>NZ_CP045554.1:0-5612807 GCF_013305665.1 Pseudomonas sp. NY5710
ATTTCATAAGTATGTTCTGAACCCGTGCTGCGCTTGTTTCGTAGATGGTCGCAACCTGTGGATTAAATGGCCTGTTATGCACAGGTGAATTATCCACAGGGCTGAACCCAGGGTTGTGCATAGCCCTCATGGTCGGTTATCCACAGGGCTTATCAACACCGCCATCATGCCAATCTGGTCGATAAATGGCTGATTTGTCATGGTTACTCATGTGTCCACATGTGGATAACTGGACGCTTGACCGGTACAATGGCGGTTTGTTTTTGCCTCATCCGGCTTTCAAACTCAGGGGATATCCGTGTCAGTGGAACTTTGGCAGCAGTGCGTGGAGCTTCTGCGCGATGAACTGCCTGCCCAGCAATTCAACACCTGGATCCGTCCGCTACAGGTCGAAGCCGAAGGCGACGAGTTGCGCGTCTATGCGCCTAACCGTTTCGTTCTCGATTGGGTCAATGAAAAGTACCTGGGCCGCTTGCTCGAGTTGTTAGGCGAGAACGGCAGCGGCATAGCACCTGCCCTTTCCTTATTAATAGGCAGCCGCCGCAGCTCTGCCCCACGCGCCGCGCCCAACGCGCCGGTCAGTGCTGCGGTCGCCGCGTCACAGGCGCAGACCCAGGCCAAAAGCCAGAGCCTTAAGGCTGCGCCTGCTGCGGCTACAATCGAACCTGCGGCGGTAGCGGTTGCCGAATCTGTACCGATGGATGAAATGGCTGAGCCGTCTTCGCGCGACAGCTTCGATGCCATGGCTGAACCGGCCGCTGCGCCAGCCACCAGTGGCAGGGCCGAACAGCGCACCGTACAGGTTGAAGGTGCACTCAAGCACACCAGCTACCTGAACCGAACCTTCACCTTCGACACCTTTGTCGAGGGTAAGTCGAACCAGCTGGCGCGCGCAGCGGCCTGGCAGGTCGCAGACAACCCCAAGCATGGCTACAACCCGCTGTTCCTTTATGGTGGTGTGGGCTTGGGTAAAACCCACCTTATGCATGCTGTGGGTAACCACTTGCTGAAGAAGAACCCGAACGCCAAGGTCGTGTACCTGCATTCGGAGCGCTTCGTCGCAGACATGGTCAAGGCACTGCAGCTCAATGCCATCAACGAATTCAAGCGTTTCTACCGTTCGGTAGATGCGCTGCTGATTGACGATATCCAGTTCTTTGCCCGCAAGGAGCGCTCCCAGGAAGAATTTTTCCACACTTTCAATGCGCTGCTTGAGGGGGGCCAGCAGGTCATTCTGACCTCCGACCGCTACCCCAAAGAGATCGAAGGCCTGGAAGAGCGCTTGAAGTCGCGCTTTGGCTGGGGTCTCACGGTTGCCGTAGAGCCGCCAGAGTTGGAGACGCGTGTAGCCATCCTGATGAAGAAGGCTGACCAGGCCAAGGTCGAACTGCCGCATGATGCAGCGTTCTTCATCGCCCAGCGCATCCGTTCCAACGTTCGCGAACTGGAAGGTGCGCTGAAGCGGGTGATCGCTCACTCGCATTTCATGGGGCGCGATATCACCATCGAGCTGATCCGCGAATCGCTGAAGGACCTTCTGGCCCTGCAGGACAAACTGGTCAGTGTGGATAACATTCAGCGTACCGTCGCCGAATACTACAAGATCAAGATCTCCGATTTGCTGTCCAAGCGACGGTCGCGTTCCGTGGCGCGCCCTCGCCAGGTGGCCATGGCGCTGTCCAAAGAGCTGACCAACCACAGCTTGCCGGAAATCGGCGACATGTTTGGCGGGCGCGATCATACGACCGTGCTGCACGCCTGTCGCAAGATTAACGAATTGAAGGAATCCGACGCGGATATCCGCGAGGACTACAAGAACCTGCTGCGAACGCTGACGACCTGATGGCCGTGTGCGCAGCTAATTGAAGGCAAGGGACTAGACCATGCATTTCACCATTCAACGCGAAGCCCTGTTGAAACCCCTGCAACTGGTCGCCGGTGTCGTCGAGCGCCGTCAGACCTTGCCGGTCCTGTCCAACGTTTTGCTGGTCGTGCAAGGCCAGCAACTGTCGTTGACCGGTACCGACCTGGAAGTCGAACTGGTAGGCCGCGTGCAATTGGAAGAGCCGGCTGAGCCTGGCGAGATCACTGTCCCAGCGCGCAAGCTGATGGACATCTGCAAAAGCCTGCCCAATGACGCCCTGATCGATATCAAGGTCGACGAGCAGAAACTGTTGCTCAAGGCCGGCCGTAGCCGTTTCACCTTGTCCACCCTGCCTGCCAACGACTTCCCTACAGTGGAAGAAGGCCCGGGTTCGCTGACCTGCAACTTGGAACAGAGCAAGCTGCGCCGCTTGATCGAGCGTACCAGCTTCGCCATGGCTCAGCAGGATGTCCGCTACTACCTCAACGGTATGCTGCTCGAGGTTTCCCGCAACACCCTGCGTGCAGTGTCTACCGACGGTCACCGCTTGGCCTTGTGCTCCATGACGGCGCCCATCGAGCAAGACGATCGCCACCAGGTCATCGTGCCCCGCAAAGGTATCTTGGAGTTGGCGCGCTTGCTGACTGACCCTGAAGGCATGGTCAGCATCGTGCTCGGCCAGCACCATATTCGCGCGACCACTGGCGAGTTCACTTTTACCTCCAAGCTGGTAGACGGTAAATTCCCTGACTATGAGCGCGTACTGCCTAAAGGCGGCGACAAAGTGGTGGTCGGCGATCGTCAGGCGCTGCGTGAGGCGTTCAGCCGTACCGCGATTCTTTCCAACGAGAAGTACCGTGGCATTCGCCTGCAGCTGGCTGCTGGCCAATTGAAGATTCAGGCCAATAACCCCGAGCAGGAAGAGGCGGAAGAAGAAATCAGTGTGGACTACGAGGGTAGCTCGCTGGAAATCGGCTTCAACGTCAGCTACCTGCTGGATGTGCTGGGCGTGATGACCACTGAGCAAGTTCGTCTGATCCTGTCTGACTCCAACAGCAGTGCGCTGCTGCAGGAAGCCGGGAATGATGATTCTTCCTACGTTGTCATGCCGATGCGCCTGTAACCTGTAGCAGGCGACATGTCCCTTCGACGTATCATGGTCACCGCGGTGCGCAACCTGCACCCGGTGACGCTCTCACCCTCCCCCCGCATCAATATCCTTTACGGCGCCAATGGCAGTGGCAAGACCAGTGTGCTGGAAGCCGTGCATTTGCTTGGATTAGCGCGCTCATTCCGCAGCACCCGCTTGAACCCGGTCATACAGTACGAAAAGGCTGCCTGTACCGTGTTTGGTGAGGTGCAATTGACGGAGGGCGGCACCAGTAACCTCGGTGTGTCCCGCGAGCGCCAGGGGGACTTTACCATTCGCATCGATGGGCAGAACGCCCGTAGCGCTGCGCAGTTGGCAGAGCTGCTGCCGTTGCAGCTCATCAACCCGGACAGCTTTCGGCTGCTGGAGGGCGCACCAAAAATTCGCCGCCAGTTCCTGGATTGGGGAGTGTTCCACGTGGAACCTCGCTTCCTACCCGCTTGGCAACGGCTGCAGAAGGCGCTGCGGCAGCGGAACTCATGGTTGCGGCATGGTACACTTGACCCAGCTTCGCAAGCCGCCTGGGACCGGGAACTGTGCCTGGCCAGTGCGGAAATAGATGAATACCGTCGCAACTATATCAAGGCCTTGAAGCCCGTCTTCGAGCGAACCCTGAGCGAACTGGTCGAACTGGACGGGTTGACCCTGAGCTATTACCGAGGCTGGGACAAGGACCGGGAACTGCAAGAAGTACTCGCCTCCTCTCTCCTTCGCGATCAGCAAATGGGCCATACCCAAGCCGGTCCGCAGCGTGCTGATCTGCGTCTTCGTCTGGCTGCCAATAATGCAGCCGACATTTTGTCGCGTGGTCAGCAAAAGTTGGTGGTGTGCGCACTGCGCATTGCCCAAGGCCACCTCGTCAGCCAGGCTCGCCGCGGTCACTGTATTTATCTCGTGGATGACTTGCCGTCCGAACTCGACGACCAGCACCGCCGCGCTCTGTGCCGCTTGCTTGAAGAATTACGCTGCCAGGTGTTCATCACCTGTGTAGATCACGAATTACTGAGGGAAGGCTGGCAGACGGAAACGCCAGTTGCTTTGTTCCACGTGGAACAAGGCCGTATCACCCAGACCCACGACCATCGGGAGTGAAGGCATGAGCGAAAATCAAACGTACGACTCCTCCAGCATCAAGGTGCTGAAAGGTTTGGATGCCGTACGCAAGCGTCCCGGCATGTACATTGGCGACACCGATGATGGTAGCGGCCTGCACCACATGGTATTCGAAGTGGTCGACAACTCGATCGACGAAGCCCTCGCCGGTCACTGCGATGACATCACTGTCATTATTCACCCGGACGAATCCATCAGTGTCCGCGACAACGGTCGGGGCATTCCGGTCGACGTGCATAAAGAAGAAGGTGTTTCCGCCGCTGAGGTCATCATGACCGTGCTGCACGCCGGCGGTAAGTTTGACGATAACTCCTACAAAGTCTCCGGCGGTTTGCACGGTGTTGGGGTTTCGGTCGTGAACGCCCTCTCCGAGAAACTGGTATTGACCGTTCGCCGCAGCGGCAAGATCTGGGAACAGACCTACGTGCACGGTGTTCCACAAGCGCCGATGGCGGTTGTGGGTGACAGCGAAATCACGGGCACCCATATCCATTTCAAGCCTTCGGCTGAGACCTTCAAGAACATCCATTTCAGCTGGGACATCCTGGCCAAGCGGATTCGCGAGCTGTCGTTCCTCAACTCCGGCGTCGGCATTCTGCTGAAGGACGAACGCAGTGGTAAGGAAGAGTTCTTCAAATATGAAGGCGGCCTGCGAGCGTTTGTAGAGTACCTGAACACCAATAAGACGCCGGTCAACAACCAGGTGTTCCACTTCAATGTGCAGCGCGAGGATGGCGTCGGCGTTGAAGTTGCCCTGCAATGGAACGACAGCTTCAACGAAAACTTGCTGTGCTTCACCAACAACATTCCGCAGCGTGATGGTGGTACCCACCTGGTAGGCTTCCGTTCCTCGCTGACCCGTAGCCTGAACAACTACATCGAGCAGGAAGGCCTGGCGAAGAAGAACAAGGTAGCTACCACTGGCGACGATGCCCGTGAAGGCTTGACCGCGATCATTTCGGTCAAGGTCCCGGACCCCAAGTTCAGCTCGCAGACCAAAGACAAGTTGGTTTCCTCGGAGGTGAAAACCGCCGTTGAGCAGGAAATGAACAAGTACTTTGCCGACTTCCTGCTGGAGAACCCTAACGAGGCCAAGGCCGTCGTTGGCAAGATGATCGACGCTGCGCGTGCTCGGGAAGCGGCCCGCAAAGCCCGTGAGATGACCCGTCGCAAGGGCGCGTTGGACATTGCCGGCCTGCCGGGCAAATTGGCGGACTGCCAGGAAAAGGACCCTGCCCTTTCTGAACTGTACCTGGTGGAGGGTGACTCCGCAGGTGGCTCCGCCAAACAGGGCCGTAACCGCCGTACCCAGGCGATCCTGCCGCTGAAGGGTAAGATCCTCAACGTCGAGAAGGCGCGCTTCGACAAGATGATCTCGTCCCAGGAAGTGGGCACGCTGATCACGGCGCTGGGTTGTGGCATTGGCCGCGAAGAGTACAACATCGATAAACTGCGTTATCACAACATCATCATCATGACCGATGCTGACGTTGACGGTTCGCACATCCGTACCTTGTTGCTGACTTTCTTCTTCCGCCAGTTGCCGGAGCTTGTCGAGCGCGGCTACATCTACATTGCTCAGCCGCCGCTGTACAAGGTCAAGCGAGGTAAGCAGGAGCAGTACATCAAAGACGACGAGGCCATGGAAGAGTACATGACCCAGTCGGCCCTGGAAGATGCCAGCCTGCACTTGGACGAGTCGGCGCCAGCAGTTGCCGGTGTACAACTGGAAAACCTGGTCAACGAATTCCGCGGCGTGATGAAAACGCTCAAGCGTCTGTCGCGCCTGTACCCAGAAGAAATCACCGAGCATTTCATCTACCTGCCGGAAGTGACCGTCGAGCAACTGGGCGATCATGCTGCGATGCAAGCCTGGCTGGTGAAGTTCCAGGCGCGCCTGAGCAACAGCCAGAAGTCCGGCCTTGCTTATCAGGCCAGCCTGCGCGAAGACAAAGAGCGCAACGTGTGGCTGCCGGAAGTGGAAGTGACCTCCCACGGCCTGGCCAGCTACGTTACGTTCAACCGCGACTTCTTTGGCAGCAATGACTACCGTACGGTGGTGAACCTGGGCGCCAACCTTTCTACCCTGCTGGGCGAAGGCGCTTATGTGCAGCGCGGTGAGCGCCGCAAGGCGGTCAGCGAGTTCAAAGAAGCGCTGGACTGGCTGATGAACGAAAGCACCAAGCGGCATACTATCCAGCGGTACAAAGGGCTGGGTGAGATGAACCCTGAGCAGCTGTGGGAAACCACTATGGACCCAACCGTGCGCCGCATGCTCAAGGTCACCATCGAAGATGCAATCGCTGCCGACCAGATCTTCAACACCCTGATGGGTGATGCGGTCGAACCGCGCCGGGACTTTATCGAGAGCAATGCCCTGTCGGTTTCTAACCTGGACTTCTAATCAGGTGTAGGTTCACAGTAACGCTGCACGTTTTCCAAAAGATGCCCGGCCCGGCCATAAACCTGGTCTGCGCCGGTCACTATCAAGCCCGCACTAGCGGGCTTTTTTTTGTCTCGAATTCCTCTCCTCCTCCAACGGCTCGTAGCGTTTGGCAAGTGCGCGAAGGATTCAGGGTGAGTGCATTCCTGACTGGAATGCCCCTATGAAAAACATGTATTTTATTTATAGATCCTGAACCCCTACCGTAGTTTCTCTTGCGTATGGAGATGACGGTATGAACGCTTCAAAGCTGTGCTTGTACGTAGACGCTCAATTCACCAGCCCTTACGCCATGGCATGTTTTGTGGCGCTGCGTGAGAAGGGCATCGAATTCCAAATGAAGACTCTTGACCTCGACACGCTAGAGCATCAGACACAGGACTATTCCCGTATTTCGCTGACTCAGAGAGTGCCCACTCTGGTGCATGGCGAATTTTCTTTGGCTGAATCATCCGCAATCACTGAGTATCTGGAAGATCTTTTCCCTCAGACGCCGATTTACCCGACCAGCCCGCAGCAACGCGCCAAGGCGCGGCAAGTTCAAGCCTGGCTGCGCAGTGATTTGCTCCCTATCCGAAATGAACGCTCCACGCTTGTTGTGTTCTACGGCGTTAAATACGGGGCTTTGTCTGCCTCGGCTGAGGCCTCGACGCGAAAGTTGGTGGAGGCTGCGCAACTGCTGCTACGCGATAGCCCGGACTACCTTTTTGGCCAGTGGTCTACCGCCGATGTCGATCTCGCTTTGATGTTGAATCGACTGATACTCAATGGCGACCGCCTTCCCGCTCAACTGGAGGATTATGCTCAGCGGCAATGGCAACGCCCAACCGTGCAGGAGTGGTTGCAGTTGGAGCGACCTCCTCTCTAATCACACTGGCTTTCGACCTGGAGCTGCCACCAAGCGTAGGCATGCAGCGTGATATCTATCGCTTGAAGGTCCAGCTTCTTCATGTGTTCGAAGCGTTCGAGGCTGACATCACCGCTGTCATAGTGATCGAAAACGCCCGAACATATGCGGGCGCGTAGTTCAGCCCCGATTGCTAACTGAACAGCGTGTTCCTACACATCAGTAGCCGCTGAGAATGTTGACGATCACTCCGCTGGCGATGGCGACCAGCACGTAGTCGCCGTTCACGTACAACCAGCGGTGATCGCGCGGAGGTGCATACAGGTGCCGCGCCTTCCAGTCGGTCACCCAGTAACGGTCACCACGGTAATGCGGGTCGACCACATGGCCGCGGCGCCACTGCTGGTGGGGCACCGGCATGCCTTTTTGCGGGTGGAAGTTCGGGTCGCGATAAGCAGGCCCCCGGCCATTGTCGTGGCGGCCCTGCGGCTTAGCGTGGGGCGGGTTGCCTGCGTGCCCTGGGCCGCCATCATGACGGTCAGGCGGGCCAGGCTGCGCGAAACTTGCCAGAGGTGCGCTGAGCATCAGCGCCGCGCAAATCATGGTCAGGGTCTTTTTCATCGTTGCGGTCCTCTGTGTATTAACGCCCGGCTGGATCTTTCAATGACCGGGTACGGTTAACCAATCAGACCATGAATCAGGTCGTTTAATGTCAGGACAGAGGTAAAGGTCCGGTAAAGGTGGCCTGGCAAAAACACGAAGCTAGCGTAGCCCAAGCGCTTTCAAGCGACGGTACAGCGTGCGTTCGCTCATGCCCAAATGAAGCGCCAGCTCACTGCGCGAACCTTTGAACTGTTCCAGAGCCTGGGCCAGTTCACCGAGGTCACGGCGCTTTACGCCACGGCTCACCGGCGTTTGCGCGCCGATGTCCTCAGGCAGGTGCTCCGGCCTGATCACCCCATCATCGGCGAATAACCGCGCCCGTTCCAGAACATTGCGCAGCTCGCGGATGTTGCCCGGGAACGGATGCAAGGCAAGGCGCTGCAAGGCATCGTCACTCAAGCTGGGGACCGATGTGCCCGCCATGCGTTGCAGCAGGCTCTGCGCCAGCAAGGGAAGATCCTCTACCCGCTCACGCAGTGCCGGCAGGCGAATCGGGAAGCCGCTGATGCGGTAGTACAGGTCCTCACGGAAGCTGCCATCGGCAACCATTTGCCTGAGGGGTTTGTGCGTGGCCGACACCAGGCGGAAATCCGAATGCACTGTGCGCAGGCTGCCTACCGGGCGGAAGCTGCCAGACTCGATCAGGCGCAACAGCTTCACCTGCATCGCCAGCGGCACTTCACCAATTTCATCAAGGAACAGCGTGCCGCCATGGGCGGCTTCGGCCAGGCCGATCTTGCGCTGGTTGGCGCCGGTGAACGCGCCTTTTTCGTACCCGAACAGTTCGCTCTCGAACAATGACTCGGTCAAGCCGGTGCAGTCCACCACCACCAGTGGGCCGTTTGTCCTGGCGCTACCCATGTGCAGCGCACGGGCGAACAGCTCCTTGCCGGTGCCTGACTCACCTTGCAGCAAGACAGGGATCTGCGCTGGCGCCGCGCGTTGCAGGCTGGCCAGGGCTGCCTTGAAGGCCGGCGCACGGCCGACCAGCCCTTGCTCTTGCGGCTGGGCCGAGGCCAGCGTGATGGTGGTCAAGCGTTCGACAAAGGCTACGACCGTACCCTGTTCGTCCAAGATTGGCCGCAGCTCTACATCCACGTGCTCGGGCCCGCGTGGCGTGTGGTGAATGTGCAACACGCGCTCCGCGACCTTGCTGTCCCAGGCTTTGCGCATGGGGCAATGTTCGCCAGCCTGGTCGCATGGCACGGCATAGTGGTGCGACACCCTGTGGCACTTTTCCCCTAGGGGTGCTTGTTCGTGCTGGCCGAACTGGCGGCGATACGCAGCATTGGCCGCCAGGATGTTGTAGTCGGTGTCCAGCACGATGGTCGGCAGGGCATCGTGCTCAAGGTAGGAAACCAGCGCCAGGATAAACGGATGGGTTTCAGGCATGACAGCACCGTTCGGATGATCGATGCAGGGTAACAAGGACTGCCAAACACTGCCATTGGCTGACAGTCGACTGCCAAAGGTGCTGCCAATTCAGCCAGGTGTTGTCAGTACTGCTCCGGTTTCGTTGGGCCCGGCACGATAAAGAGCCTGGCATGCATCTTGATAAACCTCCTGATACTGCCTACGCCTTGAATAGACGCGGCGGATAACTGGAGAACGTGATGATCATCGGCAACAACCTTCACGTGGACGCCTTTTACGATGAGGCGACCTCGACCATCAGCTACCTGGTCATGGACCGTGAAACCCGGCAGTGCGCGTTGATCGACAGCGTACTGGATTACGACCCCAAGGCCGGGCGCACCTGTACTGCCTCAGCAGATCGGCTGGTCGAGCGCGTGGCTGAATTGCACGCCAGCGTGCGCTGGATACTTGAAACACATGTGCATGCCGACCACCTATCGGCAGCGGCCTACCTGAAGGAGAGGCTTGGCGGCCATACCGCCATTGGTGCGCACATCACCCAGGTGCAGAAGGTTTTTGGCAGCTTGTTCAACGCCGAGCCTGGCTTTGCCCGTGATGGCAGCCAGTTCGATGTGCTGTTCGAAGACGAGGAAGGTTTCCGCATCGGCAACCTGCATGCGCGGGCATTGCACACCCCTGGGCACACGCCTGCATGTATGAGCTTCATGATCGAGGATGCGGGTGAGACCGCGGTGTTCGTCGGCGACACCTTGTTCATGCCTGACTACGGTACTGCCCGTTGCGATTTCCCCGGCGCCGACGCCCGTACGCTGTACCGCTCGATCCGGCGCTTGCTGGCGTTCCCCGACCAGACCCGCCTGTTCATGTGCCACGACTACCTGCCAGGTGGTCGCGAAATGCAGTACGTCACCACCGTTGCCGAGCAGCGCGCCAGCAATATCCACATCCACCAGGGTATCGACGAGGACAGTTTCGTCGCCATGCGTGAGGCCCGCGACAAAACCCTCGACATGCCGGTGCTGATCCTGCCGTCGGTGCAGGTGAACATGCGCAGTGGCCACTTTCCGGAGCCGGAAGCCAACGGCGTCAGGTATTTGAAGATCCCGCTGAACAAGCTGTAAGCGCCCTGCCCTATAACCAGATTTCCAGGATTTATTGCCATGCCTGCCTTGTCGTCCACTACCCATACCGACCACCACACAGTGGTCATCGTCGGTGCCGGTGCCGCCGGTATCGCCACTGCATCCAGCCTTATCAGCCGTGACGCGTCCTTGGATGTGGCCTTGATCGACCCAGCCGAGGTGCACTACTACCAACCTGGCTGGACCATGGTCGGCGCTGGTGTTTTCAACGCGGCTAGCACTGCCCGCACCATGGCTTCGACGATTCCGCGCGGGGTGCGCTGGGTAAAGGCGCGCGTCCAGGGTTTCGACCCGGTGCGCCAGTTGGTCATGCTCGAGGATGGCCGGGCCATCGGCTATGAACAACTGGTGGTTTGCCCTGGCCTGAAGCTCGATTGGGCGGCCATTGATGGGCTCAGCGAGACCTTGGGCCGTAACGGGGTCACCTCCAATTACCGCTACGACCTAGCGCCCTATACCTGGGAGCTGGTGCAGAAGCTCAAGCACGGCCGTGCCCTGTTCAGCCAGCCGCCCATGCCGATCAAATGCGCCGGCGCGCCACAGAAGGCGCTGTACCTGTCGTGCGACCATTGGCTACGCCACGGTCACCTGGGCGCGATCAAAGCCAGCTTCTTCAATGCCGGCGCAGTCTTGTTCGGTGTGGCCGACTACGTGCCTGCCTTGATGCAGTACATCGAAAAATATGCCGTGGACCTGAATTTCAGCCATCGGCTGGTCGCCGTGGACGGCCCTAAAAAACGTGCCACCTTTGTGCGTAGCCTGCCCGATGGCAGCAGCGAAACCCGCGTCGAGGCCTTCGACCTGCTGCATGTGGTTCCGCCGCAAGTCGCGCCGGACTTCATCCGTGAAAGCCCATTGGCCGACAGTGCCGGCTGGGTCGATGTAGACCCGCACACCCTGCGCCATCGCAAGTACAGCACTGTTCACGCCTTGGGCGATGTGGCCAACACCAGCAACGCCAAGACAGCTGCAGCGGCCCGCAAGCAGGCTCCGGTAGTGGCCAATAATGTGCTGGTAGCGCTGGGGCGGTTGCAGACACTGGCCCAGTACGACGGTTACGGCTCATGCCCGCTCACGGTCGAGCGCGGCAAGATCGTGCTGGCCGAGTTCACCTATGGCGGCAAGCTGGCGCCCAGCTTCCCCAACTGGTTGCTGGACGGTCGCAAGCCGACCCGCCTGGCTTGGCTGCTCAAGGCGCAGGCCCTGCCGCCGCTGTACTGGCAAGCCATGCTCAAGGGTCGGGAATGGCTGGCGCGGCCACAACCGTTGGTAGCAGAGGCCGGGCAGTGATCGAAACGCAACTGCTTGGCGCAGCCCTGGGGGCCATCATCGGCGCCGTGCTGGCATTGACGGGCGCCGGTGGAGGCATTCTTGCCGTGCCCCTGTTGGTGTTCGGCCTTGGCCTTTCGATGGTCGAAGCGGCACCGGTCGGCTTGTTGGCGGTAGGCCTGGCGGCAGCCGTGGGCGCGGTCCTGGGTTTGCGTCGCGGCCTGGTGCGCTATCGGGCGGCACTGTTCATCGCCTTGATCGGGGTGGCGGCAGCGCCACTGGGGTTGATGCTGGCGCACCGTTTGCCCAATACGCCGTTGCAACTGGTGTTTGCCGGGGTGCTCACCTACGCCTGCTTGCGTATCTGGCGCAAGGCCGCCAGGGAGCTGCGTGGCGAAGCCAACGATGCGCATCGCTTTATCGAGCCTTGTGTGCTGAACCCGCTGCAGGGCCGCTTGCGCTGGACTCTGCCCTGCGCTCGCGCCCTGGCATTCACCGGGGTGCTGTCCGGCTTGCTGTCTGGCCTGCTCGGTGTGGGGGGCGGGTTCGTGATCATTCCGGCGCTCAACCGCTATACCAACCTGCGCATGGCCACGATCGTCTCCACGTCGCTGGCGGTGATTGCCTTGGTGTCTACCGGCAGTGTGATCAGTGCCAGCCTTGCAGGTGTTCTGCATTGGCAAGTGGGTGGCCCGTTCGCTGTCGGCGCCGTGCTTGGTTTGCTGCTGGCGCGCCCCCTGGCGGCCAGGTTGGCCGGCCCACGCCTGCAGCAGATGTTTGCCGTGGCAGGTTGCGCCGCTGCCCTGCTGCTGGCCAGCAAGGCGTTACTGAGCTAACAGCTCGCCCTGTTGTTCTGCGCACAGCGCCAGCAGGTAATCCCATACGACCCGCAGGCGCACCGACTTGTGCAGCTCGCGGCGGGTACAGATCCAGTAACTGCGCTGGATGGTTTCGCCAGGCAGTACGCGGACCAGGGTCGGGTCGTGCCGGGCCATGTAGTTGGGCAGCACTGCAATGCCCAGCCCAGCACGTGCGGCCACCTGCTGGGCAATCACACTGGTGCTGCGGAAGACCACATTGGGCGCCCGGCAGAAGCTGTTGAGAAACAGCAGCTCCTGGCTGAACAGCAGGTCGTCGACGTAGCCGATCCAGCTGTGGCGGGCCAGATCCTCACGGTTGCGCAGGGGTGGTGCGCGGTCGAGGTAGCCCTGGCTGGCATACAGGGCCAGGCGGTAGTCGGTGAGTTTACGGGTGATCAGCAGGTCGGCGTTGGGCCGCTCCAGGTGGATACTGATTTCGGCTTCGCGGTTGAGGATGCTGACGAACCTCGGCACTGCCACCAGCTCCACTTCCAGCCCGGGGTAGCGCTCGAACAGCGCGTTCATGCGCGGGGTGAAGAACATGATGCCAATGCCTTCGGTGACCCCCAGGCGGATCTTGCCCAGCGGGGTGATGGCCTGGGTGATTTCTTCCTGGGCCAGCAGGGCGACGTTCTCCATGGCTTCGGCGTGCTTGAGCAGGGCCTGGCCCGAAGGGGTCAGCTCATAGCCTTGGGCGTGTTGCACGAACAACGCCGTGCCCAGGCTTTCCTCGATGCGCTCGATGTGCCGGGCCACGGTGCTGTGGGTGGTATTGAGGCGCTTGGCGGCGGTAAGCAGGCGGCCGCTGCGCTGCAACTCGAGGAAAAACCGCAGATCGTTCCAGTCGAACATGCTGATCCTTGTGGCTGTTCGTCTCGCCCTTTCACGGGTGAACCCGCGAAAGGGCCAGTGCAGACTTGCCGCTGTGCTAAAACGCACAACCGCTGCGCGAAATCGCGTGTTTCACCCACGAAATTACGCACTAAGATGGATCGGGACAAGAATAATTATCAGGCCCGAGGTTGCACATGCCATCAGCCGATTCTGTCTTCGATTACGTGGTGGTAGGCGCCGGCCCCGCCGGGTGCCTACTGGCCAACCGCTTGTCCGCCGACCCTGGTTGCCGGGTGCTGCTGCTGGAAGCGGGCGGGCGGGACAACTATCCCTGGATTCACATTCCCGTCGGTTACCTCTACTGCATTGGCAACCCGCGCACCGACTGGTGTTTCAAGACCCAAGCCCAACCCGGCCTGGGTGGGCGCGCGTTGGGCTACCCACGTGGCAAGGTGCTGGGTGGCTGCTCTTCCATCAATGGCATGATCTATATGCGCGGCCAGGCTGCCGACTATGACCACTGGGCCGAACAGGGCAACCCCGGCTGGGCTTGGAAGGACGTGCTGCCGCTGTTCAAGGCCAGTGAAAACCACTTTGCTGGCGCCAGCGAGCACCATGGCGGCGGTGGCGAGTGGCGGGTCGAACGCCAGCGCTACAGCTGGCCGATACTGGATGCCTTCCGCGACGCCGCCGAGCAAAGCGGCATCGCCAAGGTGGATGATTTCAATACGGGCGATAACCAGGGGTGTGGTTATTTCCAGGTCAACCAACGCAGTGGCGTGCGCTGGAATGCCTCCAAGGCGTTTCTGCGGCCGGTTCAGCACCGCGCCAACCTCACCGTGCTTACGGGTGTGCAGGTTGACCAGGTGCTGCTCAACAATACTCGGGCACGGGCGGTGAAGGCATTCTGGCAAGGCGCCTGGCACGAGTTTGCGGCTCGCCGCGAGATTGTGCTGTGTGCTGGCGCGGTCGGTTCCCCGGGCATTCTGCAACGCTCCGGCATCGGCCCACGGCAATTGCTGGAAAGCCTGGGTATTGGCGTGCGCCACGACATGCCAGGGGTGGGTGGCAACCTGCAAGACCACCTGCAACTGCGGCTGATCTACCAGATCCGCAATACCCGCACCTTGAATCAGATGGCCAACAGCCTGTGGGGCAAGATGGGCATGGGCCTGCGCTACCTCTACGACCGCAGCGGCCCGCTGGCCATGGCCCCGAGCCAGTTGGGCGCGTTCGTACGCTCCAGCCCGGACCAGGCCAGCGCCAACCTGCAGTACCACGTGCAGCCGCTGTCGCTGGAGCGCTTCGGCGAGCCGTTGCACCGCTTCCCGGCCTTTACCGCCTCGGTCTGCAACCTGCGCCCGGCCAGCCGTGGGCGTATCGATATTCGCAGCACCGACATGCACAGCACGCCGCTGATCGACCCCAACTACCTGAGCGACCCCCAGGACTTGCAGGTGGCCGCCGATGCCATCCGCCTTACCCGGCGCATCGTGCAGGCCCCTGCCCTGGCCGTATTCGAGCCCGAGGAATATCTGCCTGGCGCGGCCCTGCAAAGCGAACAGGACCTGATCGAGGCAGCCGGCAAGATTGGTACTACCATTTTCCACCCGGTGGGCACCTGCCGCATGGGCAATGGCGCGATGGACGTTGTGGATAACCAGCTGCGCGTGCATGGCATCCCCGGCCTGCGCGTGGCCGATGCCTCGATCATGCCGCAGATCACCTCTGGCAATACCTGTTCCCCCACCCTGATGATCGCCGAAAAGGCGGCACAACTGATTCTCAAAGGAGCTGCTACCCAGACCTACCTGAACGAAGACGCGTTACCGACGCCCTGACCCGGGTGCGTGCAGTAGCGGCAGCTGCGGTCGAAGGCTGCCGACAGTGGAACAACAAGAATAATCACTGTGGCCTGCGGGCCGAGGACAGCAACGATGTCGGATTACATTCAAGAGCAGGCTGCGGCGGCCAGCGGTTCCAACCGTCGTGAAGAACGCAAGATCATTTTCGCGTCATCCCTCGGGACGGTGTTCGAGTGGTATGACTTTTTTCTCTATGGCGCGTTGGCAGCGGTCATCAGCAAGCAGTTCTTTGCGGGTGTTAACGACACCACCGCTTTCATCTTCGCCCTCATGGCCTTCGCTGCCGGCTTCCTTGTGCGGCCGTTCGGTGCATTGGTGTTCGGCCGCCTGGGTGACATGATCGGGCGCAAATACACCTTCCTGGTCACCATCGTGCTGATGGGGCTGTCCACTTTCGCCGTGGGCTTGCTGCCTACGTATGCCAGCATCGGCATCGCCGCACCGATCATTCTGGTGATGCTGCGCATGCTGCAGGGCCTGGCGCTGGGCGGTGAATACGGTGGTGCGGCCACCTATGTGGCCGAACATGCACCCCCTGGCAAGCGCGGTTTCCACACCGGCTTCATCCAGTCCACCGCTACCCTGGGCCTGTTGTTGTCGTTGCTGGTGGTACTGGGCAGCCGCTATGTCAGTGGCGATCAGTTCGAAACCTGGGGCTGGCGCCTGCCGTTCCTGCTGTCGATCGTGCTGCTGGGTATTTCCACCTGGATCCGCATGAGCATGCATGAGTCGCCAGCCTTCGTGAAAATGAAGGCCCAGGGCAAGGTCAGCAAGTCGCCGATCCGGGAGTCGTTCACCTCGTGGCCGAACCTCAAAGTTGTACTGACCGCACTGTTCAGCATCAATGCCGGGCAAGCGGTGACGTTCTACACCGCGCAGTTCTACGTGCTGTTCTTCATGACCCAGATGCTGAAGGTAGACCCGGCCCAGGCCAATACCCTGCTGATCATCAGCGTGGTGATCGGTGCGCCGTTCTTCGTGTTTTTTGGCTGGCTGTCGGACCGTATCGGGCGCAAACCGATCCTGATGCTGGGCTTGCTGCTGGCCACGGTGCTGTACTTCCCGCTGTTCAAGGCTTTGAGCCACTATGCCAACCCACAAATTGACGCCGCCAGCCGCCAGGCGCCGATCGTGGTCACTGCTGATCCGCAAGGCTGCACGTTCCAGTTCGACCCGGTCGGCAAGGCCCGTTTCGACAGCCCGTGCGACAAGGTCAAGACCTTCCTGGTCAAACAGGGCCTGCCTTACAGCTCGGTCAGCGTAGCCGGCAGCGAGGTAGTGGTGAATGTGGGCGACAAGACCATCAACGGCTTCGACGAAGCCGCGATGCGTGCGGCGGTGGAGCAGGCAGGCTATCCGGCCAAGGCTGACCCCGCACAGGTCAACCAGGTGATGGTCGTGGTGCTGATCGTGGCGATGATCCTGATCGCGACCATGACCTACGGCCCATTGGCCGCAGTGATGGTCGAGCTGTTCCCGACCCGCATTCGCTACACCTCGATGTCGCTGCCCTACCACATTGGCAACGGCTGGTTCGGTGGCTTCCTGCCCACCGTGTCGTTTGCACTGGTGGTGTACACCGGGGACATCTTCTACGGGCTTTGGTACCCGATCCTGGTGACCGGCATCAGCCTTGTGGTGGGGATTTTCTGCCTGAAAGAAACCAAGGATGTGGATATCGACAAGATCTGAAAGCTGGCGCGGATCCTTGTAGGAGCGGCCTTGTGTCGCGATTGGCCGCGCAGCGGCCCCAGGATTTCTGCCTTGATGCACACATTGCCGGGGCCGCTTTACGGCCCATCGCGACACAAGGCCGCTCCTACCCAAAGCGATGCGTACTTGAAATGGAGCCCATAAAAAAACCGGCTGTAAAAGCCGGTTTTCTTATGCCCCGAAAAAACTTATGCACGCTTTTCAGAAAAATGTCATAAGCAAAAATAAACAACCAATTCAACAAGTTAGCGCTTACTTCAAGCATTTCAACGAAAAAGTGCTCACAAGTTATCCACAGAAATCACGCCATCTGCTCCTGTGGTTGTTCTGCTGCTGGCGGCAGCGAGCCCATGGCCCGCTGGGTTGCTTCGTTCCACGCCTGAGCGCGGTCGTTGAGCTCGGCAATGGCCCGTGGCCCGGTGCCGTTGGCGTACATCGGCTCGCCAATCACCACCTCGATGGTGCCCGAGCGCTTGCCCCAACCGGTTTTCGGCCAGAACTTGCCGGCGTTGTGGGCAATCGGCAGTACCGGCAGCCCGGCATTCACTGCCAGCGCGGTACCCCCGCGCGAGAACTTGCCGACCGTGCCGAACGGCACACGGGTGCCCTCCGGGAAGATCAGCACCCAGATCTTCTGCTTGAGCAGCTCATCGCCCTTGCTCGCAACTTGGCGCAGTGCCTCCTTCGGGTTATCGCGGTTGATCGCTATCGGCCGCAGCATGGCCATGGCCCAGCCGAAGAACGGCACGTACAGCAGTTCGCGTTTGAGCACTTGGCTAAGCGGCGAGAAGTACTGCGAAAGGAAGAATGTTTCCCAGGTGCTTTGGTGGTTCGACAGGATCACGCAAGGCTCGGCCGGCACGTTCTCGGCACCGGTGATCTTGTAGTCGATGCCCAGAATCGTCCGCACGAGGAACAAGGCGCAGCGGCACCAGTACACATTGATGAACTTGTAGCGCTTGGGGAACGACAGAAACGGCGCGACGAAGAAGCTCAGCGAGCACCACAGCAACGAACTGGTGCCCAGCAGCAGGTAAAAAAGAAAGATTCTGATCGCCTGCAGGATCGACATAGTGGCTTGTACCATTGCGGGGCATGCCCGCCTGAGAAAAATGCGCCCGCAGGCGCACTGTTTAAATTAGTTCTCTGGCGATAGCTGCCAGATCGTCGAAAATCAGTGTAGTTTGCGGAACACCTTTTGCCAGGGTCCGCTCACCCTTGCCGGTTTTCACCAACACAGGTTGTGCACCGACGGCCAGGGCGGCCTCCAGGTCGCCTTTGCTGTCGCCAACGAACCAGACGCCTTCAAGGCCGACCTGGTAATGCTCGGCTATCGCCCGCAGCATGCCGGGCTTGGGCTTGCGGCAATCGCAGCCTTCATCCGGGCCGTGCGGGCAATACACGATGTGGCCAACCTCGCCCCCCTGCTCGGCCACCAGCGCGCGCAGGCGTGCATGCATGGCCTCGAGGGTTGCCAGCGGGTAATAGCCACGGGCGATGCCGGACTGGTTGGTGGCCACGGCCACTGTCCAGCCCGCCTTGCTCAACTGCGCGATCGCTGCGACCGAGCCTGGGATCGGGACCCACTCTTCCAGCGTCTTGATGTAGGCGTCGGAGTCGTAGTTGATCACCCCGTCACGGTCGAGAATCAGCAGTTTCAAGGCTTACCCCAGCAACGAGATGTCGGCCACACCCAGGAACAGGCCGCGCAGGCGGCTGAGCAGGGCGTAGCGGTTGGCACGTACCTTGGCGTCTTCGGCGTTGACCATGACCGCCTCGAAGAAGGCATCAACCGGGTCGCGCAGGGCTGCCAGGCGGGCCAGCGATTCGCTGTACTGCCGTGCAGCAGCCATCGGTTGCACGGCCTGGTCGGCCTGCTGGATGGCCGAGTACAGCGAGAACTCGTTGGCATTGTCGAAGTACTTCGGCTCGACCTGCTCGGCGATGGCGCCTTCGGCCTTGCTCAGCAGGTTCGACACACGCTTGTTGACCGCGGCCAGGGCCTCGGCTTCGGGCAGCTTGCGGAACGCTTGCACCGCCTGTACACGCTGGTCGAAGTCCAGCGCCGAGCCTGGCTGCAGGGCACGTACCGACAGGTAGGTGGCCACGTCGATGCCTTCGTCTTCGTAGCGCGCACGCAGGCGGTCGAAGATGAACTCCAGCACCTGCTCGGCCAGGCCGGCAGCCTTGACCTTGGCACCGAACTGCTTGACCGCGAATTCCACGGCACCGGTCAGGTTCAGGTCTAGCTGCTTCTCGATCAGGATACGCAGCACACCCAGCGCTGCACGGCGCAGGGCGTACGGGTCTTTGCTGCCGGTTGGCAGCATGCCGATGCCGAAGATGCCCACCAGGGTGTCGAGCTTGTCGGCGATGGCCACGGCGGCACCGGTGAGGGTTTGCGGCAGCTCGGCACCAGCACCGCGTGGCATGTACTGCTCGTTCAGCGCCAGGGCAACGTCTTGCGGCTCACCGTCGTTGAGCGCGTAGTAGTAACCGGCCACACCCTGCATCTCGGGGAATTCGCCGACCATTTCAGTGGCCAGGTCGCATTTCGACAGCAGGCCAGCCCGGCCGGCGCGCTGGGCGTCGCCGCCGATCAGCGGGGCGATGAAGGCAGCCAGTTTGGAAACGCGCTCGGCCTTGTCGTACACAGTGCCCAGCTGAGCCTGGAAGACCACGTTCTTGAGGCGCTCGTTGAAGGTTTCCAGCGGCTGCTTCTTGTCCTGCTTGAAGAAGAATTCAGCGTCGGTCAGGCGTGGGCGCACGACTTTCTCGTTGCCTTGCACGATCTGCTTCGGGTCGCGGCTTTCAACGTTGGCCACGGTGATGAAGCGCGGCAGCAGCTTGCCTTCGCTGTCCAGCAGGCAGAAGTACTTCTGGTTGTCCTGCATGGTGGTGATCAGGGCTTCCTGCGGCACTTCGAGGAAACGCTCCTCGAACGAGCACACCAGCGGCACCGGCCACTCGACCAGCGCGGTCACTTCGTCCAGCAGCGCCGGTGGCACGATGGCCGTGCCTTCCTGCTGCATGGCCAGCTCTGCGGTACGCTTGCTGATCAGCTCGCGGCGCTCGGCGAAGTCGGCCAGCACGTAGGCTTTGCGCAGGTCTTCGACGTAGTTGGCCGGGGCAGTGATGAGCACGTTTTCCGGGTGGTGGAAGCGGTGGCCACGGGATTCACGGCCGGCCTTCTGCGACAGGATGGTGCAGTCGATCACCTGGTCGCCCAGCAGCATGACCAGCCATTGGGCCGGGCGCACGAACTCTTCACGGCTGGCGGCCCAGCGCATGCGCTTGGGAATGGGCAGATCGTTCAGCGAGTCCTCGACGATGGTCGGCAGCAAGCCGACGGTCGCTTTGCCTGGGATGTGCTGGGAGAAGCGCAGCTTGGGGCCGCTCTGGTCGATTTCGGCCAGCTCTACACCGCACTTCTTGGCAAAGCCTAGGGCAGCCTGGGTCGGCTCGCCGTCTTTGAAAGCAGCCTGCAGGGGTGGCCCGTCGATGTTGATGCTGCGGTCAGGCTGCTGCACGTCCAGCTGGCGAATCAGCACGGCCAGGCGACGCGGCGCAGCATAGACCTGCTTGCCGGTGTAGTTCAGGCCAGCGGCCTGCAGGCCCTTTTCGATGCCGGCCAGGAAGGCGTCGCCGAGGCTGGCGAGGGCCTTGGGAGGCAGCTCTTCGGTGCCCAGTTCTACCAGGAAATCTTGAGCACTCATTGTGCAGCCTCCAGCTTAGCCAACACTTCGTCACGCAGTTCGGGGGTGGCCATCGGGAAGCCCAGGCGTGCGCGGGCTTGCAGATAGCTTTGCGCCACGTCCCGGGCCAGGGTACGCACACGCAGGATGTAGCGCTGGCGCTCGGTCACCGAGATGGCGCGGCGGGCGTCCAGCAGGTTGAAGGTATGCGAGGCCTTCAACACCATTTCATAGGTCGGCAGCGGCAGCTCCAGCTTGATCAGGCGGTTGGCTTCGCTTTCGTAGAAGTCGAACAGTTCGAACAGCTTGTCGACGTTGGCATGTTCGAAGTTGTAGGTCGACTGCTCCACCTCGTTCTGGTGGAACACGTCACCGTAGGTGACCTTGCCGAACGGGCCGTCGGCCCATACCAGGTCATAGACCGAATCGACGCCCTGGATGTACATGGCCAGGCGTTCGAGGCCGTAGGTGATTTCACCGGTGACCGGGTAGCACTCGATGCCACCTACCTGCTGGAAGTAGGTGAACTGGGTGACTTCCATGCCGTTCAGCCAGATTTCCCAGCCCAGGCCCCAGGCGCCGAGGGTCGGCGATTCCCAGTTGTCTTCGACAAAGCGAATGTCGTGCACCAGCGGGTCCAGGCCAATGGCTTTCAGCGAGCCCAGGTACAGCTCCTGGAAGTTGGCCGGGTTCGGCTTGAGCACCACTTGGAACTGGTAGTAGTGCTGCAGGCGGTTGGGGTTTTCGCCATACCGCCCGTCGGCGGGGCGACGGCTAGGCTGCACGTAGGCGGCGTTCCAGGTTTCTGGACCCACGGCGCGCAGGAACGTTGCGGTGTGGAAAGTGCCGGCGCCTACTTCCATATCGTAGGGCTGAAGCACCACACAACCTTGAGCTGCCCAGTAGTTTTGCAGGGCGAGGATCAGGTCTTGGAAGGTACGCACGGCTGGCGTAGGCTGGCTCACGAAATTCACCTGTATCTGGGGATGCGGATGTAAAGAGCGGGAGTATAACCTGATTCGCCTCGCCCTCTACTCATTGGAGCCTTATGCCACGCTGCTTTTGGTGTACCGACGATCCGTTGTACCAGGCCTACCATGACCAGGAATGGGGAACGCCGCAGCGCGATCCGGCGTTGCTGTTCGAGATGCTTTTGCTCGAAGGGTTCCAGGCCGGGCTTTCATGGATCACCGTTTTGCGCAAACGCGAGCGTTACCGCGAGGTGATGCACGGGTTCGACCCGGTCAAACTGGCCACCCTCAGCGACGAACGCATCGAAGCGCTGATGCAGGACCCCGGGATCATCCGCAACCGCCTCAAACTCAAGGCTGCGCGGCGCAATGCGCAGGCCTGGCTGGCTGTGGATAACCCCGCCGAATGGCTGTGGTCGTTCGTGGGCGGTGCGCCGAAGATCAATCACTTCCAGGGCCGCGCTGACGTGCCGGCGGTCACCGACGAAGCCAAGGCCATGAGCAAGGCCCTGCAGAAAGCCGGCTTCACCTTTGTCGGCCCGACCATCTGCTATGCCTTCATGCAAGCCACCGGCATGGTCATGGACCACACCATCGATTGCGATCGTTACGCCGCCCTGGTTCGTTGAAGGGTTACAATGCGCGCCTTGCTGAAATAAGGAATTCGCCTGTGGAAAAGTTCAAGGGCGCCCTGATGGTCGGGGTGCTGCGCCTGTTTGCCAAGCTGCCCTGGGGCGCTGTACAGCGCGTGGGCGCCGGTATCGGCTGGCTGATGTGGAAGATCCCCAACGGTTCACGCAACGTGGTGCGCATCAACCTGGCCAAGTGTTTCCCAGAGATGGACCCGGTTGCCCGTGAGCAACTGGTCGGCCAAGCCTTGCGGGACATTGGCAAGTCGTTTGTCGAAAGCGCCTGTGCCTGGATCTGGCCGCCACAGCGCTCGCTGGAACTGGTCAAGGAAGTGCACGGTCTGGAAGTGCTGGAGCAAGCCCTGGCGTCTGGCAAGGGTGTTGTCGGTATCACCAGCCACCTGGGTAACTGGGAGGTGCTCAACCACTTCTATTGCAACCAGTGCAAGCCGATCATCTTCTACCGCCCGCCCAAGCTCAAGGCTGTGGATGACCTGCTGCGTGAGCAGCGCGTACAGATGGGCAACCGCGTTGCGCCTTCGACCAAGGAAGGCATTCTCAGCGTGATCAAGGAGGTGCGCCGGGGCGGCCAGGTGGGCATCCCCGCTGACCCGGAGCCGGCCGAATCGGCGGGCGTGTTCGTGCCATTTCTCGGTACCCAGGCACTGACCAGCAAGTTCGTGCCGAACATGCTGGCGGGCGGCAAGGCAGTGGGGGTGTTCCTGCATGCCTTGCGCCTGCCGGATGGCTCGGGTTTCAAGGTGTTTCTCGAAGCCGCGCCGCAAGCGATGTACAGCACCGACGTGAATGAGTCGGCGGCGGCGATGAGCAAGGTGGTCGAGCGTTATGTGCGCGAGTACCCGAGCCAGTACATGTGGAGCATGAAGCGCTTCAAGAAGCGCCCGGCTGGCGAGCCGCGCTGGTACTGAGATCTCTGGGGGCGCTCTGCGCCCCATTCGCTGGCACGCCAGCTCCCACAGGGATCGCATCAGGGCTCACAGGCGCTGCACATCTTGCGGCAAACACCTGTCAGCCCTGCTGCGGTCCCTGTGGGAGCTGGCTTGCCTGCGATGGGCTGCAAAGCTGCCCCGGCTATCTCAAGCCTTGTTCAGCTTCTTGAGAAAAACGGTCATCTCTTTCTCGGCTTGCTTGTCCCCGTGGGCCTGTGCCGCCACGATCCCATCCTCCCAGGCCTTGCGCGCCGCCGGTAGGTCACCCTGCAACTGACAGGCCTTGCCCAGCAGCTTCCAGGCTGCCGAGTACTTCGGGTCCTGCTCTACACAGCGCGCCAGGTGCACCGCAGCTTCTGCCCCGTTACCTTCATCCAGCCAGGCCTTGCCCAGCCCGAAACGCAGCAACGGGTTATCCACACCCTTGGCCAGCATCTTCTCCAGCGACTCGCGCATGCCTTTTTGCTCCTAGAAGAAACTCAAGCCGACGTGGAACAGCTTCTCCACATCGCGAATATGCTTTTTATCCACAACGAACAGGATCACATGGTCACCCGATTCGATCAGCGTGTTGTCGTGGGCAATCATGACCTCTTCGGCACGGATGATCGCGCCGATCGTGGTACCCGGTGGCAGGTTGATGTCCGCTATCGCCTTGCCAACGACCTTGCTCGACTTGGCATCGCCATGGGCCACCGCCTCGATCGCTTCGGCCGCGCCACGGCGCAGCGAGTGCACGCTGACAATGTCGCCCCGGCGCACGTGGGCCAACAGGGTGCCGATGGTCGCCAGCTGGGGGCTGATGGCAATGTCGATCTCACCCCCCTGCACCAGGTCGACGTAGGCTGGGTTGTTGATGATGGTCATCACCTTGCCTGCACCCAGGCGCTTGGCCAGCAGCGACGACATGATGTTGGCTTCGTCGTCGTTGGTCAGGGCCAGGAAGATATCGGCGTCGGCGATGTTTTCTTCCAGCATCAGGTCCCTGTCCGAGGCGCTGCCCTGCAACACCACGGTGCTGTCTAGCGTATCGGACAGGTGCCGGCAGCGGGCCGGGCTCATCTCGATGATCTTCACCTGATAGCGGCTTTCGATGGCTTCGGCCAGGCGCTCGCCAATTTGGCCACCACCGGCAATGACGATGCGCTTGTTGGTCTGGTCGATGCGACGCAACTCGCCCATCACTGCCCGGATGTCTTTTTTCGCGGCAATGAAGAACACCTCGTCATCGGCTTCGATCACCGTGTCGCCACGCGGGGTGATTGGCCGGTCGCGGCGGAAAATGGCGGCCACACGGGTATCCACGTTAGGCATGTGCGCGCGGATCTGGCGTAGTTGCTGGCCCACCAGCGGCCCGCCGTAGTACGCCTTCACGGCCACCAGCTGCGCCTTGCCTTCGGCGAAGTCGATCACCTGCAGCGACCCTGGGTGTTCGATCAGGCGCCTGATGTAGTTGGTCACCACCTGCTCGGGGCTGATCAGCACGTCGACCGGGATGTGGTCATTGTCGAACAGCTCTTCACGGGTCAGGTAGGCCGACTCGCGTACCCGGGCAATCTTGGTCGGGGTGTGGAACAGCGAATAGGCCACCTGGCAGGCAACCATATTGGTTTCGTCACTGTTGGTTACCGCCACCAGCATGTCGGCGTCGTCGGCACCGGCCTGGCGCAGCACCGTCGGCAGCGAGCCGCGGCCTTGCACGGTGCGGATGTCCAGGCGGTCGCCCAGGTCGCGCAGACGGTCGCCGTCGGTGTCGACCACGGTAATGTCGTTGGCCTCGCTGGCCAAGTGCTCTGCCAGCGTACCGCCCACTTGCCCTGCGCCGAGGATGATGATTTTCATCCGCTACTCCCTACCCTTTTGTGCTTACCCGCGCGAGGCGGCGATCTTGATCAGCTTGGCATAGTAGAACCCGTCGTGGCCGCCTTCCTGGGCCAGCAACTGGCGGCCGTGCGGTTGGCGCAGGCCGGCCTCGGTGGCCAAGTCCAGCTCCCGCGCGCCGGGAGTGCGGGCGAGGAAGGCCTCGATCACTTGCGTGTTCTCGGTCGGCAAGCTGGAGCACGTGGCATACAGCAGCATGCCGCCCACTTCCAGTGTGGGCCACAGGGCATCGAGCAATTCACCTTGCAGCGCGGCCAGGGCCGGAATGTCGTCGGCCTGGCGGGTCAGCTTGATGTCCGGGTGGCGACGGATCACGCCAGTGGCCGAGCAGGGGGCGTCCAGCAGGATGCGCTGGAACGGCTTGCCGTCCCACCAGCTGGCAGTGTCGCGGGCGTCGCAGGCGATCAGCTCGGCATCGAGCTGCAGGCGGTCGAGGTTCTCGCGCACGCGGGTCAGGCGCTTGGCCTCAAGGTCGATGGCTGTCAGGTGAGCCAGGCCCGGTTCGGCTTCCAGCAGGTGGCAGGTTTTGCCGCCAGGCGCGCAACAGGCGTCGAGCACGCGTTGGCCGGCGGCCAGCTCCAGCAAGTCAGCGGACAGCTGCGCGGCTTCGTCCTGCACACTCACCCAGCCCTCGGCGAAGCCTGGCAGGCCGCGTACGTCGCAGGCTTCGGCCAGAACGATGCCATCGCGGCTGTAGTGGCAGGGGCTGGCGGCAACGCCCGCGTCGGCCAGCAAGCCCAGGTAGGCATCACGGCTGTGATGACGGCGGTTGACCCGCAAGATCATCGGCGGGTGCGCATTGTTGGCGGCGCAAATGGCCTCCCACTGCTCTGGCCAGAAAGCCTTCAGCGCCTTTTGCAGCCAGCGCGGGTGGGCGGTGCGTACCACGGGGTCGCGCTCCATGCCGGCCAGCAGCGCTTCGCCTTCGCGCTGGGCGCGGCGCAGCACGGCATTGAGCAGGCCCTTGGCCCAGGGCTTCTTCAGCTTGTCGGCGCAGCCCACGGTCTCGCCAATTGCGGCGTGGGCCGGAATACGGGTGTAGAACAGCTGGTACAGGCCGACCAGCAGCAGCGCCTGCACATCGGCGTCTGCCGCTTTGAACGGCTTCTGCAGCAGTTGGGCGGCCAGCAGGTCGAGCCGGGGCTGCCAGCGTGCAGTGCCGAACGCCAGGTCCTGGGTCAGGCCGCGGTCGCGCTCATCGACCTTGTCCAGTTGTGCCGGCAGCGAGCTGTTCAATGAAGCCTTGCCGCTGAGTACTGCGGCAAGGGCACGGGCGGCGGCGAGGCGTGGGTTCATTGGCCAAGTACCTTGCCGGCGGCGAACTTCTCGCGGCGGCTGTTGAACAGGTCGCTGAAGCTCAGCGCCTTGCCACCGGGCAGTTGCAGGCGGGTCAGGCTCAGTGCCTGGTCACCACAGGCAACCACCAGGCCATCTTTACTGGCAGACAGGATCTCGCCCGGCTCACCTTTGCCTGCCGCCAAGTTGGCTGCCAGCACCTTCACGCTCTCGCCATCGAGGGTGCTGTGGCACACCGGCCAAGGGTTGAAGGCACGGATCAGGCGCTCCAGTTCGACGGCCGGGCGGCGCCAGTCGAGGCGCGCTTCGTCCTTGTTCAGCTTGTGTGCATAAGTGGCCAGGGCATCGTTTTGCATCTCGCCTTGCAGCGACCCGTCGGCCAGGCCGGCGATGGCTTGCACGACGGCGGGCGGGCCCATTTGCGCAAGGCGGTCATGCAGGCTACCGCCGGTGTCCTCGGCGCTGATCGGGGTGGTTACCTTGAGCAGCATCGGGCCGGTATCCAGGCCGGCTTCCATGCGCATCACGGTGACACCGCTTTCGGTATCGCCGGCTTCCACGGCACGCTGGATCGGCGCTGCACCGCGCCAGCGCGGCAGCAAGGAGGCGTGGCTGTTTATGCAGCCCAGGCGGGGGATATCCAGCACCGCCTGCGGCAGAATCAGGCCGTAGGCAACCACGACCATCAAGTTTGGCTGCAGTGCGGCAAGTTCCGCTTGCGCCTCGGCGTTGCGCAGGGTTTGCGGCTGCAGTACCGGGATGCCATGGGCCACGGCCAGCGCCTTGACCGCACTGGGCATCAGCTTCTGGCCACGGCCGGCAGGGCGGTCAGGCTGGGTGTAGACGGCCACGATCTCGTAAGGGCTGTCGAGCAGGGCCTTGAGGTGTTCGGCAGCAAACTCTGGGGTGCCTGCAAAGACGATGCGCATGGAGTTCTCGCTTCAAAAAAGAAAAAGGCTTGCCGGAGCAAGCCTTCTGGAAGGTGGGGATCAGGCTTGCTGGCGGTGCTGCTTTTCCAGTTTCTTCTTGATCCGGTCGCGTTTGAGCTGCGACAGATAGTCGACGAACAGCTTGCCGTTGAGGTGATCGAATTCGTGCTGCACGCAGACCGCCAGCAAGCCTTCGCACTCCAGCTCGAACGGCTTGCCGTCGCGGTCCTGGGCTTTTACACGTACCCGCAGCGGGCGGTCGACGTTCTCGTAGAAGCCCGGCACCGACAGGCAACCTTCCTGGTACTGGCCCATGTCGTCGGTCAGCTCTTCGACCGTAGGGTTGATGAAGACCCGCGGTTCACTGCGGTCTTCGCTGAGGTCCATCACCACGACCTGCTGGTGCACGTTGACCTGGGTCGCGGCCAGGCCGATGCCGGGGGCTTCGTACATGGTTTCAAACATGTCGTCGATCAGCTGACGCAGGGCGTCGTCGAACACCGTCACCGGCTTGGCGATGGTGCGCAGGCGCGGGTCGGGGAATTCGAGAATGTTCAAGATGGCCATAAGGTCAGGCAGTCACTGTGCGTTTGGTTGAAAACTGAGCACACATAATAAAGGCAAACGTGGATTTCAGCACCTGTGAAAGCTCGTCTAGGGTTTTCAGGGCCTGCTTGTCGACTATTCGATAGACAGGTTGTCAAAGCGTTATCAACACAGTTATCCACAGGTTGTGCCACGCCGATGGCCCTTTTCAGATCAAGGATGATCCCCATGTCGAATCACCATTCGTCGCCTGTTGCGCCGGCTGAACTGGAGGCGCGGCTGCGTCTGCACCGCTTGCCGGACACCGGCCTGCGGCGTTTCTGCACGTTGCTCGAGGCGTTTGGCAGCGCATCTTCTGCCCTGTGCGCACCCGCCGGCGCCTGGCGCGAGTTGGGCATTTCCCAGGCAGCAATCGACGCGCGGCGCAGTGCCGAAGTGCGCGACGGAGCGCTGGCGGCGATGGCCTGGCTAGAGCAGCCGGGCCAGCATTTACTGATGTTTGACGGGCCTGGTTACCCACCGCTGCTGGGGGAAATCGATGATGCCCCGCCGTTGCTGTTTGTCGCCGGCGACCCTGCCCTGCTCGAACGCCCGCAGCTGGCAATTGTGGGAAGCAGGCGCGCTTCACCGCCAGCCCTGGATACCGCCGCGGCGTTTTCCCGTTACCTGGCACAGGCCGGCTTCACAATTACCAGCGGGCTGGCGGTGGGCATCGACGGCGCCGCTCATCGGGCCGCAATACAGGCCGGCGGGGGTACGATCGCGGTGCTCGGCACAGGGCTGCAAAAACTTTATCCACAGCGGCACACCGCGCTTGCGCAGGCGATTATCGACAGCGGCGGCGCGCTGGTTTCCGAGTACCCGCTGGATGCCGGGCCGCAGCCCAGCAACTTCCCCCGGCGTAACCGCATCATCAGTGGCTTGTCGCTGGGCGTGCTGGTGGTCGAGGCCAGCCTGGCCAGTGGTTCGCTGATCACGGCGCGGCTGGCGGCAGAACAAGGCCGCGAGGTGTATGCCATTCCGGGCTCCATTCACCACCCTGGGGCCAAGGGCTGCCACCAGCTGATTCGCGACGGCGCGCTGCTGGTGGAAACCGTGGAGCAGATCATGGAAAGCCTGCAGGGCTGGCAGAACCTGCCACCTGCGGTTGTGGACAAGTTCGACCACCCACTGCTGGCCTTGCTGCACGCGGCGCCACAGACCAGCGAAAGCCTGGCCCATTGCAGCGAGTTGCCGCTGGCCGAAGTGCTTGCGCAATTGACCGAGCTGGAACTGGAGGGGCGGGTCAGCAATGAAGCCGGGCGTTGGTTTGCCCGCGCGGGCTAAGTACACTGCGCACAGGCAAGTTCATAGGCGGAGTAACAGCAATGGTAAGCAGTTTTCGTGTGCAACAAGCCGCACGTGAGATCCGGGCGGGCGCAGTAATCGCCTACCCAACGGAAGCGGTCTGGGGCCTGGGCTGCGACCCCTGGAACGAGGACGCGGTGTACCGCCTGCTGGCGCTGAAGTCGCGGCCTGTGGATAAAGGCCTGATCCTGGTCGCCGACAATATCCGCCAGTTCGACTTTTTGTTCGAAGATTTCCCCGAGGACTGGATCGACCGTATGGGCAGTACCTGGCCGGGGCCCAATACCTGGCTGGTGCCGCACCAGGACCTGTTGCCCGAGTGGGTGACCGGGCAGCATGACACCGTAGCGCTGCGGGTCAGTGACCACCCGGTGGTGCGCGAACTGTGCGCGCTGGTGGGGCCGTTGATTTCCACCTCGTGCAACCCCGGCGGGCGGCCGGCGGCGAAGACCCGGTTGCGGGTGGAGCAGTACTTCCATGGCCAGCTGGACCTGGTGCTGGGTGGGGCGCTGGGTGGGCGGAAGAATCCGAGTGTGATTCGCAACCTGGCTACCGGTGAGGTTGTTCGGCCGGGTTGATACCGCTGGCGAGGGCTTCGCCCTCGTTTCGCGACACAAGGCCGCTCCTACAAGTACAGCGCAGCTTTCAGCCCTGGCGCTATGCCTGTAGGAGCGGCCTTGTGTCGCGAAAGGGCCGCAAAGCGGCCACACTAATCGTCAGACCTATTTCTGATTTGCCCGATCTTGCCAATTGGGAAGCTTCCTACTGTCTCTGTCCTAAGTCATCACCTTCCATGCTGGAATCCCTGCCTCTAGCCTGCTCACGTCGCAATTCGGCGGGAGCATCCGAAGCAATGCCGCTATTCAAAAATGCCGAATATCTGATAAGGGCGAATCTGCAGCAGCTTGCGTCCAACAACCGGGTTAGATCGGTGGAAATAGGCAGGTTTACCGCAGATCAATTTGAAGCGATAAACAGGCAGAAAGAAGCGCAGGAACTACCGCTGCTTGAGGATCCGGGCATCGTATTCATCGGTAGCCATGCCTACAGAAGCCGGGTGATTCGAGATGGCTACACCATTGATGACATGGTTTTGCAAATCGAGGCAGCACTGGCGGCGACATCAATCTGGAAAAACGCCACGCGCATGACCGCTCTTCGCAGCACGATTGGTCGTGACGATGGCTATGGCAATGAAGTTTTTGATGAGGCGATTTTTGAACTGACGGCTCGCAAGCCCAAGGCAGAGCTGTATTCGATTATCCCTAAAGGGGATAGAAACAAGCCCAAAAAATAAAGGCCGCTTGAGCGGCCTGAATGGTAAGGATGTACTCGCCCGGATAACTTGAAACTCAACCGGCGCACCAGCACAACCTCAGGAGCAAAGGCTACGCCTCCGAGCATTCATGGTCAAGCGGCGCCCCTCACCCTCCCCGCGGCGCAGCGCTTGATGCTGGTGCGCCATTGCAGTCAGGGTTTTCTGATTGTTGCCAAAATGGCTGTCCAGCTCGCGGCTTGGGAAATATCCTACGACCCGCGTCCTCTGCCATCACCTTCTCAGTGGGAACCTCTGCCCTTAGGCTTCAACCGTCGCCGAATAACTTGGCGATCGGGTGTGGTAACCCGGATGTGCTTGGGGCGTCACAGCTATGGCAGCTGTGCGCGGGAGGCTTCGTGCCTGCCGGGAGCGCCTCCAGCCCGGTTTACCACCTCGCGTACAGCTGCCGCCTAAACCGTGTGGTAACGGCTTGGCGCCAGCTCATGCCTGGAGCAAGCCATGAAAAAAATAGTGCCCGATCCACCCCTACCCTGCACCTCCACCCGCCCGTTCGGCCGCTGCGACGCCGGCCATGACCCACTCTTCACCGTCAACCCGAACATTTCCGCCGAGGACGCTCTGGTCCACGTAGCCCTGTACCTGCGCAGCGCCTACGAAACCGGCTACAAAGCTCTGGACTACATGCGCGAAGAGGGCCGTGGCATGTTCTGGTCGAACCTGCATGCGATTGAAATGGCAGAGGGGGTGGTCGAGGCAATCCTCGATGGGATCGAGTCGACCCCGCCACCGACGAACCGACCCTCACAGCCATAGCGCAGCTTTCAGAGCCGACGCAGCACCTGTGGGAGCGGGCGCGCCCGCGAACACCGGCAAAGCCGGTGCCATCCACCGCGGTGGCTTCTTCGCGGGCATGCCCGCTCCCACAGGGAACGTGTGTGGCTCAGGGAATGAGTACTGTCGACCCTACAGTCCGCCGCGCCGACAGCTCTGCCTGCGCTTTGGCCGCCTCGCTCAGCGGGTACCGCTGCTGGATATCCACAACCAGCTTGCCACTGCCAATCATCGCAAACAGGTCATCGGCCATGGCTTGGGTGTTTTCGGCATTGTTGGCATAGGTCGCCAAGGTCGGCCGGGTCACATACAGCGAGCCCTTCTGCGCCAGAATCCCCAGGTTCACCCCACTGACCGCACCCGAGGCATTACCGAAGCTCACCATCAGCCCGCGCGGTTGCAGGCAGTCCAGCGAGGTCAGCCAGGTATCGGCGCCAACGCCGTCGTAAACCACCGGGCATTTCTTGCCGTCGGTCAGCTCCAGCACCCGCTTGGCCACGTCTTCATGGCTGTAGTCGATGGTCGCCCATGCGCCCAGCGCTTTGGCCCGCTCGGCCTTCTCGGCAGAACTCACAGTGCCGATCAGCTTGGCACCCAACGCTTTCGCCCATTGGCACGCCAGCGAACCCACGCCACCGGCGGCCGCATGGAACAGGACCACGTCACCCGCCTTCACCTGGTAGGTTTGCTTCAGCAGGTACTGCACGGTCAAACCCTTGAGCATCACCGCCGCTGCCTGCTCGAAGCTGATGGTGTCGGGCAGCTTGACCAGGTTGGCCTCCGGCAGCGTGTGAACCTCGCTGTATGCGCCCAGCGGGCCGCCGGCATGGGCCACGCGGTCACCCACCTTCAGCCGGGTCACGCCTTCGCCCACGGCCTCGACCACACCGGCCGCTTCGGTGCCCAGCCCCGAAGGCAGTGATGGCGGTGCATACAGCCCGCTGCGGAAATAGGTGTCGATGAAGTTCAGGCCGATCGCATGGTTGCGCACGCGCACCTGCTGGGGCCCCGGCGGGGCGGGTTCGAATTCCACAAACTGCAGCACTTCGGGGCCGCCATGCTGGCTGAACTGGATACGCTTGGCCATCTCGTACTCCTGTAGTCGGGATCGGGAAAGGCCTTCTATCGGACGCCTTTGCTTGATCGCCGTCAACTGCGGCGCGCGCGCTGGCGGTGTTATGCTACGCGGCGAATTCTTCCCTGCCCGTTCCTGGTGACCCGATGACTAGCCGCACCGAGGCCGTGAAAGCCTACCTGCTCGACCTGCAAGACCGCATCTGCTCTGCCCTCGAAAACGAAGACGGCGGTGCCCGCTTCGTCGAGGATGCCTGGGTGCGCGAAGCCGGTGGCGGGGGGCGTACGCGGGTGATCGGCGAGGGCAAGCTGATCGAGAAAGGCGGGGTCAACTTCTCCCACGTGTTCGGCGCCGGCCTGCCGCCGTCGGCCAGCGCCCATCGCCCGGAGCTGGCGGGCCGGGGCTTCGAGGCCTTGGGCGTGTCGCTGGTGATTCACCCGTACAACCCGCATGTGCCCACCTCGCACGCCAATGTGCGGTTCTTCATTGCCGAGAAGGAAGGCGAAGAGGCGGTGTGGTGGTTCGGTGGCGGTTTCGACCTGACCCCATACTACGGCGTCGAGGAAGACTGCATTCACTGGCACCGCGTGGCCGAGCAGGCATGTGCACCCTTCGGTGCCGATGTGTACCCGCGCTACAAGGCCTGGTGCGACCGCTACTTCCACCTCAAGCACCGTGGCGAGCCACGTGGCATTGGCGGGCTGTTCTTCGACGACCTGAACGAGTGGGACTTCGACACCTGCTTCGCCTTCATCCGTGCCATTGGCGATGCCTATGTCGACGCCTACCTGCCGATCGTCCAGCGCCGCAAGCACACCCCCTATACCCCGCAGCAGCGTGAGTTCCAGGAATACCGCCGCGGCCGCTACGTGGAGTTCAACCTGGTCTACGACCGCGGCACCCTGTTCGGCCTGCAGTCGGGCGGGCGCACCGAGTCCATTCTCATGTCGCTGCCGCCACAGGTGCGCTGGGGCTATGACTGGAAGCCGGCACCGGGCAGCGAAGAAGCGCGCCTGACCGACTACTTCCTGCAAGACCGCGACTGGCTTGGCCAGTAAGCCTGTGGATAACCAAGGAGCCGCCATGGACCAGTACGTCGTTTTTGGTAACCCCATCGGCCACAGCAAGTCGCCGCTGATCCACCGCCTGTTCGCCGAGCAGACCGGCGAAAACCTGGAATACGCCACCCTGCTGGCGCCGCTGGATGAGTTCAGCGACTGCGCACGCGGCTTCTTCAAGCAAGGCAGCGGCGGCAATGTCACCGTGCCGTTCAAGGAAGAGGCCTACCGCCTGTGCGACAGCCTGACCCCGCGTGCCCAGCGCGCTGGCGCGGTGAACACACTGAGCAAGCTGGCTGACGGCACTTTGCAAGGTGACAACACCGATGGCGCCGGCCTGGTGCGTGACCTGACGGTGAATGCCGGAGTCGAGCTGACGGGCAAGCGCATTTTGATTCTCGGTGCCGGTGGTGCAGTGCGTGGCGTGCTGGAGCCGATCCTGGCGCACAAGCCGCAATCGCTGGTGATCGCCAACCGAACCGTGGAAAAGGCCGAGCAGCTGGCGCGTGAGTTCGATGAACTGGGGCCGGTGGTGGCCAGCGGGTTTGCCTGGTTGCAGGAGCCGGTGGATGTGATCATCAACGCCACTTCAGCCAGTTTGGCCGGGGAATTGCCGCCGATTGCCGACAGTTTGGTCGAGGCAGGGCACACGGTTTGCTACGACATGATGTATGGCAAGGAACCTACGCCGTTTTGCCAGTGGGCGCAAAAGCTGGGCGCGGCCAAGGTGCTGGATGGTTTGGGGATGCTGGCTGAGCAGGCGGCGGAGGCGTTCTTTATCTGGCGTGGGGTACGGCCGGATACCGCTCCGGTGTTGGCTGAGTTGCGCCGGCAATTGGCTCGGGGCTGAAATTGCCGGGGCCGCGTTGGGTCGGCGTACACCCTTCCCTTGTGGGAGCGGCCTTGCGTCGCGATGGGCTGCAAAGCAGCCCCTAATCTCAACCCAACCTCATTCCTCAAACCGGATAGGGCACAACTGCGCCCCTTCCAGCTTCTGCAGTTCCTCGATCACCTGCGGCCTGGCCCGGTGCAAGGTCAGGCTCCCGCCCAGGCGCCGCAAGCGCCGTGCCTCGCGGTGCAGCATGTCTACACCCGAGTAGTCGATGAAATTCACCTGCCGCGCATCGATCACCACATGCGGGCCTTGGCACAGCTGCAAACGTACTTGCAGGTAGTGCGCCGCGCCAAAGAAGATCGAGCCACCTACCCGCAGCACATCCGCTTCACCTTCGCGGCTTTGCTGCACCCGTGGCCGTGATGTGCGTTTGAGGTAGAAGAACAGCGACGCCAGCACCCCGGCATAGATCGCCGTCTGCAACTCCAGCAGCAAGGTTGCCGCCGCCGTCAGCGCCATTACCAGGAATTCCGAACGGCTGACCCGGAACAGCGCGCGGATGGCTTGGCGGTCCACCAGCCCCCAGCAGATCAACAGAATGCTGCCGGCCATGGCGGGGATCGGCAACTGTGCGATCAAGCCAGCACCGGTGATGGCGAACAGCGCCACCCATAGCGCCGAAAACACCCCGGCCATGGGGGAGCGGGCACCTGCTTCGTAGCTCAGGCCCGAACGGGTGAAGGAGCCAGCAGACAGGTAACCCGAGAAGAACGCGCCAACGATGTTCGACACGCCCTGGGCGCGAATTTCCTGATCAGGGTCGATCAGCTGTTCCGAGCGTGCCGATAACGACCGGGCAATCGACAGGCTGGTGACCAACCCCAGCATACCTACCGCCACGGCACTGGGCAGCAGGCGCAGAATCAGCTCCACGTCCAGCAAGGGCAGCGGGCTCAAGGGTGGAAGCTGGCCGGTGAATGCCGCGACCCTCGGCACATGGCCAAACCAGCCCGGCAGCAGCCAGGCCATCAGGCTCACTGCGATCAGGCTTATCAACAGGCTGGGCCAGCGCGGGCGCCAGAGTTTGAGCGCCACACCGATAACCACGGTGGCCAGGCCCAACAGCAAGGATGGCACATTGATTTCGCCGGCATGGCTGGCCAGGTCCTGTACGGTTTTCAGCGCCGTGGCCTGGCTGGGCAGGTCCATGCCCAGCAGGTTGGGCAATTGCCCCAGGGCAATGACGACCGCGGCGCCAAGGGTGAAGCCGAGCACTACGGAATGCGAGACGAAATTGACCAGCGCACCGAAGCGCAGCAGCCCCAGCAGCAGTTGAAAGACCCCGCCGAGGAAGGTGAGCAGCAGCACCAGCGTGATGTAGTCCGAACTCCCAGCCACGGTCAATGGGCTGATGCTGGCGTAGAGCACGATGGAGATGGCCGCGGTCGGGCCGCAGATCAGGTGCCAGGACGAACCCCACAGGCAGGCGATCAATACCGGCACGATGGCGGCGTACAGGCCGTATTCGGCAGGCAGGCCGGCGATCAGGGCATAGGCGATGGACTGCGGCAGCGCGAGGATGGCACCGCCCAGGCCCACCAGCAGGTCCTGGCGCAGGCTGCGGACCGATTGGCGCGGGAGCCAGGCGAGGAAGGGCAGCAGGTGGATGATACGAGGCATGGGTTATCCACAATCCTTGATTTAATGCACCAGACCTGTGGGAGCGGGCATGCCCGCGAAGACGCCACCGCTATAGATGGCACCGGCTTTGCCGGTGTTCGCGGGCATGCCCGCTCCCACAGGTTAGGTGTATTGCTGGTGAGTTCATAGTTTGGCTTTGACGGCCTCCAGGGCATCGCCATCGGCTTTGGTGGTGACCCCGGCCAACCACCCTTCCAGTAACTCGGGGTGCGTCTTGACCCAAGCCCTGGCCGCGTCGTCGAAGCTGATCTTCTTGTCCACAACTTGGGCCATGATGCTGTTTTCCATGTCCAGTGTGAACTTCAGGTTGCCCAGCAGCTTCGCCGCATTCGGGCAGGCTTGTGGATAACCCTTGCGCGTCAGGGTGTACACCTGGCCTTTGCTACCGAACCATTTTTCCCCGCCCGTGAGGTAGTGCATCCTCAGCTTCACATTCATCGGGTGTGGCGTCCAGCCGAGGAAGGTGATGAATTGCTGCTTCTTCACGGCGCGGTCGACCTGCGTCAGCATCGCCTGCTCGCTGGATTCGACCAGTTTCCACTGGCCAAGGTCGAACTCATTGTTGTCGATGATTTGTTTGAGCGACAGGTTGGCCGGTGCGCCGGAACCGATGCCGTACAGTTTCTTGTCGAACTGGTCGGCGTGCTTGTGCAGGTCGGCGAAATCCTTGACCCCGGCATTCCAGACGTAGTCCGGCACGGCCAAGGTGAACTCGGTGCCTTCCAGGTTGCGCGACAACTGCTGCACATCCCCATTGGCGACGAACTTGTCATGAAAGCCCTGGTGCGCCGGCATCCAATTGCCAAGGAAGGCATCCACACGGCCGTCCTTCAGGCCACCGTAGATGATCGGCACGGCCAGGCTGTCGATCTTCACCTGGTAGCCCAGACTTTCCAGTAGCAGCCGGGCCACGGCGTTGGTCGTGGCTATGTCGCTCCAGCCAGGGTCGGCCATTTTTACCGTGCTGCATTGTGCATCGTCGTCGGCGGCGTGGGCCGGGGTGGTACCCAGGCCCAAGGCCAGGGTGAGTACGGCGGCGGAAAACGTGTGCATGGCGGCCTCTTCTCAATCCAGGGGGGCGGGCTGTGGGTAACGTGCCTTGCGCTCGAGGTCGTCGAGATCAATGTGGTTACGCATGTACTGTTGGCTGGCATCTACCCATGGTTGATGGTCCCAGCTGTGCAGCTTGCCGGTAGCCAGCGCTTGGGCCACCAGGCGGCGACGGCGCTGGCTGGCCAGTACCTGCTGGCGCAAGCTGGGCATGTCCCAACGCTGTCGGGCTTCCTCGACGAACGCCTGCAGCAGCGCCTGGTGGTCCGGGCTGCTGGCGAGGTTCTCCCGCTCGTGCGGGTCGCGGCCAAGATCATAGAGTAGGCAAGGGTCGTCTTCGCCGTACACGAATTTGTAAGGCCCGCGGCGGATCATCATCAGCGGCCCGACAGTGCCTTCGGCCATGTATTCGCCGATCACTTCGTCGTGGCCGCCCTGCCCTTGCAGGTGGCCAAGCAGTGAGCGGCCATCCAGATGCAGGGTGTTATCCACAGCCCCGCCCGCCAATTCGACCAGGGTCGGTAACAGGTCGCAGGTCGATACCGAGGCGCTGACACGGCTGGCGGCAAAGCGCTGCGGTGCATGAACCAACAGTGGCACCCGCGCCGACATCTCGAACCAGTGCATCTTGTACCAAAGGCCACGCTCGCCGAGCATGTCGCCGTGGTCGCCGGAGAACACGATCAGGGTGTCGTCGGCCAGGTCGCACTCTTGCAAGGTCTGCAACAGCTTGCCGATGTTGTCGTCGATGTAGCTGCAGGCGCCGAAATAGGCCCGGCGTGCATCGCGGATCTTGTCCACGGGCAGCGGTTTGTTCCACAGGTCATAGACCTTGAGCAGGCGCTGCGAATGCGGGTCCAGTTCTGCCTGGCTGAATTCGGTACCAGGCATGGGGATATCCACACCCTCATAGCGATCCCAGTAGTGCTTGGGAATGGTGTACGGATCGTGGGGGTGGGTCATCGACACGGTCAGGCAAAACGGCCGGCCGTCGTTCTCGCGCACGTGGTCGTAGAGGTACTGGCGCGCCTTGAACACCACCTCCTCGTCGAAATCCAGCTGGTTGGTACGCACGCAGGGGCCTGCCTGCAGTACCGAGGACATGTTGTGGTACCAGCTTGGCCGCACATCCGGCTCATCCCAGTTCACTGCCCAGCCATAATCGGCCGGGTAGATGTCGCTGGTCAGGCGTTCCTCGTAACCATGCAACTGGTCCGGGCCGCAGAAATGCATCTTGCCCGACAGCGCCGTGCGGTAGCCCAGGCGGCGCAGGTAGTGGGCGTAGGTCGGCACGTCGGCGGGGAAATCGGCAGCATTGTCGTAGGCACCGATGCGGCTTGGGAGCTGGCCGCTGACCAGGGTGAAGCGCGACGGCGCACACAGCGGGCTGTTGCAGTAGGCTGAATCGAACACCACGGCCTGCTCGGCCAGGCGGCTGAGGTGCGGCATCTGAATGGGTGAAGGCCCATAAATGGGCAGCAGGGGTGCGGCCATTTGGTCGGCCATGATGAACAGGATATTCGGGCGTGTCATGCTGGCTTCCATCGTTGAAGGTTATGCGAACCGCTTGCCTATCAAGATGCGACTGTGGATAACATGGGTAAAGCCCATGGCGGGCAATGACTGGGATTAGCCAAGCTTATGTTTGAGCGCTTTGCCGAACTGTCGTTGGATACGTTGCGGGTGTTCGAGGCCGCGGCCCGTTTGCGTGGCTTCACTGCGGCGGCCCTGGCGCTGGGCACCACCCAGCCTGCGGTAAGCCAGCAGGTAAAACGGCTGGAGGCGCAGTTGGGCACACGCCTGTTCGATCGGGTGTACCGCGGGATCGAACTCACCGAGGCCGGCCAGCTGTTGTTCGAGCATGTGCACCAAGGGTTGCAGGCCATGGACGAAGGTATTGCCCAGGTCAGTGGGCGCGGCCAGCGTGAAGTGCTGCAGGTGGCCACCGACTTCGCGTTCGCGGCGTTCTGGCTGATGCCGCGCCTGCAGCGCTTTCACGAGGCTTATCCACACGTGGATGTCAGCCTGGTGACCGGTGAGCGCAGCCAGGGCATGTTGCGCCCGGACATCGATGTGGCCGTGCTGTTTGGTGATGGGCGCTTTCATCAGGGCGAAAGCCGCTGGTTGTTCGATGAAGAGGTTTTCCCGGTGTGCAGCCCCCGCCTGATTCATGGCAAACCCATGTCAGCCGTGGCTTTGCAGCGCTTGCCGTTGTTGCACCTCAAAGGTGAGCAGGCCAGCCGCTGGTTTGACTGGGCGGGTGTGTTTCGCGGGTTTGGCGTGGCCAGCCCACCGCCAGCCGGGCAACTGCGGTTCGATAACTACACGCTGCTGATACAGGCGGCGATTGCCGGGCAAGGGGTGGCGATTGGCTGGGGGCACCTGGTGGATGGGCTGGTCGAGCAGGGTTTGCTCTGCCGGCCACTGGAGGGCAGCCTGCGCTCGGAACGCGGTTATTATGCGGTGTTGCCGCCGCGCAAACGCCGGGGCGCGTTGATCGAACGGTTCGTAGGTTGGTTGGAGCACGAGCGAAGCCGGTAAGGGGGAGTTCGGCGCAGAGTCACGCGGGCTTTGGGCCCAGGAGGTATCGTGCAGAGGATCAAGGGTTACCACGCCCACATTTACTATGACGCAGCGACCCTGGAGCAGGCTCGGGCGCTGTGTGAGGAAGCGGCGCGGCTGTTTCCCGTGAGCATGGGGCGCATGCACCAGAAGCCGGTGGGCCCGCACCCGGACTGGAGCTGCCAGCTGGGTTTCGGTCCGGAAGTGGTAGGGGTGGTGTTGCCTTGGTTGGCACTGCATCGCCAGGGTTTGGTGGTGTTCATGCACCCGCTGACCGGTGATGAACTGGCGGACCATCGGGACCATGCGATCTGGATGGGGGCTGTGAGGCCGTTGAACCTGTCGGTTTTTGGGGGCTGAACCTTCAGTGCTCGTGTTGTGCTCATCGCTGGCAAGCCAGCTCCCACAGGTACAGCGCCACCCTCAGGCGCTGTGAAATCCTTGTGGGAGCTGGCTTGCCGGCGATGAAGGCGACGCCGGTCAGCGACGGGCGCCGCGCACCCCTTCCGCCAGTGCCGAGCACAGGCTCAACACATCGCTCACCGCCTGTTCGGCCGTGTTGGCCTGGGCAATCTTGTCGACCAGCGCCGAGCCCACTACCACGCCATCGGCCAGCCGGGCGATGTTCGCCGCCTGCTCTGGGGTGCGAATGCCGAAGCCAACGCTGATCGGCAGGTCGGTATGCCGACGCAGGCGGGCAATGGCTTCGGTCACGTGCTCGGTGGTCGCCGAGCCGGCCCCGGTCACACCGGCCACGGACACGTAGTAGACGAACCCGGAGCTGCGCGCCAGCACACGCGGCAGGCGCGCGTCGTCGGTGGTCGGGGTGGTCAGGCGAATGAAGTCGATACCTGCAGCCTGGGCCGGGGTCGCCAGTTCTGCATCGTGCTCCGGCGGCAGGTCGACGATGATCAGGCCATCGACGCCAGCCTGCTTGGCTTCATTCACGAACGCTTCCACGCCAAAACGGTGGATCGGGTTGTAGTAGCCCATCAGCACGATCGGCGTGGTGTGGTTGTCCACACGGAATTCACGAACCATCTGCAGGGTCTTGGCCAGGTTCTGGCCCGCTTCCAAAGCGCGCAGGGTAGCGAGCTGGATGGCTACGCCATCGGCCATCGGGTCGGTGAATGGCATGCCCAGTTCGATTACATCGGCGCCCGCAGCGGGCAGGCCCTTGAGGATCTGCAGCGAGGCGTCATAGCCCGGGTCGCCTGCGGTAACGAAGGTGACCAGTGCCGAGCGGCCTTCGGCTTTCAACTCGGCGAAGCGTTGTTCTAGACGGCTCATGCCTGTTTCTCCTGGGCGGCCATGTGGCTCATGACGGTTTGCATGTCTTTGTCGCCGCGGCCCGACAGGCAGATCACCATCAGGTGGTCCTTGGGCAGCTGCGGGGCGCGCTTGATTGCCTCGGCCAGGGCGTGGGCGCTTTCCAGGGCCGGGATGATGCCTTCCAGGCGGCACGTGGCGTGGAACGCATCCAGCGCTTCGTCATCGGTGATGCTGACGTATTCAACGCGCTTCACCTCATGCAGGTAGGCATGTTCGGGGCCGATGCCCGGGTAGTCGAGGCCGGCGGAAATCGAGTGAGCGTCGGTAATCTGGCCATCATCGTCCTGCAACAGATAGGTGCGGTTGCCGTGCAGTACACCGGGCACACCGCCGTTCAGGCTGGCAGCATGCTTGTCGGTGTGCACACCGTGGCCGCCGGCTTCAACGCCGATGATCTGTACGCTTGGCTCTTCGAGGAACTCATGGAACAAGCCCATGGCGTTGGAGCCACCCCCCACGCAGGCGATCAGGCTGTCCGGCAGGCGGCCTTCCTTTTCCTGCAACTGGGCACGGGTTTCCTTGCCGATGATCGACTGGAAGTCGCGGACCATTGCCGGGTATGGGTGCGGGCCCGCCACGGTGCCGATCAGGTAGAACGTGTCGTCGACGTTGGTCACCCAGTCGCGCAGCGCTTCGTTCATGGCGTCCTTGAGGGTGCCGGTGCCCGCGGTAACCGGAACGATCTCGGCGCCCAGCAGCTTCATGCGGAACACGTTGGCCTGTTGGCGTTCGATATCGGTGGCGCCCATGTAGATCACGCAAGGCAGGCCGAAGCGCGCAGCGACGGTGGCGGTCGCCACGCCGTGCATGCCGGCGCCGGTTTCGGCGATCAGGCGTTTCTTGCCCATGCGCTTGGCCAGCAGCACCTGGCCGATGCAGTTGTTCACCTTGTGCGCACCGGTGTGGTTGAGCTCTTCACGCTTGAAGAAGATCTTGGCGCCGCCGCAGTGTTCGGTCAGGCGCTCGGCGAAGTACAGCGGGTTGGGGCGGCCGATGTAGTCGCGCTGGAAATAGGCCAGCTCTTCGAGGAATTGCGGGTCGGCCTTGGCCGCTTCGTATTCCCGGGCCAGGTCCAGCACCAGTGGCATGAGGGTTTCGGCCACATAGCGGCCGCCAAACGAGCCGAACAGGCCATTGGCGTCGGGGCCGGGGCGGTATTGGGACTGGGTCATGGGGCGCTCCAGGGCGTAAGCAATGAGTGATGGGCTTTACTCTAACCACGACAGGCCCGGCTGAAAACCGATAAGATTGCGCAAATTTGTCAGAAAAACTCACAGGTAACATGGCCCACGACCTCCCTCCCCTCAATGCCCTGCGTGCTTTCGAGGCCACTGCCCGGCTTAACAGCGTCAGCCAGGCGGCCGAGGCGTTGCACGTTACCCATGGCGCCGTGAGCCGGCAGATCAAGGTGCTTGAGGAGCATCTGGGGGTGGCGTTGTTCGTCAAGGACGGGCGTGGCATCAAACTCACAGATGCCGGGCTGCGCCTGCGCGATGCCAGTGGCGAGGCGTTCGACCGCTTGCGCAGCGCATGTGCCGAACTGAGCCGCGACACCCGCGAGGCCCCTTTCGTACTGGGTTGCTCAGGCAGCCTGCTGGCGCGCTGGTTCATCCCGCGGTTGGGGCGTTTGCAGGCAGACCTGCCAGAGCTGCGCCTGCACCTTTCAGCCGGTGAGGGTGACCTTGATCCAAGGCGGCCAGGGCTGGATGCGCTATTGGTGTATGCCGAGCCCCCGTGGCCGGCAGACATGCAGGTGCATGTGTTGGCCGAGGAGCGTATCGGCCCGGTGCTGAGCCCGCACTTCGCCGGTTACCAGCGCTTGCAGGGGGCGCCAGCCAAAGCTTTGCTCGAAGAAGCCGTATTGCACACCACCTCGCGCCCACAGGCTTGGCCGACCTGGGCGGCGCAGCAGGGCCTCGAGCCGACCGCCATGCACTACGGGCAGGCTTTCGAGCACTTGTATTACCTATTGGAAGCTGCGGTGGCGGGATTGGGCGTGGCGATCGCGCCGCAACCACTGGTCGCCGATGACCTGCGGGCGGGTCGCCTGAGTGCACCGTGGGACTTTTCACCGACCCCGGCGGCGCTGGCGCTGTGGGTACCTCGGCGCGCCGCTGACGGGCGCGCCGAGCAACTGGCGCAATGGTTGCGGGCAGAACTGCTAGGGCAGAGCGCTTAGTTGCGCTTGCACAGCAAGTAAGCTGCCAGCAGGCCCAGGGCGCCTATGGCTACACCGGCAGTGGTATACGGGTGCTCCTGGGCATAGTCGCGGGTGGCGATGCCGGTCTGGCGGGTACGCTCCTTGACTTCCTCATAGGCATCGCTCAGCAGGCTGCGCGAATGGCGCAGGGCACTCTCGGCGTTGCTGCGCATGGCCTTGACTGATTTCTGGGTTTCTTCGGAGGCATCGTGCTTCAGGCTTTCCAGGCTTTTCAGCAGGCTTTCGATCTCTGCTTCCATGCTTTCCAGGGATGTTTTACGCAGCGAATTGCGGGGCATGTTGACTCTCCTTTGCAGTATGGACTCTATGAAGTGCGACCCTTGGGCTGCACGAAAGTGCGATCGAACTTTCGCCCCTGATGACAGCTCGCAGGTAAACCAGGCTCGCACTGCCAGGCTGAATATCACTATTACCCAAGGAGAGCGCTCATGACCGATCATCACACCTACAAAAAGGTCGAACTGGTGGGGTCTTCGCCTACCAGCATCGAAGAAGCGATCAACAATGCCCTGGCCGAAGCTGGCCAGAGCATCAAGCACATGGAGTGGTTCGAGGTGGCCGAGACCCGTGGCCACATTCGCGACAACAAGGTCGCGCACTTCCAGGTGACGTTGAAGGTGGGCTTCCGTATCGCCAATAGCTGAAACACAGCCAGGCTGGAACACGCTGGACTGATGGGGTATTAGGAACAGGGCGCCCTGGTGGGCGCCCCTTTCTGGTTTCATCTGCACAAGGAATGCAAGTGATGAACAAACTGATACTGGCGCTGGGCCTGATGACGCTGGCCGGTGGCGCGATGGCGGCGGGCAAACCCTGCGAGGAGCTGAAGGCGGAAATTGCCGCCAAACTCGATGCCAAGGGGGTTGTTGGCTACAAGCTGGAGATCGTCGAAAAGGGCGAGCCGGCGGGCAAGGTGATCGGCAGCTGCGAAGGCGGCACCAAGGAAATCGTCTACCGCCGCGGCTGACGCGGTGGCCCCTTCGCGGGGGCACTCGCGAAGGGGTTCACTCGCTCTTCAAAGCCTGCGCCAGCAGCTCATAAGCGCGGATACGGTCTGCATGCTCGTACAGGTCACAGGTAAACATCAGCTCATCCGCCCCGGTTTGCTCCAGCAATACCTCCACTTTGGCGCGCACTTTCTGCGGGCTGCCGATCATCGCCAAACCCAGGAAGCTGCCTACCGCATCGCGTTCATGGGGCAGCCATAAGCCGTCCATGCTGGGTACCGGGGGTTTCTGCATCAGGCTCTGCCCGCGAATCAGCGCCAGAATGCGCTGGTACACCGAAGTGGCCAGGTATTCGGCCTGCTCATCGGTTTCGGCAACTACCATGGGAATGCCCAGCATCACATAGGGTTTGTCCAGCGTGGTGGAAGGTTTGAAGTGGTTGCGATACACGCGGATTGCCTCGTGCATGTAACGCGGCGCGAAGTGCGAAGCGAACGCATAAGGCATGCCGCGCATACCGGCCAGTTGTGCGCTGAACAGGCTGGAGCCCAGCAGCCACATGGGCACATCGGTGTCATGCCCAGGCACAGCGATCACTTTTTGATCATCGGTTCGGGGGCCAAGGTAGCGTGACAGCTCTTCGACGTCGTCCGGGAAATCGTCCGGGCCACCGGCGCGGTCTCGGCGCAAGGCGTATGCAGTCATCTGGTCGGAGCCTGGCGCACGGCCAAGGCCGAGGTCGATGCGCCCCGGGTACAGGCTGGCGAGGGTGCCGAACTGCTCGGCGATCACCAACGGCGCATGGTTGGGCAGCATGACCCCGCCGGAGCCTACGCGAATGCTCGAAGTGCCCCCGGCGAGGTAGCCGATCAGCACCGAGGTCGCCGAGCTGGCGATGCCGTCCATGTTGTGGTGTTCGGCCACCCAGAAGCGGTTGTAGCCAAAGCGTTCGACGTGCTGCGCCAAGTCCAGCGAGTTGCGCAGCGACTGCGCCGGGCCGGCGTCGGCGCGAACGGGCACAAGGTCGAGGGTGGAAATCTTCAGGTCACGTAGCTGCGTCATGGGGCCTCCGCAAGAATGATTGGCCAGAGGCCTTTATGACTCTGTATGGGCGTATTCGTTGGATTCAATGGGGGGCGCAATTGCTCTGAACTTGCCGGACGTACCTGACCTCTGAACCCATAGGCACCTAACCGAGTGACAAGGAGGCATCATGAAGAAGACAGCATCGGCGATCTGGCAAGGTGGTTTGAAGGACGGCAAAGGCCTGCTTTCAACCGAAAGCGGCGCCCTCAAGCAGAACCCTTATGGCTTCAACACCCGTTTCGAGGACACGCCGGGTACCAACCCAGAGGAACTGATCGGTGCGGCGCATGCGGGCTGCTTCTCGATGGCGCTGTCGATGATGCTCGGCGAGGCCGGGCTCACCCCGGACCGGATCGACACGGCGGCGGAAGTCACCCTCGACAAGCAGCCTGATGGTTTTGCCATTACCGCTGTACACCTGGTGTTGCGAGCCAAGGTGCCAGGCGCCAGCGAGGCGCAGTTCATGGAAATAGCCAACAAGGCCAAAGCAGGCTGCCCGGTGTCGAAGGTGCTCAACGCCAAGATCAGCCTGGATGCGGCGTTGGTGGGCTGAAGCGGCGCAACGATGGCAGTTTGCTGTAGTCTAATCAATGTCGGCAGCAATACTGCCTTTTCAGGAGCCGTTCCATGATTCGCGTAGCAATCGCCGTGTTCGCTTCGCTGGTCGCCACGTCTGCGCTGGCGGCGGTCAAGCCGTGCGAGGAACTGAAAGCCGAGATCGAGGCCAAGATCCAGGCCCAAGGGGTGGCTTCGTACACCCTGGAGATCGTGCCTAACAGTGAGGTCCAGGACCCGAATATGGTGGTCGGGACGTGCGACGGCGGGACCAAGAAGATCATTTACCAGAAGAATGATCGCTAACGCTCGAGCATGAGTGGCCGCTTCGCGGCCCATTGCGACAAAAGCCCGCTTCCACAGGCCCCTGTAGGAGCGGCCTTGCGTCGCGATGGGCTGCGCAGCAGCCCCTGACTCGCAGCAGCTCCCCCACCGGCAGCACCCCCTACCCGCCGCACCCCCGCCTACGGAATACAGAACACATCGCTAGGCTCATTCACCAGCACCGTGCGGCTGGCGTCATACAGCAATACCTGCGGCTCCATTACCGGCGCCCGTGCTTCCAGGCGATAACGTTCCCCAGCCTTGAAGTCATCGAAGCGCACAGTCAGGTAACAGGTACGGTCCCTGGGGTCGGTCAGCATCCCGCCAGAGTAGATCTCGTAATCGAAGCGCACGACCAGCTCATGCTTGCCGGGGGTTACCTGAAAGTATCGGCCGTCTTCCAGGCGCTTCCCGTCAAGGCGGTCGGCCATGATCACCCGGCCGGGGGTCATGGTGTACAAGTCGACCCAGGCTTGCTTGGGGTCGACCGGCGGCAAGGGGCTGGCGCAAGCCCCCAGTGCACTGAGGGCGATCAGCATCATGGGCTGGCGCATGGCAAAGCTCCCACTTGCGATTGGCACGTTAACAGCATAGCGCCGTTTGGGTAGTTAGGTGTGCTGGCAGCCCGCTGGCAGGCCCTGGCCCAGCAGTTTTTGTTGCTGGTCATACAACTTCACCCACGGGCGGAAGCCGATGCTCCCGGCCTGCAGCTGATAGCGTTGCCCGGCGTTGAAGTCTTTGAACGCCAGCTTTACCTGGCAATCTCGCCACAGGGGTTGGTCGACCGGGCCGATGTTGCTGGGGGTAACCGGAAACTGGTAGCGCACCGTCAACTCATGGCTGCCAGGTTGCACTTCGAAGTACCGGTTGTCGGCCCAATCGCGCTCATCGACCTGCACCGCGTGCAACGAGGTGTTGTCGTAGGGCGTGAGGTCGATCCAGGCCTGGTTCGGGTCTGGGTCTGGCAGCGTTGAACAGGCAGATAACAGCAACAGTGAACCGGCGACCCACAATGCACGCATGGCGAAACTCCCCCGTGGCGAGATAGTCTTGGAGCGAATCGGCCTTGAGCGAGTCAGACAGTCCCGATGCTTCGACTTTTTCTTTTGCAGCGCTCAGGCCCTGGGCCACTCGACCGCGTTTTCACCCGTTTGGTTCCGCTGCTGGCGGTGCTTCTGCTGAGTGGTTGCAGCAGTGCGGCCTATTACGGCCAGCTTGCACAAGGCCAGTGGCAACTGCTGCGCGCGCGGCAACCGGTGGAACAAGTGGTCGCCGACCCTGCTACCTCTCCCCTGTTACGGGCGCGGCTGCAGCGGGCGGAACAGGCGCGCGCGTTTGCCAGCCAGCAGCTGAAGTTGCCGGATAACCGCAGCTACCGCGTATACGCCGACCTTGGGCGCCCCTATGTGGTTTGGAATGTTTTCGCCACGCCTGAGCTCTCACTGCAACCGGTGACCCACTGTTTTCCGATAGCGGGTTGCGTGGCGTACCGCGGCTATTACCGGCAAGGTGCGGCGCGTGGCTCGGCAGCGTTGATGCGCGAGGAAGGGCTGGATGTGTACGTGGGCGGGGTGGAGGCCTATTCCACCTTAGGCTGGTTCGACGACCCTATTCTTTCGTCGATGGTGGGCTGGGGTGACGAACGCCTGGCCACCTTGATCTTTCACGAGCTGGCGCACCAGCGCTTTTATGTGCAGGACGACACCGAGTTCAATGAGTCCTTTGCCTCGTTCGTCGAACAGGAAGGCACCCGGCAATGGCGCGCGGCGCGCGGCCTGGCTGCGGTGGGTGGCGATCAGGGGCAGCAGCGTGAGCAGTTTATCCAACTGGTGCTGGCCAGCCGCGAGCGGTTGCAGGCGATTTACGCCGGGCCGCTGGATGATGCGCACAAGCGCCAGGCCAAGCGGGCGGAGTTCGCGCGGCTCAGGCGTGACTACCAGCAGGTGCGGGACAGCCAGTGGGGCGGCGACAAGCGCTTTGACGCCTGGGTGTACGGGCCCATGAACAATGCCAAGCTGTTGCCGTTCGGGCTGTATGACCAATGGGTGCCGGCGTTCGCGGCGCTGTTTCGCGAGGTTGGCGGGGATTGGGGGCGGTTCTATGAACGGGTTGAGCAGTTGGGGAGGTTGCCCATCGCCGAAAGGAAGGCGGCGCTGCAGAAGTTGATGGCTGGCCGGTGAGACTTTGGGGCCGCCTTGCGGCCCATCGTCGGCAAGCCAACTCCCACAGCGACCGCAAGGGCTGCAAAGCAGCCCTGAAGGCCCTTAGGCCTTGATAAATGCCTGATGCATCTCGGCCAGCGTGGCGAAGTGGAAAGCCGGTGCTTCGGCCATCAACTCCTCCCGGCTACCAAACCCATAGCCCACCGCCACGGCCTGCAAACCATTGCTGCGCGCGCCGATCAGGTCATGCTTGCGGTCACCGATCATCAGCGTCTGCGCCGGGTCCAGCCCTTCTTCGTCCAGCAAATGGCGAATCAGCTCAACCTTGTTGGTGCGCGTGCCGTCCAGTTCGCTGCCGTAGATCACCTTGAAGTGGTGGTCGAAGGCGAAGTGCCGGGCAATTTCGCGGGCAAACTCCCACGGTTTGGAGGTGGCGATATACAGCGTGCGGCCCTGGCTGTTCAGGGCTTGGAGCAGCTCCGGTACGCCGGCGAACACCAGGTTTTCGTACAGCCCGGTCACGCGGAAGCGCTCGCGGTAGAAGTTGACCGCCTCCCACGCCTTGGCTTCGTCGAAACCATAGAACTGCATGAACGCCTGCAACAAAGGTGGGCCGATGAAGTGCTCGAGGCGGGCCAGGTCTGGCTCATCGATGCCCAGCTTTGCCAAGGCATATTGGATAGAGCGGGTGATGCCCAGGCGTGGGTCGGTCAGGGTGCCGTCGAGGTCGAACAGGATGTTTTGCTGGTGCATGTACAAGGTTCCACGCAAATGCGCTCATTCAGGTTGATCGAAGCCTTCGGCCAGGTGCTGGTCCTTGAGCTTCACATAGTTGCTGGCGCTGTAGGCAAAAAACGCCCGCTCCTGGTCATTGAGCAGTCGCGCCTGTTTCACCGGGCTGCCCATGTACAGGTAGCCGCTGACCAGGCGCTTGCCTGGCGGCACCAGGCTGCCGGCGCCAATGATGACTTCATCCTCGACGATTGCACCGTCCATGACCGTGCTGCCCATGCCGACCAGAATGCGGTTACCCAACGTGCAGCCATGCAGCATCACCTTGTGACCGATGGTCACTTCGTCGCCGATGATCAGCGCGAAGCCGTCCGGGTTGAACGGGCCGGCGTGGGTGATATGCAGCACGCTGCCGTCCTGCACGCTGGTGCGCGCACCAATCCGTATGCGGTGCATGTCGCCGCGCACCACGGTCAGTGGCCAGACCGAGCTGTCTTCGCCGATTTCAACGTCGCCCAGCACCACCGCCGAACGGTCGACGAATGCCCTGGGCCCCACTTTCGGAGTGTGTTGCTGGAAGCTGCGAATGGCCATGATAGCGTCTCTCATCTGTGTCGATAGGCAGGCTGCCTGCTGCGGTCGGCGTCGATTGTAATTAAGATGGGGCAGTGTTTCTTCTGCCAAGGTATCCGAACCGTGAGTGCGAACAACCCGCTTCTGCAGTCCTACGATCTGCCGCCCTTCTCGCAAATCCGTGCCGAACACGTGTTGCCGGCGATCGAAGCGATCCTGGCCGACAACCGTAAAGCCATTGCCGAGATCCTCGAAAAGCAAGGCAGCAACCCCACCTGGGCAGGCCTGGTGCTGGCCATGGACGAACTGAACGACCGCCTGGGCGCTGCCTGGAGCCCGGTCAGCCACCTCAACGCGGTGTGCAACAGCGCTGAATTGCGCGAGGCTTACGAGTCGTGCCTGCCAGCGCTTAGCGCCTACTCTACCGAACTGGGCCAGAACCGTGCGTTGTTCGAAGCCTACCAGGCGCTGATCAGCAGCCCGGAGGCCGCCGGGTTCGATGTGGCGCAAAAAACCATACTCGAACATGCCCTGCGTGACTTCCGTCTGTCGGGTATCGACCTGCCAGCGGACAAGCAGCAGCGCTATGCCGATGTGCAAAGCAAGCTCAGTGAGCTGGGCAGCCGCTTCTCCAACCAGTTGCTGGACGCCACCCAAGCCTGGGCCAAGCATGTGACCGACGAGGCCGCACTGGCCGGCCTGACCGATTCGGCCAAGGCGCAAATGGCCGCCGCAGCGCAGGCTAAAGGCCTCGACGGCTGGCTGATCACCCTGGAATTCCCCAGCTACTACGCGGTGATGACCTACGCCAGCGACCGCGCTCTGCGCGAAGAGGTGTATGCGGCCTACTGCACTCGCGCCTCGGACCAAGGCCCGAACGCTGGCCAGAACGACAACGGGCCGGTGATGGCGCAAATCCTCGACCTGCGTCAGGAACTGGCCGAGCTGCTGGGCTACAAGAACTACGCCGAGCTGAGCCTGGCGACCAAGATGGCCGAGTCCAGCGACCAGGTACTGAGCTTCCTGCGCGATCTGGCCCAACGCTCCAAGCCGTTCGCCGCCCAGGACCTGCAGCAGCTCAAGGCCTATGCCGCCGAGCAAGGCTGCCCAGAGCTGGCCAGCTGGGACGCCGGGTACTATGGCGAGAAGCTGCGCGAACAGCGCTACAGCGTGTCGCAAGAGGCCCTGCGCGCCTACTTCCCGATCGACAAGGTGCTCAGCGGCCTGTTCAGCATCGTGCAGCGCCTGTATGGCATCGAAATCGCCGAGCTGAAGGGCTTCGACAGCTGGCACCCGGATGTCCGCCTGTTCGAAATCAAGGAAAACGGCCAGCACGTCGGGCGCTTCTTCTTCGACCTGTATGCCCGCGCCAACAAGCGGGGGGGTGCCTGGATGGACGGCGCCCGTGACCGGCGCCGCACCGCCAGCGGCCAGTTGCAAAGCCCGGTGGCCAACCTGGTGTGCAACTTCACCCCGGCTGCGCCTGGCAAGCCGGCGCTGCTGACCCATGATGAGGTCACCACGCTGTTCCACGAATTTGGCCACGGCCTGCACCACATGCTGACGCGCATCGAGCATGCCGGGGTTTCCGGCATCAATGGCGTGGCCTGGGATGCGGTCGAGCTGCCTAGCCAGTTCATGGAAAACTGGTGCTGGGAACCGGAAGGCCTGGCGCTGATTTCGGGGCATTATGAAACCGGTGCGGCCCTGCCACAGGACCTGCTGGACAAGATGCTGGCGGCGAAGAACTTCCAGTCGGGCATGATGATGGTGCGCCAACTGGAGTTCTCGCTGTTCGACTTCGAACTGCATGCCAGCCATGGCGACGGCCGCAGCGTGCTGCAGGTGCTCGAAGGCGTACGCGATGAGGTTTCGGTCATGCGCCCGCCGGCGTACAACCGTTTCCCCAACAGCTTTGCGCACATCTTTGCCGGCGGTTACGCAGCGGGTTACTACAGCTACAAATGGGCTGAAGTGCTGTCGGCCGACGCTTTCTCGCGCTTCGAGGAAGAAGGCGTGCTGAATGCCGAAACCGGCCGTGCTTTCCGCGAAGCGATCCTGGCCCGTGGCGGCTCGCGCGAGCCTATGGAACTGTTCGTCGACTTCCGTGGCCGTGAGCCTTCCATTGATGCATTGCTGCGCCACAGTGGCTTGGCCGAGGCCGCTGCGGCATGAGTGAGGTAGCCGTGAACAAGACCAAGAAGCGCTTTATTGCCGGGGCTGTATGCCCGGCATGCAGTCAGCCCGACAAACTGATGATGTGGAGCGAAGACGACGTACCGCACCGTGAGTGCGTCGCCTGCGGCTTTACCGATACGCTCAACGAACAGGGCTTGTCGGTGCCCAAGGAGCTGGGGACACGGGTCAATCACCTCGAACCGAAAACCCCTGCGGCCAAGGTACAGACGGTGCAGTTCTTCCCTAATCCGAAGTTGAAGAAACCCACAGAGTAAGGGTACAGGGCGTTACATAGAGCTTCTGCGGGGCAACAGGGGGCTGGCTACAGTGTCGGCCCCTGACTTGCCCCTGAGGTGCTTCGTGAATCACGGCCTTGCTCGAATTGCCCATGGCTTGCTCGACTACCCGTCGCTACGGCCCGAGCAACTGCAACCCGCTTTCTTGTCCATTCGCGACGCCAATGTCGCGGCGCTCGAACAGATCATCGAACACAGCGGCCCGGCGCCAGGTTGGGATAGCTTGGTGCTGGCCGTCGAGCAGCTTGATCAGCGGCTGGAAGACCTGCTGCACATGCTCGTGCCGTTGGTGTACGAAAGCCAGGCATGGGCTGTGGAAGTCGATGCCTGTAACCAGTTGCTGCTCGACTGGGTACGATACAAGCACGAGCACTTAAGGCTGTATGAAGCTTACCAGCGCCTCGATCCCGCGCAGCTGGATGACGAGCGTCAGGCTGTGCTCAAACTGATCCTCAGGGCGTTCCGCCACGCAGGCCATGGTTTGGGCGCTAGCGCGCGCAAGCAACTGCACACCACCGAGCAGGCGATCGTCGGGCTTGAGCAGCAATTCATGAGTAACCTGATCCAGGCACGTGAGGCCTGGACTTGCCTGTTGCCGGGCGAGGCGCGCCTGGCCGGCCTGCCAGGCCCTGAGCGTGATCGGCTGGCAGCCAAGGCTGCGGCGCAGGGCCAGGCGGGTTGGCTGCTCGACCTTGACGAGCGCACGGTGCAAGTGGTCCTCGAGTGGGCCGACGCGCGTGAGTTGCGTAAAGAGGTTTATCAGGCCTCACGGCAGCTGGCTTGCGACCTGGGTGGCAACCACGCCCTGGACAATGGCCCGGTGCTGCAGGCGCTGTTGCGCCTGCGCCATGAGCGTGCGCGCCTGTTGGGCCTGGCCAACGCGGCGCAGTTGAGCCTCGAAGCCAAGGATTCGCGTGACACCTCGCAGGTCGAGCACTTCATCAACGCATTGATCCAGCAGAACAGCGCGCGCTTGCAGGAGGAGCTGAACGCGATGCAGGTGCTGGGTAGCGAATTGGGTATCGAGGCGCTTGCCCCGTGGGACGTCGCATACCTTGGCCGGAAGCTGCGGCTGCAAGGCAATGAGGCGATCGATGCCCGCCTGCGCGAGTGTTTCCCCCTGGACAGCGTCCTGCAGGGGCTGTGGCAACTGCATGAACAGGTGCTTGGCGTGCGTATCGTGGCGTGCGACGTGGAAGGTTGGCACCCCGACGTGCAGGTGCTGGAGGTAATGGACGGGCATACCAGCCTGGGGCATATCTACCTGGATGCCTATCAGCGCCCAGGCAAGCTGCCCTGGCCATACAGTTATCCCATGCGCCAGCGCCATGTGGATGCCAACGGTGTGGTGACGTTGCCCGCCGCTCTGCTGTCCTGCTGTTTCGAGCTGCAGCCTGGGCATGTCACGCCCAACTTGACTCACGCAGACCTCTGCAAGCTGTTTCACGAGGCGGGCCATGCCCTGCATCAGTTGCTGGTCACCAACCAGCACCGGCGCCTCAATCGCACCGCCACTTCCGCCTTGGGCGCCGATGCCTGCGAATTCGTCGGCACCTTGCTCGAACAGTGGTGCTGGTCCGCCCCGACACTATTGGCGTTGCCGCAGCCGGAAACGAGTGCGCCGCCAGTGTCATTGCCACAGATGCAGCAGTGGCTCGCCGGCAAACGTCGTTTCCAGGCGGTGGCGGAAGCCGAGCAACTGCGGCTGTGCTGGTTCGATCTCGTCGCGCATTGCGACGATCGCGCCCGCCACGACCTTCGCCAGCTGGCAGTTGCGGCAACCCTGCAGGTCGGCTTGCCGCAAGCCTTCGCCCAGGACAGGTTTGCCGAAGGGTTTGATTACATGGTCACGGGTTACGAAGCGGGTTATTACTGCTACAAGTGGGCGCAGGTCCATGCCATTGACGCGTTCAGCGCATTCGAGGGGGCCGACGCCGATCATCGGGCGCTGGGCCGCCGCCTGCGCGACGAAATCCTGGCCAAGGGCGGGATGCGCCGGATGACGGCGTCGTTCAACGCATTCGCCGGCAGGCCCATGTCGCTGGAGCCGTATGCAAGGCGCCACTTGTCTCCCTGATAACAATGCTGGAGGCGGTGCTGGTAATATACTGTATGCATAACCAGTAGGGGCAAACAGCATGTATCCTGTTCGCGGTCGTGGTACCAGCCATAACCCACACAATCGTTTCGCATCACGCCAGTCGGTGCTCGAAGACGATGGCTGGTATCAGGAGGTGCCCGTTACCCAGGGCACCGAAGTCAGGGCCGAAACCGCCAAGACCATCATCGCACGCAATACTTCCCCTGACCTGCCCTTCGACCGCTCGATCAACCCCTACCGCGGTTGCGAGCATGGCTGTATCTACTGCTATGCCCGCCCGTCCCATGCCTACTGGGATCTGTCCCCAGGCCTGGACTTCGAAACCAAGCTGATCGCCAAGACCAACGCCGCCGAGGTACTGGTGCAGCAGTTGAGCAAACCTGGGTATGTGTGTGCACCGATCAACCTGGGCTCCAACACTGACCCGTACCAGCCGATCGAGCGCGAGCAACTGCTGACTCGGCGCCTGCTTGAGGTACTGCTGCGCTTTCGCCACCCGGTGACCATCGTCACCAAAGGGGCCCTGGTGCTGCGCGACCTCGACCTGCTCGCCGACATGGCTCGCCAGCGCCTGGTGCGGGTGATGATCAGCCTGACTACGCTGGACGATGACCTCAAGCGGGTGCTCGAGCCCCGGGCGGCAGCGCCAGGGGCGAGGTTGCGGGCCATTCGTGTGCTGCGCGAAGCAGGCGTGCCGGTCGGCGTGTTGTGCTCGCCGATGATACCGATGATCAACGACAGCGAACTGGAGCGCCTGTTGGAAGCGGCCAAGGCGGCCGGGGCGCAGAGCGCGGCGTACATGCTGCTGCGCCTGCCGCTGGAGGTGGCGCCGCTGTTCGAGCAGTGGTTGCACGACCATTACCCACAGCGCGCTGCGCATGTGCTGAGCCTGATCCGCCAGAGCCGCGATGGCGAGCTGTACGACAGCCGCTTTGGCACGCGCATGCGGGGTGAGGGGGTATTTGCCGAGTTGCTGGCGCAGCGCTTCGCCAAGGCGATGAAACGCCTGGCGTTCGAAGGGCGCGAGTCGCAGGTGCTGGATTGCTCGGCCTTTAGCCGGCCGGGCGAGCAGATGGCACTGTTCTGATAGCCAGGGTAAACACCCCCTACAGAAAGCCTGACTAATGGCAGCCAATAATTACGCTAATGCATATTGGCAGTTGATGTTTTTTTGCTATTATTCAGATCCCGCCTTTTATATCTGGAACGCCCGTTCTAGAGCCCTCGAATTAAGTTTCAGTTAAGTTTTCCCGGTTAGCGTAGGCAACCAATCCACACCGACTGTGATCTATGGGCTGTGCGTGTCATCTAAAACCCTGCATAGCCAGAATCTTTAACCGGTAAAATGGATTTACCTACACACCGTCAAGAGGATGAATCATGCCCGTCAAGGACCCATCCAAGGTCGTACCGCAGGTCCCCGCTGAAAGCGCCGATGCTGCCCTGAAGCACATCGTCGACGGTTTCCTGCGCTTTCACCATGACGTCTTCCCTGAACAGCAAGAGCTGTTCAAGAAGCTCGCCACTGCGCAAACACCGCGCGCCATGTTCATTACCTGCGCAGACTCGCGCATCGTGCCCGAACTGATCACGCAAAGTTCGCCAGGCGACCTGTTCGTGACCCGTAACGTAGGTAACGTAGTACCGCCTTACGGCCAGATGAACGGTGGCGTTTCCAGCGCTATCGAGTACGCGGTGATGGCACTTAAAGTGCACCACATCATCATCTGCGGCCACTCCGACTGTGGCGCGATGCGTGCGGTACTCAACCCGCAATCGCTGACCAAGATGCCAACGGTTGGCGCCTGGCTGCGCCACGCCGAAGTGGCCCGCACCGTGGTCGAGAACAACTGCTCGTGCGGCAGCGAGCATGAAAGCATGCAAGTGCTGACCAAAGAGAACGTCATCGCCCAGCTGCACCACTTGCGCACCCACCCTTCGGTGGCTTCGGGGCTTGCAGCGGGTCAGCTGTACATCCATGGCTGGATCTACGACATCGAGACCAGCAGGATCGAAGCCTACGACGCCGCCAGCGACAGCTTCATGCCCCTGGCCGCAGGCCAACCGGTGCCATGCGCCACTCCGAGAGGCCGCTACTAAGCGACCCGTCCGCCGTTAGAACCTTGATAGCCGGCTGCACCCTGTAAGGGTGTGGCGCGGCCTTCGGCTGCCCTGAATACCCTGACTGCCCTGCCGGCGAGCCCGCTGGCGGCCCGCGCCTGCGCGTTTGTCGGGGACCCAACGTGCCCATGGCCAGGGGAATGGCCGTGCGACTAGAGAAAGGAGAAACATGGTGAACATTACACAGCTGAAAGCGGCCCTGCCGCGTGAGTTGCTGGCTTCGGTCGTGGTCTTTCTGGTGGCCCTGCCCTTGTGCATGGGCATTGCCATCGCCTCGGGCATGCCGCCGGCCAAAGGCCTGATTACCGGCATTATCGGCGGGGTCGTGGTCGGCTTCCTCGCCGGTTCGCCGTTGCAAGTCAGTGGTCCGGCGGCGGGCCTTGCGGTGTTGGTCTTCGAGTTGGTACGCCAGCACGGCATGGCCATGCTCGGGCCGATCCTGTTATTGGCCGGTTTGCTGCAATTGCTGGCCGGGCGCCTGCGCCTGGGCTGCTGGTTCCGCGTCACCGCACCGGCGGTGGTCTACGGCATGCTCGCAGGCATTGGCGTGTTGATCGTGCTGTCGCAGGTGCATGTGATGTTCGACACCGTACCGCAGCCATCGGGTATGCAGAACCTTGTGCAGTTCCCGGCGACCCTCGCTGCGGCCTTGCCGCATGAAAGCGCCGGCGCTGGCTGGATAGCCGGTGCGCTGGGCCTGGGCACCATCGCCATCATGTGGGGCTGGGAACGTTTGCGGCCGCAGCGCCTGCGTTTTGTGCCAGGCGCCCTGCTGGGTGTGGCGAGCATGACCATGATCAGCATGTGGTTGGCCTTGCCCGTGAACCGCGTGGAAGTACCGGCTGACTTGTCCGAAGCCATCGACTGGCTCCGCCCCGGTGACTTGATGCAACTGGCCGACCCTGCTCTGCTCGTCGCCGCCTTTGCCCTGGCATTCATTGCCAGTGCCGAAACCTTGCTGTCAGCAGCTGCGGTCGACCGCATGCACAGTGGCCAGCGGTCGGACTTCGACCGTGAACTGTCTGCACAGGGCATTGGCAACATGCTTTGCGGGGTGCTGGGTGCACTGCCGATGACCGGGGTGATCGTACGTAGCTCGGCCAACGTGCAGGCAGGTGCACAAACGCGCGCTTCGGCCATTTTCCATGGCTTGTGGCTGCTGGCTTTCGTGGTGGCGTTGAGCAGTGTGCTGCAGCAGATACCAGTAGCCAGCCTGGCAGGTGTGCTGGTGTTCACGGGGATCAAGTTGGTCGACTTGAAGGCATTCCGTGGGTTGGGCCGTTATGGCCGCATGCCGATGTTCACCTATGCGGCGACGGCGCTGGCGATCATCTTTACCGACCTCTTGACCGGGGTGCTGCTCGGCTTTGCCCTGACCTTGCTGAAGCTGGCATTCAAGGCTGCACGGTTGAAGATCAACCTGGTCGACCTGGCAAAGCCTGGGCACATGGAATTGCGGCTAAGTGGCGCCGCGACCTTCCTCAAGGTACCAGCATTGACCCAGGTGCTCGATGGCGTGCCGGCGGGCACCACGTTGCATGTGCCACTGGGTAACCTGAGCTATATCGACCACTCGTGCCTTGAATTGCTGGAGGACTGGGGGCGCAGCAATGCTGCCAATGGCTCGCGGTTGCTGATCGAGCAGCGGCGGTTGAAGCGGCGAATCGAGGGGCGGTTACGGACTACGGCGGGTGTGGGGGCCTGAGGTTGAAGTTCTGTAGTGCCTGAACTGGCCTTTTCGCAGGTGAACCCGCGAAGAGGCCGGCACAGGAGTATCAGGTCGGCTGGCCCAGCTCGACACCCAGCTGACGCGACAGGCACGGCCAGCGCTTCCACGCCTCACCGGTTGCCGGGCTAGTCAGCGTCTCGCGGTAGGCTTCCACCGACTCAGCCGCAAAGCTTGCGTCATTGAGCATCTCATCCACCGAGTGGTGCACCACTTCATCCAGCTGGTTGGCAAATGCTTCGCCGATCAACTGGTGGGCAATCAGGTTGGCGACGGTGGTGTCGACCGGGATCAGCGGCTGCTGGAAGTGACGGATGTACAAGTCATTCACCTCCTCCACCAGGCGGTGCGCCAGGTACGCCTCATCTAGCAGGCAGTCCAGCCCCACATGCCCGTTCATGACCTGGGGTGGTTGCAGGAAGTAAGCCTCGGCGATTTTCAACACAGGCTTGATCTGCGACTCGATGCCGGCCTCAAGGGCGACTTCATGGGCCGCCTCCAGCAGTTCAGGAACCTGTTCGATATAGGCGCTGACGAAGCGCGCCAAAGTACCCTGTGCGTCCTGCTCAGGCAGTTGGATCGAGGGGTGCAGGTGGGGCAGTTGCAGCTCGAGACGCTGTTTCAATTGGCCAGTCTGGCTTTCATGTTGATGGGCTTGGCTTACCTGCTCGCGTACAGCAGCGATGTTCATGACAACTCCAGGGACATTACGTTTCAAACGGAAGACACTAAATTAGCTCGGTATACGGCATACCTAAGACGAATTTGTTATAGATGAGTTTAACTTTTGCTTTGCCTGGAATATAGCATGGCCACTACTTGGCCATACGCGCTCAAGCCTGCGGTTTTCAGGGGCTATAGCGGTTTCGTGAAGTTCATTTCATTGCCTTCGTTGCGCGGCTTTGGTCGCTGTCTATACTCCCGTTGAACGTGATTCGTTGATGAGGCCCGACTGCTTTTAGCAGGGGCTCGGTCGTTGAAGCCAGGCAGTCTTGACCGCCGTTCCCTCTTGCCGCAGGCCACGCCTCCGGGAAAACAAGAACGAGAAGGGGAACCCGCAATGATGCGACATCCACCTGTCTGGATGGGCCTGCTGTTGTGGTCGGTTCTGGGTCAGGCCAACGCTGCCTGGACCGTGAACATGCACCCGGGGGCGACGGAAGTCTCCAACGCCGTCTTCGATCTGCACATGACCATCTTCTGGATCTGCGTGGTCATCGGCATCGTGGTGTTCGGCGCGATGTTCTGGTCCATGGTCATCCACCGCCGCTCCACCGGCCAGCAGGCCGCGCATTTCCACGAGCATACCTGGGTGGAAATCCTCTGGACCGTGGTCCCGTTCCTGATCCTTGTGGCCATGGCCATACCGGCCACCAAGACCCTGATCGACATCTATGACGCCAGCGAGTCGGATATCGACATCCAGGTCACCGGCTACCAGTGGAAGTGGCATTACAAGTACCTGGGCCAGGACGTGGAGTTCTTCAGCAACCTGGCCACACCCGCCGAGCAGATTCACAACCAGGCGCCCAAAGACGAGCACTACCTGCTGGAAGTCGACCAACCGCTGGTGTTGCCGGTGGGTGCCAAGGTGCGCTTCCTGGTGACGGCGGCCGATGTAATTCACTCATGGTGGGTGCCCGCCTTCGCGGTCAAGCGCGACGCCATTCCCGGCTTCGTCAACGAAGCCTGGACGCGCATCGAGAAGCCAGGCATCTACCGCGGCCAGTGTACCGAGTTGTGCGGCAAGGACCACGGTTTCATGCCCGTTGTAGTCGAGGTCAAGTCCCAGGCCGACTACGACACCTGGCTTGGCGAGCGCAAGGCAGAGGCGGCCAAGCTCAAGGAGCTGACCAGCAAGGAATGGACCCTGGACGAGCTGGTGGCGCGCGGCGACAAGGTCTACCACACCACCTGCGTGGCCTGTCACCAGGCCGATGGCCAGGGCCTGCCGCCGATGTTCCCGGCGCTGAAAGGCTCGAAGATCGCTACCGGGCCGAAGGAAGGTCACTTGAGCATCGTTTTCCACGGCAAACCCGGTACCGCCATGGCCGCCTTCGGCAAGCAACTGTCGGAGGTCGATATCGCTGCCGTGGTGACCTACGAACGCAACGCCTGGGGCAACAACAAGGGCGACATGGTCACGCCGAAGGACGTGCTGGCGCTGAAGCAGGCAGAAGCCAAGTGAACCGGGTTACTCGCGGCAATCAGTGGATTGCAGGAGACAGGACATGAGTGCAGTGATCGACGACCACGCCCACGGCCATGACCATGCGCACGGCCCGGCCAAGGGCCTGATGCGCTGGGTGCTGACCACCAACCATAAGGATATCGGCACCCTGTACCTGTGGTTCGCCTTCCTCATGTTCCTGTTGGGTGGCTCGTTCGCCATGGTGATCCGCGCCGAGCTGTTCCAGCCGGGGTTGCAGATCGTCGAACCGGCGTTTTTCAATCAGATGACCACCATGCACGGGTTGATCATGGTCTTCGGCGCCGTGATGCCGGCCTTCGTCGGCTTGGCCAACTGGATGATCCCGCTGATGATCGGCGCGCCGGACATGGCCCTGCCACGCATGAACAACTTCAGCTTCTGGTTGTTGCCGGCGGCGTTCCTGCTGCTGGTTTCAACCTTGTTCAGCCCCGGTGGCGGGCCGAATTTCGGCTGGACCTTCTACGCCCCGCTGTCGACGACCTATGCCCCGGCCAGCGTCACCTTCTTCATCTTCGCCATCCACCTGATGGGTGTCAGCTCGATCATGGGGGCGATCAACGTGATCGCGACCATCCTGAACCTGCGTGCCCCCGGCATGACCTTGATGAAAATGCCACTGTTCGTCTGGACCTGGTTGATCACTGCGTTCCTGCTGATTGCAGTGATGCCGGTGCTGGCAGGGGTGGTGACCATGATGTTGATGGACATCCACTTCGGCACCAGTTTCTTCAGTGCGGCTGGCGGTGGTGACCCGGTGCTGTTCCAGCATGTGTTCTGGTTCTTCGGCCACCCCGAGGTGTACATCATGATCCTGCCGGCCTTTGGCGCGGTCAGCTCGATCATCCCGGCATTCTCGCGCAAGCCCCTGTTTGGCTACACCTCGATGGTGTACGCCACCGGGGCCATCGCCTTCCTGTCGTTCATCGTGTGGGCGCACCACATGTTCGTGGTCGGTATTCCGGTGGTCGGCGAGCTGTTCTTCATGTACGCCACCATGCTGATTGCGGTGCCCACCGGCGTGAAAGTGTTCAACTGGGTCAGCACCATGTGGGAAGGCTCGTTGACCTTCGAAACCCCGATGCTGTTCGCCATCGCCTTCGTCATCCTGTTTACCATCGGCGGCTTCAGTGGGCTGATGCTGGCGATCGCACCGGCCGACTTCCAGTACCACGACACCTACTTCGTGGTGGCGCACTTCCACTATGTGCTGGTGCCCGGGGCCATCTTTGGCATCTTCGCCTCGGCCTACTACTGGCTGCCAAAATGGACCGGCCACATGTATGACGAAACCCTCGGCAGGCTACATTTCTGGCTGTCGTTCGTCGGCATGAACCTGGCCTTCTTCCCCATGCATTTCGTAGGGTTGGCCGGTATGCCGCGGCGCATACCTGATTACAACCTGCAGTTCGCAGATTTCAACATGGTGTCTTCGATCGGCGCGTTCATGTTTGGTGCCACGCAGATCTTCTTCCTGTTCATCGTCATCAAGTGCATCCGTGGCGGCGCGCCTGCGCCGGCCAAACCCTGGGACGGCGCCGAAGGCCTGGAGTGGTCCATCCCCTCGCCTGCGCCCTACCACACCTTCCAGACACCGCCGGAAGTGAAGTAGGAGCGCCGCCATGACAGGCCTCTCGGTGAAGCGCCTGGTAGCGCGCCTGCTGATGCTGACGGTGGTGATGTTCGCCTTCGGCTTCGCCCTGGTGCCGATCTACGACGTGATGTGCAAGGCCTTCGGCATCAATGGCAAGACCGGCGGGCAGTACGAGGGCAGCCAGGTCAGTGACACCTCGCGGTCGGTCCGGGTGCAGTTCATGTCGACCAACGCCAGCGACATGGTCTGGGACTTCTACTCCAGCGCCGATCAGCTGGAGGTTCACCCCGGTGCGGTCAACCAGATGATCTTCATTGCCCATAACCCGACCGACCGGCCGATGAGTGCCCAGGCGATACCCAGCATCACCCCCGCCGAAGCCGCGGCGTACTTCCACAAGACCGAGTGTTTCTGCTTTACGCAGCAGGTGCTGCAACCCGGCCAACGCATTGAAATGCCGGTACGCTTCATCGTCGACCGCGACCTGCCGGCCAACGTGAAGCACCTGACGCTGGCCTACACCTTGTTCGACATCACCGCTCGCCACCCGCCGGTCGCTCAAGTTGCGGCCCAGGCCGTCCAGGGCGCCCGTTAAGGGAAGGAGAACAGCAATGGCAAGTCATGAGCATTACTATGTTCCGGCGCAGAGCAAGTGGCCGATCGTCGCTACCCTCGGCATGTTCATCAGCGTGTTCGGCCTGGGTACCTGGTTCAACGACATGAAGGCCGGGCACGCGGAATCGCACGGGCCGTTGATTTTCTTCGTGGGTGCTCTGTTTCTGGCCTACATGTTGTTCGGCTGGTTCGGTGCGGTGGTCAAGGAAAGCCGTGCCGGGCTATACAGCGCGCAGCTGGACCGCTCTTTGCGCTGGGGCATGAGCTGGTTCATCTTCTCGGAAGTGATGTTTTTCCTGGCCTTCTTCGGCGCGCTGTTCTACGTGCGCGTGCTGGCAGGGCCGTGGCTGGGTGGCGAAGGGGCCAAGGGTGTTGCCCACATGCTCTGGCCCGGCTTCGAGTTCACCTGGCCGCTGCTGCACACGCCGGACCCGAAGCTGTTTCCGCCGCCCAAGGACGTGATCGACCCGTGGCACCTGCCGCTGATCAATACCCTATTACTGGTCAGCTCCAGCGTGACCATCACCCTGGCCCACCACGCGTTGCGCCGCGACCACCGCGGGGCGCTGAAAGGCTGGATGGCGCTGACCATCGTGTTGGGCATCAGCTTCATCGCGCTGCAGGCCTTCGAGTACCACGAGGCCTATACCAAGCTGGGGCTGACGCTGGGCTCGGGCATCTATGGCGCTACGTTCTTCATGCTCACGGGTTTCCACGGCGCGCACGTGACCTTGGGCACGATCATCCTGATTGTGATGTTCGTGCGTATTCTGCGTGGCCACTTCAACCCGCAGAAGCACTTCGGCTTCGAAGCGGCCAGCTGGTACTGGCACTTCGTGGATGTGGTGTGGGTGGGGTTGTTCATCTTCGTGTATGTGCTGTGACTGGAAAATCCTGTGGGAGCGGGCGCGCCCGCGAATGCGTCGGTGCTTTCAACACCGCATTCGCGGGCATGCCCGCTCCCACAGGGTCAGGTGAAAACGTCAGAAAGGGGCGTGAGATACGAGCTGACCACTGATGAAACCCCAGGCGACCAGCCCTATGGTCAGCGCCGCCAGGGTCACCCGCACCGTCAGCGCTTTCAGCAGGCGGGTCGAGTTTTCATCATCTTTGACCAGAAACACCAGGCCACTGAACAGACTGGCGATCGTGGCCAACAGCATCAGGACAATCGCGGCCTTGAGCATGGCGCTACTCCCGGGGGATGCGGTGATGTGGATAAGTATAGCGAGGCGCCCGTGAGGCCGTTTCGCCCAGGCTGGGTACCCACCTTGGTGGTACTTGCACTGCTACCGGGGCTGATCGCGCTTGGCTGCTGGCAACTCGGCCGGGCCGAGGAAAAGCGCGCATTGCTGGCCAGCTACGCCGAGCGACGTATCGAAGCGCCGCTGGCGACCAGCCAGCTGAATGGCAACGAAGACAACGCCTTGCGCCGCGTGCACCTGTACGGCCGCTTCGACGGCGAGCACAGCGTGCTGCTGGACAACCGCGTGCGCGACGGTCAGGCCGGTGTCGAATTGCTGCAACCCTTCCACGACCAGGCCAGCGGCCTGTGGCTGCTGGTCAATCGCGGCTGGCTTGCCTGGCCGGACCGCCGCGTACCGGTGCAATTCGATACCCCTGCCCAGGCCTTGGCCCTCGACGCCTCGGTGTATGTGGCACCCGGCAACACGTTCCAGCTGCACCCGGACCCCGTCGGCGGCCAGTGGCCGCACCTGTTGACCGCCATCGACGCGGCGCAACTGTGGGCGCAGCTCGGGCGTGAGGGGTTCGCCCACGAACTGCGCCTGGAACCTGGCCCGGCAAGCTACCGCCTGGGCTGGCCCATCGTGGCCATGGGCCCGGAAAAACACATGGGTTACGCCGTGCAGTGGTTTGCCCTGGCGATCACCCTGGTGCTGCTCTACCTCTATTTCGGCTGGCGCCAAAACAAGGAGAAAAGCCATGGCCACCGCCACTCCACTGGACGTGCCTGAACGTAGCAAACCCAAAGCCCGCGGGCGTCTGCAGCTGTTGCTGATTCTTCTGGTGGTGCTTGGCCCGATGGTCCTGGCCACCAGCATGTACAAACTCAACTTCTGGGTGCCGGAGGGCCGCAGTTACCACGGCGCCATGATCGGCAACGGTGAGAGCCGTGCCGACCTGGGCGTGGCCGGCGAAGACGGGCGCTGGCAGTTGCTGGTCAGCGCGCCGCAGGCCTGTGCCGACGAATGCCAGCGGCTGGTGTACCTGGCCCGGCAGATCCAGGTCGGCCTGGGCCGTGATGCCAGCCGGGCCAGCCATGCGCTGGCCGCCGCCCAGCCGCTGAGCGCCGACTACCAGGCCCTGCTCGGGCGCGAGTACCCGCAATTGCAACGCTACCCGCTGGATGCGCCGCGCTACCTCAAGCAGGTTGGCGAGGTTGCACCGCAGCTGTGGATCGTCGATCCGCACGGCAACCTGGTGCTGCGCTACGGCGCCAAGGTCAACGGCAAGCATGTGCTGGATGACCTGCGCCATCTGCTCAAGCTGTCTAATATCGGCTAGGAGCCTGCCATGGCCAGACCCGGATTCCGCCTTGCTGTGTGCGCCACCCTGCTGGCACTGCTGGTCGTCCTGCTCGGTGCCTATACCCGCCTGACCCACGCCGGCCTCGGTTGCCCCGACTGGCCCGGTTGCTACGGTTTCATCAGCGTGCCGAAAAGCGAAGCGCAGCTGGCCCATGCCGAACTGCACTTTCCCGAACACCCGGTCGAGGCAGCCAAGGGTTGGGCCGAAATGGTTCATCGTTACTTCGCGGGCAGCCTGGCCGTGGTCATCGCCTTGCTCGCCTTGCAGGCAGTGCGCCGGCACCACAGCGACGGGCAACCCTATCGCCTGCCTGTGCTGTTGCTGGGTGTGGTGCTGGCCCAGGCGGCGTTCGGCATGTGGACGGTCACCCTGAAGCTTTGGCCGCAGGTCGTCACCGCCCACTTGCTGGGGGGCTTCACCACGCTGAGCCTGCTGTTCCTGTTAACCCTGCGGCTTTCGCGGGCCTTTGCGCCGTTGCCCAAATTACCGCTCAGCCTGCGGCGGGTCGCTGCGCTGGCCTTGCTGGTGGTGATCGGGCAGATCGCCTTGGGTGGCTGGGTCAGTGCCAACTACGCAGCGGTTGCCTGTATCGACCTGCCCACCTGCCATGGCCAGTGGTGGCCGGCGGCGGACTTCAGCAATGGTTTCCACCTGACCCAGCATGTTGGCCCCAACTACCTGGGGGGGCAGCTGGACAGTGATGCGCGCACGGCCATCCATGTCAGCCACCGGCTGGGCGCGCTGGTGGTCACCTGCGTGCTGCTGATGCTCAGCTGGAAGCTGCAGCGCTGTGGTTTGGGCGGCCTGGCCCGGCTGGTGTTGCTGGCGTTGGCCGTGCAGGTGGGCCTGGGCATCAGCAATGTGCTGCTGCACCTGCCGCTGGCCATAGCGGTGGCGCACAACGCCGGTGGGGCTTTGCTGTTGCTGTGCATGGTGCTGGTGAACTACCGCATTCGGGTGGTCGACAAGGTACGCGTAGGTGTCGGCCAAGGCTGGCGCTTGCGGCCAGTGACCGGCGTCGGCATTTCCCATCATATGAGGAACGAGTCGTGGCGACGCTTCTGAGCACCCAGCGGGCCAGCTGGCGCGATTACCTGGAGTTGACCAAGCCCAAGGTGGTTGTGCTGATGTTGATCACCTCGTTGGCGGGCATGTTCCTCGCTACCCGTGCGGGGGTGGGCTGGGGTGTGTTGTTGTTCGGCAACCTGGGTATCGGCCTGTGCGCGGGTGGCGCGGCAGTGGTCAACCATGTGGTCGACCGGCGCATCGATGCGCTGATGGCGCGTACCCGCAAGCGGCCGCTGGCCCAAGGCCGTGTCGAACCCTTGCCCGCCTTGCTGTTTGCCCTGGCGCTGGCGCTGCTGGGCATGGCCCTGTTGCTGATTTTCACCAATGCCCTCACTGCCTGGCTGACCCTGGCCTCGCTGCTTGGCTATGCGGTGCTCTACACCGGTTTTCTAAAGCGTGCCACGCCGCAGAATATCGTGATTGGCGGCCTGGCCGGCGCTGCCCCACCCCTTCTGGGCTGGGTCGCGGTCAGTGGCCAGGTCAGTGCCGAGCCGTTGCTGCTGGTGCTGATCATCTTCGCCTGGACCCCACCGCACTTCTGGGCCCTGGCCATCCACCGCAAGGAGGAATACGCCAAGGCCGACATTCCGATGCTGCCGGTGACCCACGGTGAGCGCTACACCAAGCTGCACATCCTGCTGTACACCCTGATATTGCTGGCGGTGAGCCTGTTGCCCTACGCCATCCACATGAGCGGCCTGCTGTACCTGGCCTGTGCCCTGGCCCTGGGCCTGCGCTTCCTGCGATGGGCCTGGGTGTTGTACCGTGGCAGCCGGCCGCACGCAGCGATCGGCACCTTCAAGTACTCTATCGTGTACCTGTTCGCGCTGTTCATCGCGTTGCTTCTCGACCACTACCTGTTGCTGAACCTATGACCCGAACCCAGAAAACCGTCTTTGTCCTCGTTGCCCTGGTCGCGCTGATCATGGGCCTCACCGTCAATAAAGTGCTCAATGGTCGCGACCAGCCCAACCCTGCCGAGCTGATCGATGCCGGTATCATCCTGTTGCCGCAAAGCCGCGCCGTGGCAGATGTAACCATGACCAACCAGGATGGCCAGCCGGTGCACCTGAATGAACTGAAAGGCAAGTGGTCGCTGCTGTTCTTTGGCTACACCTACTGCCCGGACATCTGCCCGACCACCCTGGCCCAATTGCGCCAGGTGAAGAGCGAGCTGCCCAAGGACGCCGTCGACCGTTTGCAAGTGGTGTTGGTGAGCGTCGACCCGAACCGCGACACGCCGAACCAGCTGAAGCAGTACCTGGGTTATTTCGACAAGGACTTCATTGGGGTGGCGGGGTCGATCGAAGATACCCAGAAGCTGGCCAATGCCCTGAGCATTCCATTCATTCCGGCAGATACCAGCAAGCCTGGCTACACCGTGGACCACAGCGGCAACCTGGCGGTCGTCGGGCCGGACGGGCGTCAGCGTGGGTTCATTCGGGCGCCGTTCAACAACCAGAAGCTGGTGGCGCAGTTGCCTGAGTTGGTCAAACGGGATTGATGGGGCATTGAAAGCTTCGCGGGCACGCCCGCTCCCACTGGGACATCACAAGGCCTGAGGCTAGCGATGTCCCTGTGGGAGCGGGCGTGCCCGCGAAGAATCCAGTGCGATTGCGAGGCTTAAAACGCCGGAACCACAGCGCCCTTGTACTTCTCGGTAATGAACTGCTTCACTTCAGACGAGTGCAGCGCCGTTGCCAGCTTTTTCATCGCGTCCGAGTCCTTGTTGTCCGGGCGGGCTACGAGGATGTTCACATAGGGCGAATCGCTGCCTTCAATGGCCAGGGCATCTTTTTCGGGGTTCAGCTTGGCTTCCAGCGCGTAGTTGGTGTTGATCAGGGCCGCGTCCACCTGGGTCAGCACACGCGGGATGGTGGCGGCTTCCAGTTCACGGAACTTGATGTTCTTCGGGTTATCGGCAACGTCCTTCACGGTCGACAGGATGTTCTTGTTGTCCTTGAGCTTGATCACGCCGGCCTTGTCCAGCAGCAACAGGGCGCGGCCGCCGTTGGTGGCATCATTCGGGATGACCACGGTAGCCCCGGAAGGCAGTTCGTCCAGTTTCTTGATCTTGGTCGAGTAAACGCCCAGTGGCTCGATGTGCACGCCTTCCACGCTCACCAGGTCGGTGCCCTTGGCCTTGTTGAATTCATCCAGGTACGGCTGGTGCTGGAAGAAGTTGGCGTCCAGGCGCTTTTCCGCCACCTGCACGTTCGGCTGAATGTAGTCGGTGAACTCCTTGACCTTCAGTTCCACGCCCTCTTTGGCCAGCGCCGGTTTGACGAAGTTGAGGATCTCGGCGTGTGGCACCGGGGTAGCGGCGACGGTCAGGGTTTCGGCAGCATTGGCCGAGAAGGCCGCGACAGCGGCGACAACAGCAAGCAGCTTCTTCATTGATCACTCCTTGTGAGGGCCGCGACGGCCCCCGAACGGGTCGGCCTGGCCGACCCCATTGGGGTTACTTACGGGAAAAATGTACAACCAGTTTGTCGCCCACGCTTTGCAGCACTTGCACCAGTACCAGCAGCAGTACCACGGTGACCACCATCACGTCGGTCTGGAAACGCTGGTAACCGAAGCGGATCGCTAGGTCGCCGAGGCCGCCGGCACCGACCACACCGGCCATGGCGGTGTACGAAACCAGGGTGATGGCGGTGACGGTGATGGCGGCGAAGATACCCGGACGGGCCTCAGGCAGCAGCGCGCTGGTGATGATCTGGCGGGTGGTGGCGCCCATCGACTGCGTCGCCTCGATGATGCCGCGGTCCACTTCCCGCAGGGCAGTTTCCACTAGCCGTGCGAAGAACGGCGTAGCACCCACTACCAACGGCGGAATGGCGCCGGCGACACCCAGCGAGGTGCCGGTGATCAGCACCGTGATCGGGATCATCACGATCAGCAGGATGATGAACGGCAGCGAGCGCAGAATGTTCACCACCAGCGACAGCAGCGCATACACGCCCTTCTGTTCGAACATCTGCTTCGGGCCGCAGAGGAACAGCAGCACGCCCAAGGGCAAGCCGAGCAGCACGGTGAAGAACAGCGAGCCGAACAGCATGATCATGGTATCGACGGTGGCCAGCCAGATTTCGGCCCAGTCGACGTTGGCAAAGAAATTCAGGGCGTCCATCAACGCAGTACCTCCATATGTACGTCAGCTGCCTTGAAGTGGGCGAACGCCGCTTCCATGTCACCGCCGATCAGGGCGAGGGTGAGCTGGCCATAGGGGATATCCTTGATGCGGTCGATACGCCCGGCAAGGATGCTGTAGTCCACACCGGTTTCACGGGCCACGGTGCCCAGCAACGGTGCGTAGGTGGCATCGCCCTGGAAGGTCAGGCGCACGATGCGGCCCGGGACGTGGGCGAAATCGTCGCGTTGCTCGCCTTCGTCGACCTGCTCGTCTTCCTGGACGAAGCGCTTGGTGGTGGCGTGCTGCGGGTGCAGGAATACCTCGGCCACCGAGCCCTGCTCGACGATCTGCCCTGCGTCCATCACCGCCACGCGGTCGCAGACCCGGCGGATCACGTCCATTTCGTGAGTGATCAGCACGATGGTCAGCTTCAGCTCACGGTTGATTTCAGCCAGCAGCTGCAGGACCGAAGCCGTGGTCTGCGGGTCGAGGGCGCTGGTGGCCTCGTCGCACAGCAGGATTTTGGGGTTGGTAGACAGGGCGCGGGCGATACCGACGCGCTGCTTCTGGCCACCCGACAACTGCGCCGGGTACTTTTTGGCGTGGTCCGAGAGCCCGACGCGGGCCAGCAGTTCGGTGACGCGCTTGTCGATTTCGCCGCGCGACAGCTCGCCGGCCAGGGTCAGTGGCAGTGCCACGTTGTCGGCGACGGTTTTGGAGGCCAGCAGGTTGAAGTGCTGGAAAATCATCCCGACCTGCTGGCGAAAGCCCCGCAGCTGGCTGGCGTTGAACGCGGTAACGTCTTCGCCATCGACGATGATCTTGCCGCCGGAAGGCTCTTCGAGGCGGTTGATCAAACGCAGCATGGTGCTCTTGCCGGCGCCGGAGTGGCCGATAAGGCCGAACACCTGGCCATCTTCGATGGCCAGGCTGGTCGGATTCAATGCGGGGATTTCCCTACCTGCAACGCGGTAGGTCTTGTGTACCTGTTGGAACTCGATCACGTAGCGAACCTTGTGGGGCGCATGGAATTTGGGTCAGCGGTTGGCTGGGGTGGCGCATTTTAGCCTTTTCCCCCGGCTGTTCTTAGCATTTATTTCGTCAGGCACCAATCCTTCGGGCATATCGCGACAACCGGTAAAGTGGATTGAACGCAACCAAGCCCCCTCCGGTCACTACTTGAACATGCCCTAAGGGCAGCCTGATGACTGATGAGGAGAGCCCCGATGCCCAGCAAGAAGCCGGATTCGCCGAAACAGAGCCAGCTCGCCGGTACCGACACGCCTGATCGTGCCAACACCAACGCCAAGCTGCAAAGCCTGGAGGATGTGCGCAGCGATGCCACCGGCCAGGCCCTGCGCACCAATCAGGGTGTGCGCATCGCCGATAACCAGAACACCTTGAAGGCGGGTGATCGTGGCCCCTCGCTGCTTGAAGACTTCATCATGCGCGAGAAGATCACGCACTTTGACCACGAGCGTATCCCTGAGCGTATCGTGCATGCCCGCGGTACGGGCGCCCATGGCTACTTCCAGAGCTATGGCAACCATGCCGAGCTGACCAAGGCAGGCTTCTTGAGCGACCCGGAAAAACTCACCCCGGTATTCGTGCGTTTTTCCACTGTCCAAGGCCCCCGTGGCTCCGGTGACACCGTGCGCGATGTGCGCGGGTTCGCGGTCAAGTTTTATACCGATGAAGGTAACTTCGACCTGGTCGGCAATAACATGCCGGTTTTCTTCATCCAGGATGCAATAAAGTTTCCGGATTTCGTGCATGCGGTCAAACCTGAGCCTCATAACGAAATACCTACAGGGGGCTCAGCCCACGACACGTTCTGGGATTTCGTCTCTCTGGTTCCGGAATCGGCCCACATGGTGATGTGGGCCATGTCCGACCGCGCCATTCCGCGTAGCTTGCGGATGATGGAAGGTTTTGGCGTGCACACCTTCCGCCTGATCAACGCTCAGGGCGTTGCCAGCTTCGTCAAGTTCCACTGGAAGCCACGCCAGGGTGTGCATTCTTTATTGTGGGACGAGGCGCAGAAACTGGCTGGCAAGGATACCGACTTCCAACGCCGCGACCTTTGGGAGGCGATCGAAACTGGCGATTACCCGGAATGGGAACTCGGGGTGCAAATTGTAGCGGAAGCCGATGAGCACAAATTCGACTTCGACCTGCTCGACCCGACCAAGATCATCCCCGAGGAGCTGGTACCGGTCACGCCGCTGGGCAAGATGGTGCTCAACCGCAACCCGGACAACTTCTTTGCCGAAGTCGAACAGGTAGCGTTCTGCCCAGGGCATATCGTGCCGGGTATCGACTTTACCAACGACCCGCTGCTGCAGGGCCGGTTGTTCTCGTACACCGACACACAGATCAGCCGGTTGGGTGGACCGAACTTCCACCAGATCCCAATCAACCGACCAGTAGCCCCGAACCACAATAACCAGCGCGATGCGCTGCACCAGCATGTCGTGCACAAGGGCCGGGCCTCCTACGAGCCAAACTCGATCGACGGCGGCTGGCCCAAGGAAACCCCGCCTGCGGCCCAGGATGGCGGCTTCGAGAGTTATCAGGAGCGAATCGATGCGCACAAGATCCGCCAGCGCAGCGAGTCGTTTGGTGATCACTTCTCGCAGGCGCGGCTGTTCTTCCACAGCATGAGCCCTACCGAGCAGCATCACATCATCAAGGCCTACAGCTTTGAACTTGGCAAAGTTGAGCGTGAGCACATACGTGTGCGGGAAGTGAATGAGATTCTCGCCAATATCGACTTGAAGCTGGCGGCGGCGGTGGCAGCCAACCTGGGCCTGCCTGCACCTAAAGCGGGCACCGTACAGGTGAAGGGCAGTCAGCTGGCACAATCGCCTGCTTTGAGCCAAATGAACCACCCTGGTTCGGTGGGAATCAAGGGGCGCAAAATTGCCGTGCTGGTGGCCAATGGCGTGGATGCAGCGAGCGTGGACCGGCTGGTCAAGGCGCTGGAGGCGCACAGCGCGCGGCCGATGCTGTTGGGGCCGACTTCGGCGCCGGTGCAGGCTTCGGATGGCAAGCAGTTGCCGGTGGATGCGTCGATGGAGGGGATGCCATCGATCATGTTCGACGGGGTTGTGGTGCCGGCGGGCAAAGCCTCCACCGATGCAATGGCCGCCAGCGGCCTGGCCAAGCACTTCCTGCTGGAAGGCTACAAGCACCTCAAGGCGATGGTGCTGACCCAAGACCTGGTCAGCGGCCTGGGGCTCAAGGAGGACAAGGGCCTGCTGGTGGGGGATGACCAGAAAGTGATGGATGCCTTCGTCAAGGCGGTAGAGGGGCATCGGGTTTGGGAGCGGGAGGCTGCTGCGGAGGCTGTGCCGGCCTAATGCCAGTCAGTTAAGTAATTTGGGGCCGCTTTGCGGCCCTTCGCGGGCACGTCCGCTCCTACAGGGGATCGCGCATTTCTTGAGTTCAGCGCCGAAACATGAGGGAGCGGGCGTGCCCGCGAAGGGCTGCAAAGCAGCCCCAGTAACCCTTAACTGACAGGCATTAGGCGAAGCGCCCAGCGTTCTCAGCGCTGATGCGGCACCAGAACCACCTGCGCCGGCAGCGAGCGCTGAATTTCATGCTTCTGCTTCAGCTCAAACCCGCTGTCGATCTTGCGCACGCGCTTCTCCAGCAAGATTTTCAGCCAGGGCGCGTCGTGGGTGCGCGGCACTTGGAACACCACTTCACAGTCATAGCTCACCACGTCTGCCGCAATGTCATCCAGTTGGCGGCGCATGGCGCGGCTGTCGGTGGTTTTCAGGGCCACCACGGTGCTGGGTGCGGTGGGGTCGATGATCAGCGCCTTGGGCTTGGCCTCGGCGGCCTTCAGCGCCGCTTCGGCTTTGGCCAGCTCGGCCTTGCGCGCCTGGCTCACGGCGTCGCCCCCGGTCACCGCAGGGGCTTGCGGCATCAGCGCCCGGGCACGGGCCAAGGCCGTTGCAGCGGCATTCACGTCGCCTTTTTGCAGCACGATCTGGCTACGCTGCAGGTAGGCTTCGGCCAGTTGGCGCTGGTACTGCTCCAGGCGTGCGTCGTCGGGCGCCTGGGCCTGCAGGGCAGCCAGCTGGTCTTCGGCGGTGGCCAGCTCGTTGCTGGCGATGTTTTGTTGCAACTGCTGCCAGGCATCGGCTTGGGCAGGTGCGGTGGCCTGTTCCACCGGCGCACTGGAACAGGCAGCCAGGAACAGGGAAAACGCGGCAACAAGCAGATAACGGGAGGCGAACGGCTTCATTCCTGCGATTCTCTATTTGCGCAAAAAGCGAGCAAGTCTACACCCAGGTGCGCACGCTCGAAAACAGGTCTTACAGACCCTTTACCCGGGAAAAGGTTGCAAGGCGTGCGTGAGCACGCCCTGTAATCAGCGCTTTGGCAGGGCCAGGCTCAGCAAGAATAGCACCGCTGCGCAGACCACGATCGACGGCCCGGCGGGGGTGTCCTTGAACCAGGACATGGCCAGGCCACCGCAGACCGCGGTGATGCCCAGCAGGCTGGCACCCAGCGCCATCTGCTCGGGCGAGCGGGCGTGGCGCTGCGCCGCAGCCGCGGGGATGATCAACAGCGAGGTGATCAGCAGCACGCCGACGATCTTCATGGCCACGGCGATCACCACTGCAATCAGCAGCATCAGCGCCAGGCGCAGGCCGGCTACGGGTAGGCCTTCGACCATGGCCAGTTCCTCATGCACGGTAACCGCCAACAGCGGCCGCCAGAGAACGCCCAGTAACAGCAGCACCAGCGCACTGCCGCCGAGGATCCAGGCCAGGTCGGTGGTACTGATGGCCAGCAGGTCGCCGAACAGGTAGGCCATCAGGTCGATACGCACATCGTGCATGAAGCTGAGCACCACCAGGCCCAGTGACAAGGTACTTGGGGCTAGTATGCCGAGCAGGGTGTCGGAGGCCAGCGGCTGGCGTTGCTGCAGGGTCACCAGCAGCACCGCCAGCAACAGGCAGCCAACGGTGACCGCCAGGGCCGGGCTTACATCCAGTGCGAAACCCATGGCCACGCCCAGTAATGCGGCATGGGACAGGGTGTCGCCGAAATACGCCATGCGCCGCCATACCACGAAAGAGCCGAGCGGGCCCGCGACAACGGCCAGGGACAGGCCTGCAAGCAAGGCGTAAAGAAGAAAATCAGCCATGCTTGCAATGCTCTCCGTGAACGTGGGGGCCGGGGGCGACCACCGAGCCATGCAGGTCGTGGCTGTGGTCGTGATGGTGGTGATAAACAGCCAGGCTAGGTGCGTTCTGCCCGAACAGTTCGACAAAGGCTGGGTCGTTGCTGACTTGTTCCGGGTGACCCGAGCAGCAGACATGGCGGTTGAGGCACACCACCTGGTCGGTGGCGCTCATGACCAGGTGCAGGTCGTGCGACACCATCAACACGCCGCAACCATGGCGGTCGCGCAGCCGGGTGATGAGGTTGTACAGCTCGGTCTGGCCGACCACATCCACCCCTTGCACCGGCTCGTCGAGTACCAGCAACTGCGGCGCGCGCAACAAGGCACGCGCCAGCAGGACGCGCTGCATCTCGCCACCGGAGATGGTCTGGATCGGGCTGTCGATGACCTGTTCGGCGCCCACTTCCTGCAGGGCCGATACGGCTGCTGCCCGGTCTACCCCCGGCACCAGGCGCAGGAAGCGCAGCACGGAAAGCGGCAGAGTGGCATCGACCTGGATTTTTTGCGGCATGTAGCCGATACGCAGCTTGGGCTTGCGCCACACCGTGCCGCGGTGCGGCTTGAGCAGCCCGAGCACGGCGCGCACCAAGGTGGTCTTGCCCGCGCCATTGGGGCCTATCAGGGTGACGATCTGGCGGGGCGCCACCGACAGGTCGATGCTGTCGAGCACCGCCTCGCCGCCATAGCTGACGCCCACCTGTTCCAGGCGGATCAGAGCATCGCTCATGCCGCGCTCCGGCAACTGCCGCACAGGCCGACCACTTCCACGGTTTGGGTCTCGACCGTGAAGCCCACGCCCTTGGCGCTGTCGATGATGGCCTCGCTGATGCTGTGTTGCTCCAGCTCGATGGCGACGTGGCATGCACGGCAAATCAGGAACTGGCCCTGGTGCACGTGCTCAGGGTGGCTGCAGCCGATGAACGCGTTGAGCGAGGCAATGCGGTGCACCAGGCCGTTTTCCAGCAGGAAGTCCAGTGCGCGGTACACCGTGGGCGGTGCAGCGCGGCGGCCGTCCTGCTCGCTGAGCACGGCAAGGATGTCGTAGGCACCCAGCGGCTTATGGCTTTGCCATACCAGCTCCAGCACCCGGCGGCGTAGCGCGGTCAGGCGCAGGCCCTGGCGGGTGCACAAGGCATCAGCTTCAGCCAGTGCGCTATGCACGCAATGGGAGTGATCATGGGGACGGTTGGCCAGCGGCGTGATGGACATGGGCAGCGACGATTCTGTATGGAGACGTTATTATGTTACCCGTTTCTCACGACTCGAGTATTCACCGTGTCCCGATTTCTAGTCCTTTTTGTCGCATTCATCGCCTGTTCGGCCCAGGCCGATGTCCGTGTGCTGACCAGCATCAAGCCGCTGCAACAGATTGCCGCTGCCGTGCAGGAGGGTGTTGGCAGCCCTGAGGTATTGCTGCCGCCAGGTGCTTCGCCGCACCACTACGCCCTGCGCCCATCCGACGTACGGCGGGTGGGCGATGCCGACCTGCTGTACTGGATCGGCCCGGACATGGAGAGCTTCCTGCCACGCGTATTGGGCAGTCGCAGCAAGGCAACCGTGGCCGTGCAGTCGCTGCCAGGCATGAAGCTGCGCCACTTTGGCGAAGACAGCCATTCCCATGAGGAAGCGGACCACGATGAGCATGACCATGACCACCGCCCAGGTAGCCTGGACGCGCACCTGTGGCTATCGTCGGTCAACGCGCGGGTAATCGCGGGGAAAATGGCTGCGGACCTGGCCCAGGCCGATCCCGCCAATGCGGCGCGCTACCAGAGCAACCTGAAGGTCTTTTCAGACCGTATGGATGCGCTGGATGAGCGAATCAAAGCGCGGGTGGCGGGCATCGCTGACAAGCCGTACTTCGTGTTCCATGAGGCGTTCGACTACTTCGAGGCGGAGTATGGTCTGGAGCATACCGGCGTTTTCAGCGTGGCGTCCGAGGTGCAGCCGGGCGCTCAGCATGTCGCTGCCATGCGCAAGCGCCTGCAGGAAGTGGGCAAGACCTGCGTGTTCAGCGAGCCGCCACTGCGCCCGCGCCTAGCCGAGACCCTGACTGCCGGCCTACCGGTGCGGTTGGCCGAGCTGGATGCACTGGGTGGTACTGACCCGGTGGATGGCAAGGGTTATGAGCGCTTGCTGGAGAAGCTGGGTGGCGACTTGGCTGGGTGCCTGGAGCAGTTGTAAGCCTGTTCCGGCCTCTTCGCGGGCACGCCCGCTCCCACAGGTACCCGCGAAGAGGCAGAAGAAGGGCTAGAGGGCAAATGGCAGGTGCAAAGCCACCTGCTGGCGCTGTGCCAAACGCACTTCGAATTCGCTCGGGTCATGGATCATCACATCCATCCCAGCAAATGATTCTGCCGCAATCAGCCGCGACAGCCAGAAGCGCACGCAGCCTACCCGCAACATCTCAGGCCACAGCTCGGCCTCGGCAGCGGTGAACGGCCGCAGTGCGGCATAGGCCGCCAGCAGCGCCTGGGCACGCGGCATGTCGATTGCACCCTGCTCATCCAGGCACCAATCGTTCACGGTGATGGCGATGTCATACAGCATCGGCCCGGAGCAGGCGTTGTAGAAGTCGATCACGCCAGTCAGGTGGGTGCCTTCGAACATCACGTTGTCGCGGAACAGGTCGGCATGCAGGTTGGCCCGCGGCAGCGCCAGGATCTGCGCCTTGTGTGCGCTGATTTCGTTCAGGGCCGGTTGCAGCAGCGCGGCTTGCTCGGCAGTCAGGCGTGGCAGCAGCTCGGCGCCTGAAGCCAGCATCCAGTCCAGGCCACGGTCGGTGCGGCGCTCGATGATGCGGCCGCGGGTGGCCAGGTGAATATGCGCCAGCAGTTCACCCACCTGGGCGCAGTGTTGCGCGTTGGGCGCCTTGATGTGCTTGCCTGAGAGTCTTGGCTGCAGCAATGCTGGCTTGCCACACAGCTCGCGCAGGCCGTTGCCGTCGCGGTCACGAATGGCATAGGGCACCGGCATGTCGGCTGCGTGCAGGGTGTCGAGCAGCTCGATGAAGAACGGCATGTCCTCGCTGGGCCCGCGTTCGATCAACGTCAGCACGAACTCCCCCTGTTCGAGGCTGACGAAGAAATTGCTGTTCTCGGTGCCGGCGGCTATGCCCTGGAAGTCGAGCAGGCGGCCCAGCGCGTACGGTGCCAGAAAGGTTTCCAGCTCAGGCCGGGTCACGGGGGTGAAGACTGACATGATGAAAAATTGCCCATACGGGCACTTCCGCCGGGAAGTGCCGGGTTGATGTGAACGGTGCGCGTCAGATTACCACTCGAAGATCTTCCAGGACGGAATCAGCATGTCCGGCTGGTCGGATCGAATGAAGTTGGCATCGGTGCCATCGGCGCGTACCAGGAAATAAGGCTTGCCGTTTTTCGGTGTGATCTTGATCGCATACAGGAAGCCGTTCTGCCGGTATTCCTGGATGGTCTTGTCGCCTTCCGTGCGAATGGTCACCTCGGGATCGGCCGAGGGGGCGTCTTCCGCCGCCAGGGTGACGACTGGCGTGGTTGCCAACAGGCCGAGCAGTAACAGGCGATTGAGTGTACGCATGATAACCTAGTCCCTTTGTCGTCAATGATTCTGGCTATTCTAGCGCCGGACCCGTCGAAAAGGTTGATTCTGCTCATGAGCCAAGCGCCCCTCGTCCTGGTGGACGGTTCCTCCTACCTGTACCGCGCCTTTCACGCGCTGCCGCCGCTGACCACGTCCAAGGGCATGCCGACCGGTGCGGTGAAGGGTGTGTTGAACATGCTCAAGAGCCTGCGCAAGCAATACCCCGACAGCCTCTTTGCCGTGGTTTTCGACGCCAAGGGCGGCACGTTCCGTGACGCCATGTTCGCCGAATACAAGGCCAACCGCCCGAGCATGCCCGACGACCTGCGGGTGCAGATCGAGCCGCTGCACGCCAGCGTCAAGGCCCTTGGCTACCCGCTGCTGTGCGTCGAAGGGGTCGAGGCCGACGACGTGATCGGCACCTTGGCGCGCAGCAGCGCCGCGTTGGGCCGCCCGGTCATCATCTCGACCGGTGACAAGGACATGGCGCAGCTGGTGGATGGCCACATTACCTTGGTCAATACCATGACTGGTAGCGTGCTGGATGTGGCGGGCGTGCATGAGAAGTTTGGCGTCGGCCCGGAGCACATCATCGACTTCCTGGCGCTGATGGGTGACAAGGTCGACAACATCCCCGGTGTGCCCGGTGTGGGCGAGAAAACCGCCGTGGGCCTGCTGACCGGTATCGGTGGTGGCCTCAGCGACCTGTACGCCAACCTCGACAAGGTGCCGGCACTGGCCATTCGCGGTGCCAAGACCCTGCCGGCCAAGCTGGAAGAGCACCGCGAGGCGGCGTTCCTGTCGTACGAGCTGGCTACCATCAAGGTCGACGTGCCGCTGGACGTCGAGGTCGAGGCGCTGGTGTGCGGCGAGCCTGACCGCGATGCGCTGCTGGCGCTGTACACCGAGATGGAGTTCAAGAGCTGGGTTGCCGACGTGCAGCGGGAGGCTGCCAGGGTGGGGGATGACGTTGCGCCGGTCGCGGAGCCGGTGGCCAAGGTCGAGCCGAAGTACGAAACCATCCTCGACCAGGCACGCTTCGATGCCTGGCTGGAGAAGCTGCGCCAGGCGCCGCTGTTCGCGTTCGACACCGAAACCACCGGCCTGGACGCCCAGAAGGCCCAATTGGTCGGCCTGTCGTTCGCGGTGGCGCCCCATGAAGCGGCCTACGTTCCGCTGGCCCACGACTACGAGGGCGCGCCGTCCCAGCTGGACCGCGACGCCGTGCTGCTGGCCTTGAAGCCCCTGCTGGAAGACCCGGTCAAGGCCAAGGTCGGGCAGAATGCCAAATACGATATCAACATCCTTGCCAACGGCTCGCCCGCCATCGCCATGCGCGGTGTTGCCTATGACACCATGCTCGAGTCCTACGTGCTGAACTCCACGGCCACCCGGCATGACATGGACAGCCTGGCGCAAAAGTATCTGGACCACACTACCATCGCCTTCGAGGATATCGCCGGCAAGGGCGCCAAGCAGCTTACGTTCAACCAGATCGACCTGGACAAGGCGGGCCCCTACGCTGCCGAAGACGCTGACATCACCCTGCGCCTGCACCATGCGTTACAGGCCCGCCTGACCCAGACCCCAAGCCTGCAGCCGGTGCTGATGGACATCGAGATGCCGCTGGTGCCGGTACTGGCCAAGATCGAACGCCAGGGCGCACTGGTCGATGCAGCCCTGCTGCACGTCCAGAGCGGTGAGCTGGGTGAGAAAATGGCCGAACTGGAACGGCGGGCCTACGAGCTGGCAGGCGAGGAGTTCAACCTGGGCTCGCCCAAGCAACTGGGGGCGATCCTGTACGACAAGCTGGGCATGCCGGTGCTAAGCAAGACCGCCAAAGGCCAGCCGTCTACGGCCGAAGCGGTGCTCGACGAGCTGGCGGAGCTGGGTTACCCACTGCCTGAAGTACTGATGCAGTACCGCAGCCTGAGCAAGCTCAAGAGCACTTACACCGACAAGCTGCCGGGGCAGATCAACCCGCGTACCGGGCGTATTCACACCTCTTACCAGCAAGCGGTGGCGGCGACTGGCCGGCTGTCGTCCAGCGACCCGAACCTGCAGAACATCCCGATCCGTACCGCCGAGGGCCGCCGAATCCGCCAGGCGTTCATCGCAAGCCCAGGCTACAAGCTGCTGGCCGCCGACTACTCGCAGATCGAGTTGCGCATCATGGCCCACCTGGCCAAGGACGAAGGCCTGCTGCACGCCTTCCGCAACGACCTGGACGTGCACCGTGCCACGGCGGCGGAGGTCTTTGGTGTAGCCCTGGAAAACGTCACCGTTGATCAGCGTCGCAAAGCCAAGGCCATCAACTTCGGCCTGATCTACGGCATGAGCGCATTTGGCCTGGCCAAGCAGATCGGCGTCGACCGCAAGCAGTCCCAGGACTATATCGACCGTTATTTCGCCCGCTACCCCGGCGTGCTGGCCTACATGGAGCGCACCCGCACCCAGGCCGCCGAGCAAGGGTTTGTCGAAACCCTGTTTGGCCGCCGCCTCTACCTGCCAGACATCAACGCCAAGAACCCGGCCCTGCGCAAAGGGGCGGAGCGTACCGCCATCAACGCCCCCATGCAGGGTACCGCCGCCGACATCATCAAGCGCGCCATGGTCAACGTGGATAACTGGCTGAGCGAGAGCGGCCTGGACGCGCGGGTGATCCTGCAGGTTCACGACGAACTGGTGCTTGAGGTGCGCGAGGACCTGGTTGAACAGGTCAAAGATGAAATTCGCCAGCACATGAGCAAGGCGGCGCAGCTGGATGTGCCGCTGCTGGTCGAAGCAGGAATTGGCGCGAACTGGGACGAAGCTCACTGATTGAGCGGGAAAAGCTGTATAGGATTCGCGATGTGGTGATGCGGATCCTGGCAGCGCTGGCGCGCGCGGTGCTGAGCTTTCATGAAACTATCGCAAATAGTTTTCAGGGCTTCGGAACTAAACCAGTGAAGCGGAACTCAGAGTAACTGAATGGCTGGTGAAGCCTTTCGATGCTCCTATGTTGTGTTAAGTGTTGGCAGATATCTGGACCCCGCCCTAGCGGTCCGGACTTGGACCCCGAACTTCCCCCTCCCCATACGAAGTCCGGGGTTTTTTTTGCCCGCAATTCGGCCTGAGCCTGGGCGAAGCCCAGGCCATGCCCCGCGCTGCAGGCCTCAGGCTACTGGCTTGTCTTCCAGCTCCATCCAGCCCGCCAGCACCCGATAGGCCTCTTCCACGCCCAGGCGCTTGGGCGCCGAGAACAGCTGGATGGTGACGCCGTCGCCCCAGCCCTTGCGAATTTCCGATTGCACCTTCAACAAGGTGTTCTTGCCCGCGCCGTGGGTCAGCTTGTCGGCCTTAGTCAGCAGGATGTGCATCGGCATGCCGCTGGCCTTGGCCCAGTCGAGCATCATCTTGTCGAAATCGGTCATGGGGTGGCGCACGTCCATCATCAGGATGATGCCGCGCAGGCACTCACGGCTGCCCAGATAAGCTTCCAGGTGCTTCTGCCAGTGCTGCTTGAGCGGAATCGGCACCTTGGCATAACCGTAACCTGGCAGGTCGACCAAACGCCGTTCATCGTCCAGACTGAAGAAATTCAACAGCTGGGTGCGCCCGGGGGTTTTCGAGGTGCGCGCCAGGCTGGCATGAGTCAGGGTGTTGAGGGCGCTGGATTTGCCGGCGTTGGAACGGCCCGCAAAGGCCACCTCGTAGCCCTGATCGTCCGGGCATTGTTCGACCTTGGCTGCGCTGAGGGCGAATTTGGCTTTCTGGCAGAGGCCGAGGATGGGGTTCTTGACTTGCATGGGATATCCGATGTGGGTGTTGCCAAAGCCTAGGCCGGCAAGCGGTGTCGTTTCCGTTTGGCTGACAGAAGTATATAATGCCCCAGTTTTTGTGTGCCCATTCTCCCAGCGAAGGGGAACGGGCATGGGGTGCCGAACTATAGCTTGCGCATCAGAACGCAGCGCGTCCCCCAACCCTGTCAGGTCGTTTCGCCTGGCGAAATGGCTGCTAGCTGTCGGTATGTTCCTGCCGTATTTCAGCGCACAGGCTACACAGGATGCCGAGGTGTTGTACAACCGCACGTGTGCGGCTTGCCACACCGGGCAATTGCCCCAGGCACCCAGGCAGGGTGACCGGGCAGCCTGGGAGCCAAGGCTGGCGCAAGGTATGGATGTACTCGTCCGGCATGTGACCCAGGGTTTCAAGGCTATGCCGCCGCGTGGATTGTGCATGGACTGCAGTGCCGAGGACTACCGTTTGGTCATCCTTTGGATGAGTGGCAGTCCCGATACATAACATTTCACCCTTAGCCGTGTTGGATTAGCTGATGAACAAACTAGTCGTGAGTCTGCTGTTGACCCTGGGTGTCGCAGGTGCGGCCACTGCTGCGCAACCTATCAAAGGCGATGCCGCTGCCGGCCAGGCCAAGACGGCCGTCTGTGGCGCCTGCCACAACCCCGACGGCAACAGCCTGGCACCCAACTTCCCGAAACTGGCTGGCCAGGGCCAGCGCTACCTGGAAAAACAACTGCACGACATCAAGTCGAGCAAACGTACCGTGCTGGAAATGACCGGCATGCTGGCTGCGTTCAATGATCAGGACCTGGCCGATATCGCCGCCTACTTCGCCAGCCAGAAAGGCAGCGTGGGGGCTGCCGACCCCAAACTGGTCGAGCGCGGCCGCGCGCTGTTCAACGGCGGTGACCTGGAAAAAGGCATGCCCGCCTGCACCGGCTGCCACTCGCCCAATGGCGCGGGTATTGCCCTGGCCGGTTTCCCGCACTTGAGTGGGCAGCATGCCCAGTACGTGACCAAACAGTTGACCGACTTCCGTGAAGGCAACCGCACCAACGACGGCGATGCCATGACCATGCGCACCATTGCCGGCAAGCTGAGCAACCACGATATCGAGGCATTGGCCAGCTATATCCAGGGTCTGCACTGACTGGCGGCGCGGTCCTGGAGGTGCTGCACATGCCTTCAGGGGCCTGGCATTAACTTTCAGTTAATGTTGCAGGCCAATGATGAAAGGGTGGCTGGGCTACCCTTTTTTCGGTGCGTAGCCGGTACACTACAGAACTCAAGCCCTTCCCGGCCTGTCTCAAGGCAGGTCGCGTAGTGGCGACCCATGATTGCTCAGGAGTAAAGCATGCGTAAACTGATTCTCAGCGCTGCGCTGGTCGCCGCCAGCGTATTCGGTATGACAGCGGTGCAGGCTGCAGAGCCCGCCACTGCCGGCAAGGAATATATCGAGCTGAGCAACCCTGTTCCGGTTTCCGTGCCTGGCAAGATCGAAGTGGTTGAGCTGTTCTGGTACGGCTGCCCTCACTGCTACCATTTCGAGCCGACGCTCAACCCCTGGGTCGAAAAACTGCCCAAGGATGTCCACTTCAAGCGCGTACCGGCCATGTTCGGTGGCCCATGGGATGCCCACGGCCAGATGTTCCTGACCCTCGAAGCCATGGGCGTTGAGCAAAAGGTGCACGCGGCGGTGTTCGACGCTATCCAGAACCAGCACAAGCGCCTGACCGACAAGAACGACATGGCCGATTTCCTCGCCACCCAGGGCGTGGACAAGGACAAGTTCCTCGCCACCTTCGACTCTTTCGCCATCAAGGGCCAGATCGCCCAGGCCAAGGAACTGGCGAAGAAGTACGAAATCACTGGCGTACCGAGCATGGTCGTCGACGGCAAGTACCGCTTCGACCTGGGTACCGCAGGTGGGCCCGAAGGCGTGCTAGATGTCGCCGACCAACTGATTGCCAAGGAGCGCGCCGCTAAGTAAGCGGCGTATCCCATGCCCCGCTTCAGAGCTACGCGTGGCATTGGCCTGCACCAGCCGCAGGTCAACGAGCATCACCTGCAGGCACCCGGCCTCCCGGACGATGGTCGCCTGCGGCTGCTCAGCTTCAACATTCAGGTCGGCATCAGCACCGAGCGTTATCGGCATTACCTGACCCGTAGCTGGCAGCACCTGCTGCCGCATAACGGGCGCGCCGGCAACTTGCAGAAGATCGGCAAGCTGTTGAGCGACTTCGACCTGGTGGCCCTGCAGGAGGCCGATGGTGGCAGCCTGCGTTCCGGGTTCGTGAACCAGGTCGAGCATCTGGCCCAGCTGGGTGCCTTCCCCTACTGGTACCAACAGCTCAACCGCAACCTTGGGCGTTTTGCCCAGCACAGCAACGGCGTGCTCAGCCGCCTGAAGCCGCAATTGCTCGAAGACCACCCGCTGCCGGGCCCCGCCGGGCGTGGGGCAATTCTGGTGCGGTTCGGCGAAGGCGAGGATGCGCTGATCGTGGTGATGATGCACCTGGCCCTCGGCGCCAAGACCCGCGCCCTGCAGTTGGGCTATATCCGCGAGCTGATTGGCGGCTACCGCCACCAGGTGTTGATGGGCGACATGAACACCCATGCTACCGATCTGCTCGAGCACTCGCCCCTGCGTGACCTGGGCCTGGTGGCTCCGCAGGTCGAAGCTACCTTCCCCAGTTGGCGACCCCAGCGTTGCCTGGACCACATTCTGCTCAGTTCCAGCCTTACACTGGAGCGTGTCGAGGTGTTGGCCCAGCCAATTTCCGACCACCTTCCGGTGGCGGTAGAGATCCGATTGCCTGATGCATTGACTGTGGATACGCTGCCGGCCTTGAGCTGAATCAGCCAAGGCGTCGCACGCCCTCAAGTGTTGGGCGTGCGCGCCGACAGCGTGTAATCAGACAGCCCCAGATGTATCACCCGTCGCGGATCCAGGCATGACCGAAGAAGCCGAGCGCTGGAAAGAAAAATACCTCAAAGCCATCGAGCAGCAAGAAAAGCTCGAACGTCGTTGGGACGCCCGTCTCGACTTGCTGCGCCGTGGCCTGGTACGCAGTACCCTGGCTGCCGAAGGCAGTGACAAGGTGGTCGACGCGTGCATGAAGGAGATGCGCGAGGTCATTCGCAGCGACAACATGGATGCTGGCCTTGCCGGGCTGATTCCGCGCCTGGAGAAGGCGGTGCTGGATTCGGAACAGCGCCGCGAAAACCGCATGAACCAGGTTGGCGATGCCCTGGCTGCCCTTGTGGGCCAGTTACAGAACCTGCCGCTGCCTGGTGATATTGCCCGGCCGCTGAAAAAGCTGGCGAAGAAGCTTGATGGGGGCGTTACCCAGTCACGCGACCTGCCGCCGTTGCTGGGTGAACTGAGCGGTTTGCAGGGGCGTGCGCTGGCCGCACTGGGCAAGCCGGGTGAAGAAACCCGCCCTGGTTTTCTGCAGCGGTTGTTCGGCAGCCGCGATGACGATGCCCAGGCGGAGCCGGCGCTTGGGCCTGAAGCTGTGCCGGGTGCCCAAGCCCTACCGCAGGCGGCGCCACCCAGCCCCGACGCCTGCCCACATGTTGATATCGATGCGTTGCAACCGTTGCCAGCACCTGCCGCACCGGCGGCCGAGTTGCCCGCAGCGCCCGAGCCAGCGCCAGAAGCAGCTGGCCCGGCGCTGATCGACACGGCCGAAATACCTGCATCGCCAGTGCCGCAGCCAGATGAAGCGCCTGCCGCCGAACACTTGGCCAGCCAGCCGCTGCCGGAGCCTGCACCGTTAGCGGAAACGGAACCAACGTTCGGTGAAGACGGCCCTTATGCCCTCCCCGACGCGGTGGAGCCGCCGTACAGTCAGGTCGCTGCACACATCGAGCAAACCTTGCTCGGCCTGCTCGACGACCTCAGCCTGCCCGAGCGGCACAAGGCCCAGGCACTGGAGATGCGTGCGCGGGTGGCCCGCGGCCTGAACTGGTATGAGCTGATCCCGGTACTGGATGACCTTGCAGTGCTGATGCTGGCGATCACCGACAGTGGCCAGCATGAATTTGAAACCTACTTGCAGCAGCTCAACGAGCGCCTGGAAGGGTTCCAGAGCCATCTGCATGAAGCCAGCGCCGGCCATGCCGACAACAGCAGTGCCGCCCGCGCGCTGGACACCCAGTTGCGCGAGCACGTAGACGGGTTGCAGAGCAGCGTGCAAGGTGCCGCCGATGTCGACAGCCTCAAGCACATCCTGGAGAACCGCCTGGAAGGCTTGTTGGTGACCATGGACGAGCACAAGCACGAGCGCGATCGCCGCGAGCAGGAACTGGCCAGCCGCTTGCTGGGGTTGTCGGAGCGTGTCGCAAGCATGGAGCACGAGGCACTCGGTTACCGTGAACACCTGGAAGAGCAGCGGCAAAAGGCCTTGCTCGACCCGCTCACCGGTTTGCCCAACCGGGCGGCCTGGAGCGAGCGGGTGGAACGGGAAATGCTCGAATGGCAGGCCCAGGGCGGCCATCTGGCAATGGCGATCCTCGACCTGGACCATTTCAAGCGCATCAATGACAGCTATGGGCACCTGGCCGGGGACAAAGTGCTGAAGATCGTTGCCGACCAGTTGCGCAAGGGTTTGCGGGGCCGTGACTTCATAGCCCGGTTCGGTGGCGAAGAATTTGTCCTGTTGCTGCCGCAGACGGCCCCGCTGGCGGCTGCGCAAGTCGCTGAACTGCTGCGGGCCACCATCGAAGCCTGCCCGTTCCACTTCAAGGGTGAACGGGTGGTGATCACCACCTCCATCGGGTTGGCGGCGTTCCGCGCTGGCGAGCGCGCGGACCAAGTGCTCAAACGCGCCGACACCGCGTTGTACCGGGCCAAGGAACTCGGGCGCAATCGCGTGGAACAAAACTGATGGGCAGCCGCTGACTCGCGGCATACATTGCTGCTGGCGAGCACGTTATACTGTAGCGCTCATACGCCGAGGCCACCGACGTGCTTTCCACGCTGAAAAAAACCCTGATCACCTTTCTGCTGTTCACCGTCGCGGGTTGCTCCACGGGCCTGCGCATCGACCGCAGCCACCCTTCGGCGAACCAGGACAACCGTATCCAGTTCGTTGTTTTGCATTACACCAATGCCTCGCTGGAACGCTCGCTGGCGTTGCTCACCCATGGTGAGGTCAGTAGCCATTACCTGATTGGTGATGGCCCGGCGACGGTTTACCAGTTGGTGGACGAGAGCCGTCGCGCCTGGCATGCCGGTGACAGCCAGTGGCAGGGGCGCACCTGGCTGAATTCGTCGTCCATCGGCATCGAAATCGTCAACCCAGGCTTTGCCGACACACCCAACGGGCGGGTCTGGTACCCCTATAGCGAGGCGCAGATCCAGGCCCTGATCGCGTTGCTCAAGGACATCGTCAAACGTAACAATATCGAGCCCCGGCATATCATTGGCCACAGCGATATCGCCCCATTGCGCAAGCTTGATCCGGGCCCTTTGTTCCCGTGGAAACGCCTGGCCGATGCTGGGCTGGGGGTCTGGCCAGATGCCAACGCCGTAGCGCAGCAACAAGCGTACTTCAACGTCAACCCGCCCAGCGTTGGCTGGTATCAGCAGGAGCTGGCGCGGTTTGGTTATCAGATCGAGCAAACAGGCGTGCTCGATGTAGCCACCCGGCATGTCATCGCTGCCTTCCAGATGCGCTTCCGCCCGCAACGTTTCGACGGCATGCCGGATGCGCAGACGGCGGCCATGCTGCAGGTGCTCAACCGGACCCGTTGACTGCCAGACGCCGCGCGCGGTGGCAGGGCGTTGCCCGTGCTGGCCGGGGCCCGGCATGGGGCAAGCGAAGCGCCAAACGGCGCAGGTGATTATTGATTCAGTTGCTATACCTTAGTTATCAACTGGATGCCGTCCATGTCGTCTGCCATTGGCTTGCTGCGTCAAATTTTCTACCGTCCCTGGATGCTCGCCACGCTGGCAGCACTGGCCAGCGCCGCCCTATTGCTTTCTGCGAGCATCGGCATCGCCCTTCATCAGATGAAACAGAGCGAAAGCGAGCAGATGAATGCCCAGGGCGAGCGTTTTCTCGAGCGCCTTGAGCAAGTATTCGGGCAACTGCGTGAGGGTGTCGACCTGTTGCAGGCACAGCCGCTGCGCGGTTGCAGCCCGGACATGTTGGCGGCCTTGCAGCAAGTGGGCTTGAGTTCGCGCTTCATTTACGAAGCGGCCTACGTGGACGGCAATGTCGCCTGCTCAAACCGTGGTGACGAGCGCGCGTTCGTGCCCTTGCGGCCACCGGACATCAAGGGGCCGGTGTACAGCTACTGGCTCAACACCACCACGGAGCCGAACGAGAACCTCGCCGCGCTGATGCTTGGCCGGGGCAGGTTCCTGGTCTCGACCTCACGTGGGCACTTGACCGATGTGGTCGACCTGCCACCGGGTGGCAGCCTGGTGGTAGTACTCGACAACGGTGCCCGCGCCATTCCGGTCCTGGGCCCGCCACCGGTATGGCCGCCGCCCTCGGCCTGGTCGAATAGCCACAAGTCGCTGCTCGAACTCAGTGACCGCCTGATCTACCGCATGCCGACCAAGTCGCCTGATTACCAACTGGTGCTGATCGCTCCGCGTGCCAGCTTGCCCTTGCGCATGAACGGCATGCTCTGGCTGTTGTTCCCGGGTAGCGTGCTGGCCGCCTGCTTTATCGGCTGGCTGGTGTTGCAGCTGATCCTGCAGCGGCGCTCGATGAGCTCAGAGCTGCAGGGTGCACTGCGCCGCGGCGAGCTGCAGGTGCTCTACCAACCGATCATCGAACTTGGCAGCCGGCGCTGCGTGGGCGCCGAGGCGCTGGTGCGCTGGCGCCGCCCGGACGGTACCTTGACCAGCCCCGACCTGTTCATACCGCTGGCGGAAAACACCGGGCAGATCCGCCAGATCACGGACTTCGTCCTGCAACGTGTGCTTGAACAACTTGGGCCGTTGCTGCGTTCGCACCCCAGCCTTTATATCTCGATCAACCTGGCGGCCTGCGATGTGATGGAGCCGCGCATCGGCCGAGTATCGGCGCGCCTGCTGGCCTTGCACCGGGTGGCGCCCAGCCAGATTGCCTTCGAGGTGACCGAGCGGGGTTTGATCGACGTAGTAGTGGCCCGCGAAAATCTGCAGGCACTGCGCGCCGTGGGGCATCAGGTGCTGATCGACGATTTTGGTACTGGTTATTGCAGCTTGGCTTACCTGCAGACGTTGCCGGTGGACTGCCTGAAGATCGACAAGGCGTTCATAGACGCCCTTGGCCATGATGCCGCCAGCAGTGGCGTTGCCCCACACATCATTCGCATGGCTCACGACCTCCACCTGCGGGTGATTGCCGAAGGTATCGAGAGTGAGGACCAAGCGGTGCTGTTGAGCAGTGAAGGGGTCAACTACGGCCAGGGCTGGCTGTTTGCCCGGCCGTTAACGGCCAGGCAGTTTGCCCAGATGGTCACACGCGGGCAATTGCCGCGACGGCCCCCTAGGGTGTAGTCGCGCGAGCGTCAGACAGGCAATGCCATATAGAACTGCGTGCCCTGACCCGGCCGCGAAAATACGCCCATGCGCCCGCCATGCAGTTGCACGATTTCCTTGCACAGCGCCAGGCCCAGCCCCGCCCCACCTTTTTTGCGGCCAACCTGCACGAAGGGCTCGAAAATGCGCCCTTGCTGGCCGTAGGCGATGCCTTCGCCGTCATCCTCGACACTGATGATCACCCGCTCTGCATGGCGGCGGGCGTGCAAGCGGATACGTCCGCCCTTGTCCGTATGGCGGATGGCGTTGTGCAGCAGGTTGTCCAGCACCCGATCAAGCTGCGCGGCATCGCCCTGGATGCGCGGCAGTGGCAGCTCCAGGTCACTGATCAACTCGATCTGCTTGTGCGCAGCCTGGTCGGCAACCCGTAATTGTGCGCGCTCCAGCAGCTCGTCGATGGCACAAGGGGCCAGCTCTAGTTTCTGTAGCCCGCTTTGATAACGCGAGAAGTTGAGCAGGTCGTTGATCAGCTGGGTGAGGCGCTGCATTTCTTCGCCGATGGTCTCCAGCAGGTCATTCTCCCGCGCTTCTGGCGGGAACTTGACGCGCTCGCGCAACAGGCCGAACGCCATGTGCATGCCGGTCACGGGCGTGCGCAATTCATGGGAGGCGCGCAGCACGAATTCACTGCGCACACGCTCGAAGGCACGCTGCTCGGTTACGTCGTGCAACACCATCACTGCGCCAAGAATCGGCCCCTGCGGATGGCTGACCGGGGTCAGGCTGTAGGTGAGCAGGCGCGATTCTTCATCCACCTCCATGTTCAGGTCGTCTGGTGGCCGGTCCAGGCTGCCGCCCCGCAGCACTTGGCGCAGCTGCTGTTCCAGTTCTGGCCGTTGCAACGCTTCGGCAAGGCTGCTGCCTACCCGGCTGTCATTCCAGCCCAGTTGGCGCTGGGCTACCGGGTTGAGGTGTTCCAGCCGGCCTTGGCGGTCGATGATCAACAGGCCATCGTCGATGCTGTCCAGCACCGCCTGCAAGCGTTGCTGGCCGGCCAGCAGCTCGTCGACGTTGGTGGCCTGGTGCTTGCGCAAGGCATCGGCCATCAAGCCGAAGCGGCGGGTGAGCTGGCTGAGTTCGGCCGCCTGGGTGACTGGCAGCGTGACATCGAAATTGCCCTTGCCCAACTGGTCGGCTGCCGTTGCCAGCGCCTCGATCGGCTGGCCGAAGCGCCGGGCGATGTTGTGCGCACTGATAAACCCGAGTACCAGCACCACCAGGCCCATCAAACCCAGCACACCGCTGACCAGCAAGGCGCGGTCACGGCTGCGTTCCTCGCTGCGGGTAATCAGGTCCAGGGCCTGCCTGTGGGAGTCGATCAGGTCGGTGCGGACCTGATTGAAGGCGGCGCCCAGCGGTTGGTCCACACCCATGCTGCGGGCAGGTGCCGGGCTGTCGCGGTAAGCCTGGAGGAAGGCTTGATAGTTGCTGTTGGCTTTGCTGAAACCGGTGCGCTCGCCGCCCTGTTCCAGCCCCTTGGCCAGAAGGGACTGGAAGTTGTCCTGGAGCGATCGCAGGTTTTCCGGGGCGGTGTCGTCATCCAGAATCAGGTTCAACTGCTCGCCAAGGTTCTGCCGCAGCTTGAGCCCCACCTCCAATGAGTGGGTGGTGTCGCGCACCAGTTGCTGTTGCATCGTGGCCATCTGCAGAACACTGACCAGGCCCAGCAGCAGACCGAGCAGCGCAACGGTGACCAGTGCCGAGATACTGAGGAAAAGCCGCGTGCGCAGCTTCATGGGGGGCCATTTCATAAGTTGTATTGCTTGCGTTTGCGGTACAGGGTGGAGGCGTCGATGCCCAAGGTCTTGGCGGCCTGGTCCAGGGTGTCGCTGGCGGCCAGTACGGCACCGATGTGCGCACGCTCCAACTCGTCGAGGCTAAGCGCTGCGCCAACGCGTGGGGCATTGCCAGCCGGCTGCTCCCCCATGCCCAGGTGGCTGATTTCTACCCGTTCTTGCGGGCATATGATGCTGGCTCTTTCCACTACGTTGCGCAGTTCGCGAATGTTGCCGGGCCAGCGGTAGTTGAGCAGCGCCGCGCGGGCTTCTTCACTGAAACCGCGTGCCGGCCGCGAGTACTCCTTGACGAAGCGGGCGAGGAAGCGGTCGGCGAGGGTCAGAATGTCCTCGCTGCGCTCGCGCAGGGGCGGCAGGTGCAGAGTGATGACGTTCAGGCGGTAGAGCAGGTCTTCGCGGAAGCGGCTTTCGCGCACCATCTCCTCGAGGTTGAGGTTGGTGGCTGCCAGGATGCGCACGTCCGCCCGGCGAGTAACCGGGTCACCCACGCGCTCGTACTCCTTGTCCTGAATGAAACGCAGCAGCTTGGGCTGCAAGGTCAGTGGGAAGTCGCCGATCTCGTCGAGGAACAGCGTGCCGCCATCAGCCTGGCTCACCCGCCCAAGCGTACTTTCACTGGCGCCGGTGAAGGCGCCGCGGGTATGGCCGAACAGCTCGCTCTCCATCAGCTCCGCATTCAGCGACGGGCAGTTGATGGTCACACAGGCTTTGCGTGCACGCTTGCTCCAGCCATGAATGGCGCGGGCCAGCTCGCCCTTGCCGGTGCCGGACTCGCCGAGGATGAGGATGTTGGCGTCAGTGGTAGCGACTTGGCGTGCGGTTTCCAGCACGGCCATCATCGCCGGGCTGTGCGAGTCGAGGCCGTCCTTGGGTTTACGCACCTCACCTTCCAGCGCTTCGAGGCGAGCCGAGAGTTGGCGCACTTCAAGTTGCTTGGCGGTGGCCAGGCGCAGCTGGTCGGGGCTGCACGGCTTGACCAGATAGTCGGCGGCCCCCGCCTGGATGGCGTCTACTGCCGTGTCGATTGCCGAGTGCGCGGTAACGATCACCACGCGCATCCAGGGCGCCTGAATGCGCATCTGCGCCAGTACATCAAGCCCGTTGTCCTCACCCAGGCGCAAATCCAGGAAGCACAGGTCGAACACCTGGCGCTGCAGCAGGCTTTCTGCCTGGGCGGCGCTATTGGCGGTGGCCACGCTGTAGCCCTCATCCTCCAGGCAATAGCGGAAAGTGCGCAGGATCGCGGACTCGTCATCCACCAGCAGAATGCGGCCTTGGTTGTCCTGGGCTGATTCCATTTCCTGCGCTCCTTAAGGGTAGATCTTTATTTAGTGTGGGAAAAATCGGGCAAGTTGCATGGTCAATTCTGAGGGATTCTGTCCTTTGCATGCTAGCCAATGGCTAAAGGACGCCTTCAGGCCCCATTTCCCGGTGCCTTGCTTAGAGGCATAGGGTGGCACATTGGTTGCGATGATTTTCAGCTTTTGCCTACAAAAGGAGGTAACGCCATGACCTTTGCCCTACGCAGCGCTGTATTAGCAGCCGCTCTGCTCCCCGTGTTCACCCCCGCTCTGGCGGACCCCGTGCACGACGCCCGGCTTGAAGGAGCGTTGCAAACGGCGTTGTCACTGAACCGCATGCTCAACCCGTTCCGTATCAAGGTCGAGGTAGACGGCAAACAGGCGCGGCTTTCCGGCGAGGTGGAAAACGAGGTGGAGCGCCGGCTGGCCGAAGACGTTGCCTTGGCCACCCGCGGCGTCGAACAGGTCGATAACCAGCTGCGGGTCAACGCTGAACTGGTCGAGCGCCCGCTCGAGCTGCGCGCCTATGCCCAGCGCTTGGAGGACGCCACCCTGGCAGCCGTGATCCGTGCACGGCTGTTGTGGAGCCGTACCACCGAGAAGGCTGCCATAGAAGTGCAAAGCAGTGAGGGCGTGGTGACCTTGCGCGGCAAAGTCGACAGTGCCGAGGCCAAGGAGCTGGCGGGCGTGGTAGCGCGCACTACCGATGGCGTGTACCTGGTCAATAACCTTGTCAGCCTCGACAGCGCCGCCATGGCCAAAGCACGGGAAACCCCTGTAGGGACGCCAAGCGGGCCGCAGCCAAGTGACCCCTGGATCATCGACAAGATCCAGAGCAGCTACCGCTACAGCCGCAACCTTGATGGGCTGAACCTGAAAGTGGCCAGTGAGGAGGGCATGGTGCGGTTGTCCGGCGAAGTGGTGAGTGCGGAACAAAAAACCATCGCCGTGGACATAGCCCGGCAGATCACTGGCGTGCGGGGGGTGGATGCCGATCTGCTGAAGGTCGCGACCAAGGTCGAAGGCTGATCGTGCAATTCGCACGACCCCAGAGTGGCCATCGTGCAGGATACGTCCTGAAGCGCGCTAGACCTAATGCTTAAGTTGTTGTTTTTTAAAGGTTTTTATTTATTTGTCGGGCTGGCATGCAGGCTGCAATTACCTGTTCAGGTTTGAACAAAAATTACAGCAGGAGGAGCCGGCATGAACCGCCAGTCCGTCAACCACTCGCAAGTCGCCACACTGTCACTGCGCCACCTGGTGTCGGTGGGGATCGCACTGGTTTTGACCTTGGCTGCTGGCCTCTTCTACTACAGCTGGCAAACAGCGCGTCTGGCCGACCAAGTGGCTGCGCAGACAGCCCTGCTTAGCCAGATCCAGTCCACCCGGGCCAACAGTTTCGTCAAGGCGGCGGACCCGTTGCCATCCCAAGGCAAAGCGGCGTCGCCAGCCACGCTGGAACACGTCGTCCCTCAAGACCGCTGGGTGTTCTAAGGCGGACCGTTTGAAGTTCTGAAAAAGAAAGGAGAAACACCATGCTGAGCTGGGCTATCACTTTCCTCATCATCGCCATTGTCGCTGCCGTTCTGGGCTTCGGTGGTATCGCCGGCGCTGCTACAGGTATTGCGAAGATCCTGTTCATTGTCTTCCTGGTCCTGTTTGTAGCCTCCTTCTTCTTCGGACGTGGTCGAGGTTGACAATGAGCAGGATGCTACACACTGCCCTGGCTGCTGCCCTGCTGATGGGTAGCAGTGCAGCGGCACTGGCTGCCAATGATGGCCAGGTCCGAGCCAACCAGCTGCTGGGCTCGGACCCGGAATACCGGGAAACCTGGCAGGACACGATCGAAGGCGAGGAGCGACTGCCCGATTGGGTGGTCAACCTGACAGGCAGCTCGGAACAGCAAATGTCTGCTGTTACGGAAGATGGCGACAAGTACTTGGTCGGGCCCCTTTGCGAGGCTCAGGACAAGTGCACCTACAAGCGCCTGATCGTGGCGTTCAGCTGGGATAAGGATGATGCCTACGGCATGCTCGTGGAGGTGCCTGAAGGCTTGCCCAAGGACAAGTCGCCAACCCGGCATGCGCAGTACCGTTGGCTGGGCAAGCCGGATGACGGCATGAAGGCGATGCTGCAGGAGCAGCTCAAGCGTGACCCGAATTGGTACTGAGCCTTTGTCGCCAGTGCTGGTGGACGGTCACCCACTGACATGAAATAGAAGCTGAACCTTTGTAGCGTTCAGCCTTCTATGATGCGCCGCCCCGAGGAGGGGTTGCACATGACCAAGGGGCCGGGCTGTTCTGGTTGATGCATGATCGGAGTGGCCTAGGGGTACAGGGAGTGCCTCCAGCGTTGGGCCGGGTCAGGAACGGCGGAATCGGAAGCTTCAGGTCGGCGGTATCGCTGGGATACCCAAGCCGACCTGACTTCCGAGGAGCCACGTAGGAAACGCCTCTTTCCTTGCGCCTTTTCTTCCCCGAGACACATTTTGTCTCGACCGTACATCAAATTTTTTCCCTCCGCATCGACTCCCCCACCTGTGGCATTTCGGCCATTCGGATTGTCGAACACGACATATTTGTCACTTCTTTTGAGAGTGCCAGATCCGCCTGAATATGGCTGTCTCGTCTTGTTCGGGATCCCGAACGTTATAAATCAACGACTTGCAAACCTACCTCGTCGGTCGAAAACGGTATGCATAGCCTGCATGGGGTATGCGTTTCCGGCATTAGATTTCCCCCCCTGCCATCGCAATAGTTGCCGCCTTTTTCGCTGGCCAGGGCGCCCTGTCGCTCGCCTGCGGTGTCCTTACATAACGTCGCCGGACGGAAACCGTTACTGCGTGTGACTTGGCCAAGGGCTCTGCCACGCCTGTTTCCACCCGGTGTCATGACCACTAGAACAAAGGGTAAAGACATGAAGAAGGCAAAACTGAGCCTCGCCTGGCAGATCGTCATCGGTCTGGTGCTGGGTGTTGCAATCGGCGCGCTGCTGAACCACTTCAGTGCAGAAAAGGCCTGGTGGATCAGTAACGTCCTCCAGCCCGCCGGTGACATCTTCATTCGCCTGATCAAGATGATCGTCGTCCCGATCGTGATTTCGTCGCTGATCGTGGGTATCGCCGGGGTTGGCGATGCGAAGAAACTGGGCAGCATTGGCCTGAAGACCATCATCTACTTCGAGGTGGTGACCACGATCGCCATCGTCGTCGGCCTGGTGCTGGCGAACCTGTTCCACCCAGGTGCCGGTATCGACATGAGCACGCTGGGTACCGTGGATATTTCCAAGTATCAGGCGACCGCGGCCGAAGTGCAGCATGAGCACGCCTTCATCGAGACCCTGCTCAACCTGATCCCGTCGAACATCTTCGCAGCGCTGATGCGTGGCGAAATGCTGCCGATCATCTTCTTCTCGGTCATGTTCGGCCTGGGGCTGTCGAGCCTGCAGGCAGAGCTGCGCGACCCGCTGGTACGTACCTTCCAGGCCGTATCGGAAACCATGTTCAAGGTCACCCACATGATCATGAACTACGCGCCGATCGGTGTGTTCGCCCTGATCGCCGTGACTGTCGCCAACTTCGGCTTCAGCTCGCTGCTGCCGCTGGCCAAGTTGGTGCTGCTGGTGTACTTCGCCATTGCCTTCTTCGCCTTCATGGTACTGGGCCTGGTGGCTCGCCTGTTTGGCTTCTCGGTGATCAAGATCATGCGCATCATGAAAGATGAGCTGATCCTGGCCTACTCCACTTCCAGTTCGGAAACCGTGCTGCCACGGGTGATCGAGAAGATGGAGAAGTACGGTGCACCGAAGTCGATCTGCTCGTTCGTGGTACCGACCGGCTACTCCTTCAACCTCGACGGTTCGACTCTGTACCAGAGCATTGCGGCGATCTTCATTGCCCAGCTGTACGGTATCGACCTGTCGTGGAGCCAGCAGCTGCTGCTGGTGCTGACCCTGATGGTAACGTCCAAAGGTATTGCTGGTGTGCCGGGCGTTTCGTTCGTGGTACTGCTGGCCACCCTCGGCAGCGTGGGCATTCCGCTGGAAGGCCTGGCCTTCATCGCCGGCGTCGACCGCATCATGGACATGGCCCGCACCGCGCTGAACGTGATCGGCAACGCCCTGGCGGCACTGGTCATCTCGCGCTGGGAAGGCATGTACGATGCGGCCAAGGGCGAGCAGTACTACGCCTCGCTCATGGCTGACAAACAGCAAACTGCGGTGGTTGGCGAGGCGGCCAAGCGCTGAGTTCATACCCCGCTGTACAAAAAGCCCCGACCCGTCGGGGCTTTTTGTTGTCTGTGATGTTGCGCGGCCGCGGTCTGCAGCCTTGCGCCCCGATACGCTATCATTCGGGCACTTTTCTGGGGGAACACACGGATGCTCAACGGCCTTTGGCTCGGCTTTTTCCTAGTGGCGGCGGTCTCCGCCCTGGCCCAATGGCTGATAGGCGGCAACGCGGGCATTTTTGCGGCCATGGTCGAGAGCATCTTTGCCATGGCCAAGCTCTCGGTCGAGGTGATGGTGCTGCTGTTTGGCACCCTGACTTTGTGGCTGGGCTTTCTTAAAATTGCCGAAAAGGCCGGCATCGTAGAGTGGCTGGCCAAGGTACTGGGCCCGCTGTTTGCGCGCTTGATGCCGGAAGTACCACCCGGCCACCCTGCACTGGGCCTGATCACCATGAACTTCGCGGCCAACGGCCTGGGGCTGGACAACGCCGCCACACCGATTGGCCTCAAAGCCATGCGCGCGTTGCAGGAGCTGAACCCCAGCAGCACCACGGCGAGCAACGCGCAGATCCTGTTCCTTGTGCTCAACGCCTCTTCGTTGACCCTGCTGCCTGTGACCATCTTCATGTACCGCGCCCAGCAAGGCGCGCCCGACCCGACCATGGTGTTCCTGCCGATCCTGCTGGCCACCAGCGTCTCGACCCTGGTAGGGCTGTTGTCGGTGGCCGTCATGCAACGCCTGCGTTTGTGGGACCCGGTCGTACTTGCCTACTTCATACCCGGTGCGCTGCTGCTGGGTGGCTTCATGGCCTTCCTGGGCACATTGTCGGCGGCGGCACTGGCCAGCTTGTCGTCGATCCTGGGCAACTTGACGCTGTTCGGCGTGATCATGCTGTTCGTGGTGATCGGTGCCTTGCGGCAGGTGAAGGTGTACGAAGCCTTTGTCGAGGGCGCCAAAGAAGGCTTTGACGTCGCCAAGAGCCTGCTCCCCTACTTGGTGGCCATGCTGGTGGCTGTGGGCGTGCTGAGGGCCTCGGGCGCGCTGGAATTGGCGTTGGATGGTATTCGCCATGCGGTCAACTGGCTGGGCCTGGACACGCGTTTTGTCGAAGGCCTGCCGACAGCGTTGGTCAAGCCGTTCTCTGGGAGCGCAGCGCGGGCAATGCTGATCGAGACCATGCAGAACCAAGGGGTGGACAGCTTCCCCGCACTGGTGGCGGCAACCATTCAGGGCAGTACCGAGACCACTTTCTATGTGCTGGCGGTGTATTTTGGCGCGGTGGGCATCCAGCGGGCGAGGCATGCGGTGGGGTGTGCGCTGCTGGCCGAGTTCTCTGGTGTAGTGGCAGCCATCTGCGTGTGCTACTGGTTCTTTGCCTGAACGATCTGCGGGCCAACACCGCACCAGGCTGCAAGTAGCGCCGGCGGTAAACGCGTATCGGCGCCTTGGCCCGCCCGTTGTAGGAGCGGGTTCACCCGCGAAGAGGCCGGGCCTGCTGGCAGCTGTCTCCTGGCCATTTACCGCCGCATCTGCCACCGCATTCGCGGGTAAACCCGCTCCTACACGGTGCCTGGCCACATATTGGCGGCTCTGTCGGCAGCCCTGTGGCGTGGAGGCAACAGCGGGTTAACCCTAGCGGATTGTGCTGCTGCCAGCCTGGCAATCGCCCACTCGACCACCTGCCCGGTGAGTAGATCGCACGCTTGGCCAAACCCGGCCACTACCCCGGCTACTTGCTTGTCTGCCAGCGGCTGGCGGACCTCGAAGCGCTGGCTGGCGAGAATACGCTGAGTGCGGCCTTGCACCAGCCGTGCGTCATAGCGGATCACCACCTCCACGGTGCCGTCCGCGCGGTATTCGCTCTGGAACGCCTGCAACTCGCCAGCCAGCTCGTAGTCAGCCTGCAAATTGCTGTCGTCGGCGCTCAGGCGCTGCACCTGGCCGTCGCGCTGAAAGCCGTCGAGCAGACGGTTGCGCAGCAGCACCGGGGCCGGATCGCTCCAGCGCGCGCCCTTGTAGCTGCTGACTACATTGCCCTGCGGGATGACCGCAATCCGTGGCCCGGCCAATACCTCGCTGGCCAGCGGTTTATTCAGGCGCAATGACCAGTCCAGCGGCGGCGCGCTGCGGCTGACCTGGTTGACGGGCAAGCGATACAGGTCCACAGGCTCGCTCGTGGGCAGGATCGAGCAGGCGCTGGCCAGCCCAATCGTGACCGCCAAGGCCAGTAAGCGCAGCGACGATTTCATGGCTGGAACTCCTTGTTGTTGTCGCGGCCGAGCAGGTAGCCGCTGGGGTCGGCTTCCAGTTGCCGGGAAATGCCTTTGAGTGCGTTGAGGGTTTCGCGCAATTCGCGAATGGCTGGGGTCAGCTGGTTCAGGCCCTGGGCGCCGTCGCCGATGGCTTCGCTGTTGTCCTTCAGCAGGCTATTGATTGTGGCAGTGCTCTGCGCCAACGACTGCATGGCTTGCTCGGCGCTGCCGATGGCCTGCTTGCCCTCGGTGCCCAGCAAGCCATTGGCATTGCGCATCAGCACCTGGGTTTCGGCCAGGGTCGCGCTGGCCTGCTTGCCTACCTGGACCAGTTGCTCGATAGCCTGGCTGATGCTGCCATGCTCCCCGGCGAAGGCGCCGGTGGTCTTGTCGAGGTTGGCCAAGGTATTGCTGAGGTGGTCGATGTTGCCCTCGGAGAACATCTGGTTGGCGTTGTGCAGCAGCAAGTTGATGTTGGTCACCAGGTCGCTGCTGTCATTGAGCAGGCGCGAGATGGGCGATGGCGAGGCGATGATCACCGGCAGCTTGCCGTCTTTGCCTTTCAGCTCGGGGCTCTGTGGGGTACCGCCGCTGAGCTGGATGAACGAGTTGCCGGTCACCCCGGCCAGGGTCAGCTTGGCCTGAGTGTCTTCTTTGACTGGGGTGTCGCCGCTAAGGCGCACCCGTGCCAATACCCGACGCGGGTCTTTAGGGTCCAGGCGCAGGGTGGAAACGTCACCCACCTTGATCCCGTTGTACTGCACCGGGCTGCCACGAGACAGGCCTGAGACTGCCTCGTTGAACACGACTTCGTAGTCCTTGAACGCATCGTCGACGCTGGACTTGGTCAGCCACAGGCCGAACAGCATGGCACCGGCTACCACCAGGACGGTGATCAGGCCGATAAGAACGTGATGGGCTCGGGTTTCCATTGCTCAGCGCTCCTGGCCAGTGCGGGTGGCGGCCTGTTCGGCTGCGCGCCCGCGTGGGCCGTGAAAGTATTCTTGGATCCAGGCGTCGTTGGTCTGTTCGACCTCGGCCAATGGGCCGGCCACCAGCACCTTTTTCTGCGACAGTACGGCGATGCGGTCGGTGATGGTGTAGAGGGTGTCAAGGTCGTGGGTGATCAGGAACACCGACAGGCCGAGCGCATCGCGCAGGGTGAGGATCAACTGGTCGAAGGCCGCAGCGCCGATCGGGTCCAGGCCTGCGGTCGGCTCGTCGAGGAACAGTATGTCCGGGTCCAGGGCCAGGGCCCGGGCCAGCGCTGCGCGCTTGATCATGCCCCCCGACAAAGAAGCAGGGTACTTGTCGGCCGCCGAGATCGGCAGCCCGGCCAATGCCAGCTTTACCCCGGCCAGGTGCTCGGCATCGGCGCGGGATAACCCGGCATGCTCGATCAGTGGCAGGGCAACGTTCTCGGTCACTGTCAGGGAAGAGAACAGCGCGCCCTTCTGGAACAGTACGCCAAAACGCCGTTCGACCAATGAGCGCTGCGTTTCGCGCAGGCCGGCCAGGTCCTGGCCGAACACCTTGATCTGCCCTTCGTTGGGCCGGCGCAGGCCGATGATACTGCGCAGCAGCACCGACTTGCCGCTACCAGACCCGCCCACCACGGCAAGGATCTCGCCGCGGTACAGGTCCAGGTCGAGGTTTTCGTGCACCACTTGCCGGCCAAAGCGGTTACAGATGCCGCGGGCTTCGATCACGCTCTCACGTCGGTTCACCAGCCCATCTCCATGAAGAACAGCGCGGCCACCGCGTCGAGCACGATAACCACGAAGATCGACTGCACCACGGCCGAAGTCGTGTGTGCCCCGACCGACTCGGCACTGCCGCTGACCTTGAAGCCTTCCAGGCAGCCAATGGCGGCAATCAGAAAGGCAAAGAACGGCGCCTTGGCCAGGCCGACCAGAAAGTGCTGCACGCCAATATCGCTTTGCAGCAATGACAGGAACATGGCCGGCGAAATGCCCAGCGACAGGGCGCACACCACGGCCCCGCCGACGATACCGCAAAGCATGGCGACAAACGTGAGCAGCGGCAGGGTAATCAGCAGGGCCAGCACCCGGGGTACCACCAGCAGTTCCATGGGGTTGAGACCCAGGGTGCGGATCGCGTCTATTTCCTCATTGGCTTTCATCGAGCCGATCTGCGCGGTGAATGCGCTGGCGGTGCGGCCGGCCATGAGGATGGCGGTGAGCAACACGGCGAACTCGCGCAGGAACGAGAACGCCACCAGGTCGACGGTGAACACCGTTGCGCCGAAGTCGGCCAGCACCGTGGCGCCGAGGAAGGCCACCACGGCACCCACCAGAAAGGTCAGCAAGGCCACGATTGGCGCCGCATCCAGCCCCGTCTGTTCGATGTGTGCGACGACCGGGGTGATGCGCCAGCGGTGTGGCTGAAGGGCACGGCGTAGCAGCGTTTCGAGGATGACGCCGATGAAGCCGAGCAGTTGCATGCTGTCTTGCCACAGGGTGCCGACGGCGCAGCCTATACGCTCCAGCAGCAACAGCAGCACGTTGCGTTCGGGCTCCTTGGCCGGGATGCAATAGTCCTGGACCGATTGGTAGACATTCTTCAGCAGCGCCCGGTTGGCTTCCGGCAGCTCGTGGGTGCAGCGCGACAGACGCTCGGTGCCGAGCAGTTCAGCCAGCAGCGACGCACCGGCCGTATCCAAGCGCCCCAGCTGGCTGAGGTCGGCGACGGTGTCGGGGGTGTATTGCGCACGCAGCCGCTCGCTGTCGCGTTTCAGGCTGGCGTAGTGCGCCAAGGTCCAGTCACCGGCAATGCGCAGGCAGGCCGGTTGACTGCTGGTATCCAGAGTGAGGCTGGGGGTGGTCATAGGCTCCATGCAACTGACTCGGCGCTAAGGCTCAGGGGCTGATCATAGCGCAGCAGGCCGGGGCTGTTTGGTGATTATGTGCTGTGTGCCAGCAAGTGTTGATTACCCGGCTGGCGCATCGTCGACCACCTTGAAGCGCAGTACGCCAATCACTTGGCCATCTTCGGTCAGAACCCGCACCTGCCACCTGCCCACCGGGTTGGGTGGGAAGTTCTGCTTGTGGGTCCAGGCCCGGTAGCCTTCCTTGCGCCCACCGTGGATGTCCAGGGCAATGCGGTCCACCTCCTGGCCGTCCTTCTGCCACACGTGGTAGATCCGCTCATTCAGGCCGCGTGGTGCGTTGATGGCGGTGTAGGCGTACAAGCCGCTGCTGCGAATGCTGCTGGCGGCAATTTCGTGCAGCGACTCGCCTGGCTGGCGGTTCAGCACTTCGGTGCTCACCGCCACCTCGGTCATCCACAGGGTTGCCGGTGGTACCCAGGAGCGCAACAACCAGCCGCCAGCACCCACCGACAACGTGACCAGCACCAAGGCCACAGCCCGGCGCCAGTTATTGATGGGAAAACTGCTGGCCAGGCTGGGAAACGACAGCGCCATGGCAATGATCAGCGCCAGCTTGAAGCTTTGTGCGGTGGTCAGGTGGACGATGATCGGCAGTGCCGTGAGCAACGCAGCGAACAGGGTCAGGGTATGCAGCGCCAGGAACAGCCAGCGCCGCGGAGCGAGCCATTTGTAGTACAGCGGGTCGATGATCGAAACCAGGCCGGCAGCGCCGAGCAAGCCGGTGAACACCAGCTGGCCGCTGTTCCAGGTCGTGGTGATGAAGAAGAAGGGCAATACGAAGAACAGTGTTTCCTGGTGGATCATCTGCGTGGCGTAGCGCAGCAGTGGCTGCGGGATTTCGCGGTTGAACGTGCGCGCGAACAGGCCGGTGAGTGTGTTTTCCAGCATCAGCCACACCCAGCTGACCAGCATCAGCACGGCAACCCAACTGGCCAGGCCGGCCTGGCGGTCGACCAGGATGAAGCTGCCGATGCCGGAAAGAAAACCCCCAAGCGCGATGATGCCGGGATAGCGTTTTAGCAGTTCGATGATGCGCTGGACGATGCGGGGGATCTGGGGCATTGGCTCTACAACAGGAGAAAGTCGGGTGGCTGTGCCGGCCGCTTCGCGGGTAAACCCGCTCCCACAGGATTACCACAGCTTCTGCAACAGTGGGGGCCCTGTGGGAGCGGGCTACCCGCGAAGAGGCCGGTACTGGCAAAAGAATACCGCCGATTCACCGCCGGCGTGTAGCACCGCTCGGCCGCTGCAGGCCATGCCGCCGCCAGCGCATCAGCCCCGCGGCCAGGAGCAGCCCTACCAGCAGGGCACCCAGCCCGTAGAATTCGTCATAACCCAGCAGCGGCTTTTCAATGCGTACGTAGCCGTCTTCCTTGAGCAATTCCCGCAACGCCTGGTTGGCTTGCTCCAGGGTGACCTGGCGCAGTTTGCGCACCGGGTTGGTGAAGCGGCCGTCGATGTAGTCGTTCAGCGCTCCCCAGTAGTAATCGGCCAAGGCACTGTTGCCTTGGGTGCTCCAGCTTTCCTTGGCGACACTGGCATCCTTGATGCGGGCGAACGTATCCGGGTCCAGCCCCTCTTTGCGCAGGTGCTTGAACAACCGCTGCATGACCGCTACGGCTTTGTCGATGTCATCGCGCTCCAGGTCGGCATTGACGCTCAGCAGGCCGGTGTCACCAAAACTTTCGCGCTGCACCGAGGGCCCGTACGACAAGCCATTGCGCAGGCGCAGCTGGTCGTAGATGGCCCAGTCCAGGTAGCGTGCCAGCAGGTCAAGGGTGGCCTGGTGGTCGTTGTCCAGTACCGGCTCGATGAAGAGCCAGTGCAGTTTCACGCCGTCACCGAGCCAGCCACGGGTCAGATCGCGACGCTGTTCGGCCTGCTGGGTGATGCTCTCCAGGTTGCGGCGCTCTTCCGGCTCGGTGGCCGGCAGCTCGCCAAACGAGCGTTCCAGATAGGCCGGCAACAGGCGGTCCAGGCCACCGACCATGATCAGGGTCATGTTGTTGGCGGCGTACCAGCGGTCGCGCAGGGCCTGGACCTGTTCCAGGGTCATGTCGTCGACGTTGGAGCGCTCTGGGCACTTCAGGCCCAGCTCGGTGGCCAGTTGGTCGCTGGCGGGGTGGCCGATGTCCTGGCGGTCGAGCCAGCGCTGCAGGTGACCGTAGTGGCCGCCATCCTCGCGTTCGATGATACGTTTGGCGGTGGCCAGGGCCTTGGCATCGATGTGGGTATCGCGGATGACCGCCAGCAACAGGTCGAGTACCTTGCGCTGGTTGCGCGCCGGGGCTTCGATGACGAAAGTGGTATCGGCACTGCTGGTAAAGGCGTTCCATTCCCCGCCAAGCGCCTGCAGGCGCTCTTCCAGGCCGCCTTCGCCGGTTTCATCGATGCCGCTGAACAACAGGTGTTCAAGCAGGTGCGGCAGCTCTTTCTGCTCGCAATCGAAATCATCCAGCCCAACCCCGACCACCAGGCGTATCGCCACATGGTCACGCTCGTAGCCATTTTTCAGAATCACCTGCAGGCCGTTGGGCAACAGGTAGCCTTCCACCCGCGACCGGTCGAGGGCGAAAGTGGGCAGGCTGCAGATCAGGAGGCAAACGAACATCAGGCAACGCATGGGCGAGCTAGGGTCCTCAGCTAGGCAGAATCAAGGCTGGCTGGCTTCATCCGGCACACTGTCGAGCATCAACCCGCCGGTGTCCGAGCCGCCCAGTACCACATAGGCACTGCTACAGAACAAAGAGTTCAAACGCTTCATGTCGGCGATCAGCTCCAAGTGTAGCGAACTGGTCTCCAGGCTTTGCATGACTTTGCGTTGCAGGCGGCTGACGTGGGCGTGGGCCAGGCGCCGCTCCTGGGCCCGGAACCGACGTTTTTCGCGCAGTAGCAAGCGGGCGCTTTCCGGGTCGGCGCTGAGGAACACCGACAAGCCCAGGCGCAGGTTGGCCAGCAATTGTTCCTGCAGGCCGGTCAGTTCTTCCAGGCCGACCTGGGAAAACTCACGGCGCTGGGTGGTCTTCTGCTGCTGGACCTTGCGCAGCATACGTTCTATGAGGTCACAGGCCAGCTTGAGGTTGATAGCCACTTCGATGATTTCAGCCCAGCGACGGTTGTCTTGCTCGCTGAGGTCCTCGCGTGTCATCTGCGCCAGGTACAGCTTGATCGCGCTGTAAAGGGCGTCGGCATCTTCGCCCAGGGCGCGAACCTGCTGGGGTAGCGCCGTCTGGGTGCCCCGCAGGGCCCCCAGCATGGCTTCGAGCAGGCTGTCGACGATGTCGCCCAGGCGCAGGGTTTCCCGTGCGGCATTGGCCAGGGCCAGGCTGGGGGTCTCCAGTGCGGACGCGTCGAGGTGGCGCGCACGGATCTGGCCGTTGCTGTGTTCCCGCTCGGGCAGCAGCACATTGCACAGCCGACCCATGGGGTTGACCGTGGGTAGCATCAGCAAGCAACGGGAGGTGTTGTAGAGCAGGTGGAAGCCGATGACCAGCTCTTGCGGGCTGAAGCTCAGCGAGTCCATCCAGCCTACCAGCGGGTGCAGGACGGGAATGATCAGCACCAGGCCGATCAGCTTGTACAGCAGGCTGCCCAAGGCCACCCGGCGGCCGGCGGCGTTCTGCATGCTGGTGCTGATGAACGCCAGCAGGCCACTGCCGATGTTGGCGCCGACTACCAGGCCAATGGCTACCGGCAGGCTGATGACCTCGGCACCGGCCAGGGTTGCCGTGAGCAGAACGGCCGCCAGGCTGGAATAAGAGACCATGGCGAACATCGCCCCGACCAGGGCATCGAGCATGATGTCGCCCGTCAGCGAGGCGAACACCACCTTTACGCCTTGGGCATGGGTGATGGGTGCGGCGGCCTGTACGATCAGCTCCAGCGCCAGGATGATCAGGCCCAGCCCGATACCCACCCTGCCCAGTTGGCCAGCCCGCGTCTGTTTGCGCGAAAGGAAAAAGATGACGCCAAGGAAGATCAACAGCGGCGACAGCCATGAAAGGTCCAACGTGAGTACCCGGGCCATCAGCGCGGTGCCGACATCGGCGCCAAGCATGATTGCCAAGGCCGGGGTCATGGCCATCAGGCCCTGACCGACGAACGAGGTGACCAGCATGGCCGTGGCGTTGCTGCTTTGCACCATGGCAGTGACCAGAATGCCGGCAATGAATGCCAGCGGGCGCTTGTTCATGTTCTGGCCAATGATGCGCCGCAGATTCGAGCCGAATACCCGAAGGATGCCGGTGCGCACGATATGGGTGCCCCAGACCAGTAGCGTTACGGCCGAGAGCAGGTTGAGCAGGGTCAGCATGGCGAAGGCCCCCTGAAGCACAGGCCCATGGGGCCAAGGGAAGAAACGTGAGCGTTCGAATAGGTTTTCATTGCTCACTCAAAGCTTTAGCTGTTTTACGCAGTGCTTGCCAGCTTCGCACGGTAGTCATCAATTTGAAACATACCGTGAATGAATCATTGCCGGTCTTGCAGGCGCAACGTAGCAGCCATTCAAAAATGAAAAAGGGGCCCCGTAGGGCCCCCGCTGTCCTGCACGTTCCGCTCTTACTGACCCGGAATGTCCTTGCGCAGTTTCACTGGGTCATGCTCTTTGCCGTCCTTGCGGGCCAGGGCAGTGCGCATGCGAATGTTGATGGCCTCTACCGCCAGCGAGAAGGCCATGGCGAAGTAGACGTAGCCTTTGGGCACGTGCACGTCGAACGCTTCGGCGATCAGTACGGTACCGACCACGATCAGGAACGACAGTGCGAGCATCTTCAGCGATGGGTGCTTGTCGATGAAGTTGCTGATGGCGCCGGCGCACAGCATCATCACCAGTACGGCCACGACGATGGCAGCGATCATCACTGGCACGTGGGACACCATGCCTACTGCGGTGATCACCGAGTCCAGCGAGAACACGATGTCGATGATGGCAATCTGAATGATGGTGTAGAAGAACTTGCCACCTGCGCCTTTGGGCGCTTCATCGTTTTCGTCCTCACCTTCCAGGCCGTGGTAGATCTCTTGCGAGCTTTTCCACAGCAGGAACAGGCCGCCGAAGAACAGGATCAGGTCACGCCCGGAGATGCCCTGGCCGAGCACCACGAACAGGTCGGCGGTAAGGCGCATGACCCAGGTGATCGACAACAGCAGCATGATGCGGGTGACCATGGCCAGGGCCAGGCCGAAGATCCGGGTGCGCGGCTGCATGTGCTTGGGCATGCGGCTGACCAGGATCGAGATCATGATGATGTTGTCGATCCCGAGGACGATCTCAAGCGCGGTGAGGGTAAAAAAGGCAACCCAGATTTCCGGGCTGGTCAGCCATTCCATGTTGTTTCCTTCGAGCGGTAAAGGCGACGCGCCCTGCAGGGCGCGTCGCGGTGGGGTAATACGCGTTTATTAAAGACTACTGAACAGCGGGAAAATGCCCATCAGCAGCGCGGCGAACATTATGCACAGGCACACCAGCACTGCCCACTTGAGCGTGAAGCGCTGGTGATCGCCAAACTCGATACCGGCCAGGGCTACCAGCAGGTAGGTCGAGGGTACCAGTGGGCTGAGCAGGTGTACCGGCTGGCCGACGATCGATGCGCGGGCCATTTCAACCGGGCTGATGCCGTAGTGGCTGGCGGCCTCGGCCAACACTGGCAAAACCCCGTAGTAGAACGCGTCGTTGGACATGAAGAAGGTGAACGGCATGCTCACGATTGCGGTGATCACTGCCATGTACGGGCCCATCGCTTCAGGGATGACTGCCAGCAGGCTCTTGGACATGGCGTCGACCATGCCGGTGCCCGACAGAATGCCCGTGAAGATGCCCGCGGCGAAGATCAGCCCGGTGACTGCCAGCACGCTGCCGGCGTGGGCGGCGATGCGGTCTTTCTGCTGTTGCAGGCAGGGGTAGTTGACGATCATGGCAATGCTGAAGGCGATCATGAACAGCACCGGCAGCGGCAGGATACCGGCGATCAGCGCGACCATCAGGGCGGCAGTCAGCGCGCCATTGAAGTACAGCAGCTTGGGGCGGCGGGCCTCAGGGAATTGCGAAACGGTGATATCGCTATGGTCGGTGTCATCGGTTGGCAGGTGCAGTTCACCCAGGCGGGCACGCTCACGCTTGCCGTACAGGTAGGCAATGGCCAGGATGGCCAGTACGCCGAACAACATGGCCGGGATCATCGGCACGAAAATGTCCGACGGGTCCACGTGCAGGGCGCTGGCGGCACGTGCGGTCGGGCCGCCCCAAGGGGTCATGTTCATCACGCCGCCGGCCAGAATGGTCAGGCCGGCCATGATTCGCGGGCTCATCCCCAGGCGGCTGTACATCGGCAGCATGGCGGCGCAGCAAATCATGTAAGTGGTGGCGCCATCACCATCGAGCGAAACCACCAGGGCCAGTACGGCGGTACCCACCGAGACTTTCAGCGGGTCGCCCTTGACCAGCTTGAGGATCTTGCGCACGGCCGGGTCGAACAGGCCGGAGTCGATCATCAGGGCGAAATACAGGATTGCGAACATCAGCATCACGCCGGTAGGCGCGAGCTTGCTGATGCCCTCGAGCATCATCGGGCCGATCTTGGCGGAAAAACCGCCGAACACGGCGAACAGGATCGGTACCAGGATCAGCGCGATCAAGGCCGACAGGCGCTTGGTCATGATCAGGTACATGAAGGTGATGACCATGGCAAAGCCGAGGAAGGTCAGCATGGCAATACTCCAGGCGTGGCGCTACGAAAGGAACGTCGATTCGGGCGGGTCAGCGCGTTTGGCGCTGCACGGGGAACATGGGGAGGGAGATTGCGCGAAGGCGGGCACAGGAATACATCAGGATCACCATTGTTGTTGTTGATTGGGCCGGGCGCGGTTGTTACCGGGTGCCCTGGCTGACCGGTCTTGTGCCGGTGGTGGGGGCTATCCTATGAGCACAAGCTTTCAGCCAGCTTTCGCTGATGCAAAGGCGACGAGAGGTAGATGATGCAGCATGTGACCGAGGGTGGCTGCCATTGCGGCGCGTTGCGGTATCGGCTGGCGGGTGACCTGACGGACATCGCCCACTGCCACTGCACGATCTGTCGGCGGGTAAGTGGTGGGCTGGTCGTGACCTGGCTCACCCTACCCCGCTCGGATTTCCATTGGTTAACGGGTAAGCCGAACTGCTACGTGGCCCCGCCCAGTTGCAGCCGTTACTTTTGTGGGCGGTGTGGGGCCCATGTGGCGCTGGTGACCACGCACAGTCCCGAGACCATCGATGTGACCGTAGCCACCCTCGACCACCCGGAGGGCGTGCGCGCCAACCGCCATATCTGGGTAGGCAGCCGGTTGCCTTGGCTGCACCTTGATGAGGATTTGCCGGGGGAGCACGGGGAACGCCTTTAAGATGCTGTGCTCGTGCTGCGGGTCCTGCCGCTGGCAAGCCAACTCCACTAGGTGGAAGCCGGCTCGCCGCGGATAGGCGCAATTACAACTGCAGGCCACCTGCAGCCTTGTGCAGTGCCCGCAAATGCTCGCCTATCTGCTTCACATTGGCCTCTACCGCAGAAATTTCCCTGGCCCGCGAAGGGTCCAGCAGCGCCCTCACCTGCTTGTCCAGGTTGGTACTCAGGCGCAGCAACCGGGCCTGCCGTTCCTTGCTCTCCCGCTCCAGGTGTTCGCGTTCTTCGGGCTGCGGCAGTCCATAGCCTTTGCTGTCGAGCAATTCTGCCGGGCGGCTGAGGAAGCCGCTGTTGGCAAGCATTTGCTTGAGCGTGGCATCGGCCTTGTTGACGCTGCCATCTTTCAGCGCTGCGGCATTCAGGTAGCGCTGCTTGACCTCGTCCTGGGCCAGCAACAATTGCCGGCGCAGGCTGGCCTGCTCCAGCAGCAACAGCGCAGCGCTGGTGCGCAGGTCGGCCTGGGCGAACCAGGGGCGACGTTGTTCGGCGCTCAACGCCAGCCAGTCCTCCACCAGTTGCTGCTTGATCGGCAATTGCTTGCGCAGCACCTCGAACATGGCCTGGTACCGCTCGCGATAAGAGTCGAAGCGGTAGCCCAGGCGCAGTGCCTCGCGGGGGTTGTCGAGCACGCTCGTGTCGGCTAGCCCCCTGCCCTTGAGCACGGCCAGCAAACCGTTGGGCATGATGCTGTCCAGGTCATTCAATTGCGGGTTTGCGGTGCCGCTGCGCAGCAACTTCAATGACTCTACGGCACAGTTGTTGGACAGGAACCAGTAGTTGCCGTCGTAGCTCCAGTGCATTTCAGCAGCCTGGCGCACCAGGTTTTCAACTTCTGCGCGGTTCAGCTTCAAGGGCACCGAGGCTAGGCTGCGCAGCTCTGTCTTGGTGTATTCGTCGATGACTTGGCCCAGCGGCAGCACGAACAGACGCGATGGGTAGACGCCGACCAGGCCGTCCCAGCTCGATAGCTGCACATCGTTGACGAACGCGCGGTACGACAGCACCAGGCTCTGGTCCAGGTCGAGGCGGCAGTCTGGCCCGCGGGGGCGGCCGGGTTTGCAGATGACCAGGCGCAGCATGCTGTGGCCCCAGCGGCTGACCAGGTTCTGGTTGGCTTCGGCCAACAGGTAGTCCACTTCATAAACCCGCTCGGGGTCGATTTCGCCCAGTGGCTGGCGGGCGAAGTCGCTGCCAGCATTGATGAATGGCAAGCCCTTGGCACAAGTGTGCTGTGGCGGTGCCCAGCCGAAATGCTCGTGCAGGTACTGGTTGAGCGCAGGGCGGCGGCAACCGTAGCTCGGGTCCAGGAGGAAGTACTCCATGTTCACCGCGAGGTATTCCTTGGGGCTGCTGAGTTCATAGCTGTCGGGGCTGCGTACGAACTGGCCGTTGTGCTGCTCACGCTCACCCCGGCGGCCCACGTATTGTGGCCAGCCGGCCAGGTCAAGCAGGCGCGGGTCATCGCTGAGGGTGAAGCGGCGCTCAGCCTGGCCGCGGCATTCTTCAGGCAGGCCGATTTTGCCAACGGTGCCCTGTTGGCGTTTACAGCGGGCAATCAGCGATTTTTCGCGGCTGGGCCATAGGCGCGCACGGTCGTAGATATGGCTGAGTTCGTGTAGCACAGTGGCCAGCAGCTCTTGTCGCACGGTGCCATGAGGGCGGTTGGTGCGCTCAGTGGCGGCACTGCCATCGGTGAGCCCGGGCAGCAGGCGACGGTTGAGCTGAAGGGTAGACACCAGTGTGGCCTGCCCATAGGCGTCGGCTGGCATGTTGTCGCTCCAGCTGACCTGCACGCGGCGGTCGAGTTGCTGTTTGAAGCGCGGGGGCAGCTTGGCCATGGCCTCGTCAAGCAGGGCCTGGCTGGCTTGGGTTTGCTGTGGGTCGAGGCCGGACGACTGCAGCTCGAGCTGCAGGCTGGCCAAGGCGGGCGTGCCGAGCAGCGTCAGGGCGCAGCCGAGCAGCCAGGCACGCACGCGCTTCACAGTGCGAGGATTGCTTCGGCCAATACCTGGTCGCTGGCGCCGCGTGCTTCCGGAACGCGCTCGCGCAGGGTGGTGAGGGCAGCTTCGAGCTGCGCGCCACGGATGTCTCCGTTGCTGGCCACGAAGCTGGCCGCGTCGTCGTGGGCTTCGCGTACCACTTTCGAGTCGCGGATCGAGGTGGTGGTGTCCGAGGTGAAGTCGATCGAACGGCCAAAGGCACGCACGATGATGTTGCTGGTGGCCACCAGGGTCTGTGCCTGGGCCAGGTCAGCCAGCAGGAGCATGCCGAGGGTAGCGGCAATCAGCGGTTTACGCATGGAGCATCTCCGAAAAATTACAGGGAGTCAGATGTAGTCATTGGACGAGAATTGCTTGCGCCAGTTCCAGATCGCCAACGCCCTGCCGCACGCAATTATGGCGTAATGATTCCAGGGCAGCTTCCAGCCGTGCACCGCGGATCTGGCCATGGGTGGCGACGAATGCCGCGGCATCGTCACGCGCCTCACGCACCAATTTGCGGTCAAAGGGTGCAGTGGTGACCTGGCTGGTGGCGTAGGCCGAGATCACCAGGCCTTGGGTGGTGGTGTCCATGGCATGGGCGCTGGCCATGCCGGCAAGGGAAAACAGCAGCGGCAACAGATAACGCATGGGTTCTACGACAACTGGAATGAACGGTGGCGAGGGCTGGCCCGGCTGTACGGGGGCACCCGGCACAGCCTGGGCGCTTGTCGGCGCTTAGATTGCCAGGATGGCCTGGGCCAGTTCGGCGTCGCTGGCCTGCAGGCTCGGCATTTGTGCGCGGATGTGCAGGAACGCGCTTTCCAGCTTGGCACCGCGGATATCGCCTTGGCTGCCTACGAAGCTGGCAGCGTCGTCACGGGCGGCCTGGACGATTTTATCGTCACGGAACGACGAAGAAACATCCGAGGTGGCGTCGGTGGACGCAGCTACCGCCCCTACTACAGCGTCGGTGGTGACGACGAAACTGGTGGCGTTTGCGGTGCCAGCCAGGCTCAGCATAAGAGCGGCGCCAATCAGATATTTACGGGACATTTCGTGGACTCCTGAACTCGGGTCGGGTGGTTCTGCTTATCGGACGCTCGCATTGCTGGTCGCGGTACGTATGACAGTGGTTTCTACCAGACTGCCAAGCCAAGCGTATCACGCGCGGGTGTTTCCAGATGTTAACTGAAGAAGGCCCTGCGGAACTGTGTTGGTTAATTTTTTGTATTTAAAAACTGTACCTGTCCAGCGCTCGGCGCTAAGCGCTGTATGCCACAAATAAAAAACCCGTCGCAGTTGCCTGCAACGGGTTTCAGGAATTCGCGGTGCCGGCCGAAGCCGGCAAGCCGGTGCTTAGCGCCAGAAAGGCTTGCTCAGCTCTTCGTAACGCTGCGACTCGCTGATGCCAGCGTCGGCCAGCAGGCGAGCGTCCAGGCGAGCCAGTTGACGGCGGCTTGCCATGCGGCGCTGCCACAGCAGCAGAGTGGACAGTGCGCGCAGCGGCAGCGATGCGTTGGATTGCTGGGCGTTGCTTTCAAAAACCAGACCGGAACTGAGGGTACGTTCCATGATGCTTCATCCTTCCGCTTATGGCGGGATTAGGTAGTGATTTAACTGATGCCAATGATCCTCCTCTCTTGTCCAGAACAGTAGATACAGTTCATGCGAAAGACGATGGCTCAGTTAACTGTGTAACCCTACTGTTGCACTCGAAACAGGCGCAACTGTACTGGTCTGCATCTTTATGGTGCATTTTTGATGTGTGGCGATGTTCTGCAGGCTTGAAAGAAGCCTAGGACAGGTACAGTAGTACAGTTCTGGATATTCTTGTGTCTGGACGTGAAACGCGAATGGGCTGGAACAGCAGAAGCGGGGCTGCTGTTCCAGACCGCCGCTGGATCAGCTCGCTTGCATGCGGCCGGTTTCTTCCAGGTTCTCGTGCCAACTCAGCGCTTCGCGCAGGATATGTGGCGTATGGCCGCCACGTTGGCAAGCGCGCTCGAAGTAATCGTTCAGTGCCGCGCGGTAGTCTGGGTGCACACAGTTGTCGATGATCACGCGTGCCCGCTCGCGCGGGGCCAGGCCACGCAGGTCGGCCAAACCTTGTTCAGTGACCAGGATGTCCACGTCGTGTTCGGTATGGTCCACATGGCTGACCATCGGCACCACACTGGAAATCGCACCGCCTTTGGCAATCGACTTGGTAACGAATACAGCAAGGTGGGCGTTACGGGCGAAGTCACCCGAGCCACCGATGCCGTTCATCATCCTGGTGCCACACACATGGGTGGAATTGACGTTGCCGTAGATGTCGAACTCCAGCGCGGTGTTGATACCGATGATGCCCAAGCGCCGCACGACCTCAGGATGGTTGGAGATTTCCTGCGGGCGCAGCACGAGCTTGTCCTTGTAGCGCTCGAGGTTACCGAATACATCGGCATTGCGGCGGGTCGACAGGGTGATGGAACTGCCCGACGCAAAACGCAGCTTGCCGGCGTCGATCAAGTCGAAGGTCGAGTCCTGTAGCACTTCGGAGTACATGGTCAGGTCTTCGAAGGGCGACTCGATCAAGCCGCACATCACGGCGTTGGCAATACTGCCGATGCCGGCCTGCAGTGGGCCGAGCTTGTTGGTCATGCGGCCAGCTTCCACTTCCTTCTTCAGGAAGTTGATCAGGTGGTTGGCGATACCCTGGGTTTCGTCATCTGGCGGCAACACGGTAGATGGGGAGTCCGGTTGGTCGCTGATGACGATACCCACGATCTTGGCCGGGTCGATCGGGATGGCGGTGCTGCCGATACGATCGTCGACCTTGACCAGCGGAATGGGCGTGCGGGTCGGGCGGTAGGTCGGGATATAGATATCGTGCAAACCTTCGAGGTTGGTGTTGTGCGAGAGGTTGATCTCGACAATCACCTGCTTGGCGAAGATGGCGAAACTGGCCGAGTTACCCACCGATGTAGTAGGTACGATGTGGCCCTGCTCAGTGATGGCCACGGCTTCGATGACCGCGATGTCCGGCAGCTTCAATTGCTGATTGCGCAGTTGTTCGACGGTTTCCGACAGGTGCTGGTCGATGAACATCACCTTGCCGTCGTTGATGGCCTTGCGCAGAGTGCTGTCTACCTGGAAAGGCATGCGGCGTGCCAACACGCCGGCCTCGGTCAGTTGCTTGTCCAGGTCGTTGCCCAGGCTGGCGCCGGTCATCAGGCTGATCTTCAGTGGCGACTGTTTGGCACGTTCGGCCAGTGCATGCGGGACGGCCTTGGCCTCACCGGCGCGGGTAAAGCCGCTCATGCCGACAGTCATGCCGTCCTCGATCAGACCAGCGGCATCAGCCGCACTCATTACCTTGCTGTGCAGAGAGGACAAGCGGATACGGTCACGGTACATGGATTGTTATCTCGGGCTACTGAAACTACTGCAGCGCAGTCTAGAGATTTCGCCCATTGCCGTCCCACGACCATGGTCGTATGAGAAGCCTCTCGGTAGAGCCGTTGATCCGGATCAATAAAAAGAAAGCCCCGGTAAATGCTTACCGGGGCTTCCTTTATATCGGCGGGTTTGCTGCGGTGTTTTATTCTACAGCCTTGACCATGTCTTCGATAACCTTCTTGGCGTCACCGAATACCATCATGGTTTTGTCCAGGTAGAACAGTTCGTTATCCAGGCCGGCGTAGCCGCTGGCCATCGAGCGCTTGTTGACGATGATGGTCTTGGCTTTGAACGCTTCGAGAATCGGCATGCCGGCAATGGGCGACTTGGGGTCGTTTTTCGCCGCCGGGTTGACCACGTCGTTCGCGCCAAGCACCAGTACCACGTCGGCCTGGCCAAACTCGGCGTTGATGTCTTCCATTTCAAAGACCTGGTCGTAAGGGACTTCGGCTTCGGCCAGGAGCACGTTCATATGCCCAGGCATACGCCCCGCCACTGGGTGAATCGCGTACTTCACGGTCACACCGTTGTGGGTCAGCTTTTCGGTCAGTTCCTTGAGTGCATGCTGGGCACGGGCCACCGCCAGGCCATAGCCCGGAACGATGATCACGCTGTCGGCGTTGCTCAACAGGAAGGTGGCATCGTCAGCCGAGCCGGACTTGACCGGGCGCTGCTCTTGCGAGCCTTGCGCCGCCCCAGCGTCGGTATCGCCACCAAAGCCGCCGAGGATGACGTTGAAGAACGAGCGGTTCATCGCCTTGCACATGATGTACGACAGAATGGCGCCAGAAGAGCCCACCAACGAGCCAGCGATAATCAGCATCGAGTTGTTCAGCGAGAAGCCGATACCCGCTGCCGCCCAACCCGAGTAGCTGTTGAGCATTGAAACAACCACCGGCATGTCGGCGCCGCCAATCGGAATGATGATCAGCACACCCATGACAAAGGCCAGGGCCAGCATGAGGGTGAAGGCACTGTAGTGGCCAGTGAACGTAAACAGCAGGCCCAAGGCGATGGTGGTCAGGCCCAGGATCAGATTGAGCTTGTGCTGACCGGCGAACTGTACGGGTGCGCCCTGGAACAGGCGGAATTTGTATTTGCCCGATAGCTTGCCGAAAGCGATCACCGAGCCAGAGAAGGTAATGGCACCAATGGCTGCGCCGAGGAACAGTTCCAGGCGGTTACCGGTAGGGATCGGGTCGCTGATGGCTGCAACAATGCCCATCGACTGCGGTTCGAGCACTGCGGCGATAGCGATGAAAACCGCAGCCAGGCCGATCATGCTGTGCATAAAAGCGACCAGTTCGGGCATCTTGGTCATCTCGACCCGCTTGGCCATGATCGAACCGGCGGTACCACCCACCAGCAGACCGACCAGTACGTAACCGATGCCGGCCGTGGCCCCACCGTTACCTATGGAGAGCGCCGCGAGCTTATAAATGAGGCCAACCGTAGTGAGGATGGCGATGCCCATGCCGATCATGCCGAACAGGTTGCCGCGCCGCGAGGTGGTCGGGTGCGACAGGCCCTTGAGCGCCTGGATGAAGCACACCGAGGCGACGAGGTAGAGGAGCGTTACCAGATTCATGCTCATGCTTACTTCTGCGCCTCGTTCTTGGTTTTCTTCTTGAACATTTCCAGCATGCGGCGGGTGACCAAGAAGCCACCGAACACATTGACTGCGGCCAAGGCCACCGCCAGGGTGCCCATCAGTTTGCCGGCCGGGGTGACGGTCAGTGCGGCGGCCAGCATGGCACCGACGATGACGATCGCCGAGATGGCATTGGTGACCGCCATGAGTGGGGTGTGCAGCGCCGGGGTGACATTCCACACCACGTGGTAGCCCACATAAATGGCCAGCACGAAGATGATCAGGTTGTAGATGCCGTGGGAAATCAGCATGTCTTCCATTGTCGTGCTCCTTAGCCGTTCTTGCGGACGACCTGGCCATCGCGGCACATCAGGCAGGCCGCGACGATGTCGTCTTCGAGGTTGATGGTCAGTGCGCCGTCCTTGTCGAACAGCAGCTTCATGAAGTCCAGCAGGTTGCGCGCATACAGCGCCGAGGCATCGGCGCCGACCTGGGCCGGCAGGTTGGTGGGGCCGACGATGGTCACGCCATGCGCCTGAATGACCTGGTCCGCCACGGTCAGCGGGCAGTTGCCGCCTTGGGCTGCGGCCAGGTCGATGACGACCGAGCCAGGCTTCATCTGGGCCACCGTTTCGGCACTGAGCAGGGTTGGCGCCTTGCGGCCTGGGATCAAGGCGGTGGTGATGACGATATCCGCCTGCTTGGCGCGCTCGTGCACGGCCTGGGCCTGGCGTTGCATCCAGCTGGCTGGCATTGGCCGGGCATAGCCGCCGACGCCTTCGGCGCACGCGCGTTCTTCGTCGGTCTCGTAGGGGACGTCGATGAACTTGGCACCCAGCGACTCGATCTGCTCCTTCACCGCCGGGCGTACGTCGGACGCCTCGATCACTGCGCCCAGGCGCTTGGCCGTGGCGATGGCCTGCAGGCCGGCAACGCCCGCACCCAGGATCAGTACCCGGGCGGCTTTGACCGTACCGGCGGCGGTCATCAGCATGGGCATGAAGCGTGGGTAGTGATGGGCAGCCAGCAGCACGGCCTTGTAACCGGCGATGTTCGCCTGTGACGACAGCACGTCCAGGCTCTGCGCCCTTGACGTGCGGGGCGCGGCCTCCAGCGCGAAGGCGGTGATCCCGCGTTCGGCCATCTTGCCGATCATTTCGCTGTTGAAGGGGTTGAGCATACCTACCAGCAGGCTGCCGCTGTTGATCAGGGCCAGTTCCTGGTCGTTGGGCGCGACCACCTTCAGGACCAGTTTGGCGCCGTATGCATCGGCTGCGGTCCCCAGGGAAGCACCCACGGCCTCATAGGCACTGTCCGGAATGGCGGCGTTGAGCCCTGCCCCCCGTTGAACGGTGACCTGATGGCCCTGGCCAATCAGTTTCTTGATGGTTTCGGGGGTCGCAGCGACCCTTGTCTCACCGGTCTGCGTCTCGAGAGGAACACCAATGTGCACGACTATTTCTCCTGCGGTGACCTTTGTTTTTGTCAAAGCCAGCGCACTGCGAATGGTGTGCTGGGTGGCTGTGGAGCGCCATCCCGCCGGATCCTGGGCGGGCGAAGCATTTTGCAGACGAACCCATAGGGCTTCAACCGGTTCTGGAGCGAAACGAAGTTAAAACTACAAGTCACCCTGTGACCGCTTGTCGCACGCATAAGATCGCAGCCCATCAACTACGGGCTTTTGCCAGATTAGGAGAAAAAAACAAAAAAATTTTGTCCAGTTCGCTGATGGCTTGTTCGATGTCGCAAAATAACCCGCAAAGCCGCGTAGTCAGGACGGTTAGCGGGTATTTTTGTGCGTACGTAACAGTTTACGAATATGCGACAAATACATATATCTGTAGGTGTTAAAAATAATTGACTACGGGGTCAGGTTATCCCGTTCCTGGGCATATGCCTGCGCTTGGCTCACCAGCCAGTCACGGAATGCGCGCAGTGATGCGGACTCCACCTTGCGTTCTGGAATCATCAGATAGTAGGCCTTGTCGCTAGTCAGGACGTGTCTGTTAGCGACTACCAGCCTACCCTCCTGCAACTCGCGCTGGATCAGAAACGGCGGTATCAGCGCGACGCCCATCTCGTGCATGGCCGCTTGGGCAAGCATCGAAAATAGCTCATAGCGTGGGCCGGTCATGTCACGTTCCACATTCATGGCCACGCTGGCAAACCATTGCCGCCACGCGTACGGCCGCGTGCTCTGCTGCAACAGTGGCAGCTCAGCGATGTGCCGTGCTTCGAGCGTGCCTTGCCCGCCCAGCAGTGCCGGGCTGCATACGGGTAACGGGTTTTCCCCCATCAGCCGCTGCGACTGTGTGCCAGACCAGTCGCCATCACCAAAATAGATGGCGGCATCGAATGTTGTGTCCGCGAACAGAAATGGCCGGGTGCGGTTGGTGAGGTTCACGGTGACCTCCGGGTGGCGCTGCTGGAAGTCTTTGAGGCGCGGTAGCAGCCATTGGGTACCGAATGTCGGTACTACTGCCAGTTCGATCACGCTGGCGCCCTGCTGTCGCATCACTGACAAGGTGTCGCGCTCCACTGCGTCCAGTTGCGCGGCAACCTGGCGGCTGTACGACAGGCCCGCCTCGGTCAGCTTCACACCACGGCGCGAGCGGCGAAACAACTCTACGTTAAGGAACGTTTCCAGGCTGGCAATCTGTCTGCAGACGGCGCCCTGGGTCAAGGAAAGCTCCTGGGCGGCCTTGGTGAAGCTCTGGTGACGCGCAGCGGCCTCGAAGCAAACCAATGCAGAGGTGCTGGGGATCTTGCGTCGCATGTACGTCAACCTCACTCGTCAGGCCGCAAATGTGGCGGGGTTCTGATTTTCGAAGTGACAAAATATCACTATATGGTGCGCAATCCTCGTTTGTATCAGCGGGCAATCAGTCCTAGGCTCAAAGGCACATAAAAACTCCGCCCCCTTCTCGAGGATTCCGCTCATGGCTGGTAAAGCAAGCTTCAACTGGATCGATCCACTGCTGCTGGATCAGCAGCTCACTGAAGAAGAGCGCATGGTGCGTGACAGCGCGTATCAGTTCGCCCAGGGCAAGCTGGCCCCGCGTGTACTCGAGGCGTTTCGTCATGAGCAGACCGACCCGGCGATTTTTCGCGAAATGGGGGAAGTGGGCCTGCTGGGTGCGACCATCCCCGAGCAATACGGCGGCAGCGGCTTGAACTATGTGTGCTATGGGCTGATTGCTCGCGAAGTGGAGCGTATCGACTCCGGCTATCGTTCGATGATGAGCGTTCAGTCTTCGCTGGTGATGGTGCCGATCAACGAATTCGGTACCGAAGCCCAGAAACAGAAGTACTTGCCCAAGCTGGCGAGTGGGGAATGGATCGGTTGCTTCGGTTTGACCGAGCCTAACCATGGCTCTGACCCGGGCTCGATGATTACCCGGGCCAAGAAGGTCGAGGGCGGTTATCGCCTGAGCGGCAGCAAAATGTGGATCACCAACAGCCCGATCGCTGACGTATTCGTGGTCTGGGCCAAGGATGACGCTGGTGATATCCGTGGCTTCGTCCTGGAAAAGGGCTGGCAGGGCCTGAGTGCGCCTGCAATTCATGGCAAGGTCGGTTTGCGCGCGTCGATCACTGGCGAGATCGTCATGGATAACGTGTTTGTGCCGGAAGAGAACATCTTCCCCGATGTACGTGGCCTCAAAGGTCCGTTCACTTGCCTGAATTCGGCCCGTTACGGCATTTCCTGGGGGGCGCTGGGTGCTGCAGAGGCCTGCTGGCACACCGCCCGCCAATACACGCTGGACCGTCAGCAGTTCGGTCGCCCACTAGCTGCAAACCAGCTGATCCAGAAAAAGCTGGCGGACATGCAGACCGAGATCACGCTGGCGCTGCAAGGCTGCCTGCGCCTTGGGCGCATGAAGGACGAGGGCACCGCGGCGGTGGAAATTACCTCGATCATGAAGCGCAACTCCTGCGGCAAGGCGCTGGATATCGCACGCATGGCACGCGACATGCTCGGTGGTAACGGGATTTCCGACGAATTCGGTGTTGCCCGCCACCTGGTCAACCTGGAGGTGGTCAACACCTATGAAGGTACGCACGACGTACATGCGCTGATCCTGGGGCGCGCGCAAACCGGTATTCAGGCTTTCTATTGATAAGGAGCCAGTCCATGGGTGCGTTATCACATCTGCGGGTGCTGGACCTGTCGCGCGTGTTGGCCGGCCCTTGGTCTGGCCAGATCCTCGCTGACCTGGGGGCTGACGTGATCAAGGTCGAGCGGCCGGGCAGCGGGGACGATACCCGCGCCTGGGGGCCGCCCTTCCTTAAAGGTGCCAATGGCGAGAACACGAGCGAGGCGGCTTATTATCTGTCGGCCAACCGCAACAAGCGGTCGGTGACGATCGATTTCACGCGGCCAGAGGGCCAGCGCCTGGTGCGTGAGCTGGCGGCGAAGTGCGATATCGTCATCGAGAACTTCAAAGTAGGTGGGCTGGCGGCCTATGGGCTGGATTACCAAAGCCTCAAGGCCGACAATCCGCGGCTTATTTATTGCTCCATTACCGGCTTCGGGCAGACCGGGCCTTACGCCCGGCGCGCTGGCTATGACTTCATGATCCAGGGTCTGGGTGGGCTGATGAGCCTGACGGGGCGCCCGGAGGGTGAAGAAGGCGCTGGGCCAGTCAAGGTAGGTGTTGCCCTTACCGACATTCTGACCGGGCTGTACTCAACGGTGGCTATGCTGGCCGCCCTCGCCCATCGCGACCAGACTGGGGTCGGCCAGCATGTCGACATGGCGCTGCTGGATGTGCAGGTGGCTTGCCTGGCGAACCAGGCAATGAACTACCTGACCACGGGCACGGCGCCCCGTCGCCTGGGCAATGCCCACCCCAACATCGTGCCTTATCAGGATTTTCCTACGGCGGATGGCGATTTCATTCTTACCGTGGGCAACGACAGCCAGTTCCGCAAATTCGCCGAGGTGGCCGGGCAGCCTCAATGGGCGACTGATCCTCGCTTTGCCACCAACAAGCTGCGTGTTGCCAACCGGGCTGAGCTGATTCCATTAATTCGCCAGGCCACCGTGTTCAAGACCACGGCCGAATGGGTGAGCCAGTTGGAGGCAGCGGGTGTGCCGTGTGGGCCAATCAATGATCTTGCCCAGGTGTTCCGTGACCCCCAGGTGGTGGCACGCGGGCTGGCGGTCAGTATCCCGCATGCGTTGGCAGGCAGTGTGCCGCAGGTGGCAAGCCCGATACGTTTGTCGGCGACACCTGTCGAGTATCGGCTGGCGCCGCCTATGTTGGGTGAGCATACCGAGGTCGTGCTTGAAGAGGTGTTAGGGCTAGGAGCGGAAGAAGTGCGCCAGCTGCGCAGCGCTGGCGTGTTGTAGGGAATGCTGGTCCAGCTATATAGCGGGGAGGCCGCCAGGCCTCCCCGCTTTGCTTTTTAAGCGCCCTGAAAGTTTATTTGAATTAAAGGTTGACGCCCTCTCGAATCCCCTTATAATGCGCCCCACTTCCAGCGACAACGGAACGACAAACTCCTTGAGATTCAATGAGTTAACCGATTCGGAAAGCGCTGTAAGGGCTACGATCAAATGATCGAAAACGGTTGAGATGATGGTTGACAGCGCTTCTAAACGCTGTATGATTCGCCTCCCGCTACGAGAGATCGCAGTGAGTCAAGTGTTTGAAGCTAAACGAGTTTCTCGCAAAAAACTTCAAAATAAACGCTTGACAGCAAATGAGGAAAGCGTAGAATGCGCGCCTCGGTTGAGACGAAACGATCTTAACCAAACGCTCTTTAACAAATCGAATCAAGCAATTCGTGTGGGTGCTTGTGAGTATGGACTGATAGTCAAAAAGATTATCAGCATCACAAGTGGCCATGCGAGAAATCACATAGTCATTTGAGATTGCTGAGCCAAGTTTAGGGTTTCTTAAAAACCCAAGCAGTATTGAACTGAAGAGTTTGATCATGGCTCAGATTGAACGCTGGCGGCAGGCCTAACACATGCAAGTCGAGCGGATGACGGGAGCTTGCTCCTTGATTCAGCGGCGGACGGGTGAGTAATGCCTAGGAATCTGCCTGGTAGTGGGGGACAACGTTTCGAAAGGAACGCTAATACCGCATACGTCCTACGGGAGAAAGCAGGGGACCTTCGGGCCTTGCGCTATCAGATGAGCCTAGGTCGGATTAGCTTGTTGGTGAGGTAATGGCTCACCAAGGCGACGATCCGTAACTGGTCTGAGAGGATGATCAGTCACACTGGAACTGAGACACGGTCCAGACTCCTACGGGAGGCAGCAGTGGGGAATATTGGACAATGGGCGAAAGCCTGATCCAGCCATGCCGCGTGTGTGAAGAAGGTCTTCGGATTGTAAAGCACTTTAAGTTGGGAGGAAGGGCAGTAAGTTAATACCTTGCTGTTTTGACGTTACCGACAGAATAAGCACCGGCTAACTCTGTGCCAGCAGCCGCGGTAATACAGAGGGTGCAAGCGTTAATCGGAATTACTGGGCGTAAAGCGCGCGTAGGTGGTTTGTTAAGTTGGATGTGAAAGCCCCGGGCTCAACCTGGGAACTGCATCCAAAACTGGCAAGCTAGAGTACGGTAGAGGGTGGTGGAATTTCCTGTGTAGCGGTGAAATGCGTAGATATAGGAAGGAACACCAGTGGCGAAGGCGACCACCTGGACTGATACTGACACTGAGGTGCGAAAGCGTGGGGAGCAAACAGGATTAGATACCCTGGTAGTCCACGCCGTAAACGATGTCAACTAGCCGTTGGAATCCTTGAGATTTTAGTGGCGCAGCTAACGCATTAAGTTGACCGCCTGGGGAGTACGGCCGCAAGGTTAAAACTCAAATGAATTGACGGGGGCCCGCACAAGCGGTGGAGCATGTGGTTTAATTCGAAGCAACGCGAAGAACCTTACCAGGCCTTGACATGCAGAGAACTTTCCAGAGATGGATTGGTGCCTTCGGGAACTCTGACACAGGTGCTGCATGGCTGTCGTCAGCTCGTGTCGTGAGATGTTGGGTTAAGTCCCGTAACGAGCGCAACCCTTGTCCTTAGTTACCAGCACGTTATGGTGGGCACTCTAAGGAGACTGCCGGTGACAAACCGGAGGAAGGTGGGGATGACGTCAAGTCATCATGGCCCTTACGGCCTGGGCTACACACGTGCTACAATGGTCGGTACAGAGGGTTGCCAAGCCGCGAGGTGGAGCTAATCTCACAAAACCGATCGTAGTCCGGATCGCAGTCTGCAACTCGACTGCGTGAAGTCGGAATCGCTAGTAATCGCGAATCAGAATGTCGCGGTGAATACGTTCCCGGGCCTTGTACACACCGCCCGTCACACCATGGGAGTGGGTTGCACCAGAAGTAGCTAGTCTAACCTTCGGGAGGACGGTTACCACGGTGTGATTCATGACTGGGGTGAAGTCGTAACAAGGTAGCCGTAGGGGAACCTGCGGCTGGATCACCTCCTTAATCGACGACATCAGCCTGCTGATGAGCTCCCACACGAATTGCTTGATTCATTTGCTGATGAGAATTCAGAAATGAACATTCGTTGATGAATGTTGATTTCTGACTTTTGTCAGACCGTTCTTTAAAAATTCGGATATGTGATAGATATAGACTGACATGCACTTTCACTGGTGTGTGATCAGGCTAAGGTAAAATTTGTGAGTTCTGCTCTTAATTGAGCGAAATGCGAATTTTCGGCGAATGTCGTCTTCACAGTATAACCAGATTGCTTGGGGTTATATGGTCAAGTGAAGAAGCGCATACGGTGGATGCCTTGGCAGTCAGAGGCGATGAAAGACGTGGTAGCCTGCGATAAGCTTTGGGGAGTCGGCAAACAGACTGTGATCCAGAGATCTCTGAATGGGGGAACCCACTCAGCATAAGCTGAGTATCTTGTACTGAATACATAGGTGCAAGAGGCGAACCAGGGGAACTGAAACATCTAAGTACCCTGAGGAAAAGAAATCAACCGAGATTCCCTTAGTAGTGGCGAGCGAACGGGGACCAGCCCTTAAGTTGATTTGAGATTAGTGGAACGCTCTGGAAAGTGCGGCCATAGTGGGTGATAGCCCCGTACACGAAAATCTCTTATCAATGAAATCGAGTAGGACGGAGCACGAGAAACTTTGTCTGAATATGGGGGGACCATCCTCCAAGGCTAAATACTACTGACTGACCGATAGTGAACCAGTACCGTGAGGGAAAGGCGAAAAGAACCCCGGAGAGGGGAGTGAAATAGAACCTGAAACCGTATGCGTACAAGCAGTGGGAGCCTACTTTGTTAGGTGACTGCGTACCTTTTGTATAATGGGTCAGCGACTTATATTCAGTGGCGAGCTTAACCGAATAGGGGAGGCGTAGCGAAAGCGAGTCTTAATAGGGCGTTTAGTCGCTGGGTATAGACCCGAAACCGGGCGATCTATCCATGGGCAGGTTGAAGGTTAGGTAACACTGACTGGAGGACCGAACCGACTACCGTTGAAAAGTTAGCGGATGACCTGTGGATCGGAGTGAAAGGCTAATCAAGCTCGGAGATAGCTGGTTCTCCTCGAAAGCTATTTAGGTAGCGCCTCATGTATCACTGTAGGGGGTAGAGCACTGTTTCGGCTAGGGGGTCATCCCGACTTACCAAACCGATGCAAACTCCGAATACCTACAAGTGCCGAGCATGGGAGACACACGGCGGGTGCTAACGTCCGTCGTGAAAAGGGAAACAACCCAGACCGTCAGCTAAGGTCCCAAAGTCATGGTTAAGTGGGAAACGATGTGGGAAGGCTTAGACAGCTAGGAGGTTGGCTTAGAAGCAGCCACCCTTTAAAGAAAGCGTAATAGCTCACTAGTCGAGTCGGCCTGCGCGGAAGATGTAACGGGGCTCAAACCATGCACCGAAGCTACGGGTATCATCTTATGATGATGCGGTAGAGGAGCGTTCTGTAAGCCTGTGAAGGTGAGTTGAGAAGCTTGCTGGAGGTATCAGAAGTGCGAATGCTGACATGAGTAACGACAATGCGAGTGAAAAACTCGCACGCCGAAAGACCAAGGTTTCCTGCGCAACGTTAATCGACGCAGGGTTAGTCGGTCCCTAAGGCGAGGCTGAAAAGCGTAGTCGATGGAAAACAGGTTAATATTCCTGTACTTCCAGTTATTGCGATGGAGGGACGGAGAAGGTTAGGCCAGCCTGGCGTTGGTTGTCCAGGTTTAAGGTGGTAGGCTGAAATCTTAGGCAAATCCGGGATTTCAAGGCCGAGAGCTGATGACGAGTTGCCTTTAGGCGACGAAGTGGTTGATACCATGCTTCCAAGAAAAGCTCCTAAGCTTCAGATAACTGGGAACCGTACCCCAAACCGACACAGGTGGTTAGGTAGAGAATACCAAGGCGCTTGAGAGAACTCGGGTGAAGGAACTAGGCAAAATGGCACCGTAACTTCGGGAGAAGGTGCGCCGGCGAGGGTGAAGGACTTGCTCCGTAAGCTCATGCCGGTCGAAGATACCAGGCCGCTGCGACTGTTTATTAAAAACACAGCACTCTGCAAACACGAAAGTGGACGTATAGGGTGTGACGCCTGCCCGGTGCCGGAAGGTTAATTGATGGGGTTAGCGCAAGCGAAGCTCTTGATCGAAGCCCCGGTAAACGGCGGCCGTAACTATAACGGTCCTAAGGTAGCGAAATTCCTTGTCGGGTAAGTTCCGACCTGCACGAATGGCGTAACGATGGCGGCGCTGTCTCCACCCGAGACTCAGTGAAATTGAAATCGCTGTGAAGATGCAGTGTATCCGCGGCTAGACGGAAAGACCCCGTGAACCTTTACTATAGCTTTGCACTGGACTTTGAATTTGCTTGTGTAGGATAGGTGGGAGGCTTTGAAGTGGGGACGCCAGTTCTCATGGAGCCATCCTTGAAATACCACCCTGGCAACTTTGAGGTTCTAACTCAGGTCCGTTATCCGGATCGAGGACAGTGTATGGTGGGTAGTTTGACTGGGGCGGTCTCCTCCCAAAGAGTAACGGAGGAGTACGAAGGTGCGCTCAGACCGGTCGGAAATCGGTCGTAGAGTATAAAGGCAAAAGCGCGCTTGACTGCGAGACAAACACGTCGAGCAGGTACGAAAGTAGGTCTTAGTGATCCGGTGGTTCTGTATGGAAGGGCCATCGCTCAACGGATAAAAGGTACTCCGGGGATAACAGGCTGATACCGCCCAAGAGTTCATATCGACGGCGGTGTTTGGCACCTCGATGTCGGCTCATCACATCCTGGGGCTGAAGCCGGTCCCAAGGGTATGGCTGTTCGCCATTTAAAGTGGTACGCGAGCTGGGTTTAGAACGTCGTGAGACAGTTCGGTCCCTATCTGCCGTGGACGTTTGAGATTTGAGAGGGGCTGCTCCTAGTACGAGAGGACCGGAGTGGACGAACCTCTGGTGTTCCGGTTGTCACGCCAGTGGCATTGCCGGGTAGCTATGTTCGGAAGAGATAACCGCTGAAAGCATCTAAGCGGGAAACTTGCCTCAAGATGAGATCTCACTGGGATCTTGAATCCCCTAAAGGGCCGTCGAAGACTACGACGTTGATAGGTTGGGTGTGTAAGCGCTGTGAGGCGTTGAGCTAACCAATACTAATTGCCCGTGAGGCTTGACCATATAACACCCAAGCAATTTGCTAGCGCAGATTGCGGTGGTGAAGATGACATGAACCGAAAGTTCGCAAGGTATCACAAACATCACATATCCGAATTCGCTGGGCTGTCCATCTGGACATTCTGGCTACAGAATTTCTTGACGACCATAGAGCATTGGAACCACCTGATCCCATCCCGAACTCAGCAGTGAAACGATGCATCGCCGATGGTAGTGTGGGGTTTCCCCATGTGAGAGTAGGTCATCGTCAAGATTCATTTCGCAAAACCCCTATCTGCGCAGGCAGGTAGGGGTTTTGTCTTTAAGTAGAAGCTGTCGCTTCTCCTGGTTGGCTCACGAGCCCGCCAGTGGTGGTAAAAGGTGGTTGACAGTGTTTTTGAATACTGTATTATTCACCTCCCGCTACGAGAGATCGAAGCGAGTCAAGTGTCTGAAGTTAAACGAGTTTCTCGAAAATCTTCAAAGTAAACGCTTGACAGATCCTGAGGAAAGCGTAGAATGCGCGCCTCGGTTGAGACGAAACGCTCTTAACCAACCGCTCTTTAACAAATCGAATCAAGCAATTCGTGTGGGTGCTTGTGAGTACGGACTGATAGTCAAAAAGATTATCAGCATCACAAGTGGCCATGCGAGAAATCACATAGTCATTTGAGATTGCTGAGCCAAGTTTAGGGTTTCTTAAAAACCCAAGCAGTATTGAACTGAAGAGTTTGATCATGGCTCAGATTGAACGCTGGCGGCAGGCCTAACACATGCAAGTCGAGCGGATGACGGGAGCTTGCTCCTTGATTCAGCGGCGGACGGGTGAGTAATGCCTAGGAATCTGCCTGGTAGTGGGGGACAACGTTTCGAAAGGAACGCTAATACCGCATACGTCCTACGGGAGAAAGCAGGGGACCTTCGGGCCTTGCGCTATCAGATGAGCCTAGGTCGGATTAGCTTGTTGGTGAGGTAATGGCTCACCAAGGCGACGATCCGTAACTGGTCTGAGAGGATGATCAGTCACACTGGAACTGAGACACGGTCCAGACTCCTACGGGAGGCAGCAGTGGGGAATATTGGACAATGGGCGAAAGCCTGATCCAGCCATGCCGCGTGTGTGAAGAAGGTCTTCGGATTGTAAAGCACTTTAAGTTGGGAGGAAGGGCAGTAAGCTAATACCTTGCTGTTTTGACGTTACCGACAGAATAAGCACCGGCTAACTCTGTGCCAGCAGCCGCGGTAATACAGAGGGTGCAAGCGTTAATCGGAATTACTGGGCGTAAAGCGCGCGTAGGTGGTTTGTTAAGTTGGATGTGAAAGCCCCGGGCTCAACCTGGGAACTGCATCCAAAACTGGCAAGCTAGAGTACGGTAGAGGGTGGTGGAATTTCCTGTGTAGCGGTGAAATGCGTAGATATAGGAAGGAACACCAGTGGCGAAGGCGACCACCTGGACTGATACTGACACTGAGGTGCGAAAGCGTGGGGAGCAAACAGGATTAGATACCCTGGTAGTCCACGCCGTAAACGATGTCAACTAGCCGTTGGAATCCTTGAGATTTTAGTGGCGCAGCTAACGCATTAAGTTGACCGCCTGGGGAGTACGGCCGCAAGGTTAAAACTCAAATGAATTGACGGGGGCCCGCACAAGCGGTGGAGCATGTGGTTTAATTCGAAGCAACGCGAAGAACCTTACCAGGCCTTGACATGCAGAGAACTTTCCAGAGATGGATTGGTGCCTTCGGGAACTCTGACACAGGTGCTGCATGGCTGTCGTCAGCTCGTGTCGTGAGATGTTGGGTTAAGTCCCGTAACGAGCGCAACCCTTGTCCTTAGTTACCAGCACGTTATGGTGGGCACTCTAAGGAGACTGCCGGTGACAAACCGGAGGAAGGTGGGGATGACGTCAAGTCATCATGGCCCTTACGGCCTGGGCTACACACGTGCTACAATGGTCGGTACAGAGGGTTGCCAAGCCGCGAGGTGGAGCTAATCTCACAAAACCGATCGTAGTCCGGATCGCAGTCTGCAACTCGACTGCGTGAAGTCGGAATCGCTAGTAATCGCGAATCAGAATGTCGCGGTGAATACGTTCCCGGGCCTTGTACACACCGCCCGTCACACCATGGGAGTGGGTTGCACCAGAAGTAGCTAGTCTAACCTTCGGGAGGACGGTTACCACGGTGTGATTCATGACTGGGGTGAAGTCGTAACAAGGTAGCCGTAGGGGAACCTGCGGCTGGATCACCTCCTTAATCGACGACATCAGCCTACTGATGAGCTCCCACACGAATTGCTTGATTCATTGTAAAAGACGATCAAGACCCAAAGTTATACCATTAGGTCTGTAGCTCAGTTGGTTAGAGCGCACCCCTGATAAGGGTGAGGTCGGCAGTTCAAATCTGCCCAGACCTACCATTTTTGGTTGGAATGTTGAGCACCCCATGCCTCTGGATAAAGAGTGGTGAGGACGGCTCATCTGCAGTTCAAATCTGCCCAGGCCTACCATTACATGGTTCAGCCGTAGAATACGGGGCCATAGCTCAGCTGGGAGAGCGCCTGCCTTGCACGCAGGAGGTCAGCGGTTCGATCCCGCTTGGCTCCACCACTTTCTGCGGTAGATGTTGCTCCTGGTCAGAACTTAGAAATGAACATTCGTTGATGAATGTTGATTTCTGACTTTTGTCAGATCGTTCTTTAAAAATTCGGATATGTGATAGATATAGACTGACGCGCACTTTCACTGGTGTGTGATCAGGCTAAGGTAAAATTTGTGAGTTCTGCTCTTAACTGAGCGAAATGCGAATTTTCGGCGAATGTCGTCTTCACAGTATAACCAGATTGCTTGGGGTTATATGGTCAAGTGAAGAAGCGCATACGGTGGATGCCTTGGCAGTCAGAGGCGATGAAAGACGTGGTAGCCTGCGATAAGCTTTGGGGAGTCGGCAAACAGACTGTGATCCAGAGATCTCTGAATGGGGGAACCCACTCAGCATAAGCTGAGTATCTTGTACTGAATACATAGGTGCAAGAGGCGAACCAGGGGAACTGAAACATCTAAGTACCCTGAGGAAAAGAAATCAACCGAGATTCCCTTAGTAGTGGCGAGCGAACGGGGACCAGCCCTTAAGTTGATTTGAGATTAGTGGAACGCTCTGGAAAGTGCGGCCATAGTGGGTGATAGCCCCGTACACGAAAATCTCTTATCAATGAAATCGAGTAGGACGGAGCACGAGAAACTTTGTCTGAATATGGGGGGACCATCCTCCAAGGCTAAATACTACTGACTGACCGATAGTGAACCAGTACCGTGAGGGAAAGGCGAAAAGAACCCCGGAGAGGGGAGTGAAATAGAACCTGAAACCGTATGCGTACAAGCAGTGGGAGCCTACTTTGTTAGGTGACTGCGTACCTTTTGTATAATGGGTCAGCGACTTATATTCAGTGGCGAGCTTAACCGAATAGGGGAGGCGTAGCGAAAGCGAGTCTTAATAGGGCGTTTAGTCGCTGGGTATAGACCCGAAACCGGGCGATCTATCCATGGGCAGGTTGAAGGTTAGGTAACACTGACTGGAGGACCGAACCGACTACCGTTGAAAAGTTAGCGGATGACCTGTGGATCGGAGTGAAAGGCTAATCAAGCTCGGAGATAGCTGGTTCTCCTCGAAAGCTATTTAGGTAGCGCCTCATGTATCACTGTAGGGGGTAGAGCACTGTTTCGGCTAGGGGGTCATCCCGACTTACCAAACCGATGCAAACTCCGAATACCTACAAGTGCCGAGCATGGGAGACACACGGCGGGTGCTAACGTCCGTCGTGAAAAGGGAAACAACCCAGACCGTCAGCTAAGGTCCCAAAGTCATGGTTAAGTGGGAAACGATGTGGGAAGGCTTAGACAGCTAGGAGGTTGGCTTAGAAGCAGCCACCCTTTAAAGAAAGCGTAATAGCTCACTAGTCGAGTCGGCCTGCGCGGAAGATGTAACGGGGCTCAAACCATGCACCGAAGCTACGGGTATCATCTTATGATGATGCGGTAGAGGAGCGTTCTGTAAGCCTGTGAAGGTGAGTTGAGAAGCTTGCTGGAGGTATCAGAAGTGCGAATGCTGACATGAGTAACGACAATGCGAGTGAAAAACTCGCACGCCGAAAGACCAAGGTTTCCTGCGCAACGTTAATCGACGCAGGGTTAGTCGGTCCCTAAGGCGAGGCTGAAAAGCGTAGTCGATGGAAAACAGGTTAATATTCCTGTACTTCCAGTTATTGCGATGGAGGGACGGAGAAGGTTAGGCCAGCCTGGCGTTGGTTGTCCAGGTTTAAGGTGGTAGGCTGAAATCTTAGGCAAATCCGGGATTTCAAGGCCGAGAGCTGATGACGAGTTGCCTTTAGGCGACGAAGTGGTTGATACCATGCTTCCAAGAAAAGCTCCTAAGCTTCAGATAACTGGGAACCGTACCCCAAACCGACACAGGTGGTTAGGTAGAGAATACCAAGGCGCTTGAGAGAACTCGGGTGAAGGAACTAGGCAAAATGGCACCGTAACTTCGGGAGAAGGTGCGCCGGCGAGGGTGAAGGACTTGCTCCGTAAGCTCATGCCGGTCGAAGATACCAGGCCGCTGCGACTGTTTATTAAAAACACAGCACTCTGCAAACACGAAAGTGGACGTATAGGGTGTGACGCCTGCCCGGTGCCGGAAGGTTAATTGATGGGGTTAGCGCAAGCGAAGCTCTTGATCGAAGCCCCGGTAAACGGCGGCCGTAACTATAACGGTCCTAAGGTAGCGAAATTCCTTGTCGGGTAAGTTCCGACCTGCACGAATGGCGTAACGATGGCGGCGCTGTCTCCACCCGAGACTCAGTGAAATTGAAATCGCTGTGAAGATGCAGTGTATCCGCGGCTAGACGGAAAGACCCCGTGAACCTTTACTATAGCTTTGCACTGGACTTTGAATTTGCTTGTGTAGGATAGGTGGGAGGCTTTGAAGTGGGGACGCCAGTTCTCATGGAGCCATCCTTGAAATACCACCCTGGCAACTTTGAGGTTCTAACTCAGGTCCGTTATCCGGATCGAGGACAGTGTATGGTGGGTAGTTTGACTGGGGCGGTCTCCTCCCAAAGAGTAACGGAGGAGTACGAAGGTGCGCTCAGACCGGTCGGAAATCGGTCGTAGAGTATAAAGGCAAAAGCGCGCTTGACTGCGAGACAAACACGTCGAGCAGGTACGAAAGTAGGTCTTAGTGATCCGGTGGTTCTGTATGGAAGGGCCATCGCTCAACGGATAAAAGGTACTCCGGGGATAACAGGCTGATACCGCCCAAGAGTTCATATCGACGGCGGTGTTTGGCACCTCGATGTCGGCTCATCACATCCTGGGGCTGAAGCCGGTCCCAAGGGTATGGCTGTTCGCCATTTAAAGTGGTACGCGAGCTGGGTTTAGAACGTCGTGAGACAGTTCGGTCCCTATCTGCCGTGGACGTTTGAGATTTGAGAGGGGCTGCTCCTAGTACGAGAGGACCGGAGTGGACGAACCTCTGGTGTTCCGGTTGTCACGCCAGTGGCATTGCCGGGTAGCTATGTTCGGAAGAGATAACCGCTGAAAGCATCTAAGCGGGAAACTTGCCTCAAGATGAGATCTCACTGGGATCTTGAATCCCCTAAAGGGCCGTCGAAGACTACGACGTTGATAGGTTGGGTGTGTAAGCGCTGTGAGGCGTTGAGCTAACCAATACTAATTGCCCGTGAGGCTTGACCATATAACACCCAAGCAATTTGCTGACGCAGATTGCGGTGGTGGAGATGACATGAACCGAAAGTTCGCAAGGCATCACAAACATCACATATCCGGATTCGCTGGGCTGTCCAACTGGACATTCTGGCTACAGAATTTCTTGACGACCATAGAGCATTGGAACCACCTGATCCCATCCCGAACTCAGCAGTGAAACGATGCATCGCCGATGGTAGTGTGGGGTTTCCCCATGTGAGAGTAGGTCATCGTCAAGATTCATTTCGCAAAACCCCTATCTGCACATGCAGGTAGGGGTTTTGTCTTTAAGTAGGAACTACAGAGATTCGCAGGCACGTTCGAGTGACGGGCCAGCACATAGAATTTCTTGACGACCATAGAGCATTGGAACCACCTGATCCCATCCCGAACTCAGCAGTGAAACGATGCATCGCCGATGGTAGTGTGGGGTTTCCCCATGTGAGAGTAGGTCATCGTCAAGATTCAAACCCAAAGCCCCTGTCTGCAATGCAGACAGGGGCTTTGTCTTTTCAGGTACAGGGGCTGCGGTGAAAGCGCCAAACAGCCCTGGCCATCTGCCTAGAACTGGTAACTCACTGTTGCACTCACATTGCGCTCTTCACCCATGTAGCAGTAGTTCAGGCTGGCACACGAAGTGATGTAGCTTTCATTGGTGAGGTTATTGGCGTTCAAGCGCACATCTACACCGGTCAGGCCCACCTTGCCCAGGTCATAGCCCACGGAAGCATCGAACAGCGTGTAGGAGGGCACCTTCATACTGTTTTCCGCATCCACCCAGCTGTAGCCCACATAACGCACGCCGCCGCCCAGCCGCAGGCCATCCAGGGCCCCTTGGTGGAAGTTGTAGTCAGCCCATAGCGAGAGCATCTGCTTTGGCGCCTGAGTCGGCGAGTTGCCCTTGTTGTCCAGGTTGCCCGACACCAGGCTCGGCATCGTCTTGGAATACTCGATATCGGTAAAGGTGTAGCCACCCAGCAGCTTCAGGCTTTCGCTGAGCTGCACATGTGCTTCCAGCTCCAGGCCCTGCGAGCGCACTTCACCTACAGCGCGATAAAAATCCTCGTTCGGTTGTTTCGACGCCAGGTTCTCTTGTTCGATGCGGAATACCGACGCGGTGAACAGATTGTCGCTGCCGGTGGGTTGATACTTGATGCCCGCCTCCCACTGCGTACCCTCGGTGGGTGCCAGAGGCCGGCCATCCTGATCGGAGACGGTATTCGGATTGAATGACTCCGAGTAACTGACATAGGGCGCAATGCCATTTTCAAACAGGTAAAGCACGCCGGCACGTGTTGTGAACTTCGAGCGCTGGTCATTAACCTTGGTATCAGAGTCACGGTTCTGTTCGGACACCTTCACCCAGTCCTGACGCAGCCCCAGAGAAAAACGCCACTGATCAAGCTCCACCAGATCCTGCAGGTATACCCCCGTTTGCTGCAAACGGCGCTGATAGCGGTTTTCTCCCAGCAACTGCAGGTTGCCATTACCGTACTGCGGGTTACCGGCGTCCAAGGGGTCTACGGTACCGTAACGCCATTCAACGTCAGCTTTGCGCCGCTGGTAGTCCGTGCCCATAAGCAGGGTGTGCTTGGCGGCGCCTGTGAAGAACTCTGCCTGCAGCATGTTATCGATGATGTACGAATGCAGCCGCTCGTCGCCGCCGGTGTAAGCGCGGTTCAGGATATTGCTTTCAGCATCTGCCCAACCGGCGGAATAAACCTGGTCCATCGACACGTCGGAATCCTGGTAACGGAAGTTCTGCCGAGCCGTGAAGATGTCATTGAAGCGGTGCTCGAACTGATAGCTGAACGACTGTTGCGTACGTTCGTAGCTGTCGATACCCGTTTCGCCTTCAAAGAAGTGATCGGACAGGCGCAAGCCATTACGCGGGTGCAGCATGCCGTCTGCCGGGTTACCGCCGTGGTAGCCGCCGTTGGGGTCGTGTTGCAGATAGGCCTGCAAGGTCAGCGAAGTATCTTCGCTGAAGTCCACGCTGATCGCCGGGGCAATGGCGTAGCGTTCTTCCTTGTTGTGGTCGAACTGCGTGTCAGAGGCATCCGCCAAGCCCGTCAGGCGATAGGCGATACGCTGGTCTTCATCCACCGGGCCGCTGAAATCGAAGCCCATGCCGCGCTGGCCCTGGGTGCCGACCGTAGCTTGTACCTGATGGTAGGCGGAAAACAGCGGTTTCTTGGTGGTCAACGCGACCAGCCCACCTGGTGAGCTGCGGCCGTACAGAACCGAGGACGGCCCTTTGAGGATGTCGATGCGCTCCAGGAAATACGGGTCCACCTGCATGGTGCTGTAGGTGCCGTTGTCGCCCATGGATTTGAGCCCGTCGACGTAGATGTTGTCTACCGAGCCGTCGTTGAAGCCGCGCATCGCCACATAATCATAGCGGTGCGTGGCACCGTAGGGGTTGGTTAGCACCCCTGGTGTATAGCGCATGGCCTGGGCGACGGTCTGTGACCCTTGGTCGTCGATCTGCTGGCGGGTCACCACAGACACCGATTGCGATGTTTCCACAAGCGGCATGCTGGTCTTGGTCGCCACTTGGCTGTGGGTCGCGTTGTAGCCCTCGGTGCTACCCAGCGCATTACCCAGGCTGAAACCGCGGACGTCGGTGTCGGGTAACGACAACGCTGCGTCCAGCGGCTGCGCCTGCAACACGTAGCTGTGCCCACCTTGGCTGACAGCTCGCAAACCACTGCCATTGAGGAGTTGGCGCAGAGCCTGTTCTGTGGCGTATTGCCCATTGAGGCCGCTGGACTGCAAACCGTTGGTGAGCTGCGGTGTGCTCGACAGTGTGATGCCGGCTTGGCGGGCGAACTGGCTGAGCACATCGTCCAGCTGGCCTGCAGGTATGGAATATTGCTGGCTGACCTGGGCTGTTTCCGCCGCCCAGGCGGCCAGTGGAATAGCACTCAGGCCCAGGGCCGTGCCCAATACAGCTGCCCGCACTGCGTTGCGTAATAATGCTGAGTGCAAGACAGGTCGAAAACCATTCGCGTTGAGTGTGCATATGTGCACGGTGTCGTTAGACATGTTCAAGTCCGTAGGGATATTGAGGGCGGAAGGTGTTGCTTACTGTCCTAGCCGGACTGCCATTCAAAACCCGCCAAAAATACCTGGCACCGCCCTACGGCCAACCCTGCAGGGGCCGCCTGATCAAGCGAGGCTTTCCACGCGTACCCACCAGCGAGTGCGTTGGCGCAGCCTCACTGGCAGCGTCTGGGGGAGTAGCTGCAGCAAAAGCTCCGGGTCTTCAAGGCGGAATACTCCCGACAGGCGCAAGCCGGCAACTTCTTCGCTGCAACCCAGATAACCACGGCGATAGCGGCTGATCTGCGCGAGGAAGTCCGCCAGGCGCATGTCCCGGGTAACGATCAGCCCCTCGCTCCAGGCCATTGCGTCCATGTCCACGTGCTGCAGACGTTGCGCACCCTGTGCATCCAGGCGCCAGTTCTGGCCGCTTTCGATCCACTGCAGCGGGCCGGTACCAAGCTGGTGGATCGCTACCCTGCCAGTGCCGACGCTGACGTGCGTACAGTCGCTGTCCTGGCGTACCGCGAAGTGCCCGGCAAACCCTTCAAGCAAGGCATCGCGGCTTTGTACCAGCAGGGGGCGCTGCGCCGTGGTGGCCTGGCCGCAGGTAATCATCATTTCCCCCTGCCTCAGGCGAATCAGTCGCTGCTGTTCCTCGAATGCCAGGTCCACGGCGCTGTCTGTATTGAGTTGCATCAGGGTGCCATCTGGCAGCGTGAAGCTGCGGCGTTCACCCGTGCTCGTGACGTAGTCGGCGGTCCAGTAGCTGAGCCCATCCAAATCCCGGCCCAGCCATGCCGCTGCGCCGATCATGGCCGTGCCACCCAGCAGTTTCAGCGCCTGACGTCGGTGCAGCCGACGCTGGCTGGTTTCCAGGGTCTGCAAAGCCAAACCGGCACCGGGAATGCCGCGCAGGTCGAGATCCTGGTGCATCTGGATCACCCGTTGCCAGGCTTGCTCATGCTCTTGACGGGCCGTGCGCCACTGCACGCATTGCTGTTGCAGTGCGGCATCATGCCCGTTCTCGCGCAGCCTCAACATCCAGTGAATGGCCTGTTTGACCGCTTGTGCGCCGGGTTGTGCAGCAGTCTTGGCGTCAGCAGTCATCGTGATAGCGCAGCACGTAGCAGTGGTAGAGCGCATCGGCGATGTAGCGCTCCACGGTACGCACGGAGACACCCATCTGGTCAGCGATGGCCTGATGCTTCAGCCCCTCGCACTGGGCTAGCAGGAAAGCCCGTCGCACTTTGGGTTTCAGGCCATCGAGCATGCGCGCGATGCGCTCCAGCAACTCCAGCAACAGTTCGCGGGTTTCAGCGGCAGGCGCCAACGCTTCTGGCAGATGGGACAAGGCCTCGAGGTACGCCTTGTGTAGCTCCTCGCGGCGCCAATGGTCGATCACCAGCCCGCGTGCAACTTTGCGCAGGAACGCACGTGGCGTGTTCAAGTGCAGTTTCTCACGGCGCTGTAACAGGCGAACGAAGGTGTCCTGGGCCAGGTCGGCAGCATCAGCGGCGTTACCCAGCTGGCTGCGCAGCCAGGCATGCAGCCAGCCGTGGTGGTCACTGTAAAGCGTTTGCACGGAGTCGTCGCTGGGCATGGGCGAGGTATCAACAATGGACATTAATGATAATTAGTCTCATTGTTGGCGGCGGCGCCATAATTTGCAACCTGTCCGTTTGCCAGCCCCGCATCGGCTGAAGCACGCTAGTGTTGCGGTTGGCCATCCAGGTATTGGCGGATGACCGTAGCGCCGCTGTTCAGGTGTCGCTCCAGCACGGCGATGGCTTCTTCCACGTGTTTGTCACTGGCGGCGTTGACCAATGCGTTGTGATCATCCTGGGTGAGCTTGCCCAGCCCCATGGAGGAGAGGTGAAAACGCAGAAAGCGTTCCTCCTCGTTGAGCTCGTCCTCGATCAGGCGGAGCAACTTCCTGTTTTTTGCCTTGCTGTACAAGGCCATGTGCAACAGACGATTGAGCCGGCCGATTTCAGCGTGGCGGGTTTCATTCTCCAGCTGCTGGATGTAGCCGCGTGCCTGGGCGATGTCGCTGGGCTCCAGCAACGGGATGGACTGGCGTAGCGCCTCGCTCTCAAGCAGTATTCGCAGCGCGTAGGTGTCTACCGCGTCCTCGCCGATCAAGGGCGCAACCACGGCACCCTTGTGCATTTCCACTTTCAGCAGTGATTGCGCTTCCAGCTGGCGCAAGGCTTCGCGTACAGGCATGCGGCTCACCCCGAACAAGGTGGCCAGCTCTTGCTGGCGCACGGCGGTGCCAGGTGGCAAGCGACCGTCGAGAATGGCACTGCGCAGGCGTTCTTCGATCACGCCACGAGCCTGGTGCGGTAACAGCTGCTCGCTGGCCAACACATTGCTCAGTTTGAGTTTCTCGGCCACGTAAAGCCTGCCTTAACGATGACTAAAGTTGGATCCAATTACACTAGTAACTGCCTGTCAGGGTGTCAAACTCGGCCGATAGCGCCAGTAACACCCAAAAAAGCGCGGCTATGGTGGATGAAGTCACCCGTCAAAGGAAGCAGCCTATAAAAGGATATAGTCATAAAAAGGCTGCAAGCTGACCAGCGGGTGGATGATTGCAGGGTGCCATTGTCTTTTGCCTTGGCAAGCCCCACCATCGCTGCTTTCGACTGGCCTGAACAGGGCTTCGCAGTGGCGATATCCTGGATGCTCAAACGCCTTGTGCGACCTGCCTTCCTTGCCGTGCTGCTGGGCGGTCTACTGCTGGGCGGCTTGCACGCGGATTGGGACTTTTCCCAGATCAGCCGCAAGTCCCAGGCCTTGTATGGCCCGCTAGGCGCGGGGCAGGGTCGTATCGACGCCTGGCAGCGCCTGATGGCAACGCAGGCTCAAGGCAGCGAGCTGGAACGGTTGCAGGTGGTGAACCGCTTTTTCAACCAGCAACTGCGTTATGTCGAGGACATCGACCTGTGGCATGAGGTCGATTACTGGGCCACACCGGTGCAGGCACTCATCAAAGGGGCCGGTGACTGCGAGGACTACGCCATAGCCAAATATTTCAGCTTGCGGCGCATGGGTATTGCCAGCGAAAAGCTGCGTATCACCTACGTCAAGGCGTTGCGGCAGAACCGAGCGCACATGGTCCTGACCTATTATTCAAGCCCACAGGCCCAGCCATTGGTCCTCGATAGCCTGATGGACGCCATCAAACCTGCCAGCCAACGAACCGACCTGTTGCCGGTCTATGCCTTCAATGGCGAGGGGTTGTGGCTGACGGGGGCCGCAGGCAACAAAAAGGTCGGTGATACCAAGCGGCTTTCCCGCTGGCAGGATTTGCTGAAGAAAATGCAGGCCGAAGGCTTCCCGGCCGAACCGGTCTATTGAAGGAGCACTGATGTCACTGTTCAAACAATTGCTGTTGGCCATTTGCCTGTTCCTGGTGGTCGCCTTCAGTGGCAGTTTCATGGTCAGCCTGGAAAGCTCACGCAGCCAGTATGTCAACCAGCTGCGCTCGCATGCCCAGGATGCGGCGACCGCGCTGGCGCTGTCGCTGACGCCGAACATCGACGACCCGGCGATGGTCGAGCTGATGGTCAGTTCGATCTTCGACAGTGGTTACTACGCAAGCATCAAAGTTGTCGACTTGGGCTCAAATGCGGTGCTGGTGGAGCGCCACGCCGAGCCGGACCCTGGCGGCGTGCCACAGTGGTTCGTGCGCTTGATCGGCCTTGAAGCCGCAGGTGGCGATGCCATCGTCAGCCGCGGCTGGCAGCAGGCCGCGCGCGTCGAGGTGGTCAGCCACCCGATGTTCGCCATTGCCAAACTTTGGCAGAGCGCTCTGGGCAGCTTGGGTTGGCTGCTGTTGTGTGGTGCCGCCAGTGCCGTGCTCGGTGCCTTGTTATTGCGCCGCCAGCTGCGCCCGCTGGACTATATGGTCGAGCAGTCCCATGCCATTGCCCGCCGCGAATTCCTGAGCCTGCCAGAGCTGCCGCGTACCCCGGAGCTGCGCCGGGTCGTGCAGGCCATGAACCAGATGGTTGAAAAGCTCAAGGCGCTGTTTACCGAACAGGCCGAGCGCAGTGAGCGGCTGCGTGCAGAGTCTTACCAGGACAGCCTCACCGGGCTGTCCAACCGCCGTTATTTCGAGATGCAGCTGAACACCCGGGTCAGTAATCTGGAAGAGGCCCGCGCCGGCTACTTGCTGCTCTTGCGGGTACAAGGCCTGGCTGGTTTGAACGCCCGCCTGGGCGGTCAGCGCACCGACCAGTTGCTACAGGCGGTGGGGGAGCAGTTGCGCCGTACCTGTGCCAGTTTCCCGGAAACCAAAGACCTGATTTCCCGCAGCCGCGGCGGCGAGTTCGCTGTATTGGCGCCGAGCATGGTGCACGAAGAGGCGGTACAGCTTGCCCAGGCGCTGGAAGCGACCCTGCTCAGCCTGCATGAAACCGGCGCCAGTGACGTTCACCCGGTGGCCTGCATCGGCCTTGCACCCTATAGCCCTGGTGACGCGCCGCAGGCGCTGCTCAAGCTCGCCGACGAAGCCTTGGCCCGCGCCGAGAATCAACCAACTCCTGGTTGGGTGTGCCTTGAACAAGGCGTTGCCGCCGTAGCGGCGGACAGCCAGCATGCGTGGCACGAGCGCCTGGACCAGGCTTTCAACAATAGCCGCTTCGAGTTGTTCTTCCAACCGGTGGTGGACACCGCCACAGCGCAGCGGGTACTGCACCACAAGGTGATTTCGCGCTTGCAGGACGGGCAGGGCGAGGCCTTGCCCGCAGGGCGCTTCCTGCCTTGGCTGGAACGCTTTGGTTGGATGCCGCGCCTGGACATACTAGTACTGGAGAAAGTACTGGCCCACCTGCGCGGGCACGATCAGGTGGTGGCGCTCAACCTCTCCGCAGCCACCCTTGGCGACGCCAAGGCGCTGCAGCGGGTCTTCGAGCTGCTAGGCCAGAACGCAGCATTGGGCCCGCGGCTGGTGTTTGAAATCGGCGAAGAGCAACTGCCTGACCAGGCCGCCCTGGAACACCTCACCCGGCGGCTGCACGGGCTAGGCTTCGGCCTGGCGCTGCAGCGTTTCGGCGGGCGCTTCAGCATGATTGGCAACTTGGCCCATCTGGGCTTGGCCTATCTCAAGATCGACGGCAGCTACATCCGTAACATCGACCACGAGCAGCACAAGCGGCTGTTCATCGAAGCGATCCAGCGGGCCGCGCACAGCATTGATTTGCCATTGATCGCCGAACGGGTCGAGACCGAAGGGGAGCGCAAGGTACTGCAGGAGATGGGCGTAGGCGGAATACAGGGGCAACTGGTTGGCGAGCCCGCGCCCTGGCGCTGATCGCATTAGGGAAGGAGCAGCCTGGTGTTGTGAAAGGGCCGCAGTGCGGCCCCTGTCGCGACGCAAGGCCGCTTCTGCTGTTAGCCCTTCACAGCCCTTGATCAGCGCTCGCGCAATGCTTCCGAACGTGCCTTCATGATCGGCTTGAGCAGGTAGCTCATGATGGTCTTCTTGCCGGTCATGATATCCACCGTTGCCACCATGCCCGGGATGATCAGCAGAGGCTTCTCATCGGTGCCCAGGTGGCTGCGATCGGTGCGCAGCTTGATCAGGTAGTACGTGGTCTTTTTGTCTTCATCGGTGATGGTGTCGGCACCGATCTGCTCCAGCTTGGCCTTGAGCCCGCCATAGATGGTGTAGTCATAGGCTGTGAATTTGACTGTGGCTTCCTGGCCAGGGTGCAGGAATGCGATGTCCTTGGGCAGGATCTTCGCCTCGATCACCAGCGTGTCGTCCAGCGGTACCACTTCGATGATGTCGCTACCTGGCTGGATAACCCCACCAATGGTGTTCACCAGCATCTGCTTGACGATACCTCGCACTGGCGAGGTCACCAGCGTGCGGTTTACCCGGTCGTCCAGCGCTTTGCTGGTGGCGGTGGCCTTGTTCAGCTCGGTGCGCGCTTCGTTCAACTGGGTCAGCGCTTCACTGCGGAACTTGCCGCGGGTCTCTTCGATCTTGCTCTGCACCTCGCGGATGGCCGCCTCTGCGCGGGGAATGGCCAGTGCCGTGGAGTCCAGCTGACCGCGGTTTTCCACTTCGGCACGGCGCAGGCGCAGCACCTCGACCTGGGAAATCGCGCCGGTGGCCACCAGCGGTTCAGACATGCTGATTTCCTTGCGCAGCAACTCCAGGCTGTTGGCGTACTGGGCGCGCTTGGAGCTGTATTCGCGCAGTTCCTGCTGGCGCTGGACCAACTGCTGCTGCAAGCCGCCAATCTCGTCCTGCAGCTGCTGGCGCCGGCTCTGGTACAGCGACTCTTCGCTGGCAGCCTGGCTGGGTGCCGCCTTGCGCAAGGCTTCGTCGATTTTCAGTGGGCTGTCCTGCACCTCTGCACTCAGGCGCTCGACACGCAGGGCCATGGCCAGTCGGTCGGCCTCGGTTTCACCCACGTTGGAGGCGAAGCGGGTTTCATCCAGGCGCAATAGCGGCTGGCCCACTTCGACAATCTGCCCTTCCTTGGCGAAGATCTCGGCGACGATGCCACCCTCCAAGTTCTGGATTTTCTGCACCTTGGATGACGGAATGGCCTTGCCTTCACCCCGGGTGACCTCGTCAATGGGGGCCACGCTTGCCCACACGATCAGGAACACGAAAAACAGGATGACGCCCCAGATAGTCAGCCGCACCACCCGTGGGGCATCCTCGATCAGGGCCTTGTTGACCTCTGGCAGCGGCTGGCCGCCCAGTGATTCGGAGCCTTTGAAATAGCGCCGCAAGCCGTCCTTGAACTGCCCGATATCCAGCTTATGCAACACTGATCTGCCCCTTCTTCAGCGCGTCCATTACCGCGGCTTTCGGGCCGTCGGCGACAATCTGCCCGCGATCGATCACGATCAACCGGTCTACCAGCGACAGCAGCGAGGCACGGTGGGTGACGAGCAGTACTGTCTTGCCTTCCACCACCGCCTGCAAACGTTGCTTGAGGCGCTCCTCACCGGTGTTGTCCATGGCACTGGTGGGTTCGTCCAGCAGCAGGATCTGCGGGTTGAGCAGCAGCGCACGGCCCAGGGCAACGTTCTGCCGCTGACCGCCGGACAGGTTCTGCCCACGTTCGCCTACCTGCAGCTCATAGCCGTCCGGGTGCAGCCGGGCGAATTCATGTACGCCAGCCAGTTCAGCGGCCTGCAGGATCAGTTCGTCCTCGATGTAACGCGCACCGCTGACCAGGTTGTCACGCAGGGTGCCCGCCAGCAGTTGGATATCCTGCGGGACGTAGCCAACGTTATGGCGCAATTCGCTGACGTCGATCTGGCGGATGTCCACACCGTCCACCAGCAGCGACCCGCCGTCGGCCTCGTACAGGCCGACGATGAGCTTGGCCAGTGAGCTCTTGCCCGAACCACTGCGGCCGATGATGCCGACCTTCTCACCAGGGCGTATGGTCAGGTTGATGTTCTTCAGCGCCATGTTCTGCTGGTTCGGGTAGGTGAAGTCGACCCCACGAAACTCCACGCTGCCCTGCAGTACCTTGCGGCTCAGTGGGCGCTCTTCGAAATTGCGCTCCTGCGGCAGCTCCATCATGTGGTCCGTGGAGACCATGGTCACCTTGGCTTGCTGGTATCGCGCGAGCAGGCCGTTGAGCTGGCCCAATGGGCCCAGGGCACGGCCGCTGAGCATGTAGCACGCTACCAGGCCGCCCATGCTGAGGTTGCCGTCGATGATCAGGTACACGCCGACGCAGATCATTGCCACACCTGCCAATTGCTGGATCAGCAGGGTAATGTTCATCGCCAGGCTCGACAGCACCTTCACACGCAGTTCCAGACGGCTGAGGGTGCCAAGGGTCTGCTCCCACATGTACTGGCGTTCGCTTTCGGCATTGTTGACCTTGACCGCATCCAGGCCGGCCAATGTCTCGATCAGGCTGGACTGGCGCTCAGAGGCCAGCGCCATGGTTCGCTCCATGGTTGCCATCAACGGCCGCTGCAGGGCATAGCCGATACCCAGGGCCAGGGGGAAGGCGATGATCGGAATCCATACGAGGTGCCCGCCAATGATGGCGATCACGATCAGGATCAGGATCGTGAAGGGCAGGTCGATCAGGCTGGTCAGGGTCAGCGAGGCAAGGAAGTCGCGTAGGCCCTGGAACTCGTGAATGTTCTGGGCAAAGCTGCCGACCCTCGCCGGCCGGTATTTCATCGACATGCCGACAATACGTTCGAACAGCGTTGCCGAGATGATCAGGTCGGTTTTCTTGCCGGCCAGGTCCAGGCACAGGCCGCGCAGGCCTTTGAGAATCAAATCGAAGATATAGGCGCCGGCGATACCGATGGCCAATACCCAGAGCGTCGAAGTGGCTTGGTTGGGTACCACCCTGTCATACACGTTCATCACGAACAGCGGGGCGGCAAGGGCAATCAGGTTGATCACCAGGCTGGCGGCGATGGCATCGATGTACAGCCATTTGCTGCGCAACAGCGTGTCGCGGAACCACGACTTCGCCCGCGGGATCAGGTTGCCGTGGTTCACGTCGAACTTATGCTGCGGTTGGGCGAAGAACACCCGGCCGCTGTAGTCGCCGAGCAGGGCTTCGCGGCTGACGTGCACCTCGCCGCCGTCGCTTTCGCTAAGCAACAGGCGGGCGGTATCTTCGTTCTCCCAGCCCAGCAGAACGGCGCTGCGGCCCTCCTTGAGCAGCAGCATGGCCGGCATGGCTATAGTCGGGATCTGCTCAAGCTTGCGCTGCAGCAGGCGCCCTTGCAGGCCGGCGCGGGCGGCGGCGCGGGGCAGCAGCTCGGGGCTCAGGCGCTGGGCGGGCAGCGGCAGACCTGTGGTCAGCATGACCCGGCTGGCGGGTTTCTGGTGCAGGACACACAGGCTCAGCAGACTATCCAGCAACGGATCGTCATGCTGACTGCGTGGATCGTGGCTGAGTTGGACTCGACTGACTTCGGATTCCACGCGGCGCTCTCTTCATCCTTGTGGTGGGTGGGATAGGTGGGCTGCCGTTCAAGCTCGGCCGGCTCACCTTGGCATTCTATGGTGCTGCCAGGCAGTACCGATGGCGGTGTGATACCGCGGGGCTCGGGCAGATGGCCATGGTCGCCTTGAATCGTTACTGAGTAAACAGTTCTGCGTGCTTCATTTCGACCAGAGGGTGTCGTGCAGTGAATGTTTCATATTCTGATTCGGCCCGCCGTCGTTTTGACGCTTGATTTCAGCATAGCGTGCCCTGTTGTTCTGCTGTCCGGCTCTCGAAAAGCAGTGTAGACAGGGTCAGTAAACAGGCGCTGGTATATTGGCGTTTTGTTGTCGGCTATTAGTCAAAATTCATCTATAAAAAGCAGCCTGCTAAAGCGTTCGCGATCAATAATCGCAGCTGGGTTTCAATCCCTCCTGGCGCAGCACTTCGTTGCGACCGCTATCTCTCTGATTTGCAGCAAGTCACAGCTCTTGGCGGCGTTGCGCCTGCAGGTGGCGCGGGCTGGCGGGTAGATTTTGCCGGGATCGCGCTGTATTCCGGCAAGGTTTATGCTTGCAAAGCAATAGCATTGTCGAGTGATTGCGGGCGATCAGAATAATGGCGCCAGGTTGCTGCCCATTCTATAGAGCCGGCCCTCGTGATGGCGGAAATTGTTAACCGTACTGCGCGCAATACGCCTATTCACTGATGTACGACATTTGTCCTTCGGACCCGCTTGGCTAAGGTAAAAATATCAATGTGACATTACATTGCCGATTGTTTAGGATGGCCTGTATAAGGTCAATAGTTTGGCAGTTAAGTAATTCCAAACAGTTATAGACGGAATATTGACGTCAAAAACGTCAAAGATCATCGACATAGTTCCGCCTGAAGTGGCCTGCAAGCGCCGCTCTGGCACGGAAGTACCCACCGGGTCACACGGAGAGTCCAATGAGCAGCGTTGTAGCCATCGTCAAAAGTATTGTCGGCCAGGTTATCGCGGTATCCCCAGAGGGCATCCGGCGTGTACTCATTGAAGGTGACCGTCTGTTGGCCGGTGAGCAAGTGCTCACTGGCCCTGGTGGCGCAGTTACTCTGGAACTGGCTGATGGCCGCCTGCTCGACCTTGGCCGTGACAGCCAGTGGAGCGCCGATACACCCGACAGCAGCACCGACCTCGATCAGGCCACTGCCCAGGCAGCGCCTTCGGTAGAAGAGCTGCAGCAGGCGATTGCTGCGGGTGTCGACCCGACTACCGAGCTTGAAGCTACCGCTGCTGGTCCGTCGGCAGCGGGTGGTGGTGGCGCTGTGGGCGGCGGCCATAGCTTCGTAATGCTGGAAGAGACTGCGGGCCGGGTTGATCCGACCGTCGGTTTCCCCACCGAGGGTTTAAGCTCTGCAGCCGCGCTCAACAGCGTGCAGGTCGGTCAGCTGGGCACCAACAACAATCTGGTGACCCCACCGACCACCGACGCCAACGTTGCTACCGACCTTGTCCTCGGCGCCACCCCTTCCATCAGTGAAGCGGGTGGCGTCATCGTCTATACCGCCACCGTGGGTCAGGCACCAACTACCAACCTGGTGATTACCTTGTCCAATGGTGCCGTGATCACCATTCCGGCCGGGCAGACAAGCGGCAGTGTCAATGTCCAGGTACCGCCAAACGATACGCCTTACATTGATGGCGGGCAGATCTCGACGACCGTCACCGGGAGTACTGGCGGTGGCGGCCTGACCGTCACATTGCCGCAAACGCCGGCGGTCACCGAGGTGACTGATACCATCGACACCACTACCGCAACGCTCACGGCTTCGCCGAGCGTGACCGAAGGCGGCGTGATCACCTATACCGTGACGTTGAGCAACCCTGCTCAGACCCCGGTAACCGTGACCCTGTCCAACGGCCAGACTGTGACCGTTGAAGCTGGCAAGACCCAGGGCAGTGTCGACTTCCAGACGCCGGCCAACGACGTCTACAACAATGGGTCGACCGTCAGCGTCACCATCGAAAACGCCACCGGCGGTAACTTCGAGCAACTGACCCCGAACCCGACTCCGGCTCAGACCACGATCAGTGATTCGGTCGACACCACCACCGCAACGCTGACCGCGAGCCCGTCGGTGACCGAAGGCGGCGTGATCACCTACACCGTCACCCTGAGCAATCCTGCCCAGACGCCGGTTACTGTGACCCTGTCCAACGGCCAGACTGTGACCGTTGAAGCTGGCAAGACCCAAGGCAGTGTCGACTTCCAGACGCCGGCTAACGACGTTTACAACAATGGCTCGACTGTCAGCGTCACCATCGAAAACGCCACCGGCGGTAACTTCGAGCAACTGACCCCGAACCCGACTCCGGCTCAGACCACGATCAGTGATTCGGTCGACACCACCACCGCGACCCTCACTGCATCGCCGAGCGTGACCGAAGGTGGCGTGATCACCTACACCGTCACCCTGAGCAACCCTGCTCAGACGCCGGTAACCGTGACCCTGTCCAACGGCCAGACCGTGACCGTTGAAGCGGGCAAGACTCAGGGCAGTGTCGATTTCCAGACGCCGGCCAACGACGTCTACAACAACGGCTCGACCGTCAGCGTCACCATCGAGAACGCCACTGGCGGTAACTTCGAGCAACTGACCCCGAACCCGACTCCGGCTCAGACCACGATCAATGATTCGGTCGACACCACCACCGCGACCCTCACTGCATCGCCGAGCGTGACCGAAGGCGGCGTGATCACCTATACCGTGACCCTGAGCAACCCTGCTCAGACCCCGGTAACCGTGACCCTGTCCAACGGCCAGACCGTGACCGTTGAAGCGGGCAAGACTCAGGGCAGTGTCGATTTCCAGACGCCGGCTAACGACGTTTACAACAATGGCTCCACCGTTAGCGTCACCATCGAAAACGCCACAGGCGGTAACTTCGAACAACTGACGCCGAACCCGACCCCGGCTCAAACCACGATCAATGACTCGGTCGACACCACCACTGCAACGTTGACCGCGAGCCCGTCGGTGACCGAAGGCGGTGTGATCACCTACACCGTGACCCTGAGCAATCCTGCCCAGACGCCGGTTACTGTGACCCTGTCCAACGGCCAGACTGTGACCGTTGAAGCTGGCAAGACCCAAGGCAGTGTCGACTTCCAGACGCCGGCTAACGACGTTTACAACAATGGCTCGACTGTCAGCGTCACCATCGAAAACGCCACCGGCGGTAACTTCGAGCAACTGACGCCGAACCCGACCCCAGCTCAAACCACGATCAATGATTCGGTCGACACCACCACCGCGACCCTCACTGCATCGCCGAGCGTGACCGAAGGTGGCGTGATCACTTATACCGTGACCCTGAGCAACCCTGCTCAGACGCCGGTTACTGTGACCCTGTCCAACGGCCAGACTGTGACCGTTGAAGCTGGCAAAACCCAGGGTAGTGTCGATTTCCAGACGCCGGCCAACGACGTCTACAACAATGGGTCGACCGTCAGCGTCACCATCGAAAATGCTACCGGTGGCAACTTCGAGCAACTGACCCCGAACCCGACTCCGGCTCAGACCACGATCAGTGATTCGGTCGACACCACCACCGCAACGCTGACCGCGAGCCCGTCGGTGACCGAAGGCGGCGTGATCACCTACACCGTCACCCTGAGCAATCCTGCCCAGACGCCGGTTACTGTGACCCTGTCCAACGGCCAGACTGTGACCGTTGAAGCTGGCAAGACCCAAGGCAGTGTCGACTTCCAGACGCCGGCTAACGACGTTTACAACAATGGCTCGACTGTCAGCGTCACCATCGAAAACGCCACCGGCGGTAACTTCGAGCAACTGACGCCGAACCCGACCCCAGCTCAAACCACGATCAATGATTCGGTCGACACCACCACCGCGACCCTCACTGCATCGCCGAGCGTGACCGAAGGTGGCGTGATCACCTATACCGTGACGTTGAGCAACCCTGCCCAGACGCCGGTTACTGTGACCCTGTCCAACGGCCAGACTGTGACCGTTGAAGCGGGTAAGACCCAGGGCAGCGTCGACTTCCAGACTCCGGCCAACGACGTCTACAACAACGGATCGACTGTCAGCGTCACCATCGAGAACGCCACTGGCGGTAACTTCGAACAACTGACCACGAGCCCGACTCCGGCTCAGACTACGATCAATGATTCGGTCGACACCACCACCGCAACGCTGACCGCGAGCCCTTCGGTGACCGAAGGCGGCGTGATCACCTATACCGTGACTCTGAGCAACCCTGCTCAGACCCCGGTAACCGTGACCCTGTCCAACGGCCAGACTGTGACCGTTGAAGCTGGCAAGACCCAGGGCAGTGTCGACTTCCAGACGCCGGCCAACGACGTCTACAACAACGGATCGACTGTCAGCGTCACCATCGAGAACGCCACTGGCGGTAACTTCGAACAACTGACTCCGAACCCGACTCCGGCTCAGACCACGATCAATGATTCGGTGGACACCACCACCGCAACGCTGACCGCGAGCCCTTCGGTGACCGAAGGCGGCGTGATCACCTATACCGTGACTCTGAGCAACCCTGCTCAGACCCCGGTAACCGTGACCCTGTCCAACGGCCAGACTGTGACCGTTGAAGCGGGTAAGACTCAGGGCAGTGTCGATTTCCAGACCCCGGCCAACGACGTCTACAACAATGGCTCGACTGTCAGCGTCACCATCGAGAACGCCACCGGCGGTAACTTCGAGCAACTGACGCCGAACCCGACTCCGGCTCAAACCACGATCAATGATTCGGTGGACACCACCACCGCAACGCTGACCGCGAGCCCGTCGGTGACCGAGGGCGGCGTGATCACCTATACCGTGACGTTGAGCAACCCTGCTCAGACCCCGGTAACCGTGACCCTGTCCAACGGCCAGACTGTGACTGTTGAAGCGGGCAAGACCCAAGGCAGTGTCGACTTCCAGACCCCGGCCAACGACGTTTACAACAACGGCTCGACCGTCAATGTCACCATCGAAAAAGCAACCGGTGGCAATTTCGAGCAACTGACACCGGACCCAACACCTGCATCGACTGTCATCCAGGACAGCATCGACCCTGTAACTGTGAGCATCGTCAGCAATGGCAATGTGACTGAAGATCAGCAGCCTGTCTTTACTGTAAAAGTCAGTCAGGCGCTGGATCGGCCACTGACCGTTACCCTGTCCAATGGCGACAAGGTCACCATTGAAGCCGGTAAAACAGAGGTGGAGTACAAGGCGGCAGCCCAAGGTGATGATGTCTTCAAAGATCCCGGCTCTCTCACTCTTGGCGTTACTGACGCAAGCGTCCCAGGTGCCACCTTTGAGAAGCTGGAGTTCGGTAGCCCCGCGACTGTTGAAATCTCAGACACCATCAGTGAAGTTGTAGCCACGCTGACCGCGAGCCCTTCGGTAACCGAAGGCGGCGAGATTACGTACACCATCACGCTGACCAACAAAGATGGTCTGCCGATCAACAACCCTTCGGACCTGTACTTCAAGCTGACCGACGGCACCAATATCGTCGTGGCGGCCAACAGCACCACCGGTTCGGCCACTGTTATCGCGCCGGACAACGTCTACGTCGGCACTAACGCGCCAGTGGTCAACGCCATTGATTCGGTCAGCGGCCAGGATGCGTGGAAGTTCGAGCAGCTGACCCTGGACAAGGCTGAGGTCAGCACCCAGGTCACCGACGAGCCTGGCACTCCGGGCAACGAAGGTGACATCGTCAAGGTCACCATCACAGCTGACCAGACCTCGGTGGCCGAGAACGTCAAACCGACGTTCACCGTGCATATCAATCAGCCTTTGGCTCACGACCTGGTCGTGACCCTGAGCAATGATGCCAAGGTCACCATCAAGGCTGGCGAAACCACCGCGGCTTACGAGCACGCAGCACAGGGCGATGACGTCTACCAAGACGCCGGCGAAATCACCTTGGGCATCAAGTCGGCGGCCGATGCTACGGGTGCAGCGTTCGAGAACCTGCAACTGGGCGGCGACGCCTCGGTAAAAGTCACCGACACCATCGATGAAGTGGTCGCCAAACTGACCGCTACCCCATCGGTGACCGAAGGCGGCGAGATTACCTACACCATCACGCTGACCAACAAAGATGGTCTGCCGATCAACAACCACGCGGAGCTGTACTTCAAGCTGACCGACGGCACCAACATTGTCGTGGCGGCCAACAGCACGACCGGTTCGGCCACGGTTATCGCGCCGGACAACGTCTACGTCGGCACTAACGCGCCAGTGGTCAACGCCATTGATTCGGTCAGCGGCCAGGATGCGTGGAAGTTCGAGCAGCTGACCCTGGACAAGGCTGAGGTCAGCACCCAGGTCACCGACGAGCCTGGCACCCCGGGCAACGAAGGTGACATCGTCAAGGTCACCATTACAGCTGACCAGGTTTCGGTCGCCGAGAACGTCAAACCGACCTTTACCGTGCACATAAACACGGTCCTGGCGCATGACCTGACTGTGACCCTGAGCAATGACGCGGTCGTGACAATCAAGGCCGGTCAAACTTCGAGCGAGCCGTACACTCACGACGCACAGGGCGATGACGTTTACCAAGACGCCGGCGAAATCACCTTGGGCATCAAGTCGGCGGCCGATGCTACCGGTGCAGCGTTCGAGAACCTGCAACTGGGTGGCGACGCTTCGGTAAAAGTCACCGACACCATCGATGAAGTGGTCGCCAAACTGACCGCTACCCCATCGGTGACCGAAGGCGGCGAGATTACCTACACCGTCACGCTGACCAACAAAGATGGTCTGCCGATCAACAACCACGCGGAGCTGTTCTTCAAGCTGACCGACGGCACCAACATTGTCGTGGCGGCCAACAGCACCACCGGTTCGGCCACGGTTATCGCGCCGGACAACGTCTACGTCGGCACCAACGCGCCAGTGGTCAACGCCATTGATTCGGTCAGCGGCCAGGAAGCGTGGAAGTTCGAGCAGTTGACCCTGGACAAGACCGAGGTCAGCACCCAGGTCACCGACGAGTCTGGCACCCCGGGCAACGAAGGCGACATCGTCAAGGTCACCATCACAGCCGACCAGACCTCGGTCGCCGAAAACGTCAAACCGACGTTCACCGTGCATATCAATCAGCCTTTGGCGCACGACCTGGTCGTGACCCTGAGCAACGATGCCAAGGTCACCATCAAGGCTGGCGAAACCACCGCGGCTTACGAGCACGCAGCACAGGGCGATGACGTCTACCAAGACGCCGGCGAAATCACCTTGGGCATCAAGTCGGCGGCCGATGCTACGGGTGCAGCGTTCGAGAACCTGCAACTGGGCGGCGACGCCTCGGTAAAAGTCACCGACACCATCGATGAAGTGGTCGCCAAACTGACCGCTACCCCATCGGTGACCGAAGGCGGCGAGATTACCTACACCATCACGCTGACCAACAAAGATGGTCTGCCGATCAACAACCACGCGGAGCTGTACTTCAAGCTGACCGACGGCACCAACATTGTCGTGGCGGCCAACAGCACGACCGGTTCGGCCACGGTTATCGCGCCGGACAACGTCTACGTCGGCACTAACGCGCCAGTGGTCAACGCCATTGATTCGGTCAGCGGCCAGGATGCGTGGAAGTTCGAGCAGCTGACCCTGGACAAGGCTGAGGTCAGCACCCAGGTCACCGACGAGCCTGGCACCCCGGGCAACGAAGGTGACATCGTCAAGGTCACCATTACAGCTGACCAGGTTTCGGTCGCCGAGAACGTCAAACCGACCTTTACCGTGCACATAAACACGGTCCTGGCGCATGACCTGACTGTGACCCTGAGCAATGACGCGGTCGTGACAATCAAGGCCGGTCAAACTTCGAGCGAGCCGTACACTCACGACGCACAGGGCGATGACGTTTACCAAGACGCCGGCGAAATCACCTTGGGCATCAAGTCGGCGGCCGATGCTACCGGTGCAGCGTTCGAGAACCTGCAACTGGGTGGCGACGCTTCGGTAAAAGTCACCGACACCATCGATGAAGTGGTCGCCAAACTGACCGCTACCCCATCGGTGGCCGAAGGCGGCGAGATTACCTACACCATCACGCTGACCAACAAAGATGGTCTGCCGATCAACAACCACGCGGAGCTGTTCTTCAAGCTGACCGACGGCACCAACATTGTCGTGGCGGCCAACAGCACCACCGGTTCGGCCACTGTTATCGCACCGGACAACGTCTACGTCGGCACCAACGCACCAGTGGTCAACGCCATTGATTCGGTCAGCGGCCAGGATGCGTGGAAGTTCGAGCAACTGACCCTGGACAAGGCCGAGGTTCAAACTCAGGTTACTGACGAGCCGTCTGGCCAAGGCAACTTGGTCAAGGTCAGCATCGCTGCCGATCAGCTGTCTGTGAATGAGGCTACTGCGCCGACCTTCACCGTTACCCTGAACCAGGCGCTCGACAAGCCATTCACCGTGACTTTGAGCACCGGTGCCACCCTGACCTTCGCGGCCGGTGAAACCACCAAGTCCTATGCCGCTCCGGCGCAGGGCGATGACGTGTTCAAGGACGAGGGCAAGATCACCGTCAGCATCACCAAGGCGGAAGTGGTCGGCGAGCAGCTGGAAAATCTGCAGATCGGCCAGCCTGCTACTGTGGCGGTCACCGATACGCAGAGCCCGGTTACTGCCCAGCTCACTGTGGATAACACCACTGTGGCCGAAGGCGGCAAGATCACCTACACCGTGACTCTGGTCAGCGCAGATCCGAGCCTGCCAGTAACCAACCACAAGGGTCTGACCTTCACGCTGACAGACGGGACCACTGTGACCGTTAAAGCAGGCGAGGCCACCGGTTCGGTTACCGTCACCGCTCCAGACAACGTCTACGTCAACGATCCGGTGACCATTACCCAAGGCCTGACCAAGGTTGAAGGCGCTGGCGCTGATCAGTTCGAACAACTGAATCTGGGCAAAGATACCGTCAGCACAGTAGTCACCGATGAGCCAGGCACTCCGGGTAACCCGGGCGGCAACAACGAAGGTGACTTGGTCAAAGTCAGCATCGTGGCCGATCAAGTTTCGGTCAACGAAGCAACCGAACCAACCTTCACCGTCACCCTGAATAAGGCTTTGGATAAGCCGTTCACCGTAACCCTGAGCACCGGTGCGACCCTGACCTTCGCGGCCGGCGAGACCACCAAGTCCTACGCCGCTCCGGCGCAGGGCGATGACGTGTTCAAAGACGAGGGCAAGATCACCGTCAGCATCACCAAGGCGGAAGTGGTCGGCGAGCAGCTGGAAAACCTGCAGATCGGTCAGCCTGCGTCCGTAGCTGTGACCGATACGCAGAGCCCGGTTACTGCAGAACTGTCGGTAGACAACACTACCGTCGCTGAAGGCGGCAAGATCACCTACACCGTGACTCTGGTAAGCGCTGATCCAAGCTTGCCAGTAACCAACCACAAAGGTCTGACCTTCACGCTGACAGACGGGACCACTGTGACCGTTAAAGCAGGCGAGGCCACCGGTTCGGTTACCGTCACCGCGCCAGACAACGTCTACGTCAACGATCCAGTCACTATCACCCAAGGTCTGACCAAGGTCGAAGGCGCTGGCGCCGATCAGTTCGAACAACTGAACCTGGGCAAAGATACTGTCAGCACCTCCGTGACTGACGAGCCGGGTACTCCGGGTAACCCAGGCGGCAACAACGAAGGTGACTTGGTCAAGGTCACCATCGCTGCCGATCAGCTGTCCGTGAATGAAGCCACTGAGCCGACCTTCACCGTCACCCTGAACAAGGCTTTGGATAAGCCGTTCACCGTGACCCTGAGCACCGGTGCCACCCTGACCTTTGCGGCCGGCGAGACCACCAAGTCCTACGCCGCACCGGCGCAGGGCGATGACGTGTTCAAGGACGAAGGCAAGATCACCGTCAGCATCACCAAGGCGGAAGTGGTTGGCGAGCAGTTGGAAAACCTGCAAATCGGCGAGCCTGCTACCGTTGCGGTCACCGATACTCAGAGCCCGGTTACTGCCCAGCTCACTGTGGATAACACCACAGTGGCCGAAGGCGGCCAGATCACTTACACCGTGACCTTGGTCAGTGCTGATCCAAGCCTGCCAGTGACCAACCACAAGGGTCTGACCTTCACCCTGACTGACGGCACCACTGTGACTGTCAAGGCAGGCGAGGCTACCGGCTCGGTTACCGTCACTGCGCCAGACAACGTCTACGTCAACGATCCGGTGACCATTACCCAAGGCCTGACCAAAGTCGAAGGCGCCGGCGCCGATCAGTTCGAACAACTGAACCTGGGCAAAGATACTGTCAGCACAGTAGTTACCGATGAGCCGGGTACTCCGGGTAACCCAGGTGGCAATAACGAAGGCGACTTGGTCAAGGTCACCATCGCTGCGGATCAGCTGTCCGTGAATGAGGCGACTGAGCCAACCTTCACCGTTACCTTGAACAAGGCGCTCGACAAGCCGTTCACCGTGACCCTGAGCACCGGTGCCACCCTGACCTTCGCGGCAGGCGAGACCACGAAGTCCTACGCCGCTCCGGCGCAGGGCGATGACGTGTTCAAGGATGAAGGCAAGATCACTGTCAGCATCACCAAGGCCGAAGTGGTCGGTGAGCAACTGGAAAATCTGCAGATCGGCCAGCCTGCGTCCGTAGCTGTGACCGATACGCAGAGCCCAGTGACTGCTCAGCTCACTGTGGATAACACCACTGTGGCCGAAGGCGGCAAGATCACCTACACCGTGACCCTGGTCAGCGCTGATCCAAGCCTGCCAGTGACCAACCACAAGGGTCTGACCTTCACCCTGACCGATGGCACCATCGTCACGGTCAAAGCCGGTGAATCGGTCGGCACCACCACTGTCACTGCGCCAGACAACGTCTATGTCAACGATCCGGTGACCATTACCCAAGGCCTGACCAAGGTCGAAGGTGCTGGCGCTGATCAGTTCGAGCAACTGAATCTGGGCAAAGATACTGTCAGCACAGTAGTCACCGATGAGCCTGGCACTCCGGGTAACCCAGGCGGCAACAACGAAGGCGACTTGGTCAAGGTCACCATCGCTGCCGATCAAGTGTCTGTGAATGAAGCCACTGAGCCGACCTTCACCGTCACCCTGAACAAGGCTTTGGATAAGCCGTTCACCGTGACCCTGAGCACCGGTGCCACCCTGACCTTTGCGGCCGGCGAGACCACCAAGTCCTACGCCGCACCGGCGCAGGGCGATGACGTGTTCAAGGACGAAGGCAAGATCACCGTCAGCATCACCAAGGCGGAAGTGGTTGGCGAGCAGTTGGAAAACCTGCAAATCGGCGAGCCTGCTACCGTTGCGGTCACCGATACTCAGAGCCCGGTTACTGCCCAGCTCACTGTGGATAACACCACAGTGGCCGAAGGCGGCCAGATCACTTACACCGTGACCTTGGTCAGTGCTGATCCAAGCCTGCCAGTGACCAACCACAAGGGTCTGACCTTCACCCTGACTGACGGCACCACTGTGACTGTCAAGGCAGGCGAGGCTACCGGCTCGGTTACCGTCACTGCGCCAGACAACGTCTACGTCAACGATCCGGTGACCATTACCCAAGGCCTGACCAAAGTCGAAGGCGCCGGCGCCGATCAGTTCGAACAACTGAACCTGGGCAAAGATACTGTCAGCACAGTAGTTACCGATGAGCCGGGTACTCCGGGTAACCCAGGTGGCAATAACGAAGGCGACTTGGTCAAGGTCACCATCGCTGCGGATCAGCTGTCCGTGAATGAGGCGACTGAGCCAACCTTCACCGTTACCTTGAACAAGGCGCTCGACAAGCCGTTCACCGTGACCCTGAGCACCGGTGCCACCCTGACCTTCGCGGCAGGCGAGACCACGAAGTCCTACGCCGCTCCGGCGCAGGGCGATGACGTGTTCAAGGATGAAGGCAAGATCACTGTCAGCATCACCAAGGCCGAAGTGGTCGGTGAGCAACTGGAAAATCTGCAGATCGGCCAGCCTGCGTCCGTAGCTGTGACCGATACGCAGAGCCCAGTGACTGCTCAGCTCACTGTGGATAACACCACTGTGGCCGAAGGCGGCAAGATCACCTACACCGTGACCCTGGTCAGCGCTGATCCAAGCCTGCCAGTGACCAACCACAAGGGTCTGACCTTCACCCTGACCGATGGCACCATCGTCACGGTCAAAGCCGGTGAATCGGTCGGCACCACCACTGTCACTGCGCCAGACAACGTCTATGTCAACGATCCGGTGACCATTACCCAAGGCCTGACCAAGGTCGAAGGTGCTGGCGCTGATCAGTTCGAGCAACTGAATCTGGGCAAAGATACTGTCAGCACAGTAGTCACCGATGAGCCTGGCACTCCGGGTAACCCAGGCGGCAACAACGAAGGCGACTTGGTCAAGGTCACCATCGCTGCCGATCAAGTGTCTGTGAATGAGGCTACTGAGCCGACCTTCACCGTTACTTTGAACAAGGCGCTCGACAAGCCGTTCACCGTAACCCTGAGCACCGGTGCCACCCTGACCTTCGCAGCGGGCGAGACCACCAAGTCCTACGCCGCTCCGGCGCAGGGCGATGACGTGTTCAAGGATGAAGGCAAGATCACTGTCAGCATCACCAAGGCCGAAGTGGTCGGTGAGCAACTGGAAAATCTGCAGATCGGTCAGCCTGCAACTGTGGCGGTCACCGATACGCAGAGCCCGGTGACTGCTGAACTGTCGGTAGACAACACTACCGTCGCTGAAGGCGGCAAGATCACCTACACCGTGACTCTGGTCAGCGCTGATCCAAGCTTGCCAGTAACCAACCACAAAGGTCTGACCTTCACGCTGACTGACGGGACTACTGTGACCGTCAAGGCAGGCGAAGCCACCGGTTCGGTTACTGTCACTGCGCCAGATAACGTTTATGTAAACGATCCAGTGACCATCACCCAAGGCCTGACCAAGGTCGAAGGTGCTGGCGCCGATCAGTTCGAGCAACTGAATCTGGGCAAAGATACCGTCAGCACCTCCGTGACTGACGAGCCGGGTACTCCGGGTAACCCAGGCGGCAACAACGAAGGTGACTTGGTCAAAGTCACCATCGTGGCCGACCAGGTCTCGGTCAACGAAGCCACAGAACCTACCTTCACCGTCACCCTGAACAAGGCGCTCGACAAGCCGTTCACCGTAACCCTGAGCACCGGTGCCACCCTGACCTTCGCAGCGGGCGAGACCACCAAGTCCTACGCCGCTCCGGCGCAGGGCGAGGATGTGTTCAAGGACGAAGGCAAGATCACTGTCAGCATCACCAAGGCAGAAGTGGTCGGCGAGCAGCTGGAAAACCTGCAGATCGGTCAGCCTGCAACTGTGGCGGTCACCGATACGCAGAGCCCGGTGACTGCTGAACTGTCGGTAGACAACACTACCGTCGCTGAAGGCGGCAAGATCACCTACACCGTGACTCTGGTCAGCGCTGATCCAAGCTTGCCAGTAACCAACCACAAAGGTCTGACCTTCACGCTGACTGACGGGACTACTGTGACCGTCAAGGCAGGCGAAGCCACCGGTTCGGTTACTGTCACTGCGCCAGATAACGTTTATGTAAACGATCCAGTGACCATCACCCAAGGCCTGACCAAGGTCGAAGGTGCTGGCGCCGATCAGTTCGAGCAACTGAATCTGGGCAAAGATACCGTCAGCACCTCCGTGACTGACGAGCCTGGCACTCCAGGCAATCCAGGTGGCAATAACGAAGGTGACTTGGTCAAAGTCACCATCGTGGCCGACCAGGTCTCGGTCAACGAAGCCACAGAGCCTACCTTCACCGTCACCCTGAACAAGGCGCTCGACAAGCCGTTCACCGTGACCCTGAGCACTGGTGCCACCCTGACCTTCGCAGCGGGCGAGACCACCAAGTCCTACGCCGCTCCGGCGCAGGGCGAGGATGTGTTCAAGGACGAAGGCAAGATCACTGTCAGCATCACCAAGGCAGAAGTGGTCGGCGAGCAGCTGGAAAACCTGCAGATCGGTCAGCCTGCAACTGTGGCGGTCACCGATACTCAGAGCCCGGTTACTGCCCAGCTCACTGTGGATAACACCACTGTGACCGAAGGCGGCCAGATCACTTATACCGTGACCTTGGTCAGCGCTGATCCAAGCCTGCCAGTGACTAACCACAAAGGCCTGACCTTCACACTGACCGATGGCACCACCGTCACGGTCAAAGCTGGTGAATCGGTCGGCACCACCACTGTTACTGCGCCAGACAACGTCTACGTCAACGATCCGGTGACCATTACCCAAGGCCTGACCAAGGTCGAAGGTGCTGGCGCCGATCAGTTCGAGCAACTGAATCTGGGCAAAGATACCGTCAGCACCTCCGTGACTGACGAGCCGGGTACTCCGGGTAACCCAGGCGGCAACAACGAAGGTGACTTGGTCAAAGTCACCATCGTGGCCGACCAGGTCTCGGTCAACGAAGCCACAGAACCTACCTTCACCGTCACCCTGAACAAGGCGCTCGATAAGCCATTCACCGTGACCCTGAGCACTGGTGCCACCCTGACCTTCGCGGCAGGTGAAACCACCAAGTCCTACGCCGCTCCGGCGCAGGGCGAGGATGTGTTCAAGGACGAAGGCAAGATCACTGTCAGCATCACCAAGGCAGAAGTGGTCGGCGAGCAGCTGGAAAATCTGCAGATCGGCGAGCCTGCTACCGTTGCGGTCACCGATACGCAGAGCCCAGTGACTGCTCAGCTCACTGTGGATAACACCACAGTGGCCGAAGGCGGCAAGATCACCTACACCGTGACTCTGGTCAGCGCTGATCCGAGCCTGCCAGTGACCAACCATAAGGGCCTGACCTTCACCCTGACTGACGGCACCACGGTGACCGTCAAGGCAGGCGAGGCCACCGGTTCGGTTACCGTCACTGCGCCAGACAACGTCTACGTCAACGATCCGGTCACCATCACTCAGGGCCTGACCAAGGTTGAAGGCGCTGGCGCCGATCAGTTCGAACAACTGAATCTGGGCAAAGATACCGTCAGCACGGTAGTCACCGATGAGCCGGGCACCCCTGGCAACCCAGGCGGCAACAACGAAGGCGACTTGGTCAAAGTCACCATCGTGGCCGACCAGGTCTCGGTCAACGAAGCCACAGAACCTACCTTCACCGTCACCCTGAACAAGGCGCTCGACAAGCCGTTCACCGTGACCCTGAGCACCGGTGCCACCCTGACCTTCGCGGCAGGCGAGACCACGAAGTCCTACGCCGCTCCGGCGCAGGGCGATGACGTGTTCAAGGATGAAGGCAAGATCACCGTCAGCATCACCAAGGCCGAAGTGGTCGGTGAGCAACTGGAAAATCTGCAGATCGGCGAGCCTGCTACCGTTGCGGTCACCGATACGCAGAGCCCAGTGACTGCTCAGCTCACTGTGGATAACACCACAGTGGCCGAAGGCGGCAAGATCACCTACACCGTGACCCTGGTCAGCGCTGATCCAAGCCTGCCAGTGACCAACCACAAAGGTCTGACCTTCACGCTGACTGACGGGACTACTGTGACCGTCAAGGCAGGCGAAGCCACCGGTTCGGTTACTGTCACTGCGCCAGATAACGTTTATGTAAACGATCCAGTGACCATCACCCAAGGCCTGACCAAGGTCGAAGGTGCTGGCGCCGATCAGTTCGAGCAACTGAATCTGGGCAAAGATACCGTCAGCACCTCCGTGACTGACGAGCCTGGCACTCCAGGAAATCCAGGTGGCAATAACGAAGGTGACTTGGTCAAAGTCACCATCGTGGCCGACCAGGTCTCGGTCAACGAAGCCACAGAACCTACCTTCACCGTCACCCTGAACAAGGCGCTCGACAAGCCGTTCACCGTGACCCTGAGCACCGGTGCCACCCTGACCTTCGCGGCAGGCGAGACCACGAAGTCCTACGCCGCTCCGGCGCAGGGCGATGACGTGTTCAAGGATGAAGGCAAGATCACTGTCAGCATCACCAAGGCCGAAGTGGTCGGTGAGCAACTGGAAAATCTGCAGATCGGCGAGCCTGCTACCGTTGCGGTCACCGATACGCAGAGCCCAGTGACTGCTCAGCTCACTGTGGATAACACCACAGTGGCCGAAGGCGGCAAGATCACCTACACCGTGACCCTGGTCAGCGCTGATCCAAGCCTGCCAGTGACCAACCACAAAGGTCTGACCTTCACGCTGACTGACGGGACTACTGTGACCGTCAAGGCAGGCGAAGCCACCGGTTCGGTTACTGTCACTGCGCCAGATAACGTTTATGTAAACGATCCAGTGACCATCACCCAAGGCCTGACCAAGGTCGAAGGTGCTGGCGCCGATCAGTTCGAGCAACTGAATCTGGGCAAAGATACCGTCAGCACCTCCGTGACTGACGAGCCTGGCACTCCAGGAAATCCAGGTGGCAATAACGAAGGTGACTTGGTCAAAGTCAGCATCGTGGCCGATCAAGTTTCGGTCAACGAAGCCACTGAACCTACCTTCACCGTCACCCTGAATAAGGCGCTCGATAAGCCATTCACCGTGACCCTGAGCACTGGTGCCACCCTGACCTTCGCGGCAGGTGAAACCACCAAGTCCTACGCCGCTCCGGCGCAGGGCGAGGATGTGTTCAAGGACGAAGGCAAGATCACTGTCAGCATCACCAAGGCAGAAGTGGTCGGCGAGCAGCTGGAAAATCTGCAGATCGGCGAGCCTGCTACCGTTGCGGTCACCGATACGCAGAGCCCAGTGACTGCTCAGCTCACTGTGGATAACACCACAGTGGCCGAAGGCGGCAAGATCACCTACACCGTGACTCTGGTCAGCGCTGATCCGAGCCTGCCAGTGACCAACCATAAGGGCCTGACCTTCACCCTGACTGACGGCACCACGGTGACCGTCAAGGCAGGCGAGGCCACCGGTTCGGTTACCGTCACTGCGCCAGACAACGTCTACGTCAACGATCCGGTCACCATCACTCAGGGCCTGACCAAGGTTGAAGGCGCTGGCGCCGATCAGTTCGAACAACTGAATCTGGGCAAAGATACCGTCAGCACGGTAGTCACCGATGAGCCGGGCACCCCTGGCAACCCAGGCGGCAACAACGAAGGCGACTTGGTCAAGGTCACCATCGCTGCCGATCAGCTGTCTGTGAATGAGGCTACTGAGCCTACCTTCACCGTCACTTTGAACAAGGCGCTCGACAAGCCGTTCACCGTGACCCTGAGCACTGGTGCCACCCTGACCTTCGCAGCGGGCGAGACCACCAAGTCCTACGCCGCTCCGGCGCAGGGCGATGACGTGTTCAAGGACGAGGGCAAGATCACTGTCAGCATCACCAAGGCCGAAGTGGTCGGTGAGCAACTGGAAAATCTGCAGATCGGCGAGCCTGCTACCGTTGCGGTCACCGATACGCAGAGCCCAGTTACTGCTGAACTGTCGGTAGACAACACTACCGTCGCTGAAGGCGGCAAGATCACCTACACCGTGACCCTGGTCAGCGCTGATCCAAGCCTGCCAGTAACCAACCACAAAGGTCTGACCTTCACGCTGACTGACGGGACTACTGTGACCGTCAAGGCAGGCGAAGCCACCGGTTCGGTTACTGTCACTGCGCCAGATAACGTTTATGTAAACGATCCAGTGACCATCACCCAAGGCCTGACCAAGGTCGAAGGCGCTGGCGCTGATCAGTTCGAGCAACTGAATCTGGGCAAAGATACTGTCAGCACGGTAGTCACCGATGAGCCTGGCACTCCAGGCAATCCAGGTGGCAATAACGAAGGCGATCTGGTCAAGGTCACCATCGCTGCGGATCAGCTGTCCGTGAATGAGGCTACTGAGCCAACCTTCACCGTTACCTTGAACAAGGCGCTCGACAAGCCATTCACCGTAACCCTGAGCACTGGTGCGACCCTGACCTTCGCGGCAGGTGAAACCACCAAGTCCTACGCCGCTCCGGCGCAGGGCGAGGATGTGTTCAAGGACGAAGGCAAGATCACTGTCAGCATCACCAAGGCCGAAGTGGTCGGTGAGCAACTGGAAAACCTGCAGATCGGCCAGCCTGCGTCCGTAGCTGTGACCGATACGCAGAGTCCGGTGACTGCCCAGCTCACTGTGGATAACACCACAGTGGCCGAAGGCGGCAAGATCACTTATACCGTGACGTTGGTCAGCGCTGATCCAAGCCTACCAGTGACCAACCACAAAGGCCTGACCTTCACCCTGACTGACGGCACCACCGTGACCGTCAAGGCAGGCGAGGCCACCGGTTCGGTTACCGTCACTGCGCCAGACAACGTCTACGTCAACGATCCAGTCACCATCACCCAAGGCCTGACCAAGGTCGAAGGCGCCGGCGCTGATCAGTTCGAACAACTGAACCTGGGCAGCACCAAAGTCAGCACAGTGGTGACCGACGAACCGTCTGGCCAAGGCGACCTGGTCAAGGTCAGCATCGTTGCCAACCAGTCTTCGGTCAACGAAGCCACTGCACCGACCTTCACCGTCAGCCTGAACAAGCCGCTGGACAAGGACCTGACCGTCACCCTGAGCAACAACGACACCGTGCTCTTCAAGGCGGGCGAGACCAGCAAGGTCTACACCGCACCGGCGCAAGGTGACGACGTGTTCAAGGACCCGGGCACCGTCACGGTGGGTATCAACAAGGCCGAAGTGCCGAACGCCACCTTCGAGAAGCTGGAGTTCAGCAACCCGGCCTCGGTCAGCGTGACCGATACCGAAAGCAAGGTCACTGCAGTGCTGTCGGTGGACAAGTCCACCGTGGCCGAAGGTGGCGCGATCACGTACACCGTGACCTTGGTGGGTGATAACAGCAACCTGCCGGTTACCGGCCATGGCGGTGTGACCGTTACCCTGAGCGGTGGCACCCAGGTCACCATCAATGCGGGTTCGGCCACCGGCAGCGTGACCATCAATGCGCCGGACGACGTGTACGTAGGCGGCCAGCCGACGATCACCAAGTCGATCACCGACATCACCGTGAGCGGCGACAAGGTGTTCGAGAAACTGGTGCCGAGCACTACCAGCGTAAGCACATCGGTAACCGACGAACCGTCTGGCCAAGGCGACCTGGTCAAGGTCAGCATCGTTGCCAACCAGTCTTCGGTCAACGAAGCCACTGCACCGACCTTCACCGTCAGCCTGAACAAGCCGCTGGACAAGGACCTGACCGTCACCCTGAGCAACAACGACACCGTGCTCTTCAAGGCGGGCGAGACCAGCAAGGTCTACACCGCACCGGCGCAAGGTGACGACGTGTTCAAGGACCCGGGCACCGTCACGGTGGGTATCAGCAAGGCCGAAGTGCCGAACGCCACCTTCGAGAAGCTGGAGTTCAGCAACCCGGCCTCGGTCAGCGTGACCGATACCGAAAGCAAGGTCACTGCAGTGCTGTCGGTGGACAAGTCCACCGTGGCCGAAGGTGGCGCGATTACGTACACCGTGACCTTGGTGGGCGATAACAGCAACCTGCCGGTTACCGGCCATGGCGGTGTGACCGTTACCCTGAGCGGTGGCACCCAGGTCACCATCAATGCGGGTTCGGCCACCGGCAGCGTGACCATCAATGCGCCGGACGACGTGTACGTAGGCGGCCAGCCGACGATCACCAAGTCGATCACCGACATCACCGTGAGCGGCGACAAGGTGTTCGAGAAACTGGTGCCGAGCACTACCAGCGTCAGCACATCGGTAACCGACGAACCGTCTGGCCAAGGCGACGTCGCCAAAGTCAGCATCAATGGCACGACGTCTCTGAACGAAGGCGAGACGGGTACGTACACCCTGAATCTCACCCACGAGGCCAAGGACGAAGTCACCGTCACGCTCAGCTACAGCGGCACCGCCAAGAACGGCGAGGACTTCATCGGTGTGACCACTGTGAAGATTCCGGCCAACAGCAGCGGTACCACGTTCACCATCGGCACCATCGACGACAAGCTGGTCGAGGGTACCGAAAACTTTGTGGTGACGATCGTAGGCGTGTCGGGTGGCAAGTTCGAGAACCTGCAGGTGGATACCAGCAAATCGAGCGTTACCACGACCATCGTGGACAACGACCACCTGCCAGTTTCGAGCGGCGGTGCAGTGTTTGGTGTGGAAGACACCGACTATGTGTTTGCCTGGAGCGACTTCAATGTCTCCGACCCGGATGGCAACACTGGTCTGTCGGTAACCATCAGCTCGATCCCGGGTTCCGGCACGTTGCAGTTCTTCAACGGCACGGCCTGGACCAATGTGGGCGTTGGCCAGGTTGTCAGCCAGGCCAGCATCGAGGCCGGCAACCTGAAGTTCGTTCCGCTGCGCAACGAGTCGGGTACCGATAATTATGGCGGCACCGGCGTGGGCAACCAGCAAGCCGACTACGCGCAATTCAAGTTCAAGCCGAATGACGGCACCAACGTAGGCACTGACTCGACCATGAAGGTCGACATTCGCCCGGTTGCCGACAAGCCGACGCTGAGTTTCGGCAGCGCCGACATCGATTCCAAAGGCCTCACCAAGGAAGTCTGGAACAGCCTCAAAGGTCTGGGGACGGGTGGTAACGGCATTACCGGCGATGACCTGAAGACGGTCTTTGCCAACTCGGGCAGTGCCAGCTCCAGCAGCACCACTACCAACGTTCAATCCGACGGGAGCGTTGCAGCTGGCACCGGCTCGAAAACATCCGGCCTTATCTACCTCGAAGCCGGCAAGACCTATACCTTCAGCGGCACTGCCGACGACAGCTTCGTGGTGACCATCGGCGGCAAGACTGTGGTCACTGCCACTTGGGGGGCTGGCGGGCAGGTATCGGGGACCTTTACCCCGAACACCAGCGGCTACTACCCGATTGAGGTCTATCACGCCAACCAGTCTGGGCCAGGCAGCTATGACCTGAACATCAAGGTCGGCACCGGTGCTGTCACCGACCTGAGCAGTTCGAACATCAAGATGTACCAGAACGTGACCGAGATGGCCAAGGCTGGCCTGGGCGTGTCCGATCTGCACACTGTGAACGGGCAAAGCTACTACGACGGCTACAAGCTTAACGAGGGGCCGGAAGGCGGCTCGGTCAAACTGGTGGCTATCTCCACCGCCCTGACCGACACTGACGGTTCGGAAACCCTGAGCGTAAGCCTCAGTGGTATCCCCAAAGGGACCGTACTTAGCGACGGTGCAGGCCATACCGTCACGGTAGGCAGCACGCCGGTGGATGTAACGGGCTGGAAACTCAGCAGCCTTACGCTCACGCCCCCGACGTACTACAAAGGTTCGTTCGACGTCACGGTCATCTCGACTGCCACTGAAAGCGTGGGTGGTTCGGCTATTACCACCGGCAATATCCCGGTAACCGTGTATCCCGCGACCTACAAGGCCAGCGTAGGCACATCGGGCAACGACGCCATGACTGGCAGCGAAGGTAACGACATCATTGTTGCAGATGTTTCCGGGCTGAACGTTGTAGCGGGCAAGAACTACAACATCGCGTTTATCGTGGACAGTTCCGGCAGTATGACTGACGACTCGATTGCTGCCGCCAAGTCGCAGCTGGCTTCGGTGTTCTCCACGCTCAAAGCAAGCTTGGGTTCCGACACGTCGGGTACGGTAAACATTTTCCTGGTGGACTTCGATTCGCAGGTCAACATGAACGTTGCAGTGAACCTTGCCGACCCGAATGCCCTCAGCCAATTGCAGGCTGTTTTGAAGTCGATGCAAGGTGGGACAGAGGGTGGCGGTACTAACTACGAAGACGCCTTCAAGACTACTGCAAACTTCTTCAAGAGCACGATGGCTACCGGAAACACCGGTGCGGACAACCTGACGTACTTCATCACGGACGGCAAACCGACGTTCTACCAACGCAATGAAGTTACCGACAAACGGCTGTGGACGGGTGGCAAGACCCTCGACGATGTTGTCAATGTCAACAACTACAAAGTGGGTGGCACCTTCAGCGAATGGGCTGATGCGACGCACAAAGTTGATATCAGCAGTACTGGCGTGGTCAAAGTCTCGACCTATGGCTATAACATATGGGGTAACTTCGTTCTTTACTCTAGCGACACGCTGGGTACGATTCATGCTCAAGGCGATGGTACCTACGAGTTTTCCAGCCAGGGCGGCACTGGTAAGGGCACGACCTCGAACTGGAATGATTCAGCCTCGAATACGACCGACAGCTTCGTGCTGTTGGGAGGCAGTTCTACAGTTCCCGGTTTGAGCAAGGTCTACGCTATTGGCTTGAACGACGACATCAGCCTCAATGATCTGAAGCCTTACGACAGCGCAGGCAAGCCGCAGACCAACATCGACCCGTCCGACCTGGCGAAGGCGATTCTCGGTCATACCGAAGCCACGGTGCCAGGTGCCGATACCATCGACGGTGGCAACGGCAATGACATCATCTTCGGCGACCTGATCACCCTCAACGGTGTCGTCAGCGAGGGCTACCAGGCACTGCAAACCTACGTTGCACAGAAGAGCGGCGTTGATGTCAGCTCCATCACCACCAGCAATGTCCACCAGTACATCACTGAGCATTACAACGAGTTTGACATCTCCGGCGCCAAAGACGGCAACGACATCCTGTCGGGCGGCAATGGCAACGACATTCTCTTTGGCCAAGGTGGTAGCGACACGCTCGATGGTGGCAAAGGCAACGATATCCTGCTGGGCGGTACCGGCAACGACACCCTCATCGGTGGCCAGGGCGACGATATCCTGATCGGCGGCAGCGGCGCAGATACCTTCGTGTGGAAGGCGGGTGATTTCGGTAACGACGTCATCAAAGACTTCAAGATGGGGGACAAGGACAAGATCGACTTGAGCGATCTGCTGCAAGGCGAGAAGGGCAGTACCATCGGCAATTACCTGAAACTCACCACGGTTGAAGGTACGACCACCTTGCAGGTCAGCAGCGAAGGCAAGCTCAACGCCGCAGGGGGTATCGCCAATGCCGATGTGACCATCAAGCTCGAAGGGGTGAACTGGTCCAACACCACGATCAACTCGTTGATCAGCGGTGCTGACCCGACCATCATCATCCACAACAAGGACAGCTGATGTGTTGAAGGGGCCGCGCCTGACCGTCGTGGCCCCTGCTTGATCCCACAATGCCGCGCCCGCAAGGGCCCCATCAACCGGGTAATGGCCGTGCCGGCTCTTTCCCGGCATCTTCCTACAGCGCATACTCAGGCGTTGGGCCTGCGTGCCTGCTGATCTTTGCCTATGCTGCTGCCTACCAACAAGGAACCAAAGTGACGAGGGACACCGCCATGTTCTACGTGCAACGCAATGCCGCCGGTGAGTTGCTGCGTGTAGAGGCAGCCGCTTTTGATGCGTTCACCGAGATGCTCCCAGCCGACCACGCCGATATTCAGGAATGGTTCGCTGATGATGTCGTGGAAAACAGCCTCAATCAGCTCAAGCAAAGTGACCTGGACATGATCCGCGTACTTGAAGACCTGATCGATGTGCTGACTGCCAAAGGGGTATTCAAGATCACTGACCTGCCGCCGGGGGCACAGGCCAAGCTCCTGAACCGCGCTACCGCGCGCAAGGCCCTCAGCAGCCTGAATAACCTGATCGACGAAGATGAGCAGGGCGGGTTGATCTGAGGCTGTGACGCCTCGGTTGCGATGCTATTAATATTCCATAACGGTATTTAAAATATCCTGTTTATGACTTTATAGTTGATTCCACTGCGTACCCGTCGACCAATCGATGCGCCGCACGACTTGAACCCACACGGGAAATCCCCGTGCGTTTCTGATCGTTGCGCGAATTGAAGTCGCGCACTGCGTGGGAGTGAATAATGTCAGCCGCCTCGAACGCATTGTCGATCATCGACAGCGCCCAGCCGCAACCCTTCGAAATCCACCCGTTCGCCGGAGCCACCGGTGCCGAAATCATCGGCCTGGATCTGGCCAGGCCTGTCAACGCCGAGGATTTCAGCCGAATCCATCGTGCCCACCTCGACCATCATGTGCTGGTGTTCCGCGACCAGCGCATCAGCCCGGAACAGCAAATAGCCTTCAGCCGACGTTTCGGCGAATTGCAGATCCACGTGCTCAAGCAGTTCCTGCTTGCTGGCCACCCCGAGATCCTGATCGTTTCCAATATCATCGAAAACGGCCAGCACATCGGCCTGGGTGACGCCGGCAAGTTCTGGCACTCGGACCTGTCATACAAGGAACTGCCTAGCCTGGGTTCCATGCTGCATGCGCAGGAGTTGCCCAGTGAAGGTGGCGACACCCTGTTTGCCGACATGCATAAAGCCTGGGACGCCGTGCCTGACGCCCTGCGCAAAGTGGTCGAAGGCCGCAGCGCCGCTCACTCGTACACTGCCCGCTACGCAGAAACCAAGTTTGAGGGCAACTGGCGCCCTACCTTGACTGCCGAGCAGTTGGCTCAGGTGAAGGAGGTTATCCACCCGGTGGTGCGTACCCACCCGGAAAACGGCCGTAGGGCGCTGTTTGTCAGCGAAGGCTTCACCACTCGCATTGTTGGCCTTCCAGACGACGAAAGCCGCGACGTGTTGCAACAGCTGTACGCCCTGAGCGTACTGGAGCAGAACCTCTATCGCCACCAGTGGCAGCCCCATGATCTGGTGTTCTGGGACAACCGCTCGCTGATCCACCTGGCTACCGGTTGCCCCTCCCACCTGCGGCGCAAGCTCTACCGCACCACCATCCAGGGCGATGCCCCTTTCTGAAGACTGAGGAAACCATCATGCGCAAACCCATCAGCCGCCTGGCGGCAAGTATCGGCCTGGGCGTTAGCCTGGTCGTCAGCAGTCTGGCAGCCCCTGCCGTGGCACGAGCAGAAGGCAAGATCCGCATAGCCGAGCAGTTTGGCATCGTCTACTTGCTGCTTAACGTGGTACGCGACCAGCACCTGATCGAGAAGCACGGCAAAGAGCAGGGCATCGACATCGAAGTCGACTGGGCCCAACTGTCGGGTGGTTCGGCCATCAACGACGCTTTGCTGTCTGGCTCGGTGGACATCGCCGGCGCCGGCGTCGGCCCGCTGCTGACCGTCTGGGACCGCACCAAGGGTCGGCAGAACGTCAAGGCCGTGGCTTCGCTGGGCAACTTCCCGTATTACCTGGTCAGCAGCAACCCCAATGTGAAGACTATTGCCGACATTTCCGATAAAGACCGCATCGCGGTGCCGGCGGTAGGCGTTTCGGTGCAGTCGCGCTTCCTGCAGTACGCCGCTGCCCAACAGTGGGGCGATAAGGAATACAACCGGCTCGACAAGTTTACCTTGGCGGTACCGCACCCAGACGCCACTGCCGCGTTGCTGGCCGGCGGCACCGAACTGAACGGACACTTCTCCAATCCGCCGTTCCAAGACCAGGTACTGGCCAACAAGAACGTGCACGTGGTGCTCAACAGCTATGACCTGCTCGGCCCCAACTCGCCGACGTTGCTGTTTGCCACCGAAAAATTCCGCAAGGACAACCCAAAAACCTACAAGGCCTTTGTCGACGCCCTGGCCGAAGCGGCAGACTTCGCCCAGAACGATAAGGCAGCTGCTGCCGATACCTACATCCGCGTGACCAAGGCCAAGATCGACCGCGACGCGCTGATCAAGCTGATCGACAACCCGCATACGAGTTCACAATCACGCCAAAGAATACCTACAAGCTGGCCGATTTCCTGTATCGGGTCGGCGCCATCAAGCACAAGCCCGAATCGTGGAAGGACTATTTCTTCCAGGATGAACGCCCGTTGCAGGGGAGCTGAGCGATCATGACCGCCCCTTTGCCAGGCCACGCGGCCAGCAACCTGAGCCGTGTCGCCACTCCGCCTTTGCTCAAGGTGGACAACCTCAGCCTCGAATACCGCACCGCGCAGCGCGTGGTGCGCGCTACTCACCAGGTCAGCTTCGAAGTCGACCTTGCCGACCGTTTTGTGTTGCTCGGGCCGTCCGGTTGCGGCAAGTCCACCTTGCTCAAGGCAGTAGCCGGGTTCATTGCGCCCGAGGAAGGGCAGATGCTGTTGCAGGGCCAGGCGATCCGCGGCCCAGGGCCTGACCGTATTGTGGTGTTCCAGGAGTTCGACCAGCTGCCACCGTGGAAAACGGTCAAGCAGAATGTCATGTTCCCGCTACTGGTGTCGGGCCAGCTAACACGTGCCGAGGCCCAGGAGCGAGCGCTGCATTACCTTGACAAGGTCGGCCTGGCGGCTTTCGCCGATGCCTACCCACACACTTTGTCGGGCGGCATGAAAGCTCGCGTAGCGATTGCTCGCGCCTTGGCCACGCAGCCGAAGATCCTGCTGATGGACGAGCCGTTTGCTGCTCTGGACGCCCTGACCCGGCGAAAGATGCAGGAAGAATTGCTGTCGTTATGGGAGGAAGTCCGCTTCACCTTGCTGTTCGTGACCCACTCTATCGAAGAAGCACTGGTGGTCGGCAACCGCATCCTGTTGCTGTCGCCCCACCCAGGGCGGGTGCGTGCTGAGGTGCACAGCCATCAGTATGACCTGGGCAGCTTGGGCGGGAGTGACTTCCAGGCCAGTGCCCGGCGTATCCACCGCTTGCTGTTCGACGAGGCGGATAGGCCCGAGCCGCATGAAGGCCTTGGCTTCAACGATATTCGCGTTGCTTACTGAAGGAGTCTCAGCCATGACCACTACCCCTTTACGCCGGGCATATGAAGTGCAACTGCAGCCCCTGCTCAGTGTGCCTGTGGAGCGGCAATTACCCTTGGCCCAGCGCCTGTGGCAGCAGGGCTGGCTGCGCAAGGCGGCACTTCTGTTGGTTATCGCCGTACTCTGGGAGGCGGTCGCCCGCTACCAGAGCAATGACTTGCTGCTGCCTGGCTTCTTGCAAACCGCCGCGGCCCTCTGGGACGGCCTGGTCAGTGGCGAGCTGCTGGCCAAGGTCGGGGTTTCGCTGGTAATCCTGATCAAAGGGTATGTGCTGGGTATCGTCCTTGCCTTCGGCCTGACCAGTCTGGCCGTTTCGACCCAATTGGGGCGTGACTTGCTGGGCACGCTGACCTCGATGTTCAACCCACTGCCGGCCATCGCGCTGTTGCCACTGGCCTTGCTGTGGTTCGGCCTGGGTGATAACAGCTTGATCTTCGTGCTGGTGCATTCTGTGCTCTGGGCGCTGGCGCTCAACACCTACGCTGGGTTCCTGGGCGTGTCCGAGACCCTGCGCATGGCCGGCCGCAACTATGGCCTCAAAGGGCTGCGGCTAGTGCTGTACATCCTGGTGCCGGCGGCGTTGCCATCGATCCTGTCGGGTTTGAAGATTGGCTGGGCATTTGCCTGGCGCACCCTGATCGCTGCTGAGCTGGTGTTCGGGGCCAGCAGTGGCAAAGGCGGGCTTGGCTGGTACATCTTTCAGAATCGCAACGAGCTGTATACCGACAAGGTGTTTGCCGGGTTGGCGGTGGTGATCCTGATTGGTCTGCTGGTAGAAGGACTGGTGTTCAATACCCTTGAGCGGCTGACCGTGCGGCGCTGGGGGATGCAGCGCTGACCTGTACCGGCCCGGACGCCGGCAAGCCAGCGCCCAGGGTCGGCGACAATCTTGCTTGCGGCGTTTGGCGTGCCCGAGCTGGCTTGACGGGGATAGGGGCAGTACAGGCTACATCTTCTGGTACTGCGCAGCCGCATTGCTCAGGGTTTTGCCAATCTCCTCACGCAACCCTATCGGCTGCTCCACCACCACCCCATCACCCTGGCTCAACAGCCACCAGCGCATCGGCCAGCCATCGCTGACCGTGGCTCGCAGCCGGTGCCCATGCTCAAGCGCCGTCAGCTGCATGTCGCTGCTCAGCGGCGCTTCGCGCAACTGCCGCGCCAATGCATCGCTGATCCACGCCACCAACTCCACGCCCTCCCCCTGGGCCGGTTGCAGTGCATCGCCGCGCAAGTGGGTCAGCAAGTCGAAATTACCGCGCAGTTCGCCCACGGCGCTGGCCGCCCAGTGCCAGCCGAACGGTATGCTCTTGTCATTGCGCTCCAGCGGAAAAATCAACGAAAGCTCATTCAGGTCGCGTTCAACGGTACGCTTGCTGACAGTGAAGCCCACGTCGCGCAGGCGCCACACCAGCTCGGCGCTGGTAATGCCCGGGGAGCGACTGGGTAGCTGACGCAGCAGCGCCCATTGGCGGCTGAGGGTGGCGCGAGTGGTGGCGAACGGCAAAAGATAACGTCCTTGTCTAGGCTTGCCGTCATAGCATGGCGGCAGGCGAGGGGCATGGCAATTGGCCACGCCCTGCTCAGATCAAGTAAGTCGCATTTGGTTGCCTGGTGCCGAATCGTTCGCGACAGGTTTTGACGTGACATCACGCAGAATCACGCCTCATCACAGCCGAAGGTTGGGGTTGTGCGTCGTTCAATGAGGATGAACATGTCTGCTGCCAGCAATATCCATTCGCTGCTTGCCCGCCTTTTGCCCGAACGGGTCATCGCCGCCCCAGCACCGGCCGGCAGGCGGCATCGGTTGTTCGCCGGGGTAGGCTTGCCCAGCCAGCGCTCGCTGCTGATCAACCGCCTGGATGAAGCCAGTGACCTGCAAGCGGTTTACGCCGACCTGCGCCACCAGGCGTTGCAAGGTAGCGTAGCGGCACTTAACGACCTGGGCTGGATCTGGCTCAACGGCAAGTATTGGCGCGCTGATACCGTGCTGGCCGGGCACCTGTTGCGCATGGCGGCGCTGCAGGGCCATGCTGCCGCGTGGTTCAACCTTGGCCAGCAGCATTACTTCGGCAAGGGCGTCGACCCCTCCTATACCCAGGCGGCGGATTGCTACCGGCAGGCCTTCGAGCGCGGCATGCTGCATGCCGCGGCGGCGTTGGGTGACCTGTATGAAGAAGAAGTGTGCGATGGCGAGCAGCAATGGCAGGTAGACCTGGTGCAGGCCTACCAGTGGTTCATGCGCGGGGCCGAGCGTGGCGAAGCGCGTTGCCGCTTCGAGGTGGGTTATCGCTTGATGCACGGGTTGTACGTGGAGCCCGACATCAAGGCCGCATTGTACTGGCTGGAACTGGCGGCAGCCGCAGGGGTGGTACAGGCGGCCGAAGAGCTGGCGGTGCATTTCAGCAGCCGTGACGGCGTGCGCTACCTGCAGTGGCGCGACCGGGCCTTGCAGATGGGCAGTACGCTCGCCCTGACCATGAAGCTGGAAGACCAGATACACCCCTGATTCCCCCGCTCGCACAGGCGGCCACAGGCTGCAGTATGTGTGCAATACCTGTGGGAGCCGGCTTGCCGGCGATAGGGCCAGCACAGGCAATCCACCTCCAGCATGCACAACCATTCATCAATACCCCTCGTCACCCGCTGTTGACGACAGGGGGAGGTACGAGCGTATATTGATAGTTAGCAAACTATGAATATGCCTGGATACTGTTCATGTCCCTTGATCTCCTGCGCCTGCAGGTCAGCAGTGGCATGGTAGTTGCGGCTCGCCATTGGCGGCGCATCTGCCATTGCGCGTTGACCGGTTACGGCATCTCCGAGGCCTGCGCTGCGCCGCTGCTGATGATCGTGCGCCTCGGCGACGGTGTGCATCAGGTGGCGGTGGCCCAGGCAGCCGGCCTGGAAAGCCCGTCACTGGTACGCCTGCTCGACCAACTGTGCAAGGCTGGCCTGGTCTGCCGCAGTGAAGACCCCCTCGACCGTCGTGCCAAGGCCCTTAGCCTCACCGCTGAAGGCCGCCGTTTAGCCGAAGCCATCGAAGCCGAGCTGGTGCGTTTGCGTAAGGATGTGCTGCAAGGCATCGATCAGGCTGATCTGGAAGCTGCCTTGCGCGTGCTGCGCGCCTTTGAAGCTGCCGGCCTGGGCGGTGCAGGCGGGGTGGCATGAACGGCTTCTTCAGCTCGGTCCCCCCGGCGCGGGACTGGTTCTACGGTGTGCGCACCTTCGCGGCCTCGATGATCGCCCTGTACATTGCCCTGCTTATGCAGTTGCCGCGACCCTACTGGGCCATGGCCACGGTGTACATCGTTTCCAGCCCATTCGTTGGCCCAACCAGCTCCAAGGCGCTGTACCGTGCCGTGGGCACCTTGCTCGGTGCCGGGGGGGCGGTCCTCCTGGTGCCACCGCTAGTACAGTCGCCATTGCTGCTGAGCATTGCCATCGCCCTGTGGACCGGCACCCTGCTGTTCCTTTCGCTGAACCTGCGCACGGCCAACAACTACATGCTGATGCTGGCCGGCTACACCTTGCCGATGATCGCACTGGCGGTTGTGGATAACCCACTGGCGGTGTTTGACGTCGCGTCTTCCCGCGCCCAGGAAATCTGCCTGGGGATTGTCTGCGCAGCCGTCGTTGGCGCCATTTTCTGGCCTCGCCGGCTGGCCCCAGTGGTGGTCGGCGCCACCGGCAACTGGTTTACCGAGGCCCTTAACTACAGCGATACCTACCTGGCCCGCGCTGGCAGCACCGACAAGGTCGGCGGCATGCGCGGGGCGATGGTCACCACCTTCAACTCGCTGGAGCTGATGATCGGCCAGCTCGGCCACGAAGGGGCTGGACCGCACACCCTGAAAAACGCCCGTGAGCTGCGTGGGCGGATGATTCACCTGCTGCCGGTCATCGATGCGCTCGATGATGCGCTGGTTGCACTGGAGGGCCGCGCCCCGGCCCAGTTCGCCCAGTTGCAGCCTGTGCTCGCCAGCGCTCGCGAATGGCTGCAAGGGACTGCCGCCAGCGCTTCTGTCGCCCGCTGGGCTGCGCTGCACGAGCAGATCGAGCGCCTGCAGCCCGCTGCCGCCATGCTCGACCAGCGCGCCGAGCTGCTGTTATCCAACGCCCTGTACCGGCTGACCGAATGGGCCGACCTGTGGCAGGACTGCTGCACCTTGCAACATGCCCTGCGCACCGACGATGCCAAGCCCTGGCGGGCCGTGTACCGGCACTGGCGCCTGGGCCGCCTGACACCGTTCTTCGACCGTGGCCTGATGCTGTACTCGGTGGCCACAACCGTGCTGGCGATCATCGTCGCTTGTGGCCTGTGGATTGGCCTGGGCTGGAACGACGGCGCCAGCGCGGTAATTCTCGCGGCCGTGTCGTGCAGTTTCTTCGCGGCCATGGACGACCCGGCACCGCAGATCTACCGGTTCTTCTTCTGGACCTTGCTGTCGGTGATCTTCTCCAGCCTGTACCTGTTCCTGGTGCTGCCCAACCTGCACGACTTCCCGATGCTGGTGCTGGCCTTTGCCGTGCCGTTCATCTGTGTCGGGACCCTGACCGTGCAACCGCGTTTTTACCTGGGTACGTTGCTGACCATCGTCAACACCTCGACCTTCATCAGCATCCAGGGCGCCTATGACGCTGACTTCTTCACCTTCCTGAATTCCAACCTGGCCGGCCCCGTCGGCCTGCTGTTCGCCTTCATCTGGACCCTGGTCATGCGCCCCTTTGGGGTAGAGCTGGCTGCCAAGCGCATGACCCGCTTCGCCTGGCGCGACATTGTCGAAATGACCGAACCGGCGACCCTGGCCGAACATCGCAAGCTTGGCGTACAGATGCTAGACCGCCTGATGCAGCACCTGCCGCGCCTGTCGCAAACGGGCCAGGACAGCGGTGTAGCGCTGCGTGACCTGCGTGTTGGGTTGAACCTGCTCGACTTGCTGGCCTACCTGCCGCGCGCTGGTCAGCAGGCCCGTGAGCGGCTCAATACCGTGGTTGCCGAGGTGGGTGCGCACTACGCCGCCTGCCTGCACGCTGGCCAGCGCCTGCATGCGCCGGCTGCGCTGCTGCGCAACATGGAGCGGGCGCGGCTGGCGCTGAACCTGGATGAACTGTACGAGCGTGGCGATGCCCGCACCCACCTGCTGCATGCGCTGAGCGGCCTGCGCCTTGCCCTGCTGCCAGGTGTGGAGGTGATGCTCGAACCCGCCGAACAACTGCAACTGCCTGCCGGCCTCGACGGAGCGCCCCTGTGATTGGTGAACTGGATATCAGCGGGGTGTTCCTGCCCACGCTGTTGGTGATGATGCTTGGCACCTACCTGCTGTTCCTTGGGCTGCACGCGGTGCTGGTGCGCATGCATTTCTACCGCCTGGTCTGGCACCGGGCGTTGTTCAACGTTGCCCTGTATGCCGTGCTGCTTGGCGCGGTGGACCACTTTTGCCGAAACCTGATGCTGCCATGAAAAAACCTTTGCTGACCCTGGGCCGTGTGGTCCTGACCTTGCTGGTAGTGACGTTCGCCGCCGTGCTCGTATGGCAGATGGTCGTCTACTACATGTTTGCGCCCTGGACGCGCGACGGCCATATCCGCGCCGACGTGATCCAGATCGCCCCCGATGTGTCGGGCTTGATCCAGAAAGTCGAGGTGCACGACAACCAGACCGTCAAGCGCGGCGACGTGCTGTTCACCATCGACCAGGACCGCTTCACCCTGGCCCTGCGCCAGGCCAAGGCCACCCTCGGCGAGCGCCAGGAAACCCTGGCCCAGGCCTCCCGCGAAGCGCAGCGCAACCGCAAGCTGGGCAACCTGGTGGCGGCCGAGCAACTGGAGGAAAGCCAGTCCCGCGTGGCCCGCGCCCGCTCGGCCGTCAGCGAGGCACAGGTGGCAGTCGATACCGCCCAGCTCAACCTCGACCGCTCGGTGGTACGCAGCCCGGTGGACGGTTACCTGAACGACCGTGCGCCGCGTAACCACGAATTCGTCACCGCCGGCCGCCCTGTGCTGTCGGTGGTCGACAGTGCCTCGTACCACGTCGATGGCTACTTCGAAGAAACCAAGCTTGGCGGCATCCACCTCGGCGATGCCGTGGATATCCGCGTGATGGGCGACAACACCCGCCTGCGCGGCCATGTGCAGAGCTTTGCCGCCGGTATCGAAGACCGCGACCGCAGCAGCGGCGCCAACCTGCTGCCAAACGTCAACCCGGCGTTCAGCTGGGTGCGCCTGGCCCAGCGTATTCCGGTGCGCATCGCGTTTGACGAAGTGCCTGAGGACTTCCGCATGATCGCCGGGCGTACCGCCACGGTGTCGATCATCGAGGGCCAGCACCCATGAAACAGCTCATCCTGGCTGGCCTGTGCCTGTCGCTGGGGGCCTGCATGATGGTCGGCCCCGACTATGAGGTGCCGAAGGACGCGGCGGTGCAACGCAGCGACCTCAATGGCCCGCTGCGCCAGGATGCCGACAGCGTGGTTTCGGCGCCGGTGCCCGAGGACTGGTGGCAGTTGTATCAGGATCGACGGCTGAACGAGCTGGTGCGCCAGGCCCTGAGTACCAATACCGAGCTGCGCGTAGCCGCGGCCAACATCGCCAAGGCCCGCGCCCAGGTCGAAGTGGCCGAGTCGCAAGGTGGCTTCAACGGCGGCGTAAAACTGGGTGCCCAGCGCTTGCAGGAGTCTGGCGAAGCGTTCCTGCAGCCTGAGAAGGTGCCGGTGGCCAACATTGGCGAGGCCATCATCAGCGCTTCGTATCAGTTCGACCTGTGGGGCACGTTCAAGCGTGGCACCGAGGCTGCAAAGGCCAATGCAGACGCGGTGCAGGCTGCTGCCGATACCGCCCGCATCACCTTGGTGGCCGACGTGGTCAAGGCGTATACCCAAGTGTGCTCGGCCAACGAGGAATACCACATCGCCCGCCAGTCGCTCGACTTGCAGGAGCAAAGCGTGAAGCTCAAACAGCGCTTGCGTGATGCAGGTCGTGGCGATGAAACCCAGGTCACCCGCTCACAGACCCAGTTCAAGTCCTTGCGCGCCGAACTGCCGCGCTTCAAGGCCGAGCGTGAAACCGGCCTGTACACCTTGGCTGCGTTACTGGCCAAACCGGTAGACCAGTTGCCCGCCGGCACCGCCGATTGTGCCGAGCTGCCGCACCTGAACCAGCTGGTCCCGGTGGGCGATGGCGCGGCCCTGCTCAAACGCCGCCCCGACGTACGCCAGGCCGAACGCCAGCTGGCCGCATCAACTGCCTCTATCGGGGTTGCTACCGGCGCGCTGTACCCGGACATCAGCATCGGTGCCCAAGTGGGCACCATTGGTATTCTGGAAAACCTTGGTGAGCCGTCGACCAACCGCTGGGGTTTCGGCCCGCAGATCAGCTGGAGCATCCCCACCAACGGCACACGCGCCCGCATTCGCATGGCTGAAGCCTCTACGCAAGCAGCCTTGGCGAATTTCGACGGCGTGGTGCTGAACGCCATCCGCGAGACCCAGACTCGCCTCGCGCAGTACAGTGCCCTGCTGGACCGGCGTGATGCGCTGGCCGAGGCAGAGAAGTCGGCCAAGGATGCGGCTGATCAGACGCACCGGTACTACCAAGCCGGGCGTGAGTCGTTCCTGGCGGACTTGCAGGCGACCCGCACCTATACCGACATGCGCGCGCAACTGGCAGCGGCCGATAGCCAAGTGGCGCTGGGGCAAATCGGCGTGTTCCTCGCCCTCGGTGGTGGCTGGAAGGACACCGCAAAGCCTTGAGGACCAATCGCAGGCAAGCCAGCTCCCACAGGTTCTCCGCTGCCCTCGAGCACTTTAGTTTCCTGTGCGAGCTGGCTTGCCTGCGATGAGGCCCTGACAGGCCAGCCCCTGCTGCAAAGCTGATGAGTAGCTCTATGAGCTGGCTTGCCTGCGATGAGGCCCTGACAGGCCAGTCCCTGCTGCAAGGCTGATGAGTAACCCTGTGGGCTGGCTTGCCGGCGATGAGGCTCTGACAGGCCAGCCCCTGCTGCAAAGCTGATGAGTAGCTCTATGGGCTGGCTTGCCTGCGCTGAGGCCCTGACAGGCCAGCCCCAGCTGCAAGGCTGATGAGTAACCCTGTGGGAGCTGGCTTGCCGGCGATAGGGCCCCCGCAGGCAACATCCGGTCAGAGCCAGATCGCATCCCAATGCGAATAATCCCCAGCCCTCGCAACAAGACCCGCCCGCTTGGGGTTCATGACGATATATCGCGCCACATCCTGCACATCCTCCTCACGCCGCACGGCCCGGTCATGAAACCCCTTCTGCCAGAGCTGGCCGCTTCGCCCTCGATGCCTGTTGATCATCATCGTGCTACGGGACTTCACCCTGCGCATCAGCCGCTTCAGGCTGGCCGGCCCAAGCTCGACCAACCAGTGGAAATGGTCAGGCATCACCACCCAGGCAAGCGATCGGGCGCTACCTTCCTCTTCAGCCTGGCGGAACTCGGCCACCAGCAAGCGGGCTGAGCGAAAGTCATTGAAGATTGGGGCTCTTGCCAGGGTGGTGCTGGTAAGCAAATACAACCGACGGGTTTCCGAAAACCGACCAAGCCGTAGCTGCTTTGAATGGGGGCGATCCATGTTCCCTGCCTCTTGAATAGTGGCTCAACAGGCTAGTGGGTAAGGACCTACCCGCGGTGAATCATTTGGTACCCGGTGTTTCCTGTGGCATCGGTGCCGCCTTAATCGCCGGCAAGCCTGCCGCCAGGTACCGTGCCATCTCGCGTGATCTTATTTGTACCAAGATTTTTCATGAAATCCGCCCAGCACCCTTGAGTGAAGCAAAGTGGAAGTGAACAATGTTCTCTTTCGCATTCCCTTCGAGACTGGCCATGAAAACCCGTTCCCGTCCGCTTGCCTGGCTGCCGGCTTTATTGCTCGGCACGGTGCTGGCGCTGTGCAGCGCTGCGGCACAGGCTGAAGCCCCCGCCGAGGCTACCAAGGCCCTGCACTTGCTTGACTACATTGGTGCTGACTACCCGCCAACCGTGAGTGACGGCAAGGTGATCGACAACGGCGAATACGACGAGCAGCGCGAGTTCGGCGCGGTACTGGCCGAACTGGTCAAAGGCCTGCCTGCAAATGCCGAGCACGCGGCACTGGCGAAGGGCGTGCAAGCGCTGCGCCAGGCCATCGACCAGCGTCTGGACGGCCCAGCGGTATCCAGGCAGGCCCGGCAACTGGGCGCACGCCTTGCGGTGGCTTATGAGGTGAGCCAAGCCCCGATAATCACCCCGGACCCGGCTCGTGGTGCTGCCCTGTACGCACAAAACTGTGCCATCTGCCACGGTGAAAGCGGCGCGGGCGATGGCCCGGCAGGCGTCGGCCTGGAGCCCGCGCCGGCCAACCTGCGCGACGTCGCGCGCCTTGACCAGTTGAGCCTGTTCGACCTCTACAACACCCTTGCCCTGGGCATCGACGGCACCGAGATGCCGTCCTTTGCCGACCAGCTGGACGACCGCCAGCGCTGGGACGTGGCGGCCTACATCGCCAGCTTCACCGCCAAGCCGGAAGCCGGCAAAGGCGACAAAAGCTGGAACATCGCCGACCTGGCCCGCCAGACCCCGGCCGAAATCGCCGCCAACGAAGGCACCGCGGCCGTGGAAGCATTCCGCGCCCAGCGTGCCCAGCCGCCGCAGGTCAAGCGTGGCCCTGCGCAATTGCTCGAATATACCGCCAGTACGCTCGGCAAAAGCCTGGCCGCTTACCGCGCAGGCGACCGCGACCAGGCCTATGACCTGTCGGTTGCGGCCTATCTTGAGGGCTTCGAGCTGGTAGAAAGCTCGCTGGACAACATCGATACCCAGGCGCGCAAGGCCACTGAAAAGACACTGATGGCCTACCGCCAGTCCTTGCAGGATGGCCTGCCCGTGGGCCAAGTCGAGCAGCGCCTGGGCGAAGCCAAGGTCAAGCTTGAGCAAGCGGCAAAGCTGCTGGGTAGCGACGGCCTGAGCTGGTCGCTGAGTTATGTCTCAGGCCTGCTGATTTTGTTGCGTGAAGGCCTTGAGGCGATTCTGGTGCTGGCGGCGATCCTGGCGTTCCTACGCAACACCGGCCAGCAGTCAGCGGTACGCAGCGTCAACATTGGCTGGGGCCTGGCGCTGGTCGCTGGCTTCGCTACCTGGGCGCTGGCGGCCTATGTGATCGATGTCGGCGGTGCCCAGCGTGAGTTGCTGGAGGGTTGCACGGCGCTGTTTGCGGCCGTGATGGTGCTGTGGCTTGGGGTATGGATGCACGACCGGCGCCACGCCGCTGCGTGGACGGACTACATCAAGAACAGCCTGGTCAGCGGTGGCGGGCGCTTTGGCTTCGCGGTGCTGGCGTTCTTCTCGGTGTACCGCGAGTTGTTCGAAGTGATCCTGTTCTATGAAACCTTGTGGCTGCAGGCGGGCCCTGCCGGGCACCAGGCGGTGCTGGCAGGCGGCGCCACGGCGCTGGTGCTGCTGGTGGGCCTTGCTTGGGTGATATTGCGCGGTTCGGCCAAGCTGCCCCTTACGCTGTTCTTCAGCATCAATGCGGCACTGCTGTGCACGTTGTCGGTGGTGTTCGCCGGGCATGGCGTGAAGGCGCTGCAAGAAGCCGGGGTGCTGGGCACGCGCCCGGTAGCGTTCTTTGAGTTCGATTGGCTGGGGATACATGCCGATGCCTACTCGCTGTCGGCGCAGGCGGTGGCGTTGCTGGCCATCGTGTTCCTGTACGGGCGCTCGCGTTTGGCTGAGAAGCGCAGGGCAATCGCCAACTGAAGGGGGCCGCGTTGCGGCCCATCGCCGGCAAGCCAGCTCCCACACCGACCGCATCGGGATCAAGCCATATGCAGTATCTGTGGGAGCTGGCTTGCCGGCGATGGGCTGCAGCGCAGCCCCTTGCGTTATCGGATCAGGCAGGCTGCGGCGCCTTGAGGATATTCTGCAGCAACTGCACACTTTCAACCGCGTCATGACCCAGGCTGGTCAGGTAGCCGCCATCCGGTTGATCGGTCAGCCCCTTTTCATGCAGGCGCTGCGCAGCGGCGATCAGGGCAGGGGATGCAGTGCTGGTTATCTTGATGCCTTCCTGGCTGCTGTCGTGCTTGAACAGCGCGAGTACTTCCATTTCATCGATAAGATCGGGGGTAAAAGGCATGGTAACTCCTGACTTCCAGACGAGGATTACGGCACTTTCTACGGTGCCTGATCTTCGAGTGTAGCCGGGTTATTCGTCCTCGCCTTGATCCATCTCAGGTGGCAGCTCGGGCAGCGCACGCAGGGCATTTTCATACCACTCGCCGTTGAAGGAGCGGTCTTCTGCCAGCATGTTGTCAATCTCGTAGGCCAGCACATGGGCCATCACGTTGAGAATGTCTTCACGTTTCCAACCAATCAGGGTCAGCTTGTTGAAAGTGGCCTTGGCCGCCGGCGGCTCGCCGCTTTCGATCTGGTTTTCGATGGCTTGGGTCAGCGTTGCCTCGGCGAAGGCTTCGTCGTCGTCATTGTCGAGGTCGGTGGGCTCGCTCATTGGCGGTACTCCTGTGGTGGGATGCACAGTGTGCCACGCCTGTAGCGGCAATGCCCGGGCATTGACGAGGTGCATGACGCTGGTCAGGAACAGGCTTACGGTCTATAAAAGCCGAGCCAAACCCCTTACGGCCCGGAGGCTGTTACCTCATGCTCAAGCTTCATGGATTCTCGGTCAGCAACTACTACAACATGGTCAAGCTGGCGCTGCTGGAAAAAGGCCTGCCTTTCAAAGAGGTCACCTTCTACGGCGGCCAGGCGCCAAAGGCGCTGGAAGTGAGCCCGCGGGGCAAGGTGCCGGTGCTGGAAACCGAACACGGTTTTCTCAGCGAAACCAGCGTGATCCTCGACTACATCGAGCAGACTCAGGGCGGCAAGGCGCTGCTACCGGCCGACCCGTTCCAGCAGGCCAAGGTACGCGAGTTGCTCAAGGAAATTGAACTGTACATCGAGCTGCCAGCCCGTACCTGCTACGCCGAGTCCTTCTTTGGCATGGCGGTAGAGCCACTGGTCAAGGATAAGGCACGTACCGACCTGCTGGCCGGCTTCGCCACGCTCAAGCGTAACGGGCGCTTTGCGCCGTATGTAGCGGGTGAGCAGCTGACGCTGGCAGACCTGATGTTCTGCTTCTCGGTCGATCTGGCTTATGCGGTGGGCAAGAAGGTGCTGAACATCGACCTGCTGGCGGACTTTCCGCAAGCCAAGGCGTTGCTGCAACTGATGGGTGAGAACCCGCACATGGCGCGGATCGTGGCAGACAAGGAGGCAGCGATGCCGGCCTTCATGGAGATGGTTCGCAGCGGTAAACGCTGAGCCTGGTGTTGAGCCCTTCGCGGGCACGCCCGCTCCCACTGTGGGAGCGGGCGTGCCCGCGAACGAGGGCGAAGCCCTCGCCTTGAAGCTTAGCGAGACGCCAACAGGGCTTTGCCACGAACAACGGCAGCCCGCACCTGCGCCGGCGCCGTACCACCAATATGGTCACGCGCATTCACCGACCCTTCCAGGGTCAGTACGGCAAACACATCCTGCTCGATCTGGTCGCTGAACTGGCGCAGTTCGTCCAGGCTCATCTCGGCCAAGTCCTTGCCGGTGTCCACCCCATACTTTACGGCATGGCCAACGATTTCGTGGCAGTCGCGGAACGGCAGGCCACGGCGTACCAGGTAGTCGGCCAGGTCGGTAGCCGTGGAGAAGCCACGCAGCGCCGCTTCACGCATGATGGCGTGCTTGGGCTTGATCGCCGGGATCATGTCGGCAAAGGCACGCAGCGAGTCGCGCAGGGTATCGGCAGCGTCGAACAGCGGCTCCTTGTCTTCCTGGTTGTCCTTGTTGTAGGCCAGCGGCTGGCCTTTCATCAGGGTCAGCAGGCCGGTCAAGGCGCCGAACACGCGGCCGGTCTTGCCACGTACCAGCTCGGGTACATCCGGGTTCTTTTTCTGCGGCATGATCGAGCTGCCGGTGCAGAAGCGGTCCGGCAGGTCGATGAACTGGAACTGCGCGCTGGTCCACAGCACCAGCTCTTCGGAGAAGCGCGAGAGGTGCATCATCGCCACGCTGGCTGCGGCGCAGAATTCGATGGCGAAGTCGCGGTCCGAAACGCCGTCCAGCGAGTTGCCGCCCACGGCCTCGAAGCCCAGCAGCTTGCAGGTCAGTTCGCGGTCGATCGGGTAGGTGGTACCGGCCAGTGCGGCGCTGCCCAGCGGCATGCGGTTGGTGCGCTTGCGGCAATCGACCAGGCGCTCGTAGTCGCGGCTGAGCATTTCGAACCAGGCCAGCAGGTGGTGGCCGAAGGTGACCGGCTGCGCGGTCTGCAAGTGGGTGAAGCCCGGCATGATGGTTTCGGCTTCGCGCTCGGCCTGCTCCAGCAGGCCCTGCTGCAGGCGGGTGATTTCGGCCAGGATCAGGTCGATTTCATCGCGCAGCCACAGGCGGATATCGGTTGCCACCTGGTCGTTGCGGCTACGGCCGGTGTGCAGCTTCTTGCCGGTGATGCCGATGCGGTCGGTCAGGCGTGCCTCAATGTTCATGTGCACGTCTTCAAGGTCGACGCGCCAGTCGAAGTTGCCGGCCTCGATCTCGGCCTGGATGGTTTTCAGGCCATCGATGATGGTGTCGCGCTCGGCATCACTGAGCACGCCGACTTGCGCCAGCATGCTGGCATGGGCGATCGAACCCATGATGTCGTGGCGGTACAGGCGCTTGTCGAAATCGACCGAGGCGGTGAAGCGGGCGACGAAGGCGTCGACGGGCTCACTGAAGCGGCCGCCCCAGGACTGATTGGTCTTGTCGGTGCTCATGGATTCACTCATTGCAGGCGTGAACGAAAAAGTGGCGCCGATAATAACAGGGTTGGGACGGCTGCCGCAGGGCGCCGGTCGACAGAAATGCCCGGAAAATGGCAGTGAATCATTTGAAGGAATGAACGGCAGTGTTCCACGGACCGTCTACAGTTGGACAGAAGACTGGCAGTGAATCTGCCGGCCGAGTGAATCTTTGGCCATCGCACCGGTCTAGAGCGTGACCGCAGTGTCGCTCGAACCACACCTGTCTACGCTATACCTGTGCGAGACTCATTCAGGAATCCAGCGCAATTATGAATGTCCTGATCGTTGATGACGAACCCCAATACCGTGACCGCCTTAGCCGGCTGCTCGGCGAACTGGAGGGTTACACCGTGTTGGAGCCCAGCGCTACCAATGGGGATGAGGCCCTGACCCTGATCGACAGCCTCAAGCCCGACGTGGTGCTGTTGGACATCGACATGCCAGGCCTGGACGGCTTGCAGGTTGCGGCCCGCCTGTGCGAGCGCGAGGCGCCGCCGGCGGTGGTGTTTTGCACCGAGGAAGGCCAATACGGTGCCGAGGCATTCAAGGACAGTACCCTCAGCCATGTCGCCAAACCTGTTCACCCTCAGGCGCTGCGGGATGCACTGCGCAAGGCCGATAAACCCAACCGGGCGCAACTGGCGGCGCTGACGCGGCCAGCCAATGAAGGCGGGGGGCAGCGCAGTCACATCAGCGCCCGCACCCGCAAAGGTATCGAGCTGATTCCGTTGGACAACGTGGTCTACTTCATCGCCGACCACAAGTACGTGACCTTGCGCCACGACGGTGGGGAAGTACTGCTCGACGAACCGCTCAAGGCGCTGGAAGACGAGTTTGGCGACCGCTTTGTACGTATCCACCGCAACGCCCTGGTTGCCCGGGAACGCATCGAACGCCTTCAGCGTACGCCCCTGGGGCACTTCCAGCTTTTCCTCAAAGGCCTGAACGGCGACGATGCCCTTACCGTAAGCCGGCGTCATGTGGCCGGTGTGCGCAAGATGATGCAGGCCCTCTGAAACGCTGCCTGCATGGCAAGAGCAGGGCCCTTGCTCGCCGGCAGGTCAGCCCCACTGTCAGGGTGCAGTGCCACCGGCTGTGAGGAACGTGTGGGTGCAGGGCAGCCCTGAAGGGGCCCTTAGCTGATCCACATCTGCAAGCGATACCGGCGATGCTGTTATGATCCATGGCATTTCTCTGGATCGGGGCGTTTCATGTCCACTCGCGAAATCCGCATTGCCACCCGTAAAAGTGCCTTGGCCCTGTGGCAGGCCGAATACGTCAAAGCCCGCCTCGAGCAGGCCCACCCTGGTCTGCTGGTGACCCTGGTGCCCATGGTCAGCCGCGGGGACAAGCTGCTCGACGCGCCGCTGGCAAAAATCGGTGGCAAGGGGTTGTTCGTCAAGGAGCTGGAAACCGCCCTGCTGGACAACGAGGCCGACATCGCCGTGCATTCGATGAAGGATGTGCCCATGGACTTCCCCGAGGGGCTGGGCCTGTACTGCATCTGCGAGCGGGAAGACCCGCGCGACGCCTTTGTCTCCAACCATTTTGCCAGCCTTGAAGCGCTGCCTGCCGGCAGCGTGGTGGGCACCTCCAGCCTGCGCCGCCAGGCCCAACTGCTCGCGCGTCGCCCGGACCTGCAGATCCGCTTCCTGCGCGGCAACGTCAACACCCGCCTGGCCAAGCTCGATGCCGGCGAATACGACGCCATCATCCTCGCGGCCGCCGGCTTGATCCGCCTCGGTTTCGAAGACCGTATCACCGCCACCATCAGCGTTGACGACAGCCTGCCTGCCGGTGGCCAAGGGGCGGTAGGCATCGAGTGCCGTAGCGCCGACCACGCGATTCATGCCTTGCTGGCGCCGTTGCACCACCGTGACACGGCTGACCGGGTGGTGGCCGAGCGCGCCATGAACAAACGCCTGAATGGCGGCTGTCAGGTGCCGATCGCTTGCTACGCGGTGCTGGAGGGCGACCAACTGTGGTTGCGCGGCCTGGTCGGCCAACCGAGTGGTGGCACCCTGCTGGTGGCCGATGCCCGGGCCCCCCGGGCAACCGCCGAGGCCCTTGGTATAGAGGTCGCCGAACATCTGCTGGGGCAGGGCGCTCAGGCCATCCTCAAAGAGGTCTATGGTGAGGCCGGCCATCCGTGAGCCAATGGCGCCTGTTGCTGACCCGGCCTGCCGAAGACTGTGCGGCGCTGGCGCAAAGCCTGGCGGTAGCGGGGGTGGCCAGCCACTGCCTGCCGTTGCTGGAGATCGAACCCGTGCAAATCCAGGCGGTGCAGCGCGCGTTGCTGCAGGGCCTGAGTGGCTTCCAGGCGATCATCGTGGTCAGCAAGCCAGCTGCACGGCTGTTGCTGGAACAGTTGGCCAACGCCAGCCTGCAGCCGCCCGTTCAAGGCTGGTTCACCGTAGGCGAGGCCACTGCCGCGGTGTTGCAGCAGGCGGGTCTGAGGGTGAGTTGCCCGCCACGTGGCGACGACAGCGAAGCGCTGCTGATGCTGCCGGCACTGCGCCAGGCGGTTGCCGTGCCAACAGCGCGTGTGTTGATCGTTCGCGGCGTTGGAGGTCGCGAACTGCTGGCAGAGCGTCTTGCAGAGCAAGGTGCTAGTGTCGAATATCTGGAACTGTATCGTCGCTGCCTGCCGGTTTACCCCGCAGGCACGCTGATGCGCCGCATCGAAGCGGAACGCCTCAATGGCCTGGTGGTCAGCAGTGGGCAGGGTTTGGAACATTTGCAGCAACTGGCTGGCGCCGATTGGCCACAGCTGGCCCGGTTGCCGTTGTTCGTGCCGAGCCCACGGGTAGCCGGGCAGGCCAGGGCCGCCGGGGCCCAACAGGTTGTGGATTGCCGTGGCGCCAGTGCCACGGCCTTGCTGGCAGCTGTGCAGTCTTGCGCTGCACCTGCCTCTTAAGGCGCTAAGCTGAACGCGATGCGCCCCCATGCAAAGGATGGATACGTGAGCGAGACTGTCTTGTCCAATAACGATCAGCCGTCGGCGCAAACGCCGGCGGATCCCGTTACCACCCCGCCTGCCAAGCGCTCCGGCAATGGCCTTGCTGCCCTGGCCTTGCTGCTCGGCGCGGCCGGGGTGGCGGTAGGTGGCTGGGGTGCCTGGCAGGTGCGTCAACTGCAAGGCAGCGAGTTCGACCAGGGCCAGCACATCGAGGCGCTTAACCAGCGCGCCGAGGCTTTGCAACAGCGTGAGCAGCAGATCAGTGCGCAACTGGCCAGCCTGCCAGCCGCCAGCGAACTGGAAGACCGCCGGCGGCTGGTAGCGCAGTTGCAGGGCGACCAGCAGCGCCTCAGCCAGCGGCTGGAAACCGTGCTCGGCGAAAGCCGCAAGGAGTGGCGCCTGGCAGAAGCCGAGCACCTGCTGCGCCTGGCTACCCTGCGCCTGTCGGCCTTGCAGGACATCACCAGCGCCAAGGCCCTGGTCGAAGGTGCCGACGAGATCCTGCGCGAGCAGAGCGACCCAGGTGCCTTTGCCGCCCGCGAGCAACTCAACCGCAGCCTGGCCACGCTCAACAGCACCCAGCAACCAGACCGCACGGGCCTGTTCCTGAAGCTGGCTGCGCAGCGTGAGCGGGTCCAGCAACTGAGCGCGCAGTCGCCGGAGTTCGACAGCAATGCCGATGCCCTCGGCGCTTTGACCGCCGATGGCGACGGTGTCAGCCGCCTGTCGCAGTGGTGGGCGGAAATCTCCAAGTATTTCCAGGTTGACTTCAATGCCGACGAAAACGTGCGCCCATTGCTGGCCGGGCAGCAACTCAACCAATTGCGCCTGGCATTGAGCCTGACCATTGAGCAGGCCCAGTGGGCAGCGCTCAATGGCGACGCGAAGGTCTATACCCAGGCGCTGGATGATGCCCGCAGCGTGCTGCTGGCCAACTTCAATGCCGACAACCCGCAGAGCAAGGCCATGCTCGACAGCCTGAATGCCTTGGCCGAGCAGCCAGTGTCGGTGGTCACCCCTGACCTCAGTGAAAGCCTGGCAGCCGTGCAGGCCTACATTCAGCGCCGCCATCTGCCGGCTGAGGCCGAGGGGGGCAAGCCATGAAGCGAGTCTACCTGCTGGCCGTACTGGCCATCGTGGTCGCTGCTGCGCTGGGTGTCGCCGTCGCCAAGCACAGCGGTTACGTGCTGGTTTCCTACGGTGGTTTCCGTTATCAATCGGGGCTGTGGGCGGCGTTGGTTGGGCTGCTGGCGGTCGTTCTGGTGCTGTGGTTGCTGCGCTACCTGGTGGGGCTGTTGCTGACCTCCAGCGGCGTGGTCAACCCTTGGTCACGGCGCAACCGCCGCCGGCGTATTCGCTTGGCAATCGAGCAAGGGCAGCTCGACCTGGCCGAGGGGCGCTGGGCCAGCGCCCAGCGCCATTTGCACCGTGCCGCCGAGGCCGAGCGCCATCCCCTGCTGTACTACCTCGGTGCAGCGCGTGCCGCCAACGAGCAAGGTCGCAGCCAAGACAGCGACAACTTGCTGGAGCGTGCCCTGGAGCGCCAGCCACAGGCAGAACTGGCCATTGCCTTGACCCATGCCCAACTGCAGATGGACCGGGGTGAAAGCGATGGGGCGCTGGAAACCCTGCTGGCCATGCAGGAGCGCCACCCGCACAACAGCCAGGTCCTGCGGCTGTTGCAGCGCCTGTACCTGGAGCGCGGCGACTGGTCCGCCCTGATTCGCCTGTTGCCCGACCTGCGCAAGGGCAAGGTATTACCGGCCACGGAGCTTGCTGCCCTGGAGCAGCGGGCATGGGGCCAGAATCTGAGCCTGGCCACAACCCGTGGCGAGGACGCGCAAAGTGCACGGCAGGCCCTGGAGCGTGCCTGGCAGCAACTGACGGCCGCCCAGCGCCAGGAGCCGCAACTGGTCTTGGCCTACGCTGAACAGCTACGCCAGGCAGGCGCTGAGAGCGATGCCGAACAGGCATTGCGCACGGCCCTCAAGCGGAACTACGAAAGCCATCTGGCTCGCCTGTATGGCCTGGTGCGTGGCGATGACCCGGTGCGCCAGTTGCAAACCGCCGAAGGCTGGCTCAAAGACCACCCGCAAGATGCCAGCTTGTTGCTCACCCTCGGCCGCCTCAGCCTGCAGAACCGTCTGTGGGGCAAGGCGCGCGATTACCTCGAAAGCAGCCTGCGCATGGAGCGCAACCCCGAGGCCTGCGCCGAACTGGCGCGCCTGCTCGCCGGCCTGGGTGAGACGGAGCGCAGCAACCAACTGTTCCAGGAGGGCCTCGGCCTGCTCGACGAACGCCTGCTGGCGTTGCCGCTGCCAGAAGGCGTGCGCGCCTGACCTACCCCAAAGCCCGCGGCAACGCGCGGGCTTTTGGGGCTGGTGATTTATCTTCTGTTGCATGCTGAATCTGCATTGCCAGTCCTCAGTCGCCTCCTATCGAATAGACGGAAATTTCTTACACGTTTCAGCGACTTGTCGTTGCTGTAGCGCCTTGAAACAAAGCCTGTCTTTCCTCTACCGTTCCAGGCCACACTCTCATCCCGGGACCTTCACCACCCATGCTGCTGGCCCGTTTGCGCACCTTGTTTCTTCCTGCTTGCCTGGCCGCACTGGCAGTGCTGGCTGCGTCCTTCCAGTTGGATAACATGCTTGGGCTGGTGCCATGCCCGTTGCGCTTGAGCCAGCGGTTGCTGCTAGCCCTGTATGCCCTGCTGAGCCTGGCCAGCGTGCTGCAGGCACCGCGTGCACGAGGCCTGCGGCGATACGCGTGGGCGACGTTGGCCTGCTCGCTGGGCGGTGCGGTGCTGGCCGCGCGGCAGGTCTGGCTGCAGGGTGCTGAAAGGGTTGTCGATGCATGCCCGCTGCCGATCGGGCGTGTGTTCGAGCAGGGTTGGGTGGAGGCGGCCCGGCAACTGCTATTCGGCGGCCCGGAGTGCAGCGCGCTGAGCTGGAGTTTTCTCGACCTGACCCTCCCCGAGTGGAGCCTGTTGGCTTTCCTGCTGCTGGCGGCGCTGCCCGCGAGTTGCCTGCTGGCGTATCGTTTCCGCACGCTGGCAGGCGCTTGACCTGGCGCAAGGTTGGTTCATCAGAATGACCAATGGCCATGTAACACGGTATTAAACACTTGTATGAAGTTTGTCCACTGCGTACCTTGAAGGGCAACACGTGGGGGAATAATCTCGCAGCACGGATACTCAAAACACAACTGCTCGATGTCGTCCTGCTGATATCACCTTTTGCGCGCCTTCGCAGCGCGAGGTGCAGCGGCATTTACCCAGAAGGGAAGAGATCGCCATGCTCGATAGTTGTCAGAACGCTCAGGAACGCTGGGGTGGGGTTCACGCCCTTATTGATCGTTGGCTGAAGGAGCGCCATAGCTTGGTGAAGTCTTTCCGCGCGTTGCGCGACTACAAGCTGGCCTTCGCCGACAAGGATAAGAACGGGGATTTCTGTGGTCTGCTCGTGGACTACTGTTCGGCGTGGCACTTCGAGGTCTGCGAGCAGCTGGTCAGGGAAGCCAAGGATTTCGATGACGAGAAGGCACTGAAGCTGGCCGAAGAGATCAACCCACGCATCAATGACATCACGCAGTTCGCGTTGGCGTTCAACGACCATTGTGCGAAAGGTGAGTGCAAGGACACAGAGCGCTTTGCCGAAAAACTGGGCAAGCTCGGTGGCCTGCTGCACGAGCGCTTCGAACTGGAAGACTGCCTGATCGAAGTGCTGCACAACGCGCACAAGGAAGAGGGCGCGGTTCAGGCCTGAAGGTTGGCGTCAGTCGCCAACCCCCAGCAGTTCGATTTCGAACACCAAGGGGGTATAGGGTGGAATCAAGTCGCCTGCGCCCTCGGCCCCATAGGCTTGATCGAATGGAATCACAAGGCGCCACTTGGCGCCAACGTGCATCTGCGGCAATGCTACCTGCCACCCTTCGATCACCGAACCCAGGCTGAACCACTGTGGCGTCTGGTTCTGGTCGAACACCGAACCATCTGGCAACCTGCCCACGTAGCGTACCTGCACTTTGCCGCCGGCTTTCGGCTGCGCGCCACTTCCTGCCTGCAGCTCGTTGTAAAGCACGCCCTCCGGCAATTCATGCACGCCAAAACGCCCCCGCTCATTGGCCATGAAGCGTTTTTCCGCGGCTTGCTGCTTCTGCGCCTGGTCATCGCTTTCCTGTGCATCATGCTGTTGCAGCACGGCCTGCATGCGTGCCTTGTCGAGCTTGAGCGGCTGCCCTTGGTAGGCTTGGCGCAAGCCATCGACCAAGGCATCCAGTTGCAGGCCAGGCATGTCCTGGCGCAGCCGCTCGCCCAGGCTGGCCCCAAGGCTGTAGGCGAGATCGTGTTCATCACTGTCGGCCAGGGCGAGGGGCGCCAGCAGGCATAAACCTAAAACAAGAAATCGAGGCATGGTCAGTTCCTGCGCCAATGAGCGTGGAAGTATGCCAGTGTTGAATATGTGTATTGGCTTTTTCGCGGCTTTGCGTGGGCGTGGCTTTGAGTCGCAACAGGGCAGCGGCGCGGCAAGGCTTTATCCAGCATCTACACTTACCCGCAGCTGCAAGCTTACAACGTTGCCCAGGCATGCAACGCGGCGTAACTATTACGGTCAACATGCCCTAGCGGCGGTAGCAGCAGAAGCATAGTATGAGCCGCACTCTCGTCAGCCAGGAGGTAAACCATGTCGGCCAAAAAGAAGCCAGTAAGTACGCCGTTACACCTGCTCCAGCAACTTTCGGGTAGCTTGCTCGAACATTTGGAAGAAGCCTGCTCGCAAGCGCTGGCTGATGCGGAAAAACTGTTGGCAAAGTTGGAAAAGCAGCGTGGCAAAGCGCAGGAAAAACTGCACAACGCTCGCTTGAAACTGCAAGGTGCAGCCAAGGCCGGTAAAGCCAAGGCACAGACCAAAGCGCAAAAAGCCAGCGCTGAACTTGAAGAACTGCTGGACTCCCTCAAGGAACGTCAAACCCAGACGCGCGCCTACATTCAGCAACTCAAACGCGATGCCCAAGACAGCATCAAGTTGGCCCAAGGTGTAGGCAAAGTGCGTGAAGCCGCGACCAAGGCCCTTGATCAGCGTGCAGCCAAAACGGCCAAGCCAGCAGCTAAAGCCTCCGCCGCCGCAAAACCTGCGTCCAAGCCAGCCGCCAAGGCCTCCGCCGCCGCAAAACCTGCGTCCAAGCCAGCCGCCAAGGCCTCCGCCGCCGCAAAACCTGCGTCCAAGCCAGCCGCCAAGGCCACTGCCGCCGCAAAACCTGCGGCCAAGCCAGCCGCCAAGGCCACTGCCTCCGCAAAACCCGCAGCCAAGCCAGCCGCCAAGGCCACTGCCGCCGCAAAACCTGCGGCCAGGCCAGCCGCCAAGGCCACCGCCGCCGCAAAACCCGCAGCCAAGCCAGCCGCCAAAGCAACAGCCGCCGCTAAACCTGCGGCCAAGCCAGCAGCCAGAGCATCTGCTTCCACCAAACCTGCTACCAAGCCAGCTGCAGCCAAGTCGCCAGCACGTACCGCAGCGAAACCGGCTGCCAAGCCTGCCGCCAGCAAGCCAGCCGCTGCCAAACCGGCTACACCTGCCCCCAGCACTCCGGCCGCTGATGCCAACTCGGCCACTTCGGTAGCGCCATCGGCGCCGGCCAGCACGCCTGCTCAGGCACCGTCTTCGGCGTCCTGAAACGCTGCAGCTGCGGCACGTAGCTGCAGCAACGCGTCATGTTGTCGGCCCTGGTCCGGCACTAGCCGGGCCAGCCAGTCGCCCGTGGGCTCAGCAGAGTCCGCGGGCCACTGCTGGGCACGTTCTTGCAAGCGTTCCAGCAACGCGCTTTCTGCCTGTAATTCCAACTCTTTCACTTGCTCGCGCACAAGCGCCAGCCGGCTATCCAGCTGTGCTGCCGCGCGCCATTGCTGGCGCAGGTCGCGTAGCGGGGTGACCACTGTCCGTTGCCAGGGCTCGGCAATGTCTTGCAATGCCTGCACGCGCTGGTCCGTCACGGCAACCCCACGCGCCTGCAACCACGTGCCACACAGCAGCAGGCAGACATCGCCACCCAGTGTTTGCAGTTCAAGGCAGGCGGCTTCTACGCCAGGCCTGGCGTACAGGGCCAGGGCGTGATTCCACAGGTCGGTGTGCATGGTTCCACTCGCGCTATGGGCCGAGGAAGCTGGTAGACTCCGCGACCATCATGATCAGACTATCCAACCTCACTTTACAGCGTGGTCCGCAGCGCTTGCTAGAAGGCGCCGAGATGACCCTGCACGCCGGTCACAAGGCCGGTCTTATCGGCGCCAACGGTGCCGGCAAATCCAGCCTGTTCGCCTTGCTGCGCGGTGAGCTGTCGCCCGATGCCGGCGACTGCCAGCTACCCGGCGACTGGCGCATTGCCCACATGCGCCAGGAGGTCGATACCCTCGATCGCATGGCCGTGGACTATGTGCTCGACGGTGACGTGCGCCTGCGCAAGGTCCAGGCCGAATTGGCAGCTGCCGAGCAAGCGCACGATGGCACCGCCCTGGCGCGCCTGCACAGTGAGCTGGAAAGCGCTGACGGCTACACCGCCGACGCTCGCGCCCGCAAGCTGCTGGCCGGCCTTGGCTTTACCAACGAGCAGATGGACCGCCGTGTCGGTGACTTCTCTGGCGGCTGGCGTATGCGCCTCAACCTGGCCCAGGCCCTGATGTGCCCGTCCGACCTGCTGCTGCTCGACGAGCCCACCAACCACCTGGACCTCGACGCCATTCTGTGGCTGGAAGACTGGCTCAAGGGCTACCCCGGTACGCTGCTGCTGATTTCCCACGATCGTGACTTCCTCGATGCTGTGGTCGACCATGTGCTGCATGTAGAGCAGCGCAAGCTGAACCTCTACAAGGGCGGCTATACCGCCTTCGAGCGCACCCGTGCCGAACGCCTGGCGCAACAGCAACAGGCCTACGAGAAGCAGCAGGCGCAGCGCGCGCACATGGAAAAGTACATCGCCCGCTTCAAGGCCCAGGCCACCAAGGCGCGCCAGGCGCAGAGCCGGATCAAGGCCCTGGAGCGCATGGAGGAGCTGTCGGCGGCGCACGTCGATTCGCCATTTGACTTCGTCTTCCGCGAGTCGCAGAAAATTTCCAGCCCGCTGTTGAGCATGTCCGAAGGCCGCCTGGGGTATGGCGACAAAGCCATCCTCGACAAGGTCAAGCTGCAACTCACCCCGGGCGCGCGTATCGGCCTGCTCGGCCCGAATGGCGCAGGCAAGTCGACGCTGATCAAGAACCTTGCCGGTGAGCTGGAGCCGTTGTCCGGCCGGCTGGTCCGCGGCGAGAACCTGGCCGTGGGTTATTTTGCCCAGCACCAGCTGGACTCGCTGGACGACAAGGCCAGCCCGCTGCTGCACTTGCAGCGCATTGCCCCCGCCGAACGCGAGCAGACCCTGCGCGACTTCCTGGGTGGCTTCGATTTCCATGGCGCCCGGTGCGATGAGCCGGTGGTGAACTTCTCCGGTGGCGAGAAGGCCCGGCTGGCACTGGCGCTGATCGCCTGGGAACGGCCGAACCTGCTGCTGCTCGACGAACCCACCAACCACCTCGACCTGGAAATGCGCCTGGCGCTGACCATGGCCTTGCAGGAGTTCGCCGGCGCCGTGGTAGTGGTATCCCACGACCGTCACCTGCTCAAGAGCACCACCGACGACTTCCTGCTGGTCGCTGACGGCAAGGTCGACACCTTCGACGGTGACCTGGACGACTACAGCCGTTGGCTGGTCGAGTATCGCCAGCGCAGCGCGCCGGCCAGTACTGCGCCGGTCAACCCGGACAAGACCGACAAGAAAGCCCAGCGCCAAGCCGCCGCGGCCTTGCGCCAGCAATTGGCCCCGCACAAGAAGGCCGCTGACAAGCTGGAAGCCGAGCTCAATCAGGTGCACGCGCAGTTGGCCGAAATCGAGACGGCGCTGGGCGACGCTGGGCTTTACGATGCGGCGCGCAAGGACCAATTGCGTGACCTGCTGGCGCGCCAGACCAAGCTCAAGCAACGCGAAGGGGAGCTGGAAGAGGGCTGGATGGAGGCACTGGAAACCCTCGAAAGCATGCAAGCCGAGCTTGAGGCGCTGTCCTGATGGAGGAGCTGCGTGGGTTGCTGCCTGGGCAGTGGATGGACACCTTCTGGCTGGGCTTGCAGATCCTCCTTATCCTGGCGGTGGCTTTTGTCTTGCAGCGCATTGTGGCCCGTGGCCTGAGCCGCCTGGGCCAGCGCTACCCCTTGCCACCGGCACTGCTCGTGCCCGTGCGCGGTGGCCTGCGCTGGTTGATCATGGGCAGCGCGCTGCTGTTCGTGCTGGAGCGCCTGGGGGTTTCGGCAACGGTGCTGTGGACGGCCCTGTCCGGTTTCGTGGCGGTGGCGGCGGTGGCGTTCTTCGCCATGTGGAGCGTACTGTCCAACCTGCTGTGCGCGGTGCTGATCTTCACCGTCGGGCCGTTTCGTATTGGTGATGTGGTCGAGCTGGTCGACACCCTCGACAAACCGGGCGTAAAGGGGCGGGTAATCGCCATCAACCTGCTGTTCACTACCCTGCTGGAAGTGCCCGAGGCAGGCGGGGCATTGGTGCAGGTGCCGAACAGCCAGTTCTTCCAGAAGTCGGTGCGGCGCTGGCGCGGGGCCGAAGTGCAGGCCATGCACAAGGACGTGTTGCTCGAGGCGGACTGACACAGCCCGCACAAGCACGCTGAATTCTGCAAAATGTGCTGGTCATATTTTCACCAACACCTTAGCTTAATCTTTTGCAACATTAGTGCGAGCGAGGTGTGTGATGTCGATGGAAGTATGGTTGGGCTTTTTTGCCGCCTGCTGGGTGATCAGCCTTTCCCCTGGCGCCGGGGCGATTGCCTCGATGTCCAGTGGCCTGCAATACGGCTTCTGGCGCGGTTACTGGAATGCCCTGGGCCTGCAGCTGGGCCTGATTTTGCAGATCGCCATTATCGCCGCCGGCGTGGGCGCCGTGTTGGCCGCCTCGGCCACGGCGTTCCAGTTCATCAAGTGGTTTGGCGTCGCTTACCTCGTTTACCTGGCGTACAAGCAATGGCGAGCGCTGCCGATGGACATGACCGATGAGTCGGGCGTTCGCCCCATCGGCAGGCCGTTGAGCCTGATGTTCCGCGGTTTTCTGGTCAACGTCAGCAACCCCAAGGCGCTGGTGTTCATGCTTGCGGTGCTGCCGCAGTTCATCAACCCGCATGCACCGCTGCTGCCGCAGTATGTGGCAATCACCCTGACCATGGTCAGTGTCGACCTGTTGGTAATGGCGGGCTACACCGGTTTGGCCGCGCGGGTATTGCGCCTGCTGCGTACGCCCAAGCAGCAGAAGCGCTTGAACCGCACGTTTGCCGGGTTGTTCATTGGTGCAGCGACGTTCCTGGCAACCTTGCGCCGTGCACCCATCTGACAGGCGCGCTGGGATAAATGCAGGTTCGATCGAGTCTTGTCCGTCGGGGTGCTGTCTATCAGGGTGCGGATGATCACAATCATCTGGTTCACATGAGCATGGAGCAAAACCTGCAGCTGGTGCTCTCAACCCACGCCGGGCCGGCATCTTCCATGCGCGCCCCGGCACCGAGGAGGAAATATGGACAAGCCGATTCATCCTTTGTCGGAGATCTTCAAACAGTTGGGGCTGTCTGACGACCCGGTCGAAATCGACCGCTTCATCACGACACACTCACCGCTCGAGGACGGTGTGAAACTGGTCGATGCGCCTTTCTGGAGCGATTCGCAGCGCGCGTTCCTGAAAGAAAAGTACATCGCCGATGACGACTGGATCCCGATGATCGACCAACTCAACGAGGCGCTTCACCCCCAGAAAAAATAAAGCGCCGAGCGGCACCTGACGAGTGAATGGCCGTTGCTATGCTCAGGAAAACAATCGGGGGATAGCGCGATGAAAGATCCCTACGTATCAGGTTTCTGGTGCTCCGTTTCCATCCTGGGCATTCTGACGGCCAGTTACTTCTACGGCATCAGGCAGGCGCATCAACTGAACCAAGCGGTGCAGTTCCTCTACGCCGCCGCCGCGGTCACCGTGGCGGTCGCCGTGGTAGCGCTGGCCTGGATCGCCTGGCAACAGTTGCATCTGAACAAGCGCGAGGTGATCCAGGGGCGCACGTTGCTGACCATCTGGAACACCAAAGTTGCGCTACGCCGCGTGGAAACGGTCTTCGATCGTTATTTCTGGGGCAGCTACTGGCATTCGGGTCGTACTTTCGAAGAGGTCATGGGCGAACTCAAAGGGACCCCGCTGGAGCAAAGCCTTGATGCGCTGAAGCGCCAGTGCCGGGTGCTCGACCGCGAGATCCACGACCACCATCATCATTGGCTGGCCAACGCCCGCGACCTGTCCAGCGTGGCCCAGGCCATGGCCCGGGAGCGCTACCAGCTGGACCTGGGCGAACCCACGCAAAGCGGCCATGGCAATACCGCTGTGCTCAATCGCGACCTCGAAGTGCTGGTCTACACCTGGTCGGCGCGCCTGCGCAGTTTTGACCACCAACTGGACGAACTGGAGCGCGGCTACCACTGAAAGCGCTTATTCGCCGCGTATGTATTGCTCCAGCTGCTTGATCAGGCTGGCTTGCTCGGCAATGGTTTCCTTCACCAGGTCGCCGATCGACAACAGCCCTAGCAGCTCGCCATTGCTCACGACCGGCAAGTGGCGCAGGTGGCGGTCGGTCATCAGGTTCATGCAGTACTCGAGGTTCTGCCTGGGCTCGACCGTGACCACCGGCGCACTCATGATTTCCCGTACCGGGGTGGCGGCAGAAGAGCGGCCCTTGAGCACCAGTTTGCGTGCATAGTCGCGCTCACTGACGATACCCACCACCTGCTTGCCCTCGACTACCGGCAGTGCACCGATGTTTTTCTCCGCCAGCATTTTCAGGGCGTCGAGCACCGAGTCATCCGGGCCGATGGTGTACACGGTCTGGTGCTGGGACTTGGTCTTGAGGATTTGTTCGACGGTCTTCATACGGGCCTCTGCGGGTGGAAAAGCGCTGTCTCGGTGTAACTAAAGCATCCGGTACGGCGCTCTGCACGGCAATGCAGGAAACGGCATGGAGTCGATTGAAAAACGTCATCGGTGTTCGCCTTTGCGGGCCTCTTCGCGGCTAAAGCCGCTCCCACAGGTGTGTCATTGGCCTCAGAGCCTGTGATGCACCCTATGGGAGCGGCTTTACCGGTGCAGCCGATCAAAGCTTCGGCATTTGCCCGATCCGCGCGACCATTTCGCTGACGATCTGCAGGTCCAGCATGAACTGCTCTACCGTCTTGAACTCGTTGTCGTTGTGCCCGGTGTACTTCACGTCTGGCATGGCCAGGCCGAACTGCACGCCGTTGGGCAGGTCGTGTACCGACGTGGCACCCGCCGAGGTGCCGAACTCATGCTTCATGCCCAGGTTCTCGCTGGCCACCGCGAGCAGAGCCTTCACCCACTCGCCCTCGGGGTTGCGATACATCGGTTCGTCCAGGCTATAGTCGAAGGCCACCGAGGTGCGGCTCTGCCGGGTCCATTTGTCCAGTCTGGTGGCCAGTTCGTCCTTGATCGTGGCAAGCGGCTTGCCCTTGGGAATGCGCAGGTTCACCGCCAGTTTCAAGCCTTTGTCGTCCACCCCTACGTAGGTCAACGACGCGGTCAGCGGGCCCATGAACGGGTCTTTGAAGGCCACGCCCAGCTTGTTGCCCAGGTAGTCCAGGCCCCAGTTGTCCGCAGCGTAGCGGGCGGCGTCGGTGAATTGGTTGTGCTTGAGCGGTACCTGCTGGGCCAGGCCAGCAAGGAAGTCGAGCATGCGCGCAACCGGGTTTACCCCGGACTCCGGCTCCGAGGAATGCGCGGAAACCCCGGTTACTGTCAGCACCACCTGCTTGCCGTCGGCCTTGGCGTCGATGCTGAAGTCACCACCGTGCTGCTTTACATACGCGCCGCCGGCCTGCTGCAGTTGTTGGGCGAGTGCTGCCGGGTTGTCGGTGGCCAGGGTTGCGACCGAGGTGGTGGGGATCTGGTTGGTGGCCAGCCCGCCGGTCAGGTTGATGACCTCAGCACCTTCACCCGTGGCCGGGCGCTTGCTGAAGCTGGCCATGATCGTACCGTAGCCTTTTTCGGCAATGACCACCGGGTAGCCGCCATCCAGCGCCAGGTTGTAATCAGGCGTGGGGTTGCGCTCGAAGTAATAGGGGATCGCATCCCCACTGGTTTCTTCCGTCGTGTCGATCAGCAGCTTGAATTGGCGGGCCAGTGGCAGGTTCTCGTCCTTCGCCACTTTCAGTGCGTACATCGCGACAACGATACCGTTTTTGTCGTCTTCGGTGCCGCGGCCATACATGCGGTCGCCAACCAGGGTGACCTTGAACGGGTCCAGGCGGGTGCCGTCGGCCAGCTTCCAGTTGTCCGGATTGACCGGCACCACATCGGCGTGGGCATGGATGCCGATCACTTCCTTGCCGCTGCCGAGCGAAATTTCGTAAACCCGGTTATCGATGTTGCGGAACGCCAGGCCGAAACTGTCGGCCAGTGCTTTGACCTTGTCGGCGATTTTCAGGAACGCCGGGTTTTCGTACTGCGGCGTACCTTCGACGTTGTAGGTTGGAATAGCCACCAGTTCGCGCAGGGTTTCAGTGGCTGCCTTGCCGTACTTGATGCGGGTATACAGGCCAAGCAGGCGGTTGATCTCGTCCTGTTGCCCGGCGGCCAGCGGTTTGCCGGCCAGGTAGGCCTGCAGTGTCGCCTCAAGGTTATCGGCCTTGGCCAGGTCACTGCCTTTGAGCTTGCCGAGGAACTGCTTGAAGTCACGCGGGTCGCTGCCGTCGAAGGTTTTGACGATTGCCGCGGCCTGTTGCTGAGTGAGGTTGGCCTGGGCCGGTTGGGTGAACAGGCCGATGTTGGCCAGCAGCAGGGTAGTGGCGGTGAGTTTTTTCAGGTGCATGGTTGCGCGCATTCCTTCGCCATGGATTGTTATGGGGCACCCGTTCGAGGCAACGGGAGGACGCCCACGCTAACACCAATGGCCAGTGGCACGGGAGTGCCAGAAACGCGACATGTCGCACAAATGAAAAAGCCCCGGGCACAGGCCCAGGGCTTTTTGATATGGCGCACTCGGCGGGATTCGAACCCACGACCCCTGCCTTCGGAGCGTGAAAGGAAGTCCAGCGTTTACGGGCTACTCCCAGTAAATACGGGGCTTTCCTGTCCAGTTGTGTCTTCCGATGATGGTCCGTATAGTGAAATTTGCACCCACTATGCACCCACGGCACCCATGAAAGCGAAATTGACCCTCTCCCTGCTTGGCGGCCTGGAGACAACCGGCAGCACCTACGAAGTCCACGATACCACCGTCAGCGGCTTGTTTGTCCGTGTCACGGCAGCGGGTCACAAGAGCTATGTCGTTCGCTGGGCCAGGGGCAAGAAGAAGACCCTGGGCCGTGTAGGCGTGCTGACGCTTGATAGGGCGCGCAAGGAGGCGTTGCAGTACCTTGCCGAGGCCCATGAGCATGGCGAGCCACTGGCCGTTTCCCAGGCTCGAGCTGGTGCGAGCATGCCGACCCTGGAGGCTTTCCTAGTGGAGCAATTCGAACCCTGGGCCAGGATTCACCACCGCGACCATGTGAACAGCGTTCGCGCCATCCGGTCGGCCTTCGCCGATCTGCTTCCCCTCAAACTTGAGGAGATTGACCACCGCCGTGTCGAGCGTCTGCGCGTGTCCTGGGTGGACGGGGGAAACACGCCCGCGACCGCCAATCGGAATATCCAGCGCATCAAAGGGCTGCTGAGCCGGGCCGTTGAATGGGGCGTGCTGGAATCGCACCCCCTTAGCAAGCTGCGCCGCCTCAAGACCGACCGACGTGGACGAATCCGCTTCCTGACGACCGAGGAACTGGCCGACCTGCGCAAGGCCATGGATACACGGGAGGAGGGCATCAGGGCCGAGCGCGATAGTGCGAACCTGTGGCGCAAAGAACGCAATAGAGAACTGATGCAAAGCTTGCGCGAGGTAACTTTCGCGGATCACTTGAAACCCCTGGTTTTGCTCAGCATCAATACCGGCATGCGCCGTGGTGAGGTATTCAACCTGCAATGGGCTGATATCAACTTCAAGGGGAAGGTGCTGACCGTAGAGGGTGAAACTTCCAAGTCTGGACAGACGCGCCATATACCCTTAAACAAGGAAGCGCTTGAAGTATTACAGAGCTGGCGCGATCAACATTCCCGGAAATCCGGGTATGTATTTCCAGGCAAAGAAGGTGGCCGACTGGACAATGTGAAAAAGAGTTGGGATGGACTGTTGAAGATGGCAAAGATCGAGGGCTTTCGGTGGCACGATCTGCGCCACACCTTCGCTTCCAAGCTGGTCATGGCTGGCGTGCCGCTCAACACCGTTCGGGAGCTGCTGGGGCACTCTGACATAGCCATGACGCTGCGCTACGCCCACCTTGCGCCTGACAGCAAGGCGGCGGCGGTAGAACTGATCTAGCGCTTAACTCCTAAACTATCAGAGATATCGTCAAACTCCTTATCGGCTCCCATGTATCCGACGCCATCGTCGTCGTGAATAACCACCGCAGGGACTTTTACCTCAGGAGTTAACGATGAAACCGGGCGGCCAATGAATGACTCTACATCATCAAGCGTTAGGTCAGGGCAACACCCTTTCTCAGCGAGTTCTAAAGCACGAGATTTAATAAGATCCCAAGACAATCGAATCAACTTTCTTTTCGGAGTTACAAATATTGTCACCCCACTACTGGACTGTCTAAATCCGCCCCTGCCGGCTTTAGCATCTACCATTCTGTAATCGTAATCAGCGCTGCCTCCAATCTCGTAGACATTGAAGAATATATCTACGGCAGAATCCAGCACCGAGGCAATGCAGCTCTCCTCATGGCTCATCAAGCTAGGGGCGCAAAGTGCCAGATTGACGATTCGCTCACTCTCGCTCGGCGCCCACACAAGCGCCGACACCGCCGCAAGAGATTCCTCCCGCTGACCGCCATCGACCCTTCGGTCGCCAGCAAGCCGAGTGACAGCAGACTCGATCACGCCCGTGATTGACTGATGGCCTGATCTAGCCAATAGCTCGATAAGGAATTTCGTGCGCGGATCAAGTCGCAGCGTAAGGGCATCTGTCTTCTTTGGCGTCTTCTTGGCGGTCATTTCTTTCCCCTCTGAGGGCCTCAGTATACCCGTCAATCCATCCCATACAATCCAGAAAAATACTGCACATCATTTGACGTGCAGTATTTCTTCGGTATAGCCTTACTCCACTGGCGGAACCAATCAACTCGCCAGATGGAGAATGCAATGACTCAAGCGCACCACGTTCCACCCCTGGCTTTAGGGATCGAAGATGCAGCCCGCTCCATCGGAGTGGCTCGCTCAGCAATCTACGAAATCGTCGCACGAGGAGAGCTCCCCAGCTTCAAGCTCGGTCGTCGCCGCATGATCCTGGTGAAGGAATTGGAGACGTACATCAATCGCGTGGCTGTGGAGAACGCCCGATGACCGTTCGCATCATCGGCGGTGACCAGAAAATCCTGGGCACCCTTCAACTCCCGGCCAGCACCCGCCTGGTCGATCTGGAAACCCTGCGCCAGCTTGGCGCCCAACGTGTAGAGGTAATCGCAGCATGAGCAACGAACAAAGGGCGCTCGACGCTCGAGCAAAACGGATCGCAGCAAAGAACGGCTATCGGGCGGAGCGCTCCGACAAGCCATATTCAGGGGACAACTACGGGGAGTTCATGCTGATTGAAGATGCGACAAACCGTATTGAGGCAGGCCACCGCTACGACATGGGTGCCGAGCAGATCATTGAGTTCTTCGAGGGTGACGCGGCATGAATCTGCAAATCACAAAAGGCGACGCTGAGCTGTTCGTGGATGCCGGTCATTTCATGAGCGTGGTCGTAGCGCTGATAGATGAAAACGCCACCAAGGAGGATACCGAAGGCGCCCCATTTTTGAACGGCTATCGCCTGAGCGGCCTCATGAGCGGCTTGAAGCTGGTGGCGCACAGCTTGAGTTCACGGGGGGAGGATTTGAACGAGCTGGTCTGGAAGGAAGAAGAGAAGGCCCAAGCGGCGTTGCACCGCCGCAAGGGTCAAGACATGGCACGGGAATGCGATATCGGGGGCAAGTCTGGCACGCGCCGCGCAGCCTGACAACCCACCGCCCCATGCAGGGGGTCGATTTCAGATCGACCCCTTTGCGCCTTATTGTGAGTTCATGAATGGAATGCCTAGCCGCAAAACTACTTCGCCGTGGAGACATGGTGAGCATTGAGCGTGGGCAGCTCGTCATTCAACCGGCGAGCGGCAAGCCCGTGCCGCCTGAGTGGATCGCCGCCAATAGGACCGGGCTGTGTCGCGAGGCCCTGATGGCGGTGGGCATGGATGCGTTTGAGTACATCGGTTACTCCACTGGCCACTACGGCAAATCCCGGGTCGCCGGGGTGACGCTGCAGTTTGTCTCGGTGCTGTCTGGCCAGTCTGTCTATGCGGTGTTCAATGCCGATCTGACACGTCAGCGCAACACTGCCGCTGGCAAGGCTGGCGCCCTGCTGCCCAGAGGACAGTTCCGCATTGGTAAGCGCAGCCACTTCCACCGGTTTTGGCTGAGCACCGGCCTACAGATGCCCGATCGGCTGCAGCGTTTCTACAAGTGCATGGGGAAGCTGTCGAGCATCTTGCTGGCTGGCGAGGTGAACCAAGACAGGTTCGATGTTCAGTCGCTGCACCCTGTGACCATCACGGCGGACCAACTTCGCCTGGCAATTCTAGGGCACAACGAGGGCACAATTTGGGCACAAGCAGGGCACAAGGAAGGCACAACATCAGGGCACAAGGAAATCGCTGCAGCCCAGTCGCCATGCGGCATACAGCCGAGTCAAACTACGGGCGTTGCAAACCACGGAAACAAGGTAATCAGGATGTGCGGTAACAAGGACATTTCCAATACCCCAATACCTACACATAGACCACCACAAGAACAGACCGTCGATGAATGGCTCGCTGACTATTCGAGCTGACCCAAACATCGCGGCCCGCGACTTTTGCTCAATCCAGACAGCGAGGCGACCAGATGACCGTTCATCGGAAATTCTCTAGCCTCAATGTCCCTACAGATATACCCATACACAATAGGACAGAGCCTCAATCAAGCGAACGGTAAGCCACTGTTTTGACAGGGAAAATAGGCCTATGGTGGGTACTCGAAAACCCCATCCACAGGACTTTTCCCTGATGAAACTTCACGAACTGCGCGAGAAGCGCACCGCCGCCGTCGAGGGCATGAGAAAGCTGGTGGACACCGCTTCCGCTGCTGGCCGTGACCTGACCACCGACGAATCCACCCAGTTTGAAACCTTCAAGACCGAAGAGCGTTCGCTGGCCGACCAGATCACCCGCCACGAGCACCTGGCCGATCTGGAGAAGCGCACCGCCGCTCCCGCCGCCACCGATACCCCTGAGCACCTGGAGAAGCGCGTATCGGTCGTGCGTGTCCTGCGTGCGCAGATGGAGGGGCGTACTCTGGACGGCGCCGAGGCCGAGTATGCCAAAGAGGCCGAGCGCCGCACTGGTCGCAAGGCTGAGGGCGTATTCGTGCCGTTCGCCGCCCTGGAGCGCCGCGCCAACACCACCGCGACCGCGCCCGAGCTGGTGGGCACCGACCACCGGGCAGACCAATACATCGGCCCATTGCGCGAAAGCCTGCTGGCCCGCTCGCTGGGTATCCGCAGCTTGACCGGCTTGGTCGGCAATGTGTCGATTCCGAAGTACGGCAGCGGCTTGGAAACCGGCTGGGTTACTGAGGGTCAGGCCGTGCCCGAAGCCCAAATGTCGTTCGACAACGTCACCCTGACTCCGAAGCATTGCGGCGGCAAAACTGAAATGAGCCGCCAGTTGCTCCAGCAATCGGCGCCAGGTATCGAGCAGTTGGTGCGTGAAGACCTGGCCTTCCTCATCGCCCGCCAGATCGACCGCGCCATCATCAACGGCAGCGGCGCTGCTGGTGAACCGCTGGGCGTGCTGAATACCCCCGGCATCCAGACCGCTGCCCTGCCCGACACCTGGGCCGAGGTGCTGGCGCTGCTGGAGAAGCTGGATGACGTGAACATCACCAACGCCCGCTGGCTGACCACCGCCGCGATCCGCACCATCCTGGGCAGCACCGAGAAGGTGGCCGGATCGGGCAGCGGTTTCTTGTTCGACAACGGCACCCTGGCCAGCCTGGCGCTGGCGACTTCGAAGAACGTCCCAACCGGCAAGCTGATCTTGGGCGACTGGAGCCAGGTGATGCTGGGCGTATGGAGCGAAATTGACCTGTTGGTCAACCCATTCGCTGAACCCGCCTACAGCCGTGGCGGTGTGCAGGTCCGTGCGATGGCCACCGTCGATACCGCTGTACGCCATCCCGAAGGTTTCGTAGTAGCGAGCGCACCGTGATGGAACGCCGAGCAGCCGCAAGCCTGGAACGGAAAGGCCGGACGCTGTTCGGCTATGCCGCCCGTTTCGGCCAACCAGCGCCCATTGAGGGCTTTACCGAAATCATCCTTCCGGGGGCTTTCAAGCGCTCCCTTGCAGGCCCAGCCGCCGCCAGCATCCGCGCCGTTTACGAGCACGACGATGCAGCCCTATTGGGCCGTGTCGGAGCTGGCACCCTGCGCCTTTCTGAGGATGACGTGGGCCTTGCCTTCGAACTGGACCTGCCCGACACCAGCCTGGGCCGCGACCTTTCCGAGCTGGTGAAGCGTGGCGACGTGGCCGGGTGCTCGTTCGGCTTCGTGCCGGTGAAGGAGGACTGGCAAGGCGAGTTGCGCAGCCTGCGGGACGTGGACCTGCACGAAATCACGATCACCGCCACCCCGGCATATGCGAGCACCACCGTATCGGTGCGCAGCCGCAAGCCGCTGCTGGCGCTGACCAATGCCCGTCGATACCTTGAGTTCCTGGAGTGCATCCGGTGAAAAAGCTGTTCCGACTATTCACCCGCTCCGACAACAACACACCGGCATACGACCGGTACTTCGACCAATTCAGCCAGGCCAGCAATTCGGCGGGCGTGAATGTCACGGCACAATCGGCTGAGAGCATCAGCGCGGTTTATGGCTGCGTGAGTGCCATTGCCGAAACGGTGGCCAGCCTGCCGCTGGACGTGTACCGCCACTCCGATGACGGACGCGACAAGGCCCGCACCCACCCACTGTATGCCCTACTCCACGACGCGCCGAACGACTGGCAGACCGCTCTCGAATTCCGGGAGCAGTTGCAACGCCATGTTCTGCTGCGTGGCAATGGTTACGCCCGTATCCGCTGGAGTGGTGCCGGTCGCGTCCAAGCCCTGGAGCCTATCCACCCTGACAGCGTGTCGATCCTGCGCACGTCCACCAGTGAGCGCCTGGTCTACGAATACACCGACCGCCACGGCAAGCTGCAACGCCTGACTGCGGACGAAATGCTCCACCTGCGCTTCCACTCCGATGATGGTGTGCTCGGTCGCTCGCCAATTGCAGTGGCCCGCGACACTTTGGGCCTGGCCCTGGCTGAGCGTACCCACGGTGCCAAGATGTTCGAGCAGGGCACCAAGTTGTCGGGCGTGATCGAGACTCAAGCGGGCACCACCAAGCAGCAGGCAGGGGAGATCCGTGATAGCTGGGCGGCTGGCCAAGGTGGTGTGAGCAACCACGGCAAGACCGCCGTACTGCCGCAAGGTGCCACGTTCCGCACAGTGTCGATGACGTTGGAAGACAGTGAGTGGATCGAGTCGCGCAAGCTGTCGGTGATCGAGGTATGCCGCCTGTTCCGTTGCCCGCCTGTGATCGTGCAGAGCATGGAGTCTGCCAACTACAGCAACAGCGTGGAGCTGGCCCGCCAGTTCATCACCCTCACATTGCGCAGACATTTGGTCATGTGGGAGCAGGCCATCAACAAGACCATGCTGAGCAGTGGTTTCTTCTGTGAGCACAACGTGGAAGGTCTGCTGCGTGGCGATAGCGTCACCCGCGCCCAGTTCTATGACTACGCCATCAAGGATGGCTGGATGCTGCGCTCTGAGGTGCGCCGCATTGAGAATCTACCCACCGTCGAAGGTATTGATGATGTCCAAGCGACCCCGCCTCAAGATGCTGCAACCAAGACTCAAGGAAGCCCCAACACCCCTGGAAGCGATGCAGGCACGGGCGAAGGAGAAGAAGCGTGAACAGGTACAAGCCGAAGAAACGAACAGTCAGCCTCAATAGCGCCGCATGGAAGGAGTTGCGTGCCCAGGTGCTTGCAGAGGAACCACTGTGCCGCTGGTGCCTGGCCCGTGGCCTGTATGTGCCCAGCACTGACGTGGACCACATCAAGGACAGCCGCGAGGACTACAGCGATGACAACTGTCGAGAAAATCTGACTGCCATGTGCCGCGAGTGTCACTCCCTCAAGACTGCCCGCGACATGGGCAAGCGCGTGCATCTGGGCTGCGACGTGAATGGGATGCCCATCGACCCCGATCACCCGTGGAATCGGGAGGAAAAATCACCAGCAACCGCCGACAGCAAGACCGCCCCCGACCCTCTCTTTCATCGCTAACCGCAAAAAACGACCATGAAAACCCGCCGCCCCCGATCCGATAGCGCCAAGGCCGCCATAGCAGCGGCCCAGGCTGTCGCGCTTGGCCCTATCGCACCGCCTCCCCATGTCCGACTTCGTGCGCAGGATTGGCCGTTCTGGAACGCTGTGATACAGACGCGACCACGGGACACCTGGACCGATAACGATCTGGTACTGGCGGGAAACCTTGCGCGAACCAATGCGGATATCGAAGCGCTACAGCAGAGTATCGACGTGGACGGCTTTGTCGTTGACGGAAAGGCCAACCCCGCTTGCGCAATTCTAGACACCATGAGCCGTCGCGCAATCACCCTGTCCAGGCTCCTGCACATCCACGCGGCTGCCACCGTGGGGCGGTCTGAGGATGGCCGCAAATCCGCTGCGCTCGAGCGTGAGGCTCGGCAGCATGTGGATGACGACCTGATCCCGACCCTGAGCACGCTGCAATGACCCGCGCCGAAAAGATCGTCGCGTTCATCGAGCGCTATTGCGTGACGCCCGAAGGCGCAGACGTGGGCAAGCCGCTATGCCTGGCTGAGTTCCAGCGCCAGTTCATCCGCGACGTGTACGACAACCCGGTGGGCACTCGCCGGGCCATCCTCAGTGTGGCCAGGAAGAACGGCAAGTCGGGCCTGATCGCGGGCCTGCTGCTGGCGCACCTGGTCGGCCCCGAGGCGAAGCAAAACAGCCAGCTTGTGTCGGGTGCCATGAGCCGCGACCAAGCCGCCCTGGTGTTCAACCTGGCCGCCAAGATGGTTCAGCTATCGCCCGCCCTGTCGAAGATCGTCCGCATCGTGCCCAGCGGCAAGCGGCTGCTGGGGCTGAACCTGAACACCGAGTTCCGCGCCTTGGCCGCCGATGGCAAAACCGCGCATGGCCTTTCCCCGGTGCTGGCTATCCTGGACGAGATTGGCCAGATTCGCGGCCCGCAGTCCGACTTCGTGGACGCTATCACCACCAGCCAGGGCGCTCACTCGGCACCGCTGCTGATCGCCATCAGTACCCAGGCAGCCAACGACGCCGATCTGCTGAGCCAGTGGATTGACGACGCCCTGCGCAGCAATGACCCCAAGATCGTGTGCCGCCTGTACGCGGCGCCAGCGGGATGCGAACTGATGGACGAAGACGGCTGGCGAGCGGCCAACCCGGCCCTGGGCATCTTTCGGTCGGAGACAGACCTGCGAGAGCAGATGCAGCAAGCCGAGCGCATGCCGAGCATGAGCAACACCGCCCGCAACCTGCTGCTTAACCAGCGGGTCAGCCTCGACAGCCCATTCATCAGCCCTGACGTGTGGATGGCCTGCGACACCGCGCCTGACCCGTTCGAGGGCCTGGTCTATGCGGGCCTCGATCTGTCGGCCCGAACCGACCTGACGGCGCTGGTGCTGATCGGCAAGGTGGATGGCGTGTGGCAGGTCCGTCCGTACTTCTGGACGCCCGAGCAGGGCCTGTTCGACCGAGCGCAGAAGGACCGCGCCCCGTATGACATGTGGGTGCGCCAGGGTTACATCCGCACTACGCCTGGGGCCACGGTTGATCTGGAAGCGGTGGCCCTGGACATGGCCGAGATTCTGAGCGACTGCGAGGTGGCGGCAATCGCCTATGACCGCTGGCGCATCGACGTCCTCAAGAAGGAACTGGAGCGCCTGGGCCTGGAACTGCCGCTGGTGCCCCACGGGCAAGGTTTCCGCGATATGGCGCCAGCCCTCGACACCCTGGAGGCCGAGCTGCTGAATGGCCGTGTCGCCCACGGTGGCCACCCCGTACTGACCCTGTGCGCTGCCAACGCCGTGGCGGTGAAAGACCCCAGCGGCAACCGCAAGCTGGACAAGAGCCGTCGCACCGGCCGCATCGACGGCCTGCAGGCCCTGGCTATGGCGTTCGGCGCCGCCCAGGTGGCCGAGGCCCCTGCCGATCTTGATACCGAGGTATTTTTCGTATGACCACCGTGACCCTTGAAGAAGCCAAACTGCACATGCGCGTCGATCACGACGAGGAAGACGGCCACATCCTAGGCTTGATCGCTGCCGCCGAAACTCACGTCAGCAACTTTCTGGGAGACGGCTTACCCGATCAGATGCCCGCCCCGATCAAGGCTGCCGTCCTGCTGCTGGTGGGCGACCTGTACGAGAATCGGGAGCGCCAGGGCGACCGCACGCTGACCGAGGGCACTGCCTATTCCATGCTGCTGGCTCCGTATCGCTCGATGGCGGTGCTGTGATGCTGGCCGGTAAGCTGCGCTACCCAGTGACGATTGAGCGCCCGGTGGACACCAGAACACCCGGTGGCGGTTTCATTCGCACCTGGGAGCCAGTAAGCCGGGAGTGGGCCGATATCGAGAGCATCAGCGGCAGCGAGTTCATCGCCGCCCAGGCGCCCCAGTCGCAGACCGTGTTCCGCATCCGCATCCGGTACCGCGACGACATGGTATCGAGCTGGCGCATACGCGAAGGGGAGAAGGTGTACGAAATCACCGCCGTGCTGCCAGACGCTCGCCGCCGGCGGATCGAACTCATGTGCAAGACTGGGCGGGATTGAAGGGGGTAGCGTTTCCCGATCCCCATGCCCTAGCGATCCGCTACCCCGCCTCCTCAAAATTGAGGCGTCCGACCCCCGCTGGGGGTTGAAGGGGTCACATCCAATGCGATCCCCCAGCGGGGGGAGACAATTCTGGCAGGCTGCCAGAATTGATCGCCAACTCCCTGCATTGTAGGAAGCCCACCCCGTTGATCGAACAGGCCAGTACATCCGGGAAAATCCCGCATGTCATTCACCTGAATGAGATGTCCCGAAAACTTAGGGCATCTCTGGATGGTCCAGTTTTGGGCCATGGCTCGGTTCTAAGCCATCCAGACTTCAAATCCACATGGGGTTTGAAACGCACGTAGTTTGAATACGCTACAGGCCGCATGGGGCGTGGCCTGGAGCGAAAACCTTGTGCCCTAATATTGTGCCTTCATGAACACCAATCGGCTCTCGATTCTGGCTCTGTGTATGGGTTCGCGACACACGTAGTTAGATATCGCTGCAAGCCGTATGACGCCTGGGCTGGAGCCGATTCCTTGTCCGGCGTTCTTGTCCGGGAGTTGTCCGGCAAATCAACGCCAAACGTTCTTTTGGCCAAGCGTACGCCTGGCGTCCGGCTGCTTGTTCCGACGAATTTCGTCGATACAAACCTGTCTCTGAGACACTTTTGGATTTGAAATCCAGAACTCAGAACCGACTAGGTTCCACCTGGGTTCCACTACGAAAGTTTCGTAGTAGCTCGGGACGCTTTCCGTGCCAACCCCAATTCGTACGGAAAGCGTACGTAGTCAACGGGCGCAAAATTGCGCTGGTCTGAATACGGGAAATTCCCGTAATACCGGGTATTCCGACAAAACCGGCGAATCGCCGGTTTGACCCAGGCCGCGCCACGAAACCCGACACCGCCATTTTGTGGCGCCCACGAAAAAGCCCCGCCAGATCGTCTCTGTGCGGGGCTTCGTTTGCACCCACCATGCACCCACGGCTTGTAGCGCGTGACGGCTGATTTCAGTGGAGGCCTTGAATTATATGGCGCACTCGGCGGGATTCGAACCCACGACCCCTGCCTTCGGAGGGCAGTACTCTATCCAGCTGAGCTACGAGTGCAACGCGCACGCATGATACCCATCTGCGCCGGTCGCGTCCATCGCCTTGATCTGTAGCCTTTTTTCCCGGTGGCCTGTGCCGGCCGGTTCGCTGCTGATATAAGTGGGGACCTTGTGGGAGCGGGCGTGCCCGCGAAAGGGCCGGTTGCCAGTACGTAAATGATGAATTTTCCGCCCGGCTGTTCAACCATTCGTTCTTTTTTTCGAACAGCCTATTGTCCAACACCCCAGCAGCCGCTTAGCATTCGTTTGAGATTTCAAACGCTCGATGCCCTGCCTTGGGCGCTTTTCAACAATCAACAATTCGGGAAGCCGACATGCAGCTCAAAGACGCTCAGTTGTTCCGCCAGCAAGCCTACATCAACGGTGAGTGGCTGGATGCGGACAATGGCCAGACCATCAAGGTGACCAACCCGGCCACCGGTGAAGTCATCGGTACCGTGCCTAAGATGGGCACCGCGGAAACCCGCCGCGCCATCGAAGCTGCCGACAAGGCCCTGCCGGCCTGGCGTGCCCTGACCGCCAAAGAGCGCTCGACCAAGCTGCGTCGCTGGTTCGAACTGATGATCGAGAACCAGGACGACCTGGCTCGCCTGATGACCACCGAACAAGGCAAGCCGCTGGCGGAAGCCAAGGGCGAGATCGCCTATGCCGCCTCGTTCATCGAGTGGTTCGCCGAAGAAGCCAAGCGTGTTTATGGCGACACTATTCCTGGCCACCAGCCAGACAAGCGTCTGATCGTCATCAAACAGCCAATCGGCGTAACCGCGGCCATCACCCCGTGGAACTTCCCGGCTGCCATGATCACCCGTAAAGCCGGCCCGGCCCTGGCCGCTGGCTGCACCATGGTGCTCAAGCCTGCTTCGCAAACCCCTTACTCCGCCCTGGCCCTGGTCGAACTGGCCCACCGTGCCGGTATCCCGGCTGGCGTGCTGAGCGTGGTTACCGGCAGCGCTGGTGAAGTTGGCGGCGAACTGACCGGCAACTCCCTGGTACGCAAGCTGTCCTTCACCGGCTCGACCGAAATCGGTCGCCAGCTGATGGAAGAATGCGCCAAGGACATCAAGAAGGTTTCCCTGGAGCTGGGTGGCAACGCCCCGTTCATCGTGTTCGACGACGCCGACCTGGACAAGGCGGTCGAGGGCGCGATCATCTCCAAGTACCGTAACAACGGCCAGACCTGTGTCTGCGCCAACCGTATCTACGTGCAGGACGGCGTCTACGACGCGTTCGCCGAGAAGCTGGCGGCTGCGGTGGCCAAGCTGAAGATCGGTAACGGTCTGGAAGATGGCACCACCACTGGCCCGCTGATCGACGGCAAGGCTGTCGCCAAGGTTCAGGAGCACATCGAAGACGCCGTTTCCAAAGGCGCCAAGGTACTGTCCGGCGGCAAGCTGATCGAAGGCAACTTCTTCGAGCCGACCATCCTGGTTGATGTACCGAAAACTGCTGCTGTCGCCAAGGAAGAGACCTTCGGCCCACTGGCGCCGCTGTTCCGCTTCCAGGACGAAGCCGAAGTCATCGCCATGTCCAACGACACCGAATTCGGCTTGGCTTCGTACTTCTACGCCCGCGACATGAGCCGTGTGTTCCGAGTTGCCGAAGCCCTGGAGTACGGCATGGTGGGTATTAACACCGGCCTGATTTCCAACGAAGTGGCGCCATTCGGTGGCATCAAGGCTTCTGGCCTGGGCCGCGAAGGTTCCAAGTACGGTATCGAGGACTACCTCGAAATCAAATACCTGTGCATCAGCGTTTGATCGCACGGTAACGGCTTTACCTCTGCCAGCGGGGCGCGAGAGCGACGTCTCGCTGGCCTTTTTTACATTGCAGTACCTGGTGGCCAGGGCGCTTGTGGCAGTCGATCAACGAATACTGTTCGCGAGCACTCCCAGCCACCCCCGAATAAAAGCGCCATTACTGTCGGCGCAATGAGGGCATTATGAGCAAGACCAACGAATCCTTGATGCAACGTCGTGTAGCTGCCGTCCCGCGTGGCGTTGGCCAGATTCACCCGATCTTCGTCGACAGCGCGAAGAACTCGACCGTGATCGACGTTGAAGGCCGCGAACTGATCGACTTCGCCGGCGGCATCGCAGTGCTGAACACCGGCCACCTGCACCCGAAAGTGGTTGCAGCCGTGCAAGAGCAGCTGACCAAGGTCAGCCACACCTGCTTCCAGGTGCTGGCCTACGAGCCTTACGTCGAGCTGTGCGAAAAGATCAACAAGCTGGTCCCAGGCGACTTCGACAAGAAGACCCTGCTGGTCACCACCGGCTCCGAAGCCGTTGAAAACGCCGTGAAGATCGCCCGTGCCGCCACTGGCCGTGCCGGCGTTATCGCCTTCACCGGCGGCTACCACGGCCGCACCATGATGACCCTGGGCCTGACCGGCAAGGTCGTGCCGTACTCCGCAGGCATGGGCCTGATGCCAGGCGGCATCTTCCGCGCCCTGTTCCCGAGCGAGCTGCACGGTGTGAGCGTTGACGACGCCATCGCCTCGGTCGAGCGCATCTTCAAGAACGACGCCGAGCCACGCGACATCGCTGCAATCATCCTGGAGCCTGTACAAGGCGAAGGCGGCTTCCTGCCAGCGCCTAAAGAGCTGATGAAGCGCCTGCGCGCCCTGTGCGACCAGCACGGTATCCTGCTGATCGCCGACGAAGTTCAGACCGGCGCTGGCCGCACCGGCACCTTCTTCGCCATGGAGCAGATGGGCGTTGCGCCTGACCTGACCACCTTTGCCAAGTCCATCGCCGGCGGCTTCCCGCTGGCCGGTGTATGCGGCAAGGCCGAGTACATGGACGCTATCGCTCCGGGCGGCCTGGGCGGCACCTACGCCGGCTCGCCGATCGCTTGCGCCGCAGCCCTGGCCGTGATCGAAGTGTTCGAAGAAGAGAAACTGCTGGACCGCAGCAAGGCAGTGGGTGAGCGCCTGACCACCGGCCTGCGTGAAATCCAGAAGAAGCACCCGATCATCGGCGACGTTCGTGGTCTGGGTTCGATGATTGCCGTCGAAGTCTTCCAGAAAGGCACCCACACCCCTGACGCTGCGGCTGTTGGCCAGGTTGTGGCCAAAGCCCGCGAAAAAGGCCTGATCCTGCTGTCTTGCGGCACCTACGGCAACGTTCTGCGGATCCTGGTTCCGCTGACCGCTGAAGACGCGCTGCTGGACAAAGGCCTGGCCATCATCGAAGAGTGCTTCGCTGAACTTGCCTGATGTGATGCGCTTCAGAAAAAACCCGCCTCGGCGGGTTTTTTTATGCCCGGTGATGCGTCGGCAGCTATGGTTGTTGGATGATGCGCCCAGCACGTTGTAAAAGGCTGAGGCAAGGTTTTACAGGAGTAGTTGGATGAACGCTGCAGAGCCCACCCCACCGAGCGTACTGATCGTCGAAGGCGACCCATGGGTACGCGACATGCTCAGTGAGATGCTGCTGAGCGTTCGCTGCGATGCCCGCCTTCAGGTCTGCGCCGACGGCTCGCAAGCGCTCAGCGCCCTGGCCGCCAAGCCGGACCTGATCATTGCAGCACGTGAGCTGGCTGGCATCGACGGCCTCGACCTGCTGCGCAAGGTACGCGCCAAAGGGTCGGGGTTGCCGTTCATCCTCATGAGCAACCGCAGCGACAGTGCGAGTGTGCGTGAAGCCCTGCCGCTGCACCCCACGGCGTACCTGAGCAAGCCCCTGAACCTGGGTAACCTGCGCAAGCGCCTGGAACAATTGCTGCTGGGCGTGGGCGAAGAAGTTGCCTGCCCGGTGCCGCCCTTGCAGGCCGGTGCCAGCCTGCGCGCTTACCTCGAACAGCGCCGGGCTACTGCCGATGGCGGGCCGCTGCTGGCCGATTTGCAGGTGGCGATCAAGCGAGCACTGAACCCTGAGGGCCTTAACCTGAAGGTGCTGGAGGAAGAGGTCTGCCGTGACCCGCAGGTGACGGCGGTGCTGATAGCGGCCGCCAACAGCGCGGCGCTGCACCGTGAAGCACCGGTGCAAACCCTGCTGCAAGCCTTGAACAAGCTGGGCAGCACACAAAGCATGAACCTGATTCTGGGCATGACCCTCAAGCGCAGCGCCCGCCTCAGCGAGCCCTTGCTGGCGCAGCATGCGGCGCATTACTGGGCGTTGTCCCTGCACACCGCTGAATATGGCCGTACGCTGGCGCGCCTGCTGGCGCTGGACGAAGGGCTTTGCTATTGCGCAGGGTTGCTGCATTGCCTGGGCGACCTGGCGGTGCTGCGCTGCCTGCAGGAATGGCGACTGGCAGGTGGCGAGCTGGACGAGGACAAGGTCCAGTTGTCGCTCAACGAGTTCGGTGCCGCATTTGGCTCGGCCCTGCGCACCCGTTGGCGCTTGCCGTTGGCTTTACGCGAGCTGATCGCGGCGATCTACCAACTTGGTGGCGGGGTGTATTCGCGCGAAATTCTGGCCATGAACCTGGCCGGGCAGTTGGCACGGCTACCGGCTGAGCAGGGGCTGGCGAAGATTGCCAGTGGCAAGACAGCGCGTTTGCTGAAGATGGGCTTGCCGGAGCTGAGCCGGTTGCGCAAGGTGGAGCACCCCGAACCCAGTTCGCAGCCCGCGGCTGAAGGCCCGATACAAGCCGACAATGTGCCTTGAGCCGGGCAGGCTTCAGGGGGATCAACCGCGCACGATCTGGTTCTTGCCCTGCCGCTTGGCCTGGTACATCGCCGCATCGGCGCGGGCATACAGGCTCTCCAGGGCCACATCTTCATCGGTCAACCCGGTAAGCCCCTGGCTCACCGTTACCCCGTAAGTCTGCGCCCCATGGCTGAAGCTCAAACGCTGAATCTGCCGCTGCAGCCGCTCGGCAATCTGCCCGGCCAGCTCGGCACTGCACCCTGGGAACACCGCCGCGAACTCTTCGCCGCCAATACGCCCAAACAGGTCGCCACGGCGCAGCACGGCCTTGCCGCTGTCAGCGATGTGCTGCAGCACCTGGTCGCCTTCCTGGTGGCCATAGCTGTCGTTGATCTGTTTGAAGTCGTCGATGTCCAGTAGCAGGAAGGCCAATGGCGTGCCGTTTTCCCGGGCGCTGTCAAATGCCGCCTGGGCGCATTCGAAGAAGTGCCGGCGGTTGCTGCTTTGGGTCAGCACGTCGGTGGTGGCCAGGCGCTGTAACTCGCCTTCCAGCTGCTTTTTCTCGGTGATGTCTTCGGCAATACCGACAATGATCACGCGGTCGCCGTCATGCTGCTGGTTGATGTAGCACTTGTCGCTCAACCAGCGCACTTGCCCGTCGGCATTGATGATACGGTACTCGCGGTCTTCGACCGCGCCTTTGAGCAGCACCTGGGCCAGGCTGCGCTCGGCGTATTCCAGGTCGTCGGGGTAGATGCTGTCGCGCCACTCGTTGAAGTCGGCCAGTACCAGGCTGGCCGGGCGGCCGAAGATGCGCTCGTAGGCGGGGTTTACGTACAGCACTTCGCGTGTTTCCCAATCGAAGGCCCAGAGCACCGCGTTGACACTTTCGAGCAACGAGCTGAACAGCTGTTCGCGTTCGCTCAGGCGGGCGACCTCACCTTGCGCATGAAGGAGCGCCAGTAAAGTGCGGGCGGCTCCCGGTGGTACCGGGCCCGGCGATGTCATTGGAATATTCTTGGCCATGTGCACGTAGCGAGTCTCGACGTGAAAGCGTGCGGCCAGCATCCTGCCCGCCACGCGGGCGATGTGCGGGGTTTGAGTGGGGGCGAGGTAGGGAAGTTCCAGCTGGCACGCCCCATGCCGGGGCGTGCCGATCAACGGCGATCAGGCGCCGATCGGGCGCAGGGAATAGGTTTTCAGCTGTGCCGCGAAGTCGCGCAGGGCTTGAATACCACTGGTTTCGGCTTCGTGTACCCAGTCCTTGATGGCGGCCAGCATGTCATGGCCGTTGGCGCTGGTGCGCGCCCAGATCTGCTGCAGTGCCAGGCGCTTTTCGTAGATGGTTTTCAGGGCCTGGCTGTGCGCAAGCATCGATTCGATGCGCACATGATGGCGGTCTTCGAGCAGGCTGGTTTCACGGGATAGCAGGCGCTTGGCACGGCGGAAGTGGTGGCGCACCGAGGCGTCGACACGCGCCAGTTCCAGCTTTACCAGTGGGCCGATCACCAGCTTGCGGTACTGGGCCATGATCTGGAAGCGGTTGTTGAGGATCGCCATGGCGGTGTCCATGTCCAGGCTACCTTTGCCTTCCACCCTGTGGGCAATCGGCGCCACACGCTGCACCTTGGCCAGGCGCAGCAGGCAGAACAGACGGATCCACGCCCAGCCCATGTCGAACTCCCAGCGCTTGACCGACAGCTTGGCCGAATTGGGGTAGGTGTGGTGATTGTTGTGCAGCTCTTCACCGCCGATCACGATGCCCCACGGCACGAGGTTGGTAGCTGCGTCACGGCATTCGAAGTTGCGGTAGCCGAACGCGTGGCCCAGGCCGTTGACGACACCGGCAGCCCAGAACGGGATCCACATCATCTGGACCGCCCAGACGGTGATACCGAGGGTGCCGAACAGCAGCAGGTCGATCACAGCCATCAGCGCGATGCCGCCCAGTTTGTAGCGCGAGTAAAGGTTACGCTCGATCCAGTCATCAGGGCAGTTCTTGCCGTAGATGCGCAGGGTGTCGGGGTTGCGGGCCTCTTCACGATACAGCTCGGCGCCTTTGCGCAACACCGTACTCAGGCCTTTGTGCACGGGGCTGTGCGGGTCGTCGGGTGTTTCGCACTTGGCGTGGTGCTTACGGTGGACCGCCGTCCACTCGCGGGTGTTCTGCGCCGTGGTCAGCCACAGCCAGAAGCGGAAGAAATGCTTGAGCGCGCCGTTGAGCTCAAGGGCCCGGTGCGCGGAATAGCGGTGCAGGTAGACCGTGACGCTGACAATGGTCACGTGGGTCATCAACAGGGTGATGCCGACCAGTTGCCAGGCCGACAAGTCGAGCAGGCCGTTGTACCACATAGATGTAAATGCCCTCGAAATGCGGGGGGAAGGGTCGATTATCCCTTGGTGGGGAAATAAAACCAGTCAACTGTTCAGACAGGAGGTCACGACATGTTTCAGCCTTTATAATGCCCCTTTCTTTTCAATGGGCTACCCCACCCGACATGTCTGTTTCCGTTCGCGACGCCTTGCGCATGGCCGCGCTTTATGTGGTGCTCTCGATCCTCTGGCTGGTGCTGGCCGAGGTAATGCTGCAGAGCATGACCGACGACCCCCTGGCATCGACCGTGGGGCGGCAGATCAACGTGGTGGTCTGGGTGCTGTGCAGTGCCTTGCTGATTTATGTGTCGCGGGTGCGCCTGCTCAATTTCATCGGCCATGGCGCGCGGTTGCGCTGCGAAGACCGAGAACGTCTGCGCATGGCCGCCGCCGTCTTCGACAGTACCCTCGAAGGGGTACTGGTGACGGACCGCCAGGGCTTGATCGTGCACGTCAACCGCGCCTTCATGCGCATTACCGGTTACCAGCAGCACGAGGTCATCGGCCAGCGCCCGAGCAAATTCAAGTCGGGCCGCCATGGCCAGGCCTTCTACCAGCAGGTTTACGCCACCCTGGCTGAAAAGGGCGAGTGGAGCGGCGAAATCTGGAACCGGCGCAAAAGCGGCGAAATCTACCCGCAGTGGCAGACCATCTGCGCTATTCACGATGACGAGGGTGAGCTGAGCCATTACGTGGCCGTGTTCAGTGACATCAGCGCGATCAAGCATTCGGAGCAGGAACTGGCCTACCTGGCCCACCACGACCCGCTGACCGGCCTGCCCAACCGCTTGCTGTTCAACGACCGCGTCGAGCAGGCCCTGGCCGCGGCGCAGGCCAACAAGCGTGGGTGCGCCCTGCTGCTGCTGGACCTGGACCACTTCCAGAGCATCAACGATGGCCTTGGCCACACCATCGGTGACCAGTTGCTGAGGCTGGTGGGGGAGCGCCTGGGCAAGATACTGGGCAATGGTGTGACCTTGGCCCGGCTGGGCGGTGACGAGTTCGGCGTGCTGGCCGAAGGCTGCCAGCAAGTCGGCCAGGCAGGCAAACTGGCGCAGGGCATCATCGAGCGCATGCGCGAGCCGTTCCTGTTCGATGGCCATCGGTTGTTCATCAGTGTCAGTGCCGGTATCAGCCTGTTCCCCAGCGATGCCTTGTGTGCCGAACAGTTGCTGCGCAACGCCGATTCGGCGTTGTACAAGGCCAAGGGCAATGGGCGAGCCTGCTATGCGCTGTACACCGAAGAACTGACGGCCCACGCCCAGCACCGGGTTGAAACAGCGGGCGAGTTGCGCCGCGCACTGGAGCACGACGAACTGCGGGTGTTTTTCCAGCCAGTCCACGACCTGGCGACCGGCAGCCTGGTCGGGGTCGAGGCGTTGGTGCGCTGGCAGCATCCGCAGCGCGGCCTGGTGCCGCCGGGCGAGTTCATCCCGATCGCCGAGCGTACCGGCCTGATTGCCGAAATCGATGCCTGGGTGCTGCGCCAGGCCTGCCGGCAAATGGTGCAGTGGCAGGCGCAAGGCCGGCAATTGGCGTTCGTGGCGGTGAACATCTCCAGCCGGCTGTTTGGCCAGCATGAGTTGTACCGGCAAGTGGCCGACGTCCTGCACGACACCGGCCTGGCCCCCGCCTTGCTGGAGCTGGAAGTGACCGAAAGCGCTGTGATGGAAGACCCGGAGGTGGCGCTGGAGCAACTTCACCGCTTGCGTGAGCTTGGCGTGACCCTGGCCATTGATGACTTCGGCACCGGCTACTCTTCGCTGCTGCGGCTCAAGCGTTTGCCCGTTCAGAAGCTGAAAATCGACCAGGGCTTCGTTGCTGGCTTGCCGCTGGATGAGGATGACATCGCGATCGTGCGGGTGATTATCGCCCTGGCCCGCAGCATGGGCATGCAGGTGCATGCCGAGGGTATCGAGCAGGCAGAGCAGGCCGCCTTCCTGCTGCAGGAGCAGTGCCAGCTGGGGCAGGGGTACTGGTTCGGGCGGCCGGTGCCGGCTGCGGATTTGCGCTGGGGTTAAGGGCCTCTTCGCGGGTTGAGCCGCGAAGAACTCAACGCTTGTTCAAGCTTTTCGCCAATCGGTCGCCACCCAGCTGGATCAACGCCACCAGCGCCACAAGCGTGGCGATCACGGTCAGCATGATCTGGCTGTCGAAGCGCTGGTAGCCATACCGGTAGGCGATGTCGCCTAGCCCTCCGGCACCGATCGCCCCGGCCATGGCCGAGGAGTTGATCAGGGTCACCAAGGTGATGGTGAAACCGCCGACAATGCCTGGCAACGCTTCGGGCAACAACACATGCCAGACAATGTGCCAGCGCCGGCAACCCATGGCCTGCGCGGCTTCCACCAAGCCATGGTCGACTTCGCGCAGGCTGACCTCGGCGATCCGGGCAAAGAACGGCGTGGCGGCGATGGTCAGCGGGACAACCGCAGCCCACACACCATAGGTCGTACCCACCACCAGCCGGGTGAACGGGATCAGCGCGACCATCAGGATCAGGAACGGGATCGAGCGGAACAGGTTGACGAAGGCGCCCAGTACCCGGTTCAGCAAAGCTGCCTCGAATATGCCGCCCTTGCCGCTGGTGACCAGCAGCAGCGCTAGGGGTACCCCCAGCAGCAGGGCGATAAGCGACGACACGCCAACCATCAGCAGGGTATCGAGCAAGCCTTCCAGCAGCCGATCAAACCACATGGCCCAGCACCTCCACGTTGTCCGCCCAACGGCGGGCGCGTTGCAGCAATTGTTGGGTATCGTGCGGTGCATGCTGCACCGACAGGATCAACTGGCCCAAGGCGTGCTCGCCAATGGTCGCCACGCCGCCCTGCAGCAGGCGCACGCGACCGCCCAGGTCGTGGAACAGGGCAGACAGTTCAGGCTCGCCAAGCATACTCAGTTGCAATACCACGGCGCAGTCACGGCTTGTGGGGTGGGGCTGCAGGCTGGCTTGCAGCGCCGCAGGCAGCCGCGCCTGCAGCGGCGCAAGCAGGGTTCGGGTGACCTCGTGGTGAGGGGCGCCGAAGACACGCCAGACTTCGCCCTGCTCGACCACCTCGCCGCGGTCCAGCACCACCACCCGGTGGCAGATATCACGGATGACCGCCATCTCGTGGGTAATCAGCACGATGGTCAGGCCCAGGCGCCGGTTGATATCGCGCAGCAGTTCCAGGATCGAGGCCGTGGTCTCCGGGTCCAGCGCGGAGGTGGCTTCGTCGCACAGCAGGATCTCGGGGTCATGCACCAGTGCCCGGGCAATGCCCACGCGCTGTTTCTGCCCGCCTGACAACTGCGCTGGGTACACGTGGTGTTTCTCCTGCAGGCCGACCAGCGCCAGCAGCTCCCGGACCTTGCGCTGGCGCTCGCCCTTGGCCACGCCCGCCACCTTCAAGGGCAGCTCGACGTTCTGCCACACCGTCTTCGCCGACAGCAGGTTGAAATGCTGGAATATCATGCCGATACGCCGGCGCAGCGCCACCAGCTGGTCGTCATCGAACGCCGCGATGTCGACCTGGTCGATCAGTACCCGGCCGTGACTAGGGCGTTCCAGGCGGTTGATGGTGCGTAGCAACGAAGATTTGCCGGCGCCGCTGCGGCCGATGATGCCGAACACTTCGCCCTGGCGAATGTTCAGGTCAATGCCGTGCAAGGCGGGTTGCGCCTGCCCAGGGTAGGTCTTGCCCATGCCGATGAAGCGTACATGGGCTTGATTGATTTCCGGGTGCAGGGCGTGCTCCCTGGCCGTTGACGCTAGTGGTTGGGGGGTGGGCGCCTTGAATGCGCTGGCCTGGCTCATGTCAGCCTTCCCAACCGGCCTGGTACAGCTTGCCGTGAGCCTTGTCCAACGCTGCGCGTACGGCAGGCGAATGTTGGTAGATGTCGACGAACTGTGCCAGGCGTGGGTCGTTTTTGCTCTGCGGGCGAATCACGAATTGAATCACGTACTCCTTGTTTTCCAGGCCGTCGAACAGTAGCGCTGAACTGGCATCGAAGCTGTTGGCCAGGCGAATGTATGCCGGGTACCCCTGCACCAGGTCGGCGTCGTCATAGGCACGCACCAACTGCACGGCTTCGACCTGCAGGATCTTCAGCTTTTTCGGGTTGGCGACAATGTCGTCCTCGGTGGCTTTGTAGCCAACCCCAGGCTTGAGCGTGATCAACCCGGCCTTGGCCAGCAGTTGCAGGCCGCGGCCACTGTTGATCGGGTCGTTGGCGATGGCCACGCTCGCCCCCTCAGGCAGGTCGGCGAAGCTTTTGTACTTTTTCGCGTACAACCCCACGTTGTTGATGATCCCCGGTGCATAGGGCACCAGGTCGAAGCCCGCAGCCGCCTTGGCATTCTCCAGGAACGGGATGTGCTGGAAGTAGTTTACGTCGATGTCGCCGCTGTTGAGGCTGACATTGGGCGCGATCCAGTCGCTGAACTCGATCAGCTTCACCTCCAGGCCTTGCTTGTGGGCTTCTTCCACGGCGGCTTCCAGCGGGATCGCAAAGGCCGAGGTAGTGCCGATCTTCAGGGGTTCGGCGGCCTGGGCAGCGGCGCACAGGCCGAGGGACAGGGCGATGGCCACGACGGGCCGGAACAGTTTTTCAAGCATGGTGCAGGGCTCCAGTCGGTGCAGGGGTAGGAGTGCGGGTAAAGCGGTAAGCCGAACCAGGGTGGTCGGCGGGCAAGTGCGGGTGGTCGGCCTGGAACAGTTTCTGGCGCAGGGTGCCCTCGGCGTACGCGGTCTTGTAGCGGCCGCGTTGTTGCAGTCGAGGAACGACCAGGTCGATGAAGTCCTCAAAGCTCTCCGGGGTGACGGTGCGGGTCAGGTTGAAGCCGTCCAGGCCGGTCTCGTCGAGCCAGGCGATCAACTGTTCGGCGACCTGCTCGGGGTCGCCGACCACCTTCACGTAGCGCCCGCCCAGCGCGTGCTGTTGCAACAGGCGCCGGCGGGTCCAGGCGTTGCCCTGCAACTGGCGCGTGGCTGACTGAATGGCGTTGCCCTGGCTGAAGGGGATCGGCTCGTCCAGTGCATAGGCCGCGAAGTCAATGCCGGTCGAGGCCGCAAAATGTGCGACTCCGGCCTCGGCGCTGGCGTGCTGCAGATACTCGGCATGCTTGGCCTGGGCCTGTTGCTCGGTCGCCGCGACGATCACCGTGATGCCCATGAAGACCTTGACCGCCTGCGGGTCGCGCCCGGCAGCCGAGGCAGCCGCGCGTACCTGCTCGACCTGGGCGCGGGCCGCGGTCTTGTCCTGAGCGCTGATGAACACACATTCGGCATGTTGCCCGGCGAAGCCCAGGCCGCGTTGCGAACTGCCTGCCTGGAACAGTACCGGGGTGCGTTGCGGCGAGGGTTCGCACAGGTGGTAGCCCTCGACCTTGTAGAACTCGCCCTGGTGCTGCACCTTGCGCACCTTGTCGGGGCGGGCATAAATGCGCTGCTCGCGGTCAGCGACCACCGCGTCGTCGGCCCAGCTGCCCTCCAGCAGCTTGTACAGCACCTGCAGGTACTCGTCAGCCTGGTCGTAGCGGCGGTCATGTTCGGGTTGCTGTGCCAGGCCCATGGCCCGGGCGGCACTGTCGAGGTAACCGGTGACGATGTTCCAGCCAACCCGGCCCTGGCTCAGGTGGTCCAGGGTGGATAGGCGCCGGGCGAACAGGTACGGGGCCTCGTAGGTCAGGTTGGCGGTAAGGCCGAAACCCAGGTGGCGAGTGACGGCGGCCATGGCCGAAACCAGCAGCAAGGGGTCATTGACCGGCAACTGGATGGCCTCCTTGAGGGTGACGTCCAGCGATTGCCCATAGATATCGTAGGTGCCGACGATATCAGCGATGAACAGCCCATCGAACAGGCCGCGCTCCAGCAGGCGTGCGAGCTGGGTCCAGTACTCCAGGCTGGTGTACTGGGTCGAAGTGTCCCGTGGGTGGGTCCACAGGCCGTGGTTGATGTGCCCTACGCAGTTCATGTTGAAGGCATTGAGCAGGATTTGCTTGGCCATCAGAGGGTCCCCCGGCGTGGCGGGTTGACGTCGTTGAGGTAGTAATTGCCGATGGCGTGGTATTTCCAGCGGACCGGGTCGTGCAAGGTGTGCACGCGGGCGTTGCGCCAATGGCGGTCGAGGTTGTGCTCGGCCAGCGTCGCTTGGCTCCCACTCAGTTCGAACAGGGCAGTGCCGGCGGCAAGCGCGATTTCCGTGCTGATGGCACGCGCTTCGGCCACGGCGATAGACGCTGCGGCGACGGTGTCGGCGGTGCTGTCGTTGCGGGCGCGGTCGAGGTATTCGCCAGCGCGTTCCAGCAGGGCTTCGGCCGCGTGCAGGCGGATTGCCAGGTGGCCGAAGCTTTTCAACGTCAGTGGGTCAGCGCTTGCCTTGTCCAGGCCTGCGTCGACCCATGGTCGGCTGCGGGTGCGCACGAAGTGCAGGGCATCCTCGTAGGCGGCGCGGGCGATGCCGGTGTCGATGGCGGCGTGAAGAAGCTGCGCCAGCGGGCCGACCGGGGTGGGGCGCTCGAAGGCGCTCTGGAAAGGCGCCACGTCCGCTGCGCTGACAAAAACGTTGTCCAACAGGACCGAGCCGCTGCCGGTGGTGCGTTGTCCGAAGCCGCTCCAGTCGTCGATCACCTGTACGCCCTGGCTATCGGCTGGCACGAACACCAGGTGCTGCACGCCCTGTTCATCGACCACCGACGTAGGGATACGCTGGGCGTAGATGGCGCCAGTCGCGTAGAACTTGCGGCCGTTGATGCGAAAGCCGTCCCCGTCACGGCTCAGGCGGGTGGTGCGTTCGTTGGCGGTCTTGGTACCCAGCTCGGCCAGGGCATTGCCGAAACGGCGGCCGGCCAGCACTTCGCCATACAGCCGCTTCTGTTGTTCGGGGCTGCCGTTTACCCGCAGTACTTCCAGGCTGTAGAAATGATTCTGTGGGATCTGCCCCAGCGAGCCGTCGGCCCGGGCGATGCGGGCGATGACCTTGGCCAGGGTGACGTTGGACACGCCAGCGCCGCCGAAGGCCTTGGGCACACTGATGGCCCACAGGCCGGAGCGGGTGAACAGGTCCAGTTCGCTGTGCGGCAGACGGCGTTCGCGGTCGCGCAGGGCGCTGTCGCGGCGCAGTTGCTGGGCGATTTCTTCGGCGACATGCAGCGCTTGGGTGTCGCTGGTGATGATTCTGATGGTCATGGGGTTTCTCCGGGCCTTGGGAGCGGTATGCGGTCCATCGCGACACAAGGCCGCTCCTGCCGGGATACGCGGTTCCATGCCGGTCCGCGTCACGGGGAGGAGCGGCCTTGTGTCGCGATGGGCTGCAAAGCAGCCCCCAAGGCCATTGAATTCAGATCCAGGAATGCCGCGCAGGCAAGGTCCCGTTAAGGTGGTAAGCCCCAACCGCGTGGTACTTCCAGCGCACCGGGTCATGCAGCGTGTGCACCCGGGCATTGCGCCAGTGGCGGTCGAGGTTGAATTCGGCAAGGGTGGCGCGGCTGCCAGCCAGCTCGAACAGCTTTTCGCTGGCCTGCAGGGCAATTTCAGTGGTCAGCACCTTGGCTTCGGCCACCGCAATGGACGCGCGCGCAGCACTCGCGGCTTCGACGGGCGCGGCGCTGACCTCGTCGAGCACCTGCGCGGCCTTGCGCAGCAACGCTTGCGCCGCATGCAGTTCAAGCTTCAGGCGACCGACGTCAGCGATCACGTAAAGATCGTCGCTGGCGCGCTCGACATTGGCGTCGACCCAAGGCCGCGACTTCTCGCGAACGAACTTGATCGCATCTTCGATGGCCGCTTCAGCGATACCTGCATCGATTGCTGCCTGGATCAACTGCGAGACCGCGCCCTGGGTATTGGGTATATCGCGCTGGCGCCAGTTGTCGATCACCAGCGCCGCCTCCACCGGCACCTGGTCCAGCAGTACCGTGCCGCTGGCGGTGGTGCGCTGGCCAAACCCGGACCAGTCATCGACGATGCGCAGCCCCGAGCTGCCTCTACGTACGAACGCCAGGCGCTGACGGCCGTCGTCGTCCAAGGCTTTGACCGCCACCCAATGGGCGAACAGGGCGCCGGTGGAATAGAACTTCTCGCCACTGATGCGATAACCGTCGCCGTTGCGGGTGATACGCGCGGTGAGCGTGAGGGTGTCCTTGGTGCCGCGCTCGGGCCCGGCATTGCCGATCCGCCAGCCTTCGAGCACGCTGCGGAAAACAAATGCCTGTTGTGCTTCGCTTGCCGTCAGGCGCAGCAGTTGCAAGATGCCGAACTGGTTCTGCGGGATTTGCCCCAGGGCCGGGTCGGCGGCGCTGATCAGGCGGAACACTTCAGCGATGGTGGCGAACGAAACATCGGGGCCACCGTGGGCTCTGGGTACGCTGATGCTACCCAGCCCGCTGCGGGTGAACAGCTCGACCTCGGCCCATGGCAGCTTGCGTTGCTGGTCGCGGCGGGCGGCATGCTCGCGGGCGACCTCGGCCAGTTCGCGTGCCGCTTTCAAGGCTTCGGCGTCGTTGCGCAACACCTTGGCTGGCAGCAACGGGGGAGCGCTGTCGAGATCGCTGTGTAATAGGGTGTTGGGTTGGCTGGACATCAGTACCGCTCCTTGGCTGTACTCAATGCCCTGGCGTTACGCACTGGGGAAATTGTGATGCTGACCATTCCTGACCTCGCGAAAAGTAAAGCCGCTACAGCTGGTCGCGGCGAACGTGTGCTGGTCCGGTGGTCCGGTTGATATACCCTAAAGCTTTATAAAAATTTAATGAACTAACACTTTGGAATATATATAGAAGAAGAGATTTCGCTGGCTACGCCGACCTCTTCGCGGATGAACCCGCTCCTGCACGGCCATCGTTAACCCTGTGGGAGCGGGCGAGCCCGCGAAGGGCCCAGAGCAGGCCTACTCGGAAGCAGCAGTCCCAAGGAACTTGCGCAAGAACTGCCGGGTACGCTCTTCCTTCGGCGCCGCAAACAGCGCTTTGGCCTCGCCTTGCTCCACGATCACGCCTTTGTCGAAGAAGATCACCCGGTTAGCCACGTCCCGGGCAAAGCTCATTTCGTGCGTGACGATGACCATGGTGCGCCTTTCTTCGGCCAGGCCGCGAATGGTCGCCAGCACTTCACCCACCAGTTCCGGGTCCAGCGCCGAGGTCGGCTCGTCGAACAGAATCACCTCGGGCTCCATGGCCAAGGCGCGGGCAATGGCCACCCGCTGCTGCTGGCCACCGGACAGGCGCCGCGGGTAGGCATCTTCCTTGCCCGCCAGGCCAACCTTGGCCAGCAAGCGGCGGCCCAGTTCGACAGCCTGTTCGCGCGGGGTCTTCTTGACGATCACCGGCCCTTCGATCACGTTTTCCAAGGCTGTGCGGTGCGGAAACAGGTTGAAATTCTGGAACACAAACCCCGCCTGCTGGCGCAACCGGCGGATTGCACTTTGCTGCCCCCCCAGCGGGCGGTTGGCATCGATGCTGATGGCGCCGATCTGGATCTGCCCGGCGTCGGGCGTTTCCAGCAGGTTAAGGCAGCGCAGGAAGGTGGTCTTGCCCGAGCCGCTGGGGCCGATGATGGCCACCACCTCGCCGGGCTGTACGGTCAGGTCAATGCCGTTGAGCACGGTCTGGCCCTTGAACCGCTTGGTCAGGCCTTTGACTTCAATCATGCTCAATGCTCCTGGTCATGCTGGTTGACCCGCGCTTCCATACGGTTCTGGAAGTGCGCGAGGATGCTGCACAGCACCCAGTAGATAACCGCCACCGCCACGTACATGGTGAACACTTCGAAGGTGCGCGCAGTAATCAGCTGGGCCTGGCGGAACAGCTCGGGTACCTGGATGGTGGCTGCCAGGGCGGTGTCCTTGACCAGCGAAATGAAACTGTTGCCCAGCGGTGGCAGGGCGGTGCGCAGGGCCTGGGGCAAGATCGCCCGGCGCATGGCCTGCACCCGGGTCATGCCGATGCTGGCCGCGGCTTCCCATTGGCCACGGTCAATCGATGAAATCGCCGCGCGCAGGATTTCGCAGATATAAGCCGCCATGTTCAGCGACAGGCCAATCAGCGAGGCCGGAATCGGGTCGAGTTCGATCCCGATCTGCGGCATGCCGAAATAGATTACGAACAGTTGCACCAGCAGCGGCGTGCCGCGAAAGAACGACACATAGATCCGGGCCAGCCAGTTGAGCGGCAATACCTTCGACAGCCGCATCAGCGCCAGGGCAAAGCCCAGCACCAGGCCGAAGAACATGCCGCCCACGCTGAGCAGTACGGTGTAACCCGCGCCCTTGAGCAGGAAGGGCGCGGAGTCGGCGACGAGTTGCAGGCTTTCGGCGATCATTTAGTGACATCGGCACCAAAATATTTTTCCGACAGCTTGGCCAGCGTGCCGTCAGCCTTGAGCTTGTCGATGGCCTTGTTGATGGCCGCCAACAGTTCAAGCTCGCCCTTGCGTAGGGCCACGCCGCTTTCCAGGCGCGAGAAGGCAGGGCCGGCCAGTTCGGTGTCCTTGGCTTTTTGCGCGTATTCCAGCGCCGCCAGGCGGTCGATCAGGATGGCGTCGATGCGGCCGTTGCGCAGGTCGGCGAATTTGCTTGGGTCGTCTTCATAAGTGCGCACGTCCGCTTTCGGTACGTCCTGCTTCACCCACTGCTCGTAGTTGGTGCCCAGACCCACGCCGACCTTCTTGCCGGCCAGATCCTGCGCACTGTTGATATTCAGCTGCTCGGCCTTCTTCTTGAGGATCAGCGCCTGGATGCCGGAGATGGTGTAAGGCTCGGAGAAGTCATACTTCTTCTTGCGTTCTTCCGAGATGGTCACCTGGTTGACCACGATGTCCAGCCGTTTGGACTCCAGCGCGGCCAGAATACCGTCCCACTTGGTTGGCTGGATCTTGGCCTTGACCCCCAGCTCTTTGGCCAGCAGTTCGGAGAGCTCGACTTCGAAACCGGTCAGCTTCCCGTTTTCATCCTGAAAGCTGAACGGCGGGTAGGTGCCTTCGAGGCCGACGTTGATCACGCCTTTTTCCTGAATGGTTTTCAGCTCTTCGCCGGCGAAGGCCTGGCCGAGCAGACCAGCACCCAGCAGAAGGGCCAGGCTGGCATTGAGTAGCGGTTTGGCGAACTTCGACATGGCAGAGCCCCGCGCTTGTTGTGTAGTGAGAGGGTGGCGACTATAGGGTTGGCTTTTTAGGCCTGGAAATAATAAAAAATTATGTTGTTATTTCCATTTTGTTTAGTGTCAGAGCGTGATTGCTTTGAGGGTAGGCGAGGTTGCCTGCGCCGTCACCGCAGGGTGTGTCCGACATGGCGAAGGATGGAATAAAGCGTAGTTTTTTCCAAGCGGCGGATTTGCCGTAGAGTGGATTGCACGCAGGTACGCCCGGCCCTTTCGCGGGCATGGCGAAACAACCCGATGGCCTATACGGCAGGAGAAAAACCGTGAGCGAACAACCATCATCCGGGCGCTGGCAGTTGCAGAGCATCGTAACCGGCCTGCGCGGCGCGCGTGAGCAGTGGCGCACCCGCAATGGCCGCAGCAGCGGCGAGCAGGGTGGCCGCGAGCTGCCGTCGCGCGAGGCGATGCGGCAGATTCTCGAGCAACTCTGTGGTGCGCTGTTCCCTATGCGCCTGGGCCCGGTCGACCTGCGCGAAGAAAGTGAAGATTTCTACGTGGGCCACACCCTCGATGCTGCCCTGACCGCCTTGCTGGCCCAGGCCCGCCTGGAGCTGCGTTACGCCGCCCGGCAAAGCAAGGCCGAACTGGCCGGTGTGGATGCTCACGCGCTGGGCCTGGTACAGGATTTCGCGGCAGCCTTGCCAGCGCTGCGGGTGTTGCTCGACACCGATGTGCTGGCTGCCTACCACGGCGACCCGGCGGCCCGTAGCGTCGATGAGGTACTGCTGTGCTACCCGGGCATCCTGGCGATCATCCACCACCGCCTGGCGCACCATCTGTACCGGGCAGGCCTGCCACTGCTGGCGCGCATCAGTTCGGAACTGGCGCATTCAGCCACTGGTATCGACATTCACCCTGGCGCGCAGATCGGGCCGAGTTTTTTCATCGACCACGGTACGGGGGTGGTCATCGGCGAAACTGCGATCATCGGCGAGCGCGTGCGTATCTACCAGGCTGTGACTCTTGGCGCCAAGCGTTTCCCAAGCGACGAGTCGGGCACCTTGCACAAAGGCCTGCCACGCCACCCAATCGTCGAAGACGATGTGGTGATCTATGCCGGCGCCACGGTGCTGGGGCGCATCACCATCGGTAAAGGCTCGACCATTGGCGGCAACGTGTGGCTGACCCGCAGTGTGCCAGCCGACAGCAATATCACCCAGGCCAACTTGCAGCTGGATTGCCAGGACAAGCATTGACCTGAAATTTGCCTGGCGTGCACCGGCACTTTTCAAGGGGAAACGGGCTCCTACAAGGACCGCACAGCGAGCGACCGATGTGCGCGCCAGGCTCGGATTCCCCCCCGAAAAGGCCGGGCCAGAAGCGCGCCAGTCGGCGCCCCAATTCGCATTGAACACCGATCCATGTTTAACTTGAACGCTTGTTCAATGAAAAACGCTGGTCCGCTGCCGGTGTTCAACAGGAGGATTCCTTTGCTGAACCCGTTCATTCCGAACCTCACGTCTTTTGACGAGGTGCCTACCCCATGAGTGCACCGACCCCATCCCTTTCCACTAGCAAGATCCGCATGAACCCGCCGGTGTTCTACTTTGCGGCAAGCTTCATCCTTATCTTCGGCCTGGTGGTCATCTCCAACCCGCAAACCGCAGGCGACTGGTTGCTGGCGGCGCAGAACTGGGCGGCCAATACGGTCGGCTGGTACTACATGTTGGCAATGACCCTGTACCTGGTTTTCGTGGTGGTCACCGCCTTGTCCGGCTACGGCAAGATCAAGCTCGGTGCCGACCACGACGAGCCCGAGTTCAGTTACCTGTCATGGGCCGGCATGCTGTTTGCGGCTGGCATCAGCATTACGTTGTTCTTCTTCTGTGTGTCGGAACCGCTGACCCATATGCTGCAGCCGCCCCAAGGCGAAGCAGGCACTGCCGAGGCCGGGCGCCAGGCCATGCAGATCCTGTTCCTGCACTGGGGGTTGCATGGTTGGGGCGTGTTCGCCTTCGTCGGCATGGCGCTGGCGTATTTCGCCTATCGCCATAACCTGCCGTTGGCGTTGCGTTCGGCGCTGTACCCGCTGATCGGCAAGCGCATCAACGGGCCGATCGGTTATGCGGTGGACGGCTTCGGCATCATCGCCACAGTGTTCGGCCTGGGCGCCGACATGGGCTTTGGCGTGCTGCACCTGAATGCTGGCCTTGATTACCTGTTCGGCATCAGCCACAGCCAGTGGGTGCAGGTGATCCTCATCACCTTGATGATGGGCGCGGCAGTGGCCGTAGCCGTTGCCGGGGTAGAGAAGGGCGTGCGGGTAATGAGCGACATCAACCTGTTCCTGGCCTGCGCATTGCTGCTGTTCGTGCTGTTCGCCGGGCCTACTCAGCACCTGTTCAACACCCTCATCCAGAACCTTGGCGATTACCTGGGCGCCTTGCCGCGCAAGAGTTTCGACGTGTATGCCTACGGTGAGAACCGCGACTGGCTGGGTGGCTGGACAGTGTTCTACTGGGCCTGGTGGATTGCCTGGGCGCCGTTCGTGGGCTTGTTCATTGCGCGCATTTCCCGCGGCCGTACCATCCGCGAGTTCGTCTTTGGCGTGCTGCTGATTCCGCTGGGCTTCACCCTGGCGTGGATGTCGATCTTCGGCAACAGTGCCCTGGACCAGGTCATCAACCATGGCATGACCGCGCTGGGCCAGTCGGCTTTGGACAACCCCTCCATGAGCCTGTACCTGCTGCTGGAAACCTACCCCTGGAGCAAGGTGGTGATCGCCACCACGGTGTTCATCAGTTTCGTGTTCTTCGTCACCTCGGCCGACTCTGGCACCGTGGTGCTGTCGACCTTGTCGGCCACCGGTGGGGATGCCGATGAGGACGGGCCGAACTGGCTGCGCATTTTCTGGGGCGCGATGACCGCGCTGGTCACCAGTGCGCTGCTGTTCGCGGGCAGCATCGATTCGCTGAAGTCGGCGGTGGTACTGACCTCGCTGCCCTTCTCGTTGATCTTGCTGTGCATGATGTGGGGGTTGCACAAGGCCTTCTATCTGGAGTCGCAACGGCAGATCGCGCAAATGCACTCGCTGGCACCGTTCGCCCAGTCACGCCGCGGCCGTGGCGGCTGGCGTCAACGTTTGAGCCAGGCGGTGCACTTCCCGTCGCGTGACGAGGTGTACCGCTTCATGGACGATGTGGTGCGCCCGGCGATTGCCGATGTGCGTGAGGTGTTCGAGCAAAAAGGCCTGGTGCTGATTACCCAGGATGACCCAAGCCACGACAACGTCAGCCTGAAAGTGGGGCATGGTGAAGAACAGCCGTTCATTTACCAGGTGCAGATGCGTGGCTACTTCACGCCATCGTTCGCCCTGGGTGGGCTGGGCACGCAGGAGTTGAAGAACCGCCGCTACTACCGGGCGGAGGTGTACCTGAGCGAAGGCAGCCAGAACTACGACCTGGTTGGCTACAGCAAGGAGCAGATCATCAACGACATCCTCGACCAGTACGAGCGGCACATGCAGTTCCTGCATCTGGTCCGCTGACCAGGCGTTCCTGCTCTGGCCTCTTCGCGGGCACGCCCGCTCCCACAGGTACATCACAGGTTTCGAAACCGGTGCCGGACCTGTGGGGTCAGGCGTTCCTGTTCTGGCCTCTTCGCGGGCACGCCCGCTCCCACAGGTACATCACAGGTTTCGAAACCGGTGCCGGACCTGTGGGGTCAGGCGTTCCTGTTCTGGCCTTTTCGCGGGCACGCCCGCTCCCACAGGTACATCACCGGTTTCGAAACCGGTGCCGGACCTGTGGGAGCGGGCTTGCCCGCGAAGAGGCCGGCACAGGCAACAACTAAAAGGGCACATCCCCGAGGATCGTCGCCCGATGCATCACCCGCCGATTGGGCCGGTAGTCATCCACGGCAAAATGCTGGGTCACGCGGTTGTCCCAGAACGCCACGTCATTCTCCTGCCAGCGCCAGCGAATGCTGAACTCCGGCCGTGTGGCATGGGCGAACAGCAGCTTCAGCAACGCCTCGCTCTCCAGCTCGTTCAGCTCATTGATGCGCGTGGTAAACCCCTCATTGACGAACAACGCCTTGCGCCCGCTCACCGGATGCGTACGCACCACCGGGTGCGACAAAGGCGGGTTGTTGCGCCGCGTGGCTTCCCAGCGCGCCAGGTCTTCAGCGGTGGTGCCAAAGCGTTCCAGCGGGAACGACTTGGTGAAGTCGTGAGTGGCGGTCAGCCCGTCGAGCATGCCCCGCAGCGGCGCCGACAAGGCTTCAAAGGCAGCGATGCCGCTGGCCCACAAGGTATCGCCACCGTAGGCCGGCAACTGCTTGGCACTGAGCACCGCACCCAGTGCCGGGGTTGGCAGGAAGGTCACGTCGGTGTGCCACACGGCGTTGTCGCGTACATCAGTGACCGCCGTGTCGAGCACCAGCACCTGCGGGGTGTCCGGCACGTTGGGGTAGATCGGGTGAATGTGAAGGTCGCCGAAGCGGGCGGCAAAGCGCGCCTGTTGTTCCGGGTTGATCGGCTGGTGGCGGAAGAACAGCACCTGGTGTTGCAGCAGCGCCTGTTCAATGGCGTCGCGTTGTGCTGCGGTGATGTCGCGGCTGATGTCCACGCCGCTGATCTGGGCGCCGAGCGCCGGGCTGAGGGGAGTGATGGTCAGGCTCATGTCAGTCTCTTCAAACAGGCGCCAGTGTGCTGGCGTGGACAATGGGGTTCAGTGGCTTTGCCCGTGCCAGGGCACCAGCTTGCGTTGCAGGGCGCGCAGGCTCATTTCCAGTGCGAAGGCGATCAAGGCGATCAGCAGGATGCCCAGCACTACGACGTCGGTAACCAGAAACTGCGCCGCCGACTGCACCATGAAGCCCAGGCCACTGGTGGCGGCAATCAGCTCGGCGGCTACCAGCGTCGACCAGCCAACCCCCAGGCCGATGCGGATCCCGGTGAGGATGTCGGGTAGCGCGCTCGGCAGGATCACGTGCCGGATCAGCTGAGCCTTGCTTGCGCCCAGCGACTGCGCTGCACGCAACTTGGCCGGGTCGACGGTACGTACACCGGTGGCGGTGGCAATGGCGATCGGCGCAAAGATCGCCAGGAAGATCAGCAACACCTTCGACAGCTCGCCGATGCCGCACCAGATGACAATCAGGGGCAGGTAGGCCAGCGGCGGGATCGGCCGGTAGAACTCGATCAGCGGGTCGAGGATGCCACGTGCGACGCGGTTGTAGCCGATGGCAATGCCCACTGGGATGGCCGTCAGCGTGGCGGCCAGCAGGGCCACGCCAATGCGCCCCAGGCTGGCGCCCAAGTGCTGCCACAGGCTGGCATCCATGTAACCCTGGGTCAGCAAGATCCAGCCCTTGGCCAGAATGTCGCCGGGCGAGGGCAGGAACAGCGGCTCGACCCAGCCGGCGGCAGTCACCAGCCACCACGCCAGCAAAAGGCTGGCGAGGGTCAGGGTGCTGATCCAGCGGGTGGAACGTGGCTGGCGCAGCTTGATGGCTGGCCTGGGTTGGGCGTTGTGTTTGCCGGTTACCGGCAGGTCCAGGCTGCTCATGCGCGCTCCGGCAGGCTTTGGCGTTGGGAAAACACCCGCGCCAGTACGTGCTCGCGGGTTTCGATGAAGGCCGGGTCGGACTTGATCGCCCGGGCCGATTCGCCAGCGGCATAACGCTGGCCGAAGTCCAGTTGCAGGCGTTCCATCACGCGCCCCGGGTTGGGCGCCAGCAGTACCAGTTCGCTGGCCAGGAATACCGCTTCTTCGATGTCGTGGGTAATCAGGAACACCGGCTTGGCGGTGCGCTGCCATACCTGCAGCAGCAACGCCTGCATCTGCTCGCGGGTGAAGGCATCGAGGGCGCCGAACGGTTCGTCCATCAATAGCACCCGTGGGTCGGCTGCCAGCGCCCGGGCCAGGCCCACGCGTTGCTTCTGGCCGCCGGACAACTGCCAGATGCGCCGCTCGCCGAAGCCGGCGAGGTCGACCAGGGCCAGCATCTCGCGGGCTTTGGCTTCACGCTCGGCGCGCGGTACGCCGGCCAGCTCCAGGCCGAATGCGACGTTGCCCAGCACGTTCTGCCAGGGCAGCAGCGCGTCGTCCTGGAACACTACACCGCGCTCGGCACCAGGCCCTTGCACCGGTACACCGTCGAGAATGATGCGGCCGCCACTGGGGGTAACGAAGCCGGCGATCAGGTTGAGCAGCGAGGTTTTGCCGCTGCCGGATGGCCCCAGGGCCACCAGCAGTTGGCGCGGCCCCAGGCTCAGGTTGATGTCGGCCAGCACCGGGGTGGCGGCACCGGGGTACTGTGCGCTGATGCGCTCCAGTTCGAGCAAGGCCATGGCGGGCTCCGGTTCAGTTTGGAAGGAACTTGGCGCTGACGTACGGCGAGTAGTCCGGCAGTACGGCGTCAACCTTGCCTTGCTGCTTGAGGAAATTGGCCGTGTCGGTCAGTGCCTGAGTGGTGGGTGCGCCCAGTGCGCTAGCCTGGTCGGCGGCCAGTGGGTAGACGTTGCCCTGCAGCAGCACCGGAATGTCGCTGGCCTTGGCGCCGGACAGCTCCACCAGTTTGTCTATGTTGCCCTTGTCAGCCAGCCAGGCTTGCGGGTCTTTGCGGTATTCGGCGTAGGCATCGAGGGTGACCTTGGCGAAAGCCTTGACCACGTCGGGGTGCTTCTCGGCGAAGTCCTTGCGCACGATCCAGGCATCGAAGGTGGGTGCGCCTTTTGCGGCCAGCTCGCCCGAGGTGATCAGCACCTTGCCGTGTTCCTTGGCCACGCCCAGGGCCGGGTCCCAGACGTAGGTGGCGTCGATGTCGCCGCGTTTCCAGGCGGCAATGATCGCAGGTGGCGCGAGGTTGAGTATCTGCACCTTGGAGGGATCGATGTTCCAGTTCTTCAGGGCTGCCAGCAAGCTGTAGTGGCCAGTTGAAACGAATGGCACGGCGACTTTTTTGCCGACCAGGTCTTGCGGCGTCTTGATGCTGTCGCGGGCGACCAGTGCCTCGCCAGCGCCAATCTGCGTTGCGATCAGAAACGTCTCGACCGGCAGCTTGCGGGTGGCGGCGGCGGCCAGCGGGCTGGAGCCCAGGTAGCCGATCTGCACGTCACCGCTGGCTACTGCGGTGATCACATCGGCGCCATTATCGAACTTGCGCCAGTCAATGCTGGCCTTGCTGGCTTTTTCGTAGTCGCCATCTACCTGCGCCACCTTGGCGGGGTCGACGGTGGTCTGGTAGGCGACGGTCAGGTCGGCCGCCTGGGCCAGCCAGCTGGCGCTGGCGAGGGTCAGGGCGGCGAACAGGCGCAGCGGGGCATGCGGGATCATGGTGAACCTCTCGTCAGGCAAACTGGGGTATGGCGAGAAGGCTAAATGATCTAAGAAATTTAAAATAAATAACTTTTTTACATTAGCTTAGGAGGTAAAGCTGTAGGAGCGGCCTTGCGTCGCGATGGGGCGCGAAGCGGCCCTGACGATGGCTGCTGCGACGCTGAGCGTTTAGGGCCCCTTCGCGCCCCATCGCGACACAAGGCCGCTCCTACAAAGCCTGCGAAGGGTCATAACCTGGGTCAATAGCGAAATCAGATGAGCCTGCCAGGCTTCTCCGTCCCTATAGAACGTTAAGGAATTAGATTATTAGCAAACGTTTGCAAATAGCCAAAAGCTATTAGAACCTGCACAGCTACAACGATTGGTTGCAAAGGTTCGTTACATATTCCCTAAAAATCTTAGAAATTCACAAAACGGTCATTTTGGATTTATAGGATTGTCATTATCCTGTAGCGCAGGTGGCGCCTTAGACCAAAGTCGAGAAACGTTTAGAAACGTTTGACTTACCAGTCACACTTTGGGACTAAATCGCCCATCCACGGTGAGCGGGGCACAAGACCCTGCCGCCAGAGATACACAAAAATTAGAACGTAGAGGAGCACAACATGTACAAGTCCAGCCTGGCCGTGGCCGTGGCACTGGGGGTTTTCGCCCAAACAGCAGGCGCTGCCGGTTTCGTGGAAGACAGCAAACTGTCCCTCAGCTCACGCACCATGTATTACGACAACGATAACCGTGATGCCCATGCAAGCAGCTCCACTAACTTCAAGCGTCCAGATCAGCGTGAAACTGGCCAGGGTTTCAAGCTCGACTATATCTCAGGCTTCACCGAGGGTACCGTTGGCTTTGGTGTTGACGCCCAGGCCCTATGGGGTATCCACCTGGATGGCGGCCGCGGCTATCACAAAAGTGGCTTCATGCCAGACGCCAGCAATGGCTCGTCGGTTAATCAGTGGGCCCGCGTTGGCGCTAACGCCAAGGCGCGTTTTTCTAAGACCGAAGCCCATTTTGGTAGCGCTCTGGCGCCGAACCTGCCGATCTTAGTCGCGAACGATGGCCGTGTGCTGCCGCAAACCTTCGAGGGTGGCACTATCCAGTCGAAGGAAATCGACAACCTGACCATCAACGCCGGTCAGCTGACTCACGCCATGGGCCGTGCGTCGAGCAACCGTACTGGCCTGTCGGTCGCTGGCGCCACTGCCGACAGCAACAAGTTCCGCTACGGCGGCCTGGACTACAAGCTCACTCCAGACCTGACCCTGCAGTACTACTACTCGAACCTGGAAGACTTCTACAAGCAGCACTTCCTGGGCGCCACGCACGTCTTCAAGATCGCCGACGACCAGTCGTTCAAAACCGACCTGCGCTACTTCGACAGCAGCAGCGACGGCAACAACGGTCACGGCGGCGGCTACAACTTCAGCAACAACGGTGGTTACGCCAAGAACACTGGCAAGGTCGACAACAAGACCTGGTCGGCCATGTTCACTTACACCCTTGGTGGCCACGCGCTGATGCTCGGTCGTCAGCAAGTCAGCGATGACGGCGGTTTCGTCTGGCTGAACCAGGGCAACGTGGTTGACGGTAACGGTCGCCCTGAAGGCGCTGGCGGTGCCAGTTTCTACCTGTTCACCGACAGCATGATCAACCAGTTCGCCCGTGCCGGTGAGAACACCAACTTCGGTCAGTACTCGTATGACTTCGCCTCGCTGGGCGTTCCGGGCCTGAAGGCTTCGGTTTCCTACCTGCGCGGTGACGACATTCGCTACAAGAGCGGCCACGGCACCTACAACGAATGGGAACGTGACGCCCGCGTCGACTACACCATTCAGCAAGGTACCCTCAAAGGCCTGGGCTTCAGCCTGCGCCAGGGTGTGTACCGTGGTGGCAGCAGCGAAGCCAGCGCCGACCAGGACCAGACTCGCTTCATCGTGAACTACACTTACAGCTTCCTGTAAGTCGTAGCGAAACCCAAGAGCCTCGCCTAGTGCGAGGCTTTTTTGTGTCTGCAGGTTTGTATGTCAAAAAGTTATGAATAAATCATTATTTATTCTTTTTGTTTTTATCCAGTTGCAGGCATAGTCAATTCACACGCTGACCACCACCCAGCCCAGGAGCCGCAGCCTATGAGCCTAAAACTTGGCGATATCGCCCCCGATTTCGAACAGGATTCCAGTGAAGGCAAGATCCGTTTCCATGAGTGGCTGGGTAACAGCTGGGGGGTGCTGTTCTCCCACCCGGCTGACTTCACCCCGGTATGCACCACTGAGCTGGGCCTGACTGCCAAGCTCAAGGACGAATTCGCCAAACGCGGAGTCAAGGCCATTGCCTTGTCGGTCGAACCGGTCGATTCGCACCACAAATGGATCGCCGACATCAACGAAACCCAGCACACCGTGGTCAATTTCCCGATCATCGCCGACGCTGACCGCAAGGTTTCAGACCTTTACGACCTGATCCATCCGAACGCCAGCGACACCCTGACCGTGCGCTCGCTGTTCGTGATCGACCCGAACAAGAAGGTGCGGCTGACCATCACCTACCCGGCCAGTACCGGGCGCAATTTTAATGAAATTCTGCGGGTGATCGACTCGCTGCAGCTCACTGACAACCACAAGGTGGCCACGCCAGGTAACTGGCAAGACGGCGACGACGTGGTGATCGTGCCTTCGCTCAAGGACGAAGAAGAGATCAAGCAACGCTTCCCCAAAGGGTACCGGGCCGTCAAACCCTACCTGCGCCTGACCCCCCAGCCCAATCGTTAACGCATTCCTCGTTGCATCGCTCTTAGCCACACAGGGATTTTCGGGCCGTTTCGACGGCCCTTTTTTAGCTGCAAGCTGCAAGCTGCAAGCTGCAAGCTGCAAGCTGCAAGCAAAAGCAAAAGCAAAAGCAAAAGCAAAAGCAAAAGCAGGTCAGCTTGCGGCTTGTAACTTGAAGCTTTAAACCAAAATGGAATAAACAAATAAAAAAATATGATTTCTAGATATATAAACTGACTGCTAATGTCACCCCCAACAGAACACAAGGAAGCGCTGCAATGTTGGTCGTCTCAATCGGTGGTAGCCCAAGTCCACGTTCACGCTCCGGCGTGCTGCTGGAGCGTTCGCGTCAGTGGCTGCAGCATCGCGGCGTCGAAGTGGTGACGTTCCAGGTACGTGACTTCCCCGCCGAAGACCTGCTGCATGCCCGTTTCGACAGCCCGCAGGTACAGCACTTCCAGCAACTGGTGGCCCAGGCCGATGGCCTGATCGTCGCCACACCGGTGTACAAGGCATCGTTTGCCGGGGCTCTGAAAACCTTGCTCGACCTGCTGCCCGAGCGCGCTTTGGCACACAAGATCGTGTTGCCGATAGCCACCGGCGGCAGCATCGCCCACATGCTGGCGGTGGATTACGCACTCAAGCCCGTGCTGTCTGCACTCAAGGCGCAAGAGACCCTGCAAGGGATCTTCGCTGACGACAGCCAAGTCGCTTACGCAGAGGGCAGCAAGCCCGCGCAACTGCTACCCGCGCTGGAAGAACGCCTGCAGGACTCGCTGGAAACCTTCCACGCTGCCCTGGCCCGTCGGCCGCGCCCCGTGGCCCCCGGCGTACTGAACGAACGCCTGCTCAGTGCTCGCTGGAGCATCTGACCCGGTTTTATCCGCTTTACCACCTTACTCGCCCGTCAACGAGGCAAGCAGGTGCAACCCGAACCCTATCGCACAGGAGAGCGCCATGCGCACAGTCTTCTTGCGTCGCGGTCTGGTCGCCCTGTTCGCGGCGGCTGTGTCCTTCGGCGCCATTCCCCAAGCCCAGGCCGAGAGCCTGCGTATCGGTTATCAGAAATACGGCACCCTGGTGCTGCTCAAGGCCAAGGGCACGCTGGAGAAGCGCCTGGCCGAGCAGGGCGTACAGGTGCAGTGGACCGAGTTTCCCGGCGGCCCGCAGCTGCTTGAAGGGCTAAACGTCGGCTCGATCGATTTCGGCGTCACCGGTGAAACACCACCGGTATTCGCCCAGGCAGCCGGCGCCGACCTGCTCTATGTGGCCTACGAACCGCCCGCGCCGCACAGCGAAGCGATTCTCGTGCCCAAGGGTTCGCCGGTACAGTCGGTGAAGGACCTCAAAGGCATGAAAGTCGCCCTCAACAAAGGCTCCAATGTGCACTACCTGCTGGTGCGTGCACTGCAAGACGCAGGCCTTCAGTACAGCGACATCCAGCCGGTTTACCTGCCGCCGGCCGACGCCCGAGCAGCCTTCGAGCGCGGCAGTGTCGACGCCTGGGTGATCTGGGACCCGTACCAGGCCGCCGCCGAGCAACAGCTGCAGGCGCGCACCCTGCGTGACGGCAAGGGCCTGGTCGACAACCATCAGTTCTATCTCGCTACCCGCAACTACGCGACCGAGCACCCAGCGGTGATCAACACCGTTATCGAGCAAGTGCGCGCCGTGGGCGAGTGGTCGCAGGCCAACCCGCAGGAAGTCACCGCCCAGGTGGCGCCGCTGCTCGGCTTGCCTGCCGACATCACCCTGACCTCGGTCAAACGCCAAGGCTACGGCGCCGCGCCCCTGACCCCGCAGGTAGTGGCGGCGCAGCAGAAGATCGCCGACACCTTCCAGGCGCTCAAGCTGATACCCAAGCCGTTGAGCATCAAGGATGTGATCTGGACACCCCCGGCCAAGGTCGCTAGCGCGCCTTGAATGATGCGCCACTCCGGGGCACCGCCCCGGCTCGTGCGCCCCTTGAGGAGACAACTCCAATGAGTCTGAACATTTTCTGGTTCCTGCCCACCCACGGTGACGGCAAGTACCTGGGCACTGCCGATGGCGCCCGCGCGGTCGACCACGGTTACCTGCAACAGATCGCGCAAGCTGCCGACCGGCTTGGTTTTGGTGGGGTATTGATCCCGACCGGGCGCTCCTGCGAGGACTCCTGGCTGGTCGCGGCCTCGCTGATCCCCGTGACCCAGCGCCTGAAGTTTCTGGTGGCCCTGCGCCCCGGCATCATCTCGCCAACCGTGGCTGCTCGGCAGGCAGCCACCCTTGATCGCCTGTCCAGCGGCCGGGCGCTGTTCAACCTGGTCACCGGCGGCGACCCGGACGAGCTGGCCGGTGACGGCCTGCACCTGAACCACCAGCAGCGCTATGAGGCGTCGGTCGAGTTCACCCGTATCTGGCGCAAGGTGCTGGAAGGCGAAAACGTCGATTATGACGGCAAGCACATCCAGGTGAAGGGCGCCAAGCTGCTCTATCCGCCGATTCAGCAGCCCCGCCCGCCGCTGTATTTCGGCGGTTCTTCAGAAGCTGCCCAAGACCTGGCGGCTGAACAGGTCGAGTTGTACCTGACGTGGGGTGAGCCACCGGCAGCCGTGGCCGAGAAAATCGCCCAAGTGCGCAAAAAGGCCGCTGCTCAAGGCCGCGAAGTACGTTTCGGTATCCGCCTGCACGTGATCGTGCGCGAAACCAACGAAGAAGCCTGGGCCGCCGCCGACCGCCTGATTTCGCACCTGGACGATGACACCATTGCCCGTGCGCAGGCCTCGCTGGCGCGCTTCGACTCGGTGGGCCAGCAGCGCATGGCCGCCCTGCACGGCGGTAACCGCGACAACCTGGAAGTCAGCCCCAACCTGTGGGCGGGTGTTGGCCTGGTGCGTGGCGGTGCGGGTACCGCGCTGGTAGGCGATGGCCCGACCGTGGCCGCGCGGGTCAAAGAATACGCCGAGCTGGGCATCGATACCTTCATCTTCTCCGGCTACCCGCACCTGGAAGAGTCGTACCGAGTGGCCGAGCTGCTGTTCCCGCACATTGACGTGAACCGCCCGGAACAACCCAAGACGGGTGGCTACGTGAGCCCGTTCGGCGAGATGGTAGCCAACGACATCCTGCCCAAGTCTGTCGCGCAGAGCTGAGGGCCAGGCCATGAGTCGTGCAACTTCCAACAACCTTGCCCAGCGGCTGGCACCCTGGGCGCTGCCGGTGCTGCTGCTGGCCGCCTGGCAGCTGGCGGTCAGTGCTGGCTGGCTGTCGACGCGCATCTTGCCGGCGCCTAGCGCCGTGGTCAGTGCTGGCGTCGAGCTGGTGCGCAGCGGTGACATCTGGACCCACCTGGCCATCAGTGGCTGGCGTGCCGGGCTGGGCTTCGTCATCGGCGGCAGCATCGGCCTGGTGCTGGGCTTCATCACGGGCCTTTCGAACTGGGGCGAGCGCCTGCTCGACAGCTCGGTGCAGATGATACGCAACGTGCCGCACCTGGCGCTGATCCCGCTGGTGATCCTGTGGTTTGGTATCGATGAGTCGGCGAAGATCTTCCTGGTCGCGCTGGGCACGTTGTTCCCGATCTACCTGAACACCTACCACGGCATTCGCAACGTGGACCCGGCGCTGGTGGAAATGGCCCGCAGTTATGGGCTGTCCGGCTTCAGCCTATTCCGCCAGGTGATCCTGCCGGGGGCGCTACCGTCGATCCTGGTAGGCGTGCGCTTTGCCCTGGGCTTCATGTGGCTGACCCTGATCGTTGCCGAAACCATCTCGGCCAACGCCGGCATCGGCTACCTGGCCATGAACGCCCGTGAATTCCTGCAGACCGACGTGGTGGTGCTGGCTATCGTTTTGTACGCCGTGCTCGGCAAGCTCGCCGACCTCGCCGCCCGTGGCCTGGAGCGTGTGTGCTTGCGCTGGCACCCAGCCTACCAAGTGGCGAACAAGGAGGGCGCATGACCGTGCTCAAGGAACAGCCGCCACGCCTGCTGCGTGGCATCCCGCTGGCCGCCAACGGCGTTCGCAAGGCCTTTGGCCAGCGCGAAGTATTGAAAGGTATCGACCTGCACATTCCGGCCGGCCAGTTCGTGGCCATTGTTGGCCGCAGCGGCTGCGGCAAGAGCACCTTGCTGCGTTTGCTGGCCGGGCTCGACCAGCCCACTGCCGGGCAGTTGCTGGCCGGTGCCGCGCCGCTGGACGAAGCGCGCGAAGAAACCCGCCTGATGTTCCAGGACGCACGCCTGCTGCCTTGGAAGAAGGTGATCGACAACGTGGGCCTGGGCCTGCCTGGCGACTGGCGCTCGCGAGCGCTGGATGCCCTGGAGGCGGTTGGCCTGGCCGACCGCGCCAATGAGTGGCCGGCAGCGCTCTCGGGTGGCCAGAAGCAGCGTGTGGCGCTGGCCCGGGCGCTGATCCACCAGCCGCGCCTGCTATTGCTGGACGAGCCGTTGGGCGCGCTGGATGCCCTGACCCGTATCGAGATGCAGCAACTGATCGAACGCCTGTGGCGTCAGCACGGGTTCACCGTGCTGCTGGTTACCCACGATGTCAGCGAGGCGGTTGCCGTGGCTGACCGGGTGATCCTGATCGAAGACGGCGAGGTCGGGCTCGACCTCACTGTCGACCTGGCACGGCCTCGGGCGCGTGGCTCGCACCGCCTGGCTGCGCTGGAAAGCGAAGTGCTCAACCGTGTGCTGTCGGCCCCGGGCGCTGCGCCCGAGCCAGATCCTGTAGCCCCCCTGCCCACGCAATTGCGTTGGGCGCACTGAACCCCAGAAGCCAAAAGGAAGCCAATCATGACTATCAAAGCCATCAACGTTCGCAACCAGTTCAAAGGCACTGTGAAAGAAATCCTCGAAGGGCCGGTACTGTCGGAAATCGACGTGCAGACGGCTTCGGGCATCGTCACTTCGGTGATCACTACCCGCTCCGTGCGGGAGCTGGAGCTGCAGGTGGGCAGTGAAGTGATTGCCTTTGTGAAGTCGACGGAAGTGTCTATTGCCAAGCTGTAATGGGGCTGCTTTGCATCCCTTCGCGGGTATCGCTCCTACATTAGTCCGCAAACGCAGGCCAATGTAGGAGCGGGTTTACCCGCGAAGGGCCGCAGCGCGGCCCCAAACTCTTCAGCTTGAACGCTTGGCCAGAAACGGCGGCAGATACAACCCCAGATACGCCTCGAACACCCGCTTGCCTTCCTCGGCCATACGCGGGGTGATCGCCTCATGCAGCTGCACCGAGCGCGCGTAAACCCGGTCGCTCAGCTCCATGGCCAGGGCAAACACATCCACATCCAGCGGCATCACCGGCAGGTGGAAATGCTGGTCGAACAACTTGTACATCAGGTCGCCCAGCTCCATGTCGTGCTGCCGATCGGCTTGCACCACTTCACTCAGCCCGTGCTGGGCCAGAATCAGCTGCCGCGCTGCTGCATCCTGGTTGTAGATATCCAGCATGCGCTGCTCGATCAGCCGTGACAGCTCATGCCATGAACTGAACGCCTGGCTGTCGATCGGTGCCCTGAGAGCCTCACGGAAAGCCCGGTGCACGTCGGCGGTCAACGCCTCGAGCAACGCCGGCACGCTGGCGAAGAAGTGATAGACCGACGAGGGCGGAATCTGCGCACGCTCGGCCACGCTGTAGATCGACATTGCCGCCACCCCCACCTCGGCCAGCAGTTCGCGGGCAGCCGCCAGGATCGCTTCGATCCTGGCTTGGCTGCTGGCGCGCGGTTTGCGCGGGGCAGCGGCACGCGTCATCAGTTGCTGATCGCCAGGATACTGGCTTGATAGGCACCCACGAACAGGTCGAAATCACCGACTTCTTCCTGCTCCAGCTCGGCCTGCCTGGCCAGCGACTCGCGGGCCAGCGTCTCGTAGGCTTGTTGCTGCTCCTGGCTCAGCGGCTGTTCACGGAAGGTCTCGGCGTGAATACGGCTCTGGCGCAGCGAGAACTGCACGAAGCTTTCGTCATGCTCGGTCATGCGCGCCAGCACCTGGGCCGAAGGCGTCAGCGAGGCGTCATCGACCTTGGCCTGCTGCGCATCCAGCGCCTTGCTGTGGGCGTCGGTACCTTGGGCCTGGTCCAGCAGCTCGGCCAACTGCCGAATACGCTCGATCAGCTCGCCGGCCCACACCTTCAGGCTGACCGGCTGGCCGTTGCGCTGCAGTTCCAGACCCGGGCGACGACCTTCCTTGACCACGGCCAGGAAGTTGCTGGTGCACTGGCCACACTCGGCGTTGCCCAACTGCGGGCTTTCTTCCAGGGCACAGAACAACAGGAATGCATCGAGGAAGCGCGCCTCGGTCAGGTCGATGCCCACGGGCAGGAACGGGTTGATGTCCAGGCAGCGCACTTCCACATACTGCACGCCGCGCGAAGTCAGAGCCTGGATCGGCCGCTCGCCGGTATAGGTGACGCGCTTGGGCCGAATGTTCGAGTAGTACTCGTTTTCGATCTGCAGGATGTTGGTATTCAGTTGTACCCACTCACCGTCGACGTGCGTGCCGACCTCGACGTAGGGCGGGTAGGGCGTGCCCACCGCCTTGCGCAGGCTGTCGGTGTAGCTGGCCAGGTTGTTGTAGCAAGGCGTGAGGCCCGCCTGGGCGTTGCTCTGGTAGCCCAGGTCGCTCATGCGCAGGCTGGTGGCGTAGGGCAGGAACAGGGTTTCGGCGTCCAGCTCTTCGAGCTGGTGCGGGCGGCCACGCATGAAGCCTTTGTCCAGGGCCGGCGAGGCGCCAAACAGGTACATCAGCAACCAGCTGTAGCGGCGGAAGTTGCGGATCAGCGCAATGTAGGCCGACGACTGATAGTCGCGGTCTGGCTCGCTGCTGCCTTCGGCAGCACGCAGCAAAGGCCACAGTGCCTCTGGCAGCGAGAAGTTGTAGTGGATGCCGGCGATGCACTGCATGGTGCGGCCATAGCGCAAGGCCAGGCCTTTGCGGTAGACGTGCTTGAGCTTGCCGATGTTCGAGCTGCCGTACTCGGCGATCGGGATGTCCTCTTCGGCCGGCAGCGTGCATGGCATCGATGGGCTCCACAGGTACTCGTCGCCCAGCTTGCTGTAGACGAAACGGTGGGTCTGTTCGAGGCTTTCGAGCACTTGGGCCGGGTCGGCCAGCGCGGGGGTGATGAACTCCAGCAGCGACTCGGAATAGTCAGTGGTGATCTGCTCGTTGGTCAGCGCCGATCCCAGTGCATCCGGGTGCGGAGTCTGGGCCAGGCGACCTTCGTCGGTCACGCGCAGGCATTCGCGCTCAATACCGTGCAGGCACTGCTTGAGCAGGGGAAGATTGGCGCCGAGCAGGCTCAGGCGGCGGTTGAGGAGTTCGCTCAAGATGTATTCCTTCACGCGTCAGTCGCCCCAATATGGGGGTAGAGATAACGGTCTACAAGGGTAGGGAGAAAGGAACTGGCGTTGTCGCCTGGTTTACGCGGGTCCAGCAGTGCCAGCGCACTGCTGAAAATACCGCAGATACTGCTTGGTGAGCTAGAGAACCGCAAAGGTTCCTTGCGCCTTGGCCACCAGTTTGTCGCCCTGGACTACGTCGGCGTCGACCACCAGGGTACGCCGCCCGGCATGCAGCACGCGGGCGGTGCACAGGACCTCACCGTCACTGACGGCGCGCATGTAGTTGATCTTGCATTCGATGGTGACGCTTTGCTGGTCAAAGCCATGGTTGGCCGAACAGGCCAGGCCCATGGCGATGTCCACCAGGCTGAAAATAGCCCCGCCGTGCAGCTTCTGGCCACGGTTGCGCAACTGCGGCTGCAACGCCAGGGCGACCTCGGCAACGCCGGGTTCCAGGCGTTGCAGGCGGCAGCCAAGGAGCTGGCTGAAGGCGCTTTCGACATATTCGCGTGGTATGTCCATCACTTCTTCTTCAGCTGCTTGGCATTGGCGAACAGTGCGGCCATGGCGTTGTTGGCCGGAGCCGCGGAAGCGGTTTCACGTTGGCGCGGCGCCTGTTGCTGGCGGTTGCCTGCCGGGCCACGGTTACCGCCGCGGTTGCCTTCGACCTTTTCGCCCGGGGTGTCGCTCATGCGCATCGACAAGCCCACGCGCTTGCGCGGGATGTCCACCTCCATGACCTTGACCTTGACCACGTCGCCGGCCTTGACCGCCTCGCGCGGGTCCTTGACGAACTTCTCCGACAGCGCCGAGATATGCACCAGGCCGTCCTGGTGTACGCCGATATCGACGAAGGCACCGAAGTTAGTGACGTTGGTCACCACGCCTTCGAGGATCATGCCTGGCTCCAGGTCCTTGAGGTCTTCGACGCCATCCTGGAAGGTGGCGGTCTTGAATTCCGGGCGTGGGTCGCGGCCGGGTTTGTCCAGCTCCTGCAGGATGTCGGTCACGGTCGGCAGGCCGAAGGTTTCGTCGGTGAAACGCTTGGGGTCCAGGCGCTTGAGGAAGCTGCTGTCGCCGATCAGCGAGCGAATGTCGCGGTCGGTATCGGCGGCGATGCGCTGTACCAGGGGGTAGGCTTCGGGGTGAACCGCCGAGGCGTCCAGCGGGTTGTCGCCGTTCATCACCCGCAGGAAGCCGGCAGCCTGCTCGAAGGTTTTTTCGCCCAGGCGGCTGACCTTTTTCAGCGCCGCGCGGGTGGCGAACGGGCCGTTGGCGTCGCGGTGCGCGACAATGTTCTGTGCCAGCGTGGCGTTAAGCCCGGAGATGCGCGTCAGCAGTGCCACCGAGGCGGTATTCACATCCACGCCCACGGCGTTCACGCAGTCCTCGACCACGGCGTCCAGGCCACGGGCCAACTTCAACTGCGAGACATCGTGCTGGTATTGGCCAACGCCGATGGATTTCGGATCGATCTTCACCAGTTCGGCCAACGGGTCCTGCAGGCGGCGGGCAATCGATACGGCGCCACGGATCGATACGTCCAGGTCCGGGAATTCGCGGGCGGCCAGTTCCGAGGCCGAGTACACCGACGCGCCGGCTTCGGAGACCATGACCTTGGTGATTTTCAGGGCTGGATATTTCTTGACCAGTTCGGCGACCAGCTTGTCGCTTTCGCGGCTGGCGGTACCGTTGCCGATGGCAATCAGCTCCACCGAGTGCTTGGCGCACAGCGCGGCCATGATGGCGATGGTCCGGTCCCAGTCGTTTTTCGGGGCGTGCGGGTAGACCGTGGTGTGGTCCAGCAGCTTGCCGGTGGCGTCGACCACGGCGATCTTGCAGCCAGTGCGCAGGCCAGGGTCGAAGCCCAGTGTGGCGCGCGGGCCGGCCGGGGCCGCCAGCAGCAGGTCGTGCAGGTTGTGGGCGAACACGTTGATCGCCTCGCCTTCGGCGTTGTCGCGCAGTTCGCCGAACAGGTCGGTTTCCAGGTGGGTGTAGAGCTTGACCTTCCAGGTCCAGCGCACCACTTCAGCCAGCCATTTGTCGGCCGGGCGGCTGCGGTTCTCGATGCCGACGTGGTTGCTGATCATCAGCTCGCACGGGTGCAGGGTACCCGGCAGTTCTTCACCGACTTTCAGCGAAGCGCTCAGCACGCCCTCGTTGCGCCCGCGAAAAATTGCCAGGGCGCGGTGCGAAGGGGCGGTGCGCAACAGCTCGTCATGGGCGAAGTAGTCGCGGAACTTGGCGCCTTCCTCTTCCTTGCCGGCCACCACCCGGGCACTGAGCACGGCTTCCTGCTTGAGGAAGCTGCGCAGTTTGTCGAGCAACGCGGCGTCTTCGGCAAAGCGCTCCATGAGGATGTACTTGGCGCCTTCCAGGGCGGCCTTCACGTCGGCCACGCCCTTGTCGGCATCGACGAAGCGTGCCGCTTCGCTTTCCGGGGTCAGTGACGGGTCGTTGAACAGGCCGTCGGCCAGCTCGCCGAGGCCGGCTTCGAGGGCGATCTGGCCCTTGGTGCGGCGCTTCTGCTTGTAAGGCAGGTACAGGTCTTCGAGGCGGGTCTTGGTGTCAGCCAGCTTGATTTCGCGGGCCAGTTCCGGGGTCAGCTTGCCCTGTTCCTCGATGCTGGACAGGATACTGGCGCGGCGTTCGTCGAGTTCGCGCAGGTAGCGCAGGCGCTCTTCCAGATGGCGCAGCTGGGTGTCGTCCAGGCTACCGGTCACTTCCTTGCGGTAACGGGCGATGAAAGGCACGGTCGAGCCTTCGTCCAACAGGCCCACGGCCGCCTCGACCTGCTGGGGGCGTACGCCCAGTTCCTCGGCGATACGGCTGTTGATGCTGTCCATGTAAACCACCTGACATTTGTGAATACGGGGGTCGCCTATGGGCTTTCGCCCGGCGACGCAGGATGAAAGCGGCGCATTATACCCATCGCAAACCGCTTGCGGTGATGGCGCCCGGCCAGTCGGAACTGGCGCCCGGGGAAAAATCTGCTAACAATGCTCACGGCACGCGTTGCAATGGCTACGCCATAATGCGCGGCGATCTCAGAGGAGTTATTCATGACCGGCACGCCGAACACCGCAGAAGGTGAAAAGATTCTCATCGTCGACGACGATCCGGGGCTGAGCAGCCTGCTGGAACGTTTCTTCACCAGCAAAGGCTACCGAGCCCGCGCGGTGCCCAACACCGAACAGATGGACCGCCTGCTCTCCCGCGAGGTGTTCAACCTGGTGGTGCTGGACCTGATGCTGCCAGGCGAAGACGGCCTGTCGGCGTGCAAGCGCCTGCGCCAGCACAACAACCAGATCCCGATCATCATGCTCACTGCCAAGGGTGACGAGCTCAGCCGCATCAAGGGCCTGGAGCTGGGGGCCGATGACTACCTGGGCAAGCCGTTCAACCCGGACGAGCTGATGGCCCGGGTCAAGGCCGTGCTGCGCCGCCAAGCACCCACCGTGCCAGGGGCACCGGGTAGCGAAGACGAGTCGGTCACCTTCGGCGACTACGAGTTGTCGCTGGCCACCCGCGAACTCAAGCGTGGCGACGAAGTGCACATGCTCACGACCGGTGAGTTCGCCGTGCTCAAGGCGCTGGTCATGCATGCCCGCGAGCCGCTGACCCGCGACAAGCTGATGAACCTGGCCCGTGGCCGTGAATGGGATGCCCTGGAGCGCTCCATCGACGTTCAGATTTCGCGCCTGCGGCGCATGATCGAGCCCGACCCGTCCAAGCCCCGCTACATCCAGACCGTGTGGGGCGTAGGCTACGTGTTCGTGCCGGACGGAAACGCCGGAAAGTGATGCCTGACCGTCGATGAAAACACCGCTCTGGTTTCCGCAAAGCTTCTTCGCTCGCACCCTGTGGCTGGTGTTGATCGTTGTCCTGTTCTCCAAGGCCCTGACCCTGGTCTACCTGCTGATGAACGAGGACGTACTGGTCGACCGGCAGTACAGCCACGGTGTGGCGCTGACTTTGCGCGCGTATTGGGCTGCCGACGAAGAAAACCGCGACAAGATCGCCGAGGCGGCAGGCCTCATTCGTGTGACCGGCTCGGGCGTGCCCGAAGGCGAGCAGCACTGGCCCTACAGCGAAATCTACCAACGCCAGATGCAGGCCGAGCTGGGCGAGGACACCGAAGTACGCCTGCGCATTCATGCGCCGCCGGCGCTGTGGGTAAACGCGCCGAGCCTGGGCCCGGGCTGGTTGAAGGTGCCGTTGTACCCGCACCCGCTACGCGGGCAGAAAATCTGGAACGTGCTGGGCTGGTTCCTGGCCATTGGCCTGTTGTCCACCGCTTCGGCGTGGATCTTCGTGCGGCAGTTGAACCAGCCGCTCAAGCGCCTGGTGTTCGCCGCCCGCCAGCTGGGCCAGGGGCGCAGCGTGCGGTTGCCGATCAGCGACACCCCCAGCGAGATGACCGAGGTGTACAAGGCCTTCAACCAGATGGCCGAAGACGTCGAGCAGGCCGGGCGCGAACGCGAGCTGATGCTGGCCGGGGTCTCGCATGACTTGCGTACACCGCTCACGCGCCTGCGTTTGTCGTTGTCGTTGCTCAACAGCGACAACGACCTGAGCGACGATATGGTCCGTGATATCGAAGACATGGACGCGATTCTCGACCAGTTCCTGGCGTTCATCCGTGATGGCCGGGACGAGCCGGTCGAAGAGGTCGACCTGGCGGATCTGGTGCGCGAGGTGGTCGCCCCCTACAACCAGCCGGAAGAACGTGTGCGTCTGTGCCTGGAGCCGATCCCGCCGTTCCCGCTGCGCCGCGTGTCGCTCAAGCGCATGTTGGGCAACCTGATCGGCAACGCCTTGCACCACGCAGGCAAAGGGGTCGAGGTGGCAGCCTATGTCTCGGGTGACGAAAGTGCGCCGTACGTGGTGCTGAGTGTGCTGGACCGCGGTACCGGCATTGATGAGTCGGAGCTGGAGACCATCTTCAACCCGTTCATCCGGGGTGACCGGGCGCGGGGTGGCAAGGGGACCGGGCTGGGGTTGGCCATCGTCAAGCGTATTGCGGCGCAGCATGGCGGCAATGTCGAGCTGCGCAACCGGTCCGGCGGCGGTATCGAGGCACGGGTGCGGTTGCCGTTGGGGCTGTTGCTGCCGCGTAACGCCGTTTGAACTTGGTTGGCTGGCCGGCCCCTATCGCCGGCAAGCCAGCTCCCACAGATCATGCACAAAGTCTGAAAACTGTGCAGTACCTGTGGGCTTGCCGGCGCTAGGGCCGGGTGAATCAGCCTTTCCCCTTGGTCCGGGTCTGATTCGGCCCGCCATTCTTCTCCAGGTGCTCGATGATCATCCCGGCCACGTTCTTGCCAGTGGTCACTTCAATGCCTTCCAGGCCTGGCGATGAATTCACCTCCATCACCAACGGCCCATGGTTGGAGCGCAGGATATCCACGCCCGCGACACTCAAACCCATCACCTTGGCTGCGCGAATCGCGGTGATGCGCTCTTCGGGGGTGATCTTGATCAGGCTGGCGACCCCGCCACGGTGCAGATTGGAACGAAACTCACCAGGCTTGGCCTGGCGTTTCATCGAGGCAATCACCTTGTCCCCCACCACGAAGCAGCGGATATCCGCACCGCCGGCCTCCTTGATGTACTCCTGCACCATGATGTTCTGCTTCAGGCCCATGAACGCCTCGATCACCGACTCGGCTGCCTGCGGGGTTTCGCACAGCACCACGCCGATACCCTGCGTGCCTTCCAGCACCTTGATCACCAGGGGGGCACCGTTGACCATGCGGATCAGGTCGGGGATATCGTCGGGCGAGTGGGCGAAACCGGTGATCGGCAGGCCAATGCCGCGCCGTGACAACAGCTGCAGCGAGCGCAGCTTGTCGCGCGAGCGGGCGATAGCCACCGACTCGTTGAGCGGGTACACGCCCATCATTTCGAACTGGCGCAGCACCGCACAGCCGTAGAAGGTTACCGAGGCGCCAATCCGCGGGATCACGGCATCGAAACCTTCCAGCGGCTTGCCGCGGTAGTGGATCTGCGGCTTGTGGCTGGCAATGTTCATGTAGGCCCGCAAGGTATCGATCACCACCATTTCGTGGCCACGCTGAGTACCGGCTTCGACCAGGCGGCGGGTGGAATACAGACGCGGATTGCGCGACAGCACAGCGATCTTCATGCAGCACCTGTGACAGGGGAAAGGGTGGCCGGGAAGGCCGGTTTGTCTTGCACGTACTTTACGCCTGGGTTGACCACCAGCTGGCCCTGCACCAGGGCTTTTGAGCCGAGCAGCAGGCGGTAGCGCATGCTCTTGCGGCAGGCCAGGGTGAATTCCACCTCCCACACGCGGTCACCCAACGCCAGTGGCGTACGAATGACATAACGGGTCTGGGCATGCCCGTTAGAGCTGCGGATGATCTTTCTGTTCACCAAGGGTGCTTCGCAGCGGCGATGGCGCAGTTGCACCACCGTGCCCAGGTGCGCGGTGAAGCGCACCCAGGGTTGGCCATTACGCTCGAAGGGTTCGATATCGGTGGCGTGCAGGCTGGAGGTACTGGCGCCGGTGTCGATCTTGGCGCGCAGCCCGGCCACACCGAGGTCGGGCAAGGCGACCCACTCACGCAGGCCGATCACAGTCAAATGGTCAAATGTCTTCACTAAGCACACCCTGCGAATGAGGTGGTGAACTGTAAGCACGGCGGGGACTTTTTGCATCCGTAAGTGAAGGTAGTACAGTTCGATGAAAGACAGAATCCGAGGAAACGCAATGGCACAAAAAGCCGAAGACGACGATAAGGTGCGCCTGGACAAATGGCTGTGGGCGGCGCGTTTCTACAAAACGCGGGCGTTGGCCAAGGCCGCGATCGAGAGCGGCAAGGTGCATTGCCGGGGCGAGCGTTGCAAGCCGGGCAAGGAGCCGCGCGTGGGCGACGAATTCGTGCTGCGAACCGGCTTCGATGAGCGCACCGTGGTGGTGAAGGCGTTGTCGGTGGTGCGGCGGGGGGCGCCCGAGGCGCAGACGCTGTATGAAGAGACTGAAGAGAGTGTGCGGCGCAGGGAGCAGGCAGCCGAAATGCGCAAGGCAGGGGCGATGGGGGTAACTACCGATGGTCGGCCGAACAAGAAGCAGCGGCGGCAGATTCACCAGCTGCATGGGAACTTCGAATAGCCGGGGCCGCTTCTACAAGGGTGCACGCAGTGCTGTAGGAGCGGCCTCGTGCCGCGATGGGCTGCGCAGCAGCCTCAGGGGGCTAGCGGACTACCGCCAACCGCCCGACCAACGGCAATTTTGCAGCAATCGAGAACAACGGCGCCGTCCAGCGCATCAGTGCCGCGCTACCCTTGGCCGCCAACGGCGTGTAATAGCTCCAGCCCAACGCCAGCACTGCCATCAGCAACCCGCCGATGTAGTCATCCTGCCCCCAGTGCGCGCCGGCCACCAGGCGCGGCAGCATGAACAGCACCGCCAGCGCCCAGATCACCACGAACTGCACCAGGCGGCGGCTGAACACGCTCATGAACAATGCCCAGATCAACAACACCGAGGCGTGGTCGCCGGGGAAACTCTTGCTGGAGCGGTCCTTCAGCTCCCACTTGGCTTCCAGGTGGGGGTAGTAGTCGCTCAGGTGCACCACGTCGGCGAACATCATCGAGGGGCTCTTGTGTTGCCAGCCCGCGGCATCCACCCACTTGGAAAACAGCGCGCGAATCACCACTAAGAGAAGCAGCGTGACCAGAAAGCCAAAAAACGCCTGGCGAACCTGTGCTGCCTTGAACACCCAATCACCGCGAATCAGCAGTGCCAGCAGGATCAGGCCGACCACGATGTCGAACGGGCGCATGCTGCCCACGGTCCAGATATAGCGCCAGGTGGTGTTGTCAGCCAACGGTGCATTGAGGCTGCGGAAAAGCCACTCGTCGAAAGTCAGGCACAGGATCTGGCCAAAAGGCCATAACCAGAAACACAGTAGAGCGATCGGCAGCAGCGTGCAGGCTGCCAGCGGTCCCCAGGACCACCTTGCTTGGAACAGTGGTCGATTATCCATAAGATACCTCTATCTCCTATAAGGGAAACGAGCGCCTGAAGGCGCTCTGCGATGGGATTACTGATTCCCTTTCATTATTTTGTCATCATTTTCAGATAGCCAGACAACCATGAGCGACTTGCCAGAAAAAGATTTCACCCAACGTTTCATCTTCGACGAGCGCGATGTGCGCGGCGAGTGGGTGTCTCTCGATGACAGCTACGCTGCAGTGCTGGCGCGTCATGAATACCCACAGCCGGTGCAAACCCTGCTTGGCGAGCTGATGGCCGCCACCGCTTTGCTGGTCGGTGCCTTGAAGTTCGACGGCCTGCTGATACTGCAGGCGCGCTCCGCCGGGCCGATCCCGCTGCTGATGGTCGAATGCTCCGGTGACCGTGACATCCGCGGCATGGCCAGATATGAAGCGGATCAGATCCCGGCCGACGCCAGCCTGGCGCAGCTGATGCCCGACGGCCACCTGACCCTGACCATCGACCCGGTCAAGGGCCAGCGTTACCAAGGGACTGTCGACCTCGATGGTGCCAACCTCTCGGAGTGCTTCACCAATTACTTCGTTCAGTCCCAGCAGTTGAACACGCGGTTCTGGCTGAATGCCGAAGCTGGCAAGGCGCGCGGCCTGCTGCTGCAGCAACTGCCACGCGATCGCCAGCCGGACGATGAAGAGCGCGAAGACAGCTGGCAGCACGTGGTTGCCCTGGCCCAAACCCTCAAGCCGCAAGAGTGGGCAGAAGCCAATGAAACCCTGCTGCACCGCCTGTACCACGAAGATGCCGTGCGCCTGTTCGATGAACAGCCGCTGCGCTTCAAATGCAGCTGCTCACGCGAACGTTCCGGCAATGCCCTGGTCAGCTTGGGTGAGCATGACGCCAAGGCACTGGTGCAAGAGTGCGGCGGGCAGGTAGAAATCGATTGCCAGTTCTGCAACCAGCGCTATTTCTTCGACGCCAGCGATGTGGCGCAACTGTTTGCCGGCGGCGGCACGGACGTAGCCTCAGAAACTCGCCACTGAAACGTTTAAGCTCAGGAAAATCTCCTGTCGAATTGCGCAAAAACGCAGTTCTGACAGGAGGGGCCTACTTTTTTTGGGCTTTTCTGGCATAATCCGGCCACTTTTTTCGCTGTAGTAGTTTTTTCGAAATAACTACAAAACGTTTGGAGCACTCGGCCTCGGGCCGGATGGGGTATCTCATGACGCAAGCCAATAACACCGTGTACACCGACCTGAGCGTCGATGAGCTGGTAAAAGAAGCGCTGCAACGCGGTGAAGGTGTACTAGCCGATACCGGCGCGCTGGTCGTGGAGACCGGTCACCGTACTGGCCGTTCGCCGGCTGACCGTTTCATCGTCGAAGAGCCTTCCACCCAGGACGCCATCGCCTGGGGCCCGATCAACCGCAAGTTCCCGGCCGACAAGTTCGATGCCCTGTGGGACCGCGTCGAGGCGTTCAACAACGCCCAGGATCACTTCGTTTCCTACGTTCACGTAGGGGCTGCCGCCGAGCACTACCTGCCGGTGAAAATGACCACCCAGACTGCCTGGCAGAACCTGTTCGGCCGTTGCCTGTTCATCAACCCTGAGCAGTACAACCCGGTGGGTCGCGGCGAGTGGCAGGTGCTCAACGTGGCAAACTTCGAGTGCGTACCTGAGCGTGATGGCACCAACTCCGACGGTTGCGTGATCATCAACTTCGCGCAGAAGAAAGTGCTGATCGCCGGCATGCGCTACGCCGGTGAAATGAAGAAAGCCATGTTCTCGGTGCAGAACTTCCTGCTGCCGGCTGCCGACGTGCTGCCAATGCACTGCGCGGCCAACATCGGCGAAGCAGGCGATGTAACCCTGTTCTTCGGCCTGTCCGGCACCGGCAAAACCACCCTGTCGGCCGACGAAAGCCGTTACCTGATCGGTGACGACGAGCACGGTTGGGGCGAAGGCGTTGTCTTCAACATCGAAGGCGGCTGCTATGCCAAGTGCATCGACCTGTCCGAGAAGAACGAGCCGGTCATCTGGAAAGCCATCAAGCACGGTGCTGTGCTGGAAAACGTCGTTCTCGACGCCAACAAGCACGCTGACTACACCGATGTCAGCCTGACCCAGAACAGCCGTGCGGCCTACCCGCTGGAGCACGTTGCCAAGCGTTCGGACAAGAACCTGGGCGGTGAGCCAAACGCAGTGATCTTCCTGACCTGCGACCTGACCGGTGTTCTGCCTCCGGTGTCGATCCTGAACAACGAACAGGCTGCCTACCACTTCCTGTCCGGTTACACCGCGCTGGTCGGCTCCACCGAAATGGGCTCGGGCGGCGGCATCAAGTCGACCTTCTCGACCTGCTTCGGTGCACCGTTCTTCCCACGCCCGGCTGGCGAGTACGCCGAGCTGCTGATCAAGCGTATCAAGGGCTTCAACTCCAAGGTCTACCTGGTCAACACCGGCTGGACCGGTGGTGGCTACGGCGTTGGCAAGCGCTTCAGCATTCCGACCACCCGCGCGGTGATCGCTGCCATCCAGAGCGGCGTGCTGGTCGGTGCTGAAACCGAGCACCTGGACATCATCAACCTGGACGTACCGAAGGCCGTCCCAGGCGTTGATACCGAATTGCTCAACCCGCGTACCAACTGGGCTGACAAAGCTGCCTACGACGAGGCTGCCAAAGGCCTGGCCAAGCTGTTCATCGAGAACTTCAAGAAGTTTGAAGTTTCCGACGCCATCAAGGCCGCTGGTCCGCAGCTGTAAGCTGCAACCAGCCGCAATGAGAAAGCCGCCAGCAGTGGCGGCTTTTTTGTTATCCGGCTGATGCAATGCCTTGTAGGAGCGGCCTCGTGTCGCGATGGGCCGCATAGCGGCCCCGGGGTTTTAGCGTCACTGCATAAATTGTCGGGGCCGCTTTGCGGCCCATCGCGACACAAGGCCGCTCCTACAGGGTGAGGTGCAGGCAGCGGGAACCTGGTTTTTCTGTTTCACTGTCAGCATCCATTGCGAAGACAAGAGTCAGCCAGATGACCGAATCCCCTCAGCGCACTGCCTTCTCCCACTTTCACCCGATTCTCACCCGCCCGCAGGACAACGACCTGAACGGTCATATCGCCGGGGCCACGGTGCACGGCTTCTTCGAAGCGGCGATCCAGGCGTTTCTGGTCGAGCAGGCCGAGTTGGACCTGCGTGACGGCGAGCTGGCGGCTTTCGTGGTCAGTTCGGCAGCAGATTTCTATGCATTGCCGGGCTTCCCGGATGTGCTGGAAGTTGGGCTGGGCGTAACGCGCCTGGCGGGCAGTACGGTGGAGTACCGCCTGGCGTTGTATCGCCCAGGTGAGCCCGAGGCCTGTGCGGCGGGCACGGTGGTGCAAGTCTTCATCGAGCGTGTCAGGGGCCGGCCTGTGGCGTTGCCAGAGGCGCTTCAGGTGATTCTTTCCGGCTTGGTGCTGGAACAACACGCATAAAAAAACCCGCCGGGAGGGGCGGGGTTTTTGTTGCCGGGGCAGGGCCCTCAGGCGTTAGTCGCGCCAGTGGCGCTTGTGCTTGCGGTGGCCGTAGTGATGGCCGCGGTCGTAGTGGCGACGGTCATCGTAGCCACGGCGGTAGCGACGGTCGTCATGGCGCTCATCGTCGTCGGCCTTGTTGCCCAGGTAGTTACCCAGCGCACCGCCAGCACCGCCGCCGGCGGCTGCACCGATGTAGCTACCAGTAGTGCCGCCTACCGAGCGACCCACCACGTTACCGCCTGCCGCGCCCAGGGCACCGCCAATAGCGGCTTCACCGCGCTGGCGCTTGTCGGCACCCAACGCACCGCCGGCCGCACCGCCCAGGCCAGCACCAATGGCGCCGCCAGTGCTACCGCCGATGGAGTTACCGACAACGGAGCCCAGTACCCCACCCAATGCGCCGCCAATGCCGGCCTCGGTGGTGCCGCCTGCCATGGCAACGCCGCTGAGCAAGCTGAAAAGACAACAACAAAATCGAGGAGTACTTCTTCATCAAGAGAGCCTCATAAGGATGACGAGGCGAATTTGAGGCTAAGCGAGGTGGCTGGCAACGGAAATCCGACGAGTAACACGAGTTGTACACAATTCTCTAAGTCACTGTATTTGTTGTGAAACTTAAACCGCTTTCGGCTGTCTGAGATCTTTATGGCAAAAGCCCTGAACCTTGCGGAACAGGGCTTTTTTCGTTTTTGGAGCCTCTGGCCTGTTCGGGGCTGAAGCCGCTTCGACAGGGTTTTGCTCCAGCCTGTGGGAACGGTTTTAGCCGCGAACAAGGCTGGCACCTCTATTACAGGATACGCCCGTCGTCTTGCGCCCGCTCCAGCTTGATGGCGATGAACTTCGAGGTTGGCGTATGGCTGCCATCGCCAATGCTCTCCAGCGGCACCAGCGGGTTCACCTCCGGGTAATACGCCGCCGCCTGCCCGGCCGGAATATCGAACGCCAGCAGGGTAAAGCCGCGCACCCGGCGTACGTGTTCATCCCCCCACAACGACAGGATGTCGACCTTCTGCCCTGGCTGGAAGCCCAGGCGGATGATGTCGGCTTCGTTGGCGAACAGCACTTCACGCTGGCCGCGCACGCCACGGTAGCGGTCGTCCAGGCCGTAGATGGTGGTGTTGTACTGATCGTGCGAGCGCATCGACTGCATGATCAGGTCCGGCACCTGGCCGCTGGCACGCACACGCTCGTCAAGCAGCGTATCGGGCAGCAGGTTGGCCTTGAAGTTGGCGCGGCCGGTGTTGGTCTTCCATGTGCGGCTGGCGGCGTTATTGCCCAGGTAGAAGCCACCTGGGTGCTGCAGGCGTTCATTGAAGCCGCTGAAGCCTGTGATGGTGTCGGCGATCAGGTCGCGGATGCGCGCATAGTCGGCGACCAGCCAGTGCCAGTCCACGGGTTTATTGCCCAGCGTCGCGGCGGCGATGCCAGCAATGACCGCGGGCTCCGAGCGCATCTGCGAAGACAGTGGTTTGAGCTGGCCATTGGATGCGTGCACCATGCTGAACGAGTCTTCGACCGTTACCGCTTGCGGCCCGTCGGCCTGCAGGTCAATGTCGGTACGGCCCAGGCACGGCAAAATCAGCGCTTGCTTGCCATGAACCAGGTGGCTGCGGTTGAGCTTGGTGCTGATGTGCACGGTCAGCTCGCAGTTGCGCAGCGCCTGCGCCGTGCGCTCGGTGTCCGGTGTGGCCTGGGCGAAATTGCCGCCCAGGCCGATGAACACCTTGGCCCGGCCGTCGAGCATGGCGTGAATCGCTTCGACAGTGTTGTGGCCGTTGTGCCGTGGCACGGGGAAGCCGAAGCGCTTTTCCATGGCATCGAGCAGCGCCATGGGTGGGCGCTCGTTGATGCCCATGGTGCGGTCGCCCTGCACGTTGCTGTGGCCACGTACCGGGCATAGGCCTGCGCCAGGTGCGCCGATATTGCCGCGCAGCATCTGCAGGTTGACGATTTCCTGAATGGTCGGCACCGAGTGGCGGTGTTGGGTAATACCCATCGCCCAGCACATGATGACCCGCTTGGCGCGGCAGTACATGCGCGCGGCCAGCTCAATGTCGGCCATGGGCAGGCCGGATTGCGCCTGGATGTGGTCCCATGGCGTGGCATCTACCACGGCCAGGTAATCGTCCACGCCATGGCCGTGCTCGGCGATGAAGGCATGGTCGAACACCGCTGGTTCACCCCTGGCCTGGGCTTCACGCTCCCACTGCAGGGCGAACTTGGCCATGCCACGCAGCAGCGCCATGTCGCCACCCAGCGCCGGCCGGAAGAATGCCGTGTTGGTTGGGCGGTCGCTGTTGGTCAGCATTTCCAGCGGGTTCTGCGGGTGCTGGAAGCGCTCCAGGCCACGCTCCTTGAGCGGGTTGATGCAAACTACCTGAGCGCCACGTTTCACCGCGTCGCGCAGCGGGTCGAGCATGCGCGGGTGGTTGGTGCCGGGGTTCTGGCCCCAGACAAAAATCGCGTCGGCATGTTCGAAGTCGTCGAACCTGACCGTGCCTTTGCCCACCCCGATGCTTTGCCCCAACGCCACGCCGCTGGCCTCGTGGCACATGTTCGAGCAGTCGGGAAAGTTGTTGGTGCCGAAGGCGCGCACGAACAACTGGTACAGGTAGGCTGCCTCGTTGCTGGCCCGCCCCGAGGTATAGAACTCGGCCTGGTCAGGGGTGGCCAACTTGTTCAGCTCGCGGGCAACCAGGGCAAAAGCGGCGTTCCAGCTGATCGGCTGATAGCGGTCGCTGGTCGCGTCGTAGACCATCGGCTCGGTCAGGCGGCCCTGGTACTCCAGCCAGTAGTCGCTTTGCTGCAGCAGGGCGGTGACGCTGTAACGGGCGAAGAAAGCAGCATCGACACGTCGCTTGGTGGCCTCCCAGTTCACGGCCTTGGCGCCGTTCTCGCAGAACTTGACCATGCCGCTTTCTGGCGAATCGCCCCAGGCGCAGCCTGGGCAGTCGAAACCGCCGTTCTGGTTGGTCTTGAGCAGGGCGCGAAGGTTCTTCAGCGCGTTATCGCTGCCAACCCAGGCCTTGGCCACGCTGCGCAGCGCGCCCCAGCCACCGGCAGGGCCGTGGTAGGGCTTGTAGCGAGGGGTTGAGGCTGGGGCATTGTCCGGTAGGTGTTGGTACGAGGTCACGACTGTTACGACTCCGCCGCGGGGCTATAGACCCGCGGTGCGCTGTGCTTGGGTAGATGAATGAGGTTGAGGTTGTGCTTGCGCGCCCATTGCAGGGCAAGCCCGGTGGGGGCGGACAGGCTGACCAAGGTCTGGATGCCGGCGCGCAGCACCTTCTGTATCAATTCCAGGCTGCAGCGGCTGGTGACGATCGCAAGGCCGCCCTGGCTGTCGATGCCCTGGCGCAGCAGCGCGCCGATCAGCTTGTCGAGGGCGTTGTGCCGGCCAATGTCTTCACGGCCCAGCAGCAGTTCGCCGTGGCGGTCCATGAACAGCGCGGCATGCACCGCCCCGCAGTGCTGGCCCAGCGGCTGAAACGCATCGATGCGCTCGCGCAGGCCCACCAGCCATGCTGCCGGTGGCAGCGGCGCACCGGGCAGCACGGCCAGTTCGGGCAACGCCTGCTCCAGCGCCTCGACCCCGCACAGGCCGCAGCCACTGGTGCCGGCCAGCTGCCGACGCTGGTTTTTCAGGCTCCAGAAGGCTCGGCTGGATATTTCCAGGTCTGCATACAGGGCCGAGCCACTGCCCGAGAGCTTCAGGTCGTAGATTTCCGTGGTGCCTTCGACGATGCCGCTGCCCACGCTGAAACCGACGGCGAAATCTTCCAGGTCGGTCGGGCTGACCAGCATCACTGCCTGATTGAGGCCGTTGTAGACGATGGCCAACGCAACCTCTTCGGCCAGCGGCGTGCTGTCACCTTTACCGTCGCTGAGCTGGACGTATGCGTAGGTGTTGCTGGCGGCTGGCAGGGACAAGGGCGATGAGGCCGTGCAGACCGGAGGTTTGCTGTTCATCGGGGCGGGCTGTTCATTCGGCGGCTGGGTATAGCACAAGCCTAGGCGCGTGGGCCTGTGGCGTCTAATCGCTAAGGTCTATGCCTTGATAGAGCGCGTCGATTGGTCGCAGGCGGCAGGTAGGGAAATCCTGGCCTAGACTTTCGTCTCCGAGGTTTATGTCACAAGGAGAACGCAATGAGCCTGATCAGTTTCGTGAAAGAAGCCGGCGAGAAGTTGATCGACCTGCTGACCCCAGGCAATGCCAACGCTGAGGAGCAGCTCAAGGAACACGTTGCCAAGGTTGGCCTGGGCAACCCGAATATCAGCGCTACTGTAGAAGGTGACAAGATCATTCTCAAGGGCGAGGTGGCCAGCCAGGAAGAGAAGGAGAAGATCATTCTGGCGGCAGGCAATATCAATGGTGTGGCCAGCGTAGACGATCAGATCACTGTGACTGGGGCGGTGGTGATGGCGGCCCGGTTCGTCACGGTGAAGAAGGGTGACACGCTGTCGGCCATTTCCTTGGCGGTGTACGGCAATGCCAACCAGTACAACAAGATATTCGAGGCCAACAAGCCGATGCTTTCGCACCCGGACAAGATCTACCCTGGGCAGGCGCTGCGTATTCCTGAGTGATTTTTGCAGGCTTTATCGGCCCTATCGCCGGCAAGCCGGCTCCCACGAGGTTGCTGCAAGGCCAGAGGCCGGTGGTCACCTGTGGGAGCGGGCGTGCCCGCGAACACCGGCGTAGCCGGTGCCAGGGCCCTTACAAGCCAATCAACAGCTGCCGGTAATCCTCGACCGCAGCAAACTCTTCGGTATCGCGTGGCTGCGCCTGGCTATCCGGCTGGCGCACAGCCAGCAGGTGCGCCACACCAAAGTGCCGTGCGCTGCGCAGTATCGCCAGGGTGTCATCGATGAACAGGCTACGCCCCGGCTCAAAACCGATGTCCGCCTGCAAGGCGTCCCAGAACTGTGGGCTTTCCTTCGGGTAACCATAGTCATGCGAGCTGATCAGCCGCTCGAAGTAGGGTGCCAGCTCCACCCGTTCGAGCTTCAGCGACAGCGAATCACGGTGGGCATTGGTGATCATCACCACGCGCTTGCCTGCACCGCGAATCGCCGCCAGGAACGTGTCGGCATCCGGGCGCAACGCGATCAGGTCGGCAATTTCCCGCTTCAGCTCCCGGATCGGCAGGCGCAGCTCCCGGCTCCAGAAGTCTAGGCAGTACCAGTTCAGCGTGCCGGCATTGCGCTCGAACAGCGGTTGCAGTTCCATTTCTGCCATGGCCCGGCTCACCCCATGCAGTTCTGCATAGCGCTGGGGCAGGTGGTCCAGCCAGAAGCGGTTGTCGTAATGCAGGTCGAGCAGGGTACCGTCCATATCCAGCAGGACGGTATCGATGGCAGACCAGGGAAGAACAGGCATGGGAAACTCTCGATCAGTCGGCAAGCCACGGTATAGTAACCCGTTCACGCCAAGGAGCCGCCCCATGCGCCAGAAACCCACCGTCCTCAGCCGCGAAATCGTCGCCAGCAGCCGCCTGTTCCGCGTAGAGGCTGTGCAATTGCGCTTCAGCAATGGTGCCGAGCGCACCTATGAGCGCTTGGTCGGCCGGGGTAACGGCTATGGCGCGGTGATGATCGTGGCCATGCTCGACGCCGAGCACGCCGTGCTGGTGGAAGAGTATTGCGGTGGCACCGATGAGTACGAGCTGTCGCTGCCCAAGGGCCTGATCGAGCCCGGCGAAGATGTGCTGGCAGCCGCCAACCGCGAGCTCAAGGAAGAGGCCGGGCTTGGCGCGCACTTGCTCGAGCACCTGACCGAGCTGTCGCTTTCGCCGGGCTACATGAGCCAGAAAATCCAGGTGGTGCTGGCCACCGACCTGTACGAAGAGCGCCTGGAAGGCGATGAGCCGGAGCCGATGCGGGTCGACAAGGTCAACCTGCGCGAGCTGTCGGCCTTGGCCATGCATCCGCAGTTCACCGAAGGCCGCGCCCTGGCGGCGCTGTACCTGGCGCGCGACCTGCTGATCCAGCGGGGGCTGCTGGCGCTATGAACGACGAGCAGCTGATGGTTGAAGTGGTCAAGTTGGCCTTGACTGCGGGCGAGGCGATCCTGCCGTTCTGGCGTGCGGATGTGGCAGTGACCAACAAGGCCGATGATTCGCCGGTGACTGCCGCAGACCTGGCAGCACACCGGGTGATTGCCGATGGCCTGCTGGCGCTGGCGCCGCAGATTCCGGTGTTGTCCGAAGAGGACTGCAACATTGCGCTGGCCGAGCGCCAGGGCTGGAGCCGCTGGTGGCTGGTGGACCCGCTGGATGGCACCAAGGAATTCATTGCCGGCAGCGAGGAGTTCACAGTCAATATCGCCTTGATCGAAAACGGCGAGGTGGTGTTTGGCGTGGTATCGATGCCCACCAATGGCCGCTGCTACTTTGGGGGCCGCGAATTGGGGGCCTGGCGGGCAGAAGCGGGTGAGGCGGCCCGGCCGATCCAGGTGCGCAACGCCCCGCCGGCGGGTGAGCGGTTTACCGTAGTTGCCAGCCGCCGGCACTCCAGCCCCGAACAGGAAGCATTGTTGGCGGGCCTGGGTGCGGCAGTGGGTGAACTGGAGTTGGCCAACATCGGTAGCTCGTTGAAGTTCTGCCTTTTGGCCGAGGGCAGCGCCGATTGTTATCCACGCCTGGCGCCGACTTCGCAGTGGGATACGGCGGCGGCCCAGGGTGTGGTGGAAGGGGCGGGTGGTGAAGTGATCGGGCTGGACGGTTTGCCGTTCCGTTACCCGGCGCGCGAGTCTTTGCTCAACCCGTATTTCCTGGCGTTGCCGGCAAAGGCAGCGTGGCGCCAGGCCTTTCTTGAGCTGATCTAGCGGGCCTGGCCGGCCTTGTGTTGCGATGGGCTGCAACGCAGCCCCCAAGGTTTGGGGATGGTGCATAAATTGCCGGGGCTGCTTTGCAGCCCATCGCGACACAAGGCCGCTCCTACAGGGGGCGCTACAGCCTTCGTTCTTAGCGGTGCAGCACGTACTGGCCGTTGAAGGTGACGGCCGGCTCATCACTCCCGGCATTGCTTACCGTGGTTTCCAGCGTCAAGCGCGCCCGCCCACGGCGCTGGTACAGGGTGAGGAAGCGTTCCCAGGTTTTCTCTTCCGGCGCCGCGCAACGGGCTATTGCTGCCCCGGTAACCGGCAGCGGGTAGCTGATTTGCCCTTCCTGGATGACGATATGCCCGTCATCTATCCCCAGTTCGCGCAGCCGCAGGTGCAACCAGCCCCAGCCCACAAGCACGGCTGCACAGTACAGGCTGCCGCCGAACATGGTGCTCTTGTGGTTGACGTTGGCCGCCAGCGGCAATTGCAGGCGCAGGGTGTGGTGTTGCCAATCAATCACTTCCAGGCCCATTTCGCGGGTCAGCGGGATGTCGCCATGCAGTACGGACTGCAGGTACTGGCTATCGGTGCTCATCAACGGTTGTCCTCATGGTCGTCGTGCCCGCCGCTAGCGCCCTCGAAGCTCAAGCCATGCTTGCGCAGCTTGTCGTGCAAGGTTTTGCGCGGGATGCCCAGCGCCTCTGCCAGGCTGCGCATGGAGCTGTGGGGCTGGGCCAGCTCGGCGGCGATCAGCGAACGCTCGAACTGCTCGACCTGTTCGCTCAGGTTGCCACTCAACACCGAAGGCGCCGCAGCCGCAGTCGCTGGCAGCTGACCATCCAGCGCCAGCTCAAGGCCAAGGGCGAAACGCTCGGCGGCGTTCTGCAATTCACGCACGTTACCTGGCCAAGTGTGGCGCAGCAGCATCGCCCGCTGCGCCGGCAGCAAGGCGTGCGGCGCCAGGCTGTGGCGCTGGCTGGCAGCGTCGGCAAAATGCTGGAACAGCACCAGGATATCGTCGCCGCGGTCCCGCAGCGGCGGGATACGCAGTGGCGCTACGTTCAGCCGGTAGTACAGGTCGGCACGGAAGCGGCCTTGGTCGGCGGCCTGGCGCAGGTCTTCCTTAGTGGCGGCGATAATGCGGATATCCAGCGGGATCAACTGGTTGCCGCCCAGGCGTTCCACCACCCGCTCCTGCAACATGCGCAGCAGCTTGACCTGCACGTCCAGGCTCATGCTCTCGATTTCGTCGAGGAACAGCGTACCGCCGTTGGCGAACTCGAATTTGCCGATGCGCCGTTTTTGCGCCCCGGTGAACGCCCCGGGTTCATGGCCGAACAGTTCGCTTTCGACCACTGACTCGGCCAATGCCCCGGCGTTGATCGCCACGAATGGCCCATCACGGCGGCTGGACAGGTCATGCAGCGCGCGGGCGACCACCTCCTTGCCGGCACCCGTTTCGCCCAGGATCAGCACATCGGCGCGGGTTGCGGCCAAGGCGCCGATCTGCTCGCGCAGGCGCTGCATGGCCGGCGAGTGGCCGACCAGGCGCGTGGCCAGTTGCTGGCGGTCGCTCAGCGCCAGGCGCAGGCTGCGGTTGTCCAGCACCAGGCGGCGCAGCGCCAGGGCACGGCGCACGCTGTCGAGCAGTGCGTCGCTGGCGAAGGGCTTTTCCAGAAAGTCATAGGCACCGGCGCGCATTGCCTGTACCGCCAGGGGCACATCCCCGTGCCCGGTAATCAACAGCACGGGCAGTTCGCTGTCGCGGCCGTGCAGTTGCTCCAGCAGCTGCAGGCCATCGATGCCGGGCATGCGGATATCGCTGACCACCACGCCGGGCCAGTCGCTCTCGATACGCTCAGCCAGGCCTTGGGCATCGCCCAGCGCGACCACTTTCAGCCCGGCCAGGTCCAAGGTCTGGCTCAGGGCCTGGCGCAGGTGCGGGTCATCGTCGACCAGGATGACCTGGGCTTGGCTGTCGATCTGTGTCTCGGGGGTCATGCCGAGGGGTCCTCCGAATTGGGCAAGGTCGCGCCAGGCGCAGCCTTGCGTAGCTGCAGGGTCAGCAGAGCACCACCTTCCGGGTGGTTGGCCAGCAGCAGTTCACCCCCCAGGGCGCGCATCAGGCTTTCGCAGATGGCCAACCCCAGGCCCAGGCCCTGGGTGCGGGTCTTGGTGGTGAAGAACGGCTCCTTGGCATGCTCCAGGGCCTGGCGGCTGAAGCCGGGGCCATTGTCGCGGATGTACAGGTAGACGCAGTCATCACGCTGTTCGGCACTTAGCCACAGGCGGCGCGGGTTGGCTTTTTCGGTCAGGGCATCCAGGGCATTGGCCAACAGGTTGCCCAGCACCTGGCGCAGGCGGGTTTCACCGGCCTGTACCCACAAGGTGGCTTCCGGCAGGTCGCGAATCAGCTCCACGGCCATTGCCCGGCGGCGCTTGGCCAGCAGCGCCAGGGCATCGTCCAGGGCTGGCTGCAGGGCGACGCTTTCCGGCGCATGCCGATCACGGCGGGCGAAGGCCCGCAAGTGGGCGATGATCGACGCCATACGCCCGGTGAGCTCGCCAATCAGCTTGAGGTTGCCGCGGGCGTCCTCGGTGCGTTGGTGGTCGAGCAGGATCTCGGCGTTTTCCGCGTAGCTGCGAATGGCCGCCAGCGGTTGGTTGAGTTCGTGGCTGATACTGGCCGACATGGTGCCAAGCACCGAGAGCTTGCCGGCCTGCACCAGCTCGTCCTGGGCGCGCACCGCCTCTTGCTGGGCGTTTTCGCGCTCCAGTACGGCGCGCTTGAGGCGGGTATTGAGGCCCTCGAGGTCGGCGGTGCGTTCGGCTACGCGCTTTTCCAGCTCCTGACGGGCGCGGGCTTCGAAGTCGATGCGGTCAATGTAGTGGCGGCGCCGTTGCATCACCAGCCCGGCCAGCAGCATTGCCACCAGCAGGGTGCCGGCGCCAATGGCCATCACCGTTTGCACCGAACGGTCTACCAGCATGCGCGGGGCAAGGATGCTGACCTGCCAGCCGGTTTCCTTGATGTCGCGGGTCTGGGTGATCCAGGCATCCGGGGCGAGCACCAGCGGTTGCGGAGCCTGGGTGGGGTAGGGCTGGATGGCGATGATGGCCTGACGCTCGGCATCGCTCAGTGCGCGGGTGGCACGGAAGCGCCAATCGGGCCGCGAAGTGAGGATGACCACGCCATTGTGATCGGTCAGCAACAGCTGCTCTGGTGTGCGGCCCCACAGGGTTTCGGTGTGGTCGAGGTCGACCTTGACCACCAGCACGCCCACGATGCGCTCGCGATCACGTACGGCGGCGGCGAAGAAGTAGCCGCGTTTGGCCGACGTTGTGCCCTGGCCGAAGAAGCGGCCCAGGTGGCCCGCCATGGCTTCGTTGAAGTACGGTCGGAAGGCGAAGTTACGGCCCACGAAGCTGTCGTGCTTGTCCCAGTTGGACGCTGCCAGGGTGTTGCCGCTGACATCCATCAGGTACATCACCTCGGCGCCGGTCTGCTGCACGATGCCCTTGAGCAGGCGGTTGGCGTTGGTCACCGCCTCCAGGCGGAATGGGTCGGCCAGTACGCTGCGCAGTGCCGGCAGGTCGCCGAGGATCTGCGGCAAGGTTTCATAGCGGTGCAGGGTGCCGAGCAGGTTGGCTACGTACAGGTCCAGGGTCTGGCGGTTCTGCGAGGCCAGTTCCTGCTGGTAGTAACGTTCGGCCAGGTGGTGCAGGGGCCACAGTAACGGCGCCAGGCACAGGGCCAGCAAGGCCAGGCTGCGCCAGCGGGGACGGCGTGGGGGCGTGGGTTTAGCAATCATCACGTAAATGCGCCAGAAAGGTCTGGCGCAATTATGCGCTAGTTACGGCAGCAGTTCCGCCTCTGCCCATGCCAGGCCAAGCTTGTCCTTGTCTGATAGCAGCGGTAGTTGCTGCAGCCCCCAGTCGATGGCCAGGTGCGGATCGTCCCAGCGGATGCAGCGATCGGCGCCGGGGTTGTAGTAATCGGTGGTCTTGTACAGGAACTCGGCCGACTCGCTCAGCACCGCAAAGCCATGGGCGAAGCCTGCCGGTATCCATAACTGGCGGTAGTTGGCTGCCGACAGATTCACCGCGACCCACTGGCCGAAGGTTGGCGAGCTTTTGCGCACATCCACGGCGACATCGCGGATTTCGCCCTGAACCACGCGCACCAGCTTGCCTTGGGTATTCTCAACCTGAAAATGCAGCCCGCGGAGCACGCCCTTGACCGAGCGCGAGTGGTTATCCTGGACGAATTCGACATTCACCCCGGTCTGCCTTGCGAACTCGCGGGCGTTGAACGCTTCGAAGAAAAAGCCACGGCTGTCACCGTAAACCGTGGGCTCGATGATCAGTACATCGGGGATTGCAGTCGGGATGATGTTCATGGCGGTTCGCTTGCCGTTCGTTAACTATTGACCCTAGTCGCCCTTGCTGGAAATTTCCGCATTCAGCAGTGACAGGATGCGTACGATATGGCCAGGGTAGGCGGTCAAGCGATGGATGCTAACGGGTTAACCCGCATTAAATTCGATTTCTATCGATATTGAGATAACAGCTTGTCTGAAAATCCGGCGTATCAGGCTTTGAATATCGATATGTATCGGTTATAAATAGATCAACGTCTTACCGCAATCCGGCCCAGGGCCATCACAGAGGTCAACCATGAAAACCCTCAACTCCACGCCACGTGCCGATGGTTTCCACATGCCCGCCGAGTGGGCTCCGCAAACCCAGGTATGGATGGTTTGGCCGGAGCGTTCGGACAACTGGCGCCTGGGTGGCAAACCGGCGCAAGCAGCGCATGTAGCCTTGGCCAAGGCCATTGCCCGTTTTGAGCCGGTTACCGTTGCGGTTTCCGCAGGGCAGTACGAGAACGCGCGTCGCCAGCTCGACCAGCCGAACATTCGGGTGGTCGAAATCAGCAACGACGACGCCTGGGTGCGTGACACCGGCCCGACCTTCGTCATCAACGACCAAGGCGAAGTGCGCGGTGTGGACTGGGGCTTCAACGCCTGGGGCGGCTTCGATGGTGGCCTGTATGCGCCATGGAACCGCGACGAGGAGCTGGCGGCCAAGGTGCTGGAAATGGAGCGCTGCCAGCGCTACCACACCGAAGGCTTCGTGCTCGAGGGCGGCTCGATCCACGTGGACGGTGAAGGCACGCTGATCACCACCGAGGAATGCCTGCTCAACCGCAACCGCAACCCGCACCTGACCCGCGAGCAAATCGAAGCGGTGCTGCGCGACCACCTGGCGGTGGATACCGTGGTGTGGTTGCCCGATGGCCTGTACAACGATGAAACCGACGGCCACGTCGACAACTTCTGCTGTTACGTGCGCCCGGGCGAAGTGTTACTGGCCTGGACCGATGATTCCAACGACCCCAATTACGCCCGTTGCCATGCCGCCATGGAAGTGTTGCAGAACACCCGTGACGCCAAGGGCCGAGCATTCATCGTGCACAAAATGCCCATTCCAGGCCCGCTGTACGCCACGGCTGAAGAATGTGCCGGTGTCGACCACGTGGCCGGCAGCCAGGAGCGTGACCCTTCGGTGCGCCTGGCCGGTTCCTACGTGAACTTCCTGATCGTCAACGGCGGCATCATTGCGCCAAGCTTCGATGACCCGGCAGATGCCGAAGCCAGAGCGATCCTTGCGCGGATATTCCCCGACCACGAAGTGGTGATGATTCCTGGGCGCGAGCTGCTGTTGGGCGGTGGCAACATCCACTGCCTGACCCAGCAGCAGCCGGCACCCGTCACGCGCTGATTGCCAGCCCGGTGACAAAGAGGCCCGTCTGCTGACGGGCCTTTTTTTCGGGCGACGCCCGGCGGCTTGTTTTTGGCATAGGTTTTGTATTGTTTTTCAAGGAGATAGCTTGGCTCTGCCAGGTTATCCGAGCTGTAACAATACCTACGTAGATTAGCCGCTCACGGGTTAGGGAGTACGTGTAGACATGAACGCAGCAAGTGAGTCGGCTTTGCGCCCATCGGCAGTTGGTCACCCATCGCTCAAGCGGGTCGCGGCGTGGTTGAAACACCATGGAAGCATCAGGGTCAGGACGACCGACCCACGACGTCTGCTTGCCGGACGCTACCCGCAAGGTTTGATCAGCGACGCTGAAATGCAAGCGCTGATGGCGGTGTGGCACTAATCGATTACAGCTGTGCCGACCTCTTGGCGGCGATAGCCGCGAAGAGGCTGGCACCTGCCACGCGCCCCTCCCCACACGCACCCGGTAAATTGTCGGGGCAGTCAAGATGCCGTTTCTGACAAAAAGATAAAATCCCCGCCTATAGCGCCGACATGCATTGAAATGCCTCGTATCACGGGATGATCTTGGTTATATCAACCTGCATTTCACGACTTTTTGACATTTGTAATCGCACGCGGCTAGGATTCGGCCCAACGCCTGCTGGCCACCTCCGTTGGCCATGCTGCTGCCAGAGGCCGCCCGTGCAGTTACCGGCCGGCCTTCAAGTCTGGATCCGCATAGCGTCGAACCTACGTAGGGGCGTTGGTTCCTGGCGTTGTATTGCAGAGCGTTTTTGATTAAGCGATAAGGAAAACAACATGTTGAAAACCAGGATCAGCCTGGTCGCCCTGGCGATGATCGCCGCGACCCAGGCACAGGCCAATGATCAGGCCGAGAGCAAGGGCTTCATCGAGGACAGCCACGCCAACGTCCTTCTGCGCAACGCTTACATCAACCGTGACAAGAAGCACGGCACCGACGACCAGATCGAATGGGGCCAAGCAGTCATCGGCAACTTCTCCTCCGGTTTCACCCAAGGCACTGTCGGTGTCGGCGTCGACGCATTCGGCCTGTATGCCCTGCGCCTCGATGGCGGCAAAGGCCATAACGGTGGCGCGGGTGTCGACTTCTTCAAGCCGCACGAAACCACCAACGCCGACGGCAACGCCAGCTCGCCGCACAACCTGGCGCGTGGTGGCGCAGCCGTGAAGTTCCGCATTTCCAACACTGTGCTCAAGTACGGTGACCAGATGCCAGCACTGCCAGTGCTGCAGTACGACGACGCACGTCTGCTGCCAGAAAGCTTCACCGGCACCCTGATCACCTCCAAGGAAATCAAGGGCCTGGAGCTGAACGCCGGCCGCTTCACCCAGGAAGCGCGCAAAAGCGCCGAGCGTCGTGATGGTGGTGGCCTGAAGTCGATCAACGTGCTGGGTGGTAGCTACAAGTTCAGCGACAACTTCACCGGCTCGCTGTACACCGCAGACAACGAAGACGTAATGCGCAAGCACTACCTGGGCTTGAACTACGTCTTCCCGATTGCCAGCGACCAGTCCCTGACCCTGGACTTCAACGGCTACAAGTCGGACATCAACAACAAGTACGTCAAGGCCGCTGGCCTGAACGGCGACTCCAACACCATCTGGAGCCTGGCGGCCACCTACGCGTATGGTGCGCACTCGTTCACCCTCGCCCACCAGCGCAGCACTGGCAGCACCGGCTACAACTACGGCTGGTACCAGAACCAGGGCGGCGTGGGTGACGGTGGTTCGACCATCTACCTGGCCAACTCGTACTGGTCCGACTTCAACGCCGAGGACGAGCGTTCCTGGCAGCTGGGCTACGGCCTGGACTTCGGTGCCTACGGCATCCCTGGCCTGACCTACAAGCTGGCCTACGTAGTGGGTGACAACATCAACACCCGCAACAACGCCAACCCGCAGGGCTTCGGCGAAGGCAAGGAACGCGAAATCTTCAACCAGGTCCGTTACGTGGTGCAGGACGGCCCGGCCAAAGACCTGTCCATCAAGCTGCGTAGCTCGTTCGTGCGTACCAACAACGCCGTACAGCAGAACGGCTACAACGACGATGGCAACGAAGTACGCGTATTCGTCGAGTACCCGATCAGCATCTTCTGATGGTGAGCTGAGTGTTCTGGGGCTGCTTTGCAGCCCATCGCGACGCAAGGCCGCTCCTACAGGAATGCCCCGAACCGGGCACCTTGTGGGAACCGCCTTGTGTCGCGAAAGGGCCGCACCGCGGCCCCGGCGATCTGCGCCACAACCCCAAAAATCGAGCTGCCACGCCGCCCCTAGCGACACGGCTCACCCCGGTAGCAACACGCTAACCCGCAATCCACCCCCTTCGCGGTTCATCAGCAGCAGCTCACCGCCATGGCTGCCAGCGATGCGTTGCGCAATGCTCAACCCCAACCCGTATCCCCCGGAGGACTGGTTGCGCGACCCTTCGCCGCGTACGAACGGGTCGGTAATGGTCGCCAGCAGCCCCGGCGCAATCCCCGGGCCACGGTCGTCGATATGGATCAGCACCCCGCTGTTCGCCCGTTCCAGCGTGACTGAAACCTCCTTGGCATAACGCAGTGCATTGACCAGCAGGTTCTGCAGGCAACGCTGCAGCAGCAACGCATCCACACGCACGCCGCCTGCCTGGCCATGCACCGGCAATGGCTCTTTGTCGGTCGCCAGGTCGGCGCACAGCCGTGCTACCAGTCGGTCCAGGTCCACCTGCTGCAAGTTCTGCTGCTCCCCGGCTCGCAGGTAGTCGAGCACCTGGCCGATCATGTCGTCCATCTGCCTGATGTTCTGCCGCAGACGCTGGTGGTGTTCATCGTCCGGCAAGCGTTCCAGGCGCAGGCGCATGCGGGTCAAGGGGGTGCGCAGGTCATGTGACACAGCGGCGAGGAAGTAGGCCTTGTCGTTGACCATGGCAATCAGGCGCTGCTGCATGGCGTTGAACGCCTGGGCAGCCTGGCGTACTTCCTGCGGGCCATCCAGCCCCAGTGGCGGCTGCTCAAGATTGGTGCCCAGGCCGCGGGCAGCATCGGCCAGGCGCTGCAACGGGCGCAGGCACAGGCGCACGGCGATCAGGCAGACCAGCAGCACCGCGACAATGCGCAGTGCATACACCCGCAACAGGTAATCGCTTATCAGTACCCAGGCCGACTCGCCGCTCCAGCCCTGCAGCTCCTGGCCCTCGATGATAAGCCAGTGGCCATCGGCCAATGGCACCGCAAACTGCATATGGGCCTGGGCGGTACGCAAACCGAACAGGCTGCGCCAGACTATCGGTTGGCCCGACGCGTCGGTCAGTTGCACATTCATCAGGCGTACCGCCTGAGCATGCCCCAGCTCGTACTTGAGGGCTTGGCGCAGCAGCAATTCGACCCGCCGGCGCTCCCGGCGCTGGTCATGCGTTTGTTCGGGCAGGTGCTCGGCACAGCGCAACTGGTAATGAGCCGGCACTGGCAGCGCGGCATCGTGGCAGTCGGCGCGGGAGATCAGGGGCGCACTGCGCGCGGCGATCAGCCGCACGGGGGCTTCGAACACCTGGGCGAAGCGCACATCGAACCAGATGCTGCTCGACATCAGCTGCACCACCAGCGTGCCGCTGACCATGATCAGCAATAGCTGGCCGAACAGGGTGCGCGGCCACAGCCGGCGAAGCCAGCGCACCTCAGGCATCGGCCTGGTGCTGGCCGATGGTCAGCAAGTAGCCTTCGTTGCGGATGGTGAGGATTTGCGCGGCCCCGTCCGGTGCGCGCCGCAGGTGCTGGCGCAGGCGGCTCACGCACATGTCCACCGAGCGGTCATCAGGCAGGTGGTCGCGGCCGAATGCGCTGCGCGTCAGTTGGTCGCGGGAAACCACGCGGTTGTTGGCCTCCAGCAGCTCGCGCAGCACCCGGTAGTCGGAGCGTGGCAGGGGCAGGATCTGGCCATCGGGGCGCGTGAGCAGGCGCTTGACGTGCTCCAGGCGGAAGCCGGCGAACAGTTGTGCATCGCCCCCTGCAGTGTCTTGCGCCTGGGTTTCCAGGCGTTGCGGGCGGCGCAGCACCGCCTTGATCCGGGCAATCAGCTCGCGTGGCTCGAACGGCTTGGCCAGGTAATCGTCGGCACCCACTTCCAGGCCGATGATGCGGTCCAGCGTGCTGCCTTTGGCCGACAACATGATCACCGCCAGCCCGGGCGTGGCCTGCAATTGGCGACAAAGGCTGAGTCCGTCTTCACCGGGCAGCATCAAGTCGAGTACCACCAGATCCACGGTGTGCCTGGCCATTTGCGCGCGCATCTGCTCGCCGTCGGCCGCCTCCAGCACGTTGTAACCGGCGTCGGCCAGGTAATCACAAAGAAGTTCGCGGATCTCGTCGTCATCGTCGACGACCAGCAGGGTCGTGCTCATGCGGAAAACACCTGTCGGGTGAGGCCCAGGGGCGCTCATTACATTCAATTACATCCCCGTACATGTCGGGTCTGGCGCCGGGAGGGCCGATCCCTAGAATCCTAACAAAAAATCATCTGCAAATACGAAGCCTTCCCAAATGAATCCCTACAGCATTTCGAACGCGCTCCCCCCCACCCTTGCAAGCGGCAACCGCCTCAAGCCACTGGCGTTCTGCATTGCCGTGGCTATCAGCGGTGGTGCCATGGCCGCCGACAGCCAACCCCTGGAGCTGGACGCCACGCAAATCGAAGACAGCGCGCTGCTGCCCACCGACGCTGCAGGCCAGCTGGGTTACACCGTCGAGAGCACCCGCAGCTCCACCGGCCTGAACCTGACGCCACGGCAGACCCCGCAGTCAGTCACCACCATCACCCGCCAGCAGATGGAAGACCGCGGCATCCACACCATCGAACAGGCGCTGGAAACCACACCAGGGGTAACAGCCAACAAGTCCGAAGTGGGCGGGCGTACCGACTACCGCGCCCGTGGCTATTCGATCAGCAACTGGAAGGTCGATGGCCTGCAGACCCAGGGCGGTTCTGACTTCAGCGGCAGCGGCAATGCCCTGAACATGGACCTGTACGAGCGCATCGACATCGTGCGCGGTGCCAACGGCCTGCTTGGCGGCACCGGTGACCCATCGGCCACCGTCAACCTGATCCGCAAGGCGCCGACCAAGACCTTTGGCGGTAGCGCCTACGCCACCTACGGCAGCTGGGACAAACGCCGCCTGGGTGCCGACCTCAACCTGCCGCTCTCCGAGGACGGGCGCCTGCGCTCGCGTTTCGTGATGACCCAGCAGGACGCCAATTCGTTCCGCGACAACCAGTCCGACCGCTCCCGCGCGGCGCTGGCCAATTTCGAGTTCGACCTGGACGACGCCACCACCCTCGGTGCCGGCTACCAGTACGAGTACAACAAGGTGGTGGGTGGCGGCTGGGGCGCGAACATTCCGCTGTGGTACCGCGACGGCAGCAAGACCGACCTGCCACGCAGCACCAACGTGGTGCCCAGTTGGAGCTTTGGCGAGTACACCACGCGCACCGCTTTCGGCTCGCTGCAGCACCGCTTCGACAATGACTGGACGCTGGACCTGAAGGCATCCCAGGCCACCACCGAAGCCCTCAACCACCGCGGCCTGGCCAAGGTCAACTCGGCAGGGCGCGGCACCTATGGCGGCTACTGGGACCAGGATGGCAGCGGCGCCGTACTGAACGGCCTGCACAGCTCCACCGACACCACCCAGCAGTCGGCGCAGATCGACCTGTCTGGCCCATTCCAGCTGTTCGGCCGCACCCACCAGGCCATGGTGGGCTATAACGACAGCCGCACCGTGGGTTGGTCCCCGCAGTACACCTGCACCATGGTGGGCGACGGCATGGCCAGTGCACCGGCGCTGGGTTGCCAGTTCCGCGCCAACAACGGCTTCCCGGTGAGCGATTGGCACAACGGCGTGGACGACGACTACGACCTCATCGCCTCGCGCACCGGCCTGCACAGCAAGACCACCACGCGCTTGCAAGGCATGTACGCCGCTACCCGCCTGAGCATTACCGACCCTTTGTCGGTGATTGTCGGCGTGCGCACCAGCAACTACGCGTCGGTGACCCGTAGCGTGGCCGGCGAGCGCAGCAGCCAGGAAGAGAACGGCATCGTCACCCCATACCTGGGCGCGGTGTACGACCTCAACGACACCTACTCGCTGTACGCCAGCTACACCGACATCTTCACCCCGCAAACATCGGAAACCGTGAGCGGCAGTAAAGTCGAGCCGATTCGTGGGCAAAGCTATGAAACGGGTATCAAGGGTGAATGGTTCGACGGCCGCCTGAACGCCTCGGCAGCCTACTTCCGCACCAAGCAGGAAAACAAAGCCGTGCTCGATGGCGACCTGACCACCCCGACCGGTGCCAGCGCCTACAAGGCCGGCTCAGGTGTGGAAACCGACGGTATCGACCTGGAAGTGGCAGGCGCGTTGACGCCTGAATGGAACGTATACGCCGGCTACACCTACCTGCACTTCCGCCGTGTCGACAGCGACGGCCGCAGCGACCCGTCGCACCTGTTCAAAGCCTCCACCACCTATCGCCTGAGCGGCCCGCTCGACCGCCTGACCGTAGGTGCCGGTGTAACAGCCCAGAGCAACATCCGCGCTATTTCCAGCCCCGCAGGCCAGCCGGTCAACGGCGTGAGCAGCGGTGCAACCGATGTGAACTGGTCGGGTTATGCCATCTGGAACGCCATGGCCAAGTACCAGGTAACCGATGCCACCAGCGTTACCCTCAACGCCAACAACCTGTTCGACAAGCACTACTACACCCAGTACGGGTTCTATGCCGGCGGCATCTACGGCGACCCGCGCAACCTGTCGCTGACGGTAAGCACTGCCTTCTGATATTTAGGGGCGGCCTTGCGTCGCAGCCCTACGAGTTGCGCTGTCGCGCAGAGAACACAACTCGTAAGCGCGACGCGGCCGGTGTGGGAGCGGGCCCTGCTAAATCCACCAGTTACATCGGGCGAGTTGGGCGGGGCTCTGGGGCGTGGGCTGGAAACAAAAAGGCCCACCTTTCGGTGAGCCTTTTGAGTACTGCATAAGCATGTAGCGTCACATGGGCCTCGCGGTTCGCCTCCAGAAACCGGCTCCACCAGGTCATGATCATCCGGCGCTCTTCGAGAAACTCGGCCTTGTGGGTATAAGCGGCCCGCACGTTGTTGCGTTCCTTGTGGCTCATCTGCCGTTCGATGGCCGTCTCTGACCACAGCCCGTACTCGACCAGCGCACTGCACGCCATGGCTCGGAACCCGTGGCCGCAGATATCCACTTAGGTGTAGTAACCCAACGCCCCGTATGCCGCATTCATCCGGTTCGCAGAATCGTTTTCACAGTTTGGCATCCTCTACGAACGCCACATTCAGGCCACCTCAAGTTGCCGAGTTAGAGATCGAACCCGTCGCAGCAGGTAGGACGCAACACGATATTTCAAGCTTAAACCGCGCAACATTTCTATTCCCACCAACTGCAAGCGACTGCGCTAAGTTCCCCACCCTCTGGCAATGATGCCGCCCCCAAGCTCACTATCTCGCCGTGGATAGACCATTGAAAAAATTTGCGTTTGTAAGTGCAGCCGCGGAGCGTGAGTACAAAGAATTGCCCAAGGACGTTCAGGACGATTTCGGCAAGGACCTGCGGCGCATTCAGTATGGCCAGGACCCTGTTCGGCCGTTCAAGTCATTGACAGAATCAGTAGGGGCGGGGGCGATCAAGCTCATCATAAACGGCAGCCCGGCATTCCGATGCGTGTATGTGGCCAAGTTCGCGGACATGGTCGTTGTGCTGCATTCGTTCGTAAAAACGACCAACAGGTCCGACCGGCACGCGATGCAGGTCGCCCAAGAGCGAATGAAGGAGCTCAAGCACGAGTTGCGCAAAATGGGGTACAGAGTTTAGCTGCCCGGCGCTTGGGTGATCACGATCTGGGGAGATGAACTGCCATCGTTTTTGGGAAGCGTCAGGCTGGTACGAAAGCCAAGCTTGTCGAGCATGTCCATCATGGCGTCCAGGGTGAATTTCTCGATTTTGCCATTCGCCAACTCCGATACCCGAGACTGGGTTACGTTCAGCCTGGCGGCCGCCTCGTGTTGTTTGAGGCCCGTTTTTTTGATGCAGTCGGTAATGAAGATGGAAAGGTCCATTTTCAAGGCCATTTTGCTGGCCGTTTCTGCATCGTGGGTGGCGTGGAAGGGGCTTTCGTGGAATTGAAGCGGCATGGGCTTGCCTCAGCAGAAATATCTAAAATTTACGATAAAATCTTAGGTGGGCTCGATGGGCAAGTCAAAGCGTTTGTGTTTGGGGGCTTTTCTTGATGGTCAGAGAATGCGCCACTTGAGATTGCTGGGGATGCTGCGCAGCCCATCGCGAGGCAAGGCTCCTGCATTGGTCCACGCGACGGAGCGGGTTCACCCGCGAAGGGGCCGGGCCTGCTGGCGTGATTTCCTGGGTATTCACCGTGGCAGCCACCACCGCATTCGCGGCTGAAGCCGCTCCTACATCGTGCGAGTTGGGCAGGGCTCAGGGGCGAGGGCTGGAAACAAAAAAGGCCCACCTTTTGGTGGTCGGTGGTCGGTGGTCGGTGGTCGGCACATATCTGCGGCTCGACACCGCCCGACGTAGGAGCGGGTTCACCCGCGAAGGGGCCGGGCCTGCTGGCGAGATTTCCTGGGTATTCACCGTTGCAGCCACCACCGCATTCGCGGCTGAAGCCGCTCCTACATCGTGCGAGTTGGGCAGGGCTCAGGGGCGAGGGCTGGAAACAAAAAAGGCCCACCTTTCGGTGAGCCTTTTGAGTACTGCGTATGGTGCCGGCACCAGGAATCGAACCCGGGACCTACTGATTACAAGTCAGTTGCTCTACCATCTGAGCTATACCGGCAATGGGGCGTCATTATAGCGATCGGTTGGCGCCTGTAAACCACTTCGTTGCGATTGTTCGCAAAAGAGCTAAGTCACCGACCCAAAAGAAGAAATTTCTTACCAGCCGCGGTGCAGCGTGGTGACGCTTGGCTCGCTTTTACCTGGGTTGAAAAACAGCTTGTCGTTGTCGCAGCCGCGCTTGCGGCAGGGGCTTTCGGTGCGCATGGGCAGGCCGTTGTCACCGCCCAGCTGCATGCCGGGGTGGTTCCAGCCCAGGTTGTCGTTGGGGTGGGACGCTGGGTGTTGGGAGCAGGCGGTCAGGGCCAGGGCGAAGCTGAGCAGGGCGAGGGGCTTGGTTAGCGGCATGGGTGGGTCCAATGTCGAATCTGGCGCAATGCCAGAAGATCGCAGGGCCGCAGGGCAGCGCGCGATTCACTTTTTAATGATTTGGGGCGCGGATGATACACCGATGTGGGTGGATTTAGCATGGGATTGCCTGGGAGGGCCTCTTCGCGGGTGAACCCGCTCCTACACTTATCGATCAGCCTGAAGGTACGAAAATTCTGAACCTGGGACCTAAGGCTTCAGGATCTGTAGGCTTCAGACGTATCCTACGCGCGCCGCCGAAGTATCGCTGTTGTCGGGGAAATGGCTCACGGATAACGTTTCCGGGTCGCTCAGGCGACCGGGTGTGAGAACCCGATTACGAATCTAGCGGCCCGTAATGGCGACCGTGCGCGGGCAGACTTCGGTCTGGCCGAGGCTTCCTATATTCACTCGGTTTCTCACCCTGCGCACGGTTGCCGCCTTTTAATCCGTGAGAAAGACTGAAGGCGGTAACTCCTTGAGGAATATAGGAGTTTGAAACTTGAAAACCATCACCACCGCAGGCATAGAAACCTTCCTGCCCGCCGGTAACCCCTCCCTCAATCTGCTCCGCGTCGAGCCCGGCATCCCGGTCGATGCCGCCTATGAGCATGTCTCCATCCTGATGGGCTACATCAAGCACTTGGTCCGTGAGGGCGATATGGAAGACGACCATAAATTCCTGGGTGCCGCCGATTACCTGTGCGACATGGCCAAGGCGCTGATGAACGATATCGAGATCGCCAAGAACAAGGCGCACTAGGGCCCGAAACGCTCCCTGTGCTAACCACAAGAAATGTTTATGCACAAGTGGCATTCGCAGCTTTAGCGAAAGCCATGCCGCATCGCTACACCGCCTGTCTTTGCGCAAATGCCTGTTTTTGCTGGGCTGCAGGTGCCTGGCGGAATAAGCCAAGCGTTTGAAATAGCGCTTGGCTCCAACAGGTAATCACAAGCTTGTTCACAGAGTTATCCACAGGTTGTGCTGCGGCTAACGGTCGCGTTCAGCGAGGATCAACAGGTTGCGTGGGGTCAGTGGATAGTCGCAGAAAAGCCCCAGCTGCACGTCGAAACCCTGTTCTTCCAGGTAGAGGGCGCGATCGAGCACCAGCCATAGCTCCAACGGCCGGCGGAACAGGTTACGCACCCGCTCCAGGTTGCGTACCTCGGCCAGGCGTTGCCAGCCTGCGGCTTCCAGCGCTGCCCAATCAGGGTTGCCGTTTAGCGGCAAGTTTTTGAGCTGCGCCAGGTCACGGCAGTAGTGCTCGAAGGGCTTCTCCAGCCAGGCCACAGGCAGGGAAGGTGTGGGCAGGTATTCGTCATGTTGCCGTTGCTGGCGTTGCAGCAAGTCGAAACCGAGGCGGCGGGCCATGGAGGCGTCGCGCTGGCGCCGCACGCGGGCGCCGGCGGTCACGGTTTCGCTCAGGGGCAGGCCAAGGTCTTCCAGCGACAGTTGCAGGCGGGAGGCTTGCGCGGCTGTGGATAACGCCTGGTACTGCTGCAGCGCGATCCTGTTGTAGCAGCACGGCGCCACGGCCAGTTGCCGGCAACCTTGCTGGCTGGCCAGCTGCAACAGGCGTACATGCAGGTCGCCACAGGCGTGCAGGGCAACCACGCTTTTTGCACCATCAAGGTGACGGGCGCTGTCGCCGGCCATCACGTCCTGGTGTACGTGCACGGCTGGCAAGTGATGGTGCGCACTCAGGGCTTGGCCAGCGGCGACCAGCTCGGCATCGTATTCCAGGCAGGTCAGTTGCTGGCCGGGTTGCAGCAGGCGGCGGCCGAGGTGGCCTTTGCCCGAGCACCAGTCCAGCCAGTGGCGGGGCTGGTTGCGGAAGGCCAGGTGGCTGGCGAAGGCTTCGATCTGCTGCCACTTGCGGCCGGGGACTGCTACGTCCAAGCGGTGGGCGGCGGGGGGCAGGTCGGTTGCTGGGAGGTTGCCCACGGCGGATAGCTTTTCTGCTTGCCGGGCCAGTTGAGGGAACGGGGCCGGCAACACATCGGCAGCGTCGGGATGTTCTGCATCTGCCAGGGACGATTTGCGCAGGTGGGCGGCCAGCTCGGGGTGTGAGGTTTCCCAGTCCAGTTGCAGGGTGGTGAAGGGGCGCGGTTTCCACAGCTGTTGGTGCTCGATCAGGAACTGGTCGAGGGCCTGGAAGCGGGTGCTTAGCTGGTCGCTGTGGAGGTAGTTGGCCATGGGTAGATGTGTGTAGGTTTTAAGGGCCTCTTCGCGGGCACGCCCGCTCCCACAAGTACAGCGCCAGCCTTGAATATGGCGCTATACCTTGTGGGAGCGGGCGTGCCCGCGAAGCAGTCAGTGAGCGATCAACGGCCCTGGCTGGCATCCACGCGCAGCCAGCGCTCCAGCAGCTTGAAGCCCTGCACCAGCAAGAACGAGATCGCCAGGTAGAACACCCCGGCCGCGAAGAATATCTCCACTGGCAGGTAGGTGCGCGCGATGATGGTGCGGGCCATGCCGGTCAGTTCCAGCAGGGTCACGGTACTGGCCAGGGCACTGGCCTTGAGCATCAGGATCACTTCGTTGCTATACGCCGGCAGGCCGATGCGCGCGGCGCGCGGCAGCATGATGTAGAACAGCGTTTTGCCCCGCGACATGCCCAGCGCCCGTGCCGCCTCGATCTCGCCCTTGGGTATCGATTGCAGGGCGCCACGCAGGATCTCGGCAATATAGGCCGCCGTGTGCAGGGTCATGGTCAGCACCGTGCACCAGAACGGATCGCGCAGGTACGGCCACAGCGCGCTGGAACGCACGGCATCGAACTGCGCCAGGCCGTAGTACACCAGGAACAGCTGTACCAGCAGCGGCGTGCCACGGAAGAAGAAGATATAGCTGAACGGCACTGCGCGCACATACCAGTGGCGCGAGGAACGGGCGATGCCCAGCGGGATGGCCAGGATCAACCCGGCAACCACCGCAATGGCCACCAGCTCCAACGTCAGCACGGCGCCTTCAGCCAGGCGTGGCAGCCATTTGAAGATGACTTCCCAGTTCATTATTCGGCCCTCGCAAAGCCGCGAGCGGCGCGTTTTTCCAGGAAGTACATGCCGGTCATGGCGATTACCGTCAAGCTCAGGTAGATGCAGGCCGCGACCATGTAGAAGGTGAACGGTGCCTTGGTCACGGTCACGCCGATTTGCGCGTGGCGCATGATTTCTTCCAGGCCGATCACCGACACCAGTGCGGTGTCTTTCATCAGGATCATGAACAGGTTGCCCAGGCCGGGCAGGGCGATGCGCCACATTTGCGGCAGAATGATCCGCGACAGGATGCGGCCCTTGGACAGGCCCAGCGCCAGGCCGGCTTCACGGTGGCCCTTGGGGATCGCCAGGATCGCCCCGCGGAACACTTCGGTGGCGTAGGCGCCGAAGCACAGGCCCAGGGCAATCACCCCCGCAGCAAAAGCGCTGAGCTCAAGGCCGGGCATGTTCAGGGCTTCGCCGAGGGTGTTCATCAGCCCGACGGTGCCGAAATAGATAAGCAGTACCCACAGCAGCTCGGGCACGCCGCGCACCAGGGTCGAGTAGAAACCGCCAAGCCATTGCAGCGGCTTGATCGAAGAGGTCTTGGCCAGGGCGCCAAGCAGGCCCAAAACCAGGCCCAGCAGCAAGGCGCATAGCGCCAGTTTTACGGTCATCAGGGTGCCGGCCATCATGGCCGGACCGAATCCGTGCAGGTCGATATTCATGGGCAGGTCATTCTAGGGACTTGCGCGCCCCAGGGGGCGCGCAGTCAGGGCGGATCATTCGATGCTGAACGGGAAGTACTTGTCGTTGATCTTCTTGTACGTGCCGTCGGCCTTGATTTCTGCCAGGGCCTTGTTCAGGTTGTCGCGCAGCTGGGTGTCACCCTTGCGCACGGCAATGCCGATCTTGTCGCTGTCCATCACCGGCTCGCCCTTGAATTCGAAGTTGGAGCCGTCTTTGCTTTTCAGCCACTCGTACTGCACGTACTTGTCGGCCAGGATGCCGTCGATGCGGCCGGACACCAGGTCCAGGTAGGCGTTTTCCTGGGTGTCGTAGAGTTTGACGTCTACGCCCGGGTAGTTGTCTTCAAGGTAGGTGCCGGCCAGGGTGGCGCGCTGGGTGCCGATGACCTTGCCCTTGAGCGAGGCCTTGTCGGTCTTGAAGTCGACGTTCTTCGGTGCGATGAACTGCAGCTTGTTGGAGTAGTACGGGTCGGTGAAATCGACAGCCTGCTTGCGCTCGTCGGTAATCGACAACGACGACACCAGGAAGTCGAACTTCTTGGCGTTGAGGGCCGGAATGATGCCGTCCCAGTCGGAGGTCACGACCGAGCACTCGACCTTCATCTTGGCGCACAGGGCGTCGCCGATGTCCTTGTCGAAGCCGACCACATTACCGCTGGCATCCTTGTTGTTGAACGGTGGGTAGGCGGCTTCGATACCCATGCGCAGTTTTTCTGCGGCCATGGCGTTCGCCGACATCACCAGCGTGGCAGCAGCTGCCAGGAGAAACTTCTTGTAGGTGTGCATGTATTGCTCCGTTAGCGGTGGCTGGACATGAATTGCTTGCAACGCGCCGAGGTCGGGTTTTCGAAGACCTGTTGCGGCGATCCCTGCTCTTCTACCAGGCCCTGGTGCAGGAAGACGACTTCACTGGACACATGGCGGGCGAAGCTCATCTCGTGCGTCACCAGCAGCATGGTACGGCCTTCTTCGGCCAGTGCGCGGATAACGTTAAGCACTTCCTGGACCATTTCCGGATCGAGCGCCGAGGTTGGCTCGTCGAACAGGATGACCTTGGGCTTCATGGCCAGGGTACGGGCAATGGCGGCGCGCTGTTGCTGGCCACCGGAAAGCTGGGCAGGGTAGCTGTGGCGTTTGTCGTAGATGCCGACCTTGTTCAGCAGCGCTTCGGCGGCTTCTACAGCCTCGGCCTTGCTTTGGCCGAGTACACGGCGTGGCGCCTCGATGATGTTGTCGAGGATCGACATGTGCGGCCACAGGTTGAAATTCTGGAAGACAAAGCCGATTTCGCTGCGCAGGCGGTTGATCTGGCGATTGTCGGCGGCGATCAGGTCGCCGTTTTTGGCGGCCTTGAGCTTGAGGCTTTCGCCAGCGACCAGGATTTCGCCCTGGTGCGGGTTTTCGAGCAGGTTGATGCAGCGCAGCAGGGTGGACTTGCCGGAGCCTGACGACCCCAGGATGGAGATCACGTCACCGTCGCGAGCGGTCAGCGAAATACCCTTGAGAATTTCCTGCTCGCCGTAGCGTTTGTGCAGATTGCGGATTTCCAGCGCGGGCGTGGCCTGAGCCATGTGCGGTCCTCATGTGTTCGGGTGCGTTCCCAGCTGTTGGCGGCCTTCCTGGCGTGCGCCAAGCTAGCATAGCGGCATTATGACGGCCAACAGGGTCGCCGGGGACTGTAGGCGCTGGTGGGGCAGTTTGTCGCATCGCTACAGCGTAACGTCGCGCAGATGTCTGCGAAGGTGTCGCCCGGCACCAGTGCCTTGATGAAAAAAGGCGCGATGGTGCCAGCTTTGGCCAGCTCATGGAAGCGGTTTTAGACCATTCGCCGGTAAACCCGACGTTCCACGTTGCGCGCCCCTCGCCGCAGCGGGTTTGACCGCGAAGACCCATCCGGCATTTCTGGTTGTACCTGGCGGTTGCACTTTTTTGCATTGCAGCGGTGCACGGGTGTTACCGAGGGGCACCTTTGGTGCGTTTGTAAGTGGGTATTTCAGTAATCTGCCTTATTAACGGCCTTTTGGTCACTTACTGGCCGAATGCCCTCCAAACCAAGTCCTGCAAGGCCCTGCGAGCATTCTGACGAATGCAGTGCGCACCTGGCGCGCTTATTGCCAGCAGGAAACCGCCGATTGCAGCGACGCCTAGTCCAACCCCAGGCGCGCTCCGTAACCGCAGTCGGAGTGGTCCACTCCTTACAAAGGTAGTTTCAATGAGCGGTAACAATTCCAATGACCTCGCTCAGGGGCTCAAACAACGGCATGTGACCATGCTGTCCATCGCTGGCGTCATCGGTGCCGGCCTGTTCGTAGGCTCTGGCCATGCCATCGCGGCCGCCGGCCCGGCCGTGCTGCTGGCCTACGCCGCCGCCGGTACGCTGGTGGTGCTGGTAATGCGCATGCTGGGTGAAATGGCGGTCGCCTCGCCTGACACCGGTTCGTTCTCTACTTATGCCGACCGTGCCATCGGGCGCTGGGCCGGCTTCACCATTGGCTGGCTGTATTGGTGGTTCTGGGTGCTGGTGATCCCCCTTGAGGCCAACGCCGCTGCGGCCATTCTGCATGCCTGGTTCCCGGCTGTAGACCTGTGGGCCTTCTCCCTGGTCATCACCCTGGCGCTGACCCTGACCAACCTGTGCAGCGTAAAGAACTACGGTGAGTTCGAGTTCTGGTTCGCCCTGTTGAAAGTGCTGGCGATCATCGGGTTCATTGCTGTGGGTTGCGCGGCCATGTTCGGTTTTGTGCCCAATAGCCAGGTCAGCGGTGCCAGCCACCTTTTCGATACCCAGGGCTTCATGCCGAACGGCCTGGGTGCCGTGCTGGCGGCCATGCTCACCACCATGTTCTCGTTCATGGGTACGGAAATCGTCACTATCGCCGCTGCCGAATCGAAAGACCCAGGCAAGCAGATCAGCCGCGCGACCAATTCGGTGATCTGGCGTATCTGCCTGTTCTACCTGGTGTCGATCTTCCTGGTGGTGGCTCTGGTGCCGTGGAACGACCCGGCGCTGGCCGAAACCGGCTCCTACCAGACTGTGCTCAGCCGCATCGGCGTGCCGAATGCCAAGCTGATCGTCGACATCGTGGTGCTGGTTGCGGTGACCAGCTGCCTGAACTCGGCGCTGTACACCTCTTCGCGCATGCTGTTCTCGCTGAGCAAGCGCGGTGATGCCCCGGCTGTTGCCCAGCGCACCACCAAGGCCGCTACCCCGCATGTGGCGGTATTGCTGTCCACGGCTGCGGCGTTCCTGTGCGTGTTCGCCAACTTCGTGGCCCCGGCCCAGGTGTTCGAGTTCCTGCTGGCAAGTTCAGGTGCCATTGCGCTGCTGGTGTACTTGGTGATTGCCGTGTCGCAACTGCGCATGCGCGCACAGCGTGAGGCCCGTGGTGAGAAGATCACCTTCAAGATGTGGCTGTTCCCGGGCCTGACTTGGGCGACCATTGCCTTCATCGTGGCGATTCTGGTGGTGATGGCCCTGCGCGAGGACCACCGTGCCGAGATTATCGCAACGGCGCTGCTGAGCATTGGTGTGGTGGCGGCTGGCTTGCTGGTGCACCGCAAGCGTGAAGCTGCCGGGCGGGTGGCGCTGGATAACTGATCCACGCTGGCTGCACTGAAAAGGCCGCGCCCTGAGGGGGGTGCGGCCTTTTTTGTGGTTCATCGCGCTTTCCCGGGGAAGGCAGCCTTGATTTTCAGGAAAAAGTATTCCGAGTCCCGAAAACCATAGGCCATACGCTTGATCACCTTGATGCGGTTGTTGACGCCCTCAAGGACGCTGGTATGCATATGGAAGTTGGCACTGGCGAGGATGCCTCGGGCGTATTTGCGCAGGTTGCGAGCGAAGCGCTGTAGCGGCGCGAGGCCGCTGTCCCGGGCGTGCCGCAACCAGGTTCGCCAGCGGCGCCAGCCCTCTCGTACGCTGGGGGCGAACCAGACATCCTTCAGCGCATCCTTGAGGACATAGACCGTAGCCAGCGGCTGGTTGGCCGCGAGTAGTTCTTGAAGCTGCACGGCTTGTCCGTCCTTCAGGTTGTTGCGATTGCGCAGCAGCAGCCAGCGGCTTTGCTTGACCGCCTTTCGTGCCGGCTTGTCTTCGCGCAGGAGGTTGGCCTGGTCAACCCGGATACGGTCGATCACATCCCGACCGTAGCGCGCGACGACGTGAAACAGGTCGTACACCACTTCGGCTTGCGGGCAATGCTTCTTCACCTCCAAATCAAAAGCCGTGTTCATGTCCATGGCCACCGCCTCTATCTGCTGGCAGTGCTTGCCGAGCAATTCAAAGAACGGGCGGACCGCCTCGCGGCTGTTGCCGTGGCCGACCCACAATACCCGCGTTCGCTCGGCATCCATGATGACCGTGGCATAGCGATGCCCTTTGTGCAGGGCGAACTCGTCCATCACCAGGCGGCGGACACCGGTTGAATCGAAGTTGCCTACCTCGGCTTGAAGGCGTCGTTTATCGAGCGTTTTGAGGGTGTGCCAATGCAGGCCGGTGAGCTGGCTGACGTGGCTGATCGGCAGCAGCCGCAGCAAGCTTTCGAGCCATATCCGTAACCGCTGGGTCAGCCGAGATGCTGGCTCCAACCAGTCGATCCGCTCGGTCACCCGCCCACAACTCAGGCAATCGACTCGGCGCACTGGTAGTTGAAGCAGGACGCGCTGATCGAACAGATCACGATCACGCACCAGACGAATCCGGCGATCGTGAATCAACGGGCTGAACTGGCCACAACGCCCGCACTTAGGAAGAGAGCCGGCTTGAGGTTCAAGCTCAATGAGGAGGGTGTTATCGGTAGATGGGCGACAGGTAACGGCGTCGTAGCCTGGCCAGAAAGCGGCAAGATCAATAGGATGCACGGCGACAGCAGGGACAGGTGAAGGGTGTGTTTGGCGACTGCCAATTTACCTGCTTCCCTGACTGTCAACTCGCTCTTCCCCCAGACTCCGCGAAGAACCTTTTTTGTTGCCTGTGCCGGCCCTTTCGCGGGCATGCCCGCTCCCACAGGGTTGGCGTTGCCCTCGGGCTTGTGCTTGACCTGTGGGAGCGGGCGAACCCGCGAAAAGGCCGGTACAGGCTACATGGCCCTATCAGCCAAACTGTTTTTGCTGCTGCTTGGCCACCAGCTCGGACGCGCCCTTTCGCGGGCATGCCCGCTCCGACAGGGGGGGCGTGGCCCTCGGGCTTGTGCTTGACCTGTGGGAGCGGGCGAGCCCGCGAAGAGGCCGGTACAGGCTATATGGCCCTGTCAACCAAACTGTTTTTGCTGCTGCTTGGCCACCAGCTCGGACGCGCCCTTTCGCGGGCATGCCCGCTCCGACAGGGGGGGGGCGTGGCCCTCGGGCTTGTGCTTGACCTGTGGGAGCGGGCGAGCCCGCGAAGAGGCCGGTACAGGCTACATGACCCTGTCAACCAAACTGTTTTTGCTGCTGCTTGGCCACGAGCTCGGAGGCCGCGACATAGGCCGCCTGGAACTCATCGCTCTCCAGCCAGGCCATGGTCGCCTCTTCATCGGCGCCGTCGAGCCACGCGCGGTAGGCGGTGAACACCAGCACGATATAGTCAGTGGCGTGCTCTTCCTTGTGCCCCTTGAGCACCAGCGCCAGAAGCGGGTCAACCAGGAATACCGAAATCATCGGCACCAAGCCGCCGCTCTCCTGTGCTTCCTTCATCTTGGTGAACATGGCGTCGTAGCTGCCCGACTCCATCGCCTTGTTGTACACCTGCTCGACGCTGGCGCTGTCACCGGCACTGGCCTTGACCGCCTGCCCGCTGCGTACCATGCGGTTCTGCTTGGCCTTGCTGGCGGCACGCTTGGCGCGTTTTTGTTGCTTGGTAGGGGTGGCCATGAGGGCTTGAATCCTTGGGTGTGTCTGGAAAGTGCGCGTATTGAAGCGCAGTTGCCCAGGAAACCCAAGCACCGGAGAGCGAAGAGGCCCCGCGGCTGAGAAATGCCAGGCAACAAAAAACCCGCACTAGGCGGGTTTCTTGTTGTCGCTTCGGGTAACTTTGCAACCACCAGAAGCTTGAAGGTGGTGCCCAGAGACGGAGTCGAACCGCCGACACGAGGATTTTCAATCCTCTGCTCTACCGACTGAGCTATCTGGGCGACGAGGTGAATTAAATAGATTTTCTCCCGGGCCGTCAACGACTTTTTTAAAAAATTTTAAATTAATTCCGTCGCTTACGGTTCGTGGGGTCATTCCGAGGGTGGCACGTAGCCTTCCGCCTGGGCGTATTCCTCACCGGCGAAAAACTTGTCCATTTCAGCCTGGAGGAATTTGCGATCCTCGGCGTTCATCATGTTCAGGCGCTTCTCGTTGATCAGCATGGTCTGGTGCTTCTGCCAGTCGGCCCAGGCTTTCTGCGAGATGTTGTCGAAGATGTCCTGGCCCTTGGCGCCGGGGTAGGGCGGGCGTTCCAGGCCTGGCAGTTCTTCGTTGTATTTGCGGCACATCACGGTGCGGGTCATCAGGCATCTCCTGCAATCAGTTCGTCGGCCGCGCGCTTAAGCAGTTTTTTCACCGGAGCGGCAAGGCCCAGGCGCGGCGGGGTGGCGAGGTTATACCAGAGCCAGTCAGCCTCGGCCACGTGCTCGCCAAGCGGCGCGACACGTACCAGCCAGGGCTCGATCGCCAGCTGGAAGTGGCTGAAGGTATGGGTCAGGCCATCCATGGCCTGGCTGCCGGCCAGGCGCAAACCGTGCTGGTAGGCCAGGTCGTCGAGTTGGGCGATGTCGTCCAGCTCTGGCAGGCTCCACAAGCCACCCCACAGGCCGCTGGACGGGCGCCGATAAAGCAGAATGGCGCCCTCGTGGTTGGCCAGCAGTGGCATCAGCGTGCGGCGCTGCGGCAGCGCCTTGCGCGGTTTGGGCTCGGGGTAGCGGGTTTCTTCACCGTGCAGGTGGGCTTCGCAGCCACGTTGCAGCGGGCAGATCAGGCAGCTTGGCTTGCTGCGCGTACACAGCGTGGCACCCATGTCCATCATGGCCTGGGTGTAGTGGTTGGCGCGCTGCTGCGGGGTGAAACGCTCGGCGGTGGCCCACAGCTGGTTGGCCACCTTCGGCTCGCCCGGGTAGCCGCCCTGGGCGGTGAAGCGGGCCAGCACGCGCTTGACGTTGCCGTCGAGGATCGGCGCGCGAATGCCCATGCTGATGCTGGCGATGGCACCGGCCGTGGAGCGGCCGATGCCGGGCAGCTCGGTGAGCTGCTCGACACTGCGCGGAAACTCGCCACCATGTTGCGCCACGACGATCTTCGCGGCTTTTTGCAGGTTGCGGGCGCGGGTGTAGTAACCCAGCCCGGTCCACAGGTGCAGCACTTCGTCTTCGGGCGCTTCGGCCAGCGCCTGCACGGTCGGCAGCGCCTGCATGAAGCGGTCGAAGTAGTTCAGTACGGTGCTGACCTGGGTTTGCTGCAGCATGATTTCCGACACCCACACCCGGTACGGGGTTATGCCCTGTTGCCAGGGCAGGTCGTGGCGGCCGTGTTCGTCGTACCAGTCCAGCACAGCGCTGGAGAACTGCTCGGGGGTCATCGCTTGAATAGCCCCTTGAGCGCGTCTTTCAATTCCGGGCTCACTTTGTCTCCGAGTTTTTCATCGAGTTTTTCGTCGATCTTGTCTTTCAGTCGGTCACCGGCCAGCTTGGCTGCGACCTTGCCCAGGCCGTTCTGGTCCAGGCGGCAGGCCTTGGCGCCCAGCTCCAGCGGGCCGCGGCACTGCAGCGGAACTTCAACCCCCACGTAGCGCTCGTTGACCTGGCAGGCCGGGTCCGGCATGGCACGCTGGTCGCCTTCGACGATCACGCCGATGTTGTAGTCCATACCCAGTACACGCAGGTCGAGGTCGCCATGGCCGTTCACGGTCAGGCCCGGGATGCGTGCCTTGAGGTCTGGGTTGCTGGCAACGCCATTGCGTACCACCAGGCTGCCACGCAGTTCCTGGAACGGGGTGTCCTTGCCGCGTGGCTCGCCGGTGAGGGTTTTGCGGTTGAGGGTGGCGATGGCCTGGCACAGTTGCTGCTCAAGGTTGGCATTGACCAGCACACCGTCGTTGATGGTGAAGTTTGCACTGCCGTTGAGCGTGTCCACCAGTGCCTTCTGGCTGTTGCCGGTGGCGGTCAGATCACTGGTCAGGGTCAGCAGGCCCTTGACCGGTGGTGCCTGCTCCTTGCCGTCGGCCTTGATGAAGTGTTCCACCGGCACCCGTTGGATGCTGGTGCTGACGCCCAGCTGTGGCACGGCAGGGCGCACATCGACCGTACCCTTGGCGTCGAAGGTGCCGTTGTACAGGCCGCCGCGCAGCGTTTGCAGGGTCAGCAGGCCGCCCTGGCCGCTGGCCTTGAGCTGGGCGTCGACGATCGGCAGTTTGTCCAGGGTCAGCGAGCCAAAGGCCAGTTCGGCCTGCAGGTCCAGCGTACGCAGGCGGTCGACCGGCAGCAGCTTGTCATCGCTCCAGGCTACCTGGGTCGGTGCGTTGGGCAGCGGTGTGGTGCCGGCACCGGCAACCGCGCTGGCTTCCTGTTGCTTGACCTCGGCCTGGCGCGCAGCCGTGGCGCCTTTGGCTTGTTCGCTCTTGGCCGGCAGGTAGCGGTCGGCGTCGAAGCTGTCGCCTTTAAGCTGCACGCGCAGGGCTTGCCTGGCGAAGTCTTCGATGGCTACGCGCCCGCTGAACGTGCTGTCGTCAAGCTTCACTGCCAGGTCGTCCAGGCTCAGGCTGCTGGGTGTGCCTTGCAGGCGGGTCACCAGCTCCAGCTTGCCGAAGGCAGCCGGGTCGTTGGTTGCCGGCAGCGGGTGGCCGATGCCGTCCAGGAAGGTGCGCAGGTCGAGCTGGGCAATGGACAGGCCGCCGCTCAACTGGGGAGTCTTGTCCAGGTCGCGCAGGTTCAGTTCACCCAGGGCGCGCAGTTGGTTGGCCGAGACTTTCAGGCCGTTCCAGGAGGCGACGTTGGCGGCCATGTCGACCAGCAGCTGGCCCTGGGCAACGAAGGCCACTGTTTTGCCGCCGGTCGGTTCACCCGAAGTTTCGCCCGACAGGCGCATGTCCTCGAAGTTGTAGCGCTTGAGCTTGCGGTCGAAACGCAGTTCGCCGGCCAGCTCGGTGCGGGCTTTGATATTCGGCTGGCGGGCACTGACAAAAGCACTGGCCTTGAGCGGGATGTTCGCGCCTTCATGCACAGGGCCGGTGCTCAGCTGGATGCTTTCGGCGCTGTAGCTCTGGCCGGTCTTGGCGTCGGTGTACTGCACCCGGGCGTTGTTGACGGTCAGGCTGTCGATGTCCAGTTTGACAGGGCGTTCGTTGCCGTCGGCGGCCGCGGGTTTCTGCCCGGTGGCTGCCTGGGGCGGTGCGTCGGTGGCAGAGCCAGCCTGCGCAGGCAGCGGCTTGCCAATGTCTTCCCAGTTGCCGTGGCCTTGTTCGTCACGGGCCAGGGTCAGGTTCAGGCCCTCGACGCGCACGTCGCTCATTTGCACCTCGCGGCGCAGCAGCGGCAGTACCCGTACCGACAGGCCGAGCATCTGCAGGTCGGCGAACGGCTCGTTGGGTTTGGCCAAGGTGGCGATGCTGGCCTCGTGCAGCTCCAGGCCCAGCCATGGGAACAGGCTCCAGCCGATATCACCGTTGAGGGTCAGTTCGACATGTGCCTTGTCGCGCGCCAGTTGGCGAATCTCGTCTTTATAGTCGTTGGGATCGAATAGGTGGGTCAGGGCGAAGCCCAGCGCCACGATGATCAGCAGCAACCCGAGAAGCCCCAGTCCCAGGATTTTGCCGAACGCTTTCATGGGCGAATCCTTGTAGTCCGATTTTGAAATTCAAGCGGCTGAGTATAGCGCCGCCATGCATATCCCTGCGTATTCGACCAGAGATGCAGGATATTTCCTACGCTTTTAGCCGGTAGTACGGCTTTAAAAGGGGGACATGATCGATTCAGCCGAGCAAAAAAACACGATATCAGATTGCTTTCACGCGACTCGATCCTGCTAACCTTGCGCCGCTTTGCCTGCCCTCACCCTATAAGAAAAGGATCATGTTCATGACCAGTACCGTCACGACGGGCGCCCCGGCGAGTACGCCAGGCTTCCTGTCGAAGGAGCGCATCATCGCCCGCCCGGGCTTCAACCGTTGGCTGGTTCCGCCAGCTGCCCTGGCCATTCACCTGTGTATCGGCATGGCCTATGGCTTCTCGGTGTTCTGGCTGCCACTGTCGCAAGCCCTGGGCATCACCGCCCCAGTGGCGTGCGCGGCCGACATGGGCTTCGTGGCCCGCCTGTTCAGCGCCGAATGCGACTGGCCCATTTCCATGCTGAGCTGGATCTACACCCTGTTCTTCGTCTTCCTGGGATGCTCGGCGGCCGTGCTGGGTGGGTGGCTGGAGCACGCCGGCCCACGCAAGGCCGGCCTGGTATCGGCGCTGTGCTGGTGTGGCGGCATGCTGATTTCGGCCATTGGGGTCAAAACCCACCAACTGTGGCTGATGTGGCTGGGTTCCGGGGTTATCGGCGGTATCGGCCTGGGGCTGGGGTATATCTCGCCGGTGTCGACCCTGATCAAATGGTTCCCGGACAAGCGCGGCATGGCCACCGGCATGGCCATCATGGGCTTCGGCGGCGGCGCCATGGTCGGTGCGCCACTGGCCACCGCACTGATGGGCCACTTTGGCAACGCGCAGGAAGTGGGGGTGTGGCAGAGCTTCGTTGCCATGGCGGCGATCTACTTCGTGTTCATGACTGCCGGCGCCCTGGCCTACCGCGTGCCGCCCACCGGCTGGAAGCCTGAAGGCTGGACTGCTCCGCTGAAAAAAGCCGGCAATACCATGGTCACCGACCGCCACGTGCACGTCAGCGTGGCGTGGAAAACCCCGCAATTTGCGCTGATCTGGCTGGTGCTGTGCCTGAACGTGTCTGCAGGCATCGGTATTATCGGCATGGCTTCGCCGCTGCTGCAGGAAGTGTTCGCTGGCAAGCTGCTGGGCAACGAGCTGACCTTCAGCGAGCTGAACGCCGCCCAGCTGGCGCAGATCGCCGCGATCGCCGCCGGCTTCACCGGCCTGCTGAGCCTGTTCAACATCGGTGGCCGGTTCTTCTGGGCATCGTTCTCCGACTACATCGGGCGCAAGAACACCTACTTCGCCTTCTTCGCCCTGGGCGTGGGCTTGTACAGCCTGGTACCGAACATGGGCCACCTGGGCAATGTGGCGCTGTTCGTGGCGGCGTTCTGCATCATCCTGTCGATGTATGGCGGTGGCTTCGCCACGGTGCCGGCGTACCTGGCCGACCTGTTCGGTACGCAGATGGTCGGTGCCATTCATGGGCGCCTGCTGACCGCCTGGGCGGCTGCAGGGGTGCTGGGGCCAGTGCTGATCACCTACCTGCGCGAGTCGCAGCTGGCAGCCGGGGTAGAGCGCGCGGCGGCCTATGACATGACGCTGTATATCCTTGCCGGGCTGCTGGTGCTGGGCTTTATCTGCAACATGCTGGTGCGGCCGGTTGCCGACAAGCACTTCATGAGCGATGCCGAGCTGGCGGCCGAGCGGGCGTTGAGCCATGACAAAGGCGCCGATGGCGCACGCTCGCTGGAGTGGAAAGCCGCGCCGGGGAGCCTGCCGCTGGTGCTGCTGGCCTGGGCGGTGGTGGTGGTGCCGTTGGCCTGGGGGGTGTGGATTACCCTGCAGAAGACGGCGGTACTGTTCCATTGATGAGTGATACAGCCGGTTGAGTTTGCCGGCTGTACCGGCACTATCGCCGGCAAGCCAGCTCCCACAGGTCCACCCTAGGCTTTGAACACGGTGGGGGCCTGTAGGAGCGGCCTTGTGTCGCGATGGGCTGCAAAGCGGCCCCCCTTCACCCGGTTGTATAGACCTGTAGCGCTATCAACCCCCCGTCATTGCTCGCTTTGCCATATGTCATCCGCGTTTCAAGCTGGCGCGTTCTGGGCCTATAATGGCACCCTTTTCGCCCAATGATTTTGCGGAGCTGGTGATGGTCGAACGTAAGGCTTCCGTCGAGCGCAATACCCTGGAAACCCAGGTCAAGTGCTCGATCAACCTCGATGGCAGTGGCAAGGCCCGATTCGATATCGGTGTGCCTTTCCTGGAACACATGCTGGACCAGATCGCCCGCCACGGGCTGATCGATCTGGATATCGAGTGCAAGGGTGACACCCATATCGACGACCACCATACCGTCGAAGACGTTGGCATCACCCTGGGCATGGCATTCGCCCAGGCCATCGGTGACAAGAAGGGCATCTTCCGCTACGGCCACGCCTACGTGCCGCTGGACGAAGCGCTGTCGCGCGTGGTCATCGACTTCTCGGGCCGCCCAGGCCTGCAAATGCATGTGCCGTATACCCGGGCCAGCGTCGGTGGCTTCGATGTCGACCTGTTCCAGGAGTTTTTCCAGGGCTTCGTCAACCACGCCCTGGTTACCTTGCACATCGACAACCTGCGTGGCCACAACACTCACCACCAGATCGAAACCGTGTTCAAGGCGTTCGGCCGTGCCCTGCGCATGGCGGTCACCCTGGACGAGCGCATGGCCGGGCAGATGCCGTCCACCAAAGGGTGCCTGTAAATGCAGACGGTAGCCGTAATCGACTATGGCATGGGCAACCTGCACTCGGTGGCCAAGGCGCTCGAGCACGTCGGTGCCGGTAAAGTGCTGGTGACCAGTGATGCGGCGGTCATCCGCGAGGCGGATCGCGTGGTGTTCCCTGGGGTAGGTGCGATTCGCGACTGCATGGCCGAAATCCGCCGCCTGGGCTTCGACAGCCTGGTGCGCGAAGTCAGCCAGGACCGGCCGTTCCTGGGCATCTGCGTGGGTATGCAGGCACTGCTCGAACACAGCGAGGAAAACACCGGCGTCGACTGCATCGGTTTGTTCCCCGGCCAGGTGCGCTTCTTCGGCAAAGACCTGCAAGAAGACGGCGAGCACCTGAAGGTGCCGCACATGGGCTGGAACGAAGTCAGCCAGACCATCCACCACCCGCTGTGGCACGACATTCCGGACCGCGCACGTTTCTATTTCGTGCATAGCTACTACATCAATGCCGGCAAGCCTGGCCAGGTGGTCGGCCGTGGCCACTACGGCGTCGATTTCGCTGCCGCACTGGCCGATGGCTCGCGCTTCGCCGTGCAGTTCCACCCAGAGAAAAGCCATACCCATGGCCTGCAGCTGCTGCAGAATTTCGTCGCCTGGGACGGGCGCTGGTAAATGAGCAGGTCAAAGACCAAGGCCCCGATCATCACCCTGGCCCCTGAGCAGGAGCGCGACGCGCTCGCTACGCTCAAACGCTTCCTCGAAGACCGCTTCGAGCTGGAGCTGGGGTCTTTCGAGGTGGTTGAGGTCCTTGAGCTGTTCAGCAAAGAAATTGCACCCCATTACTACAACAGGGCGATTGCCGATGTTCAGCTGCACCTCAAGGAGCGGTTCGAGAGCATCGAAAGCGATCTGTGGGCGCTTGAAAAAAGCTGAAAGCTTCAAGCTTCAAGCTTCAAGCTGCAAGCTGAAGCTGGATCGCCTATCGAATACACGACGCGCATTGCTTGCAGCTTGTCGCTTGCAACTTGCCGCTTGAATTGACGAAGGAAAGAGCATGCTGATTATCCCCGCTATCGATCTGAAGGACGGTGCCTGCGTGCGCCTGCGCCAGGGCCGTATGGAAGACTCCACGGTATTCTCCGACGACCCGGTGAGCATGGCCGCCAAGTGGGTCGAGGGTGGCTGCCGCCGCCTGCACCTGGTCGACCTGAACGGCGCCTTCGAAGGCCAGCCGGTCAACGGTGAAGTGGTCACTGCCATTGCCAAGCGCTACCCCACCCTGCCGATTCAGATCGGCGGCGGCATTCGTTCGCTGGAAACCATCGAGCACTACGTCAAGGCTGGCGTCAGCTATGTGATCATCGGCACCAAGGCGGTCAAGCAGCCTGAGTTCGTCGCCGAGGCGTGCAAGGCCTTCCCGGGCAAGGTCATCGTTGGCCTGGATGCCAAGGACGGCTTCGTCGCCACCGACGGCTGGGCCGAAGTCAGCTCGGTGCAGGTGATCGACCTGGCCAAGCGTTTCGAGGCCGATGGCGTTTCGGCGATCGTCTACACCGACATCGCCAAGGACGGCATGATGCAAGGCTGCAACGTGCCATTCACCAAGGCATTGGCCGAGGCCACCTCGATTCCGGTAATTGCCTCGGGCGGCATTCACAACCTGGGTGACATCAAGGCTCTGCTGGACGCCAAGGCCCCCGGCATCATCGGCGCCATCACCGGCCGCGCCATCTACGAAGGCACCCTCGACGTGGCCGAGGCCCAGGCCTTCTGCGACAACTATTGAATAGGAGCGGCAAGCTGCAAGCTGCAAGCTGCAAGAGAAAAGCCGGACCGCGTACTGCTTTATCTTGCAGCTTGCCGCTTGAAGCTTGCAGCTGCTCCCCAGGAGCTTCCATGGCTTTAGCTAAACGCATCATCCCTTGCCTGGACGTGGACAACGGCCGGGTGGTCAAGGGCGTCAAGTTCGAGAACATCCGTGATGCCGGCGACCCGGTGGAAATTGCCCGTCGCTACAACGAGCAGGGTGCCGACGAAATTACCTTCCTCGACATCACCGCCAGCGTCGATGGCCGCGATACCACCCTGCATACCGTCGAGCGCATGGCCAGCCAGGTGTTCATCCCGCTGACCGTGGGCGGTGGCGTGCGTACCGTGCAGGACATCCGCAACCTGCTCAATGCCGGGGCAGACAAGGTGTCGATCAACACCGCCGCGGTGTTCAACCCAGAGTTCGTGGGCGAGGCGGCAGACCGTTTTGGCTCGCAGTGCATTGTCGTGGCCATCGACGCCAAGAAGGTGTCCGGGCCGGGTGAAGAACCCCGCTGGGAAATCTTCACCCACGGTGGGCGCAAGCCGACCGGGCTGGATGCGGTGGCGTGGGCGAAGAAGATGGAGGGCCTGGGTGCCGGCGAGATCCTGCTGACCAGCATGGACCAGGACGGCATGAAGAGCGGCTTCGACCTGGGGGTTACCCGGGCCATCAGCGATGCGCTGGGTATTCCAGTGATTGCCTCGGGCGGGGTGGGTAACCTGCAGCACCTGGCTGACGGTATTGTGCAAGGGCATGCCAGCGCGGTGCTGGCGGCCAGCATTTTCCACTTTGGTGAGTACACGGTGCCAGAGGCCAAGGCTTACATGGCAGCGCGCGGGATCGTCGTTCGCTGAAACATTGATTGGGGCCGCAACGCGGCCCCAATTGCATCACCCGTGGTTTTTGCCAAGCAGCGCGTGATACAGCTCGGTATCCCCCAGAATCCCCACCAGTTTGTCGTTCTCCTGCAGCACCAGCTTGTTGCCGGTGTGGTAGCGAATCTGCAGCGCTTCACGCATGCCGATATCCGCATGCACCAGCGTCGGCCGACGCCCCAGGCCTTCTACCGACTGCCCCGGCGCCCATTGCTGCATCTCCAGGCCGTTTTGCCCTTGGCGTGCGCGCTTGATCGAGTTGCCTTCGCCCAGGTCCAGCCACGAGTCGCCGCTCGGGTCGAGGCACACCGAACCATTGACCCGTTTGCAGTTGTCCAGGCTGCGCATCAGGCTGCGGCCGCAAAGTACGTTCAGCGGGTTGGTGTGGGCGACGAAGGTACGCACGTACTCGTCGGCCGGGTTTAGCACGATCTCTTCCGGCTTGCTGTACTGGATGATCCGGCCGTCTTTCATGATCGCGATACGGCTACCCAGCTTCAACGCCTCGTCCAGGTCATGGCTGACGAACACGATGGTCTTGCTCAGCTTGGCCTGCAGGCCCAGCAGTTCGTCCTGCAAGCCCTGGCGGATCAGCGGGTCCAGTGCCGAGAAGGGTTCGTCCATCAGCAGGATGTCGGCGTCCATCGCCAGCGCGCGGGCCAAGCCAACGCGTTGCTGCATGCCGCCCGACAGTTCGTCCGGCTTCTTGTTGCGCCACTGGGTCAGGCCCACCAGCTCAAGCTTCTCGTCGACCAGCTTGCGCCGTTCCTTTTCCGGGCGGCCCTGCATTTCCAGGCCAAAGCTGATGTTCTCGCGTACCGTCAGCCAGGGCATCAGGGCGAACTTCTGGAACACCATGGCAATGCGCTTGGTGCGCATCATTTTCAGCTCGGCCGGGGTGCAGTGGGCGATGTCGATGTGCTTGCCTTCATGTTCGACAAACAGCTTGCCGCGGCTGACGGTGTTCAGGCCGTTGATGCAGCGCAGCAGGCTCGACTTGCCCGAACCGGACAGGCCCATCAATACGCAGATCTCGCCCTTCTGGATGTCCAGGTTGGCTTTTTCAACGCCCACCACCAGGCCGGTCTGCTTGAGGATCTGCTCGCGAGTCTGGCCTTTGTCCAGCAGTGCCAGCGCCTCGCGTGGCTTGTTGGAGAAAATGACGTCGACGTCTTCGAAACGAATGATGCTCATGCTTCACCCCTTACCGGCAGTTCCGGTTGCTTGCAGATACGGTCGAGCATGATCGCCAGCAGCACGATCGCCAGGCCCGCTTCGAAGCCCAGGGAAATATCGGCGGTGTTCAGTGCGTTGACCACAGGTTTGCCCAGGCCGTCAGCGCCGACCAGGGCGGCGATCACCACCATCGACAGCGACAACATGATGCACTGGGTAACGCCGGCGGCGATGCTGGGCATCGCATGCGGCAGTTCGATACGGGTGAGCAGTTGGCGGCGCGAGCAGCCAAACGCCTTGCCGGCGTCCATCAGCTCCTGCGGTACGTCGCAGATGCCCAGATAGGTGAGGCGGATAGGGGCGGCAATGGCGAACACCACGGTCGAGATCAGCCCTGGCACCACGCCCAGGCCGAACAGCGTCAGGGTGGGGATCAGGTACACGAAGGTGGGTACCGTTTGCATCAGGTCGAGCACCGGGCGCATGGCGGTGTAGAACATGGGTTTGTGCGCGGCAACGATGCCCAGCGGCACACCGATGGCCACGCACACCACGGTGGCGAAGGTCACTTGTGCCAGGGTTTCCATGGTTTCCTGCCAGTAACCCAGGTTGAAGATCAACAGGAACGACAGGGCGACGAATGCGGTCAGCGACCATTTACGCTGGATGAGGTGCGCCAGGGCGGCGAACAGGGCGGTGAGGACGAACGGGTTGAACCAGGTCAAGGCACTGGTGACGCCGTGGATCATGAACTCCAGGCCCTGTGCGATGGCGTCGAAGTAATTCGCGCCGTGCAGGGTCAGCCATTCAACGAACGAGGCGATGTACTGACCCAGCGGTATTTTCTGATCGATAAGCATGATAGCGAGCTTCCACCTGCATAGATTGAACTCAACCCGGAGCAGGCACGGTCCTGCCCCGAGGTAGCGCTATAGCGAATTGCGTTATTGCGTCAGCTTGGCCTTGGCCGCCTCCAGGCCGGGTTTGCCATCCACGGTGGTCACGCCGGCCAGCCAGGTGTCCAGCTTGCCTGGGTTGTCCTTGAGCCATTTCTTGGCAGCGGCCTCGGGCTTCATCTTGTCGTCCAGGACGTAGCCCATCATGGTGCTTTCATCCTTGAGCTCGAACGACAGGTTCTTCAGCAGTTGGCCAACGTTGCTGCACTCCTGCACGTAGCCTTTGCGGGTGTTGGTGTATACGGTCGCCTTGCCGAAGTCGGGGCCGAAGTATTCGTCACCGCCGGTCAGGTACTGCATCTTGAAGCGGGTGTTCATCGGGTGCGGTTCCCAGCCCAGGAACACCATGGCTTCGCCACGTTTCTGTGCCCGGTCGACCTGCGACAGCATGCCGGCCTCGCTGGACTGCACCAGCTTGAAGCCGGCGTCCTTCAGGCCGAAGGCGTTCTTGTCGATCATGCTCTGGATGGTGCGGTTGCCATCGTTGCCGGGTTCGATGCCGTAGATCTTGCCGCCCAGCTCCTGCTTGAACTTGGCAATGTCGCTGAAATCCTTCAGGCCTTTGTCATACAGCGCCTGGGGCACGGCCAGGGTGTACTTGGCGTTTTCAAGGTTGGCGCGCACGGTGTCCACAGTGCCGGCGTCGCGGTACTGCTTGATATCGTTTTCCATGGTCGGCATCCAGTTGCCGAGAAACACATCCAGGTCCTTGCCGGTAGCCAGCGACTTGTAGGTCACAGGTACCGAGATCATGGTGGTGTGGGTTTTATAACCCAGTGCTTCGAGCACAACGCTGGTGGTCGCAGTGGTGACCGTGATGTCGGTCCAGCCGACGTCAGAGAAACGAACCGTCTGGCACTGCTCGGGCTCGGCGGCTTGAGCCAGCAACGGTGCGGACAGCAACGCAACCAGCAACAGCGAGGGTGAACCTTTCATGGGTGGACTCCTGAGATTTTGTCTTCGGGTTCGCGTGGGTCGCCGGACGTTCTGACGGTCCGGTCGACCAGGCCTGCAGAGGGCAGGATGCGTGGCCGTGCTTTACGAGTCGCTTTCGATAATCCTCCACCGCCGGGCAATCGCCTACTGGTAGGGTCGTATCCAGTACGGAACGGGTCGTATCCAGTATGGGCGATGTCGCTTATGGATTTTTCCAGCCCCTCGCCCGCATTTTTGCGTCACCAGGCCGCTGGAAAACGGCGTATCGGGGCCATTCCCCAAGTAAAACCGTGCGGCGCTGCTGGACAAAATGGCGTCGGTTGTAGACGGCGAGAAGGCCGGTAAAAGCCCGATGATGCTGGCAATTCAAGGCGGCCCTGCTTGAGCCTAGCAGCTACCCCGCCGTGCGCATGGCGCGCACAGACAAGCCCAGCAAGAGGTGATTCGGTAATGGCCATCAGCGTGTTCGACCTGTTCAAGATCGGTGTCGGGCCTTCCAGCTCCCACACCGTCGGCCCCATGCGTGCTGGCGCCCTGTTTGTCCAAGGGCTGCGCGAGCGCGGCGAGTTGGAACGGGTACGGCGGATCGAGGTGCGCCTGTATGGCTCGCTGTCGGCCACCGGCGTCGGCCACGGCACCGACAACGCCACCATCATGGGGCTGATGGGCGAGTGGCCAGACGCCATTGACCCGACCCAGATCGTGCCGCGCATCGCCGACCTGCGCGAAACCAATACCCTCAAGCTGGACCGGCGCCTGCCTGTCGAGTTCGTGTGGGCGCGCGACATGCTGTTGCTGGATGAGAACCTGCCCTACCACCCCAACGCCATGACCTTGATTGCCGAAGGCGAGCAGGGCGAGTTGCACCGAGACACCTATTACTCGGTGGGTGGCGGCTTTGTGGTGGATGCCGCGCAGGCCGCCAGTGGTGTGCTGGATGCCGACCAGACGGTGCTGCCGTACGATTTCAACAGCGCCGCCGAGCTGCTGCAGCTGTGCAAGCAAAACGACCTTAGCGTGTCGCAATTGATGATGGCCAACGAAAAGGTCTGGCGCAGTGAAGAAGAGATTCACGCCGGCTTGCGCAAGCTCTGGCAAGCCATGCAGGAATGCGTCAACAACGGCCTGAAATACGAGGGCACGTTGCCCGGTGGGCTCAATGTGCGCCGCCGCGCCGCCAAACTGCACCGCAGCCTGCAGGAAATCGGCAAGCCTAACGTGATCGGCTCGACCATGAGCGCCATGGAGTGGGTCAACCTGTTCGCCCTGGCTGTCAACGAAGAGAATGCTGCAGGCGGGCGCATGGTGACGGCGCCTACCAACGGCGCGGCGGGCATCATCCCGGCGGTGTTGCACTACTACATGCGCTTCAGTGATGAGGTGGACGAGTCCAGTGTTACCGATTTCTTCCTTGGCGCTGCGGCGGTTGGCATCCTGTGCAAGAAGAACGCCTCCATCTCCGGCGCCGAAGTAGGCTGCCAGGGCGAGGTCGGCTCTGCCTGCGCCATGGCCGCTGCCGGCCTTGCGCAAGTGTTGGGCGCGACCCCGGCGCAGCTGGAAAACGCCGCGGAAATTGCCCTGGAGCACAACCTGGGGCTGACCTGCGACCCGGTAGGCGGGTTGGTGCAGGTGCCGTGCATCGAGCGCAACGCGATTGCTGCGGTAAAAGCCATCAACGCGGTGCAAATGGCCCTGCGTGGCGATGGCGAGCACTTCATCTCCCTCGACCAGGTGATCCGCACCATGCGCGACACCGGTGCCGACATGCACGACAAGTACAAGGAAACCTCCCGCGGTGGCCTGGCGGTCAGTGCCATCGAGTGCTGATGCCGAGTAGGCACCCAGGGCCTCTTGGTGGTGAACCCGCGAAGAGGCCTGCGCGTTTCAAGGCGGCGCAAAAGGCCTGGCCGTGCTCCTTTATGGTGCAGCCAATCCCTACCAGTTGTCGGATGTCGCAATCAGTGTGGGGCTTGTCGGTGACACTAAACAGTGTCGTTTCTGGGCAACCGCCCCACGGCGTGTCACTAAACTGCTCAGCCGTTACCCGCACGGCGCCTAGCACGGCTGTTTGAGACAACTTGGCCAGTACATTCAAAGCCTCTGATTTGCCTGACAAAGGCGTCGTTTTCAGGTTTTTTTGGATAGCCATTCAATTTCAGGCACGGCGTTTGCGTAGGTAATGGTCACCCACCCCCCGGCATGTGGCGGGGGCAATAACAAGAAAATGAGTGCCCGCATGAGGCACATCCAGCATTTGTGTGAGGAGAAACCGCGATGACGTCCTACACCTCCGGGGCCCCGTCCCAGAACCGCACAGCACCCCAGTCCATCGGGTTTCTTCTATTGGACAATTTCACCCTGATTTCCCTGGCTTCGGCTGTGGAGCCCCTGCGTATGGCCAACCAGCTGTCCGGCCGCGAACTGTACCGCTGGCACACGCTGACGGTCGATGGCGGCCAGGTGTGGGCCAGCGATGGTTTGCAGATCACCCCGGACGCGGCCATGCACAGTGCCCCTGCGATCGACACCGTGATCGTCTGCGGCGGTGTGGGCATTCAGCGCACCGTTACCCGCGAGCACGTGACCTGGCTGCAAGCCCAGGCGCGTCAGTCGCGGCGCCTGGGGGCCGTGTGCACGGGCAGTTGGGCCTTGGCCTGTGCCGGCCTGCTCGACGGCTTTGATTGCAGCGTGCACTGGGAATGCCTGGCCGCCATGCAGGAGGCCTACCCGCGGGTCAACATGAGTACCCGGCTGTTCACCCTCGACCGCAACCGCTTCACCAGCTCTGGCGGCACCGCGCCGCTGGACATGATGCTGCACCTGATCAGCCGCGACCACGGCCGCGAGCTGTCGGCGGCCATTTCCGAAATGTTCGTCTACGAACGCATTCGCAACGAGCAGGATCACCAGCGCGTGCCGCTCAAGCACATGCTCGGCACCAACCAGCCGAAGTTGCAGGAAATCGTCGCGCTGATGGAAGCCAACCTGGAAGAGCCGATCGACCTGGACGAGTTGGCGGTGTATGTGTCGGTGTCGCGGCGCCAGCTCGAGCGGTTGTTCCAGAAGTACCTGCACTGCTCGCCGTCGCGCTACTACCTGAAGCTGCGCCTTATCCGCGCCCGGCAACTGCTCAAACAGACGCCCATGTCGATCATCGAAGTGGCATCGGTGTGCGGTTTCGTATCCACGCCGCACTTCTCCAAATGCTACCGCGAGTACTTTGGCATTCCGCCGCGTGATGAGCGCGTGGGCTCCAACACCACGCACCAAGTGGCAATGATGCCGATTCCGCAGGCCATGACCTTGTCGCCGCACAGCGGGCCGATGGCGGCCCTGAGCCAGGCGCGTAACGAATCGACCTTTGCCAGCGTAAGGCTCTGAAACGGCATCGCCGGCAAGCCAGCTCCCCTAGGTCTTGCACAGGTCTTGAGCCTGTGTGATCACGGTGGGAGCCGGCTTGCCGGCGATAGGGCCGTAAGGAGAAATCAGGCGCGCTTGCTGAACTGCGCCAATGCCGGCAACAACTGCTTGTCGATGGCCTGGCGTACCGCCGGCAGAATCGTCGCGCTACCGGTATACATCTGTTCCACCATCCCCTTCAGGGCCCGTGCATTGGGCTCGGTCAGCCCGCGCACCACTGCCTCGCAGGCCTGTTCGGCAGTGGCCCCGGCTGGAATGTCGAATCCACGCGCCCGCAGGTGGCCTGCCAGGTCGTCCTGATCAATCAAATCCGCATGCATCATGGCTGTTGTCCCTTTTGTCGCGAAGAGAGTGCTGCTGTGATTTACGACCGATTCTGTGACGTGGGCGACAGGCCCGCAACAACAGAATGCCGGCATGGCTGCCATGACTAAGAACAGGTCGTTTACGGCTAAATCCAGCGCCTTCCCAGGCCCCACACTGAGGCCATTCACGGTACCAGAGGGTTTGGTCACCCTCGTTCATGCACAGTGGATGTTGCTCGCTCTTGGCCCCGGATGCTCACGGCTTTCCGGGGTTATTTTTTTGTTTTAAACCAACAGCGTGTTCCTGCACATCCATCCACCTGGCATTTTTGTCAGGTGACAGTAAAGCTGCGGTAGTGATCTGCTGAGGATGATGGATATCCTCAGGAGCGGCAATGTGAAAACGGCAATCTGGAACAGGATCCTGCTGGCTTCAACGGTGATATTTTTTGGGGCATGTTCGTCCTCTGGTCCCACCGTGACTGCAGCCACAAGTACCCCAGCCCAACTGTTCACCCTTGAACCCACCCCTACGCGCAAGGGCCTGCTAGAAACGGCTAGCGGCAACCTGGCCACATTGCTGGCCGACCCTGCGAACGTAGAGTTTACGCTGGTGAAGATCAACCCTGCACTTATAAGCCAGCAAACACAGGATTTGGCGGTGAGCTTACCGGACGGTAAAACCGCGCAGTTTCATTTACGCGATTTCACCACCATCACACCGGGTATTGACGGTTGGGTGGGTTACAAGCCTTCTGCATGGAAAGCGGCCCATGCGGCATCTGCTTCGGAGATCGAAAACGATCCGCTTTACTACCTCTCCTTGGCGCGTGAAGGTGACAACTTGGTGGGCCGCGTAGTTGTCGAAGGGCAGCGTTATCGGCTGGATTCAATCGGCTCGGGTCAGTATGTGCTGATCAAGGTTGATGAATCCAAGCTTCCCGCGGAAGGCGAACCCCGCGTCGACCCAGCAGGGCAGGCGCGCGATGATACCCAAGGGAAAGTTCCGCTGTCCGCGCACAGCACAATACGCGTGATGTTTCTGGCCACTTATCAACGAAGGGCCAAAAGCCCCCTCTATCGGCTTGAGCTCGCCCAGGCGCTGAACGACGCCAACCAGTACATGAAAAACAGTGACGTACAGATCACATATGAACTGGCCGGTTTTTTTGATGAGTTTTACGACGAAACCGGAAGAGATTACTCACAGCAACTGAATGATATCCGTCTAGCCCAACCATTCGCGGGGAATGTCTTGCGCCGGAGAGAGGTGTTGGGAGCGGATATGGTTTCAATGTATTCTGCAGCGCCTGGGCTATGCGGTCAGGCCTGGCTTACGTCGAGTAAAGAGCAGGCTCATTCGGTCATTAGTTGTACCGACTCGCTTGCTCACGAACTCGGTCATAACTTGGGCGCCAACCATAATTGGAAGGAAGGCGATAACGAGGGCCGTCCGCCCTATATGTACGGCTATCTATATAACAGACTTGCGCCCAGGTTCAGCACGCAGATGTCGGCTAAGTGCTCGCCAACGTCAGCGTGCCCGAGGCTTGCGTACCACTCCAACCCTAGGCTGGCGTACTATGGCGTTCTTCTTGGGACTGAGGCACATCATGATGTCGCGCGCCGCTTTAACGAACGTAGGGAAACGGTAGAGAATTTCTATCCCGTGCCGCTTGCGCCACCTATGGATCTGGAATTCTACCCCGAAAAGAATTTTTCTGGGCACCCCTGCAGCCTAGAGTTTCTCCCCAATGACATACGCCCCAACTGCAATAAAGTACATTCGGTTAAGGTTAACAATTTCAAAGCTGGAATGAGGCTGTGTTTCTACGCCATCGCCTTTAACTATGCCTGTTACCGCGGTTCTTACACGGGTGATTTTCAGGTGGCGGACCTCGATGCGTCAGGCACATTGCCTGATGGGCTGGGGCGGGAAACCCCTCCTGGTGATAAACCTTTGATCGGAAGAATTCGAAATATCGAGTACACGCTGGACACTTCCGTAACTATTCAACTCTATTCTCTTGCAGACTATCGAGGTGATACCTGCACATTCCGCCTGTCCCAAGGCAGTGTGGACAAGATTTCAGATTTTCCAGGATGCGACGCAGTAGCCAGCGGAAAATCACGCTCCGCGAAGGTGTATGCTTTCCCAGGGGGTAACTCCAAGCTTTGTTTCCTTAACACCGACGACCGTCGAAGTCTTTGCTTCACAGGGAGCTATCAGGGCAACTTCCAGATCAGAAATTGGGACGTGGGCAGTGACTTGCCGCAGGGGCTTGTTCGCACGCATGCGGGGGGTGGTTACATGAACGGCTCCGTGCACCGTGTTTCCTTCGGCATGCAATAGCCCTGGTTGGCTCCCCGCTCCTCTCTTTGCCAGCCGCCGCGCCCACCGGATGAAGGTGCTGGTGCATGCCGTAGGCAGGTCTGCTGAGTTCGTGCACTTTCGCTCGGGCACAACAGTGCAGTCGATGAAGTTGTTCATGATCATCAAGGCAGCGATGCAGACCTGATAAATTTGCCAGTTGTGCCGAGTGGGCAGCTGATCTGTAATTTCACGCTCCGGTGAAATGGAGGCTAGCCCCATGAAACTTTGGTTGCGGTTGATTTCAGCGACTATATTGGTGTCAGCAAGTTCGGGCGTGCTTGCCAGCGATCATAATGAGGGTGCATCGCCTATCACACAACTTTTCCAAATAGCCATAGGCGATGACCTTGAAGACCTGAAGCGCGATAGACAGGTGTACCCGTTGTTCAGTGATCTGTTGAAAGATCCAGCAACCCAACACGTGCAGCGGGTGGTGGTGAATAGTTCTTTGGTAGACCAGGCCAACAAAACGCTAAGTGTTCCGCTCGGGCATAACAAGACAGCGACCTTCAGGTTGCGGCTCAGTGATCCACCTACGCCGGGTATGGTGGGATGGGTCGGAGACTCCGTAGCTGGGCCGCTGGGTAACAACGACACCGAAATCGTTTTTGCCCCATTTACCTGGATTTCCTTGGTACGGGACGGGCAGCGGTTGACTGGCGCTATTCATGTAGACAGTGAATCCTACCGATTGCAATATGTTGGAGGCGGGCAACATGTATTAGTCAAAGTCGATGAAACCAAAATGCCTGCTGAACATTTCACCGATGTACGGCAGCCTGAAACAGACTCTGGTGCTGGAAAGGCGCCAGAATCTGACCACAGCACCATCCGTGTGCTGTTTTTTACAACCCATGAACGGCGCGTCAAAAACCCGGATTACCGTGCGACACTAGCCCGTGTCGTGCAAGATGCCAATCAGGTGATGCTCAACTCGAATGTACCCGTTACCGTCAGTATTGCGGGGTTCATGGAGCCTGATTACAAGGAAGGCGACAAGACCGGTGTAGAGCAGTTCACGGACTTCAGGACGCCGGGTCGGAACTTGAATAATGAGGTGCAGCGCTGGCGCGATGAGCTTCTGGCCGACGTGGTAACGTTGTATACGTCCTACCCGGGTACAGGGGGTGAGGTCGCCACAGGCGGCTATGTCATTGTCGGTGCTGCTGACGCGTTCGCTCACGAGATTGGGCACGTGTTGGGCGCCGCGCATGGTTGGAACGGAACATCGCCTGGCTACAAGTTCGGTTATAGCCATGATAATCCGAAATTCCACACAAGGATGGTCACCACTTGGGGGTCCATACCCTATTTCTCCAATCCACGGCTCACTTATCAGGGCGTGCCAATGGGAACGCCCGAACACCATGATGTGGCTCGCACCCTGGATGAGCATAGGGAAGAAATCGAAAACCTCTACCCCCCACCCACCGCGCCTAGACTCTATGTTGAACTTTATGCGGAGCGTAATTTTCTTGGTCAGCAGTGCAGCATGTTCATGGTGCCCGGTATGCATCTGCCCCCTTGCACCGCCGTGAAATCAATGAAGGTCAGTGACTTTACCGACGGCAGCAAGTTGTGCTTGAAGTCCTACAGGCTCGATCTGTCGTCTTGTTATGTGGGTGCCTATGCAGGCGACTTTGAAGTCGCAGATATCGACAAGAAAGCGGCATTGCCGCACGGCTTGCGTCGTGAAGCTTCCGGCTCGAAACCACTGGTTGGCAATATCGACCACGTTGAGTATGCGAGGGATGACAAACTCACCATTCAACTCTACTCGCAGGCGAATTTTCGAGGTGCCTCCTGTGAGCTTCGGCTCCCCGCCGGGGCTGTATACGACCTGTCAACCTGGGGGGCGTGCAGTGCGGTGTCCAATGGCAAGTCGCGTTCGGCGAAGGTTTACGGCTTTCTTGGCGATGCCAGGAAACTCTGCTTCCATAGCGAAACCTCGGCCAAGAGCCTGTGCTTCAGCGGGTCTTACAAAGGCCGTTTTGAGGTCGCCAATTGGGACAGTGCCAGTGGGCTGCCTGAAAACCTCATCAGGGTTCATCGGGGAGGAGGGTATATGAACGGGGCCATCTATCGTGTCTCCTACGATATTGATACACAAGATCAACCGCCTATGCCCAGCCGGTGATGTGCGTGGGTAAGGGGCCTAAGGGTTAACGAGTTGAGCCATCAGCCGGCTGGTTCAGGCGGCTGATGGTTGCGCCAACGTAGTTGGGTATCGACAGATCATCCTGTTGCGTTTGCAGGCGCTGTATCGCCGCCATGCTGCGCGCTTCGAACGGCGCGGAGGTCGGCCCGGCCAGGTCAACGTGCAGGAGCATCTGCTCGCTGGCAGCCAGCACCTCATCGAACCCGGCCCGGTGCAGGCTGTGATAGACATGCAGGCGCTTGCGATCAACGCCGATGATCTGCGTCTGCACCCACACCTCGGTGCCAAGCTTCACCTCATGCAGGTAGTTGATGTGCGCCTCCAGGGTGAACAGCGAATGCCCGCTCTGCCCCCGGCTGTCGGCATCCAGGCCGATGCGCTCCATCAGCGCATCGGTGGCGTAGCTGAAAATCAGCAGGTAAAAGGCATCGCGCAGGTGCCCGTTGTAGTCCACCCAGTCCTCCTGGACTGGGGTGCGGTAGGTGATCAGTGCGGGCATTGTGGTCTCCTCATTCGCCGAACGACATGCCGTGCTTTTGCTTGCTGCTCTTTACGGCTTCCAGCACGGCAAGCAGGGTGTCATCACGATAGCGTTCCAGTGCGGCAATGCTGCGTTCTCCCAGTTGCGCCGAGGTGCCGTCCACCACATCGTCAATCAGCTTGTCGGTCAGGTCCGGTGCGGGCAGGTAGGTCCACGGCAGTTTCAGCGCCGGGCCGAACTGCGACATGAAGTGGCGCATGCCTGCGTCGCCACCGGCCAGGGTGTAGGTGAGGAAGGTACCCATGAACGACCAGCGCAGGCCGGCGCCAAAGCGGATTGCGTCGTCGATTTCACCGGTGGTCGCCACGCCGTCGTTCACCAGGTGCAGGGCCTCGCGCCAGAGTGCTTCGAGCAGGCGGTCGGCGATGAAGCCGGGCACTTCCTTGCGCACGTGCAGCGGGCGCATGCCCAGGGCGGTATAGATGACCTTCGCTGCCTCGATGGCTTCGGGCGCGGTACGTTTGCCACCGACGATTTCCACCAGCGGCAGCAGGTACACCGGGTTGAACGGGTGGCCCACCACGCAGCGCTCCGGGTGCGTGGCAGACTCGTAGAACTCGCTGGGCAGCAGGCCGGAAGTGCTGGAGCCGATGATGGCCTCGGGCTTGGCCGCGGCGCTTATTTTTGCGTGCAGGTCGAGCTTCAGGTCCAGCCGCTCTGGCGCGCTTTCCTGAATGAAATCGGCATCGCGTACGCATTCCTCGATGGTGGCAACGAACTTCAGGCGGGCTTGTGACGCGCCGGGCGCCAGCCCCTGCTTCTCAAGCGCTGGCCAGGCATTGGCAATACGCTTGCGCAGCGCCGGTTCTGCGCCAGGTGCAGGGTCCCAGGCGATCACGTCCAGGCCGTGGGCCAGGGCGCGGGCAACCCAGCCGCTGCCGATCACGCCGCTACCCAGGGCGGCGAAGGTCTTGATCTGGGTGATGAAGGGCATATCGAGTCCTCAGGCTAAAAAAATGCTCAGAATTGGCGCCAGTCCTTATGGGAGCAGGCGGGATCAGCGGCGCTTGAGGTTCATTTTTTCCCGGCCCTCGGCCGGGGTCAGTACACGGGCGCCAAGGCGCGAGATGATCTCCACCGCCCGTTCGACCAGCTGGCCATTGCTGGCCAGTACGCCACGGTCCAGATACAGGTTGTCTTCCAGCCCCACCCGCACGTTGCCGCCTAGCAACACGGCCTGCGCTGCCATCGGCATCTGCATGCGGCCGATGCCGAAACCTGCCCAGGTCACATTGGCCGGCAGGTTGTCGACCATGGCTTTCATGGTGGTGGTGTCGGCCGGCGCGCCCCACGGGATGCCCAGGCATAGCTGGAACAGAGGGTCGTCCAGCAGGCCTTCCTTCATCATTTGCTTGGCGAACCACAGGTGGCCGGTGTCGAAAATTTCCAGTTCTGCCTTCACGCCCAGTTCGGTGATGCGCTTTGCGCCGGCACGCAGTTGCGCAGGGGTGGACACATAGATCGAGTTGCCGTCGCCGAAGTTGAGGGTGCCGCAGTCGAGGGTGCAGATTTCCGGCAACAACGCTTCCACGTGGGCCAGACGCTCCAGCGGGCCGATCAGGTCGGTGCCGGCGCCGAATTCCAGTGGCGTTTCACCCGGGCCGATTTCCAGGTCACCCCCCATGCCGGCGGTGAGGTTGACGATGATGTCCACGTCGGCTTCACGAATGCGTTCCATGACTTCGCGGTACAGCGCCACGTCACGGCTGAAGCGGCCGGTTTGCGGGTCGCGCACGTGGCAGTGGACCACAGTGGCGCCCGCCTTGGCAGCCTCTACGGCAGCGTCGGCGATTTGCCGGGGGGTGACGGGGACAAGGTGGCTTTTCGAGGCAGTGTCGCCGGCACCGGTAAGGGCGCAGGTGATGATGACGTCGTGGTTCATGGTGCGGTTCCTTGTGGTGTATGTACTGGCCTTTTCGCGGGCAAGCCCGTTCCCGCAGGGGCCCGTGATGGCCCTGCCCAGGTGTGCCCTGTGGGAGCGGGTTCAGCCGCGAAGAGGCCCTGTCAGTTGGCGGTAAGCTTGAGGTTGTCCGCAGCCGGCTTGCCATCGAAGGTGGTCACCCCTTCCAGCCAGCGCGCCTTGTCTTCGGGGTGGTCTTTCAGCCACTGGCGGGCGGACTCCAGCGCGTCCTTGTGGTCGAGCAGCGGCTGCATCATGCGGCTTTCGTCCTCGGCGCTGAATGTCAGGTTGGCCAGCAGGCGATTGGCGTTGGGGCAGCGTTCGGCGTAGTCCGGCGCGGTCACCGTCCACACCGTGGCACGGCCCTCGTCGGGGCCGAGGGCGTCCTGGCTGTCACCCAGGTAGGCCATGTCGATGTTCACGTTCATCGGGTGTGGTGCCCAGCCGAAGAACACCACGGCTTCCTTGCGCCGCACAGCGCGGTCGACCGCGGCGAGCATGCCCGCCTCGCTGGACTCGACCAGCTGGAATTTGCCCAGACCAAACTGGTTCTTGGTGATCATGGCCTTGATCTGCGTATTGGCCCCCGAGCCTGGCTCGATGCCATAGATCTTGCCGCCCAGTTCCTTTTCGAACTTGTGGATGTCGGCAAAGGTTTTCAGGCCCTTGTCATACAGATATTTCGGCACGGCGAGGGTGGCGCGGGCGTCTTCCAGGCTTGGCTTGTCGAGCACCTTGACCTGCCCGGCGTCGACGAACGGGGTGATGGTCTGGGTCATGATCGGGTTCCAGTAACCCAGGAACATGTCCAGACGCTTGTCGCGGATGCCGGCAAAAATGATCTGCTGCGAAGCGCTGGTCTGTTTGGTCTGGTAGCCCAGGCCATCGAGCAGCACCTGAGCCATGGCGCTGGTGGCAATGACGTCGGTCCAGTTGACCACGCCCAGGCGAACGTTCTTGCAGGCCGCGGGTTCGGCGGCCAACAGTGGGGAAGTGGCGATGCTGCTCAGGGCAAGGGTCAACAGGCTGCGGCGGATCAAGCTGTGCATGGTGGCTCTCCATCGGCAGTGCATATTGTTATGGGGTCCGGTCTCTCTGGACCGTGTGAATACGCTACGCTGGCGTCATCTTGCCCAAGCGCACGCTAGCGACAGGAATTAGCACCTGGGCGACCAGTTTCTGTGGAGGGGGATGATGGAGACGATTGCCTTTCTGTTGGTGCCCGGTTTTTCCGCCATGGGGTTCATTTCCGCGGTGGAACCACTGCGGGTAGCCAACCGTTTTGGCGGGCCGTTGTACCGGTGGCAGGTGCTGAGCATGAACGGTGAGGCGGTGCTGGCGAGCAATGGCATGTCCATCAATGCCGATGCCGCTCTAGGGGAGGGCGAGCCGCCCGACATCCTGCTGGTGGTTGCGGGCTTCGAACCACTTGCCCATGTCGCATCCAAACTGCTGCATGCGCTGCGCCGGCTCAACCATGAGGCTGTGATGCTTGGGGGGATCGACACCGGTGCGATGGTGTTGGCCGAGGCGGGGCTGCTCGAGGGCTACCGGGCGACGTTGCATTGGGAGGCGCTGGAGGCCTTCAAGGAACGCTATCCAGGACTTCAAGCCACCCAGGAGCTGTTCGAGATTGACCGCAGCCGCATCACCTGTGCCGGCGGAACGGCCTCGATCGATCTGATGCTGTACTTGATTGCCCAGGCTCACGGCAGCGAACTGGCGGTGAAAGTCTCCGAACAGTTCGTGCTGGGGCGTATCCGTCAGCGCCAGGACCACCAGCGCATGCAGATCGGCGCGCGTTATGGCATCAGTAACAAGAAGCTGATCCATGCCATTGGCGAAATGGAAAAACACTTCGAGCCACCACTGACCACGCTGGATCTGGCAGCCGCGATCAAGGTCACGAGGCGTCAACTGGAGCGGTTGTTTCGCATACACCTGGGTGCCACACCCAGCAGTTTCTATCTTGCGTTACGGCTGGACAAGGCGCGTCAGCTGTTGGCCCAGACCGACATGTCGGTGACCGAGGTCAGCATTGCGTGCGGGTTCGAACTTCCATCGTATTTTACGCGGCGCTACAAGCTGAAGTTTGGGCGGTGCCCGCGGGAGGAACGCCGGCCGGGCGGTTCCAACTGAGCTTCACTCAAGCTCGCGCTCGAGAATTGCCCTCAGTTTTTCCCGGTTGGTCGCTTGCAGGCCCTTGCGAAGCGGTGCAAAACCTTCTGCATTGAAGCGTGCACCCAGATGGTGGAATATCAGGTTCAACTTTCGGGTGGGCTCGTCCGGGTCGGTAACGCAATAGATATAAAACAGGATCGCGACCGGAACCTGGTCCCCTTCATGGTCCATTTCGATACTTAGATGTGAAGAAGCGTTCATGACGGTGAATGTACGTGCCCCCGCCGACTGCAGAGCGTTCTGAATATTTTCTTCCAGGCTTTTGAACCAAGGCCCTTTGGCGCGCGGTGGCGGTAGAAAGCCGCTGTACACATCGCTTAGCGCAAGCAGGTGCGGCTCATACACGATGGTTTTATGTGTATGTTCATACAGGGTGAATTTCAATGATTTCAAGGTGGCGAGGGCAAGCGCGAACCATTGCCGAGGCTGGGTCTCCATCGAGTATCTTTCATTGGCCAATGCTTGTGAATGACGCAGGCATAGCTGCAAGTCTTCCCAGGTCTCGAGTGTCAGCCAGGGGGCAGGCTTTATTCTTAGCCGCTCCTCGAATATTCGGGTGTCCAGGCTTGTATCGCTCATGTGGCATTGTTCCTCGATGGCCGCACATGACCAGAACCGGGTACCAGCGCTTTCTGGTACCCGGCCTCGCTCATCAGCTAGTGAAAAAATCGCCGAGGTCTTTTTTGATTTTCTCGTTCACAAGTTCCCGCGCAGCGTCGAAGTGACGAACGCTGAAAGTGCCTTGTTGCGAAGCGCGATAGACGCGGGTGGAAGTTTTATCGACCTTGCGGGTCAGGGCGCCCTCACGCTCGATTTTCGAGTCGTAGCTGGCCTGGAAGCTGGTCATGTGCATGGCGGGCAGGCCTTGTGGCGTCATTTCGCACTGGGCTATCACGAAGGTGCTCGATTTGCCGGATTCGCTATGGCTGTGCTTTTCCAGGTGTGCCTTGACTTCCGGCTTCTGCACGACGGTTTGCAGAGCACGCTTGGCGCAAGCGGCGCGGCGAGGGTCCGCGGAAACGCTGATGGTGACCGACTTGGTGATCAGATCTGCCAGGGTCAGGTTGTCCTCGTCAATGGCGTCTTCGGCATGTGCAGCACCTGTCATGGTCCAGCCGAATTTGCTCAGGCCATCGTTGTAGAAGTTGTACCACTCGCGCTGCTGGGTTTCCTTGTTGAACTTCTTGTTGGCCAGTGCGGTCATCAAGCCCAGGCCGCACAGGATGTCTTGTGCAACGTCGGCAGGCACATTGTCAGCGAAAACGCAGAGGGCCTGGCCGGTAGCGGCAACGCGCTCCTGGCCCTCTTTGCGGATTTTTTCCATTTCAACTTTGATGTCAGCCACTTTGTAATTCCTTGATAGTTTTGAATTTCAAGACACACGTGGTGAGCACGTGGTCTGAGGGCACTATCGAGCAATGACGCAGGCGGCATCAGCGGCATGTGGTTCCTCGGGCGTTGGTCCTTCTCTTGTGCGTGCTGTTCAATCTTCAGGCGCTGGCTCGTCACCGTCTTGCGTGCCCAGGCTGCGCAGGTATTCCGCCCGCTCATCGCTGCGCTGTGCAATGCAGCTGTTCCAGGCGGTCTGGTAGGCCTTGCTGCCTGGCTGTTCAGCGTGGGTTTCGACCTTGCAGTCTGCATCACGCAGTTGACGCCAGAGTTGCTCGGCCGCTTCTATTCGCGACATCAGGCCGGCTTCGTCGCCGAACTGGTCACGCATGCGCGCGGCGAGTTCGTCGTAGGCCGACTGCAGCTCACGCTCGGCGACCTGCTTGTTGAATGCTGCGCAGGCAAAGGTTTGCTGGTCGGTTTCCACATTGTCGCAAGGTGTGCTTTCTTCCTCGCTGGCCTGGGCCCCGCTAACAACGGCCAGCAGCGCCAGCCATGCCATTGATTTCATCCTTTTCCCCCTCACCTGGCTGTCGAATCGCAGGGATTCTCGCTCAGCCTGCGCTCTGGTGGTAGCTACCTGACCAAATGTTCATGAAGTGGCCGGAAATGCCGTTGTCGAGACTGTCTCGCATCGCCAGCCCGCGCGCCAGATGCCCTGTTGTCGCGCATTGACGCTTTCGGCAAACCCCCTGTCGTTTTTGCATCGGGGCGCCTTTGGGCACAGGCATATGCTGGCCCCAAAGCGCCGGCACAAGGTTTGGCGCCAACCCATTCGATAAAAGGGGACAGCCTGATGAGCCCAGCCGAACTTCACGCCGACAGTATCGTCATTGACGGCCTGATCATTGCCAAGTGGAACCGCGAGCTGTTCGAGGACATGCGTAAAGGCGGGCTCACTGCGGCCAACTGCACGGTATCGGTGTGGGAAGGGTTCAAGGCAACCGTCGACCAGATCGCCGCCAGCCAGAAGCTGATCCGCGACAACAGCGACCTGGTAATGCCGGTGCGCACTACCGCCGACATCCGCAAGGCCAAGGAACTGGGCAAGACCGGCATTCTCTTCGGCTTCCAGAACGCCCACGCCTTCGAAGACCAGATCGCCTACGTGGACGTGTTCAAGCAGCTGGGCGTTGGCATCGTGCAGATGTGCTACAACACCCAGAACCTGGTGGGCACCGGTTGCTACGAGCGCGACGGCGGCCTGTCGGGCTTTGGTCGCGAGATCGTAGCCGAAATGAACCGCGTCGGCATCATGTGCGACCTGTCCCACGTCGGCTCCAAAACGTCCGAAGAAGTCATCCTCGAATCGAAAAAGCCGGTGTGCTACTCGCACTGCCTGCCATCGGGCCTCAAGGAGCACCCGCGCAACAAGTCCGACGCCGAGCTCAAGTTCATCGCCGACCACGGCGGCTTCGTGGGCGTGACCATGTTCGCCCCGTTCTTGGCCAAGGGTATCGATTCGACCATCGACGACTACGCCGAAGCCATCGAGTACACCATGAACATCGTGGGTGAAGACGCTATCGGCATCGGTACCGACTTTACCCAAGGCCACGGCCAGGACTTCTTCGAGTACCTGACCCACGACAAGGGTTACGCCCGCCGCCTGACCAACTTCGGCAAGATCATCAACCCGCTGGGTATCCGTACCGTGGGTGAATTCCCCAACCTCACCGAAACCTTGCTCAAGCGCGGCCACTCCGAGCGCGTGGTGCGCAAGATCATGGGCGAGAACTGGGTCAACGTCCTCAAGGACGTGTGGGGCGAATAAGCCGCTCTCCAAGCCTGAATGCCCCTGCCAGCAACGCCGGGGCACCCAAACAAAAATTTTTATGGAGTTGAGTTTCCATGGCCAAGATCGCCCCGCAATTGCCAATCGAAGTCGACAGCGAGACCGGTGTCTGGACCAGCGACGCCCTGCCGATGCTGTACGTGCCGCGCCATTTCTTCGTCAACAACCACATGGGTATCGAAGAGGTACTGGGCGCCGACAAGTACGCCGAGATTCTCTACAAGGCCGGCTACAAGTCCGCCTGGCACTGGTGTGAAAAAGAAGCCGAATGCCATGGCCTGGAAGGCGTGGCGGTGTTCGAGCATTACATGAAGCGCCTGAGCCAGCGTGGCTGGGGCCTGTTCGAGATCCAGGACATCGACCTGGATAAGGGCACCTGCAGCGTCAAGCTCAAGCACTCTGCGTTCGTGTACGTCTATGGCAAGTGCGGCCGCAAGGTCGACTACATGTTCACCGGCTGGTTCGCCGGCGCCATGGACCAGATTCTCGCTGCCCGCGGCAGCGCTATCCGCACTGTGGCCGAACAGGTCTATGGCGGGTCGGAAGAAGGCCACGAAGATGGCCTGTTCGTTACGAAGCCGTTGTAAGCCGGAGATAGCGTCATGGCATTCGAAGCAATGTTCCAGCCGATCCAGATCGGCAAACTGACCATCCGCAACCGCGTGCTCAGCACCGCGCACGCCGAGGTCTACGCCACTGACGGCGGCATGACGACCGACCGCTATGTGAAGTATTACGAAGAAAAGGCCAAGGGCGGTATCGGCCTGGCGATCTGCGGCGGTTCGTCGGTGGTGGCCATCGACAGCCCCCAGGAATGGTGGGCATCGGTCAACCTTTCCACCGACCGCATCATCCCGCACTTCCAGAACCTGGCCGACGCCATGCACAAGCATGGGGCCAAGATCATGATCCAGATTACCCACATGGGCCGCCGCTCGCGTTGGGACGGCTTCAACTGGCCGACCCTGATGTCGCCTTCGGGTATTCGCGAACCGGTGCACCGCGCCACCTGCAAGACCATCGAGGTGGAAGAGATCTGGCGGGTGATCGGTAACTACGCCCAGGCCGCGCGTCGCGCCAAAGAGGGCGGCCTGGACGGTGTCGAGCTGTCGGCAGTGCACCAGCACATGATCGACCAGTTCTGGAGCCCGCGGGTCAACAAGCGTACCGACGAATGGGGCGGCACGTTCGAGGGCCGCATGAAGTTCGGCCTGGAAGTGCTTAAGGCTGTGCGCGCCGAAGTCGGTGACGATTTCTGCGTGGGCATGCGTATCTGTGGCGACGAGTTCCACCCCGACGGCCTCAGCCACGAAGACATGAAGCAGATCGCGGCCTACTACGACGCGACCGGCATGCTGGACTTCATCGGTGTGGTCGGCTCGGGTTGCGACACCCACAACACCCTGGCCAACGTCATCCCGAACATGAGCTACCCGCCAGAGCCGTTCCTGCACCTGGCGGCCGGTATCAAGGAAGTGGTCAAGGTCCCCGTGCTGCACGCACAGAACATCAAGGACCCGAACCAGGCCACGCGCATTCTCGAAGGCGGCTACGTGGACATGGTCGGCATGACCCGTGCGCACATGGCCGACCCGCACCTGATCGCCAAGATCAAGATGGGCCAGATCGACCAGATCAAGCAGTGCGTCGGTGCCAACTACTGCATCGACCGCCAGTACCAGGGCCTGGATGTGCTGTGCATCCAGAACGCCGCCACCTCCCGTGAATACATGGGCGTGCCGCACATCATCGAGAAGACCACTGGCGTGAAGCGCAAGGTGGTGGTGGTAGGTGCCGGCCCGGCGGGCATGGAAGCGGCCCGCGTGGCCGCCGAGCGTGGCCACGATGTGACCCTGTTCGAGAAGAAGGACCAGATCGGCGGGCAGATCACCATCGCCGCCAAGGCACCGCAACGTGACCAGATTGCCGGTATTACCCGCTGGTACCAGCTGGAGCTGGCGCGCCTGAAGGTTGACTTGCGCCTGGGCACCGCCGCCGACGTGGCGACGATCCAGGACCTGCGCCCGGACGTGATCGTGCTGGCGGTAGGTGGCCACTCGTTCCTTGAGCAGAACGAACACTGGGGCGCCGCCGAAGGGCTGGTGGTCAGCAGCTGGGACGTACTCGACGGCAAGGTTGCGCCGGGCAAGAACGTGCTGGTGTACGACACCATCTGCGAGTTCACCGGCATGTCGGTGGCCGACTTCATCGCCGACAAGGGCAGCCAGGTCGAGATCGTCACCGACGACATCAAGCCGGGCGTCGCCATGGGTGGTACTACCTTCCCGACCTACTACCGCAGCATGTACCCGAAAGAAGTGATCATGACCGGCGATATGATGCTGGAAAAGGTCTACCGCGAAGGCGACAAGCTGGTGGCGGTGCTGGAGAACGAGTACACCGGCGCCAAGGAAGAGCGCGTGGTTGACCAGGTGGTGGTGGAAAACGGCGTGCGCCCTGACGAGCAGCTGTATTACGCGCTGAAGGAAGGTTCGCGCAACAAAGGCCAGATCGACGTGGAGGCGCTGTTCGCCATCAAGCCACAGCCGATCCTCAGCCAGCCGGGCGAAGGCTACCTGCTGTACCGCATCGGTGACTGCGTGGCCCAGCGCAACGTGCATGCGGCGATCTACGACGCCTTGCGCCTGTGCAAGGACTTCTGATCGTTAATAGTCGCCGCCATCGGGCGCGATCCCTGTAGGAGCGGGTTTACCCGCGAATGCGTCAGCACTGACAACACCGTTGCCTGACCGGACGCATTCGCGGGTGAACCCGCTCCTACATGGGGCCAGTCTCGCCCTCAGGTCGGCGCAAGAATCCAGCTGTTGTGGGAGCCTCCCATGTTGAACACCCTGTTACCCATCCTGCTGTTCGCTGCCCTTGGCCTGGCAGTGCTCGGCGCCTTGCGCCGGGTGCGTATGTGGCGACGTGGCCGGGCCTCCAAGGTCGACCTGATCGGCGGCCTGCTGGCCATGCCGCGCCGCTACCTGGTGGACCTGCACCATGTGGTCGAGCGCGACAAGTACATGTCCAAGACCCACGTGGCCACCGCAGGCGGCTTCGTGCTGTCGGCCGTGCTGGCGATCCTGGTGCACGGCTTTGGCTTGCAGAGCAAGATCCTTGGTTACGCGCTGCTGGTCGCCACGGTGATCATGTTCAGCGGTGCCATCTTTGTCTTCAAGCGCCGCCTCAACCCGCCTTCGCGCCTGTCCAAGGGCCCGTGGATGCGCCTGCCCAAGAGCCTGCTGGCGTTTGCCGTGAGTTTCTTCATCGCCACCCTGCCGGTTGCTGGCATCCTGCCGGCCAACACCGGTGGCTGGGTGATGGTCGGCATCCTTGGCCTGGGCGTGCTGTGGGGCGTGTCCGAGCTGTTCTTCGGCATGACCTGGGGCGGCCCGATGAAGCACGCCTTCGCCGGTGCCCTGCACCTGGCCTGGCACCGCCGCGCTGAACGCTTTGGCGGTGGCCGCTCCACCGGCCTCAAGCCACTGGACCTGGAAGACCCCAACGCGCCGCTGGGCGTGGAAAAACCGGTGGACTTCACCTGGAACCAGTTGCTTGGCTTCGATGCCTGCGTACAGTGCGGCAAGTGCGAAGCGATGTGCCCGGCCTTTGCCGCTGGCCAGCCGTTGAACCCAAAAAAACTCATCCAGGACATGGTCATCGGCCTGGCCGGTGGCACCGACGCCCAGTTCGCCGGCAGCCCGTACCCTGGCAAGCCGATTGGCGAGCACGGCGGCAGCCCGCACCAGCCGATCGTCAATGGCCTGGTCGACGCTGAAACGCTGTGGTCGTGCACCACCTGCCGTGCCTGTGTCGAAGAGTGCCCAATGATGATCGAGCACGTCGATGCCATCGTCGACATGCGCCGCCACCTCACCCTGGAAAAGGGTGCCACGCCGAACAAGGGCGCCGAGGTGCTGGACAACCTGATCGCCACCGACAACCCTGGCGGTTTCGCGCCTGGCGGGCGTATGAACTGGGCCGCCGACCTCAACCTGCAACTGCTGTCGGAGGTGAAAACCACCGAGGTGCTGTTCTGGGTGGGCGATGGCGCATTCGACATGCGCAACCAGCGCACCTTGCGCTCGTTCGTCAAAGTGCTGAAGGCCTCGGGTGTCGACTTTGCCGTACTTGGCCTGGAAGAACGCGACAGCGGCGACGTGGCGCGCCGCCTGGGCGACGAAGCGACCTTCCAGCAACTGGCCAAGCGCAATATCCAGACCCTGGCCAAGTACAAGTTCCAGCGTATCGTCACCTGCGACCCGCACAGCTTCCATGTGTTGAAGAACGAATACGGTGCATTGGGCGGCGACTACCAGGTGCAGCACCACAGCACCTACATTGCCGAGCTGATCGCGGCCAACAAGCTGAACCTGGGCCAGCACAAGGGTGGCAGTGTCACCTACCACGACCCGTGCTACTTGGGCCGTTACAACGGCGAGTACGAAGCCCCGCGTGCGGTGCTCAAGGCGCTGGGTATCGAAGTGCGCGAAATGGAGCGCTCGGGCTTCCGTTCGCGGTGCTGTGGCGGTGGCGGCGGTGCGCCGATCACCGACATCCCCGGCAAGCAGCGTATTCCGGACATGCGCATGGACGACATCCGCGAAACCAAGGCTGAGTTGGTAGCCGTGGGTTGCCCACAGTGCACCGCCATGCTCGAAGGCGTGGTCGAACCGCGCCCACAGATCAAGGACCTGGCCGAGCTGGTGGCTGATGTGTTGATCGAAGAAGACGCGCCTGCCGCCGCAAAGCCGCAAGCGGCCAAACGTGAACCTGCGGAGGTGCACTGATGAGCGACATTGTCCGCCGCGACCCACGCGCCGAGTGGATCGCCCGTAACCGTCTGCATCCGCTGCATGCTGCGATGCAGACGCAACAGACCAGCTGGATGGGCCCCAACGGCATCATCCGCAAGAACCCACATGCGCTCGCCGCAGGCTTTGTGGGCCCGGCCGGCCTCAAGCGTATCGACCGCAGTGGCGCCCAGCAGGGCACGGCTGTGGGCGGCCGACGCACCGCGGCGGCCGAGGTCAAGTTGCCGCTGCACCAAGTGCCTGAGCCGGTGTTCTACATTGCCGTAGTGCCAGACATGGTCGGCGGTCGCCTGAGCAGCCACGACCGCGACTTGCTCGGATTGGCCCATAGCCTGGCCGGCAGCGACGGCGCCGTGCTGGCAGTGGTGTTTGGCGAACACAAGGAAAGCAACTTTTCCACAGCCGGTGTCGATCGCCTGCTGGTGCTCGAAGGCGAGGAATTTGCAGGTTATGCGCCGGAGCAGCTGGTGCAGGGCCTGCGCGCTGTGGATAACCAGTTCAATCCGCGCCACTGGCTGCTGCCCGACAGCCGCAGCGGTGGCGGCGAGCTGGGCCGGCGCCTGGGTGCGTCCCTGGGCGAGCGCCCGGCGACGCGGGTCTGGCAGGTCAAGGACGGCCAGTGCATTGGCCGTGCCGGTGCCGGCCAGCAAGACCTGCAACGCGCCGTGCCACGGCTGATCCTGGCGGCGGCGGAGTGTGCCGAGCCGGTCAGCGAAACCCGCCATGAAGCGTTGCCGGTGGAGTTGTCCACAGGCATCGCGCGCAGCCTGTCGCGCATCGAAGACCTTGGCTCGGTGGCTGTAGACCCGGCCACCATCGCCATGGCCGAAGCCGAATTCATCGTGTCGGGCGGCAACGGCGTCAAGGACTGGGACCTGTACCACAAAGCCACTGCGGCCCTCGGCGCGACCGAAGGCGCCTCGCGAGTGGCGGTGGACGATGGCTTCATGCCGCGTAACCGTCAGGTGGGTGCCACCGGTACCTGGGTCACTGCACGGGTTTACGTGGCTGTGGGTATCTCGGGCGCGATCCAGCACCTGCAGGGCATCGGTGCCTGCGACAAGGTGGTGGCGATCAACATGGACCCGGGCTGCGACATGATCAAACGGGCTGACCTGTCGGTAATTGGCGACAGCTCGGCGATTCTCAAGGCGTTGATCGAAGCTGTGGACAACTACCGCAGCGGCGGCCAGCGCGACGCGGCATAAGGGCACGAGCATGAGTACGAAAGTGATCAGCCTGGTTTCCATCGGTGCCCACCCCAGCTCCGGCCGCGCCCGCCGCGCCGAGCAGGATGCCCGCGCCGTGGAGCTGGGTTTGCAGCTGGCTGGGGATAACTTGCAGGTGGTGCATGCTGGCGATCCTCGTGAAGAAGCGCTGCGCGCCTACCTGGGCATGGGCCTTGAGCATCTGGACGTGCTGGAGCAGCCGGCCGGTGCCGATGTGCTGGGCGTGCTGGGGGATTACCTGCGCGATGCCGGGGCGCAACTGGTACTGACCGGCAGCCAGGCAGAGACGGGCGAGGGGTCGGGCATGTTGCCGTTCCTGCTGGCCGAAAAGCTGGGTTGGCCGTTGATTGTAGGGCTGGCCGAGGTGGAGTCGATCGACAACGGCACCGCCCAGGTCCTGCAGGCTCTGCCACGTGGCCAGCGGCGTCGCTTGAAGGTGCGCCTGCCGCTGCTGGCGACTGTGGATAACGCCGCACCCAAGCCACGCCAGAGTGCCTTTGGCCCGGCACGCCGGGGCGTATTGGCGGCGCGTAACGTGGCCATCGTCGAAGACGAACTGCTGGCCGAGGCAGAGCTGCAACCGGCCCGGCCACGGCCCAAGCGGTTGAAGGTGATCAAGGCCAAGAGCGGTGCCGACCGCATGAAGGCAGCGACGGCCAAGGCCAGTGGTGGCGGTGGCAAGGTGTTGAAGGACGTTTCTCCTCAGGAAGGCGCCGAAGCCATCCTCAAGCTGCTGGTGGAAGAGGGCGTGCTGCGTTAAGGCTTCACGCGATCCCTTGTAGGAGCGGCCTTGCGTCGCGATGGGCTGCGCAGCAGGCCCGGCAATCTTGAGTCATGCTCGAAATCCAGGGGCTGCTGCGCAGCCCATCGCGACACAAGGCCGCTCCTACAACGGGCGGGGTGGCCGGTAGCCCTGCGGGGCCGGGCCGGTATCATCGATCGATGTAGGAGCGGGTTCACCCGCGAATACGGTGGTGCCGGCAATGCACAATGCCTGACAGAAACTGGCCCGCAGGCCTGGCCCTTTCGCGGGTGAACCCGCTCCTACAATGAATCGCGCAGGCTTTTCAAATTTTTAGAAAGACAGTTGCTCCTACATCGACCGCATTTTCTTGAAGTCATGCACGATAACTGTGGCCACTTTCCAATTTGTCGGGCATAGCTGTGAATAAGTCTTTTCCTGAGTGACATCAGCTAGCGGCCAGCATCCAGCGACCTCGTGGAATCGTGCAAAACCAGCAGAAAGATCAGATACACTTGGTTCTGCCCACGGAATCTGTTTGCCAAGATGTGGATAAAGTGTTGGCGTATGGCTGCAGGCCAGAGCTGGCAAGGCCTGCGTCGACTTGGTCAAAAAATGTTCAGTTACACCTGTTCAAGGCTGACGCTACGGCTACCTGCCTGCTTCAGATTTACCCACAATAGCTGTTAGCCGGTCTGTGGATAATCTGTTTGGTAGAGGCTGAGAGCCTTGTAAATCAAGGCCTATACTAAATAGTTCAAAAAATGTTCAATCCGGCCTGAATCCATCCTCATCAATGGAAATCAAGGGCTTGAGTAGTTATCCACAAGCAAATTGCCGAGCATTGGCCTGTTACTCACAAACCCTGTTGGTGTCTCTGTGGGCAAGCTGTAGGAAATCGCTGTAGCCGAACAAATCTGCGGCTTTGCATGGACCGATCAAATTATGACCAGCGTGTACCTGATATTTTTGTCAGTACCCAACCATATTCCATGCCGCTAGGGTAATCGAGTCCATACGAGGAGTTGTGGATAACCATGGTGCGAAACTACTCACCTTACGGCGTTGTGGGAGCTCTTCCTCCAACAACCTTGGCTTTTTGCGGCCAGCGCCGTGATCCGCTGTCAGGGAATTACTCGTTGGGGAATGGTTATCGCCATTACAGCCCTACTTTAATGCGATTTCTCAGCCCTGACAGCCTTAGCCCCTTTGCTCATGGAGGCATCAATGCTTACGCATACTGTGGAGGTGACCCTGTTAATCGAACTGATGAGTCGGGGCGGTTCTGGATCCAGTTGTTAACGCAGGTGGCTTTTGGCACAAGTGCGGTAGCAGGTATCGGCAACATGGTAGTTTCGCGAATGAGAGCCAGGATAAACAACGTTTCGCTTCCGGCTGGCGTTGTCGAACCACCCCTGCCTCAACTCCATCCTCGCGTAGTCGCGTTTGCTAACGTCGCTGATGCTTACGCTTACATGACTTCGGTGGTTCTGCGTGGACCGCAAATTGGCAGTACCGTCAATCCTGCGGCTGTGCTGAACATTCAGCCGGCACTCGACAGGGCTGACCTGGGGCGCGCAGTGGCAGGGTCCCTGGGTTACGCAGCCTTGCCCATGAATGCCATGCATGAGTGGCGTCGTGCGGGTGTGCGAGGCATGCCCCGAGCGCCACTAATCGGCGGTGCCTTGCTGGATGCATACGGCTTAAGCTATGCGTGGCAAGGGGTGCGGCATGTCACCAGGGCAGCGGGTTCCGCCGTATCAGGTGCCATAAGGGGGCTTGTCCGCAGGATAAGGGGGCTTCGCAGGCCAGTTGACGTTGAGGCCGATATCGAAGACACACGGCTATAAGCTGTTGGAGATCCCCGCCGCAGCACTTGGGTGCCTTGGCGGGGATTACCTTTACTGCGCCTGTACCTCCTTCAGATACGGCGCCGGCTCCGCTCCCAGGTTGTTCAACACCCGCTGGCTGTACCAGTCGATGAAGTTGACCACGCCAAACTCGTAAGTCTTCGAGTACGGCCCTGGCTGGTACGCGGTGGAGTTGATCCCGCGCTGGTTCTCTTCGGCCAGTCGACGGTCCTGGTCGTTGGTGGCGTCCCACACCTTGCGCATGTTTTCCGGGTTGTAGTCCACACCTTCCACAGCGTCCTTGTGCACCAGCCACTTGGTGGTGACCATGGTTTCCTGGGCACTGATCGGCCATACGGTGAACACGATCATGTGGTCGCCCATGCAGTGGTTCCACGAGTGCGGCAGGTGCAGGATGCGCATCGAGCCCAGGTCCGGGTTCTTGATGCGCCCCATCAGTTTCTGGCAGGCCTGCTTGCCGTCCATGGTCATCGACACGGTGCCCTTGAGCAGCGGCATGCGCACGATACGGTTACGCAGGCCATGGCTCTTGTGCAGGTAAGGGATCTTCTCGGCTTCCCAGGCGGCGGCAGAGGCGGCCACGTGGTCCTTGAATTCCTGGCTGGCGCGCGGGTCGTTGGTGTCGTCCCATTCCAGCAGGGTTTGCAGCAGCTCCGGGTGCGAACCGTTGCAGTGGTAGCACTCGCGGTTGTTTTCCAGTACCAGCTTCCAGTTGGCCTTTTCCATCAAGGTGGTCTGCACCGCCACCTTGGTGTTTTCCATGTCGTACGGTTCCATGTAGTGGTCCAGGGTGGCCAGGAACTCGTCGATGGCTGGCGGGTTCTGCGCCAGGCTGATGAAGATGTAGCCGCCTGCGACCTTCACGTTCACGGGCTTGAGGCCATACTGGTTCATGTCGAAGTCGGCACCCATCTCGGTGCCGGCGAACAGCAGGCGGCCGTCCAGCTCGTAGGTCCACTGGTGGTATGGGCACACCAGCTTGGCCACCTTGCCTTTTTCGCTGACGCACAGGCGTGAGCCGCGGTGGCGGCAGACGTTGTGGAAGGCATGCACCTTGCCTTCGGCACCGCGCACCACGATGATCGGGTTCTTGCCGATCTGCAGGGTGATGTAGTTGCCCTTGGCCGGGATCTCGCAGGTCATGCCGGCAATCAACCATTCCTTATGGAAGATTTCCTGCATGTCGATCTGGAACAGACGCTCGTCGGTGTAGAACGGCTGGGGCAGCGAGTAGGTGCGCTCGCGGGTCTGCAGCATCTCGGCGGTAGCCTTGCGTGCAGGTTCAAGTGGATCGCCCAGGCTCAGGGTTGCGGTGACGTCCATCGTGTATTCCTCGGGGCCGAGTGCGGCCGGCAAAAGGTGGCTAATCGTTGTGGTGGTGCCGCAAGGCTGTCGTTGAAAAAACAGCATGTTGTTTTGCCGTGGAGTGTGCGTCCGAAGACGTCGTGAACCGTATCCATGGGCGACATGGCCGAATTGAATAACGACGCGCCAGCCCTTGTGCCACGGGCCTGGTCGCGATAAGCACGTCGATGTCGCAGGCAGGAATGTGCGTCGTGTTCAGCTTGCGCATTATCGCAGCCATAAAAAGGGCCATAGTCGGCCGCTGGAGATGAACATGTCCGATACCTTCCTCAATCCGGTCACTACCCAGACCTGGGCCAATGGCCGCCACATCGTGCGCTGCGTCAAGGTCATCCAGGAGACCTGGGACGTGCGCACCTTCTGCTTCATGGCCGACCAGCCAATCATGTTCTTCTTCAAGCCAGGGCAGTTCGTCACCCTGGAGCTGGAGATCGAAGGCAAGCCGGTGATGCGTTCCTATACCATCTCCAGTTCGCCGTCGGTGCCGTACAGCTTCTCGATCACCGTCAAGCGCGTGCCGGGCGGGCTGGTCTCGAACTTCCTGCACGACACCATGCACGAAGGCCTCGAGGTGCCGGTGCACGGCCCTGTGGGCCTGTTCAATGCCATCGACTTCCCTTCGGGCAAGGTGCTGTACCTGTCGGGCGGGGTGGGCATTACCCCGGTGATGTCGATGGCGCGCTGGTTCTACGACACCAACGCCAATGTCGACATGGTGTTCGTGCACAGCGCCCGCTCACCGAAGGACATCATCTACCACCGCGAGCTGGAGCAGATGGCTTCGCGCATCCCCAACTTCAGCCTGCACATCATTTGCGAAAAGCATGGCCTGGGTGAGCCGTGGGCGGGTTACCGCGGTTACCTGAACCAGCGGCTGATGGAGCTGATCGCGCCGGACTACATGGAGCGCGTGGTGTTCTGCTGCGGCCCGACGCCGTACATGAACGCGGTCAAGCGCCTGCTCGAAGCGGTCGGCTTCGACATGGCCAATTACCACGAGGAATCGTTCGGCGCCACGCCGCCGGAGGCCAAGGCCGACGCAGTGGAACACGCCGAGCAGGCGGCCGATGCCCCAGAGGTGGACGCCTCCGACCTCAACCTGGTGGAGTTCATCGGCAGCGAGAAGAGCATTCGCATTGCCCCAGGCGAGACCGTGCATGCCGCTGCGGCCAAGGTTGGCCTGATGATCCCGAAAGCCTGCGGCATGGGCATTTGCGGTACGTGCAAGGTGCTCAAGCTGGGTGGCGAAGTGGAAATGGAGCACAACGGCGGCATCACCGAAGAGGACGAAGCCGAGGGCTACATCCTGTCGTGCTGCAGCGTGCCGAAAGGGGATGTGCGGATCGATTACTGATCCGCAATTGGGGGGCTGCTGCGCAGCCCATCGCGACACAAGGTTGCGGTCGCTTGTAGGAGCGGCCTTGTGTCGCGATGGGCCGCAAAGCGGCCCCGCTGTTTCAAGTACGGAACCGGGCTACAAGGCCATTGAGATCCACGGCCAGGCGCGACAGTTCAGCACTCGCTGCACTGGTCTGATGCGCCCCGGTCGCACTCTGCACCGACAGGTCATTGATATTCACCAGGTTGCGGTCCACCTCCCGCGCCACCTGTGCCTGTTCTTCGGCGGCGCTGGCGATCACCAGGTTACGCTCGTTGATCTGCGCCACCGCCCCGGCAATGGTGTCCAGCGCCAGGCCGGCCCCGCGCGCGATGTTGAGCGTTGATTCAGCCCGCTCGGTGCTGGTACGCATCGACTCCACAGCCTGTTCCGTACCCCCTTGAATGCTGCCTATCATGCGTTCGATCTCACTGGTCGACTGCTGGGTACGGTGCGCCAGTGCCCGCACTTCGTCCGCCACCACGGCAAAGCCACGGCCCGCTTCACCGGCACGCGCCGCTTCGATGGCCGCGTTGAGTGCCAGCAGGTTGGTCTGGTCGGCCAGGCCACGGATCACGTCCAGCACCTTGCCGATATCTCGTGACTGCTCGGCCAGGTGGGTGACCAGCTTGGCAGTACCTTGCACATCGCCGCTCATGCGCTCGATGGCAGCCACGGTTTCCAGCACCAGGTCTCGGCCGTCGCCGGTCGAGCGGCTGGCTTCACTGGACGCCTCGGAAGTGCTCACCGCGTTGCGCGCCACTTCTTCCACGGCGCTGGTCATTTCGGTAACGGCGGTGGCGGCTTGCTGGATTTCGTTGTTCTGCTGTTGCAGGCCACGGGCGCTTTCATCGGTGACCGTGTTCAGCTCCTCGGCTGCCGAGGCCAGCTGGGTGGCGGAGCCGGCGATCTGTTGCAAGGTGTCGCGCAGCTTGTCCTGCATGCGGGCCATGGCGCGCAACAGGCGGGCGGCCTCGTCGGTACCTTCGGCGCGTACGGTGTGGGTCAGGTCACCGTCGGCAATTTGCTCGGCGCTCTTGAGCGCCTCTTCGATCGGCTTGACGATACTGCGGGTCAGCAGGAAGGCACAGACGAAGGTCAGTACGCTGGCGCCGATCAACAGGCCAATGACCAGCGCGAAGGCCGTGCCGTATTGCTCGGCGGCCTTCTCGTTGGTGGCGCGAGTCTGCTCGGTGTTGATGCGTAGCAGGGTATCCATCACCTTGTTCATCTGCTCGGAGTTGGCCATCAGGTCGCGGTTCAGCATGTCGCTCAGTTCATCGAGGCGGTTCTCCTGGCTGAGGGTGCGCATGCGCGACTCAAGTTGGCGGTACTGGCTGAGCAACTGGCCGAACTGGTCGAAGGCTGCCTGTTCGTCGTCGGCGCGGATCATGGGCACGTAGGCCTCGCGGGCGCGGTCCATCTGGGCATTGCGCTGGTCGAGCAGGTTCAGGGTATCGCGCTGGGTCTGGGCATCGCGGTTGACCAGCAGGCGGTACGAGAGCGTGCGCATGCGCAGGTTCAGCCCGGTCAGCTCGTCCAGAATCTTGATGCTCGGTACGTTGACCTGCTCGATGACTTCGCCTGCCTGGCGGATGTTGCCCATTTGTACCAGCGAAAAGGTGCCGAGCCCGAGCATCAACAGGCCAATCAAGGCGAAGCCAAGTAGCGCGCGCGGGGCGATATTCATGTTGCGTAGAGACATGGCAGAAGGGATCCAGGCAAGAAAGGGCAGGGGCTTGAGGTGCGACGAAATGGGACTTGCCGGGCTATCGGTCGTGACTGCCGAGTCTTGAGTGGGGCCGCAAAAAATTATGAGGGCGCTAACCATTTCCTGACCGGCGGTTGACCCAGGTCGGAACAAGGGAGTGGTTCCTCTGTCAATCTGCGGGTCAGCAACCTTGTGAATCCGATATTTAATGGCGATGGGCGGCAGTTTTCTTTATCGTGTGCGCCCCTCGCAACAACCTGAGATAGACCCATGCTGGAAGCTTCCCTGAATCAAATCGAGCAACTGGTCAGCGACCTGATGCAGAAGAACGCTCAACTTGCCGAGCAGAACACCGCCCTTGGCCAGGAACTGGCCCAGGCCAAGGAAGAAAACGAAACCCTGCAGCTGTCGCTGATGGAGCAGGAAGAAAAGAACGGCGCCACCGCCGCACGCATCCAGGCTCTGGTTGAGCGCGCCAGTGCGGGCGTTGTCGGCGCATGAGACTGCAAGAGCAGCCGATCAATGTCGTGTCGATTCTCGGCATCGACTATTCGATCAAAGCGCCTGAAGGCCAGGAAGAAACCTTGGCCCAGGCGGTACGGATGCTCAACACTGCCCTTAACGAAACCAAGCGCCAGTACCCGACGTTGATCGGTGACAAGCTGCTGGTACTGGCTGCCCTCAACCTTTGCTCCAGGCAGGTCGAGTTGCAGAAAGAGCACCAGCAAACCCTGGCGCGCACCCAGGCGCAGATCGACGCGACCGTGGATGCGATCGTTCGCACAATCGCAGAGTCCTGATCAATCGTTTGGACGCTACGCCCGCCTTTCGCGACACAAGGCCGCACCTACAGGGTTAACCCGACCCCTGCAGGAGCGGCCTTGTGTCGCGATGGGCTGCAAAGCAGCCCCAGGTTCCAGTGTATTGTTCCCAATGACTGGATTAACTGAATACTCAAGTGTATACACTTCTCGCAAAACAATAATGTTGCGGGGGGTAGGGCATGGGTTTCTGGCGCAAGAGCATCCAGTGGCAATTGATAACCAGCATGGGTGGTGCCTTGCTGGCGAGCATCCTGGTGGTGGTCATCATCTTCACCGTGGCACTCAATCGCCTCACCGAGCGTTACCTGGTAGATACCGCCCTGCCGGCCAGCATCGAGGCCATCCGCAACGAAATCGAACACATGCTGGGCCAGCCGCTGGTGGCAGCGGCAGACATTGCCGGCAATACCCTGCTGCGCGACTGGCTTGCCGCCGGTGAAGACCCCGCCCAGGTCCCGCAGTTTCTCGAATACCTCACGGCAGCCAAGCAGCGCAACCGGGCGTTCACCACCCTGTTCGTGGCGACCGAAACCGGCCATTACTACAACGAAAATGGCCTGGACCGAACCCTCGACCGCAGCAACCCCAAGGACAGCTGGTTCTACGGCTACGTCGACAGCGGTGCCGAGCGGTTCATCAACATCGATGTCGACGGCTCCACGGGCGAGCTGGCGCTGTTCATCGACTACCGCGTGGAAAAGAACGGCCAATTGGTCGGCGTGGCCGGCATGGGCCTGCAAATGACCGAGCTGTCGAAACTGATCCACGACTTCAGTTTCGGCGAGCATGGCAAGGTATTTCTGGTGCGCAACGATGGCCTTGTCCAGGTGCACCCTGAAGCAGCGTTCAGCGGCAAGCGCCAGCTCGCCGAACAGCTTGGCACCCAGGCCGCTAAGGCGGTAATGAGCGGCGGCGCCAGCCTGCGCAGCGGCCGCTTCGAACGTGACGGCGAACAATACCTGGCGTTTGGCTTGCCTTTGCGTGACCTGAACTGGACCTTGGTCGCCGAAGTGCCGGAAGCGGAAATCTACGCCCCCATGCAACAGGCGGTATGGCTGACCAGCCTGATTGGTGGCGCCGTAGCCCTGGTTTCGTTGCTGCTGGTGGTGTTGCTGGCACGCGGCCTGGTGCGGCCGCTGCGGCGCGTCACTGCTGCGCTGGTGCAGATTGGCAGCGGTGCGGGCGACCTCAGCCAGCGCCTGGATGACTCACGCCCGGATGAACTGGGCGACCTGGCCCGTGGCTTCAACCGCTTCCAGGGCAGCCAGCGCGACCTGATCGGCGAGGTACTGAATACTTCCGAGCGCCTGCACCGGGCCGTGGAGCAGGTGACGCAGGTAGTGGACAACACCGCCGAGCGCTCTGGGCGCCAGCAAGACATGACCGCAATGGTCGCCACCGCCGTGCACGAGATGGGCCTGACGGTGCAGGACATTGCGCGCAACGCCGGTCAGGCAGCTCAAGCGTCGCAGGCGGCACGGGATGAGGCATTGCAGGCGCGCGAGGTGGTGCAGCGGTCGGTGCGGGGCATCGAGGGCATGTCGGGCGACATTGGCAAGGCCGCCGATGCGGTCAGCCAGTTGGCTGATGAAGTGGCCTCGATCGATGAAGTATTGGCGGTAATCCGCAGTATTTCCGAGCAGACCAACCTGTTGGCGCTGAATGCTGCCATCGAAGCCGCGCGGGCAGGGGACATGGGCCGCGGGTTTGCCGTGGTCGCCGATGAAGTACGGACGCTGGCCCGGCGCACGCAGTTGTCCACTGATGAAGTGCAGCAGATGATCCAGCGTCTCAAGCAAGGGGCAGGTTCTGCGGTGACTTCGATGCAGGCAGGGCAACAGGCGACGGGCACCGGGGTGGAAGCGAGCCAGCGTACAGGGGCGTCGCTGGGTGCGATTACTGATCAGGTGGAGCACATCAGCGACATGAACCACCAGGTGGCTACGGCGACTGAAGAGCAGTCGGCGGTGACCGAGGAAATCAACCGCACGGTGCAGGGGATTTCCGATCTGGCGCGGGAGACGGCGGCTGAGGTGCAAGGGTGCCGGGAGGAATGTCAGGCGTTGCGTGGCTTGGCTGATGACCTGGCGCGGCAGATGGGTGGGTTCAAACTTTAGATTGGTGTTGGCTTCTTCGCGGGCTTGCCCGCTCCCACAGGTACTGCACAGCGCTTGAACGCGGCGGTAATCCTGTGGGAGCGGGCATGCCCGCGAATGCAATCTGTCAGGCGGTGATCATGCTGCGGATATCCGCCGCCAGCCCTTGCCCCGCAGTGCTTCGATGGCGTGCTCCGGCATCTGCAGGAACACCCCGTTGGCCTCCACCGGGAACATCAGCTCGACCCCCGGCAAATCACTCGCCAACGATGCCAGCAGCTGCGCGCAACGGTTGGCATGGTTACCATGGCGCAGCCAGGCGCCACCTTCCAGCAGCCCCACCCACGGCGCCGACAGGAAGCGCTTTTTCGACGCCAACTGCCCCGCCTGCTTGCAGCGGTAGCCGAAGTCCTCGGCCAGCTGGCGGTTGAAGAACAGCATCGCCTCGCCCACCGCCATACCGTTCTTGGTGCCGCCAAAGCACAGCACGTCGGCGCCGGCCTTCCAGGTCAGCTCCTTTAGATTGGTGTTGGCTTCATCGCGGGCTTGCCCGCGAATGCAATCTGTCAGGCGGTGATTATGCTGCGGATATCCGCCGCCAGCTCACGCACCCGCTCTTGCTCGGTATCCCACGAACACATGAACCGCGCCCCACCGCTACCAATGAAGGTATAGAACCGCCAGCCCTTGCCCCGCAGTGCTTCAATGGCGTGCTCCGGCATTTGCAGGAATACCCCGTTGGCCTCCACCGGGAACATCAGTTCCACCCCCGGTACGTCTTTGACCAGCGTGGCCAGCAACTGCGCGCACTGGTTGGCGTGGCTGCCGTGGCGCAGCCAGGCGCCACCTTCCAGCAGCCCCACCCACGGCGCCGACAGGAAGCGCATTTTCGACGCCAGCTGCCCCGCCTGCTTGCAGCGGTAGCCGAAGTCCTCGGCCAGCTGGCGGTTGAAGAACAGGATCGCCTCGCCCACCGCCATACCGTTCTTGGTGCCGCCAAAGCACAGCACGTCGACGCCGGCCTTCCAGGTCAGCTCCGCCGGGCTGCAGCCCAGGAACGCGCAGGCATTGGTGAAGCGCGCGCCGTCCATGTGCAGGTTAAGGCCCAGTTCCTTGCAGGTGGCGCTGATGGCCTTGAGTTCGTCGGGGCGGTAGACAGTGCCGACCTCGGTGGCCTGGGTGATGGTGACCACGCGGGGCTTGGGGTAATGAATGTCCTGGCGCTTGAGCGCCACTTCGCGGATGGACGCCGGCGTCAGCTTGCCGTGCACGCTGGCTGCGGTCAGCAGCTTGGAACCGTTGGAAAAGAACTCGGGTGCGCCGCATTCGTCGGTTTCGACGTGGGCGGTCTCGGAGCAGATCACGCTGTGGTAGCTCTGGCACAACGAGGCCAGGGCCAGGGAGTTGGCAGCAGTGCCATTAAAGGCGAAAAACACTTCGCAATCGGTTTCGAACAGCTTGCGGAAGTACTCGGCCGCGCGCTCGGTCCATTGGTCGTCGCCATAGGCGCGGTCGTGGCCGTGGTTGGCCTTCTCCATCGCCGCCCAGGCTTCGGGGCAGATGCCGGAATAGTTGTCGCTGGCGAATTGTTGGCTCTTGTCTGTCATGACACTACTGTCCTGTGAACGACGCAGATCAGCACTCTAAACCATCGATTCGGCGGTTGCCTATACAAGCTGTGCAACAGTCGGTTGCTGGGTTGTCTGTGCTGGCCGCTTCGCGGGCAAGCCCGCGCCCACAGGGTTACCTCAAACCCTCAGAACACCGCCAACCTGTGGCAGCGGGCATGCCCGCGAACAGGCCGGCAGCAACGGCAAAAAAACGAATGTCGTAAACGCGCCATTGCAAGGCGTGCGCAGGCATCTGACCTCCCCCGCCCAGTCATAACATCGCCACAAAGGGCCGCAGTGCCCCACGACAAAAAACGATCGCTGCCGGGAGATACACGATGTTCAGCAAGCAAGACCAGATCCAGGGTTACGATGATGCACTGCTGGCGGCGATGAATGCCGAAGAGCAGCGCCAGGAAGACCACATCGAGCTGATCGCCTCGGAAAACTACACCTCCAAGCGCGTGATGCAGGCCCAAGGCAGCGGCCTGACCAACAAATACGCCGAAGGCTACCCAGGCAAGCGCTACTACGGCGGCTGCGAGCACGTCGACAAGGTAGAGGCCCTGGCCATCGAGCGCGCCAAGCAACTGTTCGGCGCCGACTACGCCAACGTCCAGCCGCACTCCGGCTCGTCGGCCAACGGCGCTGTCTACCTGGCCCTGCTGCAGGCCGGTGACACCATCCTCGGCATGAGCCTGGCCCACGGCGGCCACCTGACCCACGGCGCCAAAGTGTCGTCCTCGGGCAAACTGTACAACGCTGTGCAATACGGCATCGACACCAACACTGGCCTGATCGACTACGACGAAGTCGAGCGCCTGGCCGTCGAGCACAAGCCGAAAATGATCGTTGCCGGTTTCTCGGCCTACTCCAAGACCCTGGACTTCCCGCGCTTCCGCGCCATCGCCGACAAAGTGGGTGCACTGCTGTTCGTCGACATGGCCCACGTGGCAGGCCTGGTCGCCGCTGGCCTGTACCCGAACCCGATCCCGTTCGCCGATGTGGTCACCACCACCACCCACAAGACCCTGCGTGGCCCGCGTGGTGGCCTGATCCTGGCCAAGGCCAACGAAGAGATCGAGAAGAAGCTCAACGCCGCGGTCTTCCCGGGCGCCCAGGGCGGCCCGCTGATGCACGTGATCGCCGCCAAGGCCGTGTGCTTCAAGGAAGCCCTGGAACCTGGCTTCAAGGCCTACCAGCAACAAGTGATCGAAAACGCCCAGGCCATGGCCCAGGTGTTCATCGACCGCGGCTATGACGTGGTGTCCGGCGGTACCGACAACCACCTGTTCCTGGTCAGCCTGATTCGTCAGGGCCTCACCGGCAAGGATGCCGACGCAGCCCTGGGCCGCGCGCACATTACCGTCAACAAGAACGCCGTGCCGAACGACCCGCAGTCTCCGTTCGTTACCTCGGGCCTGCGCATCGGCACCCCGGCCGTCACCACCCGCGGCTTCAAGGTCGCCCAGTGCGTGGCCCTGGCCGGCTGGATCTGCGACATCCTCGACAACCTCGGTGACGCAGACGTGGAAGCCGATGTGGCGAAGAACGTCGCGGCACTGTGCGCTGATTTCCCTGTTTACCGCTGAGTGGAGTAAACGACAATGCAACGCTATTCGGGCTTCGGCCTTTTCAAGCACTCCCTCAGCCACCACGAGAACTGGCAGCGCATGTGGCGCACGCCGACCCCTAAAAAGGTCTACGACGTGGTTATCGTTGGTGGTGGCGGCCATGGCCTGGCCACGGCCTACTACCTGGCCAAGGAGCACGGCATCACCAACGTGGCCGTGATCGAAAAAGGCTACCTGGGCGGTGGCAACACTGCCCGTAACACCACCATCGTGCGCTCCAACTACCTGTGGGACGAGTCGGCCCACCTGTACGAGCACGCCATGAAGCTGTGGGAGGGCCTGTCCCAGGACCTCAACTACAATGTCATGTTCTCCCAGCGCGGCGTGTACAACCTGTGCCACACCCTGCAGGACATGCGTGACTCCGAGCGTCGCGTGTCGGCCAACCGCCTGAACGGCGTGGATGGCGAGCTGCTGAACACCGCCCAGGTCGCGGCCGAAATCCCGTACCTGGACTGCTCGAAGAACACCCGCTACCCGATCCTTGGCGCCACCGTGCAGCGCCGCGGCGGCGTGGCCCGTCACGACGCCGTGGCCTGGGGCTATGCCCGTGCCGCCGACGCCCTGGGTGTGGACCTGATCCAGCAAACCGAGGTGATCGGTTTCCGCAAGGAAAACGGTGCCGTCATCGGTGTGGAAACCAACAAGGGCTTCATCGGCGCCAAGCGCGTCGGCGTGGTCACCGCCGGTAACTCGGGGCACATGGCCAAGCTGGCCGGCTTCCGCCTGCCGCTGGAATCGCACCCGCTGCAAGCCCTGGTATCCGAGCCGATCAAGCCAATCATCGACAGCGTGATCATGTCCAACGCCGTACACGGCTACATCAGCCAGTCCGACAAGGGCGACCTGGTGATCGGTGCCGGTATCGACAGCTGGGTCGGTTACGGCCAGCGCGGTTCGTACCCGGTGATCGAGCACACCCTGCAAGCCATCGTCGAAATGTTCCCCAACCTGTCGCGCGTTCGCATGAACCGCCAATGGGGCGGCATCGTCGATACCTCGCCGGACGCCTGCCCGATCATCACCAAAACCCCGGTCAAGAACATGTTCTTCAACTGCGGTTGGGGTACTGGCGGCTTCAAGGCGACCCCGGGTTCGGGCAACGTCTTTGCCGCGAGCCTGGCCAAGGGCGAAATGCACCCACTGGCTGCGCCGTTCTCCATGGACCGCTTCTACAATGGCGCACTGATCGACGAACACGGCGCCGCCGCCGTCGCGCACTAACCGGAGACACCGTCATGTTGCATATTTTCTGTCCCCACTGCGGCGAGCTGCGCTCCGAAGAAGAGTTCCACGCCTCTGGCCAGGCGCACATCGCCCGCCCGCTGGACCCGGCCGCCTGCTCCGACGAGGAGTGGGGTACCTACATGTTCTACCGTGACAACCCACGCGGTATTCACCACGAACTGTGGGACCACGTTGCCGGCTGCCGCCAGTACTTCAACGTCACCCGCGACACCGTGACCTACGAAATTCTGGAAACCTACAAGATTGGCGAAAAGCCGCAAGTGACCGCCAACGGTAAAGCTGCCAGCGCACCGTCCGCCGTCAAAGGCCAAGGGGAAAAAGTATGAGCCAGACCTATCGCCTCGCCAGCGGCGGCCGTATCGACCGCAGCAAGGTCCTGAACTTCACCTTCAACGGCAAGACCTACCAGGGTTATGCCGGTGACAGCCTGGCCGCCGCGTTGCTGGCCAACGGCGTCGACATCGTTGGCCGCAGCTTCAAGTACTCGCGCCCCCGCGGCATCATCGCCGCCGGCACCGAAGAGCCGAACGCCATCCTGCAGATCGGCTCCAGCGAAGCCACGCAGATCCCCAACGTGCGTGCCACCCAGCAGGCGCTGTATGCAGGCCTGGTCGCCACCAGCACCAACGGCTGGCCGAACGTCAACAACGACGTCATGGGCATCCTGGGCAAGGTCGGCGGCAGCATGATGCCGCCGGGCTTCTACTACAAAACCTTCATGTACCCCAAATCGTTCTGGATGACTTACGAGAAGTACATCCGCAAGGCAGCCGGCCTGGGCCGTGCACCGCTGCAGAACGACCCGGACAGCTACGACTACATGAACCAGCACTGCGACGTGCTGATCGTCGGTGCCGGCCCTGCTGGCCTGGCAGCAGCACTGGCCGCCGCGCGCAGCGGTGCCCGGGTGATACTGGCCGACGAACAGGAAGAGTTCGGCGGCAGCCTGCTCGATACCCGCGAAACCCTGGACGGCAAGCCTGCCGCCGAATGGGTCAGCGCCGTGGTCAAAGAGCTGGAAGGCCTGCCGGAAGTGACCCTGCTGCCACGTGCCACGGTCAACGGCTACCACGACCATAACTTCCTGACCATTCACGAGCGCCTCACCGACCACCTGGGCGACCGCGCCCCGATCGGCCAGGTACGCCACCGCGTGCACCGTGTGCGCGCCAAGCGCGTGGTACTGGCTGCCGGCGCCCACGAGCGCCCGCTGGTGTACGGCAACAACGACGTGCCGGGCAACATGCTGGCCGGTGCCGTGTCCACCTACGTACGCCGCTACGGCGTGGCCCCGGGCCGTAAGCTGGTGCTGTCGACCAACAACGACCACGCCTACCGCGCGGCGCTGGACTGGCACGATGCCGGCCTGCAAGTGGTCGCCATTGCCGATGCCCGCCACAACCCACGTGGTTCGCTGGTTGAAGAAGCGCGTGCCAAAGGCATTCGTATCCTTACCTCCAGTGCTGTGATCGAGGCCAAGGGCAGCAAGCACGTGACCGGCGCCCGTGTGGCGGCGATCGATGTGCAGGCGCACAAGGTCACCAGCCCTGGTGAAACCCTCGAGTGCGACCTGATCGCCTCGTCGGGCGGTTACAGCCCGATCGTTCACCTGGCATCGCACCTGGGCGGCCGCCCGGTATGGCGTGACGACATCCTCGGTTTCGTACCGGGCGATGCGCCGCAAAAACGCGAATGCGTGGGTGGCATCAACGGCGTCTACGCCCTGGGCGATGTGATTGCCGATGGTTTCGAAGGCGGCGTTCGCGCGGCCACCGAAGCCGGTTTCAAGGCCACCGTTGGCACCCTGCCGAAAACCGTTGCGCGCAAGGAAGAGGCCACCGTGGCGCTGTTCCTGGTACCGCACGACAAGGGCACCAAAGGGCCGAAGCAGTTCGTCGACCAGCAGAACGACGTGACCGCCGCCGGCATCGAACTGGCCACCCGTGAAGGTTTCGAGTCGGTCGAGCACGTCAAACGCTACACCGCGCTGGGCTTTGGTACCGACCAGGGCAAGCTGGGCAACATCAACGGCCTGGCCATTGCCGCCCGTTCCATCGGCATTACCATTCCGGAAATGGGTACCACCATGTTCCGCCCCAACTACACGCCGGTCACCTTCGGCGCGGTAGCGGGCCGCCACTGTGGTCACCTGTTCGAGCCCGTACGCTTCACCGCCCTGCATGCCTGGCACGTGAATAACGGCGCCGAGTTCGAAGACGTCGGCCAGTGGAAGCGCCCGTGGTACTTCCCCAAGGCCGGTGAAGATATCCATGCTGCCGTGGCCCGCGAATGCAAGGCCGTGCGTGACAGCGTGGGCCTGCTGGACGCCTCCACCCTAGGCAAGATCGACATCCAGGGCCCGGATGCCCGTGAGTTCCTCAACCGCATCTACACCAACGCCTGGACCAAGCTCGACGTGGGCAAGGCCCGTTACGGCCTGATGTGCAAGGAAGACGGCATGGTCTTCGACGATGGCGTAACCGCCTGCGTCGGCGACAACCACTTCATCATGACCACCACCACCGGCGGCGCTGCACGCGTGCTGCAGTGGATGGAGCTGTACCACCAGACCGAATGGCCAGAGCTGAAGGTGTACTTCACTTCGGTCACCGACCACTGGGCCACCATGACCCTGTCCGGCCCCAACAGCCGCAAGCTGCTCAGCGAGCTGACCGACATCGACATGGACAAGGAAGCTTTCCCGTTCATGACCTGGAAGGAAGGCAACGTAGGCGGGGTACCGGCCCGTGTGTTCCGTATTTCGTTCACCGGTGAGCTGTCGTACGAAGTGAACGTGCAGGCCAACTACGCCATGGGCGTGCTGGAACAGATCATCGAGGCGGGCAAGAAGTACAACCTGACCCCGTATGGCACCGAGACCATGCACGTTCTGCGCGCCGAGAAGGGCTTCATCATCGTCGGTCAGGACACCGACGGCTCGATGACCCCGGACGACCTGAACATGAGCTGGTGCGTGGGCCGCAACAAGCCGTTCTCGTGGATCGGCCTGCGTGGCATGAACCGGGAAGACTGCGTGCGTGAAAACCGCAAGCAGCTGGTGGGCCTGAAGCCGATCGACCCGACCAAGTGGCTGCCGGAAGGCGCCCAACTGGTATTCGATCCCAAGCAGCCGATCCCGATGGACATGGTTGGCCACGTGACCTCCAGCTATGCGTCGAACTCGCTGGGCTACTCGTTCGCCATGGGCGTGGTCAAAGGCGGCCTCAAGCGCATGGGCGAGCGCGTCTACTCGCCGCAGGCGGATGGCAGCGTGATCGAGGCGGAAATCGTGTCTTCGGTGTTCTTCGATCCGAAGGGTGAGCGGCAGAACGTTTGACTCCGGGCCCTGTGGGGGCAGGCCAGGCCCAATCGCCGGCAAGCCAGCTCCCACAGGATCGATGCAGTTTTGAAGGTTGGTGAGGTCCCTGTGGGAGCTGGCTTGCCGGCGATGAGGCCGGTAGCCCCAACACAAAAGCGGCGTCGCATCGACGAACAAGAATTCAAGGCAGGTAAGAAATGAGCGCTATCAACGTCTTCCAGCAAAACCCCGGCGCCGAGGCCAAGGCCCAGTCGCCACTGCACCACGCCGACCTGGCCAGCCTGGTTGGCAAAGGCCGCAAGAACGCAGGCGTAACCCTGCGCGAAAAGAAGTTTCTGGGCCACCTGACCCTGCGCGGCGATGGCCATGACCCGGAATTCGCCGCGGGTGTACACAAGGCCCTGGGCCTGGAGTTGCCTGTAGCACTGACCGTGGTGGCCAACGGCGACATGTCGCTGCAATGGGTCGGCCCCGATGAGTGGCTGCTGATCGTGCCTGGCGGCCAGGAACTGGCGGTCGAGCAAAAGCTGCGTGCAGCCCTCGAAGGCCAGCACATCCAGGTGGTCAATGTGAGCGGCGGGCAAAGCCTGCTGGAACTGCGCGGCCCCCATGTACGTGAAGTGCTGATGAAGTCCACCAGCTATGATGTTCACCCGAACAACTTCCCGGTGGGCAAGGCCGTCGGCACCGTGTTCGCCAAGTCGCAACTGGTGATCCGCCGTACCGCCGAAGACACCTGGGAACTGGTGATTCGCCGCAGCTTCGCCGACTACTGGTGGCTGTGGCTGCAGGACGCTTCGGCCGAGTACGGCCTGAGCATCGAGGCTTAAGGAGCGCAGAACATGAGTCGGGCACCGGATACCTGGATTCTCACCGCCGACTGCCCGAGCATGCTCGGCACCGTCGACGTGGTGACGCGTTACCTCTTCGAGCAGCGCTGCTACGTGACGGAGCACCACTCCTTCGACGACCGGCAGTCGGGGCGTTTCTTCATTCGCGTGGAGTTTCGCCAGCCGGACGATTTCGATGAAGCCGGCTTTCGCGCCGGCCTTGCCGAGCGCGGCGAAGCGTTCGGCATGGTGTTCGAGCTGACCGCCCCGAATCACCGCCCCAAAGTGGTGATCATGGTGTCCAAGGCCGACCACTGCCTGAACGACCTGCTGTATCGCCAACGCATTGGCCAACTGGGCATGGACGTGGTCGCGGTGGTGTCCAACCACCCCGACCTCGAACCCTTGGCGCATTGGCACAAGATCCCGTACTACCACTTTGCCCTCGACCCCAAGGACAAGCCTGGGCAAGAGCGCAAGGTGTTGCAGGTCATCGAGGAAACCGGCGCCGAGCTGGTGATTCTTGCGCGCTACATGCAAGTGCTGTCGCCTGAGCTGTGCCGGCGCCTGGACGGCTGGGCGATCAACATCCACCACTCGTTGCTGCCCGGGTTCAAGGGCGCCAAGCCTTATCACCAGGCCTACAACAAGGGCGTGAAGATGGTCGGTGCCACGGCGCACTACATCAACAACGACCTCGACGAAGGGCCGATCATTGCCCAGGGCGTCGAGGTGGTGGACCACAGCCATTACCCGGAAGACCTGATCGCCAAGGGCCGCGACATCGAATGCCTGACCCTGGCGCGGGCGGTGGGGTATCACATCGAGCGGCGGGTGTTCCTCAACGCCAACCGGACTGTAGTTCTGTAATGACCTGTGCCGGCCTCTTCGCGGCTAAAGCCGCTCCTACAGGTACTGCGTGAACTCAAAGCCAGCGCAGTACCTGTGGGAGCGGGCAAGCCCGCGAAGCAGGCGACGCGGTGTATGGCACCGGCTACGCCGGTGATCGCCGGCAAGCCAGCTCCCACAGGGATATCACAGGCCTCAAAGGCTGTGCTTTACCTGTAGGAGCGGCTTTAGCCGCGAAGAGGCCGCCACAGGCCACCACCTCTGTTTCCCTCCATATCCTCCAACGACAAACCTGCCGCTAAATGGCATCTCCCTGTCGCTCCCAGTCAGTGCACCCGGCCCCATCAGGCCCACAATTCCCCTCATCCAGAAACACATGCCGCCCAAGGATGGCGGCGCGTTCAACCACCGCTGCATAAATAAAAATCAAGCGAGGTAAGAGCATGTCTGGCAATCGTGGAGTGGTATATCTCGGCGCCGGCAAGGTCGAGGTGCAGAAGATCGACTATCCGAAAATGCAGGACCCACGCGGCAAGAAAATCGAGCATGGCGTGATCCTGAAGGTGGTCTCCACCAACATCTGCGGCTCCGACCAACACATGGTCCGCGGCCGCACCACTGCCCAGGTCGGCCTGGTTCTGGGCCATGAAATCACCGGTGAAATCGTCGAGAAAGGCAGCGACGTCGAGCGCATGCAGATCGGCGACCTGGTTTCGGTACCGTTCAACGTTGCCTGCGGCCGTTGCCGCTCGTGCAAAGAGATGCACACCGGTGTGTGCCTCACCGTCAACCCGGCCCGCGCCGGCGGTGCCTACGGTTACGTCGACATGGGCGACTGGACCGGCGGCCAGGCCGAATACGTGCTGGTGCCCTACGCCGACTTCAACCTGCTGAAACTGCCCGAGCGCGACAAGGCCATGGAGAAGATCCGTGACCTGACTTGCCTGTCCGACATCCTGCCAACCGGCTACCACGGCGCCGTCACTGCCGGCGTAGGCCCAGGCAGCACCGTGTATGTCGCTGGTGCCGGCCCGGTCGGCCTGGCCGCCGCTGCCTCGGCGCGCCTGCTGGGTGCTGCTTGCGTCATCGTCGGCGACCTCAACCCGGCCCGCCTGGCCCACGCCAAGTCACAGGGCTTTGAAGTGGTCGACCTGTCCAAGGACACCCCGCTGCACGAGCAGATCGTCGATATCCTCGGCGAGCCGGAGGTGGACTGCGCCGTTGACGCCGTGGGCTTCGAGGCCCGCGGCCATGGCCATGAAGGTGCCAAGCACGAAGCCCCGGCCACCGTACTCAACTCGCTGATGCAGGTTACCCGCGTAGCCGGCAACATCGGTATCCCGGGCCTGTACGTGACCGAAGACCCGGGCGCGGTGGACGCTGCCGCCAAGATCGGCGCGCTGAGCATCCGCTTCGGCCTGGGCTGGGCCAAGTCGCACAGCTTCCACACCGGCCAGACCCCGACCATGAAGTATAACCGCCAGCTGATGCAGGCGATCATGTGGGACCGCATCAACATTGCCGAAGTGGTGGGCGTGCAGGTGATCAACCTGGACCAGGCGCCGGAAGGGTATGGCGAGTTTGATGCCGGGGTGCCGAAGAAGTTTGTGATCGACCCGCACAAGATGTGGGGCGCGGCGTGATCGCGTAACGAAACAAGAAGCCCCTCATTTCGAGGGGCTTTTTTATAGGTTTTCTGACCCTTGTGCGGCAAGTACCGAACCCATCTGATCGGTGGCCAGAAGGCCGCCGGCTTGAGTGTCGTCTGCACTCAGATCTGCCAGCGGTTGCTTCGCATTGCGGAAGATTGCGCGCTGGCGATTGTCCTCTATTATCGTGATGATGTCGTTGCCCTGGTAGAAGAAGAGCGTCCTGTTCGGTGCGTTGTTCACGGTTGAAGTCCCTGCCGCAGTGTATGAATGGGAGCTGCCTGGCGCCTATTCTGGGCCGTTGCAGGGATTTTGATACTGGCAAAAATAACAGTTTGATAAGGTGGCACGGTTGTGGGAGCGGGCGTGCCCGCGAAGAGGCCAGCCCTGCCAACCCATCACTCAGCGCATCATCCCCAACTCAGCATCATCCATCAGCGCCTTGGCCAACGCGCTCAGATAATGTGAAGCCCAGAGCAACTGCGGTTTGTTGTCCATCAGGCCGTCAATGGTCAAATCCCGCACATAGCCCATCAGTTCCTACGCTTGTTTCAGCAGCACCGCCTGCTGCGCGACCGTTTGCGCGTACTTTCAGAAGCCTCCTACAAAAAAGTGGAAAAAACGGAAATCTGAGGAGATTAGCTCGCCGGGCGTCCGAGCCGTTCGAGGAGTGGGGAGGTTGGCACAGCCTTTATACATTGCTTGTTCAATGCCGCCTTACAGACGGAATTCGTGCTTACCCGTACAAGATGTGAGGCATGGCATAAGGTGCCAAAACTGTTGCGACAAGCGTTTCGTTGTCGCCCTAGTTTTGACTTGCCTTAAAAAAGCGAATCTGCACTCTCTCCTAATTCTTGCGGAGCTAAACCGCGGTGTCTCGTGCATTTACAATTTTGCGTATGTTTCGTGCACTTCGAATTCCGAGGAGGTTATCGAGGAAATTAACTTTCTCTGTTACTCTGTAGGTGATTGATCTGGCTTCACTGTTTGTTTTTTTTATCTGTCCGTGGATAGATCCTGAGTAAGCGATAACAGGGGCGCCTGTGAGCTTCGAGAGTCCCATGGCTAATGAGTCATATCCTTGTTCAGGACTGTTGGCGCCGTGGCATGTAATTAGATGTATAGGCTCTTTTTTGCCGCGATCTAATTTGCGGAGCTGGTTATATAAATCGTCAGCGTCCCATAAAGTGTTCGGGGCTGCTTGTATTGCGCCACGTGTTCCATGTCCCGCAATTGTCAGTATGCGCTCTCCAGGCTGCAGAGGGTGCTTCGCGTCATATATTACGTGCCCGAATCTAGGGCTTCCCTGGCTTATGTACTTTCCACTGAAACGACGATAACTTCGGAAGAATGGGAAGTGTCCTGTAGGGTCGCTGATGTTGACGGGGTCTCCTAGAGCAAACGCGTAATTGTTCAGTCCACCTTTGCCAAATGGACTCTCAGTATCTGTACTGTGGAAACGCATCAGCTGTGGAGAGTAATTTCGATATCCATTCCCGAGCAAATAACCTTTCTTGTCCGCTAGTAATGGCTCTCCTTTGAATGCCGTTGTTAGGAGGTCGCCGCTGATGGTGTATCCGAACGGGGTAAAAAGTGTGTGCAGGGTTGCAACCGGGCTTGCGCTTGCCATCAGACTGTTTTGCTCGTCGCAAGTCAGAAGCTTCAGTGTAATGGTACTTTCTCTTGATTCGCTTTCGGCTAAAATTACGTTGGGTGACCTGACGATTGAAATGCTGGTGTTTTTTTCAATTAGAGTGCATGGGGAAGAGGCGTTATAGAATATTTTCACTGATATTTCTCCCTGTGTCAGTCATCGTGGAGCACCCTTGCGGAAGTCGGTGCGCTTCTAATAGGAGAATATTTTACATCGCTAAGTGGATGTGCCCGATGTTTATGTAGCCGAGTTTATAGGCGGCTATGTCAGTTGTTAACTGACAAAAATATCAGGTACCCAGTTGGGCAATTGGAAGCGCGTGCAACCCCGGCAGCCGCCCCGGACCAAACCCGCAAATCTCCAGGCGAGGCGCCCGAGGCGCAGGCCAATCTGCTCAACACCTTGGACAGTAAATTGAACATCACCCCTTAGCAGGCCGTGGGCGGGGCTGGGGCGATGTTGGGGTTGGCGCGCAACAATCTCAGCAGCGACGACTATGGCCAACTGACCAAAGCGGTGCCGGGGCTGGACCTGCTGTCTGGTGCCAATGCCCTGGGTGGGTTGAGTGGTTTGGGGGATTTGCTGGGCAAGAACAGCCAGAGCCAGTCTGCGTTGAGCAATGCGCGGGGCGCGCTTTGCGGCTCTTTTGCGGCACAAGGCCGTTCCTACACAAGGGCCGATATAGTCAGGCGGCTGCCCGCCTGACTTGATCATAACCTCGTTCGCTGCCGCATCGGCCTGATGGCGACGCTGGCTTTCCAGCGATGAGGCCAACCCAGGCGAAACATGCGTGCGATTTAGTGCAGCATTGCATCCGCCGGTCGTTGAACCTGGGCGAGGGCCGACGCCAACAGTCCTACAAGTAAGTGGAAAAAGCTGATGGAGCGCCTAGATTATTCTCGTCGCCCAGGTCCAATCCAAGCTGAACGGATAGTCTCTGCAATGTGCTTATATGTTAAAGGCCAGCATACCCTCGTCTTAGGCTCTACGGAGGCTATGCTTGATGTTTTTCGGTCTGTAGGAGTAGTCACCATATTCTCGAGTTGCAAGAAGCAATTGGAGATTTCCAATCTGCGCGGCATCGCATGCGGTCGCAATTGGCAAATTTGTTAGGTGACAAGCAGCCCGGAACAAACCCTCGCCCCCCCAGTCAAACACCTCGTTTCCCAGGCCATCCCGGCCAACGAGGTCCCTCCCGATGAAAGCATTCACCCTGGCAACCCTGATGACCCTGGCCGCAAGCCCGGTGTTCGCCTTCAACCTCAGCGACGCCGCCAACGCCGTATCCGCCATGCAAAACCAGCAACAGCAAGGCCAGGTACAGGCGCCCCAGGCGCAGGCCGATCTGCTCAACACCTTGGGCAGCCAGTTGAACATTACCCCCGAACAGGCCGTGGGCGGGGCGGGGGCCATGCTGGGTTTGGCACGCAACAGCCTGAGCAGCGAGGACTATGGCCAGTTAACCAAGGCGGTACCGGGCCTGGACCTGTTGTCGGGTGCCAATGCCCTGGGCGGGCTAAGCGGCTTGGGGGATTTGCTGGGCAGCAGCAAGGGTAGCCAGTCGGCTTTGGACAAGGCATTGGGTAACGACGTGCAGAACCGCAGCGACCTGGACAATGCCTTCAAGGCACTGGGTATGGATACCGGAATGATCGGGCAGTTCGCGCCGTTGCTGCTGCACTACCTGGGGCAGCAGGGGATTGCTGGTTCGTTGCTGCAGAACCTGGGGAGTTTGTGGACGACGCCAGCGCCGTTGGCTCAGCCTTCGGTCTGATGGCTCTTTAGCGCCAGGGCTGGCATCGCAGCCGTTGAAAGCTGGCGCTGCCCTGTAGGAGCGGCCTCGTGTCGCGAAGGGCTGCGCAGCGGCCCCGGCAATCTTCGGCGCGAAGCTGAAATCCCGGGGCCGCTTCGCGCCCCTTTCGCGACACAAGGCCGCTCCTACAGGTACAGCGCAAGCCCGGGAAAGCGGAGTCAAGCCCAGGACGGCGGAGTCAGGCTGTTTTCTGTGAAGTCCACCAGGCGCACCGGGCGGCGGAAGCCGGCGGTCAGTACCGCCAGGCAGGCAAGGCCCAGTGCAAACCAGCACAGGCCGATCACCAGCGTCAGCGCCGACAGGCTGGTCCACAGCCACAGAGCCAGCTCAGGCAACGCAAGGCTTGAAGCCCTTAATGCAACGTCCGCGGCTCAAAAGGCAACTGGACCTGGATCAAGGATGCCTCAAGCAGCGCTCGCAACGCCTCGAGTTCATGCATCGTCGCCATGATCAGTACCGAGCCTGGCGACTTGGGCTGCAGCAGCACCGCCTGCTGCGCGACCGTTTGCGCGCACAGGGCGTACTCCGCGGCCTGGATGAGTGTGTCTTCTAGGGAATGGTAAGTGTGGGGTGGATCGGGGACGATCTTAAGCATGCTGGATGACCTCTAAGTGATGCCACCACCGGCCTGCTGTCAAACAAGAGGGAGGCAGCTGTACATGGGTTGACAGACCGGTAGGTCAACCAAAACCCGGCGCACATGAGTGCCCCATGCACAGCTGCCATAACGGCAAAAGCCATGTGGTTGACGAGTGCGGCCTGTCAAAGCCGGTCGCTGATTTCGCAGCGACCGCCCGAGACTAGAGCCCAGCCCAGATCATCCCGTTCCAGCCCTGGAAAGTCACTACTCAGTTGAATAAGGCCCTCCTGACGGCGGAAACTTGATGGGGTAAGCTCTCAAAAAACTCTCCAATCCACTCCGGCTCTTCGGTTTCATCCCTCCTAGCCTGCCGCCGTGCTTTTAAAGCCTCGGCTAAGCGCTCCTTTAGCTCAGCCCCCTGTTCTCGCCCAACAGACTTGTTTATGTAGCTGGGAAGTTTTTCTTGCTGCTTTCTATAGAGCTTATCGCGATTTTCTTTGGCAGGTGCTAACTTTGCTTGGTATTTTCTAAGACTCTTTTCGTATTTATCGGGATTTTCTTCCATATTCACAGCGTCTTTGAGTAGTTTATGAGGTTTGTATTGGTATTCATTTTCAATATAGTTTACTTTTCTCTGTGCCTTGTTGGTCTCATTTACCAAATTTTTAATTTTTGAATTGTAGTATTTGGATTCTGACTTAATATTCCTGAACTTGGGCGAGAGACGCCTAAATATTCTGTATGCTATATGACCCGAATTGTCTGTATGGTTTGTGGGGTCGCCAAAGCAGTAGCTATAAGCGTTCAAACCACCACTGGCAAAGGGACTAAAAAAGTCTGGGCTACAAAACCGCTGTAGTTGCGGACGGAACAGCCGATAGCTACCTAATAGGTAGCATAAGGTCCGCGGGTCACGCCATTGACCGTTGAAGGCCAATAGCACGGCGTTTTCCGAGGTATCCAGATGGCCGTAAGGTGAGTACGTCATGACCCTGTCGAATAGGCCCAAGACAGAATTGGCGCGATCGCTCGTCAATAGTTTTGTCGCCTGCGCTCTTTCGAGTTGCGCCAAAGCTGTATCTTGCACGCGGATAATATGACGGTGCCCGTGCGGAGATACTGTAGTGTTTAAATGACCATTTTGATAGAAGAGTAAAGAATTGTCATTTGACAATTTTTTCAAGCGCAGGCCGGTCGCTTCGCAAGCTGGTTCGGTTCTTCCGTTTGTTTTGTTCGACATAATATTCACCCAACAGTTGTCGGAGTGCTTGATGCTGCGCGAAGCATTGCATAACCACAACTGGTAGTTTTGCTAGTTATCAGACGGTGGGAGCAAGCCCAATGAGCGCCAGTCAGATCTCTCGTTTTCCAGGCCATTCTGCTCAACGAGGCCCCTCTCGGAAAATCAGCAACAGCAAGGCCAGGTACAGGCGCCCCAGGCCCAGGCCGATTTGCTCAACACCCTGGGCAGTCAGTTGAACATTACCCCGAGCAGGCCGTGGGCGGGGCGGGGGCGATGTTGGGGCTGGCACGTAACAGCCTGAGCAGTGAGGACTATGGCCAGCTGACCAAGGCGGTACCGGGCCTGGACCTATTGTCGGGCGCCAATGCCCTGGGCGGGCTAAGTGGCTTGGGGGATTTGCTGGGCAGCAACAAGGGTAGCCAGTCGGCCTTGGACAAGGCGTTGGGTAACGACGTGCAGAACCGCAGCGACCTGGACAATGCCTTCAAGGCCCTGGGCATGGATACCGGCATGATCGGGCAGTTCGCGCTGTTGTTGCTGCAGTACCTGGGGCAGCAGGGGATTGCTGGTTCGTTGCTGCAGAACCTGGGGAGTTTGTGGACCACGCCAGCGCCGTTGGCTCAGCCTTCGGTCTGATGGCTCTTTAGCGCCAGGGCTGGCATCCCAGCCGTTGAAGGCTGGCGCTGTCCTGTAGGAGCGGCCTTGTGTCGCGAAAGGGCTGCGCAGCGGCCCCAGATTTTCAGCTTCGCGTCAAAGATTGCCGGGGCCGCTGCGCGCCCCTTTCGCGACACAAGGCCGCTCCTACAAGCGACCGCGCAAGTCCGGGAAAGCGGAGTCAAGCCCGGGAACGCGGAGTCAGGCTGTTTCTGTGAAGTCCACCAGGCGCACCGGGCGGCGGAAGCCGGCGGTCAGTACGGCCAGGTAGGCAAGACCCAGGGCAAACCAGCAAAGGCCGATCACCAGGGTCAGCGCCGACAGGCTGGTCCACAGCCACAAGGTCAACGCCAGGCCCACCAGCGGCACGAGGCCATAGCACAGCAGCCCCTTGAGGTTGCGCTGCGCCCCGTCATCCATCAGGTGGGTCTTCACCACCGCCAGGTTCACCGCCGAAAACGCTACCAGCGCACCAAAGCTGATCAGCGAGGCCAGGGTCGCCAGGTCGATCACCAACGCCAGCAGCGAAAACGCCGACACCAGCAAAATGGCGAACACCGGGGTGCCGAACCGTGGCGACAGGTAACCGAAGCTGCGCCGCGGCAGCACGTTGTCACGGCCCATGGTGAACAGGATGCGCGACACTGCCGCCTGCGAGGCCAGCGCCGAGCCCAGGCTGCCGGCAACAAAAGCGGCGGTGAAGAAGTTGGCCAGGAACTGCCCACCCGCCTTGAACATCACCTCGTTGGCCGCCGCATCGGCATTGGCGAAGGTGGTGCCCGGCATGACCAGCTGGCTGACATAGGCCAGCACGGTGAACAGTACGCCAGCGAACAGGGTGGTGAGGATGATCGCCCTTGGCACGTCGCGGCGGGCATCGCGGCATTCTTCAGCCAGGGTCGAAACGGCATCGAAGCCAAGGAACGACAGGCACAACACCGCCGCACCAGCCATCAGCGCGCCAAAGCCAGGTTGTGAGCCGTCACCCAGCAGCGGCGACAGCAGGTCGAGCGGCTGGCCGGCCAGCGTTTGGCATGACAGGGCCACGAATACCACGATGAAGACGATCTGCGCGCCGACGATCAGGTTGCTGGTTTTGGCCACCGAATGAATGCCGACCACGTTGAGCACGGTGACCAGGGCGATCGAGGCCAGCGCAATGGACCACGCCGGGATGGCCGGGAAGGCGATATTGAGGAACAAGCCGATCAACAGGTAGTTGATCATCGGCAGGAACAGATAGTCGAGCAGCAGCGACCAGCCAGCGAGGAAACCGACGTTGGGGCCGAAAGCCATGTTGGTGTAGGAGTACGCCGAGCCTGCTACTGGGAAACGCTTGACCATGAAACTGTAGGACGCGGCGGTGAACAGCATGGCCACCAGGGTGACCATGTAGGCGCTGGCGGTGCGGCCCCCGGTCAGCTCTGTCACGATGCCATAGGTGGTGAAGATGGTTAGCGGGACCATGTACACCAGGCCGAAGAACACCAGGGCCGGAAGGCCGAGAACACGGCGAAGCTGAGCGGAGTTGGAGCTGGGTGGGTTGGCCATCGATCGATCCAGAGCGTTTTTTTAGTTGTGCTTTGGTCGATTTTTATCCACTTGGGTGGGGGATGACAAAAAAGTAATCCTTATGTTGATTATTAGCTTGGGTTTTAATCGGATTGTTGGGCTGCCTGAGCGGGCCGCGGGTGGCAGCGCAAGCCCGAAGGTAGCACCACCCTCTGTAGGAGCGAGTTCACCCGCGAAGAGGCCCCATCAGGCGGTAAACACCTCAGCCCCTCTCCCCCCGCAGTTGCTCGATCCGCTGGTCCTTGTCCAACCACAACTGGTTCACCCAGGCCTGCACCGTCTGGCGGAATTCAGGATCGTTCTCGTAATCCCCCGCCCACAATCCAGGGTCCAGCTCACGCACCTGAATGTCGATAATCACCCGGCTAATGCTGCCATTGAGCAAATCCCAGAACCCAGGCGCCCTGTTGCCTGGGTACACGATGGTCACGTCCAGCAGCGCATCGAGTTGCTCACCCAGCGCCGCCAGCACGAACGCCACGCCACCGGCCTTGGGCTTGAGCAGGTAGCGATATGGCGACTGTTGCGCCTGGCGCTTGGCGTCGGTGAAGCGCGTGCCTTCAAGGTAGTTGACCACGGTCACCGGCTGGCGCTTGAACAGCTCGCAGGCGGCCTTGGTGATCTCTAGGTCCTTGCCCTTCAGCTCGGGGTGCTTGGCCAGAAAGGCCTTGCTGTAGCGCTTCATGAACGGGTAATCCAGCCCCCACCAGGCCAGCCCCAGCAGCGGTACCCAGATCAGCTCTTTTTTCAGGAAGAACTTGAAGAACGGCGTGCGCCGGTTGAGGCTTTCGATCAGGGCCGGAATGTCCACCCAGGACTGGTGGTTGCTCACCGCCAGGTAGGAAGTGTCCTTGCGCAGGTTCTCGACGCCGCGGATGTCCCACTGGGTGGGGATGCACAGGGCAAAGATGGCCTTGTCGATTTCCGACCAGGTTTCGGCCACCCACATCACCGCCCACGAGGCATAGTCACGGCCACGGCCCGGCAACACCAGTTTGAGCAGGGCGAAGACCAGCAGCGGGCAGATCAGCACCAAGGTGTTGAGCAGCAGCAGGGTGGTCGTAAGAATGCCGGTAAGCAGGCGACGCATAAGGAAACTCTTGTTGTATGAAATTGGCAGGGCGCAATGATAAGCAGCGCCGGGGCCTACGCCAAATGTCCGATGCCCGGCGGCAGGAACAAATGTTTCACAACATGTTGGATAACCTTGTGGCAACGAACCTATCCTGCCAGTGCAGTCTAAGCACTGACCTCTTTGAAGGAAGCCTGCCTGTGAAACCTTTGCTTGCCCTGTTGTCGTTGTTGTCACTGCCGGTGATGGCCGCCGACCCTACCCTCTACGGCCGTTACGAGAATATCGCCCTGCCCGAGCTGGGCGAAACGTTGAAAGCCAAGATGGATACCGGCGCCTTTACCGCGTCGCTGTCGGCCAAGGATATCGAGTTGTTCACCCGCGATGGCGATGAGTGGGTGCGCTTTCGTCTGGCGACCAAGGACGCCGATGGCAAAGTTTACGAGCACAAGGTCTCGCGTATCAGCAAGATCAAAGGGCGGGCCGATGAGGAAGACGAAGGGGATACGCCGGAAGTTTCCAAGCGCCCGGTGGTCGACCTGCAGTTGTGCCTGGGTGACGTGAAACGCACTGTTGAAGTGAACCTGGTGGACCGCAGCAACTTCAACTACCCGCTGTTGATTGGCTCCAAGGCGCTGCGCGAGTTCAAGGCGGCGGTCAACCCAGCGAAGAAATTTACTGCTGGCAAGCCAGGCTGCTGATACGTAGCTTGAGGGAGGGCAAACAGCGCGGGCGCTGATTGGGTCAGGATTGGGCAGTTGTTTCCTGTGGTACCCAGGTGAGGCCTTCGCGGGCACGCCCGCTCCCACAGGTAATGCACAGCTTTCGAATACTGTGCTGTCCCTGTGGGAGCGGGCGTGCCCGCGAAGAGGCCCTTCAGGCCTGCGCAGAAGTGGCGACCATCGACGGCCGCTTGCTCACTTCTGCATACCACGCGGCCAGCCCAGGCTGGCGCTCGCGCCAGCCGAACTCGGGCTGACGCAGGTCCAGATACCCCAGCGCACAGGCCACGCCAATCGCCGCCAGGTCGAACCCGGACATCAGCTCAGGCAAATGCTCCTGCTCCAGGTTGGCCAGGCTACGGCGAATCTTGTCGCCCTGCGCCTGCAGCCAACCGTCCCAGCGCTTGTCTTCAGGCCGCAGGAAGCTTTCATAACGGCACGATACCGCTGCATCCAGGATCGCATCGGCCTGCGACACCAGCGTCAGGCGCCGCCAGCGCGCCGAGCCTTCGCGTGGCAGCAGCGGCAGGCCGACGTGCTGTTGGTCGAGGTACTCGCAGATCACCCGGCTGTCGTGCAGCACGGTGCCGTCCTCCAGGCGCAGCGCCGGGATCTTGCCGATCGGGTTGTCCTGGTTCAGCTGCGGGTCGCCGCTCACCGGGCTGATGTTGACCGGCTGCAGCTGCACCCGCTGCAACTGGCCGGTTTCGTGCAGCACAACCATCACCTTGCGCACGAACGGCGACAAGGGCGAGTGGAACAGCGTCATCGTGCTCATGCTTCAGTTACCTTGCAGGCTGGGTGGCAGGCACACGCCGGTACCGCCGATGCCGCAATAGCCGTCCGGGTTCTTGGCCAGGTACTGCTGGTGGTAGGCCTCGGCGAAGTACACCGTCGGTGCCTGGTCGATTTCGGTGGTGATTTCGCCGAACCCGGCCTTGCTCAGCTCGGCCTGGAAAGCGTCACGGCTGGCCTTGGCCTGTTCCAGCTGTTCCGGGCTGGTGCAGTAGATGGCAGAGCGGTATTGGGTGCCGACATCGTTACCCTGGCGCATGCCCTGGGTTGGGTTGTGCAGCTCCCAGAACATCGCCAGCAGCTCGCGGTAGCTGACCTTGTCCTTGTCGAACACCACCAGCACCACTTCGGTATGGCCGGTCAGGCCCGAGCAAACCTCTTCATAGGTTGGGTTCGGGGTGAAGCCGCCGGCATAACCCACCACGGTGCTGACCACACCTTCGCGCTGCCAGAAGCGGCGCTCGGCGCCCCAGAAGCAGCCTAGGCCGAAGATGGCGAAGTCGATGCTGCCTTCGAAGAACGGGCCGAGCAGTGGGGTGTCCTTGAAGACGTAGTGGAACTCGGGCAGGCTCATTGGCGTTTCGCGGCCAGGCAGGGCCTGTTCCGCGGTAGGCATGACGTTTTTGTTCACCAGGATTTCCGAACGCAGGACCATGGCCGTTCCTCTGTGTTTAATCAGTTGGATAGGTGTTGGGGCTTTCGCGGGCATGCCCGCTCCCACAGGACTGAATGTTGTGGGGAACCTGTGGGAGCGGGCGTGCCCGCGAAGAGGCCCGAATGGCTTCTATAGTGCCCGAGGTTTACGCCGCTGTCAGGCCACCGGTCCACGCGGATAGCGCTTCAACCGCTCGGCCAGCTCGCGCCCCGGGATCGGCCGGTCGAACAGGTACCCCTGGCCCACATCACACCGGTGCCGACGCAAGAATGCCAGCTGCTCCGGGGTTTCGATGCCCTCGGCCACCACCTTCAGCTTCAGGTTGTGGGCCATGGCGATCACTGCCGAGGTGATTTCCATGTCGTCCTGGTTGTCGGGGATTTCGTTGATGAAGCTACGGTCGATCTTGAGGATGTCGATCGGAAACTTCTTCAGGTAGCTCAGCGACGAGTAGCCGGTGCCAAAGTCGTCCATGGCCAGGGTCAGGCCCAGGGCCTTGAGTTCTTCCAGCTGGCGGTGGGTGTCTTCGCTGGCTTCCAGCAGCAAGCCTTCGGTCAGCTCCAGCTCCAGCAGGTGCGGGGGCAGGGCTTCTTCCTTGAGGATGCTGCTGATCGACGCCACCAGGTCCGGGTCGGAGAACTGCTTGGGCGACAGGTTGATGGCCACATGCAGGTTACCCATGCCAGCGGCGCGCAATTCCTGGCTCATGCGGCAGGACTGGCGCACGACCCACTTGCCAATGGGGATGATCAGGCCGGTTTCCTCGGCCACGCTGATGAACTGGTCCGGGCGGATCATGCCGCGCTCGGGGTGGTTCCAGCGCAGCAGCGCCTCCAGGCCCAGCAGGCGACCGCTGCGCAGGCACAGCTTGGGCTGGTAGAACACCTCCAGCTCGTTCTGGGTCAGCGCGCGCCGCAGGTTGTTCTCGACGAATAGCTTGTAGCTGGCCTCGGCATTGAGCACTTCGGTGAACACCTGCACCTGGTGCTTGCCGTTGGCCTTGGCCTTGTGCAGCGCCAGGCCGGCGTTCTTCATCAGGCTGGCCGGGTCGCTGCCGTGCAAGGGGGCATAGGCCAGGCCGACCGAGGCGGTAACGTTGATCAACTGGTTGTCGACGAACATCGGCTTGTCGAGGGTGCGCAGCAACTGCAGGGCCACGCCCTGGCCATCTTCCAGGATGGTGTTGTCCAGCAGCACGGCGAACTCGTTGCTGGCAAAGCGTGCCAGGATACCGCCGCTGTGCAGGCTGTTGCGCAGGCGCCGGGCCAGGCTGATGAGCAGCTTGTCGCCGGTCTGATGGCCAAGGCTGTCGTTGATGCGCTTGAAGTTGTCGATGTCTACCAGCAGCAGGCACATCGAGTGTTCGCCGTCGCGGGCAAAGCGCTCATCCAGGCTGCGAATGAACGCCGGGCGGTTGCCCAGGTTGGTCAGGTTGTCGGTGTACGCCAGGCGTTCGATGCGCTGCTGCGCCAGTTTGGTCTGGGTGATGTCTTCATAGATGCCGATGTAGTGGGTCAGCTCACGGTTGTCGCCGTACACCTTGGAAATCGACAGTTGCCCCCAGTAGGGCTCGAGGTTCTTGCGCCGGCTCTTGAATTCACCTTGCCAGCTGTTGCCCATGGCCAGGCTCGACGGTGAGTCGAACAACAACTCATTGAGGTTTTCCAGCGCCGGCAGCTCGCCGAGGTGGCGGCCTTGTACTTCGTCGGTGCTGTACTGGGTAATGGCGGTAAAGCTTGGGTTGACGTACTCCACCCGGCCATCGCGGTTGACCAGCAGGAACGCGCTGGCGCTTTGTTCGACCGCACGCTGGAACAGGTGCAGGGCGTTGGCTGCAGCGCGGCGGTTGTGGTTGGTGATGACCTGGGCGAACTGGTCGGCCAGTTCGCCGGCGAAGGCGATTTCATCCGACTGCCAGGCACGGGGCTGGCCGGTCTGCTCCAGGCACAGCACACCCACCACCTGGCCGTCGACACGAATGCTGGCGTCGAGCATGGCCTTGTTTTCCGGGCACAGACTTCGTGCCAGCTCACGGGTGCGCGGGTCATGGCCGGCGTTATGGGCATCGATGGCGCGGCTGGCGTGCAGCGCGTCGAGGTAGTCCGGGAAGTGGCTGGCGTCGATGGCTTCGGGGCGGCGGTGTTCCTGAGTGTCGCGTTTCCACGCGGTGATCGGTTCCAGGCGCTGGTCTTCCAGGTGCCAGATGCTGGCGCTGTCGACGTTGTAGATTTCGCAAGCGCTCTGGGTGATCAGCTGGGCGGCTTCCAGCAGCGAGTTCTCGGCACTGTAACGTTGGCGGGCCAGGCGCAGGATCAGGTCCTGCTGGCCGCGCACGCGTTCCAAGTGCTCGAGTTGCTCCTGCTGGGCGCGCTGGTTCAGCTGCAAGGCCAGCTGCAGGCGGTTGTTGCGTGATTCCAGGTCGTTGGCATCCTGCTCGGCGGCGTCGTGCGGCTGGCCGTCGAGCACGCTCAGGTAGCCGCGCAGCAGCAGGCGGTTGTGCTGCTTGTAGGCTTCACCCACCTCCAGCAGGCGCAGTGCGGTATTGGGCGTATGCAGGGTATAGCGCACCCGGTAGTAACCGCGCTGGGCCAGTTGCTGCTGGATCTCGTCGTGCAGGCGGTAGCGTGCCTCGGGCTCCATCAGGCTGGCATAGGGCGCATCGAACTGTGCGCACAAGGTGCCGGCATGCAGGCCGAACTGCCGCTCGCAGGCTGGGTCCAGGTAAAGCATGGCCCAGCTGGCTTCGTTAAGCCTTTCGAAACGCAGCATGCCCAGCCGCGAGGGCACGGGTAACGGCGTGACGACCTCGGCCGCCACACGGCTGGCGGCATCGGGTTGGCTTTTCATCGAAGACTCGCTTGAAGAGGGAATGCTGCGTAGGGCCGCTGCGGGTCTGGCAAGGTTGCATCATGTGCCAAGGGCTGGCAAGCAGCCATGTGTGATGCTGTGTAGGGGTTATCGGCGGCCTGGCCGGAATCTGTAGTTTGGCCTGGTTTTCCGGCGGGCAAAAAAAGCCCCGCCAATCGACGGGGTTGAGGTACGAGCGTGGCAGCTCGAAAAAGGAACTGCCCCTGCATGCAGGGGCAGTGGGCCGCCTTACAGCAGCATGGTGCGGATGTCGCCCAGCACGTCGCCCAGGCGCTTGGTGAAGCGCGCGGCGGCAGCGCCGTTGATCACACGGTGATCGTAGGACAGCGACAGTGGCAGCATCAGCTTGGGCTGGAAGGCCTTGCCATCCCAGACCGGCTGCATGGTCGCCTTGGACACGCCAAGGATCGCCACTTCCGGCGCGTTGACGATCGGCGTGAAGCCGGTGCCGCCAATGTGGCCGAGGCTGGAGATGGTGAAGCAGGCACCCTGCATCTCGTCAGCCGAGAGCTTCTTGGTACGGGCTTTTTCAGCCAGTGCCGCAGCTTCGGCAGCCAGTTGCAGCAGGCTCTTCTGGTCGACGTTCTTGATCACCGGGACCAGCAGGCCGTCCGGGGTGTCCACGGCGAAGCCGATGTGCACGTACTTCTTGCGGATGATGGCCTTGCCGCTTGGCGCCAGCGAGCTGTTGAAGTCTGGCAGTTCCTTGAGCAGGAATGCGCAGGCCTTGAGCAGCAGTGGCAGTACGGTCAGCTTCACGCCAGCCTTTTCGGCCACGGCCTTCTGCGCCACGCGGAAGGCTTCCAGCTCGGTGATGTCGGCGGAGTCGAACTGGGTCACGTGCGGCACGTTCAGCCAGCTGCGGTGCAGGTTGGCGGCACCGACCTGCATCAGGCGGGTCAGGGCCACTTCTTCCACTTCACCGAACTTGCTGAAGTCCACGGCAGGGATCGGCGGGATGCCGGCGCCACCGGTCGCACCGGCAGCTGCCGGGGCGCTCGATGCCTTTTGCATCATCGCTTTGACGTACACCTGCACGTCTTCCTTCAGGATGCGACCGTGCGGGCCGGTGGCCGCGACTGCGCCCAGGTCGACACCGAATTCACGGGCCAGTTGGCGCACCGCCGGGCCTGCGTGGACCTTGGCGTTGCTACCGGCAGCCGGCGCGGTGGTAGCCGGCGCAGGGGCTGCCGCCGGGGCGGCAGCAGCAGGTGCGGCAGCCGGGGCAGCCTCAGCCTTGGCCGGGGCAGCGGCGGCAGGTGCCGGGGCAGCAGCAGGTGCTGCGCCAGCGACCTTCAGCTTGAAGATCAGGTCGCCAGTGCCGACTTCGTCTTCCAGCTTGCACAGGACTTCTTCGACCACGCCGGCAGCCGGCGACGGGATTTCCATGGAGGCCTTGTCGGACTCCAGGGTAATCAGCGACTGGTCGGCTTCGACGGTGTCGCCGACTTTGACCAGTACTTCGATGATCTTGGCTTTGCCCGACGAACCGATGTCTGGCACGTGGATATCCTGCACGGCGGCGGCAGCCGGTGCAGCCGCTGCAGCTGGGGCAGGGGCGGCTTCAGCGGCCGGGGCCGGGGCTGCAGCCTCGGCCGGTGCAGCGGCTGGCGCCTCAGGGGCCGCAGCAGCGGCGCCCTCGGCTTCCAGCACCAGCAGTTCGTCGCCTTCTTTCAGGCGGTCGCCCAGCTTGACCTTCAGCTCCTTGATGACACCGGCCTTGGGGGCCGGGATCTCCATGGAGGCCTTGTCGGACTCCAGGGTCAGCAGGCTCTGGTCAGCCTCGATACGGTCACCGACCTTGACGAACAGCTCGATGATTTCACCTTCACCGCTGCCGATGTCAGGTACGCGAATGAGTTCGCTCACTTAAAAATACTCCTCAGCAGTCCAGTGGGTTGCGCTTGTCCGGGTCGATGCCGAACTTGACGATAGCGTCTGCAACAACCTTGGGTTCGATCTCGCCACGGTCAGCCAGGGCTTCCAGGGCAGCCAGCACTACGAAGTGGCGGTCAACTTCGAAGAAGTGACGCAGCTTCTTGCGGCTGTCGCTGCGACCGTAACCGTCGGTACCCAGGACCTTGAACTCTTTGCTCGGTACCCACTGGCGAATCTGCTCGGCGAACAGCTTCATGTAGTCGGTAGAGGCAATGACCGGGCCTTTGCGACCGGCCAGGCACTGCTCGACGTAGGTCTCTTGTGGCTTCTGGCCAGGCTTCAGGCGGTTGGCGCGCTCTACGGCCAGGCCGTCGCGACGCAGTTCGTTGAAGCTGGTGACGCTCCACACGTCGGCACCGACGTTGAACTCTTCACGCAGGATCTTCGCCGCCTCGCGCACTTCGCGCAGGATGGTGCCGGAGCCCATCAGCTGTACGTGGTGTGCCGCTTCGCGGGTGTCTTCTTCGAGCAGGTACATGCCCTTGATGATGCCTTCCTCGACACCGGCCGGCATGGCTGGCTGCTGGTAGGATTCGTTCATCACGGTGATGTAGTAGAAGATGTCCTGTTGCTCTTCGGTCATCTTCTTCATGCCGTCCTGGATGATCACCGCCAGCTCGTAGCCGTAGGTTGGATCGTAGGTGCGGCAGTTCGGGATGGTGCCCGCCATCATGTGGCTGTGACCGTCTTCGTGCTGCAGGCCTTCACCGTTGAGGGTGGTGCGGCCGGCAGTACCGCCGATCAGGAAGCCACGGGTGCGGCTGTCGCCTGCGGCCCAGGCCAGGTCGCCGATACGCTGGAAGCCGAACATCGAGTAGAAGATGTAGAACGGCAGCATCGGCTGGTTGTGGCAGCTGTACGAGGTACCGGCAGCGATGAACGACGACATGGCGCCGGCTTCGTTGATGCCTTCTTCCAGGATCTGGCCCTTCTTGTCCTCGCGGTAGAACATCACCTGGTCTTTGTCGACTGGCTCGTAGAGCTGGCCGACCGACGAGTAGATACCCAGCTGGCGGAACATGCCTTCCATACCGAAGGTACGGGCTTCGTCCGGGATGATCGGCACGATGCGCTGGCCGATGTCCTTGTCCTTGACCAGCTGCGCCAGAATACGCACGAAGGCCATGGTGGTGGAGATTTCGCGGTCGCCCGAGCCGTCCAGGATCGCTTTCAGCGTTTCCAGCGGCGGGGTTGGCACGCTGAAGCTCTTGGCGCGGCGCTGAGGCACGAAACCGCCCAGGGCAGCACGGCGCTCGGCCAGGTACTTGGCTTCGGCAGAACCTTCTTCCGGCTTGTAGAACGGCAGGTTCTCGAGGTCGGCATCCTTGACCGGGATGTCGAAGCGGTCACGGAAGTGACGCAGGCTGTCGACGTCGACCTTCTTGGTGTTGTGCGCGGTGTTCTTGGCTTCGCCGGCACCGGTACCGTAACCCTTGATGGTCTTGGCCAGGATGACGGTCGGCTGCTCTTTATGGTTCACCGCCTGGTGGTAAGCCGCGTAGACCTTGTACGGGTCGTGGCCGCCACGGTTGAGCTTCCAGATCTCGTCATCGGACAGGTCTTCGACCATGGCCTTGAGTTCCGGGGTGTTGAAGAAGTTTTCACGAACGTACGCGCCGTCTTTGGCTTTGTAGTTCTGGTACTCGCCGTCGATGACTTCGTCCATGCGGCGCTGCAGGGCACCGTTGGTGTCCTTGGCCAGCAGTGGGTCCCAGAAGCGGCCCCAGACGACTTTGTTGACGTTCCAGCCACCGCCACGGAACACGCCTTCGAGTTCCTGGATGATCTTGCCGTTGCCGCGAACCGGGCCGTCGAGGCGCTGCAGGTTGCAGTTGATGACGAAGATCAGGTTGTCCAGCTTCTCGCGGCCGGCCAGGGCGATTGCACCCAGCGATTCCGGCTCGTCGCACTCGCCGTCGCCCATGAAGCACCAGACTTTCTGCTTGCCGGCAGGGATGAAGCCGCGCGCTTCCAGGTACTTCATGAAGCGGGCCTGGTAGATGGCCTGGATCGGGCCCAGACCCATCGAAACGGTCGGGAACTGCCAGAAATCAGGCATCAGCCATGGGTGCGGGTACGAAGACAGACCGTTGCCGTCCACTTCCTGGCGGAAGTTGTTCATCTGCTCTTCGCTGATGCGGCCTTCCATGAAGGCGCGGGCGTAGACGCCTGGGGAGGCGTGGCCCTGGAAGAAGATCAGGTCGCCGCCGTGTTCTTCGGTCGGGGCCTGGAAGAAGTAGTTGAAGCCGATGTCGTACAGGGTGGCGCTGGAGGCGAAGCTGGAGATGTGTCCGCCCAGGTCCGAGTCTTTCAGGTTGGTACGCATGACCATGGCCAGGGCGTTCCAACGCACCATCGAGCGAATGCGGCGTTCCATGAACAGGTCGCCAGGCATGCGTGCTTCGTGGGTGACAGGGATGGTGTTGCGGTATGGCGTGGTGATCGCATACGGCAGCTGGGAACCACTACGGGTGGCCAGCTCGCCCATACGGGTCATCAGGTAATGAGCGCGGTCTTCGCCTTCTTTGTCGAGGACCGACTCCAGGGCATCCAGCCATTCCTGGGTTTCGATTGGATCGAGGTCTTGCATGGCTTGCTCCAGGGCGGAAAGGCAACCAGAATCGATTGCCTGAGATTGCGACTGGCCTTATGGGCAGACGTCGTGAATTCTTGGATTACCGGGGTGTCGTCCGGCGCGTTGTAGTTTTACTACATTTGCTTGCGCATTTCATGCTTTTACACGACACGAGTAGTAGTAAAACTACAATTGTGCGACGTTTGGTCGCACGTTGGCTTGTGAGGAAAAACGTTCATGTTGGTTGGCATTGTGTCGCGAACGGGTGTTTCTTGATGTTTGTTGCCAATTTTGCATTTTTTTCAGCTATTTCCAACTTTTGTACGACAGTCCAACCGTGGTCCGGCTTCCCCTTGGCCGCTTTTTTCCCTCTATTTCACGCCGATCAAGGATAGACCATGCGCCTACCTTTGCCCTCCGATCTGCCTGCCAGCTTGCAGCCGCTGGTTTCTCGCAACCAGCAGTTCCTGCGCGATGCCGTGGCGGCTCACCCCGAACTGGACCTGAACGATTGCAGTGCGGCCCAGCGGCACCAGTTCGACCAGGTGGCCGCGGCCAGCGACTTCGTGCTGGGCGTGGCCCAGCGCGACCCGGCCATGCTGTTTGCCCTGCTGGCCAGCGGTGAGCTGGAACGGCGCTATGCCCCGGGGGAGCTGCGCGGGCAAATTGCCGCGGCGGCGCAGGCGGCGCAAAGCGAAGAGGAACTGGCGCGCAACCTGCGCCGCGCGCGCAACCGGCAGCAAGTGCGCATCATCTGGCGTGACATTACCCGCCAGGCGGAACTTGGCGAAACCTGCCGCGACCTGTCAGACCTGGCCGATGCCTGCATCGACGAAGCCTACCAATGGCTTTACCCGCGCCACTGCCAGCAATTCGGGACGCCCATCGGCAACCGCAGTGGCCAGCCGCAGCACATGGTTGTGCTGGGCATGGGCAAGCTGGGCGCGGTCGAACTCAACCTGTCCTCGGACATCGACCTGATCTTCGGTTTCCCCGAGGGCGGTGAAACCGAAGGGGTCAAGCGCTCGCTGGACAACCAGGAGTTCTTTACCCGCCTGGGCCAGCGCCTGATCAAGGCATTGGACCCGGTGACCGTCGACGGCTTCGTGTTCCGCGTCGACATGCGGTTGCGCCCTTACGGCTCTGCCGGGGCCCTGGTACTCAGCTTCAATGCCCTGGAACAGTATTACCAGGACCAGGGGCGCGACTGGGAACGCTACGCCATGATCAAGGCCCGGGTGGTGGCCGGCGATCAGGCTGCTGGCGCGCAGTTGCAGGAAATGCTGCGCCCGTTCGTGTACCGCCGCTACCTGGACTTTTCCGCCATCGAAGCGCTGCGCACCATGAAGCAGTTGATCCAGCAGGAAGTCCGGCGCAAGGGCATGGCCGACAACATCAAGCTCGGTGCTGGCGGCATTCGTGAGGTCGAGTTCATCGCCCAGGCGTTCCAGCTGATCCACGGTGGGCGTGACCTCAGCCTGCAGCAGCGGCCGTTGCTCAAGGTGCTGGCCACCCTCGAAGGCCAGGGCTACCTGCCGCCGGCAGTGGTGGCTGAGCTGCGCGAAGGCTATGAGTTCCTGCGTTATACCGAGCACGCCATCCAGGCCATTGCCGACCGCCAGACACAGATGCTGCCCGAGGGCGAGACCGATCAGGCGCGGGTCGCCTTCATGCTTGGCTTTGCCGACTGGCAGAGCTTCCACGACCAGCTGACCTACTGGCGTGGCCGCATCGACTGGCATTTCCGCCAAGTCATTGCCGACCCGGACGATGAAGACGGTGAAGGCGAGCTGGTGGTGGGCGGTGAGTGGTCGCCGCTGTGGGAGCAGGCCCAGGACGAGGAAGCGGCGGGTCGCCAACTGGAGGAGGCCGGTTTCAAGGCGCCTGTGGACGCTTTGCGGCGCCTGGCCGCGTTGCGCTCAAGCCCGCAGCTGCGCTCCATGCAACGCATCGGGCGTGAACGCCTGGATGCCTTTATTCCACGCTTGCTGGCGCAAGCGGTGGAGCACGACAACCCCGACCTGGTACTCGAGCGGGTATTGCCGCTGGTAGAAGCGGTGGCGCGGCGTTCGGCCTACTTGGTGCTGCTGACGGAAAACCCGAGTGCACTGCGCCAACTGTTGACCCTGTGCGCCGCCAGCCCCTGGATCGCCGAGCAGATGGCCCGCTACCCGCTGCTGCTCGATGAGTTGCTCAATGAGGGCCGCCTGTTCAGGCCCCCACTGGCGCCAGAGCTGGCCAGCGAACTGCGCGAGCGGCTGACGCGTATCCCCGAAGACGACCTTGAGCAGCAGATGGAGGCGCTGCGCCATTTCAAGCTGGCCCACAGCCTGCGCGTGGCGGCCTCGGAAATCAGCGGCAACCTGCCCTTGATGAAAGTCAGCGACTACCTGACCTGGCTGGCCGAGGCCATCCTCGACCAGGTGCTGGCGCTGGCCTGGCGCCAGACCGTGGCCCGCCACGGTCAGCCCAAGCGCAGTGACGGCAGCCTGTGCGACCCGGGGTTCATCATCATCGGCTACGGCAAGATGGGTGGGCTGGAACTGGGCCACGGCTCGGACCTGGACCTGGTGTTCATCCACGATGGCGACCCGCAGGCGGAAACCGACGGGGCCAAGCCGATCGACAGTGCGCAGTTCTTTACCCGCCTTGGCCAACGCATCATTCACCTGCTGACCACCCAGACCAACTCGGGCCAGCTGTATGACGTGGACATGCGCCTGCGCCCGTCAGGGGCTTCGGGCCTGCTGGTCAGTTCGCTGGGGGCCTTCGAGCGCTACCAGCAGAACGAAGCCTGGACCTGGGAGCACCAGGCCCTGGTGCGGGCCCGTGTGCTGGTCGGTTGCAAGCAGGTGGGGGCTGCGTTCGAGGGCGTTCGCGCCAAGGTGCTGGGCCAGGCCCGTGACCTTGAGAAGCTGCGCAGCGAAGTGAGCGAAATGCGCGCCAAAATGCGTGACAACCTGGGCACCAAGGCCACCGCCGCCGGGACTGCAGCCAATGCCTTCGAGGCTGGCATGCCGTTCGATATCAAGCAGGATGCCGGCGGTATCGTCGATATTGAATTTATGGTGCAATACGCCGCTTTGGCCTGGGGCCACGAGCACCCGGCCATACTCCGATGGACCGATAACATCCGCATTCTGGAAGAGCTGGAGCAGGCAGGTTTGCTGCCGGCCAGTGACGCGGTGCTGTTGCGTGAAGTGTACAAGGCGTTCCGCTCGGCCTCGCACCGCCAGGCCCTGCAGAAACAGGCCGGGGTGATCGATGCGGCGCAGTTTGCCGATGAACGCCGTGAGGTACGGCGGGTCTGGGGTGAGCTGGGTTTGACCTGACACCGAGCTGGCTTCATTCGCGGGCATGCCCGCTCCCACAGGGAAAGCGCAGACCTGGAAGGCTGTGCATTACCTGTGGGAGCGGGCGTGCCCGCGAATGGGCCATGTGAGTGGTACACTGTCCGCCACATAGCCTGAATATAAAGAGGGGAGGCCAGGCTGAACCGCAGCCTGTAGCCTCCCCGAGCGTTTCTGGACTAAGCATGAGAATACTGATCATTGGCCCCAGCTGGGTCGGCGACATGGTGATGGCGCAGACCTTGTTCCAGTGCCTGAAACAGCAGCACCCCGACTGCGTGATCGACGTGCTGGCACCCGAGTGGAGCCGGCCGATCCTCGAACGCATGCCCGAAGTGCGCCAGGCCTTGAGCTTTCCGCTCGGCCACGGCGCACTGGAGCTGGCCACGCGGCGGCGTATCGGCAAGTCCCTGGCCGGCCAGTACGACCAGGCCATCCTGCTGCCCAACTCGTTGAAGTCGGCGCTGGTCCCCTTCTTCGCCGGCATTCCCAAGCGCACCGGCTGGCGCGGCGAAATGCGTTTCGGCCTGCTCAATGACGTGCGCAAGCTGGACAAGGCCCGCTACCCGCTGATGATCGAGCGTTTCATGGCCCTGGCCTACGCCCCTGGTGCCGAATTGCCGCAACCGTACCCGCGCCCGCACCTGCAAATCGAAGCCCAGAGCCGCGAGGCCGCCTTGGCCAAGTTCGGCCTGGAGCTCGACCGCCCGGTACTGGCGCTGTGCCCCGGTGCCGAGTTTGGTGAGGCCAAGCGCTGGCCGGCCGAACACTATGCCGCCGTGGCGGATGCGATGATCCGCCAGGGCTGGCAGGTATGGCTGTTCGGCTCGAAAAACGACCACCCGGTGGGCGAGCAGATCCGCGACCGGCTGATCCCGGGGTTGCGCGAAGAGTCGGCCAACCTGGCTGGTGAAACTTCGCTGGCCGAGGCTATCGACCTGATGTCGTGCGCGCAGGCCGTGGTGTCCAACGACTCGGGGCTGATGCACGTGGCGGCTGCGCTCAACCGCCCGCTGGTGGCCGTGTACGGCTCGACCTCGCCCGGCTTCACCCCGCCGCTGGCCGAACAGGTGGAAGTGGTGCGCACCGGTATCGAGTGCAGCCCCTGCTTTGACCGCACCTGCCGCTTCGGCCACTACAACTGCCTGCGCCTGCTGGAGCCCGGTAAAGTCATCGCCGCCCTGCACAGCCTGAGCGGGCCGGACCTGATCGATGCCGTGGCCGAGGTCGACTAAGTGCGGGTACTGATCATCAAGACCTCATCCCTGGGTGACGTGATCCATACCCTGCCGGCACTGACCGATGCCGCCCACGCGCTCCCGGGCATCCGGTTCGACTGGGTGGTGGAAGAAGGCTTCGCCGAAATCCCCAGCTGGCACCCGGCGGTCGACCAGGTCATCCCGGTGGCCATCCGCCGCTGGCGCAAGAACCTTTGGCAAACCCTCAAGAGTGGCGAATGGAAGGCCTTCAAGCAGCGCTTACGCGCGCACAAGTACGACCTGGTGATCGACGCCCAGGGCCTGGTCAAGTCGGCCTGGCTCACCCGCTACGTGAAGGCCCCGGTGGCTGGCCTGGACCGCTACTCGGCCCGTGAAGGCTGGGCCAGCCGCTTTTATGACCGGCGCCTGTCGGTTGCTACCGGCCAGCATGCGGTCGAGCGGGTGCGCCAGCTGTTCGCCATGGCCCTGGCCTACGACCTGCCCGAAGGCATCGGCAACTACGGCCTGGACCTCGAGCGCCTGCAACTGCCGCCAGCGGCGCCCTATGTCGTGTTCCTGCATGGCACCACCTGGGCGACCAAGCACTGGCCGGAAGCCTATTGGCGCGAACTGGCCGAGCGCATGGGCCGGCGCAAGCTGGAGGTGCGCCTGCCGTGGGGCAACCCGGCGGAGAAGGCGCGGGCCGAGCGCATTGCCCAAGGCTTGAACAATTGCCAGGTGCTCCCCAAATTGAACCTTGCCGGTGTTGCCCGCGTGCTGGCAGCGGCAAAGGCCTGCGTGGCGGTCGATACCGGCCTGGGCCACCTGGCCGCGGCACTCGATGTGCCGACCATTTCGTTATTCGGCCCGACCAACCCGGGCCTGACCGGCGCCTACGGACGGACCCAGATTCACCAGGCCAGTGACTGGCCCTGCGCGCCCTGCCTGCAGAAGAAGTGCACCTACAAACCGAGCGCCGATGACCTGGCCCGGTTCGATCTCAAACGCGAGTGGCCACTGTGCTTTACTCGCCTGAATCCCGAGCATGTGGCGAGCCGCTTGAGCGCGTTGCTGCTGGCTGAGGATGTCCGTTGATGCAACTGGCTTTCGTGCTTTACAAATATTTCCCCTTTGGCGGGCTGCAACGCGACTTCATGCGCATTGCCCTGGAGTGCCAGAAGCGTGGCCACCAGATCCGTGTGTACACGTTGATCTGGGAGGGCGACATTCCCCCAGGCTTCGAGGTACTGGTGGCGCCGGTCAAGGCGGTCTTCAACCACCGGCGCAACGAGAAGCTCAGTGCCTGGATGGCCGCCGACCTGGCCAAGCGCCCGGTCGACCGCCTGATCGGCTTCAACAAGATGCCGGGGCTGGACGTGTACTACGCCGCCGACGGCTGCTTCGAGGACAAGGCGCAAACCCTGCGTGGTGGCCTGTACCGCCGTTGGGGCCGCTACCGGCACTTTGCCGAGTACGAGCGTGCGGTGTTCGCCAAGGACGCGCATACCGAAGTGCTGATGATTTCCGAAGTGCAGCAGCCGCTGTTCATCAAGCATTACGGCACCCCGCTGGAGCGCTTCCACCTGTTGCCGCCGGGCATTTCCCAGGACCGCCGCGCGCCTGCCAATGCCGCCGAGATTCGCGCCGAGTTCCGCCAGGAGTTCAACCTGGGCGAGGGCGACCTGCTGCTGGTGCAGATCGGCTCGGGCTTCAAGACCAAGGGCGTTGACCGCAGCCTCAAGGCGCTGGCGGCACTGCCGTCGGCGCTGCGCAAGCGCACCCGGTTGATGGTCATCGGCCAGGACGACCCCAAGGTATTCCAGCTGCAAAGCGCTACCCTGGGCCTGAGCGATCAGGTGCAGTTCCTCAAGGGCCGTAGCGACATCCCGCGCTTTCTGCTGGGTGCCGACGTGCTGATTCACCCGGCGTATAACGAAAACACCGGTACGGTGCTGCTCGAAGCGCTGGTGGCCGGTTTGCCGGTGCTGGTGTCCAGGGTGTGCGGCTATGCCCATTACATTGCCGAGGCCGACAGTGGCCTGGTGCTGGACGAGCCATTCGAGCAGGACCAGCTCAACAGCTACCTGCAGCGCATGCTGGAAGACCCGCAGGCCCGCGCCAGCTGGTCGCGCAACGGCCTGGCATTCGCCGAAATCGCCGATCTGTACAGCATGCCGCAGCATGCTGCCGACGTGATCCTGGGGCAGAAAACCGCATGAAGCTGATACTGGCCGAACCCTTCAAACACCTGTGGGCCGGGCGCGATGCCTTCGACGCCGTGGAGGCGCTGCAAGGCGAGGTCTATCGCGAACTCGAAGGCCGCCGCACGCTGCGTACCGAGGTGGCTGGCGAGGGCTTTTTCGTCAAGATCCACCGCGGTATCGGCTGGGGCGAGATCTTCAAGAACCTGCTGACCGCGAAGCTGCCGGTGCTCGGTGCCGGCCAGGAGTGGCAGGCGATCCAGCGTTTGCATGAAGTGGGCGTGCCGACCATGACCGCGGTCGCCTACGGTGAGCGCGGCAACAACCCCGCCGCGCAGCATTCGTTCATCATCACCGAAGAGCTGGCGCCGACCATCAGCCTGGAAGACTTCAGCATCGACTGGGTCAGGCAGCCGCCCGAGCCGCGCCTGAAGCATGCGCTGATCGCCGAGGTGGCGAAAATGACCGGCGGCATGCACCGCGCTGGGGTCAACCACCGCGATTGCTACATCTGCCACTTCCTGCTGCACACCGACCGCCCGGTGACGGCGGATGATTTCAAACTGTCGGTGATCGACCTGCACCGCGCGCAAACCCGGGCGACAATCAGCCGGCGTTGGCGTGACAAGGACCTGGCGGCGCTGTACTTCTCGGCGCTGGACATCGGCCTGACCCAACGCGACAAATTGCGCTTCATGCGCGCTTACTTCCAGCGCCCGCTGCGGCAAGTCCTCAAGGACGAAGCCGCGCTGCTGGCCTGGCTGGAGCGCAAGGCGCAGAAACTCTACGATCGCAAGCAACGCTATGGGGATGCACTCTAATGGCGAGTTGGACACTGGCGCCGGGTTACCAACACCTGGCGGCGGACTTCGGCAGCCTCGATGCGGTATTTGCCATTCAGGGCGAACGCCTGACCCGCGACCCGCTCAGCGAGGTGGTGCGCATCGAGCGTGATGGGGTCAACTATTACGTCAAGCGGTACACCGGTGCCGGCAAGCACATGCGCCGCTACCTGGGCCGGCCGCGCATCAAGGCCGAATGGCAGAACCTCAAGCAGTTCGCCAAGTGGGGCATTCCCACCGCCGAAGTGGTGGCCTGGGGCCTTGAGCGCAATGGCCTGGCCTTTGGCCGCGGGGCGATGATCACCCGCGAGCTGCCCAACACCGAAGACCTCTCGGCCCTGGCCGAGCGCAACGATGCGCGGCTGGCCGATCGCACCTGGGTCGACCATATCAGCCGCCAGTTGGCCCGCCATACCCGGGTGATGCACGAACACCGTTTCGCCCACAACGACCTGAAGTGGCGCAACCTGCTGGTCGATGACCAAGGCACGCTGTTCTTCATCGACTGCCCCACCGGCGATTTCTGGCGCGGGTTCATGTGGCGGCACCGGCTGATCAAAGACCTGGCCTGCCTCGACAAGGTGGCCAAGTACCACCTCTCGGCTACCCAGCGCCTGCGTTTCTACCTGCAATACCGTGACCGCAACCGGCTTGATGCGCGCGACAAGAAACGCATCCGCCAGGTACTGGGCTTTTTCGAGGGAAGGGAATGACCGATTACCTGGCCAGTGCAGAACTTGCGCTGCTCAAACGCCATGGCCTGGATGACTTCGAGGCGCTGTGGGCGCTGCAACTGGACGCCGTGGACGAGCCCAACACCGGCCGTGGTGGCTGGAGCAGCGTGTTCCGCCTGGAACTCGAAGGCAAGGGTTACTACCTCAAGCGCCAGTGCGACTACCTGACCCGCACCCTGCACCGGCCGTTTGGCGAGCCAACCTTCGCCCGCGAATTCCGCAATATCAGCCGTTATCAGAAGTTGCGCATTCCGGCCTTGCAGGCGGTGTTCTACGGTGAGCGCAAGCAGGGCGGCCAGCATCGGGCGATTTTGATGACCCGTGCCCTGGACGCGTGGGCCGACCTCGACAGCCTGCTGGGCCAATGGCCGCAGTTGGGCGAGGCCGAACGCAACGGCATCCTGCAGGCGTGCGGCCAGCTGGCGCGTACCCTGCACGGCGCCGGCCAAGTGCACGGCTGCTTCTACCCCAAGCACATCTTTCTGCGCCAGCGCCGCGAGGGTTGGGACGCCCAACTGATCGACCTGGAAAAAACCCGGCCGTTGCTGTTCGGCATGCGGGACCGCCTCAAAGACCTGGAGCCGCTGCTACGCCGCGCCCGGGCCTGGAGCGAGGCGGATGTCCGCAGCTTGCTGGCCAGCTACCTGGCGCAACCCGCCGAAGGCACGCTGGTCGACACCTGGCTGCAACGCCTGACGCAACGCCGTCGTGAAAAAGAGGCCCGCTGATGCGTTTGTCTGAACTCAAGGACGCCGGGCGTAGCCCGTCGCTGCCGCTGACCCTGACCTTGGCCGATGCCGCCGGCAGCGCCGACCTGCAGCTGCTCAGCCTGTTGCGTGTGCTACCGGGCCAGCGCTATGTCGGCGCCGGTGTGTGGCGAGGGACGCCGGTACTGGCCAAGTTGTTGGTGGGTGCTAACGCGGCGCGGCATTTCCAGCGCGAATTGCAGGGCGTGAAGCTGTTGGCTGGTCAGGGGCTGACCACGCCCAGGCTGCTGGCCGATGGGCTCAGGGAAGGCGAAGGTGGCTGGCTGCTGTTCGAATTCCTCGACGGTGCCCAAAGCCTGGCCGATGCGTGGGGCGCGGTGGAAAACCTGCCGGTGCTGGCCGACGAGCAGCATCAGGTGCTGGGTGAGGCGCTGACGGCCGTGGCGCACATGCACGCCAAAGGCCTGTGGCAGGAAGACCTGCACCTGGACAACCTGCTGCGCCACGCCGGCAAGCTGTACCTGATCGATGGCGCCGGCATCAAGGCCGAAATCCCTGGCCAGCAACTGTCGCGCCCGCGGGTGCTGGAAAACCTCGGGGTCTTCTTCGCCCAGTTGCCCAAGCGCCTGGAACCGTTCATCGAAGAGTTGCTGGTGCATTACCTGCTGGCCAATGCCGAGCACGCGCTGCCGCTGGAAGCGTTGCAGAAGCAGGTGGACAAGGTGCGCAGCTGGCGGCAGAAGGACTACCTGGAAAAGGCCGGGCGCGAATGCAGCCTGTTCAGCGTACAGCGCAGCTTGTCGGGCTTGCGTGCGGTTCGCCGCAGCGAGGTGGGCGCCATGCTGCCAGTGCTGGAACAGGCCGATGCCTTGATCGACCAAGGCCATCTGTACAAGACCGGTGGCGCCGCCAGTGTGGCGCGTATCGAGGTGAATGGCCGGCAGTTGGTGCTGAAACGCTACAACATCAAGAACACCGCGCACTGGCTCAAGCGCTTCTGGCGCCCGAGCCGGGCCTGGCATTCGTGGATCGAAGGGCACCGCCTGGCGTTTCTCGACATCGCCACGCCACGCCCCTTGGCGGTGCTGGAGCAGCGGGTGCTGGGCCTGCGCAGCCGTGCCTACCTGGTCACCGAGTATGTCGATGGCCCAGACCTGACCGCGTGCTTTGCGCCCTACGTGGAAAGTGGCGAGGCCCCGCAAGAACAGCTCGATGCCTTGGTGCAGGTGATGCAGCAGCTGATCCGTGAACGCATCAGCCACGGCGACTTCAAGGGGCACAACCTGTTCTGGGACAACGGGCGCTGGTCACTGATCGACCTGGACGCCATGTGCCAACATGCCACCCAGCTCAGCTTCGCCCCCGCCTATGCCCGCGACCGGGCACGGCTGCTGCGCAACTGGCCCAGTGGCAGTGCCTTGCATCAGCGGTTGGACCGGCTGTTGCCGCGGCTTACCGAATAACAGTCTGGAAACGCCAGCCAGTCACTGCTTCGGCCGGGCTGGCGTACCCGGATGCGCCACTGGTCCCCCTGCCAACGCACAATGGCCCAGGCGATGGGCCTGCGGTCCGGTTGCCCGGGCATCAGCAAATGGTAATGGTTGTCCAGCAAGTGCGCGCGCAGCGGCAACGCCTGGCTGCCTGCGACCAGAAAGTACTCCCGGCCCAGGCGGTACAGTCCAGCGGTGTCGGTTGGCTCGGCGCCAGCCGGGTACGTGGGCAGTTGGCACGCTTCGAACAGCGCCTGCAAGTCGGGTAGCCCGTCATGCCACAGCACCACCGAGTCCACTACCCATTCGCCGTCTTCGCGGCGTTTGACCGGTACCTTGGTATAGGCGTCTGGCATGCGCGGGTCTACTACACGCCAGCGGTAGCCGTCGAAGGCGACCTGGTACGTAGCCCCGCTGGCATCCTTGATGTAGTAGAAGCTCAGGCCAGGGTACGGCGAGGGTTGCTCGTAGATACCTTCTTTGTGAATGCCATCGACGCGGTAACGCAGTTTTTCACGGTTGATGTTCACGCTTGCCGAAGGCGGCAACTTCAGTGGCGGAGGCGAGGGTATTCCCCGCAACGCCCGGCGCATCACGGTTGTTCCCCCCAGGTTGTTGACGGCGTCATTGGCGTAGGTGAAGGCGTCGACGATGTGTTTCAGCACGTCAACGCGTTGCCCTTGTTTGAACGCCTTGTGCGCGTCGATCACCGACAGGATCGAGCGCCCCAACGACACCGCCACCAAGGCCCGGTTGGGCAACACGAAGCTGATCAAGTCCAGAATGAGCGTCAGCCCGCGCAGGCCGAGCTCGCCCAGCAGTTCCAGCCGGGTATTGGTGCTGGCATCGACCGCGGCCAGCATGGCATTGACTTCAGCGAGGTAGCGGGCCCGCTGGAAATCGCCGGTGATCGTCGGGCGAAGTACATGGGGCCCCATGCCGCCTTTGGTCAGCCATAGCTCGATTTGCTCACGGTCGGCCAGCGGCAGGCGGTCTTTCAGGTAATCGCGCAGGGCAGGTTGTTTGCGCAGGGTCTTGAGCATGTGCCGGGTATTGCGAAACTCACGCCAGGCACGGCGGTCGGGGGCGTCCGGGGTGTAGACGATGAAGCGGGCGAAGCCTGGGCTGTCTGGGGTGACCAGCATGATGCCTTGCAGCGTATGCCCACCGATCAGCAACTGGCGCACGCTCAGTTGCGCTACGTCTGCCTGTTGGCGGGCATGGCTTTGCGGGTATTCGAGCAACGTGGTGATCCAGGCGAACCCGCGCTCGAACGGGTCTTCGAGAAGGTGGCCGGCATAGTGGGCCTTGGCCGCTTCGGCGCGCATGCGCGCATGGCTGATGGCGACATAACTGTCCTGCCGCCACTGTGCCTGCGGGGACGTCAGCAAATGGGTGCGTAGGTACTGGCTGTAGCTTTCACCCACATCCAGCTCACGGACCAGCTGCTTGACCTGGCCTGGGCTGACGCCATCGACGGTCACGCCCTGCTTGTCGTGCACCCTCGCCGTCAACCAGTAGTCGATATCGAGCAAGCTGACGTTGATCAGCGCCAGCTCGTCGATGCGGTAGGTCTGCTGGACCAGCTCGATGCTGTCGCCAACCTGCGGGCGGCTGGCGACGGGTATCCACGGGCCGGTGATGCTGGGCGGCAACACGGGGCCTATGGGCCTGGCCAGGGTGACACTGACATACAGGCCGAGCGGGTCGATATCCAGTTGGTGACGTTGGCGCAGTTGCGTACGCAGGCGTTCACGCGTCCAGGCGAGCAGGCCATTGCGGTCGACGAATTGCTCAAGGCTCAGGATACCGGGTGCCGCCGCCTTGTCGATGGCGATCACCAGCTCTTGCAGGGTTTGCATGATGTGCGTAAGGCCCTGTGCCGAGGCATTTTTCAGCCAGGCTGGCGAGTTGCGCTCCAGCAGCAGGCCGTAGCGTGTTTGTAGCGCAGAGCGGCTGTCGGCCCATGGCAGCAGATCGGCGGCCCCGGCCAGGTCCGCTGTCAGCTTGGGCCAGTCCACCGCCGCCTGCTGCGCAGCTTCCTGCCAGGCCTGGGTCAGCGCGGCGTGCTGGCCGTCGATCAAGGCCTGAACCTGCGCCTGGATCATGTCCTCGTTGAACCATTCATAGCGCAGGCGCTCGGCGTTGCGGGCGTTGTCGCGGTCGTGTTCGTTGCTCATGTGCCGCAGCAGTGGCCGGCTTTGCTGCACGTCGTCCAGGCGTTCGCAAAGCTCGGTGTGCAGCTCGGCAAGGCTATCGAATGCCTCGATGCCATGGGACAGGCTGCACAGCAGCGCGTAGTCGGTGGTGTTGCGAGGGTCTGGCATGCGGCCCTCCGGCCCGCCTTCGACGATCACGAAGGTGCCGGGCAGGTAGCTACGCCAATTGGGTGTGGTGATGTCCAGTACGGGGCGGTAGATCTGCGGCCGTTGCGCGGCTGGTAAATGCTGGCGCTGCGAGGGCAGCGGCCTGTTGGCGCAGCAGGTGACCAGCTCGGCATGGCTCGAACCCAGCGTGTGGTCATCGCTGCGCAACGCGATTTGCGCCAGCAGTTGCTGGCGCAGCAGCGTAGCCAGGCGTGCGCGCCGGCTCTCGCCGCTCGCGGTGCCGAGCCAGTACTGCGCAAGGTCGGCGAAGTAGCGCTGCCGTGCGTTCAGCAGCGGCAGCGACGGGTCGGGCGCTGGGGGTGGGGTGAGCAGGGCGCTCAATTGCGCATCGAAGGACTTGAAGTGTGTCAGGCTCATGGCGGGCTCCACGGTGAACAGGCCGTGCAGCTTGGTCCCAGCGGTTGATACAGGCGTGTTAGCGGGTTACCTCATTTGCCGCTCAGCCCACGGAACCCGAGCCATGCCGGAATGCCCAGCCCCAGCCAGGCCAGGGCGTCCCAGGCGCCGTCCCCGAGCAGTGCGGCGAACAGGCCGGCTGCACCCAGAGCGGCGATGAGCCCCGGCCAGGCGAAGATCTGCCTGGTGCTGCGTGACCTGTGGCTCACGGGCGCGCCCCCCTACTGCTGCGCAGCTTGGTCCACCACAGGTAGAGGCCGCTCCCGAGTACGATGATGGTCAGCACGTCCAGTGCTGCCCACAGCACCTGCATGGGCCGCCCGCCGTAGTCGCCAAAATGCAGGGGTTGCGACAGGCCCATGGCATCCATGTACCAGGGGCGTTCGCCGACGGCGGTCACTTGCAGCGTGCGTGCATCGATCAGGACCGGGGTGAGCAGGTGCGAAGTGAGGTGCGTGGCACCTTTCATGAACACCGCGTAGTGGTGCTCACTGGAGAAGCGGGTACCAGGGAAGGCGATGAAGTCTGGGCGCATGCCGGGGGCGGCCTGTTCGGCGATGGCCAGCAGGTCGCTGGCCGCAGCGCGTTCGCCCAGCGGTGGGGCGTTGCGGTAGGGGGCCACCATGGCCGCCAGGCTGTCGTTGCGCCAGGCAGCGATCACTAGGTCGGACAGGGCGCTGATCACGCCGGTTACACCGACAGTCAGTGCCCAGGCCAAGGTGACGATGCCGATCAGGTTGTGCAGGTCGAGCCAGCGCAGGCGCCGGGATTTGTCGTGGCGCACGCTGGCGAAGCCCAGCCGGCGCATGAACGGAGCGTATAGCACGGTGCCGGACACGATCGCGACGACGAACAGCACGCCCATTAAGGCCAGCAGCAACTTGCCCGGCAGGCCAGCGAACATGTCCACGTGCAGGCGCAGCATCAGCATCATGAAGCCACCGTTGGCGGCGGGCATGGCTACCGCTTCGCCTGTGCGGGCGTCGAGCATGAAGGTGTGCGACAGGTTGGGCTCGGTACCGGCGGTGGCGGCGGTGATGGCCACCACGCCGTCGGGTTGGTCTTCTTCATAGCCAAAGTACTGCATGACCTCGCCGGGGCGGTGCTGCTCAGCCTTGAGCACCAGCTGTTGCAGGTCGAGGTGCGGCGTGCCGGGCGGCATTTCGCGCAGTTCGGCGGCGTCGCCCAGCAGGTGTTCGAGTTCGTGGTGGAAGATCAGCGGCAGGCCGGTGAGGGCGAGCAACAGCAGGAACAGGGTACAGACCAGGCTGCTCCAGGTGTGAACCGCTGACCAGCGGCGGATGGTTGGGCTTTTCATCACGGTACCGTTTTTTGCCTCAGGAATTGGAGGGGGCTGCTGCGCAGCCCAATCGCCGGCAAGCCAGCTCCCACAGGTAAATCAGGAGCCCGAAGACATGCGCTGACCTGTGGGAGCTGGCCCCCGCAGGTAAATCAGGAGCCCGAGGACATGCGCTGACCTGTGGGAGCTGGCCCCCACAGGTAAATCAGGAGCCCGAGGACATGCGCTGACCTGTGGGAGCTGGCCCCCACAGGTAACTCAGGGGCCCGAGGACATGCGCTGTACCTGTGGGAGCTGGCCCCCACAGGTAAATCAGGAGCCCGAGGACATGCGCTGTACCTGTGGGAGCTGGCCCCCGCAGGTAAATCAGGAGCCCGAGGACATGCGCTGACCTGTGGGAGCTGGCCCCCACAGGTAAATCAGGAGCCCGAGGACATGCGCTGTCCCTGTGGGAGCTGGCCCCCACAGGTAAATCAGGGGCCCGAGGACATGCGCTGTCCCTGTGGGAGCTGGCCCCCACAGGTAAATCAGGAGCCCGAGGACATGCGCTGTACCTGTGGGAGCTGGCCCCCACAGGTAAATCAGGGGCCCGAGGACATGCGCTGTACCTGTGGGAGCTGGCTTGCCGGCGATTGGGCCGCAACGCGGCCCCGGCTCACTCAGAACTTGTAGGTGGCGCTGGCCACGACACTCCGCTCGTCGCCGTAGTAGCAGTAGTACGCGTCACAGGTGGAGAGGTAGTCCTTGTCCAGCAGGTTGGTCGCATTGAGCGCTACCGAGGCCCCCTTCAGGCTGTTGTCCAGGCGGCCCAGGTCGTAATGCACCGATGCATCGAACACCGTGTAGGCATTGGCCTTGCCCAGCCAGGTGTTGCCTTGGTCACCATAGGTATTACCGGTGTAGCGTGCCCCCAGGCCGATGCCGAAGCCGTCCAGTACGCCCGAGTGGAAGGTGTAGTCGCCCCACACCGAGGCCTGCTGGTTGGGCATCAGTTGCAGGCGGTTGCCCTTGAACTGACCGTCCTGCACTTCGGATTTGGCCAGGGTGTAGGCGGCAATTACCTTCAGGTTGTCGGTAACGTCGGAAACCGCTTCAAGCTCCAGGCCGCGGACTTTCACTTCGCCGGTCTGGCTGGTGACACTGGTATTGCCGTCGTTGCTGGTGACCAGCACATTCTTCTGAGTCAGGTCATACACCGCGGCCGAGAGCAACGTATTTGAACCGGGGGGCTGGTATTTGACACCCAGTTCCCACTGCTTGCCTTCGGTTGGTTTGAACGACTTCAGTGGGTCCGCATCGGCCTTGCTGGCGGGCTGGAAAGATTCTGCATAAGACAGGTAAGGCACAAACCCCGAATCGAAGACGTAACTGATCGCCGCGTTGCCGCTGAAGTTACTGTCGCGCTGGGTGTTGGTAGCGTCGCCTTTGTTGAAGAACGTTGTACCGGTGTGTACCCAGTCCTCCCGACCACCCAAGGTCAGCCGCCAGTTGCCCAGCGCCATCTGGTCCTGCACGTACAGGCCGGTCTGAATGGTTTTCTGGTCGTAGTCGTAGTAGGCAGTGGAACGGTCCGGTCTGCTGATCGGCAAACCGTAGACCGGGTCGTTGACATTGATGGGCGGCGCAGCGCCATAGATCGTCAGGAAATCGTTGTTGGTGCGTTGGTGGTCCAGGCCAACCAGCAAGGTGTGGCTGATGGCGCCTGTGCTGAAATCACCCTGAAAATTGTTGTCGACGGCGAACTGGCTGATGTCCTCGTCAACGTTGGTGGTACTACGCCCCACGTTGCCTTGGTCGTCCACGACCATGCCGAACTCTGGCAAGTAGCTGTTGACGGTGATCGTCTGGAACGACAGCTCGGACTTGGTATAGCGCAAGTTTTGCCGGAACTGCCACACGTCGTTGAAACGGTGCTCGAACGCGTAGCCCAGCGCGTAGTAGGTCCGGTCGTAGAATTCGTAATTCGGGTCACCCAGGTTCTTGTGGTGGGAGATCTTGCCGAACGGCATGTCGATCTTGGTGCCCTGGATCGGTCGGAACTGGCTGGTGACCCCGGTATCGTCGCGGGTGAACTGGGAGAGGAAGGTCAGCGAGGTATCTTCGTCCACGTTCCAGGTCAGGCTCGGGGCGATGTTGTAGCGCTTGTTGTCGATATGGTCGATCTGCGTACCGCTGTCACGGATCACACCGCTAACGCCATACAGCAAGCGGCCGTCGTCATCGATCTTGCCGGTGCTGGCGAAGTTGATCTGGCGGTGGTTGTCACTGCCATATTGCAGTTCGATTTCATGGGCGCTTTCGGCTTGCGGGCGGCGGCTGACCATGTCCAGCAGGCCGCCGGGCGGTGTCTGGCCATAGACCGAAGAAGCCGGGCCGCGCAGCAGCGCCAGGCGGTCGAGGTTCCAGGTTTCGGCTTTCGGGTTGGCGTACACGCCACGTGGCAACGGCAGGCCATCCAGGAACTGGGTGGGCTCGAAGCCGCGTACACGCATCCAGTCATAACGGGTGTCGCTGCCGAAGCTGGCAGAGACGATGCCTGGCATATAGCGCACGGCATCGTCGAGGCTATGCACGCCGCGGTCTTTCATCTGCTCGCGGGTCGCCACGGAAATGGACCGTGGGACTTCGACCAGGGCGGTGTCGGTCTTGGTGCCGGCGGCCGTGCGCTGGGCCAGGTAGCCGTCGACCGGGCCCCACGCGCTTTCACTGGCGCTGTTGGCGTTCACGGTGATTTCCGGCAAGGCCAGGCTGCCCTCCGGCACCGCGACCAAGCTGTAGCTGCCCGCGCTGCTCTGCTGCAGTTGCAGGCCGCTGCCCAGCAGAGCTGCCTGCAAGGCGCCGAGGCCGTCATAGCGGCCGTTGACCGGCGCCGACGTGCGGCCACTGACCAGCGCCGGGTCCAGTGCCAGGGCGATGCCGGCCTGGCTGGCGATCTGGTTCAGGGCAGTGGCCAGCGGTGCGCTGGGCAGGTTGTAGGCGCGCAGCGCGGACTGCTCGGCGGCGAACAAGGCAGGGCTGACCAGCGGCGCGGCCATGCCGATGGCCAGGGCCATCAGGCTGGGGCGCAGGATACGATCTACGGCACGGGACATGCGGCGGTTCCTCGACGGGTAAGTGCTTGCTGCATCCTTGCCGAGCGAGAATCGAAAAGTGACAGGGCGAATCTGAAAAAAAGTGAGAATTGTTTGTAAAAGCAGGGGCGGCTGCGATCAGGCTGCTACAGCGCTACCTGGGCGTGACCTTCACCCACCACTGGGTATGCCGCTCGACCTTCACCGGCAGCACCGGCTCCAGTGAGGCCAGTGCCAGGTCGGTATCGGTCAGCGGGAAGCTGCCGCTTACCCGCAGGTCGGCGACTGCTGCATCCACGCCCAGGTAGCCGCTGCGGTACTTGCCCAGCACCGCCAGCAAGTCGCCAAGGCGTACGTCGTCGACCACCAGCATGCCGCGCGTCCAGGCATCGGCACCGGCCGGCACTGCGCTGACCTGGCCCAGGCCATCGGCATGCATCAGCACCTGCTGGCCTTCGCGCAACACCTGCTCGTCACCGCTGTTATGCGGCATGGCCGCGACCGACGCTTGCAACACTTCAAGGCGCGTGCCTGCGGCTTCACGACGTACCAGGAAGCGCGTGCCCAGTGGGCGCAAGCGGCCATCGTCGGTGCGCACCAGCAGCGGGCGTGGGTCCTGGTGGCCGGTATCGACCGAGATTTCACCCTGGTGCAGCACGATCACCCGTTGCGCACCGGCGTAGTCGATGTCTACCGCGGTGTGGGTATTGAGGCTCAACAGGGTGCCGTCGGCCAGGCGCAAGGTGCGCAACTCGCCGGTGGCGGTACGCTGGTCGGCAAGCCAGTAGCTGGGCGCCAGTGACGGTGCGCCGACCCAGGCCAGCAGCGAGCCGAGCAGGAACATGCCGGCCAGGCCGCCGCCCACCTTGCCGATGCGCCGGCGCAGGCTGGCGCGCGACTGCAGCAACGCCTGGCGCGCCGGGCCGGCGGCTGCGCTGAGCCGCTGGTCCATGGCGCCGAGCTGTCGCCAGGCGCGCGCGTGTTCTTCGCTGGCGGCATGCCAGCGCATGAACTCGCCACGTTCGGCAGGGCTGTCGCTGCCGCCGTCGAGGTTGAGTTTCCAGGCAATGGCAGCTTCCAGTACACGCGACGAGACCGGTGCGTTGCTCACGTCGGCTCCCCGTACAGGGCCACGTAGCACTGGCGCATACCCTGGGCGAGGTACTGGCGCACCCGCGACACCGAAACGCCCAGGCGCTCGGCGATTTCGGCATGGCCCATGCCATCCAGGCGGTTGTGCAGGAACGCCGCGCGGGCTTTGCTCGACAGCTTGCCAAGCAGGCGGTCGATGGCTTTGAGGTCTTCCAGAATCAGGTGCTGTACTTCGGGGGAGGGGTGTTCGGCTTCCGGCACCAGTGCCAGTTCCGCGAGGTAGGCCTGTTCCAGTGCGGCGCGCCGGAAGTGGTCGAACATCAGCCCCTTGGCCACGGCTGCAAGAAAGGCACGCGGTTCGCGGGGCGAGGCCAGCTGCTCGCGGCCTAGCAGGCGCACGAAGGTGTCCTGGCTCAGGTCTTCGGCACGTTGGCGGCAGGCCATGTTGCGTTGCAACCAGGCGAGCAGCCAGCCGCGGTGATCGCGGTACAGCGTACCAACCAGATCGGCGTGTGGGCTCTGTGCAGAAGGCAAGCAGCGTCCCCCCGGAACGTATGCATTAACTAACGATAATTATTCGCGATTGTTGCAGAGGGGAGGGGGTGGGTGCAATGGACGCTTATCGGTTCGCCTGCATGGGGTTGGCCAAGGGCCTGCGGTTTCACCGGCGCTGCGTAGCCCTGGCCTTACATGCCATGGCTCTGCACCTTGCGTCGCCGCCAGCCGCGCAGGCGCTGTTCCAGTTGCAGCGGGCTGTCCAGTTGTTGGCGCCGGGCCTGGCTGAACAGGATCAGCACAAGTTCTGCGGTGACTTGGGCATCAGCGCTGGCGTGGTGGCGTTCTTCCACCTGCAGCCCAAAGCGCGCCACCCAGTCATCCAGGCCCGCCTCGCGCAGAACCGTGTCGGGGTTGAGCATCGGCGCCAGCTCGGCCACATCCAGAAACGGCGACTGCAAGCGGTAACCCAGGCTTTCTTTCAATGCCCGCGCCAGCATGCGCTGGTCGAACGGAGCATGGAATGCCAGCACCGGGCTGTCGCCAATGAAGTCGAGCAGGTCCAGCAACGCTTCGGCGGGCTCGCAACCGGCGGCCAGGGCGCTTGGCCCGAGCCCGTGAATCAGCACGCTGGCGTTGGTTTTCAGCAGTGGCCGCTGCAGGGTGCGTTCGAATTGCTGGGCAAAGTCGATGGCCCCGTCCTCGATGGCCACTGCGCCGATCGACAGTACCTGATCACGGTTGGGGTTGAGCCCGCTGGTTTCCAGGTCCAGCACCACCCAGCGCTGCTCACGCAACGTGCACACACCCAGGGGCGCAGGTTTAGGCTGCCGGGCCAGGCGCTGGCGCGTGGCAGGGTCCAGCGCGGGTGTGCCGGGGCGCAGCCAGGCGAACAGGCTCATAACTGGTACCGCACGGCCAGGCTGCTTTGCAGGCGCTGGGCCTGGCGCAGGGACTCGCGCAGGATACGCCGGTCCAGGTGGTTGAGGCTGTCCGGGTCGAGCCGGTTGGAATACGGCAGGTTGGCGCGGGTCTGGCGTTGATGCTGTTGCATGCGGGTCTGCTGGATGAAGTGATACGCCTCTTCATAGGCCGCGCCGTCCAGTGCTTCGATCACCCCTTTGGCGACCAGCTGGCGCAGGCGCTCCAGGGTATTGCAGGCGCCGATGCCGTTGGCCAGCGCCAGCAGCCGGGCACCATCGACGAAGGGCGTCAGGCCCTGGACCTTCAGGTCGAGGGTGGCCGCCTTGTCACTGCCTTGGCGGGTCAGCACGAACTCGCGCAGGCGGCCCACTGGCGGGCGCTGGCGCAGGGCGTTTTCCGCCATCATGCGCTGGAATAAACGGTTGTCGGCCACCTGCGCCAGCACGCCTTGGCGCAGCTGCTCGCAGCCCTGCTCGTCGCCCCACACCACCCGCAGGTCGAAATAGATGCTTGAGCCCAGCAGGTTTTCTGGGCTGGCTTCGCGGACAAAACCGGCAAAGCGCCGCGCCCACTCGGCACGCGACAGGCACAGCGCAGGGTTGCCGGCCATGATGTTGCCCGCACACAAGGTGAAGCCACACTGGGCCAGGCACTGGTTGATGTACTGCGCCAGCGGCAGCAGGCGGGCACGGACGGCGTCGGCCTCGGTGCTGTCTACCGCCTCGAAGAGGATGCCGTTGTCCTGGTCGGTGTGCAGGGTCTGTTCGCGACGCCCTTCACTGCCAAAGCACAGCCAGCTGAAAGGCACGCCCGGGTCGCCGCGTTCAGCCAGAGCCAGTTCGATGACCCGGCATACCGTGTGGTCGTTGAGCAGGGTGATGATCTGGGTGATCTGCGTGGACGAGGCGCCGTGGGCGAGCATCCGTTCGACCAGTTGGCTGATCTCGCCGCGCAGCGAGACCAGGCTGTCTAGCCGCGGTGCATGGCGAATGGTGCGCGCCAGGTGCACCAGGTCGACCCGTTGCAGCGAGAACAGGTCGCGCTCCGAGACCACGCCACACAGCCGGCCATTTTCCACCAGGCACACATGGGCAATGTGCCGCTCGGTCATTGCCATGGCTGCGTCGAAGGCACTGGCCTGTGGGCTGAGGTAGAACGGCTTGGCGGTCATGTGCCGGGCAATCGGCGCACCCAGCTCGGCGTCCTGCGCGGCCACCACCTGGCGCAGGTCGCGCAGGGTGAAGATGCCGGTGGGGTAGCGCTGCGTGTCAACCACGACGATGCTGCCCACCTGCTGCTCGTGCATCAGCCGCACGGCTTCGCGCAGCGGCGTATCCGCGCTGCACACCACCGGGTGCCGCATGGCCAGTTCGCCCAGCGGCGTGTTCAGCGAGTATTGGGTACCCAGGGTTTCCACCGCACGCTGGCGAACCTGCTGGTTGACCTGGTCGAGCAGGCTGCTGACCCCGCGCAGGGCAAAATCCCGAAACACTTCAGACATCGAGAACACGCGGATGAACGCTGCCTTGTTCAGTTGCAGGCAGAAGGTGTCTTCGCCGGCCAGGTGCTCGGTGCGGGTGGCCCGTTCGCCGAGCAGGGCGGCCAGCGGGAAGCACTCGCCGCTGGTGATTTCGAAGGTGGTTTCGACACCCGGTTTCACCAGGTGCTGACGCTCGCCAACCACCCGGCCCTGCTTGACGATGTAGAAATGCTCGACCGGCCCGTCTGCCGGCTTGACGATGCTTTCGCCGCTGGCATAGAAGCGCAGCTGGCACTGCTCGACCAGATAGGCCAGGTGGCTGTGCTCCATCTGGTTGAACGGCGGAAAACGCTGCAGAAACTGCAGTGTGCCCTGAATGTTTTGCAGCACTGCAGTCCTGCCCGCCTGGCTGTAGGCGTCCTTTTTGCTCATGAAACCGACCGTATCGCTATGCCGAACTATATATATCTATATATAGGTGCCGGCCATGTTGTTCTCTGCCTCCATGGTCGGCTTGCGGCGGGGTGGTGCCCATTGGACGTAAGTCTATGAGCACACCTGTCAAAGACCCGACGAAAGGCGAACCGGGTTACGCAAGTTCTGCGGTCCTATGGCTGAAGCGGAATTTTTTTTGACGAGATGGCCATGCCTGAGCAAATCGATATTCTAAGCGACGAAGAGCGCGAGGCATTGGGTATGACCAGTGCGCCGGTGGCGGTAAAGCCGTTGGTGTTGGTGGTGGACGACAACGCGGTGAACCGTGAGGCGTTGATCCTGTACCTGAAAAGCCGGGGCATTGAGTGTGTGGGCGCGGACGGGGCCGAGGAGGCCAGGTTGTACCTGCATTTCGAGCAGCGTATCGGTTTGATGATTACCGATTTGCGCATGCAGCCAGAGGATGGGCTGGCGCTGATCCGCAAGATTCGCGAGTCGGAGCGGGCAGCGTTGTCGATCATCGTAGTGTCGGGCGACACCCATGTGGCAGAGGCGGTGGACGTGATGCACCTGGGGGTGGTGGACTTCCTGCTCAAGCCGGTGAACCTGGACAAGTTGCTGGAGCTGGTGAAGAAAGAGCTGAAAATTGATTGAGGCAGAGAGGGGCTGCTTTGCAGCCCTATCGCGACACAAGGCCGCTCCTACAGGTGCAGCGCAAGTTTTGATATTTGCGCTATCCCTGTAGGAGCGGCCTTGTGTCGCGATAGGGCCGCAAAGCGGCCCCCGTACGCAGGTGTGAACTTACAACCCGTTACGCGCCTTGTACTCGCGGCGACGGCGGTGCAGCACTGGCTCGGTATAGCCATTGGGCTGCTTGCCACCTTCGACCACCAGCTCCACTGCCGCCTGGAACGCAATGTTGTCGTCGAAGTTCGGCGCCATCGGGCGGTACAGAGGGTCAGCGGCGTTCTGCTGGTCGACCACCACCGCCATGCGCTTGAGGCTTTCCAGCACCTGCGCCTGGCTGACCACGCCGTGGCGCAGCCAGTTGGCCAGCAGTTGCGCGGAGATGCGCAGGGTGGCGCGGTCTTCCATCAGGCCGACGTTGTTGATGTCTGGCACCTTCGAGCAACCGACGCCCTGGTCGATCCAGCGCACGACATAGCCGAGGATGCCCTGGGCATTGTTGTCCAGCTCGTTGCGGATCTCTTCGGCCGACCAGTTGGTGTCGGCGGCCAGCGGGATGGCCAGGATATCGTCCACCGACGCCGGGGTGCGCGAGGCCAGCTCACGCTGGCGTGCCTGTACGTCCACCTTGTGGTAGTGCAGGGCATGCAGGGTGGCGGCAGTTGGCGACGGCACCCAGGCGGTGTTGGCCCCGGCCAGCGGGTGGGCGATTTTCTGCTCGAGCATGGCGGCCATCAGGTCGGGCATGGCCCACATGCCTTTGCCGATCTGCGCACGGCCTTGCAGGCCGGTCGCCAGGCCGACATCGACGTTGTTGTTCTCGTAGGCCCCGATCCACTTCTCGTTCTTCATGGCACCTTTGCGCACCACGGCGCCGGCTTCCATCGAGGTGTGAATTTCATCGCCCGTGCGGTCGAGGAAGCCGGTGTTGATGAACGCGACGCGCTCGGCAGCGGCCTTGATGCAGGACTTGAGGTTGACCGTGGTCCGGCGCTCCTCGTCCATGATGCCGACCTTCACCGTGTTGCGCGGCATGCCCAGCAGGTCTTCGACCTGGCTGAAGATCTCGGCGGCAAATGCCACTTCCTCAGGGCCATGCATCTTCGGCTTGACGATGTACACGCTGCCACTGCGGGTATTCTTGCGGCTGGTGTTGCCGTTGAGGTTGTGCAGGGCGATCAGGTTGGTGAACAGGCCATCCTGGATGCCTTCCGGAATTTCGTTGCCCTGGGCATCGAGAATTGCCGGGTTGGTCATCAGGTGGCCAACGTTACGCACGAACAGCAGCGAACGGCCGTGCAGGGTCACGCTGCCACCGTTGGGCGCAACGTACTCGCGGTCGGGGTTCATGGTGCGGGTGAAGGTCTTGCCACCTTTGCTCACGCTTTCGGCCAGGTCGCCCTTCATCAGGCCCAGCCAGTTGCGGTAGACGATGACCTTGTCGTCGGCATCGACGGCGGCGACCGAGTCTTCGCAGTCCATGATGGTGGTCAGTGCCGACTCCATCAGGATGTCTTTGACGCCAGCGGCGTCGGTGCTGCCGACCGGGGTGCTGCCATCGACCTGGATTTCGAAATGCAGGCCATTGTGTTTCAACAGCACGGCAGTCGGTGCCGCGGCATCACCCTGGAAGCCGATCAGCTGGGCGTCGTCACGCAGGCCGGTGTTGGTGCCGCCCTTCAGGGTGACCACCAGCTTGCCAGCTTCGATGCGGTAGGCGGTGGAGTCGACGTGCGACCCAGCCGCCAGCGGCGCGGCTTCGTCAAGGAAGGCGCGGGCGAAAGCGATCACCTTGTCGCCACGCACTTTGTTGTAACCCTGGCCTTTTTCGGCGCCGCCTTCATCGCTGATGGCATCGGTGCCGTACAGCGCGTCGTACAGCGAACCCCAACGGGCGTTGGCGGCGTTGAGGGCAAAACGGGCGTTCATCACCGGAACGACCAGCTGCGGGCCGGCCATATGGGCGATTTCTTCGTCCACGTTCTGGGTGGTGGCCTGGAAATCGTCGGCTTGTGGCAGCAGGTAGCCGATTTCCTGGAGGAATGCTTTGTAGGCTGCGGCGTCATGGGCCTGGCCTTTGCGTGCCTGGTGGTAGGCGTCGATCTTGGCTTGCAGCTCGTCGCGCTTGGCGAGCAGGGCTTTGTTCTTTGGAGCGAGGTCATTGATGATCTTCTCTGCACCCGCCCAGAACTGCTCGGCGACGATGCCGGTCCCGGGAATGGCTTCGTTGTTCACGAAGTCGTACAGGACCTTGGCGACCTGAAGGCCACCGACTTGAACGTATCCAGTCATTGCTTGCCTCACTCTGCTCAGCTATTTCGCTCTTCTGTATTAAGCCTGTAGCGCTTCTCTAAACACGTACCAGTACTTGCCCCCGGGGAGACCCCGAGCGCGGCTGGGTGCAGCCCGCCAGACTGGCTGGCAGACAGTGTGCGTATTTTCACAGGCGCCTTGGCAGACATCCAAACGACGTTTTGTAGTCCGCGCCACGGGATACTACATGAAGCAGTAGACGGGGCAAAATCAGACTAAAAGCGCCGTTGTGCGACCCATTGGTCGCGTATGGTCACGCTGGGAGCAGGTATGTTCGCAAAAAAATGGTGGATTGTTCCAGATAAATCTTGAAACAGTACACGATTGGCTGTGCGGATTGCCCTGCGGCAGGTTGCCGCGCCTTGCCTATACTGAGCCGATCCCCCGATTTTCTGCGCTTGGCGCGGTTCGACACGAGGAACGGCTTGTGGATCATCTTGTACTGACTGTTATCGCCCCTGACAAGGCCGGCCAGGTGGAACGTGTTGCGCAGTGCATCGCAGACCACAGCGGCAACTGGCTGGAAAGCCGCATGTCGCGCATGGCCGGGCAGTTTGCCGGGATCCTGCGGGTGGCGGTGCCGGCTGAAAATCACGAGGAGCTGGTGGCGGCGTTGCAGGGCCTGGCCCAGTACGACATTCGTGTGCTGGTGGCCGAGAGCGGGGTGGAACCCTCGTGTACCTGGAAGCCGATTGCCATGGAACTGGTCGGCAACGACCGGCCGGGGATCGTGCGGGACATTACTCGTTTGCTGGCTGAGTTGCAGGTGAACGTGGAACGGTTCACGACAGAAGTGCGGCCGGCACCGATGAGCAGTGAGCCGTTGTTCCATGCCGATGCCTTGTTGGCCTTGCCTCTGGCCTTGCCGCTGGACGAGCTGCAGCAGCGGCTGGAGAGTCTGGCGGATGACTTGATGGTGGAGTTGCAGTTGCGGGCGGAGGATTGAGTGGAAATCGCTGGGGGCCGTTTTGCGGCCCATCGCGACGCAAGGCCGCTCCTACTGGGGATTTGATAAAGACACCCTGGCGGTTATCCCAGTATCACGGGGAAGGCCCTGTGGATAACCTGGGGGTTCCCCTCCCCAGCCCAGGCAATGCGCCCGCTGCAGAGGTTTGCTCAAAAAACACCCAAAATTCAGCAGCTTGTGCACAAAGCACGGGGACGAGGGTGTGGATAACCTTTGGAGATGTCTCTGCAGGCCAAGGAATACATGGCCTGCAGAGTTCTGAGCGTTTTTTGATCAGGCGCGCTTGCGCAAACTTAGCCAGGCATCCACGCTGTAAATGGCCAAGCCAGCCCAGATGAACATGAAGGCTACCAGGGTGCTGGAGGACAAATGCTCGTCGAACAGCAGCACCGCCTGCAGCAGTACCAGGGTTGGCGCCAGGTATTGCAGGAAGCCGAGGGTGGTGTAGGGCAGGTGCCGTGCTGCGGCGTTGAAGCACACCAGCGGTACCAGGGTCACCGGCCCCGCAGCCATCAGCCAAAGCGCTTCGCTGCTGGTGTAGAACGCGCCTTGTGCACTCATGGCCGTTGGGTGCAGCAGCAACCAGCCCAAGGCCAGCGGTACCAGCATCCAGGTTTCCACAACCAACCCCGGCAGCGCCGCGACCGGGGCCTGTTTGCGGATCAGCCCGTAGAAGCCAAAGCTCAGCGCCAGCGCCAGTGACACCCAGGGCAGGCTGCCCACCTGCCACACCTGCTGGGCCACGCCAACTGCAGCCATGCCCACTGCCAACCATTGCAGGCGGCGCAGCCGCTCGCCCAGCAGCAGCATGCCCAGCAGCACGTTGATCAGCGGGTTGATGTAGTAACCCAGGCTGGCCTCGAGCATGCGCCCGTTGTTGACCGACCACACATAGGTCAGCCAGTTGAAGGCAATCAGCGCCCCGCTCAGGGCCAGGACCCCCAGCCGGCGCGGGTTGTCGCGCAGCTCGCGCCACCAGCCGGGGTGTTTCCACACCAGTAGCAGCAGCGAGCCGAACAGTGCCGACCAAAGCACCCGGTGGACAATGATTTCCACCGCCGGGACGCTCTGGATTGCCTTGAAGTAAATGGGGAACAGGCCCCAGATGATGTAGGCGCTCAGGCCCAAGAGATACCCGCGACGCGGGTTTGCGGCGTGCATGCAGAATCCTTGCTTAGGTAGCTAAATAAAGCGACCCCTATTGTAGACAGAGGCGTGCACCGTTTTAGAACAATTTCAGCGGGGCTTCATCCAGCGCCGCCATTTGTTCACGCAGGGCGAGGATCTGATCGCCCCAATAGCGCGGCTGGCCGAACCAGGGGAAGCTGGGCGGGAATGCCGGGTCATCCCAGCGCCGCGCCAGCCACGCGCTGTAATGCAACTGGCGCAGCGCCCGCAGCGGTTCGATCAGGGCCAGCTCGCGGGGGTCGAAGTCGTGGAACTCGTTGTAGCCGTCGATCAGTTCGGCCAACTGCCCCAGGCGCTCCTGGCGGTCGCCGGCCAGCATCATCCACAGGTCTTGTACGGCGGGGCCCATCCGGCAGTCGTCGAGGTCGACCACGTGGTACACGTCTTCGCGGTGCATCAGGTTGCCGGGGTGCAGGTCGCCATGCAGGCGGATGAGCTGGTGCGGGGTGCGGGCGTAGATGTCCTCGACCCGCTTGAGCAGGTCGCGGGCGACTGACGCGTACGCCGGCAGCAGCTCGCGGGGTACAAAACCCCCATCGAGCACAGTATTCAGCGAGGCATGGCCGAAACTGTCCACAGTCAGCGCTTCACGGTGAGCGAACGGTTTGCAGGCGCCGACGGCATGCAGGCGGCCAAGCAGTTGCCCAAGGCGGTAGAGCTGGTCGAGGTTGCCAGGCTCCGGGGCATGGCCGCCACGGCGCGGGAACAACGTGAAGCGAAAGCCCTGGTGCTCGAACAAGGTGCGGCCGGCGTGCTGCATGGGCGCTACGACCGGCACTTCGCAATCGGCCAGTTCAGCGGTAAAGCTGTGTTCTTCGAGGATGGCCGCATCGCTCCAGCGGCCAGGCCGGTAGAACTTGGCGATCAGCGGCTGCGCCCCCTCGATGCCCACCTGGTAGACGCGGTTCTCGTAGCTGTTCAGTGCCAGCACCCGGGCATCGCTGAGAAAGCCGAGGCTTTCCACGGCGTCCAGGACCAGGTCAGGGGTGAGGGTATCGAACGGATGGGACATGGGAGCTCCGGGGGTATGCGGCATGGGCTCCATGGTACAGGGTTATCCCTGTAGCGTACCCGTAGGGTTTACCCGCGAACCGCCTGCGCCATGGCCGGCCTAGGCAGGCACCCCGAGCAACACATAGGCAGGGTGGAACTGAACCCGTACCTGCTGGCCGGCCAACCAATCCGCCTCTGCCATGGCGCACAGCGTTTGCCCGTTGCCCAGCGCCAACCGGACTTCATTGGGCCCATCGGCTTCCACCAGCACGTCTTCGATCGTGGCCCGCAGGCAATTGCTCCCCGCTTCGGGCTTGTCCCCCTCGGCCAGCAACTGCACCCAGCCTGCCTTGAGCAGCGCCACCACCCTGCTGCCCAAGGTCAGCTCCAACCGCGCGGTGCTGTCGTGGGTGATCAGCGCGTCGATCTCCAGCCCGCCGCCCAGCGCCAGGCTGACCCGGTCATAGCGGCCCTCACGGCGCAGGCCGCTGACCTGGCCCTGCAGCTGGTTGCGCGCGCTGGTGCGTAGCATCAGGCGCCCAAGCAAGTCGAGGTCGCTGGACTCTTGCGCGGCCTCGAGAATTTGCGCCTGCAGGGCCTGCAGCCTTTGGTACAGGCGCAATACGCGCTGACCCTCCACCGACAGCCGGGCGCCCCCACCCCCACGCCCGCCAGTGCTGCGCTCGACCAACGGCTGACTGGCCAGGTTGTTGAGCTCATCGATGGCGTCCCAGGCTGCCTTGTAGCTGATGCCCGCCGCCTTGGCCGCACGGGTGATCGAGCCTTGCTCGGCAATGTGCTGCAGCAGTGCGATGCGCTGCGGGCGCCGGGTGATGTGCTGGGTCAGTAGAGTGGGCAAGGGCATGGGCATCCGGTCGCTGTAGGGGCCTGGGGCCAATAGTGTGGCGTAGCGGCAGGGTTATACATACCCCGGCTTCGGCGTACGCGCCAGGCAATACACATCCACCCGCTGTGCCCCCGCTTTGCGCAACACCTGGGCAATGGCCTGGGCGGTAGCGCCAGTGGTCAACACGTCATCGACGATGGCGACGTGCTTGCCTGGCAGGTCACCGGCGACCGCAAAGGCGTGGCACAGATTGCGCCGCCTGCCTTTGGCACTCAACCGTTGCTGCGCGGGGGTTTCCCGAGTGCGCAGCAGTACCCGCTCATCGCACGGTATGCCCACGTGCGACGCCAGCCAGCGGGCCAGCAGCCCGGCCTGGTTGAACCCACGCTCGCGCAGTCGACGCTTGGCCATGGGCACAGGCAACAGCAGGTCAGGGCGTGGTAGCCCCTCGGCATACCGGTAGCGCAGCCCTTGCCCAAGCAACTCGGCCATCAACCGCCCCAACGGCCACTGCCGGTTGTGCTTGAAGCGGCTGATCAATGTGTCGACCGGAAAGCCGAAATGCCACAGGGCAAAGACCTGTTCGAACGACGGCAAGCGGCGGCTGCACTGGGCGCAGGCGAGGCCGGCCATGGGCAGTGGCAGGGCGCAGTAGCGGCAATGGTCGCCCAGCCAGGGCAGCTCCTGCTCGCAACCGATGCACAGTGGGTAGTGTTGCCCGGCAGGCGCGTCGCACAACAAACAAGCCTGGTTAATAAGTGAACACTTGTAAACCAGCCGCTTCCAGTGAAGTTGACAGTTCATAGGCCATCCATGACTATGCGAGTTATCCGTGATGCGCTGGCGGGCTTTCCTGTCCCCGCGCCAGCTTAAGCCTAAACAAGGAAACGCCGATGAGCGCCAGTACAACTGCAACAACACGTCACGACTGGTCCCTGGCCGAGGTCAAGGCCCTGTTCCAGCAACCGTTCAATGACTTGCTGTTCCAGGCGCAGACGGTGCACCGCGCGCATTTCGACCCCAACCGCGTGCAGGTTTCGACATTGCTGTCGATCAAGACCGGGGCCTGCCCGGAAGATTGCAAATATTGTCCACAGTCCGGCCACTACAACACCGGGCTGGAAAAACAGAAGTTGATGGAAGTGCAGAAGGTGCTGGAAGAAGCAGCGCGCGCCAAAGCCATTGGCTCGACCCGCTTCTGCATGGGCGCGGCGTGGAAGCACCCGTCGGCCAAAGACATGCCTTATGTGCTGGAGATGGTCAAAGGGGTGAAGGCCTTGGGCCTGGAAACCTGCATGACCCTGGGCAAGCTCGACCAGGAGCAGACCCTGGCCCTGGCCCAGGCAGGCCTCGACTACTACAACCACAACCTCGACACCTCGCCGGAGTTCTACGGCAGCATCATCACTACGCGCACCTACAGCGAGCGCCTGCAGACCCTGGCCTACGTGCGCGATGCGGGCATGAAGATCTGCTCGGGCGGCATCCTGGGCATGGGCGAGTCGCTGGACGACCGCGCCGGGCTGCTGATCCAGCTGGCCAACCTGCCCGAACACCCCGAGTCGGTGCCGATCAACATGCTGGTCAAGGTGGCCGGTACGCCGCTGGCTGAGGAGGAAGATGTCGACCCGTTCGACTTCATTCGCATGCTGGCCGTAGCCCGCCTGTTGATGCCCAAGTCGCATGTGCGCCTGTCTGCTGGCCGTGAGCAGATGAACGAGCAGATGCAGGCCCTGGCCTTCATGGCCGGTGCCAACTCGATTTTCTACGGTGAAAAACTGCTGACCACTGCCAACCCGCAGGCTGACAAGGACATGCAGCTGTTCGCGCGTCTGGGCATCAAGCCTGAAGCACGCGAGGAGCACGCCGACGAAGTGCACCAGGCCGCCATCGAGCAGGCGCTGGTCGAGCAGCGCAGCAGCGAGATGTTCTACAACGCCGCGACCGCCTGAGATGGCTTTCGACCTGGCGGCGCGCCTGGCCGAACGGCGCGCTGCAGACCTGTACCGGCAACGGCCACTGCTGGAAAGCCCGCAAGGCCCGGAGGTGGTGGTCGACGGCCAGCGCTTGCTGGCCTTCTGCAGCAACGATTACCTGGGCCTGGCCAACCACCCCGAGGTGGTTGGTGCCTGGCAAGCCGGTGCCGAGCGCTGGGGTATCGGTGGCGGTGCCTCGCACCTGGTGATCGGCCATAGCACCCCACACCACCAGGTCGAAGAGGCGCTGGCTGAACTGACGGGGCGCCCTCGTGCGCTGCTGTTTTCCACCGGCTACATGGCCAACCTGGGCGCGATCACGGCGCTGGTGGGGCAGGGCGACACGGTGCTGCAGGACCGCCTGAACCATGCCTCGCTGCTCGATGGCGGGCTGCTCAGCGGTGCGCGGTTCAACCGCTACCTGCACAACGACCCGGCCAGCCTGGCCAGCCGCCTGGACAAGGCCGTTGGCAATACCCTGGTGGTCACTGACGGTGTGTTCAGCATGGACGGCGACCTGGCGGACCTGCCGGCCCTGGCCGAGGTGGCCCGCGCCCGGGGTGCCTGGCTGATGGTCGACGATGCCCATGGCCTGGGCACCCTTGGCGCTCAGGGCGGTGGTATCGTCGAGCACTTCGGCCTGGGCGTGGACGATGTACCGGTGCTGATCGGTACGCTGGGCAAGGCCTGCGGTACTTCCGGTGCCTTTGTTGCCGGGAGCGAGGAACTGATCGAGGCGCTGGTGCAATTCGCCCGCCCCTACATCTACACCACCAGCCAGCCACCGGCACTGGCCTGCGCCACGCTGAAGAGCCTGGAGCTGCTGCGCCGCGAAAGCTGGCGCCGCGAGCACCTGGCCGCGTTGATTCGCCAGTTCCGTGAAGGCGCGCAGCAGATCGGCCTGGAACTGATGGACAGCCCCACACCGATCCAGCCGATCGTGATTGGCGACAGCGCGCAGGCCTTGCGCCTGTCGCGCATGTTGCGCGAGCGCGGCTTGCTGGTCACCGCTATCCGCCCACCGACCGTACCGGCGGGCAGTGCCCGTCTGCGCGTAACACTGAGCGCCGCCCACAGCCAGGCGCAGGTGCAGCTATTGTTGAATGCATTGGCCGAGTGTTATCCACAATTGGAGAACGCCGATGCGTAATCGCCTTGTACTACTGCCCGGCTGGGGCCTGGGCACTGCCGCACTGGAACCGCTGGCCGCCAGCCTGCGCGCTCAGGACTCCCGCCTGCAGGTAGAGCTGATGCCCCTGCCGGAATTGCCCCACAGCGATGTTGAGGCCTGGCTTGAGCACCTCGACCGTAACTTGCCGAGCGATGTCTGGCTAGGTGGCTGGTCGTTGGGCGGCATGCTCGCCAGCGCCCTGGCACACAAGCGTGGCGACCACTGCTGCGGCTTGCTCACTCTGGCCAGCAACCCCAGTTTCGTTGCCCGTGGTGACTGGCCGCATGGCATGGCCGAAGACACCTTCGGCACCTTCCTCGACGGCTGCCGCAGCCATACCCAAGTCACCCTGAAGCGCTTTCGCAGCTTGTGCAGCGATGGCGCCCAGCAGCCGCGTACCCTGCTGCGCCAGCTGGGTGTCGGCGTACCAGACACCGACCCTCTGTACCTCGCCACCGGCCTCGAAGTGCTGGCCAAGCTGGATACCCGCGAAGCCCTGCAGGCCTACAGCGGCCCGCAACTGCACCTGTTCGCCGGTAGCGATGCGCTGGTGCCGGCCGAGGCAGCCAAGGCCTTGAGCGAGCTGCTGCCCGATGTGGAGGTAGGCCTGGTAGAAGACAGTTCCCACGCCTTCTTGCTGGAGTACCCGCAAGAGTTGGCGGCGGGCATCAAGAGTTTCCTGCATGAGAGTGGCGATGACTGACCTTTCCTGTCCGACCCTGCCCGGCGCTTTGCCCGACAAACGCCAGGTAGCGGCTTCGTTCTCCCGCGCTGCAGCCAGCTACGACAGCGTAGCGGCGTTGCAGCGCGCCGTGGGCTTGCGCCTGTTTGGGCAATTGCCGACAGGCTGGCAGCCATTGCGCTGGCTGGACCTGGGCAGCGGTACGGGCCATTTCAGCCGTATCCTGGCCGAGCGGTTCGCCCAGTCCAGCGGTGTGGCGGTGGATATCGCCGAAGGCATGCTGCGCCATGCCCGCAATGAACAAAGCGGGGCGCACTACCACGTGGCCGGCGACGCCGAGCGTTTGCCATTGCGTGATGCCAGCGTCGACCTGGTGTTCACCAGCCTGGCCGTGCAATGGTGCGATCAGTTCGCCAGTGTGCTGGCCGAAGCCCTGCGGGTACTGCGCCCGGGTGGCGTGCTGGCCTTCAGCAGCCTGTGCGTAGGTACCCTCGACGAACTGCGTGCCAGCTGGCAGGCGGTGGACGGCCTGGTGCATGTAAACCGCTTCCGCCGTTTCGAGGACTACCAGCGCCTGTGTGCCGCCAGTGGTTTTGAGCAGCTTGAGCTGCATCGCTGTGCGCATGTGCTGCATTACCCGGACGTACGCAGCCTGACCCACGAACTGAAGGCGTTGGGGGCGCACAATCTCAACCCTGGCCGACCGTCCGGGTTGACTGGCCGAGCACGCATGCAGGGCCTGTTGCAGGCGTACGAGGCATTTCGCCAGCCTGCCGGGCTGCCAGCCACCTATCAGGTGGTCTATGGTGTGTTGCGCAAGCCACAGGCGTAAAGGGGAGCGAGATGAGCAAGGCCTATTTCATCGCCGGTACCGATACCGATGTCGGCAAGACCACGGTCGCGGCCGGGTTGCTGCATGCGGCGCGGTTGCAAGGCTTGAGCACCCTGGGTGCCAAGCCCGTGGCCTCGGGGTGCGCGATGACCCCCAAGGGTTTACGCAACAGCGACGCCCAGGCGCTGATTGATGAAAGCACCATCAAGTTGCCGTATGAGCAGGTCAACCCGTATGCGTTCGAGCCTGCGATCGCGCCGCATGTGGCAGCACGTGAGGCGGGGGTGACATTGGGCGTGCCAGCGCTGCTGACGGCTATGCGCAATGTGCTGCAACACAATGCCGATTTCACATTGGTCGAGGGGGCTGGGGGCTGGCGTGTGCCGCTGTCGGGGCTGGAGAACCTGTCAGATCTGGCGGTGGCCCTGAAGTTGCCCGTGATTCTGGTGGTAGGGGTGCGGCTGGGGTGTATCAGTCATGCCTTGCTTAGCGCCGAAGCGATCGAGCGCGATGGGCTGCAGTTGGCCGGTTGGGTGGCGAATATCATCGAGCCGCGCACTTCACGGCTGGAAGAGAACCTGGCCAGCCTGGCCGAGCGCTTGCCAGCGCCTTGCCTGGGGCGGGTGCCCAAGCTGAAGGAGGCCAGTGCTGACAGGGTGGCTGAGCATTTGCAGCTGGATCTGCTGGATTAGGTGCTGGAATATTCAGGGCCTATCAACTGGCACCGGGCCATTAGCGATTTAAACGGGCCTTTTCACTGGTGGCCTGTTTTAATGGGCTGTGTTCCTACCCAGCGTCAATGGAGTGCTGACATGGAAATCACCGGTAGCTCCGCCTATTATGCGGGCCTGAGCGCTATACAAGCCGGCCAGAACCGCGTCGATCAGGCCGCCAGCCAGATCGCCAACACCACCGCCGAACGTACCGCCACCAGCCAGTCCAGCGACTTCCAGGCCGAACGCCTGCGTGCGGTCGACCGCAGCCAGCAGATGGACCTGGCCACCAGCCTGGTGCAACAGGCGGTGGGCAAGACCGAAGTCGAGCTTGGCGCAAAGGTCGTCAAGGCATCCGACGAAATGCTCGGCCGGATCATCGACACCTACGCCTGACAGAGCGCTCATTTCAAATAACACATAGACCCTGTGGGAGCGGGCGTGCCCGCGAAAGCGTCAGCTCAGGCAACCCCATTGCCTGGCCGGGCCCTTTCGCGGGCATGCCCGCTCCCACAGGGTATTGTTTTTATTGAGCTTGGCATAAACGCCATTTTTCGTGGCGCAAATGGCACTATCGTCCCTCCTTGACAGAAGCCGGAGCTAAACGTAAGTTTCAAACAACTGTTTGACAGACGCCGCGGCGCACGCGGGTCACCCCACAGAAATCACCTAGAGGTTCATCGCAATGCCTGACTACAAAGCCCCCTTGCGTGATATCCGCTTCGTTCGCGACGAGCTGCTCGGTTACGAGGCGCACTATCAGAGCCTGCCGGGTTGCCAGGACGCAACGCCCGACATGGTGGACGCGATTCTTGAAGAAGGTGCGAAGTTCTGTGAGCAGGTACTGGCGCCGCTGAACCGTGTGGGTGACCAGGAAGGCTGCACCTGGAGCGAGTCGGGCGTGAAAACCCCAACCGGCTTCAAAGCGGCTTACGAACAATTCGTCGAAGGCGGCTGGCCCAGCCTGGCACATGATGTGGCGCACGGCGGCCAGGGCCTGCCAGAGTCGCTGGGCCTGGCCCTGAGCGAGATGGTCGGTGGTGCGAACTGGTCGTGGGGCATGTACCCGGGCCTGTCCCACGGTGCCATGAACACCATTTCTGCGCACGGCACCGCCGAGCAGCAGCACACCTACCTGACCAAGCTGGTGTCCGGCGAATGGACCGGCACCATGTGCCTGACCGAGCCACACTGCGGTACCGACCTGGGCATGCTGCGCACCAAGGCCGAACCGCAGGCTGACGGCAGCTACAAGGTGTCGGGTACCAAGATCTTCATTTCCGCCGGTGAGCACGACATGGCCGAGAACATCGTGCATATCGTGCTCGCGCGCCTGCCGGATGCACCGGCCGGTACCAAGGGCATTTCGCTGTTCATCGTGCCGAAGTTCCTGCCCAATGCCGAAGGCGGTGTGGGTGAGCGCAATGGCGTGAGCTGCGGCTCGATCGAACACAAGATGGGCATCCACGGCAACGCTACCTGCGTGATGAACTTCGATGGCGCCACCGGCTACCTGATCGGCCCGGCCAACAAAGGCCTGAACTGCATGTTCACCTTCATGAACACCGCGCGCCTGGGTACCGCACTGCAGGGCCTGGCCCACGCCGAAGTCGCGTTCCAGGGTGGCCTGAAGTACGCCCGCGAGCGTTTGCAGATGCGTTCCCTGACCGGCCCCAAGGCACCGGACAAGGCCGCTGACCCGATCATTGTGCACCCGGACGTGCGCCGCATGCTGCTGACCATGAAAGCGTTCGCCGAGGGCAACCGCGCGATGGTCTACTTCACCGCCAAGCAGGTGGACATCGTCAAGTACAGCCAGGACGAAGAAGAGCGCAAGAAGGCCGATGCCCTGCTGGCCTTCCTCACCCCGATCGCCAAGGCGTTCATGACCGAAGTCGGTTTCGAAGCGGCCAACCACGGCGTGCAGATCTATGGCGGCCACGGCTTCATCGCCGAGTGGGGCATGGAGCAGAACGTGCGTGATAGCCGTATCTCGATGCTGTACGAGGGCACCACGGGCATTCAGGCCCTCGACCTGCTCGGCCGCAAAGTGCTGATGACCCAGGGCGAAGCGCTGAAGGGCTTCACCAAGATCGTGCACAAGTTCTGCCAGGCGCAGGAAGGTGTCGAGGCGGTCAAGGAGTTCGTCGAGCCGCTGGCAGCCATCAACAAGGAATGGGGCGAGCTGACCATGAAAGTGGGCATGGCTGCCATGAAAGACCGCGAAGAAGTGGGTGCGGCCTCGGTCGATTACGTGATGTATTCCGGCTACGCCTGCCTGGCCTACTTCTGGGCCGACATCGCCCGCCTGGCCGCTGAAAAACTGGCCGCCGGCACCAGCGAAGCGGCGTTCTACACCGCCAAGCTGCAGACCGCGCGCTTCTACTTCCAGCGCATCCTGCCGCGTACCCGCACGCACGTGGCGGCCATGCTGTCAGGCGCCAACAACCTGATGGACATGGACGAAGAGAGCTTCGGCCTGGCGTACTGATTCAGCCGCTGTAGCCAGAACCCGCCTGCCCTTACCGGCAGGCGGTTTTTTTTTGTTCAGGCCCAGGCCACTCGACAACACCCTGGCCGATTTGAAATTCAACTGTTCGGGTACGCTGCCGATGAAATAAGGGCACAATGCCACTATTGATCTGCCGGGTCGGAGATTACCCTTGTTTCGTTTTAACGCTGTCCGTGCCAGCCACTTCCTGCCCTCGCTGCTGCTGCTGTTGGCAGGGCTCGCCGCAGCTTATGTGAGAGACCTCAGTGTGTTTTTCACATCGCTGTTCAATGTTCTGCCCACCTTGGTGCTGCTGCTGGGTGGCGCTTACTGCGCGGTGTATCGCCGGCAACGTGAGCTGTTTTTGATGCTTACGGTATACATCGCCTACTTTCTACTCGACACCCAGACCGACTTCTACCGCGACCACGGCCGTGTGCGCGAGGATGCAGCGGTGATATTCCACCTGGTATGCCTGCTGTTGCCGGCATTGTTCGGCCTGTATGGCGCCTGGCAGGAGCGCACCCACCTGCTGCAAGACCTGGTGGCCCGTGGCGCCGTGCTGTTTGCCGTGGGCAGCGTGGCAGTGGCCCTTGAGCAAAGCTACCCGGAGGCGCTGCTGACCTGGTTGGCGGAGATTCGCTGGCCGACCTTGCATGGCCAATGGATGAGCCTGATCCAGTTGGCCTACCCGCTGTTCGCGGGGGTGTTCATCCTGCTGGTGGTGCAGTACCTGCGCGCGCCGAGGCCGTTGCACGCGGCCCAGATCATCGGCCTTCTCGGCATTTTCTGGATGCTGCCGCAAACGTTCATCCTGCCGTTCACGCTGAACATCATGTGCAGCCAGGTAATGTTGATGATCGCCGCAGCGGTTGCGCACGAGGCCTACCAGATGGCCTTCCGCGACGAGCTGACCGGTTTGCCCGGCCGGCGTGCGTTGAACGAGCGCATGCAGCGGCTGGGTCGCAACTATGTCATCGCCATGACCGACGTTGACCACTTCAAGAAATTCAACGACACGCACGGTCACGATGTCGGCGATCAGGTGTTGCGCCTGGTGGCCAGCCGTTTGGCCAAGGTCACCGGTGGTGGGCGTGCCTACCGCTATGGGGGAGAGGAGTTCGCCTTGGTATTCGCGGGCAAGACCGCCGAGGAATGCGTGCCCCATGTGGAAGCGGTGCGCGAGGTGATCGCCAACTATGTGATGCACTTGCGCGACAAGTACAACCGCCCGCAAGACGATACCACCGGGCGCCAACGCCGCGCCGGCAGCAGCGGCGGCACGGTTTCGGTGACCATCAGCATTGGCGTTGCCGAGCGCCAGGCCGATCACCGTAACCCCGAAGCCGTGCTCAAGTCGGCCGACCAGGCGCTCTACAACGCCAAAGGCGCAGGGCGCAATTGTGTGGTGGTGCATGGCCAGCAATCGCGGCGTGGGGCTGTACGCACTGCGTGACCAAAATAGACTAATTGGTCGATTGATGACCCTATGTCTCGTAAATGTTGTTCGGTTACACTGGTATCAACCCCAGTGTCGCGGTACCCCGAGACCGCCCAGACCCCACTTGCGAGAGGTTGTCATGGCTGACTATAAAGCGCCCGTGCGCGACATGCGCTTCGTACTGAATGAAGTGTTCAACGTGGCTGAGCAGTGGGCGCAGTTGCCCGGGCTGGCCGAGGTCGTCGATGCCGATACGGCCATGGCCGTACTGGAGGAGGCTGGCAAGGTGACCGCCAAGACCATCGCACCGCTCAGCCGCGCGGCCGATGAAGAGGGCTGCCACTGGGACAATGGCGCGGTGCGCACACCGGCCGGCTTCATCGAGGCCTACAACACCTACGCCGAAGGTGGCTGGGTGGGCGTGGGTGGCGACCCGCTGTTCGGCGGCATGGGCATGCCCAAGGCCATTTCGGCGCAGGTCGAGGAAATGGTCAATGCCTCGAGCTTGGCCTTTGGCCTGTACCCGATGCTGACCGCCGGCGCCTGCCTTTCGATCAACGCCCACGCCAGCGAGGCGCTGAAGGAAAAGTATCTGCCGAACATGTATGCCGGGGTATGGGCTGGCTCCATGTGCCTGACCGAACCGCACGCGGGTACCGACCTGGGCATCATCCGCACCAAAGCCGAGCCACAGGCAGACGGCAGCTACAAGGTCAGCGGTACCAAGATCTTCATCACCGGCGGCGAGCACGACCTGACCGAGAACATCATCCACCTGGTGCTGGCCAAGTTGCCGGATGCGCCGGCTGGGCCGAAGGGCATCTCGCTGTTCCTGGTGCCCAAGTTCATGGTGAACGAGGATGGCAGCCTCGGCGCGCGCAACCCGGCCACCTGTGGCTCCATCGAGCACAAGATGGGCATTCAGGCGTCGGCTACCTGCGTCATGAACTTCGACGAGGCTGTGGGCTATATCGTCGGTGAGCCGAACAAAGGCCTGGCAGCCATGTTCACCATGATGAACTACGAGCGCCTGGGGGTGGGTATCCAGGGGCTGGCGACGGCCGAGCGTTCCTACCAGAATGCCGTGGAGTACGCGCGTGACCGTTTGCAAAGCCGTGCTCCCACCGGCCCGCAAGCCAAGGACAAAGCCGCCGACCCGATCATCGTCCACCCGGATGTGCGGCGCATGCTGTTGACCATGAAGGCACTCATCGAGGGTGGCCGCGCGTTTTCCACCTATGTGGCCATGCAACTGGACAGTGCCAAGTACAGCGAAGACCCTGGCGTGCGCAAACGCAGCGAAGAGCTGGTGGCATTGCTTACGCCGGTGGCCAAGGCCTTCCTGACCGACCTGGGCCTGGAGTGCGCGGTGCACGGCCAGCAAGTGTTCGGCGGGCATGGCTACATCCGTGAATGGGGCCAGGAGCAACTGGTGCGTGATGTGCGCATTACCCAGATCTACGAGGGCACCAACGGCATTCAGGCCCTCGACCTGATGGGGCGCAAGGTGGTGGCCAGCGGCGGCGCTTACTACACGCTGTTCTCAGACGAAATTCGCCAGTTCATGGCCAGTGCGGGTAGCGAGCTGGAAGAGTTCACCCGGCCACTGGGCGCTGCGCTCGGCCAACTGGATGGGCTGACTGAATGGGTACTGCAGCAGGCCAAGGGCAACCCGAATGAAATTGGCGCGGCATCGGTCGAGTACCTGCATGCCTTTGGCTATGTCGCTTATGGCTACATGTGGGCATTGATGGCGCGGGCAGCGAAGGCGGGTGAGGGCGACGAGGCGTTCTATTCGGGCAAGCTGGGCACGGCGCGGTTCTACTTCGCCCGCTTGCTGCCACGGGTGGATTCGCTGGTGGCCTCGGTGAAGGCGGGCAGTGAGTCGCTTTACCTGCTGGGTGCCGAGCAGTTCTAGCTGATTCAGGGGCCGCCCAGCGGCCCCTGTGCTTCGCGTATCTGCGAATACCGCACCTGTGTAAGCCTTTTCCTACACAACGTGGTGACTTTTCACCACTGTTCTCAGATTGGATCCACGGTTAATCTTTACCACATGGACGTTGCGCAGGAAGCGCAAAGGACAGATCAAGGATGGCGACGAAGGACCACCTGCCAGGAAGGCGGGGCGATACGGATGTCACAGGGAAACAGTCTGGAAAACCCCGCTTCGGCGGGGTTTTCTTTGCGCGCGTGTTTTATCAGGCCAGCACATCCAGCGGTGATGCGCCCAGCTGTCGCGCGTCCGTCTCTTCTTCCAGCAGCGTACGCAGCAGTTCGACCGATGCCTGCTGGCGCTGGGCATCGCGGAACACCAGCCCCACCTTCAGCGGTACACGCGGCTCGCTCAGGGGCTTCCACAACAGCCCTTGGTCGTCCTCGGCGGCGTCTTTGGCCCGGCCTGGCAGAATGGTTGCCAGCGCGGTGTGCGCCAGGCTGTCGAGAATACCCGCCATGTTGTTCATCTCGGCCTGCACCTGCGGCCGCCGCCCCTGGCTGGCTAACTGGGCTTGCCAGATCTGGCGGATCTGAAACTCCTCGCCCAGCATCAGCATGGGCAACTCGGCCGCCTGGCGTATGGACACCTTCTTGAAATCCTTCAACGGGTGGGTGGCGGGTATCACCAACTGCAGCTCGTCCTCGTACAGCAACAGGCCATGCAAGCCGGGCTGGCGTGGCGGCAGGTAGCTGATGCCGATGTCCAGGCTGCCGTTGAGCAGGCGCCGCTCGATCTCCAGCCCCGATAACTCGTAGATCTGCACCACCAGGTGGGGTTGGGCCTTGCGCAGCCGTTCGAGCAACTGCGGCACCAGGCTGGGGCGTACCGTTTGCAGCACTCCGATGGCCAAGGTGCGCAAAGACTGGCCCTTGAAGTTGCGCATGGCCTCGTGGGCACGCTGCAGGCCATCGAGCAGCGGCAGGGCATGGTTGTACAGGGTATGGGCCGCCAGGGTCGGCAGCAGGCGCTTGTTGCTGCGCTCGAAAAGGCTCAGGTCCAGGCTGTGTTCCAGTTGGCGGATCTGTTGTGAAAGCGCTGGCTGTGACAGCGACAGGCGCTCGGCGGCGCGGCCGACGTGGCCCTCTTCGTACACCGCGACGAAATAACGCAGTTGGCGAAAATCCATAAGTAATGCTTATCGAAAATACTGGAAAATCGAAATGGCCGGAACCCCTCGTGGCGCCTAGTCTATAGCCGTATTCCAACGGGTTACAGCGCTGAATCAGTCGATTGTTACCGCGGATGAGAAACACTTTTGATAGGCAAGACAAAATAATGAGCGGCGGCGCCAAGACCGCCCTTTGCTCGCCCCTTACCGTGCATTGGCTGGAGCCCCGATGAACCTGTTCAACCTGCGCCGCTCGGCCCCGACCGCCTTGGCCGAGCCCAAGCCTGTGCCGGTGCGTGTGCCACCTGCTGCCGAGTTGTCGCGTGACTGCCTGATGCCAGGGGCCGAACGCCCTGCGCAGGTGTTCGTACGCGGGCAGGGCTCCTGGTTGTGGGACGATGCCGGGCATGCCTACCTGGACTTCACCCAGGGCGGCGCAGTGAACAGCCTGGGCCATAGCCCCAGCGTGCTGGTCAAGGCGTTGGGCAGCCAGGCCCAGGCGCTGATCAACCCGGGCGCGGGGTTTCACAGCCGTGGCCTGCTGGCGCTGGCCAACCGCCTTTGCCAGAGCACTGGCAGCGACCAGGCCTACCTGCTCAACAGCGGTGCCGAAGCCTGTGAAGGGGCGATCAAGCTGGCGCGTAAGTGGGGCCAACTGCACCGCAATGGCGCCTATCACATCATCACCGCCAGCCAGGCCTGCCATGGCCGCAGCCTGGGCGCGCTGTCTGCGTCCGACCCGTTGCCCTGCAACCGCTGTGAACCGGGCCTGCCCGGGTTCAGCAAGGTGCCGTTCAATGACCTGGCGGCGCTGCACGCCGAAGTGGATTCGCGCACTGTGGCCATCATGCTGGAGCCGGTGCAGGGCGAGGCCGGGGTAATTCCGGCGACCCGCGAGTACCTCAAGGGCGTGGAAACCCTCTGTCGTGAGCTGGGCATCCTGCTGATCCTCGATGAGGTACAGACTGGCATCGGGCGCTGTGGGGCGTTGCTGGCCGAAGAGACCTATGGCGTGCGTGCCGACATCATCACCCTGGGTAAAGGCCTGGGCGGTGGTGTGCCATTGGCCGCGTTGCTGGCCCGCGGTACGGCGTGCTGCGCCGAACCGGGCGAGCTGGAGGGCAGCCACCACGGCAATGCGCTGATGTGCGCTGCGGGCCTGGCTGTGCTGGATACCGTACTGGAGCCCGGCTTCTTCGGCCAAGTGCAGGACCACGGCCGCCACCTGCGCGACGGCCTGAGCCGCCTGGCTGGGCGTTATGGCCAGGGCGAAGTACGCGGGCAAGGGCTGCTGTGGGCGCTGCAGCTGAAGGAAAACCAGGCGCGTGAACTGGTGGCCGCGGCCCTGCACGAAGGCTTGCTGCTCAATGCCCCACAAGCGGATGTGGTGCGTTTCTCTCCGGCGCTGACCGTGAGCAAGGGCAATATCGACGAAATGCTGCTGCGACTGGCACGCGCCTTTGCCCGCCTGCATGCGCAGCAGCATGCGCGCCGCGAAGTGCCGGCGTAAGTGTCGGCGTAAGCGGCACGTTACCCAATTCTACGAACCGTCTGGCGTTCCTGCGCATCGCCCCTGGCCTGTTCCATTCGGCCCGGGGCGTTTTTTTTGCCTGTGGAACCTCCAGGACCAGCGGCTAGTCTGTGTTGTAACCCCTTCAGGAGAGACTCGCATGGACTTTATCCGCATCATCATCGCCATTATCTTGCCGCCGCTCGGGGTGTTTCTGCAGGTTGGGTTTGGCGGGGCGTTCTGGCTGAACATTCTGCTGACCCTGCTGGGGTACATTCCAGGGATCGTGCATGCGGTGTACATCATCGCCAAGCGTTAGCCTGCCCAGGCTTCATTACCGGCAAGCCGGGCTCCCACAGGTTGGACTGCCCCCAAGAAGTTGGACACCAATCCAATTTCTTGGGGTGTCCATATGAGCAAGTACTCAGACCAATTCAAGCTTACAGCCGTTCATGCCTACCTGGAGGGTGGTGAAGGTTTCCGAAAAGTAGCCCAGCGACTTGCAGTGGACTTCAGCCTGCTGCGGCGCTGGGTCTCCAGCTTCCAGAAACATGGCCAGTTCAGTCTGCGTAAACCAGGCCAGCGGTACAGTGCGACCTACAAGCGCTCAGTCCTTGAGTACATGCACAAGCATCAGCTTTCCTTGCGCCAGACCGCCGCCCATTTTGGTCTTGGTCAGTCTTCGCAGATAGGCATTTGGGCGCGGCAGTACTACAGTGGAAGTCCGGCTTCGCCTGCTCCCAAGAGAAGAAAACCTGCTGCCATGTCGAAAAAGCCTTACCCCATCAAACCCACAACCTCTGATGACACCGATAAAAGCCGCGACCAGTTGCTGGCTGAGCTTGAATGGCTGCGCATGGAGAACGCTTACCTAAAAAAGCTGGAAGAGTTGAAGAAGCAGGAGCGAAGGCAGCCCAAAAAACCCTGATCGTGTCTGCGCTCAAGGACAGGTTTCCCTTGGCCGCTGTTCTGGAGTTGGCGGATCTGCCGCGCAGTACGTTCTATTACCAGCTTCAAGCGCAGGCCAAACCTGATAAGCATGCTGCTCTGAAGCAGATGATTCAGCGTGTCTATCACGAGGAAAAAGGGCTTTACGGTTACCGGCGCGTTGCGATCGTGATCCGCAATGGCGGGACCTTGGTTAACAAAAAAGTGGTGGAGCGTTTGATGATCGAGCTTGATCTTCGCTCACTCGTGCGGCCGAAAAAATATCGGTCGTACAAGGGAGTCGTCGGCACCATCGCGCCCAACCTGCTGGAGCGAAACTTTATCGCCCAGCGCCCGAATCAGAAGTGGGTGACCGATGTGACCGAGTTCAAAGTGGCTCAGGAAAAAGTCTACCTCTCCCCCGTGATGGACTTGTACAACGCCGAAATTGTGGCCTACGAAGTGGCCAGCAGGCCATGCCTTGGGCTGGTTACCAACATGCTGGGCAAGGCCTTCAAGCGCCTGGGAAACAAGCCGAAACTGGTACTCCACTCGGATCAAGGCTGGCACTACCAACACTCGCAGTACCGCCACAAACTGGCCGAGCAAGGGGTGAAGCAGAGCATGTCACGCAAAGGAAACTGCTTGGATAATGCGGCTATGGAGAGCTTTTTTGGTACGCTTAAGTCCGAATTTTTCTACCCGCAGCGCTTCAAGAGCGTTGAAGAACTGAAATCCGGTCTGGATGAGTACATCCACTACTACAACCATGACCGCATCAAGCTAAAGCTCAATGGCATGAGCCCTGTGAAATACAGGGCTCATGCTGCAGGGGCTGCTAGCTGAAACTGTCCAACTTATTGGGGGCAGTCCAGGTTGGTGCAGTGTTCATAGCCTTCGCTGTACCTGTGGGAGCTGGCTTGCCGGCGATTGGGCTGCAAAGCAGCCCCCAAGGCTCAGCCTTCCAACACCCGGCAATAGAACTTCCACTCTTCTTCCAGCGCATGCGCCAGGTTCTGCGCCTTGCGGAACCCATGCCGCTCGCCCGCGTAGAAGTGCCCTTGCGCCTCGATCCCGTTAGCCTGCAACGCCGCCAGCATTGATCGGGTCTGCTCTGGCACCACCACCGCATCCAGCTCGCCCTGGAAGAAGATTACCGGCACCCTGATCTGCCCTGCATGCAGCAGCGGCGTGCGTTGGCGGTAGCGCTCGGCATCCAGGGCGGGGTCGCCAATCAGCCAGTCCAGGTAATCACCCTCGAACTTGTGCGTGGCACGCCCTAGCGCTATCGGGTCGCTGACCCCGTACAGGCTGGCACCGGCACGGAACACGTCATGGAACGCCAAGGCGCAGAGCGTGGTATAGCCCCCCGCGCTGCCGCCGCGGATGAACGCTTTGCGTGGGTCGACCAGACCCTGTGCTGCCAGGTGCCGGACCGCTGCACAGGCGTCGGCCACATCGCTCTCACCCCAGCGCAGGTGCAGTGCCTGGCGGTACGCCCGGCCATAGCCGGTGCTGCCCCGGTAATTCAGGTCGGCCACGGCAAAGCCGCGCTGGGTCCAGTACTGGATGCGCGGGTCGAGCACCGGGTAGCAGGCCGATGTCGGGCCACCGTGGATGAACACCACCAACGGTGCGGCCCCCTGCGAACGGGCCGCCGGGTAGAAGAAACCATGCGCCTGCTCACCATCACTGGCGTAGTGGAACGCCTGTGGCAGGCTGACGTGGTCGGCTGGCAGCACTTCGGCTCCACCGGCCAGCACGCGAACCTCGTGGTTGCTGCGGTCGATGGCAATCACCGCCGGCGGGCTGATGGGCGAGGCGGCGATGGCATAGAGGTGGTCGTTGTCTATGGCCAGGTTGCGAAAGCGGGTGTAGGCACTGGCGAAGCGCTCGGTGCGGCCATCGGCCCCGCGCACCCCCAGTTGGCCGAAGCCGTTTTCGAACCAGCTGGCCAGGTAGCTATGTGGGCCCAATGGCAACCAGGTGCAGGTGCCCAGCTGCCAGGGGGCCGCCGCGTGGTCTGCCTGCTCGGCAGGCATCGCCTGCCACTGGCCATCGACTTCGCCCCAAGGTTGCCAGAACCCATTGCGGTCGGACAGGCAGTACAGCCGGCCTTCGCCATCGAAACGCGGCTGCTGCAACGATTCCTCGGCTGCCGCCACGCACTGCGCGGGCAACCAGTGGCCACTGGCATCGCGCGTACGGCACATCAACCGGGTCACGGTCCATGGCTGTGCCGGGCGGTCCCATTCGATCCACGCCAGGCGCTGGCCGTCGCCACTCACCGTCGGTGCAGCATAGAAGTCGGCGCCTTCGGCAAGCACTTCGCAGCCGCCGTCGCGCAGCGCGACCAGGCGATGTTCGACCTGGCCGGCGTGGCGTTCTTCAACCGCCAGCACCTGGCCGTCGTGCCATTGCACATCGCCATAGCGGCAGCTGGCATTCTGCGTCAGGGCACGCGGTTCCAGGTCGTCCAGCGGCTGGGTGTAGACCTGCTGGTCCTGCTCGTTGACGAACACCAGCCCGTCGGCGCCCAGGCAGAAACTGCCACCGCCATACTCGTAGACCCGGCTGCGCACGCTGAAGCCATCCGGGGTCAGGCAGCGAGCCTGGCAGTACAACCAGTGCCAGATGCGGCAAGCCCCATCGGCTGGGCGAAATTCCAGCCAGAACAGCCCGTCGGCACCGACCTTGAGTTCGGCAAAGTCGGTGCCGGCGGCGACGGCCTGGGCCGCGCTGAATTCAGCCGCGGGCGATGACACGGGAGTTACGTTCATTGCGAAAGGTCATCTGTTCAATGGCGAGCTGGGCGCTTTCGGCCTCCTCGCGGGCCTTGAGAATGATGCCGTGGTCGGCCGACTTGGCGCACACCGGGTCGGCGTTGCGGGCGTCGCCGGTCAGCATGAAGGCCTGGCAGCGGCAGCCGCCGAAGTCCTTTTCTTTTTCGTCGCAGGAGCGGCACGGTTCGCGCATCCACTCGTAGCCACGGAAGCGGTTGAAGCCGAACGACTCGTACCAGATGTGGTGCAGGTCGTGCTCACGCACATTAGGGAACTGCACCGGCAGCTGGCGGGCGCCATGGCAGGGCAGTGCAGTACCGTCAGGTGTGATGGTGAGGAACAGGTTGCCCCAGCCATTCATGCAGGCCTTGGGGCGCTCTTCGTAGTAGTCCGGGGTGACGAAGATCAGCTTGCACGGGTTGCCTTCGGCCTTGAGTTTTGCGCGGTACTCGTTGGTGATGCGCTCGGCACGCTCCAATTGCGCGCGCGTTGGCAGCAGGCCAAGGCGGTTGAGGTGCGCCCAGCCATAGAACTGGCAGGTGGCAAGCTCGACGAAGTCGGCTTCCAGGGCGATGCACAGCTCAATGATGCGGTCGATCTTGTCGATGTTGTGCCGGTGGGTGACGAAGTTGAGCACCATCGGGTAGCCGTGGGCCTTCACTGCGCGGGCCATTTCAAGCTTTTGCGCAAAGGCCTTCTTCGAGCCGGCCAGCAGGTTGTTGACCTGCTCGTCGCTGGCCTGGAAGCTGATTTGGATATGATCCAGGCCGGCCTCCTTGAATTCGGCGATGCGCGCCTCGTTCAGGCCAATGCCGGAGGTGATCAGGTTGGTGTAGTAACCCAGCCGGCGGGCCTCGCCAATCAGCTCGGCCAGGTCCTGGCGCACCAGCGGCTCACCACCGGAAAAGCCGATTTGCGCGGCGCCCATCTGGCGTGCCTCGGCCATGACCTTGAACCACTGTTCGGTGCTCAGCTCCTGGCCCTGGGCGGCAAAGTCCAGCGGATTGGAGCAGTACGGGCACTGCAGCGGGCAACGGTAGGTCAGCTCGGCCAGCAGCCACAGCGGCAAGCCCACAGCGGGCGTTGGCGGCAACTCAGGCGAGGACGATCCAGTGTTCGGCACGGGCTACCTCCATGAACTGCTCGATGTCCTCGGCTACCTGGGGCACGCCGGGAAATTGCTGTTCGAGTTCGCTGATGATCGCTGCAACATCGCGCTGGCCATCGATCAGCCCACCGATCAGGCTGGCGCTGTCATTGAGCTTGATCATGCCTTCAGGGTAGAGCAGCACATGGCCTTTCTGCGCCGGTTCGTACTGGAAGCGGTAGCCGGGGCGCCAGTTCGGTACTTGGTTACGGTCGAAACTCATAGGGTGATCCCCTTGTGCCACACCCGGTCCTGGGTGACGGAGTGATAGGGCGGGCGGTTCAGCTCGTAGGCCATGCTCATGGCGTCGAGCATGCTCCAGAGGATATCCAGCTTGAACTGCAGTATTTCCAGCATACGCTCCTGGCCTGCGCGGGTGGTGTAATGCTGCAGGGTAATGGCCAGGCCGTGCTCCACGTCACGCCGGGCCTGGCCCAGGCGGGTGCGGAAGTACTCGTAGCCGGCCGGGTCGATCCACGGGTAGTGTTGCGGCCAGCTGTCCAGGCGCGACTGGTGGATTTGCGGGGCGAACAGTTCGGTCAGCGAGCTGCTGGCCGCTTCCTGCCAGCTGGCGCGGCGGGCGAAATTGACGTAGGCGTCTACGGCAAAGCGCACGCCGGGCAGTACCAGCTCTTGCGAGCGCAACTGGTCGGGGTCCAGCCCCACCGCCTGGCCCAGGCGCAGCCAGGCCTCGATACCGCCGTCCTCGCCGGGGGCACCGTCGTGGTCGAGCAGGCGCTGTATCCACTCGCGGCGCACTTCGCGGTCAGGGCAGTTGGCCAGGATCGCGGCATCCTTCATGGGGATGTTGACCTGATAGTAGAAGCGGTTCGCGACCCAGCCCTGGATCTGCTCGCGGCTGGCCCGGCCCTGGTACATCGCCACATGATAGGGGTGATGGATATGGTAAAAGGCGCCCTTGGCGCGCAGGGCCTGCTCGAACTCTGCAGGGGACATTGGCAGTGCATCGCTCATTCGGCTCGCTCCTGTAAAACGCTTAACTGGCCTGGCAATTCACCCCTGTGGGAGCGGGCATGCCCGCGAACACCGGCCAAGCCGATGCCATGAACTGTATTGGCTGCTTCGCGGGCATGCCCGCTCCCACAGGGGTTTAGTGTCGTCTGGCCGTCTGTATTTACAACTCGATACTCATGCCGTCGAAAGCCACTTCCACGCCACGGCGCAGTACTTCGGCGCGTTCGGGCGATGCTTCATCAAGTATCGGGTTGGTGTTGTTGATGTGGATAAGCACTTTGCGCTGGCGTGGGAAGCCATCGAGCACTTCCAGCATGCCGCCGGGGCCGTTCTGCGCCAGGTGGCCCATCTCGCGCCCGGTGCGGGTACCAACGCCACGGCGCTGCATTTCATCGTCTTCCCACAAGGTGCCGTCGACCAGCAGGCAGTCGGCGCCGTGCATCATCGCCAGCAGCTTGTCATCGACCTGGCCCAGGCCAGGGGCGTAGAACAGCTTGCCGCCGGTACGGGTATCTTCGACCAGCAAGCCAAGGTTGTCGCCTGGGTGGGGGTCGAAGCGGTGCGGCGAGTAGGGCGGTGCGGCGCTGCGCAGCGGGAAGGGCGTGAAGCGCAGGTTGGGGCAGGCGTCGATCACAAAGCTGCCTTCGAGCTCGATGCGGTTCCACTGCAGCCCACCGTTCCAGTGGCTGAGCATGTTGAACAGGGGGAACCCGGTGGTCAGGTCCTGGTGGACCATGTCGGTGCACCACACCTGGTGCGGGCAGCCTTCGCGCAGGCTGAGCAGCCCAGTGGTGTGGTCGATCTGGCTGTCCAGCAGCACGATGGCGTTGATGCCGGTATCGCGCAGAGCCCGGGCTGGCTGCATGGGCGCAAAGGCTTGCAGCTGCGCGCGGATGTCGGGCGAGGCATTGCACAGTACCCAGTGCACGCCGTCGTCGGACAGGGCGATGGACGACTGGGTGCGCGCCGTTGCACGCAGGGTGCCGTCACGGTAACCCTTGCAGTTGACGCAATTGCAGTTCCACTGCGGGAACCCGCCACCGGCGGCGGAGCCGAGAACCTGGATATACATGGCCACTCTCTATGCTGTGCGAAATCCGTATCTTGAAAACGAAAACGCCCCGGCAGGCCGAGGCGTGGAACCGTAAGCCGGGCTTAGCGGTTAGCGAAGTACATGGTGACTTCGAAGCCGATACGCAGATCAGTGTAAGCAGGTTTGGTCCACATGGAGTTACTCCTTCCGGATGGGTTTGGGTTTGCTCAGCTACTACTTGGGTACCGCCATGCGCAGGAGGTTCCCAGAACTGGGATTGCGCTATCTTACAAGAAAAATTTGTACCGAAAGGTTAATTATTCGAAAAGTGCCATTGCACTTTGCGTAACAATCATGGGCTTTCGCCCTGCCAGGAAGTGTCTGGCGCGGCAGCGTTGGCCAGGCAAAGCCAGACAGCACCCGCATCGAGCAGGTTGCTGAGCAACTGGTCCAGATCCGTCTGCCGCGTGTTCAGGATAGACCTGCGCAGGCCATCGAGCTGGCCTGGTTGTGTAGCCAGGTGTGTCTGCCATGCCCACTCGGTGACCTCCGCGTTGGCCATGGCCGGCTCGGCAAATTGGTCGGCCAAGGCCTGGCGAATCCCGGCGTCAAGGGTAACGCCCTGGCGCAGCAGGGCCGTCAGGTGGTCAAGGACCTGAACCTGGTCCGTGTGCGGAGACTGCACACCGAACAACAGGCCACCCACGCCCTCGATCTGGCGAAAGGCACTGAATACCGCGTAGCCCAGTTGCAGTTCCACCCGCAGCCTTTGGTACACCGGGCCTTGCAGTAATTGGGCGAGCACGCGGCCGCGGGCTTCGTCTGCCGCAGCCAGTGGGCAGAACAGCAGCAGGGCGTGTTCACTGCCTGGTGCGCTAACGTGGTACCAGCGCTTGCTGGCCCAGCTGGGTGCCGGCGTAGGCCGCGCGCCTTGGCCGGGGCACTGCTGCACGGCAACACTTAGTGCGCCCAGCGCCCGGGCGTCGAAACCCGTGGCCAAGCCATGCCAGTGCGATTGCTGCCACAGGCTAGCGAGGTGCTGTTGCCCCAGCGAGCAATCCGGCGCTGTTTCAGGCAGGCCACCGGCTACCGCATCCGGCAGTTGCTGCAGCAACAGGCGGATGGGTATCAATGCTGGGGTCTGCGCGGGGCTGGCTTGCCAGCAGCTGGCAGGCGGTTCGCGCAGCAACCCCAAGGCCTGTTGCGTTGTGCGCAGCACCGCTGCTGGCTGCCCGGCGCAGCGCAGCTGCCAGTAAGCGCCGGCACTGGTGAATTGCAGTTGCAGCGAGGCGCGTTCACAACGTTCCTGCAACGGCGCCAGGGCCTGTTCGAGCACCCGTTTCAGCGGCTGGCGCAAGGGCGAAGGCACCTGCCAGCGCAGGTACAGCGCCGCGTACTGGCGCGAGGGCGGGAGCTGGCCACTGATGGTCAGCGCCGCCGGCAGCGGCTGCGCGTTGGCATTGGGCAGTTCGGCGCTGAGCAACGGGTCGGCTGGCGGCAATTGCCAATGGCCGCACTCGGCGCAGGGCAAATCATCAAGCAGCGCATCCAGCGCGTGCAGGCCTTGGGCATCCAGTTGGGCGAACGGCCGGCCTGCGCTGTCCCGGCGGGCTAGCTCCAGTGCGCTTGCGCTGTGCGCGCGGCTGCGCTGCAACACACCGAACTGCTGGTTCAGCGAACGGCGGTCGGTTTGGCGCATGAAACTGAACCAGCCGTGCAGCAGGTCGCGGGCTTCGTCCGGGCAGGCGTTGGCACTGAGCTTGAGGTCGAGGTGCCACAGCAACTGACCGGCGAATGCATACAGTGTTTCAGCTTTGAAACTGTGCAGCCAGCCACGCTCACGCAGGGTGCCCAGCCAGGTACCGGGGCGGCTGTCTTCAAGGCCGGTGGCCAGCAGCTCCAGCGCTTGCTCGGCGCCGTTTGGGAGGTGCTGGTGCGTGAACACCAGCGGGTCGGCCGCTGCCGACAGGCAGGGTGGCTGCGCCTGAGCCACAGGCCGCCCCACAGCGAATAGCCCGGCATGTTGGCGGCCGATTCGCTCCAGTTCAGCCAGCGGTTGTGGGCCGCACAGGCTCAAGGTGATCTGCCCGCCCTGGTAGAAGCGCCGGTGAAAACCGCCGAGCGCTTGCTGGAAGCGCGGATCCTGCAGGGCCAGGGTGTAACGGTTGCCGGCATGGAATGCGCCCAGCGGATGGCCAGGCGCGGCCGCTTGCAGCAAGGCGAACTGCTGCTGGGCCTGCGGATTGCGGGACCAGGCGATGAATTCGGCATGAATCACCTCGCGTTCGCGGCGCTGGCGCTCGCTGCCCAGGTCGGGTTCGGCAAGCATCTGGCACAGGCGCTCGAGGCCGCCGGCCAAAGCATTGGGTGGCACTTCGAAGAAAAAATCGGTAGTACGTTCGCGGGTGCTGGCGTTGACTTGGCCGCCGAGGGTTTGCACGTAGCGCATCAAGCCATCGTTCAGCGCAAAGCGGGAGGTACCGAGGAAGAACAGGTGTTCGAGAAAGTGCGCCAGGCCGGGCCATTTGGCGGGGGCATCGTGGCTGCCCGCGTGCACCCGCAGTGCGGCTGCCGAGCGCTTCAGGCGCGGGGCGTGGCGCAGGGTCAGCTGCAGGCCGTTGGCGAGGGTCAGGTGGCGGGTGGCGTCAGGCATGGCGGGCTCCGGTTGCTCGGTTTCCATGCTAACCCATTTGTTCCCAGGCCCGGCCCCTTCGCGGGCCAGCCCGCTCCCACAGGCACTGTACAGCGCTTTAGGTTCACGGGGTCGATGAGGGAGCTGGCTTGCCTGCGAATGGGCCGCGAAGCGGCCCCCGTCAGCCTTGACGCAGGTGCAGCTCCTGGCGCAGATCGCTCAGGTAGGGGAAGGCCGCGCGCCCCTGCACCACCCGCTCATGCTCAAGTTCGGCCAACAACAGGCATTCATCGTGCCCGGCCATCGCCAGCAGGCTGCCGTCCGGGCCGATGATGCTGCTTTGCCCGCAATACTGGATCTGCCCCTCTGCCCCGCAGTAGTTGGCATACACCAGATAACACTGGTTCTCCTGCGCCCGCGCCCGCACGGTCACCTGGCAGGTGAAATCGTAGGGCGCCATGTTCGCCGTTGGCACCAGAATCAGCTCGGCACCGTTCAGTGCCAGGCGCCGGGCGTTCTCCGGGAACTCGATGTCGTAGCAGATCAGCAGGCCGACCTTCCAGCCCTCCAGCTGTACCACTGGGAAGTGATCCGGGCCGGGGCTGAACATCGAACGGTCCAGTTCGCCGAACAAGTGGGTCTTGCGGTAGTTGCTCAGGCTGCGCCCATGCGCGTCGATCAACTGCACGCTGTTGTAGATCGCCCCGTCCTCGCCGCGCTCCGGGTAGCCATAGACAATGGCGATGCGGTGCGCCTGGGCGATTTCCACCACCGCCATGGCCGCCGGACCATCGGCCGCCTCGGCCAGGTGCTCCACCTGAGCCAGGCCGATGTTGTAGCCGCTGAGGAACATTTCCGGGCACACCAGCAACTGCGCGCCACGTTCAACTGCCAGCTGCGCCTGCTGGCGTAGCCGTTGCAGGTTGCCGGGTACATCCAGCGGCTGGGGATGGCCCTGGAACAGAGCGATGCGCATGTTGCCTCCTGCGTGTCAGTCGGCCAGGGCGATCGGGCCGATTTCGTCGAACACGTCGCCAGGGCCTGGGTTGTCGGGGTGGGTACGGCCACCGAAGTGGTTCATGATACCCCACACCGCATTCAGCGAAGTTTGCACCGCGCCCTCGACCCAGGCAGGTGTCCACGACACGTCGTCCCCGGCGATGAACATGCCGCGCTGTTCGGCGGGCATGTCCTGCTGCATGAAGTGCGCGTACATGCGCTGGTTGTAGCGGTAGTGGCCCGGCAATGCACCCTTGAAGGCGCCGAGAAAGTACGGGTCGGCTTCCCAGGACACGGTGATCGGGTCGCCGATGATGTGCCCGGCAATGTCGGTTTTCGGGTAGATCTTCTTCAGCGCATCCAGGGCCAGTTGCACGCGCTTTTCCACCGGGTGCGGCAGCATCTTCAGCGCATCGCTCATCCACGCGTAGGACAGGCAGATGACCCCCGGTTTGTGGTCACCGTTATCGAACAGGTATGTGCCGCGGGTGAGGCGGTCGGTGAGGGTCATGCTCATCAGGTCGCGGCCGGTTTGCGGGTCTTTGTCCTTCCAGAACGGCCGGTCGACCATGACGAAGGTCTTCGAGGACTGCATGTAGCGGGTCCGGTCCAGGGCCATCCACATTTTTTGCGAGAACAGCGATTCCTCGCAGTCGATCTGCGTGGTCAGCAGCCAGGTCTGGCAGGTGGTGAGCACGGCACTGTAGTGGCGGGTGTCCCCCCAGTTGTCGGTAACCGCCAGGCGCCCGTCGGCTGCGCGGGCGATACGTTTTACACCGGTACGCGGCGCGCCGCCGTGCAGTGCGCTAAGGCTGGTGCCCTGTGGCCAGTGCACGCAGCGCTCCGGTACATGGCGCCAGATACCTTGTGGCACCTGCTCAACGCCGCCGACTACCAGGTGCTGATGGTCGTCGCAGTTGGTCATGACCACGCGGAAAATTTCCAGCATCGAGTTGGGGAAGTCCGAGTCCCACCCGCCCGTGCCGAAGCCCACCTGGCCGAACACCTCGCGGTGCTGGAAGCTCAGCTTGGCGAACGAGCGCGAGGTGGCGACGAAGTCATAGAAGGTGCGGTCGTCCCACAGCGGTACCAGCTTGTTCCACAGTTCCTTCAGGCGGGTGACATCACGGTCGCGGATGGCTTGCTGAATGTCGGAGAACTGGGCACCGCTTTCCAGCGCATCGGCCCAGGCGTCGGCCACTTCATGGAACAGTTGCGGCAGGTCGGCGGCCTTCTCGGCGTAGTAGGTCTGGCCCTCCAGGTCGATCACCGTACTGCCCGACGCCGGGGTCAGCGGGTTGGGGAACGGCTTGGTTTCCAGGCCTAGCTTGTCCACATAGTGGTAAAAGGCAGTGGACGACACCGGGAAGCGCATGCCGCCGAGTTCGGCAACGATCCCGTCGGTGCCGTTGAAGGCTTGCGAGCGCAGGCGGCCGCCAAGCTTGGAGGCCTCGTAGACCACCGGCTTGAGGCCCAGCTTCATCAGTTCGTACGCCGCCACCAGGCCGGCGATGCCCGCACCTACGATGGCCACCTCTTCACCGTGGCGTTCAGCCGGGATACTGCCAAGGCCTGCCGGGTGTTCAAGCCAGTCGTCGAAAGCGAAGGGAAAGTCCGGGCCAAAGATGGTGATCGGCTTCTTGCCGTCGGCGGGGTGGCGGTTTTTCTTGTTCATGAAGTGACCTTGCCAGAGGGGCTGCGCGGGGAGCAGAGCCTGAGTATAGGAGATGCCTGGTGGTCATTTTAGGGACAGCGGGGTTCGTAATTAAGATGCAGAGTGTTGTCTTAATGTCGTTTTCTGAGTCGAAATCTATTTTAAAAAATACATTATGACGAACACTTGCCCGTTGTAGGAGCGGCCTTGTGTCGCGAAAGGGCCGCAAAGCGGCCCCAGCAACATCTGCTCTATGCACAAATCCTGGGGGCGCTTCGCCCCCCTTTCGCGACACAAGGCCGCTCCTACAACGGGCTGTGTAGCACTTGCGATCTGGGTGATCAGATACGTCCTACATCCATGACTTGAGATAAAGAATTACCCTACACCCGCTATAGCCCCGGTCTGGCTGCGCGGAAAATGTCTCAGGGTTAACTTCACCGGGTCGCCGTTCTAAGGGCGACTGGGTGTGAGAACCCATCATTCAACTTCGCACCAAGGCTTGTGTCATGGCAGCCGTGCGCGGGCAGGCTTTGGCCTGGCCGGATTTCCAAGTTGGCCGGTTCTCACCCCGTGCATGGCTGCCACCTATTTCCCGTGAGAAGGAGTCGGTAGGCAGTTTCCTCAAGGCTCAATTTGGGAATTGCATCATGAAACAGACGGATTCTGACCGACCCGAAAAACTCAAACCCACCGCCGAAAAGCCCTTCTGCAACTGCGAAGCCAGCCACCCGCCGCTCTTCGCCATCCGCCCCGGCATCGACGCCGCCGACGCCTTGGTCCACGCCTGCCTGCTAGCCCGTGGCCTCAACCAGATTGCCTCTGACTACGCGCAACACCACGCCCCAGAGCGCAGCCGTGACATTGTCTGGTCGATGCAGCATTCTGCCGAAAGCCTGTCGGCCATCCTCGATGGCCTGCTCGACGGTCAGGAAGCCTGACCGCCAGGCCCGCTCACAGCGGCTGACCGCGGTCCACCTTGCTGCTGAGGATGATCGACGTGGTGGTTTTCTCCACCCCGTCGACACTGCCGATCTGGTCAAGCAACTGGTCCAGTTGCTCGGGTGAGTCCGTGCGCAGCCAAGCCACGTAGTCGAATTCGCCGCTTACCGCGCACAACTGCTGCACTTGCCCCATGGCACTCAAACGCCGCACCACGTCCTTGCCGGAGCGCGGTTGCACCTTGATCCCCACATACGCTTGCAGCCCGCCACCGATCACGCTTTGGCCAAGGCGCACGCCATAACCGGCAATGACCTTGGTCTTCTCCAGCCGCTCCAGGCGCGAGTTGACCGTGGTACGGGCGATACCTAGCTGGCGAGCGAGGTTAGCCACGCTTTCACGGGCGTTGATCTGCAGCAGGGCGATCAGCTGGCGATCGATTTCATCCAGGGTGATAAGGCGGGCATCCGACATGGCGAGTCTCTACGGTTGGCCCGCTAGCCTAGCCAGCCAATGCCAATCAGGGCAAGGCCAGCCGCTGCCGACGCGGTCCTTGCAGGAGCGGCCTTGTGTCGCGAAGGGGTGCATAGCGCCCCTAGGATTTGTGCATCAAGCAGATAAGGCGGGGGCCAGAGCACGCTCCGAAGCATATTGCCCGGAATGAAAAAGCCGCGCATTCGCGCGGCTTTTCAGTAGCTGGTGGGCCCACACGGACTCGAACCGTGGACCAAAGGATTATGAGTCCTCTGCTCTAACCGACTGAGCTATAGGCCCTCAGTAAGTGGCCGGATTATAACGAGGGTTTCGCACCTGTGCCATCTGAAAGATCCGATAGTGCTATGCGAAGGAACGAAGCAGCGAATTCCTCTGGCGGCAGTGGCAGGCTGACGATGTAGCCCTGGATCTGCTCGCAGCCTTCCGCTGCCAGGAAACGCTGCTGCGCCTGGTTTTCCACCCCTTCGGCAATGATGGTCAATTGCATGCTGCGGCCCAGCGCGATGATCGCCCGGGCGATGGCTGCATCGTGGGGGTCGTCAGGCAGGCCGCGGATGAACGATTTGTCGATCTTGAGGATATCCAGCGGCAGGCGCTTGAGGTAACTCAGCGATGAATAGCCCGTGCCGAAGTCGTCAATTGCCAACTGCACGCCCAGTTTCTTCAGCTGGTGAAGCACGACCAAGGCTTCTTCGGCCTGGCTCATGATGAAGTTCTCGGTAATTTCCAACTGCAGGTCGCCAGCCTTCAGGCCGTAGGTCTTGAGTAATTGCTCGATGCGTTTGGCCAGGCCGTGATGGCGCAACTGGGCCCCAGCCAGGTTGATCGAAAGCGGGCCGAACGCTTCATAGTCCCGCTTCCAGCGATGCATCTGCCGGCAGGCCTGCTCCAGTACCCAGTCACCCAACTGCAGGATGGTGCCGTTCTCTTCGGCCAGGTGGATGAAGTGCTCAGGCGGCACTTCACCGAAGGTCGGGTGGCTCCAGCGGATCAGTGCTTCGGCGCCGACCAGGCTCTGGGTCTTGAGGCTGAGCTTGGGCTGGAAGCACAGGCTCATTTCATTGCGCTCCACGGCGCGGCGCAGTTCATGCTCCAGGGCAATGCGTTCGCTGGCCTGGGCGGTGAGGTCGCGGGTGTAGGCTTCGACGCGGTTGCGGCCCTTGGCCTTGGAGCGGTACATGGCGGCATCGGCGTTGCGGATCAGCGTGGCGACGTCGCTGCCGTCTTGTGGATACAGGCTGATGCCAATGCTGGCGCTGGTGAAGAATTCGTGTTCGCCAGCCTGGAACGGTGCGTTGAAGCAAGCCAGCAATTTGTTGGCGATGGAGCTGGCGTCGCTGGGCTTGTGCAGGCCGGGCAGCAGGATGATGAACTCGTCGCCACCCAGGCGGGCCACGGTGTCGACGTCACGTACCTGCTCTTTCAGGCGCTGGGCGATGCCTTTTAGCAGCAGGTCGCCGACCGGGTGGCCGAGGCTGTCGTTGATGTGCTTGAAGCGGTCAAGGTCAAGGAACAGCACCGCACCCTGGCGGTTGGACACCTGCGCACAGGCCAGTGCAGCCTGTAGGCGGTTCTCGAACAGGGCGCGGTTGGGCAGGCCGGTCAGTGGGTCGTGGTGGGCCTGGTAGTCGAGCTTGGCCTGGGCATGCTTGAGGCTGGAAATATCAGCGAACACAGCGACGAAATGAGTGATTTCGCGCTCGGTGTTGCGCACGGCGCTGATGGTCAGCCAGCTGGGGTAAAGCTCCCCGCTCTTGCGTTTGTTGAAGATCTCGCCTTGCCAGTGGCCTTCAGCGGTCAACTGGTGCCACATGGCGGCGTAGAAGGCACTGTCGTGCTGGCCGGAGGCGAGCAGGCGTGGCGTTTGGCCGAGGGCTTCGATTTCGCTGTAGCCGGTGATTTCGCTGAACGCACGGTTGACCGCACTGATGCGCTGGTCGATGTCGGTAATCAGTACGCCCTCGGCAGTGTTCTCGAATACCGTGGCGGCCAGTTGCAGTTTTTCTTGCATGAGGTGGCGTTCGGTGATGTCGCGGGCAATGGTCAGCATGCAGTCGATCCCAGCAATCGGCAGTGGCCTTGCTGAGAGTTCGCACAAGCGAATTTGCCCGTCGCTGCGGCGAATGTGGCAGGTGAAATCACGCACGAAGCCGTCGCGGTTCAACTGGTCGACCAGGCGTTTGCGCTCGTTGAGGTCGACCCAGATACCAAGGTCCAGCGACGTCTGGTCGATGGTCGGGTTCAGATCGTAGCCGGTCAGGCGGCAGAAGCCTTCGTTCACCTCCAGCAGCAAGCCGTCACTCTGGCGCGACAGCAGCAGCCCGTCGGGTGAGGCATGGAAGGCCTTGGCGAATTTTTCTTCAGAGGTTTGCAGCTGCTGCTGGGTTTCCTTGAGCTGGCTGATGTCGCGTACCGCGACCACCAAGGCGGGGGTGCCGTCGAGCTCGAAGGTTTCCGCTGAGGTCAGGCCGGTAAACAATTGGCCATTGCTGCGGCGGAAGGTCATTTCCAGGTTGCGGATACCGCCTTGGTGCAGGCGTTCCAGCACCCGTGGTCCGCTGCCTTCTACGCCCCACAGGTTGAGCTCGGTAGCGGTACGGCCGATCACCTGGTCCGGGGCCAGGCCGATCTGTTCCTCGAACGCCTCGTTCACCTCCAGCAGGCAGCCATCGCTGTGGCGGGCGATAAGCAGGATGTCGGGGCATTGCTGGAACACCGAGGCGAATTTTTGCTCGGACAACCGCAGGGCGTCCTCGGTGCGCTTGGTTTCGCTGATGTCGATCATCAGGCCGCGCATCACGGGGTGGTGGCCATGTTCGATCATGCTGACGATGTTGCGTACCCAAAGCGCTTGGCCGTCGGCGCGGATGACTCGGTAGTCGAGGCTGTGGTCGCGCCCAGCGGCGGTTTCGCTGTCACAGTAGGCCTGGGCCCAGAGGGCATCTTCCGGATGCAGTATGCTGCGCCAGAAGCCCGGTTTCAGCCAGTCGGTCAGCGGGTAGCCGAGCAGGCCCTCGGCGTGGGGTGACACATAGCTATAGGTATAGTCATTGGCGTCGGCTTCCCAGGCAATGGCTGAAAGGCTTTCGACCAGCCCACGGTAGTGGTATTCACTGCTGCGCAGCTCCTGCTCCAGGGCAATGCGGCGGGAAATTTCCGAGCTGAGCCGGCGGTTGATGCGGATGACAATGGCCAGTACGCCCATCAGGAACAGCACGGTTGGCAGGCCGTACACCAGCAAGTCGGACCAGAACATCCGCTGGTCGACCACATTGCCCACCCAGCGCTGCTGGATCTCGCTGATTTCGCCGCTGCTCATGTCGGCCATCACTTTGTCGAGAATGCCGACCAGTACTGGATTGTTGCGCGGCACGGCCATGGCCAGTTGATAGCGATAGGGCGTTTCACCGCTGACATACAGGCCATCAAGCTTCAGCTGGCGCAGGCTCCAGATACTCGATGCCAAGTCCCCGACCACAGCATCCACCTGGTCGGTGGCCAAGGCCTGTAGTGCCGAGCTGACGTTAGGCAGTGCCACCAGGTTGAGGTCTGGGTGGTGGGTGCGCAGCAACTCATGTGGCGCATAATTTTCGACCACGGCAATTTTCAGCCCATACAGGTCTTGCAGGTTGTGCGGTTGAGCGCCGCCCTTGTGGGCGAGGATCACGATGGGAAAGTCCAGGTATGGCCGGGTGAAGGACAGGTAGGCCTGGCGTTCTGGGGTCGACATGATGCCGGGCAGCAAGTCGATACGGTTTTCGCGTGCCTGTGCCAATACCTCGGTCCAGTTACTGGGCTCGACCGGTTTCATTGTCACGCCCAGGCGTTGCTGGATCTTGGTGATGTAATCGGCGGCCAATCCCTGGTAGCGGCCCTCCTGGTCGCGGAACTCGAACGGCGGCCAGGAGGCATCTACGCCCAGTCTCAGCTGCGGGTGGGCAGCCAGCCAGGCTTGCTCCTCGTCTGTCAGGGTAAGGGCGCCGGCCGTTGTGTTCCAGGCAATCAGGATCAGCAACAGGATGGCCGGCTTCAGGGGCATGACGGCCTCGCTTTCAGGTGGTCTGAAGTCGAGTGTAGACGGGCATTGCTGCTGGTGTGCGGAAGAACAAGAGGCCTTTTGTCAGATACAACAGTGCCTTGCGCCAATGCCGGGGCGGCGTGGTGTATGGCACCGGGCTTTGCCGGTGTTCGCGGTTGAAGCCGCACCCACAGGGGATCGCACATGCCTCGTGTCAGCTGTGGCTCAGAAGGCAGAAAAGAAAAACCCCGGCCTGGGCCGGGGTTTGTTCATCACTCGTCGAGGAAGGAGCGCAGGTGCTCGCTGCGCGTCGGGTGGCGCAATTTGCGCAACGCCTTGGCTTCGATCTGACGGATCCGCTCACGGGTCACGTCAAACTGCTTGCCTACCTCTTCGAGGGTATGGTCGGTGTTCATGTCGATACCGAAACGCATGCGCAGCACCTTGGCTTCGCGTGCGGTCAGGCCCGAGAGCACGTCACGGGTAGCTTCTTTCAGGCTTTCGACCGTGGCTACGTCGATCGGGGACTGCATGGTCGAGTCCTCGATGAAGTCGCCCAGGTGCGAGTCTTCGTCGTCACCGATCGGGGTTTCCATGGAAATCGGCTCTTTGGCGATTTTCAACACCTTGCGGATCTTGTCCTCAGGCATTTCCATGCGCTCACCCAGCTCTTCCGGGGTCGGTTCGCGACCCATTTCCTGCAGCATCTGCCGGGAAATACGGTTGAGCTTGTTGATCGTCTCGATCATGTGCACTGGAATACGAATGGTGCGAGCCTGGTCAGCGATCGAACGGGTGATTGCCTGACGAATCCACCAGGTGGCGTAGGTCGAGAACTTGTAACCACGACGGTATTCGAACTTGTCTACCGCCTTCATCAAGCCGATGTTGCCTTCCTGGATCAGGTCGAGGAACTGCAGGCCACGGTTGGTGTACTTCTTGGCGATGGAGATAACCAGACGCAGGTTTGCCTCGACCATTTCTTTCTTGGCGCGGCGGGCCTTGGCTTCACCGATCGACATGCGACGGTTGATTTCCTTGATCTCGGCAACGGTCAGGCCGGTTTCGGTCTCAAGGTCGATCAGCTTTTGCTGGCAAGCAACGATGGCGGCGTCCTTTTCACCCAGGGCGGCTGCCCATTTGGTGTTGCGCTTGGCCAGGTCACCGCTCCAGGTCTGGTCGGTTTCGTTGCTGGGGAACAGGCGCAGGAAGTCGGCGCGCGGCATGCGGGCGTCACGCACGCACAGTTGCATGATGGCGCGTTCTTGCTGGCGCAGACGGCTCAGGGCGTCACGAACACGCTCGACCAGTACCTCGAACTGCTTCGGTACCAGTTTGATCGGCATGAACAGGTCAGCCAGGGCCTGCAGGGCCTCGATGCTTTCCTTGTGACTGCGACCGTGTTTCTTCAGAACCTTGTTGGTGACCTGAAGCTGGTCGTTGACCGCACCGAAACGCTGGGCGGCGACAACGGGGTCGGGACCGCTTTCGGTCTCTTCTTCGTCGTCACTGCCTTCGCTTTCTTCGTCTTCGTCGTCCGACTCTTCCTTGGCCGCTGGGGCCTTGGCGCCGATGACTGGCACTTCGTCGGTGGGCGCTGCGATATTGTCATCAGGGTCGATGTAACCGCTGAGCACATCGGACAGGCGGCCACCTTCGGCGGTGACACGGTCATATTCGCCGAGAATGTAATCGACAGTGCCCGGGAAGTGGGCGATGGCGCCCATGACTTCACGAATGCCTTCCTCGATACGCTTGGCGATTTCGATCTCGCCTTCGCGGGTCAGCAGCTCGACTGTACCCATTTCGCGCATGTACATGCGCACCGGGTCGGTCGTGCGGCCGATATCGGTTTCAACTGCCGCCAACGCAGCAGCGGCTTCTTCGGCCGCGGCTTCGTCGGTGTCGGCTTCCGCCAACAGAAGGGCATCCGCATCCGGAGCACTCTCGAATACGTTGATCCCCATGTCGTTGATCATGCGGATGATGTCTTCCACCTGTTCCGGATCTGAAATATCCTCAGGCAGGTGGTCGTTGACCTCCGCGTAAGTCAGGTAGCCCTGCTCACGACCGCGGGTGATCAACTCTTTGATACGAGACTGCTGTTGCGCTTTTCCGGACATAACACCCTATCCACTGAAGGTCTTGGCGGGCAAAAAACAAGCCGAGGATTATACCCGAGCATGGGCCTCACGCGCCAGATGAGGTCGGCGTTTGTGCGGGAACATTCCGGCTCAGCAAGGCGAGGAGCTGGGTTTTTTCCTCGCTGGTCAATTCGCTTTGACGTGATTTCCTGAGCAGTTGTTCCAGGCTGCGCTCGCGTTGGCGGGCGGACAAGCTAGTAATGGTGTCGAAAAACTGTTGTTCAAGGTTGTCGGCCACGATCAGCCATTCCTTTTCTGCCAAGGCTCGCAGCAGGCGGCCCTGTTCGGTGCCATGCCAGCGAGCAATCAGCTGCATTGAGCTTAGCCCAGGATTTTTCTGTGCGGCTTCGATCAATGCCACCAGCAGCTGGCTGTACAGGTGCTCTTCGTCGGCAAAGTGGCTGGCATCTTCCACCTTGCCCGCCAGCAGCGGGTGGTGCAGCAGGGTGCGCAGGGCCGCCAGGGTAGGTGGCTCGACCGGCGCCGGCACCCGTGGCGGCGCTTCGTTGCGCTGCCAGTTTTTCCCGCCCTTGCGGTTCTTGTCCCATGGCTTGTCGCCCCACGGCTTCTTGGCGCCGCCCTTGTTGGGCTTCCAGGCCTGCTCCTGCTGGAACGGCGCCGGCTCGAACTGTGGCATGTCGCCGAAGTCGGGGGTGTAGCTGGCCATGGCGTCGTAATCGTAGCCAGGGTCGTAGTCCGGCATGCTGCTGGGCGCGGGTGCCTGCTGGGCCAGTTGCTCGACCTGTTGAGGGTCGAGGCCGGTGATTTCTTTCAGGCGGTTGCGCATCAGCTGGCGCAGGTTGGCGCCGGGAATCTTTTCGATCAACGGTACGGCCAGGGTCGCCATGTGGGCCTTGCCTTCCAGCGAGCGCGGGTCGGCTTCGACGCCCAGTTGCTCGAAGAAGTAGTCGGCCAGCGGCTGGGCGTGCTGGTTGATGCGGGCCATGAAGGCGTCGGTGCCTTCGGCGCGTACCAGGCTGTCTGGGTCTTCGCCTTCAGGCAGGAACAGGAAGCGCGCCCGGCGGCCGTCCTGCAGGTTGGGCAACGCCGATTCCAGCGCGCGCCATGCCGCTTTGCGCCCGGCCTGGTCGCCGTCGAAGCAGAACAGCACGCTGGGCACCACGCGGAACAGGCGCTTGAGGTGTTCTTCGCTGGTGGCCGTGCCAAGGGTGGCCACGGCATTGCGCAAGCCTTGCTGAGCAAGGGCGATGACATCCATGTAGCCCTCGACAACGATGATTTCGTCGAGGTTGCGGTTGTGCTTGCGCGCCTCGTACAACCCGTACAGTTCCTGGCCCTTGTGGAATACCGGGGTTTCCGGGGAGTTCAGGTACTTGGGTTTGTCGTCGCCGAGCACCCGGCCACCAAAGGCGATGATGCGCCCGCGGCTGTCACGGATCGGGAACATTACCCGGTCGCGGAAGCGATCGTAGCGCTTGCCGCTTTCGGCGTTCTCGATCAGCAGGCCGGCATCGATCATCACCTTCTGCTGCAGGGTATCGGCGCCCAGGTGCTTGAGCAGGTTGTCCCAGCCGGGCGGGGCGAAGCCCAGGCAGAAGTCGCGGGCAATTTCCCCGGACAGGCCACGGCCTTTGAGGTAGTCCACCGCTGCCTTGCGGGTCGGGTGGCTACGCAACGCCTGGCGGTAGAACTCGGAGGCTGCATCCAGCAGCGGGTACAGCGGCGAATCGGTGGGCTGGCGTGGCTTGTTGTCACGGCGGCCTTGTTCGCGGGGTACTTCCATGCCGGCGGCGCGGGCCAGCTCCTCGACGGCCTGGGGGAAATCCAGGTTGTCGTGGTCCATGACAAAGCCCAGGGCGTTGCCACCGGCGCCGCAGCCGAAGCAGTAGTAGAACTGCTTGTCGGGGCTGACCGTAAAGGAAGGGGTTTTTTCCTTGTGGAACGGGCAGCAGGCGGAGTAGTTCTTGCCGGTTTTTTTCAGCTGGACGCGCGAACTCACCACGTCGACGATGTCGAGGCGGTTGATCAGGTCGTCAATGAAGCTCTGGGGAATCAGCCCGGCCATGGCAGTCTCGTCATCTGGCAACTGGCAAGTCTAATCGCTCGCGCGCCGAATGGGGCGGGTGCCGCTTGATATGGTGCGAGGAAATGTGTGCTCGCCGCCGGCCACTAGGGGCCCGTCAGTCTGACGTGCACGTCTGGTCATGGAACAGCGAAGACCAGCTCTGACGTTTCAGGCAGGTTGCCCGTATGCAGTTCGCGTGAAGCTTGTGCGGGGCCTTGGGCTGGCTGCCCAAGTGTAAAACGACCACTGCCATCGCCCGGCGTTAGCCGGGCAGGGCAGAAGCTTTGCGTTGAACGCCTGTATTAGTACAGACGAACGGCGCGGCGCTGTTCGCGCTGAACTTTCTTGGCGTGACGCTTAACAGCAGCAGCTGCTTTGCGCTTACGCTCTGCGGTCGGCTTCTCGTAAAACTCGCGGCTACGAACTTCAGCCAGTACACCGGCTTTTTCGCAGGAGCGCTTGAAACGACGCAGAGCTACGTCGAAGGGTTCGTTCTCTTTAACTTTGACGGCTGGCATCCAGGGCTACCTTAATTCATTACCGGGGTAGACGTGCTCCTGGCAAAACAAAGGTGTGCTGGAGAACGTCGGTTTTCAAGGGTTGCGGATGTTAACCCTTAGCAAGCCGGAATGCAAAGCCTCTGATCGAAAACCGCTGGTCGGCACTCGGCACGGGGACTATCATGCGCGGCTTCGAATTCAGCCCCCACAAGGGACGAGCCCATGCTAGTACTGGGATTGGAAACATCCTGCGACGAAACTGGCGTCGCATTATACGACAGCGAACGCGGTTTGTTGGCCGACGCGCTGTTCAGCCAGATCGACCTGCACCGCGTGTTTGGCGGTGTGGTGCCCGAGCTTGCCTCGCGTGACCACGTCAAGCGCATGCTGCCCCTCATCCGCCAGGTGCTGGACGAGGCGGGCTGTGTCGCCACCGAGATCGACGCCATCGCGTATACCGCCGGCCCCGGCCTGGTCGGGGCCTTGCTGGTGGGGGCGTCGTGCGCCCAGGCGCTGGCATTTGCCTGGGACATTCCGGCAATTGGCGTACACCACATGGAAGGCCACCTGCTGGCGCCCATGCTGGAGGAAAACCCGCCCGAGTTTCCGTTCGTCGCTTTGTTGGTGTCCGGTGGCCATACCCAGTTGGTTCGGGTGGATGGCATCGGCCAATACGAGTTGCTGGGCGAGAGCCTGGACGATGCCGCTGGCGAGGCCTTCGACAAGACCGCCAAGCTGATTGGCCTGAATTACCCGGGTGGCCCGGAAATCGCGCGCCTGGCCGAGCAGGGCGTGCCGGGGCGCTTTGTGTTCCCCAGGCCGATGACCGATCGTCCTGGGCTGGAATTCAGCTTCAGTGGCCTGAAGACGTTCGCCCTGAACACCTGGCAGCAGTGCAAGAATGCTGGCGACGACGGCGAGCAAACCCGTTGCGACGTGTCTCTGGCATTCCAGCAGGCGGTGGTAGAGACTTTGACCATCAAGTGCAAGCGGGCCCTCAAGCAGACTGGCCTCAAGCGCCTGGTCATCGCCGGGGGCGTAAGTGCCAACAAGGCCCTGCGCGCCTCGCTGGAAGAGATGCTGGCCGGCATGAAGGGCAACGTGTATTACGCGCGGCCGCAGTTCTGCACCGACAACGGCGCGATGATCGCCTATGCCGGCTGCCAGCGGCTGCTGGCTGGGCAGCAGCAGGGCCTGGGGATCAGCGTGCAGGCACGCTGGCCGATGGAGCAATTGCCACCGCTGTAACGGCCGCTGCAAGGTTCAGAAGTGGCGTTCGCGCCCGGCAAACAAATCGCGCAGGTTGCTGCGGTGGCTCCAGACGATCAGGGCGGTGAGCACGGTGATCGGCAGCAGGGCTTCCGGCTCGCGCCAGGCCAGCAATGGCAAGGTCAGCGGGGTGGCGATCAGCGCGGCCAGCGAGCTGGTACGGGTGAGGTAGAAAATCAGCAGCCAGGCGCCAACCGCCAGCAGCGCGGCGGGGAAATACAGGCCAATGAGCATGCCGGCAGCCGTCGCCACGCCCTTGCCACCCTGGAAGCGGAAGTACACTGGAAACAGGTGGCCCAGTACTGCATACACGCCTACCCAGGCCTGCTCTTGCAGGTCCAGCCCGGCGAGGCGGGCGAGCAATACTGGCAACAGGCCCTTGCACAGGTCGCCAAGCAGGGTCAGGATCGCCATTTTACGGCCTGCCAGGCGTAGCATGTTGGTAGCGCCGGCATTGCCTGACCCACTGGAACGCGGGTCCGGGCTGCCCGAGAGGCGGCTGAGGACAATGGCGAAGGACAGCGAGCCGAGCAGGTAGGCGAGCAACGCCAGTAACCAAAACATGCTAACTATTCCGGGCGAGGACGCCCTGATTCTAACGGCGCCAGTCGCCCTTGTCGTGCTGTGGAGAAAAGTGCTTGGACAGAGTGTTTATCGAAGGCCTGGAAGTCGATACCGTTATCGGTGCCTATGACTGGGAGCGGGATATTCGCCAGTGCTTGCGCCTGGACTTGAGCTTTGCCTGGGACAACCGCCCTGCGGCGGCAGGCGACGACCTGAACCTGGCCCTGGATTACGCCAGCGTTTCGGCGCGTATCCAGGCATTCGCCGAGCAGGCCCGTTTCGAGCTGGTGGAAACCTTTGCCGAGCGTCTGGTGGCTGCCTTGATGGAAGAGTTCCACATCCCGTGGGTGCGGCTGAAGCTGACCAAGCCTGGCGCGGTGCCGGCGGCCCGTGGCGGTGTTGGCGTGGAGATCGAGCGCGGATGTCTCTGAGCACGGTTTACCTGGGCCTTGGCAGCAATGTCGACCGTGAGGGGCATTTGTGTGCCGGGCTCGATGCGTTGGCCGCGATACTCACCGACATGCGCTGTTCTCCGGCTTTTGAAAGCCAGGCGGTGGGGATCAAGAGCGGGCCGTTCATCAATTTCGTGGTCAGCGGGCAAACCGCGTTGCCGTTGATCGAACTGGACCGCCGGCTGAAGTTCATCGAGGCCGACAATGGCCGTTATGCGCCTGACCGCAAAGGGTTGCCGCTGGATATCGACGTGCTGATGTATGACGACCTGCATGGCAACTTCGATGGGCTGGTACTGCCCCGGGCCGAGATCTTGAAGAACGCCTTCGTGTTGTGGCCGCTGTCGCTGCTGGCGCCGGAACTGGTGCATCCGGGGGCGGGCAAGACCATGGCGCAGTTGTGGCAGGACGCGCAGATCGACCAGGTGCTGGCCCCGGTGGCCTTTGAGTGGCGTGGGTTGCAGTTGACGCCGGCGTAAGCTTGTTCCTGCCTTTTCGCGGCTGCCCGCGAACACCGGCGGAGCCGGTGTCAGACACCGCGTAGCCTGCTTCGCGGGCATGCCCGCTCCCACAGGTGAATCGCGTAGGCTCTGCAAATTTTGAGAAAGACAGTGGCTCCTGCAAGTACGGCGGCAACTCCAAGCAGCGCAGGCCCCTGTGGGAGCGGCTTTAGCCGCGAAAGGGCCGGTAGCACTAGCAGTGCCGGTAAGCCTCAAGCGCTTTCAGCCGCTGCGCTTTGAGCGCTTCGCCCAGTGCCTGGCCAGTCAGCCCTGCCTGCACAAGCGGCTTCACATCCACCGCCCGCGCCGCTGCCGCAGCGCCACGCAAGTACTCGCCCTGTGGATAACCCGCTTTGCCATTCCCCAGTGCGGCCATCTCGCAGGCAGCCAGGAAATCCTCAAACCGCTGCGGGCGCCGGTACACATCGAACTTCTGCAACAGCGCCAGCAGCGACATGGCACGCAGCTGCAGCGCCTGATCAGCCTGCACCAGGCACTCCCCCGTCAGCAGGGCCAGCTCCTGGCATTCCCGCGGCGCCTTGAGGCGCTGGTTGACGGTTTTGATCGAAGCGGGGGGCAGCTGGTGCAGCAGGCAGGCCCAGCGCACGTGCAGGGGCTGTTCATGCGCAGCTGCTTGTTCTAGCGCAGCCAGGGCTTGGGGGGCGCTATCAAGCTCAGGCAACAGTTCCCGGAGTGCGGCGCACGCATGCAGTACCTGGAAGAACACCTGCGGCTGGGCTTCCATCAGCGCGCGCTCGATTTCCTTCCAGCTGCGCTCGGCAGTCAAGGCCTGCAATTCGCCCGAGGCACTGATCTGGCGCATCAGCTCCAAGGTTTCATCGGCGACCCGAAAGCCCAAGGGGGCATAACGCGCAGCAAAGCGCGCCACCCGCAGCACACGCAGGGGGTCTTCAGCGAACGCTGGGGAAACGTGGCGTAACAGGCGTTGGTCCAGATCCCGCGCGCCATGGTAAGGGTCATGAACCTGCCCGGCCTCATCTTCGGCCATGGCATTGATGGTCAGGTCGCGGCGGATCAGGTCTTCTTCCAGGGTCACGTCAGGGCTGGCATGGAAGGTGAAGCCACCGTAGCCGCGCCCGCTTTTGCGTTCGGTACGGGCCAAGGCGTATTCCTCGCCGGTTGTCGGGTGCAGGAATACCGGGAAGTCGGCGCCGACCGGGCGGTAACCCTTGGCCAGCATTTCCTCGACGCTGGCACCGACGACCAGCCAGTCGATATCGCTGACCGGTCGGCCGAGCAGGCGGTCACGTACGGCACCGCCAACCTTGTAAATGTGCATGAGCAACTCTCCATAACTGCCGACAGCATAACCCGTCGGCAGTCATGGCGTGGCTTCAGAGATGGTGAATCACAGCCAGGTCCATGCGGCCGTATTCACCGCCCTCGCCGTGGTCGCCGCGTGGCGGCATGTGGTGGGTCTTGACCACCTGGTCGCCTTGCACGGTCTCCAGGTGGATATCGAAGCCCCACAGCCGATGCAGGTGCTTGAGCACTTCTTCGGTCGAGTCGCCGAGCGGTTTTCGGTTGTGCTGCTGGTGACGCAGGGTGAGGGAGCGGTCCCCACGGCGGTCGACACTCCAGATCTGCACGTTCGGCTCACGGTTGCCCAGGTTGTACTGGGCTGCCAGTTGCTCGCGAATAAGCCGGTAGCCCGACTCGTCGTGAATGGCCGGCACCAGCAGATCGTCCCGCTGGTCATCATCGAGAATGCTGAACAGCTTGAGGTCGCGCATTACCTTGGGTGACAGGTATTGCAGGATGAAACTCTCGTCCTTGAAGCTGCTCATGGCGAACTTGATGGTTGAAAGCCAATCACTGCCGGCAATGTCGGGGAACCAGTGGCGATCCTCTTCGGTTGGGTTCTCGCACATGCGGCGGATGTCGGTGTACATCGCAAAGCCCAGCGCGTAAGGGTTGATGCCGCTGTAGTAGGGGCTGTCGAAACCAGGCTGGAACACCACACTGGTGTGCGACTGCAGGAACTCCATCATGAAGCCTTCGGTGATCAGCCCCTCGTCGTACAAATCGTTCATCAGGGTGTAGTGCCAGAAGGTTGCCCAGCCTTCGTTCATCACCTGGGTCTGGCGCTGCGGGTAGAAATACTGGGCTATCTTGCGCACGATGCGCACCACTTCGCGTTGCCAGGGTTCCAGCAGCGGGGCGTTCTTTTCGATGAAATACAGGATGTTTTCCTGCGGTTCGGCGGGGAAGCGCCCTTCATCTCGGTCATTGCCCTTGTCGGCGCTTTTCGGGATGGTGCGCCACAGGTCGTTGATCTGCCGCTGCAGGTGCTCCTCGCGCTCCTGTTGCCGGCGCCGCTCCTCTTCGGCGGAAATAGGGTAGGGCCGCTTGTAGCGGTCTACGCCATAGTTCATCAAGGCATGGCAGGAGTCGATCAGGTCTTCCACGGCGTCGATGCCGTGACGTTCCTCGCACTGCGCGATGTACTGCTTGGCGAACACCAGGTAGTCGATGATCGAGCTGGCATCCGTCCAGGTGCGGAACAGGTAGTTGCCTTTGAAGAAGCTGTTATGCCCATAGCAGGCATGGGCGATCACCAGTGCCTGCATGCACATGGTGTTTTCTTCCATCAGGTATGCGATGCAGGGGTCGGAGTTGATCACGATCTCGTAGGCCAGGCCCATCTGGCCACGGCTATAGGACTTTTCCGTGCTGAGGAACTGCTTGCCGTAGGACCAGTGGTGATAGCCCAGCGGCATGCCGACGGAAGCGTAGGCGTCCATCATCTGCTCGGCCGTGATCACCTCGATCTGGTTGGGGTATGTGTCCAGGGCGTAGCGTTCGGCCAGGCGGCTGATTTCCCGGTCGTAGGTCTGGATCAGTTCGAACGTCCATTCGGACCCGGTGGAAATGGGTTGGCGTCTCTGTGCTCTGGCGGTCATGTGGCTAACCTGCGCTGGAAGAGTTCACGGAAGACCGGGTAGATGTCGCCGGCCGATACCAGCTGCTGTTGGGCAAACGTGTCGGGGAAGGCCTCGCCGATGCGTTCGTATTCGTACCACAGCGCCTGGTGCTCACGGGGGGTGATTTCGACGTAAGTGTAGTACTGCACGTGCGGCATGATCTGCTTGGCCAGGATATCGCGGCAGATTGGCGAGTCGTCGTTCCAGTTGTCGCCGTCGGACGCCTGGGCAGCATAGATGTTCCAGTCACTGGCCGGATAGCGTTCAGCCATGATCTCCTGCATCAGCTTGAGTGCGCTGGAAACGATGGTGCCCCCGGTTTCCCGAGAGTAGAAAAATTCTTCCTCGTCCACTTCGCGGGCACTGGTGTGGTGGCGAATGAACACAACTTCGATGCGGTCATAATTACGCTTGAGGAACAGATACAGCAGGATGAAGAAGCGCTTGGCGATGTCTTTGGTCGCCTGGGTCATCGAACCGGACACGTCCATCAGGCAGAACATCACCGCCTTTGAACTGGGGTTCGGTTGCTTGACCAGCAGGTTGTACTTGAGGTCGAAGGTATCGAGAAACGGCAGGCGGTTGATGCGTGCCTTGAGGCGTTCGATTTCCTGTTCGACTTCCTGGATGTCGGTGAAGTTGTCCGGTTCCTCTACGCGCAGGCGCGCCAGCTCCTTCTGTGCTTCGCGCAGCAGGGCACGGCTGCTGCCGGTCAGGGCGATACGCCGGGCGTGGGCCGAGCGCAGGGTGCGCACGATGTTGATGCGCGACGGGTTGCCTTCGTTGGCGATACCGGCGCGCACAGTCTTGAACGTGTCGGCACCGGTCAGGTGGCGTTTGACCAGGTTGGGCAATTCGAGGTCTTCGAACATGAATTCGAGGAACTCTTCCTGGGTGATCTGGAAGACGAACTCGTCCATGCCTTCGCCGGAGTTGCCGGCCTTGCCACGGCCGCCGCCCCCCCCGCCCCCGCCTTGCGGCCTGGGTATGTGTTCACCGGCGGTGAACTCCTTGTTGCCGGGGTGCACGATGGTCTGTTTGCCCCCGCGGCCATGGTGCAGCACCGGTTCGTCGATATCACGCCCGGGAATGCTGATCTGTTCGCCGTGTTCCATGTCCATGATGGAGCGGCGGCTTACCGCCTCTTCGACGGCCTTCTTGATGTGTTCGCGGTACCGCCGCAGGAAGCGCTGGCGGTTGACCGTGCTCTTGTTCTTGCCGTTCAGGCGGCGGTCGATAACGTAGCTCATGGTCCCTCCGGTAGCTGGAGCAGCTGCAAGCCACAAGCCCATAGACTCCAAGCGGTAAGCTTCAAGCTGCAAGTAAAAGCAGCCATCGCTGCCGCAGATGCTGGCGCCTGGCGTGCGCCGGCGCCAGCCAGCTTTTGGCGTGCAGCTTGTAGCTTGGCACTAGGCGGCTTGCCGCTTTATTGCGATTTCCTGACCCGCAGGTACCACTCCGACAGCAGGCGCACCTGCTTGTCGGTATAACCACGCTCCACCATTCGGGTGACGAAGTCGTTGTGTTTCTTCTGGTCCTCTTTGCTGGCTTTGGCATTGAAGCTGATGACCGGCAGCAGGTCTTCGGTGTTGGAGAACATTTTCTTCTCGATCACCACCCGCAGTTTTTCGTAGCTCAACCAGCTTGGGTTCTTGCCATTGTTGTTGGCGCGTGCGCGCAGTACGAAGTTGACGATCTCGTTGCGGAAGTCTTTCGGGTTGCTGATGCCTGCCGGCTTCTCGATTTTCTCCAGCTCTTCGTTGAGCGCGATGCGGTTGAGGATCTCGCCGGTTTCCGGGTCGCGGTATTCCTGGTCCTGGATCCAGAAGTCGGCGTACAGCACGTAGCGGTCGAAGATGTTCTGACCGTATTCGCTGTAGGACTCCAGGTACGCTGTCTGGATTTCCTTGCCGATGAACTCGATATAACGCGGCGCCAGGTACTCCTTCAGGTAACGCAGGTAGCGCTCGCGCACTTCGGCAGGGAACTGCTCCTGTTCGATCTGCTGCTCCAGCACATACAACAGGTGCACGGGGTTGGCGGCAATTTCGTGTGGGTCGAAGTTGAACACCTTGGACAGGATCTTGAAGGCAAAGCGGGTAGACAGGCCATTCATGCCTTCGTCGACGCCGGCCGAGTCGCGGTATTCCTGGATCGACTTGGCCTTCGGATCGGTGTCCTTGAGGTTTTCACCGTCGTACACGCGCATTTTTGAATAGATATTGGAGTTTTCAGGCTCTTTGAGCCGCGACAGCACCGTGAATTGCGCCAGCATCTTCAGTGTGTCCGGTGCGCAATGGGCCTTGGACAGCGAACTGTTGACCAGCAATTTGTCGTAGATCTTGATTTCGTCGCTGACGCGCAGGCAGTACGGCACCTTGACGATGTAGATCCGGTCAATGAACGCTTCGTTGTTCTTGTTGTTACGGAAGGTGTGCCACTCCGATTCGTTGGAGTGCGCCAGCAGGATGCCCGTGTACGGTATGGCGCCAAGGCCTTCGGTACTGTTGTAGTTACCTTCCTGGGTGGCGGTGAGCAAGGGGTGCAGGACCTTGATCGGCGCCTTGAACATTTCCACGAATTCCATCAGGCCCTGGTTGGCCCGGCACAGAGCCCCCGAGTAGCTGTAGGCGTCGGCGTCGTTCTGTGGGTATTCCTCGAGCTTGCGGATGTCGACCTTACCCACCAGGGCAGAGATGTCCTGGTTGTTTTCGTCGCCCGGTTCGGTCTTGGCGATGGCGATCTGGTTGAGGATGGAAGGGTAGAGCTTGACCACTTTGAATTTGGAAATATCGCCGCCGAACTCCTGCAGCCGCTTGGTTGCCCAGGGCGACATGATGGTGTTGAGGTAGCGCCGCGGGATGCCGAACTCTTCCTCGAGAATGGCCCCGTCTTCGGTGGCGTTGAACAGGCCCAATGGCGATTCGAACACCGGTGAGCCCTTGATGGCGTAGAACGGTACCCGCTCCATCAGCTGCTTGAGTTTTTCCGCCAGCGACGATTTACCGCCACCTACCGGGCCCAGCAGATAGAGGATCTGTTTCTTTTCCTCCAGGCCTTGGGCGGCGTGGCGGAAGTAGGACACGATCTGGTCGATGCACTCTTCCATGCCATGGAAGTCGGCAAAGGCCGGATAGCGGCGGATCACCTTGTTGGAAAAAATGCGCGACAGCCTGGAGTTGGTAGAGGTGTCGATCAGCTCTGGCTCACCGATGGCCAGCAACAGGCGTTCGGCCGCCGATGCGTAGGCACTGCGATCCTCTTTGCACAGCTCGAGGTACTCCTGCAGCGAGAGTTCTTCCTGGCGCGTTGACTCGAAACGTTGTTGGAAGTGGCTAAAAATACTCATGACGTCACCTCGCTCGATACGTGGAGACGACGCCGGATCAGTCAGCTGATGCTGGCAAGCAACCGGGTTCGCCAGTTGCTGTATACCCCCCAGAACACCCTGTTACGCTACCGATGACCCGCACGCCGGTGTACCGGCTCTCCCCTTTTTTGGATGGCCTGAGCTTAAGCGTAGTTGGTTATCTGCAAGGTCAAGGGGCGAGGAGCGTAGAAGTTACGAACGACCGTTCGTCAGATAAGCCGCAAGCCCGCACGGGGCGCGGGCTGCACTGAAAATGAAAAAATTTACTCGGCGCCGCCCTGGGCGGTTTCATCCGGGTAGGTGGCGCGCCACAATTCAAAGCCACCATCGACGCTGTACACGTCGGAAAAGCCCTGGTTGACCAGATAGGCGGCGGCACTTTGGCTGGAGTTGCCGTGGTAGCACACCACCAGGGTCGGGGCATCGAGGTCGGCGTTGCGAATGAACTCGGCCACCGAATGGTTATCCAGATGCTGGGCGCCAGTGATGTGGCCTGCAGCAAAGGCCTGCGGGTCGCGAATGTCGACGACTACCGCACCTTGCGCGCGCAGGGCCAGTGCCTGTTCGGGAGGGATGCGCTTGAATTCGCTCATGGGTACGGCTCTCTTCAGGGGTGATCGTTCAGTGTAGTGGGTTGTGCCGGTTGGCGGACGGTGCCGTCGGCGGCGCAATCGCAGCGGTGGTATTCGCCGCTGTCGAGGTTGTACAGGGTCATGGCGCCGCCCCACACGCAGCCGGTGTCCAGGGCGATGACGTCAGGCTGATCGACGCGCCCTTCAAGGGCGGCCCAGTGGCCGAAGATGATCTTCACGTGCCGCGAGCGGCGGTCCTTGTGGGCAAACCAGGGTTTGTAGCCTTTGGGCGCGGTGCCCAGGCCTTCCTTGCTTTTGAGGTCGAGTTTGCCTTCTGCGGTGCAGAAGCGCATGCGCGTGAAGTAGTTGGTGATGACCCGCAGGCGCTCGATACCGGTGAGGTTCTTGCTCCACTTGTTCGGCTCGTTGCCGTACATGCCATCCAGATACAGCTTCAGGCGAGTGTCATCGCGCAGCACCTGCTCCACCTCGTCTGCCAGCTTCAGGGCTTGCCCGAGCGTCCACTGCGGCGGGATGCCGGCATGAACCATGGCAACGCCCCGCGCCTCATCGTAGTGCAGCAGCTTTTGCTGGCGCAGCCAGTCGAACAACTTGTCCGCATCTGGCGCTTCGATGATCTCGCGCAAGGTGTCGCTTTTCTTCAGGCGCTCGACGTTGTGCCAGGCCGCCAGCAGGTGCAGGTCGTGGTTACCCAGCACGCAAACTAGGGACTGGCGCATCGCGTACAGAAAACGCAGCGTTTGCAGCGACTCGGGGCCGCGGTTGACCAGGTCGCCCACCAGCCACAGGCGGTCCACGGCGGGATCGAAGCGTACCCGTTCGAGCAGGCATTTGAGCGGCTGCAGGCAGCCCTGCAGGTCGCCGACGGCGTAAGTGGCCATTAGTGCAGGGCCCCGGGCACCGCCAGGCGAAACGGGGCGATTTCGGCATCGAAACGTTTACCGTCTTCGGCAAACATCTGGTAGCTGCCCTGCATGGTGCCTACGCGGGTGCTGATGACAGCCCCGCTGCTGTAGGTGTGGCTCTGGCCCGGCTCGATATTGGGCTGCTGGCCGACCACCCCGGCGCCGCGCACTTCTTCGACCTTGCCGTCACCGTTGGTGATCAGCCAGTGGCGCGACAGCAGTTTGGCTTTCAGCGAGCCGTTGTTCTGCACAGTGATGGTGTAGGCGAAAGCGAAACGACTGTTTTCCGGGTCGGATTGCTCTTTGAGGTAGCGGGTCACGACGCTGACGTCGATTTGATAGCGGGGGTCGGACATGCAAGGGCCTTGGGCGAACTGACGCAATAATGCAGTCTAGGCCATTGGCGGGGGGGAGGGCCAGCGGTGGAAGGGCTGGGGGATTTGTGTTGTCTGTGCTGGCCTCTTCGCGGGCAAGCCCGCTCCCACAGGATTCCACCACATTTGAGGGGTGATTTACCTGTGGGAGCGGGCGTGCCCGCGAAGAGGCCGGATCAGGTTGAATCAGGCTTTGGGCTGATCGGCCAACTGGTCGGCCAGGCGCACGAAGGCTGCCAGGTCCAGCTGCTCCGGGCGCAGGCTGCCATCCACGCCGGCAGCTTCGATGGCCGCGCTGTCGAGCAGGCCCTTCATGGTGTTGCGCAGTGTCTTGCGGCGCTGGTTGAACGCTTCACGCACCACCCGCTCCAGCAGTTGTGCATCTTTGGCCGGGTGAGGCAGCACTTCGTGCGGCACCAGCCGCACGATGGCCGAATCCACTTTCGGTGGCGGGTTGAACGCCCCAGGGCCAACGTTGAACAGGTGTTCCACGCGGCAGTGGTACTGCACCATGATCGACAACCGCCCCCAATCACCACCGCCAGGGCCGGCGGCCATGCGCTCGACCACTTCCTTCTGCAGCATGAAGTGCATGTCGCGGATCAGCCCGGCATGGCTGAGCAGGTGGAAGATCAGCGGCGTGGAGATGTTGTAGGGCAGGTTACCCACCACCTTGAGGCTGCGCGGCGGGACGCCCAGCTGGTTGAAGTCGAACTTCAGCGCGTCGCCCTGGTGCAGGCGGAAATTGCTGCGGTCAGCGAACTTGTGCTGCAGGATCGGCACCAGGTCTTTGTCCAGCTCGACCACGTCCAGTTGCGCGCCGCTGCCCAGCAGGCCCTCGGTGAGGGCGCCCTGGCCCGGGCCGATTTCCAGCAGGTGCTCGCCAGGCTTGGCGTGGATAGCGCGCAGGATGCGGTCGATGATGCCGGCGTCGTGCAGGAAGTTCTGGCCGAAGCGCTTGCGCGCCCGGTGTTGGTATTGCTCGTTCATGGTCGGTTCTCGGCCATCTGGTAGGCGGTTTCCAGCGCGACACGCAGGCTGCCGGTGTCGACCTTGCCGCTGCCGGCCAGGTCCAGGGCGGTGCCGTGGTCAACCGAGGTACGGATGATCGGCAGGCCCAAAGTCACGTTCACGGCCGCACCAAAACCCTTGTACTTGAGTACGGGCAGGCCTTGGTCGTGGTACATCGCCAGCACCGCGTCGCAGTGCTCCAGATATTTGGGGGTAAACAGGGTATCGGCCGGCAGCGGCCCGCGCAGGTCCATGCCTTCGGCGCGCAGGCGGGCCAGGGTCGGCTCGATGATGTCGATTTCTTCGCGGCCCAAGTGGCCGCCTTCACCGGCATGCGGGTTGAGGCCGCACACCAGGATGCGTGGGGCGGTGATGCCGAACTTGTCGCGCATGTCCGCATGCAGGATGCGGGTAACCCGCTCGACGCGCTCGGCAGTGATGGCGTCTGCGATGTCCCGCAGCGGCAGGTGGGTGGTAACCAGGGCCACGCGCAGGCCGCGGGTAGCCAGCATCATCACCACTTGTGCGGTTCGCGTCAGTTCGGCGAGAAATTCGGTGTGCCCGGAAAAGGCGATGCCGCTCTCGTTGATCACACCCTTGTGAACGGGGGCGGTGATCATCCCGGCGAAGTGCCCGTCGAGGCAGCCTTGGCCAGCACGGGTCAGGGTTTGCAGCACGAACGCGGCGTTGGCCGTGTCGAGCTGGCCCGGCGTGACCGGGGCCGCCAGCGGGGTATCCCAGACATACAGGCTGCCCGCTGGCGCTGGCTGCTCGGGCCATTGGCCCGGGGCAACCGGCAACAGGTCGACGGCCAGCCCCAGCTGGGTGGCCCGCTCGGCGAGCAGGTCACGGCTGGTGATGGCAATCAGGGGGTGGGGCTGGGCGTCTGCGGCGAGCAGCAGGCACAGGTCAGGACCTATACCGGCCGGCTCGCCGGGAGTGACGGCGAAGCGCAGGGGCTTCACTGGGCGGCCTGGTCGGCGCCAGGCAGCTTGATTTCAACGTAGGCTTCGTCGCGGATCTGGCGCAGCCAGGTTTGCAGCTCTTCGTCGTATTTGCGGTTACGCAGCACGTTCAGGGCCTGTTGCTCACGCGCCTGCTCGGTGCTGTCGGTGGCCCGACGGCCCAGTACTTCCAGCACGTGCCAGCCATACTGGGTTTTGAACGGCTTGGTCACGACGCCTTGCTGGGCGTTGGCCATCTGCTCGCGGAACTCCGGTACCAGGCTGTTCGGGTCGACCCAGTTGAGGTCACCGCCGTTGAGCGCTGAACCCGGGTCTTCCGAGAAGCTCTTCGCCAGTTCGGCGAAGTCCTCGCCGTTCTTTATGCGTTCGTACAGGCGCTCGGCCAACTGCTCGGTGGCCGCGTCGCTGCGGATCTCGCTTGGCTTGATCAGGATGTGGCGCACGTGCACTTCGTCGCGCAGCACGTTCTCGCTGCCGCCACGCTTCTCTTCCAGCTTGAGGATGATGAAGCCGTTGGGGATGCGGATCGGCTGGGTGATTTCACCCACCGGCATACTGCTGAGCATCTTGGCGAAGTCTGGTGGCAGCTGGGCAGCTTTACGCCAGCCCATTTCGCCGCCTTCCAGGGCGTTTTCGCTGGCGGAACGGGCGATGGCCAGTTGGCCGAAGTCCGCGCCTTGCTTGAGTTGCTGGTACACATCGCCCACCTGGCGTGCAGCCTTCTGGATGTCTTCCGAGTTGGCCGCTTCTGGGGTGGGGATCAGGATGTTGGCCAGGCGGTACTCTTCCGACATCTGCATCTTGCCCATGTCGGAGTTGAGGAAGTTCTTCACTTCCTGCTCCGACACCTGGATGCGCTCGGCCACGCGGCGTTGGCGCACGCGGCTGATGATCATCTCGCGCTTGACCTGGTCGCGGGCGTCGTCGAACGACAGGCCGTCATGGGCCAACGCCGCGCGGAACTGGTCCAGCGACATGCCGTTGCGTTGGGCAATGGTGCCGATGGCCTGGTTCAGTTCTTCGTCGGTGATGCGAATGCCGGAGCGTTCGCCAATCTGCAGTTGCAGGTTTTCGACGATCAGGCGTTCCAGTACCTGCTGTTCCAGGGCGCCGGCGGGCGGCACGCTGCCGCCGCGCTTGGCGATGGTTTGCTGAACCTCATGCACGCGCTGGTCCAGCTGGCTTTGCATGACCACGTCGTTGTCGACGATGGCCACCACGCGATCAAGCGGCTGTACCGCGGCATGCACCGCGCCACTCAGCAAAGCGACGCCCAGCAGCACTGGGCGCAGTCGATCAATAAGCTTGGTCTTCACGTTCACGGTAACCTTGAATGCCTTGGTCGAGGAAAGATTCGACCTTGTTGCCAACTACACCACCGAGGCCTTTCAGGACGATCTGAAGGAAGACACCGTGGTCGCCTTTTTCGTTCTGCGGAAGGGCCTGGCTGAAATCGTCGTAGTCGATCCAGTACCGGTTGACCAGACGCAGCTTCCAGCAGCAGTTGTCGTATTCGAAACCACCCATGGCTTCCAGGGTGCGGTTGCGGTTGTAGTCATGCTGCCAGCGGGCAATCACGCTCCACTGCGGCACGATCGGCCAGATGACCGAGAAATCGTGCTGCTGGATTTTGTAGTAATCCTTGATGTAGTTCGGATCGCCTGGGTTGCCATAGTCACCGCCGCCCACCTTCCAGGTACCCGTCGTCGAGTCGTAGGCGATGGTGTCGTTACGGTAGCGGTAGCCGAGGTTGACGATCTTGTTCGGGTTGTCTTCAGGCTGGTAGTGGAACATCGCGCTGCCCGAGCGGGTGCTGCGGCTGTCCGGGTCCCAGTTGAAGTCCGAATTGAAGCGCCAGTCGCGGTTGAAGTAGTAGTTGTACACCAGGGCGTACGGCGACACGTCCGACTGCGAGTCTTTGCGGGTGCGGTAGTCGATACCCGGCAACTGTACCTTGCGGTCTTTGAAGTAGTAGGCCTGGCCGATGCTGAAGTTCTGGCGCTCGAAGCCGTTGTCTTCGATCCAGCGGGTGGTGACACCCAGCGACAGCTTGTTCTCGTCGCCGATGCGGTCGGTGCCGCTGAAGCGGTTGTCGCGGAACAGCGAATCGTAGCTGAACAGGGTTTCGCCCGTATCGAACAGCGGTATGTCCTTCTGGTCCTTGTACGGGACGTAGAGGTAGAACATGCGCGGTTCGAGGGTTTGACGGTAGTTGTTGCCGAACAACGAGGTATTGCGGTCGAAGTACAGGCCGCTGTCGACGCTGAAGATCGGTACATCGCGGCTTACAGAGCTGTCGTAGCTGCCGTAGGCGGCTGGGTTTGCAGCTTCCAGTGCGATCGCATCGGCCTTGCCTTTGCTGTCGAGGTCCAGGTCGTACTGGGTGTAGGCATATTTCAGCTTGGGCGTCAGGAACCCGTAGCTGGCTGTCATCGGGTAGCTGATGGACGGTGCCACATTCAGGCGCGTGCCGTTGGCCCGCTCGATGCCTTGAATGTTCTGATCAAGGCGACGACCGTCTGGCCCGGCTGTGAGGTCGAGGTTGCCATCCTTGTCGAACACGGTGTCGTTCTTCAAGTCACGCTCGAAGCGTACCGCTTCGGTCTCGTAGCCCAGGTTCAGGCCGCCGGGCTGGAATGGCAGGGTACCGTTGAGGGTCAGCTGCGGCAGGCGGTCATACGGCGTGATCTGCGAAATGGTTGCCATTTCGTAGGCATGCACGTTCAGGCGCGCGGTGTAGCTGTCGCCACGGTAGGTCAGCGCGCCCTGCTGGTTCAGCACGTCGCGGCTTTCCACGCCGATCTGGTCGGATTCCAGGTCCTGGAAGTAGAACGGGTCGCTGATGTCGGTGTAGTCCACCTCGGTCATCAGGCGTTCGTCCAGGCCACCCTTGTGCTGCCAGTTGACCATCCAGCGCTGGTCTTTGTAGTCCGTCTGGTCTTTGCGGTCGTCGTTCTTGTCGTTCAGGTACGCGCCGCCGAACTGGCCTTCGCTGGACTTGGTCAGGTAGCGGAACTCGCCTTCCATCAGCAAGCCGCGCTTGGTCATGTAGCGCGGGTACAACGTGGCATCGTAGTTCGGCGCCAGGTTGAAGTAGTACGGCGTGACCAGCATGAAGCCGGTGTCGCTGCTGCTGCTGAACGAAGGTGGCAGGAAACCGGACTGGCGACGATCGTCGATCGGGAAGTAGATGTACGGTGTGTAGAACACCGGGAAATCCTTGACCCGCAGGGTGACGTTGGTCGCGGTGCCGAAACCGGTGGCCGGGTTCAGGGTGATGTTGTTGCCCTTCAGCTGCCAGGCGTTGCTGCCCGGTTCGCAGGTGGTATACGTACCGTCCTTGAGACGGATGATGGCGTTTTCGCCACGCTTGGCGTACAGGGCGCTGCCGCGGATATGCGACTTGTGCATCACGTATTCAGCGTTGTCGACCTGGGCTTCGCCCGTGTCGAGCTGAATCTGGGCCTGGTCACCGACTACCAGCGAGCCGTTGTCACGGATCTTGACGTTGCCTTTGAGCTCGCCACGGTTTTCGGCCTGGTACAGGTTGGCTTCGTCCGCTTCGGCCTGCATGCTGCCCTGGCGCATGACCACGTCACCGGCGAGGGTAGCGATCTGCTGCTCCTGCTGGTACTTGGACACCTTGGCATTGATGTAGGTCGGCGACTCGTCCTTGGGCGTGGTGTCGGCCATGCCTGGGCGAGTCGGCTCGATGTAGGCGCCACCGCAGTACGGGCCGGTTTCGGCCAGCTGTGCGGCAGTGAGCTTCTCACGCGGCACCCAGTCGAGGTGGCTGTAGTCTTCGCTGCGCGACTTCAGGCCGCGGCCTTTGGCCTCGGTGACCAGCATCGGCCGGTCCGCAGTTTCGCCTTCGCTCGCGGCTTCGGTGCCGCCGCTGACGGCGGCACCTTCGTGCACCGGGCGTGGCGGCAGGTTGCTGGCTGGGGTCTTGGGCTTGCAGTCCCAGCCGCCGGCGGCGGACACTTGGCAGTCAAACTGCTCGGCTGCCACCACGTACGATGTGGCCAGAGGTTGCAGGGCCAGCAGACCGCCGGTGACCAGCAACGGAAACTTTCTACGAAACGCGGGGGATTTCAATGCCATCTTATTAGTCCGGGCTTCCTGCGTGCCATCTGCCCGCGTGTGGGGCCGCACGCCTCTCGATGGTCTGAAAAAGATGCTGGATAATAAAGCATGACCCGCTTGACGGCTAGGGCCGTCGGAGACCCTTGTAATGCCTGAACACGATGTACGCCTGCAACAGCTGACGGTCTGGCTCGCCGAGCAGCTCGATGAACTTTTCCGCAGCAAGGCTTGGGGCGAGGTGCCCGAAGGCCGCCTGACCGCGGCCAGCAGCGATGCCAGCTTCCGCCGTTACTTCCGCTGGCAGGGGGCTGGGCACAGCTTCGTGGTCATGGACGCGCCCCCGCCGCAGGAGAACTGCCGACCGTTCGTCGCCATCGACCACCTGCTGGCCAGCGCCGATGTGAATGTGCCGCAGATCCACGCCCAGGACCTGGAGCGTGGGTTCCTGCTGCTGGGTGACCTGGGTCACCAGACGTACCTGGATATCATTGATGCCGACAATGCCGACAGCCTGTTCGCCGACGCCATCGAGGCGTTGCTGAAGTTCCAGCGCCTGCCGATGGACGCCCAGTTGCCGAGCTACGACGACGCCCTGCTGCGCCGCGAGGTTGAACTGTTCCCCGAATGGTACGTAGGGCGCGAGCTTGGTTTGGCCCTCAGCGATAGCCAGAAAGCCGTCTGGCAGCGTGTCAGCCAACTGTTGATCGACAGCGCCCTGGCCCAGCCGAAGGTGCTGGTGCACCGCGACTACATGCCGCGCAACCTGATGCAGAGCACCCCGAACCCTGGCGTGCTGGACTTCCAGGATGCGGTGTACGGCCCGGTCACCTACGACATTACCTGCCTGTTCAAGGATGCCTTCCTCAGCTGGCCACAGGCGCGCGTCGAAGGCTGGTTGCGTGCCTACTGGCAGCAGGCACTGGCGGCCGATATCCCGGTTCATGCTGAGTTCGAGGCGTTCCAGCGTGCCAGCGACCTGATGGGCGTGCAGCGCCATTTGAAGGTGATCGGCATCTTTGCCCGTATCTGCCACCGCGACGGCAAGCCGCGCTACCTGGGCGACGTGCCGCGTTTCTTCGCCTATATAGAAGAAGTGATCGGTCGCCGGCCCGAATTGGCGGAGCTGGGTGAGCTGATTGCCGAGCTGCAAGCCGGAGCGCATGCATGAAGGCAATGATCCTGGCGGCGGGGAAGGGTGAACGCATGCGCCCGCTGACGCTGCACACCCCCAAACCGTTGGTTCCGGTCGCCGGCCAGCCGCTGATCGAATACCACCTGCGTGCGCTGGCGGCTGCGGGTGTCGGCGAAGTGGTGATCAACCATGCCTGGCTCGGCCAGCAGATCGAAGAGCACCTGGGCGATGGCGGCCGCTTCGGCCTGCGCATTTGCTACTCGCCGGAGGGTGAGCCGCTGGAAACCGGCGGCGGCATCTTCAAGGCGCTGCCTTTGCTGGGCGACGATCCCTTCCTGCTGGTGAACGGCGATGTCTGGACCGACTACGACTTCACCCGCCTGCAGGCCCCCCTGCAAGGCCTGGCGCACCTGGTGCTGGTCGATAACCCTGGCCACCATGGCCGTGGCGACTTCCGCCTGGCGGGCGGGCAGGTGGTCGATGGCGACGATGCGCCGGGTACGCTGACGTTCAGTGGTATCTCGGTCTTGCACCCGGCGCTGTTCGCGGGTTGCCAGCCTGGTGCCTTCAAATTGGCGCCGTTGTTGCGCCAGGCCATGGCGGCTGGCCGGGTCACGGGCGAGCACTACCGCGGGCATTGGGTGGACGTCGGCACGCTCGAGCGCCTGGCCGAGGCCGAGCGGCTGATCGGCGAGCGCGCCTGACATGTGGTGGCCAGGCACACTGATTGGCGCTGGCGCGGGCTTTGCCGTGGCCAACATCCCCGGGGCGCTGTTGGGGCTGCTGCTCGGCCAGGCCCTCGACCGCCGCTTGCGCCTGCAGGGCTGGGATGACATGCGCGACCGCCTCAGCGGGCGCCCGGCGCTGGCTGACGATGAGTTGCTGTTCGTGATGCTGGGGCGCCTGGCCAAGAGCGATGGCCGGGTGGCCGAGCAGCACATCCAGCAGGCGCGCCAGGAAATGTCGCGGCTGGACCTGGCGGAGCCGGCCCGCTTGCGCGCCATCAAGGCGTTCAACCGTGGCAAGGCCGGCAAGGACCGGCTTGGCGGCCACTTGCGGCGGATTCGCGAACAGCCGCATGCGGCCGAAGGCACCTTGCGCGCCTGTTGGCGCATGGTCTGGGCCGACGGCAAGATGGGCAACAAGGAGCGTGAGCTGCTGCTGGACTGGGGGCAGAAGCTGGGCCTGAGCCGGCGCCAGGTGCAGGCCATGTCGGTGGAATACGAGCCGCGCAGGGCTGCCCGGCCGGAAGGGCTGGCCATGACCTATGCGGCGGCGTTGCGCTTGCTGGCGGTAGAGGCGGACACCGAAGCTGACAAGGTCAAGCAGGCGTATCGCCGGCTGGTCAGCCGGCATCACCCGGACAAACTGGCAGGCACCGGCGCCAGCGAGGCACAGGTGCGTGAAGCGACCGAGCGCACGCGGGAGTTGCACCAGGCCTATGCCATGATCCGCAAGCGGCGGGGCCTTTGAGGGCCTCATCGCCGGCAAGCCAGCCCTCATAGAACAATGCATAACTTATTGATTTAGCAGGGTCCTTGTGGGAGCGGGCATGTCGAACCGCCGCGAACACCGGCGTAGCCGGTGCCAGCCACCGCGCTGGATTCTTCGCGGGCACGCCCGCTCCCACAGGTAATACACAACGCCTGAGTATTGTGGCCTACCTGTGGGGGCAACCTTACCCTTGCGGGTTCATCCAGCCTCGCACGCGGCGGAACAACTGCTCTTGCTCGGCGGCCTGGTTGCCTGGCATGGCGATCAGCGACAACTGCCGGTACTGGCTGTCTTTCTGCCGCTTGCTGGCCTGAAAGCGCAGCGCGGCGGCGCTGCGGTCGGCACTGCGGGTGGCGTAGTAGATGTCGGCGGTGGGCACCTTCAACGTCGGCGCCAGGCTTTCCAGGTCATGCTCCACGCGCGCCGGCGTCTGCGCCGCCACCATGACCAGCCTGTGCACCTGCGGCGGCTGTTTTTCGCTCAGGTAGCGGGCTGCCCAGTACGCACCGCTGCCATGACCGATCAGCACGATGCTGCGGGCATTGCGCTGTTGGGCAAACGCCACGGCGGCATCCAGGCGGGCGAAAATCCGCTCGGCATCGGCCAGGTCGCTCTGTTCGCTGGCCAGTTCGGCATCGGTGCTTTCTGCGGTGTCGGCATCGGCGGCGGTGGCCTGGGCGACATTGGCATTGGCGTCGGCTGGCACATCCTTGACCGGTGCACGCTCACCCTGGGCTTGGTCCGTTGCGGCCTTGGGCTTGGCTTCTACCCGGGCTTGCGGGCTGTCGGCGAGCAGGTCAGGCATGCTTATGCTCAGGCTGTGCCAGCCGACATCCGGGAATTTTTGCCGCAGCGGGCCAACGGCATTTGGCCAGTCGGCGTTTTCGCCGGCACCCGGCACGATGATCACGGCACCTTGCGGATCACTGTCGTTGGCCGGCTTCCACAACGCCAGGAAGCTGTCGGCACCTGCCTGTAGCGTCTGTTGCTCGGCCTTGGGTACCAGCCGCTCGAGTGCCAGGGCATCCTCTTGGCTGCGCTCGAGCAGCGGCGGGCGCGGTGTCTCGGCTGCCGGTGCCGTATTGGCAGCCGGCGGTGTTTCGGCATCGGCGGCCAAGGCGCCGAGTGGAAGGATCGAAGCCAGGCAGCACATTGCCAGCGTCGTGCGATAAAGTGTGGACATGCGTCAACCCAAGGCCAGAATGATACCGGCAGCCTAATAGTATTTGCCCGTGACGGCCATGCTGCATGGCCGCCTTGCCAAAACGAGCGTATAGATGAAGCGAGTGCGTCGCCTGTTGGTTATCGGCTGCTTGTGGCTGCCCTTGATTGCATTTGCCCGGCCCGAGGCGCCGGCCACTGTTGCGCTCGAGCCGGCCCAGCAGCAGTGGTTGGACGCGCACCGCAGCCTGCGTGTGGGCCTGGTGCTGCAAGCACCCTATGCTCAGTTCGACCGGCGCCTGCAGCAGTTGTACGGTGCCAACGTTGAATTGGTCAGCAACCTGGCACACGTGCTGCGCCTGGACCTGACCTGGCGCCATTTCAGTGACCAGGCCAGCCTGGAGCATGCCCTGCAGAACGGCGAAATCGACTTCGCTCCCGGCCTTACCCAGACCCCGGCCAGCCTGCGCCTGTGGTTATTCAGCGACCCGTACATGCGTGTGCCGCAATTGGTGGTAGGGCCACGCACTGGGGCCATGGCGATGGAGCTGGAAAAGCTCGACCGCGAGCAGCGCGTGGCCGTGCGCATGCCCAGCCAACTGGCAGAGTACTTGCGCGGTAACTACAGCAACCTGAACCTGCAGGGGGTGCCCAGCGAGCGCGAGGCCCTACAGCTGGTGGTGGGCGGCCAGGCCAGCTTCGCCGTGCTGGACGAGGCGCAACTCAGCCGCCTGTCACGCGAGAGCGAGTTCGGTGAGCTGGCCGTGGTGGGCGATATTGGCCTGCCGCAGTTGCTGCGGCTGGGCTCGCGGCGTGACTGGCCGGTGTTGGCCGATGTGCTCGAACAAGGCTTGCAGGCCCTTCCTGCCAAGGAGCTGGAGCAACTGCACCAGCGCTGGTTGCAGCCCAAGTACCCCCGCCTGAGCGAGTCGCCGGGTTTCTGGCAGAACCTGGCGCTGCTGTTCGGCCTGCTGCTGCTGTGCGCCCTGGCTACCCTGGTGTGGCAACGCCGGCAACAGCGCCAACTGGAGCGTAGCCTGCTGGCTGCGCGGGAAAGCCTGGTGGAGCGCCAGGTGCGTGAAGAGGCCCTGCGCCTGAGCCAGTTCGCGATTGACCAGAGTACGGTGGGTATTCTGTGGGTCAACTGGGACAGCCATGTCCGGTACGCCAACCACGCCGCTGAACGCATGCTCGGTTATGCCGAAGGCGAGCTTCTGGAGCGGCCGCTGAGCGACTTCGAGCCGAGCCTGACCATGGACCGCTGGCTGGAGCTGTGGAAAGGCGCCCGCGCCGGGGCTGGCGGTGTAGGCCAGTTCGAAGCGCAGTGTAAGCGCGCGGACCACAGCTTGCTGCCGGTCGAGCTGTCGTTGAGCTTCTTGCGCTTTCGCGACTCGGAGTACCTGGTGGTGTACCTGGCCGACGTTACCGAACGGCACCGGGCCTTGGCGGCTTTACGCGAAAGCGAGGCGCGGCTAAAGGGCATTGCCGGCAACGTGCCGGGGCTGGTGTTCCGCCTGGAGCGGGACCCGGCCGAGGGCGAGCTGGAGTTCCCCTATATCAGTGAAGGCAGCGAGGCTCTGGTCGGGTATACGCCCAGCGAGATCCAGCACCCGCAAATGGGCCTGCGCAACCTGGTACACCCCGATGACCGCGCCGATTACCATCGGGTCCAGGACCTGGCCCTGGCCAGCGACCAGGACTGGTCCTGGCAGGGGCGTATTCTCACCCGCCAGGGGGAACAGCGCTGGGCCGACATCAAGGCCAGTACCCGACACCTGGGCAACGGTCAGGTGGTATGGGACGGCGTGGTGTGGGATATCACCCAGGGCAAGCGCGCCGAACTGGCGCTGGCCAAGTCCCAGGAGCAGCTGCGCGAGCTGTCGGCCCACCTGGAAAGCGTGCGTGAGGAAGAGAAGGCCCGTATCGCCCGCGAAGTGCATGATGAGCTGGGGCAGATGCTGACCGTGCTCAAGCTGGAAGTGTCAATGTGCGAGCTGGCGTTTGCCGAGCTCGACCCAAGGCTTAACGAGCGCCTGGCCAGCATGAAGCGCTTGATCGCCCAGTTGTTCCAGTTGGTGCGTGATGTGGCCACTGCCCTGCGCCCGCCGATTCTCGACGCGGGCATCGCCTCGGCCATCGAGTGGCAGGCCAGGCGCTTCGAAGCCCGTACGCAAATCCCCTGCCTGGTGCAGGTACCGGATAATCTGCCAGCATTGAGTGACGCCAAGGCCACCGGGCTGTTTCGCATTCTGCAGGAGGCGTTGACCAATGTGATGCGCCATGCCCAGGCGCACAGCGTGGAAATCGAGCTGGTTCATCAGGGCGGGCAGTTACGCCTGACAGTCAGTGATGATGGCCAGGGCTTTTGCCGTGAGCAGGCCCGGCCCACCTCGTTTGGCCTGGTCGGCGTACGCGAGCGGGTACTGATGTTGGGCGGCAGCATGGTGCTGGACAGTCAGCCGGGCGAGGGCACCAGCCTGAGCGTGGCCATACCGTTGGAGTAGGAGAGCAAACGTGATTCGAGTGCTGGTGGCCGAAGACCACACCATTGTCCGTGAAGGCATCAAGCAGCTGATTGGCCTGGCCAAGGACATGCAGGTGGTGGGGGAGGCCGGGAATGGCGAGCAGTTGCTCGAGACCCTGCGGCATACGCCGTGCGAAGTGGTACTGCTGGATATCTCGATGCCGGGCGTGAGCGGGCTGGAGGCGATCCCGCGGATTCGCGCGCTGCTCGACGCGCCGGCGATCCTGATGCTGTCGATGCATGACGAGGCGCAAATGGCCGCGCGGGCGCTGAAGGCCGGTGCGGCGGGCTATGCCACCAAGGACAGCGACCCGGCGCTACTGCTGACGGCGATTCGCCGGGTGGCTGCTGGCGGGCGCTATATCGACCCGGCGTTGGCTGACCGCATGGTGTTCGAAGTGGGCCTGACCGAGTCGCGGCCGTTGCACACCCTGCTCTCGGAGCGGGAGTTTTCCGTGTTCGAGCGCCTGGCCCAGGGCGCCAACGTCAATGACATTGCCCAGCAACTGGCGCTGTCGAGCAAGACCATCAGTACACACAAGGCGCGGTTGATGCAGAAGCTGAAGGTGAACTCGCTGGCGGAGCTTGTGAAGTACGCCATGGAGCACAAGCTGGTCTGATTGCGACCCCGGCGGTATCTGCGGTGCAGCGGGAATTCTGGGGCCGCTGCGCGCACCATCGCGACACAACGCAGCCCCGCAGAGGCGAGGCTGTTCTGAAAGCGCCATCCTTGTAGGGCAATCCCTACATCAAATCTTCCATCCGGATGATGGCATTCTCTCAGCACCCCCGATTTTCCGGCGCTTGCGCCTCTTTTACGCTTTGCCCACGCAGTCATCCAACAAGAAGGTGCAGGCATGAGCGAGGCGAAGTCGAACGCTGCAACCAGCGAAACGCTGGTCAGCTTCCGTGGTGTGCAGAAGAGCTACGACGGCGAGTCGCTGATCGTCAAAGACCTTAACCTGGATATCCGCAAGGGCGAATTCCTCACCCTGCTTGGCCCTTCTGGTTCGGGCAAGACCACCAGCCTGATGATGCTGGCGGGGTTCGAAACCCCCACCGCCGGGGAAATCCAGCTCGCCGGGCGCTCGATCAACAATGTACCGCCGCACAAGCGTGATATCGGCATGGTGTTCCAGAACTATGCGCTGTTCCCGCACATGACGGTTGCGGAAAACCTGGCCTTCCCGCTGACCGTGCGCAATTTGAGCAAGACCGATATCAGCGAACGGGTCAAGCGCGTGCTGAACATGGTGCAACTGGATGCCTTTGCCAAGCGCTACCCCGGCCAGCTTTCTGGCGGCCAGCAACAGCGCGTGGCGTTGGCCCGGGCGCTGGTGTTCGAGCCCCAGTTGGTGCTGATGGACGAGCCGCTCGGGGCACTGGACAAGCAGCTGCGTGAGCACATGCAGATGGAGATCAAGCACATTCATCAGCGCCTGGGGGTGACCGTGGTGTACGTGACCCACGATCAGGGCGAAGCGCTGACCATGTCTGACCGGGTGGCGGTGTTCCACCAGGGTGAGATCCAGCAGATCGCCGACCCGCGCACGCTGTACGAGGAACCCTGCAACACCTTCGTCGCCAATTTCATCGGCGAGAACAACCGCCTCAACGGCACGCTGCTGGCCAGCGATGGCAAGCGCTGCCAGGTGCAGCTGCCGCGCGGTGAGCGGGTCGAGGCACTGGCAGTGAATGTCGGCCAGGCCGGCGAACCGGTCACCCTGTCAATCCGCCCCGAGCGGGTACGCCTGAACGGCCACAGCGAAAGCTGCGCGAACCGCTTCTCGGGCCGGGTGGCGGAATTCATCTACCTGGGCGACCACGTGCGGGTGCGCCTGGAAGTTTGCGGCAAGGGCGATTTCTTCGTGAAACAGCCCATTGCCGAACTCGACCCGGCCCTGGCCGTGGGCGATGTGGTACCGCTGGGCTGGGAGGTGGAGCACGCCCGCGCGCTCGATCCGATTGCCGAAGCCCATTGATGGATTGCTTCACCAACCCTGTACTGTGGAGAGAACAAGAATGCGTAAGCAGTTGAAACTGACCGCCCTGGCTCTGGGGCTGTTCACCGCTGGCCAGGCCATGGCCGCAGACCTCACCGTGGTCTCGTTCGGCGGTGCCAACAAGGCCGCCCAGGTCAAGGCGTTCTATGAGCCGTGGGAAAAGGCCGGGCATGGCAAGATCGTCGCAGGCGAGTACAACGGCGAAATGGCCAAGGTCAAAGCCATGGTCGATACCAAGAGCGTGTCGTGGAACCTGGTGGAGGTAGAGTCGCCAGAGCTGGCCCGCGGCTGTGACGAGGGCATGTTCGAAGAGCTCGACCCCGCCCTGTTCGGCAACGAAGCCGATTACGTGCCGGGCGCCATCCAGCCTTGTGGCGTGGGCTTCTTCGTCTGGTCCACGGTGTTGGCCTACAACGCAGACAAGCTCAAGACCGCACCGACCAGCTGGGCCGACTTCTGGGACACCAAGAAATTCCCTGGCAAGCGCGGCTTGCGCAAGGGCGCCAAGTACACCCTGGAATTCGCCCTGATGGCCGACGGCGTGGCGCCCAAGGACGTTTACCAGGTGCTGGGTACCAAAGAGGGCGTGGACCGCGCCTTCAAGAAGCTCGACGAACTCAAGCCAAGCATCCAGTGGTGGGAAGCGGGTGCCCAGCCACCTCAGTACCTGGCCTCGGGTGACGTGGTCATGAGCTCGGCCTACAACGGCCGCATCGCGGCGGTGCAGAAGGAAAGCAACCTCAAGGTGGTGTGGAATGGCGGCATCTATGACTTCGATGCCTGGGCCATCCCGAAAGGTGCCAAGGATGCCGACCAGGCGAAGAAGTTCATCGCCTTCAGCGTGCAGCCTGAGCAGCAGAAGATCTACTCCGAGAACATCGCCTACGGCCCGGCCAATTCCAAGGCAGTGAGCCTGCTGTCGGACGAGGTGAAGAAAGACATGCCGACCACGCCTGAGAACATTGCCAACCAGGTGCAGATCGACGTGGCCTTCTGGGCCGACAACAGCGAGCAGCTGGAGCAACGCTTCAACGCCTGGGCGGCGAAGAAGTAACCGACCAGCGCAAGGGGCCGCTATGCGGCCCCAATTTCAGTTCGTATCGCGGAGTTTGCCATGGCCATTGCAGTGCCACTCAAAGAAGGCGCAGGTCAAAGTCTGAAGCAGCGCCTCAAGCATGCCGAGCGGGTCAACCGCTGGAAGGCGCAAGCGCTGATCGCGCCGCTGGCGCTGTTCCTTCTGCTGGTGTTCCTGGTGCCGATCGCGGCGCTGCTGTACAAGAGCGTCGGCAACCCGGAGGTGGTCGGTGGCCTGCCGCGCACGGTCGACGTCATCAGCCAGTGGGACGGCAAGAGCCTGCCTGGCGAGGACGTGTACAAGGCGCTGAGCCAGGACCTGGCCGAGTCGCGCAAGAACCAGACCCTGGGCGACCTGTCCAAACGCCTGAACATGGAACTGGCCGGCTACCGCAGCTTGCTGGCCAAGACGGCGCGCGCATTGCCGTTCAAGAGCGAGCCCGCCTCTTACAAGGATGCCCTGCAGGCCCTGGACGAACGTTGGGGCGACCCGGCCTACTGGCAGGCGATCCGCCGCAACACCAGCACGCTGACCTCATTCTACCTGCTGGCTTCGCTGGACCACCGTATCGATGACCTTGGCGAACTGGCCAAGGCTACCCCGGACCAGGCCATTTACCTGGATATCTTTGCCCGCACCCTGTGGATGGGTGTGGTGATTACCGCCATTTGCCTGGTGCTGGCCTACCCGCTGGCGTACCTGCTGGCCAACCTGCCGACCCGGCAGAGCAACCTGTTGATGATTCTGGTGTTGCTGCCGTTCTGGACTTCGATCCTGGTGCGGGTGGCAGCGTGGATCGTATTACTGCAGTCGGGCGGGCTGATCAACAGTGCGCTGATGGCCATGGGCATCATCGACCAGCCGCTGGAATTGGTGTTCAACCGCACCGGCGTGTACATCTCGATGGTGCACATTCTGCTGCCGTTCATGATCCTGCCGCTGTACAGCGTGATGAAAGGCATTTCGCCAAGCTACATGCGCGCGGCGATTTCGCTGGGCTGTCACCCGTTCGCCAGCTTCTGGCGGGTGTACTTCCCCCAAACCTATGCCGGTGTCGGCGCCGGGTGCCTGTTGGTGTTCATCCTGGCCATTGGTTACTACATCACCCCGGCACTGCTGGGTAGCCCGAACGACCAGATGGTCAGCTACTTCGTGGCCTTCTATACCAACACCAGCATCAACTGGGGCATGGCCACCGCACTGGGCGGGCTGTTGCTGCTGGCGACCGTGCTGCTGTACCTGATCTATAGCTGGCTGGTCGGCGCCAGCCGCCTGCGCCTGAGCTGAGGAGCCTTGTCATGCTGAGCCCTTACATGTCGCCCGTGGAGCGGGTGTGGTTCTACAGCCTGCGCATTCTTTGCGGCCTGATCCTGCTGTTCCTGATCTTGCCGGTGCTGGTGATCGTGCCGTTGTCGTTCAACAGTGGCAGCTTCCTGGTGTACCCGTTGCAGGGCTTCTCGCTGCAGTGGTACCAGGACTTCTTCAACTCGGCCGAATGGATGCGGGCGCTGAAGAACAGCATCATCGTTGCCCCTGCGGCCACGGTGCTGGCCATGGTGTTCGGCACGTTGGCGGCCATCGGCCTGACCCGCGGGGACTTTCCCGGCAAGTCGCTGGTGATGGCACTGGTGATTTCGCCGATGGTGGTGCCGGTGGTGATCATCGGGGTGGCCAGCTATCTGTTCTTTGCCCCGCTGGGCATGGGCAACAGCTTCACCTCGCTGATTCTGGTGCATGCGGTGCTGGGCGTGCCGTTCGTCATCATCACGGTGTCGGCAACCTTGCAGGGCTTCAACTACAACCTGGTGCGCGCGGCAGCCAGCCTGGGCGCTTCGCCCCTGCTGACCTTCCGCCGGGTGACCCTGCCGCTGATCGCCCCCGGGGTGATTTCGGGGGCGCTGTTCGCCTTTGCCACGTCGTTCGATGAGGTCGTGGTGACCCTGTTCCTCGCCGGCCCGGAGCAGGCGACCCTGCCGCGGCAGATGTTCAGCGGTATTCGCGAGAACCTGAGCCCGACCATCGCTGCCGCGGCGACGTTGCTGATTGCGTTTTCGGTGATCCTGCTGCTGACCCTGGAGTGGCTGCGCGGGCGTAGCGAGAAGCTGAGAACCCAGCAGCCTGCCTGATTTTCCAGTAGCTGTACGGGCCTTATCGCCGGCAAGCTGGCTCCCACAGTGTTCTGCACAAGAGTCATGCGATGCAGAAACCTGTGGAGATCCCATGTGGGAGCCGGCTTGCCGGCGATAGGGCCCGTACAGGCACTACAAGGCTTTTGGTCACTGGTCGACACCCATTGATACCAATCAGCCTTCACCCCTTTCCCTGAGTTACAATGCGCGCCACCGTGATTCTGCCAACAGGTGCGCCATGCAGCCCTACGCTATTGCCCCCTCCATTCTTTCTGCCGATTTCGCCCGCTTGGGCGAGGATGTCGACAAGGTACTGGCGGCGGGTGCCGACATCGTCCACTTCGATGTCATGGACAACCACTACGTTCCCAACCTGACCATCGGCCCGATGGTGTGCACTGCCCTGCGCAAGTATGGCGTCACCGCCCCGATCGATGTGCACCTGATGGTCAGCCCGGTCGATCGCATCATCGGCGACTTCATCGAAGCCGGCGCCACCTACATCACCTTCCACCCGGAAGCTTCGCAGCACATCGACCGTTCGCTGCAACTGATCAAGGACGGCGGCTGCAAGGCCGGGCTGGTGTTCAACCCGGCCACCAGCCTGGACGCCTTGAAGTACGTCATGGACAAGATCGACATGGTGCTGCTGATGAGCGTCAACCCGGGTTTCGGCGGGCAGAAGTTCATCCCTGGCACACTCGACAAGTTGCGTGAAGCGCGTGCGATGATCGACGCCAGTGGCCGGGATATCCGCCTGGAAATCGACGGTGGCGTCAACGTCAACAACATCCGCGAGATCGCTGCCGCTGGCGCCGACACGTTCGTGGCCGGCTCGGCGATCTTCAATGCCCCGGACTACCAGGAAGTCATCGCCAAAATGCGCGCCGAACTGGCCCAGGCTCGCCCATGAGTGGCTTCGAGCAGCTGTTTCCGGGGACGCTCCCCAGGCTGGTGATGTTCGATCTGGACGGTACCCTGATCGATTCCGTGCCAGATCTGGCCGCCGCCGTGGACCGCATGCTGCTCGAACTGGGGCGCCCGCCTGCTGGCCTTGAGGCGGTACGCCAATGGGTCGGCAATGGCGCCCAGGTGCTTGTGCGCCGCGCCCTGGCCGGTGGCATCGAGCATGAAACCGTGGACGATGCGCTGGCTGAACAGGGCTTGGCGCTGTTCATGGAAGCCTACGCCGAAAGCCACGAGCTCACCGTGGTTTACCCCGGGGTCAAGGACACCCTGCGCTGGCTGCACAAGCAGGGCGTGGAAATGGCCTTGATCACCAACAAGCCGGAGCGCTTCGTCGCGCCCTTGCTGGACCAGATGAAGATCGGCCGGTATTTCCGCTGGATCATCGGTGGTGACACCCTGCCGCAGAAAAAGCCCGACCCGGCGGCGCTGCTGTTCGTCATGCAAATGGCGGGCGTGAGCCCGCAACAGTCGCTGTTTGTCGGCGACTCGCGCAGCGACGTGCAAGCGGCCAAGGCGGCCGGGGTTCAGTGCGTGGGGCTGACCTACGGCTACAACCATGGCCGGCCCATCAAGGACGAGTCGCCAAGCCTGGTGATCGACGATTTGCGTGCATTGCTGCCCGGTTGCGCAGACCCGGCCACTGGGATAACGTTGGCGGACCTTCAAGCCTCAGCAGACAGAGAGTCCACCGTGGCGGTTACTGGCAAATTCTGGATGAAAGTCATCAAGGCCTTGGCCCGTTGGCGTTGGCGCGCCTGACTTCAGCCTGCCGGCACGTGCCGGCCCGTCCGTTTGCCTGACCCATTGCTGCTTGCCACGAGGCTACTCATGAACCACGAAGAATTCCTGCGCCTGGCTGCTGCCGGCTATAACCGCATTCCCCTGGCCTGCGAAACCCTGGCCGACTTCGATACACCGCTGTCGATCTACCTGAAGCTGGCCGACCAGGCCAACTCGTACCTGCTCGAATCGGTGCAGGGCGGCGAGAAATGGGGCCGTTACTCGATGATCGGCCTGCCCTCGCGGACGGTGATGCGGGTGCACGGCTATCACGTCAGCATCCTGCAGGACGGTGTCGAGGTTGAACGCCACGATGTCGAAGACCCGCTGGCCTTTGTCGAGACGTTCAAGGAACGCTACAAGGTCGCCGACATTCCCGGCCTGCCACGTTTCAATGGCGGCCTGGTCGGTTACTTCGGCTACGACTGTGTGCGCTATGTGGAAAAGCGCCTGGGGGCCAGCCCGAACCCAGACCCGCTGGGCGTGCCCGACATTCTGCTGATGGTCTCGGACGCGGTCGTGGTATTCGACAACCTGGCCGGCAAGATGCACGCCATCGTGCTGGTAGACCCTGCGCAAGATCAGGCTTTCGAGCAAGGCCAGGCGCGCCTGCAAGGCTTGCTGGAAACCCTGCGCCAGCCAATTACCCCACGCCGAGGCCTGGACCTGAGCGGCCCGCAGGCTGCCGAGCCGGCATTCCGCTCCAGCTACACCCGTGAGGACTACGAAAGCGCCGTTGGCCGTATCAAGGAATACATCCTGGCTGGCGACTGCATGCAGGTGGTGCCGTCACAACGTATGTCGATCGACTTCAAGGCGGCGCCAATCGACCTCTACCGCGCTTTGCGCTGCTTCAACCCGACGCCTTACATGTACTTCTTCAATTTTGGCGACTTCCACGTGGTTGGCAGCTCGCCAGAAGTGCTGGTACGGGTCGAGGACAACCTGGTCACCGTGCGCCCGATTGCCGGTACCCGCCCGCGTGGCGCAACCGAAGAGGCCGACCGTGCGCTGGAAGACGACCTGCTGTCGGACGACAAAGAGATCGCCGAGCACCTGATGCTGATCGACCTGGGCCGCAACGATGTCGGCCGGGTGTCCTCCACGGGCAGCGTACGCCTGACCGAGAAGATGGTGATCGAGCGCTATTCCAACGTCATGCACATTGTCTCCAACGTCACCGGCCACTTGCGCGAAGGGCTGACGGCGATGGATGCCCTGCGCGCGATCCTGCCGGCCGGTACCCTTTCAGGGGCGCCGAAGATCCGTGCAATGGAGATCATCGACGAACTGGAGCCGGTCAAGCGTGGTGTGTATGGCGGTGCCGTGGGGTACTTCGCCTGGAATGGCAACATGGATACCGCCATTGCCATTCGTACGGCGGTGATCAAGGACGGCGAGCTGCATGTGCAGGCAGGTGGCGGTATCGTTGCCGACTCGGTGCCGGCACTGGAGTGGGAAGAAACCATCAACAAGCGCCGGGCGATGTTCCGTGCGGTGGCCTTGGCTGAGCAGACTTGCGCCAAATAATTCACTAGCCTCTGGGCTGCCGCCTGCAAGGAATCGCATTCACGGCGATTGCGCTTCCCTGTAGGAGCGGCCTTGTGTCGCGAAAGGGCCGCAAAGCGGCCCCAGCCAGCTAGAAATCGACGCTAACCCCCAGACTCACCCCCTGCTGCGTCAGCTCATCACTCTTGCGCCAATTGTAGTTGCCGCGCAAATGCACCCCCGCCACCACTTCATGGCTTACCCCCAGGCTGGCCCGGGTCAGGTCGCTGTGCGGCGTATACCCGGTCAGGGTAAAGTCATTCGCCGGCAAGCTGGTCAGGTGCATGGTCACGTCCTGCTGGTCATCCTCGAACTCATGCTCTTGCGCCACCTCGGCGAACAGCCGGGTAGAGGGCAGCACCTGCACGCTGCCCAGCAGCCCCACGCCCAGGCGGCGTGACGTGCGCTCCTGGTCATCGAAACCCAGGGCTGTGGAGCGCCCGCTCTTCTCGTCGTAGCCGTCCACCTTGACCCGCGCATAGTCGGCGCTGATGAATGGCGCCAGTTGCCAGTTGCTGCTGTCCGCCGCCAGGTTGTAGCCCAGCCGTGCGGACATCGCCCAGGCTTCACCGTCGGTGTCGCCCTTTTCGCTACGGTCGTTCACGCCCAGGGCAAAGGTGCGCTTGAGGTCGCTGTAGTCCAGGTGCCCGGCTGTCAGCGCTGCATCGGCCCACCAGCGGTCCTGCCGGTACTGGGCGAAGGCGCTGGCCAGGTAGCTGTCGAGCTTGTAGTCCGAGTCTTGCGCGCCTGCTTCCAGCTTCTGCCGGTAGACGCCGCCCGCCAGTCCCAGGCGCCAGGCATCGTTCAGGCGGTAGCTGCCACCCACGGTCAGGTTGTACCCCCGGCCATCGCCGCTGGCCGCGCTGCCCTGGCTGTCGAAGTCCAGGTCCTGGGCGCCGCTGCTGACAAATGCTTGCCACTTGCCGATCGCCTGCCATGGCGTTTGCCATTGGCTGCGCAATTCATCCTGGTGGGCACGCAGGCTGGCGTGGGCCATTTCCGGGAGCAGGGACAGTTCCCATGGCGCGGACAGGATCGAGTAGGCGTAATCGGCAATCAGTTGCTGGCCGGCGATGGTCGGGTGTACCGAATCGTTGAACAATAGCCGGGTCGGGTCTGGCGTGGTGCCGTCGATGCCATGGACCGGGTTGCCCACGCAGCCTTGCCCGCTGTAGCAAGTCCCGACCAGGTTCTGGTCAGGTGCCAGGCCGAACTGGCTGGGGCTGGCCAAGGCCTCGCTCAGCAACACAGGGATGTTCAGGGGGATGACCTGGGCATCGATCTGCCTCAGCTGGCCAAGCAGCGATTGATTGAACGCCCCGGACAGCAACGAGAGCGGGTTTTGTTGCGGCGTGCCACTGAAGTTCGGTGTTTGACCAAGGTCGGGTAGCAGCCAGACCATGATGTAGCGTGCGCCGCCCTGTTGCAGTGCCTGAGCGCTGGCGGCCAGCCGAGCACCGGCCGCCACTGCGTCGGCCGGGCTGTTGACCAGGCCTTGCAGAAAGTCGTTGCCGCCGCCGGTCAGGTAGTACAGGGCGTTGGGGTCGGCGCGCAGCCCGTTGGCTAGGTAGCCTGGCTTCTCTCGCAACACCGTCCCGGCGCCTGGGTTGCCGGGTGGAATGATGGTTCTGGAGGTTTCGGTGATCGAATCAAGAATCTGTTGCGTGGTGTAGCCCCCTACCGCCCAGTTGTTGCCGTCGGGGCGTACACCGACCGAGGTGGAGGGGTTCAGCGCATTGGGGTCTATGCCCAAACGGCCACCGAGGATCATCGGCGACACCGGGGCAAAATTGCCATCGGCATCACGGTTGGTGAAGCGGGCGCCGGAGGTGCCACCTGTCAGGTCGGGGAACTGCCCGGCATCTGCCAGGCTGTCGCCGAATACGATCAGCGTGGAATAGGGCGAGGGGGCGGCAAAGGCCTGGCTGCAGGCCAGGGCTAATGAAGCGAAGGCAAAGCGCAAAAGTGGAGCTTTTCTCATCGCGGAACATCCTTTTCTTTGTTTTTATGAGAACAACCTGATCGACATTAGCAAATCGTGGGGCTTCGCTCCCAAGTCCATTCGTTTCCCCGTGTTTACGGGCATATTGCGCCCGCCGCGCCGGTAGGCTACTGTGCCGTGACGTATGAGCGAGACCTACCCTGTGTTGATCGTCAGCAAACTCTTGATGCGCGTAATCAAGGCCCACGCCCGTTGGCGTTGGCGCGCCTGACTTTATCCCCTGCCGGCCAGTCCGGCCCGCCCCTGTTTGCCTTCCTGCTCCTCGCCCTCAAGTGGCACAGCCACCGCTATGGCGGGCAGAGGGAGGTTCGAATTTGAAGTCAGTAAGTTCAAGAGGTTTAACACCATGTTACTGATGATCGACAACTACGACTCATTTACTTACAACGTTGTGCAGTACCTTGGCGAGCTGGGTGCCGAGGTCAAGGTCGTTCGCAATGACGAACTGACCATTGCCCAGATCGAGGCCCTGAACCCCGAGCGGATCGTCGTCTCCCCGGGCCCGTGCACGCCGAGCGAGGCGGGCGTGTCCATCGAGGCCATCCTGCATTTCGCCGGCAAGCTGCCGATCCTCGGCATATGCCTGGGCCACCAGTCCATCGGCCAGGCCTTTGGCGGTGACGTGGTCCGGGCTCGCCAGGTGATGCATGGCAAGACCAGCCCGGTACTCCACCGCGACCTCGGCGTGTTTGCCGGCCTCAACAACCCGCTGACGGTGACCCGCTACCACTCGCTGGTGGTCAAGCGCGACACCCTGCCTGACTGCCTGGAAGTGACCGCCTGGACGGCCCATGCAGATGGTTCGGTCGACGAGATCATGGGCCTGCGCCACAAAACGCTGAACATCGAAGGGGTGCAGTTCCACCCTGAGTCGATCCTCACCGAGCAGGGCCACGAGCTGTTCGCCAACTTCCTCAAGCAGACCGGCGGCCGCCGCTAAGGATTGAATATGGACATCAAAAGCGCGCTGAGCCGTATCGTTGGCCAGCTGGACCTTTCGACCGAAGAAATGCGCGATGTGATGCGCCAGATCATGACAGGCCAGTGCAGCGAGGCGCAGATTGGCGCCTTCCTGATGGGCATGCGCATGAAAAGCGAGAGCATCGACGAGATCGTGGGCGCGGTATCGGTGATGCGCGAGCTGGCCGACAAGGTCGAGCTGCAGAGCCTGGAGGGTGTGGTGGATATCGTCGGTACCGGCGGTGACGGTGCCAACATCTTCAACGTTTCCACCGCTTCGTCGTTCGTGCTGGCGGCCGCGGGCTGCCCAGTGGCCAAGCATGGCAACCGCGCGGTGTCGGGCAAGAGCGGCAGTGCCGACTTGCTGGAAGCTGCCGGCATCTACCTGAACCTGACGCCAACGCAGGTGGGCCGCTGCATCGACAGCCTGGGGATCGGCTTCATGTTCGCGCAAAGCCACCATTCGGCAATGAAGCACGCCGCTGGCCCGCGCCGCGAGCTGGGTATGCGTACCCTGTTCAACATGCTCGGCCCGCTTACGAATCCGGCCGGTGTGAAACACCAGGTGGTCGGCGTGTTCGCTCAGGCGCTGTGCCGGCCGTTGGCCGAGGTGCTGCAGCGCCTGGGCAGCAAGCATGTGCTGGTGGTGCACTCGAAGGATGGCCTGGATGAGTTCAGCCTGGCTGCCCCCACCTTTGTGGCCGAGCTGAAGAACGACCAGATCACCGAATACTGGGTCGAGCCGGAAGACCTCGGCATGAAAAGCCAGAGCCTGCATGGCCTGGCCGTTGAAAGCCCGCAGGCGTCACTGGAACTGATCCGTGATGCACTGGGCCGGCGCAAGACTGAAAACGGCCAGAAAGCTGCCGAGATGATTGTGCTCAATGCCGGTGCGGCGCTGTATGCCGCTGACCATGCCATGAGCCTGAAAGCCGGTGTGGAACTGGCCCATGACGTACTGCACACCGGCCTGGCCTGGGAAAAGCTGCAGGAACTGGGTGCATTTACTGCAGTATTCAAGGTGGAGAACGAAGCATGAGCGTGCCGACGGTGCTGGAAAAGATCATTGCCCGCAAGTTCCAGGAAGTGGCCGAGCGCAGCGCGCGGGTCAGCCTTCACGAACTGGAAGGCCTGGCCAAGGCCGCTGACGCTCCGCGGGGGTTTGCCAATGCCTTGATCGAGCAGGCCAAGCGCAAGCAGCCTGCGGTGATTGCCGAAATCAAGAAGGCCTCACCCAGCAAGGGCGTGATCCGTGAAAACTTCATGCCGGCGGAAATCGCTGTCAGCTACGAGAAGGGCGGTGCTACCTGCCTGTCGGTGCTGACCGATGTGGACTACTTCCAGGGTGCCGATGAGTACTTGCAGCAGGCTCGTGCGGCGGTCTCCCTGCCAGTGATCCGCAAGGATTTCATGATCGACCCCTACCAGATCGTCGAGGCGCGGGCCTTGGGTGCGGACTGCGTGCTGCTAATCGTGTCGGCGCTGGATGACGTGAAGATGGCCGAACTGGCCGCCACCGCCAAGGGCGTCGGTCTCGATGTACTGGTAGAAGTGCACGATGGCGATGAGCTTGAGCGAGCGCTGAAAACCTTGGATACACCGCTGGTGGGCGTGAATAACCGCAACCTGCACACCTTTGAAGTCAGCCTGGAAACCACGCTCGACCTGCTGCCGCGCATACCGCGTGATCGCCTGGCAATTACCGAGAGCGGCATCTTGAACCGGGCCGATGTCGAGCTGATGGCGATCAACGACGTTTATTCGTTCCTGGTGGGTGAGGCATTCATGCGCGCCGAACAACCTGGGTTGGAGCTGCAGCGGCTGTTCTTCCCGGACCAGGTGAAGAAAACTGTTCAGCAACTGGACTGATTGCAATGAAGCCGGCGTGAATGCCGGCTTTTTTACGGGCCCGGCAAGAGGCCCTTGAAAACAACATCCAAGGTGGAGCAATGAGCGATCAACCCCTGGCCCTGACTGTCGAGCAGGGCTTGCACGCCGAGCAGGACCTGCTGGCCGCCGTTTGCCGCGGCGAACGCGAGAGTGGTGTGCTGTTCTGGCGCCCCACTGACCATGCCTTGGTGATGCCCCGGCGCATGAGCCGGTTGGCCAATTTCGAAACAGCCTGCGCAGAACTGGCGATTGCCGGCTGGCCGGTACTGCTGCGTGAAACCGGCGGTGAGCCGGTACCGCAGTCGCATGCCACCGTGAACGTGGCGCTGGTCTATGCCGCGCCGCGCAGCGAAGGCGACCATGGCCGTATCGAAACCGCTTATGAGCGCCTGTGCCTGCCACTGTGCGATGTGTTGCGTGAGTGGGGCGGGGTAGCGTCGGTGGGGGAAATAGACGGCGCCTTTTGCGATGGCCGCTACAACGTCAACCTCAACGGCCGCAAGTTGGTCGGTACCGCCCAGCGCTGGCGCCAGGGCCTGGGCGGTAAACGCCCGGTGGTACTGGTGCACGGCGCGTTGTTGCTGGACAACGAACGTGAGGCGATGGTAGCGGCGGTCAACCGTTTCAACGAGTGCTGCGCGCTTGAGCAGCGTTGCCGCGCTGACGCACACATTGCCTTGCACGAGGTGGCGCCCGCAGTACCCTGGTTCCAGCGCCTCTCGCAAGCTTACGCCAAGGTCTTGGCCGACCTGCCCAGGGATTAGCGGGTACCGTAGACGACCATGGTCTTGCCTTTGACATGGACCAGGCTGCGCTCTTCGAGATCCTTGAGCACGCGGCCGACCATTTCCCGCGAGCAACCGACGATGCGGCCGATTTCCTGGCGGGTGATCTTGATCTGCATGCCATCCGGATGGGTCATGGCGTCGGGCTGCTTGCACAGCTCCAGCAGGCAGCGGGCGACCCGGCCGGTTACGTCGAAGAACGCCAGGTCGCCCACCTTGCGTGTGGTATTACGAAGACGTTGGGCCATTTGACTGCCCAGGGCGTAGAGAATTTCCGGGTCCTGGCGCGCCACTTCGCGAAATTTCTCGTAACTGATCTCGGCCACTTCGCATTCGGTCTTCGCCCGTACCCAGGCGCTGCGCTGCTGCTCACCGTCAACGGGCTCGAACAGCCCCAGCTCGCCAAAGAAATCGCCCGGGTTGAGGTAGGCGATGATCATTTCATGACCGTCATCGTCTTCAATGATGATGGTGACCGACCCCTTGATGATGAACGACAGTGTTTCGGCCCGGTCGCCAGCGCAGATGATGTTGCTTTTTGCGGTGAAGCGGCGGCGCTGGCAGTGCACCAGCAACTTGTCTATGTTCTTGATCTTTGCGGGTAGGGCAGAGGCAACCATCACGAAGTCCTGTTCGATACGAGGCTTGGGTATTTTTGTAAATCGACGGCGGTAGGCGCCAGTCATTTGGCGCCAGCTTATCAGACACTACAAGATGTTTCGGTACTAAACCGAGTCCTCTCGTACTTTTCCCACAGCCGCACAAGGTCTAAGCTGACACCCTTTTCCGAATATCAGGAGTCCAGGTAGATGAAGGCACGTATCCAGTGGGCCGGTGAGGCAATGTTTCTCGGCGAATCGGGCAGCGGCCATGTCGTCGTGATGGATGGCCCGCCCGAGGCCGGCGGCCGTAACCTGGGTGTGCGCCCTATGGAGATGCTGCTGTTGGGGTTGGGTGGCTGCAGCAGCTTTGACGTGGTCAGTATTCTGAAGAAGTCGCGCCAGGCGGTGGAGAGCTGCGAGGCGTTTCTGGAAGCCGAGCGCGCCAGTGAAGACCCGAAAGTGTTCACCAAGATCCACATGAACTTCGTCGTGAAGGGGCGCGGGCTGAAAGAAGCGCAGGTCAAGCGTGCGGTAGAGCTGTCGGCAGAGAAGTACTGCTCTGCGTCGATCATGCTCGAGCGTGCCGGGGTCGAGATTACCCACGGGTACGAGATTGTAGAGCTGGGTTGAAACCGGGGTTTTTTGGGGCCGCAAAGCGGCCCCGACACCATCAGCTGCGCAGTGCCGGTAATGCAGAGCGAAGCCATGCCGGCAAGCCACTGCGCATTGCGCGGCTCAACCGCTCCCGGCGCTTCTGGTAGACCAGCCCCAGCCAGATGACCCCCAGCCCGATCAGCGTCACCACGACCGGGAACAGCAGCGATTGCGCGAACACCTCATACGCCAGGTAGCCCAGGTAGGCCGCAACCCCCAGCGCGCCGAACACCATGAACACCGGCCGGCGCAACAGCACTGCCATGCCCATCAGCGCAATGTTGATCAGGCAGTACAGCGCCTTGCCCAGCTCGCTGCCGCTGTCCAGTAGCGTCAGCCCGCCCCAGAATGCCGCCAGCCCTGCCAGGTAACCCCAGCGGGCATAATCCTCGCGTGTTCGGCCGTCTATCAGCAGGAACACCACCAGCATTCCCAGGCCGAACCACAGCGAAACCTCACGGCGCTGCGCCCAGCTGAACGGCGAGCCGAAGAACCACTCACTCAGGTCCATCGACATGAACCATAGGGCCACGGCGATCGGCATGACGATGAACGGGTAGGGGATCAACCGCAGCATCAGCAAACCGGCCACTACCGTGGCCGCCTCCATCACCAGCCAGCCGCCTTGCACGTAGGTGTAGTAGTGGTGGTAGTTGGCCTGGGTGTCATCCATTGGCCACCACCCCGCCAAGCGTTCGATGGCGAACACTGCCAGTGGCACGATACTGACCGCGACGGCGGCCAGTACCCCGGCGGCTACGGGTTGCGCACGCCGCTGCAAGTTAAGGGCAAACAAGGTGATCAGCCCGATGTACAGGCTGGCGATGACCAGCAGTGCGGCGTCGCCGATGCTCATCCAGGCCTCGGTGAGCAACCAGCCCATGGCGGCCATGATCAGCATGGCGCCGAAGTAGAAGGCGACATGGGCCAGCTGAAAGGTGCCGCGTGCTGGCGGTTGCTGGCGCAGGAACGCCAGCAGGGCCTGGTCCTGGCCAGGCTGGAGAACGCCGGCTTGCACGGCACGCGCCAGGTCCTTGGCGTCGATTCGGTCCGTCATGGGGCTACCTTCAGATACGGTAGGTGCTCTTGGTCATGACCTTGGCCAGCAAGCTCATACCGAAGCGCAAAGGAGCAGGGAAACGGTAGCCACCGGCTTCCAGGGCGGACTCGGCGTGCTGCTCTTCGTCGACGCGCATCTGTTCGAGAATGGCGCGGGACTTTTCGTCTTCTTGCGGTAGCTGCTCAAGGTGCTCGTCCAGGTGCTTGCACACCTGGTGCTCGGTGGCGGCGACGAAACCCAGGCTGACCTTGTCGCTGACCAGCCCGGCCAGTGCGCCAATGCCGAAGGACATGCCATAGAACAGGGGGTTGAGCACACTTGGGTGGCTGTTCAGCTGGCGAATGCGTTGCTCGCACCACGCCAGGTGGTCGATTTCTTCCTCGGCGGCATGTTCCATGGCCTTGCGCACTTCGGGCAGCTTGGCCGTCAGGGCCTGACCCTGGTACAGGGCCTGGGCGCAGACTTCACCGGTATGGTTGATGCGCATCAGCCCGGCAATGTGGCGGGTTTGCTGTTCGTCCAGGTTGGCGTCTGGCTGGATGATGGCCGGTGACGGCCGGGCGGGTTGGCCGCTGAAGGGCAGCAAGGTGCGCATGGCGGTATCGGCCTGCAGCAACAAGCGGTCGAGCGGCGAGTAGTGACGTTCGGTAGCCATCGGGCACCTCCGCAAGAATGTGCCCGACAGTTTACCGCAATAGCGGCGGGGTCGCTTGCCGTGGATCAGCCCGGCGGCCAGTTCATCTGGCGCTGGCCGAGCACGTGCATATGGATGTGGTAGACGGTCTGGCCGCCCTGCTCGTTGCAGTTCATGACCACGCGGAAGCCGTCATCACAGCCAAGTTCCTTGGCCAGGCGCTGGGCGGTGAACAGGATATGGCCAGCCAGGCCTTTGTCCTCTTCGGTCAGGTCGTTGAGGGTGCGGATGTGCTTTTTCGGGATAACCAGAAAGTGCACGGGCGCCTGAGGGGCGATATCGTGGAACGCCAGAACCTGGTCGTCCTCGTAAATGATCTTCGCCGGGATTTCCCGGTTGATGATCTTGATGAATAAATCGTCCACAGCACTTGCTCCATGGTGAGGGTCGGGCCGAGTGTACTCAGCCAGGCGCCAATCGCCCAGTGGCTATTCCATGCCGGCCGGGCAATAGCGGCGGTGAATGGCGCCGGCCAGTTTGCGCACCAGCCAGCGTGGCAGCAGGCGGGGGGCGAAGGCCAGCCAGCGGTTGCGCCGCCCTGGCGTGATCAGGGCACGGTTCTTGTCCAGCGCCCGGACCGTGTAAAGGGCCACTTCCTCGGGGCTCAGGCAGCCTGGTTTGCCATCCAGGCGGGGGATGCGCCGCCGTGCAGAGCGTACCGGGCCGGGGCACAGTACCGAGACTTTGATGCCGGCGCGCTTGAGCTCCTCGCGCAGTGCCTGGGAAAAGCTCAGCACGTAGGCTTTGCTGGCGGCATAGGCCGCCATCCACGGCCCAGGTGCGACCCCGGCCAGGCCTGCAACGTTGAGGATCTGCCCGCCACCCTGCACGGCCATCAGGTTGCCGATTGCATGGCATAGCCGGCTCATGGCCAGCACGTTGACCTCGAGCAGGTCTTGCTCGTCGGCCCACTCATGGGCCAGGAACGGGCCGTAGGTGCGCAAACCAGCGCAGTTGACCAGCAGGTCGATGCGCCGCTCGCCTTCTTCCAACTCCAGCACGAAACCTGACAGGCGCAGCGGCTGGCTGAGGTCGCAGGCGCGGAACAGTACCTCTACGCCAAAGCGTTGGGTCAGCTCGATGGCGACTGGTTCCAGCGTTTCGCGCTGGCGTGCCACCAGGATCAGGTTGCGTCCACGCCGTGCCAGCGCTTCCGCCAGGGCCAGGCCCAGGCCGCTGGAAGCACCAGTGATCATGGCGTAACGGGACATGCAAGGCTCCTGGGGGCGGAAGAGGGCGCCTAGTGTACAGCTTGCTCGTGCCGGGTGGTGCGTTTTGCTACAAGGCCCGGCGGCAGCGCTGCAGGGCTTGCTGATAGTTGAGGTGGCTACGTCAGAACGGCTTGACCACCACCAGAATCACGATGCCCAGCAGGATGAGCACGGGCACTTCGTTGAACCAGCGATAATAGACGTGGCTGCGTGTATTGGTGCCGCTGGCGAAGCGTTTGCGCTGTGCGCCACACACGTGATGGTAGCCGGTGAGCAGGATTACCAGGGTCAGCTTGGCATGCAACCAGCCCTGGCTCAGCCAACCGGGGTTGAGGTAGAGCATCCAGGCGCCAAATACATAGGTGGCGATCATTGCCGGGTTCATGATGCCGCGGTAGAGCTTGCGCTCCATGGTCACGAAGCGTTCCTGGCTGATGCTGTCCTGGCTCTGGGCGTGGTAGACGAACAGCCGCGGCAGATAGAACAGGCCGGCGAACCAGCAGACTACGCTGACGATATGCAGCGCTTTGATCCATAGGTAAAGCATGGAGGGTGTTCCTTCAGGTAATCACGGTCGTCAGATAGTAGTGGTCGGGCGCCGGAAGGGACACCCGAAGAGTTGTTACAGGCGCCTCGCGCCCCTATTATCGTGCGCTTTCCAGACGGCTCGTTGATAAGGGGCAAGCGTTATGATCAAGGTCGGTATTGTTGGCGGCACCGGTTACACCGGCGTCGAACTGTTGCGTCTGCTGGCACAGCATCCACAGGCCGAAGTGGCGGTCATCACTTCGCGCTCGGAGGCGGGCGTGGCGGTGGCAGACATGTACCCGAACCTGCGCGGCCACTATGACGGGCTGGCGTTCAGCGTACCCGACAGCAAGGCCCTGGCCGCTTGCGACGTCGTGTTCTTCGCCACACCGCACGGCGTTGCCCACGCACTGGCCGGCGAATTGCTGGCGGCAGGTACCAAGGTGATCGACCTGTCGGCTGACTTCCGTCTGCAGGATGCCACCGAGTGGGGCAAGTGGTACGGCCAGCCGCATGGCGCGCCTGAATTGCGCAAGGATGCCGTGTATGGCCTGCCGGAAGTGAACCGCGAGAAGATTCGCCAGGCGCGCCTGATTGCCGTGCCGGGTTGCTACCCGACCGCTACCCAGCTCGGTTTCCTGCCGTTACTGGAAGCGGGCCTGGCCGACCCCGCGCGGCTGATCGCCGACTGCAAGTCGGGTGTCAGCGGCGCCGGGCGTGGTGCGGCAGTGGGTTCGCTGTTCTGCGAAGCCGGTGAAAGCATGAAGGCCTATGCCGTCAAGGGGCATCGCCACCTGCCGGAAATCAGCCAGGGCCTGCGCCAGGCGGCCGGCAAGGACATCGGCCTGACGTTCGTGCCGCACCTGACACCGATGATCCGTGGTATCCACGCTACCCTGTACGCGAACGTGGCCGATACTTCGGTCGACCTGCAGGCGCTGTTCGAGAAACGCTACGCCGATGAGCCGTTCGTCGACGTGATGCCGGTCGGTAGCCACCCGGAAACCCGCAGCGTGCGCGGTGCCAACGTTTGCCGCATTGCCGTTCATCGCCCACAGGGCGGGGACTTGGTAGTGGTGCTCTCGGTGATCGACAACCTGGTGAAGGGGGCTTCGGGGCAGGCAGTGCAGAACCTCAACATCCTGTTTGGCCTGGATGAGCGCATGGGCCTGTCCCACGCAGGCTTGCTGCCGTGACAGAAGCCGCGAGCTGCACACCTGCGGGCCGAGCTTGCGGCGTGTAGGTTGTCGCTTGCGGCTTACGTATTGTTGACCAATTTTCTCGGGAAAGCGGATAATGCGCGTCATCGAGAGTTATATGGCGGCTACCGCGCCGGGAGAATCAACATGAGCGTCGAAACCTTCACCCCTACCGGCCTGGAATTCACCCATGGGGCAGCCCAGAAGGTGAAGAACCTGGTCAATGAGGAAGGCAATGAACGTCTGAAGCTGCGGGTGTTCGTGACCGGTGGCGGTTGCTCGGGCTTTCAGTACGGCTTCACCTTCGATGAAGACGTGGCTGAAGACGACACCATCGTCGAGCGCGAAGGCGTTTCCCTGGTGGTCGACCCGATGAGCTTCCAGTACTTGGCCGGTGCCGAAGTGGACTACCAGGAAGGCCTGGAAGGTTCGCGCTTTGTGATCAAGAACCCGAATGCCACCACCACCTGCGGTTGCGGGTCGTCGTTCTCGATCTGAGTTCGCGCCGATACGAAAACGCCGCGCAATTGCGCGGCGTTTTGCTTTCTGGCCTGGGTGTCATGCCGGGTAGATTGCACCGAGTACACGCAGGCCCCTGGCGGCAGTGACGCTGGGGCGGTTGGCGGCGATGCCCTCCAGGCAGCAATGGGCCAGCCAGGCAAAGGCCATGGCTTCGACCCAGTCAGGGTCTACGCCATGGGCGCTGGTGCTTGTAACACGTGCATTAGGCAGTAGTTGGCCGAGGCGGGCGATCAGAGCGCCGTTGCGGGCGCCTCCACCGCAGACCAACAGTGTTTGCGTGCCTTGTTGCGCGTTTTCCAGTGAGTCGATGATGCTGCGTGCGGTCAGCTCCAGCAGTGTTGCCTGCACGTCCTCGTCGCGGTAGGCGGGCAGCCCGGCGAGGTGGCGGTCGAGCCAAGGCAGGTTGAACACCTCGCGCCCGGTACTCTTGGGGCCGCTGCCCGCGAAGAACGGGTCGCTCATCAATGCATGCAGCAAATCAGCCTGCACCACGCCGGTGGCAGCCCAGGCACCGTCGGCATCGTAGGCCTGGCCGCGTTTGCGCTCGATCCAGGCATCCAGCAATACATTGCCTGGGCCACAATCAAAGCCATGCACCGGTGCATCCCGCTCAATCAGGCTGAGGTTGCTGAAACCGCCCACATTGAGAATCGCTACCCGTTGGCCCAGGTGGCTGAACAGGGTTTCGTGGAAGGCCGGGACAAGTGGCGCGCCTTGCCCGCCGGCGGCCACATCGCGGCGGCGGAAGTCGGCTACCACGCTGATACCAGTAAGCTCGGCGAGCAGCGCGGGGTTACCGATCTGTACGGTGAAGCCGCGGGCGGGTTCGTGACGGACCGTCTGACCATGGCTACCAATGGCGCGTATGGCGTCAGCCTGCAGGCCCTGCTGAGCGAGCAGCTGGCGTATGCCCGCGGCCGCAAGGGTGGCCCAGTGATTTTCCGCCAATGCTGCCCGGGCGATTTCGTCAGGGCCGCTGCTGCACAGGGCAAGCAAGTCCTGGCGCAGGCTGGCGGGCATCGGCAGGTAGAGCGTGGCGAGCAGCTCAAGCTGCTCGCCTTGTTCGACCAAGGCGATGTCCAGGCCATCGAGGCTGGTGCCGGACATCACCCCCAGGTAAAGCGCCATGGCTTAGCGCTTGTTCGAGGCGAGCAGGGTGGCCTTTTCCTGATCCATGCGGGCGATCAGTGGCTGGCTCTGCTGCAAGAAGCGTTGACGCTCGTTCTTGGCGATCGGGTCGGCCATTGGCACCTTCTGGCTCAGGGGGTCGACATGCACGCCGTTGACCTGGAACTCATAGTGAAGATGCGGCCCGGTGGAAAGGCCGGTGGTGCCGATGTAACCGATGATCTGGCCCTGCTTGACGGTGCTACCGGTCTTGATGCCTTTGGCAAAGCCCTGCATGTGGCCATACAGCGTCTTGTAGCGGTTGCCGTGCTGGATGATCACGGTGTTGCCGTAGCCGCCGCGGCGCCCGGCCAGCTCGATGCGGCCGTCGCCTGCTGCCTTGATAGGCGTGCCGCGTGGGGCTGCATAGTCAACGCCCTTGTGCGCGCGAATCTTGTTCAGGATCGGGTGCTTGCGGCCGGCGGAAAAGCGCGAACTGATACGGGCGAAGTCCACAGGGGTGCGGATGAAGGCTTTGCGCAGGCTGTTGCCGTCGGCAGTGTAGTAGGTAGTGTTGCCCTGCTTGTTGGTGTAGCGCACGGCAGTGTAGGTTTTGCCACGGTTGGTGAAGCGCGCCGAAAGGATATTGCCCGTGCCGACGACCTTACCATCCATCACCTTCTGCTCGTAGACCACGTCGAACTCGTCGCCTGGGCGAATATCCTGGGCAAAGTCGATGTCGTAGCCCAGCACGCGCGCCATGTCCATGGTCATGCTGTGGGAAAGGCCGGCACGCTGGGCAGATGCTGACAGCGAGCTTTTGATGACCCCGTGGGCATAGGCAGTACGCACCACAGGCTTGCTGATTTCACGGTTGAAGGTAAAGCCTTTGGCGCTTTTGCTCAGGCTGATGGTTTCAAGGTTGCTGACCTTGCTGTGCAGGCTGGCCAGTTGGCCATCCTTGTCGAGTTCGAACTGCAGGACCTGGCCGTGCTTGAGTTGGGTGAACTGCTTGGCCTGCTTGTTGCTGGCCAGCAGGTCGTGCACGGCATTGGCTGGCAGGCCGACCTTGGCGAACAGCGTGGACAGGGTGTCGCCGCGCGCTACGGTGACTTCGCGGTGGCCCGGTTGCTTGGCGGCTTCGGCAACCTGTTTGGCGTCCGGCGTTGGCTGCTCGGCTTTCTGGGTTTCGGGTGTGGCTGCTTCTATCTGGGCGAAAGGTGAGCCTTGCTCACCCTGTGCCTGCACCATGGGCGCAGCGCGGGATTCGTCCTTCAATTGTTCGGCAGGGCTTTCCAGCTCGAGGTTGAGGGTGGTTTTCTTGGCTTCCACTTCGCTGGACGGAAATACCAGCAAAGCCAGGCTGAGCAGGGCGGCAATGCCGCTGGCGGCCAACAGGTGGCTCTTCGGATAAAGCGGTGGCGCTTTAGGCGGTTCGTTGGTCATGGGCAAGGTGACTTTGAAAAAGGTGAAATGGAATAGATGAATGACATGATGAAGATGAAATAACTGTATAAAATATAACCAAATCCAGTTTCACGCAAGGGCGCGTAGACGTCGCAAGCCTGCGCCCGGGTCACATTCCTTTGCAAAACTTGTATTTGACGGCCGATCTTGTATGGTTGGCTCCCCCTGAATCTGAGCCTTGCGGGTTTGTCTATGAAGTCGGTTGAAGAGCAGCTGGCGCTTATCAAGCGCGGTGCGGAAGAAGTACTGGTCGAGTCGGAACTGGTTGAGAAGCTCAAGCGCGGCCAGCCTTTGCGCATCAAAGCCGGCTTCGACCCGACCGCCCCGGACCTGCACCTGGGGCACACGGTGCTGATCAACAAGCTGCGCCAGTTCCAGGAGTTGGGCCATCAGGTCATCTTCCTGATCGGCGACTTCACCGGCATGATCGGCGACCCAAGCGGCAAGAGCGCAACGCGTCCGCCGCTGACTCGTGAGCAGGTGCTGGACAACGCCGAGACCTACAAGCAGCAGGTGTTCAAGATTCTTGATCCGGCCAAGACAGAAGTCGCCTTCAACTCCACCTGGATGGACAAGCTGACCCCGGCCGACTTCATTCGCCTGGCCTCGCAGTACACTGTGGCGCGCATGCTCGAGCGCGATGACTTCGACAAGCGCTACACCACCAACCAGCCGATTGCCATTCACGAGTTCCTCTACCCGTTGGTGCAGGGCTACGATTCGGTCGCGCTGAAGGCAGACGTCGAGCTGGGTGGTACCGATCAGAAGTTCAACCTGCTGATGGGGCGTGAGCTGCAGCGTGCCTATGGCCAGGAAGCGCAGAACATCGTGACCATGCCGTTGCTTGAAGGGCTGGACGGTGTGAAGAAAATGTCCAAGTCGCTGGGCAACTATGTCGGTATCCAGGAAGCGCCGGGGGTGATGTACAGCAAGCTGGTGTCGATCCCGGATACCCTCATGTGGCGTTACTTCGAGCTGCTGAGCTTCCGCTCCATGGAAGAGATCGAGCAGTTCCGCGCCGACGTGGCCAATGGCGCCAACCCTCGAGACATCAAGATCAAGCTGGCGGAAGAGATTGTCGCGCGTTTCCATGGTGAGGAGGCTGCCGCCAATGCGCACCGTGCTGCGGGCAATCGTATGAAGGAAGGCGAGCTGCCTGAGGACCTGCCGGAGGTAGAGGTGGTTTCGGCGGAAGACTTGCCTGTCGCTGCGGTTCTGAACCGTGCTGGCCTGGTGAAGAACTCGGCGCAGGCGCGTGACTTGCTGAGTGCTGGTGCAGTGAAAGTGGATGGTGTGGTGGTCGACAAGGACTTCCTGTTTGTTCTGGGTGCTACGCATGTATGTCAGGCGGGCAAGAAGTCCTTCGGGCGGGTTACCCTGAAGGCTGAGTGATCGCCCGGCGGTTAAGCTATATAGAAGCGGGGAGGCCGATAGGCCTCCCCGCTTTGTTTATGGGGTATCGCCGTTTTTGCCGAATGGCCGGCAGTGCTGAATGGATGTATTCGTCCATATTCCAGTTTCTTGAAATTAAAGGTTGACGCCCTCTCGAATCCCCTTATAATGCGCCCCACTTCCAGCGACAACGGAACGACAAACTCCTTGAAATTCAATGAGTTGAGCGATTCGGAAAGCGCTGTAAGGGCTACGATCAAATGATCGAAAGCGGTTGAGATGATGGTTGACAGCGCTTCTAAACGCTGTATGATTCGCCTCCCGCTACGAGAGATCGCAGCGAGTCAAGTGTTTGAAGCTAAACGAGTTTCTCGCAAAAAACTTCAAAATAAACGCTTGACAGCAAATGAGGAAAGCGTAGAATGCGCGCCTCGGTTGAGACGAAACGCTCTTAGCCAACCGCTCTTTAACAAATCGAATCAAGCAATTCGTGTGGGTGCTTGTGAGTACGGACTGATAGTCAAAAAGATTATCAGCATCACAAGTGACCATGCGAGAAATCACATAGTCATTTGAGATTGCTGAGCCAAGTTTAGGGTTTCTTAAAAACCCAAGCAGTATTGAACTGAAGAGTTTGATCATGGCTCAGATTGAACGCTGGCGGCAGGCCTAACACATGCAAGTCGAGCGGATGACGGGAGCTTGCTCCTTGATTCAGCGGCGGACGGGTGAGTAATGCCTAGGAATCTGCCTGGTAGTGGGGGACAACGTTTCGAAAGGAACGCTAATACCGCATACGTCCTACGGGAGAAAGCAGGGGACCTTCGGGCCTTGCGCTATCAGATGAGCCTAGGTCGGATTAGCTTGTTGGTGAGGTAATGGCTCACCAAGGCGACGATCCGTAACTGGTCTGAGAGGATGATCAGTCACACTGGAACTGAGACACGGTCCAGACTCCTACGGGAGGCAGCAGTGGGGAATATTGGACAATGGGCGAAAGCCTGATCCAGCCATGCCGCGTGTGTGAAGAAGGTCTTCGGATTGTAAAGCACTTTAAGTTGGGAGGAAGGGCAGTAAGCTAATACCTTGCTGTTTTGACGTTACCGACAGAATAAGCACCGGCTAACTCTGTGCCAGCAGCCGCGGTAATACAGAGGGTGCAAGCGTTAATCGGAATTACTGGGCGTAAAGCGCGCGTAGGTGGTTTGTTAAGTTGGATGTGAAAGCCCCGGGCTCAACCTGGGAACTGCATCCAAAACTGGCAAGCTAGAGTACGGTAGAGGGTGGTGGAATTTCCTGTGTAGCGGTGAAATGCGTAGATATAGGAAGGAACACCAGTGGCGAAGGCGACCACCTGGACTGATACTGACACTGAGGTGCGAAAGCGTGGGGAGCAAACAGGATTAGATACCCTGGTAGTCCACGCCGTAAACGATGTCAACTAGCCGTTGGAATCCTTGAGATTTTAGTGGCGCAGCTAACGCATTAAGTTGACCGCCTGGGGAGTACGGCCGCAAGGTTAAAACTCAAATGAATTGACGGGGGCCCGCACAAGCGGTGGAGCATGTGGTTTAATTCGAAGCAACGCGAAGAACCTTACCAGGCCTTGACATGCAGAGAACTTTCCAGAGATGGATTGGTGCCTTCGGGAACTCTGACACAGGTGCTGCATGGCTGTCGTCAGCTCGTGTCGTGAGATGTTGGGTTAAGTCCCGTAACGAGCGCAACCCTTGTCCTTAGTTACCAGCACGTTATGGGGGCACTCTAAGGAGACTGCCGGTGACAAACCGGAGGAAGGTGGGGATGACGTCAAGTCATCATGGCCCTTACGGCCTGGGCTACACACGTGCTACAATGGTCGGTACAGAGGGTTGCCAAGCCGCGAGGTGGAGCTAATCTCACAAAACCGATCGTAGTCCGGATCGCAGTCTGCAACTCGACTGCGTGAAGTCGGAATCGCTAGTAATCGCGAATCAGAATGTCGCGGTGAATACGTTCCCGGGCCTTGTACACACCGCCCGTCACACCATGGGAGTGGGTTGCACCAGAAGTAGCTAGTCTAACCTTCGGGAGGACGGTTACCACGGTGTGATTCATGACTGGGGTGAAGTCGTAACAAGGTAGCCGTAGGGGAACCTGCGGCTGGATCACCTCCTTAATCGACGACATCAGCCTACTGATGAGCTCCCACACGAATTGCTTGATTCATTGTAAAAGACGATCAAGACCCAAAGTTATACCATTAGGTCTGTAGCTCAGTTGGTTAGAGCGCACCCCTGATAAGGGTGAGGTCGGCAGTTCAAATCTGCCCAGACCTACCATTTTTGGTTGGAATGTTGAGCACCCCATGCCTCTGGATAAAGAGTGGTGAGGACGGCTCTTCTGCAGTTCAAATCTGCCCAGACCTACCATTACATGGTTCAGCCGTAGAATACGGGGCCTAGCTCAGCTGGGAGAGCGCCTGCCTTGCACGCAGGAGGTCAGCGGTTCGATCCCGCTTGGCTCCACCACTTTCTGCGGTAGATGTTGCTCCTGCTCAGAACTTAGAATGAACATTCGTTGATGAATGTTGATTTCTGACTTTTGTCAGACGTTCTTTAAAAATTCGGATATGTGATAGATATAGACTGACATGCACTTTCACTGGTGTGTGATCAGGCTAAGGTAAAATTTGTGAGTTCTGCTCTTAATTGAGCGAAATGCGAATTTTCGGCGAATGTCGTCTTCACAGTATAACCAGATTGCTTGGGGTTATATGGTCAAGTGAAGAAGCGCATACGGTGGATGCCTTGGCAGTCAGAGGCGATGAAAGACGTGGTAGCCTGCGATAAGCTTTGGGGAGTCGGCAAACAGACTGTGATCCAGAGATCTCTGAATGGGGGAACCCACTCAGCATAAGCTGAGTATCTTGTACTGAATACATAGGTGCAAGAGGCGAACCAGGGGAACTGAAACATCTAAGTACCCTGAGGAAAAGAAATCAACCGAGATTCCCTTAGTAGTGGCGAGCGAACGGGGACCAGCCCTTAAGTTGATTTGAGATTAGTGGAACGCTCTGGAAAGTGCGGCCATAGTGGGTGATAGCCCCGTACACGAAAATCTCTTATCAATGAAATCGAGTAGGACGGAGCACGAGAAACTTTGTCTGAATATGGGGGGACCATCCTCCAAGGCTAAATACTACTGACTGACCGATAGTGAACCAGTACCGTGAGGGAAAGGCGAAAAGAACCCCGGAGAGGGGAGTGAAATAGAACCTGAAACCGTATGCGTACAAGCAGTGGGAGCCTACTTTGTTAGGTGACTGCGTACCTTTTGTATAATGGGTCAGCGACTTATATTCAGTGGCGAGCTTAACCGAATAGGGGAGGCGTAGCGAAAGCGAGTCTTAATAGGGCGTTTAGTCGCTGGGTATAGACCCGAAACCGGGCGATCTATCCATGGGCAGGTTGAAGGTTAGGTAACACTGACTGGAGGACCGAACCGACTACCGTTGAAAAGTTAGCGGATGACCTGTGGATCGGAGTGAAAGGCTAATCAAGCTCGGAGATAGCTGGTTCTCCTCGAAAGCTATTTAGGTAGCGCCTCATGTATCACTGTAGGGGGTAGAGCACTGTTTCGGCTAGGGGGTCATCCCGACTTACCAAACCGATGCAAACTCCGAATACCTACAAGTGCCGAGCATGGGAGACACACGGCGGGTGCTAACGTCCGTCGTGAAAAGGGAAACAACCCAGACCGTCAGCTAAGGTCCCAAAGTCATGGTTAAGTGGGAAACGATGTGGGAAGGCTTAGACAGCTAGGAGGTTGGCTTAGAAGCAGCCACCCTTTAAAGAAAGCGTAATAGCTCACTAGTCGAGTCGGCCTGCGCGGAAGATGTAACGGGGCTCAAACCATGCACCGAAGCTACGGGTATCATCTTATGATGATGCGGTAGAGGAGCGTTCTGTAAGCCTGTGAAGGTGAGTTGAGAAGCTTGCTGGAGGTATCAGAAGTGCGAATGCTGACATGAGTAACGACAATGCGAGTGAAAAACTCGCACGCCGAAAGACCAAGGTTTCCTGCGCAACGTTAATCGACGCAGGGTTAGTCGGTCCCTAAGGCGAGGCTGAAAAGCGTAGTCGATGGAAAACAGGTTAATATTCCTGTACTTCCAGTTATTGCGATGGAGGGACGGAGAAGGTTAGGCCAGCCTGGCGTTGGTTGTCCAGGTTTAAGGTGGTAGGCTGAAATCTTAGGCAAATCCGGGATTTCAAGGCCGAGAGCTGATGACGAGTTGCCTTTAGGCGACGAAGTGGTTGATACCATGCTTCCAAGAAAAGCTCCTAAGCTTCAGATAACTGGGAACCGTACCCCAAACCGACACAGGTGGTTAGGTAGAGAATACCAAGGCGCTTGAGAGAACTCGGGTGAAGGAACTAGGCAAAATGGCACCGTAACTTCGGGAGAAGGTGCGCCGGCGAGGGTGAAGGACTTGCTCCGTAAGCTCATGCCGGTCGAAGATACCAGGCCGCTGCGACTGTTTATTAAAAACACAGCACTCTGCAAACACGAAAGTGGACGTATAGGGTGTGACGCCTGCCCGGTGCCGGAAGGTTAATTGATGGGGTTAGCGCAAGCGAAGCTCTTGATCGAAGCCCCGGTAAACGGCGGCCGTAACTATAACGGTCCTAAGGTAGCGAAATTCCTTGTCGGGTAAGTTCCGACCTGCACGAATGGCGTAACGATGGCGGCGCTGTCTCCACCCGAGACTCAGTGAAATTGAAATCGCTGTGAAGATGCAGTGTATCCGCGGCTAGACGGAAAGACCCCGTGAACCTTTACTATAGCTTTGCACTGGACTTTGAATTTGCTTGTGTAGGATAGGTGGGAGGCTTTGAAGTGGGGACGCCAGTTCTCATGGAGCCATCCTTGAAATACCACCCTGGCAACTTTGAGGTTCTAACTCAGGTCCGTTATCCGGATCGAGGACAGTGTATGGTGGGTAGTTTGACTGGGGCGGTCTCCTCCCAAAGAGTAACGGAGGAGTACGAAGGTGCGCTCAGACCGGTCGGAAATCGGTCGTAGAGTATAAAGGCAAAAGCGCGCTTGACTGCGAGACAAACACGTCGAGCAGGTACGAAAGTAGGTCTTAGTGATCCGGTGGTTCTGTATGGAAGGGCCATCGCTCAACGGATAAAAGGTACTCCGGGGATAACAGGCTGATACCGCCCAAGAGTTCATATCGACGGCGGTGTTTGGCACCTCGATGTCGGCTCATCACATCCTGGGGCTGAAGCCGGTCCCAAGGGTATGGCTGTTCGCCATTTAAAGTGGTACGCGAGCTGGGTTTAGAACGTCGTGAGACAGTTCGGTCCCTATCTGCCGTGGACGTTTGAGATTTGAGAGGGGCTGCTCCTAGTACGAGAGGACCGGAGTGGACGAACCTCTGGTGTTCCGGTTGTCACGCCAGTGGCATTGCCGGGTAGCTATGTTCGGAAGAGATAACCGCTGAAAGCATCTAAGCGGGAAACTTGCCTCAAGATGAGATCTCACTGGGATCTTGAATCCCCTAAAGGGCCGTCGAAGACTACGACGTTGATAGGTTGGGTGTGTAAGCGCTGTGAGGCGTTGAGCTAACCAATACTAATTGCCCGTGAGGCTTGACCATATAACACCCAAGCAATTTGCTAGCGCAGATTGCGGTGGTGAAGATGACATGAACCGAAAGTTCGCAAGGTATCACAAACATCACATATCCGAATTCGCTGGGCTGTCCATCTGGACATTCTGGCTACAGAATTTCTTGACGACCATAGAGCATTGGAACCACCTGATCCCATCCCGAACTCAGCAGTGAAACGATGCATCGCCGATGGTAGTGTGGGGTTTCCCCATGTGAGAGTAGGTCATCGTCAAGATTCATTTCGCAAAACCCCTATCTGCACATGCAGGTAGGGGTTTTGTCTTTGTGCTCCCCAAAAGTCCCCTGGCCTCACAACAATCCCTGTGGGAGCGGGCGTGCCCGCGAACACCGGCGCAGCCGCTGCCATTATCGTGAGGCTGAGCGTTTCAGCCCGAGGCATTCGGCCCTTTTCCTATGCAATCCCCCAGCCCATAGCTATCATGCCTGCCTTATTCCAAGTCGAGACTGGCATGCTGAAGTTGTTGAATCTCCTCAAGGATGGCCGGTTCCATTCCGGAGAAGCTCTGGGGGCGGCCCTCGGGGTGAGTCGTAGCGCCGTTTGGAAGCAGCTGCAGCACCTGGAGAGTGAACTGAACCTCACCATTCACAAAGTTCGTGGGCGTGGTTACCAATTGGCTGCCCCGCTGGTGTTGCTTGAGGCACAAGCAATCGCCGGTTTCGCCGAAGGCGAACAGTGGCCAGTATTCATCCACGACACGATCGACTCGACCAACGCCGAAGGCCTGCGCATGGCGGGTGAGGGCCAGGCAGCACCCTTTTTGGTTTTGGCCGAGCGCCAGAGCGCTGGCCGTGGGCGACGGGGTCGGCAATGGGTCAGCCCGTTTGCCGAAAACCTGTACTACAGCCTGGTGCTGCGGGTTGACGGCGGCATGCGCCAGCTTGAAGGCTTGAGCCTGGTGGTAGGGTTGGCAGTAATGCGCACCTTGCAGGGCTTTGGTGTAAAAGATGTGGGGCTGAAGTGGCCTAACGATGTCCTGGTTCGCGGGATGAAGATCACCGGTATTCTGCTGGAGCTGGTGGGTGATCCAGCCGATGTCTGCCATGTTGTGCTGGGTGTCGGCATCAATGTGAACATGCAGGCGAACGAGCAGGTCGACCAGCAGTGGACGTCGATGCGACGCGAGCTGGGTGGGGCAATAGACCGGAATCACCTGGTGGCGTCGCTAACCCAGCATTTGCAGCATGAACTGGCACGTCATCGGCGCTATGGTTTCGCTGCATTCCAGGAAGAATGGGAGCAGGCGCACCTTTGGCAAGGCCGGAGTGTATCGCTGATTGCCGGTAACACACGTATTGATGGTGTTGTTCTTGGCGTCGACGGGCAAGGCGGCTTGCGCCTTGAGGTGGATGGAGTGGAGAAGAGCTTCAGCGGTGGTGAGCTCAGTTTGAGGTTGCGTGATGATTCTTGAGCTCGATTGCGGAAACAGCTTCATCAAATGGCGGGTCATTCATGTCGCCGACGCAGTGATCGAGGGCGGCGGGATTGTCGACTCCGATCAGGCATTGGTGGCCGAAGTGGCTGCACTCGCCTCGGTGCGTCTTACGGGCTGTCGCATTGTAAGTGTGCGTAGCGAAGAAGAGACCGATGCGCTTTGCGCGGTTATCGGCCACGCCTTTGCCGTTCAGGCTCAAGTGGCGCACCCGGCCCGCGAAATGGCAGGGGTGCGCAACGGCTATGAAGATTATCAGCGTCTGGGGATGGATCGCTGGCTGGCCGCGTTAGGTGCATTTCATGTTGCCAAAGGGGCTTGCCTGGTCATCGACTTGGGGACTGCTGCAAAAGCCGATTTCGTGGCTGCGGACGGCGAGCACCTAGGCGGTTATATCTGCCCAGGCATGCCGTTGATGCGTAGTCAGTTGCGCACCCACACCCGGCGTATTCGTTATGACGATGCCTCCGCCGAGCGCGCGTTGACCAGCCTGCTGCCAGGGCGCTCAACCGTCGAGGCAGTAGAGCGCGGTTGTGTTCTGATGCTGCAGGGTTTTGCCCGCACGCAGCTCGAGCAGGCTCGAGCCCTGTGGGGTGACGATTTCACCGTATTCCTCACTGGTGGCGATGCACCGCTGGTGAGGGAGGCCGTGCCCCAGGCGCGTGTCGTGCCGGACCTTGTGTTCGTGGGGCTGGCCATGGCTTGTCCATTGGATTGAGGTGCCTATGCGTTGGTTGTTTCTGCTGTTACTGGTGCTCAACGTTTTCTACTACGTGTGGCATCAGCAGGAAGCCCCGCTGAAGGTCAAGGAAGTCGCCCCTTTGTCTCTGTACAAAGGGAGTCAGCAAGAAATCCGACTTTTGCGTGAAACGGGTGTATCAACACCGCCAAAGCGCCGACATGAATGCCTGGTAATCGGTGGGGTAATGGTGCAGGCGCAGCTCGAAGCCCTGCGTCAGCGCCTGCTTAGCCTCGATATTGCGACGTTGCCGGTGGTAGGGCAGTTGCCAGGTGCCGATGGCCGTTGGCTCAAGGTGGCCCCGGAAAGCGAGCGATTGCTGGATGAAACGGTACTCTCATCTCTTTCCAATGATTTCAAAGACTTAAAACATAAAATTATTTTCTGCCAGGGTATTGCAACTGACGAATAGCTTGATAGAATGGCGCCCGCTTCACAGGGAACACCACTTAGGTGGTAGACCTGGAAGCGGTGTCAAAGCAGCTAAGTTTCAGATTTGATTGAAAAAATTTGAAAAAACGCTTGACACTAGGACGGCAGACAAATAGAATGCCGGCCACATCTGGAGGGATTCCCGAGCGGTCAAAGGGGACGGACTGTAAATCCGTTGCGAGAGCTTCGAAGGTTCGAATCCTTCTCCCTCCACCAGTTTTAGCGAGAGCCGCAAGCTCCGCGGGTATAGTTTAGTGGTAGAACCTCAGCCTTCCAAGCTGATGATGCGGGTTCGATTCCCGCTACCCGCTCCAAGTTTGCTGGATTTTGCACAAAGTGTTTCGCTCTTGTAGCTCAGTTGGTAGAGCACACCCTTGGTAAGGGTGAGGTCAGCGGTTCAAGTCCGCTCAAGAGCTCCATACAAACAAGGCAGATATGAAAATATCTGCCTTTGTTTTATCAGCGCAAGACTATTCTTCTGCGAGGGTTGTATCGATGGCTAAGGAAAAGTTTGATCGTTCCCTTCCCCACGTTAACGTCGGCACCATCGGCCACGTTGACCACGGTAAGACCACTCTGACCGCAGCTCTGACTCGCGTCTGCTCCGAGGTTTTCGGTTCGGCAGTCGTTGAGTTCGACAAGATCGACTCGGCTCCGGAAGAAAAAGCGCGCGGTATCACCATCAACACCGCTCACGTCGAGTACAACTCGAACATCCGTCACTACGCTCACGTTGACTGCCCAGGTCACGCTGACTACGTGAAGAACATGATCACCGGTGCTGCCCAGATGGACGGCGCGATCCTGGTTTGCTCGGCCGCCGATGGTCCGATGCCACAAACCCGTGAGCACATCCTGCTGTCCCGTCAGGTTGGCGTTCCGTACATCGTGGTCTTCCTGAACAAGGCTGACCTGGTAGACGACGCTGAGCTGCTGGAACTGGTCGAGATGGAAGTTCGCGACCTGCTGTCCACCTACGACTTCCCAGGCGACGACACCCCGATCATCATCGGTTCGGCTCGTATGGCGCTGGAAGGCAAAGACGACAACGAAATGGGCACTACCGCTGTCAAGAAGCTGGTAGAAACTCTGGATGCCTACATCCCTGAGCCAGTTCGTGCCATCGACCAGCCATTCCTGATGCCAATCGAAGACGTATTCTCGATCTCGGGTCGTGGTACCGTTGTTACCGGCCGTATCGAGCGTGGTATCGTCCGCGTTCAGGATCCGCTGGAAATCGTTGGTCTGCGTGACACCACCACCACCACCTGCACCGGTGTTGAGATGTTCCGCAAGCTGCTGGACGAAGGCCGTGCTGGCGAGAACTGCGGCGTTCTGCTGCGTGGTACCAAGCGTGACGACGTTGAGCGTGGCCAGGTTCTGGTCAAGCCAGGTTCGGTCAAGCCGCACACCAAGTTCACCGCAGAAGTCTACGTTCTGTCGAAGGAAGAAGGCGGCCGTCACACTCCGTTCTTCAAAGGCTACCGTCCTCAGTTCTACTTCCGTACCACTGACGTGACCGGTAACTGCGAACTGCCGGAAGGCGTTGAAATGGTAATGCCAGGTGACAACATTCAGATGACTGTTACCCTGATCAAGACCATCGCAATGGAAGACGGTCTGCGCTTCGCTATCCGTGAAGGCGGTCGTACCGTCGGCGCAGGCGTCGTAGCAAAAATTATTGAATAAGTAGTTGATTTATTTGATCAGGCCGGTATAATGGCCGGCCTGATACAGCGTTACAGGTCAGTAGCTCAATTGGCAGAGCGACGGTCTCCAAAACCGTAGGTTGGGGGTTCGATTCCCTCCTGACCTGCCATTTCACCTCGGTGTGATGGCTTTCTTCTTACAGGATCCTCCTCGATGACCCCCAAAACTGAAGCCCAAGAATCGCGTTTTGATCTGTTCAAGTGGCTGGCTGTAGTGGCTTTGGTGGTTGTTGGCGTAGTGGGTAACCAGTATTACTCCGCCTCCCCAATCCTGTATCGCGTTCTCGCACTTCTCGTCCTGGCTGCTGTCGCGGGCTTTGTAGCTCTGCAGACTGCGAAGGGCAAGTCGTTCTTTACGTTGGCGAAGGAAGCTCGTGCCGAGATTCGTAAAGTCGTGTGGCCGACCCGCCAGGAAACCACCCAGACCACGCTGATTGTCGTGGCTGTTGTGCTGGTTATGGCACTGCTGTTGTGGGGGCTCGACTCCCTGCTCGGCTGGGCGGTCTCCCTGATCGTTGGCTAAAGGTGTCCCGTGGCTAAGCGTTGGTATGTTGTGCATGCTTACTCGGGTTACGAGAAGCATGTAATGCGCTCCCTGATTGAGCGCGTCAAGCTGGCTGGCATGGAAGACGGTTTCGGCGAGATCTTGGTTCCGACCGAAGAAGTCGTCGAAATGCGTAACGGCCAGAAGCGCAAAAGTGAGCGCAAATTCTTCCCTGGCTATGTACTGGTCCAGATGGAGATGAACGAAGGGACTTGGCACTTGGTCAAGGACACCCCTCGTGTGATGGGCTTTATTGGCGGTACTGCAGACAAGCCTGCGCCGATCACTGATAAAGAAGCCGAGGCTATCCTGCGTCGCGTTGCCGACGGTAGCGACAAGCCGAAGCCGAAGACGCTGTTCGAGCCAGGTGAAGTGGTTCGTGTCATTGACGGTCCGTTCGCTGACTTCAATGGCAGTGTCGAAGAGGTTAACTACGAAAAGAGCCGCCTGCAGGTTGCAGTGCTCATTTTCGGTCGCTCTACTCCGGTGGAGCTCGAGTTCAGCCAGGTCGAAAAGGTCTAGGCGGACAAAGCATCCCATACCCCGCAGCCCTGTGTGCTGCGGGGTTTTGTCGTCACTGGGATAAAACGCAAGTCATCCGGGGAGCCATCAGGCGTTCGTACCCGATTTTGGAGTAGCTCATGGCTAAGAAGATTCAGGCTTACATCAAGCTGCAAGTTAAGGCCGGCCAGGCCAACCCAAGCCCACCCGTTGGTCCAGCACTGGGTCAACATGGTGTGAACATCATGGAATTCTGCAAGGCCTTCAACGCCCGTACCCAGGGTCAAGAAGCCGGCCTGCCGACTCCAGTGATCATCACTGTCTACAGCGACCGTAGCTTCACCTTCGAGACCAAGAGCACCCCTGCCTCGGTTCTGCTGAAGAAAGCTGCTGGCCTGACCAGTGGTTCGGCTCGCCCGAACACCGTTAAAGTCGGTACCGTTACCCGTGCTCAGCTGGAAGACATCGCGAAAGCCAAACAGGCTGACCTGACTGCCGCTGACCTGGACGCTGCTGTACGCACCATCGCTGGCTCTGCCCGCAGCATGGGCCTGAACGTGGAGGGTGTGTAATGGCTAAGCTGACCAAACGCCAAAAGGCAATCGCCGAGAAAATCGAAGCAGGCAAGGCCTACAACTTCGAAGAAGCGGCAACTCTGCTGGCCTCGCTGCCTGCTGCCAAGTTCGTCGAGTCCTACGACATCGCCGTAAACCTCGGTGTTGACCCGCGTAAATCCGACCAGGTCGTACGTAGCGCTACTGTGCTGCCGCACGGCACTGGCAAGACCGTTCGCGTTGCTGTTTTCACCCAGGGCCCAGCTGCTGAAGCTGCTCTGGCTGCAGGCGCTGACCGCGTCGGTATGGACGATCTGGCTGCCGAAATGAAAGGCGGCGACCTGAACTATGACGTCGTCATCGCATCGCCTGATGCCATGCGCGTTGTGGGTCAGCTGGGTCAGGTTCTGGGTCCTCGCGGCCTGATGCCTAACCCGAAAGTTGGTACCGTGACTCCAGACGTAGCCACTGCCGTGAAAAACGCCAAGGCTGGTCAGGTTCGCTACCGTACCGACAAGAACGGTATCATCCACACCTCCGTTGGCAAGGTCGGCTTTGAAGCTGGCAAGCTGAAGGAAAACGTTGAAGCCCTGATCGCTGACCTGAAGCGTATCAAGCCAGCTTCTTCGAAAGGTATCTACGTTAAGCGCGTTACCCTGAGCACCACCATGGGCCCAGGTCTGGTCATCGATCAGAGCTCGCTGAACGTGTAAGAACATGGTGGTGCGACATGTCGCGCCACCAGCAAAAATTGGGGTCCCTGCCTGGCGGGGGCTATCCAAGACCGTAGGCGGCGCAAGCCTTAAAAACCCAGCCCACGCAGATGGTGCTCCCGATTCGTTACCGAATCAGACACCAAAACGACATCAGGCTTCGGCCAGATGAAACGGTAAAAACCAGGAGTAAACCCGTGGCAATTAAACTCGAAGACAAGAAGGCCATCGTCGCTGAAGTCAACGAGGCTGCCAAAGTCGCTCTGTCCGCTGTCGTGGCTGATGCCCGTGGTGTGACTGTAGGCGCAATGACCGGACTCCGTAAAGAGGCCCGCGAAGCTGGCGTTTACGTACGTGTCGTACGTAACACCCTGCTCAAGCGCGCTGTTGAAGGCACCGAATTTTCGATCCTCAACGACGCGTTCAAAGGCCCGACCCTGATTGCTTTCTCTAACGAACACCCGGGCGCTGCCGCTCGTCTGTTCAAAGAGTTCGCCAAGGGTCAGGACAAGTTCGAGATCAAGGCAGCTGCGTTTGACGGCAATTTCATTGCAGCGAACCAGATCGACGTGTTGGCTACCCTGCCGACCCGCGACGAAGCTATTGCGAAACTGATGAGCGTTATTCAAGGCGCCACCAGCAAGCTGGCTCGTACTCTGGCAGCCATTCGCGACCAGAAAGAAGCTACCGCCGCCTAAGGCGTGCGAATTCTTTCAAAATCATACGTTTAATTTGATGGCTGCGTAGGCTGTCACCCCAATACAGGATTTAAGTCATGTCCCTGACTAACGAACAAATCATCGAAGCAATCGGCCAGAAAACCGTTCTGGAAGTTGTTGAGCTGATCAAAGCAATGGAAGAAACCTTCGGCGTTACCGCTGCTGTTGCCGCTGCTGGCCCAGCTGCTGCTGCTGCCGTTGTTGAAGAGCAGACCGAGTTCAACGTTGTTCTGGTTGAAGCCGGCGACAAGAAAGTGAACGTGATCAAAGCCGTTCGCGAGCTGACCGGTCTGGGCCTGAAAGAAGCCAAAGAGAAAGTCGATGGCGCTCCTCAGGTTGTAGCTGAAGGCGTTTCGAAAGAAGCCGCTGAAGACGCTAAGAAGAAGCTGGAAGAAGCAGGCGCTAAAGTCGAGCTGAAGTAATCTCGACCTTGCGATGCCAGCCTGAGCGTTGAGCAAAAGGCTGATGGCTGGTGGCTTATGCCACCGGCCTTTTTCCGTTATTGGTGGCCGGTCATGCCGGCCCCGATAACAAGCTGCAAGACACCCATGTGGGTGGCGCAAACCAAGGGGTTTGCACGATTTTCTGGCTGCTCCCGCCGGGAGAAGCCAAACAAGCAGGTGACCAAGCTGGGGAACGCTGATGGCTTACTCATACACTGAGAAAAAACGTATCCGCAAGGACTTTAGCAAGTTGCCGGACGTCATGGATGTGCCTTACCTCCTGGCCATCCAGCTGGATTCGTATCGCGAATTCCTGCAAGCGGGAGCATCCAAGGATAACTTCCGCGACGTCGGCCTGCACGCGGCCTTCAAATCGGTATTCCCGATCATCAGCTACTCCGGCAATGCTGCCTTGGAGTACGTAGGCTATCGCCTGGGCGAACCCGCCTTCGATGTGAAGGAATGTGTCCTGCGTGGTGTGACCTTCGCGGTACCACTGCGGGTCAAGGTGCGCCTGATCATCTTCGACAAGGAATCGTCGAACAAAGCGATCAAGGACATCAAAGAGCAAGAAGTCTACATGGGTGAAATCCCCCTGATGACTGAAAACGGTACCTTCGTAATCAACGGTACCGAGCGTGTGATCGTTTCCCAGCTGCACCGTTCGCCTGGTGTGTTCTTCGACCACGACCGTGGCAAGACCCACAGCTCCGGCAAGCTGCTGTACTCCGCTCGCATCATCCCTTACCGCGGCTCCTGGCTGGACTTCGAGTTCGACCCGAAGGACTGCGTGTTCGTACGTATCGACCGTCGCCGCAAACTGCCGGCCTCGGTGCTGCTGCGTGCCCTGGGCTACAGCACTGAAGAAGTGCTGAACACCTTCTACACCACCAACGTGTTCCACATTTCCGGCGAAAAACTCAGCCTGGAACTGGTGCCACAGCGTCTGCGTGGTGAAGTTGCTGTCATGGACATCCATGACGAAACCGGCAAAGTCATCGTCGAGCAAGGCCGCCGTATTACCGCGCGCCACATCAACCAGATCGAGAAAGCCGGCGTCAAGCAGCTGGACGTTCCTATGGAATACGTCCTGGGCCGCACCACCGCCAAGGCTATCGTGCATCCGGCTACCGGTGAGATCCTCGCCGAGTGCAACACCGAGATGACCACCGAGCTGCTGATCAAGGTCGCCAAGGCGCAGGTTGTCCGTATCGAGACCCTGTACACCAACGACATCGACTGCGGTCCGTTCATCTCCGACACGCTGAAGATCGACACCACCAGCAACCAGCTGGAAGCCCTGGTCGAAATCTACCGCATGATGCGTCCAGGCGAGCCGCCGACCAAGGATGCCGCCGAGACCCTGTTCAACAACCTGTTCTTCAGCGCCGAGCGTTACGACCTGTCCGCCGTTGGCCGCATGAAGTTCAACCGTCGTATCGGTCGTACCGAGATCGAAGGTTCGGGCGTGCTGAGCAAGGAAGATATCGTCGAGGTCCTGAAGACCCTGGTCGATATCCGTAACGGCAAAGGCATTGTCGACGACATCGACCACCTGGGTAACCGTCGCGTTCGTTGCGTCGGCGAGATGGCCGAGAACCAGTTCCGCGTTGGCCTGGTGCGTGTAGAGCGCGCGGTCAAGGAACGTCTGTCGATGGCGGAAAGCGAAGGCCTGATGCCGCAAGACCTGATCAACGCCAAGCCGGTCGCGGCGGCGGTGAAAGAGTTCTTCGGTTCCAGCCAGCTGTCCCAGTTCATGGACCAGAACAACCCGCTCTCCGAGATCACCCACAAGCGCCGCGTCTCTGCACTCGGCCCTGGCGGTCTGACCCGTGAGCGTGCTGGCTTTGAAGTCCGTGACGTGCACCCGACCCACTACGGCCGTGTGTGCCCGATCGAGACCCCTGAAGGTCCGAACATCGGTCTGATCAACTCCCTGGCAGCCTATGCCCGCACCAACCAGTACGGCTTCCTGGAAAGCCCGTACCGCGTGGTGAAAGAAGGTGTGGTCAGCGACGACATCGTGTTCCTGTCGGCCATTGAAGAAGCCGATCACGTCATCGCCCAGGCTTCGGCCGCGATGAACGACAAGAAGCAGCTGATCGATGAGCTGGTAGCGGTCCGTCACCTGAACGAATTCACCGTCAAGGCGCCGGAAGACGTCACCCTGATGGACGTTTCGCCGAAGCAGGTTGTTTCCGTCGCTGCCTCGCTGATCCCGTTCCTCGAGCACGACGACGCCAACCGTGCACTGATGGGTTCGAACATGCAGCGTCAGGCTGTACCGACCCTGCGTGCCGACAAGCCGCTGGTAGGTACCGGCATGGAGCGCAACGTTGCCCGTGACTCCGGTGTCTGCGTGGTTGCTCGCCGTGGTGGTGTGATCGACTCGGTCGACGCCAGCCGTATCGTCGTTCGCGTCAATGACGATGAAGTCGAGACCGGTGAAGCCGGTGTGGACATCTACAACCTGACCAAGTACACCCGTTCCAACCAGAACACCTGCATCAACCAGCGTCCGCTGGTCAGCAAGGGTGACAAGGTTCAGCGCAGCGACATCATGGCCGACGGCCCGTCCACCGACATGGGTGAGCTGGCACTGGGTCAGAACATGCGTATCGCCTTCATGGCGTGGAACGGCTTCAACTTCGAAGACTCCATCTGCCTGTCCGAACGTGTGGTGCAGGAAGACCGCTTCACCACGATCCACATTCAGGAACTGACCTGTGTGGCGCGTGATACCAAGCTTGGCCCAGAGGAAATCACTGCGGACATCCCGAACGTGGGTGAAGCCGCACTGAACAAGCTGGACGAAGCCGGTATCGTCTACGTGGGTGCAGAAGTCGGCGCGGGTGACATCCTGGTCGGTAAAGTTACGCCAAAAGGCGAAACGCAGCTGACCCCGGAAGAAAAACTGCTGCGCGCCATCTTCGGCGAAAAAGCCAGCGACGTTAAGGACACTTCCCTGCGCGTGCCGACCGGCACCAAGGGTACTGTCATCGACGTACAGGTCTTCACCCGTGATGGCGTCGAGCGCGACAGCCGCGCCCTGGCCATCGAGAAGATGCAGCTGGACGAGATCCGCAAGGACCTCAACGAAGAGTTCCGCATCGTTGAAGGCGCAACCTTCGAGCGTCTGCGTTCTGCCCTGAACGGCCAGGTGGTCGACGGTGGCGCGGGCCTGAAGAAAGGCACCGTGATCTCCGATGAAGTACTGGACGGTCTGGAGCACGGCCAGTGGTTCAAGCTGCGCATGGCTGAAGATGCACTGAACGAGCAGCTGGAAAAGGCTCAGCAGTACATCGTTGACCGTCGCCGTCTTCTGGACGACAAGTTCGAAGACAAGAAGCGCAAGCTGCAGCAGGGCGATGACCTGGCACCAGGCGTACTGAAGATCGTCAAGGTTTACCTGGCAATCCGCCGTCGCATCCAGCCGGGTGACAAGATGGCCGGCCGTCACGGTAACAAAGGTGTTGTCTCGGTTATCATGCCGGTTGAAGACATGCCGCACGACGCCAACGGTACTCCGGTCGACGTCGTACTGAACCCGCTGGGCGTACCTTCGCGTATGAACGTTGGTCAGATCCTTGAAACCCACCTGGGCCTTGCGGCCAAAGGCCTGGGCGAGAAGATCGACCGCATGCTCGAAGAGCAGCGCAAAGCCGCTGAGCTGCGTGTGTTCCTGACCGAGGTCTACAACGAGATCGGTGGTCGTCAGGAAAACCTCGACGAGTTTTCCGACGCCGAGATCCTGGCCCTGGCGCACAACCTGAAGAAAGGTGTGCCTATGGCTACTCCGGTCTTCGATGGTGCCAAGGAGCGCGAGATCAAGGCCATGCTGAAACTGGCAGACCTGCCAGAAAGCGGCCAGATGGTGCTGTTCGATGGCCGTACCGGCAACAAGTTCGAGCGTCCGGTGACCGTTGGTTACATGTACATGCTCAAGCTGAACCACTTGGTGGACGACAAGATGCACGCGCGTTCCACTGGTTCCTACAGCCTGGTTACCCAGCAGCCGCTGGGTGGTAAGGCGCAGTTCGGTGGTCAGCGTTTCGGGGAGATGGAAGTGTGGGCGCTGGAAGCATACGGCGCGGCATACACCCTGCAAGAAATGCTCACAGTGAAGTCGGACGACGTGAACGGCCGTACCAAGATGTACAAGAACATCGTGGATGGCGATCACCGTATGGAGCCGGGCATGCCCGAGTCCTTCAACGTGTTGATCAAAGAGATCCGTTCCCTCGGTATCGATATCGATCTGGAAACCGAATAACACGTGACGCGAAGGGGAGTGGGGCAGGTAATGCCCGCTCCCTGCTCCGCCAGGAGGAAAGGCCTTGAAAGACCTACTGAATTTGCTGAAAAACCAGGGTCAAGTCGAAGAGTTCGACGCCATCCGCATCGGTCTGGCGTCGCCTGAAATGATCCGTTCGTGGTCGTTCGGTGAAGTTAAGAAGCCGGAAACCATCAACTACCGTACGTTCAAGCCTGAGCGTGACGGCCTGTTCTGCGCCAAGATCTTTGGCCCAGTAAAGGACTACGAGTGCCTGTGCGGCAAGTACAAGCGCCTCAAGCACCGTGGCGTAATCTGCGAGAAGTGCGGCGTTGAAGTTGCCCTGGCCAAAGTGCGTCGTGAGCGCATGGCGCACATCGAGCTGGCCTCGCCGGTCGCCCACATCTGGTTCCTGAAGTCGCTGCCGTCCCGTATCGGCCTGCTGATGGACATGACCCTGCGTGACATCGAGCGCGTGCTCTACTTCGAGAGCTACGTCGTTATTGACCCGGGCATGACCACCCTGGAAAAGGGCCAGCTGCTGAACGACGAGCAGTACTTCGAAGCGCTGGAAGAGTTCGGTGACGACTTCGATGCCCGCATGGGTGCCGAGGCTGTCCGCGAGCTGCTGCACGCTATCGACCTGGAGCACGAGATCGGCCGCCTGCGCGAAGAAATTCCGCAGACCAACTCGGAAACCAAGATCAAGAAGCTGTCCAAGCGCCTGAAGCTGATGGAAGCTTTCCAGGGCTCGGGCAACCTGCCTGAGTGGATGGTGCTGACCGTTCTGCCAGTACTGCCGCCGGACCTGCGTCCGCTGGTACCACTGGATGGTGGCCGTTTCGCGACCTCCGACCTGAACGACCTGTATCGCCGGGTGATCAACCGTAACAACCGTCTGAAGCGCCTGCTGGATCTGTCGGCGCCGGACATCATCGTGCGCAACGAAAAGCGCATGCTGCAGGAGGCGGTCGACGCCCTGCTGGACAACGGCCGTCGCGGTCGCGCCATCACCGGCTCGAACAAGCGTCCGCTGAAGTCCCTGGCCGACATGATCAAAGGTAAGCAAGGTCGCTTCCGTCAGAACTTGCTCGGTAAGCGTGTGGACTACTCCGGCCGTTCGGTAATTACCGTAGGCCCGACCCTGCGTCTGCACCAGTGCGGTCTGCCGAAGAAGATGGCCCTCGAGCTGTTCAAGCCGTTCATTTTCGGCAAGCTGGAGATGCGTGGTCTGGCGACCACCATCAAGGCTGCCAAGAAGATGGTCGAGCGCGAGCTGCCAGAGGTATGGGACGTTCTCGCCGAGGTGATCCGCGAACACCCCGTACTGCTCAACCGTGCGCCAACCCTGCACCGTCTGGGTATCCAGGCCTTTGAACCGGTTCTGATCGAAGGTAAAGCCATCCAGCTGCACCCGCTGGTCTGCGCCGCGTACAACGCCGACTTCGACGGTGACCAGATGGCCGTTCACGTGCCGCTGACGCTGGAAGCCCAGCTCGAAGCGCGCGCGCTGATGATGTCGACCAACAACATCCTGTCGCCAGCCAACGGTGAGCCAATCATCGTTCCGTCGCAGGACGTTGTACTGGGTCTGTACTACATGACCCGTGAGGCCATCAATGCCAAGGGCGAAGGTCGCGTATTCGCTGATCTGCAGGAAGTCGACCGCGTATTCCGCGCCGGCGAAGCTGCCCTGCACGCGAAAATCAAGGTTCGTATCAACGAAACCGTGAAAGAGCGTGATGGCTCGGTGGTCAAGAACACCCGTATCGTCGACACCACCGTCGGCCGTGCGCTGCTGTTCCAGGTTGTACCGGCAGGCCTGCCGTACGATGTGGTCAACCAGCCAATGAAGAAAAAGGCGATCTCCAAGCTGATCAACCAGTGCTACCGCGTGGTTGGTCTGAAAGAGACCGTCATCTTCGCTGACCAGTTGATGTACACCGGTTTCGCCTACTCGACCATTTCCGGTGTTTCCATCGGTGTTAACGACTTCGTTATCCCGGACGAGAAGGCCCGCATCATCGGTAACGCAACCGATGAAGTGAAGGAAATCGAGAGCCAGTACGCCTCCGGCCTGGTAACCCAGGGCGAGAAGTACAACAAGGTCATCGACTTGTGGTCCAAGGCGAACGACGAAGTGTCCAAGGCGATGATGGCCAACCTCTCGAAAGAGAAGGTCATCGACCGCGAGGGCAAAGAAGTCGAGCAAGAGTCCTTCAACTCGATGTACATGATGGCTGACTCGGGTGCGCGGGGTTCCGCAGCCCAGATCCGTCAGCTGGCCGGTATGCGTGGCCTGATGGCCAAGCCGGACGGCTCGATCATCGAGACGCCGATCACCGCGAACTTCCGTGAAGGTCTGAGCGTACTCCAGTACTTCATCTCGACCCACGGTGCTCGTAAGGGTCTGGCGGATACCGCCTTGAAGACTGCGAACTCGGGTTACCTGACGCGTCGTCTGGTAGACGTTGCCCAGGATCTGGTAGTAACCGAGATCGACTGCGGCACCGACCAAGGCCTGGTGATGACCCCGCATATCGAAGGCGGCGACGTTGTAGAGCCGCTGGGCGAACGTGTACTGGGTCGTGTCATCGCCCGCGACGTGTTCAAGCCAGGCACCGAGGACGTCATCGTTCCGGCCGGTACCCTGGTCGACGAGCAGTGGGTCGAGTTCATCGAGCTGAACAGCATCGACGAAGTGATCGTGCGTTCGCCGATCAACTGCGAAACCCGCTACGGCATCTGCGCCAAGTGCTACGGTCGTGACCTGGCTCGCGGTCACCAGGTGAACATCGGTGAGGCTGTCGGCGTTATCGCTGCGCAGTCGATCGGTGAGCCAGGTACCCAGCTGACCATGCGTACGTTCCACATCGGTGGTGCTGCAAGCCGTACTTCGGCTGCCGACAGCGTCCAGGTGAAGAACGGCGGTATGGTGCGTCTGCACAACCTGAAGCAGGTCGAGCGTGCCGACGGCAACCTGGTTGCCGTATCGCGTTCCGGTGAGTTGGCCATTGCCGACGAATTCGGCCGTGAGCGTGAGCGCTACAAGCTGCCTTACGGTGCAGTGATTTCGGTCAAGGAAGGTGAAAAGGTCGAGGCTGGCGCCATCGTCGCCAAGTGGGACCCGCACACCCACCCGATCGTTACCGAGCTGAAAGGTACCGTGACCTTCGTGGGCATGGAAGAAAACATCACCATCAAGCGTCAGACCGATGAGCTGACCGGCTTGACCAACATTGAAGTGCTGGATGTCAAGGATCGCCCTGCCGCAGGCAAGGAAATCCGTCCGGCAATCAAGATGGTCGATGCCGCTGGCAAGGATCTGTACCTGCCAGGTACCGACGTACCTGCCCAGTACTTCCTGCCGGCTAACGCCCTCGTGGGTGTGGCTGACGGTGCCCAGATCGGTGTTGGTGACGTTATTGCGCGTATCCCGCAAGAAACGTCGAAGACCCGTGACATCACCGGTGGTCTGCCACGCGTTGCCGACCTGTTCGAAGCGCGTCGTCCGAAAGAAGCCTCGATTCTGGCTGAAGTCAGCGGCACCATCGCATTCGGTAAAGAGACCAAGGGCAAGCGTCGCCTGGTGATCACGCCGACCGACGGTAGCGATCCGTACGAAGAGCTGATTCCGAAGTGGCGCCACCTGAACGTGTTCGAAGGTGAGCAGGTAAACCGCGGTGAAGTTATCTCCGACGGCCCGAGCGATCCGCACGACATCCTGCGTCTGCTGGGTGTCAGCGCGCTGGCGAAGTACATCGTCAACGAGATCCAGGACGTTTACCGTCTGCAAGGCGTGAAGATCAACGACAAGCACATCGAGACCATCCTGCGTCAGATGCTGCGCAAGGTCGAGATCTCCGAGTCGGGCGATTCCAGCTTCATCAAGGGCGACCAGATGGAACTGACCCAGGTACTGGTAGAGAACGAGCGTCTCGCCAGCGAGGACAAGTTCATCTCCAAGTTCACCCGTGTGCTGCTGGGTATCACCAAGGCCTCGCTGTCGACCGAGTCGTTCATCTCCGCGGCTTCCTTCCAGGAAACCACCCGCGTACTGACCGAAGCGGCGGTAACCGGCAAGCGTGACTACCTGCGCGGCCTGAAGGAGAACGTGGTCGTGGGTCGTTTGATCCCGGCCGGTACTGGTCTGGCTTACCACAGCGAGCGTAAGCGTCGCCGTGATGCCGACAAACCGTTGCGTGTCAGCGCCAGTGAGGTGGAAGCCGCACTGACCGAAGCGCTGAATTCCAGCGGTAACTAAGTCCAGGGCGGGGCCCCGGCTACCCTCGAACGGACATCGGCGACATGAAATGTTGCCGATGATCGGGCGAGGAGGGCCGGGGCCTTGTCTTGACTGGGTGCAAGATCCTCTTTAGACTTTTGTACCCTTAAATTTGGTGAGGCTCCGTCTCGCCAATTTTTGGCTTTCTTGCAAGACAATAGAGTCGCAAGACAATCAGTGGAGCTAGTAGATGGCAACTATCAACCAGCTGGTACGTCAGCCGCGTAAGCGTTCGGTCGAGAAGTCCGACGTTCCTGCGCTGCAGAACTGCCCGCAACGTCGTGGCGTGTGCACCCGTGTGTACACCACCACGCCGAAAAAACCTAACTCGGCACTGCGTAAAGTATGCCGTGTGCGTCTGACCAACGGTTTCGAGGTTTCCTCGTACATCGGTGGTGAAGGCCACAACCTGCAAGAGCACAGCGTCGTCCTGATCCGTGGCGGCCGTGTAAAAGACTTGCCAGGTGTTCGTTACCACACCGTTCGCGGCTCTCTGGATACTTCGGGCGTCAAAGGCCGTAACCAGGGTCGTTCGAAATACGGTACCAAGCGTCCGAAGTAATCGGCCGTTTGCAGACATCCATTTTTTTGAGTCGATAAGAGTAAGGTCGGGCAGGGGTCGAAGACCCGCGTCCCGGGCTAACCTGAAGACCGTTTGAGGGCTTATCATGCCAAGACGTCGTGTAGCAGCAAAACGTGAGATCCTTGACGATCCGAAGTACGGATCCCAGATCCTCGCCAAGTTCATGAACCACGTGATGGAAAGCGGCAAGAAGGCCGTAGCCGAGCGCATCGTTTACGGTGCCCTGGATACCGTCAAAGCACGCAAGAACAGCGACCCCCTGGAAATCTTCGAGAAAGCTCTCGACGCCATCGCTCCGCTGGTCGAAGTCAAGTCCCGCCGTGTAGGCGGTGCTACTTACCAGGTTCCGGTTGAAGTTCGTCCATCCCGTCGTAACGCTCTGGCAATGCGCTGGCTCGTAGACTACGCCCGCAAGCGCGGCGAGAAGTCGATGGCTCTGCGTCTGGCCGGCGAACTGCTGGATGCTGCCGAAGGCAAGGGTGCTGCAGTCAAGAAGCGTGAAGACGTGCACCGTATGGCTGAAGCCAACAAAGCGTTCTCGCACTACCGCTTCTAATTCAAGCATCAATCATTTTGCGAGGGCTTTATGGCTCGTACTACAGCAATTAACCGCTACCGTAACATCGGTATCTGTGCCCACGTTGACGCGGGCAAGACTACCACTACCGAGCGGATCCTGTTCTACACAGGTCTGAGCCACAAGATGGGCGAGGTGCATGACGGCGCCGCGACCACCGACTGGATGGTGCAGGAGCAGGAGCGCGGTATCACCATTACCTCCGCTGCCGTTACCACCTTCTGGAAAGGTTCCCGTGGTCAGTACGACAACTACCGCGTAAACGTCATCGATACCCCCGGCCACGTTGACTTCACCATTGAAGTAGAGCGTTCGCTGCGCGTACTCGACGGCGCGGTCGTTGTGTTCTGCGGTACCTCCGGCGTTGAGCCGCAGTCCGAAACCGTATGGCGTCAGGCCAACAAGTACGGCGTTCCACGTGTTGTCTACGTGAACAAGATGGACCGTGCCGGTGCCAACTTCCTGCGCGTTGTAGGTCAGATCAAGAACCGTCTGGGTCACACCCCGGTACCGGTCCAGCTGGCCATCGGTGCAGAAGATGACTTCCAGGGTCAGGTTGACCTGATCAAGATGAAAGCCATCTACTGGAACGACGACGACAAAGGCACCACCTACCGCGAGGAAGAAATTCCTGCCGAGCTGGTGGACCTGGCCAACGAATGGCGCAGCAACATGGTCGAGGCTGCTGCCGAGGCCAACGAAGAGCTGATGAACAAGTACCTTGAAGAAGGTGACCTGTCCGTCGAAGACATCAAGGCTGGTCTGCGCGCCCGTACCCTGGCGAGCGAGATCGTTCCTGCTGTCTGCGGTTCTTCGTTCAAGAACAAGGGCGTTCCCCTGGTTCTCGATGCCGTCATTGACTACCTGCCTGCGCCAACCGAGATCCCTGCGATCAAGGGTATCCACCCTGATCTGATCGACGTGCCGAAGGATGAAGTCAAGCCTGAACAGTACGACGAGCGTCCTGCTGACGACAACGAGCCGTTCTCGGCCCTGGCGTTCAAGATCGCTACCGACCCGTTCGTGGGTACCCTGACCTTCGTCCGCGTCTACTCGGGCTTCCTGACCTCTGGTGACTCCGTCATCAACTCGGTCAAGGGCAAGAAAGAGCGCGTTGGCCGTATGGTGCAGATGCACGCCAACCAGCGTGAAGAGATCAAGGAAGTACGTGCAGGCGACATCGCTGCTCTGATCGGGATGAAGGACGTCACCACCGGTGATACCCTGTGCAACCTCGACAAGCCGATCATCCTTGAGCGTATGGACTTCCCTGAGCCGGTAATTTCGCTCTCCGTAGAGCCGAAAACCAAGGCTGACCAGGAGAAGATGGGTATCGCACTGGGCAAGCTGGCCCAGGAAGACCCGTCGTTCCGCGTCAAGACCGACGAAGAAACCGGCCAGACCATCATCTCCGGTATGGGTGAGCTGCACCTGGACATCCTCGTTGACCGCATGAAGCGCGAATTCAACGTCGAGTGCAACGTGGGCAAGCCGCAGGTTTCGTACCGCGAGAAGATCACCAAGTCCAACGTCGAGATCGAAGGCAAGTTCGTTCGTCAGTCGGGTGGTCGTGGTCAGTTCGGTCACTGCTGGATCCGTTTCTCGGAGCCAGACGTCGACGAGAAGGGCAACATCACCGAAGGTCTGGTCTTCACCAACGAAGTCGTTGGTGGTGTGATTCCGAAGGAATTCATCGCCCCGATCCAGAAGGGTATCGAAGAGCAGATGAAAAACGGCGTTGTTGCCGGCTATCCGCTGCTCGGCCTGAAGGCTACAGTGTTCGACGGTTCGTACCACGACGTCGACTCCAACGAAATGGCGTTCAAGATCGCCGCTTCGATGGCGACCAAGCAACTGGCCCAGAAGGGCGGTGGCGTGGTGCTTGAGCCGATCATGAAGGTCGAAGTTGTAACCCCGGAAGACTACCTGGGTGACGTGATGGGTGACCTGAGCCGTCGTCGTGGGATGATCCAGGGTAATGAAGACTCGGTGTCCGGCAAGGTAATCACTGCTGAGGTACCACTCGGAGAAATGTTCGGTTACGCAACCGACGTTCGTTCCATGTCTCAGGGTCGCGCAAGCTACTCCATGGAATTCTCCAAATACGCCGAAGCTCCGTCGAACATCGTCGAAGCACTCGTTAAAAAACAAGGCTAATCCCCTTTAGGCAAGAGGTTCACTGTCGTGGCTAAAGAAAAATTTGATCGTTCCCTTCCCCACGTTAACGTCGGCACCATCGGCCACGTTGACCACGGTAAGACCACTCTGACCGCAGCTCTGACTCGCGTCTGCTCCGAAGTTTTCGGTTCGGCAGTCGTTGAGTTCGACAAGATCGACTCGGCTCCGGAAGAAAAAGCGCGCGGTATCACCATCAACACCGCGCACGTCGAGTACAACTCGAACATTCGTCACTACGCTCACGTTGACTGCCCAGGTCACGCTGACTACGTGAAGAACATGATCACCGGTGCTGCCCAGATGGACGGCGCGATCCTGGTTTGCTCGGCCGCCGATGGTCCGATGCCACAAACCCGTGAGCACATCCTGCTGTCCCGTCAGGTTGGCGTTCCGTACATCGTGGTCTTCCTGAACAAGGCTGACCTGGTAGACGACGCTGAGCTGCTGGAACTGGTCGAGATGGAAGTTCGCGACCTGCTGTCCACCTACGACTTCCCAGGCGACGACACCCCGATCATCATCGGTTCGGCTCGTATGGCGCTGGAAGGCAAAGACGACAACGAAATGGGCACTACCGCTGTCAAGAAGCTGGTAGAAACTCTGGATGCCTACATCCCTGAGCCAGTTCGTGCCATCGACCAGCCATTCCTGATGCCAATCGAAGACGTATTCTCGATCTCGGGTCGTGGTACCGTTGTTACCGGCCGTATCGAGCGTGGTATCGTCCGCGTTCAGGATCCGCTGGAAATCGTTGGTCTGCGTGACACCACCACCACCACCTGCACCGGTGTTGAGATGTTCCGCAAGCTGCTGGACGAAGGCCGTGCTGGCGAGAACTGCGGCGTTCTGCTGCGTGGTACCAAGCGTGACGACGTTGAGCGTGGCCAGGTTCTGGTCAAGCCAGGTTCGGTCAAGCCGCACACCAAGTTCACCGCAGAAGTCTACGTTCTGTCGAAGGAAGAAGGCGGCCGTCACACTCCGTTCTTCAAGGGCTACCGTCCTCAGTTCTACTTCCGTACCACTGACGTGACCGGTAACTGCGAACTGCCGGAAGGCGTTGAAATGGTAATGCCAGGTGACAACATTCAGATGACTGTTACCCTGATCAAGACCATCGCAATGGAAGACGGTCTGCGCTTCGCTATCCGTGAAGGCGGTCGTACCGTCGGCGCCGGCGTCGTAGCCAAAATCATCGAGTAATCTCTCGACCGATTGAAAAAACCCCCGCTCAGCGGGGGTTTTTTTTATTGGGTTGACACTAAATGGGGGCGTCTATAGAATCACGCCTCCTTTTAGCGGGCGTAGTGCGTCCGTTGGGAACAGCCTGGAGTCTGAAATCCAATGCAAAATCAGCAAATCCGTATCAGGTTGAAGGCTTTCGACCATCGCCTGATCGACCAATCCACCCAGGAAATCGTGGAAACCGCGAAACGTACTGGTGCACAAGTGCGTGGTCCAATTCCACTGCCTACCCGCAAAGAGCGTTTCACCGTTCTGGTTTCCCCGCACGTCAACAAAGACGCGCGTGACCAGTACGAGATCCGCACTCATAAGCGTGTTCTGGACATCGTCCAGCCAACGGATAAAACCGTTGACGCGCTGATGAAGCTTGATCTGGCGGCAGGTGTGGAAGTACAGATCAGCCTCGGCTAAGACTTCGGTCTAGTCGTGTAACGCTCTGAAATGGGCGGCCATAGCGGGTGAAAGCCCCGTACACTCATGAGGTTTACAACATGACTATTGGTGTAATCGGTCGCAAGTGCGGTATGACCCGCATTTTCACCGAAGAAGGTGTCTCCATTCCGGTCACGGTCATTGAGATCGAGCCGAATCGCGTCACCCAGTTCAAAACTGAAGAAACCGATGGCTACCGTGCAGTGCAAGTCACTGTCGGCGAGCGTCGTGCTTCGCGTGTGACTGCCGCTCAGGCAGGCCACTTCGCCAAGGCCAACGTTGCCGCTGGTCGCGGTGTTTGGGAGTTCCGTCTTGAAGAAGGCGATTTCCAGGCTGGCGATCTGATCAAAGCTGAACTCTTCACTGCAGGCCAGCTGGTTGACGTTACTGGTCAGTCCAAAGGTAAAGGCTTTGCCGGTACCATCAAGCGCTGGAACTTCCGTGGTCAGGACAACACCCACGGTAACTCCGTGTCGCACCGTGTTCCTGGTTCCATCGGCCAGTGCCAGACTCCTGGTCGTGTGTTCAAGGGCAAGAAAATGTCCGGTCACATGGGCGCCGAGCGCGTGACTGTTCAGTCCCTGGAAGTAGTTCGCGTAGACGCTGAACGCAACCTGCTGCTGATCAAAGGTGCCGTACCTGGCGCTACTGGTGGCGACGTGGTTGTACGTCCAGCTGTCAAGGCTCGCGGTTAAGGGGAAACTGACATGCAACTTAATGTAAATGACGCTCAGGCGATCGAAGTTTCCGAACTGACTTTCGGTGGCGAATTCAACGAGACGCTGGTTCACCAAGCAGTCGTGGCCTACATGGCTGGCGGCCGTCAGGGTACCAAGCAGCAGAAGACCCGTTCCGACGTGGCTGGTGGCGGTAAGCGCCCATGGCGTCAGAAGGGTACTGGCCGTGCTCGTGCTGGTACCACTCGTGGTCCGATCTGGCGTGGCGGTGGTGTAACCTTCGCAGCTCGCCCTCAAGATCACTCGCAGAAGCTCAACAAGAAGATGTACCGCGCAGCACTGCGCTCCATCCTCGCTGAGCTGGTGCGTAGCGACCGTCTGGTCGTGGTTCAGGACTTCGCTGTTGAAGCGCCAAAAACCAAAGATCTGCTGAACAAGCTGAACGGCATGGGTCTGAGCGATGTTTTGATCGTTTCCGACGCTGTTGATCAGAACCTGTACCTGGCTGCTCGTAACCTGCCGCACGTCGACGTACGTGACGTACAAGGTTCCGACCCGGTCAGTCTGATCGCATACGAGAAAGTGTTGATCACTGTCTCGGCCGTGAAGAAATTCGAGGAGCTGCTGGGATGAACCAGGAACGCGTATTCAAAGTCCTCCTTGGCCCGCACGTTTCCGAGAAGGCTACCGTTCTGGCTGAGAAAAAAGGCCAGTTCGTATTCAAGGTTGCTACTGATGCAACCAAGCTGGAAATCAAGAAAGCTGTCGAAGGCCTGTTCAACGTAAAAGTTGAAAACGTGTCGACTGTTAACGTTCTGGGTAAAACCAAGCGTACCGCACGTGGTCTGGGCAAGCGTAATGACTGGAAGAAGGCGATCGTCTCCCTTCAGCCAGGCCAAGATCTCGATTTCAGCAGCAGTGCTGAGTAAGGAAGGGGTGCATCATGGCAATCGTTAAATGCAAACCGACTTCCCCTGGCCGCCGTTTCGTGGTCAAGGTGGTCAACAAGGAGCTGCACAAAGGCGCTCCTCACGCACCGCTGATCGAGAAAAAATCGAAGTCTGGTGGTCGTAACAACAATGGCCGCATTACCACTCGTCACGTGGGTGGTGGTCATAAGCAGCATTACCGTCTGGTCGACTTCCGTCGCAACGACAAAGATGGCATCCCAGCCACTGTCGAGCGTATCGAATACGACCCGAACCGTACTGCTCACATCGCCCTGCTGTGCTACGCAGACGGTGAGCGTCGCTACATCATCGCCCCTAAAGGCGTGAGCGCTGGCGACCAGCTGATCGCAGGTGCACTGGCCCCAATCAAGGCTGGTAACTCCCTGCAGCTGCGCAACATTCCAGTAGGTAGCACCATCCACGGCATCGAACTGAAGCCGGGTAAAGGTGCACAGATCGCTCGTTCCGCTGGTGCTTCGGCTCAGCTGATCGCTCGCGAAGGTGTCTACGTGACCCTGCGTCTGCGCTCTGGTGAAATGCGTAAAGTCCTGGCTGAGTGCCGTGCGACCCTGGGCGAAGTCTCGAACTCCGAGCACAGCCTGCGTTCGCTGGGTAAAGCTGGTGCCAAACGCTGGCGCGGCGTTCGCCCAACCGTTCGTGGTGTTGCCATGAACCCGGTTGACCACCCACACGGTGGTGGTGAAGGTCGTACCTCCGGTGGTCGTCATCCGGTATCGCCATGGGGCTTCCCAACCAAGGGTGCTAAAACCCGTGGTAATAAGCGTACCGACAACATGATCGTCCGTCGTCGCAAGTAACTAGAGGGATACGACAGTGCCACGTTCTCTGAAAAAAGGTCCTTTTATCGATCTTCACCTGCTGAAGAAGATCGAAGTGGCGGTGGAGAAGAATGATCGCAAGCCAGTTAAAACCTGGTCGCGTCGTTCGATGATCCTGCCACAAATGGTCGGTCTGACCATCGCGGTACACAACGGTCGTCAACATGTCCCAGTTCTGGTGAACGAAGACATGGTCGGCCACAAACTGGGCGAGTTCGCCGGTACCCGCACCTATCGCGGGCACGTGGCTGACAAGAAAGCCAAGCGTTAAGGGGTAAGGAAATGGAAGTAGCCGCTAAGTTGTCGGGCGCTCGAATCTCCGCCCAGAAAGCCCGCTTGGTCGCCGACCAGATCCGCGGGAAGAAGGTGGGCGAAGCGCTCAACCTGTTGGCCTTCAGCAGCAAAAAAGCTGCTGAAATCATGAAGAAAGTCCTCGAGTCGGCCGTAGCCAACGCCGAACACAACGAAGGCGCAGACGTTGATGACCTGAAGGTCTCCACCGTCTTCGTCAACGAAGGGCGTTCGCTGAAGCGCATCATGCCACGTGCCAAAGGCCGTGCTGATCGCATCGTCAAGCGGTCTTGCCATATCACTGTCAAGGTTGCGGACAAGTAACGGAGTCGATCAGATGGGTCAGAAAGTACATCCCACTGGCATTCGCCTGGGAATCGTCAAGGAGCACACCTCCGTCTGGTACGCAGACGGTGCTACTTACGCAGATTACCTGTTGAAGGATCTGAAAACGCGTGAGTACCTCCAAGACAAACTAAAAAGCGCGTCCGTAAGCCGTATCGATATTCATCGTCCGGCTCAAACTGCACGCATCACCATCCACACCGCTCGTCCAGGTATCGTTATCGGGAAGAAAGGTGAAGATGTCGAGAAGCTGCGTCAGGACCTGACCAAGCAGATGGGTGTGCCTGTGCACATCAACATCGAAGAGATCCGCAAGCCGGAACTCGACGCTATGCTGGTTGCGCAGAGCGTAGCTCAGCAGCTGGAGCGCCGCGTAATGTTCCGTCGCGCCATGAAGCGCGCCGTACAGAACGCCATGCGTATTGGTGCCAAGGGCATCAAGATCCAGGTGAGCGGTCGTCTCGGCGGTGCTGAGATTGCTCGTACCGAGTGGTATCGCGAAGGTCGTGTGCCGCTGCACACCCTGCGTGCCGATATCGACTACAACACCTACGAAGCTCACACCACTTACGGTGTGATCGGTGTGAAGGTTTGGATCTTCAAAGGCGAAGTTATTGGTGGTCGCCAAGAAGAACTGAAACCACAAGCACCAGCGCCTCGTAAAAAAGCTGCTAAGTAAGGGGTACGCCAAATGTTGCAACCAAAGCGTACAAAATTCCGCAAGCAGATGACTGGCCACAACCGTGGTCTGGCACTGCGCGGTAGCAAAGTCAGCTTCGGCGAATTCGCCCTGAAAGCTGTTGCTCGCGGTCGCCTCACCGCTCGCCAGATCGAGTCCGCACGTCGTGCGCTGACCCGTCACGTTAAGCGTGGCGGCAAGATCTGGATCCGTGTGTTCCCGGACAAGCCGATCTCCAAGAAGCCTCTCGAGGTTCGTATGGGTAAAGGTAAGGGTTCCGTGGAATACTGGGTTGCCCAGATCCAGCCAGGCAAAGTCCTGTACGAGATCGAGGGTGTTTCTGAAGAGCTGGCGCGCGAAGCTTTCGCCCTGGCTGCTGCAAAGCTGCCTCTCGCCACCTCCTTTGTTAAGCGGACGGTGATGTGATGAAAGCGAATGAACTTCGTGAAAAATCGGCACAGCAACTGAACGAGCAACTGCTCGGCTTGCTGCGCGACCAGTTCAATCTGCGTATGCAGAAAGCAACTGGCCAGTTGGGGCAGTCGCACCTGCTCTCGCAAGTTAAGCGTGACATCGCTCGCGTGAAAACTGTGCTCAACCAGCAGGCAGGTAAGTGATCATGGCTGAAGCTGAAAAAACCGTCCGTACGCTGACTGGCCGTGTCGTCAGCGACAAAATGGACAAGACCATCACCGTTCTGATCGAGCGTCGCGTCAAGCACCCGATCTACGGTAAATACGTTAAGCGTTCGACTAAGCTGCACGCGCACGACGAAACCAACCAGTGCAAAATCGGCGACAAGGTTTCCATTACCGAAACCCGTCCGCTGGCCAAGACCAAGTCCTGGGCACTGGTTGAAGTCCTCGAACGCGCTGTTGAAGTCTAAGGGCTAGGGGTCGGAGAAATTTTATGATTCAGACTCAATCCATGCTCGATGTGGCCGATAACAGCGGCGCTCGTCGCGTCATGTGCATCAAGGTGCTCGGCGGTTCCCACCGCCGTTACGCTGGCATCGGTGACATCATCAAAGTAACCGTCAAGGAAGCAATTCCGCGCGGTAAGGTCAAAAAAGGCCAGGTGATGACTGCTGTTGTCGTCCGTACCCGTCACGGTGTACGTCGCGCTGACGGTTCCATCATTCGTTTCGACGGCAACGCTGCTGTTCTGCTGAACACCAAGCAAGAGCCGATCGGCACTCGCATCTTCGGGCCAGTGACCCGTGAACTTCGTACTGAGAAGTTCATGAAGATCGTCTCGCTCGCCCCTGAAGTGCTGTAAGGAGATCCGACATGCAAAAGATTCGTCGTGACGACGAGATCATCGTGATCGCCGGCAAAGACAAAGGTAAGCGCGGTAAGGTGCTGAAGGTTCTGGCTGATGACCGTCTGGTTATCGGTGGCGTGAACCTGGTCAAGCGTCATACCAAGCCTAACCCGATGGCGGGCGTACAGGGCGGTATCGTCGAGAAAGAAGCGCCTCTGCACGCTTCCAACGTTGCCATCTTCAACGGTGAAACCAACAAGGCTGATCGCGTTGGCTTCAAAGTAGAAGACGGTAAAAAAATTCGTGTCTTCAAGTCGACCCAAAAAGCGGTTGATGCTTGAACACTGCTAGGTAGAAGACCATGGCACGACTGAAAGAGATTTACCGGAACGAAATCGCTCCTAAGCTTAAGGAAGAACTTAAGCTGTCGAACGTGATGGAAGTTCCGCGCGTTACCAAGATCACCCTGAACATGGGTCTGGGCGAAGCGATCGGCGACAAGAAAGTCATCGAGCACGCTGTTGCCGACCTGGAAAAGATCACCGGTCAAAAGCCGGTTGTGACTTTCGCTCGCAAGTCCATCGCTGGCTTCAAAGTCCGCGAAGGCTGGCCGATCGGCGTCAAGGTGACCCTGCGTAGCGACAAGATGTACGAATTCCTGGACCGCCTGCTGGCGATCTCCCTGCCTCGGGTTCGCGACTTCCGCGGCCTGAATGCCAAGTCCTTCGATGGCCGTGGCAACTACAGCATGGGCGTGAAAGAGCAGATCATCTTCCCGGAAATCGACTACGACAAGATCGATGCTCTGCGCGGTTTGGACATCACCCTGACCACCACTGCTCGTTCGGACGACGAAGGCCGCGCTCTGCTGCGTGCTTTCAAGTTCCCGTTCCGCAACTGATTGGAGTAGGAAAATGGCCAAGAAGAGCATGAAAAACCGCGAGCTGAAGCGTCAGCTCACGGTAGCCAAGTTCGCTAAGAAGCGTGCTGAACTGAAAGCGACCATCGTCAACGTCAACGCCTCTCCTGAAGAGCGTTTCGCTGCCGTAGTCGCTCTGCAGAAGCAGCCACGCGACGCTAGCGCTTCGCGCCTGCGCAACCGTTGCCGCCTGACCGGTCGTCCTCACGGTGTATACCGTAAGTTCGGCCTGGGCCGTAACATGCTGCGTCAAGCTGCAATGCGCGGTGACGTACCAGGTCTGGTCAAGGCCTCCTGGTAATCGCTGCAGGCGAGATCCCGGCGCAAGGGGAGCAATCTTCCGACCGCCGGTGACCTTGCCATCAAACAAGCCCCTACATGGGGCTTGTTTCGTTTCTACCTTGTGTCTAGAATGACCGGCTCACCTGAGCCTGGGGTTTTCCCCTGCCTGTTCGGGTGGTTGTGATAGCCGCAAGGCTAATAATTCTTGTATCAGGAGCATCTAGCCCATGAGTATGCAGGACCCGTTAGCGGACATGCTAACTCGCATCCGTAATGCCCAGATGGCTGAAAAGTCCGTCGTAAGCATGCCTTCCTCCACCCTGAAGGTCGCGGTTGCCAAAGTTCTGAAAGACGAAGGTTACATCGCTGGCTACCAGGTAACTGGTGAGGCCAAGCCTTCCCTGTCGATCGAACTGAAGTATTTCGAAGGCCGTCCGGTCATCGAAGAACTGAAGCGCTCCAGCCGTCCAGGCCTGCGCCAGTACAAGTCCGTCGCAGAGCTGCCGAAAGTACGTGGCGGTCTGGGCGTGTCTATCGTCTCCACCAACAAAGGTGTGATGACTGATCGCGCTGCGCGCGCTGCCGGTGTCGGCGGCGAAGTTCTGTGCACAGTGTTCTAAGGGGAGATAGGCATGTCTCGCGTCGCTAAGAACCCCGTTAAGCTGCCAGCAGGCGTCGAAGTCAAATTCGCCGGCCAGCAGCTTTCGGTGAAGGGTGCCAAAGGCACTCTCGAACTGAACGTTCACTCGTCTGTTGAAGTTACCGAAGAATCTGGCGAGCTGCGTTTCGTCGCTCGCAACGGTGACCAGCAAGCTCGCGCCATGGCCGGTACCACCCGCGCTCTGGTGAACAACATGGTCCAAGGCGTAAGCCAAGGCTTCGAGCGCAAGCTCCAGCTGGTCGGTGTTGGTTACAAGGCACAGGCTAAAGGCACCGTCCTGAACCTGGCTCTGGGCTTCTCGCACCCAGTGGACTACGAACTGCCAGCCGGTATCACCGCTGAAACCCCAAGCCAGACCGACATCCTGATCAAGGGTATCGACAAGCAGCTGGTGGGTCAGGTGGCCGCTGAAATCCGCGACTTCCGTCCGCCAGAGCCTTACAAAGGTAAAGGTGTGCGTTACGCGGACGAAGTAGTCCGTCGTAAAGAAGCCAAGAAGAAGTAGGGCCTAGTAAATGACCGACAAAAAAGTTATTCGACTGCGTCGCGCTCGCAAAGCACGTCTCAAGATGCACGAACTCGAAGTCGTGCGCCTGTGCGTGTTCCGCTCCTCGCAGCACATCTACGCCCAGGTCATTTCGGCCGACGGCAGCAAGGTTCTGGCAAGCGCCTCGACCTTGGACAAAGAACTGCGTGATGGCGCCACTGGCAACATCGACGCGGCCACTAAGGTTGGCAAGCTGGTAGCTGAGCGTGCGAAAGCCGCCGGTGTATCTCAAGTTGCCTTTGACCGTTCCGGCTTCAAGTACCATGGCCGCGTCAAAGCGCTGGCTGATGCTGCTCGTGAAGGCGGGCTGGAGTTCTAAGTTATGGCAAATAACGATCAAAAGCGCGACGAAGGCTACATCGAGAAGCTGGTTCAAGTTAACCGCGTTGCCAAAACCGTAAAAGGCGGCCGTATCTTCACCTTCACCGCGCTGACCGTGGTAGGTGATGGTAAAGGTCGTGTCGGCTTCGGCCGTGGCAAATCGCGCGAAGTACCAGCCGCGATCCAGAAAGCCATGGAAGCTGCCCGTCGCAACATGATCCAGGTTGACCTGAAGGGCACTACCCTGCAGTACGCCACCAAGGCTGCCCACGGCGCCTCGAAGGTTTACATGCAGCCTGCTTCGGAAGGTACCGGTATCATCGCCGGTGGCGCAATGCGTGCTGTCCTGGAAGTTGCTGGTGTTCAGAACGTTCTGGCCAAGTGCTACGGTTCGACCAACCCAGTGAACGTGGTTTACGCCACCTTCAAGGGTCTGAAAGCCATGCAATCTCCTGAATCCATTGCTGCCAAGCGCGGCAAGAGCGTCGAGGAGATCTTCTGATCATGGCAACCGTAAAAGTAACGCTGATCAAGAGCGTCTCGGGCCGTCTGCCTAACCACAAACTGTGTGTTAAAGGCCTGGGTCTGCGTCGCATCGGTCACACTGTAGAAGTCCAGGATACTCCCGAGAACCGCGGGATGATCAACAAGGCTTACTACATGCTGAAGGTCGAGGGCTAATCGATGAAACTCAATGATCTGAGTCCAGCGCCGGGTTCCCGTCGCGAGAAGCATCGTCCAGGTCGTGGTATCGGTAGCGGTCTGGGTAAGACCGGCGGCCGTGGCCACAAAGGTCAGACTTCCCGTTCGGGTGGTTCGATCGCTCCTGGCTTCGAAGGCGGTCAACAGCCGCTGCACCGTCGTCTGCCGAAATTCGGCTTCGTTTCCCTGAAAGCCATGGACCGCGCTGAAGTGCGTCTGTCCGAGCTGGCCAAGGTGGAAGGCGACGTGATCTCCGTGCAATCCCTGAAGGATGCCAACGTGATCAACCAGCACATTCAGCGTGTGAAAATCATGCTGTCTGGCGAAGTTACTCGCGCAGTCACCATCAAGGGTATCGCAGCCACCAAGGGTGCGCGTGCGGCTATCGAAGCAGCTGGCGGCAAATTCGAGGAATAAATGGCTAAGCAAGGTGCTCTCTCTTCGCTCGGTAAGGGCGGGATGTCGGAACTCTGGGCTCGTCTGCGCTTTCTGTTCATGGCGATCATCGTCTATCGGATAGGCGCACATATCCCGGTACCTGGCATCAATCCGGACCGTCTGGCGGATCTGTTTCGGCAGAATGAGGGGACCATTCTTAGCTTGTTCAACATGTTTTCCGGTGGCGCGCTCGAGCGCATGAGCATCTTTGCACTGGGGATCATGCCGTACATCTCGGCATCGATCATCATGCAGCTGATGACTGCGGTCAGCCCGCAACTGGAGCAGTTGAAGAAGGAAGGTGAAGCTGGCCGTCGCAAGATCAGCCAGTACACCCGCTACGGCACCGTTATCCTGGCACTGGTTCAAGCCATTGGCATGTCCATTGGCCTGGCCAACCAGGGCGTGGCGTTTTCTGTAGGCCTGGGCTTCCATGTCGTCGCCGTCTCCACCTTCGTGGCGGGCGCGATGTTCATGATGTGGCTGGGCGAGCAGATCACCGAGCGCGGTGTGGGCAACGGTATCTCGATGTTGATCTTCGCGGGTATCGTTGCCGGTCTTCCGAGAGCAATCGGGCAGTCTTTCGAGTCTGCACGCACAGGCGATATCAACATTTTCGCCCTGGTCGCAATCGGTTTGCTGGCAGTAGCGATTATCGGTTTCGTGGTGTTCATTGAGCGTGGTCAGCGTCGTATCGCCGTTCACTACGCCAAGCGTCAGCAGGGCCGCAAGGTCTTCGCTGCGCAGACCAGCCACTTGCCGTTGAAGGTGAATATGGCGGGGGTTATCCCGGCCATTTTCGCGAGCAGCATTTTGCTGTTCCCGGCTTCGCTGGGTGCCTGGTTCGGTCAGTCCGAAGGTATGGGCTGGTTGCAGGACATCTCGCAGTCGATCGCTCCTGGTCAGCCGTTGAACATTCTGCTGTTTAGTGCAGGGATCATTTTCTTCTGCTTCTTCTACACAGCGTTGATGTTCAACCCGAAAGACGTAGCGGAAAACCTGAAGAAGTCCGGTGCCTTTATTCCGGGTATCCGTCCTGGTGAGCAGTCGGCGCGCTACATTGATGGCGTACTGACCCGTTTGACCATGTTCGGTGCTCTTTACATGATGGCCGTCTGCCTTCTGCCCCAGTTCCTGGTGGTGGCAGCAAATGTGCCGTTCTACCTTGGCGGGACCTCGTTGCTGATTGTGGTAGTGGTTGTGATGGACTTCATGTCCCAAGTACAATCGCACCTCGTTTCGCACCAGTACGAATCCCTGATGAAGAAAGCCAACCTGAAAGGCTACGGTGGCAGCGGTCTGCTGCGCTGATACGCCCCTAAGGTTCGAGGAGTCGGTAATGAAAGTTCGTGCATCGGTGAAAAAGCTGTGCCGTAACTGCAAGATCATCCGTCGCGAAGGCGTCGTACGAGTGATCTGCAGCGCGGAACCGCGTCACAAACAGCGCCAAGGCTGAGTGTGATCTGCGCTTCAAACCCAGCAGCTAGTGTGCTGCTGGGTTGATTATTCGTTTCTACAGCGATATTATCTCGCGCCCTATTTCTTGGCTTCCGGGGCGTAGGTAGCTGTCAATTGGAGTCCCACTGAATGGCCCGTATTGCAGGCGTCAACATTCCAGATAACAAGCATACTGTTATCTCGCTGACCTACATCTATGGTGTCGGTCGCACAACTGCACAGAAGATCTGTGTAGACGCTGGTGTAAACCCAGCCGCAAAGATCAAGGATCTGAGCGACGAGCAAATCGAAACCCTGCGTGGCGAAGTCGCGAAGTTCACCACTGAAGGTGACCTGCGTCGTGACGTCAACATGAAGATCAAGCGCTTGATGGACCTGGGTTGCTACCGCGGCCTGCGTCATCGTAAAGGTCTGCCGGTTCGCGGTCAGCGCACCAAGACCAACGCACGCACCCGTAAGGGCCCGCGTAAGCCGATCCGCAAGTAATCGCCCAGGAATATAGACATGGCAAAACCTGCTGCTCGTCCTCGTAAAAAAGTTAAAAAGACAGTGGTTGATGGCATCGCCCACATCCATGCATCTTTCAACAACACCATCGTGACCATCACCGACCGTCAGGGCAATGCTTTGTCCTGGGCGACCTCCGGTGGTTCGGGTTTCCGTGGTTCGCGCAAATCCACCCCGTTCGCAGCTCAGATTGCTGCTGAGCGTGCTGGTCAAGCTGCGCTGGAATACGGTCTGAAAAACCTCGACGTAAACGTCAAGGGTCCAGGTCCAGGTCGTGAGTCCGCCGTTCGTGCATTGAACAGCTGCGGCTACAAGATCGCCAGCATCACCGACGTGACGCCTATCCCGCACAACGGGTGCCGTCCGCCGAAGAAGCGTCGCGTGTAATCAGGAGACAGAAGAATGGCACGTTACATTGGTCCAAAATGCAAACTGTCTCGTCGTGAAGGCACTGACCTGTTCCTGAAGAGCGGCGTTCGCGCTCTGGAATCGAAGTGCAACATCGAAGCAGCCCCAGGTATCCACGGCCAGCGCCGTGGCCGTCAGTCCGACTACGGCACCCAGCTGCGTGAGAAACAAAAAGTTCGTCGTATCTACGGTGTTCTGGAGCGTCAGTTCCGCGGTTACTACCAAGCTGCTGCCTCGAAAAAAGGCGCAACCGGTGAGAACCTGCTGCAACTGCTCGAGTGCCGTCTGGATAACGTCGTTTACCGTATGGGCTTCGGCTCGACTCGTTCCGAGTCCCGTCAGCTGGTTTCGCACAAAGCGATCAGCGTCAACGGTAAAACTGTAAACATTCCATCCTACCAAGTTCGTCCGGGTGACGTGGTCGCGGTTCGCGAGAAGTCGCTGAGCCAGCTGCGCATTGTTCAAGCCCTTGAACTCTGCGCCCAGCGTGGCCGCGTTGAGTGGGTTGACGTGGATGCTGCCAAAAAGTCGGGCGTTTTCAAGAACGTTCCTGCTCGCAGCGACCTGTCTGCCGACATCAACGAGAACCTGATTGTCGAGCTCTACTCCAAGTAAGGGCTAGAAAATAGGTGCATCCATGCAGATTTCGGTAAATGAGTTCCTGACTCCCCGCCATATTGATGTGCAGGTAGTCAGTCCGACCCGCGCCAAGATTACGCTCGAGCCTCTCGAGCGTGGTTTCGGCCATACCCTGGGCAACGCGCTGCGCCGCATCCTGTTGTCCTCCATGCCTGGCTGTGCAGTAGTCGAGGCCGAGATCGATGGCGTACTCCATGAGTACTCCGCGATCGAAGGTGTTCAGGAAGACGTCATTGAAATCCTGTTGAACCTGAAAGGCCTGGCTATCAAACTGCACGGTCGTGACGAAGTTACGCTGACCTTGTCGAAAAAGGGTTCGGGGGTGGTTACCGCTGCCGATATTCAGCTGGATCACGATGTCGAGATCGTCAACCCCGATCACGTAATCGCGAACCTGGCGTCGAACGGCGCCCTGAACATGAAGCTCACTGTAGCTCGTGGTCGTGGTTACGAGCCGGCCGACTCCCGTCAAACCGACGAAGACGAAAGCCGTAGCATTGGCCGTCTGCAGTTGGACGCTTCGTTCAGCCCGGTGCGTCGTATCGCCTATGTGGTCGAGAACGCCCGTGTTGAACAGCGTACCAACCTGGACAAACTGGTCATTGATCTGGAAACCAACGGCACCCTGGACCCTGAAGAGGCTATCCGCCGCGCTGCGACCATCCTGCAACAGCAGCTGGCCGCGTTCGTCGACCTCAAAGGTGACAGCGAGCCTGTCGTAGTCGAGCAGGAAGACGAGATCGATCCGATCCTGCTGCGTCCGGTTGACGACCTGGAACTGACTGTACGTTCGGCCAACTGCCTGAAGGCGGAGAACATCTACTACATCGGCGACCTGATTCAGCGTACCGAAGTAGAGCTGTTGAAAACTCCTAACCTCGGCAAGAAGTCCCTGACTGAAATCAAGGACGTCCTGGCCTCTCGTGGTCTGTCTCTCGGCATGCGCCTCGACAACTGGCCGCCTGCAAGTCTTAAGAAAGACGACAAGGCGACCGCCTGATCGTCGTAATCACCGAACGTAGTGTTTGGTAAGGAATGAATCATGCGTCATCGTAAAAGTGGACGTCACCTGAGCCGTACCAGCTCTCACCGCAAGGCTATGTTCCAGAACATGGCAGTGTCGTTGATCGAGCACGAGCTGATCAAAACCACCCTGCCGAAAGCCAAGGAACTGCGCCGCGTTGCCGAGCCGCTGATCACCCTGGCCAAGGAAGACAGCGTTGCTAACCGTCGTCTGGCCTTCGACCGTACCCGTTCGAAGTCCGCTGTTGGCAAACTGTTCAACGACCTGGGCAAGCGCTACGCCACCCGTCAGGGCGGCTACCTGCGCATCCTGAAGTGCGGTTTCCGCGCTGGCGACAACGCGCCTATGGCGTACGTCGAGCTGGTTGATCGTCCTGTCGGCGGTGCTGTAGAAGCTGCTGAGTAAGACGTTCTGTCTGCTACAAAGAACCGGGCCTAGTGCCCGGTTTTTTGTGTCTGCAACTATTGTTTATTTCTATTGATACAAGTCATCTAATGAATTTGTTCTCGTAGTCCGGCTCATCGATACTCTCCCCATAGCCGATCAGCCGGCGTTCCAAGACCGATAAGGAGAGCCCATGAGCAAGACTCTTACCACCGCCAGCGGTGCACCAGTAGCCGACAACCAGAACTCCCGCTCCGCCGGCCCACGTGGCCCATTGTTGCTCGACGACTTCCACCTCATCGAGAAGCTCGCCCATTTCAATCGCGAGAACATTCCGGAGCGCCGCGTACACGCCAAGGGTTCGGGTGCGTACGGCACCTTCACCGTCACCCGCGATATAACGGCCTACACCAGCGCCAAGCTTTTCGGCGAAATCGGCAAGCAAACCGAAACCTTCCTGCGTTTTTCCACCGTTGGTGGCGAGCGTGGTTCAGCCGATACCGAGCGTGACCCGCGTGGCTTCGCTGTAAAGTTTTATACCGAAGAAGGCAACTGGGACATTGTGGGCAACAACACCCCCGTGTTCTTCATTCGCGACCCGTTGAAGTTCCCGGACTTTATCCACACCCAGAAGCGCCACCCACAGACCAACCTCAAGAACGCCCAGATGATGTGGGACTTCTGGTCGCATTCGCCTGAAGCGCTGCATCAGGTGACCATTCTGTTCTCGGATAGAGGCATCCCGGATGGCTATCGCCACATGCACGGCTTTGGCAGCCACACCTACAGCCTGATCAACCAGCAAGGCGAGCGCACCTGGGTGAAGTGGCACTTCAAGACCCAGCAAGGCATCAAGAACCTCGCCCCCGCAGAAGCGGCACGCCTGGCCGGTACCGATCCGGACTATGCTCAGCGCGACTTGTTTGCAGCCATCGAGCGTGGCGACTACCCGCGTTGGACCGTGTGCATGCAGGTCATGAGCGAAGCGGAGGCGGCGAGCCGTGAGGAAAACCCGTTCGACGTTACCAAGACCTGGTCGCAGAAGGACTACCCGCTGATCGAGGTGGGGGTGCTGGAGCTTAACCGAAACCCGCTCAACTATTTCGCTGAAGTCGAGCAAGCAGCGTTTGGGCCAAGCAACATGGTGCCTGGCGTTGGTCTGTCACCCGACCGCATGCTGCAGGGCCGCGTGTTCGCCTACGCTGACGCCCACCGCTACCGTGTCGGTACCAACCACCAGCAACTGCCGGTGAATGCACCGCGCTGCGCTGTGCACAGCTACCAGCGCGACGGCTCCATGGCGACCGGCAGTTATGGCGCGGCGCCGAATTACGAGCCTAACAGCTACGCCGACGCACCCAAGCAGTCACCGCGTCACGCTGAACCTGCACTGGCGCTCACCGGTGCAGCGGACCGCCATGATCACCGTGAGGACAACGACTACTACAGCCACGCCGGCGCGCTGTTCCGCTTGATGAGCAACGAGCAGAAGGCGCTGCTGATCAGCAACATCGCCGGGGCCATGGCGGGTGTCAGTGACGATGTCATCCAGCGCCAGTTGCAGTATTTCTTCATGGCCGACCCGGCCTATGGCGAAGGCATCGCCAAGGCGTTGGGCGTGAATCTCGCTTAACTCGAAGTGATAAGAAGAACCGCCCTCATTTGGGCGGTTTTTCAATGAATATCACTACTGTTTAGACGATTTTTTGCACGGTTCGCGCGTTTTTCAGTGACCCTGGGCAAAAGCTGGTTCACACTATGTGGCATAGAAGCTTCCACATGGAGAAACAGGGCGATGCAAGGCCATCCAGACGTAATCAACTACCTCGTCACGCTGCTGAAGGGCGAACTGGCGGCACGCGACCAGTACTTCATTCATTCGCGCATGTACGAAGACTGGGGCCTGTCCAAACTCTACGAGCGTATCAACCACGAGATGGAAGAAGAGGCGCAACACGCTGATGCGCTGATGCGTCGTATCCTCATGCTCGAAGGTACGCCTGACATGCGTGCAGACGACCTGGAAGTCGGCAGCACCGTGCCGGAAATGATCGAAGCCGACCTCAAGCTTGAATACAAAGTGCGCGCTGCGTTGTGCAAAGGCATCGAGTTGTGCGAATTGCACAAGGACTATGTCAGCCGCGACATTCTGCGTGCGCAGTTGGCCGACACTGAAGAAGATCATACCTACTGGCTGGAAAAGCAGCAGGGTCTGATCAAGGCCATTGGCCTGGAAAATTACCTGCAATCGCAGATGTAATAGCCGGGGGCTGCTTTGCAGCCCATCGCGACACAAGGCCGCTCCTACAGGCGATCGCGCAACCCAAAGGTTCATGCGATCGCCTGTAGGAGCGGCCTTGTGTCGCGATGGGGCGCAAAGCGCCCCCAAATGCCTCAGGCCCGATCCCGCTCCAGCAGCGGTTTCAGGTAATACCCGGTATACGACTGTTTCATCTCGCTCAGTTCCTCCGGCGTACCGCAGGCAATGATCTGCCCACCCTTGGAGCCACCCTCAGGCCCCAGGTCCACCAGCCAGTCGGCCGTCTTGATTACGTCCAGGTTGTGCTCGATCACCACCACGGTGTTGCCGTGGTCGCGCAGGCGGTGCAGCACATCCAGCAGTTGCTGGATATCGGCAAAGTGCAGGCCCGTAGTCGGCTCGTCGAGGATATACAGGGTCTTGCCGGTGTCACGCTTGGACAGCTCACGCGACAGCTTCACCCGCTGCGCCTCACCACCGGACAGCGTGGTCGCTGATTGCCCCAGCTTGATGTAGGACAAACCCACGTCCATCAGTGTTTGCAGCTTGCGCGCCAACGCCGGCACCGCATCGAAGAACTCGCGGGCATCCTCGATGGTCATCTCCAGCACCTCGTGGATGTTCTTGCCCTTGTACTTGATCTCCAGGGTCTCGCGGTTGTAGCGCTTGCTCTTGCACACGTCGCAGGGTACGTAGATGTCGGGCAGGAAGTGCATTTCCACCTTGATCAAGCCATCGCCCTGGCAGGCCTCGCAGCGGCCGCCCTTGACGTTGAACGAGAAGCGCCCAGGGCCATAACCGCGGGAGCGCGACTCGGGCACGCCGGAGAACAGCTCACGGATCGGAGTAAAAATGCCGGTGTAGGTAGCCGGGTTCGAGCGCGGCGTACGGCCAATCGGGCTCTGGTCGATATCCACGACCTTGTCCAGGTGCTGCAGGCCGTCCATGCTGCTGTGCGGCGCCGCCTCGATGCTGCTCGCGCCATTCAGGGCGGTCGCTGCCAGCGGGTACAGGGTGTTGTTGATCAGCGTCGATTTGCCCGAGCCAGATACCCCGGTCACGCACGTCAACAAGCCAATCGGCACCTCGAGGTCAACATTCTGCAGGTTGTTGCCGCGAGCCCCCTTCAGCTTGAGTTGCAGCTTCTTGTTGCGCGGCGTGCGCTTGGCGGGCACGACGATCTTCTTGCGCCCTGACAGGTATTTGCCCGTCAGCGAGTCAGGATGGTCCATGACCTCCTGCGGCGAACCCTCGGCAACGATCTGCCCGCCATGTACGCCCGCACCTGGGCCGATGTCCACCACGTAGTCCGCCAGGCGGATGGCGTCTTCATCATGCTCCACCACAATGACCGTGTTACCCAGGTCGCGCAGGTGATTGAGCGTAGCCAGCAGGCGGTCGTTGTCGCGTTGATGAAGGCCGATCGACGGTTCGTCGAGGATGTACATCACCCCCACCAGGCCTGCGCCGATCTGGCTGGCCAGGCGAATACGCTGGGCCTCGCCCCCCGACAAGGTGTCGGCACTGCGGTCCAGGGTGAGGTAGTCGAGGCCGACGTTGACCAGGAATTGCAGGCGTTCGCAGATTTCCTTGAGGATTTTCGAGGCAATTTCGCCGCGGCGGCCGGTCAGGGTCAGTTCGGCAAAATAGCTGCTGGCATCGCCAATGGGCAGGTTGGTGACCGCCGGCAGGGTTTTCTCGCCAACCCACACGTGGCGCGCTTCGCGACGCAGGCGGGTGCCGCGGCAGTCCGGGCAGGGCTGGGTGCCGAGGAACTTGGCCAGTTCTTCACGCACGGTGGTCGATTCGGTCTCGCGGTAGCGGCGCTCCAAGTTCGGCACAATGCCTTCGAACGGGTGCGAGCGCTTGACGATATCGCCGCGGTCGTTGAGGTACTTGAAGTCGACACTGTGCTTGCCGCTGCCTTGCAGGATCACCTTCTGGTGCTCGGCAGACAGCTCGCCAAACGGCTCTTCCAGGCTGAAGCCATAATGCGCCGCCAGTGAGCCGAGCATCTGGAAGTAGTACACGTTGCGGCGGTCCCAGCCGCGGATGGCACCCTCGGCCAAGGTAAGCTCGGCATTGACCAGGCGCTTGGTGTCGAAGAACTGCTTCACACCCAGGCCGTCGCAAGTCGGGCAGGCACCCGCCGGGTTGTTGAAGGAAAACAGCTTGGGCTCAAGCTCGCTGATCGCGTGGCCGCACACCGGGCAGGCGAAACGGGCGGAGAAGATCGTCTCTTCGCCTTGCTCGTCGTCCATCGGTGCCACCAGGGCAATCCCGTCGGCCAGTTTCAGCGCGGTTTCGAACGATTCGGCCAGGCGCTGCTGCAGGTCGGCGCGCACCTTGAAGCGGTCTACAACCACATCGATGCTGTGCTTCTTCTGCTTATCTAGCTTGGGCAACTCATCAAGCTCATAGAGCTTTCCGTTGACCCGGGCGCGTACGAAACCCTGCGCGCGCATTTCATCGAACACTGCCAGGTGCTCGCCCTTGCGCTCGCGCACCACCGGCGCCAGAAGCATCAGCTTGCTGCCTTCGGGGCGCTCCAGCACCAGGTCGACCATCTGGCTGACGGTTTGCGCCTCCAGCGGAATGTCGTGGTCCGGGCAGCGTGGGGTACCGACGCGGGCGTACAGCAGGCGCAGGTAGTCGTAGATTTCGGTGATGGTGCCGACCGTCGAGCGCGGGTTATGCGATGTCGATTTCTGTTCGATGGAGATTGCCGGGGACAGACCTTCGATGGTGTCGACGTCGGGCTTTTCCATCATCGACAGGAATTGCCGAGCGTAGGCCGACAACGATTCCACGTAGCGGCGCTGGCCTTCGGCGTACAGGGTATCGAACGCCAGCGAAGACTTGCCGGAACCGGACAGGCCGGTGATCACGATCAGCTTGTCCCGGGGCAAGGTCAGGTCGATGTTCTTCAGGTTGTGGGTACGTGCCCCACGAATCAGGATCTTGTCCACTGCGGCCTCGCTTGGCGGGCATAAACAAAGAATTATACGGCCCCCTGCCAGTACGCGGCAAAGCGTCGCGTAGATGCCGTCAAGCTGTCGGACTGATAGAATCGCCGCCGGTTCACACGAGGTTACGCCATGCATGACACCCACAACGAGCGCATGAGCAGCAGCGAAACCCGCGCTGCTGGTGGCCTGGCCCTGGTCTTTGCCTTTCGTATGCTGGGCATGTTCATGGTCTTGCCGGTACTGGCCACCTACGGCATGGACCTGGCCGGTGCCACACCTGCGCTGATTGGCCTGGCTATTGGGGCCTATGGCCTGACCCAGGCGGTATTGCAGATTCCGTTCGGGATGATTTCCGACCGCATCGGGCGGCGCCCGATCATCTACCTGGGGCTGGTGATCTTTGCCCTGGGCAGTGTCCTGGCGGCCCAGGCCGATTCTATCTGGGGGGTGATCGCGGGGCGCATCCTGCAAGGTGCCGGGGCAATTTCGGCTGCCGTCATGGCGCTGCTCTCGGACCTGACCCGTGAACAACACCGGACCAAGGCCATGGCCATGATCGGCATGAGCATCGGCCTGTCGTTTGCTGTGGCCATGGTCGTCGGGCCACTGCTGACAAGTGCCTTTGGTTTGTCAGGATTGTTCCTGGCCACTGCCGGGCTTGCCCTGGTCGGCATCCTGCTGATCGCCTTCGTCGTGCCCAGTACCCACAGCCTTCTGCAGCATCGCGAGTCGGGTGTGGCGCGCAAAGCACTCGGCCCGACCCTGCGTCATCCGGACCTTTTGCGCCTGGACGTGAGCATCTTCGTGCTGCACGCCGTCCTCATGGCCAGCTTCGTCGCGCTGCCCCTGGCCTTCGTCGAGCGTGGCGGGCTGCCAAAAGAGCAGCATTGGTGGGTCTACCTGACCGCACTGTTCATCTCATTTTTTGCAATGGTGCCGTTCATCATCTACGGCGAAAAAAAGCGCAAGATGAAGCGTGTGTTGGCCGGTGCAGTCAGTGTCCTGCTGCTGACAGAGATATACTTCTGGGAGTGGGCTGACGGTTTGCGCGGACTGGTGATTGGCACCGTGGTATTCTTTACCGCATTCAACCTGCTGGAGGCCTCGCTGCCTTCGCTGGTGAGCAAGGTGTCGCCTGCCGGTGGCAAGGGCACGGCAATGGGGGTTTATTCCACCAGCCAGTTCCTTGGTGCGGCACTGGGTGGAATTCTGGGTGGCTGGCTGTTCCAGCACGGTGGGCTGGACACGGTATTCCTCGGCTGTGCGGTGTTGTGTGCAATCTGGCTGATCGTCGCGTTGTCCATGAACGAGCCGCCGTATGTGACCAGCTTGCGCATGCCGCTGACGCCAGAGGCGGCCCGGGAAGCCGGCCTGACCGAGCGACTGATGGCCGTGCCGGGTGTGACCGACGCTGTGGTGGTTGCTGAGGAAGCGGCCATCTATATCAAACTGGATACGAAAATTTTGGACCGTGCGACCCTCGAGCGACTGGTGAATCCAGCCTCTTCGGCGTGCGAAGCCTAGGAGAACGTTATGGCCCGTGGGGTTAACAAAGTCATTCTGGTCGGCACTTGTGGCCAGGATCCCGAAGTCCGCTACCTGCCCAACGGTAACGCCGTGACCAACCTGAGCCTGGCTACCAGCGAGCAGTGGACCGACAAGCAGTCGGGCCAGAAGGTCGAGCGTACCGAGTGGCACCGTGTGTCGCTGTTCGGCAAGGTTGCCGAAATTGCCGGCGAGTACCTGCGTAAAGGTTCGCAGTGCTACATCGAAGGCAAGCTGCAGACCCGCGAGTGGGAAAAAGACGGCATCAAGCGTTACACCACCGAGATCATCGTCGACATCAACGGCACCATGCAGCTGCTCGGCGGGCGCCCGCAGGGCCAGCAGCAGGGCGGTGATCCGTACAACCAGGGTGGCGGCAACTACAACCAGGGTGGTGGTCAACAGCAGTACAACCAGGCCCCGCCGCGCCAGCAGGCCCAGCGCCCGCAACAGGCCCCTCAGCGCCCGGCGCCACAGCAGCCAGCGCCTCAGCCGGCAGCGGACTTCGATAGCTTCGATGACGATATTCCGTTCTGATCTGAACATCAGGCGGCTAGCGAAACCAGAAACCCAGGGCCTTGGCCCTGGGTTTTTTTATGAGTGCAGCAGGCCAGCGCAGTCACCTCAGAGGGTGCTTTCACCACCCAGTTCTTCAAGCGCGACCTGGGTGAACTGCGCATCCAGCTCTGGCGTTGCGCCACTGATGCCGATGCCACCGATGTGCATGCCATTCTTGTCCATGATTGGCAGGCCTCCCTCCAGCAAGGTGAGCCCCGGCAACGATGCATAGGGTTTAGCCGGGTGTGCAGGGCTGTGTTCGCCAGAGGTGGGTGAGGCCAAGGGGAATCGGGCAGACGTCTCAGCCTTGAGTTGCGCCAGCTTGATACTGGCTTTGTCTGCGCCGTCCATACGGTGGAAATACTTGGGCTTACCGTGGTTGTCGATGATGCTGATGACGATCGCATGGCCTTGGGCCATGGCCGCCAGCTCGGCGGCTGCCGCCATGTTTCGCGCTTGTTGCGAGGTGAGCGGCGAAGCTGCTTCGTCCGAAGTGGCTGCAGAAGCGGGTGCGAGGATGGCAGTACCGGCGATGAGCAGGCTCAGCAGCAGAGGCTTGGTGTTCATGGGGACAGGTCCTTTGTCGGAATTTTCCTCAATCTAGTAACTTTCTGAGCGGAGTTATGTAGTCCATTTCCGAAAGTGATGAGCCCAGTAACCCGGCATAGTGCTCTATACCTGACACATGTCATCGCACCTTCTCGATTCTTGGCTAGTCTTATCCATTGGCGAGCAGAATTTGACTCGCCACCGTGACTACCAAGAGGCGCCGGCAATGTTTCGTGCGTCCAAACCTGATCAGGAGTGCACGATGGACCTGAACCGTCGGCAATTCTTCAAGGTCGCCGCTATCGGCCTTGGAGGCTCGAGCCTGGCGGCGTTGGGCATGGCCCCCACGCCAGCCTTTGCCGAGCAGGTGCGCCACTTCAAGCTGGCGCACACCAAAGAGACCCGAAATACCTGCCCCTACTGTTCGGTCGGCTGCGGCCTGATCCTGTACAGCCAGGGCGATGCGGGCAAGAACGTCAAACAGAACATTATTCATATCGAAGGTGACGCCGACCACCCGGTCAACCGCGGCACCCTCTGTCCGAAAGGTGCCGGCCTGCTGGACTTTATCCACAGCTCAAGCCGCCTGCAGTACCCAGAGGTGCGCAAGCCAGGCAGCCAGGAATGGGTACGGGTCAGCTGGGACGAGGCCCTGGACCGCGTCGCCGACCTGATGAAGCAGGACCGTGACGCCAACTTCATCGAGAAGAACGCCCAGGGGCAAACCGTCAACCGCTGGCTCACCACCGGTTTTCTCGCTGCCTCCGCCGCCTCCAGCGAGGCGGGCTACCTGACCCACAAGGTCATCCGCGCAACAGGCATGCTGGGGTTCGATAACCAAGCACGTGTCTGACATGGCCCGACGGTGGCAAGTCTTGCCCCGACGTACGGCCGTGGCGCCATGACCAACCACTGGTCAGATATCGCCAACGCGAATCTGGTCCTGGTGATGGGTGGCAACGCAGCAGAAGCGCATCCGTGCGGCTTCAAATGGGTGACCGAGGCCAAAGCGCACAATAAGGCGCGGCTTATCGTGGTCGACCCGCGATTTACCCGAACGGCCTCGGTGGCCGACTACTACGCGCCAATCCGTACCGGTACCGACATCGCCTTCATGGGCGGGCTGATCAACTACCTGCTGAGCAACGACAAGATCCAGCACGAATACGTGCGCAATTACACCGACGTGTCGTTTATCGTCAAAGAGAACTATGGCTTCGAAGACGGGCTGTTCAGCGGCTACGACGAAGCCAAGCGCGTGTACGCCGACAAGTCCGGCTGGGGTTATGAGCTGGGTGAGGATGGCTACGCCAAGGTCGACCCGACACTGCAGCACCCGCGCTGTGTGTTCCAGCTGATGAAGCAGCACTACAGCCGCTATACCCCGGAGTTGGCGAGCATGACCTGTGGCATGCCGCAGGACGCCATGATGAAAGTCTGGGAAGAGATCGCCAGCTGCTCGGTACCGGGCAAGACCATGACGATTCTCTACGCCCTGGGTTGGACGCAACACTCGATCGGTGCGCAAATCATCCGCAGTGCTGCCATGGTGCAGTTGCTGCTGGGTAACGTGGGCATGCCCGGTGGTGGGGTCAACGCGTTGCGTGGCCACTCCAACATCCAGGGCCTCACCGACCTTGGCCTGCTGTCCAATTCGCTGCCGGGCTACCTGACCCTGGCCGGCGATGCCGAACAGGATTACGCAGCCTATATCGACAAGCGCGCCTCCAAACCGCTGCGCCCGGGGCAGCTGTCTTACTGGCAGAACTACGGCAAGTTCCATGTCAGCCTGATGAAGGCCTGGTACGGTGCCAACGCCACGGCTGAAAACAACTGGGGCTATGACTGGCTGCCCAAGCTTGATGTGCCGGCTTACGATGTGCTGCGCATGTTCGAGATGATGGGGCAGGGCAAGGTCAACGGCTACATGTGCCAAGGCTTCAACCCGATCGCCGCGCTGCCGGACAAGAACCGCGTCACTGCGGCTTTGGCCAAGCTCAAGTGGCTGGTGGTCATGGACCCACTCGCCACCGAAACCTCGGAGTTCTGGCGCAACGTGGGGCCGTTCAACGACGTTGACACGGCCAACATCCAGACCGAAGTGATCCGCCTGCCTACCACCTGCTTCGCTGAGGAAGATGGCTCGCTGGTCAACAGCAGCCGCTGGCTGCAGTGGCACTGGAAAGGTGCCGACGGGCCGGGCGAAACACGCACCGACGTGCAGATCATGAGCGAGCTGTTCCTGCGCCTGCGTCAGCGTTACCAGACCGAGGGCGGTACCTACCCTGATGCGATCATGAACATCAGCTGGCCGTACAAGATTGCTGATGAGCCATCCCCCGAGGAACTGGCCAAGGAAATGAACGGCTGGGCGGTCACCGACCTTACCGATGCTGCCGGTGCAGCCCTCAAGGCTGGCCAGCAATTGTCGGGCTTCGGTCAACTCAAGGACGATGGCAGCACGGCATCGGGGTGTTGGATCTTTGCCGGCTGCTGGACCGAGCAGGGCAACCAGATGGCTCGCCGCGACAACAGCGACCCGTACGGCATGCACCAGGTGCAGAATTGGGCCTGGGCTTGGCCGGCCAACCGCCGCATCCTCTACAACCGTGCCTCCAGCGACCCGCAAGGTCAGCCTTGGGATCCGGAAAAGAAACGCCTGGTGTGGTGGAACGGCAAGACCTGGACCGGAACCGACGTGCCCGACTTCAAGGTCGACTCGCCACCCGAGGCGGGGATGAACCCGTTCATCATGAACCCCGAGGGCGTGGCGCGGTTCTTCGCCATCGACAAGATGGCCGAAGGCCCGTTCCCCGAGCACTATGAGCCGTTCGAAACGCCGATTGGCATCAACCCGCTGCACCCGCAGAACAAGAAGGCGATCAGCAACCCGGCCGGGCGCATCTTCGACTCGGTATGGGACACCCTCGGCAAGCACGATGAATTCCCGTACGCGGCGACCACCTACCGGCTGACCGAGCACTTCCACTTCTGGAGCAAGCATTGCCGGCTCAACGCCATCGCCCAGCCCGAGCAGTTCGTCGAGATCGGCGAGGTGCTGGCCAATGAAAAAGGCATCAAGGCTGGCGACCGGGTGCGGGTGTCGAGCAAGCGTGGCCATATCGACGCGGTGGCGGTCGTGACCAAGCGGATTCGCCCGCTGCAGGTCAACAACCAGACCGTGCACCAGATCGGCATTCCGCTGCACTGGGGCTTCACCGGCGCAACCCGGCATGGCTACCTGACCAACACCCTGGTGCCATTCCTGGGTGACGGCAACACGCAGACGCCAGAGTCGAAGTCGTTCCTCGTCAAAGTGGAGAAACTCTGATGGCCAGCCAAGACATCATCGCCCGCTCGGCCACCACCACCGTGCCGCCCTCGGTACGCCAGCAGCAGGAAGTCGCCAAGCTGATCGACACCACCAAGTGCATCGGCTGCAAGGCTTGCCAGGTGGCGTGTTCGGAGTGGAACGAACTGCGTGACGAGGTCGGCCACAACCATGGCACTTACGACAACCCCCAGGACCTCACTGCCGAGACCTGGACGCTGATGCGCTTTACCGAGCACGAGCGCGACGACGGCAACCTGGAATGGCTGATCCGCAAGGACGGCTGCATGCATTGTGCCGAGCCAGGCTGCCTCAAGGCGTGCCCAAGCCCAGGGGCGATCATCAAGCATGCCAACGGTATCGTCGACTTCAACCAGGACCACTGCATTGGCTGTGGCTATTGCATCACCGGCTGCCCGTTCAACATTCCGCGCATCTCGCAGAAAGACCACAAGGCGTACAAGTGCACCCTGTGTTCCGACCGCGTGACCGTGGGCCTGGAGCCGGCTTGTGTGAAAACCTGCCCGACCGGGGCAATTGTGTTCGGCACCAAGGACGAGATGAAGGTGCATGCCGCCGAACGCATCGTCGACCTGAAATCGCGTGGCTACGACAACGCCGGGTTGTATGACCCGGATGGCGTCGGCGGTACCCACGTGATGTACGTGTTGCACCATGCCGATACCCCCAAACTGTATGCCGGCCTGCCGGACCAGCCGGTGATCAGCCCGCTGGTAGGGTTGTGGAAGGGCTTTACCAAGCCCCTGGCGTTGTTGGCGATGGGCGCAGCGGTGCTGGCCGGGTTCTTCCACTATGTGCGGGTCGGGCCACAGCGGGTGGAGGAGGACGAACACCCGGCCGCAGCCGACCCGAGCGTGCAGACAGTGGACCCTGCAGTGCATGTCTATGATCCGAGCAAGCCCGGTGGGCAAGGGGAGCAGCGGCCATGAACGACAACAAACCCATCTTGCGCTACAACGCCAACGAGCGCAGCAACCACTGGCTGGTGGCGATCCTGTTCTTTCTCGCCGGGCTGTCGGGGTTGGCGCTGTTTCACCCGGCACTGTTCTGGCTCAGCAACCTGTTTGGCGGTGGGCCGTGGACGCGCATCCTGCACCCGTTTCTCGGGGTGGCGATGTTCGTGTTCTTCGTTGGCCTGGTGGTGCGCTTCTGGCGGGCCAACTTCATCACCGCGAATGATCGCCTCTGGCTGCGCCGGGTTGACCGGGTGATGCGTAACCAGGAGGAGGGCGTACCGCCAATCGGCAAGTACAACGCCGGGCAGAAGCTGCTGTTCTGGACCCTGCTGGTGTGCATGCTGGTCTTGCTGGTCAGTGGTGTGGTGATCTGGCGAGCGTATTTCAGCCACTGGTTCGGCATCGAGGTAATTCGCCTGTCGGCGTTGCTGCATGCACTGGCGGCCTTCGTGCTGATCCTCAGCATTATCGTGCACATCTACGCCGGTATCTGGATCAAAGGCTCGATCGGCGCCATGCTGCACGGCTGGGTAAGCCGCGCCTGGGCACGCAAGCACCATGAACTGTGGTACCGCGAAGTGACTGGCGACAAGCCGCCGAGTCATCACGGACGAAAAGAAGGATGAGCGCTTGAGCACGATACTCGAACCTGGGCAGATCGAAGCGTCGGCGGTGATGCCGCCGTTTCTGCACCTGCCGCCGGCCAACCTGTTTGAAGTGCGGGCTGCGCGTTTGGACACGCTGGCCCAGGGCAATGCCCTGGGCGACTATCTGAGGCTGGTTGCGCGGTTGTGCCGTGTGCAGCAGCAGCTTGTGGATAACCCCCCTGGCGCCCTGCCGGTGGCTGAGGCGCGCCAGCGCCTGTGCATAAGCCATGGTTTGCCGCCGCTGGCGGCAGACAGCCTGGTACGTGACGGAGCTTGGCTGGTCTGGCTGCAGGCCTTGCTCGGTCACTTTGGCGACGAACCCCATGGTCCGTTGGCGGAGGCCTTGCAGGTGCTGCGTGGCAGTGATGACAACCAGCGCAAAGGTTGGGGTTTGGCGTTGCTGGCAGGGCATTATGACGCAGTGCCGGCCGCATTGGTGCCATTGCTCGGGGCTGCGTTGCAGGCGGCCTGGTCCAGTTGGCTGCTGGCATTGCCGGCGCCTGAACTCAAACCCGCTGGCAGTCTGGCCCAGTGCCCGGCTTGCGGCTCGCCAGCGATGGCCGGGGTGGTACGCAACCGTGGCAAGCACAACGGCCTGCGCTATCTAGTGTGCTCGTTGTGTGCCTGTGAGTGGCATGTGGTGCGGGTCAAGTGCGTGTACTGCGAGTCGAGCAAGGACTTGCGCTATACCAGCCTTGAGAATGACCGCCATCTACCCGGCAAGGCGCCCCTGCGGGCCGAGTGCTGCCCGGGGTGTGAAAGCTACCTCAAGCAGAACTACCTCGAAAACGACGCAGCGGCCGAGCCCTTGGCCGACGACCTGGCCAGCCTTGCGCTGGACATGCGCCTGGACGAGGAAGGTTTTCATCGCCTGGCGCCCAACCTGATGCTTGCGCCCGGTTAGTGGGTGAGTGTCTACACTGAAAAACCGAGTCGCCTGCTTCGCGGGTGAACCCTTTCCCACAAGACCTGGAACAGGATCAGACACCTGCGCAGGCTTTTGTGGGGGCGGGCTCACCCGCGAACAGGCCAGTACCGACGACGGATCAATCCTAGGTAGTACCGCATGTCCAACAGCCTCGCCAGCGACACCCCACGTTTGCCGTCCATCGACACCCTCCTGCGCCATCCGGCCTGCCTCCCACTGATCGACCGCCACGGCCGCGATGCGGTCTTGAGCGCCCTGCGCCAATTGCTGGACGACCTGCGGGAGCCCGCGCGCAGCGGCCAGCTCAGTGCCGCCGAGCTGTCTCTCGAGATCCTTCTGGGCCGCGCCGGCGAACGTCTGGCCGCCCAGCAACGCAGCCAGGTACGCCGAGTGTTCAACCTCACCGGCACCGTGCTGCATACCAACCTCGGCCGTGCCCTGCTGCCGGAAGAAGCCATCGAGGCGATGCAGACCGCCGCCCGCTACCCGCTCAACCTGGAGTTCGACCTGACCAGCGGCAAGCGTGGTGACCGCGACGACCTGATCGAGGGCCTTATCCGCGAGCTGACCGGCGCCGAGGCGGTTACCGTGGTCAACAACAATGCCGCGGCAGTACTGCTGGCGCTCAACAGCCTGGGTGCGCGCAAGGAGGGCATTATCTCGCGCGGCGAACTGATCGAGATCGGCGGCGCCTTCCGCATCCCGGACATCATGGCCCGCGCCGGCGTGAAGCTGCACGAGATCGGCACCACCAACCGCACCCATGCCCGCGACTACGAAGCTGCCATTGGCCCGCGAACCGGGTTATTGATGCGCGTGCACTGCAGCAACTACAGCATTCAAGGTTTCACCACCCAGGTGCCGACCGCCGAGCTGGCGCGAATCGCCCACCAGCATGACCTGCCACTGCTCGAAGACCTCGGCAGCGGTAGTTTGCTCGATCTCACCCGCTGGAGCCTGCCGGCCGAGCCCACGGTGCGCCAGGCCCTGGCTGATGGCGCCGATCTGGTGACCTTCAGTGGCGACAAGCTGCTGGGCGGCCCGCAGGCCGGGATCATCGTCGGGCGCAAGGCATTGATTGCCAGAATCAAGAAAAACCCGCTCAAGCGTGCGCTGCGGGTCGACAAGATCACCCTGGCCGCACTCGAAGCGGTGCTGGCGCTGTACCGCAACCCGGACCGGTTGGCCGAGCGCCTGCCCAGTTTGCGCTTGTTGACCCGTGGCCAGGCCGATATCCAGGCCCAGGCCGAACGCCTGCTGCCAGACCTCCAGGCCCGCCTTGGTGCGCAATGGGTCGTCAGCGTAGAACCTGCGCTGGGCATGATAGGCAGTGGCAGCCAGCCGGTTGCGCGCCTGCCCAGTGCCGCGCTGTGCCTGCGCCCGCAGGTGTCGAAGAAGTTGCGCGGGCGCAGCCTGCACGTGCTGGAGCGAGCCCTGCGGGGCCTGCCGGTGCCGGTGCTTGGTCGCATCGACGACGACGCGCTATGGCTGGACCTGCGCCAGCTGGACGACGAAGCCCAATGGCTGGCGCAATTGCCGGCGTTGCAGTTGGGGCCGGTGCAGTGATCGTTGGTACCGCCGGCCACATCGACCATGGCAAGACCGCACTGCTGAAGGCACTGACCGGCCAGGCCGGTGACCTGCGCCAGGAAGAGCGTGAGCGGGGCATGACCATCGACCTGGGTTACCGCTACGCGGCGCTGGCCGAAGGTGCACCGCTGACGGGCTTCATCGATGTGCCGGGCCACGAGCGGTTTATCCACAACATGCTGGCCGGGGCCCATGGCATAGATGTGGTGCTGCTGGTGGTGGCGGCAGACGATGGCGTCATGCCGCAGACACGTGAGCACCTGGCAATCATCGAGCTGTTGGGTATCCCCCAGGCACTGGTGGCGGTCAGCAAGTGCGACCGCGTCGAGCCGGCGCGCCTGGCCCAGGTGCAGGCGCAGGTCAGTGAGCTGCTGGCGCCAGGGCCCTATGCCGGGGCGCGGCAGTTCCCGGTGTCGAGCCTTGGCGGGGAGGGCATCGACGCGTTGCGCCAAGCCTTGCTGCAGGCGCAAACCGCTGTGCGGCAACGCAGTGCGCAAGGCGGTTTTCGCCTGGCTATCGACCGCGCCTTCGCCGTCACCGGTGCGGGGGTGGTGGTGACCGGCACGGCGCTGGTCGGCCGGGTGAGTGCCGGCGATACCCTGGTCCTGGGGAAGGCCGGCAAGGCGGTGCGGGTGCGAGGCCTGCATGCACAAAACCAGGCCGCCTTGGTAGCGCAGGCCGGCCAGCGAGTAGCGCTCAATATCGCAGCCGAACGCCTTAGCGCGGAGCAAGTTCACCGTGGCGACTGGCTGCTACCGCAGTGGCTGCACGCGCCCAGTGTTCGGGTGGATATCGAGTTGAACCTGTTGCCGGGCGAGCTGCGGGCGTTCGAGCACTTCAGTGCCGTGCATGTGCACCTCGGCACCCAGGACGTGACGGCCCGTGTCGCGTTGCTGGAAGGTGAAAGCCTGGCCGCCGGCCAGCGCATGTTTGCCCAGTTACTGCTCAATGCGCCGTTGCAGGCCGTGCATGGCGACCGCTTGGTACTGCGCGACCAGCGTGCTCAGCGCACCTTGGGCGGCGGCAAGGTACTCGATCCGTTTGCCCCCAGCCGCCAGCGCCGCAGCCACGAGCGTTTACGCCAGTTGCAGGCGCTGCGAGATGCTCAGGGCCTGGAGCAGGCACTGCCGGCACTGCTCGCCAGTGCGCCCGGTGGTATCGACCCGCAGCGCCTGGAGCGACAGTTCAATCGCCTGCGCGAAACCTGGCAGCTACCGGCGAACGTGTTGGTGGTGGCCACGCGGCAGGGCCAGCTGCTGTTCGCCAGCGCCCAGTGGCAGGTGCTGAAACGGCAGGTGCTGGCGCAACTTGCCCGCTTCCACGAGCAAGAACCCGATCAGCTGGGCCCCGACCGTGACCGCCTGCGGCGCTTTACTGCATTGCCGTTGGAGCGGCCTGCGTTTGTCAGCCTGCTTGAGGAACTGCTAGAGGACGGGGCGATTGCCGCCAGTGGGCCCTGGCTGCATTTGCCGGATCACAAGGTCCAGTTGAGTGAAGCCGACGAGGCACTGTGGGCGCGCCTGCAGCCCAGGTTGCTGGCGGGGCAATTCGATCCGCCCTGGGTCAGGACATTGGCGGCAGAAGAGAACTGCCTTGAAGCTGACGTTCGTTTGTTGTTGCGCAAGCTGGCGCGTTTAGGCGTAGTGCACCAGGTGGTGCGCGACCTGTTCTACCCCGCAGCGACGCTACAGCGCATGGCAGAGCTGCTGCTAGGGCAGGCGGCTGGCACTTCATTAGTGCAGGTTGCTGCATTTCGCGATATGTTGGGCATCGGTCGCAAGCGCAGTGTGCAGATTCTGGAATACTTCGACCGCATCGGCCTGACCCGCAGGGTGGCCGAGCAGCGTCACATTCGCGCTGACAGCGCCCTGGCCCAGCAGTACGCCAGGCACTGAGTTCAAGGAAGGCAATCGCGCCCGGTGGCGCGGCCGGGCTTCAAACCCGGTTGGGGACGGCAGTCGTTCCCGGGCAGGTTCGACTCCCGCTGCCTTCCGCCATCTTCTTTTCTTGCCCGGGCGAGTGCGGGTAGTGCCTACGCCCGCTCCCCACACAGGTCCAGGGCAAACCAGCGTTCTGCTGATTCCACATCCAACCCTGCCCCCAGCAGCGCAACCATCTTGCCCAGCGCTGCCTCGCGGGTCATGCCGCCGCCACTGACCAGGCCCGCGCTACGCAGTCGGTTGCCTGCCGCATAGGTATCGAATACCACCGAGCCTTCAGGGCATTGGCTGATTGCCGCCAGCAGCACACCGCGCTGGCGCGCTGCACGCAGTACCTCGAGCAAAGCCAGGTCATCCGACGGCCCGGTACCACTGCCATAGCACTCCAGCAGCAAGCCCTGCACGCCGCTGCCCAACAAGGCCTGCAGATGGCTGGCCTGCAGCCCGGGGAACACAGGCACGACCGCCAGGTTGACCGGCTGGCGCGGCTGGCGGTAATCCAGCTCGGCCGGGATGACTGCCGCACGCTGGCTGTCGCGATGCCGCGGCAGGGCAACGAACGCATCGAACGCTTCACTGCGCATCTTGGTAGCCCGGCAACCGTGCACCAGCTGCCCATGGAAGTACAACTGCACGCCGTCTTCCAGCCCTTGTTCGAACAGGCGCAGCGCGCCACACAGGTTGGGCCAGGCGTCGCTGTCGGCGGCGCCGGCCGGCAGCATCGAACCGGTCAGCAGTACCGGCACGGGCAAGCCCAGCAGCAGGAACGACAAGGCAGCCGCGCTATAAGCCAGGCTATCGGTGCCATGCAGCACCAGCACCCCATCATGGCCAGCATCCACCGCCGTGACGATGGCATCACGCATGGCCAGCCAGTTGTGCTGTTGCATGTTGGCGCTGTCCAGCAGCGGGTTCAGCTCTTGCAGGGTCCACTGCAGTTGGGGGGCATCGGACAGTTGCGCGAAGTGTTCACGCATCCGCCCGTCGAAACCGCCGGCCGGTGCCAGGCCCTCCGGGGTTTCGAGCATGCCGATGGTGCCACCGGTATAGAGAACGAGAAGATTCTTGACTGCACGCATGGAAAGCATCCGTGGCGGTGAGCGGAGAAAAAAGCCGCCCACGAACGGGGCGGCTTGGGCAGGGCAGGATATCAGCGCTGTGGCTGGGCCTGGACGGCTGCTTTGTCAGCGGCTGTTTCCAGCTGAGGGTTGGCTGGCCAAGCGTTGCGGTCCAGGTCCAGGTCGGCGAACTTGGTCGAATCGAACACTGGCTGCTTGATACCGGCCTTGCGCTGGTCGTCGTAGTCGCGCATCACCCGCAGGCCAATCTTGAACAACAGGGCCAGGGCGATCAGGTTGACGAAGGCCAGGCAGGTCATGGTGATGTCGGCGAAGGCGAACACGGTCGACAGGTCTTGCATCGAACCCCACACCACCAGCGCCAGTACCAGGCCACGGAACACCATCAGTACCACGCGGTTGCGGCTGAGGAACTGCAGGCTGTTCTCGCCCAGGTAGTAGTTGTAGAGAATGCAGGTGAACACGAACAGCGACAGCGCAACGCTGACGAACACGCGGCCCCAGTCACCCACCACCGCGGCCAGCGAGTTCTGGGTCAGGACAATGCCGTCGCCCTCGAAGCCTGGGGTGTAGAAGCCCGACAGCAGGATCAGCAGTGCGGTGCAGGTGCAGATCACGAAGGTGTCGAGGAACACGCTGAAGGCCTGGACCACGCCCTGCGCGCCCGGGTGTTTCACTGCCGCCACGGCGGCAACGTTCGGTGCACTGCCCAAGCCTGCTTCGTTGGCGAACACGCCCCGCTTCACGCCCATGACGATGGCGCTGCCGAGCAGGCCGCCAAACGCAGGGTCAAGGCCGAAAGCGCTCTTGAAGATGGTTTCCAGCATGGCGGGTACGTGGTCGATCTGGGTGCCGATCACGTACAGGGTCACGCCGATGTAGGCCAGGGTCTTGACCGGCACCAGCAGGTCCGAGACCGCCGCGATGCGCTTGATGCCACCGATGAAGGTGATGGCCAGCAGCACGGCCAGCACCAGCCCGGTGTGGCTCGGCTTGAAGTCGAAGGCATTTTGCAGCGAATGGGTAACGGTGTACGACTGCAGGCCGATGAAGGCGAAGCCGTAGGTCACCAGCAGCAGGATCGAGAACACGATGGCCATGCTTTTCAGCTTCAGGCCATGCTGGATGTAGTAGGCCGGGCCGCCACGGTACAGGCCGTCGCCATCGGCGCGCTTGTACACCTGGGCCAGGGTACATTCGAAGAAACTGCTGGCCATGCCGACCAGGGCAGTGACCCACATCCAGAACACCGCGCCAGGGCCGCCCAAGGTCACGGCAATGCCGACCCCGGCGATGTTACCGGCGCCCACGCGGCCAGCCAGGCTCAGCATCAGGGCCTGGAAGGAGCTCAACTGGCCTGCCTGGCCACGCAGCGATTCCTTGAACACGGCGAACATGTGGCCGAAATGGCGGAACTGTACGAACCGCGAACGGATGGTGAAGTAACCGCCGAGACCGACGATCAGCACGATGAGGAGTTTCCCCGAGAGGAAATCGTTGAGTGCTTCGAGCATTGGAAAATGACCTCGATTCTTATTCTTCGTGTGGATTGATCAGCGGACGGCAGGCGCACCGCTATTCGTTGGGGCGCATGGTTGGCCATGACAAGAGTCGTTACAATTTCGCGGGTTGCTCTGACTTGATGCGACTTGATGCTACAATGGCGTCATTCGCGTCACCTGGATTCCGTACATGAGTGAGCATTTCGCTACCAACCTCAAACTGGCTTGCAGCCACTACCGCTCTATTTCCGAAGTTTGCCGCCAGCTCTCGATCAACCGAGCGCAGTTCAACAAGTACCTCAGCGGGCAGAGCCGTCCGACGGCTTTCAACCTGAAACGCATCGGTGATTTCTTTGGCGTCGAGGATTACGAGCTGAACCTGCCAGCCGAGCAGTTCGCCCGCCTGATCGGTGCCCGCGTCTCGGCCCTGGCCGAGCAACCCAGCGACCCGATCAGTGAACTGTTCCGCCCGCTGCATGAGCACGCTGGCAACCTGTCGCGGTATTGCGGTTATTACTTCGAGTATTCGAACTGCATGTCGGTGCCCGGCACGATCCTGGTGTCGCTGGTGCACCTGTGGGAAGAGCGGGGGCGTTTCCTGTTCGAGCGCCAGGAGCGGCAGGAGCGCTCCAGCGCCACGGACCTGCATGCCGAAGTCCGTTGTCGCTATCTGGGCGCAGCGTTTCAGTTGCAGGACCGGGTATTCCTCATCGACTACGAGTCGCTGACCTTCAACGAAATGAGCCAGACCATCCTGATTCCCAGCTTCAAAAGCCGGATCACCCGCCTGAACGGCCTGAAGGCCGGGGTTTCCAGCGGCGACCGGCGCAACCCGGCCTGCACACGGGTGGTGTGGGAGTACCTGGGTGAGGAGATCAATCGCATCAATGCGTACCGACAGGTCAAACTGTACCGTCCGGATGATCCGCGTATAGACGATGACGTCAGGGAACGGCTGAGCGTGGGGCCGTTGCGCAACAGTTTGTTTGAGATTGAATAGGCGGCTTGACTCAATAAGCCCTGTGGTTGGACTTCCCCGCCCGGAAACCGCAAAATGACCCACTTTCCTTAATCAACCTCTCCGGATCTGCTGACTCTATGCGTATGCGCCTAATGCTGTTGGGTGGTGGCAATGCCCTCGGGCAAGCGCTGATTCGTCTTGGGGCCGAGGAGGACATCGCATTCCTGGCGCCGCGCCCGCCCGAGAACGGCTGGACGCCGGCGAGCCTGACCCAGTTGCTTGACGACCATCGCCCCGATGCCCTGGTGAACCTGGCCTATTACTTCGACTGGTTCCAGGCCGAGTCGGTCAGCGAGCCGCGCCTGGCGCAGCAGGAGCGGGCAGTAGAGCGGCTGGCAGAGCTGTGCCAGCACCACCAGATCACCCTGGTGCAGCCTTCCAGCTACCGGGTATTCGATGGCTCGCGGGCCACTGCCTACAGCGAGAAGGACGAGCCCGTACCCTTGGGGCTGCGGGGCCAGGCCTTGTGGCGGATCGAGCAGAGCGTGCGTGCGGCGTGCCCGCAACATGTGCTGCTGCGCTTTGGCTGGTTGCTGGACGAAAGCATCGATGGCTCGCTCGGTCGTTTCCTGACCCGTGCCGAGCAACCGGCTGAGTTGCTGCTGGCCGATGACCGGCGCGGCAATCCCACACCTGTGGACGATGCGGCCCGGGTGATCCTGTCTGTGCTCAAGCAACTCGATTGCAACGCGCCGCTATGGGGCACCTACCATTACGCCGGCAACGAGGCGACCACGCCGCTGGTGTTGGGCCAGGCGATCCTGGCCGAGGCCGGCCAATATCGCCAGCTGGCAGTGCAGGCACCCACGGCGCAAGCGCATGCCGCGCGGCCGGATGCCAGCGAAGAGCCGCAGCATGCCGTATTGGCCTGCAAAAAAATCCTCCATACCTTTGGCATCAAGCCGCGTGCCTGGCGCGCCGGCTTGCCGCCCCTACTGGACCGTTTCTACCGCCATGGCTGATGCCCCCATCCTGATCACCGGCGGTGCCGGCTTCATTGGTTCCCACCTGTGCGATGCGTTGTTGGACAAAGGCTACGCCGTACGCATTCTCGATGACTTGTCCACTGGCCGACGGGACAACCTGCAGGTCGACCACCCACGGCTGGAACTGATCGAAGGCGATGTCGCCGACGCTGCTCTGGTCATGCGGGCTGCGGCAGGTTGCAGTGCCGTGGTGCACCTGGCCGCAGTGGCTTCGGTGCAGGCTTCGGTCGAAGATCCGGTGCGTACCCACCAGAGCAATTTCATCGGCACCCTCAATGTTTGTGAAGCCATGCGCGAGCACGGTCTGCGCCGGGTGGTGTTCGCCTCCAGTGCCGCCGTGTATGGCAACAATGGCGAGGGCGAGTCGATCGCCGAGGATACGCCCAAGGCACCGCTGACGCCCTATGCCGTGGACAAGCTGGCCAGTGAGCAATACCTGGACTTCTACCGCCGTCAGCACGGGCTGGAGCCGGTGGTGTTCCGCTTCTTCAATATCTTCGGGCCTCGCCAGGACCCGTCCTCGCCCTATTCCGGGGTTATCAGCATCTTCTGCGAGCGTGCTGTGCAGGGCCTGCCGATCACCGTGTACGGGGATGGCGAGCAGACCCGCGATTTCCTGTATGTAGGCGACCTGGTGCAAGTGATGGTGCAGGCACTGGAGCAGCCGCAGGTCGAGGAGGGTGCGGTGAACATCGGCCTCAACCAGGCAACGTCGATCAACCAGATGCTCGCAGCGCTGCAGAAAGTCGTGGGCAGCTTGCCAGCGGTGACCTACGCGGCGGCGCGAGCAGGTGATATTCGCCATTCGCGGGCCGATAACCAGCGCTTGCTGGCGCGGTTTGCATTCCCGCAGGCTACGCCGATGGTCGAGGGGCTGGCCCGGCTACTGGGTAAAAGCTGAAGTCACGGGCCAAGCGATGCCCTGCCTGTAGGAGCCACTGTCTTTCTCAAAATTCGAAAAGCCTGCGCGATTCATTGTGGGAGCGGGCTTGCCCGCGAAGCAGGCGACGCGGTGGCTGGCACCGGCTGCGCCGGTGTTCGCGGGCACGCCCGCTCCCACAGGAACCGTGTGATCTTCGAGTCCTGCATTTTGCTGTTGATCTACACCCTCTTCGGCTGCGGCAACACCAGATCCCTCTCTCAAGACACAAGCGGCCTTGAGTTGCGACAGGGCTGCGCAGCAGCCCCTGGATCAGCCATGGCGCACCACCTTGCGCACGCAGTCCTCGGGGCGCAACATCCGCCCATCCAGGCTTCTCACCTCTAACGGTTCAAGCCCCTGCCCGCTGCCGGCGTCCACCAGCGCGGAACGCGTTTCACCCGCCTCGAACAGATACCGTTCCCCCCATTGCCGCAAACCCACCACCAGCGGAAATACTGCGCGCCCTTTCCCGGTCAGCACATATTCCTTGTAGGCACTGCCATCCGAGGCTGGCTGCAGCTCCAGCAAACCGCTTTCCACCAGCCACTTGAGCCGTGAGGCGAGGATGTTCTTCGCCAGCCCCAGATTCTTCTGAAACTCACTGAAGCGACGCAGGCCATCAAAAGCGTCGCGAAGGATCATCAGCGCCCAGCGGTCACCCAGCACTTCCAAGGCCCGGGCGACGGGGCATTGCGCGTTGTTTGCAGCGAGCATGGAGCCACCTTGTTCTGAATGACTGGTTGCAGATTAAAACCACATTTGCTAAATAGCCAGCATGTAGTTTCAAAATGAAACCAGATTATCGAGGTCGGGCCATGCAGCCTTCACTGACACGCTGGATAACACTACTGCTTGCCACTGCCAGCGGCATGGCAGTGGCAACGGTGTACTTTGCGCAACCGTTGCTGGACTCGATGGCTGCCGACCTGGGTGTAGCGCGGCAGCAGATTGGTTGGGTGGTTGGTGCAACCCAGGCGGGCTACGCCTTGGGCTTGCTGTTGGTCGTGCCGCTGGGTGACCGGGTGAACCGCAAACGCCTGCTGCTGGGCCAACTGCTGTTTTCGGCACTGGCGCTGACGGCTGTCGGCATGGCGCCGAACTGGGCGGTGTTGCTGCTGGCGTTGACCATCGCCGGGCTGATGGCCGTGATGGTGCAATTGATGGTGGCGCACGCTGCCAGCCTGGCCGCCCCCGGTCAGCAAGGGCAGGCGGTAGGTACCGTCACCAGTGGCGTGGTACTGGGTATTTTGCTGGCGCGGCTGGTCTCCGGCGGGCTGGCTGACCTGGCAGGTTGGCGCTGCGTGTACTGGCTGGCTGCAAGCCTGTTGGTGGTGCTGGCCGCAGTGATGTGGCGCAGCTTGCCCGCCGTGCCTGCAACCCGGCATCGCACCAGCTTCCGCGCACTGATCGCCGGCCAGTTCAGCCTTTATCGGCACGACCGGCTGCTACGTCAGCGTGGCGTGTTTGGCGGGTTGATCTTCGCTGCATTCAGCGTGCTGTGGAGTGCCATGGTCATGCCCCTCAGCGCTGCGCCATTGGCGTTCAGCCATACCGAGGTCGGTTTGTTCGGCCTGGCAGGTGTAGCGGGCACGTTGGCCGCATCGCGTGCCGGGCGCTTGGCCGACCAAGGGCAGGGTGAGCGGACCACGGGGCTGGCGCTGTTGCTGCTGACGCTTTCATGGCTGCCCACGGCCATGCTCGGGCAATCCGTGATGGCCTTTGTCCTTGGCGTGCTGATGCTGGATTTTGCCGTGCAGGCAGTGCATGTCACCAACCAGACGGTGTTGCTGGCCGGGCGTGGCGAAATGGCCAGCCGCCTGATTGCGGCCTACATGTGCTGTTATTCGCTGGGGAGCGGGGTGGGGGCGGTGCTGGCGAACTGGTGTTATGCGCACTGGGGGTGGGTAGCGGTGTGCGGCCTGGGCATGGCCATCAGCGCGGCGGCCCTGGCTTATTGGCTGTGGCTGCAACGCGCAAGGGCGGCCGAAGCCGCCCTGCAGTGTTCAGGTCAGAACTTGTAGCCTAGGCCGACCATGTACACCCATGGGTCTACATCCACGTCGACCTTGGTCTTGCTGTAGCCCAGCGCGGTGGGGCCGTTGACGCTGGCCTTGGTGTCGATGTCCACATACCAGACCGCGGCGTTGACCAGCAGGTTGTCCGTGAGCATGTAGTCCATGCCCAACTGCCCGGCGATACCTACCGAGTCTTGCAGCTTCAGGTTGCTGAAGCCCTGCTGCTTGCGGGCGCTGCTGAGGTCTTCATCGAAGAACAGTGTGTAGTTGATACCGACGCCGGCATACGGCTGGAACTTGGAGTTCGGTTCCATCGGGTAGTACTGCAGCGACAGTGTCGGCGGCAGTTGCTTGATGTCGGCCAGCTTGCCGTCCAGCCCGCCACCCAGGCCTTTTACGCCTACGGTGTGCTTGAACGGCGTAGCCGCCAGCAACTCCAGGCCAACGTGGTCGGTGAGCATGTAGGCGAAGGCCAGGCCCAGCTGGGTGTCGCTGTCCAGTGTCGCCTTGGTGCCCGAAACCTTGTTGCCGTCGAATTTCAGGTCGCTGCTGCTCTCATTCGGCGCAGTGGTGATTGCACCAGCGCGAACGATGACATCCCCCGCCTGGTGGGCGTGGGCAACAGGGGCGGCGAAGGCCAGGGCCGCGAATGCGGCACCGAGCAAGGACTTGTTCATGGAAGCTCCCAGAGGACGTTAATAATCGAGTAGTCCAATGGTACGGATGGGTCTAAACAGAATGTTTGACCCAGCTCAACGAAGCGTCTTCATGAACCGGTAATAGCGCTCACTTCAGCTCATAAGCGTAGATTTTCTCGGCTTCCATCTGGTAGCCGGCGTCGGCCAGTTCGCTGCTGGAGGCTTTGACCTGCATCTTTCCCTCGATCCAGTAGGGTTGATAAAGGTCTTCGACGCGCACGCCCATTTCGCTGAAAATGTGCACGATCTGGTTCGAGGGCGGTGGCGGCACATGGATGCACGCGCCGTAGTAAGGCACCAGCAGAAACTCGGTGGTGCGCCCCTCCTCGCTGACTTCCAGCGGCACGATGTAGCCGGGCAGTTTGACCTGCTGGCCATCGAGGCTTTTCACCACCGGCGCGTTCGGCGCCTGCTGCCGGGCTGCTGGCGCAGACTCGGCGGCCAGGGCGTTGCTCAATTGCGACATGTCGTGCAAGGGGGTGAGTTGCGGTGGAATGACCGGGGCGCCTTCCGGGATCAGCGCTGGCCAGTCGAGCTCCTTGGGTTCGGCGGCCCAAAGCGGCATCGCTGCCGCAAGCAACAGGATCAGCAGCGTTTGCAGTGCCGGCTTCTTCGCGGGTGAACCCGCTCCTGCACGGGGAACGCGACCCGATGTAGGAGCGGGTTTACCCGCGAAGCAGGCGGTGAGGTGTTTGATCATTACGCGCACTCATAGGTGTATGGACAGGCCATCGGCCAACGACTGCCGATAGGCGCGCCACGCTGGCACGCTGCCCATCAGCAGTGCAGCCGCCAGAATGATAGCCAGCAAGCTCCATTCATGAGCGCTCGGCAGCGCCAGCGGCAAGTACAAACCGTAGTTGGCCTGTACATACCCCTGTGCCAGGGCGATACCCGCATACAGCAAGCCCAGCCCGGCGACGATGCCGACTGCCGCCAGTGACAGCGCCTCCAGCACCAGCAGCCCGGCGATATGCCACGGCCTGGCCCCTACGGAACGCAAGATCGCCATCTCCCGACGGCGTTCGTTGAGGCTGGTGAGAATGGCCGTGAGCATGCCGATCAGGCCCGTGAGCACAACGAACAGCGAAACCACGAACAAGGCTTGTTCCGCCGTGCCCATCAGGCTCCACAGCTCCTGCAAGGCAACGCCAGGCAGGATCGCCAGCAGCGGTTCGTTGCGGTACTCGTTGATTTCCCGCTGCAGGCTGAATGTGGCGATCTTGTTGTTCAGGCCCAGCATGAACGCCGTGATGGCGGCAGGTTGCAGGTCCATGCTGCGTGCTTGCTCGGCGCTGATGCGCCCGGCGCCACGTGCCGGCACGCCATTGTGCCAGTCGATGTGGATCGCCTCCATGCCGCCCAGGCTGATGTGCAGGGTGCGGTCGACCGGTGTGCCGGTACGCTTGAGCACGCCCACGACGGTGAACGGTTTGTCGTCATGCTTGACCAGGCTGATTGCAGCCACACCGTGCGCCAGCACCAGTTTGTCCCCCAGCTTGTAATGCAGTGCATCGGCCACTTCGGCACCGAGTACCACTTCGAACGGGTCACTGGCGAATTCGCGGCCCTGGCTCAGCTGCAGGTGCTGTTTGCGGCCGTACTGGTAATGCTCGAAGTAGTCGGCAGTGGTGCCCATTACCCGGTAGCCGCGGTGCGAGTCGCCCAGCGAGATCGGAATCGCCCACTTCACCCGTGGGTCATGGGCGTAGTGCTGAAAGCTGTCCCAGCGGATGTTGTTGGTGGCGTTGCCGATCCGGAATACCGAATACAGCAGCAGGTTCACCGAGCCGGAGCGCGCGCCCACGATCAGGTCGGTACCGCTGATGGTACTGGCGAAGCTGGCACGGGCCTCGGTCCGCACCCGCTCCACGGCCAATAGCAGGCATACCGACAGGGCGATGGCAAAGGCAGTGAGAAAGGCGGTGAAACGGCGGTTGGCCAGGCTGGCCAGGGCAAGGCGGAGCAGGTACATCAGGCCTCCACGGGCTTGGCGGCACGGTTGAGTTCGGCCAGCGACAGGTGGCGATCGAACAGCGGCGCCAGGCTCTGGTCGTGGCTGACGAACAGCAGGCTGGCACCAGCAGCGCGGCACTCGTCGAACAGCAGGCGGATGAACACTTCACGGGTGTCGGCGTCCAGCGCCGAGGTCGGCTCGTCGGCAATCACCAGCTCGGGCTGACCGATCAGCGCGCGGGCTGCGGCTACCCGCTGTTGCTGGCCTATCGACAGGCTGTCGGCACGGCGCGCCAGCAGTGCCGGGTCGCCCAGCCCCAGGTGGGCGAGCAGTTCGCCTGCCGCCTGGTGGACACTGCCATGGCGCTGGATGGCCCGTTCCGCCCGGCTGCGGGAGAAGCGGCATGGCAGTTCGACGTTCTCCCTTACCGACAGGAAGGGCAGCAAGTTGAACTGCTGGAAGATATAGCCGGTGTGGTCGACGCGGAACCGGTCGCGTGCACCTTGGCCCAGCGCGGCCAGGTCCTGGCCAAGCAGCCGGATTCGCCCTTGGTCCGCTCGGCTCACCCCGCCCAGCAGGCCCAGCAGGGTGGTCTTGCCACTGCCGCTGGGGCCTTTGAGAAACAGGGCCTCACCGGCTTGTAGGCGAAATGCCGGGATGTCCAGCAGTGGCGCCTGGCCTGGCCAGGCGAACACCAGGTCCTGCAGTTCAATCAGTGCCTGATTCATCTCAGAACGCGACCATGGCCTTGGCGGGCGAGGTTTCGACGCCTTTCTGGCCGTTGGGGCCGATCAGCTGCACGTTGATTTTCTGCGTGGCCGGGAAGGCTTTGTACAGGGGGGCCAGGTCCAGCTGGGTGAGTTTCTCCGGGGTGGCGCATGTCAACTGGTAATGGGCATTGATGTCGCTGTGCATGTGGCCCTTCTCATGCTCGTCACCGTCGTCGTCCGCTTTGGCGGCGTCACCGAACAACGGGCTTTCCAACGCTTGCTGGTCATCCTTGCAGCCGGCTGCCGAGGCAAGGCCGAACAGCTTCGACGGTTGCTCCAGCTGCTGGCGCACCGCGGCAACCTTGGCCTTGTCGGCGTCGCTGCTGGCAGCGTGCTCGAAACCAACCAGGTTCATGGCGGGGCTGTCCAGCTCCAGTTCCAGGGTATTGCCGTCGAGGACGACATTGAGCTTGGCCACGCCGTGTTCATGCGCGCCCAAGGTGCCATGGGCGTGGTCGTGATCATGGTCATGGTCTTCGTGGGCATGGGCCACGGCCAGTGGCAGCAAAGCGAAGGGCAGGGCGAGCAACAGGCGACGCATGGAAGGCTCCGGGGCGGGCTGGATGATTGGGTTATGTTATAACAACTTTTCTGCGTCCTGCCAGCCCGCATGGCGCAGGTTTCATCTTGCGGTAGCATGGGCCATCGACCTTGCTCAAGGAATGCATCGTGAGAATTCGTGGACAGATTGGGGAATGGCCGGTGGACCTCACCATCGAGCTTGAGCCTGAAGAGTGGGCACAGTTGGGGCGGCAGATCGAGGTGCCGGCAGCGGCGCATGCCGTTGCGGCGGCCCCGGTGGCTGCGCCACGGCAGGATGACGGACAATGGACGGCGGCGCGCGAGGTGTTGCGCCTGGCGGGGCAGATGAGCGGGCCGCAATTGCTCGACCGGCTGGAAGGGCTGGCCGGCAGTACAGCGGCGGGCAAGCGGCTGCTGGTGCGTTTGCGCCACAGCAGTGAGGTTAAGGTGGAAAACGGTGGGGATGCTCCGGTTTATCACTGGGTTGGATAAACCGGTGTTGAGGTCCACCTTGTGGGAGCGGGCGTGCCCGCGAACGAGGGCGAAGCCCTCGCCATCAGCTTCAGGTCAGAACATCGCCGCCGACAGCTTGCGACGATAAACCCCAACCAGCGGGTGATCGCCACCCAGCAATTCAAAGACCTGCAGCATCGCCTTCTGCGGCAGCCCATTGTCATAGCTGCGGTTACGCTGGAACAGTTTCAGCAACCCTTCCAGCGCCGCCTCATACTGCTGGCGTGCCAACTGCTGGACGCTCAGCTGGTAGGCGGCTTCATCATCCTCAGGGTTCTGGGCCAGGCGGCTTTTCAGCTCCGCCACTTCCGGCAGGCTGGCCGCTTGGCGCAGGAAGGTCAGTTGGGCCTTGGCGCCGGCCAGTGCGGCCTTGTGTTCATCGCTCTTGACCGCGTCCAGTACCACCTGCGCTTCCCCCAGCTCGCCACGTTCGGCCAGGCAACGGGCGTACAGGATCAGTGCCTCGGCATTGCTGTTGTCTTCACCCAGCAGGGCCTGCGACAGCGCTTCTGCTTCGGCGAAACGGCTTTCGGCGAACAGCGCCTTGGCCTGTTCCAGCGGCGATGCCTGCGGTGCGGCAGGCATTTGCACGTGCGGCTCGAGCATGGCGCGGATCGCCGATTCCGGCTGGGCACCGGCAAAGCCGTCCACCGGCTGGCCGTCCTTGAACAGCACCACGGTCGGCAGGCTGCGAATGCCGAACTGGGCGACCACCTGTTGTTCCACGTCGCAGTTGATCTTGGCCAGCAGCAGTTCGCCCTGGTAGCCCTCGGCGATCTTCGCCAGCAAGGGCATCAGCGCCTTGCATGGCGCACACCACTCGGCCCAGAAATCCACCAGCACCGGTTTGTGAAAGGAGTTCTCGATCACCAGCTGCTGGAAGGTGGCATCGGTAGCGTCGAAAATGTAAGGCGTGTCTTGGCTCATTGCGCTTCTCGCAAACTCGTGAATAACACCACTATAAGGTGTCGCGGCTGGCGTGGTACAGGCTGACCCGGCGGAATTCGTGCGGCTCGGCCAGGTCGGGCAGGGTCAGCGCTTCAAGCACCCCCAGCTGCTGATAGAGCGGGTGGCTGAAGTCGCGTACCCGCGAATCGGCCACCAGGGCCTGGCGACCACGGCCAAGAAAGGCATCCAGAAGCGGCAGGTTGGCCCGGTCGTACAGCACGTCGGCGACCAGGATCAGGTCGAAGCGGTCGTCCTCGGCGAAGAAGTCGTCGCTGTAGCCCAGTTGCACTCCGTTCAGCGCGGCATTCGCGCGGCAGGCTTGCAGGGCCAGTGGGTCCAGGTCGCAGGCCACCACCTCCCGGGCGCCCGCGCGGGCGGCAGCGATGCCGGCAATGCCGGACCCGGCGCCAAAGTCCAGCACCCGCTTGCCGGCCACCCATTCCGGGCGCTCGGCCAGGTAACGGGCCATGGCCAGGCCACTGGCCCAGCAGAAGCTCCAGTAGGGCGGGTCTTCGAGAATGCGCCGGGTTTCGTCGCTGCTAAAGGCGCGGTCCATATTCTGGTCGTCGATCAGCCACAGTTTCAAGGCGCAGCCGGGCAGTTCGCTGACGACCAGTCGCGCCTCACCTATCAGGCCGCTGAGGGCCTGCTGCAAGGCAAGCGGCGCCACTCAGGGCGCCTTCTCGAAACGTAGTGGCCCGGTGGCCTGGGTCTGCGCCTGGGTGATGCGCAGGGGCGGCAGGTGCATGATCAGCTGGCCGGAGCGGCTGGCGCGGCCACGCAATTCCACGCGTGCGCCGGCCGGGAACGCTTCGGGGTTGAAGCGCAGTTGGTAGGGCAGGGCCTGGCCGGTAGCGGTCAGGTTGCTGCTGGCCAGCAGGCGCTGCGGGCGGTCGCGTTCGTCGATCACCAGCAACGCCAGTTCCACGTCGGCGCCGGCCGGGATTTCCAGCAAAGTACCGCTCAATTCGCGCTGGTAGGCCGGAAGCGGGCCGGGCGCTTCGGTGGTTTTGGCCACGCGGGCCGGTGCCGGCGAAACGGAGGTATCGGTCTTCGGCCTGTCGCTGCCGCAGGCGGCGAGCAGGGCGGCGCAGCACAGCACGACGAGCGCTCGGTAGTGCATGGAGGAGTCCTTAACGGGCAGATTTCCCATGGATGTTAACCCCTTTGGCTTGTCTTGCCAGTGCAATGCGCTACCATGGCCCTCCCTTTTTTTGTTGCCTGCCACCATGCACTGTCCCTTTTGCGGTGCCAACGACACCAAGGTCATCGACTCTCGCCTCGTCGCCGAGGGCGAGCAGGTGCGCCGCCGCCGCGAATGCGTGGCCTGTGGCGAGCGCTTTACCACCTTCGAAACCGCCGAGCTGGTGCTGCCCCGGCTGATCAAGCAAGACGGCACGCGCCAGCCTTTCGACGAAGACAAGCTGCGTGCCGGCATGCAGCGGGCGCTGGAAAAACGCCCGGTCAGCGTCGAGCGCCTGGAAGCGGCGCTGGCACACATCAAGAGCCGCCTGCGTGCCACCGGCGAGCGCGAAGTCAAGTCGCTGGTGGTGGGTGAAATGGTCATGGCCGAGCTGCGCAAGCTCGATGAGGTGGCCTACATCCGCTTTGCCTCGGTGTACCGGCGCTTCCAGGACCTCGACGAGTTCCGTGAAGAAATCGACCGCCTGGCCCGCGAGCCGGCCAAAGAGTGAACATGCCCAGCCAAGCCGCGATTCTTGACGCCCACTACATGGCGCGTGCGCTGGAGCTGGCGCGCAAAGGCCTGTTCACCACCCACCCGAACCCCCGCGTAGGCTGCGTGATCGTGCGCGACGGCGAAGTGGTCGGGGAGGGCTGGCACGTGCGCGCCGGTGAGCCGCATGCCGAAGTGCATGCCCTGCGCCAGGCCGGGGAACGCGCCCGTGGCGCGTGTGCCTATGTCACCCTGGAGCCTTGCAGCCACCATGGCCGCACGCCCCCGTGCGCCGAAGCGCTGGTCAAGGCGGGGGTGGCCCGGGTGGTAGCGGCCATGCAGGACCCTAACCCGCAAGTGGCCGGGCGGGGGCTGCGGCGCCTGGCCGAGGCCGGCATCGAAGTGGCCAGTGGTGTGCTCGAGGCCGAGGCCCGCGCCCTAAACCCGGGCTTTCTCAAGCGCATGGAGCATGGCGTGCCGTTCGTGCGCGCCAAGCTGGCCATGAGCCTTGACGGCCGTACCGCCATGGCCAGTGGTGAAAGCCAGTGGATCACCGGCCCGGCTGCGCGCTCGGCCGTGCAGCGCCTGCGCGCCCGCTCCAGTGTGGTGCTGACCAGCGCCGCCAGCGTGCTGGCCGACAACGCACGCATGACCGTACGGTGCAGCGAGTTGGGCCTGGATGCCGAAACCACCGCCCTGGCCCTTAGCCGCCCACCGCTGCGCGTGCTGGTCGATGGCCGCCTGCGCCTGCCGCTGGATGCACCATTCTTCCAGGCCGGTCCGGCCCTGGTGGTAACAGCTGTCGCAGATGATCCTGGTTATGCCGCTGCCGGCCACGAGCTGCTCTGCCTGCCGGGTGACAATGGCCAGGTCGACCTGGCGGCGCTGCTGCATGCCCTGGGCGCGCGTGGCGTCAATGAAGTGCTGCTGGAAGCCGGTGCCAGCCTGGTCGGTGCCTTTGCCCGCCTTGGCCTGGTGGACGAGTACCAGCTGTTCGTCGCCGGTACCTTCCTCGGCTCCCATGCCCGCCCATTGCTGGACTGGCCGATGGAGCGGATGAGTGAAGCACCGCGGCTGAAAATTACCGAAATGCGCGCAGTGGGCGATGACTGGCGGGTCACAGCCGTGCCCCTGCCGGCACCCGGCGTATAATGCCGGGCTTGCCCCGTGCAAACCGTTTTGAGGAAGACCCCATGTTCACCGGCATCATCGAATCCATTGGCAGCATCCGCAGCCTGACCCCCAAGGGCGGCGACGTTCGCGTCTACGTCGAAACCGGCAAGCTGGACCTGGGTGACGTCAAGCTGGGCGACAGCATCGCCGTCAACGGCGTGTGCCTGACCGCCGTGGAACTGCCTGGTGACGGCTTCTGGGCCGACGTCAGCGTCGAAACCCTCAAGCGCACTGCCTTCATCGACCTCAAGAGCGGCAGCAAGGTCAACCTGGAAAAAGCCCTGACCCCTACCACCCGCCTTGGCGGGCACCTCGTCAGCGGCCATGTCGACGGGGTGGGTGAAATCATCTCGCGCAGCGATAACGCCCGCGCCATCCAGTTCCGCGTACGCGCACCGAAGGAGCTGGCCAAGTACATCGCCCACAAGGGCTCGATCACCGTCGACGGCACCAGCCTGACGGTCAACGAAGTCAATGGCGCCGAGTTCGAGCTGACCATTGTCCCGCACACCCTGTCCGAAACCATCATGGCCGACTACCGCGCAGGACGTCGGGTGAACCTTGAGGTCGATCTGCTGGCCCGTTACCTGGAGCGCTTGCTGCTGGGTGACAAGGCCGCCGAACCGAGCAAGGGCAGTGGCATTACCGAAAGCTTCCTGGCCGCCAACGGCTTCTTGAAATCCTGATTGACAAGGGGGTGCCGCGTGGCGCTCAACAGCATCGAAGAACTGGTCGAAGACATCCGCCAGGGTAAAATGGTCATCCTCATGGATGACGAAGACCGCGAGAACGAAGGCGACATCATCATGGCCGCCGAGTGCTGCCAGCCCGAACACATCAACTTCATGGCCAAGCATGCCCGTGGCTTGATCTGCATGCCGATGACCCGTGAGCGTTGCGAAACGCTGAAGCTGCCATTGATGGCGCCGCGCAACGGCTCGGGCTTCGGCACCAAGTTCACCGTGTCGATCGAAGCCGCCGAAGGCGTCACCACCGGCATCTCCGCCGCCGACCGCGCGCGCACCGTGCAAGCCGCTGCTGCCCGGGACGCCAAGGCCGAAGACATCGTCAGCCCTGGCCACATCTTCCCGCTGATGGCCCAGCCCGGCGGCACCCTGGCGCGTGCCGGCCACACCGAAGCGGCCTGCGACCTGGCGCGCATGGCCGGTTTCGAGCCAAGCGGCGTGATCTGCGAAGTGATGAACGACGACGGCACCATGTCGCGCCGCGCCGAGCTGGAAGTCTTTGCTGCCGAGCATGGCCTGAAGATCGGCACCATTGCGGACCTGATCCATTACCGCATGATTCACGAGCGCACCGTGCAACGGGTCTCCGAGCAACCCGTAGAGAGCGAACTGGGTGAGTTCAACCTGGTCACCTACCGCGATGCGGTGGAAGGCGACGTGCACATGGCCCTGACCCTGGGCAAGATCTGCGCCGAAGAGCCGACCCTGGTGCGGGTACACAACATGGACCCGCTGCGCGACCTGCTGCTGGTCAAGCAACCGGGCCGCTGGAGCCTGCGCGCGGCCATGGCGGCCGTGGCCGAAGCCGGCAGCGGCGTGGTCCTGCTGCTGGGCCACCCGCTGGACGGCGACGTGCTGTTGGCGCACATCCGCGAAAGCGCAGGCGACGTACCGGCCAAGACACCGACCACCTACAGCACCGTGGGTGCCGGCTCGCAGATCCTGCGCGACCTCGGGGTGCGCAAGATGCGCCTGATGAGTTCGCCAATGAAGTTCAACGCGATATCCGGATTCGATCTGGAAGTTGTAGAATACGTGCCCTCCGAGTGACTTGAGGCGGCAATGACGCCCCCAGCTCGAGTCCAGACCCCTGTCGAGGCCGCTTGCAAGCGGCCTCGCTCTTGAATATGAGAATATCGGAATGACCCTGAAGACCATCGAAGGTACCTTCATCGCCCCCAAAGGTCGCTATGCTTTGGTGGTTGGCCGCTTCAACAGCTTCGTTGTCGAAAGCCTGGTAAGCGGTGCCGTTGACGCCCTGGTTCGCCACGGTGTCAGCGAAAGCGACATCACCATCATCCGTGCCCCGGGTGCATTCGAAATTCCGCTGGTGGCACAGAAGGTCGCCCAGCAAGGCGCCTATGACGCGATCATCGCCCTGGGCGCCGTGATCCGTGGCGGTACCCCGCACTTCGAATACGTGGCGGGCGAATGCACCAAGGGCCTGGCCCAGGTGTCCATGGAGTTCGGTGTTCCGGTGGCCTTCGGCGTACTGACCGTCGATTCCATCGAGCAGGCCATCGAGCGTTCCGGCACCAAGGCTGGCAACAAAGGTGCTGAAGCTGCCCTGTCCGCTCTGGAAATGGTCAGCCTGCTGGCGCAGTTGGAGGCCAAGTGATTAGCGACGAAAGCGATCGTTTCAACCCGCGCGATCCAAAACCTGCGGATGCCGGCAAGCCCTCCAAGAGCGCCAAGCGTCGCGAAGCCCGCAAGCTTGCGACCCAGGCCCTCTATCAGTGGCACATGGCCCAGCATTCGCTGAACGAGGTCGAAGCGCAGTTCCGGGTGGATAACGATTTCACCGACGTCGACGGTGCCTATTTCCGCGAGATCCTGCATGGGGTCCCGGCGATCAAGGACGAAATCGACAAAGCGCTGGCCCCGTGCATGACCATTGGCCTGGACGAGCTCGACCCTGTGGAACTGGCCGTGCTGCGCCTGTCCACCTGGGAGCTGATCAAGCGCGTCGACGTACCGTACCGCGTGGTCATCAACGAAGGCGTGGAGCTGGCCAAGGTCTTCGGTGCTACCGACGGTCACAAGTTCGTCAACGGTGTGCTCGACAAGCTTGCCCCGTCCCTGCGTGAAGCAGAAGTCAAGGCGAACAAGCGCTGATCCCGGCGCTGCCTGGCCATGGGTGAATTCGAGCTGATCAACCATTACTTCGCTGCCGCGCCCTGTGCGCAAGGCGGCGAAGGCGTGGCCTTGGGGATCGGCGATGATTGCGCCTTGCTCGACCTTCCCCCTGGTGAACTATTGGCGGTGTCGACCGACACGCTGGTGGCCGGGGTGCATTTCCCTGCCGTTTGCGACCCACAACTGCTGGGCCAGCGGTCGCTGGCCGTGGCGGCCAGTGACCTGGCTGCCATGGGCGCGACCCCGATCGGCTTCACCCTTGCCCTGACCCTGCCAAGCGTTGGCCCGGACTGGCTTGCAGCCTACGCCAACGGCCTAAGCCGCATGGCGCACCGCTGCCGCATGAGCCTGATTGGCGGCGACACCACCCGGGGCCCATTGAGCATCACCGTGACCGTGTTCGGCCGGGTGCCGGCTGGCCAGGCGTTGCGCCGCAGCGGTGCGCGGCCAGGCGACTTGCTGTGTGTTGGCGGCACCCTGGGCAAGGCCGCCGGTGCCTTGCCCCTGGTACTGGGCGAGCGCGAGGCGCCTGCCGAGCTGGCCGAGCCGTTGCTGGCCCATTACTGGTCGCCGATGCCGCAGCTCACCCTGGGCACATGGCTGCGGGGCAGGGCCACGTCGGCGCTCGACGTCTCCGATGGCCTGCTAGCCGATTGTGGGCATATTGCCAAGGCATCCGGAGTGGCACTTGAGGTGAACCTGGCCCAGGTGCCAGTGTCTCCTGCCTTGCAGGCATTCCTCGGCCACGAAGCGGCACTGCAGGCAGCACTCACCGGTGGCGATGATTACGTACTGGCCTTCACCTTGCCGCCCGCAGCACTGCCGCCCCTGGCCGAGCTTGGCTTCATCGAGGTACACACCATTGGTCGTGTGCTGCAAGGTCGCGGTGTGACCCTGCGCGACGCACAGGGCCAGGACATCACCCCCGCCCAGCGGGGCTATCAACACTTTAGGGAGACACCGTGACCGATCACCCCAATCAGGTGCCTGCGGAGTTCGTTCCGCCTTCGGTCTGGCGCAACCCATGGCACTTCATCGCGTTCGGCTTTGGTTCCGGCACCTTGCCCAAGGCGCCAGGTACCTGGGGCTCGCTGGTGGCCATACCGTTCATCCCCCTGTGGCAGATGCTGCCCGACTGGGGCTACTGGCTATTGCTGGGCATCAGCATGCTGTTCGGTTTCTGGCTGTGCGGCAAAGTCGCCACTGACTTGCGTGTGCACGATCATGAAGGCATTGTCTGGGATGAAATCGTTGGCATGTGGATCACCCTCTGGCTGGTGCCGGAAGGCTGGCAGTGGCTGCTGGCAGGGTTCCTGATGTTCCGTTTCTTCGACATCCTCAAGCCGTGGCCCATCCGCTGGATCGACCGCCATGTGCACGGGGGCGTCGGCATCATGCTCGACGATATCCTGGCCGGTGTGTTCGCCTGGCTGGGCATGCAGGTTCTGGTGTGGGCGGTTGCCTGAAACAGGGAGCGCGTGAATGGCCATGAGGGTTGTGCTGCTGGCTGTGCTGCTGAGTGTCGCCCCGTGGGCGCTGGCTGCCGACAGCCTGCCAAAGCAGATCCAGCTGGTCAGCGAGGAGTGGGTCGACTACACCAATGCTGACGGTACCGGCGTTGCCTGGGACGTTCTGCGCAAGGTGTTCGAGCCGGCCGGGGTCAAGGTGGTGGCCCAAAGCGCACCCTACAGTCGCGCGGTCGGGCTGGTGAAGCGGGGCGAGGCTGATGCCTGGGTCGGCTCCTACAAGGAAGAGAACGGCGACAACCTGTACCCGCGCTGGCACTTCGATATGGATCATATCTATGCGCTGGGGCTGGCCAGCAAGCCTGTGCCCACGCCGCAGGATGTGGGCAAGTACCGCTTGGCGTGGGTACGTGGCTACGCCTACGGCAGCTACTTGCCCGATGTGCATGAGTTCCGTGAAATCCAGCGCCGCGAAGGCATCCTGCCGATGCTGGAGCATGACCGTGTAGACTTCTACATCGATTCCCAGACTGAAGTCGATTACGTACTGAACCAGTCGTCCCAGCCCGAACGCTTTCGCCGCACCCATGTGGCTGAGTTGCCGCTGTACCTGGCCTTTGCCCGCAATGACCAGGCCAAGGCCCTGTGTGACCTGTTCGACAAGCGCATGGCTGAGCTGGTGCGCAGTGGTGAGCTGAAGCCTATTTTCCAACACTGGCGGCAGCCCTATCCGTTCACTGCGGATAGTAAACCGCACTAAGGCCGGGCCTGCCTTGCCTGAGTATCGAACTTTTCGATCTTACCCCGCGGTATTCAGCCAGCCCATAGTGTGCAACCTGCTGATACAATCGGCTCACGAGATATGTCCCACTTTTTCCAGGAGCACAACGTGCCCGTCGTCTTTGTTGCCGCCTCTAAACTCCCGACGCCCTTCGCGACCTTCACCATGCATGGCTTTCTTGATGAAGCCACCGGCCGGGAGCATGTGGTGCTCAGCCTGGGTGACATCGCGGATGGTCAGCCGGTGCTGGGGCGCCTGCATTCCGAATGCCTGACCGGCGATGCCCTGTTCAGCCAGCGCTGCGACTGCGGCTCGCAGCTGGAGGCCGCACTGCAGGCAATCGCCCGCGAGGGCCGCGGCGTATTGCTGTACCTGCGCCAGGAAGGCCGTGGCATTGGCCTGCTGAACAAGATTCGCGCCTACGAGCTGCAGGACGGCGGGGCGGACACCGTGGAAGCCAACGAGCGCCTGGGCTTTGCCGCCGACCAGCGTGACTATGCCATGTGCCTGCCCATGCTCGAACACTTGGGCGTGAAGGCGCTGCGGCTGATGACCAACAACCCGCGCAAGGTCAAAGCCCTGACCGACATGAGCATCGTGGTTGCCGAGCGTGTACCGCTGCATACCGGGCACAACCCGCACAACCGCTACTACCTGGCGACCAAAGCCGGCAAGCTTGGCCACATGCTGGGCAACGAACACCAGGGCGAGGTGCCCCAGGCGTGACCCATGCCGAGGTCAAGCGGCGGCTGGCGCTGGCCTGGTGGCAGTACCTGGCGGTGGGCCTGCTGCCGCTGCCGGTCATGAGCTGGGCTTTTGGCGGCGGTGAGGCGCTGGTGCCGATTCTGGCCATGCCGTTGTTCATTGCCGGCGCGGCTACCATGTTCCTCAGCCTGCCGCGTTTCGCTGCCTACAAGCGTGCACTCATCGGCACCTCGAAAGCCTTGGGTACTGCTGAAGAGCCTGCCGCGTGGATCGAGTTGGCACGGGTACGGCGCCTGGCCATGTTGTACGCCTGCTTCCCGGCCTGGGTGGCGGCGCTGTCTGTAGGGGTCGGTCTTGAAGCAGTGCCGCAGATCCTGTTGGCGATATCCACCGTGGTGGTTTTGTACCTCTACCGCATTCCACGACAGCTCGGCTGATGCGCCTGCTGCCTGGCCTGCTGGCGTTGTTCGCCTGTGGCGCACTGGCTGGCGAACCCTTGCGAGTGGTCAGCCTGGCGCCTTCGATGACGGAAATCATGCTCGAACTGCAGGCCGATGACCTGCTGGTGGGTGTGCTTGATGGGGGCGAACGGCCAGATGCGTTGCGCGATTTGCCCTCGGTAGGCCGCCAAGGCCAACTGAACATGGAGCGCCTGCTGAGCCTGCGCCCCGACCTGTTGCTGCTGTGGCCAGGCAGCGTGCCGCCGGCGCAACGCGAGCAGCTCAAACGCCTGGGCATCACGACCTTCAGCGCCGAACCCCATGACCTGGACCAGCTCATCGAGCAGATCGCCGCGATTGGCGAGCGCGTCGGCCGTGCCGAGCAAGGGCAGCAGTATGCCCGGGCCCTGCGCGAGCGGTTGCGGCAACTGCGCCAGCAGTACCGACGCGACGAGCCCTTGCAAGTGTTCTACCAGGTGTGGGATCGGCCTTTGTACACCCTTGGTGGCCGACAAGTGGTGAGCGACGCACTGGCCGTATGCGGGGCGCGCAATGTGTTTGCCGACCTCAGCCAACCGGCGCCGCAGGTGAGTGTGGAGTCGGTGTTGCTACGCAACCCCCAGGTCATCCTGGCCGGTGACCAGGCGCAGTTGACCCGCTGGCTGGCCTGGCCGCAGTTGCGCGCCGTTGCCCACGCCGGTTTGCTGGTGGTACCCGATAAAGGCCTGGAGCGCCCGAGCGGGCAAATGATCGAAGCCACCGCCCGCTTGTGTGCGTTGCTGGCCGCTAAAGCGCCGGCGTCCACGTCACGCTGAACAGCACCGTGCGGCCTTCTTCGCGGTACGGGTAGTAGGCCCCTTCGTAGCTGTACAGGGCGCGGCTATAGCGGCGGTCCAGCACGTTATCCAGTTTGGCTTCCAGTTTCACTTCGTCGCTGGCTGCCCAACTGCCACGCAGGCCCAGCAAGCTGTGGCCACCGATGCGGTTGCGGTTGGCCTCATCGTCATAGCTGCTGCTGACGGCCTGCCAGCTGGCGCCCGCGCTGAAACGCCCGAAGTCACGGTCTAGGTCCAGGCTCAACGTGCGCCGGGCGCGGCGGGCCAGGGTGTGGCCAGTGTCACGGTCACGTGGGTCGATCAGCGCCATGCCCAACTGGGCGTGCCAACTGGCCCATTGCTGGGACAGGGCCATTTCCAGGCCGTTGATGCGTGCCGAGGCGACGTTGCGCGGGATCGAGTCCTGGCCAAATACGATTGCGTCGCGCAGGTCGGTCCGGTACAGCGAGGTCTCCAGGCGGGTGGTGGTCGCCAGCTGGCTGCGCCACTGCAGCTCATAGCTTTTCGAGTGCTCGGGGTCCAGGTTCGGGTTGCTGTATTGCGGGTAATACAGGTCGTTGAACGTCGGTGCGCGGAAGCCTTCGCTGTAGGACAGCAGCACATCGTTATCCGCGTTCAGCGGCACGGTCAGGCTGCCACTCCAGGTGGTCTGGCCGCCAAACTGCTGGTTGCGGTCGTGGCGCACGCCCAGCTCGGTGGAAAACTGCTCGCCCTGGTAGCGGTGCTGGGCAAAGACCGCCCGGTTCCACCGGCTGTCTTCGGTGAAGTCGGTACTGGCATGGACACGGTCTTCATACCAGTCCCCACCGATCAGCAATGTGTTTCGTTCGCCCAGGGCGAGGTCGTTCTGCCAGGTCAGCTGATCGCGGTAGGTGTTGAACACGAAGCGCTCGGCGCTCAGTTTGTCACGCTTGTCGTCGCGGTTCTCGCTGTGGGCCAGTTCCAGGCGCGAGCGCCAGGCATCGCTGAGCTGCGCATCGAAATAGCTGCCCAGGCTGCTGACGCTGAAGTCCGTGTAGGGCTTCTGGCCGAAGCTCTCGAAGGTTACCGGGTCGAACCCCCCGAACGGGTTGTCGTATTCACTGCGGCCACGGCTGTCGAGCAGGTTGACCCCGGCCTCGAAGCGCTCGCTGAAGGTGTGGCTCAGGCTCAGGTTGAAGGACTGGTTACGGTAGGCATCATGGTCGCCGTCACTGGCGAAGGATGGGCCAGTCGAATCGATGCCGGCTGTTTCATCCAGGCTGGCACCGAGGTTGAAGCGGGTCGCGTCGTTGCCGCCGGAAAGCCCCAGGCTACGCTGGACGGTCTGGTGGCTGCCTGCCGCGATGCGCAGCCGCGGCTGCAGGCCGGGCGTGTTGCTGCGGCGGGTGAAGATCTGGATCACCCCGCCGATGGCATCGCTGCCGTACACCGCCGAGCGCGAGCCACGCAGCACTTCCACCCGTTCGATCTGGTCAACGTCGAGGAACTGCAGGCCGCTGTCGCCCGAAGTGGCGTTGGCAATGCGTACGCCATCCACCAGCACCAGGCTTTGCGCCGCCTTGGTACCGCGTATGAAGATGCCCGGCAGGCTGCCACGGCCGCCAGTGGGGGCCACTTGCACGCCCGGGTACGCGGCTTAGCAGGTCGGTGATGCTGGTGGGTTGCAGGCGGTCGATGTCGGCGCGGGTGAAGACCGTGTTGGCGGCGCTGGTGGCGGTGCGTGACTCGACCTGGCGGCTGGCGCTGATCAGCACGTCGGGAAGCTTCAGCGCGTCATCGCGTTCAGCGGCATTCAGGAATGTGGGGGCGCAGAGGAGCGCGGCGAATGCAGATTTCTTCATGGGCAGTTCCAGAGCAGCCGCGGGTTAACCGGCTGACACAGCACTTTTACAGTATTCGAATACTGTGCAATCCCTGTGGCAGCGGGTTGACCCGCGAAAGGGCCCTACAAGCCGAGCCTGGCCATGCGAGCTTTGACGGAGGCCTCGATGCCGGCCGCATCCAGCCCGCATTCGGCCAGCATCTGCGCCGGCTTGGCATGTTCGACGTAGATATCAGGCAGGCCCAGGTGCAGCAGTGGCTTGACCACGGCCTGGCTGGCCAGGAACTCGCCTACCGCAGCGCCAGCGCCACCCATGATGGCGTTCTCTTCGACGGTGACCAGCAGCTCATGGCTGCCAGCCAGTTCCAGCACCAGGGCTTCGTCCAGCGGTTTGACGAAGCGCATGTCGACCACGGTGGCATTGATCTGCTCGGCAACCTGCATGGCCTCAGCCAACTGCACGCCGAACACCAGCAGGGCGACTTTCTGGCCTTGGCGGCGGACCACGCCCTTGCCGATTTGCAGCGGCTCTAGGTCGCCGCTGATCGGCGCGTTCGGGCCGGTGCCGCGGGGGTAGCGCACGGCAGCCGGGCCGTTGTACAGGTGGCCGGTGCTGAGCATCTTGCGCAGCTCGTTCTCGTCGCTCGGGGTCATCACCAGCATGCCCGGGATACAGCGCAGGTAAGACAGGTCGTAGCTACCGGCATGGGTCGGCCCGTCTTCACCCACCAGCCCGGCGCGGTCGATGGCGAACAGCACATCGAGGTTCTGCACCGCCACATCGTGGATGAGCTGGTCGTAGGCGCGCTGCAGGAAGGTGGAGTAAATCGCCACCACGGGCTTGCTGCCCTCGCAGGCCATGCCGGCTGCCAGGGTGACGGCGTGCTGCTCGGCGATCGCCACATCGAAGTAGCGTTGCGGGTAGCGCTCGCTGAAATCGACCAGGTCGGAGCCTTCTTTCATCGCCGGGGTGATGCCCACCAGGCGGTTGTCGGCAGCGGCCATGTCGCACAGCCACTGGCCGAACACCGCGGAGTATTTCGGCCCGCTGGCCTTCTTCGGCGCGACAGGCTTGTCGGCGGGCTCCAGCTTGGTAATGGCGTGGTAGCCGATAGGGTCGAGTTCGGCGGGGGCGAAGCCCTTGCCCTTCTTGGTCACCACGTGCAGGAACTGCGGGCCCTTCAGGTCGCGCATGTTGCGCAAGGTGGCGATCATGGTCGGCAGGTCATGGCCGTCGATCGGGCCGATGTAGTTCCAGCCCAGCTCTTCGAACAGTGTGCCCGGCACCAGCATGCCCTTGGCGTACTCTTCGGTGCGCCGGGCGATTTCCCAGGCACCGGGCAGGCGCGACAGCACTTTCTTGCTGCCTTCGCGCATGCTTGCGTAGGTGCGGCTGGACAGGATCTTGGCCAGGTAGTTGGACAGGCCGCCGACATTGCGCGAAATCGACATGTCGTTGTCGTTGAGGATCACCAGCATGTCGGCATTGACTTCCTGGGCGTGGTTCAACGCCTCGAAGGCCATGCCGGCGGTGAGGGCGCCATCACCGATCACGGCGATCGACTTGCGCGCGCTGTTCTGCAGGCGGGCGGCAATGGCCATGCCCAGCGCTGCGCTGATCGAGGTACTGGAGTGGCCCACGCCAAAGGTGTCGTACTCGCTTTCGCTGCGGCGCGGGAAGGCGGCGATACCGTCCTTCTGGCGCAGGCTGAGCATGCGGTTACGGCGCCCGGTCAGAATCTTGTGCGGGTAGGCCTGGTGGCCAACGTCCCACACCAGCCGGTCGTCCGGGGTATCGAACACGTAGTGCAGGGCGATGGTCAGTTCGATCACGCCCAGGCCGGCACCAAAATGCCCACCGGTCTGCCCCACGGTATACAGCAGCTCCTGGCGCAACTCGTCGGCCAGGGTCTCCAGGTCGGCTTCGGCCAGCCGGCGCAGGCCGGCAGGCGTGTCAGCGCGGTCGAGCAACGGCGTGACCGGGCGTTCGCGGGGAATCTCTTGAAACGTCGTGGGCATCAGGCGAGTCGTTATAGGTGTGTGAAGACGCGGCAGTTTACCCCATTGTGGGAAAAGTGCCCATTCGACCACTGCTTGTGACACCCCAATGGCGCGGGTATCCGTGCTTAGTTGCGGCGCTCGACGATATAGCGCGCCAGTGCCCGCAGCGGCTCGGCTTTTTCGCCGAACCCTTCCAGTGCGACCAGCGCCTGGTCGCGCAGTTCGATCGCATAGGCCTTGGCCGCGTCCAGGCCCAGCAAGGCCGGGTAGGTCGGTTTGTCACGGGCGATGTCTGCCCCTTGGCGTTTACCCAGGGTGGCGGTGTCGCCTTCCACGTCGAGTATGTCGTCCTGAACCTGGAATGCCAGGCCAATGGCCTGTGCATAAGTTTGCAGGGCGTCCAGTTGCTGCTGGCCGGCACGGGCGCTGGCCAGTGCGCCCAGGCGCACGCTGGCTTCGATCAGAGCGCCGGTCTTGTGCCTGTGCATGAATGCCAGTGCCCGCTGGTCGAGCTTCAGCCCGACCGAGCCAAGGTCGATGGCCTGCCCGCCCACCATGCCGGCTGGGCCGGCGGCCGTGGCCAGGGCCTGGACCATGGCCAGGCGGACGCTGTCGGCCTGCGGGCTGAGGTGCGGATCGAGCAGGGCGCTGAACGCCAGGCTCTGCAACCCGTCACCGGCCAGAATGGCGCAGGCTTCGTCGAAGGCCTTGTGCGTGGTTGGCTGGCCCCGGCGCAGGTCGTCGTCATCCATGGCAGGCAGGTCGTCATGCACCAGCGAGTAGGCATGGATCAGCTCCACCGCACAGGCCGCGCCGTTGGCCTGTTCGGCCGGGGCACCCAGGGCTTCGCACGCGGCGTAGGCCAGCAGTGGCCGCACGCGTTTGCCGCCGTTCATCACGCTGTAGCGCATGGCGGCATAGAGGCGTTCGAGTTCTTTGGTCGGGGCGACGAACAGCGGTTCGAGGGCTGCATCGACCCGCCTCTGGCAACTGGCCTGGTAGCTGCCGATCATGCTTCGGGCTCCGCGTCGAAGGGCTGGGCAGCCAGCTCGCCGTCACGCTCCAGCAGAATTTGCACCTTCTGCTCGGCCTGCGCCAGGGCACCTTGGCATTCTCGGGTCAGCGCGATGCCTTGCTCGAAAGCAGCCAGCGAGTCTTCCAGCGACAACTCGCCGTTCTCCAGGCGCTCGACCAGGGTTTGCAGGTCTGCGAGGGATTGCTCGAAATCGAGGGAGGATTTTTTGCGGGCCATGGCGACTGTCTCGGTGGCATTCAGAACGGCGCGACACTAGCAGAGCGGGGCGGGGGGAGCAAACTTCCGGGGCCATGAGGTTGGTTTCACAGGCCCTTTCGCGGGCATGCCCGCTCCCACAGCTACATCACAGCCTTCAGCGCTGCGCAATACCTGTGGGAGCGGGCGTGCCCGCGAATTGGGCCTGTCAGGCCGGCTCGGCTTCCAGCGCCACCATCGCCTCCCGGTACCGCGCCAGCTCTTCGATGGTCAGCACCGGCAAATTGTACTGCCGCGCGTACACCGCCACCTGTTCGCCACGGGCCATGGTCCCGTCGGGGTTCATCAGTTCGCAAAGCACTGCCGCCGGGCGCAGGCCGGAAAGGCGGGCCAGGTCTACCGAACCTTCGGTATGCCCCCGGCGGGCCAGCACGCCGCCATTGCGCGCACGCAGCGGGAATACATGCCCCGGGCTGACGATATGACGCTGTTCGGCGCTGGAACGCAGTGCCGCAGCAATGGTAGTGAGGCGGTCCTGGGCAGAAACCCCGGTGGTGATCCCTTCGGCCGCCTCGATGGTGACGGTGAAGCCGGTGCCATGGCGGGCCTGGTTGTTCTGCACCATGGGCGCCAACTGCAACGCGTCGACGGTGGCTTCGTCCAGGCACAGGCAGACGATACCGCTGCAATCGCGAATCATCATGGCCATGGTTTGCAGCGTAATGTTTTCGGCGGCGGCAATGATGTCCGCCTCGTCTTCGCGGTCGTCATCGTCCAGCAACAGGACCGGGCGCCCAGCCTTGAAGGCGGCGATGGCAGCGGAAACATTGGGGTAGTGCGCGTGGTGCTGGGTGGACATGAAACGCTCCTCGTGAATGATCGATGAACGTCTCGGGGCGAACAAAATGCGCGCGCAGGGGCGCCCGGATGGCCCCTGCCTGACGCCTTCTTTCATCCGGACTATGACCGTCGGCTCTGGAGTTGCACCAGATCTGCTGACCCCCGGCATGGCCGGGGCGCTCGCGGGCTCATCTTTCGATTTACCGCCGGTGGGGACTTTCACCCCGCCCTGAAGACCGCCACAGCATACCGCACGTGGGCACCCCGCTGGCAAGCCGCGGCTCTACGACCTTGGGCGATAGCGTGGGGGGCAGGCGAGCATGTGGGGCATTAAAAAGCCGGCTTGTGGCCGGCTTCTCGGGGACGCTTCCGACTAATTTATGGTAAGCCGCAATCGCCTTAACTGTGTGGCCATCAAAGGCCTGGAAGAGATGGCAGACACCCGTGTGAGATGTCGCCGAGCCCTCTGGACTGCGGCTTGCGCCGGTCGGGGCTGAATGTGCGGCGTAGCATACAAGGGCACGCTCTGGATGCCCAGCAAAAAATGGCACAGGGTGTTTCAACCGGGCCGCTGCTGGCGAAAGTACGACCAGTGGAACACCCAGCCAAGCACTTCCAGGCCCTGCGCCTGGCGCTGTGCCGGGGTGTAGCGCTCAACCGCATAGTTGCGCCGGTCATGGCTGTGCAGGTACAGCGTGCCATGTTGGCCGAGGCTGAGGGTATTCACCCTCAGCGCGCCGTTGTGCAGCAAGGCGTAGGTTTCGCCCTCGAACACCTGGGTCATGCTCACGTCGATCACCAGCACCGCCTCCTGCGGGATCAGCGGCAGCATGTTGCTGTCAGGCATCGTCAAGCTGATTGCATCGTCGGCCCTAACCCCCAACCCCTGCAGCGCTTTTGCCGGCAGGCGCAGGTGTTTGCTGGCGACTGGGCTGAGCAGGCCGTCATGCAGTTCGTAGTACGGCACCTTGACCAGCCGGCCATGGTCCACCAGCAGCGGGGACGGCGGGGGCGTGTGCAACTTTCGCGGCCGGGCGTTGCGCAGGATCGGGCTGGGGTGCTTGGGCCCTTCGCCCGTGTGCAGCCAGCGGCGATGCACACAGAACAGGTCGGCCATTTCGTCCAGCCGTGCCAAGGGCACGCCGCGCTTGACCCAATTGTTGACGTGCTGCGGCGTGACGCCGCGTTGGGCAGCGAAATCGGAAGGGGTAAGGCCGCATTCGTGCAGCAGGGCCCTGAGGCGGTCACCGGAGGTCTTCATGCCAGCGAGTGTAGCGGCGCGGTGCCAGCAAGGATATCAACTTGATGTTGACTGGACTTGTATGAAAAGTGGTTAGTTGTAGGGCACAGCTGTAGGGCTGTGTAGGAGTATTCGCCGAGTACAGCGATTGGCCATAAAAAAACCCCGCCATGGCGGGGTTCTTCCTGCAACCGGTATCAGCCCTTGTAGGCAGCGACCGATTTGGTGATCGCGGCACGGGCAGCGTCAGCGCCTTCCCAGCCTTCGATCTTGACCCACTTGCCCTTCTCGAGGTCTTTGTAGTTGGCAAAGAAGTGCTCGATCTGCTGAATCAGCAGGGCTGGCAGGTCGGTGTATTCCTTCACGTCGACGTACAGCTGCGACAGCTTGTCGTGAGGAACCGCGATGACCTTGGCGTCGCCGCCGCCGTCGTCGGTCATGTTCAGTACGCCAACCGGGCGGGCGCGGATAACCGAGCCTGGGGCGACCGGGTACGGGGTAACGACCAGCACGTCGAGCGGATCACCGTCGTCCGCCAGGGTGTTCGGGATGAAGCCGTAGTTGGCTGGATAGAACATCGGGGTAGCCATGAAACGGTCGACGAACAGCGTGTCGCTGTCCTTGTCGATCTCGTATTTGATCGGCGCGTGGTTGGCCGGGATCTCGATGGCGACGTAGATGTCGTTCGGCAGGTCTTTGCCCGCCGGAATCTTGCTGTAGCTCATTGGGCAGTGCCCCCGTGTTTGACCAAAAAAGTGGCGGCGATTATAGGCACATTCTGCCAGGGCATGCCACGCCTGGCCTGATGTGCGGCCGCGTCAGGCGTGGCTTTCGCGGTAGTCGGGGTGCTCGGCCTGAAGCCGGCGCAGGCGCGCCAGCGGGTCTTGCCGGTAGAACAGCGCCAACTGCTGATAGACCAATGGATAGGCCTGATGGAGCAGGTCGGGGGCACTAAAGAAGTATTCGCTGGTGACGGCAAAAAACTCGGCGGGGTTCTCTGCCGCATAGGGGTCGATGGCGGTTTCGGCGTCGGGGTTGGCATCGAGCTGGCGGTTGAGGTCGTCGTAGGCCTGCTGCATGGCGGTGGCCCACTCGGCCACCGGCATGTCGCTGTGCAGCGGCGGCAGGCCGTTGGCATCGCCATTGAGCATGTCGAGCTTGTGCGCCAGTTCGTGGATGACCAGGTTGTAGGCCTCCCAGCCGCCGCTGGCCAGTACGCCGTTCCAGGCCAGGATGATCGGGCCCTGCTGCCAGGCCTCGCCACTGTGCTCGCCGTCCCACACGTGCTCCACGCCACTGGCATCGCGGTGGCGCTGCGGGCTCTTGAAGTCGTCGGGGTAGAGGACGATTTCGTGAAAGCCCTGGTACCAGTTCAGTTCGCCCAGGTGCAGCAGTGGCAGTTGCGCCTGGGCGGCGAGCAGCAGCCGCTGCTGGTCGCCCAGTTCAACGCCCGGCAGGCACGTCAGGTGCTTGTCGAGCAGGAACAGGATGCAGGCTTCGCGCAGCCAGTGGTCTTCTTCGTCGGTGATGCCGTCCAGCATCGGCAGGCACTCGCGTACGGCCTGCCATTGCTGTGGCGTGATCGGGTAGCGTGCCAAAGCACGCTTGCGCCGCCAGGCGCGGAACGACCACATGCTGGCCGGTCAGTGCGCCTTGGCCGCGCGGCCCAGGCGGGTACGCAGCAGGCCGAGGATCATCGGTACCAACGACAGGATGATGATGCCCACGACCATCAGCGACAGGTGTTGCTTGATAAAAGGCACGTTACCGAAGAAGTAGCCCAAGGTGACCAGGCCACCTACCCACAGCAGCGAGCCGGCCACGCTGAAGCCCAGGAAGCGCGGGTAATGCATGTGGGCTATACCGGCCACGAACGGCGCGAAGGTGCGCAGAATGGGCAGGAAGCGCGCCATGGTCACGGTCTTGCCACCGTGGCGCTCATAGAAGTCGTGGGTGCGCTGCAGGTAATCGCGACGGAAGATCTTCGAATTGGGGTTGTTGAACAAACGTTCGCCCGCCGTGCGCCCGATCACGTAGTTGGTGCTGTCGCCCATGATTGCAGCAGCCATCAGCAGGCCGGCCAGCAATACCGGGTCCATGCCACCGCCTGCGGCAACGGCGCCGGCGATGAACAGCAACGAATCGCCCGGCAGGAAGGGCATCACCACCAGCCCGGTTTCGCAGAAGATCACGGTAAACAGGATGGCGTAGATCCAGGGGCCGTAATTGGTGACCAGCAAATCGAGGTAGGCATCGAGATGCAGGATAAGGTCGAGCGGGTTGAAATCCATGTACAGCACCTGTGTTCTTGGGCGTAGGCTCGGTTTACCGGCGGATGGGTAAATTTTCACACATGACAGGCGGGCCATTATACGGCTAAGTGACGATCATGCCCGGGGAGTTTGTAGCGGGGGGTTACTGCACGCGGTAGTGCCGTATCCGACCCTGGGCGAGCTTGCCCGCGCAGGGGCGGACGCAGGTCAATCCGGGATGATTGGCAGGATGTAGCTCTTGAACTCGGTATCTTCACGAAAACCGATGGATTCGTAGGTCTTGTGCGCCGTGTCATTGTTGCTGCTTGTGGACACGCGCATGCGCACGGCGTTGGTTTCCTTGGCCATTTTCTTCGCTTCGCGCATCAGGTGGTCTGCTACCAGCATGCGCCGGGAGTCTTCGGCCACATAGATATCGTTGAGAATCCATACCCGCTTCAGCGACAGCGACGAATAGCTCGGGTACAGCTGGCAGAAGCCCAGCAGCTTGTTGTCGTCATCATCCGGGAGCGCCAGGTAGATCACCGATTCGTCCTGCTGCAGGCGTTTTTCCAGGAAGCTGCGCGAGCTGTCGGGATAGGGCAATTGCCCATAGAATTCACGGTATTTGACGAACATAGGCGTCAACAGGTCGAGGTGTTCCAGTGTTGCCTTGATGATGCGCATGTGCGGCCCTCAGAGTCCATTAGGGAAAACAGCGGATTGCCAGCAGCTTCGAGGGCATGCTGCCCCAAGCCCGGCCCGCGGCGCAATCCGCTTTGCATGACAGGGTGTTCAGCCCTCGCCAAGCAGAAAGTTGCCTCGCTGCGCGGGGCCATGTTCGCTGTCGATGCTATGGACCTCGGCTTCGTCCTTCAGATTCACCCCGGACAGCTGGCGCCGACAGGCTTCACGCATCAGGTACAGCAGGCGGTGTGCGGCCATGCCATAACTCAAGCCCTCCAGGCGTACGTTGGAAATGCAGTTGCGGTAGGCATCGGTCAGGCCGACCTTTGGCGCATAGGTGAAATACAGCCCCAGGCTGTCGGGCGAACTGAGCCCGGGCCGCTCGCCGATCAGCATCACTGTCATGCGCGCGCCCAGCAGTTCACCCACCTCATCGGCCACTGCCACGCGGCCCTGCTGCACCAGCACCACCGGTGCGCTGGTCCAGCCGTCGGCGGCGGCCTGCTCCTCGAACCGGCTCAGCAACGGCAGGGTATGCCGGTGCACGGCAAGCGCCGACAGGCCATCGGCAACCACGATGGCCAGGTCGACCCCACCTGGGTTGGCCTGGGCGTGCTGGCGCAGGGTGGCGACCGATGCTTCGTTCAGGCGCCGGCCCAGGTCGGGCCGTTGCAGATATTCGTGGCGGTCGCTGGCGGCGCTGTGCAGCACCAGGCTTTCCCGGCCGCGTTCAGCCAACTGGGTAGCCAGGCCAGCGTGGTCGAACGCCAGGTGCACGGCATCACGGGCCTGGGCATGGGCGAACTGGAAGTCCAGTTGCGCCCCGGTCGGCAGGCTGGTACCGCTGCGGCCCAGGGCGATACGCGCCGGGGTCAGCGTGCGCAGGGCCAGCCAAGGGTTTTCAGGGGTAGGGGTGCGATGGTCCATGGTGATCCCTATGCAAGCTGTGCCAAGGCCTGGCGGAACGCCGGCGGCAGGTTGTCACCGAAGCGCACCCGGCCATCGGCCTGGGTGAAGATGCCGGTGCGGGCCAGCCATGCCTCGAATTCCGGCCCAGGCTTCAGGCCCAGGGTCTGGCGCGCGTAGAGCGCGTCGTGGAACGAGGTAGTCTGGTAGTTGAGCATGATGTCGTCGGAACCGGGGATACCCATGATGAAGTTGATCCCGGCCACCCCCAGCAGGGTCAGCAGGGTGTCCATGTCGTCCTGGTCGGCCTCGGCGTGGTTGGTGTAGCAGATGTCGCAGCCCATCGGCACGCCCAGCAACTTGCCGCAGAAGTGGTCTTCGAGCCCGGCGCGGATGATCTGCTTGCCGTTGTACAGGTACTCCGGGCCAATGAAACCGACCACGGTGTTGACCAGGAACGGCTTGAAGTGGCGGGCCACGGCATAGGCGCGGGTTTCGCAGGTTTGCTGGTCGACCCCGTGGTGGGCATTGGCCGACAGCGCACTGCCCTGGCCGGTTTCGAAGTACATCAGGTTCTGCCCCAGGGTGCCGCGCTTGAGCGAAAGGCCGGCCTCGTAACCCTCCTGCAGTACATTCAGGTTGATGCCGAAGCCGGCATTGGCCGCTTCGGTACCTGCGATGGACTGGAACACCAGGTCCAGCGGCACGCCGCGGTTGATCGCTTCGATGGAGGTGGTGACGTGGGTCAGCACGCAGGACTGGGTGGGTATGTCGTAGCGCTGGATGATGGCATCGAGCATTTCCAGCAGGGCGCAGATCGAGGCAATGCTGTCGGTTGCCGGGTTGATGCCGATCATGGCATCGCCGTTGCCGTACAGCAGGCCGTCGAGAATGCTGGCGGCAATGCCGGCCGGCTCGTCGGTCGGGTGGTTGGGCTGCAGGCGGGTCGACAGGCGCCCGCGCAGGCCCATGGTGCCGCGAAAACGGGTGACCACACGTATTTTTTGCGCCACCAGCACCAGGTCCTGCACGCGCATGATCTTCGATACCGCCGCCGCCATTTCCGGGGTCAGCCCCGGCGCCAGGGCGCGCAGGCTATCCTCGTTGGCCTCTTCACTCAGCAACCAGTCACGCAGGCCGCCGACGGTGAGGTGGCTGACCGGCGCAAATGCCTGGGCATCATGGCTGTCGATGATCAGCCGGGTGACCTCGTCGGCTTCGTAGGGGATCAGGGCTTCGTTGAGAAAATGCGTCAGCGGGATATTGGCCAAGGCCATCTGCGCGGCTACGCGCTCGCCGTCGTTGCTTGCCGCAATGCCTGCCAGGTAGTCCCCGGAGCGCGCCGGGCTGGCCTTGGCCATGACATCCTTGAGGCTGTCGAAGCGGTAGACCAGGTGGCCGACCGTGTGTACGAAACTTGCCATACAGAATCTCCAGAGCCGCGGGTTGCCCCGCGGCGGGTGGCGCCGGTCAGTTCAGAGCCTCTTCGGCCTGCTGGATCGCGGCGAATTCCTCTTCCGGGGTGCCCGCTACCAGGTGGTGGCGGCTGTAGAAAGCAAAGTAGGCAATTAATACCGCATAGATCACTGCGGCGCCAATCACCACGCGCGGGTCCACCAGGAAACCGGCGACCACGGCGATGCACGCCAGCACCAGGGCCAGGCCGGAGGTGAAGATGCCGCCAGGGGTACGGTAAGGGCGCTCCATCTTCGGCCGGCGGATGCGCAGGGTGATATGCGCGGCCATCATCAGCACGTACGACAGCGTGGCGCCGAACACCGCCACCAGGATCAGCAGGTCGCCCTGGCCAGTCAGCGACAGCGCAAAACCGATGATGCCAGGAATGACCAGGGCCATGACCGGCGCCTTGCTCTTGTTGGTTTCCGACAGTTTGCGCGGCAGGTAGCCGGCGCGGGACAGGGCGAAAATCTGCCGCGAATAGGCATAGATGATCGAGAAGAAGCTGGCGATCAGCCCGGCCAGGCCGACCAGGTTGACGAAGCTGCCCATCCAGGTAGCGCCGCCGTAGGCTTTGGCCAATGCTTCGACCAGAGGGTTGCCGGAAGCTTTCAGCGCCTCGGAACCCGCGCCGCCAGGGCCGACCACCAGGATCAGCAGGGCAAAGGCCAGCAGCACCAGCATGGCGCCGATCAGGCCGCGTGGCAGGTCACGTTTGGGGTTCTTGGTTTCTTCGGCGGCCAGCGGCACGCCTTCGACGGCGAGGAAGAACCAGATGGCATACGGGATCGCCGCCCATACCCCGACATAGCCGAACGGCAGGAAGCTGCTGGCGCCGACGGCGTCCGTCTTGGCGATGTCGAACAGGTTGGCTGCATCAAAATGGGGCACCATGGCCACCAGGAACACCGCCAGGGCAATGGCGGCGATGGCCGTGATGATGAACATCAACTTCAGTGCTTCGCCCACCCCGAAGATGTGGATGCCGATGAACACCACGTAGAACGCCAGGTAGATCATCCAGCCGCCAATGCCGAACAACGACTGGCAGTAGGCGCCGATGAAGGTCGCGATGGCGGCGGGGGCGATCGCGTATTCAATGAGGATCGCCGTGCCGGTAAGGAAACCGCCCCAGGGGCCGAAGGCGCTACGGGCAAAGCCGTAGCCACCGCCAGCGGTCGGGATCATTGAGGAAAGCTCGGCCAGCGAGAAGCACATGCACAAGTACATGGTGGCCATCAGCAGGGTCGCGAGGAACATGCCGCCCCAGCCACCCTGGGCCAGGCCGAAGTTCCAGCCCGCGTAGTCGCCGGAAATGACATAGGCCACCCCCAGGCCGACCAGCAGCACCCAGCCGGCCGCGCCTTTTTTCAATTCACGTTGCTGGAAATAGTCCGAACCGACCTTCTCGAAGTCGACGGAAGAGCCTGCCGGCGAGCCGGCGGATTGATCGCTTGGCATAGTTTCACCTGTTGTTTTTCTTGGTGGGCGGAAGGGTTCCGCGCCGATGGTGATGGGTACTGCAGGAAGCGAGCCAGGGAGCTGCAAGACTGAAGCTGCAAGCTGCAAGCTGCAAGAGAAAAGCGAGTCGGCGGGCGATTCGCTTTATTCTTGCGGCTTGAAGCTTGAAGCTTGAAGCTTGAAGCTTGCAGCTAGTTGCTTAGAAGAAGCCCAGCGGATTGATGTCGTAGCTCACCAGCAGGTTCTTGGTCTGCTGGTAGTGGTCGAGCATCATCTTGTGGGTTTCACGCCCAACCCCGGACTTCTTGTAGCCACCGAACGCGGCATGCGCCGGGTACAGGTGGTAGCAATTGGTCCATACACGGCCAGCCTTGATCCCGCGGCCCATGCGGTAAGCGCGGTTGATGTCGCGGGTCCACACGCCGGCGCCCAGGCCGAACTCGGTGTCGTTGGCAATCGCCAGCGCTTCGGCTTCGTCCTTGAAGGTGGTGACGCTGACCACCGGGCCGAAGATTTCCTCCTGGAACACGCGCATGCGGTTGTTGCCCTTGAGCAGGGTCGGCTGGATGTAGTAACCGGTGGCCAGCGAGCCTTCGAGTTTTTCAACCTTGCCACCGGTCAGCAGCTCGGCACCTTCCTGCTGGGCGATCTCGAGGTACGAGAGGATCTTCTCGAACTGCTGCTGCGAAGCCTGTGCGCCAACCATGGTGTCAGTGTCCAGAGGGTCGCCGCGCTTGATCTGCAGCACCTTCTTCATCACCACTTCCATGAACTGCGGGTAGATCGACTCCTGCACCAGCGCCCGCGATGGGCAGGTGCACACTTCGCCCTGGTTGAAGAAAGCCAGCACCATGCCTTCGGCCGCTTTCTCGATGAAGCTCGGCTCGGCTTGCATGATGTCTTCGAAGTACACGTTCGGCGACTTGCCGCCCAGTTCCACGGTAGACGGGATGATGTTTTCGGCCGCGCATTTCATGATGTGCGAGCCAACCGGGGTAGAGCCGGTGAAGGCGATCTTGGCGATGCGCTTGCTGGTCGCCAGCGCTTCACCTGCTTCGCGGCCAAAGCCCTGCACCACGTTGAGCACGCCTTTGGGCAGCAGGTCACCGATCACTTCCAGCAGCACGGTGATGCCCAGCGGGGTCTGTTCGGCCGGTTTGAGCACCACGCAGTTGCCAGCGGCCAGGGCCGGTGCAAGCTTCCAGGCGGCCATCAGGATAGGGAAGTTCCACGGAATGATCTGCCCGACCACGCCCAGCGGTTCGTGGATGTGGTAGGCCACGGTGCCTTCGTTGATCTCGGCGGCGCCACCTTCTTGTGCACGAATGCAGCCCGCGAAATAGCGGAAGTGATCGACCGCCAGTGGAATGTCGGCATTCAGGGTTTCGCGGATCGGTTTGCCGTTGTCCCAGGTTTCGGTAATGGCCAGCAGCTCGAGGTTCTGCTCGATGCGGTCGGCGATTTTCAACAGCACATTGGAACGATCCTGCACCGAGGTGCGGCCCCAGGCGTCGGCGGCAGCGTGGGCAGCGTCCAGTGCCTTGTCGATGTCTTCGGCAGTGGAGCGGGGGAATTCGGCAATCGGTTGGCCGTTCACCGGGGACGTGTTGGTGAAGTATTCACCCTTTACCGGAGGAACGAACTCACCACCGATGTAGTTACCGTAGCGGTTCTTGAAGGAAACCTTCGCGCCTTCGGTACCGGGATGTGCGTAACGCATGGTGTGTCTCCTGGCTATTGTGTTTGTTAGGGAGTAAAAAGCGTAGAGCAAAGGTTGGGCCAGCGTGCGCGGCACCCGTAAAATCAATGGCTTGGGCGGGTGTGGCGGACACGTGGCAGCCAGCCTGTGCCGGTTACGGTACGCCTGGGGGTGACATTTTGTGCCGTTCACGACACGTCACCCGTGGGTGCATTGCAATGCCTTCGCCGGTGGAGGATGCTGGTGGCACGCTCTATCTGCGGAGAACTACAACAATGCAGAGCAATCACTTCAGCCGCCATGCCCGGCAGGTCCACAGTGTGGCCCATGGTGGTGCTGGCGAGGGCGTCAGCGACCCCTCCATTGCCCGCTCGTGGCTGCGTTGCCTGGAGGACTACCACCTCGACCCAACGGTGATCGAGGCGCCGGTGGTGCTCGAGCACGGGCGCTTGCTGGAAAGCCGCGAGCGCTTGCGCCAGGTGCTGCAGATCGCCGACCACGAAATGAACAGCCTGCACCAGCAACTCTCCGGGGCCGGCCATGCGGTGTTGCTGACCGATGCCCGCGGGGTGATCCTCAATTGCGTCAGCGCGGCCAGCGAGCGGCGCAGCTTCGAGCATGCCGGGCTGTGGCTGGGCGCCGACTGGAGCGAGGCGCGTGAAGGCACCAATGGCATCGGCACCTGCCTGGTCGAGCGCCAGGCGCTGACCATCCACCAGAACGAGCACTTCCGCGGCCGCCACACCGGGCTGACGTGCTCGGCCAGCCCGGTGTTCGACCCCCATGGCGAGTTGCTGGCAGTGCTCGACGTATCCTCGGCACGCCCCGACGTTTCGCGGCAAAGCCAGTTCCATACCATGGCCTTGGTCAACCTGTCGGCCAAGATGATCGAAAGCTGCTACTTCCTGCGCCATTTCGAGCAGCAGTGGCTGCTGCGTTTTCACCTGCAGGCCGAGTCGGTCGGCCTGTTCAGCGAGGGCCTGCTGGCTTTCGACGGTGATGGCCGGATCTGCGCGGCCAACCAGAGCGCCCTGAACCTGCTGGGCAGCGTACGCAGTGGTGTGCTGGGCCAGCCGTTGGAGCGGTTTTTTGCCTGCAGCCACGATGAGCTGTTCGGCCGCGCCACGCCCGGTGGCAGCACGGCCTGGCCGCTGCGCACCCTGGACGGCCGCCAGGTGTTCGCCAGCCTGCGCGGGCAGGCGCGCGCGCCTGTATGGTCGGTGCCCCTTGCTCAACCGCGGCCCACGCGTGTTGCAGAGCCGCTGGTATGCCTGCTCGACCCGGCGTTGCAGAATGATTTCCGCCGCAGTGTGCGGGTGTTCGAGCGCGATGTGCCACTGCTGCTGCGCGGCGAGACCGGCTGCGGCAAAGAGGCCTTTGCCCAGGCCGTGCACCAGGCCAGTGAGCGCCGCAGCCAACCCTTCGTGGCCATCAACTGTGCCTCGATCCCTGAAAGCCTGATCGAGAGCGAGCTGTTCGGCTACCGCGGTGGCAGCTTCACCGGTGCCCGCAAGGAGGGCATGCGCGGCAAGCTGTTGCAGGCCGATGGTGGCACCTTGCTGTTGGACGAGATCGGTGACATGCCGCTGGCCCTGCAGACACGCTTGCTGCGCGTGCTGGAGGAGCGTCAGGTAGTGCCGATCGGCGGCGAGCCACAGGCAGTGGACGTGCGCATCGTCAGCGCCACCCACCGTGACCTGCTGCAGCGGGTCGAGCAGGGCAGTTTCCGTGAAGACCTGTATTACCGCCTCAATGGCCTGGAAGTGGCATTGCCGGCCGTACGCGAGCGCAGTGACAAGGCGCAGTTGCTGGACTTCCTGCTGCGCCAGGAGGCGCAGGGCCGACTGATCGACATCGAACCGAGGGCGCGCCAGGCGCTGCTGGACTTCGCCTGGCCGGGCAACGTGCGGCAGATGCGCAACGTGCTGCGTACCCTGGTGGCGCTTTGCGAAGGTGGCCGCATCACTTTCCCGGATCTCCCTGCCATTGTGCGCAGCAACACTGGGCCTGTGGGAGCGGGCGCGCCCGCGAGGCCGTCTGCCCAGCCGACACAAGGCGAGGGCGCTGCCCCCGTTCGCGGGCACGCCCGCTCCCACAGGTCCGACAATGAACCCGGTGGGGGTACCGAGGTGTTGCAGGACGCAGAACGGCAAGCGCTCATTGAGGTGCTGCAGGCAAAACACTGGCACCTCACCCGTGTCGCCGAACACTTGGGCATCAGCCGCAATACCTTGTATCGAAAACTGCGCAAACACGGCATCACCCGGGGCGACTGAGCGAAACAGCGGGTGCGATTTGTCGCGCCCTGGGCTACCCTGCCTCGATGTTTTGCGAGGTCGACCATGCATATTCACATTCTCGGTATTTGCGGCACTTTCATGGGCTCGCTGGCAGTGCTGGCCAAGGAGCTTGGCCATCGCGTGACCGGCTCGGACGCCAACGTCTACCCGCCGATGAGCACGCAGCTCGAAGCCCAGGGCATCGAGCTGACCCAAGGCTACGACCCGGCTCAACTGGAGCCGGCACCCGACCTGGTGGTGATCGGCAACGCCATGTCGCGCGGCAACCCGGCGGTTGAATACGTGCTGAACAAGGGCCTGCCCTATGTTTCCGGCCCGCAGTGGCTGGCCGACCACGTGCTGCAAGGCCGTTGGGTGCTGGCCGTGGCCGGTACCCACGGCAAGACCACTACCAGCAGCATGCTGGCCTGGGTGCTGGAGCACGCCGGCATGAGCCCGGGCTTCCTGATTGGCGGTGTACCACAGAACTTCTCGGTGTCGGCCCGCCTGGGGGCTACGCCGTTCTTCGTGGTCGAAGCCGACGAGTACGACAGTGCCTTCTTCGACAAGCGTTCAAAGTTCGTTCACTACCACCCGCGCACTGCGATCCTCAACAACCTTGAGTTCGATCACGCAGACATTTTCCCGGACCTGGCCTCGATCGAGCGGCAGTTCCACCATCTGGTGCGCACCATCCCCAGCGAAGGCCTGGTCATCCACCCGACCACCGAACAAGCGCTGGAGCGGGTCATCGGCATGGGCTGCTGGACCCCAGTACACACCACGGGTGAAGGTGGCCAGTGGCAGGCCCGCCTGCTCAGCGCCGATGGCTCGCGTTTTGAAGTGCTGTTCGAGGGCCAGGCGCAAGGCGTGGTGGACTGGGCGCTGACCGGTCAGCACAACGTCGCCAACGCCCTGGCTACCCTGGCAGCCGCTCGCCATGTAGGCGTGGTGCCGGCCATGGGCATCGAGGGCCTCTGCGCCTTCAAGAGCGTCAAGCGGCGCATGGAGAAGGTTGCCGAAGTACAGGGCGTGACCATCTACGATGACTTCGCTCACCATCCGACTGCCATCGCTACCACCCTCGACGGCCTGCGCAAGCGCGTTGGCGAGGCGTCGGTGATCGCGGTAATCGAACCGCGCTCCAACTCGATGAAGTTGGGTGCACACCGCGATGGCCTGCCAGAAAGCGTCAACGACGCCGACCAGGTGATCTGGTACGCGCCGGCCAACCTGGGCTGGGACCTCGCTGCTACTGCTGCGCAGTGCAAGGTACCGAGTGTGGTTGCCGAAAGCCTCGAAGCGATCATCGAACGCATCAAGGGCCAGGCCCGCCCGGGCACCCACGTGGTGATCATGAGCAACGGCGGCTTCGGCGGCCTGCATGGCAAGCTGGCCGAGGCGCTGAAGTGAACGGGCCGGAACGCGTTACCCTGGCCATGACGGGCGCTTCAGGCGCCCAGTACGGCCTGCGCCTGCTCGATTGCCTGGTGCGCGAGGACCGCGAGGTGCATTTTCTGATCTCCAAGGCGGCGCAACTGGTAATGGCCACCGAGACCGATGTGGTGCTGCCGGCCAAGCCCCAGGCGATGCAGGCCTTCCTCACCGAATACACCGGTGCTGCCGATGGGCAGATCCGCGTGTATGGCAAGGAAGACTGGATGTCGCCAGTGGCCTCGGGCTCGGGCGCTCCGGCAGCGATGGTGGTGGTGCCGTGTTCCACCGGCACCTTGTCGGCGATTGCCACCGGGGCCTGCAACAACCTGATCGAGCGCGCAGCCGACGTGACCCTCAAGGAGCGCCGCCAGTTGATTCTGGTGCCCCGCGAAGCGCCATTCTCCACCATTCACCTGGAGAACATGCTCAAGTTGTCGCAGATGGGCGCGGTGATTCTGCCTGCGGCGCCGGGCTTCTATCACCAGCCGCAAACCATCGACGACCTGGTCGACTTCGTTGTGGCGCGTGTTCTCAACCTGCTGAACATTCCCCAGGACATGCTGCCGCGTTGGGGCGAGCACCACTTCGGGGTGGATGATTGAAACGGGCGCTGGCCGGCTTGCTGGCGCTGGGGTTGCTGAGTGGTTGTGCCACGGTGCGCACGCTGGATGCCAACAAGCCAGGGGCGCCGGTGGTGTATGCCGGTACGCGTCTGGATCTGTATGTGATCAACGGTGGTTGCTGCCCGCAGGATCGGTTTGGGGCTCAAGCCCCGAGCTATCCGGGGCTGGACCTGCCAGGGAGCATGCTGCTTGATACCCTGTTGCTGCCGTTGTCCTTGCTGACTGCTGCCGGTGTAGGCTTCCAGGCCACAGGGGGGCTGTGATGGATTGCACGGTCCTGTGGGAGCGGCTTACTTCTTGCCCAGCTTGCGCAATTCATCCGACTCCACAATCCGCACCCCGTCTTCTTCTTCGAGGGCCAGGCGCCATAGCGCACGGGCCAGGGTGCAGGCCTCGATCCCCCGGTATTTCCCTGGAATCAGCCGGGACAACGGTGAAACCAACTGCTCTGCCAGCCGCGGCTTGATGCGCTCGCCCAGCAGCAGAGACGGCCGCACGATGGTCAGCTGCGGCCAATCCTGCGCTTTGAGCGCCTCTTCCATCTCGCCCTTCACCCGATTGTAGAAAATCGATGATTTCGGGTCGGCGCCCAAGGCACTGACCACCAGCAAATGCCGTGCGCCCATTTCCCGGGCCCGTTTGCTGAACGCCACCACCATGTCCAGGTCCACCGCGCGGAACGCCGACTCGGAGCCGGCCTGTTTGAGGGTAGTGCCCAGGCAGCAATAGGCAACGTCGACCCTGCCGGCCAGCTGCGGCAGGAACACTGCCGGGTCACCCACCGGGTTTTCCAGGTGCGGATGTTCGGCCAGCGGCCGGCGGGTGGGGGCCAGCACGCGGGTGATGGTGGGCTCGTTGAGCAGGCGGTCGAGCAGGTGTTCACCGGTGAGGCCGGTGGCACCGGCAAGCAGGACATGCTGAGGCGTCAAGTACATGATGTCTCTCCCTTGTTACACCCAAGTCTAGTGGTTGCCAGGTGTTTTTGCCTGTGCGCCCACCTTGGCCTGGGTCGTGTTGCGCAATGCTTCTTCGGCCTGTTGCCGGCGCAGCTGCTGCCAATGCTCAAGCACCGCCGGCGGCGCCCACAACTGAGGCTCAGAGGCTTCGAAACCTTCCCTTTGTTCCCTTTCGGCAACACTGCCGCGTGCCAGTTCAAACGCCTGTTTCAGGTCGTCGGTCTGGTTCAGGGCCTGGGCGAACAGGGCGTCGCCAAAGTAGGTGAAGTCGGCTTCCTCCGAGCAACCGAAGGAGACTCGGTCGGCGCGGGCGGCAGTCATGATCAGGGTACGCTCATCTTTCAGCGGGGCGATATACCCCCCTGAATAGCAGGCCGAGATGACAATGACCTTGTCGCGATCCTTCAGTGGCGCAAGGGCCGTCGCCAATTCGTCGGCGGACAAGTCGGCCAGTTGCAGGCGGGGTTGGTCGAGCACCAACTGGTGGTCTGCGCTGCCGTGGCTGGTGAGGTAGATGAACACCAGGTCTTCCGGGCCGCTGCGCTCGGCCAGGGTGCGGGCCGCGCGGGTGAGGTTCTCGCGGGTTGCCATGGGGCGGCTGGCCAGGTGGTCGCGGTGGTTGACCAGGGTCACTTGGCCGCGGGCGCCAAAGCGTACCTTGAGCATGGTGCTGACGTAGTCGGCTTCACGCAGGAACACACTCTGTTGGCCGTCACCGCCCACCACCAGGCTGTACAGCTGAATCGGCGGGGCCGAGCGCGGCACTGCGGCCAGCGCCTGTTGCAGTAGCCGGCCTTGGTTCAGCAGGGCCAGGTCAAGCGGGTCGGGCAGCAGCGTGCCATGCTGGTCGCGCACGCGCACACCGTTGGCCCACACGCCGCTTTCGACCTTGCCGTTGGGCAGGATCAGGCGCCCCTTGCCGTGGTAGGCATCGTTGAGGAAACCGCCTACGTACTGGCTACCGTCGGCCAGTTGCAAGCTGCCTTGGCCAGACAGCCGCCAGTCGGCGAACGTGCCTTTGTAATGGCTGCCGTCGCTGCCCAACAATTCACCTTCGCCGATCAGCGAGCCGTCCTTGAATTGGCCGATCCATACATCGCCATCGGCACTCTCGTAGCGGCCACGACCTTCAATACGGTTATCCTTGAACTCGCCGATGTACTGCTCGCCATCGACGCTGTCGTAGGTGCCGCTGCCTTGCAGTTGGCCATTGCTGAAATGGCCGCTGAACCGGTTACCGCTGGCGTCGCTGCGGACCCCGGCGCCGTTGGGCTTGCCCTTGGCGAACAGGCCCTGGTAGCGGCTGCCGTCGGCCAGCACCAGCTCGCCGGCGCCGTCGTACAGGTCGTCCTTGAATTGGCCGCGGTAGGTCTGGTCAGCTTGCTTGAGGGTGCCTTCGCCATCGCGGCGGCCGTGTTTGAAGGTGCCGGCATAATGGCTGCCCGGTGTGGTCAGGTCGCCCAGCCCCTCGAACAGCCCCGCGGCGAACTGGCCGCGGTACACCTCGCCGTTCTGGCCATGCCATTCGCCCTGGCCATGCCACTGGCCGTCCTTGAAGGTGCCGGCATACCAGCTGCCGTTGGGATAGTCGATCCGCCCTTCACCCTGCAGCAGGCCATCGACCACCTGGCCCCGGTAGCGGCCGCCGTCGGGCAGGCGGGCATCCGGCGGCAGCAACGATTCGCCATCGCCACAGGCGGCGAGCAGCAGGACCAGGGTAATGGGGAGCAGTGGACGCATGGCGAGAACCGGGCAATAGGTCTGCCGATTATGACGCAGATTGGGATCCTGAAACAGCGAGCGCCTGCGCTGACGCACATCCCCGTAGGAGCGGCCTTGTGTCGCGATGGGCCGCGCAGCGGCCCCACGATTCCAGCTTCGCCGCAGAAATCGCCGGGGCCGCTTCGCGCCCCATCGCGACACAAGGCCGCTCCTACAGGATGAGGTGCCGCTTGTGGGCCTATACCTGTCTTAAAAGCTGGCGCAACCCCTGTGGGAGCGGGCGTGCCCGCGAACACCGGCGAAGCCGGTGCCATCTACCGAGTCGTCGGCTTCGCGGGCACGCCCGCTCCCACAGGTTGAGGTGCAATCAATGCCCGCCTGGTGACACGATGATCTTCACGTTTTCCTCCTTGTTGTTCACCAGCTCCTCAAACCCCAGCTCGACAATCTGCTCCAGCCCGATCCGCCCGGTTACCAGCGGGCGAATGTCCAGCCGCCCGTCTGCAATGAAGGCAATGACATCGGCAAATTCGCCGTTGTACGCCAAGGCCCCCAGCACCTGCTTCTCGGTGGATACCAGTTCGAAGAAGTTGAATTCGCTGGGCTCTTCAAAAATGCCTACCAGCACGCACTTGCCAGCCTTGCGGATGGTGTCGATGGCCAGCTTGGCCGTGTGCTTGTTGCCGATGCACTCGAAGCTCACATCCGCCCCCAGGCCGCCGGTAAGCGCGCGAATCTCTGCCAGGGCATCGCACTGGCTCGGGTCGAGCACCACGCTGGCGCCGACTTCCCTGGCCTTGGCCTTGCGCGCAGATGACATTTCCAGCGCAATTACCTGCGCCGCACCGGCTGCCTTGGCGCACATGATGGTGCACAGGCCGATGGTGCCGGCGCCCACCACCACCACGGTCTGGCCCAGCAAGCTGCCGGCCTTCTTCACCGCATGCATGCCCACCGCCAGCGGCTCGATCAGCGCGCCAGCCTCTGCCGGAAAGCCCTGCGGCAAGCGGTACAGCAGGTTTGCCGGCACATTGACCCACTCGGCGAAGGCGCCGTTATTCATCAGGCCGGTGAAGGCCAGGCGTTCACAGATGTTGTACAGGCCATGGGTACAGTAGTAGCAGGTGCCGCAATGCTGGCAGGCGTCTGCAGCCACCGGGTCGCCGACGGCAAAGCCTTCGACGCCTTCACCCAGTTTGGCGATCTGACCACAGAATTCGTGGCCGAGGATGCACTGGCCCTGGATGCCGGTCAGCGGGTGCGGCGCCTCGACCGGGATGAATACCGGGCCGGCGACGTATTCATGCAGGTCGGAGCCGCAGATGCCGCACCAGTCCACCTTGATCTGCACCCAGCCTGGCGCCGGGTCGGCTGGCAGGGGGACCTGTTCTACGCGAATGTCGTTGCGGCCATGCCATACGGCAGCGCGCATGTGGGTGTGGCTCAAGTCATTCATGGTTGTTCTCCAGGCTCACGGAGTGGGTTCAGTGCTTGCGCAGGAATGCGAGCAATTGCTGGTTGACCTGGTCGGCTGCCTCCATCTGCACCATATGGCCGGCCTCTGGAAGCATCAGTGTCTCAGCCTCCAACCCTTCGGCATGGCTGGCCGGGATGATTGCGTCCTTGCCGCCCCACACCACCAGTGCCGGGTGCTGCCCCAGCACGCCACGCAGGTCGTGGCGTTGGCGGTCGCCGTCGGCCAGTGCCGCAGCCAATTGCTGCAGGGCCTGGTCAACACCTTCCAGGCGCTTGAACCTGAGCATGTCTTCCAGCATCTGCCGGGTGACCAGCGCCGGGTCGGCGAACAGCTGCACCATCTGTGGCTTCAGGGCATTGCGGTTGGCTGCGCTGACGAAACCTTGCAGGTACTGCCCGTTGATCGCTTCGCCCAGGCCGGCACTGGCCACCAGGCTCAGGCTGGCCACCCGCTGCGGTGCCAGGCGCGCCACGTTCAGGCTGACTGCCCCACCCATCGAGTGCCCCGCCAGATGCGCCTTGGCAATGCCCAGGTGGTCAAGCAGGGCCAGCACGCTCTCGCTCAGTTCATCCAGATCGCCGCGCTGCAGGGCCTTGGCCGACTCGCCATGCCCCGGCAGATCAAGGGCGATCACCCGCCGCTCGGCCGCCAGCGCCGGGTGGTTGAACAGCCAGTTGTTGAGGTCGCCGCCAAAGCCGTGCACCAGCACCAACGGCGTGCCGCCTTCACCCAGCTCGAACCAGCGCAGCAGGCGGCCGCCCACTTCAGCCTTTTGCGGGGCCGGGCCCTGGGCCTGGTCGGCGCCGCCTTCGGCGACGAACTCGGCCTGGAAGCGCTGCACCACGGCATCGATCTCGGCCTCTTCGGCTTCGCCTTCCACGACCACGGCCAGCAGTGCGCCCACCGGCAGGGTTTCATCCGGCTTGGCCACCTGGCGGCGCAGCACGCCGCTGAACGGGGCCTCGACACTGCTGCTGATCTTGTCGGTCTCGACGTCCAGCACCTCGTCGCCCTTGGTGATCGGGTCGCCTTCCTGCTTGAGCCAGGTGTCTACCCGGCCCTCGGTCATCGACAGGCCCCACTTGGGCATGGTCAGGGTATGGATCTGGCTCATGCGGCACTCCTTGCAGCTTCGATCACTTTGCGCACGGCGGCCTCGATCTTCGCCGCGTCAGGGATGTACAGGTCTTCCAGGGCGTCGGAGAACGGCACCGGGGTGTGCGGTGCGGTGACCATCTCGATCGGGCCCTTGAGCGCAGCGAAAGCCTTCTGCGCCACCAGGGCACTGATATCGGTGGCCATCGAGCAGCGCGGGTTGGCTTCGTCGATGACTACCAGGCGGCCGGTTTTTTCCACGCTTTCCAGAATGCTGTCTTCGTCCAGCGGGCTGGTGGTGCGCAGGTCCAGTACTTCGCAGTCGATGCCCTGGCGGGCCAGGTTGTTGGCGGCCTCCAAGGCTACATGCACCATGCGCCCGTAGGTGACCAGGGTCACGTCGTCGCCATCACGCAGGAAGTTGGCTTCGCCGAAGGGTACCGTGTACACCTCTTCCGGCACTTCGCCCTGCATGCTGTAGAGCAGCTTGTGCTCGCAAAAGATCACCGGGTCGTTGTCACGGATCGCCTGAATCAGTAGCCCCTTGGCGTCGTATGGCGAGGAGGGGCACACCACCTTCAGGCCTGGAATGTGCGTCCACAGCGAGGTGAGCATTTGCGAATGCTGGGCCGCTGCACGCAGGCCTGCGCCGTACATGGTGCGCATCACCAGCGGGGTGACTGCCTTGCCGCCGAACATATAGCGAAACTTGGCAGCCTGGTTGAGTATCTGGTCCAGGCAGCAGCCGGCGAAGTCCACGAACATCAGCTCGCACACCGGGCGCAGGCCCTGGGTGGCGGCACCGACCGCTGCGCCGACGTAGCCGATTTCCGACAGGGGAGCGTCCAGTACTCGGCCCGGGAACTGGTGATACAGGCCCTTGGTCACGCCCAGCACGCCACCCCAGGCGTCTTCCTCACCGGGCGCCCCGGCACCGCCGGCAACGTCCTCGCCAATGATGAACACACTGTCGTCGCGGCGCATTTCCTGGGCCAGTGCTTCGTTGATGGCCTGCTGGTAGCTGATCTTTCTTGCCATGGTGGTTCTCCTGTTGTTCTTGTAATGCGCGGCTCAGGGGTAGGCGACGTAGACATCGCTGAGCAGGTCGGCGGGCAGTGGCTTGGGGTCGGACTTGGCGCGGCGCACAGCGTCTTCGATCAGGTCCTCGACGCGTGCGTCGATAGCGTCCAGCTGTTGGGCCGTGAGCAGGCCGGCGCGGGTGGTCTTGTTGCGGAACTGCATCAGGCAGTCGCGCGATTCGCGCAGGTTCTTGACTTCATCCGCCGCGCGGTAGGTTTGCGCGTCGCCCTCGAAATGGCCGTAGTAGCGGCTGAGCTTGACCTCGACCAGCGATGGGCCTTGCCCGGAACGGGCGCGTTCGATGGCCGCACCGGCGGCCTCGTACACGGCAAAGAAATCGAAGCCGTCGATGGTCACCCCGGGCATGCCGAAGCCGGCCGCGCGGTCGGCGATGTGGTCGCAGGCGACCGACCAGTTGGAGGCGGTGGCTTCGGCGTAGCCATTGTTCTCGGCGACGAAGATGCACGGCAGGTTCATGATCGACGCCATGTTCATGGCTTCGAATACCGCGCCTTCGTTGGAGGCCCCGTCGCCGAAGAACGCCACCGCCACGTCGTCGCGCCCCTTGAGCTTGGCCGCCAGTGCCGCGCCGGCCACCAGGGGGGCGCCGGCACCGACGATACCGTTGGCCCCGAGCATGCCTTTCTCCAGGTCGGCAATGTGCATCGAGCCGCCCTTGCCACCGCATACGCCGGTCTTCTTGCCGTAGATTTCGGCCATCATGCCGTACACATCCACGCCCTTGGCGATGCAATGGCCATGGCCGCGATGGGTCGAGGCGATGCAGTCGCTGTCGCGCAGGTGGGCCATGACCCCGGCAGCCGAGGCCTCTTCGCCGGCGTAGAGGTGCACGAAACCGGGGATTTCGCCAGTGGCGAATTCCACGTGCAGGCGTTCTTCAAACGCGCGGATGGTGCGCATCACTTCATAGGCATGCAGCAGTTGTTCGGTACTGAGTTGATTGGACATGTTGTTGTTCTCCGGGGTTGTCTCAACACGGGTTTGCAGGGTGCAGCCGATGGCCGCGAGGCACGGCCAGCAGGTGGTGACGGGCGGCATGCGCCAGCACGGCCTCGACGTCCACACTGAGCGGGCCGCGGTGGTCGAGGGTGATGGTGGGGGTGTCGTGTTCGGCGAATTCGATTTCGCGCTCGCCGTCCAGGGCTAGGGTGCCGCTGGCCAGGCTCAGGCGGTGGGCAACATCGGGCAGCAGCGTGCCGCTGGCGGTGATGCCACAGGCTTGCAGCAGGCCGGGGGCCAGCGGCGCGAGCAGTGCCTGTTCAGCGCTGGATGCGAGGCGAACCCAGGCGCCGTGCGGGGCCTGGCGCGACACCGGGCACCACAGGCCACACAGTGCCGACAGGCCGATGGCATGCGGTTCGGCGAAGCAGGCGAAAACTTCGGCAAGGTCTTCGCTGCGGCTGAGCGCGCGGGCGCCGATGAAACGCTGCGGTGACACCGCCACTTCCACCAGGGCCCATTCGGCGAGTTGTTGCTGCGGTACTGTCACCAACAGGCGCTTGTTGCGGCGCAGGCCAATGCTGGCCGGTACCCGGCCGGTGGCCAGCAGGCCGCCTGCAACGCCGGCGCTGGTGGCCTCGCGCAGTTCGGGGAAGGCATTGTTGGTGCCGGTGGAGAGGGTCAGCAGTGGCACGTCTTGCGCCTCGGCGGCGACGGCCTTGTGGGTGCCATCGCCCCCCAGCACGGCGATCAGCGCCACGCCGCGCTCGACCATGCGTCGGGTGGCCAGGCGGGTGTCGGCTACGGTCTGCGACAACGGCAGGTCGAGTATTTCGATAGCTGGCCAGTGCTGGTCGAGCGCAGCCGGGCCGTGGCTGGCCTTGAGCACGGCGGCGGCGATGCCGGTCATGTCGCTGGGCAGCAGCACCTGGCCGATGCCGGTGGCGCCGAAGGCCGCCAGCAGGCGCTGGATTGCCGAAGCCTTGTCGGTGCTCGAATAGAGCCCGGCGCTGGCCGTCAGGCGGCGCAGGTCACGGCCGGAGGCAGGGTTGGCAATGATCCCGACGAGCGGGGCGGGTAGCGGCATGGCGCACCTCGTATTCTTGTTTGCCAAGACAGGAGCAAGCGCGGTGCCAGCTTTGCCCAAGGGCGCCGAAGTGGCCGTTGCAGAGCGCTTTGGCCTGCCTTGGTGGCGGCTGCAGGGCGGGCGCGGCGAGACGCCCGGTGCCAGTGCGCAGCTGCGTTGAGCGAGACGCTGAGACGCTGCGTCTCAAGCCAGCCGGTAACCACACAGTGCTTGTCGGGGCGGGCGCGCAAGCGCTTAATGGCCGAACAACGATAAAAACAGCAACGAGAACCGGAGGGCCCGAATGCTTGCCGCGAACTCCCGAGCCCATGTCGATTGCGTCAGCAGGGTGCTGAAGAATGCCGACCGCCTGCCGCAGGCGCCGGTACCGCCGCTGATCCTCGATTCATGGCGCCGTTCAATGGAGCTGTACCGCCTGGACCCCGCCTCCCAGCAGGGCCCGCGCATCCTTTCCCAAAGCCTGCTTAATGAGTGCCGTGAACGCGCGCAGCTATTTCTGCGCATCGCCAGCGACGCCGTGGCCCGCCTGCACGAGCGCGTGCGGGGCGCCGACTATTGCGTGCTGCTGACCGACGCCCAGGGGCGCACCATCGACTACCGGGTCGAATCGGCCATTCGCAACGACTGTCGCAAAGCCGGCCTGTACCTGGGCACTTGCTGGTCGGAGGGCGAGGAGGGCACCTGCGGTGTGGCGGCGGTGCTCACCAGCAAGGCCCCGGTCACGGTGCACAAGCGCGACCACTTCCGGGCGGCGTTCATCGGCCTGACCTGCACGGCGGCACCGGTGTTCGACCCGTTGGGCGAGTTGCTGGGGGTGGTGGACGTGTCTGCCTTGCAGTCACCGGACGACCGCCGCAGCCAGCACCTGATCCGTCAGCTGGTCGAGCAAACCGCTCGCGACATCGAAAACGCCTTTTTCATGCACACTGCCCAGGGCCACTGGGTGATGCGCGCCCATGGCACGCCGGGCTATGTGGAAAGCCAGCCTGATTACCTGCTGGCCTGGGATGCCGATGGTCGCCTGCAGGCCATCAACAGCCTGGCCCGACAGCGCCTGGTCGAACGCCTGGGCCGTTTGCCGGCGCACATTGGCGAGCTGTTCGACATGGACCAGCTACGCCGGGTCAGCGCGTCGTCGGCCCAGCGCCTGCCTGGCCTGGGTGGTTTGTACGGCCGGGTCAGCGCGCCTCGGCAACGCCAGCGGGGGCAACCGCTGCAGCAGGCCCAGCACAGCCGCATTGAACAGCACCTGCGCTTGGCTACCCGCGTCAAGGACTGCAACCTGGCCGTGCTGGTGCTGGGTGAAACCGGGGCCGGCAAGGAGGTGTTCGCCCGTCAGTTGCACCAGCAGAGCCAGCGCCGTGACGGCCCCTTCGTGACCCTGAACTGTGCAGCCATCCCCGAGAGCCTGATCGAGAGCGAGTTGTTCGGTTATGTGGCGGGGGCTTTCACCGGTGCTTCCAGCAAAGGCATGCAAGGGCTGTTGCAGCAGGCCCACGGCGGTACGTTGTTCCTCGACGAGATCGGTGATATGCCGCTGAACCTGCAAACCCGGTTGCTACGGGTGCTGGCCGAGGGCGAAGTGGCGCCGCTGGGCGCGGCGCGGCGGGAGCGGGTGGATATCCAGGTGATCTGTGCCACCCACCGTGATCTGGCGGCAATGGTAGAAGACGGGCGTTTTCGCGAAGACTTGTACTTCCGCCTGGCCAATGCCCGCTTCGAGTTGCCGCCGCTGCGTGAGCGGGAGGACCGGTTGGGGCTGATTCACCAGTTGCTGGCCGAAGAGGCCGCGGCCTGTGGCGTAGAAGTTGTACTGGCGGACGATGCCTTGCAGGCGCTGCTGGTTTATCGCTGGCCGGGCAATTTGCGCCAGCTGCGGCAGGTGTTGCGCTATGCCTGTGCGGTCTGCGAGGGCGGGCAGGTGCGGGTGCAGGATTTACCGCAGGAGGTGCGGGGTGGGGCGGTAGGCTCGGTCGCAAGCGGGGTGTCGTGCCCGGCGCGGCAACTGTTGCTGGATGCGCTGATTCGCCATCGCTGGAAGCCGGCCGATGCGGCGCGGGCGTTGGGCATTTCGCGCGCAACGCTTTATCGGCGTGTGCATGAGCACCGTATCGAGATGCCGCGGATGAAGGGGTAGGGCATTGGGGGCTGCTTTGCAGCCCAATCGCGACGCGGCCCCCTGTTCTGGCAGGCAATAAAAAACCCCGGCACAAGTCCGGGGTTCTGGTCCATCACACTACACGATCACTCCTGGTTGGCCAGTTTGTGCTCGAGGTAGTGAATGTTGACGCCGCCTTTGCAGAAACCTTCATCACGCACCAGGTCGCGGTGCAGCGGGATGTTGGTCTTGATGCCGTCGACGACGATCTCGTCCAGGGCATTGCGCATGCGCGCCATGGCTTCGTCGCGGTCTTTGCCGTAGGTGATCAGCTTGCCGATCAGCGAGTCGTAGTTCGGAGGTACCGAATAACCGCTGTACAGGTGCGAATCCACGCGCACGCCGTTGCCACCCGGGGCGTGGAAGTGCTTGACCTTGCCTGGGCTCGGGATGAACTTCTTCGGGTCCTCGGCGTTGATCCGGCACTCCAGCGAGTGGCCACGGATGACAACGTCTTCCTGGCGGAACGACAGCTTGTTGCCTGCGGCGATGCTCAGCATCTCCTTGACGATGTCGATACCGGTGACCATCTCCGACACAGGGTGTTCAACCTGCACCCGGGTGTTCATCTCGATGAAGTAGAAGCGGCCGTTCTCGTACAGGAATTCGAACGTACCAGCACCGCGGTAGCCGATCTCGATGCACGCATCGACGCAGCGCTTGAACACTTCCTGGCGGGCCTTTTCATCGATACCCGGGGCTGGTGCTTCTTCCAGGACCTTCTGGTGGCGACGCTGCAGCGAGCAGTCACGGTCACCCAGGTGAATGGCGTTACCCTGGCCGTCGGACAGCACCTGAACTTCCACGTGGCGTGGGTTGGTCAGGAACTTTTCCAGGTAGACCATCGGGTTGCCGAAGGCAGCACCGGCTTCGGTGCGGGTGAGCTTGGCCGAGGCGATCAGGTCCTCTTCCTTGTGCACCACGCGCATACCGCGACCACCACCGCCACCGGCGGCCTTGATGATCACCGGGTAGCCGACGTCACGGGCGATTGCCAAGGCGACTTCTTCGTCTTCCGGCAGCGGGCCATCGGAGCCCGGTACGGTCGGTACGCCCGACTTGATCATCGCGTCCTTGGCCGAAACCTTGTCGCCCATCAGGCGAATGGTGTCGGCTTTCGGGCCAATGAAGGCGAAACCGGATTTTTCCACCTGCTCGGCGAAATCGGCGTTTTCCGCCAGGAAGCCGTAACCCGGGTGAATCGCGGTGGCGCCAGTCACTTCGGCGGCAGCGATGATCGCCGGGATATGCAGGTAGGAATCCTTCGACGATGCAGGGCCGATGCAGACCGACTCGTCTGCCAGGCCCAGGTGCATCAGTTCACGGTCGGCAGTGGAGTGCACGGCGACGGTCTTGATGCCCAGCTCTTTGCAGGCACGCAGGATCCGCAGGGCAATTTCCCCGCGGTTGGCGATCAGGACTTTTTCGAGCTTCCCAGACATCGTTGGCTCTCCGCGATTCAAACGATGGTGAACAGCGGCTGGTCGAACTCAACCGGCTGGCCGTCTTCTACCAGGATGGCGTCGATGACACCGCCAACATCGGCTTCGATGTGGTTCATCATCTTCATGGCTTCGACGATGCACAGGGTGTCGCCCTTCTTCACGCTCTGGCCAACTTCAGCGAAGTTCGGCGAGGTCGGCGAAGGTTTGCGGTAGAAGGTACCTACCATTGGCGAACGGATCACGGTGCCTTTCAGCGCCGGGGCAGCAGCAGCTTCGGCGGCTGGCGCAGCAGCGGCGACCGGGGCAGCAGCGGCCGGGGCGGCAGCCATCGGGGCCGGTGCGTAGAACTGCTGGGCAGCTGGGGTCTTGCTGTGACGGCTGATACGAACCGACTCTTCGCCTTCCTTGATCTCCAGCTCGTCGATGCCAGACTCTTCCAGCAGCTCGATCAGTTTCTTGACTTTACGGATATCCATTAATCATCAACTCCCAAAGGTTCGGTCAGGGGGCGAAATACAAAAACGTATCTAGAACGTTTCTCTGGAACCCCGGCCCATCGAGGCCGGGGTTTTCATCATTTGGGCTGTGCGTTGGCAGCCAGTTGTTCCAGTGCAGACTCCAGGGCCAGGCGATAACCGCTGGCGCCCAGGCCGCAGATCACCCCTACGGCCACATCGGAGAAGTAGGAGTGGTGACGGAACGGTTCGCGTTTGTGCACGTTGGACAGGTGCACTTCGATGAATGGGATGCTCACCGCAAGCAATGCGTCACGTAATGCGACGCTCGTGTGGGTGAAAGCAGCCGGATTGATCAGGATGAAGTCCACACCCTCGTTGCGTGCCGCGTGAATGCGGTCGATCAATTCGTATTCGGCATTGCTCTGCAAGTACTGCAGATGGTGGCCTGCGGCGCGGGCACGTTGCTCCAGGTCCTGGTTGATCTGGGCCAGGGTCACGGCGCCGTAGTGGCCAGGCTCGCGCGTACCGAGCAGGTTGAGGTTGGGGCCGTGAAGCACCAGTAGCGTTGCCATCTGTGGATTCCTTGGATTTGTAGGGCAATTCGACACAGCGCGGCGAGTGTGCCGTAAAGCGACGGCAAGTGTCCAGTTCCCGGCAATAGCCAGCACGATGTCCGAGGTTCGCGCGAAGTATGTGACCAAATATTTAAATCTGGTCACCTAATCGAGGATTTTTCCCGGCTCGCGGGAAGTTATAGACCGAGTTTGCCGCGCACGCGCGTGAGAATCTGCGCGAATTCCCCGGCATTAGTCTCGCCAATCACCCGATCGGCGGTAATTTCGCTGCCGTTCGCGGCAAAGAACAACAGCGCAGGCGGGCCGAACAGTTGGTACCGGTCAAGGAGCGAGCGTTGCTCGGCGTTGCTCGCGGTGATGTCGAACCGCAGCAGCTTGAACGCCGCCAGTTGCGGCTGCACCTGGGCGGCGTTGAGCACCTCGTGTTCGATGACCTTGCAACTGATGCACCAGTCGGCGTACCAGTCCAGCAACACGGGTTGGCCGGCTGCCTTGGCCTGTGCCAGCGCGGCATCCAGGGCTTGCGGGGTGGTGATGGTTTGCCAGGCCTGGGCTGTGGCCGCGGTAGTGCCAGCGCTGGCCGCCTGGCTGGGCACGGGCAGTGGCCGCAGCGGGTCGCCCTGGCCACTGAGGGCGCCATACCAGCAAGCCAGCGCGTATACCAGCAAGGCCAGGCCGAGCAGTTGCGCCAGGCGCTGACGCGCAGTCTTGACCACGAACTCCAAGGCGCCGAGGAACAGTGCCACGCCCGCGGCAAGCAGGCCGACCAGCAACAGGGTTACCGGGCCTGGCAGCACCCGGCTGAGCAGGCCGATGGCCAGCCCCAGCAGCAGTACGCCGATGGCGTTTTTCACGGTGTTCAGCCAAGGGCCGCTTTTCGGCAGCCAGGCTGCGCCACCGGTGGCCACCAGCAACAGTGGCGCGCCCATGCCCAGGCCCAGGGCGAACAGTTTAAGCGCCCCGCCCAAGGCATCGCCGCTGGCGCTGATGTACAGCAGCGCGCCTGCCAGGGGCGCCGACACACAGGGCGAAACCAGCAGGCTGGAGAGCACGCCGAGTACTGCAGCGCCCAGTAGCGAACCGCCCTTGGTGTGGTTGGCGACGTTGTTCAGGCGGTTATTCAGGGCTTGTGGCAGCTTCAGTTCGAACAGCCCGAACATGGCCAGGGCGAACACCACGAAGAACAGCGCGAAGGGGACCAGTACCCAAGGCGATTGCAGGCGTGCCTGCAGGTTCAGGCCGGCGCCGAACAAGCCCATCAGCGCGCCGAGTGCGGCGAAGCTGGCGGCCATTGGCAGTACGTACGCCAGCGACAGCGCCAGCCCGCGTGGCCCACCGACCTGTCCGCGCAGTACTACGCCGGAAAGAATCGGCAGCATCGGCAGCACACAGGGGGTGAAGGTCAGGCCGACCCCGGCGAGGAAGAACAGCAGCAATGATTTCCAGCTCCAGGCCTGCTCGATTGCGCCAGGGGTGTTTGTGCCGGCTTCGCCATCGATGCTCAGCCGGGCGGTTTCCGGCGGGTAGCACAGGCCCTTGTCAGCACAGCCCTGATAGCCCACCAGCAGGGTAAAGGCACGCGGATCGTTGCGCGGCAGTTCGATGTCGAGCACGCCGTGGTACACCTCCACGTCGCCGAAGAACTCATCGTGCTTGGCCTCGCCCTTGGGGATGTTCGGCGTGCCCAAGGCGATGTCGGCGGGTTCGGTGTGGAACTGGAAGCGGTGGCGGTAGAGGTAGTAGCCGTCGGTGGCGATGAAGCGCAGCTTGATGGTGTGCGCATCGGCCTGGATCAGGTCGAGCTTGAACGCCTCGTGCACTGGCAGGAAGTCGGCGTTGTTGGCCAGCGAAGCGGCGCCGAGGGTGGCGCTGGGGCGGTTGTCGAGCAGGCCGGTGGCGAAGGCAGGACTGGCCAGCAGCAGGAACAGCAGGAAAAACAGGCGGCGCATGGCGAACTCGCGAGGTGGAACGTGCCCGCATGATAACGGACTTGGCGCAGGTTGAAACGGACGGCGACACCTGGCGCCACTTGTGTATTGCCTGTGCCGGCCTCTTCGCGGCTGAAGCCGCTCCTACAGGGACCGCACGGTTTTCAAAGCCTGTGATATCCCTGTAGGAGCGGCTTAAGCCGCGAAGAGGCCAGCAAAGGCAACCTCAGACCCTGAAGGCCCGCACCGCCTTGCTCAGCTCCCCGCCGAGGCTCAGCAGTTGCTCACCCTGCTCACGCCCTTCGCCAATGCGCTGTAGGTTGTCTTCACCCAGCGCGTGAATCCGCTCGCTATGATCACGAATCTCACTCACCGCGCCAGTCTGTTGCGCGGTGACGTCGGCAATGCGTACCGCCGTATCGGCGATCGTGCGGATCGCGCTGACGATCTCATCCAGCGCGCCATCGGCGGCCTGGGCCTGGTTGGCGGTGGTTTCGGCGTGTTCGAGCTGGGTGCGCATGCCGGCCACCGACTCCCGCGCCGCCTGCTGCAAGCGGTCGATCAGTGCCTGGATTTCGCCAGTAGCCCCGGTGGTGCGCTGCGCCAGCGAACGCACTTCGTCAGCCACTACGGCAAACCCGCGGCCCATCTCGCCAGCCCGCGCCGCTTCGATGGCGGCGTTCAGCGCCAGCAGGTTGGTCTGTTCCGCAATCGAGCGTATTACCGTCAGCACCCCGCCGATGGTGGCCGACTCTTCGGCCAGTTGCTCGATCATGCGCGCATTGCCCTGTACCTCATCGACCAGTTCCCGCAAGCCCGACAGGCTCTGGCCAATCACCGCCTGGCCCTGTTCCACCGCACGCCCGGCATCGCGGCTGGCGTGGGCGGCGGCGCTGGCGTCACCGGCCACTTGCTGAATGGTGGCTTCCAGCTCGCCCAAGGCGTCGCGGATCTGCCCGGTATCGCCGGCCTGGCGGTGGGCGCCATCGTGCAGCGCGGCGCTCATGCCGGCCAGAGCATGGCTGCTGCCGGCGACTTGTTCGGCATTGTGGCGAATGGTGCCCACCAGTTCGACCAGGTACTGGCGCAGGCGGTTGAGCGATGCCTGAATGTCATGCAATTCGCGGTTGGTCTTGCCCAGGGCGATCACCTGGGCGAAGTCGCCCTCGGCCCAGCACGACAGCGCCGGGGCCAGGCCGGTCAGGGTGCGCGCCAGGCGCCGCTGCAAGGTATCGATCAACAGGGCGATCAGCAGGATCAGTGCGATCATCAGGCCCTGGATGATGCGCACCTCGCCAGCAATTTGGCCATGTTGGGCGCGCACTTGCGGTTCCAGCGCGGCGATGGCTTGCTGTACGGCTTCCAGGCGCTGGCCGGTGCTGGCAGCCAGGGCGGCACGGCGCTCGATCTGTTCGCGCGTGCGCTGCAATTCGGCCGGGTAGCGGCCCAGCAGGTTTTGCAGCTCACGCTTCAGGCCCACGGCGGTGTCTTCCTGCCGGGCGCTGGCCTGGGTTTGCAGGCCCATCATGGCGGCGAAGTCGTCGGCACCAGAGGCTGCGGTGCGGGTAACACCGAGCAAAGGCAGGGCATCGATGGCCTGTGCCTGGCTGCGGATCAACTGCAACTCACGCTCCACTTCGTCAGCAAGCTCCGGGCGGCCGCTGCTGACCAGCTTGTCGCGGGCCAGTGCCAGCCGGCCCAGGTGCACGCTGGCGTCGAGCAGCGGGAGCAAATAGCGGTTGGCCTCGGCAGTGCCGCTGTCGCGGGCGTAGCCGGCCAGTTGCTCGAAGTTGGCCCCCAATTCCCGTTCGGCCTGCAACAGCAGCGCTTGCGGGTCGCCAGCCAGCTTGCCCGCCGCCAGCAACTGGTTGCCGGTGAAGGCCTGCAGGCTGGCCAGGCTGGGGCGCAGGTTGGCCGCCAGTTCGGCGGGCCAGTCGGCCAGGGCGCCCTGCAGTTGCTGGATGGCCTGCGTGGCGGCGGCATGGCGCAGGGCATCCCCGCTGCCCAGGTAGGCGTGGACATTGTCCGCCACCTGCTGCTGAAACTGCTGGGACAGGCCCAGGTAGCGCTCCATCAGCTGATAGGGCCGTTCCAGCGCCCGTTGCGACCACCACAGGGTAGCGGCCAGGGTGAAACACACAGTCACCAGCAACAGCGTATTGAAATTGGTCAGCCACTTCAGGCGCATAGCCGCGAACTTCCTGCGGAGGGGAGTGGGGGTAGGCGGCTGAAGTTATGGCGATTGTGTGACCGGATGATGACGCCGAAGGCTTGGCGTCAGAAAAAAGTGGCAGAGTGCCTATATCTGATGGCGCTATTGATACTTCGCGGGCAGGGCGGTTTCAGCGCTCTACCCGTACTACACAGTTACGCCCGGCATGCTTGGCACGGTACAGCGCCTCATCCGCCGCGCTGGCCATGGTCAACGCGTCCAGCCCCTCATCCATCTGCACCACCCCGGCACTGAAGGTGCACTGCAGATCCTGCGGCTGCGCCGGGTAGATGATCTCGGCAAAGCGCCGACGAATCTCGTCTAGCACTTTGTAGGCCGCCTCCAGCGCGGTATTGGGCATGACGATGGCGAATTCCTCGCCGCCGTAACGGCCAATGAAGTCGGTCTTGCGCAGGCGCTGCTTGAGGAACAGCGCCAGGCTCTTGATTACCCGGTCCCCCATGGGGTGGCCGTGGCGGTCGTTGATCTTCTTGAAATGGTCGATGTCGAGCATGGCGAAACTCAACGGCTGCTGCTCACGGCGGGCGCGGAAGCTGCAGTCCTCAAGCAATTGCAGGATATGGGTGTGGTTGTACAGCCCGGTCAGGCTGTCGCGCACCATGCGTGCCTTCAGGTGCCGCGCGCGGGCCGCACGGTTGCGCACGGTGGTGATCAGGTGGCGCGAGCGAAACGGCTTGGTCAGGAAGTCATCGCCGCCTTCGCTCATGGCGTCCAGTTGTTTGTCCAGGTCGTCTTCGGCAGACAGGTAGATGATCGGCACGCTCACATAGCGGTCACTGTGGCGGATCACTTTGGCCAGTTCCGGGCCGGTGCAAACCGGCATGTACAGGTCGAGAATGATCAGGTCGGGCTGAAAGTCGGCCAGCTCGGCCATGGTGCGGATCGGGTCGGTCAGGCTGCGGGTCACCATGCCGGCGCTGGCCAGCACCCGTTCGGTGTGCAGCGCCTGGGTGCGTGAGTCGTCGATGATCAGCACCCGCAGTGGGTCGTGGGGGCCGGCGTTGGTCAGCAATTCGACCTTTTCCAGCAGGCTGGATGCCTCAAGGCTGCCGGTCAGAAAGTCCTGCCCACCGGCGCGCACGGCAGCCAGGCGCGTCGGTGTGTCAGCTTCGTGGTGGCTGAAGAACAGCAGCGGAATGCTCTGCGCCAGGCCGTGTTGTACCTGGGCGGCCAGCAGCAGGCCCTGGCCGCTGCCGGTGAAGTCGACATCCATGATGATGGCCGCAGGTGGGTATTCGCCGATCGAAGCCAGAAAGGCTGCAGCGTTGGGCAGCGCCTGCACCAGCAGCCCGAAGAATTCCAGTTGCTGGGCCAGGCGCAGGGCCCGCTCGTGGTCCTGCAACAGGATGTACACCGGCTTGCGCAGGGGCACCAGTACTTCGTCAAGGGGGTCGTCCTTGCGCAGGCCGCTACGCGACAGTTGCGGGTCGGGGCACAGCGGGCTTGGCTCGACGGCTTGGCTCATGACCTGGCTACTTGTAGGTTGGGATATGCAGGAGCAATGATGGCTCTATGCTAGCAGCTCTTTTCCCTCGCATGAGTGCCCTGTATCAACATTGCGTTCAGAACGAATATTCAGTTACCGACTGATTGGTCGCTTATGCGTAAGGCGGTGTCTGCTTTATAGTGCTGCCACGCGGGCTTGCCGTGGCACCCTGGCGCAGGCCTGTGGTCAAAGCCCCTGAACCGTCGTGACTGATTAAGGACAAAGCCATGCTGGACTGGAAAAACCGCGAGGCCAAAGCCGAGCCCCGTGAGCGTGTCGACGGCCGCGGCGCTGCCGCCCGTAGCTACCTTGGCGGCCTCTGGAGCCGAGCCCTGGGAACCCTGATCGGGTTGTATCTGCTGGTGTGCATCGGCCTGGGCTGGTACTGGAGCCAGGAACCTGCGCTGTTCCCGGTGCAGCAGAATGCCCAGGCTGCTGCCGAGCACAATGGCCAGCAGATGGTGATTGGCTACACCACCGTGGAAACCCTCAAGACCGTGGCCGGCACCCTGCTGAACAAGCCGGGCGGTTACATTTCCAACGACCGCTTCCCGCCAGGGCTGTGGATGGACAATATGCCGAGCTGGGAGTACGGCGTGCTGGTCCAGGTGCGCGACCTGTCCCGCGCCTTGCGCAAGGACTTCGCCCGTTCGCAGTCGCAATCTACCGAAGACGCCGACCTGGCCAAGGCCGAGCCGCGCTTCAACTTCGACAACAAGAGCTGGATCCTGCCCTCGAGCGAGTCGGAGTTCGAAGAGGGCATCAAGTCGCTGTCGCGCTACCAGACCCGCCTGGCTGCTGGCGACAAGGGCGCGATCTTCTATACCCGCGCCGACAACCTGAACAACTGGCTGGGTGATGTCGCCACCCGCCTGGGTTCGCTGTCGCAGCGCCTGTCGGCCAGCGTTGGCCGGGTCAAGCTCAACACCACGCTCAAGACCGAGTCGGTGGTTGCCGGCCAGGCGCCGCAAGTGGACGAAGAGCTGGTGGAAACCCCATGGCTGCAGATCGACAACGTGTTCTACGAGGCCCGTGGCCAGGCCTGGGCGCTGTCGCACTTGCTGCGTGCCATCGAGGTCGACTTTGCCGATGTACTGGCGAAAAAGAATGCCACGGTCAGCGTGCGGCAGATCATTCGTGAGCTGGAGGCCTCGCAAGAGCCGCTGTGGAGCCCGATGGTGCTCAACGGCAGCGGCTTCGGCATGTGGGCCAACCACTCGCTGGTCATGGCCAACTACATTTCCCGGGCCAACGCTGCGGTCATCGACCTGCGCCAGCTGCTGTCGCAGGGTTGAGCATGGCTATCAGCCAGCGCGAGGCCGCCCACCGGGCCGCTTCCGACCGCGAGCTGGTCGCCTGGGTCGACGAAGCCGACCAGGTGCTGGGCGCCTTGCCCCGCGCCGAGCTGCGTGAGCGCGGCCTGATTGGCCGCTGCACGTTCATTCTGTTGTTCAACACTGCCGGTGAGCTGTGTGTGCACCGGCGGACCTTGAGCAAGGCGCTGTACCCAGGGTACTGGGATGTGGCGGCGGGTGGCATGGTCACGGCCGGCGAAGGGTATGCGGAGTCGGCGGCGCGTGAACTGGCCGAGGAGCTGGGCATTGAAGGCGCGGCACTGCGGTTTCATGAGCGGTTCTACTTTGACCAGCCCGATAACCGTTTGTGGTGTGCGGTGTATTCGGCGGTGTCGGATGCGCCGCTGCGGTTGCAGCCGGAAGAGGTGATCGAGGCGCGGTTCATTGGCCTGGCGCAGGCTGAGGAAGAAAGCCTGATGAAGCCGTATTGCCCGGATTCGCTGGCGGCGTTGCAGCGCTATAAAGCCAGCCTGGGATGACCTGGGGACCGCTTCGCGGTCCTTTCGCGACGCGAGGCCGCTCCCACATCGATTGGCGTATGCAGGACCTTGTGGGAACGGCCTTGCGTCGCGACAGGGCTGCAAAGCAGCCCCAGTTCCCGGGTAGTCGCAAAACATTCGCAAAATGCCGCAATCCTGTACTTAGCAACCGCCGCATTTATCGTTACACTGCGCGCCCTTTTCGGGCTGCCGCATGTCTTGCAGCAGTAGCGCCGCCCCTGCCAGAGTGGGGCTTCGCGGTCGGCCTCGTCCCCAAGGCACGACCAGTTTTTGTCCTCTGCACCGAGGAACAAAAGTGGCCAAGAAAGCTTCTTCCTTCGCCGCCCTTGGCGGTCTCGTTTACTCCACCGACGCCGGTCGGCACTGCCCCGACTGTGGTCAGCCGGTGGATGCCTGTACCTGCAAGCAGCAGGTCATCCCCGAAGGCGATGGCATTGCCCGTGTGCGCCGTGAAAGCAAAGGCCGCGGCGGCAAGACCGTGACGACCGTCACCGGTGTGCCATTGCCGCCCGATCAGCTCAAGGAGCTGGCCACCACCCTGAAGCGCCGTTGCGGTACCGGTGGCGCGTTGAAGGATGGGGTCATCGAAATCCAGGGCGACCATGTCGAACTGCTGATCGCCGAGCTGATCAAGCAGGGCTTCAAGGCGAAAAAGTCCGGCGGCTGACCCGGCGCGCATTTTTGCCCAGTGCTTTCTAAACTCGTTGCCGTGGCCAGGGTCTACCCTGGGGCACGGACGAATCGTCATTTTCGGCTTTTACACTGCGCCCGCCAGGGCAGTGTCTTCGACTTATCTATAGGGGACTTGAATGTCCGTACGACGCACACGCAAAGACGATGGTAGCCAATGGACCGTGGCCGACAGCCGCAGTGTTTATGGCATCCGCCATTGGGGCGCTGGTTATTTCGCCATCAATGAGGCCGGGCGCGTCGAAGTGCGCCCCAACGGCCCGAACAGCGCGCCGATCGACCTGTTCGAACAGGTCGACGAACTGCGCCAGAGCGGCTTGTCGTTGCCCTTGCTGGTGCGCTTCCCCGACATTCTGCAGGACCGCGTTCGCCAGCTGACCGGCGCTTTCGACGCCAATATCGCGCGCCTGGAGTACCAGAGCCAGTACACCGCGCTGTACCCGATCAAGGTCAACCAGCAGGAAGCGGTGGTGGAGAACATCATCGCCACGCAGAACGTGTCGATCGGCCTGGAGGCCGGCTCCAAGCCCGAACTGCTGGCGGTGCTGGCGCTGGCGCCCAAAGGCGGCACCATTGTCTGCAACGGCTACAAGGACCGTGAATTCATCCGCCTGGCGCTGATGGGCCAGAAGCTCGGCCACAATGTGTTCATCGTCATCGAGAAAGAGTCGGAAGTGGCCCTGGTGATCGAAGAGGCCGCCGAGCTCAAGGTCAAACCCCAGGTTGGCCTGCGCGTACGCCTGTCTTCGCTGGCTTCGAGCAAGTGGGCCGACACCGGGGGTGAAAAGTCCAAGTTCGGGTTGTCGGCCGCGCAGTTGCTGTCTGTTGTCCAGCGTTTCCGCGATGCCGGGTTGGACCAGGGCATCCGCCTGCTGCACTTCCACATGGGGTCGCAGATCGCCAACCTGGCCGACTACCAGCACGGCTTCAAGGAAGCCATCCGTTACTACGGTGAGCTGCGTGCGCTGGGCCTGCCGGTGGACCACATCGATGTGGGTGGCGGCCTGGGTGTCGATTACGACGGGACCCACTCGCGCAATGCCAGTTCGATCAACTACGACATGGACGACTACGCTGGCGTGGTGGTGGGCATGCTCAAGGAGTTCTGCGATGCGCAGGGCCTGCCGCACCCGCATATCTTCTCCGAGAGCGGCCGTTCGCTGACCGCGCACCACGCCATGCTGGTGATCCAGGTGACCGACGTCGAGAAGCACAACGACCAGGTTCCGACCATCGAGAACAAGGAAGCCTTGCCCGAGACCGTGCAGTGGCTGGTCGACCTGCTTGGCCCGACCGACATCGAGATGGTGACCGAAACCTACTGGCGTGCCACCCACTACATGGGTGACGTGGCTGCGCAGTATGCCGATGGCAAGCTCACCCTGAGCGAGAAGGCCCTGGCCGAGCAGTGCTACTTTGCGGTCTGCCGCCGCCTGCACAACTCGTTGAAGGCGCGCCAGCGTTCGCACCGTCAGGTGCTGGACGAACTCAACGACAAGCTGGCCGACAAGTACATCTGCAACTTCTCGGTGTTCCAGAGCCTGCCGGACACCTGGGCCATTGGCCAGGTACTGCCGATCATCCCGCTGCACCGCCTGGACGAAGAACCCCTGCGGCGTGCGGTATTGCAGGACCTGACCTGCGACTCCGACGGCAAGATCAACCAGTACGTCGACGAGCAGAGCATCGAGACCAGCATGCCGGTGCATGCGGTGCAGGAGGGCGAGGATTATCTGTTGGGCGTGTTCCTGGTCGGTGCGTACCAGGAAATTCTGGGTGACATGCACAACCTGTTTGGTGACACCGACTCGGTGAACATCTACCAGAACGCCGATGGCAGCGTGTACCACGCCGGCATCGAGACCCACGACACCATCGAGGACATGCTGCGCTACGTGCACCTGTCGCCCGAAGAGTTGATGACCCACTACCGCGACAAGGTTGCCAGCGCCAAGATCACGGCCCGTGAGCGCACGCAGTATCTGGATGCCTTGCGGCTTGGTTTGACCCGGTCGTCGTACCTGTCGTCGTAAATGCCGGGGCCGCTTTGCGGCCCATCGCGACAGGCCGCTCCTACAGCTCATCCCTGTAGGAGCGGCCTTGTGTCGCGAAATGAGGGCGAAGCCCTCACCGGCGCTGTCACAGCCACACACAATCCCAATGTGGATATTCACCCGCCTTGCGCACCAGACCGGCGCGAATGGGGTTGGCGATGATATAGCGTGCGGCAACTCTCACATCTTCGTCTTTGCGCAGCGCGCGGTCGTAGAAGCCTGGCTGCCATATGTGCTGGCGCGCAGCACCGGCACGGTAGAGGGCACAACTGCTCCGCGACTTGAAGGTGCACATGAGCTTGCTCAGATGGGTTGGCCCAAGCTCGATCAGCCAATGCAAATGGTCCGGCATCAATACCCAGGCCAGAGTCCGGCAGTCGCCTTGCTGATCGCTGAGTTGCAACTGCCGGATCACTGCGCGCGCAAACCAGAGGTTGCGGAACAAGGGGTACCGCTGGCGAGTAATGGTTGTGAGCAGATACAGTCTGCCCGGCTCTGAGAAGCGCCCTTGGCGCAAACGGTGATTGCCGCGACGATCCATGTCGATTTCCTTTGAACATCCCGTTCGCAGGATAGGAGGCGGGACAAGGATCGGCGCAGGTGGATCATTACTGACTATGACAGTTGGAGCCGCGTTATCCGGTCGATGGGCTATCCCCGCTCAGCCAACCCACAGCCCCCGCTGCTGCAACCGCCACCCCACCCACCCCAACGTCACCGCCCGCAACCCCATGAACCCGAGAAACGCCAACCACAAGCCATGGTTGCCAAACCCGCTCATGGCCACCGCCACCGGCAGCGCAATCAGCACCGAAACCAGCATCGCATTGCGCATCTCCCGCGCGCGGGTGGCGCCGATGAACAAACCGTCCAGCAAATAACTCCACACCGCAATCAATGGCAGCAACGCCAGGTAAGGCAAGTACGGGTAAGCCGCTGCGCGGACGCTGTCGATGTCGGTCTGCAGATCGATGAACAGGTGCCCACCCAGCAGGAACATCCCGGCAAACCCGAGACTGGTGATCAGTGACCAACCACAGGCCACCACCAGCGAGCGGCGCAAGGTGAGGCGATCACCGGCACCGATGGCGTGGCCGCACAGTGCCTCCACCGCATGCGCCAGCCCATCCAGCGCATAGGCGGTCAGCAGCAGGCCATTGAGCAGCAGTGCGTTGGCCGCTACGGTCGCCTCGCCCAGGCGTGCGCCTTGCAGGGTGATCAGCAGGAACACCAACTGCAGCGCCAGGCTGCGCAGGAAAATGTCGCGGTTCACGGCCAGCAGCGGTCGCCAGGCCTGCCAGTGCTTCAGTGCTGCCCATGCGACCTGCCCTGGGTAGGCGCGCAGCGCCGGGCGGGTCAGGGCCAGGCCAAGCAGGGCGGCACTCCACTCGGCAATCACCGAGGCCCGCGCTGAGCCCAGCACACCCCAGTCCAGGCCCAGTACGAACCACAGGTTTAGCGCGATGTTCAGCAGGTTGGTCGTCAGCAGGATCGCCAGCGGCGCGCGGGCGTTCTGCGTGCCAAGGAACCAGCCGACCAAGGCATAGCTGGCCAGCGCCGCAGGCAGCCCGAGCAGGCGGGTGTGGAAGAAGTCTTCGGTGGCTTGCTGCAACGCGTCGCTGGGTTGCATCGCATGCAGTGCCAACTGGCTGAAGGGAATGGACAGCAGGCCAATCAACAGGGCGAAGCCGACCGCCAGCAGCAGCCCTTGGACCAGCACCTGGCGCAACGCCGCGCCGTCGCTTCGCCCGGCGGCCTGGGCGGCGAAACCGGTGGACCCCATGCGCAGGAAGCCCATGAGGCCTACCATGAACGTGAACAACGTGGCGCCCACGGCCACTGCGCCCAACTGATGGGCGTGGGGCAGGTGGCCGATGACGGTGCTGTCGACCAGGGCTACCAAGGGCACGGAGATGTTGGATAGGATCATCGGCGCGGCCAGCGCCCAAACCTTGAGGTGGGTGGGGCGGTGGCGCCAGTCGGCGGTCAGTGCAGTCATTGCGGTCCTTGGGAATCTGGGGCTGCTGCGCAGCCCAATCGCGACACAAGGCCGCTCCCACATTGATCGGCATACGCAGGCCTTTGTGGGCGCGGCCTTGTGTCGCGAAAGGGGCGCAAAGCGCCCCCGGCTATTCTGAATGGGCACAGTGTAACGGCCAGGCAAGCAAACCGCGCGAACATGATTCCGGCCAGCTATAATTGCGGCCCTTAAGTACCCGCTGCCAAAGAGTTCCTACTCCATGTTCAACAAAGGATTGTTGCTGGCCTGCGCGCTGGCCTTGCTCAGTGCCTGTGACTCTTCCACGCCGGACAAACCGGCGCCGGCCGAGAAGCCGGCAGCCACCGCGCCCGCCGAGGCCCCCGCTGCCAAACGCGAAGACCCTGCCGTGCTCGCCAAGCGCTATGCGGGCCGCGAGCTGACTGTGCTCGACGTTTCCGAAGTGCAGCTCGACGGCGCCGCGACGCTGTCGATCAGCTTCTCTGCCCCGCTGGATGCCAAGCAGGACTTCGCCACCAAAGTGCACTTGGTCGATACCGTCAAAGGCAAGCTCGATGGCGCCTGGGAGCTCTCCGACAACCAGATGGAGCTGCGCCTGCGCCACCTCGAACCCCAGCGCAAGCTGGTGCTGACCGTGGACAAAGCCCTGCTGGCGGTGAGCGGCGAGCAACTGGCCAGTGAGTCGGTGACCCGCCTGGAAACCCGCGACATGCAGCCGACAATCGGCTTCGCCAGCCGCGGTTCGCTGCTGCCCACACGCCTGGCAGAGGGCCTGCCGGTCATCGCCCTGAACGTCGACAAAGTCGATGTCGAGTTCTTCCGGGTCAAGCCGGAGATGCTCTCCAACTTCCTGGCCAGCTGGGGGCGCAACAGCAGCCTGTACTACTACCAGTCCAAGGAAACCCTGGACATGGCCGAACTGGTCTACAGTGGCCGCTTCGACCTGAACCCGGCACGCAACACGCGCGAGACCGTGCTGCTGCCCATCGCTGGTATCAAGCCGCTGCAGGCGCCTGGCGTGTACCTGGCGGTGATGCGTGCCTCCGGCACCTACGATTACTCGCAGCCGGCCACCCTGTTCACCCTTAGCGACATTGGTGTTTCCGCGCACCGCTACCGTGACCGCCTGGACGTATTTGCCCAGGCGTTGGAAGGCGGCAAGGCCATGAGCGGCGTCAACCTGGAAATCCATGACGACAAGGGCAAGCTGCTGGCCCAGGCCGCCACCGATGGCAAGGGCCACGCCCAGTTGCCGATCACGCCCAAGGCCGACACCCTCATCGCCACCCAGGGTGTGCACACCACGCTGCTGCGCTTGAACACTGCCGCGCTGGACCTCGCCGAGTTCGACATCACCGGGCCCCAGGCCAACCCCTTGCAGTTGTTCATCTTCGGCCCGCGCGACCTGTATCGCCCAGGCGAAACGGTGCTGCTCAACGGCCTGCTGCGTGACCAGGACGGCAAGCCCGTCAAGGCCCAACCGGTGAACGTGGAAGTGCGCCGCCCGGATGAACAGGTCAGCCGCAAGTTCGTCTGGGAGGCCGATGCCAATGGCCTGTTCCAGTACCAGTTGCAGCTGGCCAGCGAGGCCCCTACCGGTCGCTGGCAACTGCTGCTCGACCTCGGCGGTGGGCGCCAGCAGGTCTACGAATTCCTGGTTGAAGATTTCCTGCCCGAGCGCCTTGCGCTGGAGCTCAAGGGCAGCAGCGAGCCACTGTCACCGGATGAAAACGCGCGTATACAGGTCACTGGCCGTTACCTGTACGGCGCTCCGGCGGCCGGCAACCGCCTGAGTGGCCAAGCCTACGTGCGCCCCTTGCGCGAGGCGGTGCCAGCGTTGCCGGGTTACCAGTTCGGCTCGGTCACCGAAACCGAACTGAACCAGGACCTGGAGCTGGATGAAGTCACCCTCGACCAGGCGGGCAAGGCCGTGGTCGATATCGAAAGCCGCTGGGCCGAAGCCCGCTCGCCGTTGCAACTGACCGTGCAGGCCAGCTTGCAGGAGTCCGGCGGCCGGCCGATCACCCGGCGCCTGGAACAGCCGATCTGGCCGGGCGAGCGCCTGCCAGGCTTGCGCGGCCTGTTTGACGGTGAGGAAACCGATAGCGACGGGCCGGTGGAGTTCGAGGTACTGGTGGCCGACCACGACGGCAACAAGCTGGCGGCCAACGACCTCAAGGTGCGCCTGGTGCGTGAGCGCCGTGATTACTACTGGAACTACTCGCAAAGCGATGGCTGGAGCTATGCCTACAACGAGAAGTTCCTGACCCAGAGCGAAGAGACGGTCAGCGTCAAGGCCGGCTCCACGGCCAAGCTGAGCTTTCAGGTGGAATGGGGCCCTTACCGGGTCGAGGTGGAAGACCCGCAGACCGGCTTGGTATCCAGCGAGCGCTTCTGGGCCGGTTACCGTGCCCAGGACAACGCCGAAGGCGGTGCCGTGCGCCCCGACCAGGTCAAGCTGGCGCTGGACAAGCCGGCCTATGCTGATGGCGCCACGGCCAAAGTCACCGTGACCCCGCCGGCTGCGGGCAGCGGTTACCTGATGATCGAGTCCAGTGACGGCCCGCTGTGGTGGCAGGAAATCGACGTGCCCGCCGAGGGCAAGACGTTCGACGTGCAGCTGGACAAGGCCTGGGCCCGCCACGACCTGTACATCAGTGCGCTGGTAATCCGCCCTGGTGAGCGCAAGGCCAATGCCACGCCCAAGCGTTCGGTCGGTGTGCTGCACCTGCCGCTGGACCGCGCCGGCCGCAAGCTGGCGGTGAGCCTGCAAGCCCCCGAGAAAATGCGCCCCAAACAGCCGCTGACGGTGAACGTCAAGGCCGCCAACGCCGACGGTAGTGTGCCGCGGCAAGTGCATGTGCTGGTGTCGGCAGTGGACGTAGGTATCCTCAATATCACCGACTTCAAGACCCCTGACCCGTTCGCCAGCCTGTTCGGGCGCAAGGCCTACGGTGCCGACCAACTGGACATCTACGGCCAGTTGATCGAGGCCGGGCAAGGCCGCCTGGCCAGCCTGGCATTCGGCGGTGACGCGGCCATGGCCAAGGGGGGCAAGCGCCCCAACACCACGGTGACCATCGTCGCCCAGCAAAGCGTGCCGGTTACCCTGGATGACAACGGCCAGGGCCAGGTAACGGTCGATATCCCCGACTTCAATGGTGAACTGCGCCTGATGGCCCAAGCCTGGACCGACGACCACTTCGGCATGGCCGAAGGCAAGACGGTAGTCGCTGCGCCGCTGATCGCCGAGCTGTCGGCACCGCGTTTCCTCGCCGGCGGCGACCGCACCAACCTGGCCCTGGATTTGGCCAACCTGTCGGGCCGGGCCCAGCAGTTGCAGGTTGAAGTCAGCAGCGAAGGGCAACTGAGCCTGGCCGCCAATGCCTTGCACACCGTGGCCCTGGCCGAAGGCCAGCGCTCGACGCTGCTGATTCCAGTGCAGGCCCAGGGCGGCCTGGGGCAGGGCAAGGTCCGGGTGCGTGTCACCGGGTTGCAACTGCCCAACGAGCCAAGCACCGCCTTCGAGCGCGAGTGGGCGCTGGGCGTGCGCCCTGCTTACCCGGCGATGCTCAAGCACTACCGCGTGGCCTTGAAGGACCAGCCATGGACGCTGCCCGAAGCAGACCTGGCCGCCTTCGAACCGGCGGGCCTGGAGGCCAGCCTGGCCTTGTCGAGCCGGCCACCGCTCAACCTGGCCGAGCAGATCCGCGCGCTGGAGGCGTACCCGTACGGTTGCCTGGAGCAGACCACCAGCGGCCTTTACCCGTCGCTGTATGCCGATGCCCAAAGCCTCAAACGCCTGGGCATCAAGGGTGAGCCGGCAGATGTGCGCAAGCGCAAGATCGAGATGGGCATCGAGCACCTGCTGGGCATGCAGCGCTACAACGGCAGCTTTGGCCTGTGGAGTTCGGACAGCGAGGAGGAATACTGGCTGACCGCCTATGTCACCGACTTCCTCCTGCGGGCCCGCGACCAAGGTTATGGGGTACCGGCCGAAGCGCTGAAGAAGGCCAGCGAGCGCCTGCTGCGCTACCTGCAGGAGCGCAACCTGATCGAGGTCGACTACAGCGAAAACGCCGAACATACCCGCTTCGCCGTGCAGGCCTATGCCGCGCTGGTGCTCGCGCGCAGCCAGCAAGCGCCGCTGGGCGCGTTGCGCGGTTTGTTCGAGCGCCGGGCCGATGCCCGCTCTGGGCTGCCGCTGGTGCAGCTGGCGGTGGCACTGGACAAGATGGGCGACAAACCGCGTGCCCAGCAAGCCCTGCAAGCCGGGCTTGGCATCAGCCGCAGCAAGGGGTGGATGGCTGACTATGGCAGCCCGCTGCGTGATCAGGCGCTGATCCTGGCGCTGCTGCAGGAAAGCAACCTGGCCACCAACCAGGTCGACCAGCGTCTGTTTGCCCTGTCGGATGAACTGGCGGCCAACCGCTGGCTGTCGACCCAGGAGCGTAATGCCTTGTTCCTCGCCGGCCGTGGCCTGCTGGGCAAGCCCGAGGGCCAGTGGCAGGCGCGCCTGGACAGTGCCGGCGAAGTGCGCGAATTGAACAACGCCGAGTCTGGCATGAAGCTGGATGGCCCGCTGCTGGCCTCGCCGCTGAGCGTGCAGAATGAAGGCAGCGCGACGCTGTACCAGCAACTGACATTGTCTGGCTACCCGCGCCAGGCGCCTGCCGCCGGCGGTAACGGCATGCAGATCCGCCGCGAATACCTGGGCATGAATGGCCAGCCACTGGACCTGCACAACCTGCGCAGTGGCGATCTGGTCCTGGTGCACCTGGCGGTCAAGGCCCAGGACCGCGTGCCCGATGCGCTGGTAGTGGACCTGCTGCCGGCTGGCCTGGAGCTGGAGAACCAGAACCTGGCGCAAAGTGCCGCCAGCCTGGACAACGCCAGCAGTGCGGTGAAGGAATGGCGCGAATCGATGCAGAACGCCAGCGTGGTACATCAGGAGTACCGTGACGACCGCTACGTGGCGGCGCTCAAGCTCGACGGTTATGGCACCACGCACCTGTTGTACCTGGCGCGGGCGGTGACCCCGGGCACCTACCGCGTACCGCCGCCGCAGGTTGAGTCGATGTATCGGCCGAACCTGCAGGCGGTGGGTGATGGGCAAGGCGAGATGACGGTAAAAGCCCGCTAGGCTTGTGCTGCTGTTACCGGCCTCATGCTGGCAAGCCAGGTGCTGCACCTGGCTTCGATGCCGCTGCGGTCACCGTGGCAGCCGGCTTGCTGGCGGGCCGCCGTGCGGCCTCCCGGGCGGTCCCTGGGATGGCTCAGTGGATCACCCAGCTCATTACCCACAACCCCAGCACCAGCCAGATGATCCCAAGGATGATCGACGCACGCATGAATGCGCGGATGGCCGAGTACAGCAGCATCAGGCCGATGATCAGGGCCAGGATGCTGACCAGCGAGGTGTCCATGCCCAAGGTGCGCGCCAGGCCGTCGATGAAATTGCCACCGGCATTGGCCAGCAGGTTGAACAGCCCGCTCAATGCGTCGACGATGAAGCGAATCAACGATCCCAGTGCCTGGCCCAGCCACTCGAAAAAACCTTCTACATGCATAGTTGCTTCCTGATGAACGAGTCGGCGAGTTTGCCGTCCCCAAGCCTTTGGCCATCACCTGGCCAGGTCGGTTCCCGATGCCAAGCTTAGCGCGGCCACGCAGCCGTGCGGGCAGGTTGTTGCGCGCCGTGCTGCTCGGCCTGCTGTTGCTGGCTGGCCTGTTGTGGCTGGCAGACCGCATTTGGCCCCTGCCCATGCCGGGTGACGACCTGGCTCGGGTAGTGCTGGCCGAGGATGGCACACCGTTATGGCGGTTTGCCGATACTGATGGCGTGTGGCGTTACCCGGTCAGCCCTGATGAGGTTTCACCGCTGTATCTGCAGGCGTTGTTGACCTACGAAGACCGCTGGTTCTATCACCACCCCGGGGTCAACCCGCTGGCGCTGGCCCGTGCTGCCTGGCTGAACCTGCGCGGTGGGCGAGTGGTGTCGGGCGGCAGCACGCTGTCGATGCAGGTGGCCCGCCTGCTCGACCCGCACGACCGCACCCTGGCTGGCAAACTGCGCCAGCTGTGGCGCACGTTGCAACTGGAATGGCACCTGGCCAAGCGCGAGATCCTGCAAATCTACCTGAACCGCGCGCCGTTCGGCGGTACCTTGCAGGGGGTGGCCGCAGCCAGTTGGGCCTACCTGGGCAAGTCGCCGCGGCACCTGACCCCGGCCGAAGCCGCGTTGCTGGCGGTGTTGCCGCAGGCACCCAGCCGCCTGCGCCCCGACCGCCACCCCGAGCGGGCACAGCGCGCACGCGACAAGGTACTGCAGCGCCTGGCGGAGTATCAGGTGTGGCCGGCACGGCAAATTCGTGAAGCGGCCGAAGAACCGCTGGTGCTGGCCCCACGGCAGGAGCCAGCGCTGGCGCCATTGCTGGCGCGGCGCTTGAACAGCGCCAGTAGCCCACCGCTGATCCGCACCACGCTCGATGCAGCCTTGCAACGGCGCCTCGAAGACTTGCTACTGGGCTGGCGCGCACGCCTGCCAGAGCGCACCTCTGCCGCCATTCTGGTGGTCGAAGCACAGACCATGGCCGTGCGTGCCTACCTGGGGTCGATCGACCTGGCCGACGAGCGCCGCTTTGGCCATGTCGACATGGTGCGTTCGCTGCGCTCGCCCGGCTCTACGCTCAAGCCTTTCCTGTACGGTATGGCATTGGACGACGGCCTGATCCATTCCGAATCGCTGCTGCAGGATGTACCGCGACGCTACGGCGACTACCGGCCGGGCAATTTCTCCATGGGTTTCAGCGGACCGGTGTCGGCCAGCTCGGCGTTGGCGCTGTCGCTGAACCTGCCGGCCGTGCAGCTGCTGGAAGCCTACGGCCCCAAGCGTTTTGCCGCGCAACTGCGGATGGCGGGTATGCCACTGGCACTGCCGCCTTTGGCAGAGCCCAACCTGTCGCTGATCCTGGGCGGCGCCGGTAGCCGCCTGGAAGACCTGGTGGGCGGCTATGCCGCGTTTGCCCGGGGCGGCAACACCGCGCAGGTCCGCCTGCAGCCGCAGGACCCGCTGGTCGAGCGGCGTCTGTTGTCGCCGGGTGCAGCGTGGATCGTGCGGCGTATTCTCAGCGGCCAGGCACGCCCCGACCGCGACCCGCATGCCGAACTGGTGCAGCGCCCGCAACTGGCCTGGAAGACCGGCACCAGCTATGGCTTTCGGGATGCCTGGTCGATTGGCGTGGGCCCGCGCTACCTGATTGGTGTGTGGATCGGTCGCCCAGACGGTACGCCGGTAGCGGGGCAGTTCGGCCTGGCGTCGGCCGCCCCCCTGATGTTGCAGGTGCACGACCTGTTGAGCAATCGCGACAGCCAGCGGGGTATCAGCGTGCCAGTCTTGCCGGTGCCCGCCAGTGTCGGCGTGGCCGCGATCTGTTGGCCGCTTGGCCAGCCCATGGCCAGGCAGGATAGTAACTGCCGGCGCCAGCGGTTTGCCTGGACCTTGGACGGCACCACGCCGCCAACCTTGCAGGCCGCCGACCAGCCGCTGGGCCTGGGCTTGCGCGAGACGGTGTGGGTCAACCCGCATGGCTTGCGTGTGGATGGGAGTTGCCCAGGCGCCACGGCCCGCTATATTGCCCTGTGGCCGGCACCGCTGGAGCCTTGGCTACCGCGGATGGAGCGGCGTGCCGCACGGTTGCCGGCCATCGACCCAAACTGCCCGCCACAGGTACCGGCCAGCGCACCACCGCTGTCGATCGTGGGGGTGCGCCCGGGCGACAATCTGCGCCGGCCGGCCACCAGCAGCGAGCCTTTGCAGTTGCATGTTTCGGCCCTGGGTGGCGGCGGCCGGCGTTGGTGGTTCCTCAATGGCCAGCCGCTGGGGGAGACCCTAGGGCAGGACAGCCTGCTGCTGCGTTTGCCCCAGGTTGGCCAGGCCGAACTCAGCGCCCTTGATGAAAGCGGTGAGACCGCCCGGGTGGTGTTTCAGGTCAGTGAGTAGGTGCCCGACGGCAATGTGGGGCGGTAATACGCCCCGGATACAGCAGACCGCCGGTCAGTGGGTAGTGAAGCGTTGATGCACTGGCGATGAGCTGGGCGTCAGCGCCAGCGCCAATTGGGTACGGTTATGCATATGCGTCAACCGCAGCACCTGGGACACGTACAGTTTGACGGTGTTCTCGGTGATCCCCAGTTCACAGGCAATCTGGTAATTGGTCTTGCCCTTGCTCACCAGCCGCGCGACCTCCAACTGGCGGGGCGACAGTTTCTCGAACGCTGCGGGTAGCTCGCTCTCGCTCTCTTCACCATCCGTGGCACGCCGGTGGGCGCCTTGGCCGCGGGCTTTCTCCAGCTCCTGATACAGCTCGTCCACAGACTCGGCCAAGTCTTGCAAACGCTGGTTCAAGCCGCCCAGGTTGCGGAAGTTGCGCTGGCGCTCGAGCAAAGCCTGCTCCTGCCGGCGCACGCCTTCGAGCAGTTCCTCAAGGTCCATGGGTTTCTGGTAATAGTCGGCAAAACCTGCGCGCAGCGCGGGGATCACGTCCTGTTTTTCCCCCCGGCCGGTCAGCATGATGGCCTCGAACATGCGTTGGCTGCCGTCGATCTCCTTCAAGGCGCGCACCAATTCAATGCCGTCCCGCTCGGGCATGTCCAGGTCGCAGATGATAAGGCCGACTGCGGGGTCCGCCGTGTAACGCTCGATGGCTTCGTCGGTGGAATAGGCGGGTACGCAGGCATAGCCCACGGTTTCAAGGTATTCACACAGCTGCTCGACAATGACCGCTTGGTCGTCGACCACCAATACCTTCACTTCACTTACTGGTTTGGACACGATCAACTCCCTGTTCCTATACGGCCCTGCTCCCGGGCCAGACGCTCTGGCAATGTACAAGGTAGTCGCACACGGCGATTCTGTACAAACCCTGTACACATTGTCCGACCGCAGGCATCGCTATTGGATCCATACGGCTGTCAGGAGAAAGCCGGCGAGCACATAGGGGACGAACGCCTGCTTGTCGCCCATCTCCTCGGTCAGGGCTTGCAGGCGCTTCTTGAGCTTGGGGTTGAGCAGCAGCCATAAACGCCGACGGGCAAGCAGCCAGATCAGCACGCTGACCCCAGCGCCAATGAACGTGCCAAGCACGTATTGCGTGCCGCTGGCCAGGGCCAGGGCGCCCATCAGCTTGACATCATCGGCGCCGAAGTGGCCGTACATATAGCCTGGCAGGGTCAACAGCATGACGATGGCCAGCGCCCATCCGGCATCGCTGGCATCGGCGCCCATCCAGCTATGGCCAGTGGCGAACAGCCAGAGCAGGGCACAGCTGGCCACACCCAGGGTGAGCAGGTTGGAGATCTGGCGTTGACGCACATCCTGTTCGGAGCACAAGGCAAGCCACAGCAGCAGAACGATGCTTTGCATTGGCAGGTCGCCCTTCCTAAAAGTTGAACACTTCTACCCGGTCAGTCAGGTTTCCTTGACTGAAGATAGACCGGAACGTGCGCAGAAGTAGGCCTTGCAACCGAAAAAGGCGTGGTCGGAACGGATTTTGTCGTAGCTGTCATCGGGGGCTGCGCTTGAGCCCCCGGCTGCTTTTGAAGGTTATTTCCGGCTACCCGGCGGGTAATGGCCCAGCACCTTGGCCACGGTGTTTTGAATGGCGCTGTTCCGCTCTTCAGGGCCCGGGGGGTAGTTGTTCATGATCTGCTCGGCACTGCCGCGCCAGACCAGCTTGCCGTCACGGCCATCGAAAAGATCGACCTGAATGGTGGCCACCTTGTAATCGACGCTGCGGGTTTCGTTGTACATGGGGCCACCCCAGTACCCGCCCCAATAACCACCCCAACCCCCGCCGTAATTGGTGGTGATCTGTTGCTGGCGCTGCTCGACGATCAGGTACGTGCGTACGGTCAGGTCTGGCCGCGCGCCGCCCTGCACCGGGCGCAGGCCGCGCTGGTCGAGCTGCTCGGCCACTGCCGTACGGATGCGCTGTTCGGTCAGGTCGCTCTTGATGCGAGGGTCATCCGGGCGGTACTGCAAACCTGGCTCCTGCCATGCCCAGCTGCGGTAGGCGGCAAAGTCGCGGCTGGCATCGAAATCCTGCTGAACGTTATTGCTTGAGCAGGCTGCCAATACCAGCGCGAATGACAGTAGAACGAGACGGCGCAACATGATGTTTCTCCGTTGGCTATTAACTGGGAGGATAGCCGCTGAGCGCCTTGTGCACAGCATCGCGCACGGCGTTTTCGCGTTCGCGTGACGAGTCCTTGTCGCTGCCGCTTTCGGCGCTGGCGCTCCATACCGGTTGGCCGGTACGCGCGTCGTACAGGTCGATGCGCACCACCATCACCTGCACCTCGTAGGTACGCACCACTGGCACGCTGGCATAGCCACCGTAGCCATGGCGGTAACCGCCATAGCCTACGCTGCCGTAGGGGTAAGGGTCATAGGTGTCGTAATCGCGCACTTGCCGCAAGCGCCTCTCAAGGCGCATGTCGGCGCTTACCAGCAAGTCGCCGGGGCCGCCCCGCGCCGGGCGCAGGCCATGCTGGTCGAGGGCACCACCAACGGCATCGGCCAGGGGCGCTGGGTCGGCCCCCGCCGAGCCACTGGGCAACCGGCCGTTACGCCAGCTCCAGCTGCGGTAGCGCCCGTAGTCCCGTACCGGTGCCGGGTAGGCACTGGCATCGAAGGTAGCGGCCGCCTGGGCCGGCGCCGGGGGCAACGGCCGGCTGCTGGCAACATACGGATTGGGGCTCTGGCAGCCAGCCAGGGCCAGCGGCAGCAGGGCCAGGTACAACAGACGGTATGGCATGTATTCCTCCCGGCAGGCCGCTCAGCGAGGGCGGCAGACCCAGTGCAGGTAGCGCCCGAGCCCGGCGAACCCAGGGTGGCGGCGGTAGGCCAGCTCCATTTCCAGCAGGTCGAGCAGTTCAGCCTTGGCCTGGAACTCCTTGGGCATGTAGTCGTGGAACACCCGCACACCGCTTTCACTTTGCACCTGCCACAAGGGTTCAAGGTGCGCCTTGAGCTCGCGTGGATCAAGCGGTTTCTGAGGGGTCAGGCTCTGCTTTTCACCTTCCAGGCGGTTGCTGCGCAGCTTGCGGAAATGGCCTTTGAGCAAGTTGCGGTAGACCAGGGCGTCGCGGTTGTAGAACGCCAGCGACAACCAGCCACCCGTGGCGGTGAGCTGGTGCAGCACGGGCAGGATGCTCTCGGGTTCGGCCAGCCATTCCAGCACGGCGTGGCACAGCACCAGGTCGTAGGGCTCGTTCAATTGGCCGAGCAGGTCTTGCCAGGGGGCCTGGACGAAGGTGGCCGTCTGGCCGGCTTCGGCAAAACGGGCCCGGGCGCCGTCGAGCATGGGCGCAGCTGGTTCTGCCAGGGTCACCTGGTGGCCACGTTCGGCCAGCCACAAGGCCATGTGACCCAGGCCGGCGCCGATATCCAGAACACGCAACGGGCGATCGGGCAGCGCCTCGGCCAGGTCGGCCTGCAAAACGGCTAGGCGGATCGCGCCCTTGGCGCCGCCGTAGATCTTTTCCGCGAAGCGGGTGGCCAGTTCATCGAAATGACGGTCGTTCATCGAGCGAAACGCCTCTCGCTGTCGGCCAGCTTGGCCCGCACCACTTGGTCCATGTCCAGGCCCAGCTCACTGCACAACAGCAACAGGTAGAGCACCACGTCACCGACTTCCTGCCCGGCGTGGGCCAATTTGTCGGCAGGCAGCTGGCGCGATTCGTCTTCGCTCAGCCACTGAAAAATCTCGACCAGCTCGGCCATTTCGACGCTGGCCGCCATGGCCAGATTCTTCGGGCTATGAAAGCCACGCCAGTCGTTGTTGTCACGGATCTGGTGCAGGCGTTGGGTAAGCTCTTGCAGGTTCATCGGGGGTCTCCAAATGCTGCATAGCTTCTGCCCTGGTCCGATGCAAAGCAAGGGGGCGCGCGTTGCGGCCCCAGGGGCCGGCAATGAGCCCTAGAGCTGATCCCAGCGGCCGAGCATATGCAGCATGCCCCCATGCCCATCCAGCCGCAGCACCCCCTCAGGCCCCGCCTCACTGGCACTGAGCACCACCTCGGAGGGCAACCTGACCGGCTTGCGGAAAGCCACCTCGAAGGCATAGCCGCTGTGCGGCAGGTGCCCGTGCAATGCGGCCAGTGCCATGGCCTTTGTCCACATGCCATGGGCAATGGCCGTGGGAAAGCCGAACAACCGTGCACTCACCGCACTCAGGTGGATAGGGTTGTAGTCCCCGCACACCTTGGCATAACGCCGGCCGATGTTACTGTCGGCATACCAGCGGGTGGCCTCGGGCAAGCGAGGCGGTTCGTCGTCGGCACGCGCGTCGGCCTGGCCATCCAGCTTCAGCCCGCGTACCAGCATGCGGCTGGTTTCACGCCACAGCAGGCCGATGCCATCCTCGGCTTCGGTCACCAGGTCGAAGGTGCCACCTTTGTCATGCGCCTGCAGGTTGTGCGCATACACCGCAAAGCGCAGCCCTTCGATAGCGCCCAGTGGCCGCAGCACTTCGATGCGATTTTGCAGGTGCACCAGCCCCAGCAGCGGGAAGGGAAAGTCACGGGCGGTCATCAGCTGCAATTGCAGCGCAAAAGCCATGACGTGTGGATAAGTGGCCGGCAGGCGGCCATCGTCGGGGAAGTGGCAAAGCCGCCGGTAGGCGTCCAGGTTGGCCGGCTCAACCTGAAGGAAGCAGCGCAGGCCATCGTCGGGCAGGTGCTCACCGCTGATCGTGCGCTTGCTGGCGGCACGCAGGTACAGGCTGGGGCGGGCAGCCGGGCTATGCAGGTCGTGCCATTGTCGGCTCATGGTCAGGCCCCCATCAGTGCCTGGCCGCAAACACGCAGCACCTGGCCGTTGACCGCCCCCGAGCCCGGCTGGCTGAGCCAGGCAATGACCTCGGCCACGTCCTGTGGGCGACCGCCCTGAGCCAGCGAACTCAAGCGTCGCCCGGCTTCGCGCAGGCCCATGGGCATGGTGGCGGTCATGTGGGTTTCGATGAAGCCGGGGGCCACGGCGTTGATGCTCGCGCCCCGCTCGGCGAGCCTCGGCGCCCAGGCCTGGGCCAGGCCGATCAGCCCGGCCTTGCTGGCGGCATAGTTGGCCTGGCCGCGGTTGCCGGCAATGCCGCTGACCGAGGCCAGCAAGGTTATGCGCGCGTGTTCACCCAAGGCGCCACTGTCAAACAGCGCCTGGGTCAGCACCTGTGGTGCCTTCAGGTTGACCGCGAGCACAGCATCCCAGTAGTCCGGGGTCATGTTGGCCAAGGTCTTGTCGCGCGTGATGCCAGCATTGTGCACAACGATGTCTATTGAGTCGGGCAGGGCAGCCAGCAGTTGTGCGGCGGCATCGCTGGCGCAGATGTCCAGCGCCAGGGCCTTGCCGCCAAGCCGAGCAGCGAGTGCATCGAGTTCCCGGCTGGCCTGTGGCACATCCAGCAGCAGAACGTCGGCACCGTCACGTGCCAAGGTTTGCGCAATGGCCGCGCCGATACCGCGCGCGGCGCCGGTAACCAGTGCACGGCGGCCAGCCAATGGGCGGGTCCAGTCCTCGACCTGGCTGGCGCAAGCTTCAAGGCGCAGCACCTGGCCGGAGATGAACGCGCTCTTGGGCGAGAGGAAGAAGCGCAGGGCACCTTCCAGTTGGTCTTCAGCGCCGGGGCCGGCGTACAGCAACTGAGCGGTTGCGCCATTGCGCAGCTCCTTGGCCAGCGAGCGGCTGAAGCCCTCCAGGGCGCGCTGGGCGATACTGGCCAGCGGGTTGTCGAGGCTTTCCGGTGGCCGGCCCAGCAGCACGACGTGGGCGCACGGGCCCAGGCTGCGCAGCAGCGGCTGGAAAAATTCGCGCAACTGCTTCAGCTCATCGCTGTCGGACAAGTGACTGGCGTCGAACACCACGGCTTTGATTTTCGGCCCCAGGCCAGCGACCCAAGGCTCGCCCTTCAGGTGCTCGGCATTGAAACGGTATACGTTATCGGTAAGGCGTGCGGCAAAGGCTTCGACCTGGCCTGCCAGGGGGCCGCCACCCAGCACCAGCGCCCCCTCCACTGGGCGCAGGCGGCCAGCCTGCCAACGCTCCAAAGGCGCAGGGCGTGGCAGGCCCAGGGCATCCACCAGGCGGCGGCCAAGATTGGAGTTGGCAAAACCGAGGTAGCGATCGCTCATGAGTAGGTCTCCGCAAAGGCAAGCTTGAAAGTGTGGACCAAGTTTGTGGCATGGTCGTTCGACCAGGGTAAGAACACCTAGGCTGTACGGTTCAATTTGTTTCAGGAGGAACAGGCATATGCGTTCACTTCGCCGGGTCGCGATCTTGGGCGGCAACCGAATTCCCTTTGCCCGCTCCAATGGGGCCTACGCCACCGCCAGCAATCAGGCGATGCTGACCGCGGCCCTCGAAGGGCTGATCGAGCGCTATCGCTTGCATGGGCTGCGCTTGGGTGAGGTGGTCGCTGGCGCGGTGCTCAAGCAGTCCCGCGACATGAACCTGACCCGCGAATGTGTGCTGGGTTCGCGGCTTTCGCCGCAAACCCCTGCCTACGACCTGCAGCAAGCTTGCGGCACCGGCCTGGAGGCCGCGCTGCTGGTGGCCAACAAGATTGCGCTGGGGCAGATCGACAGCGGCATTGCCGGTGGCGTGGACACCACGTCGGATGCGCCGATTGCGGTCAACGAAGGCCTGCGTCATATCCTGCTGCAAGCCAACCGTGGCAAAAACCTGGGCGAACGGCTCAAGCCTTTTCTGCAGTTGCGCCCGCACCATCTGCGCCCTGAGTTGCCACGCAACGGCGAGCCGCGCACCGGGTTGTCGATGGGCGAGCATTGCGAACGTATGGCCCAGGCCTGGAAGATTGACCGTGCCGCCCAGGACGAGTTGGCGTTGCTCAGCCACCAGCGGCTGGCGGCGGCCTATGCCGAAGGTTGGCACGATGACCTGCTGACACCGTTCCTGTCGCTGATGCGCGACAACAACCTGCGCGCAGACCTGACATTGGAGCAGTTGGCCAAGCTCAAGCCGGCCTTCGACCGCAGTGGCCAGGGTACGTTGACAGCAGGCAATTCCACGCCCTTGACCGATGGTGCGTCGCTGGTGCTGCTGGCCAGTGAAGAGTGGGCCGCGCAACAGGGGTTACCGGTGCTGGCGCACTTGGTCGATGGTGAAACCGCAGCGGTGGACTTCGTCACTGGCCGCGAGGGGCTGCTGATGGCGCCGGTCTATGCAGTGCCACGCTTGCTGGCACGCAATGGCCTGACGTTGCAGGACTTTGACTACTACGAAATCCACGAAGCCTTTGCTGCCCAGGTGCTGTGTACGCTCAAGGCCTGGGAAGACGCGGGCTACTGCCGTGAGCGGCTGGGGCTGGATGCGCCGTTGGGGGCTATCGACCGCAGCAAGCTCAACGTCAAGGGCAGTTCGCTGGCTGCCGGGCACCCGTTTGCCGCCACCGGCGGGCGCATACTGGCCAACCTGGCAAAATTGCTGGCAACGGCGGGGAAGGGGCGCGGCCTGATTTCCATTTGTGCGGCGGGCGGGCAAGGGGTCACGGTCATCGTCGAGCGGTGAAGAACCGCCGTCTGTTTGGCAGGCATCCCCGCGCAGCAGGCGGCAGATATCCCGCAGGCGTTGGCGGTAACTGTTAGGCTTGTCTGGTCAGAACTAACAGAAGCCGCCATGCCGATCATCGGACAGCCCCGTCCCATTCCTGAACTCAAGCACTTGCCCAGGCCACTGTACGCACGTGCCGAAAGCCTGGGCGCCGGTTCCTGGACCACACGCCACCAGCACGACTGGGTACAGTTTTCCTACGCTATCAGCGGCGTGCTCGGTGTTTATACCGACGCAGGGAGCTACTTTGCGCCACCGCAGTGGGGGGTGTGGATCCCGGCTGACGCCGAGCATGCGGTGGTGACCTCGATGCAGGCCGAGATGCGCAGCCTGTATGTGCGCCGGGACGCCTGCCCCTGGGCTGCCCCGCAGTGTCGGGTACTGGAGGTGACGCCGCTGGCGCGTGAGTTGATCAAGCAGTTCTGCCTGTACCCAGCCGATTACCCAGAGGGCGACAGTGCGCAGGCGCGGCTGGTGGCGGTGCTGCTCGACCAGTTACGAACCCTGCCGGAAGTCGGCTTTTCCTTGCCGTTGCCGCGCCACCCGGGTTTGCTGGCGCTGTGCAATGGCTTGATTGCAGCACCCGACCAGGCGCAGACCTTGCAGCAATGGGCGCGGCAACTGGGGTGTTCCGAAAAAACGCTGATGCGCCTGTTCCAGCGTGAAACCGGCTTGAGCTTTCGCAACTGGCGCCAGCGCATGCGCTTGCTGTCGTCGCTGGCGTTGCTGGAGGCGGGGGAGAGCGTGACCGAGGCGGCGCTGGGTTGTGGGTATGATTCCACATCCGCGTACATTGCGGCGTTCAAGCAGCTGTTTGGGGCAACGCCGGGGGAGTTGAGGCTTTGACCAGGGGTTACCGGTGCTGGCCTATGTGTAGCTGAAGCCGCCCCGGTACGGAGCGGCATTCACCGGCGCCTGATCAGGTGCGGAACCTGCGCACCAGTACGTCCAGTTCATTGGACAACCCGGCCAGGCTTTCCGAATCCTGGCGTGCTGCCTGGGCCAGCTCGGCCACCAACTGCGCATCCCCATGAATCTGGCTGATGTGGCGGTTGATATCTTCGGCTACCTGGTGCTGTTCCTCGGCTGCGGTTGCAATCTGCGTGTTCATGTCACGGATCACGTCTACCGACTCCCGGATCTGCCCGAAGCTGTCGCGGGCCAGGCCGATACGGCTGACCGATTGCTGCGATACTTCCAGGCTGGCATGCATCTGCGCAGCCACCTCGGAGGTGCGGCTGGCTAGGTTGCCCAGCAAGCCATCGATTTCTGCAGTGGAGTCGGCCGTGCGCTTGGCCAGCGCCCGCACTTCATCGGCCACCACGGCAAAGCCACGGCCTTGCTCGCCGGCCCGCGCGGCCTCGATGGCGGCGTTCAGGGCCAGCAGGTTGGTCTGCTCGGCAATCGAGCGAATGGTGCCGAGGATCGACTGGATGGCGTTGCTGTCACGCTCCAGTTGCTGGATCGACTGCGCCGACTGCTCGATTTCCTGGCTCAGGCGGTCGACGCTGTTTACCGCCGCATCGATCTGCTGCTGACCTTCACGGGCCTGTTGCTGGCCGCTGTCCGCAGACTGGGCCGCCTGGCTGCACGAGCGCGCCACTTCGTTGGCGGTGGCAACCATTTCGTGGAAGGCGGTGGACACCATGTCCACGGCCTCGCGCTGGCGGCCTGCAGCTTCGGCCATGTTGCTGGACACCTGGGTCGAGCTGTGCGAAGTGCTGAGGATCTGGCTGGCTGCCGCACCGATGTGCTGGATCAGGCTACGAATGGCACCGAGGAACTGGTTGAACCAGTTGGCCAGCTGAGCGGTTTCGTCGCGGCCGCGAATTTCCAGGCTGCGGGTCAGGTCGCCCTCGCCCTGGGCAATGTCTTCCAGCCCATTGGTGACGCTGTTGATCGGGCGCACGATCAGTTTGGCGAAGGCGGCGCCGACCACGGCGAACAGGGTGGCCAGGACCAAGGCGACCACACCGATGAGCCAAGTCAGGCGGGTGGTGGTCTGCATCACTTCGCCTTGCTCGATCAGGCCGATGAAGGTCCAGCCCAGGCGCTCGTCGGGGTAGACGTTGGCCATGTAGCGCACACCATTGAGCTCCACTTCGGCCAGGCCCTTGCCGGCCTGGGCCAACTCGGCATAGCCGTCGCCAAAACTGGCCAGTTGCTTGAAGTTGTGGCCGGCGTCGCGCGGGTCGACCATCACGTTGCCGTTGCTTTCCACCAGCATCAGGTAGCCGCTCTCGCCCAGCTTGATCTGCTTGACGATCTCGGTCAGGCCTTTGAGCGAAACGTCGATGTTGACCACACCGCCGGGGTTGCCCAACTGGTTGGCTACCGTGCGCACGGTACTGATGAGCACCGCGTCATCGGCGGCCCAGTAATAGGCGCCGGTGCGCACGGTCTTGCCAGGGTTGGCCATGGCCAACTGGTACCACGGCCGTGTGCGTGGGTCGTAGTTGACGAACTTCTGCCCTGCTGGCCAGCCGACGTAACCGCCGTCATTGACGCCGTAGGACACGTAGGCATAGTTGGGGTGCGAATCTGCCAGGCGGGTGAAGAAGTCCAGCACTTGCTTGTCCTGATCGCCCAGCTCGTAGGACGGGTTGGCACTCAGGAACTTGTTCAGGTTGCTGCCTGTGGCGGCCACCATCGGTTGCGCGGCCAGGTACTCGACGTTCTGGTTGATGCCCTGGAAGAAGATGTTCATCGCGTTGCTGACCTGGCGGATTTCCCGGCTACTGCCGTCAAGGAATCCATCGCGGGCTTCGCCACGCAGGTTAAGGACCACCAGGGTGGCCACCAGCACGATGGGCAAACCGGCGATGACCGCGAATGCCCAGGTCAGTTTCTGTTTGATGCTCATCGACGCTCCCGGAATTGTTGTAGTCGACACACGAGGCAGGTAACCAGTGCATCGGCAGCAACCGGGTTTTATGTAGCCGAAGCGCCCGTATTTATTGGATAAAGTCGTGATTGGTGACTATTCGGTCGTGGAAGGACGCTTTTGGCATACCAAACGTCAGCGGCAGCAGTTGCCAGCGGTGCCATTGGCCAGGTCGCTGAGGATCGGGCAGTCTGGGCGGTCATCCCCCTGGCAGTGGGATACCAGCTCGCCAAGTGTGTTGCGCAGGCTGACCAGTTCCTCGATGCGCCGGTTCAGTTCATCGATATGCTGCATCGCCAATGCCTTCACATCGGCGCTGGCCCGCTGGCGGTCTTGCCACAGCGTCAGCAGCTTGCCCACTTCTTCCAGGGAAAACCCCAGGTCGCGTGAGCGCTTGATGAACGCCAGGCTGTGCAAGTCCTCGTCCCGGTACAGGCGGTAGCCATTGTCGCTGCGCGTGGCCGGCTTGAGCAGGCCGATGGATTCGTAATAACGGATCATCTTGGTGCTGAGCCCACTACGGCGGGCGGCCTGGCCAATGTTCATTTTGCCTCCTGGGGGGCGCGGGCGGGTTTCCAGGCCTTCAGCCACAGCGCGTTGCTGACCACGCTGACGCTGGACAAGGCCATGGCGGCGCCCGCCAGTACCGGGTTGAGGTAGCCCAGTGCAGCCAGCGGGATACCGATCAGGTTGTAGATGAATGCCCAGAACAGATTCTGGCGGATCTTGGCGTAGGTCTTGCGGCTGATTTCCAGCGCAGCGGGCACCAGGCGCGGGTCGCCGCGCATCAAGGTGATGCCGGCTGCCTGCATCGCCACGTCGGTGCCCCCCCCCATGGCGATGCCGATGTCGGCGGCGGCCAACGCCGGCGCGTCGTTTATGCCGTCGCCGACCATGGCGACCACGCCAGCCTGCTTGAGCGCCGCCACAGTCGCGGCCTTGTCGGCCGGCAGCACTTCGGCGTGCACATCGTCGATGCCCAAGGCTTCGGCGACCACCTTGGCGCTACCCCGGTTATCGCCAGTCAGCAGATGGCTGCTGATGTGCTGCGCATGCAGGGTGTCGATGGCCTCGGCGGCGCCGGGCTTGAGGCTGTCACCAAAGGCGAACAGGCCCAGCACCTGTGCTTGCTGACCGCGTTCGATCAGCCACGACAGGGTACGCCCCTCGGCTTCCCAGGCGCGTGCCTGGTCGGCCAGGCCGCCGGGCTGCAGCCCGCTTTCATCGAGCAAGCGGCGGTTGCCCAGTGCCAGCTCACGGCCCTCGACACGCCCGGCAATGCCGCGCCCGGTGAGCGACTGGCTGTCGCTGACGCTGGGTACCTGCAGGCCTTGCTCGGTGCAGGCCTGCAGCACCGCCTTGGCCAACGGGTGTTCACTGCCCCGTTGCAGGGCGCCGGCCAGGCGATGCAGGCTGGCGCTGTCGCCGACCAGTGCCTGGCTGTGGACTACCCGCGGGCTGCCCGAGGTCAGGGTACCGGTCTTGTCGAACACCACACGGTTCACCGCATGCGCACGCTCCAGCGCCTCGGCATCTTTGATGAGGATGCCATGGCGGGCGGCGACGCCGGTGCCGGCCATGATCGCTGCCGGTGTGGCCAGGCCAAGGGCGCAAGGGCAGGCGATGACCAGCACGGCCACGGCGTTGATCAGGGCGGTTTCCAGCGCCGCGCCAGCCAGCCACCAGCCCAGCAGGGTCAGCAGCGCCAGCACCAGCACGGCCGGGACGAATACCTGGCTGACCCGGTCGACCAGCTTCTGGATCGGCGCCTTGGCGGCCTGCGCGTCTTCCACCAGGCGGATGATGCGCGCCAGCACAGTCTCGGTGCCCAGGGCTTCGGTGCGTACCAGCAGCCGGCCTTCGCCATTGATGGCGCCACCGGTGACGCTGTCGCCGGGGTGTTTGGGCACTGGCAGGCTCTCGCCGCTGATCAGGGCTTCATCGGCATGGCTGCTGCCATCCTCGACCACGCCATCGACCGGAAAGCGCTCGCCGGGCTTGACCAGCACCAAGTCACCCAGGCGCAGCTGGGCGATCGCCACATCTTCTTCCCGGTCGCCAACCACGCGCACTGCGCGCTCCGGGCGCAGGGCCTCGAGGGCGCGAATGGCGCTGGCGGTCTGGCGTTTGGCACGGCTTTCCAGGTACTTGCCCAGCAGCACCAAAGCGATCACCACCGCCGAGGCCTCGAAGTACAGGTGCGGGGCCATGCCGGCGGGGGCCTGGGCCCATTGATAGAGGCTAAGGCCGTAACCGGCGCTGGTCCCCAGGGCAACCAGCAGGTCCATGTTGCCGGCGCCGGCACGCACGGCTTTCCAGGCGGCGATATAGAAGCGGGCGCCGAGAATGAACTGCACAGGGGTGGCCAGCAGGAATTGCGCCCAGGCGGGCAGCATCCAGTGCAGGCCGAATGGCTGCACCAGCATGGGCAGCACCAATGGCAGCGCCAGCAGCAATGCTGCAGCCACTGCCAGGCGGTCGTTACGCAGGCGGCGCTGGGCGGCGGCCTGCTCGTCTTTGGCGGCTTGCGGCACGCCGGCGCTGTAGCCGGCCTTGTGTACCGTTTCGATCAGCAGGTTGTCGTCGAGGGCGGCCAGCACTTCAAGGTGGGCACGTTCATTGGCCAGGTTGACACTCACCCGTTCCACCCCGGGCACTTTGCCAAGGGCCCGCTCCACACGGCCCACGCAACTGGCGCAGGTCATGCCGCCGATCTGCAGTTCCAGCGTGCGCGTGGGCACGCCGTAGCCCGCTTCACGTACTGCATCGACCAAGGCTGGCAGGCGGTCGGCCGGGGCCTGGACCCGGGCTTTTTCAGTGGTGAGGTTGACGCTGACGTGTTCAGCGCCGCTGACCTTGCGCAATGCGCGCTCGACCCGGCCAGCACAGCTGGCGCAGGTCATGCCGGAGATCGGCAGGTCATAGGTGGTGGATGCGGGCATGGCTCTCCTCCTTGGGCAGGGCTGCAGCATCAACCTTGCCATGCGGGGAAGGTCAATAGCCTAGGTCGGCGCGCGTCAACTCCAGCCCATAATGACCCATGGTGATGCGATATTTGTTGATCTGGCCCGCCTGCAGGTTCAAACGTGTGCTGCGTTGGTCCTCGATGCCTGGCGCGCAACCCGGGGTTTGCCCAGGCAACAGGCGCAGGCGCACATCGACCGGGCCAGGCGGCAGGTTGAACGAGGTGGATTGCTCCTGAAACACCCGCCCGGAAAGCTGATCATTGAGGTACACCCCGATTTCACAGCTGGTAGCCACTTCCAGGCGCTCCCGGGAAATGATCAGTACGCTGTAGGCCGAGTTGTCCTCTGCGCTGGCCGGTGGCACCACAGTCAGTGCGCTGACCAACCCGACGACGCCCAATGCTGCCCTGAACATGAAAAATCTCCTGCTTGGCTGATCGTCAAAGGCGCAGCTTGGCCGACGCGCGTGCGGATTTCCACCCCAGCTGTTCCACACGGCACTTGACCTTGCCCTGATGGCAAGCTTGAAACTCGTGGAAAACCTGAAGGAGGCAACCCTATGCAAGTGTTCAATGTACAAGGCATGACCTGTGGCCACTGTGTAAAGGCCGTGACGCGGGCAGTGCAGGAGCAGGATGCGGCCGCCAAGGTCGAAGTCGACTTGATGGCCAAACAGGTGCGGGTGCAGAGTACGTTGGCGCAGGAGCAGGTTCTGGCGGCCATCCGCGATGAAGGGTATCAGGCTGAGGTGGGATAACAGGCGTCGACCCGGGTTTTGGGTTGAGGCCCTGACGGTGGGGCCGCTGTCCGGCCCATCGCGACAGTGCCTAGGTTTGTTGCAAATGTTTTCACATTCCTAGGGGCGACAGCAGGTAGAATCATCTACTTGCTTAGCCTGCTATGGATTCCTGATGAACCTGCGAATGGTGCTCATCCTGGGCGCACTCAGTGCGTTCGGGCCCTTGGCGATCGACTTCTACCTGCCTGCCTTCCCGGCCATGGCGCAGGCGTTCGCCACCGACGAAAAACACGTCCAGGCCACATTGGCCGCCTATTTCCTTGGCCTGTCCATCGGCCAACTGGCTTACGGGCCGGTGGCTGACCGTTTTGGCCGGCGCAAGCCGCTGATGTTCGGCGTGACCGTATTCACCCTGGCGTCACTGGCCTGCGCCTATGCCCCCGACCTCGACACCCTGGTGCTGGCCCGCTTCGTCCAGGCCCTTGGCGGTTGTGCGGGCATGGTGCTGTCGCGGGCCATCGTCAGCGACAAGTGCGACCCGGTCGCCTCGGCCAAGGTGTTCTCGCAGTTGATGCTGGTCATGGGCCTGGCACCGATCCTGGCGCCGATGCTGGGTGGGGTGCTGGTGAATGTGGCCGGTTGGCAATCGATTTTCCTTACCCTGAGCCTGTTCAGTGCCGCTTGCCTGTTGGCGGTAAGCCTCGGGTTGCCGGAGAGCATGCCTGAGCACATGCCGCGCCAGCCCTTGTCCGGCGCTTTGCGCCAGTACCTGCGCCTGCTGGCAGACCGGGTGTTCCTCGGCCATGCGGTGACGGGCGGTATCGCCATTGCCGGCATGTTCGCCTACATCGCCGGTTCACCTTTCGTGTTCATCAAGCTGTATGGCGTGCCAGCCGAGCACTATGGCTGGCTGTTTGGTGCCAACGCAGCGGGCTTTATCCTGGTGGCGCAGGTGAACGCCCGCTTGCTGGCCAAGCGTGGGCCGGCCTTCCTGCTGGCCCGTGCCGTGTGGCTGTACCTGGGGGCCGGGCTGGCGCTGCTCGGGGTGACGGCGTTGCGGCCGACCGCGTTGTGGCCGCTGCTGGTGCCGTTGTTCATCTGCATTGCCAGCCTCGGTTGCATCATCCCCAATGCCTCGGCTTGCGCCATGAGCGGCCAGGGCGCGCGTGCCGGCAGTGCCTCGGCGCTGATGGGCTGTGTCCAGTTCAGTGTGGCGGCGGGCGCAGCGGCCCTGGTTGGGCTGCTGCACGATGGCAGTGCCGTGCCGATGGCCCTGGTGATCTGCCTTTGCGGTGGATTGGCAGTCAGTGCCGCGCTACTGACCCGCCGTTTGCAGGCCAGGGTTCGCGCTTGAGCGGGTGAGGGGCGCGCAGGCGGCTTTCCAGCGTGGCGACAAAGGCCCGTGCCTCGGCCTCGCTGCGAAAACCGACTACATGTTGATCGAGCTGGACCTGCCAGGGGCAGGCGGGGTTTCGGCGCGAAGCGCTGACGACAATTTTCATCGCGGCTTACCTCCAGAAGGGAGCGGAACCAGTTTAGCGCTGCTGCTCTCTTCTGCCATGCACTGGTTCAGTGTCCTGACTGGCGGTGCCTGATTGGGTGTTTGCCGGTTGCGCTGCAATGCCTGCAAGGCCGGGAAACGTTCGCTTTAGTTTGCGCTACTTGTAGTACCTGGCTGTCGGCTACGTCCGAACGTGCCGAAGGTTTTTTTCCTGCTGAGTTTACGAGCGTCTGCCGCAACCGGCCGAAATGCCTAGGCACAGGGTTTTCGCCGTCGCATCGGTCCTGTTCCCGACTTGCAATGGGTAGGTATACCCACTGGCTTTTCGACGGGGACTGGGCGTTGTGGGGCTGCCAGATTGAGCATTTCTGCGGCTTATACTGGCGATCCAGGCCAGTGCCAGCGAGAGGTGCTTCCCTGCCAGGGTTGGCCATCGCATCCACACAGTGAACTTGCAGGGAGTTACAGGGACATGAACGCAGTCAGCAGTATCAGCCAGATCGCCAGCCTGATGGCCGACCCCAAGCGCAGTGCCATGTTGTGGGCATTGATCGACGGCACGCCGCGCCTGGCCAACGAGCTTGCGATGATGACCGGCCTGACCTCGTCGTCGGCTTGCGCGCACTTGTCGTTGCTGTCATCGGCTGGGCTGCTGAGGCATGAGGCCCGTGGCCGCAAACGCTATTTTCGCCTGGCCACCCCGCAGGTCGGGGCGGCGGTAGAGGCCCTGGCCAGCGTGCAACTGGAAAGCGCCAGGGGGGAGCGGGCCAAGGCGCCGGTGTCACCGCTGCCCATGTCGCTGCGCCGGGCGCGTCGCTGTGGGGATCACCTGGGGGGCGAACTGGCCAGTGAGCTATACCACCGCATGGTGGTCGCGGGCTGGCTGGAAGGCAGTGGCCGCCTGTTGATGGTCAGTGATGAAGGGCGGGCGCAGTTGGCCCTGGTAGGGGTGTACATCGATGCCTTGGCGCCGCACCACCAGCGTGGCTGCGTGATCTGCCGCTGCACCGAGTGGAACGACCAGGCGCCGCACCTGGGGGGCGTGTTGGGTCAGGCCTTGTTCCGGCTGTTCCTGCAATCTGGCTGGATGCGCGAGGCCGAGGACACGCGGGCATTGCATATCTCGGCGCTGGGCATCCAGCAGATCAATCGCATAGCCCGCGTAGCCACCTTGCAGGTGGGTTGAGCCGCGCGTCAGACGAGCCTGGCGTCCAGGCTGTTCTGGGCCAGGCGGCGGGCCTGGTCTTCGCTCATGCCCAAGTGAGTGTGCAGGGCGTGGAAGTTCTCCGTGACGTAGCCGCCGAAATACGCCGGGTCGTCCGAGTTCACGGTGACCTTCACGCCACGCTCGAGCATGTCGAGGATGTTGTGCTGGCTCATGTGGTCGAACACGCAGAGCTTGGTATTGGAAAGCGGGCACACGGTCAGCGGGATCTGTTCGTCGATGATGCGCTGCATCAGCCGCTCATCTTCGATGGCGCGTACGCCGTGGTCGATTCGCTTGACCTGCAGCAGGTCCAGCGCCTCCCAGATGTACTCGGGCGGGCCTTCTTCGCCAGCGTGGGCGACGGCAACCAGGCCCTCGCTACGCGCGCGGTCGAATACGCGCTGGAACTTGCTGGGCGGGTGGCCCATTTCCGAGCTGTCCAGGCCAACGGCAATGAACGCATCGCGGAAGGGCAGCGCCTGGTCGAGGGTCTTTTGTGCCTCCTCTTCGCTCAGGTGGCGCAGGAAGCTCAGGATAAGGCCACTGCTGATGCCCAACTGCTCGCGGCCATCCTTGAGCGCCTGGTTGATCCCGTTGAGCACCACTTCAAAGGGGATACCCCGGTCGGTGTGGGTTTGCGGGTCGTAGAACGGCTCGGTATGGATCACGTTCTGCGCCTTGCAGCGCTGCAGGTAGGCCCAGGTCAGGTCATAGAAGTCCTGCTCGGTGCGCAATACATCGGCGCCCTGGTAATACAGATCCAGGAACTCCTGGAGATTGTTGAAGGCATAGGCCCCGCGCAGGGTTTCCACATCGGCCCAAGGCAGGGCGATCTTGTTGCGCTCGGCCAGGGCGAACAGCAGCTCAGGCTCCAGCGAGCCTTCAAGGTGCAGGTGCAGTTCCGCCTTGGGCAGGGCGTTCAACCAGTCATACATAAGGGCATGTCTCAATCAGGTACGGTTGCCGGCATTCTACAGGGGCTGGCCGGGTATTGCGCCCGGCCGGGCTGCGACCTGATGAATCACCAGGTCAGGGTTTCGCCTTTGTAGTTGATGAAGCGCAGGCCGCCCGTACCGCTTTGCGCCTTGATTTGTTCAAGCATGCCGCGGGTGCTGGTGAGCACGTCGATCTCTGCGTGTTCGCCACCCATGTCAGTCTTCACCCAGCCAGGGTGCATGGCCAGAACGCACAGGTCGGGGCGTTGTTGTTCGACGACGAAGCTGTTGATCATCGAGTTCAACGCCGCCTTGCTGGCTTTGTACAAGCAGAGTTCTCCGCCGTCGGGGACAGTGACGCTGCCCAGGACCGAACTCATGAAGGCCAGCACGCCACTGCCGTTGCGAACTTGGCCGACCAGGCGGCGGGCGACGCGAATCGGGGCCACGGCATTGGTCATGAACAGGTCGCCGATGGCGTCTTTGTGCACGCTTTCCAGGTCTTGCGGCAGTGGGCCCATGACCCCGGCGTTGACGAACACCAGGTCGAATACCTGGCCTTGCAGGCGTTGTTGCAGGCCATCGAGCTGGGCTGTGTCGTTCATTTCCAGTTGCTCGATGTGCACGCCAGGCACAGCTGCCAGGGCTCCGGGCTGCTGAAGGTTGCGGACGGTGGCGGTGACGGTCCAGCCGTCTTCCTGCAAGCGTTGCACCAAGCCCAGGCCGAGCCCGCGCGAGGCGCCGATGATAAGTGCGTTTTTTGCGTCAGCCATGGGGCGCTCCTTGTTGGTTTTGCTGGATGGAGGTGGCAGTTTAGAGGCTCTGCCAGAATCGGATGGTCAAAAAATGTGCAGCGGCTGTAAACCCCTTGCCGCTGGGGGCTTTGCACGTTGGCGCACGGGTTATCCACAGGCTGCTCCACAGTTATTGTGTGAAACGCGGGCTGACGCTGCAGAGGGGGTAGGCTTGACGCTGGGGATAACCTGAATTTATTCAGTGCCTTGAGCCTGCCGGCAGTGCCGATCAAATAATGATCGAAGCGCTACAAGCCTTGCCTGTTCTGCCTTGCAGCATAATTCCCCAAGCTTATCCACAGGCAGGCCCACAGCAGTTGTGGGCAGTTTCAGCGCGTTTGCAGCAGTATACGCCCGCGGCTAATGTCGGCCAGTTGCTGCTGCAACGCCGCGAGGTGGACATCACCCAGAGCGATTAACAGGTCCACGCCGTTGGCTGTGAACTGCTCGTCGAGCACCAGCCCATCGACCTCGGCCAGGCGCAGTTTTACCAGTGCCAATTCGCTGAAGCTGCAACTGCAGGCGAACTCGCTGCGCTGCACCAGCAGCCGCTTGGGGGCCTGTTGCAGGCATTTGTTGGCGCCCCCACCGTAGGCCCTGGCCAGGCCGCCCGTACCCAGCTGGATACCGCCGTACCAGCGAATCACCAGTACCACGACCTGATCGCAGTCCTGCGCCTCGATCGCGGCCAGGATGGGCCGCCCGGCAGTGCCACCGGGCTCGCCGTCGTCGCTGCTGCGGTACTGCGCGCCGAGCTTCCAGGCCCAGCAGTTATGGGTGGCGGCCAGGTCGCTATGGCGTTCGATGAAACTCATCGCTTCGGCGGCACTGGTGATCGGCCCGGCCAGGGTGATGAAGCGGCTTTTACGGATTTCCTCGCGGTATTCGCAGAGGTCGAGCAGGGTAGAGGGCATAAATGTGGGTCAGGCAGCCGGCTTGATGCCGCAGCCCTTGAGAATGATGTGGATAAGGTTGTTGCTCGCTTCTTCCATGTCTTGCTTGGTCAGGCGGCTACGGCCGGTAACCTGGCAGATCTGGGTGGCGAAATCGGCATAGTGCTGGGTGCTGCCCCACAGCAGGAATATCAGATGCACAGGGTCTACCCGGTCCATCTTGCCGGCATCCATCCACGCCTCGAACACGGCGGCGCGGCCACGGAACCATTCGCGGTAGTCGGCACTGAAGTACTCGGTCAGGCAGGTGCCGCCGCTGATCACTTCCATGGCGAAAATACGCGATGCCTGGGGGTTGCGCCGCGAGAACTCCATCTTGGTGCGAATGTACTGGCTCAGTGCTGCACCGGGGTCGTCCTCGACGCTCAGGGCATTGAAGGTGCTGTCCCACAGCTCGATGATGTTGCTGAGCACGGCAATGTAGAGGCCCAGCTTGTTGGTGAAGTAATAATGCAGGTTGGCCTTGGGCAAGCCTGCCTTCAGCGCAATGGTGTTCATGCTGGTGCCCTTGAAGCCATGGCGGGCAAACTCGTCTTCGGCGGCCTGGATAATGGCCTGTTCGTTCTTCTGGCGGATGCGGCCCGCGGGCTTGCCCGAGGCGGATAGGCGATGCGCAGGGACTTCTAGGGTCATGGACGATTCCGTACGGGTCAGTGGCTGCGGCTGTCGGACAAGATTACCTGCCTGTGCCAAGGTGACAAGCGTTTGCGGCAGAGACAGGCATCAGCGTGTCGCAGCCAGGCTGTCGAGAAAGCTTTCCAGGACCAAATTGGGTCGCCGGCCTTTGCGTGTCACCCAGCTCAGGCTCAGGTCGTAGAAGCGCTCGCGCGGTTTGAGTGCACGCAAGCGGCCCTGCTGGACCCAGAACGTGGCGTAGTGGTCGGGCAGGTAACCAATGTAGCGCCCGGTAAGGATGAGAAACGCCATGCCCTCACGGTCCGAAGCACTGGCCGTGCAGTGCAGCGCCTGGTAATGCGCCTGGATTTCGGCCGGCAGGCGGAATGTGGGGGTGATGGCTTCCTGGCTGTTGAGGCGCTCGTCGTCGATCTGCTGGTCGTCGGCATAGAACAGTGGGTGACCGACCGCGCAGTACAGCAAAGAACGCTCGCTGTACAACGGTTGATATTCCAGGCCCGAAAGCGGGCTGGTCTGTGGCACCACGCCTACATGCAGGCTGCCGTCGAGCACGCCGTGTTCGACCTGGCTGGGCGCGATCATGCGGATCTGGATGCGCACATCGGGGCCACGGTCTTTTAGTTCGGCCAGGGCATGGGTGATGCGCATGTGCGGCAGGGTGACCAGGTTATCGGTCAGGCCGATGTTCAGCTCGCCGCGCAGATGCTGGTGCAGGCCGTTGACCTCGGTACGGAAACTTTCCAGCGCGCTGAGCAGTTGCAAGGCCGAATGGTAGACCTCGCGGCCTTCCTCGGTCAGCGAGAAACCGGCGCGGCCACGCTGGCACAAGCGCAGCCCCAGGCGTTGCTCAAGGTCGTTCATTTGCTGGCTGATGGCCGAGCGGCCGATGCCCAGCACGTTCTCGGCGGCCGAAAAACCACCGCATTCGACTACGCTGCGGTAGATCTTCAGCAGGCGGATGTCGAAGTCGCTGACCTGCGCAAGTGGATCGGGGCGTCGGCTCATTAGTTTAGTAGCGGCCTGTGTGAAGATTAGAAATGTAGGCTTTTTCAGACTCTATCCGCGTGCCAACTTAGCTGCAACCACATCCATCGTTGCCTGATCGTCTTTCGAGGAACCGCCGATGAACATGCCTGAGACCGCCCCCGTGGGTATCGCCAGCCAGCTCAAGCTTGACGCCCACTGGATGCCGTACACGGCCAACCGCAACTTCCAGCGCGACCCCCGCCTGATCGTGGCGGCCGATGGCAACCACCTGGTCGATGACCAGGGGCGCAGGATCTTTGACGCGCTTTCCGGCCTTTGGACCTGCGGCGCCGGGCACACCCGCAAGGAAATCACCGACGCAGTAACCCGCCAGTTGGGCACGCTCGATTACTCCCCGGCGTTCCAGTTCGGCCACCCATTGTCGTTCCAGCTGGCGGAAAAGATCGCCGACCTGGTGCCAGGTAACCTGAACCACGTCTTCTATACCAACTCGGGCTCCGAGTGCGCCGACACGGCGCTGAAGATGGTGCGGGCTTACTGGCGCCTGAAAGGCCAGGCGACCAAGACCAAGATCATCGGCCGTGCCCGTGGCTACCACGGGGTGAACATCGCCGGCACCAGCCTCGGTGGGGTGAATGGCAACCGCAAGATGTTCGGCCAACTGCTGGATGTCGACCATCTGCCTCATACCGTATTGCCGGTGAACGCGTTCTCCAAAGGCATGCCCGAAGAGGGTGGCATCGCCCTTGCCGAAGAAATGCTCAAACTGATCGAGCTGCACGACGCGTCCAATATCGCTGCGGTGATCGTCGAGCCCATGGCCGGTTCCGCCGGTGTGCTGCCGCCGCCGAAGGGCTACCTCAAGCGCCTGCGTGAAATCTGCACCCAGCACAACATTCTGCTGATCTTCGACGAAGTGATTACCGGCTTCGGCCGCATGGGCGCCATGACCGGCTCGCAGGCCTTTGGCGTAACCCCGGACCTGATGTGCATCGCCAAGCAGGTGACCAACGGCGCCATTCCAATGGGCGCGGTGATTGCCAGCAGCGAGATCTACCAAACCTTCATGGACCAGCCAACGCCAGAGTACGCCGTGGAGTTCCCGCACGGTTATACCTACTCGGCCCACCCGGTGGCCTGTGCCGCGGGTATCGCTGCGTTGGACCTGCTGCAGAAGGAAAACCTGGTGCAGGCATCGGCCGAGCTGGCGCCGCACTTCGAAAAGCTGCTGCATGGCGTGAAGGGCACCAAGAACGTCGTCGATATCCGTAACTATGGCCTGGCTGGCGCGATCCAGATCGCCGCCCGTGACGGTGATGCCATTGTTCGCCCTTACGAAGCGGCGATGAAACTGTGGCGCGCGGGCTTCTATGTACGCTTTGGTGGCGACACCTTGCAGTTCGGCCCAACCTTCAACACCCAGCCGCATGAACTGGACCGTCTGTTCGACGCTGTCGGCGAAACCCTGAACCTGATCGACTGATCTTTCTGATTTTGCTGCGCGGCGCGTGCGCAAGCGCGCGCCGGCCTCTACCTTCTTCATCTGGAGTTTTGCATGAGCATTGTTCAGCACCTGATTCATGGCGAGCTGGTTACCAAGGGTGAGCGCACCGCCGATGTCTTCAACCCATCCACCGGCCAGGCCGTGCGCAAAGTCGAGCTGGCCAGCCGCGCGACCGTGCAGGAAGCGATCGACTCGGCCAAGGCGGCGTTCCCGGCCTGGCGCAATACGCCACCGGCCAAGCGGGCTCAGGTGATGTTCCGCTTCAAGCAACTGCTGGAGCAGAATGAAGCGCGCATTTCGCAAATGATCAGCGAAGAGCATGGCAAGACGCTGGAAGACGCCGCTGGCGAACTGAAGCGTGGTATCGAGAACGTCGAGTTCGCCTGCGCCGCGCCTGAGGTGCTCAAAGGCGAGTACAGCCGCAACGTGGGCCCGAACATCGATGCCTGGTCTGATTTCCAGCCGTTGGGTGTGGTTGCCGGTATCACGCCGTTCAACTTCCCGGCCATGGTGCCGCTGTGGATGTACCCGCTGGCCATTGCCTGTGGTAACGCCTTCATCCTCAAGCCCTCCGAGCGTGACCCTAGCTCCACCCTGTTCATCGCCCAATTGCTACTGGAGGCCGGTCTGCCGAAGGGCATCCTCAACGTGGTGCACGGTGACAAGGAAGCGGTGGATGCGTTGATCGAAGCACCGGAAGTGAAAGCGCTCAGCTTTGTTGGGTCTACGCCGATTGCCGAGTACATCTATGCCGAGGGCACCAAGCGCGGCAAGCGCGTGCAAGCCCTGGGCGGTGCCAAGAACCACGCGGTACTGATGCCGGACGCCGACCTGGATAACGCGGTCAGCGCCTTGATGGGGGCGGCCTACGGTTCGTGTGGCGAACGCTGCATGGCCATTTCGGTGGCGGTGTGCGTGGGTGACCAGGTGGCTGATGCGCTGATCGCCAAGCTGCAACCGCAGATCAAAGCCTTGAAGATTGGTGCAGGCACCTCGTGTGGTCTGGACATGGGGCCACTGGTCACTGCCGCTGCGCGTGACAAGGTGGTGGGCTACATCGATGAAGGCGTTGCCGCGGGTGCCGAGCTGGTGGTGGATGGCCGTGGCTTCCGAGTGGCCGGGAATGAAGATGGCTACTTTGTGGGCGGTACCTTGTTCGACAAGGTCACGCCAGAGATGCGTATCTATAAAGAAGAGATTTTCGGGCCGGTACTGTGCGTCGTGCGGGTCAACAGCCTTGAACAGGCCATGCAACTGATCAACGAACATGAATATGGCAACGGCACGTGCATCTTTACCCGTGACGGTGAGGCCGCGCGTTTGTTCTGCGACGAGATCGAAGTGGGCATGGTGGGTGTCAACGTGCCGCTGCCGGTGCCGGTGGCGTATCACAGCTTTGGTGGCTGGAAACGTTCGTTGTTCGGTGACCTGCATGCGTACGGGCCGGACGGGGTGCGCTTCTATACCCGACGCAAGGCGATCACCCAGCGGTGGCCGCAGCGGGCCAGCCATGAAGCATCGCAGTTTGCGTTCCCAAGTTTGTAAGGGGTGAGGGGAGCGGGGAGGGCGGAAGGCCTCCCCGTTTTGCTTTTTAGGGGTTTCTTGAAATTAAAGGTTGACGCCCTCTCGAATCCCCTTATAATGCGCCCCACTTCCAGCGACAACGGAACGACAAACTCCTTGAGATTCAATGAGTTAACCGATTCGGAAAGCGCTGTAAGGGCTACGATCAAATGATCGAAAACGGTTGAGATGATGGTTGACAGCGCTTCTAAACGCTGTATGATTCGCCTCCCGCTACGAGAGATCGCAGTGAGTCAAGTGTTTGAAGCTAAACGAGTTTCTCGCAAAAAACTTCAAAATAAACGCTTGACAGCAAATGAGGAAAGCGTAGAATGCGCGCCTCGGTTGAGACGAAACGATCTTAACCAAACGCTCTTTAACAAATCGAATCAAGCAATTCGTGTGGGTGCTTGTGAGTATGGACTGATAGTCAAAAAGATTATCAGCATCACAAGTGGCCATGCGAGAAATCACATAGTCATTTGAGATTGCTGAGCCAAGTTTAGGGTTTCTTAAAAACCCAAGCAGTATTGAACTGAAGAGTTTGATCATGGCTCAGATTGAACGCTGGCGGCAGGCCTAACACATGCAAGTCGAGCGGATGACGGGAGCTTGCTCCTTGATTCAGCGGCGGACGGGTGAGTAATGCCTAGGAATCTGCCTGGTAGTGGGGGACAACGTTTCGAAAGGAACGCTAATACCGCATACGTCCTACGGGAGAAAGCAGGGGACCTTCGGGCCTTGCGCTATCAGATGAGCCTAGGTCGGATTAGCTTGTTGGTGAGGTAATGGCTCACCAAGGCGACGATCCGTAACTGGTCTGAGAGGATGATCAGTCACACTGGAACTGAGACACGGTCCAGACTCCTACGGGAGGCAGCAGTGGGGAATATTGGACAATGGGCGAAAGCCTGATCCAGCCATGCCGCGTGTGTGAAGAAGGTCTTCGGATTGTAAAGCACTTTAAGTTGGGAGGAAGGGCAGTAAGTTAATACCTTGCTGTTTTGACGTTACCGACAGAATAAGCACCGGCTAACTCTGTGCCAGCAGCCGCGGTAATACAGAGGGTGCAAGCGTTAATCGGAATTACTGGGCGTAAAGCGCGCGTAGGTGGTTTGTTAAGTTGGATGTGAAAGCCCCGGGCTCAACCTGGGAACTGCATCCAAAACTGGCAAGCTAGAGTACGGTAGAGGGTGGTGGAATTTCCTGTGTAGCGGTGAAATGCGTAGATATAGGAAGGAACACCAGTGGCGAAGGCGACCACCTGGACTGATACTGACACTGAGGTGCGAAAGCGTGGGGAGCAAACAGGATTAGATACCCTGGTAGTCCACGCCGTAAACGATGTCAACTAGCCGTTGGAATCCTTGAGATTTTAGTGGCGCAGCTAACGCATTAAGTTGACCGCCTGGGGAGTACGGCCGCAAGGTTAAAACTCAAATGAATTGACGGGGGCCCGCACAAGCGGTGGAGCATGTGGTTTAATTCGAAGCAACGCGAAGAACCTTACCAGGCCTTGACATGCAGAGAACTTTCCAGAGATGGATTGGTGCCTTCGGGAGCTCTGACACAGGTGCTGCATGGCTGTCGTCAGCTCGTGTCGTGAGATGTTGGGTTAAGTCCCGTAACGAGCGCAACCCTTGTCCTTAGTTACCAGCACGTTATGGTGGGCACTCTAAGGAGACTGCCGGTGACAAACCGGAGGAAGGTGGGGATGACGTCAAGTCATCATGGCCCTTACGGCCTGGGCTACACACGTGCTACAATGGTCGGTACAGAGGGTTGCCAAGCCGCGAGGTGGAGCTAATCTCACAAAACCGATCGTAGTCCGGATCGCAGTCTGCAACTCGACTGCGTGAAGTCGGAATCGCTAGTAATCGCGAATCAGAATGTCGCGGTGAATACGTTCCCGGGCCTTGTACACACCGCCCGTCACACCATGGGAGTGGGTTGCACCAGAAGTAGCTAGTCTAACCTTCGGGAGGACGGTTACCACGGTGTGATTCATGACTGGGGTGAAGTCGTAACAAGGTAGCCGTAGGGGAACCTGCGGCTGGATCACCTCCTTAATCGACGACATCAGCCTGCTGATGAGCTCCCACACGAATTGCTTGATTCATTTGCTGATGAGAATTCAGAAATGAACATTCGTTGATGAATGTTGATTTCTGACTTTTGTCAGACCGTTCTTTAAAAATTCGGATATGTGATAGATATAGACTGACATGCACTTTCACTGGTGTGTGATCAGGCTAAGGTAAAATTTGTGAGTTCTGCTCTTAATTGAGCGAAATGCGAATTTTCGGCGAATGTCGTCTTCACAGTATAACCAGATTGCTTGGGGTTATATGGTCAAGTGAAGAAGCGCATACGGTGGATGCCTTGGCAGTCAGAGGCGATGAAAGACGTGGTAGCCTGCGATAAGCTTTGGGGAGTCGGCAAACAGACTGTGATCCAGAGATCTCTGAATGGGGGAACCCACTCAGCATAAGCTGAGTATCTTGTACTGAATACATAGGTGCAAGAGGCGAACCAGGGGAACTGAAACATCTAAGTACCCTGAGGAAAAGAAATCAACCGAGATTCCCTTAGTAGTGGCGAGCGAACGGGGACCAGCCCTTAAGTTGATTTGAGATTAGTGGAACGCTCTGGAAAGTGCGGCCATAGTGGGTGATAGCCCCGTACACGAAAATCTCTTATCAATGAAATCGAGTAGGACGGAGCACGAGAAACTTTGTCTGAATATGGGGGGACCATCCTCCAAGGCTAAATACTACTGACTGACCGATAGTGAACCAGTACCGTGAGGGAAAGGCGAAAAGAACCCCGGAGAGGGGAGTGAAATAGAACCTGAAACCGTATGCGTACAAGCAGTGGGAGCCTACTTTGTTAGGTGACTGCGTACCTTTTGTATAATGGGTCAGCGACTTATATTCAGTGGCGAGCTTAACCGAATAGGGGAGGCGTAGCGAAAGCGAGTCTTAATAGGGCGTTTAGTCGCTGGGTATAGACCCGAAACCGGGCGATCTATCCATGGGCAGGTTGAAGGTTAGGTAACACTGACTGGAGGACCGAACCGACTACCGTTGAAAAGTTAGCGGATGACCTGTGGATCGGAGTGAAAGGCTAATCAAGCTCGGAGATAGCTGGTTCTCCTCGAAAGCTATTTAGGTAGCGCCTCATGTATCACTGTAGGGGGTAGAGCACTGTTTCGGCTAGGGGGTCATCCCGACTTACCAAACCGATGCAAACTCCGAATACCTACAAGTGCCGAGCATGGGAGACACACGGCGGGTGCTAACGTCCGTCGTGAAAAGGGAAACAACCCAGACCGTCAGCTAAGGTCCCAAAGTCATGGTTAAGTGGGAAACGATGTGGGAAGGCTTAGACAGCTAGGAGGTTGGCTTAGAAGCAGCCACCCTTTAAAGAAAGCGTAATAGCTCACTAGTCGAGTCGGCCTGCGCGGAAGATGTAACGGGGCTCAAACCATGCACCGAAGCTACGGGTATCATCTTATGATGATGCGGTAGAGGAGCGTTCTGTAAGCCTGTGAAGGTGAGTTGAGAAGCTTGCTGGAGGTATCAGAAGTGCGAATGCTGACATGAGTAACGACAATGCGAGTGAAAAACTCGCACGCCGAAAGACCAAGGTTTCCTGCGCAACGTTAATCGACGCAGGGTTAGTCGGTCCCTAAGGCGAGGCTGAAAAGCGTAGTCGATGGAAAACAGGTTAATATTCCTGTACTTCCAGTTATTGCGATGGAGGGACGGAGAAGGTTAGGCCAGCCTGGCGTTGGTTGTCCAGGTTTAAGGTGGTAGGCTGAAATCTTAGGCAAATCCGGGATTTCAAGGCCGAGAGCTGATGACGAGTTGCCTTTAGGCGACGAAGTGGTTGATACCATGCTTCCAAGAAAAGCTCCTAAGCTTCAGATAACTGGGAACCGTACCCCAAACCGACACAGGTGGTTAGGTAGAGAATACCAAGGCGCTTGAGAGAACTCGGGTGAAGGAACTAGGCAAAATGGCACCGTAACTTCGGGAGAAGGTGCGCCGGCGAGGGTGAAGGACTTGCTCCGTAAGCTCATGCCGGTCGAAGATACCAGGCCGCTGCGACTGTTTATTAAAAACACAGCACTCTGCAAACACGAAAGTGGACGTATAGGGTGTGACGCCTGCCCGGTGCCGGAAGGTTAATTGATGGGGTTAGCGCAAGCGAAGCTCTTGATCGAAGCCCCGGTAAACGGCGGCCGTAACTATAACGGTCCTAAGGTAGCGAAATTCCTTGTCGGGTAAGTTCCGACCTGCACGAATGGCGTAACGATGGCGGCGCTGTCTCCACCCGAGACTCAGTGAAATTGAAATCGCTGTGAAGATGCAGTGTATCCGCGGCTAGACGGAAAGACCCCGTGAACCTTTACTATAGCTTTGCACTGGACTTTGAATTTGCTTGTGTAGGATAGGTGGGAGGCTTTGAAGTGGGGACGCCAGTTCTCATGGAGCCATCCTTGAAATACCACCCTGGCAACTTTGAGGTTCTAACTCAGGTCCGTTATCCGGATCGAGGACAGTGTATGGTGGGTAGTTTGACTGGGGCGGTCTCCTCCCAAAGAGTAACGGAGGAGTACGAAGGTGCGCTCAGACCGGTCGGAAATCGGTCGTAGAGTATAAAGGCAAAAGCGCGCTTGACTGCGAGACAAACACGTCGAGCAGGTACGAAAGTAGGTCTTAGTGATCCGGTGGTTCTGTATGGAAGGGCCATCGCTCAACGGATAAAAGGTACTCCGGGGATAACAGGCTGATACCGCCCAAGAGTTCATATCGACGGCGGTGTTTGGCACCTCGATGTCGGCTCATCACATCCTGGGGCTGAAGCCGGTCCCAAGGGTATGGCTGTTCGCCATTTAAAGTGGTACGCGAGCTGGGTTTAGAACGTCGTGAGACAGTTCGGTCCCTATCTGCCGTGGACGTTTGAGATTTGAGAGGGGCTGCTCCTAGTACGAGAGGACCGGAGTGGACGAACCTCTGGTGTTCCGGTTGTCACGCCAGTGGCATTGCCGGGTAGCTATGTTCGGAAGAGATAACCGCTGAAAGCATCTAAGCGGGAAACTTGCCTCAAGATGAGATCTCACTGGGATCTTGAATCCCCTAAAGGGCCGTCGAAGACTACGACGTTGATAGGTTGGGTGTGTAAGCGCTGTGAGGCGTTGAGCTAACCAATACTAATTGCCCGTGAGGCTTGACCATATAACACCCAAGCAATTTGCTAGCGCAGATTGCGGTGGTGAAGATGACATGAACCGAAAGTTCGCAAGGCATCACAAACATCACATATCCGAATTCGCTGGGCTGTCCATCTGGACATTCTGGCTACAGAATTTCTTGACGACCATAGAGCATTGGAACCACCTGATCCCATCCCGAACTCAGTAGTGAAACGATGCATCGCCGATGGTAGTGTGGGGTTTCCCCATGTGAGAGTAGGTCATCGTCAAGATTCATTTCGCAAAACCCCTATCTGCACATGCAGGTAGGGGTTTTGTCTTTATGGGCCAAAAACAATCTCCGGCACCATCACTGCGGGAGCGGGCGTGCCCGCGAACACCGGCACAGCCGGTGCCATTCACCGCGCCGTGCGCTTCACGGGCACGCCGGCTCCCACAATTCGAGCCAGAACACTAGAATAGGCCCACGCACCTATTCAGAAGCACTCTATGTCCAATCCCGTCGAACCTGAATCGCTGGCCCGGTTGCCGCTGGAAGAGCTCGTGGCCTGCCACGAATGTGACCTGCTGCTGCGCAAGCCCGTGTTACAGCATGGTGAAAAGGCCCTCTGCCCGCGCTGCGGTTACGAGCTGTATGCTCACCGGCACAATGTGGTCAATCGCAGCCTGGCCTTGGTACTGACGGCCTTGTTGCTGTTCGTGCCAGCCAATTTTCTGCCCATCATGCAGCTGCACCTGCTTGGCCAAACGTCTGACGATACTGTCTGGAGTGGTGTGCTAGGCCTGTACAACTCGGAAATGCGTGGCGTGGCGGTGGTGGTTTTCCTCTGCAGCATGGCCATTCCATTAACCAAGTTGCTGTGCCAACTGGCTGTATTGCTGAGTATTCGCCTGAACGTGGGGCGCAGTTTGGGCCTGCTGTTCTACCGTATCTATCACCACCTGCGCGATTGGGGCATGCTCGAGGTCTATTTCATGGGTGTGCTGGTGGCCATCGTCAAGCTGGTCGACCTGGCTGAGTTGACCGTAGGGTTAGGGTTGTTCTGTTTTATCAGCCTGTTGTTGATTCAGGTTTGGCTGGAAGTGGTGATGTCACCGCACCAGATCTGGAGTGCGCTATCGGGGGAGGACCTGCATGCGGGCGATTGATGCGGGCATTCTGGTCTGCAATGAATGCCATGAGCTGAACCGGCAGGCGCCGGACAGTAAATCGCAAAGCTGCACACGTTGTGGCGCTGTAGTGCATGCGCGGCGTCCGAACAGCATCGTGCGCACCTGGGCGCTGCTGATTGCCGCGTCGATTCTGTACATTCCGGCCAACGTGTTGCCCATCATGACCGTGAGTACCCTCGGCCAAGGCAGCCCGGACACGATCATGTCCGGGGTCATTACCTTGCTCAAGCACGGCATGGTGCCGATCGCTGCAGTGGTGTTCATTGCCAGCATCCTGGTGCCGACCTTCAAGCTGGTAGGCATCGGTTTGCTGCTGTACTCCGTACAACGGCGGCAGCCGCTTTCGGCCCGGCAACGGATATTCATGTACCGCTTCATCGAATTCATCGGGCGCTGGTCCATGCTGGATATCTTCGTCATTGCCATTCTCGTGGCAGTGGTGAATTTCGGCCGAATAGCCAGTGTCGAAGCCAATTTGGGCGCCGTCGCCTTCGCAACTGTGGTGATCCTGACAATGTTTGCTGCTTTAACTTTCGATCCCCGACTGATTTGGGATAACACGGAGTCGGATGACGACCATGAGTGACCTGCCAACGGCTAAAACCCGCCCAGCCTCGAACTGGTCGGCCATCTGGATCCTGCCTTTGATCGCCTTGATGATCGGTGGTTGGCTCGCTTGGCAGGCTTACCGCCAGGCCGGTGTGGAGATTGAAGTGCGCTTCGAGTCGGGCGACGGCATCGTCGCCAACAAGACCGAGGTGATCTACAAAGGGATGCCGGTTGGCAAGGTGAAGAGCCTGGTGCTCGATGCCGAGGGTGAGAACCAAGGTGTTATCGCCACGATCGAAATGAACAAGGATGCCGAGCCGCATCTGACCAAGGGGACGCGCTTCTGGCTGGTGAAGCCCAGTGTCACCCTGGCGGGCATTTCAGGCCTGGAAACCCTGGTGTCTGGTAACTACATCGCAGTCAGCCCGGGCGAAGGTGAGCCTACCAAGCGCTTCACCGCGCTTAAGGTGGCGCCGCCGCTGTCGGACAGCGAACCTGGCCTGCATCTTGTGCTAAAGGCTGAACGGTTAGGTTCGCTCAACCGTGACAGCCCAGTGTTCTATAAACAGATCCAGGTCGGCCGGGTGAAGAGTTATCGCCTGTCCGAAGACCAGAGCACGGTGGAGGTAAAAGTATTCATCGAGCCGGCTTACGCCAGCCTGGTGCGCAAACACACGCGCTTTTGGAATGCCAGCGGGGTAAGCATCGACGCTTCGCTTTCGGGTGTGAAAGTGCGTAGCGAGTCGCTGTCGAGCATCGTTGCCGGTGGTATTGCCTTTGCAACCCCGGAGTATCGCAAGGACAGCCCGCCAACCGACCCCAGCCTGCCGTTCCGCCTGTATGAAGACTTCGATGCAGCTCAGGCGGGGATCCGGGTCAAGGTCAAGCTCACCGATTACGAAGGCCTGCAGGCGGGCCGTACCCCGGTCATGTACAAAGGCATCCAGGTTGGCTCGCTGAAAACGCTGAAGATGGAAGACAACCTGGCCAGCGCTTCGGCCGAGCTGACACTGGACCCGCTCACCGAGGACTACCTGGTGGAAGGGACCCAGTTCTGGGTGGTCAAGCCTTCGATTTCCCTGGCGGGTATCACGGGGCTGGAGGCGCTGGTAAAAGGTAACTACATCGCCATTCGCCCCGGCGAAAAGGGCGCGCGGCCAGAGCGCGAGTTCGAGGCGCGTGCCAAGGCGCCGCCGCTGGACCTCAAGGCGCCTGGCCTGCACATGGTGCTGTTCGCCGACACCCTCGGTTCGCTGGAGGTCGGCAGCCCGGTGATGTATCGCCAGGTGAAAGTCGGGAGCGTGCAAAGCTATCAGTTCGCCCGCAACAGTAACCGCATCCTCATTGGTGTGCACATCGAGAAAGAATACGAAAAACTGGTCAACGGTTCGTCGCGCTTCTGGAACGCCAGCGGTATTACCCTGACTGGCGGCTTGTCGGGCATCAAGGTGAAAAGTGAGTCGCTGCAAACGCTGATGGCCGGTGGCATTGCCTTCGACACGCCGCGTGCGGATGTTCCGCTGAAGCGGCACATTCCGCGCTTCCGGCTGCACGAAAGCCAAGAGGCGGTGAACCGTGCGGGCACCTTGATCACCATCCGTGTCGACCGCGCGGATGGCCTGAAGCCAGGCACAGCGATTCGCTTCCGGGGCCTGGATGTGGGCAGCATCGAGAGCGTCGACTTGACCAATGACCTGCAGGCGGTGCTGCTGCGGGCGCGTATCACCGAAGCGGCGAATCGCATCGCCCGGGCCGGGACGCAGTTCTGGGTGGTCAAACCTGCGTTTGGCCTGGTGCGCACTGAGAACCTGGATACCCTGGTGACCGGCCAGTACCTGGAGGTGCAGCCGGCTACCAAAGACCGCGGGCCGCAGAGTGACTTCATTGCGCTGCCCGAGGCGCCGCAGGTGGCAGGGCCAGAGGTCGGCCTGCCGTTGACCCTCAGTGCACCACGCCGTGGCTCGATCAAGCCTGGGGTACCGGTTACTTACCGCGAGGTAGCCGTGGGTAAGGTGACAGGCTTCGAGCTTGGGCAGAGTGCTGACCGCGTGCTGATCCATATCCTGATCGAGCCGCGTTATGCCGCGCTGGTGCGCAGTGGCAGCCGCTTCTGGAACACCAGCGGCTTCGGCTTCGACTGGGGGCTGTTCAAAGGCGCGACCGTGCGCACCGAGTCGCTGGAAACCGTGATCGATGGTGGCATCGCCTTCGCGACGCCGGATGGCGAGCGGATGGGTAACCCGGCCAGGCCGCAGCAGACCTTCGCCTTGTTCGACAAGGCCGAGGACGAGTGGCTGCAATGGGCGCCGAAGATTCAGCTAGGCAAGTAACAGCAGGCAAACACAGTCACTGGGGCTGCTTTGCAGCCCGGTGGCGACCAAAGCCGCCCCTGCAAAATTGCGGTTACACCTTGGCGCATGCCCAAATCGCAGGCAACAAAAAGCCGACCCTAGGGTCGGCTTTTCGACTTTAACGTCGCTTAGGCAGCTGCAGCTTCTTTCAGCGCCTTGATGTGGCCATTCAGACGGCCTTTGTGACGAGCAGCCTTGTTCTTGTGGATGATACCTTTGTCGGCCATACGGTCGATTACAGGTACAGCCAGAACATAAGCGGCTTGTGCTTTTTCAGCGTCTTTTGCGTCAATGGCTTTAACTACATTCTTGATGTAGGTGCGGACCATGGAACGCAGGCTGGCGTTGTGGCTGCGACGCTTCTCAGCCTGTTTTGCACGTTTCTTGGCGGAAGGTGTGTTGGCCACCGTCGAGCTCCTCGAAAGACTTTAGGTAAATAGCAAACAAAATAGGCCGCGAATCATGCCGATCAGTCGAGCGGATGTCAAGGCCACCTGCAAGGTTCCGCCGAGCGGTGCGCCAACAAGCTGGAAAGATTCCTTTCTGCTGCGCGACCTGTACACTCGGGAATTTTTGGCTCCCCTGCGAAGGCGCGGGAGTATCGCACATTCGGATGCTGTCTGGCAGCGTCCTCTGTCATTGGCGTGAATCTTTTCGATGAACCTGCTCAAATCCCTGGCTGCAGTAAGCTCGATCACCATGATTTCGCGGGTGCTGGGCTTCATTCGCGACACCATTCTGGCGCGTATCTTCGGTGCAGGCATTGCCACCGACGCTTTCTTCATCGCTTTCAAGTTGCCCAACCTGCTGCGGCGCATTTTCGCCGAAGGTGCATTTTCCCAGGCCTTCGTGCCGATCCTGGCCGAATACAAGACGCAGCAAGGCGAGGAGGCGACCCGCACTTTCGTTGCCTATATCACCGGTTTGCTCACCCTGGTCCTGGCCCTGGTGACCGCCATCGGCATCCTGGCGGCACCCTGGGTGGTGTGGGCCACGGCCCCGGGGTTTGTCGACAGCACGGAAAAGTACGAACTGACCACGGCCCTGTTGCGGGTGACCTTTCCTTATATATTGCTGATCTCCCTGTCGTCCCTGGCCGGGGCGATCCTCAATACCTGGAACCGTTTCTCGGTACCGGCCTTTACCCCGACCTTGCTCAACGTGGCGATGATCGCCTTCGCGGTACTGCTCACGCCGTACTTCAACCCGCCGATCATGGCCCTGGCCTGGGGGGTGCTCGCCGGTGGCCTGGCGCAACTGTTGTACCAGTTGCCGGCGCTGAAGAAGATCGGCATGCTCGTGCTGCCCCGCCTGAACCTGCGCGATACCGGCGTGTGGCGCGTGCTCAAGCAGATGCTGCCGGCCATTCTCGGGGTATCGGTGAGCCAGATCTCGCTGATCATCAACACCATCTTCGCCTCGTTCCTGGTGGCTGGCTCGGTATCCTGGATGTATTACGCCGACCGCCTGATGGAGCTGCCTTCCGGCGTGCTGGGCGTGGCGTTGGGTACCATCCTGCTGCCGACCCTGGCCAAAACCTACGCCAACAAGGACCGCGAGGAGTATTCGCGGATCCTCGACTGGGGCCTGCGCCTGTGCTTCCTGCTGGTGTTGCCGTGCACCCTGGCACTGGCCATTCTGGCCGAGCCGCTGACCGTGGCGCTGTTTCAGTATGGCAAGTTCAGCGCGTTCGATGCCGCCATGACCCAGCGGGCGCTGATGGCCTATTCGGTGGGCTTGCTGGCGATCATTCTGGTCAAGGTACTGGCACCCGGCTTTTATGCGCAGCAGAATATCCGCACGCCGGTGAAGATCGCGGTCTTCACCCTGGTCTGCACCCAGCTATTCAACCTGGCCCTGGTCGGCCCGCTGGCGCATGCCGGGCTGGCATTGGCCATCAGCCTGGGTGCCTGCCTGAATGCCGGCTTGCTGTTCTGGAAACTGCGCAGCCAGCGCTTGTTCGAGCCGCAGCCGGGCTGGGCGATGTTCCTGACCAAGCTGGTGCTGGCCGTGGCGCTGATGTCGGCAGTGCTGCTGGTAGGCATGCACTATATGCCGGCCTGGGAGCAGGGCATCATGCTGGAGCGCTTCATGCGCCTCGGCGTGCTGATCGTGGCGGGGGTCGTGACCTATTTCGGCTGTTTGTTCCTGTGCGGTTTCCGCCCCCGGCATTTCGCTCGCAAGGCCTTGCACTAGGGCTACCTGCAGGTCAGGCGTCGGTTTTTCGCATTCCACGCCGCCCCTGGGCGCTGCTGCCTGTCACCGGCGCCCGGGTGTGGTTATAATCGGCCACTTTATGAGCAAGAAGCGCGTTATGCAGCTGGTTCGAGGTCTTCACAACCTGCGCCCCGAGCACCGGGGCTGTGTCGCCACCATTGGCAACTTCGACGGGGTTCACCGTGGCCACCAGGCAATCCTGGCGCGCCTGCGCGAGCGCGGTCAGGCCTTGGGCCTGCCGACCTGCGTGGTGGTCTTTGAACCACAACCGCGCGAGTATTTCGCGCCCGATACCGCACCTGCGCGCCTGGCCCGCCTGCGCGACAAGCTCGAGCTGCTGGCCGCCGAAGGCATCGACCGGGTGCTGTGCCTGGCCTTCAACCAGCGCTTGAGCAAGCTCGGCGCCGATGCGTTCGTCAAGACCATCCTGGTCGATGGCCTGGGCGTGCGTCACCTCGAAGTGGGCGACGACTTCCGCTTTGGCTGCGACCGCGCCGGCGACTTCGCCTTCCTGGTCGAGGCCGGCAAGCAATATGGCTTTACCGTCGAAGCTGCCAACACCGTGATTCAGGACGGCCTGCGGGTCAGCAGCACCGAAGTGCGCCAGGCCTTGGCCGACGGCAACTTCGAGCTGGCCGAGCACCTGCTGGGCCGCCCATACCGCATTACCGGCCGTGTGTTGCACGGCCAGAAGCTGGCTCGCCAGCTTGGCACGCCCACTGCCAACATCCAGCTCAAGCGCCGCCGCGTACCGCTGTCCGGGGTCTACCTGGCCAGCATCGAAATCGACGGCAAGGCCTGGCCGGGTGTCGGCAACATTGGCGTGCGCCCCACCGTTGCCGGTGATGGGCGCCCGCACCTGGAAATTCATCTGCTGGACTATGCCGGCGACCTTTACGGCCGGCGCCTTACGGTGGAGTTCCACCACAAGCTGCGTGAAGAGCAGCGATTCGCCTCCCTGGAGGCGCTGAAGTCGGCGATCGATGCGGATATCGCCGCCGCACGTGCACATTGGCACGCTCAACCGCTAACGAAGAGCCTGAAATGACCGACTACAAAGCCACGCTTAACCTTCCGGACACCGCCTTCCCCATGAAGGCCGGCCTGCCTCAGCGCGAACCGCAGATCCTGCAGCGCTGGGACAGCATTGGCCTGTACCAGAAGCTGCGCGAAATTGGCAAGGATCGTCCAAAGTTCGTCCTGCACGACGGCCCGCCCTATGCCAACGGCAAGATTCACATCGGTCATGCGCTGAACAAAATTCTCAAGGACATGATCGTCCGTTCCAAGACCCTGGCCGGTTTCGACGCGCCGTACGTGCCGGGTTGGGACTGCCATGGCCTGCCGATCGAGCACAAGGTCGAGGTTACCCACGGCAAGCACCTGTCGGCCGACCGCACCCGCGAGCTGTGCCGCGAGTATGCTGCGGAGCAGATCGAAGGGCAGAAGACCGAGTTCATTCGCCTGGGCGTGCTGGGTGACTGGGACAACCCGTACAAGACCATGAACTTCGCCAACGAGGCGGGTGAAATCCGTGCCCTGGCCGAAATGGTCAAGCAAGGTTTCGTGTTCAAGGGCCTGAAACCGGTGAACTGGTGCTTCGACTGCGGTTCGGCGCTGGCTGAGGCGGAAGTCGAGTACGCCGATAAAAAATCGCAGACCATCGACGTGGCCTTCCCGGTTGCCGACGAAGCCAAGCTGGCTGCCGCCTTCGGCCTGGCGTCGCTGGCCAAGCCTGCCGCCATCGTGATCTGGACTACCACCCCGTGGACCATTCCAGCCAACCAGGCGTTGAACATCCATCCCGAGTTCACCTACGCCCTGGTCGACACCGGTGAGCGCCTGCTGGTGCTGGCTGAAGAACTGGTCGAGTCGTGCCTCAAGCGTTACAACCTGGAAGGCTCGGTCATCGCTACCGCCCAAGGCGCGGCGCTGGAGCTGGTCAACTTCCGTCACCCGCTCTACGACCGCCTGTCGCCGGTGTACCTGGCAGACTACGTCGAGCTGGGCGCCGGTACCGGGGTGGTGCACTCCGCGCCAGCCTACGGTGAAGACGACTTCGTCACCTGCAAGCGTTACGGCATGGTCAACGATGACATCCTTACCCCGGTGCAGAGCAACGGTGTGTATGTCGAGTCGCTGCCATTGTTCGGCGGCCAGTTCATCTGGAAGGCCAACCCGGCCATCGTCGAGAAACTCGGTGAAGTCGGTGCGCTGATGCACACCGAAACCATCAGCCACAGCTATATGCACTGCTGGCGCCATAAAACCCCACTGATCTACCGCGCTACCGCGCAGTGGTTCGTGGGTATGGACCAGCAGCCGACTACCGGCGAGCCGCTGCGTGAGCGTGCGCTGAAAGCCATCGAGCAAACCAAGTTCGTTCCGGCCTGGGGCCAGGCACGCCTGCACGCGATGATCGCCAACCGCCCAGACTGGTGCATTTCGCGTCAGCGCAACTGGGGCGTACCGATTCCGTTCTTCCTGCACAAGCAGACCGGCGAGCTGCACCCGCGCACCGTCGAACTGATGGAAGAAGTGGCCAAGCGCGTCGAGCAGCAGGGCATCGAAGCCTGGTTCAAGCTGGACGCTGCCGAACTGCTGGGCGCTGAAGCCGAGCAGTACGACAAGATCGCCGACACCCTCGACGTGTGGTTCGATTCGGGCACCACCCACTGGCACGTGCTGCGTGGCTCCCACAACATCGGCCACGCCACCGGCCCGCGCGCCGACCTGTACCTGGAAGGCTCCGACCAGCACCGCGGCTGGTTCCACTCGTCCTTGCTGACCGGTTGCGCCATCGACAACCATGCGCCGTACCGCGAGCTGCTGACCCACGGCTTCACCGTGGACGAAAACGGCCGCAAGATGTCCAAGTCGCTGGGCAACACCATCGAGCCGGAGAAAGTCAACAACACCTTGGGCGCCGACATCCTGCGCCTGTGGGTTTCGGCTACCGACTATTCCGGTGAAATGGCCGTTTCCGAGCAGATCCTGCAGCGCAGCGCCGACGCCTACCGGCGTATCCGCAATACCGCACGCTTCCTGCTCTCGAACCTGTCCGGTTTCGACCCGGCCCGCGACCTGCTGGCCCCGCAAGACATGCTGGCGCTGGACCGCTGGGCCGTGGACCGCACCTTGTTGCTGCAACGCGAACTCGAAGAGCACTACAGCGAGTACCGTTTCTGGAACGTGTACTCCAAGGTGCACAACTTCTGCGTGCAGGAGCTGGGCGGCTTCTACCTCGACATCATCAAGGACCGCCAGTACACCACCGGCGCCAACAGTGTCGCCCGCCGTTCCTGCCAGACTGCGCTGTATCACATCAGCGAAGCGCTGGTGCGCTGGATTGCACCGATCCTGGCGTTCACCGCCGACGAAATCTGGCAGTACCTGCCGGGCGAGCGCAACGAGTCGGTCATGCTCAATGGCTGGTACCAGGGCCTGAGCGAGCTGCCGGAAGGCACCGAGCTGGACCGTGGCTACTGGGACCGCGTCATGGCTGTGAAGGCCTCGGTCAACAAGGAGCTGGAAAACCAGCGTACCGCCAAAGTCATCGGCGGCAACCTGCAGGCTGAAGTGACCCTGTACGCCGATGAGGCCCTGAGCGCCGACCTGGGTAAGCTGGGCGACGAGCTGCGCTTTGTGCTGATCACCTCCGCTGCCAGCGTGGTGCCATTTGCCCAGGCGCCTGCCGAAGCGGTTGGCACCGAAGTCGAGGGCCTGAAACTGCAGGTGGTCAAGTCCGGCCACGCCAAGTGCGGCCGTTGCTGGCACTTCCGTGCCGACGTTGGCAGCCACCCGGAGCACCCGGAAATCTGCAGCCGTTGCGTCGACAACCTGACCGGCTCGGGTGAGGTGCGCCACTATGCCTAACCCTGCAGCGGGCCGCTTCGGGCGCCTCGCATGGCTGTGGCTGAGCTTGCTGGTCCTGGTCATCGACCAGGCCACCAAGCTGTATTTCAACAACGCCCTGACCATGTACCAGCAGATCGTCGTCATACCTGACTACTTCAGCTGGACCCTGGCCTACAACACCGGCGCCGCGTTCAGCTTCCTGGCCGACGGCGCCGGCTGGCAGCGCTGGTTGTTCGCCCTGATCGCCGTGGTGGTCAGCGCAGTGTTGGTGGTGTGGCTCAAGCGCCTGGGGCGTAATGAAACCTGGCTGGCCGTGGCGCTGGCGCTGGTGCTCGGTGGGGCGATCGGCAACCTGTACGATCGCATCGTACTGGGCCATGTGGTCGACTTCATTCTGGTGCACTGGCAGAACCGCCACTACTTCCCGGCCTTCAACGTGGCCGACAGCGCCATCACCGTTGGTGCGATAATGCTGGCGCTGGATATGTTCAAGAGCAAGAAGTCCGAGGATCCGGTCCATGACTGACACCCGTATCGGCCAGAACACCGAAGTCACCCTGCACTTCGCGCTGCACCTGGAAAACGGCGACACCGTAGACAGCACGTTCGACAAGGCCCCGGCAACCTTCAAGGTCGGCGATGGCAACCTGTTGCCGGGCTTCGAGAACGCCCTGTTCGGCTTCAAGGCCGGTGACAAGCGTACGCTGCAGGTTGCACCAGAAAATGCCTTCGGCCAGCCCAACCCGCAAAACGTGCAAATCATGCCGCGGTCCAACTTTGAAGGCATGGAGCTGTCCGATGGGCTGTTGATCATCTTCAACGACGCCGCCAACGCCGAACTGCCAGGTGTGGTCAAAGCGTTCGACGACAACCAGGTGACCATCGACTTCAATCACCCACTGGCTGGCAAGACCCTGACCTTCGAGGTAGAGATCCTCGAGGTGAAGGCCCTGTAAGCCTGGAGCCGAGCATGCAAATCAAACTCGCCAACCCTCGCGGCTTCTGCGCGGGGGTCGACCGGGCGATCGAGATCGTCAACCGCGCGCTGGAAGTCTTCGGCCCGCCGATCTACGTGCGCCATGAAGTGGTGCACAACAAGTTCGTCGTCGAAGACCTGCGCAACCGTGGCGCCGTCTTCGTCGAAGAGCTGGACCAGGTGCCGGATGATGTCATCGTCATCTTCAGTGCCCACGGTGTTTCCCAGGCCGTGCGCCAGGAAGCTGCTGGCCGTGGCCTGAAAGTGTTCGATGCCACTTGCCCACTGGTGACCAAGGTGCATATCGAAGTCGCCAAGTACAGCCGCGATGGCCGTGAGTGCATTCTCATCGGCCACGAAGGGCACCCGGAAGTCGAAGGCACCATGGGCCAGTACGACCCCAGCAACGGTGGCGCCATCTACCTTGTCGAAGACGAGGAAGACGTGGCCAAGCTGCAGGTGCGCGACCCGGACCACCTGGCTTTCGTCACCCAGACCACCCTGTCGATGGATGACACCAGCCGTGTGATCGACGCCCTGCGTGCGCGCTTCCCGAACATTGGTGGCCCGCGCAAGGACGACATTTGCTACGCCACGCAAAACCGCCAGGACGCCGTCAAGCAACTGGCCGATGAAAGTGACGTAGTGCTGGTGGTTGGCAGCCCGAACAGCTCCAACTCCAACCGGCTGCGCGAGCTGGCCGAGCGCATGGGCACCCCGGCCTACCTGATCGATGGCGCCGAGGACCTGCAACGCGGCTGGTTCGACCAGGCTGCGCGTATCGGCATCACCGCCGGTGCGTCGGCCCCGGAAGTGCTGGTGCGTGGTGTGATCGAACAGCTCAAGGCCTGGGGTGCTACCGGCGCTGAAGAGCTGGATGGGCGGGAAGAGAACATCACGTTCTCGATGCCCAAAGAGCTGCGGGTTCGCTCGCTGATCTGACCGGCCAGGGCTTAGGTGCACGAGCGGCCTTGCGCGACGCAAGGCTGCTCGATAAGCGCGTTAGCCGGGGCAGCGCTGATTGTCGCGGTGCTCAGCCAGCAAGTTGACCCTCCCTGAAGAGGCCATCACCACTTGGTGGCGGCTGCTGGCCGCCGAGCGCTCGCACACCTCCAGGGTGATGGCGAACCAGCCGTTGCCCAGCTTCATTGGCACACCCAGGGCACTGAACTTGAACTGTTCGTCGCTGTTGCCGACGATTACCAGCGGCCTGGCCAGGCGCTGCTCACGCAGTACCTGCCGGTTGTGCTCCAGGGCTACACGCCAACCATTTCCCCAATTGCCATCCAGCGCCTGCACTAGCACCGGTTGCCCCTGCAACAGCGCGTGGCTACGGGCGCTACGCAGTGCCTGGGCCAAGTCGCGCGCCACCGCCGCCCGCTGCAGGTCATCGCTCATCCTGGCGTAGGCCGGTAGGCCGATCTGCGTCAGCAACGTCGCCACAGCCAAGGCCGACAACATCTGTATCAGTGTTACCCCACGTTGCTTCACCGTGCATTGCTCCCAGGAAGTGCTTCGCTAATAGCTTCTCGGTGGCTGGGCAGGAGGTCCAGTCGCTCAAGTTGAAGGCTATAGCGGGAAAAATCGCAGGAGGTGCAGGGATGCACGCATGGCAAAAGGGCATGACGCTGCTGGAGGTGTTGTTGGCGGTGGTGGTCGTGGCCGTGGGCATGTTCGCCGCTGCGGGGCTGCAACTGCAGGCCTTGCAAGCCACAGACAGTGCGCGCCGCGATGGGCAGGCGGCAATGGCGGCACACAGTGAGCTTGAAAGGGCACGGCGATGAGGCGCCGGCAAACGGGTGCTGGTTTGCTTGAGTTGCTGCTGGCGCTGACCATCGGGTTGATGGTGCTGGTGGCGGCCAGCCAGCTGTTCGCCTCCGTGCACCAAGCCTGGCGGCTGCAAGGCGCCGCGCTGCGCATGCAAGGGGAGGCGCGCCAGGCGCTGCTGCGCATGGCCCAGGATATTCGCATGGCGGGCATGTTTGGCTGTTTGCGCCTGAAACCTGGCGACTTTCCGGCCCAGGCTGTGCCGCCTGGCTTCGCCCGGCCAATGGAGCTGGGGCCGTCCAGCTTGAGCCTGATGGTCGCCGAGTTGCCGGGGCATACCGGCGACCCGGATTGGACCTTGCTGACCAACTGTATCGACGAGGTCAAGGTGCTGAGCCGCCGGGCACAGGCTAGCGCCACACAGATGGCGGTGCCCATCAGCCATCACCATTATGCGCACAGCGGCGGCAGGCTGTATTTCAAGCGCCGGGGCAACACTCAGCCGCTGGTCGAGCATGTGCGGGAGCTGCGCATCGTGCAGGTTGCCGGTGAGCGGGTGGATATTCAGCTGACCTTGTATGAGCCCACGCTGCAACTTGAGCAGCACCACGCGTTGAGCGTGGCATTGCGCAACCCGGTACCGGCTTCATGAGCCGCCAGCGGGGTGTGGTGCTGCTGTTGGCCTTGGTCCTGAGCCTGCTGCTCGGTCTGCTGGCCGCATCGGCGCTGCGCGACGCGCTGGTCGAAACGCGTATGAATGGTTACCTGAGCGATGGCCTGCACGCACTGGAAGAGGCCGAGGCCGCCTTGCAGGCCGGGGTGCGCAAGCTGGAACAGGGCCCGCCGCCGCCCTCGTGCAATGCCTGCCTGCCGCCACCACAGCCACACGACCTGGCTGGCCAGTGGCAAGCCACTCCGACCGGCTATTTCCAGCTACAAAACCTGGGCATCAGTCAGCGCGCTGCCCACGTGCCCGAAGGGCAGGCGGTCACCCTGTTGCGCATTACTGCCGTCAGCAAGCGAAGCCAATCCAGGCATGTACTGGAGGCGGTCTACGCCGCAGCCGACGGCACATTCCAGCGCATCACCTGGCGACAGAGACTGAGAGGAGACTGACATGCAGCAAGGTTTGAGCCTGATGGAGTTGTTGATTGTCCTGGCCGTGACCGGCATTCTGGCAGCCATTGCCTACCCCAGTTACAGCGACCAGCTTCGGCGAGCCGCGCGCAGCGAAGTGGTTGGCCTGCTGCACGATGCCGCCCTGCGCCTGGAGCGCCACCGCGTACGCACCGGCCAATACGCCGAGGGCGACCCGGCGCTGCCCGGCGGCACCCGCCATTACAGCCTGCAGGCGCAACGCGACAGCGACACCTTCACGCTGCGCGCGCGGCGCTTGCCGCATGGGCTGATGGCGCAGGATGGCTGTGGCGACTTCCAGCTGGACCAGGCAGGGGTGCAGCGCAACCCGGGTGCCGTTGGGCACAGCACGCACTGCTGGGGGAGCTGAAGGTTGAATGGTGCCCGGCGCATCGCGGTTTTACTTCAGGTGTTGGATCGACAGATGAGCAAGCAAGTAGTGGTGGTTGGCGGCGGGGTGATCGGCCTGTTGACGGCGTTCAACCTGGCGGCCAAGGTCGGCCATGTGGTGGTGTGCGATCAGGGCGAGGTCGGCCGTGAGTCATCGTGGGCCGGTGGCGGCATCGTTTCGCCGCTGTACCCGTGGCGCTACAGCCCGGCAGTGACCGCCCTGGCGCACTGGTCACAGGACTTTTATCCACAGTTGGGCGAACGCTTGTTCGCCAGCACCGGTGTCGACCCCGAAGTGCACACCACTGGCCTGTACTGGCTGGACCTGGATGACGAAGCTCAAGCGCTGGCCTGGGCCGAGCGCGAACAACGGCCGTTGCGTGCGGTGGATATCTCGGCAGCCTATGACGCGGTGCCAGTACTGGGCCCGGGTTTCAAGCGCGCCGTCTACATGGCGGGCGTGGCCAATGTGCGCAACCCGCGCCTGGTGAAATCGCTGAAGGCGGCGTTGCTGGCAATGCCGAACGTGACTTTGCGCGAGCACTGCCAGATCACCGGTTTCGTCCAGCAAGGCGGGCGTGTGACCGGGGTGCATACGGCCGACGGTGTGCTGGCGGCGGATGAGGTGGTGCTCAGTGCTGGCGCCTGGAGTGGCGACCTGTTGCGTACGCTTGGCCTGGCGCTGCCGGTGGAACCGGTGAAGGGCCAGATGATTCTGTTCAAATGTGCCGAAGACTTCCTGCCGAGCATGGTGCTGGCCAAGGGGCGCTATGCGATCCCGCGGCGTGATGGGCACATTCTGGTGGGCAGTACGCTTGAGCATGCCGGGTATGACAAGACCCCGACCGGGGATGCGCTGCAGAGCCTGAAGGCTTCGGCGGTGGAGTTGTTGCCTGAGCTGGAAGGGGCCACCGTGGTGGCGCACTGGGCCGGGCTGCGGCCGGGGTCGCCTGAGGGCATTCCGTATATCGGGCCGGTGCCGGGGCATGCGGGGTTGTGGCTGAACTGCGGGCACTACCGGAACGGGTTGGTGCTGGCGCCGGCTTCGTGCCAGCTGTTCACCGATTTGCTGACCGGTGCCGAACCGATCATCGACCCGGCGCCCTATGCCCCAGCGGGGCGTTTGGGCTGAGAATGCCGGGGCCGCTGTGCGGCCCTATCGCAGGCAAGCCAGCTCCCACAGGTATTGCACAAGGCTCAAGGGCAGTACAGGTATTACACAAGGCTCAAGGGCAGTACAGGTATTACACAAGGCTCAAGGGCAGTACAGGTATTGCACAAGGCTCAAGAGCAGTACAGGTATTGCGCAAGACTCAATGCCTGCGAGGTACCTGTGGGAGCTGGCTTGCCTGCGATGAGGCAGGGGAGGCCAGTAGCGATATCAGCCTGTAATCGGCGCCTGTAGATGCCGGCTTGGGTAATGCTGCTCATACACCTTGCACACCCGCAGCACCTGATCATCGGCAAAGCGCCCGGCCACGACCTGAAGCCCCACCGGCAAGCCTTCGCGGGTGAACCCGCAAGGCACCGATGCTGCGGGTTGTTGGGTCAGGTTGAAGGGGTAGCTGAACGGCGTCCATTCCATCCATTGCGCCATCCCCGACCCAGGCGGCACGTTGTGCCCGGCCTCGAACGCCACCAGCGGCAGCATCGGCGAAACCAGCACGTCATAGCGCTGGTGGAAGGCATTCATCTTCGCAATCAACTCCGCCCGTGCCTCCAGCGCTTGGGTGTATTCGCTCAGGCTGATGCGAGCCCCCTGTTCGGCAATCCAGCGCAGCCCAGGGTCAAGCAGCGCTCGCTGCTCATCGCTCAACGCACTGGCCAGCCGCGCTGCACCTGCAAACCACAGGGTATTGAACGTTTCCAGCGGGTCGCTGAAGCCGGGGTCCACTTCTTCGACCTGCGCACCCAGCCGGGCCAGGCGCTGTACCGCTTGCGCAACCAGCGCCTCGATCTGCGGGTCAACCTGCACGTAACCAAAATTGGCACTGTAGGCGATGCGCAGACCATTCAGGTCTTGCTGCTGGCCCAGCCACGGAGCCTGTCGTGGCGCACCGGCCAGCCCGTCACGTGGATCGGGGCGGGCGACACAGTCGAGCATCAGCACCGCGTCGTCCACCGTGCGCGTCATCGGCCCCAGGTGCGACAGTACGGTCATGGCACTGGCCGGCCATTGCGGCACATAGCCAAACGTTGGCTTGATGCCGAAGGTGCCGGTAAAGGCGCAGGGTATGCGGATAGAGCCCCCGGCATCGCTGCCCTGGTGCAGTACGCCCAGGTTCAATGCGGCAGCGGCGGCGGCACCACCCGACGAGCCACCGGCAGTCAGCCGTGTGTTCCAGGGGTTACGGGTGATGCCGTACAGCGGGTTGTCGGTTACGCCCTTCCAGCCGAACTCGGGGGTAGTGGTCTTGCCCACCAGGACTGCACCGGCCTCACGCATGAAGGCGCTGAACGGGGCATCGACCTCCCATGGCCCGGCCGCAGACGTGGTGCGCGACCCTTTGCGGGTAGGCATGCCACGGGTCAGGGTCAGGTCCTTGATCGAGGCGGGTAGGCCATCGAGCCGGCCACAAGGCTCGCCCCGTTGCCAGCGCTGTTCGCTGGCCCGGGCAGCGGCGCGGGCGCCTTCGCCGTCGACGTGGCAATAGGCGTTGACCGCCGGGTTGTGCTGGTCAATGCGCGCCAGCACATCGTCGACCACCTCCACAGGCGACAACTGGCGGCGCTGGTACAGTTCGAGCAGTTCGGCAGCGGTGAACTCGCCAATCGCGGTTTTCTGAGGCATTTCAGCAGGCTCCTGGGTTGGCGGCCTGGAACATGGCGCGCAACAACACGTCGCAACCATCGGCCAGGTCCTGCGGCGCGGCATTTTCGATTTCGTTGTGGCTGATGCCGCCTTCGCACGGTACGAATATCATCCCGGCGGGGCCCAGCTCGGCGAGGAAAATCGCATCGTGGCCGGCACCACTGACAATATGCATGTGGCTCAGGCCCAGCGCATGCGCCCCTTGGCGCACGGCATCCACGCACTGCTCGGCGAAGTACAACGGCGGGAAGTCGGCCGTCGGGGTGAGCTGCCAGGCAAGGCCGTGTGCCGTTGCGCTGGTTTCGATGGCCGTGCGCACTTCACTGACCATGGCAGCGAGGTGCCCAGGGTCGAGGTGGCGCAGGTCGATGGTCATGTGCACTTGGCCGGGGATGACGTTGCGCGAGCCCGGGTGCAGGGTCAGGCAGCCTACCGTGCCGCAGGCATGCGGCTGGTGGGCGTGGGCAACACGGTTGACCGCAGCCACGACCTCGGCGGCACCGACCAGCGCATCCTTGCGCAAGTGCATGGGGGTAGGGCCTGCATGTGCTTCTACACCGGTCAGCACCAGGTCGAACCATTTCTGCCCCAGGCAGCCCTGGACCACGCCGATGGTCGTGCGCTGGTCTTCCAGTATCGGGCCTTGCTCGATATGCGCTTCGAAGTAGGCACCCACGGCATGCCCGGTAGGTACGCGCGGGCCGGCATAGCCGATGCGCTGCAGCTCGGCCCCCACCGACAGGCCCTGGTCATCGACCTTGTCCAGGGTCTGCTGCAGGTCGAACTTACCGGCGAATACCCCAGAACCCATCATGCACGGTGGAAAGCGCGAGCCTTCTTCATTGGTCCACACCACCACTTCCAGTGGGGCTTCGGTGGTCAGCTTCAAGTCGTTGAGGGTGCGCATGACTTCGAGGCCGGCCATGACCCCGTAGCAGCCATCGAACTTGCCACCGGTGGGCTGGGTGTCGATGTGGCTGCCAGTCATGACCGGCGGCAGGGCCGGGTTGCGACCGGGGCGGCGGGCAAAGATGTTGCCGATGGCGTCGACGCTGACGGTGCAGCCGGCTTCTTCGCACCAGCGTACGAACAGGTCGCGGGCCTGGCGGTCAAGGTCGGTCAGGGCCAGGCGGCACACACCGCCCTTGGCGGTGGCGCCGAGTTGGGCCAGGTCCATCAGCGATTGCCAGAGGCGTTCGCGGCTGACCAGTGGGCCCTGGGCAAGCAGGTGCTGCGGGGGATCGATGCGGGTGTTCATGGTTCATCTCTCCTGAAAGTATCGGGTTGCTGGTACCGGCCTCTTCGCGGGCTTGCCCGCTCCCACAGGTCCTGCGTAGTCCTCAGAAGAGGCCGGTACAGAAAAGCAGGTATGAATCAGGCACTCAGGGCCAGATAACGGTTCTTGATACTCGGGTCCTCACGGAACTGCGCCGCACTGCCCTGGTAGGCAACCCGACCCTGCTCCAGCACGTAGTGGCGATCTGCAAGGGCATCGCAGACCATCAGGTTCTGCTCCACCAGCAGGATCGACAGCCCTTCGTCCTTGATGCGCCGTAGAATCTTCACCAGCTCGTCGACAATCACCGGCGCCAGACCTTCAGTCGGTTCATCAAGGATCAGCAGCTTGGGCCCGTTGAGCAGGGCGCGGGCGATGGCCAGCATCTGCTGCTCGCCACCGGACAACGCGAAGCCACCGTTACGGCGCCGCTCCTTCAGCCGCGGAAACATGCTGTACACGTCCTCCAGCTGCCAGCGGCTGGTCTTGCGCACGGCGATCTTCAGGTTCTCCTCGACACTGAGCTGGCGGAAAATGCCGCGGTGCTCTGGCACCAGGGCAATGCCCAGCCGGGCAATGTCGAAGATTTCGCGGCCGACCAACTGTTGGCCGTTGAAGCTGATCTGCCCCTGTCGAGGGCGAACGATGCCAAGAATGCTGCGCAAGGTGGTGGTCTTGCCGGCACCGTTGCGCCCAAGCAGTGTGACCAGTTCGCCTGCCTCGACCTTGAGCGAGACGCCTTCGAGCACATGGCTCTTGTCGTAGTAGGAATGGATCGAATCGACGTTGAGCATCAGGCGGCCTCACCAAGGTAGGCAGTGCGCACGCGCTCGTCGTTGCGCACCTGTTCAGGGGTACCCTCGACCAGGATCTGGCCGTGGCTCATTACCGTGATGCGCTGGCTGATCGACATGACGATGCTCATGTTGTGCTCGATCAACAGCACGGTATGGTCACGGCCCAGGTCGCTGATCAGGTCGGTCATGACCGGGATGTCATCAATGCCCATGCCCGAAGTGGGTTCGTCGAGCATCAGCAGGGTAGGCTTGGCGCAGATGGACATGCCCACTTCCAGCACCCGCTGCTGGCCGTGCGAAAGCTCGCCCGCGAGGGTGTTGGCGCGGCCAGTCAGCTGCAGGCGCTCCAGTACCTGGTCGGCGGTGTCCCAGTGGCTGCGCTTGTGCTCGACGCTACGCCAGAAGTTCAGCGCGCCCAGGCCATCGCGGCCCTGGGCCGCCAGGCGCAGGTTCTCGCGTACCGACAGGTTCTGGAACAGGCTGGTGAGCTGAAACGAACGCGCCATGCCCAGTGCTACACGGCCGTGGGACGGCTTGCGGATGATGTCCTGGCCGTTGAACAGGATCTTGCCCGCGGTGGCCTGGCGCTCACCGGTCAGGCAGTGGAACAGGCTGGTCTTGCCGGCGCCGTTGGGCCCGATAACGGTGTGAATGGTGCCGGCGCGCACGTTGAGGTCCACGCCCGCGACCGCCTTGAACGGCCCGTATGCCAGCTCCAGCTGGCAGGTTTGCAGGAGGTAGTCGCTCATCACAAGGTCTCCTTGGTCTTGGCCTGGGGTTTGTCATGGGGGGCACGGCTAGCCAGCAGGCGCTTGGCCAGTTCGGTAAGGCCGCCCCACAGCCCACCGCGCATGAACACCACGACCAGGATCAGGATCACCCCCAGCAGCATCAGCCAGCGTGGCCACAGTTCGGACAGCACATCGCCCAACAGCACGATGGCACCGGCCCCCAGCAGCGAGCCGAACAGCGAGCCGGTACCGCCGACGATGGTCATGATCAGAATGTTCTCGCTCATCATCAGGTCGATGTTCGACAGCGGCGCAAAATGCAGCAGCATGGCGTACAGCGCCCCGGCAATCCCGGTGATGGCGCCCGACAGCATGAACACCAGGATCTTGAAATGGCGGGTGTCATAGCCGATGGCAGCAGCGCGGGTCTCGTTCTCGCGGATGGCCAGCAAGGTGCTGCCGAACGGCGAGCGGATGACCCGCAAGGCGCCGGCAAAGATCAGCAGGAACAGCACGGCGACAAACACATAGAAGTGCCGCGGGTCGGCCAGGTCGACCAGCACATGGCCGGCGATCTCGATGTTCGGCCGTGGTACGTCGAGCAGGCCGTTGTCGCCGCCGGTCCAGCCACTGAGGGTATAGGCCAGGAAGTAGGCCATCTGGCTGAAGGCCAAGGTCAGCATGACGAAGTAGATGCCCGTGCGGCGTATGGCCAGGGCCCCCACCAGCAGCGCGAGGAAGGCGCCGAATACAGCGGCGCCAAGCAGCGCGGCGAACATGCCCCACTGCAGGTGGATCATCAGCAATGCCGCGCCATAGGCGCCCACACCAAAAAAGATGCCTTGGCCGAACGACAGCAGGCCGGTGTAGCCCAGCAACAGGTTGCAGGCCAGCGCGGCCAGGGCAAAGATCAGGATTTCAGTGGCCAGGGTGGCCGATGGCAGCAGCAACGGCAGCGCCACCAGGCTGGCGACCACCAGCAACAGCAGTGCCGGGGCACGGCCCTTGGCGACTGGCAAAGGGTTTTTTTCACTCATCTCAGGCTCTCCCGAACAGGCCATACGGACGCACCAGGATCACCGCCGCCATGGCGCCGTAGATCATCAGGCTGGCGCCTTGTGGCCACAGGCTGGTCATCATGCTTTGCACCACACCCACCAACAGGCCGCCGACCAGCGCACCGCCAAAAGAGCCCATGCCGCCGATCACCACCACCACGAAGGCGATGCCGAGGATTTCCGGGCCGACGAAGGGCTGGGCCCCGCGCAGCGGCGCGAACAGCACACCGGCCACGCCGGCCAGGCCTACGCCCAAGGCGAATGTCAGGGAGAACAGGCGGAAGATATTGGTACCCAGCAGCGACACGGTTTCGGTGCTCTCGCTGCCGGCCCGCACCAGGGCGCCGAAGCGGGTGCGCTCCAGCAGCAGCCACAGGCCAACGCCGATCAGTGCGGCGAAACCGATCAGGAACAGGCGGTAGTACGGGTAGATGAAATCACCCAGGATCAACACCCCGCGCAGCTCGGGCGGCACGGCGATGTTCTTGCCCACGGGGCCCCAGATCAGCACCGAGGCTTCCTGGATGATCAGGGCGATGCCAAGGGTGACGAGGATCTGGAAGGTGTGTGGCAGGTGATAGATGCGTTTGATCAGCAGGCGCTCGACCGCCCAGGCCAGGGCGGCCACCACCAGGGGGGCGATCAGCAGCGCCAGCCAGAAGCTGCCGGTGATGGCCACGGCGGTGTAGCACAGGTAGGCGCCAAGCAGAAAGAACGCACCATGGGCGAAGTTGACGAAATTGAGCAAGCCGAAAATGATCGTCAGGCCTACGGCGATGAGGAAGTAGATCATCCCCAGGCCCAGGCCGTTGAGCAGTTGGAACAGGTACAAATCGAGCATGAGCGTGCCCTCGACAGCGCGCGGCGCGGCTGCCTGTACGAGTGTGAGTGACTAACGCCGCGGCTTCAGGCCAAGGCGCAACCGGTGTGGTCGGGCTCGACGAACGAGCGGCCCGAGCTGATGACTTCGGCCAAGTCGTCTTCGTCGCGCATCTGCCCTTGGGGCTTGCCGCGCAGCAGGTAGTAATCCTTGAGCACCTGGTGGTCGCCCGGGCGGATCAGCTCGTCGCCGGTCGGCCCCTGGAAACGCATGCCCTGCAGTGCTGCAGAGACGGCGGCACCGTCCAGGCTACCGGCCTTGACGATGGCTTCGAGCATGACCTTGGTGCCGATATAGTCGGCGGCCAGCGGGTAGTTGGGGTTGATGCCGTAGGCCTTGCGGGTGGCGGCAACCAGTTGCTGGTTCAGCGGCGTATCCACCTGGTGCCAGTACTGCGCGCCCAGGTACACGCCTTCGAGCACGTCGCTGCCCAGCTCCTGGAACTGGTCAAGGCCGGCTGACCACACCATCAGCACTTTCATACGGTCCTTGATGCCGAAGTTGACCGCCTGGCGCAGCGCGTTGGAGGCCTGGCTGCCGAAGTTGAGCAGCACCAGCACGTCGGGTTTGGCCGCGATGGCATTGGTGAGGTAACCCGAGAATTCCTGCTCTTGCAGCGAGTGATAGCTGTTGCCGATATGTTCCACGCCCTGCTCGGCGAAGACTTTGCGGGCGTTGTCCAGCAGCGCGTCACCGAACACGTATTGTGGGGTGATGGTGTACCAGCGCTTGGCCTGCGGGAGTTGGCGAATCATCGGCACCAGGGTTTCGCGGATGGCGCCGTAAGTCGGCACCGACCAGCGGAAGGTCGAGGCGTTGCAATCCTTGCCGGTGATTTCGTCGGCGCCCACCGGGGTCATGAACACGCCACCGGCCTTGTGTATTTCCTTGGAAACCGCCAGCGCGGAAGACGACAAGGTGCAGCCCTGGAAGAAACGGGCGCCATCCTGGCCAATGGCCTCCTGGACCTTGCGCACGGCCTTGCCGGCGTTGCCTTCGGTGTCGATGACTTTGTACTTGAGCGGGCGCCCCAGCAACTGCGGGTATTCGGCGATGGCCAGGCGCGAGCCCATGTCGGCGTACTTGCCGTAGCTGGCGAAGGCACCCGACATGGACTTGAGCCCATAGAAGGTCAACGGTTGATCGGCGAATGCCCGGTGTGCTCCCAAGGGGAGGCTACCGAAGGCACCCAGGGCAAGGCCTGCCTTGAGCAGGGTACGTCTTTGCATGAGTAACTCCTTGGTTGTGGTTATTAGGCAGGAGTGGCAATGACAAAGCGGGTACGGCCGGGCCTGTGAGCAGGCCTCTTTCCAGGCGGATCAGTGGTGGTGGTTGAACTCCAGCAGGAAGTGGCGGGCGACCTCGCCCTCCAGTGCGGTCATGTGGTGTTCGGCGTCGCACATGTGCTCGTGCATCAGCCGGCGTACGCTGGGCTCGTCACTGGCGCGCAGGGCGCTGAGCAGTTGTTTGTGGTAGTCGATGTTGGCTGCGGCGAACTGCTGGCGCTTGGGCAGGTAGGCCTTTTTCAGCACCACCAGGTCGCGCAGCAGGTCGTTGAGGAACACCGCCATGAAGCGCAGCAACGGGTTGGGGCAGCGGTGGGCCAGCAGGGTGTGGAACTCCAGCTCTGCCAGGCGCTGTTCGCGCTGGCCCTCTTCGCTGTCTTCCGGCGCACTGCAGAAGTCGATGTTGGCCTCAAGCGCGGCATAGTCCGCTTCGCTCAGCTGGCCCATTACCGACACTGCCAACTCGACCTCGATGACTTTGCGCAGCTGGTACACCTGCTCGCCGTCCAGGTGCTGAAAGTGCAGGTAGTTGCGCAGCGCTCGGCTGGCGGGCTCGATGCCCACCTCGGCCAGGTAGGCACCCCCGGCAGGGCCGGTGCGGGTGCTGACCAGGCCTTCTACCTCAAGTGCTTTGAGTGCCTCGCGGGCAGTGCCCTTGGAGCACTCGAAGTGTTCCATCAGCTCACGCTCGGTGGGCAGGCGGTCGCCGGGGTGCAGCGCTTCGGTGACGATCGAGCGCTTGACCGATTCGACGATCACATCCGACAGCTTTTGGCGCTTGCGTTTGGGTTTGAGCATTTCGCTATTTTTCATATTTATGCGGATAAATAGGATTTAGCGAGTTTTGCCGGGGTGGGTCAATGCTGGAGGAGGGGAGGGGGTCGTATTTGGTGTGAAAGGGTCGGGGAGGGATATGTGAAGCGGTGAATTGACTGCAGCCCCTGTGGGTGCGGGTAAACCCGCTCTCACAGGGCTCTTTGCTTAGCCTTGGCGGCCAGGACCTTGCTGCAGGTGGGCCTGGCTGCAATACCACTCATTGCCCTGCCGCAGCGCCCGATCGTTGGGCAGGTGCACGCCGCAACGGGCGCAGCGCACCATCTTCAGCGGCGCATCGAGCTTGGCTTCGGGGCGCGACTGCTGGCTGATTTTGAATTTGCGCCACAGCCAGAACGCGGCGGCGATCAGGGCGATCCAGAAAAGTAGGCGAACCATGGTGTCCAGCTTGTTGATTGAAGAAGCCGTCAGTCTAGGATGCAGCCAATAAAAAAGGGAGGCCCAAGGCCTAATGCCAGTCAGTTAAGTCATTTGGGGCCGCTTTGCGACCCTTCGCGGGCACGCCCGCTCCCACAGGGGATCGCGCATCTCTTGAGTTCAGCGCCAAACGTGTGGGAGCGGGCATGCCCGCGAAGGGCTGCAAAGCAGCCCCAGTAACGCCTAACTGACAGGTATCAGCCCAAGGCCTCCCTTTCATTTACCGCGGTCGGTCAATCGAACAGACCAAAGGTCATGTAGCTGAACCAAGACCGGTCTTTCTCGGCCTCTTTCGGGCCCTCGGGCACGATCGGGTCGCCGTTTTCATCCTTTGGCAGCAGCTCTTGCGGCATCTCGTCGCGCGCGTCCTGGAACTGCTTGACCACGTCCTGGTTGGCGCGGGTTTCGCCCGGCGGCAGCGGCGTGTCGGTCTCGATCAGGCCCAGGGTGGCCTTGGACAGCCAACCGCGGCCGTCAGACTCGGTCTGCTTGGGCTGGAACTCGCCATCGACCAGGCTCGGGTGGTCTGGGTAGTTGAGCTTGAGGGTTTCCAGGCTGGTGGCGGCCAGTTCGTCCAGGTGCATCTTCTGGTACGACTCGACCATTACTGCCAGGCCGTCGCCGACCGAGGGGGTTTCCTGGAAGTTCTCGACCACGTAGCGGCCACGGTTGGCGGCAGCTACGTAAGCCTGGCGGCTCAGGTAATAGTCGGCCACGTGGATTTCGTACGACGCCAGCAGGTTGCGCAGGTAGATCATGCGCTGCTTGGCATCGGGCGCGTAGCGGCTGTTGGGGAAGCGGCTGGTCAGTTGGGCGAACTCGTTGTACGAGTCGCGGGCAGCACCCGGGTCACGCTTGGTCATGTCCAGCGGCAGGAAGCGCGCCAGCAGGCCACGGTCCTGGTCGAACGAGGTCAGGCCCTTGAGGTAGTAGGCGTAGTCCACGTTCGGGTGCTGCGGGTGCAGGCGAATGAAGCGCTCGGCAGCCGACTTGGCCGCCTCGGGCTCGGCGTTCTTGTAGTTGGCGTAGATCAGCTCGAGCTGCGCCTGGTCGGCATAACGGCCGAACGGGTAGCGCGACTCCAGGGCCTTGAGCTTGTTCACGGCGCTGGTGTAGCTGGAGTTGTCCAGATCAGCCTGGGCCTGCTGGTACAGCTCGGCCTCGCTGAGGTTCTCGTCGATGACTTCCTTATTCGAGGAACAGGCCGCGGTGAGCCCAAGGATGGCGATCAGCAGCAGGTGTTTCACTTGCATGGCGGCTTGCGTCCCTTTGACGGCCGCTGTTTTGGGCGGTGCCGTCCTGTTATGATGAGCGCCCCGGCCAACCCCGGGACAAAAGAAGCCGTATTTAACCACAAGCTCGCAGCCGAAACCAAAGGCTGTGCGCCCGCCGAATCGAGCATGTCCGAGATCATTCAACTTAGCGCAGAGGTCCCGTCCGAATTGGGCGGCCAACGCCTCGACCAGGTCGCCGCCCAATTGTTCGCCGAGTACTCGCGTTCGCGGCTAACTTCGTGGATCAAAGAGGGCCGCCTGACGGTCGATGGTGCCGTCGTGCGCCCTCGCGACCTCGTTCACGGTGGCTCCCAGCTTGCCCTGCAGGCCGAACAGGAAGCCCAGGGTGAGTGGGTAGCAGAAGATATCGAACTGGATATCGTCTACGAAGACGACCACATCATGGTCATCAACAAGCCCGCCGGGCTGGTCGTGCACCCGGCTGCCGGGCACGCCAGCGGCACCCTGCTCAATGCGCTGCTGCACCACGTGCCAGACATCGTCAACGTACCGCGTGCGGGTATCGTTCACCGCCTGGACAAGGACACCACCGGTCTGATGGTGGTCGCCAAGACCCTGCAGGCGCAGACCAAGCTGGTCGAGCAGATGCAGGCGCGCAAGGTCAGCCGCATTTATGAGTGCATCGTCATCGGGGTGGTCACCGCCGGTGGCAAGATCGACGCCCCGATCGGTCGCCACGGCGGCATGCGCCAGCGCATGGCGGTCACCGACGGCGGCAAGCCAGCCGTCAGCCACTACCGGGTGCTCAAGCGCTTCCGCTCGCACACCCATGTACGGGTCAAGCTGGAAACCGGCCGCACCCACCAGATCCGCGTGCACATGGCCCATGTCGGCTTTCCGTTGGTCGGCGACCAGACCTACGGTGGCCGCTTCCGCATTCCGCCGGCTGCCAGCCCAACCATGGTCGAGGCAGTGAAAAGCTTCCCGCGCCAGGCGCTGCATGCGCGGTTCCTTGCCCTGGCCCACCCGATCACCGGTGAGGTCATGAAGTGGGAGTCGCCACTGCCTGACGACTTCGTCTGGTTGCTGTCGCTGCTCAACCAGGACCGTGAGAGCTTCATCGGATGAGTGACCTGGCGCAGACGCTGCTGTTTCCCGACTGGCCGGCCCCGGCCTCGGTACGCGCCTGTGTCACCACCCGTCAGGGCGGTGTGAGCCTGCCGCCCTACGCCACGTTCAACCTGGGTGACCATGTGGGGGATGACCCTGCCGCGGTTGCCGAAAACCGTCGCCGCCTGCGCGAGCAGTTCGCCATCCAGCCAGCCTGGCTCAAGCAGGTGCATGGGCTGGAGGTGGCGGATGCCAACCCGGCCGTGGTAGCCGAGGCCGATGCCAGCTGCACCAGCCAGCCCGGCATTGCCTGCACCGTGATGACGGCCGACTGCCTGCCTGTACTGTTCTGTGACCGTGCGGGCACCCGCGTGGCGGCGGCGCATGCGGGCTGGCGCGGGCTGGCGGGTGGCGTGCTGGAAGCCACCCTCGACCGCCTGGCGCTGGCGCCCCAGGAGGCGCTGGTGTGGCTGGGGCCGGCGATCGGGCCCAAGGCCTTCGAAGTGGGGCTGGAAGTGCGCGATGCCTTTACTGCCGTGCACCCTGCAGCGGCCCGGGCTTTTGTCGAGGGCGGGCGGCCAGGTAAGCTGATGGCAGACATCTACGAATTGGCGCGCATTCGCCTGGCGGCCCGTGGGGTATCGGCTGTTTATGGCGGTGGCTGGTGCACGGTCAGTGACGAGCGGTTTTTCTCCTACCGCCGTACGCCGCAGGGTGGCCGCTTCGCTTCGCTGGTGTGGTTGCAGCCGCTCTAGCCTTGATGTGCACCGCCTGCCCCAAGCGCTAATCCAACCTGTTGATCCTGGTCAACCCCGCTACGCTTGAATCTTCCAGAATCAGCCTTATCTATAAAGGCATCTCAGGCAGGTTTCTTTATAAACAGGCGCTGTCCATCGCTCCGACCTGCCCTTTAAAGGAAGGTACACCATGCGAATAGACCGTTTGACCAGCAAGCTGCAACTTGCAATATCCGATGCCCAATCCCTGGCCGTAGGCATGGACCACCCTGCCATCGAGCCCGTGCACCTGTTGCAGGCGTTGCTCGAACAGCAGGGCGGCTCGATCAAGCCACTGCTGATGCAAGTGGGCTTCGATATCAATAGCCTGCGCCAGGCACTGGTGAAAGAACTCGACCAGCTGCCGAAAATCCAGAACCCCACCGGCGACGTGAACATGTCGCAGGACTTGGCGCGCCTGCTCAACCAGGCCGACCGCCTGGCCCAGCAAAAGGGCGACCAGTTCATTTCCAGCGAGCTGGTGCTGCTGGCCGCCATGGATGAGAACAGCAAGCTGGGCAAGTTGCTGCTCAGCCAGGGTGTCAGCAAAAAGGCCCTGGAAAATGCCATCAACAACCTGCGCGGTGGCGCGGCGGTGAATGACGCCAACGCCGAAGAGTCGCGCCAGGCGCTGGACAAGTACACCGTCGACCTGACCAAGCGTGCCGAAGAAGGCAAGCTGGACCCGGTCATTGGCCGTGACGACGAAATCCGCCGTACGGTCCAAGTGCTGCAACGCCGTACCAAGAATAACCCGGTGCTGATCGGCGAACCCGGCGTGGGCAAGACCGCCATCGCCGAGGGCCTGGCCCAGCGCATCATCAATGGCGAAGTGCCGGACGGCCTGAAAGGCAAACGCCTGCTGGCGCTGGACATGGGCGCGCTGATTGCGGGTGCCAAGTACCGCGGTGAGTTCGAGGAGCGCCTGAAAGGGCTGCTGAACGAGCTGTCCAAGCAGGAAGGCCAGATCATTCTGTTCATCGACGAACTGCACACCATGGTTGGCGCCGGCAAGGGCGAGGGTGCCATGGACGCAGGCAACATGCTCAAGCCGGCCCTGGCCCGTGGCGAACTGCACTGCGTGGGCGCCACTACGCTGAACGAGTACCGCCAGTTCATCGAGAAAGACGCCGCCCTGGAGCGCCGCTTCCAGAAAGTGCTGGTAGAGGAACCGAGCGAAGAAGACACCATCGCCATCCTGCGTGGCCTGAAAGAACGCTATGAAGTGCACCACAAGGTGGCCATCACCGACGGTGCCATTATCGCTGCGGCCAAACTCAGCCACCGCTACATCACCGACCGTCAGTTGCCGGACAAGGCCATTGACCTGATCGACGAAGCGGCCAGCCGCATCCGCATGGAGATCGACTCCAAGCCGGAAGTGCTCGACCGCCTCGATCGCCGCCTGATCCAGTTGAAAGTGGAATCGCAGGCGCTGAAGAAGGAAGAAGACGAGGCGGCGAAAAAGCGCCTGGAGAAGCTGACCGAAGAAATCGAACGGCTGGAGCGCGAGTATTCCGACCTGGAAGAAATCTGGGCTTCGGAGAAAGCCGAAGTACAGGGCTCGGCGCAGATCCAGCAAAAGATCGAGCAGGCCCGCCAGGAGCTGGAGGCTGCCCGCCGCAAGGGCGACCTCAGCCGCATGGCCGAGCTGCAGTACGGGGTTATCCCGGACCTGGAGCGCAGCCTGCAGATGGTCGACCAGCACGGCAAGACCGAGAACCAGTTGCTGCGCAACAAGGTGACCGAGGAAGAGATTGCCGAGGTGGTGTCGAAGTGGACCGGTATTCCGGTATCCAAGATGCTGGAGGGCGAGCGCGAAAAACTGCTGAAAATGGAAGCGTTGCTGCACCAGCGCGTGATCGGGCAGGGCGAAGCGGTAACCGCCGTGGCCAACGCTGTGCGCCGCTCACGTGCCGGGTTGTCCGACCCCAACCGGCCAAGTGGTTCGTTCCTGTTCCTGGGCCCTACCGGTGTGGGCAAGACCGAGCTGTGCAAGGCACTGGCCGAGTTCCTGTTTGACACCGAAGAGGCCATGGTCCGCATCGACATGTCCGAGTTCATGGAGAAACACTCCGTGGCTCGCCTGATTGGTGCGCCACCCGGGTACGTAGGGTACGAAGAGGGCGGTTACCTGACCGAGGCGGTACGGCGCAAGCCCTACTCGGTGGTGCTGCTGGACGAGGTGGAGAAGGCTCACCCGGATGTGTTCAACGTGTTGCTGCAGGTGCTGGAAGACGGCCGCCTGACCGACAGCCACGGGCGCACCGTGGACTTCCGCAATACGGTGATCGTGATGACCTCCAACCTGGGCTCGGCACAGATCCAGGAGCTGGTCGGCGACCGCGAGGCACAGCGTGCGGCAGTGATGGATGCAGTAGGGGCGCACTTCCGTCCGGAGTTCATTAACCGTATCGACGAAGTGGTGGTATTCGAGCCGCTGGGCCGCGAGCAAATTGCCGGCATTACCGAGATACAGCTGGGCCGCCTGCGCAGCCGCCTGCTGGAGCGCGAGTTGTCGCTGAGCCTGAGCCCGGAAGCGTTGGACAAGCTGATCGCCGTGGGTTATGACCCTGTCTACGGTGCCCGCCCGCTGAAACGAGCGATCCAGCGCTGGATCGAAAACCCGCTGGCGCAATTGATCCTGGCAGGCAAGTTCATGCCGGGTACCGCGATCACTGCCAAGGTGGAAGGCGACGAAATCGTCTTTGGCTGACCTGCTTCACCATGAGCCCCGCGTTTGCGGGGCTTTTTTTGCCTGGCTGCCTGCGCTGGCCTGTTAGCGGGTCATACATTTACCTGCAGCCTTGAAGCCTGCGCACAACCCTGTAGGAGCGGGTTCACCCGCGAAGAAGCCGGCACCGCCCCAGCAAATCCGGGCTTTCCCAGCCTGCCTGGATAACTCGCTGAAATTTTTGAAATTTTTGCTTGCATCAAAAAACGAGTGCCCCTAATATACGCCGCGTTGTCAGGCACTAAGCGAATCATCAGCAGTAACGATGGTCGCAAAACAACTTACAAATCAGTAAGTTGAATGAAAAAAAGTGGTTGACAAGCAAAACGAAGAATGTAGAATAGCCGGCCTCAGCAGCTACAACGCGAAAGCAGCGAAGCTCAAGAGTCCGAAGCGAACACAGTCTTCGGAGTAGCAAATCGGAAAGTAGTACCGAAGTTCAGTTCCGCGATAGCTCAGTCGGTAGAGCAAATGACTGTTAATCATTGGGTCCCTGGTTCGAGTCCAGGTCGCGGAGCCATCTCGGGGTGTAGCGCAGTCCGGTAGCGCGCCTGCTTTGGGAGCAGGATGTCAGGAGTTCGAATCCCCTCACCCCGACCATTTTCCGGGTCGTTAGCTCAGTTGGTAGAGCAGTTGGCTTTTAACCAATTGGTCGTAGGTTCGAATCCTACACGACCCACCATTTAAAGAAGGGCATCTCAAAGAGATGCCCTTTTTTTTGAAAGACCTCGGGGTGTAGCGCAGTCCGGTAGCGCGCCTGCTTTGGGAGCAGGATGTCAGGAGTTCGAATCCCCTCACCCCGACCATTTTTGGGTCGTTAGCTCAGTTGGTAGAGCAGTTGGCTTTTAACCAATTGGTCGTAGGTTCGAATCCTACACGACCCACCATGTAAAAAAGGGCATCTCCTACGAGATGCCCTTTTTCTTTGCCTCGGGAAAATGCCCCTTGCCTTGTTGGAGCAGGTAAACCTGATCCAACAAGGGGCAAACCAAGGCCTTGAGCCTGCTGCAGCCCCTGTGAGGCTGGCTGACGATGAGGCCCGTACAGGCAGCCTCTATTGCAAGTTTTTTCAGTGCAACTTCAACCGCGGCTCGGTACCCCGGCCAATCTTGCTGCCCAACATCATCAATGCCGTACGGAAGAACCCGTACAACGCCATCTGGTGCATGCGGTACAGCGACACATAGAACATCCGCGCCAGCCAGCCTTCCAGCTTCACACTGCCCATCAGGTTACCCATCAGGTTGCCCACCGCCGAGAAGCGCGACAGAGAAACCAGCGAGCCGTAGTCCTTGTAGGCATAAGTGGGCAGCGGCTTGTTCTCCAGCCGCGCTTTAAGGCTTTGCGCCAGCATCGACGCCTGCTGGTGCGCCGCTTGCGCGCGTGGCGGTACATTGCGGTCGCTGTCTGGCTGCGGGCACGCCGCACAGTCGCCAAAGGCGAAAATGTTGTCGTCGCGGGTGGTTTGCAGGGTAGGGCGTACCACCAGCTGGTTGATGCGGTTGGTTTCCAGGCCATCGATGTCCTTGAGGAAACCGGGCGCACGGATACCGGCCGCCCACACCTTCAAACTGGCCTGGATCACCTCGCCGTCCTTGGTTTTCAGGCCGTCCTCGGTCACTTCGCTGACAGCGGCGTTGGTCATGACCTTGACCCCGAGTTTTTCCAGGGTCTTGTGCACCGGTACGCTGATGCGCTCGGGTAGCGCCGGCAGAACGCGCGGGCCGGCCTCGATGATGGTGATGTGCATGTCCTTGGGCTGGATGCGGTCCAGGCCATAGGCCGCCAGCTCGTGGGCCGCGTGGTGCAGCTCGGCCGCCAGCTCTACACCGGTGGCGCCTGCACCCACAATGGCTACGCTGATTTTCTCGCTGGCCACGTCGCCGGCGTGGGCACGCAGGTAGTGGTTGAGCAGTTGCTGGTGGAAGCGCTCGGCTTGCTTGCGGGTGTCCAGGAACAGGCAGTGCTGCGCCGCGCCCAGGGTGCCGAAGTCGTTGGTATTGGAGCCCACGGCAATGACCAGGGTGTCGTAGCCCAGGGTACGCGCAGGCAACAGCTCGCGCCCCTCTTCGTCCAGGGTGGCGGCCAGTTGGATCTGCTTGCCTTCACGGTCCAGGCCGCTCATGCGCCCCAGCTGGAAGTTGAAGTGGTTCCACTTGGCCTGGGCCACGTAGTTCAGTTCGTCTTCCGAGGAGTTCAGCGAGCCGGCGGCCACTTCGTGCAGCAGTGGCTTCCAGATATGCGTGAGGTTGGTGTCGACCAGGGTGACGTCGGCCTGCTTGCGCTTGCCCAGGGTTTTACCCAGGCGGGTCGCCAGTTCCAGGCCGCCGGCGCCGCCGCCGACAATCACGATGCGATGAGTCATGGGGATATCTCATAAGGTTTACGGAATGCTTGCCCTTTGGGGGCGGCCGCAAACTGCACGAGGGGAGGGCGAGCGCAAGGCAGCTCATAGCACCAGTCCACTCAGCAGGCGGCTGACAAGGCCCAACCCGATGGTCACGGCCACCACCAGCACAAGGAGCAGCCATGGCCGGAAGGGCCGGCGCTCGACTTGGTGCTGGGGGGCTCGCAGATACTCATCGACACGACGCTGATCTTCCGGGTTCAGGCGGCTGGTCATGGTAGGGCCTCGTCAGGTAGACGTAAGAGACTGCACAAACGCTACAGCGTTCGTGCAAGCGCTTGAAACAAATGATAATGCTTTCTATCCCTGGCGCCGAGTGTACGCCATCGCAAACACTCGCTGCACTGGATCAAAGACTGATGCCAACGTCGAAGACGATGCTGCGCCCTAGGTTGCTGCGCAGGAAATCCGGCGCATCGGGGTGGGCGAACAGCACGCGGGCAAAGGTTGGCCCGACCAGCGACAGCGAGCGCCAGCCCTGGCGCAGGTATTCGGTGGGCGGCGGGAAGTGGGTGTTCAGGTCCAGCACCTCGCGTTTGAGGCTGGAAAACGCAATGATGTCCAGCTCGTTCAGCTCCAGCCCGCGCTCGCGATAGTTGCGCGCCTTCTTGCGCAAGGTGGGCGCCAGCCGCCCGAGCAGTTCGGTGGCACTGATGCGTCGTGGGCGGGCTTCGCGGCGTACCAGTTGCGCCAGGGAAAATGCACTGCGCCGGCGCTGCAGCTCCTCGCGCCATTCATCATTCAGCCGGCGGCCCTCGTCGAGCACGAAAAACACCTCGAAGGCGGCGTCGCGGAACAGCACGTCGGGCGGCTCTTGCCCGGCCGGGGTGAAATCTTCGCTGCGGTAGGAAATGTTCAGCCCCTGCAACAGGCGCTGACACACCCACCGCTCCCGCTCCCACTTGCGGGCGTTGGAGAGGAAGGCATTGGCTTGTTCGGCCTGAATGGTCAGCAGGCGCAGGTAGTCGGAATCATCCATGCAGACAAGCTTAGCCGTTAATCGATGACAGCAAGAGGCACGCATGCGGCCGCAGGCCATCCGCTGCAGAGGGGCCGCGAAGTTTGCGTGTACACTGCCCTTATCCACAGGCTGGCAAGGGGCATTGTTCAGGTGATCAGCGCACAGGTGTTGTCTGGCACCACCCTAAGCCTTGGCTGGCTGGGCTACGTGCCGCTGCTGGCCTGGGCCGCCAGCCAGGTTCGCTGGGTGGAACTGCTTGCCGACCGGCGCCGCCAGCACCTGCTGTTTGGCACGGTGTTCTGCCTGTTCGCGTTGTGGCTGGTAAGGCGCGATTTCGATACCGGCGTGGCGTACCACTTCATCGGCATGACGGCGGTTACCCTGTTGCTGGACTGGCCACTGGCCGTGCTGGGTGGTTTCATGGCCCAGCTGGGCCTGCTGGTGCTGGGGCGCCAGGACCTGGCGGCGTTGGGGGTCAATGGTCTGTTGCTGGTGGGTTTGCCGGTGCTGATCACCGAGGTGTGCGCCCTTGTGGTGGAGCGGGCACAACCGCGGAACCTGTTCGTTTACATCTTCTGCTCAGGGTTTTTCCCTGCCGCACTCACGGTGCTGGTCTGCGTGCCGGTGGCGCTGGGGCTATTGTGGCTGGACGGGCGCTTTGCGCTGCCAGAGTGGCTTGGCGACTTTGTCGGTTACCTGTGGCTGATGATGTTCCCCGAAGCGTTCATCAACGGCATGGTGATCAGTGCGCTGGTGGTGTTTTGCCCGGACTGGCTGGAAACCTTCAACCGCACCCGGTACTTGCAGGCGCCGTGGAAGGACGATGAGCATTGAGCCCGCAGGCTAGGCCGGTGCATCACCGCCTGCCCGGCAGGTGGGTCAGTTCAATGCCGCGACTCCAGGTCGCCTGAATACAGCTCGTCCTCGGACTCCTGCGCCCCAGGAATCTTGTGTTCCTCCGCTGCCCAGGCACCCAGGTCGATCAGCTTGCAGCGGTCCGAGCAGAACGGCCTGAACGCGCTTTTCTCGGTCCATTCCACAGGTGCGCCACAGGTCGGGCAATCGACGGTCAATGGCTGGCTCATGGCTGGCCTCCTTTCAAAGTCAGGTAAAAGTGGTGCAGGCGGTCAACCTGCTCATGCAGCGCGGCGAGGTCGCCGTCATTGACCACCACATCGTCGGCATGGCGCAAGCGTTCCTCACGGGCCAGCTGGGCCTTCAGGATCGCCTGCACCTGCTCGGTACTGGTGTTGTCCCGGGCCAGGGTACGCGCCACTTGCAGCGCCTGCGGCGCATCGATCACCAGCACGCGCTGGGTCTTGTGGTGCTGCCCCGACTCGATCAGCAGCGGCGACACATAGATCGCATACGGCGACTCTGCCTTGGCCAGGTAGCTGAAAATCTCTTGCCCGATCAGCGGGTGCAGCAGTTGCTCCAGCCATTTGCGCTGCGCGGGGTCGGCGAAAATCAGCTGGCGCAGCGCGGCACGGTCGAGCTGGCCGTCGGCCTGCAGCACCCCCGCGCCAAAGCGCTCGACAATGCAGGCCAGGGCCGGGCGGCCAGGCTCGACCACCCAGCGCGCAGCCTGGTCGGCGTCGACCAAGTGCACGCCAAGCTCGACGAAGCGCTCGGCGGCGGCGCTTTTGCCGCTGCCAATGCCGCCGGTAAGGCCGAGAATCCAAGGGGTAAACGCCGCAGTGGTCATCAGTATCCCAGCAGTTGCAGGTAAGAGGCGTATATTTCATCACCCCAGAGCACGGCAATCCACCCCGCAATGGCCAGATAAGGGCCAAACGGCATCGCCGCGCCTAGTGCGTGCCGGTGCAAATGCAACAAGCACAGGCCAACCAGCGCCCCGACCACCGACGACAACAGCAGCGTCAACGGCAGCACCTGCCAGCCACCCCAGGCGCCGATCAGCGCCATCAGCTTGAAGTCGCCATAACCCATGCCTTCCTTGCCGGTGACCAGCTTGAACAGCCAATACACCGACCACAGGCTGAGGTAACCCGCCACCGCCCCCCATACCGCACTGCCCAGCGGCACATACACGGCAAAGGCGTTGACGATCAGCCCCAGCCACAGCATCGGCAGCACCAGCACGTCCGGCAGCAGTTGGTGATCAGCATCGATCAGGCTCAGGGCCAGCAGGCACCAGGTCAACGGCAATGCCAGCAATGCCTCGGCTGACGCACCAAAACGCCAGGCCACCAGCAGCGACAGCAGCGCGCTGGCCATTTCCACCAGTGGGTAACGCGGGCTGATGCGGGTCTTGCAGGCAGAGCAGCGCCCACGCAAGGCCAGGTAGCTGAGCACTGGAATATTTTGCCACGGGCGAATCGGGTGTCCGCACTGCGGGCAGCGCGAAGCAGGCAGGCACAGGTCGAAGCGCGGGTGCTGCGTAGTCGGCAGCCCCAGAACCTGCTGCGCTTCCCGCTGCCATTGGCGCTCCAGCATGATTGGCAGGCGGTACACCAGCACATTCAGAAAGCTGCCAACCAGCAGGCCGAGCACACTCGCCAGGGTGTAGAAGTAGGCCGGCTGTTCAGCCAGCAAGGTCCATAAAGTCATGTTCAGATCAAGCTACCCAACTGGAAGATCGGCAGGTACATCGCCACTACCAGGCCACCCACCAGCAAGCCCAGGACCAGCACGATGGCCGGCTCCAGCAAGCTGGTCAACTGGTCCAGCGCCTGGCTGACCTGTTCCTCATAATGGCTGGCGGCTTTTTCCAGCATCGTGTCCAGCGTGCCGCTGGCTTCACCGATGGCCGTCAGTTGCACCAGCAAGGGTGGAAACAGCGGCTCACCCGCCATCGCCTGGTTCAGCCCCTGCCCATTGGCCATACCCTGGCGCAAGCGCAGCACCGCCTGTTCATGCAACTGGCCCCCGGTTGCCTGCGCCACCGTACCCAGGGCATCCAGCAGGGGCACCCCGGCCCCATAAGCGGTTGCCAGGCTACGCGCAAAGCGCGCCAACGCCGCCTGCCCCAGCAGCGTGCCGAATTCCGGCAAGCCCAACACCAGGCGCCCGAGCCACAACCGCGCAGGCGCATGCCGGCGGCACAGCTGGCGCCCGGCAAAACCTAGCACCAGGCCCAGCGCCAGCAACATCGGCGCAAACTGGCCGAACCCTGTGGACAAGTCGATCACCCACTGGGTAAATGCCGGCAATTGCGCGCCCATGCCCGCGAACATGTCCTCGAACCTGGGTATTACCTCCAGCAACAACACCGCCGACACGCCCAGCCCGGTCAGTAACAGCAGCAACGGGTAGACCATCGCCTTGCGCACCTTCTTCTGCAGCGCCCGCCGCTGTTCCAGCATGCTTGCCAGCTGCTCCAGCTGCCGGTCCAGCGTGCCCGACTGTTCGCCCACCCGCACCAGGTTGCAGTACAGCGCATCGAACCAGCCCGGGTGGCGTTGCAACGCATTCGCCAGCCCCAGGCCCGCAGCTACATCCTGTTTCAATCTAACCAGCAGCGCAGCCAGAGCAGCACCACAGCCACTGCGCCCCATCACCTCGAACGCCTGCAACAGCGGCACCCCGGCCTTGAGCAAGGTCGCCAACTGCCGGCTGAAACCCGCCGGGTCGGCTTTTTCCCGCCGCTTTGGCAGCTTGAGGCCAAGCCCGCTGGCCGGCCGCAAACTGGCCACGTTGATGCCTTGGCGAATCAGCCCGGCACGCACATGGGCCGGGCTGGGCCCAGGCGTTTGGCCACTGACCGGCGCGCCATTGGCGTCGGTGCCGTGCCAGCTGTAGAGGGGGGTGGTAGTGGTCATGCGAAGGTCCTTTTATTGCCCGTGCGACAAGCCTGGAAACAGCTTGCCGCGCCTATGCCAGGGCGCGCGTCCATGATGCTCACTAGAGTAGTTCAGCGATGATGAAGCCCAAGCAGGCAGGGGTGACAAAAGGTGACTGTTCAGGCCTACTGCGCCGCTGTCGCTTGGGGCGAGATTGACCCTAACGAGTACGCGTATCAAAAAGGAAACTGTTCATGAAAGGGCAACGCGGTATCACCCTGATCGAACTGATGATCGTTGTGGCGATCATCGGCATTCTGGCGACCATCGCCTTACCGATGTACACCAACCACCAGGCCCGCTCCAAGGCCGCGGCCGGCTTGCTGGAAATCAGCGCCCTGAAAACGGCCATGGACCTGCGCCTGAACGACGGCAAGGATGTAGCCGACGTAGCCGAACTGGGCGGCCAGCCGGCAACGGCGCATTGCGCGATCACCGCCAACGGCAAGGCGGCCGATAGTAGCGGCAGCCTGGTTTGCACCCTGGTGGACGCACCGGCCACCGTGCTGGGCAAGGCCCTGACGTTGACCCGTTCGGCAACGGGCTGGGCGTGCACCACCGACATCGAAGAAGACCTGGCGCCGAAGGGCTGCAAGGGGGCCTGAGGGCAGGGCAATAAAGTAGTGGAAACAGGGGTTTGCGTAACGGGTGCGAGCAGTGGTACGTTGCGCTACACGCCGGTGTAGCTCAGTCGGTAGAGCAGCGCACTCGTAACGCGAAGGTCGCAGGTTCGATTCCTGTCTCCGCACCAGTCTTTAATCCGCGATGGTTCACCATCATACGTGGATCCCAATGAAACCGCCGCCTAGGCGGTTTTTTTGCGGTGACTCGATGGGCGTTAAAACGCCACATTCTGCGGCATTTATGTACATTCATTAGTACATCCTAGTTTCGGTTAGCAAGCGATGTACTCACGCGTCGTGCCGGTTGCCTGAGGTTGGGTCTGACAATTCGCAGGCCGCTTTCCTAGCTTGTACTGTTCGCCCAGCCCCTCGCCCAATCGACTTATCACCCCGCCTGTTTTGACTTAATCTTGCAGAGGATTTGAGATAATGCTTTTCTTTGATATGCCCTTAGCCCAGTATTTACGGGCATAAAAGCAAAAAAATTTGAGATAAAGCATTCGCCTCCTAGAGATAATTCAAAGATGCCTCAATTTTCTCACCACGATCTCCAGCTGTTGAACCCATCCTTTGACTCGCTCCTGGTCGACGTGCTAAACGAGCTTGAGTTCCTGCGTCGCCTGAGGCTAGAGGGCGATACCCCGCAATAGATCAAACCCACATTCATAACCCTGCCTCGCCCCTCGACCGACTATCTACCCACACATTTCCGCGATTTCTCCCACAGCAAACAGCCTTGATTTTAAGCCCCCGCAGCGCTACCTTCCCCCAGTCGCGGCCAATTCCGCGGCCGGGTTTGGCGACCCGAACGAAAAGGCGCATCGGCGCCCCCAACCACGATTGCAGGCGCTTTTTTTGCGTCCGCCGTTTCGTGTAATGGCGGCTGTGCGTGGGAGACCTTCGGGTCTGCCGAGTTCCTTTTCCTCGGTTCGCCAACCTGCGTACAGCTGCCACCCTAACCGTTTGGCGACGGTGAGGGCGGTGCTTCAATTGAAAAGGAAAGCATGCATGCACACTTCAAGTCTATTCAGAATCCCCGCATTCGCTCCCCGCCGTCGTTTCTCGAAGGCTTTCAGCGACATCACTGTCAATGCAGCAGGCCTTACCTTCCTCCACCAGGGGGTGCGCCATGTCTGACCAAGAACGCCTCTCCACCCTCCAAAGCTACGCCTGGACCCTCGAACTGCTAGGTGAAGCCTTGGTCCAGCACGACGAAATGCTGGAATGCGAACACAACCCGCGCCTGAGCTTTCGCAATACGGCCGGCATCCACCAGGCGATCCGGATCATCAGCCGGTTGGCCAGCGAGCAGTGTGGCAAGGTAATGGAGCAAGCCGGGCGCGCCTCGACCGATTAGTAGAGTCATGGCTTGCTGGAGGGCGTCGTGGTCGTTTTTACGACCTCGGGCGCCCCGGCGAGAGAGTGCCGTAGCGTGCACATTGTTGATCCGGACGTTTCCAGAGCGTCGAGCCTGATCAAGAAAGGCATGAACATGTGCGCGCGGGATCTCGGCACCAATGCTCAACAGTCGTCTCTTTCCGGCGGTGGTCATCGAGTGTTGCCTTGACCTAGTGGGGGCGCTGATGACCGGCCCTGTCCGTTGATTGGACCGCTTCAGGTCGCACTCTGGCCCTTCACCCTCAGCGGAACCACAGGCCTGAGGAAGCTGTGGGTACCAGCCACTAGCTCATGATCATGCTTGAGCCGGCGCCGAGCCTTGTTTCGTTTGTTGCGTTTCGTTTATTTCGATTATAAGATCTAAAACTGCCGTATGAGACGCCAGGAATTTCAAGTCGCTTTTGGAGACACATCATGACTACCGCCGATCTCGCTCGAAGCATCCTTCCAGATGAGAAAGCGATCGCCGCGGCTACTGAATCAAGCCGCCAGATCGCTGCTTTCGTTTCGACGAAACTGGATATTCAGCGTATTGAGCTGATTGATGAAGCCCAGCAACGCCAAGTCGTTGAGCTACCGACGTTCGCTCTTAGACTGCTCGGGGACATTCTTAACGAACTGGCTCTAGGTAACACCGTGAAAGTAGTGCCGGTTCACGCAGAACTGACTACTCAAGAAGCCGCCGACATGCTCAACGTGTCGCGTCCGCATCTTGTCAAGCTACTGGACGAGGGTCAGATACCACACACAAAAACCGGCAGCCACCGTCGTATCAAGTTCACCGATGTCATGGCGTTCAAGGCCGAACGTGACAGAGTGAGCCAAGCCGCCATGGAAGAACTGGCTGCACAAGCCCAAGTGCTCAATATGGGGTATTAATGAGGCATTCACCGTTCACTGTTATCTATGACGCCTGTGTGCTGTACCCAGCCCCTCTGCGTGATTTGCTGATGCACCTGGCCTTGACCGGCGCTTATCGAGCGCGCTGGTCCGTGCAAATTCATGATGAATGGACGCGAAATGTGCTGAAAAATCGTTCTGACCTGACTAAAGATCAGCTTGATCGCACTGTTGTAGCCATGAACCGGGCAGTACCTGATTGTCTTGTGAATGACTACGAGCCGTTGATGCTAGGGCTTGACCTTCCTGACGAAGATGATCGGCATGTCTTGGCCGCTGCAATCAAATGCGGTGCATCGGTCATCGTCACATACAATCTCAAGGATTTCCCCGCTGAGATCTTAAAGCGCTTTGAGATCGAGGCTTTGCACCCCGATGTCTTTCTTTCTGACATATGGGACTTGGATCAAGCAGCCGTGCTCGAGGCAGTCCAAAAGCAGCGCGCCTCTTTGAAAAATCCTAGGTACACGTCTCGCGAGCTACTGGATATCCTGCTTAAGCAACGTCTCCCGGAAATCGTCAAGCACCTTTCCAGCTACGAGCTGTTGATTTGATCGTGCTCCCTTGCGTTGGTGGACAATGGGTCATAGAACTAGTGTTTGGTCCAGACATGGTGCCGCAAAGCTCAAGGACTTGGCCCTCGCGATGTGCCTCGCAGAAGAGCCCATATCATGCGGACTCTTGCCTCGATGATTCGCGGTGTTCCACTTAAAATTGTGTAATTTTCAAGATAATCATTGCCTGGTGATTCTGTTAAACCTGATATGCGGCTTATAAATCAACTTTTACTAGATAATAGCTTCGCTATTTAGAGCTTTTTTATATCTCGCAGTTTTCTCACTTGGCTTTTGTGTAATTTTCTCGACCAATTTCTGACATTTCCCGTAGACTTTTCCTACAAAGATCAATCTTGCACCGTCGACAGCTGTGAGGCTAAATTTCCTGGTCACGAAAAAACCGTGACCGGGCGTAGGAACCCGTTGGTAAACTTGGCGTACGCACTCGGCGCCGCTGCACCACAGCTGGCGCTTTTTTGTGCTTGCCGTGCTGTGTCATGGCGGCTGTGTGCGGGCAGGCTTCGGCCTGGCCGGGTTTCCAAGTTTCCCGGTATTCCTACCCCGCACACAGCTGCCACCCAATCCCGTAGGAAGGATCGTGGTAGCTCCAATCAAAACTTGGAGCTTCATGCATGTTTATCTCAAGCCTGATCTGGATCCTCGCATCCGTTCCCCTCCGTCATTCATTTGCTGCTCTGCGTGACCTCGCGGATAGCAATGCCGGCTGTGTCTCAACCCGTTCAGAGGTGCGCCATGTCTGACCAAGAACGCCTCTCCACCCTCCAAAGCTACGCCTGGACCCTCGAACTGCTAGGCGAAGCCTTGGTCCAGCACGACGAAATGCTGGAATGCGAACACAACCCGCGCCTGAGCTTTCGCAATACGGCCGGCATCCACCAGGCGATCCGGATCATCAGCCGGTTGGCCAGCGAGCAGTGTGGCAAGGTAATGGAGCAAGCCGGGCGCGCCTCGACCGATTAGCAGAGTCATGGCTTGCTGGAGAGCGTCGTGGTCGTTTTCACGACCTCGGCAGCCCCGGCGAGAGAGAGTCGTAGCGTGCACATCGTCGATCCGGACGTTTCCACAGCGTCGAGTCTCGTCAAGTCAGGCATGAACACCTGCTTTGCGCTTGCTGTCGCGGCCACAGGATTTTCGATCCATACCGCCTGCGTGGTGAGGCAGGGCGACAAATGGAATTCGTAGTACGCTCCAATGACTAGGTATTTCCAATACATCTGGCTTGTTCCCTGAATCGCCAGGTTTGCCTTTCAAACGGGAGAAACGCCATGACGGATGAAAACAACTATAACCGCCCTGTCTACCAAGCAGCGTGCCATTGCGGCACCGTGCGTTTCTCACTGCGGTTAACCGATGGTCTGCGCACCGCACGCAGGTGCAACTGCTCGCTGTGCCGGATGCGCGGGGCGGTGGCGGTGTCGGTCAATCTGGGCGATATCACGGTCACCCAAGGTGAAGAGGCCCTGACGCTCTACCAGTTCCACACCCGGGAAGCCAAGCACTACTTCTGCTCGAAATGCGGCATCTACACCTTCCACCAGCGGCGGTCCTCGCCGGACCAGTATGGGGTGAACGTTGCGTGTATCGACGGGATGAGCCCGTTCGATTTTGCAGAGGTGGCGGTCAGTGAAGGGCGTGTTCATCCCAAGGATCGGGTGGGGGGTGGCGCGGAGGTTGCGGGGTGGGTGCGGTATGCAGCTAACCCGGCGTGTGATCAGGGCTGAGGGCATCGCCCATGTTCGCGTGGGCCTTCGGGATCTGGCTTTCGCCAACGGGGTAGGTGTAGGCCTTAAACCGCCACAGCCCAGCCCGTGCAAGCCAGCTCGAACAGCTCCAGACTGACGCCATAGCGGGTAATGAACTGCGCGTCCGAGGCTGGCAGTGGGGCCGCTTTGCGGCCCATCGCGACGCAAGCCCGCTCCTGCAGGGTGAGGTGGCGACGCAAGGGAATAGCAAATGGCTCAAGTTGAGTGGAACGCTTGCGCCGCTCTCGGGCATGGTAATCAGGCAAGGCGCGGTGCCAGCACTTTGCAGTAACCATTCACTGGCCAATGCCAACTGCCGAGGATTTTGCATGGATCAGAACAGAGACAGCCTGAAAACAACCAACCCTATCGCCGGGCTGCCGGGGGCAGTATTCGAGAAAGCCTGGGAGGTGCGTTGGGCCCTGAAACTCACCTACGTGTGCCTGTTCATGGATATGGCTTTCATGACAGCCCTGGGGACCACTCTGCTGGATTTCTCGGGGGACATGGCTACGGTCTGGGGGAATATCGGGCGGATCTTTGTGAGTGTCGTGGTGTTTTGCCTGGCCGTGTCGGTGTGCGTTCCAGTGCTTGCGCAGGTCGCGGCCATGCTTGGTTCCTATATCCCTTGGCACTGGCTACAGAGCCGGCGCGATTACTCCCTGCTGCACAATCACGTGACCTACAGCGCCTTGAAAAAGCACAGCCTTCGTGAAGGCAATGAGTTCCTGTTCAACTACTGGCGCAGCAAGAGCCAGCAACGGGAGGTGTGGCGTCAGCAGCGCTACCAGGCCGGTGTACTGGTATTCGGGCTGGTGGTGATGGCCATTGCCAACGCCAATGTCGGGGCGCATTACCAGTTGCCTGGCTTGATGCATCAGGTCACCGCGCTGATTGGCTGGGAGGGCTATCTGGTGCTGGGGGGTATTACGCTCTGCCTGTTGCACTGGGCGTGGTGGGCTGCGGATGAGATTGGCCAGATCTACTACCCGCCCTTGGCAGAAAAGCTGAGGGAGCGCGACTACTGACCCCGCGGCATGTGAGCCAGCAAAACTGGCTCACCCGCTCATCCGGCTCAGCCCACCGTAACCGCCGCATTCAGCACCAACACCACGACCAACCCCACCACCGCCACGATCGACTGCACCACCGAGATGGTCTTGGTCGCTTCCCCCATGGTCATGCCAAACGACTCTTTCACCATCCAGAAACCGGCATGGTTGGCGTAATTGAAGAACAGTGAACCGCAGCCGATGGACAGGGCCAGCAAGGGCAGGTTCAGGCTGGGGTCAGCACCTGCCAAGGGGGCCAGCAGGCCGGCAGCGCCGACGATGCCAACGGTGGCCGAGCCGGTAGACACCGACAGCAGCATGGCGATCAGCCACCCCAGAATCAACGGCGGGAAAGCCGATTGCTGGGTCAGGTGCACGATGGCATCGCCAACCTTGGCGCTGGTCAGCATCTCCTGGAAAGCGCCGCCGCCGGCAATGATCATGATGATCGAGGCAATCGGCTTCAGGCTTTTGCCCAGCGCATCGCGCAACTGCTCGGCGTTGCCACCGCGCGCCAGTACCAGGCTGAAGCCTGCGAACAGCACGCCCAGCAGCATGGCGATCAGTGGGTTGCCAAGGAAGCTGGCCAATTCCAGCAGCGCATTGCCCTTGGGCAGCAGCATTTCGGCAACGGCGTGCACCAGCATCAGGATCGCTGGCAGCAGCGCGGCCAGCATGCCGATCAATACACCGGGGCGGGGTTGGCCGTCGGCCTGCTCAGCCAGGGTGAACTGGTCCAGCAGTGCTTGATCGGGGCGGGTGCTCATGCGCCGGGAAATGAACATGCCGTACAACGGGCCGCCCAGGATCATGGCTGGGATCGCGGCAAGGAAGCCGTAAAGCATGGTCGGCCCGACCGAGGTCTTGAGCACGGCAATGGCGGTCAGTGGGCCAGGGTGCGGAGGGACCATGCCATGCATGGCCGCCAAGGCGGAAATCACCGGCACCCCCACGTACACATAGGCAGAGCCCTTGAAGCGCGCCTTGCCCTCCAGTTTGCGTGCCACGCTGAAAATCAACGGCAGCATGATCACCAGGCCCACCTCGAAGAACATCGGGATGCCGATGACGAAGGCCACCAGCATCATCGCCCAGGGGATCAGGCGGTCGGGCGTGCGTTTGAGGATGACATCGGCGACCTGTTCGGTAACGCCAGCATCCGCCAGGATCTTGCCCAGCATGGCGCCAAGGGCAATCACCACCCCGACCGCACCCAGTGTCTTGCCGGCACCGGTGAGCAGGTGCGAAACGATACTGCCGGGTTGCATATGGGTCGCGAAGCCCACGCCAATGGACACCACCAGCAACGCCAGAAGCGGGTGCATCTTCAGGCGCGACACGATCAGCGCCACCAGCACCAGGACACTGACCAAGGCGGTCAGCAACAGCTGAATATCTAAGGGAGTCATGCAAGGAGTCTCGGTTGGGCAGGCGCGTCAGCGGCAAACAGAAGGTGCAGGCAGGGCAAACAATTGTGCGGGCTGGCCAGCATGCAAAGGCATCGGAACGGGGAGTGCGGTCATGGAACGATTCACCTTGTTATTTGGTCATATATATGAATCTGACCAGAGTATTTGCGGTCAACCGGGATACTGTCAAGGGTGGGCTATGGCAGCTGCGGCGCCGAGCCCAGCCGCGATCAACCCATCAGGTGCTGAACAAACGCCGTTCCCGCGCCCACACGATCGCTTCACTGCGGCTGTGCACATCAAGCTTGGAATAAACCGTTGCCACGTGGTTGCGCACCGTGTTCAGCGCCAGGTTCAGGCGCGCCGCAATCTCCTTGTCGGCCAGCCCTTCGCAGATAAGCGCCAGTACATCCCGCTCGCGGCGGGTAAGGTCGGTGAACGAGGGGTCGGGCAACCGGCCGGTGTTGATGCGTTTGGCATTGGCCAGCTTTTCGATCAAGGTCTGGCTGAACCATGATGCATCCTGCATGACGGTCTCGATCGCCTCGACCAGTTCCAACTCCGAGCGCTTGCGCTCGGTGATGTCCATCAGCACCAGCAGGTAGCACGGGGTGTCCAGCAGGCTCACGGTGTCGGCTTGCAGCATGCAGTCGAGCGGGTCGTCACCTTTCTTGCGCAGCTTCACATCCAGCGCCTCGATACGCCCGCTCTTTTCCAGCGCATCGAACACCTGCGCTGCCACCGCGCAGTCGGCAAAGAAGTCGATTTCGGCCACGGTTTTCCCGATCAGCTCCTGGGCGGTGTAGCCCAGGCTGTCGAGGAACGCTTCGTTGGCATCGATCAGTTGCTGCTTGTCGGCGCTGCACAGCAAGGTCGGCACCGGGCTCAGGCGAAACGCCTTGGCAAAGCGCTCTTCGCTCTGGCGCAGGGCGTTCTCCGCCTTGCGCCGGGGCTCCAGGTCGGTGAACGAAAACAGCATGCAATCCTCTTCGTGCATGTCCAGCGGCTGCCCTGCCACGATCACCAGCTTGGTGCCGCCTTCTGGCAAGCGCAGCTCGGCCTGCATCTGCGGGATGGTCGCGCCTTCTATCAGGCGCTCGATCGCCAACTCCTTGCGCTCGGCGTTTTCCAGCACGTCCACTTCATACACCGAGCGGCCAATGACGTTTTCCCGCACATGCCCGGTCATTTCCAGAAAGCCCTGGTTCACCTTGATGAACCGCAAGTCGCTGAGGCGGCAGATAACGGCGGGGGCAGGGTTGGCGTTGAAGGTTTTTTCAAAGCGCTGCTCTGCGCTGGCCCACTCGGTAGCGTCGGCCAGTATCAGCACCAACGATTCGGCCTCGCCCTTGCTGTCTTCCAGCACCATGCTGCGAACACGGTGTACCCGGCTGCGCGCCTCCTCATCGCCAACCGGCGAAACCTCGACCACGACATCGCTGAACACTTGCCCCGCCGCCACGCGGGCAATGGGGTACTGGTCGGCTTCCAGTGGATGGTTGTTGCGGTAGCGCAGGGCAAAGCGCTGGCGATAACCCTCGGCGTCCCCGCCCAGCTGCTCCAGGCTGTCGACCCCGTGCATGCGCAGGGCGGCTTCGTTGGCCCAGATGATCGTCTGGTCCACTTCCAGCAGCATCACGCCATCCGAAAGCCCGGCAATTATCTGCTGCAGCTGGCGGCGGTTGGTTTCACGGGCAAGCACGGCGTCGCTCATGGGCGTCCCCCGGTCGGTAGTGGCTGGTGTGGTGACTGGCGTTGAGCATAAACGCAGCAGGCACCGGCAGATTGGTGCCAATGCACTAGTGCGGGTGGGGCAGATGCATCAATACACCCTTGCATGGGACCCGCAAACTGGCCATGACGTTGCATCAGGCACCCGTGGCCGGTGCAGCCAGTTCCCATTGACGAGGATGCATAGATGACTGAAGCCTATGTAAGCACCCCGGCAAATGCCGTGAGCCCGCTGCGGGTGTCGTGGAGTGCAGTTTTCGCCGGGGGGGCCATTGCCTTGGCTACCTACCTGGTACTCAGTGTGCTGGGCACCGCCATCGGGGCCGGGGCCGTTGACGCGATGGCCGATGGCAACCCGCTGCGTGGTTTTGGCACCGGTGCGGGGGTGTGGTTGTTCGTCAGCACCCTGGTTTCGGTCGCCGCCGGTGCCTGGGTTGCCGGCCGCACGGCGCCGGGCCGCGGTGGCCTGCATGGCCTGTTGAGCTGGACGGTGACCACATTGCTGGCGACCTGGCTGCTGGCTTCGCTGGCCGGGGGCGTGGTCGGCACTGCCGGCAATATTGCCGGTAAAGGCCTGTCGCTTGCCGCGGATGGTGTGGCTGCCGCCGCACCGGCAGTCGGCCAAGGCATCAAAGAGCGCCTGGGTAAGCAGGGCATTTCGCTCGACTGGGACAGCCTGGAAGCGGAGCTGAACAAGACCCTGCAGCAGTCCGGCAAGGCCGAACTGAACCCGTCGAACCTGGAGCAGCAGGCCGATCAGGCGCAGGCGCAGGGTGAGTCGGCGGGCCGTATTGCCGCCGAGGACCCGACCCAGGCCGTTGACCAGCTCAAGCAATGGTTCGACCGGGTACGCAAGGCCGGTGAGCCTGCGCTGAGCGCGGCAGACAAGCAGGCCCTGGTCAACATCGTGGCGGCGCGCACAGGCAAGAGCCAGCAGGAGGCCCAGCAGATCGTCGATAACTATGCCCGTGCCTACCAGCAAGCCGCCGAGCAGGTGCAAGTGCTGAAAGACCAGGCAGAGCAACAGGCGCGTGAAGCTGCCCAGGTAGCGGCCAGCAACGTGTCCAAAGCCGCCTGGGGCACGCTGGTAACCCTGCTGCTTGGCGCTGCCTTGAGCGTTGTGGCAGGCCGCTTCGCCCTGTCCTCACGCAAGACCCGAGTCGTGAATGTGTGATCACCCGCCCAGGTCTGCCCGTTTCACTGGTGTAACCCCAACCCACATGTACTGATGTCGTTGAAGGAGAAAAACCATGAGCAGCACGTCTGACAAAGTCAAAGGCATGGCCAACGAAGTGGTTGGCAAGGTCAAGCAAGCCGTCGGTAAAGCGACTGGCAATACCGAGCTGGAGGTAAAGGGCAAGGTGCAGGAGAAAAAGGGTGAAGCCCAACAAGTGGTGGGCGATGTGAAGGACGCCGTCAGCAAGGACTAGCCGACTGTCGCCCCACCCACCAGCGGTCGCCTTCGGGCGACCGTTCTTGCATGTGCCCGCTGCGCCCAGGCATTGCTCAGCGCTGGTACGCCTTGCCGAAGTGCCGTTCCAGGCGCGCTTGCACCAGCTCCAGCAGAATCGACAGTACCCAGTAGATGATTGCCGCGGTAGTCAGCATTTCCAGGTAACGGTAGCTGGAGCGCCCGTACGACTGGGCCAGGAACATCACTTCCCACACCCCCATCACCGAAATCAGCGATGAATCCTTGAGCATCGAGATGAACTGGTTGGCCGTGGGCGGAATGATCACCCGCATGGCCTGGGGCAGCACGATGTAGCAGAACGTCTGCGGCGGGCGCATGCCCAGCGCCAGCGCCGCTTCGCGCTGGCCACGCGCCACGCCGAGAATGCCGGCGCGGAAGATTTCACTGAGGTAAGCGCCGTAGTTCAGCGACAACGCAATGATGCCTGCGCTGATTGCGCCGGGCACCAGGCCGACCTGTGGCAGGCCCAGGTAAATCAGCAGAATCTGGATAAGCAGCGGCGTACCGCGGAAGAACGAGGTGTAGAAACTGGCGATACCGACCAGCACCGCACTGCCGGACAAGCGCGCCAGGGCTGCGGCAAAGCCCAGCAGCACCGAGACCACCATTGAGCACAGGCACAGGAACAAGGTCAGCGCTGCGCCTTGCAAAAAGCCGTTTGGGCCCAGTTTGAAGCCGGCGAGGTTGGGAAACTTCTCCACAATGATCGCGAACTTCAGGTCGAAGCTGAGGAAGAACGCCACGAACAGACCGAACAGCGCCAGCCAGGTCAGCAGCAGCCGGGTGCGAAAGCCGAACAGGCTGGCGCCCGTGGCTTTGGCCGCGGGCTTGGGGGAAGAAGGGAAGGTGCTCATTTGCTGATGTCGGCGCCAATCCATTTCTGCGACAGCTTGGCCAGCGTGCCATCGGCTTTCAGTTCGGCAAACACCTGGCGCACCTTGGCATCCCATTCAGGGTCACCTTTTTCGATGGCCACCGAGTTGGGCTCTTCATACAGTGGGGCACCGGCCAGCTTGAAGCGCTTGTCCTGGGTCAGGCGCGGCTGCGCGGTCACCAGGTTGGTAAGAATGGCATCCAGACGCACGCCCGCGCCCAGGCCCAGGTCCTGGAAAGCGACGTTGTCGGTGTCGTAAGGCGCAATCTGCACAAAGTCGAAGGGGTAGTCGATCTTCTGGTCTTCCTTGCCTTCGATCACCAGGTTCTTGTTCAGGTAGCTCTCGTAGCTGGAGGCGCTGGTCAAGCCTACCTTGCGCCCATCCAGGTCCTTGGCCCCATGAATGCGCTCATCCTTGGCATTGACCACGATCACCGCCGGCGATGCGTAGTATTCCACCGGGAAGTCGAACACTTCGGCGCGGGCTTTGCTGGGCGTCATCGAGCAGATGCAGATGTCGTAGCGGCCGCTCCAGCGGCCGGCGGCGATCACGTCCCACGACGGGGTTTCCAGGCGCAGCTTCACGCCAAGCTTGTCGGCCACAGCCTTGGCCACATCCACGTCGAAGCCGTCGAGTTGGTTCTGATCATTGAGGAAGGAGAACGGCGGGTAGCTCTCCATCAACACGTTGACCATTTCCTTGCGCGATTCAACCCGCTCCAGCGTGGTGCCTGCCAGGGCCTGGGACGCAGTGGCGAGCAACACGAGGCCCGCGCCGAGCACAGTAGAAAAGCGCATGTACATACCTGAAAAGTTTGCCAAAAAAGAGAAAGTGTATTTAATAGTTATAAACCTTTCTCTCATAATGAATTTTATTCATAAGTACCTTCAGAGTAGTTATATGACACAGCGCGCGATGGTTATTCTCGACGGGGGCATGGGCCGTGAACTGCAGCGCAGCGGCGCACCGTTTCGTCAGCCCGAATGGTCGGCGCTGGCGCTGACAGAAGCGCCGGAGGCCGTGTTAGGTGTGCATGCGGCGTTCATTGCCGCGGGTGCCCAGGTCATTACCAGCAACAGCTATGCGGTCGTGCCGTTCCACATTGGCGAGCAACGGTTTGCTGCAGAAGGCCAGCAGTTGGCCAATACCGCCGGCCAGCTGGCGCGTCATGCGGCCGATAATGCTGCGCACCCGGTCAAGGTAGCGGGTTCGCTGCCACCGCTGTTCGGCTCTTACCGCCCTGACCTGTTCCAGCCTGAGCGGGTCGAAGAAGTATTGAAGCCGCTGCTCGCCGGCCTGGCGCCACACGTTGATCTGTGGCTGGCCGAAACCCAAAGCGCCATCGCCGAAGTACGTGCCATCCATGCGCACCTGCCCAAAGACGGCCGCCCGTTCTGGGTGTCGTTCACTTTGCAGGACGAGGACGTGGATACAGTGCCGCGCCTGCGTTCCGGTGAGCCGGTGGCTGATGCCGTGCAAGCGGTAGTCGGACTGGGCGCCGCAGCGGTGCTGTTCAACTGCAGCCAGCCGGAAGTAATCGGCGCGGCCATTGACGTCGCCCGTGCCGTTATCGGCCAGCAAGGCGCAGAGGTGGCCATCGGTGCCTACGCCAACGCCTTCCCTCCGCAGCCCAAAGAGGCTACCGCCAACGACGGGCTGGACGAGTTGCGCGAAGACCTGGACCCACCGGGCTACCTCGCCTGGGCCAAGGACTGGCGTGAACGCGGCGCCAGCATGGTGGGCGGCTGCTGCGGCATTGGCCCAGAGCACATTACCGAGCTAAAGCGTAACCTCGGCTGACAGATTCAAAGCCTTCTGTACGGCAAGCGAAGCGGTTAAGTTTTGGAATTGCTGGAACTGACGGTAAGGTTTCAGCATCTTCCATGCATCATGCGCCACGGGTAGTCGTGTTTTGGCTGCCCAACCATGGAGCGCAGCGCTGAACGCCAGAAGGAGTAACGCCTATGCCTGAAGAACAACAACGCAGGAGCACCATCAACCCACCCGTCTTTTACACCAGTGCGGTGCTGGTGCTGTTATTGGTGTTGTACGCCACCCTGTTCCAGGCGCATGCGCAAAGCGTCTTCGAGCAGGTTCAACAATGGATTGTCACCAATGCAGCCTGGTTCTACATCCTCACCGTTGCACTGGTGCTCATCAGCGTTGTCTTCCTGGCCGTAAGCCGCTATGGCGACATCAAGCTGGGCCCGGACCATAGCGAGCCCGACTACCCCAACAAAAGCTGGTTCGCCATGCTGTTCTCTGCCGGTATGGGCATCGGCTTGATGTTCTTCGGTGTAGCCGAACCGGTGATGCACTTCATCAACCCGCCGGTGGGTGACCCCAATACCGTCGCCGCCGCCCGCGAAGCCATGAACATCACCTTCTTCCACTGGGGCCTGCATGCCTGGGCGATCTACGCCATCGTGGCGTTGATCCTGGCCTACTTCAGTTTCCGCAACGGGCTGCCGCTTACCCTGCGCTCGGCGCTGTACCCCTTGATCGGTGAGCGTATCTACGGCCCTATCGGCCATGCAGTGGACATCTTCGCCATCCTGGGCACGGTATTTGGCGTCGCCACCTCGCTGGGCTACGGTGTGCTGCAGATCAACAGTGGGCTGAACCAGTTGTTCGGCCTTCCGATCAGCACCACCGTGCAGGTCATCCTGATCGCCGTTACCTGCGCACTGGCCACGCTGTCGGTGGCCAGCGGCCTGGACAAGGGCATCCGTATCCTGTCGGAGCTCAACCTGGGCCTTGCCGTGCTTCTGATGGTCTTCGTGCTGGCTTTAGGCCCTACGGTGTTCCTGCTGCAAGCCTACGTGCAGAACACAGGTGCCTACCTGTCCGACATCGTCAACAAGACGTTCAACCTGTTTGCCTACGAACCCACCGACTGGATTGGCGGCTGGACCTTGCTCTACTGGGGTTGGTGGTTGTCCTGGTCGCCGTTCGTGGGGCTGTTCATTGCCCGCATTTCGCGTGGCCGCACCATTCGCGAGTTCGTTTGCGGCGTGTTATTCGTGCCGGCCGGGTTCACCTTGCTGTGGATGACGGTGTTTGGCGATTCGGCCATTCACATGATCCTGCACGGCGGCATCAAGGACCTGGCCGCGGTGGTCGACCAGGACAGCTCGCTGGCGTTGTTCGCGTTCCTTGAGCACTTCCCCTGGTCGACAGCCATTTCGATGGTGGCGGTGCTGATGGTCGTGGTGTTTTTCGTCACCTCGGCCGACTCGGGCGCCTTGGTGGTGGATATGCTGGCTTCGTCCGGCAGGGGTCAGTCACCACTCTGGCAGCGCGTGTTCTGGTCCGTCAGCATGGGCGCGGTGGCCATTGCCCTGCTGCTGGCCAACGGCCTGAAAGCACTGCAGGCGGCCACGATTGCCAGCGCGTTGCCGTTCGCGATCATCCTGCTGTTCTCCATCTGGGGGTTGTTCAAGGCCCTGGGGCTCGACGCCACACGGCGTGGGCTGCGCACCCAGGCATTGCCAGGCCAGCGGCAGGGCCGTCAGAACCACGGCGGCTGGCAGCGCCGCTTGCGCAACATCGCCATGATGCCGCGCAGGGCGCACGTTACCCGCTTCATCGCCGACGTGGTCAAGCCCGCATGCGAGGAAGTGGCCCAGGAACTGCGCAAACAGGGCTATGAGGTGACCGTGGACGAGCGTGACGACGGCCGCATCACGCTCGAGCTTTCCCATGCCGGTGAAGGGCGCTTCAAGTACGAGGTACGCCCCCGGGCATTCAATACGCCGAGCTTCGTCATGCGCGACGCCGATGACAACAGCGATGCGCGCAAATACTTCCGGGCAGAGGTGTACCTGCGCGAAGGCGGGCAGGACTACGATGTCATGGGCTGGAGCCGCGAGGATGTGATCGGCGACATCCTCGACCAGTACGAGCGCCACCTGCATTACCTGCACGTGGTGAGCTGATGCCGTTTACGTGCGGGCGATCGCCGGAATCGCCCGCACGTAGACCAGCTCGCAGATCAGCTCGACCAATGTCTGGGTAATCACCGCCGCGGCCGCCAGCGTGCGCCACTGCTCTGGCAAGGCAAGCGCCAACGGCAGTACCACCAGCGAATTTCGCGTCGCCGCACTGAACATCACGGCGCGCTTCTGTTGTGCCGGCAAGCCCAGCAGCCTCGCTGTTGCCCAGCCGATGGCCGGTGCCACCAGCGCAAAGCCCAGGTAAACCGGCACTACTGGCAACAGTTGCGGCAGGTCGTGCAACACGACCCGGATCTGTGAAGCGATCACCACGAACAGCACCAGCGCCATCGCCGGTACGGGCATCCAGGCCCAGGCATCGTTCCACCGGCTCACCCCCCGCCACTTGCCGACCAGGGCACTGGTCCACACGGCCAAGGCCAACGGCACGACGATCATCGCTACGAACGCCTGTACGAAAGGCCCTATCACCAGGTTCAACGGCTGGCCATCGTCGAGCATGAGCGCCAGGTAAAACGGCAACAGCAGCAGTTGCAGCAGCAACAGCACGGGCGTGGCGGCCAGCATGAGCCGCGCATCGCCTTTGCCCATGTGTGTAAACACCACCACGTAGTCGATGCAGGGTGCCAGCAGTACCAGCAAGGCGCCTGCCAACAATGCCGGCTGGCCCGTCAGCCCGCGGGTCAGGGCCCACACCAGCAAGGGCACCAGCACGAAATTGGCCAACAGCAAGGCAACCATGAACCGTCGATTGGCCAGGCTCGCGCGCAGGTCCAGAAAGGGTATCTGCAAGAACATGGCATACATCAGCATGGCGATGGCGGGTGTGATCAGCACTTCCAGCACTGAAGCACCCCCACTGGTGAAAAGGCCGAAAGCGCAGGCCGCCAGCACGGTGGCGAAATAGATCAGCGTTTGCCGGGTTTCGAGTTGGTCTCTGGTCAAGAAATTACCTGCTGAAAAAAGTGCGGGCCATGCGGTGCGGGGCACTGCAGCCAGTGGTTGTTTTAAGACTCGTCTGAGTTATCCGCCAGCGCCATCGCTGCATTCTATGTGCAGCCTACACAACAACCACAGGACGTCGTAATGAACATTCGTGCCATCGCTATCGCCGTAGCTGCAACCATGACTGCCCCTGGCCTGGCCAGCGCGGCCAATACCATTACGTTCAGCGGGGAGGTCACTGACCAGACTTGCTCGGCTGTCGTCGATGGCAACACCGAGCCAACCGTCGTCATGCAAAGTGTGCCAGCCAGTGCGCTGATCGGCGGCTCCGGCAAGAACACCGGGGAAACCAAATTCACGCTGCGCCTGACCGGTTGCGCTGCGCCAGCCGACGCCAACGAGCAATTCACGACGCTGTTTCAAGCTACCAACCCTACAACGCTGGGCAACCTGACCAACACGGCCACCAACGGCGCCACAGGCGTTGCGTTGCAGTTGCTCGATGCACCCGGCGGTAGCCCGGTAAACCTGGCAGGTGGGGCGGCAGTCAGCGCGGGGCAAATCGTCCTGAGCGCCGGCCAGACGTCTACAAGCCATGACTATGCCGTGCGTTATGTCTCCGAGGCAGCCACCGTCACCGCAGGCCCTGTCCTGGGCGCCGTCACTTACACCCTGCGTTACGAGTGATGCGTGCACGCCAAGCTTTCTGACTGCCGCCATTGGACAGTACTCATGGCGGCAGGCCTTCGAGGTAAATGCATGAGAACTTCGTCAGCAGACCGGCTTCGTTCGGTCGCCATTGCGCTTGCGCTGGTGCTGGGCATGACGGGTACCGCATTCGTCCAGGCCAGCGTAGTGGTGACCGGTACCCGGGTCATCTACCCCGGGGATGCAAAGGAAAAAACGCTGCAACTCACCAATCAGGATGCCTTCGCCAATGTCGTGCAAGCCTGGGTGGATTCCGGTGACCCGGCCTCCACGCCCGAAACTGCCGGGGCCCCGTTCATGGTCAACCCGGCCGTGTCACGTCTGGCCCCGGGTAGCGGGCAGTCCCTCAGGCTCATCTATACCGGCTCGGCGTTACCCGGCGACCGGGAATCGGTCTTTTATCTGAACGTGCTGCAGATCCCGCCACGCAATACCGCGCACGCCGACAGCAACCAGATGTTGCTCATCCTGCGTAATCGCCTGAAGCTGTTCTACCGCCCTGCTGCCATTGCCGGAACGGTTGAGCAATTGCCTGAAAAACTGCGTTTTAGCCTCGTGGGCCAGGGCGCCAGCTGGCAGGTGCTTGTGGATAACCCAACGGGGTTCTATGCCTCATTCGGGGCTGCGACGCTCACCGCGGGTAACCGCCAGGTAAAGCTGCATGCCACCATGGTGCCGCCCTACGGCTCGGTGCGTTGGGCGCCGGAGGGGGGCGGCCTGCTCGAGGGCAAAGCCCCCGAGCTCAGGGCGCAGTTGATCAACGACTATGGCGCACGCGTGGGCATCACTCATGTGTTGCAGCGCTAACCTGCGGCGCAACACGGCCCTGCTAGGTGGTGTTGCCTTACTGATGGCGCGGTTAGCCCACGGCGAAGGCGATTACCGCTTCGATGACAGCCTGCTACTCGGCTCGGGTCTGGCCGGCGGCAACCTGGAGCGTTTCAACCAGGCGCAGCAGGTCGATCCAGGTACTTACCTTGTCGACGTGTATGTGAACACGCAATACGTCAACCGAAGTGAAGTGAGCTTTCGGCCGCAAAACGATGTGGTCGAACCCTGTTTGTCCGAGCAGTTCCTGCACCAGCACATGAACGCGCGCAAGGTCGAGACGCCCATCGTCGATTCGACCCAATGCATGGCCCTGAGCAAGCGGCTGCCGGGATCAATGTTTCAATACGACTCCGCCCGCTTGCGCCTGGACCTTTCAGTACCCCAAGCATTGCTCTACATCAAGCCGCGCGGCTACGTCGACCCGCAGGACTGGGACGCGGGCAGTGCCATGGGCTTCGTCAACTATGACGCCAGCCTTTACAACTCTCGCTATCAAGCGTCAGAAAGCGAAGCTGCCAATTATGGTTACCTGGGGCTGAACACGGGCTTGAACGTCGGGCTGTGGCGTTTGCGGCATCAGTCCAACTACAGCTACTCAAGTTTCGGTGGCACCGCGGTCAGCCGCTGGAACAGCATTCGCACCTATGCACAGCGCGCAATCGCGCCCTGGCAAAGCGAGCTGACGGTGGGCGACAGCTTCACCGAAGGCAACTTGTTTGGCAGCATCGGCTTTCGCGGCGTGCGCCTGGCCAGCGACGACCGCATGCTGCCGGACTCTCAGCGTCAGTATGCTCCGCAGGTACGCGGCACGGCGGCGGGCAATGCACGCGTGGTGATCAGCCAGAATGGCCGCAAGGTTCAAGAAACCACCGTAGCGGCTGGGCCATTCGTTATCGACGACCTGTACGGCACGGCTTACAACGGTGACCTGGACGTGCAGGTGATCGAAGCTGACGGCAGTATCACGCGCTTCACCGTGCCCTATGCGGCAGTGCCCGACTCAATCCGCCCGGGCATCTCGCGCTATAGCGCAACCTTAGGCCAGGTCCGCCAGACTGATACCAACCAGGGCGTCTTTGCCGAGGCCACTTACCAACGGGGCCTGACCAACGCAGTGTCCGCCAACCTCGGGGCTCGGGTAGCGCAGGACTATTTGGCTGTGCTGGGCGGCGGCGTGCTGGCAACGCCTTATGGCGCGTTCGGGCTCAACAGCACCTTTTCCAGTGCCACGGTAGAAAACCGTCAGCACAGGCAAGGCTGGCGCATGGGGCTGAGCTACAGCCGCACCTTCCAGCCTACCAACACCACGCTCAATCTTGCCGGGTACAGATACTCAACTCAGGGTTATCGGGATTTGGCCGACGCACTGGGTGCCCGGCAGGCCACCGTGCGCGGTGAACGTTGGGACTCGACCAGCTTCAAGCAGCGGAACCAGCTGACCGTGCTGGTCAGTCAAGGGCTGGGCGGGTATGGAAACCTGTATCTGTCCGGGTCGCGAAGCGATTATTACGACGGCAAGAGCCGTGATACGCAGGTGCAGTTCGGTTACTCGAACACCTGGCGACAGCTTAACTACAGCCTGGCCTATTCACGTCAGCGCACCACCTGGTACCGCGATAAGGCGGAAAGTTCAGAACTCAGTTTCACGAACCCGGCGGACGTGTACGACACCAGCAATAGCAGCAATACCCTGACGCTGACCTTCTCCATGCCCTTGGGCAGCTCGAGCCGGGCACCGACCATCAGCTCAATGGTGACCCGGCGCTCAGGTGATACGAAAGGCAGCAGTTTCCAGACAGGTATCAACGGTACGATGGGCGCACAGCGTGACATGAGCTACGCGATCGCGGCCAGCCGTGACAGCGCCGGGCGCGGGACGAACTGGACCAGCAACCTGCAGGCGCAGAGTGCCGTTGCCACCTTCAATGGCGGCTTTTCGCAAAGCGCCGACTATCGGCAGATCAATGGCGGCATTCGCGGAGCGGCCGTGGTGCATGAGGGTGGTCTCACGTTGGGTCCCTACGTCGGGGATACCTTCGCGCTGGTGCGGGCCAAGGGCGCGGGCGGCGCGATCATCCGGGGTGGGCAGGGGGCACGTGTGAACGCTGATGGGTATGCGGTGGTGCCCTCTTTGTCACCTTACCGATACAACCCTGTCGGGCTTGACCCCAGTGGAATGGGTGAACAGGCCGAGTTGATCGAAACCGAGCGAAAGGTGGCCCCTTATGCCGGTGCTTCCGTGCTGGTCGACTTCAAGACCTTGCTTGGGCATGCCTTGTTGATCCAGGCCAGCTTGCCGGGCGGTAGGGCAATCCCCCTGGGAGCCGACGTGGTCGACGAACAGGGCACGACCCTTGGCATGGTAGGCCAGGGCGGGCAAGTGTATGCACGCGCCCAGGCCGACAGCGGGCGCTTGCTGGTGCGTTGGGGCGCCGGCCCTAGCCAGCGATGCCAGCTGCCCTACGACGTCAACAGCGCCACAGCCGCCAACAGTCAGGGCTTCATTCACCTGAAAAGCATATGCACGCTCAAAGAGGAACCATCATGACGCTCAGGTCCTGGCTGCTGACGGCCATCCTGCTCATCCCTGCTCAACACGCCTGGGCGACCTGCTACAGAGTGACCTCCGTGGGCGCCGCCAACACCACGGCCAACGCTGCGATCAGGCCCGGGGAGGGTACTGCCGGCGCCTGGGCCGGTGCATGCGACACGTGCAATGGGTCATTGGGCATACCGAGTGTGATCAACGTCAGTGACCCAAGCTTTCAACCTTATGGCACGTTGATCGCGAGCTCCGTGGTCCCCTTCACCCAGTATGGCGCTACGGCTGGCTACAATCCGGAGTACGTATTTTTTCGCTGCGAGGGGCAAGATGCGGTTTACGAAATGTGGTCTACCAATGGCGATGATGTCTACAGTGGCTGGTTCCAAGGGGGCGACAGCGTCGGCCTGAGCCTGGGTTTGCAGGACGCCTACAGAACGGCCTGGCCTAATGTGCTGTTGCGCTTGACCCATCTTGCAAGCGGCGAGCCTTTCACTCACATCTGGCGTGAGCGTAGGCTCACTGGCCTGGACATCGATTCTCGCGGCTATCAGTTGGTCAAGGCCAAGAACCTCAGCGCCGTGCGTGCGGAAGCTTTCAGCGCACCGAAAGACCCTACGTACAACTATTACAGCGACACGGTCTCGTCGCAGCTCTACGCCTATGCCCAACAGGCGGCCTACATCGCGATCAAGGGGCCGGGCCTTGCTTATCCGACGGTAGGGCAAACCCACTACGGTAACTGGAGTGGCTGGTATGGGAACTGGCCTGGTGCACTGGGCCTGTACAACCAGGTCACGCTAAAGCGTTACCCCACCTGCAGCGTATCGAGCGTTACACCCTATGTGGTGTTTCCCTCGATCAGCGTGAGCGAGATCAACGCCGGGGGCAGCCGCGAGGTGCCTTTTCAGATCAATTTCCGCTGCCAGAGCACTGTTCTCAACAGCGCCAGCGCCAACGGTACAGCCATTGGCATCAAGGTTTCTTCCGGCGCTCTGGCTGCGTCCTCTTCCTTGGGCCTGATCAACGCCCAAGGTGGTCTGGCCTACTTGCTGTCGGACCGTTATGGCCAGGCGGGAATGGCGCAGGGGGTGGGCGTTCGCGTGCTGCGCGGCGGCGCTCCCATCAACTTGCTGGCCAATGAAGACTCTGCCAATGGCAGTGGTGCAGCGGGTCGAGGGTGGTACCCGGTTGTCAGCAATTCCGCCAACCTCACAGGCACTATCAATGGTATCGGCCAGTACACCGAGACGTTCAGAGCTCGATTAGAAAAGCTCTCCATCGGCACCATGCCGACGGTAAGGCCTGGTCGGGTCGAGGCCACTGCGCAAGTGGTGATACGTGTCCAGTAGCTACGCGCAGGGCCTGCTGCTGGTCGTCGTCGCGCTGGTCAGTACGGTCACCTGCGCGGGTGTCACTGCTGAGCGTACCCGGGTCATCGTGCGTGAAGGTCAGCGTGACACTTCCTTGGCACTGGTCAATCAAAATGCCTATCCAGTCGTGGTTCAGGCCTGGGTCGACAATGGGGAGCTGAATGTTACGCCGGACACCGCAACTGCACCCATCATGCCGCTTCCGCCAATGTTCAGGCTTGAGCCCCGGCAACAGCGAAGCCTACGCCTGGTGACTACCGGGCAGGCGTTCGCACAGGATCGAGAGTCCCTGTACTGGCTGAATGTGTACGAGATTCCACCCCGGCCGCGCGAGGCGCTGGGCGAGGGCTCGACCCGGCTGACGATCACGCTGCGCACCCAGCTGAAAGTCATCTATCGCCCCCAAGGCTTGTCGAAGAAGGCCGAGACAGCGCCTTTGCAACTGGTGGTCAAAGCCCAGGGCCGCACTGTGCAGTTGCATAACCCGACGCCGTTTTACATATCCCTGGCGCAGGCGGAGATCGGCGATGGCAAACGCTCGATCGTGCTTGATGCGCCGTTGTTGACGCCATTCAGTACGCAGCGCCAGACAGTGGGCGGTAACGTGCCCAGCGACGCGACGTTCCACTACACATGGCTGGATGATGATGGCAATGCGCAGACCGGCGAGCGCCCTGTCCTGGGCGCGATGCCCCACAGCGTCGAACCAACGCCAGAGGCCGCTGCAGCAGATTGAGATTCGTCCTATTCAGCAATGGCATTGGTGCCCCTAGGCTGGCTGCATGAAGCTAGCCAACCTGTTACCTGCCGCTCAGTGGAACCTGTCGACGCCTATTGCCGCACGCAATTTGTTGCGCCTGTTCGCGATCACCCTCGTCGCGGGGTTCTACATTGGCGCCTACGGTTACATGCGCATGACCTTGAACGAGGAAATCTCGTCTCGGCGCAGGTACATGAACGAGGCCATTTTCAACGCCCAGGATTTCTTTGTCAGCCGTCAGACCTTGCTTAAATCGCTAGGGCTGTCGACGGTCAGGCATGCTGGCTCCTCGGGTGGCGAGGCGTACATTCCAGGCGAGGAAGTCCATGTTTTCCTGCGCCAGCCCAGCGGTACATGGAGCTTGTGGCTGACGCCGCGCATGCTGGATTTCCTGCGAACCAAGCAGACCAGCCTGTTGTATGTCCCTCACGCCCTTGATGGGCCGGTGCAATGGCTTTTCAGTCAGCCTCAGCGTCCTCCTCTGGTCCCCAACCCTGTGTTGCAACGGCTGCGCGGCTCGACTGGCGAGCCTGGCCAGGAGCAGATCTTGCTGGCAGACGCTGGAGATGGAAAATCGCCTCCGCTCTATATTTTCATTGCCATGGATGAGCGCGACCGGGCTTCAGGGTGGCTGGGCCTTGAGGTGGAAGGCTCGCAACTGCTCGCAGCGCTGGCGCATGAGCAGGCCGGCGACTTCCAGCTCGTGGACAGCGCAAGCCAGATCATCGCCAGCAACGATCGGGAGCAACAACTGAGCGCTCGGCGCTATACGGCAACGCCTATCGATGACGGCTTTGGTTGGGAAGGCGGACATTGGCTTCCGGATCGGCTGACCATCCGCAAACAACTTGATCATTCGGACTGGCAGATCGTCTACAGCATGCCCTTGGCGTCGTTGGTCCCCGTGCTGATTCTGCCGTTCGGGTTGGCAGTGCTGATCAGCGTCGCTGTTACGCTTTTAATGCTGTGGTTGGTTCGTCGGGTCGACGTGCGACTCATCAGCCCGGCAGCGGCGCGAATCGATGCATTGGTCGAAAGTGAAGCGTTCAGCAGTGCTGTCATCCGCACCGCCCCGGTAGCGCTGTGTGTGCTGCGTCGTAGTGACGGCGAAGTGGTTTTGGCCAATCGGCTGAGCGAGCAATGGCTGGTCATGGGCGATGAACGCACCAAAGCCTGCCAGGACTGGATCACCCGTGCCTTCAGCAAGCCTGCGCAGACCAGTTGTACAGAAGAGCTGCAAATGGCCGACGGTCGTCATCTGTGTCTGAGCTATGCCCCCACTCGCTACAGGCGTGAAGACGTTCTGATCTGCGCCTTCAGCGACATTACCGAGCGCAAAACCGCCGAGCTGTCGTTGCAGCAGGCCAGGGCCCTGGCCGATGCCGCCAATGAAGCGAAGACACTGTTCCTGGCGACGATGAGCCATGAAATCCGTACGCCCCTGTACGGCATGCTGGCCACGCTTGAATTGCTCTCCCGTACCCACCTCGACAGCCAGCAGCGAGGGTATCTCAATGCCATCGAAGGTTCATCTGCCACTTTGCTGCAACTGATCTGCGACGTGCTGGATGTGTCCAAGATCGAGGCAGGCCAACTGGCGTTGGAAACAAGTGCGTTTTCCCCGATCGAACTGACACAGGAAGTGATGAAGGGCTATATGGGCGCCGCCCATACAAAAGGGTTGCAGTTGCTCAGTTGCATGGACCCGCAGCTTCCTGAACAGGTCCTGGGCGACAAAATGCGCACCCGTCAGATCCTTGGCAACCTGCTCAGTAACGCGGTGAAGTTCACCAGCAGTGGCCGGATCATGGTCAGGCTCCACATGGTTGGGGTCGAAGGTGAGCGCATGATGTTGCGCTGGCAAGTGGTCGATACCGGGCAGGGCATACCTGAACAGGACCAGCAGTACTTGTTCGAGCCGTTCTTCCAGAGTGGCCCGAGTACGAACACTGTTGCAGGAACGGGCCTTGGCCTTTCCATCTGCAAGCGACTGGTCGAATTGATGAGCGGCTCTATACGGGTGTTCAGTGAGCCGGGCTTGGGCAGCAGCTTCTCGTTCACACTGCCGCTTGGCCAATTGGCGCTTGATGAAGACCAGTACTGGGCACAGCCATTGCTCAATCAGGAAGTAGCTGTCTATTCCGGTGTTCCCGAACTGGCCGAGCACGCCGCAGGCTGGCTGCGTCGCTGGGGGGCGCGAGCGCAAGTAACGACCGCGCGGGACGTGCCTCATGAGCCAGGCACCGTGCTGGTCGAGATATGCCCCGGGCCGGCCAGCTCGGCAGCCATCGAGCATTGGCCAGGTCCGGTGATACGCGCATGCGCCGATGGTCATGGCCTATCGCGTCCTGCGGCTCAATGTTGGCAGGTGGCGTTGAATGATCTTCAGTTGCTCAACCGGGCTGTGAGCCAAGCCCAGGGTATAGAGGCGCGTCACAATGCAACTGCCCGCCAGGCCATGATCGAAACCAAGCTGTGCATTCATGTACTGGTGGCTGAGGACAATGTCATCAACCAGCTCATATTGCGTGACCAGCTGGAAAAACTGGGCTGCACCGTCACCCTGGCCAGTGATGGCGAGGAAGCACTCGCCCTCTGTCAGATGCACGTTTTCGATCTGGTGCTGACCGACGTGAACATGCCAAGGATCAACGGGTACCAACTGGCGCAACGCCTGCGCCAGCTAGGCCAGGCCATACCCATCGTGGGCGCCACCGCGAACGCGATGCTCGATGAGGCAGAGCGTTGCCTGGGCGCCGGGATGGATCAATTTCTGGTCAAACCGTTCACGTTGCATGCGCTCTATCAGTGCCTGTTGCCGTACCGAAAGGTCTCGCCCTGATGCTCTACCGCGTCTTGATCGTCGAGGATCATCCGTTTCAACTCCAGCACCTGGCACAGCTGTTCCGATCCGTCGGCGGGTTTGATGTCGAGCTGCAAGGGAATGCCAGTATGGCGATCGAAAGCTTGCGCAACCAGGGTTACCACCTGGTCGTGACGGACCTCATGATGCCCCAGCTGGACGGTGTACAGTTCATTCAGAAGATGAGCCTGTTACCTACGCCACCGGCCCTGGGGCTGATGACAGCCGCTTCTCCGCGCATGCTCGCCGGCGTCGCCAAGGTTGCCGAGAATCTCGGTATGCGCGTCGCAGGCATGATCAGTAAACCTTTGCAGATTCATCACGTTCTTGCACTGCGCCATTACCTGGACCGCGGGCGCACCCAAGCCAACCGGCAACCTGTTGCCTGCCCTGGCGTGCATTCGGCGCGAGTCCTGACCCATGCGCTCCAGTCAGGCGAAATACAGGCCTGGTTCCAGCCCAAGAAGTCTCTGCTCGACGGCCGCATCGTCGGCGCGGAGGCGCTAGCCAGGTGGCTGCATCCGGTCGAAGGTATCCTGATGCCTCGGGCATTTCTGGCCGAGCTGGAGTCAGCGGGGCTCGACCTGCAGCTGCTGTACAGCATGCTTGAGCAAACGCTTGCCGTTCAGGCGCTGTGGGCGGCTCAGGGGCACAGGTTACCGGTCTCGATCAACCTTCCCACGCATCTGCTTGACCAGCCCGACTTGGTCGACACGTTGCACAGGGCAGTGCGAGCGCGAGGCGCTGATCCCAAAACCATCACCTTCGAGTTGACAGAGACGTCTACCACTCGCCATTCCAGTGACTATCTAGCGGGCACGTGCCGGTTGCGCATGATGGGTTTCGGTCTGGCCCAGGATGATTTTGGCAAGGGGTACAGCTCCTATTCCAACTTGATAACTACGCCTTTTGCCGAAATGAAGATAGATCGTTCCTTGGTCAATGGGTGTGCAAAAAGTCCTGACATGGCTATCGCCCTGGCCAGTGCGGCTGAACTCGGGCGAGCACTGGGAATGGTCACGGTAGCAGAGGGCGTCGAAACCCGAGAGGACCTTGAAGTTGTCCGCAAGGCACGGTGTAACCAAGTGCAGGGGTTCATTATTTCCCCAGCGGTAGACGGTACAAGGATGCCTGCGCTGCTGAACGGGCAGAGCTAGGAGTAAACGCATGAAAAACCAGGATGAAACGTTTCAGCTTTAAGATAATGAAGGCATTTGGCATGAATTTTGTGTCCAGGAGAGCACTCCTACCTTCATAGAGTGATGTCGACGATCAACACCATGAAAAATGCAAGCTTGCGCATGGATAAACTTGCGCGCAGCTCTCAACGTCTGAACAAAGCCATCCTGCTGCTCAGCGGGCTTTTACTGTTGTTGTCCAGTACATGTTATTGGGCCGTATCGCGTCTTCTGGAATCGGAACAGCAAAGACTCGAACTGCACTTTGCCAGGGTGATCGAAATTATCCATGAGCATGAGCTGTTTCTGCGTAACTTGACCAATAGCCTGCCACCCAATGGCGAGCTTCCCCCGCCTGTGAGGCAGGGCGTCATGTTGCTCGATTCGGTCAGCACTGACGGCAGAACGTTGACCAAGGCTAAAGGCTTCGAACTTTCATTACCCTTCACAATTGCCTACACGGGGGACTTCAGACCCGAGGAAGTAAGCGGCGCTCTGGGGCTTGGGCTGCGTCTGACCGACTACTACGGCGGGTTCTGGGCTCGCTCCTTCTACGCATCGCCGCAACTGTTCGTGCTCGAGCAGGGAACGGGCGCGAGTATCGCCGTGCCTGCTGCCGGCGACCAGCGTCAGCATCAGCCGCTGCTGCCTCGCCACTATGTAACCGTGGTAGATCGCCTGGTGAAGTTGCTGGCCCAGCCCGATCTACCGCTTGATCAGCGTGTTCATTGGGTGCGAGCGCCTGCCCGTCTGTACAACGACAACCTGCGTATGGTCGCGCTCATGGGGCTAGGGCCAGCGCATACCCTCAAGCCGAGCGCAACGGGTGAACACTCGATGGCCTTGGCCGCAGTGATGGACACCGAGCAGGTGGACGAATTCGAGCGCGTGCTCAGGTTGTCGGTCTACAACCAGTTCACCCTCATCTCGCCGGACGGCAAGGTGTTGATGGGCGAGCGCAGTGATGGGGACCCGGCGCCGCTTGGGTTGAGCTTCAACCGCAACGGCTTGCGTTTCAAGATGATCTCGTCGTCGGGCGACTCATGGACGGGGCTGTATGCCATCAGCTACAGGGATTTCCTGCGCTATGCCAAGTGGCCGCTTCTTGGTCTTGGCCTGACGATCATCGCCGCCGTCCTGTTGGGGCTGTGGGTCAATCACTGGTACAAATCGCGCATCGTCCGGCCTGCTCAGCGAGCACAGGTCCGGCTTGCCGAAAGCGAAGCCTTCAGCCGCATCATCCTGCACAACGTGCCGGTAGGTTTGTGCGTTGTTCGTCGTCACGACCATCGCGTGCTGTTGGAAAATGAGCGTGCAGCGCAGTTGGGCGTTACCGCAGCGGTACTGCAACTGCTGCGGGACAACCATGGTGATGAGGCCCCCGGTGAACTGTGCTTGCTGGTGGATGAGCGTTATGTACAGGTCGTGGCTGTGGCTACGCGTTACGACGGCGAAGACGTGTTTCTATGCGGTTGTAATGACATCACTCGCCACGTTGACGAGCAACTTCAACTCAACCAGGCCCATCAACGTGCAACGGCTGCCAATGAGGCCAAGACGGTTTTCCTGGCTACCATGAGCCATGAAATCAGAACCCCGCTGTACGGCGTGCTGGGCAACCTCGAATTGCTGTCGCTGACCGAGCTCAATGAGCGGCAGAGGCATTACCTGCAGATCATCGAGAATTCATCTGCCGTGCTGTTTCAGTTGATCAGTAACGTGTTGGATGTGACCAAAATTGAATCTGGGCAGATGGCCTTCGAGCATGCGGCCTTCGATCCGCGGCAACTGGTAGACGACGCGCAGGCCAGTTTCAAAGCCACGGCTCAGGGGAAAGGGTTGCAGCTTGACGCTGAAATCGATGCACAGGTACCCGCGCAGGTCCAGGGCGACGCCGGGCGGATCAGGCAGATCTTGCACAACTTGCTGGGCAACGCAATCAAGTTTACCCCCTCCGGGCGGGTACGCCTGCGGCTGATCGTTCACGAACGCAATGCCCAGGATGTGCTGCTGCAGTGGCAAGTCACAGACACCGGAAAGGGAATCCCCGAGAAAGCCCTCGAACACCTGTTCAAACCGTTCTATCAGGTTTCCGCAGGGCAGGAAGGAGGCGCCGGGCTCGGGCTTTCCATATGCTCGCGGTTGAGTGAGTCGATGGGCGGCACGATGCGAGTGGTCAGTGAGCCTGGTTTGGGTAGCAGCTTTTCGCTGTTCATCCGTTTGCCCGTCGTTATCGCGCTATCCCAGGCCGTGAAGGCTGTCCCACGGGTGGTCTCGCAGGCGGCGTCTGCCCCATTGAAGTTGTGTGTGTTGGTGGCTGAGGACAACCCGGTCAGCCAGGCTGTGCTGCGTGAGCAGCTTGAAGCCATCGGGGTTTCCCCTACCGTAGCAGCTGACGGTCAGCAGGCTTTGCAACTGTGGCAATCTAAGACGTTTGACCTGGTCATCACCGACATCAACATGCCGAAGGTGAATGGTTACGAGCTGGCCCGCCAGTTGCGAGAGGCAGGCGTCCAGGCGCCCATCATTGGCATCACTGCCAATGCGTTGCGCGAAGAAGGCGAGCGCTGCCTGCAGGCGGGGATGAACGCCTGGGTAGTCAAGCCTTTGAGCCTCGGTGCTTTGCGTCAGGTGCTGATGAGCCATTGCCATGGCTTGAGCGAACCCTACGTTGCGAACGATTCAGGCAAGGAGGATTTCTCGGGCTGGCTGTCATTATCCCAGCCCATGCGCAAACTGCTTGCCCAAACGTTGGCGAGCGATATTGCGCAGTTGGAAGGGGGGGTGACCGAGCACGATGCCGTTCTGGTGCAACAGCGGTTGCATAGCCTGGGCGGTGCTTTGGCCAGCGTTAACGCCACTGCCTTGTGCAGCGAGTGCCTACGCCTGGAGAGCATGTTGCAGGAGCTGCCGCTGGACGTACGCGTGAGCGAGCAAGTCATTGCCCTGTGCGGGCGCCTTGCCAAGGTCGCGCAGCGTTTGTCAGACGAGATTCCCGGATGAGCCTTGTCCCCTATTGGAGTATTTCTGCATGCCTCATCACAAGGTTGTCCTCGCCGACGACCATCCCATTGTTCTGCTAGGGGTGCGTGAAGTCATTCAACGCATCGGGCGCTATAAGGTCGTCGGCCAAGCCACCAACTCTTCCGAATTGATTGAACAACTGCGCCTGCACAATCCTCGCACCCTGATCACTGACTTCAATATGCCGGGCGATTGCACCTACGGTGATGGCTTCAAACTCATCGAGTACATTCTGCGCCACTTCCCGGATACTCAAGTGCTCATTCTGACCATGATCTCCAACGACCTGATCCTCTCCCGCCTCCAAGAGTTGGGGGTTGCCGGGGTCATTCAGAAAAATCACCTGCATGATGAAATCGAAAAAGCGCTCAGTGCAATCCGCAAGCGGCGTCGATATCGAAGCCCGCTATCGGCGCCCACTTCCGTGGTGCGTGAAGCGGTCAGGGTCGAGGAGCGGTTCAATCAACTGTCGCCCAGGGAGCTTGAAGTCGTTCGGCTCTTTGTTACCGGTATGACCGTAGGCGATATTGCCCGGCAATTGTCGCGCAGCAACAAGACAGTCAGTGCGCAGAAAATCTCGGCGATGCGCAAGCTCAACGTTGACAGTGATCAGGATCTGCTGACCTATTGCATCGAAGCCAGGCAATTCCAGTAATTCACCGCGCTGGGCGGCAAACCCTGTGAGAAGTGGGCGGGCATAACAAAAACCGGCATTGAGCCTAATGCCGGTCAGTTAAGTAATTTGGGGCTGCAAAGCAGCCCCAGTAACGCTTAACTGACAGTCATTAGGCCTCAAGCCGGCTTTTCTTCTGGCGATCAGCGATCAGTTGCCGTAAACAGGCAGCTTCTTGCAGATGGCCTTGACCTTTTCACGCACGGCATCGATCACCGCTTCGTTGTTCAGGTCAGCCAGGATGTCGCAGATCCAGCCAGCCAGTTCCTTGCACTCGGCTTCCTTGAAGCCACGGGTGGTGACGGCTGGGGTGCCGAAACGCAGGCCCGAGGTGACGAACGGCGAACGTGGGTCGTTGGGTACCGAGTTCTTGTTGACGGTGATGTAGGCTTTGCCCAGGGCAGCGTCAGCATCTTTACCGGAGATTTCCTGCTTGATCAGCGACAGCAGGAACAGGTGGTTCTGGGTACCGCCGGACACCACGTCGAAACCACGCTCGATGAACACTTCGGCCATGGCCTGGGCGTTCTTCACGACCTGCTGCTGATAAGCCTTGAACTCAGGCTGCAGGGCTTCCTTGAAGCAGATGGCCTTGGCGGCGATGACGTGCTCCAGCGGGCCGCCCTGGGCGCCAGGGAATACGGCGGAGTTCAGCTTCTTCTCGATTTCTTCGTTCTTGCGCGCCAGGATCAGGCCGCCGCGTGGGCCGCGCAGGGTCTTGTGCGTGGTGGTGGTGACCACGTCGGCGAACGGCACCGGGTTAGGGTACACGCCCGCAGCAACCAGGCCGGCAACGTGGGCCATGTCGACGAACAGGTAGGCGCCCACTTTGTCGGCGATGGCACGGAAGCGGGCGAAGTCCAGCACTTGCGAGTAGGCGGAGAAGCCGGCAACGATCATCTTCGGCTTGTGCTCGACAGCCAGGCGCTCGACTTCGTCGTAGTCGATCAGGCCGTTGCCGTCGATGCCGTACTGGATGGCGTTGTACAGTTTGCCCGAGGAGCTTACCGAAGCACCGTGGGTCAGGTGACCACCGTGGGCCAGGCTCATGCCCAGGATGGTGTCACCGGCCGACAGCAGGGCCAGGTAGACAGCAGCGTTGGCCTGGGAGCCAGCGTGTGGCTGGACGTTGGCGTAATCGGCACCGAACAGCTCTTTGGCACGGTCGATGGCCAGTTGCTCGACGACATCGACGTACTCGCAACCACCGTAGTAGCGCTTGCCCGGGTAGCCTTCGGCGTACTTGTTGGTCAGCACCGAGCCCTGGGCTTCCATGACAGCCGGGCTGGTGTAGTTTTCCGAGGCGATCAGCTCGATATGCTCTTCCTGGCGCAGGGCTTCTTGCTGCATGGCTTCGAAGAGCTCGGCGTCGTACTTGGCAATGGTCAAATCACGGCTGAACATGGCGGTCCTCAAGGATCGGGGTAGTTTGGGGGGGCATTCTAACCGATTGATTCGCGGCTGGCATATGAAGTGGCGTCAAGTCGCGGACCAATGGGCCTCATGTTGCATCCCGCGCCGTGTCTGGGCTGGGCGGGGATTGGAGTTGACTTTGAAGTCCGGTTTCTGGGGGGCTTTGCGCCCCATCGCCGGCAAGCCGGCTCCCACAGGTTTGCACATGGCCGGAAGTTAATGCGGTCGGTGTGGGAGCGGGCCCGCCCACGAAGAATCCGGCTCGGTGGCTGGCACCGGCTACGCCGGTGTTCGCGGGCCCGCCCGCTCCCACAAGGTCCTCCTAAATCAATAGTTGCGATGAGGCCAGTGCAGGCAGCGTCAATGGAACATGAACAACGTCTCGTTGGCGAACTGTGCCTCGAACTGATGCGCCGGCATCGGGCGCCCGAACAGGTAGCCCTGCACCTCGTCGCACCCGTGCTCGCGCAGGAACTCCAGTTGCTCGTGGGTTTCCACACCCTCGGCAATGACCGCCAGGTTGAGGCTGTGGGCCATGGCGATGATCGCCCGGGCAATCTGCGCGTCCTGCTCGCCTTCGGGCAGGCCGTCGACGAAGGTGCGGTCGATCTTGAGCACATCAATGGGGAACTGCTTGAGGTAGTTCAGCGACGAGTAGCCGGTGCCGAAGTCGTCCACCGCAATGCTCAGGCCAAGGTTCTTCAGGCTGGCCAGTATCTGCAGCGCCTCGTTCACCTCACGCATCAGGATACTCTCGGTCAGTTCCAGCTCCAGGCACGCCGGCGGTAGCCCGCATTCCTCGAGGATGGTGGCAATCCGGGTGCCCAGCTGGCCATCGGAGAACTGCCGCGCCGAGATGTTCACCGAGACTTTCGGCACCCGCACCTTGGCCTTGTGCCAGGCCTTGAGCTGGCGGCTGGCCTCGCGCAGCACCCAGTCGCCCACATCCACCACCAGGCCCAGTTCCTCGATCACCGGGATGAAGTCGCCGGGCGGCACCAGGCCGCGGGTCGGGTGCCGCCAGCGCAGCAGCGCCTCGGCACCGGTCAGGCGTTTGCCATCGCCACTGAACTGCGGCTGGTAGTACAGGATGAACTCGTTCTGCTCCATGGCGTGGCGCAGGTCGCTTTCCAGCTCCAGGCGCTCCAGGGCGCTGGCGTTCATCTCGGCCTGGTAGAACTGGAAGTTGTTCTTGCCGCGTTCCTTGGCGTGGTACATGGCGGTGTCGGCGTTTTTCATCAGCTGGCTCAGCTCGCTGCCATCCTGCGGGCTGAGGGCGATGCCGATACTGGCGGTGACGAAGAACTCGCGGTTTTCCAGCACGAACGGCCGCACCAGGCTGGCAAGGATGTTTTCGGCCACATGGATGGCGCGGTTCAAGGCCATTTCCCGGGTCGCGCGCGGTTGCAGCAGCAAGGTGAATTCGTCGCCGCCCATCCGTGCCACGGTGTCGTCGTCGTCCACGCAGGCCAGCAGGCGCAAGGCCATGTCCTTGAGCATGCGGTCGCCGGCGGCATGGCCAAGCGAGTCGTTGATCGGCTTGAAGCGGTCGAGGTCGAGGAACATCAGCACCACCCAGGCCTTTTGCCGCTCGGCCTGCTGCAGGGCGTTGTACAGGCGGTCCTGGAACAGCGTGCGGTTGGGCAGGTGGGTGAGGGCGTCGTAGTAGGCCAGGCGGTGAATGCGTTGCTCGCTGGCCTTGCGCTCGCTGATGTCGGTAAAGAAGCACACGTAGCTGGCCAGGTCGCCTTCATCGTCCAGCACCGCGGTGATGCCGACCCAGGCCGGGTAGTGGTCGCCGTCACGGCGCTTGAGCCACACCTCGCCCTCCCAGCTGCCGCGCTGGTGCAGCTGCTTGACCACGTAGCGCAGGTGGCTTTCCTGCTGTTCGTCGACCGTGAGCATGCTGGGCAGCTGGTCGAGCACGTCGCTGACGGCGTAGCCGCTGACCCGGCTGAACGCTTCGTTGGCCTGGACGATATAGCCGGCGGGGTCGGTGATGAGAATCGCCGAGGTCGAGTGCTCGAATACCGTCGCGGCCATGCGCAGGTCTTTTTCTGCGCGGCGTTGCTGGCTGATGTCGCGGCCGACCCCTAGCACACCTTCGAAGCGCTGGTCATCGTCCCACACCAGCACCAGACGCAGTTCGATCGGGATCTTGCGGCCATCGGCGCGCAGGCAGTCGAACAGGAACAGCTGGCTCGGTAGCTGGCTGCGCAGGTGGGCCAACTGCTCGGCGTCGCCCATGGCCTTGCTGACCCGCTCCATCAGGCTGTAGATGCCGGTTAGCTGGGCCGGGTTGGCGATGATCGACTGCCAGCCGTTGGTGAAGATCCACTCGGCCTGGTAGCCCAGCACGCTCTGTACCGACGGGCTGACGTAGTTGAGCTGGAGCAGGCTGTCGGTGGAGAAGATCACGTCGCTGATGCTTTCGGCCAGCATGCGGTAGCGCTGCTCACTGTCACGCAGCGACTGGCTGGCCTCGATCTGTACAGTGACATCCTTGCCAACGCCGATGATGCGCGTCACCAGGCCTTCAGGGTCGCGGGTCAGTACCTGCTCACGGATGTCGTAGCAGCGCCAACCGCCGTCCCGGTGGCGGAAGCGCAACTGACAGTGCAACTGCTGGTCGTGGCCATTGTCCCGCTGTTGCTGGCGCAAGGCCTGGTAGTGCGCGGCGTCTTCAGGGTGCAGCAGCAGCTCCCAGAAGCGCTCGCCCATGTGTGCCAGCTCGGTACGGTCGTAGCCCAGGGTCTGGCCGAGGTGGCGGTTGCTGAAGATCATCCGCTGGCTGAGCACATCCTGCACGTACAGCTGGTCGGGTACGGTGCGCACCACGTCGGACCAGAAGCTTTCGCGCTCCAGCAGCGACAGTTCGACCTGCTTGCGGCTGGTGATGTCGCTGATGCTCAGGATCACCGCTTGGTAGTCGCGCCGCTGCTGCGGCAGGCGCGCCATCAACCACAGGTGCAACTCGCCACCCAGCGGTGACGGCAGGCGTACTTCCAGCTCCAGCACCTGGCGCTGTTCGATCAGTGCGTCGATCAGTTGCATGCCGATGCTATCGCGGCCATCGCCGGTGCCGTCGATCAACCGCTGCCAGGCGCCTTCATGGCAGTCGATGTTCAGCAACTGGCGGGCCACCTGGTTGACTTCGGTGATCTTCAGTTCCAGCAGCAGGGAGCGGCGCAGGCCTGGGTCCAGGGCCAGGCTGTGCTTGAGTGCGGCGCGGTTGCGTAGGTGGTAGCGGTCCAGCTGGCCCGGCAGGCTCGACAAGTCGAGCACGCACAGGGCCACGCCGGTGCCTTCGAAAATTTCCTGGTAGCGCCGGCGGTCTTCCTGCAGCGCACGCTGGCGCCGGCGCATGTTGATCAGGGCCAGCACCGGCAGCAGGGCGCAAAACAGCACCAGCAGGCATTTGCCGATCAGCGCCGGCAGCAGCTTCTGTTGCATCAGCTTGACGTCGAACAAGCCGCGTAGTTGCCAGGTGCTGTTGTCGATGAAGGCCAGCATCACGCTTTGCAGCGGTTCATCGCTGGTAGCGGTGGGGGCATGGCGCTGCAGCACTTCGCCGGTACGGCTGTTTTCCAGCAGCCATAACGGGTGGGTGCCGCTGTCCAGGTGCAGGGTGAGCTCGCGGTAGTAGTCTGGCGACAGGCGCAGCAGCCAGTAGCCGCGGTCCTGCTCGGTGGCCTGGCGCAGCAGCATGTACAGCGTGTGGTTGTCGGGCGAATTGGTGAAGAAGTACGCACGCCCCTGGTTCAGCGCCAGCAACTGGTTCAGCCACTGCCGGTCCGGGCTGCCGGCCAGGCTGTCGGCGCGCAGCTGCCCGGAGCTGTCCAGCCAGGCCAGGCTTTGCAGGTCGGGCAGGCGCTGGCGCAGGGTATCGACCAGGCTGGGCATGGCTGCGGGCGTCGGCGGGTTGATGTAGGGCTGTACCACGTTCACCGCCTGCTGGGCCTTGAACGCCATGTTCAGGTTCAGGTGGTCGGCCATTTCCACGCTGGCATCCAGGCTTTGCGCACGCAGGTCGGCCTGGGTATGGTTGAACTGGGCGAACAGTTGCCACAGCAGCAGGCCCAGCAGGATCAGGGCCAGCAGCGCCAACGTCCCCTTGATCGACCCGCGCAGGTTAGAGGCGGGCGCTTCAGGCGCGGAACGCAGTGACGACGGAGGAGTAGGATTGATCAAGCGCTGATCCTGCGATTGGGCTGGCGATGGCAGGGACGAAACGTGCACGGCATGTACCGATGTCCGGCAGTCACACCGGTGGTGGCGCACTATAAGGCCGGACACCCGAAACCGGCTAGCATGCCTACGATTATGGCAAAGTGCCAGCCATCTGGGCCGGTGGCGACTGCCTGCCGGTTCTGCAAGCCCCTGCAACCTGTGCGAGAATGCCGCCCGCTTTACATGACAACGCATCGGAGATGTTCGGTTTTGGTTACTCACTTTTCCTCCAATGGCCTCGATTCCGCCTGTGGGCGCAGCAGTCAGACCCTTGTCAGCACTGCCGTGACCGAGGACGTATCCTGCAAGTCTTGCCAGCGTTCGCTGAGCAAACCCGAAGCGGCCAGTTCGGCCAAGCCCAAGGCCCCGTCGCTGGCTGAACTGCGCAAGACCGCCAAGGCGGCAGCAGCGCCGGCAGTGGCAGTGGCTGCGGCCCACAAGCCTGCGGCCAAGGTGGTCAGCACTGCCCCTGCGGCCGCCCAACCCGCGAATGTTGCCGAGCAGCAGCCTGCCCGCAGTAGTGGCTTCAGCGTGAAGTCTGCCTGGGCCGCGCGCCTGGCCGAGCAGGGTGACCGTTGCCGGTTGCCGCGTGGCAAGGCCCGGCAGCGTCACGTCTGAGCCCTCTCGGCTGTTGTGTCGGCTCTTTCGCGGCTGAAGGCAACACATTCCCCCCATAGATCGCACCGATCCCTGCCCGCCATCGCCCCGCCTATGAAACGCCGTGCGATGGCGTAGAATGGTCGCCTTTGTTCAATTACACCCAAACACACATCTCCCTGGTCAGCGCGCCGGGGCGATCGTCGATGTCTTTACTTACCTGATTAGAGGGCTTGGTTTTGGCTCAATACGTCTACACCATGCATCGGCTGAGCAAGGTCGTGCCGCCGAAGCGGGAAATTCTCAAGAACATTTCCCTGTCATTCTTCCCTGGCGCCAAGATTGGCGTGCTCGGCCTGAACGGCGCCGGTAAGTCGACGCTGCTGCGGATCATGGCGGGCGTCGACAAGGAATTCGACGGCGAAGCCCGTCCGATGCCCGACATCAACGTCGGCTACCTGCCCCAGGAACCGCAACTGGACCCGACCAAGACGGTCCGCGAAGTGGTCGAAGAAGCGGTCAGCGTGATCAAGGACGCCCAGGCCCGCCTGGACGAGGTGTACGCTGCCTACGCCGAACCGGATGCCGACTTCGACAAGCTGGCCGCCGAACAGGCCAAGCTGGAAGCCATCCTGCAGGCCGCCGATGGCCACAACCTGGAGCGCCAGCTGGACGTCGCTGCCGACGCCCTGCGCCTGCCGGCCTGGGACGCCCGTATCGAGCACCTTTCCGGTGGTGAGAAGCGCCGCGTGGCCCTGTGCCGCCTGCTGCTGTCGGCCCCAGACATGCTGCTGCTCGACGAACCAACCAACCACCTGGACGCCGACTCGGTGGCCTGGCTGGAGCGCTTCCTGCACGACTTCCCGGGCACGGTGGTGGCGATTACCCACGACCGTTACTTCCTCGACAACGTCGCCGGGTGGATCCTGGAACTGGACCGTGGCGCCGGCATCCCGTACGAAGGCAACTACTCGGGCTGGCTGGAAGCCAAGTCCGAGCGCCTGGCGCAGGAGTCCAAGCAGCAAAGCGCCCATGAAAAGGCCATGAAAGAGGAACTGGAATGGGTGCGCAAAGGCGCCAAGGCCCGCCAGTCCAAGTCCAAGGCCCGCCTGCAGCGCTTCGAAGAAATGCAGTCGCAGGAATTCCAGAAGCGTAGCGAAACCAATGAGATCTACATCCCGGCCGGTCCACGCCTGGGTGACAAGGTCATCGAGTTCAAGAACGTCACCAAGGGCTATGGCGACCGCGTACTGATCGACAACCTGTCGTTCGCCATGCCAAAAGGCGCGATCGTCGGCGTGATCGGTGGTAACGGTGCTGGTAAGTCCACCCTGTTCCGCATGCTGATGGGCAAGGAACAACCGGATTCGGGCAGCATCGAAATCGGCGAAACCGTGCAACTGGCTTGCGTCGACCAAAGCCGCGAAGACCTGGACGGCAGCAAGACCGTGTTCCAGCAGGTGTCCGACGGTTCCGACATGATCAAGATCGGCAACTACGAGATCCCGTCGCGCACTTACGTTGGCCGTTTCAACTTCAAAGGCGGCGACCAGCAGAAGTTCGTCAAGGACCTGTCCGGTGGTGAGCGGGGTCGCCTGCACCTGGCGTTGACGCTGAAGGAGGGCGGTAACGTCCTGCTGCTCGACGAACCGTCCAACGACCTGGACGTGGAAACCCTGCGTTCGCTGGAAGAAGCCCTGCTCGACTTCCCGGGCGCCGCGATCGTGATTTCCCACGACCGTTGGTTCCTGGACCGTGTGGCGACCCACATCCTGGCGTACGAAGACGACTCGAACGTGGTGTTCTTCGAGGGTAACTACACCGAGTACGAAGCCGACCGCAAAAAGCGCCTGGGTGACGCTGCTGCCCAGCCGCACCGGGTACGGCACAAGAAACTGGCCCAGTAAGCCAGTGTCCTGATGCACAAGAATGGGGCCCTTGGTGGCCCCATTTTTGTGCCTGGCGGTTGCTGGCCTCCCCGCTAGAAAAGCCGGTATCGCGGGTGGTTTTGTATACACTTATATAAAACGCACCAAATAATTTCAAAAAAACGACATTTCGCCCTGTTCTGGTGCGATTGCTTCTTGGTACATTCCCGAAAAACCAATAAGTCCAAAACCTTCGGTGAGATGTCTGCCATGATCGAATCTGTCGACAGTTTCCTCGCGCGCCTGCAACAGCGCGACCCAGGCCAGCCCGAGTTCCATCAGGCAGTGGAAGAAGTGCTGCGCACGCTATGGCCTTTCCTTGAGGCCAACCCTCATTACCTGCAGTCCGGCATTCTGGAGCGTATGGTCGAGCCGGAGCGTGCGGTGCTGTTCCGCGTGTCGTGGGTCGATGACCAGGGCAAAGTGCAGGTCAACCGCGGCTACCGTATCCAGATGAGCAGCGCCATCGGCCCGTACAAGGGCGGCTTGCGCTTCCACCCCTCGGTCAACCTCAGCGTGCTGAAATTCCTGGCCTTCGAGCAGGTCTTCAAGAACTCCCTGACTTCGCTGCCCATGGGCGGTGGCAAGGGCGGGTCGGACTTCGACCCCAAAGGCAAGAGCGACGCCGAAGTGATGCGCTTCTGCCAGGCGTTCATGAGCGAGCTGTACCGCCACATCGGCGCCGACTGCGATGTGCCGGCCGGTGACATCGGCGTGGGTGCCCGCGAAATCGGCTTCATGTTTGGCCAGTACAAGCGGCTTGCCAACCAGTTCACCTCGGTACTGACCGGCAAGGGCATGACCTACGGTGGCAGCCTGATTCGCCCTGAAGCCACCGGTTATGGTTGTGTGTATTTCGCCGAGGAAATGCTCAAGCGCCAGAACAAGCGCATCGACGGTCGTCGCGTGGCGGTGTCGGGCTCGGGCAACGTTGCCCAGTATGCAGCGCGCAAGGTCATGGACCTGGGCGGCAAAGTGATCTCCATGTCGGACTCCGAAGGCACGCTGTATGCCGAAGCCGGCCTGACCGATGCCCAGTGGGAAGCACTGATGGCGCTGAAAAACGTCAAGCGGGGCCGTATCAGCGAGCTGGCCGAGCAGTTCGGCCTGGAGTTCCGCAAGGGCCATACCCCTTGGAGCCTGGCATGCGACATCGCCTTGCCGTGCGCCACGCAGAATGAACTGGGCGCCGAAGACGCCCGTACCTTGCTGGCCAACGGCTGTATCTGCGTGGCCGAAGGCGCCAACATGCCGACCACCCTGGAAGCGGTGGATATCTTCCTGGAAGCCGGCATTCTCTATGCCCCGGGCAAAGCATCCAACGCCGGCGGTGTGGCCGTGTCTGGCCTGGAAATGTCGCAGAATGCCATGCGCCTGCTGTGGACTGCCGGCGAAGTGGACAGCAAGCTGCACAACATCATGCAATCGATCCATCATGCTTGCGTGCATTACGGTGAAGAGGCGGATGGCCGGGTCAATTACGTGAAAGGTGCGAACATCGCCGGCTTTGTCAAAGTGGCGGATGCGATGTTGGCTCAGGGCGTCATTTGATCCGGGATCGCAGGGGGCCGCCTTGCGGCCCGTTGCGACACAAGGCCGCTTGTACAGCGAGCGGGGGGCGGCATCATCAATCGATGTAGGAGCGGGTTCACCCGCGAATACGGTGGTGCCGGCAACGCACAATGCCTGGCAGACACTGGCCAGCAGGGCCGGCCCTTTCGCGGGTAAACCCGCTCCTACGACGGGCGGGGGTGGCCGGTGGTCTTGCGGAGCCGGGGCGGCACAATTCATCGAGCGGGTTCACCCGCGAATACGGTGGTACCGGCAACGTACAATGCCTGGCAGAAACTGGCCAGCAGGCCCGGACCTTTCGCGGGTAAACCCGCTCCTACGACGGGCGGGGGTGGCCGGTGGTACTGCGGGGCCGGGCCGGCATCATCGATCGATGTAGGAGCGGGTTCACCCGCGAATACGGTGGTACCGGCAGCGCACAATGCCTGGCAGAAACTGGCCAGCAGGCCCGGCCCTTTCGCGGGTAAACCCGCTCCTACGACGGGCGGGGGTGACCGGTGGTACTGCGGGGCCGGGCCGGCATCATCGATCGATGTAGGAGCGAGTTCACCCGCGAATACGGTGGTGCCGGCAGCGCACAATGCCTGGCAGAAACTGGCCAGCAGGCCGGGCCCTTTCGCGGGTGAACCCGCTTCTACGACGGCCAGGGGTGGCCGGTAGTCCTGCGGAGGCGGGGCGGCATCATTGAACGAGCGGATTCACCCGCGAATACGGTGGTGCCGGCAACGCACATTGCCTGGCAGAAACTGGCCAGCAGGCCCGGCCCTTTCGCGGATATATCCGCAACAATGATCGCGGCCTTGTGTCGCGACGGGCTGCAAGGCACCTCACCCTTCAGCGATCACGTCAGTCACTTCAATCACCAATTCCCCAACCGGCCGCTGCCACACCACCTCATCCCCCGGCCCCGCCCCCAGCAAGGCCCGCCCCAACGGCGACCCCCAGTTGATCAACCCGCGACCGGCATCCGCCTCATCCTCGCCCACCAGCCGTACCTCATGCGCCTGGTCTTGCGCGTCGACAAACCGTACCCGGCTGCCAATCTGCACTTTGCTGTGCGACGTCGCGGGCGGTACCACCTGGGCGCTCTGTACCCGCGCGCTGAAGTAACGCAGGTCGCGCTCGGTATCGGCCAGCCGCTGCTTGTCCACACGCTCGCCCTGCGCCTGTAGATCGCTGCGCAAGGCATTCAACTCGGCCACGCGTTCCTGCAACTGGCGCAGGCCGCTGGCGGTCACATAGTTGGGTTGCTCACTGACGCGCCGCTCTACCGGTTGATCGGCCTGGGCGGCGGCCTGGTCCTCATTGACGAATGCTCGGCTCATGCAAGGCCTCCTTGTGCAGGAGACCATCATGGCAGGCCGCAGATTTAAAGAAATGTCTGTTAACGACCTCAATTGTGGCGATAGGCCTTGGCGGCGCCCCGATCCTTTTCCTGCTGCCACTCGCGGTCGCGTTGGTCCCAGAAGCGTTCATGGTACTGGCGCTGTTCTTCGCTGTTCTGCATGGCCTGGCACTGGCGAAAGCCATCGTCCCAGCCGGTTTCGTACTGGCGCTCGTGCAGGTAGCGGGGTACGTCCTTGCGAAAGTCGCCGGCCATGGTGCCGGCGGCCTGATGGCCGCTGCTGCAGCCGTCCTGAAAGCCATCGGCATAGGCAGGGGGATAGCCGTTGGCGAGCATTTGCTCGTGGGTGGTTTCACAACCTGACAGCAACAACGCAATGCACACGCCGAACCAGTACCGCGACATAACCACCTGACCCTCCCGTCGATAGGGGCAAGTCTAGGTGGCAATTTGTCGGGTTAGTGTCAAAACAGTGTCAAAGAGTTGGTCGGGCCACACTGTTGTCTGTGCAGGCAACCCGCAATCTTCAGTAGTGATACCACTTCAGCTCCAGCATCACCTCATTCTGCGCAGTGGCCAGGTGGCTGAACTCACGCGAGGCACTCAACCTCACCCCCAGGTTCTGGCTGATTTCCCATTGCTGGTTCAGGCTCAGGCTGCGCCGTACTTCGCCATTGGTGAAGTAATCACCTTTGGCCTCCAGGGTCATGTTGCCCAGTCCGTTGCGCCACAGCAGCCCGCCATTGAACCCCGCGGCCGGGGCAATGAATTCGGCGAAGTCGTTGTGGTGTTCGACCCGCACCGTGCCCAAGGCAAAACCGAGCAAGCCATCGGCCAGTTGCCAGGTACCGCCGGCGCCGCCATTCACATGGCTTACCAGCACCTCGTCATCATGCTTGCCGGGTACCCGTTCCAGCCCGCCAGCCACCTGCCATGACCAAGGCTTGAGCAACGCATTGCGTGGGGTCAGCGAGCGGATGGTGGCCAAGTCCAGGCGTTGTACCTGCCAGTCGTTGCCTTCGTACTGGCGCACTTTCAATTGCAGGATTTCGATCTGGGCGCCCAGCGGAAAGCCATAGGCGTTGTCGTTCAGGTCGTGGTAGGCCATGCGCAGGCCATACTCGGCGTAGGCACGGTCTTCACGGGTGCCCACGCCCAGTTGCCAGGTACGTGAGTCATGGCCGTCTTCGGGCAGGCCGGGGCGCTCTACCTGCAGCGGTGGGGGCGGGTTGCCGTTGATCGCCCGCAGCAGTTCGAAGCTGCGCTTGGCTTGGCCCGGGTCACGCTCCTGACCGTTGGCACGGTAGCGCTCGAGGCGATAGGCGGCGTCCTGCACCAGCGCCTGGCGCTCGCGGGGCAGCGCCTTGAACGCAGGGCTCTGCAGTTGCGCGGTGTCGGCGCTGACCGCCAGCACCTGTTGCTTTTCGTTATGGTCCAGCGGCTCGGCGCGGGCCAGCAGTTCACGTTCGCGCGAAGGGCGGTAGGTTTCGCTGGCGACCAGGCCGGACTGCTTCACGGCCTTGACCGTGTCGGTGGGGATGGCGGTCAGCGGAAACTGCGATGTCAGGTCCAGGCTTGGGCGGGCCACCTGCAGCAGTTCCAGCAGGCGGTACGAGCAGTTTTCGTCGAAGAAGAAGTAATCGAACTGGATCTGCTTCAGTTCCCATACATGCTCGACCATGCGCCCGGTTTCCTGTGGGGTCAGGTCCAGCTGGTATTCCCACAGGTCGCGGTTTTCCAGGCTGCGGTATTCGGAGAGCTTCTCTTGGTAGGGCATCAGCGCGAACAGCCCCGGGTAGCCGCCCATCAGGCCTTTCCAGGCATACAGGATGCTGTTGTCGCTGCCCTCGATGTAGGCGCCGAAGTTAATTGCGTAGCTCAGCAGCGTGGTGTCGTCGCTGCGGGTATTGGACTGGTCGATGCGCAGCAGGGTATGGCCGAACATCGACGAGGGGCTGTTCAGGTAGGCCGCCGGAAAGATCAGCGCGGCACTATGCGGGTCGACCGACTTGTACCAGGTGTTGAACGCCTGGCAGTCCGGTTGTGGCAAACCTTGCAAATTCAGCTGCTCACGCAGCCAGCGAGTGCGTGCGGGGAATACGCACTGGGCATGTTTGTCGCCGAGGCTGGCCGGGGCGTACAGGGCTTGCACCGTGGCTTGCAGCTCCTGGTCGGGGTGGTGCGCACCGTCTTTGGCCAGGAAGAACGCGTCATCGTCCACATAGCTGCGCCAGCCACCGAGCTTGGCGGTTTCGTAATGGCCCAAGGCAATCCAGTAGGGGGTATTGGCCAGTTGCTGGAGGCGGCCTTGATCCAACACAGGGGCGGCGTGAACAGGGGCGCAGACACACAGCGCGAGGGCAGCGAAGCGTTTGAGCATATCGGGCAACTACTTCTGAACGATGCCGGAAAAGGCGAAACCCGCCCCCGAAGGGGCGGGAGCTGCAGCTTAGGCCTCGGTAGCGTATTTGGCCAGGCGTGGGTCGCCCTTCAGTACAGCGAGGGTGTTGCTGTGAACAGTTTCAGCAGTGACGTCGGCGCTGCTGAAGATCTGGTTGAAGTGCTGGTGGGTGACCGAGTTGAAGTAGCCACGGTCTTCCGGGGCCACGCCGAGTACCACGGCATAGGTGGTCAGTGCTTCACCTTGGCCCATGGCCATGTCTTCGGAAAGCTCGTTCATCATGCCGTTCATGGCGAACCAGGACTTGCCGCCGTAGGTCAGCGAAGCCTTGGTCGAGCAGCCGTTGGTGCCGGAGGTCATACCGAAGGTGGCGTTACCAGAGGTGCCGTTGGTGGTGGAAGCCAGGAAGTGAGCCGGCGTGCCGCGCTGGCCCTCGAACAGCATGTTGCCCCAGCCGCAGTTCGGGCCGCCTGGCGCTTCTGCCATGGCGTTGAGCGAGACCACGGTGAACAGAGTACCCAGAAGAATCCGTTTCATAGCTTTTTTCTCTTTGTCATAACCAAGGGTCAGGGTTTCTGGCAACTCGGTTGCCAGGTCGGGAAAGCATTTCACCCACCCGCGCAGCTTGGAGTTTAGGCACGATCTAAAGGTTGCGTTGTTGATTGCGAAAAATTTGCTGTTCGAATACCTGCTCTGGCGGTGAGGTGCGGCGATATAAAGTCCCCGGGAGCCTTGCAAGGCGCGCGCGGGCAGCGCCAGAATGCTGCGTATCTGCCCCGCCGAAGTAAGGAAACCCAATGCCCGATCCTGTCGCTGCGCGCCTGCGTCTTGCGCCTGAAGCCCTGACCCGGCGTTTCTCACCCGAGCAGTTTGCCTTTACCAATACCGACGATCTGGAGCCGTTTCGCGGAGTCCTGGGCCAGGAGCGTGCTGTCGAGGCCCTGCAGTTCGGCGTGGCCATGCCACGCCCTGGTTACAACGTGTACGTGATGGGCGAGCCCGGCACCGGGCGTTTCTCGTTCGTCAAACGCTACCTCAAGGCCGAAGGCAAACGCCAGCAGACCCCGGCCGACTGGGTATACGTCAACCACTTCGATGACACCCGCGAGCCGCGGGCACTGGAGCTGCCGTCCGGCACCGCCACCGAGTTCATCGCCGACATGGGCGGCCTGATCGACAACCTGCTGGCCACCTTCCCGGCGGTGTTCGAGCACCCGTCGTACCAGCAGAAGAAGGGCGCCATCGACCGCGCCTTCAACCAGCGCTATGACCGTGCCCTGGATGTGATCGAGCGGGCGTCGCTGGAGAAGGACGTGGCCTTGTACCGCGACTCCAGCAACGTCGCCTTTACCCCCATGGCCGATGGCAAGGCGCTGGACGAAGCGGAATTCGCCCAGTTGCCGGAAGAGGTGCGCGAGCAGTTCCACGACGACATCGCCCAGCTCGAGGAGCAGCTGAACGAAGAGTTGGCCAGCCTGCCGCAATGGAAGCGCGAGTCGAACAACCAGTTGCGCCAGCTGAACGAAGAAACCATCACCCTGGCCCTGCAACCGCTGCTGGCGCCGCTTTCGGAAAAGTACGCCGAGAACGCCGCGGTCTGCGCCTACCTGCAATCGGTGCAATTGAACCTGCTGCGCACCGTGGTCGAGCAACTGGTCGATGACAGCAAGACCGACGCCGTTGCCCGCAAGCTGCTGGAAGAGCAATACGCGCCAAGCCTGGTGGTGGGCCACTACGCCGACGGTGGCGCACCGGTGGTGTTCGAGCCGCACCCGACCTACGACAACCTGTTTGGCCGCATCGAATACAGCACCGACCAGGGCGCGCTGTATACCTCGTATCGCCAGTTGCGCCCGGGGGCGCTGCACCGGGCCAATGGCGGCTTCCTGATCCTCGAGGCCGAGAAAATGCTGGGCGAGCCATTCGTGTGGGACGCGCTCAAGCGTGCGCTGCAATCGCGCAAGCTGAAGATGGAATCGCCGATCGGTGAGCTGGGCCGGGTGGCTACTGTCAGCCTGCAGCCGCAGATGATCCCGCTCAACGTCAAGCTGGTGATCATCGGCTCGCGGCAGCTGTACTACGCACTGCAGGACCACGACTCGGACTTTCAGGAGATGTTCCGCGTGCTGGTCGACTTCGACGAAGACATGCCCATGGTCGACGAGAACCTGGAGCAATTCGCCCAGCTGTTGCGCACCCGCACCAACGAGGAAGGCATGGCGCCGCTGACCAGCGATGCGGTGGCGCGCCTGGCCACGTTCAGCGCTCGCCTGGCGGAGAACCAGTCGCGCTTGTCGGCCCGTATCGGCGACCTGTTCCAGCTGGTCAGCGAAGCCGACTTCATCCGCCAGCTGGCCGGTGACGAAATGACTGACGCCGGCCATATCGAGCGGGCGCTCAAGGCCAAGGCCACTCGTACCGGCCGGGTATCGCAGCGGGTCCTGGACGACATGCTTGCCGGCATCATCCTGATCGACACTGAAGGTGCGGCGATCGGCAAGTGCAACGGGCTGACGGTGCTGGAAGTCGGCGATTCGGCGTTCGGCATGCCTGCACGTATTTCGGCCACGGTATACCCAGGCGGCAGCGGTATCGTCGACATCGAGCGAGAGGTCAACCTGGGCCAGCCGATCCACTCCAAGGGGGTGATGATCCTTACCGGTTATCTGGGCAGCCGCTACGCCCAGGAATTCCCATTGGCGATTTCCGCGAGTATCGCCCTGGAGCAGTCCTACGGCTATGTCGACGGTGACAGCGCCTCGCTGGGGGAGGCGTGCACGCTGATCTCGGCCTTGTCGCGTACACCGCTCAAGCAGTGCTTCGCCATTACTGGCTCGATCAACCAGTTTGGTGAAGTGCAGGCCGTGGGTGGGGTGAACGAGAAGATCGAGGGCTTCTTCCGGCTGTGCGAAGCGCGTGGTCTGACGGGCGAGCAGGGGGTCATCATCCCGCGTGCCAACGTGGCTACCCTGATGCTCGACGAGCGTGTGTTGCAGGCTGTGGAGAACGGCATGTTCCACGTTTACGCCGTCAGCCAGGCCGACGAGGCGCTCAGCCTGCTGGTGGGCGAAGAAGCCGGGGTGCTGGATGACAAGGGCCAGTTCACCGAGGGCAGTGTCAACGCCCGGGTGGTGGAGCGCCTGCGGGAAATTGCCGAGATGATCAGCGAGGAAGAGATCGAAAAGGCGGAAAAGGAGCGCCTTGAGGAAGTCATCGCCCAGGCCAAGCCTACCTGAGTCAATAAACCGGCGCTGGCGGCCATGTGCTACCGTTCAGCGCCGGTTTTCCAACTTTCTGTTTTGCTCTTCTATGCTGGAACTTAAGGAAGGAACAGCGTTCAGGATGGAAACAGCCTGAGGGTTTCAGGCTGAACAAGGCTCATTGGAGGGGACGCGGCCATGCGCAACCTCAGCCTCACACGCCAGTGCCTGGGCCTGGTGACCCGCATCGAATGCAGCATTCGCCCATTGGCCGGTGACACCGGCATGTGGACCTTGCTGTTCGCCGCCGGCATGGCCGGTGAGCAACCCTCTGCAATCAAGGCCCAGGGGCCGTTCCATGGCCCAGTGGTGGCCGAGTCGGTGCTGCATGCCATCGTCGACAGCCTGACCCTGCACGGGTACCAGGTGGCAGAAGACCCGCAGATCTGGTGCTTGCACCTGCAGGCGCAGCTGCGCCGGATCAACGGCGAGCGCTGCCGGAACCTGGGGGATTACCAGTTCCATCCGGAGACCTGAGCGAGCGCTAGGGCCGCTTTGCGGGCCGATCGCGACGCAAGGCCGCTCCTCCAGGGGGCGTGGTCTTCTGGATCGGGCTTTTGCTGCAACAGGTGGCTGGCTATACTCGCCGTCGCTTTTTTAGTCACCTGATGAGTCCCGAACTTCATGGAACGTATCCTCGAAAACGCGATGTATGCCTCGCGCTGGCTGCTCGCCCCGATCTACTTCGGCCTGTCACTCGGCCTGCTGGCCCTGGCGCTGAAATTTTTCCAGGAAGTGGTCCACGTCCTGCCCAACGTCTTCGCCCTCAGTGAAGCCGACCTGATCCTGGTGATCCTGTCGCTGATCGACATGTCGCTGGTGGGCGGCCTGCTGGTGATGGTGATGATTTCTGGCTACGAGAACTTCGTCTCGCAGTTGGACATCGACGAAAGCAAGGAAAAGCTCAACTGGCTGGGCAAAATGGACTCTTCGTCGCTGAAGATGAAGGTGGCCGCATCGATCGTGGCCATTTCGTCCATTCACCTGCTGCGCGTGTTCATGGACGCACAGAACATCTCCACCGACTACCTGATGTGGTACGTGATCATTCACATGACCTTCGTGGTTTCGGCGTTCTGCATGGGCTACCTGGACAAGCTGACCAAGCACTGAGTCGCACGGGCCCGTTCGTGCGCCCCGCCTCCGGCCTGGTAGCTGCTCGCGGCGGCCCAGTGTGCTAGGCTGCTCGCCCTTTTCATCAAGGGCGCGGCTGCACTGCGCCCTGCAGTGGAGCACGACAATGTCCGAACTCAACCTGTCCACCGACGAAACCCGCGTCAGCTACGGTATTGGCCGTCAGCTGGGCGGCCAGCTGCGCGACAACCCGCCACCAGGCGTCAGCCTGGAAGCGATCCTGGCCGGCCTGACCGACGCTTTCAACGGCGCCGACAGCCGCGTCAGCGAAGCCGACCTGTCGGCCAGCTTCAAGGTCATCCGCGAAGTGATGCAAGCCGAAGCGGCGGCCAAGGCCGAAGCCGCTGCTGCCGCGGGCAAGGAATTCCTGATCGAGAACGCCAAGCGTGATGGCATCACTACCCTGGCTTCCGGCCTGCAGTTCGAAGTGCTGACCGCCGGCGAAGGCGCCAAGCCAAGCCGTGAAGACAGCGTGCGCACGCACTACCACGGCACCCTGATCGACGGCACTGTGTTCGACAGCTCCTACGAGCGTGGCCAGCCGGCTGAATTCCCGGTCGGCGGCGTGATCGCTGGCTGGACCGAAGCGCTGCAGCTGATGAACGCAGGCAGCAAATGGCGCCTGTACGTGCCGAGCGAGCTGGCTTACGGCGCCCAAGGCGTGGGCAGCATCCCGCCGCACAGCGTGCTGGTGTTCGACGTCGAGCTGCTCGACGTTCTGTAAGATCGCCGGGGCCGCTTTGCGGCCCATTCGCGGGCTCGCCCGCTCCCACAGGTGCCGCGTTACCTTCCAGGCTTGTGCAGTACCTGTGGGAGCTGGCTTGCCAGCGATGAGGCCGGCGCTGCCAACCTCAATTCCAATCCGTTCCCCCGGGGCGCAACGCCCGCGCATAGCAGAACAGAAACAGATTGCGCACCAGCTCCTTCAATACCCCCGGTTCACTCGAATTCAACCCGCTCATGTCCAGGTCGCCCTGGTCACGCAGTTCGTCGAGGGCTTCTGCTTCGAGTACCGCGCACACTTCGCCGGTTTCCCGATGAAGAATGCGCAGGTAGGGGTGAGGGCGGTCCAGCCAGGCGTCGATCAGATAAGTCATGGCTACTCTCCTTGGAAATCGATTCCAATGAGAATAATTCTTATTATCAGAATAGCAAGCGCCAATTGGCGGAATTCATGTAATCAGACTTTGCGAACGAACTCGGACTTCAGCTTCATGGCGCCGATGCCGTCGATCTTGCAGTCGATGTCGTGGTCGCCATCGCACAGGCGGATGTTCTTGACCTTGGTGCCGACCTTGACCACCAGGGATGAACCCTTGACCTTCAGGTCCTTGATCACGGTGACGGTGTCGCCATCCTGCAGGATGTTGCCGACCGAATCCTTTTTCACCACGTCGTCGCTGGCAGCCTCGGCATCGCCGCTGGCCGACCACTCGTGGGCGCATTCAGGGCAGATCAGCTGAGTGCCATCCTCATAGGTGTATTCGGAATTGCATTTCGGGCAGGGTGGCAGAGTGCTCACTTCGGTTCCTCAAACAAACAGACGGGCGGTAGAAAGCCCGCATTGTAAAAGGTATTTTTCCAGAAGGGATTATGTCCGGACAAAAGCAATCGCGGGCTTGCCCGCTCCCACAGCGCCAGCATCAACCTGTGGAAGCGGGCAAGCCCGCGAAGAAGCGGCTCGGTGGGTCAGTGCGTGCGTGCGACTGCAAACTCGCTCAGCTCAACCAGCGCATCGCGGTACTCGCTGGCCGGCAGCACCTCAAGGCACGCAATGGCGCGCTTCACGTAATCACGAGCCAGCTCTGCGGTGTATTGCAGCGCACCCGATTCCTCGACTGCCACGCGAATCTGCTCAAGGTCTTCCAGGCCGCCCTTCTGAATGGCTTGGCGCACCAGCGCAGCCTGTTCGGCAGTGCCTTCGCGCATGGTGTAGATCAGCGGCAAGGTAGGCTTGCCTTCGGCCAGGTCGTCGCCAACGTTCTTGCCCAACGTCTGCGAGTCGCCCTTGTAGTCCAGCAGGTCGTCGACCAGCTGGAAGGCCACACCTAGGTGGTCGCCAAAGGTTCGCAGGGCTTCGCGCTGCGCGTCCGTGGCTTCGGCCAGCGCTGCGGCGCTGTGGGTAGAGGCTTCGAACAGCATGGCTGTCTTGCCACGGATGACCTCCATGTAGACTTCCTCGGTGGTGCTGGCGTCGCGTACCCGCGACAGCTGCAGCACCTCACCCTCGGCAATCACCCGGGTGGCCTTGGACAGGATCTGCATGACCGGCATCGAGCCCAGTTCGACCATCATTTCGAACGAGCGCGAATAAAGGAAGTCACCCACCAGCACGCTCGGCGCGTTACCCCACAGGGCATTGGCGGTGGAGCGGCCGCGGCGCATGCCGGACATGTCGACCACATCGTCGTGCAGCAGGGTGGCGGTGTGCAGGAACTCGATGGTGGCAGCCAGCAGGCGCAGGTCGTCGCCTTCACGGCCCAGGGCCTTGCCACACAGCAGGACCAGCAGGGGGCGCAGGCGCTTGCCGCCGGCGGACGTGATATAGTCGCCGATCTTCGATACCAGCGGCACGCGCGAGGTCAGCTGCTTCTTGATGATCTCGTCGACGGCGCTGAAATCATCAGCTACCGCGCGGTAGAAGGTTTGGGGTTGCATCGGCTGCTCCAGTGAGGTTGCGCGGCATGCTAGGTCGCAGGTCCCGGTGTGTCAAGGCGCGGTGCCAGCTGGCCGGGGGCGGCACTTGCAAGCAAAACCGTGGTTGCGTACAATCGCGCACCCTAACTTCCTGGGCAGCACCTGCCTTACGCAATTGCGCCGGGCCGTTCCAGCCCTGTGCAGCCATGCCAGCCAATACTCATCATATAAAGCGCTGGGTGAGCAGGATTATCGGAGAAATACCATGTCTTACGCAGTAATCGTTACCGGCGGCAAGCAGTACAAAGTCGCTGAAGGTGAATTCCTCAAGATCGAAAAACTGGAAGTCGCCACTGGCGAATCCGTGACTTTCGATCGCGTCCTGCTGGTCGCCAACGGTGAAGAAGTCACCATCGGTGCTCCAGTTGTTGCTGGCGCTAAAGTAGTGGCCGAAGTCGTTTCGCAAGGCCGCCACGACAAGGTTCGCATCATCAAGTTCCGTCGTCGTAAGCACCACATGAAGCGTATGGGCCACCGCCAGTGGTTCACCGAGATCAAAATCACCGGCATCCAGGCTTAATCCCCTAGATCCCCTGAATTTATTTGGAGAATTGAACCATGGCTCACAAGAAGGCTGGTGGTAGTACTCGTAACGGTCGCGACTCAGAATCGAAACGCCTTGGCGTGAAGATGTATGGCGGCCAGGTTATCAAGCCAGGCAACATCATCGTCCGTCAGCGCGGCACCGAATTCCACGCTGGCTACGGCGTTGGCATGGGCAAGGATCACACCTTGTTCGCCAAGATCGAAGGCGTGATCAAGTTCGAGAAGAAAGGCGAGTTCATGCGCCGTTACGTGAGCATCGTCGCCGCTTAATCGCGACGTCGCTTCTGAAGCCCCGTCATGCGACGGGGCTTTTTCGTTTGTGGTGAGCCTCTTGCAAAGCTGTTTGTCTGGGTTGCCGGCGTTGGTTTCTACGGTCGTACGGGGCCGCCGCGCTCATTTTTGCAAGAGCCTCATGTTTTTGAGTCATTCAGCTCGTCTGCCGACGAGAGGCGGTTTTAATGAAGTTTGTTGACGAAGTATCTATTCGGGTCAAGGCCGGTGACGGCGGCAACGGTTGCATGAGCTTCCGTCGCGAGAAGTTCATCGAGAACGGCGGCCCCAATGGCGGGGATGGCGGTGACGGCGGCTCGGTGTACATGGTTGCCGACGAAAACCTGAACACCCTGGTCGACTACCGCTACACCCGTCACCACGAAGCCCAGCGCGGCGCCAACGGCGGCAGCACCGACTGCACCGGCAAGAAGGGTGAAGACCTGTTCCTGCGTGTACCGGTCGGCACCACCGTGATCGATGCTTCCACCCAGGAAGTGATCGGTGACCTGGTCACCCCGGGGCAGAAACTGATGGTCGCCCAGGGCGGCTGGCACGGCCTGGGCAACACGCGCTTCAAGTCCAGTACCAACCGGGCACCGCGCCAGACCACCCCAGGCAAGCCGGGTGAGCAGCGTGACCTGAAGATGGAAATGAAAGTGTTGGCCGACGTGGGCCTGCTGGGCCTGCCAAACGCCGGCAAAAGCACCTTCATTCGCTCGGTCTCGGCCGCCAAGCCGAAAGTGGCCGATTACCCGTTCACCACCCTGGTGCCGAACCTGGGGGTGGTCAGCGTCGACCGCTGGAAGAGCTTCGTCATCGCCGACATCCCCGGCCTGATCGAAGGTGCTTCCGATGGCGCTGGCCTGGGTATCCGCTTTCTCAAGCACCTGGCCCGCACCCGCGTGCTGCTGCACCTGGTGGACATCGCGCCGCTGGACGAGAGCAGCCCTGCCGACGCAGCCGAAGTAATCGTCAACGAGCTGACCCGCTTCAGCCCGTCGCTGGCTGAGCGTGAGCGCTGGCTGGTGCTGAACAAGGCCGACATGGTCATGGACGACGAGCGCGACGCGCGCGTGCAGGAAGTGGTCGAGCGCCTGCAGTGGGACGGTCCGGTCTACGTGATTTCGGCCATCTCCAAGCAGGGCACCGAAAAGCTCAGCCACGACCTGATGCGCTACCTCGAAGACCGCGCCGACCGCCTGGCCAACGACCCGGCCTACGCCGAAGAGCTGGCCGACCTCGACCAGCGCATCGAAGACGAAGCCCGTGCCCAGCTGCAGGCCCTGGACGACGCCCGCACCCTGCGCCGCACCGGCGTCAAGAGCGTGCACGACATCGGCGACGATGACGGTTGGGACGATGATTTCGAGGACGACGAAGACGGCCCGGAAATCATTTACGTGCGCGACTGACCGGTTGCAGTACACTAAACGCCGCTCTCTGGAGCGGCGTTTTTGTATCCACGGTATCTACAGATTCGACATAGGTTGGAAGAAGATGCGAAGCAAGGTGACGGGCGCCAAGCGCTGGGTCGTGAAGATTGGCAGTGCTCTGCTGACCGCCGATGGCAAGGGCCTCGACCGCGGGGCCATGGCCGTTTGGGTCGAGCAGATGGTCGCGCTGCGTGAGGCGGGCGTGGAGTTGGTACTGGTGTCCTCCGGGGCCGTTGCTGCCGGCATGAGCCAGCTGGGCTGGACCTCGCGACCGAGCGCGATGAACGAGCTGCAGGCCGCTGCTTCGATCGGCCAGATGCGCCTGGTGCAGGCCTGGGAGTCGAGCTTTGGCGAGCACGGCAAGCACACCGCGCAGATCCTGCTGACCCATGACGACCTGTCCGACCGCAAGCGTTACCTGAACGCCCGCAGCACCCTGCGTACCCTGGTCGACCTGGGTGTGGTGCCCGTCATCAACGAAAACGACACTGTGGTCACCGACGAAATCCGTTTCGGCGACAACGACACCCTGGCGGCGCTGGTGGCCAACCTGGTCGAGGCCGACCTGTTGGTGATCCTTACCGACCGTGATGGCATGTTCGACGCCGACCCGCGCAACAACCCCGAGGCCCAGCTGATCTACGAAGCCCGTGCCGACGACCCGGCGCTGGATGCCGTGGCCGGCGGCACCGGTGGCGCGCTGGGCCGTGGCGGCATGCAGACCAAGCTGCGCGCCGCGCGCCTGGCTGCCCGCTCGGGTGCCCACACCATCATCATCGGTGGCCGCATCGAGCGCGTGCTCGACCGCCTTAAGGCGGGCGAGCGTCTGGGGACCTTGCTGTCGCCCGAGCGCGGCATGCTCGCCGCGCGCAAGCAGTGGCTGGCTGGCCACTTGCAAACCCGTGGCACCCTGGTGCTGGATGCCGGTGCCGTGCAGGCGCTGCGCCAGGCCAACAAGAGCCTGCTGCCGGTGGGTGTGAAAACCGTGCAGGGCAGTTTCCGCCGTGGCGAGATGGTGGTGTGCGTCGGCCCTGACGGTGCAGAGGTCGCCCGTGGCCTGGCTAACTACAGCGCCCTGGAGGCGCAGAAGATCATTGGCCAGCCTTCGGATGCCATCGAGAGCACCTTGGGCTACATTGCGGAGCCAGAACTGGTGCACCGCGACAACCTGGTTCTGGTCTGAGGGTTTGGCTGTGTTGAAAAGGATGATTGCCGTTGCCGCGTTGGCCTTGCCCATGCTGGCCGGGGCTGAGGAAATCGGCCAGGTGTCCACCGTGTTCAAGTTCCTTGGGCCGAACGACCGCATCGTGGTGGAAGCCTTCGACGACCCCAAAGTCGAAGGTGTGACCTGCTACCTGTCGCGGGCCAAGACGGGCGGGGTCAAAGGCGGGTTGGGCCTGGCCGAAGATCGGGCAGAGGCCTCCATCGCCTGCCGCCAGGTCGGGCCGATCAGCTTCAAGGGTGAGCTCAGGGATGGCGAGGAGGTGTTCAAGGAGCGCACCTCGCTGGTGTTCAAGACCATGCAGGTGGTGCGGTTCCTCGACAAGAAGCGCAATACCCTGGTGTACCTGGTGTACAGCGACCGCATGATCGAAGGCAGCCCGCAGAATGCGGTGACTGCCATTCCGATTCTGCCTTGGGCGCATTGATAGCCTGGTAGATTGCCGGGAGGCCTTCGGCCTCCATTCGCGGGTGAACCCGCTCCTACACTGTTACGCAATTCCTTGTAGGAGCGGGTTTACCCGCGAAAGGGCCGCAAAGCGGCCCCAGGTTCCTCAGGCCAACTCTTCGGCCTGATCCTCACGCACAACCGCTTTCACCTCATCCAGCCGGCTGATGAACTTCCAGTCCGCCTCGTCGATGTAGATGCCATTCGGCCCGCTGCCACCTTCCAGGTCGATCGCCACCCGCGCCGATACCTGGGGCTTCACGCTTGCCAGAATCGGTACGAAGCCCAGCTGCAGGCTGGTTTCCAGCAGTGCCGCCTGGTTGCGCTCGTCGATGTCGGCCGCTTCGTCCAGGTAGTACGGCAGGCGAATACGACCTGCCAGGTCGCGGTCCATCAGGTGCAGCAACAGGTACATGTTGGTCAGCGCCTTGATGGTCATGGTGGTGCCGTTGGACGCCGCGCCATCGATGTCGGCATGGATGACCGGCTGGCCGTTGACCTTGGTGATCTCGAACGCCAGCTCGAACAGGTCCTTCAAACCCAGTTGGTTGTGGTTGGCCGCCACCAGGCGCGCCAGGTACTCCTTGGCCTCTTCGTTCTTGTTGTCCTGCTCGGCGCTCTGGGTCAGGTCGAACACCGACAGGGTTTCGCCTTCCTCGTACTGGCCGGCACTGTGGATGATCTGGTCGATATGCTTGAGCGCTTCCTTGTTCGGCGCCAGCACCACGCGGAAGCTTTCCAGGTTGGATACCTGGCGCTTGTTGATCTCGCGGTTGAACAGCGCCAGCTGGTGCTCAAGGCTGTCGTAGTCGCTGCGGATGTTGCGCAGGGTGCGGGCGATGTCGGTCACCGCCGCGCGGCGGGCCTTGGCCAGGGTCAGGGCTTCGTCGGTGCGGTGCGCATAGGCGTTCACCAGCAATTGCAGACGGCGCTCCATGTCGTCTTCACTGTCGAACTTGGCCACGCCTTTCAGGCGCACCTGGGCATACAGTGCCTCAATCTGGTTATCGACGCGCTGCAGGCTCTGCCAGCTGTCCTGGTAGTCGTTGAGCAACGGCAGCAGGTTGTCCATCGAATCGTCGATGGCTTCCATGAAAGGCGTACCGTAGGGCAGGTCGGCCGGCAGCAGTTGGCGGCGGCGCAGGGCGTCCTCCAGGGTGCGCTGCTTGGACTCGAGGTCGCCGAGCTGGCGGCCGACCAGCTGCAGCTTGGCCGACAGTTGCTGGACGCGTTCGGTGAACGCGTCGCTGGAGCGCTTGAGCTCGTCCTGGGCGGCTTCCAGTTGCGACAGTTGCTCGAGTTTTTCCGGCTCTTCGGCAGCGAGGGTCTGGCTGCGGCGGTAGTCTTCCAGGGCCTTCTGGGCGTCCAGCACTTGCTGATACAGGGTTTCGGTCTGGGCCTTGGAGGCCGAGCGGTCGGCGGCTACGGCCTGCTGGGTCTTGAGCTGTTTCAGCTCCTTCTCCAGGCGCTCTTTCTGGTCGCGCAGGGCGGCGCGGTCGGCCAGGGCCTGCAGGGCCGGTGGGTCTATGTTGGTCAGGTCGATGGCCAGGCCCGGCGCCTCGAAACGCTCGCCCTTGAAGCCGTCGAGCACCGCTTCCAGCGATTTTACCCACAGGTCGCTGTCGTCCAGCTCGATGCCGCGCTCGCCCAATGGCAGGCTGAACAGCGCACCGTTGAACAGGCGCATCAGGCGGTCGACGTCCTGCTGCGAGAACTCTTCGCGCAGGCGTGCGTAGCTGTTGTTGTCGGCATGGTCGAGCTGCTGCTTGACCTGCTTCAGGCGCTTTTCCAGGTCGCGCACACGCTCGTCGAGGTCTTCGGCGCTGAACTGCCGCGACTGGGCCAGGGCACCGGCCAGTTCGTCGTGCGCGTCCTTGGCTGCCAGCAATTGCTGCTCCAGCACCTTCACGTCATCGACCAGCGCAAAGCGGTGCTTGAGGACCGACAGCTCACCCAGCCAGCGCTGGATACCGGTGATTTCGCGCTCCAGGCGCATCAGCTCCTGGGTGCCGCCGCGCTGGTCGTTCTGCAGGCGGTCCTGCTCGCCACGGTAGTGCTCGGCCTGGATCACCAGCTCTTCCTTGCGCGCCATGGCGTATTCCTGCCAGGTGCCCAGCAAGGTGTCGAGCACCGGGGAAATGCGGTGCAGCTTGCCGCGTAGGATGTCACGCTGGGCCACGCCGCCCGCCAGCGCCTCGACCAGCGGGCCGGCCGCGACCAGGGCGTTGTAGTCCTGTTCCATGCGGCGTACGTCGCGGAAGGCCTCTTCGCAGGCGGCGATGTAGTCGACGCTGCCCGAGCGCAGGCTGTGCTCGAAGGCATCGAGGAACAGTTGCTTGAGCTTGGCCGCAGTGATCTCGCGCATGTGCAGCAGGTTGATGAACAGTGCGCGGAAGGTTTTCAGGCTTTGCTCGCTGGTGGAGCGCAGCGGGATCATGGTCAGGTCCAGCGGCACCGACGTGTGGCCGCCGACCAGCAGCCGGCGCAGCTCGTCGGGCTTGACCTCGTAAGCTTTTATGCCCAGGCGCTCGAGGTTGGTGAAGAGCTCTTTCTGGCGCAGGCAGGTGTCGTTCTTCTGGTAATGGGCCAGGTCCAGTTCGCCCTTGTAGGCGAAGAACTGGTGACCGAAACCACCGCCCGGCCCGCGGCCGACCACGCCAATCACGTGGGGGCCATGGGGCAGGCTCAGTTCGCAGAGAATGTACGAGGTGTCGCTGGCAAAATAGAAGCGGCGCGACTGCTCGAGGCTGTACTTGCCGAAGCTCATGTCTGACATGCGTGCCAGGATCGGGAACTGCAGCGCGTTGATCGACGCCGATTTGCCCAGGTTGTTGGCGCCATAGACCGACAGCGGGTGCTCCAGCGGGAACAGGCCAAGGCTGTAGCCTGCAGTGTTGAGCAGTGCAAAGCGGCGGATGCCGTAGCGTTCCTGGCTCATGCGTCAATCTCCTGTTGCTCTTCGCGGATGGCCCGGGCCAGGGCGTCCTCTTCGCTTTCCTCGCCGTCGAACGGCGTGAGGTCCAGCGGGTCGTCGGTGCGGTTGAGTTCCTCGGCGCTTTCTTCCTCGACCAATACCGGGGTCGGTAGCGGCAGGTCGCTGTGCAGCGTGGCGGCCAGGTCGCGGTCCTGCTGCACCGACAGGCACACGTCGAGAAAACGGTGCATGGGCGGCAGGAAGCGGTAGATGCCACCTTCTTCGTGGGCGAAGCCCAGCTGGGTCATGCGCCGCAGAATCTTTTCTTCAAGCTCGTCGACGGTCTGCACTTCAGCCTGCAGGAACAGGTCGCGGTACTTGTCCAGCAGCGAGGGCAGCTCGTCGCGGCCGATACTGCCGCCGTCCAGCACTGCCATGGGGTCACGGCCCTGGTCAGCCAGGTGCTCGACCAGGATGAAGGTGAACAGCGACAGGCGTTGCGCGGTCTTGTTGACCTGCGCGGCGGTCATGTCCGGGACGAAGTAGTAGAAACCACGGGTGTCGCACACCAGCTCGAAACCCAGGGCCTTGAACAGGGTGCGGTATTGGTCCTGGAAGTTCGACAGCTGAGCGTACAGCTCGGGGTCGCGACGGCTGATGTGGAAGCCTTTGAACAGCTCGCGGAAGATCGGCGCGAGCTGGGACAGTTCGGAAAGATCAAGATGCATGGGCTGGGCTCGCGTTGGGGTCGGTAGGCGCGCTGTTGGCGTCTTCGCGGCTGGAGGTCAGGGCGAACGAGCGCAGGCTGACCAAGTGTTCCTGGGTGGTGTACTCGCGCCGGTCCAGGCGCTCGCGCTTGAAGCGCTTTTCCCGCGACAGGCGTGAGAACCAGTACAGCAACTCGTCGGTGGCGCTTTCGGGCTCCTGCTCCAGCAGCCAGACCATCAGGTCGGGCAGGGGCAGCGCCTGTTCGCAACGTTCGGCCATTTCCTTGACCGTGCGCGGGGCGCGGGGCAGGGCACCGGACTGCGTCTTGTGGGCCTTGGGGAAGCGTGCCGGCTTGGGCTCGAAGCGGGCGAGGGCGTACACGTAGGCTTCGACCTGGCTGGCACTGCCGAGGAAGGTGCTCTGCGGGCGGGTGAACATCGGCATGGCCGCTTGCGGCACGGCATCCAGGCCCTTGCGCCGGATCACCGACAGGGCCAGTGCGGCACCACGGGTCACGGCGTTATGCCGACGGGCTTCTTCGCGCAGCGGCAACAGCAGTTCGCGGGCGTGGCGCAGGGTGAGCTGAGCGTTGGTCTGCATCTCCAGGATGCGCGCATGGGTGCGCAGCAGCATGTCGTCATCGACCAGGTGGCCCAGGCGCGCTTGTTCGCCCAGCAGCTTGAGCAGCACGGTCTCGACCTTGCGCACGCCTTGCTCGAAGGCGCCGTCGGCGTTGACCAGCTGGATCATCGGCTCGACGTATTCGTCCCAGGTTGCCAGGACCTCGGCATAGCGCTGGCGCAGCGGGATCTGGCGGTTGCTGGTCTTGGCCCGTTCGGCCACGGCAACCAGCGCCTGCTCGTCGTTGTCGAGCTTTTTCAGCACATCGCGCACGCGCATGTCGAGCAGGCGCAGCTGGCGCGCCAGGTCGTCGCTGTCGCGGTTGTCGAAGGCGTCCTGGATGTGCCCGGCAAGGCGTTCCAGGTGGCGCAGGTAGGCTTCGATCTCCAGGCACAGGCCCAGCCGGTGCTCGCGGCGCAGGTAGGCGAGAAAGTCGTGTATCTGCGCATTGAGCTCGAAACGGTTCGGGCTTTTGGCCACCGGGACCAGGATGTCCAGGCGGATCCACACGTCGAGCAGCTGGGTGATGTCCTGCGGGGTGCTTTCTACTTGCTGGCGGGCCACATGCTGGCGCAGCTCGACCAGGCTCAGGGTGCCCTGGTCGAAACGCTCGCACAGCGGCTCGATCAGGGCCCAGTGTTCGGCTAGGGCGCGCAGGACGCGCTTGGGTTCGATCATTGGCTTCGACTCGTTGCCAAGAAAAAGGGGCGATTGTACTGCATCCGGGGGGTAGGGTTTCACCCCTCGGTCTGATAGACGCTGCAAAAACCAAGGCGTACACGTTAGAATGCCCAACTGCCTCCACCCCTCGGACCCCGCCCCTTGCTCACCGAACCTCGCCGCCGCGCCTTCCTTTCCGCCATGCAAGTGGTGCACTGGCTGCCGCGCGCCGAACTGCCATTCGCTGCGCCGTCGCGCCCCGAGTTGCTGCTGCCGGTGGCCCCGGTCGAGGACCTCGATTTCGATGTGCGGCCGGCCCCCCCTGGCAACGAAAAGCCAATCGCGCCCCAGGCGCGCTCCGCCGAGCGGCCCAAAATCGAGATCTCGCGGCCCGGCAGTGGGCCCAAGCCGGCGGTCAAGGCGGTCGCGGCCGAGGCGCAACCCGCACCACCAAGGCCGGCGCCGGTGCCACCGCCGCGTTTCGCGCTGCAGTTGCTGCGCGCCGGCAGTTGCCTGCTGCTGGTCGAGCTGGCCACCGGCCAGCCGTTCCAGAGCCGCGACCCGTCCTACCTGCTGCTCAAGGACATGCTGCGCGCCGCCGGGCTACCTGATGCACCGCAGATCATCGGCGAGCCGGTGCGCTGGCCGTTGCTGGTACGCGGCAACATGGACCAGGGCCCGGAGGCGGCGCGTGATTTTGTCCAGGGCTTTGTCCAGGCGCGCCTGGAAGACGCGCCGTGCGCCTGCCTCTGGCTGGTGGGCCTGCCAGCGGTGCGCTTTGCCGCCAACGCCGACGCCCAGGCCTACTACCAAACCCTGAAGCTCGACGGCCTGGGCGACGCCTGGGTCTTGCCGGGCCTTGAACTGTTGATGGACGAGCCGCAGCGCAAGGCGGACGTCTGGAAAGCCATGCGCCAGCTGATGGCGCGCTGGAAGAGCGTTGAATGAGTGACTCGATCAGTTTTCGCCCGATGACCGAGGCGGATCTGGATGCCGTACTTAAGATCGAATATGCCGCGTTCAGCCATCCCTGGACCCGCGGGATTTTCCAGGATGCGCTCAAATCCTACGAAGTCTGGCTGATGTTCGATGGCGAGCAGCAAGTGGGCCATGGGGTGATCAACGTGATCATCGACGAAGCGCACCTGCTCAACATTACCGTCAAACCCGAGAACCAGGGTTGCGGCCTGGGCCTGCGCCTGCTGGAGCACCTGATGGCCCGTGCCTACCAGCTCAATGGCCGCGAATGCTTCCTGGAAGTACGCGCCAGCAACCAGTCGGCCTACCGCTTGTACGAGCGCTACGGCTTCAATGAAATCGGCCGTCGCCGTGACTATTACCCAGTGGCGGGTGGCCGTGAAGATGCCTTGGTGATGGCGTGCACCCTGCTTGAAGACTGAGTGAGGCTTGACCGCCCCTTCGTGGGCTTGCCCATGAAGGGGCGGCAAGTGGCTCACCGCTGCGGCGGCATTGCCTCGATCGGCTTGCGCAGGCCCCGCAGGTTCCTGGTCATCTCCCCGGTATTGCATTTCGCCGCCGCCTGTTCCGGCGTGAAATTGCGCACCGTGCGGAAGAACAGCTCACAGGTCTGTTTCTTCTGCGTGACCTGCCACTTGCTTGAGCAAGCCTCCAGGGTCATCTTTGGCTCGGCCCCCGGGTTACGCCCCATTCCTGCCTGCCAGCAGGCCGCGGTCAAGTCCTGCCCCATCATCTTCAGCCCGGCCGCATCGGCTGCATCCTGATCACCGCCATGGCTGTCCTTGTTTGCCGCATACCAGATCGCACTCGGGTGGTTGGCGCCTAGCACCGGCACCTGCGCGCCCGCTTGCGGGCTGATGCTGACCAGCCCCAGCACATTCACCTTTGGCCCGTACTGTTGCTGGATCCAGCTGCGCACCGGCGCACCGAAGGCGACTATGGGCAGTGGCTTGGTGGTGGTCTGCAGGGCCATCTCCTTGACCATGCGCAGCTGATAGTCCTTGAAGTAGCCGTAGGTGCCTGCCAAGGCATCGCCGGCACTGGCCGGGGCCGCGATCGGGGCGATGTCGATGATGGTCTGGTAGGCCGGCGTCTGGCTGGCGTCGACGCCGTTGAAGGTCAGCAGTTGCGCCCAGCGGTCGGTGGTATTGGAGCGCAGGTAGTCCTGGGCCTGGGTCAACGAATAGTCCGGCGGGAAGTGCAGCAGCTCGATGCTGCGGCGGTTCTGCAGGGCCATGCCCAGCGGCAGGAACAGGTACCAGTCGTAGGACCATTTGCCATCCTTGTTCAGCTGGCTGGCACCGTTGTAGGCCAGCTCGCCGCTGTCCAGCAGCTTGCGCAGGGGCTCGACATAATTGGCGGGCACGTCGGTGATGGTGGCATGCAGTTGGTCCTGCTCGCGGGTGACGCGCACCTGGGCGTTGGCATGGCCGTCGCGGCGTACGCTCTGGGTCAGGTAGTGCTCAACGGTCTGCTCCAGGGTCCAGTCGCGGTAGCAGACAACGTGGCAGTTGTTGGGGAAGGCGAACAGGCGGGTGACGCGCTGGGTGTCGCCCAGGTCGATGCGTGCGTCGGCCAGCGTCAGGCCGCTGAAGGCAAGAGCGGCGAGGCTCGGTAAGAACGTGTTGTGCATGCTTAACTCCTTGTCAGTGGCCTGCTGCGGTGGCGGCCGTGCTCATACTGAGGCACTGGGCGTGGGAAAGAGAAGAGCAAGCGGGTTGCTACTGGCTGCGGGTGTGCTGTCGAGCACCATGGCACTGACGGACGAGCGCGACGTAGGGATGTTCGCGCAGTGGGCGGGCGACCATCAGACCCGGCCGTTTCGCGAGATGCTGGTGGATGCGCGTCTTTATGGCGTTGTGCCTATCCATCAGTTGCTGCGTTCGGCGTCGGACTGGAAGTTGTGCCATGCCTCACCGTTCGCGGTACCGCCAGCCGATAACTGGCCGGCGGTGCGTTCCACGTTGTCGTTGCTCAATGCGCTCGTCGGGCTTGGCATCTTGCGCCAGTTTGAAGTGGTGTCGGCCTATCGCAGCCCCGAGCTCAATCGCTGCGCGGGTGGCGCCGTGGGCAGTGCCCATACCCGCGCTTTCGCGGTCGACATGCTGCTGCCGGCCTGGGCCGACATCCATCCACTGTGCCGCTTCTGGCAGCAGCATGGCCAGGCCTGGAACATGGGCCTGGGGCGCTATCCGAGCGGGCGGATCCATATCGATACTGCGGGTTATCGCACCTGGGGTGGTGATGGCGGCCCTGGTTCGTCGTTCTGCCCCGGTGATCACGCAGTCAAGTAGATCTAGGCTTTTCTGCAGGCAAAGAAAAAGGGCTTACCTTGCGGTAAGCCCTTCGTCTTGTTTGGTGGCTACACAGGGACTTGAACCCCGGACCCCAGCATTATGAATGCTATGCTCTAACCAACTGAGCTATGTAGCCGATGGCGCGCATTATTCTCTTGAACGCCCCCCCTGTCAACACTCATTTCAAAAAAATTTGCACGCTTTCAAAAACTTAGCGGCTAGGGCCGCTTCTAGCGCACCACCAGCCAGTGCCCGAGCACGCCCTGCAGCTGCAAATGCTGGGCGGCGGCCAGGGATTGCAGGGTTTCCCCGGCGCGGTCGAGGTTGAAATCGCCGCCTACCCGGCGATGGGCCAGTTGTTCATCCATAAGCCATACCCGCTGGCCCTGGTAGCTGGCCAGGCGCTCCAGCACCTGCCCCAGCGGCATGTCGCTGGCCTTCAGGTAGCCGCTGCGCCAACTGTCTACGGTTTTCAGGTCCGCTGGGCGTACCGTGCCGATGCGCGTGTCATCGAAGGTTACCCGTTCACCTGTCGAGACCAGGCGCTGCTCACCCCCCTGCACGACCATGGCCTTGCCACTGATGACCACCAGTTCGTCATGGTTGGCATGGCGGGTGACTTGCAGGCGGGTGCCGAACACCTGGATGCGTGCGTTACCCACTGCCACCTCCAGGGCGCGCCCATCGAGCGCCACCTGCAGGTACACCTGACCCTGTACCAGATGCAGCTGGCGGGTACGGCCGCGCAGGTCCACGTTCATCGCACTGGCGCTGTCCAGGCTCAAGGTCGTGCCATCGACCAGGCGCGTGCTGCGCCGCTCGCCCACATCGGTGTGCAGCTCGCTGGCCAGGCGCTGCATCAATGGCCAGTACAGGTAGGCTGCGGCGGCCAGGCCCAGCAGAAAGACCAGCGCCACCCATTTGCCCAGGTGATTGCGGCGCTCGCGTAGCTGCCGTGGGTGAGGGCGGGCGGGTGGGGGCTGCACCTGCTGCCAGAAACGCTCCAGCTCGGCATAGGCCTCGGCGTTTTCAGCGGCTTGGCACCAGGCCACGAAGGCCTGGCGCTGGGCGTCGTCACAGTTGGGGTGGCGCAACGCCGAGAACCACTCGAGCGCTTCCTGCTCGGGGTGGGGTTGCAGCTGTTTGGCGGGCATCGGGCTCATGGGTACGGTCTGCTCGCGAGAGGGGCCAGCGGGCCCAACGATGACAAGAGAAGTAGACAAGGATGCTAATTATATTGAGAACCATTTTCAAGAACGTCGCGACAGAGGGAAAAAAAGGTAGCTAAGTATCTATTTGTTTCCCGATAATCGGATCCCAAACCTAAGGACGGAGATTTAGGCAAATGGCCACCAGTAGCGCCTCCACCGCATCCAGCCAGGCACCGACCAACCAGGCCACGCCGCTGGTGATGCGTATCATCGGCTTCTGCGCGCTGGCGCACCTGATCAACGACCTGATCCAGTCGGTACTGCCGGCGATCTACCCGATGCTCAAGGCCAATTACAACTTGAGCTTCGCCCAGATCGGCATGATCACCCTGACGTTCCAGATCACCGCCTCGCTGTTGCAGCCCTGGGTCGGCTTTTTCACCGACCGTCGGCCGGCACCGAACCTGCTGCCGCTGGGCACCTTGTGCACCCTGGTGGGGATCGTGATGCTGGCCTTCGTCGGCAGCTTCCCGATGATCCTGCTGGCGTCGGCACTGGTGGGCATCGGTTCCTCCACCTTCCACCCCGAAACATCGCGTATCGCGCGGCTTGCCTCGGGCGGGCGCTTTGGCTTGGCCCAGTCAACTTTCCAGGTGGGGGGCAACACCGGTTCGGCGCTGGGCCCTTTGCTGGCGGCGGCCATCGTCATTCCGTTCGGCCAGACCCACGTCGCCTGGTTCGGCCTGGCGGCGTTGTTCTTCCTTGGCGTAACCCTGATGCTGCGTGGCTGGTACAAGGAACACCTCAACCAGGCCAAGGCACGCAAGGCGGTGCAGGCCACCCATGGCATCTCCCGCCAGCGGGTGATCGTGGCGCTGATCGTGTTGGGCCTGCTAGTGTTCTCCAAGTACTTCTACATGGCCAGCTTCACCAGCTACTTCACCTTCTACCTGATCGAGAAATTCGCGGTATCGGTGGCGAGTTCGCAGTTGCACCTGTTCCTGTTCCTCGGGGCCGTAGCGGCGGGGACCTTCTTCGGCGGGCCGATCGGTGACCGTATCGGGCGCAAGGCGGTGATCTGGTTCTCGATCCTGGGCGTGACCCCGTTCACCCTGGCGCTGCCCTATGCCGATCTGTTCTGGACCACGGTACTGAGCGTGGTGATCGGCTTCATTCTGGCTTCGGCGTTCTCCGCCATCGTGGTGTATGCGCAGGAGCTCGTGCCGGGCAGCGTGGGCATGATTGCCGGCATCTTCTTCGGCCTGATGTTCGGCTTCGGCGGCATCGGTGCGGCGCTGCTGGGGTACGTGGCAGACTTGCGGGGCATCGAATACGTCTATGGCGTCTGTTCGTTCCTGCCGCTGTTCGGATTGCTGGCGGTGTTCCTGCCCAATACCGGCAAGCGCTGATTTCGTCGGGGCCGCTGCACGTGGCGGCCCCTGGCGATTGACGACCGGACTGTCCTTGGCCTAGAGTGCCGCCACTTTCCCCTCCCACCTGCGTAGTAGCCAAGCAATGCGCCGTACCCCGTCACTGCCCAGCGCCCGCCAGCCTGCCCGTCAGGGCTTGCGCCATGCGTGGCCGAGCGACACGGTACTCAAGCGCCGTCGCAGCGTGCTGTTTGCCTTCACCTTCTCGCCACACCTCGCCTGACCTGATCTGCGCGTTCGCGCCACTGGCCACTTTGGCCTGCGCGCCTGTGTCTGCACGTTTTTCCGGTTTGCAAGGAGTGGTACATGAACATGCGTTTGCTGGCGGGCCTGTTGTTCGCCGTTTCGGTCGTGGGTTTCAGCCTGGGGGCGAGCCTGCCCCTGGTTTCGTTGCGCCTGCATGAAGCAGGGGCGGGCACCTTGGAAATCGGCATCATCTCGGCTATTCCTGCTGCCGGCATGATGCTTTCGGCATTCCTGGTCGATGTCTGCTGCCGCCACCTCACCCGGCGCACCATCTACCTGCTCTGTTTCAGCCTGTGCACACTCAGCATCGCCCTGCTCGAAGCGGCCTTTGGCTCGCTGTGGCTGCTGGCGCTGCTGCGCCTTGGCCTGGGGCTGGGCATGGGTATCGCCATCATCCTGGGCGAGTCGTGGGTCAACGAACTGTGCCCGGAGCACAACCGCGGCAAGATCATGGCCCTGTATGCCACCAGCTTTACCGGCTTCCAGGTGCTCGGCCCGGCCATGCTGGCAGTACTGGGTGCGGACAGCCCATGGATCACCGGCGTGGTCACCGTTGGCTACGGCCTGGCCTTGCTGTGCATCGTGCTGACGGTGCCCAATGACCATGTGGCGCACGAAGAAGGCGAGAAAAGCTTTGGCCTGGCGGGGTTCTTCCGGGTAGCGCCGGCGTTGTGCATGGCGGTGCTGTTTTTCTCGTTCTTCGATGCCGTGGTGCTGTCGTTGCTGCCGGTGTACGCCAGCAGTCATGGCTTCGCCGTGGGGGTGGCGGCATTGATGGTGACGGTGGTGTTTGCTGGTGACATGCTGTTCCAGCTGCCGCTGGGCTGGCTGGCCGATCGGGTCGAGCGCACCGGGCTGCACCTGGTGTGCGGGCTGGTGGCGATGTCGATCGGTATAGGTTTGCCATGGTTGCTGGACCTGACCTGGCTGTTGTGGCCGTTGCTGGTGGTGCTGGGGGCGGTGGCCGGGGGGATCTATACCTTGGCGTTGGTGCTGATCGGCCAGCGCTTCAAGGGCCAGGACCTGGTGACCGCCAACGCCAGCGTGGGCCTGCTGTGGGGCGTAGGCAGCCTGGTCGGGCCGCTGGTCAGTGGTGCGGCGATGGGCGTGGCGCCGCATGGCCTGCCAATGGCGCTGGCGCTGATGGCCGGGCTGTTCGTGTGCTTTGCCCGGCAGTCGTTTCGGGCTGCGGGCCGCCTGCGCGCGTTGGCGGACTGACGGCTTCGGGGTTGCTTCGGTCATAAATGGCCGCTTTGCGGCCCATCGCGATACAAGGCCGCTTCTACAACGGGCTGGGGTGGCCGGTAGCCCTGCGGGGCCGGGCCGGCATCATCGATCGATGTAGGAACGGGTTCACCCGCGAATACGGTGGCGCCGGCAACGCACAATGCCTGGCAGAAACTGGCCCGCAGGCCTGGCCCTTTCGCGGGTGAACCCGCTCCTACAATGAATCGCGCAGGCTTTTCAAATTTTGAGAAAGACAGTTGCTCCTGCAAGCGTCAGGCGGCTGCGATGCTGACCCAATACTGGGTACGGTACTCGACCCGCACTGGCAGGCTGCGGCTGAGCAGGTGCAGAATGGCGCCGGTGTCGCTCAGCTGGAAGGTGCCAGACACCACCAAGCCGGCTACGTCCGGCGCACAGCGCAGCAGGCCGGGGCGATAACGGCCCAGTTCGGCGACAAACTCGCCAAGCGGCATCTGCTGCACGCTGAGTACGCCGTCAGTCCAGCCCCACGGGTCACTGTGCAACGTCACGGCCTGGACACGGCCGTCGCGCCGCACCTGCAAGGTCTCGCCCGGCGGCACTTGCCTGCGCAGTGCCGAGGCGGGAAACAGCGTGACCTGGCCACGACGCACCGCCAGCAGCAGGCCCTGGCGGTTTTCACGCAGCAGCAACTGGCCGTCCAGGGTGACCAGCCGCCCAACCGATGTTTCGATCAGGAACGGCCGGTGGTCGTTGGCGTTGCTCTCCAGGCTCACTTCACCGCGTAGCAGCGCCAGCTGGCGCTGTTCAACGCTGTAGTCCAGGTCGATGGCGCTGGCAGTGTTCAACTGGATACGGCTGCCGTCGCGCCCCTGCACCTGGCGACGCTCGCCGACGGCGGTGCTGTTGTCGGCCAGCAGCTCGGGTAAACCCAGTGGTTCACGCGCCGCCAGGCCCAGGCTGCCACCGACGGCCAGCAGCGCCAGCAGCTTGAGGTGGTTGCGTCGGCTGCCACGCTTCTGCTGGCTGCCTTCCAGGGTGCGCCGGCTCAGGTCCTTGGGCAGCCCTGCCAGTTCGTCGCTGAGCAGGCTCACGCGCTGCCAGGTCAGTGGGTGATGCGGGTGGCTGGCCAGCCATTGCTGAAACTGTTGCCGCGTACGCGGGCAGGGGCTGTCGAAGCGCAGCTTCACCAGCCAATCGATGGCCTGGTCAACCTGGGCTTGGGTGGGGGTGGCATCAGGCATCGGCATAGCGCAACCGGTAGCAGACACCCAGGGCGGTGGCCAGGTCGCGCTCGATGGTCGCGCGCGACACCCGCAGTTGCCGGGCGATCTGAACAATGCTCATACCGTCCAGCTGGGCCAGCATGAAGGCCTGGCGCGCCCGCGGTTTGAGCTGGTGCAGGGCGCGGTCCAGGCGCGCCAGGGCATCAAGGATGAGTAACCGAGCCTCTTCGCTGGGCACCTCGGTTTCTGGCACCTGGGCCAGGCTCTGCTGGTAGGCCCGCTCCAGCGCGCGGCGGCGGAACTGGTCGATCATCAAGCCGCGGGCAATGCTGCTCAGGTAGGCGCGCGGCTCTTTCAACGGCGATGCCTGGCGTGCGCGCAATACCCGCACGAAGGTATCCTGGGCCAGATCGGCCGCATGTTCACTGCACCCCACGCGGCTGCGCAACCAGCCACGCAGCCAGGCATGGTGGGACTGGTAGAGCAGAGCGACCTCGGCCGGTTTGAGCGTGTCGTTAATCTGCATCGTTGCCAAGGCCGGTCCCATGAGATGTGCGAATGTGAACAGTTCTCAATTCTATGCGCGGAGGATGGCGCGGGGCAATGGTGGGCCAGGAATTAGCCGCGCAAGAACCGGCGTTCGCCCGATGAACGGCTGCGCTAAGCTGCACCTGCACTCGACGTGATGGAGCCGCCATGATTCTGGCCGACCTTTCCCCAGCGGCTTACCGCCAGGCCGGCGAATACCTGGCGGCGCTCGACCCTGACTGGGCGCGGCATGTCGCCGCGACCGGGCCATGCCTGCACCAGGCCACCCCTGGCCGCGAACCTTACGAGGCGCTGGTGCGCGCGATTGCCTACCAGCAGCTGCATGCCCGGGCGGCCGAGGCGATTCTGGGCCGGTTGCTGGCGTTGTTCCCGCAGCATGCGTTTCCGCCGCCCGAGCAGTTATTGGCCGCAAGCCCGCAAACCCTGCGTGCCTGCGGTTTTTCGGCGAGCAAGATGGCGACTATCCAGGGCATTGCCCAAGCCAGGCTGGACGGCCTGGTGCCGACCCGCGAAGCAGCACTGGCCATGAGCGACGACGCCCTGATCGAACGCCTGGTAGCACTGCGCGGGGTAGGGCGGTGGACGGTGGAAATGCTGTTGATCTATAGCCTGGAGCGATCGGATATCCTGCCCGTCGACGATTTTGGCGTGCGTGAGGGGTATCGCCGCCTCAAGGGCCTCGACAAAGCGCCGACACCGGCGCAGATGCGCTCGCTGGGCGGCGCTTGGCGGCCATACCGAACCGTGGCGGCCTGGTACCTGTGGCGTGCCTGAGGTTTATACACCGTCAAGGCCGGAGCCGGCCGCACGAGTCTGGAAGCATACCAATGACCGCGTACACCACCCCCGACCAACGCTGGCAAGCCGTCGAAGCCCGCGACTCCGCTGCGGTCGGCCACTTCGTCTATGCCGTGCGCACCACCGGCATCTATTGCCACCCCAACTGCAAGTCGCGGCTGGCCAAGCGGGGCAACGTCGAGTTCTTCGACACCCCTGCGTTTGCCGAAGCCGCTGGCTATCGTGCCTGCAAGCGCTGCACCGCTAGCGCCAAGGCCAGCGCGGCTCGCCACAACCAGTTGGTCATCCGCGCCTGCCGCCTGATCGAAGCCAGCGACCCCAGCCCCAGCCTCGACCAGCTCGCTGCGCAACTGGCCGTCAGCCCATACCACCTGCACCGGCTGTTCAAGGCCGAAACCGGCGTCACCCCCAAGGCCTACGCCACCGCTTTTCGCGCCCGGCGCCTGCGCGCGCACCTGGAAGATGCTCGGTGCTCGGTTACCGATGCCATCTACGATGCTGGCTACACCTCCAACAGCCACTTCTATGCCAGCGCCGACCAGCGCCTGGGCATGCGCCCCCGGCAGTACCGGGCCGGTGGCGCAGGGGCCACGATTCATTTTGCTCTCGGCCAGTGTTATTTGGGCGCCATCCTGGTGGCCCAAAGCGAGAAAGGCATTTGCGCGATCCTGCTGGGCGACGACCCTGAAAGCCTGCTGCATGAACTTCAGGATCAGTTCCCCAAGGCCCGGTTGATCGGCGGTGACCGCGGTTATGAGCAACTGGTTGCCGAGGTGGTGGGGTTCGTCGAGGCCCCGGCGCTGGGCCTGGCCCTGCCGCTGGATGTACAAGGCACAGCGTTCCAGGAGCGCGTGTGGCAAGCCCTGCGCGAGGTGCCGGCTGGCAGCCGCATCAGCTACAGCGACCTTGCCGAACGCATTGGCGCGCCCAAGGCGGTGCGGGCGGTAGCCCTGGCGTGTGCAGCCAATCGCATCGCCGTGGCCATACCTTGTCACCGTGTGGTGCGCCGCGATGGCGACATCAGCGGCTACCGTTGGGGCGTGGCGCGCAAGCAGCAACTGCTGAGGCGAGAAACGGCACTCTCCTGATACCTTGAAGCCGCGTAGAATCCCCCGCCAAATCGGATTGTAAAGAGGAATATTCGATGAGGCGTCTGAGCCTTGTTCGTTTTTGCCCTGGCCTGATGGCCATGCTGGCGCTGCTGCTGGTGCTCACCGGCCCGGCCGCGGCGGCTCCCGCCACACCGTTGTCCAACCTGGCCAATGCGGCAGCCCCGGCACTGGATGAAAACGCCAGTATCGAGCAGTTGAGCGATAGCCTGGACCAGATTCGCCAAGGCGTCAGCAGTAACGCCAACGACGACCTGCTGTCGCAGTTGCGGCTGGCGGCCATGCAGGTTCAGCGCCAGGCTGATGCCTTGAGTGCGCAGCGCACCACCGATGTGGAAAAGCTCGACGACAAGCTCAAGGTGGTTGGCCCGGCCCAGCCCGACGAGCCTGCGGCCCTGACCCAGCAGCGCAAGGCCCTGGAGGCCGAGAAAAAGGCCTTGGTCGCCCAGCAGGACCAGGCCACCAAGCTGACTCAGTCGGCGCGCGACCTGTCTACGCAAATCGTCAACTTGCGCCGCAGCCAGTTCAACTCGCAGATCACCAGCCGCGCCGCCTCGCCGTTGAGCCCGGCATTCTGGCAGAGCATCATCCGCCCCACCCAGGATGACGTGGCGCGCCTGCGCGACCTGCGGGGCGAAGCAGCCGTTGCCATTGGCAGCGCGTTCAGCCCCGAACACCGCTGGCCGTTCATGGCCAGCCTGGTAGCGGCCATCCTGGTCTGGACCTTGGTACGCCTGTGGATAGAGCGGCTATTGGCCCGTGCCATGGTCCGCTGGTTGCCCGAAGGCCGGCTGCGCCGCAGTGCCCTGGCGCTAGGGGTCAGCCTGGCAACCCTGGGCACCATCGCCGGTTCGGTTTCCCTGCTGCGCTGGGGGTTGGAGAGCAATGCCGAACTGGGCAGCGATATCGCCAGCCTGGTCAACCACATCCTGGCGCTGGTGGTGTTCAGCGCGTTCATCGCGGGCCTGGGCCGTGCCATGCTGATGCTGCAGCGCCCGTCCTGGCGCCTGCCCGCCATTCACGACGAAGTGGCCAGCGCGCTGGGCTGGTTCCCCAAGGTGCTGGCCCTGGCACTGATGGTCATGATGACCATGGAGCGCATCAACACCGTGATCGGTGCCAGCCTGGCGCTGACCGTGGCGGTGAACGGCCTGACCGCGCTGGTAGTGGCGATGATCTTCGCCGGCGCGTTGCAGCGCTACCGCCGCACCCTGCGCAAGCATGAACTGGAACGCCCCACCGGCCTGGGCGGGTTGATCCCGTTCGTGATGGTCATCTGGCTGGGGTTGATCATGCTGGCCATGGTGACCGGGTACCTGACCCTTGCCTACTTCCTTACAGCCAAGCTGCTGTGGGTCAGCCTGGTGATCACGTGCGCCTACCTGTTGACCAGCTTCTTCGGCGACCTGTGCGAAACCCTGCTGTCGCCACGCCAGCCCGGCGGTCTGGCACTGGCGTCGACCCTGGGGCTGGCGCCACGTCACCAGGCCCAGGCCAGCACCATCCTGGCCGGTATCGGCCGCACCGTAGTGCTGTTCCTGGCGCTGCTGCTGGCGTTGATGCCGTCTGGCACCAGCCCCAGCGAACTGCTGCTCAGCCTGGGCGACTGGGACGGTACTGGTGGCAAATTGCTGGGCAACCTGAACATCGTGCCGCAGGACATTCTGCTGGCGGTGGCGATTCTGCTCGGCGGCTTGTTCGCCATCCGGGTGGTCAAGCGCTGGCTCAGCGAACGGCTGTTGCCGGAAACCGACATGGATGCCGGCATGCGCGCCTCGCTGGTCACCCTGGTGGGCTACCTCGGGTTCATTTTCCTGGCCATGCTGGTGATGTCTACCCTGCGCATCAACCTTACCAGCCTGACCTGGGTGGTCAGTGCCTTGTCGGTCGGTATCGGTTTTGGCCTGCAGCAGATCGTGCAGAACTTCATCTCGGGCCTGATCCTGCTCACCGAACGCCCGGTGAAGGTCGGCGATTGGGTAAGCCTGGCCGGCGTCGAGGGCGACATTCGCCGTATCAACGTGCGCGCTACCGAAATCCAGATGTCCGACCGTTCCACGGTGATCGTACCCAACTCGCAGTTCATCTCGCAGAACGTGCGCAACGTCACCATGGGCAACGCGCTAGGGGTGGTCGGCATTACGTTGACCCTGCCGCTGGATACGGATGCCAACCGTGTACGTGAGTTGCTGCTGGCGGCTTACCACGAACACGAGGCGATTCTGGACGCGCCCGCCAGCTCGGTGTCGTTCAAGGACCTGACCAGCAATGGCATGGTGATAGCTGTCAGTGGCTATGTGGCCGGGCCGCGCCAGGTGTCGGGCACCCGCAGTGACCTGCTGTTCACCATCCTAGGGCGGCTGCGTGACGAGGGTATCGCCTTGTCTTCGCCGCAGAGCATGGTGCTGGTACAGGAAGCTGCGCGCCCGGCTGACGAAGCGCCGTGATGCGCTTCATGCCAGTGGCACGCGACTAGATGAATGGCAGAAGCTGTTGAAAGGGGCCGCCACGTGCGGCCCCCTACAGTTCAGCCCAGGCACCGCGTCACATGCTTGACCGACTGGAAGCCCGACAAGCCCCAAGGCCCCAGCTCACGGCCTATACCGCTGCCCTTGGTGCCACCCCATGAGGTCTCGACGAACACCGCCTGCACCGAGTTGATCCACACATGGCCCACCTCCAGCGCGTCGGCCACCCGCTCGGCGCGCGCCAGGTCTGTGGTGCACACTGTCGCCACCAGGCCGAAGCGGCTGTCGTTGGCCTCGGCAATTGCCTGCTGTTCGCTGGCGAAGCGCCGTGCGCACAACACCGGACCAAAGATTTCTTCGTTCCACAGGCGGCTGTCTTCAGGCACATCGGCATACAGGGTAGGGCTGACGAACCAGCCGCCACGGTCCAGCACTTTGCCACCGACCAGGCACTGCAAGCCTTCCTCCCGCGCCGTGGCAAAGTAGCCGGCCACCTTCAGCCACTGGGCCTGGCTGGTCAGTGGGCCCATGTCGGCTTCTTCGCTCAGCGGGCTGCCCACCCGCAGGTTTTCCAGCGCTGCCTGCAGGCGCGGCAGCAGGGCGTCGGCAATGCCGTCCTGTACCAGCAGGCGTGATGTGGCCGAGCACATCTGGCCCGCGTTCCAGCAGATGCCGGCAACGATCCATTGCACCGCCGCATCGACGTCGCAGTCATCGAACACCAGAATCGCCGACTTGCCGCCCAACTCCAGCGTGACCGGCCGGCATTGTGCCGCTGCGCTGCGCATCACCTGGCTGCCAACGTTATTGCTGCCTGTGAACGATAGTTTGTCCAGGCCTGTGTGGTTGCTCAGCGCGGCACCCGTCTCGGCTTTGCCATTGACGATATTCAGCACTCCGGCCGGCAGGCCCAGGGTGTCGGCGATCTGGCCGTAGGCGAGTTCGTTCAGTGGGGTCACTTCCGAAGGCTTGAGCACCACGGTGCAGCCAGCGGCCAGGGCAGGGGCAAGCTTCCAGGCGCTGGTCACCAGCGGGAAGTTCCAGGGTACGATCAGGCCGACCACGCCCACCGGCTCCAGGCGGGTGCGGGCGGTGAAACCGGGTGCAGCCAGCGGTACGTCGCGGTTTTGCCCAGGCAGTTGTTCAGCCAGCTCGGCGTAATAGCTGAAGGTCGCGATGGCGTCGTCCAGGTCGACTTCTGCCTCGTGGCGCGGCTTGCCGTTGTTGCGCATCTGCAGGTTGACCAGCGCTTCGCGGCGTTGCCCAAGCTGTTCGGCGAAGCCGCGCAGATACGCCGCGCGTTCACTGGCGCTGGTGCATTTCCAGGCGGGCAGGGCTGCACGTGCGGCGGCCACGGCCTGGTCGACTTGCTCGGCACTGGCAGCCATCAGTTCGGCAAACGGTTGGCCCAGTGCAGGGTCGTTGACGCTGATGCAGTCGCTGCCCTGGCCGTCGACCCAGCGGCCGGCAATGTAGTGGGAAGTGATCATGGTGGTTTCCAGTCAGGCCATTTCGGCAGTGGTTACAGGCGTGTGCGCAGTCTGTTTGCAGCGCACCCAACGTGGGCCCTGCGGGCCATACACGCCGGCAGGTTCGGGGAACAGGTTGAGCAGCAGCAGGTACAGCACCCCGGCCAACCCCAGGGTGACCGGCAGGCTCAGGTCAATGCCACCGGCCAAGTCGCCCAGCGGACCGACGAACTGCCCGGGCAGGTTCACGAAGCACAGGCCGACCACTGCGCTGGGGACCCAAGCGCCCATGCCGCGCCAGTTCCAGCCGTGCAGGAACCAGTAGTGGCCACCCCGCTGGCCGCGGGTGAATACCTGCAGGTCATCGGCGTGGTAGAAACCACGGCGGGTGACCAGGCCGAGGATCATGATCACCATCCACGGGCTGGTGCAGGTAATGATCAGCACGGCGAAGGTCGACACGCTCTGCACCAGGTTGAAGGTGAAGCGGCCGATGAAAATGAAGCCGATCGCCAGCACCCCGATCAGCAGCGTGGCGCAGGCACGGCTGAGCAGGCGTGGGAACACGCTGGACATGTCCAGGCCTGTGCCATACAACGCCGTGGTGCCGGTGGACATACCGCCGATCACCGCAATCAGGCACACCGGCAGGAAGAACCAGCTGGGGGCGACAGCCAGCAGCCCGCCGACATAGTTGTTGGCGGCAATGTAGTCCGGTGCCTGGGTGGCCACCAGGGTGGCGGTGCACAGGCCGAACAGGAATGGAATCAGCGTGGCACCCTGGGCCGCTATCACCGCCAGCATGATGCGCGCCTTGGGGGTTTCGCGTGGAATGTAGCGCGACCAGTCACCGAGGAAGGCGCCGAATGACACCGGGTTGCTCATGGCCAGGATCGCAGCGCCGACGAAAGCTGCCCAGAAACCGGCCTGGCCCAGGTTTACGCTGCCTGCGTAGCCGGCGTCGAACGGCCCGGCAAAAGCAGCGATACCCAGCAGGAACAGCAGGCTCGACGCCCACACGGCAATCTTGTTGACCCACAGCATGAAGCGGAAGCCGAAGATGCACACCACCAGCACCAGCACCGCGAACAGGCCGTAGGCCAGGCCCAGGGTCAGGTCGGTTTCCGGCAGGCCGACTAGGCGCTTGGCGCCGCCGACAAGGGCATCGCCCGAACTCCACACCGACAGCGAAAAGAATGCCACTGCCGTGAGCAGCGACAGGAACGAGCCGACGATGCGCCCGTGCACGCCAAAGTGCGCGCCCGAGGAGACCGCGTTGTTGGTGCCGTTCAGCGCGCCGAACAGGCCCATCGGTGCCAGGATCAGCGCCCCAACGGCGACACCGAGCACGATTGCCCACACTCCCGCCTGGAACGACAGCCCGAACAGCACCGGGAAACTGCCGAGCACGGCGGTGGCGAATGTGTTGGCGCCGCCGAAGATCAGGCGGAACAGGTCCAGCGGGGAGGCGTCGCGTTGATCGGCGGGGATCTGTTCGACACCGTTGGTCTCGATACCGGTCGAGTGGCTCATGGTGATGCTCCAGCGCTTGTTGTGGGCCGGCGCAGTGCGCAAGCCTTCTTGTGGGTGCGATGGCAGGGCGGCAGGGCCGCAAAAAGGTGATCAGGCCGGCGATACGGCCGACAGGTGTTCGTGGCAGGCCAGCCACTGGTCAGCGTGGCGGCGGAACACGATGGTCTCGCGCTCGTTCAGCTGGTGCTCGGCACCGCCGATGCGCAGATGCGTGGCCACATCATGCATGAAGATCGCCACGTCGCCTTGCAGGCTGACTTGGGCGTTGCAGGACGCGCAGGCGAGCACGGCAAACCCTTCGGCCTGCCACTGGGCCCAGACCTCCTCATAGGCCCGGCGTGACAGCAGTGGTTGCGCCAAGGTGTGGAAAAGGAACGTGGCGTCTTCGCTGAAGCAGGCGAAGTAGCGGGCGGTGTCATTGCTGGCGAAGGCGGCAACAAGGTCGGCGGCGGCTTGCCGTACCTGCAGGGTCTGGTCCACGGGGTGGCCTCACGGTTTTTTATGATTGTGGTGAAGCGATTCTGGTGGGGCTTGCCGGGGGGAAAAATCGCTGGCGACAAATAATCAGTTCAGGAATTTGTGAAGTGATGCGCTGGCAGCCCGGCGTTTGGCCATACCGGACCGGCGGCCCAGGTCGGAGCAATTGTCTTTCTCAAAATTTGCAAAGCCTGCGCGAGACATTGTGGGAGATTACCCAGCCCTATGGGCTGGGCTGTCGCGCAGAGGCGGCCTGTGTGGGAGCGGGCGTGCCCGCGAAGCAGGCGACGCGGTGTCTGGCACCGGCTGCGCCGGTGTTCGCGGGCAAGCCCGCTCCCACAAGGTCCCTGTTAAATCAAAAAGTTATATAAAAGCCCAGCCGCCTTAGCGATAAGGCCGGCACAGGCCACAAAAAAACGAAAACCCCTTGAGGCATAAGCCGCAAGGGGTTTCTGGTTACTGCAGGCTACCGCTTAGACGTTGAAGCGGAAGTGCATCACGTCGCCATCTTTGACGATGTAATCCTTGCCTTCCAGGCGCCACTTACCGGCTTCCTTGGCGCCGCTTTCACCCTTGAACTGGATGAAGTCGTCATAGGCCACGACTTCAGCACGGATGAAGCCTTTCTCGAAGTCGGTGTGGATTACGCCGGCCGCTTGTGGTGCGGTGGCGCCCACGCGTACGGTCCAGGCGCGAACTTCCTGCACGCCAGCGGTGAAGTAGGTCTGCAGATTGAGCAGTTCGTAACCGGCGCGGATCACGCGGTTCAGGCCTGGCTCTTCCAGGCCCAGGGCCTCGAGGAACATGTCTTTCTCTTCGCCATCGTCGAGCTCGGCGATTTCTGCTTCGATCTTGTTGCACACCGGCACCACGACCGCGCCTTCTTCCTCGGCAATGGCCTTGACCACGTCCAGGTGCGGGTTGTTGTCGAAGCCGTCTTCGGCGACGTTGGCGATGTACATCACCGGCTTGCTGGTCAGCAGGTGGAAGCCGCGGATGACCGCCTTGTCTTCGGCGCCCATGTTCTTCATCAGGCTGCGTGCCGGCTTGCCTTCGGTGAAGTGCGGGATCAGCTGCTCGAGGATGGCCTTCTGTGCCAGCGCCTCTTTGTCACCGCCCTTGGCATTGCGCGCAACCTTCTGCAGTTGCTTCTCGCAGCTGTCCAGGTCAGCGAAGATCAGTTCGAGGTCGATGATCTCGATGTCACGCTTGGGGTCCACACTGTTGGAAACGTGGATCACGTTCTCGTCTTCGAAGCAGCGGACCACATGGGCAATGGCGTCGGTCTCGCGGATGTTGGCGAGGAACTTGTTGCCCAGGCCTTCGCCTTTCGATGCACCGGCCACCAGGCCGGCAATGTCGACGAACTCCATGGTGGTCGGCAGGATGCGGTTCGGCTTGACGATTTCAGCCAGCGCAGCCAGGCGCGCGTCGGGCATCGGCACGATGCCGCTGTTCGGCTCGATAGTGCAGAAAGGGAAGTTCTCCGCCGCGATGCCAGATTTGGTCAAGGCGTTGAACAGGGTGGACTTGCCGACGTTGGGCAGGCCGACGATGCCGCAATTGAAACCCATGGGTATTCCCCTCTCTAAAGGAAATCAGGCCTTCTGGCTGTGCAGTTCGCGCATCGCCTTGGCGAAATCGCCGGCAAGCACGTCCGGCAGCACGCCGAGGGCAAAATCGATGCTGGCGTCGAGCTTCTCCTGCTCGGCGCGCGGCGCGCGGCCCAGGACGAAGTTGGAGACCAGTTTGGCGTCGCCCGGGTGGCCGATGCCAAGCCGCAGGCGGTGGAAGTCGTTCTGGTTGCCGAGCTGCGCGATGATGTCGCGCAGGCCGTTGTGCCCCCCATGACCGCCGCCGCGCTTGAGCTTGGCAACGCCCGGGGGCAGGTCGAGTTCGTCGTGCGCCACCAGGATCGCTTCCGGCTTGATGCGGAAGAAATTGGCCAAGGCCGCCACGGCCTGGCCGCTACGGTTCATGTAGGTGGTGGGGATCAACAAACGAACGTCGTTGCCCTGATGGCTGAACTTAGCCGTCAGGCCGAAATATTTTTTGTCAGCGGTCAGCGAAACACGCTGTGCGCTGGCAATGCGTTCAACGAAAAGAGCCCCTGCGTTATGCCGGGTCTGTTCGTATTCGGGGCCGGGGTTACCCAGGCCGACGATCAACTGGATGGCGGTCACGTCAGGGGCTCTTCCTTGGAGTTGGTGGGTCACAGTGCGCGCGGCACTGTAACCCGATCAACGCCGGCGTGCGAGTGGATTACTCGGCAGCGCCTTCTTCAGCAGCTTCGGCGGAAACGCGCGGAGCGTGAACGTTGGCAACAGCTTTGTCATCACCGTGGGCCAGAGCGACGAACTCTACGCCTTTCGGAGCTTTCAGGTCCGACAGGTGGATGATGGTGCCGATTTCAGCGTTGGCCAGGTCGACTTCGATGAACTCTGGCAGGTCTTTGGCTTCGCAGGAAACTTCGATCTGCGATTCAACGTGCGAAACTTCGCCGCCTTTCTTGACCGGTGCTTCTTCGTTGATGAAGTGCACTGGAACAACAGCGGTCAGCTTCTGGCCAGCTACGACGCGAACGAAGTCGGCGTGCATGATGAAGCCTTTGGCTGGATGACGCTGCATGGCCTTGACCACGACGTTCTGCTTGGCGCCGTCGACGTTCAGTTCGATAACGTGGCTGAAGGCAGCTTCGTTTTCGAACAGTTTGGCGATTTCCTTGGCCACGATGGTCAGGGATTGGGCTTCTTTATCGCCACCGTAAACTACGGCAGGGATGCTGGCGGAGTGACGCAGGCGGCGGCTCGCACCTTTCCCCAGGTCAGTACGCGCTTGGGCGTTCAGGATGAAATCGGTCATTTTACTTCTCCAAAATAGCCTCCCGAATGGCGTTTGCGACCAGCGCCAGACGGGGATGGCAAAAAAGCCCCGCCCCAACACAGGTTGGGGCGGGGCGCTTCATATCAACACGGGTTCCGCTTAGCGGAACATCGCGCTGATCGATTCTTCGTTGCTGATACGGCGTACCGCTTCAGCGACAACCGGTGCGATATCCAGCTGGCGGATACGGTCACAGGCTTGAGCAGCGGCGGACAGCGGTACGGTGTTGGTCACCACCAGCTCGTCCAGTACCGACTTCTCGATGTTCTCGATCGCGCGGCCCGACAGGACAGGGTGCGTGCAATAGGCATAAACCTTGGCAGCGCCGTGTTCTTTCAGGGCTTTGGCCGCGTGGCACAGGGTGCCGGCGGTGTCGACCATGTCGTCTACCAGGATGCAGGTGCGCCCTTCGACGTCGCCGATGATGTGCATGACCTCGGAGTGGTTAGCCTTTTCACGGCGTTTGTCGATGATACCCAGGTCGACACCCAGGGACTTGGCGACGGCGCGTGCGCGCACAACACCACCGATGTCCGGGGATACGATCATGAGGTTCTCGAAACGCTGGTCTTCGATGTCGTCTACCAGTACGGGCGAGCCGTAGATGTTGTCGACGGGAATATCGAAGAAGCCTTGGATCTGGTCAGCGTGCAGGTCGACAGTGAGTACACGGTCGATACCGACGACAGTGAGCATGTCAGCGACGACTTTGGCGCTGATGGCTACACGTGCCGAACGCGGACGGCGGTCCTGGCGGGCATATCCGAAGTAAGGAATCACGGCGGTGATTCGGGATGCTGAGGAGCGGCGGAAGGCGTCGGCCATCACTACCAGTTCCATCAGGTTATCGTTGGTCGGGGCACAGGTCGGCTGAATAATGAAAACGTCTTTACCACGAACATTTTCATTGATCTCAGTGCTGATCTCGCCGTCGGAGAATTTACCGACAGAGACGTCACCGAGAGGGATATGCAGCTGACGTACTACACGCCGAGCCAGATCGGGGTTAGCGTTCCCCGTAAAGACCATCATCTTGGACACGCGCAGTACCTGGAGGCTGAGGGTATACCTGGATGAGTATAAGGAAAATGGCAGGGGCGGCTGGATTCGAACCAACGCATGGCAGGATCAAAACCTGCTGCCTTACCGCTTGGCGACGCCCCTGTATCTGTTGCTTGCGAACGCTTATGCGCCCGACTTCTTGACCAGACTTTGCAGCTTGCGATGCAACATCGAAACATTGCTTCCTTTCGCCACAAACCCTGTTTGGGTCGCTGAAAGAAGGGCCAGAACTTTATCAGCTTCGGCTTTGCTTGGGAAGGCCCCAAACACACAGCTTCCAGTGCCGGTTAATCGAGCTTCGGTGAATTTTCCCAGTGAATTCAATGCATTTCGAACTTCTGGGTAATTCTGCTCTACCACCGGTTGGCAGTCATTTCGACTGTTTCCCTTGGGAACGGGGCGCATCTTAAGGGGCAGTGAATCACGTGTCAACTGCGGATGTGAAAAAATTTCTGCTGTGCTGACAGACACTTGCGGCACCAGCACGACATACCAGGGTTCTTCCGGGTCGACCGGGGTCAGCTGTTCGCCCACGCCCTGGGCGAAGGCTGCATGGCCGCGCACGAATACCGGTACATCCGCCCCCAGGCTCAGGCCCAGGGCGGCCAGGCGGTCTTCGTCCCAATCCAGCTGCCACAGGTGGGCGAGGGCCAGCAGGGTGGTGGCAGCATCCGAACTGCCGCCACCGATGCCGCCACCCATGGGCAGGACCTTGGTCAGCCAGATGTCCGCACCCAATGGGGTACCTGATTGCGCTTGTAGCTTGCGCGCAGCACGCACGATCAGGTTGCTGTCGTGCGGTACTGCCTCGACAGGGGTATGCAACTGAATCACGCCGTCATCGCGCAGGGCGAAGCGCAGTTCGTCGCCGTGGTCGAGAAACTGAAACACCGTTTCCAGCTCATGGTAGCCGTCGGCGCGGCGGCCAACGATGTGCAGCCACAGGTTGAGCTTGGCCGGTGCCGGCAGGGTCAGCGTGTGCATGGGCTCACTGCCCCAGCTGGCGCGGCTGCCAGTCCTTGATCACCAGGGTCACGTCCAGGTCCTGGCCGTGCAGCTTCAGGCGCTCGGGCAACCAGTAGCCGTTCTGCTCGGTGTAGCTCAGGTACTGCACCTGCCAGCCATCCTGGTCGAGGGTGGCCAGGCGGCTGTCGCCGTCAAGGCTCAGTGTGCTCTTGCTGTCAGGGGCGGGCAGGCCGCGTACCCACCACACCAGGTGCGAGACCGGCAATCGCCAGCCCAGTTGCTCTTCCAGCAGGGCTTCGGGGCTGGGGGCTTCGTAGCGGCCCTGGTTGGCCACTTCCAGCACCACGCCGCCGGGGCGACCGGTGAGGCGGGCGGCACCTCGGCCCAGCGGGCCGGCCAGGCGAATGTCGTAGTAATCCTGGCGTTGCAGCCAGAACAGCGTGCCGCTGCCCGAATCGCGCGGTGCGCGGATGCCGACCTTGCCGTTGATCTGCCAGCCATCGAGGCTGCTCAGTTGCTCTTTATGGGCGCGCCACTGCTGTGGGTCGCCATGGCCTTGCAGGGCCTCGCGGCTTCCAAAGCCGGCGCAGCCGGCGAGCAGGGCGATCAGGGTGAAGGTAATGCAATGGCGCAGAAACATGGCGTTAAAGGGTCTCGGATCCGGTCAGGCGCAGGAGGGTCTTGCGCAGGAGGGGGCTGTCGGGCTGGGCATCGAAGCCCTTGGCCCAGACCTGGCGGGCTTCGCGGCGTTTGCCGTTGGCCCACAGCACTTCGCCCAGGTGGGCAGCCACTTCGTGGTCGGGGAAGTTGGCAAACGCCTGGCGCAGGTAGGTTTCAGCCGCGTCTAGGTTGCCCAGGCGGTAGTTCACCCAGCCCAGGCTGTCGAGCACTGCGGGGTCGTCGGGGGTCAGCTGGTGGGCCTTTTCGATCAGCGTCCGGGCCTCGGCGTAGCGGGTCGTGCGGTCGGCCAGGGTGTAGCCCAGGGCGTTCAGGGCCATGGCGTTTTCCGGCTCGCGGGCGATGATCGCGCGCAGGTCTTGTTCCATCTGCGCCAGGTCGTCGCGTTTTTCGGCCAGCATGGCGCGGGTGTAAAGCAGGTTGAGGTCGTCCGGGTAGCGCTGGATGGCCTGTTGCAGCACCTGGTTGGCCTGGGCGTCCTTGTTGTTGTTGCTGTAGCTTTCCGATTCGATCAGGTACAGCTGGATGGCGTAGTCCGGCTGCGCTTCGCGGGCCTCGGCAAGCTGGCGCGAGGCCTCGCTGCCACGGCCGTTGGCGATCAGAATGTCGGCCTGGCGCAGTTGCGCCGGCAGGTAGTCGGGGCCCGGGCCGACCAGGGCGTATTCACGCAGGGCACCTGCGGGGTCGTGGCGCTCTTCGCGGATACGGCCCAGGTTGAGGTGCGCGGCGTCGACATTGCTGTCGCGCTCGATCAGTTCCTGCAGGTAGCCCTCGGCCTCGTCCCAGTCCTTGTTCTCCAGGCACACCAGGGCCAGGGAGTAGCGCAGTTCGTCGTCGTCGGGGTACTGCTGGACCAGGCTGAGGAATTCGCCCTTGGCATCGGCGATACGGTCCTGCTCGACCAAGGTGCGGGCGTAGGTCAGGCGCAGGCGTTTGTCGTCCGGGTTGTCGCGAATGGCGCCGCGCAGCAGGGGCAGGGCCTCGGGGCCGCGGTCCAGCGCCTGAAGCAGGCGGGCGCGCAGTAGGATCGGGGCGATTTCACCATTTTGCGGGGGGTGTGACTCGAGCAGTTCCAGGGCTTCTTCGGTCTTGCCGTCCTGGTTCAGCAGCAGGGCCTTGCCGAATACCAACTGGCCGTTGTCGGGGTATTTCGCCAGCAGCCGCTCGAAGCTCTGCAGCAAGCCGTCACGTGTGCTCTGGTCGGTTTCGGCAGCTGACAGGGCCAGGAAATCGAAATGGGTGTCGCCCTGACCCTGCAGTACCTTTTCCATGTAGGCCATGGAGTCGTCATAACGGCCGGCGCGCGCCAGTTGAATGGCAGCGGCGCGTTGGGCGTCGAGGTTCTGTGGGTCGTTGCGAGCCCAGACCAAGGCATTTTCCAGGGCGGGCTCGTCGGCACCCAGGTATTCGGCGATGCGGTAGGCGCGCTCGGATACGCCGGGATCCTGGGTCTTGGCGGCCTGGTCGGTGTAGTTGGCCAGGGCGATATCGAAGCGGTTGCGCTGCCCGGCCAGTTCCGCCACCAGCAGGCTGTAAAGGGTGTCTTGCTTGAAGGATCCATACACCACGGGCTTCTCGGCCTCCGCCTTGGCGGCATCGGCAACGGGAGGCTCGGCCTTTTGCGGGGCCAGGCTCTGGCAGCCCTGGAGCAGGGCGAAGGCAAGCAGCAATGCGTATGGTTTGTTCATAGAAGGCTTAATAGGAGGACTCACCGGCGGTCGCAGCATGATGACACAAGCGCGGGGGCAAACCCACCTGTGTGGTGTCTGGTTAACTGCGACCTTTGTGGTGGGAGAGGGTTCCGTGATGTGGTGGCTGTGCCGGGTGTTTGGCTTGGGTTTTTTGGCGGTTTATGAGATCGAGCGCAGATGGTGTAAAGGCGGACACCCGCGAAGCGTACTACTGCGTGGCGTTAACCCCAGAGTAGATGGTAGACGCCCTGCTGTAGCTCTTCGGCTGACGTTATGCTCTCGCTACCAGCTGCGGCTTGTCTCCAAGGTATGCAGCCAAATGCGAAATAAAATAAGTGCTCCGATGAGTGTTGGGTGCATAGCCCCTAACATGATAAGAGTGCGCTTCATGCGTCTAGGAAACCTCGTGACCTCATCAAGGTTAACTAAGCCTTTTCGCGCATATATATTTGGTGCTGTTAGTAGTATTGAAATTGAGAGTGTGCGCATTACTTTGCCAATAAGGCCTGCTTGTGAGAATGTTTTTTTATTTCCGCTCACGAATGCGCTATTCGGTAGTAGTGATTCGATCCTGCCAAGATGATAGATTGATATGTAGAGCGATGCGCAAAGCGTGATGGTCATGGCTGCCAAAATTATAAATGCAACAATGCTCACAGCAGTACTCATTGGGTGCCTACCTTTTCATACAGTACTTCGCCGAGCGTTTCCCCTACAGCACCGCCAAGCATGCTTCCTCCCGTGGCTCCCGCAGCCCCACCAATAACAGCGCAGAGGGGTGCGCCTGTACCGGCTGTTAGCACGCCAAGAGCGAGACAAGTACTAGTGGCAATATTCCCACCGTAGCTTGCTGCTATCCCTCCCCCGGGCGACACTGCCTGTCAAGGAAGATCCATGGACGTATTTAGCTCTTCTACACTCATTATCGCGGCCAGCGGTACAGGCTTTTGTAGGAAATTTCCCCTCGTTACGTTGCCACGTCAGGTTTCGATTCGGGGCAAGTCGTGTCGGCATGAAGTCATAGATAATGCGACAGCATCAAGGCAATGAACAAGGTGATGTGAATAATCCATAGGGTTAACAAAATGCGCTTTTCGCGGAGGGGGAAGTTTTTTACTTCCTCAATTTCAGCGTAACCCCTGTAAATGAAGATTTTGGGTATAGCCAACAGTGTTGCAATCTGGCCGGTTCTTATTGTTTTGCCCAAGACTCCGGCGTGCTGGTGATTTTTGATGTTGTCAGATACGAGGCGAGAGGTGGGAAGGAAAGATTCAAAATGCTCGGTGTATTTGTGTGAAATAATAATTTGCGCGCTAGCGGCAATTAACATTGCTGTAATCAGGATCAGCGCGATCAGTCCTGGTTCTATGTTAGTCATTTTGAAAACTCGTGATACAAAAAGTCACCTAATACCTCGCCTTTTTTTTCTGCGAAACCACCGGCTAACTTCGCCCGGCAGCGCCACCGATGACCGCGCAGGTGAGTGCCCTAGTCCGGCAGTCCCTACTCCTAGTGCCGGATACTGCGGGTGCAACAATATTCCCTCCTAGATAACCGCCTACAGTGCTACCAGCCAGGCCTCCAGCTAATGATGCAGAGTTTACATATGCGGCTCGCTTCAAGCATGGCGAATTTATAGACCGGTTACTGCTATGTTAAGCATTATGCCAATATAGGTCCACGCATATGCTATTGGCGCTGTTATTAGCAATAACAACGGGAGCGTTTGCTCGAGCTTCAATACTGGTTTTCAAAGGGTTTGGTAGTGATCAGCAGCATATAGGCATGCCCTAAACAATAGCAGTGTGAGAAAAAGTGCTAAGCACACAATGACGAGTCTGCTAAGTAATTTTTTTATGCGGGCCGGTAGTTGGTTTACTTCATTAATGTCTATCAGGCCTTTACGTGCATAGGCTTTTGGGGAGACTAACATTAAAGATATTGTCCCGAATCGAAAAACTTTTCCGATAAAGCCAAGGTCAGCGTATGTTTTTCTGTTCTCACTGATCAGCTTGCAGTTGGGTAGCAGCGATTCAATGTGTTCAGTCAGGCGATGGGACAAATATAGCGTTATCGACATGGATATGAAGATCGCGGTGATAAGGAGGGCGAACACCGCTCCCAAAATTTCATGAGCTGTGGTCACTTTATCACCCGTTCGTAGAATAAATCTCCCATGAATTCTCCACCATCGCTTCCGAACTTCCCGCCTAGCATCCCCCCAAAGGCTCCGCCCGCTACACCGCAAGCGATAGCTCCAGGCCCGCCCGATACGGTTCCGAGAACCACGCCGCAAGCTGCTACGCCAACTATGTTGCCTGCATATGCGCCAACTACGCCTCCACCTACGCCACCTGCCAATGAGCTACTCTCCACAATTTCAGCTCTTCTGCACTCTTCCTCTCTCCCTTCCGTGCAGGCTTTATTGATTGATAGACCTGTACTCGAAACTTCCAGTGCAATGCCTAAATAAGTTCCTTTTTTTATCAGGTTAGCAGCCTTGCTCACACCGGCAACCTTATCCGCATACCCTGCAATCTCACCCGTATGCAAATAGCTTTTCGTGGAAATGGCTAGCATTCTTTTGATGGACCCATTGTTGCGCAAGCCTGAGCCGAACGCCGCCAACCTGCGCAACTGCTCATCCAGCTTCGTGAAAAACCCAGCCCGCTTGGCGTAAAACTGCTCGCGCGCTTTGAGGGACCCGGAGCTCATGTGCTCTCTATGCAGCGTCTCGATTTCCAGCAAGGTATCTTGAATCGCTTTGAGATACTTGCTCCAGCCATCGCTTACCACGCCTGAGCCCAGTGATGCGTGGGCGAGCAGGCTCTTCAACAGCTCGAAATTATCCAGAAAAAACTCATCGGCACCTTGCCCGCTGCGCATCAGCCCCATATGGGTCACGGCAGCTTTCGACATCAGATACGCCTCCTCACTGGTACAAGAAGGCGTGGACCAGTCGCCGACGATCACCAGTTCGCCGCTTCTGACCACATTGTTGAAAATGTGCGAGTTCAGCATGTCGAACTTACTGGCCGAATGCCCGGTCAGCGCAAGGCCGGCCTTGAGCGTGTGGTAGCTCTGCATTCTGGGGTTGATGAACGCTCTGGCTCCAGGCATGGCGACCCCCTTTAGGCGTACTTCTTGTTACCGATCCGGTCCCACCCGCCGGCGATGTTGCCGCCGCCGGACCCGTCAACGCGTTTTTGCTGGGTATAGGTGGTCTTGATTCTCCCGTAATCGAGCTGCACCACCTCTATCGGTACGCCATCGGCGGCGCTTTGGGTGTAGTCGGCAATGATCACTTCTTCGAGAATGATTTCGTAATATTTGAGCTTGCCGCCGCCCGCGCGGCAGAGTGCGAGTTTAACTTCCTTGAGATGTTGGCCTGCGCAGCTGGCTTCCATCAATTTGCAACTGGCACTGTCGAGAGATTTGGTAAATGTGAAATGGCTGACGGCCGTGCGGCCTGATGTGGCGCCACCGGCAGAGCTTGCGGTGGCTGAAGTGCTTGGCTTACACCGAATTGGTAACCTGTGACTTCGATCCACCTGTTGTATTTTTCGTCCAGGGCCTCGCCTGGGATATCATCGATTTTTATATAAGCGTCAAAAGCCATGCTTACCTCTGTTTGGTAATCATTGTCAGGTTTTAATTTTGTGGTGAGGAACGAACTTCAGATTAATGATGGGAAAGGCTAGGCATTGAAATGGGATGAAGCAATAGCTGGATCAGCAATTCAGAAATGGACTACAAGTCGATGGAAAAAATCGATACAGATATGTCGAAAAAAGTAATTCACATAAGCTTTTGTAGGAAATATCACCTCGTTACATTGTCACGTCGGGTTTCGATTCGGTCAGGTCAAGGCGTCTGTTATGTGCCGCTGCTTCAGTGGCGTAGCGGGCTTCGGTTTTGCTTCTAAGCACGCGGTAGTTCAGGCGCCGCACATTGCGACTTCAGGAGGCCGAGCGAAGGTCATGCGGAGGGAGGTGAGGGGCATGGGTGCCCGTCAAGCGCTGAGGTCCATGGTGATAATCCTTGCAAGGGGGCTGCAGGATCCGGGGCTGGAATCACAGGTCAGGCGGGCGTGCAGCCGGCGATAGCCGCCGCGCTATCAGCGCAATAGCGAACGGTGGTTGTCCTGAAACCTGCGAAAGAGGACAATTATCGGCTTCCCGTCACAACCAGCGACCTCGCATGGCCTTTCTTGCACTCGGTATCAACCATAAGACTGCCTCGGTAGACGTACGCGAGCGCGTGGCGTTTACCCCAGAGCAGCTGGTAGACGCCCTGCAGCAGCTCTGCCGACTGACGTCCAGCCGCGAAGCGGCGATTCTGTCGACGTGCAACCGCAGTGAGCTCTATATAGAGCAGGACCACCTGTCCGCCGACGCCGTACTCAAATGGCTGGCCGACTACCACCGCCTCAGCCTCGACGAACTGCGCGCCAGTGCTTACGTGCACGAAGAGCACGACGCCGTGAAGCACATGATGCGCGTGGCCTCGGGCCTCGACTCGCTGGTGCTCGGCGAGCCCCAGATCCTCGGCCAGATGAAGTCCGCCTACGCCGTGGCCCGCGAGGCCGGCACCGTCGGGCCGTTGCTCGGGCGCCTGTTCCAGGCAACCTTCAGCGCCGCCAAACAGGTGCGTACCGACACCGCCATTGGCGAGAACCCGGTGTCGGTGGCATTCGCCGCCGTCAGCCTGGCCAAGCAGATCTTCGCCGACCTGGGGCGTAGCCAGGCCCTGCTGATCGGCGCCGGCGAAACCATCACCCTGGTCGCCCGCCACCTGCATGAGCAGGGCGTGCGCCGCATCGTGGTGGCCAACCGCACCCTGGAGCGCGCCAGCATCCTGGCCGAACAGTTCGGTGCGCATGCCGTTCTGCTGGCCGACATCCCCCAGGAGCTGGCCAACAGCGACATCGTCATCAGCTCCACTGCCAGCCAGTTGCCGATCCTTGGTAAAGGCGCGGTCGAGAGTGCGCTGAAGCAGCGCCGGCACAAACCGATCTTCATGGTCGACATCGCCGTACCCCGCGATATCGAAACCGAGGTCGGTGAGCTCGATGACGTCTACCTCTACACCGTCGATGACCTGCACGATGTCGTGGCGGAAAACCTCAAGAGCCGCCAAGGCGCGGCCCAGGCTGCCGAAGAACTGGTGACAGTCGGCGCCGAAGACTTCATGCTGCGCCTGCGTGAACTAGCCGCCGTGGATGTGCTCAAGGCCTATCGCCAGCAAAGCGAGCGCCTGCGTGACGAAGAACTGCAAAAGGCCCTGCGCTTGCTGGCCAACGGCGGCAACCCCGAGGACGTACTGGCCCAATTGGCCCGTGGCCTGACCAACAAACTCCTGCATGCGCCCAGCGTGCAGTTGAAAAAGCTCTCGGCCGAGGGGCGCGTCGATGCGCTGGCCATGGCCCAGGAACTCTTTGCCCTCAACGAGGGCTCGACGGACAAAACCCCGCAATGAAAGCGTCGCTGCTGAACAAACTGGAAATTCTCCAGGACCGCTTCGAAGAACTCACCGCCTTGCTCGGCGATGCCGAGGTCATTTCCGACCAGACGCGCTTTCGCGCGTATTCCCGCGAGTACGCCGAGGTCGAGCCAGTCTATGCTGCCTATAAAGAGTGGCGCAAAGTCCAGGGCGACCTTGAAGGTGCCCAGGCGCTGCTCAAGGACAGTGACCCGGACATGCGCGAAATGGCCGTGGAAGAAGTGCGTGAAGCCAAGGAGCAGTTGCTGACGCTCGAGGCGCAGCTGCAGCGCATGCTGCTGCCCAAGGACCCGAATGATGGCCGCAACGTGTTCCTCGAAATCCGCGCCGGTACCGGTGGGGACGAGGCCGCGATCTTCTCGGGTGACCTGTTCCGCATGTATTCGCGTTACGCCGAAAAGCGTGGCTGGCGCCTGGAGATTCTGTCCGAGAACGAGGGCGAACACGGCGGCTACAAAGAAATCATTGCCCGTGTCGAAGGGGAAAACGTCTACGGCAAGCTCAAGTTCGAGTCCGGCGCCCACCGCGTGCAGCGCGTGCCGGAGACCGAGTCCCAAGGCCGTGTGCACACCTCCGCCTGCACCGTGGCGGTCCTGCCCGAGCCAGACGAACAAGCGGCCATCGAAATCAACCCGGCTGACCTGCGCGTGGACACCTACCGCGCCTCCGGTGCCGGCGGCCAGCACGTCAACAAGACCGACTCGGCGATCCGCATCACCCACTTGCCCACCGGTATCGTGGTGGAGTGCCAGGAAGAGCGCTCGCAGCACAAGAACCGCGCTCGCGCCATGTCCTGGCTGTCGGCGAAGCTCAACGACATGCAGACCAGCGCCGCCCAGAACGCCATTGCCAGCGAGCGCAAACTGCTGGTCGGGTCGGGTGACCGCTCGGAACGCATTCGTACCTACAATTACCCACAGGGGCGGGTGACCGATCACCGTATCAATCTGACCTTGTATTCGCTGGACGACATCCTCAGTGGTGGCGTAGACGCGGTGATCGAGCCGTTGCTGGCCGAATACCAGGCCGATCAACTGGCTGCCCTGGGGGACTGATGACCATCATCGCCAGCCTGTTGCGCAACGCACAGTTGCCAGATTCGCCTACCGAACGCCTGGATGCCGAACTGCTGCTGGCAGCGGCCATCGGCAAGTCGCGCAGTTATCTGCACACCTGGCCCGAGCGGATCGTCAGCAGCGAAGACGCCCAGACCTACGCCGGGTACCTGCAGCGCCGCCGCGGCGGTGAGCCGGTGGCGTATATCCTTGGCCAGCAAGGTTTCTGGAAAATCGACCTGGAAGTCGCGCCGCACACGCTCATCCCGCGGCCGGATACCGAGCTGCTGGTCGAAACCGCCCTCGAACTGCAGCCCGCAGCCCCAGCCAGGGTTCTCGACCTGGGCACTGGCACGGGCGCCATCGCATTGGCCCTGGCCAGTGAGCGCCCAGCCTGGCAGGTCACGGCCGTCGACCGGGTAGCAGAGGCCGCTGCGCTTGCCGAGCGCAACCGGCAGCGACTGGGCCTGAGCAATGCCCAGGTGCGCCTCAGCCATTGGTTTGACAGCCTGGCGGGTGAGCGTTTCGACCTGATCGTCAGCAACCCCCCTTACATCGCCGCAGCAGACCCACACCTGGTGGCTGGCGACGTGCGTTTCGAACCCAGCAGTGCGTTGGTGGCTGGCCCCGATGGCCTGGACGACCTGCGCGTGATCGTTACCCAGGCCCCAGGGCACTTGCTGCCCGGTGGCTGGTTGCTGCTGGAGCACGGCTATGATCAGGCCGCGGCGGTACGGGCCTTGCTGGTCGGGCAGGGGTTCAACGAGGTGGCCAGCCGAACCGATCTGGGTGGCCATGAACGCATCAGCCTGGGGCGCCTGCCATGCTGAGTGATCAGGAACTGCTGCGTTACAGCCGCCAGGTGCTGCTGGCGCAGATCGACATCGACGGCCAGCTACGCCTCAAGCACAGCAAGGCATTGATTGTCGGGCTGGGTGGCCTGGGTTCGCCGGTCGCCCTGTACCTGGCAGCCGCCGGGGTTGGCGAACTGCACCTGGCGGACTTCGATACGGTCGACCTGACCAACCTGCAGCGCCAGGTGCTTCATGACAGCGACAGTGTCGGCATGAGCAAGGTCGACTCGGCGCTGCAGCGCCTGCAGGCCATCAACCCGGAAGTCACCCTGGTTGCCCACCGCCAGGCGCTGGACGACGACTCCCTGGCAGCCGCGGTAGCTGCCGTCGACCTGGTGCTGGACTGCTCCGATAATTTCTCCACGCGCGAGGCGGTCAACGCCGCCTGTTTCGCCGCCGGCAAACCCTTGGTCAGCGGTGCGGCAATCCGTTTGGAGGGGCAGCTGTCGGTGTTTGACCCGCGTCGCGACTACAGCCCTTGCTACCACTGCCTGTATGGGCATGGCAGTGAAGCCGAGCTGACCTGTAGCGAGGCGGGAGTGATCGGCCCACTGGTGGGCCTGGTCGGCAGCCTGCAGGCGCTGGAAGCGATGAAGCTGCTGGCAGGCTTCGGCGAGCCGCTGGTCGGCCGACTGCTGTTGATCGACGCCCTCGGCACCCGTATTCGCGAACTGCGCGTCAAGCGCGACCCGGCGTGTGCCGTGTGCGGCAAGCGCGATGGCTGAGCGCTCGGCGCCGGTCGGCGTGATGGACTCTGGTGTTGGCGGCTTGTCGGTGCTCGCCGAGATCCAGCGGCTGTTGCCCAATGAGACACTGTTGTACGTGGCCGACTGCGGCCATGTGCCTTATGGCGAAAAGTCCCCGGACTACATCCGTGAGCGCTGCCGGCGCATTGCCGGGTTCTTCCGCGAGCAAGGCGCCAAGGCCCTGGTGCTGGCCTGCAACACCGCCACGGTGGCGGCCGCAGCGGATTTGCGCGAACTGTACCCGAACTGGCCATTGGTGGGGATGGAGCCCGCAGTCAAGCCTGCCGCGGCTGCCACACGCTCAGGCGTGGTTGGGGTGCTGGCCACTACCGGCACGTTGCAAAGCGCCAAGTTCGCGGCTTTGCTCGACCGCTTCGCCAGCGACGTGCTGGTGATCACCCAGCCTTGCCCGGGGTTGGTCGAGCTGATCGAGACCGGCGACCTGTGCAGCCCCACGCTGCGCCAGATGCTGTGGGGCTATGTCGAGCCGCTGCTGGCCGCTGGCTGTGACACCTTGATCCTGGGCTGTACCCATTACCCCTTCCTGCGGCCGCTGCTGGCCGGCATGGTGCCGCCAGATGTGGCCATCATCGATACCGGTGCCGCCGTAGCGCGCCAGTTGCAGCGGCTGCTAGGCAACAATGACCTGCTGGCCGCCGGACCGGCGCAGGCTACCCGCTTCTGGACCAGCGCCGATCCCTCTTCACTGAAAAAAATCCTGCCTGTGTTGTGGCATAAGTCTGACGATGTGCAAAGCTTTGCCATGTGAAAAAAACGTGAAGAAAAGCTGAACTATCGTACCACTGCCGCTTTCTATCCCTTGCCTGAGATGAGGCGACACTAAAACAGCACTAGGATGAAGGATGTTTCTCATGAAGAAACTGCTGGGCTTGGCGGCGGCTGCCGTTTTCACCATGGGGCAGGCAATATCGGCGCAGGCTGCTGATGTATCGGTTTCGGTGGGGCAGACCGGCGACTCGACGATGGTCTATCGGCTGGGGCTGCAGTCGAACTGGGATGCCAGCTGGTGGCAGACCAGTGTCGGCCGCGTGACCGGCTATTGGGACGGCGCCTACACCTATTGGGACGGCGACGACACGGCTAGCAACCACAGCCTGTCGTTCGCACCCGTGTTCGTGTACGAGTTTGCCGGCCAGTCGGTCAAGCCCTATATCGAGGCGGGCATCGGCGTGGCAGCTTTCTCCAGCACCGAGCTGGAAAGCAACGAACTGGGTTCGTCGTTCCAGTTCGAAGACCGCATCGGCTTCGGCCTGCGCTTCGCCGGTGGGCATGAAATTGGTGTGCGTGCGATCCACTACTCGAACGCCGGCATCAAAGAACCCAACGACGGGGTCGAAAGCTACAGCTTGCATTACCGCATGGCGCTCTGACCCGATCGGGTCAATCATCAACCGCCAAGCGCGACCCAGGTTCGCGCTTGGCGGGGAGCTTGGCCGTCACCTCTGCGGCAGCGGCCATAGCCCACTGAGGTCAAGCGTCTCCAGCACCAACTCGGGCTCGGCCGCGGGCCAGCGCCGCAACAACTCCTGTGCGGCGCTTTGCGGTGTCCACTGCTCCGGAAAGGCCTGCGCAGGCGTAACTGGCGTTTTCAGCGACTGCGGTCCTACCACGGTCAGCGATATCCCCACCGCCTTGAGCGCATCACGCTGCTCACGTACCCACTGCGGCAGCTGGTTCCAACCGGCGGTTACCTGGCTTGGCGCGTACAACTGCAGGGCCGAATAACGGTTGAAAACAGCCATCACCTGGGGTGAATCACCCTTGGCCAGCAAGGGCGTCACCGCTGTCAGGCAGTGTTTGCCCGCCAGCTGGTTGCTGGTGACGATGGCCTCGATCAATTCGCTGTCAGCCACATCGCCCGGTAGATAATCGCTGGTACCGGCGTTGATGATCAAGCCGTCCAGTGATTGCCAGTGACGGGCGATCAACTGACAAGCGTCAGCGGCTTGCTGTGCGTCGTGCAACTGCCAGGGCACTTGCATGAATTGCTGGCCATAGCGTTCGCCCAGCGCTTCGAAAACAGCCGCATCCTTGCCACTCGCGGCCACCCGATGGCCTTGTTCGAGCAGCCCTTGCAACAACGCCAAGCCAAGTCCATTGCTTGCGCCTGTAACCCAAAAACTGCGTGAGTTATTCAAGACGTTCTGCCCTCTGATGTTACCGCGGCAGGCCTTTGAAGGCCTCCAATGCACGTTGGCGACTACTGCCCAGATCAACTATTGGATTGTGATACGAATTACTAGCGAAAAGATCCGTAGATTTCATCGGACCATGAATTGTTTTTTCATCAATGTCGCGAAGCTCCGGCAGCCAGTGGCGAATGAAACGCCCCTCAGGGTCGAAACGCTGGGATTGTGAGACCGGGTTGAAAATACGGAAATAGGGCACCGAATCGGTGCCGGTGGAGGCGCTCCACTGCCAGCCGCCATTGTTGGCGGCCAGGTCACCGTCAATGAGGTGGCGCATGAAGTGCCGCTCGCCCTTGCGCCAGTCGATCAACAGGTTTTTGCTGAGGAACATGGCGACGATCATGCGCAGCCGATTGTGCATCCAGCCCGTGTGCAGCAGCTGGCGCATGGCCGCGTCGATGATCGGGAAGCCGGTACGGCCCTGCTCCCAAGCCTCGAGATCGTCCGGCGCATCGCGCCAGGGCAGGGCTTCGGTATGGCTACGGAAGGCGCGGTGCCGCGATACCTGTGGGTAGCCGGTAAGGATATGCTTGTAGAACTCGCGCCACAGTAGCTCGTTGACCCAGGTCTGCACACCCGTGCTACCGCTGTCGAACTCGCCCTTGTTAGCCGCCAGGGCCCCATGCAAGCACTGGCGGGGTGAAATCACCCCGGCGGCCAGGTATGGCGAAAGCTGGCTGGTCCCTGGCATGGCCGGCAGGTCCCGGGTTTTATGGTAGTCGTCGATGGTTTCGTCCAGAAACTGCGACAGGCGCTGCTGCGCGTGGGCCTCACCCGCCGGCCAATGCTCACGCAAGGTGGGCGTGGTTTTTTCGAAGCCGTCGATGTGTTGCGGGATCGGGTCACTGTCGATATTCAGCGCAGCCTGGCGTTTTACTCGCTGCGCCAGCGCAGGTAGGCTGCGGTGCAGGTGTTCAAGGCAGGTTTTCTTGAACTGGCTGAATACCTGAAAGTAATCGCCACTGCGGGTCAGGATGGTACCTGGGCGAAACAGCAGTTGGTCAAGATAGCTGTGCGCCTGGACGCACGCTTTGTCCAGCAGTTCGCGCGTAGCAGCGTCACGGCGCTGCTCGTTGATGCCGTATTCCTCGTTCCAGTGCACGCTTTGCACCTGGTGCTGATGGCAAATATCGAGCACGGCCTGGGGCGCCTGGTCCCAGGTGTCGATCTTGCGGATCAGCAGCGGGATGTTCAGCTTTTCCAGCGCTTGGCGCAGGTCGCGCACGTTGCGTAGCCAGAAATCGACTTTGCAGTCGGCATCGTCGTGCGCACGCCATTGCCCGGGGCTGACCAGCCACAAGGCGATGGTCGGCCCGCGCTCGGTTGCAGCGCTCAGTGCGGTGTTGTCATCGATGCGCAGGTCACTACGCAGCCAGGTCAGGTGCATGGGTCACTCATCTCTACGGGCTGGCGGTCATGGGCTTGAAGCAGGCGCAAGGCCGCTTGCGGGGTATCGAACAGGAAAAGGTCAGGCAATTCGCTGTCTTTCAGGCGGGTTTCATGCAGCGTAACCATGCTGCCACCGAGTAACTTCGGCCCCGGCACCCCCTGCAGGGCACGCAGCAACGCCTTGTCGTCTATGCGCGGGCCCAGGTGCAGCAGCATGGCGCGGGGTTGGAAGATGCTGACTGCGCTTTGCAGTTGCGCCGCGCTGACAGGCTGTTCAAGCACCTCAACGGGGATGCCATTGCTGGTGAACAACCAGGCGCACAGCCACAGCCCAGGGCTGAAGGCCCGCTCGCTGTCCTCGGCCAACAGCACGGCGGGGCCGTGCAGCAACTGGTTGTCGTGGTAAACGCGGGCGCCCAGCTTGCTGCGCAGCCAGCCATAGAAGAAAACCTGCTCCAGCCGCGCGTTGAAGTAGTTGCCCCAGCGCAGGTCGAGCAGGTCGAGCAAGGGCAGCAGCAATTGCTCGCACAGGGTCAGAGCCGGATATAGCGCCATGGCCTGGTTGAGCTGCTGGTCCAGGTTGCGTTGCGACAGGCTGGCGATGGCTTCGACCAGCTCGAACTGACGGGCTTGCCAGTCGCCTTTGGGCGCGGTGCTGGTCGGCTTGTCGAGCAACTCGCGCACTTGGCCAACAGAGGCGCCACGCTGCAACCACGCCAGGATCGTTTCGACCCGTTCCACCTGATTTTGTGGGTACAAACGGTGACCCTTCGCCGTTCGTTGCGGTTTGAGCAGGCCGTAACGACGCTCCCAGGCGCGCAAGGTGACCGGGTTCACGCCGGTGCGGCGGGCCAGCTCACCGATTGGCAACAGCACTTCAGACCGCATTGCGTAAACCTAGGCTTTCAGGGTGGGGTTGCAGGTAGGCTTGCTGAAGCAGGTACGGGTCCGGGTGCTTGCGCAAGTGGTGTTTGAGCAGGGTCAGTGGCACCACCAGCGGCACTACACCCTGCTGGTACTGGCCGATGAGCGTCTGCAGCTCGGCTTTGTCCTGCTGTGTAAGGGCGTCCTTGAAATAGCCGCTGAGGTGCTGCAGCACGTTGCAATGGGTGCCGCGGCTGGCACAGCGGCGCAACGCCTGCATCAGCTGGCTGAAATACTGCTGGCCGACCTGTTGCGGGTCATCGTCCTTGCTCATGCCTCCGAGCAGGCGCCCCAGGGTGCGGTACGCCTGAGGGTTGTTGGCCATCAACAGGTACTTGTAGCGCGAGTGGAAGCTCACCAAGGCACCCCGGCTGAGACCGTCGGCCAGCAGGCGTTGCCAGTCGGCGTAGGCATACACACGGCTGATGAAATTCTCCCGCAGTACCGGGTCATGCAACCGGCCTTCCTCTTCCACCGGCAGGTCGGGGCGTAACGCGCAGAATGCCTGGGCGAAGGCGCCGCGACCACTCTGCACCGCAGGGTGACCATTTGGCTGATACACCTTGACCCGCTCCAACCCGCAAGACGGCGATTTCTGCATGAAGATGTAGCCGCAGATGTCTTGCAACTCAGCGGCCATCTGCTCGCCATAGCTGCGTAGCGGCCCGGTCAGGTCCATGCCAGGGTTGCGAGTGCCAACCACTTCGGGCTTGTCAGGGTCGCCAACCAGGCGGATCGGATCGCGTGGTACGCCTAGACCGATGGCCACCTCTGGGCACACAGGTAACCATTCGAAGTGTTCTTCCAGTTGCTTGCGACACAGGTCGGAGGCCTTGTGGCCGCCGTTGTAGCGCACGCTGTGCCCGGTGAGGCAGGCGCTGATGGCAATGCGCGGCTTGCTAGGGGTGGGCGGGTTTTGCATGACTGCCTCCGAAAACCTGTACGTATGTAAAAACTTGTACAGGTTTATTCCAGCACAGTGCGGAAGTTATGCAAACCAGTTTTTTTGTATAAGGTGAAATCAGTCCAAATGTTCGAGCAGTCGCCGTGCTGCTTCCTGGCCGCTAAGCCAGGCGCCTTCGACACGCCCCGACAAGCACCAGTCACCGCATGCATACAACCCCTGATCGGCGTCCGCCAGGGCACCCCACTCATGATTGCTGCTGGGGCGGGCATACAGCCAACGGTGGGCCACAGAGAAAGCGGGCGCGGGCACCACGCAGCCAACCAGTTCGGCGAATTCGCCGTACAGTTGCTCGATCACTGCTTCTTTGGGCAGGTCGATATGTTGCCGGCTCCAATCTGCCGTGGCGTGCAATATCCAGGTATCGGGCTGTTCGGCGCGGCCAGGCTTGCTGCGGTTGCGTGCCAGCCAATCAAGGGCACTGTCCTGCACGAAGCAGCCTTGCATCGGCGTTTCCAGCGGGGCTGGGAATGCCAGGGCCACGGCCCACGTGGGTTCCATCTGCACGCCGGCGGCCACGGCGGCCAACTTGGGCGTGGCGGCCAGCAGCGGTGTCGCCTGGGGCGCCGGCACGGCGATCACTACCCGGCTGTAGGGCCCGTGGCTGCAGCCGTCGGTATCCTGCAGGTGCCAGTACTGCTTGCCGCGAAACACCTCGGCAATGCGGCACTCGAAATTCACCGTCACATCTTTGAGCAGGCCGCGGGTGATCGCGCTCATGCGCGGCACGCCTACCCAGCGTGTCTGCTCGTCGGGGGAGGGGCTGAGGCTGCCGTCGCGGTAGTTGTACAGCTGGGGTTTCCACTGTTCAGCCCAGCCTGCGGCCACCCATTGCTGGACCTGTTCGACAAAGCGCCGGTCGCGGGCAGTGAAATACTGCGCGCCAAGGTCGAGCGCGCCGGCCTCGCTGAGCTTGCTGGCCATGCGCCCGCCGCTGCCCTTGCCTTTATCGAACAAATGCACCGACTGCCCGGCCTTCTGCAAAGCCTGGGCGGCAGACAAGCCGGCGATACCGGCACCAATGATGGCAATAGGTACTGTCATGATGGCCTCTTCAAACCTTGCTATGAGCAGACTACGCTGTCAGGAAAACCTGTACAAAGCAAAAATATTGTATAAGGTAATTCCGCTTTGCCGCACAGGTTGGCCTATGTTTATCCGAGAGCGTCGGGTCAAAAAAGTGCCTTGATGTTAAAAATAGACCACCGCTGCAATCTGCGAGGACACAGGCATGCATATATTGCTGACAGGCGGTACCGGGTTGATTGGCAAGCACCTGTGCCAGTACTGGCTCAGCCAGGGCCACCGGCTGACAGTGTGGAGCCGGCGGCCGCAGGAGGTGGCGAAGCTCTGCGGCGCCGGGGTGCGGGGCATCGCCCGGCTTGAGCAACTGGAAGCAGACGATCAGCTCGATGCAGTGGTCAACCTGGCGGGGGCACCGATTGCCGACCGGCCCTGGACGGCCGCCCGGCGCAACCTGCTGTGGGCTAGCCGCATCGCCCTGACCGAGCAGTTGCTGGCGTGGCTAGGTAGCCGCGAACAGCGCCCTGAGGTGTTGATATCCGGGTCAGCGGTGGGCTGGTACGGTGACGGTGGTGAGCGCGAGCTGACCGAGACCTCGCCCCCGGTGCGGGAAGATTTCGCCAGCCAGTTGTGTATTGCCTGGGAAGAAACAGCCCAGCGCTCGCAGGCCCAGGGCATTCGTGTGGTCCTGGTGCGTACCGGGCTGGTGCTGGCCAGCGATGGCGGCTTTTTGTCGCGTTTGCGTATCCCCTTCAAGCTGGGGCTGGGCGGGCCGTTGGGCAATGGTCGGCAGTGGATGCCGTGGATCCATATAGACGACCAGGTCGCCCTGATTGATTTTCTCTTGCAGCATAAGGACGCCAGCGGTCCTTATAATGCCTGCGCTCCGACGCCCGTGCGCAACCGCGAGTTCGCCAGGCGGCTGGGCCGTGCGCTGCATCGCCCGGCGCTATTGCCGGTGCCGGCACTGCTGCTCAAGGCCGGCTTGGGCGAGCTGTCGACTTTGCTGTTGGGCGGCCAGCGTGCGCGCCCGGTACGTTTGCTGGAGGCGGGCTTCGCCTTCCGTTTCAATGATCTGCAATCGGCCCTGGACGACCTGTCCAGCCGCCTCTGACATAGGACGCTGCATGACTGATCACGCCCTGCTGCTGGTCAACCTGGGTTCCCCGGCCTCCACTTCGGTGGCCGATGTACGCCGCTACCTCAACCAGTTTCTGATGGACCCGTACGTGGTGGACCTGCCGTGGCCGCTGCGGCGGCTGCTGGTGTCGTTGATCCTGATCAAGCGACCGGAGCAGTCGGCCCATGCCTACGCGTCCATCTGGTGGGAGGAGGGCTCGCCGTTGGTGGTGCTGACCCGCCGCCTGCAGGCCGCCATGGTCGAGCACTGGCCGCATGGGCCGGTTGAAATAGCCATGCGTTACGGCCAGCCGGCGCTGGAGGATGTGTTGGCGCGTCTGGCAGCGCAGGGCGTGCGCAGGGTTACCCTGGCGCCGTTGTATCCACAGTTCGCGGACAGTACGGTGACCACGGTCGTGGAGTTGGCGAAACAGACCATCCAAGAGCGCCAGTTGCCGTTGCAAATGCGGGTGCTGCAGCCGTTCTACGAGCACCCCGCCTATATCCAGGCACTGGCGGCCAGCGCCGAACCTTACCTGGCGCAGGATTACGACCACCTGTTGCTGAGTTTTCATGGGCTGCCGGAGCGGCACCTGAAAAAGCTGTACCCGCGCGGCACGCCCGGCAAGCATGATCTGCGTGCAGCCGACTGCTGCAAAGACGCCAGCGCCGAGGTGCGCGCGGTGTGTTACCGGGGTCAGTGCCTGGCCACCGCCAAAGCGTTTGCGGCGCAGTTGGGTATACCCGACGGCAAGTGGTCGGTGAGTTTCCAGTCGCGGCTGGGGCGTGACAAGTGGATCGAGCCGTATACCGAAACACGCCTGGACGAGCTGGCCAAGGCGGGGGTCAAGAAGTTGCTGGTGATGTGCCCGGCATTCGTGGCCGACTGCATCGAAACGCTGGAAGAAATCGGCATGCGCGGCAGTGAGCAGTTTGTCGAGGCCGGCGGGCGGGAGCTGGTGCTGGTGCCGTGTTTGAACGACCACCCGCAGTGGGTGGGGGTGTTGGCGGACATGTGTGAAAAGGCCTGAGTGAACCGGCCTTTTCGCGGGTGAACCCGCTCCCACAGGGTGTTTTGCTGCCCTGTGGGCGCTCAGGTCAAAGGTGGCTCAAGGCTGCTGATCCTCGAGCTTCTTGTGCTTCCAGCCGTCATTGCCAGGCAAGATCAGGTTCAGGGCAATCGCCACGATGGCACACAGGGCAATCCCCTTCAGGCCCCAATCATCCGGGCCATCACCGCTGCCGATCAGTACCCCGCCAATACCGAACACCAGGGTCACCGACACGATCACCAGGTTGCGCGCTTCGGCCAGGTCGACCTTGTGGCGGATCATGGTGTTCAAGCCTACCGCGGCGATCGAGCCGAACAGCAGGCACAGGATGCCGCCCATCACCGGCACCGGAATACTCTGCAGCAGCGCGCCGAACTTGCCGATGAACGCCAGGGTAATGGCGAATACCGCCGCCCAGGTCATGATCTTGGGGTTGTAGTTCTTGGTCAGCATCACCGCACCGGTCACTTCGGCGTAGGTGGTGTTCGGCGGGCCGCCAAACAGGCCGGCGGCGGTAGTGGCCAGGCCGTCACCCAGCAGGGTGCGGTGCAGGCCGGGCTTCTTCAGGTAGTCACGGCCGGTTACGCTGCCAACCGCGATTACCCCGCCAATGTGCTCGATCGCAGGTGCCAGGGCTACCGGAACGATGAACAGAATGGCCTGCCAGTTGAACGCTGGCGCCGTGAAATTGGGCATTTCCAGCCAGGGTGCAGCGGCGATTCTGGCCGTGTCGACCACGCCAAAGGCAAACGACAGGGCAAAACCCACCAGCACGCCGGCGATGATCGGCACCAGGCGGAAGATGCCTTTGCCGAACACAGCCACGATCAGTGTGGTCAGCAGCGCCGGCATGGAGATCAGCATGGCTGTCTTGTACGGCAGCAGCACGCTGCCGTCGCCAGCCTTGTCCATCGCCATGTTGGCGGCAATCGGCGCCATGGCCAGGCCGATGGAGATGATCACCGGCCCGATCACCACGGGCGGCAGCATGCGGTCGATGAAACCGGTGCCTTTGACTTTCACCATCAGGCCCATGAAGGTATACACGAAACCTGCGGCCATCACGCCGCCCATGGTCTCGGCCAGGCCGAACTGGCCCTTGGCGAGAATGATCGGGGTGATGAAGGCGAAGCTCGAGGCCAGGAACACCGGGACCTGACGGCCGGTGACCAACTGGAACAGCAAGGTACCGATACCTGCGGTGAACAGCGCGACGTTCGGGTCCAGGCCGGTGATCAGTGGCATCAGTACCAGCGCACCGAATGCCACGAAGAGCATCTGCGCGCCCGAAACGACCTGGCGCCAGAGCGGGTCGTTGAAGCCGTCCTGCATGATCAGGCGTCCTTTTGCTTGGTGCCGAAGATCTTGTCACCGGCATCGCCGAGGCCCGGCACGATATAGCCGTGCTCGTTCAGGCGCTGGTCGATCGAAGCGGTGTAGATCTGTACATCGGGGTGAGCTTTCTCCACCACGTCGATGCCTTCTGGTGCCGCGACCAGGACCATGGCGCGAATCTCTTTGCAGCCAGCCTTCTTCAGCAGGTCGATGGTGGCAACCATCGAGCCGCCGGTTGCCAGCATGGGGTCGATGATCAATGCCAGGCGCTGGTTGATGTCCGGGGCGAGCTTTTCCAGGTAGGTGTGGGCTTCGAGGGTTTCTTCGTTGCGGGCAACACCGACCGCGCTCACCTTGGCACCCGGGATCAGGCTGAGTACGCCGTCGAGCATGCCGATGCCGGCACGCAGGATCGGCACTACGGTGATCTTCTTGTCGGCGATTTTCTCTACCGAGACCTTGCCACACCAGCCGTCGATCTCGTAGGTTTCGAGCGGCAGGTCCTGGGTGGCTTCATAAGTCAGAAGAGCGCCGACTTCCTGGGCGAGTTCGCGAAAATTCTTGGTGCTGATATCGGCACGGCGCATCAGGCCGAGCTTGTGGCGGATCAGCGGGTGGCGGATCTCACGAGTGGGCATAGGGGGGGCTCCGAAAGGCGGGCAAAAAAACCGCGCTAGATTAATCTATTCAGCCTGCGCTGTCGTCTGATCATTCTGCACGTTAGTCCATAAACGCTTGATCTGTGACGAGCGGATGCGTACCTTTGCCCGCTTTTCCAAAATCCCCCGGAGCGCGCCATGTCCGCCGATCTCGAGCATATCCGTCAAGTCATGCGTGAAGCTGACTGCCTGTACACCGAAGCCGAGGTCGAAGCGGCCATCGCCAACGTTGGCGAGCAGATCTGCAAGGACCTGCACGACAAGAACCCTGTGGTGTTCTGCGTGATGAACGGTGGCCTGATTTTCTCCGGCAAACTGCTGACCCACCTGCAGTTCCCGCTGGAAGCTTCCTACCTGCACGCCACGCGCTACCGCAACCAGACCAGTGGCGGCGAGCTGTTCTGGAAGGCCAAGCCCGAAGTGTCGTTCATCGACCGCGACGTGCTGATCGTTGACGACATCCTCGATGAAGGCCATACCCTCAGCGCCATCATCGAGTTCTGCAAGCACGCCGGCGCGCGCTCGGTGTACACCGCCGTGCTGATCGACAAGGACCACGACCGCAAAGCCAGCCCGGACCTGAAGGCCAACTACGTGGGCCTGCCGTGCATTGACCGCTACATCTTCGGCTATGGCATGGACTACAAAGGCTACTGGCGCAACGCCAACGGCATCTTCGCCGTCAAGGGCCTGTAAAAACGTCCACGTGCTAGAGTGCGGCTTCATACAAGGAGCCTCACATGCGTGCGTTTCTCCCCCTTCTGGTGGCCATCAGCCTGCCGCTGGCCGCTGCACCGCTGCACAGCCAGTTCCTGCCCCCGGACGACATGGCCCTGCGTCAGGAAGCACCCACCAGCCAGCAGTTGCTGCAAGTGACCGACTACTCGGTGGTAGTCGGTGCCCAGCGGCAGTCCGACCAGCAGCCGATCCCGATCACCTCGTCGCTGCAAGTGCGCCTGAAGGGCAAGCCGCTGAGCAAGGGGGCGACCATTGCCCAGGTGCTGCTGACATTTGACGGTGAGGCCGCCAAGAGCCTCAAGAAACCGGTGTACGACGACAAGACCCGCACCTTGAGTCTGAATTACCCCCTCAGTGACTACCGGGTGATCATGGACCTGCTGCGCAACGAAACGCTGTATGTGCAGTTCCTCACCTATGGCAACGGCCATATCTGGGCCGACCTGCACACAGGCACCGTACGTACGCGTTGAGGCCTGCGGCCTGCGGGGGGTAAACTGCCGGCCTTCGAAATTCCGTGATGGTCCAGATGGAGCCGGCAATGCGTAAAGACAAGAAACAGGTAATCGGTGACGAAATCAGCGACGACTACATCAAGTCGTTCCTTCAGTTCGAGCCGGCCGATGGCGTCACCTCACCCTCGCTGCACAAACTGGTGAAAGCCTACCGCGGCCTGCGTGTGGACGACTTCCAGCGTTTTGTCGGGTTCTTCGTCGAGGCCGGCCTGGACCTGGATGGCAAGGACGAACACGGCAAAACCTTCGTCGAGCAGATCGCCGACCAGCGCAATGCGCAGGAGTACATCGAGATCATCGCCCAGGCCCGTGCTTGATCGTTAGCCTGTTCCGCCTCTTCGCGGCGCAAGCTGACCGACACGCAGGCAGAAAAAAACGCCTCGAAGGGTAATGCCAGTCAGTTAAGTAATTTGGGGCCGCTTTGCGACCCTTCGCGGGCACGCCCGCTCCCACAAAGGATTGCGCATTTCTTGCATTCAGCGCCAAACGTGTGGGAGCGGGCGTGCCCGCGAAGGGCTGCAAAGCAGCCCCAGTAACACTTAATTGACAGGCATTACCCCGAAGGGCGTTTTTTCGTTACCGGGCCAGTCAGGCGTAATGCTTGGCTGCCGGGCTGCTTTCCACCAGGTCCAGTGCCGCGTCGTTATCTGCACTGATCTCGCGGTACAGGGCAGCATCGGTCGCCAGGGTCTTCTCGCGTGCGGGGAAGATTTCCTTGAGTTTGTCAGCCCAGGCCCCTTTGGCTTGCTCAGGGAAGCAACGCTCGATCAGTTCCAGCATGATCGAAACGGTCACCGAGGCACCTGGCGAGGCGCCGAGCAGTGCAGCCAGGCTGCCGTCCTGCGCCGAGACCAGCTCGGTGCCGAATTGCAGCACGCCGCCTTTCTTCGGGTCTTTCTTGATGATTTGCACGCGCTGGCCTGCGACTTCCAGGCGCCAGTCTTCGGCCTTGGCCTGCGGGTAGAAGCGGCGCAGGGCTTCAAGGCGCTGTTCCATCGACTGCATCACTTCGCTGACCAGGTATTTGGTCAGGTCCATGTTGTCGCGGGCCACGGCCAGCATCGGGCCGATATTGCCCATGCGCACCGACAGCGGCAGGTCCATCAGCGAGCCGTGCTTCAGGAACTTGGTGGTAAAGCCGGCATAAGGGCCGAACAGCAGCGAAGTCTTGCCGTCTACAACCCGGGTGTCCAGGTGCGGTACCGACATCGGTGGCGCACCTACGGCGGCCTGGCTGTAAACCTTGGCCTGGTGCTGCTTGACGATTTCCGGGTTGTCGCAGCGCAGCCACTGGCCGCTGACCGGGAAGCCACCAAAACCTTTGCTCTCCGGGATGCCGGACATCTGCAGCAGCGGCAGGGCCGCGCCGCCGGCGCCCAGGAACACGAAGCGGGCGTCCACTTCACGGCTGCCGCCGCTGTTGACGTCCTTGATGCTGACGGTCCAGCCGCTGCCGTTACGGCGCAGGCCGACGACCTTCTTGCTGTATTTGACCTGCGCGTCCGGCGCGTCACCCAGCAGCTTCAGCAGCTTCAGGGTCAGGGCGCCGAAGTTGACGTCGGTCCCTTTGGCCACGCGGGTCGCGGCGATGTGCTGGTCGGCAGGGCGGCCAGGCATCATCAGCGGCATCCAGTCGTTCATCACGGCCTTGTCTTCGGTGTACTCCATCTCGGAGAACGCATGGTGCTGCTTGAGCAGCTCGAAGCGCTTCTTGAGGAAGGCAACACCCTTGTCACCCTCGACGTAGCTCAGGTGCGGGACAGGGTTGATGAACGCACGCGCCGAGCCGAAGTTGTCCTTCTTGCTCAGGTAGGCCCAGAACTGGCGCGAAACCTCGAACTGGGTGTTGATGTGCACGGCCTTCTTGATGTCGATGCTGCCATCGGCGGCCTGCGGCGTGTAGTTCAGCTCGCACAGGCCGGCGTGGCCGGTGCCTGCGTTGTTCCAGGGGTTGGAGCTTTCCGCGGCTCCGGAGTCCATCGCCTCGACGACCTCAAGCTTCAGGGTCGGGTCTAGCTCCTTGAGCAGTACGGCCAGGGTGGCACTCATGATGCCCGCGCCTACCAGTACCACATCAACCGATTCGTTCTGCGCCATTTAACGCGTCTCCACAATCTACAGCTACCTAATTGACAGCATAGGACCTGGGGTTGCCAGGGTCGCCATGTCCGGCTTTTCGCAGTTCTTGCAACTTCCGCGGACACCGCCAACCAGTCTTCGGGTTCAGGTATTGAACGCCGTTTGCCAGGGCTGCGGCAATTCGACTTATGGTCAAGGTGTCGTGCGTGCGTTATGGAGCGGGTCAGGCACTCATGCAGGATGAGCGCATTTGCCGCCTGTTCAGGGCTGTTCGGGACACATCTGCCGCTTTTACACATGCCAGACTGTTCATTTGCTCGCCACACTCTTGTGAAGTTGTGAAAACCGTTTTTTCACGCTCTTTTGGAGACGTGAACCTCAAAAAGGGACTGCGCGATGGCAACCCGCAGGTTCATGCAGCGTGAAGGGCCGGAAAAGCAGGCACGACAGCCGATGCAAGACCTGAGTGGAAGGCTCTCTGTGGGCGAAGCGTTGAAGTTGCCGGGGTCAATCGGCGAGTGCGGGGCCCGATCAGGAGACGTCCTTATAATCGGGGGGAGATTATAACGATGTCGCGGGCAGAAATGTCGCCATTCGTGGTTTTTATTGCAGCGTTTGTCAGGCCAGGCGCATGCGCGGCTGCCAATGCCGGCTTGCACAGGCGCAAAGTACAGGCCCGGGCAGTGCATGAAAGCATTGTCACAAGCGGGCTGGGACCGATGACTGGCCGATGCGGGGCTGGGTATACTGTGCGCCTTAGCCGCATTTTCTGGAGAAACGCGCATGTTGCAACGTCTGTTGTTCGGTTTGCTTGCCGTGGCCAGCCTCAGCCTGGTCGGTTGTGCCCACAGCCCGCAACAACTCAACCCGCAACCCACGCTCAAGGCCCAACTCGCGCCGGTCGGTCATGGCCAGCCGGTTGTGGTCCGGGTGGTTGACGGTCGCCCATCGCAGTCGCTGGGTACCCGTGGTGGCATGTACCCTGAAACCAGCACCATCAGCGTCAGTGGCAACGACGTGGTGCCCAAGCTGCAGGCCCAGGCTGAAGCGGCTGTGCGCCTGCTCGGCTTCACGCCTACGGCCAACGCTTACAACGCGCCGCAGTTGACCGTGACCCTGGCCGAGCTGAAGTACCAGTCGCCCAAAGACAACCTGTACGTGACCGAAGCCACGATCGGTGCCACCTTCCGTGCCGACGTGAAGAATGGCGGCCGCAGCTACAGCGGCCGTTACGGTGCGTCGCTCGACCAGCGCTTCGGCATGGCACCGAACCAGGACACCAACACCCAGTTGGTAGGCGACGTTCTGAGCGATGCGCTGACCCGCATGTTCAAAGACCCGAGCATTGGCCAGATCTTGGCCCAGTAAGCCCTCGCGCTGCTGAAAACCCGCTGCCTGGTCGTCAGGCAGCGGGTTTTTTTGTGCTTCGCCAGCGCTTGCGGGTGGGTTGGCCGGCGGCGGTTCACGCCGCCTCTATGTGGAAATCCAGCAGGCTGAAGCCAGTGCCTGCATCCACCTCCGGCAGGTCTTCATGCACATGCCCGCCCAGCGCGCAGTAGACCAGCCACTGGCGGTCTTGCACATTGATGGCAAAACCATCGATCAGCGCCTGTTGCTCCTCGCTTTGGGCAACGAGGTAAAGGCGGTCCTGGTTTTCGGCGTGCAGCATGAAGTAGCTCCGGCTCATGGGAAGGTCGACAGGGTGGCCTGCCCAGATGACGAGCCGATGACAGATGAAATTAAATGACAGTTTGTCGCCAATGCCGGGCAGCGGAGGGCGATTTGCGTAGAATGCGGGCCTTTGCCGTCGCTTACACCGAGGTTGCGTGATGTCCTTGCAAGTGCTTTGGGGTTTTCTGGCCGCCCATCCCACCAAGTTGATCAATGTGCTGGCGCTGCTGCTGACCTGCCCGGGCGGGTTGCTGCTGCAAAGCGCCCGGCGGCGCGCGGCCGAAACCCGCGAGAGCCTGGCGCTTGAGGAGGGGGTAGTGGATGCCTTCGACCTGCGGGTGCCCAAGTACTTCTACATTCTGGGCTTCGCTTGCCTGGCCATGGCGCTGCTGCTGTCCTGGTTCAGCACCTGGGTTTGAGATTGCGGGCCTGCAAGGCAGCCCCGCAATCGGTCAGGCAACCGGCGTCTGCTGCCTGACCTGGTATTGGTTGCGCACCGGTGTCGCATACTGCAACACCAAGTACGGCCGCTGCTCTTCAGGGCACGCCGCCAGCCGACTTTGCCATTCTTCCTTGGCCTTGGCCAGTTCGTCGGCCGGGAACACCTGTTCGGCGCCAGGTACCTGCAGGGCTTCGTCCTTACCCTCCCACATTGCGTAGGCCAGGTAATGCACCGGGAACAACCGGTAGCCAGCCAGGATCTGGCGGTCGATCTCCGCGGCCAGCTGCTTGGTATCCTCGTAGTACTCGGTCACCGGTGGCGCGAAGTTGATGTGCACCCGGCCCTTGTAGCCGGTAATCCCCTTGGCGATGCTGTTGTCGTCCTCACCTGGGGCCTTCTGGTAGCTGCCAGTGGTGGCGCGGATATACAGCTCGCGGGCTTTGGCCTGGTCGCACGGGTCGTACTCGTAGCTGATCGACACCGGCGTCAGGTTCAGGCTCTGGATGACGGCGCCAAACGCCTCGTCCTTGCGGCTCATGTGGAACATCTTGAGGATCGCCGAGTCGGTGCGGTCGTCACCGTCCTTGGCGCGGCCCTCGGCCTGGGCGATCCAGATCGAGGTGGCGTCGTTGCGGATCGAGTGGTTGATGTAGGCCGAGAGCAGTTGATAGGCCGCCAGCTTTTCACGGCGCCCGCTGATCGAACGGTGCACGATGAAGCTCTTGTTCAGGCGCATCATGTCGCTGACGAACGGCTTTTGCAGCAGGTTGTCGCCAATGGCGATGCGCGGCGTGGGCAGGCCGGCGTGGTACACCGCGTAGTTGACGAAGGCCGGGTCCATCACGATGTCGCGGTGGTTGGCCAGGAACAGGTAGGCCGTACCAGCCTTCAGCTGCTCCACACCGGAATAGGTGACGCCGTCGGTGGCGCGGTCGATGGTCTGGTCAACGTAGTACTCGACCTTGTCCTGCAGGGTGGAAACGCAGGTCACACCGGCGAATTCCTTGCGCAGGCGGCGGGCGATCAGCGGTTTGAGCAGCCAGCCGAAAGCCCCGGCTGCGCGCGGGAAGCGGAAGTGGGTGAGGATATCGAGGAATGCCGGGTCGCTGAGCAGGCGGGCCAGAACCGCAGGTACCTCAGCGTCGTCGTAGGGTCGGATGGCATCGAATTCGCCCATCATGCTCTCTTGTTGGAAACGGCTAGGGTAATAAACAGGGGCAGGCTCCGAAAAACGGCTCGGACGCACACGGGCCCCGTAAACAGACCGACAATTATACGCATAAGTCACCCCGGAGGCCGCGATGCTCGAAACTGCGTTCTACGATTGCCCTTATTGCGGCGAAGAGGTCGAAACTACGGTGGACCTGTCCGGTGGCGATCAGGAGTACATCGAGGACTGCCAGGTGTGCTGCAGGCCGATTCGTTTCGTGCTGCAGGTGCATGGCGAGGAATGGATGCTGGATGTCTACGGCGAGAACGAATGATGCGGCGGATCTACGAACCGGAAAACCTGCTTGAAGCCGAAATGCTGGCCGGGATGCTCGCCAGTGAAGGCATCGCGGTGCAGGTGGTGGGCCGTGACCTGATCGGTGCAGTCGGCGAGCTGCCCATGCAAGGGTTGCTAGGGCTTGCGGTCGCCGATGAGCAGGCCGAGTACGCACGGCAGCTGATCGATGCGTACAATGAAGCCCAGCCATTGGTTGGCGACGAACCGGAGAGTATCCCCGGTACCTTGATCTGCTAGGTTCTGAATTCGCTCATGTGTGGACGTTACGCCCTGTTTCGCTGGCCCCAGGCCCTTGCCAGTCTGCCGGGGTTCCCCGCGGGCCAGCCGGCCCAATGGAATATCGCGCCTGGGGCGTCGGTGCTGATCCAGCGCCTGCTTGACGGCCAGCAGCAGCTGGCCATGGCGCGTTGGGGGCTGACCCCGGCGTGGCTCACCGACCTGTCCCGCACCCCCGCCCATGCCCGCGCCGAAACCCTGGCCGAGCAACCGATGTTCCGTGAGGCGTTTCGCCAGCGCCGCTGCCTGATGCCGGCCAACGGCTTTTACGAGTGGCGGGGCACGGTACGCAAGCGTCCTTATTGGCTGACGCCGGGGGAGGGCGCCTCGCTGTACTTTGCGGCCATATGGGAAGCCTACCCCGTGCAGGACCAGGTGTGGCTGAGTTGCGCGGTGGTGACCCAGGCGGCCATGAACCAGCGCCGGCCGCTGATCCTCGACGAGGCGGGCCAGGCTGCCTGGCTCGATCCGGATACGCCGGTTACCCGCTTGCACGAATTGCTGGCCAGTCCGCCTGCGCCATTGCGCGAAAGGGCCTTGGCGAATTTCGTCAATGACCCGAAGCTGGATGCGCCGGAGTGTCTTACCCCGCTTTGAGGGGTGGCCGGTGCTGGTGATGAAAATCTTCCCTGCGGCTATAGCGGCTACTGGCGAGTCGGCCTAGGATACGGCGCATGCAAAAAAGGGAGTGTTTTCATGCGTAAGTCTTTTGTCGCCAGCCTGTTGAGTGCTGGCATCGTGCTGGGCGGCTGCCAGGCGGTTAATACTACCAGTGGCGGTGCTGTCGGCGTCGAGCGCCAGCAGTACATGTTCAGCATGCTCTCCGCCGATGAAGTCAACCAGATGTACGCCCAGTCGTACCAGCAGACACTCGGTGAAGCCTCCAGCAAGGGTGTGCTCGACAAGTCCAGTGCCGATGCCAAGCGGGTGCAGGCAATCGCCAACCGGCTGATTGCCCAGGCCCCCAAGTTCCGCCCGGATGCCGCGCAGTGGGACTGGCAAGTCAATGTGATCAAGAGCGACGAACTGAACGCCAACTGCGGCCCTGGCGGCAAGATCATCGTGTACACCGGCCTGATCGATCAGCTCAAGCTCACCGATGCGGAAATTGCCGCCGTTGTCGGTCACGAAATCGCCCACGCCCTGCGTGAACACAGCCGCGAGGCGATGTCCAAGGCCTATGGTGTGGAAATGGCGCGCCAGGGGGCAGGTGCCATCTTTGGCCTGGGCCAGAACAGCATGGCCATGGCCGACACCGTGGTGAACTACGCCATGACCCTGCCCAACAGCCGGGCCAACGAAAACGAAGCAGACCTGATCGGCCTGGAGTTGTCGGCCCGTGCCGGCTACGACCCGAACGCCGCGATCACCTTGTGGAACAAGATGAGCAAGGCGTCCGAAGGCGCCCCGCCCGAGTTCATGAGCACTCACCCGGCATCTTCCAGCCGCATTGCATCGCTGCAGGCGGCCATTCCCAAGGTGATGCCGCTGTATCAGGCTGCGGCCAAACCATGATCGCTTGAAGCGTGGGGGCGCGCGGCGCCCCCGTGTTTTCCGCTTACCCTACCCAGCCACTGGCCTTCATCGCCGAATACACGGCCACGATCGCCAGCACGAAGAACGCCGCGGCCGCCAGGCGACGGATCAGTGTCAGCGGCAGCTTGTCGGCTGCAAAGTTGCCCGCCAGCACCACGGGTACGTTGGCAATCAGCATGCCCAGGGTGGTGCCGATAATGACCATGATCAGGTGCGGGTATTGGGCTGCCAGCATGACGGTCGCGACCTGGGTCTTGTCACCGATTTCGGCGAGGAAGAACGCAATCAGCGTGGTCAGGAATGGGCCGAAGCGGCGCGCCGGGTTCTCGTCATCGTCCATCTTGTCTGGTACCAGGGTCCAGAGCGCCGTGGCGGTGAAGCTCGCGGCCAGGATCCAGTGCAGGGCCGAATCGCTGAAGAAACTACCGACCCACGCCCCTACGGCACCGGCTGCGGCATGGTTGGCCAGGGTGGCGGCGATGATGCCGGCAATGATCGGCCATGGCTTGCGGAAGCGTGCGGCGAGAATGAGTGCGAGCAGCTGCGTCTTGTCGCCGATTTCGGCGAGCGCAACGATGGCGGTGGGGACCAACAGAGATTCCAGCATCAGGATTCCTACGGGGGCGGGTCGACACGGCTATGACACGTACAGCCTCCCCGCCCCGGGTAAGGTGTGCGTGTCATAGGTCTTGTCAAACCCCGGATCCGTCTACGCGGATCTCTCCATGCACGTGGGCATGGGGGTCGCACGCGCCATGGTCTGAGGACCAAGTATGTTGACGCGTACCGGGCGAGCGGTGGGCTCGCGGGAGACTACTCCCCTAGGACGGAGCGGATTCTGCCTTGGCAAAACGCTTTCGGCAAGCGCTGTTTTCAGCCATGCACGGCCTGGTAGATACGGAAGCCTTCCGCCTCGTCGCGTATCTGGCAGTTGCCCAGCGCCCCTTCGATCAGCGGCTGGTAGCGCAGGAAGCTATTGGCAACCAAGCGCATTTCGCCACCTTTACGCAGATGAACCGCCAATTTTCTCAACAAGTTTTCCGAGGCCTGGTAATTGGTGTGCACCCCGGTATGGAACGGCGGGTTGCTAAGAATCAGGCTCAGGTCGAGCGGTGCTGCATCAATGCCATCACCGCTGATCACCTCACCTTCCAGGCCGTTTGCAGCCAGGGTCAGACGGCTGGCCGCCACGGCGAAGGCATCCACGTCCAGCAACGTCACCCGGTTGTGCGGGTAACGGCGCTTGACCGTGGCACCCAGCACCCCGGCACCGCAACCGAAGTCCAGCATGTGGCCGCTGGGCAGATTGTCCAGGTGCTTGAGTAGCAGCGCAGTGCCGCGGTCCAGGCGGCCGTGGCTGAACACACCGGGCAGGCTGACCACTTGCAGCGGGCCGTCTTCCAGGGCCAGTTCGAAGCGCTGGGCCAGGCTCTGCAGCGGTGTCGCCAGCGGGGCCTGGTCGACCGTCACCTGCCACAACTGGCAATGCCGCGCGCTGTCGAGCTTGCGCGGCTTGCCGAACGCCTGCAACTGCTTGGCCGCGCCCTCGATGCCACCGCGTTTTTCACCGACCAGGTACAGCGCGCGACCCGCCAGGCGGGAAGCCAGGGCGTTGAGCAGGTAGGCGGCCAATTCGCGGGATTTGGGCAGGAACAGCACGGCGCTGTCGAACTCGCCCGCCGGGGGCTCTACGCCATACTGGCTGCGGCCCGCAAATCGGCCTTCGAGCGTGGCCTGGTCGCCGGCATGCCACGTCCAGGCACGGGCCTCGGGCAACTGCCCGAGCAAGCCGTCGGCGGGGGCGCCGGCGAGCAGCAGCGGGCCCCGGAACAGCTCCGCCTGGCGGAGCAATACTTCACTGCGCGGGTCCATGAACGACGCCTCCTGGAAAAAAGTGGCGCAGTGTAGCAGAGCCCGGCGCCCGGCTCAGCTGACCACGCGGCGCGGCTGCCCAGCGAAAAAGGCCTGGGCGTTCTCGCTGAGCTGGCCGACGATGCGCTGGCGCGACTCCACCGCGCCCCAGGCGCTGTGTGGGGTGATGATCAGGCGCGGGATACCGGCTTCGAGCAGCGGGTTGCCGCTGACCGGTGGCTCCACGCTCAATACGTCGGTGGCTGCGCCGCCCAGGTGGCCACTTCGCAGCGCGTCGGCCAGGGCTTGCTCATCGATCAGGCCGCCGCGCGCGGTGTTCACCACCAGCGCCCCGGGCTTGAGCAGGGCCAGTTCGCGCGCCCCCAGCATGTGCCGGGTGTGCTCGTTCAAGGGGCAGTGCAAGGTCAGCGCGTCCACCTGCGGCAACAACACGTCCAGCGGCAGCCGGTCGGCGCGCTGCGGGCGGCCGGGGATCAGCCCGCTCAGTACGCGCATCCCGAACGCTTCGGCCAGCCGCGCCACCGCGCCGCCCAGCTCACCATGGCCAAGCAGGCCAAGGGTTTTGCCCTGCAGTTCGACAATCGGGAAATCCAGCAGGCAGAACTGGCTGGCCTTGGCCCATTGCCCCTCTGCCACGGCCTGGTGGTAGTCGCACAGCCGCGTGGCCAGCGCCAGCAGCAGTGCCAGGGTGTGCTGGGCGACAGACGGCGTGCCGTAGCCCTGGCAGTTGCACACCGTGATGCCCTGGGCGCGGGCGGCGGCCAGGTCGACATTGTTGGTGCCGGTGGCGGCCACCAGAATCAGCTTCAGTTGTGGGTTGGCGGCCAGCACCGCCGCGTCGAGCACAACCTTGTTGCTTACCACTGCGACCGCGCCCTGCAGGCGCTCGGCGACCTGTTCCGGTGCGGTGGCGGCGAACAGCTCGAATTGGTCGAATTGCCGCTGCAGGGGCGACAGATCCAGGTCGCCGAGGTCCAGGGACTGGTGATCGAGAAACACGGCGCGACGCGGGCTGGGCATGAACATCTCCTGGGCAGGGGCGGGTTTGTGGTGGGCTCCCGGCGCAGTGTCTAGCTCAACCTCGCCGCCCGTCAACGCCTTGCGGCTCATACCTTGGCCAGGCAAATCATTCCTTCGGCTGATTTGGCCGTCACATTGGCGAACTACAGTAACCCCCCAGAGACTTGTCCGGCCCGCTTCCAAGAAAAGGGATACTCATGTTGCAGACCCGCATCATCAAGCCCGCCGAGGGCGCCTATGCCTATCCATTACTGATCAAGCGCCTGCTGATGTCTGGCAGCCGCTACGAAAAGACCCGCGAAATCGTCTACCGCGACCAGATGCGGCTGACTTATCCACAGCTCAACGAGCGTATCGCCCGGCTGGCCAACGTGCTGACCGAGGCCGGTGTGAAGGCCGGTGACACCGTGGCGGTCATGGACTGGGACAGCCACCGCTACCTGGAATGCATGTTTGCCATCCCGATGATCGGCGCCGTGGTGCATACCATCAACGTGCGCCTGTCACCCGAGCAGATCCTCTACACCATGAACCACGCCGAAGACCGTGTGGTGCTGGTCAACAGTGACTTCGTCGGCCTGTACCAGGCCATCGCCGGGCAGTTGACCACTGTCGACAAAACCGTGCTGCTGACCGACGGCCCGGCCCAGGCCGCCGACCTGCCCGGGCTGGTGGGCGAGTACGAGCAACTGCTTGCCGCCGCCAGCCCGTGCTACGACTTCCCCGACTTCGACGAGAACTCGGTGGCGACCACGTTCTACACCACCGGCACCACCGGCAACCCCAAGGGCGTTTACTTCACCCATCGGCAGCTGGTGCTGCACACCCTGGCCGAGGCTTCGGTCACCGGCAGTATCGACAGCGTGCGCCTGCTGGGCAGTGATGACGTCTACATGCCGATCACGCCGATGTTCCACGTGCATGCCTGGGGCATTCCGTACGCCGCTACCATGCTCGGCATGAAGCAGGTGTATCCCGGTCGCTACGAGCCCGAGATGCTGATCAGGCTGTGGCGTGAAGAGAACGTCACCTTTTCCCACTGTGTGCCGACCATCCTGCAGATGCTGCTCAACTGCCCGACTGCCCAAGGCCAGGACTTCGGCGGCTGGAAGGTCATCATCGGCGGCAGCTCCCTGAACCGTACGCTGTACCAGGCGGCACTGGCCCGCGGCATCCAGCTGACCGCAGCGTACGGCATGTCCGAGACCTGCCCGCTGATATCCGCCGCGCACCTGAACGACGAGTTGCAGGCCGGCAGTGAGGATGAGCGCGTCACCTACCGTATCAAGGCCGGGGTGCCGGTGCCGTTGGTGGAGGCGGCCATTGTCGACGGCGACGGCAACTTCCTGCCCGCCGATGGCGAAACCCAGGGCGAGCTGGTGCTGCGTGCACCGTGGCTGACCCAGGGTTACTTCAAGGAGCCGGAAAAGAGCGAAGCGCTGTGGCAGGGCGGCTGGCTGCACACCGGCGACGTCGCCACCCTCGACAACATGGGTTACATCGACATACGCGACCGTATCAAGGATGTGATCAAGACTGGGGGCGAGTGGGTGTCGTCACTCGACCTGGAAGACCTGGTCAGCCGCCACCCGGCCGTGCGTGAAGTCGCGGTGGTGGGGGTGGCCGACCCGCAGTGGGGCGAGCGCCCGTTTGCCCTGCTGGTGGTGCGCGAGGGCATGGCGATCGATGCGAAAGCGCTGAAGGACCACCTCAAGCCGTTCGTCGAGCAAGGCCATATCAACAAATGGGCGATTCCCAGCCAGATCGCCGTTGTTACTGAAATTCCCAAGACCAGTGTCGGCAAACTGGACAAGAAGCGCATTCGCCAGGACATCGTGCAGTGGCAGGCCAGCAACAGCGCCTTCCTGTCCACCCTGTGAACCCGGGGGCGGGCCGCGTGCGACAAAACGCGACCCGCGTCCTAGAGCGGCTGGCGCCTTGCCAAATGGTAAAAATGCGCCATCCTTGAGCACTGCCAGCGCGCGATCAAGGAAAAAACCCAACGAATGGGTGGCACGGAGCGCAAATCACACTTTAGAGGGATCATGCGCCTGTGCCTTGCTGGCTATAGTCGGGGCCAGGGGATTTTCAGGAATGGGGGAGGGCGCCACGCGCAAGCCGTGCCGCCGCAGGCGCAAGCCTGCAAACCGGTCACTCGGGCCGTTCTTGAAAGGACTCACTGCCATAACAATAAAGTACATGGAGTAGCGTCGATGAAATCTGCAAATCCGTTCTGGCGCCGGGCCAAGCTGCCCTTGGCCGTCAGCATTGCTTCCACGCTCGCAAGTCCTGCTTTCGCGGTCAGTTTCAACATCGGTGAAATCGAAGGCCAGTTCGACTCGTCGCTCTCCATTGGCGCCAGCTGGTCGACCGCCAACCCCAACAGGAACCTGATCGGGGTGAACAACGGCGGCAAGGGTCTGTCGCAGACCTCCGACGACGGCCACCTGAACTTCAAGAAGGGCGAAACCTTCTCCAAGATCTTCAAGGGTATCCACGACCTGGAGCTCAAGTACGGTGATACCGGCGTTTTCGTGCGCGGCAAGTACTGGTATGACTTCGAGCTCAAGGACGAAGGTCGCGAGTTCAAGGACATCAGCGATTCCAACCGCAAGGAGGGGGCCAAATCGTCCGGCGCCGAACTGCTCGACGCCTTCGTCTACCATAACTACTCGATCGGTGATCAGCCGGGCTCGGTACGCCTCGGCAAGCAGGTGGTCAGCTGGGGCGAAAGTACCTTCATCGGTGGCGGCATCAACGCGATCAACCCCATCGACGTGTCGGCGTTCCGCCGCCCGGGTGCCGAGATCAAGGAAGGCTTGATTCCGGTCAACATGTTCTACATCTCGCAGAGCCTGACCGACAACCTGTCGGCCGAGGCCTTCTATCAGCTGGAGTGGGACCAGACGGTCGTCGACAACTGCGGCACGTTCTTCTCGCAACCCGACATCATCGCCGATGGCTGTACCGACAACCTGCGTGTGCTCAACAGTAGCCGCACGGTACCGGGCGCCGCCCAGCAGTTTCTTGCCACGCGCGGCGTGAACATCAACGAAGAGGGCGTGATGGTGCGCCGTGGTGCCGACCGCGATGCGCGTGACAGCGGGCAGTTCGGTGTGGCCATGCGCTACATGTTCGAGCCGCTGGACACCGAGTTCGGTGCCTACTTCATGAACTACCACAGCCGTGCGCCAATTTTCAGCGCCACAGGGGCCGCACCTTCGGTATTTGCAGGGCTCAGCGCGCTGCCTGCGCAGCTGCGGGCGCTGGCGCCGCTGATCGTGGCCGGCAATTCCGAGTACTTCGTCGAATACCCGGAAGACATTCGCCTGTATGGTTTGAGCTTCTCCACCACATTGCCCACTGGCACCGCCTGGAGCGGCGAAATCAGCTACCGGCCCAATGCACCGGTGCAGCTCAATACCACGGACATCCTGTTTGCCGGGGTTCGCCCGATTGGTGGCGCGTTGAGCAACGCCTCGCTGCTGACAGGCACCCCTGGCCAGGACCTGCATGGCTACCGTCGCAAGGAGATCACTCAATTCCAGACGACCCTCACGCACTTCTTCGACCAGGTGATGGGCGCCAGCCGCATGACCGTGGTCGGCGAGCTGGGTGTGACCCACGTCGGTGGCCTGGAGAACGCGCACGATACCCGTTACGGCCGTGACCCGGTATTCGGCCCAGGCCCGCTGCCCGCCACCGGCGGCGCAGATACCTGCCAGGCACTCAACAGCAGCACCATCGCCGGCGCGGGTGCGGGTGCCTCCACCGCCAACCTGAACCGCAAGTGCGAGAACGACGGCTACACCACCAGCACTTCGTGGGGCTACCGCGCCCGCGTGATCTGGGATTACAACGACGTGTTCGCCGGGGTCAACCTGAAACCGAGCGTGGCCTGGTCGCACGACGTGTCCGGCTACTCGCCAGGCCCTGGCGCCAACTTCGAGGAAGGCCGCAAGGCAGTCAGCCTGGGCCTGGACGCCGAGTACCAGAACACCTACACGGCAAGCCTGTCGTACACCAACTTCTTCGACGGCAAGTACAGCACCGTGGATGACCGCGACTTCGTCGCCCTCAGCTTCGGCGTGAACTTCTAAGCCCACAGATCCAGGACAACACGACATGAACAAGACCAGAAGTCTGCTGCAAGCCGGTGTACTGGGCCTGTCCCTGCTGGCGACCAGCGTCATGGCTGCGGTATCCGCCGACGAGGCGGCCAAGCTGGGTAGCACGCTGACCCCGATGGGCGCCGAAAAGGCCGGTAACGCTGATGGTTCGATCGGCCCATGGCAGCCCCTGTCCAGAGCCGCAGGCAGCGTCGATGGCAAAGGCTTCCTGTCCGACCCGTACGGCAGTGAGAAACCACTGTTCACCATCACTGCGCAAAACGCCGAGCAGTACAAGGACAAGCTCTCGCCAGGCCAGATGGCCATGCTCAAGCGTTACCCGGACACCTACAAGATCCCCGTATTCAAGACCCACCGCGGTTCCACCGTGCCTGCCGACGTGTTCGCCGCCATCAAGGAGAACGCCACCAAGACCACCCTGGTGGAAGGCGGCAACGGCCTGAGCAACTTCCGCACCGCGATACCGTTCCCCATTCCGAAAAGCGGCCTGGAGGTGATCTGGAACCATATCACCCGCTACCGGGGTGGCAGCGTCAGCCGCCTGGTTACCCAGGCCACGCCGCAACAGAATGGCTCCTTCAACCCCGTGTACTTTTCCGACCAGTTCGTCTTCCGCGACAAGATGAAGGATTACGACCCGAACAACCCGGGCAACATCCTGTTCTACTTCAAGCAGGAAGTAACCGCCCCAGCGCGCCTGGCCGGTACCGTACTGCTGGTGCACGAAACCCTCGACCAGGTCAAGGATCCGCGCAAGGCCTGGATCTACAACGCCGGCCAGCGCCGGGTGCGCCAGGCGCCACAGGTGTCGTATGACGGCCCAGGTACCGCCGCCGATGGCCTGCGCACGTCGGACAACCTGGACATGTACAACGGCGCGCCAGACCGCTATGACTGGAAACTGGAGGGCAAGAAGGAGCTGTACATCGCCTCCAACGCCTTCAAGCTCGATGACCCGAAGCTCAAGTACACCGACATCATCAAGGCCGGGCACATCAACCAGGACCTGACCCGTTATGAGCTGCGCCGTGTCTGGCATGTGGTCGCCACGCTGAAACCGGGGCAGCGGCACATCTATGCCAAGCGTGACTTCTACATCGACGAAGACACCTGGCAGGCCGCAGTGATCGACCAGTACGATGGCCGTGGCCAGCTGTGGCGCGTGTCCGAGGCGCATGCCCAGCCTTACTACAATGTCGAGGTACCGTGGTACACCCTGGAGGCCATCTACGACCTGCAGTCTGGTCGTTACCTGGCGCTAGGTATGAAGAACGAAGAGAAGCGTGCTTATGACTTTGGCTTCAGTGCCAGCAAAGCCGACTTCCAGCCGGCGGCGCTGCGCCAGTCCGGTATTCGCTGAGCAGAACGCATTCAAGCGCCGGTTTACCGTAATGTTGTTCACTTGTGTGTGATGTCACACTGATTGGGGCTGCTGCGCAGCCCATCGCGACACAAGGCCGCTCCTACCAGGACCGTGCTGTACCTGTGGGAAATTCTGTGGTTTCTGGCAAGGGTAGCCGCAGCATCTTCAGCGCCTGTGAGATCGAGCGCCGCCCGCGCGGCGCTTCGCGGGTAAACCCGCTCCTACGTTTGTTTCGGGCCAGTATTGCCTGTGCCGGACGCGCGCGACCGCCTTGTTTTTACGACGCGATATCGTGGTGGGCGCCAAGGCGTTCGCGCGCAAATCCCACAGGCATAATTGGCCCGAAACAAACGTAGGAGCGGGTTTACCCGCGAAGCGCCGCGCGGGCGGCGCTCGGTCTCCCAGGCGCTGCATATCTTCTGACAAAAACCTGTCAGCCCTAATGCGATCCCTGTGGCTTCCCTGCGATGGGCCGCAATGCGGCCCCAGTTGCTTGAGCGAGCAGCATTACCGGTTTACCGGGGCGTTTTTATTGGCCGCTCCATGCCCTCGGCGTGCAAGCCTGAACGGGCGATAAGTCCGCTGAATACCTGCCCAAACCCGCCCCTGCCGCCGTGTCCATCAGCCATGTCGCTTTTTGTCGCAGTCTTTTCGACGGCAATTGTTTCCATCACCTTCAAATGCGTAGCGTTACCGGCTAGTCTCGCAGGCATCCATATCGCCGTAGTCTTCCAACCAGAACGAGCCGGCCATGACAGAGTTGTCCCGCACGCATGGATTCGCGACTCAGGCCTTGGGCCTGCTGGACGGGCGTTTCTTCCGGCCGCCATTGCCGGACGGGCACGTGCTGCGCCCGCGTTTGTGCCAGCGCTTGCACGCCGGCCTTGGTGGGCGCTTGCTGCTGGTCAGCGCGCCAGCCGGCTTCGGCAAGAGCTCGCTGGCCATCGAGTTCTGCGAGTCGTTGCCCGATCACTGGCGCAGCCTCTGGCTGGGCCTGAGCCAGCGCGATGCCGACCCTGGGCGCTTTCTCGAGCGGCTACTCGAAGGCCTGCAGCAGTACTGCCCGGCCTTGGGCGGCCAGGCCATGGGCCTGTTGAAAATGCGCCAGCGCCATCAGCCATTCGCCTTCGAGGAGTGGCTCGATGGCCTGCTCGACGAGCTGGCGCAGTACCTGCGTGCCGATACGCCATTGCTGCTGGTGCTCGACGACTATCACCTGGCCCAGGGGCCGGTGCTCGACCGCTGCCTGCAGTTTTTCCTCAACCACCTGCCGCCGGGCCTGGTGTTGCTGGTTACCAGCCGGCAACGGCCGGACTGGCACCTGGCACGTCTGCGCCTGTCACGGCAGTTGGTCGAGCTCAACGAACAGGAGCTGCGGCTGACCGCCGAAGAAGCGCTGGCGGTGATCGGTCGCCAGCCCAACGGCTTGCGAGGCCAGGCGCTGGACAACCTGATCCAGCGCAGCGACGGGTGGGTGGCGGGGTTGCGCTTCTGGCAACTGGCGGTCAGCGAGAGCGCCGACGAACAGGCCTTGCCGCAGGCCCTGCACGGGGGCGAGGGCCTCATCCGCGACTATCTGCTCGAAGAGGTCATCGACATGCTGCCTGCCGACGTGCAGGCCTTCCTCGATGAAACCGCCTGCCAGGAGCGCTTCTGCGCCCCGCTGTGCGATGCGCTGCGGGGGCGCGACGACAGCGCCGCGATCCTGCGCTTCTTGCAGGCACACCAGGTGTTCCTGGTACCGCTGGACGAGCATGGCCACTGGTTCCGCTACCACCACCTGTTCTCCGACCTGCTGCGCAGCCGCCAGGCCAGTGAGCCACTGGCCGACCTGCACCTGCGTGCCTGCCGCTGGTTCGAGCGCCAGGGGTTGCTGGATGAAGCCGTGGAGCAGGCCCTGCGTGCCGGCCACCTCGATGTCGCTGCCGACCTGGTACAGAGCCTGTCCGAGGAACAACTGCTGGCCGAACAAAATGTCGGCATGCTGCTGCGCTGGAAGATGGACCTGCCCGACAGCCTGCTGATCAGCACCCCGCGGCTGATCGTGCTGTACAGCTGGGCGCTGGGCCTGGCCTGCCAGCTGGATGCGGCTGAAGAACTGGCAGGCCACCTCAGCCGCTTCCTGCCTGCACCTTCGGCGACCGCGCAAAAGTCCATGCTGGCCCAGTGGTTGGCACTGAGCGGTGTCATCGCCCGTGGCCGCGGTGATCGTGAGCGCACCCTGGCCTATTGTGGCGAAGCCCTGCAGAGCCTGCCCGGCAAGCGCTATGGGCAGCGCCTGGTCTGTTTGTCGACGTTGTCCAACCTGGCGATTGCCGATGGCGACTTCTGGCGCGCCCGTGGCTGGAACCGTGAGGCGCTGGAGCTGGCCCAGCGGGTCGGCAACCCGTTGTTCGAGGCGTTGGCGCATTATGACCGGGCGCGGGTGTTGCACGCCCGTGGCGAGGTGCTGCGCGCACTGGATGAAGTGCGCCAGGGGCTGCAGCGCCTGCAAGGGCTCTCGGCGCAGCGGCTGTATGCGGTGCGCGCCCGCCTGACGCTGTATGAAGGCTACCTGCTGGTCTCGCGCCTGCAACCGGCCCAGGGCCGGGCACGCTTGCGCGCGGGGTTGGGCGAGGCACGTGCCTGCCGCGACATCAGCGTGCTTATCGGCCACTGCGTGATTGCCACCCTCGATGGGCGCGACGGGCAGTTCGCCGAGGCCTTTGCCGAACTGGCCGAGGCGGAGCGGCTGATGCATATCTGGGACGTGCCGCCGGTTTACTACCTGGCCATGATCACCCTGGTCAAATGCGAGCTGTGGCTGGCCCAGGGGCGCGTCGACCTGGCCGAGTCCTGGTTGCTGCGCCTGGGCCAGACCTATGGCGGTGAGCAGCCGGCGGCGGCGCCAGAGTTTCACCCGCTGCTGCCGGTGCATATCGCCCTGCAGCAGGCGCTGCTCGAACGGGTGCTGTCACGCCGCACAGAGGCGCTCGAGCGCCTGGCCGGGCTGGTGGAGCGCGGCCAGGCCAGCGGCGGCATGATGCTCACCGTCAGCGCGCTCAGCCAGTGGATGCTGCTGTTGCTGGACGAAGGCCGCGATGGCCAGGCCGCGCAGTTGTTGCCCGGCTTGCTGGAGGCCGCACGCGGGGGCGTGCTGCAACCGTTCCAGCCGTTGCTGCAACGGCACCCGCAGTGGCTGCAGGAGCAGTTGCTGGCCAGGGCCGGCTGCCCGGTGCAGGTCGACCTGCTGGGGCATTTGCCAGCGTTGCCAAGCGCCCCATGCGGTAGCAGCGAGGCCCTGAGCGGGCGGGAGCTGGCAGTGCTCGAACTGATCGCCCAAGGTTGCTCCAACCAGCAGATCAGCGAGCGCTTGTTCATTTCCTTGCACACGGTCAAAACCCACGCCAGCCATATCAACAGCAAGCTGGGCGTGGAGCGGCGGACCCAGGCGGTGGCCAAGGCCAAGTCACTGGGGTTGCTGGCGTAGTGCTGGCGTAGTGCTGGCGGTGCTGGCTACCGCCCGTTAAAGTAATGGCCTCGGGCCATGTTCGCGGCCGATAATGCTCGATGCTCATCTTTCCCGGCCAGCTGCCGATACAGCGATCGGTGGCATCGCCTCGCGCGATTTTTCAATCATTCCAGGGCAGGTCGTGTTGATGCTGCAGTACGGGCAAAAGAGCTTTCTGATCGTCGACGATTTCACCGACTTTCGCACGTCGACCCGTTCCATGTTGCGTGAGTTGGGTGTGCGCGACGTCGACACCGCCGACAGCGGCGAGCAGGCGCTGCGCATGTGCGCGCAGAAGCGCTATGACTTCATCCTGCAGGACTTCCACCTGGGCGATGGCAAGAAGAATGGCCAGCAGGTACTCGAAGACCTGATCATCGACAAGCACATCAGCCATGAGTGCGTGTTCATCATGGTCACCGCCGAGAGCAGCCAGGCCATCGTTCTCAGTGCCATCGAGCACGAGCCCGATGCCTACCTGACCAAGCCGTTCAACCGGGTGGGGCTGGCCCAGCGGGTCGAGAAGCTGTTCCAGCGCAAAACCCTGCTCAAGCCGATATTGCAGGCGCTGGACCGCAACCGCCCGGGCGAGGTGCTGGCGGCATGCGCCGAGCTGTGCAAAAGGGACCCGCGCCTGGCACCCCTGTGCCTGCGCTACCGGGCCGATGCCTTGCGCAACCTCAACCGCTTCGATGAGCTGGAGAAATTTCTCAAGGCCATTCTCGCCAGCCGCCCGCAACCGTGGGTATACGCGGCGTTGGGTGCCTTGATGCACAAGCGGGGCCAGAATGCCCAGGCCCAGGGCGTATACGAGCAGGCGCTCAAAGCCTTTCCGATCATGCCAGCCTTGTACGATGGCATGGCCGAAGTGCTGGTGGCCCAAGGCGAAAGCAAGCGTGCGCAGAGCCTGCTGGAGGAGGCAGTGCGCCTGTCGCCATTGTCGGTGCGGCGGCAGTCGACCCTGGGTAAGCTGGCGCTGGAAAACGAAGACTTTGAAAGCGCTTCCAAGGCCTTCCGCCATGCGGTGAATCAAGGGCAGAGTTCGCGCTACAAAGACCCGGAAAACAACCTGGGCCTGGTGCAGGCGCTGATGAACAAGAACGCAGGCTTTGGCTTGGACGCCCGTACCCGCGTCGAGATCAACACCACGCTCAGTGAAGTGGCCAAGGAAAACCCCGAAGACCAAGGCTTGCAGGTGCGTGCGCGGATGATGAAGGCCGCCAGCCTGCAGCAGGCCGGTGACCCGGAAACGGCTGCCAAGCTGACCGATCAGGCCATTCTGCGCCTGGACAAGATGAACCAGTTCTTCTCGGTCGATTCGGCCCTCACCGTTGCCGCGCAGCTGCAGGCGATGGGCCAGGAAGCCGCCGCCGTCGGCGTATTGAAAAGCTGTGTGGAAAGTTATGGCGATGACCCCAAGGTCATGGAAAAAGTGGGCAAGCTGACGGACGACCCCAGTGTGCTCAACGCCATTACCGAAGCGGTCACCCTCAATCGCCAGGGTGTGCGCAGTTACCAGGGAGGGCAGCTCGGCGAGGCGTTGCAACTGTTCCGCAAGGCGCTGGGTCTACAGCCCAGGAACATCAGCATCGCTCTGAACACCGCCCAGGCGCTGCTGCGCATTGGTGGTGAAAACCCCCAGCCCGCGATCATGCAGGAATGCCGCGACGCCTTGACCAGCGTGGCCGGTATCCCTGCCAGCGACAATCGCTATGACCGTTACCGCAAACTGCACATCCGAGTGTTCGGCGCATGAATCAAGACAATCAGGGGCTGGATTTTTCCACGGTGATCGCCTCCACCGTGCACGACCTCAAAAGCTCCCTCGCGGCGTTGATCCAGTGCCACGGCCAGTGGGTGGAGCGCCTGCCCGAGGAACTGCGCGGCGGCGCCGAGCAAGGGATCATGGAGCACGAGTTTCGTCACCTCAACGGCATGCTGGTGCAGCTGCTGGGGTTGTACAAGCTTGGTGTGAACCAGCTGCCGGTGTGCCCGGACTACCACGAACTGGACGATTTCATCGAGGCCCAGCTGGCGGCGCACGAGGAAGTGCTCAAGCACAACGATATTCTCGCCACCTGGCGCATCGACACCGATAACCCGCTGGGTTTCTTCGACCGCGAGCTGGTGGCCTCGGTGATCGCCAACGTCATCACCAATGCCACCCGCTTTGCCGGGCATGCCTTGTTGATCAGCATCGAAGAGGCCGACAACCAGCTGGCCATTTGCGTCAACGATGACGGCCCGGGTTATCCACAGCGCATGCTCGACCGCCAGGAGGAATATACCCAGGGTATCGACTCGACCAGCGGCAGCACCGGCCTGGGGCTGTACTTTGCCGCGCGCATTGCGGCGCTGCATGAAAGTGGCGGGGTGCGTGGGCGCATCGAGATCTCCAATGGCGGTGCACTGGGCGGTGGCTTGTTCAAGTTGTTTCTGCCGTAGGGATTTGGTGCACCTGCCTGCTTTTCCTGGCAGGCTTTGCGCAGAAACCCGGCTTTACCTGCGAGAACACCATGACCCAACCCCTGCCTGCGCTCATCCGCGAAACCTTCCCTGTCGGGCCTTTGCAGTGCAACTGCACGCTCATCGGCGACCCGTTGAGCAAAAAAGCCATCGTCGTCGACCCGGGCGGTGATCCAGACAAGATCCTTGCTCGCCTGCAGGCCCATGGCCTGACGCTGGTGAGCATCATCCACACCCACGCCCACTTCGATCATTTTCTTGCCTCGGGCAAGCTCAAGACGCTGACTGGCGCCACGCTGCATCTGCACAAGGCCGACCAGGCACTGTGGGACAACCTGGAGATGCAGTGCCAGATGTTCGGCGTGCCCTATACCCCGGTGCCGTCGCCTGATCGCTGGCTGGCCGATGACGAAGAACTGGCGTGCGGCTGCGGCGTGGCCTTGCACACCCCCGGGCACACGCCTGGCTCGATGAGCTTCTGGTTCGCCGACGCCAAGCTGTTGATCGCAGGTGACACCTTGTTCCGCCGGGGCATAGGCCGCACCGACTTGTGGGGTGGCGACCAGCGGGCTATCGTGCGCTCGATCAAGGAGCGGCTGTACCGGCTGGACGAGGAGGCCACCGTGGTCACCGGCCATGGGCCTGATACACGGCTGGGTGACGAGATGCGCGAAAACCCGTTCGTGCGTGCCTGACGGCACATGAAGGCGCTTTCATGGAATTTTTCGTTGCCGGTGCGTTCCAAGGCTGGCATAGATGCATTTGCGATCTGTCGCATTCATGAATTGAGTAGGAGCTTGTCCATGTTCACCATGCGTCGTCTGATTATCGTCGCAACTGCCGCTGCCCTGATGACCGGCTGTGCCAGTCAGAACCCTTACGACAACCAAGGGCAGGCGCAGGGCTCTACCGGGATGAGCAAGACTGCCAAGTACGGTGGCCTGGGTGCGCTGGCCGGTGCGATCGCCGGTGCCGCCATCGACCACAACAACCGTGGCAAGGGCGCCCTGATCGGCGCTGCCGCCGTGGGCGCTGCCGCCGCCGGTTATGGCTACTATGCCGACAAGCAGGAAGCCGAGCTGCGCGCGCAAATGGCCAACACCGGTGTGGAAGTGCAGCGCCAGGGTGACCAGATCAAGCTGATCATGCCGGGCAACATCACCTTTGCCACCGATTCGGCCAACATCGCGCCAAGCTTCTACCAGCCGCTGAACAACCTCGCCAGCTCGTTCAAGCAGTTCAACCAGAACACTATCGAAGTGGTCGGTTTCACCGACAGCACCGGCAGCCGCCAGCACAACATGGACCTGTCCCAGCGCCGGGCGCAGGCTGTCAGTACCTACCTGACTTCGCAGGGTGTGGACAGCTCGCGCCTGTCGGTACGTGGCATGGGCCCTGACCAGCCAATCGCCAGCAACGCCGATGCCAATGGCCGTGCGCAGAACCGCCGTGTCGAAGTGAACCTGAAGCCGATTCCAGGCCAGCAGTATGACCAGCAGCAGGGCCAGGTGCAGCAGTATCCCTGAATAGGCATGGGGCCGCGTTGCGGCCCCGTTTGTTTCAGCGCCCTACGCTGGCCTGAATCGCCGTCAGGGCAATGGTATGGACGATATCGTCCACCTGCGCCCCGCGTGGCAGATCGTTCACCGGCTTGCGCAGGCCCTGCAGCATTGGCCCCAGGCTGACCCCGTCGGCACTGCGCTGTACCGCCTTGTGCGTGGTGTTGCCGGTGTTCAGGTCGGGGAATACGAAGACCGTGGCGCGCCCGGCCACCTGGCTGGTGGGCGCCAAGTCCCGGGCAATTGCCGGGTTGGCTGCAGCGTCGTATTGCAGCGGCCCATCGATCAGCAAGCCTTGCGTGGCGGCCTGCGCCAGGCGGGTCGCCTCGCGCACTTTCCCCACTTCCTCATCGCTGGCCGAATCGCTCGAATAACTGATCATCGCCACCCGTGGCGCGATGCCGAAGGCTTGCGCCGATTCGGCACTTTGCCGGGCAATCTCCGCCAGTTCGGCGGCGCTTGGGTGAGGGTTCATCACGCAGTCGCCGTACACCAGTACCTGCTCGGGGAACAGCATGAAGAATACCGACGATACCAGGCTCGCCCCCGGCGCGGTCTTGATCAACTGCAGGGCAGGGCGGATGGTGTTGGCGGTGGAATGCACCAGCCCCGACACCAGGCCGTCCACCTCATCCAGGGCCAGCATCATGGTGCCGATCACCACCGGGTCTTCCAGTTGCTGCTCGGCCATTGGCGCGTTGAGGTTCTTGCTTTTGCGCAGCTCCACCATCGGTTCCACATAGCGCCCGCGAATCAGCTCCGGGTCCAGTATTTCCAGGCCTGGTGGCAGGGTGATGCCCTGCGCGCGGGCGACCGCGTCGACATCCTCGGGCTTGGCTAGCAGCACGCAGCGGGCGATGCCACGGGCCTGGCAGATGGCCGCTGCCTGCACCAGCAGCGGCTCTGCACCTTCTGGCAGAACAATGCGCTTGTTTGCCTGCTGCGCGCGCTGGATCAATTGGTAGCGGAACACCGCCGGTGACAGGCGCAGCTCGCGCGGGGTGCCACAACGTTGGTGCAGCCAGGTTGCGTCGAGGTGGCTGGCGACAAAGTCGGTGATGAACTCGGCGCGTTCGCGGTCGTCCACCGGGATTTCCCGGTTGAGCGAATTGAGCTGGTTGGCGGTGTCGTAGGAACCGGTACTGACCGACAGGATCGGCAGGCCCGCCTGCAGCGCCCCGCGGCACAGCCCGAGGATGCGAGCGTCCGGTTTGCTGTCACTGGTCAACAACAGGCCGGCCAGCGGTACGCCATTGATCGCAGCCAGGCTGACGGCCAGGATGATGTCGTCGCGGTCGCCCGGTGTGACGACCAAGGTGCCGGAGGTGAGCAGCGGCACGGTATTGGCCACGGTGCGCGCGCAGATGATGATCTTGCTCATGCGCCGTTGTTCGTAATCGCCGGCATTGAGCACCTGGGCGCCAAGCAACTCGGCCACGTCGCGGGTGCGCGGTGCGTTCAGCTCGGGCTGATAGGGGATGCAGCCCAGCAGGCGAAAGTCATTGCCGCGCAGCAGCGGCGAGTGTTCGCGCAGGCGGGTGGCGAAGTCGGCCATGCTTTCGTCGGTGCGGACCTTGTTGAGGATCACCCCCAGTACTTTCGGGTCGCGTGGGCCGCCAAACAGTTGCGCCTGCAGTTCGACCCGCCCGGACAGCTCGCTGAGCACTTCGTTTTCCGGCGCCGAGACCAGGATCACCTCGGCATCCAGGCTCTTGGCCAGGTGCAGGTTGACCCGCGCGGCATAGCTGGCGTGGCGCGTGGGCACCATGCCTTCGACCACGACCACGTCATTGCCGATGCAGGCTTGCTGGTAAAGCCGGATGATTTCTTCCAGCAGTTCGTCCAGTTGGCCATCGCCGAGCATGCGCTCGACCTGGGCCAGGCTCATGGGCACGGGGGGCTTGATGCCGTGGGTACGGGCGACCAGTTCGCTGGAGCGTTCGGGGCCGGTGTCGCCCGGGTGGGGCTGGGCGATGGGCTTGAAGAAACCCACCTTCAGCCCGGCCCGTTCCAGGGTACGCACCAGGCCCAGGCTGATCGACGTCAGGCCGACACCAAAGTCGGTCGGCGCAATGAAAAATGTCTGCATGCGTGCTTCTCGAAATAAGCGGTGCAAGAAATTAACGGCCAAGGGTAGCGCTATCGGCCCCTTGTGCGCACCAGCCACATGCGAACGGCTGGCCGATACGTTGCAGGCGCTGGGCCGGGTCGAGCACCCACGGGCGTGCCTGCCACGGCGGTTGGTGGCGCAGGTGCTGGGTGTGGCCGCAGGACAGCTCGGCTACCCAGTGGCCTTCTTCGTCCTGGTGAAAGCCGATGATCCGACTGATGGACCGTTGCTGCACGCCAGTGCGTTCGCAATCGGGCGGTGGCTTGGTTACACTGGTGCGCTCTACATTCTTTTGCAAAAGGTCTTGCCCCATGCTGATCGCCGCCAACAAGGCTGTCTCCATCGACTATACCCTGACCAACGACGCCGGGGAGACCATCGACAGCTCCGCCGGTGGCGCGCCGCTGGTTTACCTGCACGGTGCCGGCAACATCATCCCAGGCCTGGAAAAAGCCCTGGAAGGCAAGCAAGCCGGTGACGAACTGGAAGTTGCCATCGAGCCGGAAGACGCCTACGGCGAATACCTGGCCGAGCTGGTCAGCACCCTGAACCGCAGCCTGTTCGAAGGCGTCGACGAGCTGGAAGTGGGTATGCAGTTCCACGCTTCGGCGCCGGATGGCCAGATGCAGATTGTGACCATCCGCGACGTGGACGGCGACGACATCACCGTTGACGGCAACCACCCGCTGGCTGGTCAGCGTCTGAACTTCAAGGTCAAGGTCGTCAACGTGCGTGACGCCAGCGACGAAGAAATCGCTCACCGTCACATCCACGGTGAAGGTGGCCATCACCACTGATTTTCTGCGCTAAGCTCAGAAAGTCGCCAGGCGCTCGGGCAAGCCGATCTGCCTTCCTACGGGAGGTGGGCGGTTTGAACGGGCGCCTTTTTAGTGGGCGCGATTTGCCTGCGCGGCAACCCGGAAGCTGAGAGGGGGTTCATCATGAGTGCATTTCACGAGCTGAAACTGGAGGCGCTGAACGGCGGGGAACTGCCCCTCGCACCGTTCAAGGGCCAAGTGGTGCTGGTGGTCAACGTCGCTTCCAAGTGTGGTCTCACGCCGCAATACAAAGCCCTGGAAAACCTCTATCAGGTTTACAAGGACAAGGGCTTCAATGTGCTTGGCCTGCCGTGCAACCAGTTTGCCGGGCAAGAGCCGGGCAGTGAAAAGGAAATCCAGGACTTCTGCAGCCTGAACTACGGGGTGAGCTTCCCGCTGGCGGGCAAGCTGGAGGTCAACGGGGCGCAGCGCCATTCGCTGTATCGCCTGCTGGCGGGCGAGGGCGCGGAGTTCCCGGGTGATATCAGCTGGAACTTCGAGAAGTTCCTGGTCGGCAAGGATGGCCGGGTGCTGGCGCGCTTCTCGCCGCGTACGGCGCCGGATGATCCGACGGTGGTGCAGGCCATCGAGAAAGCGTTGGGATGAGTATTCGGGGCCGCTGTGCGGCCCTTTCTGTCAGTGGCAGGCCCTGACATTTTTGCCAGTTGCCGACCGAATGACGGTGTTGCCAAACTTCAACCTTGCGAAATGCAAACGAGGTTTGATCGATGGCGAGCAAGTTGTTTTATCAACACGAACGTTTGGCGCTGATACAGGACGCGCAGGTACAGCGCCGCTTGATGACTTCAGTGATACAAACCCATGCAGTGCTGGTAGAGGCAATGCAGGCGACCCCCAACGTTTTACTGGCCAGTGATGCTTTGCATTCCACTCTGCTAATTAACCCACAGCAGAAAGCCAAAACTTATTGCTATTCACCGTACGGGTATCAGCCAACTCATCCCGGGTTGCCTGCATTTACCGGCCAAGTACCTGAGCCCGTAATGGGCGGATACCTGCTGGGTAATGGCTACCGTCTATACAGTCCGCTCTTGATGCGCTTCAACTCTCCAGACAATTGGAGCCCATTCGGTGCTGCGGGCATCAATCCTTATGTTTACTGCGACAGCGATCCGGTCAACCACAGTGACCCCTCGGGTCACATAAAAATACTCAAGGCTGTGAAAAGTGCTGCGCTGAAAGCCTTCGATACGGTGGCGTATGAATATGTTAAAGCTAAGTATGGGAAAAAGATTTTCAAGAAGATAGACCAATTGAAAGCGGCCCCTTCCGCTCGGCCAAGCGCTGGCGCCAGTGTTCCGACAATCGAGCTCAGCCCGGCTGAGATGAAGATCGGTGGGCACATGCTGGCTGATGACTTCGACTATCTAAAGGATACTCAAAAAAGATCAAGCAAACACCTAAAACGCGCAGAACGAGGTAAAGAAGGTAGCACAATGATCTTCGATGAGCCCTCCAGTTATATTGCAGATAATCTTGCCATCAAAAGCGCTCAAGAATTGAATGCGATCGAGAGATTGGAAAAAGCAGCTGCCGATTTGAGAGCGTACAAAAGGGCTGTAAGTTATCAAACGCGTGTACACGCGCGTTTAGGGTGATTCAGGCTTGATCTTCATTGCCAGCGAGCCACTGTTGGGCAGGGGCGCAGCATCTTTTCTGGACGCCGCGTTCAGATACCCCTCAAACTGCTCGACAATCGCCGCCCACCCCTGGCGGCTGGCGTGTTGCCGTGCATTCAGCCGCACCCGGCGCAAGGTTTCCTCTTCCTCAAGCAACCAGCAGGCCGCATCGATGAACGCCGCTTGGTCTCCCGGCATGGCCAGCGCGCCGTTATGGCCATGGCGAATGTGCTGTGCTGCAGCGGCCTCGTCATAAGCCACTACCGCCAACCCCGAAGCCATGGCTTCGAGTACCACGTTGCCAAAGGTTTCGGTCAGGCTTGGGAGCAGGAACAGATCTGCGCTGGCATAGTGTTCAGCCAGTATCTCGCCGCGCTGGGCGCCACAGAACACCGCGTCTGGCAACTGTTGCTCAAGGGTGGCGCGCTGTGGGCCGTCACCGACAAAAACAAGGCGCAGGCACCTTTGTGGATAAGTCTTTTGCAGTGCTTCAAGGCAGGGTCGCAACAAGCCAAGGTTCTTTTCCACCGCCAAGCGGCCGACATGTAGCACGGCGATGTCGTCGGGCCCAAGCCCCCAGCCTTCGCGTAACGCCTGGCTACGCCGCGCCGGGTTGAACAGGCAGGCATCGACACCCCGGGCCAGCAGTTCCAAGCGTTTGAAACCACGGCGTTCAAGCTCCAGGCGCTGGCTGAGGCTGGGGACCAGGGTGATGGCCGTGCGCCGATGGAACCAGCGCAGGTAGTGCGTGAGCATGCGCGCCAGCAGGCCCAGCCCGTATTGGCCGGAATACTGTGGGAAGTTGGTATGGAAACCACTGACCACTGCCACCCCCAGGCGCCGCGCCGCACGTAAAGCGCTGAGCCCGAGCGGCCCTTCGGTAGCGATGTACAGCACATCCGGGCGCTGTCGGCGCCAGCGGCGCAACAGCTTGTGCATCGACACCTCGCCCCACTGCAAGCCGGGGTAGCCCGGCAAGGCCCAGCCCCGGCACAGCATCAGCTGCGGGTCGCTGTGTACCGGCCCTTCGCCGGCCTGGCGCGGGCGTACCACTTCAACTTCATGGCCACGCTGACGCAGCCCTTCGCTAAGGCGGCCAAGGGTATTGGCCACGCCGTTGATTTCGGGTGGGAAGGTTTCACTGACCAGGGTGATGCGTAGGGCGGGTGTATTCATGACAAAAAGTTTCCGCCTGCTCGGTTGCGCCAATGTGACTGCCATGTGACGTACAGATGACGCCTGACCACCGACCCACGAATATTTCCTGGCACGGCACTCAAGAAGGTGTCACCGGCAGCCGATGAAGATGCATTCGACTAGCTGATGCGCTCCATAGGAGAGCGGTGATGTTCAACAACAAGCTCAAGCAAGAAATCCGGCAGCTGCGCGAAGACCTGTTGTCTATTCAACAGGTCAAGAGCAGCCTCGACAGTGAGATGCTGGTACTGCAACTCGACCCCCAGGGACGGATCGAGATGGTCAATGGCAACTTTGAGAGCGAGATGCTCTACCGTGCCGAACAATTGCTTGGACGCAACATCGAGGACATCGTCCCTGCCCATGTCAAATCGCTGGACTTCTACCAGCGCATGAAAAGCGCGATCAGCCGTGGCGAGCACCTGAACGGCGCGTTCCGCCTGCTGCGCGGCAATGGCCAGGAAGCCTGGCTGCGGTCGATCCTGCAACCGGTGAAGAACAGCGAAGGGCGCATCAAGTACTTCACCCTGCACTCCAGCGACCTGACCCGCACCATCGAAGCTTCGCGCGAACATGAGAGCCTGATCAAGGCGCTGATGCGCTCCACGGCGGTCATTGAGTTCGACCTCGACGGTAACGTCCTCACCGCCAACGAGCGCTTCCTGGCCACGGTCGGCTACCGCCTGGAGCAGATTCGCGGCAAGCACCATCGTCTGTTCTGCACGCCGGAAGAGGCCAACTCAACCGCTTACCAGGCATTCTGGGACAGGCTGCGTCGTGGCGAGTACGTGGCTGACCGCTTCAAGCGCATCGATGCCCACGGCCGGGTGGTCTGGTTGGAGGCCTCCTACAACCCGATCTTCGATGCCCACGACGTGCTGTACAAGGTGGTCAAATTCGCCACCGTGATCACCGACCAGGTCAACCAGGAACAGGCGGTGGCCGAAGCGGCGGATGTGGCCTACACCACCTCGCTGGGCACCGATGCCAGCGCGCGCAAGGCTACCGGGGTGGTCACCCAGAGTGTCAGCGTGATGCGCGGCCTGGAAGCTTCGATGCAAGAGGCGGCCGAGGGTATCCAGGCGCTGGACACGCAGTCGCGGGTGATCGGCTCGATCATCAAGACCATCAGCGATATTGCCGGGCAGACCAACCTGTTGGCGCTCAACGCGGCCATCGAGGCCGCCCGTGCAGGCGAGCAGGGGCGCGGGTTTGCCGTGGTTGCCGACGAAGTCCGGCAACTGGCGTCGCGTACCAGCAGCGCCACCGAGGAAATCGCCCGGGTGGTGCAGCAGAACGAGCAGTTGGCGCAGGCGGCGGTGACGATCATCGACACCAGCAAGCGCCAGGCCGAACAGGGGCTGGCGCTAGCCGATCAGACGGGCAACGTGATTGTCGAGATCCAAGACGGGGCGAAGCGGGTGGTGGACGTGGTTGGGCAGTTTTCCAGCCGCTTGGGCCACTGACGCCCAGTGCTTGCGCGCTGCGCTGGCATGTGGGCGTTTGCTGGCCTGGGCAAGGTTATCGCCAGCCCATCGCCCATACTTGCGCATCGCGCAGCAGCCGCCAGTCCAGCCACTGGCTGCGGTGGCTGTGCACCGCCTGCAATTCCACCCGCAGCAGGACGCCCGTCTCGTCGTGCTCCAGGTCGGTGACCAGAAAATGTTTCTCGCGGTTCACCGGGTGGGTGGCCGTCCATTTGGACAGCTTGAGTTTGGCGGGGTTGAAGCGGTTCATTGGAAGCTCCTGTTGCCGGATCATGCGCTTGGGCTGCCTGGCTTGCTGACGCGGATGTCGCCCTTTTCCCGCACCCAGAACAGGGTGGCGCCGGCCACCGCCGCAGGCATCATCAGCACGTTCACCCCCGGGATCAGCAACGCCAGGTACGTCACCCCGCCAAAGCCCAGGCTCTGCCAGCGCTTCTGGCGCAGCCAGGCGAGCATGTCCTGCCAGCTCATCTTGTTGTTGTCTGCCGGATAGTCGATGTACTGGATGGCCATCATCCATACACCGAAGATCAGCCACAGCGGCGCAGCTACCACGTTGACCACCGGAACCAGCGAGAGGATGAACAGGCCGATGGCCCGTGGCAGGAAGTAGCCCAGCTTGCGCATTTCGCGACTGAGGGTACGCGGTACCATTGCCAGCAGTTCGCCCCAGCTGAACGCCGGGAAGTTGTCTTCGCCACGTACCACCACTTCAACCTTTTCGGCGAGAAAGCCGTTGAACGGCGCGGCGATGACGTTGGCGACAAGCGTGAAGGTGAAGAACACCATCAACACCACCAGGGCGACGAACAACGGCCAGAGAATGTACGTGAGAAAGCTCAACCAGCTGGGCAAGGTCGGCATCAGGGTATCCACCCACAGGCTGAACTGGTGCCCGGCGAAGTAGATCAGGCCACCGAACAGCAGCAGGTTGACCGCCAGCGGCAGCAGCACGAACAAGCGCAGGTTGGGGCTGAGCACCAGTTTCAGGCCTTCGCGCAGGTATTGGGGGCCAGAGAGGACAGGGGCTTGCATCAGGGTACTCCGCAGAGAAGGGAAACGCGCTGACCTTACCGAGTTTGGCGTGCCGACGAAAGGCAGCATGGGGTCGGGAAACCGGCTGTAACAAAAGCATCGACAGTATGATCACCGATGAAATCGCAGCATAGACGATGCCTATGAGGTGGATTGTCGAAGGATATTTCCTTAATCTTTGCGACCTCGCTACAGTGCGTTCAACTTTCCGCTTTCTGGGCCTGCGCGTTGTAGCCTTCCCCAAGTGCTGCGTGGGTCCTTTTAAATTTTCCAGCTGGCGCCGCCGGTGTATCGAGACCGGCCCGCTCGACAGGAGTTCGACATGTCTGAAGTACGTCATTCGCGCGTCATCATTCTGGGTTCCGGCCCTGCCGGTTACAGCGCTGCGGTCTATGCCGCCCGTGCCAACCTCAAGCCGCTGCTGATCACCGGCATGCAGGCCGGTGGCCAGCTGACCACCACTACCGAAGTCGACAACTGGCCGGGCGACCCGCACGGCCTGACTGGCCCGGCCCTGATGCAGCGTATGCAGGAGCATGCCGAGCGTTTTGAAACCGAAATCGTGTTCGACCACATCAACGCTGTCGACCTGGCCAACAAGCCGTTCACCCTGCAGGGTGACAGCGGCAAGTACACCTGCGACGCACTGATCATCGCCACAGGCGCCAGCGCCCGCTACCTGGGCCTGCCGTCGGAAGAAACCTTCATGGGCAAGGGCGTTTCGGCCTGCGCTACCTGCGACGGGTTCTTCTACCGCAACAAGCCGGTCGCTGTGGTGGGCGGTGGCAACACTGCCGTGGAAGAGGCTTTGTACCTGGCCAACATCGCCAGCAAGGTGACCCTGGTGCACCGCCGCGAAACCTTCCGCGCCGAGAAGATCCTGGTCGACAAGCTCAACGCCCGTGTGGCCGAAGGCAAGATCGAGCTCAAGCTCAACGCCACCCTGGACGAAGTACTGGGTGACAACATGGGCGTGACCGGTGCGCGCCTGAAGAACAACGACGGCAGCAGCGATGAAATCAAGGTCGATGGCGTGTTCATTGCCATTGGCCATACCCCGAACACGTCGCTGTTCGAAGGCCAGCTGACCCTCAAGGACGGCTACCTGGTGGTCAACGGCGGCCGTGAAGGCAATGCTACCGCCACCAACGTCGAAGGCGTATTCGCGGCCGGTGACGTGGCCGACCACGTGTACCGTCAGGCGATCACCTCGGCCGGTGCTGGCTGCATGGCAGCGCTGGACGTCGAGCGCTACCTGGACGGGCTGGCCAACGCCTCGTTTTGATTCGCCAAGCGCCCCAACAGGAAATCGGCTCGAAAGCCTGATGCTGTCCACTCAAGTGTGATCGCAGACTGATTGGGGCTGCTGCGCAGCCCATCGCGACACAAGGCCGCTCCTACAAAATGTGGGAGCTGGCTTGCCTGTGATCAGCTCACAGGCTCAGCCGCATCGACAGGTCGACCGCCTTCACATCCTTGGTCATCGCCCCGATCGAGATGTAGTCCACGCCTGTTTCGGCAATCACCCGCAGGGTGCTCTCGTTGACCCCGCCGCTGGCCTCCAGCTTGGCCTTGCCTGCCGTGATGCGGACAGCCTCACGCATTTCTTCCAGGCTCAGTTCGTCGAGCATGATGATGTCGGCCCCCGCCGCCAGCGCCTCGCGCAATTCGCCAAGGCTTTCCACTTCTATTTCCACCGGTTTGCCCGGGGCAATGCGCTGCGCGGCCGCTACGGCTTGAGCCACGCCGCCGCTGGCGGCGATGTGGTTCTCCTTGATCAGGAAAGCGTCGTACAGGCCGATGCGGTGGTTGTCGCAACCGCCACAGGTCACCGCATACTTTTGCGCCAGGCGCAGGCCAGGCAGGGTTTTGCGCGTGTCCAGCAGGCGCACCTGGGTGCCTTCTACCAGGCTGGCAAGAAAGCGCGCACGGGTGGCGACACCCGACAGCAGTTGCAGGAAGTTCAGGGCACTGCGCTCACCGCTGAGCAGCGAACGGGCCGGGCCTTCGAGGTGAAACAGGGGCTGGTTGGCGCTGGCACGGTCACCGTCAGTGACTTCCCAGTGCACCGCCACCCGCGGGTCGAGCTGACGGAACACCGCATCGACCCAGGCAGTGCCGGCAATCACACAGTCCTCGCGGGTGATGATGGTCGCCTTGGCCAGGCGCTCGGCCGGGATCAACTGCGCGGTGATGTCGCCACTGCCGATGTCCTCCAACAGCGCACGGCGCACGTTGGCTTCGATTTCAGCGGTCAGGTCGGCTAGGCGTAGGTTCGGCATGGTCGGCTCCACAAGCAAGATGCCGGCGATTATAGGGCAGGGGGCTGGTGTGTACAGCCGCCTTGGCGACGACCTTTGGTCGGCGGGTGGCGGGCGCCTGCCTGGGCTGAATCCGTGCTGGCAGCGCTGCGGGTTTTTGCTGATAATGGCGACCAGTATTTGGCGTCATAGCTTTGACGACACCTGCTACGGCGGGCCACACACCCTGCAAGGAGTCCAGGATGCATGAAGAAGGCAAGGTGGTGCCCCTGGCGGCAGCCATCGACCGAGGCCGGCGTGCGCCTCTGCCTTGCCTTCCGGTATTGCTGTTGCAAGTACGCGACAAGGCCGCCCTGCAGTTGCGGCTGGGCTTGCAGGCGCTGTTCGACAACGCTGACGACACCCTGTTCGAGATGGCTGACAAAGCCTTCGAGCACGCCGACCAGAACTTGTATTTCGAGGCCATGCGCGACCTGCGCCTGAAGCGCAAAAGCATCGAGCGTGGCTTTCTCGACATCTTCCATGCCACCTTCGCCCGCATCGGCCAGGCGGACCTGTTGCAGTACCTGGCCCTGCCGGGGAACACATGCGGCAAAGCGCAGGCCGAGCGGGGCGCTGCTGTCGAAGGCATGGTGGAGCGGGTGCTGGCCCGTCACCGCCCGGCCTTGCAACAGCTGGGGCTACGCTTGCAGGTGGTGCTCGACCGCCCCGTGTACGAGCGCGACAACCCGCTGGGGCCCGCTGCATTATGCGGTTACTTCCTCGATGCCGGGCGTAGCCTGGGGGTTTGCCTGCGGGTGAAGCTGGTGTTGCTCACGCTGTTCGAGCGCTATGTGCTCAGTGATGCCGATGTGATCTACGGCGAGGCCAACCAGCTGCTGGCGGCCGCCGGTGTGCTGCCCGAACTGCAACCGCTTCCGCGCCGGCCTGCCGAGCAGCGGCGCATGGGCGCGCGACGCTGCCCGCCCATGCCAGGCCAGGATGTGGGCGCGGACGCGGCCGGGCAGGCGTTTTTTGCCTCGTTGCAAACCCTGCTGGCGCCGGTGCGGGGGCAATTTGCCCCACGTTTGCAGGCGGTGGCTGCCGCCCAGCCGATCAGCACTGCCGACCTGCTGCGGTTACTGACCCACTTGCAGCACTACGTGCCTGCCACGCACGAGGCAGATGATTTCGAGCTTGGCCAACAGCTTGAGCAATTGCTGCTGCGGGTCAGCGTGCGCAGTGGTATACGCAGGCGCATCGCGGTCGCCGACGAAGACATGATCAACCTGGTGAACCTGCTGTTCCGGTTCATTCAGCAGGACGACAACCTGCCGGCCAGCCTGCGGGCGCTGATCATCCGGCTGCACATTCCCCTGCTGAAGGTGGCGCTGCTGGACAAGGGGTTGTTCAGCCGGGCTGGCCACCCCGCGCGTCGGCTGCTCAACGAAATCGCAGCGGCAGCGATCGGCTGGGAGAGCGGCCGCGAAGATGTGCGTGACAGTCTGCACGTGCGGGTGGCGCTGATCGTGCAACGCGTGCTCAGTGATTTTGACGAAGACACCCGCGTGTTCGACGACCTGCTGCAAGATTTTCTGGCGTTCAGCCAAGAAGAGCGGCGGCGCAGCGATTTGCTCGAGCAACGTACCCGCGACGCCGAAGAGGGCCGCGCACGCACCCTGCAGGCCAGGCACCAGGTGCAGCAATTGCTCAACCAGCGTCTGCGCGGCCAGGTGTTGCCCCAGGTGGTGGTGCAGATGCTGGTACAGGCCTGGAGCCAGGTCCTGTTGCTGGCCTGGCTGAAGCACGGCGAGGGCTCCAGGGCGTGGTGCGATGCCGTGCAGACCATGGACACCCTGCTGCACAGCGTGACCCCGGGGCGTGAGCCGCAAACCTTGTTGCAGCAGGTGCCAGGCCTGCTCAAGGCGTTGCGCGACGGCCTGGCCAGCGTGGCGCAGGACTCGCTCACTACCCGCGCGTTCTTCCAGCAGCTTGAGCGGTTGCACCTGTGCGCCTGCGGGGAAGGCCAGTGGCAACCCCTGGACCAGGTGCGGGTGACGCAAGCGATTGTCCTGGCAAGTGCCGAAGAACCAGGCTGCCCGCCGCCAGGGGGCGACAGCGGGCACGCTGCGGCAGTGCGCCAGGCGCAGCGCCTGCGCGTCGGAACCTGGGTCCAGGTGCTGGATGAAGACCCACCGCTGCGCTGCAAGCTGGTAGCACGTGTCGAGAACAGCGACAGGCTGGTGTTCAGCAACCGCACCGGCCTGAACGTGCGAGAGTGGAGCAGCGCCAGCCTGGCCAGGGCACTGCAGCGCGGCGAAGTGCGGGTGCTGGGTGACGGGCTGTTGTTCGAGCGTGCACTGGAGGCCGTACTTGACGGCCTGCGCCCGTGATCTTTCACCTGCACAGGGCGTGAGCCGCAAGGCATACTGTTGTCCTGTTCAAGGCGTTTTCAGGATCTGCCCCATGCAATTGGACCGTGCCACTGGCTGGTTCCACGGAAACGGAATCACCCATTGCCCTTCGCCCAACTTCAATGCTCGGCCGGAAGGTGAAGCGATTTCCCTGCTGGTGATTCACAACATCAGCTTGCCGCCGGCGTGTTTCGGTACCGGCAAGGTTCAGCAGTTTTTCCAGAACCGCCTGGACCCCCAGGAACACCCGTACTTTGCCAGCATCAGCCACCTGACCGTGTCTGCCCACCTGTTCGTCGAGCGTGATGGCGCGGTGACTCAGTTCGTGTCGTTGTGCGACCGCGCCTGGCATGCAGGTGTTTCGTGCTTCGACGGCCGCGAGGGCTGCAATGACTTTTCCATCGGCATCGAGCTGGAAGGCACTGACGACCTGCCCTATACCGATGCCCAGTACACTGTCCTGGAACAGCTCACCCGGCACATCTGCTGCGCCTGGCCGGCCATCGACCTGGGCCGTATCCAGGGTCATAGCGACATTGCCCCGCAACGCAAGACCGACCCCGGCCCGGCATTCGACTGGCCGCGCTACCGTGATGCGCTGCAGCACAACGAGGACAAGGCATGAGTTTTCTGGTGTTGGTGCTGGCGCTGTGGGTCGAGAAGTTCTCGGCCCTTCGCCATCAGGTGCAAAGGGATGGTTTTTTCCTTGGTGAGCTGGTGCGCCTGGAGCGTAGCGGCAAGCTTCACCCGTGGTGGACGCTGACGCTTCTGGTGCTGGCACCGGTCGCGCTGCTGGTCTTGCTGTTGCACGTACTGGAGCCGGTGGCCTATGGCCTGCTGGCGCTGCCGGTGCATCTGCTGGTGTTGGTCTACAGCCTGGGCCGCGGTGACGCCAAGGCCTCGCTCGGCCCGTTCCGCGACGCCTGGCGCCGGGGCGATGACCAGGCTGCCTTGCACGTGGCAGAGCGCGACCTTGGCCTGGCGGCGGATGAGCCGCACACGTTGTTGGTGCGGGTGCAGGGCAACTTGCTGTGGCAGGTGTACCAGGGCTTCTTCGCCGTGATCTTCTGGTATTTTGTGCTGGGGCCGGGGGCAGCGTTGGCTTATCGGTTACTGGCGCTGTGCGCTGGGCACAGCGGGCAAGCGGTGCTGAAGGCGCGCGCCGAGCAGTTGCGGCACATCATGGACTGGCTGCCGGTGCGCGTGCTGGCGTTGAGCTTTGCTTTGGTGGGTAATTTCCTGGCGGTGACGCGGGTGATGCTGCACGAGGTGCTTAACTGGCACATCAGCGCCGCACACCTGGTGGCCCGGGTCGGGCGCGTTGCCGACGACATTCCCGACGATGAACACAGCCAGCGTGAGTTGGGGCGCCTGGACAGCCTGTGGGAGCTGCTGCTGCGCTGCGCGGTGTTGTGGTATGCCGCGTTCGCGCTGTGGACGGTGCTGGCCTGAAATCAGGCGGGGGCAGCGCGGCTACCAGCCGAACAGCTCACACGCGTTGCGAGTACTCGCTGCTGCCAGTTCGCCGGCCTCGACACCCATCACTTGCGCCAGGGCATTGGCTATCTCGGGCAAATGCTCGGGGCTGTTCCTCGCCCCTGGGAACATGGCCGGCGCCATGTCTGGCGCATCGGTCTCCAGCACCACGCTGTCCAGCGGTAGGCGCGCCAGGGTCTTGCGCAGCCGCAACGCCTGCGGCCAAGTCGCTGCACCGCCCAGCCCCAGCCGAAAGCCCAGCTTGATGTACTCGCGGGCCTCTTCATAACTGCCGGCAAAGGCATGCACCACCCCCGCCCGTGCCGGTTTGTAGCGCTTGAGCGTGGCAATTACCTGGGCATGGCTGCGGCGCACGTGCAACAGCGCCGGCAGCTGGAAATCACACGCCATCTGCAGTTGTGCTTCGAACAACGCCTGTTGGCGGGCCTTGTCCAGGTGTTCGAGGTAATAGTCCAGGCCAAATTCGCCCACTGCACACAGCTGTGGGTCACCGCGCAGGCGCTCCAGCCACTCGCGCAATTGCTGCAGGTGCTCGGGCCGATGCTGCTCCAGGTAGACCGGGTGCAGGCCCAGCGCGGCGAACAGGCCTGGTTCGCCGCTGGCCAGCGCCCACACCCGCTGGAAGTTCGCCTGGTACACCCCAAGCACGACCATTCGTTTCACCCCGCGGGCCGCCGCGTTGGTCAGCACGCGCGGGCGGTCGGCGTCGAAGTCGGGGAAGTCCAGGTGGGTGTGGGTGTCAATCAGCTGCATGTTCAGCCTGCGGCGATGCGTTGTTTGAACGTACGGCCTATGGCATGCACGCCAGGTTCGTAGCGCTTTTCCTCGATGGCGGCCAGCGCCAGTTCCAGCGCAGTGGCGGCGATCAGGCCGTGCTGCTGGGCCATGGCATTGACCGGCAGTGGCAGGAAGTCCAGCAACTGGTTGTCGCCAAACGTGCCCAACTGCAACTGCCGGGAGCCGGCGGGGCGCGCCTGCAGTGTGTCGAATACCCCTTGCAGCAGCACATACGAGGTGGTCACCAGGGCATCGGGCAGGCCCCCCAGGTCGTCGATCAGTTGTTGCATCAGGCGCTGGCCGCATGCCCGGCTGAAGGCTTCGCCCTGGTAGCGGCGCACGTCACCGGCATAGCCTTGCAGCGCTTCATCGAAACCACCGGCACGGGCCTGGCTGACCGACAGTTCCGGGCGGGCGCCGAGCAAGGCAATGCTGCGTGGCGCGGCGCGCAGCAGGCTGGCGGCCAGCTGGCGGCTGGCGTCGCGGTCGTCGCTGATCACCGAACAGAAATGCGCAGGGTTCAGGCGGCGGTCGATGGCGATCACCGGCAGACCTTTGTTCTGCAGTTCGCGGTAGCTGTCATCTTCGGCTGGCAGGCAACTCGCAACGAACAGCGCATCGCAACGACGGGCACGGAACAGTTGCTGCAACTGGCGTTCGCTTTCGGGTTGGTCATCGCTGCTGGCGATCAGCAACTGGTAGCCGCGGGCGCGGGCGCCCTGTTCCAGTTGCTTGGCAATGCGCGCGTAGCTGGGGTTCTCCAGATCCGGGAGAATGAACCCCAGGGTACGGGTATGCCGGCTGCGCAGGCCAGCAGCCTGTGGGTTGGGGGTAAAGCCGTGGGCCTCGACCACCGCGCGCACCCTGTCGACCGTGCTGCTGCTGATGCGTTGCTGTTCAGCCTTGCCATTGATGACGTAGCTGGCGGTGGTCACGGACACACCGGCCAGACGGGCGATATCGCTGAGTTTCACCGAATTTTCCTTGTTGTTACCGGGGCTGGCGGGCAGGCCGGGCCGGCTAGTTTGACCGGCTACCGGCCATCCGCGCAGACGACTATTGTCGCAATTGTCCGACAAGATGGGGCTTTTTCCTTGGCAGATTATCGAGTAACGTGGCCGCCTGGTCAGATTAAACGTTTCAGCTGCCGATTTTCTGCCTCGGCCGAGAAAGCTGCAAGCGTTAGGCTGGCAGCCCCAAGCTGCAAATTTCAACTTGCAAGCTATAAGAAAAAGCGTGTCGGTGCACTGCCTGCTTTCGCTTGCAACGCGCAGCTCGAGGCCTGCAGCCAGCCCCTGGCCGTTACGTGAATTTCACAACAATACTCCAGTACCCCCAACGGGAACTGCATAAGGAGAAGGTCATGCTCGAGCTCGCCAAGGAGCAGATAGCCATGGGTCAGACGGCAGCCGACAAGGCTGAGGCCCTGCGCCTGCTGGCCGACCGGCTGGTTACCGATGGCCTGGTTGCCGACGGGTACTTGCAAGGGCTGCAAGCCCGTGAGGCGCAAGGCTCTACCTTCCTTGGCCAGGGCATCGCCATTCCCCATGGTACGCCGCAAACCCGTGACCTGGTGTATGCCACCGGCGTACGCCTGTTGCAGTTCCCTGAAGGGGTGGACTGGGGTGATGGGCAGATGGTCTACCTGGCCATCGGCATCGCTGCGCGTTCCGATGAACACCTGCGCCTGCTGCAACTGTTGACCCGTGCACTGGGCGAAACCGACCTGGCCGAAGCGCTGCGCCGGGCCAGCTCCGCCGAGGCGTTGCTCAAGCTGCTGCAAGGCGCGCCGCAAGCGCTGGCCCTGGATGCGCAACTGGTCGGCCTGAACCTGCCGGCCGAAGACTTCGACGAGCTGGCCTGGCGTGGGGCCCGGCTGTTGCAGCGCGCCGACTGCGTCGACAGCGGTTTTGCCGCCGTGCTGCAGCAGGCCGAGCCGCTGCCGCTGGGCGAAGGCCTGTGGTGGTTGCACAGCGAGCGCCAGGTGCGCCAGCCAGGCCTGGCCTTCGTCACCCCGCAACAGCCGCTGCGCTACCGTGACCAGCCGCTCAATGGCCTGTTCTGCCTGGCCAGCCTCGGGGCTGCCCACCAGGCCTTGCTCGAGCGGCTGTGCGAAGTACTGATCGAAGGCCGTGGGCAGACGCTCTACCAGGCCACCAGTAGCCGTGCGGTGCTGGAGGTACTGGGAGGCGAGGCACCCCCAGACTGGCCCTGCGCCCGCGTGGTCCTGGCCAACCCGCATGGGTTGCATGCCCGCCCGGCCAAGGTGCTGGCGCAGCTGGCCAAAGGCTTTGAAGGGGACATCCGCGTGCGTCTGGCCGACAGCGCGCAGCCAGCGGTGTCGGTGAAGAGCCTTAGCAAGCTGCTCAGCCTGGGCGCCCGCCGTGGCCAGGTGCTGGAATTGCTGGCCGAACCCGCGGTTGCCGCCGATGCCTTGCCAGCGCTGCTGGCCGCCATCGAGCAGGGCCTGGGCGAGGAAGTCGAGCCGCTGCCACAGGGCACCAGCGCTGAACCGGAGGCCGCGCCCGAGGAGGTACAAGCGCCACCGGCCGGGAGCCGCATTCAAGGCGTGGGCGCCGCCCCAGGCATCGCCAGCGGCCCCGCGCACGTGTGTGTCGAGCGCGAGTTCGACTACCCCCTGCGTGGCGAGTCGTGCACGCAGGAGCGGCAGAAGCTGCGCGACGCCCTGGCGGTCGTGAGCAGTGAACTGCAGGCGCTGGTGCAGCGCAGCGACAAAGCCATTGGCGAGATTTTCGTCACCCACCAGGAGATGCTTGCCGACCCCGCCCTGACCGACGATGTCGAACAGCGCCTGGCCCAAGGCGAGAGCGCCGCCGCCGCGTGGATGGCGGTCATCGAGGCTGCGGCCCGCCAGCAGGAGGCCTTGCACGATGCCTTGCTGGCCGAGCGCGCCGCCGACCTGCGTGACGTGGGCCGTCGCGTGCTGGCGCAGTTGTGCGGGGTGCAGGCGCAAGTGGAACCCGAGCAGCCCTACGTGCTGGTCATGACCGAAGTGGGCCCCTCCGATGTCGCCCGGCTGGACCCGAGCCGGGTGGCCGGTATCGTCACCGCCCAGGGCGGCGCGACCGCGCACAGCGCCATCGTCGCCCGGGCCCTGGGTATCCCCGCCGTGGTTGGCGCAGGGGCCGCAATACTGCTGCTGCAAAGCGGTACACCGCTGCTGCTCGATGGCCAGCGCGGTACGGTCAGCGTGGCGCCGCCGGCCGATGAGCTGCAACGCGCGCTGGCCGAGCGCGACCAGCGCGAGCAGCGTTTGCAGGCTGCCTGGGCCAGCCGTTTCGAGCCCGCGGTTACCCGTGATGGGCATGCAGTCGAGGTGTTTGCCAACATCGGCGAAAGCACTGGCATCGCCAAGGTGGTGGACCAAGGTGCCGAGGGCGTGGGCCTGCTGCGCACCGAGCTGATTTTCATGGCGCACCCTCAAGCGCCGGACGTGGCCACCCAGGAGGCCGAGTACCGCCGTGTGCTCGATGGCCTGGACGGGCGACCGCTGGTAGTACGTACCCTGGATGTCGGCGGTGACAAACCGTTGCCCTATTGGCCGATTGCCGCCGAAGAAAACCCGTTCCTTGGCGTGCGCGGCGTGCGCTTGACCCTGCAGCGCCCGCACGTCATGGAAGACCAGTTGCGCGCGTTGCTGCGGGCCGCCGACCAGCGGCCGCTGCGTATCATGTTCCCCATGGTCGGCCAGGTGCACGAATGGCGTGAGGCGCGGGCCATGGTCGAGCGTTTGCGTGCCGAAATCCCGGTCGCCGACCTGCAACTGGGCATCATGGTCGAGGTCCCCTCGGCAGCCCTGCTGGCGCCACAGCTGGCCCGCGAAGTGGACTTTTTCAGCATCGGCACCAACGACCTGACGCAGTACACCCTGGCCATCGACCGTGGCCACCCGAGCCTCTCGGCCCAGGCCGACGGCCTGCACCCGGCGGTGCTCAGCCTGATCGACATGACGGTGCGTGCCGCCCATGCCCATGGCAAATGGGTAGGTGTGTGCGGGGAGCTGGCGGCCGACCCGCAAGCGGTCGCCGTGCTGCTGGGCCTGGACGTGGATGAACTCAGCGTCGCCGCGCGCAGCATTGCCGAAGTCAAGGCCCTGGTCCGCCAGGCCGATCACCAGACGGCCCGCGCCCTGGCGCGCGAGGCCCTGCAACAGGACAGCGCGGCAGCGGTACGCGCGCTGGTGGAGCGTTACTGAATGGCCAAGATCCTCACCCTTACCCTGAACCCGGCGCTGGATATCACCATCGGCCTGGGCACCTTGCGCCCAGGGCAAGTCAACCGCAGCCAGGCGCAGCACAGCCACGCCGCCGGCAAGGGGCTGAACGTCGCCCAGGTGCTGGCCGACCTGGGGCACAGCGTAACCGTGGGCGGCTTCCTCGGGGGCGACAACCTGCAACCGTTCGAGGCGCTGATTGAAACGCGCGGCTTCGCCGACTGCTTTGTCCGCGTGGCGGGTGAAAGCCGCAGCAACATAAAGCTGGTCGAAGCCGATGGCCGCGTGACCGACATCAACGGCCAAGGCCCGCAGGTGGACCAGGCGGCGCGCGATGCCTTGCTCAGCCGCCTGGCCCAGGTCGCGCCAGGCCACGATGCGGTGGTGGTGGCCGGCAGCCTGCCGCGTGGGGTCAGCGCCGAGTGGTTCCAACAATTGCTCGAACAGCTCAAGGCCCAAGGCCTCAAGGTGGCCCTGGACAGCAGCGGTGAAGCTTTGCGGGCTGGTTTGCAAAGCGCGCCGTGGCTGGTCAAGCCCAACACCGAAGAGCTGGGCGAAGTGCTCGGTGAGGCTGTGGTTACCCAGGCGCAGCAAGGCGCCGCTGCCGAGCGCCTGTTGGCCAGCGGCATCGAACACGTCGTGGTGTCGGCGGGTGAGCAGGGGGTCAGCTGGTACATGCGCGACCGCGTGCTGCACGCAGTTCCGCCCACGGTGCGGGTCGCCAGCACGGTGGGGGCTGGGGATTCCCTGGTCGCCGGCATGGTGCATGGCCTGCTGCAGGGCGAAGCACCCGCGCAGACCCTGTCCCGGGCCACCGCCATCGCCGCCCAGGCCGTCACCCAGGTTGGCTTCGGCATCTGCGACCGTGAGCAACTGGCTCGGCTGCAGGCGGCCGTGCAACTGACAGAACAACAAGAGGGTTGCCGATGAACATTGCCATTGTCACCGCCTGCCCTAATGGCCAGGTGTCGAGTTTGCTGAGTGCCCGCTTGCTGTCTGCCGCAGCCCAGCGGCGCGGTTGGAGCACCAGTGTCGAGGTGCAGGATGCCGAACACCCCGAGCGGCAACTGAGCGCGACGCAAATTGCCGAGGCCGACTGGGTGCTGGTGGTCAGCACCGGCCCGGTTGACCTGTCCCGCTTTGTCGGCAAGCGCCTGTTCCAGAGCACGCCGTCGCAGGCCCTGGCCGACCGCGAAGGTTTTCTCGATGAGGCGGCGGCCAACGCCCGCTTGCTCACGGATGCCCCAGGCAAGCCGGCGCTGGAAGAGCGTTCTGCCGGTGTGCAGATTGTTGCAGTCACAGCCTGCCCGACCGGTGTCGCCCACACCTTTATGGCCGCAGAGGCTTTGCAGCAGGCCGCGCAACAAGTGGGCTACCAGCTCACCGTGGAAACCCAGGGCTCGGTCGGCGCGCGCAACCCGTTGTCTGCCGAAGCCATCGCCCAGGCCGATGTGGTGCTGTTGGCCGCCGACATTGAGGTGCCCACCGCCCGCTTTGCCGGCAAACGTATTTACCGCTGTGGTACCGGGGTCGCCCTCAAGCAGGCGCGGGCCACGCTGGACAAGGCCTTGGCCGAAGGCAAGGTGGAAAACAGCGCCGATGCCGCGGCGGCCGCGCCCGCCAAGGGTGAAAAGACTGGGGTGTACAAGCACCTGCTGACTGGCGTGTCGTTCATGCTGCCGATGGTGGTGGCGGGCGGCCTGCTGATCGCGCTGTCATTCGTGTTCGGCATCGAGGCCTACAAGGAGCCCGGCACCTTGCCGGCGGCGCTGATGCAGATTGGTGGCGAAGCGGCCTTCAAACTGATGGTGCCACTGCTGGCGGGCTATATTGCCTGGTCTATCGCCGACCGCCCCGGCTTGGCGCCGGGCATGATCGGTGGCCTGCTGGCGAGCACCCTGGGTGCCGGCTTCATTGGCGGCATCGTGGCCGGTTTCCTGGCGGGCTACAGCGCCAAGGCCATCGCCCGCTGGGCCCGTTTGCCCAGCAGCCTGGAGGCGCTCAAGCCGATCCTGATCATCCCGTTGCTGGCAAGCCTGTTCACCGGCCTGGTGATGATTTACGTGGTCGGCCAGCCGGTTGCAGCCATGCTGGAAGGCCTTACCCGCTTCCTTGACAGCATGGGCACCACCAACGCCATTCTGCTGGGGCTGTTGCTGGGCGGCATGATGTGCGTCGACCTTGGCGGGCCGATCAACAAGGCCGCCTATGCGTTCTCGGTGGGGCTGCTGGCCTCGTCGAGCTACGCCCCCATGGCCGCGACCATGGCGGCGGGCATGGTGCCGCCCATCGGCCTGGGTATCGCCACCTTCATTGCCCGACGCAAGTTCGCGCAAAGCGAGCGCGAAGCCGGCAAGGCGGCCCTGGCGTTGGGGCTCTGCTTCATCTCGGAAGGGGCGATCCCGTTTGCTGCCAAAGACCCGCTGCGGGTCATTCCGGCCAGTGTCGCCGGTGGTGCGTTGACCGGGGCATTGTCGATGTACTTCGGCTGCAAGCTGATGGCCCCGCATGGCGGCTTGTTCGTGCTGCTTATCCCTAATGCGATCAACCACGCGCTGCTGTACCTGTTGGCGATTGTCGCGGGCAGTTTGCTCACGGCGGTGGTCTATGCCGTGATCAAGAAGAGTGAGCGGGTGGAGCTGGCCGTGGCGCCGGTTAAAGGCTAGCGGTTTGTATAGGCAGTACTGGCCTCTTCGCGGGTAAACCCGCTCCTACAGGATTCGCGCAGGCTTGCAGATTGTGCGGGCCAGCCTGAGGGAGCGGGTTCACCCGTGCTTTTGCCGCAATGGCTTTAGCAGATCACCCAGGCCGTTATGGTCGATCTCATGCATCAACGCCAGCAACCCCCCCAGTTCCCCCGTAGGGAAACCCTTGCGTGCGAACCAGGCCAGGTAGTCTCCCGGCAAGTCGGCAATGCATCGCCCCTGGTATTTGCCGAAGGGCATCGTGCGGGTCACCAACAGTTCCAGGGTTTCGGGGTTCATCAGAAGAGACCGGGTTATGATGAAGCGCCGACCATACTGCAATCTGCACGAGCGCCCAAGCGGTAATCATGCAGAACACCGGTATCCGGCTTTTTGGGCTCTTATGTAAGCTGTTGATATTAAAGGGTATCCAAGATCATTCCAGGTTGGCACGAACGCTGCTCCTATCCAGATGACTATCACCTGCCAAGGAGCTTTACCATGAGCAACCCGAACAAAGACGTGATCGATGTACTGAACGACCTGATCGAATACAGCAAGGATGGTGAGAAAGGCTTCAAGGCCTCGGCCGATGATGTGAAGAACCCTGAGCTGAAAGCGTTCTTCGTCCAGCGCGCCGGCGAATGCGCCAATGCGGCCGGTGAACTGCAAAGCGAAGTGCGCCGCCTGGGTGGCGACCCGGAAACCTCTACCAGCATCAGTGGCGACTTGCATCGCGGCTGGGTCAACCTCAAGGCGATGGTCACCGGCAAGGATGAAGAAGCAGTGCTCAACGAAGTGGAGCGCGGTGAGGACCATGCCCTGAAGGCCTACAAGGAAGCCCGCGAGAAGCTGGTTAAACTGGGCCGCACTGCCTCAGACACTACCTATGCCCTGGTGGAGAAGCAACTGCAAGGCGTGCAGCGCAACCACGACCAAGTGAAAGCACTGCGCAACGCTGCTCGCGCCCGCTCTTAAGCCTCTGGCCCGTCTACCCGGTTACGGCCCTTGGCCTTGGCCCGGTAGAGGGCCTCGTCCGCAGCACCCAGCAACCTCGCCAGGTCGTACTGGGTGCCAGACAGACCGATGCCGATGCTGACCGTGACCCCACGGGCATCATCGGCAAACGGTACAAGTTCCTCTACGCTCCGACGGATGCGCTCAGCCATCACTTGAGCACCTGAAAGGTCGGTCTCCGGTAGCACTACCTGAAACTCCTCCCCACCGTAGCGAGCAGCCAGATCTGCAGGGCGCCTCAGGCATGCCTCGATTGCCTTGGCCACCTCGCGCAGGGCATGGTCGCCACCGGCATGACCATGGCGCTGGTTGAATGCCTTGAAGTGGTCGACATCCACCATCAGCAATGCCAGTGGCGTGTGATTGCGCTGCGCCCGGGCCCATTCCTGGCGCAATACCTGATCCAGTCGACGGCGATTTGCCAGGCCGGTCAGGCTGTCGGTCGCTGCCAGTGTCGCCAAGCCCTGTTCGGCTTCATGGCGGCGGCGCAACTCCCGGCCCAGCAGCAAGGTGAGCCAGAGGATGCCGATGCACAACACACCCGTGGCGACACTGACCACCGTGGCCGTGCGCCGCCACGACTGGAATACCTCATCAGCTGAATGCTGCACCACTACGATCAGCGGTAACTGCGCCACCCGTGCGAAGGTGAACATGCGTGGCTGGCCGTTACTGGTCGCGGGTGCGGTGAAACTACCGTTTTGCTCGTGGAGAATGCGTTTGAAATTCGGCCGAGCGGCAAAATTGGTACCGATCCCAAGCGTTTCTGGGCGTGGGGTTTGGCGGGCGAGCAGCTGCCCATCCGTGTTCAACAGGCTGATGCTGCTATCGTCGCCGATATCAAGGCGCCGGAACAAGTCGTTGAAATACGACAGGCGCAGCGCCCCGGCGGCGACCCCGGCAAACTCGCCTTGCGACCCGGAAATACGCCTGCTGAAGCTGATGCACCAGTCCAGGTCACCCAGTTTGGCCTTGAATGGCGGGCCCACCAGCAGCCCCAGGTGAGCATTGTGCTGGTGCGCCCTGAAGACGCCGGTATCGCCAAAGTTGGCCTGGCGCGGCACGCTGCTGGTGGAGTCACCGACCACGTTGCCTTGCTTGTCCAGCCAAAGCACGTCACCGCGTTGGCGGTCGACGAACGCCTCGTTGAACAGCAGACGCTGGCGCAACGGGCCGGGAATTTCCGGAAGCTCCTTGCGCCCAACGGCCCAGATCAACCCTTTGAGCGATTGGTCGTAAAGCTCGGCATTGCGCAGGATGTCGCTCTCGATCAGTTGCACGATGTTATTGGCTGAACGCATTGCCGATTGCTCGACGCTGTCCCGCTCGCGTGCCAGCAGGTAGCTGACAATCGCCACAATAGCGAGCACGGCAAGGCAACTGCCCAGGTTGAGGGCCAGCTCGGGGTGCGACCTGTAGAATGCTCGAGGCGGGGATTGGGTGGGCATGCTCGCTACTGCAAGGGCAGGGCCATTCGCGGCGGCGGTATTCTAGGGAAGCATGGATTGTCGGACAAGATTTCTCCGACGGAATCACGCTGTACTGCATATTGGATTTACGCTGAACCCTGTGGGAGCGGGCGTGCCCGCAAAGCAAGCGCCGCGGTGTATGGCACCGGCTTTGCCGGTGTTCGCGGGCATGCCAGCTCCCACAGGCGTTCAGGTGTGCTGCCTATAAAGGCGGGTCAAAACACGTTCACGGGGTAATCGACGATCACCCGCAGTTCGTCGTTGTCGCTGTTGCTGTCGATCGAGGCATAGCCCTGGCTGCCACGGTGGGTGGCATAGCGCACCAGCACCGACAGGTCCTTCAGGTCACCCTCCTGGAACACGTACTTCAGGTCCAGGTCGCGTTCCCAATGCATGGCGTTCTTGCCATCGGCACGGTAGTAGTCGTAATGGGTGGTGTCCTGGGTGGCCTTGGTCAGGTCCGCTTCGCCGCGCGAATAGGACAGCGAGCTGGTCAGGCCAGGCACGCCGACACCTGCGAAGTCATAGTTGTACTGCAGCTTCCAAGACCGCTCGTTGGGGGCGTTGAAGTCCGAGTACATGCGCGAGTTGTCCAGGTACACGCTGTCGCCCAGGTTGATGTAGTCGAACGGGGTGTTGCCATTGACCCGCTGGTAGGCGGCGGTGACGCTGTGGTACCCGGCGTTGACGGTAAAGTGCACGCTGTAGGTGTTGTTGTCGATCTTGCCCAGCAGGGCCTGGCCGGTGTCCTGGGTGTGATAGAAGTGCACACCGGGGTTCAGGCTGACCAGATCGCTGACCACGTAGGTGTAGTCGAAATCAGCGTAGTACTGGTTCCAGATGTCCTTCAGTTCGGCGGCGTACAGGTTGGCGGTGATGTTCGGCGTACCGCTCCACGAAGCACCGGCCCAGTTCAGGTGCTTGCTCTTGTCGTGTTCGTCGAGCGAGCCGTAGTAGGTGTCGATGCGGCGGTGGCCACTCTGGTTGTACGGGTGGGTGAAGCTCACCTGGCCGCCTTCGAGCAGCAAACCGTCGACGCTGGTGTTGGTCAGGCTCACACCGCGGAAGGTTTGCGGCAGCATGCGGGTTTCGCCGCCGGCAATCACCGGGTTGGTGAGGAACAGGTCACCGGCCTTCAGTTCGGTGTCGAAGGCTTTGAGCTTGACTGCAGCGCCAGCGGTGGAAAACGAATGGGGTGCAGCGCCCAGTTCGCCGTCGTCCTTGATGTGCGCGGGCAGGATGCTGGTGCCGGCATGGCCACCGCCGCCGTCGAGCTTCAGGCCCAGCATGGCATGGGCGTCCAGGCCAAAACCGACCGTGCCCGGGGTGTAGCCCGACTCGAACCGCGCTACTGCGCCCTGGCCCCACTCGCGGGTATCGCGCACGCCGGCGTTATGGTTGTCGCGGTTGAAGTAGGCATTGCGCAGATGCAGATTGAAGGACGACCCTTCGATGAAGCCATCAGCCTTGTCTTCATCTGCCTGGGCGGCGCACGGGATCGTTACAGTCAATGCAATGAAAAACGGGGTAAAACGAAACGCGGAAGGCACCGGTAGAAGCTCCTTTGGTCTGGCGGTGGGGCAGTTTTTATTTTGAATGTGCGTCTTTCTTATGGGTGAACGTTACAGCCGGGCTGAGAGTTATGGGCACATAAAAAAAGCCGCTGATGGGCAGCGGCTTTAAAAGGCTAACATATAGGCACAGGCTGTGCCCATGGCGTAGCCAAGGGAAAGTGGAAGCAACAACAGCGCCTGATCAGCTGTCGGCTTTGGCATCGACAGAGGCCTTGGAAGCTGTCTGTTCAGCATCTTTCATCACGTCGGCCTTGTGTGCGGCAACGCTTTCGCGGGCCTCCTGGTGCACGGCGGCGAGCTCGTTGTTACGGTTGACGAACGCCGGCGATTCTTCGGCCATGGCCAGGGGCGACAACAACAGGGACGACAGGACGAAAACGCTGGCAATACCCATACTGTTGGACATTTGAAACTACCTTCTTGCTGTGCAAGTGCTAATGAGGATGGGCTAAAGTTAGTCCTTTCATTGCACTTGAAACAGAGCGAAGTGCGATAAGCACTGTTGCGCAAAAGGTAACGATGTACGCAAAAGCAACAGGACTTTCGTCTGAAAGCCGCAGGCTAGACGCTGCCTTTGCAGCAGCGGCCTTGTGTCTCGATGAGCTGCATGCCAGCCCGCGACAATTGCGGCCCGGTCATTGAACCAGGGGCTGCTCCGCACCCCATCGCGACACAAGGCCGCTCCTACAGGTCGGGAGCTGGATACCGAATGTATTGGCCCCCGCTTCACTGCGCACGAACACGTCCCCGCCATGCATCAGCGCAATCGCCTTGACGATGGCCAGGCCCAAGCCATGGTTACCGCCCCCACTGTTGCTGCGCGCCGCATCCACCCGGTAGAAACGCTCGAACAGCAGCGGCAGGTGCTCGTCGGCAATCGCCGGCCCCGGGTTGCTCACGGTAATGCTGACCTGCTGCGGCCCGGGGACGATCCTTACCTGGATCACCTGGTGCGGCGCCGTATGCTGCACGGCATTGTTCAGCAGGTTGATCAACGCCCGGCGCAATTGGGCTTTTTCGATGGGAACCTGGGCATCGCCACTGACGCTGACGCTGACCTGCGCGTCTTCGAGAATGTAGTCAAGGTAGTCCAGGGTGGTCGCCACCTCTTCGGCCAGCGATGCCTGGGTCAGGGCAGTGGCTTTGCTGCCCTGGTCGGCACTGGCCAGGAACAGCATGTCGTTGATGATGCTGCGCAGGCGCTCCAGCTCTTCCAGGTTCGATTGCAGCACTTCGAAGTAGTGCTCGGCGCTGCGCCCGCGGGTCAGCGCCACCTGGGTCTGGCCGATCAGGTTGGTCAGCGGCGAACGCAGCTCGTGGGCAACGTCGGCATTGAACGCCTCCAGCCGTGAATAGGCCTGGCTGACCCGGTCGAGCGCGGCGTTGAAGGCACTGGCGAACTGCGCCAGCTCAGGGGCCAGGGCCTGGGTTTGCAGGCGCCCGTCCAGGCGTGGCGGGGCCAGTGCCTGGGCTTCCCTGGAAAGCGCCAGCAAAGGGCGCAAGCCGATGCGCGCGACCCAGTAGCCCAGCACCGAGGCCAGCAGCACGCCAAGCACCGCCAGCCCGATGATCGCCAGCAGCAGGCTGTGCTGGGCCTGCCAGAAGGTTTCGGTGTCGATGCCAATCAAGAACCGCAGTGGCGGGCGCTGGCCTAGCGCCGGCAGCTCGCTGACCAGCACTTTGTACGGGTAGGGGTGGTCCGGCAGGCGCAGGTCGCGCATGCCCTGCGCGCCCTCAGCGAACTGGCGCACCCGCGCGCTGGGCTGGCCATATTCATAGCCGGGGTCGCTACCGACCACCCAGAAACGGATGCGCTTGTCTTCCTCGCTCAGCAGGTTCAGCTTGTTGATGATCTTGGCCCAGTGCTCGGGCGTGCCGTAGCGGTTGAGTGTGGATTCGAGCACGCTGAAGCGCGCCTCCAGCTCGGCTTGCGGCAGCAGGTCGAGGCTGCGGTCGACCTGGCGATACAGGGCCGAGCCGATCAGCAGGAACACGGCCAACGCCACCAGGATGAACAACGCCGACAAACGCAGCGCAATGGAGTTACCCCGCACGGTTTTCCAGGACATAACCCATGCCTCGAATGGTGTGCAGCAGTTTCTGGTCGAACGGCCCGTCGAGCTTGGCCCGCAGGCGTTTGATCGCGACCTCGACCACGTTGGCGTCGCTGTCGAAATTGATGTCCCAGACCAGTTCGGCAATTGCCGTCTTCGACAGGATTTCCCCCTGCCGGCGGGCCAGCACGCTGAGCAGCGAGAACTCTTTGGCGGTCAGGTCCAGGCGCTTGCCGGCCCGCGTGGCCTTGCGTGCCATCAGGTCGATCCACAGGTCGGCCACCTGAACCTGCAGGGGCTCATGGCTGCTGCTGCGGCGGGTCAGTGCCTGCAACCGGGCCACCAGTTCCAGAAACGAAAAGGGCTTGCCCAGGTAGTCATCGGCGCCTTCGCGCAGGCCACGGATACGGTCTTCGACCCGCTCACGGGCGGTCAGCATGATCACCGGGGTCTGCTTGCGCGCACGCAGGGCGCGGAGCACGCCGTAGCCGTCCAGCCCGGGCAGCATCACATCCAGCACAATGACGGCATAGTCGCCCTCCAGTGCCAGGTGCAGGCCATCGATGCCATCGCGCGCCAGGTCCACACTGAAGCCTTGCTCGGTGAGGCCGCGATGCAGGTAGTCGGCGGTTTTCTCTTCGTCTTCGATGATCAGCACACGCATGGTCTTGTCCTAGCTGGCACTTGGCGCTGCCGCGCGGGCAGCCTGACGGCGATGGAACAGGCGCTCCAGGGCCAAGTATATGACCGGGGTGGTGAACAGCGTCAGCGCCTGGCTAACCAGCAGGCCGCCGACCACTGCAATGCCCAGTGGCTGGCGCAATTCGGCGCCGGTGCCAAAGCCGAACATCAGCGGTACCGCGCCGAGCAGCGCGGCCAGGGTGGTCATGATGATCGGCCGGAACCGCGTCAAGCAGGCCTGGTGAATCGCCTGCTCCGGTGTAAGGCCCTGCTGGCGCTGGGCTTGCAGGGCAAAGTCGATCAGCAGGATGCCGTTTTTCTTGACGATGCCGATCAGCAGCACGATGCCGATCAGCCCCATGATGCTGAAATCCTGGCCCATGGCCCACAGCAGGATCAACGCGCCAAGGCCCGCCGAGGGCAGGGTGGAGATGATCGTCAGTGGGTGGACAAAACTTTCGTACAACACGCCAAGAATGATGTACACCGCCACCAGCGCCGCCAGGATCAGCCAAGGCTGGCTCGCCAGCGAGCTTTGGAAGGCCTGCGCCGCGCCCTGGAAGTTGCCGCTGATCGAATCGGGCATGCCCAGCTCGCGCTGGGTGCGTTCAAGGATGCTCACCGCATCGCCAAGGGCCACGCCCGGGGCCAGGTTGAACGACAGGTTGGCGGCCGGGAACAGGCCGTCGTGGCTGATCGACAGCGGCCCGGTGCTGGGCGGCGCCACATGGGCCACGGCCGCCAGGGGCACCATTTCATTGCTCAGGGGCGAGCGCAGGTAGAAGTAGTTGAGGCTCTCGGCTTTGCCGCGCTGGCGCGCATCCAGTTCCAGAATGACCTTGTACTGGTTGGTGTCGGTCTGGAACTCGCTGATCTGGCGCTGGCCGAAGGCATCGTACAGTGCCTGGTCGACGTCGGTGGTGGTCAGGCCGAAACGGGCGGCGGCCTGGCGGTCGATGTCGATGCGCGTGACGCTGGCCCCCAATTGCAGGTCATTGGACAGGTCGCGCAGCGCCGGGTTGTTGCGCAGCCGCTCGGTCAGGCGCTGGGTCCACAGGTTGAGCGCCTCGGCGTCGTTGCTCTTGAGCACGTACTGGTACTGGGTGCGTGAAGGGCCGGAGCTGAGGTTGATGTCCTGGCCGGCGCGCATGTACAGCACGATCCCCGGTACCTGGGCCAGCTTGGGGCGCAGGCGGTCGATCAGTTCGCTGGCCGAGACATCCCGCTCGCCACGGGGCTTGAGGGCAATCCAGAAACGGCCGTTGGCGATGGTCTGGTTGCTGCCGGTAACGCCCACCGAATGCGAGAACGCGCGCACCGCCGGGTCGGCGCCGATGATTTTCGCCAGCGCCTGGTGTTTCTCGATCATCGACGGGTAGGACACATCCGCGGCCGCCTCGCTGGTGCCAAGGATGAAGCCGGTGTCCTGCAGCGGGAAAAAGCCCTTTGGGATGGCCACGTAGCCCACGACCGCCAGCGCCAGGGTCACAGCGAACACGCCCAGCGTCACGCGCTGGTGAGCGAGGGCACCGTCCAGGCCCCGCTCGTACCAGTTGACCAGGCGTTCGCCGAAACCGCCCTGGTGCCCGCCAGGTGGGCGGTGCATGAACAGCGCACACAAGGTCGGCGCCAGGGTCAGCGACACCACCACCGAAATCAGGATGGTGGATGTGGCGGTCAGGGCGAATTCCTTGAACAGCCGGCCAACCACCCCGCCCATGAACAGCAGTGGGATGAACGCTGCGATCAGCGACAGGCTGATCGAGACCACGGTGAAGCCGATTTCCCCGGCACCCTTTAGCGCTGCGGTGCGGCTGTCGTCGCCGGCTTCCAGGTGGCGGTGGATGTTCTCCACCACCACGATGGCATCGTCCACCACGAAGCCCACGGAAATGACGATGGCCACCAAGGTCAGGTTGTTCAGGCTGAAGCCCAGCACATACATCAGTGCGCAACTGGCGATCAGCGATACACCGAGTACGCTGGATACCACCAGCGTCGCCGACCATTGGCGCAGGAACAGCGCCATCACCCCGATGACCAGCGCCACGGCGATCATCAAGGTCAGCTCCACCTCGTGCAGCGAGGCGCGGATGGTTTGCGTGCGGTCCTGCAGCACCGACACCTCGACCGAGGCCGGCAGCATTTCCTGCAGCTTGGGCAGCGCGGCCATGACCCGGTCCACGGTGTCGACGATATTCGCGCCGGGCTGGCGGAAGATCACCAGGTTCAGCCCCGGCTGGTCGCCGGACCAGGCCTTGACGTAGGCGTTTTCCGCGCCGCTGATGACCGTGGCCACGTCCTGCAGGTACACCGGTGCACCGTTGCGGTACGAGACGATCAGTTGCGCGTAGTCTTCGGGGTGGAACAGCTGGTCATTGGCGGCCAGGGTCGACACGCTGTGTTCGCCGTACAGGGCGCCCTTGGCCAGATTCAGGCTGGTTTGCTGAATTGCCTGGCGCAGGTCAGCCAGGGTCAGGCCGATGGCGGCGAGTTTTTCCGGCTGTGCCTGCACGCGGATCGCCGGGCGCAGTTGCCCGGTGATGTTGATCAAGCCGACCCCCTCGATCTGGCTCAACTGCCGAGCCAGCAGGGTTTCGGCGTAGTCGCTGAGGTCGTTGCCGGGCATCTGGCTGGAGCTGACTGTCATCACCAGCACCGGGCTGTCGGCCGGGTTTACCTTGCGCCAGGTGGGCGGGTTGGGCAGGTCTTGCGGCAGGCGCGCAGTGGCGGTATTGATCGCCGCCTGCACTTCCTGCGCGGCCGTGTCGATGTTCTTGTCGAGGGTGAACTGCAGCACCAGGGTGGTCGAGCCCAGCGCACTGCTGCTGGTCATCTGGGTCATGCCGGGGATGGCACTGAATTGCACCTCCAGCGGGGTTGCCACCGACGAGGCCATGGTTTCCGGGCTGGCGCCGGGCAGTTGCGCGGTCACCTGAATGGTGGGGAAATCGGCCTCGGGCAAGGGGGCGACCGGCAGCCGTGGGAAGGCGATGGCGCCCAACAGCACCAGGGCGAAGGTCAGCAACAAGGTGGCGATGGGGTGGTCGATGCACCAGGCTGAAACACCGTTGCGCGTGTTCATGGCTGGCTCCGCTGGTCTGCCATGGCCGGCGCTGTAGGCGCATCGGGGCTGACCTCTACCCGTGAACCGGGCTTGAGCCGCGACTGGCCATCGAGCACCACGCGCTCACCCGGCTTGACCCCGGCAATGACGTTCAGCTCGCTGTCCTGGTACAGCACCTTGACCGGCACGCTGGTGACCTTGTCGCCGTCCAGGCGGTAGACGAAGTGCCCGTCCACCCCACGTTGCACCACCGGCGGCGGGACCACCAGGGCGTTTTCTTGCACGGCGGTGCGCAGGCGGACGGTGACCAGTTGCCCCGGCCACAGGCGGCCGTCCTTGTTGTCGAATTCGGCTTTGACCCGCACGGTGCCGGTGGTGGCGGAAACCTGGTTGTCGATCAGCGCCAGGTGGCCTTCGCCAAGCAGGCTGCGTTCGCCGTCAGCGTCCATGTACGCCTGCACCAGCGCAGGTGCCGGTGCCGTGAGCAGGCGTTGCAGGGTTGGCAGCATATGCTGGGGCAGGGCGAACTCGACGGCGATCGGGTCGATCTGCGTCACGCTGAACAAGCCTTGCGTGTCACTGGTGCGTACCAGGTTGCCCGGGTCGACGTTGCGAATGCCCACCCGGCCAGTCACCGGCGAGCGGATCCGGGTGTACGACAGCTGCACCTGGGCGTTGGCGATGGCTGCCTGGTTGCCTTTGACGGTGGCCTGCAACTGGTTGACCAGTGCCTGTTGCTGGTCGAGCTGTTGCCTGGACACGCCGTTATCGCGGCTGAGCAGGCGGTAGCGCCGCAAGTCCACTGCCGCCACCTGGATCTGCGCCTGGCTTTGGCCGAGCAGGGCGCGCGCCTGGTCGAGCTGGGCCTGTATGGCGCGGTCGTCGAGGGTGGCGAGCAAGTCGCCCTGCTTGACCCACTGGCCTTCCTTGACCAGGACCTGGATCAGTACCCCCTCGACCTGCGGGCGCACCTCGACGCTGTGCAGCGACAGCACCGAACCGATGGCGCTGGCGTAGCGGGGTACGTCCTGTTGGGCGACGGTTACCACCCGCACCGGGATGGCCGTTTGCGTGCGGGCGGCGGGGGCAGGCTGGCGCTGGGTGAACCAGGTTCCCGCTGCTACCAGGATGAGTACCAAGGCGGCAAGCAAGGCAGAGCGGAACGGACGTCGCATTGGCGCGGGCACCTTGGCCAGAGGGGAAGGGTGGTCAGTCATTCAATCTTATAGCCGCCGAACCGGGTCGGCAGCGTGACCGCTGGCTGACAGCCGTGTCAGTTTCAGATAACCGGCTGCACGGTCTGCTCCTTCGCGAGTGAACCCCCTCCCACCACCTGCAGAGCTAGAAACCGATAAAGGCGTAGTACACCGGGGCCTCGCTGGTCGTGCGCAAACCATGCGCCTGCAAGCCCGCCGCCAGCGTTTCATCCTCCACATGCAAGGTCCACTGTGTACCGTCATCATTCGGCACCTGCGCCAGCGCTCCGGCAAACGCGCCCATGTCCGGCAGGTAGGCGGTAAACCCGTTACCCTTGAGCGCACTGGTGGTCATGCCCAGTGCCTGGCACACCGCCACCTTGGCGGCAATGTCGTCACGGTCGGCCTGGCGTGAAGCCTGCACCAGCGCTTCCAGCCCGGCATCCACCAATTGCGTGCCGTGAAGCAGCGCAGGCCCCTGCTGCCAGGCTTCTGGCGGGCAGTCCTTGGCCTCTGGGCGCAGGGGGAGGTGCGGGTTGATTTCCACCGGGTAGATGCGGCACACCAACGGCCGTTGCTCATAGATACTGCAGCGGTCGTTGTCGTCCAGGTTGCGGCAGCGGCCGGGGTTGAACGCGGCAAAGGTCACCGACACCCGCGCCTCGCCATTGCCGCAGGCTACCGGGTACGACCGGCGCAGCACATGCTCACGTTGCTCCACCGGCATGCCCGGGCCATCGGTGACGAAGGCTTCGATCAGCACAACCACCTGACCGCCGTCAGTTGCCCAGCGGCCCGCCTCGGCCAGGGTCAGGGGGACATGGTGGCCGCTGCAGCACTTGCCGCATCCGGTGCAGCCAAAACGCAAGGTGGCGGTCACTTGGCTTGCGGGCTCCATTCGCTGACGAAGGCACGCTGCTGTTGGCGGTCGTACAGGCACAGCTCGGTGCCAGTGCGCTGCTGCATGTGCTTTTGCGGGTAGACACCTTCGACCAGCAAGGCGCTCATGCCTACCTGGTCGTCGAATTCGGCGGGCTTGCCGCGGGCGTGGGCGTCCTTGAACTGGCTGGCCGCCAGGCAGGCTTTGAGCATCTGCTGGCGCTGCGTGTTCCAGGCCTGGCTGCTGGAAGCCTGGGCGATACCGCTGAAAAGGGCGCAGCCGAGCAGGATGGAGCTGAGATACTTCATGGCGGGTTCCGGCAAATTTTTTGCGAGGGCGCGAATTATGCCCGACTTACCCCCGGCAGCAAGCCGGGGAGTTTGTCGCTGAATATATCAGGGCTCGGCGAACACCACGGCACGTGCTGCCACCACCAGACAATCGGTCAGCTCCGGCGAGGAAAACTTGGTGAGGATGGCATTCGCCCCGGCCTGGGTTGCCTTCTCGCTGCTCATGGCGCTGTCCAGCGAGGTGTGCAGCAGCACGTACAGGTGCTGGAAGTCGGGGGTTTCACGCAGGGTTCGGGTGAAGGCGTAGCCATCCATCTCGCTCATTTCGATATCGGAGACGACCACGTTGATCTCCTGTGCAGTGCCTTGCAGTTCCAGCAGCACATTGATCGCGTCCTTGGCGCTGCGCGCGGTGTGGCACTCGATGCCCAGGTTGCGCAGGGTGTGCACCGACTGCTGCAGGGCCACCTGGCTGTCGTCCACCACCAGGATATTGGTGGCGGCCAGCAGGCTGGCGTCTTCTGCGCTTACTGAGCCGCGCGCGGGCTCTGGCGCAGGCGGGGCAATGCCGTGAATGACCTTCTCGATATCCAGCACCTGCACCAAGGTGTTGTCGACGCGGGTAACACCGGTGATGAACGAGCGGTTGCCCGAGGCATAGGGCGGCGGTTTGATGTCGGTGCTCAGGCAATGCACGATGCGGCTTACGGCCTGCACGTGCAGGCCCTGGCGCGAACGGCTGATCTCGGTGACGATCAGGCAACCGCCTTGCGGGTCCTCCAGCGGCTGCTCGCCGATGGCGCGGGACAGGTCGATGACCGACAACGAATGGCCACGCAAGGTCGCTACGCCTTTCACGTGGGGGTGCGACTCGGGCAGCTTGGTCAGCGGCGGGCAGGGGATGATCTCGCTGACCTTGAGCAGGTTGATTGCCATCAGCTTGCCGCTGCGCAGGGTGAACAGCAGCAGCGACAAGGAGTCCGCGCGGGCTTTTTGCGTGGCCATGGTGACCTTCGGTGGGAAACAGGGGGGATAACCGGTTATCGGCCTGGTTGGGCCGGGCTTTAGGTCTGTATTGCCTGTTCTGGCCCAATCGCCGGCAAGCCGGCTCCCACAGGGATCACATCAGGGCTGACAGGTGGTTGCCCAAAGATATGCAGCGCCTGTGGGAGCCGGCGATTGGGCCCAAAGCGGCCCCGGCCAGTTACCGCTCGCGCAGGGCCTCCTTGGCCCGGTTCAGCGGCTTGATCAGGTAATCGAGGATGGTTTTCTCGCCAGTGCGGATATCCACCGTGGCAATCATGCCCGGGACAATCGCGAAGTGCTTGCCGGCCTTGTTCTTCAGGCTGTCCTGCTCGGTACGGATGAACACGCGGTAGTAGTAGATTTCCGGTTTCACCTCGTCTTGCAAGGTATCCGGCGAAATACCCACCACCTTGCCATCCAGCCCGCCATACACCGAATAGTCATAGGCACTGATCTTGACCTTGGCCGCCTGGTCGGGGTGGATGAAGGCAATGTCGCGGGGGGCGATGCGGGTTTCGATCAGCAGGCGCTCGTCCATCGGCACGATCTTCATCACCTGGCCCCCGGGCTGTACCACGCCGCCCAGGGTGTTCACCTCGATGTCCTTGACGATGCCGCGCACCGGCGAACGCAGGGTCAGGCGGGTGAGCGAGTCGCTGCGCCCGCGGATCACCTCTGACAGGCTGTCGGCCTCGGCGCTGGCCTTGGCCAGCTCCTCCCGGGCGCGCACCAGGTAGTCGGACCGGGCCTCGTTGGCTTTGAGTTCAAGCTCCGAACGCTGGCGGTTCAGGCGGATGACCTCGACCCGGCTGGAGGCGCCCATTTTCGCCAGGTTTTCGGTGATCTTCAGCTCGCTGCGCACCAGCCTCAGCGAATCCTCGATGCCGGCCAGGGTCTGCTCCAGGCCGCGGCGGCGTGTCTGGTACAGCGCCGTTTCCGCTTCGATCAGCTCGGGCGAGTCGCGCAGGCTGGCCGGGAAGACCAGCGGCTTGCCGGTCACCTCGGCCTGCAGCCGGGCCTGGCTGGCCTTGGCGGCGCGGTACTTGGCCTCGCTTTCGCCCACGCTGGAGGCCGTCTTGGTCGGGTCGAGCTGGGCCAGTACCTGGCCGCGCTCGACCAGGTCGCCTTCGGCCACGTTCATCTGCGCGACGATACCCCCTTCGAACGACTGGATCACCTGCTCCCGGGAGCTGGGGATGACCTTGCCGGTGCCGGTGGAAACCTCGGTCACCTCGAACCAGGCGGCCCAGGCCAGGAACGCGGCCAGCATCAGCGCGCTGAGGGTGATGATGCGCCCGGCGCGGAAAACGGCCTGGTCGTCCTGCCCGTCCAGGTAGGATGCCGGGAGTTCGTGGTTGCTCATGCCTGCGCTCCTTGCAATTTGGCCAATGCGGCATCGCGGGTGTCATCGATCACGATGCGCCCGCCGTCGAGCACCACGATGCGCTCGACCCGTTGCAGCACGCTCAGGCGGTGGGTAGCGATCACCAGCGTGCGGCCCTGGCAGAAGCGCTCCAGGTTATCCAGCAGTTTGCGCTCGGTCATGTCGTCCAGCGATGCCGTGGGTTCATCCAGCAGCAGCACCTGTGGCTGGCGCACCAGCAGGCGCGACAGCACCAGCGCCTGGCGCTGGCCGCCAGACAGGCCCAGACCGCCTTCGAGGATCAGGTGGTCCATGCCCTTGGGCAGGCGGCGGACAAAGTCCAGCGCCCCGGTAGCAGCCAGCGCGGCCACCAGTTCCTGGTCGCTGGCCTGGCCGGCGCCGAGGGTCAGGTTTTCCCGCAGGGTGCCGTGGAACAGCCTCGCGTACTGCGGCAGCAGGCCTACGTCGCGGCGCAGGTCCGCAGGGTCGAGGTGGGCCAGGGCGATGCCGTCCAGGCTGACCTCGCCCTGTACCAGGTCCATGGCCCCGCCCAACGCCTGCAGCAGGGTGGACTTGCCCGCGCCGTTGCGGCCGAGCACTGCAATGCGTTCGCCCGGCTGAATATCCAGTTGGCCAATGTTGAGCACCGGGGGGGACTCTTCGCTGTAGCGGAAGTTGGCCTGGCGCAGGCGGTATTCACCGCGGATTGCCGGCAGGTGCACGCGTGCTTCGCCTTCGGGGTGGTCGACCGCCGACTGCATCAGCTTGTCCAGGCCTTGCAGGGCGACCTTGGCCTGCTGCCAGCGGGTCAGCACATGGGTCAGCTGGGCCAGCGGCGCCATCATTCGCGACGACAGCATCGACGCCGCCACCAGGCTACCGGTGGTGAGGTCGCCGGCGATCACCATCGGTGCACCGACCACGATAACCACGGCACCTTGCACGTTCTGGGTCCAGGTCACCAGGCCGTTGGTGAGCGTGCGCAGGCGCAGGTTGGTGTGTGCACAGGCTGCGTTGTACTGGTTCCACTGGCGCTCGAAGCGTGCTTCGGCCTGCAGCGCCTTGATTTCGTCCAGGCCTTGGATGCTTTCCACCAGCATGGCGTTGCGCAACGCCGACTCGCGCATCGAGGCGTTGGCCAGCCGCGCCAGGCGCCGCTGCGCCAGCAAGCCTGGCAGCAGCATGGCCAGCAGCGCCACCAGCGGGATGAACACCAGCACGCCGCCGATCAGCCAGAACACGAACAAGAACAGCAGGAAGAACGGGAGGTCGGCCAACGCCGTGGCAGTACTGGAGGTGATCAGGTCACGGATCGACTCCAGCTCGCGCAGTTGCGAAATGAACGAGCCGGTGGACTTCGGCCGCACCGAGTTGCGCAGGCGCAAGGCATGGCCATAGACCAGGTCACTCACCCGCAGGTCGGCGCGCTTGCCGAGCAGGTCGGTGACCTTCAAGCGCAGCAGGCGCATGCTGAAGTCGAACACCAGCGCCAGCACCACGCCGCCGAACAGCACGTACAAGGTGGGCAGCGATTCTGCCGGGATCACACGGTCGTAGACCTGCATCGAAAACAGCACCCCGGCCAGCGCCAGCACGTTGGCCACCAGCGAGGCGACCATCACTTGCCCATAGGGGCGCAGGTCGCGCAGCACGATACGGGCGAACCAGTGGCGGTCGTAGGGGGCGGTGTAGTCATCGGTGCGCACATCGCGCAGTGGTCGCGCCGGGCGCAGCAGCGCAACCCGGGTGATGCGGCCCTTGAGCGTGGCGCGGGGCAGGCGTGTGGTCAGGCCCTGGTCACCGGCGAACACCACCGCCAGGTCATCTTCTTCGGTGACTGCCTCGACGACGGCCAACTGGCCATCGTCCAGCTCCAGTACCAGCGGTGTACGCCATTGCCGCAGGCCCTTGGCATCGAAGCGCACGAAGCGCAGTGCCAGGCCGGCCTGGCGGGCCATGTGGCGAAGAATTTCGTCCAGCGGCCGGGCATCCTCCACCGCCGCCAGGCGAATACGCTGGGGCGACACGTCCAGGCGGTAGTGGTGCGCCACCTGCAGCATCACCTCCAGCCACGGCCCCAGGTCAGGCCGTTGGGCCGCCTCAGGCGCTGCTGCCGCTGGCTGGGTGGGCAGGGTTACATTGATCGAATCGCTCATGGCTGGATCTCCACACCTTGCAGGTTGCGCCCCTCAAGGCCAAAGGCCGCGCGCAGCGCGCCGGTGTTGTACAGGCAGTCGACATCCAGGCGCAGCAGGTCGGAGCGGGTGCCGGCAAGTTCGAACCGTGACTGGTAGATCTCCTGCTCGGCGTTGAGCAGGTCGAGCAGGGGCCGTGTGCCCAGGTCCAGATACTGGCGGCCATAGAGCATGCGCGCCTCCTGGATGCTGACCTGGCGCGCTTCCAGCGAACTCAGCCGGCGGCCCAGCCCGGAGGTTTGTGCCTGGGCCTCGGCCAGGCCACGCCGTGCCTGCAGGCGCGCGGCATCTTCGGCGGAGTCGGCGGCGCTCAAGGCGTGGCTGGCAGCGCGGCTGCGGGCGCTGATCGCACCACCTTGGTAGAACGGTACCTCGACGTTGAGGTAGATGCCCGCCTGGGTGCGGTCCATGCGTGAGTTGTCGCGGTTGTAGTCGTTGTCCAGGTAATGGTTGACCTGGGGCTGCAGCGACACGGTCGGGTAGGCCTCTGCCTTGGCCTGGGCCAGCTCTGCCTGGCCTTGCGCACGCTGGGCCAGGGCCATCAGCACGGCCGGCAGGCGATCATCGCCTTGCGCAGGCCGCTTGCAGGCCTGGTTCAACGCCGCAGGCGACTGTTCGGCCAGGGCCGGCGGGGTCACGCGGCCCATCAGCGCGGCCAGGGTGGAGCGCCAGCGCTCGTACTGCGACTGGTATTTCTCCAGCGTGGCGCGGGCGCTTTCCACGCGGGATTCGGCCTGTACCACGTCGGAGCGGGTGCTGGCGCCCATGTCGCTGCGCTGGCGAGCCATCCCGGCAATGTCGCCCACCCCGCGGATCTGCTCGCGGGCAATGGCCATCAACTGTTCGTAGCGGCGGGTTTCGATCCAGGCATAGGCGGTGTCACGGGCCAGGTCGTCCACCACCAGCAGGATATTGGCCTGGGCCCGCGCGGCGGCGGCCTGCGCGGCGTTGACGGCGCTGTCGACCTTGCCGAAATCGTAGAGCATCTGCTTGAGCGACAGGTTGAGGGCCTGGCTGTTGCGATCGCCCCCGTAGCCAGTGTCATAACCGGTGCGGATGCCGCCGGAAATCTGCGGGTAGTAACCCGCGCGGGCTACGTTGATACCTTCGCCTTGTTTGTACAGGTTGCCGATCGCTTCGGCGATGCTGGGGTGCCATTGCGCGGCCTGCAACACCGCTTCGGTCAGGCCCAGGCGCTCGCCACTGGCGACCGGGGCCATGCCGGTCGGTGGCCGCGCAGGCACCGCGGCGGGCGTATCGCGTAGCAGCGATGGCCCGATGTGGCGCAGGTGGGGGTCTATATCATCGGCTGCCTGGGCAACCGGTTGGAGATTCAGGGCCAGGAGCCCGTAGGCTCCAAGCAACAACGGTGACAGCGGACTGCTTCGCTTCACATAGTTCCCTTACTGCTGGTCGTCCATGCCGCCGGGCTTTTGCCCGGCGGGTTTGCCGCGGCCTCAGACGACGTGGATGCCGTTCTGTACCCACAGGTGGTGGCTCGGGTCCTCCTGGGCCGTGTATTGGTTATAGTCGATCCCGTCGGCGGTCTGGTTGCCGACCAGGTTCCAGTTGTCAGTCATGTGCACCGAGTCATGGTTGTCGCCCTTGATGATCAACGTGTCGGTGCCGGTTTCGGTGATGGCCACCACGTCGGCCAGGTTGAGTGTCAGGGCCACCGCGCTGGTGTCGTTGAGGTCGATGGCCTCGATGCCGTGCACGCGGCCGACCAGGTTGCCCAGGTCGATGCTGACATCGCCGCCACCCCATTGCAGGGTGTCGGTACCCGTACCACCGTCGACGCTGGCGAAGTTCTGGTCGACGATCACCACGGTGTCGTCACCGGCACCACCTTCAAGCGTGATGTGCCCGCCCTGGCTGCCCACCAGGTGGTCGTTGCCGTCGCTGCCGGCAACCACATCGCTGACAGCGGCGACACTGGCCAGGGCGACTGCCTCTTCACCGCTGTCGGCCAGCAGCGACGTGGTGCTGACCAGGCCAGCGGCGTTGTCCAGGTTGATAGTCAACGTTGCCGTGTCGGTACTGCCGTTAGGGTGCGTCAGCTCGTAGGTGAAGGTATCGTGCTGGCCGACCGCCGCGGCGCTGACCCCCGAGTTGAGGGTGTAGGTGTAGCTGCCATCGGCCTGCACCAGCAACGTGCCGTAGGTGCCCGCCACGCTCACTCCGTTGTAGCCGGGTATGGTGTAGGTGTTGGCTGCGGTCAGTACGCTCAGCACGGTCAGTGCCGAACCTAGGGTATCGTCCGCCAGCAGGTTGCCGGTTGCCGCCGTGGCGCCACTGACCACGAACTCGTTCAGGTAAGTGGTGGTGGCATTGACACTGGTGGTGATCGAGCTGGCCAGGCCAATGCCGCCAGCGGTCACCCGCACGTGGTAGGTGCCGGCGCCCTGGTTCTGGAAGGTATACCCTGCGCCACCGCCCAACAGGCTGATCAACGAGCCACCGCCTACCGATTGCACCAGCACGTACTGGCCCGTGGCCGGGTTGAGCTTGAGCAGTTCAAGGGTGGTGCCGTTGAGCAGGCTTAGCAGGTTGGTGGAATTGAGTACCACTTGCAGGTTAGCCGTGGTATCGGCAGCCACCGTGGTAGTGTAGGTGGCCTGGCGGCTGCCGATCAGCGGCAGGGTCAACGAGCCCAGCGTACTGCTGCTGGTGTCTACCAGGTTGGCCAGGGTCAGGTTGCTGAAGCCTACGTCATTGACTGCGTCAAGTACCGTGGCTGGCGCCGCGTAGTTACTGTCGCTCCAGACTTCCGTGGCTTGTGGGCTATCGATGCGCACATACAGGTTGGCGCTGTCGGACAGGCCGTTGGGGTGCACCAGCTGGTAGCTGAACACATCCACTTTGCCGACGCTGGCGGGGCTGCCATTTGGCGTGTAGGTGTAGCTGCCGTCGCCGCGGATCACCAGCGTGCCGTACAGGCCTTGCACCGTGGTGGCACTGCCGGCCGAGACGTAGCTGCCCCCTTTGAGCACCTGCAGCACCGCGGCGCTGTCCGGGCCCCGCGCATCCACCACGCCATCGGTGCCCACGTCGGTGATGACGTTGCCAGAGGTGGCTGTGCCAGTACCGGTGAACTCGGTCAGGCTGGTGGAGGTGATATCCAGCGAGGTGCTGACATTGGTGATCAGGCCAATGCCGCCGCTGCCCACCGTCAGGCGGTAATCGCCCGCCTGCAGCTCCCCGATGTCGACTCGCAGGCCTTGGCCCAACGGCAACAGGATCAGGTCCAGCAAGCCCTGGCTGTTACCGGTGGCCAGCGTGACCCAGGTTCCGCTGGCATTCTTCACCTGCAGGGTGAAGGTGGTGTTGTCCAGCAGGGCCAGTGCACTGCTGGTGGTCAGGGTCAGCGTGGGGTCGGCCGTGGTGCCGGCGGCTACCGTCCAGGTGTAGGTCTTGGTGAACCCTGCCAGCAGGGTGGTGAAGCTGTCGGTGTAGGTCCTGCTGGCGGTGACCGCGGCCAGGTCGACCGTCGCCGTGGCGAGGTTATCGCTGGCGATGACCGGGGCGTTGGCATCCACATCCGGTGCAGTGATGTTGGCGTTGCCCGACACGTTGCCGCGTGGGTCGCTCAGTGTCACCGCAAGCACCTGCCCGTTGTCCTGAGGGGGGCTGAGGGTCACGGTAAAGCTGCCATCGGCTTGCACGGTGGCGGTTTGCAGCACGGTGCCGCTGGCGCTGCGCACGGTCACCGTGGCACCCACTTCACCGGTACCGGTCAGGGTGCTGCCGTCGGCACTGATCGCCAGGTTGGCGGCCGCAGCAGGCGGGGTCAGGTCCGGGGCGGTCAGGGTGGTACCGGTAGACACGTTGCCGGCACTGTCGGTGAGGGTGACGCTCAGTGCCTGGTTGTCGATCTGCGCGGCATTCAGGCTGACCACGAACAGGCCGGTGCTGCCCACGGTTGCCGTACCCAGCACGGTCCCGGCACTGTTGCGCACGGTAACCGTGCTGCCAACCTGGCCAGAGCCACTGACCATTGTGCCGTTGGTATTGATGGTGGCCAGCGGCGCCGCCGGCGGGGTGGTGTCCGGGGCGTTGAGGTTGACGCTGCTGGACAGGTTGCCCGCAGCGTCCGCCTGGCGCACCACCAGCAATTGCCCGTCGTTCTGTGGCGTGGTCAGGGTGACGCTGAAGGTGCCGTCGGCTTGCACCACTGCACTGCCCACCGGACCGTTGGCGCCTTGCACGGTGACGGTGGCGCCGGCTTCACCATTACCGGTCACCACAGTCCCCGCGCCGTTGATGGTGACATTGGTCGGTAGCGCAGGCGGTTGCAGGTCGGCAGCGGTGTAGCGGGTGCTGCCGGACGTATTGCCCGCAGCGTCGGCCTGGCTCACCGCCAATACCTGGCCATTGAGCTGCGCGGCGTTGAGGTTGACGGTGTACACACCACCGCCATTGACCACGGCGCTGCCCAGCAGATTGCCACCGGCATCGCGCACGGTCACCGTGGCACCGGCCTCGCCGGTACCGCTCAGCACCAGGCCGTTGGTCGACAGGCTGGTCACCAGCGGGTCGGCCGGTGCTGTGCTATCAGCTGCCTGCAAGAAGGTGGGTTGCGACTCGCCGCCCACCAGGGCCACGGCGGTGACCTGCAGGTACTCGCCGTTGAGCTGTGCCGAGTTGAGCGTCAGCGTAAAGGTACCGTTCAATGTCGCGCCACCGGTACCGATCAGGTTGCCTGCGTCATCGTAGACACGGATGCCGACGCCGCTGGGCGCGTTACCCGACAAGGTCAGGCCGTCGCTGCCCAGCGTCACGTTGGTCGGCGGTGTTGGCGGAGCCACCAGCGGCGTGACATAGGTCGCCACCGCCGACGTATTGGTGCCGTCGGACTGGGTGATGGCCAGCGTTGCCAGCGAGCCTGCCGCCGGCGTCAGGTTGATCTGGAAGTTGCCAGCGCCGTCTACCGTGCCAGTGCCTATCACGCTGCCGCCCAGGCTGACGGTGACCGTGGCATTGGCCTCGCCCTTGCCGGTGAGTACGTTGAAGCTGTTGTTGATTGCCAGGTTGGTCACCAAGTCAGGTGGCGAGGTGTCGTTGGCCTGGTAGGGCGCAGTAACCGAGACGTTGCCGGCGTCGTCGGTAGACACCACGCTGAGCAACTGGCCGTTGTTCTGCGCCGGGCTGATGGGCACGGTGAAGCGCCCGTCGGCACCGACTTCCACTTGGCCCACAAGGGTGTTGTCCGGGCCACGCACGGTGATCAGCGTGCCGGCCTCGGCAGTGCCGGTCATCGACGTACCGGCCGGGTTCAGCAGCAAGTCGCTTGGCTGCACCGGTGCGGTCAGGTCGGGGGCGCTCAGCTCCAGGGGGGGCGACGGGTTACCGGTGGCGTCCTGGGCAATGATGGTCAGCGTTTCGCCGTTGATCTGAGGCTGGCTCAAACCGAGGACGAAGGTGCCATCCAGGTCGACCGTCACCTGGCCCAGCAGGTCACCGTTGTTGTTTATCACCGTGACCCGGGTACCGGCCTCGGCGGTGCCGATCAACTGGGTACCGCTGTCGTTGATGCTGGCAATGACGATGGCCGGCGGCGTTACGTCGACTGCCGTGACGGTACTGATCGGCGACACGTTGTCACTGGCGTCGGTGAGGGTTACCTGCACCTGCTGGCCATTGAGCTGGGCGGTGTCCAGGCCGACGCTGAAGGTGCCGTCGGCAGTGACCGTGGTGGTGCCGACTTGCGTTGTACCCACATAGACGCGCACCGTGGTACCCGCTTCGCCAACCCCGGTCAGCACATCGCCTGCCGTATTGAGCCGCAACTCGGTTGCAGCAGCGGGGGGCGTGAAGTCCGGCGCCTGCACGCTGACGGGCGCGCTGACGTTGCCGGGCGGATCGGCCTGCAGTACCGACAGCACCTGGTTGTCGATCTGTGCAGGCGACAACTCGACGCTGAAGCTGCCGTCGGCCAGCACCGTACCGGTTCCCAGAACGGTACCGGCGGCGTTGCTCACGATCACGGTGGCGCCGGCCTCACCCAGGCCAGTGACCACACTGCCGTCGGCGTTGATCACCACCTGGGTGAGCGGTGCAGGTGGGGTGAAGTCTGGGGTCTGCAGGGTCGCTGCTGCCGACACGTTACCGGCGGCGTCGGCCTGGGTGAAGCTGAGCAGCTCGGCGTTGCCCAGTGCCGGGTTCAGGGTAATGGTGAAGTGCCCGCTGGCATCGACGATGGCGCTGCCGATCGGGGCGCCGCTCGGGTCGGTCACGGTCACCTCGGCGCCGACTTCGCCGCGGCCGGTCAGGGTGACACCATCGCCGGAAACCGCCAGGTCGCTCGGCGCCGCAGGTGGTGTAGTGTCTGGCGCGGTGATGGTGCTGGCGGCCGACTGGTTGCCGGCCGCATCGGTCAGAAGCACCTGTAGCGGCTGACCGTTGGCTTGCGGCGAGGCGAGCACGACCTGGAAGCTGCCGTCGGCGCGCACTACGGCCGTGCCCAGCACGCTGCCATCGGCAGCCATTACCCACACGCTGGCGCCGGCCTCGCCGCTACCGTTAAGCAGGCTGCCGCCCCCGGCGAATGCCAGGTCTGCGGCGGCATCCGGTGCCAAGCGGTCAGGGGCGGTGATGCTCACGCTGTTGGACTCGTTGCCGGCGGCATCGGCCTGGCTGGCGCTGAGCTGTTCGCCGTTGAGCTGGACGCTGCCCAGGGTGGCGCTGAAGTTGCCACTGGCATCGACCACTGCCGTGCCCAGGTCGATACCGCCTTCACCGACCACGGTAACGGTGGCGCCTGGTTCGCCGCGCCCGGTCAGGACCAGGCCGTCGCTGGACAGCACCAGGTTGCTGAGCGGTTGTGGCGCCGTGGTGTCTGGCGCCTGCAAGGTGGCCGGCAGCGACAGGCTGCCATCGCTGGCCATTGCGCTCACATGCAGCACCTCGCCATTGGCCTGGGCACTGCCCAGGTTGACGGTGAAGGTGCCGTCGTTGGCGACCGGGCTGCTGCCCAGCACCGCGCCGTTGGGGCCGTAGACAGTGACCGTGCTGCCCGCTGTGGCGGTGCCGGTGACCGATAGACCGTCTGCAGCCAGCAACAGGTTGTCTGGCGTGGCGGGGGCCAGAATGCCCGGCGCAGTCACGTTTTGCTCAGGCGAGGCGTTCTGCGCGGCATCGGTTTGCAGCACGCCCAGGCGTTCACCGGTGAGCGCCGCAGGTGACAAGGCCACGCTGAAGCTGCCATCGGCCGCCACGGTTGCGGTACCCAGTACGGTCGCGTCCGGGGCGCGTACGGTGACCGTCGCACCTGCTTCGCCCTGGCCGGTAAGGGTCGCGCCGTCGGCAGACACCGCCAGGTTGCTGACCGCCGCGGGCGGCGTGGTATCGGCGGCCGTGTACGGCGCCGCTGGCGATACATTGCCCGCCGCATCGGTGGCGGTTACCTGCAGGGTCTGGCCGTTGGTCTGGGCACTGTTCAACGTGACCTGGAAAGTGCCATTGCTGCTGGCCACCACGCTGCCCAGCACGCTGCCGCCGGCATCGCGGACGGTCACGGTACTGCCGGCTTCGGCGTTACCGGTCAGTTGCAGCCCGGTCGCCGACAGGGCCAATGCCGTGGGTGCTGCTGGCGGGGTGAAGTCCGGTGCGGTCACCGCCACGGCGCTGGAGGTGTTGTTGCCGGCATCGGTCTGGGTCACGCTCAGTTGCTGGGCGTTGAGCTGGGCAGTGGTCAAGGTCAGGCTGAAGCTGCCGTTGGCCGCGACCAGGCCGGTGCCGATGATGGTGCCGTCAGGCCCGCGCACGGTCACGCTGGCGCCGGCTTCGCCCAGGCCACTGAGGGTCAGGCCGTTGTTGTTCAGCACCACATTGGTCAGCGGTGCTGGCGGGGTCAGGTCTGGCGTGGCCACGGTCACCGCTGGCGAGGTATTGCCGGCGGCGTCTATTTGCGCCACGCCAATGGCCTGACCACTGTTTTGCGGCGTGTCGAACGTCACGGTGAAGCGGCCATCGGCGCCCACCGTAGCGCTACCCAGCACAGTACCGGCGGCATTGCTGACCTGTACCGTAGCGCCCACTTCACCGCTACCGGAAAGCTGCCTGCCGTCGGCACTGAGCAGCGGGTCGACAATGGCGGCAGGTGGCGTGCGATCCGGGGTAGCCAGGCTGGCGGGGCCTGATACGTTGCCTGCGGCATCACTGAGGGTGACCTGCAGCGGGCTGCCGCTGACTTGCGCGCTGGGCAGGGTGATCTGGAACTGGCCGCTTTGGTTGACGGTGCCGGTAGCCAGAATGGCGCCACTGGCATCGCGCACAGTGACACTGGCACCGGCTTCGCCCTGGCCGCTGACCACGGTGGCGGCGGCGTTCAGGCTGAGGTTGCTGGCGGCGGCAGGGGCCTGCAGGTCAGGTGCCTGCAGGCTGGCGGCCAGCGACACGTTACCCGCAGCATCGGCCTGGGTGACGATCAGGTTCTGGCCGTTGGCGGCCGCCGGCGACAGAGTGATGCTGTACAGGCCATTGCTGCCGACCACGCCGCTACCCAGCACATTGCCCTGGGCGTCGGTGACCCGCACGTTGGCGCCCACTTCGCCTTGGCCGGTCAGCGTGCTGCCGGTGCGGTCGATGGTGGCGCTCGGGGCTTCGGGTGCAGTGGTATCGTTGGCGACCACGGTGGCCGGTACCGATGGCTGGCCGTCGGTGCCTAACCGCGCGCTGACCTGCAAGGTCTGTGCATTGAGCTGGGCGTTGCTGAAGAACACCCGGAAGACACCATCGCTGCCCACCGTCGCGGTGCCCAGCGTGGTACCGGCGGATGTCACGGTGATCAACGCACCCACGGTACCGGTACCCGTCAGCACGAAGCCGTCGGCGCTGATGGCAAGGTCCGCCGGGGTGGCCACTTCGCTGCCGGTCGGGCCAGTCAGAGTCACACCGTCGGATTCATTGCCGGCCGGGTCGATGACCACCACGCTGACCTCTTCGCCAGCGGCCAGCGGCGGGTTGACCGGCACCACGAAGGTACCATCCGGCCCTGCGGTGGTGGTGCCACGGTCACTGTTGTCCGGGTTGCGGATGACCACGGTGCTGCCCGGCTCTGCAGTGCCGCCGACGCTGCTGCCGTCGGGGCTCACAGTCACGCCGCTGGCAGGTTCCGGGTCGGTGGTGTCGGGTGCGGTAACGGTAACCGGTGCCGAGCTGTTGCCCGCCGGGTCGGTGACGATCACGGTCACGCTTTCGCCGTTGTTCTGCGGGGTTGGCAGTGGCACGTTGAAGCTGCCGTCGGGGTTCACTTCAACCGTGGTTTCCACGCCTGCGCCGTCACGCACCGTCACGGTATCAGCGCCCGGTGCATTGCCGCTGACCGTGCTGCCGTCTTCGCTGACCACCACCCCGGTGGGCAGGGCCGGCGGGGTGAGGTCGGGTGCAGTGATCGGGGTGCTGTCGGAGACATTGCCCGCCACATCGGTCAAGGTCACCTGCAGCGCCTGGCCATCGAGCTGGGCCGGGCTGACCGCGACAGTGAAGCTGCCGCCAACCGGCACCACCACACTACCCAGCAGGTCGCCGGCGGCGTTGCGTACCTCCACGGTGCTGCCCGCTTCGCCCGTGCCCTGAAGGGTATTGCCGCCCGCGCTTATGGTCAGGCCACCCGGTGCTTGCGGTGCGGTGCTGTCGTCGGCGGTGAACGCCACGGATGGCGACGTGTTGCCGCCGGCGTCGATCACCACCACGGACACGGTTTCGCCGTTGGTCTGGGCGGGGGCAAGGGGCACGCTGAAGCTGCCGTCCTCGTCCACCTGCGCGGTGCCCAGCAGGTCGCCGGCGCCGTTGCGCACCTCCACGGTACTGCCTGGTTCGGCCTGGCCGCTGAGTGCCGTGCCCGTGCCATTGATGCCCAGGCCTTCAGCGGCTACCGGGGCTTCCAGGTCCGGCGCAGTGACGCTGCCGGCAGTGGAGGTATTGCCGGTCGCGTCCGCCTGGGTGACGGCCAAGGTCTGGCCATTGAGCTGCGGTGGGTCGATGGTCACCTGGAAGCTGCCGTCCGCTTGTACGGTGGCAGTGCCCAGCACGGCGCCGCCGGCGCCGGTCACGGTTACCTGCGCCCCCGGCTCGCCGCTACCGCTCAGGCTGCCTCCGTCACCCGCCAGAACCAGGCCGGTGGGGGTGTCGGGGGCCTGGGTATCCGGTGCCGACAAGTCAACCGCGGTCGACAGGTTGCCACTGGCGTCGCGCTGCTCGACGGTCAGGGCCTGACCGTTGGTTTGCGGGGTATCGAGGGTGATTTCGAACGCACCACCGGCGCCTACCACGATGCTGCCCAGTACGCTGCCGTCCGGCCCGCGTACGGTCACGGTCGCACCCGGTTCACCGTTGCCGGTGACCGTGACGCCGTCGCCATCGATGGCCGGGTTGGTCACTGCTTGCGGCGGGGTACTGTCTGGTGCGGTGAAGTCCACTGGCCCGGCGCTGTTGCCTTGGCTGTCGGTGGCTTCCACGGTCAGGCTTTCGCCATTGCGCTGCGGTGCGTTGAGGGTGACGTCGAAGCGCCCGTCCCCGCCCACGGTGGCGGTCCCCAGCACATTGCCGTCGGCATCGCGCACGGTGACCAGCGAGCCGCTCTGGCCCTGGCCGGTGAGGTGGATGCCGGCGCTGTCGATGGCCAGACCCGACGGTTGCAGCGGGCCATCCAGGTCAGGTGCGATAACGGTGGCGGTCGAGCTGTTGCCAGCGGCGTCACGCAGCACCACGTCCAGCTCCTGGCCATCGGTTTGCGCCGGGTTCAGGACCACGCTGATCACGCCATCGGCGCCCACCTGGGCATTGCCCAGTACGTTGCCCTGGGCGTCCACCACCTGCACGCTGGTGCCGGGTTCGCCACGGCCGGTCAATACGCTGCCATCGTTGCTCAGTTGCAACTCGCTGGCCTCGTTGGGCGGGGTGATGTCCGGTGCGCCGATCTGGGTCGGCAGTGAGCTGTTGCCATCCGCGTCGATGGCTACCACATCCAGCAGCTCGCCGTTCGCCTGGGCAGGGCTGAGGGGGATGTTGAAGCTGCCGTCGTTGCCGACTTGCACGCTACCCAGCACACCGCCTTGGGCATCCCGCACTTCCACCAGGCTGCCAGCCGGGGCCCTACCACTGATGGCGCTGCCATCGGCAGCTACCACCAGCCCCGTCGGGCTGTCCGGCACGGTAATGGCCGGTACGGTGACCGTCAGGGCAACCGAAGGGTTGCCGGCGGCATCGGTCTGTTGCAAGGCAATGGCGTCGCCTGCGGCCAGTGGGCTGTCGAGGTCGATCAGGAAGGTGCCATTCGCTGCGACCACCCCGGTGCCGATCACGTTGCCATTGCCATCCCGGATTTCTACCGTGGCACCCGCTTCACCGCGGCCGGAAACGACCAGGCTGCCAGCACCCAGCACCACATTGCTGATAATGCCGGGCGGGGTGATGTCCGGGGTTACGTAGCTCAACGGCAGAGAGGTGTTGCCTGCGGCGTCGGTCACCCGCACGCTGACCGTTTCGCCATTGGCCTGCGCCGGTTCGAGGGTGAGGCTGAAACTGCCATCCGCTTCGGCGAGGGTACTGCCGATCACGTTGCCAGCAGCGTCGCGTACCTCTACCCGGGCACCGGCCTCGGCATTGCCGGTCAGGCTGGTGCCATCGACCAGCGCCAGGTCGGTGGGTTGCAATGGCGCCACCTGATCCGGTGCGGTCAGCGGGCTTGGGCTGGACACGTTGCCAGCAGCATCGGTCAAGGTCACTTGCAGTGACGAGCCATCCACCACCGGGGTGGGCAGGGTAACGTTGAAACTGCCGTCCTGCTGCACGGTGCCGCTGACCAGCAGCTGGCCCTGGTCGTTGCGTACCTCTACGGTGGTGCCGGCTTCGCCGCGGCCCGACACGGTGCGGCCGTCATTGCTGATTGCCAGGTTGGTGGCAGGCTCTGGTGGCGTGGTGTCGCCGCCGTTGTCGATGACCGGTGCGGTAAGGGTGCCGGCCTGCGAGGTATTGCCGGCTGCGTCGGTAGCAACCACTTGCAACTGTTCGCCCGCCACCTGGGCAGGGCTAAGGGTGATTTCAAACGCACCACTGGCGCCTACTACCACGGTGCCAAGTACGGTGCTGCCATCGGCCGCCAGCACGCGCACGGTGCTGCCAGGTTCGGCACGGCCGCTGACGGCGGTGCCGTCGGCGGCAATGGCCAGTTCGCTTGGCGCCACCGGTGGCGTGATGTCTGGTGCGCTGACCTGTACCGGCAGCGACGAGGTGCCGTTGTTGTCGATGGCTACCACATCCAGCAGTTGGCCATTGGCTTGGGCCGGGTCGAGGACGACGGTGAAGGTGCCTTCGGCGCCTACCACCACGCTACCGATCAGCGCACCCTCGGCATCAAGCACTTCCACGCGGCTGCCCACGGGGGCCGAGCCACTGACGCTGGTACCGTCTTCGGCGACCACCAGGCCGCTGGGGCTGAGCGGTATGGTTACCAGCGGCACGTCATAGTCCAGCGCCAGCGAGGCGTTGCCGCTCGGGTCGGTCTGGACCAGGCTCAAGCGTTCACCCGGCAACGCGGCCGGGTCGAGGTCGAGCAGGAAGGTGCCGTTCGCGGTCACCACGCCGCTGCCGATCAGGGTGCCGTTGGCGTCGCGCACCTGCACGGTAGCGCCGGCTTCGCCACGCCCGCTCAAGGCCAGGCCATCGGCGCCGACCACGATATCGCTGACCTGCGCCGGCGCAGTGGTGTCTGGCGCCTGATACTGCAGTGGCGAGGAAATGTTGCCGGCAGCATCCACCAGGCGAATGTCCAGCACTTCGCCGTTGGCCTGTGCTGGTGTCAGGGTCACGCTGAACGTGCCGTCGTCGTTGACCTGAGCGCTGCCCAGCAGGGTGCCCGCGGCATCGCGCACCTGCACGCTGGCGCCTGGCTCGCCGCTACCGCTGAGGGTGACGCCGTCGACCAGCGCCAGCCCGGTGGGCTGCGCAGGCGCCTGCAGGTCCGGCGTTACCACCGACGCAGGGGCGGAGGCATTGCCGGCGGCGTCGGTCAGCACCACTTGCAAGGTGCTGCCGTCCTTGACTGCAGGTTCCAGCATCAGGGTGAAGCTGCCATCCGGGTTGACCGTGCCGTTTGCCAGCACGTTGCCTTGGGCATCGCGCACTTGCACGCTGGTACCGGCTTCACCGCGGCCGCTGAGCTGGGCACCGGCCAGGCCGACAAGCAGGTTGGTGGCGGCTTCCGGTGGCGTGTTGTCGCCACCGTCAATGTCTGGTGCGGTGAGGCTGCCGGCAGTTGAAGCATTGCCGGCGGCATCGGTAGCAGTAACTTGCAGCACCTCGCCGTTCACCTGGGCGGGGTCGAGGGTGATGCTGAAGCTGCCGGTGGCACCGACCACCACGGTGCCGAGCAGCGTGGTACCGTCGGCCGCCAGCACGCGTACGGTGCTGCCGACTTCTGCGCGGCCGGTGACCACGCTGCCGTCGGCGCTGATCACCAACTCGCTGGGGGTGACCGGTGGGGTGATGTCCGGTGCGGAGACCTGGGCTGGCAGGGACGAAGCACCGCTGCCATCGATGGCCACCACCTCCAGCAGTTCGCCATTGGCCTGGGCCGGGTTGAGAATGACCGTGAAGGTGCCGTCCTGGCCAACCTGCACACTGCCAACCAGCGTTCCGTCGGCACCGTAGACCTCCACGCGGCTGCCGGCCGGCGCGGCGCCGCTGATGCTGCTGCCATCTTCGGCGACTATCAAGTCGCTCGGGCTGGCAGGGGCAGGGGTGACCGGCACCTCGAACTGCAGCGCTTCGGAGGCATTACCGCTCGGGTCGGTTTGCACCAGGCTCAACTGAGCGCCGGGCTGCGCGCCGGGATTCAGGTCGATCAGGAAAACGCCATTGGCAGCGACCACGCCGCTGCCGATCACGGTGCCGTCGGCGTTGCGCACTTCAACGGTGGCGCCGGCTTCGCCACGCCCACTCAGCGCCAGGCCATCGGCGCCGACCACGATGTCGCTCACAGCCGCCGGTGGCGTGGTGTCGGATGCGGTGAATGCCAGCGGTGTCGAGCTGTTGCCGGCAGCATCGACCAGGCGCACATCCAGGGCTTCGCCATTGGCTTGGGCAGGTGACAAGGACAGGCTGAACGCCCCGTCCGCACCGACCACGCCGCTGCCGATAAGGGTGCCATCCGCATTGCGCACCTGCACGGTGGCGCCAGGTTCGCCACGGCCAGTGAAGGTGATGCCATCGGCCAGGGCCAGGTCGGTCGGCTGGGCCGGGGCCTGCAGGTCCGGTGCGGTAACCGTGCCAGGTTGCGAAACGTTGCCGGCAGCGTCGGTCAGGGTCACTTGCAGGGCGCTGCCGTCGTTGACGGCTGGGCTCAGGGTGAGGACGAAGCTGCCATCCGGGTTGACCGTGCCGTTGGTCAGCACATTACCTTGGGCGTCACGCACCTCCACGCGGGTGCCGGGTTCGCCGCGACCGCTCAGCTGGCCGCCGGCCAGGCCGATCACCAGGTCTGTGGGTGCCAGCGGTGGTGTGTTGTCGCCACCGTCAATGTCTGGGGCGGTGACGGTGCCGGCCGCAGAAGCATTGCCGGCATTATCGGTAGCGGTAACTTGCAGCAACTCGCCGTTCACCTGGGCGGGGTCGAGGGTGATGCTGAAGCTGCCGGTGGCACCGACTACCGCGGTGCCAAGCACCGTGGTGCCATCGGCCGCCAGCACGCGTACGGTGCTGCCGACTTCTGCGCGGCCGGTGACCACGCTGCCGTCGGCGCTGATCAGCAACTCGCTGGGGGTGACCGGTGGGGTGATGTCCGGTGCCGAGATCTGGGCTGGAAGGGACGAAGCACCGCTGCCATCGATGGCCACCACATCCAGCAGTTCGCCATTGGCCTGGGCGGGGTCGAGGGTGACGGTGAAGCTGCCATCGTCGCCTGCAACCCCACTGCCAAGCAGCGTGCCATTGGCATCATGGACCTCCACACGGGTGCCAGCCGGCGCGGTGCCGCTGATGCTGCTGCCATCTTCGGCAACCACCAGGTCGCTGGGGCTGGCGGGCGCAGGCGTGGTCGGCACTGCGAACTGCAGCGCCTCGGAGGCATTGCCACTCGGGTCGGTCTGCACCAGGCTCAGTTGCGCGCCGGGCTGCACGGCCGGTTCGAGGTCGATCAGGAAGGTACCGTTAGTGCTGACAACGCCGCTGCCGATCACGGTGCCGTCGGCATCTCGCACTTCAACGGTGGCGCCGGCTTCACCACGCCCACTCAGCGCCAGGCCATCGGCGCCGACCACGATGTTGCTCACAGCCGCCGGTGGCGTGGTGTCGGGTGCGGTGATTGCCAGCGGTGTCGAGCTGTTGCCGGCAGCATCGACCAGGCGCACATCCAGGGCCTCGCCATTGGCCTGGGCAGGTGACAAGGACAGGCTGAACGCTCCGTCCGCACCCACCACGCCGCTGCCGATAAGGGTGCCAGCCGCGTCGCGCACCTGCACGGTGGCGCCGGGCTCGCCGCGGCCATTGAAGGTGACCCCACCAAGCAGGGCCAATTCGGTTGGCGGCGCAGGTGGTTGCAGGTCGGGTGAGGTGACCGAGCCGGGAGGCGACAGGTTGCCGGCAGCATCGGTCAGGGTCACTTGCAGGGCACTGCCGTCATTCACCGGCGGGTCCAGGGTGATGGTGAAACTGCCGTCGGCACCTACGCTGCCGGTGGCCAGGATATTCCCGGCCGCGTCACGGACTTGCACGCTGGCGCCCGGTTCGCCGCGGCCGCTCAGCTGGCTACCGGCCAGCGCTATGGCCAGGTCGGTCGGCGCTGTCGGTGGCGTGGTATCGACCCCATCGAGGTCCGGCGCGGTCACCGCGCTGGTGGCTGAGGTGTTGCCCGCGGCATCGGTGGCGGTGGCTTGCAGCACTTCACCGTCAGTCTGTGGTGGGGCCAGCTCGATGCTGAACACCTTGGTCGGGCCGACCACGGCGCTGCCCAGTTCGGTACCATCGGCTGCGACGATGCGCACGGTGCTGCCGGGTTCGGCGCGGCCGGTGATCACGCTGCCGTCGGCACTGACTGCCAGCTCGGCAGGTGCCGCGGGTGCCGTGATATCGGGCGCGGTGATCTGGGTGGGCACGGAGGACACGCCCTCGGCATCGAGGGCCAGTACGTCCAGCAGTTCGCCGTTGGCCTGGGCAGGGGTGAGTTCGATACTGAAGCTGCCGTCGGCGTTGGCTGTGGCGCTGCCAATCAGCGTGCCGCTGGCATCGCGTACTTCCACTCGGCTGCCGGCAGGGGCGCTGCCCGTGAGGGTAGTGCCATCGGCATCGATGGCCAGCCCGCTGGGGCTGGCCGGGGCAGGGGTGAGGGGGACATCGTACTCGACGGCCACCGAAGCGTTGCCGCTGGGGTCCACTTGCAGCAGGGTCAGCTGGTCGCCGGGTTGCACGGCCGGGTCGAGGTCGATCAGGAAGGTGCCGTTGGCCGTGACCAGGCCACGACCCAGCAGGTTGCCGTCGGCATCCCGCACTTCCACAGAAGCCCCTGCTTCGCCATGGCCACTGAGGCTGGTGCCGCCCGCACCGACCAGGATATCGCTTACGGCATCCGGCGCAGTAATGTCCGGGGCGTTGAATTGCAGGGGCGTCGAGCTGTTGCCGGCGGCGTCGACCAGGCGTACGTCAAGCGCTTCACCGTTGGCCTGGGCAGGGGACAGGTTGAGGCTGAACGTTCCGTCCTGGTTGACCTCCGCCGAGCCGAGCAGGTTACCGGCAGCGTCGCGCACCTGTACGGTGGCACCCGGTTCGCCGCGGCCGGTGAAGGTCACGCCGTCCGCCAGTGCCAGGTCGGTGGGCTGTGCCGGTGGCAGCAGGTCGGGCGACGTCACTGCGCCTGGCTGCGACACGTTGCCGGCAGCGTCGGTGAGGGTGACTTGCAGGGTGCTGCCATCCTTGACGGCCGGGTCCAGGGTAATGGCGAAGGTGCCATCCGCGCCGACGGTGCCGGTTGCGATGACCGTGCCTGCGGCATCACGCACCTGCACGGTGCTGCCGGCTTCGCCACGGCCGCTGAGCTGGCTGCCGGCCAGGCCGATGGCCAGGTCGCTCGGTGCTTCGGGTGGGGTGGTGTCGCCGCCGTCGACGCTCGGCGCGGTCACCGAACTGGCGGTAGAGGTGTTGCCAGCTGCGTCGGTGGCCGTGGCTTGCAGTGTTTGGCCATCCACTTGCGCCGGGCTGAGGGTGATGCTGAATACGCCCGTGGCGCCGACCACTGCGGTGCCCAGCTCGCTGCCGTCGGCGGCGAGGATACGTACGGTGCTGCCGGGTTCGGCACGGCCGGTGAGTACCGTACCGTCCTCGCTGATCACCAGTGCGCTCGGCGCAGCCGGGGCGGTGATATCCGGGGCTGTGAACGCCAAGGGTGTCGAGCTGTTGCCGGCGGCATCTACCTGGCGTATGTCCAGGGCTTCACCGTTGGCTTGTGCGGGGGAAAGGGTGAGGCTGAAAGTGCCGTCGGCGTTGACCACGCCGCTGCCGATCAGGTTACCGGCAGTATCGCGCACCTGTACGGTGGCACCCGGCTCGCCGCGACCGCTGAGGGTAACGCCGTTGGCAAGGGCCAGGTCGCTCGGCTGGTCGGGGGCCGTGGTGTCGGGCGTGTCGATGTCTGGCGCATTGATGCTGGCCGGTGGTGAAACATTTCCGGCAGCATCGCTGGCACTGACCTCCAGGGCCTGACCATCGGTTTGCGCAGGTTGCAGGGTGATGCTGAACTGGCCGTCGGCGCCGGCTACGGCAGTGCCCAGCACCGCGCCGTCGGCCCCGCGTACGGTTACCGTCGAGCCGGCTTCGGCGCGGCCGCTCAGGCGCAGGCCATCGGGCGATACCAACAGGTCGATGGGCGTGGCCGGTGGGGTGGTGTCCGGGTCGGCGCCACCCCCGCCACCGCCACCCCCGCTGCCGGCCGCCGCCGCCGCACCGCCGGCACCGAGCAGGCTGAGCCCGGCAATCGCCCAGGTGGGCATGGCGCTGCCAGCGGTACCCAGGCCTGCAACCAGCTCATCCAGGGAGTTTACGTCTTCGAAGGTGAAGCCCTCGAATGCCGCCGCATTGTACTGGGCGTGCCACAGGGTGCCGTCCTCGCCAACGAAGACAATGTCGCTGCCGACACCGGCCTGGTCCACTGCGAAGAAATTGCCGATGGTGATTTTTTCCCCGGACTTGAGGGTGAGGACCAAGTCCTGCCCGCGCTGGGTGACGGTGGCCAGCTGATCGGGAGCCACGGGCATCTGCACGACGCCTGGCCCTTTGAGATTGATATTGCCCCAGGCGCTCTGAGTGGCGACTTCAGTTTGCTTATCGGCGACGACGATGTTGTCCATGGATGCTCCCTGCTGGTGTCCGGAACCCCCAGCCCGTTATCGGGCTACAACCGCAGTAACAGGACCCGTGCAGGGGTGTTACGCACAGCCTCGACCAGGCAGCCGAGAGTGGGGTGGTTAGGGAGATATAGCAGCCAGGCGGGAAGCAACCAGATGGCTTTCTGGGTTAATCCTTTTGTAGATAAACCTCAGCGAAGCCCCAGCCGACGGGCCAATCGGCTGAGGTTGGCACGGTCCAGACCCAGCTCGCGCGCCGCTGCTGCCCAGTTGTCCTGATGCCGTTGCAGGCACGCTTCGATCACCTGGCGCTGGTAGGTGTCGACGGCCTCGCGCAGGCCACCCTCGGGCAGGTTGGCTAGCGACAGCGGCGGGGCAGGGAGGGGCGTGGCTGCGGCCGCCGGTGCCGTTGTACGCACGTCCAGGTCGCTGGCCTCAAGGGTCAGGATACGTGGTCGGTCGGGGTGTTGGCCCAGCGCCTTGAGCGCCGAACGGCCGATCAGGTGTTCCAGTTCGCGCACGTTGCCAGGCCAGGCATACGCCAGCAGCGCGGCCTGGGCCTCACTGCTCAGGCGCAGGCTGTTCAGGCCCAGGCGCGAACGGTTCTGTTCGAGGAAGTAGCCGGCCAATAGCAGCACATCACGCCCACGTTCGCGCAGTGGCGGTACCTGCAGCGGGTACACGCTGAGGCGGTGATAGAAGTCGGCGCGGAAGTTGCCGTTGCGCACCTCGGCCGCCAGGTCACGGTTGGTGGCGGCGATCAGGCGCACGTCCACGCGGTGCTCGCGGTCCGACCCCAGGCGTTGCAACTGACCGCTTTGCAAAACGCGCAGCAGCTTGGCCTGCACGGTCAGCGGCAGTTCGCCGACTTCGTCGAGGAACAGCGTGCCGCCGTTGGCCAGTTCGAACTTGCCGCGGCGCTCGCCGTGCGCGCCGGTGAAGGCCCCGCGCACATGGCCGAACAGCTCACTTTCCACCAGTGTGTCCGGCAGGGCTGCGCAATTGAGGCTGACCAGCGGCTGGTTGGCGCGGCTACTGGCCTGGTGCAGGGCTTGTGCCACCAGCTCCTTGCCAACACCGGTCTCGCCGGTGATCAGTACGGTCAGGTCGCTGCCACCGACCAGGCGGATCTCTTCCACCAGGCGTTTGTGGGCCGGGCTTTGGCCGATCAGCTCCTGGTTCTGGCCACTGGCCTGGCGGTAGATTTCGGCGCGGTGATGTTCGTCTTCGGCGCGCAGGGCCAGGTGTTGGATACGCTCGGCCACGGTTACGGTCGCGGCGGCCAGGCTGGCGAAAGCTTGCAGGGCGTCCAGCTCCAGGCTCTGGAACTGCCCCGGCGTCAGCGCATCGAGGGTGACCAGGCCCCATGGGCGCTCATCGACCATCAGCGGGCAGCCCATGCAGTCGTGAACTTCGAGCGAGGCCGCGACCGCGGTCACCAGGCCATCGTAGGGGTCGGGCAGCTCGGAATCGCTGGCGAAGCGGGTGGGCTCCGGGCGGCTGAGCAGGACCTGGAAGCGCGGGTGTTCGCTCACCCGGAACCGCCGGCCGAGGGTATCGGGGCTCAGCCCGTCCACGGCCAGTGGCACCAGCCATTCCCCGTCCAGGCGCAGCAGCGCGGCGGCATCGCATGGCAACAGGCTGCGCATGGCCTGCAACAGGCGGCGGTAGCGCTCCTGGTCGGGTAGTTCGCGGGACAGGTCGCTGACCAATGGCAGCAACGTGGTGAGCAATGGCTTTGAGGTCATATGGACTCCATTAGGTCGATATGACTATACGTCGTGGTGAGTCGTTTTGACATGGCAATACGCAAGTGACTGATTTAATTGGAAATTAAGGTTGGCACGATTGCTGTAAGGATCCAGGCAGTCATTTTAAGCCCTAGGCCCAGGAGTCACCGTAATGCTCAATGCCGACCAACGCGCGATCATCAAGGCCACCGTCCCCCTGCTGGAAAGCGGGGGGGAAGCGCTGACCACTCACTTCTACAAGATGATGCTCAGCGAGTACCCGGAGGTGCGTCCGCTGTTCAACCAGGCCCACCAGGCCAGCGGCGACCAGCCGCGCGCGCTGGCCAACGGCGTGCTGATGTATGCCCGTCACATCGACCAGCTGGAGCAACTGGGTGGCCTGGTCGGGCAGATCATCAACAAGCACGTCGCCCTGCAGATTCTGCCGGAGCACTACCCGATCGTCGGCAGTTGCCTGCTGCGGGCCATCGAGGAAGTGCTGGGCAAGGACATTGCCACCCCGGCGGTGATCGAGGCCTGGGGCGCTGCCTATGGTCAGTTGGCCGACATCCTGATCGGTGCCGAAGAAAACCTTTACCAGCAAAAGGAAGCGGCCGAGGGTGGCTGGCGCGGGACCCGCGAGTTCCGCCTGGTGCGCCGCGAACAGGAAAGCAGCGAAATCGTTTCGTTCTACTTCGCCCCTGTGGACGGCAAACCGGTGCTCAAGGCTGAGCCCGGGCAGTACATTGGCCTGAAACTGAACATCGACGGTGCCGAACAGCGCCGCAACTATTCGCTGTCGGCGTTGTGTGACGGCAAGGAGTACCGCATCAGCGTCAAGCGCGAGGCGGGCGGCAAGGTGTCCAACTACCTGCATGACCAGTTGCAGGTTGGCGATACCCTGCAACTGTTCCCGCCAGCAGGTGACTTCACCCTGGCAGCCAGTGCCAAGCCGCTGGTACTGATCAGTGGCGGTGTGGGCATTACCCCGACCCTGGCGATGCTGCAGGCCGCCCTGCAAACCGGCCGTCGGGTGCATTTCATTCACTGCGCACGCAATGGTGCGGTGCATGCCTTCCGCGACTGGATCGATGGCCTGGCGGCGCGCCACCCGCAGCTCAAGCGCTTCTACTGCTATGCCGAGCCGGATGGTAGTGCGGCCGATGCCGTCGGTGTGCTGAGCGAAGACCTGCTGGCCGAGTGGCTGCCGCGTGAACGGGACGTGGATGCTTACTTCCTCGGGCCAAAGGGCTTCATGGCGGCGGTCAAGCGCCAGCTCAGGGGCCTGGGCGTGCCGGAACAGCAGAGCCGCTACGAGTTCTTTGGGCCGGCGGCGGCGCTGGAGTGATGTAGCGGCTGTACGGGCCTATCGCCGGCAAGCCGGCTCCCACAGGGACTGAACAGCTTTTGGGGCTTGTAATGTTCCCTGTGGGAGCCGGCTTGCCGGCGATAGGGCCGGTGCAGGCTTATGCATTTCCAGCGGCATGCCCCGCATCGCACCTTTGTGCCTATATATAAAGGAAAGATGAAAGCACCAGCGCCGCTTTCATTCTTAATCATCCTTTAATCACGGTATCCTTCACTCCCGGGTGTCGAGGGGCTAACCCCTGCGCGGCGCTCGGGCAGTGGTTTTTTGCCGCCCGCCGTTGAACCGACCTCGTTCTGGCCGGTCTCAGCCACACCGGATAGCCCTGCGCAGCGCTATCACGCCGCTTCCTCGACACGCTCACAGGCCCCGCCCAGCGTGTAGACTTGCGCCAGGGCAGGCGGACCACGCTGCCACTTTCCATCGAAGGAACCGGTAATGAACGAACAAACATCGCGCCTGAATCGGGAACGGCGCTTTCTGGTGCTGCTGGGCCTGATCTGCATTTCGCTGATCGGCGGCGCGCTCTACATGCAGGTGGTACTGGGTGAGGCGCCGTGCCCATTGTGCATCTTGCAGCGCTATGCACTGCTGTTCATTGCCGTGTTCGCTTTTATCGCGGCGGCCATGCCTGGGCGCAGTAGCCTGACCTTCTTCGAGGCCCTGGTCGTGCTCAGTGCTATCGGCGGAATGATTGCGGCCGGCAACCATGTGTATATACTCGCCAACCCGATGGTCAGTTGTGGTATCGATACGCTCCAGCCGATCGTCGATGACCTGCCGCTGGCCAAGCTGTGGCCATTGGCATTCCAGGTCGATGGCTTCTGCAGCACGCCATACCCACCGATCCTCGGTTTGTCGCTGGCGCAATGGGCGCTGGTTGCCTTCGTTCTGACCGCTGTGCTGGTGCCGCTCGGCATCTACCGAAACCGCCGCCAGGCTTAGACAAAAGTCCCGATTTGGGTGGGGTCTTTTACAGGCCGCGAGAACAGGGAAAAGTTGCCGACCGCTTGATCTGGATCAATCTCAAAGCCTTGCAGTATGCGGCTTTGAGGCCTGGCAAGCGGGGTGCGACAAACTGTCGCGAAGTTGAATAATCAGTCGTCATTGTTGCAGATTCTGTAAAAGACTGTTGCTCAATAAGTCATAGTCAAGGGTTGGCGACCTAACTACAATCGCCCCCAATTCCCGTTCGGCACTGCTTGCGAGTCGCAGGATTGAAGGAAGCCCCAGCGCTTCTTTTTGCTGACTTCGTCAAGTTTCGCCCAACGGCGATACCGGGCGGACCCCCCTCCGCGTTTTCCCGCACCAAATGGACTTGGTCTGAAGTACAGGCCTGTTGCCTACGAAACCATAAGCACCGCTAACCCGCTTGAGCCAAGGTCCTGCAGTCAGACCCAGGCAGGAGCGAGTACGGGCGCGACATGCCTCACTTGGCAGGACGAAGTGTTGGCTACCAAAACACAAATTGCATTGAAGCAAGCTGATCTAGAGGTCGTGAGATGAGTAAAAAGCGTTACCCCAGACTGTTTGGCATATTGCCCTTTTTAGGCATGCTTTTACTCAGTGGGTGCAACTGGACCCTGCTCGACCCGAAGGGCCAGGTCGGCATTGAGCAAAAGAACCTGATCCTGATCGCTACCGGGCTGATGCTGCTGGTGGTGGTGCCCGTGATCATCATGACCCTGGCGTTCGCCTGGAAGTACCGTGCTTCCAACAAGGCTGCCACCTACACCCCTGACTGGTCGCACTCGACCAAGATCGAGGCCGCGGTGTGGATCATCCCGATCCTGATCATCATCGCCCTGGGTTACGTCACCTACAAGTCCACCCACAAGCTGGATCCGTACCGTCCGCTGGACTCTGACGTCAAGCCGGTACAGATCGACGTGGTCGCGCTGGACTGGAAGTGGCTGTTCATCTACCCGGAGCAGGGCATTGCCACGGTCAACAAGATCGTCTTCCCGGCTAACACCCCGGTCAACTTCCGCGTCACCTCCGACGCCGTGATGAACTCGTTCTTCATCCCGGGTCTGGGCGGCCAGATCTACGCCATGGCCGGCATGACCACCAAGCTGCACCTGATCGCCAACGAAAACGGCGAATTCGACGGTATCAGCGCCAACTACAGCGGTGCTGGCTTCACCGGCATGAAATTCAAGGCTACTGCCACTTCCCAGGAAGACTTCGACAAGTGGGTCGCCGAGGTCAAGCAGTCGCCGAAGAAGCTGGACAAGGCCGAATATGAAGCCTTGGCCAAACCAAGCGAAAACAACCCAGTCGCGCTGTATAGCGAGGCCTCGCCAGAGCAGTTCCAGCTGATCGTAGACAAGTACGAAGGCATGAACCGCGGCCGTAGCCACGAAGAAGCTGGCAGCAAAGATCTGGCCACAACCAAGGGTGTGGAATCGAGTATGCAACCAGCTGCCGGTGCAGAGGAGTAAGAGATGTTCGGTAAATTAAGCCTGGAGGCGATACCCTATCACGAGCCGATAGTCATGGTGACGCTTGCCATGATCGCGCTCGGCGGTATCGCTGTCGTCGGTCTTATCACCTATTTCCGCAAGTGGACCTACTTGTGGAGCGAGTGGTTGACTACTGTCGACCACAAAAAGATCGGCGTGATGTACATCATCGTCGCGATGGTCATGCTGCTGCGCGGCTTTGCCGACGCCATCATGATGCGTACCCAGCTGGCTGCCGCAACCGGTGGCTCCGAAGGCTACCTGCCGCCTGAACACTATGACCAGATCTTCACCGCCCACGGTGTGATCATGATCATCTTCATGGCGATGCCGTTCTTCACCGGCCTGATGAACCTGGCGGTTCCTCTGCAGATCGGTGCACGTGACGTTGCCTTCCCGTTCCTGAACTCCCTGAGCTTCTACCTGCTGCTGGCAGGCGTGCTGCTGGTCAACATCTCGCTGGGCGTTGGTGAATTCGCCAAGACCGGCTGGGTTGCCTATCCGCCGCTCGCAGGCATCCAGTACAGCCCTGGGGTAGGTGTCGATTACTATATCTGGGCGCTACAGCTATCCGGATTGGGTACGACGCTTACCGGCGTGAACTTCCTCGTCACCGTGATGAAGATGCGCGCACCTGGCATGAAGCTGATGGACATGCCGATCTTCACCTGGACCTGCACCTGGGCCAACGTCCTGATCGTTGCATCGTTCCCGATCCTGACTGCTGCACTTGCGCTGCTGACTGTTGACCGTTATCTGGACTTCCACATTTTCACCAACGAGCTTGGTGGGAACCCGATGATGTACGTCAACCTGTTCTGGGCGTGGGGTCACCCTGAGGTTTACATCCTGATCCTGCCGGCCTTCGGCGTGTTCTCGGAAGTGACTTCGACGTTCTCTGGCAAACGCCTGTTCGGCCACCACTCGATGATCTACGCATCGGGCGCGATCGCCATCCTTGGCTTTGCGGTATGGCTGCACCACTTCTTCACCATGGGTGCCGGTGCCAGCGTCAACACCTTCTTCGGCCTGGCGACGATGCTGATCTCCATCCCGACCGGTGTGAAGCTGTTCAACTGGCTGTTCACCATGTACCAGGGCCGTGTGCGCTTCACCCCGCCAATGCTCTGGACCCTGGGCTTCATGGTCACCTTCTCCATCGGTGGCATGACCGGCGTACTGCTGGCCGTTCCGGGTGCTGACTTCGTTCTGCACAACAGCCTGTTTGTTATTGCGCACTTCCACAACGTGATCATCGGTGGCGCGGTATTCGGCTACATCGCCGGTTTCGCCTTCTGGTTCCCGAAAGCCTTCGGCTTCACCCTGAACGAGAAGTGGGGCAAAGCTGCCTTCTGGTTCTGGCTTTCGGGCTTCTACGTTGCGTTCATGCCGCTGTACGCCCTGGGCTTCATGGGCATGACTCGTCGTCTGAACCACTCCGACAACCCACTGTGGGAACCCTACCTGTACGTAGCCGTTGTCGGCGCCGTGCTGATCCTGTTCGGTATCGCTTGCCAGCTGATCCAGCTGTACGTTTCGGTCCGCGACCGCAACCAGAACCTGGACGTGACCGGCGACCCATGGGGCGGCCGTACCCTGGAATGGTCGACCTCTTCGCCACCTCCGTTCTACAACTTCGCTCACATGCCTGAGAAAGTTGGCCTGGACTGCTGGCACGAAGCCAAGGAAGAAGGCGTTGCGTACAAGGTTCCGGCCAAGTACGAAGCCATCCACATGCCGAGCAACACTGCTACCGGTCTGTTCATGGGCCTGTTCCTGACCGTCTTCGGCTTCGCTTTCATCTGGCACATCTGGTGGCTGGTGGGCGCGAGCCTGGTTGCAACCATCGCTGTCTTCGTTCGCCACGCTGCACGTGACGACCAGGGCTACATGGTTCCGGCCGAAGAAGTGGCGCGCATCGAAGGCGAGCGTATGAAAGCGCTGGCCAAAGCAGGTGCTCTGCCTGCCGGCGCACGTGTCGAATCGTTTGAGCGGGTGTAATCAATGTCCAGTCAAGTAATGCACGGCGGCGCAGCTCATGGTCACGACCATGGGCATGACGACCACCACCACGACTCGGGCCAGATGACCGTACTGGGTTTCTGGCTGTACCTGATGACCGACTGCATCCTGTTTGCGTCGCTCTTCGCCACCTACGCGGTGCTGTCCGGCAGTTTTGCCGGCGGCCCGTCCGGTCACGACATCTTCCAGCTCGATTTCGTAGCTGTTGAAACGCTGTTCCTGCTGCTGTCCTCGATCACCTTCGGCTTCGCCATGCTGAAGATGTTCGATGGCAAGAAAGCAGGTGTGCTGGGCTGGTTGGCTGTGACCTTCCTGTTCGGTGCAGGCTTCATCGCGATGGAAATCTATGAATTCCATCACCTGATCGGCGAGGGCTTCGGCCCGCAGCGCAGTGGCTTCCTGTCGGGCTTCTTTGCCCTGGTAGGTACCCACGGCCTGCACGTGACTGCTGGTCTGATCTGGATGGCAATCATGATGTACCAGATCAACAAGCACGGCATCACGCCGACCGCCAAGACCCGCATGAGCTGCCTGAGCCTGTTCTGGCACTTCCTGGACGTGGTCTGGATCTGCGTATTCACCGTCGTTTACCTGCTGGGGGTTCTGTAATGGCTAACGCACACGACACTCATCACGAAGGTAATCACGGCAGCGTCAAGTCGTACATGATCGGTTTCGTACTGTCGATCATCCTGACCGCGATCCCGTTCGGCCTGGCCATGACCGCCAGCCTGCCGAAGAACCTGACCGTTCTGATCATCGTTGCCATGGCCGTGATCCAGGTAGTTGTGCACCTGGTGTACTTCCTGCACATGGACCGCTCGAAAGAGCAACGCAACAACGTATCGACGTTCCTGTTCACCACGCTGGTGATCGCACTGCTGGTCGGCCTGTCGCTGTGGATCATGTTCAGCATCCACTTCGAAATGCTGGCCAAGTGAGGTAAGACTGCATGTCCGTTAAGCACTTTATCCAAATCACCAAACCGGGGATCATTTTCGGTAACGTGCTTTCCGTGGCAGGCGGTTTCTTCCTTGCCTCGAAGGGCCATGTGGATTTCGCCCTGTTCCTGGCGGCGGTGATCGGTACTTCGCTGGTGGTGGCGTCCGGGTGCGTGTTCAACAACTGCATCGACCGTGACATCGACCACAAGATGGAGCGCACCAAGAACCGCGTGATGGTTCAGGGCGGCATGTCGCTGCCCCTCGCGCTGATCTACGCCACCCTGCTTGGGGTGGCGGGTTTCAGCCTGCTGTATGTTCAGGCCAACCCGCTGTCGGCGTTCTGCGCAGCAGTAGGGTTCGTCGTCTACGTCGGCTTCTACAGCCTGTGGCTGAAGCGCAAGTCGGTGCACGGCACCTTGGTCGGCAGCCTGTCAGGTGCCATGCCTCCGGTGATCGGCTACTGTGCCGTGAGCAACAGCTTCGACCTGGCTGCGGTAACCTTGCTGGTGATGTTCAGCCTGTGGCAAATGCCGCACAGCTTTGCCATTGCCATCTTCCGCTTCAAGGATTACAGCGCTGCCAACATTCCGGTGCTGCCGGTGGCACGCGGCATTCTCGCGGCGAAGAAGCAGATCGTGCTGTACGTACTGGCTTTCGTGCTTGCTACCTTGATGCTCACCCTCGGCGGTTACGCCGGCCTCGGCTACCTGGTCGTGGCAGCCGCCATGGGCCTGTACTGGCTGTACATGGCCTGGGGTGGCTACAAGGCCGAGGACGACAGCAAGTGGGCGCGTAAGGTGTTCGGCTTCTCCATCCTCACCGTCACTGCCCTGAGCGTGATGATGGGTGTGGACAGCCAAACCGCTGCGGACGTGCTGATGACATACGCACGCTGAAATAGCTGCCTGTTTCACGAAAACCCCGGCCATGTGCTGGGGTTTTTTTATGGGTGTTTTTCCTGTGCCGGCCTTTTCGCGGGCTTGCCCGCTCCCACAGGTACGGCGCAGGTCCCAGGGGCTGCGGGTAACCCTGTGGGAGCGGGCGAGCCCGCGAAGAGGCCAGCGCAGGAAAACATAAATCCTGTATTTTCAAAAAATACTTCTGAAAAGATCCAAAAAAACAGGAATTTGTCCTTTACAGGTATCCTGTCTCGGCACTATCTTCTGATCCAGGCCGCCACATCGGCCAGCGTCGCTCGGACGGTTCCGGGCGCTTACGTTCTCAGAGGAAACCATGGCCAACCCAGGTTCGCCGCGCCGCTTTGCGCGCATCGATCGTCTCCCCCCTTACGTCTTCAACATCACTGCCGAGCTCAAGATGGCTGCCCGCCGCCGTGGCGAGGACATCATCGACCTGAGCATGGGTAACCCCGATGGCGCCACGCCGCCGCACATCGTCGAGAAGCTGGTGCAGGTTGCCCAGCGTGAAGACACCCACGGCTATTCCACCTCGCGCGGAATTCCGCGCCTGCGCCGGGCCATCTCCAACTGGTACAAAGAACGCTACGACGTCGACATCGACCCGGAGCACGAAGCCATTGTCACCATCGGCTCGAAGGAAGGCCTGGCGCACCTGATGCTGGCCACCCTCGACCAGGGCGACACCGTGCTGGTGCCCAACCCCAGCTACCCGATCCACATCTACGGCGCGGTGATCGCCGGCGCCCAGGTGCGCTCTGTGCCGCTGGTGCCGGGGGTGGACTTCTTCAACGAGCTTGAGCGCGCCATTCGCGAGTCGATACCCAAGCCGAAGATGATGATCCTTGGCTTCCCGTCCAACCCCACCGCGCAGTGCGTGGAGCTGGACTTCTTCGAGCGTGTGGTGGCACTGGCCAAGCAGTATGGTGTGCTGGTGGTGCATGACCTGGCCTATGCCGACATCGTCTATGACGGCTGGAAAGCCCCGTCGATCATGCAGGTGCCGGGCGCCAAGGACATTGCGGTGGAGTTCTTCACCCTGTCCAAAAGCTACAACATGGCGGGTTGGCGCATTGGCTTCATGGTCGGCAACCCCGAGCTGGTCAATGCACTGGCGCGGATCAAGAGCTACCACGACTACGGCACCTTCACCCCGCTGCAGGTGGCGGCCATCGCTGCCCTGGAAGGCGACCAGCAGTGCGTGCGCGACATTGCCGAGCAGTACCGCCAGCGCCGCAACCTGCTGGTCAAAGGCCTGCACGAGCTGGGCTGGATGGTCGAGAACCCCAAGGCGTCGATGTACGTATGGGCGAAGATCCCGCCGGCGTATGCGCACTTGGGGTCGCTGGAGTTTTCCAAGAAGCTGCTGGCCGAGGCCAAGGTATGCGTGTCGCCGGGCATCGGTTTCGGTGATTACGGCGATGATCATGTGCGCTTTGCCCTGATCGAGAACCAGGACCGCATTCGCCAGGCCATTCGCGGCATTCGGCAGATGTTCCGGGCCGACGGGCTGGCTCGCAAGTAAGCTTTAGGGGCTGCTTTGCGGCCCTTTCGCGACACAAGGCCGCTCCCACAGGGACCACGCAGCATCCGGAAGCTGCGCTGTACCTGTGGGAGCGGCCTTGTGTCGCGAAAGGGCTGCAAAGCAGCCCCAGGGTCTTCAGCCGGGCGAGCTTTCCGCCTGCATTCCAAACCTCAGCCAACCTACCTTCGGCACTCATTTCTCACCAAAGAGATCGCCCCCATGAGTGTCTTCACCGCCTATTTCTGCGGCACCGGCTCGCACCGCTTCGACCACGCCAACCCCAACTTCTGGAACGGCGAGCTGGTTTCGACCCTGGCCAGCAACGAGCAGGGCCACGAGTTCGCCCATTGGATTGCTGTCGATGGTCCAGGCAGCGGCAACCTTCAGGATGACAACCTGTTCGTGGAACCTGGTGGCTATTACAACTGGACCGGGCAGCTGTTTGGCCGCGGCTGGGAAGAAAACGTCAACCACGTGCTGCAGGTGATCAAAGGCGAAAGCAACTGGCAGCGCAACGAACTGAGCAAGGAAGAATACGAGCGGCTGAAGCAAGCTGGGGTGCCGATACCGGATGCCGGGTCTGCGGCCTCATGGTTCTGGCGCAACTACAGCTACGGCGCCCGCCACCCAACACCGCAGCAATTGCAGGAGGGCATCATCAGCATGTTCCGCAAGCCGCGCCTGCCGACCCAGGTCAACCTGGTGGGCTGGAGCAGGGGAGGGATCAGTTGCCACATGCTGGCCAATGCCATGGCACAAGACCCTGTACTGCGCGACATACCGGTGAACATCTTTGCCATCGACCCGGTACCGGGGGTTGGCAATGTGCAGCAGCAGCGGGTCAGCCTGGCCGGCAACGTGAAGGAGTACGTGGGGTTCTATTCGCGGGATGAGCGTTCCAAAGGGTTTGCCTGCGTGGTTCCTGCCGTGGCGAGCACCACACGCATCTGCATTTATCCAATGCCTGGCCGGCATGCCACGCTGGTAGGCAACGCCTCGGTTGACGGCGCGGGCGCGGGCAAGGCGTTGGCTGAACCGGGGTTGATCGTTCGCCACTTCGCCGAAGTCTGCCTGGCCCGCTGGGGTGTGCAGTTGGGCAAGCGCCTGGCGTTGACCGACAGCCAGTTGATGCAATATCACCAGCAAATGGCAGCGGCGGATGACCAGTACCAGGCCATGCGAAATGCGTCCTATACCGTGCTCACCGAGGGTGAGAAGGACGACCGCCTGGTGCACTGTGGTCAAGCGCCCATGCGCTTCAGCGAGGTGCAGGGCGCAGCCTACGAACCCAGCACGGGCCTGGCCTTGCAGCGCTGGGACGCCGACACTTACAAAGCCATCTGCTAGCGGTGCCAGGCGGCCGGATCAGCGGCAATTTTTTTGCATTGCCCCCCTATCCAGCCGCCCCTGCTTGGACTGAGAATGGCGCCGCGGGCCAGACCCGATAACAACAACCTTCCCTCCGTGCCATCATGTCCGAATACAACCCTTGCCTTGACTGCGGCGCCTGCTGCGGGTACTTCCGTGTGTCTTTCTTCTGGGGCGAATGCCAGTCTGCCGGGGGCGTTGTCCCGGATGACCTGGTGGTGCAGGTCAACCCTACCCGTGTGGCCATGATCGGCACCGATGCCAAGCCTTGCCGTTGCGTCGCCCTTGATGGCGAGATCGGTAAAGAGGTGGGTTGTACCATTTATGCCAACCGCTCAAGCCCCTGCCGTGAGTTCGAGGCGTCGTGGGAGGGTGGGGTGCATAACCCCAGCTGTGACGCCGCCCGGGCAGCATATGGGCTGCCACCGCTGACACCGCCTGGGGCCAATGAGCCGCATTGGCCGGATGATGGGGCCGAGGTGGCCTGACGCTTTCTCGCTGGTCTGTACTGGCCCCATCGCCGGCAAGCCAGCTCCCACAGGCGTTGCATATCCCGTGGCAAACACCTGTCAGTCCTGATGCGATTTCTGTGGGAGCGGCCTTGTGTCGCGAAGGGCTGCGCAGCAGCCCCGGGATGCCGTAACCTCGCGCTTGACGTTAAACTGTCATCTCCCCAGCAATGGACAGGAGATCCGGCGTGACCCCACCCCGCAGTTTCCCCAGTGACCTCTGCCTCGACAGCCCGCGCCTGCAACTGCGCCCCATGCGCCATGCCGATGCCGCGCAGTGGCTGGCGATCATGGCCGACCCCGAGGTCATGCGTTATTGGCACCATGCCCCTTGGCAAAACCTGGCCGAGGCCGAAAGCGCCCTGGCCGCCGACCGCGAAGCCTATGCCAATGGCGACCAGCTCAAGCTGGGTATGTACCGCCGTGACAATGGCGAGCTGATCGGCATGGTCCAGCTGTTCAACATCGACGATGTTTCCCGCCGCGGCGAGATCGGCTACTGCCTGGCCAGCGCCGTACAGGGTAGGGGCTACATGGACGAAGCGCTCACCTGCTTCATCGATTACCTGGCGAACACCCTGCACATGCGCCGCCTGGAAGGCGAGATCGACCCGCGTAACCAAGGCTCGGCGCGCACCCTCGAACGTCAGGGCTTTGTGTTGGAAGGCACCCTGCGGGCGCGCTGGTGCGTGGCCGGTGAGTTGTCCGACTCCGGCATCTATGGTCTTCTGCTTGAGCCTCCGGTCGCCTAGGAATTTGCCCTTTGCCCGTTTTCTACCTGAGCATCAGCCTGCTGCTGTACTTGCTCGCCCTGTTCTTCAACGGCGCGCACATGAATGGCGGGCATCACATGCCGGCGCTGCAGATGCTGCTGTACGGGCCATGGGGCTTGCCCTTCGGCTTGCACCAATGGTTTGCCAACCCGCTGCTGGCGTTGGCCATCCTTGCCCACCGGCGCTTTCGCCGGCTGGCATTGCTGGCCGGGTTGGCGGCGGCTTACCTGGCGGGCAGCAGCTTCGGCATCACCCGTCTGCCGGATAACCAGACTTATGAATTCCATGACCTGAGCGGGTTTGGTGCCGGCTTCTACCTGTGGCTGGCGGCGATGGGCGTGTTTTGCCTGGGTCAGGCCAGGCATTGCTGGAAGGCCCGCAGCGCTGAGGACATGCCCGGTTGGAACTGGCTCAATGTGGCCTTGATCGCGGCGTTGGGTGTGGCGGTTTATGCCGCCACACAGATGCCAGCGCTGCAGTTCGAGCCGGGCAAGGCGCTGATGCCGCCGGTGCAACCCCAGACGCTTTGATACCCACAAGGAGAGTTGGCATGTACAAGCAATACCTGGCAGGGCTGGCACTGACCTGCGTGCTGCCATTGGCGGTGGCCGATGACTACACGGCGACGTACGTGCAGTGCATGGACAAGGCCTCCAGTACGGTGGCCATGAGTGAGTGCATCGGGGCCGAGACGCAGGTGCAGGACCAGCGGTTGAACCGGGTGTACAAGCAACTGATGGGCAAGCTGGATGCCGGGCAGCAGAAAATTTTGCTCGATGTGCAGCGCAAGTGGCTGGCGTACCGCGATGGCAATTGCCAGTTCCATGTACAGGCCAGTGGCGGGACCATGGCGCAGCTGGAGGGTGGTACCTGCATGATGAGCATGACCCGCGACCGCGCGGCGGAGCTGGAGCGGGTGCTTAGCCCGGGGCAGTGAATTGTCTGTACGGGCCTCTTCGCGGGCATGCCCGCTCCCACAGGTGTAGTGTTGGGAGCAACTGTCTTGTATTGCCTGGACTGGCCTCATCGCCGGCAAGCCAGCTCCCACAGGGATTGCGCCAGCTTATGGCTTTTGAGCACGACAGTTGCCCCCCACAGGGATTGCACAGGATGTGAAGTCGATGCGATCGAGGTGGGAGCTGGCTTGCCTGCGATGGGGCGCGAAGCGACCCTGGTTTTACAAGTGTGGCTGGCGCAGTGCCCGGGCCTTGAGGTACTCGCGCACTTCCACAGCATCCCCGGCAAACTCGATGCGCTCGGCCTTGGCGGCCCGCTGGTAGGCATACATCGGGTCGTAGTACTCGTTCAGCAAACCCTCGATCCAGCCCCGGTGCAGGTCCACCGCGCCGCTGCGCTGCTGTTCTGCCAGGGCCAGGCGCAGAATTTCCGATAGCCGTTGGTAGCGTTCGCCACCCAGGCGCTTGTGGATGTTGGCCATGCTCTGCAGCATGCGCTCGGCAAACAAGCGGCGACCGTCTTCCTCGCCATGCACGGCCACAAACTCGGCACTCAGGTTGATCACATAGTCGCGAAGAATGCGCGCCACGCGGTTAGCGAAGCTGTCCTCCAGCCACACCAGCGGATACCGCTGCATGCCTTGGTACAACTCCAGCGGCAACGTGCAACTGCCGACAATGCGGCCTTCATCTTCCAGCACGAACTGCTCGACCCCTCGGGCACGCTTCTTCAGCACATCGATGGCCAACTGGTTCTCGAAATCGATCTGCGCCGGCTGCGCTGTGGCGCGCTTGCCGAAGCTGGAGCCGCGGTGATTGGCGTGGCCTTCCAGGTCGAGCACGTTGTCCAGTTGCTGCAGCACATCGGTCTTGCCGGTGCCGGTCAGGCCGCCGACCAGCACGAAATCGCATTGGGCCACCGCCTGTTGGGTCGTCCCCAGCAGATAGTTACGCATGGCCTTGTAGCCACCTTTGACGCGTGGGTACTGGATGCCCGCTTCATCGCGCAGCCAGCCCTGCACGATCTGCGAGCGCAGGCCGCCCCGGAAGCAGTACAGGTAGCCCTCGGGATGCGCCTGGGTAAAGGCTACCCAGGCTTGCAGGCGGGCCTGCTTGGTAGCACCGCTGACCAACTGGTGGCCCAGCGCGATGGCGGCGGCCTGGCCCTGTTGCTTGAAGCAGGTGCCGACCTTCTGCCGTTCCTGGTCGTTCATCAGCGGCAGGTTGAGCGCGCCAGGGAAGGCGCCCTTGGCGAATTCGACCGGCGCGCGCATGTCCATCATCGGCACGTCGTCGAGGAACAGCTGGCGAAAATCGGTGCAGTCGGGGCGCATCAGATCACCTCGACCGCATGGCTCTGTCGCTCGACCAGCTTGCCGATCGGAGACAGTTTCAGGCCCAGTTCGGCAGCCACGGCGAGGAACTCGGTTTCACCCTCCGGGGCAACAGCAACCAGCAAGCCACCGCTGGTCTGCGGATCGCACAGCAGGTGCTTCTGGTCGTCGCTGAGGGCGCCGATCTTGTGCCCGTAGCTGTCGTAGTTACGCAGGGTTCCACCGGGGATGCAGCCTTCGGCCAGGTAGTGGTCGACGCTGGGCAGGCGTGGCACGGCGGCGTAGTTCAGGTGCGCGGTGAGGCCGCTGCCTTCGGCCAGCTCGACCAGGTGGCCGAGCAGGCCGAAGCCGGTGACGTCGGTCATGGCCTTGACCCCGTCCAGCCTGCCGAAGCGGCTGCCGGGCGTGTTGAGGGTGCACATCCAGTCACGGGCCAGGCCTTGGTCTTGCACGCGCAGCTTGGCCTTCTTTTCGGCGGTGGTGAGGATGCCGATGCCCAGTGGCTTGGTCAGGTACAGCTGGCAGCCGGCGCTGGCAGTGTCGTTGCGTTTGAGGTGGCGTTTATTGACCACGCCGGTGACGGCCAGGCCAAAGATCGGCTCAGGCGCGTCGATCGAGTGGCCGCCGGCCAGCGGGATACCCGCTTCGGCACACACTGCGCGGCCGCCGCGGATGACTTCGCGGGCGACTTCCGGCGGCAGCACGTTGACCGGCCAGCCGAGGATGGCAATGGCCATCAGCGGGTCGCCGCCCATGGCATATATGTCGCTGATGGCGTTGGTGGCGGCAATGCGGCCGAAGTCGTAGGGGTCATCGACGATCGGCATGAAAAAGTCGGTGGTCGAAACCACGCCGCGCTCGTCGTCCAGCGCGTACACTGCTGCATCGTCGCGCGAGGCATTGCCGACCCACAGTTTCGGGTCCAGGGCCTGGGTGCCGCTTTCGGCGAGGATCACGTCCAGCACCTTGGGGGAGATCTTGCAGCCACAGCCGGCACCGTGGCTGTACTGGGTCAGGCGAATCGGCTCGCTCATGCGTACCTCAGCAGGTCAATTTGTTGCGCGATTGTAGCAAAGCTGGCCTTTGCGCCTGTGCCTCTTATAATTCCTTGGGCCAGCTGCGAGCTTCAAGCTTCAAGCTTCAAGCTTCAAGCTTCAAGCTTCAAGCTTCAAGCTTCAAGCAAAAGCAAAAGCAAAAGCCACATGCAGGCTGCTTTTGCTTGCAGCTTGCAGCTTGCAGCTTGCGACTTGCGACTTGCAGCCTCTTTTCCCCGCCATTGAACCGGAGAACACCCCATGCTCAAACGCCCCCTGGCGCTCGCCGCCGGCCTTGTGCTGTCCTGCTGTGCCGTTGTCGTGCAGGCCGCTGAGACCCTGCGGGTCAGCGCCATCCCCGACGAAGCACCCACCGAACTGCAGCGCAAGTTCAAGCCGTTGGGCGAGTACCTGGCCAAGCAGTTGGGCATGGAAGTGAAATTCGTGCCGGTGGCCGATTACCCGGCTGTGGTCGAGTCGCTGGCTTCCGACCGCCTCGACCTGGCCTGGCTGGGTGGGTTCACCTTCGTCCAGGTACACCTGAAGGACCCGACCGTCACGCCGTTGGTGCAGCGTGAGCAGGATGCGCAGTTCACCTCCAAGTTCATCACCGCCGACCCCAACGTGAAAAGCCTGGCCGACCTGAAGGGCAAGTCGTTTGCCTTCGGCTCCATCTCGTCCACGTCGGGGAGCCTGATGCCGCGCTACTTCATGCTTAAGCAAGACAACATCAAGCCTGAGGACTACTTCAGTCGTGTGGCCTATTCCGGTGCCCATGACGCCACCGTGGCGTGGGTGCAGGCGGGCAAGGTCGACGCAGGTGTGCTCAATGCCAGCGTCTGGCAGAAGCTGGTGGACGCCGGCAAGGTCGATACCAGCAAGGTGAAGGTATTTGCCACCACCCCGACCTATTTCGACTACAACTGGACCGTGCGCGGCAACATGGACCCGGCGCTGAAAGAGAAGATCAAACAGGCCTTCCTCGCCCTCGACCCGGCCAACCCGGCGCACAAGGCGATTCTCGACCTGCAGGCCGCCAGCCGCTTCATCGAGACCAAGGCCGAGAACTACGTGGGCACCGAGCAAGCGGCGCGTGAGGCCGGCCTGCTCAAGTGACAGCCTCGAACGCAGCCATCCACCTGCATGGCGCCGGCCTGCGCCACGGCCAGGTGCGCGCACTCGATGCGGTCAACCTGCAGATCGACCACGGCGAGCGCGTGGCCATCATCGGGCCTTCGGGCGCGGGCAAGTCCAGCTTGCTGCACCTGATGGCCACAGCCGTGCGGCCTGACAGCGGGCGCCTAGAACTGCTCGGCGAGCAGCCCTGGGCGTTGTCGGTACGGGCGCGTCAACGCTTGCGTGCGCGGGTCGGCCTGGTACACCAGGCGCCACCCTTGCCGCCGCGCCAGCGCGTGGTCACGGCAGTGCTGGCAGGGCGCCTGGGGCAGTGGGGGCTGTCACGCGGCTTGTTCAACCTGCTGTACCCCAGCGATGTTGCGGGCGCTCGGCAGGTTCTGGCTGAGCTGGGCCTGGCCGACAAGCTGTTCGTGCAATGTGGGCAACTGTCCGGCGGGCAGTTGCAACGGGTCGGTATCGCGCGCGCGTTGTATCAACGGCCGCAGGTGCTGCTCACCGACGAACCCGTGTCGGCCATGGACCCGGTGCTGGCCGACCACAGCCTGGCCTTGCTCAACCGCCACGCCCAGCGCCATGGCGTGACCCTGGTGGCCAGCCTGCATGCGGTGGAGCTGGCGCTGGCGCATTTCCCTCGGGTGGTCGGTATTCGCGAGGGGCAGGTGGCGTTCGACTGCCCGGCCACTGCGGTTACCAGGCAGATGCTGGATGCACTGTACGCCAACGAACACCTGGCTTCGCCGCCAGCCCCTGGGGCACCCCTGACCGTGCAGATTCCGCGATGCTGAAAGCCAGCACCCGCGACCCGGCCTTATTGCCGCGGTTGCTGCTGGCCGTGCTGGCTGTGGCAGTCCTGTGGCCGGGTATACGGTTGAGCGAGCTGAACCCCGGTGTGCTGCTGCAGGCAGAGAACCGGCAGCAGATCGCCCAGTTCACCCGCGCGTTCTGGCCACCGGCCCACGACGCCGATTTTCTTGCATTGCTGTACGACGCCACGTTGCAGACCTTGGCCGTGGCGACTGCCGGCATGGCGCTGGCATTGCTGCTGGCAATCCCGGCTGGCTTGCTGGCCAGCCGGGCGTTGTCGTTGCGCGCTGCATCCAGGGGCGGACGGGCCGGGTTAGGGTCACGGGTGGTACGCCTGCCTGTGCGCGGGGTGCTGATTTTCCTGCGCAGCGTGCCCGAGATTGTCTGGGCGTTGCTGTTCGTGCGTGCGGTGGGGTTGGGGCCGACGGCAGGGGTACTGGCCATTGCCATCACCTACAGCGGCATGCTCGGCAAGGTCTATGCCGAGATTTTCGAATCGGTCGACCAGCGCCCGGCACATGCCTTGTTGCAGGCGGGCAGCGGGCGCTTGGCTGCGTTCCTCTACGGCATCCTGCCCAATGCCGCCGCCGAGGTGGTGTCGTACACCGTGTACCGCTGGGAATGCGCGGTACGGGCGTCGGTGGTGATGGGCTTTGTTGGCGCCGGGGGGCTGGGGCAGCAAATCGACCTGTCGATGCGCATGTTTGCAGGTGCCGAGGTCGCCAGCATGCTGCTGACCTTCCTGTTGCTGGTGATCCTGGCCGACCTGCTCAGCCGCTTGCTGCGTTGGAGGTTGGCGTGAACCGGGTGATCAACCTGCTACTGCTGGGGGGCATCGTGGCGGCGGTAGCGGCCTCGTTTGCCTACCTGCAGCTGGACTTGCACGCGCTGGTCGGCAATGGCGGCCTGGGGCAGATGGGCGAATACGCCGGGCGCTTCCTGCACCCTGACTGGTCTGCCGGGCACCTGAAGGCGGTATGGCGCGGCGCGCTGGAGACCCTGGCCATGTCCGGGCTGGGCACCCTGTTGGCGATGGTGTTTGGGCTGCTGCTGGCGCTGCCGGCGGCGGGCCGCTTCGGGTGGCCATTGCAGGGCGCCGCGCGGTTGCTGCTCAATGCCCTGCGCGCCATTCCGGAGCTGGTGTGGGCGGCGCTGACCGTACTGGCTGCCGGGCTTGGACCCAATGCCGGCACCCTGGCCCTGGCGCTGCACACTGCCGGGGTACTGGGGCGGTTGTTTGCCGAGGCGCTGGAGAATGCGCCGCCAGAGCCTGCGGCGGCGATCCGTTTGCAGGGGGGTAGCCAGGTGGTGGCCTTCTGCTTTGGCACTTTGCCCAATATGTGGCCGCAGTTGCTGGCATACAGCTTGTACCGCTGGGAGAACAACATTCGCATGGCCAGCGTGCTGGGGTTTGTCGGGGCGGGAGGGCTGGGGCAGATGCTGTACACCACCTTGAGCCTGTTCCAGGAAGCCCAGGCCAGCACGGTGATCCTTGGCATGCTGGTGCTGGTGTTGCTGGTGGACCTGCTCAGTGATGTGTTGCGCCAGCGTTATGTGCGGGCCTGACTGACAGCCGGGGCCGCAAAGGCAGCCCCAAATCCATCAGGCTCCCATAACCTCGCCACACTGCGCCTCGCGCTGCATAGATTCCAGGTTGCGCTCGATCGTCTCGCAAATGGTGTCCATCTGGATCTGGTGCTCACTGAACCTGAACGGGCTCTGCAAGTCGGTACCGATCCGCTCGATGGCCAGCAACATGAACCCCACCACTGTCGAGGCCAGCGGTGTGAACCAGCCCAGCGACTCCACCAGGCCCACGGGCACGATCAGGCAGAACAAGGTGATGAACAGGCGCGGAAAATACACATAAGGGTACGGCAGCGGCGTATTGGCAATCCGTTCCATGCCGCCCTGGGCATTGGACAGGTCCACCAGGGTGGCCTCCAGCCGCGCCAGGCGAATGCTGTCCAGCCGCCCGGCCTGGTATTCCCGGGCCAGCAAGGCCGCCGAGCCGCTGAGAATGTCGTTGGCGAAGTTGTTCGAGCGGTTGCGCCGTTCGAACTCCGCCGGCGGGATAAAAGCCATCAGTTCCTCCGGGCAGGGTTCACCTTTCAGGTGTGCCGCCAGGCAGTTCACATAGGCGATATGCCGTCGCAGCAGGGTGGCCTTGACCGGGTTCAGGCCGTCGACCGTGTCATCGATCAGGGTCAGCGTCTGCCGGGCAAAACTGCGCGAGCTGTTCACCAGCGCGCCCCATAACGTGCGTGCTTCCCACCAGCGGTTGTAGGCACTGCTGTTGCGAAAGCTCACCAGCACCACCAGCGCCGAACCCAGCAGGGTCAGTGGGATCAGCGGCAAGGTGAACTTGCTGTTGAAGAACAGCATGAAGTCGATGGTGACCAGCACATCCCAGATCAGCAGCCAGAACAGCGACCAGCCGATATAGCCGATGGTCTTCACCACCAGGCGGTACTTGCGGGCGATGACGTTTTTCACGCGAGAGTACCTCGAAACGCGGGGGGATGCAGGATGGGACGTCGAGGGGCGCCGAAGGTTCGCCATCCTTGAGCGGGTGTATCCATAAGGATACGATTGGGTGGCCACTTGATGATGCCGAATGGTGTGAAGCCCAGCTGTGGATAGACAGCAGGCCGGCGGTGTTGTGATTGAAGCATGGCACTCGGGCCTCCCGAGCGCAGGCTCAAATCCCGCGCAGGCCCTGTAGGAGCGGGTTTACCCGCGAAGAGGCCATCAGCCTCACACCATAGGCCGCTTTCCATCCAGCACCGCGCCCCGATTCACGGCTTGGCGGCCACCGCCACGTAGCCTTTGACCGCGGCCGGCCCCCTCGGCTTGGCCTTGTGCGCCAACAGGTACTGATAGCGCCGCCACTCCTTGTCGATCTCGTTGAACGACATGAATACGCTGATGCGTTCCTTGCCGATCAGGTCGGGGCGCCTGCCAGCGTCGATCTCGCTGGTCGGGATGATGGCCACGTTGATGCCCACGACCTTGCCATCGTCGGCAAACACCGGCCCACCCGACATGCCTTTGGTGATCGGGCCATCGTGTACCGAGTAGAAGACACTGCCAGGCGTACCTTCCAGCCGAACCAGCGACGGCAGGGCATGGCCCTTGCCTTGCATCGGCATCATCAAGCTGTTGTAGCCGACCGCCGTCACGGCCTCGCCCGGCACATACTGGCGCCAGCCCGGTACCGTCGCAGCCTTGTGCTTGAAGAACACCACATCACCGAGGCCTTCGTGAACCACGTTGGGCAGGAAGGGGGTGTGTTTGGCGGTTACTGCGTAATCCTCGTTCCACTGGATGGCGCTGGCCATCAGCAGCATTGGCAGCGGAGCACCGGAGGTGACCACGAATGCCTGGCTGTAGACGGGATCGGAAACGTACGACGTTGGCACTCCATTGCACCCACCCAGCAGCATCATTGCTGCCACACAGGGCGCTATAGCTTTCATGGTTCACACAGGATTGAGGGGAAGGGTGCGCAACTATGGCTAAGTGCCATTATTCGGACAATGCTTTCGTGATATATCCGACGAATGACAGCTTAAGTGCTAATCAGAAGGGTAGCCAATAGAATCGGGGTATCGGGGTGAGGCCCGGCGCCGTGGCGGTGGCGTCAAGACGAGGGGTAGTTTTGCGAGGCGAAAAAAAACCGACCATACGGTCGGTTTTTTCCGGATTTTGGTGCCCCGAGGGAGACTCGAACTCCCACTCCTTTCGAAAACGGATTTTGAATCCGCCGCGTCTACCAATTCCGCCATCAGGGCGTGTGGCGCGCAGTATAGAGAGCTGCCGCTGGTCGGTCAATCGGCTTTCATGGTCAATTTTCACACATTGGGCTAAACTTCCCGGCCCTGCCGAACCGAACATCATCATGCGCGTCGCCGATTTTTCCTTCGAACTCCCCGATTCCCTGATCGCCCGCCACCCACTGGCCGAGCGCCATGGCAGCCGTCTGCTGGTCCTCGATGGGCCGAGCGGCGTGCTGGCACACCGGCAATTTCCCGATTTGCTCGAGTACCTGCGCCCCGGCGACCTGATGGTGTTCAACAACACCCGGGTCATCCCGGCCCGCTTGTTCGGCCAGAAAGCGTCTGGCGGTAAGCTGGAGGTGCTGGTCGAACGCGTGCTCGACAGCCACCGGGTGCTGGCTCACGTAAGGGCCAGCAAGGCGCCGAAAGAGGGCGCGGTCATCCTCATCGATGGCGGTGGCGAGGCCGAAATGGTCGCCCGCCACGACACACTGTTCGAGCTGCGCTTCACCGAAGAGGTGCTGCCATTGCTCGACCGCGTCGGGCACATGCCGTTGCCGCCCTATATCGACCGCCCCGACGAGGGCGCCGACCGTGAGCGCTACCAGACCGTCTACGCCGAGCGTGCCGGTGCAGTGGCCGCGCCCACCGCCGGTCTGCACTTCGATGAAGCGCTGCTGGAAAAAATTGCCGCCAAGGGCGTGGAACGCGCCTTCGTCACCCTGCACGTGGGCGCCGGCACGTTCCAGCCGGTGCGTGTCGACAAGATCGAAGACCACCATATGCACAAAGAGTGGCTCGAAGTGAGCCAGGAGGTGGTCGATGCCATCACGGCCTGTCGCGCTCGCGGTGGCCGGGTGATCGCCGTGGGCACCACCAGCGTGCGTTCGCTGGAAAGTGCCGCGCGCGACGGCGTGCTCAAGGCGTTCAGCGGCGATACGGATATTTTCATCTACCCAGGTCGGCCGTTCCATGTGGTCGACGCGCTGGTCACCAACTTCCACCTGCCGGAGTCCACGCTGCTGATGCTGGTCTCGGCCTTCGCCGGCTACCCCGAGACCATGGCCGCCTATGCCGCGGCGGTGGAGCAGGGGTACCGCTTCTTCAGTTACGGTGATGCCATGTTCATCACCCGCAATCCGGCGCCACGCGGCCCCGAGGATCAAGCATGAGTCGCACCTGTCGAATGTCCTTCGAACTGCTGGCCACCGACGGCAAGGCCCGTCGCGGTCGCATCACTTTCCCTCGTGGCACCGTGGAAACCCCGGCGTTCATGCCGGTGGGCACCTATGGCACTGTCAAGGGCATGCTGCCACGCGATATCGAGGCCATTGGCGCCGAGATGATCCTTGGCAACACCTTCCACCTGTGGTTGCGCCCCGGCACCGAGGTGATCAAGAAGCACAACGGCTTGCACGATTTCATGCAGTGGAAGGGCCCGATCCTCACCGACTCCGGTGGTTTCCAGGTGTTCAGCCTGGGCGCCATGCGCAAGATCAAGGAAGAGGGTGTGACCTTCGCCTCGCCGGTCGATGGCTCCAAGGTGTTCATGGGCCCGGAAGAGTCGATGCAGGTCCAGCGTGACCTGGGGTCGGACGTGGTGATGATCTTCGACGAGTGCACCCCGTACCCGGCCGAGCACGATGTCGCGCGCACCTCCATGGAGCTGTCGCTGCGCTGGGCCCAGCGCTCGAAGAACGCCCACGCCGACAACACCGCCGCGCTGTTCGGCATTGTTCAGGGTGGCATGTACCAGGACCTGCGCATGCGCTCGCTCGAAGGCCTGGAAAACATCGGCTTCGATGGCCTGGCCATTGGTGGCCTGTCGGTTGGCGAGCCTAAGCACGAAATGATCAAGGTGCTGGATTACCTGCCTGACCAGATGCCGGCTGACAAACCTCGTTACCTTATGGGGGTAGGCAAACCGGAAGATCTCGTTGAGGGTGTGCGCCGCGGCGTCGACATGTTCGACTGCGTGATGCCAACGCGCAACGCGCGCAACGGGCATCTGTTTGTCGATACAGGGGTGATCAAGATCCGCAATGCGTTCCATCGCCACGATGAATCGCCGCTGGATCCGACCTGTGACTGCTACACCTGCACCAACTTCTCGCGCGCCTATCTGCACCATTTGGACAAGTGCGGCGAAATGCTGAGCAGCATGCTGAATACCATCCACAACTTGCGCCATTACCAGCGCTTGATGGCCGGTTTACGCGAGGCCATTCATCAGGGTAAATTGGCCGCCTTTGTCGACGCCTTCTACGCCAAGCGCGGGCTTCCTGTGCCGCCCTTGGACTGACTGTCTGCATCCATTATTAGAAAATTACATTAGGAGTGCCCAATGAGCTTCTTGATCCCCGCCGCATACGCGGACGCTGCAGCACCTGCCGCCGGCCCAGCCGGTACCGGCTTCGAGTGGATTTTCCTGGTCGGTTTCCTGGTCATCTTCTACCTGATGATCTGGCGCCCACAGGCCAAGCGCGCCAAAGAGCAGAAGAACCTGCTGAGCAACTTGCAAAAAGGTGACGAAGTTGTCACCAACGGCGGTATCGCCGGCAAGATCGTCAAGGTTTCCGATGACTTCGTGGTACTGGAAGTGTCCGACACTGTCGAACTGAAGTTCCAGAAGGGCGCCATTGCTGCGACCCTGCCAAAAGGTACGCTCAAGGCTATCTGAGTTACCGGTTTTATTTTCCAGTCGGGGCGCGCAACGCGCCCCGCGTCTTGAACGGGCGGCGTGATGCTGAACAAATACCCTCTGTGGAAATATGCACTGATCGTGCTGGTACTGGTGGTCGGTTTCATTTATTCCGCACCCAACCTTTACCCGGACGACCCGGCGGTGCAGATCAGTGGTGCCAGCTCGGCGCTGCAGGTGAACCAGGCCGACCTCGACCGCGTCAGCAAGGCGTTGGTCGATGCCAAGATCGCAGTCAAGGGCACCAGCCTGGGCGAGAAGGGCAGCGGGCTGATCCGCCTGACCAACCAGGAAGACCAGCTGCCGGCCAAGGATGTGGTACGCAAGGCGCTGGGCGATGATTACGTCGTGGCCCTGAACCTGGCCCAGACGACCCCGCAATGGCTGCGCAACCTGGGTGCAAGCCCGATGAAGCTGGGCCTGGACCTGTCCGGTGGTGTGCACTTCCTGCTGGAAGTGGACATGGACAAGGCCATGAGCGCCCGCATGAAAGTCTACGAAGGCGAGGTCAAGACCTTGCTGCGTAAAGAGCGTGTGCGCTACCGCAGCCTGCCTCAGCAGGATGGTGGCATCATGCTGGGCTTTGCTGACGATGCAACCCGCGAACAGGCGCGTGCCCTGATCCGCAAGAATTTCAATGACTTCGAGCTGACCACCACCGAGCGCAACGACCTTGCGGTGCTGCGCCTGGCGCTGACCCAGGCGAAGGTCGCCGAAATCCGCGAATACTCGATCAAGCAGAACCTCACCACCGTGCGCAACCGCGTCAACGAGCTGGGCGTGGCCGAGCCGCTGGTACAGCGTCAGGGCGCCAACCGCATCGTGGTCGAGTTGCCAGGTGTGCAGGACACTGCCGAAGCCAAACGTATCCTGGGTAAAACCGCCAACCTCGAGTTCCGCTTCGGTGCCGAACCGGGCGCGTCCAAGGCCACTACCGAGGTGTTCGAGTTCCGCGAAGGCGGCCGGTCCGCTGCGGTCGAGCGTGGGCTGATCATTACCGGTGACCAGGTTACCGACGCCCAGGCAAGCTTCGATGAACACGGCCGCCCACAGGTGAATATTCGCCTGGATGGCCACGGTGGCGAGCTGATGAGCCGCGCTACCCGCAGCAACGTTGGCCGTAGCATGGCGGTGATCTTCATCGAGCAGAAGCCGGTTACCCGCTACGTCAAGCAAACCGTCGACGGCGTCGAGAAAGACGTGGCCGTGCAAAGCTTCGTCGAAGAGAAGAAAATCATCAGCCTGGCCACCATCCAGTCGCCGCTGGGTAGCCAGTTCCGCATCACCGGCCTGAACGGCCAGGGCGAGTCGTCCGAGCTGGCGCTGTTGCTGCGTGCCGGTGGTCTGGCTGCACCGATGTACTTCGCAGAAGAACGTACTATCGGCCCAAGCCTGGGTGCCGACAACATCACCAAGGGTATCGATGCATCGCTGTGGGGCATGCTGTTCGTCTCGCTGTTCATCATCGCCATCTACCGTGGTTTCGGCGTGATCGCCACCGTCGCCCTGGCGGGCAACATGGTGCTGCTGCTGGCACTGATGTCGCTGCTGGGGGCCACCCTGACCCTGCCAGGCATTGCCGGTATCGTGTTGACCATGGGTATGGCGGTAGACGCCAACGTGCTGATCTTCTCGCGCATACGCGAAGAGCTGAAGGCCGGCATGTCGGTCCAGCGCGCCATCCACGAAGGTTTCAACCGCGCCTATACCGCGATCATCGACGCCAACCTGACCAGCCTGCTGGTCGGCGGCATCCTGTTCGCCATGGGTACCGGCCCGGTCAAGGGCTTTGCGGTCACCATGTCCCTCGGGATTTTCACCTCGATGTTCACCGCCGTCATGGTGACCCGCGCAATGGTCAACCTGACCTGTGGCGGGCGTGACATCAAGAAGCTGTGGGTTTGAGGGAGCTGCGATGAAAACCATCAACTTCATGGGCGTGCGCAATGTCGCGTTCGCCATTACCGTGCTCCTCACCGTGCTGGCGCTGTTCAGCTGGTGGCAGAAAGGCCTGAACTTCGGCCTGGACTTCACCGGTGGTACGCTGATCGAGCTGACCTACGAGCGCCCGGCAGACCTCAAGGCGGTACGCGCCGAGCTGGTCGACTCCGGTTTCCACGAGGCCGTGGTGCAGAGCTTTGGTGCTACCACCGACTTGTTGGTGCGTATGCCGGGCGATGACCCGCAACTGGGCAACAAGGTAGCTGCCGCACTGCAGAAGGCAGGCGGTGACAACCCGGCTACGCTGAAGCGCGTCGAGTTCGTTGGCCCGCAGGTGGGTGAAGAACTGCGCGACCAGGGTGGCATGGGCATGCTGCTGGCGCTGGGCGGCATCCTCATCTACCTGGCTTTCCGCTTCCAGTGGAAGTTCGCGGTGGGGGCGATCGTCTCGCTGATTCACGACGTGGTGGTTACGCTGGGTATCCTGTCGTTCTTCCAGATCACCTTCGACCTGACGGTGTTGGCGGCAGTGCTGGCGATCATCGGCTACTCGCTGAACGACACCATCGTCGTGTTCGACCGGGTGCGGGAGAACTTCCGCGTCATGCGCAAGGCTTCGTTGATCGAGAACATCAACGTGTCCACCACCCAGACCTTGCTGCGTACCGTCGCCACCTCGGTTTCGACCTTGCTGGCCATCGCGGCGCTGTTGTTCTTCGGCGGTGACAACCTGTTCGGCTTCTCGCTGGCCTTGTTCATCGGGGTGCTGGCAGGTACCTACTCGTCGATCTACATCGCCAACGTAGTATTGATCTGGCTGAACCTGAACAGTGAAGACCTGATCCCGCCGACCAAGGCAGAAGGCGTGGACGATCGTCCGTAACGGGTAGCTCAACACCGCCTGGCGGTGCAAAAGGCGCGAGTATTGAACTCGCGCCTTTTTTTTTGCTCCAAGGCTGGGAGAAGCGCGGGTTGCGACCCGCTGGTACGATCAGGAGGTTGACGTGAATAAATCAATGCTGGTGGGTGCGGTACTGGGTGCTGTCGGTGTGACTGCCGGAGGTGCTGTCGCGACCTACAGCTTGGTCAACAAGGGGCCTGAATATGCCCAGGTCACCGACGTGCAGCCGATCAAGCAGCAGGTGAAGACCCCGCGTGAAGTCTGCAAGGAGGTTGCCGTAACGCGCCAGGCGCCGGTCAAGGACCAGCACCAGATCGCCGGCACCGTGGTAGGCGCCCTGGCGGGCGGCTTGCTCGGCAACCAGATTGGTGGCGGCACCGGTAAGAAGATCGCCACCGTCGCCGGTGCGGTGGGTGGTGGTTATGCCGGTAACAAGGTGCAGGAAGGCATGCAGCAGCGTGACACCTACACCACCACGCAAACCCGCTGCAATACGGTCAACGACGTCAGTGAGAAGGTGGTGGGGTACAACGTGAAGTACACCCTGGGTGATCAGGTAGGTCAGGTGAAGATGGACCGCGAGCCAGGGTCGACCATTCCGGTGGACAAGAACGGCAAGCTGATCCTGAGCGAAGCTGGCCAGTAAAGCCAGGCGTGGTTTGCTTTGTGTAGGGGCGGCTTTAGCCGCGAATGCGGCAGTGGCGGCAACGGTGAATGCCCAGGAAATCCCGGCGGCAGGCCCGGCCACTTCGCGGGTGAACCCGCTCCTACATCGGGCGTTGCCGCCCCGCAGATAAGTGCCCACCACTGCCCCATGAGGTGCGGCTTTAGCCGCGAATGCGGCAGTGGCGGCAACGGTGAATGCCCAGGAAATCTCGCCAGCAGGCCCGGCCCCTTCGCGGGTGAACCCGCTCCTCCATCGGGCGTTGCTGCCCCGCAGATAAGCGCCCACCACTGCCCTATGAGGTGCGGCTTTAGCCGCGAATGCGGCAGTGGTGGCAACGGTGAATGCCCAGCATCTCGCCAGCAGGCCCGGCCCCTTCGCGGGTGAACCCGCTCCTACATCGGGCGTTGCTGCCCCGCAGATAAGCGCCCACCACTACCCCATGAGGTGCGGCTTTAGCCGCGAATGCGGCAGTGGCGGCAACGATGAATGCCCAGGAAATCTCGCCAGCAGGCCCGGCCCCTTCGCGGCTAAAGCCGCTCCTACAGGGGTAGTAGGCCCTGGTTGGGTGGACACAGGCACAAAAAAAGCACCCCGAGGGGTGCTTTTTGTTTGTCGGCAATCCGCGCTTAGCGCTTCAGGCTTTCTGGCAGGTGTGGCTGGATAGTGGTCAGCACGGCCTTGAAGCACTTGATGTTGCCCGCAACGATGTGGCCTTTGTCGAGGAAGTCGTGGCCACCGTTGAAGTCGCTCACCAGGCCACCGGCTTCCTGAATCAGCAGCACGCCGGCGGCCATGTCCCACTCGGACAGCCCCGATTCCCAGAAGGCGTCGAAGCGGCCGGCAGCAACGTAGGCCAGGTCCAGGCTGGCAGCGCCAGCGCGGCGGATGCCGGCAGTTTGGCCGGTCAAGGCGCGGAACATGCCCAGGTAGTTGTCGAGGTCGGCCATCTGGCTGTCGCGGAACGGGAAGCCGGTACCCAGCAGGGCGCCTTCCAGGCTGGTGCGCGAGCTGACACGCAGGCGGCGGCCATTGAGTTGGGCGCCACGGCCACGGCTGGCGGTGAATTCTTCCTGGCGAACCGGGTCGACGATCACGGCGTGCTCAAGGCGGCCACGGTACTTGCAGGCGATGCTGACAGCGAAGTGCGGGATGCCACGCAGGAAGTTGGTGGTGCCGTCCAGCGGGTCGATGATCCACAGGTAATCCTTGCCTTCTTCACCGGTGCCGGCGTGCAGGCCGGTTTCTTCACCCTGGATGGAGTGGTTCGGGTAGGCCTTGCGCAGGGCGTTGACGATGGTCTGCTCGGCGGCGCGATCGACTTCGGAAACGTAGTCCTTGGCCTCTTTCTCATCGACCTTGATGCTATCCAGGCGTTCGATGGAGCGGAAAATCAGTTCACTGGCGCTGCGAGCGGCGCGCAGGGCGATATTCAGCATAGGCTGCATGGGCGGGTCACCTGGAGATGTTAAAGAAGAAAGCCGATCATTCTAGCAGAAAACTGTGGCGGCAGAAGGGGCACATTTGCTTTCGTGGCGTTACGTCTGTCGGTTCTGTAAGATCCAAGCCCCTGATTCCTGCATCTGTGAGCACAACACCTTGCTGCAAAATATTCGTGTTGTTCTGGTCAATACCAGCCACCCCGGCAACATCGGCGGCGCTGCGCGTGCCATGAAAAACATGGGCTTGTCGCGTCTGGTGCTGGTGCAGCCGAAAGAGTTCCCCGCCGTGGATGCCAGTGCCCGCGCCTCTGGTGCCGACGATGTGCTGGACAATGCCCAGGTGGTCGACAGCCTCGAACAGGCTCTGGTCGGCTGCAACCTGGTGATGGGCACCAGCGCCCGCGAGCGCAGCATTCCCTGGCCGTTGATCGGCCCGCGTGAATGTGGCGAAAAGGCGGTGGTGCATGCCAATGGTGGCGAAGAAATCGCCCTGGTGTTCGGGCGCGAACACGCCGGCCTGACCAACGAAGAACTGCAGCGATGTCACTTCCACGTGCACATTCCCTCCAACCCCGACTTCAGCTCGCTGAACCTGGCTGCCGCCGTGCAAGTGCTCGCCTATGAGGTGCGCATGGCCTGGTTGGCCGCCGGTGTGGCACCGGCCCAGGTCGAGAAGGTGGATGCCAGCGAGCTGGCGACCATGGACGAAATGGAGCTGTTCTACGACCACCTGGAGAAAACCCTGGTGGGCATCGGCTTCCTCGACCCTGCAAAGCCCAAGCACCTGATGCCGCGCCTGCGCCGGCTGTACGGGCGGGTGGCGGTCGAGCGTTCGGAAATGAGCATTTTGCGCGGCATCCTCACCGAGACCCAGAAAGTGGTCCGGGGCGAGCCGCATAAACGGAAGGACTGAAAGATGTTTGAACGCCTGCGTGAAGATATTCAAAGCGTATTCCACCGTGACCCGGCTGCGCGCAATGCCTTCGAGGTGCTCACCTGCTACCCGGGCATGCATGCCATCTGGCTACACCGCCTGGGTAATGCCTTGTGGCGGCGCGACTTCAAGTGGCTGGCGCGACTGGTCTCGAACTTTGGCCGCTGGCTCACCGGTATCGAGATTCACCCCGGTGCCACCATCGGCCGGCGTTTCTTCATCGACCACGGCATGGGCATCGTCATCGGCGAAACCGCCGAAATCGGCGATGACGTCACCCTGTACCAAGGCGTTACGCTGGGCGGTACCAGCTGGAACAAAGGCAAGCGTCACCCCACCTTGGAAAACGGCGTGGTGGTAGGGGCGGGGGCCAAGGTGCTGGGCCCGTTCACCGTGGGTGCGGGGGCCAAGATCGGCTCCAATGCGGTGGTGACCAAGGCGGTCCCGGCCGGTGCCACGGCAGTGGGCATCCCCGGGCGCATCATTGTCAAGCGCGAAGACAGCGAAGTGGAGGCCAAGCGCAAGGCCATGGCCGAGAAGATCGGCTTCGACGCTTACGGTGTCAGTGGCGACATGCCCGACCCGGTGGCGCGCGCCATTGGCCAGATGCTCGACCATCTGCAGGCCGTCGACGAGCGGCTGGAGGGTATGTGCGGCGCGTTGACGAAAATGGGCAGTGACTACTGCGCCAAAGAGCTGCCGGCCCTGCCCGAGGATGACTTCACCGAAGCGGCCCAGGCCGTCAGGCGCGACACTCAGCCGCATTGATTGCGCCGCGGCGCACCGAGGTTGACATACGGGGCGTGTGCTCACGCCCCTCGTCTGCTACAATCGCGCCGCCTCCCAGATGCAAACCCGACTAAAGCAGTAGGTCTAATAGTTGACTTAAATGCTCGGGAATCGCATACTTGCACACATCCCGAAACTCCCGTGGTACCCAATAGCCATGCGACTGACTACCAAAGGCCGATACGCCGTGACTGCCATGCTCGACCTGGCGTTGCACGCGCAGCATGGGCCGGTGTCTTTGGCCGATATTTCCGAGCGCCAGGGCATTTCCCTCTCTTATCTGGAGCAGCTGTTCGCCAAGCTGCGCCGTAGCAGCCTGGTCTCCAGTGTGCGCGGCCCCGGTGGCGGCTATCAGCTGTCGCGCGGTATGGAAACCATCCAGGTGGCACAGGTCATCGACGCGGTCAACGAATCGGTCGATGCCACCCGTTGCCAGGGCCTCGGGGACTGCCATGCCGGTGATACCTGCCTGACTCACCACCTGTGGTGCGACCTCAGCCAGCAGATCCATGAATTCCTCAGCGGCATCAGCCTGGCCGACCTCGTCATGCGCCGTGAGGTGCAGGAAGTCGCCCAGCGCCAGGACTTGCGTCGTGTCGCAGGCCGAACCGCCCAGCTGGACAAGATTGAGACGTCCGCCGTCGATTGACCCTTAGCCACGACGAGCGACGCCACCGCCTGATAGGAGAGACAAATGAAGTTGCCGATCTACCTCGATTACTCCGCGACTACGCCGGTTGACCCACGCGTCGCCCAGAAAATGGCCGAATGCCTGCTGGTTGACGGGAACTTCGGTAACCCGGCTTCGCGCTCCCACGTGTTCGGCTGGAAGGCCGAAGAAGCGGTCGAGAACGGCCGCCGCCAGGTTGCCGAGCTGATCAACGCCGACCCGCGCGAGATCGTCTGGACCAGCGGTGCCACCGAGTCCGACAACCTCGCCCTCAAGGGCGTGGCGCACTTCTATCAGACCAAGGGCAAGCACATCATCACCTCCAAGATCGAGCACAAGGCGGTGCTGGATACCGCTCGCCAGCTGGAGCGTGAAGGTTTCGAAGTCACCTACCTGGAGCCGGGCGAAGACGGTATCGTCACCCCGGCCATGGTCGAGACCGTGCTGCGTGACGACACTATTCTGGTGTCGCTGATGCACGTGAACAACGAAGTCGGCTCGATCAACGACATCGCCGCCATCGGTGAGCTGACCCGTGCGCGTGGCGTGCTGTTCCATGTCGATGCCGCCCAGTCGGCCGGCAAGGTGGAAATCGACGTGCAGAAGCTGAAGGTCGACCTGATGTCGTTCTCGGCGCACAAAGCCTACGGCCCGAAAGGCATCGGCGCGCTGTACGTCAGCCGCAAGCCGCGTGTACGTCTGGAAGCCATCATCCACGGTGGTGGTCATGAGCGGGGCATGCGTTCGGGCACCCTGCCGACCCACCAGATCGTCGGCATGGGCGAAGCATTCGCCATCGCCAAGCAGGAAATGGCCGCCGAAAACGTGCGCATCAAGGCTCTGAGCGACCGCTTCTTCAAGCAGGTCTCCAGCCTTGAAGAGCTGTACGTCAACGGTAGCCAGACTGCCCGCGTTCCGCACAACCTGAACCTGAGCTTCAACTACGTCGAAGGCGAATCGCTGCTGATGTCGCTGAAGGACATCGCCGTATCGTCCGGTTCGGCGTGCACCTCCGCGTCGCTCGAGCCGTCGTATGTACTGCGCGCTCTGGGCCGCAACGACGAGCTGGCGCACAGCTCGATCCGCTTCTCCTTCGGCCGCTTCACCACCGAAGAAGAAGTCGACTACGCCGCGCAGAAAGTCTGCGAGGCCGTCAACAAACTGCGTGAACTGTCGCCGCTGTGGGATATGTACAAAGACGGCGTTGACATCTCCAAGATCGAGTGGGCCGCCCACTAAGCAGTCGCCGGCAAGAGCGGCTCCCTGATGAGGAAGGAATTGCACCATGGCATACAGTGAAAAGGTCATCGACCACTACGAAAACCCACGCAACGTCGGCAAGATGAATGCCGAAGACCCGGATGTCGGTACCGGCATGGTCGGCGCCCCTGCGTGTGGCGACGTGATGCGTCTGCAAATCAAGGTCAACGAGCAGGGCGTGATCGAAGACGCCAAGTTCAAGACCTACGGTTGCGGTTCGGCCATCGCTTCCAGCTCCCTCGCCACCGAGTGGATGAAGGGCAAGACCCTGGACGAAGCCGAAACCATCAAGAACACCCAGCTGGCAGAAGAACTGGCGTTGCCGCCGGTCAAGATCCACTGCTCGGTACTCGCCGAAGATGCCATCAAGGCAGCTGTGCGCGATTACAAGCAGAAGAAAGGCTTGATCTAAGTCGCCTGTTGCGAGGTAAGGAGTCCTGATGGCTATCAGCATGACAGAAGCCGCCGCCAACCACATTCGCCGCTCCCTCGATGGGCGCGGCAAAGGTGAGGGCATTCGCCTGGGCGTGCGCACCACCGGTTGCTCGGGCCTGGCCTACGTGCTGGAGTTCGTTGACGAGCTGGCCGACGAAGACCAGGTGTTCGAAAACCACGGCGTCAAGGTGATCATCGATCCCAAGAGCCTGGTGTACCTCGACGGCACCGAGCTGGACTTCGTCAAGGAAGGGTTGAACGAAGGCTTCAAGTTCAACAACCCCAACGTGCGCGGTGAGTGTGGCTGCGGCGAAAGCTTCAACGTTTGAGGCCGGCTGTGGGTACTCCTTGTCACTACGCATTGTTTGACCTCCAGCCAAGCTTCCGCCTGGATCTCGACAAGCTGGCCACTCGCTACCGCGAGCTGGCCCGCGAAGTCCATCCCGACCGTTTTGCCGACGCTTCCGAGCGAGAGCAGCGGGTCGCGCTGGAAAAGTCCGCAGCCCTCAACGACGCCTACCAGACGCTGCGCAGTGCGCCGCGTCGTGCCCGCTATCTGCTGGCCATCAGCGGTCATGAAGTGCCCCAGGAAGTCACGGTCCACGACCCGGACTTCCTGTTGCAGCAGATGCAGTGGCGCGAAGAGCTGGAAGAGCTGCAGGACGAAGCCGACCTGGACGGCGTAGCGGCATTCAAGAAGCGCTTGAAGGCCGCCCAGGACTCGCTGAACGAGGATTTCGCTGCCTGCTGGGACGTTCCCGCCGAGCGCGACAAGGCTGAACGCCTGATGCGCCGCATGCAGTTCCTCGACAAGCTCGCCCAAGAAGTGCGCCAACTGGAAGAGCGCCTCGACGATTAACCCGGTGTCGCCCGTGATGGCACCTAAGGTACTCAGATAAGCATGGCCCTACTGCAGATTGCCGAACCCGGTCAAACCCCCCAACCGCACCAGCGTCGCCTGGCGGTGGGCATTGACCTGGGTACCACCAACTCCATGGTCGCCGCATTGCGCAGCGGCCGCAGCGAGCCCCTGCCCGATGCGCAGGGTAACGTCATTCTGCCGTCCGCGGTACGCTACCTCGACGGGCGTATCGAGGTGGGGCAGGCCGCGCGTGAGGCCGCTTCCAGCGACCCGCTGAACACCGTGCTGTCGGTCAAGCGCCTGATGGGGCGCGGCGTTGCCGACGTCAAGCAGTTGGGCGAGCAGCTGCCTTACCGTTTTGTCGGCGGTGAGTCGCACATGCCGTTCATCGATACCGTGCAGGGCCCGAAAAGCCCGGTCGAAGTGTCCGCAGACATCCTCAAGGTGCTGCGTGAACGGGCCGAAGCGACCCTGGGTGGCGAGCTGGTAGGCGCGGTGATCACCGTGCCAGCCTATTTCGACGACGCTCAGCGCCAGGCGACTAAAGACGCTGCACGCCTGGCAGGCCTGAACGTGCTGCGCCTGCTCAATGAGCCGACCGCCGCTGCCGTGGCCTACGGCCTGGACCAGAACGCTGAAGGCGTGGTGGCCATCTATGACCTGGGCGGCGGTACCTTTGACATTTCCATCCTGCGCCTGACTGCCGGTGTGTTCGAAGTGCTGGCCACCGGCGGCGACACCGCCCTGGGCGGCGACGATTTCGACCATGCCATCGCCGGCTGGATCATCGAGCAGGCCGGTCTCTCCTCCGACCTGGACCCGGCCACCCAGCGCGCACTGCTGCAGACTGCCTGCGCGGCCAAAGAGGCCCTGACTGACGCCGACGTCGTCAATGTCAGCCATGGCGCCTGGCAAGGTGAGCTGAGCCGTGTCGCCTTCGACGCCATGATCGAGCCGATGATCGCCCGCAGCCTCAAGGCGTGCCGCCGCGCGGTGCGCGACAGCGGCGTTGAAATGGACGAAGTCAGTGCCGTGGTCATGGTCGGTGGCTCAACCCGTGTGCCGCGTGTGCGCGATGCGGTGGGTGCGCTGTTTGGCCGCACGCCGCTGACCTCGATCGACCCGGACCAGGTGGTGGCCATCGGCGCCGCGATTCAGGCTGACACCCTGGCCGGCAACCGCCGCGAAGGTGGCGAACTGCTGCTGCTCGATGTCATTCCGCTGTCGCTTGGCCTCGAAACCATGGGCGGGCTGATGGAGAAGGTGATCCCGCGCAACACCACCATCCCGGTGGCGCGTGCCCAGGAGTTCACCACTTACAAAGACGGCCAGACGGCCATGATGATCCACGTGCTGCAAGGCGAGCGTGAACTGATCAGCGACTGCCGCTCGCTGGCGCGCTTCGAGCTGCGTGGCATTCCGGCCATGGTCGCCGGCTCGGCAAAAATCCGCGTTACCTTCCAGGTGGATGCCGACGGCCTGCTCAGCGTCGCCGCGCGCGAGCTGGGTTCGGGCGTGGAAGCCAGCATCCAGGTCAAGCCGTCCTACGGCCTGACCGACGGCGAAATCGCCCGCATGCTCAAGGACTCGTTCGAACACGCCGGTTCCGACAAGCACGCCCGCCAGTTGCGCGAGCACCAGGTGGACGCCGAGCGCCTGCTCGAAGCGGTGCAGGGCGCCCTGGACGCCGACGGCGAACGCTTGCTCAGCAGTGACGAGCGCGACGCCATCGAATTCCAGATGCAAGAACTACGTGATTTGCTGGCGGGCACCGATGGCGCAGCCATCGAGCAACAGACCAAGCGTCTGTCGCAGGTGACCGACGCATTTGCCGCCCGTCGCCTTGATTCGACGGTCAAAGCCGCACTGGCCGGGCGCAACCTGAATGAGATCGAGGAGTAATCGATGCCGCTGGTAACCTTCCTGCCGCATGAGAAGTTCTGCCCTGAAGGCCTGACCGTGGATGTACCAGCCGGGACCAACATCCTGGAGCTGGCCCACGACCATCACATCGAGATGGAGAGCGCCTGTGGCGGCGTCAAGGCTTGTACCACCTGCCACTGTATTGTTCGCAAAGGTTTCGATTCGCTCGAAGAAGCCGATGAACTGGAAGAGGACATGCTGGACAAGGCCTGGGGCCTGGAGGCGCAGTCGCGCCTGGGTTGCCAGGTGGTGGTCGCCGACCAGGACCTGACCATCGAGATCCCCAAGTATTCGCTGAACCACGCTGCCGAAGCACCGCACTGAGGGCCTGTACATGAGTCTGAAATGGGTTGATGTACTTGAAATCGCCATCCAGCTTGCAGAAAGCAAGCCGGACGTCGATCCTACATATGTGAATTTCGTCGACCTGCACCGCTGGGTGCTGGCATTGCCAGAGTTCAGCGACGATCCGTCACGCGGCGGTGAGAAAGTGCTTGAGGCAATCCAGGCCGCCTGGATTGACGAAGCCGACTAAGCGTTGCGTGCAGGTTAGGCAATCCCCTCGAACCCGCGTATAATTCGCGGGTTTAATTTTTCGTAACACTCATATTCTGGAGTTTTCCATGGCTGTTCAACGTACCTTCTCGATCATCAAGCCTGACGCCGTTGCCAAAAACGTCATCGGCAAGATCACCACCCGTTTCGAAGAAGCCGGCCTGAAAATCGTTGCCTCGAAAATCAAGCAACTGTCCAAAGCCGAAGCTGAAGGCTTCTACGCTGAGCACAGCGAGCGCGGCTTCTTCGGTGACCTGGTTGCCTTCATGACTTCCGGTCCGGTTGTTGTTCAGGTCCTGGAAGGCGAAAACGCCATCGCCAAGAACCGTGAGCTGATGGGCGCTACCAACCCTAAAGAAGCTGCTCCTGGCACCATCCGCGCCGACTTCGCCGAGTCCATCGACGCCAACGCCGTTCACGGTTCGGACTCCGAAGCTGCTGCTGCTCGCGAAATCGCTTACTTCTTCGCTGCTACCGAGGTAACCACTCGCTAAGCGAAAGCTTACGGGTGAGGGTGAATCCATGACGACATCTACTGGCAAAATCAACCTGTTGGGCCTGACCCAGCCGGAAATGGAACAATTCTTCGACTCTATCGGGGAGAAGCGCTTCCGCGCCGGCCAGGTGATGAAATGGATTCACCATTTTGGCGTGTCCGATTTTGCGGCCATGACCAACGTTGGCAAGGCCTTGCGCGAGAAGCTCGAGGCCGTTGCCGAAATTCGCCCCCCGGAAGTGGTCAGTGAAGACATTTCCGCCGACGGCACCCGCAAGTGGGTGATCCGCGTTGCCTCCGGCAGCTGCGTCGAAACCGTCTACATTCCTACCGACGACCGCGGCACCCTGTGCGTATCGTCGCAAGCCGGCTGTGCCCTGGACTGCAGCTTCTGCTCCACCGGCAAGCAAGGCTTCAACAGCAACCTCACCGCCGCCGAAGTGATCGGCCAGGTGTGGCTTGCCAACAAATCCTTCGGGACCGTCCCTGCCAAAATCGACCGCGCCATTACCAACGTGGTGATGATGGGCATGGGCGAGCCTCTGCTGAACTTCGACAACGTCATCGCCGCCATGAAAATCATGATGGATGACCTCGGCTACGGCATTTCCAAGCGTCGTGTCACCTTGTCCACCTCGGGCGTGGTGCCAATGATCGACGAACTGGCCAAGCACATCGACGTGTCGCTGGCACTGTCGCTGCACGCCCCTAACGACGAACTGCGCAACAAGCTGGTGCCGATCAACAAGAAGTACCCGCTGAAAATGCTGCTGGAATCGTGCATGGGCTACATGGCCACCCTGGGCGGCAAGCGCGTGCTGACCATCGAGTACACCCTGCTCAAGGACGTCAACGACCAGCCAGAGCATGCCGCGCAAATGATCGAGCTGCTGCGCGACGTGCCGTGCAAGATCAACCTGATCCCGTTCAACCCGTTCCCGCATTCGGGCTATGAGCGGCCTAGCAACAATGCCATTCGTCGTTTCCAGGACCTGCTGCACCACGGTGGTTTCAACGTGACCACCCGTACTACCCGTGGCGACGACATCGACGCTGCCTGCGGCCAGTTGGTGGGGCAGGTCAACGACCGCACGCGCCGCAGTGAGCGCTATATCGCTGTGCGCCAACTGTCTGCGGATGTCGAGCTGCAAGACAGCGCCGCCAGCCACTGACCGGGACCTTGCCCATGAGCCTGCGCGCCGCGCTGTCGATCCTTGCGCTTTCGCTGCTGGCCGGCTGCGTGTCGGGCGGCGCGAGCGACCCGCTGGGCAGCCGCCAGGGCAGGGTCGAAGCGGGGCGGGCCTACGTGCAGCTTGGGCTGGGTTATTTGCAACAGGGTTTGACCGAACAGGCCAAGGCGCCACTGGGCAAGGCCCTGGCCCTGGACAGCAGCGATGCCGATGCGCACGCGGCCCTGGCCCTGGTGTTCCAGGCCGAAGGTGAGCCGGCGCTGGCCGAAACACACTTTCGCAAGGCCCTGCAAAGCAGCGGCGGCAATACGCGAATTCGCAACAACTACGGCAGTTTCCTTTATGCTCAGGGGCGATTTGCCGAGGCCGAGCAGATGTTTCGCCTGGCCAGTGCCGATACCCTGTATCCTGAGCGCTCGCGCGTGTACGAGAACCTTGGCCTGACTGCCTTGAGGCTCGAGCGCCGCGAGCAGGCGCAGGCCTACCTGGTGAAAGCATTGCAGCTCAACCAGCGGCAACCCAGGGCGTTGCTGGAAATGGCTGAGTTGTCCTACGAAAACAGGCATTATGTGCCGGCCCGGGACTACTACGATCGTTTCAGCGAGCTGAGCGCGCACGATGCCCGTAGCCTGCTGCTGGGCAGCCGCCTTGCCAGGGTATTCGACGAGCAGGGCGCACTGGCCGAAACGGGCCAGCAATTACAACGACTTTATCCCGGTACGCCGGAATATCAGCAATACCTGTCGGAGCAACGATGAACGCCGCGCATCCCGAAGTAGCAGTAGCGCCTGGCCAGAACCCCGGTGAGCTTTTGCGCCTGGCCCGTGAGAAACGGGACTGGTCGCAAGCCGAGGTGGCCCGCAAGCTAAACCTCACTGTCAGTTCGCTGAACCACGTGGAAACCGGCGCCTTCGACAAGCTGCCCGGGCATACATTTGCCCGTGGCTACATACGTGCCTACGCCAAGCTACTGGACCTGGACCAGGCTGCGCTGGTCGATGCCTTCGACCGCTACACCGGTACCCACGCCAAGGGCAGCGACGTGCATTCGCTGGGCCGCATCGAAGAGCCATCGCGCCTGTCGCACAATATCCTGCGCGGCGTCAGCCTGCTGTTGCTGCTCGCCGTGGTCGGTGGCGGTTTCGTCTGGTGGCAGGACCAGGGCAGCCTGCGTGGCAAGGACCTGGCCAAGATGGCCCTGGAGCATGTGGAAGTCGAAAGCGCCGACGGCACCACCCAGATCCACCCGCTCGATGAGCCTGAAGACCAGGCCGTTACTGCCGGCCAGCAGGCTGAGACTGCACCGCTGCCGCTGGCGCAGGGCACGGGCGAACAACCCGCTGCAGCTGGCGAGCAGCCGGCGGCCGGTACAGCCACGGCGCCAGCCGCTGCGGCGGCAACCGCCCAGCAGGCGCCAGTGCAGGCAGCCGCCAGCACCCCGGTGGCCCCGGTATCTCCCGCTACGGCCGCGCCGGCCACCGCCACGCCTGCGGCCCCTGCCGCGGCGGTCGCCGCCAGTGAGCCTGTGCCAGCGCCGCCCGGTAGCGGCAAGGTCGCCATTCAGTTCACCGCCGATTGCTGGACCCAGGTTTCCGACGGCAACGGCAAGGTGCTGTTCAGCGCCATCAAGCGCAAAGGGGACAACCTCGAACTGACCGGCAAGCCGCCGTTCGCGGTACGCCTGGGCTTCGCCCGGGGCGCCCAGGTCAGCTACAACGGCCAGACCGTCGATGTTGCCCCGTTCACCAGTGGCGAGACTGCTCGCCTGAAGTTGGGACAGTAAGTCATGCACGGCGAATCTCCGATCAAACGTCGCGAATCCCGCAAAATCTGGGTCGGCAATGTGCCGGTGGGTGGTGATGCCCCCATCGCGGTGCAGAGCATGACCAACACCGACACCAACGATGTGGCCGCCACCGTGGCGCAAATCCAGCGCCTGGTCGATGCCGGCGTCGACATAGTGCGCGTATCGGTGCCAGACATGGACGCCGCCGAAGCCTTCGGCAAGATCAAGCAACAGGTGAGCGTGCCGCTGGTAGCCGATATCCATTTCGATTACAAGATCGCCCTGCGGGTGGCCGAGCTGGGCGTCGATTGCCTGCGCATCAACCCGGGCAACATCGGCCGCGAAGACCGCGTACGCGCAGTGGTCGACGCTGCTCGCGACCGCGGCATCCCGATCCGCATCGGGGTCAACGCCGGTTCGCTGGAAAAAGACCTGCAGAAGAAGTACGGCGAGCCAACCCCGGCCGCGCTGGTCGAGTCGGCCCTGCGCCATGTCGAGCACCTCGACCGCCTCGACTTCCAGGACTTCAAGGTCAGCGTCAAGGCCTCCGACGTGTTCATGGCCGTTGAGGCCTACCGCCTGTTGGCCAAGCAGATCGTGCAGCCGCTGCACCTGGGTATCACCGAAGCCGGTGGCCTGCGTTCAGGCACGGTGAAATCCGCCGTCGGCCTCGGTATGCTGCTGGCCGAAGGCATTGGCGATACCATTCGCATCTCGCTGGCGGCCGACCCGGTCGAAGAAGTGAAGGTCGGCTACGACATCCTCAAGTCGCTGCACCTGCGCTCGCGCGGCATCAACTTCATCGCCTGCCCGAGCTGCTCGCGGCAGAACTTCGATGTGGTCAAGACCATGAACGAGCTGGAAGGGCGCCTGGAAGACCTGCTGGTACCGCTGGACGTGGCAGTGATCGGTTGCGTGGTCAACGGCCCGGGTGAAGCCAAGGAAGCCCATGTCGGCCTGACTGGCGGTACGCCGAACCTGATCTACATCGACGGCAAGCCGGCGCAGAAACTGACCAACGACAACCTGGTCGATGAGCTGGAAAAACTCATCCGCCAGAAAGCGGCCGAAAAGGCCGAAGCCGACGCGGCGCTGATCGTCCGTGGCTGACACACAGAATTCGTAAGGACTTTTCGTGAGCAAATCGCTGCAAGCCATCCGTGGCATGAACGACATCCTGCCAGAACAGTCGCCGCTGTGGCGCTACTTCGAAGGCACCGTCGCCGGCCTGCTGGACACCTACGGGTACAGCCAGATCCGCACGCCGATCGTCGAGTTCACCGAGCTGTTCAAGCGCTCGATCGGCGAAGTGACCGATATCGTCGAAAAAGAGATGTACACCTTCGAGGACCGCAATGGCGACTCGCTGACCTTGCGCCCTGAAGGCACCGCCGCCTGCGTGCGTGCCGTGCTCGAGCACGGCATTACCGGTAACGGCCAGGTGCAGAAACTGTGGTACATCGGCCAGATGTTCCGCCACGAGCGCCCGCAGAAGGGCCGTTACCGGCAGTTCCACCAGATTGGCGTGGAAGTGTTCAACCTCGACGGCCCGGACATCGACGCCGAGCTGATCATGCTGACCTGGCGCCTGTGGGGCCTGTTGGGCATTCAGGACGCGGTAAAGCTCGAACTCAACAGCCTCGGCACCAGCGAGGCCCGCGCCCGCTACCGTGATGCGCTGGTCGAGTTCCTGTCCGCACGCCTGGAGCAGCTGGATGAAGACAGCCAGCGCCGCCTGAAAAGCAACCCGCTGCGCATTCTCGACAGCAAGGACCAGAACACCCAGGCGGTGCTGGTTGGGGCGCCCAAGCTGGAAGACTATCTGGACGAACCTTCACGCGTGCACTTCGAGGGCCTCAAGGCTCGCCTGGAGGCCGCCGGCATTCCGTTCGTGATCAACACCAAGCTGGTGCGTGGCCTGGACTACTACAGCAAGACCGTATTCGAGTGGGTGACCGACAAGCTCGGCGCCCAGGGCACCGTGTGTGCCGGTGGCCGCTACGACGGCCTGGTCGAGCAGATGGGCGGCAAACCGACCACCGGCGTTGGTTTCGCCATGGGTATCGAGCGTCTGATCCTGCTGCTGGAAACCCTGGGCAAGGTGCCGGAGTCCATCAGCCGTACTGTCGACGTCTACCTGTGTGCCTTTGGCGAGCAGGCCGAGCTGGCCGGGCTGCGCCTTTCCGAAGGTTTGCGCGACCGTTTGCCGGGCTTGCGCCTGGCCGTCAACGCCGGCGGCGGCAGTTTCAAGAGCCAGTTCAAGAAAGCCGATAAAAGCGGTGCGCTGTTCGCCCTGATCCTCGGTGACGACGAACTGGCCAAGCAAGTCATCGGCTTGAAGCCCCTGCGTGGCCAGGGTGAGCAACAGAACATTGCCTGGGATGCTCTTGCCGAGCACCTGGAAACCGCGATCACGCAGGCGTAACGCGGTTCAACAACGAATAGGCGAAAAGGAGTATTGGGGTGTCGAGTACTGATGATGATGACCTGGCAGGGGTCAAGGACTGGTGGAACCGCAATGGCAAGCCGCTGCTGACCGGCGCATTGCTGGCAGGTGTGGTGGTGCTGGGCTGGAATACCTGGCACAAGTACCAGAACAACCAGTCGCAAGGGGCCTCGCAGTTGTACCAGGCCCTGCTCGAAACCAGCCTGACGCCAAGCGGTCAGCCCGACGCCACCAAGGTCGCGGAACTGGCCGGCAAGCTCAAGAGCGAGTTTGGCGGTACGGCCTATGCCCAGTACGGTAGCCTGTTCGTGGCCAAGGTCGCGGTCGAGAGCGGCAAGCTCGACGACGCCGCCGCCGAGCTCAAAGGTGTGCTGGACAAGCCTGCCGATGCCACCCTGGGCGAAATCTCGCGCCAGCGCCTGGCTCGCGTGCTGGCCGCCCAGAACAAGGCCGAAGACGCCCTGAAGCTGCTTGACGGTGATGCCGACAAGGCGTTCCTGGCCAGCCGTGAAGAGTTGAAGGGTGACCTGCTGGTACAACTGGGTCGCGCCAGCGACGCGCACAGCGCTTACGAGAAAGCCAAGGCTGCGTTGTCCGATGACGCCGCAGTCGGTGGCCTGCAATTGAAGCTGGATGACCTGGCTAAAGGGGACGCGTAAGTGATCGGTTGGAAACATGCAGCAGTGCTGACCCTGGCCGTACTGGCCGCAGGTTGCAGCAGCAACAGCAAGAAGGAACTGCCCCCGGCCGAGCTGACCAAGTTCACCGAGGAAGTGGTGCTGAAGAAGCAGTGGAGCCGTTCGATCGGTGACGGCCAGGGTGAAACCTACAACACCTTGGTACCGGCCATCGAGAACGACCGCATCTACGCTTCCGACGTCCACGGCGACGTCTATGCCCTCGATCGCATCACCGGCGACGTGGTCTGGAACAAGGACCTGGAGCTGCCGGTTTCCGGCGCCGTGGGCGTGGGTTACGGCCTGGTCATGCTCGGCACCCTCAAGGGTGAAGTCATTGCCCTGGATTCCAGCACCGGTGAAGAGCGCTGGCGCTCCCGTGTGACCAGCGAAGTGCTGGCCCCGCCTGCCAACAACGGTGACGTGGTCGTGGTGCAGACCCAGGACGACCGCCTGATTGGCCTGGACGCCGCTACCGGCGACCGCCGTTGGATCTACGAAAACACCCCGGCCGTACTGACCCTGCGTGGCACCGGTGCGCCGATCGTCACCAACCGCCTGGCCATTGCCGGCCTGTCGACCGGCAAGGTGGTGGCGGTGGACATCAACAACGGCGTGCCGGTGTGGGAAAGCCGCGTGGCCATTCCCCAGGGCCGTTCCGAGCTGGAGCGCGTGGTCGACATCGATGGCGGCCTGCTGCTGTCTGGTCAAACCCTGTATGTCAGCACTTACCAGGGCCGCGTAGCGGGCCTGGACCTGGAAAGCGGCCGTGTGCTGTGGCAGCGTGATGCCTCCAGCTACGTGGGTGTCGCCCAGGGCTTCGGTAACGTTTACGTCAGCGAAGCTTCAGGCACTGTCGAAAGTGTCGACGAGCGCACTTCCAGCGCCCTGTGGTCCAACGACAGCATGGCCCGTCGCCAGCTCTCTGCGCCGGAAGTGTATTCCAGCTACGTGGCCGTGGGCGACTTCGAAGGTTACCTGCACCTGCTGAGCCAGGTCGATGGTCGCTTCGTGGGCCGTGAGCGTATCGACAGCGATGGCCTGCGCGCCCGCCCACTTGTGGTCGGTGACACCATCTATGTCTTCGGCAACAGCGGCAAGCTCGAGGCACTGACCATCCGCTGAAGCTATGCTTGAAGCCTTGGCGGGCTTCAAGCCGCGGCGCAGGAAGCGCCGCCCGTACTCCGGCCGCTGCCTTGCAGCGGCCTTTGCATTTTCAAGAATTCGAGAGTGGAGAGCCGATGGTTCCCGTAATTGCCCTGGTGGGCCGCCCGAACGTCGGCAAATCCACCATGTTCAACCGCCTGACCAAGACCCGCGATGCCATCGTCGGTGACCTGTCGGGCCTGACCCGTGACCGCCAGTATGGTGATGCCAGCTGGCAGGGTCGTTCCTTCATCCTGATCGACACCGGCGGTATCACCGGTGACGAAGTGGGCATGGACGAGAAAATGGCCGAGCAGTCGCTCATGGCCATCGAGGAGGCCGACTACGTCCTGTTCCTGGTCGATGCCCGCGCCGGCATGACCGCCGCCGACCAGATGATTGCCGAGCACCTGCGCAAGCGCAACAAAGAGGCGATTCTGGTCGCCAACAAAATCGACAACATCGACGCCGACGTGGCCCGCGCCGAGTTCTCGCCGCTGGGCATGGGCAACGCCATTCCGGTAGCCGGCTCCCAGGGCCGCGGTATCAACGCGCTGATGGAAGCCGTGCTCGGCCACCTGCCGCGCGACCAGGTCGAAGAAGCCCTGGACGCCGACGTCGCCGAAGGCGAAGAAGCGGTGCGCATTCCCGGCCCGAGCGAAAAGGATGGCATCAAGATCGCCATCATCGGCCGCCCGAACGTCGGCAAGTCGACCCTGGTCAACCGCATGCTCGGTGAAGAGCGTGTGGTGGTGTACGACCAGCCGGGCACCACCCGCGACAGTATCTACATTCCCTTCGAGCGCGATGGCGAGAAGTACACGTTCATCGACACTGCCGGTGTGCGCAAGCGTGGCAAGATCCACGAGGAAGTCGAAAAGTTCTCGGTGGTGAAGACGCTGCAGGCGATCAAGGACGCCAACGTGGTGATCTTCGTCATGGACGCCCGCGAAGGTGTGGTCGACCACGACTTGAACCTGCTGGGCTTTGCCCTGGAAGCCGGGCGCGCGATCGTCATTGCCCTGAACAAGTGGGACGGCATGCAGCCGGGCGAGCGTGACTACGTCAAGACCGAGCTGGAGCGCCGGCTGTTCTTCGTCGATTTCGCCGACATCCACTTCATTTCCGCCTTGCATGGCACTGGCGTGGGCAACCTGTACAAGTCGGTGCAGGCTGCCTTCAAGTCGGCGGTCACCCGCTGGCCGACCAGCCGCCTGACGCAAATCCTCGAAGATGCGGTGAGCGAGCACCAGCCACCGCTGGTCAACGGTCGTCGCATCAAGCTGCGCTATGCCCACCTCGGCGGGGCCAACCCGCCGCTGATCGTGATCCATGGCAACCAGACCGAGAAGATTCCGAAGTCGTACTCGCGCTACCTGGAAAACACCTACCGCCGTGTGCTGAAGCTGGTCGGCACGCCGATCCGCATCGAATACAAGGGCGGTGAGAACCCGTACGAGGGCAAGAAGAACACCCTCACAGACCGCCAGGTCAACAAGAAGCGCCGCCTGATGTCGCACCACAAGAAGGCCGAGAAGAAGCGCCGCGACAAGCGTTGACCAGTTGCAAGCTGCAAGCTGCAAGCCGCAAGTAAAAGCAGACCGCGTTTCTCGCTGCTTTATCTTGTAGCTTGTAGCTTGTAGCTTGTAGCTTGTAGCTTGTAGCTTATAGCTCTCAGTCCCCAGGAAAGAGGGCTCCATGATCCGCAGCAAACTGCCGAATGTCGGCACGACCATCTTCACCACCATGTCCCAGCTCGCCGTGCAGACCGGCGCGCTCAACCTGTCGCAAGGCTTCCCCGATTTCAACGGCCCGCAGGCGCTGCTCGATGCAGTCGGCCGGCATGTGGCCGCCGGGCATAACCAGTATTCGCCGATGACCGGCCTGCCGGCCCTGCGCCAGCAGGTGGCGACCAAGGTTGCGCGGCTGTATGGCGCGCAGGTGGATGCCGACCAGGAAGTGACCATCACCCCCGGCGCCACCGAGGCGATCTTCTGCGCCATCCAGGCGGTGGTGCATGCCGGTGACGAGGTGATCGTCTTCGATCCGTGCTACGACAGCTACGCGCCTTCGGTGGAGCTGGCCGGTGGCCGTTGCGTGCATGTGCAATTGAGCGACGGCGACTTCCGCATCGACTGGCAGAAGTTCAGCGATGCCCTGAGCCCGCGCACGCGCATGGTCATCCTCAATTCGCCGCACAACCCCAGCGGCGCCCTGATCACCCGCGAAGACCTCGACCAGCTGGCGCAGCTGATCGCCGACCGGGATATTTACCTGGTCAGCGACGAGGTCTACGAGCACCTGGTCTACGATGGGGTACGCCACGCCAGCGTGCTGGCCCATGCGCGGCTGTACCCGCGCGCCTTCGTGGTCAGTTCGTTCGGCAAGACCTACCACGTCACCGGCTGGAAGACCGGTTACGTGATCGCCCCGCCGGCGCTGAGCGCCGAACTGCGAAAGGTGCACCAGTACGTCAACTTTTGCGGCGTCACCCCGTTGCAGTGCGCGTTGGCCGACTTCATGGCTGAGCACCCGGAGCACATCGATGAGTTACCGGCCTTTTACCAGGCCAAGCGCGACCTGTTCTGCGGCTTGCTGGAGGGTTCGCGATTGCGCTTTACCCGCACGGCGGGCACTTATTTCCAGCTGGTGGACTATTCGCACATACGCCCGGACCTGAATGATGTCGACATGGCGCTGTGGCTGACCCGTGAGCACGGCGTAGCGACCATTCCGGTGTCGGTGTTCTACCAGCAACCCATCCCCGAGCAACGCCTGGTGCGCCTGTGCTTTGCCAAACGAGAGGAGACGCTGCGCCAGGCAGCGGAAAAACTATGCGCGATCTGAGCACATTGCCGAACCTGAAAATCGCCCTGGTGCAGACTACCCTTGCCTGGCATGACCGCGAGGCCAATTACGCGCACTTCGAGGTACTGCTTGAGCAGGCCGGTGAAGTGGACCTGGTGATCCTGCCAGAGATGTTCACCACGGGGTTTTCCATGCAATCGGAAAGCCTGTGCGAGCCTGAGAACGGCCCCACCTACAAATGGCTCAAGGCGCAGGCGAAAAAGTACAACGCGGTGATTACCGGAAGCGTGATCGTGCAGGCGGCCGATGGCAGCCACCGCAACCGGCTGCTGTGGGCGCGCCCGGATGGCGAGATTCTGCACTACGACAAGCGCCATCTGTTCCGCATGGCGGGCGAACACAAGCATTACACCCCGGGCGAGCGCCAGGTGCAGTTCGAGCTCAAGGGCTGGCGGATTCGCCCGCTGATCTGCTACGACCTGCGCTTCCCGGTATGGAGCCGCGACGCCCAGGACACCGACCTGCTGCTGTACACCGCCAACTGGCCGGCCGCTCGCCGCCAGCACTGGAACCGCCTGTTGCCGGCGCGGGGCATCGAGAACCTGTGTTACGTGGCGGCGGTGAACCGGGTGGGTACGGACGGCAAGGGCTTTGCTTATTCCGGTGACAGCCAGGTGCTGGATTTCCAGGGTGAAAGCCTGCTGAGTGCCGGTGAGGCGGACGGGGTGTTTACCGTGGTGCTGAGTGCGGCGGAGCTGGCGGCGTACCGCACCAAGTTCCCGGCCAACCTGGATGCCGATACCTTCGAGCTGCACTGACAGCAGGGCCGGCCTCTTCGCGGGTAAACCCGCTCCTACAACGACCGATGTAGGAGCGGGTTCACCCGCGAAGAGGCCAGTGCCGGCTACATCAAAGGCTGATCAGTACACATCCCGCCGATACCGCCCATCCTCGATCAACTGCTGCACAGCAGCCTCCCCAAGGATGCCATTGAGCGCCGCATCCACCCCCGAAGCCATGCCTTGCAGGCTGCCGCAGACATACACACACGCACCCTCTGCCAGCCAACGCTTGAACGCCTCGGCCTGCTGCAGCAACACATCCTGCACATACACTTTCTCGGCTTGATCGCGAGAGAACGCCAGGTCCAGCCGTGCCAGGTCGCCGTTGGCCAGCCAGCCTTGCAGCTCTTCACCACACAACAGGTCATGGGCGCGATTACGCTCACCGAACAGCAGCCAGTTGCGCTGCTCCCCCGCATTCACCCGCGCCCGCAGCAGGCTGCGCAGGCCGGCCAGGCCAGTGCCGTTGCCGATCAGGATCATGGGTGCGGCGTGGCCCGGCAGGTGGAAGCTGCTGTTGCGGCGCAGGCGCAGGCTCAGCGTGCCATTGAGCGGCAGGTACTCCGTCAACCAGCCGGAACCCAGGCCCAGGTGCCCATCGGCGTGGCGCTCCTGGCGCACGATCAACTCGAGTACGCCATCGCTGGCGATCGAGGCGATGGAGTATTCACGGCTGCCAATCGGCACCAGGGCATCGACCAGCGCCTGCGGCTGCAGGCCGATCAGGTGATCACGGCGCGTGGGCAACTGGCGACCGGCCAGCGCCTGGGCCAGGGTTTCACTCAGGCCATTGACCTGCACCGCTGTGGTTGCATCGACCGCCATGCCCTTGAGGAACGCGGCGACCCGCGGTGGACCATTGAGTGGCAGCACCTCCACCAGGTCGCCAGCCTCCCAACTGACCGGGGTTTGCGGTTGCAGGCCGAGCAGGTAGACCGGCTGGCCCTGGCTGCCGGGGTTGAGCAGCTTGCGCTGCACCAGCGTCCAGTTGGCGAAACTTGGCGGTTGCCAGGCGGCCACTGGCTGGGCCCCGGTCAGCTGCGCCAGTGCTTGCTGCCACTGCTGCAGGGCAGCCTGGTCGGCATTGTCCACTTCCACCGGGCTGAACGCGCTGTTGGCCCCGCGCTCGGCGAGCCACGCTTGCAGGCGGCGGGCGAAACCGCAGAAGTGCGGGTACTGGCGATCGCCAAGGGCGAGCAGGGCGTAGCTGAGGTTGTTCAGCGCCCAGGGTTGCCCAAGCACTTTGCGCTCGAAGGCGCGCGCGCTGTCGGGGGCTTCGCCGTCGCCGAAGGTGCTGACTACAAACAGCGCGCGGCGGGCCTGGCGCAAGTCTGCCTCACCCAGCTCGGCCAGGGCGCGGACCTGCACCGGCAGGCCGGCTGCCTGCAACTGGCCGGCGCTCTGCCAAGCCAGTTGCTCGGCCAGGCCGCTCTGGCTGGCGAAACCGATCAGCCAGCTGTCGCCGTTGCCACTGTTGCTGGCAACGCTGCCGCGAGCGGCGCGCACCTGGCGCTTCTTGCGGCGGCGGTCGAGGTACAGCAGCCAGCCGGTGACGAAGAACAGCGGCATGGTCAGGCTGGCGATGGTGACGATGATGCGCCCCGGCAGGCCAAAGTATTCACCCACGTGCAGGGCGTAGACGCTTTGCAGCAGTTGGGCCTTGAAGGATTTGTCGGTATAGCGCTCCTGGCGCTGGACCTGGCCGCTGGCCGGGTCCAGCACCAGGGTGTTGAAGGCCCGTGGGTGGTCGGCGCTGTCCAGCAGGTAGAACAGGTTGGCCGGCTGACCACCTGCCGGTGGCAGGCGCAGGTTGTACGCCGCCAGCCCGGGCCCGGCAGCCTGTTTGAGGCTGGCCCAGATGGCATCGTAGTCGACCACCCGCGGCGGCGCATTGGGGTCGACCTTTTGCGGCCCGTGGCGGCCTCGGCCCTCACCGCGTTTGTGCTGCTGGCCAGCGGCCGGGGCATCGGCCAGCAGCCTGTTCAGGCCTTCGCGGTACCACTCGTAGGACCAGAACAGCCCGGTCAGGGCAAACAGCAGGTAGAACAGCAGGCACCAGGTGCCGGCCACGGCGTGCAGGTCCCAGTTGAAGGCGCGGCCCTTCTTGGCCCAGTCCAAGGTCAGCCATGTGCGCCAGTTCAGCGCCTTGCGCGGCCAGCGCAGGTACAGGCCGGACAGGCAGAAAAACACCAGCAGCAGGGTGCAAGCGCCCGTGATCTGCCGGCCGGTATCACCCATCGCCAGGAAGCGGTGCAGGGTGAGCATGAGGTTGAAGAAGCCTTGCCCGGCCACTTCGCCCTTGAGCTCGCCGGTGTACGGGTCGGCGTAGCGCAGCAGGCCACGGCGTTCGCCCGGTGCGGGCATGAAGACGATACGGGCGGCATTGCCTTCGCGCACATCCACCCACAGCATCGACACCTGCTCGTGTTGCTGGGCTTCGACCCGTTGCACCAGCTCGGCTGGCGGCAGTACGCCTTCGGCGCGTACCTCGACCTTCAGCACGTCGGCATTGAAGGCGCGCAGCAGTTCTTCCTGGAACGAGTACAGTGCTCCGGTAATGCCCATCAAGGCCAGCACCAGGCCAGCGGTGATGCCAAAGAACCAGTGCAATTGGAACAGCGTCTTCTTCACCACATCATCACCTTGTGTTTCTGCCGCATGCTGCGCGGCGTGCATTATGCCTTGATACGCAAAAGCCCCGCTCATAGGGAATGAACGGGGTCGGGGCGGCTGTTGTTTATAGGGTTGTATAGTGCCTGTACCGGCCTCTTCGCGGCTAAAGCCGCTCCTACAGGCGGGGGGCAGCCGCAAGAGGGCCGGTACAGGCGCAGCCCATTCAACAGATCAAGCCAATCCCGGCATCAGAAGTGCACGCTGGTGGTCAGCAGTGCCGTGCGGCCAGCCGCCTGGTTGGCGAAGTGGGTAGAGAAGGCCTTGTCGTAGTAAACCTCGTTGGTCAGGTTCTGCACGTTCAATTGCAGGTCGATGTTCTTGGTCAGCTTGTAGGCAGCCATGGCGTCGTAGCGCACGTAGCTGTCGACCATGGTGGTGTTGGCTACGCTGCCGTACACGTCATCCACGTAGAACGCACCGCCCCCCACGGTCAGTTTTGGTGTAATCGCGTAGGTGGTCCACACGCTGGCGCTGTTGTTCGGGGTGTTCGGCAACTGGTTGCCGTCGTTGGCCTTGCCCAGCGGGCCGCCGTCGATCTGGCGGGCCTGCATGTAGGTGTAGCCAGCGAACACTTGCCACTTGGCGGTGATCTTGCCACTGGCCGACAGTTCGATACCCTGCACGCGGGTTTCGCCGACGTTCTCGTAGCTTGTGGTATCCACCTGAACGCGCGCGTTTTCCTTCTCGGTGCGGAACAGCGCGGCGGTCAGCGACAGGCGCTGGTCGAGCAGGTCCCACTTGGTGCCGATTTCGTAGTTGGTGGTTTCTTCCGGCTCCATGTCGCTGCTCAACAGGTTGCCGGCACGGTCGGTGGTGTTGCCCAGGGGGTTGGCCTCCATGCCTTCGCCCAGCATTGCACCCGGTGGGGTAGCAGAGGTGGCGTAGGACACGTAGACGCTGCCGTTGTCGGCCGGTTTCCACACCAGGCCCAGCTGGCCGGTGACGAACTCGCTGGTATCCTTGCCTTTGGCGGCTACGCCCTTGGCATTGACCACGGTGGCGCCAGCAGCGTCATAGGTGCGGTACTGGGTATCGAAGTGGTCGTAACGCAGGCCCATGTTCACCAGCCATGCAGGCGACAACTCAAGGGTGTTGAATACATACAGGGCGCGGGTGTCGCTCTTGGTGTCGGTGCCGGCGTAGTTGCGGGCGATGCTGCCGTTCCACGGGTCATCCGGGTTCGGGTTGCTCAGCGAGGTGCAGTTGTAGCCGCTGTTGGCGCCGATCAGGCTGGGGTTGCACACGGATGCATTCAGCCCGGTGTTGGTGTTGACAGTGTAGCTGGAGCGGTCGCTTTCTTCGCGGCTCAGCTCGATGCCGGTGGAGAAGCTGTTCTTCATGCCGCCCAGGTAGAACTCGCCAAACAGGTCGGTCTGGTTGGTGGTGGTGGCGGTGTTGCCAACGCGGGTGTTGGCCCGGCGCCAGACGCTGCCGTTGTTGACGTTGCCCTTGCTGTCGTCCGGTTGGGTGAGGATGTAGTCCTGCATGCTGTTACCGTGGCGCAGGGTGTTCTTCACGGTCAGCGTGTCGGTCAGGTCGTGTTCGATGGCGAAGGTGGCGATATCCACCCGGCTCTTGCGGAAGTCGCGACCGCTCAGGCCATAGAAGTTGTCGCTGTCGCCGCCATCATCCGGCTTGCTCGGGTGGGCCGAAGTACGGGCAGCGCTGCCAGCCACCGGGATGCTGTACGGGATGCCCGAATCCGGCAGGTCGTCGCTTTCCAGGTGGTAGTAGTCGAGGTTGACGCGGGTCGGCGTGCCCAGGCCGAAGGCCAGCGACGGGGCGATGCCCCAGCGGTCGTAGTTCACCTTGTCGCGGCCGGCGACGTTGCTTTCATGGGTCATCAGGTTCAGGCGGCCGGCCACGGTGTCGCTGAATTGGTAGTTACCGTCGAAGGTATAGCGTTGGGTCTGGTCGCTACCCCAGGTCCAGGCACCGTCCAGCGAGTTGCCCAAGTGCGCGCGCTTGCTCACCAGGTTGATGGTACCCCCCGCTGCCCCGCGGCCACCCACGGCGGAGTTCGGGCCCTTGGCCACTTCAACCGACTCGATGGCGAAGATTTCGCGGGTTTGTGCGCCAGTGTCGCGCACGCCGTCCAGGTAGGTGTCGCCCTGGGCATCGAAACCGCGAATGAACGGGCGGTCGCCTTGCGGGTTGCCACCTTCGCCGGCGCCGAAGGTAATGCCTGGCACGGTGCGCAGCGCGTCTTGCAGGGTCAGGGCATTGGTATCCTTGATCACCTGTTGCGGAATCACCGTGACCGAGCGCGGGGTGTCCACCAATGGTGCAGTGTACTTCTGCGAAGCTGCGCGCTCGGTTTTGTAGTCGCTGCTGGCCTGCTCAGCCTTGCCGTTCACGCTGGTGGCATCCAGGGTGATGGCACTGCTGGCCGCTGGGTCGGCGGCGTAGGCCGACGATGCGCCAAGCGCGATGCCTATGGCGCTAACGATCAGACGCGGTGAGCTTACTGCAGATGGTACGGACTGGCGCATTGCTGGAAACCTTCCCCAAGGTGGTGAGGCGGCGGATACTAATGTAAGCGATTGTGACTAACAATTGAGATTCGTTACCATTCGTGAAGAATTTACAATCTTTACAATTTGCCCTTAAGTTTCCATTCGGCTGAAACGTCGTAAGCGGCGAAAAGGCTTGTGTAGCGCAAAAGGGAATCAATATCATTGGGCCTTTACAGTTCCCGACGGTAACCTTGCCATGCTGTTGCACATCCCAGGCCTGTTCGCCGCTGACGAACTGGCCCGTATTCGCGAGGCCCTGGAGCAGGCTGACTGGGCCGATGGCAAGGTGACTGCCGGTTACCAGTCGGCCAAGGCCAAGCACAACCTGCAACTGCCAGAAGGGCACCCGCTGGCCAAGGAAATCGGCACCGCGCTGATCGATCGCCTGTGGAAAACCCCGCGCTTCCTTTCGGCGGCGTTGCCGCACAAGGTGTTCCCGCCACTGATCAATTGCTACCGCGAGGGCGGCAATTTCGGCTTTCACATCGACAATGCCCTGCGCCAGCCCAAGGGCAGCCCCGAGCGCGTGCGTACCGACCTGTCGTCCACGCTGTTTCTCAGTGACCCGGGCAGCTACGACGGGGGGGAACTGGTCATTCAGGACACCTATGGTGAGCAGCAGGTCAAGCTGGCGGCCGGTGACCTGGTGCTTTACCCCGGCACCAGCCTGCACAAGGTCAACCCGGTTACCCGCGGGCAGCGCTATGCCGCCTTCTTCTGGACCCAGAGCCTGGTGCGTGAGGACAGCCAGCGCGCGCTGCTGTTCGAAATGGACAATGCCATCCAGCAACTGACGGCCGATGTGCCAGAACACCCTGCGTTGCTGCAACTGACGGGCACCTACCACAACCTGCTGCGCCGCTGGGCCGAGGTCTGACCGTGGGCTATCAGTTGCGGCGTGAGGAAGTGCTGGACGTGGCCGGGTTGCGGGCCATGCTTGAGCAAAGCCCGGGCAAGGCGGCCCAGGCCATCCTGGCAGCGGCGGGGCAGGGCGTGGTCGAAGCGCAGTTGCTGCTCGGGCAGATCCTGCTCGATGGGCGCGGGATAGAAGCCGACGCCGAGGTTGCCCGGCGCTGGTTTGCCATTGCCGCGCAAGGTGGCAACGCCATGGCACATAACATGCTCGGGCGTTGCCTGGAGCATGGCTGGGGCGGCGCGGTAAACCTGGCGCAAGCCGCCGTGCACTATGCCCGCGCCGCCGATGCCGGGCTTGCTTGGGGGCTGTACAACCTGGGTAACCTGCTGGCCACCGGGCGTGGTGTGCCGGCCAACCAGGCGCAGGCGCTGATGTGCTATGAGAAGGCCGCACAGCAGGGGCATGCCAAGTCGATGAACCTGTACGGGCGCTATCTGGAGCAGGGCATTGCCACCGCGCCCAGCCCAGCGCGTGCGGTGCGCTGGTATCGCCGGTCGGCCGAGGCAGGGGATTTTCGCGGCATGTTCAGCCTGGGGCTGGTGCTGGTCGAGCGTGGCCAGGTGGCCGAGGCTGCGCCTTGGCTGGAGCGTGCGCGGGTCGAGGGTAACCTGAATTTCCTGCGTGCGGCGCTGGTGACCCTGCAGGGCGCGGGGCCGGTGCTCATGGCGTTTGCCGCGCGCTATGCCGAGGAAATTGAACGGCGCGAGGCTTGAAGTTGCCTGTGCTGGCCCAATCGCCGGCAAGCCGGCTCCCACCTCGACAGCGCTGATCTCGGCATCTGCACACATGAAAACGGGGCCTCGCGGCCCCGTTGTGCATTACAGGTAGTAGGCCTTCAGCGGCGGGAAGCCGTTGAATTCCACGGCGCTGTAGCTGGTGGTGTAGGCACCGGTCGACAGCCAGTACAGGCGGTCACCAATGGCCAGGTTCAGCGGCAGGCCGTACTTGTAGTTCTCGTACATGATGTCGGCGCTGTCGCAGGTAGGGCCGGCGATGACCACTTCTTCGGTTTCGCCTTTCTTCTCGGTCCAGATCGGGAACTTGATGGCTTCGTCCATGGTTTCGATCAGGCCGGAGAACTTGCCCACGTCGGTGTAGATCCAGCGCTCGACGGCGGTACGCGACTTGCGTGCAACCAGCACCACTTCGCTGACCAGGATGCCGGCGTTGGCAATCAGCGAACGGCCAGGTTCGAGGATGATTTCCGGCAGCTCGTCACCGAAGTCTTCCTTGAGGAAGCGAATGATCTCTTCGGCATAGGTTTCCAGGCTGTTGGTACGGGTGATGTAGTTGGCCGGGAAGCCACCGCCCATGTTGATCAGCTTCAGTTCGATGCCGTCTTCTTCCTTCAGGCGCTCGAAGATCACCTTGACCTTGGCGATGGCGGCGTCCCACACACTGATGTCGCGCTGTTGCGAACCGACGTGGAAGGAGATGCCGTAGGGCACCAGGCCCAGGTCGCGGGCCAGGATCAGCAGGTCCATGGCCATGTCGGTCTGGCAGCCGAATTTGCGCGACAGCGGCCAGTCGGCAGTGGTCGAGCCTTCGGTGAGGATACGCACGTACACTTTCGAGCCCGGGGCGGCCTTGGCGATGTTGCGCAGGTCGGCTTCGGAGTCGGTGGCATACAGGCGCACGCCCTTCTCGTAGAAGTAGCGGATGTCCTTGGACTTCTTGATGGTGTTGCCATAGCTGATGCGGTCAGCGCTGACGCCGCGGCCCAACACCTTGTCCAGCTCGTAGATCGAGGCGATGTCGAAGCTCGAACCTTTCTCCTTGAGCAGGTCGATGATCTCGACGGCCGGGTTGGCCTTCACCGCATAGTAGACCTTGGCGAATTCGAAACCGGCGCGCAGGTCGTCGTAGGCCTGGCTGATCATCTGGGTATCGATGAGTACGAACGGGGTTTCCTGCTTGTCGGCGAACGCCTTCATTTTCTGGAAGGTATCACGCGCGAAATAGTCTTCGACCTGGATCGACATGCTCAGGGACTCCATGGGCAAACTGAAAGATTAAGTGGCTGCAAGCTGAACGTCCTCCGTATCCCCACTTTGGTTCGCCTACTCAGTACTTGAGCCGGATGGATCGTTTCCAGCATGGACGTTCGGCGCGCACTTTAGGGCGTGAAGAATGCAGAATCAACAGGCAATCCTGGCGTGATCGGCGTTGATCGGCCACCTGTCGTTTGAATAAACGACTCATATGACCGGCTGATGTTCCCGGTGGTGTTTCAAGCGTAAAAAATTGTGGAATGGACCACGCCGGCCCATGTGCGGGTGAAGCCGCTGCTACAGGGTTTTGACCTACCCTGTGGCAGCAGCCTGATGGCCGATGGCACCGCAGGTGTTCATATTTATGGCCACGCTTTTCTGGTACCTACGTACCGAAAATCGCGCATAAATTTTTTGTTACCGACCAACGGATGCGACGTTTCAGGTGCGGGAAACCCGTATGCGCACCTTGCTGCGCATCAGTGGGCAGCGCTCCTCACGATGCCACCGCCTCGGCCGGGGAGACGATGCTGGTCTTGGCGCCGCGTGAGCGGCCGGAACTCAGGTACGCCGCAATCGACTCCTGGGTCACCTCGCCGAGGAACACCTGCTCGGCATCCAGCACCGGCAGCCACGCCCGGTTGAACTCGTACATGCGCGACAGCAGGATGCGCAGGTGCTCGTCGTGCGAGGCGGTGGCGTTGAACTGGCGCAGGAAGTCACCACAGGTGCCCTGCTGGCGGTGCATGTCCCGCCGGCGTACATAGCCCAGGGCCTTGTTCTGCGCGTCGGTGACCACCACGTAGCGGCGGTCGTGCTCGTCGAGCAGTTCCAGCGCATCGCTTACCGGCGTTTCCGGGCTGACCGCCGGGGCGTTGTCTGCCGCATCTTCGGCGCGCACCAGCAGCAGGCGCTTGAGGGTGCTGTCCTGGCCTACGAAGTTGCTCACGAACTCGTCTGCCGGGTGCGCCAGCAGGGTGTCCGGGTGGTCCAGCTGCAGCAACTTGCCGGCACGGAAGATGGCAATCTTGTCGCCAAGCTTGATCGCTTCGTCGATGTCGTGGCTGACCATGATCACGGTCTTGTTCAGCGCCCGTTGCATTTCGAAGAATTCGTTCTGGATCATTTCACGGTTGATCGGGTCGACCGCGCCGAACGGTTCGTCCATCAACAGCACCGGCGCATCGGCCGCCAGCGCGCGGATCACGCCGATACGCTGTTGCTGGCCACCGGAAAGCTCGCGCGGGTAGCGTTGCAGGTACTGTTTGGGCTCGAGCTTGATCATGTGCATCAGTTCGCGGGCACGCTCGTGGCATTTCTGCTTGTCCCAGCCGAGCAGGCGCGGCACCACGGTGATGTTCTCTTCGATGGTCATATTGGGAAACAGGCCGATCTGCTGGATCACGTAACCGATGTGGCGGCGCAGGGTCACTTCGTCGAGCCCGGTGGTGTCCTCGCCATTGATGAACACCTGGCCCGAGGTTGGCGTGATCAGACGGTTGATCATTTTCAGCGTGGTGCTTTTGCCGCAGCCCGATGGGCCGAGGAACACGCAGATTTCCCCTTCGTTGACGGTGAGGCTTACCGCGTCGACGGCTTTGACGTCCTTGCCGTTGACGTTGAAGGTTTTGCTGAGGTTCTTCAGTTCGATCATGAGCGCAGTCCTTCTGGAGTCAGGGCACGTTGCAGGGTTTGCAGCAGCAGGTCGGCGATGATGGCCAGCAGGCTGACCAGTACCGCGCCGACCAGCAGCATCGACATGTCGCTGCGGCTGATGGAGGTCAGGATCAGCACGCCAAGGCCGCCGGCGCCGATGGTGGCGGCAATGGTCATGACGCCGATGTTCATCACCACGGCGGTACGCACGCCGGCGAGGATCACCGGTACGGCGATGGGCAGCTCGACCATGCGCAGGCGCTGGCCGAAGGTCATGCCGATGCCGCGCGCGGCTTCGCGGATGCCGGGTTCGACATTGGTCAGGGCCAGGTAGGTGTTGCGCATGATCGGCAACAGCGAATACAGGAACACGGCGGTAATCGCCGGGAGCGGCCCGAGGCCTTGGCCGAATTTGGAGTAAAGCGGCAGCAAAAGGCCGAACAGGGCGATCGACGGGATGGTCAGCAGTACCGTGGCGCTGGCCTGCAGCGGGCCGGCCAGGGCCGGGAAGCGGGTCATGAGGATGCCCAGCGGCACGCCCACCAGAATCGCCAGGCCCACGGCCACACCGACCAGCATGATGTGTTGGCCGGTCAGGTTCAGTACCTGGGCCCAGTCGAGGTGGTTGAAGGTATCGATCAGGTTCATGGCTGGCCCTCGCTGGTCAGTGGGTGATCGCGCAGGAAGGCGGCGGCCACGGCGGTCGGGTTCTGGTGCTCGACATCGACCTTGGCGTTGAGCTGGCGCATGGTTTCATCGTCCAGTTGCTCGGCCAGCGGCTTGAGCAGCCCCGCCAGCTGCGGGTTGGCGTCGAGCACGGCCTTGCGCACCACCGGCGCGGCCGTGTAGTCAGGGAAGTAGTGCTTGTCGTCTTCCAGCAGCTTCAGGTTGAAGGCGCTCAGGCGGCCATCGGTGGTGTACACCAGGCCGGCGAACACCTGGTTGTTGCGCATGGCGGTGTAGACCAGGCCCGCGTCCATCTGGCGGATGTTGGCGCGGCCCAGTTGCAGGTCGTACATCGCTTTCAGGCCGACCAGGCCATCGGGGCGGTTGGCGAACTCGGTGTCCAGTGCCACCAGGTGCTTGCGCTCGGTTTCGTCACGCAGTACCTGGTTGAGGTCGCTGATGCTGTTGACCTGCGGATAGGCCTCGGCCACTTGCTTGGGCAGGCCCAAGGCGTAGGTGTTGCTGAACTTCGACGGGGTCAGCCAGACCAGGCCCTTTTTCGCGTCCAGCGCCTTGACCTTGGCGTAGGTGGCTGCGGCGCTGGGCATGCGTTCTTCGATGTGGTTGTACGACACCAGCGATACGCCGGTGTATTCCCACATCAGGTCGAGCTGGCCGGTTTCCTGGGCCTGGCGCGCGATGTTGCTACCCAGGCCGGTGGTGACGCGCACGTCGAAACCGTTGGCACGCAGGTACTGCGCGGTGATTTCGGCCAGTACGGTCTGTTCGGTGAACACCCGCGCGCCGATGCGGATCTGGGGCTTTTCCGCTGCCTGGGCAAATCCTGCGAACAGCAGGGCCGCGCCCAGCAGCAAGGCGATTGTTTTCTTCATGCGTTCCCTATCCTTAGTGGGCCAGGCCACGTTCCAGCCAGCGCTTGCTGGAGAAACTCACCGCCGCGTCCAGTAGCAGGGCCAGCAGTGCGGTACAGGCGGCCCCCAGCAGCAGCTGGGGCTGGTTGTTCAGGGCGATGCCGGGGAAGATCAGGCTGCCCAGGCTATTGGCGCCAATCAAGAATGCCAGCGGTGCGGTGCCCACGTTCAAGGCCAGGGCCACGCGAACACCGCCGACAATGATTGGCACGGCGTTGGGCAGCTCGACCTGCCACAGTTGCTGGCGTGGGGTCATGCCAATGCCCGTGGCGGCTTCCTTGAGCGAGGCGGGGACGTTTTTCAGGCCTTCGTAGGTGTTGCGCACGATGGGCAGGAGGGAGGCGAGGAACAGTGCGAAGATCGCCGGCCCGGCGCCGATGCCCAGGATACTCAGGGCGATGGCCAGAACGGCCAGGGGGGGAATGGTGTTGCCAACGTTGAAGAACTGCATGAAGCGCTCGGCTTTGTCGACCCGGTGCGGCCGACTGAGCGCAATGCCGGCGGGGATGCCCACGGCCAGTGCCGCCGCCATCGAAGCCAGCACCAATACCAGGTGCGCTTGCAGGTAGAACCCAAGATCGTCGCGATACCGCGCGATCGTGTCGATGCCGATCCAGTGGACCAGCAGGGCCAGGATGACGAGCACGGCGGCCCATCCCAACAGCCCTTTACCGTAGCCTTTAGCCACAGGCAGACTCCTTGTGTTGTCGGCGAGCACACTTCTTGGTTGCCGGCCAGGGGTGGCGGCGGGTGGTGTGTTCGCGAGTAGCAGCCAGATGCAAACCGAAGGCTGCGATCTGGCCATGAGCCGAACCCCGTCGGGCCCGAAAATGCTGATGAAACCAGCCCCCAACCGAAGCGGGTTGCAGGGGAGTGGACGTCTCCAAGGCCCTAAAGGTTCCCATTTGAGGCGGCATTTGGCCAGCGTTAATCACTGGGCGAATGCAAATCTGGCGAGAGAAAACAGCGGCTTAGCGCGCTGCAGGCGTTGAAATAACTGCCCTGTGGCCATTTGTCGTGATAAAGCGATTGTGTGGTGAATCTGCTGGGGCAGTGCTGGCCCTATCGCTGGCAAGCCAGCTCCCACAGGTATTACACAGGGCTGGAGTACTGTGCAGTACCTGTGGGAGCTGGCTTGCCGGCGATAAGGCCGGACCTGCAACCTCTCAATCAGCAGATTTTGGTCCCCGCCCAACTTCAGGTATGATACCGCCCCTTTCAAATCCCCCAGTCAGGCGATTTCCCATGACCAACCAGGCCGCCGAAGTCGCGAAGCGCCGCACTTTCGCAATCATTTCCCACCCCGACGCCGGTAAAACCACCATCACCGAAAAGCTGCTGCTGATGGGCAAGGCCATTGCCGTCGCCGGTACCGTGAAGTCGCGCAAGTCCGACCGCCATGCCACCTCCGACTGGATGGAAATGGAGAAACAGCGCGGCATCTCCATCACCACCTCGGTGATGCAGTTCCCGTACCGCGAGCACATGATCAACCTGCTCGACACCCCCGGCCACGAAGACTTTTCCGAAGACACCTACCGCACCCTGACTGCAGTGGACTCGGCGCTGATGGTGCTGGACGGCGGTAAAGGTGTAGAGCCGCGGACCATCGCCCTGATGGATGTCTGCCGCCTGCGCGACACGCCCATCGTCAGCTTCATCAACAAACTCGACCGTGACATCCGCGACCCGATCGAACTGCTCGACGAGATCGAGGCGGTTCTGAAGATCAAGGCCGCGCCGATCACCTGGCCGATCGGTTGCTACCGTGACTTCAAGGGCGTGTACCACCTCACCGGTGACTACATCGTGGTGTACACCCCTGGCCACGGCCATGAGCGCACCGAGGCCAAGATCATCCAGAAACTGGACTCCGACGAGGCCCGTGCCCACCTGGGTGACCAATACGATTCGTTCGTCGAGCAACTGGAGCTGGTGCAGGGTGCTTGCCACGAGTTCAACCAGGAAGAGTTCATCAATGGCCAGCTGACCCCGGTGTTCTTCGGTACGGCACTCGGTAACTTCGGTGTCGACCACGTGCTCGACGCGGTGGTCGACTGGGCGCCGCGGCCGCTGGGGCGTGTGGCCCACGAACGTACCGTAGAACCGGTCGAAGAGAAGTTCACCGGTTTCGTGTTCAAGATCCAGGCGAACATGGACCCGAAACACCGCGACCGTATCGCGTTCATGCGCATCTGCTCGGGCAAGTACGAAAAGGGCATGAAGATGCGCCACGTGCGCCTGAACAAGGACCTGCGTATCGGCGATGCGCTGACCTTCTTCTCCTCCGAGCGTGAGCAACTGGAAGAGGCCTTTGCCGGCGACATCATCGGCCTGCACAACCACGGCACCATCCAGATCGGTGACACCTTCACCGAAGGCGAGGCCCTGGGCTTTACCGGTATCCCGCACTTCGCCCCGGAGCTGTTCCGCCGTGTGCGCCTGAAGGACCCGCTGAAGTCCAAGCAGCTGCGCCAGGGCTTGCAGCAGCTGGCGGAAGAGGGTGCCACGCAGGTGTTCTTCCCGGAGCGCAGCAACGACATCATCCTGGGTGCGGTCGGTGTGCTGCAGTTCGACGTGGTCGCCAGCCGCCTGAAGGAAGAGTACAAGGTCGAGTGCGCCTACGAGCCGATCACCGTATGGTCGGCCCGCTGGATCAGCTGCGACGACAAGAAGAAGCTCGAGGAATTCCAGACCAAGGCCATGGAAAACCTGGCCATCGATGGTGGCGGCCACCTCACTTACCTGGCGCCGACCCGGGTCAACCTGGCGCTGATGGAAGAACGCTGGCCGGACATCAAGTTCCGCGCTACCCGCGAGCACCACTGACTATTGGATTTGGGGCTGCTTTGCAGCCCTTCGCGTGCACGCCCGCTCCCACAAGGCTATCACTGCCCTCAGCTCTGGTGATATCCCTGTGGGAGCGGGCGTGCCCGCGAAGGGCCGCAAAGCGGCCCCATTTCAATTCCCGGCCTTGATACTGGTCCAGATCCGCGTCCTGATACGGTCGATCTTGGCCGGCATCGCCTCCAGCGCATACAGCTTGCCCATCACGGCCTCGCTCGGGTAAATCATCGCTTTGCCTTTCAGCGCAGGGTCTACCAGGCCGTCCGCCTTGAGGTTGCCGTTGGCATACTGCACATGGTTGCTGATGTTGGCCATCACCTCCGGCTGCAGCAGGTAGTTCATGTAGGCATAGCCAGCCTTTTCATCTGGTGCATCGGCCGGCATGGCCACCATGTCGAACCACAAGGGCGCGCCTTCCTTGGGTATCGAATAGCCCACCTTGACGCCGTTGTGCGCCTCTTCGGCGCGGTTCTTCGCCTGCAGCACATCCCCCGAGAAGCCCACCACTACGCAGACATCGCCGTTGGCCAGGTCGCCGGTGTATTTCGAGGAGTGGAAGTAGCTGATGTAGGGCCGTACCTGCATCAATAGCGCCTTGGCCTTGTCGTAGTCTGCCGGGTTCTGGCTGTGGTGCGGCAGGCCCAGGTAGTGCAGGGCAATTGGCAGCAGCTCGGGGCCGTTGTCCAGCACCGCTACACCGCAGCTTTTCAGCTTGCTCATGTACTCGGGTTTGAAGATCAGGTCCCACGAGTCCAGCGGCGCGTTGTCGCCCAGTACCGCCTTGACCTTGTCGATGTTGTAGCCGATTCCGGTGCTGCCCCACAGGTAGGGGAAACCGTACTGGTTGCCCGGGTCATTCACCTCCAGCGCCTTGAGCAGCACCGGGTTGAGGTTCTGCCAGTTGGGCAGCTGCGACTTGTCCAGGCGTTTCAAGGCCTTGCCCTGGATCTGCCGGGCCATGAAGTGGTTGGAGGGGAACACCACGTCGTAGCCGGAGTTGCCGGTCATCAGCTTGCCGTCGAGGGTTTCGTTGCTGTCATACACGTCGTAGGTGGGCACGATGCCAGTGGCTTGCTGGAAATTTTTCAGCGTGTCGGGTGCCACGTAGCTGGACCAGTTGTAGATTTTCACCGTTTCGGCGGCACTGGCCACACTGGCGGCCAGCATCAAGGGTGCAAGAAGGCGTGTGCGCATGTCGGGGTTACCTTGCTTTGTCTGTTGTTATCGAAGGCAGGCGATCAGCGGATCAGAAAATCAGTACGTAGGTCTTGCGTACGGTCTCCTGGATGTCCCAGGTGCCGGTGCTATTGGCCGGTAGCATCAATGCGTCTCCGGCTTCTATAAGCAGGGGCTCGCCACCGTCGGGGGTGAAGGTGCAGCGGCCCTTGATGAAATGGCAGAACTCCTGTTGCACGATCTGCCGCCGCCAACGCCCGGGGGTGCACTCCCAGATACCGGTTTCGACGCCGTCGTCGCGTTCCACGCTGGTGACCGAAGCCACCGCCACGGGTTCGCCGAGCGGCACCGCTACCGGGCTGGCGCTAGCCAGTGCGACGCTGTCGGTATTCTTGAACTGGGTGATGCGCATGACCGGTGGATCCTGTGTTGGGGAAAGGGAATCAGTGCATGAAGCCTTCCATGAAGTCCGCGAGCGAGCTGGCCAGGCGCCGCCTCCAAGGCGCGCTGGCGGGGTTGGCGAGGGTCCGGTCCTCGTGGACGAAGCTCTGGATGATTGCGTTGTAGCCCAGCCAGCGGCAGGGCTCGGGGGGCCAGCTGGCCAGGCTTGAAACCGGGCGGTTGTCGAGCACCCACGGTTGCGCCGTCAGCGCGTTGTGCTGGTTGAGGATCAGTGCCGCCAGGGTCCGCCCGCCCAGGTTGGTGGCGCCAACGCCTTCGCCGCCGTAACCGCCGGCCAGGGCGATGCCGCGCTGGCGGTCGCAGAGCATGTGTGGGCGGAAGCGCCGCGCCATGCCAAGGTTGCCACCCCACGAATGGGTGATACGCGCATGCTTTAGCTGTGGGAAGAGTTCGCTGAACAGGTAGCGGCGCAGCTCGATTTCATGTTCGTCGAGGTTGAAGTTTTCACGCAGGCGGCCGCCGAAGCGGTACCCGCCCCGGGCGCCGAATACCAGCCGGTTGTCGGCCGTGCGCTGGCCATAGGTGACCTGGCGGCTGCTTTCGCTGAAGGCTTGGCCCTGGCTCAGGCCGATCTGTTCCCAGGTCGCCTCGGGTAGTGGTTCGGTGGCCACCAGCAGGCTCTGCACCGGCAGTTGGTGTTTGCCCAGCGGTGGCAGGCTGGCAGCGTAGCCCTCCACGGCGGGCACTACCCATTGGCAGCGAATGCGCGCCAGCGGTGTACGCACCTCACCCGGTTGCCAGTCGATGGCTGGGGTGTTTTCGTAGATCGGTACACCCAGCGCTTCCAGCGCCCGGGCCAGGCCACGGGCGAGCATGGCCGGCTGGATGGTCGCCGTGTGCGGGCTGTAGATCGCGCCATAGGCGTTGCTGACCCGTAGCTGCGCGTCCAGCTGTTCGGGGCGCAACCAACGGTAGTCGTCTTCGGTCATGCCCTGGCGGTACAGGTCGTCGAGGTAGGCGCGCAGGCTGCGTTCCTGTTCCGGGTAGCGCGCGGCGCAATACAGTACGCCGCCTTTGCGGTAGTGGCAGTCGATGCTTTCGCGCTGCAGCACGCTGTGCACCTCGTCCGGAATCCCGTGCAGCAGGTCGATGCTGGCGCGGCGCTGCTGCGGTGACAGGCTGGCGAGCAGGCGGTCTTCGCCGAGCAGGTTGCCCATCAGCCAGCCACCGTTGCGCCCAGAGGCGCCGAAGCCGGCGATGTTGGCATCGATCAGCGCAATGTTCAGCTGGGGTGCCTGGCGCTTGAGGTAGTAGGCGGTCCATAGCCCGGTGTAGCCCGCGCCGATGATGCACACATCCGCGTCCAGGTCGTCGCGCAGGGCCGGGCGGGCGCACAGCGGCTCGTCGAGCTGGTCCATCCACAGGCTGAGCGTGCGCAGGGGTTGCATCGGGTTCGGCTCCACGTCCGTCAAGGTCTGTGGCCGATCCTAGTCGGGCGAGTGGGCGGCTGTCTTACGTGCGTGCACGCAGGGAAATTTGCTTCAGGTAGGCCTTGGGTGTGAGCCCGGTGTGTTCACGGAAGCACTTGTAGAACGCCGACAGCGAATTGAAGCCAGCGTTGAACGCCAGGTCATCGATGGGTGTTCCGGCGCTGTTGTCATCAAGGCTGGCCATCAGGTGCTGCAGGCGGGCCTGGTTGACGTAGCGGTAGAAGCTTTGCCCAAGCACCTGGTTCAGCAGGTAGGAAATCTGGTTGCGGCTGTAGCCACTGGCATCGGCAACTTGCTGCAGGTCCAGTTCAGGGTCCAGGTAGGGGCGCTGGCGCTGAAAATAGTGTTCCAGGTCCTGGGCCATGGTCGACAGTTGCCGCGGTGACAGCCCAAGGCGGCTGGTGGCTGGCCGCGCGCCGCCGGTGCCCGCGGTGTTGCCGTGCTGACGCACCAGGGTGGCGTATTCGTTGACCCGCCAGATCAGGCCGTCCCTCACGGTAATTGCCTCGCTGGACTGAAACGCCACCAGGCCATCGCCGCCCTGCACCGTAACCTGGTACTGGATGAACGCGGTGCAGCCATCGACGCGGATACGGTCGCTGTGGACGATGTCTTCGCCGGCTTCGTGGGGTAGGCAGGCGCGCACGTAGTCGCGCAGTTCGCGATAGCCCAGCACGCGGTTCTGGAAGAAGTCGTGATAGTGGACATCGGGGTGATAAAGCGCCATCACGCCGTCGAGGTCACGGTGCTTCCAGCACAGGTGGTAGCGCAGCACGGTCTCGGCGGTGAGTGGGGTCTGGGCGGGGTCATCGGGGAGCGTCATGGCTGGATCATGCCTTGCCGGCCAGGCCATCACAAGAATGCAGAACACCTGATGGATAGGGCGCTTTCGCGCATTTTGCACGGTTCAGCAGGCGGCCAGCGAGCTAAGACACTGATTTATATGGGTGTCATTTTTTGTCACAGCTGGCACAGCTACTGCAAAGGTTACTGCGCGAATGGAATTCTCGCTAACAACATAAGGCGCACACATCATGATCACCTCTGCCGACTACCCCGCTGTCGATACGCAAAGCCGTTCAGGTGTTTCCTGGGCGGCGATCTTCGCTGGCGCGGCTGCTGCCGCATCCGTTTCCCTCATCCTTGTGGTGCTGGGCGCGGGGTTGGGCTTCGCCGCCACCTCGCCTTGGGCTGACGAAGGGGCGAGTGCCAAAGCCCTGGGCGTTTCTACCATTGTCTGGCTGCTGCTCACGCAGATCATCGCATCGGGCATGGGCGGCTACATTGCCGGCCGGCTGCGGGTGAAGTGGGCCAACCTGCACGGTGACGAGGTGTACTTCCGCGATACCGCGCATGGCTTCCTGTCGTGGGCAGTGGCCACCCTGGTCGCCGCCATGCTGGTGCTGGGTGCGGCGGGCAACCTGGTAGGTGCCGGGGCCAGCGCTGCGTCGCAAGCGGCCACGGTGTCTGCTGCCGCAGGTGCATCGGCGGCTACCGGCAGCAACAATGATTCGATGGGGTACTTCGTCGACAGCCTGTTCCGCGGTGACGGCCCGGCGCCAGTCAGCGAAGACGCTGCCAATGGGGTTGCCGCGCGCATTCTGGCCAAGGGCATTGCCGGGGACGGCGCACTGCCTCCTGAGGACCGTACCTACCTGGCCCAGTTGGTGGCGCAGCGTACCCGACTGACCCAGGCCGAAGCCGAAGCCCGTGTGGACCAGGTAATGGCTCAGGTGCAACAGCTGAAAACCGATGCCAAGCAAGCCGCCGATACTGCCGCCAAGGTAGCTGCCTGGACTGCCCTGTGGACCTTCGTCGCGTTGCTGTGCGGCGCCTTCATCGCCAGCGTCGCGGCCCTGTATGGCGGTCGCCTGCGCGACCGCGTGCAGTGGCTGGAAGGCGACTACGTCACTACCCGCACCGTTCAACGTTAAGCAAGGAGAATTACCATGCGCTCGATATTGCTGTGGATGCTTGGAGTACCGATTCCCGTGATCATCCTGATTGCACTGTTCATGCACTGACAGCAAAGGGCGGCCCAGGCCGCCCTTTGCTATTGCCACCATTGACGGAGGTTGAACATGCGCTCGATATTGCTGTGGATGATCGGCGTGCCGATACCGGTGATTATCCTGATTTGGATTTTCATGCATTGAGCGGCTGGGGGCCGCGGTGCGGCCTCTGGCGATTTAAAGCCTCAAGAAACTGCTCGGCATAATGACAAGCCATCTGCTGGTTACTCACCTGCCGCAACCCGGGCACCTCCTTGCCACACCGCTTGGTCGCATGCAGGCACCGATTGTGAAACGCACACCCTTCCCGCGACCTGCCAGATGATGCGTTCATCAAAGGTATTTGATTTGATGAAACGGACGCCATCAGTACCTTGCATACTCAGGAAACATCGAACTGAGTCTGGCATTACGATCCACGCCCCCGTTCTGAAGACCATGGGTACGGTGGGCGCTACGGAGCTTCCTGATAGCGAGGGAATAACACTCGAGTTTTTCCGATGCGATAACCCGGTGATATTGAACGACTGTTGTCGAAGGATGGAGGTTGCTCAGCATCCAGACAACCTAGGTTCTGCAGCAACTCGGCCATGCTGTCTGGCATGACCGGCCACAAGGCAAGCGCGCCATAACGCAGAGCTTCCAGGCAATCATGCAGGATATGGCCTACGTGCACGAGATTCTCAGGCTGTTTAACCAACTTATAGGGCTCGCTCAAGTTCACATGCTGATCGATTGTCCGGAAGATAGCGAGCGCCAAGGCAATCATTTTGTCGTATTGGAATGCCTGGGCCTTGTCCCTAGAGGCTATGCTGAGGTCTTTAATTTTTTTGTGAAAATCGCTGGTAACATCCGGCTTGTCGGGTATTATGCCGTGAAAGTAGCGATTGACCATTCCTATTATTCTGTTGAAGCAATTTCCCACCGTGTTGGCTAGGTTTGCGTTGTAGCTCTCTATGAGGCGCGAATTCGAAAAATCCGAGTCGCTGGCGCCAACCGGGCCAGCGCTGGCGAGAAAAAAACGAATGCTGTCCACTCCTAGTTCGTCGCAGTAACGTTGCAGGACTTTGATGTCGATGAAATTCCCCATGCTTTTCGACATTTTTTCGCCTTCGCGTATCCAGAAACCGTGAGCAAGGATGTTACGTGGTAGATCTAACCACTGGTTACCCTCCACCTGTTTCAGTGCCATCAACATCGCAGGCCAGATTACAGCATGGAACCAGAGGATATCTTTGCCGACCACGTGAAGCGCCGCTGGCCATAGGTGACGACGCTCCACGGTGTCAATTGCAGTAAGATAATTGAACAGAGCGTCGACCCAAACGTAAACGACATGTGAACTATCGCCAGGAATATTGATACCCCAAGCTTCGGTGCTATGTCTTGAAATTGGAATGTCGCTCAATCCATCTTGAACCCTTGCGACGATTTCTGCAGTGCGGCTAGCGGGATAGATTTTCAGTTCACCGGTATTGAATAACGCTAGCAATTGCTCCTGGTACCGACTAAGGCGAAAAAAGTAGTTTTTCTCAGTGCGTTGAAGCAAAGGCTTTTTGTTGATGGGTGATTTGTATTCATACTGCTTGGCCTTGGCATCGGGCACGTATTCTTCTTGGCCCGCATCATACCAGCCAATATATTCGCCTAAATAGACATCTTCGGTAGCCATCAACTGTTCAATGCGTTTGTTTACATTTATCTTGTGTCGTGGTTCGCTAGTTCTGATGAAGTCATCGAAGTCAATGTTAAATGCCGCGAATGTGTGGCGGAACGTATTGGCATTTTTTTGTGCCCAATCCTCCACAGACACTCCTTGGGCTTGCGCTGCGTCGATTACCTTCATCGAGTGTTCGTCCGTCCCGGTCAACAAGAATTTTTCCTGGTTTTCGAGTTGTGCCGCACGTGCGCCAATATCGGCGAGTAGCGTGGAAAACATGTGACCAATGTGTGGTGCGTCATTGACGTAGTAGATGGGGGTCGTGAAATAGCGGGCTAATCTCATTGTCTACGTCCAAGTTAGGGGGGAACACAGCAAGGTAGCTGGTAATGGAGGGCGGGTAAATAAACGCGATGTTTAAATTTGAGCGTAGGATTTCTCCTGTAAATAACCGGTGACTTTTAGGCAGCATGACCAAAATTCTGGTTGAACTGGTGTTTCATGTATTCGAGTGTCGCCATCAGGCAAATCACGAGCAATTTGCTCGAGGCTTGGGAAAGTCGAAATCACTCATCGAGCTGCTTCTGTCGCTATCTTCGAAGCCAATAATGTCCTCGATACTTGCGCGTGCGGATATCGTCCGAACCGATGACGGCTTCAAGATCATCGAGCTCAATCTGGGTAGTCAGATCGGTGGCATGTACTATGCATCGTTACCCCGTCTTGCGGGCATTACTCAAGAGCATGATGCTCTGAAGGGGTGGTCCACGCATGTGATGAACCGGCTGGATAGAAATGCCTCGATGGTCTTCACCGATAGTATTGCGGGTGCTGCATGGATGTCTCCTTACTGTCAGCAGCTCAGCCGCGAGTTGGCGCTGCATACGGGTATCGACACGCCCTTGGTCGACTGTGAAGCCTTCAGCTACCGCAGGGGGAAGCGGTATGCGGCAGGGCGTGAAGTGAACGCGATCTATTCATGGCTCAGTGACCGCGAACTGCATGATGAGCAAGCGCGAATGCAGCCGTTGATTCAAGCCTTACAGGACGGCGCAGCGGACTTTCTGATGTCGCCATTGGCCCCGGTTTTTGCCGACAAGGGTGTCTTCGCGCAGCTTTGGGAGATGCATCAAGAAAACAGCCTCAGTGAAAATCAGAGCGCTTTTCTGAAAGCCCATGTGCCGTTTACCCAGTGGCTTGAACGTGCCGATATTGAATGGTTGCGCAGCGAACAGCAGCGCCTGGTCATCAAACCAACCGACGGCTATGGCGGTCATGGTGTAGTAGTGGGGAGCGAAGTCTCGGCTCAGGCCTGGGACATATTGATCCACGAGCGAATACAGCTGGTTGAACGTGCGAGGGATGTTGTACAGGTGTTGGCGCTTCCGAAGCCTCAGGCGGTGGGTACTGGACGTTGGGACGGCACGTCCGGATGGGCGGTTAGCAATGGGGCGCTTTCGTGACCCTGACAACCAAAACATTCGTCATGGGCTCTTGTAGAAGGAGAGGCGTTACAATGTCTTCACAAAGTTTAGCTCTCTCCAGTCTAGTCTCTCGCCCATTCCTTATAAGCGGGCGGGAAGGCGGCAGGTAAAATTCGTCGGTCAGAATATTATTCCCAGTAGCATCGCCCAAGCGCGCTTCATTGCACGTTTACACGCATCCTTGGAAGCATTCCAGATATGTATAATAATTTGCACCGGCGCCTGGTAGCATTGTGCTCAACAATCACTTCTGGATGCATGGCCGCTCGGCCTAGAATCAACTATCCGTTTGGTGTGCGCAGCTATCAGGTTGTTTCGGTGTAGAAGCTTTGTGAGGGTGTGGACGCTGTCTACGGCTCGGCAATCTAGGGGGATATCATTGAGTTCGGTAGCGGCTGGGGCACCACTGCGGGAGTTTTGGCACTAGCCATGGCGGCCTGTGAGCGATCTTGGCCGGCTGATTGGGCCGAACGTCATGGTGTCAAGCGAAGTCAGGTGTTATACCTGCTCGACAGTTTCGATGGATTGCCCACTGCTGAGCGTGAAGCGGATGCGAACATGCCACATGTTCAGTCGGGGTATTGGATCCGGGGGGCGTGCAAAGCGTTGGATCCGCATCAACTCATGGCGCAGTGCGCCCAACATTTACCTTCCGATACCTTCCGAGCGCATCAAAATTCTCAAGGGCTGGTTCAACGAAACCTTGCCGATGTTGTCAAAGGGTACGGTTTTCGGCTTTGTCCACATTGATTCTGATTTCTATGTGTCAGCTGTCGAGATCCTCGACTATCTGTTCGACAATGATCGCTTTGCCGACGGTTACCACTTGTTCTTTGATGACTGAAACTGCAGTAACGCTTTCAACGCCTTGGGGGCGTCGGGCCTGGAGGGAATGTGTCGAGCGTTACAAGCCTTTGTTCAGTGACTGCGGTGATTATGGTCCTTTCGGCCATAAATTCATAATTCACAAGAGCTGAGGTTTCCTGACACCCCTGCCCGTGGTGCGAGACGGGCAGGGTATTCTGTATCACAAGAAATGTCCTGCTACATGAGCTGTACTCTTGCCTCCTATCAGAAAACGTGACAGATATTACGCAGCAAGCTACTGCTTTTTTGCGTTGAGGGCTGCCCAGTTTTCTAACAGTTAAAGAAACTGCTCCGCGTAATGACAGGCCACTTGCCGGGTACCGACTTGCCTGAACGCCGGCACGTCCTTGGCGCAGCGTTCAGTGGCATGTGGGCAGCGCTTGTGGAACGCGCAGCCGTTCGGTGGGTTCAGCGGGTTGGGCAACTCCCCGGCAATTCTGATTTTCGGCTTCAACGGGTCGGGATGAATCGCCGGTGTCGCTGACAGCAGTGCCTGGGTGTACGGGTGCAGCGGCTTCTCGTAGATGTCCTCCTTGGGCCCCATTTCTGCGGGCCTTCCCAGGTACATCACCAGCACTTGGTCGGCCACGTGCCGCACCACCGCGAGGTTGTGCGAGATGAACACGTAGGCGGTGTTGAACTCCTTCTGCAAGTCCATGAACAGGTTCAGTACCTGTGCCTGGATCGACACGTCCAGCGCCGAGGTCGGTTCGTCTGCCACCAATACCTTGGGCTGCAGCATCATCGCCCGGGCCAGGGCGATGCGCTGGCGCTGGCCGCCAGAGAACATGTGCGGGTAGCGCTGATAATGCTCGGGGCGCAGGCCGACCTGCTCCATCATCTTCTGCACCTTGTCTCGCCGTTCGGCCTTGCTCAGCGAGGTGTTGATCAGCAAAGGTTCGGCCAACTGGTCGCCAATCTTCTGCCGAGGGTTGAGCGAAGCGTAGGGGCTCTGGAATACCATCTGCACGTCGCGGCGCAGTTGCTTGCGCTGGGCCTTGCTGGCGCCAGTGACCTCGGTGCCGGCAATTTGCAGCGAGCCGGAAGACGGCTCTTCGATCAATGTCAGGGCGCGGGCCAGGGTCGACTTGCCGCAGCCAGACTCACCCACCACCGCCAGGGTCTTGCCGGCCTCCAGCTCGAACGATACGCCGTTGAGCGCGCGCACCAGTGCGTGGCCTTTGAACAGCCCGCGGGATACTTCGTAATGCCGGGTCAATTCCCGGGCAGTCAGAACCACGGCCATTACGCCACCTCCTGGTTCAGCGGGTAGAAGCAACGCACCAGGCTGTGCGCCTGAGGGTCGAGGGGCGGGCGCTGGCGCCGGCAGTTGTCCTGCACATAAGGGCAGCGCGGCGATAGCAGGCAACCCACAGGGCGGTCGTAGCGCCCAGGCACGATGCCGGGCAGGGTGGCCAGGCGCTCGGCGCCAAGGCTGTGTTCGGGGATGGCCGCCAGCAGGGCTTCGCTGTAAGGGTGGGCCGGCAGGTCGAACAGCTCCGGAACCTGGCCAACTTCCACCGCCTGGCCGGCATACATCACGCACACCCGCCTGGCCGTTTCGGCGACCACGGCAAGGTCGTGGGTGATGAGGATCAGCGCCATGTTGCGCTCTTTCTGCAGGTTCACCAGCAGCTCCATGATCTGCGCCTGGATCGTCACGTCCAGCGCGGTGGTGGGCTCGTCGGCGATCAGCAGCTTGGGTTCGCCGGCAATCGCCATGGCAATCGCCACACGTTGGCTCATGCCGCCGGACAACTGGTGCGGGTAGGCATCCAGGCGGCTTTCCGCCGCCGGGATCTCGACCTTTTTCAATAGCTCAAGGGCACGTTGGCGCGCCGCCTTGCCCTTCAGGCCCAAGTGTTGGCGCAGCACCTCCTCGATCTGGAAACCTACCGTGTAACTGGGGTTCAGTGCGGTCATCGGGTCCTGGAAGACCATGGCGATGTCCTTGCCCACCACCTTGCGCCGTTGCCGGCCGCTGAGCTTGAGCATGTCGGTGCCGTCGAAGGTGAGGGCGTCGGCGGTAATGCGCCCAGGCGCATCGATCAGGCCCATCAGGGCCATCATGGTGACCGATTTACCCGAGCCGGACTCGCCGACGATCGCCAGGATCTCGCCGGCGTCCACCGCCAGGTCCAGGCCATCGACCACCGGTACGGCAGTGGCGTCGCCGAAGCGCACGTTCAGGTTGTTGATCTGTAACAGTGACATGGCGTTCTCCTCAGGCGGCGTTCTTGAGTTTCGGGTCCAGCGCATCGCGCAGGCCGTCGCCCATCAGGTTGATTGCCAACACACTGAGCAGAATGGTCAGGCCGGGCAGGCTCACCACCCACCAGGCACGCTCGATGTAGTCACGCGCCGAAGCCAGCATGGTGCCCCACTCGGGGGTGGGCGGCTGCACGCCCAGGCCAAGGAAGCCCAGGGCAGCGGCGTCGAGGATCGCCGAGGAAAAACTCAAGGTGGCCTGCACGATCAACGGTGCCATGCAGTTGGGCAGCACCGTGACGAACATCAGGCGGGGCAAGCCGGCGCCGGCCAGGCGTGCGGCCGTGACGTAGTCGCGGTTCAGCTCGCCCATCACGGCGGCGCGGGTCAGGCGCACGTAAGAGGGCAGCGACACGATGGCGATCGCAATCACCGTGTTGATCAGGCCTGGGCCGAGAATGGCGACGATCGCCACCGCCAGCAGCAGCGACGGCAGTGCCAGCATCACGTCCATCAGGCGCATGATCGACGGGCCCAGCAGTTGCGGGAAGAACCCGGCCAGCAGGCCCAGCAGGATGCCCGGGATCAGCGACATCACCACCGAGGACAGGCCGATCAGCAGCGACAGCCGCGCGCCCTGGATCAGGCGTGAAAGCAGGTCGCGGCCGAGTTCGTCGGTGCCAAGGATGAACTGCCAGGTGCCGCCTTCCAGCCACACCGGTGGGGTCAACAGGAAGTCGCGGTACTGCTCGCTGGGGTCATGGGGGGCGACCCATGGCGCGAACAGCGCGCAGAACACCACCAGGCACATGAACGCCAGGCCCATCACCGCGCCTTTGTTGCGCGCGAAGGCTTGCCAGAATTCTTTGTACGGCGAAGGGTAGAGCAGGCTTTGGTCCACCGGGCTGGCCGGCGACACGGATTTCGGAATCGGGCTAGTCATGGCAAGGGCCTCAGCGCTGATGACGGATGCGTGGGTTGGCCAGGCCGTAGAGAATGTCCACGACGAAGTTGACCAGGATTACCAGGCAGGCGATCAGCAGGATGCCGTTCTGGACCACGGGGTAGTCACGGGCGCCGATGGCTTCGATCAGCCATTTGCCGATGCCCGGCCAGGAGAAGATGGTTTCGGTCAGCACCGCACCGGCCAACAGCGTGCCGACCTGCAGGCCGAACACGGTGAGCACCGGGATCAATGCGTTGCGCAGTCCATGCACGAACACCACCCGGGCCGGCGACAGGCCTTTGGCACGGGCTGTGCGGATGTAGTCTTCGCGCAGCACTTCAAGCATCGATGAGCGGGTCATGCGCGCGATTACCGCCAGCGGGATGGTGCCGAGCACGATGGCAGGCAGAATCAGGTGCATCACCGCGTCCTTGAATGAGCCTTCCTCATCGCTGAGCAGGGTATCGATCAGCATGAAGCCGGTTTTCGGCTCGATGTCGTAGAGCAGGTCGATGCGCCCGGACACCGGGGTCCAGCCCAGGCTCACGGAGAAGAACATGATCAGGATCAGGCCCCACCAGAAGATCGGCATCGAATAGCCCGCCAGGGATATGCCCATTACCCCGTGGTCGAACAGCGAGCCGCGTTTGAGCGCCGCGATCACCCCGGCCAGCAGGCCGACCACGCCAGCGAACAACAGTGCGGCAAAGGCCAGTTCCAGGGTGGCCGGGAACAGGGTCAGGAACTCGCGCCACACGCTTTCGCGGGTGCGCAGCGATTCACCCAGGTCGCCCTGGGCCAGCTTGCCGACATAGTCCAGGTACTGGACCGGCAGGGGTTTGTTCAAGCCCAGGCGCTCCATGGCCTGGGCATGCATTTCGGGGTCGACCCTGCGCTCGCCCATCATCACTTCCACCGGGTCGCCGGGGATCAGGCGTATGAGCGCGAAAGTCAGCAACGTGATGCCGAAAAAGGTCGGTATCAGCAGGCCAAGGCGCCGGGCAATAAAACTCAACATTGTCGGGGTTACCTCATCAGACCGTACGGCCAGCAGCACGCTACGGCAGTGCCGCCGGTTCCCTGCTGGGCGCCGGCGGTCGTCGTTGTTCTACTTCACCCGGGTGGTGGCGAAGTTGTTTTTGGCCAGAGGGCTGATCACGTAGCCCTCTACATTGTCACGCATGGCGGTGAACATCTTCGGGTGGGCCATGCTGATCCACGGTTGGTCGTCATCGTACACCTTCAATGCCTCGCTATAGAGCCTTGCCCGTTCGTCGTTGTCGACCACCTCGCGGGCTCGGCTGATCAGCTCCTGGAACTTAGGGTTGCACCAGCGCGCATAGTTCTCGCCGGTCTTGGCCGCCTCGCAACTGAGCAGGGGGGTGAGGAAGTTGTCCGGGTCGCCGTTGTCGCCCGCCCAGCCGGTGGACACCAGGTCGGCTTCACCGCGCTTTGCGCGGCGCAGCATCTCGGCCCACTCCATCACACGGATATCCAGCTTCAGGCCGATCTGGCCGAGGTCGGCCTGCAGCATCTCGGCCGATAGGCGCGGGTTGGGGTTGGTCATGCCACCGCCGTTGCGGGTGAACAGGGTGATGACGGTGCCCTCCGGCACACCCGCCTCCTTGAGCAGGGCCCGCGCCTTGGCAAGGTCACGCGGCGGGTTCTGGTTGGCCGGGTTGAAGCCCATCATGCTGGGCGGGTAGGGGTTCACCCCGACCAAGGCATTACCTTTGCCGAACAACTGGTCGACGTGGGTCTGGCGGTCGAACGCCATGTTGATGGCTTTACGCACGCGCACGTCGCTGAGGTACTTGTGCTGGGTGTTCATGGCAACGTAGCCGGTCACCAGCGCTTCGGTCTCGGCCACCCTGAGGGTGCGGTCGGCCTTGATCGACGGCACGTCGTCCGGCTTGGGGTACAGCGCCACCTGGCACTCGTTGGCGCGCAATTTCTGCAGGCGCACATTGCTGTCGGTGGCAATGGCGAAGATCAGGGCGTCGGCCGGCGGTTTGCCGCGGAAGTAGTCGGGGTTGGGTTTGAAGCGGACCTGGGCGTCCTTGTTGTAGCGCTGAAAGATGAACGGCCCGGTGCCGATGGGTTTGCTGTTCAGCTCGGCGGCCTTGCCGGCTTTGAGCAACTGGTCGCCGTATTCTGCCGAATAGATAGAGGTGAAGCCCATGGCCATGTCATGCAGGAACGGTGCTTCGGGGCGGGTGAGGGTGATCACCACGGTATGCTCGTCGGTCTTGTCCACCGCCTTGAGCAACTGGCTGAAGGCCATGCTCTCGAAGTACGGGTAGCCGACGCTGGTCTTGTCGTGCCACGGGTGCGCCGGGTCCAGCTGGCGCCGCAGGCTCCACAGCACATCGTCGGCGTTGAATTCGCGGGTGGGTGTGAAGTAGTCGGTGCTGTGGAACTTCACGCCCTTGCGCAGGTGAAAGGTATAGGTCAGGCCGTCTGCTGAAATGTCCCAGCGCTCGGCCAGGGCCGGCTCGATGTCGGTGGTTCCGGGTTTGAAGTCCACCAGGCGGTTGAACAGTGTTTCAGAGGACGCATCGAAGGTGACGCCGGTGGTGTACTGGACCACGTCGAAGCCCTCCGGGCTGGCTTCGGTGCAGACCACCAGCGGCTTGGCCGCCAGTTGCGTGGCACTGCCGAGCACCAGCGCAGCCAGCGCCAGGCGTAGCGGTCGCGACTTGATGAAAACTCTGTGCATGGGTTGAAGACTCCCTGCGTGCATTGATTCCAGCGTAGCCGCCAAGGCCCGCCGTGCAGCGGGCCGTGGCGCAAACGGTCAGAGAATGTTGAATGGAATGGTGGTGACCAGGCGGAACTCGTCCAGGCTGCCATCGGCCTGCGCTTTACTGGCGCGGTGCGTGGTGTAGGTGGCGCGGATACTGGTGTCCTTCAGCGGCCCGCTCTGCACCGCGTAGCTGGTGCCGATGCCCCACTCGTAATGGGTTTCGCCATCCAGGCCCCTTACGTCATAGGCCGTGCCACGGTAGTGGGTGCCATCGATGCCCCAGCCACGGGCGTTGTACAGGTTGAACTTCAAGCCTGGCACGCCGTAGGGCGCCATGTTCAGCACGTAGGAAATCTGCAAGGACTTCTCGTTCGGGCCGTTGAAGTCCGACAGCAACGAGTTGGCCAGGTAGATGCCGTTGGTTTCGTGCAGGTAGTCGAAGTATTCGTTGCCGTTGACCTGCTGCCACGAAGCGCTGAGGGTGTGCGCCTGGTGGGTCAGGCCGAACGACAGGCTGTAGGTGTCGTTATCGATCTTGCCCATCTTCTGGCTGCCGGCGTCGACTGTCTTGTAGTAGTTCAGGCCAGTGGTCAGGCTGAGCACCGCACTGTCGCCAAGCACATGGTTGGCGCCGAAGTAGTACTGGTTCCAGAAGTCATCGACTTTGGTGGCGTACAGGCTGGTGCTCAGGCTCTTGAACGGCTGGTAGTTGATGCCGGCAGTGCTGGCACGGTCGGTTTCCACGCCAGTGGCGCTGTACTCGCTGCGGAACTTGCTGAGGCTTTGCTCGGTGCGCGGCGAAACGCGGTCGAAGGTGCCCAGGTCGAAGTTGAGGTTGTCGAACTCGGCGCTGTGCAGGAACACGCCCTGGAAGCTCGACGGCAGGGCACGGTTGCCGATGTAGGCGATCATGGGCGTGTCCACCGACTGCCGCCCCAGGGTGAGGGTGGTGTTGGACACGCGTGCCTTGATGTTGCCCAGGCCCAGCTTGCTCCACTGGCCAATGGGGTCGCCGTCGCTGTGGGTGAGGGTGCGGTTGTTGGGGCCGGCTACGGCCTGGCGGCTCTGCTGCAGCGCAATGGCATTGTAGCCGGCAGCCTCGACGGCGATGCCGACGGTGCCTTCGGTAAAGCCGGAGCTGTAGTTGAGGATGGTGCCCTGCACCCAGTTCTCACGGCTGTGCGTGTCGTGGCGGGTGCCGTCATTCTTGTAGTACTTCCACAGGGGGGCGCGCGCCGCGCGTTCGCGGGCGTACCAGTTACGGGTGCTGCCGGACAGGTTCTGCCCCTCGACGAAACCGCTGGCCTGGGCTTGCTCGCTGGTGCTCTTGAGGGTGATGGGAATGAACGCCTGGCTTTGCGGGTCAGCCTGGGCCACGGTGGTCACTGCACTGATGGATAAGGCCAGTGCGCTCAAGGTGAATAGTTTCAAGTTGAAGCTCCCTTTCTTTTCTAGTTATGGCCGGCCTTGTGGGCCGGGTGCTTGCTGCGGTGTTGCCAGGGTTGCCGCGGGGTTGCCGGGCTTGATCCGAACGCTGTTGCTTTTACCGGCGAAGCGGCCGGTGCAGGTTGGCAATCAGTCAACACTCACACCGGAGAAATCATTGCGCCCAAACGGGCTGACCTTGAATTGGGAAACCTTGACGCTGAGCGGCTGGTTGACGGTGGAATGGGCCACCGGGGTGATCGGCACCTGCTGCTTGAGGCGCTGCTGTGCCTGCTGGTACAGGGCGCTGCGTTGCGCCGGGTCGCTCACGCGCTTGGCCTGCATGACCAGGCTGTCGTACTGCGGATCGCACCACTGCGAGTAGTTGTTGCTGCCAATGGCGGCACAGCTGTAGAGGGTGCCCAGCCAGTTGTCGGGGTCGCCGTTGTCACCGGTCCAACCGATCAGGGCGATGTCGTGCTCGCCGTTTTTCATGCGCTTTACGTATTCGCCCCACTCGTAGCTGACGATGCGCACCTTGAGGCCGAGTTTGTTCCAGTCGGCCTGCAGCATTTCGGCCATCAGCTTGGCGTTGGGGTTGTACGGGCGCTGCACCGGCATGGCCCACAGGGTGACCTCGGTACCTGGCGCTACGCCGGCCTGGCGCAGCAGTTGGCGGGCCTTTTCCGGGTTGTAAGGGGCATCCTTGAGGCTGTTGTCGTAGGACCATTGGGTCGGTGGCATGGCGTTGACTGCCAGCTGGCCGGCGTCCTGGTACACCGCCTGGATAATGGCTTGCTTGTTCACCGCCATGTCCAGCGCCTGGCGTACTGCCAGGCGGTCGAACGGTGCATGGCGGGTGTTGTAGGCGATGTAGCCGAGGTTGAAGCCCGGCTGCTGCAGCACCTGCAGTTGGCTGTCGGCGCGAAGGGCCGGCAGGTCGGCGGGGCGCGGGTGCAGGGTGACCTGGCATTCGTTGCGGCGCAGTTTCTGGATGCGCACCGAGGGGTCTACGTTGATCGAGAACACCAGGTTGTCGAGCTTGACCTGCTCGGGGGCCCAGTAAGCCTTGTTGCCCTTGTAGCGTATCTGCGAGTCCTTCTGGTAGCGCTGGAACACGAACGGGCCGGTGCCGATCGGCTGCTGGTTGATGTCACTGGCACGCCCGCTGGCCAGCAATTGCTCGGCGTACTCGGCAGAGAGGATCGAGGCGAAGCTCATGGCCAGGTTCTGAATGAATGCGGCATCCACCGCGTTCAGGGTGAACACCACGGTCAGCGGGTCGCGTTTCTCGACCCGGGCGATGTTCTTGTCCAGGCCCATGCTGATGAAATAGGGGAACTCGGTGGGGTAGGCCTGGCGGAACGGGTGGCCTTTGTCGAGCATGCGGTTGAAGGTGAACAGCACGTCGTCGGCATTGAAGTCGCGGCTGGGCGTGAAGGCCTTGTTACTGTGGAACCTGACCCCCTCGCGCAGGTGGAAGGTGTAGTTCAAGCCGTCGTCGGACACCTCCCAGCGGGTAGCCAGGGCAGGCTGTACCGCGGTGCCGCCACGTTCGAACTCGACCAGACGGTTGTAGATCGGTTCGGCGGCGTCGTTGTCGGTGGCGGTGGTGTACTGGGCGGTGTCGAAACCGGCAGGGCTGCCTTCTGAGCAGAACACCAGGCTGTTGGCGTACAGGTGGGGGGCCTGACTGATCAGGCCCAGGGCCAGCAGGGCAGCAAGTCGGGTGGCATGGCGCATGGCAAGTCCTTTTCCTCTGTTTGCGCCGCCTACGGGTACGAATGGCGGCAACAGTGTGCCGACCCCGCAGCGGATAGCTGCAGGCCGACAGAAATCAGTGATTGGAGGGGAGGGCACCCACCGCCTGGCGGGTGCCGGGGCTACCCTATTTGTCCACGCTGACGCCGTAGAAGGCGTTCAGCGCGAACGGGCTGATCTTGAAGTCCTTCACCTTGACGCTCATCGGCTGGTAGACGGTGGAGTGGGCGATCGGGGTGATCGGCACCTGCTCCTTGAGGATGTGCTGTGCCTGCTGGTACAGCTCGGTGCGCTTGGCTTGGTCGGAGGTGGCCTTGGCCTGTTTGATCAGGCTGTCGTAGGGCTTGTAGCACCACTTGGAGAAGTTGTTGCCGTCAATGGCATCGCAGCCGTAGAGGGTGCCTAACCAGTTGTCCGGGTCACCGTTGTCGCCGCTCCAGCCAATCAGCATGGCGCCCTGTTCGCCGGCTTTGGAGCGCTTGATGTACTCGCCCCACTCATAGCTGACAATTTTCGCCTTGATGCCGATCTTGGCCCAGTCGGACTGCAGCATTTCGGCCATCAGCTTGGCATTGGGGTTGTACGGGCGCTGCACGGGCATGGCCCACAGGGTGATTTCGGTGCCTTCCTTGATGCCGGCTTCCTTGAGCAGTTGTTTGGCTTTTTCCGGGTCGAACGGTGCGTCCTTGATGCTGGTGTCATACGACCATTGGGTGGGCGGCATGGCGTTGACCGCCAGCTGGCCGGCGCCCTGGTAGACCGATTCGATGATGCGCTTCTTGTCCACGGCCATGTCCAGCGCCTGGCGCACTTTCAGCTGGGCCATGGGGTTGGGCTGGTTGCTGCCCTTGATCTGGTCCATCACGTTATAGGCGATGTAACCCAGGTTGAAGCCGGCCTGCTGGGGCATCTGCAGGTTCTTGTCGGCCTTCAGCGGCTCGATGTCGGCCGGGCGTGGGAACAGGGTGACCTGGCATTCGTTTTTTTTCAGCTTCTGCATGCGCACCGAGGCGTCGGTGGTGATGGCGAAGATCAGGTTGTCGATCTTCACGTCCTCGGGCTTCCAGTAGTCTTTGTTGCCCTTGAAGCGGATCTGCGCGTCCTTTTGGTACTTGCTGAACACAAACGGGCCGGTGCCGATCGGCTTCTGGTTGATGTCGGCGGCCTTGCCGTTCTTGAGCAACTGGTCGGCGTATTCTGCGGACTGGATCGAGGCGAAGCTCATGGCCAGGTTCTGGATGAACGCTGCATCGACCTCGTTGAGGGTGAACTTGACGGTGTGCTCGTCAAGCTTCTCCAGCTTGGCGATGTTCTTGTCCATGCCCATGTCGGTGAAGTACGGGAACTCGGTCGGGTAGGCCTTGCGGAAGGGGTGGTCCTTGTCGAGCATGCGGTTGAAGGTGAACAGCACGTCGTCGGCGTTGAACGGGCGGGTCGGCTTGAAGTAGTCGGTGGTGTGGAACTTCACCCCCTCGCGCAGGTGGAAGGTGTAGGTCTTGCCATCGTCGGACACGTCCCAGCGGGTGGCCAGGCCGGGTATCACTGCAGTGCCGCCGCGTTCGAACTGCGTCAGGCGGTTGAAGACGGTTTCGGCCGAGGCGTCGAAGTCGGTGCCGGTGGTGTACTGCCCTGGATCGAAGCCGGCCGGGCTGCCTTCGGAGCAGAACACCAGGTTGGACGCGGCAAGTGCCGACGGAGCACCGGTGAGCAAGCCTGCACCGAGCAGGAACGGTATGACTGCGTGTTTGAGCATGGTGGCCTCATTTTTGTCATTTTTCGAGTGAGGTGGCCTCGTGAGCCGACCTGCGGATACTTATGCAGGGGATGTTCCCAATGCAACAGGTACAAGGATAGTTGGCGCCGGGAATGTGGCACGAACGTACATGGATGTCGCATCGCTATAACTTTCGGCGAAGTTAAACGTTTGCGTGGGCAAAATGATGGCTTTTTTCGAGGTGTTTCTAGGCAGGAATTTTGTAGGATGCACCTGAACGGTGCGTAAGAAAGGTCTGAAACGCTTTTTTCAGCCCCCACACGGCCCCTGTAGGAGCGGCCTTGCGTCGCGATGGGCCGCGCGCAGCGGCCCCCTGGGCAGCACACTGCTACAACAGGGGAGCGCCACCGGCCCGTCGCGACCCCAGGCCGCGCATACCGGCGCTGGTTGCTTAAGGCATCTGCACTTCAATCAACCCATCAGCATTCATGCTCACCTCGCTGGTACCGGCTTCGATGTCCGGCGCCGGCGCCGCTTCATCTGCGCTCATGGCCTTCATGGCCATGGGGGCGCTGCGCAGGTACGGCCGTGGGTAGCCGCTGCTGTTCAGGTTCAGGCTGACCACTTTGTAGCCTGTGCCGCCCAAGGCTTGCGTGGCCAGTTGTGCACGTGCCTTGAACGCATCGACGGCATCCTTGAGCAGCTCGTCTTCGCTGGACTTGCGCGTGGCCGGCGCGATGGAGAAGTCCATGCCACCCATTTTCAGCTCTTGCAGCAGGTCGGCGGTCAGTTGCGAGAGGGCCGGGAAATCGGCGCTTTCCAGGCGCAGCTCGGCGCGTTCACGCCAGCCGGTGATCTTCTGGCCTTTGCTGTCGTAAACGGGGTAGCTGTTGCGGCTGCCCTGGCTGATCTTCACATCCTTGACCTGGCGCGACTGCTGCACGGCCTTGTTCATGGTTTCGGTGATCTGCTTGGCGAGCTTGCCGGGGTCGCTGTTCTGCGCTTCGCTATACAAGGTCACGACCATCAGGTCGCGCGCCACTTCTTTGCTGACCTCGGCGCGCAGCGATACCTGGTTGTAGCGCGGTTCATCGGCCGCCAGTGCCGGCAGGCTGGCGAGCAGGCCGCAAGACATGATCAGGGCGGCGCCGTGACGTGGAATGTGCATGTGGTACTCCTTGGCAATAAAAGGCGTGGGCGCTGGTCATCCATGCCACGCATGGCCTATCAGACCGGCATCAGTGTAGTGGGTTCAACAGTGCCATCATGACAGTGTGACAAAGTGTGGCGCTTTGCCGCAGCGCTGCAGCAGAGGGCGCGGCTTCGGTATACTCCAGCCGATTTTCTGGAGCACTCATCAGGAGAGCTCATGCTCGCCGCCGTACAACCGTTATCCGCTACCCGCCAGAACCTCTGGCGCCTGACCGTCATTCGTGTGCTGGTCCTGGCTGCCCAGGCCGGCTCGGTCGGTGTCGCCTACTGGACCGAACTGCTGCCCTTACCCTGGCTATCACTGGCCGGCACCTTGGCCTTGTCGTCGCTGCTGTGTGCCTTCACCGCCCTGCGCCTGCGCTTGTCGGTGCCCGTCACCGAAATGGAATACGCCCTGCAGCTGGCCTGTGACCTGTTGATCCACAGTGCCTTGCTGTATTACTCCGGCGGCTCGACCAACCCGTTCGTGTCCTACTACCTGGTACCGTTGGCCATTGCCGCAGTGACCCTGCCGTGGCTGTATTCGCTGATCCTGTCCGGTATTGCCCTGACCGCCTACAGCTTGCTGCTGGTGCAGTTCTACCCGCTCGAAGGCCTGCCCATGGCGCGGGACAAGATGCAGGTGTACGGCATGTGGCTGAGTATTGCCCTGGCGGCGGCGGTGATTACCTTCTTTGCGGCACGCATGGCTGAAGAGCTGCGGCGCCAGGAGCAACTACGCTCCGAGCGGCGTGAAGAAAGCCTGCGCGACGAGCAGTTGCTGGCCGTAGCCACCCAGGCCGCCGGCGCCGCTCATGAGCTGGGCACGCCGCTGGCCACGATGAGTGTGCTGATCAATGAAATGCGCCAGGACCACACCGACCCGCTGTTGCAGGAAGACCTGCAAATCCTTCAGGACCAGGTGAAGCTGTGCAAGGAAACTCTGCAACAACTGGTACGCGCCGCTGAAGCCAACCGCCGCCTGGCGGTAGTCGAGCAGGATGTCACCGCCTGGCTGGACGAAGCGCTGAACCGCTGGCACCTGATGCGCCCGGAAAGCAGCTACCGCTTCCAGCGCCTGCGTGACGGCCAGGTGCCGCGCCTGACCCCGCCACCGGATCTGACCCAGGCGCTGCTGAACCTGTTGAACAATGCGGCCGATGCCTGCCCCGATGACCTCGAAGTGCGCCTGGACTGGGACGCTCAGGATATCGTGATCAGCATTCGCGACCATGGCCCTGGCGTGCCGCCAGCCATTGCCGAAGCCATCGGCAAACCCTTCATTACCACCAAGGGCAAAGGTTTCGGCCTGGGCCTGTTCTTGAGCAAGGCCAGCGTGACCCGTGCGGGCGGTTCGGTAAAACTTTATAGTCATGAGCAGGGTGGCACCCTGACCGAACTGCGCCTGCCCTATGGCAAGCGAGGAGATGAATGATGAGCGAAGAAAACCAGGTCGAGAGCGAAGAGCTGCCCCACCTGCTGCTGGTGGATGACGATGCCACCTTCACCCGGGTCATGGCGCGTGCCATGAGCCGTCGCGGGTTCCGCGTGAGCACTGCCAGTTCCGCTGAAGAGGGCTTGATCCTGGCCCAGCAGGACCTGCCCGATTACGCCACGCTGGACCTGAAGATGGACGGCGACTCCGGCCTGGTGCTGCTGCCCAAGCTGCTGGAGCTGGACCCGGAAATGCGCGTGGTGATCCTGACCGGTTATTCGAGCATTGCCACAGCGGTGGAGGCGGTCAAGCGCGGCGCCTGCAACTACCTGTGCAAACCGGCTGATGCCGACGACGTGCTGGCGGCGTTGCTGTCGGAGCACACCGACCTGGACGCGTTGGTGCCGGAAAACCCGATGTCGGTCGACCGCCTGCAGTGGGAGCATATCCAGCGTGTACTGACCGAGCACGATGGCAATATCTCGGCCACCGCACGGGCGCTGGGCATGCACCGGCGGACCTTGCAGCGCAAACTGCAGAAGCGTCCAGTTCGGCGCTGATTCATATTGCCTGTACCGGCCTCATCGCTGGCAAGCCGGCGATAGGGCCGGTGTGTACAGAAATTTATCTGTAACACCCCGCGATCCCCGCAAATCCCGGCTGTTGGCGTATCATTGCCACCTGACGGCAACCCCTCCAGGATCGCTAGCGCATGCTCGCCCTTCTCATCCAGACGCTGAATATCACGGCACCGGTTTTCGCCATGCTGTTCATGGGCGTGCTGCTCAAACGCATTCGCCTGATCGACGACAACTTCAACCAGGTCGCTTCGCAGCTGGTGTTCAACGTGTGCATGCCGGCCCTGCTGTTCCTGGGCATCTACCACGCTGACCTGGCTACGGCGGTCCAGCCCGGGGTCATCCTCTACTTCATCGTTGCGACCCTGATCGGCTTCGCCTTTGCCTGGGGCATGGCTGTCTGGCGCAGCCCCATGGCCGATCGCGGTATCTATGCCCAAGGCGCCTTTCGCGGCAATAACGGCGTCATTGGCCTGGCCTTGGCCGCCAGCCTGTACGGGGACTATGGTATTTCCCTGGGGGCGGTACTCGCCGGCGTGGTCATCCTCATGTACAACTCGCTGTCTGCGGTGGTGCTGGCGGTGTACAGCCCGGACCTCAAGTCCGACCCCTGGAGCATCTGCAAGAGCATTTTCAGCAACCCGCTGATCATCAGCGTACTGGTGGCGACCCCGATGGCCTACGGCCAGGTGCCGCTGCCCAACTGGCTACTCACTTCAGGCGACTACCTGGCGCAGATGACCCTGCCGCTGGCGCTTATCTGCATCGGCGGCACCCTGTCGCTGGCGGCACTGCGCGACAGTGGCCGCCTGGCCATCGATGCCAGCCTGGTGAAAATGGTGTGGTTACCGCTGCTCGGCACCCTGGGTGCCTGGCTGTGTGGTTTTCGCGGTGCCGAGCTGGGCATTCTGTTCCTGTACATCGGTAGCCCGACGGCGGCCGCCAGCTACGTGATGGCGCGCGCCGCCAACGGTAACCACCAATTGGCGGCGTCGATCATCGTGATCACCACGTTGATGGCAGCAATCACCACCAACATTGGTATTTTCATCTTGCAGTGGGGCGGATGGATCTAGATCCTTGACTGCAAACAACAGCAACAACACTGCCTCACTGAGCTAAAGGACACTTCATGCAAGACCAGAGCACGCCCGAGCGGTTACAGCGCGGGCTGAAGAATCGCCACATCCAGCTGATTGCGCTGGGTGGGGCCATCGGTACCGGGTTGTTCCTGGGCATCGCCCAGACCATCCAGCTGGCTGGCCCCTCGGTACTGCTGGGTTATGCCATCGCCGGCCTGATGGCCTTCCTGATCATGCGCCAGCTGGGTGAAATGGTGGTGGAAGAGCCGGTCGCCGGCAGCTTCAGCCATTTCGCCCACCAATACTGGAGCGAGTTTGCCGGGTTCGTCTCGGGCTGGAACTACTGGGTGGTGTACGTGCTGGTCGGCATGGCCGAGCTTACGGCTGTGGGTATCTACGTGCAGTACTGGTGGCCGGAATTTCCGACCTGGGCCACCGCGGCGATCTTTTTCGTGGTGATCAACCTGATCAACCTTACCCAGGTCAAGGTCTATGGCGAAATGGAGTTCTGGTTCGCCCTGGTAAAGGTGGTGGCCATCGTCAGCATGATCGGCTTCGGTGCCTGGTTGCTGAGCAGCGGGCAGGGCGGCGCCGATGCCAGCGTAGCCAACCTGTGGCAGTACGGCGGGTTCTTCCCCAATGGCGTCAGCGGCCTGGTGATGGCGTTGGCGGTGATCATGTTCTCGTTCGGCGGCCTGGAGCTGGTGGGCATTACCGCTGCCGAGGCCGACAACCCGCGCCAGAGCATTCCCAAGGCCACCAACCAGGTGGTGTACCGTATCCTCATTTTCTACATCGGCGCGCTGGCCGTGCTGCTGTCGTTGTACCCGTGGCAGAAGGTGGTGCAAGGCGGTAGCCCGTTCGTGATGATCTTCCACGAACTGGACAGCGACCTGGTGGCTACCATCCTCAACATTGTGGTGCTTACCGCCGCGCTGTCGGTGTACAACAGCTGTGTGTATGCCAACAGCCGCATGCTGTTCGGCCTGGCCAGCCAGGGCGATGCGCCGCGCCAGTTGCTGAAGGTCAGCCGCAGCGGCGTGCCCCTGACAGCGCTGGGGGTATCGGCGTTCGCCACCGGCTTGTGCGTATTGATCAACTACCTGATGCCGGGTGAAGCCTTTGGCTTGTTGATGGCCTTGGCCGTATCGGCGCTGGTGATCAACTGGGCGAGCATCAGCATCACCCACCTGAAGTTTCGCAAAGCCAAGCTGGCCGCGGGCATCACCCCGTTCTACAAGAGCCTGGGGCACCCGCTGACCAACTACCTGTGCCTGGCATTCATCGTGTTGATCCTGGTGGTGATGTACCTCACCCCGCCGATTCGCATTTCAGTGATGCTGATACCGGCATGGATTGCCGCGCTCTGGGTGGCCTTCAAGCTGAAGAAGGCTCGCCAGGCGAAGTACTGAGTCGGGCTTGTTCGTGAGGGGCAGGCCACCAGCCTTTCGCCGCCTGGTGGCCCTGGCGCGCTGCCTATCCATGCCCCTCAATGCTGCCGCCGCCAGGCGCGCACGGTGGTGTACAGCAACACCAGGGCCAGTAGCGGCAGCACGTAGAACAGCATCAGCCGCTCAAGGCGGCCGGCCAGCGGCAGCCCCATGGTGAAGGCCGCGACGTGCAGGCCGTAAGCCAGGTACAGGCACAGGAAGACCAGCCCTTCGGCGCGGGTAATGCGGTAGCCGGAATAGAACACCGGCATACTCAGTACGGCAACGCCGAGCATCACGGGCAGGTCGAACGACAGTGCATTGGGTGAAATCGACAGCGGCTGCGGGGTCACCAGTGCGGTCAGGCCCAGCACCGCCAGCAGGTTGAACAGGTTGCTGCCGATGACCGTGCCCACGGCGATCTCCCGCTCGCCCCGCAGGGCCGCAATCAAGGCGGCGGCCAATTCCGGCAGAGAGGTGCACACAGCGACCACGGTCAGCCCGATGACGCGCTCGGACAGGCCCAGGTCGGTGGCTACCTCGACGGCGGCTTCAAGCAGCCAGTGGCCTGCCAGGCTCAACAGGCCCAAGCCGAACAGCACCTGCAGCACGGTGGCTGACCAGAAGCGCCCGGCGCTGGCCTGGGCGGCGTCGGGGGCAGGGTAGGTGCGTGCGTAATGGCGCGACTGGTGCCAGAGCATGGCCAGGTAGCCGGCCAGGCCCAGCAACAGCAACCCACCTTCGAACCGGCCCAGCTGGCCGTTGGCGCACAGTGCGTAGACCAGGCCGCTGGCGAGGATCATCAGCGGTATGTCCAGGCGTACCAACTGGCGCGAAACCCGCAGCGGAATGATCAATGCGGCCAGGCCGAGCACCACCAGCACATTGAAGATATTGCTGCCGACCACGCTGCCGACTGCAACATCCGGCGCGCCCTGGTAGGCCGCCTGCAGGCTGACGGTCAGCTGGGGTGCGGTGCTGCCGAAGGCGACCAGGCTCAAGCCGATGATCAGCGGGCGCACATGCAGGCGCTGCGCCAGGCGCAGGGCTGCGCGCACCAGCAGTTCGGCGCCGCCTACCAGCAACAGCAGGGCTGTGCCCAGTTGCAGCAGGCTGAAGGTGGGAAGGGTGGCCAGGTCGAAAATGGTCGAACTCCTGTTGCGTCAGTCGCTAAGCCCTTGTACCCGCACCCGCGCAGTGCCGCTACGCAGCATGCCGATTTTTTCGGCGGCGGCGCGTGACAGGTCGATCAGCCGGCCGCGGGTATGCGGGCCACGGTCGTTGATGCGTACCACCACACTGCGCTGGTTGGCCATGTTGGTCACCAGAACGCGGCTGCCAAACGGCAGGCTGCGGTGGGCGGCGGTAAAGCCGTGCTGGTTGAACGGTTCGCCGCTGGCGGTGCGTTTGCCGTGGTGGCGCGAGCCGTAATAGGAAGCGGTGCCGGTCTGGTCGTAACCGCGCGGGTCGATGTCATGGCTGGCGCAGCCGGCCAGGAACGAAAACAGGGCGAGGGTGCCGAGGGATCGTTTTAGCAAGTCAGGTGCTCTCCTAGTGCGACGCTCCCACAGGTCGGCGCTGTACCTGTGGGAGCGGGCATGCCCGCGAACGAGGGCGAAGCCCTCGCAGGACTACAGGGATAAAACAATCACCCTTCGAGCTTGGCCTTGAGCATTTGGTTCACCTGCCCCGGGTTGGCCTTGCCTTTGGAGGCTTTCATGGCCTGGCCGACGAAGAAGCCGAACATCTTGCCACGCTTGGCTTCATCAGCCGCGCGGTACTGTTCCACCTGCTCGGCATTGGCGGCCAGCATTTCGTCGAGCATCTTCTCGATTGCGCCGGTGTCGGTGACCTGCTTCAGGCCTTTGCTTTCGATGATGCTGTCGGCATCGCCTTCACCGCCAGCCATGGCTTCGAACACGGTCTTGGCGATCTTGCCGCTGATGGTGTTATCGCGGATGCGCAGCAGCATGCCACCCAGTTGCGCGGCGCTGACCGGTGCCTGGTCGATCTCCACGCCCAGCTTGTTCAGCAGGCTCCCCAGTTCGACCATGACCCAGTTGGCGGCCAGCTTGGCGTCACCGCCAATTTTCACCACTTCTTCGAAGTAGTCTGCCTGTTCGCGGCTGGAGGCCAGCACATTGGCATCGTAGGCCGACAGGCCGTACTGGCGCTGGAAGCGCTCGACCTTCTGCGGCGGTAGCTCGGGCAGGGCAGCGCGGATGCTGTCGAGGTAGCTGTCCTCGATTACGACCGGCAGCAGGTCCGGGTCGGGGAAGTAACGGTAGTCGTTGGCTTCCTCTTTGCTGCGCATGGAGCGGGTTTCATCTTTGTTCGGGTCGTACAGGCGGGTTTCCTGCACCACCTTTCCGCCATCCTCGATCAGGTCGATCTGGCGCTGGATCTCGCTGTTGATGGCGCGCTCGATGAAGCGGAACGAGTTGACGTTCTTGATCTCGCAGCGGGTACCGAATTCGGCCTGGCCCTTCGGGCGGATTGATACGTTGCAGTCGCAGCGCAGCGAGCCCTCGGCCATGTTGCCGTCGCAGATGCCCAGGTAGCGCACCAGGGCGTGGATCGCCTTGACGTACGCCACGGCCTCCTTGGCGCTGCGCATGTCAGGCTCGGACACGATCTCCAGCAGCGGTGTGCCGGCGCGGTTCAGGTCGATGCCGGTGGAGCCGCTGAAGTCTTCGTGCAGGCTTTTGCCTGCGTCTTCTTCCAGGTGCGCGCGGGTGACCCCGATACGCTTGATGGTGCCGTCCTCCAGGGCGATGTCCAAGTGGCCCTTGCCGACGATCGGCAGGTCCATCTGGCTGATCTGGTAGCCCTTGGGCAGGTCGGGGTAGAAGTAGTTCTTGCGCGCGAACACGTTGCGCTTGCCGATCTCGGCATCGATGGCCAGGCCGAACATGCAGGCCATGCGCACGGCTTCCTGGTTCAGCACCGGCAGAACGCCCGGCATGCCCAGGTCAACCAGGCTGGCCTGGGTATTCGGCTCGGAGCCGAAGGTGGTAGCGCTGCCGGAGAAGATCTTCGACTGGGTGGCGAGCTGAGTGTGGATTTCCAGCCCGATCACAACTTCCCATTGCATGTGTGAACTCCTCAGAAGCCGTTGGGGGCACGGGTGTGCCAGTCGGTCACTTGCTGGTAGCGGTGCGCGACGTTGAGCAACCGGCCTTCCTGGAAGTACGGCGCCAGCAGCTGTACGCCGACCGGCAGGCCGTCGACGAAGCCCGCAGGCATCGACAGGCCCGGCAGGCCCGCCAGGTTGGCGGTGATGGTGTAGATGTCCTCGAGGTAGGCGGCGACCGGGTCGCTGCTCTTGGCGCCCAGCTTCCAGGCCGGGTTAGGCGTGGTCGGGCCAAGGATCAGATCGACCTCGTTGAAAGCGGCCATGAAGTCGTTCTTGATCAGGCGGCGGATCTGTTGCGCCTTCACGTAGTACGCGTCGTAGTAGCCGGCCGACAGGGCGTAGGTGCCGACCATGATGCGGCGCTGGACTTCAACGCCGAAACCTTCGCCACGCGAACGCTTGTACAGGTCGGTCAGGTCTTTGGGCGCCTCGCAGCGGTAGCCGAAGCGCACACCGTCGAAACGCGACAGGTTGGACGAGGCCTCGGCAGGTGCGATCACGTAGTACGCCGCAATGGCGTGCTGCATGTTCGGCAGGCTGATTTCCTTGACCACGGCACCGAGCTTTTCCAGCTCCTTGACGCTGGCCTGCACCAGGTCGGCAATGCGTGGGTCCAGGCCTGCACCGAAGTACTCCTTGGGCAGGCCGATGCGCAGGCCCTGCAAGGAGGCGCCGAGGTTGGCGCTGTAGTCCGGCACCGGCTCCTCGATGCTGGTGGAGTCCTTGGCGTCGAAGCCGGCCATGCCTTGCAGCAGCAAGGCGCAGTCTTCGGCGGTGCGCGCCAATGGGCCACCCTGGTCGAGGCTGGAGGCGTAGGCAATCATGCCCCAGCGAGAAACACGACCGTACGTCGGTTTCAGGCCGGTGAGGTTGGTCAGCGCCGCCGGCTGGCGGATCGACCCGCCGGTGTCGGTGCCGGTGGTGGCTGGCAGCAGGCGCGCCGCCACGGCCGCGGCAGAGCCGCCGGACGAGCCGCCTGGCACGTGTTCCAGGTTCCACGGGTTCTTCACCGCGCCGTAGTGGCTGGATTCGTTGGCCGAACCCATGGCGAACTCGTCCATGTTGGTCTTGCCCAGGGTGACCATGCCGGCGTCGGCCAGCTTGGCGACCACGGTGGCGTCATACGGCGCCTTGAAGTTGTCGAGCATCTTCGAGCCGCAGCTGGTGCGCACGCCGTTGGTGCAGAACAGGTCTTTGTGGGCGATGGGCGCACCCAGCAGCGCGCCGGTTTCGCCAGCGGCGCGACGGGCGTCGGCGGCACGTGCCTGGCCCAGGGCCAGCTCGTCGGTGACGCTGATGAAACTGTTGAGCTGTGGGTCGAGCTGCTTGATGCGCGCCAGCAGCGCGCCGGTCAGCTCTTCGGAAGAAAACGACTTGTCGGCGAGTCCGCGGGCGATCTCGGCCAGGGTCAATTGGTGCATGGCAGGCTCTATCCCTTACTCGATGACTTTGGGAACCAGGTACAGACCGCTTTCGGTCGATGGCGCGATGGCCTGGTAAGCGTCGCGCTGATTGCTTTCGGTGACCTGGTCGGGACGCAGGCGCTGGCTGGCCTCCAGCGGGTGAGCCAGGGGCTCGATGCCAGTGGTGTCGACAGCTTGCATCTGGTCGACCAGCCCAAGAATGCTGTTCAGGGCGTCGGTAATGCGTGGCAGTTCGCCATCATTCAGGCCCAGGCGGGCCAGATGGGCGATCTTTTCCACGTCGCAGCGTTCAAGCGCCATGGGGATCTCCAAGGGAAACAAAGAACGGAATTTGGGTCCGCAGTGAGGAACATGTCAGCTTTTTGGCGGTCTAACAGCCGCGAATTTCTGCTGGCGTGCTCGGAAAAACAGCCAATTTAACATATTGGCTCCTTGCCCAAAATCCCTGCCATTGTTAGAGTTTGCCGCACTTTTTTACCCACGCTTTCCCCAGGGTCACTTTCCCATGTTCAAGAAACTGCGTGGCATGTTTTCCAGCGATCTTTCCATCGACCTGGGTACTGCCAACACCCTTATTTACGTGCGTGAGCGCGGTATCGTCCTGAATGAGCCCTCGGTTGTTGCCATCCGTACCCATGGCAACCAGAAAAGCGTCGTCGCCGTCGGTACCGAAGCCAAACGCATGCTGGGCCGTACGCCTGGCAACATTGCAGCCATTCGTCCGATGAAGGACGGCGTGATCGCCGACTTCAGCGTTTGCGAAAAGATGTTGCAGTATTTCATCAACAAGGTTCACGAGAACAGCTTCCTGCAGCCAAGCCCGCGCGTGCTGATCTGCGTACCGTGCAAATCGACCCAGGTAGAGCGCCGCGCCATTCGCGAGTCGGCCCTGGGGGCCGGTGCCCGTGAAGTGTTCCTGATCGAAGAGCCAATGGCTGCCGCCATCGGTGCCGGCCTGCCGGTAGAAGAGGCCCGCGGTTCGATGGTCGTCGATATTGGTGGTGGCACCACCGAAATCGCGCTGATCTCGCTCAACGGTGTGGTCTACGCCGAGTCCGTGCGTGTTGGCGGTGACCGCTTCGATGAAGCCATCGTGACCTACGTACGCCGCAACTACGGCAGCCTGATCGGCGAATCCACCGCCGAGCGCATCAAGCAGGAAATCGGTACTGCCTACCCGGGCGGCGAAGTGCGCGAAGTCGACGTGCGTGGCCGTAACCTGGCCGAAGGCGTGCCGCGTGCCTTCACCCTGAACTCCAACGAAGTCCTCGAAGCGCTGCAGGAATCGCTGGCGACAATCGTCCAGGCGGTCAAGAGCGCCCTCGAGCAATCCCCGCCCGAGCTGGCCTCCGACATCGCCGAGCGTGGCTTGGTGTTGACCGGTGGTGGTGCACTGCTGCGTGACCTCGACAAGCTGCTGGCCCAGGAAACCGGCCTGCCGGTGATCGTCGCCGAAGACCCGCTGACCTGTGTCGCCCGTGGCGGTGGTCGCGCCCTGGAGATGATGGACAAGCACGCGATGGACCTGCTCTCCAGCGAGTGATCCTGCTCGCGGTTCATGAGCGCCCGGTTTACAGGTAGTACGCACAGTGCTACCTGTATGTGCTGGGCTGGCGCCCACACGGGCGCCGTATCCGTCAACCCGCAACCAGGCTGGTGCGTTGTCCCATGTCCAATGACCTCCTGAGTCGTCCACGAGGAACGGCCCATTAAACCGCTTTTCTCCAAGGGCCCTTCGCTGGGCGTTCGCCTGCTCGTTCTGGTGGTGCTGTCAGTCGCGTTGATGGTTGTCGACGCGCGCTTCGACGTGCTCAAACCGGTCCGCAGCCAGATGGGCCTGGTGCTGATGGAGTCGTACTGGATCACCGACTTGCCGCAGCGTGCCTGGCAGGGCGTGGCGGGCCAGTTCGGTAGCCGCACCGAACTGATTGCCGAAAACGAGAAGCTCAAGACCGAGGCCCTGCTGCTGCAGGGGCGCCTGCAGAAGCTGGCGGCCCTGACCGAACAGAATGTGCGCCTGCGCGAATTGCTCAACTCCTCGGCGCTGGTCAACGAAAAGGTCGAAGTGGCCGAGCTGATCGGGGTCGACCCCAACCCCTTCACGCACCGTATCCTGATCAACAAGGGCGAGCGTGACGGGGTGTTCCTTGGCCAGCCGGTGCTCGATGCCCGGGGTCTGATGGGCCAGGTGGTCGAGTTGATGCCTTATACCTCGCGGGTGCTGCTGCTGACCGACACCACCCACAGCATTCCGGTGCAGGTCAACCGCAATGGCTTGCGCGCGATCGCCAGCGGTACCGGTAACCCCGAGCGCCTCGAATTGCGCCATGTGGCCGATACTGCCGATATCAAGGAAGGCGACCTGTTGGTCAGTTCGGGTATGGGCCAGCGCTTCCCGGCCGGCTACCCGGTGGCCACCGTCAATGAAGTGATCCACGACTCCGGCCAGCCGTTCGCTATCGTGCGTGCCATCCCCACCGCCGCGCTCAACCGCAGCCGCTACATGCTGCTGGTGTTCAGTGACCGGCGCACCCCAGAGCAGCGTGCCACCGATGCTGCCATGGCCCAGGAGGAAGCCGACCGCAAGGGCGCCGCGCCCGCCAGCCAGCCAGCTACAACCGGCGAGCAGGCCGCACCAGCCACAGGTAACCCGGCAGCGCCGGCCAGCCCGGCCACGCCAACGGCCCCGACCGCGCAGCCTGCGGCCCCAAGTGCTGCCCCGGCGGCAGCGCCGGCTGCCCCCGCCCACACCCGGAGACAATGATGGCTGCATCGCGCCGCAACAACGGCTGGGTGATCTGGCTGACTTTCGCCATCGGCCTGCTGCTCAGCGTTTCGCCCATGCCGCAGTTCATGGAAGTGTTCCGGCCTATGTGGCTAGCCTTGCTGGTTTCGTTCTGGACCCTGGCAATGCCGCACAAGGTGGGCATGACCACGGCGTTCGTGCTGGGCCTGGCCGAGGATGTGCTGTACGGCACCTTGCTCGGGCAGAACGCGCTTATCCTTACCCTGATCACCTTCCTGGTGCTGTCCTTGCAGCAGCGCCTGCGCATGTTCCCCATGTGGCAGCAAAGCCTGGTCATTCTGGTGATCTTCGGCATTGCCCAGCTGATCCAGCTGTGGCTTAGCGCGCTGACCGGCAACCGTTTGCCCACCCTGGCATTGGTCTGGTCGGCGGTGATCAGCGCCTTGCTCTGGCCGTGGATCAGTTTCGCCCTGCGCGACCTGCGTCGCCGCTTGCGTATCAACTGACGGCGATGCGCCGCTGACAGGGAGATGTCTGCATGAACCCGCTTTACCTGGCCTCCGGCTCGCCTCGCCGCCGTGAACTGCTGACCCAGATCGGCGTGCCGTTCAGCGTCATCAGCGCCCCCATCGACGAAACCCCGCTGGCCGATGAAAGCGCCCAGGCTTACGTCGAGCGTCTGGCCCGGGCCAAGGCTGCCGCTGGCCTGGCCTGCCTCGCCCATCCCGAAAACGCCACGGCCCCCGAGCGCCGTGCTGTGGTGCTCGGCGCAGACACGGCAGTGGTGCTCGAGGGGCGTATTCTGGGGAAACCACAAAATCGCGAGGATGCCTTGGCCATGCTGGCTGATCTGGGCGGCCGCGAGCACCAGGTGCTGACCGCTGTCGCCCTGAACGATGGCTTGCGCGTGCGCAGCCTGTGCGTGGCCAGCAGCGTGCATTTTCGCCCGATCAGTGCCGATGAAGCGCAACGTTACTGGGCCAGCGGCGAACCGGCGGACAAGGCGGGCGGTTATGCCATCCAGGGCCTGGGCGCGGTGTTCGTCACCGGCCTGGCCGGCAGCTATTCGGCAGTGGTGGGTTTGCCGCTGTGTGAAACCGCAGAATTGCTCGGCCAGTTCGGCATTGCCTGCTGGCAGCCGCTCGTGCCTGCAGCAGAGGTAACAAACCCGCGGTAGCCAGCTCTTCCTTCGCCATCCATCATTACAAGAAACATTTGACGAGAGCCTGCCATGAGTGAAGAGATCCTGATCAACATCACCCCGATGGAGTCACGCGTGGCGGTGGTGGAAAACGGGGTGCTGCAGGAAGTGCACGTCGAGCGCACTCAGCGCCGTGGCATCGTCGGCAATATCTACAAGGGCAAGGTGGTGCGTGTGCTGCCAGGCATGCAGGCAGCCTTCGTCGACATTGGCCTGGAGCGCGCGGCGTTCATCCATGCTTCGGAAATTTCCCAGCGCGAAGGCTCGGCGGTCGAGAACATCACGGCGCTGGTTCACGAGGGCCAGGCGCTGGTGGTACAAGTGACCAAGGACCCGATTGGCACCAAAGGCGCGCGCCTGACCACGCAGTTGTCGATCCCTTCGCGTTATCTGGTGTACATGCCGCGCAGCAGCCACGTTGGCATTTCCCTGAAGATCGAAGATGAAGCCGAGCGTGAGCGCCTCAAGCAGGTGGTCAGCAACTGCATGGAGAGCGAGAACATCAAGGATGCCGGCGGGTTCATCCTGCGCACTGCCGCCGAAGGCGCGCGGGCTGAGGAAATCCTGCAGGACATCCGCTACCTGCGCCGCCTGTGGGAGCAGATCGGCAGCCAGATCAAGACCTGCGGTGCACCGATGGTCATCTACGAAGACCTGGGCCTGGCCCTGCGAACCCTGCGTGACCTGGTCAACCCGAAGATCGAGAAGATTCGCATCGACTCGCGGGAAACCTTCCAGAAAACCATGCAGTTCGTGAGCGAACTGATGCCGGAAATCGCCGACCGCCTTGAGCACTACCCTGGCGAGCGGCCGATCTTCGATCTGTATGGCGTCGAGGACGAAATCCAGCGCGCGCTGGAGCGCAAGGTCCCGCTCAAGTCGGGTGGCTATCTGGTGGTGGACCCGGCCGAGGCGATGACCACCATCGACGTCAACACCGGGGCTTTCGTTGGGCATCGCAACCTTGAAGAAACCATCTTCAAGACCAACCTCGAAGCCGCTACCGCCATCGCCCGGCAGCTGCGCCTGCGCAACATTGGCGGCATCATCATCATCGACTTCATCGACATGGAAGATGAAGAGCACCAGCGCCAGGTTCTGCGCACCCTGGAAAAACAGCTGGAGCGCGACCATGCGAAAACCAACATCATCGGCATCACCGAACTGGGCCTGGTGCAGATGACCCGCAAGCGCACGCGCGAAAGCCTGGAGCAGGTGCTGTGTGAGCCCTGCCTGGCTTGCCAGGGGCGTGGCAAGCTGAAAACCCCCGAGACCATCTGTTACGAAATTTTCCGTGAGATCCTGCGTGAGGCCCGTGCCTACCAGGCCGAAGGCTACCGTGTGCTGGCCAACCAGAAGGTGGTTGACCGCCTGCTGGACGAGGAGTCGGGCAACGTTGCCGAACTGGAAGCCTTCATCGGTAGAACCATTCGCTTCCAGGTCGAGTCGATGTATTCGCAGGAACAATACGACGTGGTGCTGCTCTGAGGCCCTCAGCAACACGTCGCTGCCTCGTCGCGCTGGCGAAACCCGTGCGACGGGCCATCATGGATAAACGACTTGGAGGGCCACGGCCATGGGACGTCTGACCCGCGTTCTTGTCGCCTTGACCCGTTGGGGGCTGGGCATATGCGCCTTGTTGGCGGTATTGGTGGCGCTGTATGTCAGCCTCGGCCGTGAATTGATACCCCTGGTAGCCGAGTACCGTGCCGACGTGCAGAGCCAGGCCGAGCAAGCGCTTGGCATGCCGGTACATGTGGGCGCCCTTGAGGGGCGCTGGAGCGGCCTGGCGCCGGTACTGCGGGTGCGCGACCTGCAACTGGGTGAAGGCGCCAAGGCGTTGCGCCTGGATGAGGTCATGGTCGTGCCTGATGTATGGGCCAGCCTGCTGGCGCGTGAGGTACGCCTGTCGCGTATCCAGCTCGGCGGCCTGCAATTGATCGTGCGCGAGAACGGGCAGGGCGCCTGGAACCTCGAGGGCCTGCCGCAGCAGGACGATGCGCCGCTGAACCCTGCCGAGTTGCTGCAGCGCCTGCGCCAGCTGGGCCGCGTCGATGTGTTCGACAGCCAGGTCACCGTGCACCCGTGGCAGCGTGACCCGCTGACCCTTACGTATGTGAGTGCCGGCTTGCAGGCCGGCCCCTCGCGCCAGGCCCTGGACCTGCGGGCGACGCTGCCCGATGGCCAGCCCCTGGCGATGAACCTGCGCAGTCGCGTTTCTGCCAAGGCTTGGCGTGACGGCCAGGTCGAGGCCTACCTGAGCCTGCCGCAAAGCGACTGGTCGCAGTGGTTGCCGCCCAGCCTGCTGGGCCAATGGCATGCCGACGCATTGCATGCAGGCGGCGAGTTCTGGGTCGATTGGGGCAAAGGGCAGTTGCAGAAGGCCGTGGTGCGTCTCAATGCCCCTGAGCTGAAAGGCGCCTACAGCGGGCGCAAGGCCGCCACGTTGAGTAACCTGGCTATGGGCGCCTGGTTCCAGCGCCGCGACCAGGGCTTCGACGTTGTGGTCGACTCGCTGGCCATGGACCTCGGTAAAAGCCGTTGGGAGACGCACCTGCAGGTGCAGCAGCGCCCCGGCGAGCAGGCGGCCGATGAAAGCTGGCAGGTGCAGGCCGATCGGCTCGACCTCACGCCCCTGACGCCGCTGATCGAGGCCCTGGCACCGCTACCCGACGCAGCTATGGCGGCGGTCACTAGCCTCAAAGTGACCGGTGGTCTGCGCAACGTGCGGCTGCAGGCCCGGCCCAAGGCCGAAGGCGACCAGCGTCTGCAGTTCGAGGCGAACCTGGACAAGGTCGGTTTCGATGCCTATCACGGTGCCCCGGCCGCGGGTAACGTCAGCGGCAGTATCAGTGGCGACCTGGGCCATGGCGAGCTGCGCCTGGACACTGAAGCCTTCATGCTGCACTTGTACCCGATCTTCGCCAAACCCTGGCACTACCAGAAGGCCAACGCGCGCTTGACCTGGGTGCTGGACAAGCAGGGCTTCACCCTTGTCGCGCCCTACCTGAAGGTGCTGGGCGAAGAAGGCAAGATTGCCGGCGATTTCCTGATTCGCCTGCTGTTCGAGGAAGGCCGCGAGGACTACATGGACCTGCGCGTCGGCTTGACCGACGGCGATGGCCGGTATACCGCCAAGTATCTGCCCGAAGTGCTCAGCCCGGCCCTCGACGAGTGGCTGCGCAGCGCCATCGTCAAGGGCGCGGTGGACGAAGGCTATTTCCAGTACCAGGGCTCGCTGAACCATGGCGCGGCGCCAGAGGCACGCAGTATCAGCCTGTTCTTCAAGGTGCATGACGCCGCACTGGACTTCCAGCCGGGCTGGCCGCAAGTCCAGCATGTGGATGGCGACGTCTTCATCGAGGACAGCGGCGTGCGGGTCAAGGCCCGGCGCGGGGTGCTGCTGGACACCAAGGTCAGTGACGTCGACGTCGATATCCCGCATGTCGACGAGGGCCAGCAGAGCCACCTGTTCCTGACGGGCAATTTCGATGGCAGCCTGGGTGATGGCCTGAAGATCCTCAAGCAAGCGCCTATCGGCACCGGTGAGATCTTCGCCGATTGGGAGGGTGAAGGGCCGCTGAAGGGTAAGCTCAAGCTCGATATCCCGCTGGCTCACGGGCAGCGGCCCAAAGTGCAGGTAGACTTCGCCACCCATGACGCGCGCCTGAAGGTCGCCCCGCCCACCCTCGAGCTGAGCCGCTTGAAAGGTGACTTCAGCTTCGATTTCGACAAAGGCCTCAGCGGCAAGGGCATCAGCCTGCAGGCCTTCGGCAAGCCCGTCACGGCGCAGATAACAGCCGAGGGCCAACCCGGGCAGATGCAGACCCGCATCGATGCCAATGGCCAGGTAGCGCTCAAGGCGTTGACCGACTGGCTGCAGTTCAAGCAAGCCCTGCCGGCTTCCGGTGACCTGCCTTACCAGTTGCAACTGAGCCTGGGCAGCCGGGACAATCGTTTGAGCGTCAACTCCAACCTCAAGGGGCTAGCGGTCGATTTGCCAGCGCCATTCGGCAAGGCGGCGGGGGAAACCCGTGACAGCCGTTTCAGCATGACGCTACAGGGCCCGGAGCGGCGTTTCGACGCCGGCTACGGTGACCTTGCCCGTGCTGCCTACGCCGCGCCGGCCGACAAGCTCGGCCAAGGCCGGGGCGAGTTGTTGCTGGGCACCGGCGATGCCCAATTGCCCGCTGCACAGGGCCTGCGCGTGCGTGGGCGCCTGGAAACGCTGGACCTGGCCCCTTGGCAAGAGCAGGCCTCACGGCTGGCCGGAGACGACCCAGGTGGCAGTGCGCGGCAGATGCTGCAAAGCGTGGACCTGAGCATTGGCCAGCTCAAGGCGTTTGGCACCGAGCTGAACCAGGCCCTGGTACGGTTGAGCCGAGGCGGCCCCGCCTGGGACCTGCGCCTCGACAGCCAGGAAGTCATCGGCAATGCCCGCGTGCCGGATGCCAAGGGTGCGCCAATGGTCGTGCGCCTGCAGACGCTGCGGCTGCCAGCGCCCAGCCCCGCGGAAAAGCAAGCCCAGGAGCGCGCCGAAGATGGGCCGGACCCGCTTGCCACCTTCGACCCACGCAAAGTCCCGGCGCTGGACCTGAGCATCGACAAGCTGTACCGCGGTGACGACCTGTTCGGCAGCGCCTCGATCAAGCTGCGGCCCACCGCACGTGGGGTTGCCGCCAGCGATATCGCTCTTGACTTCAAGGGCCTGAGCATTGGCGGTGGCGGTGGCTGGGAGGGTGAAACGGGCAAGACCAGCAGCTGGTACAAAGGCCGCCTGCAAGGCAAGAACCTGGGCGACGTGCTCAAGGCCTGGGGCTTTGCACCCACCGTCACCAGCCGCGACTTCCGCCTGGACGTGGACGGCCGTTGGCCAGGCTCGCCGGCAGCCGTCAGCCTGACGCGCTTCTCGGGCAGCATGGACGCGGCGTTGCGATCCGGCCAGTTCGTCGAGGTCGACGGCAGTGCCCAGGCGTTGCGGGTCTTTGGCCTGCTCAACTTCAATTCGATTGGTCGCCGCCTGCGGCTGGACTTCTCCGACCTGTTCGACAAAGGCCTGGCCTATGACCGGGTCAAAGGCCTGCTGGCGGCCAGCAATGGCGTGTACGTGACCCGCGAACCCATCACCATGACCGGCCCGTCGAGCAGCTTCGAGCTGGAAGGCACGTTGGACCTGGTACGTGACCAGGTCAATGCCAACCTGCAGGTGAGCCTACCGGTGACCAACAACCTGCCGCTGGCCGCGTTGATCGTGGGGGCGCCAGCCGTGGGCGGGGCGTTGTTCCTGGTCGACCGGCTGATCGGTGACCGTGTATCGCGTTTTGCCAGCGTGCATTACCGTGTCGAAGGGCCGTGGAAAGAGCCTAGAATCACCTTTGTGAAACCCTTCGAGAAATAGTGTCAGGAGTGCCCATGAAGGCAGCGGTGATCCAGATGGTCAGCCAGGACGATGTGCTGGCCAACCTGCAGCGTGCCGGTGCCTTGCTGGAGCAGGCTGCACAGGGTGGTGCGCGGCTGGCGGTGCTGCCGGAAAACTTCGCTGCCATGGGCCGCAAGGACGCCGCTGCCATCGGCCGAGCCGAGGCCTTGGGGAGCGGGCCTATCCTGCCATGGTTGAAACGTACCGCCCGCGACCTCAGGTTATGGATAGTCGCCGGTACCTTGCCCTTGCCGCCGGTCGGCCAACCCGACGCAAAGGCGCACGCCTGCTCGCTGCTGATCGATGAGCACGGTGAAGTGGCTGCGCGCTATGACAAGCTGCACTTGTTCGACGTGGATGTTGCCGATAACCGCGGCCGCTACCGTGAATCGGATGATTTTGCCCATGGCGCACACGTGGTGGTGGCGGACACGCCGGTCGGGCGGCTGGGTTTGAGCGTATGTTACGACTTGCGCTTCCCTGAGTTATATGGCGCGTTGCGTGCCGCGGGCGCGGAACTGATCAGCGCTCCGGCGGCCTTCACTGCGGTGACCGGCGCCGCACACTGGGAGGTGCTGGTACGCGCCCGGGCCATCGAAAACCAGTGCTACCTGTTGGCGGCAGCGCAGGGCGGCACCCACCCAGGCCCACGGGACACCCACGGCCATGCGGCGATCGTCGACCCTTGGGGGCGGATCGTGGCACAACAGGCGCAAGGCGAAGCGGTATTGCTTGCCGAGCGCGACATTGAAGAACAGGCGTCCATCCGGGCGCGCATGCCGGTGGTAGCCCACCGGCGCTTTTTTTCGCAGGACGCATTGCGGCCTGCGCCCACCTCGGAGTGACTATGAGCCAGATGTTATCCACCGTCAGTGAGCAGCTCCTGGCCCCAGGCGGCTTGACCCTGGACAGCCTGCAAAGCGTGCTCGGTGAATTGGCCGGCCCCGGCATCGACGCTGCCGACCTGTATTTCCAGGGCCAGATTTCGGAAACCTGGGCGCTGGAAGACGGCATCGTCAAAGAGGGCAGCTTCAACCTCGACCAGGGCGTGGGCGTGCGTGCCCAGTCCGGTGAAAAGACCGGCTTCGCCTACAGCAATGCCATCAACCTTGAAGCGCTGACGTCGGCCGCGCGCGCCGCCCGTTCGATTTCCCGCGCCGGGCAGAACGGCACCGTGCAGGCCTTCCACAGCCCATCAGTGACCGCCCTGTATGCGGCAGACAACCCGCTCGATGTGCTCAGCCGTGCCGAAAAGGTCGAATTGCTCAAGCGTGTCGATGCCGCGACCCGCGCGCTTGACCCACGTATCCAGCAGGTCAGCGTGAGCATGGCCGGGGTCTGGGAGCGCATTCTCATCGCTGCAGCGGACGGCAGCCTGGCTGCAGATGTGCGGCCGCTGGTGCGTTTCAATGTAAGCGTCATCGTTGAGCAGAACGGTCGTCGCGAACGCGGCGGGCAGGGTGGTGGCGGGCGTACCGACTACCGTTTCTTCACCGAAGAGCGGGTCATGGGCTATGCCCGTGAGGCGCTGCGCCAGGCGCTGGTGAACCTCGAAGCGATCCCGGCGCCGGCCGGCACCTTGCCAGTGGTGCTGGGCTCGGGATGGTCGGGCGTGCTGCTGCACGAGGCGGTCGGCCACGGCCTGGAAGGTGACTTCAACCGCAAGGGCAGCTCGGCGTTCAGTGGCCGGATTGGCGAGAAAGTGGCGTCGAGCCTGTGCACCATCGTCGATGACGGCACCCTGGAAGGCCGCCGCGGTTCGCTGAGCGTGGATGACGAAGGTACGCCGACCGAGTGCACCACCCTGATCGAGAACGGTGTGCTCAAGGGCTACATGCAGGACAAGCTGAACGCGCGACTGATGGGCATGGCAGTGACCGGCAATGGTCGCCGCGAATCCTACGCGCACTTGCCGATGCCACGCATGACCAACACCTACATGCGTGCCGGCGAAAGCGACCCGCAAGAAATCATCGCCTCGGTGAAGAAGGGCATCTACTGCGCCAACCTCGGGGGTGGCCAGGTGGACATCACCAGCGGCAAGTTCGTGTTCTCGACCAGCGAGGCCTACCTGATCGAAGACGGCAAGATTACCGCGCCGGTGAAAGGTGCGACCTTGATTGGCAATGGTCCGGAGGCGATGAGCCGGGTGTCGATGGTCGGCAACGACCTGGCGCTGGACAGCGGGGTAGGGACGTGCGGCAAGGACGGGCAGTCGGTGCCGGTCGGGGTCGGGCAGCCGACCCTGAAGCTGGATGCGATTACCGTGGGCGGTACCGGCGCGTGACGGCCTTGGGGGTCGTTGTGGGAGCGGGCTTGCCCGCCAGCACCGGCGAAGCCGGTGCCAAGCACCGCGTCGCCTGCTTCGCGGGCACGCCCGCTCCCACAGGGTCCCAGCCTGTCAGCGCAACCCGCGCTGCAACTCGTCGAGGTCGCGGATGTACTTGAACACCTTGCGCGCGGCGGCCGGCGGTTTGTTCCGCGCCTTCTCGTGCTGGGCATGGCGCACCAGCGAACGCAGTTGCTGGCGATCGGTGTCGGGGTATTCGTTGACGAAGCGTTCAAGGTCTTCGTCGTTACCGTCGATCAGCCGGTCGCGCCAGCGCTCCAGGCCGTGGAAGCGTTCGTTGTACTGGCGAGTGGAGCTGTCCATCTGCTCAAGCAGGGCATGGATGGCATCCAGGTCCTGCACGCGCATCAGCTTGCCGACGAACGACATGTGGCGTTTACGCGCACCATGAGCAGTGTGCTTGCTGGCCTCGGCCAGGGCCTTGCGCAGCTCGTCGGTCAACGGCAGGCGGGCCAGGGTATCGGCCTTGAGCGTAGTCAGGCGCTCGCCGAGTTCGACCAGCGCATGCAGCTCGCGCTTGATCTGGGTTTTGCTTTTTTCGCCGTCGAAGGCGTCGTCGTTTGAATCAACCATGGTGGCAGTCCGCTAGAAATCGCCGCCATGATAACCAGTCGGGGGCCGCTTGTCCGGCCCGGTCGTAGAATGACCCTCGCCGAACGCAGAATTTGAGTGGAGAGAACCATGAGTGCAGTCCAGAGCGTAGGTCCGAAAGACCTGCCAGCATTGCAAGAGCAGGTCGAGGCGATCATCGCCGAAGCGCGCCGCCAAGGGGCCAGTGCCTGCGAAGTGGCCGTGTCGCTGGAGCAGGGCCTGTCCACCACGGTACGTCAGCGCGAGGTCGAAACGGTTGAATTCAACCGCGACCAGGGCTTTGGCATCACCCTCTATGTTGGCCAGCGCAAAGGCTCGGCCAGTACCTCGGCCAGTGGCCCGGAGGCGATCCGGGAAACCGTCGCCGCAGCGCTGGCCATTGCCAGGCACACCTCCGAGGACGATTGTTCGGGCCTGGCGGACGCAGCGTTGATGGCCCGGGAAATCCCTGACCTGGACCTGTATCATGACTGGGCTCTCGAGCCCGAGAAAGCCATCGAGATGGCGCTGGCTTGCGAAGCGGCGGCGTTCGATGCCGACCCGCGCATCCTCAATGCCGATGGCACCACCCTCAACACCCACCAGGGCTGCCGCGTGTACGGCAACAGCCACGGTTTCATCGGTGCTTACGCCTCGACCCGGCACAGCCTGAGCTGCGTGATGATCGCTGAAGGCGACGGGCAGATGCAGCGCGATTACTGGTATGACGTCAACCGCCAGGGCGACCTGCTGGCCGACCCGCGCAGCATTGGCGTGCGTGCCGCGCAGCGGGCCGCCAGCCGCCTCGGCGCGCGGCCGGTGTCAACCTGCGAAGTGCCGGTGCTGTTTTCGGCAGAACTGGCAGGGGGGTTGTTCGGCAGCTTCCTGTCGGCGATCTCTGGCGGCAATCTGTACCGCAAGTCGTCGTTCCTTGAAGGCAGCATTGGCCAGCGCCTGTTCCCGTCCTGGCTGACACTCGACGAGCGGCCGCACATTCCGCGCGCGCTGGCCAGTGCAGCGTTCGACGCCGACGGCTTGGCGACCTATGCCAAACCGTTCGTCGACAAAGGCGAGCTGGTGTCGTATCTGCTGGGTACCTATTCGGGGCGCAAGCTGGGCTTGCCCAGCACGGCCAACGCGGGGGGTGTACACAACCTGTTCGTCAGCCACGGCGTCGAGGACCAGGCTGCCCTGATCCGGCGTATGGGGCGTGGGCTGTTGGTGACCGAGCTGATGGGCCATGGCCTGAACATGGTGACGGGTGATTACTCCCGAGGCGCAGCGGGTTTCTGGGTCGAGAATGGTGAAATCCAGCATGCGGTGCAGGAAGTGACGATTGCCGGCAACATGAAGGATATGTTCCAGCAGATTGTCGCGATTGGTAGCGATCTTGAAACACGCAGCAATATCCACACTGGGTCGGTGCTGATCGAGCGGATGACTGTGGCAGGTAGCTGATTCATTGCCTGTACCGGCCCATTCGCGGGCTCGCCCGCTCCCACAGCTTGAAGCCTATGCAATCCCCTGTGGGAGCGGGCAAGCCCGCGAAGAGGCCGGTACAGGCAATAAAGAATTTCAGTGGAATACAAGACCCGGCCCTCGCGCCGGGTTTTTTCTTTCATCAGCTCCCCTTGAAGTGATTCTATTTATCAATTAATAATGAATATCATTATCCAGTAACTCGGCGATGATGTTCATGAATTCCGTCCTCCGCGAACTGCCCTACCTGGAAAACTGGCGCTGGCTCAGCCGCCGGATCCGCTGCGCGCTCGAACCTGACGAGCCGCGCCTGATCGAGCACTACCTGGCCGAAGGCCGTTACTTGGTGTGCTGTACCGAAACCTCGCCATGGACGGTGGCGTTGACCTCCTTCCGCCTGCTGCTCGACACCGCCTGCGACCGCATGTTGCCCTGGCACTGGCGCTGCCTGTGCCTGGACCAGGCCTGGCGGCCGTTGCTGGACCTGCGCAACCTCGACCGCCAGGCCCAGAACCAGCGTTGGCAGCCCTACGCCATGCAGTTGGCCAATTGCAGCCTGCTGCCGTCGATTTCTCCCGATGAACTGATGCAAGGATTTGATGATGAGTGATACCCGTATCGAGCGCGACAGCATGGGTGAATTGCAGGTGCCGGCCCAAGCCCTGTACGGCGCCCAGACCCAGCGCGCGGTCGACAACTTCCCGATCAGCGGCCAGCGCATGCCGGCACAGTTCATCCGTGCCTTGCTGCTGGCCAAAGCGGCTGCGGCCAAGGCCAACGTAGAGCTGGAGCAGCTGTCCGCCGCCCAGGGGCAGGCCATCGTCAAGGCGGTGGAACACTTGCTGGCGCAAGACTACATCCAGCACTTCCCGGTCGACGTGTTTCAGACAGGCTCGGGCACCAGCTCGAACATGAACGCGAACGAGGTGATCGCCACCCTGGCCAGCCGTGTGCTCGGCGAGCCGGTCAATGCCAACGACCACGTCAATTGCGGCCAGAGCAGCAATGACATCATTCCCACCACCATTCACGTCAGCGCTGCCCTCGCCGTACATGAGCAGCTGTTGCCTGCCCTGGCGCACCTGGTGAAGGTGAGCGAGGCCAAGTCCAGGCAGGTGCATCAGTACGTGAAAACCGGCCGTACCCACCTGATGGATGCGATGCCCGTGCGCCTGAGCCAGGTGCTGGACGGTTGGGCAGCGCAGATCGAGGGGGCCAAGGCGCACCTCGAAGCCACCCTGCCAAGCCTGCAGGCGCTGGCCCAGGGCGGCACCGCAGTGGGCACCGGCATCAATGCCCACCCGCAGTTCGCTGCCGCTTTCGCGCGCCAGCTCAGCGGCCTGACCCAGGTCCAGTTCACGCCGGGGCACAACCTGTTTGCCTTGATCGGTTCGCAGGATACCGCCGTAGCCCTGTCCGGCCAGCTCAAGACCACAGCTGTGGCACTGATGAAGATTGCCAACGACCTGCGCTGGATGAACTCGGGCCCTCTGGCCGGCCTTGGGGAAATCGAACTGCAAGGTCTGCAGCCAGGCTCTTCGATCATGCCAGGCAAGGTCAACCCGGTGATCCCGGAGGCTACGGCCATGGTCGCCGCCCAGGTCATCGGCAACGACACCACCATCGCCGTGGCTGGGCAGTCGGGCAACTTCGAACTGAACGTGATGTTGCCGCTGATCGCACGCAACCTGCTGGAGAGCATCGAGTTGATGGCCAACGTCAGCCGCCTGCTGGCCGACAAAGCCATTGCCAGCTTCAAGGTCAACGAGGGCAAGCTGAAGGAGGCGCTGGCGCGCAACCCGATCCTGGTCACTGCACTGAACCCGATCATCGGCTACCTGAAGGCTGCTGAAATTGCCAAGACCGCTTACCAGCAAGGCCGCCCGATCATTGATGTAGCCCTGGAGCACACCGACCTGTCGCGGGACCAGCTGGAAACGCTGCTAGACCCGGAAAAACTCACCGCTGGCGGCATATGACCCTGCGTCACCGTTCAGAAGGCAACCGTGCCGCACTGGACCCGCACCACGGGAGCCGCCAACCGCCTGTTCGAACATGCCTACAAGCCTATGGAATTCACTGACATGTCCCATACCTTGCCTGCTTTGCCTTACGCCTACGACGCGCTGGAGCCGCACATCGACGCGCAGACCATGGAGATCCACCACACCAGGCACCATCAGACCTACGTCAACGGCCTGAATGCCGCCGTCGAAGGCACCGAGTGGGCTGAGTGGCCGGTCGAAAAACTGGTTGCTGCGGTTGCGCGCTTGCCGGCGCAGCTGCGTGGCGCCGTGACCAACCACGGTGGCGGTCACGCCAACCACAGCCTGTTCTGGACCGTGATGTCGCCGCAGGGCGGCGGTGAGCCCACGGGCGAGCTGGCACTAGCCATCACCACGCAACTGGGCGGTTTCGACGCCTTCAAGGAGGCCTTCACCAAGGCCGCCCTGACCCGCTTCGGCAGCGGCTGGGCCTGGCTCAGTGTAACGCCGGAAAAAAAACTGGTCGTGGAAAGCAGCGGCAACCAGGACAGCCCGCTGATGCATGGCAATACGCCCATTCTCGGGTTGGACGTGTGGGAGCATGCGTATTACCTGAAATACCAGAACCGGCGGCCGGAATACATTGGTGCCTTCTACAACGTCATCGACTGGGCGCAAGTCCAACGCCGTTATCTCGACGCCCTGAAGTGAGTCGGAGCGGTATGCGCTCGCAGATCATGTCGGTCAGTAGTGTGCGCCTGTTTCGCCAGGCGCTGGGGGCCTTGCTGTTGCTGGCGGGTACCGCGCTGCTGGCGGCGCGCGGTGTTGCCTGGCTGTTCACCTAGACATTTTTGCACATGTGAAATCGAGCGCTGCGCGGGCGGCGCTCGATTTCACATGCGCTGAACACTCAAGTTGCAGCGGGAAGCTTATTCGCCTTCGTCGAAGTAGTTGTTGATCAACTCGACCAGCGCGTCCATGGCATCGTTTTCCTGCTCACCCTGGGTATGCAGGTGCACTTGGGTGCCCTTGCCAGCCGCCAGCATCATCACGGCCATGATGCTTTTGCCGTCTACCAGCTTGTCCGGCGCGCGGCCGACCCGCACCTGGCAGGGAAAGCGGCCGGCCACGCCGACGAACTTCGCTGCCGCCCGGGCATGCAGGCCCAGCTTGTTGATGATGGTGATTTCGCGGGCGGGCATCGTGGGGCGGATCCTTGGGCTAGAGGTCGCGGTGGCGGACCTGGACGTTTTTCAGGGACTGTTGCAGCAACTGGCCGAGACGTTCGGTGATGTACACCGAACGATGGTGGCCGCCGGTGCAGCCAATGGCAATGGTCACGTAGGCACGGTTACTGGCTGCGAAGCGGGGGAGCCACTTGAGCAGGTAGCTGGAAATATCGTTGAACATGTCTTCGACGTCCGGCTGCGCGGCCAGGTAGTCGATCACTGGCTGTTCCAGGCCGGAGTGCTCACGCAATTCGGGCTTCCAGTAGGGGTTGGGCAGGCAGCGTACGTCGAACACCAAATCGGCATCGACCGGCATGCCGCGTTTGAAGCCGAATGACTCGACCAGGAATGCGGTACCAGGCTCGGGCTTGTTGAGCAGGCGCAACTTGATGGTGTCACGCAACTGGTAGAGGTTCAGGCTGGTGGTGTCGATCTTCAGGTCGGCCAGGTCGGCAATCGGCCCCAGCAGCTCGCTCTCCACGCGGATGGCCTCTGCCAGCGAGCGGTCGGCGTTGGTCAGCGGGTGGCGGCGGCGGGTTTCTGAAAACCGCTTGAGCAAGGTATCTTCATCGGCATCCAGGTACAGCACATCGCACTGGATGTGGCGGGCACGGGCGTCGGCTAGCAGCTCGGGGAAGCGCGACAGGTGGCTGGGCAGGTTGCGGGCGTCGATCGACACTGCCACTTTCGGCTGCAGCAGTTCGGTGTTGATCAGTGCATTTTCCGCGAGCTGCGGCAGCAGCCCGGCGGGCAGGTTGTCAATGCAATAGAAACCGTTGTCTTCCAGGACATCGAGGGCGGTGCTCTTGCCGGAGCCGGACCGGCCGCTGACGATGATCAGGCGCATGTTCAGTGCTCGTTCTGTACGTCCAGGACAACCTGGTACAAGGCCTCGTTGCTGGGGGCCGAACGCAGGCGATCACGCACGTCCTTGCGGTCGAGCATGCTGGCGATCTGGCGCAGCAGTTCCAGGTGGGCATCGGTGGCGGCTTCAGGGACCAGCAGGACGAACAGCAAGTCTACCGGCGCGCCATCGATGGCATCGTAATCGATGGGTGCTTCCAGGTGCAGCAGGGCGCTGACTGGCGCGGAGCAGCCTTCAAGCCGGCAGTGCGGAATGGCGATGCCATTGCCGAAACCGGTTGAACCGAGTTTTTCCCGGGCGACCAGCTTTTCGAAGACAACTTGCATCTCCAGTTCCGGCACTTGTTCGGCGATGATGGTGGCGACCTTTTCCAGGGCGCGCTTCTTACTGCCGCCCGGCACGTTCACGAGGGAACGGCCGGGGGTCAGGATGGTTTCAAGTCGGATCATGGATGAGGGGGATCAGCGGGCAGCTGCACCTTGCAGCAGGCTTTGCTGTTTTTCCTTGTGTTTTTTCAGTTGGCGGTCGAGCTTGTCGGCCAAGGCGTCGATCGCTGCATACATATCTTCGTGTTCGGCGTTTGCTACCACTTCGCCGCCGGGAATCTGCAGGGTCGCCTCGACCTTCTGCTGCAGTTTCTCGACCTTCATGATGACCTGCACGTTGGTGATCTTGTCGAAGTGACTTTCCACGCGGGCGAGCTTTTCAAGCACGTAATCGCGCAGTGGCTGGGTGACTTCTACATGCTGTCCACTGATATTGACTTGCATACAGCTTCTCCTTTGTTGCCCGTGCATAAAGAGGCAGGTCTTGCACCTGCCCCGCAAACGCTATGGCAGAGCCCAGGGGCTACATCAGTCGCTTGCGCTCACTCGACGGTGCGATGCCGAGAGACTCGCGGTACTTGGCGACGGTGCGGCGGGCCACCTGGATGCCTTGTGCCTCCAGTAAACCAGCGATCTTGCTGTCACTCAATGGCTTTTTCTGATTTTCCGCTGCAACCAGTTTCTTGATGATCGCGCGGATCGCTGTAGACGAGCATTCTCCGCCTTCGGAGGTGCTGACGTGGCTGGAGAAAAAGTATTTCAGTTCGTAGATGCCGCGGGGCGTGTGCATGTATTTCTGCGTGGTCACCCGGGAAATGGTCGACTCGTGCATGCCCACCGCTTCGGCAATGTCATGCAGCACCAGCGGTTTCATCGCTTCGTCGCCATGATCGAGGAAGCCGCGCTGGTGCTCGACGATCTGCGTGGCGACTTTCATCAGGGTCTCGTTGCGGCTTTGCAGGCTCTTGATGAACCAGCGCGCCTCCTGAAGCTGGTTGCGCATGAAGGTGTTGTCGGCACTGGTATCGGCGCGGCGCACGAAGCCGGCGTATTGCGCGTTCACGCGCAGGCGCGGGATGGCCTCCTGGTTCAGCTCCACCAGCCAGCGGTCGCTGTCCTTGCGCACGATCACGTCCGGTACCACGTACTCGGGCTCGCTGGACTCGATCTGCGAACCCGGGCGCGGGTTGAGGCTTTGCACCAGTTCGATCACCTGACGCAGTTCGTCTTCCTTGATTTTCATGCGCCGCATGAGCTGGCTGTAGTCGCGGCTGCCGAGCAAATCGATGAAATCGCTGACCAGGCGTTTCGCCTCGTTCAGCCACGGCGTGCTGGCAGGCAGTTGGCGCAGTTGCAGCAACAGGCACTCGCCAAGGGTGCGTGCCGCGACGCCTGCCGGTTCGAACTGCTGAATGCGGTGCAGCACCGCTTCGACTTCGTCCAGCTCGATATCCAGCTCCGGGTCGAAGCCAGCGCAGATTTCTTCGAGGGTGTCTTCCAGGTAGCCCTGGCCGTTGATGCTGTCGATCAGGGTCACGGCGATCAGGCGGTCGGTATCCGACATCGGCGCCAGGTTCAGTTGCCACAGCAGGTGGCTTTGCAGGCTTTCGCCGGCCGATGTCCGCGTGGTGAAGTCCCACTCGTCGTCATCGTTGCTCGGCAGGCTGCTGGCGCTGGTCTGGTAGATGTCTTCCCAGGCGGTGTCGACCGGCAGCTCGTTGGGGATGCGCTCGCTCCATTCACCGTCTTCGAGGTTGTCGGCACTGACCGTGCTTTCCTGGAAGCTGTTGTCCTGAACTTCGGTGGCCGGCTTGTTCTCGGCGTTGTCGGCCATCGGGTCGCTGTTGTCGAAGTCGTCGCCGTCTTCCTGACGTTCGAGCATCGGGTTCGACTCCAGCGCTTCCTGAATTTCCTGTTGGAGGTCCAGGGTGGAGAGCTGGAGCAGGCGGATGGCCTGTTGCAACTGCGGTGTCATCGTCAGTTGCTGGCCCATTTTTAGGACGAGCGATGGTTTCATGGCTGGGGCTTAATACCTTGTTCGCCGGCGCGCATGCGCCATCCACTACACGAGGGCGCCGGGGCGCCAGATCAAGCAAGTTTTATGCCTTAAATTGTAGCGTTTGCCTAGAGTACGTAACAATTTTAACCCTGAGTGCAGGGCAGGTTGCAGTACCCCAGGCAGGAGTGGGTCAGAGCCGGAACTCGTGGCCCAGGTAAACCTCTTTGACCAGTTCGTTGGCCAGGATGGTTTCGGCGTCGCCTTCGGCGATCAGCCGGCCATCGTTGACGATGTAGGCGGTCTCGCAGATATCCAGGGTTTCGCGCACGTTGTGGTCCGTGATCAGCACACCGATACCCTTGGCCTTGAGGTGGTGGATGATCTGCTTGATGTCGCCGACCGAGATCGGGTCAACGCCGGCGAAGGGTTCGTCCAGCAGGATGAACTTGGGCGCGGTCGCCAGGGCGCGGGCGATCTCGACACGGCGGCGTTCGCCACCGGACAGGCTCATGCCGAGGTTGTCGCGGATGTGGCTGATGTGGAACTCCTGCAGCAGGCTTTCCAGCTCCTTGCGCCGGCCATCGCGGTCGAGGTCCTTGCGGGTTTCGAGGATGGCCATGATGTTGTCTGCCACCGAAAGCTTGCGGAAGATCGAGGCTTCCTGCGGCAGGTAGCCGATGCCGGCGCGCGCACGGCCGTGCATGGGCTGGTGGCTGACATCGAGGTTGTCGATCAGGACACGACCCTGCTCGGCCTGGACCAGGCCGACGATCATATAGAAGCAGGTGGTCTTGCCGGCACCGTTCGGGCCGAGCAATCCGACGATCTGGCCGCTGTCGATCGACAGGCTGACATCACGTACGACCTGGCGCCCCTTGTAGCTTTTGGCCAGGTGCTGGGCTTTTAGGGTTGCCATTTACTCGGCCTTCTTCTTGGGCTGGATCACCATGTCGATGCGCTGACGTGGCTGGGTCACGTTACCGCCACGGCCGGCGGTAGCCACCTGCGACTTGGTGTTGTAGACGATCTTCTCGCCCTCGGTGGTGTTGCCCTCGTTCTCGACCTTGGCGCGGTCGGTAAGGATCACGGTGTCTTTTTGCGCCTGGTACTGGATGGTCACTGCCCAGCCCTTCATCTTGTCGGGCTTGGCGGCGCTCTGCTGCTGCTCGAAGTAGGCCAGGTTGCCAACCGAAGTCACCACGTCGATGTCGCCGTTGGCGGCGCGCGTCATGGTCACGGTATTGCCTTTGATCATCATCGAGCCTTGAGTGATGATCACGTCACCGGTGTACGTCGCGACACCCTGCTTGTCGTCCAGATGCGCGTTGTCGGCCTGGATGCGGATAGGCTGGTCACGGTCATTCGGCAGGGCGAAGGCGCTCGCGCTTCCCAGTGCTGCGCTCAGGCTGAGCAAAAGGGGGAGGGTTTTAACGAGCCTCATACTGTCCTCTTACGTTAGAGAGCAAGTCCATCTTGCCTTCTTTCAAATACGCTTTCATGCCCTTGCCCGTGGTTGTGCCACCGGCGCCGTCGATTCTAACGGCTTGCTCGGTCTGCGCATATTGCTTCTGCGGGAATACGGTCATGCGTGAGCTGGTGATGATGGTGTCGCGCTGTTTTTCGTCGGTGCGGGCAACACGGACCTGGTTGATCAGTTCGACCTCGTTGCCGTCCGGGCTGACCTCGGCGCGCTCGCTCTGAACATGCCACGGGTATTCGGTGCCGCGGTAAAGGCGCAGGTCAGGCGTGGTCACCAAGGTAACTTCAGTCGCCTTGACGTGCTCGACCTTGTCGGCGGTCATTTCGTACTGCAATTTGCCGTCCGGCAAGAACTGCACACTATGGGCGTTGATCGCATAGTAGTCGATGGCGCTTTCATCGACCTGGGCCACAGGCTGGTCGAGGAAGCTTTCAGGGCTGACATTCCAGTAGCCAATGGCAGCGAGCACGGCAGCTATCACTGCCAGCAGCGCAATATTGCGGACTTTCTTGCTGAACATGGGCGGCCTTACAAGTAGTTGGCGTTGGCAGCGTCCAGGGTGCCCTGGGCCTGCATGATCAGTTCGCAGAACTCGCGGGCAGCGCCTTCGCCGCCGCGTGCCTGGGTCACGCCGTGGGCATGCTGGCGAACGAAGGGCGCAGCGTTGGCCACTGCCATGCCCAGGCCAACGCGGCGAATCACCGGCAGGTCGGGCAGGTCGTCGCCGAGGTAGGCGACCTGTTCATAGCTTAGGCCGAGTTCGCCCAGCAGGCCGTCAAGTACCACCAATTTGTCTTCGCGGCCCTGAAACAGGTGCGCGATACCCAGGTTCGCAGCACGGCGCTCGACCACCGGGGTCTTGCGCCCGCTGATGATGGCCGTGGCCACGCCCGACGCCATTAGCATCTTGATGCCCTGGCCGTCGAGGGTGTTGAAGGTCTTGAATTCGCTGCCGTCTTCGAGAAAGTACAGGCGGCCATCGGTCAGCACGCCGTCGACATCGAACACGGCCAGCTTGATGGCCTGGCCACGTTGCATGAGATTCTGGCTCATCACATAACTCCTGCACGCAACAGGTCGTGCATGTTCAGGGCACCTGTCGGCCGGTCGTCCGGATCGACGACCACCAGTGCGTTGATCTTGTGGTCTTCCATGATTTTAAGGGCCTCGGCGGCGAGCATTTCGGCCCGGGCAGTTTTGCCATGTACGGTCATGACCTGGTCGATCAAGGTGGTATGCACGTCGATATTGCGATCCAGGCTGCGGCGCAGGTCGCCATCGGTGAAGATCCCGGCCAGCTTGCCGTCAGCCTCGAGCACTGCGGTCATGCCCAGCCCTTTGTGCGACATCTCCAGCAGGGCATCCTTGAGCAGCGTGCCGCGCAGCACCTTGGGCAACTGGTCACCGCTGTGCATCACATGCTCGACCTTCAGCAACAGCCGCCGCCCCAGGGCGCCGCCAGGGTGTGAGAAGGCGAAGTCTTCGGCAGTGAACCCGCGCGCTTCGAGCAGGGCAATGGCCAACGCGTCACCCAGCACCAGTGCCGCAGTGGTCGATGAGGTAGGGGCAAGGTTCAGCGGGCAGGCCTCCTGTGCGACCCGGGCATCGAGGTTCACCTCTGCTGCCTGGGCCAGGGTGGAATCCGGGTTGCCGGTAAGGCTGATGAGCGTGATGCCCAGGCGCTTGATCAGCGGCAGCAGCGTGACGATCTCGGCCGTGCTGCCTGAGTTGGACAGCGCCAGGATGATATCGTTGCCGGTGATCATGCCCATGTCGCCATGGCTGGCTTCAGCCGGGTGCACGAAAAACGCGGGGGTGCCGGTGCTGGCGAGGGTAGCGGCAATCTTGTTGCCGATATGCCCCGACTTGCCCATGCCGAGCACCACGACGCGGCCCTGGCTGGCCAGGATCAGTTCGCAGGCTTTGACGAAATGCTTGTCGATGCGCGCCAGCAGGCCCTCGACGGCCTCGAGTTCCAGGCGCACGGTGCGCTGTGCGGATTGAATCAGCTCGCTGGATTGGCTCATGTCAATTAAGCACTGCCTGATGAAAAGGCGGCGATTATAGCCGCAATCCAAGAAACCCTCACCTTTTCCATTTGCCTTGCAACGGTCGCCAAACCCTGTCTCAGAGCTGAACGGGGCGTGCATGGCCTTGGGGGCGCGTGCGCAGCGGTGCTATAGTTCGCCGCTATTCGGCCTGCCAAGGGCGCGTGTGCCTTCCGCATGGAAGTTGGCGTCCATAAGGACGAGGCTGCATCAGCAAGGAGTCTAGATGAGTGTGGATAGCGCCTACGCGGTGGAATTGAAGGGTGTTACCTTCAAGCGCGGTTCGCGTAGCATTTTCAGCAACGTCGACATTCGCATCCCGCGCGGCAAGGTCACCGGCATCATGGGGCCATCGGGTTGCGGCAAGACCACGTTGCTTCGCCTGATGGGCGCGCAGCTGCGCCCCGCCAGTGGTGAGGTATGGGTCGCCGGGCAGAACCTGCCGACGCTGTCGCGCAGCGACCTGTTCGACGCCCGCAAGCAGATGGGCGTGCTGTTTCAGAGCGGCGCGCTGTTCACCGACCTCGATGTGTTCGAGAACGTCGCGTTTCCGCTGCGCGTGCATACCCAGCTTGCCGACGACATGATTCGTGACATCGTCTTGATGAAACTGCAGGCCGTGGGACTTCGTGGGGCCATCGACCTGATGCCCGATGAGCTGTCCGGTGGCATGAAGCGTCGTGTGGCGCTGGCCCGGGCGATCGCCCTGGACCCGCAGATCCTCATGTACGACGAGCCGTTCGTCGGGCAGGACCCTATTGCCATGGGGGTGCTGGTGCGCTTGATCCGCCTGCTCAACGATGCCTTGGGCATTACCAGCATCGTGGTGTCCCATGACCTCGCAGAGACCGCCAGCATCGCCGACTACATCTATGTGGTGGGCGATGGCCAGGTGCTGGGGCAGGGTACCCCCGATGAGCTGATGGGCTCGGACAACCCGCGGATCCGCCAGTTCATGAAAGGCGACCCGGATGGCCCGGTGCCGTTCCATTTCCCTGCGCCTGACTACAGCGCCGACCTGCTGGGGGCGCGTTGATGCGCAGAAAATCATTACTCGAACGTGTCCGGCTGCTGGGCCGCTCGGCCATCGATGTGGTGGCGGTACTCGGGCGTTCCTGCCTGTTCCTGTTCCATGCCCTGGTCGGGCGCGGCGGCATTGGCGGTGGCTTCCAGCTGCTGACCAGGCAACTGTACTCGGTCGGCGTGCTGTCGCTGGCGATCGTCGTCGTGTCCGGGGTGTTCATCGGCATGGTGCTGGCACTGCAGGGCTACAGCATCCTCACCAAGTATGGCTCCGAGCAGGCCGTGGGCCAGATGGTGGCCCTGACCCTGTTGCGCGAGCTTGGGCCGGTGGTCACGGCTTTGCTGTTCGCAGGCCGTGCCGGTTCTGCACTGACTGCCGAAATCGGCAACATGAAGTCCACCGAGCAGTTGTCCAGCCTGGAGATGATCGGCGTCGACCCGCTCAAGTACATCGTGGCGCCACGCTTGTGGGCCGGTTTCATCTCGTTGCCGCTGCTGGCGCTGATCTTCAGTGTGGTCGGTATCTGGGGGGGCTCGTGGGTCGCCGTGGACTGGCTGGGCGTATACGAGGGCTCGTTCTGGGCCAACATGCAGAACAGTGTTTCGTTCACCGACGACGTGCTCAACGGGTTGATCAAGAGCCTAGTGTTCGCATTCGTCGCGACCTGGATCGCCGTATTCCAGGGGTACGACTGTGAGCCCACTTCAGAAGGGATCAGCCGTGCAACCACCAAGACCGTGGTCTATGCCTCGTTGGCAGTGCTGGGTCTGGACTTTATTCTGACCGCCTTGATGTTTGGAGATTTCTGATGCAAAACCGCACCCTGGAAATCGGTGTCGGCCTGTTCCTGCTGGCCGGGATCCTGGCGCTGCTGCTGCTGGCCCTGCGTGTCAGCGGGCTGTCGGCCAGCCCGAGCAGCGATACCTATAAAGTTTATGCCTATTTCGACAATATCGCCGGTTTGACGGTCAGAGCCAAGGTGACCATGGCGGGCGTGACCATCGGCAAGGTCACCGCCATCGATCTGGACCGTGATTCCTACACCGGTCGGGTGACCCTGCAGCTGGACAAGTCGGTGGACAACCTGCCGACCGACTCCACTGCCTCGATCCTGACCGCCGGTCTGCTTGGCGAGAAGTACATCGGTATCAGCGTGGGCGGTGAGGAAGACGTGCTCAAGGATGGCTCGACCATTCACGACACCCAGTCTGCCCTGGTGCTGGAAGACCTGATAGGCAAGTTCCTGCTCAACTCCGTTGGCAAGGAACCGAAAGAAGCGCAACCGGCTAATTGAGGAGTTTCCATGATTTCGATCTTGCGACGTGGCCTGCTGGTGTTGCTGGCGGCTTTCCCCCTGATGACCTTGGCCGCGCAGTCCCCGCATGACGTGGTTCAAAGCACCACCACGCAGCTGCTGGGTGAACTCAAGGCCAACAAAGAGCAGTACAAGGCCAACCCTCAAGCGTTCTACGACACCCTTGACCGGATTCTCGCGCCGGTGGTCGATGCCGACGGTATCTCCCGCAGCATCATGACCGTCAAGTACTCGCGCAAGGCCACCCCCGAGCAGATGCAGCGCTTCCAGGAAAACTTCAAGCGCAGCCTGTTCCAGTTCTACGGCAATGCGTTGCTGGAGTACAACAACCAGGGCATCGTCGTCGACCCGGCCAAGGCCGATGATGGCAAGCGCGCTTCGGTCGGTATGAAGGTCACCGGTAACAATGGCGCCGTGTACCCGGTGCAGTACACCCTGGAAAACCTGGGTGGCGAGTGGAAGGTGCGTAACGTCATCGTCAACGGCATCAACATCGGCAAGCTGTTCCGTGACCAGTTCGCCGACGCCATGCAGCGCAACGGCAACAACCTGGACAAGACCATCGACGGCTGGGCCGGCGAAGTGGCCAAGGCCAAGCAGACCGCCGACAACTCGCCAGAAAAGGCGGTGAAATGAGTGAGGCCGCGGTAAGCATGGCTGAGCCGGGCGTGCTGAGCCTGTCCGGCGTGCTGGACTATCGCAGTGGGCCGCAGTTGCGCAAGCAAGGCAAGGCGCTGATCACTGCCAGCCGGGATGCGCAGTTGGTGCTCGATTGCTCGGGCGTGCTGCGCTCCACCAGTGTCGGCCTGTCGTTGCTGCTGTCGTTCATGCGCGATGCCCAGGCAGCCGGCAAGGCCTGCCGGGTGCGGGGCATGCCCGACGACATGCGGGAAATTGCCGAGGTCTACGACCTCGATCAAGTGCTGGCGACCTGATGGCCCGGCACGGATGACGGCCCCTCGGTCAGCGAAGCCTTCGTTGGGCTTCGCAGGCGAGGGGCTTTTTTGTATGATGGCCGACCCGTGCGCATCGGGCGCCGATTGAGGTTGAGCATGCAGGCCGTAGAAGTTAAAAGCTTCCTTGAAGAGAAATTGCCGGGTTCCCGGGTCGAAGTTGAAGGCGAAGGCTGCAACTTCCAGTTGAACGTGATCAGCGACGAGTTGGCTGGCCTGAGCCCAGTCAAACGCCAGCAGGCTATCTATGCTCATCTGAATCCGTGGATCGCCAATGGCAGCATCCATGCGGTAACCATGAAATTTTTCAGCAGCGCAGCCTGGGCTGAGCGCACCTGAGCCAACTTGGCGGCGAGATTCCAATGGACAAACTGATTATTACTGGCGGCGCTCGCCTTGACGGCGAGATCCGTATTTCGGGCGCGAAGAACGCAGCCCTGCCGATTCTGGCGGCGACCCTGCTGGCCGATGGCCCGGTCACCGTAGGCAACCTGCCGCACCTGCACGACATCACCACCATGATCGAGCTGTTCGGCCGCATGGGCATTGAGCCTGTGATCGACGAAAAGCTGGCGGTGGAAATCGACCCGCGCACCATCAAGACCCTGGTCGCGCCTTACGAGCTGGTCAAGACCATGCGCGCCTCGATCCTGGTGCTGGGGCCGATGGTCGCCCGCTTCGGCGAGGCCGAGGTGGCGCTGCCTGGCGGTTGCGCGATTGGTTCGCGCCCGGTCGACCTGCACATCCGTGGCCTGGAGGCCATGGGTGCGAAGATCGAGGTCGAAGCCGGCTACATCAAGGCCAAGGCGCCTGAGGGCGGCCTGCGCGGTGCGCATTTCTTCTTCGACACCGTCAGCGTGACCGGTACCGAAAACATCATGATGGCCGCAGCGCTGGCCAAAGGCCGCAGCGTGCTGCAGAACGCTGCGCGTGAGCCGGAGGTGGTCGACCTGGCCAACTTCATCAACGCCATGGGCGGCAAGGTGCAAGGTGCCGGTACCGACACCATCACCATCGATGGCGTCGAGCGCCTGGCGTCGGCCAGCTACCGCGTGATGCCGGACCGGATCGAGACCGGTACCTACCTGGTTGCCGCTGCCGTGACCGGTGGCCGCGTCAAGGTCAAGGATACCGACCCGACCATCCTTGAAGCCGTGCTGGAAAAGCTCAAGGAAGCCGGCGCCGAGATCACCACCGGTGAAGACTGGATCGAGCTCGACATGCAGGGCAAGCGGCCGAAAGCCGTGAACCTGCGTACTGCACCGTACCCGGCCTTCCCGACCGACATGCAGGCGCAGTTCATCTCGCTGAACGCCATTGCCGAAGGCACCGGTGCCGTCATCGAAACCATCTTCGAAAACCGCTTCATGCACGTGTACGAAATGCACCGCATGGGTGCGCAGATCCAGGTCGAAGGCAACACCGCGATCGTCACCGGTGTACCGGCCCTCAAAGGCGCCCCGGTCATGGCCACCGACCTGCGCGCTTCGGCCAGCCTGGTGCTCTCGGCGCTGGTGGCCGAAGGTGACACGCTGATCGACCGCATCTACCACATTGACCGTGGCTACGAGTGCATCGAAGAAAAACTGCAGATGCTCGGCGCGAAAATCCGCCGCGTACCGGGCTGATCGCCCTCTGGTGCAAGGACGCACCATTCGAATTGAAAGCGGCCAGGTCCATGACCTGGCCAGCAGTAGCCGCTTAAGGACCGACGTTCCAATGTTGACCATCGCGCTTTCCAAAGGCCGTATTCTCGACGATACCTTGCCGTTGCTGGCCGAGGCCGGCATCGTGCCGACCGAGAACCCGGACAAGAGCCGCAAACTGATCATCCCTACCACGCAGGACGACGTACGCCTGCTGATCGTGCGTGCTACCGACGTGCCGACCTATGTCGAGCATGGTGCTGCCGACCTGGGTGTGGCCGGCAAGGACGTGCTGATGGAGTACGGCGGCCAGGGCCTGTACGAGCCACTGGACCTGCAGATTGCCCGCTGCAAACTGATGACCGCAGGCGTGGTCGGCGCCCCTGAGCCCAAGGGCCGCCTGCGCGTGGCCACCAAGTTCGTCAACGTCGCCAAGCGTTACTACGCCGAACAGGGCCGCCAGGTCGACATCATCAAGCTGTACGGCTCGATGGAGCTGGCACCGCTGATCAACCTCGCCGACAAGATCATCGACGTGGTAGACACCGGCAACACCCTGCGGGCCAATGGCCTGGAACCCCAGGAAATGATCGCCACGATCAGCTCGCGCCTGGTGGTCAACAAGGCTTCCATGAAGATGCAGCACGCCCGCATCCAGAGCCTTATCGACACGCTGCGCGCGGCGGTCGAATCGCGACACCGCGGTTAATTCCCTACCGATTGCGCGCGGCCGTTGTTGCCGCGCCCATCTATCCGCGTCATAGCCACTTTTCTCGGGTGCCCGCGCGGATGGACTGGTAGCCTAGGGCGCCTGAGCATTCGCTAATCATCGAGGCCCTCGCCATGACCGTGTCCACTGCAATTGCCCGTCTCAACGCTGCTGATCCGGATTTCGCCCGACATCTGGATCATCTGCTGAGCTGGGAAAGTGTGTCCGATGACGCGGTCAACCAGCGCGTGCTGGACATCATCAAGGCCGTGCGCGAGCGTGGCGACGCGGCGCTGGTAGAGTTCACCCAGCGTTTCGATGGTGTTGAGGCCACATCGATCGATGACCTGATCCTCAATCGCGAGCGGCTGGAGCTGGCGCTGACCCGCATCACCCCCGTACAGCGCCAGGCCCTGGAGAAGGCCGCCGACCGTGTGCGCATCTACCATGAGCGGCAGAAGCAGGATTCCTGGCAGTACACCGAAGCCGACGGCACCGTACTGGGGCAGAAGGTTACCCCGCTGGATCGGGCCGGCCTGTATGTGCCCGGCGGCAAGGCCTCGTACCCGTCGTCGGTGCTGATGAACGCCATCCCGGCCAAGGTGGCCGGCGTGGCCGAAGTGGTGATGGTGGTGCCGACCCCGCGTGGTGAGGTCAACGAGCTGGTGCTGGCCGCTGCCTGCATCGCCGGTGTCGACCGCGTATTCACCGTCGGTGGCGCCCAGGCGGTCGCGGCACTGGCCTATGGCACCGAAAGCGTGCCACAGGTCGACAAGATCGTCGGCCCGGGCAACATCTACGTCGCCACTGCCAAGCGCCATGTATTTGGCCAGGTGGGCATCGACATGATCGCCGGGCCTTCGGAAATCCTGGTGGTATGCGATGGCCAAACCGACCCGGACTGGATCGCCATGGACCTGTTCTCCCAGGCTGAACACGACGAAGACGCACAGGCCATTCTGGTCAGCCCGGATGCCGCCTTCCTCGACCGTGTCGCTGCCAGTATCGACAAGCTGCTGCCGACCATGGAGCGTGCGCAAATCATCCAGAAGTCGGTCAACGGCCGTGGTGCACTGATCCAGGTAAAAGACATGCAGCAGGCCATGGACGTGGCCAACCGCATTGCCCCCGAGCACCTGGAGCTGTCGGTTGCCGACCCGCAGACCTGGCTGCCGCACATTCGCCACGCCGGGGCGATCTTCATGGGCCGCCACACCAGCGAGGCACTGGGTGATTACTGCGCTGGCCCCAACCACGTGTTGCCAACCTCCGGCACTGCACGCTTCTCGTCGCCGTTGGGTGTGTACGACTTCCAGAAGCGGTCGTCGATCATCTTCTGCTCCGAGCAAGGCGCGTCCGAACTGGGCCAGACTGCCTCCGTGCTGGCCCGTGGCGAATCGCTGACCGCGCACGCCCGAAGCGCTGAATACCGCATCCGCACCCAACAGAAGGGGAACTGAACATGAGTCGATTCTGGAGCCCCTTCGTCAAGGACCTGGTGCCTTACGTGCCGGGCGAGCAGCCCAAGCTGGCGCGGCTGGTCAAGTTGAACACCAACGAGAACCCCTACGGCCCGTCGCCCAGGGCGCTGGAAGCCATGCGCGCGGAGCTGAGCGACAACCTGCGCCTGTACCCCGATCCTAACGGTGACCGCCTGAAGCAGGCAGTGGCCGAGTATTACGGCGTTACCCCGGCGCAAGTGTTTGTCGGCAATGGTTCGGACGAGGTGCTGGCGCACATCTTCCACGGCCTGTTCCAGCACGATGCACCCTTGTTGTTCCCCGATATCAGCTACAGCTTCTACCCGGTGTACTGTGGCCTCTACGGCATCGCGTTCGAGCAGGTGGCCCTGGACGAGCAGTTCCAGATCCGCATCGAGGACTACAACAAGCCCAATGCCGGGATCATCTTCCCCAACCCCAATGCGCCTACGGGTTGCCTGATGCCACTGCAGGCGGTAGAGCAACTGCTGCAGGCCAACCGTGACTCGGTGGTGGTGGTGGACGAAGCGTACATCGACTTCGGTGGCGAAACCGCCATCAGCCTGGTCGACCGCTACGACAACCTGCTGGTGACCCAGACCTTGTCCAAATCGCGCTCGCTGGCGGGTCTGCGTGTTGGCTTGGCCGTGGGGCACCCGGACCTGATCGAGGCATTGGAGCGCATCAAGAACAGCTTCAACTCCTACCCGCTGGACCGTGCGGCCATAGTTGGCGCCGCCGCAGCTTTCGAGGACCGAGAGTACTTCGAGCAAACCTGCCGCAAGGTGATCGACAGCCGCGAGGCGTTGGTTGGCCAGTTACAGGCCAAGGGCTTCGAAGTGCTGCCGTCGGCGGCCAACTTCATCTTCGCGCGCCACCCGCAACAGGATGCCGCCGAGTTGGCAGCGCGCTTGCGCGAGCAGGGTGTCATCGTGCGCCACTTCAAGCAGGCGCGTATCGCCCAGTTCCTGCGGATCACCATTGGCACGCCGGAGATGAACCAGGCACTGCTGGATGCCTTGAACTGAGCGCGCCTTGGGCGCAGCAGTTTTAGCACCTGTAACACCGAGCGCCGCCCGTGCGGCGCCCCGCCTCTACTTAAAAACAATCGTGTGAAGCGTTGCAGCCTGTTGATTCAGCGCTTATGGTTAGCCTTTATTCGTCCGATGACTGGATGTATCGATGTCGTTATTGATCAAACGCTCCCTGGTCGAGCAGGCCGTTGAGCAACTGCGTGAGCGCATCGCCCAGGGCGATTGGCAGATAGGCGAACGCCTGCCGACCGAGCCGGAACTGGCCCTGCAACTGGGCATCAGCCGTAACACCGTGCGCGAAGCCATGCGCGTGCTGGCCTTCAGCGGCCTGGTCGAAGTGCGCCAAGGCGACGGCAGCTACCTGCGTACCGCACAGGACCCGTTGCTGGCGATGCAGGCCATGGCCCGCTGTACCGCCGAGCAGGCCCGTGAAACCCGCCACATTCTGGAGGCGGAGGCGATTGGCCTGGCCGCGCTGCGGCGCACCGATGCAGACCTGCAGGGGCTGCGCGAAGCGCTGGCCGGCAGCGCCGGGCATTTTCATGGTGATGTCGATCACTACATAAGGTGCGACCTGGTGTTTCACCAGCGGCTGGTCGATGCCGCCCACAACCCCGCACTCAGCGAGCTTTACCGCTATTTTTCCGGCGTGGTCGCGGCGGCGCTGCAGCACAGCATGGCGACCGTGCCGCGCTGCCAGGCTACGTTCGATCTGCATGGGCAGATCCTCGACGCCATCGAACAGCGTGATGCGGACCGGGCCAAGCGCCTGAGCCGTACCCTCATCGAATCCTGACCCCGAGAACGCCATGGCTGAATCCCTACCTCGCAACACCCCACCGCACGCGCGTGATCTCGATGAACTGCTGATCGACGCCGAGGCCGACGACGAGCAAGTCCAGCAGCAGCCGGTGCAATTGCGTCGGCCGTGGCTGCTGTTGCTCGGCCTGGTGCTGGTGGCGCTGAACCTACGCCCGGCGCTGTCGAGCATGGCGCCCGTGCTGGGCCAGGTGTCCGAAGGCCTGGGGCTGAACGCTTCGCAAGCCGGCTTGCTGACCACCTTGCCGGTGTTGTGCCTTGGGCTGTTTGCGCCGCTGGCACCGATGCTGGCACGGCGCTTTGGCAGTGAGCGGGTGATCGTCGGCATTCTGCTCACCCTGGCTTTGGGCATCGTCGTGCGCAGCAGTTTGGGCGTGGCGGGGGTGTTTCTGGGCAGCCTGATGGCTGGCGCCAGCATCGGCATCATCGGGGTGTTGTTGCCCGGTATCGTCAAGCGCGACTTCCCCCAGCACGCAGGGACGCTGACCGGGGTGTATACCATGGCCTTGTGCCTGGGCGCGGCCATGGCGGCGGGTGCTACCGTACCCTTGGCCAGCCATTTCGGTGGCAGCTGGGCGTTGGGCCTGGGCTTCTGGATGCTCCCGGCGCTGCTGGCCATGCTGGTTTGGCTGCCACAAGCCCGCCAGGGGCATGGCCTGCACACGGTGGCATACCGCGTACGTGGCCTCTGGCGTGATCCCTTGGCCTGGCAAGTGACCCTGTACATGGGCCTGCAGTCGTCGCTGGCCTACATCGTGTTTGGCTGGCTGCCGTCGATCCTGATCGGTCGTGGCCTGAGCCCGACCCAGGCCGGCCTGGTACTTTCCGGGTCGGTCATCGTGCAGTTACTGAGTTCGCTGAGCGCGCCGTGGCTGGCCACTCGCGGCAAGGACCAGCGGTTGCCAATCGTGGTGGTCATGCTGACCACTCTGGCGGGCCTGTTCGGTTGCCTGTATGCCCCGCTTTCAGGGCTGTGGGGCTGGGCCGTGGTGCTGGGCCTGGGGCAGGGCGGTACCTTTGCCCTGGCGCTGACCTTGATCGTGTTGCGCTCGAAGGATGCCCACGTGGCGGCCAACCTGTCGAGCATGGCCCAAGGCGTGGGTTATACCCTGGCGTCGATGGGGCCGTTCGCGGTGGGGTTGGTGCATGATCTGACGGGCGGCTGGGCGGCCGTGGGCTGGATCTTCGCTGTGCTTGGGGTCGGCGCCATCGTCTTCGGGTTGGGTGCCGGGCGGGCTTTGCATGTGCAGGTGACAAGCGAAAAAGTCTGAATCTGTGCTGGGCAGCACCGGCCCTGTCGCCGGCAAGCCAGCTCCCACAGGGATCGCATCAGGGCTGACAGGTGTTTGTCAGAAGATATGCAGCGCCTGTGAGACCGAGCACCGCCCGCGCGGCGCTCGGTCTCACAGGCGCTGTAGATGCTGCGGCGGAAGCTGGCATAAGCAACCGGGTCAGATTATCGTGCTGCTTTCGACCCCAGGATGGACCAGCCCCCATGAGTGACGCCCACCGCGATTTGATTACGCGCTTCTACCAGGCTTTCCAGCGCCTGGACGCCGAGGCAATGATCGCCTGCTACAGCGACGATATCGTTTTCAGCGACCCGGTTTTCGGCACGCTGCGTGGCAAGGATGCGGGCGACATGTGGCGCATGCTGACCACGCGCGCCAAAGACTTCACCCTGACCTTCGACAGCGTACGCGCCGACGAGCGCAGCGGTGCCGCACACTGGGTGGCGACCTACCTGTTCAGCCAGACGGGGCGCGTGGTGGTCAATGATATCCAGGCACGCTTCATCATCCGCGATGGCTTGATCTGCCAGCACGACGATACGTTCGACCTGTGGCGCTGGTCGCGACAGGCGTTGGGCATGCCAGGGGTATTGCTGGGGTGGTCGCCGCTGCTGCAGAACAAGGTTCGCGCACAGGCCTTCAAGGGTTTGCGCGCATTCCAGCAGGCCCAAGGTGTGTGAAGCTGTCCCCGCAGGCGTTGGCAAACCTTGGTATGTGTACCTGGTCAGGGCGGCCAACGGTTCGTTGTATTGCGGGGTCAGCGATGACCCGCAGCGGCGTTTTCTGGCCCATCAGAAAGGGCAGGGGGCACGGTACTTCAAGACCAGCCCGGCACAGGCGCTGGTGTATGTCGAACAGTGGCCGGACAAGGGCGAGGCGTTGCGCCAGGAGCGGTTGGTGAAACGGCTGCGCAAGTCGGCGAAAGAGGCGCTGGTGGCGGCTTACCTGATGGGTTCGGCTTGAGGATGCCGGGGCCGCTTTTGCGGCCCATCGCGACGCAAGGCCGCTCCTACAAGAGGTCGCGAGGCGTGCAGGAGCGGGTCGCGCGGCCCATGAACCGTCAGTCCTTGCGTCGCTTCAGCTGGTCCACCAGGGTGGTCGGCAGCCCCTTGATGATCAGGGTGCCGGCGGCCTCGTCATACTCCACCTTGTCGCCCAGCAGGTGCGCCTCGAAGCTGATCGACAGCCCTTCGGCACGCCCGGTGAAGCGACGGAACTGATTGAGGGTGCGTTTATCCGCCGGAATCTCCGGCGACAAGCCGTAGTCCTTGTTGCGGATATGGTCGTAGAACGCCTTGGGCCGGTCTTCGTCGATCAGGCTGGACAGCTCTTCCAGCGTCACCGGTTCGCCCAGTTTGGTCTGGGTAGTGGCGTACTCGACCAGCGTCTGGGTTTTTTCGCGGGCGGAGGCTTCCGGCAAGTCTTCGCTCTCGACGAAGTCGCTGAAGGCCTTGAGCAGGGTGCGGGTTTCACCCGGGCCGTCGACACCTTCCTGGCAGCCGATGAAATCGCGGAAATAGTCCGAGACCTTCTTGCCGTTCTTGCCCTTGATGAACGAGATGTACTGCTTGGAGTTCTGGTTGTTCTTCCACTCGGACAGGTTGATACGCGCCGCCAGGTGCAACTGGCCAAGGTCAAGATGACGAGATGGGGTTACGTCGAGTTCAGCATTCACCGCCACGCCTTCACTGTGGTGCAGCAGGGCGATTGCCAGGTATTCGGTCATGCCCTGTTGGTAATGGGCAAACAGCACGTGACCGCCGGTGGACAGGTTGGACTCTTCCATCAGCTTCTGCAGGTGCTCCACGGCCAGGCGGCTGAAGGCGGTGAACCCCGTTTCCCCTTCCAGGTACTGCTTCAGCCAGCCGCTGAGCGGGTAGGCCCCCGACTCGCTGTGGAAGAAGCCCCAGGCCTTGCCTTGTTTGGCGTTGTAGCTGTCGTTCAGGTCTGCCAGCAGGTTTTCGATGGCGTCGGAAGCCGCCAATTCGCTGTCGCGGGCATGCAGTACGGCGGGGCTGCCATCAGGCTTCTTGTCGATCAGGTGAACGATGCAATGACGGATAGGCATGAAATTCTCGGCGAGCTGCAAAAGTCGCCAAGTTTAACCCAGACACCCAGTGGTGCAGTGGCCGGATGTTGGCCGAAATGCCGGTTGTTCGTTTTTTGTTCATTTTTGTACGTTTTAAGCCAAAACCCCTGAAAAACCTGCATTTAATCGAAGTGCGCAGCGGATATTTATCCACTCCTGTGGTAGCTTTGCGCGGTCTTGTGCCCCACGTGTGGCGCATTGCTGGCAGCGCGCTGCCGTCGTGTCGAACCAAACGCCGATTTGGGTATCTACATACCCAATTGGCGCGGCCCTCCAACTACAAGGGGCTGGCCCGATAACGTCGTCGTTCGCTGCATAACCATCGAATTTGATAGGGAAGGAACACCACCATGGCATTGACCAAAGACCAACTGATTGCCGACATCGCCGAGTCGATCGCCGCGCCGAAAGCCACCGCCAAGAACGCACTGGAGCAACTGGGCCAGATCGTTGCTGACCAGCTGGAAAATGGCGCTGAAATCACCCTGCCAGGCATCGGCAAGCTGAAAGTCTCGGAGCGTCCTGCCCGCACTGGCCGCAACCCTTCGACTGGCGCTGCCATCGAAATCGCTGCCAAGAAAGTCGTCAAGTTCGTGCCAGCCAAAGTGCTGACCGACGCTATCAACAAGTAATTGTTGCTGCTTTGACGAAACCGCGCCCGGCTTGCCCGGGCGCGGTTTTTTCATGCCTGTGATCGGCCCTGGGCGTACCAGCGCTGGCGTGCCGCTTCATCGTGGAAGCTCCAGGCAACCATGCGGCTCTGCTTCTGGCCCTGGCCCATTTCGACGACACGTACGGCCTTGGCGCCGGCCTTCTTCAGTGCCGCTTCTATACCCGGCAGGTTGCTGGCCTTTGACACCAGGCTGGTGAACCACAATACGCTCCCGGCGTACTGCACGCTTTCGCTCACCAGTTGGGTGACAAAGCGGATTTCGCCGCCCTCGCACCACAGTTCATTGTTCTGGCCACCAAAGTTGAGCACCGGAAGCTTGCGTTTGGGGTCCTGCTTGCCCAGGTTTTTCCACTTGCGTTGGCTACCGCGGGTGGCTTCGTCGCGGGAGGCGTGGAAGGGTGGGTTGCACAGGGTCAGGTCGAAACGCTCCTCTGGCTGCAACAGACCGCTGAGGATATGGCCCCGGTTCGCCTGCTGGCGCAGGGCAATGGCTTTGCCCAGGCCGTTGGCCTGGACGATGGCCTTGGCCGAGGCCAGGGCTACCGGGTCGATATCCGAACCGAGAAAGCGCCAGCGGTAGTCGCTGTGGCCCAGCAGCGGGTAAATGCAGTTGGCACCCACGCCGATGTCCAGCGCGCGTACCTGGGCGCCTTTGGGAATTTCCCCCGCGTTGTCCGTGGCCAGCAAATCCGCGGCTACGTGGATGTAGTCGGCGCGGCCGGGAATGGGCGGGCACAGGTAGTCGGCGGGGATATCCCAGTGCTGGATGCCGTATTGGGCCTTGAGCAGAGCACGGTTGAATACCCTTACGGCTTCGGGGTTGGCGAAGTCGATGCTGGGTTTGCCGTGGGGGTTGGTGATGGTGAAGCGGGCCAGGTCAGGGTGGGCCTTGATCAGGCTGGGGAAGTCGTAGCGACCCTGGTGCCGGTTGCGCGGGTGCAGGGTGGGTTTGTCGGTCATGGTGGGGTCCGGTGTTGCAGGCCTTGGGGCTGCTCTGCAGCCCTATCGCGACACAAGGCCGCTCCTAAAGGATAGCGGCGCCTGTGAAACCGGCACCGTCCTGTAGGAGCGGCCTTGTGTCGCGAAAGGGCCGCACAGCGGCCCCAGCGGTCTATCAGGTTGTCACAGCGCTGCAATGCGCGCGTGCTGCTCGGTGAAGTTGGCCAGGGCCTGTTCGGACTCAGCCAGCTTGGCGCGCTCCTTGTCGATCACCGCAGGCGGGGCCTTGTCGACGAAGGCAGCGTTGGACAGCTTGCCACCCACGCGTGCCACTTCGCCTTGCAGGCGCTGAATTTCCTTGTTCAGGCGTGCCAGCTCGGCATCCTTGTCGATCAGCCCGGCCATCGGTACCAGCACTTGCAGGTCACCCACCAGCGCAGTAGCCGACAGCGGTGCCTCTTCGGCATCGCTCAGCACGGTGAACGATTCGACCTTGGCCAGCTTCTTCAGCAAGGCTTCGTTCTCTTGCAGGCGGCGCTGGTCGTCGGCGTTGGCGTTCTTCAGGAACAGTGGCAGCGGCTTGCCCGGGCCAATGTTCATTTCGGCGCGGATGTTGCGCAGGCCCACCATCAGCTCTTTCAGCCATTCGATATCACCTTCGGCGGCAGCATCGATGCGGCTTTCATTGGCCACCGGCCATGGCTGCAGCATGATGGTCTTGCCTTCGATACCGGCCAGCGGTGCGATACGCTGCCAGATTTCCTCGGTGATGAACGGCATGAATGGGTGTGCCAGGCGCAGCGCCACTTCCAGCACGCGCACCAGGGTGCGGCGGGTGCCGCGGGCGCGCTCGACCGGGGCATTTTCGTCCCACAGCACAGGCTTGGACAGCTCCAGGTACCAGTCGCAGTACTGGTTCCAGATGAACTCGTACAGCGCCTGGCTGGCCAGGTCGAAGCGGAACTGCTCCAGCTGGCGGGTCACCTCGGCTTCGGTGCGCTGCAGCTGCGAGATGATCCAGCGGTCAGCCAGCGACAGCTCATAGGCCTCGCCGTTCTGGCCACAATCTTCGCCCTTGTCCAGCACGTAGCGGGCAGCGTTCCAGATCTTGTTGCAGAAGTTGCGATAGCCCTCGACGCGGCCCATGTCGAACTTGATGTCGCGGCCAGTGGACGCCAGCGAGCAGAAGGTGAAGCGCAAGGCGTCGGTGCCGTAGCTGGCGATGCCTTCGGGGAACTCGGCCTTGGTCTGCTTGGCGATTTTCTCGGCCAGCTTGGGCTGCATCATGCCGCTGGTGCGTTTTTCCAGCAGGGCGTCGAGGGTGATGCCGTCGACGATGTCCAGTGGGTCCAGCACGTTGCCCTTGGACTTGGACATCTTCTGGCCCTGGCCATCACGCACCAGGCCGTGCACGTACACGGTCTTGAATGGAACCTGCGGGGTGCCGTCCTCGTTCTTGATCAGGTGCATGGTCAGCATGATCATGCGCGCAACCCAGAAGAAGATGATGTCGAAGCCCGTCACCAGCACGTCGGTGGAGTGGAACTTCTTGAGGAATTCGGTCTGCTCCGGCCAGCCCAGGGTAGAGAAGGTCCACAGGCCCGAACTGAACCAGGTATCGAGCACGTCGTCGTCCTGGCGCAACACCACATCGGCGCCCAGTTGGTGCTTGGCGCGCACTTCCTGCTCGTTGCGGCCAACGTAGACCTGGCCGGCCTCGTCGTACCACGCCGGAATGCGGTGGCCCCACCACAGCTGGCGGCTGATGCACCAGTCCTGGATGTCGCGCATCCACGAGAAGTACATGTTCTCATACTGTTTGGGCACGAACTGGATGCGGCCGTCTTCCACGGCAGCAATGGCAGGCTCTGCCAGCGGCTTGGTGGAAACGTACCACTGGTCGGTCAGCCAGGGTTCGATCACGGTACCGGAACGGTCGCCTTTCGGCACTTTCAGGGCGTGGTCGTCGATGCTGACCAGCAGGCCCTGGGCGTCCAGGTCGGCCACGATCTGTTTGCGGGCCACGAAGCGGTCGAGGTTGGCGTACTGCGCTGGCAGTTGGGTGTCGACCTGCTCGTTGACGCTGCCGTCGAGGTTGAAGGCCTGGGCGTTGGCCAGCACGACGGCATTCTTGTCGAAGATGTTCAGCAGTGGCAGGTTATGCCGCTTGCCGACTTCATAGTCGTTGAAGTCGTGGGCCGGGGTGATCTTCACGCAGCCGGTGCCGAACGCAGGGTCGCAGTAGTCGTCGGCGATGATCGGAATGCGACGGCCCACCAGCGGCAGCTCGACGTACTTGCCGATCAGTGCCTGGTAGCGTTCGTCATTCGGGTTGACCGCCACGGCGGCGTCGCCCAGCAGGGTTTCCGGGCGGGTAGTGGCAACCACCAGGTAACCCTCGCCTTCGGCGGTCTTGGCGCCATCGGCCAGCGGGTAGCGCAGGTTCCACAGGTGGCCTTTTTCGTCGTGGTTTTCCACTTCGAGGTCGGAGATGGCCGTGTGCAGCTTGGTGTCCCAGTTGACCAGGCGCTTGCCGCGGTAGATCAGGCCATCTTCGTGCAGGCGCACGAAGGCTTCCTTGACCGCTTCGGACAGGCCGTCGTCCATGGTGAAGCGCTCGCGGCTCCAGTCGACCGACGAGCCCAGGCGGCGGATTTGCCGGCTGATATTGCCGCCGGACTGATCCTTCCATTCCCAGACCTTCTCCAGGAACTTCTCGCGGCCCAGATCATGCCGGTTCTGGCCCTTGGCCTCGAGTTGGCGCTCGACCAGCATCTGGGTGGCGATACCGGCGTGGTCGGTGCCTGGCTGCCACAGGGTGTCGCGGCCTTGCATGCGGCGGAAACGGATCAGGGCATCCATGATCGCGTTGTTGAAACCGTGGCCCATGTGCAGGCTGCCGGTGACGTTCGGCGGCGGGATCATGATGGTGTAGGACTCGCCTGCACCTTGTGGAGCGAAATAGTTCTCGGACTCCCAGGTGTTGTACCAGGAAGTTTCGATGGCGTGCGGCTGGTAGGTCTTATCCATGCGCGGCGGGACCCTGTGCATTTATTCGGGAAAGCCGGGAAGTATAACCAAGCTGGGGGCCGCAGGCGACAAGCTGCTGACAACTGTCGGAACTGTGTTGCCCGCTGCCACAAGCCCGCCACAGGCTTCGAGGGCCGTGAGGTGCCTGTGGGAGCGGGCGACACCGATGTGCGGGTTTACTCGGAACGCTTGATCAACCGCTCGATGCGCGCATCCAGCCGGCGCTTGATTTCGTTCTCGATATGCGGGGTAAAGTCGTTGATCACGTCCTGCATGATCATCTGCGCCGCGGCGCGCAGCTCACTCTCGAGGTGTAGCAGGGTGTCCTGGCGGCGCGTCTGCGGGTCTTCCTCGGGCGCAGCCGCTTCGGTAACCGGCGCGTCCGGCAACAACGGCAGTTGCTCGACGGTTTCGGTCAGCAGGGGTGGTTGCAGGTCGGCGTCGCCGAGCAACTGGCGGATCGACTCAAGGTCGTCGAGCAGGTGAGCGGAGTCGGGCAGGGGGGAGTGCTTGTCCATCGTCGTCAAAGTCGCTGTAAGCGGTGGTCTTGCAGAGCATAGCCCTGTTCACGGTAGAAACGGAATCGCTCTCGCGCCGATTGGCGAATGTCGGGCGCCTCGACGACGATTTCCGCCACCCGCTCGAACTGGCCAACAAAGCCCGGCACGCTAGCGCCCAGGTTGATCAGCAGGCCGTGGTGGTCACCGGCGTGTTCCGCAAGGCCCAGGGCCACGCCGGCATCGGCATGCACCTCGGCCAGGTCGTGGGGCACGAAAGCTTCGCCCTTGAAGCGCCATAGGCGCAGGTCCAGTTCGTCGCGTTGCTCGGCATCCTGGCAATGCAGGTAGACCCGGTGGCCAAGGCGCCAGGCCTTTTCACACAGCTTGCAGGCGAAATCGAGCCGCGCCGACAGCGAGTCGGTGGGCAGGATATAGAAGTCGACTTTGCTCATGGTCGGTATGGCCGGCCGGTGGCGCGCCAGCACCACCGGCGTCACGGCCTCAGGCGCCCGCGCGGTCCAGCAGGTACTGGGTCAGCAATGGCACCGGGCGACCCGTGGCGCCCTTGTCCTTGCCGCCGCTGACCCACGCCGTACCGGCGATGTCCATGTGCGCCCAGTTGTAGGCCTTGGCGAAACGCGACAGGAAGCAGCCTGCGGTGATGGTGCCGGCCTTCGGCCCGCCGATGTTGCCCATGTCGGCGAACGGGCTATCCAGTTGTTCCTGGTACTCGTCGAACAGCGGCAGTTGCCAGGCGCGGTCGTCTGCCCGCTTGCCCGCGTCGAGCAATTGCCCGACCAGGTCGTCATTGTTGCCCATCAGGCCGGAGGTGTGGCTGCCCAAGGCGACGATGCAGGCGCCTGTCAGGGTGGCGACGTCGATCACCGCCTGTGGCTTGAAACGCTCGGCGTAGGTCAGGGTATCGCACAGCACCAGGCGGCCTTCGGCGTCGGTGTTGAGGATTTCCACGGTCTGGCCGCTCATGGTGGTCACGATGTCACCCGGGCGGGTGGCGCCGCCACTTGGCATGTTCTCGGCACAGGCCAGCAGGCAGACCAGGTTGATGGGCAGTTGCAGCTCCAGCACTGCACGCAGGGTGCCCATGACGCTGGCGGCGCCGCACATGTCGTACTTCATTTCGTCCATGCCGGCGCCGGGTTTCAGGCTGATGCCGCCGGTGTCGAAGGTGATGCCTTTACCTACCAGCACGAAGGGCTTGTCGGCCTTCTTGCCGCCCTGGTAGTTGAGCACGATCAGGCGTGGCGGCTGGTCGCTGCCCTGGCCCACGGCGTAGAAGGCGCCCATGCCCAGGTCCTTGATCTTTTTCTCGTCGAGCACTTCGACCTTCAGTCCCTTGTGCGCCTTGCCCAGGTCCTTGGCCTGCTCGGCAAGGAAGCTCGGGTGGCACAGGTTCGGTGGCAGGTTGCCCAGGTCGCGGGTGAACGCCATGCCGGTGGCGATGGCGCTGGCGTGCTTCACCGCGCGCTCGACGTCGGCCTGGCCGGCCTTGTCTGCCAGCAGGGTGACTTTTTTCAGTGCCCGCGGCTCGACCTTCTGGCTCTTGAAGCGGTCGAACACGTATTCGCCGTCCTGCAGGGTTTCGGCCAGCAGGCGGTACTTGCCGTAATGGGCATCGCGGTTGCTGACGGCAATATCGTCCAGGGCCAGCACGGCATCGGCGCCATTGAGCCCCTTGAGCACGCCGGCGACGCTGGCGACCAGCTTGCGCCAGGCGCGGTCGCCCAGGGCTTCGTCCTTGCCGCTGCCAACCAGCAGGACACGTTCGGCCTTGAGCCCCGGGAGGTTGTGCAGCAGCAAGGTCTGGCCCGGTTTGCCGGCCAGGTCACCGCGCTTGAGTACCGCGCTGATGGCACCCTCGGTGGCCTGGTCTACGGCCTTGGCCACCGCGCCAAGTTTGCGATTTTCACCGACTGCAATGACCAGGGTGGCGGTTTTTACCGATGCAGCAGCTACGCTTTTTACAACCAGTTCCATGTCAGGGTCCCCGAATGATCGATACAAATGGCGCTGTACATTGCAGCGCTCTGGACGGGCCTGGCCGCGCCGTCGCGCGCCAGCGGAAAAGCTGCCAGTTTGAGCCTGCCACCCGCGTGCTGACAACCCCGTTATGCGCCTTCACGCGCCGCCAAGTGACAGGCGCAGCCAATCACAGGATAATGCGCGCACTTTACATGGAGGTTCGCCTTTGGCGAACCGGCATTGGTCTTGGATGTACTAAGTCATTGTTTGGCGCCATTGCATGGCAGTCCGCCCTGACAACCCAGGAGTGTCTGGTTTGATCGTCTTTCGTTATCTGTCCCGCGAGGTCCTGGTGACCTTGAGCGCCGTCAGCGCCGTGCTGCTGGTGATCATCATGAGTGGGCGCTTCATCAAGTACCTGGCCCAGGCCGCCCAGGGCGTGCTCGACCCTGGCGTATTGTTCCTGATCATGGGTTTCCGCCTGCCGGGTTTCCTGCAGCTGATCCTGCCCCTGGGGCTGTTCCTCGGCATTCTGCTGGCGTACGGGCGCCTGTACCTGGAAAGCGAAATGACCGTGCTCTCGGCCACTGGCATGAGCCAGCAGCGCCTGCTGGGCATGACCATGGCGCCGGCCGCACTGGTGGCGCTGCTGGTGGCCTGGTTGAGCCTGAGCCTGGCGCCACTGGGCGTGGCCCAGGTGCAGCAGATCATCGCCCAGCAGGACACCCTGACCGAGTTCGACACCTTGGTGCCAGGCCGTTTCCAGATGCTGCGTGACGGCTCGCGGGTCACCTACACCGAGCAACTGTCGGACGACCGCGTCAAGCTCGGTGGCGTGTTCATCTCCGAGAAACGCTTCAATCAGGACAAGACCAAGGACCGTGCGCCGTCAGTGCTGGTGGCGGAAAAGGGCCACCAGGAGATCCAGGCCGATGGCAACCGTTACCTGGTGCTGGAAAACGGCTACCGCTACGACGGTAACCCCGGCCAGGCCGACTACCGGGCCATCAAGTACGACACCTATGGCGTGTTGCTGCCCAAGCCGGAAGTGGCCGAGGAAGTGACCGAGCGCGAGGCCATTCCGACCCTCGACCTGTTCGGCAAGACCGACCTGCGCGAACGCGCCGAACTGCAATGGCGGCTGTCGTTGCCGATCCTGGTCTTCGTGGTGACCCTGCTGGCGGTTCCGCTGTCGCGGGTCAACCCGCGCCAGGGCCGCTTCCTCAAGTTGCTGCCGGCAATTCTTCTGTACATGGCCTACCTGACAATGCTGATTTCCGTACGTGGCGCCCTGGAGAAGGGCAAGTTGCCGATTGCCCTGGGCATGTGGTGGGTCCACGGGCTGTTCCTGCTCATCGGCCTTGGCCTGATGTACTGGGAGCCATTGCGCCTCAAGCGTGCCGCCCGCCGTGCGGAGGTGGCCCATGGCTAAGCTCGACCGCTACATCGGCCAGAGCGTGCTGCTGGCCATCCTGGCAGTGCTTGGGATCATCCTCGGCCTGGCCTCGTTGTTCGCGTTCATCGATGAGATGGGCGACCTGAGCGACACCTACACGGTGATGCAAGCCGGTTACTACGTCTTGCTCACCGCGCCACGGCGGCTGTATGAAATGCTGCCCATGGCTGCGCTGATCGGCTGCCTGATTGGCCTGGGTAGCCTGGCCAGCAGCAGCGAACTGACCATCATGCGTGCGGCCGGTGTGTCCATCGGGCGTATCGTCTGGGCGGTGATGAAGCCCATGCTGGTGCTGATGCTGGTCGGCCTGCTGATTGGCGAATACGTGGCGCCGGTCACCGAGAACAAGGCCCAGGCTGACCGCTCGCTGGCCCAGGGTGGGGGCGAGGCGCAGAGCTCCAAGCGTGGCATGTGGCATCGCCAGGGCGAGGAGTTCGTGCACATCAACGCCGTACAGCCCAACGGCCTGTTGCTCGGCGTGACCCGCTACCGTTTCGACAGCGAGCGCAAGATCCAGACGTCGAGCTTTGCCCGGCGTGCCCAGTACACCGACGATCACTGGTTGCTCAGCGACGTCAGCACAACCTTCTTCCGCGGGGACCACACCGAGGTGGTGAAGGCCCCCACCGAGCGCTGGGACGTGTCGCTGACCCCGCAACTGCTGAACACCGTGATCCTGGCGCCGGAGTCGCTGTCGATCACCGGCCTGTGGGACTACATCCACTACCTGTCCGACCAGGGCCTGAACAACGCCCGTTACTGGCTGGCGTTCTGGACCAAGGTCCTGCAGCCGATGGTGACTGCGGCACTGGTGTTGATGGCCATTTCGTTCATCTTCGGCCCGCTGCGCTCGGTGACCTTGGGCCAGCGGGTGTTCACCGGCGTGCTGGTGGGCTTCGTATTCCGCATCGGCCAGGACCTGCTCGGCCCTTCGAGCCAGGTGTTCGGCTTCCCGCCCTTGCTGGCGGTGGTCATCCCGGCGGGCATCTGTGCCCTGGCCGGTGTGTGGTTGCTGCGCCGGGCGGGGTAATGGCTTGAGCTGGAGAAAAAGCTGACCTCAGGTTAATGCCTGTGAGTTAAGCGTTACTGGGGCTGCTTTGCAGCCCTTCGCGGGCACGCCCGCTCCTACACGCTTGGCGCTGCGCGATCCCCTGTGGGAGCGGGCGTGCCCGCGAAGGGTCGCAAAGCGGCCCCAAATTACTTAACTGACTGGCATTAACCTCAGGTCGGCTTTTTCATTGGGGCCGGGCCTTTCTATTTCTTCTGTTTCGGCACACGCACCAGCTGACTTTCGGAATAGATGTCATGCCAGCCCCGCTTGCGTTTGTCGATCAGCGCCCAGAAGAAACCCAGCCCCAGGCACAACCACGACGCGATCGACACCACAAAGCGCAGCAGTGCCTGCCACAGGCTGATCGCCGAACCGTCTGCGTTCTGTACCCGCACGCCCCATACCTGCATGCCCAGCGTCTGCCCGCCGTGGGTCCAGAACTTGGCGAAAAAGCCGAACAAGGCGAACAGCAGAACCGTGGACAGCAACGGGTCGCCGTCCAGTGCGCCTGCCTCGGTCAGCTCGCGCATGCGGGCTTCGCCAATGATCGCCATCTGGATCATCTTATAGGCCCCAGCGGTCACGATCAGCAGTGCAGTGCACAACAGGAAGTCGTAGAACATCGCCGCCAGGCGTCGGCCCAGGCCGACCGGCGGAAAATCACCCTGGGGTGTGAGCAAAGGCTTGGACATGCAAAACGGCTCCAGAAGATGAAGCCGCTATTCTACGGGCAAAAAAAAGCCCCTGCACTTGGCAGGGGCTTTTGCAGTCGGGTTCGGCTTAGCCTGCAACCTGGACTTTGTCCGCTTGCATGCCTTTCTGGCCCTGCACGGCCTCGAAAGTGACCTTTTGGCCTTCTTTCAGGCTCTTGAAGCCGTTGCCTTCGATTGCGCGGAAGTGCACGAACAGATCCGGACCGCTTTCTGGGGTGATGAAACCGTAACCTTTTTCGTCATTGAACCACTTGACGGTACCGTTCTGACGTTCAGCCATTGTCTTATTTCCTATGGAGCTCAAATTTTGATGACAGTTACTTTCGCACTTTGTGTAAGCGAAAGATTACTGGGCTGGGTTGCAGGAAAGTAAGAGACGTCGAACGGGTTGTAGCAACTCTCGGCTACTGGCCCAGGTCACGAACCATTGCGACCCATGCAAACACAGTGGAACGACTCTACGCCAACTCCCGAGCGAAAAACAAGCCCTCGGCCATGCGGAATAACGGGCCTTTTTTCACGTACCGATCACCGTCGTGCAAACGGCATGGTGGCTGGCCTGGCGCCATGTTCAAAAGTTACCGGGCAGGTTTCGGAAACGAATATGCCACGCCTGCCCGCCACCTTCACAAAGCTCATTCACCCACGGTAGTAACGTTGCGCCACGAATGGCATTTTGCTGACTTTCAAGGCCACCTTCTTGCCCCGCACCACGGCAAATAGCGCGGTGTCGATTGCCGCATGTTCACTATCGATATAACCCATTGCAACGGGCGCCCCAACTGTCGGGCCAAAACCGCCGCTGGACACTTTGCCAACCGGTTTATCGTTGGCGTCGACAATGTCCGCGCCTTCGCGTACAGGCGTGCGCTCTTGCGGCAACAGGCCGACGCGTTTGCGTGCCACACCGTCGCGCTGCTGGATAAAGATGGCCTCGGCGCCCGGGAACCCACCCGCACGCTGGCCGTCGGCGCGGCGCACCTTGGAAATCGCCCACAGCAAACTGGCCTCGACTGGGGTGGTTTCGCTGTTCATGTCGTGGCCATACAGGCACAGGCCGGCTTCCAGGCGCAGCGAATCACGGGCACCCAGCCCGATCGGCTGTACTTCCGGTTCGGCCAGCAGGCGGCGGGCCAAGGCTTCGGCGGCGCCGGCCGGCACCGAGATCTCGTAGCCATCTTCGCCGGTGTAGCCCGAGCGGCTGACGAAGCAGTCTTCGCCCAGCAGTTTTACCTCCCGCAACTGCATGAAGGTCATATTGGCCACTTCCGGCGCCAGCCGCGCGAGTACATGCGCTGCCGCCGGGCCCTGCAGGGCCAGCAGCGCACGCGCTTCGAACTGCGGCTGCACCTCGCAGTGGGTCCCGATGTGCGCTTGCAGGTGAGCCAGGTCCTGCGCCTTGCAGGCGGCGTTGACCACCAGGAATAGCTTGTCGTCGCCCAGGTTGGCAACCATCAGGTCGTCAAGAATACCGCCTTGGGCATCGGTGAACATGGCGTAGCGCTGCATGCCCACCGGCAGGTCAATGATGTCTACCGGCACCAGGCTTTCAAGGGCTTTGGCAGCGTTGGCACCGTGCAGGATGATCTGGCCCATGTGCGACACATCGAACAGGCCGGCCTGTTCACGGGTATGCAGGTGCTCCTTGAGGACGCCCAGCGGGTACTGCACCGGCATGTCATAGCCCGCGAACGGCACCATGCGCGCCCCCAGCTCCAGGTGCAAGGCATGCAGTGGGGTCTTGAGCAGTGTTTCGGACATCGGTGACTCCTTGCTTTCGTTAGTGGGTCAACACTCGATGATGTTGACGGCCAGGCCGCCACGGGCGGTCTCTTTGTATTTGCTTTTCATGTCGGCGCCGGTCTGGCGCATGGTGCGGATGACCTTGTCGAGCGACACGTAGTGCTGCCCGTCACCGCGCAAGGCCATGCGCACCGCATTGATCGCCTTTACCGAGCCCATGGCGTTGCGCTCGATGCAGGGCACCTGGACCAGCCCGCCAATGGGGTCGCAGGTCAGCCCCAGGTTATGTTCCATGCCGATTTCGGCGGCGTTCTCCACTTGCTGCACACTGCCGCCCATGACCTCGCACAGCGCCCCGGCAGCCATCGAGCAGGCCACCCCGACTTCGCCCTGGCAGCCCACCTCGGCCCCGGAGATCGAGGCGTTTTCCTTGTACAGGATGCCGATGGCCGCAGCCGTGAGCAGAAAACGCACCACCCCGTCTTCGCTGGCACCGGGCACGAAGCGCATGTAGTAGTGCAGTACCGCGGGGACGATACCGGCGGCGCCATTGGTGGGCGCGGTGACCACCCGCCCGCCATAGGCGTTTTCCTCATTCACCGCCAGCGCATACAGATTCACCCAGTCCAGTACCGACAGGGCATCGCGCAGGCTGGCCTCCGGGTGCCGGCTGAGCTGGCGGTACAGTGCCGGTGCCCGGCGCTTGACCTTGAGCCCACCCGGCAGAATGCCCTCATGCTGGCAGCCGGCTTCTACGCAGTCCTGCATCACTTGCCAGATGCGCAGCAGCCCGGCGCGGGTTTGTGCCTCTGGGCGCCAGGCCTGCTCGTTGGCCAGCATCACCTGGCTGACCGCCAGGTCGTGCGTGGTGCAGTGGCCGAGCAGCTGTTTGGCGGTGGTGAACGGGTAGGCCAGGGCGGTGCTGTCCTCGACAATGCGGTCTTGGCCGGCGGCGGCTTCGTCAACCACGAAGCCGCCGCCCACCGAGTAGTACTCGCGGCTGCGGATCTGCAGGCCGGCGTTGTCGAATGCGCGGAAGATCATGCCGTTGGGGTGGTAGTCCAGTGGCTTGCGGATCATTGCCAGGTGCTGCTTTTCATTGAAGGCAATGGTGTGCTCGCCCAGCAGCTTGAGCTTGCCACTGCTGCGGATGGCCTGCAGGCGGGCGGGGATGCTGTCGGTATCGAGGGTGTCCGGCTGTTCGCCTTCAAGGCCGAGCAACACGGCCTTGTCACTGCCGTGGCCTTTGCCGGTGGCACCCAGTGAGCCATACAGCTCGGCCTTGACGCTGGCCGTTTTGGCCAGCAGGCCATCACGGCGCAGCCCTTCGGCAAACCGCGCAGCGGCGCGCATCGGGCCGACGGTGTGGGAACTGGAGGGGCCGATGCCGATCTTGAACAGGTCGAAGACGCTCAAAGCCATTGCTCGTTCCCTCCAGAAAGAAAAGGCGAGTGCTGCGCACTCGATCGCCGGCAAGCCAGCTCCCACAGGTACGACGTTCCCGTGAGAGCAGGCTTCTTACAGGTGCAGCACAACCCTTGCAGGCAGTGGAGCCCTTGTGGGAGCCAGCGAGCCGGATCAGGCGTCCTGATAGCTCTCGATCGACGGGCAGGCGCACACCAGGTTACGGTCGCCGAATACGTTGTCGACGCGGCCGACCGGTGGCCAGTACTTGCCTTCCACCAGGCCAGGCAGCGGGTACACCGCCTGCTCGCGGCTGTAACCGTGGGCCCATTCGCCAACCAGCTCGGCCGCGGTATGCGGGGCGTTTTTCAGCGGGTTGTCGTCTTTGTCCAGGCTACCGTCCTCGACCGCGCGGATTTCTGCACGGATCTGGATCATGGCGTTGCAGAAGCGGTCCAGTTCTTCCTTGGACTCGCTTTCGGTCGGTTCGATCATCAGCGTGCCGGCCACCGGGAAGGACATGGTTGGGGCGTGGAAGCCGAAGTCGATCAGGCGCTTGGCCACATCGTCGACGCTGATGCCGCTGGTGTCCTTCAGTGGGCGCAGGTCGAGGATGCATTCGTGTGCCACCAGGCCATTGCCGCCGCTATACAGGACAGGATAGTGCTCTTCCAGGCGGCGGGCGATGTAGTTGGCGTTGAGGATTGCCATCTGCGACGCACGCTTGAGGCCGGCACCGCCCATCATGCGGATGTACATCCAGGTGATCGGCAGAATGCTGGCGCTGCCGAACGGCGCGGCGCACACCGCACCCTGGGTGTTTTGCAACTGCGCATGGCCGGGCAGGAACGGCGCCAGGTGCGACTTGACGCCAATCGGGCCCACCCCCGGGCCGCCGCCACCGTGCGGAATGCAGAAGGTCTTGTGCAGGTTCAGGTGCGACACGTCGCCGCCGAACTTGCCCGGCGCGCACAGGCCGACCATGGCGTTCATGTTGGCGCCGTCGATGTACACCTGGCCACCGTTGTCGTGAATGATCGCGCAGATTTCGCCGATCGCTTCTTCAAACACGCCGTGGGTCGATGGGTAGGTGATCATGATCGCGGCCAGGCGCTCGCGGTGTTCGATGGCTTTGGCGCGCAGGTCCTCGACATCGACGTTGCCGCGGGCGTCACAGGCGGTAACCACCACACGCATGCCGGCCATGTTGGCGGTAGCGGGGTTGGTGCCGTGGGCAGACGAGGGGATCAGGCAGATGTCACGGTGACTTTCGCCACGGCTGCGGTGGTAGGCACGAATGGCCAGCAACCCGGCGTACTCGCCCTGCGAACCGGCGTTGGGCTGCAGCGACACGGCATCATAGCCGGTAGCAGCGCACAACATTTCTTCCAGCTCGGTGGTCATCTGCAGGTAGCCCTGGCTTTGCTCGGCCGGCGCAAAGGGGTGCAGGTTGCCGAACTCGGCCCAAGTCACCGGGATCATTTCGCTGGCTGCGTTCAGCTTCATGGTGCAGGAGCCCAGCGGGATCATGCTGCGGTCCAGCGCCAGGTCCTTGTCGGCCAGGCGGCGCAGGTAGCGCATCAGTTCGGTTTCGCTGTGATAGCGGTTGAATACCGGGTGTTCGAGGATGGCCGATTGGCGCAGCAGGGCAGCGGGCAGTAGCGAACCGGTGCTGGCGGCCAGCGCGGCGAAGTCAGGCAGGGGCTGGTTGCCGGCGAACAGTTGCCACAGGGCCTGCACGTCAGCCTGGGTGCTGGTCTCGTCCAGCGACAGGCCTAGGTGGGCGGCGTCGACCTGGCGCAGGTTGATACCTTGGGCGCGGGCCTGCTCATGCAGGCTGGCAGTGGCGGTGCCGGTGGCCAGGGTCAAGGTATCGAAAGCTGTTTTACCGACCACTTGCAGGCCCAGGCTGTTCAGGCCGGCTGCAAGAACCGCGGTCAGCGCGTGGGTGCGCTCAGCGATGCGCTTGAGGCCGGCCGGGCCGTGGTACACGGCGTACATGCTGGCGATATTGGCCAGCAGCACCTGGGCGGTGCAAATGTTGCTGGTGGCCTTCTCGCGGCGGATGTGCTGCTCGCGGGTTTGCATGGCCAGGCGCAGGGCGGTCTTGCCGAAGCGATCGATCGACACGCCGACCAGCCGGCCTGGCATGTCGCGCTTGAAGGCGTCACGGGTGGCGAAGTAGGCCGCGTGTGGGCCGCCGAAGCCCAGGGGCACGCCAAAACGCTGGGCGCTGCCGATGGCCACGTCGGCATCGAACTGACCCGGTGGGGTCAGCAGGGTCAGGGCCAGCAGGTCGGCTGCCACGGCGACCAGCGCGTTGGCGGCATGGAAGCGCTGCACCACTTCACGGTAGTCGAACACCTCGCCATTGCTGGCCGGGTATTGCAGCAGCGCGCCGAAGAAGGCACTGGCATCGCCCAGCTCGCGTTCGTCGCCGACCACCACGTCGATGCCCAACGGCTCGGCGCGGGTGCGTAGTACGTCCAGGGTTTGCGGGTGGCAGTGCACCGACGCGAAGAAGCTGTGGCTGGTCTTGTTCTTCGACAGGCGCTTGCAGAAGGTCATGGCCTCGGCTGCGGCGGTCGCTTCGTCGAGCAGCGAAGCGTTGGCGATCGGCAGGCCGGTGAGGTCGCTGATCAGGGTCTGGAAGTTCAGCAACGCTTCCAGGCGGCCCTGGGAGATTTCCGGCTGGTAGGGCGTGTAGGCGGTGTACCAGGCCGGGTTTTCCAGCAGGTTGCGCAGGATGGGGGCCGGGGTGTGGGTGTTGTAGTAGCCCTGGCCGATGAAGCTCTTGAACAGCTGGTTCTTGCCGGCGATGGCCTTGAGTGCTGCCAGCGCGTCGGCTTCACTCTGGCCGTCGTGCGCGCCGAGCACGCTGGTGCCCTTGATGCTGTCGGGGATGACCGCCGCGGTCATGGCGTCCAGCGATTCGAAACCGAGTGCGGCGAGCATGGCCTGCTCGTCGGCGGTGCGCGGGCCGATGTGTCGGGCGATGAATTCGTTGGCGGTGCTGAGGTTGATGGTCATGGCGCAGTCCTCAGGCTTCGGCGTTGGCTTTGATCAGGCGGTCATAGGCGTCCTGGTCGAGCAGGGCGCTGACTTCGCTCATGTTGGCCGGGGTGAAGCGGAAGAACCAGCCTTCGCCCATGGGGTCATCGTTGACCAGCTCCGGGCTTGACTCGAGCTGTGCGTTGACTTCAAGCACCTCGCCGGTCAGGGGCATGTACACGCCGCTGGCAGCTTTCACCGACTCGACGGTGGATGCTTCGCTGCCTTTCTCGTACTGCTGCAACTCGGGCAGTTGCACGAACACCACATCGCCAAGGGCGTTCTGGGCGAAGGCGGTGATGCCAACGGTGACACTGCCATCGGCTTCGACGCGCAGCCATTCGTGATCTTCGGTGAAACGCAACTCGCTCATGCGGAATCCTCGGCGTTGGGCGCGGTGTGCCCGCGCTCTTGGGTCGGGATTCCCATAGCAATAATGCGGCCAATTTCAAAAAAAGCTTATAAAACAATAAGTTAAATTATTACTGAGGGGCTCGATTTTTGGTGGTGGAACGAAAACGCTACATTGCACGCGGGGTGAAAAAGCGTTTCTCTATCAAACCCTTGTATAACCGCATGCGTACACCACTGTAGCGTTTTAGATACGCTGTAATCAAAGCGTTACAGTGCCGCGGCGCCTGTTTGGCACGTTACTGCCAACCCCTAGTCGGGCGACGCCACAGGCACGGTAAAAGGCATCAACCCGCCATGAACAGCGGCAGTGCCAGATAGAGTTTGATCACGATGACATTGATGATGTCGATGAAGAACGCCCCCACCATCGGCACCACCAGAAAGGCAATGTTCGAAGCGCCGTAGCGCTGGGTCACTGCCTGCATGTTGGCAATGGCAGTGGGCGTGGCCCCCAGGCCAAATCCGCAATGGCCGGCAGCCAATACCGCTGCATCGTAATTGCGACCCATGACACGGAACGTCACGAAAATCGCGAACAGCGCCATGACCAGTGTCTGTGCGGCCAATAATGCGAAGAACGGCAAGGCCAGCGCTGCCAGGTCCCAAAGTTTGAGCGACATCAAGGCAATGGCCAGGAACAGCGACAAGCTGACATTGCCCAGCACCGAAACTTCCCGTTCGAACACACGGTAAAAGCCGAATGCGCAAAGCCCATTGCGCAGCAATACACCCACGAACAGCACACACACAAAGGTCGGCAGTTCGAATGCAGTGCCTTTGAGTGCGCCATTGAGCAAAGAACCGGCAAGCAGGCTTACCGCAATCAGCGCCAGTGTTTCTACAAATGAAAACGATGTTATCAGGCGCTCTTTGTCAGGCCGCTCGAAACCCTGGGGCAGTTGCGGCAGTTCCTCATTGGCCCCCGGCGTTTTCACCCGCTTGATCAGCAGCCGGGCAACTGGCCCGCCGATCAGGCCGCCCAGCACCAGCCCGAAGGTGGCCGAGGCCATTGCCAGTTCCGCAGCCGAGGCCAGGCCGAACTTTTCGCTGAACGTGGCGCCCCAGGCGGCGCCGGTACCGTGGCCGCCGGACAGGGTGATCGAACCGGCCAGCAGGCCCATCAATGGGTCCAGCCCCAATGCCGAGGCCAGGCCGATGCCCATGGCGTTCTGCACCAGCAACAGGCTGGTGACCACCAGCAGGAAGACCACCACCACACGCCCGCCTTTTTTCAAGCTGGCAAAGTCTGCGCTCAAGCCGATGGTGGCGAAGAAGGCCAGCATCAAGGGTGTTTGCAGTGAGGTATCGAACTGCACCTGCACATCGAAACTGCGCAACGCCAGCAGGGCAAAGGCGACGACCAGGCCACCGGCAACGGGTTCCGGAATATTGTAGACGCGCAACAAACCAATCCGTGCAACCAGCCCGCGCCCCAATAACAGGACGAGAGAGGCGGCTACAAGTGTCCCGTAAAAATCGAGTTCAAACATCAGGTGCTCTCGTTATATCCAGTAGCGAACCACACTCCGCACTTAGGCGGAGCAGTGGGGTGACAAGTGGCAATACACTGTCACCATTCTACGAGGCATATGTGGGAGAGTATCTTTCACTGGCGTAGGAAAGGTCTGAACAACTAGCGGGTTATTGCAACGATTATCAGCCCTTGCCGGGTATTCCATATTTCCGCAGGCGCTGGGCAATGGCGGTGTGCGAAGTGTGCAAGCGCGCAGCCAGTTGCCGGGTGGAGGGGTAGCTGGCGTACAGACGTTGCAGCAGCTCACGCTCGAAATCGCCCACGGCTTGTTCCAGGCTGGCCACTTCGCCATCTTGCCCGCGCGCCACCGAGGTGCCGGCGATGTCCAGGTCACCGATGTCCACCAGGTTGCTTTCGCAGATGGCCGCCGCACGGAAAATCACGTTCTGCAGCTGGCGCACGTTGCCCGGCCACGGGTTGGCCAGCAGCGCCGAATGGGTGGCCGGGGTCAACCGGCAGGCTGGGCGCTGGATCTGCGTGCAGGCCTGCTGCATGAAGAAGTGCGCCAGCATCAGGATGTCTTGGCCGCGGTCGCGCAGGGGCGGTACCTGCAGGTTGAGCACGTTCAGGCGGTAGAACAGGTCTTCGCGGAAGCTGCCTTCGGCCACCATGCGCTCCAGGTCGCGGTGGGTGGCGCTGATGATGCGCACATCAACCTTCACTTCGCGGTCGCCGCCCACCCGGCGGAAGCTGCCATCACTGAGGAAGCGCAGCAGCTTGGCCTGCAGGTACGGTGACATTTCGCCGATTTCATCCAGAAACACGGTGCCTTGGTTGGCCAGCTCCATCAGCCCCGGCTTGCCGCCGCGTTGCGCGCCGGTGAAGGCGCCGGGGGCATAGCCGAACAGCTCGCTCTCGGCCAGGCTCTCGGGCAGGGCGGCGCAGTTCAGCGCCAGGAACGGTGCCGCCTGGCGGCTGCTGATGGCATGGCAGGCGCGGGCCACCAGCTCTTTGCCGGTGCCGGTTTCGCCATGCACCAGCAGCGGCGCGTCGAGTGCGGCAACGCGCATGGCGCGTGCCTTGAGGGTACGGATGGCCGGTGACTCGCCCAGCAGGGCGTCGAAGCCCTCGGCGTGGTCGTGGTGCAGGGCCGACAGGCGTTCGCCCATGCGCGATGGCGGGTAAAGCGTCAGCAGGCCACCGGCGTTGGTAATGGGCATGGCATCGAGCAGCAGGCTGTGGCCGTTCAGTTGCATCTCGCGCATGGGCAGGTGGAAGTTGTTGTCCAGAAGCGCCTGCAGCAGCCCGGCGTCGCCGAACAGCTCGCCCACCGAGCGGCCGGCCGATTCCCGGCCGCACAGCTCGATCAGCGCCGGGTTGGCCAGCAACACCTTGCCGGCGCTGTCCACGGCCAGGACCGGGTCGCTCATCGCTGCCAGCAACGCATCCAGCTGCAGGTGCCGACGTTGTCCGGGAAGGATGTCGACCACGTCCACCGACTGTACCCCGTGCACTTCGAACAGTGCGTCGTGCAGCTCTTCGAGCACCGCGGGGCTGAGCGTCGGGGCGTCGATGTAGACGTTCGGCGGGACCATCTCCACGGCGTCCAGGTTGAGGTTGCGGGCACCGAGCAGGGCTAGCACTTCCTGAGTGATGCCGACGCGGTCGATGAAGCTGACGTGGATGCGCATGGGAACGTAGAGGGTGGTGGCCGGGGAGGGCGGTAGTATGCCTCAACATCGCCGGGGCCGCCTTGCGGCCCATCGCAGGCAAAGGTAGCCGCAGCATCTTTAGCGCCTATGAGATCGAGCGCCGCCCGCGCGGCGCTCGATCTCACAGGCGCTGCATATCTTGTGGCAAACACCTGTCAGCCCTAATGCGATCCCTTTGGGCGCTGGCTTGCCTGCGATGGGCTGCAAGCCAGCCCCAAACTTGTGAAAATCACTCCAGGTGTTCTGGTTTGATCGGGTCGCCCGACTTCACATCCAGTTTTTCGCGAATGTCCGCGAACATATGGTCATAGAGCTGGTGCGGTGAACTCAGGTTCTCGAATTTCTTCGGCGACGGCAGGTACGTTTGCGCCTTGCGGGTCAGCAGCATGAGAAAGCTGGGCAGCGCCTGGTCCTTGGGCAGGAAGAACGCTTCATCGACTGCCTTGCCTTCGATGCTGCCATGCATGCGGAACTGAATGCCTCTACCTTCCTTGGGGTCCGACACTGCCTCGTATTCGATGTTCAGGTCATAGCTGTGGTCATCTTTGTTGAGCGCAGTGCGCTCGATGTGTACATGACCGGGGTGGTACTGGGCCATGGAAAGCTCCTTGGGGAGGTCGAAAATGACGGGCCGCGCAGGCCCGCCCACTGCATTCAACAGTAGCTGATCCCCGGCTTCGCGGTCGTAACACGCGTGCCGGCTGTGCCTTTGACGATTTCCTCGATGTTTTCCAGCGAACTGATCACTGCCACCTTGCCGGTATGGCGAGCAAAATCACAGGCGGCCTGCACCTTCGGCCCCATGGACCCCGCGGCAAAACCCAGCCGTTGCAGTTCGTCGGGGTGCGCTTGGGCGATGGCTTTCTGCGTAGGTTTACCCCAGTCAATGTACGCCGCATCCACGTCGGTGGCGATGATCAGAAGGTCGGCTTCCAGTTGCTCTGCCAGCAGCGCCGAGCACAGGTCCTTGTCGATGACCGCCTCCACCCCTTTGAGTTTGTGGTTTTCATCGTACAGGGTGGGGATGCCGCCGCCGCCCGCGCAAATCACGATGCTGCTTTTTTCCAGCAGCCACTTGATCGGGCGGATTTCAAAGATGCGCTTGGGTTTCGGGCTGGCCACCACGCGGCGGTACTTGTCGCCGTCAGGCTTGACCACCCAGCCTTTCTCCTTGGCCAGGCGCTCGGCCTCGTCCTTGCTGTAGACCGGGCCGATGAACTTGGTCGGGTCCTTGAAGGCCGGATCGTTGGCGTCGACTTCAACCTGGGTCAGCAAGGTCGCGAACGGCACTTCGAAGGCCAGCAGGTTGCCCAGCTCCTGCTCGATCATGTAGCCGATCATGCCCTCGGTCTCGGCACCGAGGACGTCCAGCGGGTAGGCCTCGTCCGGTTTGTAGGAAAGGCCCTGCAACGACAGCAGGCCGACCTGCGGGCCGTTACCGTGGGCGATGACCAGCTCGTTACCGGGGTGGATCTTGGCGATCTGTTCGGCGGCGGTGCGGATATTGGCACGCTGGTTGTCAGCGGTCATGGGTTCGCCGCGGCGCAGCAGGGCGTTGCCGCCCAATGCAACAACGATACGCATGGAGAATGTCCTTTTGAGGTGGGCTTGGGGCTGCAAGCGGCAAGTTGCAAGTTGCAAGTTGCAAGCAGAAGCAGGCCGGTGTGATCAGCTGCTTTCAGCTTTCAGCTTTCAGCTTTCAGCTTTCAGCTTTCAGCTTTCAGCTTTCAGCTTTCAGCTTTCAGCTTGCCGCTTGCCGCTTTCAAAGGTCAGCCAGGGTCGAAACCAGGATCGCCTTGATCGTGTGCATGCGGTTTTCCGCCTGTTCGAAGGCAATGCAAGCGGGCGACTCGAATACGTCGTCGGTCACTTCGATGCCGTTGGCCAAGTCCGGGTACTGTTCGGCAATCTGCTTGCCCACCTTGGTTTCGGAGTTGTGGAACGCCGGCAGGCAATGCATGAACTTGGTGCGTGGGTTGCCAGTGGCCTTCATCAGTTGCGCATTCACCTGGTATGGCTTGAGCAGCTTGATACGCTCGCCCCAGGCCTCGATCGGTTCACCCATCGATACCCATACGTCGGTGTGCACAAAGTCCACGCCCTTGACCGCGGCCAGCGGGTCTTCGGTCAGGGTGATACGCGCGCCACTTTCTTCTGCGTACTGCTTGCAGCGCTCAACCAGGTCCTCATGTGGCCACAGCGCCTTGGGCGCGGCAATGCGCACATCCATGCCGAGCTTGGCGCCGATCAGCAGCAGCGAGTTGCCCATGTTGTTGCGCGCATCGCCCAGGTAGGCGTAGCTGATGTCGTGCAACGGCTTGTCGCTGTGCTCGCGCATGGTCAGTACGTCGGCGATCATCTGGGTCGGGTGATACTCGTCGGTCAGGCCGTTGAACACCGGTACCCCGGCGAACTTGGCCAGCTCCTCGACGATTTCCTGCTTGAAGCCACGGTACTCGATGGCGTCGTACATGCGCCCGAGTACCCGGGCGGTGTCCTTCATGCTTTCCTTGTGGCCGATCTGCGATGAGTTGGGGTCGATATAGGTGACATTGGCGCCCTGGTCGTAGGCCGCCACTTCGAAGGCGCACCGGGTGCGGGTCGAGGTTTTTTCAAAGATCAGGGCAATGTTGTTGCCCTTCAGGTGTTGCTGTTCGGTGCCGGTGTACTTGGCGCGCTTGAGGTCGCGGGACAGGTCCAGCAGGTAGCGCAACTCGCGCGTGGTGTGGTGTTCCAGGCTCAGCAGGTTGCGGTTGTGAATGTTGAACGCCATGACTTTTCTCCTTGGGTATGGTGAACGCACCGGCCGCCGCTGGGTAAGCGCGGCCGGGCTAATGGGCGTTAGTAATCGATGGGGTCACGGATGATCGGGCAGGTCATGCAGTGGCCGCCGCCCCGGCCCCGGCCCAGTTCGCCGGCGCTGATGGTTATGACTTCGATGCCAGCCTTGCGCAGCTGGGTGTTGGTGTAGGTGTTACGGTCGTAGCCGATGACCACGCCTGGTTCGATGGCCACGACGTTGTTGCCGTCATCCCACTGTTCGCGTTCGGCGGCGAAGCTGTTGCCGCCGGTTTCGACCACCCGCAGCTTGATCCCAAGCTGTTCGCCGACCACGTCGATGAACGACTTGTTCACGCGGCGCACGTCCATGCCGTACGGCTTGCTTTCGTCCGGGCGAATGATGAACGGCACGATTTCCTTGACCACTTCCGGGAAGACCGTGACCAGGTCGCGGTCGCAGAAGCTGAACACGGTGTCCAGGTGCATGGCGGCGCGCGACTTGGGCAGGCCGGCAACCACCACTTCCTTGGCCGCACCGTGGGCGAACAGGCTCTGGGCCAGCTGGCCGATGGCCTGGCGCGAGGTGCGCTCGCCCATGCCGATCAGCACCACGCCATTACCGATCGGCATCACGTCGCCACCCTCGAGCGTGGCGTTGCCGTGGTCCTTGTCCGGGTCGCCATACCACACCTGGAAGTCGGCGCTGGTGAACGCCGGGTGGAATTTATAGATGGCGGTGGTCAGCAGCGTTTCCTGGCGCCGTGCTGGCCAGTACATCGGGTTCAACGTGACGCCGCCGTAGATCCAGCAGGTGGTGTCACGGGTGAACTGGGTGTTGGGCAGCGGTGGCAGGATGAAGCTGGAGTGCCCCAGGTAGTCGTTGTACATCTTGACCACTTCGGCGCCTTCGCTCTGCGGCAGGTCCTGGCCGGCCACGCCGCCGATCAGGAACTCGGCCAAGTGCCGCGGTTCGAGACCTTCCAGCCAGCTGCGCACTTCATTGGTCAGGCCCACGCCGACGGTATCGGCGGTGATCTTGCGGTCCAGAATCCACTTCAGCGCTTCAGGTTGCTGCACGATGTCGGTCAGCAGGTTGTGCATTTCCAGCACTTCCACGCCACGCTCCCGCATCTTGGTGACAAAGTCGAAGTGGTCACGCTTGGCCTGGTCGACCCAGATCACATCGTCGAACAGCAGTTCGTCACAGTTGCTCGGCGTCAGGCGCTTGTGCGCCAGGCCCGGTGCGCACACCATGACTTTGCGCAGCTTGCCGGCCTCGGAGTGCACACCGTACTTCTGTTTTTCAGCGGACATGGTTTCATTCCTCCAATGGGACGAAAGCGTGGTCAAAGGGTCAGGAAGCCGTCGTACAGGCCATAGGCTGCCACCAGGGCGCCGATCACCACGGCGGCGAAGATCAGTTTTTCCACGTTGGTGAAGATGGGTTGGCCCACTTCACGCTTGGCCTTGGCGAACAGGATCGCGCCAGGGGCGTACAGCAATGCCGACAGCAGCAGGTATTTCACGCCGCCGGCGTACAGCAACCAGATGGCGTACAGCAGGGCGATAGCGCCGATGATCAGGTCCTTCTTGCGTTCGGCCAGGGCCTGCTCATAGGTTTCGCTGCGCAGGGCCAGCAGGAAGGCGTAGGCCGCCGACCACAGGTAGGGCACCAGAATCATCGAGGTGGCGAGGTAGATCAGCGACAGGTAGGTGCTGCTGGAGAACAGCGTGATCACCAGGAAGACCTGCACCATGGCGTTGGTCAGCCACAGCGCATTGGCCGGTACCTGGTTGGCGTTCTCGCGGCGCAGGAATGCCGGCATGGTGTGGTCCTTGGCGGCGGCGAACATGATTTCGGCGCACAGCAGCACCCACGACAGCAGGGCCCCCAGCAGCGAGATGATCAGGCCGACACTGATCAGTACCGCCCCCCAGTGGCCGACCACATGTTCGAGCACGGCGGCCATTGACGGGTTCTGCAGCTTGGCCAGTTCCGGTTGGGTCATGATGCCCAGCGACAGCACATTGACCAGTACCAGGAACAACAGCACGGTCACGAAGCCGATGACCGTGGCCTTGCCCACGTCGGCGCGCTTTTCGGCGCGTGACGAGAAGATGCTCGCACCCTCGATACCGATGAACACCCACACGGTGACCAGCATCATGTTGCGGACCTGGTTCATCACACTGCCCAGTTCGGGCGTGCCCCGGCCCCAGATGTCGGCGGTGAAGATGTCCAGCTTGAAGGCGAACAGGCAGATCAGGGCGAACAGCACCAGCGGCACCACCTTGGCCACGGTGGTGACCAGGTTGATGAACGCCGCTTCCTTGATGCCGCGCAAGACCAGGAAATGCACCGCCCATAGCAGTAGCGAGGCGCCGATGATGGCGGCTGGCGTGTTGCCCTCGCCAAAGATCGGGAAGAAGTAGCCCAGGGTGCTGAACAGCAGCACGAAGTAGCCGACGTTGCCCAGCCAGGCACTGATCCAGTAGCCCCAGGCCGAAGAAAAGCCCATGTAGTCGCCAAAACCGGCCTTGGCGTAGGCATATACCCCGCCATCGAGGTCAGGTTTGCGGTTGGCCAGGGTCTGGAACACGAAGGCCAGGGTCAGCATGCCCACCGCAGTGATGGCCCAACCGATCAGTACCGCGCCAACCCCTGCGCTGGCCGCCATGTTCTGCGGCAGCGAGAATATGCCGCCGCCAATCATCGAGCCGACCACTAGTGCAACTAATGCACCGAGTTTCAATTTTCCGGATGAATCAGACATTTAACAACTCCTGCCAGGAGAAAGTTGACGACAGCATAAATCCGCCGTCTCAGCCATTCGCTGACGTGGGTCAGGTCATGGTGCCGTGAGGTAGGAAAAAACCTTCACGGTGCTCCTGGAGTGTGCCGACAGCTCAAGCTGCAGGCCTTGCGCGCTGGCACCTCCATGTCATTCTAGAGCAAACGCTCTGTTCAGCCTGCGATGCTTGACGCTAGCCGCTTTCCTGGCTTTCGCAACTTTTTTACGAATTTTTCAAGTTTTATCAATTCCTTCTCCAGTCGCCATCTAGCTGCTAGTTTTTACAGGAACTGTTTATAGATAAAACTGTTATTACCGCAGTTCTGTTTGTGAGCGGGTTCACTATAAGCAAGCGTTTTTATATGGCCTCAAACGCTGTTACATCCGTATGACATTGGGGAAAAAAACGGGGGATACATGAGCGAACCGGGTCAGAAGTTACGCTTGGGCGCGCTTATTGCGTTGGTGGTCGGCTCGATGATCGGCGGCGGCATATTCTCTTTGCCGCAGAACATGGCGGCGCGTGCCGATGTAGGGGCGGTGCTGATCGGCTGGGCCATCACTGCGGTGGGCATGCTGGCCTTGGCCTTCGTGTTCCAGACCCTGGCCAACCGCAAGCCGGAACTGGACTCGGGGGTATATGCCTACGCCAAAGCCGGTTTCGGCGACTATATGGGCTTTTCTTCGGCCTGGGGCTACTGGATCAGCGCCTGGCTGGGCAACGTCGGTTACTTCGTATTGCTGTTCAGCACCCTGGGTTTCTACTTCCCTGTCTTTGGCGAGGGCAACACGCCTGTCGCCATCGGTTGTGCCTCAGTCCTGCTATGGGCGGTGCACTTTCTGGTCTTGCGCGGCATCAAGGAGGCGGCGTTCATCAACCAGGTGACCACCGTGGCCAAAGTGGTGCCCATCCTGATTTTCGTGGTGATTGCCGCATTCGCCTTCCGTGCCGATATCTTCACCCGTGATATCTGGGGGTTGAGCAACCCTCAGTTCGGGGGCGTGCTGGAGCAGGTGCGCAACATGATGCTGGTGACCGTTTTCGTGTTCATCGGCATCGAGGGCGCCAGCGTCTACTCCGGGCGCGCCCAGCGCCGCTCCGATGTGGGCAAGGCCACGGTCATAGGCTTTCTCGGCGTGCTGGCGCTGCTGGTGCTGGTCAACGTGCTGTCCCTCGGGGTGATGACCCAGCCGGAGCTTGCCGGGTTGCAGAACCCTTCGCTGGCGTCGGTGCTGGAGCATATCGTCGGCCCCTGGGGCGCATTGCTGATCAGTATCGGCCTGGCGGTTTCGCTGCTGGGGGCTTTGCTTTCATGGGCTTTACTGTGTGCCGAGATTCTTTACGCCACGGCTCGCGACAAGACCATGCCGCGCTTCCTGGCCAAGGAAAACGCCAACCATGTGCCGGCCAATGCCCTGTGGCTCACCAACTGCATGATCCAGGGTTTCCTGCTGATCACGTTGTTCTCGGCCGGTACCTACACCAGCCTGATCTATCTGGCGTCGTCGATGATCCTGGTGCCTTACCTGTGGTCGGCGGCCTATGCGCTGCTGCTGGCGGTGCGTGGCGAGAGCTACGCCGCGCAGCCACGGCTGCGGCGCAAAGACGTGCTGGTGGCGCTGGTTGCCTTGCTCTACGCCATCTGGCTGCTGTATGCCGGCGGGCTCAAGTACCTGCTGTTGTCGGCGTTGCTGTATGCCCCGGGCGTGATCCTGTTCGCCAGGGCCAAGCATGAGCAGCGGCAACCCCTGTTCACCACGTGGGAAAAGCTGATTTTCGCGGCCGTGCTGGCAGGCGCGGCGCTGGCCGCCTACGCCCTGTACTCAGGGTTGCTGAGCTTGTGACGGGGCTGTGCAGGCGTGCTCCGGGCGTGACCAGATCCACAGGTTGCCCAGGGTCATGCCGGCGATGGCGAGGAATACCGGCCAGTGGTGTTCAAGAAAGGTCAGCATCAGGCCTGCACAGAGCAGCATGCTGAGGGTAGCGCTGACCTTGGCGCGGCGCTGGATCACCTTGCCGTTGCGCCAGTTGTACAGAATCGGCCCGAACAGGCGGTGGTTTTCCAGCCAGGCCGACAACCGTGGCGAACTGCGCGTTGCAGCCCACGCTGCCAGCAGGATGAATTCGGTGGTTGGCAGGCCGGGAATGACGATCGCGACCAGACCCACCCCCAGGCTCACGTAAGCCAGTATTCCATACAGCAGGCGGGCGAGTTTCGAGCGGGCGGGTCGGGTCATGGTCTCACTGCAAAAAACGGTGCGGCCACCGGAAGGGTGGCCGGCTAAGGCGTATCAAACCAGCGCAGCATCTGCAGCATAGGCATGCTTGAGCAGCTCGGTGAAGCGCTCGAATGCCGCTACTGCGCCGCGCTCGGCAGCCGCGTCTTCTTCGGCCGACAGGTCCAGGGCATCCAGGATGCGGGTGAACTGCTTCCAGCCTTCAGCACGGCCACCGGCCGGCTCGCCCAGGTGCCGGGCGCCGAAGCTGTCGGACAGGCCCAGCGCTGCGGCCCGCTTGATCAGAAACGCAGCGCCCAGTTTGGAGCCTTCGGAGACGAAGATCCAGCCCATTGCCTCGCCCAGGCTCGGATTGGCCAAGGCACCCGGCACCGCGGCCGGCACCTGGGTGTCGAGGTCGGCAAGGTCGAGGCGGGCTTGGTCGGCCCGGCAGCGCGCGGCCAGGTCGGGGACGATGGCGATCAGTTGCGGGTCGTTGTACAGGGCCTGCAGCTCGGATTGGAACAGGTACTGGGCGACCACGAAGCGGGCGAAACTTTCGCGGCTGTCGAATGGGGCGTGGGATTTGACCAGGGCATCCAGCTCGGCGTGCGGGGCGTGGGTGATCTGGTTCAGGCGCTGGGAGCGCAAGGCTGGGCGGTCGGTCATGGGGCAGTCCTTGGAAAGAGGGCGTCTAGAGACAAGACGAAGCAGCGGGGGCGGAACAGTAAAAAAACGGGTATGTACAGACGGGTCATTGCGTTGCCTGTGGGATCGGGCGCCGCGCGGGCGGCGCCTGATCCCACAGGCGCTGCAAACCTGAAACCTTCAGATATCCCACACCACATTGATGCCGAAGTTGCGCCCCGGCATGCTCAAACGGTCGATGTTGGCCGGCTGGGTCACAGCCGCTTCACCCTGGCCGTCATAGCTGCGTACCGAGTCCCACTGCCAGTATTTCTTGTCGGTCAGGTTGTACAGCCCGGCGTTGATGGTGACGTCGTCGGTCACCTTGTAGAAACCGGTCAGGTCCAGCACGCCATAGCCTGGCGTGCGGAACTTCGTGCTCGAACCGTCTGGCGAGTAGAAGGTGCTGTCGTCGACCCGGGTCTTGCGCTTGACCAGCGTCCAGCTCAGCAAGCCACCATAGTTGTGCTGCTCGTAACCCAGGCCGAACACGCCTTTGAGCGGGTTGACCGTGTTCAGCGGTTCGCCGGTGTCATCGTTACGGCCATAGGTATAGGCAATCGAGCCCTGGGTATACAGGCCTTGTGGCGCTCCGAAGTGGTCAAGGTTGAGGCGGCCCTTGACCTCGGCGCCCTTGATGGTGGCGTGCTTGATGTTGTTGGCCTGGAAGGTCTGTTCCAGGTTGGCGCTCTGCACGGCGTCTTCGTCGATGAAGTCGCGGTACTTGTTGTAGAACACCGCCACGTCGAAGTTGCCGGCGTCGAAGTTGCCGCGCAGGCCGGTTTCGTAGCCCTTGCTCTTTTCAGGTTCCAGCCCTGGGTTGCCTTCTACCCGGTAGCCTTGGTCTAGATTGACGAATTTCCCGTACATGGACTTGGCGGTCGGCGTGCGGAAGCCCTCAGCGTACTGGCCGTACCAGGTGTAGTGGTCATCGAAGGCGTAGGTCAGGCCGAACTTGGGCGAGACGCGGTGCCACGTCTTGTCCGAGTCGTCCTGGGAGGTGGGCGCGGTGGCGGTGGACTCCAGGCCACGCAGGAACGCCTCGGTGAACTTGGGCTGCATGCGCGTGTAGTCGTAACGGGCGCCTGGCAGGAAGGTCCAGCGGTTCCAGCGGATTTCATCCTGCACGAACAGGCTGTAGGTGTTCACGGTCGGGTCCGGGAAATCACTGACCAGCACCTGGCCGTCGGCCGGGCGCGGCGCGCCGGCGGCAGCGCAACCCGAGCCTACGGCCAGGCAGGTGCCCGTGCCACTGCGCGACCCGGTGATTTTCTCGTGCTTGAGGGTGGTGCCGTAGGTCAGCAAGTGGTCGGTGCTGCCGATGCTGAAGGCTTTGTCCAGCTGGGCATCGAATACCCACTGGCGGTCCTTGTAACGGGTGTCGCGGGTGCGCAGTACCTGGCGGCCAGGTGGCGCATAGATTTCATCGGTGTGCTGGTCGGTCTTGGCGACCTGGTAGTTCAGGCTCCACTTCACCTGGTCAGCGAACAGCGTGTCCAGGCCGAATTCATGGTTGATGCCGAAGCGTTCGCGGGTGATGGTGTCGTTGCCGCTGCGCGCCTTGTAGTAGCCCATGCCACCGAACCCGGGTATGAACGGCCCTCCCGCGGCGCTGAGGATGTTCTGGTCGCGGTCGTCCTTGTAGCGCTCGTAAGTAACGCCCAGGCGGGCGTCGTCAGCGTAGTTCCAGCCTGCCTTGGCCAGCACGTTGGTGGTGCGCACGTCCATCGGGTTGGCTTCGGTACGGGCCAGGCCGGCGCCGCTGTGGTGGCCTTGGGTCTCGGTCTCGTGGCCATTGCGCTGGCTCAGGTGCAGCAGGCCGTCGACATCGCCCTGGCGCCCGGCGACGGTGGCCGAGGTCAGCCAGCTTTCGTCCGCCGAGCTGTAACCGCTTTTCAGGCGTGCGCCAACATCCTTGCCTGGCTTGATGATGTCGTCGGGGTCGAGGGTGAAGTAGCTGACCGCGCCGCCGATGGCATTGCTGCCATACAGCACCGAGGCCGGGCCGCGCAGGATTTCCACGCGCTTGACGATTTCCGGGTCGACATAGTTGCGTTGGGTTTGCGCGTAGGGGCCGTAGAAGAAACTGTCGGGGATCGCCACACCGTCGACCTGGGTGAGAATCCGCTCGCCGTCGATACCGCGGATGTTGTAGCCGTTGAGGCCACTGCGCTGGCCGGTGCCGGCCACCGACACACCCGGTTCGTAACGCACCAGGTCCTGGATGTTGTTGACGTTCTGGCGGTCCAGTTGCGCTCGGGTCTGCACGCTGACCGTGCTCGGCACCTGGCTCACGTCCTGGGCACTGCGGGTGGCGCTGACGGTCACTTGCTGCAGCGCGATCACATTGTTCGCGGCCTGGCGTTCGAGTACCACATTGGCATTGCCGATCCTGCGAAAGCTCAGCCCGGTGCCCTGCAACAGGCGCTTGAGCGCGGCATCTGGCGGCAGCGCACCCTGTACACCGGGTGAGGCCACGCCTTCGGCCAACTCGGCGCTGAAGCCAACCTGCCAACCGGTGACCTGGCTGAAGGCGTTGATGGCCGACACCAGCGGTTGCTGGCCGATGCTGAAGCGGTAATCGCCCATGCGCGGGCTGCTGGCGCGGGCCGGTTCGGCAGCCAGCGCCGGCAGGCTGCAGGCGCCGCTGGCGAGCAATGCCAAGGTCAGCAGCGAAAGCTGCCCGGTACGGCGGGGAAGGGAAGACGAGCGGGTAATACCTGTGTACATCGAAAGCGCTCCCAAACGTGCAGACAGTTATAGGTGTCTGTTCTCGTTTGTTAAACAAGAATCAGTTGCATTGGCTATAACGAGACGGATGGGGGCGCAAAACCGCGTAAAAATAAATGCAAACGCTTTGAACAGGCATGCCGGGCTGCGCGGCGGCGTGGCCGTAGGGGAGGTAAACAGTCAGTTCAGGATGACCAGCGCCGGGTACTCATGCAACTGGGCGGAGGTGATGTGAGCCAGCGCGCGCAGGGTTTCCAGCGGCTGGTCGAGGCGGTAGTTGCCGGTTACGGCAACGTCATCCAGCTGGGTATTGCGGTTGATGATCCAGCCGGGGTAATAGCGCCGGACTTCGGCCAGTACCTGGCTCAGCGGGCAGTTTTCGAACACCAGGCGGCCATCGACCCAGGCCAGGTCCTTGTGCATGTCGGGGCGCTGGCGCTGGCCAATGCCCTGGGGGCCCACACTGATGCTGTCGCCAGCGCTGAGGCGTATGCGCTGGTCACGCGCACCTTGCAGGTCGACATCGCCGCGCTGCACCCGCAGTTGCGCTTCACCGTTGAGGTAGCGCACGGCGAAATCGGTATCGCGTGCTTGCGCGCGCAATGGCCCGGCCTGGACTTCCAGCGGCATCGGCGCGTTCTGCGGCACCTGGAAGTAGGCTTCACCCTGCAGCAGGCGCGCGACCTGACGGCCGCCGCGGCGGTCACTGGCGAACGCCGAATTGGTGTTCAGCAGCACCTTTGCGCCATCGTCCAGTTGCAGGCGCTGGCGTTCGCCGACCACGGTCAGGTGGTCGGCCTGCAGGCGTGTCGGCAGGTTGCCGAAGGTCACCAGCCCAACCAGCAGCACGGCTGCCGCCGCCAACGGCTTCCAGTGGCTGCGCAGGCGCCCGCGCCACGACCGGCGCCGCTGCCGGTGCATCTGCGTGGCCACTTGGTGCAGCGGCGTTCCGTTCCATAGCGCTTCTGCCTCGACGTAGGCTTCGGCGTTTTCAGGTGCTGCGCTCAACCAGGCCTGGAAAGCGAGGGTGTCGTCGGCATCGGCGCCTTGCAGGCGTACCAGCCATTCCAGCGCCTCGTCCATGGCACGCGCACGGGCAGTGGGCCCGGCAGGTGACGGGCGAGGGGCGGGGCTGTCGGTCACGGGGAGTCCTTGCGTGGTTTTTTGCAAATGATCAAGGCTACGGCTTGGTGTGGCAAGGGCTTTACGTTGAGGGGCTGGCCAGCGGCCGGTTCACTTTAGGCGCTCGGCGACGCCCATGCAGATGGCCATGATCAGCTTGAGTTCCTTTTGTACCGTACTGGCCGAAACATGCAGTTGCTCGGCAATTTCCAGGTAGGTAGCGCCATGCAGGCGGCTGAGAATGAAGATGCGCTGCTGGCGCTCGCTCAGCTGGTTCAGGCTGATGCTCAGGTGCTTGAGCAGTTGTTCGGCGTGGGCGGCATCCTCGCTGCTGCTGGCCGGTGCGGCCACGCTGTGCAGCACCTCGTCGGGCACGTCGTCGACCAGCATGCGGGCCTGCACCCGGCGGGCGCGCAGGTGGTCGAGCGCCAGGTTGCGGGCCGTCTGGAACACGAAGGGTTCGATGTGCTCGACAGGCCGCTCGCCCAGGGCGCGCGACACCCGCAAGTAGGTTTCCTGCAGCAGGTCCTCGGCGGTGCTGGGGTTGCCGACCATGCGCTGCAGGGTCCGCAGCAGGGAAAGGCGCTGGAGGAGGAAGACGGCGTTGAACCGGGACTGACTCACGAGAAGACCTGACCGACCAAAAGATAATGATAATGCTTATCATCTATGCGGAAGGTCAAGTCTGGAAATGTTAGGAAAAGGTAAAGTTTGTGAGCGTGCTGGTGGCTGGGGAAGGATTTTCTGTGTATTGGAGACCGAGCGCCGCCTGCGCTGCGCCGGGTCTCACAGGCGCCCCAAGTGCCCTGTCAGGCTCACCGGGCGCTGCACAACGCCAGGCAGTTATCCAGCATGCGGTTGCTGAAGCCCCACTCGTTGTCATACCAGGCCAGCACCTTGAGCATGCGCCCGTTGGCGCGGGTGTGGTTGGCATCGAAGATCGACGACAGCGGGTTGTGGTTGAAATCGCAGGAAACCAATGGCAACGCGTTGTAGCCCAAGACCTTGGAATGCTTGCTCGCCTCGAGGAACAACTGGTTGACCTGCTCGGCGGTGGCCTCGCGCTTGAGGTTCACGGTCAGGTCCACCAGCGACACGTTGATCACCGGCACCCGCACGGCCATACCGGTCAGTTTGCCGGCCAGTTCCGGCAGTACCAGGCCTACCGCCTCGGCCGCGCCGGTCTTGCTGGGGATCATCGACTGGGTTGCCGAGCGCGCGCGGTACGGGTCGCTGTGGTAAACGTCGGTCAGCACCTGGTCGTTGGTATAGGCGTGGATGGTGGTCATCAGGCCTTGCTCGATGCCGAACTCGCGGTGCAGCACCTGGGCGATCGGTGCCAGGCAGTTGGTGGTGCACGAGGCGTTGGAAATGACCTGGTGCGAAGCCCGCAGCACGTCATGGTTGACCCCGTACACCACGGTGGCATCAGCCCCTTTGGCCGGCGCCGAGACAATCACCTTGCCCGCCCCGGCGGCGAGGTGGGCAGCTGCCTTGGCCCGCTCGGTAAACAACCCGGTGCATTCGAACACCACATCGATCGCTTCAGCCTTCCACGGCAGTTCGGCCGGGTTGCGAATGGCACTGACCGCGATACGGTCACCATTGACCGTGAGGCTTTCGTGGTCGGCCTCGACCGTGGCGTCGAAGGTACCGTGCACGCTGTCGTACTTGAGAAGGTGGGCGTTCATGGCGCTGTCGCCCAGGTCGTTGATGGCGACGACCTGCAAGTCCTGGCGGTAGCCTTGGGTATACAGTGCGCGCAGGACGTTGCGGCCGATGCGGCCGAATCCATTGATGGCGATGCGAAGGGTCATGGCAGTACCTCTGGCAGTCCGAGTGAAACCTGTGGCACAAAGGAGCTTCACTGAAACGGTTTTGTTGTTGGAATTACAAGATTATTCACTATCAGATAGAAAACAAGCCTTTTTAGTGGCAGTATTTTGTTTAAACATACAACGAGTGGTGGGGCAAGATGCCTCTACCGATGCAGCGGGCTCCTGGTCTTGAGCCTAGGCGGCAATCGGTTGGAGGGGAAATGCCCGGTAAACCGCCCTTACAATTAGTCTGGAGTCCAGTACATGCATCCGCGCATCCTTGAGGTCACCCAGCGGCTGGTCGAACGCAGCCGAGCCACCCGCGAACGCTACCTGCAGCTGATTCGCGGCGCGGCCAGTGACGGGCCCATGCGCGCCAGCCTGCAGTGCGCCAACTTCGCCCACGGGGTGGCCGGTTGCGGCAGCGACGACAAGCAAACGCTGCGCCTGATGAACGCCGCCAACGTGGCCATCGTCTCGGCCTACAACGACATGCTGTCGGCCCACCAGCCGTACCTGCACTTCCCCGAGCAGATCAAGCAGGCCCTGCGCGAGGTCGGCTCGGTCGGCCAGTTCGCCGGTGGCGTGCCGGCCATGTGCGACGGCGTGACACAGGGTGAGCCGGGCATGGAACTGGCTATCGCCAGCCGGGAAGTGATTGCCATGTCCACTGCGGTAGCGCTGTCGCACAACATGTTCGACGCCGCGCTGATGCTGGGCATTTGCGACAAGATCGTCCCCGGGCTGATGATGGGCGCGTTGCGCTTTGGCCACTTGCCGACCATTTTCGTGCCGGGCGGGCCGATGGTTTCCGGCATTTCCAACAAGCAGAAGGCCGACGTGCGCCAGCGCTATGCCGAAGGCAAGGCCAGCCGCGAGGAGCTGCTGGAGTCGGAGATGAATTCCTATCACAGCCCGGGTACCTGCACCTTCTACGGCACCGCCAATACCAACCAGCTGGTGATGGAGGTGATGGGCCTGCATCTGCCTGGCGCGTCGTTCGTCAACCCGTACACGCCGCTGCGCGATGCGCTCACCGCCGAGGCCGCGCAACAGGTCACGCGCATGACCAAGGCCAGTGGCAGCTTCATGCCGCTGGGCGAAATCGTCGACGAGAAGGCGCTGGTCAACTCCATCGTTGCCCTGCACGCCACGGGTGGCTCCACCAACCATACCCTGCACATCCCGGCAATTGCCCAGGCTGCCGGCATACAGCTGACCTGGCAGGACATGGCCGACCTCTCCGAGGTCGTGCCCACCCTGTCGCATGTCTACCCCAACGGCAAGGCTGATATCAACCACTTCCAGGCCGCTGGCGGCATGGCCTTCCTGATCCGCGAGCTGCTCGATGCCGGCCTGCTGCACGAAGACGTCAACACCGTCGCCGGCCATGGCCTGCGCCGTTACACCCAGGAGCCGTTCCTCGATGATGGCAAGCTGGTATGGCGCGAAGGCCCGCTGCAAAGCCTGGACGAAAGCATCCTGCGCCCGGTCGCGCAGCCGTTCTCGGCCGAAGGCGGCCTGCGGGTGATGGAGGGCAACCTGGGGCGTGGCGTGATGAAGGTTTCGGCTGTAGCTGCCGAGCACCAGGTGGTCGAGGCCCCGGCGCGGGTGTTCCACGATCAGCAGTCGCTGGCCGATGCGTTCAAGGCCGGTGAGCTGGAGTGTGACTTCGTGGCGGTGGTGCGCTTCCAGGGCCCCCGTTGCAATGGCATGCCCGAGCTGCACAAGCTCACGCCGTTCCTGGGCGTGCTGCAAGACCGCGGCTTCAAGGTGGCGCTGGTTACCGACGGGCGCATGTCCGGCGCCTCGGGCAAGATCCCGGCGGCGATCCACGTGTGCCCCGAAGCCTATGACGGTGGCCCGCTGGCACGGGTGCGCGATGGTGATATGGTGCGCGTTGATGGTGTCGAAGGCACGCTGCGGGTACTGGTATCGGCCGAAGAACTGGCCAGCCGCGACCTGCCGCCGGCGCCCCAGGGCAATGACCTGGGGTGCGGGCGCGAGCTGTTCGGCTTCATGCGCATGGCGTTCAGCCCGGCAGAGCAGGGCGCCAGTGCCTTCACCTCTGCCCTGGAGAACCTTAAATGAAGGACCTGCTGGTTGGCGATATCGGCGGCACCAACGCCCGTTTTGCGTTGTGGCGTGACAACCAGTTGCACGAGGTAAAAGTCTTCGCTACCGCGGACTACACCAGCCCGGAGCAGGCTATCGAGGCCTATCTGCATGGCCAGGGCATCGCCCGCGGCGGCCTGGCCGCGGTGTGCCTGGCGGTGGCAGGGCCGGTCGAGGGCGACGAGTTTCGCTTCACCAACAACCACTGGCGCCTGAGCCGCCTGGCGTTCTGCAAGACCTTGCAGGTCGAGCGGCTGGTGTTGATCAATGATTTCACCGCCATGGCGTTGGGCATGACCCGCCTGCAAGAAGGCGAAGTGCGCCAGGTGTGCCCCGGGCAGGCAGACCCAACGCGCCCGGCACTGGTGATCGGCCCGGGCACCGGCCTTGGCGTGGGTTCGCTGCTGCGCCTTGGCGGGCAGCACTGGCAGGCCTTGCCGGGCGAAGGCGGGCATGTGGACCTGCCGGTGGGCAACGCCCGCGAAGCGGCGATCCACCAGCAGATCCACCAGCAAATCGGCCATGTCAGTGCCGAGACGGTACTCAGCGGGGGTGGCCTGGTACGGCTTTACCAGGCCCTGTGTGCGCTGGACGGCGACACCCCACGGCACACGTCCCCGGCGCAGATCACCGATGCAGCGCTGGGCGGCGAGCCACGGGCACTGGCGGTGATCGAGCAGTTCTGCCGGTTCCTGGGGCGCGTGGCCGGGAACAATGTGCTTACCTTGGGCGCGCGCGGTGGGGTCTATATCGTTGGCGGGGTCATCCCGCGGTTTGCCGAGTTGTTCCTGCGCAGCGGGTTCGCCGCCAGCTTTGCCGACAAGGGCTGCATGAGCGGCTACTTTGCGGGTGTGCCGGTGTGGCTGGTGACGGCGGAGTTTTCCGGGTTGCTGGGGGCGGGTGTGGCGTTGCAGCAAGCGCTGGACCATTGACTGGGGCCGCTTTGCGGCCCTTCGCGGGCTTGCCCGCTCCTACAGGTGCTGCGATCCCTGTAGGAGCGGGCAAGCCCGCGAAGGGCTGCAAAGCAGCCCCAATAAAAACAGGCAGCAAAGACCTGTAACCAAGAAGAGGAAGGACCACCTTGAGCACTGCCGGCAAATCGATCCTGATGGTCGACGACGACCAGGAAATCCGTGAACTGCTGCAAACCTATTTGAGCCGCTCCGGCTTCCAGGTGCATGCCGAAGCCGACGGCGCGGGCTTTCGCCGCGCGCTGGAAAGCAGCCCCTGCGACCTGGTCATTCTCGATGTCATGTTGCCCGATGAAGATGGTTTCAGCCTGTGCCGCTGGGTTCGGCAGCATCCGCGCCGGGCGCGTGTGCCAATCATCATGCTCACTGCCAGTTCCGATGAAGCCGACCGGGTCATCGGCCTGGAGCTGGGTGCCGACGACTACCTGGGCAAGCCGTTCAGCCCGCGCGAGCTGCAGGCGCGGCTAAAGGCCCTGCTGCGCCGCGCCGAGTTTGGCCAGGCGGCGCCGGGGAGCGCGGTGCTGGCCTTCGATGACTGGCGCCTGGACACGGTCAGCCACCGGCTGTTCCACCGCGATGGTGAGGAGGTGATTCTCTCCGGTGCCGACTTCGCACTGCTCAAGCTGTTCCTCGACCACCCACAGCAAATCCTCGACCGCGACACCATCGGCAACGCCACCCGCGGCCGCGAGCCGATGCCGCTGGACCGTATCGTCGACATGGCGGTCAGTCGCCTGCGCCAGCGCCTGCGCGATACCGACAAGCCTCCCCGGCTGATCCGCACCGTGCGCGGCAGCGGTTACCTGTTGGCGGCGCATGTCTGCTGTGCGCCCTGAGCGGCGCTGGCGTTTGCTGCCCCGCTCACTGCTGGGGCGCATGCTGCTGCTGACCCTGCTGGTGGTGCTGCTGGCCCAGGGGTTGTCGAGCATCATCTGGGTTTCCCAACTGCGCGCCAGCCAGTTGCAGGGGTTGCGGGCCAGTGCCAGCAGCCTGGCCCATTCGATGAGCGCCAGCGTCAGTTACTTCCGGTCGTTGCCAGTGGCCTACCGGCCGCTGGTGCTCGACCAGTTGCGCAGCATGGGCGGCACGCGGTTTTTCGTATCGCTCAATGCTACCCCGCTGGACATGCAGGCGTTGCCCGTCACGGCGCGCAAGCAGGCGGTGATCGATGTATTCCAGCAGGTGTTGCACGAGCGCCTGGGGTCGCAGATGGAAATTTCCGTCGAGTTCGTCGGGCCTGACGAGCTGCGCATCTTCAACAGCGGCCTCAAGCTCGACGAGCTGCCGCGCTCGTGGGCGCATTACTCGCTGACGCTCGAGCCCCTCAAGCCACCGGTGCTGGTCACGCAGATCCGCCTGGGTGAGGGGGAGTGGCTGTACATCGCCTCGTTGCTGCCCGAGCCGTATACCGGCCTGGAAGCCGAACGCCTGCCACGCCAGCAGGTGGGGTTCATGGTGCTGACCACGGCCTTGCTGTTGCTGTTCATCGGCTTGTTGGTGCACTGGCAAAGCTGGCCACTCAAACGCCTGGCCCGGGCCGCGCGGGAAATGTCGCTGGGCGCTGATGTGGCGCCGCTGGCGGAAGGTGGCGGCAGCGAAGTGGTCGAGGTGAGCCGGGCATTCAACAGCATGCGCGAACGTATCAGCCGTTACCTGACCGAACGCAGCCAGTTGTTCAGCGCCATATCCCACGACCTGCGCACACCGATAACCCGCCTGCGCCTGCGTGTCGAGCTGTTGGAAGACGAGCGCCTGCAAGCCAAGTTCAGCCAGGACCTGGACGAGCTGGAGCTGCTGGTCAAAGGCGCCCTGCAATGCGTGAAGGACACCGACATCCACGAGAACATCGAGCCCGTCGACCTCAATCAGGTGCTGGATATCCTGGCCGAGCCGTACCTGGCCGATGGCCGCGTCACTGTGTACGGCAAGGCGCTTGCACCGTACCCGGGCAAACCTCTGGCCCTGCGGCGCTGCATCGGCAACCTGATCGACAACGCCATCAAGTACGGCGAACGGGCGCAACTGCGTATCATCGACAGCGCCGAGGGCTTTGTGCTGCAGGTGGATGACCAAGGGCCGGGGGTGCCCCAGCAGCAGCTGGAGCAGGTGTTCGAGCCACACTTCCGCCTGGCCGCCCAGCAACAGGGTTACGGGCTGGGGTTGGGGATTGCACGCAATATTGCCCATAGCCATGGCGGCGAGGTGAGTTTGCTGAACCTGCGCGACGGTGGGCTGCGGGTAACCTTGTTCCTGCCGCGAGGCATGGACTGATTTTCCGTGTTGCCTGCAAGGGCCGCACGGGTTTCAAGGTTTGCACTCAGGTCACTCAATTGTCACTGGCCAGTGACAATCCCGGCCTCCTTCGTGACATCTGCCCAAACCCCGCTGGCTAGAATTCGCACACGACTGGCAAGGATATAGCTGGCCCATGAATACCCACCTACTGCCCTCCACCAGCTGGCTGAAAGCCCCGGCTCATACCGCCTGGCGCCTGGCCGAGGCCCAGCGGCTGCTGGCCTTTGCCAAAGCCGCGAAACGCCCGGACGGCTTCGGCAACCTGGATGCCAAAGGCCAACTCGCCGCTGGTGCCCGCGCCGAAACCATGAACACGGCGCGCATGACCCACTGTTTTGCCCTGGCTCACCTGCAAGGCATTCCAGGCTGCCTGGCCTACGCCGAGCACGGCGTGGCCGCCCTGCGCGGGGCCATGCAGGATGCCAGCTATGGGGGCTGGTTCGCTCACCCCGATGGCCAGCAGGACAGCGGCAAGGCCGCCTACCTGCATGCCTTCGTCGCCCTGGCCGCCAGCTCTGCCGTGGTGGCGGGCGCCGCCAGTGCCAGGGGCCTGCTGGCAGACGCCACCGAGGTGATCGAGCGGCATTTCTGGAGCGAAGCCGAAGGTGCCCTGCAAGAGGCTTACTCCCGTGCCTGGCAGTTGCCCGAGCCGTACCGTGGCGCCAACAGCAACATGCATGCGACCGAGGCGTTCCTGGCCCTGGCTGATGTCACCGGCAACACGCTGTGGCTGCAACGCGCTTTGCGTATCGCCGAACGCATCATCCATACCCATGCCGCCGGTAGCGGTTACCGGGTGATCGAACACTTCGACGTGCACTGGCAGCCCGTGGCGGACTACAACCACGACCACCCCGCCGATCATTTCCGGCCCTTTGGCACCACGCCTGGGCACGCCCTGGAATGGGCGCGGTTGCTGCTGCACCTGGAGGCCAGCCTGCAACGTGCCGGGCTGCCGGCACCGCAGTGGCTGGCAGAAAGTGCCAGCGGGTTGTTCGAGGCCGCCTGCCAGCACGCCTGGAACGTCGATGGCGCAGAGGGTTTCGTCTACACGCTGGACTGGGCCAACCGCCCGGTGGTGAACGCGCGCCTGCACTGGGTGCACGCCGAAGCGTGCGCCGCCGCCGCGGCCTTGTTGCAGCGTACCGGCGAGGCCCGTTACGAGCAGTGGTACCGCACCCTCTGGGGGTTTATCGCCAACCACTTCATCGACCCTGTGGCGGGCAGCTGGCACCACGAACTCGATAGCAACAACCGGCCGGCCGGGACCATCTGGCCGGGCAAGCCCGACCTCTATCACGCCTACCAGGCGCTGCTGCTGCCAGGCTTGCCGCTGGCGCCCAGCCTGGCCAGCAACCTGGGCAGCAATGTAACCAAATGATGACATTCACGCATCGCTTCGTTACCTGACGGGGCGGGCACGCTGTTTAGACTCCATGCAACGCAAGCGTTTGACTTGCACGCATAACAACAAGAAAGGTGCTTCGATGAATTCCAAACTCTGTCTCGCCGCTGCTATCTCGCTCGCCTCCTTACTGCCGCTGGGCGCCAGCGCCGCTGAAAGCAAAGGCAGTGTAGAGGTGGTGCACTGGTGGACCTCTGGCGGTGAAAAAGCAGCGGTCGATGTGCTCAAGGCGCAAGTCGAGAAAGACGGTTTCACCTGGAAGGACGGCGCCGTTGCCGGCGGCGGCGGGGCCACCGCCATGACCGTACTCAAGAGTCGCGCAGTCGCCGGCAACCCACCCGGTGTGGCGCAGATCAAGGGGCCGGACATCCAGGACTGGGCAGCCACCGGCTTGCTCGATGCCGATGTGCTCAAGGACGTGGCCAAGGAAGAAAAGTGGGACTCGCTGCTCGACAAGAAGGTCGCCGATACCGTGAAGTACGACGGTGACTACGTTGCCGTGCCGGTCAACATCCACCGTATCAACTGGCTGTGGATCAACCCCGAAGTCTTCAAGAAAGCCGGCATCGACAAGGCGCCCACCACCCTCGACGAATTCTATGCCGCTGCCGACAAGCTCAAGGCCGCCGGCTTCATTGCGCTTGCCCATGGCGGCCAGCCTTGGCAGGACAGCACCGTGTTCGAAAACGTGGTCCTGGCAGTAATGGGCGTCGACGGCTACAAGAAGGCCCTGGTCGACCTCGACAGCGCCACCCTGGCTGGCCCGCAAATGGTCAAGGCACTGACCGAGCTGAAAAAGGTCGCCACCTACATGGACCAGGATGGCAAGGGCCAGGACTGGAACCTGGAAGCGGCCAAGGTCATCAACGGCAAGGCCGGCATGCAGATCATGGGTGACTGGGCCAAGAGCGAATGGACCCTGGCGAAGAAAACCGCCGGCAAGGATTACCAGTGCGTCCCATTCCCCGGCACTGACAAGGCCTTCCTGTACAACATCGACTCGCTGGTGGTGTTCAAGCAGAACGACGCCGGAACATCCGCCGGGCAGCAGGACATCGCGCGCAAGGTGCTGGGCGAGGACTTCCAGAAGGTCTTCAGCATCAACAAAGGGTCGATTCCGGTGCGTAACGACATGCTCGGCAACATGGGCAAGTATGGCTTCGACAGCTGCGCGCAAACCTCCGCCAAGGACTTCCTCGCCGACGCCAAGACGGGCGGCCTGCAGCCAAGCATGGCGCACAACATGGCCACCACGCTGGCCGTGCAGGGCGCGTTCTTCGATGTGGTGACCAACTACATCAACGACCCCAAGGCCGACCCGGCCGATGCGGCGAAGAAGCTGGCGGCGGCGATCAAGGCGGCCCAGTAAAGGCTGACGCGGTCCCGTTGTAGGAGCGGCCTTGCGTCGCGATGGGCTGCGCAGCAGCCCCAAACCTGCGCACTCGATCTTTCAGGTAGGTGTCGAACTTGAGTCCTCAGGGCTGCGCAGCAGCCCATCGCGACGCAAGGCCGCTCCTACCCGGAGTGCAGCGCCTTTGAGGTGAACCATGACCACAACTACCGCCCAATTGCGGGCCTCACCCCTGGACGCGCTGCAGCGCTGGCTACCCAAGCTGGTGCTGGCACCGAGCATGTTCATTGTGCTGGTGGGCTTCTACGGCTACATCCTCTGGACATTCGTGCTGTCCTTCACCACCTCGACCTTCCTGCCCACCTACAAGTGGGCGGGCCTGGCGCAATATGCCCGGCTGTTCGACAACGATCGCTGGTGGGTGGCCAGCAAGAACCTGCTGCTGTTCGGCGGCCTGTTCATCGCCATCAGCCTGGCCATTGGCGTGTTGCTGGCGGTATTGCTGGACCAGCGCATTCGCCGCGAAGGTTTTATCCGGACCATTTACCTGTACCCCATGGCCCTGTCGATGATCGTTACCGGCACCGCCTGGAAGTGGCTGCTCAACCCTGGCATGGGCCTGGACAAGCTGCTGCGCGACTGGGGCTGGGAGGGTTTTCGGCTGGACTGGCTGATCGACCCGGACCGGGTGGTGTACTGCCTGGTGATCGCCGCCGTGTGGCAGGCATCGGGGTTCATCATGGCCATGTTCCTGGCCGGGCTGCGCGGGGTTGACCAGTCCATCATCCGCGCCGCGCAGATCGACGGTGCCAGCCTGCCACGCATTTACTGGACAGTGGTGCTGCCCAGCCTGCGCCCGGTGTTCTTCAGTGCGCTGATGATTCTTTCGCACATTGCCATCAAGAGCTTCGACCTGGTGGCGGCGATGACCGCCGGTGGCCCGGGTTACTCATCCGACCTGCCGGCCATGTTCATGTACTCGTTCACCTTCAGCCGCGGCCAGATGGGCATGGGGTCGGCCAGCGCCATCCTGATGCTGGGCGCGATTCTGGCGATCCTCGTGCCTTACCTGTACTCGGAGCTGCGGAGCAAACGCCATGCATAGCGCATCGAATAGCCCTGCCGACAAACCGGCACTCAGCCTTGGCCGTATCGCCATCCATGGCGTGTTGCTGATCGCTGTGCTGCTGTACCTGGTGCCGCTGGTGGTGATGCTGCTGACCAGCTTCAAAACCCCGGAAGACATCAGCACCGGCAACCTGCTGAGCTGGCCTGCGGTGATCACCGGCATTGGCTGGGTCAAGGCCTGGGGCACGGTCAGCGGTTACTTCTGGAACTCGATCATGATCACCGTGCCGGCGGTGCTGATCTCCACCGCCATCGGCGCGTTGAACGGCTATGTGCTGTCGATGTGGCGCTTCCGCGGGTCGCAGCTGTTCTTCGGGCTGCTGCTGTTCGGCTGCTTCCTGCCATTCCAGACAGTGTTGCTGCCGGCCTCGTTCACCCTCGGCAAGCTTGGCCTGGCCAGCACCACCAGTGGTTTGGTGCTGGTGCACGTGGTCTACGGGCTGGCCTTCACCACCCTGTTCTTCCGCAACTTCTACGTGAGTATCCCGGATGCGCTGGTGAAGGCGGCGCGCCTGGATGGCGCCGGGTTCTTCACCATTTTCCGCTGCATCATCCTGCCAATGTCGACGCCGATCATCATGGTCTGCCTGATCTGGCAGTTCACCCAGATCTGGAACGATTTCCTGTTTGGCGTGGTGTTTTCCAGCGGCGACTCGCAACCGATCACCGTGGCCCTGAACAACCTGGTGAACACCAGCACCGGCGCCAAGGAATACAACGTCGACATGGCGGCGGCGATGATCGCCGGCCTTCCAACCCTGCTGGTCTATGTGGTGGCAGGCAAATATTTCGTGCGCGGGCTGACGGCCGGCGCAGTCAAGGGGTAAGTCATGGCAACGCTCGAACTGCGCAATGTAAACAAGACCTACGGCACCGGCCTGCCCGATACCCTCAAGGACATCCAGCTGTCGATCAGCGACGGCGAGTTCCTGATCCTGGTTGGCCCGTCGGGCTGTGGTAAATCGACTCTGATGAACTGCATCGCCGGCCTGGAGCAGATCACCGGCGGGGCCATTCTCATCGACGGGCAGGACGTCAGTGGCATGAGCCCCAAGGACCGCGACATCGCCATGGTGTTTCAGTCCTACGCGCTGTACCCGACCATGAGCGTGCGCGAAAACATCGAATTTGGCCTGAAAATCCGTAAGCTGCCGCAGGCGGCAATCGATGAAGAGGTGGCGCGTGTGGCCAAGTTGCTGCAGATCGAGCACCTGCTGGCGCGCAAACCGGCGCAGCTGTCGGGCGGCCAGCAGCAGCGCGTGGCCATGGGCCGGGCACTGGCGCGGCGGCCGAAGATCTACCTGTTCGACGAGCCGCTGTCCAACCTGGACGCCAAGCTGCGGGTCGAGATGCGTACCGAAATGAAGCTGATGCACCAGCGCCTGAAGACCACCACCGTGTACGTCACCCATGACCAGATCGAGGCCATGACCCTGGGCGACAAGGTTGCGGTGATGAAGGATGGCATCATCCAGCAGTTCGGCACCCCGCAACAGATCTACAACGACCCGGCCAACCAGTTTGTCGCCAGCTTCATCGGCTCGCCGCCAATGAACTTCATTCCGGCCCGCCTCAAGCAACAGGATGGCCGCCTGCTGGCGCTGCTCGACAGCGGCCAGGCGCGCTGCGAGCTGCCTTTGGGGCTGGCCGCCAATGAACAGGATGGCCGTGAAATCCTGCTGGGCATCCGCCCTGAGCAGATAGCCCTGGGGGCCAGCGAGGGCAACGGCCTGCCGGCCATTCGTGCCGAAGTGCAGGTCACCGAACCCACCGGGCCGGACCTGCTGGTGTTCGTCACCCTCAACCAGACCAAGGTCTGCTGCCGCCTGGCGCCCGATGTGGCCTGCCAGGTTGGCGACAACCTCAACCTGCAACTGGACCCGGCGCGGGTGCTGCTGTTCGACGCCAACAGCGGCGAGCGGCTGCACCTGGCCAGCACTGCCGCAGCCACCAAGGACAACGTGGCTCACTTCAAAGGCCGTTAATTCGTCTACATCATCAATAAGAAAAAGAGGACGCAAAGGGATGGAACAGCGCAAACGTATCAAGACATTGGGGTCGCTGGCATTGCTCGCCGTGGTTGGCAGCGCCAGTGCACAAGCTGCCGAGGCATTTTCCAGCGAATCGAAGTGGATGACCGGCGACTGGGGCGGCACCCGTACCGAGCTGCTGGACAAGGGCTACGATTTCACCCTCGATTACGTGGGCGAAGTGGCCGGTAACCTGCATGGCGGCTACAACCACGACAAAACCGCGCGCTACAGCGACCAGTTCGCCCTTGGCGCGCACCTGGACCTGCAGAAGATCTTCGGCTGGCACGATGCCGAATTCAAGCTGGCGATCACCGAGCGTAGCGGCCGTAACCTGTCCAACGACCGCATCAGCGACCCGCGCGCCGGGCAGTTCAGCTCGGTGCAGGAAGTGTGGGGGCGCGGCCAGACCTGGCGCCTGACCCAGATGTGGGTCAAGCAGAAGTACTTCGACGGCGCACTGGATGTGAAAGTCGGCCGCTACGGCCCGGGCGAGGATTTCAACAGCTTCCCGTGCGACTTCCAGAACCTAGCCTTCTGCGGTTCGCAGGTGGGCAACTGGGTAGGCGGCATCTGGTACAACTGGCCGGTCAGCCAGTGGGCGTTGCGGGTGAAGTACAACATCACCCCGGACTTCTTCGTGCAGGTCGGTGCCTTCGAGCAGAACCCCTCCAACCTGGAAACCGGCAACGGCTTCAAACTCAGTGGCAGCGGCACCAAGGGCGCGATCCTGCCGGTAGAGGCGGTGTGGTCACCCAAGGTCAACGGCCTGCCGGGCGAGTACCGCCTGGGCTACTACTACAGCACCGCCAAGGCCGACGATGTCTACGACGACGTCAACGGCAACCCGCAGGGTCTCACCGGCGACGCGTTCAAGTCGCACTCCAGCAAGCATGGCTGGTGGGTGGTGGCGCAGCAACAGGTCACCGCCCATGCGGGGGACGTGAACCGTGGCCTCAGCCTTTTCGCTAACTTCACCGTGCACGACAAGGCCACCAACGTGGTCGACAACTACCAGCAGGTGGGGTTGGTGTACAAAGGTGCGTTCGACGCACGGCCCAAGGATGACATCGGCTTTGGCGTGGCGCGCATCCATGTGAACGACGACGTGAAGAAGCGTGCCGAGCTGATCAACGCGCAGAACGGCATCGACGATTATGACAACCCAGGCTTCATGCCATTGCAGCGCACCGAGTACAACGCCGAGCTGTACTACGGCTTCCACGTCACCAACTGGCTGACCGTGCGGCCCAACCTGCAGTACATCAAGAGCCCGGGTGGGGTTGACCAGGTGGACAATGCGCTGGTCGCCGGCTTGAAGATTCAGTCGTCATTCTGAGGGCAATTGTTGTAAATTTACGCCAATCCATTTCGGCGCCCGGCACCCACTGCCCTGCAGTGGGTGTTGGGGATAGGCTGAGACAGCGCTACCTCAAACAAAAAGAGCTTTGAACCATGCCCGAACATCCGCTCCATCGCTTCTTCACCTCGCAGCGGCCGCGGCCGACATTCGAGTGGGAGCGTTACCAGCAGCGCGATGTGCTGATCATCGACCACCCCCGTTGCCAGGCGGTATTCAGCCGCCAGGGCGCGCAACTGCTGCATTTTCAGCCGGCGGGCGAGCGGCCTTGGCTGTGGTGCGCCGAGCAGTGGCCGCAAGTGGGGGCGATACGCGGTGGTGTACCGGTGTGCTGGCCATGGTATGGCCGCCACCCCAGCGAAGACCTGTGGCCGGCGCATGGCTGGGCGCGGTTGCTCGACTGGAAGCTGGTGGACAGCCGCGAGGACGAGGAGGGCGTAAGCCTGAAATGGCAGCTGGACCTGTGCGACTGGCAGGTCGACCTGCACGCCCGGTTGGGTAGCCGCATGGAACTGAGCTTGAGTACTGAGCACCAGGACAGCCAACCCTGCCAGTTGAGCCATGCCTTGCTGGCCTACTGGCGTATCAGTCACGTTTCCGAGATAGCGCTGTCTGGGCTGGAGGATATACAGGGTTATGACCGGCTGAGCCGTCAGGCCTGCCGTGAGGACGGTGCGCTGAAGCTCAAGGGCGGCTGCCAGAAGGTCTACCCGGGCACGCCCCGGGTACAACTGCAGGACCCGGCCTGGCAGCGCGAGCTGTGCATCGACACGGGCGACAGCGACGACACGGTGGTCTGGCACCCGGGCAATCGCCCGTTGATGGGCGTGACCGGGCGGGAATGCCAGGGCTTTGTCTGCGTCGAGGCTGCCAGTGGCAGCGGCGAGGGCCTGAGCCTGGCGCCGGGGCAGCGTGCCCACCTGCGTTTGCAGGCGCACCGGCTCAGTTGAGTTCGTCGTCCTCGATCGGGTAGCGGCTGGCGTTCAGGCTTTCCTTGATCTTGCGCAGGTGCGGCTGGAAATCCACGCCACGGCGCAGGGTCATGCCGGTAGCCAGGACATCGAGCACGGTCAGCTGGATGATGCGCGAGGTCATCGGCATGTAGATGTCGGTGTCTTCGGGCAGCGGGATATGCAGGCTCAGGCTGCAGGCGTTGGCCAGGGGCGAGCCGGCGGCAGTCAGGCCCAGCACCGAGGCACCGTTTTCGCGGGCCAGGCGGGCCACATCGACCAGTTCGCGGGTGCGCCCGGTGTAGGAAATGATCACGAACAGGTCACCGGTGTGGGCCACCGAGGCCAGCATGCGCTGCATCAGCACGTCGGCATGGGCCGATACCGCCAGGTTGAAGCGGAAGAACTTGTGCTGTGCATCGAGGGCCACCGGGGCGGAGGCGCCAAGGCCGAAAAAGTGGATTTGCCGGGCCTGGATCATCATGTCCACGGCACGGCTGACCTGCATCGGGTCCAGTTGCTGGCAGGCACTGTCGAGTGAGGCAATGGCGCTGGCGAAGATTTTCTGGGTATAGGACGCCGGGTCATCGTCGGCCTCTACTGCACGGCTGACGTAGGCGGCCCCGCTGGCCAGGCTCTGTGCCAGTTGCAGCTTGAGCTCCGGGTAGCCGCTGACGCCGAACGAGCGGCAGAAACGGTTGACGGTCGGCTCGCTGACCTTGGCCGCCTGGGCCAGCGCAGCGATGCTGAAACGGGTGGCTTGTTGCGGGTTGAGTAGGATGACTTCGGCGACTTTGCGTTCGGCCTTGTTCAGCTCGTCGAGGCGTCCCTGGATCTGTTCCAGGAGGTTTCGCACGCGGTCCATGGGTATGTCCTTGGGTCGGGAAGACAGCCGGCTGTGGGAGCAGCAGGCTTTTTGCACGGTCGTCTATCGTACTGTCGGTGCGGTTGGCGTACCACTTGTCTGTAACACTTGTGTGTAATGTTGTGGTTTTTACTACATTTCCCCTTGAAAACCGTATGTGAAAGCGGTATTCCTAGACCAACTTTAGGAAAGAACCAACATCATGGCTGCAATCAGTGTCGAACCTTGCACCTTTGCCCTGTTTGGCGCCCTCGGCGACCTGGCGCTGCGCAAGCTGTTTCCTGCGCTGTACCAACTCGACCGCGCCAATCTGTTGCACCCGGACACCCGTCTGCTGGCGCTGGCGCGTGAGGCCGGCAGTGCGCAGGCGCACCTGGATCACATCGAAGCGCACCTGCGCCGGCATGTGCCCGAGGCCGATATCGAGCCGGCCGCACTGGGGCGCTTCCTCGCCCGGCTGAGCTACCTGCACCTGGACTTCCTGCAGCCTGAAGGCTATCAGGCGCTGGCCGAGCAGTTGCCCGGCGAGCTGCCGTTGATCGCCTACTTCGCCACCGCCGCGGCTGTATACGGGGCCATCTGCGAGAACCTCGACAAGGCCGGCCTGGTGGCGCGCACCCGGGTAGTGCTGGAAAAACCCATTGGCCATGACCTGGAATCGTCACGCCGGGTCAACGACGCTGTCGCCCGGTTCTTTCCGGAAAGCCGGGTCTACCGTATCGACCACTACCTGGGCAAGGAGACCGTGCAGAACCTCATTGCCCTGCGGTTTGCCAACAGCCTGTTCGAAACCCAGTGGAACCAGAATTCCATCTCCCATGTGGAGATCACCGTTGCCGAAAAGGTCGGTATCGAAGGCCGCTGGGGCTACTTCGACAAGGCCGGGCAACTGCGCGACATGATTCAGAACCACCTGCTGCAGCTGCTGTGCCTGATCGCCATGGACCCGCCCAGCGACTTGTCTGCCGATGCCATCCGCGACGAAAAGGTCAAGGTGTTGAAGGCACTGGCACCGATCACGGGCGACGCCCTGAGCACCCGCGTGGTGCGTGGCCAGTACATTGCCGGCTACAGCGATGGCAAGCCCGTACCGGGCTACCTGGAAGAAGACAATGCCAACGCGCAGAGCGATACCGAAACCTTCGTCGCCCTGCGTGCCGACATTCGCAACTGGCGTTGGTCAGGCGTGCCGTTCTACCTGCGCACCGGCAAGCGCATGCCGCAGAAGCTGTCGCAGATCGTTATTCACTTCAAGGAAACCCCGCACTACATCTTTGCCCCGGAACAGCGTTTGCAGGTGGGCAACAAGCTGATCATCCGCCTGCAGCCGGACGAAGGCATTTCGTTGCGGGTAATGACCAAGGAGCAGGGGCTGGACAAGGGCATGCAACTGCGCAGTGGCCCGCTGCAACTGAATTTTTCCGATACCTGGCGCAGTGCGCGGATTCCGGATGCCTACGAGCGGCTGTTGCTCGAAGTGATGCGCGGCAACCAGAACCTGTTCGTGCGCAAGGACGAAATCGAGTATGCCTGGAAGTGGTGCGACCAGTTGATCGCCGGCTGGCGTAATGCGGGCGATGCGCCCAAGCCATACGCGGCCGGCTCCTGGGGGCCGATGAGCTCGATTGCACTGATCACACGCGATGGGAGGGCGTGGTATGGGGATATCTGAACTGAAACTGCCAGCGGTCGTGAACGTACACGAGTTGGCAGACGCCACGGCGCTGGCCGCCGCTCAAGCCCACGACGTGGCCGAGCGCCTGCGCGCTGCGGTTGCTGCCAAGGGGCAGGCCTGCGTGGTGTTGTCCGGTGGCCGCAGCCCGGTGCCATTCCTGGAAAAACTGGCCAGCGAAGCGCTGGACTGGGCCAAGGTCACCGTCAGCCTGGCCGATGAACGCTGGGTGCCGGTAGAGCACGCCGACAGCAATGCGGGCCTGCTGGCCCGTCACCTGTTCCAGGGTAATGCGGCCGAGGCCCGCTTCATTGGCCTGTACCAGCAGGCGGAAAACCTCGACGCCGCAGCGCACTTGGCCGACCAGGCGTTGGCCGAGCTGCCGCAGATCGACGTGCTGGTGCTGGGCATGGGGGACGATGGCCATACCGCTTCGCTGTTCCCGGCCAGCCCGAACCTGAAAGCAGGCCTGGACCTGGCTAGCCAACGTCGCTGCCTGCCGTTGCTGGCGCCCAGCGTGCCGCACCAGCGCCTGTCGATGACCCGCGCCTTGCTGGCCAGTGCCGGCTTTACCGCGCTGGCCGTGCAGGGCCAGGGCAAACTCGCCACCCTGCGCGCCGCGCTGGCTGGCAACGACCTTACCGAAATGCCGATTCGCGCTTTTCTTCACGCCCCCCTGGACATCTACTGGTGCCCATGAGCCAAGGATCCACAGTCATGACCACCCTTGAACGCCCACAGTCCAAGCTCTCGATGGCCGACAAAGCCGCGCGGATCGACGCCATTTGCGAAAAGGCGCGCATCCTGCCGGTGATCACCATCGCCCGTGAGGAAGACATCCTGCCGCTGGCTGACGCACTGGCTGCGGGCGGTATCCGTACCCTCGAAGTGACCTTGCGCTCAGCGCTTGGGCTGAAGGCCATCGAGGTACTGCGTAAGCAGCGCCCGGAGCTCTGCGTGGGCGCCGGCACTGTACTGGATCGCGGTATGTTCGCCGCCGTTGAAGCCGCAGGGGCGCAATTTGTCGTCACCCCAGGCATTACCCCGGAGCTCCTCCAGGCCGGGGTGGACAGCGAGATCCCGCTGCTGCCAGGCATCAGCACGCCGTCCGAAATCATGCTGGGGTATGGCCTGGGCTACCGTCGCTTCAAGCTGTTCCCCGCGGAAATCAGCGGTGGCGTGGCGGCGATCAAGGCGTTCGGCGGGCCTTTCGGCGATATCCGCTTCTGCCCAACCGGTGGTGTGAACCCGGCCAATGTGCGCAATTACATGGCCTTGCCCAACGTGATGTGTGTAGGGGGTACCTGGATGCTCGACAGCAGCTGGATCAAGAATGGCGATTGGGCGCGGATCCAAGCGTGCAGTGCCGAGGCGATGGCGCTAGTGGACGCCCACTGAATTTGTTGTGTGCTTTACGGCTTATGGGGCGCTTGGTCGGCGCCCCTTTTTTTGCCTGTCATTCTTGCAGCGCCGGGTGCACCGCGTACCCTGTGGGAGCGGGCGCGCCCGCGAAGCATCCAGCGCGGTGCATGGCACCGGCTGCGCCGGTGTTCGCGGGCACGCCCGCTCCCACAGGGCCGCGCCGGGCTTATGAATCGAGTTCACTGCGCGACAGCGCGACCCGTAGGGTCGTGTGATCTCCCACAGGAATACCGCAGCACTCGAAGCCTGTGCAGTACCCTGTTGGAGCGGGCGCGCCGGGCTTATGAATCGAGTTCACTGCGCGACAGCGCAGCCCTTAGGGCTGTGTGATTTCCCACAGGAATACCGCAGCACTCGAAGCCTGTGCAGTACCCTGTGGGAGCTGGCTTGCCAGCGATAGGGCCAGTACCGGCCAACAAAAAAGCCCGCATCAAACGATGCGGGCTTTCTCATTCAGCAGACAGGGCTCAGGCCGCTTTGGCTTCCTGCTGGCTCAACGAGCGGTTCAGGGCGCTGAACAGTGCCTTGAAGCTGGCGGTGGTGATGTTTTCGTCGATACCCACACCGTGCACCGGGCGGCCACCGGCCACGCGCAATTCGATGTAGGCCGCCGCCTTGGCGTTGGTGCCAGCCCCAATCGCGTGCTCGTTGTAGTCCATGATTTCCACGGCAACCGGCAGGCCGGCAACCAGGGCTTCCAGGGCGCCATTGCCCTTGCCGCGCCAGTGCAGTGTGGTTTCGCCTTCGCCGGCGACTTCCACTTCCACGGCACTGTGGCCGTTTTCTTCCTGCAGGCGGTGGCTGACCAGGGCATATGGCGCGTTGGCCTGCAAGTATTCCTTGTGCAGCAGGCTGTAGATTTGCTGAGCGGTCATTTCCAGGCCCAAACGGTCGGTTTCACCCTGCACAACCTGGCTGAACTCGATCTGCATGCGGCGCGGCAGGCTGATACCGTACTCCTGCTCGAGCAAGTAGGTGATGCCGCCTTTGCCCGACTGGCTGTTGACGCGAATGACCGCCTCGTAGCTGCGGCCAATATCGGCCGGGTCGATCGGCAGGTACGGCACTTCCCACAGCTCGCCTTCCTGCTGCTTGGCGAAGCCCTTGCGGATGGCGTCCTGGTGCGAGCCGGAGAACGCAGTGTGTACCAGGTCGCCGACATAAGGGTGGCGTGGGTGCACGGGCAGCTGGTTGCACTCTTCGACCACCTTGCGCACGCCGTCGATGTCGGAGAAGTCCAGCAGCGGGTCGATACCCTGGGTGTACAGGTTCAGTGCCAAGGTCACCAGGTCGACGTTACCGGTCCGCTCGCCGTTGCCGAACAGGCAGCCTTCGGCGCGATCTGCGCCGGCCATCAGGCCCAGTTCGGTGGCGGCAATGCCGGTGCCACGGTCGTTGTGGCAGTGCAGGCTGATGATCACGCTGTCGCGGCGGCTGACATTGCGGCAGAACCATTCGATCTGGTCGGCGTAGATGTTCGGCGTGGAGACTTCCACGGTGGCCGGCAGGTTGAGGATGACCTTGTGCTCTGGCGTCGGGTTCCACACCTCGATGACCGCGTCGCACACTTCCTTGGCGAATTCCATTTCGGTCGCGCTGAAGGTTTCTGGCGAGTACTGGAAGGTCCAGTGGGTTTCGGGCTGCTGGGCGGCATACTTGACGAACAGCTTGGCAGCGTTCACCGCGATGTCCTTCACGCCTTGCTTGTCCTGGTTGAAGACAATGCGGCGGAATGCCGGGGAGGTGGCGTTGTACAGGTGGACGATGGCCTTTTTCGCGCCACGCAGCGACTCGAAGGTACGCGCGATCAGGTCTTCACGGGCTTGGGTGAGCACCTGGATCGTGGTGTCGTCCGGGATGTGGCCGTCTTCGATCAGGGTGCGCACGAAGTCGAAATCGGTCTGCGAGGCAGACGGGAACGCCGCTTCGATTTCCTTCACGCCCACTTGGACCAGGGTCTTCCAGAAGCGCAGTTTCTTCTCCGAATCCATCGGCTCGATCAGCGACTGGTTGCCATCACGCAAGTCGGAGCTGCACCAGATGGGCGCTGCGGTGATGGTCTTCGACGGCCAGGTGCGGTCAGGCAGGTCGATAGTCGGGAAGGCGCGGTATTTTTTCGAAGGGTCTTTGAGCATGGACATGGAAGCAATCCTTTTGTGTGCGGCCGAAATCGGGCCTGCCGAGCGATAACAAGATGAAGAGGCGAGGCGACGCGATTCAGCCTGGTAGTCGTGCGCTGACCAGGCTGAGGCTGCGATGTTGTCGGAGCAGGATGAGGGTGCTGAAGGTTTTCATGCCTTCAAACTTAACCAGTGGGGTGGGGGATGGCAAGCGTTCGGAAAAAATTGAGAGGAATGCTTAAAAAAAGCGTAAGTGCGAGATTTTATGGCTGGATTATCTCTTGGGATTATTTATTTTTGCGCGGTAGTTTTAGGTGGCGCAACATAGTGGAACCCCTTTGACCTGTTCTGGCCTCATCGCCGGCAAGCCGGCTTCCTCAGCAGTGTTACAGGGCTGGAGCGCTGTGCAGGCAAGGCTTGTCGGTGATTCAGGCACTGCGGTCTCAGGGCTGAAACGCCCCGATGAAAATCGCCGGATCCACCCGCGCATCGTTCAGGCTCACGTTCCAGTGCATGTGCGGCCCGGTAGCCCGCCCGGTCGAGCCCACACGCCCGACTACCTCGCCCCGGCGCAGTTGCTGCCCTACCTGCACATCGATCTTCGACATGTGGCAGAACATGCTGATGAAGCCCTGGCCGTGGTCCACGAATACCGTGCGGCCATTGAAGAAGTAATCCCCCACCAGAATCACCTTGCCATTGGCCGGGATCTTGATGGGCGTACCTGCCGGCACCGCGAAGTCCAGCCCGGCATGCGGGTTGCGTTCCTCGCCATTGAAAAAGCGACGCACGCCGAACTTGCTCGACAGGGGGCCATTGACCGGCTTGTCGAGGATCAGGTTGCTGGGCAGGGCAGGGCTGAAGCTGCGGTAGGCCTTGATCTGTTCGGCCAGCTCGCGGTCGATGCGCTTGAGGTCGGCGGGGTTCGGGTTGACCTGGCGGGTGTTCTTCAGGGTAATGCGCTGCTCGGGGTACTTTTTGCTACCCACGCTGAACGGCAGGTTGCGCCCGCCTTGGCTGAGCACGGCAGTACCCGGCTTCTGGGTCAGTGGAATACCGACAATGGCCAGCCAGTTGTTCTGCTCCTTGACCACCAGCACCGGCTTGCCGTCGAAGCGCGCTTCGGGGGCGCTGGCGGCAGGGCCGAGGTTGACCACCGCCACGCCGCCGGGCACCGGCTTGTTCAGCGCACGCGTGATGTAACTGGCCTGGGCGCCGCCGGCCAGCAGTAACAGGGAAAGGGCGAACAGGGAAGTAAGCAGGCGGGGCATGTGTCAGTCCAGTAGCGAGAGGGTGACCGGAGTCAGGTGATTGTCTTCCACGCGCACCAGCAGCTCGCCTTGGTCCAGGCGTGCCGTAAGACGTTGGCCGTTGCGGGTCTGTTCGGCGCTGCGAATCGCCTGGCCCTGGTCGTCGAGCAGGATGCTGTAGCCGCGCGCCAGCGTGGCCAGCGGGCTGACCACCTGCAGCGTCTGCAGCTGGGCCTGCAAGCGCTGGCGGCGGTCCTTGAGCAGTTCGCGCATGGCCCGTGGCAGGCGCTCGGCCAGGCTGTCCAGGCGCTGGGCCAGCAGCTTCAGGTTGCGCCCCGGGTGTTGCGCGGCCAGGCGGGTTTCTGCCCGCGCCAAACGCTCGCGGCGCTGGTTGAGGCTGAGCAGGAACGCCCGGCGCAGGCGCATGTCCAGGTCGTCCAGGCGCTGGGCCTGCTGGCGCAAGCGCTCGCCCGGGTGGCGCAGGCGCCTGGTCAGCGAGTCCAGGCGCAGGCGGTCGTGGCTCAGGCGGTTCTGCATGCGCAGCAACAAGCGCCGCTGCAGCCCCTCCAGGCGTTGGCGAATGCCGCTGCTGTCGGGCGCCAGCAACTCTGCGGCGGCAGACGGCGTGGGGGCGCGCACGTCTGCCACGAAGTCGCTGATGGACACATCGGTCTCATGGCCGACTGCGCTGACAATCGGTGTGACGCAGGCAGCCACGGCGCGGGCCACGGCTTCTTCGTTGAAGCACCACAGGTCTTCCAGCGAGCCGCCACCACGGGCCAGGATCAGCGCATCGAAGCCAAGGCCGTCGGCCAGGCGGATGGCACGCACGATCTGGGCGATAGCCTCGCGGCCCTGTACCGCCGTGGGAATCAGGTTCAGTTCCACCTGCGGGGCGCGGCGGCCGAACACACTGATGATGTCGCGGATCACCGCGCCAGTGGGGGAGGTGATGATACCGATGCGTTGCGGGTGGGCAGGCAAGGGCTTCTTGCGTTCGGCGCTGAACAGCCCTTCGGCACCGAGTTTTTCCTTCAAGGCCTCGAATGCCAGGCGCAGCGCGCCATCCCCCGCCGGCTCGACGGTGTCGAGAATCAGCTGATAATCACCCCGGCCCTCGAACAGCGAAACCTTGCCCCGCACCCGCACCGCCAGGCCATCGCGCAGCGCTTGGCGCACCCGCGTGGCGCTCTGCCGGAACAGGGCGCAGCGTACCTGGGCACCGCTGTCCTTGAGGGTGAAGTACATGTGGCCAGACGCCGGGCGGGCGAGGTTGGAAATCTCGCCTTCCACCCACACGCTGCGGAACACGTCTTCGAGCAGCACGCGGGCGCGGCCGTTGAGTTGGCTGACCGTCAGGACCTCGCGGTCCAGGCCGAGTCGTTCGAAAGGGTCTTTGATCATGGCCGGCATCATACCCTACCGGGCGTTGCGGGCTAGCCGTGATCTTTCATTGCGGCCACGAACTGGCGCACCAATTGCTCTGCATCACGCCGGCACGCCAAGGCCACGGTACTTTCCCGGCCCCCCTCCAGTGTGACGAAACTGATAGAGGCCGGCGCAATAGCGCGCATGCATTGCGGCAGCAGGGCCACGCCAAAACCTGCCTGGATCAGCTGCAACTGGGTCGTTTTGCGCGACAGCACCTGCGCGGCCTGCGGGAAAAAGCCCGCATCCATGCACAACGAGGCCGCCAGGTAGCTCAGCCCGCCGCGCTCACGGTGTGGAATGGAAATGAAGCGCTCGTCGCGCAACTGTTGCAGCGTAACCTGCGCCACACCGGCCAACGGATGCCCGGCCGCCACCGCAAGCAGCAAGGGTTCGCTGAACAGCTCATGCAGCACCACGCCTTCATGCTGGCGAAGCACCGGCAAGCGCAACAGGCCGATATCCAGCCGCCCCGCAGCGATATCTTCCAGTTGCGCCTCCGACGACTGCTGGGCGATGTCCAGTGCAACCCCCGGGTTAGCGTGCAGGTAACCGCTCAAACGCGCCAACAGCGGGCCGGTCAACGGGACGGTGCTGGAGTGGTTCAGGCGCAAGCTGCCTTGCAACCCTTGGCCAATATCGCGGGTCACCCGCTCTGCCTGCGCCAAGTCGGCCAGCAGGCGCCGTGCCCGCTCCAGCAACGCCTGGCCGGCCGGGGTCAGGCGCGGCAGGCGGGCGGTGCGCTCGAACAATGGCGTGCCCAGTTGCTGCTCCAGCTCCTTGATCTGCCGGCTGAGTGCCGACTGCGCGATGAACAGGCGTTCAGCGGCACCGCTGAAGCTGCCGCACTCGGCGATTTCCACGAAGTAACGCAACTGGCGGATGGACGTCATGTCATGCCTTTTCGAGATGGCTTTGGCGATAAAGCCATATTAGTCGGCATGGCTCTCAGCTGGCTAACCTTTGCCTATGCTCCCTGGAACGGCTGCCATGCTTACTGAACTGTCGCTCACCGGCCTTGACTGGCTGCCCATCCTGCTCGGTGTCGGCGTGGCCTACGTCGTCTTTGGCATTGCCGGTTTCGGCACGGCCTTGGTGGCGGGTCCCGTGCTGATCCATTTCATGCCGTTGTCACGGATCATCCCGCTGCTGGTGCTGCTCGATTTTGTCGCCGCCCTCGGCAACCTGCTGCCCTCGCGACGTGATGTGGTGCGCGGCGAGTTGCTGCGGCTGTTGCCGTTCATGGCCCTGGGCTGCACGTTGGGTGTGGTGTTCCTGCTGCGTTTGCAGTCTGACGTGCTGTTGCTGTTGATGGGGCTGTTCGTTACGGCCTACGCGCTGTATAGCCTGGCGGTCAACGTGCGGCCGGCGAACCTGTCGGGTTTCTGGGCAGTGCCAATGGGCACGGCAGGCGGGCTGTTCGGGGCGCTGTTCGGCAGCGGCGGTTTCCTTTATGCGCTGTACCTGAGTGCACGCCTTGAACGAAAGGAGCAGGTGCGCGCCACCCAGAGCGCGCTGATCAGCTGCAGCACGGTGGTGCGCCTGGCATTGTTCCTGGTCGCCGGTGTTTACGCCGACCAGAGCCTGCTCTTGCTGGCTGCATGCCTGCTGCCGGTCATGTTCATCGGCTTGTGGGTCGGCCGTGGGCTGACCCACAGGCTGTCGCGCGAAGCCTTTGTGCGCCTGGTCACTTGGCTGGTGCTGGCCAGCGGCTTGGCGCTGATCGGTCGCTACCTCGGCGCCTGAGCGGTAGAATTGCGCCCTTATCGCAGTTTTGCAGGCTTGTACCGTTCATGAACACCCAGAGCATTATCGTTCCCAAGCTGTCCACCGTGCCGGTGCACGAAGCCCGCGCCCGCGCCATCGTGCGCTGGCTGGTACGCGAGAAAGTGGTCGAGGAGCAGCTGAGCACCTGTGGCCGTACCGGCAACCGCATGGGCCACGCCCTGGCTGCAGGCGCCCGCAAGGTGGCCCTGCGGCCTGAGCTGTTGCCTTTTGGCGAGCAGGCTAACGGCCTGGAAGTGATGCTCAAGCGCTGCATCTATACCCCCACCGAAGGGTTTCTTGAAGAAGCCGGCTGCCCGCAGTGCCGGCGCGAGGTGGGCGAGCCGCTGTTCGAAAGCCTGGAAGAATGGATGCCGGCGGTCAGTGACAACTTCACCTGCCCGCTGTGCGGCTTCGAAGATGACATCAATGGCTTCATTTACCTGCAGCCATGTGCCTTCTCCAACCTGGGGTTCATCTTCAACAACTGGGGCGAGGCCGGGTTTACCCAGGCCTTTCTCGACAGCTTCGCCGACTGGCTCGACCAGCCGGTGACGGTGGTGCAGGTCAGCTGCAAGCTTTAAGTCGCAAGCTTCAAGAAAAACCGGCGTGTATGCCTGACGACTCTCGTAGCTTGCCGCTTGTAACTTGAAGCTTGATTTACATTGAGCGGCGCGCCGTGCATGAGTATAATGGCGCGCTTCCATTTTTCCCGCCCGGGAGCCCCCGCGATGCTGCGTATCAGCCAAGAAGCCCTGACCTTCGACGATATCCTCCTTGTACCTGGCTATTCCGAGGTACTGCCCAATGAAGTCAGTCTCAAGACCCGTTTGACTCGTGGCATCGAGCTGAACATTCCGCTGGTTTCCGCCGCCATGGATACCGTGACCGAAGCGCGCCTGGCCATTGCCATGGCTCAGGAAGGCGGCATCGGCATCATCCACAAGAACATGACCATCGAGCAGCAGGCCGGCGAAGTTCGCAAGGTCAAGAAGTTCGAGGCTGGCGTGGTCAAGGACCCGATCACCATCGACGCCGACGCTACCGTGCGCGACCTGTTCGAGCTGACCCGCCTGAACAACATCTCCGGCGTGCCAGTGCTGGCCAACGGTGACCTGGTCGGCATCGTCACTTCCCGTGACGTGCGCTTCGAAAACCGCCTGGACGCCAAGGTCCGCGACGTGATGACGCCAAAAGAGCGCCTGGTCACGGTGCGCGAAGGCGCCGACAAGAACGAAGTGCGCGAGCTGCTGCACAAGCACCGCCTGGAAAAAGTCCTGATCGTTGACGACAAGTTCAACCTCAAGGGCATGATGACCGTCAAGGACATCGAAAAGGCCAAGGCCTACCCGCTGGCCAGCAAGGACGACCAAGGTCGCCTGCGCGTCGGCGCTGCCGTCGGCACTGGCAAGGACACCGGCGAGCGCGTAGCCGCCCTGGTTGCTGCCGGGGTTGACGTGGTGGTGGTCGACACTGCCCACGGTCACTCCAAAGGTGTCATCGACCGCGTGCGCTGGGTGAAGGAAACCTACCCGCAGGTGCAGGTAATCGGCGGCAACATCGCCACCGGCGCTGCGGCCAAGGCCCTGGCCGAAGCCGGCGCTGACGCGGTCAAGGTCGGTATTGGCCCGGGCTCTATCTGCACCACCCGTATCGTTGCAGGCGTCGGCGTGCCGCAAATCAGCGCCATCGCCAACGTTGCCGCCGCACTGGAAGGCACCGGTGTGCCACTGATCGCCGACGGCGGCATCCGCTTCTCCGGTGACCTGTCCAAGGCCATCGTAGCCGGTGCTTCCTGCGTGATGATGGGTTCGATGTTCGCCGGTACCGAAGAGGCGCCAGGTGAAGTCGAGCTGTTCCAGGGCCGTTCCTACAAAGCCTACCGCGGCATGGGCTCGCTGGGTGCCATGGCACAGGCGCAAGGCTCGTCCGACCGTTACTTCCAGGACTCCTCGGCCGGTGCCGAGAAGCTGGTACCGGAAGGCATCGAAGGCCGTGTGCCGTACAAGGGCGCACTGGCGGCGATCATCCACCAGCTGATGGGCGGCCTGCGTTCGTCCATGGGCTACACCGGCAGCGCAACCATCGAAGAGATGCGCACCAAGCCGGAGTTCGTACGCATCACCGGCGCCGGCATGGCCGAGTCCCACGTGCATGACGTGCAGATCACCAAAGAAGCCCCTAACTACCGCGTCGGCTAACGCCTCCAGCGGTAAGCGACAAGCTTCAAGCTACAAGCGGTAGTTGCACTGCAGCAACTACCGCGTTCTCCCCGATCAACTTGCAGCTTGCGGCTTAACGCTTGCAACTGCATCAGAGATTGAGTCATGGCCCTCGACATTCACGCTCACCGCATCCTGATCCTCGATTTCGGTTCCCAGTACACCCAGCTGATTGCCCGCCGCGTGCGCGAGATCGGCGTGTACTGCGAGCTGCACCCGTTCGACATGGACGATGAAGCGATCCGCGAATTCAACCCGCGCGGCATCATCCTCGCCGGCGGCCCCGAGTCGGTCCACGAAGCCAACAGCCCGCGCGCGCCGCAGGCAGTGTTCGACCTGAACGTGCCGGTGCTGGGCATCTGCTACGGCATGCAGACCATGGCCGAACAGATGGGCGGCAAGGTCGAAGGTTCCGACCTGCGTGAGTTCGGTTATGCCCGCGTGGACGTGGTCGGCAAGAGCCGCCTGCTCGACGGCATCGAAGATCACATCGACGCTGACGGCGTACTGGGCCTGGACGTGTGGATGAGCCACGGCGACAAGGTCACCCAGATGCCGGGCAATTTCCATGTATTGGCCAGCACCCCAAGCTGCCCGATCGCCGGCATGTTCGACGACACCCGCGGCTACTACGGCGTGCAGTTCCACCCGGAAGTGACCCACACCAAGCAGGGCGGTCGCATCCTGTCCCGCTTCGTGCAGGACATCTGTGGCTGCGAGGCCCTGTGGACCCCGTCCAACATCGTTGACGACGCCATCGCCCAGGTGCGTGCACAAGTGGGTTCGGCCAACGTCCTGCTGGGTCTGTCTGGCGGCGTCGACAGCTCGGTGGTTGCCGCGCTGCTGCACCGCGCCATCGGCGACCAGCTGACCTGCGTATTTGTCGACAACGGCCTGCTGCGCCTGCACGAAGGTGACCAGGTGATGGCCATGTTCAAGGAGAACATGGGCGTCAAGGTCATTCGCGCCGACGCTGAAAAGCAGTTCCTCGACAACCTGGAAGGCGAAGCCGACCCGGAGAAGAAGCGCAAGATCATCGGCCGCACCTTCATCGACGTGTTCGATGCCGAGGCCAGCAAGCTGGAAAACATCCAGTTCCTTGCCCAGGGCACCATCTACCCGGACGTGATCGAGTCGGCTGGCGCCAAGAGCGGCAAGGCCCACGTGATCAAGTCGCACCACAACGTCGGTGGCCTGCCGGAGGAAATGAACCTCAAGCTGGTCGAGCCGCTGCGTGAACTGTTCAAGGACGAAGTGCGCAAGATCGGCCTGGAACTGGGCCTGCCGTACGACATGGTCTACCGCCACCCGTTCCCGGGCCCAGGCCTGGGTGTGCGTATCCTTGGTGAAGTGAAGAAGGAATACGCCGACATCCTGCGTCGTGCCGACCACATCTTCATCGAAGAGCTGCGCAAAGCCGACTGGTACCACAAGACCAGCCAGGCCTTCGTGGTGTTCCAGCCGGTCAAGTCGGTCGGCGTCGTCGGCGACGGCCGTCGCTACGCCTGGGTCGTGGCCCTGCGTGCCGTCGAGACCGTGGACTTCATGACCGCGCGTTGGGCACACCTGCCGTACGAGCTGCTGGAAACCGTCAGTGGCCGTATCATCAATGAAATCGACGGCATCTCGCGCGTGACCTATGACGTGTCGAGCAAGCCGCCGGCGACGATTGAGTGGGAATGATCTTGCGTCCGGCACATCCCGGCATCAGGTGGTAAGAAACACCCCAAAAGCCCGCGTGATTGCGGGCTTTCGGCTTTTTGAGAGGCGGGAGCTTCCTTTCAGACAGCGTGGCCTGCCCAGCCATGAATCAATGCCCACGTAACCTAGTCGCGCAAGCCGGCAAGCAAATCTACACGGGTGCCGGCGCAGGCCTGCTTACTCAGACCCATTCGCACGCAAGTACCCTAGCTCGGCGTGAGGCGTGTCTCTGTCGTGCGGGTGCCCCACGATGCTCGACTGCTGAAAACACTTTTCAATTTGCGCGAAGCATCCTTGTATGGCCTCCACCAAACGGGGATCGAAATGCCGGCCCGATTGCTCCCTGATGAATTCCTGCGCGCGTTCTGCGCTCCAGCCTGCCTTGTACGGGCGGGACATTCGCAGGGCGTCATACACATCACACAGTGCCACAATCCTGGCGGCAAGGGGGATGGCTTCGCCGCTGAGGCCGCGTGGGTAACCGGTACCATCCCATTTTTCATGATGGCAGTAGGCAATTTGCGCCGCCATTTCTGTCAACTCATCCATGGCCTCGCTTTGCAATATGCTGTAGCCGATACCCGGATGTTGCATGATCACTTGTCGCTCTTCATCCGTTAGGGGGCCCCGTTTCAGGAGAATGTGGTCAGCGATACCGATTTTACCCAGGTCATGCATCGGCGCCGCCATTCTCAGGCGTTCGCACCAGCTTACAGGCTGCCCAATTGCCTGGGCGATCAACGCGGCCGAATCACCAATCCGCTGGATGTGATCGCCGGTTTCGTTATCCCGGTAGCTTGCCGCCCTGCCAAGCGCACGAATGGCCGCGCGGTAACTGTCCTGTAGCTGGACAGTACGCTGCAGGACTTGCAACTCCAGGTTCAGATTGGCTTCCTGCAGGCGTCGGGTTGCCTGAGCCAAGCGCAAGCAATTGCGAACCCTCAAGACCAGCTCTGGTAGGTCCAGAGGCTTCGGCAGGTAGTCATTCGCACCGGCCTCCAGCCCTTTGCGTCGGCTAACCGGGTCGGTCAGGGCGGTCAGGATGATGACTGGCTGACGAGAGCGGTCACGCTCCTTCAATTGCTCGAGAATTTGGAAACCATCCGGCGCTGGCATGTCCAGATCCAACAGCAACAGGTCCCATGGATGGTCGAGCAACCATTGCAGCCCAGCCGCGGAATCCGAAAATGACACTACATTGGTCAAACCAAAGGCTTTCAGGCTCGAGACCAATAAGCGCAAGTTGGCGGCGACGTCGTCTACCACGACGATACGCACATCGTCAGGAATATCAGTGAACATCAGAGGACTCCTGTTCCAATAAGGCCCTGAGCAACTCGGCAAGTTCTTCACGGGCCACGGGTTTGGCGAGCACGCCTTGGAACTCAACGCCCAACAAAGCCAGCTTGCGCGGCTGGCTACCAATCAGCACCAACGACATGCATTCCGCGCCAGCGGTGCGACGGATTCGCGCCAGTGACCCCAGTGCTGGTGCCTCGTCCCCATCACAGTCAAGCAACAGCACAGTGGGGGCACCCTGTTCGCGCGCCTGATCAAGGCACGCCTCTAGCGTGCCATGCTCGAACCGGGTGTGGCCGTGCAACAACGCCGGCAACTGGGTAATGATGTCGAGATCACGCCCTGCATAAAACACGAGGGGATCACTTATATCCTGTGGGCACTCCAGTAGTGTGGCGTCAAGCAATTCGATCCAGAAGCGGCTGCCCTCACCCGGTATGCTGCGCAGTCCCATTGATCCACCCATCAGGCTTGCTAGCTCACGGCACAGCGCCAACCCGATACCGGTACCCTGAATCGAAGTGTTTTCCTTACCCAAACGTTGGAACGGCTCGAAGAGTTCAGCCTGCAGCTCAGGCTCGATACCCATACCTCCGTCTTCGACATACAAACGCACGACACCAGGGAGCAACTCGGCGCCGACCAGCAACTTGCCTCCCGGCCGGTTGTACTTGATGGCATTGGACAGCAGGTTCAAGATGACTTGGCGCAAACGCCTCGGCTCCGCATGCACCCACCAATCCCTGGGCATTGGAGAAAGCTGCAGTTCCAGCCCTGCGGCCATCGCCTGCGGGGCCATCATTTCGCAGCAGTGTTCCAACAACTCGACCACCTGAACCGATATCAGGCTGAGGTGCTGAGGTTCTGCCTGCAGGCTTGACCAATCCAGCAAGTCGTCGACAAGGGTAGTCAGGTGGCTGCTCGCAGCGAGAATCTCCTGAGCCTGATCTTTGGCAACAGCATCCTGCACTTGCAGTTGTAACAGCTGGCCGAAGCCATGAATGGCGTTGAGAGGGGTGCGCAGTTCGTGGCTGATACTGGAGATAAACCGCGACTTCGCCTGGTTGGCAGCTTGCGCTTGATGGGTTCGCTCCTTGAGATCCGCCTCGGCCAACTTCAGCATGTCGATATCGACCAGCGTACCAAGCGCGGTTCGGTTGGTGCCGAACGACACGTCAAGGATCTGGCCTTGGCACAACAGCCATAATGCGCTGCCATCGTCCTTACGTACCCTCAATTCCACCTCGATACGCTGCTGCAGCCCTGAGCGAAGGCGATCGAGGACCCCTTGGAACTGACTGGCACTTTGCGCATCGAGTTTCTCGAGAAATGCTTCCCTTGAAATATGGTTGCTTGCCCAGCCCAGGCGTTTGCACAACCCGCCATGCAGGCTCAGGCAGTCGTCATCCAGATGAAACTCCCACATACCCGAGGTGGGGGAGTCCATGATCAGCATCAGCCGCTCCTGAGCCATACGACGATGCAGTTCACTTGTCGCCAATTGACCGCCCATAGTCAGCACATCGCCGGCCATTTGATCCAGTTCCTGAATCTGCGATCGGGCTCGCGCGGGCTGCCAATGCCCGCTTCCGATTTCTCTGAGCATTGAGCTGATCTCAGCAATGGTTTGGCGCAAGCGCTCGCTCAGCCTGCGGGAACGCACCCACAACACACTGAAGTAGGCCAGATAAAACACGACCAGGCCGCCGATCATGAGATAGCCAATCGTGCGGTAATGGGCAGCCAGCGCATTGGTGGCGCTCATGACATTTTCCTTGTCGACCACCGCCAACAAATGCCACCCAGTGCTGCTGATAGCGCTCCAAGCCACCAGATGCTCTCGGCCCTTCAGAGACAGTTGCATATTGTCAGCGCCGCCGTCTCTCAAGCGAGCCGCCAACTCCCGCGTGTCGTTCCGAGACATCAAGTTGAAATTCTGCGGTTTGAAGTGTTCGCTACTGAGCTTGTTCTTGCTCGGTACATCGATCAGTTCCTGAAGGTCGAAGTCGTGTTCGGCCTTCTTCGGCATGGCCATGATCGTCCCATCACGCCCCACCAGCAGCAGATAGCCATCCCACGGCACTTTCAGCTCTTCAAGCTGGGGCAGAATCCCGCCAATGGTTACATCGATACCTACTACCCCTTCCAGAAAGTCTCCGGCATAAACAGGAGCGACAGCCGACATCATCCAGCCATGGCCTGCGGGGTCCAGGTAAACGTCGGTCCAGCGCGAGGTGCGCCCAGGGTTATGGGCCTGATCAGCCAGGTAGTAGAAGTTGAAGTCCGGGATGCGCATGGCATCCGGGTACTGCTCGTCTGTGCGAAACCATGGATAAATCCGGTTGTAGCTGTCCCAACTGTTGAAATACAGGCTGGCAATGGTCGCATCGTGGTCCTTGATCTCCTTGAGCATGGGATCGAGGGATGCCAAGCGGCTGACCTTGGCCAGGTCCTGCCGAGCCAGAGGCGTTGCCGAGGAATAAAATGACGCTGCACCACCCCGGTCTACCGGGCTGAACCGAGCGCCTTGGGGGGATATTGCCAGGCTTTCTGTAGTGGCGGGTGTCGGGGTCTGCAGGACGAGCGTGGTGAGCCGGGCGAGCAAGCTTGCGGTGTCACCAATATGCTTCAACTGGTTCTCGATTATCCGCGCGTTCTGCTCCGCACTCGCGGCCAGGCTCTGATTGGCACTGCGGTCCAGGTACCCCAATTGGGCATCCCGGATGGCCTGGTTGGTCAACAAGTAGCAGCCTACCAGCACCGTCTCTACGAGAATCAGGGGGATCAGCGCGCTGCGCATGAACGCGCGCCACATCCACTGGCGCAACAGGATTCGACCAGGGGCCTTGCTCATCTCGCCTCCTGCATACCCAATGATAAAAAATAGTGGCCATCAGCCATTACTTTTTTATATCCATTGGCGCATTTATTCAAACTCCCTTCGTCGACTCATTCTAGAAAAGTTTCAGGTGTTGCCAACCGTTAATTAGTTGTACCAAGGGTTTGGTAATAATATTCATTCGTACATGTCAACGGTTGTCGCATGGTTTTGGTTCTCTGATGTAGTTGGGGCGTGGTTAATCATGATTAGTCTCCTAACTACTGATCCAAAGCAACAAAAGATGACGCTTCCAAAACGCGTAACAAAATATTTCATTGCATCCATTGACATCATAAGGCCATCAATTAGCCTTCATTTCATCTAACTACCAATGCAGGTGCCCCCACTCCCCCATCCCGACTTGCTCCCTAAACCTGCAGGACGCGCAACTGAGCTAATGGAGAGGCATTACAACAACTGCCCCAGTGCGTTCACAGAGGTTTGCATAATGCGAACTAACCTTCCGGTCACTCAGAAAGAGCTCGAATTCTCAGCAGGCCAGCGCCTGATTTCCGCTACCGATTTGCACGGCAAATTGACGTACTGCAACGACGAGTTCGTGGCGGTCAGCGGTTACACTCGCGAGCAGTTGCTTGGTAGCCCCCACAACATCGTTCGTCACCCCGATATGCCCAGCGCGGTGTTTGCCCACATGTGGTCTTACCTCAAGGACGGCAAAAGCTGGATGGGGGTGGTGAAGAACCGCTGCAGCAACGGCGACCACTACTGGGTCAACGCTTATGTCACGCCGATATTCGCCCAGGGGGTACTTACCGGCTATGAGTCGGTTCGGGTCAAGCCGGACCGCGAGCAGGTACAAAGGGCGATCCACTTATACGCCAGGCTCAAAGACAACAAGCAAAGCCGACCTGTACGCGAGCGTGTAGGCTTCTGGGTTCGCATGCTTTTACCCCCAGCACTGGTCGCCACGGCAAGCGCCGGTGTGTTCGAAATGGCAGGCACCCTCACGGGAGCGCTCGCTGCTGCGGTCGGGATGTTTGCCCTGCAGGGGGTTGCCGAAGTGCTGGCCCGCAAAACCCTCAACAGTATCCGCAGTGTCTCGGCCGGCAGCTTCGACAGCGAGCTCATCGCCCGCACGTACACCGATGAGCGTGGCATGGCCGGGCAATTGCAAATGATCCTGATCAGCGAGCAGGCCAAGATCCGTACGGCGCTAAGCCGGTTGGGCGACTATGCCAACCAGACCGCTGCCCTGGCGACCCAGAGCCAGTCGCTGTCCCGTCAATCAGAGCAGGCGCTGACCAAGCAACGTGATGAAGCCGACATGGCAGCCACTGCCATGAACCAGATGGCGATGTCTATTGCCGAAGTGGCAGTGCACATCAATCACACCGCCAAACCCGCAGACGAAGTCAACCTGCTCACTCAAACCGGCTCGCAGGAAGCTCAAAAAACGCGCAACGTGATCGAGAAACTGGCTGATACGGTCGAGGCAGTAAGCCATTCGGTGGAAGGCCTCGCCAATGAGACCCAGACCATTCAACAAGCGGCAAACATGATCCGGTCGATTGCCGAACAGACCAATTTACTCGCACTCAACGCTGCGATCGAAGCCGCTCGGGCAGGCGAACAAGGACGGGGTTTTGCCGTAGTTGCCGATGAAGTTCGAGCACTGGCCTCCAAAACCCAGGAGTCCACGCAAACCATCCAGCGGATTATCCAAACCCTTCAAGAGGTGGCCAACCAGGCGGTCATCGTCGCACGTCAGGGCAGCGGCGAGGCCGTCAATGGGGTCGCACAGGTGATCAGCACGCAGCAGGCGTTGGACGGTATCAACACAGCAGTCGGTCGAATTCACGAAATGAGCCAGCAAATGGCCACCGCTTCCGAGGAGCAAGCTCACGTCGCAGAAGAGATCTCCCGGCAGATCACCAGCATCGCTCAGGTCTCGGACCAGAACGCAGATATCGCAGAAAACTCCTGTGCATTGGGCGGTGACCTGGAGAACACGGCGCACGCACTCAACGCATTGGTCACTCGCTTCAACGGTTGACCCATGCCCAGCTGCATCTAGGAGGTGGAAAATGGCCGGTCTATTGGAAACCGTCGACAGCCGGACGCAACTGGCTGGTAAAAACCGATTGGAACTATTGCTGTTTCGTTTTGACGATAAGCAACTCTACGGTATCAATGTGTTCAAGGTACGAGAAATACTCAAATGTCCGCCACTGTCACACCTGCCAGGGGCTCACCACGTGGTATGCGGCGTAGCGACTGTCCGCGGCAAGGCAATATCAATTCTTGACCTGGCGCACGCCACCGGACTGCTGGCGCTGCGTGACCGCGAAAATGCCTACGTGATCGTCACTGAGTACAATGGCCGCACGCAGGGCTTTCTGGTCAGCGCCGTCGAACACATCGTCAATCTGAACTGGGAGGGTATTCATCCCCCTCCTAGAGGTAGTGGCCGAAATAATTACCTCACTGCCGTCACCAATATGAAAGGTGAGCTGGTGGAGATCATTGATGTGGAGAAAGTGCTCAACGAGGTTTCACCTGCCTCGGAATGCCTCAGCGACGGTAAGATCGATGAAGCCATTCGGCAGCAGGCAAACCGCTTCCGGGTACTTGTTGTCGATGACTCTTCGGTGGCCCGAAGGCAGGTCAGCCGTTGTCTGCAGGCAGTGGGGGTACAGGTTTTGACCTGTAATGACGGCCGTCAAGCCCTTTCATTGCTGCACGAGATGGTTGAGGGGCGGTTGCACCAGCCCCAGGACCTGCTGATGGTGATCTCCGACATCGAGATGCCGGAGATGGATGGCTACACACTTACCGCCGAGGTCCGCGCAAACCCGCATTTGTCGGACTTGCACATCGTGCTGCACACCTCTCTTTCCGGCGCATTCAATGAAAACATGGTGAAGAAAGTCGGCGCAAACCAGTTTCTCGCCAAGTTTCAACCTGACGAGTTGGCAGGTTTGGTAATGGACCGTATTCGGGAATCCGCTTTACAGCGTTCGTTCGAAGAGGCACGTCAGCCATGTTCGAGTTTCTAAAAGATGTCCGTGCCCCTTATTGTCCAGATGTCGCGTGTCACTTGGCCGCCATGGTGGCGCACAGTTATGGGCTGAACAAGCTCGAGCGTCTTATGGACGACGGCGTCACGCCTCCCGTTCACCGGGAAGAACGCATGGGTCAGGTCGCACGCCAGCTGCACATTGCTCAGTGGGAGTTGGAAGTGATCTGCGCCTCTCGAAGCGTCGAACAATTCAGCAGCGCGCTGTTGGTTGCTCATGCCCAACTTGCAACCATGCTCGAGATGGAGTGGGAGGAATACTGCTTATTAGTGACTGCACCTCAGTCAACCAAGTTATAGCTTCAGTGAGCCTGTGAAAGAATGTTTATGCGTTCGGGGTAATCGGACTTCACCCCATGCGTTCCGCTTGCCCGGCCCTGTTGATGTACCGCCACCGGCTATTCGCTGCCAGGCGGGTGGCCGAAATAGGCCTTGTAGGCATGGCAGAAATTGGCAGGGTTGGCATAACCGACATGGTAGGCCACCTGCGACACCTGCCAGCGCCTTTCCAGCAGCAGGGTGCGGGCCTGCTCCAGGCGTTGCTGGCGCACGTACTGCAGCATAGGCCGGCCGAATTCGTCGCGGAACGCCCGGCGCAAGGTGGTCTCGCCCACGCCCAGCTGGCGTGCAAGGCTGGCGGCGGTGGGAGGGGTGGCCAGTTGGGTGTCGAGCAGGCGCCGCGCTTCGATGGCCAGGTCGCGCAGCCCGCGGTCCGGGTTTTTCGTGCCTTGTACAGGGCCGATCAAGTGGCGCGCCAGCTCCAGCACCACGGCCACGCTCAGGCTTTCGCAATGCAGGCGCCGTAGCCCACCGGTATAGGGTGACAGGTACAGCTGCTGCAGCAAGCGGCTGACGGCGGGGCATTGGGGGAGTTGATCGAAGCGCATGCCGTCTGCGGTCAAGGTCAGCAGGGGTAGCAATTGCGCATCGTCCCGCGCCAGCTCGTGCAGATAGTCGCCGGCAATGCGTACACCAGCCATGCGCGCATGGCTGTCTGCAGGCAACTGGTCCTGCGCTTCCAAGCTTTCGCCCAGGCCCAGCAGGTGCAAGTGGCCGGGTGCGTAATGGTTGAGCGTGCCGTCGACCTTGTGCTGCCAGGCACCGTCGAACACGTGAACGATGCACAGGCTTTGCGGCAGCAGTTTGTCGATTTGCAACGGCTCGGGAAACTGCAGGTTGCAATCGAAGTACTGCAGCCCCGCGTGCACGGTCTGCGCCCGATAATGCCCGGTTGCACGCCCCATGATCTGCGCCTTGCCGCTGTCCAGCACGCCGGCCTCGGCGAGCGAGCCGGGGCTGTCGAAGGAAAAGCAAGTGTCCAGGTAGGGGCTGGTCGATCGCATGGGCGCTACGTCCTTGGTTGGCGGCGGCATGAGCGTAAATGGTAACGCGCGCACATTTTTGGCAATAGCCATTGTGCGCGGCGGCCCATCTTTTGTGCGAACCGGCCACAGGGGTTGGCAGTGCCGGTGTAGCTGTTTTCAATGATCGATCGTTTCGCATCATGGTGGAAAAAATGTTCGCTTATCGTAAATGGGCTGCCTTGCTGGTGGCATCGCTCACGCTTTGGCTAGGCCAGGCACACGCCGAACAACGGCCTGCAGTAGCCGAACAGGTCAAAGCCTATATGGGCACCGAGGGCGTCAAGGTATGGACGCTGCGCATTGGCGAGCGGGCCGCCAATGAGGCGCTGGTCCAGGTCGAAGGCGTCGATCACGACTGGAACATGCGCATTCAGAAAATGCAGGTCGAGAAAACCGCCAAGGACACCCGCTACTGGACGACGGTAGATGGCAACAAGTTCGTCGTGTTGATCGTGCGGGGCGGCTGGGGCGACGAGCTCTACCTGCCGGGTGAGCCGCAACCATTGCCGGTTGGCTACTCCGAGGGGCTGTCGCACCAAGGTGATGCGCAGGCTTTTCTGACCGATTACCTGGCCAAGCAGCAGTGAACGGGGAGCACATCTGATCATGGCTAAACCCGACGATCCGCTGGCCGACCTTTCCGGCGCGCTTGGCGAAGACTATGAGCAAGCCCGTGCCGCCCAGCGCGAGCGGGTGGTTGCCGAACTCAAACAGGTAATCGAGCGCGTCCCGGAGCAAAGCGAATTCACCAACTCCCGGCGCTACAAAGTCTGGGGGCCGATACTGCTGGTAGGCGCCCTGATTCTGCTGGTCACCACGTTCAACCCGCAACGCCTGGGCGCGGTCGCACTGGTGCTGTTCGTGGTGTGCATGGCGGCGGCGGTGACCTGGCAACACCGCAACGCCGGCACGCAGGTGTTCATGCGCCTGACTCGCCGACAACTGTTCGTCGATACCCTGGACGCGCCTGTCGACATGGCTGAAGTCGAGGACATTGCGGTCAAGGACGAAGGCCTGGTCATGGTACAGACGCTGGAGATGAGCAGCGAAGCTGCGCTGCCTAAGCATCGCGTGGTCAAGCTGCAGTTTTTCGGAAACCAGGCGATGGCCCTGAAAAAGCCGCGACCGCAGATTCGCATCATGTCTGCCGGCCTGGCCTTGAAGGGTCGCAAACTGGGGCACGACGAAGTGCTCGAGCTGTTGGCGGCTTACCGCAATGCGGCCCATGCCCAACGGCAACTGGAGCTGATGCAGGTAGATGTATAGCGGGGCGCTGCAATGAGGCGCCTGGGTTGGGGCCTGGTCATGCTGCTGTTGCCGCTGCTGCTGGTCGGCTGGGGCGGCGTGCAGCAATGGCGGGCCGAGACGGCGCAAGAGCAGGCGCGGATCATCCGGCAGTGGCTGGCAACGCCCAGCGAGGACTTGTTGCGCACACTGCCTTGGGCGGCGCGCAAGGAGCTGGCTGGGCGGCTGGACACGCGTGAAGTGCTGCAACGGCAGTTGGATGAACTTGATACCGACCGCCACTGGCTTAGCGTGCGTCGAACGCTGGCCGGTGTCGGCGGCTGGTTGGCATGGGGCGCGATGGTCGCTGGCATCGGCGCTTGGCTCAGGCTCAGGTACGACGCCTGGCGGGCCTTGCGCTCGGCGCATTACCTGCACCAGCGCATGACCGCCAGCTGGCGGGTGCTGGGGCGTTGGCTAAGCGTCTACATGGGGCTGCTGGCTGGCTCGCTGGGCCTTCTGCTGCTGTATGAAGTCAGCGCCGGCTTCAGCCATGCGGCACAGGGCGGGTTTACCGTGCTGATCGTGGTGCTGCCGCTGGCGTCATTACTGCTCGTGTGCCTGCGTACCGCCTGGCGAATGCGCCAGCAATGGCCGCGCATCGGGGCGTCGAAGGCGAGCTTTCTCGGCCGACAGCTTCACCGTCAGGGAGCTCCGGCGCTCTGGCAATGGGTTGAGGGCCTGGCCACGCAGTTGCGTGCGCCAGTACCGGACAATATCGTGGTCGGCATCGACCAAAGCTTTTTCGTCACCAGCGTTCCAGTCGTGCTGCAGCCCGGTCAGTCGGTACTCAATGGCCGAACCTTGTACCTGTCGTTACCGTGTCTCGGCGCCTTGAGCCAGCGGGAAGCCGCCGCGATCATTGGCCATGAGCTTGGCCATTTTCGTAGCCGCGACACGGAGCAGGGCAGTGCAACCAATGCACGCTTCAGCTTGATGCGCGCCCAGTTCTCGACCCTGGTCGACGCTGAGCGCGGCGCCGCCTGGGTCGCTCGCCCGGTGGTATGGGCAGCCGGCCAGTTCCTGCACCATTTTCAGGTCGCGGTCCATCACTGGGGGCGTGAGCAGGAATTGCTGGCTGACCGGGCCGGTGCCGAAGTGGCCGGGCCGGAGCTGTTCATGCAGGCGTTGTTGCGGGCGATCGCCCTGGGCAGCGTGGTCGATGCCTTGCTGCACGAGTGCGGCGGCCAGGGCCTGCTGGCAGCGCTGCCCCGGCATTTGCAGCGCGTGCCGTTGCGGCTGGATGAGGACGTGCTGGGCCTGACCATGCCCCATCCATTCGACTCCCATCCGCCACTGGCTGCGCGCCTCGACAATCTTCGCGTCAGGCTGGACGGTGCACTGCTGCAGGCTGCCATGCGCCAACCTGGCGACCATGACCGGCAGTGGTTCAATCAGTTGTGTGGCGGCGCCGTGGAAGCGGAACGCCAGGGTCTCTAGAGACTTCACTTAATATTTCCCATTTGCAGGTGTATCGTATTCGCCCTTCATCGTCAGCCGAGGCTGGCAGCTTGATCGCACCGAACACGAGGTACCCGCACCGATGTCCTTCACCCGTCGACAAATGCTCAAGGGCCTGACCGGCCTGGTTGTGGTTGGCCTGGGCGCCGGTGGCGCGGCGCGTTACTGGCTGGGCAAGGTCGAGGACGACAACGCCGGCCATGACTACGAGCTGATCGCCGCGCCGCTTGACGTCGAGCTGGTGCCGGGCTTCAAGACCGAGGCCTGGGCGTTCGGGCCCTCTGCACCGGGCACCGAATTGCGTGTGCGCCAAGGCACCTGGCTGCGGGTGCGCTTCATCAACCACCTACCGGTGGAAACCACCATCCACTGGCACGGTATCCGCCTGCCGCTGGAAATGGACGGCGTGCCTTATGTTTCGCAACTGCCGGTCAAGCCAGGCGAGTACTTCGACTACAAGTTCCGCGTACCGGATGCGGGCAGCTACTGGTATCACCCTCATGTCAGCAGTTCCGAAGAGCTGGGCCGTGGCCTGGTCGGCCCGCTGATCGTCGAGGAGCGCGAGCCCACCGGCTTCCGGCATGAGCGCACACTCAGCCTGAAGAACTGGCACGTGGACGAGGAGGGTGGCTGGCTGCCGTTCAGTATCCCGCGCGAGGCCGCGCGCAACGGCACCGCCGGGCGCCTGATCACCATCAACGGCCAGGCTGACGCGGTCACCGAATTGCCGGCCGGGCAGGTGGTGCGCGTGCGTCTGCTGAACCTGGACAACACCTGGACTTACCGGGTGAACCTCAAGGGCAACTGCGAGGCCCGGATCTACGCGCTCGATGGTAACCCGGTGACCCCTCGCCCCCTGGAGGACGACTACTGGCTCGGCCCTGGCATGCGCATCTGCCTGGCTATCCGCATTCCCCAGGCGGGGGAGGAAATCTCCCTGCGCGATGGCTTCGTGCGCCTGGGCACCCTGCGCTCGGTGGCCAGTACCGATGCCCCGGGGGACTGGCCGCCAGCGCTGCCGGCCAACCCGATAGCCGAACCGGACCTGGAGAATGCCGAAAAGCTCAACTTCAATTTCGAATGGGCGGCGAAGGTTTCGGTCACCTCCGACCAGGACAAGCCACCGAGCCTTTGGCAAATCAACGGCCAAGCCTGGGACATCACCGACAAGACCTGCGCCGACCGCCCCATCGCCACGCTGCAAAAAGGCAAAAGCTACATCTTCGAGTTGAAGAACATGACCCAGTACCAGCACCCGATCCACCTGCATGGCATGAGTTTCAAGGTGATCGCCTCCAACCGGCACGACATCAAGGAACCGTGGTTCACCGACACCTACCTGCTGGGCAAGAACGAGCGCGCCCAGGTGGCCCTTGTGGCGGATAACCCGGGCACCTGGATGTTCCACTGCCACGTCATCGACCACATGGAAACCGGCCTGATGGCCGCTATCGCGGTGGTCTGATGCGCCCGCAGATCATCGATCGCAGCCGCGATCAGGAATTCATGCGCCTGGCGTTGTCGCTGGCAGCCGAGGGTGCAACGCTGGGCGAGGTACCGGTGGGGGCCGTGCTGGTGCAGCATGGCCAGGTGATCGGCCAGGGTTTCAACCGGCCGATCATCGACAGCGACCCCAGTGCCCATGCCGAGATGGTGGCGATTCGGGCGGCGGCCAAGGCGGCCAGCAACTACCGCCTGCCAGGCAGCACCCTGTACGTCACGCTGGAACCGTGCAGCATGTGTGCAGGCCTGATCGTACATTCACGGGTGACGCGGGTGGTGTTTGGCGCGCTGGAGCCCAAGGCGGGGATCGTGCAAAGCCAGGGGCAGTTCTTCGGCCAGGGCTTTCTCAACCACCGGGTGATGGTGGAGGGCGGGGTGCTGGCGCAGGAGTGTGGGCAGATCCTCAGCGATTTCTTCAAGGCCCGCCGGGCCAAGGGCTAGCCTGGCCCGGCCTGTTCGCGGGCACGCCCGCTCCCACAGGAATCCCACCCCCTCAGGCTTGTGGTGTGCCCGCGAACAGGCCGCACAGGCTCACATCGGGGGTGACTGGTCCGCCGGCTTGTCCTTGTTCACACCAGGCACATGCAGGTTGCCTTCGGCGACCTGGCCTTCGAGCTGCGGCTGGGTGACCCAGGTGAGGATGTCGTAGTAGCGGCGGATGTTGGCCACGAAGTGCACAGGCTCGCCACCGCGGGCATAGCCGTACTTGGTCTGCCGGTACCACTGTTTCTGCGACAGGCGCGGCAGCATCTTCTTCACATCCAGCCACTTGTTCGGGTTGAGCTTTTCGCGCTTGGCCAGGGTACGGGCGTCTTCCAGGTGGCCGCTGCCCACGTTGTAGGCAGCCAGGGCGAACCAGGTGCGGTCGGGCTCCTTGATGCTGTCGTCGAGCTCTTCCTTGATTTTCATGAAGTACTTGGCGCCCCCCTGGATGCTCTGCCGCGGGTCCAGGCGGTTGGATACGCCCATCGCCTGGGCAGTGCGCTGGGTCAGCATCATCAGGCCGCGCACGCCGGTCTTGGAGGTGACCTCCGGCTGCCACATCGATTCCTGGTAACCAATGGCCGCCAGCAGGCGCCAGTCCACCTGCTCGACCTTGGCGTAGCTCTTGAAGTGCTTCTCGTACTTGGGCAGGCGTTGCTGCAGGTGTTGGGCAAAGGTGTAGGCGCCCACGTAGCCCAGAACATCGACATGGCCGTAGTAGCGGTCCTTCAGGCGCTGCAGGGTGCCGTTTTTCTGCGCCTTGTCGAGAAATTCATTGATTTCGTTGAGCAGGCTGTTGTCTTCACCGGCCGCGACTGCCCAGCGTTGATCACGGGTATCGCCCACATCGAAGGCAACCCGCACGTTGGGGAAGTAGACCTGGTTCATCGCCAGTTCGTTGGAGTCGACCAGGGTCAGGTCGATCTGGCCCTCATCGACCATGCGCAGCAGGTCGACCACCTCGACCGCATCGGACTCTTCATATTCCAGGCCCGGGTTCTGCTTTTTCAGCTCGGCCAGAAGGTCGGCATGGCTGCTGCCCTTGAGCACCATGATTTTCTTGCCGACCAGGCCCTTGGCGTTGGTCGGGCGTGGGCGGCCGTTGCGATAGACCACCTGCGGGGTGACTTCCAGGTAGGGATGCGAGTATTTCACCTGGGCCTTGCGCCGTTCACTGCTGACCAGGCCGGCCGCGGCCAGCACCGGGCCGGCAGGTTTGCCGAGCGAATCGTATAGTTCGTCGAGGTTGTCGGCGGTTTCGATCTGCAGTTTTACGCCGAGATCATCGGCGAAATGCTGGACAAGTTCGTACTCGAAGCCGGTTTCGCCGTTGCGGTCCTGGAAGTAGGTGGCCGGGCTGTTGCGGGTGATCACGCGCAGCACGCCGTCCTCCTTCACGCGCTCGAGGGTGCTGGGTTTTTCAACGCAGGCACCGAGCAGCAGAAAGAGTCCGGTTGCGAGGAGCCATTTGGCGCAACGCTGGCGCAAAGCAGTGTGGGCGAACATAGCTTGCAGTATACGCAAAGGACCGGCGCAACCATATCTCGACAACTGTTAGGTTGTCTGGTAGCGGATTATGTGCTGCAAGCTTCAAGCTGCAAGCCACAAGAAAAAGCAGCCGGGCAGGGCATGTTTTTTCTTGTGGCTTGCAGCTTGCGGCTTGTCGCTTTTTTTGACCCCAAAGTCCGGTTCCGCCGCCCGGCAGCCATGGCTTAGGGCGGGTGCCGAAAGCCAACGAATTAGGCTAGAATGCACGGCCTCTAAGCACACCCCTTCCTGAGGCTGTCCCGACGATGTTGATCCTGCGCGGCGCTCCTGCCCTTTCTGCCTTTCGCCACGGTAAATTACTCGAGCAACTGAGCCAGAAAGTCCCCGCTGTTACTGGTTTGTATGCCGAATTTGCCCACTTCGCCGATGTTGAAGGCGAACTGACCGCCGACCAGCAGCAGGTGCTGGGCCGTCTGCTCAAGTACGGCCCGAGCGTGCCGGTACAGGAGCCGAGCGGCCGCCTGTTCCTGGTCGTACCGCGCCTGGGCACCATCTCGCCATGGGCCAGCAAGGCCAGCGACATCGCTCACAACTGCGGCCTGCAGGCGATCCAGCGCCTGGAGCGTGGTATCGCCTACTACGTTGCCGGCGAGCTGAGCGACGCTGACGCCGCCCTGATCGCCGCCGAGCTGCACGACCGCATGACCCAGCGCGTGCTCGGCCAGCTGGAGCAGGCCGCTGACATGTTCAGCCACGCCCAGCCCAAGCCGATGACCTCGGTCGATATCCTCGGCGGCGGCCGCGAGGCGCTGGCCAAGGCCAACATCGACCTCGGCCTGGCCCTGGCCGAAGACGAAATCGACTACCTGGTCAATGCCTTCCAGGGCCTCAAGCGCAACCCGAACGACATCGAACTGATGATGTTCGCCCAGGCCAACTCCGAGCACTGCCGCCACAAGATCTTCAACGCCAGTTGGGACATCGACGGCCAGGCGCAGGAAAAAAGCCTGTTCGGCATGATCAAGAACACCTACCAGATGCACAACGAAGGTGTGCTGTCTGCATACAAGGACAACGCCTCGGTGATCGTCGGCAACGTTGCCGGCCGGTTCTTCCCGAACCCTGAAACCCGCCAGTACGGCGCGGTGCAGGAGCCGGTGCACATCCTCATGAAGGTGGAAACCCACAACCACCCGACCGCCATCGCCCCGTTCTCCGGTGCGTCCACCGGCTCGGGTGGCGAAATCCGTGACGAAGGTGCTACTGGCCGTGGCGCCAAGCCCAAGGCGGGCCTGACCGGTTTCACCGTGTCCAACCTGCGCATTCCGGGCTTCGAGCAGCCCTGGGAGCAGGCCTACGGCAAGCCAGAGCGGATCGTCGACGCCCTCGACATCATGATCGAAGGCCCATTGGGCGGTGCTGCTTTCAACAACGAATTCGGTCGCCCGGCGCTGACCGGCTATTTCCGTACCTTCGAGCAGGCCATCAACACCCCGCACGGTGAAGAAGTACGCGGTTATCACAAGCCGATCATGCTCGCAGGCGGCATGGGCAACATCCGGGAAGACCACGTGCAGAAGGGCGAGATCACGGTCGGCGCCAAGCTGATCGTGCTCGGTGGCCCGGCCATGCTGATCGGCCTGGGCGGCGGCGCTGCTTCGTCGGTGGCCACCGGCGCCAGCTCCGCTGACCTGGACTTCGCCTCGGTACAGCGCGAAAACCCGGAAATGGAACGCCGTTGCCAGGAGGTCATCGACCGCTGCTGGCAACTGGGCGATGCCAACCCTATCGCCTTCATTCACGACGTGGGCGCCGGCGGCATCTCCAATGCCTTCCCGGAGCTGGTCAACGACGGCGGCCGTGGTGGCCGCTTCGAGCTGCGCAACGTGCCCAACGACGAGCCGGGCATGGCCCCGCACGAAATCTGGAGCAACGAGTCGCAGGAGCGCTACGTGCTGGCCGTCAGTGCCGTCGACTTCGAGCGCTTCAAGGCCATTTGCGAGCGCGAGCGTTGCCCGTTTGCCGTAGTCGGTGAAGCCACCGAAGAAAAGCACCTGACCGTCAGCGACAGCCACTTCGGCAACACCCCGGTGGACATGCCCCTCGACGTGCTGCTGGGCAAGCCGCCGCGCATGCACCGTTCGGTCACCCGTGAAGCCGAGCTGGGCGATGATTTCGACCCAAGCGAGCTGGACCTGGACAGCGCCGTGCAGCGCGTGCTGAACCACCCGGCAGTGGCCAGCAAGAGCTTCCTGATCACCATCGGCGACCGCACCATCACCGGCCTGGTTGCCCGCGACCAGATGGTCGGCCCGTGGCAGGTTCCGGTTGCCGACTGCGCCGTCACGGCCACCAGCTTCGATGTGTACACCGGTGAAGCCATGGCCATGGGCGAGCGAACCCCGCTGGCCTTGCTGGACGCCCCGGCATCCGGCCGCATGGCCATTGGCGAAACGCTGACCAACCTGGCGGCATCGCGCATCGAGAAACTGTCCGACGTCAAGCTGTCGGCCAACTGGATGTCCGCTGCCGGCCACCCAGGTGAAGACGCGCGCTTGTACGACACCGTCAAGGCGGTCGGCATGGAGCTGTGCCCAGAGCTGGGCATTACCATTCCGGTCGGCAAAGACTCCATGTCGATGAAAACCAAGTGGAGCGACGAGGGCGTCGAGAAGAGCGTGACCTCGCCGATGTCGCTGATCATCACCGGCTTCGCCCCGGTCACCGATATTCGCAAGACCTTGACCCCGCAACTGCGCATGGACAAGGGTGAAACCGACCTGATCCTGGTCGACCTCGGCCGCGGCAAGAACCGTATGGGCGCCTCGATCCTGGCCCAGACCTACGGCAAGATCGCGGCCCAGGCACCGGATGTCGACGACGCCGAAGACCTCAAGGCCTTCTTCGCCGTGATCCAGGGCCTGAACGAAGATGGCCACCTGCTGGCCTACCACGACCGTTCCGATGGCGGCCTGGCCGCCACCGTGCTGGAAATGGCCTTTGCCGGCCACTGCGGCCTGGACCTGCACCTCGACCCGCTGACAGACAGCAAGGCCGATGTGGCGGCCATTCTGTTCAACGAAGAGCTGGGGGCGGTCATTCAGGTTCGCCAGGACGCCACCCCCGACGTACTGGCACAGTTCAGCGCCGCTGGCCTGGGCGAAGGTTGCGTGGCGGTGATCGGCAAGCCGGTCAACAACGCCGAAGTGTCCATCAGCCTCAATGGCGAAGTGCTGTTCGACGACGACCGCCGCATGCTGCAGCGCCAGTGGGCCGAGACCAGCTACCAGATCCAGCGCCTGCGCGACAACGCCGACTGCGCCGACCAGGAATTCGACCTGCTGCTGGAGGAAGACAACCCGGGCCTGTCGGTCAAGCTGGGCTTCGACGTCAACGACGACATCGCCGCACCGTACATCAAGAAAGGCGTGCGCCCGCAAGTGGCCATCCTGCGTGAGCAGGGCGTCAACGGCCAGGTTGAAATGGCTGCAGCCTTCGACCGCGCCGGCTTCGCCGCCATCGACGTGCACATGAGCGATATCCTTGCCGGCCGCGTCGACTTCGAGGCCTTCAAGGGCCTGGTGGCCTGCGGTGGTTTCTCCTACGGGGACGTGCTGGGCGCCGGTGAGGGCTGGGCCAAGTCGGCGCTGTTCAACAGCCGCGCCCGTGATGCCTTCCAGGCCTTCTTCGAGCGTACCGACAGCTTCGCCTTGGGCGTGTGCAACGGTTGCCAGATGATGTCCAACCTGCACGAGCTGATCCCGGGCACCGAGCACTGGCCGCACTTCGTGCGCAACCGCTCGGAGCAGTTCGAGGCACGTGTGGCCATGGTCGAAGTGCAGAAGTCCAACTCGATCTTCCTGCAAGGCATGGCCGGTTCGCGCATGCCGATCGCCATCGCCCACGGTGAAGGCCATGCCGAGTTCGCCAGCGAAGAAGCGCTGCTGGCCGCCGACATGTCCGGTTGCGTGGCCCTGCGCTATGTCGATAACCACGGCAAGGTCACCGAAGCCTACCCGGCCAACCCGAACGGCTCGCCGCGCGGTATCACCGGCCTCACCAGCCGCGACGGTCGCGTGACCATCATGATGCCGCACCCGGAGCGTGTGTTCCGCGCCGTGCAGAACTCCTGGCGCCCTGACGAGTGGCACGAAGATGCCGCGCTGATGCGCATGTTCCGCAATGCGCGGGTGTGGGTGAACTAAGGCGTGTACAAGCTCGCCTTCTTCGTCCCCGCCAGCCATGTCGACGTGGTCAAGGCCGCTGTGTTCGCCGCCGGTGGCGGGCGCATCGGCGACTATGACCACTGCGCCTGGCAAACCCTGGGCCAGGGCCAGTTTCGCCCGCTGGACGGCAGCCAGCCGTTTCTCGGGCAAACTGGCCGGGTCGAGGTGGTGGAAGAGTGGAAGGTGGAGCTGGTGGTGGCAGACGAGCTGGTAGCCCAGGTCGTCGCTGCGCTCAAGCAAAGCCACCCGTACGAGGCGCCAGCCTATGAGGTGTGGCGGCTCGCCGAGTTCTAGACCGCATCAGGGCTATTCGCGGGCACGCCCGCTCCCACAGGGGTTACACAACTTGTGGGAGCGGGCGTGCCCGCGAACAGGCCAGTAAAGCCAGCGCAAGGCTGGCTGTACCACACCGGTCAGACGGTGCCGATCTCCCCGCCATCAACCCGCTGAATCACCACCGTCGCAGCCCGCGGCCGTACCTTGGTACCCGCTGGCGTCACATCCGTAGCGTTGTCGGTGCATGGCCAGTTCCCTGGGTGCTGAATGTTGACGAACAGCGTCTTGTTGTCCGGGGTAAAGGTAATCCCGGTCACTTCGCAACCATTCGGGCCAACGAAGAAGCGCCGCAGGTCCACCTGGTTCTGCGCGTTCACCGGCACCTGTTTGCCGCTGGCGTCCACCAGGTCGGTAGGGATCACCGCCAGTAGCTGGTCGTTGGTGTAGTCGGTGACAGTGCTTTCGCCGTTGTCGGTCTCGAACCACAGCACGCCACGGCTATCGAAGCTCATGCCATCCGGGCTGGCGAACTGGTTCAGTTCGGTGAGGCCGGAACGGTTGATGTCGGCGGTGCCGGCCGCGTTGGCGCCAAACACGAAGATGTCCCAGGCGAAGCTCAACTGGTCGTCGCTGTCGTGCCAGCGGATGATATGGCCATGGCGGTTCGGCCCGCGCGGGTTGGCGGCATCGGCTTTCTCCGGGGTGCGCGCACTGTTGTTGGTCAGGGTCAGGTACACGTCGCCGTTCAGCGGGTTGACCGTGGTCCACTCCGGGCGGTCCATTGGCGTTGCGCCCACGGCATCGCCGGCACCCCGGGTGTTGAGCAGGATGCCCGGCAGGTCACCGTACAGCGCGCCCAAGGTGCCCCCGCCAGTGGTGGGGGTAGTCACGTCCAGCAGCAGCCAGACGCCAGTGCCGTCGGCATTGAAGCGGGCGACGTACAGCTTGCCTTGGTCCAGGTACTTGGCACCAGTGGCCAGTCGGTCGGCCGGGTTGGCATCGGCGGCATCCCACACGGCGCTGGACACCCACTTGTACACGTATTCGTTGTTGGAGTCGTCACCCATGTACCACACCAGTGGCTTGCCCGGCACCGGCAGGCCCGGGGCGCAGCCTTCGTGGCGGAAGCGGCCCAGTGCGGTACGTTTGGTGGCGAGGGTGCTGCTGTCGTAAGGGTCGATCTCGACGATGTAGCCGTAGGTGCTGGCTTCGTTGCGGTAGTCGTCGGTGGCGCTGGCGCCCTTGGCGGTCACGTCGAAACGGGCGAACTCGTCGGCTTCCTCGCCGGCGTCGCCGGCTGCACTTTCCCATTTGAACTGGCCGCTGGAAGTGCCCACGCCAATGCGCTGCTGGTCTTCAGGGCGGGTGCCCTTGTTGACGAAAATGCCCGGCCAGTTTTCTTCACAGGTGAGGTAGGTGCCCCAAGGCGTATAGCCGTTGCCGCAGTTGTTGTTGGTGCCTCGGCAGTGGGTGCCGGCGGGGGAGTACTTGGTCTTGACGTGTTCGGTGCCACGCAGCGGGCCGCTGATGGCCATGCGCGATGCGGTGGTGAAGCGGCGGTTGAGCGGGTCGTTGTCGACCACCTGCCAGCGGCCATCGGTTTTCTGCAAGCGCACCACGCCAGCGCCGTGGGCGTTGATTTCCTTGCGCACTTCTTCGGCCGGGCGTTTGCCATTGATATCGGTCGTTGGGCCGGCCGGGTGCAGGGCGGCAGTGTCGATGTACTCGAAGTTGATCGCCAGCAGGCCGTCTTCCGAGCTGCCGTTGATGGGGAAGAAATGCATGCCGTCATGGTGCATGCCCATGGCGTTGGCTTGATCGGTCGAGGTATTGCTGCCATCGGCTCGCCACGGCTTGGCGTTGCTGTTCAGCGGCGTACCCCATGGGGCGAGCACGTAGGCGCTGTAGCCGGCGGCGACTGCGCAGGCGTCGGTGCGCGATCCGGGGATGGACTGGAAGCCCAGCGCCATTTTCGGCTTTTCCGGCTCGGTAACGGGCGGCTGGGTGAGCGGATCATCGTTGGCGGAGCCGCCGCTGTCGAAGCAGCCTGCCAGGCCTGTACCGGCGATCATGGCGATGGCTGCGCCCAGGCTGCCGCGCATCACACTGCGGCGGCTGAGGTAGACGTCCATGACAGAGGCCATCGGCAGGTTGCCGCTGTGGTTCCGGTCCAGATTGTCGCCGGTATCTCGACTCATCAGAGTGTCCTTGTACTCGCTGGGTTGAAACAAACCGCGACTATAAGGCGCAAATATGATGATTCGTTGGCAGAAATGTTAACGAGCTTTTAAAGCAACCGGCTCCCGGCATTGCCTGGCCTGCGTGGCTGCGCTGGTAGGGCTCAGGGCCGGATTTCGATCAACGTCCCATCGCGTACCAGGTTCCACACCTCCTGCATGTCACGGTTACGCATGGCAATGCAGCCATCGGTCCAGTCCAGGGTGTGGAAATACCATTCCGGGTATTCATCGTTGATCGGTGTGCCGTGGATCATGATCATGCTGCCGGCACTCACCCCTTCACGGGTAGCGCGGGCGGCATCGTTGCTGTTCGGGTAATTGATGTGCATGGCCAGGTTGAAGCGATCGCTCTGCTTGCGCCAGTCCAGCCAGTACAGGCCCTCTGGGGTCTTCTTGTCGCCCTCGCGCTGCTTGGCGCCCTTGGGCTGCTTGCCCAGGGAAATGCGGTAGGTCTTCAGCGGCTCGCCACGGCTGATCAATTGCAGGCGCCGCTCGGACTTGATCACCAGCACCTTATCGATCAGCGGTTGCATCGCCTGCTGCGAGGGCGACGGGGATGGCGCGGCCTGCACAGGCTTGCGAATGATGGTCTCGGTAAATGCCGCCTGGGACACCGAGGTAACGCAAAGGCAGAAAATGGCAAGCAACCAGCGCATGTAACGGTATCCCTGAAGGCGTCTAGGTATTGGGTGAAACGAGCATCGGCGGCAGGTATTCATGGCCTATGGGGTAGTGCGCCCCGATGCGGTCGCGATAGTAGCATTCTAGTGTGCGCGTGACTGTGCGGAAAGCCAGCTCACCCCAGGGAATCTCGTGTTCCTCGAACAGCCGCACCTCCAGGCTCTCGACGCCCACAGCGAAATCCAGGTCTGCCAGTTCGGCGCGGAAGAACACATGCACCTGGTTGATGTGCGGCAGGTCGAACAGCTGGTACAGGCTGGTTGCGCCGACCCGGGCGCAGGCTTCCTCCACCGTTTCGCGACGGGCGGCCTGGTCGAGGGTTTCGCCGTTCTCCATGAAACCGGCGGGCAGGGTCCAGAAACCGCGGCGCGGCTCGATGGCGCGGCGGCACAGCAGCACCTGGCTGCCCCAGGTGGGCAGCACGCCGGCGACGACGTTGGGGTTCTGGTAGTGGATGGTCTGGCAAGCCTCGCAGACATACCGCAGGCGGCTGTCGCCTTCGGGGATCCGCAGGGTGACCGGGTGGCCGCACGCGCTGCAGTAGTTCATGGCACTATCCTTTATGTTCCGGGCTATCTTGGCGCGGCCGCAGGCGCGCCGCAAGCGCGGGGGCTTGGGTGCCACGCGGCTTTGGTGCATCATGCAAGGCAGGCCTTGGATACGAGCGTGCGCAATGCTGGACGAGCTACTTCGCCGAATGAGCAACCACCAACCCGCGTCACTGGAAACCGACCGGCGGTTCCCCGAAGCGGCGGTTCTTTTGCCCATTACCCGTAGCGAAGCGCCCGAACTGGTCTTGACCCTGCGCGCCCAGGGGCTGTCCACCCATGGCGGTGAAGTGGCTTTTCCCGGAGGCCGCCGCGACCCGGAAGACCCGGACCTGGTGTTCACCGCGCTGCGCGAAGCCGAAGAAGAAATCGGCCTGCCGCCGGGTCTGGTGGAGGTGGTCGGCCCGCTCAGCCCGCTGATTTCACTGCATGGCTTGAAAGTGACACCATTCGTCGGCGTTATCCCCGACTTCGTCGAATACCGCGCCAACGACGCCGAGATCGCGGCAGTATTCACCGTGCCGCTGGAATTTTTCCGCCAGGACCCGCGTGACCATACCCACCGTATCGATTACCAAGGCCGCAGCTGGTATGTACCCAGCTATCGCTATGGCGAATACAAGATCTGGGGCTTGTCGGCGATCATGATCGTCGAACTGGTCAACCTGCTGTTCGATGCCGGCATCAGCTTGCATCAACCCCCTGAGCGGTACATCGAAAACTGAGCCGGGCCAACCCCGTCGTCTGCGTTCCAGCCTGAGGAGCAAGCATGAAGTACCGCCTGGGCGACCTGCGGGTCGAGAGCCACCCCACCAGTTGGGCCGCACCTAACGCCACGCTGATCGGCAACGTGCGCCTGCAAGCCAATGCCAGTGTGTGGTTTGGCGCAGTGCTGCGCGGCGACAACGAGCTGATCGACATCGGCGAAGACAGCAACGTGCAGGACGGCACGGTGATGCACACCGACATGGGGTCGCCGCTGACCTTGGGCAAGGGCGTGACCGTCGGTCACAATGCCATGCTGCATGGCTGCACGGTCGGTGACTACAGCCTAGTCGGCATCAATGCGGTGATCCTCAATGGCGCGCGTATTGGCAAGCATTGCATCATTGGCGCCAACGCGCTCATTCCCGAAGGCAAGGAAATTCCTGACGGTTCGCTGGTGATGGGGTCGCCGGGCAAGGTGGTGCGCGAGCTGACCGAACAGCAGAAGCGCCTTCTGGAAGCCAGCGCCGCCCATTACGTGCACAATGCCCGGCGTTATGCGCGGGAGTTGGTAATTGACGATGAGTAATGTTGTGGAACGGCCGGTGGCCTCGCCCTGCGTGAGCATCTGTGCGTTGGACGAGCAGGACATCTGCACTGGCTGCCAGCGTAGCGTGGCCGAGATCGGCCGCTGGGGGCGGATGGACAATGACGAGCGCCGCGCGGTGCTCAAGCGTTGCCATGAACGGGCTGTAGAGGCTGGCCTGATCCTCTAGTCTGATGCAGAACCCTGTGGGAGCGGGCATGCCCGCAAAACCGCCACCGCGGTACATGGCACCGGCTGCGCCGGTGTTCGCGGGCACGCCCGCTCCCACAGGTACAGCATGAGCCTCGAGGGTTACGGATCATCTTCAGGAGCGGGTTTACCCGCGAACGGCTCGACGGTAATCTGTACGGCTTGCCCACAGATTACCCGCCATGTTCTATCTGCTTGCCTATATCAGCAGCGTAGTGCTGATCAACTACGCTTTCTCCAGTGCTCCGCACCTGGACATCATCTGGTCCGCCTGGGGCGGCCTGGTGTTCATCCTGCGCGACATGGTGCAAACCCGCTTCGGCCACGGCGCCCTGGTCGCCATGCTGGGGGCGTTGGTGCTGTCGTATGTGACCTCGGAGCCGGCCATCGCCCTGGCCAGCGCCACCGCGTTCTTCATATCCGAACTGATCGACTGGCTGGTGTTCAGCGTCACCCGGCGGCCACTGCGTGACCGCCTGTGGTTGAGTTCGGCGTTGAGCATTCCGGTGGACACCTTCATCTTCTTCGGCATGATCGGTGCCTTGGCCCCGGCTGTGGTCGGCACGGCCATGGCCTCCAAGTTCACCGGTGTCACCGCGGTGTGGCTGGCCATGGCATTTCGCGCCCGGCGGGCTGCTGCGGCCAGCTGATGGTGTAGAATAGTGGTCCTTTTTCAGCGGGTCGCGCCAAGCCGGGTGCGGCCCCGGATGCCTTCGAGGACCTGAAATGACCCGTATCGGAACCCCCTTGTCGCCTACTGCGACCCGTGTATTGCTGTGCGGCTGTGGCGAGCTGGGCAAGGAAGTGGTGATCGAGCTGCAGCGCCTGGGCGTCGAAGTGATCGCCGTCGACCGCTATGCCAATGCCCCGGCCATGCAGGTTGCGCACCGCAGCCACGTGGTCAACATGCTCGATGGCGTGGCCTTGCGTGCCGTGATCGAGGCCGAGAAGCCGCACTACATCGTTCCGGAAATCGAAGCCATCGCCACCGCCACCCTGGTCGAGCTGGAAAACGAAGGCTTCAACGTGGTGCCCACCGCCCGCGCGACCCAGCTGACCATGAACCGCGAAGGTATTCGCCGCCTGGCCGCCGAAGAGCTGGAGTTGCCAACTTCGCCGTACCATTTCGCCGACACCTACGAAGACTTCGCCAAAGGCGTGGCCGATGTAGGCTACCCGTGCGTGGTCAAACCGGTCATGAGCTCGTCGGGCAAGGGCCAGAGCCTGCTGCGCAGCGACGCCGACCTGCAGAAGGCCTGGGACTATGCCCAGGAAGGCGGCCGCGCCGGCAAGGGCCGCGTGATCGTCGAGGGCTTCATCGACTTCGACTACGAAATCACCCTGCTGACCGTGCGTCATGTAGGGGGCACCACCTTCCTCGAACCGGTCGGCCACCGCCAGGAGAAGGGCGACTACCAGGAGTCCTGGCAGCCCCAGGCCATGAGCGAGAAAGCATTGGCCGAGTCGCAGCGCGTGGCCAAGGCGGTCACCGATGCGCTGGGCGGCCGGGGCCTGTTTGGCGTGGAGCTATTCGTGAAAGGCGACCAGGTGTGGTTCAGCGAAGTCTCGCCGCGCCCGCATGACACCGGCCTTGTGACCCTGATTTCCCAGGACCTGTCGCAGTTCGCCCTGCACGCCCGTGCCATTCTCGGGCTGCCGATTCCGGTGGTGCGCCAGTTCGGCCCTTCGGCCTCGGCGGTGATCTTGCCGCAGGGGCAGTCGCAGCAGACCAGCTTCGCCGACCTGGGTGCAGCCTTGAGCGAGCCGGATACTGCCATCCGCCTGTTCGGCAAGCCGGAAATCAACGGTACCCGCCGCATGGGTGTGTGCCTGGCGCGCGACGAGTCGGTTGAAGCGGCGCGGGCCAAGGCGACCCGCGCTTCGCAGGCTGTCAAGGTCGAGTTCTAAGCTGGAAGCTTCAAGCTTCAAGCTTCAAGCTTCAAGCTGCAAGAGAATGCGCGTCGCTTGCAGCTTGTAGCTTGTAGCTTGTAGCTTGTAGCTTGTAGCTTGCAGCTTGAGACTCACAGCTGTGTATTGCGGGTCTCTTTCAGGCACAGCACAGCGATCAAGCTGATCACTGCGGCTGCCGACACATAGCCCCCCACCCAGCTCAAACCGCCCATGCTCACCAGCTTCTGGGCGAAGAACGGGGCCGCCGAGGCGCCGACAATCCCACCCAGGTTATACGCCGCCGAAGCGCCGGTGTATCGCACATGGGTTGGGAACAGCTCCGGTAGCAAAGCCCCCATCGGCGCAAAGGTCACGCCCATCAGGAACAGCTCGATGGCCAGGAACAGTGCCACGCCGGCGGTAGAGCCCGAGGTCAGCAAAGGCTCCATGGTAAAGCCCGACGCCACCGCCAGCAGGCCGCCGACGATCAGCACCGGCTTGCGCCCGTAGCGGTCGCTGAGCCAGGCCGACAGCGGCGTCGCAAGCGCCATGAATACCACTGCAAAGCACAGCAGGCCGAGGAACGTCTCCCGGCTGTACCCCAGCGTGGTCACGCCGTAACTCAGCGAGAACACGGTCGAGATATAGAACAGCGCATAGCACACCACCATGGCGGCAGCGCCCAGCAGGGTAGGGCGCCAGTGCCTGGCGAACAGGTCGACCACCGGCATTTTCACCCGCTCATGGCGGGCAACAGCCTTGGCGAACACGGGGCTTTCCTCCAGCTTCAGGCGCACATACAGGCCTACCAGCACCAGGGCGGCGCTGAGCAGGAACGGGATACGCCAGCCCCACTCACGGAACTGCTCGTCGCTCAGGGTCAGGGCCAGGGTCAGAAACAGGCCATTGGCCGCCAGGAAGCCGATCGATGGCCCCAATTGCGGAAACATGCCGAACCAGGCGCGCTTGCCCTCCGGGGCGTTTTCAGTAGCCAGCAGCGCCGCACCGCCCCATTCGCCGCCCAAGCCCAGGCCTTGGCCGAAACGCAGTAGGCAAAGGATGATCGGTGCCCATACACCGATGCTGTCGTAGCCCGGCAGCACGCCGATGGCCGTGGTAGACACACCCATCAGCAGCAACGAGGCGACCAGGGTCGATTTGCGGCCGATCCGGTCGCCAAAATGGCCGAACAGTGCCGAGCCCAGCGGCCGGGCAAGAAAGGCAATGCCAAAGGTCAGGAAGGCCGCCAGCATCTGTGCGGCGCCCGAGCCGGAGGGGAAAAACACCGGGCCGATGACCAGGGCGGCCGCCGTGGCGTAAACGTAGAAGTCGTAGAACTCGATGGCGGTGCCAATGAAGCTGGCAGTGGCGACCCGCGCGGGCGAGTTGACCGGCGCCGCAGGGGCTTGGGCATACGTGCTGCTTGTCATTAAATAGGTCCCTAACAGTCTGGTCCGGCTCCATGGGCTTGGTCCACGACGGGTGCGCTGCAAAGGCAGGCACGGCGGCGCGGGCGCCGGAGCGTTTTGTTGTTGTGTGCGCCCGACTGACGATAGCCCAAGGGGGATAGGGGCGGGGGCGGGCACTGTTCAGGGTGTGGAAGCAGGACCGCGGGGCGTGTCAGTGGGGCGGACTGGCCGTGAAACGCCGGGTGCGGGTAGCAGGCGTGGCGGCGGGGCTGGGTAAGCGTGGGACGAGTATAGCTAGCGCGCCAGGGTCCACACCAGTACCTTGCTGGCACAATTGTCCTCGGTTTCGAGGATCTCCAGGCGATAGCGGCCGATCTTCAGGCAAACGGCACTTTCGGGAATGCTTTCCAGTGCTTCGGTCACCAGGCCGTTCAGGGTTTTCGGCCCGCCGTCGCAGGGCAGGTGCCAGCCAAGGCTGCGGTTGATTTCACGCAGCGAGGCAGTGCCGTCGATGACGAATGTGCCATCGGGCTGCGGATGCACGTGCGGGTTTTCCAGGCTCTGTTCGTCTTCGAACTCGCCGACGATTTCTTCGAGAATGTCTTCCAGGGTGACGATACCCAGGACTTCGCCGTACTCGTCCACCACCACACCCAGGCGCCGTTGCTGCTTATGGAAGTTCAGCAGTTGCATTTGCAGCGGTGTGCTTTCGGGCACGAAATACGGCTCGTAGCAGGCCCCGTGCAGCGCCTCCAAAGTCAACTCGGCCTTGAGCAGCAAATGGCTGATCAGCTTGGTGTTGAGGATCGCCTCAACCTGGTTGATGTCGTTGTGGTACACCGGCAGGCGGGTGTGGCGGCTGACGATCAGCTGTTCGATGATGCGCTCGATCGGCTCGTCGAGGTTAATGCCGTCCACTTCGCTGCGCGGCACCAGGATGTCATTGACGGTGACCTTGTCCAGCGCCTGCAGGCCGTCGAGCAGGCCGTGGCGGGGCGCTTCGTGGCGCTCATCATCATCCAGGTCGTCATCTTCCTGCGGGTGCAGGGGCACTGCGGCCGGTTGCGCGCGAAACGGGCGCAAGATCAGTTTGGCGCAGCCGTCGAGCAGGCAGGCGAACGGCTGCAGCAGCGTCAACGGCGCTTTCAGCAGGCTTATGCCAAGGCTGGCCAGTGCTTGCGGGTTGCGCCGCGCCAGGCGCCGCGGCAGGAACTCGGCAAACACCAACAAGGCCACGGCAGCGGCCAGCCCGGCCAGCCAGAAGCCGTGTTCGCCGTCGTAGCGCTGCCCGACCAGGCACGCCAGGCCCAGGACCAGCAGTTTGCCGAGGCTGGCGCACAGCACCAGCGCCTGGGCGGGCAACGCTGGCTGGCCATCATCGCCACTGCGTAGCGCGCCAGTGAGTTGCAGGCGCGCAACGTCCACAGCAGTGAACAGCGCTGCCCAGAGCAGCGCCAATGCCAGCGTGACCAGTAGCGGTGCGTACGGCAGGGTGTCCATGGGTGGCCGTCAGATATGCAGAATGAATTCGCGAACCAGCTTGCTGCCGAAATAGGCCAGCATCAGCAGGCAGAAACCGGCCAGCGTCCAGCGAATGGCCTTGTGGCCGCGCCAACCCAGGCGGGTTCGCCCCCACAGCAGCACGCTGAATACGACCCAGGCAACGCAGGCCAGCAAGGTCTTGTGCACCAGGTGCTGGGCGAACAGGTTTTCGAGGAACAGCCAGCCGGAGATCAGCGACAGCGACAGCAGGCACCAGCCGGCCCAGAGGAAGCCGAACAACAGGCTTTCCATGGTTTGCAGCGGCGGGAAGTTGCGGATCAGCCCGGACGGGTGCTTGTTCTTCAGCTGGCGGTCCTGCAGCAGCAGCAGCAGCGACTGGAACACGGCAATGGTGAACAGCCCATAGGCCAGGATCGACAACAGGATGTGCGCAAGAATGCCCGGCTCCTCGTCGATCAGTGGCACCGTGCCGGGTGGCGCGAACTGCGCCAGCAAGGCCGTTACCGCGCCCAGCGGGAACAGCAGCACCAGCAGGTTTTCCACCGGTATGCGCAGACAGGCGAGCAGGGTCAGGGCAATCACTGCCACGGCGATCAGGCTGGCTGCGCTGAAGAAGTCTAGGCTCAGGCCCAGTGGGGTGATCAGCTGAAAGAACAGTGCGCCGGCCTGGGCCAGCACCGCAACGGCACCGAGCAGGCCAAGCAGGCGCTTGTCGGCCTTGCGGCCTTGGGCGAGGTATGAGCCCTGGTAGATGGCCGCTGCTATATAAAGGCCGGCGGCGATCAGGTTGGGAACGAGGCTGGGTGAGGAGAACATAAGTCCTGATTGGCGAGCCTTAAAGAGACGGAGTTTGGCATAGTGAGCTGCAAGCTGGAAGCTGCAAGCTTTAAGCTGCAAGCTTTAAGCGGCAAGCTTCAAGAAAAAGCAGCCATCCCGCGCCTCGGCTCTTGCTTGTAGCTTGTAGCTTGTAGCTTGTAGCTTGTAGCTTGTAGCTTGTAGCTTGCCGCTTGCCGCTTGCCGCTTGCCGCTCGGAAGCCAAGGTGGGCGCCGCCGCCGCACTTCGCTATAATCGCCGCCTTGCTGTGCCTGGCGGGTATGCTTTTCCCTGCAGGCGCCTGACAAACCTCGGCTTTACTGGGCCTGAAAGGATCACCATGTTCGAAAACCTGACCGACCGCCTGTCACAGACGCTGCGCCACGTCACCGGCAAGGCCAAGCTGACTGAAGACAACATCAAGGATACGCTGCGCGAAGTGCGCATGGCCCTGCTCGAGGCCGACGTCGCCCTGCCGGTGGTCAAGGATTTCGTCAACAGCGTCAAGGACCGTGCGGTCGGCACCGAGGTGTCGCGCAGCCTCACCCCTGGCCAGGCGTTCGTCAAGATCGTGCAGGCCGAGCTGGAAAGCCTCATGGGCGCGGCCAACGAAGACCTGGCGCTCAATGCCGCCCCGCCTGCCGTGGTACTGATGGCCGGTTTGCAGGGTGCCGGCAAGACCACCACCGCTGGCAAGCTGGCGCGCTTCCTCAAGGAGCGCAAGAAAAAGAGCGTGATGGTGGTGTCCGCCGACGTCTATCGCCCAGCGGCGATCAAGCAGCTGGAAACCCTGGCCAACGACATCGGTGTCACCTTCTTCCCGTCCGACATCAGCCAGAAGCCGGTGGCCATTGCCGAAGCGGCCATCCGCGAAGCCAAGCTCAAGTTCATCGACGTGGTCATCGTCGACACCGCCGGCCGCCTGCACATCGATGCCGACATGATGGCCGAGATCAAGGCGCTGCACGCCGCGGTCAAGCCGATCGAAACCCTGTTCGTGGTCGACGCCATGACCGGCCAGGACGCCGCCAATACCGCCAAGGCCTTTGGCGAGGCGCTGCCGCTGACCGGCGTGGTACTGACCAAGGTCGACGGTGACGCCCGTGGCGGTGCTGCGCTGTCGGTGCGTGCCATCACCGGCAAGCCGATCAAGTTCATCGGTATGGGTGAAAAAACCGAGGCCCTCGAGCCGTTCCACCCCGACCGTGTGGCCTCGCGCATCCTGGGCATGGGCGATGTGCTCAGCCTGATCGAGCAGGCCGAGCAGACCATCGACAAGGCCAAGGCCGACAAGCTGGCCAAGAAGCTGAAGAAGGGCAAGGGCTTCGACCTCGAAGACTTCCGCGACCAGCTGCAGCAAATGAAGAACATGGGCGGCCTGGGTGGCCTGATGGACAAGCTGCCGAGCATCGGCGGGGTCAACCTGTCGCAGATGGGCAACGCCCAGGGCGCGGCCGAGAAGCAGTTCAAGCAGATGGAAGCGATCATCAACTCCATGACCCCGGCCGAGCGCCGCGACCCTGACCTGATCAGCGGTTCGCGCAAGCGCCGTATCGCGCTGGGTTCCGGTACCCAGGTGCAAGACATCGGCCGGCTGATCAAGCAGCACAAGCAGATGCAGAAGATGATGAAGAAGTTCTCTGCCAAGGGCGGCATGGCCAAGATGATGCGCGGCCTGGGCGGTATGCTCCCGGGTGGCGGCATGCCCAAGCTGTAACACGTATTCCGGGTGCCTGCCTTTCGTCGGGCAGGCGCCCAGAACCCCGCCATGGCGGGGCAACGGCCGCGAATTTCGCGGCGCAACCGGCAAATCTGGACGGCGGGGCGGTGCCTTGCCGAAAAAGTCATTTGCAAATGTCCGTGTATTCCCCGAGAATATGCGGCCTTTTGGGCACCCGTGTGCCTATTTGGCATTCAGATTTGCAGTAAAAACTGCAACACCGACTATAGGAACGATGTTCACATGGTAACCATTCGTCTGGCCCGTGGCGGCTCGAAAAAGCGCCCATTCTACCACCTGACCGTGACCAACTCGCGTAACGCCCGTGACGGCCGTTTCGTTGAGCGCGTTGGCTTCTTCAACCCGATCGCATCGGGCGCCGAAGTCAAGCTGTCGGTCAACCAGGAGCGCGTCACCTACTGGCTGAGCCAGGGCGCACAGCCGTCTGAGCGCGTTGCTCAGCTGCTGAAGGACGCTGCCAAGGCCGCTGCCTGAAACGTATGAACGCGACGCCAGAAAAGGCTGACGACCTCATCGTCGTTGGCAAGATTTTTTCGGTTCACGGCGTTCGCGGCGAGGTGAAGGTGTATTCCTTTACCGATCCGATTGAAAACCTGTTGGATTATCCGCGCTGGACGCTTCGGCACGAAGGCAAGGTAAAGCAGGTCGAGCTGGTCAGCGGTCGTGGCTCCCAAAAGGGCCTGGTCGTGAAACTGAAAGGCCTCGATGATCGTGATGAAGCCCGGCTTCTGAGCGGTTACGAAATCTGCATTGCGCGGAGCCTTTTGCCCAACCTGGCTGCCGACGAGTACTACTGGTACCAGTTGGTGGGTCTGAAGGTCATCAACCAGGACGAACACCTGTTCGGCAAGGTCGATCACCTGTTGGAGACTGGCGCGAACGATGTAATGGTGGTCAAGCCCTGTGCGGGCAGCCTGGATGATCGCGAGCGGCTGTTGCCCTATACGGAGCAGTGCGTGCTGGCAATCGACCTGGAAGCAGGCACGATGCGGGTTGAGTGGGACGCGGATTTCTAAACGATGGGTAACCTTCGCGTAGATGTCATTACGTTGTTCCCCGAGATGTTCTCGGCCATCACGGAGTACGGCATTACCAGCCGCGCGGTGAAACAAGGGTTGCTTCAGGTGACTTGCTGGAACCCGCGGGACTACACCACAGATCGTCACCATACGGTAGATGATCGGCCGTTTGGCGGTGGTCCGGGCATGGTGATGAAAATCAAGCCTCTGGAAGATGCACTGGTTAGCGCCAGGCAAGCAACCGGAGCTGCGGCGAAGGTGATCTACCTTTCGCCACAAGGCCGCAAGCTAACTCAGCAAGCGGTCAAAGGCCTGGCCGAACAGGAGTCGTTGATCCTGATCGCCGGTCGTTATGAGGGCATCGACGAGCGCTTTATCGAGGCTCATGTCGATGAGGAGTGGTCGATTGGTGACTATGTGCTTTCCGGTGGCGAGCTGCCGGCCATGGTACTGATCGATGCGGTTACGCGGCTGCTGCCCGGAGCTTTAGGGCATGTGGACTCGGCGGAAGAGGATTCCTTTACCGACGGTCTGCTTGATTGCCCGCATTACACCCGGCCTGAGGTGTATGCGGATCAGCGTGTTCCCGACGTGTTGCTAAGTGGCAACCATGCACACATCCGGCGTTGGAGGATGAAGCAGTCCCTTGGTAGGACCTTCGAACGACGCGCCGATCTTCTGGAAAGTCGCTCGCTTTCTGGAGAAGAGAAGAAGCTGCTCGAGGAATATCTCCGCGAGCGGGACGATAGTTAAACGTATCGATGGTGGATCGCGTATCCATCTTAGGAGCACAGCATGACCAACAAGATCATCCAGCAGCTCGAAGCCGAGCAGATGAGCAAGGAAATCCCGACCTTCGCACCAGGCGACACCGTTGTCGTTCAGGTTAAAGTGAAGGAAGGTGAGCGTTCCCGTCTGCAGGCGTTCGAAGGCGTCGTTATCGCCAAGCGTAACCGCGGTCTGAACAGCGCCTTCACCGTGCGCAAGATCTCCAGCGGCGTTGGTGTAGAACGTACCTTCCAGACCTACAGCCCGCAAATCGATAGCCTGGCCGTGAAACGTCGTGGTGACGTGCGTAAAGCCAAGCTGTACTACCTGCGCGACCTGTCCGGCAAAGCCGCTCGCATCAAGGAAAAACTGTCCTGAGTACAGTTTGCCCGGTGGCCGAGGCCGCCTAGCGAGAGAAAAGCAGCCTTCGGGCTGCTTTTTTGCTTTTTCAACCTTCAGAAGATCGAATTGCGATGACTACCCGAGACCAGGAAATTCAGCGCCGCACCGAGCTGTCGGTTACCCGCGTGACCAAGGCGGTGTTCCCCAACACCACCAACCACCACAACACCCTGTTCGGCGGTACCGCGCTGGCCTGGATGGACGAGGTGTCGTTCATCGCCGCCACGCGCTTCTGCCGCCTGCCGCTGGTGACCGTGTCCACCGACCGCATCGACTTCAAGCACCCGATCCCGGCGGGCTCGATCGTCGAGTTGGTGGGCACGGTGATCAAGGTCGGCAACACCAGTTTGCAGGTGCAAGTGGATGTGTTCGTAGAAAACATGTACCTGGACGGCCGTGAGCGTGCGATCCACGGGGTGTTCAGCTTTGTCGCGATCGACGAGGACAAGCGCCCGGTGCCGGTTTTGCCCCAGGCCTGAGTTCTCCTGCGCTAGCCCTTCCGCCGGCGCGCCCGCTTCTACAAGCCATGCAAAGCATTCAAAGCCTGTGCAGGCCCTGTGGGAGCGGGCGCGCCCGCGAAGAGGCCGGTACAGACAACCCCCAGGCTGCTGTGAAACACTAGCCCCATCTCCAACACCCAGCAGCCCTGAATGCCCGCCCTAGACCACCCCCTGATCGACCAGTTCCTCGACGCCCTGTGGCTCGAGAAAGGCCTGTCCGATAACACCCGCGTGTCCTACCGCAGTGACCTGGCCCTGTTCAACGGCTGGCTGCATGAGCGCTCCGTGGCGCTGCCCGACGCTGGCCGCGACCTGATTCTCGACCACCTGGCCTGGCGCCTGGAGCAAGGCTACAAGCCGCGCTCGACAGCACGTTTCATCTCCGGCCTGCGCGGCTTCTTCCGTTACCTGTTGCGGGAAAAGCTGGTGGCCATCGACCCGACCCTGCAGGTCGACATGCCGCAACTGGGCAAGCCTTTGCCCAAGTCGCTGTCGGAAGCTGACGTCGAAGCCTTGCTGCAGGCCCCGGACCTGGGCGAGGCCATCGGTCAGCGTGACCGCGCCATGCTCGAAGTGCTGTACGCTTGTGGTCTGCGCGTCACCGAACTGGTTAGCCTGGCCCTCGACCAGGTCAACCTGCGTCAGGGCGTGCTGCGGGTCATGGGCAAAGGCAGCAAAGAGCGCCTGGTTCCCATGGGCGAAGAAGCCGTGGTATGGCTGGAGCGCTACCTGCGCGATGGCCGTGCCGAACTGCTCAATGGCCGCCCTAGTGATGTGCTGTTCCCCAGCCTTCGCGGCGAGCAGATGACCCGCCAGACCTTCTGGCACCGCATCAAGCACCATGCCCGTGTGGCCGGTATCGACAAGCCGTTGTCCCCGCATACGCTGCGCCATGCGTTTGCCACCCATTTGCTCAACCATGGCGCCGACCTGCGCGTGGTGCAGATGCTGTTGGGCCACAGCGACCTGTCGACCACGCAGATCTACACCCATGTGGCCAAGGCTCGCCTGCAACAGTTGCACGCCCAGCACCACCCGCGTGGATGAATGTTTTTCATGTTCCGCCGACCGGTCCTTGCCAGGCCCTTCACCAGCAGCGTGATGTGGTAGGCTTGGGCGGTTTGCACCAAGGGCCGCACGCTCACCGCTCTTTTTCGCCGGTGGCGCCCTCCGGTCCCTGTCCGCCTTCAGGAGTTCCCATGCGCGTGACCCAGTTTTTCGCCGCCGCCGCGTTGGCGCTGGCCAGTACCTTTGCGCTTGCCGCGGCAACCGACAGCAATGCCGGTGCCGAGCAGGCCATCCGTAAATCACTGCAAAACCTTGAGCTGGAAGTACCCGTGGAAAGCGTGGCCAGCAGCCCGCTGAACGGCCTGTACGAAGTCAAGCTGCAGGGCGGCCGGGTGCTCTACGCCAGCGCCGATGGCCAGTTCGTGATGCAGGGGTATCTGTTCCAGATCCAGAACGGCAAGCCGGTCAACCTTACCGAAAAAACCGAACGCCAAGGCGTTGCCAAGCTCATCAACGGCATTCCAGCCGCCGAGATGGTGGTTTATCCTGCCAAGGGCGAAACCAAGTCGCATATCACTGTTTTCACCGACACCACTTGCCCGTACTGCCACAAGCTGCACGCCGAAGTGCCTGAACTGAACCGCCGCGGTATCGAAGTGCGCTATGTCGCCTTCCCGCGCCAGGGCCTCGGTTCGCCGGGTGACCAGCAATTGCAGGCGGTGTGGTGCTCCAGCGACCGCCGCGCGGCGATGGACAAAATGGTCGAAGGCGAGGAAATCAAGGCGGCCAAGTGCGCCAACCCGGTCGGCAAGCAGTTCCAGCTGGGCCAGTCGATCGGTGTCAACGGCACGCCGGCCATCGTGCTGGAAAGCGGCCAGGTCATTCCGGGCTACCAGCCGGCACCACAGGTCGCCAAGCTGGCACTGGCCAAGTAATCCAATTCAGTACGCCGTCGTCATGGGGTGACGGCATGTTTCACGGTCGGCAAGGTGCCGGCCGTTCAATGGGGAGTTCACAGTGAAACCGGTCAAAGTAGGCATCTGTGGGTTGGGGACCGTCGGTGGCGGAACCTTCAATGTACTTCAGCGCAACGCCGAGGAGATTGCCCGTCGTGCCGGGCGCGGTATTGAAGTGGCACAGATCGCCATGCGCTCGCAGAACCCGAACTGCCAGATTACCGGTACCCCCATTACCGCTGATGTGTTCGACGTTGCGAGCAACCCCGAGATCGACATCGTCATCGAGCTGATCGGCGGCTACACCATTGCCCGCGACCTGGTGCTCAAGGCCATCGAGAACGGCAAGCACGTGGTCACCGCCAACAAGGCGCTGATCGCCGTGCACGGCAACGAAATCTTTGCCAAGGCCCGCGAAAAAGGCGTGATCGTCGCCTTCGAAGCGGCCGTGGCCGGCGGTATCCCGGTGATCAAGGCCATTCGTGAAGGCCTGTCAGCCAACCGCATCAACTGGCTGGCCGGCATCATCAACGGTACCGGCAACTTCATCCTCACCGAAATGCGCGAGAAGGGCCGGGCCTTCCCCGACGTGCTAGCCGAAGCCCAGGCGCTGGGCTACGCCGAAGCCGACCCTACCTTCGACGTCGAAGGCATCGATGCTGCGCACAAGCTGACCATCCTCGCCTCCATCGCGTTCGGTATTCCGCTGCAGTTCGACAAGGCCTACACCGAAGGCATCACCCAGCTGACCACCGCTGACGTGAACTACGCCGAGGCCCTCGGCTACCGCATCAAGCACCTGGGCGTGGCTCGGCGCACCGCTGAAGGCATCGAGTTGCGCGTGCACCCGACCTTGATCCCTGCCGACCGCCTGATCGCCAACGTCAACGGCGTGATGAACGCCGTGATGGTCAACGGTGACGCCGCCGGTTCGACCCTGTATTACGGTGCCGGTGCCGGCATGGAGCCAACCGCCTCGTCGGTGGTTGGCGACCTGGTCGACGTGGTCCGTGCCATGACCTCCGACCCGGAAAACCGCGTACCGCACCTGGCCTTCCAGCCCGATTCGCTGTCGGCCCACCCGATCCTGCCGATCGAAGCCTGCGAGAGCGCCTACTACCTGCGTATCCAGGCCAAGGATCACCCAGGCGTGCTGGCCCAGGTGGCCAGCATCCTTTCCGAGCGTGGTATCAACATCGAGTCGATCATGCAGAAGGAAGCCGAGGAACAGGACGGCCTGGTACCGATGATCCTGGTCACCCACGGCGTGGTCGAGCAGCGCATCAATGATGCCATCGTCGCCCTGGAAGCCCTGCAGGACGTGGTCGGTAAGGTTGTGCGCATTCGCGTCGAGCAGCTCAACTAAGCGGCAAGCCTCAAGCTGCAAGGTGCAAGTGAGGGCAGTGCAGTTTTGAGGCTTCGAACAGAGTAAATTCGCGGCAACAGCGAGATGCAGAGCACAAGAGCAAGGCCAGTCGGCTTTTCTTGTAGCTTGCCGCTCGTAGCTTGCCGCTCAAATCAAAGGTTTGCACCCATGCGCTATATCAGTACCCGCGGCCAGGCACCGGCCCTGAATTTCGAAGACGTGCTGCTGGCTGGCCTGGCCAGTGACGGCGGCCTGTATGTGCCGGAAAACCTGCCACGTTTCACCCAGGAAGAAATCGCTTCGTGGGCCGGCCTGCCGTACCACGAACTGGCCTTCCGGGTCATGCGCCCGTTCGTTGAAGGCAGCATCGCCGACGCCGACTTCAAGAAGATCCTCGAAGAAACCTACGGCGAGTTCGCCCACGCAGCGGTGGCCCCGCTGCGCCAGCTGAACAGCAACGAATGGGTACTCGAGCTGTTCCACGGCCCAACCCTGGCGTTCAAGGACTTTGCCTTGCAACTGCTCGGGCGCCTGCTCGACCACGTGCTGGCCAAGCGCAACGAGCGCGTGGTGATCATCGGCGCCACCAGTGGTGACACCGGCTCCGCGGCCATCGAAGGCTGCCGCCGTTGCGACAACGTCGACATCTTCATCCTGCACCCGCACCAGCGCGTGTCGGAAGTACAGCGCCGGCAGATGACCACCATTTTCGGTGACAACATCCACAACATCGCCATCGAAGGCAACTTCGACGATTGCCAGGAAATGGTCAAGGCCAGCTTCGCCGACCAGTCGTTCCTCAAGGGCACCCGCCTGGTGGCCGTGAACTCGATCAACTGGGCGCGCATCATGGCCCAGATCGTCTACTACTTCCATGCCGCCCTGCAGTTGGGTGGGCCGTCGCGTTCCGTGGCGTTCTCGGTGCCGACCGGCAACTTTGGCGACATTTTTGCCGGTTACCTGGCGCGCAACATGGGCCTGCCGGTCAGCCAGCTGATCGTCGCCACCAACCGCAACGACATCCTGCACCGCTTCATGAGCGGCAACCAGTACGTCAAGGAAACCCTGCACGCCACCTTGTCGCCGTCGATGGACATCATGGTGTCGTCCAACTTCGAGCGCCTGCTGTTCGACCTGCACGGCCGCAACGGTGGCGCAATTGCCGAACTGATGGCCAACTTCAAGCAGGGTGGCGGCTTCAGCGTCGAGCAGGACCGCTGGACCGAAGCCCGCAAGCTGTTCGATTCGTTGGCCGTCAGCGACGAGCAGACTTGCGAGACCATCGCCGAGGTGTTCGCTGCCACTGGCGAGGTCCTCGACCCGCACACCGCGATCGGCGTCAAGGCCGCCCGTGAGTGCCGCCGCAACCTGGACACGCCGATGGTGGTGCTGGGTACCGCGCACCCGGTCAAGTTCCCTGAAGCGGTAGAAAAGGCCGGTGTGGGCAAGGCACTCGAGCTGCCGGCGCACCTCAGCGACCTGTTCAGCCGTGAGGAGCGTTGCACGGTGCTGGCCAATGACCTGAAAGCGGTACAGGGCTTTGTCAGCCAGCATGGCAACCGCGGCAAGCCATTGTAATGGGTGTGCCTGGGGCTGCTGCGCAGCCCCGTCGCGATACAAGGCCGCTCCTGCAGGCAACCGCGTTGGCTTCAGCTGACGCGGTATAGCCAGTTCCCGCAGCTTAATCAGAATCATCCTATTCAGGCGGCATTCACCAGCGCCTAAATTAGCCGGTCCTCCCATCAGGAGCGGCTCATGCACCAGACCGTCGTGTTGATTCATCAAGCACGCCCATCGCACCAGATCCTGCTGCACCAGGCCCTCAACGCCCAAGGCGTGTTCGCTGTGCGCATCAGCGCGACCACGGCTGAACTGGATGCCGGCCTTGGCGCCGAACGCCGCCCGGATCTGCTGATCCTCGACCATGCCATGCCAACCAGGGCCGGCCGTGCCTTGCTTGCCCGGCCGCCCCAGGCCCGTGCCCTGTTGTTCGTCGGCCAGCCTGCGCCGCAGCGTTTCGACCTGGCCCAAGAGGCGCGCAAGCAAGGCCTATGGGTACTCGCCGAGCTGCCCTGGCCGTTGTCGATGCCGCGCCTGCAGCGCGCCCTGCAAACGCTGCAGCCACGCCTCTAGCGCGGGCATTCGGTCAACAGCCACAGCATGGCGAACTTTCCGCTGTTCGCGCGGGTCAGTTGCTCTATATCCCACCACGCAGCGAGTGAACCGGATGGAAAGAATCTGCAGCCTGCTCAACGATGCACTGAGCCCTTATCAGACCCACCTCGGCGTTGCCGATGCCAACGGTAATCGCCAGCTCACGGTTCAAGGCGGCCTCACAGGGGTGACCTTGCAGCGTACTGTCAGCGAGCGCCAGTTACAGGAACACCGGCTGTTGATCGACCTGGTGGACGGTTTGCACCGTGACCTGCAGATCGCCGAAGGGCGGTTGCAGCCTTGCGTGATCGCTGCGCTGCAACAACGCCAGCAACCGCAGGGAACCTTTGCCTAAAGGATTCATCTGACACAGTAGGGGCAGCCAGCCAGCGCTTTGCTCCGGCGTTGGCAAAGCTGCCACGGGAAGTCCTCAAGGGCTTTCGCTTGACCCCGGGCGTCCTTCCCCAGCGCCCGGGGTTTCTTTTTTCTGGGTTCTCTACCGGCCCTGTCGCCGCGGACTCAATTCGTAAGCGCGACGCGGCCTGTGTGGGAGCGGGCGTGCCAGCGAACACCGGCGTAGCCGGTGCCAGCCACCGCTCTGGATTTTTCGCGGGCATGCCCGCTCCCACAAAGTGGACTGCCCCCAAGAAGTTGGACACCAATCCAATTTCTTGGGGTGTCCATATGAGCAAGTACTCAGACCAATTCAAGCTTACAGCCGTTCATGCCTACCTGGAGGGTGGTGAAGGTTTCCGAAAAGTAGCCCAGCGACTTGCAGTGGACTTCAGCCTGCTGCGGCGCTGGGTCTCCAGCTTCCAGAAACATGGCCAGTTCAGTCTGCGTAAACCAGGCCAGCGGTACAGTGCGACCTACAAGCGCTCAGTCCTTGAGTACATGCACAAGCATCAGCTTTCCTTGCGCCAGACCGCCGCCCATTTTGGTCTTGGTCAGTCTTCGCAGATAGGCATTTGGGCGCGGCAGTACTACAGTGGAAGTCCGGCTTCGCCTGCTCCCAAGAGAAGAAAACCTGCTGCCATGTCGAAAAAGCCTTACCCCATCAAACCCACAACCTCTGATGACACCGATAAAAGCCGCGACCAGTTGCTGGCTGAGCTTGAATGGCTGCGCATGGAGAACGCTTACCTAAAAAAGCTGGAAGAGTTGAAGAAGCAGGAGCGAAGGCAGCCCAAAAAACCCTGATCGTGTCTGCGCTCAAGGACAGGTTTCCCTTGGCCGCTGTTCTGGAGTTGGCGGATCTGCCGCGCAGTACGTTCTATTACCAGCTTCAAGCGCAGGCCAAACCTGATAAGCATGCTGCTCTGAAGCAGATGATTCAGCGTGTCTATCACGAGGAAAAAGGGCTTTACGGTTACCGGCGCGTTGCGATCGTGATCCGCAATGGCGGGACCTTGGTTAACAAAAAAGTGGTGGAGCGTTTGATGATCGAGCTTGATCTTCGCTCACTCGTGCGGCCGAAAAAATATCGGTCGTACAAGGGAGTCGTCGGCACCATCGCGCCCAACCTGCTGGAGCGAAACTTTATCGCCCAGCGCCCGAATCAGAAGTGGGTGACCGATGTGACCGAGTTCAAAGTGGCTCAGGAAAAAGTCTACCTCTCCCCCGTGATGGACTTGTACAACGCCGAAATTGTGGCCTACGAAGTGGCCAGCAGGCCATGCCTTGGGCTGGTTACCAACATGCTGGGCAAGGCCTTCAAGCGCCTGGGAAACAAGCCGAAACTGGTACTCCACTCGGATCAAGGCTGGCACTACCAACACTCGCAGTACCGCCACAAACTGGCCGAGCAAGGGGTGAAGCAGAGCATGTCACGCAAAGGAAACTGCTTGGATAATGCGGCTATGGAGAGCTTTTTTGGTACGCTTAAGTCCGAATTTTTCTACCCGCAGCGCTTCAAGAGCGTTGAAGAACTGAAATCCGGTCTGGATGAGTACATCCACTACTACAACCATGACCGCATCAAGCTAAAGCTCAATGGCATGAGCCCTGTGAAATACAGGGCTCATGCTGCAGGGGCTGCTAGCTGAAACTGTCCAACTTATTGGGGGCAGTCCAAAGTCCCTGCTAGATCAATAAGTGATGCATTGCCTATGACGGCTAGTTTGCCGGCGATAGGGCCGGTGCAGGCGTTTAATGTGCTTCAAAGAACCGCTGGCTTTCTTCCAGGTAGTTCTTGCGCGAGATCGGATCCAGCCAGTGGGCATACAGCCCAGGCAGCACGTCCCGTCGCAACGCAGGCAGCAACTGGTCGATATGCGCCACTGCAGCGCGCCCCAGTTCGCTGTCCGAGCACCCCACGTGCAGAAACTGGTAGCGCTCCACCCCCTGCACTGGATAGAACTGATAATCGGCCAGCGCGGCGCCTTGCTGCTGGATCAGGTAACGCACCTCAGGCCAGTAGCCGAGCACCAGGCGCAGGCGCCCCAACTGCTGCATCTGCAGCAGGTTGGCGGTGGCTTCGTTACCGTAATGGCGGCTGAGCGCAGTGTCTGGCAGCTGATGCAGAATGCTGTCGATCTGCACGCCATAACTGCGTTCGGCAACGACTCCCAGTTTCAGTGCGGTGTTGCTCAGCACGCCATGCAGGTCCACCTGCTGGCCGTGCAGATAGAGGCGCAGCAGTGCCTGGTTTTCCTTGCGGACCACCAGGCCGCCACTGAGCACGCCCAGGAAGGGCAGGGAGAACCGCACATATTCCTCACGTTGGGGTGTCCACAGCAGCGTCGGGTCGCAGGTGAAGGTGTTGCGGTCCTGCAGCATCTGGATTCCGCGGGCACGGTTGACGCGCTGGATGATGTGATCGTACTCGGGCATCTGCGCAATCAACAGGGGCAGCAGTTGGTCGATCACCCCTCGGCCTTGCTCCGGGCCGTCGAAAATGGTGAATGGCGGCAGGTCACGCACCAGCCAGGTCAGGCGCTCCTTGGCACTGGCAGGGTGCACCAGCAATGCGGCCATCAGCCCGCAAAGCAGGACCACCGGGCGTAGGTGGCGGGCGGCGCGCATGCGGCCGGGCTGCGCCTGGTTCAGACCGTGCCTGCGGCGCGCAGGCTGGCGATGGCTGCCGCGTCATAGCCAAGGCTGGCCAGCAGTGCCTCGGTGTGCTCGCCCAGGGCCGGACCTACCCATTCGCTGGAACCTGGGGTTTCCGACAGCTTGGGCACGATGCCAGGCATCTTGAATGGTTTGCCGTCGGGCAGCTTGGCCTGGAGGAACATTTCCCGTGCCAGGTACTGCGGGTCGCTGAACATGTCCTCGGCGGAGTAGATCCGGCTGGCCGGGACCTCGGCGGCGGTCAGCACCTGCATCAGCGTGTCCAGCGGCAGGCTGTTGGCCCAGCGGTCGATCACCCCGTACAGTTCATCACGGCGAAGGTCACGGCCATCGTTGCTGGCCAGGCCTGGGTCGTCGGCCAGGTCGGCACGCCCGATGGCCTGCATGAAGCGCTTGAAGATCGCATCGCCGTTGGCGCCGATCTGTACATGCTTACCGTCGGCGCTGGTGTGGATGGAGGAGGGGGTAATGCCGGGCATGATGTTGCCGGTGCGTTCACGGATAAAACCGAATACATCGAATTCCGGGACCATGCTTTCCATCATGGCGAAGATGGCTTCGTACAGCGCGACGTCCACCACCTGGCCCTGGCCGCCGTTGACCTCCCTGTGGCGCAGCGCCATCAGCGCACCGATAACGCCCCACAAGGCGGCGATCGAGTCGCCGATCGAAATGCCGGTGCGCACCGGCGGCCGGTCGTCGAAGCCGGTGATGTAGCGCAGGCCGCCCATCGACTCGCCTACGGCACCAAAACCTGGTTGGTCCTTCATCGGCCCGGTCTGGCCAAAGCCCGACAGGCGCACCATGACCAGCCCCGGGTTGAGCGCATGCAGCACATCCCAGCCCAGGCCAAGTTTTTCGAGCACGCCCGGGCGGAAATTCTCGATCAGGATATCGGCGTCGGACAGCAGCCTTTGCAATACCTCACGGCCTTCGGGGTGCTTCAGGTTGAGGGTCAGCGACTTTTTGTTGCGCGCCTGCACGAACCACCACAGGGAGGTGCCTTCGTACAGCTTGCGCCACTTGCGCAGCGGGTCGCCGCCATCGGGCGATTCGACCTTGACCACCTCAGCACCGAATTCGGCGCAGATGCGAGAGGCGAATGGCCCGGCGATCAGTGTGCCGAGTTCGACAACTTTGAGGCCGGCGAGGGGTTTGCTGGGCGTCGACATGAGGCATCCGTGGCAGTTGGGCAGAGCGGTGGTTTTATCACACGGCGGTTTCGCCGGGTACTGCTGCGGCGCATGGCGAGTGCGGATGGGTTAGACTGTGCGACTTTTCTTTTGCACGAAGCCCGTCGACCATGGCCCAGCCGTCCACCACCTACAAGTTCGAACTGAATCTCACCGATCTTGACCGTAACGTCTACGAAAGCGTCAAGCAGACCATCGCGCGCCACCCCTCGGAAACCGAAGAGCGCATGGCGGTGCGGTTGTTGGCCTACGCGCTCTGGTACAACGAGAACCTGTCGTTCGGCCGTGGCCTGTCGGATGTGGATGAGCCGGCACTGTGGGAAAAGAGCCTGGACGACCGCGTGCTGCACTGGATCGAAGTGGGCCAACCCGATGCCGAGCGCCTGACCTGGTGCTCGCGGCGCACCGAACGCACCAGCCTGCTGGCCTATGGCAGCCTGCGCGTGTGGGAAGGCAAGGTGGTCAGCGCGGTCAGGAACCTCAAGAACCTGAACATCGCCGCAGTGCCGCAGGAGGTGCTGGAAACCCTGGCCGCCGACATGCCGCGCGCCATCAAGTGGGATGTGATGATCAGCGAAGGTACGGTCTTCGTCACCGACGACCGTGGCCAGCACGAAGTGCAACTGCAGTGGTTACTGGGTGAGCGTGGCTGAAGCAACCCATGCGTATCGAACCTCGCCCCCTGCCTGCGCCCCTGCCTTTTCTGGGTAACCTGCCACCCTTGCTCACCCGTTTGTATGCCGCACGCGGCGTGCTAAGCGAGGCCGAGCTGGACAAAAGCCTTGCGCGGCTGTTGCCCTACCAGCAGCTCAAGGGCATCGAGGCCGGCGTCGACCTGCTGGTCGCTGCCATAGACCAGCGCCAGCGCATTCTCATTGTCGGCGACTTCGACGCCGACGGTGCCACCGCAAGTACGGTTGGGGTGCTGGGCTTGCGTTTGCTGGGGGCTGCCCATGTCGACTACCTTGTGCCCAACCGTTTTGAATACGGTTACGGCCTGACCCCGGAAATCGTCGAAGTTGCCCTGCAGCGCCAGCCGCAGTTGCTGATTACCGTGGACAACGGCATTTCCAGTGTCGACGGGGTGGCCGCTGCCAAGGCCGCTGGGCTGAAAGTGCTGGTGACCGACCATCACCTGCCGGGCGAACAGCTGCCCGATGCCGACGCCATCATCAACCCCAACCAGCCGGGTTGCAGCTTCCCGAGCAAGGCATTGGCCGGGGTCGGGGTCATCTTCTATGTGCTGATGGCCCTGCGCGCGCGCCTGCGCAGCCTGGGCCGCTACGCGACACAACCCCAGCCGAACATCGGTGAACTGCTCGACCTGGTCGCCCTGGGCAGTGTGGCCGATGTGGTGCCGCTGGATGCCAACAACCGCATCCTGGTGCACCAGGGCCTGGAGCGCATCCGTGCCGGCCGTGCCCGCCCGGGCTTGAAGGCCATTCTTGAGGTGGCCCGCCGCGATCACCGGCGCATCACCTCCACCGACCTGGGTTTCATTCTTGGCCCACGCCTGAATGCTGCCGGGCGCCTGGACGACATGAGCCTGGGCATCGAATGCCTGCTGTGCGAAGACCCGGCGCTGGCCCAGGACATGGCGCAGCAGCTGGATGACCTGAACCAGGACCGCAAGTCCATCGAGCAGGGCATGCAGCGCGAGGCGTTGGCCCAGCTCAAGGACCTGCCGGTCGAGTCGATGCCTTACGGCTTGTGCCTGTTCGATGCCGACTGGCACCAGGGCGTGATCGGTATCCTGGCGTCGCGGCTGAAGGAGCGTTACCACCGGCCGACCATTGCCTTCGCCGATGCGGGCGCTGGCATGCTGAAGGGCTCGGCGCGTTCTGTGCCAGGGTTCCATATTCGCGATGCGCTGGATGCCGTGGCGGCGCGCCACCCGCAATTGATCAGCAAGTTCGGCGGCCACGCCATGGCCGCTGGCTTGTCGTTGCCAGAGGGAAATTTCGCGGCCTTTGCCGAGGCTTTCGACGAAGAGGTACGGCGCCAGCTGCGTGAAGACGACCTGACCGGGCGCTTGCTGTCCGATGGCAGCCTGGCGGTGGAAGAATTCCACCTCGATCTGGCCAAGGCGCTACGCAATGCCGGGCCATGGGGCCAGCATTTCCCTGAGCCGCTGTTTCATGGCGTGTTCCAATTGGTGGAGCAGCGCGTGGTGGGCGAACGGCACTTGAAAGTGGTACTGAAGAGCGAGTGTGGCTCGGTGCGGCTGGATGGCATTGCCTTCGGCATCGACCGTGAAATATGGCCGAACCCGACGGTGCGCTGGGTCGAGTTGGCGTACAAGCTGGATGTGAACGAGTTTCGTGGCAATGAAAGTGTGCAGTTGATGATTGCCCACATGGAGCCGCGTTGACCGCAATCCTGAGGTGCGCCCCATGAAGGCGGCAGCGGCTGGCCACAGGCGTCTGTGAACAACTTGCCCAAAATCCCATGGAACCTTCCCCCCAGGCATTCTGGTCTAGTCTGAAGTATGACCGGACCCAGGCCAGGGACGTGCTATTGAGTGTCCGGGCCGGATCACCATTGGAGTTCTTGGGAGGTGCCCTCATGAGCCTGCTGCTCGAGCCTTACACCCTGCGTCAACTGACGTTGCCCAACCGCATCGCCGTTTCGCCGATGTGCCAGTATTCTGCAGTCGATGGCCTGGCCAACGACTGGCACCTCGTTCACCTGGGCAGCCGCGCCGTGGGTGGCGCGGGCCTGGTGATCACCGAGGCCGTGGCGGTTACCGCCGATGGCCGCATCACCGCCGAAGACCTTGGGTTGTGGGAGGACGCACAGATCGCCCCGCTGCAACGCATCACCCGCTTCATCACCGCCCAGGGCGCCGTGCCCGGCATCCAGCTGGCGCACGCCGGGCGCAAGGCCAGCACCTACCGCCCCTGGCTGGGCAAGCACGGCAGCGTCAAACCCGAGGAGGGTGGCTGGCAGCCGGTGGGGCCCTCGAAGATTGCCTTCGACCCGCAACATACAGCGCCACGCGAGCTGACCCCGGGCGATATCCAGGAGGTGGTCGGTGCCTTCGTTGCCTCAGCCGAGCGCGCGTTGCAGGCCGGCTTCAAAGTGCTCGAGGTTCACGCCGCCCATGGCTACCTGCTGCACCAGTTCCTGTCACCGCTGAGCAACCAGCGGCGTGACGAATACGGCAGTTGCTTCGAAAACCGCATCCGCCTGACCCTGCAAGTGGTGGAAGCGGTGCGCAAGGTATGGCCTGCCGAATTGCCCCTGTTCGTGCGGGTATCGGCAACCGATTGGGTGGAAGACGGCTGGAACCCGGATGAAACCGTCGAACTGGCCCGGCGCCTGCGTAACCTGGGCGTCGATTTGATCGACGTGTCCTCTGGCGGCACTTCGGTAAACGCCGAAATACCTACCGGCCCCGGCTACCAGACCCGTTTCGCCGAGCGCGTGCGCAAAGAGTCTGAAATTGCCACCGGCACCGTGGGCATGATCACCGAACCGGCGCAAGCCGAGCATATCCTGCGTACCGGCCAGGCCGACCTCATCTTCCTTGCCCGCGAACTGCTGCGCGACCCTTACTGGCCGCTGCATGCCGACGACGACCTGGGCGGTAACAAGGCCACCTGGCCGGCGCAGTACCAGCGCGCTACCAGCCGGGCCAACCCGATTCATGAGTCGGATCTGCGCGACTGATTCTGAAGGAGCGGCCTTGTGTGGCGAAAGGGCCGCGCAGCGGCCCCAGGGCCTCAGTCTAACCACGAAAAATACCTGGGGCACTGCGCGCCCAATTCGCGACTGAAGACCGCTCCTACAGCAGGCGGGGTGGCCGGTAGCCCTGCGGGGCCGGGCCGGCATCATTGATCGATGTAGGAGCGGGTTCACCCGCGAATACGGTGGTGCCGGCAACGCACAATACCTGGCAGAAATCGGCTAGCAGGCCCGGTCCTTTCGCGGGTAAACCCGCTCCTACAACGGGCTGGGGTGGCCGGTAGTTTTGCGGGGTTGGGCCGGCATTATCGATCGATGTCGGGGCGGGTTCACCCGCGAATACGGTGGTGCCGACAATGCACAATGCCTGGCAGAAATCGGTCCGCAGGGCCGGCCCTTTCGCGGGTGAACCCGCTCCTACAACGGGCGGGGGCGGCTGGTAGTTCTGCGGGGTTGGGCCGGCATTATCGATCGATGTCGGGGCGGGTTCACCCGCGAATACGGTGGTGCCGACAATGCACAATGCCTGGCAGAAATCGGTCCGCAGGGCCGGCCCTTTCGCGGGTGAACCCGCTCCTACAACGGGCGGGGGTGGCCGGTAGTTCTGCGGGGTTGGGCCGGCATTATCGATCGATGTCGGGGCGGGTTCACCCGCGAATACGGTGGTGCCGGCAATGCACAATGCCTGGCAGAAATCGGTCCGCAGGCCCGGCCCTTTCGCGGGTGAACCCGCTCCTACAACGGGCGGGGGTGGCCGGTAGTTCTGCGGGGTTGGGCCGGCATTATCGATCGATGTCGGGGCGGGTTCACCCGCGAATACGGTGGTGCCGGCAATGCACAATGCCTGGCAGAAATCGGTCCGCAGGCCCGGCCCTTTCGCGGGTGAACCCGCTCCTACGACGGGCGGGGGTGGCCGGCAGCCCTGCGGGGCCGGGCCGGTATCATCGATCGATGTAGGAGCGGGTTCACCCGCGAATACGGTGGTGCCAGCAACGCACAATGCCTGGCAGAAATCGGTCCGCAGGCCTGGCCCTTTCGCGGGTGAACCCGCTCCTATGTATGGACTCGCCCACACTGTCTAGCTGCTTTTGAACATAGGAACCCGGTTGCATCTATGTATCAGGCCTATTCGAGGAAGCTTTTTGCTTCTGGCCACCATCGTGGTGAGCTCGCAGAGTGCCGTTTACATTGAGGCCACTAACAGGCCTGTAGGAGCGGAGGCATCAATCTGCGACGGTCTTACCAAGGGTCGATGTTCACTAGCAGGGGTTGGAGCGCTTAGCGCCCCGGTGGCATTACTCGGTTGGTCAGAGGCTCATAGCCGCCTCCGGCTTGCTGTTCGGTTTGCGTTGATAAACCTGATCGCTCTGCAATAGCGCCCAGATGATGCGCAGATTCCGATTAGCCAGTCTGATCGCCGCCTCCTTGCGTCCAAGGCGAGACAGCCAGCGTAAGAGGCGGCGATCGTCTGGCTGATCGGAATCAGGCTTTAGCTGACTCAAGACAGCATGCGCGCCCTGAATCATCAGGCTGCGTATGTAGCCATCACCTCGTTTGCTCATCCTGCCCAATCTGACCTTGTTTCCGCTGCTGTGCTGGTCGGGCACGATGCCGAAGAAGGCTGAATACATTCGGCCACTGGCGAAACGGCTGGGCTCTGTCTGCTTCGCGACAATCGCGGTGGCGGTGATGGCGCCGACGCCACGAATGGTGATCAGTCTCTGCGCAACCTTGTCCTCGCGAGCTGTCGCTTCCAGCCGCTTACTCAACCGGGCGATGCGCTCACCCAGGGACAGCCAGTCAGCCAACAGCTCATCGAGCAGCTCGCGCAACAAGTCTGGCAAAGGCAAAGAAGCATCCTCCAGGCACCGCGGCACATGCTTGATGATCGCTGCATCGCCCTGCGGCATGGATACGCCGTGCTCAAGCAGCAAGCCACGCATCTGATTACCCAAGGCTGTATGCCGCTTGATGCTGCCGCGCCGAACACGGTGCAGGGCCTGGATGGCCAATGCTGCGGTGCTCTTGATGGGTATCGCCGCGATGCTGCTATCTCGGCCGGCACGCAAAATGGCATGGGTGTCGTTGCGGTCGTTCTTTGCACCGCTGCGGTGTTCGGCAACGCGCTGCGCAGGAAGAATACGCACTGGGTTACCTTGGGTCTGCAACAGCCTTGCCCAGGCTTGTGCACCAGGGCCGCACTCCATCAAGACGGCCATTGTGGAGGGCAATCTGATCAGGAAATCGTGGAAAGCTTGCCGCGATTTAATGCGATCTTCGTAGATAACCCTGCCAGTAGCATCCTCACCTGCCAATTGAAAGACCTGTTTGGCCAGGTCGATCGCAATGGTGGTGCAAGATTCCACATCAGTGGAAGACAGAGAAGCTTGCTTGGAACTATGCTTTTTCATGGTCTCGCCCTCGCTGCCGTTGGCTTCTTCGAACGCCACCGTGGCACTGTGATGCCTCGGCGGGGGCGAGTCCATCGATTACAACGGGCGGGGGTGGCCGGTAGTTCTGCGGGGTTGGGCCGGCATTATCGATCGATGTAGGAGCGGGTTCACCCGCGAATACGGTGGTGCCAGCAACGCACAATGCCTGGCAGAAATCGGTCCGCAGGCCTGGCCCTTTCGCGGGTGAACCCGCTCCTACAATGAATCGCGCAGGCTTTTCAAATTTTGAGAAAGACAGTTGCTCCCTATCTTGAACGCGGTTGAGCGGACCCAGCGTGACCGAGCATGATAATCAATGCTTGATCATCACATGCCGCACACAGGTGTAGTCCTCCAGCCCATACATCGACATGTCCTTGCCGTACCCCGAGTGTTTCTGCCCGCCATGGGGCATTTCACTGACCAGCATGAAATGGGTATTCACCCAGGTGCAGCCATATTGCAGGCGGGCTGCCAGGCGGTGGGCGCGGCCGGTGTCGCGGGTCCAGACCGAGGAGGCCAAGCCATAGTTGGAGTCGTTGGCCCATTCCAGCGCCTGCGCTTCGTCGCTGAAACGGGTTACCGTCACCACCGGGCCGAACACTTCGTTGCGCACGATCTCATCATCCTGCAGGGCGTCGGCCAGCACCGTCGGCTCGAAAAAGTACCCATCGCCCTCGATTACCTTGCCACCGGTCACCAGGCGAATGTGCGGCTGGGCGATGGCACGCTGTACCAGGCCGGCGACCTTGTCGCGGTGCTGGGCGCTGATCAGCGGCCCCAGTTCGGTGCCCTCGGCCTCCTGCAGGCCGGGCTTGATGCTGGCTACCGCTTCCCCCAGGCGCTCGACGAAGCGCTCATAGATACCGGCCTGCACATACAGGCGGCAAGCCGCGGTGCAGTCCTGGCCGGCGTTGTAGAAACCGAAGGTGCGAATACCTTCGATCGCGGCATCGATGTCGGCATCATCGAACACCAGGACTGGTGCCTTGCCGCCCAGCTCCATGTGCATGCGCTTCACACTGTCGGCGGTGGCGCTGATGATATGGGCGCCGGTGGGGATCGAGCCAGTCAGCGACACCATGCGGACCTTGGGGTGCGTAACCAGTGGGTTGCCGACCGTCTGGCCACGGCCAAACAGAATGTTCAGCACCCCGGCCGGCAGCAGGTCCTGAGCCAGTTCCCCCAGGCGCAAAGCGGTCAACGGGGTCAGCTCGGAGGGTTTGATCACCACCGTGTTGCCGGCCGCCAGGGCCGGGGCGATCTTCCAGGCCAGCATCATCAGCGGGTAGTTCCACGGCGCGATCGATGCCACCACGCCCAAGGGGTCGCGACGGATCATCGACGTGTGGCCCGGCAGGTATTCACCTGCCGCAGAGCCGCACAGGCAACGCGCCGCACCGGCGAAAAAACGAAACACGTCGGCAATCGCCGGAATCTCGTCGTTGCGCGCGGCACTCAAGGGTTTGCCGCAATTCTGCGATTCCAGCCGAGCCAGTTCATCGCCATGCGCCTCAATGGTGTCTGCCAGGGTCAACAACGCCTGGGCGCGGTCCTTGGGGCTGGTTTGCGACCAACTGTCGAACGCATGGTCGGCGGCACGCACGGCGCTGTCCACCTGGGCTTCGCTGGCTTCATTGATCTGCGCCAGGGCGGTGCCCAGCGCCGGGTCGAGCACGGTCCAGGTCGGGCCTTGGCCGGCGACCAGTTGGCCATTGATCAGCATCTGCGTTTGCATCGGGTACTCCTCCAGGGTCATTTGCCACTGCCCGCAACGCTGTCGCCGCCACGGGTCAGGTAATAGGCGCCAAGGATCGGCAACATGGTCACCAGCATCACCAGCATGGCAACCAGATTGGTCACCGGTACGTCGCGCGGCCGGCTGAGCTGGTTGAGCAACCAGATCGGCAAAGTGCGTTCGTGGCCGGCGGTGAAGGTCGTGACAATGATTTCATCGAACGACAGGGCAAAGGCCAGCATACCGCCGGCCAGCAGTGCCGAGCCGAGGTTCGGCAGGATGATGTAGCGAAAGGTCTGCCAGCCATCGGCACCCAGGTCCATGGAGGCCTCGATCAGGCTGTGTGAGGTGCGCCGCAGGCGGGCGATCACATTGTTGTAGACGATCACCACGCAGAATGTGGCGTGGCCGACCACGATGGTGAACACCCCGGGCTCCACGCCCAAGGTCTTGAACGCCGAGAGCAGGGCGATGCCGGTGATGATGCCGGGCAGGGCGATGGGCAGGATCAGCATCAGCGATATGGCCTCTTTGCCGAAAAAGCTGCGCCGGTACAGTGCGGCCGATGCCAGTGTGCCGAGCACCAGGGCGATCAAGGTCGCCAGGCAGGCGACCTGCAACGACAGCTTGATCGCTTCCAGCACATCGGTGCGGGCAAAGGCCACGGCAAACCACTTAAGGGTAAAACCCGTGGGCGGGAAGCTGAACGCTGCGTCTTCGGTGTTGAAGGCGTACAGGAAGATGATCAGGATCGGGAAATGCAGGAACAATAGCCCGCCCCAGGCCGCCAGGCGCAACCCTGTAGAGGCTTGTTCAGAGTGCATCGAAGGCCCCCAGGCGCTTGACGATCAACAGGTACAGCGCAATCAGCACGATCGGCACCAAGGTAAATGCCGCCGCCATCGGCATGTTGCCGATCGCTCCTTGCTGGGCATAGACCATGCTGCCGATGAAGTAGCCGGGTGGGCCAACCAACTGCGGCACGATGAAGTCGCCAAGGGTAAGCGAGAAGGTGAAGATCGAGCCGGCGGCGATACCGGGGATCGACAGCGGCAGTATCACCTGCATGAAGGTTTGCCCGGGGCGTGCGCCAAGGTCTGCCGAGGCCTGTAACAGCGACGGCGGCAAGCGCTCCAGCGAGGCTTGGATCGGCAGGATCATGAACGGTAGCCAGATGTACACGAACACCATGAAGCGCCCCAGGTGCGAGGTCGACAGCGTGCTGCCGCCCACGCCCGGCACCGTCAGCACGGCTTGCAGCAGCGCATCCAGGTGCAACTGGTGGACGAACCACTGGGCCACCCCTCCCTTGGCCAGCAGCAGGGTCCAGGCGTAAGTCTTGACGATGTAGCTGGCCCACATCGGCATCATCACGGCGATATAGAAAAATGCCTTGGTCTTGCCGCGGGTGTAGCGCGCCATGTAGTAGGCGATGGGAAACGCCAGTACCGCGCTGGCCAGTGACACCGCCGCCGCCATGCCCAGGGTCCGCAGGATGATGTCGAAGTTCGACGGGTTGAACAGCGCGGCGAAGTTGCCCAGGGTCAGGTCCGGGGTGACCGCCATGGTGAAGTCGTCGAAGGTGTAGAAACCCTGCCACAACAGGTTCAGCAACGAGCCCAGGTAGATGGCGCCAAACCAGGTCAGCGGCGGGATCAGCAGCAGGGCCAGGTACAGGTTGGGGCGCCGGTACAGCACATCGGCCAGGCCTCGGAGCGCGCTCATGGCAATGGCCCTGCGCTTTCCTGCAGCACGGTCATCGCCTCGCGCGGCCAGTGCGCCTGCACCCGCTGCCCGGGTTGCCAGGCCTGGGGCTGTGCCTGCCAGCGGTCATTGGCCTGGGTTACCGCCAACAGTTGGCCATTGTCCAGTTGCAACTCGTAACGGGTGGCGCTGCCCTGGTACTGCACATCGCGCAGCAGGCCGCTGACCTGGACTTCGTGGCTGGTGACCACCAGGTCGCCCAGGCGGATATGCTCAGGGCGGATGGAAAACGGCGCCGGGTGGCCGTTGAGCGCCAGCGCCAATTCGCCACGCATCACGTTGGACGTTCCGACGAATTCGGCGACGAAGGTGGTGGCGGGTTTCATGTACAGGTTGCGCGGGGTGTCGACCTGTTCGATGCGGCCGCGGTTGAACACCGCGACCCGGTCCGACATCGACAGCGCCTCGGTCTGGTCATGGGTGACGAAGATGAAAGTGATGCCTAGCTGGCGTTGCAGCTTCTTCAGCTCGCCCTGCATCTGTTCGCGCAGCTTGAGGTCCAGCGCGCCCAATGGCTCGTCCAGCAGCAACACGCGGGGCCGGTTGACCAGTGCCCGCGCCAGGGCCACACGCTGGCGCTGGCCACCCGAAAGCTGCGCCGGCTTGCGCGCGCCGTAGCCGGCCAGGGCAACCATGGCCAGGGCTTGCTCGGCGCGGCTGTGGCGTTCGGCCTTGCCCACGCCTTTGACTTTCAAGCCATAGGCGATGTTGTCGAGCACGTTCATGTGCGGGAACAACGCGTAGTCCTGGAACACGGTATTGACGTCACGCTGGTAGGGCGGCACGCCGGCAGCTTCCAGGCCGTGGATACGGATCGAGCCGCTGCTTGGCTGCTCGAAGCCGGCGATCAGGCGCAGGCAGGTGGTCTTGCCGGAGCCGGACGGGCCGAGCATGGAGAAGAACTCCCCATCGCTGATGTCGATGCTGACCCGGTCGACGGCCTGGACCTCGCCGAAGCTACGGGAAACCTGGGTGAACTGGACGGCTAGGGACATACGCGGTTCTCTGTTGTTCTTGTGTTGCCTGTATCGGCCCTGGCCCCGGCAAGCCGACCCCACAGGGATCACACCACAGGGCCGGAACAGGCGAAGATACCCTCAGCGCCCACCCATGATGGCGATGTAATCTTGAGTCCAGCGGCTGTAGGGCACGAACTTGCCACCCTGGGCCTGCGGGGTTTTCCAGAAGGCGATCTTGTCGAAGTTGTCGAAGCCGTTGGTCTTGCAACCCTCGGCGCCGAGCAATTCGCTGCCACTGCAAGCTGCAGGCACCGCGGGCAACGAACCGAACCAGGCGGCCACGTCACCCTGGACCTTCGGCTGCAGCGACCAGTCCATCCATTGGTAGGCGCAGTTGGGGTGCTTGGCGTCGGCGTGCAGCATGGTGGTATCGGCCCAGCCGGTAGCGCCCTCCTTGGGGATGGTCGACGCCACGGGCTGGTGCTCGGCCTTCAGGCCATTGACCATGTAGCCCCACGAACTGGAGGCGACCACGCCTTCGTTCTTCACGTCGCTCATCTGCACTGTGGCGTCGTGCCAGTAGCGATGGATCAGCGGTTGCTGCTGGCGCAGCAGTTCGAGCACCGCCTGGTATTGCGTTTCGGTCAGTTCATACGGGTCCTGGATGCCCAGTTCGGGCTTGGCCGACTTCAGGTACAGCGCCGCGTCCGCGATGTAGATCGGCCCGTCATACGCCTGTACGCGGCCTTTGTTCGGCTTGCCATCGGGCAGGTCCTGCGGCACGAACACCACGCCCCAGCTGGTCGGTGCCTGCTTGAACGTGTTGGTGTTGTACAGCAGCACGTTCGGCCCCCACTGGTACGGGGTGCCATAGACCTGTTTGTCGACCACATACCAGCCACCGTTCTGCAGGCGCGGGTCGATGTTTTTCCAGTTGGGGATCAAGGCGGTGTTGATCGGTTGCACCCGTTTGCCGGCGATCAGCCGTAACGAGGCATCGCCCGAGGCGGTAACCAGGTCGTAGCCCCCCTTGGCCATCAGGCTGACCATTTCGTCCGAGGTGGCAGCGGTTTTCACGCTGACCTTGCAGCCGGTTTGCTGTTCGAAGCCGGTCACCCAGTCATACGCCTTGTCGCTTTCACCGCGCTCGATGTAGCCGGGCCAGGCGACGATGTCCAGGCGCCCTTCGCCAGGCCCCAGGGCCTTGGGCGGTTCGGCGGCCAGCAGGCCGGTACTGGCCAGCACGGCACAGGTGGTGGCGCCGAGCAATGCGGTCTTGTGCACGGGCATGGGTGTTCCCTCTTGTTGGAGATTGTGGTCGCGGCAGTGGTCGAGTCTAGTTGGCTTTTTGCCAGTCAATGCAACATCCAGAAGCAAATCCTCGCATGGTCCTTTACCGGGCAGGCCTTACTCTGGCGGATGACTTCCCATGCCTGGAGACTTGCACATGAACACCCGTGGCTTGCTGGACCAACTGCTCAAATCTGGCCAGGAGTTGCTGAACAAATCGTCTGCTTCCGGCAAACCCGGTGCTGGCGCCAGCGGGCTTGGTGGCCTGTTGTCCGGGGCCGGTGGTGGCTTGCTGGGCGGTGGCGCACTGGGCGTGCTGCTGGGCAACAAGAAGGCGCGCAAATATGGGGGCAAGGCCCTGACCTATGGTGGCCTCGCGGCACTCGGGGTGCTGGCCTACAAGGCCTACGGCAACTGGCAGGCGCGCCAGCAGGTGGCTGCCAGCGAGCCGCAGACGGTCGACCGCTTGCCGCCGGCCCAGGTCGAGCAGCACAGCCAGGCGGTGTTGCGGGCGCTGGTGGCTGCGGCCAAGTCCGACGGCCATATCGACGAACGCGAACGGGCGCTGATCGAAGGTGAGTTCACCCGCCTGGACAGCGACCGCGAGTTGCAGCATTGGCTGCACGCCGAACTGAACAAGCCGCTGGACCCGGCTGAAGTCGCCCGCGCCGCACAGACGCCCGAGATGGCTGCCGAGATGTACCTGGCCAGCACGATGATGGTCGACCAGGAAAACTTCATGGAGCGCGCCTACCTCGATGAGCTGGCCCGCCAGTTGCGCCTGGACCCAGGCTTGCGTCAGGAGCTGGAAAGCCAGGTGCAGCTGGCACAGGGCTAGCCGCAATGTTCAGCGCCTGCCAGTTCGCGCGCCGGGCGTGCGGTGCTCGAACTGGCAGGCGCAAAATTCCAGGCGGCAAGCACCGCATAAGCACACGCCCTCTAGGCTATACTTCGGCGATTTTCCCCGCTCGTTGTGAATTCCTGAGGGCTGAATGTGAAGAATTGGACGTTGCGCCAACGGATCCTGGCAAGTTTCGCCGTGATCATCGCCATCATGCTGCTGATGATCGTGGCCGCCTACTCGCGGTTGGCCGCCATCGAAACCGCCGAAGAGGCCGTCGGTACAGACAGCATTCCCGGGGTCTACTACAGCTCGATGATCCGCAGCGCCTGGGTCGACAGCTACGTCACCAGCCAACAGCTGGTCGGGCTGTCCAACCACCGGGAAATCACCTCGGCCGACATGGAACTGTTCAAAAGTTTCGAAGGCCGGCTGAAGCAATACATGGCCAGCTACCAGAGCACCATCCAGGACAATGACGACCAGGTCCGCTTCGACAGCTTCGTGCAGCTTGAAGAAAACTACATGAAGATCGTCGGCCAGGTGCTTGATGCCTACCGTCAGCGCAACTACGCCGAAGCCCAGCGCCTGATCAACGACGTACTCACACCCGCCTGGGTCGACGGTCGCACGCACCTGAACGACGTCATCGAGAACAACCGCGCCTCCGCTGATGCCGCCACCCGCGATATCGTCAGTGCCGTGACCACCGCCAAAGGCAGCATGATCGTCTCGCTGTTGCTGGCCATCGTCGCGGCCGGGGTGTGCGGCCTGTTGCTGATGCGCGCGATCACAGCGCCCATGCAGCGTATCGTCCACGCCCTGGACAAGCTGCGTTCGGGTGACCTGAGCGTGCGCCTGAGCCTGGAACGCAAGGATGAGTTCGGCGCCATCGAGAGCGGCTTCAACGAAATGGCCGAAGCGCTGGCGAACCTGGTGGCCCAGGCCCAGCGCTCGTCGGTGCAGGTTACCACGTCGGTTACCGAGATCGCCGCCACGTCCAAGCAGCAGCAGGCCACTGCCACTGAAACCGCAGCCACCACCACGGAAATCGGCGCCACCTCGCGGGAAATTGCCGCCACTTCGCGTGACCTGGTGCGCACCATGACTGAAGTCACTTCGGCCGCCGACCAGGCGTCCAGCCTGGCCGGCTCCGGCCAGCAGGGCCTGGCCCGCATGGAAGAGACCATGCACCAGGTGATGGGCGCCGCCGACCTGGTCAACGCCAAGCTGGGCATCCTCAACGAGAAGGCCAGCAACATTACCCAGATGGTCGTGACGATCGTCAAGGTGGCCGACCAGACCAACTTGTTGTCGCTCAACGCCGCCATCGAGGCGGAAAAGGCTGGCGAGTATGGCCGTGGCTTTGCCGTGGTGGCCACCGAGGTGCGGCGCCTGGCCGACCAGACCGCCGTGGCCACCTACGATATCGAGCAGATGGTGCGCGAGATCCAGTCGGCGGTGTCGGCCGGGGTCATGGGCATGGACAAGTTTTCCGAAGAAGTGCGCCGGGGCATGTTCGAAGTGCAACAGGTCGGTGAGCAACTGAGCCAGATCATTCACCAGGTACAGGCTTTGGCACCGCGCGTGCTGATGGTCAACGAAGGCATGCAGGCCCAGGCCACCGGTGCCGAGCAGATCAACCAGGCGCTGGCCCAGCTCAGTGATGCCAGTACCCAGACGGTCGAGTCGCTGCGCCAGGCCAGCTTTGCCATCGATGAGCTTAGCCAGGTGGCCGCAGGCTTGCGTGGCGGCGTGTCGCGTTTCAAAGTCTGACCGCGATGACCGACTTGCAAGCGCCGGCCGCACAGCCGGGTAACGCCAAAGGGGCGCTGTACCTGCAGTTTCGTATCAGGGACCAACGGTTTGCCCTGAGTATGCACGAGGTGATCGAAGTGCTGCCACTTCGGCCACTCAAGCCCATTGCCCGGGCGCCAGCCTGGGTGGAGGGTATTCTGGCCCACCGTGGCCTGCTCATACCCGTCATCGACCTGGCCGCGCTCAGCTTCGGCCAGCCGGCGCTGAAGCGCACCAGCACCCGCCTGGTACTGGTGCACTACCGGGGTGGGCTGCAGTTGGGGCTGGTGCTGGAGCAGGCAACCGAGACCCTGCGCTGCCGGCCCGATGAGTTCCAGCCCTATGGTGTAGACACGGGCGAAGCCCCTTACCTGGGGCCGGTGCGTCAGGATGCCCTTGGCATGCTGCAGCGTATCGAAGTCAATGACCTGCTGCCCGACGCCGTGCACGCATTGCTGTACACGCAGTACCCGACCGGGGGGCCGACATGACCGAACAGCGTTTTTTCCGCTTCTTGCGTGAGCGTATTGGCCTGGATGTGGAGTCTGTCGGCACGCCGATGGTCGAGCGTGCACTGCGCCAACGTTGCGTAGCGGTGGGCGCCGCCGACCTGGACGACTACTGGCTGCGCCTGCAGCAGTGCGGCGAAGAGCAGCAGGCATTGATCGAAGCGGTGATCGTGCCAGAGACGTGGTTCTTCCGGTACCCCGAGTCCTTCACCGCGCTGGCGGGCCTGGCGCACAAGCGCCGTGCCGAACTGGACGGCGCGCGCCCGCTGCGGTTGCTCAGCCTGCCGTGCTCGACGGGGGAGGAGCCGTACTCGCTGGCCATGGCCCTGTTTGATGCCGGCATGGCGCCGGGGGCGTTCCTGGTCGATGGCATGGACATCAGCCCCAGCTCGGTGGCCAAGGCCGGGCAGGCCGTGTATGGCCGCAATGCCTTTCGCGGCAGCGAGCTGGGTTTTCGCGAGCGTTACTTCGATGTGGTCGACGAAGGCCATCGCCTGCACGAGCGGGTACGCCAGCAAGTCAGCCTGCAGGTAGGCAATGTGCTCGACCCGCTGCTGGCCAGCCGCGATGGCCTGTATGACTTCGTGTTCTGTCGCAACCTGCTGATCTACTTCGACGTGCCGACCCAGCAACACGTCTTTGAAGTGCTCAAGCGCCTGCTGCACCCACAGGGGGTGCTGTTCATCGGTCCGGCCGAGGGCAGCCTGTTGGCGCGCCTGGGCATGCGCCCGCTGGGGATCGCCCAGTCGTTTGCCTACGTACGAGACCCAGGCAGCAGCACACCTGCGCCGGCGGCAGCGGCAGCACCTGCCAGGCGCAGTTGGCCGGCGCCGGGGCCTGCCGGGTATTCGCAGCCGGCCTTGCCAGTGCCGCGGCCGCAGCGTGCGCTGCCGGTGGTGGCCCGGCCAACGCCGGCCCGCGAGCTTGGGGGCGAGGGCCCCAGCGAACTGCTGGCCGGCATCGCCCGGCTGGCCAATGCCGGCGCCAGCGCACAGGCTCGCCACGAATGTCAGCGCTACCTGGGCCAGTACCCGCCGTCGGCGCAGGTGTATTACTGGCTGGGGCTGCTCAGCGATACCGAGGGCGATGCGCAGCAAGCCCTGACCCACTACCGCAAAGCGCTGTATCTAGAGCCACAACACCCCGAGGCGTTGCTGCACCTGGCGGCCCTGCTTGCGGCCCAGGGTGACCTGGCCGGGGCCCGGCGCCTGCAGGAACGGGCAGCGCGGGCTGGGCGGGAGTCTGAACGGTGAACGGTGAATCCGCGATGCAACTGCTGGCCGATGACGAGGCGCTCATCGACGACTGCTGGAACCGCATTGGTGTGCATGGCAACAAGCAATGCCCGCTCCTGGAGCGGCATGTGCATTGCCGCAACTGCGATGTCTACGCCGCTGCGGCTAGCCGCCTGCTTGACCGCTATGCATTGACGCAGGAGCACTCGGGGGCCGAGCAGGCGCCGCTGCAAGAGCACACCGGTCGCTCCATGTTGCTGTTCCGTCTGGGTGAGGAATGGCTGGCGCTGGCGACCGCCTGCCTGGCCGAAATAGCCCCGTTGCAGGCCGTGCATTCGTTGCCGCACCAGCGATCGCGGGTGTTGCAGGGGGTCGCCAACGTGCGTGGGGCGCTGGTCCCGTGCCTGTCATTGGCTGACTTGCTGGGGGTTCAGGCGGGTGCTGCCGAGCAGCGTAGCGGCCGGGCGATGCCGCGCATGCTGATCCTGGCCAGCGAGGGCGGCCCGGTGGTGGTGGCGGTCGAGGAAATCGACGGCATCCACCGGCTCGACCCGCTGCTGCTGGGCAGTGGCCAGGACGCCACCCGCTATACCGCGGCGGTGCTGCAATGGCGCGGGCGCAGCGTGCGGGTACTGGACGATCAACACTTACTGGCTGCCGTGCAGCGGAGCTTGTCATGACCCCAGAGCAAATGCGCGACGCCTCGTTGCTCGAGCTGTTCAGCCTGGAGGCCGAAGCGCAGACCCAGGTGCTCAGCGCTGGCCTGATGGCGCTCGAGCGCAACCCTACCCAGGCTGACCAGCTCGAGGCGTGCATGCGCGCGGCCCACTCGCTCAAGGGTGCCGCCCGTATCGTTGGCGTGGACGCGGGCGTCAGTGTCGCGCATGTCATGGAGGATTGCCTGGTAGCCGCCCAGGAGGGGCGCCTGCGGTTGAATGCCGAGCATATCGATGCGCTGTTGCAGGGGACCGACTTGCTGATGCGCATTGCCACACCGGGCGACAGCGCGGCGCAGGCGACCCTGCCGGTGTTTCTTGCGCAGATGGCCAGCCTGCTCGACCCAGGCGGCGCCGGCGTGCCCCCGCTGCCCCTGGCGGCAGGCGCAGCATTGCCGTCGTCGCCGCCGGTCAGCCAGCCCCCGGCACCGTTGGTGCTGCCAAGTGAGCTGTCCGAGCCCGAGCCCGAGCCCGAGCCCGAGCCAGCGCTGCGGCGCAAAGCGGGCAAGCGCGTCGGTGATGCCGGCGAACGGGTGTTACGGGTCACTGCCGACCGCCTGAACAGCCTGCTCGACCTGTCCAGCAAGTCGCTGGTGGAAACCCAGCGCCTGAAGCCTTACCTGGCCACCCTGCAGCGCCTCAAACGCATGCACGGCCAAGGGATGCAGGCGCTCGACGGCGTGCGCATGCAGCTGGAAGACAGCGGCCACAACAGTGAAGTGCTCGAAGCCTTGGCGCAAACCCAGCGCCTGCTGGTCGAGACCCAGCAGATCCTGCAACAGCAGGCCGCCGACCTCGATGAGTTCGGCTGGCAAGCCAGTCAGCGTGCGCAGTTGCTGTACGACACGGCGCTGGCCTGCCGCATGCGGCCATTCGCCGATGTGCTGGCCGGGCAGAGTCGCATGGTCCGAGACCTCGGCCGTTCGCTGGGCAAGCCGGTACGGCTGGTGGTGGAGGGCGAAAAAACCCAGGTCGACCGTGATGTGCTGGAAAAGCTTGAAGCGCCATTGACCCACCTGTTGCGCAATGCCGTGGACCACGGCATCGAACTTCCGGAACGGCGCCTGCTGGCGGGCAAGCCAGCGGAAGGGCTGGTGCGCCTGCGTGCCTCGCACCAGGCTGGCATGCTCAGCTTGGAACTGATCGACGATGGCGCCGGTATCGACCTGGAGCGCCTGCGCGCCAGCATCGTCGAGCGCGCCCTGTCGCCGGCCGACACCGTGGCGCGCATGAGCGAAGCGGAACTGCTGACATTCCTGTTCCTGCCCGGCTTCAGCCTGCGCGACAAGGTGACCGAAGTGTCCGGGCGCGGTGTCGGGCTGGATGCGGTGCAACACATGATTCGCGAACTGCGCGGCTCGATCGAGCTGAGCCAGCAGCCAGGGCAGGGCTGCCGCTTCCATCTGCAGGTGCCGTTGACCCTGTCCGTGGTGCGTAGCCTGGTCGTCGAGGTCGGTGGCGAGGCTTACGCTTTTCCGCTGGCGCATATCGAGCGCACCCTGGACGTCACCGCCGAGCAGATCGTGCAGATCGAAGGCCGCCAGCACTTCTGGCACGAGGGCCGGCACATCGGCCTGGTTGCGGCCAGCCAGTTGCTCAACCGCCCGCTGGGGCAAAGCGACGGCAGCAGCCTGCGGGTCGTGGTGATCCGTGAGCGCGAACAACTGTACGGTGTGGCCGTGGAGCGCCTGGTAGGCGAACGCGTGCTGGTGGTGATGCCGCTCGACCCACGGCTGGGCAAGGTGCAGGACATTTCTTCGGGGGCCTTGCTCGATGATGGTTCAGTGGTGCTGATCGTCGATGTCGAAGACCTGCTGCGCTCGGTGGATAAACTGCTGAGCACCGGCAGCCTGGAGCGTATCGAACGCGGCAGCGGCGGCACCCGTGGGGTGGCGCACAAACGCATCCTGGTGGTCGACGATTCACTGACCGTGCGCGAGCTGCAGCGCAAGCTGCTCAGCCACCGTGGCTACGACGTGGCGGTAGCGGTAGACGGCATGGACGGCTGGAACGCCTTGCGCAGTGAAGACTTCGATTTGCTGATCACCGATATCGACATGCCACGCATGGACGGTATCGAACTGGTCACCCTGGTGCGGCGCGACCAGCGCCTGCAAGGCTTGCCAGTGATGGTGGTGTCCTACAAAGACCGTGAGGAAGACCGGCGGCGTGGCCTGGACGCCGGCGCCGACTACTATTTGGCAAAGGCCAGTTTCCACGACGACGCGTTGCTGGATGCTGTGGTGGAACTGATCGGGGGGGCTCAGGGATGAAGATCGCCATCGTCAATGACATGCCCATGGCGGTCGAGGCCCTACGCCGTGCAGTCGCCCTTGAGCCCGCGCACGAGCTGGTGTGGGTGGCCAGCAATGGCGCCGAGGCAGTGCAGCGTTGTACCGAGCAGCTTCCGGACCTGATCCTCATGGACCTGATCATGCCGGTGATGGACGGCGTGGAGGCGACCCGGCGGATCATGGCCGAAACCCCATGTGCCATCGTCGTCGTCACGGTCGACCGCAAGCAGAACGTGCACCGGGTGTTCGAGGCCATGGGCCATGGCGCGCTCGATGTGGTGGACACCCCAGCGCTGGGCGCGGGTGATCCCCGCGAAGCGGCGGCCCCGCTGCTGCGCAAGATCCTCAATATCGGCTGGCTGATTGGCCAGCAGCGTGCACCGGTTGCGCGCCCGGTTGAGCTGCCGCTGCGCGAAGCTTCACAGCGTCGTGGCCTGGTGGCGATTGGTTCGTCGGCCGGTGGCCCGGCAGCCCTGGAGGTGTTGCTCAAGGGCTTGCCGCCGGCGTTTCCGGCGGCCATCGTGCTGGTCCAGCATGTGGACCAGGTATTTGCCGCAGGCATGGCCGAGTGGCTCGGCAATGCCGCCAACCGGCAGGTGCGGCTGGCCCGTGAAGGCGAGCCGCCACAGCCGGGCGTGGTGCTGCTGGCCGGCACCAATCACCATATCCGCCTGCTAAAGAACGGCCAACTGGCCTACACTCCCGAGCCTGTGAACGAAATCTACCGGCCCTCGATCAATGTGTTTTTCGAGAGCGTGGCCCAATACTGGCACGGCGATGCGGTGGGGGTATTGCTCACCGGCATGGGCCGCGACGGTGCCCAAGGCCTGAAGTTGATGCGTCAGCAGGGTTTCCTGACCATTGCCCAGGACCAGGCCAGCAGCGCGGTGTACGGCATGCCCAAGGCCGCCGCAGCCATTGATGCTGCCGTGGAAATTCGCCCGCTGGACCGCATCGCCGGGCGCTTGACGGAAATTTTTGGAAAATGACGACACGTATTGAATCACGCCGCCACGCCGGTAGTGATCGGGTGACCATGTATGGATGATTTACCGATCGAAGGTTTCGCGACCACCAACGAAAACTCGGCGATGGTACTGCTGGTCGACGATCAGGCCATGATCGGCGAGGCCGTGAGGCGAGGGTTGGCCAACCAGGACAACATCGACTTCCACTTTTGTGCCGACCCCCACCAGGCGGTGGCCCAGGCCATGCGCATCAAGCCCACGGTCATCCTTCAGGACCTGATCATGCCGGGCCTGGACGGTTTGACCCTGGTGCGTGAGTACCGCAACAACCCGGTGACCCAGGACATTCCGATCATCGTGCTCTCCACCAAGGAAGACCCTCTGGTCAAGAGCGCGGCGTTTGCGGCCGGGGCCAATGATTACCTGGTCAAGCTGCCGGACACCATCGAACTGGTGGCGCGCATTCGCTACCACTCGCGTTCCTACCTGACCCTGCTGCAGCGCGACGAGGCCTACCGCGCCCTGCGCGTCAGCCAGCAGCAGCTGCTGGATTCAAACCTGATGCTGCAGCGGCTGATGAACTCCGACGGCCTGACCGGACTGTCCAACCGCCGGCACTTCGACGAATACCTGGAACTGGAGTGGCGCCGGGCCATGCGCGAGCAGCAACAACTGTCGCTGCTGATGATCGACGTGGACTACTTCAAGGCCTTCAACGACAGCTTCGGCCACCTGGCCGGTGACGAGGCGCTGCGCCAGGTGGCCGAGTCGATCCGCGGCTCGTGCTCGCGGCCCAGTGACCTGCCCGCGCGTTACGGTGGCGAGGAATTCGCCCTGGTGCTGCCCAACACCTCGCCTGGCGGGGCACGGCTGGTGGCCGAAAAGCTGCGCCAGACCGTGCATGGCCTGGGGATCCCGCACACTGCACCGGCGGCTGATGCGTTCCTGACCGTGAGCATTGGCCTGGCCACCCAGACCCCGAGTATCGGCAGCCATTGCCGGCAACTGATCTCGGCGGCCGACAAGGGCCTGTACCTGGCCAAGAATGGCGGGCGCAACCAGGTCGGCATTGCCTGACGTGCCGATAACAGCACCGGCCCTCGTGGTAGCTCATGTACAGGCTACCGCCCGGCGGGTCTGCCGCCCTGCGGCGGACTCGGTTATACTCGCAGGCTTTTCACCGAATTCGTGCGAGTAGCCAGCCCATGGAAATCCAACCGATCCTGAACACCATCAAGGACCTCACCGAGCGTTCCCAGTCAATTCGGGGGTATCTTTGACTACGATCACAAGCATGACCGCCTGATCGAAGTCAACCGCGAGCTGGAAGACCCCAACGTCTGGAACAAGCCCGAGTACGCCCAGGCCCTGGGCCGCGAGCGTGCCATGCTGGCACAGGTGGTCGAGACCCTGGACAAGCTGTCCAACGGCCTGGGCGACTGCCAGGACTTGCTCGACATGGCTGTCGAGGAAAATGACGAAGGCGCCGTCGGCGACGTTGTGACCGAGCTGGAAGGCCTGGAAGAAAACCTGGCCCAGCTTGAGTTCCGTCGCATGTTCAGCGGCGAGATGGACATGAACAACGCCTACCTGGATATCCAGGCCGGCTCTGGCGGCACCGAGGCGCAGGACTGGGCCAACATCCTGCTGCGCATGTACCTGCGCTGGGCCGACAAGCGTGGTTTTGACGCCACCATCATCGAACTGTCCGAAGGTGAAGTAGCCGGTATCAAGGGCGCCACCGTGCACATCAAGGGCGAGTACGCCTTTGGCTGGCTGCGCACCGAAATCGGCGTGCACCGCCTGGTGCGCAAAAGCCCGTTCGACTCCGGCGCCCGTCGCCACACCTCGTTCTCGGCGGTGTTCGTTTCGCCAGAAATCGACGACAAGGTCGAAATCGAGATCAACCCGTCCGACCTGCGCATCGACACCTACCGTTCCTCCGGTGCCGGTGGCCAGCACGTCAACACCACCGACTCGGCGGTGCGTATCACCCACGTACCGACCAATACCGTGGTGGCGTGCCAGAACGAACGTTCGCAGCACGCCAACAAGGACACCGCCATGAAAATGCTGCGGGCCAAGTTGTACGAGCTGGAAATGCAAAAGCGCAACGCCGCCTCGCAGGCGTTGGAAGACAGCAAGTCGGACATCGGCTGGGGCCACCAGATCCGTTCCTACGTGCTGGATGACTCGCGTATCAAGGACCTGCGTACCGGCGTGGAACGCAGCGACTGCCAGAAGGTGCTGGACGGCGACCTCGACCAGTACCTAGAAGCAAGCCTGAAGCAGGGCCTGTAAGCCGTACTCCACCGCCGCGCCATCGGCCAACCGCCGCTGGCGCGTGCCCTGCCCGAAAAGGGCAACGAATACCTGATGGAAAAAATGACCAGATGAGCGACCTCAAGACCGAATCGCAAGACCTGCAACAGGAAGAGAATGCCCTGATCGCCCTGCGCAAGGAAAAACTTGCCGCCGAGCGTGCCAAGGGCAATGCCTTCCCCAATGACTTCCGTCGCGACAGCTACTGCAACGACCTGCAGAAGCAGTACGCGGACAAGACCAAGGAAGAGCTGGAAGCAGCCGCGATTCCGGTCAAGGTGGCGGGCCGCATCATGCTCAACCGTGGCTCGTTCATGGTGATCCAGGACATGACCGGCCGCATTCAGGTCTACGTCAACCGCAAGACCCTGCCGGAAGAAACCCTGGCCGCAGTCAAAACCTGGGACCTGGGCGACATCATCAGCGCCGAAGGCACCCTGGCCCGCTCCGGCAAAGGCGACCTGTACGTCGAAATGACCAACGTGCGCCTGCTGACCAAGTCGCTGCGCCCGCTGCCCGACAAGCACCACGGCCTGACCGATACCGAGCAGCGCTACCGCCAGCGCTACGTCGACCTGATGGTCAACGAAGAAACCCGCCACACCTTCCGTGTGCGCTCGCAGGTGATCTCGCACATTCGCAAGTTCCTCATCGAGCGTGACTTCCTCGAAGTCGAAACGCCCATGCTGCAAACCATCCCGGGTGGTGCTGCGGCCAAGCCCTTCGAAACCCACCACAACGCCCTGGACATGGCCATGTTCCTGCGCATTGCGCCGGAGCTGTACCTCAAGCGGCTTGTCGTGGGTGGGTTCGAGAAAGTGTTCGAGATCAACCGCAACTTCCGTAACGAAGGTGTTTCGACCCGGCACAACCCGGAATTCACCATGCTCGAGTTCTACCAGGCCTACGCCGACTACCGCGACAACATGGACCTCACCGAGGAACTGTTCCGCGAGCTGGCGCAGCTGGTTCTGGGCAGCACCGACGTGCCGTACGGCGACAAGGTGTTCCACTTCGGCGAGCCGTTCGCCCGCCTGTCGGTGTTCGACTCGATCCTCAAGTACAACCCGGAGCTGACCGCTGCCGACCTGCAGGACGTCGACCGCGCCCGTGACATCGCCCGCAAGGCCGGTGCCAAGGTGCTGGGCCACGAAGGCCTGGGCAAGCTGCAGGTGATGATTTTCGAAGAGCTGGTCGAGCACAAGCTGGAGCAGCCCCACTTCATCACCGAGTACCCGTTCGAGGTGTCCCCGCTGGCCCGTCGCAACGACGACAACCCGGCCGTGACCGACCGTTTCGAGCTGTTCATCGGTGGCCGCGAAATCGCCAACGCCTACTCCGAGCTCAACGATGCCGAAGACCAGGCCGAGCGCTTCCTGGCCCAGGTGGCCGAGAAAGACGCCGGTGACGACGAAGCCATGCACTACGACGCCGACTTCGTTCGCGCGCTGGAGTACGGCATGCCGCCGACCGCGGGTGAAGGCATTGGTATCGACCGCCTGGTGATGCTGCTGACCAACTCGCCGTCGATCCGCGATGTGATCCTGTTCCCGCACATGCGCCCGCAGGCCTGAGTGAGCTGAACGAGCCGCCTTTTCAGGCGGCTTTTCTTTGCGAGCGGCAAGCCATAAGCGGCAAGCTACAAGAAACGGCAGTCCGCGTGCATTCCGCTTTTTCTGGTGGCTTGCCGCTTGTAGCTTGCCGCTTCTTCCGTGAGGTCCCCTATGACACCCGCCACCCCTCACCAGGGCGCCGCCGGCATCGCCACCGCCGTCGCCGAAAGCGTGCAATACCAAGGCCGCAAAGCTGCCCGCCAGGGCAGCGAACAGCGTCGCCAGCAGATTCTCGATGCCGCCATGCGCATCGTCGTGCGCGATGGCGTTCGCGGCGTGCGTCACCGGGCGGTGGCTGCCGAGGCCGGTGTGCCTTTGTCGGCCACCACCTACTATTTCAAGGACATCGAGGACCTGCTCACCGATACCTTCGCCCAGTACGTCGAACGCAGCGCCGCCTACATGGCCAAACTGTGGGCCAACACCGAAGTTGTGCTGCGCCAGCTGCTGGCCCAAGGGGATGGCAGCCCGCAGGCGCGGGCACGGCTGGCTGACGAAGTGGCACGCATGACCGCCGACTACGTGCAGCGCCAGTTGCTGAACCGCCGCGACTTCCTGATGGCCGAACAGGCGTTCCGCCAAGAGGCGCTGCTGTGCCCGCGCCTGGCGGAACTGGTCTGTGCGCACGAGCAGATCCTGCTGCACGGCACCCGTCAATTGCTGCAGGTAGTCGGCTCGCGGCAACCGGAGCAGGACGCCCAAATGTTGACGGCGATTATCGAGCAGATGGAATATCAGGGCCTGCTCAAGGATGCCAATGCGCAAGCCGATGGGCAGATGCTCGCTATGCTTACCCGATACCTGCAATTGGTGCTTGCATCGGCCTGAGCGAGACCGACTTTTCGAGGAGAGCCTGATGAAAGCCTGGCGTGTGGTGTTGTTGACTTTGTCATTCCTGCTGCTGGGCGGTTGTCTGGTGACCTTCCATGAGCCATTGCCCAGCAATCAGGCCGCGCCCAAGGCCTTGCTCGGCAAGTGGAGCAGCAAGGACGCCTGGGGTGAGCCGTTGAAGCTCACCATCACCCGCAGCAGTGGCGATGCCTACAAGGCAGTTGCCACGGCCAAAGGCAAGGCACCGGAAACCTACATGTTCACGGTGTCGCGCCACGGTAACCGCTGGTACCTGTCGGCCGGTGTGCCTAAGCGCCTGGGCGGCAATTTCCTGATTGGCGGCTTTGACATCGTCGATGGCAAGGAACTGGTGCTGTACAACCTGGATGTCGAGCAGGTGCAGCAGGCGGTGGAGAATAAGGAACTGACCGGGCGCAGTACCGAGGTGCCGGAAGACAACGGCGACGGTGTGTTGATCGACAGCCCGCCAGCGCGGGTGCTGGCGTACCTGGACGACCCGGCCAACTCGGACCTGTTCGTTGAAGTGGCCCGGTTCCAGCGGTCCGGCAAATGACCGTGCTGGCTTCATCGCCGGCAAGCCAGCTCCCACACTTCCTTGGAGCCCTGTGCTGTACCTGTGGGAGCTGGCTTGCCGGCGATGAGGCCGGTACAGGTTTTCTGTACTAGAAAGGAGTCCCCGGTGGACGAATACCAGCAGACCATCCGCGCCCTGTCCGACCGCATCGTCGCGGCACAAACACCGATTCGGGTGCTGGATGCGGTGAAGTGGGACGACAGCATTCGCCAGGGCTTCCTGCAGGGCAAGGGCAAGGAGCCGCCAGCGGTCGACCGCGCCTATTACCAGTCGCGGCCCTTGTCGTTCGACTCCAGCGCCGTCAAGGCCGAGTTCCAGGGGATCGAGCGCGACATCATTCGCCAGCTGGGCCAGTTCAACCCTGTGGGGCAGATCATGAAGCGCATGTGCCGCGAGTACCGCATGGTAGTGCGCATGCTCGAAGCCCGCGGCACCGAGGAGTTCGGCCTGATCTCCCAGGAGTTGTATGGCGCCGCTTCCGACGCCTTTCATGCCGGTGACCCGACCTTGGCCGACCTCGGCCTGATGCTGTCGGACTATCTGAACAACATCGATGGCCGCGGCGACCTGAAGGACGAACCGAAGAACCTGACCGCCAAGGAGGCTGTCGATACCCTTCAGCGGCGCTTGAACACGGTGTTCGGTGAAGCCGAAGGCACCATCCGTGTGTTCGAGTCCGACGGCATTGTCGCTGACGCCGCCGCTGGCGCCGACTATATCAAGGTGCGCGCCGATGCCATGTTCAATGCCCGTGACGTGCGGGCGCTGGAAGTGCACGAAGGGCTGGTGCACGTCGGCACCACGCTCAATGGCCTGAACCAGCCGATCTGCACCTTCCTGGCCAAGGGCCCGCCCTCGTCGACGGTGACCCAGGAAGGCCTGGCCATCCTCATGGAGGTGATTGCCTTTGCCTCCTACCCCAGCCGCCTGCGCAAGCTTACCAACCGCACCCGTGCCATCCACATGGTCGAGGAGGGCGCCGACTTCATGCAGGTGTACGGCTTCTTCCGCGAGCAGGGCTTCGAGATGGGGCAAAGCTACAGCAACGCCAGCCGGGTATTCCGCGGCTCGGTGCCCAACGGCCTGCCATTTACCAAGGACTTGTCCTACCTCAAGGGCTTCATCATGGTTTACAACTACATTCAGTTGGCTGTGAAGAAGGGCAAGCTCGAGCAGATACCGCTGCTGTTCTGTGGCAAGACCACCCTGGAAGACATGCGCACTTTGCGTCAACTGGTCGAGGAGGGGCTGGTCGAGCCGCCCAAGTACTTGCCCGAACAGTTCCGTGACCTCAACGCGCTGTCGGCCTGGATGTGCTTCTCCAACTTCCTCAACCACCTGAGCCTGGATCGCATTGAAGCCGACTACGCGAATATTCTCTGAGTACTGCCGCCCGCTGCTGCTGGGGCTGGTGCTGCTGGCCCTGGGCGGCTGCAGCAGCCTGCTGTTCTACCCCGAGCGTGGGCAGGCGTTCACCCCTGAACGGGCCAAGCTGGCGTACCGTGATGTCACCCTGACCACTGCCGATGGCGTTCGCCTGCACGGCTGGTGGCTGCCGGCCAAGCCGGGTGTCGAGGTCAAGGGTACGGTGCTGCACCTGCACGGCAACGGCGGCAACCTGCCCGGGCACTTGGGTGGTAGCTATTGGCTGCCGGAGCAGGGTTACCAGGTGCTGATGGTCGACTACCGCGGCTATGGCCTGTCTGAGGGCAAACCGAGCCTGCCAGAGGTATACCACGACATCGCCGCGGCCATGACCTGGCTGGACCAGGCGCCCGAGGCCAAGGGCAAGCCGCTGGTGTTGCTGGGGCAGAGCCTGGGCGGCGCCATGGCGATTCATTACCTGGCAGGCCACCCGGAGCAGCGCCAGCGCTTCGCTGCCCTGGTTTTCGACGGGGTGCCGGCCAGCTACCGGGCGGTGGGGCGCTATGCCCTCAGCACCTCGTGGATGACCTGGCCATTGCAGGTGCCACTGTCGTGGCTGGTGCCCGACGGCGACAGCGCGATCCGCTCGATCGAGCAACTGCGCAGCCCGCCCAAGCTGTTTTTCCAGAGCATCGATGACGACCTGGTGCCGCTGGAAAACGGTATCCGCCTGTATCAGCACGCGCCACCGCCACGGGTGCTGCAACTGACTCGAGGTGGCCATGTGCAGACCTTCGCCGACCCTACATGGCGCCAGGTGATGTTGCGCTTCCTCGATGACCCTAGCCATTTCAACGGCCTGCGGCGGCTCGCCGAAGTGCCTGATTACCCTGACGAGAAGAACACCCAATGAGTGAAGAACGCAACGCCATCCCGCTGATCCTGACGGGTGTGGGCAGCATCATCGTGACGGTGGGCGCCTTGTGGTACTACGGCTACCTGCATTTCGCCAAACCCGAGGATGCCCTGTTGTTGCAGGATTACACCATGCTCAAGACCGTCCCCGGCGAGGATTACAAGGTTTCGCTGGACCCGGCACCGCAAGTGGCGCAGTGCGTGGACGGTGTATTGGTGCTGTTCGATACCCAGCAGAAAGGCCTGACGGGCGTGCTGGTGGACAACCGCAAGCGTGCAGTGCGCTGCATGGGTGAGGAAACGCCGCAGCAGGTACAGTGAGCGGCAGCGAAGCAAAAAAAAGCCCCGCGTCGATCGCGGGGCTTTCTCTGTCAGCTGGCCAGTATTACTGCTGGGCCTGGCTCATGGAGCGTGGCTGCACCGGCTGATTGTCGTTGGAGATGGTCACCTCCACACGACGGTTCTGTGCACGCCCGGAGTTGCTGGAGTTGTCCGCAACCGGGTACTCCTTGCCGTAGCCTTGGGCCACGATGCGCGCTGGGTCTACGCCGGCGCGCACCAGGGCCATGCGTACGCTGTTGGCGCGGCGCTCGGACAGGCTCTGGTTGTAGCTGGCCGAGCCGACGCTGTCGGTGTAGCCCTCTACGATCACCTTGCGCTCAGGGTTTTCCTGAAGGAACTGGGCCAGTTTGGTGATGTTCGGGTAGGCGTTGCTTTTCAGCTCGGCCTTGTTGAAGTCGAACAGCACGTCACCGAAGGTAACCAGCGTACCGCGGTCGGTCTGCTTGGCGTTCAGGCTGTTCTGCAGCTTGGCGATCTGGGCATCGCGGGCATCCAGCTTGGCCTGGGCACGCTGGGCGGCTGCGTTCTTCAGCTCACCCTCGGCGGTACGCAGGGCAATGGTCTGCTTGGCCACTTCGACGCGCTGGTTGGTCAGGTAGGCCAGCTGGTCGACTTTCTGCTCGTCTTCACGGTCCATGTAGGCCTTGTCGGCCTTGTTCAGCCAATCCTGGGCATCCTTGGTTTCCAGCGCGGCGACTTTGCTCGCCTGTGGATCGCTCTGCAGGGCCGAGAAGTTGGTGCGGGCGGCTTCCAGGTTGGCGTTAGGGTCGTGCGAGCACGCAGCAAGACCGACGCTCAGGGCCAGCAGGGCGGGAATCATGACGTAATTGCGCATAGTGTTCATCCTTTGATCGTGTGCGAAGGCTAAGGTTGGCGGGGCAGGGCTCACTGAGCGCTGCGCAGGCCTTCCTCACGTACGTCCTGAACGCCCTGGCGGGCATCCTGCACGGCCTTCTGAGCCTTGGCCGCCTGGGCCTTGCGTTCGGCCAGGCGTGCGTCCCATTCGGCCTGTTCGGCCAGGCGCTTGGCTTCGTCGTACTTCTTGTCGTGCATGGCGATTTCAGCCTGCTTGAACTTGTCTTGCGCGGCTTTCATTTCCACGGCGGCGAACTCGGTGCCGCCAGCGCTGACAGCGGAATTCACGGCGGACTGGGTAACCGCATATTGCTCGGTAGGCGGGTTACCCGCACAGCCGGCCAGGACCAGGCTACTGCCCAGGGCCAGCGCGGCCAGCTTGAACCCGCGCACATGAGTGGATGACGGTTTGCTAGTGCGGGTTTTCATGGTGGTCAGCTCCATTGGATCACTCCTGATAACGATGTCCGTAGCAGTCCATCGCTCATTCCCTGACAAGTCCGCGCGCTTGGGATCAACGGTGCACAACGGCAGGTGTGCAGGGTTTTAGCGTGATGGCTATTAGCTGTGACTAAGAGTTTTTTTGGATAGTTCCGAAAAATTTCTGACCCCGCGGAGGGTTTTTGCAGAGTGCCCGAGGCAATTGAAGCGGGTGGCGGACGGCGCGGCCAATGTTCTTCTCGGCGCGTTTGCTGCCCGAGGTCAGGCGCCGCGCGGGCGGCGCCAGATCGCTCAAGGCTGCGCAAGGCCTACGCCCCTGGCTCTTCACTGCCCTCGGTGGTAAGGCTGTGCAGATGCTGCTTCGACAGCGACAAAAACCGCGGTGTCGGCCCCACATCCTCATACATCGGGTCACCTTCTTCATCGGTGGCGATGACCTGGCGACCGGGCACATAGGGAAAACTGGCTTCCACTTCTTCAAGCGCGGCCGCGACCAGTTCGCCGAGCAGTTCCTCGGCGGTGCGTTTGGGGTACATGTCGATCAGCGCGGCCAGGCGCGCTTCGGACTCCAGGTCCAGATGCAGGACATGGCCGGTACGGCTCAAGGTGCCGGCGGCATTCTGTTCCCAGTGCTGGGCGAGTTCACGGATTTTCATGATGACCTCTGGTTACGCCTCGAAGGCTGCATGGCATGGGAGTGCTCAACCTTCACTTTAGTTTGCTTTGGCCGATCCCTGCTTGCCATCGCTGCTTGGCTGGGGGCACTCTTGGGTGAATGTCACCGCCCCAATGTGGGAGCGGACATGCCCGCGAACACCGGCGAAGCCGGTGCCAGCCACCGGGTTGGATTTTTCGCGGGCATGCCCCCCCACAGGAAGGGCGTGGAGCCTGGAAGGGATGCAACGGAGAGAGGGGCCAATGACCGATATCGATGTGCGCTTGCGTGAAGATGTGCATGTGTTGGGTGAACTGCTGGGCGAAACCATCCGCCAACAGCATGGCGATGCATTCCTGCAGAAGATCGAAGCCATTCGCCACAGCGCCAAGGCCGACCGCCGCGGCCCCGGGGAGCAACTGAGTTCGACCCTGGCAGACCTTGCCGAAGAAGACCTGCTACCCGTGGCCAGGGCCTTCAACCAGTTTCTCAACCTGGCCAACATGGCCGAGCAGTACCAGTTGATCCGCCGACGCGATGCCGACCAGCCCGAGCCGTTCGAAGCGCGGGTGCTGCCTGAGTTGCTGGCGCGGCTGAAGCAGGCCGGGCACAGCAATGATGCCCTGGCCCGGCAGCTGGCCAAGCTGGATATCCAGCTGGTGCTCACGGCACACCCCACCGAAGTGGCGCGGCGCACGCTGATCCAAAAGTACGATGCCATTGCCGGCCAGCTGGCTGCACAGGACCACCGCGACCTGACCCCGGCAGAACGCGAGCACGTGCGTGAACGCCTGCGCCGGTTGATCGCCGAGGCCTGGCACACCGAGGAAATCCGACGCACCCGGCCAACCCCGGTCGACGAGGCCAAGTGGGGCTTCGCCGTGATCGAGCATTCGCTATGGCACGCCATCCCCAGCCACCTGCGCAAGGTCGACAAGGCCTTGTTGGACGCTACCGGGCTGCGCCTGCCGCTGGAGGCCGCCCCCATCCGCTTTGCCTCGTGGATGGGCGGGGACCGCGACGGCAACCCGAACGTGACCGCCGTGGTGACCCGCGAGGTGCTGCTGCTGGCCCGCTGGATGGCTGCTGACCTGTTCCTGCGCGACATAGATGCGTTGGCCGCCGAGTTGTCCATGCAGCAGGCCAACGCCGCCCTGCGCCAGCAGGCCGGCGACAGCGCTGAACCCTACCGGGCGGTGCTCAAGCAGTTGCGCGACCGCTTGCGCGCAACGCGTGCCTGGGCGCACTCGGCGTTGAACAGCAGCCAGCCGCCCAGCGCCGAGGTGCTGGTCGACAATCGTGACCTGATTGCCCCACTGGAACTGTGCTACCAGTCCCTGCACGAGTGCGGCATGGGCGTTATCGCCGAGGGGCCGCTGCTGGACTGCTTGCGCCGCGCGGTCACATTCGGCCTGTTCCTTGGCCGGCTCGACGTGCGCCAGGACGCGGCCCGGCACCGTGACGCCCTGACCGAAATCACCGATTACCTGGGCCTGGGCCGCTACGCCGACTGGGATGAAGAGCAGCGCATCGAATTCCTCCAGGCCGAGCTGAAAAACCGCCGGCCGCTGCTGCCGGCACACTTCAAGCCGCAGGCGGATACGGCCGAGGTGCTGGCCACCTGCCGCGTAGTGGCGGGTGCACCTGCTGCCTCGTTGGGCTCTTACGTCATCTCCATGGCCGGGGCTGCCTCGGATGTGTTGGCGGTACAACTGCTGCTCAAGGAAGCTGGCCTGACCCGGCCGATGCGCGTGGTGCCATTGTTCGAAACCCTCGCCGACCTGGACAACGCCGGGCCGGTGATGCAGCGCCTGCTGGGCCTGCCAGGTTACCGTGCAGGGCTGCGCGGCCCGCAGGAGGTCATGATCGGCTACTCCGACTCCGCCAAGGACGCCGGGACCACGGCAGCGGCCTGGGCGCAGTACCGTGCCCAGGAAAACCTAGTGCGTATCTGTGCCGAGCATCAGGTCGAACTGCTGCTGTTCCATGGCCGCGGCGGCACTGTGGGCCGTGGCGGTGGGCCTGCCCATGCGGCGATCCTGTCACAGCCCCCGGGCTCGGTGGCCGGGCGTTTCCGTACCACCGAGCAGGGCGAGATGATCCGCTTCAAGTTCGGTTTGCCGGGCATTGCCGAACAAAACCTCAACCTGTACCTGGCTGCCGTACTCGAAGCCACGCTGTTGCCACCGCCGCCGCCGCAGCCGGCCTGGCGCGAAGTCATGGACCAGCTGGCTGCCGATGGCGTCAAGGCGTACCGCAGTGTGGTGCGGGACAACCCGGACTTCGTCGAATATTTCCGCCAGTCGACGCCGGAACAGGAACTGGGGCGCCTGCCACTGGGCAGCCGCCCGGCGAAACGCCGCGCCGGCGGCATCGAAAGCCTGCGGGCCATCCCATGGATCTTCGGCTGGACCCAGACGCGGCTGATGCTGCCGGCCTGGTTGGGCTGGGAAACCGCGCTGAGCAATGCCCTGGCGCGTGGCCAAGGCGAACTGCTGGCGCAGATGCGCGAACACTGGCCGTTCTTCCGCACCCGCATCGACATGCTGGAAATGGTACTGGCCAAGGCGGATGCGCAAATTGCCGAGGCCTACGACGAACGTCTGGTGCAACCGCAGCTGCTGCCTTTGGGGGCGCACCTGCGCGACCTATTGTCGCAGTCTTGCCAGATAGTGCTTGGCCTGACCGGGCAGCCGGTGCTACTCGCGCACAGCCCCGAGACACTGGAATTCATCAGCTTGCGTAACACCTACCTGGACCCGCTGCACCGCCTGCAGGCCGAATTGCTGGCGCGCTCGCGCAGCCGCGAAGCCGCTCTGGACAGCCCATTGGAGCAGGCCTTGCTGGTGACGGTGGCGGGCATCGCCGCCGGCTTGCGCAACACCGGTTGAGCGCAGGGCCGGGTGCGGCAGTCGGCATGCCATAACGGTTGTACGGCAGCAGCGAAAGGGTGGTTGCGCCAGGCGCAACCACCTGCCTGCTTGGTCGCAAGTGGCGCATTCCTGCAACTTTGGGACGCTTGTCTGGCTGCCGGGCGCTGTGTATCTTGAGCAGCCCTCTGACCGAATTATGGTCATACCCGATTTTCCGGACTTGGCCCTGGTCGCCGAATCCATTGAAGTTCATAAAAAAATTTGAGGAGCACAAGATGCGCGTTATTCTGCTGGGAGCTCCCGGGGCCGGTAAAGGTACTCAGGCAAAGTTCATCACCGAAAAGTTCGGTATCCCCCAAATCTCCACCGGTGACATGCTGCGTGCTGCCGTAAAGGCCGGCACCCCGCTGGGCCTGGAACTGAAGAAAGTCATGGATGCCGGCCAGCTGGTGTCCGACGAGCTGATCATCAGCCTGGTCAAGGAGCGCATCGCCCAGCCGGATTGCGCCAACGGCTGCCTGTTCGACGGCTTCCCACGGACCATTCCACAGGCCGAAGCCATGGTTGCGGCCGGTGTCGATATCGACGCCGTGGTTGAAATTGCCGTAGACGATGAAGAAATCGTGGGCCGCATGGCGGGGCGCCGTGTGCACCTGGCCTCGGGCCGTACCTACCACATTCAGTACAACCCGCCGAAAGTGGAAGGCAAGGACGACGTCACTGGCGAAGACCTGATCCAGCGCGACGACGACAAGGAAGAAACCGTTCGCCATCGCCTGTCGGTCTACCACAGCCAGACCAAGCCGCTGGTGGACTTCTACCAGAAGCTGTCGGCGGCCAATGCTGGCAAGCCGAAGTACAGCCACATCGAAGGCGTAGGCTCGGTTGAAGCCATCACGGCCAAGGTCCTGGCAGCCCTGAGCTGATCCAGCACCTGGCGCACGGTCCGCTTTTCGTGGGAGCGGCCTTGCGTCGCGAAAGGGCTGCGCAGCAGCCCCATCAATTTTTGCCACGTCGCTGACACCCTGGGGCCGCTTTGCGGCCCTTTCGCGACGCAAGGCCGCTCCCACAGGGCCCACACAGCGGCCCCTTGGGGACACAACGGCGCAGCTGCTCTATAATGCCGCTCTTTTTCTTCGCACCTGGATACCCGTTCGATGACCACCCTGTTGGCCCTGGATACCGCCACCGAAGCCTGTTCCGTCGCGCTGCTGCATAACGGCAAGGTAACCAGCCATTACGAGGTGATCCCGCGCATGCATGCCCAGAAGCTGCTGCCGATGATCAAGCAGTTGCTGGCCGATTCCGGTGTGGCACTGAATGCGCTCGATGCCATCGCCTTTGGCCGGGGCCCGGGTGCGTTCACCGGTGTGCGTATCGCCATCGGTGTGGTCCAGGGTTTGGCGTTCGCCCTCGAGCGCCCGGTGCTGCCGGTCTCCAACCTTGCCGCGCTGGCCCAGGGCGCGTTGCGCGAACAGGGCGTGCAGCAGGTCGCCGCGGCCATCGATGCGCGTATGGAGGAGGTGTACTGGGGGTGCTACCAGGCCACGGCGGGGGAAATGCGCCTGGTCGGCAGGGAGGCCGTGTTGCCACCCGAGCAGGTGGCGCTGCCGGTAGAGAGTACCGGTGCCTGGTTCGGTGCCGGCACGGGTTGGGGTTATGGCGAACGCCTGGCAGTGACAGTCGCGGCCAGTGATGCCCAGGCCCTGCCCAGCGCTGTGGACGTACTTGCCCTGGCCGGTTTTGCCTGGGCGCGTGGCGAGGCAGTCACTGCCGAGCAGGCGCAGCCGGTCTATCTGCGCGACAATGTAGCTACTCCGAAAAAGCAATAACTGCTGTCCGTCGGTTATTGCCGATCACGCTAAAACCTTTTTCGCATTCTGTGGTCCAGTTATCAATGAAGCATTAGCGACGCAGCTCGGATGCTGCTAAATTGCCATCATTGATCCCGAGTGCCATGCCATGCGTATCGACGGTTTCTCATCGCAGTACCCGATCAAGCGCACGCCGCGCAAGGCCGCGGTGCGCGAGGATGCGGTCGATGATGCAGAGGTCGTCGATGGCCTTGAAGCCGCGCCACCCGAGCCCGCCGCTCGCCGCCTTGGCGCTGGTCTGCCAGCCCGCCAGCAGGACATGGTTTTCCCTCGCGCCCGTGACCGGCGTACCGCCAATGCCTTGGCCAGTTACCTGAGCACCGCCGGTTTTACCGACTGGGACATGGAAGTACTAGGGCTCGACCTGTACATTTGATGGATGAGTCCATCACCCCTGCCTTACTTTCTCGGTTGCCCGTCATGGAGTGAAAACGCCTGGCGCGACTACCTGTACCCCGCCGACGCCAGCAGCGGCCAGATGCTGGGCTTCTACAGCCAGGTGTTCAACGCGGTAGAGGGCAACACCACCTTCTATGCCCGGCCTGCCCCTGGCACCCTTGCCCGCTGGGCACAGGTAATGCCCGCACATTTCCGGTTCACCGCCAAGTTCCCCCGCGACATCAGCCACGCTGGTGACCTGCGCGACCAGCTGGAGCCTGCCTTCGATTTCACCCGGTTGATGGCGCCATTGGGCGGGCGTGTGTCCCCCTACTGGTTGCAATTGCCGGCCCAGTTCGGCCCTGCGCGCCTGGGCGAGCTGTGCCATTTTCTGGATGAGCTGGCGGTGCCCGTGGCAGTTGAAGTGCGTAACCAGGCGTTTTTTGCCAAGGGTGAAGAGGAGCGCATGCTCAACCGGGTGCTGCACGAGCGCGGCGTCGAGCGTATCTGCCTCGACCCGCGCGCGCTGTTCAGCTGCACTTCGCGTGACCCTGCCGTGCTGCATGCGCAGTCGAAAAAGCCCAAGGTGCCGCCGCGCCCGGCCGCCTTTACCCAACACCCGCAGGTACGCTTCATCGGCCACCCGGAACTGCAAGCCAACGACGTGTTTCTCACCCCGTGGGTAGACAAGGTGGCCAGCTGGATCGAAGAAGGCCGCAACCCCTATATCTTCCTGCATACCTCGGACAACCGCCTGGCGGCGGCACTTGCCCGGCATTTTCACCAGCGCCTGATGTTGCGTTTGCCGGGCCTTGCCGCGCTGCCGGAATTGCCGCGCGCCCCCGAGGTCGAACAACTGGGGCTACTGTGACCCTTCCCTGACTGCCGGAGGTTCCACCATGGATGTGCAAACCCTGCGAGCCGAAGCCTTCAAGGCCTTGCACCAGCGTGACGGTGCATTCGTCATCCCCAACCCGTGGGATGCCGGGTCGGCCAGGCTGTTGGCGAGCCTGGGCTTCGAAGCGCTGGCCACTACCAGCGCCGGCCTGGCCTTCAGCCTGGGCCGCCCGGATGCCGAAGGGGCCTTGAGCCTGGACGACACATTGGACAACGCCGGCGAAATCGTCGACGCCACCGCGTTGCCGGTTGCGGCCGACCTGGAAAACGGCTTCGGCGACCTGCCCGAGGACTGCGCGCAGACCATTCTGCGTGCCGCCGAGGTTGGCCTGGTGGGTGGGTCTATCGAAGACGCCAGCGGCCGCCATGATGCGCCCATCTATGATATCGGCCTGGCGGTGGAGCGTGTACGCGCCGCAGTGCAGGCTGCCCGGAGCCTGCCGTTCCCGTTCACCCTGTGCGCCCGTGCAGAAAACCTGCTGCACGGGCGCATGGACCTGGACGACACCATCCTGCGCCTTCAAGCCTACGCCGAAGCGGGGGCCGATGTGCTGTATGCGCCTGGCCTGCGAACGGCGGAAGAAGTGCGCGCGGTGGTGCAGGCCGTGGCCCCGCGGCCGGTCAACGTGCTGATGGGCATGGCCGGCGTGGCGTTGAGCGTCAACCAGTTGCAGGACCTTGGTGTGCGTCGCATCAGCCTGGGCTCGTCGCTGGCCCGCGCGGCCCTGGGTGCGTTGCAGCGGGCCGCGCTGGAAGTCCATGACCACGGCACCTTCGGCTACGCAGACCAGGCTTTGCCGTTCGCTCAGCTCAACGACCTGTTCCGCCGTTGATGCGGGCCCTGATGCTGCTGGCCGGCCTGCTGTTGTTGGCCGTGCTTGCCTGGCAACTGGGCTGGCGCTTGCCCGCGCCTTGGAACCCCTGGTCGCCGTTGGATGTGCGCCAACCACCCAATTGGTTGACCCCTTACAAGCTGTCGCGGCTGCGGGATGACCCCGCGCTGTGCCGCCAGGCACTGGCCACCAGCCAACTGCGCTACCGGGCACAGGCCGACAGCCCGGCCTCGGCCAACTGCCCGCTGGAAAATGTGTGGCGTATCGAAGCCGGCAAGGCGCGCCTGAGCAGCAGCTTTCTGGCCAGCTGCCCACTGGCGGTGGCGTATGCGCTGTTCGAACACCACGCGTTGCAGCCTGTCGCGCAACGGGTGTTGGGCCAGCCGGTGACCCAGGTCGACCATTTGGGCAGCTTTGCCTGCCGCAACGTCTACCACCGCAAGCAGGGCCGCCTGAGCCAGCACGCGACGGCCAACGCCCTGGACATCAGCGGCTTTCGCCTGCAGGACGGTCAGCGCATCGTTCTGGCGCGTGACTGGCAGGCGGGTGGGGCCAAGGCGCAATTCCTGCGCGAGGTGCAGCAGGCTGCCTGCCAAAGCTTCAGCACTGTGTTGGGGCCCGACTACAACGCCGCGCACCACAATCACTTCCACCTGGACATGGGCCGCTGGCAGGTCTGCCGCTAAGGTCAGGCGTAGGCGCGCACGTTGTTCAGCACCACTGGGCGCGCCCAGTGGATGTCGAACGCCAGGTCGGTCTGCTGCTTGCTCAGCGTGGCATCGTCGAACGGTTCGGCGGCGGGTGGCAACAAGTCGCTTTCCAGTTCGGCGATGGGCAGGAACAGCGGGCGCGGGCTAGGGCCCGGTCCGGGGTCGGGCAGCGGCTGACCCTGGCTCATCACCACCGGGCGCAGCCAGCTGTTGTTGATGTCGAGCTGGCGCTGCTGCTCGATCAGTTCCATGGCACTGAAAGGCTCGGGGGCCGGCGGCAAGAGGCTGGCTTCCAGCTCGGCCTTGGGCAGAAACAGCGGCTCGGGTGGGACAACGCGCGTATCCTGCACCGGGCAGGCGCGCTGGGCGTCGATCATGGCCAGCGCGCGGGCGCCGCCGATCGGTTCGCCGCTGTCCTGGTCGTATTGCACGAACGACTGGCTGATGCTGTCTACGGGCTCTTCCTGGCGCTCGGCCATGGCCCGGGCGAAAAAATCCTGCCACAGGTGGCTGACGCCCCCGAGTGCCTGGGTGTTGTGCTGACTGTAGTTGCCGACAGGCGACAAATAGGTCAAGCCGATGGGAAGAGTATCTGACATGGCAGTCGCGCGCGTTGTGCTCTGGCAGAATAGCGGGATATTGCCTGTATCGGCCGTGGCGGCCGATACCTTAAGGGCCGGGTTCAATTTCTAGGTGTTGAAGATGGAAGAGCAGGGCGCAGGTATCCGGGTCGAGGCGCTAACGGCCGAATTCGCAGCGCAGGCCGCTGCATGGGCCGAGCGCCTGGCGCTGCCGTTGCAGGACGATGATGCCGGGTTTGCCGTGCAGGTGGGCGTTGATGGCTTGCAGATCCAGCAATTGGGCCCGCAGGCACCGGGGCCGGTGCGGGTGGACTTTGTCGAAGGCCAGGCCGCGCACCGGCGCCAGTTTGGCGGTGGCAACGGGCAGATGATCGCCAAGGCCGTGGGCATCGTCCAAGGCGTGCGACCGCAGGTGCTGGATGCCACGGCGGGGCTGGGCAAGGACGCGTTCGTGCTGGCCAGCCTGGGCTGCCAGATGACCTTGATCGAACGCCAGCCGCTGATAGCCGCGCTGCTGGAAGATGGCCTGGCGCGCGCCCGGCTGGATGAAGAAGTGGGGCCGATTGTCGGGCGCATGCGCCTGCTGACCGGTAATGCCATCGAGCGCATGCGCAGTTGGGAAGGCGAGGCGCCGCAGGTGATCTACCTCGACCCAATGTTCCCGCACCGCGACAAGAGCGCCCTGGTGAAAAAGGAGATGCGCGTGTTCCGGCCCTTGGTCGGCGATGACCTGGATGCCCCGGCCCTGCTTGAAGCCGCCCTGGCGTTGGCCAGCCACCGGGTGGTGGTGAAGCGCCCACGCAAGGCGCCGATCATTGACGGGCCGAAACCGAGCCATAGCCTTGAGGGCAAGTCGAGCCGGTACGACATCTACCCGAAGAAAGCGCTTAAAGCCTGACCTTCTCCTATCTGACCGGCTAGCGCGGTCGAGGTGGGAGCGGGCGAGCCCGCGAAGCAGGCACCGCAGTGGTTGGCACGGGCTGCGCCCGTGTTCGCGGGCCTGCCCGCTCCCACAGGCATTGAGCAAGATTCAGCACTCGAGACAACATGGCTGCCGCCAAATGCCAGCGTCTGTTTCAAGGCTGAAACGCGCGCAAGAACACCCCAACCACCTCGCGCACATGCGCCTCTGCCGCATCACCTTCCAGCGGCCCCGCACAGCCGAGCAATAGCCGGTAATCCGGCGCCCCCTTGACCAGGCAGAAGAAGTGCTCCGCTGCCCGCAGCGGGTTGTCGATACGCAGCAGCCCACGCTCATCCGCCTCGCGCAGCAGCGCTTCCATCCCTGCCAGCACGCGCTTGGGCCCGGCCTCGTAGAAATACTCGCCAAAGCTTGCATCCAGGCTGCCCTGGGCCATGATCAGGCGGCTGAGCTTGACCGCTTCGTCACTGCTGATCAGCGCCTGGAAACCACGGGCGATGTTCAGCAGCACGTCTTCGACCTGCGCACCGGCGGGGTACTCGAACAACAGGTCCGGCAGCTGGATCTGGCACGTGGCCATGACCGCTGAACAGAACAGCGTCTGCTTGTCGGTGAAGTGGCTGTACACGGTGAGCTTAGAAACACCTGCCGCCGAAGCGACCGCATCCATGCTGGTGTTGGCGTAGCCAAGGCTTAAGAACAGCGACTTGGCAGCTTCGAGAATCGCCTCGCGCTTGGCCAGGTCCTTGGGCCGGCCTGGGCCGATGGGTGCGTCGTTGGGCATTGTGGTCTGCATGTGGTTGATCAAGCTCCCATATTACCGGCTGGAGCGGTTTCCAGCAGTGATCGTAGCCATCGTCAGGTGATTTCTTATCGACGCTGGCTTCTCGGCAGCAGTTCCCTGACTTAATATACCCGCCAGTACAAATATTCGAAGTACCCTCTGCGAAAGGATTCATCATGTTGCGCCAGGCCTTGTCCATCGCGTTGCCCGCCGCCGTCGCCGTGCTTCTGGCGGCGTGCGAACAGGAAGCCGCCGCCCCTGCCGCCCCGCGCCCGGCGTTGGTGGTGCAGCCGCAGCCAGCCGAAGCGGGGGCCGCCAGTTACCCCGGTGAGGTGCGTGCGCGCTTCGAGCCGGAACTGGCGTTCCGTATTGCCGGCAAGGTCAGCAAGCGGCTGGTCGAAGAAGGGCAGCGGGTCAAGGCCGAGCAACCGCTGGCCGAGCTGGACCCGCAGGACGTACGCTTGCAACTGGAAGCTAACCGCGCACAACTGGCCGCCGCCGAAGCCAACCTGTCACTGGTGCGCACCGAGCGTGATCGCTACCAGAAGCTGCTGGACCGGCAGATGGTCAGCCATTCTCAATATGACAATGCCGAAAACCTCTACCGTGCCGGCCTGGCGCGCCTGAAGCAGGCCAAGGCGCAGTTCGACGTGGCCGGGAACCAGGCAGCCTATGCCGTATTGCGCGCGCCCCAGGCCGGGGTGATTGCCAAGCGCCAGGTGGAAGTGGGCCAGGTGGTTGCCGCTGGGCAAACCGCCTTCACCCTCGCCGCCGATGGTGAGCGCGAGGTGGCCATCGCCCTGCCAGAGCAGCAGTTCGCCCGGGTCGCCATCGGCCAACCGGTGAGTGTGGAGCTGTGGTCGCACCCGCAGGCGCGCTTCCAGGGGCGCATCCGCGAGCTGTCACCCGCGGCCGATCCGCGCTCGCGCACCTTCGCCGCCCGCATCGCCTTCACCACGTCGGCTGCCCCGGCCGAGCTGGGCCAGAGCGCCCGGGTATTCATTGCGACCGAAGGCCTGATCCCACTGTCTGTACCGCTGTCGGCGGTTACCGCCGAAGACGGCCAGGCCTATGTGTGGCGGTTGAACAAGGACAGCCGCCTGGAGCGGGCTGTGGTGCGCCTGGGTGCGTACGGCAACGATAGCGTGCCCGTGCTCGATGGGCTGGCCGCCGATGACTGGGTGGTGGCCGCCGGTGGTCATGTATTGCGTGAGGGGCAGCAGGTACGCCCCGTCGACCGCAGCAACCGCATAGTGAACCTGACGGCCAAGGAGTAAGTCCCGATGGGTTTCAACCTTTCTGCCTGGGCGCTGCGCAACCGCCAGATCGTCCTGTTCCTGATGATCCTGCTGGCGGCCATTGGCGCCATGTCCTACACCAAGCTGGGCCAAAGTGAAGACCCGCCGTTCACCTTCAAGGCCATGGTCATTCGTACCCTGTGGCCCGGTGCCACGGCCGAGGAAGTGTCGCGCCAGGTAACCGAGCGCATCGAGAAAAAGCTGATGGAAACCGGTGAGTACGAGCGGATTGTCTCGTTTTCCCGGCCTGGCGAATCGCAGGTCACGTTCATGGCCCGCGACTCGCTGCACTCCAAGGACATTCCCGAGCTGTGGTATCAGATCCGCAAGAAGGTCGCGGACATTCGCCATACCTTGCCGCCGGAAATCCAGGGCCCCTTCTTCAACGACGAATTCGGCACTACCTTCGGCAATATCTATGCACTGACCGGCAAGGGCTTCGACTACGCCGTGCTCAAGGACTATGCCGACCGGATCCAGATCCAGCTGCAGCGGGTCAAGGACGTGGGCAAGGTCGAGCTGATCGGCTTGCAGGACGAGAAAGTCTGGATCGAACTGTCCAACCTCAAGCTGGCCACCCTGGGGGTGCCGCTGCAAGCGGTGCAGAACGCCCTGCGCGAACAGAATGCAGTCAGCACCGCCGGCTTCTTCGAAACCCCCAGCGAGCGCCTGCAACTGCGGGTAAGCGGTCGCTTCGACAGCGTCGAGCAGATTCGCCAGTTCCCGATTCGGGTGGGCGACCGCACTTTCCGCATAGGCGATGTCGCCGAAGTGTACCGTGGCTTCAATGACCCACCCGCACCGCGCATGCGCTTCATGGGCGAAGAGGCCATTGGCCTGGCGGTGTCGATGAAGGATGGCGGCGACATCCTGGTGCTCGGCAAGGCGCTGGAAAGCGAGTTCGAACGCCTGGCGCACAACCTGCCGGCCGGCATGGAATTGCGCAAGGTTTCGGACCAGCCCGCGGCGGTCAAGGCCGGTGTGGGCGAGTTCGTTCAGGTGCTGGCCGAGGCGCTGGTCATCGTGCTGCTGGTCAGCTTCTTCTCCCTGGGCCTGCGGACCGGCCTGGTGGTGGCGCTGGCCATCCCCCTGGTGCTGGCCATGACCTTCGCGGCCATGCATTACTTTGGCATCGGCCTGCACAAGATCTCGCTGGGGGCGCTGGTACTGGCCCTGGGCTTGCTGGTAGACGATGCGATCATTGCCGTGGAAATGATGGCGATCAAGATGGAGCAGGGCTACGACCGCCTCAAGGCGGCCAGTTACGCCTGGAGCAGCACGGCGTTCCCGATGCTCACCGGCACCCTGATCACCGCAGCAGGCTTCTTGCCCATCGCTACGGCGGCCTCAAGCACCGGCGAATACACCCGCTCGATCTTCCAGGTGGTGACCATTGCCTTGCTGGCATCGTGGCTGGTCGCCGTGGTGTTCGTGCCTTACCTGGGCGAGCGCCTGTTGCCCGACCTGGCCCGACTGCACGCCGCCCGTCATGGCCAGGCGCCAGACCCTTATGCCACGCCGTTCTACCAGCGTGTGCGGCGGGTTGTGGCGTGGTGTGTACGGCGCCGCAAAACGGTGATCCTGCTGACCATCGCGGCTTTCATCGGCAGCATCCTGCTGTTCCGCTTCGTGCCCCAGCAGTTCTTCCCGGCGTCCGGGCGCCCGGAACTGATGGTCGACCTGAAGCTGGCCGAAGGTGCATCGCTGGCCAATACCGCCGAGCGCGTCAAGCAATTGGAGGCGCTGCTCGCGCAGCAGGATGGCATCGACAACTATGTGGCCTACGTGGGCACCGGTTCGCCGCGCTTCTACCTGCCACTGGACCAGCAGTTGCCGGCCGCCAGCTTCGCCCAGTTCGTGGTGCTGGCCAAGTCGATGGACGACCGCGAGCGCCTGCGCAGCTGGCTGATCGCCACGGTGGACCAGCAGTTCCCCGAGTTGCGCGCCCGGGTCACCCGCCTGGAAAACGGCCCGCCCGTGGGTTACCCGGTGCAGTTCCGGGTCACGGGCGAGCATATCGAGAAGGCGCGGGCACTGGCCCGTGAGGTGGCGGCCAAGGTTCGCGAGAACCCACATGTGGTGAATGTGCACCTGGACTGGGAGGAACCGAGCAAGGCGGTGTTTCTGAGTATTGACCAGGACCGTGCCCGTGCGCTGGGCGTGAGCACCGCGCACCTGGCGAGTTTCCTGCAAAGTTCGCTGACCGGCACCACCGCCAGCCAGTACCGCGAAGACAACGAGCTGATCGAGATACTGCTGCGCGGTACGCTCCAGGAGCGCAGCGAGCTGGGCAACCTGGGCAGCCTGGCGTTGCCGACCGACAACGGCCAGAGCGTGGCGCTGTCGCAGGTCGCGACCCTGGAGTATGGCTTTGAGGAGGGCATCATCTGGCACCGTAACCGCTTGCCGACAGTGACCGTGCGGGCAGACATCTACGACAAGGCGCAACCTGCGACACTGGTGAAGCAGATTCTGCCTTCTTTGCAGGGCATCCGCGCCAAGCTGCCCGACGGTTACCTGCTGGAAGTGGGCGGCACAGTGGAAGATGCCGAGCGCGGGCAGAAATCGGTGAACGCTGGCATGCCGCTGTTCATCGTGGTGGTGTTGAGCTTGCTGATGATCCAGCTGCGCAGCTTCTCGCGCACGCTGATGGTGTTCCTGACCGCGCCGCTGGGGTTGATCGGCGTGACGCTGTTCCTGCTGGTGTTCGGCCAGCCGTTCGGCTTTGTCGCCATGCTCGGCACCATTGCCCTAGCGGGGATGATCATGCGCAACTCGGTAATTCTGGTTGACCAGATCGAGCAGGACATTGCGGCAGGGATGGACCGCTGGCAAGCGATCATCGAGGCCACGGTGCGGCGCTTCCGGCCGATCGTGCTGACCGCCCTGGCCGCGGTGCTGGCCATGATCCCGCTGTCGCGTAGCGTATTCTACGGGCCGATGGCGGTTGCGATCATGGGTGGCCTGATCGTGGCCACGGTGCTGACGTTGTTGTTCCTGCCGGCGTTGTACGCGGCCTGGTTCAGGGTAAAGCAGCGTTGAAGACCCAGGCGCGAGCATGCAGGCAGCTTGCGCCCTGGGTGTTGAAGGCGCCGGCCCTTACCAGCTCAGGCAGCTGTTGGTGCGGCCTTTGCACGGGCCATGGCCGCTGACGGCGGCAGGTGCAATGCGGGCCTGGTCCTGAGCGACGAAAGTCTCTTTCCAGGCCAGGCGCTTGCCGTGCGGGTTACCGTTGGTGGCCTGGTAGCGCAGGCTCACCTGGTAAGCATGGCCTTCCTTGAGCGTTGCCCCATCGATCATGAAACTGAAGGTCTGGGGCAGCGCCAGTTCGCCTTGCTGCTCGATGGTCAGCACGGGCTGCAGGACGGAACTGCCTTTGGCAGCGCCGAAGCCCTCCAGTTTTTCACTCAGCACCAATACGTAACCCGCCGAAGCGTCCGGTGTAATCCGGTCTTGGCTTTCGCAGTCGATGAAGATCTGGAAATGTGGGGTGCAGGGCATAGCGGAAACTCCTCGTCGAAAAGAGCCGCCATCCTGCACCTTGCTGTTGGCCGAGGGAGCGGGGAAAGGCGGTACAGGCAAAACGACGCAGAGGCAGCGGCCGCGCGGGTTCACGCAGGCCGCTGGCGTGGCACCACGCGTTCAGAGCGTGCCGAAGACCTTCTTGGCCAGGCTGGTAGCTGCGGCGGCCGGGTTCTGGCGAATGTTCTGCTCTTGCTTGCCGATCATCTCGAACAGGCCGTCCAGCGCCTTCTCGGTCACGTAGTTCTCGATGTTGGCGTCATCCTTGACCAGCCCCAGGCCTTTGGCCTGCGCGGCGAAGGCGTTGTACTGCTGAGCCACGCCAACCTGGTCGGTGGCCTGCTTTACGATCGGCAGGAACTTGGCCCGAATCTGCTCGCGGCTGCTCTTGTTCAGGTACTGGGTGGCGGAGTCGTCACCGCCGCTGAGAATGCCCTTGGCGTCGGTCACGCTCATGTTCTTCACGGCATCTACCAGAATCGCCTGAGCCTGCGGCACGGCCTTTTCGGCGGCCTTGTTCATGCTGGTTTCCAGGGTTTCGACCTGCTCGCCCTTGCCGAACATCTTCATCGCTTTGGCGGCCTTGCCCAGGTTGCCCGGCAGTTCGATACGCACGTCCGGGTTATTGCTGAAGCCGCCTGGGGCGCTCAGTTGCTTGACCGCCAGTTGCGCGCCTTGGGTGAGGGCATCTTTCAGGCCGCCGGTGGCGTCCTTCTGGCTCAAGTCGCCCAGCGACAGGGCCAGCGCGCTGGCCGACAGCAGCAGGCCGGCGCACAGAGTGGTGAAGCGCAGGGAAGTGCGGATCATGAAGCGTTCCTTGTAAACAGATGAATACGGGTATCAGCGAACCTGGTCGAGCTTGACGCGCAGGGGTTGCGGGGCGGTGCCGTCGAGCAGCACGCCATGGTGTTCGGTATTGATGAACAGCAGTTTGCCGCCCAGCTCGATGCGCGCGCTCAGCGCATAGCGGTGGCCGGGTTTGACCTGGCGCGGATCGTAGGTGAGGTGGAACGGCAGCGGCACGTTGCCTTTGATCGGGCCTGCCTGGCGGGCCAGGGTCACGGCCGGGGCGTCCATCAACGACACGTCCTGCAGTTCGACGCTCAGGGTGGCGGCCGGCGGCAGGGCAATGCGCTGCAGGTAGAAGACTTCGCCATCCAGGCTGGCCTGGGCGGGCGGGGTTTGGCTGGAGCAGGCTGCGAGCAGGGATGCGCAACACAGCATAAAGAGCTTTTTCATGGAATCTCCGTTGTCCTTGGAGCCGGCTTGTGGCCAACCCCAGGGACTTTAGCGGATTTTCCCTAATCAATCATGGAGTACGACCGTGGGCGTCGCCACGTTATCGACCACCACGCGTTCGGTGCCAGACAAGGTGTGAGGGTTTACGGCGTGGTGGGTGGTGTTGATGAACTGCAGTTGCCCGTTCTGCTCGATGCGCACGGCCAGCACGTAGCTGCCGCGCGGGTCGAGCTGGCTGAGGTCGCAGGCCAGTTGCAGCTTGATCGGCATTACACCGGCGCACTGAAGGCGCAGCTCTGCCTGGCTGACGGCCGGCGCGTCGGCATGGGACACGTCGAGCAGGCTCAGTTGCACCTGGGCGGAGGCTGGCAGGTAGTTGTCGCTGGAAGAAACGATTTCGACGTCGATCGATTTGATCTGGTTCATGGTGGTACTCCTTGAGAGGGGGAAAGCATGGCGATGCTGTCCCCTCTCAAGGCCTGGCGGCAGACAGAAAAGCTACCCTTGCACCACGTCTGAAGGCTCGTCGCGATGCAGCGCCACCTGGCGGATGGACAGGCGCAGCTCGGCCGACAGCACGCGCTTGGCCACGCCTTCGGCCAGTTCGCCGAGCTTGTCGTGGTAACCCAGCTTGCCTTGGGCATCGGCATGCAGCACGCCTTGCTGGAGCAAGGTCTGGATGAAGTGGCGGAACAGCGTCTTGTCGAAAAACTCCGGGGCGTTCAAGCCATGCAGGATCGACAGGCGCTGGGCCATCATCACGCACAGGTCTTCCAGCGCTTCGGCGCTGAGGCTGTTCTGCCCGCTATTGAGCAGCAAGGACGTGGCCATGTAGAAACGCTGCAGCGTCTGGGTGATGGTACGGGCGAGCAGGGTCAGCAGCACGAACTGCCGCGAGCTCGGCGGCGGGCGCACATAGATGTCGTTGTCCTGGCGCAGCAGGCCTTGCTCGACCAGCGCCGCCAGCCACTGGTCGATGACGTCGTCCAATTGCTGCGGCGCCCAGCGCAGGAACAGTTCGGCCTGCAAATACGGGTACAGCGCGTGCACATATTGCCCCAACAGTTCGCGGCTCATGCGCGAGCTGCTGAGGAAGAAGCTGGCCAGCAGCGCCGGCAGGGCGAAGATGTGCAGCACGTTGTTGCGGTAGTAGGTCATCAGCACCGCATTGCCTTCGTCCAGGTACAGGATGCGGCCCAGGGCGTCCTTCTGCTCGGCGACCAGGTTCATGCTGCGCACGTGTTCGATCAAGGCCTGGCCGTCACCCTCGGGCAGGGTGATGTGCGGCGAGTAGGGCACCTGGCGCAGCAGGGCCAGGTACAGGTCGAGCACGCGGACCAGGGCGCGTTCATCCAGGGCCAGGCGGCTGGTGGACAGCAATGCCATGGCCACCAGGTTGACCGGGTTGATGGCCGCCGCCTCGTTGAGGTGGCGGGCCACGGTCTCACCCAGGCGATGGGTTGTGGCGTTGAGCCAATCCGGGCGGTATTGCGGGCCATGCTCCTGCTCACGCCAGCCGGGCTGTTGCTGGTCGAGGAAACCGGCCAGGCGGATCGGCTCGCCGAAGTTGACCGACACCTGGCCAAAGCGCTGCCTCAGCGCGCCGAACACCTTGAAGATATCGAATACCGACTCTTTCTTCTTGCTGGCACCGCGTAGCTCGCCCAGGTAGGTGCGGCCTTCTAGCACGCGTTCATAGCCGATGTAGACCGGCACGAACACGATGGGCGTGCGCGACGAACGCAGGAAGCTGCGCAGGGTAATGGCCAGCATCCCGGTGCGCGGTTGCAGCATGCGGCCGGTACGGGAACGGCCGCCTTCGACGAAGTACTCCACCGGGAACCCCTTGGTGAACAGGGTGTGCAGGTATTCGTTGAACACCGCGGTGTAGAGTGGGTTGCCCTTGAAGGTGCGGCGCATGAAGAACGCCCCGCCACGGCGCAGCAGGTTGCCGACCACCGGCATGTTGAGGTTGATGCCCGCGGCCACGTGCGGTGGCGTGAGGCCGTTGCGGAACAGCAGGTACGACAGCAGCAGGTAGTCGATATGGCTGCGGTGGCAGGGCACGTAGATCACTTCGTGGCCGGGCGCGATGCCCTGCACCTGCTCGATGTGGTTGACCTTGATGCCGTCGTAGATCTTGTTCCAGAACCAGCTGAGCACCACCTCCAGGAAGCGGATGGCAGTGTAGGTGTAGTCAGAGGCAATCTCGTTGCCGTAGCGCAAAGCCTGGGCTTCGGCCTTGGCCAGCGGCAGGTTTTCGCGTTGCGCCTCCTCGGCGATGGCCTGGCGCACCAGCGGTGCATGAACCAGCCCTTTGACCAGATTGCGGCGGTGCGAAAGGTCGGGGCCGATGACCGCGGTCTTGAGGTTGCGAAAATGCACGCGCATCAGGCGCTGGGCCATGCGCACGGTGCGTTCGTGGCCTTTGTTGTGCTGCACCAGTTCGCGTAGGTGGATGGGGGCAGAGAACTGCACGCGGGTCTTGCGCCCGAGTATCAGTACGGTCAGCAGCCGCCGCAAACGCCCGGTCACTGCCCAACTGTCGGCAAACAGCAGTTTCCACGGGCTGGACTCGCTGGCTGGGGTCTGGCCCCAGAACACGCTGACCGGAATGATCTGCGCATCTTCCTCGGCATGCTGGGTAACGGCAGCTACCAGGCGCTCGAGGGTGGGCGGGGCGCCACGCTTGTCCTGGCGGCCCAGCCAGTCGGGGTCGGGGGTCAGGTAGAAGAACGCGGCGGGTTCCTGCAGCGGACCGACCGTTACCGGCAGCACCGGGCGCGGCAGCCCTGCCTTGGTGCACTCGTGGTCGAGTACGACCAGGTCGGTGAGCGCCGGCGTAGGCAAGGCATAGATCACGGGCCGGCTGCGGTCCAGGTTCAACGACATGGCCGACTGGTTGATGGTTTCGGAGCGCACCCACAGGTACAACAGGCGACGCAGGGCGCCGAAAATCAGGCGGCGCAGGGGGGAACGGGTCATGGGGTGTGTGCCCTGGGTGTGATGTTCAGGTGAGTATCCAGTTAATTAGTCTGCCGTATGTGCGTAAGTTCAGCAAAAATCGGCCAACAGCGGGACCGTCATCAAATTTTTTTGTGCTGTGGCATATACTCGGCCTGCCACTTGCAGGTTATTTCGGCAAGCGGCGTTGGCACGGGGCAGGTAAGCCCATGCCTGCACGGCGATCTTCACAATAAAAAACCGGAGTAGTTCAGATGTCGTCTCGTGAGACTGGGAATGTAAAGTGGTTCAACGATGCCAAGGGTTATGGCTTCATTCAGCGCGAAGGTGGTGCGGATGTATTCGTCCACTATCGGGCGATTCGCGGTGAGGGGCATCGTACCCTGGTCGAAGGGCAGCGGGTTGAATACGCTTGCGTGCAGGGCCAGAAAGGCCTGCAAGCCGAAGACGTGGTAGGCCTCTGAGCCTTAAGCTATAAGCTTCAAGCTGCAAGTGACCGTGTACTTGCAGCCTGATGCGAGCCTTCTTGAAACTTGCAGCTTGAAGCTTGCAGCTCAAGACGTACGCCAGGTGATTTCCTCTTCACCGTCGGCGCTGATGCGGACCCAGCGGTCGGCATCCTCCTCGCCGTCTTCCTCGACCCAGCCACCCGGTGCGCAGCGTACTTCCACGCCCAGTGCGGCGAATGCAGCGCGGGCGCAGGCAATATCGTCGGCCCAGGGGGTCTGGTCGCTTTCCAGGTACAGGCTGTTCCATTTCCCTACAGCCTTCGGTAACCAAGTGACCGGAATGTTACCGGCCTGGCATTTGAAGGTCTGGCCTTTCTGCTTCCATTCGCTGCACGGGCCGATCGCCTGGGCAAGCCACCCGGCAATCTGTTTGTGGTCGACGTCGGCGTCCTTCAGGTAGATCTCGATATCAGGTTGGCGCATAAGGGCTCCGGGTGTGCTCAGTCTTGGCGCACAAAATAGTCATAACGCATGGAAACCGTTACCTCGAACGGCTCGGGCTGGTCGATCACCCGTGCACGTTTTTCGGCGCTGGCGCGCCAGCCGTGTGGGGTCATGGCCAGCAGGTCGGCACGGGCCTTGGGGGCGGCCAGGCTCAGGCGCAACGCCAGGGTCTCGCTGTGGGCATGGGCCATGCCTTCGGGGACCAGGGCAAGGTGCTTGTCGTCGGCGTAAGGGCGTACTTCATCGTAGAGCACTTCGCGCAGTTCCATCAGGTGGCCGCTGGTCGGGCCTACCCGCATCAGGCCACCGCCGGGGCTGAGCAGGCGTTTGGCTTCGGCCCAGTCCAGCGGGCTGAATACGCTGGCGATGAACTGGCAGCTGGCATCGGCCAGCGGCACCCGTGCCATGCTGGCGACCATCCAGGTGACAGCCGGTGCGCGGCGGCAGGCACGCTTGACCGCCTCGCGGGAGATATCCAGGGCGTAACCGTCGGCCGCGGGCAGGGCCTGGGCCAACTGCGCGGTGTAGTAGCCCTCGCCGCAGCCAATGTCCAGCCAGGCACCGGGCTGGCGCTCGGCGGCCAGTTCGGCCAGGCGCTGGGCCACCGGTGCGTAGTGGCCGCCGTCGAGGAAGTCGCGACGCGCCTCGACCATGGCCTGGTTGTCACCCGGGTCACGGCTGTTCTTGTGCTGCACCGGCAGCAGGTTCAGGTAGCCCTGGCGGGCCCGGTCAAAGCGGTGGCCTGCCGGGCAGGCCACGCCGTTGTCGACTTGCGCCAGCGGCGCCTGGCAAAGGGGGCAGGCAAGCATCAGGCGAGCAACCGGACCAGGGTCTGGTAGTAGATTTCGGTCAGCAGGTCGAGGTCGCTGGCCAGAATCCGCTCGTCCACCTGGTGGATGGTGGCGTTGACCGGGCCCAGCTCGACCACCTGGGTGCCCAGGGTGGCGATGAAGCGGCCATCTGACGTGCCGCCGCTGGTCGACGGCTGGGTGTCGCGGCCGGTGACACCTTTGATGCTGGCCGAAACGGCATCCAGCAGTTCGCCCGGCTCGGTGAGGAACGGCAGGCCTGACAGCGCCCAGTCGATCGACCAGTCCAGTCCGTGCTTGTCGAGGATCGCCGACACCCGCGCCTGCAGGCCTTCGACGGTGGACTCGGTGGAGAACCGGAAATTGAACAGCGCAGTCAGCTCGCCCGGGACCACGTTGGTGGCACCGGTGCCGGAGTTGAGGTTGGAGATCTGGAAGCTGGTGGGCGGGAAGAATGCATTGCCTTCGTCCCAGTGCTCGGCTGCCAGTTCCGCCAGGGCCGGTGCGGCCAGGTGAATGGGGTTGCGCGCCAGGTGCGGGTAGGCCACATGGCCCTGTTTGCCGCGCACGGTCAGCTTGGCGCCCAGCGAGCCACGGCGGCCGTTCTTGACCACGTCACCCAGCAGGGTGGTGCTGGACGGTTCGCCGACGATGCACCAGTCCAGGCGCTGGTTACGTGCTTTCAGGCGTTCGACCACAGCCTTGGTGCCATGGTGGGCCGGGCCTTCCTCGTCGCTGGTGATCAGGAAGGCGACCTTGCCGCGGTGGTCGGGGTAGTCCTGCACGAAGCGTTCGCTGGCAACCACCATGCAGGCCAGGCTGCCTTTCATGTCGGCTGCGCCGCGGCCGCAGAGCATGCCGTCGGCGTCGATCAGCGCATCGAACGGTTCATGCTGCCATTGCTGCACGGGGCCGGTGGGCACCACGTCGGTGTGGCCGGCGAAGCACAGTACCGGGCCTTCCTGCTGGCCATGGGTCGCCCAGAAATTGTCGACGTCTTCGATGCGCATGGGCTCGAGCTGGAAGCCCACGGCGCCCAGGCGGTTCATCATTTGCGCCTGGCAATCGGCGTCGACGGGGGTGACCGAGGGGCGACGGATCAGGTCGCAGGCCAGTTGAAGGGTAGGCGAGAGCTCGGCAGGGGCCGTCATGGGGAACTCCGGGGCAAGGCAAGGCGGGGAAATCTGAGGGGCGTTATCTTATAGCAAACCAGTCGCGAAAGGGGCGCCACGCGCCCCCAACATCTCAAGCCTGCTGCGCCTCGGCAGCCTTGTGCGCAGGCTTGGGCAGCGACGACAGCAGCGCCATCACCAGTGCGGCCACGTACGGCAACGACTGCACCAGTAGCATGGCCATCCAGAAGCGCATGTCCGAACTCGGCAGCCCCTGCACCAGGTAGATACCCAGCGCCGCGCCCCACAACAGCAGCATGATGAACACTTCTTCGCGCGCCTCGGCAATCGCCACCAGCAAGCCATGGCTGTCAGCATGCTTTGGCGTGCGGATGAACGGCATGCTGCTGGTGAAGAACCCGTACAGCACCGCTTTGGCGATGGTATGCGACAGCGCCAGCCCTGCCAGCGCCGCCGCGAAGGCATCCTTCATGTTCACCCCCACCGCGCGCCGGTAGAGGAATAGGATCTTGCCGACCTTGAAGAAGAACAGCGCCAGCGGCGGGATTGCGAAAATCATCAGTGGCGGGTCGACCCGATGCGGCACGATGATCATCGCGGCCGACCACAGCAGCGCGCCGATGGTGAAGAAAATGTTCATGCCATCGGCGATCCAGGGCAGCCAGCCGGCCAGGAAGTGGTAGCGCTGGCCGCGCGTCAGCTGGCTACCCGTGCCGCGCAGCAGGGCGCCGGCGTGGTGTTTGATGATCTGGATGGCACCATATGCCCAGCGGAAGCGCTGTTTCTTGAAATCGATGAACGTGTCGGGCATCAAGCCCTGGCCATAACTGTTGTGGGCATAAGCGGCCGACAGGCCTTTTTCGAACACGCGCAGGCCCAGTTCGGCGTCCTCGCAGATACACCACTCGGCCCAGCCCAGTTCTTGCAGCACGCTGCGCCGGGTCATGGTCATGGTGCCATGCTGAATGATCGCGTCACGGTCGTTGCGGGTGACCATGCCGATGTGGAAGAAGCCTTTGTATTCGCTGTAGCACAGCTTCTTGAATGCACTTTCGTGTTGGTCGCGGTAGTCCTGCGGCGATTGCACCACGGCAATTTTCGGGTCGGCGAAGTGCGGCACCATGTGCTTGAGCCAGTTGCGGTCGACGCAGTAGTCCGAGTCGATCACCGCGATCACTTCGGCGTCTGGCGCGGTGTGCGGGATCAGGTAGTTCAGCGCGCCGCCCTTGAAGCCAGCCAAGGGTGCGACGTGGAAGAACTTGAACCGTTCGCCCAGTTTCTCGCAATGGGCCTTGAGCGGTTCCCACACGGCCGGGTCCTTGGTGTTGTTGTCGATCACCAGCACTTCATAATCGGGGTAGTCCAGCGCGGCCAGGGCGTCGAGGGTCTGCTTGACCATTTCTGGCGGCTCGTTGTAGCACGGTACATGCACCGACACCTTGGGCCGGTAGGCGCTGTCGGCCTGTACCGGCAGGAACTCGCGGCGGCGCTTGTGGATCCACACTGCCTCGGCCAGTTCATGCGCCTCGGTGAGCAGCACGATGAACACCCCCAATGCGCCGAGCGCCAGCAACACGCCGACGGTCAGGCTGAACCAGGTGCTGTATTGCTGGCTGTAGTCGTAGGCGATCCACACCAGCACCGACCCGCACAGGAAGGTGATGAACGTCAGGAAGGTCCGGCCGCGTTGGCGCAAGGCCGAGCCGTCGATGAACAGCACCATCAGCGCGATCATGGCCAGCACTACCGAAGCGACCGCCAGGGCGCGCCACTGCGGAATGGCCACCACGGGCCCCTCGAAGTTGAACTTCTGCTGGCGCTCGGCGTTGTAAACGCCCCAGTAAGCGCCTACCGAGCCTTCGTCACTGGCCTTCCAGGGCTGGTCATAGGCTTCGATGACAAAATAGTTGTAGCCACGGCGGTTGAGCGTGTTGACCAAGGTGCGCAGGTAGATGGCCTGATCGGCCTGGGTGGCATCGGCCCCCCCGCGCATGCGGCCATTGCTCGGCCAGCCGACCTCCGACAGCAACAGCGGCTTGCGCGGGAACTGCTGCTTCAGCTCGCGGGCACGGTCGAGCACGAACTCCACCGAGTCTTTCATCGGCACGAATTCCCAGTAGGGCAGGATGTGCGCGGCAATCAGGTCGACGTGCCTGGCCAGCTCCGGGTGTTCCTTCCAGATATGCCATTGCTCACTGGTGGTTACCGGGACCTTGACCGCGGCACGCACCCTGTCCAGGTACTTGATGAGGTTTTCCGGTGTCACTTCTTCGCGGAACAGCGCCTCGTTACCCACCACTACGCGCACCACGCTGCGCGAGGTATTGGCCAACTCGATGGCGGTGGCAATTTCCCGCTCGTTGCGTTCGAGGTCGGGGCTGATCCAGATGCCCAGTGTCACGCGCAGGCCGAACTCCTCGGCCAGCCGTGGGATGTCCGCCTGGGTGCCTTCCACGGTGTAGATGCGGATACTGTCGGTCAGTTTGCTCAGTTGCTCCAGGTCCTGACGCATTTCTTCGTCACTGGGGTACTGGCCCTTTTGCGGGCTTTCACCCAGGCGGAACGGCGAATACGAGAAGCCAGAGATTTGTTCTGGCCAGGCGGGCGCGGAAACCGGGCGATTGATCAGCGCCCAGAAGCCGGTGAACAACGCAGCGATGGCCAGCACCACAACCAGGTTCAGGCCGAATTTACGTGAAGACATTGTCGTCAATTTCTGTCGAAGTGATAGGACATTAAAGCAGGGTTAGTAGTCCATTTCCTAACGGTGCAGGCCTTGGGCTCGCTGGCATATAATGCGCGCCGGTTTTTTGGGGTATGAACATGAGTACAGAAGATCCACGCTTCGCCGGCGTTGCCCGGCTGTACGGCGACCAAGGCCTGCAACGCCTGGGCCAGGCCCATGTGGCGGTAGTCGGGATTGGCGGGGTGGGTTCGTGGGTGGCCGAAGCGCTGGCGCGCAGTGGCGTGGGCGAAATCACCCTGTTCGACCTGGACGATGTCTGCGTCAGCAACACCAACCGCCAGGCCCACGCCCTGGAAGGGCAGGTGGGGCGCCCCAAGGTCGAGGTCATGGCCGAGCGCCTGCGGGCGATCAACCCGGCCTGCACGGTGCATGCAGTCGCCGATTTCGTCACCCGCGACACCATGGTCGAGTACATCACCGAACACCTGGACTGCGTGATCGACTGCATCGACAGCGTCATGGCCAAGGCCGCGCTGATCGCCTGGTGCCGCCGGCGCAAGATCGCCATCGTCACCACCGGGGGGGCAGGCGGGCAGATCGACCCCACGCAGATCCAGATCGCCGACCTCAACAAGACCTTCAACGATCCGCTGGCCTCGCGGGTCCGCTCCACGTTGCGGCGTGACTACAACTTCTCACGCAATGTCAGCCGCAACTATGGCGTGCCGTGCGTGTTTTCCAGTGAGCAGCTGCGTTACCCCAAGGGCGATGGCAGCGTGTGCCTGCAGAAAAGCTTCGTTGGCGAAGGCGTGCGGCTGGATTGTGCCGGCGGCTTTGGCGCGGTGATGATGGTGACCGCCACCTTTGGCATGGTGGCAGCGAGCAAGGCGATAGAGAAACTGGTGGCCGGTGCGCGACGGCCATCGGAGCGGGTCAAGCCCGTGTAAATCCCCTGTAGGAGCGGCCTCGTGTCGCGATGGGGCGCGCAGCGCCCCCGACGATGTTGGCGCCCCCGCCAATTAACGGTTGGCCACCAGCTCTGCCATGCGCTGCAACACCGCATGCAGCCCGTTGCTGCGTGATGGCGACAGTTGGCGCTCCAGCCCCAGCTGGCTGAACCACCCCCGCAGGTCGAGCGCCAGCAGTTCACCGCTGGTCAAACCCTGCACCCGCACCAGCAACAAAGCCAGCAGCCCGCGCAACAAACGGGCATCGCTACCGGCCTTGAACCGCCATGCGCCATCGGCCTGCTCGGCCACCAGCCACACCAGGCTTTCGCAACCGTGCACCCGGTTGGCCTCGGTTTTTTCGCTGGCAGCCAGCGGCTCCAGCTGGTCGCCCCATTGCATCAGCAAGCGAGCACGCTGTTCCCAGCCCTTGCCCTGTTCAAACGCGGCCAGCGCCTGCAGCGCCTGTTCCGACAGGCTCATCGCAACAACTCCAGGCCTTGGTCCAGCGCGTCGAAGAAGCGCTGCAGGTCGCTGCTGTCGTTGTACAAGCCCAACGACACACGGATCGCACCCTCCAGGCTCAGCCCCTTGAGCAGCGGCATGGCGCAGTGGTGCCCGGCACGCACGGCAATGCCCTGCTCGGTGAGCAAGTGGGCGATATCGGCATTGTGCACGCCTTCGATGACGAAGCTGGCCAGCGCCGCCTGTGGCGTGCCCAGCACCCGGATACCTTCGCGGTCGGCCAGGCCGCGCAGCAGTTGCTGATGCAGGCTGGTTTCGTGGGCGGCGACCGCGTGGCTATCGAGGCTGGCCAGGTAGGCAAGGGTCGCGCCCAGGCCGATCACCCCGGCAATGGGCGGGGTACCCGCTTCGAAACCCAACGGCGCCGGGCGGAAGCTGGCGCTATGGTAGTCGGCCAGTTGCACCATCTCACCGCCAAACTGCCAATGGCGCAGCAGCTCGAAAGCCTGGCTGCGGCCGTAGAGCACGCCGACACCGTCCGGGCCATACAGCTTGTGGCTGGAAAACACATAGAAGTCGCAGCCCAGCTGCTGCACATCATGGCGCCCATGGACCACGCCCTGGGCACCGTCGACCACGGTCACCACACCTTGCGCACGGGCATGGGCCAGCAGGGCAGGCAAGGGCTGCCAGGTGCCCAGCACGTTGGACAACTGGCTAACGGCCAGTACCCGGGTGCGTGGGCCAACCAACTGCAGGGCCTGGTCCAGGTCGATGTGGCCGTGAATGTCCAGCGGCAGTACCACCAGACGCAGGTTGTGCCGCTGCGCCAGTTGCTGCCAGGGCAGCAGGTTGGCATGGTGCTCCAGCGCGCTGACGGCAATTTCGTCGCCCGCCTCGAAGCGGTGTTCCAGCCCATAGGCCAGCAGGTTCAACGCCGAAGTGGCGCCATGGGTGAACACGATCTGCCGGGCATCGGCGGCGTTGAGCCAGGCGGCCACCTTGTTGCGGCTGGTTTCGAAGGCCTGGGTCGCCAGTGCACCGGGCAAGTGCTGGGCGCGGTGCACGTTGGCTGCGCCATGGGCGTAGTAATGGCCCAGAGCATCCAGCAAGGCTTGCGGCTTCTGGGTGGTGGCGGCGCTGTCCAGGTAGGTCTGGTGCTGCCGTTGCAGGGCGTCGATGGCGGGGAAATCGGCACGCCAGGGGGAGGGCTGGAACATGATCGCGGGGCCTGGAATGAAAAACGGGTCTGGCGTGTTGGCGCCAGACCCGATGTTAACACCTCAAACCGTGCAAGGTTCTCAGTTATGGGCGTGCAGTGCTTCGTTCAGCTCGATGGCCGACTTGTGGGTCTTGCATTCCACTGCACCGTTCAGCGAGTTGCGGCGGAACAGCAGGTCGGTCTGGCCTGCCAGGTCACGCGCCTTGACCACCTTGACCAGTTCGTTGTTCTCGTCCAGCAGGTTCACCTTGGTGCCGGCAGTGATGTACAGGCCCGCTTCGACGGTGTTGCGGTCACCCAGCGGGATACCGATACCGGCGTTGGCGCCGATCAGGCAGCCTTCGCCGACCTTGATGACGATGTTGCCGCCACCGGACAGGGTGCCCATGGTCGAGCAGCCGCCGCCCAGGTCCGAGCCCTTGCCGACGAATACGCCAGCGGAAACCCGGCCTTCGATCATGCCCGGGCCTTCGGTGCCAGCGTTAAAGTTGACGAAGCCTTCGTGCATGATGGTGGTGCCTTCGCCAATGTAGGCGCCCAGGCGCACACGAGCGGTGTCGGCGATACGCACGCCGGCGGGAACCACGTAGTCGGTCATTTTCGGGAACTTGTCCACCGAGAACACTTCCAGCAACTCGCCTTTGAGGCGTGCTTCGAGTTGCAGTTCGGCCAGTTCGCTCAGGTCGACCGCGCCCTGGTTGGTCCAGGCCACGTTCGGCAGCAGCGGGAAGATGCCGGCCAGGCTTACGCCGTGTGGCTTGACCAGGCGGTGCGACAGCAGGTGCAGCTTGAGGTACGCCTCTGGGGTCGAAGCCAGCGCAGCGTCTTCGGCCAGCAGGGTGGCGACCAGCGGCTTGTGGCTTTCGGCCAGGCGGGTCAGCAGCGCGGCCTGGGCGGCATCCACGCCTTTCACGGCTTCGGCCAGTTGGGCGGCCTGGGCGTTGCTGAAGGCGATGGCCTGGTTGCCACCCTGGTAACCAAGAACAGGCGCGACTGCGGCGACCAGTTCGGCGCTTGGGTTGAGCAGGGGTTGTGCATAGAACACTTCCAGCCAGGCGCCCTGGCGGTTCTGGGAGCCGACACCGAAGGCCAGGCTGAACAGGGTATTGGACATGTGATTACCTCGTGCGAAATAGGGTAGGGGCTCAGGCGAAGGCTGCGGCGTACAGGTCAGGCTTGAAGCCGACCAACGTGCGCGCGCCAAGGTCGAGCACCGGGCGCTTGATCATCGACGGCTGGGCCAGCATCAGCTCGACGGCCTTGGCCTGGTCGAGGTCTGCCTTGCTGGCGTCGTCCAGCTTGCGGAACGTGGTGCCGGCACGGTTGAGGATGACTTCCCAGCCGTGTTCGTCGCACCAGCGGTTCAGGCTGTCACGGTCGATGCCTCGGGTCTTGTAGTCGTGGAATTCGTAGGCGATGGACTGGTCTTCGAGCCAGGTACGCGCTTTTTTCATGGTGTCGCAGGCTTTGATGCCGTAGAGCGTGTAGGTCATTGTGTGCATTGGGGATCACAGGTTGCCCCAACCTCTCCGTTTTTCGATTTCAGTCGCGGGATTATGCGGGAAGCAACCTCGCGGCGCCACGCCTGTGGCGCGCCTGATTAATGCTGAAATTGCGCTCATTCCCATGGATACCCTGCTGCCCGCACGATTGCCGGGTATCATCATGTTACATATTTGCCCGCCACCTGCGACTATCGTGCAGCGGCCTCAACGCGCCGATCACCGCTAGCATATTGTTTCAATGGCGATGTTTCGCCCTGTTGTCGTTTCTGGTTTATAAAGGAAGCCTTACCGGATGCAGTCCGCCTACACCGTCCTCATCCTGTTGACCTTGGTCAGCCTGTCGAAACTGGTCGGTCGCCTGATTCCGCTGCCCTTGCCGCTGGTGCAGATCGCCGCTGGCGCCTTGCTGGCGTGGCCGACCCTGGGCCTGCATGTGGCGCTGGACCCCGAGCTGTTCCTGTTCCTGTTCCTGCCGCCACTGCTGTTCGCCGATGGCTGGCGTATTCCCAAGCGCGAATTGTGGCGCCTTCGAGGGCCTGTGGTGGCGCTGGCGGTAGGGCTGGTGCTGTTTACCGTGGTCGGCGCCGGTTACTTCATTCACTGGCTGATGCCCAGTATCCCGCTGCCGGTGGCCTTCGCCTTGGCCGCCGTGTTGTCGCCGACCGACGCCGTTGCCGTATCGGCCATTACCCAGGACCGCCTGCCCAGCCCGCTGATGCACATGCTGCAGGGCGAGGCGCTGATGAACGACGCGTCTGGCCTGGTGACCTTCAAGTTCGCCCTGGCGGCGGCAATCACCGGGGTCTTCTCGCTGGCCGACGCCAGCTTCAGCTTCGTGCTGGTAGCACTGGGGGGCCTTGCAGTGGGCGTGGCCCTGAGCTGGCTGATCGGCCGCCTGCGCATGTGGATGATCACCCGGGGCTGGGACGACCCTGCGACCCATGTCGTGTTCATGCTGCTGTTGCCGTTCGCGGCTTATGTACTGGCCGAGCGCCTGGGCGTGTCGGGCATTTTGTCGGCAGTGGCCGCCGGCATGATGCAGAGCTGGCTCGACCTGCTGCCACGCCAGACCAGCACTCGCCTGCTCAACCGCAGCGTCTGGTCGCTGCTGGAGTTCGCCTTCAATGGCCTGATTTTCCTGCTGCTGGGCCTGCAGTTACCGGACATCATCAAGGCCGTGGTCAGCCACGAAACCACCGTGTGGCCTACCCTAGCCTACCGCTGCCTGGATGTGCTGGCGATTTTTGCCGCGCTGATCCTGCTGCGTTTCATCTGGGTGCAGAGTATCTGGCGCGCGATCGGCGTGGTACGCCGCTGGCGCGGTAAGCCGGCGCTGGTGCTGGTACCTACGGCACGCTCCTGCTGGCTGCTGACCTTCGGCGGCGTACGGGGTGCAGTGACCCTGGCGGGTGTGATGTCGGTCCCGTTGCTGATGGGGGCAGGCAAGGCGTTCCCGGAACGGGACCTGCTGATTTTCATCGCGGCAGGGGTGATCCTGCTGTCGTTGGTCAGCGCCTGTATCGCCTTGCCGCTGTTGCTGCGCGGGGTGACCAAAAGCGCTGACGAGCGCTTGCAACAGGAGGTGCAGGAAGCCTGGCGGCGCACGGCAGAAGCTGCGATCCATGCCCTGGAGGCGGAGGAAGTGATCGACAGCAATGCGCCGCAGGATGCAGACCAGGCAACCATGGCCACGGAACTGAAGGCGCGCCTGATGGCAGAGTACCGGGATGAGCTGGACAGTTACAACGACACGGCCGAAGCCAAGGCACTGGCCGAGCAGATGGATTTGCTGGAGCGCCGCTTGCGCCTGCGGGCGCTGAGGGCGCAGCGGCTGGAGCTGTACAACTTGCATCGTCAGCACCAGGTGGGCGATGAAGTGGTGCGGCAGGTGCTGGGCGAGCTGGATATGAGCGAGGCGAACCTGGGCCAGGTCAAATAGAGCGCCGGGGCTGCCTTGCAGCAACAGGTATCTCACCTAACCCGGTAGGAGCAACTGTCTTTCTGCAAATTTGAAAAGCCTGCGCGATTCATTGTGGGTGCGGGCTTGCCCGCGAAGCAGGCGACGCGGTGCCTGGCACCGGCTGCGCCGGTGTTCGCGGGCATGCCCGCTCCCACAGGGCCTGCGCTGGCTTGGAGTTGCCACCGTACTTGCAGGAGCAACTGTCTTTCTCAAATTTTGAAAAGCCTGCGCGATTCACCTGTGGGAGCGGGCTTGCCCGCGAAGTAGGCGACGCGGTGTCTGGCACCGGCTGCGCCGGTGTTCGCGGGCATGCCCGCTCCCACAGGGGGTCTGCGCTGGCTTGGAGTTGCCGCCGTACTTGCAGGAGCAACTGTCTTTCTCAAAATTTGAAAAGCCTGCGCGATTCACCTGTGGGAGCGGGCAAGCCCGCGAAGCAGGGGACGCGGTGTCTGGCACCGGCTGCGCCGGTGTTCGCGGGCATGCCCGCTCCCACAGGGCCTGCGCTGGCTTGGAGTTGCCGCCGTACTTGCAGGAGCAACTGTCTTTCTCAAAATTTGAAAAGCCTGCGCGATTCACCTGTGGGAGCGGGCAAGCCCGCGAAGCAGGCGACGCGGTGTCTAGCACCGGCTGCGCCGGTGTTCGCGGGCACGCCCGCTCCCACAGGAACCGCGTACAAACCGCCCCCCGATTCTGTCAGCGGCTTTGCAGAAACGCGCGAATGCGCTCGGCAGCCTCGATGCACTCGGCCAACGGTGCGACCAAGGCCATGCGGACACGCCCCGCACCCGGGTTCACACCATCCACTTCCCGCGAAAGGTAAGACCCCGGCACCACCGTCACATGCTGGGCTTCGAACAAATCACGAGTGAACTCGGCATCGTCGCCAGGCACCTTGGCCCACAGGTAGAAGCTGCCGTCCGGGCGCTGTACGTCCAGTACCGGCTGCAGAATCTCCAGCACGGCATCGTATTTGGCGCGGTACTGGTCGCGGTTTTCACGCACATGCGCTTCATCCTGCCAGGCGGCGATGCTCGCCAGTTGGGTTTGCACCGGCATGGCGCAGCCGTGGTAGGTACGGTACAGCAGGAATGGCTTGATGATGTCGGCGTCGCCGGCAACGAAGCCCGAGCGCAGGCCCGGCAGGTTGGAGCGCTTGGACAGGCTGTGGAAGACCATGCAACGTTTGAAGTCGCTGCGGCCCAGCTCGGCGCAAGCGCTCAACAGGCCGGGCGGCGGGGCGTCTTCGTCGAAGTACAGTTCGCTGTAGCACTCATCGGCGGCGATCACGAAGTCATGCTCGTCGGCCAGGGCAATCAGCTTTTTCAGGGTGTCCATGGGCACCAGCGCCCCGGTCGGGTTGCCCGGCGAGCACAGGAACAGGATCTGGCAGCGCTGCCAGACATCGGCCGGCACGGCGTCGAAGTCCGGATTGAAGCCATTGCCTTCCAGGCACGGCAGGTAGTGCGGGGTGGCACCGGCCAGCAGGGCTGCGCCTTCATAGATCTGGTAGAACGGGTTCGGGCTGACCACCAGGCCGTCATCGGCGCGGTTGACCACGGCCTGGGTGAAGGCGAACAGCGCCTCGCGGGTGCCATTGACCGGCAGGATATGGCGGTCGGCGTCGAGCCAGCCGGCGGGCACGCCAAACCGCTGCTCGCACCACTGGCCAATAGCCTGGCGCAGCGCCGGCAGGCCGAGGGTGCTGGGATAGACAGCCAGCTTGTCGAGGTTATCGGCCATGGCCTGGGCGACGAACGCCGGCGATTCGTGCTTCGGCTCACCGATCGACAGGGCGATGGCGCGTTTGTTCGCCGCAGGCTTCACGGTGCCCAGCAGGGCGCGGAGCTTTTCGAACGGGTAGGGCTGAAGCTGGGTCAAGGCATGGTTCATCGGCGCAAGGTCTCGTCAATCGTCTAATCGTTAAATGGTCACGCGGCTGGGGCTGGTGTCGCTGCCTTGGCCGGCCTGCAACTGTTGCACGATAGCCTCCTGCAGGCGGCTGCACAGTTGCGGGTCGGACAGCGGCTGGTTGTCGGCATCGGTGATGAAGAACACGTCCTCGACCCGTTCGCCGAGGGTAGCAATCTTGGCGTTCTGCAGTGACAGGTCGAATTCCAGGAAAATCCGCCCCAACCGGGCCAGCAGGCCAGGGCGGTCGGGGGCCGTGATCTCGAGGATGGTCACTGGCCGTTGGGCATCGTTGAGGATGGTCACCTGTGGCGGGAAGTCGAAGTGCTTGAGCTGGCGGGGCACCCGGCGCTGAATGATGGTCGGGTAGTTTTCGGGGTTGCGCAAGGCTTCGCTCAGGCCGTCGCGAATCTGCCGCACCCGTTGCGGGTTGTCGCCAATCGAGCCACCGTCGTTGTCCAGCACGATGTAGGTGTCGAGCGTGAACTGGCTGCTGGAAGTGATGATTCGCGCGTCGTGAATGTTCAGGTTCAGCTGCGACATGGCCGCTACCGTCACCGCAAAGAAGTCGTGCTGGTCCGGGGCGTAGATGAAGATCTGCGTGCCACCCTCGAACTCGCGCTGGGTGGTTTCCTTGATCAGCACCAGGGGGCCGCCATCGGCGGGCTGCTGCAGGATCGCATCACTGTGCCAGGCCACGTCGGCCGCAGTGTGCTTGAGGAAGTAGTCATCGCCCAGCTGCGACCACAATTGTTCGACGTCGTCCGGGTCGGTGCCCTCGCGCACCAGGATGTCCAGGGCCGCAGACTGGGTTTGGCGAATCTGCTCTTCGCGGTCCAGCGGGTTTTCCAGGCCGCGGCGCAAGGCCCGCTTGGTCTCGGTGTAAAGCTGGCGCAACAGGCTGGCGCGCCACGAGTTCCACAAGCTGGGGTTGGTGGCATTGATATCGGCCACGGTCAGCACGTACAGGTAGTCCAGGCGCGTTTCGTCGCCGACGTGCAGGGCGAAGTCGTTGATCACCTGCGGGTCGGACAGGTCCTTGCGCTGGGCGGTGGTAGACATCACCAGGTGGTTGAGCACCAGCCAGACGATCAGCCGGCTGTCCCACGCGGGCAGTTGGTGGCGTTCGCAGAACCTCTGCGCGTCTACCGCACCGAGCTCCGAGTGGTCACCGTGGCGGCCCTTGCCGATGTCGTGGTACAGGCCAGCCAGGTAGATCAGCTCGGGTTTGGGCAGGCGCCCCATGAGCTTGCTGGCCAGCGGAAACTTCTCGGACACCGGTGTGTACTGCAGCTTGCGCAGGTGTTTGATGAGGTTGAGGGTGTGCGCATCCACGGTATAGATGTGGAACAGGTCGTGCTGCATCTGCCCGACGATCAGGCCGAACTCGGGCAGGTAACGCCCCAGGATGCCGTAGCGGTTCATTCGGCGCAGGTTGCGGTGTATGCCGATCTCGCACTTGAACAGCTCGATGAACAGGCTGGTATTGCGGATGTCGGTGCGGAACGTGTCGTCGATCAGGTGCCGGTGTTCGCGCAGCAGGCGCACGGTATCGGCGCGTACACCCTTGATTTCCGGGTGCTGGGCCATCAGCACGAACATCTCCAGCATGGCGAACGGTGTGCGCTTGAACACGTTCGGCCGGGTAGCCTCGATATAGCCGTCATGCAGGCGGAAGCGCGCATTCAGCGGCTGGGTGCTGCCACTGTCCTCGTCGGCGAGGATGACCTCCTCGAAGTGCTGGATGATCAGGTCGCACAGCTGGCTGATGCTCATCACCACCCGGTAGTACTGGGTCATGAACTGCTCGATCGCCCGCTTGGGGTTCTCGTCGTGGTAGCCCAGCAGTTCGGCCAGGCTGCGCTGGTGGTCGAACAGCAGGCGGTCTTCGGCGCGGCCGGCCAGCATGTGCAGGGCGTAACGCACCTTCCATAGAAAGTCCTGCGACGAGGCCAGCAGTTCGTTCTCGCTTTCCAGCAGGAAGCCTTCGCCAGCCAGCGCGAGCAGGTTCAAGGTGCCGTATTGGCGGCGCGCCACCCACAGTACGGTCTGGATATCGCGCAGGCCGCCAGGGGACCCTTTGACGTTGGGTTCCAGGTTGTACTCGGTGTCGTTGTACTTGTGGTGGCGGGCCTTGAGCTCGGCGCGCTTGGCCAGGAAGAACTCCTTGCTCGGCCACATGTGTGCGGTGCTGGTCACGTCCAGCATGCGTTGGCGCAACGGCTCCGGGCCGGCAATGGTGCGGCTTTCCATCAGGTTGGTGATCACCGTAAGGTCGGCGCGGGCCTGCTCGGCACACTCGTCCACGGTACGCACGCTCTGGCCGACTTCCAGGCCTATGTCCCACAGCAAGGTCAGAAACCGTTCGATGGCGTCGCGGTACTGTTCATGCTCGGCAGCGCCCAGGAGGATCAGCAGGTCGATGTCCGAATGCGGGTGTAGTTCACCGCGCCCGTAGCCACCCACCGCAACCAGGGCGATGCCGCTGTGGTCGCCCCAGTCGAACTGGTTCCAGGCCTGTTGCAGGATATTGTCGACCAGCCAGGCACGGGCCTCGATCAGCGGGCGAATGTCGCCGCCGGCGCGAAAACGCTTGTCGAGCACCTCGCCGGCCAGGCGGATGGCTTTCTTGAAAGCGGCGATAGGGCTCGCTTTGAGGGCCAGTTCCGCCTGGAACTGGCCGCGGTCGAACAGTTCGGGGTCCACCTGGGGCATCGCGTCACGTTCCTGTCGTGGGTTGGCCGGGATCAGGCCGAGGTGCGCGGGATCGTGTCGTCCTTGCGCAGGGTGAAGATCTCGTAGCCGGTCGCAGTCACCACCAGGGTGTGCTCCCACTGGGCCGAGAGCTTGCGGTCCTTGGTGATGGCGGTCCAGCCGTCGCCCAGCACCTTGGTGTCAGCCTTGCCCTGGTTGATCATGGGCTCGATGGTGAAGGTCATGCCTTCTTTCAGTTCCATGCCCGTGCCTGCGCGGCCGTAGTGGAGGATCTGCGGTTCTTCGTGGAACACCTTGCCGATGCCGTGCCCGCAGAATTCACGCACCACCGAGAAGCCGTTCTTTTCGGCGTGCTTCTGGATCACTTCACCGATGTCGCCCAGGCGGCACCCCGGCTTGACCAGTTCAATGGCCTTGTACATGCATTCCTGGGTCACCTTGGACAGGCGCTCTGCCCATGCTGGCACGGTGCCGACGTGGAACATGCGGCTGGTATCGCCGTGGTAGCCGTCCTTGATCACGGTGACGTCGATGTTCAGCGTGTCACCGTCCTTGAGCGGCTTGTCATTGGGGATGCCGTGGCAGACCACATGGTTGATCGAGGTGCAGATCGACTTCGGGTAGCCTTTGTAGTTGAGCGGCGCCGGGATGGCCTGCTGAACATTGACGATGTAGTCGTGGCACAGGCGGTCCAGCGCTTCGGTGGTGACGCCGGGCTTGACGTGTTCCTCGATCATTTCCAGCACTTCGGCAGCCAGGCGGCCAGCGATGCGCATCTTTTCGATGTCTTCTGCGGTCTTGATGGTAACGGTCATTACAGGCTCTCTACGGCGCCGTGCACGGCGCGAACAAACGGGAAAGGGCTTATTCTATCAGAGCGTCAGGGTGCAAGCTGCAAGTGGCAAGTGGCAAGTGGCAAGTGGCAAGTGGCAAGTGGCAAGCGGCAAGCGGCAAGCGGCAAGCGGCAAGCTACAAGAAGAAGCGGATCGTGCGTCGGCTGCTTTTTGCTTTTTGCTTTTTGCTTTTGCTTTTGCTTTTGCTTGCAGCTTGCAGCTTGCAGCTTGCAGCTGCCTCCACCGGGTTCCGTTTGCCCGCGGTCTGTGGTATAACATGCGCCGCTTTCGGGCACGACCCCGTCAGCATTTAACCCACACACGTGTCGACACGATGACCTGGGTGCCCCGAGTTGCAGAATTCGCGGGTTGGTCATTGGGATACGTGGAGGCCCAACCCGACTTATCAAGGAACTATCATGTCCCAAGTCAACATGCGCGATATGCTGAAGGCCGGTGTGCACTTCGGCCACCAGACCCGTTACTGGAACCCGAAAATGGGCAAGTACATTTTCGGCGCGCGTAACAAGATCCACATCGTCAACCTGGAAAAAACCCTGCCAATGTTCAACGACGCTCTGTCGTTCGTAGAGCGCCTGGCCCAGGGCAAGAACAAGATCCTGTTCGTCGGCACCAAGCGTTCCGCCGGCAAGATCGTCGCCGAGCAAGCTGCTCGTTGCGGTTCGCCATACGTTGACCACCGTTGGTTGGGCGGCATGCTGACCAACTACAAAACCATCCGCGCCTCGATCAAGCGTCTGCGCGACCTGGAAACCCAGGCCGAAGATGGCACTTTCGCCAAGCTGACCAAGAAAGAAGCCCTGATGCGCTCCCGCGACCTGGAAAAACTGGATCGCAGCCTGGGCGGCATCAAGGACATGGGTGGTCTGCCAGACGCTCTGTTCGTTATCGACGTTGATCACGAGCGCATCGCGATCACCGAAGCCAACAAACTGGGTATCCCGGTTATCGGCGTTGTCGATACCAACAGCAGCCCGGAAGGTGTTGACTACATCATCCCAGGTAACGATGACGCCATTCGCGCTATCGAGCTGTACATGACTTCGATGGCTGACGCTGTCATCCGCGGCCGCAACAACGTTGCCGGCGGCACTGAAGTCTACGCTGAAGAAGCGGCTGCACCTGCTGCTGAGTAATAGGCGCTAGCGTCTACTTGGCACGCGAAAAGGGGGCTCTGCCCCCTTTTTGCCACCTTGAAATCCTGCTGTCAGCATCGGCCCCGCATCATGGGCCTGCTGGAACACAAGCAGCGGATTTGCAGAATTTAACGCCCGTGACCAACGGGTGGAATGGTTGAAAAACTTTCCAAGAGGATTTTGAAATGGCAGCAATTACTGCAGCGCTGGTCAAAGAACTGCGCGAGCGTACCGGCGAAGGCATGATGGATTGCAAAAAGGCCCTGGAAAAGGCCGGCGGCGACATCGAAAAAGCCATTGACGACATGCGTGCCTCGGGCGCCATCAAGGCCGCCAAAAAGGCTGGCAACGTCGCTGCTGAAGGCGCTATCGCGGTCAAGACCGACGGTAAATCCGCCGTTCTGCTGGAAGTGAACTCGCAGACCGACTTCCTGGCCCTGCAAGACGACTTCAAGAACTTCGTTGCTGAAAGCCTCGAAGAAGCCTTCGCCCAGAAGCTGACCGACGCTGCGCCGCTGATCGCTTCGCGTGAAGCTGCTCGTGAAGCCTTGGTCGCCAAGTGCGGCGAGAACGTCAACATCCGCCGCCTGGTGCGCGTTGAGGGTGACGTTGTCGGTGCCTACCTGCACGGCAACAAGATCGGTGCCGTTGTTGTCCTGAACGGCGGCGACGTCGAGCTGGCCAAGAACATCGCCATGCACGTGGCTGCGTCGAACCCTGAGTTCCTGGATTCGTCGGAAATCTCCGCCGAGGCCATCGAGCGTGAGAAGGGCGTGTTCCTGCAGCTGAACGCTGACAAGATCGCCGGCAAGCCAGAGAACATCGTTGAGAACATGATCAACGGCCGTATCACCAAGTTCAAGGCTGAAGCGTCGCTGAAAGAGCAGGCTTTCGTCATGAACCCGGAAGTCAAAGTTGGCGAGCTGGCCAAGAAAGCCGGTGCTGAAATCGTTTCCTTCACCTACTTCAAAGTAGGCGAGGGCATCGAGAAGCCAGTCGACGACTTCGCTGCTGAAGTTGCCGCTCAGGTAGCTGCTGCCAAGCAGTAAGACAGCCCCGTCTGTCGCCCCAAAGAGGCTGCCCGCTCACGCGCGCAGCCTCTTTGTCAAAGCGGGAGCGGTTTACAGAAACCGCTGTTCGCGGACGCAACCGTTGCGTCACGTTACAGTTACAAGCAGGCTCAAGCAGCCCGCCAGAATTTTACAAACGCCGCAGGAGAGATTCGCAATGGCTCAGCAGGGCAGTGGTCATCAGGCTCGCTATAAACGCATTCTACTCAAACTTAGCGGCGAGGCCCTGATGGGCTCGGAAGAGTTCGGGATCGACCCCAAGGTCCTGGATCGCATGGCGCTGGAAGTCGGCCAACTGGTCGGTATCGGTGTTCAGGTAGGCCTGGTGATCGGTGGTGGCAACCTGTTCCGTGGCGCGGCGCTCAGTGCAGCCGGCATGGACCGTGTTACCGGCGACCACATGGGGATGCTGGCCACCGTGATGAATGCCCTGGCCATGCGCGACGCGCTGGAGCGGGCGAACATCACTGCCATCGTCATGTCGGCGATCTCCATGGTGGGTGTCACCGATCATTACGACCGCCGCAAAGCCATGCGTCACCTCAACGCCAAGGAAGTCGTGATTTTCGCCGCCGGTACTGGCAACCCGTTCTTCACCACCGACTCTGCCGCTTGCCTGCGCGCCATCGAAATCGATGCCGACGTGGTATTGAAGGCAACCAAGGTCGATGGTGTATACACTGCAGATCCATTCAAGGACCCGCATGCCGAGAAGTTCGATCATCTGACCTACGATGAAGTGCTGGATCGCAAGCTGGGGGTAATGGATCTCACGGCAATTTGCCTATGCCGCGACCACAAGATGCCGCTGCGCGTCTTCAACATGAACAAGCCCGGCGCCCTGCTGAACATCGTGCATGGCGGCGCGGAAGGAACCCTGATCGAGGAAGTCCAGAAATGATCAACGACATCAAGAAAGACGCGCAGGAGCGCATGACCAAGTCTCTCGAGGCCCTGGCTCGCAACCTGGCGGCCATCCGTACGGGGCGCGCTCACCCAAGCATCCTGGATACCGTCAAGGTTACTGCCTGGGGCAGCGAGATGCCGCTGAACCAGGTGGCTGCAATCACCGTCGAAGATGCCCGCACGCTGAAGATCGTCGCCCACGACAAGAACCTCAGCGCGGCTATCGAAAAAGCCATCCTCACCTCTGACCTGGGCCTGAACCCGTCCAGCGCCGGTACCACCATTCGCGTACCGATGCCGGCCCTGACCGAAGAAACCCGCAAGGGCTATACCAAGCAGGCCAGCGCTGTTGCCGAAGACGCCAAGGTAGCCGTGCGCAACGTGCGCCGCGACGCCCTGGCCGACCTGAAGAAGCTGACCAAGGACAAGGAAATCAGCGAAGACGAAGAGCGTCGCGCCGCTGATGACATCCAGAAGCTGACCGACAAGTTCGTTGCCGAGGTCGATGCTGCCTTCAAGGCCAAGGAAAAGGACCTGATGGCCGTCTGAGGCCGGGGTTTTTTAATGGAAAAGACCAAGCCAGCGGTGCCGTCCTCGGTGCCGCGTCATGTCGCGATCATCATGGACGGCAACAACCGCTGGGCAAAAAAACGCCTGCTGCCCGGCGTGGCCGGGCACAAGGCGGGTGTCGACGCCGTTCGCGCGGTCATCGAAGTCTGTGCCCAGTCCGGGGTCGAGGTGCTGACCCTGTTCGCCTTCTCCAGTGAAAACTGGCAGCGCCCGGCCGAAGAAGTCGGTGCGCTGATGGAACTTTTCTTCTCGGCCCTGCGCCGTGAGGCCAAGCGCCTGAACGAAAACAATATCAGCCTGCGCATCATCGGTGACCGCTCGCGGTTCCACCCGGAGCTGCAGGCTGCCATGCGTGAGGCCGAGGCGCTGACCGCCGGCAACAACCGCTTCATCCTGCAAATCGCTGCCAACTACGGCGGCCAGTGGGACATTGCCCAGGCCGCGCAACGGCTGGCGCGGGAAGTGCAAGCCGGGCACCTGCGCCCGGACGACATCACTCCTGGCCTGCTGCAGACGTGCCTGGCAACCGGTGAACTGCCGTTGCCGGACCTGTGCATCCGCACCGGTGGCGAGCATCGCATCAGCAATTTCCTGCTGTGGCAGCTGGCATATGCCGAGCTGTATTTCTCCGACCTGTACTGGCCGGACTTCAAACACGAGGCCATGCGTAATGCCCTGGCCGATTTCGCTTCGCGCCAGCGCCGCTTCGGTAAGACCAGCGAGCAGGTCGAGGCTGGAGCTCGTGCTTAATGCTTAAACAACGCATCATTACCGCGCTGATCCTGCTGCCGATTGCGCTGGGTGGTTTCTTCCTGCTCAACGGTGGGGATTTTGCCCTGTTCATCGGCTTCGTAGTGACCCTCGGTGCCTGGGAGTGGGCGCGCCTGGCCGGCCTGATGGCCCAGCCAATGCGCATTGCCTACGCCTTGGTGGTGGCCGGGGCGCTGATGCTGCTGTACATCCTGCCGGAACTGGCCCCCTGGGTGCTCGGCGCCGCAGTGATCTGGTGGGGGTTGGCGACCTGGCTGGTGCTGACCTATCCACGCAGCAGCGAGTTGTGGGCCAGTGCTGCCTGCCGGCTGCTGATAGGGCTGCTGGTGTTGCTGCCCGCCTGGCAGGGGTTGGTGCTGCTCAAGCACTGGCCGCTGGGCAACTGGCTGATTCTCTCGGTCATGGTGCTGGTGTGGGCTGCCGACATCGGCGCGTACTTCTCTGGTCGTGCATTCGGCAAGCGCAAGCTGGCTCCGCAGGTCAGCCCCGGCAAGAGCTGGGAAGGCGTGTATGGCGGCCTGGCGGTCAGCTTGCTGATCACCCTGGGGGTGGGCATAAGCCGCGACTGGGGCGTTGGTCAGGTGCTGCTGGGCTTGCTGGGTGCTGCGCTGCTGGTGATGGCCTCGGTGGTCGGTGACCTGACCGAGAGCATGTTCAAGCGCCGCTCCGGCATCAAGGACAGCAGCAACCTGCTTCCCGGCCACGGCGGTGTGCTCGACCGCATCGACAGCCTGACGGCGGCGATCCCGATCTTTGCCGTGTTGTTGTGGGCTGCCGAATGGGGTGTCATGTGACTCGCCCGCAACGTATCACCGTGCTCGGTGCCACCGGCTCCATCGGCCTGAGCACCTTGGACGTGATTGCCCGGCACCCTGATCGCTACCAGGCGTTCGCCCTCAGCGGCTATTCACGTGTCGACGAACTGCTGGCCCTGTGCGTGCGCCACCGCCCGGCGTTCGCCGTGGTGCCGAGCAGCGAGGCGGCCATGCGGTTGCGTGCAGGGCTGGCGGCAGCCGGTTGTGCGACCGAGGTGCTAGAAGGCGACGCCGGGCTGTGCCAGGTGGCGTCGGCAAGCGAAGTGGACGCCGTGATGGCGGCGATCGTCGGGGCTGCCGGCTTGCGGCCCACCTTGGCGGCTGTCGAGGCGGGCAAGAAGGTCCTACTCGCCAACAAGGAAGCGCTGGTGATGTCGGGGGCCCTGTTCATGGACGCCGTGCAGCGCCATGGCGCGGTGCTGCTGCCAATCGACAGCGAGCACAACGCTATCTTCCAGTGCATGCCTGGCGACTATGCCCGCGGCCTGAGTGCCGTGGGGGTGCGGCGGATCCTGCTGACGGCTTCCGGTGGCCCATTCCGTGAAACGCCCATCGAAGCGCTGATGGGGGTGACCCCGGAGCAAGCCTGTGCGCACCCTAACTGGTCGATGGGGCGCAAGATCTCCGTGGATTCGGCCAGCATGATGAACAAAGGGCTGGAGCTGATCGAAGCCTGTTGGCTGTTCGATGCTGCGCCGGCCAAGGTCGAAGTGGTGGTGCACCCGCAGAGCGTGATCCACTCGCTGGTCGACTACGTGGATGGCTCGGTCCTCGCGCAGCTGGGCAACCCCGACATGCGTACCCCGATCGCCAACGCCCTGGCCTGGCCCGAGCGGATCGACTCCGGGGTGGCGCCGCTGGACCTGTTCGCCGTCGCTCGTCTGGATTTCCAGGCGCCCGACGAACAACGCTTCCCTTGCCTGCGCCTCGCGCGGCAGGCTGCCGAAGCCGGCAACAGTGCCCCCGCCGTGCTCAATGCCGCCAACGAAGTGGCGGTGCAAGCATTTCTCGAGCGGCGTATTCGCTTCCCGGAGATCGCGGGTATGATCGAACAGGTACTCGAGCAGGAACCTGTGGTGCCCCTGCCTTCCCTGGATGCGGTATTCGCCGCCGACCAGCGGGCCCGGGAGCTTTCCCGTGAGTGGCTGCGTCGCCACGGCCGCTGATGCAGGCTCGCTACGGTGCGTGAGGGGGCAGGGTATTGCCCCGCCCCGCTGAATATCATTCGGAGATGGACATGACAGCGCTCTACATGATTATCGGCACCCTCGTGGCCCTGGGGGTGCTGGTGACCTTTCATGAATTCGGCCACTTCTGGGTCGCGCGCCGCTGTGGCGTGAAGGTGCTGCGTTTTTCGGTGGGCTTCGGCACGCCGCTGCTGCGCTGGCATGACCGCCATGGCACCGAGTTCGTCGTGGCGGCGATCCCGCTGGGCGGCTACGTGAAGATGCTCGACGAGCGCGAAGGTGATGTGCCGCCGGCGTTGCTCGGCCAGTCGTTCAACCGCAAGCCGGTAGGCCAGCGTATCGCCATTGTCGCGGCCGGCCCGATCGCCAACTTCCTGCTGGCAATCGTGTTCTTCTGGCTGCTGGCGATGCTGGGTACCCAACAGGTTCGCCCGGTCATTGGTAGCGTCGATGCCGGTAGCCTGGCGGCGTCGGCCGGGCTGGCCGCAGGTCAGGAAATCGTCTCTGTGGACGGCAAGCCGACCAGCGGTTGGGCCTCGGTCAACCTGCAGTTGGTGCGGCGCCTGGGCGAGAGCGGCACCTTGCAGGTTGGCGTGCGCGACGATGGCGCCAGTGCCGAGCGCCAGTTGCAGGTCAAGCTGGACAGCTGGTTGAAAGGCGCCGATGAGCCAGACCCGATCCAGTCCCTTGGGCTGCACCCATGGCGCCCGGCGATTGCGCCGGTGTTGGCCGAGATCGACCCGAAAGGGCCGGCTGCCGCTGCGGGCCTCAAGAGTGGTGACAAGCTGCTGGCGGTCGATGACGTTGCCGTGACCGAATGGCAGCAGGTGGTCGACAGTGTACGTGCCCGCCCGGACGCCAAGGTGCAGGTCCGCGTGGAGCGCGACGGTGCTGCCCTCGACGTGCCGGTGGTCCTGGCCCACAAGGGCGAGGGCAAGGCCGTTGCCGGATACCTGGGCGCCGGGGTCAAAGGTGGCGAATGGCCTGCCAGCATGCTTCGCGAAGTCAGCTATGGCCCGCTGGAGGCGGTGGGCGAGGGCTTGTCACGCACCTGGAACATGAGTGTCCTGACCCTCGAATCGCTGAAGAAAATGCTGTTCGGGGAGCTCTCGGTAAAAAACTTGAGTGGACCGATAACCATTGCTAAAGTGGCGGGCGCTTCAGCCCAGTCCGGCATCGGGGATTTCCTGAATTTCCTCGCCTACCTGAGCATAAGCCTGGGGGTTCTTAACCTGCTGCCCATCCCGGTACTCGATGGGGGGCATTTGCTGTTTTATCTGGTCGAGTGGGCGCGCGGTCGTCCGCTGTCGGATCGGGTGCAAGGTTGGGGGGTCCAGATCGGTATCAGTTTGGTCATAGGGGTGATGTTGCTCGCCCTGATCAACGATCTGGGTCGACTATAAAGCTTCGCTCAATTGCGAACCCGCCGTTTTTTCACGGCGGGTTGTTTATTGCCAGTTGGAATAAAAGGACTTCATGAAACGTCTGCTGCTAACTGCGGTCATGTCCGCACTGATGATCGCTGAAGTTCACGCCGAGTCCTTCACCATCTCCGATATTCGCGTCAACGGCCTGCAGCGGGTATCCGCCGGCAGCGTGTTCGGGGCCTTGCCGCTGAACGTCGGTGACCAGGCTGATGACCGCCGCCTGGTGGACTCGACCCGTTCCCTGTTCAAGACCGGGTTCTTCCAGGACATCCAGTTGAACCGCGATGGCAATGTGCTGATCATCAACGTGGTCGAGCGCCCGTCGGTGTCGAGCATCGAGATCGAAGGCAACAAGGCGATCAGCACCGATGACCTGATGAAAGGCCTGAAGCAATCCGGCCTGGCCGAAGGCGAGATCTTCCAGCGTGCCACCCTTGAAGGCGTGCGTAACGAACTGCAGCGCCAGTACGTGGCCCAGGGCCGCTACTCGGCCGAGGTCGACGCCGAGGTGGTGCCACAGCCGCGCAACCGCGTGGCACTGAAGATCAAGATCAACGAAGGCACGGTCGCGGCCATCCAGCACATCAACATCGTCGGCAACAACGTGTTCGATGACGAAACCCTGGGCCAGTTGTTCGAGCTGAAAACCACCAACTGGCTGTCGTTCTTCAAGAACGACGACAAGTACGCCCGCGAAAAGCTGTCCGGCGACCTTGAGCGCCTGCGTTCCTACTACTTGGACCGCGGCTACATCAACATGGACATTGCCTCCACCCAGGTGTCGATCACTCCGGACAAGAAGCACGTCTACATCACCGTCAACATCAATGAAGGCGAGAAGTACACCGTTCGCGACGTGAAGCTGTCCGGTGACCTCAAGGTGCCGGAAGACCAGGTCAAGTCGCTGCTGCTGGTGCAGCCCGGCCAGGTATTCTCGCGCAAGGTGATGACCACCACGTCCGAGCTGATCACCCGCCGCCTGGGCAACGAGGGCTACACCTTCGCCAACGTCAACGGCGTGCCACAGCCAAACGAACAGGACCACACGGTTGACATCATGTTCGTGGTCGACCCGGGCAAGCGTGCCTACGTCAACCGCATCAACTACCGCGGCAACACCAAGACCGAAGACGAAGTGCTGCGTCGCGAAATGCGCCAGATGGAAGGCGGGTGGGCGTCGACCTACTTGATCGACCAGTCCAAGACTCGCCTCGAGCGCCTGGGCTTCTTCAAGGAAGTCAACGTCGAGACCCCACCGGTGCCAGGCACCGATGACCAGGTCGACGTCAACTACAGCGTGGAGGAGCAAGCCTCCGGTTCGATCACCGCCAGCGTCGGTTTCGCCCAGAGCGCGGGCCTGATCCTGGGTGGTTCGATCAGCCAGAGCAACTTCCTCGGTACCGGTAACAAGGTATCCATCGGCTTGACCCGTTCGGAATACCAGACCCGCTACAACTTTGGTTTCGTGGACCCCTACTTCACTGCCGACGGCGTGAGCCTGGGCTACAACGCCTTCTACCGCAGCACCAACTACGATGACCTCGATGTCGACGTGGCCAGCTACGCGGTGGACAGCCTTGGTGCAGGTGTGAGCCTGGGTTACCCGATCAGCGAAACCTCGCGCCTGACCTACGGCCTGAGCGTGCAGCAGGACAAGATCAAGACCGGCAAGTACACCGTTGACGAGATCTTCGACTTCCTCGACCAGGAGGGCGACAACTTCCTCAACTTCAAGGCGTCGATCGGCTGGTCCGAGTCGACCTTGAACAAAGGCGTGCTGGCGACCCGTGGTCACTCGCAAAGCCTGACCCTGGAGTCGACCATTCCGGGCAGCGACCTGTCGTTCTTCAAACTCGACTACCGTGGCCAACTGTTCAAGCCGATTACCAACGACTACACCCTGCGCCTGCACACCGAGCTGGGCTATGGTGATGGTTATGGCAGCACCTCCGGCCTGCCGTTCTACGAGAACTACTTCGCGGGTGGCTTCAACTCCGTGCGTGGCTTCAAGGACAGCAGCCTGGGCCCACGTAGTACCCCAAGCCGCGGTGAAGGCAACCCAGGTGGCAAGCCCGGTACCATCGCCGACCCGGATCAGGATCCGTTGCCGTTCGGTGGTAACGTGCTGGTGCAAGGTGGCGTCGAATTGCTGTTCCCGCTGCCGTTCGTCAAGGATCAGCGTTCGCTGCGCACCTCCGTGTTCTGGGATGTGGGTAACGTGTTCGACACCAATTGCGGCAGCAAGCCTGATTGCGAGAAGGTCGGCTTCTCGGGCATGGCCAGTTCGGTCGGCCTGGGCGTGACCTGGATTACTGCACTGGGCCCGCTGAGCTTCAGCCTGGCAATGCCGGTCAAGAAACCGGACGATGCCGATACCCAGGTGTTCCAATTCTCTCTGGGCCAGACCTTCTAAGGTCGGCCCTTGCTTAACGACAACGGTTTATCCAGGAGTGCATCGTGCGTAAATTGGCTCAACTGGCCGTAGTGGCCGCGGCGCTGGTCGCCACCCCGGCTTTCGCCGAAATGAAGGTTGCCGTGCTGAACTATCAGATGGCCCTGCTGGAATCGGACGCCGCCAAGAAGTACGCGGTGGATGCCGAGAAGAAATTCGGCCCGCAACTGACCAAGCTGAAAAGCCTGGAAAGCAGCGCCAAGGGTATCCAGGACCGCCTGATCAAGGGCGGCGACAAGATGCAGCAGCAGGAGCGTGAGCGCCTGGAGCTCGAGTTCAAGCAAAAAGCCCGCGATTTCCAGTTCCAGTCCAAGGAACTGAACGAAGCCAAGGCCGTTGCCGACCGTGACATGCTCAAGCAGCTGAAGCCGAAGCTGGATGGCGCTGTTGAGGAAGTGATCAAGAAAGGCGGTTACGACCTGGTTCTCGAGCGTGGCGCGGTTATCGATGTCAAACCCCAGTACGACATCACCCGCCAGGTCATCGAGCGCATGAACCAAGCCCGTTGATATGAGTGTGACCATGACGCTAGGCCAACTGGCCGAGGCCCTCGGTGCCACCCTGCAGGGGCCCGAGGCGCTGCAGATTACCGGGCTGGCCACCTTGCAAGAGGCTGGCCCCGGGCAGTTGACCTTCCTGGCCAACCCGCAGTACCGCAAGTACCTGGATAACTGCCAGGCCGGCGCGGTGCTGCTCAAGGCCGCGGACGCCGAAAGCTTTGCCGGCAATGCCCTGGTCGTGGCCGACCCGTACCTGGCTTATGCGCGCATTTCCCACCTGTTCGATCCGAAACCCAAGGCTGTGGCGGGAATACATCCCAGCGCCGTGGTGGCCGAGGATGCTCAGGTAGATGCCAGCGCCAGCATCGGGCCGTTCGCGGTCATCGAAAGTGGCGCCCGTATCGGCGCCAACGTGAGCATTGGTGCACATTGCTTCATTGGTGCCCGTTGCGTGGTGGGTGAAGGCGGCTGGCTGGCACCGAGGGTCACGTTGTATCACGATGTCACCATCGGCAAGCGCGTGGTCATCCAGTCGGGTGCGGTGATCGGCGGCGAGGGCTTCGGCTTCGCCAACGAGAAGGGCATCTGGCGCAAGATCGCCCAGATTGGTGGCGTTACCATCGGCGATGATGTGGAAATCGGCGTCAACACGGCGGTCGACCGTGGTGCGTTGTCGGACACCCGCATCGGCAATGGGGTCAAACTGGATAACCAGATCCAGATCGCCCACAACGTGCAGATCGGCGACCACACCGCCATGGCTGCGTGTGTCGGTATTTCCGGCAGCACGCGCATCGGCAAGCACTGCATGCTGGCGGGTGGCGTGGGGTTGGTGGGGCACATTGATATTTGCGATAACGTATTCATTTCCGGAATGACCATGGTTACCCGCTCGATCACCGAGCCGGGCTCCTATTCTTCCGGTACGGCCATGCAGCCATTGGCTGACTGGCGCAAGAGCGCCGCGCGTATCCGCCACCTGGACGATATGGCCAAGCGCCTCCAGCAGCTGGAAAAACGCGTCGATACCGTGACCTCAGGTGGCCAGCCGGCATCAGAAGGCTGATACCATTCCCTGAGCAAGAGTGAACAGTCGCTAGCTGGCTCCTCTTTGGATTGCAAAAGGAGCGTGCGGTCAGCACCTGCGCTCCCTATTCTTATTACAGGCTTCCCCCCCGAAATGATGGACATCAACGAGATTCGCGAATACCTGCCTCACCGTTACCCGTTCCTGCTGGTGGACCGCGTGACGGAGCTGGACTACGAGGCCCAGAGCATTCGTGCCTACAAGAATGTCAGCATCAACGAGCCGTTCTTCAATGGCCATTTCCCGGCGCACCCGATCATGCCGGGCGTCCTGATCATCGAAGCCATGGCCCAGGCGGCCGGTATCCTGGGTTTCAAGATGCTCGATGCCAAGCCTGCCGATGGCACCCTGTATTACTTCGTCGGCTCCGACAAGCTGCGTTTCCGTCAGCCGGTGCTGCCGGGTGACCAGTTGGTGCTGGAAGCCAAGTTCCTCAGCCGCAAGAGCATGATCTGGAAGTTCGAATGCCGCGCCCTGGTCGACGGCAAGCCGGTGTGCTCGGCAGAAATCACCTGCGCGGAACGCTCCCTATGAATTCGATTGATCCTCGGGCCATCATCGATCCCTCGGCCAAGCTCGCCGACGGTGTCGAGGTGGGCCCTTGGTCGATCGTGGGCCCCGATGTCGAGGTCGGGGAGGGCACCGTTATCGGCCCGCATGTTGTGTTGAAGGGGCCGACCCGTATCGGCAAGCACAACCGTATCTTTCAGTTTTCGTCGATTGGTGAAGACACCCCGGACCTCAAGTACAAGGGTGAGCCGACGCGCCTGGTGATTGGCGACCACAACGTGATTCGCGAAGGGGTGACCATTCACCGCGGGACCATCCAGGACCGTGCCGAAACCACCCTGGGTGACCACAACCTGATCATGGCTTATGCCCACATCGGCCATGACAGCGTCATCGGCAACCACTGCATTCTGGTCAACAACACGGCCCTCGCCGGGCATGTGCATGTGGGGGACTGGGCGATCCTGTCCGGCTACACCCTGGTGCACCAGTACTGCCATATCGGTGCCCACGCGTTTTCCGGCATGGGTACGGCGATCGGCAAGGACGTACCGGCCTTTGTGACCGTGTTCGGTAGCCCGGCCGAAGCCCGCAGCATGAACTTCGAAGGCATGCGCCGGCGCGGGTTCAGCGCCGAAGTGATCCACGTGCTGCGCCGTTGTTACAAGATTGTCTATCGTCAGGGCCTTACCGTCGAAGACGCACTCAAGGAGCTGGCCGAGCCTGCCGCGCTGCACCCTGAGGTCGAGCTGTTCCGCCAGTCGATCGTGAACTCCGCCCGCGGCATCACCCGCTGACATGGCCCGGCTTTGCGTAGCGCTGGTTGCCGGTGAGGCCAGCGGCGATATTCTGGGTTCAGGCCTGATGCGTGCCCTCAGCGAGCGGCACCCCGACATACGCTTTATCGGGGTAGGCGGCCCCTTGATGGAAGCCGAAGGCCTGCAATCCTATTTCCCAATGGAACGCCTGGCGGTCATGGGCCTGGTGGAGGTGCTGGGGCGCCTGCGCGAGCTGCTCAAGCGGCGCAAACTGCTGATCCAGACCCTGATCGATGAAAAGCCGGATGTGTTCATCGGTATCGATGCGCCTGACTTTACCCTCAACATCGAGCTGAAACTGCGGCAGGCCGGGATCAAGACCGTGCACTACGTCAGCCCGTCGGTCTGGGCCTGGCGGCAGAAGCGGGTGCTGAAGATCCGCGAAGGCTGCGACCTGATGCTGACCCTGCTGCCGTTCGAGGCGCGGTTCTATGAAGAGCAGGGCGTGCCGGTGCGCTTTGTCGGCCACCCGCTGGCCGACACCATCCCGCTGCAAGCCGACCGCGCAGCTGCGCGTGCCGCCCTGGGCCTGGGCGAGGGCCCGGTGGTGGCCCTGATGCCGGGCAGCCGCGGCGGCGAGGTTGGCCGCTTGGGGGCGTTGTTCCTCGATGCTGCCGAGCGCCTGTGCCACCACGTACCGGGCGTGCGCTTCGTACTGCCGTGTGCCAACGCGGCGCGGCGCGCGCAGGTCGAGCAGATGCTCGAAGGGCGGCAGTTGCCGCTGATGCTGCTTGATGGCCAGTCGCACCAGGCCCTGGCCGCCTGCGACGCGGTGTTGATCGCCTCGGGTACCGCCACCCTCGAAGCCCTGCTGTACAAGCGGCCGATGGTGGTGGCTTACCGCCTGGCGCCGCTGACCTACTGGATTCTCAAGCGGCTGGTGAAAAGCCCCTACGTGTCGTTGCCCAACCTGTTGGCGCAGCGTGAGCTGGTACCTGAGCTGCTGCAAGACGCTGCCACCAGCGAGGCGTTGGACAATACCCTGGTACCGCTGTTGCGCGATGGTAGCCGGCAGACCGAGCGTTTCGACGAAATTCACCGCACCCTGCGCCGCGACGCCTCCAATCAGGCGGCCGAGGCGGTGCTGGCCCTGCTCAAGGACCGCTGACATGCAATTTGGACTGGACTTCAACCTGGTCGAAGACCTGGTCGCCGGCGTTGACGAAGTGGGCCGTGGCCCGCTGTGCGGTGCGGTGGTAACGGCAGCGGTGATCCTCGACCCAACCCGGCCGATCCTCGGCCTGAACGATTCGAAGAAACTCACGCAAGCCAAGCGCGAAGCGCTGTTCGACGAGATTTGCGAAAAGGCCCTGAGTTTCTGTATCGCCCGTGCCGAGGTCGAGGAAATCGACCGGCTCAATATCCTGCAGGCCACCATGCTGGCCATGCAGCGCGCGGTCGAAGGCCTGCACGTTCCACCGAAGCTGGCGCTGATCGACGGCAACCGCTGCCCGAAACTGGCCGTGCCGGCAGCGCCAGTGGTCAAGGGCGATAGCCAGGTCCCGGCGATTGCGGCAGCATCGATTCTTGCCAAGGTCAGCCGTGACCGCGAAATGAGCGCGTTCGAGCTGATCTACCCGGGTTACGGTATCGGCGGGCACAAGGGCTACCCCACGCCGGTGCATCTGGAGGCCTTGGCCCGGCTTGGGCCTACGCCCATTCATCGGCGTTCCTTCGCCCCGGTGCGGGCGGCCTGGGAAGCGCGTGAAGGCGTTATCGATTCCCTGATCTGACCAATGGGGCGGGCCCCTTGTAGGCGCGGCTTTAGCCGCGAACACCGGCACAGCCGGTGCCATCCACCGCGGCGCATGATTCGCGGGTAAACCCGCTCCTACAAGCAGCCCCAAAACCCCCTCGCAATTACGCTACAATCCCGCCCTTGTCGTTCAGCACTGCTACAGGATCTCCCATGTCGGTTCCCTTCGTTCACCTGCGCGTCCATTCCGAATTCTCGCTGGTTGACGGCCTGGTGAGGATCAAGCCGCTGGCCAAGGCGCTGGCCGGGATGAACATGCCAGCAGTGGCCATCACCGACCAGAGCAACATGTGCTCGCTGGTGAAGTTCTACAAGACGGCCATGGGCGCCGGCATCAAACCGATCTGTGGTGCCGACCTGTGGCTGGCCGGCGCCGACCCGGAAGCGCCGCTGTCGCGTATCTGCCTGCTGGCCATGAACCCCAAGGGCTATCGCAACCTCACCGAGCTGATCTCGCGCGGTTGGACCGACGGCCAGCGCAACGGCCTGGTGATTCTTCAGCGTGAATGGATCGCGCCAGCCAGCGAAGGCCTGATCGCCTTGTCGGCCGGCAAGGAAGGTGACATCGGCATGGCCCTGCTGGCCGGCCGTGACGACGAAGCCCAGGCCCTGCTGCAAGACTGGATGGGCATGTTCCCCGAGCGCTTCTACGTAGAAGTGCAGCGCACCAACCGCGCCCGCGACGAGGAGTATGTGCATGCTGCCGTTGCCCTGGCCGACAGGTTGGGCGCGCCGCTGGTGGCCACCAACGACGTGCGTTTCATCAAGCAGTCCGACTTCGACGCCCATGAAACCCGGGTTTGTATCGGTGAAGGCTGGACCCTCGACGACCCCCGCCGGCCGCGTTGCTACAGCGACCAGCAGTACCTCAAGTCGTCCGAGGAAATGGCCGAGCTGTTCAGTGACCTGCCCGATGCCATCGCCAACACCGTCGAAATCGCCAAGCGTTGCAACATCCAGGTGCAGCTGGGCAAGTACTTCCTGCCCGACTTCCCTACGCCCAACGGCATGGGCATCGACGACTACCTGCGGCACGTGTCCCACGAAGGCCTGGAAGAGCGCCTGGCGGTGCTGTGGCCCAAGGAAACCACGCCCAATTATGAAGAGAAGCGCCAGGTTTACCTCGACCGGTTGAAGTTCGAACTGGACATCATCATCCAGATGGGCTTCCCCGGTTACTTCCTGATCGTTATGGACTTCATCAAGTGGGCCAAGAACAACGACGTGCCGGTTGGCCCTGGCCGTGGTTCGGGCGCCGGGTCGCTGGTGGCCTATGTGCTGAAGATCACCGACCTCGACCCGCTGGCCTATGACCTGCTGTTCGAGCGCTTCCTCAACCCTGAACGTATTTCCATGCCCGACTTCGACGTCGACTTCTGCATGGACGGCCGTGACCGGGTCATTGACTATGTGGCCGAGGCTTATGGCCGCAACGCGGTCAGCCAGATCATCACCTTCGGCACCATGGCTGCCAAGGCGGTGGTGCGCGACGTGGCACGGGTTCAGGGCAAGTCCTACGGCCTGGCCGACCGCCTGTCGAAGATGATTCCGTTTGAAGTGGGCATGACCCTGGAGAAGGCCTACGAGCAGGAAGAGATCCTGCGTGACTTCCTCAAGGGTGACGAGGACGCCCGCGAGATCTGGGATATGGCGCTGAAGCTGGAAGGTGTGACCCGGGGTACCGGCAAGCACGCCGGTGGCGTGGTGATCGCCCCGACCAAGCTCACCGACTTCTCCCCGATCGCCTGTGACGAAGAAGGCGGCGGCCTGGTAACCCAGTTCGACAAGGATGACGTCGAGGCGGCCGGGCTGGTGAAGTTCGACTTCCTCGGCCTGCGTACCCTGACCATCATCAAGTGGGCCATGGAGATCATCAACCGCGAGCAGGCCAAGAAAAACCTGCCCGACGTGAATATCGACTTCATCCCGCTGGACGACCGCAAAACCTACGAGCTGTTGCAGAAGGCCGAAACCACGGCGGTATTCCAGCTTGAATCGCGTGGCATGAAGGAGCTGATCAAGAAGCTCAAGCCCGACTGCCTGGAAGACCTCATCGCACTGGTGGCACTGTTCCGCCCCGGCCCGCTGCAGTCGGGCATGGTGGACGACTTCATCAACCGCAAGCACGGCCGTGCCGAGCTGGCCTACCCGCACTCCGACTACCAGTACGAAGGCCTCAAGCCGGTGCTGGCCCCCACCTACGGCATCATCCTGTACCAGGAACAGGTGATGCAGATTGCCCAGGTGATGGCCGGCTACACCCTCGGCGGCGCCGACATGCTGCGCCGGGCCATGGGCAAGAAAAAGCCCGAGGAAATGGCCAAGCAGCGTGGTGGTTTCATCGAAGGCTGCGTGGCCAACAATATCGATGCGGACCTGGCAGGCAACATCTTCGACCTGGTAGAGAAGTTCGCCGGTTACGGCTTCAACAAATCCCACTCCGCGGCCTACGGCCTGGTGTCGTACCAGACCGCCTGGCTGAAAACCCACTACCCGGCACCGTTCATGGCGGCGGTGCTGTCGGCCGACATGCACAACACCGACAAGGTGGTGGTACTGGTGGAGGAGGTGCGCAGCATGAAGCTGCGCCTGGATGCGCCGGACGTGAACTTCTCCGATTTCAAGTTCACCGTGAACAACGACGGCCGTATCGTCTACGGCCTGGGCGCTATCAAGGGCGTTGGCGAAGGCCCGGTAGAGGCCATCGTCGAAGCCCGTGCCCAGGGCGGGCCGTTCAAGGACCTGTTCGACTTCTGTGAGCGCATCGACCTCAAACGGGTCAACAAGCGCACCCTCGATGCGCTGGTGCGCAGTGGGGCGCTGGACCGGTTGGGCCCGCATTTCCATGACGAAATCAAGGCCTACCATGCCCATATCGACATCAACCGGGCGACCTTGCTTTCGGCACTGGGTGAGGCCATCAAGGCCGCCGAGCAGGCCGCGCATACCGCGGACAGTGGTCATGTCGACTTGTTCGGGGGCATGTTCGACGCGGCGGATGTCGATGTTTACGCCAACCACCGCAAGGTGCGCGAGCTGACCCTCAAGGAACGCCTGAAAGGCGAAAAGGACACCTTGGGGCTGTACCTGACCGGCCACCCGATCGACGAGTACGAAACCGAGATTCGCCGCTTCGCCCGCCAGCGCATCATCGACCTCAAACCGTCGCGTGAAACCCAGACCATCGCCGGCATGATCATTGCGCTGCGGGTGATGAAGAACAAGAAGGGTGACAAGATGGGCTTCGTCACCCTGGACGACCGCTCCGGGCGGATCGAGGCCTCGTTGTTCGCCGACGCCTATATCGCGGCGCAGTCGTTGCTGCAGACCGACGCCATGGTGGTGGTCGAAGGGGAGGTCAGCAATGACGACTTCTCCGGTGGCTTGCGCCTGCGGGTCAAGCAGGTCATGACCATGGAAGACGCGCGCACCAAGCTGGCCGAAAGCCTGCGCCTGAAGGTGGCGCACGAAGCGTTGAAGGGCGACCGGCTGAAATGGCTGGGGGAACTGATCACCCGCCACCGCGGTGCCTGCCCGATCACGCTGGAGTACACCGGCAGTGACGCCAAGGCCATGTTGCAGTTCGGCGAGCAGTGGGCGATCGACCCTGCCGATGGGCTGATTCAGGCACTGCGTGACCAGTTCGGACGTGAGAACGTCTTCCTGCAATATCGTTGAACCGACAAAAATTTAATCTCGACCTGAATGCGCCTGATCCCTTAAGGTATGGCGCCAAACGGATCAACCGGCCGGCCGCCTGGCCGTAGACCCAAGACGGATGACTATGAACCCGAATTTTCTCGATTTCGAACAGCCGATTGCCGACCTGCAAGCCAAGATCGAAGGCCTGCGCCTGGTGGGTAACGACAATTCGCTGAACATCAGCGATGAAATTGCCCGTCTGCAAGACAAGAGCAACACCCTGACCGAAAGCATCTTCGGCAACCTGACCAGCTGGCAGATTGCACGCCTGGCGCGTCACCCACGTCGTCCCTACACCCTGGACTACCTGGAGCACATCTTCACCGAGTTCGAAGAGCTGCACGGCGATCGCCACTTCTCCGATGATGCTGCCATCGTCGGCGGCACTGCGCGCCTGGATGGCAAGCCGGTCATGGTTATCGGCCACCAGAAAGGCCGCGAAGTACGCGAAAAGGTGCGCCGCAACTTCGGTATGCCGCGCCCTGAAGGTTACCGCAAGGCCTGCCGCCTGATGGAAATGGCCGAGCGCTTCAAGATGCCGATCCTGACCTTCATCGACACCCCAGGTGCCTACCCGGGCATCGACGCCGAAGAGCGCAACCAGAGCGAAGCCATCGCCTGGAACCTGCGGGTGATGGCGCGCCTGAAAACCCCGATCATCGCCACCGTGATCGGTGAAGGTGGGTCGGGCGGTGCACTGGCCATTGGTGTCTGCGACCAGCTCAACATGCTGCAGTACTCCACCTACTCGGTGATCTCGCCAGAAGGTTGCGCCTCGATCTTGTGGAAGACCGCCGACAAGGCCGCCGATGCTGCCGAAGCCATGGGTATTACCGCCGAGCGTCTGAAGAGCCTGAACATCGTCGACAAGGTCATCCAGGAGCCGCTGGGCGGCGCCCACCGTGACCCGGCTGCGATGTCGGAAAGCATCCGCGCTGACCTGGTGCAGCAGCTGGACATGCTCGGCAAGTTCGACAATGACGCGCTGCTGGCCCGTCGTTACGAGCGCTTGATGAGCTACGGGCTCTGATTCCGTGATGTGATCCGGGGGCTGCGTTGCGGCCCATTCGCCGGCAAGCCCGCTGTCTCATAGTGTGGCAGCTGGTTTGCCGGCGAATGGGGTGCAAAGCACCCCCGGCGATCTCAAGCCATGTGAGGCCTTCATGATCAACCTCACCCCCTGGCTCAACGCCCCCACCTGGTACATCGCCTTCTCCGGCGGCCTCGACTCTACCGTCCTCCTGCACCTGCTGGCCGACTACGCCCGCAGCCACGCAGCGCCGCCCTTGCGTGCGGTTCATGTCCACCATGGCCTGCAGGCCGCCGCCGACGCCTGGCCCGCCCACTGCCAGGCCGTCTGCGCCAGTCTTGGCATCGCGCTTGAGGTAATCCACGTTCAGGTCAAGCCCGGCGCCAGCCTGGAACAGGCGGCCCGCGACGCCCGCTATGGGGCTTTCCAGCAAACCCTCGGTCCAGGCGACATTCTGTTCACCGGCCAGCACCGTGACGACCAGGCCGAAACCCTGCTGTTGCGCTTGCTGCGCGGCACCGGCCTGCGTGGCCTGGCGGCCATGCCGGGGCAGCGGCCGCTAGGGCAGGGCAGGCTGGTCAGGCCGTTGCTGGGCTGTGCCCGGCAGCAGTTGCAGGTCTATGCCCAGGCCCGCGGGCTGGCGTGGATCAACGACCCTTCGAACGCTGACACCCGTTTTGCCCGCAACTTTCTGCGCCGGGAGGTGATACCGCAGTTGCAGCAGCGCTGGCCACAGGTTGGCCAGAATTTCGCCCGTGCCGCCGATCATCTGGGCGAGGCGCTGGGCCTGCTCGACGAACTGGCCCAGGGCGATCTGGTGACCGCGCAGCAGGGGGCGCCTGCCGCCTGGCCGGGCCTGGCCTCCCTCGACCTGGCTGCCCTGATGGCGCTGTCGCCGGCGCGCCAGCGCAACGCCTTGCAGTACTGGCTGAGCCAACGTACGCGGCTGCCCGATACCCGCCATTGGGCCGGTTGGGCAGACCTGCGCGATGCCGCGGTCGATGCCCAGCCGGTGTGGCGGCTGGCCGACGGGCAGTTGCAGCGTAGCCAAGGGCGCATCTGGTGGCTGAGTGGCGACTGGCTGCAGCCAGCCGCCGGTCAGCTGGCCTGGCCGGATCCAGGCGTGCCTTTGCCACTGCCGGGCAACGGTAACGTGCGGCTTGTTGGCGCAGCCGGGGTTGGCGGGCTGTGGATTGGCTACCGCCAGGGCGGCGAAACACTGGCGGTGCCCGGGCGCGGCCGGCGCGACCTCAAGCGCCTGCTCAACGAGCAGCAGGTGCCGCATTTCCTGCGTTCGCGCCTGCCCTTGCTGTACCAGGGCGAGCGCCTGCTGGCAGTGGCCAATTTGCCCGGGCTGGGGCAGGCGGGTTGGCAGCTGCACTGGCAGTTACCGACGAACGCGCAAGGTTTGAGCTGAAGGGTACATTCGGGTAGACTACCCTCCCTTCTTGATACAGCTTCTGTGGGTTCCGCGAAAACACAGGAGTTGCCGATTACCAAGCAGTTTTTTGCTGGGCTGATTCTGAAATGACGAGCGAGCTCCATGCCGGGGATACCCCTGGTCTGTACAGACGCGGCAGTTGTTCGAGATGCACTGTGATTGACGCAGGTGATCGGGGGCTTCGGCCTTCCTTCGCTTTCTCCGGCGGCGCTGGCCGCCTTAACGCAGACTTCTAGGGTTTTTCATGACGCGCTACATATTCGTCACGGGCGGTGTTGTTTCTTCATTGGGGAAAGGCATTGCCTCGGCTTCCCTGGCGGCCATCCTGGAAGCGCGGGGCCTGAAGGTCACCATGCTCAAGCTGGATCCGTACATCAACGTCGACCCGGGCACGATGAGCCCGTTCCAGCATGGTGAAGTGTTCGTCACCCACGATGGCGCCGAGACCGACCTCGACCTGGGCCACTACGAGCGGTTCATCCGCACCACCATGACCCAGAACAACAACTTCACCACCGGCCGTATCTACGAGCACGTGCTGCGCAAAGAGCGCCGTGGTGATTACCTGGGCGCGACCATCCAGGTCATTCCGCACATCACCGACGAAATCAAGCGCCGCATCATCAAGGGTGCTGGCGACGCCGACGTGGCCCTGGTGGAAATCGGCGGTACCGTGGGCGACATCGAGTCGCAACCATTCCTCGAGGCCATTCGCCAGCTGCGCGTCGAAGTGGGTTCCAAGCGCGCCATGCTGATGCACCTGACCCTGGTCCCGTACATCGCCACCGCTGGCGAAACCAAGACCAAGCCGACCCAGCACTCGGTCAAGGAGCTGCGCTCCATCGGCCTGCAGCCAGACGTGCTGATCTGCCGTTCCGACCACCCGGTCGATGCTTCCTCGCGCCGCAAGATCGCGCTGTTCACCAACGTTGAAGAGCGTGCGGTGATTTCGCTGGAAGACGTCGACACCATCTACAAGATCCCGGGTGTGCTGCACGCACAGGGCCTGGACGACTTCGTCGTCGAGCGCTTCGGCCTGCAATGCAACGGTGCCGACCTGTCCGAGTGGGACAAGGTGGTCGATGCCAAGCTCAACCCTGAGCACGAAGTGACCATCGCCATGGTCGGCAAGTACATGGAACTGCTGGATGCGTACAAGTCGCTGATCGAAGCGATGAGCCACGCCGGTATCACCAACCGTACCAAGGTCAACCTGCGCTACATCGACTCGGAAGACATCGAGAACCAAGGCACCAGCCTGCTCGAGGGTGCCGATGCCATCCTGGTCCCCGGCGGTTTCGGCCTGCGCGGCGTGGAAGGCAAGATCACTGCGGTTCAATATGCCCGTGAGAACAAGGTGCCGTACCTGGGTATCTGCCTGGGCATGCAGGTCGCGGTGATCGAATTCGCCCGTAACGTCATGGGCTGGAAAGACGCCAACTCCACCGAGTTCGACCGCAACAGCGGCCACCCGGTCGTCGGCCTGATCACCGAGTGGGCCGATGCCACCGGCGCGGTCGAAACCCGTGACGAGGCCTCCGACCTGGGCGGCACCATGCGCCTGGGTGCACAGGACTGCCAGCTGGCAGCCGGCTCCAAGGTGCACGACTGCTATGGCAAGGACGTGATCACCGAGCGCCACCGCCACCGTTACGAGGTCAACAACAACCTGCTGCCGCAGCTGGTTGACGCCGGCCTGGTGGTTTCCGGTCGTTCCGAAGACGGCGCGCTGGTCGAAGTGGTCGAGTCCAAAGACCACCCATGGTTCGTTGCCTGCCAGTTCCACCCGGAGTTTACCTCCACCCCGCGTGACGGTCATCCGCTGTTCAGCGGCTTCGTCAAGGCGGCCCTGGCGCAGAAGAACAAGGCCTGATTTTTTCGGGTCTTTGGTGAGTTTTCCGACGGTTAAGTCCGCGCGAGGCTCATTTCTCGGGTAAAGTACGCCCCGATCTACCCCTGACCACTCGGTCAGGGGTTGCTTTTGCCAGGCCTGCCTGCTGCGTCCCTGCCTGGTGAAAGGCAAGAATTCCCTAAAGCTGCGTTGTTTTCGTCAATTCTGGAGTGCTTACAACAATGGCAAAAATCGTCGACATCAAAGGTCGTGAAGTTCTCGACTCGCGTGGCAACCCCACCGTGGAAGCCGATGTACTGCTCGACAACGGCATCATCGGCAGCGCTTGCGCGCCGTCCGGTGCTTCCACCGGCTCGCGCGAAGCGCTGGAGCTGCGTGATGGCGACAAGAGCCGTTACCTGGGCAAGGGCGTGCTGAAGGCTGTCGCCAACATCAATGGCCCTATCCGCGACCTGCTGCTGGGCAAGGACCCGGCTGACCAGAAAGCCCTGGACCGCGCCATGATCGAGCTGGACGGTACCGAGAACAAGGCCAAGCTGGGCGCCAACGCCATCCTGGCCGTTTCCCTGGCTGCCGCCAAGGCCGCTGCCCAGGACCAGGACCTGCCGCTGTACGCGCACATCGCCAACCTGAACGGCACCCCAGGCCAGTACTCCATGCCGGTTCCGATGATGAACATCATCAACGGCGGCGAGCACGCCGACAACAACGTCGACATCCAGGAGTTCATGGTTCAGCCGGTTGGCGCCAAGACCTTCTCCGACGGCCTGCGCATGGGCACGGAAATCTTCCACCACCTCAAGGCTGTGCTCAAGGCCCGTGGCCTGAATACTGCCGTGGGTGACGAAGGTGGCTTCGCCCCTAACCTGGCGTCCAACGAAGATGCCCTGGGTGCAATCGCCGAAGCCGTCGAAAAAGCCGGCTACAAACTGGGCACCGACGTGACCCTGGCACTGGACTGCGCCGCTTCCGAATTCTACGAAGACGGTAAGTACAACCTGTCCGGCGAAGGCAAGTCGTTCGATGCCGAAGGCTTCGCAGACTACCTCAAAGGCCTGACCGAGCGCTTCCCGATCATCTCCATCGAAGATGGCCTGGACGAGTCGGACTGGGCTGGCTGGAAAATCCTCACTGACAAGATCGGTGAAAAGGTTCAGCTGGTTGGCGACGACCTGTTCGTGACCAACACCAAGATTCTCAAGGAAGGCATCGAGAAGGGCATCGGTAACTCGATCCTGATCAAGTTCAACCAGATCGGCTCGCTGACCGAAACCCTCGAAGCCATCCAGATGGCCAAGGCTGCCGGCTACACCGCGGTGATTTCGCACCGTTCCGGTGAAACCGAAGACTCGACCATTGCCGACCTGGCCGTAGGTACCGCTGCTGGCCAGATCAAGACCGGTTCGCTGTGCCGTTCCGACCGCGTATCCAAGTACAACCAACTGCTGCGTATCGAAGAGCAACTGGGCGCCAAAGCGGTTTACCGTGGTCGTGCCGAGTTTCGCGGCTAAGCAAGAGATGGTAAAAAGGCAGCAGCCGGAGTTGTAGGAACGTTCTTACTGAACTTTCCTTCTTCCCAACGGGTTTCTGTCAACGAAGCCTGGCCTCGGCCAGGCTTCGTGCTATTCGAGCTCCCGTAAAATGCGCGGCAGCCTTTTTGACCTGGATAACGTGATGCGCAGTCCCTATTGGGTGTTCCTTATTCTGCTCCTGCTGCTGGGTGGCCTGCAGTACCGTCTGTGGGTCGGCAATGGCAGCCTGGCGCAAGTGACCGAGCTGAAGCAGCAGATTGCTGAGCAGCACGCCGAAAACGAGCGCCTGCTGGAGCGTAATCGCGTGCTCGATGCTGAAGTGCTGGAGCTGAAAAAAGGCATGGAGACCGTTGAAGAGCGGGCTCGCCATGAATTGGGGATGGTCAAGGAGGGTGAAACCCTCTTCCAGTTGCCACAGAAATGATCGATACCTTACCGGCCTTCTGGGCCGTGATTCCAGCGGCGGGCGTAGGCGCCCGCATGGCTGCCGACCGCCCCAAGCAGTATCTGGAGCTGGCAGGGCAGACCCTTCTCGAACACAGCCTCGACTGTTTTCTTGGCCACCCGACGCTTAACGGCGTGGTGGTCAGCATTGCCGAACACGACCCTTACTGGCCTGCCCTGAGCTGTGCCAGCGACCCGCGTATCCAGCGCGCGGCGGGCGGGCGCGAGCGCGCCGATTCGGTACTCAATGCCTTGCTGCTGCTGCATGCCCAAGGGGCGGCGGATAGCGACTGGGTGCTGGTGCACGATGCTGCGCGGCCCAACCTGGCGCGTAGCGACCTGGACAAGCTGCTGGCGGAGTTGGCGGATGACCCGGTGGGTGGCCTGCTGGCGGTGCCGGCGCGCGACACGCTCAAACGTGCCGATGGCAAAGGCCGGGTCAGCGCCACCGTTGACCGCAGCACCATCTGGCAGGCCTACACGCCGCAGATGTTCCGCTTGGGGGCGTTGCACCGGGCGCTGGCCGAGTGCCTGGTGTCGGATGTCGTCGTGACCGATGAAGCTTCTGCCATCGAATGGTCCGGGCAGGCGCCGCGGCTGGTCGAAGGGCGCAGCGACAACATCAAGGTGACCCGGCCGGAAGACCTGGAGTGGTTGCGCCAGCGCTGGGCAGGTAGACGCTGAGAACGCCGGGTCCGCTGCGCGGCCCATTCGCAGGCAAGCCAGCTCCCACAGGTACCCCACAGACCCAAGGCATCGCGGCGCCTGTGGGAGCTGGCTTGCCTGCGATTGGGCCGCGCAGCGGCCCCCTTTGCAATCAGGCCCCGCGATACTCCGGCAACCCCGCCAACCCTTCCTTCAGATAGTCCACCAACCGCCGCACCTTCGGCGACAGGTGCCGCTGTTGCGGGTACAGCGCCCAAACCGCGGTATTGGGCGGTTGATGCCCCTCCAGCAACGACACCAGCGCGCCGCTGTGCAGGTGCTCCAGTACGTAATAGTCCGGCAACTGGCACAGCCCCATGCCTTGCAAGGCTGCATCCAGAACCGCCTGCCCACTGTTGCAACGCCAGTTGCCCTGCACCCGCTGGCTGATCTCGCGGCCGTCCTGCTGCAGTGCCCACGCATCCGAGCTGCCGATCAGGCAATTGTGTCGCGCCAGTTCCGACAGGCTGTGCGGCCGGCCATAGCGCTCCAGATAGGCTGGCGATGCGCACAGGTACATGCGCCGCGGCGCCAGGCGGGTCGCCACCAGTCGCGAATCGGCCAGCCTGCCCAGGCGGATGGCCAGGTCCATGCCTTCATGCAGCAGGTCAAGGGTGTGGTTGTTCAACTCCACATCCACGCGCAACTGGGGGTACAACGCCATGAAGCGGGTGACCAACGGCACGATGAAGCGCTCGCCATAGGCCACCGCGCAGGTCATGCGCAGCAGGCCCTTGGGCTCGCTGGCCAAGTCACCCATGGCGCGCAGGGCTTCTTCACGGCCATCCTGCAGGCGCTGGCAATGCTGCAGAAAGGTTTGCCCGGCTTCACTCAAGGTCACGCGGCGGGTACTGCGGTACAGCAGGCGGGTCTGCAAGCGTTCTTCCAGCCTGGCGATCTGCCGGCTGATGTGTGAAGACGAAACCCCCAGGCGCTCGGCGGCAGCCGTGAACTGCCCCGATTCGGCCACAGCCACGAATTCATCGATGCCTTCCCAGCGGTTGCTCATGATTATCCCTGTACGGCAATAATGTTTTGTCTTTGCCTGGATTATTCATCAAAAGGTAGTGAATTACACTGCCGGTCTGAACTGACATTCTGTCTGGAGACCCTCGATGATCAAGTCCCGTGCTGCTGTAGCCTTCGAAGCCAAGAAACCCCTGGAAATCGTCGAAGTCGATGTGGCCATGCCCAAGGCCGGTGAAGTGCTGCTGCGCGTGGTCGCCAGCGGTGTCTGCCACACCGACGCCTACACCCTGTCGGGTGCCGACCCGGAGGGCATCTTCCCATCCATTCTCGGCCATGAAGGCGGTGCGATCGTCGAAGCAGTAGGCGAGGGCGTGACCTCGCTGGCCGTGGGCGACCACGTGATCCCGCTCTACACCCCGGAATGCGGCAAGTGCAAGTTCTGCCTGTCGGGCAAGACCAACCTGTGCCAGGCGATCCGTGCTACCCAAGGCAAGGGCCTGATGCCTGACGGCACCACGCGCTTCTCCTACAAAGGCCAGCAACTGTTCCACTACATGGGCACCTCGACCTTCTCCGAGTACACGGTGTTGCCGGAAATCTCGGTGGCCAAGATCCAGAAAGAAGCCCCTCTGGAAAAGGTCTGCCTGCTGGGCTGCGGCGTGACTACCGGTATCGGTGCCGTGCTCAACACTGCCAAGGTCAAGGCGGGTGACACCGTGGCCATCTTCGGCCTCGGTGGCATCGGCCTGTCGGCGGTGATCGGTGCGGTGAAGGCCAAGGCCTCGCGCATCATCGCCATCGACATCAACCCGGCCAAGTTCGAGATCGCCCGTCAGCTGGGCGCCACCGACTGCATCAACCCGAAAGACTACGACCGCCCGATCCAGGAAGTGATTGTCGACCTGACCGACGGTGGCGTGGACTTCTCCTTCGAATGTATCGGTAACGTGCAACTGATGCGTGCTGCCCTGGAATGCTGCCACAAAGGGTGGGGCGAGTCGGTCATCATCGGCGTGGCCGGTGCCGGCCAGGAAATCGCCACCCGGCCATTCCAGCTGGTGACCGGCCGGGTCTGGCGTGGCTCTGCGTTCGGCGGCGTGCGTGGCCGCAGCGAGTTGCCGAGCTACGTGGAAATGTCCGAGAAAGGCGAGATTCCCCTGGATACGTTCATCACCCACACCATGGGCCTGGAAGACATCAACAAGGCCTTCGACCTGATGCATGAAGGCAAGAGCATTCGCAGCGTCATCCACTTCTGAGGTGCGCCATGAGCCTGGATAACATCTCTTGCCAGAAAAGCTTCGGCGGCTGGCACAAACGCTACCGGCACTATTCCAGCGTGCTGGGTTGCGACATGGTGTTCGCCGTGTACCTGCCGCCACAAGCCGAGCAGGGCGCCAAGCTGCCGGTGCTGTACTGGCTGAGCGGCCTGACCTGTACCGACGAGAACTTCATGCAGAAGGCCGGCGCCCAGCGCCTGGCTGCCGACCTGGGGTTGATCATCGTTGCGCCGGATACCAGCCCGCGTGGCGAGCAGGTGCCTGGCGACCCGGACGGCGCCTGGGACTTTGGCCTAGGGGCCGGCTTCTACCTCAATGCCACCCAGCAGCCCTGGGCCAAGCACTACCGCATGCATGACTATGTGGTAGAGGAGCTGCCAGCGTTGATCGAGGCGCATTTCCCGGCCTCGGCCGAGCGCAGCATCAGCGGCCATTCCATGGGTGGGCACGGTGCGCTGGTGTGCGCTTTGCGCAACCCGGGGCGTTATCGCTCGGTGTCGGCGTTTTCGCCGATCAGCAACCCCATGGATTGCCCGTGGGGCGAGAAAGCCTTCAGCCGCTACCTGGGTGACGATCGCGCGCGCTGGCGCGAGTGGGATGCCAGCGTACTGCTGGCCGAGACACCCGCTGGCGAGTGCCCACCGTTGCTGGTGGACCAGGGCGACCGTGACGACTTCCTCGAAAAGCAGCTCAAGCCCGAAGCGCTGGAGCAGGCAGCACGCAAAGGCGGCCACGAGCTGACCCTGCGCCTGCAACCAGGCTATGACCACAGCTACTACTTCATTGCCAGCTTCATCGAAGAGCACCTGCGCCACCATGCGGTGGCGCTGGGGCGGGTGTAGGGCTTTGCATTTTCGGTGTCTGTGAGATCGAGCGCCGCTCGGGCGGCGCTCGATCGCATAGGCGCTAAAAATCTTGAGGCGATCACCTCCAGCCCCACTCGCGCCTAAAGCAGGTAGAATCACGCCCTGACTCATTCAGGGCGTTTTCTTATGCGTATTGGCCACGGCTACGATGTGCATCGTTTCTGCGACGGTGATTTCATTACCTTGGGCGGGGTGCGTATCCCGCACACATTCGGCCTGCTGGCCCATTCCGACGGCGACGTGCTGCTGCACGCCCTGAGCGATGCCTTGCTTGGCGCTGCAGCGCTGGGTGACATCGGCAAGCACTTCCCCGATACCGACCCCCAGTTCAGGCGCCGACAGCCGCGCGCTGTTGCGGCACGTGGTGGGCATTGTCCGCGCCAAGGGTTGGAAGGTCGGCAACGTCGACGCCACCATCGTCGCCCAGGCGCCGAAAATGGCCCCGCACATCGAAACCATGCGGCAGTTGATCGCCGAAGATCTGCAAGTCGAACTCGACCAGGTCAACGTCAAGGCCACCACCACCGAAAAACTCGGTTTCTTCTGCGGCCGCGAGGAGGGCATTGCCGTGCATTCGGTTGCCCTGCTGCTGCCAGCATGACGGAACTGCAACTGCTGGGCCCGCGTGCATCGGGCGAAGTATTGGGCACCGCCGTGCTCAAGGCAGTGGCCGAGGATTTCCAGGTCGACGAGGTGTTGGATATCCCGTTGTCTGGCCAGGGCGAGCACCTGTGGTTGTGGGTCGAGAAGCGTGACCTCAACACCGAAGAAGCCGCCCGCCGCCTGGCTCGCGCCGCAGGCGTGCCAGTGCGCAGCATCAGCTATGCCGGGCTGAAGGACCGCCAGGCGCTGACCCGCCAGTGGTTCAGCCTGCACCTGCCAGGCAAGGCCGACCCGGACCTGTCACGCGCCGAAGATGCCACCCTGCGTGTGCTCAAGCAGGTGCGCCACCAGCGCAAGCTGCAGCGTGGTGCGCATTCGGCCAACGGCTTCACCTTGCGCCTGACCGCGCTGAACGCCGATCACCAGGCGCTGGATGCGCGGCTGCAACTGCTCAAGCAACAAGGTGTGCCCAACTACTTCGGCAGCCAACGCTTCGGTCACGGTGGTGGCAACGTCCATGACGCCCTGGACTGGGCGGCGCGCAAGGCCTTGCCCGAGCAACGCAACACGCGCTCACGGCTGCTGTCGGCCGGGCGCAGCTACCTGTTCAACCAGGTGCTGGCGGCACGAGTCGCCGACGGCAGTTGGAACCGGGCGCAGGTCGGCGATCTGCTGGCGTTCACCGACAGCCGCAGCTTTTTCCCTGCTGGTGAAGCGGAATGTACCGACCCGCGCCTGGCCATTCTCGACCTGCACCCGACTGGCCCGATGTGGGGCGCGGGCGGTTCGCCCGCCGCCGCCGCCCCCGCGCAGTTGGAAAATGCCGTAGGCGAACAGCAACCGGCGCTGTGCCAGTGGCTGGCCCAGGCGGGCATGGATCACGAACGGCGTATTCTGCGGCTCCCTATTGGCGGCCTTACGTGGCATTATCCCGAGCCTGATATCCTGCAACTGGAATTCGTCCTGCCGGCCGGATGCTTCGCCACCGTGGTGGTGCGTGAAGTCGTGGATCTGGTGTCGGCAGGGCAGACGGACAGCCCATGCGTATTCTGATTTCGAACGACGACGGTGTTACCGCACCCGGGATCGCCGCGCTGCACGCTGCGCTGGCGGATTACGCCGAGTGCGCGGTAATTGCCCCGGAGCAAGACAAGAGCGGCGCCAGCAGTTCGCTGACGCTGGACCGGCCCCTGCACCCGCAGACCTTGGCCAACGGCTTCATCAGCCTCAACGGTACGCCGACCGACTGCGTGCACCTGGGGCTCAACGGGCTGTTGCCGTACACCCCGGACATGGTCGTGTCGGGGATCAACCTGGGCGCCAACCTGGGGGACGACGTACTGTATTCGGGTACGGTCGCCGCGGCGCTGGAGGGGCGTTTCCTTGGGCGGACTTCCCTGGCGTTCTCGCTGCTCTCGCGCCAGCCCGACAACCTGCCGACCGCGGCGCATATCGCCCGGCGCCTGGTCGAGGCGCAGCCGCGCCTGGCACTGCCCCCGCGTACCGTGCTCAACGTCAACATTCCCAACCTGCCGTTGGCGCACATCCGCGGTATCCAGCTGACCCGCCTGGGGCACCGCGCACGAGCTGCAGCGCCAACCAAGGTGGTCAACCCGCGCGGCAAGGAAGGCTACTGGATCGCCGTTGCCGGCGATGCCGAGGACGGCGGCCCGGGCACCGATTTCCATGCGGTGATGCAGGGTTACGTGTCGATCACCCCGCTGCAACTCGACCGCACCTTCAGTGATGCCTTCGAGCAGCTCGATGGTTGGCTGGAGGGCCTGCTTTGATGCGCGAGGACGATATGCTGCGGCGGGGCATCGGCATGACCTCCCAACGGACCCGGGAGCGGCTGATCCAGCGCCTGTGCGAAGAGGGTGTATCGAACACCCAGGTGCTCGACGTGATCCGCCGCACCCCGCGCCACCTGTTCGTCGACGAAGCGCTGGCGCACCGCGCTTACGAAGACACCGCACTGCCAATCGGGCACAACCAGACCATCTCGCAGCCATTCATGGTTGCCCACATGAGCGAGTTGCTGCTTGAGGCCGGGCCGCTGGACAAGGTGCTGGAGATTGGCACCGGTTCCGGCTACCAGACGGCGGTGCTGGCGCAGTTGGTCGAGCGGGTATTCTCGGTGGAGCGCATCAAGGTGCTGCAGGACCGAGCCAAGGAGCGCCTGCTGGAGCTGAACCTGCGCAACGTGGTGTTCCGCTGGGGCGATGGTTGCGAGGGGTGGCCGGCGCTGGCACCGTACAACGGCATCATCGTCACCGCCGTTGCGCCGGAAGTGCCCCAGGCGCTGCTTGACCAACTGGCACCCGGTGGCCGTCTGGTCATACCGGTAGGGCCTGCGGGCGAAGCGCAGCAATTGATGCTGATCGTCCGCGAAGAGCATGGCTTCTCCCGTCGTGTACTGGGTGCCGTACGTTTCGTCCCGTTGCTGAACGGGCCGCTGGCCTGAGCAGCCCCGGTACGCGGCCAGTGGTATTTTTACGTGGGCGGCGAATTCTCGCGGCGCCGCCCTGTCTATCAGGCGGGGCGTGGCGTTAGCGCATGGCTTGCAGTGGCGCTGCGCAACAGCCTGGTGGCGGCCTGCCAATCCCGGCTCGCTTGGTTATAATTGCAACAATATTGCATTTCTTGTCTTCATATCGTTTTTCGGCACCATGAGGGGAGCGCGGGTGGGTCACACAGTCATTCGGCAGCGCAAGGACGGTTCGGGCTTCAAGCTTCTGGTGATTGCATTGGCCATGGGCACGCTACTGGTGGGTTGCTCGAGCACCGGCAGCAACAGCGCGCGCGTGGTCGATCGCAACAGCAGTGCGCCCAAGCGCCCGACGGTGACCTCCGGGCAATACGTCGTCAAGCCTGGCGATACCCTGTTCTCCATCGCCTTCCGTTATGGTTGGGATTACAAGGAGCTGGCCGCCCGTAATGGTATCGCGCCGCCCTACACCATCCGCCCGGGCCAGGCGATTCGGTTCAGCAGCGGCGCCGGCAGCAGCACCACGGTGGTGTCCAGCCCGTCTTCCTCAAGCCGCACCACGGTCACGCGGCGGCCTGTCACGGCGCCGGCCGGTTCCAGCAAACCCGCTACCCCGGCTGGCACCACCAGCGCGCCGGTGGTCGCCACTGTGCCCGCTGCAGAGCGCGCGGTCGGTGGTTGGACCTGGCCCGCCAATGGCGTGCTGATTGGAAAATTTGCTTCAAACGGTAGTTTGAATAAAGGCATTGATATCGCCGGTGATTTGGGACAGCCTGTTTTTGCTGCGTCTGATGGTGCAGTGGTTTACGCCGGGAGTGGATTAAGGGGCTACGGCGAGCTGATCATCATCAAGCACAGCGATACCTACGTCAGTGCCTACGGTCACAACCGCAGGCTGTTGGTTCGGGAGGGGCAGCAGGTCAAGGCAGGGCAGTCGATTGCTGAAATGGGGTCCACGGGCACTGATCGGGTGAAGCTGCATTTCGAGATTCGCCGCCAGGGCAAACCCGTCGATCCGCTCCAGTTCCTGCCACGTCGTTGACCGTTGTACCCGGCCTGTTCCTGTGATGTAGAGGGGACAGGCTCAAGCGCTGCCAGGGATAAAGGTGCCGCTCGAGTCTGAGTTCGAACTCAGCAAAGGACTATAACAATGGCTCTCAGTAAAGAAGTGCCGGAGTTTGACATCGACGATGACGTCCTCCTGATGGAGACGGGTATCGTTTTGGAAACGGATGTGGTGTCAGACGAACCTGCTGTATCTTCGGTTCGGACGAGGGCCAAGTCGGGCTCTTCGCTCAAGCAACACAAGTATATCGATTACACCCGGGCGCTAGACGCCACCCAGCTGTACCTCAACGAGATCGGTTTCTCGCCACTGCTGTCGCCGGAAGAGGAAGTCCATTTTGCGCGTCTGTCGCAAAAAGGTGATCCTGCCGGCCGCAAGCGCATGATTGAAAGCAACCTTCGCCTGGTTGTGAAAATTGCCCGTCGTTACGTCAACCGTGGCCTGTCGTTGCTCGACCTGATCGAGGAAGGCAATCTGGGCCTGATCCGTGCGGTGGAGAAGTTCGACCCGGAGCGCGGTTTCCGTTTCTCGACCTATGCGACCTGGTGGATTCGCCAGACCATCGAACGGGCTATCATGAACCAGACCCGTACCATCCGCCTGCCGATCCACGTGGTCAAGGAGCTCAACGTCTACCTGCGCGCTGCGCGCGAGTTGACGCAGAAGCTCGACCACGAACCCTCGCCGGAAGAAATCGCCACCTTGCTGGAAAAGCCCGTTGCCGAGGTCAAGCGCATGCTCGGCCTGAACGAGCGGGTGTCGTCGGTGGACGTTTCGCTCGGCCCGGATTCAGACAAGACGCTGCTCGATACCTTGACCGACGACCGTCCCACTGACCCGTGCGAACTGCTGCAGGATGACGACCTGTCGCAGAGCATCGACCAGTGGCTGGGCGAGTTGACCGACAAGCAGCGTGAGGTGGTGGTACGCCGCTTCGGGCTGCGTGGGCACGAAAGCAGCACCTTGGAGGATGTTGGGCTGGAGATTGGCCTGACCCGCGAACGGGTGCGGCAGATTCAGGTAGAAGGCCTTAAGCGCCTGCGCGAGATCCTGGAGAAGAACGGCTTGTCGAGCGAGTCTTTGTTCCAGTAGCCAAGGCAGTCGCTCACGAACGCCCCGATACCGTCGGGGCGTTTTTGTTTGTGGGTTGAAGCACGGCAAAAGCCCCCCAGAACTGCCCGGCAAAAAACCTGTCGAATATGTAATGCGCTACCCTGCTAACACCTGCTGTAAGCCTTTGCTTACTCGTGCTGTAAGCCATTCTAGCGAGCGACAGTAAATCAAAGTCGTTTTCAGAGACTGGTTTTTCATAACGCATTGAAAAACAAGGCTTATCTGCAGGTGAGTAAATGTTTCCCCGGCAATATCCGGCAAACTCCGGCGCTTGCCCGCGCCGCTGAACCCGCTAGTATTCGAACTGTGCACAGGGACATGCACAGGCTTTCAGGATGAAGGCCAAGGACATCGCAAGACGCGATTTCATCAGGATGATGTTTGGGACAAGCAGGGACTACGGAAAAAAATGTGGGCGGGTCAAACCGCCCCTTTTTTTGTCCGCAGTTTTTGCCCGGCACCAAAACAGAAAAGGCCCCGTAGGGCCTTTTTGCATTTCAGCGCTATCAGCGCTCCAGGTCGGCAATCTTGCCAGTCTTGCCATCCCACTCTTCGGCGTCTGGCAGGGCCTCCTTACGCTCGGTAATGTTCGGCCAGATTTCCGCCAACTCGGCGTTCAGCTCGATGAAGTTCTCCATGCCCGCAGGCACTTCGTCTTCCGAGAAAATCGCTTGCGCTGGGCATTCCGGCTCGCACAGGGCGCAGTCGATGCACTCGTCCGGGTGGATAACCAGGAAGTTCGGGCCTTCGTAGAAGCAGTCCACCGGACAGACTTCCACGCAGTCGGTGTATTTGCATTTGATGCAGTTGTCGGTGACAACGAAGGTCATTTTTAGTTCTCTCCTCAGGCGACGGCGGCGGCCCTTCCTCTCGGGGCCGCGCGGTTTACGGGCATATGGCTGCAGGCCAGGCTAGTAACCTGCAGCACCAGCAAACCGCGGCGGATTCTACCAGCTTGTAATGGGCGCCGTTATAACAGGTTCTTTAGTTGATATAGCATTTCGATAGCTTGACGCGGGGTCATGTCGTCCAACTGCAGTTTGCCCAGCTTTTCGATGGCCGGGTGTGGCAGGCTGGCGAACAGGTCGCTCTGGTGCGGCACCTGCGGCGCGTCCTTGGCCTTTTGGGCCACGGGCTGCTCATGGGGCAGGCTGGTGGTTTCCAGCCGGCCAAGGTGTTCGCGGGCACGTTGGATCACCACGGCCGGCACGCCCGCCAGTTGTGCTACCGCCAGGCCGTAGCTCTGGCTGGCAGGCCCAGGCAGGACGTGGTGCAGGAACACGATGCGTTCGTTATGCTCGGTGGCGTTCAGGTGCACGTTGGCCACCAGTGGCTCGCTTTCCGGCAGCACGGTGAGCTCGAAATAGTGGGTGGCGAACAGCGTGTAGGCGCGCAGCTGGGCCAGCCGCTCGGCGGCGGCCCAGGCCAGCGACAGGCCGTCGAAGGTGCTGGTGCCCCGGCCCACTTCGTCCATCAGCACCAGGCTGCGGTCAGTGGCATTGTGCAGGATGTTGGCGGTTTCGCTCATCTCGACCATGAAAGTCGAGCGCCCGCCGGCCAGGTCGTCACTGGAGCCGATACGGGTGAAGATGCGGTCGACCAGCGACAGCTCGCAGCTGGCGGCCGGCACGAAACTACCGATGTGGGCCAGCAGCACGATCAAGGCGGTCTGGCGCATGTAGGTGGACTTACCGCCCATGTTCGGGCCGGTGATGATCAGCATGCGCGTGTTGTTGTCCAGGCCCAGGTCGTTAGCTACGAACGGCGTGGTCAGGACCTGCTCGACGACTGGGTGACGGCCTTGTTCGATCCGCAGGCAAGGCTCGTCGACAAAGCGTGGGCAGTTCAGGTCGAGGTTCAGCGCGCGCTCGGCCAGGTTGCTGAGTACGTCCAGCTCGGCCAGGGCGGCAGCGCTGTCCTGCAGCGGCGCCAGGTGGCTGATCAGGGTTTCCAGCAGGGCGTCGTAGAGCATCTTCTCGCGGGCCAGGGCGCGGCTCTTGGCCGACAATGCCTTGTCCTCGAAGGCCTTCAGTTCCGGCGTGATGAAGCGTTCGGCACCTTTGAGGGTCTGGCGACGAATGTAGTCGCCGGGGGCCTGTTCGGCCTGCTTGGTCGGCAGCTCGATGAAGTAGCCGTGTACCCGGTTGTAGCCGACCTTCAGGTTGGCCAGGCCGGTGCGCGCCTTTTCGCGGGCTTCGAGGTCGATCAGGAACTGCCCGGCGTTTTCGCTGATGGCCAGCAGGTCGTCCAGTTCGTTGTCATAACCGGCCTTGAGCACGCCGCCATCGCGGATGACCGCCGGAGGGTTGTCGATGATCGCCCGTTCCAGCAGGCTGGCCAGCTCGGGGTAGGTACCGGTGATCGCAGCCAGGCGTGCCAGGTGCGGCGCTTCGAGCTCGGTCATGGCGTTCTGCAGCTCGGGCAGCGCGCCCAGGGCGTCGCGCAGCCGGGCCAGGTCGCGCGGGCGGGCGTTACGCAGGCCGATACGCGCCAGGATGCGCTCGATGTCGCCAATTTCTTTCAGCTGTGGCTGCAGCTTTTCGAAACGGTAGCCGTCGAGCAGGCAGCGAATCGAGTCCTGGCGTGCCTGGAGCACCTTGAGGTCGCGCAGCGGGCGGTTCAGCCAGCGGCTCAGCAGGCGGCTGGCCATGGCCGTCTGGCAACGGTCGACCACCGATTGCAGGGTATTGTCGCGCCCGCCGGCCAGGTTGATGTCCAGTTCCAGGTTGCGCCGGCTGGCGCCGTCGAGGATGACCGTATCGTCCAGGCGCTCATGGCGCAGGCTGCGCAGGTGCGGCAGCGCCGTGCGCTGGGTTTCCTTGGCGTAGGTCAGCAGGCAGCCAGCGGCACCGATGGCCAGGGTCAGCTTGTCGCAGCCGAAGCCTTTCAGGTCCTTGGTTGCGAACTGCTGGCACAAGGCTTTGCGCGCTGAGTCGCGGTCGAAGTCCCACGGTGCACGGCGCCGCGCGCCCGGGCGCTTCTCGGCGGGCAGGTCGCGTGGCCAGTCGTCGGGGATCAGCAGCTCGACCGGGTTCAGGCGCTCGAGTTCGGCCAGCAGGTTTTCCCAGCCCTTGATCTCCTGCACGCTGAAGTTACCGCTGGTGATGTCCAATACAGCCAGGCCGAACAAGCGCTCGTCACCGAGCAGCGCGGCAATCAGGTTGTCGCGGCGTTCGTCGAGCAGGGCTTCATCGCTGACCGTGCCGGGGGTGATGATGCGCACCACCTGGCGCTCGACCGGGCCCTTGCTGGTCGCCGGGTCGCCGATCTGCTCGCAGATCACCACCGATTCGCCCAGTTTGACCAGCTTGGCCAGGTAACCTTCCAGCGAATGGAACGGAATCCCGCACATGGGGATGGACTGGCCGGCCGACTGACCGCGCGCGGTCAGCGTGATGTCCAGCAGTTTGGCGGCTTTCTTCGCATCTTCGTAGAAGATCTCGTAGAAGTCGCCCATGCGGTAGAACATCAACTGGTCCGGGTGCTGATTCTTCAGCTTCCAGTACTGTTGCATCATCGGGGTGTGTGCGGAGAGATCAGACATTCAGGGCCTTACAGCGGGTGATCTGGTTGGCGGTAAACCGGCAATGGTACAGGCTTTTTTCGCGAGATGCAGGCACGCACCGAACAGTGGCCGGCAGCCCCTGCAGGCCGCTGCGGTGCTGCAGGTTTCCTGAGCGAGGATGCCGGCAGGGTGGTAGGGTAAAGGGCCGCCCTGGAGGAGCCCGACATGGACCCGATCACCCTGCTTGCCGCCCGTTTGGGTGAACATCTGCGCCGTTTGGATGCCCAAGTGACCACTGCCGAGTCCTGCACGGGCGGCGGCATTGCACAAGCCATCACACGCATCCCCGGTAGCTCCGCCTGGTTCGAGGCCGGTTACGTGACGTACTCCAATGCCCAGAAAACCCGTCTGCTGGGGGTGCCCGAAGCGTTGTTCGGGCAGGTGGGGGCGGTCAGCCAGGAGGTGGTCGAGGCCATGGTCCGCGGCGCCCAGGCGGCCAGCGGCGCGCGCTTTGCCGTGGCGGTAAGCGGAGTGGCGGGGCCCGATGGCGGCTCGCCGGCCAAACCCGTGGGTACCGTATGGCTGGCCTGGGGCGACGGCAGTCGGGTGAGCAGCCAGCGGCGGCGGTTCGACGGCGACCGCGAGGCGGTGCGGCGACAGACGGTGAGCGCCGCGTTAGACGGCTTGTTACAGCTTACTGCCGAGGAAATCAAAGACAGGGGTTTGCGCCAGCGCTAGCCTGTGGAATAATACTGGCTACTTATACAGGTATTGCGGCCATCAGGGCCCGTCGAACACGTGAGGATTTCAATGGACGACAACAAGAAGCGCGCCTTGGCTGCGGCCCTGGGTCAGATCGAACGTCAATTCGGTAAAGGCGCGGTAATGCGCATGGGCGACCACGAGCGCCAGGCTATCCCGGCCATCTCTACCGGCTCTCTGGGCCTGGACATTGCCTTGGGCATTGGTGGTCTGCCCAAGGGCCGTATCGTCGAAATCTACGGTCCGGAATCATCGGGTAAGACCACGCTGACCCTGTCGGTCATCGCCGAAGCCCAGAAGAATGGCGCCACCTGCGCCTTCGTCGACGCTGAGCACGCACTCGACCCTGAATATGCCGGCAAGCTGGGCGTCAATGTCGACGACCTGCTGGTCTCGCAGCCAGACACGGGTGAGCAGGCCCTGGAAATCACCGACATGCTGGTGCGTTCCAACGCAGTCGACGTGATCATCGTCGACTCGGTGGCCGCGCTGGTACCCAAGGCCGAGATCGAAGGCGAAATGGGCGACATGCACGTGGGCCTGCAGGCTCGCCTGATGTCCCAGGCGCTGCGCAAGATCACCGGTAACATCAAGAACGCCAACTGCCTGGTCATCTTCATCAACCAGATCCGCATGAAGATCGGCGTCATGTTCGGTAGCCCGGAAACCACCACCGGTGGTAACGCCCTGAAGTTCTACGCCTCTGTGCGTCTGGACATCCGCCGCACCGGCGCTGTCAAGGAAGGCGACGAGGTGGTCGGCAGCGAAACCCGCGTCAAGATCGTCAAGAACAAGGTCTCGCCTCCGTTCCGTCAGGCCGAGTTCCAGATTCTCTACGGCAAGGGTATCTACCGTAACGGTGAGATCATCGATCTGGGCGTTGCCCAAGGCCTGGTCGAGAAGTCCGGTGCCTGGTATGCCTACCAGGGCAACAAGATCGGCCAAGGTAAAGCCAACGCGGCCAAGTACCTGGCGGAAAACCCGGCTATCGGAACCGAGATCGAGAGGCAGATCCGTGAGAAGCTGCTGAACGCTGGCGCTGTAGCCGCGGCCGGTAAAGCTGCCGCTGTCGAGGCGGGTGCCGACGACATGGCCGACGCTGAAGCCGGTTATTGATCGCGTGGTTTATAGCTGAACATGTCCGCCGTACTCGACACCCCCGTCGCCATTCGGCGGACAGCCATGGACCTGCTTGCGCGACGTGAGCATGGTCGCGTCGAGCTGACGCGCAAGTTGCGTCAGCGCGGTGCCTCCGATGAGCTGATCGAGCCAGAGCTCGACCGGCTCACCGAAGAGGGGCTGCTGAGTGAGGCCCGTTACCTCGAGAGCTTCATTCGTTACCGTTCCGGTTCTGGCTATGGCCCAGCACGTATTCGTGAAGAGCTGGGGCAGCGTGGTTTGCTGCGCGCCGACATTGAGCAAGCGCTGCGTGAAAGCGGCGTGGATTGGGCCGAACGTATGCGGGATGTATGGCAGCGCAAGTTCGCCGGGCAACGCCCGCAGGACCCCCGCAGCCGCGCCCAGCAAACCCGCTTTCTCGCCTATCGAGGCTTCACCATGGACATGATCGGCCGCTTGCTCAGCGGGCGAGACCTCGACGATTACTAGCCGCCGCAGACCTCGCAACAATCCCCGTAGCAGCGGTCTCAGCCGCGAACATCGGCAACGCCGGTACTCTCCAGCGCGCTGCCCCACAGTGCCTGATCAACTGGCCTTCAACGCCTCCCTGGCCCGCTGCGTGGTATGCATGGGCTGTGGCTTGGCCCAGTTCTCCGGCAGGTTGATAAAGTCCACCAGTTCACGCAGGCGCCCTTGGTTTCGGCCATTGAAGGCGAACGACAAGCGGGTCAGGTGGCTGTAGTCCCCCAACTCATGTTCGGCGCTGCTGTCTGCTTGCTGGTGGTACTTGCCGCTCAGGCGCAGGTCAGCAAAACCTTCCTCGATGTCAGACAGCGCCGCCTCGCTCAAGGCGTGATGCATGCGGATCACGAACTGGCTGTTCAACCAGCGGCTGGAGTGATAGTTGCGGTAGAACTGGTTGATTTCCTCCACCGCCTCCTCGGCGCTGTGCACCAGGCGCACCAGCTTCAGGTCGCTCGGCAGAATGTAATGGTTGTCCTCCAACTGCCGGCTGATGAAGCCCAGGCAGTCGTGCCAGAAGCTGCCGCCCGGTGAGTCCAGCAAAACCACGGGGACCAGGGGGCTTTTGCCGGTCTGGATAAGGGTCAGCACTTCCAGCGCCTCATCGAGGGTGCCGAAGCCGCCCGGGCACAGCACCAGGGCATCGGCCTCCTTGACGAAGAACAGTTTGCGGATGAAGAAGAAGTGGAAAGGCAGCAGCTTGTCGGTGCCGTCCACCGTAGGGTTGGCATGTTGTTCGAAAGGCAGGGTGATGTTGAAGCCCAGGCTGTGGGCGCTGCCGGCACCTTCGTGGGCTGCGGCCATGATGCCGCCCCCCGCCCCGGTGATGACCATCAGGTCCGAGCGAGCCAGGGTAGCGCCCAGTTCACGGGCCAGTGCATACATCGGGTGTTCCAGCGGCGTACGCGCCGAGCCGAACACGGTCACCTTGCGGCGGCCCTTGTAGCGCTGCAGGGTGCGGAACGAGTGGTCCAGTTCGCGCAAGGCCTGCAGGGTGATCTTGGCGCTCCAGCGGTCACTGTCATCGTGGGCCATGCGCAGGATGGTCAGCATCATGTCGCGGTACAGCGGCAGGTTCGGGCTGTTGGGTGCAACCAGTTGCAATTGGGCGTCGATGTGGCTCAAGTCGATATGGTTGTCCTGGAAATGGCTGAACAGCGATTCGTTCGATTGGTAAGGCATGCAACGTCTCCTTCTGCACCAATACCTCTAGACCTCAATCTAGACCCTGGCGGCCGATCGTGCCGGTGGGATTGCCAGCGCCACCCGTCGGCACGTGGCCAATGGCGGCAGGGGTCTGGTTAACTGGTAAAGCGAAACGTATCGATGCGGGAGGTGGCGGTATGCATCGCTTGGTCATCGAAGTGGACCTGCAGCTCTACCAGCAACTGGAACGTGCCGCCCAGGTTCATCACCTGAGCCTGGAGGCCGAGTGCCAGCGCCGGCTCGCGGGCCTGGAATGCCAGTCGCGCTACGTGCAGGCGCTATTGGCCGAGATGCGCGCCGAAGCTGCCGAGGGGCACTGGCGCGCACGGGAGCAAAGGCAGGTTTAGCCTGGGCGCGGTGCTTACTTCTTCTTGTTGCCGGCAACGCAGCTGGCATTGTCGAAAGCCTGGTCCATGATCGGCTGGTTGGTTTTGTAGACGGTGAACCGGTAAACCATCACCGCGCCCTTGGACATCAGGTTGCGGAAGCCATTGTTGCGGCACACGCTGTCGCCCAATTGGCTGCGCACCTGCGCAGGGTTGGCCTGCATGCGCTCGGCGTGGCTCTGGCGCACGCTGAGGTGATTGACCAGTGCCTTGCCTTCCACGGTGTAACCCTGGTCGAGGATGTCTTCATTGATGGCACGTGGGGTGCCGACGCTGCTCTCTTTGGCGACCTTTTCCAGCATCTTGTTCAGGTCGTAGTCCTGTTTGGAAGCCGCCTGGGCTGCCAGGGGCAGGGCGAGCAACATGCTCAGGGCGGGGGCAATAAGGCGCAGCATGAGTATCTCCTGGTTCGATGACTGGCGCTTTGACATGCGCGTGTCGACGGCGTTCCGTGAACCCCTTGGCCGGCGGCAGCCCGGGGCACGGGAAAAGCCTGATTATAAGGATTCTGGTAAACTGGCGCCCTTGTTTTCCCAGAGCCATCCTTGTGCCCATTTCCCATCTTTCCATAGGCCTGCCGGCATGAGCCATGCGGTAGCGCGCCTGCGTGCCGAGCGCCTGGCCCGCAGCAACAAGCCTTTCATTGCCCGAGGGTCGCGGGCCGAGCGTTGCCCGGATTGCCGGGTCATTGCCAGCCATTGCCTGTGCGCCTGGAAGCCCCGCGTGCAGGCCGACGCCGGCATGTGCCTGCTGATGCATGACACCGAGCCACTAAAACCCACCAATACCGGCTGGCTGATTGCCGACCTGATCGAAGATACCTCGGCGTTCGGCTGGCTGCGCACCTCGGTTGACGAGCGCCTGCTGGCCCTGCTCGACGACCCGCACTGGCAGCCCTACATCGTTTTCCCGGGTGAGTTCGTCGCCCCGCAGCGGGTGGTCAGCGAGGTGGTGCGTGAGCCGGGCAAGCGCCCGCTGTTCATTCTGCTGGATGCCACCTGGACCGAGGCGCGCAAGATGTTTCGCAAAAGCCCCTACCTGGACCGGTTCCCGGTGCTGAGCCTGCAGGCGGAACAGATGTCACGCTACCGCCTGCGCCGCTCCAAGCGCGATGATCACTTCTGCACCGCAGAAGTTGCAGCCATGTGCCTGGAGCTGGCCGGCGATAGCCTGGCGTCGCAAGCACTGGATGCCTACCTGGATGTATTCAGCCTGCATTACCTCAGTGGCAAGCGGCGACTGCCGCTGGACGAGCAGGACGAGACCCATCAGCGTTTGCATACCTTCCTATAGTCCAAGGGGCACTCACCCGGCTTTGGTTCATAATGACGGGGCTGGCGGCCAGGGTGGGCGAGGCGGCAAGGCGGTTGGCTTGACCACCCTTGACCGTGCTCGGCATGCTTGGCGCCGATTCCCCGTCGGGCACTTGCCTACCCCCAGTGCCCGGGACAGAACAGGATCCTTAGATCGATGGCCACTTACGAAATCCTGATTGCCGATGACCACCCGCTGTTTCGCGGCGCCCTGCGCCAGGCCGTTACCCTCGGCCTTGGCCCGGACGTTCGCCTGGTCGAGGTCGCGAGCATTGCCGAGTTGGAGGTGCGGTTGAGCGAAAAAGCCGACTGGGACCTCGTGCTCCTCGACCTGAACATGCCGGGCGCCTACGGTTTTTCCGGGCTGGTGCTGCTGCGCGGGCAATACCCGCAAATTCCCGTGGTGATGGTTTCGGCGCAGGAGGAGGCCGCCGTGGTGGTCAAGTCCCGCGAGTTTGGCGCCAGCGGCTTCATTCCCAAGTCCAGCCCGCTGGAAGTGATCCAGGATGCGGTGCGCAAAGTGCTCGACGGCGAAGTCTGGTGGCCGCCGCAGGCGTTCGAGAAGGTCGATGTGTCGGCCGAGGCCAAGGCTGCCAGCGAAGGCCTGGCGAGCCTCACGCCGCAGCAGTTCCGGGTACTGACCATGGTCTGCGAAGGCTTGCTGAACAAGCAGATTGCCTATGAGCTGAATGTCTCGGAAGCCACTATCAAAGCCCACGTCACGGCGATTTTCCGTAAACTGGGGGTGCGCACCCGCACCCAGGCTGCGCTGCTGTTGCAACAACTTGAATCAGTTGCCAGCCACTGACGGCGTGCGGCTTCACGCTTTTTTGACCTGAGCCGGTCTAGCCTGCCGGCCTTCTGTTGTGAAATGACTCACATGACATCGCCATTCAAGGGCCAGACCGGCCTCAAACGTATCTTCAACGCCGCTGGCTATTCGCTGGACGGCCTGCGCGCGGCCTTCAAGGGCGAGGCAGCATTCCGCCAACTGGTGCTGCTCAACGTGCTGCTGATCCCGGTGGCGTTCTGGCTGCCGGTCAGCCGTGCAGAGCGGGCGATCATGATCGCCGTGTGCCTGCTGGGGTTGATTGTCGAGCTGTTCAATTCTGCGATCGAGGCCGCTATCGATCGCATTTCGCTGGAGCGCCACCCGCTGTCGAAAAACGCCAAGGACATGGGCAGCGCCGCACAGCTGGTGGCGCTGAGCATGGTGGCGCTGGTGTGGGGGGTGATCCTGCTTTAAGCGATCGGCGGCAACACGATTTCGTCGCTGCGGGTGAAGCCCGCGGTGAAGTTGCGGCAGAGCTCCAGAAATTCGCGCATGGCCGAGGTCTGGTACTTCTGCTTGTGCCAGATGAAGTAGAACTGGCGCATCAGGTCCAGCTCCGGGGTTTCCACCGGTACCAGGCTGCCACGGCGAAAGGCGTCCCGCAGCGCCAGGCGTGAAATGCAGCCGATACCCAACCCCGATTCCACTGCACGCTTGATCGCCTCGGTGTGCTCCAGTTCCAGGCGGATGTTGAGGTTGGCGCGGTGATGGCGCATGGCCTGGTCGAAGGTCAGGCGTGTCCCCGAGCCTTGTTCGCGCAGGATCCACGCTTCCTGCGACAGGCTGTCGATATCGGCTCGGCCCAGCTTGGCCAGCGGGTGCTGGGGCGCGCAGAACACCACCAGTTCGTCCTCCACCCAAGGTTGGACCTCCAGGTCGGGGTGGTTGCAGTCACCTTCGATCAGACCTAGATCAATTTCGTAATGAGCGACCTGCTGCACGATATGCACGGTGTTCTGGACATGCAGCTTCACCTGGCTCTCAGGGTGGGTCTGCATGTAGCTGCCGATCAACAGGGTGGCCAGGTAGTTGCCAATGGTGAGCGTGGCGCCGACCGCCAGTGAGCCGAAACCGGACTTGCCATTGAGCAGGTCTTCGATTTCCTTGGCCTGGTCGAGCAGCGCGACCGCCTGCGGCAACAACTGGTGGCCGAGGGCGTTGAGGGCCAGGCGTTTGCCGGCGCGGTCGAACAGTTGGCAACTCGATTGCCGCTCCAGTTCGGTGATGGAGGTGCTGGCGGCCGATTGCGACAAGGCCAGCAGGCTAGCGGCTCGAGAGACGCTCTGGTGCTGGGCTACCGCGACGAAGACTTGCAGTTGACGAAGTGTAAATCGCATATCGATATAACCGATAACACATATCTTGATAATCCAGTTAACAGATATTGTCGCTGCCCCTAAACTATCGCGCAACTGTGCGTGCTGCACGCGCTGCGTTTTTCTTCAGGAGCCCCATCGATGAGCAACATGAACCACGAACGTGTCCTCAGTGTGCACCACTGGAACGACACCCTGTTCAGCTTCAAGTGCACCCGCGACCCGGGCCTGCGCTTCGAGAACGGTCAGTTCGTGATGATCGGCCTGCAGCAGGAAAGCGGCCGCCCGCTCATGCGTGCCTACTCCATCGCCTCGCCGAACTGGGAAGAGCACCTGGAGTTCTTCAGCATCAAGGTGCCGGACGGCCCGCTGACTTCGCAGTTGCAGCACCTGAAGGAAGGCGACGAGATCATCATCAGCAAGAAGCCGACCGGCACGCTGGTACTGGACGACCTGAACCCAGGCAAGCACCTGTACCTGCTGAGCACCGGCACTGGCCTGGCGCCGTTCATGAGCGTCATCCAGGACCCGGAAACCTACGAGCGCTTCGAAAAAGTGATCTTGGTGCACGGCGTGCGTTACGTGAACGAAGTGGCCTACCGCGAATTCATCACCGAGCACCTGCCACAGAACGAGTTCTTCGGTGAGGCGGTGCGCGACAAGCTGATCTACTACCCGACCGTGACTCGCGAGCCGTTCGAGAACCAGGGCCGCCTGACCGACCTGATGCGCAGCGGCAAGCTGTTCAGCGACATCGGCCTGCCGCCGATCAACCCGCAGGACGACCGTGCGATGATCTGCGGTAGCCCGAGCATGCTCGACGAGACCAGCGAAGTGCTGGACAGCTTCGGCCTGAAGATCTCCCCGCGCATGCGCGAGCCGGGCGACTACTTGATCGAGCGTGCCTTCGTCGAGAAATAAGGCGCAGGCAGTACGAAGAAGGCGACCCTCGGGTTAATGCCTGCAGTTAAGCGTTACTGGGGCTGCTTTGCAGCCCTTCGCGGGCACGCCCGCTCCCACAGGTTTGGCGCTGAACGCAAGAAAAACGCGATCCCCTGCCTGTAGGAGCGGGCGTGCCCGCGAAGGGTCGCAAAGCGGCCCCAAATTACTTAACTGGCAGGCATTATCGACGAGACCAGCGAAGTGCTGGACAGCTTCGGCCTGAAGATCTCCCCGCGGATGCGCGAGCCGGGCGACTACTTGATCGAGCGTGCCTTCGTCGAGAAATAAGGCGCAGGCAGTACGAAAAAGGCGACCCTCGGGTTAATGCCTGTCAGTTAAGCGTTACTGGGGCTGCTTTGCAGCCCTTCGCGGGCACGCCCGCTCCCACAGGTTTGGCGCTGAACGCAAGAAAAGCGCGATCCCCTGTAGGAGCGGGCGTGCCCGCGAAGGGTCGCAAAGCGGCCCCAAATTACTTAACTGGCAGGCATTATCGACGAGACCAGCGAAGTGCTGGACAGCTTCGGCCTGAAGATCTCCCCGCGGATGCGCGAGCCGGGCGACTACTTGATCGAGCGTGCCTTCGTCGAGAAATAAGGCGCAGGTAGGTACGAAGAAGGCGACCTTCGGGTTAATGCCTGTCAGTTAAGCGTTACTGGGGCTGCTTTGCAGCCCTTCGCGGGCACGCCCGCTCCCACGGGTTTGGCGCTGAACGCAAGAAAAGCGCGATCCCCTGTAGGAGCGGGCGTGCCCGCGAAGGGTCGCAAAGCGGCCCCAAATTACTTAACTGACAGGCATTTATCCATTGGCTGTTGCGGCCTATTCAACCCGGGTCTCGCCGCTGTACACCAGAATCTCCCGGCAACGCTTGCACAGGTAACGGCGGCCCTGGCGCACCAGCTTGTGCCGTTGGGCGGTAAACGGGAAGTCACTCTGCGGGCAAGGGCAGCGGTAGATGTAACGAGTCACCACCCGCCGTTGCACCTCGTAGTTGTGGCAGCGGTTTGGCGGCAGTTCGTACACGCCGCGCATGATCAGTTGCCATTCCTCGCCATGGGCCTGAATGCGGTCACCGAACAATTGGTGGGCCACCAGGTGCGCCACTTCGTGCGCGACCGTCTGGCGCAGGAAGTCTTCTTGGTTTTCACGGTACAACTGCAGGTTGAAACGCAGCAGGTTCTCGTGCAGGTGGGCAACGCCGGCTTTTTGCCCGCGCAGCTTGAAGCTGACTTCCGGGCGCGGGAACCGGCGTTTGAAGAAGGTTTCGGCTTGCTGGTAACAGGTTTCGACGCGTTGCTTGAGCAGCTCGGGCATGGCGGGGTGGTTCTCCTGACCCGATCATTATGCCGCAACCTCGGGCCATGTGCCGAGCCACCGGTCAGCGCTCAGCCAAGGGCCGCCTTGCGGCGGCCCCTGGTTGATGCCCCGGTGTTGGTCGAGTCTGTTCTAGTTGGTGTAGACGGGTCCCACGCCCAGTCCCCAGATGATCACCGTGGCGGCCATGATCGCCACCAGCACTACCAGGCCCACCGCCAGCACCGAGCTGGAGAACAGGAAGCCTTCGTCGGAGGGTATGTTCATGAAGGTCGGCAAGCCGACGTACAGCAGGTACACCGTGTAACAGACCGCCGCAGTGCCGATCAGCATGCCCAGCCACAAGTGCGGGTACAGCGCCGCCAGGCCGCCGATGAACAATGGGGTGGCGGTATAGGTGGCGAACGCTATGCACTGGGCCATGGATGGGTTGGCATCGTAGGTGCGGGCCATCCAGTGGATGAACGCGCCCATTACCGCTACCCCGGCCAGCATCGCCAGGTAGGACATGATGCTCATCCACAGGGCACTTTCCATGGTCAGCATCACAGCCGGCCGGTCGCCGATCACCCAGCCGACCTGGGTGGTGCCGATGAATGCGGACACTGCGGGAATCGCCGCGAGGATCAGGGTGTGCGTCAGGTACATGTGGCTGATGGATTCTTCTTCGCCACGGATTTCCCGCCATTCCTGGTCGGGATGGGTAAACAGCCCCACAACGTGATGAATCATGCCGTCACTCCTCTCAATGTTGCCAAACGCCCCCAAATGGAGCGCAAGCGGCCCTAGGCCGAACACCGAAGCAAGCGGTAATGTGGCCTTATGTCGCAGTATAGGAAGCGGTTACCCGCACAAACCGCGCTTTTTAGAGCAAATTGCGCTGTCGCCCGCCCTGTTGATTACATTGAAGTCTTTGTCGGAATGCCTACAGCACGCGCGCGTTTGTGCGTAAAATAGCCGCCTTTTGTCACACCTCGCGGATTCAAGCGCTATGGGCACCCTCTCGGTCAACCAGAACAAACTGCAAAAACGCCTGCGTCGTCTCGCCGGCGAAGCCATCACCGACTACAACATGATCGAGGATGGCGACAAGGTCATGGTCTGCCTGTCCGGCGGCAAGGACAGCTACACCATGCTCGATGTTCTGTTGCACCTGCAGAAGGTGGCGCCGATCACCTTCGAGATCGTTGCGGTGAACATGGACCAGAAGCAACCAGGGTTCCCCGAGCACGTGCTGCCGGCGTACCTGAAGGAGCTGGGGGTCGAGTACCACATCGTCGAGAAGGACACCTACTCGGTGGTCAAGGAGCTGGTGCCCGAGGGCAAGACCACCTGCTCGCTGTGCTCGCGCCTGCGCCGTGGCACGCTGTACACCTTCGCCGACGAAATCGGTGCGACCAAGATGGCGCTGGGGCACCACCGCGACGATATCGTCGAAACCTTCTTCCTCAATATGTTCTTCAACGGCGCGCTCAAGGGTATGCCGCCGAAGCTGCGTGCCGACGATGGCCGCAACGTGGTGATCCGCCCGTTGGCCTACTGCAGCGAGAAGGATATCCAGGCCTATTCGGACATGAAGGCATTCCCGATCATCCCGTGCAACCTGTGCGGCTCGCAGGAAAACCTGCAGCGCCAGGTGGTCAAGGACATGCTGGTGGAGTGGGAGCGCAAGCACCCGGGCCGTACCGAGAGCATTTTCCGTGCATTGCAGAACGTGGCGCCGTCGCAGTTGGCCGACCGCAACCTGTTCGACTTCACCAGCCTGAAGATCGACGAAAACGCGGCGCCGCGCTTCCTGGACGTGGTGAACATCTAGGCCTATGCGCGATTATCAGTGGCTGCATGAATACTGCCTGAACCGCTTCGGCTCTGCCCAGGCGCTGGAAGCCTTTCTGCCGCAGCCGCGCATGCCAGCGCAACTGCGCCACATCAGCGACGACCGCTACCTGTCGACCTTGGCCCTGCGGGTATTTCGCGCTGGCCTCAAGCACAGCCTGGTGGATGCCAAGTGGCCAGCCTTCGAGCAGGTGTTTTTCGGCTTCGACCCGGAAAAAGTGGTGTTGATGGGCGCCGAACACCTGGAGCGGCTGATGCAGGATCAGCGCATCATCCGCCACCTGGGCAAACTCAAGAGCGTGCCGCGCAACGCACAGATGGTGCTGGACATTGCCAAGGTGCATGGCAGTTTTGGTGCGTTCGTTGCCGACTGGCCGGTGACCGACATTGTCGGGCTGTGGAAGTACCTGGCCAAGCATGGCAACCAGCTCGGCGGTTTGTCGGCGCCACGGTTCTTGCGCATGGTTGGCAAAGACACCTTTGTCCCGACCGAGGACGTGGCGGCGGCGCTGATTGCCCAGAAGGTGATCGACAAGCAGCCGACCAGCCAGCGCGACCTGGCGCTGGTGCAGCAGGTGTTCAACCAGTGGCATGCCGAAAGCGGGCGGCCGCTGTGCCAGTTGTCGGTGATGCTGGCGCATACCGTCAACCATTGAGATCGCCGGGGCCGCTGTGCGGCCCAATCGCCGGCAAGCCAGCTCCCACAGGTTTGCACAGGGCTTGAGGCTGATGCGGTCGAGGTGGGAGCTGGCTTGCCGGCGATTGGGCTGCAAGGCAGCCCCTTGACTCAACTGCCTTCGCCCGCCATGCGCCGTTCATGCTGGAACTTCCAGCGCACATACAGCAGCCCGGCAATGAACAGCCCCAAGCTGACCAGCACTTCACCCCAGCCAAACACCGCCCGCGCCGGGTCGAAGGCTGCCAGCACGCCCTTGATGAAGTAGATATTCACCACGAAGCAGGTCCAGGCATGCGCCCGGGCGCTGCCCAGCAGCATGCCCGGCAGCAGCAATAGCAGCGGCACCAGTTCGATCGCCAGGATCACCTCGACCCGAGCCCCATGCAGGTTGGCGAACCACAGGTTGTTCACCACCAGCAGGGCAATAAGGCCAAAGAAAAACGCCAGGCTAAGCGCCCGCGTCAGGCGCAAGCGCGGTGCCAGCCAAGCCAGCGGCGGCAACACCTTGGGCTTCTTAGCCACGCGCGGCCTCCAGGGCCTTGGCGGTGCTCGCCAGGCGTTGGCCAAGGGCGCGGCACAGGGCGATCTCGTGCGGGTCGAGTTCACGCTTGCCGTCTGCCCCGGCATGGTGGCTGGCGCCATAAGGGGTGCCACCACCGCGGGTTTCCAGCAGTGCCGATTCGCTGTAGGGCAGGCCCATTACCAGCATGCCGTGGTGCATCAGCGGCAGCATCATCGACAGCAGCGTGGTTTCCTGGCCACCGTGCAGGCTGGCGGTAGAGGTGAACACACCGGCGGGCTTGCCGACCAGTTCACCGCCCAGCCACAGACTGCTGGTGCCATCGAGGAAGTACTTGAGCGGCGCCGCCATGTTGCCGAAGCGGGTCGGGCTACCCAGCACCAGGCCGGCGCAGTGGCGCAGGTCGTCGAGGGTGGCGTACAGCGCGCCGCTGGCCGGAATGTCCGGGGCCACAGCTTCGCATTCGGTGGAAATCGCCGGCACCGTGCGCAGGCGCGCTTCCATGCCGGCCAGCTCGATGCCGCGGGCGATGTGCCTGGCCATTTCGCTGGTGGCACCATGGCGGCTGTAGTAAAGCACCAGGATGTAGGGTTGGCTCACGGCAGAATCTCCAGCACTTTTTCCGGTGGGCGACCGACCACCGCCTTGTCACCGGCTACCAGGATCGGCCGCTCGATCAGCTTGGGGTGCTGGACCATGGCCTCGATCAGCTGTGCGTCGGTCAGTGCAGGGTCGGCCAGGTTCAATGCCTTGTATTCATCCTCACCCGTGCGCAGCAGCTGCCGAGGGGCCAGGCCCAGCTTGCCGAGCAAGGCCTTGAGGGTGGCGGCGTCTGGCGGGGTCTCGAGGTAGCGCACGATGACCGGGGCCAGGCCACGGGCTTCGAGCAGTTCCAGCGCGCCGCGGGATTTTGAGCAGCGCGGGTTATGATAGAGCGTGAGGTCAGTCATGTGGGGTCGCATCCAGCTGGTTGTGGCGGCTATTCTAACCGCAGCGACTGACCAGTTTGCTTTAAAACTCGAGAAGGATTGACCCATGGCAAGGCGTCTGGCAGCAGTACTGGCCATCACCGCGAGCCTGATGCTCGGTGGTTGCGGTGCCGATTATGGCGTAGACCAGCACGGCAATACGGTTAAGGCCGAACAGATCGACGGGCACTGGCTGGTGCTCAATTACTGGGCGGAATGGTGCGGGCCGTGCCGTACCGAAATCCCGGAACTCAATACCGCGGCCAAGCAGTGGGCGGCCGAGGGCATCAAGGTGGTGGGGGTGAATTTCGATGGCCTGCAGGGCCAGGACCTGAAGCAGGCCGCCGAAACCCTGGGCATCGGGTTCACCGTACTGGCCCAGGACCCGGCCGAGCGCTATGACCTGCCGCGCAGCGAGGCGTTGCCGGTAACGTACATCATCGATGACAAGGGCAAGGTGCGTGAGCAGTTGCTGGGCGAACAGACCCTCGAAGGGCTGCAGGCCAGGATCAAGGCCCTGAAGCAGGGGTGACAAGCTGCAAGCTACAAGCTAAAAGAAAAGCAGGCCGGTGCTAGGATCTGCTTTTTCTTGAAGCTTGAAGCTTGAAGCTTGAAGCTTGCAGCTTGCAGCTGCGCTCAGCCTTCTTCAGCCCAGAAGCGCAGCGGCTTACCCTCGGCCGGCCAGAAGCGCAGTTGCTCGATGGGTGATACATCCCAGCGCTGCACCGTTTCCAGCGCCTGCAGGAAGCGTTTTTCCTGCTCCATCAGCGCCGGCGCACATAGCTTGCGGGTTTTGCCGACCTTGCCGAAACTCAGGTGCTCGCCGTCCAGCGTGTAGGGCGCAAACCAGTGGTTGCAGCCGGCATTGCCATAGGCACGGCCATCACTGGCCAAGGTCAGGGTCAGGTGGCTGTAGTCGATCAACGGGCGCTCACCAATCCACTCCAGCACATAGCTGCGCTCCTGCTGCAACTTTGAAGGTTGCGCAGCGCAGCCGAGCAGGCCGGTGGCAATCAGCGCGCCGGTCAGCAGATTCTTCACTCGGCGCTCTCCTGGCAACGTGGGCACACATGCTTGTCGCCACGGCTGGCCCAGTCCAGCTCGGCGATACGAGCGCTGGCTGCAGGCTGGCGGGCTTGCTTGCCCAGCTTGGCGTCTACGGCGAACTCGAAGTCCAGGGCGGCGTCACAGTGGTCGCACTCAACCTTCCAGTTGAGGATTTCCAGCGCGTTGAACACCGGGCCAGTGGCCACGGCAACCCACTGGCCGCGCGGGTTGATCAGGTGGCGCACGCTCTCCACGGTCAGGCGCATGGCCAGGTCCTTGCTGCCTTTGAGGGTCACCAGCAGGGTATCGCCTTTGTGCATCGAACCGCCGTTGCCAGTGACCTGATAGCGGCCTGGCACCAGGGCGCGGCACTCGATCAGGGTGTGTTGCGGGTTGAAAAGGGTATAGCGGAAATCGTGCTCGACCATGGGTCCTCCAGAAATGCCGCGTATCCTAGCATTAACCCATGACCAGATTCTGTGGATTGCCTGCCGCCCAGCAGTTGATGTTGTCCAGCGTGGTACTGGCGATCGCAGCCAGCGCCTCCCGGGTCAGGAACGCCTGATGCGCGGTGATGATGACATTGGGAAAGGTCAGCAGGCGTGCCAGCACATCGTCTTGCAGCGGCAGGTCGGAGCGGTCCTCGAAGAACAGCTGGGCTTCTTCTTCATAGACATCCAGCCCCAGGTAGCCGAGCTGGCCGCTTTTCAGCGCGTCGATCAGTGCCGGGGTATCGACCAGTGCGCCGCGGCCGGTGTTGATCAGCATGGCGCCATGCTGGACTTCGGCCAGGCTCCGGGCGTTGATCAGGTGCCGGGTATGTTCGGTCAACGGGCAGTGCAGGCTGATGATGCGCGCTTCGCGTAGCAATTCGGGCAGTGGCAGGTAGCGCGCGCCGAGGGCCAGCAGTTCCGGGTTGGGGTAGGGGTCGTAGGCCAGTAACTGGCAGCCGAAACCGGCCATTATGCGGGCGAAGGCTGCGCCGATCTGGCCGGTACCCACGACCCCGACCGTTTTACCATGCAGGTCGAAGCCGGTCAGGCCATGCAGGGTGAAGTCCCCTTCACGGGTACGGTTGTAGGCCCGGTGCAGGCGCCGGTTTAGCGCCAGGATCAGCGCCACGGCGTGTTCGGCGACCGCGTGCGGTGAGTAGGCCGGTACACGCACCACGGCCAGGCCCAAGCGTTGCGCAGCAGCCAGGTCGACGTGGTTGTAGCCGGCCGAACGCAGGGCGATCAGGCGCGTGCCGCCGGCGGCCAGGCGCTGCAGTACCGGGGCGTCCAGTTCATCATTGATGAAGGCGCAGACAATCTCGTAGCCGTCGGCCAGCGCTGCGGTGTCGAGACTCAGGCGGGCAGGCTGGAAATGCAGGTCCAGTGGGGTACCGCTGGCGGCTCGGGTGAAGCTTTCCTGGTCGTAGTGCTGGCTGCTGAACAATAGCGCGCGCATGGTCAGGGTTCCTTTGTCGGGCATGTCCGGGTTGGCAGTGAGCTCAAGCGCTCGACCGCGCCTGGACGGCCAGGCGGCTGATCGCCGCATCCAGTTCATCCAGTGCCTGGTGGGCCTGCGGGCTTTCCTGCTTGAGCAAGGTTTCAGTGCGCTGGCACGCCGCGCGCAACTGCGGCACGCCGCAATAGCGTGAAGCCCCGTTCAGGCGGTGTACCTGTTCGATCAGGCCCTCATGGTCATTGGCCAGGCGCGCGGCGTGGATGGCTTCGCGGTCGGCCTCCAGCGAGGCCAGCAGCATGTTCAGCATATCGGCGGCAAGGTCCGCTTTCCCGGCTGCCAGGCGCAGGCCTTCCTGCGGGTCGAGCACCTTGAGTTCATCACCGTTGGCGGTGGGTTCAGTCGGCGCCTGCTGCGGTGTGCCCAAGCTGAGACCGGTCCATTTCATCACCACCTGTGCCAGTTGCCGTTCACTGATCGGCTTGGTCAGGTAGTCATCCATACCGCCGTGCAGCAGTGCGCGTTTCTCGTTGGCCATGGCATGGGCGGTGAGGGCGACGATCGGCAATGGGTTGCCACTTTGGGTGTTTTCCCAGCGGCGAATCTGTTCGGTACAGGCGCGGCCGTCCATGCCGGGCATCTGCACGTCCATCAGCACCAGGTCGAAGGGTTCCTGCTGCACGGCCTGCAGTGCCGCATAGCCATTGTCGACGGCCAGCACTTCGGCACCCAGGTCCTCGAGCAGCGTCTGCACCAGCAGCAGATTGGCAGGGTTGTCGTCGACACACAGGATTTTCGGCCGCCGCGGGCCGTTGCTGCTCTTCACCTCGCCCAGCAGGCGGCGGGGTTGGACCAACTCCAGCAGCAGCCGGCGCAATTTGCGCGTGCAGGTAGGCTTGGACAGCAACTGGCCATGGCCATTGGGCAGGAAGGGGTGGTACAGCGCCTGCTCGGTGGTCGGGCACAGCACCACGCACTGGCAATGGTAGCGTTCGAGCTGTTGATGGTAGCGGCCCAGTTGTTCTGGCGACAGGTTGCCCAGGTTGGCGCCCAGCACAGCCAGCTCGAATGGCTGCCCGGCCTGGCTGGCGGCCTGCACGGCTTGCAGCAATTGGTCGTAGGAGGCGAACAGGCTGACACTCAGGCCACAGTCTTCCAGCTGGTGCTCCAAAGCTTGCCGGGCCAGTTCATGGTTATCGACGATGGCGGCACGGCGGCCCAGCAACGCTTGCAGCGGCAGCTCTTCGATATCGTCGTGCGCCTTGGGCAGGTTCAGGCTGATCCAGAACTGCGAGCCCTCGCCCGGGGTGCTGTCGACGCCGATTTCGCCACCCATCTGCTCGATCAGGCGCTTGGAAATCACCAGGCCCAGGCCGGTACCACCTGGTTGCCGGGCCAGCGAGTTATCGGCCTGGCTGAAAGCCTGGAACAGCGTGCGCACGTCCTGCGGTGACAGGCCGATGCCGGTGTCCTGCACGCTGATGCGCAGCTGAGCATGATCTTCATGCTCATCGTCGAGCATGGCGCGTACGACAATGGTGCCTTCGCGGGTGAACTTGATGGCGTTGCTGACCAGGTTGGTGAGGATCTGCTTGAGCCGCAGCGGGTCACCGACCAACGACGTTGGCGTGTCGCGGTAGATCAGGCTGAGCAGTTCCAGCTGCTTGGCATGGGCGGCCGGTGCCAGAATGGTCAGGGTGTCCTGGATCAGGTCGCGCAGGTTGAACGGGATGCTGTCCAGCACCAGCTTGCCGGCCTCGATCTTGGAGAAGTCGAGAATTTCGTTGATGATGCCCAGCAAGTTGTCGGCAGACTTTTCGATGGTGCTCAGGTAGTCCAGCTGGCGCGGGGTCATCTCGCTTTTCTGCAGCAAATGGGTAAAGCCGAGGATGCCGTTGAGCGGGGTTCGGATCTCATGGCTCATGTTGGCCAGGAACTCCGACTTGATGCGGCTGGCCTCCAGTGCCTCCTTGCGCGCCATGTCCAGTTCGATGTTCTGGATTTCGATGGTTTCCAGGTTCTGGCGCACGTCTTCGGTGGCCTGGTCGATGCTGTGCTGCAATTCTTCATGAGCGTTGTGCAGGGTTTCGGCCATGCGGTTGATGCCGCGTGCCAGTTCGTCCAGCTCATGGCTGCCCATGGTCGGCAGGCGCTCTTCGAGGTGGCCGTCCTTGAGCTGGTTGACCGCATGCTTGATACGTTCGATGGGGTCGTTGATCGAGCGGCCCATGCGCAATGCCAGCAGGCCGCTGAGCACCAGGCAGGCGAGGATCAAAAGCAGGCTGGTGAACAGGTTGCGGTAGCCGCGCAGCAGGGTGCCATCGTGGGACAGCTCGATCTCGACCCAGCCCAGCAGCCGTTCGGCCTCGGCGGGCACGGCATCGGTGGCCAGGTCCCGGTGGTGGCCGAACACGGGCATCAGGTAGCGGGTGGCGTCATTGCCGCTGCGCTGCAGCAACTGGGTGCCGGTGCCGCCGCTGGGTGGCTGGTTGAGCATGCTCGGCCCGGCATGGGCCAGGCGTGTGCGGTCCGGCGCCAGGAAGGCAACCGAGCGCACGTCGCTCTGCTCCAGGGTTTGCGCGGCAATGCGCTCCAGCTGTGCAGGCGCCAGCCGGGCCATGGCCGGGGCGGCCAGCGGCGCCAACTGTTCGGCGATCATCTTGCCGCGCTGCAGCAGCTGGGTGCGCAGGTCGTTTTGTTGCAGCCAGGTGAAATAACTGCCCAGCACCAGCGCCATCAGGCCTGCCGGTAACAGTGCCAGCAGCAGGACCCGGCTGCGGATTCCCAAACGATCGAGCACACGCGCCTCCTGTGATGTGCCTGGCCACCGTCAGTTGGTGACGGCTAAGGCGCGACGTTACTCCGCCTGCCACGCCATTGCACCTGTTTAGTCGGTGTTTTGCGCCGATCCCGCAGCATGGGGTGCAGCGCAGTTGCCTGGCAGGCCGCCTATACACAATAATCGCGCAATTGAGAATGCATGGCAGTTGCCAATGAGTCCTGTAGCTATTCACAACGCCAATGTCCTCGCCATCGAAGACGACCCGGTGCTTGGCGCCTACCTGCATGAAGCGCTGCAGCGCGGTGGTTTCCAGGTCACCTGGTGCCGCAGTGGCCTGGAGGGGCTGGAAGCGGCCGGCCGCCAGGTGTTCGACGTGGTACTCATGGATATCCTGCTGCCGGGGTTGAATGGCCTGGACGCGCTGGCCCAGTTGCGCCAGCGCATGACCACACCGGTGATTCTGATGTCGGCACTGGGCGCCGAGGCGGACCGCATCAGCGGCTTTCAGCGCGGGGCCGACGACTACCTGCCCAAACCGTTCAGCATCGCCGAGCTGCAAGTGCGCATTGAAGCGATCCTGCGCCGTGTCGCGCTCGAACGCCGCTACCAGGCGCCGCAGCCGCCGGCAGAGGCGGGCGCGCTGCACTTCGACGAGGGCCTGTGCGACGTGCGCCTTGATGGCCGCCTGGCTGGGCTGACCCCCAGTGAGTTTCGCCTGCTCGACACCCTTTACCGCAACCAGGAGGAAGTGCTGAGCAAGGCGTTCTTGTACCAGCAGGTGTTGCAACGCGGCTATTCGCGGCACGACCGCAGCCTGGACATGCATGTCAGCCAGATCCGCCGCAAGCTCAAGGGCATCGGTTATCAGGGGTTGCAGATCCGCACCGTATGGGGCAAAGGCTACGTGCTCGGCGCGGGTGAGGCGCAATAGCCATGCTCGACCGCCATTCGCTGTTCTGGAAACTGGCCATCCTGCTGGTCGGCTTCTGCCTGCTGATGATCGGCCTCAGCTACACCTGGGGCCAGCGCATGGAGCTGCAGAGCGCCTTCTTGTCGGAGCCGGCGCGCCAGACTTTGCGCGGCTATGCCAGCGAGGCCGAGCAGGCCTGGCGCAGCCGTGGTCGAGCCGGGCTGGACCAGTGGGTGGCGGCCATGCACCAGCGTGAACACGGCTGGGTGGGTGTGCTCGATATGAACCTCAAACCGCTCGACAGCGCGGCCCTCAACCCGCAGATCATGCAGCGCCTGACCCGCCTGCGCGGGGTCGATTGGCCGATGAGCCGGCGCAGCGCCGAGCAACCGTGGCTACGCATCCCGTTCCCCGGTGCGCCCGAGCAGGGCATGCTGGTGGTCGAACTGCCCAAGCGCTTCAACCCGGACCAGCGCCGCGTGCTGTGGCGCATCATCACCAACGGCATCATCCCGGGCCTGTTCACCTTGCTGCTGTGCGTGGGCCTGTACCGCATGCTGATCGTGCCGTTGAACCAACTGCGCGAGCAGGCCCGGGCCTGGCGTGCCGACCAGCTTTCGGCTCGCCTTGATTCGCGGCTCATCGCCCGGCACGACGAGCTGGGGGAACTGGCCCGCGCCTTCGACCAGATGGCCGAGCGCCTCCAGGGCACCGTCACCCTGCAACAACAGCTGCTGCGCGACCTGTCCCATGAAATGCGCACCCCCCTGAGCCGTTTGCGCGTGGCTTGCGACGGGGAAACCGATATGCAACGCCTGCGCGAGCGCCTCGGCCGGGAACTGGACGGCATGCAGCAACTGGTCGAGCAGACCCTGCAACTGGCCTGGCAGGACGCCGAGCGTGCGCCGATGAACCTGGAGCCGATCGAGGTTCAGGCCTTGTGGGACCTGCTGGCCGAGAATGCCTGCTATGAAAGTGGCTGGGCGCCCACGCGGCTGCGGTGCGAAGTACCAGGCGGTTGCTGGGTGCAGGGCAACCTCAACCACCTGGCCCAGGCCCTGGAGAACCTGCTGCGCAATGCCATTCGGTATTCGCCGGCCGACGGTGTCGTGCGCTTGGGTGGGCAACGTGAAGGTGGCTACTGGTGCCTGTGGCTGGAAGACGAGGGCGGTGGCGTTGGCGACGATGAGCTGGAGCGGATTTTCGCGCCGTTCTTGCGGCTGGACGGTTCGCGGCCCGGCGTGGGTGGCTTTGGCCTGGGGCTGAGCATTGCCCGCAGCGCCATCCAGCGCCAGGGTGGCACGCTGTGGGCGCAGAACGGCAAGCGTGGTTTACGCCTGTGCATGAGGTTGCCGGTGCAGCAGCCCCCGTCATATAGCCTGTAGCTATATCCACTACAGATTGCGTGATATGGCCGGGAAGGGTTTGCCGGTATGATAGGCGCCCCTGCCGTCCGGATTGTGAAATACGCCATGACCTTGCAGTACCCAACCATCGCCGATTGCGTCGGCAATACGCCACTGGTTCGCCTGCAGCGCATTGCTGGCCAAACCAGCAATACCCTCCTGCTCAAGCTCGAAGGTAACAATCCCGCCGGCTCGGTGAAGGACCGCCCGGCCCTGTCGATGATCACCCGCGCCGAACTGCGTGGCCAGATCAAGCCCGGTGACACCCTGATCGAAGCCACCTCCGGCAACACCGGCATCGCCTTGGCGATGGCGGCGGCGATCAAGGGCTACAAGATGATCCTGATCATGCCAGACAACTCCACCGCTGAGCGCAAGGCGGCCATGACCGCCTACGGCGCCGAGCTGCTTCTTGTGACCAAGGAAGAGGGCATGGAAGGTGCCCGCGACCTGGCCGATAAGCTGCAGCGTGAAGGCCGCGGCCTGGTGCTGGACCAGTTCGCCAACGGCGACAACCCGGTGGCCCACTACAACAGTACCGGCCCGGAGATCTGGCAGCAGACCCACGGCAGCATCACCCATTTCGTCAGCTCCATGGGGACCACCGGCACCATTATGGGCTGCTCGCAGTACCTCAAGGAACAAAACCCTGCGGTGCAGATCATCGGCCTGCAACCGATGGAAGGTTCGGCCATCCCGGGTATCCGCCGTTGGCCGCAGGAGTACCTGCCGAAGATCTTCGACGCCACGCGCGTAGACCGCGTGGTCGACATGTCGCAGCAGGAAGCCGAAGACACCACCCGCCGCCTTGCCCGCGAAGAGGGCATTTTCTGCGGCGTGTCTTCCGGTGGTGCGGTTGCCGCCATGCTGCGCCTGTCCCGTGAGGTGGAAGATGCGGTAATGGTGGCGATCATTTGCGACCGCGGTGACCGCTACCTGTCCACCGGCCTGTTCGATCCCAGCTAAATGGCCAAGAAAAAAACCAACAGCGGCCTGCGCTTCCAGCCGGCCGGCGGTAGCCGCAGCCCCCAGGTCCCCGTGGGCAAGAAGCAGCGCCTGGACATCGAGCGCCTGGCCGGCGACGGCCGCGGCATTGCCTTCCATGAAGGGCGTACCTGGTTCGTCAGTGGCGCCCTGGCCGGTGAGGCTGTGGAAGCGCGGGTGCTCAATGCGCGCGGCAAGGTGGTCGAGGCCCGCCTGGAGCGTGTGCTGCAGGCCAGCCCCGAGCGCCGTGAAGCCCCCTGTCGCCATTACAGCCGCTGTGGTGGCTGCACCCTTCAGCACCTGCCGCACGAGGCGCAACTGGCGCTGAAGCAGCGGACCTTGGCCGAACAACTGCAACGGGTGGCCGGTGTGCAGCCCGACGCCTGGGCGCCACCGCTCAGCGGGCCAGCGTTCGGCTACCGGCGCCGTGCTCGCGTGGCGGTGCGCTGGGACGTCAAGGCGCGTGAGCTGCAGGTCGGCTTCCGTGCCGAAGCCAGCCAGGACATCATCGCCATCGACGATTGCCCGGTGCTGGTACAGCCCTTGCAGTCGATTCTGCGCCACCTGCCGACCGTGCTGCGTTCGCTGGACAAACCGCAGGCCCTGGGCCATGTGGAGCTGTTCAGCGGCTCTGCGCAAGCGCTGCTGGTGCGCCATGTGGCGCCATTGCCGGCGCAGGACCTGGCCCGGTTGCAGGCGTTCTGCGAGCAGGCCAACGCGCAGTTATGGCTGCAAGGCGAAGCTGAACCGGCGCCCGTCGAACCTGCGGCACCATTGGGCTTTGCCCTGGCGCCGTGGCAGCTTGAGCTGGCCTGGCGCCCTGGCGACTTCGTGCAGGTCAACGCCCAGGTCAATACGGCGATGATCGAGCAGGCGCTGGCCTGGCTTGCGCCGCAGGCCGATGAGCGGGTGCTCGACCTGTTCTGCGGCCTGGGCAACTTCGCCCTGCCGCTGGCACGCCAGGCGCGTGAAGTGGTGGCAGTGGAAGGTGTGCAGGCCATGGTCGATCGGGCCGCGGCCAACGCCAGAAACAACAATGTGCATAACGCACGGTTTTTTCAGGCCGATTTATCGCAGCCATTGGCCGGCACCGGATGGGCCGCCGAGGGCTTTTCTGCGGTACTCTTGGACCCACCGCGCGACGGTGCTTACGAGGTGGTGCAAGGCATCGCCCGCCTCAAGGCCAGCAGGCTGGTCTATGTATCGTGCAACCCGGCCACACTGGCGCGAGACGCCCAGGTGCTGGCCGGCCAGGGGTACCGGTTAACACGGGCCGGGATTCTCGACATGTTTCCTCAAACGGCGCATGTCGAGGCCATGGCGTTATTCGAAGCGGGCTAGCTGACTGGCCCCTTGGTGCGGCCGCCACGGAAGGGTGGTCGTACGGTGATCGCCAGCGCCGCCGTGAGTGCAGCGCTGTATGGAAAGGTAAAACAAGATGGTACAGGTGAGAGTGCACCAGCCGGTCAACACGGACGGCAGTATCAATCTCGATGCATGGCTGGACCATGTGGTAAGTGTCGATTCGGCACTGGATCGCGCAGCGCTGAAAGAAGCCTGCGAGTTTGCTCACGAGGTCGAAAAAAAGGGCAACCCCGCCAAGCATTCCTGGGCGGACGGCACGTCCAGCTTTCAGGCAGGGCTGGAAATTGCCGAAATCCTCGCCGACCTCAAGCTCGACCAGGATTCGCTGGTGGCCGCGGTCATCTACCGTTCGGTGCGCGAGGGGAAGGTCACGCTGGCCGAGGTCAGCCAGCGCTTTGGGCCGGTGGTCTCGAAGCTGATCGACGGCGTGCTGCGCATGGCCGCCATCAGCGCCAGCCTCAGCCCGCGGCAGTCGCTGGTATTGGGCTCGCAGGCGCAGGTCGAAAACCTGCGCAAGATGCTTGTGGCCATGGTCGACGACGTACGCGTGGCGCTGATCAAGCTGGCCGAGCGGACCTGCGCCATCCGTGCGGTCAAGGCGGCCGACGATGAGAAACGCCTGCGCGTCGCGCGTGAGGTGTTCGACATCTATGCGCCGTTGGCGCACCGCCTGGGTATCGGCCATATCAAGTGGGAGCTGGAGGATTTGTCCTTCCGCTACCTGGAGCCCGAGCAGTACAAACAGATCGCCAAGTTGCTGCACGAGCGCCGGCTGGACCGCGAGCGGTTCATCAGCGACGTGATGAACCAGTTGCAGAACGAACTGCTGGCCACCGGGGTGAAAGCCGACATCAGCGGCCGGGCAAAACACATCTATTCGATCTGGCGCAAGATGAAGCGCAAAGGCCTGGAATTCAGCCAGATCTATGACGTGCGCGCAGTGCGTGTGCTGGTGCCGGAAATTCGCGACTGCTATACCGCACTGGGCATCGTCCACACCTTGTGGCGGCACATCCCCAAAGAGTTCGATGACTACATCGCCAACCCCAAGGAGAACGGCTATCGCTCGTTGCACACGGCGGTAATCGGGCCTGAGGGCAAGGTGCTGGAAGTGCAGATCCGTACCCACGGCATGCATGAGGAAGCCGAGCTTGGCGTGTGCGCCCACTGGCGCTACAAAGGCACCGACGTCAAGCCCAGCTCCAACCACTACGAAGAAAAGATCTCCTGGCTGCGCCAGGTGCTGGAATGGCACGAAGAGCTGGGCGACATCGGTGGCCTGGCCGAGCAACTGCGGGTCGACATCGAGCCGGACCGGGTTTATGTGTTTACCCCGGACGGGCATGCCATCGACCTGCCCAAGGGTGCGACCCCGCTGGACTTCGCCTACCGCGTGCACACGGAAATCGGCCACAACTGCCGCGGCGCCAAGATCAACGGCCGGATCGTGCCGCTGAACTATAGCCTGCAAACGGGCGAACAGGTCGAGATCATCACCAGCAAGCACGGCAACCCGAGCCGCGACTGGTTGAACTCCAACCTGGGCTATGTCACCACGTCGCGGGCACGGGCCAAGATCGTGCACTGGTTCAAGCTGCAGGCGCGCGACCAGAACGTGGCCGCTGGCAAGACCTTGCTCGAACGGGAGCTCAGCCGCCTGGGCCTGCCGCAGGTGGACTTCGAGCGCCTGGCGGAGAAAACCAACGTCAAGACCGCCGAAGACATGTTCGCTTCGCTCGGTGCTGGCGACCTGCGCCTGGCGCACCTGGTCAACGCAGCCCAGCAGTTGCTGGAGCCCGAGCGTATCGAGCAGATCGAACTGGTGCCGCGCAAGCCTGCCGGGCCGCGTACCGGCAAGCGTGGCGACATTCAGATCCAGGGGGTTGGCAACCTGCTGACGCAGATGGCCGGCTGCTGCCAGCCACTGCCGGGCGATGCCATCGTCGGTTACATCACGCAAGGCCGTGGCGTGAGCATTCACCGCCAGGATTGCGCCTCGGTGCTGCAACTGGCAGGCAAGGAACCGGAGCGCATGATCCAGGTGAGCTGGGGGCCGATACCGGTGCAGACCTACCCGGTCGACATCGTCATTCGTGCCTACGACCGCCCGGGGTTGCTGCGTGATGTGTCGCAGGTGCTACTGAACGAGAAGATCAACGTGCTGGCGGTGAACACCCGCTCGAACAAGGAAGACAACACCGCGCTGATGTCGCTGACCATCGAAATTCCAGGCCTGGACGCGCTGGGGCGGTTGTTGGGGCGCATCTCGCAGTTGCCGAACATCATCGAGACGCGGCGTAATCGTACCCCTTGAGACCGCGGCGCCTGCTTCGCGGGCTTGCCCGCTCCCACAGGTACGGTGCAGGTTTCGAAACCTGCACCCATCCTGTGGCAGCGGGCAAGCCCGCGAAGAAGCCACCACCGAAGGACCTGCCTGAATGACCTACACCCTCGAAGACCTGCTGCACCTCATGGCCCGCCTGCGTGACCCGCAGTACGGTTGCCCATGGGACCTGCAGCAGAACTACGCGAGCATCGTCCCGCATACCCTCGAAGAGGCCTACGAAGTCGCCGACACCATCGAGCGCGGTGACTTCGAGCACCTGCAAGGTGAGCTGGGCGACTTGCTGTTCCAGGTGGTCTACTACAGCCAGCTGGCCAGGGAGGAGGGGCGTTTCGAGTTCGATGGCGTGGTCGACAGCATCACCCGCAAGCTCATTCGGCGCCACCCGCATGTGTTCCCCACGGGTGAGCTGTATGCGCCGCTGGACATCCCCCGCTTGAGCGAGGCCCAAGTCAAGTCACGCTGGGAAGAAATCAAGGCCCAGGAGCGGGCGGAAAAAAGCCTGCCCGAGCAGTTGTCTCTGCTCGACGACGTACCCACGACCTTGCCGGCGCTGTCGCGGGCGGCCAAACTGCAAAAGCGTGCGGCCACGGTCGGCTTCGACTGGCCGGCGGCGCTGCCGGTGCTGGATAAAGTCCGTGAAGAACTGGACGAAGTGCTGCAGGCCATGGCCGATGGCGATGCCGATGCGCTCGAAGATGAGGTCGGTGACCTGCTGTTCGCTGCCGTGAACCTGGCGCGCCACCTCAAGCAAGACCCGGAACATGCCCTGCGCCGCGCCAATCGCAAGTTCGAGCGCCGTTTCCGCTTTATCGAACAGGCATTGCGCGACAGCGGTCGCCCTATTGAAGCGTGTAACCTTGACGAGCTGGACGCCCTCTGGGGCGAAGCCAAGCGTCAGGAAAAGAACCTGCCCAGCTGCGGCTGAGCTGTTGCATAAGTGAGTGAACATTCATGAGCCTTTCCCTTCGCGACCAATTGCTCAAAGCCGGTCTGGTCAACCAGAAACAGGTCTCGCAGACCAATAAAGCTGAAAAGAAACAGAAGCGCATGGAGCACAAAGGCCAGGTCGACGTCGACGACAGCCAGCAGCGTTTGGCCAAGGAAGCCATGGCCGAAAAGGTCAAGCGCGACCAGGAGCTGAACCGCCAGCAGCAGGAAAAGGCGGAGCAGAAGGCCCGTGCCGCACAGATCAAGCAACTGATCGAAGCCACGCGCCTGCCCAAGCTGAGCACCGATGACTATTACAACTTCGTTGACGACAAGAAGGTCAAGCGTATCGCCGTCAACGCGCTGATGCGTACCAAGCTGAGCAACGGTGCGCTGGCAGTGGTGGCCCATGCCGGTGGTTACGAGGTGATCCCGCGCGAAGCAGCGGTGAAGATCCAGGAGCGCGACCCCAGCCGTATCCTGTTGCTTAACACCCATGTCGAGGAAGCGGACGAAGATGACCCGTACGCGGCCTACAAGATCCCTGACGATCTGATGTGGTAAACACGAAAAACCCCGCTTCGGCGGGGTTTTTCATGACGAATGGGGTCATTGCGTGGTGCGCTGGTTTTCCAGGTTCTCGAGCTCTGCCCGGTACTGGTGGGCCTCGTGTTCATTGTGGAACATGCCGACCAGTTGACCTTGCTGGTGCACATCCCAGATGCGTACGCCAGCGGCCACGCCTTCGTGGGACATTTTCGATTCGTCGCGTTCGGTTACTTGGACTGTCATCGTTAAACTCCACTTCTTGAGAGGGCTGCGACACTCTGTCGCACACCTTCTTTATAGAGTTTGTTAGCAGCCTAAGTAAATAAAACGGGCATGAAACAAGTTTCATGAAGGCTCAAAGGTGTAGTGCCTGGGCTGGCCCTATCGCCGGCAAGCCAGCTCCCACAGGGACCTCCTGGAGCCTGAGCCTTGCATAGAACCTGTGGGAGCTGGCTTGCCAGCGATAGGGCCAGTACGGGCCACCCAGAAACCCGGGTACAAAAAAGCCCCGCACTAGGCGGGGCTATTGGATGTCACTGGCAACGCTGGCTCAGTTACCCTTCACCGGCTTGCCATCGACCGTACCATCCTGCAGCACGATCACATACTCCTTGCCATCGGTCTCCACCTGGCGCAGTTGCACCAGCAGGTAGTCCCAGTTCTTGGCAAACCACAGCTCGGTGATGCGCTTGCTCTGGCTTGGATCGCGCACGCGCTCGACCTTCACCGCATCGACCTGGCCAGTCTTGGTGGTGACTTTTTCAGTGCCCAGCACGCGGAAGTCGTAATTGTCGATCTCGTCGCCATCGACTACCTGGTAAGTCATGCTCTTCTTGCCTGCCGCCACGTCATGCTGCAAGGCCAGCTGGTAGGAAGACTTGTCCAGTACGCCGCGGTTAAGCGGCAGGGTAATGGCGTCGCCCCGGTCGCTACCGGTGATCTTCTTGGTGTTCCAGTCGAAGTTCAGGTCGACCTTCTTGGCCTTGCCCAGGCCGCCACGCTCGAAGTGATACTTCTGGGGCAGCAGGGTGTCGTTTTCCAGGCGCAGGGTGCTTTGCTCGGTCAGGCTGGCGATCATCATGGAAGCCTTGAAGTTAAGGTCCCAGGTACCGTTGGCATTTTTGACCAGGCTGCGCTCGGCGGTGCCGCTCATGGGCAGCTGCTTCCAGTCGGCGGTGTAGCTGGCCGAGAAGGGCTTCAGATCAGCTGCCTGGAGCGGCAGGGCGAGCACGGCGAGAGCCAAGAGCAGGGCACGACGCATAAGTTCTCCTAGGATCGAATCAAGTGACCGCTGGCCGCCAGCGGCTGGCCGTCCAGTAATGCACCCTGTTCAGCAAGGCGCAAGCGGCCGTCGGCAAACCAGCGCACTGCCAGCGGGTAGATCAGGTGTTCCTGCTGGTGAACCCGGTGGGCCAGGCTTTCGACGGTGTCGTCTGGCGCCACCGGCACTACTGCCTGTACGACCAGTGGGCCGCCATCGAGTTCCTCAGTCACGAAGTGTACGCTGCAGCCATGCTCGGCGTCGCCTGCCTCCAGCGCCCGGCGGTGGGTATGCAGGCCTTTGTACTTGGGCAGCAACGACGGGTGGATATTGAGCAGGCGGCCCTGATAGTGGCGCACGAAGTCGCCACTGAGGATGCGCATGAACCCGGCCAGCACCACCAGGTCCGGGGCAAAGCCGTCGATGCACGCCATCAGCGCTGCATCGAAGGCTTCACGGCCGTCGAACCGGGTGTGGTCAAGCAGGGCGCTTTCAATGCCGGCGGCTGCGGCGCGTTGCAGGCCGAAGGCATCGGCGCGGTTGGAGACCACCGCACGAATGCGCACCGGGCTGTCCTGGCCTTGGCAACTGTCGATCATGGCTTGCAGGTTGCTGCCGGAACCCGACAGCAGTACCACTACATTGCAGGTCTTGCTCGGCATCAGTGTGCCTTGAGGTTCTGCAGCTCGACCTGGGCGGCGCCTTCGGCGGCTTCGGCGATGTGGCCGATGACCCATGGCTGTTCACCGGCGGCGCGCAGTTCGTTCAGGGCCGCTTCGACCTGGTCCTGGGCCACGCAGATGACCATGCCAACGCCGCAGTTCAATACGCGGTGCATTTCGTGCTCGTCGACGTTGCCTTTTTCCTGCAGGAAATCGAACACCGCCGGGCGCTGCCAGCTGGCCACGTCTACCACGGCCTGAGCGTTTTTCGGCAGTACGCGCGGGATGTTGTCGAGCAGGCCGCCACCGGTGATGTGGGCCATGGCTTTGACCGCGCCGGTGTTCTTGATCAGCTGCAGCAGCGGCTTGACGTAGATGCGGGTGGGGGCCATCAGCAGGTCGGTCAGCGGGGTGCCGCCCAGCTGGGTGTTCTCGATGTCGGTGCCCGACACTTCGAGGATCTTGCGGATCAGCGAGTAACCGTTGGAGTGCGGGCCGGAGGACGGCAGGGCGATCAGTGCATCGCCAGTGGCAACCTTGGAACCGTCGATGATGTCGGCCTTTTCCACCACGCCCACGCAGAAACCGGCCAGGTCGTAGTCTTCGCCTTCGTACATGCCAGGCATTTCGGCGGTTTCACCACCGACCAGCGAGCAGCCGGCCAGTTCGCAACCGGCACCGATGCCGGTGACCACGGTGGCCGCCACGTCGACATTGAGCTTGCCGGTGGCGTAGTAGTCGAGGAAGAACAGCGGCTCGGCGCCGCACACCACCAGGTCGTTGACGCACATGGCGACCAGGTCCTGGCCGATGCTGTCATGCTTGTTCAGGTTCAGCGCCAGGCGCAGCTTGGTGCCGACGCCGTCGGTGCCGGAGACCAGCACCGGCTGCTTGTAGCCGGCCGGGATCTCGCAAAGGGCGCCAAAGCCGCCCAGGCCACCCATGACTTCAGGGCGTGCGGTGCGTTTTGCCACGCCCTTGATGCGTTCGACCAGTGCTTCGCCGGCGTCGATGTCTACACCGGCGTCCTTGTAGCTCAGGGAGGGTTGCTTGCTCATTGATCCAGGCCTTTAGGAGGGAGGGATTCTTAAAAACGACCATGACGGCCAAGGCCGGCGGGTGAGCGACGGCTGCCTGAAACGTCAGTGGTCTGTGAAGGCGCGCGATTTTATCAGGGTTGCCGGGCAGCGGCCATCCTCAGGCCGACGGGCAGGCCGGTAAATTGCTGAAAAATGGCCCAGGGTGGTTGATGGGGTTGCATGTGTATAAGCTGCAACCAGCGAGCCTCAGGCCGCAAGAAAATGCAGCGCCGCGTTGGCGCTGCATTAAGCTTGTAGCGTGAAGCTCACGGCTTGAAGCACGACTGGACGGAATCCTCGATGCGCTTGATCTCTATTCTGGCAGCCGGTTGCCTGGCCCTTGTGTCGGCCGCCGCCATGGCTGAAAACGTCTCCGACCTTTACCAGGTGCACGAACCGCTTGCGGGGCAGGGCGCCGAAGCGCGTACAGCTGCTACCGGCAAGGCCCTCGAAACCCTCATCCTGCGCCTGACCGGTGACCCCAAGGCGGTGCAAAGCCCAGGGTTGGCGGGCCTGCGCAAAGACCCGCAGCAAATCATCAACCAAGTCGGCACCGAGGCGGGCCCGCCGGAATCGGTTGTGGTCGAGTTCGACCCGGGCAGTACCGAGCGCGCACTGCGCAAGGCTGGCCTGGCCTTGTGGGGGAGCAACCGGCCGTCGATCCTCAGCTGGTGGCTCAATGACAGTGTCGAAGGCAGCAGCCTGGTCGGTGATGGCCAGCCCAGTGCCCAGCCACTGCGGCGTGCCGCACAGCACCGCGGCTTGCCGCTGCGCCTGCCGCTGGCCGACCTGCAGGAGCAATTGGTAGCCAATGCCAAGCAACTCGAAGGCAGCGACCCGGCGCCGCTGCGCGAGGCCGCCGAGCGTTACGGCGCCGACGCCATGCTGGCGGTGCATGCCCAGGAAGCCGATGGCAAGTGGCAAGGTAAATGGCAGCTGTGGCTGGGTGACCAGCGCGAGCAGGGCACCGCCGAGGGCGCCGACCAGGCCGCACTGGCCGATGCCGTGATGCTGGCGGTGGGCAGCCGCCTTGCACCGCGTTATGTCACCCGGCCAGGGGCCAGCAGCCAGTTGCAGGTGCAGGTGCAGGGAATGAACCTGCAGCGCTACGCCGAGTTGGCTCGGGTGCTGGAACCCTATGGCCCACGCTTGCAGTTGGCTGATGGCACCACCTTGACCTACGGCGTGACTGGCAACCGTGAGCAATTGCGTGCCCAGCTGGGCCTGGCCAAATTGCAGGAGCTGCCGGTGGAACAGGCCGCCGCCGTACCTGCCACGCCGGCGCCTGCCGGCGGCCAGGCCCCGGCTACCGAGCCGCAACCCGCACCCCGGCCGTTCGACGGCCTGCGTTTTCGTTGGTAAGGAGTACTGACATTGACTGACCTGCGTCGCTGGATCTGGCTCGGCGCCATACTGCTGGTGGTCGTGCTGTTGTATAGCTTGCACAACATTCTCACGCCCTTTCTGATCGGTATTCTGCTGGCCTACCTGGCCGACCCGCTGGTTGATTGGCTGGAGCGCCGTGGGCTGTCGCGGACCTGGGGTGTGGTGTTGGTGTTCGCGCTGTTCACCTTGCTGTTCATGGCGTTGTTGCTGGTGCTGGTGCCAATGCTGGCCAAGCAGCTGGTGCGCCTGTACGAGCTGGCGCCGCAGATGCTTGACTGGTTGCAGCACGTGGCCTTGCCGTGGGTGCAGCAGCGGCTTGGCCTGGCCGATGGTTTCTGGAAATTCGACAAGATCAAGTCGGCTATCAGCGAGCACATGGGCCAGACCACCGACATTGTCGGGGTGGTGTTGTCGCAGGCGACTGCTTCGAGCCTGGCGCTGATCGCCTGGCTGGCCAACATGGTGATGATTCCGGTCGTGGGTTTCTACCTGCTGCGGGACTGGGATCTGATGATGGCCAAGCTGCGCAGCCTGTTGCCCCGCCAACAGGAACCCCAGATAGTCGGCCTGGCAGGCGAATGCCATGAAGTGCTGGGCGCCTTCGTTCGCGGGCAGCTGATGGTGATGGTGGCGTTGGGCATCATCTATTCGGTGGGGCTGATGCTGGTGGGCCTGGAACTGGGCCTGCTGATCGGCATGCTCGCCGGCCTGGCGGCGATCGTGCCGTACATGGGGTTCATTATCGGCATCGGCGCGGCGCTGGTGGCCGGGCTGTTCCAGTTTGGTGGCGACCTGTACCCGATGCTGGGCATTGTCGCGGTATTCGTCATCGGGCAGGCACTGGAAGGCATGGTGCTGACACCGTTGCTGGTGGGCGACCGCATCGGCTTGCACCCGGTGGCGGTAATATTCGCCATCCTTGCAGGGGGCGAGCTGTTCGGTTTTACCGGGGTATTGCTGGCGTTGCCGGTGGCGGCGGTGATCATGGTGCTGCTGCGCCACGTGCATGATCTTTATAAAGAGTCGGACATGTATGCCGGGGACGTCGACCCGGAGCTGTAACCCCGGCCACCGCGTCGCGGCTTCATGGGGCGCTGCTGCCATGGCGCAGTCTCGGGGCTTGCAGCGCAACCTGTTGATTTTGCTTGCGCTATCGGTTGCCGAGATTGTGTACCCCGCGTTGCGGGTATAGACTTTGCAGATTGTTCACCTAAGGCCCCCTGCGGTCGCATTGACCGCCCGCGAGCATGAAACCACCGATCCAGTTGCCCCTGGGTGTGCGCCTGCGCGATGACGCCACCTTCATCAACTACTATCCGGGCGCCAATGCTGCGGCATTGGGTTACGTCGAGCGGTTGTGCGAAGCCGACGCCGGCTGGACCGAAAGCCTTATCTACCTGTGGGGCAAGCAGGGTGTTGGCCGTAGCCACCTGCTGCAGGCCGCCACGCACCGTTTCCAGCAGCGCGGTGAGCCCGCGGTCTACCTGCCACTGGCGCAACTGCTCGAGCGTGGCGTAGGGCTGCTCGACTACCTGGCGCAGTATGAACTGGTCTGCATAGACGATCTGCATGTGATCGCCGGCAAGCCAGACTGGGAAGAGGCCATGTTCCACCTGTTCAACCGCCTGCGTGACAGCGGCCGACGCCTGTTGCTGGCCGCTTCGGCATCACCGCGCGAACTGCCGGTGAAATTGCCGGACCTGAAGTCGCGGCTGACCCTGGCCCTGGTGTTCCAGATGCGTGGCCTGTCCGATGAAGACAAGCTGCGTGCGCTACAACTGCGTGCCTCGCGCCGCGGCCTGCACCTCACCGACGAAGTCGGGCATTTCATCCTTACCCGTGGTGCACGCAGCATGAGTGCGCTGTTCGACCTGCTCGAGCGCCTCGACCAGGCATCGCTGCAGGCCCAACGCAAGCTCACCATCCCTTTCCTCAAGGAAACCCTCGGCTGGTAACCCCCTGAAATCCTTGGGCCAGAGCAGTAAAACGAAAAAGTCACATCTTTTTCGATAAAATTTGCAAATGGCCATGATAGAGGGCATAGTTTCCCCCTTCTAAAGGATTACAGACACGGTCGTGCCCATGCTGAAGCGCTTTGCACCCCTCGTGCCACTCGCACTCGTGACCCTGCTTTTTGGCTGTGCGGCCCAAGGCCCGGTTTCCCAGCCCCAGGATCACACCCCTGTCGCCGCTCAGGCGGCAGTTAAAACCCAAGCCTCGCCTTCGTCGGTATTCGGCGAACCGGAAGAGCTGGCTACCGAAGATGACCTCGCGTCGTTCTCCAGCAGCAAGCCTTACCAGCTGCCGGTTCTGGCCGACAGCATCCTGGAGCGCGGCATGTCGTTGATCGGCACCCGCTATCGCTTCGGCGGTACCTCGGAAAAGTCCGGCTTCGACTGCAGTGGCTTCATCGGCTACCTGTTCCGCGAAGAGGCTGGCATGACCCTGCCGCGCTCCACGCGTGAAATGATCAACGTCGATGCCCCGAAAGTGGCGCGCAACAAACTCAAGCCAGGTGACCTGCTGTTCTTCAGCACCAATGGCCGCGGTCGCGTCAGCCATGCCGGCATTTACCTGGGTGACAACCAGTTCATCCACTCCAGCAGCCGCCGCAGCGGTGGTGTGCGCATCGACAGCCTCGGTGACCGCTACTGGAGCAAGACCTTCATTGAAGCCAAGCGCGCCTTGGCCATGGCGCCGACCAACATCGCGCGCAACTGATGGCAAAATGCTGTACCCTGCCACGGCGGTGATGCTTTTTAAAAAAAGCTCGCCGCCGTGCGCATTTACAGAAAGCGTCTAATCTAATTTCTCAACTCTTTTCAGCTGCGGCGCAGCGGTCTCAGACAGGAAGTTATGGCCATGGTAAAGATGGCGCGCTTCGCATTCCTCTCCTTGGCAACCTTGCTGGCTGCCTGTTCCAGCCGTGCGCCTGCGCCGGCCCCTGTGATAAAGCCCCAGGTCACCTCCTATAGCCAGGCCAGCCCTTCGCCGGTTGCCGATGACGTGTTGATTCGTGCCATTGGTCTGGTGGGCACGCCCTACCGCTGGGGTGGCAATACGCCGGATTCTGGCTTCGATTGCAGCGGCTTGATCAAGTACGTTTACCGGGATGCCGCCGGCATCAGTCTGCCGCGCTCGACGCGGGAGATGATTGTCATGCGGGCGCCCACCGTAAACCTCAACGCGTTGCAGTCCGGTGACCTAGTGTTCTTCGCTACCAGTGGCGGCTCGCAAGTCAGCCATGCAGGTATCTACGTAGGCGACGGGCGCTTCGTGCATGCCCCTTCTACCGGTGGCACCGTGCGCCTGGACTACCTGTCCAACAGCTACTGGGCCAAAGCGTACCTGCAGGCCAAGCGGGTGATTCCACAAGGGCACCTGGCGCAGAACCCCTGATAGCCGTCGCTTGATGGCCCCGCGACCTTTCAGGTTCGAAGGGGGGGGCGGGGCTACGGCGCGGTGGCGGGTGCCTTGCTCACCCGCCAGACCACGTTGCCCACATCGTCTGCCACCAGCACCGCCCCGCGTCCATCGTTGATGACCCCGACCGGGCGCCCCTTGGCCTGGCCCTGTTCATCCAGAAAGCCGCTTAGCAGGTCCACGGGATTGCCTGCAGGTTTGCCTGCACGATCGAACGGCACGAAAATGACCTTGTAGCCACTGTGAGGCCTGCGGTTCCACGAGCCATGTTGCCCAACGAGCGCGCCGCGCTGGAATGGCGCTGGCAGCGCACCCGGTTCGGCGAACGCCAGCCCCAGCGAGGCGGTGTGTGGCCCCACGGCATAATCGGGGACCAGCGCCTGGGCTACCTTTTGCGGTGCGGGCGGTTGCACACGGCTGTCCACATGCTGGCCGTAGTAGCTGTAGGGCCAGCCATAAAAGCCGCCGTCCTTCACGGAGGTGATGTAATCGGGCACCAGGTCGCTGCCGATTTCGTCGCGTTCATTGACGGCAGTCCACAGGCTGCCGCTGTTCGGCTCCCAGGCCAGGCCGTTGGGGTTGCGCAGCCCGGTGGCGAACAGCCGGTGCTGGCCGTTGGCCGGGTTCACTTCCCAGATCGCTGCCCGCCCTTGTTCCTTGTCCATTCCGTTCTCGGCGACATTGCTGTTTGAACCTACCGTCACGTAAAGGTGTTTGCCGTCGGGGCTGGCGATCAGGTTCTTGGTCCAGTGGTGGTTCAGCGGGCCGCCGGGTAGCGCAGTCACCACCTGGCCTTTGTCGGTGATGTGTGTTGCGCCGCTTTGGTAATGAAAACGCAGCAGCTTGTCGGTGTCGGCGACGTAGAGATCCTCGCCTATCAGGGCCATGCCGAACGGTGAGTTCAGCCCTTCAATGAACGGCACCTGGGTTTCTGCCGAACCATCGTGATTCGCATCGCGCAGCAACGTGATGCGGTTGGCGCTGGGTACGCCAGCACCTGCACGCGCCATGACCTTTTTCATGGCCCAGCCGCGCAGGCCCTTGGCGTCTTCCGGCTTGGGTGGGGCATTGGTCTCGGCCACGAGGACGTCGCCGTTTGGCAGCAGGTATAGCCAGCGGGGGTGGTCGAGGCCGCTGGCGAACGCGTTTACCTGAAGTCCGGGGGCTGCCGTGGGTTTTGCATGTTCCGGCCAGCCTACTGCTGGGGCGATGTTCACGGTGGGCAGGGGCGTGCGTACGGGGGCGGGTAGCTGGGGGGAAGGGCCGGTGCCGTCGTTTACACTCAGCAGGGCGGTGTCGCCGCAGGCGGTCAGGCTGGTGGCCAGCAGCCATGGCATGAGGTGTTTCATGGGCGGCGTTCTCCGCTGCGGGCTCATGAGGGTGAGAGGTCGGCTGGGCTTGCAGGGTTCCCCATGGTTTATCGCGGTCTCTGTTCCTATGCGGTTTCAACGCCCACATTTTTGCAGAGCTTGAAATCTTGAGCGCTGGTTTTTGGTGGCGCGAAAACTCCAGCTGCGATAGCGACGCATAGTCACCTTTTCGCCCTTACGGCGAGTCACTTTTTGTCAGACGCGACAAAAAGTAACCAAAAAACGCTGCGCTCCCGTCATCCGGCCCCTGCGCTGCGCTCCGGGGTTCCCTCGCTACGGTCATGCTCCCGGGAGTACGCGCTGCAGGCCCCGTCCCTGGGGCCTCAGCGCTTGACGGGCATCCATGCCCGTCACCTCCCTGCGCATGCCCTCCGCTCGGCCTCCTGAAGTCGCGAAGATCAAGATCAAGATCAAGATCAAGATCAAGATCAAAAGCTGTGCGGGGTCTGGTTGTGTGATGCGAAACCCACGAAAGCGCAGTTGTTGCTTCTGCTTTTTGCTTTTGCTTCTAAGCGCGCGGTAGTACAGGCGACGCAGATTGCGACTTCAGGAGGCTGAGCGAAGGGCATGCGCAGGGAGGTGACGGGCATGGATGCCCGTCAAGCGCTGAGGCCCCAGGGACGGGGCCTGCAGCGCGTACTCCCGGGAGCATGCCCGTAGCGAGGGAACCCCGGAGCGTAGCGTAGGGGCCGGATGACGGGAGCGGGCGGCTTTGGTTACTTTGGCCAAGACCAAAGTAACCCGCCGTAAGGGCGGAAAAGTGACTCGGCGCCGCCGCCGCGAACGAATACCTATGCGGTTTCAACGCCCACATTTTTACAGAGCTTGAAATCTTGAGCGCTGGTTTTTGGTGGCGCGAAAAACTCCAGCTGCGATAGCGACGCATAGTCACCTTTTCGCCCTTACGGCGAGTCACTTTTTGTCAAACGCGACAAAAAGTAACCAAAAAACGCTGCGCTCCCGTCATCCGGCCCCTGCGCTGCGCTCCGGGGTTCCCTCGCTACGGTCATGCTCCCGGGAGTACGCGCTGCAGGCCCCATCCCTGGGGCCTCAGCGCTTGACGGGCATCCATGCCCGTCACCTCCCTGCGCATGCCCTCCGCTCGGCCTCCTGAAGTCGCGAAGATCAAGATCAAGATCAAGATCAAGATCAAGATCAAGATCAAGATCAAGATCAACAGCCAGATCAAAAATCTGTGCGTGGTCTGGTTGCGTGATGCGAACCCACGTAAGCGCAGCTGTTGCCTCTGCTTTTTGCTTTTGCTTCTAAGCGCGCGGTAGCACAGGCGACGCAGATTGCGACTTCAGGAGGCCGAGCGAAGGGCATGCGCAGGGAGGTGACGGGCATGGATGCCCGTCAAGCGCTGAGGCCCCAGGGACGGGGCCTGCAGCGCGTACTCCCGGGAGCATGACCGTAGCGAGGGGACCCCGGAGCGTAGCGCAGGGGCCGGATGACGGGAGCAGGCGGCTTTGGTTACTTTGGCCAAGACCAAAGTAACCCGCCGTAAGGGCGGAAAGGTGACTCGGCGCCACCTACGCGAACGAATAGCTATGCGGTGTAAACGCCCACGCCACACACTCAGAAGCTGAAACTTCAAACCCCGGCTCTGATAAGGCACAACCCCATTCGCACGCTGACCCAGTCAAGCCTGCTTCAGCAACAACGCCACCCCCGGAAAGTACTGCCCCAGTTCGTTATGCAATTTGCGGTACGCATACGGGAAGTACCAGGCCACCGCGCACGCGCTGTGTTTCTGTAAGTCGTCGACCATGTCCTGCAACTCTTCAGGGCTGGCGTGCTGGCCAGCCTTCCATGGGCTGATGAACAAAGCCCCCGCCTTCAACTGGCTGGGATAGGCCACCTGCCGGGCGCGCACGGCGGTTTCCTGCAGTGCAGCTGCCATGTCCAGTTTGGCCAGCCTTGGCCACCGCTGACCCACGCTCAGGTACAGCACGTGGTCAGCACTGCTGATCGACAGATCGCAGCGCCCCTCATGCTCACCTTCATCGCGCTGCTTCTTGCCGGCAAACTGCTGTAACGCCGCCAGCTCAGCCTCCCACGCCGCGGCTGCCAGCACCCCGGCATTGGCAACCGCCCCGTGCCAGTAAGGTGCCTCGCCATCGCCGTAAAACTGGTTGCAGCGGTCAATGCAGTCGACCCAGCGTTCCAGCACCGGGCCAAGGAATTCCAGGTTTGAATTGTTAATGAGATGGCCTCGCATGCTGCACTCTCCTTGTGTAATTGTGGTGACGTACAGTCAAGCGTGATGGCTATGTGATATCAGTGTGGCACAGCCAGCAGAATTGGCCAGCGTCGCCGCCTCGATTGACGCTCCCGGTACAACCCTCTAACCTTCGCGCGTGTTTCAGGTGCCCTGCCAGCCCCGACTGGGCAGGGTGAAACTGGGAAGCCGGTGGGCGCCAGCATGGCGCGAGTCCGGCGCTGCCCCCGCAACGGTAGGTGAGTCGCGGCCGCGCAGGGCCACTGGGTGTTTACCCGGGAAGGCGCGCAGGCCAGGGCCAAGGCCCCCTCACAAGCCCGGAGACCGGCCTGATATCTGCCAACGGCATCACGGAGGGTGATGCGCGGTGCACCGTGGCCCCTTGCCATGGCCCCTGCGCGTTCTCCGTCTGCCTGCCTACTCTTTATTGCCGCGCGTTGCCGTGGTGACAGCCAGCGGAGAACCCTGATGAGCGAACCCACCGAACGCGACGAACGCCATTTGGCGCGCATGCAGCGCAAGAAGGCTGTCATCGACGAACGTATCGCCAACTCCCCCAACGAATGCGGCCTGCTGCTGGTGCTGACTGGCAATGGCAAAGGCAAGAGCAGCTCGGCCTTCGGCATGCTTGCGCGGGCCCTGGGCCACGGCATGCAGTGTGGTGTGGTGCAGTTCATCAAAGGCCGCAACAGCACCGGTGAAGAGCTGTTCTTCCGCCGCTTCCCCGAGCAGGTGCGCTACCACGTGATGGGCGAAGGCTTCACCTGGGAAACCCAGGACCGCCAGCGCGACATCGCCGCCGCCGAAGCCGCCTGGGCGGTGTCCCGTCAGTTGCTGCAGGACCCCAGCGTGCAGTTCGTGGTGCTGGATGAGCTGAACATCGCCCTCAAGCACGGCTACCTCGACCTTGACCAGGTCCTGTCCGACCTCCAGGCCCGCCCGCCGATGCAGCATGTGATCGTCACTGGCCGCGGGGCCAAGCCTGAAATGGTCGAGCTGGCTGACACCGTGACCGAAATGGGCATGCTCAAGCATGCCTTCCAGGCCGGCATCCGCGCACAGAAAGGCGTAGAGCTGTGAGTCAGGGGCGCCACTGCCCAGCCGTGCTGATCGCGGCTCCCGCCTCCGGTCAGGGCAAGACCACCGTCACCGCCGCACTGGCCCGTCTGCACCGTAACCGCGGGCGCAAGGTGCGGGTATTCAAGTGCGGGCCGGACTTTCTTGACCCCATGATTCTGGAACGGGCCAGTGGCGCGCCGGTGTACCAGCTGGACCTGTGGATGATCGGCGCGGAGGAAAGCCGCCGGCTGTTGTGGGAAGCGGCAGGGGAGGCCGACCTGATCCTGATCGAAGGGGTGATGGGGTTGTTCGATGGCACCCCCTCCAGTGCCGACCTGGCACGCCATTTCGGTGTGCCGGTGCTGGCAGTGATCGACGGCACGGCCATGGCCCAGACCTTCGGCGCGCTGGCCTTGGGCCTGGCGCGCTACCAAGCCGACCTGCCGTTTGCCGGGGTGCTGGCCAACCGGGTCGGCAGCCTGCGCCACGCACAGCTGCTGGAAGGCAGCCTGACCGAAGGCTTGCGCTGGTATGGCGGGTTGTCCCGCGAGCGTGGCATCGAATTGCCCAGCCGGCACTTGGGCCTGGTCCAGGCCAGTGAATTGAACGATCTCGATGCCCGCCTGGACGCCGCCGCCGAAGCGTTGGGGGCCAGTTGCGATGCGGCGCTGCCGCCACCGGTGTGCTTTGCCGAGCCGGCAGTACACGCCTGCGCAGCCTCGCTGGCCGGTGTGCGTATCGGCGTGGCACGCGACGAGGCTTTTGCCTTCACCTACGGTGCCAACCTCGACCTGTTACGTAGCCTGGGTGCCCAACTGGCCTTCTTTTCGCCGCTGCACGACCGCGAACTGCCGGCGGTAGACAGCCTGTACCTGCCGGGTGGCTACCCCGAATTGCACCATCACGGCCTGGCGGCCAACGCGCCGATGTGCGCAGCGATCCGCGCCCACCATGCCCAGGGCAAGCCGCTGCTGGCCGAATGTGGCGGCATGCTGTACCTGCTCCAGGCGTTGACCGACGTGGCCGGCGAGCGCGCCGAACTGCTCGGCCTGCTGCCGGGTGAGGCGACCATGCAGAAGCGCCTGGCGGCCCTGGCCTTGCAGGCAGTGGAGTTGCCGGAAGGCACCTTGCGCGGGCACACCTACCACCATTCGCTGACCACCACCGGGCTGGAACCGATTGCCCGCGGCCTGAGCCCCAACGGCGGCCGCGGTAATGAAGCGGTGTACCGGATCGGCCGCCTGACCGCCTCCTACGTACATTTCTATTTCCCCTCCAACCCGCCTGCGGCGGCGGCACTGTTACGACCATGAGCGAACACGCCTTCAGCGCCGCCGAGCGCGCTGCCATCTACCGGGCCATCGGCGAGCGCCGCGATATGCGCCATTTCGCTGGCGGGGACGTGGCGCCGGCTGTGCTGGCTCGCCTGCTGGCCGCTGCCCACCAGGCGCCGAGCGTCGGGCTCATGCAGCCCTGGCGTTTCATTCGTATCACCCGGCGTGAACTGCGCGGGCAGATCCAGGCCTTGGTCGAGGCGGAGCGGGTGCGCACTGCCCAAGCCCTGGGCGAGCGTTCCGACGCGTTCATGAAACTGAAGGTGGAAGGCATCAACGACTGTGCCGAGGTGCTGGTGGCGGCCTTGATGGACAACCGTGAGCCGCACATCTTCGGTCGCCGCACCCTCCCTGAGATGGACCTGGCGTCGCTGGCCTGTGCCATTCAGAACCTGTGGCTGGCAGCACGTGGCGAAGGCCTGGGCATGGGCTGGGTGTCGCTGTTCGACCCGCAGGCCCTGGCGGCCCTGCTGGGTATGCCGGCGGGGGCCAAACCGGTGGCAGTGCTGTGCCTGGGGCCGGTTACGGCGTTCTACCCAGCGCCCATGCTGGTCCAGGAAAACTGGGCCCAGCAGCGGCCCTTGAGTGAAATGCTGTTCGAAAACCAATGGGGAGAGTGCCAATGAGCGTGGCTTTGCTGACCGTGGCTGGCGTGGCCCTGGATGCGTTGCTGGGCGAGCCGCAGCGCCGCCACCCACTGGTGGCTTTCGGCAACATGGCCAGTCACCTGGAGCGGCGCCTGAATGCCGGAGGCCGCGGTTGGCGCAGCCACGGTGTCAGCGCCTGGTTTCTGGCCGTGGTGCCGCTGACCCTGGTGGCGCTGGTGCTGTCCTGGCTGCCCTGCATTGGCTGGCTGGTTGATGTGCTGGCGTTGTACTGCGCAGTGGGGCTGCGCAGCCTGGGCGAACATGTGCTGCCAGTGGCTCAGGCGTTGCGCCAGGGCGACCTGGACGAAGCGCGGCGCCGGGTAGGTTTTCTGGTCAGCCGTGAAACCCGCGAGCTGGACGCACCTGCGGTGGCGCGGGCAGCTACCGAGTCGGTGCTGGAAAATGGCAGCGACGCTGTATTCGCTGCGCTGTTCTGGTTCGTGGTGGCCGGGGCGCCGGGTGTGGTGTTGTACCGCCTGAGCAATACCCTCGATGCCATGTGGGGTTACCGCAATGCGCGTTTCGAGCGCTTTGGCTGGTGCGCAGCGCGCATCGACGACGTGCTCAACTATATTCCCGCCAGGCTGGTGGCGCTGACTTATGCGCTGCTCGGCAAAACCCGGGTGGCCGTGGCCTGCTGGCGCAGGCAGGGCCCCTTGTGGGACAGCCCCAACGCCGGCCCGGTCATGGCGGCCGGTGCAGGTGCGCTAGGGGTCGAACTCGGCGGCCCGGCGGTGTACCACGGCGAACTGCACGAGCGGCCACGCCTGGGCGAGGGGCCGGTAGCCGATGCCGACGCCATCGAGCGCGGCTGGAGCCTGGTGCAGCGCGGCGTATGGCTGTGGTTGCTGGTGATTTGCCTGGGGGCCTACCTGGATGCTTGAACACGGCGGTCGCCTGCTGCGTGCAGTGCACCAATACGGTATTGCCCGTGAGCATTGGCTGGACCTGTCCAGCGGCATTGCGCCGTGGGCGTTCCCCATTCCGCCCATTCCCGTTGAAGCCTGGGCCCGCTTGCCGGAAACCGAGGACGGCCTGGAAGCGGCCGCGCGCCGCTATTACGGCGCCAGCCAGCTATTGCCAGTCGCCGGCTCGCAGGCCGCTATTCAGGCACTCCCGCTGCTGCGTGCCAGCGGACGGGTCGGGATACTGGGCCCATGCTATGCCGAGCACCCCCATGCCTGGCAAAGGGCGGGGCACCAGCTGCTCGAGTTGGACGAAACACAGGTTGAGGCCGCACTCGATGGCCTCGACGTGCTGGTGTTGGTCAACCCCAACAACCCTACAGGGCGCCGCGTGCCCCGTGAGCGGCTGCTGGCCTGGCACGCCCGGCTGGCTGCGCGCGGCGCCTGGCTGCTGGTGGATGAAGCCTTCATGGACAATACCCCCGCAGACAGCGTGGTGGATTGCAGCGCACGCCCTGGCTTGATCGTATTGCGCTCGTTCGGCAAGTTCTTCGGCCTGGCTGGCGTGCGCCTGGGCTTCGTGGCCGCCGAGCACAGCCTGCTGTTGCGCCTGGCCGAGCTGCTTGGCCCGTGGACTGTCAACGGCCCGACCCGGGTGTTGGCCCAGGTCAGCCTGGCTGACCTGGCCGCGCAGCGTGCCCAAACCGAACGCTGTGCCGCCGCCAGCCAGCGACTGGCGGCAATGTTGCACAGCGCAGGCCTGACGCCCACCGGCGGCTGCGACCTGTTCCAGTATGTACGCAGCCCAGGCGCAGCCCACCTGCACGATTTTCTCGCCCGTCGCGGCATTCTGGTGCGGCTGTTCGAGCAGCCTGCTGCAGTACGCCTGGGGCTGCCCGCCAGCCTGGCGGATGAGCAACGCCTGGCCCAGGCCCTGGCGGCCTACCAAAAGGAAACGGCATGACCACCCTCATGGTGCAAGGCACCACCTCCGACGCCGGCAAAAGCACGCTGGTAACTGCATTGTGCCGCTGGCTGTTGCGCCAGGGCGTGGGTGTGGTGCCGTTCAAACCGCAGAATATGGCGCTGAACAGTGCCGTAACCGCCGATGGCGGCGAAATTGGCCGTGCCCAGGCGGTGCAGGCCCAGGCCTGCCGGCTGGCGCCGCATACCGACATGAACCCGGTATTGCTCAAGCCCAACAGTGATACCGGCGCCCAGGTGATCATCCATGGGCGTGCCGTCACCAGCATGAACGCGGTGGCCTACCACGACTACAAAGCTGTCGCCATGCAGGCAGTGCTGGCCTCGCACCGGCGCCTGAGCGCTGCCTGGCCGGTGGTCATGGTCGAGGGCGCGGGGTCGCCGGCAGAAATCAACCTGCGCGCTGGCGACATCGCCAACATGGGCTTTGCCGAAGCGGTCGACTGCCCGGTGATTTTGGTCGCGGACATCAACCGTGGTGGCGTGTTCGCCCACCTGGTGGGCACGCTGGAACTGCTGTCGCCCAGTGAGCAGGCGCGGGTGCAGGGCTTTGTGATCAACCGCTTCCGTGGCGACATCGCGCTGCTGCAACCAGGGTTGGACTGGCTGGAGGCACGCACCGGCAAGCCGGTACTGGGCGTGTTGCCCTACGTCACCGACCTGCACCTTGAAGCCGAAGATGGCATCGATAGGCGCCAGGGCAGCAAGCAGGACCGCGTGCTCAAGGTGATCGTGCCGGTGCTGCCGCGTATCAGCAACCACACCGACTTCGACCCTTTGCGCCTGCATCCGCAGGTAGACCTGCAATTTATCGGCCCTGGCCAGCCGATTCCGGCTGCCGACCTGATCATCCTGCCCGGCTCGAAAAGTGTCCGCGGCGATCTGGCACAGCTGCGCGAGCGTGGTTGGGACAAGGCGATCGAACGCCACCTGCGCTATGGCGGCAAACTGATCGGAATTTGTGGCGGCCTGCAGATGCTCGGCCATGAAGTGCATGACCCGCTGGGGCTCGAAGGGGTTGCCGGTTCGAGCCGCGGGTTGGGCCTGTTCGACTACGCCACCGTGCTCGAAGCCCAGAAGCAGTTGCGTAATGTCACCGGCACGCTGAACCTCGAGGCTGCGGCGGTGAGCGGTTATGAGATCCATGCGGGCGTCACCCGCGGCCCGGCCCTGGCGCAGCCTGCCGTGCAGTTGGCCGATGGCCGCAGCGACGGCGCCATCAGCGACGACGGGCAGGTGCTGGCCACGTACCTGCATGGTCTGTTCGAAGGCAGCCATTCATGTGCCGCCCTGCTGCGCTGGGCGGGCCTGGACGATGTGCAGGTCATCGATTACGAAGCCCTGCGTGAACGTGACATCGAGCGCCTGGCCGACCTGGTGGACGCGCACCTGAACACCACCTTGTTGCGCCAACTGTGCGGGGTGGCCTGACATGCGCAGCCTGATCCTCGGCGGTGCCCGTTCGGGCAAAAGCCGCCTGGCCGAGCAATGGGCCACTGCCAGCGGTTTGCCCGTGACCTACATTGCCACCAGCCAGCCGCTGGACGGTGAAATGAACGAGCGGGTAGTGCTGCACCGGCGACGACGCCCTGCCGCCTGGGGGTTGATCGAAGAGCCCCTGGCGTTGGCGGCGGTATTACGCGCAGAAGCGGCCGCGGGGCGTTGCCTGCTGGTGGATTGCCTGACGCTGTGGCTGACCAACCTGTTGATGCTGGAGGATGACCAACGCCTGGCCCAGGAGCGTGATGCACTGCTCGATTGCCTGGAGCAACTGCCTGGCACGGTTATCTTGGTCAGTAACGAAACCGGCCTGGGGGTGGTGCCCATGGGCGAGCTGACCCGGCGTTATGTCGACCTGGCGGGCTGGATGCATCAGGCGGTAGCCGAGCGCTGTCAACGCGTGGTGTTGACGGTTGCCGGGTTGCCATTGGTACTCAAGGGCGCCGCGCCATGACCCAGCCACCCATCGTGCAACCCCCACTACCCATTGTCCAACCCTGAACAGGCTTCCCCCGATGACCCAACCCTGGTGGCAAACCCCCTGCCAACCCCTCGACAACGCCGCCATGGACCAGGCCCGCGCGCGTCAGCAGCAACTGACCAAACCTGCCGGCTCGCTTGGCCAGCTGGAAGGCCTGGCCATTCAGCTGGCCGGTTTGCAGGGGCGGGAACGCCCCGTGCTGGACCAGCTGGCCATCACCATTTTTGCCGGTGACCACGGTGTGGTCGAGGAAGGCATCTCGGCCTACCCGCAGGCGGTAACCGGGCAGATGCTGTGCAATTTCGTCGGCGGTGGCGCGGCAATCAGTGTGCTGGCGCGGCAACTGCACGCCAGCCTGGAGGTGGTCGATCTCGGCACCATCGACCTACAGCTGGAGCTGCCCGGCGTGCGTCATTTGCGCCTGGGGGCCGGTACCGCGAACTTTGCCCGCCAGCCGGCGATGACCGAAGGCCAGCTGCTGGCAGCCCTGCAGGCGGGCCGCGACAGCGCCTTGCGCGCGGCCGAACAGCGTGCGCAGTTGTTCATCGGTGGTGAGATGGGCATCGGCAATACGACTGCCGCGGCTGCCGTGGCCAGCGCCTTGCTGGGCTGCCCGGCGGCACAGCTGAGCGGGCCTGGCACCGGCCTGGACAACGCGGGTGTGCGGCACAAGGCGCAGGTCATCGAACAGGCGTTGCGCCTGCATGGTCTGCGGGCTGACGCGCCGTTGCAGGCATTGGGGTGCGTTGGCGGGTTCGAGATCGCTGCCCTGGTCGGCGCCTATATCGGCTGCGCGCAGTCGGGTATCGCAGTACTGGTCGATGGCTTCATCTGCAGCGTCGCCGCGCTGGTGGCGGTGCGCCTGAACCCGCAGTGCCGGGCCTGGCTGCTGTTCGCTCATGAAGGTGCCGAGCCTGGGCACAAGGCCCTGCTCGCGGCGCTGCAGGCCGAGCCGTTGCTGGCCCTGGGCCTGCGCCTGGGCGAGGGCAGTGGCGCCGCATTGGCGGTACCGCTGTTACGCCTGGCGTGTGCGCTGCATGGGCAAATGGCGACCTTTGCCGAAGCCGCTGTGGCGGACCGCCCGGCATGATCCTTGACCTGCTGCGCCACGGCGAAACCGAGCAGGGCGGGCTGCGTGGCAGCCTGGATGACGCGCTGACCGACCAAGGCTGGGCCCAGATGCGCAGTGCCGTGGCCGGTGCCGGCCCGTGGCAGGTGTTGGTCAGCTCGCCGCTGCAGCGCTGTGCGCGGTTTGCCGATGAGCTGGGTGCGCAACTGAATTTGCCGGTGTGCCGGGTGCCAGCCCTGCAAGAACTGCACTTTGGTGACTGGGAAGGCCGCAGCGCCGAACAGATCATGCAAGACCAGGCCGATGCGCTGGGGCAGTTCTGGGCAGACCCCTACGCCTTCACGCCGCCTAACGGCGAGCCGGTGCACGCCTTTGCGTCACGAGTGCTGGCGGCGGTCGAGGGGTTGTACCAGCAGCACGCCGGCAAGCGTGTGCTGCTAATCACCCATGGTGGGGTGATGCGCTTGCTACTGGCGCGTGCTCGCGGCTTGCCCAGGCACCAACTGTTGCAGGTCGAGGTCGGGCATGGTGCCTTGGTCCGCTTGTTGGTGGGTGAGGGCGGGCAGTTGGTCGAGGAAGGTTGAGATGCTGCCGTTGCCGTTCTGGATTGCCTTGCAGTTTCTCAGCAGCTTGCCGGTGAGTCTGCCAGGCATGCCCGCCGCCCGTGAGGTGGGCCGTTCGCTGCTCTATTACCCGCTGGTCGGGCTGCTGTTCGGGTTGCTGTTGTGGCTGGCAAGCCACCTGCTGCAGGGCACGCCGGCGCCGCTGCAGGCGGCGTTGCTGTTGGCACTGTGGGTGCTGCTCAGCGGGGCCTTGCACCTGGATGGGCTGGCCGACAGTGCGGATGCCTGGCTGGGCGGCTTTGGCGACCGCGAGCGCACGCTGCGGATCATGAAAGACCCACGCAGCGGGCCAATGGCCGTGGTGACCCTGGTACTGGTGCTGTTGCTGAAGTTCTGTGCCCTTTGGGTGCTGGTCGAGCAGGGCGTCACTGCTCACCTGCTGCTGGCGCCGCTGCTCGGGCGGGCGGCGATGCTGGGTTTGTTTCTGTGCACCCCTTACGTGCGCCCAGGCGGCTTGGGGCAGGCACTGTCAGAACATCTGCCACGGCGCGCCGCGGGCTGGGTACTGCTGGGTTGTGCGCTGTTTTGCCTGTGGCTGGGCGGGTGGAGCGTGGTGCTGGCGCTGGCGGTATTTGCCTGGCTGCGGCAGCTCATGTGCCGACGCCTGGGTGGCACAACGGGCGATACGGCCGGGGCGCTGCTGGAACTGCTCGAGCTGGCGGTGGTGCTTGGCATGGCGCTGGGGCTCTGAACGTCGTGTCACTCAAGCGGCGCCTCGCCCGGCGCCATGAAACTTCTTGCAACATGCAACACGCGGGTATATACACGTATCCATGCTGACCAGTGAATGCCTTTGTACCCATTTACGCCGTGCTGCCCGTGGGGTGACCCGGCATTACGACGAAGCCCTTGCCGGCTTCGGGGTCAATGTCGCCCAGTTTTCGCTGTTACGGCACCTGCAGCGCCTCGATCGTCCCAGCATCACGACCCTGGCCGAGGCCATGGGGCTGGAGCGCAGTACGTTGGGCCGCAACCTGCGTGTGCTGCAGGCAGAGGGCTTGGTAGCCCTGGCCGAGGGCGATGACCAGCGTAACCGTGAGGTGCTGCTGACCGCAGCCGGCACGCAGTTGCTGCAAGCCGCCCACCCGGCCTGGGAGCAGGCGCAAACCGATTTGGTGGAACGCCTGGGGAGCGGGCAGCGTGATCAACTGGTGCACCTGCTGAACCAGCTGGCCTGAAATGATATGACCATAAGCGGGTATATACCCGTAAACCTTGCGATGTGCTGGAGATAACGACAATGACTTCGGTGTGGCGAACCAGCGGATGGGTATTGGTGGGGGCAGCGTTGATTCTGGCGTTGTCATTGGGGGTACGGCACGGTTTCGGTCTGTTCCTGGCGCCCATGAGCGCCGATTTTGGCTGGGGCCGTGAGGTGTTTGCCTTCGCCATTGCCTTGCAGAACCTGATCTGGGGGTTGGCGCAACCCTTTGCCGGCGCCTTGGCCGACCGCCTGGGCGCGGCACGGGTGGTGATCATCGGCGGTATTCTTTATGCCGTGGGGTTGATCCTGATGGGCACGGCCGACTCGGCCTGGTCGTTGTCGCTGAGTGCGGGCTTGCTGATTGGTATTGGCCTCTCCGGCACTTCGTTTTCGGTGATCCTCGGTGTGGTCGGGCGGGCTGTGCCGGCCGAAAAACGCAGCATGGCCATGGGCATCGCCAGCGCCGCAGGCTCGTTCGGCCAGTTCGCCATGTTGCCGGGCACCCTGGGCCTCATCCAGTGGCTGGGTTGGTCGGCAGCCCTGTTGGTATTGGGGCTGCTGGTGGCATTCATCGTGCCTTTTGTCGGCCTGCTGCGCGACCGCCCATTGCCCAGCCATGGTGCCGAGCAGACGCTGGGCCAGGCGTTGCGTGAGGCGTGTTCGCACCCTGGGTTCTGGCTCCTGGCGCTGGGCTTCTTCGTCTGCGGTTTCCAGGTGGTGTTCATCGGCGTGCACCTGCCGGCCTACCTGGTTGACCAGCATCTGCCCGCCAGTACCGGTACCACAGTGCTGGCGCTGGTTGGGCTGTTCAACATTGTCGGCACCTTCACGGCTGGCTGGCTGGGTGGGCGCATGTCCAAACCGCGCCTGCTGACCGGGCTTTACCTGCTGCGGGCGGTGGTGATCGTGCTGTTCCTGTGGGCGCCGGTGACTCAGTTCAGTGCCTACCTGTTCGGTATCGCCATGGGGCTGCTGTGGTTGTCTACCGTGCCGCTGACCAACGGCACCGTGGCGACGGTGTTCGGCGTGCGCAACCTTTCCATGCTGGGCGGTATCGTGTTTCTGTTCCACCAGTTGGGTGCGTTCCTGGGGGGCTGGCTGGGTGGGGTGGTGTATGACCGCACGGGCAGCTATGACCTGGTGTGGCAGATTTCCATCCTGCTCAGCGTGTTGGCTGCCGCCCTGAACTGGCCGGTACGCGAACGCCCGGTCGCCCGCTTGCAGGCGCAGGCAGCATGAGCCGCCATTGGCTTCGCGGGCTGCTGGCTGTTGCCGGGTTATTGCTGCTGGCGCTGGTGTGGTGGGGCTGGCACCGCGGGGGCTTGGCGTTGATGCAGTTGGGCATGAGCGTCTGTTAGGCGCTACCCTGCAAGCTCAAGGCTTGAATTGCGGGAGCAACTGACATGCGTATACAGGGGTTGACGGTGACGGTGCTGGGCTTGCTGGCCAGTGCGTCGAGCTGGGCTGCCGATTGCCCGGCGTTGTTGCAGGGCAGCTTGCCGGAATTGCGGGGCAAGGGGCAGATCGAGCTGTGCGAGCGGTTTGCCGGTAAGCCTTTGGTGGTGGTGAATACCGCCAGTTACTGTGGTTTTGCGCCGCAGTTCGAGGGGCTTGAAGCAACGTACAAGGCGTATCACGAACAAGGCCTGGAGATGTTGGGTGTGCCGTCCAATGACTTCAAGCAGGAAGACGCCGATAGCGAGAAGACGGCCAAGGTCTGCTATGCCAATTACGGTGTGACGTTCACCATGACCAAGGCTCAGCCGGTTCGGGGCAAGGATGCGATTCCGTTGTTCGTTGAATTGGCCAACCAGAGCAGTGCGCCGAAGTGGAACTTCTACAAATATGTGGTTGATCGCAAGGGCAAGGTGGTTGGTAATTTTTCCAGCCTGACGAAGCCGGATGATCCGGCGTTCCGGGCGGCTATCGAGAAGGCTATTGCTTCGCAGTGATGGGGGGGTTATTGCGTAGCTTGAAAGCTTGAAAGCTTTTTGGCGCTGGTTTTGGTGGCGCGAAAACTCCAGCTGCGATAGCGACGCATAGTCACCTTTTCGCCCTTACGGCGGGTTACTTTGGCCAAGACCAAAGTAACCCGCCGTAAGGGCGGAAAAGTGACTCGGCGCCGCCGCCGCGAACGAATACCTATGAGGTGTAAACGCCCACACCTTTGCAGAGCTTGAAATCTTGAGCGCTGGTTTTGATAGCGCGATAACTCCAGCTGCGATAGCGACACAAAGTCACCTTTTCGCCCTTACGGCGAGTCACTTTTTGTCAAACGCGACAAAAAGTAACCAAAAAACGCTGCGCTCCCGTCATCCGGCCCCTGCGCTGCGCTCCGGGGTTCCCTCGCTACGGTCATGCTCCCGGGAGTACGCGCTGCAGGCCCCATCCCTGGGGCCTCAGCGCTTGACGGGCATCCATGCCCGTCACCTCCCTGCGCATGCCCTCCGCTCGGCCTCCTGAAGTCGCGAAGATCAAGATCAAGATCAAGATCAAGATCAAGATCAAGATCAAGATCAACAGCCAGATCAAAATCTGTGCGTGGTCTGATTGCGTGATGCGAACCCACGTAAGCGCAGCTGTTGCCTCTGCTTTTTGCTTTTGCTTCTAAGCGCGCGGTAGCACAGGCGACGCAGATTGCGACTTCAGGAGGCCGAGCGAAGGGCATGCGCAGGGAGGTGACGGGCATGGATGCCCGTCAAGCGCTGAGGCCCCAGGGACGGGGCCTGCAGCGCGTACTCCCGGGAGCATGCCCGTAGCGAGGGAACCCCGGAGCGTAGCGTAGGGGCCGGATGACGGGAGCGGGCGGCTTTGGTTACTTTGGCCAAGACCAAAGTAACCCGCCGTAAGGGCGGAAAAGTGACTCGGCGCCGCCGCCGCGAACGAATACCTATGAGGTGTAAACGCCCACACCTTTGCAGAGCTTGAAATCTTGAGCGCTGGTTTTGATAGCGCGATAACTCCAGCTGCGATAGCGACACAAAGTCACCTTTTCGCCCTTACGGCGAGTCACTTTTTGTCAAACGCGACAAAAAGTAACCAAAAAACGCTGCGCTCCCGTCATCCGGCCCCTGCGCTGCGCTCCGGGGTTCCCTCGCTACGGTCATGCTCCAACCAAATCAACAGGCGTGCGGGGGTTGAAGAGGTGGGCCAGCGCCGCCTGTGCCAGCGGTAGGCGACCTCACTTGGCATGCACTGTGATCGCCACCAGCCGTACAACCACCGGCCTCACCATCAATACACAGACAAACGCCACCGGCATCGCCAACTGATAGGCCTTCAATACATTGCTCAGGTAGTCGGGGGTAACGCCAGCGTTCGCCGCAGTAATAACAAAGCTCATCAATAACGCCATGATGGAAGACATGTAGAACGCGAAAACATAGGGCGTGGCGACGGGGTGCAATTTGCGGCGGCTGCGGGTTGGGGAGAGATCGCTCATGCTAACTCCTTGAAGTTGAGTGAAGCCGCAGGCTAGCAACCCTCGCAGTGGCAGCAGTAGACCAGCAATACTGAGTTCTTTATAAAGAGATGCTTACGAATTCAAGGGCCACTACATGGACCTGCTCAACGCCATTCGTTGCTTCATCAAGGTGGTCGAAGCCGGCAGCATTGCCGCTGGCGCCCGTAACCTCGGCCTCACCCCGGCCGCGGTCAGCCAGAACCTCGCCCGCCTGGAAAGCCATCTCCAGGTGCGCCTGCTTACCCGCACAACCCGCAGCATGTCCCTGACACCCGCAGGCAACCAGTACTACCAACGTGTCAGCCATATCGAACGTGACCTTGCCGAAGCCGAGCAGGCCATCACCACCCCAGACAGTGAACCCCAGGGCCAACTCTGCATTGCTTCGACCTCGGCCTTCGGTCGCCATGTGCTGGCTCCCCTTATACCCGCATTCAGCGCCCGCTACCCACTGCTTTCGATAGAATTGGTAACGACCGATCGCCGCGTCAACCATGCCCGTGAAGATGTCGATGTGAGCCTGCGCATCACCCCGCAGTTGGAAGAGCAACTGCTGGCCCGGCACATCGCCCGTATCCCGTTCATTTGCTGCGCCTCACCCGGCTACTTGCAAAGCGCCGGCCTACCAAGTACGCCTGAGGCTCTGCGCGATCACCGGTGCCTGGTGTTCCGCTACCCGGTGGACGGCCGCCTGCTACGTTGGGGGTTCATGCGTGACGGGCTGCGCTTCGAGCCGGTGTTCGGCAACGTGCTCATCAGTGATGACATCGATGCGCTGACCCAAATGGCCGTGCATGATGGTGGCATCACCCGCCTGGCCGAATTCATCGTGCGGCCACATCTGGCTTCAGGTGCGCTGGTGCCGTTGTTTGAATACAGCGACAACGGCCAGGCATACGCCCAGACCGAGCCGATGGACATCTACCTGTGCCTGGCAGACCGCTTTGCCATGACGCCTGCTGTGCGCGTGTTCATGGCGTACCTGCGTGAACACCTGGCTGACACCTGGCAGGTCCAGACGTGAAAAAACCGCCACGAGGGTAATGGGAGTGAGTTAAGTAATTTGGGGCCGCTTTGCGACCCTTCGCGGGCACGCCCGCTCCCACACGTTTGGCGCTGAACTCAAGAAATGCGCGATCCCCTGTGGGAGCGGGCGTGCCCGCGAAGGGCTGCAAAGCAGCCCCAGTAACGCTTAACTGACAGGCATTAACCGCGAGGGCGGTTTTTTTCAGGTAGCGCGTACCGTCAGAAACGATAGGTAAGCGACGCACCGACACCGTGCGCGCTGTTCTCATACTTGGCCTGGTAGCTGCCCTTGGTTGCGCTGACCTGGTTGACCTTGGTGTCTTCTTCCCAGAGGTAGGAATAGGCCACGTCAATGGTCATGTCGTCATTCGGGCTCCAGCCTGCGCCCAGGCTGAACACCTTGCGATCACCTGTGGGGATGCGCGGCGAACGGTCGTGGTTGTTGGTTGGCGATTGGTCAACGGTAAAGCCGGTACGCAGTACCCACTCCTTGTTGACCTTGTACGATGCACCAATGGCGTGTGCCCAGGTATCGTGCCAGTTCTGCTCTTCGGTAATGGTCTGGAATGCCGAACCTGCCAGTGGCGCAGGCACATCGTTCTGCACGGTGATGTTTTCCAGGCGGCTCCAGCGGGTCCAGGTGCTGCCCGCGTACAGGGTCCACTGGTCATCGAGTTCGTGGGTAACCGAAAGGTCGACCGATTCCGGCGTCTTGATCTTCAGGCTGGCATCGAACTTGTTGCCGTTGAACGGCCCGATCAGCGGGGTGCTGACGCGGGTCTTGCCTTCCAGCTTGTAGTCGACCATCGAGTGGTAGGTCAGGCCGACGCGGGTGCGGTCGGTGGCCTGCACCATAAGGCCGATGTTGTAGCCTACGGCAGTATCGTCACCCTTGATTTTCACTTCGCCATCGTTGCGGCCCGGGGTGAATGGGTTGATCAGGCTGGAGCCCAGCTCACCCTTGATGCGGTTGATGGTTGGACCAAAACCGATCGAGACCTTGTCGTTGAAAGCGTAGCTGACGGTGGGCTGGAAGGTGACGACCTCGACGTGGCTCTTTTTGCCCCAGTAGCGCGCAGCGTCATCGCTGCCGTAGTCGGTTACCAGGCCGAACGGCACGTAGACACCGAAGCCGACGCTCCAGTGGTCGTCGATAGGTTTGACGTAGTAGCCCATGGGCACGCCAACGACCGGCACCATGTCACCATCGGTTTCCCCCCCGAGGTTGCTGCCTGGCCCGGAAATGTCGGTTTTGGCGATGACGGCTGCGCCGCCCACGGTGAACTGTTCACGTTTGAGGCGGGACATGCCGGCCGGGTTGCCAAACACGGTGCTGGCATCTTCGGCAGAAGAAGAACGTCCCGCGAAACCTGTCCCCATGCTGCTGATGCTCTGTTCGTTCAATGCAAAGCCGCTGGCGAAAAGCTGGCTGGATGCAAGAGCAACGGCTACGCCGAGGGAGGTTTTGAGCATTACTTTTTTCATTATTAGAAAACTCCTTGGGATCTCCGGGGCGAAAAGCTACCAACAAATGACGCGCCGCGCTATAGCCTCAATCGCAGGAGTTAGAGCGGTTTTGTAGGACAATCCGACCAAAATTCCCTTTTTTCCGGCTTTGATGTAGGACGCTTCTCAAGATGCCTGTGGCAATCTTTGATCAACGCAGGTGTGCCAAGCGTGAGTGAAGTCGCGCAAGCGGCCTTGGGGGTGGAAGATCTGACGCCATATACGCGCCAGTGCCAGTAAATCGTCAGCGGCAGGCAAGGGCGTGGCATGCTCCTCAATGAGCATCCAGGCAATGGCCGTGGAGTATCGCAGGTTGACCGTAAGCTCGAGGTGTGGGCCGCCGAGGAAGGCATGCTGGCTCGCCAGGCCCCGGACCAGGCTGGCCAGGTCGGGATCACGGGCAAGGTAGTTGTCCCACAGCGCCTGGTGGCGGTGTTCGCCAATGCGGTACAGGCCGTGCCCGCGTCGGTCGTGCAAGGCGGCCCCGAGTGCCGACTGGCTGGCGGCAACGCCCAGTAACAAGGCTTCAGCGCTGGCGCAGTGACGGTTCAGGTAAACCAGGGTGGGCCGTATCACATACTGACACAATTCATTCGCCGCAATACCCATGATGCCCTCGAACAGTAAAGGGCCGGACGGGCGCTGGAGCTTGGCAGCTGGTGAAGTAGTCAGGCCCGCCGGAAGCGGCAAGTACCGCTCGAGTTGAAGTGTAGTGTGATAATCGTGGTGTAAAGAGCTGTTTTTAAATCGATTGCTGCCTGACGTCGCGAGCTATATGCCCTAAGGCGATTACGCCATGAACGTTCAGGCAGGTAGGCGATGCTACGATTCAGCGCATGAATACTGCAGTATTCGCCGCTCACGCGGTGAGCGACTGGCGAGTCCTTGCAATGACCGCCTGCAAGGGTTCATTGCGGCTGTACTGTTCAGGGTACAGACGCTCGGTGTGGCAGGCGACGCCGTGTTCGTCTACCAGGGTAAAGCTGAAGCTGCCTTTGCGTGGGGCAACGATGAGGCACTTCAACGGCGAGAAGGCCTGGGAAAGGGTGCCAATGGCAGCCTGAATCTGATGATGAGTTTGCATATTGTTGGATGTTCCTGCTTTAAACACGGGGAGTATGATCCGTGCATGATAGAAACGTTCCAGTGACGCCATTATTAAGGGACGAGCGAACCTGACTGGAACAGGGCAGCCAGAGGGGGCGCAATCAAATGTGGGCGCTTGGGCTGACTGGTAGGTACTTCAGAAGGCAGGCAGCACGCCGGGGCCAAGGTTCGCGGCCATCGGGGTGGGATCCTGATCAATCTGTCGGGTGATTCGTGCTTGACCAGCCTGTGGCTGGCGAGTGAATCATCGAATGGGCCGGTCCTGGTTTCAGCAGGGCCGCACTTGGGAGGTGGGCGACTGCAAGGACATGGGGCCAGAATTGACTTTCAGCTTGGTACTAACGAGGCGGACTGTACAGTGAATGAGTGCGCTTGGCAAGCACTACGTCAGTCTTGGGTAGCCGAGCAGTATGGCGTGAATTTGCCACGCTGGGAAGAGGGTGAAAATGGCTCGAATCGCCGAGGATGTGCCCATTGCGTGCATTCAAAGGAGGGCAAAGGGTGCATTTGTTCACATTCGGTGCAGGGCTTGTAACAGCACCGCAACAACCCCTGCCGACTTCGCCAATGCCTTGACTGCGCGGTTAAGTCAATGAAAAAAAACACTATTTTCAGCTGGTGAAAAAATCGTCAGTTTGACCGAAGCCCACAGTTTACGGGGGTTTGCGGGGTGTGTCATAGGGTTGTCCACCGAGTTATCCACAGGAACTGTGGATTGTCCCCGGCACTTGCTCTAGCACGGGCGTGTCCGCTGCGCTGTGAGCCGTCCGACCAACGCGAAGCCTGGATGACCTGCCTTCTTATGCGCCCACGAACGTCAAGAAAAGATCATTTAAAATTTTTTTCATTGTTTCGATTTCGACGGGTCATGGCAAAAAAAAAAGCGTACAGTGGCTCGCCTTTCGCATTGCCATACGTGTTGCCATGAAGTTCCGCTATAAACAGCTCGCCACCTCCGCCGCCACTACACCACCCCCTGACGCCAAGCGGTTCAGCTTGAAAGTGGCCTTGTGGCTGCTCGATAGCCCGCGCCTTGGTGACAAGCCCCAGGTCAAGCATCTGGCAGGCCGCCTGCTGAAGCAGCCGGCCCGCCAAGGTGTGGTGGTGGCGCAAAGCCGGCTTGGGCAAATGCTGTGCCGGGATTGCGGCAATGCCCGTGACCGGCGTATTGGCCATGAGTTACTGCGCCAGGCAGCGCGGGCCGGGGACCGGCGTGCGCAGCTGGAATACGCACGGTTGTGCCAGCATCAAGAGCCAGCGCAGGCGCGTTACTGGCTGGAGCTTGCGGCGGGGCAAGGTTCGCAAGAAGCGCAGCGGCTGCTGGGGCAGTGGTTTGCGGGTTGAAGGCTGATAAGCTGCAGCCAATTGCACAGCGCGTTCGGGGTAAGCATGACAGTGGATCTGGCCAGCATTCTGCTTGGCGTGGTGGCAGGGGCGTTGCCCTGCCTGGGGTGGATCATGCAGCTCCAGCGCCGTCAGGGCGCACGGCAAGCCGAGCAGGCGTTGCTGGAGGAGCGTCTCAACGCCGCCCAGTTGGCCCAGGCCGGGCTGCAAGCGCAGCTGGATGCCAGCCGCGACGAAATCAGCGATCTCAGCGAAGCCAATACCCTCAAGCAGAGCGAGCTGGCCGCTCAGGGCCGTGAGCTGGAGTTGCTGCAGATCGACCGCGACAACGCCCGCGACGCCGCCCATGCCTGGCACCTCGAACGCGCCAACCGCGAAGCCGAACTGCGCCGCCTGGAGGCGCAAAGCGCACGCCTGGAGGCCGAACTGCGCGAACAGCAGGAAAGCCACCAGCAACGCCTGGAAGACCTGCAAGAAGCCCGTGACACCCTGCGTGCCCAGTTCGCCGAAATGGCCACCAAGATCTTCGACGAGCGTGAGCAGCGCTTTGCCCAGACCAGCCAGCAGCACCTTGGCCAGTTGCTCGACCCCCTCAAGGAACGCATCCAGTCGTTCGAAAAACGCGTCGAGGAAAGCTACCAACAGGAAGCCCGGGAGCGCTTCTCGCTGGGCAAGGAGCTGGAGCGCCTGCAACAGCTCAACCTGCGCCTGTCCGACGAAGCTACCAACCTGACCCAGGCACTGAAGGGGCAGAAAACCCAGGGCAACTGGGGCGAGTTGGTTCTCGAGCGGGTACTGGAGCACGCCGGCCTGGAGAAGGGCCGCGAGTACCAGACCCAGGTCAGCCTGAAGAGCGCCGATGGCGAGCGCTTCCAGCCCGATGTGCTGATCATGCTGCCGGGCGACAAGCAGGTGGTGGTGGACGCCAAGGTCAGCCTCACGGCCTATCAGCAGTTCGTTTCCAGCAATGACGAGGCCGCGCTCAAGCAGCATGTGCAATCGCTGCGCAGCCATGTCAAAGGCTTGTCGAGCAAGGATTACAACCGCCTCGAAGGCCTGCACAGCCTCGACTTCGTGTTGCTGTTCGTGCCCATCGAGGCGGCCTTCTCGGCGGCCCTGCAGGCGGAGCCTAACCTGTTCCAGGAAGCCTTCGATCGGCAGATCGTGATCGTCAGCCCCACGACCTTGCTGGCGACGTTGCGGGTGATCGACAGCCTCTGGAAGCAGGAGCGCCAAGGCCAGAACGCCCGGGAGATCGCCGAGCGGGCCGGCTGGCTATACGACAAGTTCGTCCTGTTCATCCAGGACCTGGACGAGCTGGGCAGTCGCCTGCAACAGGTGGACAAAGCCTATGCCGCGGCGCGCAACAAGTTGTGCGAGGGGCGCGGTAACCTGGTAAGCCGCAGCGAGCAATTGAAGTTGCTCGGCGCCCGCGCCAGCAAGAGCCTGCCGCCCGACCTGCTGGAACGGGCGATGGCTGACGCGGCGCTGGCCGATCGAGCGCTTACTGAACCAGGCTCAGATGGCGATTGAGCATGGCGCGCAAGGCCGCAGGCTTGACCGGCTTGGCCAGGTAGTCGAGGCCGGACGCATGCACCAGGGCAATGGTTTCCTTGCTGCCGTCGGCACTGATCACCACACCCGGTAGGGGTTCACCCAACCGCGCACGTAGCCAGCCCATCAGCCCGGTGCCGGTCTCGCCGTCGTCCAGGTGGTAGTCCACCAGCGCCAGGTGCGGGCGCAGGCCGTGGTCCAGCAAGGCGGCGCATTCGGCCTGGTTACGCGCAGTAGACACCTGGCAACCCCAACGGCTGAGCAGGCTGTTCATGCCGATCAGAATGCTGTCTTCATTGTCTACGCACAGTACCTGCAAGCCTGCCAGCGGCTGGCTCGCCTGTTCCAGCGGGGCAGGCTGTGCCGGCGCGGCCTGGCGGGCGATGGGCACACTGACCCGAAACACCGTACCTTTGCCTGGCCATGAACGCACTTCAAGTGGGTGGCCGAGCACCCGGCACAGGCCGTCGGCGATCGCCAGGCCCAGGCCCAGGCCCTTTTCGGCGCGGGTCTGGTGGCTGTCCAGGCGCTTGAACTCCTGGAAGATCACCTGCAGCTTGTCGTCGGCGATGCCTGGGCCGCGGTCCCAGACTTCCAGCCACAGCCGCCCGCCCTGGCGCCGTGCCCCCAGCAGAATCGGGCTTTTGCCATAGCGCAGGGCGTTGGTAAGAAAGTTCTGCAGCACCCGGCGCAGCAGCTTCATGTCACTGTCCACCCGCAGGCGGCTGCCGCGTAGGCGGAACTCCAGGCCCTTCTCGGCGGCCAGCAGCTTGAACTCGGCGCCGAGGGTGTCGAACAGTTCGGTAAGGGCGAAGGGCTTGGCGTCCGGGGTTATCTTGCCGTTTTCCAGGCGCGAGATGTCCAGCAGGTCGCTGATCAGCTCCTCTGCCGAGCGCAGCGAGCTGTCCATGTGCTGCACCAACTGCCGGGCTTCTTCATTCATGCCTTCGGCCTGCTGCGACAAGGCGGCGGAAAACAGCCGTGCAGCATTCAATGGTTGCATCAGGTCATGGCTGACGGCTGCCAGGAAGCGGGTCTTGGACTTGCTGACCGCTTCGGCCTGGCTCTTGGCTTCGGATAAGGCCTGGTTCAGTTGCGACAGTTCATGGGTGCGCTCGGCCACCCGTTGCTCCAGGCCTTCATTGGCATCGCGCAGTGCCTGTTCGGCCTCGCGAAATGGCGTGATGTCGGTGAAACTCATGACGAACCCGCCCCCGGGCATCGGGTTGCCGATCAACTCGATTACCCGGCCATTGGGGAACAGCCGCTCGGACGAGTGCGCACGGCCCTGGCGCATCCAGTGCAGGCGGCGCGCCACGTGCACCTGTGCCTCGCCGGGGCCGCACAACCCGCGCTCGGCGTTGTAACGGATGATGTCGGCAATCGGCCGGCCGACGCTGATCAGCCCCTCCGGGTAGTTGAACAGCTCAAGGTAACGGCGGTTCCAGGCCACCAGGTGCAGGTTCTGGTCGACCACGCTGATGCCCTGGTTGATGTTCTCGATGGCGCCCTGCAGCAGGGCGCGGTTGAACTGCAGGACTTCGCTGGCTTCATCGGCGATGCGTACCACGTCTTCCAGCTGCATGTCGCGGCCTTCGATGGCCGCCTTGACCACCGCGCGGGTCGACGAGGTGCCCAGCACGCCGGCCAGCAGCCGTTCGGTGTGTTCGATCCAGTCGCCGTCCGCGTTCTGGTTGGGGTTGAAGCCCTTGCCCTGGCGGTAGGCAAAGCGGATGAAGCTCTGCCGGGCGCGCTCTTCCCCGACAAAGCGCGATGCCAGGGTCAGCAGGTCGTCGATCTGTACCGCCAGCAGCGGCTTGCTGCTGGGCCGGGCGCTGGTCTGCTGGCCAATGAAGCGGCCAGCCTGCCAATGTTCGGACACCCGCGTGCGCGACAGCAGCGACACCCAGGCGAACAGGGTGAAGTTGCCCGCCAGCGACAACACCACGCCCTGGGTCAGAGGGCTGATCGGCAGGTTCAGCGGGTTGCCGTGCAGCCAGGCCAGCCCTGGGAACACCTGCAGCGGCCAGCCCAGACTGTGCGCGGCAATCGGCAACACCAAGGTGTAGAACCACAGGAAGATACCGGCAGCCAGGCCGGCAAACACGCCGCGGCGGTTGGCCTGCTTCCAGTACAGCGCGCCGAGCATGGCCGGGGTCAATTGGGTCACGGCGGCAAACGCGATCTGGCCGATGGTTGCCAGGCTGGCGGTCGAGCCCAGCAGGCGATAGCTGACATAGGCCAGCAGCAGGATCACCACGATGGTCACCCGGCGCACCGAGAGCATCCAGTGACGGAACGCTTCGAACGGCCGTTCGGCATTGTTGCGGCGTAGCAGCCAGGGCAGCAGCATGTCGTTGGAGACCATGGTCGACAGTGCCACGGCCTCGACGATGACCATGCCGGTGGCTGCCGAGGCGCCGCCGATGAACGCCAGCAGGGCCAGGCTCGGGTGGGCCTCGGCCAGCGGCAGGCTGATCACGAACGAGTCGGAGATCACGGCCCCTGGCAGCAGCATTTGCCCGGCCAGGGCAATCGGCACCACGAACAGGGCAGCCAGCCCCAGGTACAGGGGGAACACCCAGCGGGCCAGGCGCAGGTCTTGGGGTTCGATGTTCTCCACCACGGTAACGTGGAACTGGCGCGGCAGGCAGATGATCGCCATCATCGCCACGGCGGTCTGCACCACCATGGAGGGCCAGTTGATGGTCTCCTGCCAGTAATCCTGCAACTGAATCGACTGGCGTGCCTGGCTGAACAGGTCGCCGAAGCCGTCATACAGGTTGAACACCACGAAGATGCCCACAGCCAGGAAGGCCAGCAGCTTGATCAGCGATTCGAAAGCAATGGCCAGGACCATGCCACGGTGGTGTTCGGTCACGTCCAGGCTGCGCGTGCCGAACACGATGGCGAACAGCGCCAATACCAGTGACACCACCAGCGCGGTGTCCTGGACACGTGTGCCGGTGGCGTCGGCACTGGCGCCGATCAGCAGGTTCACGCCCAGCACGATGCCCTTGAGCTGCAGGGCGATGTAGGGCAGCACGCCAACCAGGCAGATCAGTGCCACCACCACCGCCAGGGTCTGCGACTTGCCATAGCGTGCGGCGATGAAGTCGGCGATCGAGGTGATGTTCTGCTGCTTGCTGATCAGCACCATCTTCTGCAACACCCAAGGCGCAAAAATCAGCAGCAGTACCGGGCCCAGGTATATCGGCAAGAACGCCCACAGTTGTTCGGCGGCCTGGCCAACGGCGCCGAAGAAGGTCCAGCTGGTGCAGTACACGGCCAGCGACAGGCTGTACACCCAGGCGCGCAGCTTGGGCGGCAACGGCGTGCTGCGGCGGTCGCCATAGAAGGCGATGGCGAACATGATGGCCATATAGGCCAGGGCGACCACGGCGATCAGCCCGCTGGACAACGACATGAAAACTCCGAAGCAATAAGATAACGCGGTCCCGATCTACCAGTCTGGCACGCCGGTGGCGCTTCGTCAGCGCCGACGATGGTCGCAGTGGCGCGTGGTCGCAGGGCCCGGCTTCGCTAACCGGCACTGGCCCTGCCGCGAGCGAGGCAGCTGACGCCTCAAAACCGCGATAGGTGGAGGATTGACAGCCCGGCATACGCGGGGAATACTGCCTCCAGAATTCATATATATGTTTATATAACAACAAGAGAGCGAGACCCATGCACCCACTGTCCGGTGATGCTCGACTGCCCCGTTACCAACAACTGCGCGACCACTTGCTCGAGCAGATTGCCAATAACCGCTGGCGCCCAGGTGAGGCGATCCCGACTGAGGCTGCCTTGGCCACCGAGTTCGACATATCAGTCGGCACCGTGCGCAAAGCGGTGGACGTACTGGTGGCTGAAGGCGTGCTGGAGCGTCAGCAGGGGCGCGGTACCTTCGTACGCCGCCCGCAATTCCAGTCTTCGCTGTTCCGGTTCTTCCGCTTCGAAGCCGCCAATGGCCAGCGCGCGGTGCCTGAAAGCCGCATTCTTGCCATCGAGCCGATGACCGCGCCTTCGGCGGTCGCCGAGGCACTGGGCCTGGCGGTGCACAGCGAAGTGATCCGTATTGTGCGTACGCGCCTGCTCGGCGCCCAGCCGGTACTGGCCGAAGAAATCTGGTTGCCGCGCCAGACGTTCCAGCCGTTGCTGGAGGTCGATCTGAACCGCGAGGGGCCGCTGCTGTACCCCCTCTATGAAGCACTGTGCGGCCAGGTGGTCGCCTACGCCGAAGAAACCCTGACCGCCGAAGCGGTTGACGCGGCGCATGGCCGCTTGCTGCAACTGCCGGCCGGCAGCCCGGTGGTGGTGATCGAGCGCCTGGCCCGTGACTACGCCGGCAAGCCGCTGGAATGGCGCCGCTCACGCGGCCATGCGCAGCACTTCCGCTACCGCATCGACATTCGCTAAGCCGGCGGCTGCACCCCGTATCCCTCTGCGCCGTGCCCATGCGGCGCGGTGGCTTCGCCTGCCTGGCGGTTACACGCACACACTAGAAGGATAACAATCATGTTCAGTTGGTATCGGCAGATCACCTCGCGGGAACGCAAGACATTCTGGGCCTGTTTCGGCGGCTGGTCGCTCGATGCGCTGGAAGTGCAGATGTTCGGCCTGGCCATCCCGGCGCTGATCGCCGCCTTCTCCCTGAGCAAAGCTGATGCCGGCCTGATCAGTGGCCTGACCCTGGTGACCTCGGCCATCGGCGGCTGGCTGGGTGGCACCTTGTCCGACCGCTACGGCCGCGTGCGGACCCTGCAGTGGATGATCCTCTGGTTCTCGTGCTTCACCTTCCTCTCGGCATTCGTCACCGGTTTTTACCCCTTGCTGTTGGTCAAGGCGATGCAAGGCTTCGGTATCGGCGGCGAGTGGGCTGCCGGCGCCGTGCTGATGGCCGAAACCATCAACCCGAAATACCGCGGCAAGGTCATGGGCACGGTACAGAGCGCCTGGGCCGTGGGCTGGGGCCTGGCCGTGGCACTGTTCATGCTGATCTACTCGCTGGTGCCGCAGGAATTTGCCTGGCGGGTGATGTTCTTCGTCGGCCTGTTGCCGTCGTTGCTGATCCTTTGGGTACGCCGCAACGTGCCCGAACCGGACAGCTTCCAGCGCCTGCAGAGTGCCAATGCCATCCCTGCCAGCTTCCTGCACTCCATGGCCGGCATCTTCCGCCCGCAGCTGTTGCGCGTGACCTTGCTGGGCGGCCTGCTTGGCCTGGGCGCCCATGGTGGGTACCACGCCGTAATGACCTGGCTGCCGACCTTCCTCAAAACCGAGCGCCACCTGTCGGTGCTGAACTCCGGTGGTTACCTGGCGGTGATCATCCTGGCCTTCTGGTGCGGTTGCGTGGTCAGCGGCCTGCTGATCGACCGCATCGGCCGGCGCAAGAATATTCTGCTGTTCGCCCTGTGCTGCGTGCTGACCGTACAAGCCTATGTGTTCTTCCCGCGGACCAACACGCAGATGCTGTTCCTCGGCTTCCCGCTGGGCTTTTTCGCCGCCGGTATCCCGGCCAGTCTGGGGGCGTTTTTCAATGAACTGTACCCGGCCGAGGTGCGCGGTGCCGGGGTGGGCTTCTGCTACAACTTCGGCCGCGTACTGTCGGCAGTGTTCCCGTTCCTGGTCGGCCACATGAGCGAGTCGATGTCCTTGGGCAGCGCCATTGGTATCGACGCTGGCATCGCCTATGGCGTGGCGGTGATCGCCGCCCTGTGCTTGCCGGAGACACGCGGGCGCAACCTCGAAAATGCCACGGCGCGGCACATCGGCGGCGTAGCTGCCAAGTAACCTGACTTTTCTGTATGAGAGCCATGCCCGACGTACCTCCTTTACACCTGAGCGCGATCGACAGCCACGCCCACGTTTTCAGCCGTGGGCTGGAGCTGGCCAGTGAGCGGCGCTATGCCCCTGATTACGATGCGCCGCTGGGCGACTACCTGGGCCAGCTGCTGGCTCATGGTTTCAGCCATGGCGTGCTGGTGCAGCCGAGTTTCCTCGGCACCGACAACCGCTACCTGCTCAGCGCTCTGCAGGCGATGCCGCAGCAACTGCGGGGGGTAGTGATGGTGGCGCCCGATGTCGAGCCGCAAACCCTTGCCGACATGGCCCGGTCAGGCGTGCGTGGTGTGCGCCTGAACCTGATGGGCCAAGCCCTGCCGGACCTGGCCAGTGGCCGCTGGCGACCGCTGCTCGAACGCATTGGCGAACAAGGCTGGCACCTGGAACTGCACCGGCAGGTGGCGGACATACCGGCACTGGTCCGCGCGCTCCAGCCCTATGGCCTGAACATCGTCATCGACCATTTCGGCCGCCCCGATGCCCGCCGTGGGCTGGGCCAGCCCGGGTTCGCCGAACTGTTGACCCTGGGCGGGCAGGGCAAGGTTTGGGTGAAGGTGTCGGGGATCTACCGGCTGGCGGGGGCGCCGGACGAGAATCTGGCCTTCGCGCGCTCGGCACTGTGCGCGCTGGAAGCGCACTATGGCGCCGAGCGCTTGATGTGGGGCAGTGATTGGCCGCATACCCAGCATGAGTCGGCGATCAGTTTTGCCACTGCAGTGCAGCAGTTCGATGCCTTGGGCTGCTCGGCCCGGCTGCGCCAGGCCCTGTTGGTGGATACCGCGCGGGCTTTGTTCGGTTTCGAATGAGCGCCTGCCGGTCGCGATCGACCCGCTGATCGTGGCGGGTTCTGCCCCCGGCGCTTGCCAGCCGCTGCATTTCCCATGCAGATTTGTGGCTTGGTGCGCCCGGCGCGCCTCCAATTGAAAAGCCATCAGGACCAAGGACGATGAGTCATTCCTCGCAATTCACCTTGCTCGGCAAGCGACGCTTCCTGCCGTTTTTCATCACTCAGTCGCTGGGTGCCTTCAACGACAACCTGTTCAAGCAGTCGCTGATCCTGGCGATCCTGTTCAAGCTCAGCCTGGGCGAGGGTGACCGGTCGATCTGGGTCAACCTGTGTGCCTTGCTGTTCATTCTGCCGTTTTTCCTGTTTTCGGCGTTGGGTGGTCAGTTTGGCGAGAAGTTCGCCAAGGACGCGCTGATCCGCGCCATCAAGCTGGCCGAGATCGCCATCATGGCGATCGGCGCGCTGGGCTTCATCACCAACCACCTGGCGCTGATGCTGGTGGCGCTGTTCGGCATGGGCACGCATTCGGCGCTGTTCGGCCCGGTGAAGTATTCCATCCTGCCCCAGGCCCTGCGTGAAGAAGAGCTGGTCGGTGGCAACGGGCTGGTCGAAACCGGCACCTTCCTTGCCATCCTGGCAGGCACCATCGGCGCCGGGGTGATGATGTCGGCCGACAGCTACGCCACCGTGGTGGCCGGGGGGGTGGTCGGCACTGCGGTGCTGGGCTACCTGGCCAGCCGCTGGATCCCCCGGGCGGCCGCGGCCTCGCCGAACATGCCGCTGGACTGGAATATCTTCAAGCAATCCTGGGTGATCCTGCGCATGGGCCTGGGCCAGCCGCCGGCAGTGTCGCGCTCGATCGTCGGCAACTCGTGGTTCTGGTTTGTCGGTGCCATCTACCTTACGCAGATTCCGGCCTACGCCAAGGAGTGGCTGCACGGTGACGGCACCGTGGTAACGCTGGTGCTGACGCTGTTCTCGGTGGGCATCGCGCTGGGCTCGCTGCTGTGCGAACGGCTCAGCGGGCGCAAGGTGGAAATCGGCCTGGTGCCATTCGGCTCATTCGGCCTGACCCTGTTCGGCCTGCTGTGGTGGTGGCACTCTGGCGATGTGCCAGCGGCCGCCGCGCCGCATGACTGGCTGGCGCTGCTGGGCATGAGCCAGGCCTGGTGGATCCTGCTGTCGATCATTGGCCTGGGGGTGTTCGGCGGCTTCTACATCGTGCCGCTGTATGCCTTGATTCAGGCCCGCACCGGCGAAGATCAGCGCGCCCGGGTAATCGCGGCCAACAACATCCTCAATGCCCTGTTCATGGTGGTGTCGGCACTGCTCACCATCCTCTTGCTGGGCCTGGCCAAGCTGAGCATCCCCCAGCTGTTCCTGGTGGTGTCGCTGCTCAATATCGCGGTCAACGCCTACATTTTCAGGATCGTACCCGAGTTCACCATGCGCTTCTTGATCTGGCTGCTCAGCCATTCGATGTACCGCGTGCAGCACCGTGACCTGCAGCGCATTCCCGACCAGGGTGCTGCGTTGCTGGTGTGCAACCATGTCTCGTTCGTCGACGCGCTGCTGTTGGGTGGGGCGATCCGCCGGCCGATCCGCTTTGTCATGTACTACAAGATCTACAACCTGCCGGTGCTCAACTTCGTTTTCCGTACCGCAGGGGCCATCCCGATTGCCGGGCGCAATGAAGACCAGGCCACGTACGAGCGGGCCTTCGCGCGCATTGCCGCGTACCTGGCCGACGGCGAACTGGTGTGCATCTTCCCGGAGGGCAAACTGACCGGTGATGGTGAAATCGATGTGTTCAAGGGGGGCGTCAAGCGCATCCTCGAAGAAACCCCGGTGCCGGTGATTCCGCTGGCCTTGCAGGGCTTGTGGGGCAGTTTCTTCAGCCGCGACCCACGCAAAGGCTTCTTCAAGCGGTTGTGGTCGCGGGTGACCATCGTGGCCGGTGCCGCCATCCCGGTGGAGGCGGCGCAGCCAGAAGCCTTGCGAGAGCAGGTCAGCCGCTTGCGCGGCAACCTGCGCTAGGGAAGAGGATCAGCTGGCGCTGACCTTCAGGCCGACCAGGCCAGTGATGATCAGCGCCACGCTAACCAGGCGTACCAGGGCCATGGATTCGCCGAACAGGATAATGCCGGCGATCACCGTGCCCACGGCACCCACCCCGGTCCAGATGGCGTAGGCAGTGCCCAGTGGCAACTCCTTCATGGCCAGGCCCAGAAGGCCGAGGCTGATAGCCATGGCGGCAACGGTGAGTACGGTAGGCAGTGGCTTGCTGAAGCCGTCGGTGTATTTGAGGCCTACGGCCCAGCCGACCTCGAACAGGCCGGCAAAGAACAGGATGATCCAGGACATGGTGCTTCTCCATCGTGGTGAATGATGGGGCCGTCCCCGGAATGATCACGCGGTGCGTCGTGAGGCCGTCCTCACAGTGAGCACTATAGTGCACACCTGCAGGTTTCAGGGCAAGCCTGGCTGTCACCCTAATGCCTGGCCGGTTCCACCCCTTCAGCCTGCTCCCCGGGCTCACCCATGCGCCGGAACCAGGTTGACAGGAGTGCCCCGGAAATATTGTGCCAAACGCTGAACAATGCACTGGGCACCGCTGCCAGGGGCGAAAAATGCGCCGCTGCCAATGCCGCCCCCAGCCCCGAGTTCTGCATGCCAACCTCTAGCGCCAGGGACTTGCGCTGGGCCAGTGGCAGTTTGCACAGCCTGCCGGTCAGGTACCCCAGCAAGTAGCCAAAGCTGTTGTGCAGCACTACCACTGCCATGATCAGCAGCCCCGATTCGGCAATTTTTGCCTGGCTGGCCGCCACCACTGCGCACACGATCATCACGATGCTCACCACCGACACCAGCGGCAGCACTTGCACTGCCGCCTGCACGCGGGCACCGAGCAAACGCTGGGCGATAACGCCAAGCACGATCGGCAGCATCACCAGTTGCAGGATCGACCAGAACATGTCCATGAAGGACACCGGCAGCCACGCCGAGGCCAGGAACCAGATCAGGGCAGGGGTCAGCAGTGGCGCCAGCAGGGTCGTGACGGCAGCAATTGCCACGGCCAAGGCCAGGTCGCCCCGAGACAGCCAGACCATCACGTTGGAGGCCGTGCCACTGGGGCAACAGCCAACCAGGATCACACCCACGGCAATTTCCGGCGGCAGCTGGAACAGCTGGCACAGCAGCCAGGCCATGCCCGGCATGATCACGAAGTGCGCAACCACCCCCAGCATGACCCGCCAGGGCTGGCGGGCGAGGGCGGCGAAGTCGTCGAGCTTGAGGGTGAGGCCCATGCCGAACATCACCAGCCCCAGCAGCGGCACGATGGCTACCTTCAAGGCGATGAACCATTGCGGTTGCAGGAAAGCCAGCAGGGCGAACACCAGCACCCACAGGGCGAAGGTGTTGCCGACAAAGCGGCTGAGGGCGGCGAGGGCACGCATGGGGCAATTCCTTTTCTATTTATGGCTTCAGGCATTTCACTGGCTTCTTCGCGGGCTTGCCCGCTCCCACAGGTACATCACAGTATCCAGAACCTGTGTTGTACCTGTGGGAGCGGGCAAGCCCGCGAAGAGGCCAGCACTGTCTCGGGATTTCTCCCAAGCCAGCACCGGCATTTCGAACAGCATCAGACCCCCTGCGGAATCTCCTCGCCACCCAGGGCCTCGAACAGCACCGGCAAGAACTCGGCAAAGGTCATCATCATCAGCTGGAAGCTGGCGTCGAACTGCTGGGCCGCCTCATCGCCACCGTCCTGTTCGGCCTGCTCCTGCAGCAGCTCTTCGAACTTCAGGCGCTTGATGACCATCTTGTCGTCGAGGATGAACGACAGCTTGTCCTGCCAGGCCAGGGCCAGTTGGGTAACCACCTTGCCGGTGCTCAGGTGCAGCTGGATTTCTTCGCCGGTCAGGTCCTGGCGTTTGCAACGCACGATGCCACCGTCTTCGGCGGTGTCGCGCAGTTCGCACTCGTCCAGCACGTAGAAGCCTTCAGCAGCCTGTTGCGACTTGACCCAGTCGGTCATGGTGGCAACCGGTGCGATTTTTACCGTCGCTGGGCGCACTGGCAGCGAGCCCATCACTTCACGCAGGGTCGACAGCAGGTCTTCGGCACGCTTGGCGCTGGCCGAGTTGACCAGGATCACACCCTGACGCGGGGCAATGGCGGCGAAAATCATCGAGCGGCGGATGAACGCGCGCGGCAGGAAGGCCTGGATGATCTCGTCCTTGATCTGGTCGCGTTCCTTCTTGTAGACCTTGCGCATCTGCTCGGTCTCGATCTCTTCGACCTTTTCCTTCACGGCGTCATTGACCACGCTGCTTGGCAGGATGCGTTCTTCCTTGCGGGCGGCAATCAGCAGGTACTCGCCGCTGACATGCACCAAGGGCGCGTCTTCGCCTTTGCCGAACGGTGCGATGAAACCATAGGTGGACAGCTCCTGGCTGGCGCAGGCGCGGGCCGGCTTGCTGGCCAGGGCGGCTTCCAGCGCTTCAGGCTCGAACGGTACTTCCTGGGTCAGGCGGTAGGTCAGCAGGTTCTTGAACCACATGCGGGGCAATCTCTCATTAATGCATAAGGCGGGCATTATTCTCCGAGCAGTGCTCCCAGGCCAACCCTGTCAGAGGGCCAGCAGTGGTTAATGCCGCAAGAAAACGCCTGGCAACGCTAGGTCTTTGAAAGGCCTGAGGTTTTTTTTGAAGAAAGTTTAAAAAGTGCTTGCCAGGGTGCAGGGGCGTACGTAGAATGCGCGCCACACCGAGAGACATGGGTGATTAGCTCAGCCGGGAGAGCATCTGCCTTACAAGCAGAGGGTCGGCGGTTCGATCCCGTCATCACCCACCACTCGATGTATAGCGCAGCGGTAGTTCAGTCGGTTAGAATACCGGCCTGTCACGCCGGGGGTCGCGGGTTCGAGTCCCGTCCGCTGCGCCATATTCAACTTCCAGGGCCCACTGAACACCCGGAAGTTACAAAGAAAGCGACCTTAGGGTCGCTTTTTTTTTGCCTGAAATTTTGTGCCTGGTTTAAATGCGCAAAAACTTCGATAAGGGCTTGCCAGAGCGAAAAGTCGCCCGTAGAATGCGCGCCACACCGAGAGACATGGGTGATTAGCTCAGCCGGGAGAGCATCTGCCTTACAAGCAGAGGGTCGGCGGTTCGATCCCGTCATCACCCACCACTCGATGTATAGCGCAGCGGTAGTTCAGTCGGTTAGAATACCGGCCTGTCACGCCGGGGGTCGCGGGTTCGAGTCCCGTCCGCTGCGCCATATTCAACTTCCAGGGCCCACTGAACACCCGGAAGTAACAAAGAAAGCGACCTCAGGGTCGCTTTTTTTGTGCCTGCATGCTTTACGAGCCCGCAGAACGCTGCAGTGTCAGCCACGGCGTTCTTCTTCACGCAACGTCAGCACTTCGAAACCGTCATCCGTCACCGCCACCGTGTGCTCCCATTGCGCCGACAAGCTGTGGTCGCGGGTAACCACTGTCCAGCCATCTTTCAGTTCGCGCGTGCCGCGCCCACCCTGGTTGATCATCGGTTCGATGGTGAACACCATGCCTGGCTTGAGCTTCATGCCCATGCCGCGCTGGCCCACGTGCAACACCTCCGGCGCTTCATGCATCTGCTGGCCGATACCATGCCCACAATATTCGCGCACCACGCTGTAGCCCGCGGCCTCGGCATGGGCCTGCACGGCGTGGCCGATATCACCCAGCGTGGCCCCTGGGCGCACCTGCTCGATGCCTTTCCACAGCGCTGCATAGGTGGTGTCGACCAGGCGGCGGGCCTCGTCGCTGATCGTGCCAATGCAGTACATCTTCGAGGCGTCGGCGATGTAGCCGCCCTGTTCCAGCGTGATGTCGACGTTGACGATCGAGCCTTCCTCAAGCACCTCGTCGGCCCTGGGTATGCCATGGCACACCACATGGTCCACCGACGTATTGAGCGAGTAGGGGAACCCGTACTGGCCCTTGCTCGCAGGCCGGGCCTTGAGCGTTTCGACGATGTAGGCTTCGGCGCGGTCGTTGATTTGCAGGGTGGTCACGCCGGGGCGGATGAAGTGGTCGAGGTCAGCGAATACCTGGGCCAGCAACTGGCCGGCCCGGCGCATCAGCTCGAGTTGGGCGGGGGTCTTGAGGATCACCTGGGGCATGGGGAAAGGGCGGTTGCTCATGCTGGAATTTGCCCCAGCATAGCGCCAGCGGGTGTGCACTTGCCACCGCATGGTGCGCAGGGTGCGCACGGTACGCCGGAGCGCGGGCGTGGTAGAAGCGTCTGCTCCAGCTGGCCCACTAATTGCTGGCTACCTCCCATCCCGGGCCATCAACGTCGACAGCCCGCACATTTTCACGACAAAGGCGCCGTGTTGCCCCGCTTGCTGCTGCAGGCCGGGGCAGCCGGCGCCTTTTTGCGTTTCCACAGGAGCCCGCCCATGGTCAATAACCAAGTGCGCAGCGTATGCCCGTATTGCGGCGTTGGTTGCGGCATCGTCATGAGCGTTGCCGACGGCAAGGTCGGCAAGATCAGCGGCGACAAGCAGCACCCCAGCAACTACGGCCGGCTGTGCACCAAGGGCCTTACCGCCCACTTGCCGCTGACGGCGGCCGGGCGCATGGAAGACGCCTACCTGCGCCAGCAACGCAACCAGCCGCCGGTGCGCGCCAACATGGACAAGGCAATTGCCGACAGTGCTGCACGGCTACGTGCCATCATCGACCAGCATGGGCCAGACGCCGTAGCGCTCTACGTGTCCGGGCAGATGTCGCTGGAGGCCCAGTACCTGGCCAACAAGCTGGCCAAGGGTTTCATTCGCACCCGCCACATCGAGTCCAATTCGCGCTTGTGCATGGCCAGTGCCGGCAGCGGCTACAAGCTGTCGCTAGGCGCCGACGGCCCGCCTGGCAGCTACGAGGATTTCGAGCACGCCGATGTGTTTCTGGTGATCGGTTCGAACATGGCTGACTGCCACCCGATTCTGTTCCTGCGCCTGCTCGACCGGGTCAAGGCGGGGGCCAAACTGATCGTTGTCGATCCCAGGCGCAGCGCCACGGCCGACAAGGCCGACCTGTTCCTGCAGCTGCGCCCCGGCAGCGACATGGCCTTGCTCAATGGCCTGCTGCACCTGCTGCATCGCAATGGCCACACCCACCCCGATTTCATCGCCCGCCATACCGAAGGCTGGGACGACATGCCCGCCTTGCTCGATGACTACAGCCCCGAACGGGTGGCCGCCATCACCGGGCTGGCCGAGGCCGACATCGTCAAGGCCGCGCAATGGATCGGCAGAGCCGGCAACTGGATGAGCTGCTGGACCATGGGGCTGAACCAGAGCATTCACGGTACTTGGCACAGCAATGCCATCTGTAACCTGCACCTGGCCACCGGTGCCATTTGCCGCCCTGGCAGCGGGCCGTTCTCGTTGACCGGCCAGCCCAATGCCATGGGCGGCCGCGAAATGGGCTACATGGGGCCCGGCTTGCCCGGCCAGCGCTCGGCGCTGGTGGCGGCCGACCGTGCCTTCGTCGAACAGCAGTGGCAACTGCCACCCGGTAGCCTGCGCAGCGAAGCCGGCGAGGGAACGGTGGCGCTGTTCGAGCAACTCAAGGCCGGCGAGGTGAAAGCCTGCTGGATCATCTGCAGCAACCCGGTTGCCAGTGTCGCCAACCGCCAGCAGGTGCTCGACGGCTTGCGCCAGGCCGACCTGGTGATCGCCCAGGACGCCTTCCTCGACACCGAAACCAACCGTTACGCCGATATCCTGCTGCCTGCCGCGCTGTGGGCCGAAGGCGAGGGCGTGATGATCAACAGCGAACGCAACCTGACCCTGATGCCCCGCGCTGTCGAGCCGCCCGGGCAAAGCCTGCCGGACTGGCAGATTATCGCCCGTGTGGCCTGCGCGATGGGCTATGGCGAGGCCTTCGACTACCCGAACGCCGAGGCGGTGTATGAGGAAATTCGCCGCTTTCACAACCCGGCCACCGGCTATGACCTGCGTGGCATCAGCTATGCCGACCTGCGTCAGCAACCCCGGCAGTGGCCCAGCGCCCCGGGGCGCGAGCAGCACCGCAGCCCGCTGCGTTACCTTAACGATGGCAGCAGCCAGGCGCTGCTGCTCGATGACCAAGGGCAGCGGCCGGCTATCGCCTTCCCCACGGCCAGTGGCAAGGCACGCTTCTTCGCCCGGCCCTGGCTGCCGGCCGCTGAGTTGCCGGATGACGCCTTCCCCCTGGTGCTCAACACCGGCCGCGTGCAGCACCATTGGCATACCCTGACCAAGACCGGCAAGGTACCGGCGCTGAACAAGCTGGAGCCCGGCCCGTTCGTTGAAATCCACCCGGAAGATGCCGGCCGTTTGGGCATTGCCGAGAAAGACCAGGTGGCCGTTCGCTCGCGGCGTGGCCAGGCCGTGCTCCCGGCGCGTATCAGCGACCGGGTCATGCCGGGCAACTGCTTTGCGCCGTTTCACTGGAACGACCTGGTCGGTGAGCAGCTGGCCATCAATGCCGTCACCTGCGATGCGCTCGACCCTCTGTCGTTGCAGCCTGCATTCAAGCACTGCGCCGTGGCCCTGCAGCGGGTTGCCGGCGAGCGTATCGAGGCCCTTGAACTGCACACCACCGTTGCCGAGCCTGCCAGCATGCCGACCGCCACCTTGTCCCGCCTGTTAGGCCTGGACACCTTGCCGGCCCCGGTGCTGGCCGAAGACGAGCGGCACTATCTGCAAGGTTTTTTGCTGGGGCTGGCCCAGGCGCGCGCCGACGGTGTGCCCAGCCTGCCGGCCAGTGCGCCGCTGCCGGCCAGCCGGCGTATGTTCGTTGACGGCTTGCTGGCCGGGCTGTTCGCGACCCCGGCCCAGGCACCGGCCGCGGCGCCAGCCCAGCCGCTGCACCAGGTGGTATGGGCTTCGCAGACCGGCAACTGTGAACTGCTGGCCGAGCGCTGCGCCGAACGCCTGCGCGGCGCAGGCCTGCAGGTGCAGCTCAGTTGCATGCAGGCGACCCGCCCCAGCCAGCTACGCGGCGCTGCCAGCGTGGTATTCATTACCAGCACGTTCGGTGATGGCGAGGCCCCCGACAGTGCCGCGAACTTCTGGCAGGCGTTGCAGGGTCAGGAGGGCGGCCACTGCGCCGAGCTGCCGTATGCCGTGCTGGCCTTAGGCGACTCCAGTTATGAGCAGTTCTGTGGTTTTGGCCGCAAGCTGGACCAGCGGCTGGCCGAGCTGGGCGGCCGGCGCCTGCTGCAACGGGTGGAGTGCGAGCCCGACTTCGACGAAGCGTTTGCCGGCTGGCTGGAGGCGCTGCTGCCAAGCCTGGGCAGCACCGCCGCGGCACAACCGGCCGGGGCAGCGGCACCCGTGGCGGCTTACACCAAGCAGCGGCCCTGGGCGGCCACCCTGCTGGAAAACCGCCTGCTCAACGACCCCGGTGCCAGCAAGGAAACCCGCCAGTTGGTCTTCGACCTCAGTGGCAGCGGTTTCACCTACGCCGCCGGCGACGCCCTGGGGGTATGGCCACGCAACTGTCCGGCGCTGGTCGCAGAACTGCTGGCGCTGATGCAACTTGACGGCCAGGCGCTGGTGGAATTGAAGGGCCAGCCCGCCATGCCGCTGGCCGAAGCCCTGCAGGCACACCTGGAAATCGCCAAGGTCACCCCACAGCAACTGCAGGTGTTCGCCGCTAATGCCCCCGACCTGCAGCGCCTGCTGCAGCCCGACTGCAAGGCCGAACTGCACGCGTGGTTGTGGGGCCGGCAACTGGTCGATGTGTTGCGCGCCTTCCCGCAGCAACTGCCACTGGCCAGTTGGCTCGCGTTGCTCAAGCCGTTGCAGCCACGGCTGTACTCGATCAGTTCCAGCCCACTGGCGCACCCTCAACAGGTGCACCTGACCGTTTCCACGGTGCGCTACGGTGATCGCAAAGGTGTGTGCTCCAGCTTCCTGGCCGACCGGGCACAGGCGTTGAAGGTGGCGATTTTTCCGCAGGTGTCGAAGCACTTCCGCCTGCCTGAGGACGATGGTGTGCCGTTGATCATGGTCGGCCCTGGCACTGGCATTGCGCCGTTTCGGGCGTTCCTTGAAGAGCGCGAAGCGCGCGGCGCCAGCGGGCCGAACTGGCTGTTCTTCGGCGAGCAGCACGCTGCAAGCGACTTTTATTACCAGGCGCAATTGCAGGCTTGGCAAGCCACGGGGCACCTGCGGCTGGACACGGCGTTCTCGCGTGATCAGGCGCAAAAGATCTACGTGCAGACGCGCATGCTCGAGCACGGCGCGCAGCTGTGGCAATGGTTGCAGGCCGGGGCGTACTTCTATGTCTGCGGTGATGCCCAGCGCATGGCCAAGGATGTAGATGCGGCCTTGCGGGCGATTGTCGCCGAGCATGGCGGCATGGATGCCGCAGCGGCTGATGCCTACGTGGACGGCCTGAACCAGGCCCGGCGCTACCGGCGTGACGTGTATTGATGTGCACCGCGATGGGTTGCAGTGCACTGCGAGTGTGCGCAGCCGATGCCGGGTGGTTCGCGGGCGAACCCGCTGCTGCATAGGCCTGGACCGCTGTGCAGGCCCGTGCAGGCGCGGGTTTGCGCGTAATGCGTCCACCCCCGGGAACAGGCTTGGCACACTCCCTGCTTAGCCCATGTAACAACAAAGCCCACTGATCAACGGCGATCAACCGGGCCCCCTACCGTGATGAATACAGGCAAAGGCGCCTGGAGCTTCGGCTCCAGGCGCTTTTTTTTGATCGAGGATCGGCTTATGAAGGCAACAGCGAGCAGCGGGCAACGAGAGCGACTGGTCATCGTCGGCAACGGCATGGTCGGCCACCACTGTGTGGAACAACTGGTCAGCCGCGGCGCCCTGCAGCAGTTCGAGGTACGGGTGTTCGGCGAGGAGCGCCAGCGCGCCTACGACCGGGTGCACCTGTCCGAGTACTTTGGCGGTAGCTGTGCCGAAACCCTGGCCCTGTGCGAGCACGACTTCTACACCGCCAGCGGCGTGCACCTGCACCTTGGCGAAGCGGTCCTGCAGATCGATCGCGAGCGCGGTGAGGTGGTTACCGCCCAAGGCCGCTACGGCTACGACCAACTGGTCCTGGCGACCGGTTCCTACCCCTTTGTGCCGCCGATCGAGGGCTCCAGCGGTGATGCCCGCCTGGTCTACCGTACCCTCGACGACCTCGATGGCATTCGCGCTGCCGCCGCCAGCGCCCGCCGTGGCGTGGTGGTGGGGGGTGGCCTGCTGGGGCTGGAAGCGGCCAACGCCCTCAAGTCGCTTGGCCTGGAAGCCCACGTGGTGGAGTTCGCGCCACGGCTGATGCCGGTGCAGCTGGATGGCGAGGGCGGCGCAGCGCTCAAGGCACAGATCGAAGCGCTGGGCGTGGGTGTGCACCTGTCGCGTGCCACTCAGTCCATCAGCCAGGGCGACGCCTACCGCTACCGCATGAACTTCGACGGTGGCCAATACCTGGAAACCGACCTGATCGTGTTCTCTGCTGGCATTCGCCCGCAAGATGCCCTTGGTCGTGCCTGCGGCCTGGACATCGCCCCACGCGGCGGGGTAGTGATCGACGAGCACTGCCGCAGCAGTGACCCGCGCATCTTTGCCATCGGTGAATGCGCATCGTGGAACGGTAGCGTGTTCGGCCTGGTCGCGCCCGGCTACAGCATGGCGCGCAACCTGGCGGCATTGCTCTGCGGCGAGGCGCCGGTGCCGTTCAGCGGTGCCGACATGTCGACCAAGCTCAAGTTGCTGGGGGTAGACGTCGGTTCGATCGGTGATGCCCACGGGGCTACGCCCGGTGCACGCAGCTACCGCTTCATCGACGAAGCCAACAGCGCCTACCGGCGGCTGGTAGTGGATGCCAGCGGCAAGCATGTGCTGGGTGCGGTGCTGGTTGGCGACAACAGCTATTACGACACCTTGCTGCAGTATGCCCAGAACGGTATTGCCCTGCCGGCTGACCCCGCCGCGCTGATCCTGCCGCAAGGCGGCGCAGCACCAGCGCTGGGGGCCGACGCCTTGCCCGACAGCGCCACCATCTGCTCCTGCCATAACGTCAGCAAGGGTGCAGTCTGTGCCGCCATCGACAGCGGCTGCAGCGACCTGGCTGCGGTCAAGGGCTGCACCAAGGCGGCAACCGGCTGTGGCGGCTGCGCAGCCTTGCTCAAGCAAGTCTTCGAGCATGAACTGACGGCCCGCGGTGTAGCGGTGGACAAAAGCCTGTGCGAGCACTTCGCCTACACCCGGCAAGAACTCTACGGCATGGTGCGGGTGGAGGGCATCCGCACCTTCAGCGAACTGCTCGCACGTCACGGCAAGGGCCACACCGGCTGTGACATCTGCAAGCCGGCGGTGGGCAATATCCTTGCCTCCTGCTGGAACCAGCCGATCATGGACCCGGCGCTGGTGCCGCTGCAGGACACCAACGACACCTTCATGGCCAACATGCAGAAAAACGGCACCTATTCGGTGGTGCCGCGTATTCCGGGGGGGGAAATCACCCCGGACAAACTCATCGTGATTGGCCAGGTGGCCAAGAAATACGACCTGTACACCAAGATCACCGGCGGCCAGCGCATCGACCTGTTCGGCGCCCAACTGCACGAATTGCCGCTCATCTGGGGGGAGTTGATCGAGGCTGGTTTCGAAACAGGCCATGCCTACGGCAAATCGACCCGTACGGTGAAGTCGTGCGTGGGCAGTACCTGGTGCCGCTACGGCGTGCAGGACAGCGTGGCCATGGCCCTGCGCCTGGAAGACCGCTACAAGGGCCTGCGCAGTCCGCACAAGCTCAAGTTCGCCGTGTCTGGCTGCACCCGCGAATGTGCCGAGGCGCAGAGCAAGGACATTGGCGTGATCGCCACCGACAAGGGCTGGAACCTGTACGTGTGCGGTAACGGCGGCATGCGCCCGCGGCATGCCGAACTGTTTGCCACCGACCTGGATGACGAAACCCTGGTACGCCTGATCGACCGCGTGCTGATGTTCTATATCCGCACCGCCGACAAGCTGCAGCGCACTTCGGTGTGGCGTGAAAACCTCGAAGGCGGGCTGGACTACCTGAAACAGGTGGTCATCGACGACAGCCTCGGCCTGGCCAGCGAACTGGAAGCGCAGATGCAGCATGTGGTCGACCAGTACCAGTGCGAATGGGCCAACGCCCTCAACGACCCTGAGAAGCTCAAGCGCTTCCGAACCTTTGTAAACGACCAGCGCGCCGACCCGGACGTGCACTTCGTGCGTGAACGCGAACAACGCCGGCCTGCCGCGCCGCTGCACCTGATCCCCACTGTCGAGGAGGCTGTCTGATGATGTTGTCCAGTGCTGCTGTGAACGAACGCGAGAACTGGCAGGCCGTGTGCCGGGCGCAAGACCTGGTGGCTGATTCCGGTGTGGTGGTGTGGCTCGACGGTGCCCAGGTGGCGCTGTTCTATCTGCCTGGCCAAGCCCAGGCGCTGTACGCGGTGGACAACCGCGACCCACGCTCCGGGGCCAACATCATCGGCCGCGGCTTGGTGGGGAGCGTGCAGGGTGAGCTGGTGGTGGCGGCGCCTTTGTACAAGCAGCATTTCAGCCTGCACACCGGGGAATGCCTGGAGGATGGCGGGCAGCGCTTGCGGGTGTGGCCGGTGCGGTTGAAGGGTGAGGCGGTGGAACTGGGTGTGGCCTGATTCTCGTGTATTGCCAGTGCCGGCCCTTTCGCGGGCTTGCCCGCTCCTACAGGTACAGCGCAGCCCTCAAGCCCTGCGATGAATGTGTGGGAGCGGGCGAGCCCGCGAAGAGGCCGGCACACGTGCCTCAGAACACCAGCCCCTGCGGCGTGCGCCCGGCAAACACATCCACCAGGCTGGCCACCACCATCTGGCCCATGCGCGTGCGGGTCTGCACGGTGGCACTGGCCCGGTGCGGCTGCAGTACCACGTCCTCACGCTCGAACAACGCCTCGGGCGCTCGCGGTTCATCGGCAAACACATCCAGCGCCGCGCCGGCGATCTCGCCAGCCTGTAATGCGGCGATCAAGGCCGGTTCGTCCACCAGCTTGCCGCGCGCGATGTTGATCAGGTAACCCTCGCTGCCCAAGGCCCGCAGCACGTCGCGACCAATCAGCGCCTCACCCTTGTCGGCCGCCGCTGCAAGGATCAGTGCGTCGCTGTTCTTTGCCAACTGCAGCAGGTCGGCCTCGAAGCCGTATGGCACATCCAGCGCCTGCAAATCGGTGTAGCGAATCGGGCAACCGAACGCGGCTGCCCGCTGCGCCACCGCGCGGCCGACCCGGCCCATGCCGACAATGCCCACGCGCATGCCCGACACCTGACGGGCCAGTGGCAACGGTGCCAGCGGCGTGGCACTGGTGGCCCAATGGCCGGCGCGCACGAAACGGTCACCGGTGCAGATGCCCCGGCACACACCGATCAGCAGGCCGATGGCGAGGTCGGCAACGTCCTCGGTGAGGGCACCGATGGTCGCTGTCACCTGGATGCCGCGGTCGCGGGCGTAGGCCAGGTCGACCGCGTCGGTGCCGACACCATTGACCGCGATCACTTCCAGGTTGGGCAGGCGCGCCATCAGTGCCTGGCTGATACCCGTGTGGCCACCGGTGATCACGCCGCGGATATTGTCGGCATGCTGGCTGACATAGGCGTCCTTGTCGGCCTGTTCGTAGTAGCGGTGTACGGTGAACAACTGTTCAAGGCGCTCACGGATCTGCGGGATGAGGATCGGGCTAAGTTGCAGGACTTCGGGTTTCATCGGTCACTCCATCAGGAACAGGGTTCATCGAAAGCAAGGTTCAGCCACGGCCAACGAATGGCATGTTGCTGGCCATCACGGTCATGTTCAGTACATTGGCGTCCAGCGGCAGCGCAGCGATGTAGCGCACCGCGTCGGCCACATGGCGCACGTTTAGCATTGGCTCGGCGGCGATCTCGCCATTGGCCTGGCGCACACCACGGGTCATGCGCTCGGACAGCTCGGTCAGGGCGTTGCCAATGTCCACCTGGCTGCAGACGATGTTGTAAGGCCGGCCGTCCAGCGCCAGTGCCTTGGTCAGGCCCAGCACCGCATGCTTGCTGGCGGTGTAGGGCGCGGTGAACGGGCGCGGGGTATGCGCCGAGATCGAGCCGTTGTTGATGATCCGCCCGCCTTGCGGCTGCTGGCGGCGCATCAGGCCGAAGGCCGCGCGGGCACAGAGGAACACCCCATCGACGTTGGTGGCGATGACGTTGCGCCAGTTTTCCAGCGGCAGCTCGTCGACCGGTACGGCCGGGGCATTGATGCCGGCATTGTTGAAAATCACGTCGAGGCGGCCATGTACCTCCTCGACGGTGGCAAACAGCTGCGCGACGCTCTGTTCATCGCGCACGTCAGTGGCTACCGCCATGGCTTCACCGCCCGCAGCCTGCGCCTGTTCGACCACCGCTTGCAGCGGTTCGAGACGGCGCCCGGCGAGGACCAGGCTGAAGCCATCTTCCAGCAGGGCGAGGGCGACGGCGCGGCCGATGCCGCTGCCGGCGCCGGTGACCAAAGCGATTTTCCTGTTCTGCTTCATTTCTTCACTCCAGGGGAATCAGGCAGCGTGGGCGGCTTGCCCGGCAGGGCGGGGGCCGACGTGCAAGTGCAGTTCGCCGATACCGTCGATGCCGGCGTGGAGGGTGTCGCCTGGGTTCAGCGCCGCCACCCCGGGCGGGCTGCCGGTCATGATCAGGTCACCCGGGCGTAGCGGCAGCTGGCGGGACAGCCGGCTGATGACTTCGGCCAATGCCCAGGTCTGCTGGCTGATGTGGGCACGCTGGCGCTCCTGGCCATTGACCTGCAGCCACAGCGTCGCATTCAGCGGCCAGGCGCACTCGCTGGCGGGGACGATGGCAGTCATGGGGGCCGAGGCCTCGAACACTTTGGCCGCCTCCCAGGGGAGGCCCTCGGCCTTGGCCTTGCGCTGGTGATCGCGCCGGGTCATGTCCAGGCCGGCGGCAAAGCCGAACACGTGTTCCAGGGCATGCTCCGGGGCGATGTCGGCACCGCCCTTGGCGATGGCTGCGACCAGCTCGATTTCGTGGCAGAACTCGTCGGTCTGCGGCGGGAAGGGCAGCTCGCCCGCTGCCTCGACCACATTGCTCGCTGGTTTCATGAAGAACACCGGCTCCTGTGGCGCCGGCCCGTAGGTTTCCGGCCATGGGTAGTTGCGGCCCAGGCAGAACACCCGGCCGACCGGAAAGCGCACATCGCTGCCGCGGATCGGCAGGCTGACGATGGCCGGCGGGTTGAACAGGTAAGTCATGGGTCAATCCTCCTTGCTGGGGTGGCCAGCGTATGTCACGGGCTGGCCGGTAAAGTTGGACGAAAGCGGGGTTGGGTTGGACTATCCAGGCAACCTGTACCGGCCCTATCGCCGGCAAGCCGGCGCCCACAGGTCCAGGCAACTGCGCAGGCCTTGTGGGAGCTGGCTTGCCAGCGATGAGGCCAGCACAGGCCGTGGGAATCTCAAGCTGCAGTCTTGAGCTCGATGCGGTACAGCTTCCCCAGCAGCAGCGAATACGAAAGCGTCCCCATCAACGCCACCGCGCCAATGAACCAGAACGCCATGGCGAATGAACCGCTGGCCTGCACGATCGCGCCAATCACGATGGGCGTAACGATGCCGCCAATGTTCGCGGCCAGGCTGGTAATCCCGCCGGTCAGGCCGATCAGCTCCTTGGGCGCCACTTCCGACACCGCCGCCCATGACGACGAAGCGATACCCTGGGCAAAGAACGCCAGGGTCAGGACGGCGATGCACAGCACGTTGGAGTCGGTGAAGTTCACCAGCACGATCGACATGCCCAGCATCGAGCCCACCACCAGCGGTAGCTTGCGGGCGAATGACAGCGAGTAGCCCTTGCGGATCAGCAGGTCGGAGACGATGCCCGCCAGCAGGATGCCAACCGTGGCGCCAATGAACGGCATGACCGCGAAAATGCCGACCTTGATCAAGGTCAGCTGGCGCTCTTCGATCAGGTAGGTCGGGAACCAGGTCAGGAAGAAATACAGCGCCGAGGTGCTGGCGAACTTGCCCAGGCAGATCGCCCACACCTGGCGGTAGCGGAACAGCTCGGCGACCTGGCGCCAGTCGAAACGGGTGCGTTGCTGGCTGCTTTTGACCAGGCCGCCGCCGTTCTCTATGTAGGCCAGTTCTTCCTTGCTGACCTTCTTGCAGTTCAACGGGTCGCGGTACAGGAATAGCCACACCACGCCAAACACGATGCCGACCAGGCCCGTGCTGTAGAACACATGGCGCCAGTCGTAGGTGGTCGCCAGCCACAGCAGGGCGCCAGTGAACAGCGCCGTGCCCAGGTACTGGCCGCACACGTAGATGCTGCTGGCCATGCCGCGCTCGCGGGCGGGGAACCACACGGTGACGGCGCGGCTGTTGGCCGGGAAGGCCGGGGCCTCCATGGCACCGACCGCCAGGCGCAGGCCGAACAGCGAGGCAAAGCCACTGGCCAGGCCCTGGGCCACGGTCACTGCCGACCAGCTGATCAGCGACACGCCGTAGGTCAGGCGCGAGCCGAAGCGGTCGGCGATGAAGCCTGCCGGCACCAAGGCCAGGGCGTAGGTCCACGCGAAGGCGGAGAAAATCAGGCCCATCTCGACCTTGTCCAGGCCAAGGTCCTTGGCCATGAACGGCGCGGCGATGGAAATGTTCACCCGGTCGACGTAGTTGATGATGGTCGCCACCAGCAGCAGCGACAGCATGAACCAGCGCCGGCGGGTGGGCAGACGCTGGGCAGGGGCCGCGTCCAGCGCGTACGATGACGCGGCGCGGGGGGTAGGCGTGCTCGACATGAGTCGACCTCGTTTGTTGTTGTTGGTAGAGGTTGGGCTGCAGTCCCTTTACTAAGGTGGTCGTACAACGTCCTGAATGCAACGGCGGTTTTAGATCGTTTTTTTCACAGGAGGCGGGGTAAGGCTGAACTGTCCAAAAAAATCGGGAGGCGGGGTTTTGACCGGTTTTTCTGCTGGGTGTCGCATTTCTAGAGGGCTGTGGGCGCTCAGGGTTGCGCAGGTTTTTGCAGACGGGTTTAATTTGATGAGTTTGGACATCGTACAACTTGCATTGCCTGTTCCGGCCTCTTCGCGGGCACGCCCGCTCCCACAGCATCATCACCGGGCTTGGGGCTGCGCTGCACCTGTGGGAGCGGGTGAGCCCGCGAAGAGGCCGGAACAGGCAGCGCCATTCTGGAACCTGGAGTAAGCCCAATGCCCCCAAAGCGCGAGGTCCCGACCTACGTCATGCAGCAGCGCAGCGAGCTGATGGACTTCTACATCCGCGACCAGCGCGGCCGCCCCGCCGAGACAGCGCCACATCGCCACGAGTACTTCCAGATCCAGGTCAACCTGGGCGGCGACACGGTGCAACACATCGGTAGCGTGCAGCGCCCCTTCAGGCGCAACACCCTGGCTTTCATCCTGCCGCACCGGGTGCATGTGATCCCGCACCCGGCCAACAGTGACTTCGTGGTGATCAACTTCTCCCAGACCTTCCTGCTGCCGCACTTGGCCTGTGACCCGATGGACCTGGAAGAGGTGTCGATCCTGCAGGCGCCAGAGCTGTCCCCGTTCCGCTTTCAGGAGCACCTCGACTTTTGCCTGGGCGAGGCCGACTTTGCCGAGTTACGGCAAGTCCTCGACCGCATGCGTGTACTGGATGCCAACCGCCGCTTCGGCACCCGCGAAATCCTCAAGGGCCTGTTGCTGCAACTGATCGGCCAGGTCTGTGGCCTGTATGCCGAGCCGCTGCGCGAACTGGCCGAGAGCAATGCCGCACAGCTCAGCCGCCGTGCGGCGCTGGGCCGCATGAGCGAATACCTGCGCAGGCATATCGACGACCCCGACCTCAACCTGCAGAAGGTCGCCGCCGCCACCTACCTGTCGCCCACCTATTTGACCCACTGGCTGCGCAAGGAAATCGGCAAGACCTTCAGCGAGCTGGTGCTGGAGCGGCGCATGCACGCCGCACGCAACTACCTGCTCAACGGCAGCCGCCCGGTGGGCGAGGTGGCACGGCTGTGCGGCTTTGCCGACGAAGCCTACTTTTCCCGACGTTTCCGCCAGATCCACGGCCTGCCACCCGGGCAGTTCCGCCGCCAGCAGCGCGACCCGGATACGCCACAGGTGGCGATGCGGTAAGCTTGCCGGCATGAACCTCGACACCCGCATCAAGTACCGCCACCTGCTGTGCTTTCTGGAGATTGCCCGGCAGGGCAGCCTGGCCAGGGCTGCCAACGTGCTCGCCATCAGTCAGCCGGCGATCTCCAAGACGCTCAAGGAGCTCGAAGACCTGCTGGAAACGCGGCTGTTCGCACGCAGCCGCCAAGGGGTCGAGCTGACGCTGGCCGGTACGCGCTTCATGCGCTATGCCGGGCCCAGCGTGCAAGCCCTGCGCGATGGCGTCAGCAGCCTGCGCGGCGAGGCACGGGCGCCGTCGCAGGTCCGCATCGGCGTGCTGTCCACGGTCGAGGGCCTGCTCATGCCCGAAGTGCTGTGCCGCCTGCATCAGCGTCATGAAGCGCTGGTGATCCGGGTAGTCACCGGGGTCAGCGCACAGCTGCTTGGCCAACTGCACCTGGGGGAACTGGAGCTGGTGGTCGGGCGCATGACCGACAGCCCGCAAATCCAGGGTTTGTCGTTCGAGCACCTGTACAGCGAGTCGATGAGCCTGGTGGTACGCCCAGGTCACCCACTGCTGGCCGGCACACCCGTTGAGCGCGGCCAGGTAGGGCGTTACCCCTTGGTCTTGCCGCCTGCGGGTACCACCATCCGCCAGCATGCCGACAGCCTGTTCGTGCAATGCGGCATCCAGATGCCGGCGCAGCGCCTGGAAACGCTGTCCCTGGCGTTGAGCCGGCGCTACCTGCTGAGCAGTGACGGCGTGTGGGTGGCGCCGCGCGATGCCGTACTGCTCGACCTGCGCCGTGGCGAGTTGGTCGAGCTTGACCTGGGTGTGCGTGAACCCGGTGGCTCGGTGGGCATCTGTCGCAATGCGGCCCTGCCGCAAAGCCTGGCGGGGCAGTGGGTATGCGAAGTGCTGCGCGAAGTGGCCGGGCAGTACCGCGAGGGCGTTTACCCCTGAGCCGGCGCTGTCAGCCGGGCACTCAGCGCCATGAGGTTGAACCGGCAGGCGCACGGGGTTTGGGCCGTGCGCAAGGCTGTGGAACTATTCCCTGTTTGTTGGCTCTTATGCCGGTAGCCATGGGTTGGGGACGCCTGATAAGCTCGCGGCTTCTACCCTGATTGCCCTTATGGCGCATGAACAAGGAAATGACATGAAACAGCATCGTTTGGCGGCTGCGGTTGCCCTGGTTGGCCTGGTACTGGCTGGCTGTGATCAACAGGCCAGCAGCCCCGAGCTGAAGACCCCGGCGCAGAAAGCCTCCTACGGAATCGGCCTGAACATGGGCAAGAGCCTGGCTCAGGAGGGCTTGGAAGACCTTGATTCCAAAGCAGTCGCCCTCGGTATCGAAGACGCCGTTGGCAAGAAAGAACAGCGTATCAAGGACGAAGAGCTGGTAGAGGCCTTCACCTCGCTGCAGAAACGTGCCGAAGAGCGCCTGGCCAAGGCCAGCGAAGAAGCCGCCTCTGCTGGCAAGAAGTTCCTTGAGGAAAACGCCAAGAAGCCGGGTGTCGTCACCACCGCTTCGGGCCTGCAGTATGAAGTGATCAAGAAGGCCGACGGCCCGCAGCCCAAGCCGACTGACGTGGTGACGGTCCACTACGAAGGCAAGCTGATCGACGGCAAGGTCTTCGACAGCTCCGTCGAGCGCGGCAGCCCGATCGACCTGCCGGTGAGCGGCGTCATCCCGGGTTGGGTCGAAGGCCTGCAACTGATGCACGTTGGCGAGAAGTACAAGCTGTTCATCCCGGCTGAACTGGCCTACGGTGCACAAAGCCCAAGCCCGCTGATCCCGGCCAACTCGGTACTGGTGTTCGATCTTGAACTGATCGCCATCAAGGACCCGGCCCAGCTGCAAGGCGCTGAGCCGGACGCTGAAGCCCCCGCTGAAGCGCCTGCCGAGGCCCCTGCCAAGTAACACTGGCTGTTTGCCGAAAACGCCCCGTCTTGACGGGGCGTTTTCGTTTCAGCTGCTTGGACGAACCTGCCAGTGCTGATACTGTCCGAGGAAATGCAGCGTGAAGAAGTAGGACGCTTCTGACGCAAGTCGCTCGCGGCGCTGGTAGTAACAGCCTGTAACGACTGTGTAAAAAACGCCCGATCTGACCGGGGCCCTTGCCTGGCAGGCACCCAGGGTCGGAAACTGTGGCCTGTTCACAAGGTTATCCACAATAAATGTGGATAACCTTTTCCCTCTCGGAGGTTCCATGAGCGCACCCTGGAATTTCGCCCGTTTCCTGCCCTTGGCCGAGCGCCTGCTCAGCCGTGGCCGGTTGCCGGCCTTGCTGTTCGCCGTGGCGCGCAAAGGCCCACGCCTTGGCCAGTTGCGTGACGACGTGAAATTGCTGCAGTCGCTGTGCCTTGCATGGTGGCGCGGCGAATACCGCGCCATCAGCCCCAAGGCGCTGGTGACCATCGTCGCTGGCCTGCTGTATTTCGTCAGCCCCATCGACGCTATCCCCGACTGGTTGCTAGGCGTCGGGTTCCTCGACGACATCGCAGTGCTGGGCTGGGTACTGAAAACCGTGGCCGACGAGCTGGCCCGGTTCAGGGCCTGGCGCGACAGCCAGGCACCCGAGCGGCTACGCGTGGTCGAGCGGCTACCCGCGACACCGGAAGCACTGCGCCTGGAGCGCAGTACCCGGTAAAATCGAAATTTTTGGGTAGCTGGCTTGGCTTGGAGTCTGTCGGCTACAATGACACCTACAGACATTAGAGACTCGCCCATGGATAAGCTAAGCCTGCACGCCAAAAAAGCGTGGTTCGCCAAGCATCGCACTGCGAATTTCGAAAACAGCCTGCGCCTTGAAGGCTTTATTGTGCCGCCAGACGAAGGCAAAGCAAAGTTGCCTGCCCGTGCTGCTGCACGCGAAGCCGTGCGGCAACTCAAAGCTTGAGTGACGACAAGTATGGGGTTTATCAAGACCCTGATTGCTACCCTGACACGGACGTCCTGAAGAACCTTCTCAATCTGCGCAATGCAGAGGATCTGACGGAAGCTGAGCGTTACCTCACCCAGGTAGCAGCATCGCAGCTGGACTTCGAAGAGCCTCCATACGATCTAGGTACATTAAAACGAATTCACCGCTGTCTGTTTTCCAGTATCTACAGTTGGGCTGGAGAAACTCGATCCGTAAAGATCAGCAAGGGCCATAGCCACTTCTGTGTACCGGATCGTATCGAGCCAGAGGTAGCGAAAGAATTTTCCAGAATGGCGCGGGCGGGCTGGTTTGAAGGCTACTCTCGTGATTCGCTCGTGGTTTCCGTTGCTCAATCGTATGGAACATTGAATGTCGCTCATCCCTTCCGTGAAGGTAATGGTCGGGCTCAACGTGTTCTGTTTGAATGGCTAGTCGTGAACGCTGGTTTCGAGATCACCTGGGGAAGGGTTGGCCAGGAGCAGTGGGTAGCGGCGAATATCGAGTCTTTTCAAGGCAATGACCAGGCTTTGGAGCTCGTCTTCAATCAATGTATCGGCGATCCGATCAGGGAAGCCAACGATCCATCTTGATACTTGTTCTCTGATTCTGTGCGTGCTTCAACGATTGCAAACTGGCGATGACATTCATTGGAGGCCGACCTCGTCTGGCGATGCTCGCTCTCGAGCACGCCTGCTGGAAATCTCTTACAATGAGATATAACAGAAGGGGAGCAGCCCGATTGCCGTTCGCTATTGGCTGTCATCCGGTTGGATGAAAGGGCAGGGTCGCCGCGCTGTATCGCAACGCCTATGCCGGCTCCCCCAGATAGGCCGTATGGATTGCATGCTGTAATCCTTGTTGAAGGGGTTTGTAATGGGTATTCAGGTCATCAGCCGCGACGGTCAGCCCGAGTACGCCGTGGTTCCCTGGGAGCAGTACCAGGCGCTGCTGCAGGCTGCAGGGCAGGCACCTGCCGAGGCCGCTGCCAGCGAGCCGGCTCCCGCCGCAGCCGTTGCAGCGTTGCCGGCGTTCAGTGAAGTTGCACAGATCCGCCAGGCCAAGGGCATCGCGCCTGAACAACTGGCGCGCAATGTTGGGGTCAGCCCGGCCTACCTGGCCATGATCGAATCAGGCGAACGCCACCCGGATGCCGCCATCCGCCGTGCCCTGGCCTGGCACCTGGGGGTCGCGGGCTGGAGCGAGCCATCATGAGCCAGGTCAGGATCAGCCGTCAGCATTGGGACAACCTGCTGGGCGAGCTTGACCTGGCCCGCCGTCAACGCCACTTGCTGACTTACCGAGCGCTGATCGAGCGCTTGCAATTGCCCAGCCCGGCCATGCAGACACTGACCGCTGCACTGGAATACCTGGCGGTGCTGGACGCGCGTGCCGAGCAACCGCTGCGCAGTTCGCTGGTCATCAGCCAGGGGGCCAGCCGCTTGCCGCGTACCGGCTTTTTCGAATGCGTAGAGCGCCTGGGGCGCTTTTCCGGCCCGATCGACGGTATGGAGGCCGCTTCTTGGCATGCTTCCGAAGTGGTGCGGGTGTTCGAATACAGCTACCCCGAAAGCGCCTGATCGCAACTGCACCGGGTTTTTATCCAGGCAGGCATGAAATGAAAGGGCCGGGCATTTGCATGCCCGGCCCTTGTTGTGTCGCGACGACCAGCGGCCTTACTTCTTGGCCACTTTGCTGCTGGCGCTGAGGTAGTCGATCAGGATGCGACCGGTTTCCGCCAGGTAAGCGTCGTCTTCCGGCTTGGTGTTTTCATCCTCGGTCGGCAGCGCGTCTTCGTCCTCTTTCTTCAGCTCTTTGAGTGGCTCTTCACCCTTGGCCTTGCGGCGGGTGTTTTCCAGCGCCAGTTGTTTCGCCTCGATCTCGTCGTGGCGGGCACGGCGGTCCTGCTCGTTGAGGCTGACGGTTTTCTCGTTCATCAGCTTCTGGGTCAGGGCCAGGCGGTCGCGGATGTAGGTGAACTCGGCATCCTTGTCGCTACGTGCCTCGTGCTGGGCCTTGAGCTGCGCCAGGAACGGTTTGAACGGGTCGGCAGCGGGTTTGACCACCGGGCGGATGGTGTCCCACGGCATGGCCTCGGGCAGGGCGCTTTCGCCGATTTCCTTGGTGTCGATGATCGACGGGTAGTCGATGTCCGGAAGCACGCCCTGATGCTGGGTGCTCTGCCCGGATACCCGGTAGAACTTGGCCAGTGTCAGCTTCAGCTCGCCATGGTTGAGCGGCTGGATGGTCTGCACGGTGCCCTTGCCGAAGGTCTGGCCGCCAATGATCAGCGCGCGGTGGTAGTCCTGCATGGCACCGGCGAAAATCTCCGAGGCCGATGCCGACAGGCGGTTGACCAGCAGCGCCAGCGGCCCTTTGTAGAAGGCACCGGGGTTTTCGTCTTCCAGCACGTCGACCCGGCCATCGCTGTTGCGCACCAGCACCGTCGGGCCTTTCTCGATGAACAGGCTGGTCAGTTCGGTGGCTTCCTGCAACGAGCCGCCGCCGTTGTTGCGCAGGTCGATGACCACGCCGTCGACTTTCTCTTTCTGCAGCTCAGTGAGCAGTTTCTTCACGTCACGCGTGGTGCTCTTGTACTCCGGGTCGCCGGCGCGGTAGGCCTTGAAGTCCAGGTAGAAGGCCGGGATCTCGATGATGCCCAGCTTGTAATCACGCCCGTCCTGTTTGAGCTTGAGCACCGACTTCTTCGCCGCCTGCTCTTCGAGCTTCACCGCCTCGCGGGTGATCGACACGATCTTGCTGGTCTGGTCGCTCGGTGCGTTGCTGGCCGGGATGACTTCCAGGCGCACCACCGAGCCTTTCGGGCCGCGGATCAGCTTGACCACTTCATCCAGGCGCCAGCCAACCACGTCGACCATTTCCTTGTTGCCCTGGGCGACACCGATGATCTTGTCTGCCGGTGCCACCTGCTTGGTCTTGGCTGCCGGGCCGGCCGGCACCAGGCGCACGATCTTGACCTGGTCGTTGTCGCTTTGCAGCACTGCGCCGATACCTTCCAGCGACAGGCTCATGTTGATGTCGAAGTTTTCCGCGTTGTCTGGCGACAGGTAGTTGGTGTGCGGGTCGTAGGACTGGGCGAAGGTGTTGATGTAGGCCTGGAAGATATCCTCGGCACGGGTCTGGTCCAGGCGCGCCAGCTGGTTCTTGTAGCGCTTGGTGAGGGTTTCTTGGATCTGCTTGGGCTCTTTGCCGGCGATCTTCTGGCGCAGCACTTCGTCTTTGACGCGTTTGCGCCACAGGTCGTCAAGCGCGGCCTGGTCCTTCAACCATGGCGCGTCCTTGCGGTCGATCAGCAAGGTTTCCTTGGCGGTGAAGTCCATTTTGTCCACGCCCTTATTCAGCTCGGCCAGGGCGAAGTCCAGGCGTTGCTTGACGCGGTCGAGGTAGCGCTTGTAGATGGTGAAGCCCGGGTCGAGGTTGCCGCTTTTGAGGAAATCGTCGAATTGCGTTTTCCACTTGTCGAATTCGGCGATATCGGCCGCGGTGAAGTAGCTGCGCGCCGGGTCCAGCAGCTTGATGTAGCTGTCATAGATGATGACCGAACGGGCGTCATCCAGTGGCGGCTTGCTGTAATGGTGGCGCTTGAGCAACTCCACCACATTGAGGCTGGCGACGATTTCGTCGCGGTCGGGCTGCAGGCTGTCCCATTTGTTGGCGGCCGCTGCATTGCCGCCGAGCGCGAGGCTGCCCAGGCCGATCATCATGGCCAGGGCGGTGCTTGGGAGGAAATGCTTCATGCTGATTCGACGTGGGGGCAATTGATCACGCATAGTAGGCCGTCTTTTCCGTTCGCCGGTTCCAGAAGAGCCGGGCGCATACTGCAAAAAGCCTGGGCACAACGATCCCAGGCTCGGTCATATGATTCAACTATGGAGGCACTGTGAAGGCATTGCAAGGCGTTGACGGACATGTGACCTGGGTCGAGGCCGAACGCCCGACCTGTGACGCGGGCCAAGTGCGCATCCGCGTGGCTGCGGCGGGGTTGAACCGCGCCGATTTGCTGCAGATGAAAGGTTTGTACCCACCACCGCCGGGTGCTAGCCCGTACATGGGGCTGGAGTGCTCCGGTGTGGTCGAAGAAGTGGGCGCTGGCGCAGCCTGGCGCGTAGGTGATCGGGTCTGCGCGCTGCTGGCCAGCGGTGCCATGGCCGAGGAAGTGGTGGTCGACGCCCGCCACGTACTGCCGGTGCCCGAAGGCCTTGGCCTGCATGAAGCCGCTGCACTGCCGGAGGTGTACGCCACTGCCTGGCTGAACATCTTCCAGCTTGGTGCGCTGAAGGCGGGCGAGAAGGTCTTGGTGCACGCCGGTGCCAGCGGCGTCGGCTCGGCGGCCATTCAGTTGTGCAAGGCGTTTGGCAGCCCGGTATGGGTCAGCGTCGGCTCGGCTGAGCGCCTGGCCTATTGCCAGGACTTGGGCGCAGCAGGTGGTGTGGTGCGTAACCAGAACCTCGACGCGCTGGAAGGGCTGGGCCCGTTCGACGTGATTCTCGACCCGGTGGGGGCCAGCTATGGTGAGCTCAACCTCAAACTGCTGGCCCGTGACGGGCGCTGGGTGATCATCGGCCTGATGGGCGGCCGCACGTTCGAGCTGGACCTGGCACAGGTACTGGGCAAGCGCCTGGGGATCACCGGTTCGACCCTGCGCAACCGTGATGACAGCTTCAAGGCCGAACTGCTGCGCGATTTGCAACAGCAGGTGTGGCCGCTGTTCAGCGAAGGGCGCTTGTCGCCGCAACTGGTCGATACGTACCCTGTGGAGTTCGCCCAGGCGGCGTATGCCGAGTTGGAGACCAACCAGGTGTCGGGCAAGTTGGTGATGGTGATCGACCCGAGCCTGGCTTGAGGTTGCCGGGGCTGCTGAGCAGCCCATCGTGACACAAGGCCCCTACAACGGGCGGGGGTGGCCGGCAGCCCTGCGGGGCCGGGCCGGCATCATTGATCGATGTAGGAGCGGGTTCACCCGCGAATACGGTGGTGCCGGCAACGCACAATACCTGGCAGAAATCGGCTAGCAGGCCCGGTCCTTTCGCGGGTAAACCCGCTCCTACAACGGGCTGGGGTGGCCGGTAGCCCTGCGGGGCCGGCCGGCATCATCGATCGATGTAGGAGCGGGTTCACCCGCGAATACGGTGGTGCCGGCAATGCACAATGCCTGGCAGAAACTGGCCCGCAGGCCCGGCCCTTTCGCGGGTAAACCCGCTCCTACGCCGGGCGGGGGTGGCCGGTAGCCCTGCGGGGCCGGGCCGGTATCATCGATCGATGTAGGAGCGGGTTCACCCGCGCTTACGGTGGTGCCGGCAATGCACAATGCCTGGCAGAAACTGGCCCGCAGGCCTGGCCGTTTCGCGGGTGAACGAATCGCACAGGCTTTTCAAATTTTGAGAAAGACGGTTGCTCCTACAGGAGGTTGCATTTGCCTGTAGGCGCGGCCTTGTGTCGCGAACGGGGCGCAAAGCGCCCCTACGGCCCTCAAGTCCAACTCAAAACAGGCCAGCCATTCTTCTCGGCATGCTCGCGCAACACCCCATCCGGGTTCACCGCATAAGGGTGATCCACCTTCAACAACAACGGCAGGTCATTCCTCGAATCGGAATAGAAACTCGCCCCCTCCAGGTTCTCCTGCTCCTGGTCCAGCCATTCCAGCAGCCGGGTAATCTTGCCTTCGCGGTAGGTCAGTACCCCATGGGTGTTGCCGGTATACACCCCGTTCACCGCCTCCAGCTCGATCGCCAGGTACTCATCCACCCCCAGCCGCGCCGCAATCGGCCCGACCAGGTGCGTGCCTGAAGCCGAAATGATCAGGATGCGGTCACCGCGCTTGCGGTGCTCGGCAATGCAGCGGCAGGCGTCACCGTAGATGATTGGCTCGATCACCTCTTCAACCCACGGCTCCACCAGGTGCTCGACCTCTTCCAAGGTGCGCCCGGCAATCGGCTCCAGGCTGAAGGCCATGTAGTCCTCCATCTGCAGGTGGCCTTTGCCGTACGCTTCCATCAGCTCATGGTCGCGGCGCAGGAATTCCTTGCCATCGACCCAGCCCAAGCGGGCCATCTGTTCACTCCACAGCGACGCGCAGTCGCCGTGGATCAGGGTTTCGTCCAGATCGAAAATTGCCAATGCCATGGTGTTGCATCTCCTTAGGCCACTTCGCGTAGCGCCGAGGGGTCGATCGACAGACTCACCCGTTGCCCGTCTGCATGCAGGTCGGCCGGTGAGCGGTTGAGTACGTCGACCACCAGTTCCACGCCACGCACTTGAACGCGGTAGCGGATCACGTTGCCCAGCAGGCTATGGCTGCGTACCTCGGCGTCGCGCTCACCCGCCAGGCCCAAGGTGATGGATTCCGGGCGGATCGCCAGGCGGCAGGCCACCGGCCGTTGCAGCAGGCGGCTGGCGCTGTCCGCGTCAAGCAGGTTGTAGTTGCCGATAAAGCCTGCGGCAAACAGGTCCACCGGCGCAGTGTAAAGGGTTTCGGCATCGCCGCTTTGCACAATGCGCCCCTGGTTCATCAGGAAGATACGGTCAGACATGGTCAGCGCCTCCTCCTGGTCGTGGGTGACGAAGATGGTCGTCAGCCCCAGTTCGCGCTGGATCGCGCGAATTTGCTCGCGCAGGTGCTTGCGGATACGTGCATCCAGTGCCGACAGCGGCTCGTCGAGCAGCAGCAGGCGTGGCCGGGTGACCAGCGAGCGGGCCAAGGCCACGCGCTGGCACTGGCCGCCCGACAACTGGTGCGGGTAGCGCCCGGCAAAGGTGCCCAGCTCGACCAGGTCAAGTGCCTCGCGCACGCGCCGCTGGCTTTCCTCGGCCTTGACCTTCTGCATGCGCAGGCCAAAGGCAACGTTCTGCTCCACGGTCATGTTGGGGAACAGCGCGTAACTCTGGAACACCATGCCGATGCCGCGTTGCTGCGGGCTCAGCGGCACGATGTCGTGGCCGTCCAGCAGGATCTGCCCGCGGTCCACCGGGGTGAGCCCGGCGATGCAACGCAGCAGCGTGGACTTGCCGCACCCGGAGGGGCCGAGCAGGGTGACGAATTCGCCGCGCTCGATGTGGCAGTCGATGTTCTCGAAAACCGGGTTGCCGGCATAGCTCTTGTGCAATTGCTGTACGCTGACGAAGCTCATGTCAGGTCTTGTCCTTGTTCAGGCGGTTGGCAACCCAGGTCAATATCAGCACGAAGGCGAAGTAGGAAATCACCAGCGCGCTGTTGAAGTGGCCACTGCTGTTGCGCATGTTGTTCAGGTACACCTGCAGGGTCTCGTAGCGGGTGCCGACCAGCAGGTTGGCGAACACGAATTCCCCGAACAGGAACGAGAACGACAGCAACAGCGCCACCATCAGGCCCTTGCGCAGGTTAGGCAGCACCACCAGCAGTGCGGCTTGCCAGGTGCTGGCGCCGAGCAGCTGGGCTGCGTCCATCAGGTCGTGCAGGTGAATGGCCTGCAGGTTGTTGGTGATGGCCCGGTACATGAACGGCAAGGCGATGGTGAAGTAGCAGCCGATCAGGATCCACGGCGTGCCGACCATGGCCATCGGCCCGCTGCCGTACAGCTGCAGCAGCCCTACCGACGACACCACCGGCGGTACCGCGAAGGGCAGCAGGATCAGGATGTTCATCAGCCCGTCGAGCCTGGGGAAGTGGTAGTGGACCACGAACAACAGGGGCAGGATCAGCACCACCGACAGCAGCAGCGCCCCCACGCAGACCAGCAGCGACTGGCCGAACGCCGCCAGGAAGCGGGGTTCGCTCCACAGCGCGAGGTACCACTTGAACGTCAGGCCGCTGGGCAGCAGGCTGGCCGACCAACTGGTGGCCAGCGAGTAGAGCAGGGTGCCGGCCAGGGGCAACAGCAAAATCAGGAACAGCAGGTAGACCACGGCGCGGTGGTACCAGCCGCCGGCACGGGTTTCAGCGCGCATGGTAGCTCCGTTTCAGTAGCCATTGGTGCACCACCGTGACCAGCGTCATCAGCCCTACCAGGACCATTGCCAGCGCGCTGGCCAGGTTGGGATCGAGGCTGATGTCCCCGGCCACCAGGCCAGCGATGCGGATCGGCAGTACGTTGAAGTTGCCAGTGGTCAGCGCGTACACGGTGGCGTACGCGCCAAGGGCATTGGCCAGCAGGATGACGAAGGTGCCCAGCAGGGCCGGGGTCAGCACCGGCAGGCCGATGTGCCGCCAGAACTGCCAGTGGCTGGCGCCCAGCAGTGCCGCCGATTCACGCCAGTCTTCGCGCAGCGCGTCGAATGCCGGGTACAGCAGCAGCACGCCCAGCGGGATCTGGAAGTAGGTGTACACCAGGATCAGGCCGTTTCTGGAATAGATGCTGAAGTCTTCCAGCAGGCCGATCTGCTTCAGCAGCAGGGTCAGTGCGCCGTTGAAACCGAGCAGGATGATGAAGGCAAAGGCCAGCGGCACCCCGGCGAAGTTGCTGGTCATGTTGGCGAAAGCGCTGACGAAGTCGCGCAGCCTCGAGTCTACCTGGCGCAGCGAATAAGCACCGAGGGTCGCGATGACGATACCGAACAGGCTTGACCAGAAGCTGATCTCCAGGCTGCGTTGCAGTGCCTGCAGGTAGAACTTAGAGGTGAACACCTTGCTGAAGTTGGCCAGGCCCCAGCCGGCTTCCGACTGCACGCTGTTGATCGCCACCCAGGCCAGCGGGGCGATCTGGAAGATGACGAAGAACACCGCGAACGGCAGTAGGCACAGCAAGGCCAGGTAGCGGCTGCGGTTCACTTGAGCAACTCCCTGCATACCGTTTTGTCGTGCGCCACGCCCAGCAGCTCGCAGATGGTGCCGCATAGCTCGGTCTGCTGTGGCTTGGCGGCCGGGTCAAGGCTGAAGGCTTCGCCAAAGACGAACAGCGGCACTTCGCGTTCCTCGGTGAGCAAGCCATTGTGCGAGCGGTCGTTGTTCATGCCGTGGTCGGCAGTGACCAGTACCTGGTAGCCCTCTTCGAGCCAGCCTGGCAGGTAGTCGGCCAGCAGGATGTCGACGCTGCGCGCGGCATTGCGGTACTGGCTGCTGTCCAGGCCATGGTGGTGCCCGACATCATCGATGCTCATGGGGTGCAGCAGCAGAAAGTTCGGGGCGTGCCGCCGGCGCAGGTACTCGCCGTCGGCCAGCAGGTGTGAGTCGGGGTAACGGTCGTCCCAATAGAACAGCCCGTGCTGGATCGGCAGCTTCGGCGCGTGGGTATGGCGGTCGCGCTGCGGGTCGAAAGGCGCGCGGTTGTACAGCTCGCTCATCCAGTGATAGGCCGCTGCGGCCGTGCCCAGGTTGGCCTCGCGCGCGTAGTGGAACACGCTGCGTTGGTTGGACAGGCGGTTGACGCCGTTGTGCACGATACCGCTGTCGATCGGCGCTACGCCGGTGAGGATGCACTCGTACAACGGCCGTGACAGCGATGGCAATTCGCATTCCACACGGTACAGCGCGGCGCGGTCGGCTTCGACATAAGCGTGCAGGTGGCCCATGGCATGGTGGGCGACCTGGTAGTTGAGGCCGTCGAGCAGGACCAGGATGACGTTGTGTTGCATGGTGGCTCCCAATGAGCTGCAGGCGGTTCTAGCTGAAAGCTGAAAGTTGCAAGCTACAAGCTGCAAGAAGAAGCCGGCATGGCGCACACCGGCTTCCACTTGTAGCTTGCAGCTTGAAACTTGAAGCTTCTTCATTCCATCTCGATGATCACCTGCTCCTGCCACAATTGCGGCAGCTTCTTCGAGGTCGTTTCCCAGGCTTCGGCATTCTTGATCGGCTGCGCCGCACCGTACTGCTCGTTGGGCAGCAGTTTGGCCTGCACGTCTTCCGGCAGCTTCATGTGCTCGGCCCGGATCGGCCGTGCGTGCCCCTTGGCCAGGTTGATCTGCCCGGCGTCGCTGAAGATGTATTCACGCGTCAGCTTGGCAGCATTGGGGTGCTTGGCGTATTTGTTGATCACCGTGGTATAGCCGGAAACCACCGAGCCGTCGGCCGGGATCAGCACTTCAAAACGCTTTGGGTCGATCTGCTCGCGGTAGCTCAGGCCGTTGAAGTCCCATACCACGCCCACTTCGACTTCACCCTTTTCAAGGGTCTGGATGGTCGGGTTCGCCAGGGACAGGCGCTTCTGCTGGGCCAGCTTGGTAAACAGTTGCAGGCCGGGTTCGATGTTGCTTTCACTGCCTCTGTAGGCGATGGCCGCGGCCAGCACGCCGTTGGCCGCCTGGGCAGCGGTACCGACGTCACCGATAGCGACCTTGTACTTGCCTTTCTCCAGGTCGTGCCAGGTTTTCGGGCGTTCGCCTTCCTTGACCAGGTCTTTGTTGATGATGAAGGCGATGGTGCCGGTATAGGCCAGTGCCCAGTGGCCGTCTTCGTCCTTGGCCCATGCCGGCACCTGGTCCCAGGTGCTGGGCTTGTACGGTTGGCTGACACCCTTGGCCACTGCAATCGGGCCGAAGGCGGCGCCCACGTCACCGATATCGGCGCTGGCGTTGTCTTTCTCGGCCTCGAACTTGGCCAGCTCCTGCGCCGAGCTCATGTCGGTGTCGCTGTGCTTGAGGCCATATTTGCTGGCCAGGTCTTCCCAGGTGCCTTTCCAGTTGGCCCAGGCATCGGGCATGCCCACGCTGTTGATGGTGCCTTCCTTGCGGGCGGCGTCTTCCAGGGCTTTGAGGTCAGGGCCGGCGGCCAGCGCCGAGGTGCACAGGGTAATGGCCGAACCGAGCAGTGACGCCATGAACAACTTTTTCATCCGAAGCTCCTTGGTATGGGTGCCTGTAGCGATCGTTGTTAGGAGTGAAGGGGTTGTCTGGTGACCGTTGGTCTAGGTCAGCAAACCTTGAGCCAAGGTAGGCCGCTTGCGTGACAATTTGATGTAGGGGAACACCGGCAACGGCCCTGCGACTAAAGCGTAGACCACGGAATTCAACCGGTCGGGCGGCATTGGCGCGTTTCTGGCAAGGGTCGCGGCAGGCGCTTGTCACAGGATATTCATCAGCCCTGCCTAGGCTGCACTAATCTTCACAGGCCCCTTAGTGGGGCTGGACTAGTCCAGATAGGTAACCTTTTGATGCAGTCGACGCCCCCGCGTGCGGTAACAGCCATCTGCCATGCCCTGCAGGAGCAGATCGAGCACGGCTTGCTGGAGCCGGGCGGCAAATTGCCGGCCGAGCGCCGGCTGAGCGAGCTGTTTGGCACTACGCGCATTACCCTGCGCGAGGCGCTGGTGCAGCTGGAAGCCCAGGGCCTGATCTACCGCGAAGAGCGGCGCGGCTGGTTTGTGGCGCCGCAGCGCCTGACCTACGACCTCATCGAACGCAGCCACTTCCATGCCATGGTGCGCGCCCAGGGGCGCGTGGCCACCACCGAGCTGCTGTCGGCGCGACTGCAGCCAGCCTCGGCGGCCATCTGCGCGCGCCTGCAGTTGCCGGCGTTGTCCAGTGTGGTGCGCATCTGCCGGTTGCGGCGCATTGATGGGCGGGCAGTGTTGTATGCCGAACACTACCTCGACCCCCGGTATTTTCCGGACATCCTCGAGCATGATCTGGCGCAGTCGCTGACCGAGATCTATGGGCGGGTGTATGGGATCGAGTATGGGCAGGTGTGTTTCGAGATCCTGCCAACGGCATTGCCGGTCGAAGCGGCGGGGGCGTTGAAAGTATCGGCGGGGAGCCCGGGGCTGCACATTACCCGGGTCAACAGTGACCAGTATGGGCACCTGATCGACTGTGACCTGGAGTATTGGCGGCATGATGCCATTCGCATTCGTGCCCAGGCGGGCTAGGGTGTTGGCTGCTTCGCGGGCTTGCCCGCTCCCACAGGTACTGCACAGGCCTTGAACACTGTGATTACCCTGTGGGAGCGGGCAAGCCCGCGAAGAGGCGCTAACTGGAGGAACCGGTTTCCGCCATCCCGCCACCCCCAGCGGTCACCACCTGCACCGACAACCGTGGCGTCGCCAGGTCCAGCCCGGCCTCGTCCAACTGCCGCTTCAGCGCCAGGTTGAAGGCCCGCGACACTTCCCACTGCTTGATCGGCGCGGTCTTGAACCGTGCCCGCAACACCGCCGAACCCGACTCGAAGCTTTCCACCCCCTGCAGCTCCAGCGGCGACCAGATATTGCGGCGCATCAGTGGGTCGTTGCGCAGTTTTTGCCCGACTTCGCGAATCAGCGTGATGGCCTGGTCGATGTTCATGCTGTGCGGGATCGCCACCCGGAAGATCGCGTAGCCGAACTCCCGCGAGTAGTTCTTGATGCTCTTGATTTCGCTGAACGGAATGGTGTGCACGATGCCGTCGATATCGCGCAGGCGCACGGTGCGAATGGTCAGCCCCTCAACGGTGCCCAGGTGGCCGCCGACATCCACGTAGTCGTCGATGGCCAGGGAGTCTTCGATGATGATGAACAGCCCGGTGATCAGGTCGGCCACCAGCGACTGCGCGCCAAAGCCGATGGCCAGGCCGATCACGCCGGCACCGGCCAGCAGCGGGGTCACGTTCATGCCCATGTTGGCCAGGGCCACGATCACGGCAATGATGAAGATGACCACGAACATCACGTTGCGGATCAACGGCATCATGGTTTGCGCGCGGGCATTGGCCAGCCCCCGGCGCGAACGCACCAAGGCATGGTGCACGGCGGTGTCGGCCAGGATCCACACCAGCCAGGCGACGATCAGCGTGCCGGCCAGCCCCAGCAGGCGCACGCTGATGTCGTGACCGTCGCCCTCGGCGAAGGTGATCATCGACAGGCCCCACACGCGCAGGCCCAGCTCGATGAACAGCAGCCAGATGAGGATGTGCACCAGCAGGTAGCCAAAGTTGCGCAGGCGTTCGGCATAGACCGCCTGACGCTTGGCCGCCCGCTTGGGGTTGGCTGCATGCCGGCGCACCAGGCCATTGAGCACCATGCACACCACCACCAGCACCGTGCACATCAGCGACTGGCGCAGCGCGGTGCTGGTGTCACCGGCAGAAACGAAGGTGGCGAACAGTGAAATCGCCACCAGGATCAGTGCGGGAATGAACCAGAAGCTGCCCAGGATCTCGATGGTGTCGCTGAGCGTGCGCCGCGTCAGGCGCCGGGACAGCGGCTGGTTGCGGATCAGGTGGGCAATCGGCCGGCGGAAGCGCAGGATGAACAGCCCGGTACACAGGGCGGCAATCACATTGGCCAGGGTTGCCAGCGCATGCGCCAAGTGGGTACCCAACGCTACCAGCAGGCGCGGGTCGCTCATGGCCTCGCCAAAGGCGGCGAAGCTGCCGATCAACCACAGCGGCCGGAACGCCTGGTGCCGCAGGATATGCAGGGCGCGGTGGCGGTGCGGGCCGTCGAGCAGCGAAAAGGCGATGACGCACACCGCCGAGAAGCAGGTGCCCACCACCAGCGCGTAGGCCAGCACCATGGCCAGCGATTTGCCCAGTGACGGCGGCAGCACGAAGCTCAGGTACACGGTGAACACCAGCGCCACCAGCCAGGGGCCCAGCTTGCGCAAAGCAAAGCGCACCAGGTCCCAGGTGCGTGGGTGTTGTGGGAGTTCTTCACTCAGGCCAAACCGCAGGCGTATGCGGTGGCCGACCCAGTTGAAGAAGTAGGCCAGCAGGCTCCACACGGCAATCACCGCGGCAAAGCCAAACAGGATGGCCGGCCACTGGTGCACGGGCACCATCAGCTCGGTCAGCTCGACCTGGGCCTGTTCGATTTCCGCCGCCCAGCGGTGGAACGGGCTGGCATCGCCACTGAACTGTTTTTCGAAGTCACTCAGCGCACCGCCGATCAGGCCGAGCACACCTTGCTCGACACTGGGCTGTGTTTGCCGGGTGGCATCGCGCAGTTTTTTCAGGTCGGCCAGCAGCTTGGCCCGTTGCTGGTCGTTCTCGAGGTTCTTGATCACCTCGTCCAGCGACTTGCCCAGTGGCTCGGTGGCCTCCGGCTGCGCGGGCGCGCTGCTGCCCAGCAGGCTGGGCAGGCCCGCTGCCTGCACCGGGGTGATGAACAGTAAGAACAGTAGGAACAGGAAACGCAGAAGGGCAGGCACTGGCAAATCTACCTCAGGTCAAACGATTGCCCGAGTGTAGAGGTTTATGTCGGCAGTTTCTCGAGGATCTTCCAGCAGGTAAGGCCGAAGATGCCCAAGGTGCCGATCCACATCATCAGCACACCGATGCTGCGTTCGCGCATGCTGAAGCCAACGGTCAGCAACAGCAGGAACAGGAAAACCGGCACGAACAGGGACAGGAACGGGGACATGGACAGCAATCCTTTTGCAGTGGGGCCATGTAACAAGCATAGCGGGTGGCAAGCGAAGCGGAATTGACCTTGAGCAGGCCAGGCCCTGTCGCCGGCAAGCCTACTCCCACAGGTCCCCTGCAGGCCCAGGTATCGTGGGGACCTGTGGGAGCTGGCTTGCCAGCGATAGGGCCAGACCTGCCTCCTCAAGGCAGGTCGCGGCACCGGTAGAACGCTGTCAGCACCTTCACCAGGTGCGCCAGGTCATGGCTACCACACAGCTCGCGAATCGAGTGCATGGCAAAGGTCGGCAAACCGATATCCACGGTGCGCACACCCAGGTGGCTGGCCGTGATCGGCCCGATGGTCGAGCCACAGCCCATGTCGCTGCGTACCACGAAGCTCTGCACGGGCACTTCTTCGGCCATGCACAGGTGGCGGAAGAACCCTGCGGTTTCGCTGTTGGTAGCGTAACGCTGGTTGTTGTTCACCTTGATCACCGGCCCGGCGTTGAGTTTGGGCCCATGGTTGCCGTCGTGCTTGTCGGCATAGTTGGGGTGCACGCCGTGGGCGTTGTCGGCCGATACCATCAGCGAGCGCTGGATGGTGCGCACGTAGGTGTCGCCGTCGGGCAGCAGGCGTTGCAGGGTCTGCTCCAGCATCGGGCCATCAGCGCCGCAGGCCGAGCAGCTTCCAACCTCTTCATGGTCGGTGCACACCAGCACGCAGGTTTCGTCGCTGTCGGCGGCCAGCAGTGCCTGCAGGCCGGCGTAGCACGACAGCAGGTTATCTAGGCGGGCCGCGGCGATGAAGTCGCCGTTCAGGCCGATCAGGGCGGCTTGCTGGGTGTCGTAGAAGCTCAGTTCGTAGTCCAGCACCACGTCGGCGATCAGCTCGTGTTCGCGGGCCAGTTGCTCGGTGAGCAGGGCGCGGAAGTCGATGCGTTCGTCACCGGCCACCTGGGCCAGGATCGGCGGCAGTTCGTTCTGCGGGTTGATCGCCCACCCCTCATTGGCGGTGCGGTTCAGGTGGATGGCCAGGTTGGGGATGATGGCAAGGGGCAGTTTGAAGTCGATCAGTTGGCTTTCGACCTTGCCATCACGGCGGTAGGTGACCCGCCCGGCCAGGGACAGGTCGCGGTCGAACCACGGCGCCAGGAGGGCGCCACCATACACTTCCACACCCAGTTGCAAAAAGCCCTGGCGCTGCAGCTCGGGCTGCGGCTTGACCCGCAGGCAAGGGCTGTCGGTATGCGCGCCGACCATGCGGATACCGTGGTGTAGCGGGGCTTGCTTGCCCAACTTGATGGCGATGATCGACGAATCGTTGCGGGTAACGTAGTAGCGCCCGCCCGGCACTGTGGCCCAGCTATCACGCTCGTCCAGGCGCTGGTAACCGGCTGCCTCCAGCCGTTGGGCCAGGCTGGCGGTGGCATGGAAGGGCGTGGGGGAGGCCTTGAGAAAGTCGATAAGGCCAGAATTCAGTGCATCGCGCATAACTCACTCCAATTCGAGCTTCAAGCTAAAAGCTTCAAGCCATAAGCTACAAGCCATAAGCTACAAGTCGTAAGCTACAAGTCGTAAGCTACAAGTCGTAAGCTACAAGCTTCAAGCAAAGGCAGTCCGCGGAGCAAGCTTCCACGCGATCTGTCTTTGCTTTTTCTTGCAGCTTGAAGCTTGCAGCTTGCAGCTTGCAGCTTGCAGCTTAAAAAGGTGCAGGGCACTCGAACTTCAGCCGTTGCCCGGAAACCGGGTGGGTGAAGCTCAGCATCGAGGCGTGCAGGCACAACCGCTCATGCGCCGCCAATGCCTGCGGGTTGGCATACAGGCGATCGCCCAGCAACGGGTGCCCGATCGACAGCATGTGCACGCGCAACTGGTGTGAACGCCCGGTGATCGGGGTCAGCTCCACCCGGCAGTGGTCGCCACAGCGCTCTACGATGCGCCAGAAGGTCAGGGCATGCTTGCCTTGCTCATGGTCCACCACGTGGCGGGGCTTGGTCGGCGGGTCGTAGCGCAGCGGCAGGTCGATGCTGCCGCTGTCCAGCGCCGGCTGGCCCCAGCACAATGCGGTGTAGGCTTTTTCGGTTTCACGGTCGTGGAACTGGCGCGACAGCTCGCGGTGGCTGTCGGCATCGCGGGCCAGCAGGATGATGCCCGACGTTTCCCAGTCCAGGCGGTGCACGATCAGGGCGTCGGGGTAGCCGTTTTCCTGCAGGCGGGTGATCAGGCAGTCCTTGTTGTCGTCGGCGCGGCCAGGCACCGACAGCAGCAGCGTCGGCTTGTTGATCACCAGGATGGCGGCGTCTTCATGCAGGATCTGGATGTTCGACAGCGGCATTGCTCGGTCTCGGTCATATCGGGGAAAACCAATGGGGCCGCTTTGCGGCCCATCACCGGCAAGCCAGCCCCACAGGTACAACGCGGACCCTGTGGCAGCTGGCTTGCCGGCGATGGGCTGCAACGCAGCCCCAATGGTCAGGCAGGTCGCTTTATCAGCGATCTGGCAAGGTGATGTTCAGCTCCAGAATGGAGCAGCTGCCCTGGTTCTCCAGCTCGATATGCACATCATCATTGCCGATGTTCACATACTTGCGGATCACTTCCAGCAGTTCTTTCTGCAGCTCCGGCAGGTAGTCCGGCTCGCTGCGCTGGCCGCGCTCGTGCGCCACGATGATCTGTAGACGCTCTTTCGCCACCGACGCGCTGGTCTGTTTCTGTCTGCCACGAAAGAAGTCAAAAAGGTTCATGGTTTATTTGCTCCCGAAAATGCGCTCGAAGAATCCTTTCTTCTGTACATCGATGAAGCGCATTGGCTTCTCTTTGCCCAACAGGCGGTCGACTGCATCGCTGTAGGCCTGGCCAGCGTCGCTCTGGTCATCGAGGATGACCGGGATACCCTGGTTGGAAGCCTTGAGCACAGCCTGAGACTCCGGGATGACGCCTTTGAGTTTGATCGACAGGATTTCTTCGACGTCGGCCACGCTGAGCATTTCGCCCTTCACCACGCGCTCGGGATGGTAGCGGGTGATCAGCAGGTGCTCCTTGATCGGCTCTTCGCCGTTCTCGGAACGGCGCGATTTGCTCGACAGAATACCCAGCATGCGGTCCGAGTCACGTACCGACGACACTTCAGGGTTGGTCACGACAATCGCTTCATCGGCGAAGTACATCGCCAGGTGCGCGCCTTTCTCGATACCGGCCGGCGAATCGCAGATCACGTACTCGAAGTCCTTTTTCAGGTCCATCAGTACCTTTTCCACGCCTTCCTGGGTCAGCGCGTCCTTGTCACGGGTCTGGCTGGCGGCCAGCACGTACAGGTTCTCGAGGCGCTTGTCCTTGATCAGAGCCTGTTGCAGGTTGGCTTCGCCGTTGACCACGTTGACGAAGTCGTACACCACGCGGCGTTCGCAGCCCATGATCAGGTCGAGGTTACGCAGGCCCACGTCGAAGTCGACGATGACGGTCTTGTGGCCGCGCAGAGCGAGGCCGGTACCAATGGCGGCGCTGGTGGTGGTCTTGCCCACACCCCCCTTGCCGGAAGTAACCACGAGAATCTTGGCCAAGGTGTTTCACCCCTAAAATAGTCGGGACACTTGTCCCTGCAAAAAACTGAAATAGCTTTAATAGCTCAAATAAAAGGCAACTGTAAAAAAAGTTGCACTAAAAATGCTGGCAAGTATCCGTTAAAGACGGGTGATGTTCAACACGTCACCAGACAGGCTGACTTGCACGCCAGTGCCCCACAGCGGGTCTCGGCGCAGGTCTTCGCAAACCTTGTACTGGCCAGCGATGGAGACCATTTCGGCGGTCATCTGCTGGCAGAAGATACGTGCCTTGGTATTGCCTTTGATGCCGGCCAGGGCGCGGCCGCGCATGGCGCCGTACACATGGATGTTGCCATCGGCCAGAAGTTCCGCACCCGGGCTGACCGAAGCCGTTACTATCAGATCGCCACCTTGGGCGTAGATCTGCTGGCCGCCGCGTACGGGCGAAGTGATGATGCGGGTCGGGCGCACCTCCGGCTCCGGGGCGGGGGGCGGTACCGGGGCGGGTTCAGGTTTTTTCACCACTTCGGGTTCGGGCTCCAGCGGCCGCTCACGGGCGCCGGACGGCGGCAGTACGGGCAGGTCGATGGCGATGGCGGCGGCGATGTCCTCGATGCGGCTGGCACGAATGGCCAGCGTGCGCAGGCCATGGTGGCGGCAGATCCGCATCAAGCCGGGCAGGTCGATTGCCCCTTCATCGGCAGGCAGCTTGTCCAGCGCCAGCACCAGCGGCGTGTTACTGAAGAAGTTCGGCGCTTGTGCGACTTTGGCCGCCAGCTGGCGGTCCAGGGCTTCAAGGTCATTGCGCGCCAGTTCCAGTACGGTGATGGCAAGCATGCTGCCCTTGAGCTGGAACACGGAAGCGGTGTCGGGTGTGTGGTTTGGGCTCATGGTCTGCATAGACGGCTTGTTGCGGAAAAAGTGCCCTGACTTATAACGAGAACACCGGTTGCCCGCAACATGCGCTGATCCGTTGTAGAATGCGCAGCCTTTGTCTTTCCGGATGCTTCAATGGAACGCCCGCGTTTTCGTCGCCATTACCTTCACCCAAAATTCTGGGGCCTGTGGCTGGGCCTGGGCCTGCTGTGGCTGGTAGTCCAGTTGCCGTACCGGGTGCTGTTGAAAATCGGTGCCGCGCTGGGCGCGGTGATGTACCACTTTGCCGGCGAGCGCCGGCGCATTGCTGCGCGCAACCTGGAGCTGTGCTTTCCAGAGCTGTCAGTCGACGAACGGCAGCGTTTGCTGAAAGCCAACTTCGCTTCCACCGGCATCGCCTTTTTCGAAATGGCCATGAGCTGGTGGTGGCCCAAGGCGCGGCTGGCACGCCTGGCCCATGTCGAGGGCCTGGAGCACCTGCAAGCCGCACAGCAGGCGGGGCAGGGGGCCATCCTGATGGCGGTGCACTTCACCACCCTGGAAATCGGCGCGGCGCTGCTGGGCCAGCAGCACACCATCGACGGCATGTACCGCGAGCATGGTAACGCGCTGTTCGATTTCATCCAGCGCAGCGGGCGCGAGCGTCACAACCTCGATTCGCTGGCGGTGGAACGCGAGGATGTGCGTGGCATGCTCAAGCTGCTGCGTTCGGGCCGGGCGATCTGGTACGCGCCGGACCAGGACTACGGCACCAAACAGAGCCTGTTCGTGCCGCTGTTCGGCATACCCGCCGCGACGGTCACGGCCACTACCAAGTTTGCCCGGCTGGGCAAGGCGCAGGTCATTCCGTTCACCCAGAAACGCCTGGCCGATGGCAGCGGCTACCGGCTGGTGGTCCACCCACCGCTGGCGGACTTCCCCGGGGAAAGCGAAGAGGCCGATTGCCTGCGCATCAACCAGTGGGTCGAAAGCGTGCTGCGCGAATGCCCCGAGCAGTACCTGTGGGCGCACCGCCGCTTCAAGTCGCGGCCCGAAGGGGCTGAGCGGCTGTATGACAAGAAAAAGCGTTGAACCCTGTGTCGTCGGGAAGCGCGCCATGGCCCCACCTGCGGTAACCGGCCTTATCCTATCTGGCGGTGGCGCCCGCGCCGCCTATCAGGTCGGTGTACTGGCCGGCATCGCCGAGCTTTTGCCGGCCAGCGCAGCCAACCCGTTCCCGGTGATCGTTGGCACCTCGGCGGGTGCCATCAACGCCGTGACCCTGGCCAGCGGTGCCGGCCAGTTCAACGCAGCCGTGCAACGGCTGACGCACTTCTGGCAGAACGTACGTAGCCACCTGGTGATCCGCAGTGACTGGCCTGGCGTGGTGCGCCAGGCCAGCCGGTTTGTCGGCCACAACCTGCTTGGGCTGGGCGGCCAGGCGCCCGTGGCGTTGCTCGACAGCCGCCCGCTGCGCACCTTGCTGGAGGCGCAGCTGAACCTGGATGGCATTGGCCAGGCCTTGGCCGCCGAGCAACTGCGCGCGGTAGCGGTTACCGCCTTCGGTTACGAGTCCGGCCAGGCGGTGACCTTTTACCAGGGCCGGGGTTCGATCGAGGCCTGGTTGCGCCACCGCCGCATCGGCGTGCCCACGGCGCTGGGCATCGACCACCTGCTGGCCAGTGCGGCGATTCCGCTGCTGTTCGCGCCGGTGCAGTTGGGTGACGAGTATTACGGTGACGGTGCGGTGCGACAGTCCGCTCCGATAAGCCCGGCCCTGCACCTGGGCGCCAGCCGGGTGCTGGTGGTCGGCGTCAGCGGCAACCCGCAGCGGCCGGCGCCACCCTTGCCCACCCAGCGGGTGTTCAGCGGGCGGCAGCCGAGCCTGGCGCAGATCGGCGGGCACCTGCTCAACAGTACCTTCATTGACAGCCTGGAAGATGACATCGAACTGCTGCAGCGGCTCAACCACCTGGGCCGGCTGTTGCCGGCGCACCTGGACGCACGCCGCCTGGGCCTGGCACCGATCGACGTGCTGGTTGTTGCGCCCAGCCAGCCGCTGGACGAGATTGCCGCGCGCCACCGCCGCGACCTGCCGGCGGCACTGCGCCTGTTCCTGCGGGGGCCGGGCGCAACCCGCACCAGTGGGGCGGGGGTGTTGAGCTACCTGCTGTTCGAAGCCAGTTATTGCAGTGAGCTGATCGAGTTGGGGCGCCGCGATGCCTTGGCCAAAAAGCGCGAGCTGTGCCAGTTCCTGGGTATCGGATAACGCCTGCGCCGGCCCTTTTGCGGCATTGCACCGCCGCCAAAGGGCCCGGCCGGCTTACTCGGCTATTTGCAGCTTGCGCGACTGGGTATAGACGTAGCGCACCTTCTCATACTCGAACGGCGAGTTGAGCTGGCCATAGCGGAATTTGGTGTTGTAGCGTTTGTCCACCACGCGCAAGGCGAAGATCTCGGGGTGGTCTTTGCTGGCGTCGGCCACGTTGAGGTAGTTGATGCTCTGCTCGCCGGCGTAGTCCACTGCCAGGCCGGTGGTGTCGCGCAGGTTCGACGGGCCCAGCAGCGGCAGCATCAGGTACGGCCCTTCGGGTACCCCGTAGAAGCCCAGCGTCTGGCCAAAGTCTTCGCTCTGCCGTGGCAGGCCCATACTGGTCGCCGGGTCCCACAGCCCGCCCACGCCAATGATGGTGTTGAACATCAACCGCGCCGTGATCTCGGCCGAGCGTTTGGCCTTGAGCTGCAGCACGCTGTTGAACAGGTTCGGCACATCGCCCAGGTTATTGAAAAAGTTGCTGACCCCGGTGCGGACGAAGCTTGGCGTGACGTACTGGTAGCCGTTCACCAACGGCAGCAGCACCCACTGGTCGAGGCGGTAGTTGAAGTGGTAGATGCGCCGGTTGACCGACTCCAGCGGGTCGTACACGTTCAGCGCCTCCAACGTGGAGCGCTCGAACTCCCGCTGGTCCAGGCCGGGGTTGAATTTCAGCTCGCGCAGCGGGTCGAGAAAACCGTCGGACTCGGGCACCAGTGGCGCTGTGCCAACCACCTGCGGGTCGGCCTCGACCACGCTGGCCCGCGGTGCGGTTTCGGCGGCCAGGGTGTGGCCGGCGGCTAGCAGGGCAGTGGCGAAGAGGAGTTTGTTAACCACGGAAGAACTCCAGCATGGCGTCGCTGTTGACGCGGTAGTTGAGGTTGCCGCAATGGCCGCCATGGGGGTAGAGGGTCAGCCGGTCACCAAAGACCTTGCGCAGGAAGCCAATGTCGCCCGGGCCGAGGATGACGTCGTCGGCGTTGTGCATCACCGCGATCTTGTCGCTGCTGTGCAGGTAGTCTGCCAGCGAGTACAGGCTGACCTGGTTGATCAGTTGCAGGATGCTGTTGCCGTCGGTGCGTGCCCGCCACATGGGGATTACCTGTTCGGTCATGTAGCAGTCGAAATCACACTGCAGGGCACGTTTGAAGAACGGCGTGAGGCTGCTGCCTTCGGTGATCGGGTACTTCGGCGGAATGATCAGGCCGCGACGGTTGATCAGGTCGGAGGTAAAGGCAATGTCGGCCGCCGAGAAGCGGAACGAGGTGCCGATCAGCATGGCCATCTGTTCGTTGGACAAATGTTGCTTCGACTGCTGGAAGTCGTACAGCAGGGCATCGTTGAGGTCGATGTAACCCTTGTCCTGGAAGTAGCGGGTGAGCTTTTGCAGCATCAACTCGTAGAAGGTGGTGCTGCGGTCGATGCCCTTGACCTGGGTTTGCACCAGCTTGTCGAGGTTGTTGATCGAGGTGTACAGGTTGACCGGCGGGTTGAGCAGCAACACGCGCTTGAAGTTGAAGCTGCGGCGGGTTTCGTCCAGGTGGCTGACGAACGCCGCGTCGAGGGCCCCCAGGCTGTAGCCGGTCAGGTAGAAGTCGCTGACCGGCAGGCGCGGGTGCTGGGCACGCACGGCCTGCATGACCCGGTACAAGTCTTCGGCGTCTTCCTGGGTGATGCCGGGGGTGGCAAAGCGCGAGGCGGCGCTTATGAAGTCGTAGCTGGTAGGCGACGACAACTGCACCACGTGGAAACCGGCCTGATAGAACAGCTTCTTCAGGTATTCGTTGATGGTGCTGGTGTAGGCGGCCCCGGTGCCGGCGATGATGAAGATCAGCGGCGCCGCGTGGTCCTGGCGGGCCAGGCGGTACTTGAGCTTTTTCACCGCCCAGAAGTTGTCGGGCAGGATGAACTCGCGCTCCGGGCGCAGGTTCAGGCTGTAGTCGGACTGGTCGATGTCTTCATCGCTGGGCAGGGACGGGCGCTGCTCCGGCGGTGTGGTGGCGATGGTGGCCTCGAACGGGTTGGTCAAGGGGTAGCCATAGCTGGCGGCGTCGATATCGCGCGCTGAAGCGGCCACAGCCATGAGCAGGCCACCGAGCAAGGCAGCGAGGCGCAAAGTACGAAGCATGTAATCCCCCAAAAGAACGCAAGGTCAAGCGTATGCAGGCTAGGACCACTGCAGGCTGAACAAAGTTGCCTGGCGTAGTGGCCTTTGGTGTCCTTGTTATCTGCAACATAGCTGCAGGCCGACAATTTTGCCTTATCAGGGGCGATGGGTGATCATCGTTTTCTTCAATAGTGACTGTAGGGAAAACAGGATGTCTCGTGCGTTGCCGGCAGCCATGGTCATGCTGTTCATCGGGCTGTGGCTCGCAGCCAGTTATGCGGTGCGTTACGGGCTGATGGAAGACGGCCAGTGGGTCGGCCTGTGCACGTTACCGGCGGCGTACTGGCAGTGCGAGGTCCGGTCGTTGCTGGGGCTGGGCATTCACCACCAAGTGCTGGCCTGGGGCGGGTTGGGCCTGGCCCTGTTGGCGCAGGTGGTCGCCGGCCGTGCAGGCTGGTGGCTGGCCTTCCTGGCCCTGGTGCTCGCGGTGCCGGCGCTGGTGCTGTATACCGCCAGCATTGCGGTGTTTGCGCTGGTGCTGGCGGGCTTGCGGTTGGTCCGGTCGCAGCAGCGGGCCTGACCAGGCCAACCGCCGCCACGAATGCGCGCCGTGGCCGCCATCACACCGCGCGTAGCCGCAAGCTGCGCCACAACGCCACTGTCATTACCACGCTCACCCCCGCCCACCCCCAGGCCTGGCGGTTCTGCAGCCCTTCGACAAACAGCTGTGGCGCCACCCCGGCGCCCACGATAAACGCCAGCAATGCCACCTCCGCCCGCCGCGCACGCACCGGCCACAGCGCGTACACCAGCGCCGGCAACGCCAGCGCCGCAGTGGGGAAGCTGCGGTAGCGCGGGTCGAACACCAGCGCCAGCATGCTCACCGCCGCAGCGAAGCCTGCTGCCAGCAACAGCCAGCCGGCGCGCGCCTGCAACCCGGCGAACAGCTGCTCGCGCCAACCGGCGCGCTGCGCCTGGGCCAACACGGCATGGGCCAGCACCAACAGGTTCAGTGCGACCAGCGCCAGCGCCCACACCCATTCCCCGGCGAAGCGCGCATGGGTGCGCACCAGCTCGCCCCACAGGCCCAGGCAACCCGCCCCCAGCGCTGCCAGCAGCGGTAGCAGCAACGCCGCCCGCAGGGTGGCTGGGCGCCCGGCCAGCACCAGCATGGCCAGCATCAGCCCGGCGCTGCCCAGCCACCACTGCGGCCAGTAATGCAGGTTGCTCACCGGCCCTTCCAGCACACCCTTGTCCTGCCGGTCGGCATCGTACAACCCCCAATACCCGCCCACCGCACCTTCGTTGGCACGCTTCCACGGCTGGTCGAACGCCTCGATCAGGTTGTAGTGCCAGCCATTGGCCTCTGCCATGCTCACAAAACCACGAATGAAGCGCGCTTCATTGACCCGGCTGGGCACTGCCGTCTCGCGCTGGCGGCCTTCGCTGGGCCAGCCGGTTTCACCAATCAGGACGTCTTTGGGCGCAAAGCGCGTACCGAATACCCGGCGTACATCGGCGACATGGGCCAAGGCCTGGTCGATGCCACGGGGGTCGTCCTCCCAGTACGGCAACAGGTGAATGGTGAGGAAGTCCACCGCCGGTGCCACCTGCGGGTGCTGTAACCAGAATTCCCAGACATCGGCGTAGGTCACCGGCACGTGCACCTGGCTTTTCACCCGGGCGATCAGCGTGGCCAGGTGCGCACCGGTCACCTCCTTGCGCAGCAAGGTTTCGTTGCCGACGATCACTGCGCTGACCACGTCGGGGTTGGCATTGGCGGCGGCGATCAGCAGGTTGATTTCTCGCTCGGTGTCGGCAGCGTGCGCATTGACCCAGGCCCCCAGCATCACCTTCAGGCCGTGCTTGCGCGCCAGCGCCGGTATTGCTTCAAGACCGGTCATGGAATAGGTGCGAATGCACTGAAAGCGTTCGGCCAACAAGGCCAGGTCGGCATCCATGCGCTGCGGGCGCAGCCGGAACGGTTGGTCGTAGGGCGACTGGTCCTTGTCGAACGGTGTATACGAGGCACATTGCAGCTTGTGTGCAGGGCTCGCGGCATCGGGCAGTTGCAGCGGCTTGCCAAGCCCGTACCAGAGCGCTCCCAGCCCCAGCAGGGCGAACAGGCAGGCAAGCAGGTACAACGGCAGCAGCGAGCGGGCAGAACGGGGCATCAGGCGGTCCATCGTCAGGCACAAAGAAATAGATAGTAGCCCGGCGCCAAAGCTTTGGCATGCAAGGATCGCGCAGGTCGTGATGGGCGTATGGCGCTAATGGCACAGTGCTGTCGCATATGGGGCAGGTACAGGTCGCAGCTGGATCAGGTCGCCCGGGGTTGCAGGCAGATGATGGAATCTCCAAGACCTGACGAGGGGATGCTTTGATGGCAACTTTGAAAAAAATGCGACGTTTCCTGGGGGTGGGCACCGCCCTGGTACTGGGATTGAGCGCAGCACAGGCAATGGCCAAGGAAGTGAGCATTGGCTACGTGGACGGCTGGGCCGACAGCGTGGCAACCACCAACGTGGCGGCCGAAGTAATCAAGCAGAAGCTCGGCTACGATGTGAAGTTGCAGGCCGTTGCCACTGGGATCATGTGGCAGGGCGTGGCGACCGGCAAGCTCGATGCCATGTTGTCGGCCTGGTTGCCGGTGACCCATGGCGAGTACTGGGCCAAGAACAAGGATAACGTGGTCGACTACGGCGCCAACTTCAAGGACGCCAAGATCGGCTTGATCGTGCCTGAGTACGTCAAGGCCACCAGCATCGGCGACCTCAAGACCGACGACACCTTCAAGCAGAAGATCGTCGGCATCGATGCAGGCTCGGGCGTGATGATCAAGACCGAACAGGCCATCAAAGACTACGACCTGACCGGCTACAAGCTGCAAGCCAGCTCGGGCGCCGCGATGACGGCCGAACTGGGCCGTGCCTACGCCAAGCAGCAGTCGATTGCAGTGACCGGCTGGGTGCCGCACTGGATGTTCGCCAAGTGGAAGCTGAAGTTCCTCGAAGACCCGAAAGGCGTTTATGGCGCGTCGGAAACCGTAAACAGCATCGGCAGCAAAGAACTGGCGACCAAGGCACCGGAAGTGGCCGAGTTCCTGAAGAAATTCAGCTGGCAGTCCAAAGACGAGATTGGCGAAGTGATGCTGGCCATCCAGGAAGGCGCCAAGCCTGATGCGGCGGCCAAGGACTGGGTGGCCAAGCACCCGGACCGCGTGAAGGAATGGACTGGCAAGTAACAACCTGAAAGGGCCAGTTTTGTTGCTTCGCGGGTAAACCCGCTGCCGCAGGGCAGCGGGTTTTCTCGTGAATGGGCCGGCACTTTGTTACGCAAACGGTAAAACACCGTTGCATCTAAGACTAAGGTCGTCTGGTTGGCGTCCATCGGCAGCATAAAGTAAGGGTGTGGGTGTTTCCCTACTTGTGCTGCTAGGACAAAAACAATGAACGACAGCATTTACCTCTCGATACAAAACAGCCCTCGCTTCAAGGAGCTGGTCAGCAAACGCGAACGGTTCGCCTGGATTCTCTCGGCGATCATGCTCGGCTTGTACTGCGCTTTCATCCTTCTGATTGCCTACGGTCCTCACATACTGGGCGCCAAGCTCAGCCCTGAGTCGTCGATCACCTGGGGTATCCCCATTGGCGTCGGCCTGATCGTCTCGGCATTCGTCCTTACCGCCATCTACGTGCGCCGCGCCAACGGCGAGTTCGATGAGCTGAACAAGGCCATCCTGAAGGAGGCGCAACAATGATTCGCCACGCCAAAGCCCTGGCCATACTGGCCTGCGGAGCCTTCGCACCCGCCGTGTGGGCCGCCGATGCCCTGACCGGCGAGGTGCAGAAGCAACCGCTGAACGTCTCTGCCATCGCCATGTTCGTGGCGTTCGTCGCCTTCACCCTGGGCATTACCTACTGGGCCTCCAAACGCAACAAGTCGGCGTCGGACTACTACGCCGCCGGCGGCAAGATCACCGGTTTCCAGAATGGCCTGGCGATTGCCGGCGACTACATGTCGGCAGCCTCGTTCCTGGGCATTTCCGCACTGGTGTTCACCTCTGGCTATGATGGCCTGATCTACTCGATCGGCTTTTTGGTTGGCTGGCCGATCATTCTCTTCCTGATTGCCGAACGCCTGCGCAACCTGGGCAAGTACACCTTCGCCGACGTGGCTTCGTACCGCCTCGGGCAAAAGGAAATCCGTACCCTGTCGGCTTCCGGCTCGCTGGTGGTGGTGGCGTTCTACCTGATCGCGCAGATGGTCGGTGCCGGCAAGCTGATCGAGCTGCTGTTCGGCCTGGACTACCATGTGGCGGTGATCCTGGTGGGTATCCTGATGTGCCTGTACGTGCTGTTCGGCGGCATGCTCGCCACCACCTGGGTACAGATCATCAAGGCCGTGCTGTTGCTGTCCGGTGCCAGTTTCATGGCGCTGATGGTGATGAAACACGTGGGCTTCGATTTCAACACCCTGTTCTCCGAAGCGATCAAGGTGCACGCCAAGGGCGAGGCCATCATGAGCCCGGGCGGCCTGGTCAAAGACCCGATCTCGGCGTTCTCGCTGGGCCTGGCGCTGATGTTCGGTACGGCCGGCCTGCCGCACATCCTGATGCGCTTCTTCACCGTCAGTGACGCCAAGGAAGCCCGCAAGAGCGTGCTGTACGCCACCGGCTTCATCGGCTACTTCTACATCCTCACCTTCATCATCGGCTTTGGCGCCATCCTCCTGGTCAGCACCAACCCTGACTTCAAGGACGCCGCCGGCGCGCTGCTGGGCGGCAACAACATGGCCGCGGTGCACCTGGCCAATGCCGTGGGTGGCAGCGTGTTCCTCGGCTTCATCTCGGCAGTGGCGTTCGCCACCATCCTGGCGGTGGTCGCCGGCCTGACCCTGGCGGGTGCCTCGGCAGTGTCCCACGACCTGTACGCCAGCGTGTGGCGCAAGGGCAAGGCCAACGACAAGGACGAGATCCGCGTGTCGAAGATCACCACCGTCGCCCTGGGCGTACTGGCGATCGGCCTGGGCATCCTGTTCGAGAAGCAGAACATCGCCTTCATGGTCGGCCTGGCGTTCTCCATCGCCGCCAGCTGCAACTTCCCGGTCCTGCTGCTTTCGATGTACTGGAAAAAGCTGACCACCCGTGGCGCCATGATCGGCGGCTGGCTGGGCCTGGTCAGCGCAGTGACGCTGATGATCCTTGGCCCGACCATTTGGGTGCAGATCCTGGGCCATGAAAAGCCGATCTACCCGTACGAGTACCCGGCGCTGTTCTCGATGGCCATTGCCTTCGTCAGCATCTGGTTCTTCTCGGTCACCGACAAGTCCAAGGCCGCAGAAAACGAACGCGCGCTGTTCTTCCCGCAGTTCGTCCGTTCGCAGACTGGCCTGGGTGCTTCGGGCGCTGTGTCGCACTGAGCCCGCCTGCCCATAAAAAACCGCGCCGAAGCGCGGTTTTTTTATGCCTAGCGTGGCGCGTCTAGATCCTGCCCAGCAGTAACAACACCAGCAGGACCACCAGTACCACGCCGACGATGCCGGACGGGCCGTAGCCCCAGCTGCGCGAGTGTGGGAAGACCGGTAAGCCACCAATCAACAGAAGAATCAGGATGATGATGAGGATCGTGGTCATGTACGTGTCCTTGCGTGGTTGGGGGTCAAGGGCCTCGGCTTGCCGGCCTCTTGTAAGTTCGGACTGGTGGGCAATGTGAAAGATTCCATTTTGTGCCGGTTCATGCCCCCACATTCACTACCCTGATGAACCCTGCCGTTGGCCAGGCCCTTGTTTAGACTCGTTGCATTCCTTAACGAGACAGGGCCAGCCACCATGCACAACCGCATCATGATTACCGGAGCCGGCTCAGGCCTCGGGCGCGAGATTGCCCTGCGTTGGGCGCGTGAGGGGTGGCGCCTGGCGCTGGCCGATGTCAACGAAAGCGGCCTGCGCGAAACGCTGGAGCTGGCCCGTGCGGCTGGCGGCGAGGGTTTCGTCCAGCGCTGCGACGTGCGCGACTACAGCCAGCTCACGGCCCTGGCTCAGGCCTGCACCGAGCAGTTCGGTGGCATCGACGTGGTGGTCAACAACGCCGGGGTTGCCTCGGGCGGGTTCTTTGCCGAGCTGTCGCTGGAAGACTGGGATTGGCAGATTGCCGTCAACCTGATGGGCGTGGTCAAGGGCTGCAAGGCCTTCCTGCCCCTGCTGGAGCGCAGCAAGGGGCGCATCATCAACGTCGCGTCGATGGCCGCCCTGATGCAGGGGCCGGGCATGAGCAACTACAACGTCGCCAAGGCCGGCGTGCTGGCGCTGTCGGAGAGCTTGCTGGTGGAATTGCGCCAGGTGGAGGTGGCGGTGCATGTGGTGTGCCCGTCATTCTTCCAGACCAATCTGCTGGACTCGTTCCGCGGCCCGAACCCGGCCATGAAGGCGCAGGTCGGCAAGTTGCTGGAAGGGTCGCCGATCAATGCGGCGGACATTGCCGACTACATCCACCGGCAGGTCGCTGCCGGCGAGTTCCTGATCCTGCCGCATGAGGCCGGGCGGCAGGCTTGGGAATTGAAGCGGCAAGCCCCCGAGCGGCTCTACCAGGAAATGGCCGAAATGGCCGTGAAAATGTGTGCCAAAGCGGTTTCGCGATGAAATATCTGTAGGGCGAATTACCAGTAGATGTAGGGCGCTTCTGAATCGCTGCGGAGCTATTGAGTAGCCTGATCCTGACGATGCAGTCTCCGGTTTTACCTTGTGCAGGAGGACCGGAACATGCTGGTGATAGGGCGCGAAGTGGGCGAGGTCATCATGATCGGTGAGAACATCCGCCTCGTGGTGGTCGAAACCCGTGACGGGGTGGTGCGCTTTGGCGTGGACGCCCCACGGGAAGTGCCGGTGCACCGGTCCGAGGTGTACAAGCGCATCAAGGAAGCCAAGAAAGCCGAGGCCGGCTAGTCGAGCAGTTCCCGCGGCACGTCATGCTTGGCCAGCAACTGGCACTGCTGGCTTTCGGGGTCGAACAGGATGAAGGCCTGGCCCTTGGCCAATGCCTGGCGTACCCGCAGTACCCGTGTTTCCAGCGGGGTATCGTCACCATTGTCGGTACCGTCGCGGGTGACGAAGTCTTCGATCAGGCGGGTCAGCGTTTCGGCTTGCAGGTGCTCGTAGGGGATCAGCATGGGGCGGTGTCTCGGGTTACGGTGGGGTCATGCTACGCGAAACATTGGGGCTTTTGGGGCCGCGTTGCGGCCCATCGCGACACAAGGCCGCTCCTACAACGACCGTGCAACCAGGTGCTCGCCGCTGCATATCTTCTGACAAACACCTGTCAGCCCTGATGCGATCCCTGTGGGAGCTGGCTTGCCGGCGATGGGCCGCAAAGCGGCCCCAGGGCCTTAGGCCTTGTTACCGACCAGGCTGTCGACCGCCGGCACGCGCGTGTCGCTCTCCATCTGCGCATCGTGTTCCAGCTGGTGGCTGAAGCGCTCCAGCGAGGCATTGGCCGGCTGTGAATCGCTGGCAAACACCGGCGGGCTGAGCAAGTACGCCGACAACAACTGGCTCAGGGCCGCCAGGCTGTCGATGTGAGTCCGCTCATAGCCATGGGTGGCATCGCAGCCGAACGCCACCAGCGCGGTGCGAATGTCGTGCCCGGCCGTTACCGCCGAATGGGCATCACTGAAGTAGTAGCGGAACAGGTCGCGGCGTACGGGCAGGTCGTGGTCGCCGGCCAGTTTCAGCAAGTGCCGCGACAGGTGGTAATCGTAGGGCCCCGACGAGTCCTGCATGGCCACGCTCACGGCGTGCTCGCTGGAGGCTTGCCCGGGCGCCACCGGTGCAATGTCGATACCGACGAACTCGCTGACATCCCAAGGCAGGGCACCCGCTGCGCCCGAGCCGGTTTCCTCGGTAATGGTGAACAGCGGGTGGCAGTCGATCAGCGGTTGCTGGCCGCTCTCCACCACTGCCTTGAGCGCGGTGAGCAGCGCCGCGACACCGGCCTTGTCATCCAGGTGACGGGCGCTGATGTGGCCGCTGTCTGTGAACTCGGGCAGTGGGTCGAAGGCCACGAAGTCACCAATGCTCACCCCCAGCGCCTCGCAATCGGCGCGGGTGGCGCAATAGGCGTCCAGGCGGACTTCCACGTGTTCCCAGCTGACCGGCATCTGGTCGATGGCGGTGTTGAAGGCGTGCCCGCTGGCCATCAGCGGCAGTACGCTGCCGCGGAACACGCCGGTGTCGGTGAACACGCTGACCCTGCTGCCCTCGGCGAAGCGGCTGGACCAGCAGCCAACCGGCGCCAGGGCCAGCCGGCCGTTGTCCTGCAGTTGGCGCACGCTGGCGCCAATGGTATCGAGGTGCGCGGATACGGCGCGGTCGGGCGAGGTTTGCCGGCCCTTCAAGGTCGCCCGAATGGTGCCGCGACGGGTCAGCTCGAAGGGGATGCCCAGTTCGTCCAGGCGTTCGGCCACGTAGCGCACGATGGTGTCGGTGAAACCGGTCGGGCTGGGGATGGCCAGCATCTCCAGCAGCACGCGCTTGAGGTATTCGAGATCGGGTTCGGGGTGTCGCTCGGACATGGTTGAGTACTCCTTGCTCCTGTGCCGGCCTTTTTGCGGGGGAACCGCCCCCACAGGGCTATCAGCGCACCTGAGGGGCGCGTCTTACCGGTGGGGGCGGGTTCGCTGCAAAGCGGGCGGCACTGGTTTACGCCAAAGGCCGGCTATGCGGGAACAGCAGGTCGATGAAACGCTCGGCCGTTGGCTGTGGTTCGTGGTTGGCCAACCCGGCGCGCTCGTTGGCTTCGATGATCACGTACTCGGGCTGCTCGGCATCACGCACCATGAAATCCAGCCCGACCACCGGAATTTCCAGGGCCCGGGCAGCGCGCACGGCAGCGTCGGCCAGCACCGGGTGCAGACGGGCGGTCACATCTTCCAGGGTGCCGCCGGTGTGCAGGTTGGCGGTTCGCCGCACAGCCAGGCGCTGGCCGGGGGGCAGCACATCGTCGTAACCCACGCCAGCAGCGCGCAGGGTACGCTCGGTTTCGTCATCCAGCGGAATTCGGCTTTCACCCGCCGTAGCAGCCTGGCGACGACGGCTTTGAGCCTCGATCAACTGAAGCACACTGTGCTTGCCGTCACCCAGCACCTGGGCTGGGTGGCGAACGGCGGCCGCCACCACTTCGTAGCCGATCACCACGATGCGCAGGTCGAGGCCGGCATGGAAGCTCTCCAGCAACACCCGGCTATCGAACTGGCGGGCATGGGCGACCGCCTGGGTCACGTCGTCGATGCAGGTCAGGTTCACCGCTACGCCCTGGCCTTGTTCGCCGTCAACGGGCTTGACCACCACCGCGCCATGCTCTTCGAGAAAGGCCAGGTTGTCGTCGGCATTACCGGCCAATTGTTGCGCCGGCACCTGCAACCCGGCAGTGCGCAGGGCATGCTGGGTCAGGCGCTTGTCCTGGCACAGCGTCATGGTCACGGCGCTGGTCAGGTCGCTGAGCGACTCACGGCAGCGGATGCGCCGGCCGCCCAGGCTGAGGGTGAACAGCCCGCCGGCGGCGTCATCCACCTGTACCTCGATGCCGCGGCGCAATGCCTCGTCGACGATGATGCGTGCATAGGGGTTGAGGTCGGCCTGTGGGCCGGGGCCGAGGAACAGTTGCTCGTTGATGCCGTTCTTGCGCTTGACGGCGAAGGTGGGCAGGTTGCGAAAGCCGAGCTTCTGGTACAAGCGTTTGGCCTGGCGGTTGTCGTGCAGCACCGACAGGTCGAGATAGGCCAGGCCACGGCTCATGAAGTGCTCGATGAGGTGGCGCACCAGCACTTCACCCACGCCGGGGCGGGTGCAGTGCGGGTCGACTGCCAGGCACCACAGGCTGCTGCCGTTCTCAGGGTCATCGAAAGCCTTGGCATGGTTCAGGCCCATGACGCTGCCGATCACCGCGCCGCTGTCCTCGTCTTCAGCCAGCCAGTAGACCGGGCCGCCCAGGTGCCGAGGGGTGAGCAGGTCAGCATCGACCGGCAGCATCCCGCGCACTTGGTACAAGGTGTTGATGGCCTGCCAGTCGGCCGGGTTCTGCGCCCGCCGCACGCGAAAGCCGCGGAATACCCGCTGCGCCGGGCGGTAATCGGTGAACCACAGGCGCAGGGTGTCGGATGGGTCCAGGAACAACTGTTGTGGCGCCTGCGCCAGCACCTGCTGCGGTGCTGCCACATACAGGGCGATATCGCGTTCGCCTGGGCATTCGCCCAACAGGTCATCGGCCAGGTCGGCCGGCTCGGCATAGGTGTGGCCAATCAGCAGCCGGCCCCAGCCGCAGTGCACGGCACGCGGCTGTTGATGGGGCTGGCTGCCGTCGCCGGCCAGGCGCGCCTGCAGGCGCTCGTAGGACGGCGCCTGGCCACGCAGCAAGCGCTGACCGTAGGCGATTTCTTGGGGTTTCATCGGTCAGAGTCCTTGTTCGCTCAGCCACAGGTTCAGTGCGGCCAGTTGCCACAGCTTGGAACCGCGCAGTGGCGTCAATTGGCCGTGCGGGTTGCTAAGCAGGCGGTCGAGCATGGCTGGGTTGAACAGCCCACGGTCCTGGCTGGGGTCGGTCAGCAGTTCGCGTACCCAACCCAGGGTGGCGCCTTCCAGGTGCTTCAGGCCCGGTACCGGGAAGTAGCCCTTCTTGCGGTCGATGACTTCATGCGGGATCACTCGCCGTGCGGCTTGCTTGAGCACCTGTTTACCGCCGTCTGGCAGCTTGAAGCGCGCCGGAATGCGTGCCGACAGCTCTACCAGGCGGTAGTCGAGGAACGGTGTACGTGCTTCCAGGCCCCAGGCCATGGTCATGTTGTCGACCCGTTTGACGGGGTCGTCGACCAGCATCACGGTGCTGTCCAGGCGCAAGGCCTTGTCCACCGCCTGCGGCGCGCCGGGGCGGGCGAAATGCTCGCGCACGAAATCGCCAGCGGCATCGGTATCCAGCAACCACGGTGCCTGCACGGTGTCGCGGTACTCGTCGTGGCTGCGGTCGAAGAAGGCGTTGCGGTATGCCGCATAGGCATCGTCGGCGCCGTCCACCTGTGGGTACCAGTGGTAGCCGGCGAACAGTTCGTCGGCGCCCTGGCCGCTTTGCACGCCCTTGCAATGCTTGGCCACTTCACGCGACAGCAGGTAGAAGGCGATGCAGTCGTGGCTGACCATCGGCTCGCTCATGGCGCGGAAGGCGGCAGGCAGCTGGTCGATGATTTCGTGCTCGGCAATGCGCAACTGGTGGTGGCGCGTGCCGTAGTGCCGGGCGATCAGGTCGGAGTACTGGAACTCGTCGCCGCGCTCGCCGCCGGCATCTTCAAAGCCGATGGAGAAAGTCGAAAGGTCGTCCACGCCGACTTCGCGCAGCAGGCCGACCAGCAGGCTGGAGTCGACACCGCCGGACAGCAGCACGCCCACGTCCACCGCGGCACGCTGGCGGATGGCCACAGCTTCGCGGGTTGCGTCGAGTACGCGGGTGGTCCAGCCTTCCAGGTCCAGCTCACGCTCATCGGCGTTGGGCCCGTATTGCAGCTGCCACCAGGTCTGGCGCTCGATTTCGCCGTGGCGGTCGATACGCATCCAGGTGCCGGGTTCCAGCTTTTGCACGTTCGCCAGCAAGGTGCGCGGTGCCGGCACTACGGCATGGAAGTTCAGGTAGTGGTTGAGCGCGACCGGGTCGAGCATCGGGTCGATGTCACCGCCCTTGAGCAGCGCTGGCAGGGTCGAGGCAAAACGCAGCCGCTCGCCGTTGCGTGACAGGTACAGCGGCTTGACGCCCAGGCGGTCGCGAGCCAGGAACAGGCGTTGGTTATCGCGTTCCCAGATGGCCAAGGCGAACATGCCGTTGAGTTTCGGCAGTAGCGCCGCACCCCAGGCGTGGTAGCCCTTGAGCAGCACCTCGGTGTCGCCGTCCGACCAGAACTGGTAGCCCAGGTCCTGCAGTTCCTGGCGCAACTCGGGGAAATTGTAGATGGCACCATTGAACGCCAGGGACAGGCCCAGGGTGTTGTCGACCATGGGCTGCGCCGAGCCGTCGGACAGGTCCATGATTTTCAGGCGGCGGTGGCCGAGGGCTATCGGGCCCTGGCTATGGAAGCCCCAGGCATCCGGGCCACGTGGGGCCAGGTGATGGGTAATGCGCTCTACCGCCGCCAGGTCGGCTGGGCGTGGCGCTTGGCCAATGGGGGTGAAACGTAACTCTCCTGCTAATCCGCACATAAGTCCTTACCGGTTTTTCCGTTGGGGAGGTGATGCCCCGGATTAGGGCACCTTAAGGAACTGACCTATGTGCTTTATGAGAGTTTTAGAACAATCTGTTATATGCGGCAGTGGCCTGCGGCGCTTTTCTGCCCAACCGCGACACCGGTTTTGCCTGGCAGGAACGGCCTTGTGTCGCGATCGGGCTGCACCGCAGCCCCGGCTCCATCACTTGCCCCGTATCAGCCTGCGCAGGGCGAACCGGTTAGGATGGCAAGCCTGCGCCACCCCTTGAGGCACCGGCAGCGGCTCCCCGCACACCCACGCGGCCAGCAGTTCCCCACTCAACGGCGCGGTGATCAACCCGCGCGAGCCATGCCCGCTGTTCACATACAGCCCACCCAGCCAAGGGCAGGGGGCTTGCGGCACCTGTCGCGCATCACGGGCCAGTACCGCGTAGGTTTCGGCAAACGCCTGTGCATCGGCCAGCGGCCCGACAATCGGTAGGTAATCCGGGCTGGTGCAGCGGAATGCCGCCCGCCCTTGCAGGTGTTCAGGGGCCAGCGTTGCTACACCCAGGCGTTGGGCCAGGTCGGTCGATATCTCGTCCAGCAACGCCAGGTTGCCCTGGTGTTCGGCCACCGTCGGCGCCAGGTTGTCACTGTGGAAATCAAAGCTCGCGCCCAAGGTATGTTCATCACCACGCGGCGGGGCCACGTAGCCTTCGGCGCACACCACGGTGCGCAGTGCCCGGCTGCCGGCCGTGGCCGGCAAGCGGGTGATCTGGCCCCGGATGCGCTTGAGCGGCAACCCGGCACAGGCGTCGAAGCGGCGGACCTCGGCGGCTGCGGCCAGAATCACCACCGGTGCGCTGGCCAGCAGGCGCTCGCCGGCCCATGCTTGCCACTGGTCAGCCACTTTGCGCAGTTCGATGACTTCCTGGTGGGTCACCAGCTGGATACCAGGGTGCTGCAATTGCTGCTGGCACAGGGCGGGCGGGTGGACCCAGCCGCCCTCGGGGTAGAACAGCCCGCCAGCCGGCAGGGCGACCCCGGCGACGGCTTCGGCCTCGGTACGCTGCAGCGCGTGCAGCAGGCCGTGGTCGAACGCGCCAGCCAGTTTGCCCTGGCGCTCGGCTTCCTTGGCGTCGAACGCCAGTTGCAGCACGCCGCAGGCATCCCAGTCCTGGCCCCGTTGCAGGCGTTCGAGCTGGCGCCGGGTGTAGCCGAAGCCGGACAGGATCAGCTGCGACAACGCCGTGCCATGGGCGGACAGCTTGAGGTACAGCACCCCTTGCGGGTTGCCCGAGGCTTCCTGCGCGGGGGCGGCATGGCGTTCCAGCACGGTCACCTGCCAGCCACGCCGGGCCAGGCTGGCCGCGCTGGCGCTGCCGGCGAGCCCGGCGCCGATCACCAGCGCCTGGCGCGGGCCCGGCGTGGCTGGCGGGCGTGCATACCAGGGGGCGCCAGGGGCGGGCAGGGCGCCGCCGTAGACGCCGCTCATCACTTCCCACTTCTTGCCGATGCCCGGCACCTTCTTCATGGCGAAGCCCGCTTCGACCAGGCTGCGGCGCACCCAGCCGGTGGTGGTGAAGGTGCCCAGCACTGTTCCGGCGTGGGACAGCCGCGCCAGCTGGGCGAACAGCTGCGGGGTCCACATGTCGGGGTTCTTGGCCGGGGCGAAGCCGTCGAGGAACCACACGTCGACCTGGGCATCGAGCTGCGGCAGCTGCTCCAGCACATCGCCGATCAGCAGGGTCAGGGTGACCCGGCCTTCGGCGAAGGTGAACTGCTGAAAGCCGGGGTGCACCGCCACATACTGGGCCAGCAGCGGCTCGGTGTAGGCGGCGAGCTCCGGCCACAGGCGTACGGCGCGGGCCATGTCGGCAGCGCCCAGGGGGTACTTTTCGACACTGACGAAATGCAGGCGCGCACCGCTGGGCGCATGCTGGTCGAACAATTGCCATGCGCAGAAGAAGTTCATGCCGGTGCCAAAGCCGGTCTCGCCGATCACCAGGCTGCCGTGTGCGGGCAGGTTGGCGAAGCGTTCGGCCAGGCGGGTCTGGCCGAGGAACACATGCTTGGTTTCTTCGATGCCTTCGTTGACCGCGAAATAGACGTCGTCGTACTGCCGCGAATGGGGGCGGCCCTGGTCGTCCCAGTCGATCTGGGCGTGCTGGAGAAGGGTGGGTTCAGGCATGGCTGGTTCGCTGGAGATGAGTGGCAAGTCGCAAGTTGCAAGTCGCAAGTGGCAAGCGGCAAGTCGCAAGTTGCAAGTCGCAAGTGGCTAGAAAAAGCAGATGGTGGCATGGCTTACGTTTTCTTGCAGCTTGCAGCTTGCAGCTTGCAGCTTGCAGCTTGCAGCTTGCAGCTTGCGACTTGCGACTTGCGACTTGCAGCTTGCAGCTTCGAATTCCGCTAGTCTTGGTTATCCATTGAAGGAGCCCATGCATGTTCGAATCCGCCGAAATCGGCCACAGCATCGACAAGGAGGCTTACGACGCCGAGGTGCCCGCGTTGCGCGAGGCCCTGCTCGAAGCCCAGTACGAACTCAAGCAGCAGGCGCGCTTCCCGGTGATCGTGCTGATCAACGGCGTTGAGGGCGCTGGCAAGGGGGAGACGGTAAAGCTGCTGAACGAGTGGATGGACCCGCGCATGATCGATGTGCTGACCTTCGACCAGCAGACCGACGAAGAGCTGGCCCGGCCGCCGGCATGGCGCTATTGGCGGGCCTTGCCGCCGAAGGGGCGGATGGGCGTGTTTTTTGGCAACTGGTACAGCCAGATGCTGCAGGGGCGGGTGCACGGGGTGCTCAAGGATGCCGTGCTCGACCAGGCCATCACCGGTGCCGAACGCCTGGAGCAAATGCTCTGCGACGAAGGCGCGCTGATCATCAAGTTCTGGTTCCACCTGTCCAAGAAACAGATGAAGGCGCGCCTGAAATCGCTGAAGGACGACCCGCTGCACAGCTGGAAAATCAGCCCGCTGGACTGGCAGCAGTCGAAAACCTACGACCGCTTCGTACGCTTTGGCGAGCGCGTGCTGCGCCGCACCAGCCGCGATTATGCACCGTGGCACATCGTTGAGGGGGTCGACCCGAACTACCGTAGCCTCGCGGTCGGGCGCATCCTGCTGGAAAGCTTGCAGGCCGCGCTGGCCAACAATCCCAAGGGCAAGCACCAGGGGAACGTGGCCCCATTGGGGCGTAGCATCGATGACCGCAGCCTGCTGGGGGCGCTGGACTTGAGCGTGCGCCTGGACAAGGCCGATTACCAGGAACAGCTGGTGACCGAGCAGGCCCGCCTTGCCGGGCTGCTGCGGGACAAGCGCATGCGCCGCCATGCATTGGTGGCGGTGTTCGAAGGCAACGATGCTGCCGGCAAGGGCGGGGCCATCCGCCGGGTGGCCGCTGCGCTGGACCCGCGCCAGTACCGTATCGTGCCGATTGCCGCGCCCACCGAGGAAGAGCGCGCGCAGCCTTACCTGTGGCGCTTCTGGCGGCACATCCCGGCGCGGGGCAAGTTCACCATTTTTGACCGCTCCTGGTATGGCCGGGTGCTGGTGGAGCGGGTGGAAGGGTTCTGCACGCCGGCTGACTGGATGCGCGCCTACAGCGAGATCAATGATTTCGAGGAACAGTTGGTGAACGCCGGGGTGGTGTTGGTCAAGTTCTGGCTGGCCATCGACCAGCAGACCCAGCTGGAGCGCTTCGAAGAGCGTGAGCAGATCCCGTTCAAGCGCTACAAGATCACCGAGGATGACTGGCGCAACCGGGACAAATGGGATGACTACGCCCAGGCCGTGGGGGACATGGTCGACCGTACCAGCAGCGAGATTGCGCCATGGACGTTGGTAGAGGCCAACGACAAGCGCTGGGCCCGGGTGAAGGTGCTGCGCACCATCAACGAGGCGCTTGAGGCGGCGTTTGCCAAGCACAAGAAGTAGGTTGCCTGGTGTGACCTCAAGCCATGCTGCAAAAGAATGACCTGATGAATTCTTTTCTCGGCACGTTCCCCCGCACCTACCCAGCAAGCCCGTAGAATCCAGCAGTCGCCACCACGGGCTTGATCGAGGACTTTATGCATACCACTTCTGGCCGCTGGGGCTATGGCCTGTTCCTGGCACTCTTGACGGCGCTGCTCTGGGGCATTCTGCCGATCAAGCTCAAGCAGGTGCTGCAAGTGGTCGACCCGATCACCGTCACCTGGTACCGCCTGCTGGTCTCGGGCGGCCTGCTGTTTGCCTGGCTGGCGGTCCAGCGGCGATTGCCTTCCATTCGTAAGCTGCCAGCAAAGGGCAAGGGCCTGGTGGCCGTTGCCGTCTTCGGCTTGATGGGCAACTACGTGCTGTACCTGATCGGGCTCAACCTGCTAAGCCCAGGTACTGCACAGTTGGTGGTGCAGATTGGCCCGGTGTTGTTGCTGGTGGCCAGTGTGTTCGTATTCCGTGAGCGCTTCAGCCTGGGGCAGGGTGTAGGGCTGCTGGTGCTGCTGGCGGGGTTTGGCCTGTTCTTCAACCAGCGCCTGGACGAACTGCTGACCTCGCTGGGGGCCTACACCACGGGTGTGCTGACCATATTGCTGGCCACCAGCATCTGGGTGTTCTATGCGCTGAGTCAGAAGCAGTTGCTGACGGTGTGGCATTCGCAGCAGGTCATGATGGTGATCTACCTCAGTTGTGCTGCGCTGCTCACGCCTTGGGTGCACCCGCTGCAAGCGTTGCAACTGACCCCGGTGCAGGGCTGGCTGTTGCTGGCGTGCTGCCTGAATACCCTGGTGGCCTACGGCGCGTTCGCCGAAGCGCTGGCGCACTGGGAGGCATCACGGGTGAGTGCCACGCTGGCACTGACACCGCTGGTGACCTTTGTTGCAGTGGCGCTGGCGGCGCTGGTATGGCCTGACTATGTGCACGCTGAAGACATCAATGCGTTGGGCTATGTGGGGGCGGTGACGGTGGTGTTCGGCTCGGCCCTGGTGGCGTTGGGGCCATCGCTGGTGGCCGGCTGGCGTGCCCGCAGGGCGCGGTTGGCCCAGGTCCCTTGAACGCCTGTACTGGCCCCATCGCTGGCAAGCCAGCTCCCACAGGACCGCGCAATGCTCAGGCCCGAGGTGCCCCTGTGGGAGCGGGCGCGCCCGCCCTGTGGGAGCTGGCTTGCCAGCGATGGGGCCAGTACAGGCAATCAATAGCTCAGCCTTTGCCACCCGGTGCCAGCATGTTCTCCGGCCTTACCCATTGGTCGAACTGCTCATTGGTCAGGTACTTCAACTCCAGTGCAGCTTCCCTCAGGGTCTTGCCTTCGCTGTAGGCCTTCTTGGCGATCTCCGCGGCTTTGTCATAGCCGATGTGCGGGTTCAGCGCAGTTACCAGCATCAACCCGCGTTCCAGGTGTGCGGCCATCTGCTGGGCGTCGGGCTCGATACCCGCCACGCAGTGCTGCTGGAAGTTGCGGCAGCCATCGGCCAGCAACTCGACCGACTGCAACAGGTTGTGGATGATCACCGGCTTGAACACGTTCAACTGCAAATGCCCCTGGCTGGCGGCAAAGCCGATCGCCGCATCGTTGCCCAATACCTGGCACGCCAGCATCGACAGCGCCTCGCACTGGGTAGGGTTGACCTTGCCCGGCATGATCGAGCTGCCCGGCTCGTTCGCCGGCAGGCGTACCTCGGCCAACCCGGCACGCGGCCCGGAGCCCAGCAGGCGCAGGTCGTTGGCGATCTTCATCAGGGCCACTGCCAGGGTCTTCAACGCGCCGGCCAGGCTGGTCAGCGGTTCATGGCCGGCCAGGGCGGCGAACTTGTTAGGCGCGGTGACGAACGGCAGCCCGGACTCTGCTGCCAGTTCGGCGGCAATGGCTTCGGCAAAACCGTGCGGGGCATTCAGCCCGGTGCCCACGGCAGTACCGCCCTGGGCCAGTTCGCACACGGCCGGCAGGGTGGCACGAATGGCACGTTGGGCGTAGTCCAGCTGGGCAACAAAGGCCGATACCTCCTGGCCGAAGGTGATCGGCGTGGCATCCATCATGTGCGTGCGGCCGGTCTTGACCAGTTTGTTGTGCCGCGCCGCCAGTTCGGCCAGCCCGGCCGAGAGTTCGCCGATGGCAGGCAGCAGTTTTTCCTGCACGGCCTGCGCCGCGGCAATGTGCATGGCGGTCGGGAAGCAGTCGTTGGAGCTTTGCGAGCGGTTGACGTGGTCGTTGGGGTGCACCGGCGTTTTGCCGCCCCGGCCCTGGCCAGCCAGTTCATTGGCTCGCCCGGCAATTACCTCGTTGACGTTCATGTTGCTCTGGGTGCCGCTGCCCGTCTGCCAGACGACCAGCGGGAACTGGTCGTCGTGCTTGCCCGCCAGCACCTCGTCGGCGGCCTGTTCGATCAGCCGGGCGATGTCGGCCGGCAGGTCGCCATTGCGGTCGTTGACCCGTGCCGCGGCCTTCTTGATCAGCGCCAGGGCGTGCACCACCGCGAGCGGCATGCGTTCCTTGCCGATGGCGAAGTTGATCAGCGAACGCTGGGTCTGCGCACCCCAGTAGGCGTCCTCAGGAACTTCGACCGGGCCCAGGCTGTCTGTCTCGATACGGCTCATTCTGTACTCACTCCTGTGTAGATCGAATTCGCAGTTTAGGCCTTGATTCGACCGGGCGGTTCCGTCGCTCGTCGTGCCACTTGAGCACCGCGCTACCACGGCGCAGAATGCTCTACTCTGAGGTACCCGCCTCCCTCTCTCTGAAGGAAATGCAATGACCCGTCTCCGTGTCCTTTGTGCCGCCGTTGCCCTGGTTTGCGCCAGCGGCCAGGTACTCGCTGCCACCGCCACCCACAACGCTGCTGCCGAGAAATTCCTGACCCTGGCCAACGCCGACAAGTTGGGCACCCCGGTGTACATGCAGGTCCAGCAGATGTTCGCCCAGCGCTTCGCCCAGACCAAAGCCCCGGCCAGCAAGCAGCCGGTGCTGGAAAGCTACCAGGCCAAGGCCAACGCCGCGCTGGACAACGCCATCGGCTGGAACAAGCTGAAGCCGAAGATGGTCGACCTGTACACCCAGACCTTCACCGAGCAGGAACTCAAGGACCTGGTCAAGTTCTACGAGTCGCCGCTGGGCAAGAAAGTGCTGCGCGAAATGCCCAAGGTCACCCAGCAGTCGGCGCAGCTGACCCAGCAGAGCCTCGAGCCGGCAGTACCGGTGGTGAACAAGCTGCTCGAAGACATGACCAAAGAGCTGGACCCGAACGCTGGCAAGGCCGCCGCCCCAGCTAAGAAGTGAGTAAGCCGCAATGACCATGCAACAGCGTATCGAACAGCAGCTGGCCAGCCTGGCGCCGCAACACCTGCAAGTGCTCGATGAAAGCCACATGCACAGTCGTGGTCAGGAGACCCACTACAAGGCAGTGATCGTCAGCGAGCAGTTTGCCGGGTTGAACAGCGTCAAGCGCCACCAGAAGGTGTACGCCACCATGGGTGAGCTGATGGGCCAGATCCACGCCCTGGCCATCCATACCTACACCGGCGAAGAGTGGGCCAAGGTCGGCGCTGCACCGGCCTCGCCGGTATGCGCCGGCGGCGGGCACTGAAACCTTGCTGTTGTTCTGGTAGAATCCTGCAAGATCCGGGGGCCGCTTTGCGGCCCTTTCGCGGCACGAGGCCGCTCCTACAGCGACTGCACAGCCTGATGGCGGGTGCGATCCCTGTAGGAGCGGCCTTGTGTCGCGAAAGGGGCGCAAAGCGCCCCCTGTTTTTTTTGCCACACCGTCAAACCCGGTCCGCCCCTTACGAGGGCAACCACCTGGAGAACCTGCTTCATGTCCCAAGCCATCGTCGTCGCGGCGCTGTACAAGTTCGTTACCCTGCAAGACTACGTCGAGTTGCGCGAGCCACTGCTCAAAGCCATGCTCGACAACCAGGTCAAGGGCACCCTGCTGCTGGCCCATGAGGGCATCAACGGCACCGTGTCGGCCACCCGCGAAGGCATCGACGGCCTGCTGGCCTGGCTGCGCAACGACCCTCGCCTGGTCGATATCGACCATAAAGAGTCGTACTGCGACGAACAGCCGTTCTACCGCACCAAGGTCAAGCTCAAGAAAGAGATCGTCACCCTCGGCGTGCCCGGCGTGGACCCCAACCAGGCCGTGGGCACCTACGTCGAGCCCAAGGACTGGAACGCCCTGATCAGCGACCCGCAAGTGCTGCTGATCGACACCCGCAACGACTACGAAGTGGCCATTGGCACCTTCAAGGGCGCCATCGACCCGAAGACCGAAACCTTCCGCGAGTTCCCCGAGTACATCAAGGCCAACTTCGACCCCAGCAAGCACAAGAAGGTAGCTATGTTCTGCACGGGCGGTATCCGTTGCGAAAAAGCCTCCAGCTATATGCTCGGCGAAGGCTTCGAGGAGGTCTATCATCTCAAGGGCGGCATCCTGAAGTACTTCGAGGAAGTGCCTCAGGAACAAAGCCTGTGGGATGGTGACTGCTTCGTCTTCGACAACCGCGTCACGGTGCGCCATGACCTGAGCGAAGGCGAGTACGACCAGTGCCACGCCTGCCGCCACCCGATCAATGCCCAGGAGCGCGCGTCCGAGCACTATTCGCCAGGTGTCAGTTGCCCGCATTGCTGGGACACCCTGAGCGAAAAGACCCGCCGCAGCGCCATCGACCGGCAGAAGCAGATCGAGCTGGCCAAGGCGCGCAACCTGCCGCACCCGATTGGTTACAACTACAAAGCCGAGGCCTGATGCATGGCTGCCCGCCTGATCTATGTGATGGACCCGATGTGCTCCTGGTGCTGGGGTTTCGCGCCAGTGGCCGCGGCCCTGATCGCCCAGGCGCATGAGGCGGGTGTGCCCACCCACCTGGTGGTGGGCGGGCTGCGCACGGGCGGCAGTGCGCTGGACAGCGCCACCCGCAAGTACATCCTCGAACACTGGCAGGCGGTGGCCGATGCTACGGGCCAGGCGTTCCGCTTTGAAGGGGCCATGCCGGACGGTTTCGTCTACGACACCGAGCCGGCCTGCCGCGCCCTGGTCAGCGCCCGCGAACTGGGTGGCGAGCGCGTCTGGCCGCTGCTGGCGCTGATCCAGCGCGCGTTCTACGAGCAGGGCATGGATGTGACCACCGCGCCTCAACTGGTCGAGCTGGCTGAACAGGCCGGTTTCGACCGTGCCGAATTCGCCTCCACCTTCGCCCAGGCCGATACCCGCGCCGCCACCGCGGCCGATTTCGTGTGGGCCCAGGACCTGGGCATCGCCGGTTTTCCGACCCTGCTCGCCGAGCGCAACGGCCAACTGGCGCTGTTGACCAACGGCTACCAGCCGTTGGAGCGCCTGCAACCGTTGCTCGGCCGCTGGCTGCAGCAGGCCACCTGTGCTTGACCTGCCTGGGTCCCCCGACCCGGTACCGGGCAAGCCCTGCACGGCGGCCGATCGGCTGAGCTGGGCGGAAATCCGCCGGCTGGCCCTGCACCACCGCAAGCAGCTCTGGTCGGCCAACCTGATCGCCGTGCTCGCGGCCTGCTGCAGCGTGCCCATCCCGCTGTTGCTGCCGTTGCTGGTAGACGAAGTGCTGCTCGGCCATGGCGATGCGGCACTGAAGTGGATGAACCACCTGCTGCCGTCGGGCTGGCAGGTGGCCGCCGGCTACATCGGCCTGATGCTGTGCCTTACCCTGTGCCTGCGCCTGGCCGCCTTGGCCTTCAACGTGGTGCAGGCCAAATTGTTCGCCGGCTTGGCCAAGGACATCGTCTACCGCCTGCGCATCCGCCTGATCGAGCGGCTCAAGCGTATTTCGCTGCAGGAATACGAAAGCCTGGGCAGTGGCACGGTCACCACGCACCTGGTCACCGACCTGGACACCCTCGACAAGTTCGTGGGCGAAACCCTCAGCCGCTTCCTGGTGGCCATGCTCACCTTGACCGGCACGGCCGCCATCCTGATCTGGATGCACTGGCAACTGGCGTTGCTGATCCTGCTGTTCAACCCGCTGGTGATTTACTTCACCGTGCAGTTGGGCAAACGCGTCAAGCACCTCAAAAAGCTCGAGAACGACAGCACCGCACGGTTCACCCAGGCCCTGGCGGAAACCCTCGATGCGATACAGGAAATACGCGCGGGCAACCGGCAGGGCTATTTCCTCGGCCGGTTGGGCCTGCGCGCCCGCGAAGTGCGCGACTATGCCGTCGACTCGCAATGGAAAAGCGACGCCAGTGGCCGCGCCAGTGGTTTGCTGTTCCAGTTCGGTATCGATATTTTCCGCGCGGCGGCCATGCTGACCGTGCTGTTTTCCGACCTGTCGATCGGCCAGATGCTGGCGGTGTTCAGCTACCTGTGGTTCATGATTGGCCCGGTCGAGCAGTTGCTCAACCTGCAATACGCCTACTATGCCGCCGGCGGCGCCCTCAGCCGCCTCAACGAGCTGCTGGCGCGGGCCGACGAGCCGCAGTACCCGGCGGCCAGCGACCCGTTCGCCGGCCGTGACACGGTCGGTATCGAGGTGCGTGACCTGCGCTTTGCCTATGCCGATGAGCCCGTGCTCGACCACCTCGACCTGTCGATCGCGCCGGGTGAGAAGGTGGCCATTGTCGGTGCCAGCGGCGGCGGCAAGAGCACCCTGGTGCAGCTGCTGCTGGGTTTGTACAGCGCCCAGGCCGGGACCATCCGCTTTGGCGGGGCCAGCTTGCAGGAAATCGGCCTGGAAACCCTGCGCGAAAATGTGGCGGTGGTGCTGCAGCACCCATCGCTGTTCAATGACACCGTACGTGCCAACCTCACCATGGGCCGTGACTGCAGTGACGAGGCCTGTTGGCAGGCGCTGCGCATCGCCCAGCTGGACGCCACCATCGCCGCCTTGCCACAGGGCCTGGACAGCGTGGTGGGGCGGTCGGGTGTGCGCTTGTCCGGTGGCCAGCGCCAGCGGCTGGCCATCGCCCGCATGGTGCTGGCCGAGCCCAAGGTGGTGATCCTCGACGAGGCCACTTCGGCGCTGGACGCGGCCACCGAATACAACCTGCACCAGGCCTTGGCGCGCTTCCTCAGTGGCCGCACCACGCTGATCATCGCCCACCGCCTGTCGGCCGTGAAACAGGCCGACCGGGTACTGGTGTTCGATGGTGGGCATGTGGCGGAAGATGGCGACCACCAGCAGCTGATTGCCGAAGGCGGGTTGTATGCCAAGCTGTACGGGCATCTGCAGCAGAGCTGAATCCTGGGCCGACCCAGGCTGCGCAAAGCCCCCGCTGCCTTGTCATAAAAATCCCCTTCACAGCGATGGCAAATGGCCTACGCTGTGCTTGTCTGGGTCGATTTGCGCCTTATCTGCTCTGTGACAGGGACTCCATGAAGGGACATCGCACACTCGAAGCGCCAAAGTTGCTGGGCATCACCTGGCCCTTCATCGCCGTCGTGGTCTTCCAGGTGGCGCTGGGTAGTCTCAGCCTGTATACGCTGTCGTCCGTGCGCGCCTACGTTGCGGGCGAGAGTTTGTGGTCCAAGGCGCAGAAAGATGCCATCTATTACCTCAACCTGTACGCCGAGACCCGCGACGAGAGTACCTACCAGCGCTATCGCCAGGCCATAACCGTGCCCCAGGGCGACCAGAAGGTGCGCGAGTTGCTCGACCAGCCGCACCCCGACCTGGAAGCCGCGCGCCAGGCGGTACTCCAGGGCGGCAACCATGCCGACGACGTGCAACGGATCATCTGGTTCTACCGCAACTTCCGCAACATCAGCTACATGCAGACTGCCATCGACTACTGGAATGTCGGTGATGATTACCTGGACAAGCTGGATGTGCTGGCAGGCGAGATACACCAGCGTTTCGCTGCGGGCCCGGTGGACGCCGCTACGGTCGCAGCCTGGAAAGCGCGCATCGTCAGCATCAACGAAGGGGTAACGCCGGCGGCCAAGGCCTTCAGCGATGCGCTGGGCGAAGGGTCGCGCATGCTGCTGCGGGTGCTGCTGTTCACCAACCTGCTGACGGCCATGTTCCTGATCAGTATTGCCTGGCGCCGCTCGAGCAAACTGCTGGCCCAGCGCCAGGCTTTCGCCAGTGCCCTGCAGGAAGAAAAAGAGCGGGCGCAGATTACCCTGCAGGCTATCGGCGACGCGGTGATAACCACCGATGTGCAGGGCTGCATCGGCTACATGAACCCGGCCGCCGAACAGCTGACCCACTGGCAGGCCGCCCAGGCCCAAGGGTTACCGCTTTCGGCATTGTTCAGCCTGGTCGACGAGCACGCCGAAGAAAACGGCACCAGCCTGGTCGAACAGGTGCTAAACGGCAGCCTCAACGGCGGCGCCGAGCATGCGCGGCTGATCCAGCGCCTGGACGGCAGCACGGTATCGATCAACCTGGTGGGCTCGCCAATCGTCAATGACGGGCAGGTTGCCGGCATTGTGCTGGTGCTGCACGACATGACCCAGGAGCGCCAGTACATTGCCAACCTGTCCTGGCAGGCTACCCATGATGCCCTGACCGGGCTGGCCAACCGCCGCGAGTTCGAATACCGCCTGGAGCAGGCGCTCAATGGCCTGGCCCGCCAGGCCGGGCGGCATTCACTGATGTTCCTGGACCTGGACCAGTTCAAGCTGGTCAATGACACGTGCGGCCACGCCGCTGGCGACGAGCTGCTGCGGCACATCTGCGCCGTGCTGCAGTCTGGCCTGCGTGAGGGCGACACCTTGGCGCGGCTGGGGGGCGACGAATTTGGCGTGTTGCTGGAAAACTGCCCCAGCGACCAGGCCGAGCGCATCGCCGAGCAACTGCGCCAGCTGGTGCCAAGCCTGCACTTCGTGTGGAAAGGCCGCCCGTTCGTGACCACGGTCAGCATAGGCCTGGTGCACATGGCCCAGGCCCCCAGCACCCTTGAAGCCTCGTTACGTGCCGCGGACATGGCCTGCTACATGGCCAAGGAAAAAGGCCGCAACCGCGTGCAGGTGTACCACGCCGACGACAGCGAGCTGTCCATGCGCTTTGGCGAAATGGCCTGGATCCAGCGTTTGCATGTTGCCCTGGAAGAGAACCGGTTCTGCCTGTACGCGCAGGAAATCGCCCCGCTGAAAACCTTCGAGGGGCCGGGCCATATCGAAATTCTGCTGCGCCTGCACGACGAAAGCGGCCGCACCATCCTGCCCAGCAGCTTCATTCCGGCCGCCGAGCGCTACGGCCTGATGACGGCGCTGGACCGCTGGGTGGTACGCAATGTATTCATGGTCATCCGCCAGTGCCTGGACGAGGGGCGGGAAGGGCCGCTGTCGACCTGCGCGATCAACCTGTCGGGGTCGAGCATCGGCGATGACAAGTTCCTGGAATACCTGCAGCGGCTATTCGTCGAGTACGCCATTCCGCCGCGGATGATCTGCTTCGAAATCACCGAAACCAGCGCCATCGCCAACCTGGGCAGCGCCATCCGCTTCATCAACGAGCTCAAGGGCCTGGGTTGCCGCTTCTCGCTCGATGATTTCTGCGCCGGCATGTCCTCGTTCGCCTACCTCAAGCATTTGCCCGTGGATTACCTCAAGATCGACGGCAGTTTCGTCAAGGACATGCTCGACGACCCGGTCAACCGGGCCATGGTCGAAGTCATCAACCATATCGGCCATGTGATGGGCAAGCGCACCATCGCCGAGTTTGTCGAAACGCCCCTGATCGAGCAGGCCCTGCAGGAAATTGGCGTGGATTACGCCCAGGGCTACCTGATCGAACGCCCCCAGGTGTTCACCTGTGACAGTCTGCAGCGCCAACGGATCGCCGCCCGGCCTCTGTTGCAGCGTGCACCTGGCACCTTTCGTTAGCTGGAAATCACAAGGACCAAGGAGCTGAAAGTGATTGATGCATTCGTTCGTATCGGGCCGTTGATGGACCCGGCCAGTTACCCCCAATGGGCTCAGCAACTGATTGAAGATTGCCGCGAGAGCAAGCGCCGGGTCGTGGAGCATGAGTTCTATGCACGCCTGCGCGATGGCCAGCTGAAGCAATCGACCATTCGCCAGTACCTGATTGGCGGCTGGCCGGTGGTGGAGCAGTTCTCGCTGTACATGGCCCACAACCTGACCAAGACCCGCTACGGTCGGCACCAGGGTGAGGACATGGCACGGCGCTGGCTGATGCGCAATATCCGGGTCGAGCTCAACCATGCCGATTACTGGGTGAACTGGTGCCAGGCGCATGGTGTGCACCTGCACGACCTGCAGGCCCAGGACGTGCCGCCGGAGCTCAACGGCCTGAACGACTGGTGCTGGCGGGTGTGTGCCACCGAGAACCTGGCCATTGCCATGGCCGCGACCAACTATGCCATCGAAGGCGCGACGGGCGAATGGTCGGCAGTGGTGTGTTCGACCGACACCTACGCCATGGGCTTCCCGGAGGAAGGGCGCAAGCGGGCGATGAAATGGCTGAAGATGCACGCCCAGTATGACGATGCGCACCCGTGGGAAGCGCTGGAAATCATCTGTACCCTGGCCGGCGAGAACCCCAGCCTGGGCTTACGCACCGAGTTGCGCAGGGCGATCTGCAAGAGCTACGACTGCATGTTCCTGTTCCTGGAACGGTGCATGCAGCTTGAGGGGCGCCAGCAGGGGCGTATGCGCCCGGCGTTGGCCGCCGGGTAGGCCCGGCCCGCTGCGAAGCAAGGCCGCGATGGGCCGCGCTGCGGCCCCGGCAATCCCAGCCGTTACTGGGCGTTCAGCGCCTGCCCATTCACGGCCTTGCTGTCCGGCCCCATGAGGTACAGGTACACGGGCATGATTTCTTCAGGCAGCGGGTTGTTCTGCGGGTTCTCGCCAGGGTAAGCCTGCGCCCGCATCGCTGTGCGCGTGGCCCCGGGGTTGATGCTGTTGGCCCTCACCGGCGCCACGCCTTCCAGTTCGTCGGCCAGGGTCTGCATCAGGCCCTCGGTGGCGAACTTCGACACGCCGTAGGCGCCCCAGTAGGCACGGCCCTTGCGCCCCACGCTGCTGCTGGTGAACACCACCGAGGCGTCTTCCGACAGCTTCAGCAGCGGCAGCAGGGTGCTGGTGAGCATGAAGGTGGCATCGACGTTGATGTGCATCACGCGCATGAAATGGTCGCCTGACAGCTGTTCCAGTGGCGTGCGCGGGCCGATGATCGAGGCGTTGTTGAGCAGGCCGTCAAGGCGGCCGAACTGCTCTTCGATCATGACCGCCAGGTCGTCGTACTCATGTGCCTGCGCGGTTTCCAGGTTGAACGGAACGACCACCGGCTGCGGATGCCCGGCGGCCAGGATCTGGTCGTAGACCTCGTTCAGGTTGGCTTCGGTCTTGCCCAGCAACAGCACGGTGGCGCCCAGCGCGGCGTAGGCCTTGGCAGCAGCAGCGCCAATGCCGCGGCCGGCACCGGTAACCAGGATGACCCGGCCTTTGAGCAGGTCGGGGCGGGCGGTGTAGTCGAACATGGTTCTGTCCTTCGAGTTCGTGAGGGCGACCCCGTCCCCTGTAGGAGCGGGTTTACCCGCGAATGCGTGCGATCAGGCGCCAGTGTTGTCTGGGCTGACGCATTCGCGGGTAAACCCGCTCCTACAGGGGGTGGTGCCCGGGCATCAGTCTGGGTTCAGCAGCCGCACAGCGCGCTGTCGATCACCTTGCGCAGGTCCAGCGGGTGGTCCACCACCACGTCGGCGCCCCAGTGGTTGGGGTTGTCTTCTGGGTGAATATAGCCGTAGCGCACCGCGGCGGTACGGGTGCCGGCGTCACGGCCCGACTCGATGTCGCGCAAGTCGTCGCCGACGAACAGCACACTGGCCGGGTCCAGGTTCAGGGTGTTGCAGGCCAGGATCAGCGGCTCCGGGTCCGGCTTGCTGTTTTTTACGTGGTCCGGGCAGATCAGCAGCGCCGAACGCTCGGCCAGGCCCAGTTGCTGCATGATCGGCTCGGCGAAGCGCACCGGTTTGTTGGTGACCACGCCCCACAGCAGCTTGCCTTTCTCGATGTCGGCCAGCAGTTCGGCCATGCCGTCGAACAGCTTGCTGTGCACCGCGCAGTCGCGCTGGTAGCGCTCGAGGAACTCCAGGCGCAGGGCCTCGAAGCCTTCGGCTGCAGGGTCCATGGCGAAGGTGGCAGCGACCATGGCCCGCGCACCACCGGAAATCACCCCGCGGATCAGCGTGTCATCGACCGGCGGCAGGCCGCGTTCGGCGAGCATGGCCTGGCAGATGGCGATGAAGTCCGGCGCCGTGTCGAGCAAAGTGCCGTCCATGTCGAAGAGTACCGCTCGCAAACGCATGCTCATTCCTCGCGCAGGGTCTGGATCATGTAGTTGACGTCGACGTCGCTGCTCAGCTTGTAGTGCTTGGTCAGCGGGTTGTAGGTCAGGCCGATGATGTCCTTGACCTGCAGGCCGGCATCACGGCTCCACGCGCCCAGTTCGGAGGGGCGGATGAACTTCTTGAAGTCATGGGTGCCGCGCGGCAGCATCTTCAGGATGTACTCGGCGCCGACGATGGCCAGCAGGTAGGCCTTGGGGTTGCGGTTGATGGTGGAGAAGAACACCTGGCCGCCCGGCTTGACCATGCGGTAGCAGGCACGGATCACCGACGACGGGTCGGGTACGTGCTCGAGCATTTCCAGGCAGGTGACCACATCGAATTGTTCGGGCATTTCTTCGGCCAGCGCTTCGGCGGTGATCTGCCGGTACTCCACCTGCACGCCAGACTCCAGCTGGTGCAGCTGGGCCACGGCCAGCGGCGCCTCGCCCATGTCGATACCGGTAACGCTGGCGCCGCGCAGGGCCATGGCTTCGCTGAGGATGCCGCCGCCGCAACCTACGTCCAGCACCTTCTTGCCGGCCAGGCTGGCGCGTTCGTCGATCCAGTTGACGCGCAGCGGGTTGATTTCATGCAGCGGCTTGAACTCGCTTTCACGGTCCCACCAGCGGTGGGCCAGCGCTTCGAACTTGGCGATTTCGGCGCGGTCGACGTTGCTCATTGGGCAGTCCTCAGAAGCTTGGCTATTAAGCTGCAAGCTGCAAGCCCCAGGCAGCAAGAAAAAGCAGACCTTGTACGCATTCGCTTTTTCCTGCCGCTCGTAGCTTGCAGCTTGCGCTCGAAAAGGCCGGAGTATACCCGAGCGCTCGGCCCCCAGGCTCGCTATAATCGCCGGCTTTTGATATCCGAACGACAGGGAGAGGCAATGCGCGAGCGACTATTGGCGGCGGAGAAGGTGACCGCGATCCGCTGGCAGGGCGGCGTCCTGCACCTGCTCGACCAGCGCCTGCTGCCGTCCCGGGAGTGCTGGCTGGCCTGCGACAATGTCGCGCAGGTGGCAGCCGCGATCCGCGACATGGCGGTGCGCGGTGCTTCGGCGATCGGTATCGCGGCGGCCTACGGCCTGGTGCTGGCCCTGGAAGAGCGGCTGGCCGAAGGTGGTGACTGGGAGCTGGACCTGGAAGAGGACTTTCTTACCCTGGCCGAGGCGCGCCCCACGGCTGCCAACCTGTTCTGGGCACTGAACCGCATGCGCGAGCGCCTGCAGCGCCTGCGCCCGGACGAAGACGTGCTGGCCGCGTGCGAGGCCGAAGCGCTGGCCATTCACGAAAGCGACCGTGAAGCCAACCTGACCATGGCCCAGCACGGCACCGAGCTGATCCGCCGCCACCAAGGCAACGCCCAGACCCTGCTCACCTATGGCAATGCCGGTGCGCTGGCCAGTGGGGGCTTCGGCACCGCGCTGGGGGTGATCCGTGCCGGTTACCTCGAAGGCATGGTCGAGCGGGTGTATGCCGGCGAGACGCGCCCCTGGCTGCAGGGCTCGCGCCTGACCGCGTGGGAGCTGACCAACGAAGGCATCCCGACCACCCTGTGCGCCGATTCGGCGCTGGCCCACCTGATGAAGACCAAGGGCATCACCTGGGTGGTGGTGGGGGCGGACTGCATTGCCGCCAATGGCGACATGGCCGGCAAGATCGGCACGTACCAGCTGGCGGTCAGCGCCATGCACCATGGCGTGCGCTTCATGGTGGTGGCGCCCAGCACCAGCATCGACCTGAACCTGGCGACCGGCGAGGATATCCCCCTGGAAGTGCGTGAGGCCGATGAACTGCTGGATTACGCCGGCACCCGGGTGGCCCCGGAGGTCGAGGTGTTCAACCCGGTGTTCGACGTGACCCCGGCAGACCTGATCGACGTGATCGTGACCGAGCGCGGCATTGTCGAACGTCCGGATACCGCCAAGCTGGCGCAGTTGATGTGCCGCAAGCGCCTGCATTGACAAATGTGCCGGCCTTTTCGCGGGTAAGCCCGCAAAGAGGCCGGCACAGGCAACAGCAAATCAAGATTCGAACCTGCTTCTGGCTGCCCGCCACATCTCCCCACCGCACCCGCCTTTGTGGTAACATCCGGCAGTTTCCAAGACCGCCCATCACGGCGGCCTTCATTGCGCAGATCCATGGCACAACTCATTGATTTGTCGTAAGTCGTCGCACCCTTATGCGCTGCGGCGGCGAGCTTCGTTCGGCCCTTGATGGAGCTGCGAAGTTTCACCAGAAAAAGGAATCAGGCTTCTCATGGGCGAACTGGCCAAAGAAATCCTCCCGGTCAATATCGAAGACGAACTGAGACAGTCCTACCTCGACTACGCGATGAGCGTGATTGTCGGGCGAGCGCTGCCCGATGCACGTGACGGCTTGAAGCCCGTGCATCGTCGCGTTCTCTATGCGATGAGCGAACTGGGCAACGACTGGAACAAGCCGTACAAGAAATCCGCCCGTGTGGTCGGTGACGTGATCGGTAAGTACCACCCGCACGGCGACATTGCGGTCTACGACACCATCGTGCGTATGGCCCAGCCCTTCTCGCTGCGCTACCTGCTGGTCGATGGCCAGGGCAACTTCGGTTCGGTGGACGGCGACAATGCCGCGGCCATGCGATACACCGAAGTGCGCATGACCAAGCTGGCCCACGAGCTGCTGTCCGACCTGCACAAGGAAACCGTCGACTGGGTGCCCAACTACGACGGCACCGAGCAGATCCCGGCGGTCATGCCCACGCGTATCCCCAACCTGCTGGTCAACGGTTCCAGCGGTATCGCCGTGGGTATGGCGACCAACATTCCGCCGCACAACCTTGGTGAAGTCATCGACGGTTGCCTGGCGCTGATCGACAACCCGGAAGTCACCGTCGATGAACTGATGCAGTTCATCCCCGGCCCGGACTTCCCGACAGCCGGCATCATCAACGGTCGCCAGGGCATCATCGAGGCCTACCGCACCGGCCGCGGCCGCATCTACATGCGTGCCCGCTCCGAGGTCGAAGACATCGACAAGGTCGGTGGCCGCCAGCAAATCGTGATCACCGAGCTGCCGTACCAGCTGAACAAGGCGCGGCTGATCGAGAAGATCGCCGAGCTGGTCAAAGAGAAAAAGATCGAAGGCATCACCGAGCTGCGCGACGAGTCCGACAAGGACGGCATGCGCATCGTCATCGAGCTGCGCCGCGGCGAAGTGCCGGAGGTGGTGCTCAACAACCTCTACCAGCAAACCCAGCTGCAGAGCGTATTCGGCATCAACGTGGTGGCCCTGGTGGACGGCCGCCCGCGGCTGCTCAACCTCAAGGACCTGCTCGAAGCGTTCGTCCGTCACCGCCGTGAAGTGGTGACCCGCCGCACTGTCTTCGAGCTGCGCAAGGCCCGCGAACGCGGCCACATCCTTGAAGGCCAGGCGGTTGCGCTGTCCAACATCGACCCGGTCATTGCCTTGATCAAGGCTTCGCCTACGCCTTCCGAGGCCAAGGAAGCCCTGATTTCCACGCCGTGGGAGTCCAGTGCCGTGCAGGTGATGGTCGAGCGCGCCGGTGCCGAGGCCTGCCGCCCTGAAGACCTGCCCGAGCAGTATGGCCTGCACGATGGGAAGTACTTCCTGTCGCCGGAACAGGCCCAGGCCATTCTCGACCTGCGCCTGCACCGCCTGACCGGCCTGGAGCACGAGAAGCTGCTGGCCGAGTACCAGGAAATTCTCGAGCAGATCGGCGAGCTGATCCGCATCCTCAACAGCGCCGAGCGCCTGATGGAAGTGATCCGCGAAGAGCTGGAGGCCATCCGCGCCGAGTACGGCGATGCCCGCCGCACCGAAATCCTCAATGCCAGCCACGACCTCAACTACGGCGACATGATCCCGGAAGAAGAGCGCGTGGTCACCATTTCCCACGGTGGTTACGCCAAGACCCAGCCGTTGTCCGCTTACCAGGCCCAGCGCCGTGGCGGCAAAGGCAAGTCGGCGACCGGCGTGAAGGACGAGGACTACATCGAGCACCTGCTGGTCGCCAACAGCCACGCCACGCTGCTGCTGTTCTCCAGCAAGGGCAAGGTGTACTGGAAAAAGACCTACGAAATTCCGGAAGCATCGCGTGCCGCCCGTGGTCGCCCGCTGGTGAACCTGCTGCCGCTGGAAGAGGGTGAGCGCATCACCGCCATGCTGCAGGTGGACCTCGAGGCCCTGCAGCAGAACGCCGACCTTGACGAAGAGCTGGAAGACGCCGACGACACCGTGCTCGAAGGTGAGCTGGTCGAGGCCGAGGAAGTTGACGAAGAAGACGGCGACACCCCTGAGTGGGTGGCAGAGCCGACCGGCGCGTACATCTTCATGGCCACCGCTTCGGGTACCGTCAAGAAGACCCCGCTGGTGCAGTTCGCCCGCCCGCGCTCCAATGGCCTGATTGCCTTGAAGCTCAAAGAAGGAGATACCCTGATTGCAGCGGCCATCACCGACGGCGCCAAGGAAGTGATGATGTTCTCCGACGCTGGCAAGGTCATTCGCTTTGCCGAGAGCGTGGTGCGTGAAATGGGCCGTAACGCCCGTGGCGTGCGGGGCATGAAGCTGGGCAAGGGGCAGCAGATCATTTCCATGCTGATTCCGGAGTCCGGCGCGCAGATCCTGACCGCTTCCGAGCGTGGCTTTGGCAAGCGTACCCCGCTGTCCAAGTTCCCACGCCGCGGCCGTGGCGGCCAGGGTGTGATCGCCATGGGTACCAAGGGGCGCAATGGCTTGCTGATTGGCGCCATCCAGGTGCACGAAGGCGAGGAGATCATGCTGATCTCCGACCAGGGCACGCTGGTGCGCACCCGAGTTGGCGAAGTGTCCAGCCTGAGCCGCAACACGCAGGGTGTGACCTTGATCAAGCTGGCTGCCGACGAAACACTGGTTGGCCTGGAGCGGATCCAGGAACCGTCCGAGGACGAACTTGACGATATGGTCGAGGCGGGCGAGGAGGGTGTCGAGGCGGAAGTGCCAGACAATGACGAAGCTGCAGGCGCCGAAGAGGCCCCGCAGGAGTAAGCAGGTGTAAAACCCGAACGGGGCGACCAAGGTCGCCCCGTTTGACTGATAACTGCAGGCAATGCCTGGCCGGGTGCGAGCAAGCTTTTTGTAGGAGCGGCCTTGTGTCGCGAAAGGGCTGCAAAGCAGCCCCAGGATTTCAGCGGCGCTGCAAAAAGCTGGGGGCCGCTTCGCGGCCCTATCGCGACACAAGGCCGCTCCCACAAAGAGGCGCGTGCGGCCTGCAAGAAATGAATTTGTACCATTTGGCAGAGCGAGAGTGGATGTGAGCAACCGAGCCTTTAACTTCTGCGCAGGCCCTGCCGCGCTTCCTACCGCTGTTCTGCAGCGCGCCCAGGCTGAAATGCTGGACTGGCATGGCAAGGGCTTGTCGGTGATGGAAATGAGCCATCGCAGCGACGATTACGTGGCCATCGCCGAAAAGGCCGAGCAGGACCTGCGTGACCTGCTGTCTATCCCCTCCAACTACAAGGTACTGTTCCTGCAGGGCGGTGCCAGCCAGCAGTTCGCTGAAATCCCGCTGAACCTGCTGCCGGAAAACGGCACTGCCGACTACATCGAGACCGGCATCTGGTCGAAAAAGGCCATCGAGGAAGCGCGCCGCTTCGGCAACGTCAACGTCGCCGCCAGCGCCAAGGCCTACGATTACCTGGCCATTCCGGGCCAGAACGACTGGAAACTGACCAGCAACGCTGCCTACGTGCACTATGCGTCCAACGAAACCATCGGTGGCCTGCAGTTCGACTGGGTGCCGCAGACCGGTGACGTTCCGCTGGTGGTCGACATGTCCTCCGACATCCTCTCGCGCCCGATCGACGTGTCGCAGTTCGGCCTGATCTACGCCGGCGCGCAGAAAAACATCGGCCCCAGCGGCCTGGTGGTGGTGATCGTGCGTGAAGACCTGCTGGGCCACGCCCGCAGCAGCTGCCCGACCATGCTCGACTACAAGGTGTCGGCCGACAACGGCTCTATGTACAACACCCCGGCCACTTACTCCTGGTACCTCTCGGGCCTGGTGTTCGAGTGGCTCAAGGAGCAGGGCGGTGTCGAGGCCATGGAGCAGCGCAACCGGGCCAAGAAAGACCGCCTGTACGGCTTCATCGACAGCAGCGAGTTCTACACCAACCCGATCAGCGTCAATGCCCGCTCGTGGATGAACGTGCCGTTCCGCCTGGCCGATGAACGCCTGGACAAGGCCTTCCTCGCCGGTGCCGATGCCCGCGGCCTGCTCAACCTCAAGGGCCACCGCTCGGTAGGGGGGATGCGCGCCTCTATCTACAACGCCCTGGGCCTGGACGCCGTGGAAGCGCTGGTGGCCTACATGGCTGAATTCGAGAAGGAGCACGGCTGATGTCGGAACAGGAACTCAAAGCCCTGCGCGTTCGCATCGACAGCCTCGACGAGAAAATCCTCGAGCTGATCAGCGAGCGCGCCCGGTGTGCCGAAGAGGTTGCCCGGGTCAAGACCGCTTCGCTCAAAGAAGGTGAGAAGCCGGTGTTCTACCGCCCCGAGCGCGAAGCAGCAGTGCTCAAGCGGGTGATGGAGCGCAACAAAGGGCCGCTGGGCAACGAAGAAATGGCGCGGCTGTTCCGCGAAATCATGTCGTCGTGCCTGGCCCTGGAAGAGCCGCTGAAAATCGCCTACCTGGGCCCTGAAGGCACCTTCACCCAGGCGGCGGCCATGAAGCACTTCGGCCACGCGGTGATCAGCCGCCCGATGGCGGCCATCGACGAGGTGTTCCGTGAAGTCGCCGCCGGTGCGGTCAATTTTGGCGTGGTGCCGGTGGAAAACTCCACCGAAGGCGCGGTCAGCCACACCCTGGATAGCTTCCTCGAACACGACATGGTGATTTGCGGCGAAGTCGAGCTGCGTATCCACCACCACCTGCTGGTGGGTGAGAGCACCAAGACCAACAGCATCACCCGCATCTATTCCCATGCCCAGTCCCTGGCCCAGTGCCGCAAGTGGCTGGACGCGCACTACCCGAATGTGGAGCGGGTGGCGGTATCGAGCAATGCCGAGGCAGCCAAGCGCGTGAAGGGCGAGTGGAACTCGGCGGCGATCGCCGGTGACATGGCTGCCAACCTGTATGGCCTGACCCGCCTGGCCGAGAAGATCGAAGACCGCCCGGACAACTCCACGCGCTTTTTGATGATCGGCCAGCAGGAAGTGCCGCCTACCGGCGACGACAAGACCTCGATCATTGTCTCGATGAGCAACAAGCCGGGCGCTCTGCATGAGCTGCTGGTGCCGTTCCACCAGAACGGCATCGACCTGACCCGCATCGAAACCCGCCCGTCGCGCAGCGGCAAGTGGACCTACGTGTTCTTCATCGACTTCGTTGGCCACCACCGCGACCCACTGATCAAGGCGGTGCTCGAACAGATTAGCCAGGAGGCTGTGGCGCTGAAGGTGCTGGGCTCGTATCCGAAGGCGGTGCTTTGATCAAGGGCCGCTGGGGCTGCGTTGCAGCCCATCGCCGGCAAGCCAGCTCCCACAGGTACAGCACAAGCCTGCAGGTTTGCGCTGCCCCTGTAGGCGCTGGCTTGCCTGCGATAAGTGTGGGAGCTGGCTTGCCTGCGATGGGCTGCAACGCAGCCCCAGCGGTCTCACAGGCTGTCCCGATTTCTGAACAGGGTTCACACCAGTGGTAAATGCAGCAAAAACCAAACCCGCGCCCATCATCAATCGCCTGGTCGTAGTTGGCCTCGGCCTGATCGGTGGTTCGTTCGCCAAGGGCCTGCGTGAAAGCGGCCTGTGCCGCGAAGTGGTCGGAGTCGACCTGGACGCCCCCTCGCGCAAGCAGGCCGTAGCCTTGGGCGTGGTCGACCGCTGCGAAGAAGACCTCGCCACCGCCTGCGTGGGCGCCGATGTCATCCAGCTGGCCGTGCCCATCCTGGCCATGGAGAAAGTTCTGGCGCGCCTGGCTCGGCTAGACCTGGGCAACGCGATCATCACCGACGTCGGCAGCGCCAAGGGCAATGTTGTTCGTGAGGCGCGCTCTGTTTTTGTAAACGAGAGCGGCCGGCGCCTGCCGCGCTTCGTGCCTGGCCACCCCATCGCCGGTTCCGAGCAGAGCGGGGTAGAGGCCTCCAACGCCACCCTGTTCCGCCGGCACAAGGTCATTCTCACGCCGCTGGCCGAAACCGACCCGGCCGCACTGGCCCTGGTCGACCGCCTGTGGCGCGCGCTGGATGCCGATGTGGAGCACATGACGGTCGAGCGCCACGACGAAGTGCTGGCCGCCACCAGCCACTTGCCGCACCTGTTGGCCTTTGGCCTGGTCGATTCACTGGCCAAACGCAATGAAAACCTCGAGATCTTCCGGTACGCTGCCGGGGGGTTCCGCGATTTCACCAGGATCGCCGGCAGCGACCCGACCATGTGGCATGACATCTTCCTCGCCAACCGCGATGCTGTCCTGCGCACACTTGATACATATCGCAGTGATCTCGACGCCTTGCGCGACGCTATCGCTGAAGGGGACGGGCACCAGTTGCTGGGTGTATTCACCCGCGCACGCGTTGCCCGCGAGCATTTCAGTAAAATCCTGGCCCGTCGGGCCTATGTGGACGCTATGAACGCCAACGATCTGATTTTCCTGGCCCAACCGGGTGGCCGCCTGAACGGGCGGATTCGTGTACCGGGCGACAAGTCGATTTCTCACCGCTCGATCATGCTCGGCTCGCTGGCCGAGGGCACCACTGAGGTCGAAGGCTTCCTCGAAGGTGAAGACGCCCTGGCGACCCTGCAGGCATTCCGTGACATGGGTGTGGTCATCGAAGGCCCCAACCACGGCCGCGTGACCATTCATGGGGTTGGCCTGCACGGCCTGAAGCCGCCGCCCGGCCCGCTGTACGTAGGCAACTCGGGTACCTCGATGCGTTTGCTGTCCGGCTTGCTGGCCGGCCAGCCGTTCGACGTGACCATGACCGGTGATGCCTCGTTGTCCAAGCGCCCGATGAACCGTGTGGCCAACCCGCTGCGCGAAATGGGTGCCGTGGTCGAGACCGGCCCGGAAGGCCGCCCGCCGCTGACCATTCGCGGCGGCCACCGGCTCAAGGGGCTGACCTACACGCTGCCGATGGCCAGCGCGCAGGTCAAATCCTGCCTGCTGCTGGCCGGCCTGTACGCCGAAGGCAAGACCACCGTCACCGAGCCGGCACCGACCCGCGACCACACCGAGCGCATGCTGCGCGGTTTCGGCTACGCGGTAGAAAGCAATGGCCCGGTGGCCTCGTTGCAGTCTGGCGGCAAGCTGACCGCCACCCGCATCGAAGTGCCGGCCGACATCTCTTCGGCAGCCTTCTTCCTGGTGGCGGCGTCCATCGCCGAAGGCTCCGAGCTGGTGCTGGAGCACGTCGGCATCAACCCGACCCGTACCGGTGTCATCGACATCCTGCGCCTGATGGGTGGCGACATCACCCTGGAGAACCAGCGTGAAGTCGGCGGCGAGCCGGTGGCCGACCTGCGTGTGCGCGGGGCCAAGCTGAAGGGTATCGATATCCCTGAAGAGCTGGTGCCGCTGGCCATCGACGAGTTCCCCGTGCTGTTCGTTGCTGCTGCCTGTGCCGAAGGCCGTACCGTGCTGCGCGGTGCCGAAGAGCTGCGTGTGAAGGAGTCCGACCGAATCCAGGTGATGGCCGACGGCCTGGTTGCCCTGGGCATCAAGTGCGAGCCGACCCCGGACGGCATCATCATCGACGGCGGCCAGCTGGGCGGCGGCGAAGTGCATGGCCACGGTGACCACCGCATTGCCATGGCCTTCAGCGTGGCCTCGCTGCGCGCCAGTGCGCCGATCCGCATTCATGACTGCGCCAACGTTGCCACGTCGTTCCCCAACTTCCTGGCGCTGTGCGCCGAAGTGGGCATCCGCGTGGCAGAAGAGGGCAAGTCGTGAATACGCAGGCCCCCATCATCACCATCGACGGGCCCAGTGGCTCTGGCAAAGGTACGGTCGCCGGCTTGCTGGCGCGCGAACTGGGCTGGCGCCTGCTGGACTCGGGCGCGCTGTACCGGCTGCTGGCGTTCAATGCCAGCAACCACGGTGTCGATCTGACCAACGAAGAGCTGCTGACCAAGCTGGCCGCCCATCTGGATGTGCAGTTCATCGCCGCCGAGCCCGGTAAGCTGCAGCAGACCATTCTCGAAGGTGAGGACGTCAGCCAGGTCATCCGCACCGAAACCGTCGGTGCCGGTGCCTCGATGGTGGCGTCGCTGCCTGCCGTGCGGGAGGCGCTGTTGCAGCGTCAGCGCGCCTTCCGGGAAATGCCCGGGCTGATCGCCGACGGCCGCGACATGGGCACGGTGGTGTTCCCCGACGCGCCGCTGAAGGTGTTTCTGACCGCCAGTGCCGAGGAACGGGCGCGCCGCCGCTACCTGCAGTTGAAGGGCAAGGGTGAAGATGTTAGTCTGTCGAGTCTGCTGGATGAGATTCGGGCGCGTGATGAACGCGACACTCAGCGTGCAGTGGCCCCGCTGAAACCAGCGGCAGACGCCATTCAGCTGGATTCCACCGAGTTGTCCATCGAGCAGGTGTTGCAACGTATCAGGAGCGAGATCGCCCAGCGCGACCTTCTCTGATCACCAGGAAAGCAGGCAGGTTCACCAGTCAACGTCTTGCCGGCGTTCCTTTACTTAAAACAGACCCACATTGTCTGGAATGTGGCGAGGGGCGTTTGTTTCGCCCGAATCTACAGGAATTAAAATGAGCGAAAGCTTTGCAGAACTCTTTGAAGAAAGCCTGAAAACCCTCAATCTTCAGCCGGGTGCCATCATCACCGGTATCGTTGTCGACATCGACGGCGACTGGGTTACCGTACACGCTGGCCTGAAGTCCGAGGGTGTCATCCCGCTCGAGCAGTTCTACAACGAAGCTGGCGAACTGACCATCAAGGTCGGTGACGAAGTCCACGTTGCGCTGGACGCGGTCGAAGACGGCTTTGGCGAAACCAAACTGTCCCGTGAAAAAGCCAAGCGCGCCGAGTGCTGGATTGTTCTGGAAGCAGCTTTCGCCGCCGAAGAAGTGGTCAAGGGCGTTATCAACGGTAAGGTTAAGGGCGGCTTCACTGTCGACGTTAACGGCATCCGTGCGTTCCTGCCGGGCTCCCTGGTTGATGTCCGCCCAGTGCGCGACACCACCCACCTGGAAGGCAAAGAGCTGGAATTCAAGGTCATCAAGCTGGACCAGAAGCGCAACAACGTTGTCGTTTCCCGTCGCAGCGTGCTGGAAGCCGAGAACTCCGCCGAGCGCGAAGCCCTGCTGGAAACCCTGCAGGAAGGCCAGCAAGTCAAAGGTATCGTCAAGAACCTCACCGACTACGGCGCATTCGTGGACCTGGGCGGTATCGACGGCCTGCTGCACATCACCGACATGGCCTGGAAGCGCATCAAGCATCCATCGGAAATCGTTAACGTTGGCGACGAAGTCGACGTACGCGTTCTGAAGTTCGACCGTGAGCGCAACCGCGTTTCGCTGGGTCTGAAGCAAATGGGTGAAGATCCGTGGGTAGCTATCACTGCCCGTTACCCAGAAGGTACTCGCGTACAGGCTCGCGTAACCAACCTGACCGACTACGGCTGCTTCGCTGAGCTGGAAGAAGGCGTTGAAGGTCTGGTACACGTTTCCGAAATGGACTGGACCAACAAGAACATCCACCCGTCGAAAGTCGTACAGGTTGGCGACGAAGTGGAAGTCATGGTTCTGGACATCGACGAAGAGCGTCGTCGTATCTCCCTGGGCATCAAGCAGTGCAAGTCCAACCCATGGGAAGACTTCTCCGGCCAGTTCAACAAGGGTGACAAGATCACCGGTACCATCAAGTCGATCACCGACTTCGGTATCTTCATCGGTCTGGACGGCGGCATCGACGGCCTGGTTCACCTGTCCGACATCTCCTGGAACGAAACCGGCGAAGAAGCCGTACGTCGTTTCAAGAAGGGCGACGAGCTGGAAACCGTCATCCTGTCGGTTGACCCAGAGCGCGAGCGCATCTCCCTGGGCATCAAGCAGCTGGAAGACGATCCGTTCTCCAACTTCGTTGCTGTCAACGACAAGGGCGCTATCGTCAAGGGCATCGTGAAAGAAGTTGACGCCAAAGGCGCCATCGTCACCCTGGCCGACGACATCGAAGCCACTCTGAAAGCTTCCGAAATCAGCCGTGACCGCGTTGAAGACGCGCGTAACGTTCTGAAGGAAGGCGAAGAGATCGAAGCCAAGATCATCAGCGTTGACCGCAAGTCCCGCGTTATCAGCCTGTCGATCAAGTCGAAAGACGACGCTGAAGAGCGTGAAGCTATCCAGAGCCTGAAAAACGCTCCGGAAGCTGCTGCCGACACCACCATGGCTGCGCTGCTGCGCGAAGCAATGGCCAAGCAGAACTGAGTTCTGTTTGATCGGTAAAAAGGGCGACCCTCGGGTCGCCCTTTTTTTGTGCCCGCTCCCAAACACACACCGGCGTTGGCGCGGTAGACCATTCCTGAATTACTTCAATCTTGAAATTTTTTATTAAGTCAAGATGCACCCTGTTCAAATCCTTCCCAGCGTGCTACAACCTGCTTAAGCAATGATCTAGCTGCTTGATAACGAAGGGAAAAATATGACGAAGTCGGAGCTGATCGAACGTATTGTCACCCATCAAGGGCTGCTCTCGTCCAAGGACGTGGAGTTGGCCATCAAGACCATGCTTGAACAGATGTCACAATGCCTGGCTACCGGCGACCGCATCGAGATCCGCGGTTTTGGCAGCTTCTCGCTGCACTATCGCGCCCCACGCGTAGGGCGTAACCCCAAGACAGGCCAGTCCGTCAGCCTCGAAGGCAAGTTCGTACCGCACTTCAAGCCCGGCAAAGAGTTGCGCGACCGGGTCAACGAAGAAGACGAGGCCGAAGCCTGAGCACTCAAGGAGCAATCTGATGCGTAACCTGAAGCGCGCCCTGGCGGCTATTTTCGTGCTGCTGTTGGCGGCGGTGGTATTGTTCTTCGTGCTGGAGAACCAGCAGCCCGTTGCGCTGGTGCTGTTCGGCTGGGCCGCGCCGGAAATGCCCGTGGCTGTCTTGGTGCTGGCAGCGCTGGTCATCGGCCTGGCTATAGGCCCGCTACTGGGCGCATACGGTGTTCAACGCAGCAAGCGCAAGATCAAGGCGTCTGCCCGGCAAGCGGCATTGAGCGGTAACTAAGGAAATTTCCTACGCCTTCCTAGGAATAGTCCGCCTATGCACAGGCTGGCCGCCATGAAGTAATAGCCCACTTCATTTATGGCCAAGTTGAGTGTGCGTAGCATGGAGTTTCCCTGCCTTTTCCATCACGGTGGCACCCGGGGTGTGACTGGTTCCTGCCACCAGTTGCACTTGGCCTCGTGTAGCAGTTTGCTGGTGGACTGTGGGTTGGAGCAGGGCACCGATGCGCCGCCTGGTGCAGAATCCGCGCCGCTCAACTTCGATATTCAGGGCATTCGCGCGTTAATCGTCACCCACGTACACCTGGACCATGTCGGGCGCATACCCGCGCTGCTGGCTGCAGGTTACCGCGGCCCCATAATTTGCAGCGAGCCATCGGCGCGGCTATTGCCGCTGGTACTGGAGGACGCCTACAGGGTGGGCATCAACCGCGAGCCTGCTCAGGTGGCGCGGTACCTTGAACGGGTCACAAGCCTGATTGTGCCTTTGCCCTTCGAGCAGTGGCATGAAGTGGTGATGGAGCCGGGTTTGCAGTGTCGTATCCGCTTGCAGCGTGCAGGGCACCTGCTTGGGTCGGCATATGTCGAGTGCGACCTGTTGCATGGAAGTATCAACACCCGTTACGTGTTTTCAGGCGACCTGGGCAATGGTGCCAACCCATTGCTGCGCCCGCTTCGGCCCCCGGAGCGGGCAGATGTGCTGGTGCTGGAGAGTACCTACGGTGACCGCCTGCACCCGGTCAAGGGCGGTCGGCAGCAGCAACTGGAGGCGGCAATTGATCGCGCCTTGGCGGACAAAGGCACCATTCTGATTCCGGCCTTCAGCCTGGGGCGTACACAAGAGCTGCTGTACGAAATAGAGGATATTCTGCACCGCAAGGCATTGACCGGAGCCCGCGGCGAACCGGGTGACGAAGATCCCGTCAACTGGTCGCAGTTGCCCATCATCCTCGACTCACCCTTGGCCCAGCGTATTACCCGCGTTTACAGCGAGCTGCACGAGTACTGGAACGCTGAAGCCAGAGCTCGCCTGGCTGAAGGGCGCGACCCGCTCGGTTTCAGTCAGCTGATCAGTGTGGACACCCATGCCCGCCACCAACAGGTGGTCAATTACCTCAAGAGTACCGGGCGCCCGGCGATCGTGATTGCAGGTAATGGCATGTGTTCAAGTGGTCGAATCGTCAATTACCTGGAGGCCATGCTCGGCGACCCTCGGCATGAAATAATTTTTGTCGGCCACCAGGCCAAGGGGACGCCAGGGGCGGTGATACAGGCCAGTGAAGGCGCGGAAGGCTTCTTGCAGATCGAGCTGAGCGGCAAGACGCATGAGATCAGAGCGAAGGTGCTAACGGTTGGTGGCTACTCGGGCCACGCAGACAGGGAAGGTTTGATAAGTTTTATTGAGGGTATTCCATCGCCTCCCGCAAAAGTTGTTTTAGTGCATGGTGAGCGGCAGGCGAAAACCGCATTGAAGCAGGCGCTTGAGCATCGTCTGGCTGAAGCGAACCGACCAATGGCGGTTTTTATAGGCAAATAAACGGGTCGCGCTCAGAACATTGGCGATCTCTGTTGTCTCAACCGCGCCCTCATCCGTTTCAAGGGCTTTACAGGTGGTTAGGTGCTTGGCTCCTTGGTACGTCGGAAGCCGTATGGACAGGGAGGGGCGCCCAACCTGGCGGGTAAATCTCTGGTATTCTAGCGCCGAAGCTTGCCTCTACAGCCTATGGATGGCTAGGGATTAAACTCGCTAAACGCGTATATTTATGCGCCGCTGCGGCTGCCGCGGTGGTGTTCAGTGATAAAAAACAGATGCAGGTTTCCTGAGGTTGACAACTTCAAGTGGCCGTTAAGGACTCGATTATGGAATTGATCCCGGTAATTCTTTCCGGTGGCGTTGGCAGCCGTTTGTGGCCAGTTTCCCGTGAGGCTCATCCCAAGCCATTCATGGCCCTGCCCGACGGGCAGAATCTTATACAGAAAACCTTCCAGCGCGCCGCGCGCTTGGAGGGTGTGGTCGAAGTACTGACTGTCACCAACCGGGAACTGTTGTTCAAGACCGAAGACGAGTACCGCAGCATCAATACCCAAGGCCATGCCCAGGGTTACATCCTTGAGCCCTTCGGCCGTAATACCGCGGCTGCCGTGGCTGCCGCTGCGCTGCAGTTGCACCAGACCCACGGCCCTCATGTGCACATGCTGGTGCTGGCTGCCGACCACCTTATCCAGAATGAACAGGCATTTGCCGATGCCGTCGGAAAAGCTCTGCACCTGGCCGAGCAAGGCTGGTTGGTTACGTTCGGCATCAAGCCGCAGTATCCCGAAACCGGTTTCGGTTACATCGAGGCCGCTGCCGGCGGAGCGCTGGAAGGTGGCCTCAAAGTCGAGCGTTTCGTAGAGAAACCAGACATGAAAACAGCCGAGGCCTACGTTGCTGCCGGCAACTACTTCTGGAATGCGGGCATGTTCTGCTTCCAGGTCGGCGCCGTCATTGATGAGTTCAGGGCCCATGCCCCCGATGTGCTCGAAGCCGTGGAGCACACCCTGGAGGCTTCCCGCCGCTCCACCTCCACCGGTTACAGCTGCCTGGCGCTTGAGCCTGACAGTTTTGCCAAGGTGCCAGATATCTCCATCGACTATGCCTTGATGGAGCGCTCTCGCAAAGTGGCTACCGTGCCATGCGATATTGGCTGGAGCGACATCGGCTCGTGGAACGCGGTCAGTGAGCTGACTCCGCCGGATGAGTTCGGCAACCGCTTTGAAGGCGAGGTAATGGCCTACGACGCGCGCGATAACTATGTCAATTCCGAGAACCGCCTGGCTGCGCTGGTGGGCGTGCAAAACCTGCTGGTAGTGGATACACCCGACGCCTTGCTCATCGCCCACAAGGATCACGCCCAGGACGTGAAGCATATCGTCAAGCGCCTGAAAAACGACGGCCATGGGGCACACCTGTTGCATCAGACCGTACATCGCCCTTGGGGTACCTATACCACACTGGAAAATGGCGAGCGCTTCAAGATCAAGCGTATCGTGGTCAAGCCCAAGGCTTCCTTGTCGTTGCAAATGCACCATCATCGCAGCGAACACTGGATTGTGGTCAGCGGCATGGCCGTGGTGGTGAATGACGACCAGGAATTGATGCTCAACACAAACGAGTCCACCTTCATTCGCGCAGGCCACAGGCATCGTCTGGAAAACCCAGGCGTCATCGACCTGGTGCTGATCGAAGTGCAGAGTGGTGATTACCTCGGCGAGGATGACATTGTTCGCTTCGAGGACAAGTACGGGCGTTGCAACGCCTGACACCGGTTATGCTGTCGGCCCCCTGCCAGTCGGGCGCGGGGCTGGTTTCCATGCGGCAATTCTTCGCCGGTCATCCCCTTCCAGTCGGAACCTGTTTTGCGCTTGCGCACCGAGAGAGATGCATGTACGCACCTATCCAGACCCGCTGCTTCAAAGCCTATGACATCCGCGGCCAAGTGCCCGCTGACCTCAACGATGACATCGCCTACCGTATAGGCCGCGCCCTGGTGGCCCAGTTGGGCGGGCGCAGTTATATCGTTGGCCGGGACATGCGCCTGGAAAGCCCTGGCCTGTCCCGTGCCCTGATAAAAGGGCTGACCGAAGGCGGCGCCGATGTAATCGACATCGGCTTGTGCGGTACCGAAGAAGTGTATTTCGCTACCAGCCACTACCAGGCCGATGGCGGCATCATGGTCACCGCTAGCCATAATCCCAAGGGCTACAACGGCATGAAGCTGGTCCGCGAGCAGTCTCGCCCCATCAGTGGCGACACCGGCCTCACCGATATCCGCCACCGCGTCGAAGCCGGCGACCTTGGCCCGCAGGCCGCCCACCCTGGCAGCGTGCGCGAAGCGTTCGATAAAACCGCCTACATCGACCACTTGCTGACCTATATTGACCTCGCCGCGCTCAAGCCGTTGAAGGTGCTGGCCGACCCGGGCAACGGCGCGGTCGGCCCCGTGCTGGAACTGCTGAAGGCGCGCCTGCCGCTGGCGATAACCATCATTAACGGCCAGCCGGACGGGCACTTCCCCAACGGCATCCCCAACCCGCTGCTACCAGAGAATCGGGACCTTACCCGCCACGCCGTTCTGGACACTGGGGCAGACATGGGCATCGCGTTCGACGGTGATTTCGACCGCTGCTTTTTCTTCGATAGCCAAGGTCGTTTCATCGAGGGCTACTACGTGGTCGGCCTGCTGGCCGAAATGCTGCTGGCCAAGCACCCAGGCAGCAAGATCATTCATGACCCTCGCCTTACCTGGAACACCATCGAGCAAGTCAGCGCTGCCGGTGGCCAGGCCATCCAGAGCAAAACCGGTCACGCTTTCATCAAGGAACGCATGCGCGCCGAAGACGCCGTATACGGGGGCGAAATGAGCGCGCACCATTACTTCCGCGACTTTGCCTACTGCGATAGCGGGAACATCCCGTGGCTGCTGGTAGCCGCGCTGATGAGCGTGACTGGAAAGAGCCTGGCACAACTGGTGGATGAGCGTATTGCGGCATTCCCGTGTAGCGGCGAGATCAACTATGAAGTGGCCGATGTAGCAGGCACTATCGACAAGATCCTGGCCTTCTACCTGCCCCAGGCGCCGAGTGTGGACCGTACCGATGGCATCAGTGTCGAATTTGCCGACTGGCGTTTCAGCCTGCGCGGCTCCAATACAGAGCCGTTGCTGCGGTTGAATGTTGAAAGCCGCGGTGATCAAGCGCTGGTAGCGCAACGCGTGACTGAAATCGCCGGCCTGATCCAGGGATAACTATGTTTGGCATGCTTCGGGGCATCTGGGATTACAGAGGCTTCATCTTTACTTCCATCAAAAACGAATTCATCTCCAGGTTCGCGCGCAGCAAGCTCGGTGGCCTGTGGATGATCATTCACCCTCTGGCGCAAGTAGCCATCTATGCGTTGATTTTGTCGAATGTACTCGGCGCGCGGCTGCCGGGTATCGACAACAAGTATGCTTATGCGCTCTACCTGATTGCCGGCATCCTGGCGTGGAACCTGTTCGCCGAGATCGTCGGGCGTTGCCTTACGGTGTTCATCGACCAAGGTAACCTGATGAAGAAGATGCGCTTTCCACGCATCGCCCTTCCAGTGATTGTGGTGGGCTCGTGCCTGCTCAATAACTTGCTGTTGTTTGTGGCAGTGATGATCATTTTTGCAGTGCTGGGGCATGCACCCAACCTGCAGATGCTCTGGTTATTGCCGCTGACGCTGGTTGTGGTGGCATTTGCCGTGGGGCTCGGGTTGGTATTGGGGGTGATGAATGTATTCTTGCGCGACATCGGCCAGGTCGTACCGATCATCCTGCAGGTGTGGTTCTGGTTCACCCCGATTGTGTATTCGGTGAATATCGTGCCCGACTACCTGAAGGGCACGCTGGACATCAACCCCATGTATGCCATCGTCACTTCCTACCACAATGTAATGGTGTACAAACTCGCGCCGAATATCGCCGGGTTGGGTATCACCATTGGCATCGCCCTGGGCCTGATGGTGTTGGGGCTGTTCCTGTTCCGTCGAGCCTCGGCTGAAATGGTGGACTCCCTATGACACTCATGTCCGTCAACAACGTGGGCAAGGCCTACCGCAGTTATCGCTCGGAATGGCAACGTATCGCACGCTGGTTCTATATGCCGGTCAAGGCCAGCAGCGAGCACTGGGTGCTCAAGCACGTCAGCTTCAACATTGAGGCCGGCGAAGCCATTGGCCTGGTAGGGCAGAACGGTGCTGGCAAATCGACCCTGCTGAAGATGATTACCGGTACGCTGCAGCCTACCGAAGGGCGCGTGCAGGTACACGGGCGTATCGCCGCTATTCTTGAGCTGGGTATGGGTTTCAATGCCGAGCTTACCGGCCGTCAGAATGCCTACCACGCCGCTGGCCTGATGGGGTTCAGCACGGAGCAGATCGACGGCGTCATAGCCGACATTGAAGCGTTCGCCGAAATTGGCGAGTACTTTGACCAGGCCGTGCGTACCTATTCAAGCGGCATGCAGATGCGCGTGGCGTTCGCGGTGGCGACCGCGTTTCGGCCGGAAATCCTCATCATTGATGAGGCGTTGTCAGTAGGTGACAGCTATTTCCAGCACAAAAGCTTTAGCCGTATCAAGGAATTTCAAAAGGCCGGTACCACACTGTTGATCGTGTCCCACGACCGTGGCGCGATCCAGGCCTTGTGCAACCGCGCGATTCTGCTGGACGGCGGTACCGTGATCAAGGACGGGCCGCCCGAAGAAGTAATGGATTACTACAACGCCATCATCGCACAGAAAGAAAACGCCACGGTCGAGGTCCAGACCTTGCAGGATGGTAGCGTGCAAACGCGTTCAGGTAGCGGGAAGGCCAGTATTGCCAAGGTGGCACTGCTTAACGCCGAGGGCGCGCCGGTTGAGTACATTACGGTCGGAGAGGCCGTTTGCTTGAGTATCGGCGTCCAGGTGCATGCACGCTTGCCGGAATTGGTGGTGGGTTATGTGATCAAGGACCGCCTTGGCCAGGACGTCTTTGGTACCAACACTCACCACCTGCAGTGCGTGCGCACCGACCTTGCGGCGGGTACAAGGTTGACCTACGCCTTCCGCTTCCCGGCAAACCTGGGGGTGGGATCTTATTCGGTGGCTGTTGCCTTGCACGCCACCGACAGCCATATCGCTGATAACTATGAGTGGCGTGACCTCGCGTTGGTGTTCAATGTGGTGAACATGTCCGAACAGAACTTCGTAGGCCTTGCGTGGATACCGCCTACAGTGGAGTGCAATTGATGAATGCAGGTTTTTACAGGGCTTTCGAGGACCGTTACCGTGGTTCGCGCGAGACGATCACACAGCGGCTCCAGGCCTATCTGCCGTTCCTCGAACCGCTCAAGGCGTTGTACGCTGACTGCCCTGTACTTGATCTAGGTTGTGGCCGTGGAGAGTGGCTGGAGCTGATGGTGCGCGAGGGCTTTTCACCACTGGGTGTCGACCTGGACGACGGCATGCTGGAAGCCTGCGAAGCGCTCAAGCTGCCGGCGAACAAGGATGATGTGCTGAGCGCGCTGCGCAAGCTGCCCGATAACAGCCAGGTGGCGGTAAGCGGGTTTCATATCGCCGAGCACCTGCCGTTTGCCGTTTTGCAGGAACTGGTTGCCGAATCTTTGCGGGTACTGCGCCCTGCCGGGCTGCTGATTCTGGAAACCCCCAACGCTGAAAACGTGACGGTTGGCACCAACAATTTCTACCTTGACCCAACCCACGAACAACCTTTGCCCAGCCTGCTGATGTCGTTTCTGGCGGATTACAGCGGGTTTGCCCGGGCCAAGATTGTGCGGTTGCAGGAACCGCCTGAAGTCCATGACGAACAAGCGCCCCTTGGCGTGTTGAACGTGTTGTTCAGCGTCAGCCCGGACTACGCCGTGGTAGCGCAGAAAGCCGCTAGCCCAAGCCAGTTGCAGCCCTTTGACGACATGTTCGAGGCGGCTTATGGCATCTCACTCGACCAACTGGCGCACCGCTACGATCGCGCGATCGACCGCCGGTTCGCTGAACTGCACAACACGGTGGAAACGGTGCGAGCGACATTCTTCGAACCCGCTGAATTCCAGCGAATCATGGCCGAGGTCCAGGCCCAGCAAACCCATCAGTTGCTGGTGATCCAGGATCGCTACCAGACAGCTCTCAATGACCTGCAGCAGCAGTTTGGCGCAGTGCAGCAAGAGCGCAACGTGGCGCTGGAAAATTGCCATCATCACTTCCAGCGCGCCCTGGCCGTTGAGCAACAATTGCAGGCAATACTTGCCAGCACCTCGTGGCGGGTTAGCGCGCCGCTGCGCCTGATAGGCCGGGTGCTGTACTGGCCTTCCCGGCACGGCAAGGCTGCGTTGCGTCGCGTGGCACCGCATGCGCGGCTTTGGGTAGAGCGCCGCCCGGCGGTAAAACGCCTGGCGCTGGCGGCTTTGCACCGTAGCCCTTGGCTGACGCAGCAGATTCGCCGGGTGCTGGCATCCGAACCCGTGGCAATGGCCAGTGACCCACAACACGGCGTGATCGACCACGCACCCTTGACACCGCGTGGGCGCTCGATTGAAAGCGCCCTCAGCGAAGCCATGATTAAGAGCAAGCACTGAATGCGTATCGTAATTGACTTGCAGGGCGCGCAAACCGAGAGCCGTTTCCGTGGTATCGGGCGCTACAGCCTTTCCCTGGCGCAGGGCATCGTGCGCAACAGTAACGGCCATGAGGTATACCTGCTGCTCAACGGCATGCTGTCAGACAGCATCGACAGCATCCGCACAGCGTTCATCGGCCTGCTGCCGCAAAGCCACATCCGCGTGTGGTACGCCGAAGGCCCGGTGTCTGCACGCGACCCGGCCAACCGCGCGCGGCGCGAGGTGGCCGAGCGTATCCGCCAGGCCTGCATCGATGACTTGCAACCCGATGTGGTACATGTCTGTAGCCCGGTGGAAGGCTATATCGACGATGCCGTGATCGGCAGCCCGCAACTGGATCAGCGGGCGCTGGTCAGTGCAACCCTGTATGACCTGATTCCGCTGGTCAGCCCCCGGCAGTACCTGGACCCCAACCCGGGCTACAAGGCGCACTACCTGGACAAGGTCGAGGCGTTCAAACAGTACGGCCTGTTGCTGTCGATTTCCCAGTTCGCCCGCCAAGAGGCACTGTCCCTGCTGCCTTTGGAGGCCGCCAAGGTTGTGAATGTGTCGACAGCGGCCGACGAGATATTCCGGCCCATCGAACTGGACGCAGCGCAGCGTCAGGCCCTGGCCGTGCGCTTCGGCTTGCGCACCCCCTTCGTGCTCTACTCGGGGGGGGCCGATGAACGCAAGAACCTGGTAAGGCTGATCGAGGCATTCGCCAAGGTTCGCCAGGAAGCTGGTAATGTGCAGCTGGTTTTTGCAGGCAAGATGCCGCAGTTTCATATCGACCAGTACCGCGCCGCTGCGCGCAGCCAAGGCCTGGGGGACACCGACTTGGTCTTCACCGGCTACATTACCGATGAGGAACTGGTTGCACTGTATAACGCATGCCAGCTCTACGTGTTCCCTTCATGGCACGAGGGCTTCGGCTTGCCACCGCTGGAAGCGATGAAGTGCGGCGCCCCGGTTATCGGTGCCAATACTTCCAGCGTGCCCGAGGTCATCGGGCTGGAGGAAGCGACTTTCGACCCGCTCAATACCCAGTCTTTGGTGGCAAAGCTGCGTCAGGCACTGGGCGATGAATCTTTCCGCGAGCGCTTGGCAGCCCATGGTTTGCAGCGCGCTGAAGCTTTCTCGTGGGATCTTACCGGCAAGGCTGCCGTGGAGGCCTTTGAGAAAGCACTGGCCCAGGCCGATAAACCGGTCGCGGTCGAACAGGCCACCGACGCTCTGCAGGCGCTGATCGACGGCCTTGCTGGCCGAGCCCTGTTGCAGCCCGGTGCAGTGGATATCAAGCGGCTGGCAAAAGCCATTGACTACTCGCTACAGGGCCCGGCTGGCAAGCCACAACTGTTCGTGGATATCTCCGAGCTGAGCAAGCACGACGGCAAGAGTGGCATCCAACGGGTAGTGCGCAGCATCCTGCTGGAATGGTTGACCAACCCGCCTGCGGCGTATGACGTGCGGCCTGTATATACCGTCGCCGGCGAAGCTTTTTACCGCCATGCCTCGCGCTTTACCGCCAAGTTCCTTGGCCAGGCGTTCGAGCACGTCGAAGATGAAGCCATCAGCTACCGCGCTGGCGATGTATACCTGTGCCTTGACCTGCTGATGGACGTGTTGCCGCATAAGCGCAGCTACCTCGATACCTTGCGTAGCCATGGGGTGAACATTTTCTTCGTGGTATACGACCTGCTGATCCTGCAGTTGCCGCACTGCTTCGTCGACAGCCTGCAAGCTCACTACCGCACGTGGATCCATGCCGTTGCCGAATACGATGGTGCGCTGTGCATCTCCCGCGCTGTGGCGGACGAGTTGCGCGACTGGCTGGCCGAAAACAACCTGGCAGGCGAACGCCCGTTCCGTATTGGGGCGTTCCACCTGGGGGCGGACATCGACCAGTCCATGCCTTCCACCGGTCTCCCGCAAGACCCGGCCAAGCGCCTTGAAGCTTTGGCCGACAACACCAACTTCCTCATGGTCGGTACCCTTGAACCACGCAAGGGCCATGCCCAGGCACTGGAAGCGTTCGAGCGCCTCTGGGCGGCCGGCGTAGAGGCCAACCTGATAATTGTCGGCAAGCACGGCTGGCTGGTCGACGACCTGGCAGCCAAGCTGCGCAACCATCCGGAGGCCGGCAAACGGCTGCTCTGGCTGGAAGGGGCTAGCGACGAATACCTCGAATATCTGTATAACAACTGCGATTGCCTGGTAGCGGCCTCTTACGGTGAGGGTTTTGGCCTGCCGTTGATTGAAGCTGCGCAATACCAACTGCCCATTATTGCCCGCGACCTCCCTGTGTTCCGCGAAGTGGCGGGTGAGCATGCGTGGTTCTTCTCGGGTGCCGATGCCCAGGCAGTTGCCGACAGTATTGGCGAATGGTTGTTGCTGCATGCCGAAGGGCGGCACCCGCAGTCTAGCCAGATGCCTTGGCTTACCTGGAAGGCCAGCGCACAGCAACTCATTGGCGAGATCGACAAGTACAAGTTTTGATAAGCCAGTCACGACACAGCAGAAAATTTGGGATATAGGGAAATGCGTTTGAAGTTAGACTCAACGGGGAGAGCCGGCTTTGCGGTCGCGCTGGCTATTGGGGTGTTTTTTGTCCTGCGCTACTTTCCCGCGGGCTTCATCACTGGGACATCCTCGTATTGGTTAACCGAGGTCGATGATGTCACTCAGTACTTCGCTGGGTTCAACGCCTTCTTTAATGCGCCATTCAGCTACCCGCTACTGGCTTTCGACAGCATCAACTATCCGCAAGGCACGCGCGCCACTTTTGTTGACGCGATCCCGTTGTACGCGTTGCTGCTAAAGGTTTTCGTACCTTCTAGCTTCGCGCCGTTCAACCCGTTCGGTGTGTGGGTCGCGCTTTCCTTCATCGCCCAGGCTGTATGCGGCTGGTGGATCCTGCGTGAATTGCGGGTGCATTCCTGGTTGGCGCTGTTGGCCTTGGTGGTGTGCCTGTTGACGTTCCCGGCGCTAACTACCCGCCTGGGGCATATCTCGCTGATGTCGCACTGGATTATCCTTTGCGCACTGGCGTTGTATGTCCGCAGCCGTCGCACGGTCACGCCAGAGCGGCTGGGCTGGACGTTGCTGTTGGTATCGTCGTTCTACGTCAACATCTATCTCTGTGTAATGGCCAGCGCCATCTACGTTGCCGGGCTGTTTCACCAGCCGTCGTGGCGCGCACCGCGTGAATTGGCCCGAGCTGCCATTCCCTTCGTGATAATCGGTGCCAGCCTGTTTCTTACCATCTTCCCCATGGAGCGGGTAGAAGTAGCACCAGAGTCCGGTTTCGGTACTTATTCAATGAACTTGCTATCACCGTTTCATGGTGGCAAGTACATCAAGTTCCCCGACCCTGAAATGCCTGGCCAGTATGAAGGCTTCAACTATCTTGGCCTGGGTGTGCTGCTGGCCTTTGCGCTTGCCTGGGTGCTGAACCGTAGTGCGTCCGAGAGCAGCTTCGCCAAACACCGGGCACTGACATGGCTGATGTTCCTCTTCACCGCCTACGCGCTTTCAGACACCATCTACCTTGGCGTGCATGAAATTGTCTCGCTTCACTATCCTTCGTTCATGGACCGTATCACCTCTCAGTTCCGTGCCTCGGGCAGGTTCTTCTGGCCGGTGGGTTATTGCGTGGTGATATTTGCCATTGCGAGCCTCTATAAACGCTTGGGTGCCAAAGTATTTGCCGTCAGCATGGTGGTATTGATCGGCCTGCAATTGGCAGACCTGTCCAACTTGCGCCACCGTCTGGTCGATACCGCCAAACGTCCTGCTGCGGCCGTGCTGACCCAGCCGACCTGGGACCAACAACTCACTACCGACACCCAGTACTTGTACTTTTTCCCCAAGTTCCGTTGCGGTCGGGCCGACCAGATTTTGAACACGCTGATGCCAACCATGCGCTTTGCCTCCGTGCATAACCTGAAGATCAACACCGGTTATGTATCACGAGCGGCTTCTAACTGCGCAGTGGAAAGCACCCAGGCCGAAATTGCAGGCTCGCAAATGGCCAATTCGATGTATGTGTTCAACCGCGGCGATTTCCCTGCAGTAGCACAGGTGAAAGCGTTGTTCCCGGCAGACCGCCAACCTGCGTGCATAGAAATCGATTTCGCCCATGTGTGCAGCTTCCAGCCAACAGGGAGTAAAGTTCAATGACCCCTTTGCCAAAGCGAAAAGTTTCCCTGGTCTCGCCGTTTTATAACGAAGAAAAGGGTGTACAAGCTTTTTTCGCCAGGATCAACGAAGTATTCGCACCGCTCGCCGACCGCTACGAGCTCGAAGTTATTGGTATCAACGATGGCAGCCGTGACCGCACGTACGATGAGCTGGTCAAAGCCAAAGCAGCAAACCATTACCTTACCGTTGTCGACCTGTCGCGCAACTTCGGCAAGGAGGCGGCCATATCTGCGGGCCTTGATTTTGCCACTGGTGACGCGGTAATCCCCATTGATTCTGACCTGCAGCACCCGCCAGAGGTCATCCTCGAGCTTATTCAGAAGTGGGAGGAGGGTGCAGAAGTGGTGCTGGCCAAGCGGGTCGACCGTGACACTGACCACGCTGTGCAAAAGCTGACGGCCAACTGGTTCTACCGTGTGCACAACCGGATTTCCGACATTGATATTCCTGCCGATGTCGGCGATTTTCGACTGATGGACCGCAAGGTCGTTGAAGCCTTGAAAACCCTCCCTGAAACAAGACGCTTCATGAAAGGTTTATTTGCCTGGGTGGGCTTCCGGACCACCACCGTGGAGTACAAAGTAGCCCCGCGTGAGCACGGTACCTCAAGCTTCAATACCTGGAAACTGTGGAACTTTGCAATCGAGGGCATCACCAGCTTCAGCAGTGCGCCGTTGCGCATCTGGACCTACCTCGGTTGTGCAGTGTCGGCGTTGTCATTCTTGTACGCCGCTTACTTGCTGATCAAAACCATTTTCTTTGGTGCTGACACGCCGGGTTATGCATCGATCATGATCACCATATTGTTTGCCAGTGGTGTACAGCTGATTGGCATTGGTGTTTTGGGAGAATACGTAGGGCGGATTTTTGCCGAGTCGAAAAAACGGCCGGTTTACATAGTGCGTGATGTTATCAAGTGATCAATCTAGTCCCCCAACGTTACCACGAGTTCATCCGCTTCGGCCTGGTGGGCGTGACCAACACTCTAGTGCATGCGGGAATCGTGGTCACGTTGATGGAACTGTTGGCACCGCCGGCCTATGTTGCCAATGGCGTGGCGTTCATGTTTGCCAACGTGATGTCGTATATCCTCAATAGCCGTTTCACCTTCAAAACGCCCGCCAGCTTTCTTGGCTATCGGCGCTTTTTGCTGGTTTCTTTGGTGTCGTTGGCCCTTACCCTGGCGATCACCTCGCTGGTGGAGTTCCTGGGGTGGCATTACGCCTTTGGTTTGCTGATGGTGATTTTTGTGGTGCCGGTACTCAACTACATAGTCATGAAACTTTGGGCATTTTCCCCCACGCGCTAGCATAACGGTGCGGGGCCTTTACGGCCCCGCGCTCTGTGCGGTGGTTAGCTTGCAGCCCAGGTTTTCAGCCAGCTAAGCGGCACAGTCATGCGTCAGCTGGTGGAGTTATGCACTGCCTCCAGCGCCAACTGGTGCTGGCTCTGTTCATGTTGTACGGGCTTTAGTTCAGCTGACGGCAGCGCAGGGGTCCAAAGCGGAGGTTAAGCTAAACCTGCGTGAACGAGGGCTTGGGTATGTCAGCTGTCCCGCTTTGCACCGCGTAGTGAAGCCTTTAAAATTTACATATTTGCCATTAATCAAATCCTTCATGGAAGAATATGAATCACCTCAATATTGCCAAACAAGCACTCATCGCCCAAGCTCGCGCCGTCAACGAACTCGCTGATCGTTTGAACGGTGAGTTTCAAAGTGCAGTGGAGCTTCTGCTGGGCTGTCAAGGTCGCGCTGTAGTGTGCGGCATGGGCAAGTCAGGTCTGATTGGTCAAAAAATGGTCGCGACTTTCGCCTCCACGGGCACCCCCAGCTTCTTTTTGCACCCTGCGGAGGCGTTCCACGGGGACTTGGGCATGTTGAAGCCGGTGGATGTGCTGATTCTCATCAGCTATAGCGGCGAAACTGAGGAAGTAATCAAGCTCATCCCAAGCCTCAAGTCATTCGGCAACAAGATCATTGCCATGACAGGCAATGGCAAATCCACCTTGGCGACGCACGCCGACATTTGGCTTGATATCTCGGTTGAACGTGAGGTTTGCCCAAATAACCTGGCACCGACCACGTCCACCTTGGCAACGATGGCCATGGGGGATGCGCTCGCGGTTGCGTTAATCGAAGCTCTCCAGTTCAAACCTATGGACTTCGCCCGTTACCACCCCGGGGGTAGCCTTGGCCGTAAACTGCTCACCCGGGTCAAAGATGTGATGCATTCACCGGCCCCGGTTGTAACGCGGGCTACCGGATTCCACGATTGCCTGTTGGTGATGACGCGCAGTCGTCTCGGCTTGGCTGTTGTGTTGGAAGGGGATCAGTTGGTAGGCATCGTGACTGACGGTGACCTCCGCCGTGCGCTGCTGGAAAACCCAGGCATCACTCAAGAAACTGTTGCTCAGTTCATGACTGGGAAGCCGCACACCATTTTTGAAAATGCGCAGCTCTCCGAGGCGGAGTCTTACATGCTGGACAATAAAATCAGGGCTCTGGCGGTCACCAGTGCGGAGGGTGCAGTGGTAGGCGTGGTCGAAATCTTCGATTAGTCGTTATCTCGACCACGCCAAGCGATCACCTCAATCGAAGTGCTCTGCCTTACTCAACGACACGCCCAAGCAATCCTTAGCGGAGAGCGAGGGTGTGTATTCAATAGGCCATTCGATTGCGATTTCTGGATCATCCCAAGCGATGCAGCGCTCGCTTTGTGGTGAATAGAAGTCGGTTGTCTTGTAGAGAAACTCTGCTGTCTCGCTTAGCGTGACGAAACCGTGGGCAAACCCTGGCGGGATCCATAACTGGTTATGGTTCTGCGCAGACAACACAGCGCCCACCCATTTACCAAAGGTGGGCGATGAGCGGCGGATATCAACTGCGACATCAAATACCTCACCCTGCACCACCCGTACCAGCTTGCCCTGAGCATGGGGCGGCAACTGATAGTGCAAGCCGCGCAGTACGCCCTTTGTCGAGCGGGAGTGGTTGTCTTGAACAAATTCTGCTTGTTGGCCGGTTATTTCATTGAACGCGCGCGCGTTGAAACTCTCGTAAAAAAAGCCGCGCTCATCACCGAAAACCGTTGGGGTGAACAGAAAAACTTCGGGGATGGCCAAAGGTATCGCTTTCATCAGAAGATCTTCTCTTTAAGCAGATTTTTCAGGTACTGGCCATAACCGTTCTTGAGCAATGGCTGTGCCAGACGCTCAAGCTGCTCGGCGTCGATCCAGCCGGCGCGATAGCAAATTTCTTCCGGACAGGCCACTTTGAGGCCCTGGCGGCGCTCCATGGTTGCGATGTATTGGCTCGCATCCAGCAAGCTGTCGTGGGTACCGGTGTCCAGCCATGCGTAACCACGGCCCATGATCTCGACATGCAGTTGCTCTTGCTGCAGGTAGAGATTATTCAAATCGGTAATTTCAAGCTCGCCCCGCGCGGACGGTTTCAAGTCACGGGCCAGGTCGACAACTTGGTTATCGTAGAAGTAGAGGCCGGTCACTGCATAGCTGGATTTCGGAAGCGCGGGCTTTTCTTCTAGCGACAGTACACGACCGGTCTCGTCGAATTCCGCTACACCGTAACGTTCAGGATCCTGCACATGATAAGCGAACACCGAAGCACCCGCGTTGCGCTTACCAGCGTTCAGCAGCAGTGACTGGAAATCGTGACCGTAGAAAATGTTATCGCCCAGCACCAGTGCCGAGGGATCATTGCCGATGAAGTCAGCCCCGATCGTAAATGCCTGCGCCAGGCCGTCCGGGCTCGGCTGTACGGCGTACGTCAGATTGATGCCCCATTGGCTGCCGTCGCCCAGAAGCTGCTCGAAACGCGGCGTATCTTGCGGGGTGGAGATGATCAGAATGTCGCGGATGCCTGCCAGCAACAAAGTGCCCAGCGGATAATAGATCATCGGCTTGTCATAAACAGGCAAGAGCTGCTTCGAAACAGAAAGCGTTGCCGGGTGCAGACGCGTTCCGGAACCACCAGCCAGAATGATCCCTTTACGATTGGTTGTGTTCATTTATTCAGAGCTTCCATGAGCATACGGGTGACACCACTTTGCCAGTCTGGCAAGTGCAGCGTGAACGAGTTGCGAAGCTTGGCGGTATCCAAGCGCGAATTCAACGGGCGACTGGCCGGGGTAGGGTACTCGGTAGTGGCAATTGGATTCACGGCTTCGACCATGAGATCTTCGCCATGACTCCGCGCGAACTCAATAACATAGCTGGCGTAGGCATGCCATGTTGTTTCGCCCGACGGAGCCAGGTGGTAGACCCCAGCCAGATCCGGGTTGTGCAACGCCTGCTGCAGCGCCAAAACGGCCACATCTGCGAGCAGATCTGCTCCCGTGGGAACACCGACCTGATCCGCGATGACATTGAGCGTTGGACGTTCTTTGGCCAACCGCACCATCGTCTTGGCGAAGTTGTTACCTCGCGCAGCGTACACCCAGCTGGTGCGGAAAATCAGATGCTTGCAGCCCGAAGCCTGTATCAGTTGTTCGCCTTCGAGCTTGGTAGCGCCATAATAGTTAACCGGCGCAACGCTGTCGGTTTCGCTCCACGGGGTAGTGCCTGTGCCGTCGAAAACGTAGTCGGTTGAGTAGTGAACCAACCATGCATCCAGGCGCTTGGCTTCCTCCGCCATCACTTGGCTAGCCAAGGCGTTCACAATATGGGCAGTCTCGCGTTCGCTCTCAGCTTTATCCACTGCCGTATAGGCGGCTGCGTTGACAATCACTTGAGGCGACACAGCGATAATGGCGGCTCGAAGGCTGTCGAGATCTGACAAATCACCTTTAAGTTCACCGTAGGGTGTGGAGGCTGGGTGTCGGTCGAGCGCTACAACCTCACCCAGGACGATCAGCGCGCGCTGCAGCTCCCAGCCTACCTGGCCGTTTTTACCGAGCAGCAGAATTTTCATGCTTGGCCTGTACGCGTGGCGTAGTTATTGTCAATCCATTGCTGATAGCTACCGCTTTTGACGTGTGCAACCCATTCAGGGTTGTCCAAGTACCATTGCACGGTCTTGCGAATGCCCGATTCGAAGGTTTCTTCTGGAACCCAACCCAGTTCGCGCTGGATCTTGCTCGCGTCGATTGCATAACGCAGATCGTGGCCTGGGCGATCCTGAACGTAGGTCAGCAGTTCAGCATGAGGGCGGAATTTGGAGTCAGGGCGCAGCTCGTCTAGCAGCGAGCAGACCGTGCGTACCACCTCGATGTTCTGTTTCTCGTTATGGCCGCCGATGTTGTAGGTTTCACCTACCTTGCCCTCGGTCACCACTTTATAGAGTGCACGGGCGTGGTCCTCAACGTACAACCAGTCGCGGATCTGATCGCCTTTGCCATAAATAGGCAGTGGTTTGCCTTCCAGAGCGTTCAGAATCACCAGCGGGATGAGCTTTTCTGGGAAGTGGAACGGTCCATAATTGTTCGAGCAGTTAGTCACCAGCGTAGGCAGGCCATAGGTGCGCGCCCAGGCGCGAACTAGGTGGTCCGAGCTGGCTTTACTGGCCGAGTAGGGCGAGCTTGGCTGGTAAGGGGTGGTTTCAGTGAAGAGGTCTTCTGGGCCTTCCAAGTCGCCATAGACTTCGTCGGTGGAGATGTGGTGGAAGCGAAAAGTTGCTCTGCGATCGTCATCCAACGAAATCCAATAACCCCGGGCAGCTTCCAGTAGGTTGTAAGTGCCGATGATGTTGGTCTGGATGAATTCGGACGGACCGGAGATCGAGCGGTCGACGTGGGACTCAGCAGCCAGATGCATCACGGCATCCGGTTGGTGCTGTTGGAACACACGATCCAACTCGGCGCGATCGCAGACATCGACGTGTTCGAAAGCATACCGCGGGTTATGGTCCACAGAGTGCAGGGATTCAAGGTTGCCTGCATAGGTCAGTTTGTCTACGTTTACGACCGAATCATCCGTGCGGGTGATGATGTGGCGTATGACTGCCGAGCCGATGAATCCGGCACCACCTGTTACTAAAATTTTCACTAGTTTTCCTACCTTATGATATTGTCATAGAGCCCACGCGCTCTCATGTCCATGTTTGTATGACCTCAACGGCAGTGAAACCTGCCGCAAAAGTATACCTTATTGACCTCTAGGACGATCAATGGTTGCGGATCAATTAAGCGTACTTGCATGGTGAATCCTCTCTGTCGCCCCGTCCAAATAATGGGTGACGGGTGAACATTGCTATTATCAGGTCCTCCAAATACAAAGCTGCACCTGGCTAGCTGAAAACGGAACCTTACAATAGAGCTTGCATGCTGCTATCTTTCGGCGGGCCATGGCTATTTGGATAGATATATTATTGAGCTCCACAAGTGTGATGGGCAGAAGAATCAAATTGAATCAAAGAGCTTCAAAAGGCCAGTGAAGGTCGGGTACGCATAGGGTCCAAGCTCCGTATCGGCATCTAAAACACTTATGCAGTTAGAGGAGTTGGATTTTGAATAGTTCTTATCATGCAGAGAGAGAGGTGTTTCATTTCGTTTTGAAATGATCTCGAAACAACTCGCTTCCCAAGCGATAGATATGATGCGGTCAGTTCCGTAACTGGCAAGGTTCTGACGTAGGTCAGAGGAAATTTTGCTTTGGTCACCGTCGTCAGAAATAAATACTCGACAATAGTTAGTGCCATTATAAAGCGGCCTCACTGGGTCCTTGCTATGACCGACTTGCACGTTCACTGTTAGTATCTGGACGCCGATTTTTGATAGTTTTTCGCGGCCGGTTTGACCAAGATACCTGAGTAATGTGTCTAGCCATACGCTTCTGCCGCATAACAGAATGGGGCGTTTTTTGCGGGCCACCAACTGTGTTGCAGAGGACAAAAGGCTCCGTTCAACCTCATTAACGGCTTTGTTGAATGCAGTGCGCGAGTCAGTGCCGAAGTTAAAACAGTTAGTAATAGTCAAATAGCCAATTTGGGATGGGTGAGAGCTCGGGTCGATAAAGAGTCTCATCACTTCATGCATAGGAAGCTTGAGCAGTGGAGACAGATCAATTAACTTTGCAGCAGGGACCTTGCTTTGGCTCTCGTCAAGGTTCCAGTGCGGGTGGCGGTATTCCTTGCTGTGTATATGGCGCCCTGCCAGTCTATCTTGAACTTGTCTGCAAAACAGATCCCAAAAAAGGAAATGGATCTGATTCTTGAAGTGCTTATTCCAAGCCTCGAGCGCCCGATGCGCCCGCTCGCGCATATAGTCATCGTTACCAGGTGTGATCGCTTTGGCATTGATGCCTGATAGGTTAGGAAGAAATATTGGCAGCGAGTCCCGGGTGGGATTTAGGGCGACATCATTCCCAAAGCGGAAATCTCCCACCATTAATAGAATTTTAGAACCCTCTGGACATTCTTGTTTGGCTTTATCGAACAAACGAGAAGACCAGACTGGTGCGCCACCGAAGCCGATAAGCTGCCCGGGCTCTTGTGGCTGGCGTAGCAGACCATTGGTCACATGCTGTGCCCACCTAACCATGTGAGATGGACCGATCATGATTTTTTGCTGAGCGGTATCGTCGAAAAGCTCGGTAAAAAACTTTACTGATGAGGCTGAGTTCGGTGAGGTGACTGCTCGGAATGCGTTTAAGAATAATGAAGAAGGTTTGGAATTAGAATTATGCGTATAGGCATACATCTGAAATGCGGGGGCGTTTAAGTCGGAAGATACATTTGCTAGATACCGTTCCGCATTGCCTGTGAGGACAATATCAGGGCGTGTCAGTTCAACCATTTCAGTGTGAAAATAGGGCGTTCGCAAAAATACAACTTGTTTAAATATCTTGGATAGTTGCGGAAGCATTAAGCGAAAAAAAGAATCTCCAAAGATTAAAACTTTCTTATCGGTGGTTGAGTCTGGGCTGAAATAGATATCAATTTGACCGTTGTTGGATAGCCCATTGCTCCCAAACTTCGTGTGGTTCCAGTTAGGGTTGAGTGTAAGGCTTTCCTGAATCAATGGTGGAGAAAATCTATTCCCAAGGTCACCGGCTGTTTTTCTTTTGAGATTGATGCACTCGTGAATTGTCTTAAGTGCCTGAGAGACCTTAATTCCTAGGGCATCTAAAATTCTCGACAATACTACGAGAGATCCACTGTCGGACAGATGGGTGTCATGACTCTCAAAAGAACGCTGTCCTAAGGCACCTCTGAGGAAGTCGGCCGGGTACAGAACAAGCTTGTCGAGCCCCTCTGGTTCAATATGATTTATGTATTTGTCGCCGAGCCGACAAGCGGCCTTGATAGGAAACTCTGCACTGAGTACTGACTGCTTGTCGGGGAATATTACATGTAGATACTGACACTTTGCTAGTTTTGAAAAATAGGCGCGGCGGGCAATATTTAACTTAAAGTTGTCCAGAGACTCGATGCTAGGGGTGGCTCTTTCGGTAATGTAATCGAGCACTGAATGATTCCCGCCGATCAAGAATGAAATTCCATTGTCTGTCAACAAAACATCATCTTGAATTTGGTAGTTTTTTTGCTGAGAGGGATTGATCATAAAATATTCTCATACACTCTTAAGAGCCCTGCGCCCTACACTACGGTGGTGAGGGCGACAGGGTTCAAAATACAGTTATCGAGTAATTGGGCCCAATTCGCTGTTGGTGACGAAGACCGTGTTATCAGCTGTCACGAGCGCAAGGCTAAGTCCGCTATCAATCGAAATCTTATCTGGAATATCGATTCTGAAGCCGCAGTTAGTTGGAAATGCTCGGTTAGGAGATTTAGTTACTTTTCTAAGATAGTCGGCTGCGTCGAGTCGGGGTACCACCACATGCTGGTGGGAGATGACTTTGCCGTCTTTGAAAACGAGCACAAGAGCGGCTTGCCGTACCTTATCGTCAATAGCCCACCCTTCAATCCTCGTGAGTCCCGGTTTTCCTTCTACGGGTGAAATAATATCAATGTTTCCAATGAATAACTTCTCCAAGACACTCGCGGATCCAGCAACTATGCCAAGTTTTTCATGTTTGGACGTAACTGTTGCTACTCCATGTTTAATGGAGATTGACTTTTCTTTGCCTGATAATAACCTCAGATTGCCAAAAAGCTCACCGTGCTCTGCTGGGGCCTCTGCTGGCTGAGGAATATCCCCTAGCCAATTTATTCCGTAATTAAACGTTTTGATCCAATTTTCCCAAAAATCGGGATGATTAGATTTGACATTGTTTTCTCTAGTGGCTTTCAAGAATTTCAGAATATCGACAATTGGCTTGCCGGTGCCAACGATTTCTTTGCTGATCAGGACATGGCCAGAGAGGAAGTTGAATAGGCGCTTAATATGGGGGGTGTGATCTGGTAGGTTTTCCAGATTTTTAATGTCATCTAAGCTAACCTTCAGCACGCCACCTACATCATACATGGCATCGCCAAGGATGAGCGGTCTTTTGCCCAGCAGCATGGCTTCGTAGCCAACGGAGCTGTTAATTGTGCAAACAAATGCGGATTGGGACATGATTCGCAATGAGCGAGTGATCGTTACGGCACGATCGATAATTGTCACATTTTCTTCGAATTGCTTAGGGAAACTCTGAAAAAGACTTCCAAATCTGGTGAGATACGGCTGTCCCACGAACTGAACGGTTGAGCCCCGATGAAGCAAATGTCTTTCGCTGATGCCGAGTACGCAGGCAAACGTAAGCAGACCCGCCGTGAGCGTTTCCTGATTGAGATGGATCAGGTCGTGCCCTGGAAAGGCCTGATTGCGTTGATCGAGCCGCATTATCCGAAGGGTGAAGGCGGTCGTCCGGCGTATCCGTTGATGGCCATGCTGCGGGTTCATCTGATGCAAAACTGGTTCGGCTACAGCGATCCGGCGATGGAAGAGTCCCTCTACGAAACCACGATTCTGCGCCAGTTTGCCGGGCTGCATTTGGATCGGATTCCGGATGAAACCACGATCCTCAACTTCCGCCGGCTGTTGGAAAAACATGAGCTGGCCGGTGGGATTTTGCAGGTCATCAACGGCTATTTGGGCGACCGAGGTTTGCTGCTGCGTCAGGGAACTGTGGTCGATGCGACGATCATTCATGCGCCCAGTTCGACCAAGAACAAGGACGGTAAACGCGACCCCGAAATGCACCAGACAAAGAAAGGAAATCAGTACTATTTCGGGATGAAATCGCACATCGGTGTCGATGTTGAATCCGGTCTGGTACATAGCGTGGTGGGCACGGCGGCGAATGTGGCGGACGTGACTCAGGTCGATCAGTTGCTGCATGGCGAGGAAACTTACGTCTCTGGCGATGCCGGTTACACCGGCGTGGAGAAGCGTGCGGAGCATCAACATCGCCAGATGATCTGGTCGATCGCAGCGCGCCCCAGCAGCTATAAGAAGCATGCAAAAAAGAGCCTGATCGGTCGCATGCGCCGCAAAATCGAATACGCGAAAGCTCAAGTCCGGGCCAAGGTTGAGCATCCATTCAGGGTGATCAAGCGCCAGTTTGGTTATACGAAAGTCCGCTTCCGAGGCTTGGTGAAAAACACCGCGCAGCAGACCACACTGTTTGCCTTATCGAACCTGTGGATGATGCGAAAACGACTGTTGAATGCAGGCGAGGTGCGCCTGTGATGTGGACAATGAGCCCTGAAAAGGTGCTATTCCGCAAAAAACAGTGAACTGACAGGAGGAAAGGTCTGATTTTCGATTAAGTCGGTGTTTTTTGAACCTCAGACAGCGAGGCCGTTAAAAACGGCTGCTTACTTCAGACCTTCCTTAGCGTAAATTAATGCTTTTGTTTCTTCGATTAGATTGAACGGCCTGCTGAGTGAGCCTGGGTGAGGTTTGATGACTACGTGATAACCTTGGTCGATGAACAGGGGAACTACTTTCTCTAGGAAGTCCAAAGGCCCATCAAATTCGGAATTTTTAATGGTGTTTAGGTCGTCCGCAAGCTGCAGTGGGATGAATATATATGGAAACTTCAGGGATGCTGTTATCTCGTCAGGCACAGCTGTATAGGGTACGTCAACGATACCTATGCCATCTGGATTATTCTCGAAGCGACTCTTAGGCCCAAGCCAGGTCTGAACCGGATAGCTCTTAAGGCCCAGACCTTCTAGGGCTGCATGGCGAACAATCGCGTTGCCGTTGGTGCCCGCGTGATCGAAGTACATCGTCTCAATGAATGGCGGACGGGTAGGTCCGAGCTCACCATGCAGAGCTATAAGATTGTTGGCTTGGCAGAATCGACGAACTGCTCCATTCTCTGACCACAGTACGACGGCGTCAAAGGCGTATTTTTTATGTATTCTATCAAGAATACTGAAGTAGAAATCCGATGCTGGACCGACGCCATTGGTCAAGTCAATCCAGATATCGATATTATCTGGTCCCCACGCGGATTTATAGTTTTCGATAATCTTCGACTCAGCGCCGGTCGGACGCTCGCAAATCATCGTAGCTTGAGGGACTTTATTGCAAATTAGATCAATAACGGGGTTATTGGAAAATATCCGCAAGTCGAGTTCATCAGAGCCAATTTGCTTGAGCAATGCTCCAGCGAGATAAGCGCCAATGCCTGAAAACTCTTCGAAGCTATCACGAACTGGATGGGGTTCGACATAAAGTAGTATTTTCATTGGTCAATAAACTCGCTGATCCATTTGGCTGTCTGTTTCTCGGAAGATACATCAAGGTCGACTAATTTGGCTGCTTCCTCCAGCGATTCCTCTGAATGAAGGATTGGAGCAATTAGCGCCTCTTTCCACTCTTTCGTAGTCTTGCATTTTCTGAGAAGGATAGATTCGAATCTATCGATGTCCGGAATTGGGCTGCCAACTACCGTGCATCCTGAAAGAGCTGCTTCGAAAAATTTCAGGCCGCTTTTGCATTGGTTGAATTCTGTATCTTCCAATGGGCCCAGTACAAATTTGCTCTTTGCCATCAGATTCGGGAGTTCATGGAATGCGACATATTCTGCCTTGTGAATTTGCGCAGAATACTGGCTCAGCGAATCGGGAATTTTTACCGGTCCAGCGATCATTAGTTTGAAAGAAGAGTCGGATGCCAGCGCCTCTCTCATTGGTTCTTCGATCATTTGCAAATCGGGATTGTGTGAAGCAGTGCCTGGGAAGTAGGCAAATGTGTAGGGACGGCTGGACACTGGATTACGCTCGCGCACCATTTCGGAAATGCCTGCGAAGGTAGGGTCGATGCCGTTAGGGATAACAACCGATTTTTTTGCTGAAAAAAGCGTTGAGAGATGCCGAGCTAATGGTGTCGTGGAAGAGCTGAACTGAGTGAATAGTGACGCAGCCCCTGCGATCTTAGCCAAACTTTTGCTTACGGTGGAAACGTTCTCTGAGCGCGTTCTTACCGCTGGGGTTTCAATTGCATGGATAACACTAAAATTCAAATCATCAAAGTCAGCTATAACACGCTCTGTTGGTGTGGACAGAATAAATTCTGCCAGTTCTGCTGTGAGCGCAGGCCGATGAAAAACGAAGTAATCGTAATTTGAAAATACTTGCGTCTGTTTTTGGAATATTGCCTGCGTTGTGCATGCCGTCGGATAGCCTTTCGCAGATAAGCTTTGTGCGAAATTAAAACACCGATATCGTGTGGATGGGTCGTAGTACGGCCTGGCATGCCTCGATGTGTTGGATACAAATAGTATTGATGGCTTCTTCATTTTAAATATATCTTCTATAAGTGCCTAATTCGTGTGCTAAGCCCGAAGGTCTTTGCGGTCTTTTGCTGAACTGCAGAATTATAAAATGAAACTCAATGAACTCGTTTTTTGATCTCGACATTGTGCAGGACAAAACCCCCATAGGGTCCACTCAGATAATCTTGACTGAGGAATGGGTGATAATGACGGTCGTTGACCAGCCAGCGGGATGTGAAACCTCGTTGTTCCCTCTCTGCCCTTGCCCGTTTTTCTGGTGCCAGGTCCTTGCCTCTACTCGCAGACTCGGCATGAATCAGCTCTGCAAAAGCGCTCCAAACCACATGCAAGCCGTGCTGTTGAATTCGCAAGCACAAATCCACGTCATTGAACGCGACCGGAAACGCCCGTTCATCCAGCCCGTCCACCGAGTGATACACTGACTTCCGCAATAGTAGACAGGCGGCTGTTACAGCACTTTGTCGGCGGGTAATCTGATTCATACCTAGATAGCCAGCATCCCGTTGTTCAAGATCGTTGCCAGTGTGCGCCGCCAGGCCGTTGATCCCCACCACAACGCCACCGTGCTGCACCATTCTGTTTGGCCAAAGCAGCTTGGCACCTACTGCGCCAACCCCCGGTCGCAGCGCCTGTGCAACCATCTCCCTCAACCAACCTGCCTCAATAATCTCGATATCGTTGTTCACTAGGCCAATCAGTTCACCAGTGGCAATGCTCGCTGCTCGGTTGTTGATGGTGGAGTAATTGAAAGGGTAGGGGTGCGGCAACACAGTGACGCCGCGCGTGGCGAGCTCGGTAAGGTAAGTCAAGGTTTGTGGGTCGCTGGATTGATTATCAATAACGACGATCTCTAGATCAGGATAATCTGTTTCGTTCAATAGTCCTTCAATGCAGGTATGTAGCAGCTTGTACTGATCCCGTGTTGGCACGATAAGGCTCACGCGGGGTAATTTGTCTGGCAGTGGCCAGTGGGCTCTGAGCAGCGCCGGGTAGTCGGCCACTTGGCTTACCGTGGCGCCTGGCGCCAACTGCTGGCACAGCCATTCAACCGCCTGCAGACGCTGTGGGGACGGCTGCTGCTGTTCCGGGCTCGCTGGTGTATGTGCGGCGCGGTGGTAAAGCACGCGGGGTAGGTGTGTAACGCTCGCGTGGGAGTTTTCCGTTGCCAATGCGATGCCGACTGTAAAGTCATACCAGTTTACAGGCGTGTTGACTCCACGGGTCGTGAGCAGCGCCAAGGCTTGTTTGATAATGTTCGCGCTGTAGATTGCTCCAGGGGTGAAAATATCAGCGCCGATAAACAGGTCGATATCCCACACCGGTTTCAGCCACGGCAGGCTGCGCTCCCCCTGCGGACCGTCGCGATCGCAGTCGGCGAATGCCCATGCGCTCTCATCGTCAAGCAAGGCACTCAGGTGCGCCAGCGCCAGAGGCGCCAACCTATCGCCCGCCACCATTGGCAGGATGCGATCGCAGTCGCCTTCAAGCAGTTGAGTGAGCGCTGGCAAGAGATTGCATGGGGGGGCGATAGCAACTGCATGCGCGCCAGCGTTGCAGGCACCCAGACTGTTCAGGCTTATTTGTTCCAGTGCCGTATCGCCGTCGCTCAGCAGCAGCACCCCCAACTTGCCTTGTAGCGGCGGTAAGGGCAGTGTGTCCAGGCGCTGGAACACCTCGAACCATTGAGGGTAGTGATGCCAGCCTGCACTTTTCGGCAGGCGCATGGTTTGGTCCTTGGCAACCTCAGTCAGCAGGGCCACCGTTGCGGCGCCATGTGCCGGATCCAATTTCTGGAGCAGCCCCTCAACGCCCTCCGGCCAGCAGCACAAGCGAATGGGGCTACCAGCCAGTGGCTGGCCAAGATCATTGACGATTTCCAGCACATGCACCTTGCCATCGGCCAACTCCCAAGGCAGATCGATGCCAAATCCGTGGTCACTAGTGGCGCGGTACGCCAAGGCCTGGTTGTGCTCATTACATACCGCCCGACCAACCACTTGATCGCCTTCCCGTACCGTAACCTCCACATGTCGATCAGGTGCCTTTGGATCCCAGCACCAACCACCGACACGCAAGCCGCCTGTATGCCAAACCTGGGACGCAATCGAGGCACTGTCGTCACTGGGTGCTGCCGGGAGCGACAGTTGACCTTCCAATTCGAATGACTGGTTGGCGATGCGTGCGGTGATCAAGCATGCCTCGTCAAGCCAGCGCTGGCGCAATTGCACGGCAAAGCCATGGTACTGGTCGCCCATTGGCGCGTTAGGCTCATATTGGTCGGCGCGTGCCAGAGCAACGCTGGCTCCATCGATGAACACCTCGATGACAGGCCGGTTTTCCGGTTGCGTGTTGTCCATCGCCCAGCCGTGCAGTACGTCCCCCTGAAGGCCAAATATGGCGCCGCTGAAGGCGGGTAGGGCGACCGGCTGAGCCGTTTGCTTTTGATCCAGAAGGTGTTCGGTCATTGGAGCAGGCTCAGGGTGAAAGGCAAGGCGGTCAGGGCTGCGGCCCCTGTGTCGCTTGCCAACAAATTGGAGGGTGCGAACAGCGGTATACCCAGCTGGGCTGCCAAGCGAGGGGCCGCCCAGTCGCTGCCAGGATATTCAGCCAGGCTGAGCACAGCATCACATCCGGCGGCTTGGGCTCGCTCGGCCAAGGTGAAGCCATTCAAGTCGGGCAGCACATGAACGGAACCGGTGGCTTGCAGTTGTTTCAGCAGGGGGCCATCGCTTGGCGCAACCAAACGGATGGACAATTCCGCGCGTTTAATATGCCTTGCAACATCCAGCCAATGCTGGGCAATGCTGGCATCGCGCAGGCTGTCACCAATGACGAGTGATTGAGGCATATGCACAGTCAACCCGCTGGTTACCGCAGTCGCTTCTATTACTAACTTGGAATCTGGCAGCGCATCGCTGTAAACAGGTTGTAGCGCTGGCCATGGCAACTGAACGCTAGCCGCTTCGCGAGCAAAACGCCGCCAGTCATAATCACCTCGCGGATCGAGCAAGCGGTCGTCGTTGCACAGAATGCGGTACGGAATGTCCAGCATTGCCGGCAGATCACATAAGCCAATCGGGCAGCGGGCAAGGTTCTGGAACAACATTGCCTGCAATGGCAGGCTGCGCAGGCATTCGACCAAGTGAGGGAAATCGCCCGGTAGTTCGTACTCCAGATTCAGAGGCAAGGGGCACAATGGGGCGGTCAGCACTACCCAAGTTCGATGACTGCTGTGGTGATAAGCCAAGCTGAAAACAGCATCGTCATTTGAGCCATCGTGGATGTAGAGCGTCTTGTCCTCACCCATCTGCCAACTGAGATTTCGCTCGCTCGCCGGTTTACGTAGCAAGTGCTCAAGCCGCGCTTGCTGTAAAGCCTGGCGTGCAGGTTTGATAGGGTCGCGCAGGCAGAATGCTTGATAGCTGCTGGATGCGTCGGGGTAGCGTTGGCGCAAGGTTGCGTTGTTCAACGCCACTCGCATTACCTTCTCGGCACCGAACGAAATACCACCCTGGTGTGCCACAAACACGTTAGGCGCCCCCATGTGCCGCCAGCCGTGGCTGCGGGCACGCAGGCACCAGTCGGTTTCTTCACCGTAGCCCCGTGCCAGGTGTACTTCGTCCAGGTAGCCTACCTGGTCGAGTGCGGCCCGCTTGATATAGAGGCAAAAGCCGCAGCCCGTCTCGATTTCAACGGGTGGGCTGGCCACCTGCCGGGCGAGTTCATCCAGTTCGGCCTGGGCCTTGGCGCTGGGCATTTCGTGGCAGATCTGGCTACGGGGGAAGCTCATCAGCTCGCCGTTATTGGTGAACGGCGTTACCGACGCAATGCGTTCGTCGCTGTAAGCAACTGCCCGCAACCGATCCAGCCAGGCGCCGTGCACGCGGGTATCAGCGTTGAGCCACACCACGTCCTTGCTCGGGCTAAGGGCCATGGCGCGGTTCATGGTACGGATGAAACCGAGATTGACGGCGTTGTTGATCAACGTGATCTTGCCCTTGGCAGCAAGCACCTTGAGTGCCTTGGCCAGGGCAGGGACCGGCGTCTTGTCTTCGATAACCACCAGGCGGTGCGGGGTGCGGTTCAATTTGCGGGCGTCCAGCGCGCTGTTGATGCACTCCAGTGTTTCCTCAAGGCCGTTATAGACCGGAATCAGCACATCCACTGGGTTGTTTTCGCCGCCACCTACGCTAGCAGGCGGAACGAAGACCGGCATGGCGTAAACCGGGCTGCCTAGCAGGGGCATACCGTTGGCAAATTGAACGTGCACTGCAGGGGTCGGGTTAGGCACGCTCACCCGCAAACCACCATGGTTCGCTGGCAGCCCCGCTGCGCCAAGCAGCGGGTGGGCGGCGCTGGCAGTCGCGTTAATGCGAGCGCCATTGGCTTCAATCTGCAGCGCTGCGGGCGCTTGCAGATTCTGCAAGTCGATCGCCCAGCCCTGAATTTCCTTCTGTTCCGGCAGATAGCGCACAACACCAATAGTGCCCGGGGCGTCGCTTTGCGCCGCCAGCAGCTTGACTACCAACCCGAGCTCTTTACCTGTCTGGATATCGGGCAAGTGAGCCAGGATCGTGCGTCGCAACTCGGCAGGCGTTTCTGACCGGCTACGAGCCTCCCACAGGGTCAGCCGCAGCGCCAGATCGTTGGGTTGAAGTTTCCAGGCATTTGTAAGGTAGCGCGTGGCCATCTCGAAGTGGCCTTGCGCCAGTAGGCTGCGCCCCACCAACGCGTGAACGTCGGCCCGCTCGGGCAATGCCCTGGCGGCATTGGCAAAATATAAAAAAGCCAGCTCGGGCGTCTGCGGCAAGGCCGCGATGCCTTTCCATACGAGTGCTTCGGCCCGATACTCGGGAACCTGCAACGCACGTTCGAGTGCAGTTGCCGCCGCGTCATGCTCGTTGGCCTGACGGTGGCGGTGGAAGATGCCCATGAGCGTCTCTCGCCCATGGTCGAGTTGTCTGGACATAAGCTTGGCTTGGCTACAGATAATAAAAAGAGGGGCGACCCGAAAGTCGCCCCTTTGGCATATGCCCGGCCCTGAGGCCGGACATACGCAGCGCTACAGCAGGGCTAGTTACACTTGGCCGTGCAGTACAACGACGTTGTCGATGTGAGCGATAGCTTCGGCGGAACCAACGATGCCCAGAGCTACGTCGGCGTGGGTGCCGCCGTTCTCCAGTACAGCTTCCCAAGCAGCTTTGCCAGCGTCGTCAGCAGCACGGCCGGTAGCCGACTGGTAAAGAGCGTCAATGAAGTCGCTGTTGGACTTGTCGGTAGCTTCAACCGAACCAACGATGCCTTTGGCAACGTCTGCGCGGCTGGTGCCGTTGAACAGCTGGGATACCCAAGCGTCCAGGCCAGCTTCGTCGGCTTCGCGGCCCAGAACGCTGGTGTACAGGTCACGGACGAAGTCGCCATTGGACTGGTCGCGGTCCTGAGCTTCCTCAGACACAGCGATAGCTGCAGCTACGTCGGCCAGCGAAGCGCCGTTGGCCAGTACAGCCTGCCATGCATCGGAGCCAGCTTCGTCAGCGTCGCGGCCCAGCAGGGTGTTGTACAGGTCGTTGATGCTGGCTTCGGTAGCAGCACCGCCGAACTCGGCAGAGTTCAGGAACTGGTTGGCGATGTCAGTCAGCGAAGTACCTTCGTTCACCAGGCCGGTGAATGCCTTGGCGCCTTCAAGGTCAGCGTCGCGACCCAGGATGCCTTGGTACAGGCGCAGGGCTGCTGCTTCTTCGTCGCTGTGAGCCAGGGCTACAGTGTCACCGTTGGCGAACGACAGGAACTCAGCGTTGCTGATAGCAGCGGTCTGGTTGCCGGTCAGGTTCACGGTGAAGTTGTTGCCGACTGCGAAGTCGTAGTCTTCGGCAGAGCCGTCCAGTTGAACAACGTCGTAACCTTCGCCAGTGTTGACGATGTCAGCGTGGTTGCTGCCGCTCAGGATGACAGTGTCATTGCCCGAACCGGTGGTCACGTTGTTGTTGCCAGCGCCAGCGATAACTACGTTGTCGCCATTGCCGGTAACGATGGTGTCGTTGCCGTCGCCAGCGTCGATCAGGGTGTTCTGGTCGCCTTTAACGGTGATTACGTCGTCACCGTTGCCGGTAGCTACTACCAGTTCGATAGCCGAGGTGTCGACCGCAGCCAGTGCGAAGGCTTGAACGTCGGCAGCTGGGGCAGCAGCTTGGCCTTCCAGGTTCACGACCAGGTTGGCGTCGCTCTGCAGGTGGTAAACGCTGGCGCCAGCAGCTTCAGCTGCGGCCAGGTCCAGTACCACGGTGTCGCCTTTAACGCCTTCAACAGTGCCTTGAACGATGCTGGCAGCACCGGATTCTGGCAGCTGAACGGTAGTGCCGGTGATACCAGCAACCGAAACGGTCTCTGCGTTATCCAGGTTCAGCAGGCTGTTGATGGCCTCGATGGTGGAGTCGGACAGGTTGGCGCTTTCGGCGGTCAGAGTAGCTTGTACGTCGCTGCTCGATACGGGATTATCGTATTGCATGGTGTATTCCTGTTACTTCAGGCCGGTTGGCCTGCTGCAATAGTAGTCTGCTCAGTTGCAGAGTTTTCCCACGGAGACTTAAGGCGGGCAGCGTTCATCTTCGTAACGGGGGTCAGGGCGATATGCAGCGCCACCAGCGGCTCGTTGCCGGTGGGGCCATGCATCATCTGATTGGCGACCAGGCGTTGTGGTTCGGCATTGCCGAACACCACAACGCCAGTCAATTCGTAGTGTTTGCGCAGAGGGCCGACCAGGCTGAAACCAACACACAGTAGTGGTAGGCCCTGCGCCTTGGCGCCGACGAACGTCCCCGTCGACACATTGCGACAAGGCCCTGAGCCAGCCACCATGCAGGTGTAGAGCAAATCTACGCCTACCGGTTTTTCAGCCCATTCGACGGCAAACGATTCAATGAAGTCTTCGGTACCGGGTGCACCTACCCAACCCTCATTGGAGGTTACCTCACCCGCCTTTTTCAGGTGGGCGGTAAGCGTGATGGGCAAGGGTTTGGCGCTGGCAGCAATGGCCTGGGCTGGCTCAGCAGTCGCGACAACGGCATAGGTGCGCATGATGGCCGGCGAGGTATCAATGCGGTCGATGCGAAGGTCGATCGGGTCGATCACTTCGTCGAACATGTGGTATTCGGTAATCAGAACGGTGGTTACACCACCTTTGACCCGAGCCACAATGGTGTCGCCCAGTTTGGTCAGCATGTTTTTGCTGACGCCCTCGGCGGGGAAGAAGTCGATGGAGCCTTTGCCCAATGGTGCTTGCTGTAGAGCGATGCACACCGGCTTGTCGGCAGGTGGCTGCGAGGCGTAGCGGAAGATGTACATGCCCGGCTCGAGCAGCGTAACCCGGGAACTGATTTTCAGGCCGTCAAGGGTCTGCGAAGGCATAGACATGGCGTTGTTAAGCTCCTTTTAAGCAAAAACACTGGTAGCTAACTTGCTCAAACCCGTGCGTGCACCAAGCGGCCGGTTAAGGCTCCCTGCGAGTGGCGAAGATGCCGTCCGAGGGAAGGGTTGTCAACCAAGAAATCTAAAAAAAATTTCATATCCTTCCGGAACTTAGCGCTGGCTTTCGCGCTCTCGAGGGGCTGGTTTAAGTACCCGACAAAAATAATAGGGTTACCCAGGCTGGAGAGAAATATCAGAAAAATCAGCAGCCTATCCAAAGCGCTACGCAGGTTTCGCCTCGGCCTGATTTTTTTGACTAAGCCTTTGCAGGAAGGTTTGACCTACTAGCCGTTTGTCGCCTTGTGTTGCGTCTGGCGAACGGTGGAGGTTCAGGGCCGGATTGCTCAGCAAACTTTCATGAATAATCGCGGCTGGTCGGGGAACGAGCTGGTTTCCGGATAATCTGAGAGCCAGACGTACCTATGCGGGTGTTACACTGCCTGCCGCTTCCGCCTTCCTCAGTATGGATACCATGAGTTCACAATCCGAAAATAATCTGCAAGCTGCCCTTAAAGCTTGTAAAAGCAGCTTCCTTTCGGTCGGTTTCTTCAGCTTCTTCGTCAACGCGCTGATGCTGGTGCCTACCTTCTTCATGATCCAGGTATCGGGTCGAGTCGTGCCCTCCAGCAGCACTTCAACATTGCTCATGTTGACGCTGATCCTGACCGTGCTGCTACTCACAATGGGGGCACTGGAGTGGGTACGTTCTCGCATCATGGTTCGTATCAGTAACCGTCTGGATGTGTTGCTCAGTCGGGATGTATACCGTGCAAGCTTCAAGCGCGCGCTGACCAGTGGTGGTGCGGATGCAACTGCGCAATCCTTGAATGACCTTACAGCCTTGCGCCAATTTTTTACTGGGCCAGGCTTGTTTGCTTTCTTCGATGCTCCCTGGTTTCCGATTTACACCATCGTGATGTTCCTCTTTCACCCGTGGTTCGGCTGGATGACGCTGGCGTGTGGTGCCGTTCTGTCGGTGCTGGCTGTCGTCAACCACCGTCTTACAGGGCAGGCGTTGGCTGCGGCCAACAAAGAGAACGTGGCTTCCAACGTGGTAACGACCAAGACGCTGCGTAACGCCGAAGTGATCGAGTCTATGGGTATGCTCGAGACGCTGATGAACCGGTGGGCTAAACGCCAACGCAACATCATGATGCTGCAGTCACAGGCCAGTGACAAAGGTGGGATCGTAAGCTCTACCTCTAAAACGTTCCGTATGTGGTCGCAGTCGATCATGCTGGCCATTGGCGCGTATCTGGTCGTTACCCATGAAATCAACCCCGGGTTGTTGATGGCGGGCTCGCTGCTGCTGGGGCGTGCGCTAGCGCCGATCGACCAGATGATCAGCAGCTGGAAAGGCTTTGTCGCAGCCAAAGTGCAATATGACCGCCTCAACAAAGTGATGGATGACCTGAACAATGAGCCTGAGCGTATGCCATTGCCTGCGCCAGAAGGCCACATCCAGGTCGAGAACCTGATCGTAGCGCCCCCTGGTGCCAAAGCTCCTGTATTGCGAAGCATCAGTTTTGTAGCGCCGGCAGGTTCAATCGTGGGCATCGTTGGCCCGAGTGCGGCAGGCAAATCCACGCTGGTGCGCGCATTGATGGGGATCTGGCCGCCGCAGCATGGCGTGGTGCGTCTTGATGGCGCCGATATTGCCAGCTGGGATAAACAGGCGCTGGGCCCGTATGTGGGCTATTTGCCGCAAGACATCGAACTGTTCGAGGGCAGCATCAGCGAAAACATCGCGCGGTTCGACAAGGTTGACCCTGAAAAAGTAGTGCAAGCCGCGCAAATGGCAGGTGTGCATGAAATGATCCTGATGTTGCCAGATGGCTACGACACGGTCATTGGCAGTGAGGGCGTGAACTTATCGGGCGGTCAGCGCCAACGGATCGGTCTGGCGCGCGCCATTTACGGCAACCCGCGCCTGATCGTGCTCGACGAGCCGAACTCCAACCTGGACGATGTGGGCGAGCGTGCATTGGGCGTGGCCCTGCAAAAGCTCAAGGAAACTGGCGCCACGGTATTTATCGTCTCTCACCGCCCCAATATCCTTACCCGCCTGGACCGTATTCTGGTAATGGCCGGCGGCACCATTTCGCTGTACGGCGAGCGCGATCGCGTTATCGCTGAACTGGCCGCCCAGCAAGCCAAGCTTCAGCAGCGTGGGGCGCAAGCGGCGGCTGCCCAGGCGCCTGCCACTGCGCCAACTGCTCCACCCGCGCCAGATGCTGCCCCTGCTGGGCCGGCGGCGGTTGTGCCCGCCACTACCAGTACTGGCGTTTGAAAGGACTTCTAGATGAGCAGTAAAGCAATTACAAATTTCGACCACAATTTCGATGACATGCCAACGTCGGACCGCGGTATACGCCGGATTGGTTTGACCATCGTCTTTGTCACCTTCGGCATTTTCGGTACCTGGGCGGCTTTCGCCCCTTTGAGCAACGCAGTGCACGGCACCGGCGTGGTCACCGTGCAGAACTATCGCAAAACCGTGCAGCACCTGGAAGGCGGTATCGTCAAAGAGTTGCATGCCCGGGATGGTGACCTGGTGAACAAAGGGGACCCGCTGATAGTGCTGGACGAGTCACAGCTCAGCGCTGAATACGAGTCCACCCGCAACCAGCTTATCGTTGCACGCTATAAAGAGGCACGCCTGCGCGCCGAGCGCGACGGCCTGGCGTCGATCCCTTCGGTGACGATGGAGGGCACCGACTCCAGTCGTGCCCAGGAAGCGTTGGCCGGGGAGCAGCAAGTGTTCAAGGCGCGGCATGATTCTTTGCAGGGCGAAATTTCTGTCAACCGCGAGCGCATCCAGCAAATGCAGCAGCAGATTGCTGGCTTGAACGACATGATTCGCACCAAGACAGGCCTTGAGAAGTCCTATTCGGGTGAAATCAAGCAACTGAAAGAGTTGCTGGCGGAAGGGTTTGTCGACAACCAGCGGTTGCTGGAGCAGGAGCGTAAGCTTGACATGCTCAAGACCGAAGTGGCTGACCACCAGTCCAGCATCACCAAGACCAAGTTGCAGATTGGCGAGACCGAACTGCAAATCGTGCAGTTGAAGAAGAAGTTCGATGCCGATGTTGCCAAGGAGCTTTCCGACGTACAGGCTCAGGTGTTCGACCTGCAGGAAAAGGAAGCAGCGCTTCGCGATCGCCTTTCCCGCGTAGTTATCCGTGCCCCTGAAAGCGGCATGGTGCTGGATATGAAGGTGCACACCATTGGCGGTGTCGTCAGTGCCGCAACGCCGCTATTGGATATCGTGCCAGCGCAGTCCGAGCTTGTAGTAGAAGCCAAAGTTGCCCCGCGGGATATCGACCGGCTGGAATTGGGCAAAACTGCGGACGTCCGCTTCTCGGCTTTCAACCAAGCCACTACGCCGATCATCGAGGGTAAGCTGACGCGCATTTCGGCGGACAGCCTGGTTGATGAGCGCTCGGGCGATCAGTACTACCTGGTGCGCGTTAAAGTCACCGAAGACGGCATGAAGAAACTGGCCGGTCGCAAGCTGCAACCTGGCATGCCGGCCGAAGTCTTGATCAATGCAGGCGACCGCACCATGCTGCAGTACCTGCTGAAACCGGCGCGCAACATGTTCGCTGAATCGCTGATTGAGGAATGATCGTGCTGCGTTTGCTACCGGGAGTAATATTGTGCATGGTCGCCTGGCAGGCGGTGGCCGTGGAGGGGAGGGGTGGCGAAGGCGTTGCTCCGAAGGGCGTGTCGGCTTCTACTTATGCGTTGGACCTGGCCGGGTTGTACCGGGAGGCGCGCCTTGAAGACCCGCGGGTGTTGGCGGCTTACGCACGGGCGCGCTCTGCGAGTGAGCAGCAGCGTGCCGCGCTGGGTGGGTTGTTGCCCCAGGTGTCGGCCAATGCCAACTCCAGCCGCATTCTGCGGAAGAACGAACTCGAGCGCGACATCTACAACACCGAAACCTATTCGCTCAGCTTGACCCAGTATCTGTACAACAAGCCGGCTTGGGAGCGTTACCAGAAGTCCAAGAGCCTCAAGGCACAGAAGGGGTTTGAGGCGGAGGATATCTTGGCGGAGGCCACGGTCGACCTGGCCAAGCGCTACTTCGTAGCGCTGGCGGCAGACGACGAGTTGGCCCTGGTCCAGGCGGAGCGCCGGGCCACCCAGAAAAACCTTGACCGCGTCAGTAGCATGTTCGACCGGCAAATGGCCAAGATCACCGACAAGCTGGATATGCAGGCGCGAGTAGACTTTTTGCTTGCGCAGGAAGTGGAAGCGCGCAACCAGGTGCAGGTCAGCCGCGAGGCGTTGGCCGAGATTGTCGGGCGCCCTATTACCGAGCCGCTTAGCCGGGTTCGTAATGACGTGGCGTTGCAGGCGCCTACCCGCCCCTTGCAGAACTGGGTCACTCAGGCTATTGAAACCAACCCGATGCTCAAGTCGTACCAAAGTGGAGCAGACGCAGCCACAGCGGCGGTGCGCGAAGGCAAGGGTGAGCACTATCCGCAGTTGGGCCTGAGCTTGACTGCGCAGCAGAACGACCAAGGTTATGACAACACCCAAACGCCGCGCAGTGACAGCTATGTAGCGTCGCTGGGGTTGAAAATCCCGATCTACAGCGGGGGTTCCACTTCTGCTCGGGTGCGTGGGCTGTACGATGATCAGCTGGCAGCTGAAGAGCAGTTGGAGGGCGTGCGGCGCCAGGTGGTCAAGGAAACTACCACTGCCTACCTTACCGCTCAGGCCGCTGTCGAGAAAATTCGCGCCAACCGCAATGCGTTGTCATCGGCGCAGCAGTCCAGCCTGGCGGCGCAGAAGGCATTTTCTTTCGGCGTGGTCAATGCCGTGGATGTGCTGACCGCAGTTCAGAACGAATTCAAGGCCCGGCGCGACCTGCTGAAAACTCAGTACGACTTCATCACCAACCTGTTTCTGCTGAACCGCTGGGCAGGGGAGTTGACCGAGGAAAGCGTCCACAATGTCAATGTCTGGCTTAGCCCGGTGCCTGAAACCAGCCTGCCGGGTGGTGATGTGGCGCGGGTCAATGCGCGCGGCTGATTGAGCGCCCGACGGCAGGCAGCGGTCCACATGGGCCCCGCCTTCCGTTTCAGACCTTTCCTACACGCTAGATGCTGGCAAGCCATTGCGCGGGTACTTATCCTTTAGCTCATCAGCTAGGTCGTTCATCCGTTGCACCTTCCCCAAGGCGCTGGCCGGCAAGCCGTAAATGGCACAACCCGCCACGCGGTTATTTTGCGAGTCGAGTCCTCCGTCCGACCTATGTATACTTCCGCATCAAATCTTTACACGCGCGGCAGGAACGGCCCGCGTGGTTCCATCATTTATCCATGCCCGCACGGCACTATCGGAGTTGGTTAAGTCGCATGAAAGCAATCGTTACGGGGATCACTGGTCAAGACGGCGCCTACCTGGCGGAACTGCTGCTGGACAAAGGTTATACCGTTTACGGCACCTACCGTCGCACCAGCTCGGTCAACTTCTGGCGCATCGAGGAGTTGGGTATCCATACCAACCCTAACCTGCACCTGGTCGAATACGACCTCACCGACCTGTCGGCCAGCATCCGTTTGCTGCAAACCACCGAGGCCACCGAGGTATACAACCTCGCCGCACAAAGCTTTGTGGGTGTGTCGTTCGAGCAACCGCTGACCACCGCCGAAATCACTGGCCTGGGCGCGGTCAACCTGCTCGAAGCCATTCGTATCGTTAACCCCAAGGCGCGCTTCTACCAGGCTTCCACCTCGGAAATGTTCGGCAAGGTGCAAGAAATTCCGCAGGTCGAAACCACCCCGTTCTACCCGCGCAGCCCTTACGGCGTGGCCAAGCTCTACGCTCACTGGATGACCATCAACTACCGTGAGTCGTACAACATCTTCGCTACCAGCGGCATCCTGTTCAACCACGAGTCGCCACTGCGTGGCCGTGAGTTCGTGACCCGCAAGATCACCGACTCGGTAGCCAAGATCAAGCTGGGCCTGCTGGACAAGCTGGAGCTGGGCAACCTCGACGCAAAACGTGACTGGGGCTTCGCCAAGGAATACGTTGAGGGCATGTGGCGCATGCTGCAGGCTGACGAACCGGATACCTTCGTGCTCGCCACCAACCGTACCGAAACCGTACGCGACTTCGTTACCATGGCCTTCAAGGCAGTTGGTATTGAAATCAAGTGGAGCGGCAAAGACGAAGCGGAGCAGGGTAGCTGCGCTGCAACCGGTAAGGTACTGGTTGTCATCAACCCGAAATTCTACCGCCCAGCCGAAGTCGAACTGCTTATCGGCAACCCGGAAAAGGCCAAGAATGTGCTGGGCTGGGAGCCCAAGACCAGCCTCGAAGAGCTGTGCCGCATGATGGTCGAAGCCGACCTGCGTCGTAACGAACAAGGGTTCTCGTTCTGATGCAAATGGCCAGCAAACGCGCACTCATCACAGGTATACACGGGTTCACCGGCCGCTACATGGCGGCAGAACTACGAGCTGCTGGCTATGAAGTTTTCGGCACTGGCAGCCAGCCCCTGCAGGCCCCTGACTACCGTCAGGTCGACCTTGCTGATGGGCCTGGGTTGCGCGCGTTGCTGGCCGAACTGCAGCCGGATGTCATCGTCCATCTGGCTGCCATTGCTTTTGTAGGGCATGGTGCTGCCGACGCGTTCTATCAGGTCAACCTGATAGGTACGCGCAACCTGCTCGAAGCTATTGCGGCCTGCGGCAAAACACCTGAGTGTGTGTTGCTTGCCAGCAGTGCCAATGTTTACGGCAACGTTTCCGAAGGGCTGCTGAACGAGCAGACGCCGCCGGCGCCCGCCAATGATTACGCGGTCAGCAAACTGGCCATGGAATACATGGCCAGGTTGTGGTGCGATCGGCTGCCTATCGTTATCGCGCGGCCCTTCAACTACACCGGTGTTGGGCAGGCAGACAACTTCCTGCTACCCAAGATCGTCTCGCACTTTCGCCGCAAGGCCGAAGTGATCGAGCTTGGCAACCTGGATGTCTGGCGCGACTTCAGTGACGTGCGCGCGGTTGTCCAGGCCTATCGTGGCTTGATCGAAGCACGGCCGGTCGGGCAGGCGATCAATGTCAGCTCTGGTACAACCCATTCGTTGCGCGAAGTGATCGGGAAGTGCTCGGCTATTACGGGGCACCAACTCGAGGTACAGGTGAATCCGGCTTTTGTCCGCGCTAACGAGGTCAAAACCCTGTGTGGTGACAACGCAAAGCTGCGGGCCTTGTTACCTGGCTGGGAAACCCCGTCGCTGGATGAAACGCTGGGTTGGATGCTTGCTGATAAATGAAGCTTATCCTTTCTGTAGAGTCGGTGCGCTTTCCGCTCACCGGCATTGGGCGTTATACCTATGAATTAGCCTCGCGGCTGCAGCACGCTGAGGAAATCAGCGAGTTGCGGCTGTTTGCTGGTCGCAAGTTTTTGCCCGAACTGGTTTCACCTTCTGACCAGTCCGACGCTGTGCACGGCCTGAAGCGCTTTGTGCAGAAAAACGCACTGGCTGTGGAAGTGTACCGGCGGCTGATGCCCATTTTGCGCAAGCAAGCGCTGCGCGGGCATGAAGACTTCATCTATCACAGTACCAACTTTTACCTGCCGCCATTTGCAGGTCCGCGGGTCGCGACGTTTCACGATTTGTCGCCGTTCACTTGGGCGCACTGCCATACGCCGCAAATCGCGCGGTATCTGCAAAAGGAGCTTACGCAAAGCCTCAAGCGTGCAGATGCCTTGATTACCGTATCGCACTGCATGCGACAGGAACTGGCCGACTATTTCAATTGGCCGCTGGACCGGATTCACGCGGTACCCCTGGCCAGTTCACCACAGTTTCACCCCCGCAGCCCCGATGCCCTGCGTGAGGCTCTGGCCCGCCATGGCCTGCAACCGGGCGGCTATAGCCTGTTCGTTGGCACCATCGAGCCGCGTAAGAACATCGTCTCGCTACTGGATGCCTACAGTCGTCTGCCGCTGGCCCTGCGCCAACGCTGGCCGTTGATTCTTACCGGTTACCATGGTTGGCGCAGCGAAGCCATTCATGACCGTATCGCCCAGGCGCAGCAGCAAGGTTGGGCCCACTACCTCGGGTTCGTGGCCAGCGCAGACCTGCCTTTGCTGTTCGCCGGCGCGCGCCTGTTCACCTTCCCGTCGCATTACGAAGGGTTTGGCTTGCCGGTACTTGAAGCCATGAGCTCCGGGGTGCCCGTTGTGTGCTCCAACAGCTCGTCGCTGCCTGAGGTGGCAGGCCCGGCTGCGCTGATGTGCGCACCTGATGATGTAGAAGGGTTGACTGCATTGTTGCAGAAAGGGCTTGAGGACGAAGCCTGGCGGGCAACGGCGGTGCAGCAGGGCCTGTTGCATGCCGGCGGCTTCTCGTGGGAGCGCTGTGCCCAGGCAACGGTCGAGGTTTACAAGCCGGTCAGGGAAAGATGATAAAGGTTCTGCATTTTTTCAAAACGTACTATCCGGACTCCATGGGCGGTATCGAGCAGGTAATCTTCCAGATTGCCGAAGGGACTCAAGCCCACGGCGTTGAACCTGAAGTGCTCTACCTCAGCCCACGGGGCTCAGGGCGTGACGAACGCGTGGCCAACCACCGCACCCATCGGGCCAAGCTCGATTTGCACGTCGCCTCCACGGGCTTTTCGCTGTCGGCAATGAAGGATTTTGCCGAACTCGCCAGGCAGGCAGACATCGTGCATTACCACTTCCCCTGGCCGTACATGGATGTTGTGCACTTCCTGGCCCGGCTGAACAAACCGACCGTGGTCAGCTACCACTCCGATATCGTCAAGCAAAAGTGGCTGCTCAAGCTCTACCAGCCCTTGATGCGGCGGTTCTTTTCCAGCGTTGATCGTATAGTTGCATCTTCGCCGAATTACGCCGCGCATAGCCCGGTGCTGACCCAGTTCAAAGACAAGGTCGCCATAATTCCCTATGGTCTGGACCGGTCCACTTATCCCGCCGCCAGTGCCGAGAAGCTGGCCTATTGGCGGCAACGCCTGGGCGAGCGTTTTTTCCTGTTCGTTGGCGCCTTGCGCTATTACAAGGGCCTGGATTATTTGCTGGAAGCCGCGCGTATCAACGGCTTGCCGGTGGTGATCATGGGGGGCGGCTTCCTTGAGCATCAGCTGAAGCAGCAGGCGGCGGAGGCGGGGTTGCACAATGTCCAGTTCCTGGGCGGGCTGCCGGATGACGACAAGGCGGCGTTGCTTGAACTGTGCTACGCCTTCGCTTTCCCGTCCCACCTGCGTTCGGAGTCGTTCGGCATCTCGCTGCTGGAGGCGGCCATGTATGGCAAACCGCTTATCTCCTGCGAAATGGGATCGGGCACCACGTTCATCAACCTGGCCGACGAGACGGGGCTGGTAGTGCCTCCACGCGATGCCGCAGCGCTGGCGCAAGCCATGCAACGGTTGTGGGACGATCCGGCCATGGCCCAAACCATGGGAGGGCGGGCGTTGCAGCGCTATGAGCAGGTATTCACCGCATCGGCCATGGCGTCTGGCTATGCCGAACTCTATCGTAGCCTGCTTTAGCTGTTCACCCGCGCAGCCAAGCAGCAAGTCCGGTCGGCCATTGCGGCACCCAAGCGCGTTGCACGGTGGTGGATCGGGCAGTGTTTGCGCCCTGGCAATTTCCGTTTAAACCTGCGCCCCGTTGACTCGAGACAGAGCTATATGGAAAAACGCACGATACTCGTTACAGGTGCAAGCGGCTTCATCGGCAGCGCGCTATGCCGTCAGCTGGCCAGTAACGCGGGCTTCGATACCCGAGCCGCACTGCGTGGCAATGGCCAGGCGCCCGTTGCGGGTGCGCAAGCGGTGCGCATCGCTGACCTCGCCGCCAGCACCGACTGGGCTGCAGCACTGGCCGGTGTCGATACTGTGGTGCATGCCGCTGCCCGGGTGCATGTCATGAAGGAAACTGCCAGCGACAGCCTGGCCGAGTTCCGTCGGGTCAATGTCGAGGGCACGCTCAATCTGGCCCGCCAGGCCGCTGCCGCAGGTGTAAGGCGCTTTATCTTCATCAGCTCGGTCAAGGTCAATGGTGAGCTCAGCCAGCCAGGCAAGCCGCTGCATGCTGATGATGTGCCGGCACCGCAGGATGCCTACGGGCTGTCCAAGCTCGAAGCAGAGCAGGGGTTGCGCCAGCTGGCAGCGACTACCGCGATGCAGGTGGTTGTGATTCGCCCTACGCTGGTCTACGGGCCGGGGGTCAAGGCCAATTTCCATAGCATGATGCGTTGGGTGCAGCGTGGTGTGCCACTGCCATTCGCAAAGCTCGACAACCGTCGCAGCCTGGTGTCGGTGGCCAACCTGGTCGACCTGATCATTACCTGCATTGACCATCCAAACGCCGCCAACCAGACCTTCATGGCCAGTGACGGGGAAGACGTTTCCCTCAGCCAGTTGCTGCATGCGCTAGGTCGCGTGCTGGGGCAGCCGGCACGCCTGCTTCCTGTGCCGGTGGGGGTGTTGCATGGCGCAGCGCAGTTGGTGGGGCGGCGGGACCTGGCCCAGCGCCTGCTCGGCTCACTGCAGGTGGATATCGCCAAGAACCGGCAGTTGCTCGGCTGGTACCCTCCCTACACGTTGGAACAAGGACTGAAAATGACCGCTCAATCTTTGCTGGAAGCGCGCCGCCCATGATCTGGCTCGTTTTGGCGGCAGGCGTGGCAGCATGGTGGATGACGGCAGCGCTGCGACGTTATGCGCTGTCCCGTAGCCTGATGGATATCCCCAATGCTCGTAGCTCACATACTCTGCCTACGCCGCGCGGCGGCGGCTTGAGCTTTGTGGTGGCTTTCCTGCTGGCAGCGCTTTGTATAGCTCTTACGGGGCATATCGCACCTTACGTGGTAGTCGGGGTGCTGGGCGCCGGGGGGCTTGTGGCGGTGATCGGCTTCATGGACGACCACGGGCATATCGCTGCGCGCTGGCGCCTGTTGGGCCATTTTGCGGCTGCGGCCTGGGGCCTCGCTTGGCTGGGGGGCATGCCGCCCATCAGTGTGTTTGGCTTTACGCTGGCCCCCTTATGGCTGAGCAGCCTATTCGGCGCGCTGTACCTGGTATGGCTGCTGAACCTCTATAACTTCATGGATGGTATCGACGGCCTCGCCAGTGTCGAGGCCATCTGCGTTTGCGTGGGGGCCAGCCTGTTGTACTGGGTAACCGATCATGCTCATCACGCCTGGCTACCCCTGTTGCTGGCTGCGACGGTGGCTGGCTTCCTATGCTGGAATTTCCCCCCTGCCCGCATCTTCATGGGTGATGCGGGCAGTGGTTTCCTCGGTATGGTGCTGGGCCTGCTGGCGTTACTGGCAGGTTGGGTAAACCCGCTATTATTCTGGGGGTGGTTAATACTTTTGGGTGTGTTCGTGGTGGATGCCACATTTACCTTGGTTCGGCGTTTGCTGCGCGGCGACAAGGTTTACGAAGCGCATCGCAGCCATGCTTACCAGTACGCGACCCGCCACCACGGCAGCCACCGCACAGTCACCTTGGCCGTAGCGGCCATCAACCTGGGTTGGCTGTTACCCGTGGCTATGGTGGTCGTGGTATTTCAGCTCGATGGTGCACTGGGAACCTTGGTGGCCTACGTACCTCTGATAGGGTTGGCGTTAATCTATAAAGCAGGGGAAAAAGAATAGGATGAGCAAGCTCGCAAGGCATCCAGCAGGGGAAGCTACCCTGCGCCTGGCCCCTGAAACGCCGCCGGCAGTCATTCGCAGCCTTTTTGCGCTGAGGCATGCCAGATGAGCGCAGCGAAGAACAGCAGGGTGCGTGAATACCTCGTTAACCTGTCCAGGCGGCAAAAACGCCTGGTGCAAGTGTGCGCCGACGTGGTGTTGATCTGGCTAGCATTGTGGTTGTCGTTCATCGTGCGCCTGGGCATCGATGAGATGTACAACCCTATAGTCGAGCATCGCTGGCTGTTCATGGCTGCACCGGTGGTGGCCATTCCGCTGTTCATTCGCTTTGGCATGTACCGGGCGGTAATGCGTTATTTCGGTAATGACGCCTTGGTCGCGATCATCAAGGCGGTCACCCTGTCATCGCTGATATTGGCCGTGGTTGTGTATTGGTACAGCAACCACCAGGTCCTCGTCCCTCGGTCCATCGTGTTCAACTATTGGTGGTTGAGCATGGTGATCATTGGCGGGTTGCGCCTGGTCATGCGCCAGTACTTCATGGGTGACTGGTTTACCGGCGCCCATCAGATACCGTTCGCCAGCCGCGATGACGGCTTGGTCAAAGTGGCTATCTATGGCGCCGGTACGGCCGGCAACCAGTTGCTTGCAGCACTGCGCATGGGCCGTGTGATGCGTCCGGTGGCGTTCATCGATGACGATGGCGATCTGGCCAATCGGGTCATTTCCGGCTTGCAGGTCTACAAACCGAAGCATCTGCAGCAGATGATCAAGGAAACCGGAGCGCAAGAGATCCTGTTGGCCCTGCCTTCCGTGTCGCGCGCCCGGCGCAAGGAGATACTGGCCCTGCTTGAGCCCTACCCGCTGCATGTGCGCAGCGTGCCGGCCTTTGCCGACCTGGCCAGTGGCCGGGTCAAGGTAGATGACATTCAGGATGTCGACATTGCCGACCTGCTTGGGCGGGACCCAGTGCCAGCCCAGGAAGATCTGCTCGAACGCTGTATTTACAAGCAAACGGTCCTGGTTACCGGGGCAGGGGGCTCCATAGGCTCAGAGCTTTGCCGCCAGATCATCGGGCTCGGGCCTACTACATTGCTGCTGTTCGATCATAGTGAGTACAACCTCTACGCGATTCTTACCGAACTGGAGCAGCGCATTGCACGCGAATCGCTTTCGGTGAGGCTGTTGCCCATTCTGGGCTCAGTGCGTAATCAGCAACATCTGGCAGATGTGATGGCGACCTGGCGTGTAGCCACTGTCTATCATGCGGCCGCTTACAAGCATGTGCCGATGGTTGAACACAACATGGCCGAGGGCATTCTGAATAATGTCTATGGCACGCTCTGTACGGCGCAGGCGGCTCTGCAGTCAGGCGTCGCGAACTTTGTGCTCATCTCCACCGACAAGGCAGTACGGCCTACCAATGTAATGGGCGGCACCAAGCGGCTGTCGGAGTTGATTTTACAAGCCCTCAGCCGCGAGACGGCTCCCGTGTTGTACGGTGACAGCAGCAAGGTTGCGCGAGTCAATAAAACCCGCTTCACCATGGTGCGGTTTGGCAACGTACTGGGGTCCTCTGGCTCGGTGATACCGTTGTTTCACAAGCAGATCAAAAGTGGTGGCCCGATCACGGTTACGCACCCAAAAATCACCCGCTATTTCATGACTATCCCCGAAGCTGCCCAGTTGGTCGTGCAGGCCGGGGCTATGGGCCAAGGCGGGGACGTCTTCGTTCTCGACATGGGCGAGCCGGTGAAAATCGTAGAGCTGGCCGAAAAAATGATTCACCTGTCGGGCCTTAGCGTGCGTAGTCCAGCGAACCCCAGCGGCGATATCGCAATTGAGTTCACAGGGTTGCGCCCGGGGGAGAAACTGTTTGAAGAGTTGTTGATCGGTGACGACGTTTCTCCTACGGTTCATCCCATGATCATGGTGGCGAATGAAGATTATGTAGGCTGGGAATTTTTACGTGAACGTCTGGGTGTAATGCTCAACGCTGTTGCCGTTGATGATTTTGCCCGTATCCGTCAATTACTGAGGGAATTGGTCAATGGCTACGCGCCATCAGGTGAAATTGTCGACTGGATCTACCAGCAACAACAAAAAAGCTAATTGCTGCTTTTCGGTCTGCGCCGTGCCTTGCTGAAGGGTAACCAGGTCATTCATTCTCCCGTTACCGAATTCATGACGTTGAACCCTCATGCCATCGCCGCAGATTGCCGCGTGCCGCGTGTCGGTTGTTGAGGCCTACATGCTGGAAAACAAGATCCGTGCCCTGGTAGTGGTGGGGCCCGGCGGCGCCATGGTCGGTGTTGTCGAGATTTTCGACGGCAACCCTGGGTCTTGATACTAGGCCGCTTCTAACGCAGAAGCGGCCTAGTTCATCATCGCAGCTTAAACAATGGTCAACGGCGGGAACGACTTGACCAGATCATCGAGCGCCTTGATTTGCGCGAGGAAGGGTTCCAGCTTGTCCAGTGGCAGGGCGCTGGGGCCGTCACACTTGGCTTGATCAGGGTTAGGGTGGGCTTCCAGGAACAGGCCGGCCAGGCCCACGCCCATTCCCGCACGCGCCAGCTCTACTACCTGCTCACGCCTGCCCCCGGAAGCCGCGCCGGATGGGTCACGGTTTTGCAGGGCATGGGTAACGTCAAAGATGATCGGCAGATCTTCGCAGGTGCGTTTCATGACGCCGAAGCCAAGCATGTCCACGACCAGGTTGTCGTAGCCCATGCACGTGCCCCTGTCACACAAGATCAGCTGGTCATTACCCGCTTCCTTGAACTTGTGCACGATGTTCTGCATTTGCGACGGGCTAAGGAATTGCGGCTTTTTGATGTTCACTGGCTTGCCGGTTTTGGCGAGGGCGACCACCAGGTCTGTCTGACGGGCGAGGAAAGCCGGCAGCTGCAGTACATCGACCACTTCCGCGACCGGGGCCGCCTGGTAGATTTCATGAACGTCGGTGATGATCGGTACGCCGAACTCGGCCTTCACCTTTTCGAAGATCCGCAGCCCTTCTTCCATGCCGGGGCCACGGTAGGAGTGGATCGATGAGCGGTTCGCTTTATCAAAGCTGGCTTTGAACACATATGGGATGCCCAGCTTCTGTGTGACGCGCACGTATTCGGCACAGGCGGTCAGCGCCAGGTCTTCAGACTCGAGAACATTGATGCCGCCGAACAGCACAAAAGGAGCCGAGTTGGAGCATTCGATGGTGGAGTTGATCTTGATCATTTTTTACTCGATAGGCCCAGGGGCAGCCATTGGTTACATGGCAAAGGAATTGTGGTCAGCACGCCCTTGCTAACAGTGGATGGGCTGATTCTACAGCCTTTCTCCTGCTTTTTGAGCAAGGGCGGGTAGGGGAGCTTCTGGCCGGCCCTTATGGGTTCAATTTCGGTCAGAGGTGTCGTCGCATTTGACCACTGAGGCAAGGCGCTGGCTCAGGGTATTTACCCCCGCCTTGCTGGCAGCCTGAACGACAGCGCCGAAGAGGTTTCGACCCATTCCTGCCAACCTAGTGAGCGATATCCATCGGGCCTGAAGTGGTTGGGCGGATAATCGCGACGTCAACATGATAATTGGCATGCTCGGTGGAGCGAGCATCTGTACGCAGGGTTGCACTCAACACGACTTCTTGCTGACTGTTGATGTCTGCCAGGTAATGCTGAAACTGATGATCTTTCACCAGGATCAGCACCACGCACTGCGCGCCGCTTGCAAGTTGGTCTTTCATCTCTGCCTGGCTGAATGCAACTGCTACGTTCCGCTGGTAACTCTCGACCAGATCGCGCGTTACAAGGGTGTCCAGCGTCAGTGCCCCAGAGAGCCCACGGTGATTGGCTAGCCTGGACGCGGTCAGCACATGCCCACACATTTGCAGAAACAGCGACTCGTACCACTCCACAGCTCTACCCCTGCATCAAAAGACCAGTATAGATACCGTAAATTGCTTGAGCTTTCTACAAAGCATCATTCATCGGCATGCCTGAGTGATGGATGCACTGGGTGCTTTCGGCTGTCCAGGTTGCTACTGAGAACAGTCAAGGTGTAGCTGGGCGTTGGTGATCGTCTTCGTGGGCACATGCCGTAGGAACATGGCCGCGCAGATGTGGTAGGGGGTAGTTGAACGAGCGGGACTTGATGACAATATTTCTACCCTGGGCCTGTATCGGCGGGTCAAGGTTCGTGTGCGGTGAAGTGACCGCTTTTCGAGCGTAGGCGAAGTTGGTCGACCTGCTGACCAATTCGGTAATCAATTGTCCCGGTTTGTGGGTGTTTGGCTGCGGGAGTGGACGCTAGAGTGGTTAGCACAGCCGAAGGAAACCGGCTGCTGTAAAAGACCAACCCAAGGAGTGTTCACCATGCGTAACAACGTTCTGTCGTACCTGCTGCTGCCGCTGTTCGCCAGCCTGTCCTTTTCCCTCAGTGCCGCCCCGGCCAATACGGCAGCGGTTGCCGAACCGGTGCCGATAGTCAGCCAGCAGCAGGTGCAGCAGCCGCAACGGCTGGACCTGAACAAGGCCGATGCCCTGACCCTGCAGAAGGAGCTGAATGGCATTGGCAAGGCCAAGGCCGAGGCTATTGTGGCCTACCGCGAAGCGAACGGGCCGTTTGCCTCGGTGGATGAGTTGCTGGAGATCAAGGGGATAGGCAATGCCCTGCTGGAGCGCAACCGGGACAAGGTGATGGTGGAGTAACTGCGGGGGGGCAGGGGTGATGCCGTAGGCAGGCCCCCGGCCTAATGCCAGTCAGTTGAGTAATTTAGGGCCGCTTTGCGACCCTTCGCGGGCACGCCCGCTCCCACAGGGGATCGCGCATTTCTTGAGTTCAGCACCTCAACGTGGACTGCCCCCAATAAGTTGGACAGTTTCAGCTAGCAGCCCCTGCAGCATGAGCCCTGTATTTCACAGGGCTCATGCCATTGAGCTTTAGCTTGATGCGGTCATGGTTGTAGTAGTGGATGTACTCATCCAGACCGGATTTCAGTTCTTCAACGCTCTTGAAGCGCTGCGGGTAGAAAAATTCGGACTTAAGCGTACCAAAAAAGCTCTCCATAGCCGCATTATCCAAGCAGTTTCCTTTGCGTGACATGCTCTGCTTCACCCCTTGCTCGGCCAGTTTGTGGCGGTACTGCGAGTGTTGGTAGTGCCAGCCTTGATCCGAGTGGAGTACCAGTTTCGGCTTGTTTCCCAGGCGCTTGAAGGCCTTGCCCAGCATGTTGGTAACCAGCCCAAGGCATGGCCTGCTGGCCACTTCGTAGGCCACAATTTCGGCGTTGTACAAGTCCATCACGGGGGAGAGGTAGACTTTTTCCTGAGCCACTTTGAACTCGGTCACATCGGTCACCCACTTCTGATTCGGGCGCTGGGCGATAAAGTTTCGCTCCAGCAGGTTGGGCGCGATGGTGCCGACGACTCCCTTGTACGACCGATATTTTTTCGGCCGCACGAGTGAGCGAAGATCAAGCTCGATCATCAAACGCTCCACCACTTTTTTGTTAACCAAGGTCCCGCCATTGCGGATCACGATCGCAACGCGCCGGTAACCGTAAAGCCCTTTTTCCTCGTGATAGACACGCTGAATCATCTGCTTCAGAGCAGCATGCTTATCAGGTTTGGCCTGCGCTTGAAGCTGGTAATAGAACGTACTGCGCGGCAGATCCGCCAACTCCAGAACAGCGGCCAAGGGAAACCTGTCCTTGAGCGCAGACACGATCAGGGTTTTTTGGGCTGCCTTCGCTCCTGCTTCTTCAACTCTTCCAGCTTTTTTAGGTAAGCGTTCTCCATGCGCAGCCATTCAAGCTCAGCCAGCAACTGGTCGCGGCTTTTATCGGTGTCATCAGAGGTTGTGGGTTTGATGGGGTAAGGCTTTTTCGACATGGCAGCAGGTTTTCTTCTCTTGGGAGCAGGCGAAGCCGGACTTCCACTGTAGTACTGCCGCGCCCAAATGCCTATCTGCGAAGACTGACCAAGACCAAAATGGGCGGCGGTCTGGCGCAAGGAAAGCTGATGCTTGTGCATGTACTCAAGGACTGAGCGCTTGTAGGTCGCACTGTACCGCTGGCCTGGTTTACGCAGACTGAACTGGCCATGTTTCTGGAAGCTGGAGACCCAGCGCCGCAGCAGGCTGAAGTCCACTGCAAGTCGCTGGGCTACTTTTCGGAAACCTTCACCACCCTCCAGGTAGGCATGAACGGCTGTAAGCTTGAATTGGTCTGAGTACTTGCTCATATGGACACCCCAAGAAATTGGATTGGTGTCCAACTTCTTGGGGGCAGTCCAACGTGTGGGAGCGGGCGTGCCCGCGAAGGGCTGCAAAGCAGCCCCAGTAACGCTTAACTAACAGGCATTAGCCCCCAGCCCCGGGCAACGGCGGGCCGTCTCAGCGATCCCGCGCATCCTTGGCATCTGCCTCGGCGTTGCGCTCATGCACCTTGCGCAGTTGCTCATCGGTAAGCGGCAGTTTCTTGGCCGTGTCGCGCAACATCATCAACCCGCCGACGATGGAGCCAAGGGCTATGATGAGGATCAGCCAGGCATACCAGGGCATTGTCGTTCTCCTTTGATCGGGCCATGGGCAACGCTTGTGTAAAGTTTGAGCAATTACCCGTTCCGTTGGTTCAATTATAGGTGCCGGCCCGTGCTGGGCCAATTCCGTGACCTGCGGGCCCCAAAGCCCGCGCCACTTCGTTTACAATGCGCGCCGTTTTCGACTTGCCAAGAGACCCTGCCATGTCCGCCTGCCAGACGCCCCTGATCGTCGCCCTGGATTTCCCGACCCGTGATGCCGCCCTGAAGCTGGCTGACCAGCTTGACCCTGCGCTGTGCCGGGTAAAGGTGGGCAAAGAGCTGTTCACCAGCAGCGCTTCGGGCATTGTTGAAACCCTGTGCGCCAAGGGCTTCGAAGTGTTCCTCGACCTCAAGTTCCACGACATCCCCAACACCACGGCCATGGCGGTAAAGGCAGCGGCCGAAATGGGGGTGTGGATGGTCAACGTGCATTGCTCCGGTGGCCTGCGCATGATGGCGGCCTGCCGCGAAGAGCTGGCCAAGCGCAGCGGCCCGCAGCCGTTGCTGATTGGCGTGACCGTGCTGACCAGCATGGAACGTGAAGACCTGGCCGACATCGGCCTGGATGTAGACCCGCAAGAGCAGGTATTGCGACTGGCGGCATTGGCGCAGAAAGCGGGCATGGACGGGCTGGTTTGCTCGGCGCTGGAGGCACCAGCCTTGAAGGCGGCGCACCCCGCGCTGCAGTTGGTGACCCCGGGTATTCGCCCGGCGGGTAGCGCGCAGGATGACCAGCGCCGCATCCTCACCCCGCGCCAAGCGCTGGATGCCGGCTCGGATTACCTGGTGATCGGCCGGCCCATCAGCCAAGCGGCAAACCCTGGCCAGGCGCTGTCAGCCGTTGTTGCCGAAATTCGCAGCTGAGTGCCGAGCCATCGTTGGGCTAAAGCCTTCCGCGTTAGGCGCTCTGTTCACATGCCTGTGTTACGGTCACATCGAGTAAGCAGCCCGTGAGTTCCCCACTGTTGTCGAGAACGTCAATGTCAGCCGATGTATTAGTCGAATCCCCGGCCCAGCGCTGGGGAAGGAAGGTCAACAGCTATGTTCTCCCTTTGGGTTGGCTGGTCATGCTCACGGGCATGTTCTGGGTGGGGGAACGTTCTCTCTACCACAAGCTGTTCTATATCCTGCTGGCAGTGCCAACCTTGGTGGCGCTGCTATTGCAGCCGGCAATGCTGAAAAAGCTGGCCGGCAATCCTTTATTCATCGCATTCCTGGTGTTTTGTGCGTACACCATGCTGAGCATTGCATGGTCCGACTCGGCCAACTCCGCAGGGAGCTTGCTGAAAAGGCCGTTGTACATCGCCATGGTGCTGCTATCGGCAGGCATGATCAGCCTGCATGCCCCGGCCCATCTTCAGCAGTGCGTGCGCATCGCTGCAACTCTGGTAGGGATAGCGGCGGCCTTGTACCTCGGCTATTTCCTGCTTTACCAACGGCCAGCGGGTGCCAGCCGGCTGGAAGGTTACGGGGCCCTGTACAACCCTCTACTAACCGCTCATGTGCTGGGCGCTTTCACAGCCGTATGGCTGGCGTACTGGTTCCAGGCAAAACGCGTGCTCGACCCGATGTCGCTGGTGTGGCTGGCGATCCTGGGCGCCACGGTAGTAGCCACAGGTTCACGGACACCTTTGATGGGCCTGGGCGCGGCATTGGCGTGGCTGATTATTGTCGGCGACCGTAAACGCGGGCTGTTGGCGCTGGCTGCGGTGTTGGTCGCGCTGCTGGGCATGGTGCTGGTCTACCCGGAGGCCGTCACGCAGCGGGGCTTGTCCTATCGCCCGGCCATTTGGCTGGAGGCGCTGCGCCAGATTGGCGAGCATCCATGGCTGGGGCATGGTTACGACGCGCCCATGACCGTGATTATTCCGGGCCTCGCGCAAACGCTTGCCGACCCTCATAACATCGAGTTGGGCGTGCTGTACGCGGGCGGGGTGGTGGGCCTGGTGCTGTGGATGACGATCTACAGCCTGGCCATGTACTTCTGCTGGAATTATCGCAAGCACCCTGGCGTAACGCTGGCTGCCACCTGGCTGATCTTCGGCTTTGTTTCGGGCCTGACTGAAGGCAGTGCATTCATGTCACGCCCGAAAGAGCATTGGTTTCTGATCTGGATTCCGTTGGCGCTGGTCTACGGCCAGTCACTGATCCATTGGCAGCGCGGCCGCGTTACTTAAGACCAGAGCAACCGCCACAGCCCGCGCAGGGTCTTGCGGTTCCAGTACCTGAGCGGGATTTGCGCAAGCATTTCCCGGCTCAGCGCTTTGTCCCGGTTGGCGTACTTCAATAGCATGGAGTTGCGGAATTTCATGCAAACCTGCTCGTACTGCGGATGGTCGCTGAACACTGCAAAGGTTCGCAGTACGTTATCAACCATGAAGCGGCCGTTCTTGAAGGTATTGGTGGGGTGGTCACGGTACTGCGCCAGTACTTCACCCAACACGTCGATGTAATAACCGGCCCGGGCAATCGACAACTCGATGTAAACGTCTTCCAGGCGGATATCCGGGTTGAAGCCACCTACCTTTTCCAAGGCCTCACGGCGCAGCATCAAAGTGGCTGCCATGGGCCCTGGCTTGCGGTCGAGAAACAAGTCGTCGAAGTCCAGGCGGCGGAAGGGCAGGTTGCGGTTGCGCTGCTCACGGGCACCCATCACCTTGCCGTCCTGGTCGATGGTTTCGATGTTGGCTGAGCAAATTCCCACCTCGGGCTTGCCCTGCATATACGCCACCTGGGTGGCGATACGGTGCGCAAGCATGATGTCGTCAGAGCCAAAAGGCACTATCAGGTCGCCCTTGGCTTGCGCGATCGCATCGTTGAGGGTGCGTGCCAGGCCCTGGTTGGCCTGCAGGCGTAGGTAGAAACCGTGCTGCTGCTGCAAACGCTTGAGCAATGCGGGGCTGTCGTCCTTGGAACCGTCATCGATCACCAGAAGCTCGATATTCTTGTAGGTCTGGTTGATGACGCTCATGATGCTGGCTTCGATGTAGCGCGCATGGTTGTAAGACGCGATGATCACTGTCACCAACGGATTGTCAGTAACGGCGTGATTCTCAGAACACATTTCAAACCCCTAGCGTTGATCCGTTTTGTCTGACGCTTAGGTGCAGACTGCCTGTTTGCCCAGGCCTGAAGTGATGGTAATCCAATGTCTTGCTCAGGCTTTACCCATTCTAAATGAAGGGGCAACGAAGGGATACGGCAGGTATCGGACAGGCAAGGTCAACCTGTGAATCCGGTACGCCGATGGGGGCTGCAATTCGCGGCGCCAGCAGGGCCACGGGCGCCTGCTGAGCGTGCGGGAATGAGGGGGGGGGGGGCTGTGCTGCGCAGCCCGGCGTGAAGCCAGGCCGCAACTTCCGGGGGCTGCGCATTCGGGTAGGGTTAAACCTTCAGCACCAACTTGCCGAAATTCTCACCGTTGAACAGCTTCAGCAAGGTCTCAGGGAAGGTCTCCAGCCCCTCCACCACATCTTCCTTGCTTTTCACCTGCCCGCTGGCCAGCCACCCGGCAATTTCCTGTGCGGCCTTGCCGTACTCCTTGGTGTGGTCCATCACCACAAAGCCTTCCATGCGCGCGCGGTTCACCAGCAATGCCAGGTAGTTGGCCGGGCCCTTCACCGCTTCCTTGTTGTTGTACTGGCTGATGGCGCCGCAAATCACGATGCGCGCCTTGAAGTTGATGCGCGTCAGCACGGCGTCCAGAATCTCGCCGCCCACGTTGTCGAAGTACACGTCCACGCCTTTCGGGCATTCGCGCTTCAAACCGGCCAGCACGTCTTCGGCCTTGTAGTCGATCACCCCGTCAAAGCCCAGTTCGTCCTTCAGGTACTGGCACTTCTCGGCGCCGCCAGCAATGCCCACCACGCGGCAACCCTTTACTTTGGCAATCTGCCCGACAATGCTGCCCACCGCACCGGCCGCGCCGGAAATCACCACGGTGTCGCCAGCCTTGGGCTGGCCCACTTCCAGCAGGGCGAAGTAGGCGGTCATGCCGGTCATGCCCAGCGCCGACAGGTAGCGTGGCAGCGGCGCCAGGTTGGGGTCGATTTTGTGCAGGCCCTGGGGCTCGCCGGTGAAGTAGTCCTGCACGCCCAGCGCGCCGCTTACATGGTCGCCGGGCTTGAAGTCCGGGTGGTTGGAAGCCACCACCTCGCCCACGCCCAGCGCGCGCATCACCTGGCCCAGGGCCACGGGCGGAATGTAGGACTTGCCTTCGTTCATCCAGCCGCGCATGGCGGGGTCCAGCGACAGGTACAGGTTGCGCACCAGCACCTGGCCTTCGCCGGGTTGCTCGGCAGGTACGGTCTCGTAGCTGAAGTCGTCTCGGCGCACGGCACCCACCGGGCGTTTGGCGAGCAGGAAGCGGCGGTTGGTTTGGCTCATGACGGGGTCCTTGTAGGCAGTGGAGGGAAACAGGGCTTCAATCTACCCTGTTGATGAAGACTGGTCCTTAATATCACTGACAAGCATGGCAGCCCAAATGCTCATGTGATGATGCTGCCCCGCCAGCCAACGCCTGACTATGCTCTGAACCCCACCATACCGTCACAGGAGCGCGCGATGAGCATGACCTTTTCTGGCCAGGTAGCCATGGTTACCGGCGCGGCGGCCGGCATTGGCCGGGCAACCGCCCTGGCGTTCGCCCAGCAGGGTTTGAAGGTGGTAGTGGCCGACCGCGACACGGTCGGCGGTGAAGCCACCGTAGCGCTTATCCAGGCAGCGGGGGGCCAGGCGCTGTTCATTGCCTGCGACGTAACCCGTGACGCATCGGTGCGCCAGTTGCACGACGAGCTGATGGCGGCCTATGGCCGGCTCGACTATGCCTTCAACAACGCCGGTATCGAGATCGAGCAGCATCGCCTGGCCGATGGCAGCGAGGCCGAGTTCGACGCCATCATGGGCGTGAACGTGAAGGGGGTGTGGTTGTGCATGAAGTACCAGCTGCCGTTGCTGCTGGCCCAGGGCGGCGGGGTGATCGTCAATACCGCTTCGGTGGCAGGGCTGGGCGCGGCGCCGAAGATGAGCATCTACAGTGCCAGCAAGCATGCGGTCATCGGCCTGACCAAGTCGGCGGCCATCGAGTACGCCAAGAAGGGCATCCGCGTGAACGCGGTGTGCCCGGCGGTGATCGACACCGACATGTTCCGCCGTGCCTATGAAGCCGACCCGCGCAAGGCTGAATTCGCCGCGGCCATGCACCCGGTCGGGCGCATTGGCAAGGTGGAGGAAATTGCCAGTGCGGTGCTTTACTTGTGCAGCGACGGCGCGGCGTTTACCACTGGCCACTGCCTGACCGTGGACGGTGGGGCGACAGCGATCTGATGAAACCGACTTCAGCGCAGCTAAAAGCGACAAGACATAGCTATTTGACACTATTCTGACGTCAGGCCCTTGTTCAGCAGCAGGCAACGTTGCCAACCTTGGCCTTCGGGTTAACCTCGCAAGCACAAGGGGAATGGGCAATGGGCGCGAGCAAGCATGGTGTGCTGGCCAACCTGGGCATGGCCCGTAAACTGGGGCTGGGCTTTGCCCTGGTGCTGCTGCTGACACTGGCGGTCGCAGCCATTGGTGTTGCGGCGTTATACAGCGTGGGCCAGCGCTTCGACAGCTTGCGCCAGCTGGCCCAGTTCAATACCGACCTGCTGCGCTTGCGCCAGCACGAACAGGCATTTGCCCTGCGTTCCGACCTGAAACAGGCCGAGGCGCTGCGCAGCGGCCTCAAGGGGCTGGCCGAGCGCGCCCGTACCCTGCCGGCGCTGACGGCGGCAGAGTCCGACCTGGCGGCCTACGGCCAGGCGTTCGAGGCCTTCGTGCAAGCCGTGCAGGCCAAGGAGCTGGCGCTGGACATGGCCAGCTGGTCGGTGTCCAGCGTGGCCAATAACCTGGATGTGCTGCAGGCCGGCCTGGCCGACGATGGCGTGTACACCCTCAAGCAGTCCCAAGGCCAGCAGGGCGGCGAGTTTCTCGAGCAAGCCGGGCAGGTGGCACAGGTGTCGCGGCTGATGCTGCAGGCCATGGACGAAGCGCGGGTGCGCCTGGAGCAAAGCCGCAAGGGCGAAGAGGGTGTCAGTAAAGAGCGCATTGCCCAAACCGTCGAGGCGGCCAGCCTGGTCGGCCAGCTGCAGGGCGCCATCGCAGATGCCGGTTACCAGAGCGTGCTGGGCGAAGTGGCGGGGCACATCGCCAGCTTCTCGGAAAAGCTCAACGAATACACCGACGAGTTGGCCCGTGAACAAGGGTTGAAGGACCAGTTGCAGGCCAGTGCCGAGCAGGTCACCGGGCGCGTCGACCAGGCCTACCTGGCGCAGGAGCAGGCACTGCAGGGCGAGCTGCAGCGCAATGCCCTGGCCATTGGCCTGGCCACGGTGCTGGCGCTGTTGGCCGGCGTGCTGGCGGCCTGGTTGATTACCCGCGCGGTGGTTGGCCCGCTCAAGCATGTGATCGCCCGCGCCCAGCGCATTGCTGCGGGCGAGCTGGCGTTCGATGCCCAAGCGCCACGGCGTGACGAAGTGGGGCAGTTGATGCAGGCCATGCAGCAGATGGCTGCGGGGCTGGCCGGTATTGTCAGTGGCTTGCAGCAGGGCATCGAGCAACTGGCAGGCAGTGCCCAGGCGCTGTCGGCGGTGACCGAACAGACCAACCGTGAGGTGGGCAGCCAGAAAGAGGAAACCGAACAGGTCGCCACCGCCATGCAACAGATGACCGCCACCGTGCACGACGTGGCGCGCAACGCCGAAGAAGCGGCCCAGGCGGCCGAGGCGGCAGACGCCAAGGTCGGCTCGGGCCAGCAGGTGGTGCGCCAGAGTATGCAGCGCATCGAACAACTGGCCGCCGCGGCGGAAACCGCCAGTGCCGGCATCGACAGCCTCAGTGCCGAAATCCATACCATTGGCGATGTGCTGGAAGTGATCAAGAGCGTGGCCGAGCAAACCAACCTGCTGGCGCTGAACGCCGCCATCGAAGCGGCCCGGGCGGGTGAACAGGGGCGCGGTTTTGCCGTGGTGGCCGACGAAGTGCGGGCCTTGGCCAAGCGTACCCGCCAGTCCACCGAGCAGATCGAGACCCTGGTGGCCAGCTTGCGCGGCAATGCGCAGCAGTCGGTGGCGCAGATCCGCGGCAGTGCCGAACTGGTGCGTATGGCGGTGGCTGACGCGTTGCACACCGAAAGTGCCCTGGGCAGTATTGCTGCGGCAGTGTCGTTGATTCAGCAGATGAACCAGCAGATCGCCGCTGCAGCCGAGCAGCAGAGTTCGGTTGCCGAAGAGATCAGCCGCAGCGTCACACAGATCCGCGGCAGTGCCGACCAGGCGGCGTTGGCCATGCAGGACAATGCCCGGTCAAGTGTGGAGCTGGTGCAGTTGGGCACCGACCTGAAGGGTATGGTGGGGTATTTCAGGTTGTAGCCCAGGTGGTTTCTGGCGATGGCATCAGGGTTGCCAGGTGCTCGCCGTAGCATCTTCAGCGCCTGTTAGATCGAGCGCCGCCCGCGCGGCGCTCGATCTAACAGGCGCTGCATATCTTCTGACAAACACCTGTCAGCCCTGATGCAATCCCTGTGGGAGCTGGCTTGCCATCGATAGGGCCGGTACAGGCAATAATGACCTTCAGGCCTTGCGCGGGTTAAGAATCACCAGGGCCAAAACTCCCGCCACAATCCCCCAGAACGCCGACCCGATCGAGAACAGGGTCAGCCCCGACGCCGTCACCATGAAGGTAATCACTGCCGCCTCACGCTCCCGCGCTTCGCTCATGGCAACCGTCAGCCCGTTCATGATCGAGCCAAACAGCGCCAGCGCCGCAATCGACAGCACCAGCTCTTTCGGCAACGCGGCAAACAGCGCTGCCAGGGTCGCCCCGAACACCCCGGCGATGCCGTAGAAAATCCCGCACCACACCGCTGCGGTGTAGCGTTTGCTGGGGTCTTCATGGGCATGCGGCCCAGTGCAGATGGCCGCGCTGATCGCCGCCAGGTTGACCCCGTGCGAGCCAAACGGCGCCAGCAGCAGCGAGGCAAATCCGGTAGCCGAGATCAGGGGCGAAGCCGGTACCTGGTAGCCGTCGGCGCGCAGCACGGCCACGCCAGGCATGTTCTGCGAAGTCATCGCCACCACGAACAGCGGAATGCCGATGCTGATGGTGGCGGCCAGCGAGAAGCTCGGCGTGGTCCACACCGGCTTGGCCACTTCCAGGTGGAAGCCGCTGAAGTCCAGCAGGCCCAGCGCGCCCGACAGTGCGGTGCCCACCAGCAAGGCCGCCAGCACGCAGTAGCGCGGTGACAGTCGCTTGACCAGCAGGTAGCTGAAGAACATGCCCAACACCAGCAGGGTACGGTGCTGCGCTGCCACGAAAATTTCGCTGCCGATCTTGAACAGGATACCCGCCAGCAACGCCGAAGCCAGCGACGCCGGAATGCGTTTGACCAGGCGCTCGAAGCTGCCGGTCAGCCCGCACACCAGCACCAGCACCGCACAGGTGATGTAGGCGCCAATGGCCTCGCCGTAACTGACCCCGCCCAGGCTGGTGATCAGCAGCGCTGCGCCGGGGGTGGACCAGGCAATGGTGATGGGGGTGCGGTAGCGCAATGACAGGCCGATGCTGCACACCGCCATGCCAATCGACAGCGCCCAGATCCACGACGAGATCTGCGCAGTGGTCAACCCGGCCGCCTGGCCGGCCTGGAACATCAGCACCAGCGAGCTGGTGTAACCGGTGAGCATGGCGATGAAGCCGGCGACCACTGCCGACGGGGCGCTGTCTGCCAGGGGCCGCAGGCGTGCGGAGGTGGCATTGTTCATGAACAAAGTCCTTGTAAAGGTGTAAGCAGTTTTTTCAGACTACAACCAGCAAGGTAGATCCTTGCCATACAGCGGCCGTTGCTTTTAGCCGTACAGTCGCCAACTATTGGGCGCAATTGCAAAACTGCTTTGCAGGGAGGGGCGATGTACAAGGTTTATGGCGACTACCAGTCGGGTAACTGCTACAAGGTCAAGTTGATGTTGAGCCTGCTGGACCGGCCGTACGAATGGCACCCGGTGGACATTCTCAAAGGCGAGACCCAAACGCCGGCGTTTCTGGCGATGAACCCCAATGGCAAGGTGCCGGTTCTAGAGCTGGAAGACGGCACTTACCTGTGGGAGTCCAACGCCATTCTCAATTTCCTGGCCGATGGCAGTTCATTCCTGCCCAGCGAGCCGCGCCTGCGTACCCAGGTGTTGCAGTGGCAGTTCTTCGAGCAGTACAGCCACGAGCCGTACATTGCCGTGGCGCGTTTCATCCAGTTTTACCTGGGGCTGCCAGATGAGCGTATGGACGAATACAAAAAGCTGCACAAGGGCGGCTACAAGGCCTTGAAGGTGATGGAACGCCAACTGCAGATGACCCCGTACCTGGTCGGTGAGCAGTATTCGATTGCCGATGTGGCGTTGTATGCCTACACCCATGTGGCCCATCAGGGCGGGTTCGACCTGGCCGATTACCCGGCGGTTCGCGCCTGGCTGGCGCGGGTTGCCAGCCACCCGAGGCATGTGCCGATGGTGGGTTGACCGCTAACCTGTACCGGCCCCATCGCTGGCAAGCCAGCTCCCACGATCAATAAGTTGTGTATTGTTGTGTGGGAGCTGGCTTGCCGGCGATAGGGCCAGTGCAGGAAAGCTGAAACCTGTCAGGCCGAAGCAAACCGCTCATCCAGGTAGGCAATGATGGCCTTGGACTCATACATCCAGGTCACTTTGCCCGCTTCTTCAATGCGCAGGCATGGCACTTTCACCCGGCCGCCACCTTCTTGCAGGGCCTGGCGGTGCGCCGTGTCGTTCTTGGCATCACGCAGCGCCACCGGCACGTTCAGGCGGTGCAGGGTGCGGCGGGTCTTGACGCAGAACGGGCAGGCATGGAACTGGTACAGCGCCAGGCCCTTGGCCGCCTGGTCGACGCGGGCCTGGGCGGCGGCGTCGCGCTTGCGCTTGGCCGGGCGGCTGATCCAGTCTGCGAACACGATGACTTGGCCGAGGCCAACCCGCAGGGCTTTGACGATCATGGGCAACTCCTGAAATGCAAAAGCCGACCTGCAAGGGTCGGCTCGGGGTCTGCAGCCAATTACTTGATCAGGCTGAGGAACTCGCTGCGGGTGGCGGCGTTGTCGCGGAATTCGCCCAGCATCACCGAGGTGATCATGGTCGAGTTCTGTTTTTCCACACCGCGCATCATCATGCACATGTGCTTGGCTTCGATCACCACCGCCACGCCGGCGGCACCGGTAACCTGCTGGATGGCCTCGGCCACCTGGCGGCTGAGGTTTTCCTGAATTTGCAGGCGGCGGGCGAACATGTCGACGATGCGCGCGACCTTCGACAGGCCCAGCACCTTGCCTTTGGGCAGGTAGGCCACGTGCGCCTTGCCGATGAACGGCAGCATGTGGTGTTCGCACATCGAATACAGCTCGATGTCCCGGACCAGTACCATTTCGCTGTTGTCAGAGCTGAACAACGCGTTGTTGGTCACTTCTTCCAGTGTTTGCTCATAACCGCGGCAAAGGTACTTCATGGCCTTTGCAGCCCGCTTGGGCGTGTCGAGCAGGCCCTCGCGGGAGACGTCCTCGCCAAGTTGGCTGAGGATCTCGGTGTAGTTCTGTTCCAGGGACATGGATCTACCTTGGGAAAAAATCGCAAAAACGAAGGTTACGGCGGCGCGCGCGGCGCTGCAAGCGCGGCGTTACTCGTCGCGGCCTTCGAGCATGGTTCGCTTGAGCATCACATACACGGCACCGGTGCCGCCGTGGCGGGCACTGCACGAGGCAAAGCCGAGCACCTGCGGGTGCTGGCGCAGCCAGGTGTTGACGTGGCTTTTGATCATCGGCCGCTTGCCGTCCAGGCGCGCAGCCTTGCCATGGGTCACGCGCACGCAGCGCACTTCCAGCTTGGTGGCTTCGGCGATGAAGGCCCACAAGGTTTCGCGGGCCTTCTCCACGGTCATGCCATGCAGGTCGAGGCTGCCCTCGAACGGGATCTGCCCCAGTTTCAGCTTGCGCAGCTGGGTTTCCTGCACGCCGTCGCGGCGCCACATCAGTTCGTCTTCGGCGCCCACGTCGATCACGAACTGGTCAGACATACCGTCGATGACCAGCGCCTTGTCACTGCGAACGGTCGCCGCCTGGCGCAGGCCGGCCAGCTGCTGGCGGTCGGCCTTGGGCTTGCCGACTTCGGCGCGGTCGTGGCGGATCGGCTTTACGCCGCGCACTTCGGCCTTGAACAGGGAAAAATCGTCGTCTTGCATGGTGCCTCCACGTGGGCGGCGTAGTTTACGCGACTGTGGGGGCTTTATGCAGCCTGTGCGGGCCTCTTCGCGGGTGAACCCGCTCCTACAGGGCTACCACCGGGCGTAGGAGCGGGTTCACCCGCGAAGAGGCCGGCACAGCCTATACAAAACCCTCAATCATGCTTCTTCATCAGATGTGGCGACAGGTTCAGCTCACGCCCGCGCCGCAGGCGAATGCGGCTGCGCCGCCACAAGCGCACGCCCAGCCACAGCAGCAGCAGGCCTCCCACGGTAACGATGCTGGACAACGCCTTGTTGGCGTTGAGTTCCTGCAGGGCAGGGTAGTTGCCTAGCAAGCCGGCGATGCCGGCCATGGCCAGCAGTACGCCCAGGGTCGCCAGCAGGGCGGACAGCCCGGCCGCCAGGCGGGCGCCCCAATTACGCGGTTGGCGCGGGCGCAGGCGCTTGGCGTCGAAACTGCCTTTGAGCTTCATTCCGCTCTCCTCTGTGGATATCCGGAATTCGACCTGCCGCCGCCCATTGGGTTCCGCCCGGCAGCCGGGCGGTCGTGCCAGGGCCTCAGATCAGGCTGGCGGTAGGGGCCACGCAAGCGAAGTTGTCGGCCATCACGGCCATTTCGCACTGGTGGATCTGCGCGGCCGGTATGACCCCGTCCTTGAACGCCAGGTCGCGGGTTGCCGAAGCGTCTTCTACCAGTGTGCACCGGTAACCATAGTCTTTGGCGCGGCGCACGGTGGTGCTGACACTGGAATGGCTCATGAAACCGCACACGATCAGGTCCAGGTGCCCCAGCTCCTGCAGCGTTTCGTGCAGCTTGGTGTTCTTGAAGGCATTGGGCATGCGCTTTTCGATGACGATTTCGCCCTCCAGCGGCTCCAGCCCTGGAATGAACTGGCCAGCGGGCCCCTGTGGGTCGAAACGGCCACCCACCGTGCCCAGGTGGCGAACATGGATGATCGGACGGCCGCTTTTGCGCGCGGCGTCGAGCAACCTGGCGATGTTGGCCACGGCCTCGTCCATGCCCGACAACTGCAGGGGACCACTGAGGTACTCCTTTTGCGCATCAATGATGATCAGGCTGGCGTGGCTCAGCTTGGCCGGCGGGTAATCGCGGCCAGTGAGGCGGAACATCGTGGTTGGAACGGACATCAAGGGCTCCTTGGTAGGGCTTTTGTGCACCTATTCTCCCCTGCATTGGCGCCAATGGGAATGGTTGACAACGCAAGTGGCATGGTTACTGGCCTGTGGCTAGCCCGGCAACGATCCGATGGAACAAATCTGTGCCCCAGGCTGTTAGACTTTTGTCCGTTCTGAATTAGGAGTACCCCGTGATCACATCCCGCCTGCGCACCCTGCGCGATTACATCCGCTGGGCAGTCAGCCGCTTCCATGAGCATGACCTGTTCTTCGGCCATGGTGCCGACAATGCCTGGGACGAAGCCCGTCTGCTGGTGCTGGGTGCGGTGCACCTGCCATGGGAGGTAGCCGACAGCTACCTGGACTGCATGCTCGAAGACGACGAGCGGGTGCGCCTGCAGCACCTGCTCAAGCGCCGTATCGAAGAGCGCGTGCCAACTGCCTACCTGTTGGGCGAGGCCTGGTTCTGCGGCATGTCGTTCATTGTCGACGAGCGCGTGCTGGTGCCGCGCTCACCCATTGGCGAGCTGATCGAAAAGCGCTTCGAGCCGTGGTTGGCCAACGAGCCGGCACGCATTCTGGACCTGTGCACCGGTTCGGGCTGCATCGGCATCGTCGCCGCCGACGTGTTCCCCGAGGCCGAAGTGGTGCTGGCCGACCTGTCGTTCCAGGCCCTCGAAGTGGCCAACCAGAACATCGAGCGCCACGGCCTGGACGCCCGCGTGTACACCGTACAGGGCGACGGTTTTGCCGGCTTGCCGGGGCAGCGCTTCGACTTGATCCTGTCCAACCCGCCGTATGTCGACGCCGAGGACTTCGACGACATGCCGGCCGAGTACCACCACGAGCCGGAGCTGGGCCTGGCCTGTGGCAATGATGGCCTGGACCTGGTGCGGCGCATGCTGGCCGAAGCGGCCGACCACCTCACCGAAAAAGGCTTGCTGATCGTCGAAGTGGGCAACAGCCAGGTGCATGTGGAGGCGCTGTACCCCGAGGTGGACTTTGCCTGGCTGGAGTTCGAGCGCGGCGGGCATGGGGTGTTCATGCTGACCGCTGAGCAGTGCCGCCAGCATCAGGAGCTGTTCAAGGGCCGCGTCTGATTCCGAACGGGGCTGCTTTGCAGCCCATTCGCGGGCACGCCCGCTTCCACAGGTATATCACCGGTCCTTGTGGGAGCGGGCAAGCCCGCGAAACAGGCAACGCGGTCTTAACGGGTTGCGATCCAGATCAGCAGCCCCGCCTGAAACACCGCAAACGCCACCAGGCACGTGATGGTAAAGCGCAGCCCGCCATCTTCACGCTGGTACTTGGCCACCCGCTCATCACGCTCGCGCAGCTGTGCGTCTTTTTCCTGCAACTGCAGGTCTGCCTGCTGTAGCAAGCTGGCGGCATCAAGGATAGCCACCCGTTGCAGCCGTTCATTGCTCCAGGCTGCTTTCAACTGCCCCACAGGCATTTCCACGGTGCGGCCTTTCAAGTGCTGGGCGTCTTCGTACTCCACCTCGATGCCCACCCCACGCAGGCAGTGGTCACGGCGCAGGCGTGAGTCTTCGTTCAGCGCATCCTTGTTCGGCAAGGTCATGCCCTCGACCTGGTAATGCGACCATTTGCGCTGCAACCACTGCGCGGCCTGGGCCAGCAGGAAGCGGCCGATACCGCGGTTGACCGGCTCCAACTGCAGGCCCTGGGCGTTGCCGATACGCACCCGGCGTTCGGCATGGTCCACGCGGATGTCCAGGCGGTTCTGTTCCTTGTGTACCTTCTGCCCAGGCAGCTGGATCTCCATGCGCAGCAGGCTGTGGGCCTTGTCATGGCGCTCGGCATAGCCGAACTGCACAAAGCGCAGCGGCCGGGCGCCGGTGCTGCGGTCGGTGGGCAGCGCGGCCAGGCGCAATAGCTGGAAGTGTTCGGCCGGCAGGTCGGCCCAGGGCTGGGCGGGGTTGTCCTGGGGCTCTTCGGCCGGCTCTGCGGCGGCGGGGGCAATGGTCATCGGGGCTGGTCCTCGGCTATGCCTGCTGTATCGGCAGGCAGGCCGCAGACCTGAGGCCATTGCCTCAGGCCGAAGGCAAATGCTGGATGAAGGTCACAATTCGCTCACCCAGTTCGCGCGCCAGGGGCAACTCAGGGTTGAGGTAGCTGTCGCGTTGCTGGCTCATGTCTTTGGGGCTGATACGCAGCATGTGGTTCATGCCGTCGATCAACACCAACTGCGCATCCGGCTTGGCTGCCTTGAGCCGTTCGGCGTCGGCCACGTCCACCTGCACATCGTTGCGCCCCTGCACGATCAGCGCCGGCATCGGCAGGCGGGCGAAGGCGGCGGCGGGGTTTTGCCGGAACAGGGTAATCAGGTAGGGCTGCACACTAGGGCGGAACACCTGGCGCAGCGGTGCCGGCACGTCCAGGCTGGTTTGCCCGGCCTGCAGGCGGTCGAGCAGGGCGCTGCCACCGGCCAGCTGCGCCGGTGGCAGGCGCTGGGCCAGTTGCTCGCGCAACACGTCGGCCAGTGGCCGGCCGCTGCCGGCCAGGGTGATCACGGCGCTGGCCCCGGCCTGTTCGGCGGCCAGGCTGGCAATCAGCGCACCTTCACTGTGGCCGATCAGAATCAGCGGGCCAAAGCGCGGGTCGGCCTTGAGCTTGTGGCTCCAGGCGACCACGTCGGCCACATAGCGCTCCACGCTCAGGTCCCGCTCATCGGGTGCGGCAGGCTGGCTGGCAGCCACGCCACGCTTGTCGTAGCGCACGCTGGCAATGTGTTCGTTGGCCAGCAGCAGGGCCAGGCGCTTGAGGTTGTCGACCCTGCCCGAGGCCGGGTTGTTGCCGTCACGGTCGGTAGGGCCTGAGCCGGCAATGATCAGCACCACCGGCGGCGGTGTGGCTTGTTGCGGCAGCAGCAAACTGCCGTGCAGCACGCCCTGGCCGGTGTCGAGGTCGATGGGGCGTTGCAGCACGGTGGGGGCGGCGGCCTGGGCCAGGCCGGTGCACAGCAAGAGGAACAAGGCGACAAGGCGCGACATCATGCGGTACTACATGGGGAGATGTGGGTTTGACCTGATGTTCACGGGAAGGTTCTTGCGCTGGTGCATGGCAGGTTTGCCACAGTAGTCGCGCCTGTGCTGGCCCTGTAGGAGCGGGTTCACCCGCGAAGAGGCCCGCACAGGCAACTCAACCATCTGTATACTGCCGCTTTCGTCCATTTCAGGCAGATCTCGCGGAGCGTCCATGTCCGGCAATACCTACGGCAAGCTGTTCACTGTCACCACCGCTGGCGAAAGCCACGGCCCGGCGTTGGTCGCCATTGTCGACGGGTGCCCACCGGGCCTGGAAATTTCCCTCGCCGACCTGCAGCACGACCTGGACCGGCGCAAGCCCGGTACCAGCCGGCACACCACCCAGCGCCAGGAAGCCGACGAGGTGGAAATTCTGTCCGGCGTATTCGAAGGCCGCACCACCGGCTGCTCGATCGGCCTGTTGATCCGCAACACCGACCAGAAGTCCAAGGACTACTCCACCATCAAGGACCTGTTCCGCCCGGCCCACGCCGACTACACCTACCACCACAAGTACGGCCTGCGCGACTACCGCGGCGGCGGCCGCAGCTCGGCGCGCGAAACCGCCATGCGCGTGGCCGCCGGTGCCATCGCCAAGAAGTTCCTGGCCAGCCAGGGCATCACCGTGCGCGGCTACATGAGCCAGCTGGGGCCGATCGAAATCCCGTTCAAAACCTGGGAATCGGTGGAGCAGAATGCCTTCTTCAGCCCCGACCCAGACAAGGTGCCGGAGCTGGAGGCGTACATGGACCAACTGCGCCGTGACCAGGATTCGGTGGGCGCCAAGATCACCGTGGTTGCCGAAGGTGTGATGCCTGGCCTGGGCGAGCCGATTTTCGACCGCCTCGACGCCGAACTGGCCCACGCGCTGATGAGCATCAACGCGGTCAAGGGCGTGGAAATCGGCGCCGGTTTCGCCAGCGTCGCCCAGCGGGGCACCGAGCACCGTGACGAGCTGACCCCTGAGGGCTTCCTCAGCAACAATGCCGGCGGCATTCTGGGTGGCATTTCCTCGGGGCAGCCCATCGTGGCCCACCTGGCGCTGAAACCGACGTCCAGCATCACCACCCCGGGGCGTTCCATCGACGTGGATGGCAACCCTGTCGAGGTCATCACCAAGGGCCGCCACGACCCGTGCGTGGGTATTCGTGCCACGCCGATCGCCGAGGCGATGATGGCCATTGCCCTTGTGGACCACCTGCTGCGCCACCGTGCGCAAAACGCCGATGTGCAGGTGACTACCCCGGTGCTGGGCCAGCGCTGATCTGCCTGCACCGGCCCCATCGCTGGCAAGCCACCTCCCACAGGGTCACCACAAACCAAAACATTGTGGGCCACCTGTGGGAGCTGGCTTGCCAGCGATAGGGCCGCTACAGGCACCCACAAGGCCACACCATGCAACCCATCCCTTACTGGCGCCTGTCCAGCTTCTACCTGTTCTATTTCGCCCTGCTCGGCTCCACCGCGCCGTTCCTGGCCCTGTACTTCGACCACCTGGGCTTCAGCCCGGCGCGCATTGGCGAGCTGGTGGCCATCCCTATGCTGATGCGCTGCATTGCCCCCAACCTGTGGGGCTGGCTGGGCGACCGCAGTGGTCAGCGTCTGCTGATCGTGCGCCTGGGGGCGCTGTGCACGCTGGCCAGCTTCGCCCTGGTATTCTTCGGCAAAAGCTACGCCTGGCTGGCGCTGGTAATGGCCCTGCATGCGTTCTTCTGGCACGCGGTACTGCCGCAGTTCGAGGTCATCACCCTGGCCCACTTGCATGGGCAAACGGCACGCTACAGCCAGGTGCGCCTGTGGGGCTCGATTGGCTTCATCCTCACCGTGGTGGGGTTGGGCCGTGTATTCGAGTGGCTGAGCCTGGACATCTACCCGCTGGCGCTGGTCATCATCATGGGCGGTATCGTCGCCGCCAGCCTGTGGGTGCCCAATGCCCAGCCGGTGGAGCAGGGCGAGCGCAGCGCTGCCGGCGGCTTCCTGCGCCAACTGCGTGCGCCCGGTGTGATCGCCTTCTATGCCTGCGTGGCGCTGATGCAGCTCAGCCACGGCCCGTACTACACCTTCCTTACCCTGCACCTGGAACACCTGGGCTACAGCCGTGGCGCCATCGGTTTGCTGTGGGCACTGGGGGTAGTGGCCGAGGTGTTGATGTTCATGTGCATGAGCCGCCTGTTCGCCCGTTTCAGCGTGCAACGTGTGTTGCTGGCCAGTTTCCTGCTGGCCGCCGTGCGCTGGCTGCTGTTGGGCAATTTGGCGGCCGAGCCGGCGGTGCTGGTTTTCGCCCAGCTGCTGCATGCGGCCACGTTCGGCTGTTTCCACGCCGCCAGCATCGCGTTCGTGCAGGCCAGCTTCGGCGCTCGCCAGCAGGGCCAGGGCCAGGCCTTCTACGCCGCGCTGTCGGGTACTGGCGGCGCGTTGGGGGCGTTGTATTCGGGTTACAGCTGGAAACTGCTGGGGCCCAGCTTCACCTTTGGTATGGCCAGTGCCGCAGCCTTGGCTGCAGCCGTTATCATTGGCCTTTGTTCGCAACCGACCAGGACCCGCCCCTGATGAGCATTCTCAGCGTTTTCCACACCGCCAGCCCGGCATTGCCGCAAAAGGTGTTGACCCACCACGATGACATCGCCGCAACCCTGGCTGAACACGGCGTGCGTTTCGAGCATGCCGAACCTGGCGTACGGGTGCGCCCAGGCACTGCGCACGACGAGGTGTTGGCGGCGTGCCGCGCGTACCTGGACCAGCTGATGACCGCGCAGGGCAGCAAGGCATTCGTGCTGCTCAACCGTGACGGCCACGACCCGGCGCAGGTTGATGTGCGCGATGAACACGTGCATGACGCCGACGAGGTTTTCGCCGTGATCAGCGGGCGCGCGCAAGTGGGGCTGCGGGTGGGCGAGTGGGTGTATTCGGTGTTGTGTGAGAAGGGGGATCAATTGCACGTGCCGGCTGGCACGCGGCGCTGGGTGGAGCTGGGTGAAGCGCCGTTCTGCCTGGCCTTGCGTGTGTACGGCAGCGAGCAGGGTGTGCAGGCGAGATTCACCGGGGATGTGAGTGCGCGGGCATTTCTGGGCATTGACGAGTTGTAATGCCTGCACTGGCCTCTTCGCGGTTAAACCCGCGCCTACACATGGCATCACACATTCAGTGTAGGAGCGGGTTTACCCGCGAAGGGGGCCGTTCAGGCACCACAACACTCAGCGGTAGGTCGGCAACGCAAACCGTTGCTGGCTCTGCAGCATCGAGATCACCGGCAGTTCACTGGCCTGTTCAGCCAGGTCACGGCGGATGGCACTGATAGCCCACGACAGCTGCTCGGCGCTGTGCATTTGCGCATAAGTCAGTACGCGTCGGGTCACTTTGCCATCGGCCGCACGCAGGGTCAGCAGCACGCCGCCGTCCGGGCGAGCCTGGGTGGTCACTTCGTAGGCCGAAAATACCGAGACGAATTTTTGCTGAATAAGGTCCATAGCAACTCCTGGCTGTTGTGTGGCAGACATGAGTAGGTAGTTGCAGTGACCGTGCCAGAATCTTAATTCATGAAAAGTCGTTTAAATTCAGTGGCTTGCGATGATTTTGCAGAAGCGCTTCCGTGCAGCTTGCAAGGTCGTGCATTTTGCACAGTGCAATTTGCACGAGGCGGGCGGTAGCTATCGGCCCAATAGAATCTGAACCTTTGACCGCAAGTGCGTGCCTGACAAACACTTGGGCAATCATTTACGCAAGGAGGTTCCCGATGTCCAGCCAAGCCGCACACGCCACCATGACCGATGACGAAACCGCGGCCTTTGCCGAGCAGGTGTTCGAACGGGCCCGCCAGGGCGATGCCGAGATGCTCGAGCGCTTGCTCGCCAGCGGCCTGCCGGCCAACCTGCGTAACCACAAAGGGGACACCCTGCTCATGCTGGCCAGCTACCACGGTCACCACGACGCGGTACGGGTGCTGCTGGCCCACGGCGCCGACCCGCTGATTGCCAACGACAACGGCCAGTTGCCGATCGCCGGTGCCGCCTTCAAGGGTGACCTGGCAATGATCCGCCTGTTGCTCGAGCACGGCGTGCCGGTAGACGCAGCGGCCCAGGATGGGCGCACGGCGCTGATGCTGGCGGCCATGTTCAACCGCTGCGAGATCCTTGATTACCTGCTGGCCGAGGGCGCCGACCCGGCGCGCCAGGACGCCCGCGGGGCCACCGCGCTGATGGCCGCGCGCACCATGGGCGCGGTGGACACCGCAGCACGCCTGCAAGTGCAGGCTGGCTAACGGCCTGGGGGCATTTGCGGCTATCCTTGGCGACTTTCACACGCCGCAGGCCCCCTTTCATGAAAACTCAGTTGCGCGAATTCATCAGCCTCATTGGCGCTGGCTGCATGCGCGAGGCCGACATCGAGCGCATCGCCGACGAGGCCGCCCAGGCTTATGCCGACCCGGCCGCTTTCCTCGCCGCCAACCCTGATATCAACTACGACGACACCTTCCCGATCCCGCTGGGCGAATGGGTGGTGCTGGGCAGCCTGCCGGACACCGTGGTGTTCCAGGCCGACAGCTACCAGGCGCTGTTCCAGCAGATCAGCGACTCGTTCGACAACAGCGTGCCATTCACCCTCAAGCCCAAACAACTGGCCCGTACCGAGCCGCTGACTGCCTTGAACCGCATTCAGGTGCAGATGGGCGCGCTGAACAAGGAGGCCGGCGGTTATGTGCTGCTGAACTTCAGCCAATTGCTGGACGACGAGCTGCAGATGGTGATGGTGGGCCAGCACGACCTGGCGCGGGTGCTGGAACTGGGCGCCGAGCTGGGGATCAAGGTCGAGCCAGCCCTTGAAGCCCTGAAAGTTGCCGTGCATGTCTGAAGGCTGATGGCCCGTGTGGCGGGTAAGCCAGTTTCCACGGCATCACCATACAGTTCTAACCCAGTGGTGCGCCTGTGGGAGACTCTATGGTTTGTGGCAATGCACCCTGCCAGGTGCTCGCCACTGCATCTTCAGCGAGTGTGGCAAACACCTTTCAGCCCTGATGCGATCCCAGTGGGAGCTGGCTTGCCAGCGATTGGGCCTGTACAGCCAACCCAAAACTTCAGCCCAGCGCGGTATCCAGAAACATCATGACCGCAAACCCACCCATCAACCCCAGGGTCGCCGCCGTCTGGTGCCCGTTGCGGTGGGTTTCGGGAATCACTTCGTGGCTGACCACGAAGATCATCGCCCCGGCCGCCAGGCCCATGCTGATGGGGTAGGCGAGGGCGAAGCCGGTCGAGATACCCAGCCCGATCACCGCCCCCAGCGGTTCCATCAGCCCCGAACCAATCGCCACCAGTGCGGCCTTGAAGTTCGACAGGCCGGTAGCGCGCAAAGCCAGCGCCACGGCCAGGCCTTCGGGGATGTCCTGGATGGCAATGGCGCTGGTCAGCGGCAGGCCGATGTTCAGGTCGCCATTGGCAAAGCTCACGCCAATCGCCATGCCCTCCGGCAGGTTGTGCAAGGTGATAGCCAGCACGAACAGCCACACCCGGTTGATACGCTCGGCCTCGGGGCCACACGGGCCGGTGCTTTCATGCTCGTGCGGGGTGAAGCGGTCCAGGCCCAGCATCAGCAGCACGCCCAGGCCCATGCCCAGCACCACGGTGAACGCCGCCGCCGGGCCGCTGCCGGTGATTTCGCGGGCGGCGTCCAGCCCCGGCAGAATCAGCGAAAACGAACTGGCTGCCAGCATCATGCCGGCGGCGAAGCCCAGCATCACGTCCTGGGTGCGTGCGCTGACATCGCGCAGCACCACCGCCAGCACTGCCCCCAGTGCCGTAGCGCCGAACCCGGACAACCCGCCCAGCAGCGCCAGGTGCAGGTTGTCGGCATGGTCGCCGTTCACCGCGTTCCAGAAGCTGGCCGCCAACAGTGCACAAACCGCCAGCAGGCTCAGCGCCAGCCCGGCGCTGAGCCACGGGGCATTCACAACCTGTTGGCGCCAGGCATTGCGCAGCGAGGGTGGGGTAGGGCTTTGCGGCTGTGCGACGGGCATGCGGACCTCGGTTCAATGGCTGTTGGCAGTTTACTCAGGGACCTGCCGCCACCGCCAAGGATTCCCTTCTATTGCCGTGATAGCTGACTATGCTGTGCAGCACAGCCTTTGAAAGGGAGTCAAAGCATGGGGTCGACATTCAACAGCCTGGTTGGGCTGATCATTCTGGCGCTGGACATCTGGGCCATCCTCAACGTGATCAAGAGCGGCAGCGAGGTGGGCAGCAAGGTGTTGTGGATTCTGCTGATCGCACTGCTGCCCGTGGTGGGTTTGGTGATCTGGGCCATCGCCGGGCCGCGGGGGAATGTGCGGATCTGAATGCCTGTGCTGGCCCTATCGCCGGCAAGCCGGCTCCCACAGGTTCTCCACAGCCCCAGGCACTGTGGGGGCCTGTGGGAGCCGGCTTGCCGGCGATAGGGCCGGAACAGACAAAAGCGGCAACACCCGCGTGACAAAATTTTCACATTGGTTTAAACAGAATCCGCACCCGCACAATGCTGCGTTGGCCCAGTGCCAACGCCCTCTTCGCAACCCGCAATCCTAGGACCTTCCCATTCATGGCTAACACGGACGCCTTGAAGCAACGGGGCGCGCGAGCACCGTTCTCGCCCACCCTGAAATCCCACCTGGCCTACACGCTGCTCAGCGGCCTGGTGATCATGTTGATGCTCAGCCTCGTGCGCCTGGCGCTGTTGGTCTACAACAGCGATATGGTCGGCGATACCCCTTACTCGACCGTCGCCGAGGGCTTCGTCAACGGCTTGCGCTTCGACCTGCGGGTGGTGGTGTACCTCAGCATTCCGCTGTTGCTGGCCATGCTCAGCCCGTGGGCCATGGCCCGGCGAGGGGTGTTCCGTTTCTGGCTGACACTTACCTCCAGCGTGGTGATGTTCCTTGGCCTGATGGAAATGGACTTCTACCGCGAGTTCCACCAGCGCCTCAACGGCCTGGTCTTCCAGTACATCAAGGAAGACCCGAAAACCGTACTGAGCATGCTCTGGTACGGCTTCCCGGTGGTGCGTTACCTGTTGGGCTGGGCATTCGGCACCTGGCTGCTGAGCCTGCTGTTCAAGGGCATTGACCGCATCACCCGGGGCCAGGGCGCACAACGCGTGGCGCCGTGGTACAACCGCCTGGCCGTGTTCATGGTGGTCTTGCTGGTGGCCGTGGTCGCCGCCCGTGGCACGCTGCGCCAAGGCCCGCCAATGCGCTGGGGCGATGCGTTCACCACCGACTCCAACTTCGTCAACCAGCTGGGCCTGAACGGCACCCTGACCCTGATCGACGCCGCCAAGAGCCGCTTTGGCGAAGACCGCGCCAACATCTGGAAGCCGGTACTGGAGCAGGGCCTGGCCACCGAAACCGTGCGCAAGCAATTGCTGACCCCGAACGACACCCTGGTCGATGCCGACGAAGCTGCCGTGCGCCGCGACTTCCTGCCGCCGGCCGAGCGCACCCTGCCGGTCAAGAACGTGGTGGTGATCCTGATGGAAAGCTTTGCCGGCCACTCGGTCGGTGCGCTGGGTAGCCCGAACAACATCACCCCGTACTTCGACAAGCTGGCCAAAGAAGGCCTGCTGTTCGACCGCTTCTTCTCCAACGGCACGCACACCCACCAGGGCATGTTTGCCACCATGGCCTGCTTCCCCAACCTGCCGGGCTTCGAGTACCTGATGCAAACCCCGGAAGGCGGCCACAAGCTGTCGGGCCTGCCAGCCTTGCTCAGCGCGCGTGGCTACGACGACGTGTACGTCTACAATGGCGACTTCGCCTGGGACAACCAGTCCGGGTTCTTCGGCAACCAGGGCATGACCACCTTCATTGGCCGCAACGACTTCGTCAACCCGGTGTTCTCCGACCCGACCTGGGGCGTGTCCGACCAGGACATGTTCGACCGCGGCAACGAGGAGCTGGCCAAGCACGATGGCAAGAAGCCGATCTATGCGTTGCTGCAGACCCTGTCCAACCACACGCCGTATGCGCTGCCCAAAGACCTGCCCGTCGAGAAGGTGACCGGCCAGGGCCGCCTGGACGAGCACCTGACCGCCATGCGTTATTCGGACTGGGCGCTGGGCCAGTTCTTCGAGAAGGCGCGCAAAGAGCCGTACTTCAAGGACACCCTGTTCGTGATCGTTGGCGACCACGGTTTCGGCAACCACCAGCAGGTCACCGAGCTGGACCTGGGCCGCTTCAACGTGCCGCTGTTGCTGATTGCCCCGGGCATTCAGGAGAAGTTCGGTGCGGTCAACCACACCGTGGGCACTCAGGTCGACATCGTGCCGACCATCATGGGCCGCCTGGGTGGCCAGGCCCGCCACCAGTGCTGGGGGCGCGACCTGCTCAACCTGCCTGAGGGCGACCAGGGCGTGGGCATGATCAAGCCGTCGGGCAGCGAACAGATCGTTGGCCTGGTACAGGGCGACCGCATTCTGATCGAGTCCAAGGACATGACCCCGCGCATGTACCGCTACCAATTGGGCAGCGAGTTCAAGGCCGAGCTGATCGAAAGCCCCGACCAGCCGCAACTGCTCAAGCAGCTTGAAGCGTACATCCAGACCGCCACCAAGAGCCTGCTGGACAACACCGCCGGTGTGGTGCACGGCACGCCGAAGTAAAAGCTGGCGGGGTCAACCCGCTGCCACAGTGGCTGCGCCAGCCTCGAGTTGGCGCTACCCCTGTGGGCAGCCCTGGGTCGCGATTAGGGGCCCCACGTTTCGGCGCCTGCCGCTTTCATCCTACTGAACATTCTCCCTGCCCCAAGGTCAGTTGTTCAGGCGTAACACACACCCTGTGCTCCTTGACTCAGAGGGTCCGTTAGATGAAAGAGTGGGAAGTCATTTTTGCCGACCAGAAGGGCGAACCGTCCACTCTGGTGTTGAAAGCCGAGCATCGTCCTAGCGAGGAAGAGGCGGCGAGGGCCATTCGTTCTCACCTGTTTCCGGTAATGGCCGAGCTGGACCTCAACGACTTCCAGGACCGCAGCATTTCCCCCACTGCACGCTGGCTGCGCGAGCACAGCGGCGTAATGATCACAAGCATTCACGAACACCCCTGATCCACACGATTGCGTGGTGCCTTGGCAGGCGCTACGCTGTCAGCAGGTGCTCGCCTATTATGCGGGCTGGCACCGCATACATTCGCGTCTTGCATCAGCTCGTACTGCCCGGCCGCTGCCGGCAGGTGCGCAGTAGCACGGAAAGTCTATCCATTGCATTATTCAGGAGGACGTTTCATGAGCAGCCAGAACGACGATATCAGCAGCAACGTCCTGCGCCAGATGAAAGCAGGCGGTTTCGACTTCACCCAGATCCACCCCATCGAGTTCTATGCCGTATTCCCCGACGAAGCCGGGGCGCGCCGCGCTGCCAGGCAGTTTCGCGGCGAATCGCTCAATGCCCAGGTGAAGGAGGGCGACGGTGGCTGGCACCTGGAACTGAGCAAGGTCATGTATGCCACCTATTGTGGGATTGGCGACTTTGAAGAGACCTTCGAGCAGTTGGTGACGCCCTATGGCGGCGAGGTGGAGGGCTGGGGGGTCAAGCACGAGCGGCTCACGGCCTAGCAGCCCTGCGTGGCCATCATCTCAGGCACACCCGCGCCAGGCAGGTGCGGGTTCACCCCACGCGGCCACTAAGGCTTGCGCGTGGCCATATGCTGCAGGTACCCCAGCAGCGCATCCAGCTCCTTGTCGCTCAGCACGCTTTCGGCAAAGCCCGGCATTTTCGCCTGTGGCCACTGCCGCAGGCTTTGCGGGTTGCGGATCAACGTGCGCAAATAACCCGGCTGAAAGTACTCGGTGGGGTTGTGCGGCACATTCAAGTCCGGCCCAACCTGCGCATCCCCCGCACCGTTCAGGCGGTGGCAGGCCATGCAATTTTGCTGGAACAGGGCAAAGCCTTGGCGCACCGGGCTGTCGGCGGGTAGCGTCGGGTCGGGCAGCAATGCCGGGTACCGCTGCGCTACCGGGGCGAGCTGGCGCAAGGTGGCGATCTGGAATGGCCATTGCTCCGGGCGAATCCCGCCGGCCTGCGCTGCTGTCCACACTAGGTAGAACGGCCCTGCGCCAGGTTTGCCTGCACCCAGCGGTGGCCAAGGTTGGTTGGGGTCTTCCACGGCTAGCCAGGCCTGCGCCGGGCCTTTCTGCAACAGCGGCGCAGCGGGCATTTCTGCGGCGAAACCGTCCAGCGCTACCGCCTGCAGGTGGTCGCTGGCGGTAACGCCAGGCAACAGTGCAGCCAACGGCACTGCCCGGTACTGCATGGGGCGGTTGTAGGCTACGTCCTGCTCGATGCGGATGGTCTGCGCTTGCGGGTGGCTGAGCAGTTCGTCGCTGCTCCACTGGCGCTGGGTAGCGCCGAGTTCAAGGTGCAGTTGTGCCGCCGACAGTGGCAGGCTCAGCAGCAGCGCAAGCAGGGCAAGGCAATCGCGCATGGGTACACTCCGACCGAAGAGGCCAGCAGGTTACCTGCGCACTGCATGTCGACGCCACTGCTGCAGTCAGCCGAACAACCGTGTCAGGTTCGGCACGATCAGCAGCAATGTAGTGGCGAATAAAATAAGCCCGGCTTGGCGAATTTTCGAATGTCTGAACATGGCGGACCGCCTTCTTGTTGTTATTCCTGAGTACCCGTTGGCTTCCTTGTCGCGCTTCGGGTCGATCGCAGTAGCGTAGTGTGGCGCTTTAACTGCTTGCCTTTTATGAGTGGATATACAACCAACAGTAGGGCGTGCGTTATCCATGTTCGAGAACTCTTTGTTCTAGTAGTCGCGACTTTGAGGCCTCATGGCTATGAGGCCATGTGCCATCTCGCTAGCATGCTCTCGCTAGACGGTGGCGCAGCCATCCATGGGGCGCCGACAAAATGTGACCGTTCGTCAGTGCCGCCTACTTGCTTGTACGTGCCTTTCGCGTCAGGCTCTACAGCAGATTCCCATCCATGTCGTTCAGGACTAATCCTATGTCGTTACGCATCTGCATCCTTGAGACCGATGTTCTGCGGCCGGAATTGACGGCGCAATACCAGGGCTACGGCAGGATGTTCGAGCAGCTGTTCTCGCGGCAGCCGATTGCCGCAGAGTTTCGTGTGTACAACGTGATGAATGGCGATTACCCCGCCGACAGCGAAGTGTTCGATGCCTACCTGGTCACGGGCAGCAAGGCAGACTCGTTTGGTACCGATGCCTGGATCCAGACGCTGAAGGCCTACCTGTTGAAGCTTTACGCGCGTGGCGAGAAATTGCTGGGTGTGTGTTTTGGCCACCAGCTGCTGGCGTTGACCCTGGGTGGCAAGGCCGAGCGTGCCGACAAGGGCTGGGGCGTGGGCATTCACCGCTACTCGCTGGCGGCGCACGCCCCGTGGATGGACCCTGAGGTGTCGGAGCTGACCTTGCTGATCAGCCACCAAGACCAGGTGACCGAACTGCCGGAAGGCGCCACGGTCATTGCCTCCAGCGATTTCTGCCCGAATGCGGCGTACCACATCCGCGACCAGGTGCTGTGCTTCCAGGGCCACCCGGAGTTTGTCCACGACTACTCCCGCGCGCTGCTCGATGCGCGCCAGGAATACCTGGGCGACGAGGTGTACCAGAAGGCGGTGGCCAGCCTGGCCAGCGAGCACCAGGGCGACTTGGTGGGCGAGTGGATGTTGCGGTTCATCCAGCAGCCGGTAACCAAACACGACGCGGCGTAATGGCCGGGGGCTGCTGCGCAGCAGCCCAATCGTGGCCCACGGCCGCCCCGGGGCTCAGCGCCCCATCATGTCCCGGACCATGCGCTGCTGCTCCATGATCTCGCGCTGGCGCTGGTCAATCTGCGAAGCCAGCGGGAAATTCCCGCCGGCCCGGCGCTTGGCGTAATCCAGCTGCTGGATCGCCTGGTCAAAGTCCCCCACCAAGGTGAAGTACTCCGCCCGCGCCCGGTGCAAGCCGATGGTATTGCCCGACAAGCCGCGCACCTCGGCCATGTCGTACCACACGTCCGGATCATCCGGCCGGCTTTTCACCAGCTCGTCCAGCACTTTCTCGGCTTGAGCAGGCTTGTTCAGCTTCACCAGCAAATCGGCGCGCACCTGTTTCAGCGGGTAGTTGCCCGGGTATAGCTGCTGCATGCGCTCGGCGCGCTGCTGGGCATCGGCCAGGCGGTTGTTGGTGATGTCCAGGTCAATCTGCGCCAGGTTGTAGGTGATGTCGTTAGGCGCCTTGGCCAGTAGCGGCTTGAGCATTTCCCGCGCTTCGTTCAGCTGGCCGCCCTTGATCTGGGCCAGGGCCAGGCCATAGCGCGCAGCATCGAGTTTGGGGTCTTCGTCGAGCTGGGCACGGAAGCGTTTGGCCGCCAGCCCCGGGGTGCCTTCATAGATAAGCGCCACCCGGGCGCGAATCAGCTGGTAGCGTGCGCTGTCTTCGATGCCGCCCGGTGGCGCCTGGTCGGCGCGGTTGCGGGTGTCGGCGATCCGCGACTCGGTCACCGGGTGCGTCAGCAGAAATTCCGGTGGCTTGGCGTCATAGCGATACTGGCGGGCCAGGCGCTCGAACATGGTTGGCATGTTGCGTGGGTCGTAGCCGGCCTTTTCCAGGTTCAGGATGCCGATACGGTCCGCTTCCTGCTCATTTTGCCGCGAGAACCGGCGCTGTTCCTGAATGGCCGCCGCCTGGGTGCCGGCGATCATGCCGATGCCGGCGTCGCCAGCACCCCCCGCCGCCAGCACGATCCCGGCCAGCAGCGCTGCCATCATCGGCAGTTGCATGCGTTGCTGGGCCTCGACGCCGCGGGCGAAGTGGCGTTGCGACAAGTGCGCCAGTTCGTGCGCCAGCACCGAGGCATATTCGCCTTCCGTCTGTGCGTTGAGGAACAGCCCGCCGTTGACCCCCACAATGCCCCCGGGCGCAGCGAAGGCGTTGAGCTCACGGCTGTCGATGAGGATGAACTCCAGGCGCCGGTCTTGCAGCTGGCTGGTCTCGGCCAGCTTGTACACGCTGGTTTCGACATAGTCCTTGAGTTGTGGGTCGTTGAGCTGGTTGACCTGGCCGCGCAACAGGCTCAGCCAGGCGCGGCCAAGTTGGTGTTCCTGCTGCGGCGAAACGATCGCGGAGCTGGCGTCACCCAGTGATGGCAGGTCGTCAGCATGGCCGGGGAGGGCCAACAGGCAGGCCAGCGTCAGCAGGGTAGGGCGCAGTAGTTTCATGCACGAAGCTCGCGTCGGTGTCAAAGATAGGTACTGTAGCGGGCTCACACGTTGGCGACCAGTGGCGCTATCCTAGACAGCCCTGCCAACAAGCAGTCTGGTAATGCCTTTGGAGACCCTGCAATGAGTGACACCCTGACCTGCGACGCCGTACTCGACGCCAGCGGGCTGAATTGCCCTTTGCCGCTGCTCAAGGCCAAGATGGAGCTCAACCGCCTGGCCAGCGGCGCGGTGCTCAAGGTGATCGCCACCGACACCGGCTCGCAGCGCGACTTCCGCACTTTCGCCACGTTGGCCGGTCATACCCTGCTGCAGGAAACGGCCGAGGCCGGCACCTACACCTACTGGCTGCGCAAGGCCTGAGTCTTTACCAAGGATCGTCAATGTTCAAAGTGCTTCGCGACTGGGTGCAGCGCTACTTCTCCGATGAAGAAGCGGTGGTGCTGGCGGTCTTGCTGTTCCTGGCGTTCACGGCCGTGCTTACCCTGGGTGGCATGCTCGCGCCGGTGCTGGCGGGTATGGTGCTGGCGTTCCTCATGCAGGGTCTGGTCAATGCCCTGGAGCGCTTGCGGGTGCCCACGCGGTTGGCGGTGATGTTGGTATTTGCCCTGTTCATGGGGGCGCTGGCGCTGTTCATGCTGGTGTTGGTGCCGCTGTTGTGGCACCAGCTGATCACCCTGTTCAATGAGCTACCGGGCATGCTGGGCAAGTGGCAGTCGTTGTTGCTGTTGTTGCCCGAGCGTTATCCGCACCTGGTGTCGGACGAGCAGGTGCTGCATGCCATCGAATCGGTGCGCGGTGAAATCGGCAAGTTTGGCCAATGGGCGCTGACCTTCTCGCTGTCCAGCCTGCCGTTGCTGGTCAATGCCATGATCTACCTGGTGCTGGTGCCGATCCTGGTGTTCTTCTTCCTCAAGGACCGCGAACTCATCGGCCGCTGGGTCAGTGGCTACCTGCCACGCCAGCGCACCCTGCTGAACCGGGTGGGTAGCGAGATGAACCGGCAGATCGCCAACTACATCCGTGGCAAGGGCATCGAGATTCTGATTTGTGGCATTGCCACCTACATCGCGTTCATCAGCCTTGGGCTCAACTATGCCGCGCTATTGGCGTTGCTGGTGGGGCTGTCGGTGGTGGTGCCCTATGTGGGCGCGGTAGTGGTAACGGTGCCGGTCACGCTGATTGCACTGTTCCAGTGGGGCTGGGGCGATCAGTTCATCTACCTGATGACGGTGTACGCGATCATCCAGGCGCTGGACGGCAACGTGCTGGTGCCGCTGCTGTTTTCCGAGGCCGTGAGCCTGCACCCGGTGGCGATCATTTGCGCGGTGTTGTTGTTTGGCGGGCTGTGGGGGTTCTGGGGGATCTTCTTTGCCATCCCGCTGGCGACCCTGATCAAGGCTGTGCTGGATGCCTGGCCGCGGCAGGAGCCTATTGTGTCACCGATGCTGTAATTTTGGGGCTGCTTTGCAGCCCATCGCGACACAAGGCCGCTCCTACAGGGATCCGCGATTTCCGATGATGCCGGCCCGGCCCCGCAGGCCTGCCGGCCACCCAAGCCCGTTATAGGAGCGGGTTTACCCGCGAAAGGGCCGGGCCTGCGGACCGATTTCTGCCAGGCATTGTGCGTTGCCGGCGCCACCGTATTCGCGGGTGAACCCGCCCCGACATCGATCGAGGATGCCGCCCGGGCCCGCAGAACTACCGGCCACCCCCGCCCGTTGTAGGAGCGGGTTTACCCGCGAAAGGGCCAGGTCTGCTGGCCAGTTTCTGCCAGCATTTTGCGCTGCCGGTACCACCGTATTCGCGGGTGAACCCGCTCCTACACCGATCGATGATGCCGGCCCGGCCCCGCAGGGCTACCGGCCACCCCCGCCCGTTGTAGGAGCGGGTTTACCCGCGAAAGGGCCAGGTCTGCTGGCCAGTTTCTGCCAGCATTTTGCGCTGCCGGTACCACCGTATTCGCGGGTGAACCCGCTCCTACACCGATCGATGATGCCGGCTCGGCTCCGCAGGGCTACGGGCCACCTTCGCCCGTTGTAGGAGCGGGTTTACCCGCGAAAGGGCCGGGCCTGCGGGCCAGTTTCTGCCAGGCATTGTGCATTGCCGGTACCACCGTATTCGCGGGTGAACCCGCTCCTACATCGATCGATGATGCCGGCCCGGCCCCGCAGGACTGTCGGCCACCCCCGCCCGGCGTAGGAGCGGCCTCGTGTCGCGAAAGGGGCGCAAAGCGCCCCCAGCGATCTCAAGCCTTGTTCAGTGCCTGAGCCGCTGCCAACACGGCATCCACATGCCCGGGCACCTTCACCCCACGCCATTCCTGGCGCAGCACACCGTCCTTGTCGACCAGGAAGGTGCTGCGATCGACGCCCATGTACTCCTTGCCATACAGCTTCTTCAGCTTGATCACGTCGAACAGCTGGCACAGGGCTTCGTCCTTGTCGCTGATCAGCTCGAACGGGAAGCCTTGCTTGGCCTTGAAGTTCTCGTGCGACTTCAGGCCGTCACGCGACACGCCGAACACCAAGGTGTTGGCCGCGGCAAAGGCTTCATGCTGGTCGCGGAAGCCCTGGCCTTCGGTGGTGCAGCCCGGGGTGCTGTCCTTCGGGTAGAAGTACAGCACCACCTGCCGGCCCTTGAGGTCGGCCAGGCTCACGGTTTGCCCGCCGGTGGCCTGGGCCTGGAAGTGCGCTACAGGTTGGTCGAGTGCTACAGCCATGATCGCTTCCTTACATTGGGTTCTGTGGGCGCCATGGCTCGATCAGCGCATCGAGGTTCAGGGCGTCGGCAAAGTCCAGGAACTGGTCACGCAGCCAGCTGATTTGCGTGCCGGCCGGCAAAATGACGGTGAACTGGGCATTGAGCATGCTGCTGCCGGTCTGCGGCGCCAGGTAGGTATCGCACGTCATGGCTTCCAGCTCGACGCGGTGGTCGAGGAAGAACTGGCACAGCTCGTTGATGATGTCCGGGCGGTAGGCGGCGCTGACGTAGGCCACATAAGGTAGGGCCTGCGGGCGTACCTCCTGGTCGGCGCTGCGCACCACGTCCAGGGTCAGGCCGTGCTTCTTGCCCAGGCTTGGCAGCATGGCTTCAAGGCGGGCGAGGGCGTCCCAGCTGCCGCCTACCTGTAGCACCAGGGCGCTGGTTTCGCCGTGGCGGCTCAGGCGCGAGGTAACCACCGCGCAGCGGTTTTCGAAGGCAGCGCGGCTGAGGACGTTGGCCAGTTCCATGGGGTTGGGCCCCAAGGCACTGATGACGAGGAATTGTTCGCGGACGGTGGGGGTGGACATGCAGCATTCCTAAAGCGATGAGCGGTCGGTACAGGACGGGAGAAAGCCTCCAGTCGGCAGGGCCCGGGGCTCGCATGCGAGGTCTTGGACGCTGGCCGGGAGCAAGGTCGACGGCCCGGCGGGCCGCGCTGCACCGATCAAAGCATCAAGGGTAGCGAAATAAGGCGCCGAGGGGAATGCTCCGCCCGCCTGCTTCGCTTGTGCAAGGCCGATGCCCCCAGTACCATTACCGCTCTCTTTTTCCGGCAGGAGCAGTTACATGATTGCGGGCAGTATGGTGGCATTGGTCACACCCATGGATGCACAAGGGCGTGTTGACTGGGGCAGCCTCGACAAACTTGTAGACTTCCACCTGGAAAACGGCACCCATGCGATCGTCGCTGTCGGCACCACCGGTGAGTCGGCCACGCTCGATGTCGAAGAGCACATCCTGGTCATCAAGCATGTGGTCGAGCGCGTCAAGCGCAGCAACAAGCCCATCCCGGTCATCGCCGGTACCGGTGCCAACTCCACTGCCGAAGCCGTGCACCTGACCCAGAACGCCAAGAATGCCGGCGCCGATGCCTGCCTGCTGGTGGTGCCGTACTACAACAAGCCAACGCAAGAAGGCCTGTACCAGCACTTCAAGCACATTGCCGAAGCCGTCGACATCCCGCAGATCCTCTACAACGTGCCGGGCCGCACCTCCTGCGACATGCAGGCCGAGACCGTGATCCGCCTGTCGACTGTGCCGAACATCATCGGTATCAAGGAAGCCACCGGCGACCTGGCCCGTGCCAAGGCCATCCTGGAGGGCGTCAGCAGCGATTTCATCGTCATGTCTGGCGATGACCCGACCGCTGTCGAGTTGATCCTGATGGGCGGCAAGGGCAACATCTCCGTCACCGCCAACGTCGCCCCGCGCGAAATGGCCCATATGTGCGAGGCCGCCCTTGCGGGCGATGCCGAGAAGGCCCGCGCTATCAACGAAAAACTCATGCCACTGCACAAAGAGCTGTTCTGCGAAGCCAACCCCATCCCGGTGAAGTGGGCGCTCGTTGAAATGGGCCTGATGAAAAAGGGTATCCGCCTGCCGCTGACCTGGCTCAGCGAAGGTTGCCACGACAAAGTCCGTACTGCCTTGCGCCAGTCCGGCGTACTGGTTTAAGAGGAAGTACACCGCATGAAGCGACTGGCTGGTCTTTCTGCCCTTGCCCTGATTATCTCCAGCACCAGTGGGTGTGGCTGGCTGTGGGGCGAGGATGGCTATTTCCGCGACCGCGGCAGCGACTACCTGCAGGCGCACCCTACCGCGCCCATGCAGCTGCCGCCGGACGCCAGCAACGTCAAGCGGCTCGACCCGCTGTTGCCAATTCCGCGTAACGTCGCCGACGACACCGTCACAGGCGAGTACGAAGTGCCGCGGCCGCAACCGTTGACCGGTGGCGCTGGCCAGGTCACCGACTACAGCCTGCAGCGCAGCGGCAGCAGCCGTTGGGTGCTGGCCCAGCACTCACCGGCCGAGGTGTGGCCGGTGGCCCGCCAGTTCTTCGAGGACAACGGCTTCCGTATCGACGAAGAGCGCCCGCAGACCGGTGAATTCAACACCAGCTGGCAGCGCTTCGACGAGCTGTCGGCATCGCTTGGCCAGCGCCTGGCCAGCACTGCCAGCAGCGGTGACAGCGAAGTGCGCGTACGTGTGCGCATGGAGCCTGGCGTGCAACGCAACACCTCCGAGGTGTATGTGGTCAGCGTCGAGCGCCCGGCCGGCAGCACCGCCGAGCCTGCGTTCCCGTCCACCTCCGCCAATACCGGCGCCGATGCCCTGCTGGTCGACGAAATGCTGGCCAGCATGAACCGCAGCGCCGAGAAGGGCGGTTCGGTGTCGCTGCTGGCTGCGCGTGATTTCGACGCGCCAAGCCGCGTCAGCCTGAGCGAGGACGGCAGCGGTAACCCGGTACTCTACCTGGGCTCCGACCTGGACCGCGCCTGGTCGGGTGTGGGCCGAGCCCTGGAGCAGGGTGGCCAGTGGCGTGTCGAAGATATCAACCGCAGCCTGGGCCTGTACTACATCAACCTGTCGGAAAAGCCTGAAGACAAGCAGAACCAGCCTGGCTTCTTCGGTCGCCTGTTCGGCAGCGAGCCCACCAAGGAAGAGCGTGAAGCCCGTGCCGAGCGCTACCAGGTCCGCCTGAGCAAGGTGGGTGAAAGCGTGCAGGTCACCGTCGAGAAAAACATCAACACCGTGGCGCCGCCCGATGTCGCCCGCCGTGTGCTGAGCGCCATTCAGGACCACCTGGGCTAAGTGCGCTTCGCGGTACTCGGAAGCGGCAGCCAAGGGAACGGCACGCTGATCGCCAGTGGTGACACGTTCATCCTGGTCGATTGCGGGTTTTCCCTGCGCGAAACGGAGCGGCGCCTGGCGCTGCTCGGGGTTTCGCCGGCGCAACTGAGCGCTGTGCTGGTCACCCACGAACATGCCGACCACGTGCATGGGGTCGGCTTGCTGTCACGGCGCTACAATGTACCGGTCTACCTCAGCCAAGGCACCTTGCGCGGCATGCGCAAACCGGTGGAGGTGGCCGGTTTTCTCGCCTGTGGCCAAAGCCTGCATATCGGCAGCCTGCAAGTGAACGCCGCGCGGGTAGAGCACGACGCCTACGAGCCCTTGCAATATGTGGTCAGTGACGGCAAGCGCCGTTTTGGCATGCTCACCGACCTGGGCTCGTACGACGCGCTGTTGCTGGAACGCTACCAAGGCCTGGATGCACTGCTGATCGAGGCCAACCACTGCCGCGACCTGCTGGCGCGCGGTCACTACCCGGCGTTCTTGAAGCGGCGGGTAGGGGGCATGCAAGGGCATTTGAACAATCACCAGGCCGCGCGCCTGGTGCACGAGTTGGGCTGGAACAACCTGCAGCACTTGGTGCTGGCCCACCTCAGCAGCAAGAACAACCTGCCACATCTGGCGCGCCAGTGCTTTGTCGACACCCTCGGGTGCGACCCGGACTGGCTCCAGGTGGCGAATCAGGAACACGGGCTCGACTGGCGCGAAATCGCCTAGCCCAACACCTCAAGCAAGCGGAGCCCAATCATGGAAAAACGCGACGAACTCTACCGCGGCAAGGCCAAATCGGTTTACAAGACCGATGACGCCGACCGCTTGATCCTGCTGTTCCGTAACGACACGTCGGCGTTCGACGGCAAGCGCATCGAACAGCTCGACCGTAAAGGCATGGTGAACAACAAGTTCAACGCCTTCATCATGCAAAAGCTGGAAGAAGCCGGCGTGCCGACCCAGTTCGACAAGCTGCTGGGCGACAACGAGTGCCTGGTCAAGAAGCTGGACATGATCCCGGTCGAATGCGTAGTGCGTAACTACGCGGCCGGCAGCTTGGTCAAGCGCCTGGGCGTTGAAGAGGGCATCAAGCTGGAGCCCTCCACCTTCGAGCTGTTCCTGAAAAACGACGAGAAGGGCGACCCGTTCATCAACGAGTCCCACGTTGTCGCGTTCGGCTGGGGCACCGCCGAGCAGCTGGCAGAAATGAAAAAGCTGTCGTTGAAGGTCAACGAAGTGCTGAGCAAGCTGTTCGATGACGCCGGCCTGCTGCTGGTCGACTTCAAACTGGAGTTCGGCGTATTCCACGGCCAGATCGTGCTGGGTGACGAGTTCAGCCCAGACGGTTGCCGCCTGTGGGACAAAGAAACCCGCAAGAAGATGGACAAGGACCGCTTCCGCCAGGGCCTGGGCGACGTAATCGAAGCCTACGAAGAAGTTGCCAAGCGCCTGGGCGTGCCGCTGTAAGCGGTGCGTTCACGCAAGCGCCTGATACCACGCGATTTTTTTTAAAAAAAGGTTTGCGTTTTAAAAGAACGCTGGTATGATGCGCGGCATTGGAGAGATGCCGGAGTGGTCGAACGGGACGGATTCGAAATCCGTTGTACTGGCAACAGTACCTAGGGTTCAAATCCCTATCTCTCCGCCATACGCGAAGTAGCCGAAGCCCCCGAAAACGTTGAAGTTTTCGGGGGCTTCGTCGTTTTGGTGGTTTGGGACAGTGTAGCCATAGGCAAAATGGTTGTGTGATGGTGTCGGTGGGCAGTGTTTTTATTGCCCTGGAATCGTGTTTGCCGGGCCGGCCCCTTCGCGGGCACGCCCGCTCCCACAGGTACGGTGCCGCACCCGAGATGGGCACAAACCTGTGGGAGCGGGCGTGCCCGCGAAGGGGCCGGGCCAGCCGACGCTGAGGACCGCAACATTTTGTCTTGAACTGCCAATAGCACCTTGGGCTACAATGCAGCCCTCTACTTATGCCACTCACGCCCAGGCCAAACGCCGTAATGATTACGCGCGCTGGGCGGTGACTTTTTCTGACATGGATTCGTTGGATGCTTCGCGCCGTACTGGTCTTCCTTTTTGCCCCGCGCCGGGCGGCTGAATTGCCGCTCGCGACCAGTGCTGCGCCTTCTCTGAAATCCCCGCACACCTTCGCCTGCTGCCGCCTGCCATTGGCTGCGGCACGCGGCTGTGCGCCCCATCGAAAATGGAGTGCTCCACTTGCGTAAGAAATTCGTCGCGTCCCTTCTGGCGGTCGCCATCGCTTCTACCACGGCCTGTGCACAGCTCGGGATCAGCAAAGAGCAAGCGGGCACGGTGATCGGTGGCCTGGCCGGTGTGGCCATCGGTTCGACCCTGGGCAGTGGCAACGGCAAGATTGCCGCCGCGCTGATCGCGGGTGGTATTGGCGCCTACGTCGGCAACCGCATCGGCAATATGCTCGATGAGAAGGACCAGCAGGCCCTGGCGCTGCGCACCCAGGAAGTACTGAGCCAGCAACAGGTTACGGCCAGCGCCCAGCCCGTGACCTGGAAGTCCGACCACTCTGGTGCCAGCGCGCAGATCGTGCCAGGCAAGGAATACACCAAGACCAAGCAGGTCGAGGTCAAGCGCGCGCCCAAGATCCAGGCCGTGCCTTCGATGAAGCTGATCAACGAACCGTATGTGACCACCAGCGACAACCTGAACGTACGCGCCGCGCCGAACGCCTCTGGCGAGAAGGTCGGCAGCCTGAAGAACCACACCGAGTTCACCGCAGTGGGCGCCACCGGCGACTGGATCCTGGTCGGGCGCAAGGGGGTGACCGTGGGCTACGTGCACAAGGACTACGTGGAGCCCAAGGCGCAGGCCGTGGCCAAGCGCGTGACCCCGGCGGTAAACCTGGACGAGCTGGACGTCGCCGCCAGCAAGGAAACCCAAGCCTTCGACCTGGACTCGGTGCAGTCGCTGCCCACCCAGACCGTTGCCGCCGAAGCGGCCTGCCGCCCGGTCACCGTCAGCCTGAAGGCGCAAAACGGGAAGACCGAACAAGAGCAGAACACCTTCTGCAAACAAGCCAACGGCACCTGGGAACTGATCTGAGGACTCCATGAAAAAGCACGCGCTCGCGTTGGCTGTGGTCGGCGCTTGTGGTCTGGTACCGCAAGCGTTCGCCCATGAGCTGGCCTATTCCAAGAAAGACAACATCAAGGTCGAAGTGCCTGGCGACGCCAGCACCTGGTGCAAACCCCAGGTCGACCTGACCATTAGCCGCCCAGCCTGGGATAACCAGGAACTGCTGACTGGCCTGCTTAGCAAACTGCCGTTCGTGTTCGCCAAGGACTGCTCCAGCGCCAAGGTGAGTTGGAAGGCAGTCGATGGCAACGGCAAGCTGTACGCCAGCGGCTCGGGCAACGCCAGCAACCTGGGGCTGGTGACCCTGGCTGCTGCACCTGCCGTTGCCGCCCCGGCGCCTGCTGCACCGGAACCGGCGGCGGCACCGGCAGCGGAGCAGGCACCTGCCCCTGCCGCGGCAGAGGCCCCCGCAGCCGCCGAACCCGCCCCTGCGCCGGCACAACCGGCACCGGCGCCCGCCGTAGCCGCAGAACCAGCGCCTGCTGCACCCGCCCAAGCCCCTGCTGCACCACCCGCCGCGGCCCCAGCCCCAGCAGTGGCCGCAGCCCCCAGCTCGGACTTTGGCCGCCCGGTGGTCCTGGCAAACCCCAACCTGATGCAGGTAACCGACGGCGCCGGCTGCAAATGGGTGCTGAGCAAATCGATCATCGGCGCAGGCGACACCCTGTCGTTCGGCACCACCCCGGCCATGCCGTGCCCGGCCTCCGGCTTTGGCCAAGGCAGCTTCGACAGAATCAGCTGGAAAGCGGTGGGTACCTATCGTGGCGATAACTGGGACAAGGTCTATGCCCACCCCAGTGGCCTGATCTTCACCAAGCGCCTTGAGGCCGCAGTGAAGGACAAAGCGGTTGCCTACCTGACTGCCGACGCAGACCAGGCCGCATTCCTGGTGGGTGAAATCCCCAGCCGGCAAATGAAGGTGTACCTGACCTTTAGCCGTTCCAGCTATGGCGTGTTGCGCCCGTTCGGCAGCGACCCGTACTACGTGGCGGTCACCCCGGACGAATCATTTGCCCTGGACCCGGCCAAGTACAAGGAGGCCGCGCTGGAGATCTTCGACCTGGTCAAGACCGCCTCGCCGTCCACCACTGATGTGGCCACCCTGTTGATCGTCAAGGACATTTCGGCCATCACCAACAGCCTTTGGGGCAATGACGCGCAGAAGATCACCCGTAACCGCATCGGCATCAACCGCCAAGGCCTGTTCTTCGATGTGCGCGACGGTGCCAACTGGGCGGTACAGCGTGAGCAGCAGCGCCAGCGCGAGCAGCGCCAGCGCCAGCAGGAACTGGCGCGCGTGCACACCCGTGTGCTGGAGCGCTACCAACAGCTGCAGGACGGCATGAGCGAGTTCAAGGGGCGTGAAACCGAGGCACTGGCGCAGATGGCCGGCATCAAGGTGCGCTTCGCGTCGCCACTGGAGCAGCAGAACCCGGCGACCTCGGCCACTGTGGCGACGATGATGGTGCATGTGACCGGCAAGCAGGGCGACTTCTACACCATCGATTTCCCGAGCAAAGGCCGCCTGGTCGCGGACGAGGAATACGGCGAGGGCTGGTACGTAACCCAAGTGGCCAACGCCACGCCGTACTACCCGCTGGACGACGGCCGCGCGGTGCCCACCTACCGCGCCTACAGCGCCGGCGAGCCAGAGGCGTGCAAGCAGGAGCACTGTGCCGACCGCGTGTCGTTCGGTGCCGTACTGGCCAAGGAATTCCCCAACGCCGGCATCGATTTCAGCTGGACCCCCGAGGTCTCCCAACAGTACGTGAACGACTGGAACAACGCTTCCGCCATGGTCCAGTGAGGCAAACACCATGATCAAACAGATGAACAAGAAGCAGCTGCTGATGGGCGGTGTGGCCGCAGCGGTGCTGGTGCTTGGCGGTGGCTATGCCCTGCTTTCCAGCTCGGGCAAGAAGGCTGCGATGGCCTACTACGACGACTTCAAGGAGCGCTACTTCCTGGAAGACGTCTTGTCCGAGGGCGACATTTCCTACTCGGCGTTTTCCGGCAACCTGACCGTGGCCGACCCGGAGATCCGCGTGGCCGCTGCACAGACCAACGGGGCTCAGCAGTTCATGCGCGGCCTGTCAGGCCTGATGGAATCGGTGCAGGGCGGTTCGGCTGAGGAAGGCCTGGCCGGTTGGGCCAAGTACCAGCTCAACGCCAGCCGTGATGTGGCCGGCGTGTACCTGAAGGCAGATGCGCTGAAGCTGGCCCATGACGGGGACAGCAAGGACGGCAGCATCCATGTGCAGTTGCTGGGCATGCAAATGGGCAACCCGTTCGTGGCCACCAAGGGCGCCGAGGTGGTGTTGGTGGCCGATGTCAGCGACGAGATCCAGCCACGGGCCGAGCTACTCGCCAACGGGCGCGCCGCCCCGTCGAGTTTCAACTGGGGGGCCAACATGGCCGTGCGCCAGCCGGTGACCGGTGCCTTCTTGGTGAGCAGTACCGGCGAGTTTGGTACCACGGTCGACCTGGACTTCACCATCAAGCGCTCCAGCGACGGTGAAGGTTCGATGACGTTCGTGGTTACCCACCGCAACGACGGCTCCAAGGTCGGTGAGATCGTGCGCAAGGCCGAGTTCCAGTCGCTGCCGGAGCTCGACGATGTTGAAACCCAGCTCAAGAGCGCCCTGAGTGCCATGGTGATCGGCGCCTACAGCGCGTATTCCGGCCAGGCGGTGCTGGCGGAGGCGGTGAGCGCCTTTGCCCGCAAGGCCAAGGTCGAGAACTACACCTTGAGCTACAGCGGCTTCAAGCCGCTCAAGCAGGCGTTCAACGATTACCAGCAGCGGGTTCCCAAGGCCAAGTTCGCGGCATTCTGCCAGGATGTGGGGCTGTCATCGTGGAGCAGTGATTTCGGCGCGAAGGCGAAGAACCACAGCGACTCCGAATGTGCCATCGGGCAGAAGCTGGTCGAAGACGGCAAGTTCGAGGAAACCTACACCTTCAAGGAAGGCAAGAGCCTGTTCGCGGCGGTGTTTGTGAGCAAGGCGTACCAGCTGGAAACCGATTGATGGGGAAGGGCTGAGCATTTAAGACCCTGCGACTTGGATCCAATGCTCAGTTTCTGTATCATCCCGCCGCCATCAGACGATGGCCGCAAATGTTTCATTCAAAGGACTTAGTAATGAAAAAGCTGTTCAAGGCCACTGTAGCCGTTGCTGTCGTTTCGGGTGTTGCCCTGCTGTCGGGTTGCACTGGCCAGGTCTACAACCAACCGAAAAACTGCACCTACGACTACCTGTTCCACCCTTCGGTTTCCATCTCCAAGATCATCGGTGGCTGCGGCCCGATCGATAAACTGCCTCAGCAGCAGTAATCTTGGCGGTACCCTGATCGCGCCCCTTGCGGCGTGATCCAAGGCCCCCGGTCATGCAAATGGCCGGGGGTTTTTGTTTTCCCGGCAAGGGTTACCAGCGCAGCGAGACGGTGCCGAGCAAGGTGCGCTCTTCACCCCAGTAGCAGCGCCCGGCGTTATTGCAGCCTGCCACGTATTCTTTGTCGAACAGGTTGCGCGCGTTCACCTCTACCGACCAGTTGTCGTCTATCTCGTAGCCTACCTTGGCGTCTACCAAGGTTACGTCACCCGTATCCAGCGTGCCGTACAGGCTGGCCGGGGTGTAGGCGAAGGTGCTGTCGAAGTGGCGCACCCCGCCGCCAAGCTGCAGGCCCTTGAGCAGCCCGTCACGCCAGCGGTAGGTGCCCCATACCGATGCCTGGTTGCGCGGCACGCCGGTCATCTGGTGGTCTTCGTACAACGACCCTGCCACGTCCTTGGTAATGCGCGAATCGGTGTAGGTGTAGGCGGCCGTCAGGTTGACGTGCTCGCTGAGGTCGCTGTTCAGTTCAAGCTCCACACCCTTGGCGCGGCTGGCGCCGATCTGACGGTAGTCACCCACGGCCGCGTCGTAGAGCACATCGTCCTTTTTGCGCAGGTCGAACACCGATGCGGTAACGGCGGTGTTCCAGCCCTTGGGTTCGTACTTGATGCCGAGTTCGTACTGCTCGCTGGTGGTGGGGTCGAGTGGGCCGCTTCTGCTTTCGGTCTGCTGGATCGGGGCGAAGGCGGTGGCATAGCTGGCGTACGGTGACAGGCCATTGTCGAACTGGTACATCACGCCGGTTTGCCAGGTGAACTTGCTGTCCCAGCTGTTCATGTCGGCCGCGGCGTTGAGGGTGCCTGCCTTGTTGCGGTACTGGCTGTTGACCCGGTCCAGGCGCCCGCCCAGCAGCAGCACCCACCGGTCGACCTTGGTTTGCAGCTGGCTATAGAGGCCGTACATGGTCTGTTCCAGCAGGGCATTCTGCACAGGCGTCGGCGTACTCGGCTTGCCGTTCCAGACCGGCGCGAATACGTTGATGGTGCCGCCGTTGCCGGCATTCCAGTCCTGGTTGAATGAGGTGCGGTCCAGGCTCAGCCCTGCCAGCACGGTGTGGTCGAAGGCGCCGGGGGTGAAGTGGCCTTCGAACTGGTTGTCCAGCGAGTAGGCGATGGACTTGTTATAGCGGTCGTAGGCCGTGTTGCCGAGGGTACTGCCGAAGCCGTTGTCGTTCAGGTTGCCTGGCCACATTTCCTGGCGGTCGATGCGCGACTGCAGGTAGCGCGAGTTCTGGCGGAACTGCCAGGTGTCGTTGAAGCGGTGGCTGAACGCGTAACCCAGGCTCCAGGTTTCCCGCTCGAAGTTGTCCCAGTCCGGGTTGCCGGACAACTGGTCCTTGTCGATCTTGCCGTTGGGGTTGTGCAGCAGGGTACCGGCGGCGGGGAAGCCCAGCTCCATCAGGGTGCGGTCGCGCTGATAGGTGGCCAGCACGGTCAGGCTGTTGTCATCATCGAAATTCAGCGTCAGCGAGGGGGCAAGGTACAGGCGGTCGTCGGGCTGGTGGTCGACCTGGGTGTCGGCGTTGCGGCCCAGCATCACCAGGCGGCCCAGTACATTGCCCGCATCGGTCAATGGCCCGGAAATGTCCACGCCCAGCTGGCGGCGGTTGTGCGAGCCGTAGCTCAGTTGCACTTCCCCGCGGGGCTCGGCGGTGGGCTGCTTGGTGACCAGGTTGACCACGCCGCCGGGGGCGTTTTCACCGTACAGGATCGAAGTCGGCCCGCGGAACACTTCCACCCGCTCCAGGCCATAGGGTTCGCTGCTGGTGTCGTAGCGGTTGCCCTGTACCCGCAGGCCGTCGCGCAGCAGGCCATAACCGTAATCGGTAGCGTTGAAGCCGCGGATGAAGAACAGGTCGCCGGCCTGGCCATCGCCGCCGGCGAAGGGCGGCGAGAAAATGCCCGGCACATAGCCCAGCACTTCGGTGAGGGTTTGTGACTGCTGGTCGTCCAGGCGCTGGCGGGTCACCACCGAGACAGAGCGTGGGGTATCGGCCAGGGCGCTGCTGGTCTTACTGGCCGTGCTGCTGGCGACCGCACGGTAACCCGTGTCGCTCTGGCCGTTGCTGACCAGCAGGGTGGCTGCATTGATCGAGGTAGCGTCCAGTTGCAGGGCGTTGCCCTCGGCCTGCGGTTGCAGCACATAGCCGGCGTTGCCTTGTGCAACCGCTTGCAAGCCGCTGCCCTGTAGCAGGCGGGCCAGGCCCTGGGCCACGCTGTAGCGGCCTTGCAGGCCCTGGCTGAGCTTGCCGGCGGCCAGCTCGTTGCTGCCGGCCAGGTAGATGCCGGCCTGGCTGCTGAACTGGTTGAGGGCGCTGGCGAGCGAGCCGGCGGCGATATCGAAGCGGGTTTCGGCGGGCTGTTCGGCATGCGCCGGGTTGGCCGGCAACATCAGCGGTGCGGCGGCACACAGCGAAAGGGGCGCGGCAAGCGCCAGGCGAAGTATGGGTTGGAAGGGCGTCGGCATGCGGGTCTCTGGAGTCGGTAAGGTGAGTTGGACGGGCTATGCCGGGTTAACCGAACGCGATTGGAAAAAGGGAACTGGCTTGGCATTAATTTTCATTACTGATGAACACCGCGTCGCCTGCTTCGCGGGCTCGCCCGCTCCCACAGGTACTGCGCCGGCTTCGAGTTCACCCTGTCTCTGTGGGAGCGGGCATGCCCGCGAAGAATCCAGCGCGATGCAAGGCGCTGGTTTCAAAGGTGTTCAGGTATCAAGCCGGCTCGACTGTGACCCACCACGGCGTCAGCCGCTGCACCCGCACCGGCAGTGCCGCTTGCAGCAATTCCAGCGCCCGGTCGGTATCGTTGAGCGCAAACGCCCCCATCACCGACAACGTCGCCACCTCCGGGTGCCAGCCCAGGTGCCCATGGCGATAGCGCCCGAGCGTTTGCAGCAAATGCGCCAAGGGCATGTCTTCGGCATTCAGGCGGTGGTGAATCCACGACTCACCTGCGCTTTGTGCCGGGCGGGTGCTGCCGATACCTTCGGCACTGAAATCCACCTGCTGGCCAGCCTGCACGATGCAGCGCTCACCGCTGAGCGCGGTGCACACCTCCACGGCGCCGGCATACACATTCAGCCTAGTGTTCGCGCCTTGCTGGCACACCGCAAAGCGGGTTCCCAGCGCCTGCATGCGCCCTTGCGCGGTGTCGACGAAGAAGGGGCGACGCGGGTCGTGGGCGGTTTCCATCAGCAGTTCGCCGAAGCGCAGCGCCAACACCCGGCTAAGCGGGGTGAACTGTAGGTCCACGGCACTTTGTGCGGCCAGCCACAGTTGGCTGCCATCGGCCAGGCGGGTTTCGCGGATTTCACCGATACCAGTGGCCAGGTCTGCCCCCCAACCCGCCAGTGGTGCGCCTTGCCAGGCCCGCCAGCCCAGCAGCGAGCCCGCGCCCAGTACCAGCAGCGACTTAAGCCCGCTGCGCCGGCTGAAGCGGCGCGCGTCCTGCTGGCGCAATGCCTGGCTGGCCGCCGCCCCTTCGCCCTGTAGTGGGGCAAAGCGCTGGCCCACCCGCTGCACATAGTGCCAGGCCGCCTGATGGTCGCTGTGCTGCTGCAGCCAGTGCAGCCATTGCTGGTGCAACTGAGGGGTGGCATGTTCGTCCTGCAGTTGCACGTACCAGTGGGCGGCCTGCTGCAGGCTGGCGTGGCTGAGCGTGTGCGTGGGTGCGGTCATGCCGTTACTCCACCACCAAGCCGTCAAGTTCGGCTTCCAGAATGGCGCAGTGCAGAAACGCCTGGGCCAGGTACTTCTTGATCATGCGTTCGCTCACGCCCAGGTGGGCGGCAATGTCGCGGTAGGCCAGGCCGTCTATCTGCGCCAACAGGAACGCCTGGCGCACCTTGCCCGGCAAGCGCAGCAGCATGGCATCTACCTCGTGCAGGGTTTCGACGATGATCGCGCGTTGTTCGGGGGAGGGCTGCACGGCCTCGGGCTGCAGGGCCAGGTACTGTAACCAGGCGTGCTCCAGCTTCTGCCGGCGCCAGTGGTCCACGCACAGGCCGCGGGCGATGGTCGCCAGGTACGAGCGCTGGCCACGCTCGCCACCCTGCGGCAGCGGGCGTTTGAGCATCCGCACGAAGGTGTCCTGAACCAGGTCGGCGGCATCGCAGCGGCAACCCAGCCGGCGGTACAAAAAGCCGAGCAGCCAGCGCGAATGGCTGTGGTACAGGCGATGAAGCGGGTGATTCAACTCGGGTATCGAAACCACGGCGGCATCCGGCGCGAGCGCGAAAGGGTGCGAATGAGAAATGATCGCAATAGTAGGGCTGTCGGCGCAATACTGCAATCGGGAAGATGTTTTGCCTGCGCGCCATGGGACAACCTGCCGCCTTGACGTAAAGGGCTGCAATTTGTTTGTGCAGGCATTTCAAGTACAATCGGCAAAACGATTCAGCCAAGTCAGTCAATTCGACAAAAGGCAGGGTCGTTTTCTCGTTCTCTAGCTGCTGAACAATGATCAATAACAAGCCTGCGCTGAAGAACACGCTTTACTTGGGCCAGCCACAGGCCCTCCCTCTGTTCTTATGACTGGAATTGATCAATGTTCAAGAAAGCTGGCAAGACCTTGCTGGGTCTGGCTGTCGCTGCAAGCTGCATGCAAGCGCACGCCGCAGAAACCAAGAAAGTCGACGTACTGCTGGTCGGCGGCGGCATCATGAGCTCCACCCTGGCCGTGTGGCTGCACGAGCTGGAGCCAAGCTGGTCGATGGAAATGGTCGAGCGCCTGGACGGCGTGGCCGAAGAAAGCTCCAACGGCTGGAACAACGCCGGTACCGGCCACTCGGCGCTTGCCGAGCTGAACTACACCCCGGAAGACAAAGACGGCAACATCAATATCGCCAAGGCCATCGAAATCAACGAGGCCTTCCAGATTTCCCGTCAGTTCTGGTCGTGGCAGGTCCGCCAGGGCGTGCTGAAGAACCCGCATTCGTTCATCAACACCACCCCGCACATGAGCTTCGTCTGGGGCGATGACAACATCAAGTTCCTGAAGAAGCGTTACGACGCGCTGCAGGCCAGCCCGCTGTTCCGCCCGATGCAGTACTCCGAGGACCACGCGCAGATCGCCAAGTGGGTCCCGCTGATGATGGAAGGCCGCGACCCGAACCAGAAGCTGGCCGTGACCTGGACGCCAATCGGCACCGACGTGAACTTCGGCGAGATCACCCGCCAGTTCGTTGGCCACCTGCAAACTCAGAAAGGCTTCGACCTGAAGCTGTCCAGCGAAGTGCAGGACATCACCCGCAACAAGGACGGCTCCTGGCACGTCGAGTACAAGAACCTGAAGGACGGCACCGAGTCGGCCACCGACGCCAAGTTCCTGTTCATCGGTGCCGGCGGTGGTGCCCTGAAGCTGCTGCAGAAGTCGGGCATTCCAGAAGCCAAGGAATACGCAGGCTTCCCGGTGGGTGGCTCGTTCCTGGTCACCGAGAACCCGACCGTGGCCATGCAGCACATGGCCAAGGCCTACGGTATTGCTTCGACCGGCGCGCCACCCATGTCGGTACCGCACCTGGACACCCGCGTGCTGGACGGCAAGCGCGTGGTCCTGTTTGGCCCGTTCGCCACCTTCTCGACCAAGTTCCTGAAGAACGGTTCGTACCTGGACCTGCTGAGCACCACCACCCCCCACAACGTGTGGCCGATGACCAAGGTCGGTATCGAGCAGTACCCGCTGGTGGAGTACCTCGCTGGCCAGCTGATGCTGTCTGACGACGACCGCTTCGAAGCCCTGCGCACCTACTTCCCGAACGCCAAGAAGGAGGACTGGAAACTGTGGCAGGCCGGCCAGCGCGTGCAGATCATCAAGCGTGATGCCGAGAAGGGCGGTGTGCTGAAGCTGGGTACCGAAGTGGTGGCCTCCGAAGACCGCACCATCGCAGGCCTGCTGGGCGCCTCGCCAGGTGCTTCGACCGCTGCGCCGATCATGCTCAACGTGCTGGAAACCGTGTTCAAGGAGAAGGTCGCTACCCCAGAGTGGCAGGCCAAGATCAAGCAGATCGTTCCGAGCTACGGCACCAAGCTCAATGATTCGGCAGCGGCCACCCAGAAAGAGTGGAACTACACCGCTGAAGTACTGCAACTGGAGAAGCCACCGGTGATCGACGCCAGCGTCGGTACCACCGTTGCGCCAAGCCAACCGGTTGAAAGCAAGCCAGAGAACGACATGGCGCTGTAATTGGCGGCCAGGTTGTGACCGAAAGCCACGGGGGTGACCTCGTGGCTTTTTTGTTGCCTGTTTGGGGCTGTTTGCGGCGCAGGGCAGGTATTACTGCTGGCGCAGAATGCACGCCAGCAACCCCGGGAAGCGGGCCTCCAGCATTTCGCTGCGCAGCGAATTCATATGGGTTGTGCCCACATTGCGGGTATGCACCAATCCTGCATCACGCAAGACGCGAAAGTGGTGGGACATGCTCGACTTGGGCCGGCCGCCGTCCAGTTCGCCGCACGTGGCTTCGGCCACACCGGCCAGCTGGCGCACGATGCCCATGCGCACGGGGTCGCTCAGGGCGTACAGCAGGCGCTCCAGCACCAGGTCTTCAGGGTTGGGATGTTTATAGGCTCGCATGCTGCGCATGATACCGGGGGTTTCCATTATTGCCATAGTTCGATTATGATCGAACAATCGTATCCATATAGCCCGGGAGTTTCCCATGTCCGCGTTGTTCCAACCTTACACCCTCAAGGACGTCACCCTGCGCAACCGCATTGCCATTCCGCCAATGTGCCAGTACATGGCCGAGGACGGCATGATCAACGACTGGCACCATGTGCACCTGGCCGGCATGGCCCGGGGCGGTGCCGGCTTGCTGGTGGTCGAAGCCACGGCGGTGGCACCGGAAGGCCGCATCACCCCCGGCTGCGCTGGCATCTGGAGCGACGCCCATGCCCAGGCGTTCGTACCGGTGGTACAGGCGATCAAGGCAGCAGGTTCCGTACCGGGCATTCAGATCGCCCACGCCGGGCGCAAGGCCAGCGCCAACCGGCCCTGGGAAGGTGACGACCATATTGCCGCCGACGATGCCCGCGGCTGGGAAACCATTGCCCCGTCGGCCATTGCCTTTGGTGCACACCTGCCCAAAGTGCCGCGTGCCATGACCCTGGACGACATCGCCCGGGTCAAGCAGGACTTCGTCGATGCCGCCCGCCGTGCACGCGATGCCGGCTTCGAGTGGATCGAGCTGCACTTTGCCCACGGCTACCTGGGGCAGAGCTTCTTCTCCGAGCATTCCAACAAGCGTACCGATGCCTACGGTGGCAGTTTCGACAACCGCAGCCGCTTCCTGCTGGAAACCCTGGCGGCAGTACGTGAAGTGTGGCCAGAAAACCTGCCGCTGACGGCGCGTTTTGGCGTGCTGGAATACGACGGCCGTGATGAGCAGACCCTGGAAGAGTCGATCGAGTTGGCGCGGCGGTTCAAGGCTGGTGGCCTGGACCTGCTGAGCGTGAGTGTCGGCTTTACCATCCCTGATACCAACATCCCATGGGGCCCGGCGTTCATGGGGCCGATTGCCGAACGTGTGCGCCGTGAGGCCAAGCTGCCGGTGACGTCGGCGTGGGGTTTCGGTACCCCGCAGCTGGCCGAAGCGGCATTGCAGGCCAACCAGCTGGACCTGGTGTCGGTAGGCCGCGCGCACTTGGCCGACCCGCACTGGGCCTACTTTGCGGCCAAGGAGTTGGGGGTGGAAAAAGCCTCCTGGACCTTGCCAGCGCCTTATGCGCACTGGCTTGAGCGTTATCGCTGAGACACGCTCTGTGCGGGCTGCGTGGCGGCTGGGCCGCCCAGCGGCCCGCTGGGCCTAAAAACGGCCCAGCCGGTAAGCCGCCAGCTCGGCCCCGCCAGCCCGCTCAGCCAAACGCCCCACCCATTGCGCCGTGACCGCCGCCTGGGTCAACCCCAGGTGTTGGTGCCCGAAGGCCAACAGCACCCGCCCGTCACACACACGGTCGATCACCGGCAGTGAATCCGGCAGCGAAGGCCGAAAGCCCATCCACGGCGTGGCGCCTTCAACACTCAGCTCCTGCTGAAACAAGCCTTTGCTCAAGCGGTGCAACTGCCACGCCCGCTGCATGCTCGGCGGCGCCTCCAGCCCGGCGAACTCTACCGTGCCAGCCAGGCGCAGGCCTTCGGCCATGGGGGTCATGATGAACTTGCGCTCCAGCGAAGTGACCGCAAAGGGCAGGCGCTGGTGTTCGCCAGGCAGCATCAGGTGGTAGCCACGCTCGGTGTCCAGCGGCACCCGTTTGCCGGTCAGGGCCGCGGTGAGCCGTGCCGAATGCGCACCGCAACTGAGCAGCACCTGGCGGGCGTTGAACGTGCCCTGGGCGCTGGCCAGGCTGACCCCGCCGCTGTGCAGGTGGCCACCCTCCACCTGCGCTTGTACAAAGCGCACGCCGCTGGCCTTGGCCGCCTCGAACAACGCGCAGACCACCCGGTAGGGGTCGATGAAATGCCCGGTGTTGGGGAAAAACAACCCGCCAAGCAACGCCTGGCTCAACTGGGGCGCGGCTGCGCGTACGGCGTGTGCCGACCAGTAATCCACGGGCACGGCCTGTTGTTGCAGGCGCGCCTGCAACGCCGCCAGCGCCTGCCGTGATTCGGGGCGCTCGAACACCAGCAGCGAGCCTGCTTCGTGGAACAGCTCGCTGCGCCCGATCGAGCCCAGCAGCTGTTGCCAGGCCCCCAGGCTGGCTTCGTTCAACCGACGAATGCCGGCCACGCTGCGCTGGAACGGCGCCGGGCGCAGGTTAAGCAGCAGCCGGGTGAACCACGGCATGGCCTTGGGCAGGTACTTCCAGTCCAGCCGCAGCGGGCCCATGGGGTCGAGCAGCATGCGTGGCAGGCGCTTGAGGATCGACAGGTCGGCAATCGGGAACACTTGCTCGGTCGCCAGGTGCCCGGCATTGCCGAACGAGGCGCCATGGCCGGGCGCCTGGCGGTCGAGCAAGGTGACCCGGCGGCCCTGACGGGCCAGTTGCAGGGCGCAGGCGACGCCGACGATGCCGGCGCCCACCACGGCGATATCGGTTTCAGCGGTTTCGTGCATGTTCAGCCTTCCCGTTTACCGTCCAGCAGGCGCCGCAGTTGCAGCGGGTTGGCCTGTTGCAGGGCCTGTGGCAGCAGCGCATCGGGGAAGTCCTGGTAGCACACTGGGCGCAGGAAACGCAGGATCGCCGCTGTACCCACCGAAGTGGTGCGCGCATCGGTGGTGGCCGGGAACGGGCCGCCATGCACCATTGCGTCACACACCTCGACACCGGTCGGCCAGCCGTTGACCAGGATGCGCCCGGCCTTGCGCTCAAGGGTTGGCAGCAGCGCGCGTGCGCTGGCGATGTCGGCCTCATCCAGTTGCAGGGTGGCGGTCAGCTGGCCTTCCAGGTGTTCGGCCACCTGGCGTACCTGCTCATCGCTGGCGCAGGCCACGACCAACGATGCCGCGCCGAACACTTCGGCTTGCAACGCAGGGTCGGCCAGGAACGCTTCGGCCTGGGTGACGAACAGATGCGCCTGGCACTGGTTGGGGCCCTGGCCGACCTGGCCGTTGGCGGCCGCCTGCGCGTTGGGGTTGTGTGCCAGGGCGTCGACACCGTTCTGGTAGGCGCTGAAGATGCCTGCTGTGAGCATGGTCTGCGCTGCGGCTTGGTGCACGTGCTCGCTGGCGGCGCTGATAAAACGCTGCAGTGCCGGCCCCTGGCGGGCGATCACCAGGCCGGGGTTGGTGCAGAACTGGCCTGCACCCTGGGTCAGCGAGGCGACGAAACCTTGCGCCAGTGCCTCGGCGCGCGCCTGCAGCGCGGCATCGAACAGGAATACCGGGTTGATCGAACTCATCTCGGCGTACACCGGGATGGGTTCCGGGCGCGCCTGTGCCGCCTGGCACAAGGCCACCCCACCGCTGCGCGAGCCGGTGAAGCCAACCGCCTTGATGCGCGGGTCGCTGACCAGTGCGATGCCGACTTCGCGGCCAGCACCGTACAGCAACGAGAACACCCCGGCCGGCAGGCCACACAACTTCACCGCTTGTGCCACCGCCTGGCCGACCAGCTCGCTGGTGCCGGGGTGAGCGCCGTGGGCCTTGACCACTACCGGGCAGCCAGCGGCCAGGGCCGAGGCGGTATCGCCACCGGCCACCGAGAACGCCAGCGGGAAATTGCTGGCGCCGAACACAGCCACCGGCCCCAGGGCCACCTGGCGCTGGCGCAGGTCGGCGCGTGGCAACGGCTGGCGTTCGGGCAGGGCGTTGTCGACCCGCACGTCCAGCCATTCGCCGGCCCGAACCACGCGGGCGAAGGTGCGCAGCTGGGTGCAGGTTCGGCCGCGTTCGCCCTGGATGCGCGCCTTGGGCAGGCCGGTTTCGGCCACGGCCCGGTCGATCAGGGCATCGCCCAGCGCTTCGATCTGCGCGGCGATGGTTTCGAGAAAGTGGGCCCGTTGTTCGAGCGAGGTTTCGCGGTAGGCATCGAACGCCGCCCAGGCCAGGGCACAGGCCTGGGCTACGTGTTCGCCGGTGCCGCCGAGGTAGGCGGGTTGCAGTACCTGGCCGGTGGCCGGGTTGACCGCCTGGATGGCTTCGCGGCTGCCGGTTACCGGCGTCTGGCCGATGAGCAGGTTGCCTGTCAGGGTCATGGAGCCTCCTTGGGAAATCACATGCAATAGCAAGGGTGTACTGCTTACCCTGTGGGAGCGGCCGCGCCCGCGAACACCGGCGAAGCCGGTGCCATGCACCGCGGCGTTTACTTCGCGGGCATGCCCGCTCCCACAGGGGCCGCTGGATCAGGCCAGGTTCTGCTCGGCCGACCAGCTGGCGTACCAGGTGCGGAACAGGGCGTACTGCTGCTCGGCATAGTTGCGCTGGGCGTCGGTCAGGGCGTCGGTCTCGTTGAAATGCAGGCTGTATTCGCGATCGCCGTTGAGCACCATCAAATGCTTGTAGTACAGCACCAGGTCGCAGCCTTCATCGAACGACGACAGCACCGCCAACGCCGCTTCCAGCTCACGCGCCAGGCGGCGGGCGCGGGCGTCGCCCTTGGCCGCCTGCTTGCTCAGGCTTACCAGTTGCAGCACTTCACGCGGCAGGGCGTTGCCGATGCCGGTGATGGCACCGGTGGCGTTGCAGTTGACGAAGCCATGCACCACCTGGGTATCGACGCCGACCATCAGGGTCACGTCGTCGTCCTTGGAGGTGATGTGTTCGGCGGCGTAGCGCAGGTCGGCGCCACCGCCGAACTCTTTGAAACCGATCAGGTTGGGGTATGCGCTGCGCAGTTCGAAGAACAGGTCGGCGCGGGTGGCAAAGCCGTAGTAGGGGCTGTTGTAGATCACGGCCGGCAGCTTCGGTGCCGCGGCGAGAATGGCCGAGAAGTGGTGTTTTTGCGCGATCAGCGAGGCGCCGCGGCTAAGCACGCGGGGGATGACCATCAGCCCGGCGGCGCCAACCTTGGCGGCGTGGGCGGCATGCGCCACCGCCTCGCGGGTGTTCACCGCGCCAGTGCCGACGATGGTCGGGATGCCGGCGCCCACAAGGCGAGCCACGCCTTCCTGGCGCTCGGCCTCGGTCAGCAGCGGCCAGTCGCCCATCGAGCCGCAGTACACCACGGCGCTCATGCCGGCCTCGATCAGTTCACGGCCTTTGCGCACCAGCGCGTCGAAGTCCGGCTTGCGCTCGGCGGTGCAAGGGGTCATCAGGGCGGGCATGGTGCCGGTGAAGATGTTGTTGTTCATGCAAGTTACTCCTGGCGAAATTCGGGTGGGTCAAAAGCCGGGGGCTCAGATGCCCCAGGCGAATGGGTCCTGTTCGTCGATCAGCAGGATGCTGTCGGCGGTCATGTAGGCGCGGCCGGTGATGAACGGGCGAATCCGCTCGCCGTCGCGCTGGTAGCGGCCCTGGAACTGGCTGCCGGTGATGCTGGCCTGCACCCAGGTCTGGCCCTCGGCCAGCTTGCCGTCGGCCGCCAGGCAGGCCAGCTTGGCGCTGGTGCCGGTGCCGCAGGGCGAGCGGTCGTAGGCCTTGCCGGGGCACATCACGAAGTTGCGGCTGTCGGCGTTGGCGTCGTCGGCAAACAGCTCGACGTGGTCGATGGGCGCGCCATGCTCGCCGGTAATGCCTTGCGCTTGCAGGGCGTTGAGCATGGCCCAGGTGTACGCGGTCAGGGCCTCGCGGTTATCCAGTTCAATGCGCTGGCCGTGTTCGGCAACCAGGAAGAACCAGTTGCCACCCCAGGCGATGTCGCCATGCACCACGCCGTGCCCGGGCACGTCCACCGCCACGTGCTGGCGGTAGCGGTAGGCGGGCACGTTGGCGACAGTGACGGCGCCGTCTTCATGCAAGGTGGCGCTGACCTGGCCGACCGGGGTGTCGATCTTGTGCACGCCGGGTGCGATCAGGCCCAGGTGCTGCAGCGAAGCGACCAGGCCGATGGTGCCGTGGCCGCACATGTTCAGGTAACCGGCGTTGTTGAAGAAGATCACCCCGCAGGTGGCGTCGGCAGACACTGGCGGGCAGTACAGCGCGCCCACCAGCACATCGTTGCCGCGTGGCTCCAGCAGGCAGGCGCGGCGCCACGGGTCGTGCAGCTCGCGCAGTTCGTCGCGCTGCTCGGCCATGCTGCGGCCGTACAATTGCGGGAAACCTTTCATCACCAGGCGGGTAGGTTCGCCGCCGGTGTGGGAGTCGATGACGTGAATCTGTTTCATGGGCTCGTCCATTCTTTGATCTGCAGGGTCTTGTGCTGTATAGGCTGGGCCTCATCGCCGGCAAGCCAGCTCCCACAGGTATTGCATTGGCCTCTGGGGTATTGCTATTGCATGCGCCTCAAGGGCAGCGCAGCCCCTGTGGGAGCTGGCTTGCCGGCGATAGGGCCAGTAGCCTTCACCGAGCCAGCGCGGCCGGGCGTTGGCCTGCCAGCGGCTCTTGGATGGCTTCGCTTTCGTCCTCGCCTTCCAGGCGTACCAGGTGGGCAGGCACACCGGTAGCGGCACCCCAGTAGTAGATGCCCAGCGCACTCACAGCCACCGCCACCGTGTCGAGTGGGTGGCCAAGCACGCCCAGGCCGCCGAAGCTGCCCAGCCAGGACAGCAGGATGGTCACCGCGTAGAAGCCGATCAGCCACGCCGAGCTGCGCACTTGCTGGGCCAGGGTCAGGTGCTGGGTCGGTACGAAGCGTTTGCACACCAGGTACAGCACGAACATCACGATTTGCAGGGCCAGCAGCCAGGACACGGTGTTCCAGCCCGACCAGTACACGATCAGTGCGGCGATGATGAACGACAGGGGGCCCAGCACCGCCATGCCCTTGACCCGGAACGGGCGCGGCATCGCGGGGGCGTTGCGGCGCAGCGCGGCGACACTGACCGGGGCCACGGCATAGCTCAGCACCAGGGCTGCGGACACCACGTTGATCAGCGCCTCCCAAGACGGGAAGGGCAGAGTCCAGAACACCGACAGCGCGAAGGTCAGCCACAGCGCCGGGCGCGGGATGCCGGACTCGGCGTCGATACGGGTGAAGTAGCGGAAGAAGGTGCCGGTTTGCGCCCAGCCATAGATCACCCGTGGGGTGGCGTTCATGTAGATGTTGCCGCAGCCACTGGGCGAGATCACGGCGTCGGCCACCACCAGGTAGGCCAGCCAGCCCACCCCCAGTGCCAGGGCGATATCACGGTAGGGCAGGGCCAGTTCCTTGGTTACGCTGGCCCAGCCGTTGGCCAGCATTTCGGTGGGTACGCTGCCGAGGAAGGCCAGTTGCAGCAGGGCGTAGATGGCGGTGGACAGCAGCACCGACAGGATCAGCGCAATCGGGATGGTGCGCTGCGGGTTCTTCACTTCGCTGGCCACTGAAATGATCGGTGTCAGGCCCAGGTAGGCGAAGATGATGCCACCGGCCGACACGGCCATCTCCACGCCAGACAGGCCGAACGGGGCAAAGCCTTGCACGGTGAAGTTCTGCGGCTTGAAGAAGGTGAACAGCACGCCGATCACCAGCAGCGGCACGATGAACTTGAACACGCTGATCAGGTTGTTGGCCTTGGCAAAGGTTTTCACGCTGCGGTAGTTGAGGAAGAAGAACAGCCCCAGCAAGGCGAACTGCACCAGCCAGCCAAGCACGGTGGGGTCACTGGAGCCGGCCTTGGTCAGTTCGGGAAACCAGGCGGCAGCATATTGGCGCGAAGCGACCACCTCGATGGCGATCAGGCTGGAGAAGGCGATCAGGGTGATGAAGCCCATCAGGTAGCCCAGCAGCGGGCCGTGCGAGTACACCGGGTAGCGCACCACGCCACCGGCGCGGGGCAGGGCGGCGCCCAGTTCGCAGTACACGATGCCCAGCAGCAGCACGGCGAAGCCGCCGAGGAACCAGGAGAGGATGCCGGCCGGGCCGGCGATGGCCGAAACGTGGCTGGCGGCGAACAGCCAGCCGGAGCCGAAAATGGCGCCGAGGCCGATGAAGGTGAGGTCCAGCAGCGATAACTGTTTCTTGAATTTGCCTGACATGGGTTCGCCTTTTTGTTGGTTATTGGATAGGCAGGTCTGATGTCACCAGGTGCGGCTTTCGGGCCGCGTTCTTGTAGGGCTTGGGCGGCTTGCGTGGGGCATAGAGTGGACCGATCGGGGCGGCGGTTCTTGATGGTTTTCTGCAAGGGGTATGACGAAATCGGCACAGTTGGGAAAAAGCAGTGGTCAGCCACAAGGGTGGGGAATAGGCTGTAGGCCATACCGTATAAGGGCTGTATGTATGTGTGAGTAGTGCCGGCCTCTTCGCGGGCTCGCCCGCTCCCACAGGTACAGCACAGGATTCGGGATTTGTGAGGTACCTGTGGGAGCGGGCATGCCCGCGAAAGGGCCGACAAAGCCAACAGAGATCGAGCAGATGACCGACACCCCCCTGGCACCCCTCTACCACTCCCTGGGCCAGCACCGTCCCGCCTCCCTCGAGGCCCTGCTGGCTGGTGTCTCGCTGTTGCTGCCGATCCTCGACGCCATCCCCAACGCTGCGATCTTCATCAAGGACCCGGCTGCCCGCTACGTGCTGGCCAACAACACCTTGGTCCAGCGCTGTGGCCTGAAGCGCCTGCAACCGTTGCTGGGCAAGACCAGCGCCGAAGTGTTTCCGGCGCAGCTCGGCCCCGGCTACACCGAACAGGACCGCCGTGTGCTCAAGGAGGGCCTGGTGCTGGAAGACCAGCTGGAGTTGCACCTGTACGGCAGCCGCGAGCCAGGCTGGTGCCTGACCCACAAGCGCCCGTTGTACAACCAGGCGGGCGAGATCATTGGCCTGGTCGGCATCTCGGTCGACCTGCAGTCAGCGGCCGACAGCCACCCTGCGTACCAGCGCCTGGCCGCGGTGGACGAACATATCCGCCAGCATTTTCACCAGCCCATAAGCATGCGCGAGCTGACCCGCATCGCGGGCATTTCGGTGGCCCAGCTGGAGCGCTATTGCAAACGGGTGTTCCACCTCACGCCACGGCAGATGATCCACAAGGCGCGCCTGGAGCACGCGCATCGCCTACTGCATTCAGACTTGCCGATCACTGAGGTTGCCATGTGCTGCGGCTACACCGACCACAGCGCCTTCAGCCGCCAGTTCAAGCAACTGACCGGCTTTACGCCGCGCCAATACCGCCAGGCGACCAGCGATCAGCCCGCCTGAAACAGTGCCTGCGCCTCGGCAAAGCACTGCTCGGCAATCGCCGAACGTGGCTCGCTGCGGCGCAGCAGCAGGCCGACCGGGCTGTGGATGGCGGCGTCGGCCACCGGCAGGATGCGCAAGTGCTCGCTGAGGTCTTCCAGGCCGCAGTCCAGTGGCATGATCGCGCAGCACATGCCGGTGTTGATGGCCTGGATCAGTTGGAAGCTCGAATCGCTTTCCAGCACCGCGTTGGGCTCCAGGCCACGGCTGCGAAAGCTCAGGTCCAGTGACTGGCGGTAGTGCATGCCTTTGCTCAGCAGCCCCAGGGGGATGTCGCCCAGCTCGGCCCAGCGCAAGGTGTCGCTGGCGAAGCGGAAGTGCCGGGTGTCGTGCAAAAGGCCCATGGTGGTGGTGCCCAGTTCGATCACTTCGAAGAAGCGGGTGTTGACCTGGTCCAGGTAACAGATACCCAGGTCGAGCTGGTTCCGGCTAAGGCCGTCGATGACCTGTTCCGAGCTCAGCGAACTGAGCTGGAAGTGCAGCTCCGGGTATTTTTCCCGCAGCGGCAGCAGCAGGTGCATGGGGTTGAAGCTGGCCAGCGGTACCGTGCCCAGGCGCAGGCTGCCGACCACCTGGCCGCGGCAGCTGGCCGCCTCGGCCTGCAGGCCGTCGTGCGCGGCGAGCAGGGTGCGGGCCCAGGCCAGAATGCGCTCGCCGGCTTCGGTAAAGCCTTCAAAGCGCTGGCCACGTTTGACCAGCACCAGGTCCAGTTCGTCCTCCAGGTTGCGCAGGCGCATGGAAAGCGTCGGCTGGGTGATATGGCACAGCGCCGCCGCCTGGCCGAAATGGCGGGTCTGGTCGAGGGCGATGAGGAACTTGAGCTGCTTGATGTCCATGGAAATGCCTGGCGTGCGGGGTGTGTTGACCTTAACCAACTCTGCGGTGGCTGGCCATTGTTTGATGGTGCCTGTGCGGGCCCTGTCGCTGGCAAGCCAGCTTCCGCTGGGATGGCGTCAGGGCTGACAGGTGTTTGTTACAAGAAATGCAGGGCCTGTGAGATCGAGCGCCGCCCGCGCGGCGCTTCGCGGGTAAACCCGCTCCTACGTTTGTTTCGGGCCAGTATTGCCTGTGCCGGACGCGCGCGACCGCCTTGTTTTTACGACGCGATATCGTGGCGGGCGCCAAGGCGTTCGCGCGAAAATCCCCCAGGCATAATTGGCCCGAAACAAACGTAGGAGCGGGTTTACCCGCGAAGCGCCGCGTGGGCGGCGCTCGATCTCACAGGCGCTGAAGATGCTGCGGCTACCTCCAGGCAGCGATAGAGCCTGTCGATGGAACGGTTCGCCATATCGATTGGACGCCCTCGGAGCATCCCCTTAGCGTGGCGAAAAGGCCATTCAAGGAGTTCCTGTTGTGCGCGTCCAACCCGATGCGGTCTTCGTACCGCTGAACATCGCCGTGCTGACTGTCAGCGATACCCGCACCTTCGACAACGACACCTCCGGCGAACTGCTGGCCAGCCGTTCGGTAGAGGTCGGCCACCGCCTGGTGGCACGGGCGCTGCTCAAGGACGACCTGTACAAGATCCGCGCCCAGGTGGCCACCTGGATTGCCGATGACCAGGTGCAGGCGGTGCTGATCACCGGCGGTACCGGTTTTACCGGCCGCGACAGCACGCCAGAGGCGGTCGGGTGCCTGCTGGACAAACGCATCGATGGCTTTGGCGAGCTGTTCCGCGCGTTGTCGATTCTGGATATCGGCAGCTCGACCGTGCAGAGCCGGGCGCTGGCCGGGCTGGCCAACCGCACGCTGGTGTGCTGCCTGCCGGGGTCTACCGGGGCTTGCCGTACAGCGTGGGAGGGGATCCTGGCCGAGCAGCTGGATGCCCGGCACCGGCCGTGCAACTTCGTCAAGCACCTGCTGCCTATCGAGGCCTGTGCAAGCCGGGGCTGATCGTTCGCCTGTACCGGCCCTATCGCCGGCAAGCCGGCTCCCACAGGTATTGCACAGGTTCTGAAATCTGTGTGGTCCCTGTGGGAGCTGGCTTGCCGGCGATAGGGCCCTTAGCTCAGCACATGCCCCGCCGGCAACAACGCCGGCGGCAACTGCTGTTCCCCCAACCCCGCCAGTACATCCCGCTCCACGGTCCGCACCAGGGCATCGGTCGGCAGGTCGTTTTCATCCCGCCCGAACGGGTCTTCCAGTTCGTTGCCAATCGCATCCAGGCCAAAGAACGTGTAGCCGACGAGGGTGGTGAACAGCGGCGCCAGCCAGCCCAGCGGCTCGGCCAGGGCAAACGGCAACAACAGGCAGAAGATGTAGATGGTGCGGTGCAACAACAGCGTGTAGGGAAACGGCAGTGGCGTGCCCTTGATGCGCTCGCAGGTGGCCTGCACCTCGGTCAGCCCCACCAGCCGCTGCTCCAGCAGGCTGTAACGCCAGTCAGTGATCTGTTGTCGCTCGGCCAGCCGCGAGCATTGGCTGCCTACCTCACGCAGGATACCGTCGCACACATTGTGCGGGCTGATCGCCTCGGGCCGGGGCAACCATGGGCGGGCGGCAGCCAGGTCGTCTTCGTTGCGCAACCGCGCATTCAGCGCATGGGCAAACCCGCACAGGCTGCGCAGCAGCTCTTGGCGTAGTGCTTCATCGCCGATCACCACGCTCTCACGCACGAACGAGCGGGTTTCGATGATGAGCTTGCCCCAGGCCTTGCGCCCTTCCCACCAACGGTCATAGCAGGCGTTGTTGCGAAAGCTCATGAAGATCGACAGCGACAGGCCCAGCAAGGTGAATGGGGTGGCGCTGACCGGGTAGAAAAACGCCGGGTAATGCCGCTCGACCAGCACGATCAATGCGGCCAGCAGGGTGACCGTCAGGCAGCGCAGGGCAATGCGCTTGATGATCGAACCCTTGAGGGTGAACAACACGCGCAACACATCGGGTGCGGGGTGGACGATCATGGCAATCCAGAGGCAGCTGCTCAGCCGCCGGTCATGTTCATGAAACGCAGGATCTGTACGTCACCACCGACTTCGAAGTGATGGCGGTAGGGCTTGAGGTGCAGCGAGTCGCGGATGGCCTTTTCCAGGCGGTCGGGGTCGCCCGGGTGGGCGCGCAGCACGTGCTTGAGGTCTACCGAATGCTCGTTGCCCAGGCACAGCAGCAGCCGGCCCTCGACGGTCAGGCGCACGCGGTTGCAGGTGGCGCAGAAGTTGTGGCTGTGCGGCGAAATGAAGCCGACCCGGGTGTTGGCCGCTTCGGCCAGGCGCCAGTAACGGGCCGGCCCCTGCGACGTTTCGGTAGACTCGACCAGGGTGAACTGTTCAGCCAGCAGCGCCCGTACTTCATCGCTGGAGCAGAACGACTCGCCACGTTCATGCTCGCTGATAACCCCCAGGGGCATTTCTTCGATGAAGGTGATGTCCAGCTCGCGGTCGATGGCAAAGCGCACCAGGTCGACCAGTTCATGGTCGTTGCGGCCCTTGAGCACCACGCAGTTGAGTTTGGTGCGCTTGAAGCCGGCCTGCCGGGCTGCGTCGATGCCGGCAATGACCTGGTGCAGGTCGCCGGTGCGGGTCAGTTGTTTGAAGCGGTCGGCGTCCAGGCTGTCGAGGCTGATGTTCAGGCGTGTAACGCCGGCGTCGAACAGCGGCTGGGCCAGGCGGCCAAGCTGCGAGCCGTTGCTGGTCAGGCACAGTTCGCGCAGGCCGGGCAGGGCGGCGATGCGCCCGCATAAGTCGACGATGCCCTGGCGCACCAGGGGTTCGCCACCGGTCAGGCGGATTTTGCGGGTGCCGAGGGCGACGAAACGCTCGGCCACCTGGAACAGTTCCTCCAGGCTGAGAATCTGCTGGCGCGGCAGGAACTGCATGTCTTCGGCCATGCAGTACACGCAACGGAAGTCGCAGCGGTCGGTGACCGACATCCGCAGGTAGTCGATTTTCCGGTTGAAGCCGTCGATCAGGGCCCGGCTGTTCTGTTCCACGTTCGCGCTCGCGTCTGGGAAGGGGGGGCATTTCTGTCCAAGCTATAACCTGGGCGCAGGGCCGTCAAATTGCTTTGTCCGACTGCATGATCGACGGTCTCTATCATGCGGCCTGGCAGCTCGTCGCCTGCCTGCCGTGATCGAAAGCGCTTATCACGCCGTAAGATCTTTCGATTGGACGCCCCGCCCCACGCTCCATAGGCTGAAACAAAGCACCGAAGCGTGAGGATTCACCGCATGAGCCAGGACGAACACACCAGGGACTACAAAGGCGCCGCCGCCGGCTGGGGGGCGCTGAAAAGCGTGACCAAGAGCTGGCTGGGCAGTGACAACGCCTTCAAGAACCTGCGGGCCATGCTCAAGACCAACCAGAACGGCGGCTTCGACTGCCCAGGCTGTGCCTGGGGCGAGTCGCCGGAAAGCGACATGGTCAAGTTCTGCGAAAACGGCGCCAAGGCGGTCAACTGGGAAGCCACCGGCCGCTCGGTGGACCCGGCCTTCTTTGCCAAGTACAGCGTCAGCGCGTTGAAGCAACAGACCGACTATTGGCTTGAATACCAAGGCCGCCTGACGCACCCGATGCGCTATGACGCAGCCACCGACCATTACGTGGAAACCACCTGGGCAGAAGCGTTCGAGCTGGTTGCCCGGCACCTGCGCGCACTGCAATCGCCGGACGAAGCCGAGTTCTACACCTCGGGCCGGGCCAGCAATGAAGCGGCGTTTCTCTACCAGCTGTTCGTGCGTGCCTATGGCACCAACAATTTCCCGGACTGCTCCAACATGTGCCACGAAGCCAGCGGCTCGGGCATGTCGGAAACCCTGGGGGTGGGCAAAGGCACCGTGGTGTTTCACGACCTGGAACTGGCCGATGCCATTTTCGTGATTGGCCAGAACCCCGGCACCAACCACCCGCGCATGCTCGAACCGCTGCGTGAAGCGGTCAAGCGCGGTGCCCAGGTGGTGTGCTTCAACCCGCTCAAAGAGCGTGGCCTGGAGCGCTTCCAGCACCCGCAGCACCCGTTCGAAATGCTCAGCAATGGCTCTGAGCCGACTTCCAGCGCGTACTTCCGCCCAGCCTTGGGGGGCGACATGGCGGCCATGCGCGGTATTGCCAAGTTCCTTTTGCAGTGGGAACGCGAGGCCCAGGCCAAGGGCGAACCGCCGGTGTTCGACCACGCCTTCATCGCCGAGCATACCAGCGGTATCGATGGCTACCTGGCGGCGGTCGACGCCACGGCGTGGGAACACATCGTTGAGCAGTCTGGCCTGACCCTGGCCGAGATCGAACTGGCCGCGCGTATGTACCGCAAGGCCGAGCGGGTCATCATGTGCTGGGCCATGGGCGTGACGCAGCACCGCCATTCGGTGGCAACCGTGCAGGAAATCGTCAACCTGCAGCTTCTGCGCGGCAACGTCGGCAAGCCCGGCGCTGGCCTGTCGCCGGTGCGCGGCCACAGCAACGTGCAGGGCGACCGCACCATGGGCATCGACGAGAAGCCCCGGGCAGCACTGCTCGACGCCCTGGAAAAACGCTTCCGCTTCCGTGTGCCGCGTGCCCACGGGCACAATGCGGTGCTGGCGATAAAGGCCATGGAGGAGGGGCGGGCCAAGGTGTTCGTCGCCCTGGGCGGCAACTTTGCCCAAGCCACCCCGGATACGCCGCGTACCCATGCCGCGCTGCAAAAGTGTGCGCTGACTGTGCAGATTTCCACCAAGCTCAACCGCTCGCACCTGGTCACCGGCCGCGACGCGCTGATCCTGCCATGCCTGGGCCGCACCGAAATCGACCTGCAGGCCGCAGGGCCGCAGGGCGTGACCGTGGAAGACACCTTCAGCATGGTGCACCTCTCCCATGGCCAGTTGCGCCCGCGCTCGCCGCACATGCGTTCGGAGCCATGGATCATCGCCGGCATGGCCAAGGCCACGCTGGGCAACCAGCCGATCGACTGGGCCTATGCGGTGGCCGACTACAACCGCATCCGCGACATGATTGCCGACGTCATCCCCGGCTTCGCGCGTTTCAATGAACGCCTGAACAGCCCTGGCGGGTTCCACCTGGGTAACCACGCTGCCGAGCGCAACTTCCGCACGGCCACCGGCAAGGCGCGCTTCATGCCCCACACGCTGCCCGAGGCATTGGTCAACGCCAAGGTGCTGGCCCGCGGGGACAAGCCCGACCTGATCTTGCAGACCCTGCGTTCGCACGACCAGTACAACACCACCCTGTATGGCCTGGACGACCGCTACCGTGGGGTGTTCGGCCTGCGCGAAGTGGTGTTCGTCAACGAGGCCGATATCCGCCGCCTGGGCTTCGAACCGGGTGAGCACGTGGACCTGGTGTCGCTGTGGGAGGATGGTGTGGAGCGGCGGGTGTCGGGGTTCCGCCTGGTGGCGTATGACGTGCCGCAAGGGCAGGCGGCGGCTTACTACCCCGAGACCAACCCGCTGGTGCCGCTGGAGAGTTATGGCGAGGGGACGTACACCCCGACCTCGAAGTTTGTGGCGATCAAGCTGGAGAAGGCCAAAGCCGGGAACCGGATTGCGGCGGTGCTGGCTTCGGATTGACGGGCGCCTGCAAGGGCCCTGCGGCGGGCCCCGGAAGGCGCAGCATCTTCAGCGCCTGCGAGATCGAGCGCCGCCCGCGCGGCGCTTCGCGGGTAAACCCGCTCCTACGCTTGTTTCGGGCCAATTATTCCCGTGGGATTTGCGCGCGAACGCCTTGGCGCCCACCTCAATATCGCGCCGTACAAACAAGGCGGTCGCGCGCGCCTGGCACAGGATGGACTGGCCCGAAACAAACGTAGGAGCGGGTTTACCCGCGAAGCGCCGCGCGGGCGGCGCTCAATCTCACAGGCGCTGCATATCTTCTGGCAACCACCTGTCAGCCCTGATGCAATCCCTGTGCGCCTTGCCGGCAATATGCCCCACAGCCATCAGCCACGGTTCACCGGTAAAGCCGTGGTGTACTTCATCTGTTCCATGGCAAAACTGGAGGTAATGTTCGACAACCCCTCGGTGCTGGTAATCAGCTTTTTGTAAAACCGGTCATACGCCGCAATATCCCCCACCACCACCCGCAGCATGTAGTCCCAGTCGCCAGACATGCGGTAGCACTCCATCACCTCCTCGAACCCGGTCACGGTCGCGGCAAACTGCGCCAGCCAGGCGCTGTCGTGGCGCTGAGTCTTGAGCTGGACGAACACCGTCAGCCCCAGCCCTAGCCGTTCAGGGGCCAGCAGGGCGACACGGCCGAGTATGTAGCCTTCTTCTTCCAGGCGCTTGACCCGCTTCCAGCACGGGGTGGTGGACAGGTTGACGGCTTCGGCCAAGTCCTTGAGCGACATCGAGGCATCGCGCTGAAGCAGGGTAAGAATGTGCTGGTCGAAGCTGTCCATATCGCGCGCTGGCCGTGCCGGAAAATATTTCACAGGTTACCCCAAGGCCAGGCGATTTGGCTTGTGCCATAGTGGCAGCTTTCATTCTGCCAATGGGCCTGACCATGTCCGACAAGCCGCGCAATTTCGCCACCCGTGCCATTCACGCTGGCGAGCAGTTCAGTGTTGCCGACAATGCCATTTTCCCGGCCATCGTCACCGCCAGCTCGTTCACCAAACGCAGCCTCGACGACAAGCCGGAGTACTCCTACAGCCGCGTGGGCAACCCCACCCGGCATGCTTACGAAACCTGCGTAGCGGCGCTGGAAGAAGGCGTGGGTGCCGTGGCCTGCGCCTCGGGGGTTAATGCCACCGCCACGGTACTGGAGCTGCTGCCCAAGGATGCCCACGTGGTCGTGATGAACGGCGTGTACGGGGGCACTTTCCGCATCCTGGAAGACTACCGCAGCCGTACTTCAGGCCTGACCACCACCTATGTCGACCTCAACGACCTGGGCGCGGTGGCCGCGGCGATCAAGCCCGAAACCCAGTTGATCTGGATCGAGTCGCCGACCAACCCGTTGTTGCACCTGGTCGACATCAAGGCGGTGTGCGACCTGGCGCGGGCCAAGGGCATCCTCACCTGCATCGACAACACCTTCTGCTCGCCGTGGAACCAGCGCCCGATCAACTTGGGGGTGGACCTGGTGATGCACTCGGCCAGCAAATACATTGGCGGCCACTCTGACCTGACTGGCGGTGTGGTGGTCGCGGCCAATGACGCGCTGCTGGCGCGCCTGCGCCGCATCAGCATGGCCATCGGCGCGGTGCAAGGGCCGTTCGACTGTTACCTGGCCCTGCGCGGCCTCAAGACCCTGGATGTGCGCATGGAGCGCCAGTGCGCCAATGCCCTGCAGGTGGCGCGCTTTCTGGAAACCCACGCGCAGGTCGAGCAGGTGTATTACCCCGGGCTGGAAAGCCACCCGCAGCATGAACTGTGCAAGCGCCAGATGCGCAGTGGCGGCGCGGTGGTGGCGATGAAGGTCAAGGGCGACCGCGCCGCGCTCAACCGCCTGGTCGAGGCGCTGCAGATCTTTGTATTGGCCGACTCGCTGGGCGGGGTGGAGAGCATGATCAACCACTCGTGGAGCATGTCGCACTGCTCGCTGAGCCCGGAGCAGAAGGGTGTGATGGGCATCAGCGAGAACCTGCTGCGGCTGTCGGTGGGGATCGAGGATTACCGCGACCTGATCGAAGACCTGGATGGGGCGTTGAAAGCGCTGGTTGCTGTGTAAGGGTTTGCGGCCCTATCGCCGGCAAGCCAGCTCCCACAGGTGCATCACAGGTTCGCAGTACTGTGGGGCCCCTGTGGGAGCTGGCTTGCCGGCGATAGGGCCGGTCAATTCAAAGAAAATGGTCAGTCAGGATTTGGGCGGATGAATGATCCGTTCGATCTTGTCCTTGATCAGCAACCGCTCCTTGCGCAGGCGGTTGACGGCGTCGTCGTTGGTGCCGTTGCCTTCGGCGGCCACCACCTCCTTGTCTTTGGCGTTGTATTCCTTGTGCAGTGCATGCAGCGCCTGGTCGTTGTCCATCAGTGCCTGGAACTTCTCAGCGGTAATGTGCAGGTCAGCGAGCAGATCATGCGGAACTGGCATTTCTTCACCTCTGTCGGGTTTGTCGATTAGGTCCTGACCACTGAGGATAGCCGTCTTTGCGCAAGCCGTTCACGGGCTGCAGGCTGAACGGCAGCTGAAGAAAACGGTATTAACGGGCAAAAGCCTCTCCATCACTAAATTGTTACCGACTTTTTCACAAAAAATTGATGGTGCGCTTTCTAGAGTTCGCCCAACTTTCCCACGGTGCCGTCGGGCCGCGGGGTTGATAACCACTCTTGATTGCGAACACTGATGCTCAATTTCAAATCCCTGCGGACTGAATGGGTCACGCTGCTGGCCAGCCTGTACCTGCTGATCGGCTTCAACATGCTCCTTTGGGAGCATCTGCAAGCGGTCGTGCCCCCCGGCATGTCGGGGTTGTGGTTGATTCTGGCGTTCGCCGTGCTGATGCTGTTCGCGTTCAACCTGGTACTCACTTTATTTGCCTTCCGTTATGTGTTGAAGCCGTTACTTGTGGTCTTGTTCATCAGTGGCGCCGGCGTGGCTTACTTCATGAACCAGTACGGCGTACTTATCGATGCGGGCATGTTCCGCAACATGGCCGAAACCAATGTGGCGGAAGTGCGCGACCTGATGTCATTCAAGTTTGCCGCTTACATCCTGCTGCTGGGTGTGTTGCCTTCGGTGCTGGTGTGCAAGGCGCAGATCGCCTACCGCCGCTGGCATCACGAACTGCTGGGCAAGCTGCTGGTGAGCGGTGCTTGCGTGGTGGCGCTGGGCTCGGTGGCGCTGGTCAACTACCAAGGGCTTTCGTCGCTGTTTCGCAACCACCACGAACTGCGCCTGATGCTGACCCCAAGCAATATCGTGGGCGCCTCCATTGGTTATGTCGGCGAACGCGTTGGTACCGCAGCGCGGCCGTTCCAGCATTACGGCGAAGATGCCAAGCGTGATGTGGCCTGGCAGAAGCATGAGCGCAAATCGCTGACCGTGCTGGTGGTCGGGGAAAGTGCCCGGGCAGACCACTTCGGTGTCTTGGGCTATGGCCGCGATACCACGCCGAACCTGGCCAAGGAACAGGGCCTGCTGGCGTTCTCCGACGTGCATTCGTGCGGCACGGAAACGGCGGTTTCGGTACCGTGCATGTTCTCTGGCATGCAGCGCAAGGACTACGACGCCAGTGTTGCCAAGAACCGCGAAGGGTTGCTGGACATCCTCCAGCGTGCCGGCCTTGCTGTGCAGTGGCGGGACAACCAGTCGGGTTGCAAGGGCACTTGCGATCGCGTGCAGTTCATCGATGTCAGCAACCTCAAAGACCCGCAACTGTGCGCCGGCGGTGAATGCCATGACCAGATCCTGTTGCAAGGCCTGGATGCGCTGATCGACAACCTCGACAAGGACACCGTGCTGGTGCTGCACCAGATGGGCAGCCATGGCCCCGAGTACTTCAAGCGCTACCCCGAGGGCGGCGAGCGTTTCAGCCCGGTGTGCCAGAGCAATGCCCTGAACCAGTGCAGCGAACAGCAAATCATCAACGGCTACGACAACACCCTGGCCTATACCGACAAGGTGCTGGCCTCGTTGATCGACACCCTGCGCAGCAAGCAGGACAAGGTGGACACGGCGATGATCTACCTGTCCGACCATGGCGAGTCGCTGGGTGAGTACAACCTGTTCCTGCACGGCACACCGTACGCCATCGCCCCCGAGCAGCAGAAGCACGTTCCGCTGCTGACCTGGTTCTCCGACAGCTACAAGGAGGACTTCGGCCTCGATACCGATTGCCTGGCCAAGCTCAGCGACGCCCCGCTGTCGCAAGACAACCTGTTCCACTCGATGCTTGGCCTGCTGCAGGTGCACACCGAGGTCTACCAACGGTCGCTGGACATGTTCGCCAGTTGCCGCCCGTGGCTGACGGCCAAGCGCTGATGCCTGCACCCTGCGTGCAAACGCACCATTGATCGATATCAAGGATGGCCCGGGTTTCACCAGCAGTGCCCGCGCCGTATATACTGCGCGCCAATGTTAGTGGGAGAGCCTTGTGGCCATCGAAATTCACTGGATATGTGACGACCAGAGCCTGGCTGAACACTGCCGCGACTGGCAGCAACTGCCGTTTGTCGCCGTCGATACCGAGTTCATGCGGGTCGATACCTTTTACCCGAAGGCCGGGCTGATCCAGATTGGCGACGGCCAACGGGCCTTTCTGATCGACCCGCTGCTGATCGGCAACTGGCAACCCCTGGCCGACCTGCTGGAAAACAGCGGTGTGGTCAAGGTGCTGCATGCCTGCAGCGAAGACCTCGAAGTGCTGTTGCGCCTGACCGGCAAGTTGCCACAACCGTTGTTCGACACCCAGCTGGCCGCCGGTTACCTGAACCTTGGCTTTTCCATGGGCTACTCGCGCCTGGTGCAGGAAGTGCTGGGCATCGACCTGCCCAAGGGCGAAACCCGCTCCGACTGGCTGCAGCGCCCATTGTCGGACACCCAGGTCAGCTACGCGGCCGAAGATGCCGTGCACCTGGCCGAGCTGTTCAATGTGCTGCGCCCGCGCCTGAGCGACGACAAGTATGCCTGGGTGCTGGAGGATGGCGCCGAGCTGGTCGCCGCCTTGCGTCGCGAAGTCGAGCCAGCCACCTTGTACCGTGACGTCAAGCTGGCCTGGAAGCTGGCGCCCCAGCAGTTGGCCGTGCTGCGTGAGCTGTGCGCCTGGCGCGAGCGTACTGCCCGCAGCCGCGATGTGCCCCGCAACCGCGTGCTCAAGGAGCACTCGCTGTGGCCCATTGCCAAGAACCAGCCGAGCAACCTGTCGGCACTGGCCAAGGTTGAAGAGATGCACCCGCGCACCATTCGTCAGGACGGTGAGTTTCTCATCCAACTGATCAAGCGCGCCGCCAGCCTGCCTGCCGAGCAGTGGCCAGCGCCCTTGCCCGAGCCGCTGCCGATCGAAGCCAGCGGCATCCTCAAGCAGCTGCGCGCCATCGGCCAGGCCGAAGGCGAGCGCCTGGGCATTGCCCCTGAGCTGATGCTGCGTAAAAAAGCCCTGGAGGCACTGCTCAAGAGCGGTTACCCCAATGGCCCTTATCAATTGCCCGATTCGCTGCGCGGCTGGCGCCGTGAGCGCATGGGCCAGGCCCTGCTGGACAGCCTTGCAGGCGCCGGAGAGACCCGATGAAACGCATTTGCTCCATCTACAAGAGCCCCCGCAAGAACGAAATGTACCTGTACGTGCTCAAGGCTGACGGCCTTGAGCGCGTGCCAGAAGGCCTGCTGCCGTTCTTCGGCACCCCCGTGCATGCCTTCGACCTGGTGCTCAGCCCGGAACGCAAGCTGGCCCGCGAAGACATCACCAAGGTCTTGGAGAACCTCGACAACCAGGGCTACCACCTGCAGATGCCACCGCCGGATGACGAGTACATCGAGCACCTGCCCGAAGAGCTGCTGCGCCGCAACGACCCGGCCTGAACATGCGCGTACTGATTGCCGAGCATGACCATGCCCGCTACGCCGCGCTTTTGCGCGCAGCCGCGTCTGAAGTGGAAATCCTGACCAGTGGCGACTCGGCCGAACTGGCCCGCCAGGCACCGCGTTGCCCGGTGTGGCTGGGCCAGCCCGACCTGCTGGCGAGCTTGCTGCGCCAGGGCCACCAACCGCGCTGGCTGCAGTCGACCTGGGCCGGCATCACACCGTTGCTGGCCGACGGCTTGCCGCGTGACTATCGCCTGACCCGAGCGGTGGGCATTTTCGGCCAGGTAATGGCCGAGTACATGCTCACCTACATGCTTGGCCATGAGCGCGAGGTGCTGTCGCGGCTGGTCAGCCAGGTCGAGCGGCGCTGGGACGACCGCCCGGGGCGAACGCTGGAAGGGCGCAGGGTGCTGATCGTGGGCACCGGCGACATCGGCCAGCGCGTGGCCGAGTTTCTGCAGCCGTTTGGCGTGGTGCTGTACGGCGTTGCCAGCAGCGCCCGCGAGCAGGCACCGTTCGTCGAAGTGGCGGCGCTGGCCGACCTGCCGCGCATGGTTGGCCAGGTCGACTACGTGCTCAACCTGCTGCCGGATACCCCGGCTACCCACGACTTGTACAACGCTGCACTGTTCAAGTGCTTCCAGCCCACGGCGCTGTTCATCAATGCCGGGCGGGGTGCAGCGGTGGTCGATGCCGACCTGGTAGCGGCGTTGAAAGAGGGGCATCTGGCCGGGGCGGTGATCGATGTGTGCCGCCAGGAGCCGTTGCCCAGGCAGCACCCGTTCTGGACGGCCTGGGGCTTGTTGTTGACCGGGCACAGCTCGGCGCCCACCTCGCCGGCGGCGATGGTGCGGTTGTTTGTCGAGAATATGCGGGCGTATGAAGCCGGGCAGGGGTTGCGCGGTGAAGTGGACTTCGCCAGGGGCTACTGACTGCTTTGGCCTGTGCCGGCCTGTTCGCGGGTGAACCCGCTCCTACAACGGGTGGCGTAGGAGCGGGTTTACCCGCGAATGGGCCAGTACTGCCAACCCAAAACTTACAGGCTGAAATCCCCCTCAGCCGCCAGCTCGCTCAGCGGCTTGCGCGGGCTAGGCATTTCACGCGCCTGCAGCGCTTCGTCCAGGCTGGCCTTGTCGCCGAGCTTGCCGATCGCCACCATGGCATGCAGCTCGTAGCCTTCAGGGATCTTCAGCTCCTGACGCGTCAGGGCCTGGTCGAAACCGGCCATGCCGTGGGTATGCCAACCACTGATGCTGGCCTGCAGGGCCAGGTGGCCCCAGGCGGAGCCGGTGTCGAAGGTATGCCACAGCGCCGGTTTTTCTTCGGTGGCACCCGGGGCGGCGAAAGTGGTTTTGGACATCACCAGCACCAGCGCCGACGCCTGTTGCGCCCAGCTACGGTTGAACGGTACCAGCAGGCTCAGGTAGCGCTCCCAGTTCGGGGTGTCACGGCGGGCATACAGGAAGCGCCAAGGCTGCGAGTTGTACGCCGACGGTGCCCAGCGGGCAGCTTCGAGGAAGCTCAGCAGGGTTTCTTCGCTGATCGGTTCGGCGGTGAAGGCGCGGGGCGACCAGCGGTTGATGAACTGCTCGTTGATGGCGTAATCGGCAACGCGGGGGGTGGCGCTCATGGCGGCTCCTGCAAACGGACGGAAAACGCGCACGCTACTGCTTCGCGTTGCGACTGACAAGCGGCCTGGCTTTGCTCAAGGCCAGGCTCTAGACTGGCGCCGCTGCGCGCCGCGACCACAAGATGAATGCAGGTAACCGTGTAATGATCGCTGACAACGCGCCGTTCTGGCGGCGCAAGACCCTCGAACAACTCAATGCCCAGGAGTGGGAGTCGCTGTGCGACGGGTGCGGCCTGTGCTGCCTGCAAAAGCTCGAGGACGAGGACGACAACAGCGTCTATTACACGCGTATCGCGTGCAAGCTGTTGGACCTGCAAACCTGCCAGTGCAGCGACTACCCCAACCGCTTCGCCCAGGTGCCGGATTGCATCCAGCTCACCCCGGGCAAGGCCGACCAGTTCACCTGGCTGCCCAGTACCTGTGGTTACCGCCTGGTCAGCGAGGGCAAGGACTTGCCCGCTTGGCACCACCTGGTCTGTGGCGACCGCCAACAGGTCCATGAACAGCGCATTTCCCAGGCGGGGCGTATGCTCAGGGAGCAGGATGTGCACGAAGACGACTGGGAAGACCACCTGATTTTCCGCGCCAGCTGAGCAGCGCGGCCCGCTGCCACGGGGAACAAGGAGTTTCTGTATGCGTTGCCAGCTGTTGTTGCTGTTGGGCCTGATGGCCAGTGCGCCCGCCTGGGCGAAAAAGGTCAATCTCGATTACGAAGTGCGCCTGCTGCCTGCCAGCGGCCAGGCAGAAGTTCGCCTGACCCTGGCGGACGGCAGCGCGGTGCGCAGCCTTGACTTCGACCTGGGCAAGGCCGGGGCCTACAGCGGCTTCCAGGCCGATGGCCAATGGCAACTGAAAGGTCAGCGGGGCGTATGGCAGCCTGCGGCCGGCAAGACCAGCCTCAGCTACCGCGTGCTGCTGGACCAGAAGCTTGCCAGCGGCGTGTTTTCGTCGCGTATCACCCCGCACTGGGCGCTGTTCCTGGGCGACCAGTTGGTGCCGCCTGCGCGCCTCGACCAGCAGGATGGGACCGAGCTGGTGGCGCGCCTGGCCTTCGACCTGCCAGCGGGCTGGAAGAGCATCGAAACGCCCTGGCCGCGCGTCGGCCAGGACAAGTTCCGCATCGACAATGTATCGCGCCTGTTCGACCGCCCTACTGGCTGGATGCTCGCCGGTGACCTGGGCAGCCGCCGTGCCCGTCTGGGCGATACCGACGTGACCGTGGCCGCGCCGGTGGGGCAGGGCATGCGGCGCATGGACAGCCTGACCTTGCTCACCTTCGTCTGGCCGCAACTGCAGGCAGTGTTCCCGCGTAACCCGCCGAAGCTGCTGCTGGTGGGCGCGCGCGACGGTATGTGGCGTGGGGCGCTGGCGGCGCAGGGGTCGGTGTACCTGCACAGTGGCAGGCCGATGGTCAGCGAGAACGGCAGCAGCCCGTTGCTGCGTGAAGTGGTGCAGTTGTTTGCGCAGATCCGTGGGCGTGACGGCAATGACTGGCTGGTCGAAAGCTTGACCGATTACTACGCCAGCGAGTTGCTGCGCCGCTCTGGCGGGGTGAGCGACGACCGCTACCAGGCCTGGCAGGCGCGCCTGAGCAAGCAGGGCGCGAAGGTGACCCGGCTGCGTGGCGAACAGGCCACCCCGGCGCAGGTCGCCCGTGGTGTGATGCTGCTGCAGGCGCTGGACAAGGAAATCCGCATTCATACCCAGGCCAAGCGTTCGTTGGATGATGTGGTGCTCGGGCTGATGCGCTTGCCGAGCGTGAGTACCGAAGAGTTCGTGCAGATCAGCGAGAATGTGCTGGGGCGGCGGTCTGAGGTGTTGCAGAGCAAGGCGTTGCGCTAGATATTCTTTTTGCCTGTGCCGGCCTCTTCGCGGGCTCGCCCGCTCCCACAAGGACAGCACTGCCCTCCAGGCATGCGCAACACCTGTGGGAGCGGCAAGCCCGCGAAGAGGCCGGCACAGGCAATGCAGGAATCAACCGCCAGCCAACGGATCTTTCCCGGTCACCGTCACTCCGCGCGTGGCCGCCTCGGCGCTGGCTTTCAACGCCTCCAGGTCCGCCGCGCTACGCTCGATATCCGACCGCAAGCGCTGATACTCCTGCCGGTGCCGCAGCCACCAAGCCTTGGTGGCGCAGTGCCCGCTGACCCCACGCGCCACGGCCAGGCCACCCACCGCCATCTGCAGCAAGCCAACCAGGCCGCCACGGCGCAGCCCTTTGCTGAACATCAGCGCCCCACCGGCCAGTGAGCTGGCACGTTCCAGGCCATGAACATTGTGCTGCGACGGCGCAGCGGAATGGCTATCGAGCATGGCAAACCCTCCTTGTGGAATGTAAGCAGCTGACCTGCACGGCAACGCCTGCGTTCAGTTGCATCGCTCGGCGGCGAGCCCTGGGTGGGCTTGAAACGGTGAAAAGCAGCGGGCTGTGTCGTATATGGCGAATACCCTGTCCGGTTTGGCAATGCAGCTTCAAGGGTGTTTAATCACCGCTGTCGAAACCGCTGGAAGCCTTGAAAACAAAGGCTCAGACAGATTCAGCCGTTTATCTGAAATGCTGTAGACACATTGTCTAACAGTGACCTATAGTCGTTATACAAATAGTAGACACAGCGCCATGACCACAAAAAAGGCCGCCATGAAAACCGCCGTTCAACCCCTCGAAGCGCAAGTGCCACCGGACCGCAAGGCCGTATTGGCCGAGGCGCTGCGCCGCCGGATCCTGAGCATGGAACTGGCCCCGGGGGCAGTAGTGGACGAATTGGCCCTGTGCGACGAATTCGGCCTGTCGCGCCCACCCGTGCGTGAACTGCTGCGCCAGATCGCCGCCGAGGGCTACATCGAACTGGAAGCCAACCGCGCACCGCGGGTGGCGGCCATGAACCACGAGTCGCTGCACAGTTTTTTCGTTGCCGCGCCGCTGATCTACATCGCCACCACGCAGCTGGCCGCCACCTATGCCAGTGCCGATGAAATCGACGCGCTCAAGGCCATCCAGGTCCAGTTCCGCCAGGCGATCGAAGACCGTGATGTGGAAAACCGCGTGCTCTACAACGACGCCTTCCACCTGGAAATCGGCAAGATGGCGCACAACGACTACCTGCTGCCGAGCCTGCGTCGCTTGCTGATCGACCACACCCGGCTGGGCAAGATCTTCTATCGCCACCCGACCACCGATGACATGCAACGTGACCTGGAAACCGCTTGCGCGCAGCACGACCAGATGATCGATGCGATCGAGCGCCGTGACCCGCAAATGGCTGGGCAACTGGTGCGTGAGCACTTCGAGCTGTCGCGCCGGCGCATGGCCGAATACGCCGCACCACAAGGGCTGGATGTACCGCTACAGATATGAATGACCCGGTCAGGCCGGCAGTGGCTGACCGCTCGACGACAACAAGCACCAGGTTAGTCCAATGACAAGAATAAGTTCGTTACCTGCCGATGATGCCACCTGTGGCTGGTATCACCTGAGCAAGCCCCGCACGCCAAGGCCGGCCCACAGCGGCAACACCCAGGCCCGCTGGGTGATCGTCGGCGCCGGATTCACCGGCCTGGCTGCTGCGCGCCAACTGGCAACGAACTTTCCGCATGACGAAGTGGTGTTGGTCGAAGCCCAGGAGGTCGGCTTTGGTACCTCCGGGCGTAACGCCGGTTTTGCCATCGACCTGCCGCACGACATCGGTGCCGAGGACTACATTGGCGACATCGATATCGCCAAAACCGTGCTCAAGCTCAACCTGGGCGGGCAGTCGTACCTCAAGGAGCTGATCGAGCGCTACGCCATCGAGTGCCAGTTCCGCCACTGCGGCAAGTACCAGGCGGCCGTCGAGGACCGCGGTATTGCCGTGCTGGACGCCTACCGCCGCGGCCTGGACAAGCTGGGCCAGCCTTATGAGGTGATCGAGGCCCGTGACTTGCCCGGGCACATTGGCACGCATTTCTACCGCAAAGGCCTGTTCACCCCGGGCACTGCCCTGCTGCAGCCCTCGGCCCTGGTCAAGGGCCTGGCCGACAGCTTGCCGAGCAATGTTTCGCTATACGAGCACACGCCCATCACCGATGTGGAATATGGCGACAAGGTCGTGCTGCGCCACGCCAAGGGCTCGATCACAGCCGACAAGCTGGTGCTGACCACCAATGCCTTCGGCATGAGCTTCGGCTTCCTCAAGGGCCGCATGCTGCCGGTGTTCACCTACGGCAGCATCACCCGCCCACTGACCGCTGAAGAGCAGGCGCGGCTGGGCGGCAACCCGTACTGGGGCGTGATCCCTGCTGACCCGTTCGGCACCACCCTGCGCCGTACCGTCGACAACCGCCTGCTGATCCGCAACAGCTTCAGTTACAACCCCGACGGGCGCAGCAACCGCAAGTATCTGCAGCGCTTCGCCGAGCGCCACCGTGAATCGTTCGCCCGGCGCTTTCCAATGTTGCCCGGGGTGGACTTCGAGTACACCTGGGGCGGTGCCCTGGCGCTGTCGCGCAACCACATGGGGTTCTTCGGCAAGTTGGCGCCCAATGTGGTCGGCGCACTGTGCTGCAACGGCCTCGGTGTTACCCGTGGCACGGTCACCGGCAAGTTGCTGGCTGACTGGCTGGCGGGCGACAAGAACGAACTTATAGAGTTTTTGCTAAATGCCCCCGGGCCTTCCGCGAACCCGCCGCAACCCCTGGTTTCGCTGGGTTTGAACGCCAACTTGATGTGGGGGCAGTTCCGCGCTGGCAAAGAAAGCTGATCGCTGACAGGCATCAGGCATAGCACAGACAGGTCGGCACCCAGTTAGCCGGCACGGGCTCACTCGGCCCGAAATTGACCACCGGTGGTTATTACCGGGTCCCCGGGGCTGAACAGTCTTTTCAGTTTCGCGGGCGCGTTCGCCTTGAAAACACGTAGTAAGCAGAAATGGTAGGAACAATAATGACAAGTCCGAATGTTTCGATTGAAGAAGTACCGATCAACAACTTTCACCAGTTGCTGACTTTGCGTTCCGGCGGCGGCTCGTTCGTTGACGGCTATGTACTGAGCATCATTGGCGTGGCCATGGTGCAGATGTCCGCAGGCTTGAGCCTGAGCAGCTTCTGGCAAGGCATGATTGCCGCATCGGCGCTGATCGGCATTTTCTTCGGTGGCTTCTTCGGCGGCTGGCTCACCGACCGCTTTGGCCGCAAAAGGGTGTTCTTCGTCGGCCCGACCTTGTTCATCCTGGCCTCGCTGGCGCAGTTCTGGGTGGAGTCGGCCCTGGCGTTGTTCCTGCTGCGGTTTGCCATCGGCATTGCCGTAGGCATTGAATACCCGGTGGCCACCTCGTTGCTGGTGGAGTTCCTGCCGAAGAAAAACCGCGGGCCGCGCCTGGCCACCCTGACCGTGCTGTGGTTCGCCGGTGCGGCCACCGCCTACATGGTCGGTGAGGCCATTCTGCGCCACGGCGGTGAAGACGCCTGGCGGCTGGTGCTGGCCAGTGCCGCGGTGATCGGTGCACTGCTGTTTGCCCTGCGCCTGGGTACCCCGGAATCGCCACGCTGGCTGATCAGCAAGGGCCGTTCGGCCGAAGCCGAGCAGGTGATCAAGCGTGTGTACGGCCCTGGCTTCTCGCTGAACAACCTGCCGGAAGAGCCCAAGACCCGCAAGCTGTCGTTCCTCAGCCTGCTGCACTCCGGTTACGGCAAGCGCATGTTGTTCGTCAGCCTGTTCTGGACGTGCTCGGTGATCCCGGTGTTCGCCGTGTATGCCTTCGCGCCCAAGGTGCTGGGCGCACTGAACCTGAAAGGGGACTGGGCTGCCATTGGTTCGGTGGCGATCACCTGCCTGTTCGTGGTGGGCTGCATTATCGGTACCCGCCTGCTGAATACCATTGGCCGGCGCACCACGCTGCTGCACAGCTTCTTCTGGTCGGGGCTGGCGCTGCTGGGCCTCGGTGCCTTCAGCAACGCCAGCGAGATGCTCATCCTGGCGCTGTTCGGTGCCTACGCGCTGTTCATCGGCGGCGCCCAGGTGCTGCAACTGGTCTACCCCAACGAACTGTTCCCCACCGAGATCCGCGCAGGCGCGGTGGGCGTGGGCACCTCGCTGTCGCGCGTTGGCGCCGCGATCGGCACCTGGCTGGTGCCCATCGCCCTGGACAGCTATGGCATCGGCGCGACCATGTACGCCGCTGCAGCGGTGACGTTCATTGGCCTGGCGATTTCCGTCGCGCTGGCCCCGGAAACCCGCTCGCTGAACCTGCAACAAGCGGCTTCGCTGAGCTGAATGCGTATGACCCGCCGCAGCCACGTGTGCTGCGGCCTTCAAAACACTGAGCAACGCACTGGAGAATCTACCGTGAAATTCGAAGGCATCTACACCCCGGCAATCACCCCGCTGGCTGCGGACGGCTCGATCGACAAGGCGGCGTTCGCCGAGGTCCTCGAATACCTGGTCGAAGCGAAGATCCACGGCGTCATCATTGGTGGCTCCACCGGTGAGTACTACGCCCACACCGCCCAGGAGCGTATCGAGTTGGCCGCCCAGGCCAAGGACGTGCTCAACGGCCGCCTGCCGCTGATCGTTGGCACCGGTGGCATCCGCACCGAAGACGCCGTGGCCTTCGCCCAGCATGCCAAGGAAATCAAGGCCGATGCGCTGCTGGTCGGTACCCCGCCGTACGCGCTGCCGACCCAGCAGGAAATCGCCCTGCACGTCAAAGCCGTGGACGCTGCCGCCGGCCTGCCGATCATGCTCTACAACTACCCAGGCCGCATGAGCGTGAGCATGGGCGAGGCGTTTTTCGACGCCGTGGCCGACGTGCAGAACATCGTCGCCATCAAGGAAAGCTCCGGCGATATGGGCCAACTGCACCGCCTGGCCATCCAGCGCCCGAACATCCAGTTGTCCTGCGGCTGGGACGATCAGGCCCTGGAGTTCTTCGCCTGGGGCGCTCAGAGCTGGGTCTGCGCCGGCTCCAACTTCATCCCGCGCGAGCACGTTGCCCTGTACGAGGCCTGCGTGATCGAGAAGAACTTCGACAAAGGCCGCAAGATCATGGCCGCCATGATGCCGCTGATGGACTTCCTCGAAGGTGGCAAGTTCGTTCAGGCGATCAAGCACGGCGTTGCCCTCAACGGCCTGAAGACCGGTGGTGTGCGCAAGCCGCTGTATGACCTGGATGACGCCGAGAAGGCCGAACTTCAGCGTGTGGTCACCGAACTCAAGGTCACCATCGCCCAGATCAAATAAGGAGGCTGGAAAAAATGGCTGAATTGCTGAGCAAGGAACAATACGCGGCCATCGCCGCCGACCTGCAACTGCGCACCCAGGCGTTCATCGACGGTGAGTTCCGCGATGCAATCTCTGGCCGCACCTTCGTCACCACCAACCCGGCCACCGGCAAGCAGCTGGCCGAAGTCGCCGCCTGCGACGTCAACGACGTGAACGTCGCCGTGGCGGCGGCCAAGCGGGTGTTCGAGGCAGGCACCTGGTCGAAGATGCAGCCGAACGATCGCAAGCACGTGCTGCAGAAATTCGCCCAGTTGCTGGAAGACAACGCCCACGAACTGGCAGTGCTGGAAGCGCTGGACAGCGGCAAGCCGGTCAGTGAATGCCAGACCGTCGACGTGCCGGAGACCATCCACACTATCCGCTGGCACGCCGAGCTGATCGACAAGATCTACGACGCCACCGCCCCGACCGGCAACGCTGCCGTGACCATGGTGGTGCGTGAAGCCATTGGCGTGGTCGGCCTGGTGCTGCCGTGGAACTTCCCGCTGCTGATGCTGGCCTGGAAGATCGCCCCGTCGCTGGCCGCCGGCTGCTCGATCGTGGTCAAGCCGGCCAAGGAAACCACCCTCAGTGCCCTGCGTGTGGCCGAGCTGGCCCATGAAGCCGGTATCCCGGCCGGTGTGTTCAACCTGGTGCCCGGTGGTGGCCGTGAAGTGGGCGAGGCCATTGGCCGCCACATGGACATCCCGATGGTCAGCTTCACTGGCTCCACCGACACCGGCCGCCTGTTCCTGAAATATGCTGCCGAGTCCAACCTCAAGCGCATCGTTCTGGAGCTGGGTGGCAAGAACCCGGCCGTGGTCATGAACGACTGCGAAGACCTCGATGAAGTGGCGCAGTTCGTCACCGCCGGTGCGTTCTGGAACATGGGTGAGAACTGTTCGGCCTCCTCGCGCCTGATCGTGCACCAGGACGTGAAAGACGAACTGCTGGGCCTGATCGCCAAGCACTTGAAGGACTGGAAGCTGGGCGACCCGCTGGACCCGGACAACCGCCTGGGCGCGATGGTCAGCAAGTCGCATTTCGAGAAGGTCAAGTCGTACCTGGAATACGCTGCCGGGCAAAAACTCAGCATCGTTCAGGGCGGCGAAACCGAGAGCGGCGTGTATGTGCAGCCGACCATCGTTGACAATGTTGGCCGTGACAGCAAGCTGTTCGTCGAGGAGATCTTCGGCCCGGTGCTGAGCGTGACCAGCTTCGCAACGATTGATGAAGCCATCGAGCTGGCCAACGACACCGTCTACGGCCTGGCCGCCTCGGCCTACACCGGCAGCCTGCGCAATGCGCTGCGCCTGTCGCGTGAAATCCGCGCCGGGGTGGTCACGGTCAACTGCTTCGGCGAAGGTGACGTGACCACGCCGTTCGGTGGCTACAAGGAGTCTGGCTTTGGTGGGCGCGACAAGTCCATCTGGGCCCATGACCAATACACGGAACTGAAGACCATCTGGATCAACGCTTCGTGAGCTGAGCAAGACCGGTGCTGTTCTGACGGAGTTCGGCACCTGGCCGCTTTTGTGGTGGCTGTACCGGCGGTGAGCCGGTACAGCCACTGCAATGGCGGCTTTTTACTTGAATTTGGGCCCCGAACGGGTATTCAGCCCCTTGGCCATACGGTCGTACAGCACCACATTCACCGTCGCCGCCAGGTTCATGCAGCCCTCGGTCGGGATGTAGATGGTCTCTTCACACCAACCGCGCACTTCTTCGCTCAGCGACCCGTCTTCTGGGCCGAAGATGTAGATGGCGCGGTCCGGGTGGGTGTATTCCGGCAGGGGCCGGGCGCCGTCCACCAGCTCTACCGCCACCGGGGTGCAGCCCAGCGGAATGATGCGTTGCAGGTCATCGATGCCGATCAGCGGGATGTCGTAGTGCACGCGCTTGGTGTCGGTGACGAAGTCACGGGCGCGCTCATACCGTTTGCCGGTGTAGAACACCGAGTTGACGCCATAGCAGCCCGCGGCGCGCATCACCGAGCCGACGTTTTCCGGCGACTTGGGGTTGAACAGGCCGATGCAGCTGTATCGTTTGTTTGCCACGTACCGGGGCCCTTCGCGAAAAAAAGCGCGATTATACGGGCTGCCCGGTAGCAGCGGGGGGCGAATCGATGGTCAGTCTTTCTTCAGCAAGCCAGCCAGGCCGGCAAACGGGTTGTGCGTGGCCTTGGCGATGCTCGGGGTGCTGGTGGAGCCTTCGCTGAAGTACTGCTGGTCGGTGTAGCGCGAATGCTCGTTGTCGTGGCAGTACAGGCACAGCAGCTCCCAGTTCGAGCCGTCCTGGGGGTTGTTGTCGTGGTTGTGGTCGCGGTGGTGCACGGTCAGCTCGCTCAGGCGCTTGCCGGCGAACTCGCGGGCGCAGCGGCCGCACACGTGCGGGTACATTCTCAGGGCCTTGTCGCGGTAGCCCATTTCCTTGTCACGCTTGGCGTCGGCGAGAATGCGGTCCAGGCGCGCGGTGGCGGCAGCGGAAGAGGAGGCGCTCATGGTGTTTCCTTTGTTCTGATCAGGCAGGTGACGGTTATGCCATTGAGTCTAGCGCGCTTGCAGGGCGGGCGGACAGGCGAAAGCGTTGATTTAGGCGTAGCCTGTAGGAAGGTTCCCGACAGGAGGTTACTGATGTTGCGCGCGATCCTAGCCGTGCTGTGGCTGGCGGGCCTGCCCATGGCCGATGCCGCCAGTACGCCGCCCCGGCTGGCGACACCGGTGCCCGGTGCGCCGGGTACGCCAACGCCTACGCCTTACCCGCAGATCACCCCGAGCACGCCGCCCAAGGCTTACGACAGCCAGCCGGGTGCGCCTTTGCTGCCACCGATGCCGGTGCCCGGGCCGCCCAAGGACCAGCCCTTGCCGGGGTTGCGGCCGGAGCCGGCGAAGCCGGCGCAGGATGATGATTGACTGCGGCGGTGCGTTGGCGGTGGGATTTTAGGGGGGGCAGTGCCCTGAGGGAGATAACACAGCCCTACGGGCTGCGCTGTCGCGCAGAGAACTCAATTCGTAACCGCGACGCGGCCTGTGTGGGAGCGGGCGTGCCCGCGAAGAATCCAGCGCGGTGGCTGGCACCGGCTACGCCGGTGTTCGCGGGCACGCCCGCTCCCACAAAGACCCCGCTAAATCAATAAGTTATGTACTGTTCTATGAGAGCGGCCTTGTGTCGTGAAAGGGGCGCAAAGCGCCCCGGCCATCTCAAGCAATACCCAATTCGCCAAACACGAACGCATACTCCAGCGCCACATCCTTGAGCCCCTGATACCGCCCGCTCATCCCGCCGTGCCCGGCGCCCATCTCGGTCTTGAGCAACAGCAGGTTGTCATCGGTCTTGCGCGTGCGCAGCCGCGCCACCCACTTGGCCGCCTCCCAGTACTGCACGCGGCTGTCGTTGTAGCCCGCCACCACCAGCATCGCCGGGTAGGCCTGGGCCTTCACGTTCTCGTAGGGCGCATAAGCCTTGATCCGCGCATACACTTCCGGCTCCTCAGGGTTGCCCCACTCGTCGTACTCGGTCACGGTCAACGGCAGGTCGGGGTCGAGCATGGTGTTGAGCACGTCGACGAACGGCACCTCGGCGACCGCACAGCGGAACAGTTCGGGGCGCAGGTTGAGCACCGCGCCGATCAACAGGCCACCGGCACTGCCACCACTGATGGCCAGCCGGTCGGGCGCCGTCACGCCCTGGGCGACCAGGTGTTCGGCACAGGCGATGAAGTCGCTGAAGGTGTTGTGCTTGTGCGCCTGCTTGCCGGCACGGTACCAGGCTTCGCCCAGCTCGCCACCACCGCGTACATGGGCGATGGCGAAGGCCACGCCGCGCTGCAGCAGGCTCAGGCGTGCATGCGAGAACCATGGGTCGAGGCTTTCGCCATAGGCGCCGTAGCCGTACAGGTACAGCGGCACGGTCTGGCCCAGGTCCTGGCGGCGCCGCACCAGGCTGATCGGCACCTGGGTGCCGTCGGCGGCAGTCGCCCACAAGCGTTCGCTGACATAGTCGTCGGCATCGAAGGCGCCCAGTACCGGGGTTTGCTTGAGCACCACCTGGGCGCCGCTGGCCAGCTCCAGCTGGCGTACCTGGGCCGGGCGGTTGAGTGCTTCGTAGCGCAGGCGCAGGCGGGGGCTGGCGAACTCCAGGCTGTCTTGCACGTACAGGCTGTAGGCGGCATCCGGCAGCTCGACACGGTAGGCCGCCAGACCTTGCGGGCGCACTTCGATGATCGGCAAGCCACCTTCGCGCAGGCTCAGGGTGAGTGCGCCGGCATTCAGGCTCAGCCCTTCAAGCATGACCGTCTCGCGGTGCGGCACTAGCACCTGCCATTGCTCGCGGCCAGGCACCTGGGTAGCCGGGGCCTGGTACAAGGCGAAGTTGATGCCATCCTGGTTGGTGCGGATAAACCAGCACCACGCGCCGTCGAGCTGGCCGTGGTCGGGGAAGTATTCATGGCCCTCGACACGTGGCGCCAGGCAAACGAATGGCGCCTGTGGGGTTTCGGCGTTCAGCACCCAGGCTTCGCTGGTGGTCTTGCTGTTCAGCAGCAGCACCAGCTGGCGCTCGGAACTGGTGCGATAGCAATGCAGGAAGAAGCGCCCGTCGGGCTCCTCGAACACGCGCTCGGCACCGGGGCTGCCCAGCGTATGGCGGCACAGGCGCCATGGCCGGTGGGTGTCGTCCAGCTCGGCGAAGAACAGTGTCTGGCTGTCGTTGGCCCAGGTCATGCTGCCGTCGCAGTCTTCAAAGGGCAGGGCGGTGATCGCGCCGCTGGCGAGGTCTTTCACGTACAGGCTGTAGACCTCGTCGCCACTGGTATCCAGGCTGTAGGCCAGCAGGCGGTGGTCGGGGCTGACACTGAACGCGCCCAGCGAGAGGAAGCCGCCGTTGGCCAGTGCGTTGGGGTCGAGCAACAGCTGTTCCTGGCTTTCATCGACGGTGTTGCTGTCGTCGGCCGGGCGTGGGCAGCGGTAGTGGCGCGGGTACTCGTCGCCAGCGGTGGTGCGGGTGTAGTACAGGTACGGTCCCCAGGGTGAAGGCAGCGACAGGTCGGTTTCCTGGATGCGGCCCTTGATCTCTTCGAACAATTGCTCGCGCAGGGGCGCCTGGTCGGCCAGGCAGGCTTGCTGGTAGGCGTTTTCGGCCTGCAGGTAGGCGAGCACCTCGGGGGTGTCGCGCTGTTGCAGCCAGGCATACGGGTCGGCGGCCTGGTCGGCATGGGCAATCGGCGGTTGGGGCTTGGTCGGCATCGAGAATCTCTTGGTTGGGGTGGCCTGGGCCCGGCTGCGAAGCGGCCGGCGCAGGCAAACACTGTGTGCGCCCGGAAAAGTGTTTATCATAGGCACCTCTTTGCCTGGCTTGCACGAACACCATGATCGAGAACGACTACACCTTGGCCTGGGGCCTGTACGCGGTTGCCGCTTTGGGCTGCCTGCTGGTGGGCTTCAAACTGACCGGCTGGATGTGGCGCTGGTTGCGCGAGCCCCTGCGCGTGGTGCTGGCGGTGCTGTTGCTGACGCCGACCGTGGTTGACCCGGTCAAGGACAGCTTCGCCCCGGCCATCGCCATCACCACCCTGGATGTGGCGTTCAAGGTTGGCAACAATGCCTGGCGCGCAGTTTCCGATTTTGCCATGTACGGCATGATCGCCTTTGCCTTGTATGCCCTTTTCGTATTGCTGCGCTGGCCGCTGGAAAAGCGCGCTCGCGAGCGGCGTGCCCAGGCTGAGGCCGCGGCCCAGCGCGAGCAGGCCGAAGATGACCGGCTTGGCGCCCAGGCCCCTTTGGCCGCCGAGCGCAGCGACCGTTACCGTGACCTCCCGCCACCTGCGGCACCCGGGGGAAATGGCCGGGTCGAGCCCCGTCTGTAAGCGGAGACACAGCCATGTGCGAACTGTTGGGCATGAGTGCCAACGTCCCTACCGACATTGTCTTCAGCTTTACCGGCCTGATGCAGCGCGGTGGCCGCACCGGCCCGCATCGCGACGGCTGGGGCATCGGCTTCTATGAAGGGCGCGGCCTGCGCCTGTTCCAGGACCCGGCTGCCAGCAGCGAGTCGGAGGTAGCCAGCCTGGTGCAGCGCTACCCGATCAAGAGCGAAGTGGTCATTGGCCATATCCGCCAGGCCAACGTCGGCAAGGTCTGCCTGGCCAACACCCACCCGTTCATGCGCGAAATGTGGGGCCGTAACTGGTGCTTTGCGCACAACGGCCAGTTGGGCGCCTTCAAGGGCTTGGGCAGTTTCTATCGGCCGGTAGGTGATACCGACAGCGAGGCGGCCTTTTGCGACCTGCTCAACCGCATTCGCAGCGCCTTCCCCGAGCCGGTGCCGGTGGAACAGCTGTTGCCGGTGCTGGTCGAAGCCTGTGCCGGTTACCGCGGGCAGGGCGTGTTCAACTGCATGCTCAGCGACGGTGACTGGCTGTTCTGCTTCTGTTCGACCAAGCTGGTGCACATTACCCGGCGTGCGCCGTTTGGTGCGGCACGCTTGAAGGATGTCGACCTGATCGTCGACTTCCATACGCAAACCACCCCCAACGACGTGGTCACGGTGATTGCCACCGAGGCCCTGACCGAGAACGAGACCTGGCAGCGCTACGCGCCGGGTCAATGGGCCCTGTGGCGGCACGGTGAATGTGTGGCGCACGGCCAGAGCTAAGGACGCTGCATGTTCAGAAGTTACCTGCGGTTGCTGCTGTTCACCTTCGGCCTGTTGGCCGGTATTCAGGTGCCGGGGCTGGTGAAAGACTACAGCCAGCGGGTGGAGGCGCACCTGTACGAGTCGCGCGAGGCGCTGGACGGCTTCAAGCAGACGGCCGAGCGCTTTTTCAATGGCGACCTGCAGGCCTTGCTACGGCACTACCGCAGCAGTGATGACCCAGTGTTCAACAGTGACGCCAACAGCATCGAAAGCCTGATCATCCGCAACCAGTTGCTGGAGAACGAGTGGCAGGCCCTGCAAGGGCCTTGGGCCGCACGCACCTGGCATGTGCTGGTGCAGGCCGACCCGCAGCTGCGTGAAGAAACCCTCAACGGCTACAGCTACCAGATTCTGCTGGTGCCCGAGGCCATCGGCTGGGGTGTTGGCACAGGGTTTGTGCTGGCGTTCTTGGTCGAAAGCCTATTGCTGGGGCTTGGTTGGGTGATCCTCGGGGGGCGGCGTCGGGTGGTGAAAGAGAGCTGGCGCTGAGTGCTGGCGCGCAGGTGCCGCTGTTCACGCCAGTTTTGCGCTTATAGGATTAACGGCATTTTCTTCCAGGCACTCGCTTGCTAGGCATCGCTCCGCAATGCAGGAAAATGCCCAACAGAGTCATCCACCCTAACGCTGGATTTGACGTCAGTAAGAGTGGTTGGTAGCCGACAAACAAGAAGTAGGATTGTTCGATTGCTCTCATATAATACGTTATAAAGAACACGTTGTAGGCAAAGCAGATAAAGAGCAGCGAATAACCTAGATGTCGTCCGGAGCACAGGTGCCGCAATGTGAATGCAATGACTACGCTGCCTATGATCATTATTGAAAAAGACAGGGTATTCATTGTTTTTTCCACTCAACCAGGATTTGCTCTCCCGTCATTATGTCTATTCCAACTTCAAACATGATCGAACCTTTTCCCATCTCCCTGTAAGCCCGAATTTTGTCGGCTTCAATGTAACGGAAAAGTCGCCATGTGCCGGTTTTTAGGATCATGTGACTCATGCCGAATGCTGACAGACCTATATCCACAGCGCCGTACCCAATGTTGCCTTGCGATGCGCGTCCACCTGCTATTTCAGCTATTCTCTGGTAGCCTTTACGTACTGGGCCAATGGTGTCATTTCGGCCGGTAGCAATATTACGCCCGTTTTCGTAAATGTTGTTGGCACCATGGAGTATCAGCGGTAGCCCCCCAAGCGTGCAGCCCAACCCAAGAGACAATTTACACACCGCCACCCCGGTACCTATCTGAAGTACTCCGGCTGCAACCCCCGCAACCAGCTTGCTATATTCTAGTGCTTGTTCGAAAAGGAGTGAATATTCCTTGGTTAGTGCCTTTTGCGCTTCTTCAGGCGATAGCCGACCATCTTGAGTCGCAGTAACGATTGCCTGCCCCGCACGTGATATTTCCTGGGTAAACTTGGCCCGAAGCCGTTCGTCACTCAAGCATTGCACCCCAACGTGGCGTGCATATAGCGTCAAGCGATTTGCCATATCATTGACTTCGGATGTTTCGGGGGAGGTGGCGAGTGTACTGCTGTCAAGCGGCTTCACACCCCCTCGCCCCAATTCGCGTAGCCACTGGTATTCGCTCCCAGATGATGCCAGCCGACGAATCCATAGCGAATGGCAAGGTACTCCTGTGGGTCCTGGTCGTTGAGCAAGATGGAGTGCGGCATCTCGATGCGGTGGTCCACAAGTAACCCATCGGACAGAGTTATTTGAAAGTAGTGCTCATACTCGCTATTGTTGTTTCTGCGGAAAAAATTGATCTTGCATTCTACTATCTCGCGGTTCGTCAATGCTTGGGCGAGTAGAGGCGTCGATTTGTCAACATGCTTTGTAATCAGAATAGGTCGATGAGTTGCAGCCTTGGTATTGCCCAGGCTGGCAAGGCTATGACTGAACGAAAGCACCATGATTTCATCACGGTGGGCACTCTGGCATCGGTTACCGATGGATTCAGTTGTGGAGCAGCCCGCTGAGATCAGCCCTTGTTGCCTGCCCGTCATAGTCATATATCCATGGAAAGCCATATCTACAACTCCCTGTCAGTGAAGGTTCAAAAGCTAGAGTGTGCACGGGGCAGATGTATGTAGGACGCTTCTGATATTATGGTGACAATTGATAACAAATATTTCCGCTCGTTGTGGAGCGCGTCAGTTCGCTGCGTATCAACGCGTGCTTGTAGGATTACTATGCCCAATCACTCGACCGAGTTTGACTACAGGATCTGCGTTAGAGATGTTGGCGCAAGCTTGCAGCAAGCGTCTGCAAACGCGGTAAGGTAGGCACATGCACGACAACAACGGAGGCTGTGTGGTGGAACGCCTGCTACTCAATTGCGACATGGGTGAAAGTTTCGGCAGCTGGCGCATGGGCCTGGATGCCGAGGTCATGCCCTACATCGACTGCGCCAACATCGCCTGCGGTTACCATGCCGGTGACCCGGGCATCATGCGCCGCACCGTGGCCCTGGCACTGGAGCACGGGGTGGCGATCGGTGCCCACCCGGCCTACCCGGACCTGGTCGGCTTCGGGCGCCGGTCCATGGCCTGCAGCCCCGAGGAAATTCGCGATTTGCTGCACTACCAGATCGGCGCACTGGAGGGCATCTGCAAGGTGCTCGGCGGCCGGGTGGCCTATATCAAGCCGCATGGCGCGCTGTACAACGACATGATGGCCGACCCGCTCAAGCTGCGCACCGTGCTGGAAGCTGTGGCGGCTTACGGCAGCGACCTGCCGCTGATGCTGATGGCCACCGCCGACAACCGTGCGGCCCAGGCGCTGGGCGATGAAATCGGCGTGCCGCTGTGGTTCGAGGCATTCGCCGACCGGGCCTATACCGCCAGCGGCCACCTGGTCTCGCGGCGCCTGCCTGGCGCCGTGCATCACGACCCGGCGCGTGTGGTGGAGCAGGCCGAGCGCCTGGCCCGTGGCCATACGTTGGTGGCGAACGATGGCAGTGCCTTGAAGCTGGCGGCCAGCACACTGTGTGTGCATGGCGACAACGACAGTTCGGTAGCAGCGGTGCGGCAGATCCGCCAAGCCCTCGATGCCATGGAGCGATGATGAAGCTGCGTATCGAAGTGGTCGCGTTCGACAGCCTGATGGTGCGCCTGTTCGAGCGTATCGACGAGGCCAACATGCCGTGGATGCTCGCTGCCAGCCAGTGCTTGCGCGCAGCGTTCGGCCAGCACCTGCTGGACGTGGTGCCGTCGTACACCACGCTCATGGTGCACTTCGACCTGCCGCCGGCCGAGGCGAGGGCGCTGATCGCCCAGGCCCTGGACGGTTTGCAGCCGGACGCCGGCAGTGCTGGCCGGCGCCACGAGATCCCGGTGTGGTACCACGCCAGCGTCGGCCCGGAGCTGCCTGTACTGGCTGCCCGCAGCGGCTTGACCGAGGGTGAAGTGGTCCGCTTGCACAGCGAGCGCGAGTACCCGGTTTTTGCCTTGGGCTTCGCCCCTGGGTTCGGCTTCATGGGCCTGGTCGATGAACGCCTGGCCAGCCCCCGCCTGAGCACCCCGCGCAAGCGCGTGGCGGCGGGCAGCGTGGGTATTGCCGAGCGCCAGACAGCAGCGTACCCGGCGGTGTCGCCGGGGGGCTGGAACCTGATCGGGCGAACACCGGTGCGTTTGTTCGACCATGAACGTGAGGGTTATAGCCTGTTGCAACCCGGTGACCGGGTGCGTTTCGTGGCGGTTACGCGTGATGAGTTTCTGGCCCTGGGCGGCGATGTGGAGGCGCAAGGATGAAGCAGTTGTCGATCGAGGCCAGCAACGCCTTGTGCCAGTTGCAGGACGCCGGGCGCTTCGGCGTACGGCACCTGGGCGTGACCCAGGGCGGGGCGCTGGACTGGGTGGCGATGTACTGGGCCAACTGGCTGTTGGGCAATTCGCTGGCCGCACCTGTGGTGGAGGTCGCGCTGGGTGGCTTCTGTGTGGTGGCGCAGCACGATTGCGTGCTGGCGCTGGCCGGTGCCGACCTGGATGCGCGAGTTGATGACCAGCCGGTCGCGCCCTGGCGCAGCTTTGCTTTGGGCAAAGGGCAGCGCTTGGCCCTGAAGCAGCCCAGGCAGGGCGTTAGGGCGTACCTGGCGGCGCCTGGCGGGTTTCGCGGCGAGGCGGTGCTGGGCAGCTGTGCCACCGTGGTGCGCGAAGCGCTGGGCGGTACAGACGGCCAGGGCGCTGCGCTTGGTGAAGGCCAGCTGCTGGCTTTTGCGGGTACGCCGGCAACCCTTCGTGAAGTGCCGGATGCCTTGCGCCCGCGCTATCACCACAAGCCTGTGCTCGACCTGGTGATGGGCGCGCAGCTCGGCGATTTCAGCGGTACCAGCCTGTACCAGGCATTCAACACGGACTGGACCCTGGACAGCCGGGCCGACCGCATGGGCATCCGCTTGCTGGGGCCGCAGCTGGTCTACCAGGGCGCGCCGATGATTTCCGAGGGCATTCCCCTGGGGGCGGTGCAGGTGCCGCCGGACGGGCAACCGATTGTGTTGCTCAATGACCGGCAGACCATTGGCGGTTACCCGCGGCTGGGGGCGTTGACGCCGCTGGCGCTGGCGCAACTGGCGCAGTGCATGCCGGGGGCGCAGGTGAAGTTCAGGGCGGTGGTGCAGGATGAGGCGTGGCGGGAGCAGCAGCAATACTTGGGCCGGTGGTTGTAAGGCTGCGGGCCCTTTCGCGGGCACGCCCGCTCCCACACAGGCCTGCGCCATACCTGTGGGAGAGGGCGTGCCCGCGAAGAGCCTCGAACGCTGGCAAGTGGCAGCCCGTTCTCTATCTCACTTTGAGAGATACCGCATCCCTTCCTCCAACCCCTGCAAGGTCAGCGGATACATCTTGTCTTCGATCAACTCCCGCACCAGGTGGGTCGAGGCGGTGTAGTCCCAAGCCTGCCGGGGATAGGGGTTGATCCAGATGATCTTGCGGAATTTCTCCATGAAACGCTGCAGCCACACATACCCGGCTTCTTCGTTCCAGTGCTCCACGCTGCCACCGGGCTGGGTGATTTCGTAAGGCGCCATGGCCGCATCGCCAACGAAGATCACTTTGTAGTCGTCACCATACTTGTGCAGCAGATCGAACGTGGAAAACCGCTCCGAGGTGCGGCGCAGGTTGTTCTTCCAAACCGACTCGTACACGCAGTTGTGGAAGTAGTAGTACTCCAGGTGCTTGAACTCGGTCTTGCAGGCCGAGAACAGTTCTTCGCACACCTTGACGTGGGCGTCCATGGAACCACCGATGTCGAACAGCAACAGCAGCTTCACGGTGTTGCGCCGCTCCGGGCGCATCTGGATGTTCAACAACCCGGCATCGCGCGCGGTGTGGTCGATGGTGCCGTCGATGTCGAGCTCTTCGGCGGCGCCTTCACGGGCGAACTTGCGCAGCCGGCGCAGGGCCAGCTTGATGTTGCGCGTGCCCAGTTCCACCTGGTCGTCGAGGTTCTTGTACTCGCGCTGGTCCCAGACCTTCACCGCCTTGCCCTGGCGTTTGCCTGCCTCGCCCACGCGGATGCCCTCGGGGTTGTAGCCGCCCGAGCCGAACGGGCTGGTGCCGCCGGTGCCGATCCACTTGTTGCCGCCGGCGTGGCGCGCCTTCTGCTCTTCCAGGCGCTGCTTGAAGGCCTCGATGAGCTTGTCCAGGCCGCCCAGCGACTGGATTTGCGCCCGTTCTTCGTCGCTGAGCGAGCGCTCGAACTCCTTGCGCAGCCAGTCTTCCGGGATCAGCGCCTCGATGTGCTGGTCGAGGTTTTCCAGGCCTTTGAAGTAAGCGGCGAAGGCGCGGTCGAACTTGTCGAAATGGCGTTCGTCTTTCACCAGAGTGGCACGGGCGAGGTAATAGAATTCGTCCATGTCGGCGAACACCACGTGCTTTTGCAAGGCCTGGTGCAGGTCGAGCAGTTCACGCACCGACACCGGCACCTTGGCCGCACGCATTTCATTGAACAGGTTGAGCAGCATGGCCCGGCTCCTGTCAGCGGTTGCCGCGCCGGCTCATGAACGCCAGGCGCTCGAGCAGTTGCACGTCCTGCTCGTTCTTCACCAGCGCACCGGCCAGCGGCGGGATCGCCTTGGTCGGGTCGCGTTCGCGCAACACCGCTTCACCAATGTTGTCGGCCATCAGCAGCTTGAGCCAGTCGACCAGCTCGGAGGTGGAAGGCTTTTTCTTCAGGCCAGGCACCTTGCGTACGTCGAAGAACACGTCCAGCGCCTCGCTGACCAGCGCCTGGCTGATGTTCGGGTAGTGCACGTCGACGATCTGCTGCAGGGTGCTGCGGTCGGGGAAGGCGATGTAGTGGAAGAAGCAGCGGCGCAGGAAGGCGTCGGGCAGCTCCTTTTCGTTGTTCGAGGTAATGATGATGATCGGGCGCTGCCGGGCCTTGATGGTCTCGTCGATTTCGTAAACGTAGAACTCCATCTTGTCCAGTTCCTGCAACAGGTCGTTGGGGAACTCGATGTCGGCCTTGTCGATTTCGTCGATCAGCAGGATGACCCGCTCCTCGGCCTCGAAGGCCTCCCAAAGCTTGCCCTTCTTCAGGTAGTTGCGCACGTCATGGACCTTGTCCACGCCCAACTGCGAGTCGCGCAGGCGGCTGACCGCGTCGTACTCGTAGAGGCCCTGGTGGGCCTTGGTGGTGGACTTGATGTGCCAGGTGATCAGGCGCGCGCCGAACGAAGCTGCCAACTGCTCGGCGAGCATGGTCTTGCCGGTGCCGGGTTCGCCCTTGACCAACAGCGGGCGTTCGAGGGTGATGGCCGCGTTTACTGCCAGTTTCAGGTCGTCTGTGGCGACGTAGTCGCGGGTGCCTTCGAACTTCATGGGGCTGTCCTCTGTTGTAAGCCTGTGCCGGCCTCTTCGCGGGCACGCCCGCTCCCACAGGAATTGCACAAACTGCTGAATCTGCGGGGTACCTGTGGGAGCGGGCGCGCCCGCGAATGGGCCAACACCTGTTTTCGATTTGTTACCGACTATAACGCGGGCCCGGGCACCTGCAAACGCGGACCGGGTATTCAGTCCCTGAATGCCCCGTCACGCTGTTTCAGTCGGACTTCGGCGCCGGTTGCTCATAGCGTGCATTGAACGCCTGGATGAAACCGTTGCGCAGGATCTGCAGGAAGGCCTCGAAGGCGCTGATGTTCTGCTTGTGCACGCTGCCGCTGAGCTCCACCCGGGTGGCGAACTGGTTTTTCGGCTGGTTCTTCAGCACCGTCTCGGAGGCGCCCACCAGGGCCTCCCACACCGAGCGGAAGAAGCCTTTGTCCTTGTTCTCGACATCCTGCTGCCAGTCGAACACGTCCACGTCACGCAGCAGGGGTTTGATGTAGCCATTGAGGCGACCGTTTTCCGCCTGCGCCTCGATGACCACGTCACCATGCCCTGCGCTGAAGTCGAACTTGCCGTAGGCACTGGCGAAGTCATTCAGGTTGCGCAGTTCTATGCCGGTGGCACGCAGGCGGAACTCGAAGTCATCGAAGTCACTGAACGGGTCGAAGGTGGCGCGGCTTTCGACCTTGGCATTGCCGGCGATCAGCGCCGTGCCCTCGAAGCTGGCGTCGCGCCGGCCTTGTTTGTCGCGCACGTTGGTCAGGTTGCTGATGGTGGCGTCCAGCCGGGTTGCCTTGAGGTTGACCGGGGGGTTGGAATTGAAATTGCGAAAGGTGAGGGTGCCATTGTCGATATGCACTTCATCGAGGGTAATCGGCAGCAGCTTTTCCAGTTGTTGCCGCCAATCGGTGCCCTGGCCGGTCTGCGAGGCCTGCTTGTTGCCGCCGTCGACGAAGTTCAGTTCGGGCTGCTCGAAGATCACTTTCGCCACCACGGCCTTGTCGTAGATCAGCGAGTGCCAGCTGACCGACAGGTCGATAACCGGTGCATCCAGCAGCGGCACTGGCACCTTGCCGCTGGTCTTGACGATCCGCAGGCCGTTGATCCGGTAGGCTCCGCGCCACCAGGCCAGGTCCACGTCGGCCACGTGGCCACGGTAGTCGCCCATGTCGGCCAGCTTGTCGTTGAGGTAGTCGCGCACCAGGTAGGGCAGGGCCAGGTGCAACGCCACCAGCAGCGCCACCAGGCTGGCCAGGCCGATCAACGGCCAGCGATAACGGGCTTTCATCGGGGTGTCTCCTAGGAGGGATGAGCGGTGGACCGCAATGCGCCCGGCTGAGTTCGAACAGGCTTTACGGGCCTACGGCCGGGGCTTACCCTTGAGGTCTTTTCCTGCTCGCTTTCATGCCAAGGACCCCTGCCATGAGCCGTATCTTTGCAGACAACGCCCATTCCATCGGCAACACGCCGCTGGTGCAGATCAACCGGATCGCCCCGCGTGGCGTGACCATCCTGGCCAAGATCGAGGGGCGCAACCCCGGCTACTCGGTCAAGTGCCGCATTGGCGCGAACATGGTCTGGGATGCCGAAAGCAGCGGCCGGCTCAAGCCGGGCATGACCATTGTCGAGCCCACCTCGGGCAACACCGGTATCGGCCTGGCCTTCGTTGCCGCCGCGCGTGGCTACAAGCTGATGCTGACCATGCCCGCGTCGATGAGCCTCGAACGGCGCAAGGTGCTGAAGGCGCTAGGCGCCGAACTGGTGCTGACCGAGCCGGCCAAAGGCATGAAGGGCGCCATCGACAAGGCCAACGAAATCGTGGCCTCAGACCCGGCGCAGTACTTCCTGCCAGGCCAGTTCGAGAACCCGGCCAACCCCGCCATTCACGAAAAAACCACGGGGCCGGAAATCTGGAACGACACCGACGGCGCGGTGGACGTGCTGGTGGCGGGGGTGGGCACTGGCGGCACCATCACCGGTGTGTCGCGCTACATCAAGCATACCCAGGGCAAGGCGATCCTGTCGGTGGCCGTGGAGCCCGAGGCTTCGCCACTGATCACCCAGACCCTGGCCGGCGAAGAGCTCAAGCCCAGCCCACACAAGATCCAGGGCATCGGGGCTGGCTTCGTACCGAAAAACCTCGACCTGTCGATCGTCGACCAGGTGCTGACGGTGGCCGACGAAGAGGCCAAGGCCATGGCCATTCGCCTGATGCAGGAAGAAGGCATTCTCTGCGGCATTTCTTGCGGCGCAGCCATGGCGGCGGCCGTGCGCCTGGCGGAAAAACCGGAAATGCAAGGCAAGACCATCGTCGTGGTGCTGCCCGATTCCGGCGAGCGTTATTTGTCGAGCATGCTGTTCAGCGACATGTTCAGCGACCAGGAAAACCAGCAGTAACCGGCCATGCCGCTGACCGGGCTCAATGTTCGGCGGCCTGGTTGACTGCACCATCTTCATCGACACGATCCCGCCCGGGTGGTTTGTACCGCGGCGGGATCGGTTTATGATGGCAGGATGATTTTCAGGAGAGCAGGCCGCGCAGCCCTGTTTCTTCCCCTAGGAGTGATGCATGACCTTATCCTTTGCAGCCAAGGCGGGTGTCTTGCTGGTGTTCTTCGCCAGCGTGCTGTTCGTGCACCTGCGCGGCAAGGCCCGCCTGCCGGTGTTGCGCCAGTTCGTCAACCATTCGGCGCTGTTCGCCCCCTACAACGCCTTGATGTACCTGTTTTCCGGGGTGCCGTCCAAACCCTACCTGGACCGCCAGCGCTTCCCGGAACTGGATGTGCTCAAAGACAACTGGCAGGAAATCCGCGAAGAGGCCATGCGCCTGTTTGACGAGGGCTATATCCGCGCCGCCGAAAAGGACAACGACGCCGGCTTCGGTTCGTTCTTCAAGAAGGGTTGGAAGCGGTTTTACCTGAAGTGGTACGACAAGCCGCTGCCATCGGCCGAGGCGCTGTGCCCGAAAACCGTAGAACTGGTCAGCAGCATTCCCAACGTCAAGGGCGCGATGTTCGCCCTGCTGCCTGGCGGTAGCCACCTGAACCCGCACCGCGATCCATTCGCCGGTTCGTTGCGTTACCACCTGGGCCTGTCCACGCCGAACTCCGACGCCTGCCGCATCTACGTCGATGGGCAGGAGTACGCCTGGCGGGACGGCGAAGACGTGATGTTCGATGAAACCTACGTGCACTGGGTGAAGAACGAGACCGATGTGACCCGGGTGATCCTGTTCTGCGACATCGAGCGGCCGTTGAGCAGCCCGCTGATGACCCGCATCAACCGCCAGGTCAGTGCCTTCCTGGGCCGCGCAACCGCGCCACAGAACACCGACGACGAGCGGGTGGGCGGCATCAACCAGGCGTATGCCTGGAGCAAGCGCTTCTCCAACAAGCTCAGCACCCACGTGAAGCAGTTCAAGCGGGCCAACCCCAAGGCCTACCGGGTCCTGCGCCCGGTGCTGGCGGTGGTCGTGGCTTATCTGCTTTACCGCTGGTTGTTCTGAACGCAGGCCAGGCCTTGGCGCGGGTTCACCCGCGCACAGGCCAGCTCACCTCACACTGGCGCCCGCTATTGCCCAATCGTGGGTTCACCGCTATTCTCCACAACACTTCCTTCCCTGAAGCCTGAATCATGCCCGCCAAGCCCTCCACCACCAGCTTTGCCATCGCGCCAGTCGCGGGCATGGTCGTGCGTGGCAGCCAGCAGCCGGCCATGGTCAGTCATTACCCACCACCTGTCAGTGGCGCCGTAGGCGGCGTAGCTCCGCCATGCTGCGTGGTCGTGCTGGGCTGATCGGCTTCGGCCGAGTCCCTTCGCACACGCAACCCACTGAACCCGGCCGGCTACTTAGCGCGCTTTAGCACAGGCCGTCCGCTTGGCTTATCTGCCTATCATCAGGTGGCAATACATGTCCTTTTTCAACAAAGCATCCGTGGCCTCGGCGGCCACTACCAGCCTGTTCGTTCTGCTGTGGAGCAGCGGGGCGATCGTTTCCAAACTTGGCCTGGCGCATGCCAGCCCGTTCGCCTTCCTGCTGCTGCGTTCTGCCTTGGCCCTGGCAGGCCTGTTGCTGATCGGGCCGTTGCTGGGGCTGCGCTGGCCACGCCGTAAGGGCGCCATGCTGCGTGCCCTGGGCACTGGCTGCGTGTTGCTCGGGGCTTACCAGATCTTCTATCTGCTGGCCCTCGACACCCACGTCACGCCAGGCATCATGGCCACGGTCATGGGCGTGCAACCGATCCTCACCGTCGTGCTGATGGAGCGCCAGCGTTCGATCAGCCGCCTGTTCGGCCTGGGGCTGGGCTTGAGCGGCTTGATCATGGTGGTCTACCAGGGGCTCAACCTGGGTGGGGTGTCGCTGGCGGGCATGCTGTTCGCCCTGCTGGCGCTGGCCAGCATGACTTGCGGTTCGATTCTGCAAAAACGCATCACCGACAACCCCATGGGCACGCTGCCGCTGCAGTACCTGGCCGGCTTTGCCCTGTGCGCGCTGTTCGCACCCTCGCAACCCTTACAGGTGCAGTGGACCGGGGGTTTCGTGGCTGCCTTGCTGTGGATGGGCCTGGTGGTTTCGCTGCTGGCCACCTTGCTGCTGTATCGGCTGATCGCCAAGGGTAACCTGGTCAACGTCACCAGCCTTTTCTACCTGGTGCCGGCAGTGACCGCGGTGATGGACTTGCTGATCTTCGGCAACCGCCTGGCGCCGCTCAGCCTGCTGGGCATGGGCTTGATCGTGGTCGGCCTGCTGTTCGTGTTCCGCAAGCCTGTCAAGCGCCTGGCCGAGGCCTGAGCCCTAGCGGAACTCGGCGGGGATGGCGTGCCGGAGTACGCCTTCCTCGAAGTCCAGCAGCCCGGCTTCGCGCTGGGTGAGCAGGTAGTAGAGCAGGGTGTCGATTGAGCGCTGTTGCGGTACTGCCACGGCCAGCAGCCTTACCGACTGCTCGGTTTCACAGGCGCAGCCGAAATCCTGCAAGGCAGCGCGAACCTGATCGAGGGTTTCCGGGGGCTTGACCAGCACCCGGAATACTGAGGTGCCGCTGCTTTGGCGCAGTTCGGCGAACCAGGTCTGGCCGTCTTCTTCATAGGTGCCGATAAGGTCACCCGGCGCGATGCCGTACACATGAAAGGGGATGTTGTCCACGGCATGGCCGCCTTCCACAGCCTTGGCCCAAAGGCCTTCGACCGAGGCCGGTGGGTAGCCGTTGGCGTCCTGTTCCAGGCGGAACAGCACCTTCTTGCAGGTTGGGCTCATGCCGTTCTCCCGGTCAATTGCGCGCCGGGCGCAGTACCAGCCACAAGGCCACAGCAATCAGCAGGCCGCCATACAGGTGCGCCAGCGACAGCGGCTCGTCCAGCAGCCATGCGCCCCACAGCACGCCGAACACCGGGATCAGGAAGGTCACGGTGCTGGCCTTTACCGGGCCTATTTCTGCCAGCAGACGGAAGTACAGGATATAGGCGAATGCCGTGCACAGCAGGCCCAGGCCGAGCAGCGACAGCCAGACCTGCCAGCCGCCCCAGCTGGCGGGCGGCTGGCTGAGGGCGCTCCAGGCGAACAGCGGGCTCAGCATCAGCGTAGCGCCGAGCATGCTGCCCAGCGCCGACAGGCGGCTGTCCAGGCCACTGATCCAACGCCGCGCGAGGAACCCGGCAAAGCCGTAGCAGGTGGTAGCTGCCAGGCACGCCAGGGCGCCTTGCAGCAGGGCCATGTCCAGGGCCACCGGCCCGGCCCCGCTGAGGATGCCGACACCGAGCAGGCCAAGGAAAATGCCGCAGAGCTTGGCCAACGTCATGGGTTCACGGAAGCACAGCACGCCGATCAGCACGCCCATCAATGGCGTGGTGGCGTTGAAGATCGCCGAGTAACCGGCTGGCAGCACCTGGGCAGCTACGGAATAGAAGGTTGCCGGGATGCCGGAGTTGATCATGCCCAGTACCAGGCAGGCCCCGAGCTTGCCCTGGAAGTCCCAGCGCACGCGGCTGGCGGCGACGATGGCGACCAGGCCCAGGCAGGCGATCGAGACGCGAAAGAACGCGGTCGGCACCGTGCCCAGCTCGGGGGCGATAATGCGCATGAACAGGAAACTCGCCCCCCAGACGGCAGCAAGGGTCAGCAGGCGGGTTAAAGCAATCGGGCTCACAACGGTCTCCGGAGGGCAGGGCAGGGCAGGGGCGCGAGTGTACGCGAGGGGGCGGGGCGATACTTGTGCTTTCTTGCGCAGTGAACCTGGCCCGCATTTGCATCAGGCCGACTAAGCTGTGTAACTCATTCACCCATGAGGTGCCTGGCATGCCCCAACCCTGGCCCGCTGTCGAAATCGCCCGCACCATCCTGGCGGGCTTCGACGATTACCGTGACCACTTCCAGCGCATCACCCTCGGCGCCCGCCAGCGCTTCGAACAGGCGCGCTGGCAGGAAATCCAACAGGCCGCGGCTGCGCGCATCAGCCTGTATGAAGAGAAAGTCGCCGAGGTCAACGGCTGGCTGCGCCAGGCCTTCCCCGCGCCGGTGTTGCTGGACGTGGCGCAGTGGCCGCTGGCCAAACACGCCTACATCCAGCAGATTGACCCCCGGCTGGACGATGAGTTGGCCGAGACCTGGTACAACTCGCTGTTCTGCAGCCTGTTCAGCCACGACCAGATCAGTGATGGTTGCATGTTCATCCACACCACCCGGCCGTCGCTGCGCGGGCGTGAGCGCGCCGCGCAAACCCGTACCTATGCGCTGGGCGGTAGCCTCAAGGGAATGTTGCAGGCGATCTTCGCCGACTACCCGTTCGATGTCGCCTACGGTGACCTGGAGGGTGACCTGGCACGGCTGCAAGCGCAGGTGCGCGAATGCCTGCCCGACTGGGTCTGCAAGGACCCGGAGCTGGCGGTGGAACTGTTCGTGCCCGTGCTGTACCGCAACAAAGGGGCCTACCTGGTCGGCCGCCTGTACAACCGCGATGAGCAATGGCCCTTGGTGATTCCCTTGCTGCACCGCGAGGGCCATGGCATCGAGGTGGACGGGTTGATCACCGACGAAGCCGAGGTGTCGATCATTTTCTCGTTCACCCGCTCCTACTTCATGGCCGATGTGCCGGTGCCGGCCGAGTTCGTGCATTTTCTCAAGCGCATTCTGCCGGGCAAGCACATTGCCGAGCTGTACACGTCGATCGGTTTCTACAAGCAAGGCAAGTCGGAGTTCTACCGGGCCTTGATCAACCACCTGGCCAACAGCGACGACCGCTTCGTCATGGCGCCGGGGGTGCGCGGCATGGTCATGAGTGTGTTCACCCTGCCGGGCTTCAACACCGTGTTCAAGGTCATCAAAGACCGCTTTTCACCGTCGAAAACCGTTAACCGCGCCACGGTGATCGACAAGTACCGGTTGGTCAAAAGCGTGGACCGGGTTGGGCGCATGGCCGATACCCAGGAGTTCGCCGATTTTCGTTTCCCACGCAGCAAGTTCGAGCCCGATTGCCTGGCCGAGTTGCTCGAAGTGGCGCCCTCGACCGTTGTCCTGGAGGGCGACACGGTGCTGGTGCGCCACTGCTGGACCGAGCGGCGCATGACCCCGTTGAACCTGTACCTGGAGCGCGCGGGCGAAGGCCAGGTGCTGGCGGCGCTGGAAGACTACGGCCTGGCCATCAAGCAACTGGCAGCAGCGAACATTTTTCCCGGTGACATGCTGTTGAAGAACTTTGGCGTTACCCGGCATGGGCGCGTGGTGTTCTATGACTATGACGAAATCTGCTTTCTGACCGAGGTGAATTTCCGTCACATACCGCCACCGCGGTACCCAGAAGACGAGCTGTCGGGCGAGCCGTGGTATTCGATCGGACCGCACGATGTGTTCCCCGAAGAGTTCCCGCCGTTTCTGTTTGCCGACATGGGCCTGCGGCGCTTGTTCAGCCGTTTGCACGGCGAGCTGTATGACGCCGATTACTGGAAGGGCTTGCAGGCGGCCATTGGCGAAGGGAAGGTGATCGACGTGTTCCCGTATCGGCGCAAGGGGCGCTGATGGCGGTGTTGCAGGCCAGGCCCCTCACTCCTTCAGGCACTTCAGCTCGCTGAAGTGGCCGTGCACCTTGGCCAACCGCGCTTGCAGCAACTGCCGCTGCTGCACGCTACTTTGCTGCACCAGGTCTACCAACAGGCTGCGCGCCTGTTGCTCGGTGTTCTGGAAGGCCGTGCGGTATTCCGGCGTCCACAGGCTTTCCTTGTGTTGCAACAAGGTTGCCAGGCGCGGCTCGAAGCTGGCGTCGTTGCGTTGGTTCATCGCCAGCAGCAGCTGTTGCTGCCAGTGGGCGCGGTTGGCGATCCATTCGCGGTTCTGGTCGCCCAACGCTGCTGACCAGGCTTGTACGCGTTGCTTCTGCACCGCGGACAGTGGGCCGAACCAGGCGGTCAGGCGTTTTTCCATACGCGCGCTGCGCTCGCTGACCTGCTCGGCCAACGGGGTATCGACGTACTCTTTTTGCCGCTCGGCGATGTCGTCGCGGAACGCTTCACGCATTTCGGCCACCTGGCTGTCGCTCATGCCGCGCAACAACTCGGTCGCCGAAGGGGTGATTTCCTCGGCCACACGGCCAATCGCCAGGCGCGCTTCGCGGGTGCGTTGCTGCAGCGCCTGGTCGGTCACCTGGTTGTTGGCGACCATGGCGCGGACCCGCTCCAGCCAGTCAAGGTAGCCCGGTAACTGGGTCTTGCAGTGCCAGGCCAGGTGTTGCTTGAGGCGGTCGTCGAGCAAGGCCTTTTGCGTGCCGTTCATGTCCAGGTAGTCGCCCAGCGACCACGGCACCAGGCGATCGAGGTTGCGGTAGGCCAGGTCCATGCGGCTGCAGGCGCCAAGGGCCAGGGCGAATCCAAGGGCGATGAGCAGGGCTTTGGACAGGCGTGAAGGCATGTGCTGTTCCTTGCAGTGGCTGGCCAGACGGTAGACGCGAGGGGGGGCACGGCGGTTCCACTGCATCAGCGGTCGGGCGGCGCGCTGGCTTCAGGTGTAGAATAGCCGCCTTGTTATGAGGATCATCGGAAATGGCTCTGCTTGGGCGTTACAACAGTTTGCAAATCGTGAAACACGTGGACTTCGGTCTGTACCTGGACGGCGGCGCCGATGGCGAGATCCTGCTGCCCGGGCGCTACATCCCGAAAAACGCCGAAACCGAAGTCGATGACTGGTTGAACGTGTTCATCTACCTGGACAGCGAAGACCAGCTGATTGCGACCACCGAGAAGCCCAAGGTGCAGGTCGGTGAGTTTGCCAGCCTGAAGGTCAAGGACATCAACGGTGCCGGCATCTTCCTCGACTGGGGCTTGTCCAAGGACCTGTTGATGCCGTACTCGGAAGAGGCGCGGCCGTTGAAGATCGGCGACTACTGCGTGGTGCACGTGTACCTCGACAAGCGCACCCGCCGCATCACCGCCACTTCCCGCCTGGACCGCTACCTTGACGTGGCCCCGGCCGATTACAAGGTAGGGCAGCCGGTCGAGCTGTTGGTGGCTGGCGAAACGCCGATGGGCTTCAAAGCCATCATCAACAACCGCCACTGGGGCCTGATCCACAAGAACGAAGTGTTCAAGTTCCTGCGCTCGGGCATGCACGAGAAGGGTTTCATCAAGGAACTGCGCCACGACGGCAAGATCGCCCTCAGCCTGCAGCCGGTGGGCGCGGCCCTTGCCGACAGCCTGCAGGAGCAGATCATGGCGCGCCTGGAGGCCGAAGGCGGGGTGCTGGGGGTGTGTGACAAGAGCGACCCGGCGTTGATCAGCAAGCTGTTCAATGTCAGCAAGGGCAACTTCAAGAAAGCCATTGGCGGCTTGTTCAAGCAGGGCTTGATCGTCATCCATGACGACCGGATCGAAAAGGCCTGATCAGGCCTGAACGAAGTTGCGGAAGTCCAGCTGCTCGCCACCTGGGCGGGTGTCGCGCAGCAGCGAGTCGCGGTCGGCGCTCAGCGCCAGGCTGATGGTCGAGCGGCGCTTGCCAGGCTTGCGCACTTCCATCTGTTCCAGGTGGGCCTTGAGGAAGTTGGTCGGGACTTTCAGGTGCTGCAGCTCGTCGGTTTGCGGGGTGTGCAGCAGCAGGTTGACCCAGTCGGCCTGGCCCTTGCCCAGCAGCGCCACCGGCACTTCAAACCACCACAGGTTGCGTTTGTTGTCCAGAATGGCGAACAGGGTGTTGCTGCTGTTCAGCACCGGGCGGGCCAGTGCTTGGTTGCGCCGGTCGATGGCAGCGGGTTTGTCGAGTTTCATGCAGGTTCCTGCGGGTTGACGCTATGAAGGCCTGCATTGTGAGGGGTGCCACGGGGCGGGGCAAGGTTTGATGGTTGTGCCTGCTGCGGGCGCGCCAGGTGGGGGGCGCGGGTGCTGCCTTGTGTTGCGCCCCACCCCCGCCATCAGCCGGCCCTGGCGGTGCGTCAGCGACGAAGCGGCAGGCTCAGCTCGGAGGTTGCCCCATCAGCGGTAGTCACGGTCGCGGTGAAGCTGCGCAACCCAGCGATGTCGTCCAGCGCCTGGGCAAACCGTGCCTGCCCTTGTGCGTCGCTGTTCACCTGCACTTCGCCAAGGTAGTGCTCGGCCTCGGTGGCGTCGGCCTGGGCATTGCCGAAGAACTCAACGCGCAGCAGGCTCGATGCCGGCCCCTGTACTTCACCGCGCAGCACATTGCCTTCCAGCGCCAGCAGCCGTGGTGCCGGCTGATTGTGATTGGGCAGCGGCTGGCATGGCTTGGGCTCGCCCTTGGCGTTGCAGATGAGTGCCTGGTCCTGCTTCGGCAGGTCGGCGCCAACCCCGCGTGAGCCCACATACAAGGCGTGTGCCTGGGCTGGCACGCCAAACACGATGGCCCCGGTGCGCTGCCCGGGTACGCATGAGCCGCCCGCCTGGCAGCGGCGGATATCCTGGCTGTTGCCCCAGATGCGGTTACCGCTGAGGCGCGTGGTAGTCACCTCAGGCTCCGGGCGCAGGGCCACGCCGATGCGGTTGCCGTGGATCAGGTTGCCGTCCAGGATGTTGCCCTCGCCGGTGACGCTGACCCCGATCGAGTTGCCGCTGAAGGTGTTGGCCGCCAGGTAGTTGCGTTTGCCCCAGTTGATCTGCAGGCCGTCGGAGTAGTTCTCGAAGCGGTTGCGCACCACGCTGTTGTCGTTGCCCAGCAGAATCTCGATACCCTGTGAGGGCTCGGGGTTGGCTGCTGTGGAGCGGAACAGGTTGTCGGCTACCAGGTTGAATGCGGCGCCACGGGTCAGCTCCAGGCCATCCCCGTTGTCGATCAGCTGATTGCGCAGCACCTTGTTGTTGTTGGTCGTGGTGGCAGTGGGGTTGCCCGCGCCGTCGTCGCCAGTCAGCATGATCCCGGCGCCGCCTTTATTGGCGACGATGCGGTTGTCTTCGATGACGTTGTGGCTGGCGCGGTTGACCAGGATGCCGATGCAGAAATTGCGCACCTCAAGGCCGCGCAGTTGCACACCCTGAGTGTCACGCAGCACCAGCCCAGGGTTGGTGGTGGTGCGCACGTTGGTGCCGAACTGGCCGGGCAGGGCACCGGGGCAGGTGCGAACACCCTGGTCCTTGATGTAGGCGGAGCCGTCGATGGCAATGTACTGACCCTCGCGTGCCCAGGCCAGCCCGGTGATGCTGACCGGGCCTTTGATTTCCGGCAGCGCGTGGCTGGGGCGGATCACATAAGGTGGCTTGCCCACGGCGGCGATGTCGATACGGTAATGGCCGGGGTTCCGGTTACTGGTTTCAATGGCCCAGCGCAGGGTGCCGGGGTTGCCGTCGTCGGTGTAGCGCTCGACACGCAGGGTTTCAGGGCTGGCGGCAGCGGTGGCCAGGGTAGGCAGGGGCAGCAGTGGCAGCAAGGCCAGCAGTGCAGGCATCAGACGCATGGGGCGGGTATCCGAAAACATTGTTCTTGTGGTGTGCTCGCCTGCTTGAGGCGCACATTTGCACGGCATTCTAGGGGAGCCGTGGCGTCAACGCAGGGCTGCCTGTGTGATTTGGTGCGGTATTCGCCCGTAGATTGACCGCTTGGCTTGCGGGGTGAAAACTCGTTGAAACTCTTGCGCTGGGTGCTGGGTCCACCTTTTGTCGACACTGTACACGTGTCTCCATTTGCAGGAGTTTTGCCATGAGCGGTACTAAAGACAAAGTCAAAGGCCTGGCCAATGAGGCGGTGGGCAACGTGAAACAAGGTGTCGGCAAGATGACCGACAACGAAAAGCTGCGTGCCGAGGGCAAGGCGCAAGAGCTCAAAGGCGAGGCGCAGCAAGTGAAGGGCGATGTGAAGGACGCGGTAAAAAAACCGTGATCTGAGCAAGCCTGTGCCGGCCTCTTCGCATACGTGCGGAGAGGCCGTTACTTTTGCCGCCAATTTCTTCAATCGCGACTGGGAGCAGCACAGCTTCGGCACGGTCTATTAGACTTGTGTGTTGATTCGATCAAGCGGCGAAAGGAGACGCTATGATTTTTTCCGCCCTGCAGGGCCTGCCTTTGCACCGCGTGCTGGCGCGCACCGTCAAGGAATTTCTCGATGACGAGATGTCCACCTATGCGTCGGCGCTGGCCTACCAGGCGCTGTTCTCGCTATTCCCATTCTTGCTGTTCCTGATTGCCCTGATCGGCTTTTTGCACCTGCCCGACTTTTTCTCCTGGTTGCGCCTGCAATCGGAGCTGGTATTGCCACCCCAGGCCCTGGAGCAGGTGAACCCGGTAATCGACCAGCTACAGCAATCCAAGGGCGGGCTGTTGTCGGTCGGTATCGTGATTGCCTTGTGGACCGCATCGGCCGGTGTGCGCCTGATGATGAGCGCCATGAACGCCGCCTATGATGTGCCCGAGGGGCGGCCGGTTTGGAAACGCATCCCGTTATCCATTTTCTATACCGTGGGCCTGGCCGGCATGCTGTTGGCAGCCGCCGCGCTGATGGTGCTTGGCCCGCAGGTCATGGAGTGGATCGCCGCCCAGATCGGCATGCAGGAGTTCATCGTCACCTTGTGGACGGTGTTGCGCTGGCCGGTGATCGTTTTTCTGCTGATGGTGGCGGTCGCGTTGATCTACTACGTAATGCCTGATGTGAAACAGAAGTTCCGCTTCATCACGCCGGGCTCGGTGCTGGCGGTGGTGGTGTGGATCATCGCGTCACTGGGCTTTGCCTACTACGTGAAAACCTTCGCTGACTACAACGCCATGTACGGCAGCATTGGTGCAATCATCGTGCTGTTGCTGTATTTCTACATCTCGGCTGCCGTGCTGTTGCTTGGCGCCGAAATGAATGCGGTGATCGAGCACATGTCGGCCGAGGGCAAAAACCCCGGTGAAAAGGATTTCGACGAGCACGCGCCCGCGCAGACCATCAGTGTTCTGGGCCATGAGCACCCCACTTCGGGCCAGGCGCAGACTTCCGAGCCCAACCCCCGATGATCCGTGACATTCTCAAGATGGGCGACGAGCGCCTGCTGCGCGTCGCCGCGCCGGTGCCCGCGCAGCTGCTGGGCAGCGGCGAGCTGCAGCAACTGATCGACGACATGTTTGAAACCATGCGCCATGTCGGCGGCGTGGGCCTGGCTGCGCCGCAGGTAGGCATCGACCTGCAACTGGTGATTTTCGGCTTCGAACGCAGCGAGCGTTACCCGGACGCCGAGGCGGTGCCGCAGACCATCCTGCTGAACCCGGTCATCACCCCGACCTCCACTGAATTGGAAGACGGTTGGGAAGGCTGCCTGTCGGTGCCCGGCTTGCGCGGCGTGGTGCCACGCTTCAAGCACATTTGCTATGAGGGCATCGACCCACAGGGCAACGCGATCCACCGCTTTGCCGACGGCTTCCACGCGCGGGTGGTGCAGCATGAGTGCGACCACCTGATCGGCCGTTTGTACCCATCGCGGATCCAGGACTTCACCAAGTTCGGCTACACCGAGGTGCTGTTCCCGGGGCTGGAAGCAGGCGACGACTGACCATGCTGCAGGGCCACCAGGCGCTTGCTGCGCTGGTAACGTTGCAAGCGGCCACGCAAGGTGTCGGGCAGGCACTGCGCCAGTTCGAAACCCAGGCGTTGATAGAACGCCAGTAGGTCGGGGTGGCAAAACAGCCAGGTTGGCCCGTCAGCCTGGGCCAGCGCCGCTTTGACCAGTTTGCCGGCTACCCCTTGCTGGCGCCGTTGCGGGTCGACGAATAGGCCGGTCAGCCAGAAACCGTCGGGTACCTTGGCCAGGCTCAGCCCGGCAATGATCCCCGGCCCCCTGGCTACCCACAACTGCGCATCGCTTGCCGCGCGCATACGCGAGCCCTGGTGCCGGTAAAAGTGGTCCAGCAGCCGGCGTTCTGTATCCGCAAGTGCTGTGCAGGTTAAGTGTTCAGTAATGGCGAATTCCCCAGAGTCCAGAGCAGAGGCTCTGGCGTAATGCTTTGCGGCTATCTTGTCGCAGATTGTTGCAAATTCGGCAAGAGTGAATATCCGAGTTCGGGGTTCAACTATTAACGGCCAGGCGTAGAATTTCAGGCATCCCCCCTGCAGTACGAAGCGGGATCGGTACTTCGTGCCATCTTCACCGTAGATGGCAACTTCTCCGCGCCGGAAACGGCATTAGAAGTCAATCGATCAGCTTGAACGCTCAAAAGGCAAAACACCATGAAACCATTACTGATTCTTGCATTGGTCGGTATGTCCTCGTTCGCCCTCGCCGATGAGGCCAAGCCCGTCTCCACCCAGCCAGTGGCCCAGCAGTACGACTACTCCATGAACCTGGATATCAAGCGGGTAATCGAGCTGTCGACCATTCCCAATGTCTGCGAAGTGGTGCCTGCCACCATGACCTATGAAGACCACCAAGGCCAGGTGCATACCATCCAGTACCGTGCCATGGGCGAGGGCTGCCAGCAGGGTTGATCGGCTACAGGTTCGAGCGCCCCCGCGCGGCGCTCGTATACCGCCCGGGCCTGGCACTGGAATGCTGCCGATTGCCAGGCCCACGAGGACATGGGGTTCTACCAGGGGTGGGGTGAAAGCCTGGACCGCCTGGTGGAGTTGGTCCCCCAGCGGATGCCAGACTGAGGTTGCCCTGGGGCAGGCATTCACCCGCCGCAGGGCCGGTAGTGCCAGCGCTGTGCTCAGCTGGCCACGAAATTCGGTGGCGATACCAGTTCCACGGTCTGCTGCTTGCGTGGCGCCAGGATTTCCGCCTCGCCCTGCACCACCAGCTCATCGTTCTGGTTGTACACATTGGTCGCGATGCGCACTTTGAACTTGGGCAGTTTTTCCAGAATTTCCAGGCGTACGGTGAGGGTATCGCCAATCTTCACCGGCTTCTGGAAGCTCATCTGCTGGCCCAGGTAGATGGTGCCAGGGCCTGGCAGGGTGCAGGCCACTGCCGCACTGATCAACGCGCCGCTGAACATGCCGTGGGCGATGCGCTCGCGGAACATGCTCTTGGCCGCGAACTCGGCGTCCAGGTGCACCGGGTTGTGGTCACCGGACATCGCCGCGAACAGCTGGATGTCGCGCTCTTCGACGGACTTCTGATATTGCGCCTTCTGGCCTACTTCGAGGGCTTCGTAAGGCGTGTTGGTGACCTGGGACATCGGGGTTTCCTTGAGCGGTAGGCGAGGGTGGCTGTCATTCACTGCGCACAGGCCGATCAATGGCCAGTGCCTGTTCGAGCCAGCCGACAATGTCGGCAGTGACCTCGTTACGGTTGGTTTCGTTGAGTACTTCATGCCGCGCTTCAGGATAGACGCGTAGCTGTACATGTCGATTGCCGGTGGCGCGCAGGGCGTCGGCCAGATGGGTGAGACGCTTGCCGGCACTGACCGGATCACATTCCCCACCCAATATCAGTATCGGCAGGTTCGGATCGATCTGTGCGAGGTTACCCGGCTGGCTGATCTGCGCCAAGCCTTGCAGCAGGTCCAGCCACAGCTGGTTGCTGCACCGAAAGCCGCACAGTGGGTCGTTGACGTAGCGGTCGACCTCGGCCGTGTCGCGGCTGAGCCAGTCGAACGCCGTGCGGTTGGGCTTGAAGGCCTTGTTGAACGCGCCGAAGGACAGCCATTCGATCACCGCGCTTTTACCCAACGGCCCCTGGCGCCAGGCCTCCAGCCGCGCCACTAGCCGGGCCATGCGGTACAGCGCGGCAGGCTGGTAGTTGGAACCGCTCAGGATCGCCCCGTGCAGGCTGGCGCTGTGGTGCAGCAGGTAAGCCTGGGCGATGTAGCTGCCCATGCTGTGGCCGAACAGGAACAGCGGTGTGCCCGGGTAGTGTTGGCCAATGTACTGGGCCAGCCGGCCGACGTCGTCGACCACGGCATTCCAGCCATGATGGCGGTTGAACAGGCCCAGGCTGCCGTGCTCGGCGCTACGCCCGTGGCCACGCTGGTCAGCGGCGAACACGGCAAAGCCAGCCGCGGCCAGGGCCAGGCCCAGGCGCTGGTAGCGCCCGGCATGCTCGGCCATGCCATGGGCCAGCAAGACTACGGCTTTCACCGGCGTGGCTGGCAGCCATTGCTGCACGTACAGGCGGCAGTGCTCGCTGACGGGCAGCCAGAAGGCGTCGTGGGGCATGGCGGCTCCTTGTGCGCACGGGGTACCGGAACAGTGTATGCACAACCGGCCCGATTGCAGGAAGGGCACAAATAAGATTCACAATGTTAATGGCGGCACTTGGCGTATAGGCCACCCCGGGCTTACCTGCTAACGTCGAAGCAACGCCTGTTTGCCGGTTGGCGACCAGGTCAAGGATCCAAGGACGCAGTGCAGGTCCAGGCAGAGGAACAATAATAAATGCAAGCCGACTTCTGGAATGACAAGCGCCCGGCGGGCGTGCCTTCCACCATCGACATCAATGCCTATGCCTCGGTGGTCGAGGTGTTCGAGCGCTCTTGCAAGCGCTTTGCCGACCGCCCGGCATTCAGCAACCTGGGCGTGACCCTGACCTACGCGCAATTGGAGCAACATTCAGCCGCCTTTGCCGCATGGTTGCAGCAACACACCGACCTGCAGCCTGGCGACCGCATCGCGGTGCAGATGCCCAACGTGCTGCAGTACCCGATCGCCGTGTTCGGTGCCATGCGTGCCGGGCTGATTGTGGTCAATACCAACCCGCTGTACACCGAGCGCGAGATGCGCCACCAGTTCAATGACAGCGGCGCGCGGGCGTTGGTCTACCTGAACATGTTCGGCAAGCGGGTGCAGGCCGTGTTGCCCGACACCGGCATCGAGTACCTGATCGAAGCGAAAATGGGCGACCTGCTGCCCACCGCCAAGGGTTGGTTGATCAACACGGTGGTCGACAAGCTGAAAAAGATGGTGCCGGCCTACCACTTGCCCCAGGCACTCTCGTTCAAGCAGGTGCTGCGCCAGGGGCGCGGCCTGGCGCCGCAACCGGTGCCGCAGAGCCTGGACGACATCGCCGTGCTGCAGTACACCGGCGGCACCACCGGGCTGGCCAAAGGCGCCATGCTCACCCACGGCAACCTGGTGGCCAACATGCTGCAGGTGCTGGCGTGCTTTTCGCAGCACGGCCCGGATGGGCAGAAGCTGCTCAAGGATGGCCAGGAGGTGATGATCGCGCCGCTGCCGCTGTACCACATCTACGCGTTCACCGCGAACTGCATGTGCATGATGGTCACCGGCAACCACAACGTGCTGATCACCAACCCGCGGGATATTCCTGGCTTCATCAAGGAGCTGGGCAAGTGGCGTTTCTCTGCATTGCTCGGGCTCAACACCCTGTTCGTGGCGCTGATGGATCACCCGGGCTTTCGCCGGCTGGATTTCTCGGCACTGAAAGTTACCAACTCCGGTGGCACGGCGCTGGTCAAGGCCACTGCCGAACGCTGGGAGGCGCTTACCGGCTGCCGCATTGTCGAAGGCTATGGCCTGACCGAAACCTCGCCGGTGGCCAGCACCAACCCCTACGGTCAGTTGGCGCGGCTGGGTACGGTGGGCATCCCGGTGGCCGGTACCGCCTTCAAGGTCATCGATGATGACGGCAACGAGCTGCCGTTGGGCGAGCGTGGCGAGTTGTGCATCAAGGGGCCGCAGGTGATGAAGGGCTACTGGCAGCAGCCTGAGGCCACCGCCCAGGCCCTGGATGCGGACGGTTGGTTCAAAACCGGTGATATCGCCGTGATCGACCCGGACGGTTTCACGCGGATCGTCGACCGCAAGAAGGACATGATCATCGTTTCGGGTTTCAACGTGTACCCCAACGAGATCGAAGACGTGGTGATGGGCCACCCGCAGGTCGCCAACTGTGCGGCCATCGGCGTGCCCGACGAGCGTTCCGGCGAGGCGGTGAAGCTGTTCGTGGTGCCGCGCGAGGGGGGGCTGAGCGTGGACGAGCTCAAGGCCTACTGCAAGGCCAACTTCACCGGTTACAAGGTGCCCAAGCACATCGTGCTGCGCGAGTCCCTGCCGATGACGCCGGTGGGCAAGATTCTGCGCCGGGAGCTGCGGGATATCGCTTGAGTCAGCGGCAAGCTGCAAGCTACAAGCTACAAGCTACAAGCTACAAGCTACAAGCTGCAAGCGGTGAATCTGAGCCTTTGGCGCGCTCTATCTTGCCGCTTGAAGCTTGTAACTTGCCACTTTAAGCTAAATACTCTAAAAATGACCCAAATTGTTCATTGAGTCATTTTTGTGACCTTAAGGCCAGTTTTGGCCTCTAGGCGACCCCAGGCAAAGCTGTTACTCTCGGCCCGCTTTCAGATGATCCGGTTTGCAACGAACCGTCATCTCATATCAATAATAAGCGCATCGACGCGTGAATCGAACTTCGCTGTTGCTGAAGGAGTGGGCTTCCATGATCGAACATTTTTGGAAGGATAAGTACCCAGCCGGGATTACGGCGGAAATCAATCCTGACGAATTCCCCAATATCCAGGCAGTACTCAAGCAATCCTGCCAACGCTTTGCCGACAAACCGGCCTTTAGCAACCTGGGCAAGACTATCACTTATGGCGAGTTGTATGCGCTGTCGGGGGCATTTGCCGCCTGGTTGCAGCAGCATACCGACCTCAAGCCGGGTGATCGCATTGCCGTGCAACTGCCCAATGTCCTGCAGTACCCGGTCGCGGTGTTCGGTGCCATACGCGCCGGGCTGATCGTGGTCAACACCAACCCGCTGTACACCGCGCGGGAAATGGAACATCAGTTCAACGACTCTGGCGCCAAAGCCTTGGTGTGCCTGGCCAACATGGCCCACCTGGCTGAGAAAGTGGTGCCCAAGACCCAGGTCCGGCACGTCATCGTCACCGAGGTGGCCGACCTGTTGCCGCCGGTCAAGCGCTTGCTGATCAACAGCGTGATCAAGTACGTGAAAAAGATGGTGCCGGCCTACCACCTGCCGCAGGCCGTGCGTTTCAACGCTGCGCTGGCACTGGGCAAGGGCCAGCCGGTAACCGAGGCCAACCCGCAGGCCAACGATGTGGCGGTGCTGCAGTACACCGGCGGCACCACTGGCGTGGCCAAGGGTGCCATGCTGACCCACCGCAACCTGGTGGCCAACATGCTGCAGTGCCGGGCGCTGATGGGCTCGAACCTGCACGAAGGCTGTGAAATTCTCATCACCCCGCTGCCGCTGTACCACATCTACGCGTTCACCTTCCATTGCATGGCGATGATGCTGATCGGCAACCACAACGTGTTGATCAGCAACCCGCGTGACCTGCCGGCGATGGTCAAGGAACTGGGCAAGTGGAAGTTCACCGGCTTTGTCGGCCTGAACACCCTGTTCGTTGCCCTGTGCAACAACGATGGGTTCCGTGCCCTGGACTTCTCGGCGTTGAAAATCACCTTGTCGGGCGGCATGGCCCTGCAGTTGAGCGTGGCCGAGCGCTGGAAGGCGGTGACCGGTTGCGCCATCTGCGAAGGCTACGGCATGACGGAAACCAGCCCGGTGGCCACGGTCAACCCTTCCGAAGCGAACCAGGTCGGCACCATTGGTATTCCGGTGCCGTCGACCCTGTGCAAGGTGATCGACGAGGCTGGCAACGAGTTGCCGTTGGGCGAAGTCGGCGAACTGTGCATCAAGGGCCCGCAGGTCATGAAGGGCTATTGGCAGCGTGAAGAGGCCACTGCCGAGATCCTCGACAACCAGGGTTGGCTGAAGACCGGCGACATCGCCTTGATCCAGCCAGACGGCTACATGCGTATCGTCGACCGCAAGAAGGACATGATCCTGGTCTCCGGCTTCAATGTGTACCCCAACGAGCTGGAAGATGTGCTTGTCGGCTTGCCTGGCGTGTTGCAGTGCGCGGCCATCGGGGTGCCGGACGAGAAGTCGGGCGAAGTGATCAAGGTGTTCATCGTGGTCAAGCCGGGCATGACCGTGACCAAGGAGCAGGTGATGGAGCACATGCGTGCCAACGTGACCGGCTACAAGGTGCCGCGCTATATCGAGTTCCGCGATGCGCTGCCGACCACCAACGTGGGCAAGATCCTGCGCCGCGAGCTGCGTGATGAAGAGCTGAAGAAGCAGGGCCTGAAGAAGATCGCCTGACCCTGCGCTGCCCCTGTAGGAGCGGCCTTGTGTCGCGATGGGCCGCGAAGCGGCCCCGTCCATTTCAGCACCCATGCCAGGATCCAGGGGCCGCTTTGCGGCCCATCGCGACACAAGGCCGCTCCTACAGCGAGGGCATGGGTTCTGGGCTCAGCGCAGTTTTTCCAGCATCTGGTAATACCACATGCCGGCCGCCAGCAGCGGGTTGCCCAGCAAGTCACCCATCGGCACCCGCACATGCTTGCACTGGGCGAAGGTGTCGAACTGCTCGAGCGTACCGGTCAACGCCTCGGCCATGATCTCGCCCATGATGTGGCTGGTGGCAATGCCGTGCCCGGAATACCCCTGGCAATACCACACGTTGTCCGACAGCTTGCCCAGCTGTGGAATGCGGTTGACCACGATGCCCATGGCGCAGCTCCACTGGAACTCGATCGGCACGCCCTTCAATGCCGGGAACGTGCGCTCGATGCATGGCCGCAGTTCGCCTTCGATGTCCCGCGAGTCACGGCCGGAGTAGTTGGCGCCGCCACCGAACAGCAGGCGCTTGTCGGCTGTCAGGCGGTAATAGTCGAGCACGAAGCGGCAGTCGTACACCGCCAGGTCGTGGGGGTTGATCTGCTCGGCCAGTTCGCCCAGTGGCGCGGTGGTGACGATCCCGCCCATGGCCGGGAATATCTTGCCCTTGAGTTGGCGCTTTTCCAGCTTGTGGTACACATCGCCGGCCAGCATCACCTGGCGTGCCTCGACCCGGCCGTGGGCGGTAACCACCGCCGGGCGCGGGCCATGCACGATGTCCAGCACTTCGGAGTTTTCGAACACCAGCGCGCCCAGGCCGTGTGCGGCGCGGGCCTCACCCAGGCACAGGTTGAGCGGGTGCAGGTGCAGGTTACGCAGGTTCTTCAAGGCGCCCATGTACAGTGGGCTCTGCAGGTGCTCAGCCACTGCCGCGCGGTCGAGCATTTGAACCTGCTCGCCCATGCCCCGGCGTTGCGCTTCGGCCTCGAACGCGCGTAGCTCGTTCATGTGCGAGGGTTTCATGGCGGCATGCAGGTGACCGCGCTTGAGGTCACAATCGATGCCGTAGCGCGCTACGCGCTGCTCGATTACCTGGTGGCCACGCCAGCGCAGGTGCCAGATGAAGTCATCGACCTCGGCGCCCAGGTGGTTGCGCATCTGTGAGCGCATGGCTTCGTCGCCCGACAGGCTGCCAGTGACTTGGCCACCGTTACGGCCGCTGGCACCCCAGCCTATACGGTTGGTTTCGACGATGGCCACCTTGAGGCCGCGCTCGGCCAGCTCGACTGCCGTGGCCACGCCGGTAAAGCCGCCGCCGATGATTGCCACATCCACCTGCACCGTGCCCTTGAGTTGCGGGTACTCGGTAGGGTCGTTGAGGGTGGCGCTGTAGTAGGACGGCGCGCGCTGCGCCGGGCCTTTGTGCAATGCTGCGTTCATGGGTGTTCCTTGAATGTTGAGGGGCTCAGGCCTGGTGCAGGTACCAGCGCCAGTCCTGTTCGCTGACTTCGGCCATGAACTGGCGGTACTCTGCGCGCTTGACCTTCAGGTACACGCCGAGGAAGTCCTCGCCCAATGCTTCGCGGGCCCAAGCCGACTGCTGCAGGGCGTCGAGCGCCGTCAGCCAGTCGGTGGGCAGGTGTTCGGTGGCCTGGGCATAACCGTTGCCTTGCACCGGTGCCCCTGGGTCCAGCTGTTCGCGAATGCCACGGTGGCTGGCTGCCAGGATCGCTGCCGCCGCCAGGTAGGGGTTGGCATCGGCGCCGCAGATGCGGTGCTCCACATGCCGGCTGTTGGCCGGGCCACCGGGTACGCGCAGGCTCACAGTGCGGTTGTCCACGCCCCAGGTGGGTGCCAGTGGTGCATAACTGTTGGCCTGGAAGCGGCGGAACGAATTGGCGTTGGGGCAGAACAGCAGCAGTGACTCGCGCAGGTGGCGCAGCATGCCGGCGACCGCCTGGCGCAGCAGCGGCGTGCCAGCCTTGTCGTCGCTGGCGAACAGATTGGTGCCAACGTGGTCAGCCAGGCTCAGGTGCATGTGCATGCCAGTACCCGCCAGGTGCGCGAATGGCTTGGCCATGAAGCAGGCCTGCATGCCGTGGGCATGGGCCACGCCCTTGACCAGGCGCTTGTAGCGTACCGCCTGGTCCATGGCCTGCAGTGCGTCACCGTGCTCCAGGGTGATTTCCACTTGGCCGGGGGCGTATTCGGAAATGGCCGTACGGGCCGGGATGCCCTGGGCTTTGCAGGCGGCATACAGATCGGCGAGAAACGGCTCGATCTGTTCCAGTTCGCGCAGGCCGTACACCTGGGTGCTGCGCGGGCGCCCGCCATCGTTGTCCAGTGCCGGTTGCGGGCGGCCTTGGGCGTCGCGCTGCTGGTCAAGCAGGTAGAACTCCAGTTCGCAGGCCATCACCGGGTGGTAGCCGTCGGCCTGCAGCGCCTCGATGGTGCGCAGCAGCACGTGGCGCGGGTCGGCGATGCTGGCAGGCAAACCCTCGCTCGGGTGCATGCTCACCTGCACCGCGGCGGTCGGCACCCGGCGCCAGGGCAACCTTGCCAGGCTGCCCTCGAGCGGGTAGGCGCGGCAGTCGATATCACCCACATCCCAGACCAGCCCAGAGCTTTCCACATCGTCGCCGTTCAGGGTCAGGCCGAGAATGGTACTGGGTAGCGGCCGGCCGCTCTGGTACACGGCCAGCAACTCGTCGCGGTGCAGCAGCTTGCCGCGGGGTACGCCGTTGGCGTCGAGAATGAACAGCTCGAACAACTCGATATCAGGGTTGTCGGCCAGAAAACGGGCGGCGTGCTCTACGGGGGCAAAATGCATGTTGGGTTCGCTCACGGCTGCGCAGGGCCACCGCACTGGCGGGCGGCCCGGCTGGGGCAAACGGCCAGAGGCTGGCCGGGTTTGGTCACAACGGCGTGAGGGCGGTATCCGGTGGGCGGGCGTGGCGGCAGTGCCACAAGGCCCAGAAGGCGAGGATGATGTGCACCAGCGGGTTTTCCCCGGCACGGCTGCGGGCCTTCGGTAGCGAAGGGCGCGGCAACGGTGGGGCGATGGGCTGGGCGGGCGTCATGGTTTTGATACTCACATGCGGCGTAAGGGTGATTAAAGCAGTGAATGGCAACCTTTACATAAGGACTTGCTAAACTTTCAGCCACTGTGCGATCTCTTGTAGGAGCGGCCTTGCGTCGCGATGGGCTGCGGTAGCAGCCCCCAAATCTGCGCCCCGGCACAAAACCACGGGGCTGCTGCGCAGCCCATCGCGACGCAAGGCCGCTCCTACACGGTGCGCGCCAGCCTGGACAGCAAAACAGGCGCAAATCTGCGACAATCGCGCATCCTCAGAATGCCGATCATGAAAAAGCAGGCTCACCTGCATCATTAAAAAGCCCCATGACTGACCACGCCATCGACAAATTGCTGCACAACCTCGACCACGCCATGATTGCCGACCGCCACCGCTTGCGGCGGCAATTGCATGAGCTGCGCAAGCGCCCAGACGAGGCCAAGCTGGCGCAGTGGGTGGACAAGGTCCAGGCCTCTTGTGCCCAGGTTACCGCGCGCCAGCAGAGCGTGCCGGTCGTGCGCTACGACGACAACCTGCCGATCGCCGCCAAACGCGACGAAATCAAGAAGGCCCTCGCCGAACACCAGGTGCTGGTGATCGCCGGTGAAACCGGTTCGGGCAAGACCACGCAGTTGCCGAAGATCTGCCTGGAACTGGGCCGTGGCAGCCATGGCCTGATTGCCCACACCCAGCCACGGCGCATTGCCGCGCGCAGCGTGGCGGCGCGGGTGGCCGAAGAGCTGGGTACGCCGCTGGGTGGGTTGGTCGGCTACCAAGTCCGTTTCGAAGACCAGAGCGACGCCAACACCCTGGTCAAGCTGATGACCGACGGCATCCTGCTGGCCGAAACCCAGCATGACCGCTTTCTCGAACGCTACGACACGATCATCGTCGACGAAGCCCACGAGCGCAGCCTGAACATCGACTTCCTGCTCGGCTACCTGAAGACCTTGCTGCACCGCCGGCCCGAACTGAAGCTGATCATCACCTCGGCGACCATCGACCTGGAGCGCTTCTCCAAACACTTCGACAATGCGCCGATCATCGAGGTGTCTGGCCGCACCTTCCCTGTGGAAACCTGGTACCGCCCGCTGACCAGCGAGCAGGACGAAGAGGGCAACCAGATCGAGGACGACCTGACGGTCGACCAGGCGATTCTCGCCACCCTCGAGGAGCTGGCCCAGCATGAGCGCAGCCAAGGCAAAGGCCCTGGCGACGTGTTGATCTTCTTGCCGGGCGAGCGGGAAATCCGCGATGCCGCCGAGATCCTGCGCAAGGCGCAACTGCGCCATACCGAGATTCTGCCGCTTTACGCGCGCCTGTCGCCGGCCGAGCAGCAGCGCATCTTCCAGCCGCACACCGGGCGCCGCGTGGTGCTGGCCACCAACGTCGCCGAAACCTCGCTGACCGTACCGGGCATTCGCTATGTGATCGACACCGGTACTGCGCGCATCAGCCGCTACAGCTACCGCGCCAAGGTTCAGCGCCTGCCCATCGAGGCGGTGTCGCAGGCCAGTGCCAACCAGCGTAAAGGCCGTTGCGGCCGGGTTGAGCCGGGCATTTGCGTGCGCTTGTACAGCGAAGAGGATTTCAACAGCCGGCCGGCGTTCACCGACCCGGAAATCCTGCGTACCAACCTGGCGGCGGTGATTCTGCAAATGCTGCACCTGCGCCTGGGTGCCATTGACGCTTTCCCGTTCATCGAGCCGCCAGATGGCAAGGCCATCAGCGACGGCTTCAACCTGTTGCAGGAACTGTCAGCGGTCAACCGCGAGAACCAGCTGACGCCAATCGGCCGCCAGTTGGCGCGCCTGCCCATCGACCCGCGGCTGGGCCGCATGCTGCTGGAAGGCGCACGCCAGGGTAGTTTGCAGGAAGTGTTGATCGTCACCAGCGCGTTGTCGGTGCAGGACCCGCGCGAACGCCCGCCCGAGCGCCAGCAGGCGGCGGACCAGGCGCACGCGCAATGGAAGGATGTGGACTCCGACTTCGCTGCGTTGGTGAATTTGTGGCGCGGCTTTGAAGAACAGCGCCAGGCGCTGACCGCCAACCCGTTGCGCAACTGGTGCCGCAAGCACTTTCTCAATTACCTGCGCCTGCGCGAATGGCGCGATGCCCATCGCCAGCTGGCATTGATTTGCCGTGACCTGCAACTGACGGTGAACAAGGAACCGTCCGACTACCAGAAGTTTCACAAGGCCATCCTCAGCGGCCTGCTCAGCCAGATCGGCCACAAAACCGAAGAGGGCGACTACCAGGGGGCTCGCCAGCGGCGCTTCTGGGTACACCCGTCGTCGGGCCTGGGGCGTAAGCGTCCGCAGTGGGTGATGGCCGCCGAGTTGGTCGAAACCACCAAGTTGTATGCACGCGTGGTGGCCCGGATCGAACCGGATTGGATCGAGCCGCTGGCCGGCCACCTGGTCAAGAAGAACCACTTCGAGCCGCACTGGGAGAAAAAGCGCGGGCAGGTCGTGGCCTATGAGCAGATCACCTTGTATGGCCTGATTCTGGTCGGGCGGCGCCCGGTGCATTTTGGCCCGATCGACCCGGCCACCTCGCGTGAGCTGTTCATCCGCGAGGGCCTGGTAGGCGGCGAGATCCAGTCGCGGGCCAAATGCCTGGCGGCCAACAAGCGCCTGCTGGAGCAGCTTGATGAACTGGAGGCCAAAGCGCGTCGGCGCGATATTCTCGCCGATGAAGAAACGCTGTATGCGTTCTACGAAGCGCGCCTGCCCGAAGAAATTCACCAGACCGCGACCTTCGATGCCTGGTACCGCATGGGCAGCCAGAAGGATGCCAACCTGCTGATCATGCGCGAAGAGGACGTGCTGGCGCGTGAGGCCAGCGAGGTCACGGCGGCCCAGTACCCCGACAGCCTGCAGGTGGGCGAACTGCGCCTGCCGCTGGCCTATCACTTTGAACCGGGGCACCCGCGCGATGGCGTGACCGTGCGCGTGCCTGCGCCGTTGTTGCCGAACCTGCCGGGTGAACGCCTCGAGTGGCTGGTGCCGGGCCTGCTCGAAGCCAAATGCGTGGCGCTGGTACGCAACCTGCCCAAGGCCCTGCGCAAGAACTTCGTGCCGGTGCCTGACTTCGTCAAGGCATCGCTGGCACGCATGCCGTTCGCCCAAGGGGCCTTGCCCCAGGCCCTGGGCCAGGAATTGTTGCGCATGACCGGTGTGCGTGTACCCGACGAAGCCTGGGCCGAGTCGGTGAGCCTGGTCGAGGGCCACCTGCGGATGAATATCGAGGTGGTCGACGGCCAGGGCAAATTCCTGGGCGAGGGCCGCGACCTGGCCGAGCTGACCGCCCGCTTTGCCGCCGCCAGCCAGGCCGCGTTGGCCGTACCGCGCACGGCTGACGCCGAAAAGCCGGTGCAGGCCAAGGCCTTCAGCCCCGTGGCGCAGACCACTCAGCAAAAGATCGCCGGCCTGTCGATGACGGTCTACCCGGCATTGGTGGACGAAAACGGTACGGTGCGCGAAGGCCGCTTCTCGACCCAGGCCGAAGCCGAGTTCCAGCACCGCCGTGCCTTGCAGCGGCTGCTGCTGCAGCAACTGGCCGAGCCGGCCAAGTTCCTGCGGGGCAAGCTGCCGGGGCTGACCGAACTGGGCCTGCTGTACCGCGAGCTGGGGCGTGTCGACGCGCTGGTCGAGGACATTCTGCTGGCCAGCCTGGACAGCTGCATCCTCGAGGGTGAACAGCCCTTGCCACGCGAGGGGGCGGCCTTGGCCGGGCTGGCCGAACGCAAGCGCGGCAGTTGGGCCGAGCACGCCGAGCGCCTGGCCCGGCAGACGCTGGAAGTGTTGAAGCTGTGGCACGGCCTGCAGAAGCGCTTCAAAGGCAAGATCGACCTCAGCCAGGCCGTGGCGCTAAATGACATCAAGCAGCAGTTGGGCAACCTGGTATACCCAGGGTTCGTGCGCGAAACCCCGGCCACCTGGTTCAAGGAACTGCCGCGTTACCTCAAGGCAGTGGAACTGCGCCTGGAGAAACTCGGCGCGCAGGTGCAGAAGGACCGGGTATGGAGCGGCGAGCTGGCCAACCTGTGGGCGCAGTACAAGGCTCGCGCCGACAAGCATGCCCAGGAGGGCAAGCGCGATGAGCAACTGACCCTGTACCGTTGGTGGCTGGAGGAATACCGGGTGTCACTGTTCGCTCAGCAACTGGGCACCAAAGTGCCGATTTCTGACAAAAGATTGAGCAAGCAGTGGGGCCAGGTGGAAGGCTAAACTTTCACAGTTGTGGCAGTATTGATGCAATTTGGGGCCGCCTGGCGGCCCTTCGCGGGTGAGCCCCTCGCCCCTAACTTGGCACTAAAGTGCCACTAGGCTGTCCTATTCCCGCCAGCGCCCCCGTGGCGATGGCCTTCGAACAGAGGAACGACCGTGCATAACGTCGTGATCAGCGGCACCGGCCTGTACACCCCGGCCCAGAGTATTTCCAACGAAGAACTGGTGGCCTCCTTCAACGCCTGGTCCCAGCAGTTCAACCAGGACAACGCCGCCGCCATCGAGCGTGGCGAAGTCGAAGCGGCGCCCTTGTCGGATGCTGCGTTCATCGAAAAGGCCTCGGGCATCAAGAGCCGCTTCGTGATGGACAAGGCCGGCATCCTCGACCCCCAGCGCATGAAGCCACGCCTGCCGGAGCGTTCCAATGACGAACCCTCGGTGCTTTGCGAAATGGCCGTGGCCGCTGCCCGCCAGGCCTTGCAGCGTGCGGGCCGCACGGCTGCTGACATCGACGGCGTGATCGTCGCCTGCTCCAACCTGCAGCGCCCGTACCCGGCCATCGCCATCGAAGTGCAGCAGGCGCTGGGCATTCAGGGCTTTGCCTTCGACATGAACGTAGCCTGTTCCTCGGCCACCTTCGGCATCCAGACCGCAGCCAACAGCGTGGCCCTGGGCCAGGCGCGTGCAGTACTGATGGTCAACCCCGAGGTGTGCACTGGGCACTTGAACTTCCGTGACCGCGACAGCCACTTCATCTTCGGTGATGCGGCCACCGCCGTGGTGCTTGAGCGCGCCGACAAGGCCAGCTCGGCGCACCAGTTCGATATCGTCAGCAGCAAGCTGTGGACCGAATTCTCCAACAATATCCGCAACAATTTCGGCTTCCTCAACCGTGCGGCGGAAGAGGGGCAGGGCGCTGCGGACAAGCTGTTCATCCAGGAAGGCCGCAAGGTGTTCCGCGAGGTGTGCCCGAAAGTGGCCGAACTGATCGGTGAGCACCTGCAGGAAAACGGCCTGAACCCAAGCGATGTGAAGCGCTTCTGGTTGCACCAGGCCAACCTCAGCATGAACCACCTGATCGTCAAGAAGCTGCTGGGGCGAGAAGTGGCCGAGGAAGACGCCCCGGTGATTCTGGACCGTTACGCCAATACCAGCTCGGCAGGCTCGGTCATTGCCTTCCACCTGTACCAGGATGACCTGGCCAAGGGCGCGCTGGGGGTGTTGAGCTCGTTCGGTGCGGGGTATTCGATTGGCAGTGTGATCCTGCGCAAGCGCTGATTACCTGGTCTGATCCGAGATAGCCGGGGCTGCAAAGCAGCCCCAACTATTTCACAGGCAAAAAAAGCGGGAGACGCCGGATGGGGTCGGCGTTTCCCGCTTTTGCGTAAAGCAGACGAAGGTGCTGATTAGAACTTGGCTTCCAGGTCTAGCTGCAGGGTATCCACGTCAGCATTGCTGTTAGGCAGGTTGGAGTAGTCGGTCTTGGCCATCAGGTAGGTTGCACCTACGCCGAAGTTCTTGTCGATTTCATAACCGACCTTGAATTTGTGGCCACGCGAACCTGTGAAGCCGGCGCCGAAGTCAGAGTCGGTGAACAGGCTGACCACACCATTACGCTGCACGTCGCGGTAGTTGTAGTCCAGGCTCCAGGCGCCGATCTTGCTCTTCAGGCCGGCCAGCCAGGCTTTGTCCTTGCCGTCGGTGCTTTCGGTATTCTTGACGAACTGGCCGTAGGCAGACAGCGGTATGGCAAAGCCGGTGAAGTCGACCTGTCCGAAGCCTTCCACCAGGTTGAACTCGTTGGTAGTGTTGCCCAGCGAGGCCAGGGCGGCCGAAGCCTTGTCGTTGTCGTAGCCGTAGATGCTGCCGCCCACGGTCACCTTGACGGTGTCGGCTGCGTTGAACTTGGTGCCCAGCTGGCCAGCGTACAGCTGCGCGTCATGCTTGAACTGCACGCCGTCGCCATCGACGTTGTCTTTCAGGTTGTAGTGACCAAGGCTGCCGAAGACTTCAGCCGGGCCAACGTTCATCTTGTAGGTAGCTGCCACACCTTCCGGGTTGATGTCGCTGTCCCAGATGATGTCGCCCATGCTGACCCACGGCTGGTTCATCTTGCCGCCGATCAGGTGCAGGTTGGGCACGGCAGTCGGGTGCCAGTCGAGGTAGGCCAGGTCGACCCACAGCGATTTCTTCTCGAAGTAGTTGTCCAGGCTCTGGTTGGTCGAGCGGGCATCGGCGCTGCTGCCGGTGGCTACACGCACGCCGGCGTCGACTTGCGGGTTGATCTCGCTGTAGAAGCCGACACGGGCACGTACTCGCTCACGGTCCTGGTTGCCACTGCGGGAGATCGGGTTGTCGACGTTGACGTCTTCGTAACGCAGGCGCACATCGCCCTTGATCTGGGTCTTGGCGGCCCATGCCACTTTCTGTTCGAAGGAGCTCATACGTTCGGACTGAGCTTTCTGATCGGCCTTTTCCTTGGTTTCTTTTGCCAGATCGCCTTGCAGTTCATTGTACTGCGCCTGGTTGATCGAGCCGTTGGCGCGCAGCATTTCGAGCAGCTTGGCGTCGACAGCAGCACTGGCCGGGGCGCTCAGGGCCAGCATCATGCCGGTGAGGCTCATTCCGGTAAGTGTAGAAACAAGACGCATAAGGTTCTCCCTACTGAAAAAAATGGGGGAGGCTCAAGCGCCTGCCCCTGTGTTGGCATGTCTTCGGAAAGGGCCTGAATAGACAGGTTCTGGTGTTCCGGAAAACAGGCGCAAGTATTGCGAGGGGCGGTGACAGATTAATGTCTGATTAGTGGCACTGTTGTTAAGTAATTGAGAATAAGCGAGTCAGCCTGGCGTTCATCATTTGAGTGACGCGCCTGGGTTGGTGATACTGAACGCCTCCCGACTGCGAGCCAAAACCGTGACCAGCCTGTACAGCCTTGCCCATTTGCGTGATCTTCCGGCGACCACCTGGGATGCCTTGGTGCCTGCCGGCCAACCCTTCCTGCGCCATGGCTTTCTCAGCGCCATGGAGGACAGCGCCAGCGTTGCTCCCCAGACGGGCTGGGCTGCCGAGCACCTGGTGCTGGAGCGTGACGGGCAGGTGCGGGCGCTGTTGCCGGCCTACCGCAAGTGGCATTCGTTTGGCGAGTACGTGTTCGACCACGGTTGGGCCGAGGCCTGTGAGCGGGCCGGCATTGCCTATTACCCCAAGTTGCTGGGGGCGGTCCCGTTCAGCCCGGTCAGCGGCCCGCGTTTGCTGGCCGGCGACCCGGCCGATGGGCTGCTGTTGCTGCAGGCGTTACCTGAATACCTGGGCAAGGGCGGGCTGTCGGGTGCCCACATCAATTTCACCGATGCGGCACTGGACCAGCAGTTGGCCCGCCTGCCGGGCTGGCTGGAGCGCCTGGGGTGCCAGTTTCACTGGCAAAACCGCGGCTATCGCGACTTCCAGGACTTTCTCGACAGCCTCAGCTCGCGCAAGCGTAAGCAGATGCGCAAGGAGCGCGAGCAGGTGGCGGGGCAGGGCATCGATTTTCGTTGGTACCGGGGCAATGAACTGGACGAGGCGCAGTGGGACTTCGTGTTCCGCTGCTACGCCAACACCTATGCCGTGCGGCGCCGTGCGCCCTACCTGACCCGTGCGTTCTTCAGCCTGCTTGCCGAGCGCATGCCCGAGGCGCTACGGGTGGTGATGGCCCGCCAGGGCGGGCGGGATGTGGCCATGGCCTTGAGCCTGGTGGGGGGGGACAGCTTGTTTGGCCGCTATTGGGGTTGCCTGGACGAATTCGACCGGCTGCATTTCGAAACCTGTTTCTACCAGGGCATGGACTTCGCCATTGCTGAAGGTTTGCAGCGCTTCGATGCTGGTGCGCAAGGTGAACACAAGCTGATTCGCGGGTTTGAGCCGGTGCTGACGCGGTCGTGGCATTACCTGCTGCACCCTGGGTTGCGGCGGGCGGTGGAAGATTTTCTGGTGCAGGAGCGGGAAGGGGTGAAGGGTTATGCCGAGGAGGCGCGGGGGATGTTGCCTTACCGCCGGGACTGAGAGACTTGTATTGCTTGTAATGGCCCTATCGCTGGCAAGCCAGCTCCCACAGAGATCGCCTCAGGGCTAACAGATACTGTGGCGAGCACCTGGCAACCCTGGTGCCCTTGCCAGAAACCATAGAATCTCCCACAGGATCACCCCACACCTTGATATCTGTGGGTACCTGTGGGAGCTGGCTTGCCAGCGATAGGGCCATTACAGGCGTCAGTCAACCCCGACAAACCCCCCTGTCTGGTGATGCCACAACCTGGCATAAAGCCCTTGCTGTTCCAGCAGTTCGCTATGACTGCCACTCTCGACAATGCGCCCTTTGTCCAGCACCACCAGCCGGTCCATCCGGGCAATGGTGGAAAGCCGGTGGGCAATGGCGATCACCGTCTTGCCCTGCATCAGCGTCTCCAGGCTTTCCTGGATTGCTGCCTCTACCTCTGAGTCCAGCGCCGACGTAGCTTCGTCCATGATCAGGATCGGCGCATTCTTCAGCAGTACCCGGGCAATCGCAATACGCTGGCGCTGGCCGCCCGACAACTTGACCCCGCGTTCGCCCACATGGGCATCGAAACCGCTGCGGCCCTGGGCATCCGAGAGCTGTGGGATGAACTCGTCGGCCCTGGCCCGGTGCACGGCTTCCTGAAGTTCGGCGTCGCTGGCGCCGGGGCGGCCGTAAAGCAGGTTGTCGCGGATGGAACGGTGCAGCAACGAGGTGTCCTGGGTGATCATGCCGATCTGCGCGTGCAGGCTGGCCTGGCTGACTTCGGCAATGTCCTGGCCGTCGATCAGGATGCGCCCGCCCTGCACGTCGTACAGCCGTAGCAGCAGGTTGACCAGGGTCGACTTGCCGGCCCCGGATGGGCCGATCAAGCCGATTTTCTCGCCTGGGCGGATGTCCAGGTTCAGGCCTTCGATCACGTTGCCGGCCTTGCCGTAATGAAAGTCGACATTGTCGAAACGTACCGCGCCACGGCTGACTTTCAGGGCCGGGGCGTTGGGCCGGTCGGTGACGGTGACAGGCTGGGCGATGGTCTGCAGGCCATCCTGCACCATGCCGATGTTTTCGAAGATGCCGTTGACCACCCACATGATCCAGCCGGACATGTTGACGATGCGGATCACCAGGCCCGTGGCCAGGGCAATGGCGCCGACGGTGATCAGCGATTGGCTCCACAGCCACAGCGCCAGGCCGGTGGTGCTGACCACCAGCAGGCCGTTGAGGGTGGTGATGACCACGTCCATGCTGGTAACCACGCGCGAGGCCAGTTGGGTTTTCTCGGTCTGTTCGCGGATCGCTTCGCGCGCGTACTGCTGCTCGTGATCGGTGTGGGCGAACAGCTTCAACGTAGCGATGTTGGTATAGCCGTCCACGATACGCCCCATCAGTTTGGAGCGGGCGTCGGATGAGATCACCGACCGCTCTTTCACCCGGGGTACGAAGTAGCACAGCGCGCCGATGTAGCCGACGATCCACAGCAGCAGTGGCAGCATCAGGCGCCAGTCGGCCTCGGCGAACAGCACCAGCGAGGTAACGGCGTAGATCAGCACATGCCACAGCGCGTCCACCGCCTGCACGGCGGAGTCACGCAGTGAGTTGCCGGTTTGCATGATGCGTTGGGCAATGCGCCCGGCAAAGTCGCTCTGGAAGAAGTTCAGGCTCTGTTTGAGCACGTAGCTGTGGTTTTGCCAGCGGATCAGGCTGGTCATGCCGGGGTTGATGGTCTGGTGCACCAGCAGGTCGTGCAGGCCGAAGAACAGCGGCCGCAGCAGCAGGATCACGACCAGCATCCAGGCCAGCTCGCCCTTGTGCTCACTGAAGAAGTTGACGTTGGGCGTGCCTTGGGCCAGGTCGATGATGCGGCTGAGGTAGCTGAACATCGCTACCTCGATCAGCGAGGCGAACAGGCCGACCACCAGCAGCGCCAGGAAGCTGGGCCAGACCTGGCGCAGGTAATACAGGTAGAACGCCCACACGGTGCTCGGCGGCGATTCGCTGGGTGCTTCGCGGAAGATGTCGATCAGTTGCTCGAAACGACGGTACAGCATGGGTAGCGACACTCCTGTTCCAGCCTGCCTTCAGGCGGTTGCAAGTCCCTGTGCAGCCTGCGGTCAGTCGATACGTTTGGCCGACTTGATGAACACCGGGTCAGCCGGCACATCGCGCATGCCTTTTTTGACGGTAGTGGGCGAGTTGACGATCTGGTCGACCACCTCCATGCCTTTGGTTACCTTGCCGAACACGGCGTAACCGGCATCGCGACCCGGGTTGAGGAAATCGTTGTCGGCGACGTTGATGAAGAACTGGCTGGTAGCCGAGTTCGGGTTGGAGGTGCGCGCCATCGACAGGGTGCCGCGGGTGTTCTGCAAACCATTGCTGGCTTCGTTCTTGATCGGGTCCTGGGTTTCTTTCTGCACCATCTGCTCGGTAAAGCCGCCCCCCTGGACCATGAAGCCGGGGATTACCCGGTGAAAAATGGTGTTGTTGTAGAAGCCGCTGTCGACGTACTGCAGGAAGTTCTTCGTGCTGACCGGGGCCTTCTCGGCGTTCAGCTCGATTTCGACCTGGCCGAAGTTGGTGTCCAGCAGCACGTGCGGGGTCTTGTCGGAGGCCATGACGCTGGTGGCGAAGGCGAGTGAGCAGGCGGTGAGCAGGAGTTTTTTCAGCATGGGCTCAAAGATCCTTGAGGGGTGGAAGCGGCTGCGAGGAACTGCAGCAGGGTCTGGTTGAAGACCTCGGGTTGATCGAGGGGTGTAGCGTGCCGGGAATCGTCGACGACGACCAGCCTGGCGTTGGGGATCAGGGCGACGTAGCGTTGTTTCAGTTGTATCGGGGTGTAATCGTGGTCGGCGGCAATCACCAGGGTAGGACACTGGATCTGGCCGATGCGTTCCTGCACGCCCCAGTCGACGATGGCATCAAAGCTTTTGAGGTAGGCGCGCTTGTCGTTGCGCGCCCAGCGCTGGGCCATTTTCTGCCGCAGCGCGGCCTGCTCGGGCTTGGGGAACAGCCGTTCGGCCAGGCCTTTGCCCACGGTTTCGACACTCAGGACGCGTGCCAGGCCCCAGCGCTTGAGCCACCACAACCAGTCACTGCGGCTGCGGCGCTTGACCTCGGGGGCACTGTTGACGATGCACAGGCTGCGCAGCCACTGAGGGTGGTCGACGGCAAACTGGAAACCGACCATGCCGCCCATCGACAGGCCAACGAAGTGCACCGGGCCGGTGTGCAGGTGTTCGAGCAGGGCCAGCAGGTCGGCACTGAAGGTTGCAATGTGGTAGCCGTCCTGTGGCTTGTCGGAGCGGCCGTGGCCACGGATGTCCATGAGGATCACCCGGTAGTGCTGGCTGAGCACGGGCACCTGAAGCTCCCAGTCCTGGCTGCTGGAGCCCAGCCCATGCAACAACACCAGGGGTTGGCCTTGGCCGTATTCCTGATAATGCAGCGTGCATCCTTCGTGTTCGAAGTAGGCCATGGGCGCGGTCCTTTCAAGCTTGTGGGGGGGCTGCGAAGGGCACGTCCAGCGGCGCAGTGTCGAAGTTGCGCAGTAAGTCGATGAGAATCTGCGTGGCCGGGCCCAGGGTCTTTTCCTTGCTCGAATAAAGGTAGAACAGTGGGTGGCGGCTGCCACCCTGGTCCAGCGGCAATGGCTTGAGTACGCCTTCGCGCAGCTCGCGCTCGATCATGTGCCGGGGCAGCCAGGCAAAGCCCAGGCCGCTGCTGACGAAGGTGGCGGCGGTGCCCAGGCTACCGACGGTCCAGCGCTGTTCTGCACCCAGCCAGCCAACGTCGCGTGGCTGGGCCCGGCCAGAGTCGCGGATCACCACTTGCAGCTGGCTTTCCAGGTCCTGGAAGGTCAGTTCACGGCCCAGGCGGTGCAAGCTGTGTTCGGGGTGGGCAACGGCAACGAATTCCACGGCACTCAGCTCGGCGCCCAGGTAGCCGCCGATGCTGTAGCTGCTGATGGCCAGGTCGGCGATGCCTTCGTGCATCACTTCTTCCACGCCCGACAGCACTTCTTCACGCAGGCGCACGCGGCAGCCACGGCTTTGCGGCATGAAGGCGGCCAGCGCGCGCACCAGCCGGGCGCTGGGGTAGGCGGCGTCGACCACCAGGCGTACTTCGGCTTCCCAGCCCTGCTCCATGTGGTGGGCCAGGTCCTCGAGCTGGCTGGCCTGCTTGACCAGGTGGCGCGAGCGGCGCAGCAGCACACTGCCGGCTTCGGTCAGCACCGCCTTGCGGCCGTCGATGCGCAACAAGGGCACGCCCAGTTGTTCCTGCATGCGGGCCACGGTGTAGCTGACCGAAGATTGCGAGCGGTGCAGGGCCTCCGCAGCCTGGGCAAACCCGCCATGGTCGACCACTGCTTGCAGGGTCCGCCACTGGTCAAGGGTTACGCGCGGCGCTTTCATCTTTCGCTCCTGTTGTCCTAAGCTGCGCTCTTTGCAAGGAGAGCGGCCATGAAGAAATGTTGTGCGGCAATATTGATGTGCCTGCCCCTCGGGGCCATGGCTTATCCCATCGATGTGGACAAGCACCTGGACGGGGTCAAGCTCGACTACACCGCGTACGACACCGCCTACGACATTGGCGCCATTACCCTGAACAACTATGGGCAGGTCGCGGCGGCCTGCAAGGTGACCTTCCGTAATGGCCCGGAGGCACCACGGGTTCGCCGGGTGACCGTAGCAGCCGGGAAAAGCGCCGACGTCACGGCCAAATTCAACCGGCAGATCATCAAGCTGCGCATCACCTTGCAATGCAGTGCGGAATAAACTGATTAATCGATAGGTTGAACCCACTTTTTACGCTTTTTTATCGATAGGTCAAGCCTTAATCTCTCCTCCATCGAATCGCAACCCTTTTGCCGATGGAGGCACCGCCCAATGGCCCACGTACTGATCATCGAAAGCAGCGCCCGCCAGCAGGATTCCGTTTCCCGCCAGCTGACCCAGGACTTCATTGCGCAATGGCAAGCTGCCCACCCGGCCGATCAGATCACGCTGCGCGACCTGGCGCTGAACCCGGTGCCGCACCTGGATGCCAACCTGCTGGGCGGCTGGATGAAACCCGAAGCGCAGCGCAGCGCTGCCGAGCTGGAGGCCCTGGCCCGCTCCAACGAACTGACCGACGAATTGCTGGCGGCCGATGTGCTGGTAATGGCTGCTCCCATGTACAACTTCACCATCCCCAGCACCCTGAAAGCCTGGCTGGACCATGTGCTGCGTGCCGGCATCACCTTCAAGTACACCCCGACTGGCCCGCAGGGCCTGCTGACCGGCAAGCGCGCCATTGTCCTGACCGCCCGTGGCGGCATCCATGCCGGTGCCAGCAGCGACCACCAGGAACCGTACCTGCGGCAGGTGATGGCCTTCATCGGCATTCACGATGTCGACTTCATCCATGCCGAGGGCCTGAACATGAGCGGCGAGTTCCACGAAAAGGGCCTCAACCAGGCCAAGGCCAAACTGGCGGCGGTGGCCTGAACGTTATCGAATTCCCAACCCTGACACCTGTTTTTGCTCCTTTGGGTGTACCTGCCCGGCCTTGATGGCCGGGCTTTTTTTATGCCTGGTTATTTGTGGATGGCTGTGCCGGCCTGTTCGCGGGCTTGCCCGCTCCCACAGGTACATCACAGGGCTCAGGTGCGGTGATATACCTGTGGGAGCGGGCAAGCCCGCGAACAGGCCGGCACAGCCCCCACATTCCTCATGGTTGATCACAAAGCCTGCAACCCGCTAAGGTCGCCGCCTTGATTTACGAGAGACAACCATGGGCTACCTGATAATCGTCGCGCTGATCCAGGCGTTTTCCTTCAGCCTGATCGGCGAGTACCTGGCCGGGCACGTCGACAGCTACTTCGCCGTGCTGGCGCGGGTGCTGCTGGCCGGCCTGGTGTTCCTGCCGCTGACCCGCTGGCGCCAGATCGAGCCGCGCTTCATGCGCTCGATGCTACTGATCGGTGCGTTGCAGTACGGCATCACCTACGTCTGCCTGTACCTGAGCTTTCGCGTGCTCACGGTGCCGGAAGTACTGCTGTTCACCATCCTCACGCCATTGCATGTAACCCTGATCGAAGACGCCATGAACCGGCGTTTCAACCCGTGGGCATTGCTGGCGGCACTGGTGGCCGTGGCTGGCGCGGCGGTGATCCGCTTCGACAGCATCAGCGGTGAGTTCTTCACCGGTTTCCTGCTGCTGCAGTTGGCCAACTTCACCTACGCCGCCGGCCAGGTGCTGTACCGCCACCTGGTCGCACGCAACCCCAGCGACCTGCCGCACTACACCCGTTTTGGCTACTTCTACCTCGGCGCCCTGCTGGTGGTGCTGCCGGCCTTCCTGCTGTTCGGCAATGCCCAGCACCTGCCGAGTACCGATGTGCAATGGCTGGTGTTGCTGTTCCTCGGGTTGTGCCCGACGGCGCTGGGCTTGTACTGGTGGAACAAGGGCGCGTGCCTGGTATCTGGCGGTACCCTGGCGGTGATGAACAACCTGCATGTGCCTGTGGGGCTGCTGCTCAACCTGCTGATCTGGAACCAGCACGAGCCACTGGGGCGGCTGTTCATTGGCGGTGCGATCATCCTCGCCTCGGTATGGCTGAGCCGCCTGGGTGGCCGTGGGCGAGCGCCGCTGGCTGGCAAGGCCTGACATGCTGACCCTCTCCAATAGTGTGCAGCTGCCGGATACGGACATCGAGCTGAGCTACATCCGTGCCCAAGGTGCGGGTGGGCAGAACGTCAACAAGGTGTCCAGCGCCGTGCACCTGCGCTTCGACATACGCGCCTCATCGCTGCCCGCGTTTTACAAGGAGCGGCTGCTGGCGCTACGGGACAGCCGCATTACCGGCGATGGCGTGTTGATCATCAAGGCCCAGCAGTTCCGTACCCAGGAGCAGAACCGCGCGGATGCCTTGGCACGCCTTACCGAGTTGATCATCGCTGCCGGCAAGACCGAAAAGAAACGCCGCCCCACCAAGCCCACTCTCGGCTCGAAGACCCGCCGGCTTGAAGGGAAAGCCAGGCGCAGTACGGTCAAGGCGGGGCGGGGCAAGGTGGACTTCTGAGGCCGTAGGCGGAACGGGCTATTGCGCAGGCTTGAATGGCTGCGCGCCCTTGTAGGAGCGGCCTTGTGTCGCGATGGGCTGCGCAGCAGCCCCCGCAATCTCAAGCCTCGCTCATTTCTTCAAGGCGTCGCGGCATCGGCTCTGCCGCCGTGCGCCCGGCCAACCCCACGCGCATGTCGTTACCACTCGGCTGCTGATACAGGCTCAAGCCGAATTCCGGTAACACCGCCAGCAGGTAATCGAAGATATCCCCCTGGATGCGCTCGTAGTCCGCCCACACCGTGGTGGTGGTAAAGCAGTAGATTTCCAGCGGCACGCCTTCGGCGGTGGTCTGCACCTGCCGCACCATGCAGGTCATGTTCGGGTGCACATTGGGGTGGTTTTTCAGGTAGGCCAGGGCAAACGCGCGGAAGGTGCCGATATTGGTCAGCTTGCGCCGGTTGGCCGACAGTTCGGCCACCGGGCCCAGCGCTTCGTTCCAGCTTTGCAGCTCCTGGCGTTTGCCGGCCAGGTAGTCGCCCAGCAGGCTGACCTGGGACAGGCGCTGTTCCTCCTCGCGGGTGAGGAAGCGTACACCTGCGGCGTCGATGAACAGGCTGCGCTTGATCCGCCGGCCGCCGGATTGCTGCATGCCGCGGTAGTTGCGGAACGACTCGCTCATCAGGCGCCAGGTGGGCACGGAGACAATGGTCTTGTCGAAGTCGAGCACGTGTGAGCTTAGGTTCTAAATGGACATAAAAAACCCATACAAATCAGCAGCTTGGGATTTTTTGTCCATTGTCCATTTTTTCTAAAATCGATGGACAGCCCGCCACCACGCAATACTCGCAGCCTCATAAGCCTTCCTGCTGGCAGAACCCCACAAGACCCTCCCAGGCAGCCACAACCTGACTATCGGGTTCCCCAGAACAGCGCAATAACGATAGTATTGTGCCATTACACAGGGACACCCAGATGCCTAGTCACCCTCGCCTAGAGAGGGAGGAGGGCGGTAGGAGCTCGGCATGGATCAGCCACACCCCACAGAACCGCAGACAGACAGCCATCATATCCCGAGGCAATTACTTGGGAGTCCTCGTCGTGCCTGCGATTTGATGAGCGTCGGCCTGAATGCCTAGTAACTCAAGATCTAGGCTGATCTCCAAACGCACAGCATTTAAACAACTAAGGTACTCATGCATGAGTGAGCAGGAACTGGAAAAGGGGCAGGAACAAAAGCAGGAATATGCTTTCCATCCTGCCGACCTAGTCGAATACGCGATGGACAAACCCATTGGCGCAGCCCGCGCGGCGCTGACCATTGGACTTGAAGACGCTGACGTTGACTCTGAAATCATCATTGCCGAGCTGGAGGGAAACATGGAGATGAATCAGCGTTTCCTGAAGAAGCTTACAAGTGCCTTGCGGAAGAATCCAAGTAAAATTATTGGTGAGATGCCAGATCGTATCCAGACTCTTCAGGTGGAGCGCGACCTCGGATTATGAAGTTGGCTAATTACAATTCAGCAAGCAAAGTACCTTGTCGCAGAGGTGTAGCTAATGTCATTTGGTGAGAACGCCATTAAGCTCCCTCCGCCCCCGGAATTCGAGCTTACGGCACTGGATGTAGAAAAAGGTGAACCAGTTCATCCCCTGGATCGCTTACAGATCATGTCTGCGGATACTTGGGAAGTCTTTACGCTGGAATTCGTTTCTTACCTAGGTAAGGACTACGAGTCAGTCACCCGCTGTGCTGGTGCGGGAGACAAGGGGCGCGACGTCATCGCCCGGCATGCTGAGGGATGGGACAATTACCAGTGCAAACACTACAAAGACAAGTTGAGCGTTGCAAACGTAGTGGCTGAACTGGGTAAGCTGGTGTATTACACCTGGAAAGAAGACTACACCCTGCCACGCGAGTATCGCTTCGTGTCGCCGAAAGGCTGCAGTTCTGATTGCATTGATATGCTGGCTAAGAAGTCTCGCATCAAGGCTGAGATCATCAAGCGCTGGGATAAGGCCTGTAAGGACAAGATCACGAAGACAGAGTCGATTCCTCTTGAGGGAGCCCTGTTGGATTATCTCAATACCCTCGACTTTTCTTTTGTTGATGAGATGTCTTCCCAGGATTTAATTGATAAGCATGCACTTACGCCTTATCACACAACGCGATTCGGGGTTTACCATTTAAAAAGGCCCCAGGTACGTAAGCCTGAGTCTGATGCTGTTGGTGATAATGAGAAAGTCTACATTGGCGCGCTTTTGGACGCGTTCTCTGATGCCGACGGGGCAGAGTACTCATTTGAGAGTGTCATGGACTCTGAATATAAAGACGATCTTGAGCGAGCAAGGATTAATTTCTTCAGCGCTGAGTCGCTAGAGATTTTTTCGCGCGATGCGTTTCCTACAGGCTGCTATGAAAGCCTCAAAGGTGAGTGCCACGAAGGTATTCACAGTGTTGTACGTAAAAAGTTTGATGATGGATATCAGCGGTTTCTCGATGTGAGCACCCACTGCGTGAAAATACCCTATGATTCCCATCCACTTCGTCATTTTTTGCAGACCTCCGATCGAAAGGGGTTGTGCCATCAGTTGGTCAATGACCTGAAGTTTAAATGGATCAAGAAATAGATTATGAATTCAAAGGATTTGTATAATAGCTCTGTGGAGATAGGCGCGCGCATCGTTCTCTTGCTCGCCGGCCTTTCCCGGAAGCTTGACCTGGATGAGCTGATTTTCTTGGACTACGCCTCCATCTATAGTAGTGACTTTAAAGGAGAGTCAAGTCTGCATCCAGTGATGCTAAATCGTCTGGCTGAATTGGTGCGTCGGCGGGAAATTTTCCCTGACGCAATCAAGCTTTTTTCTTCGAAGGGGCTGATGACCTCTCAGGTTGACGAGAAGGGCGTTCGATATTTTATCACTGACGCAGGCAGGACGTTTGCCGCTAGGTTAACCACTGAGTACCACGCCGATTTTAGGCGGCGCGTTTCATGGGTTGAGGAGAATATTGATTACCTCGCGGTTCAGCGTCGAGCTATTTATAAAGTTGACAGGGTGGTCTGATGTATATTGAAAGTGTGATTGTGAGTGGCCCTGAGCGTAAGGATGCTTCCGTTTTTTTCACAAAGGGTGCTAACGTTGTTCAGGGTGGTTCCAATACGGGTAAGTCCTACATTGTTCAGTGCATCAAGTTTGCCTTGGGTTCGAATACGCCCCCAAAGTCTATTGATGAGTCTTTGGGTTATACGACGCTCAGGGTAAGGTTTGTAAATGAAGATAAGACTTCATTTACGATCGAGAGAGAGCTTGTTGCGAGTTCAAAGCCAACTTTTTATGATGAAGAAGGGAAGGTTCAGGTTCTAGGTGTAAAGCATAACCCTACGAAAATGAACTCTATCTCTAACCAGGTCTTGGACAGGTTGGGGCTCAATGGAAAGCTTTTACTGAAAGGCACCACTTCATTAAACAATGCTTCTTTCTCTCTCCGCGATTTCGAAAAAGTTTTTTTGATGGATGAAACGCGAATTGTGGCTGATTATTCCCCTCTGGGTACTGGCCAGAAAGATGAGGCTACTAAAGAAAAATCCATTCTGAAGTTATTGCTTACCGGTAGAGATGACACCGGGGTTAAACAGGCGAAGAAGGAGCTAGCGTCCAAGGGAGCGTTGAGGCATCGGGTTGCTGCGGTTGAAGATATCATCAGGCAATTCTTTCCGGATGATGACGCCACTGAGGCTCTTGAGCTCCAGAAGCTCAATTCGTTTACCGCCCAGGTCGCCCTCAGGCTGGGGGTGGCTGAAACTGAGCTAGAAGGCGCGTTCCATTCGAGTGAAGACTTGTTCACCCAGAAGGCCAAGCACATTTCTGAGCTGGAGGTAGTGGAAGGAAAAATTGCTGAAGACAAGGCGCTCCTAGGTAGGTTTGACATGCTTGGTCAGAAGTACGAATCAGACCGCCAGCGCCTGCAGGGTATCGAGCAGGCGGCAGTTCTGCTTGATGATTCGGATGCTGTGCTATGTCCAACCTGCGGCAACCATTTTGACTCCGAGTCATGCACGACGAACGTTGATGACATCAAAAAAGGTGTTTCCTTCGAATTGGATCGAATCTCGAAGAACATCCACGAGCTCGCGGAAGCCCAAGGATCCCTGACGGCAGCGATCGAGCGTAACGCCAGCAGCGCTGATGCCACCAAGGTCTCGATTTCTGCACTGGAGAAGCTGATCACGTCCGAGATCCAGGATTCGGTACAGACGGTGGCTGATCTTAAGGAACTTGCTTCGTGCCTCAAGCATGACCTGTCGGCACTGGAACGGCGCCTTGCCGATAAGGTCAAGCTGAGGGCAGAGCTAAAACGGCTTGGGGTTCTGCTACTTGAAGAACAAAACACCTACACGCCTGAAGACTTTGAGCAATCAGCACAGCCGCTTGTGGAAGAGATTCAGGCGATTTTGGAGCGTTGGAGCTTCCCGAATTATCTCCCGGTAACATTCAATTTCGGAACACGAGATATCAACATTGGTGGGAGTGCGAGAGGCAATTTCGGCAAGGGGTATAGAGCAATCGCTTCTGCTGCATTTGCACTAGGACTGATGAATTTACTGAAGCTTACTGGGCGCCACCCTGGTTTTGTTGTGCTCGATTCACCACTGACTACGTACAAGGAAGGGGATCCGGAGCCAGGGGATGAGGATAAAGAAGTGGCTGAAGACATGATATATGCCTTCTATCAAGATATTGCAGATAATTTCAAGGACTCTCAAGTAATCATATTTGAAAATAAGGAGCCTGATGTGGCGATCATTCCACAGCTCAATTATGAACATTTCACTAAGAGCAGAGGGAATGGTCGATATGGCTTCTTTCCGCTTAAATTCTGATTCGATGCTGTGATGTTGTCGGTCACCCGCCAGATGGCGAGGTGATCGATTAACGGCTGGATAGTGACGAGTGAAGAAGACCGCCCCGGAGGGCGGTTTTTTTACGCTTGGCATTTCGCCTGATAGCCCAGCTGACCATTCGGTTCAGGGCAGCAAGGTCAGGTCGTAGCAACTCAGTTTAACCATGTAGGCTTGCTGATAGAGCGTCGGCCCTTGACGGCTGATTCCACGCAATCTCTCAAGCTTCCGAACGACACCTTTTTCCGAGAAGGCCAGGCCCATAATGGGCAAATTTGCCTGGGTTGGTTATGGCGTTGCGGGTGTTGCTTGGGAACATTGAGGAATTCAGTATGCAAAGGCATAGGTCGGTGCTGATCCTGTTGTACAAGGGCGCCAGATGCCTGAACTACTGATCGACCCACTAGCGGGAATATGATGAAGCTCTTCTCCCTGTTCGCCCTCAAGGGCAGAGGAGAAGGCTGTAGGTCGAAAGGGGAGGGCACTGGAACATAAACCTAGTCTGGTGTCCTCATTTTACAAGCACATCAGATTGCTCTGGCGCAGGCTCGTTGGACGGATGGTCTGGCAGAGTTATCGACCTGATGTAGAGCTCAGTGAAACCGCGAACAATTTTCCGGATTTCGCCCAGCGGCATGGGTTTGGATACCGGCGGCTCCCTCTCATCTGAGTGGCGCGCTGATAGGCCAGTATGGAAGTTGTTACAGGTATTGTTCAGTCGTCTAAGGGCATTGCGTGAAACGCTTTCGAGAATCTCCCTGTTTCCAGACTCGATAAACTCCACGATTTTGTACAACCCCTCGTACGACTCGGCATTGGGTTGTCCCCAATAGTCCATCAGGGTAGCCAGTCTAGGGAGGCTTTCAGGGCGAATCCTTGAGAAATCCACCGCTGCTGGTTTGGTCGGGCCAAGTCCCCCAAGATTGGTGACGGTGATCACTAATTTGAGTGGGATAGCTACAGTTCTGTTGTTCTCTGGGTCATAGGCCACAAGGTGCGTCATTTCGATCAAGCCTGGGTGGCCCGAGCTTACGGCTAAGCCATTCATTCGGGTTATGGCTTGCATGGCCAGGTCGAACTGCCGGTTTGAATCAGCCTCATGTTGGTAGTCCGGTATGAATGCCTCCCATTCTGAGCGGTCGGTTGCAAAAGCGATCGACCACCACGGACTGACCGATGGAAGGCATTCCAATGACGAGCGTGGCCCTTTGACGAGAAACGCCCAATTGCATCTTTTCATATCACGTACGCTAGCTTGAGGTTGAGTGGTCATCGGTGAATACTGCTCCGATGGCTTATGGCCGCGACCTTTTCAAGGTGTGGCTGAGTTGCCGTCATCAAGGGGGTGAGCGCACGCGTTTTCTCCGACTGCTTCCTTTTCACTGTTCAATCCGTCTTGCCCGATCAAGATTGGCGCTGCGCGTCAGGCCTGGCTGGACGGACGGTTATGGATAGCACAATTTTGTCTCTCCCGGGCCATCGGGATACGGGGTGATCTGCATGGAATGCTTTCGAATAGATGAGAGCGGCTACACCGGGTTCGACCTGTTGAACGAAGCACAACCCTTCCAGGGGGCGGCAGCGATTGGAATCGATGACGCAGAGGCTGCGCGTCTGATTCGTGAGTATTTCCCCAAGCTTCAGGCACCTGAGCTGAAATACCGGTCGCTTTCGAAGCGTGCGAGCAACCACCCCAGGTTGTTGGGCCTAATCGGCGATCTACTGGCTAACCACAAGTGCATTACCTACCTCTGTGACAAGCGCTTCGCATTGCTCTTGAAGTTTGTAGATTACGGGGTTGAGCCTTATTACTACGAGCGCAACATCGATTTCTACAAAGATGGGCGAAATTACGCCTTAGCGTGTGTGTTGTATTACGCAGGGGCTCGATTGCTGGGTGAAGAGGCGATGAGGCACCTGGAGTGTGCATTTCAAAATGCTATGAAGCTCAAAAGCCCCGCAGCGCTTTCCGACCTAGTTAACGCTGCCCGGCAGACCGACTGGAGGAAGCTCGCAGAGGCTATGGGGCCTATGGCACACGCCGATCCTGATTGTCTATGCGCCATTGCAACGCCGGGGGTTACGACCGACGTGGCATTACCTGTTCTCTTGGCACTCATCACTCGGATGGAGCTGATGAGTGACGGGCCGTATAGGGTGGAGCATGATCAGTCGAAGAATCTGCTGACCTACCATGATCTGCTCCAGCGTCAGATCGATCACACGGGTGAGGCTGAATTTCGACAGTCTGCGCTTGCGAGTATTCGCTATCCGTTGAAGCTCAGCGAGGTGACCCAGGTTGACTCCAAGACGAGTCCAGCCGTCCAGCTTGCGGACGTTCTCATCGGAGCCACGATTGAGTCCGCGCAGCGTATGACTGGAAGGATCGCTGATGGGTTGGATCCTCAGCGTCTTGGTGAGTTGTATCGCGATGATCAGATTATCCACATGCTGCCATCCGTGGATTTGGATGAGCAGCGTGAATTCAGGAAGGGTACGCAGGCTGCAGCGTTGATCGATTACTTCGCGGAAAATTTCTCATCGCCCCGGTAGCGCGATCTTCGGCTCATGGGCTCAGTGAATCACGATGCCGGCAACAGCGAGTACCGCTCAAACAGCGAGCGATAGAATCCAATCATCACCTCCTCGGCATTGGGCTCCAGGAGCTCGGAAGCACCAAACCGGTAGACCTCATACCCCACCAGCCTCAGGGCCCTGTCAGCGGCCATCATCTCGCTGTAGAGGCGGGGGCTTGAGCTTCCGTCTTGGGTGGAATAGTGGTGTTTGCCATCAATCTCAATAACAACCCGTACCCCACCAGGTAGCAGCAGAAGGAAGTCCATGCGTGACCTCAGCAGTGCATCCTTGCCGCGCCGTGAACTGTCTGGGGATCCCAGTGAAACCAGACTTCGGGCAGCAAAACCGGAAGCTCAGGAATCGCTGTTGTGAAGGCTTTGAAGAAGCTGGAAAAGGCGAGCCGTTGAGGGGGCGATGATTTTGGCAGGCAGTCTTTCAGTCGTTGATGCAGGCGATTCTTGGCCTGGCCTTCATCGACGCCATATGTCTGTGCGTACCAAGCCTGGAGTTCGCGCCATAAGAGTCCGGAACTCCCGATAGGGCGGTCATAAATCAGGACGTCCTCAATGCCGGTGACGACTTCGATATCATTGTCCAGCGCATTGCCCAGGCGCAGGTCGGGCTTCTTTGTGGAAGCGAAGATTAGGTTCTTAGGGGATGACTGCTTGCTCGACCCCACGTAGGCCAAACAGGCGGTCAGAAACGCATCCTCTCCCAATCCTACGACAATGTGGACTCCACATGCTTTGAGGGTATCGTTGACGATCCCGATAAATTTTCGCTGAGCGGGTTCGCTCGGTAGCGCCTGTGACGAAGCCATCGCTTCGACGAATCGGCCAAACCGGGCGTGGGATGATTGAAATGCACCGAGCTTGTCGAAGAGCGTTACTGTCGTGGCTGGCAGCCATTTCTTTTGCTCACTCTCCGAGTTCACTGGTTCAACTGCTGATTGATGGTTTGACGAATTTCATCAAACTCATCCGGTAGGTTTGAGCACAGCACATTGCACAACAAACCAAGACAACGCTCCTTGCTTAGTCCGACCTGCGTCGCAATTTCATGAAATTCATTGTGTTTTCCAGCTTGAAGCGCGTATTCAAGAATCTCGGCTACTTGATCGATATCTATGCCTAGCGCTAGTGCCGTTGCCTCAGGTACTTCTTTGCACTTCTGGACTATCCAGGCCTCTGGCCAAGATTCACCTGGGAGATACTGGAACTTTGAGGTGATCCAGGTCTTGAATGCCTCTCCAGGCTTCTCAGACATTTTTTCGGCGTGGCCAACGTTATCTCTCTCTAACGCTCGCTGGTCGCCGTCAAAAACTGCAAGAATGTTCCTTTCATCCTTACGGGAAAAGAAAGCAGCCAGCTGCTTGGATATTGCGGTAGCTGATCCAATATCAGTTATCGAAACGCGGGACCGTACCGTTGCGCCAAGAGCAGTTTCAAGTAGAGTTTTGGCAACCTGATCTTCAACGAAAATTTCTAGCTCTTTCGCTCCAACTGCACCAAGCTTTGAAAACGCAAACTCAGAAGATATACCTGGTGTGATTTTTGTCTTTGATCCGACGCACTCTATAAAGAAGCGAGCGTCATCAGGCAAGCACTGAAATATTTCCCGGGAATGGGTGGTACATATGACCTGTGTGTGGGTTTGCATACACACTTCTTTGAGCTTTTCAATAAACAGGCGCTGGGCTTTGGCATGGAGTCCTAGCTCTATTTCATCTAAAACCAGCAAGGAGTTCTCTCCGCAAGAATAGATGGTTGAAAAAATCTCAAAAAGCGCATTTTCCCCAGCGCCCATATTGAAACCTGAGTATGTTAAATCTCCAATCTTTACGATGGGTAGGCTATATTTTGTATGCTCAAGATGCCGGTAGTCGTCGTATCTTTTTCCAAGGATATAACCTACGGCATCTTTGACATTGTTCTCCCATCCTTTGATTTTCAGGTTTTTGAATGCTCGAGAGTAAGATCTAGACTGACTTCTTTCGGCGTGCGGTACTATGCGTTCGATGCCTAAAAATACGACCGTTTTAGGAACTCTTACGTGATAATCATTCCATTTGCCACCAGTTTTTTTTCGACGTTCTTGATAGCGCACGCCGGGCGGGTGATTTCGCCAATTGTCGTGAGCGATACCATAATATATCGATATACCTTGAGGGCCTTGCTCCTCGGAATGCTGAACAAAAAAATCAGAAAATGTGTAGTAGCTGTTTTTTCTTTTGGGTAGCTTGAAGCTTTTCGGGCTGTTGTGATATGCGCAGCATGCTAGAGCGAGTAAGGTTGATTTTCCTGCTCCGTTCACTCCTGCAAACGCAGTTATAGGATATTCGAAGTCAACGCGGAACGGAGTTAATCCTCTTATCGCTCCGGATTTTATTGAAATTGATCTCAAGAGTGCTTTGGTGTTGTCATTTAAGAACCACTGTCGCAGGCGTTTGTCCTGCTGACTCTCCCGATACTTCATATCGAGCGCTCCATCACAATGGTTAACCCAGTGTGGAAGGTGTGCAGCTCTTTAGCCATCAAAGATCGTCCTTGTTGTCTAATATCAGGGTGTAAGCTTGCCAGGAGTGATTGGCTGGCGATGCGCCAGTATATATCACTGGTCGTGCTGGCAGTAGCGAGCGTGGTGACGTTTGGAGAACTGATGGCAGCCCGGACTACAACCGCCAAAAGGTCACCCAACACGCCCTACGCGGAATGGTTCGCTTCGCTTACCCGCGAATGCGGTGGCGGGTGTAACGGCGAATGCCGTAAGATACTGGCCAGCAGGCCCGGCCTCTTCGCGGGTGAACCCGCTCCTACAACGGGCAGGGTAGAGCCACCGATATGTGACCATCACCGCCAGTGTAGGAGCGGGTTTACCCGCGAATGCGGTGGTGGCTGTAATGGGGAATGCCGGAAGATACTGGCCAGCAGGCCCGGCCTCTTCGCGGGCATGCCCGATCCCACAGGGACCGCGAATGCTTGAGGTCTTCACTGTTCCTGGGGAAGTCCGGCTTGCAGGGGATTGGCTTTATTCTCCAGCCGCTCTCTTGAACAGCAGCCCCCGCAATCTCAAGCCTCGCTCATCTCTTCCAGCCGACGCGGCACAGGCTCTTGCGCCACCCGTGTGCTCAACCCCACGCGCATGTCGTTGCCACTCGGCTGCTGATACAGGCTCAAGCCGAATTCCGGCAATACCGCCAGCAAGTAATCGAAGATATCCCCCTGGATGCGCTCGTAGTCCGCCCACACCGTGGTGGTGGTAAAGCAGTAGATTTCCAGCGGCACGCCTTCGGCGGTGGTCTGCATCTGCCGCACCATGCAGGTCATGTTCGGGTGCACATTGGGGTGGTTTTTCAGGTAGGCCAGGGCAAACGCGCGGAAGGTGCCGATATTGGTCAGCTTGCGCCGGTTGGCCGACAGTTCGGCCACCGGGCCCAGCGCTTCGTTCCAGCTTTGCAGCTCCTGGCGTTTGCCTGCCAGGTAGTCGCCCAGCAGGCTGACCTGGGACAGGCGCTGTTCCTCCTCGCGGGTGAGGAAGCGTACCCCTGCGGCGTCGATGAACAGGCTGCGCTTGATCCGCCGGCCGCCGGATTGCTGCATGCCGCGGTAGTTGCGGAACGACTCGCTCATCAGGCGCCAGGTGGGCACGGAGACAATGGTCTTGTCGAAGTTCTGCACCTTCACCGTATGCAGGGTAATGTCCACCACGTCGCCATCGGCGCCAACCTGGGGCATTTCGATCCAGTCACCGACATGCAGCATGTCGTTGCTGGTCAACTGCACGCTGGCGACGAACGACAGCAGGGTGTCCTTGTAGACCAACAGCAGCACCGCCGACATGGCGCCCAGGCCCGACAGCAGCAGCAGGGGCGAGCGGTCGATCAGGGTGGCGACGATGACGATCGAAGCGAAGATCCACAGCATCATCTTGGCCAGCTGCACATAACCCTTGATCGAGCGGGTGCGGGCGTGCTCGGTGCGCGCATAGATGTCGAGCAGGGCATCCAGCAGGCACGACAGCGCCATGGTCATGAACAGCAGGGTGAACGCCAGGGCGACGTTACTCAGGAAGTGCTGGGCGGTATCGGACAGCTCCGGTACCAGTTTCAGGCCAAACTGCACCACCAGTGACGGGGTGGTCTGCGCCAGGCGGTGGAAGACCTTGTTGTGACGCAGGTCGTCCAGCCACTTGAGTGCCGGCTGGCGTGCCAGCAGGCGCGCGCCGTGCAGCATCAGGAAGCGTGCCAGGCGGCCGATGACCAGGGAGATGAGCAGTAGCACCGCCAGGCCGATGGCCGCGTGCAGCATGGGGTGTTGGTCGAGGGTGCCCCACAGGTCGAGGGAGTCACGCCAGATTTGTTGGATATCCATGGGCTTGCATACAGTCTTGTTGCGAAACGAGGTGCCATTAGAGCGCGGATGGCGACAAAGTTGCCAAAAGAAATTCGGCTAAGGCGGCAGAAAACGTTACCCTATGCAACTGAATTTCCCGCACTTGCCTGAGGTTACCTCCGTGTTCTCCCAATTCGCCCTGCATGAACGCCTGCTTAAAGCCGTGGCCGAGCTTAAATTTGTCGAGCCAACCCCGGTGCAGGCCGCGGCCATCCCCTTGGCCCTGCAAGGGCGTGACCTGCGTGTGACCGCGCAGACCGGCAGCGGCAAGACGGCAGCTTTCGTGCTGCCGCTGCTCAACCGCCTGGTCGACCTGAAAGGCGGGCGCGTCGAGATCCGTTCGCTGATCCTGCTGCCGACCCGCGAACTGGCTCAGCAAACCCTGAAGCAGGTGCAGCTGTTCTCGCAGTTCACCTACATCAAGGCGGGCCTGGTCACCGGCGGTGAAGACTTCAAGGAGCAGGCCGCCATGCTGCGCAAGGTGCCGGACGTGCTGATCGGCACCCCGGGCCGTTTGCTTGAGCAACTCAATGCCGGCAACCTCGACCTGTCCCACGTGCAGGTGCTGATCCTCGATGAAGCCGACCGCATGCTCGACATGGGCTTCGCCGAAGACATGGAGCGCCTGTGCAAGGAGTGCGAGAACCGTGAGCAGACCCTGCTGTTCTCGGCCACCACTGGCGGTGCGGCCCTGCGCGACATCATCGGCAAGGTGCTGAAAGACCCGGAGCACCTGATGCTCAACAGTGTCTCGCAGCTGGCCGAAGGCACTCGCCAGCAGATCATCATGGCCGACCACGATCAGCACAAAGAGCAGATCGTGCAGTGGCTGCTGGCCAATGAAACCTTCGACAAGGCAATCATCTTCACCAATACCCGCGCCCTGGCCGACCGTATCTACGGCCACCTGGTGGCCAAGGATGTGAAGGCCTTCGTACTGCACGGCGAGAAGGACCAGAAGGACCGCAAGCTGGCCATCGAACGCTTCAAGCAGGGCAGCTCCAAGGTGCTGGTGGCCACCGACGTTGCGGCCCGTGGCCTGGACATCGACGGTCTCGATCTGGTGATCAACTTCGACATGCCGCGCAGCGGCGACGAGTACGTGCACCGCGTGGGCCGTACCGGGCGTGCCGGTGGTGAAGGGTTGGCAATCTCGCTGATCACCCACAATGACTGGAACTTGATGTCCAGCATCGAGCGCTACCTCAAGCAGCAGTTCGAGCGCCGCGTCATCAAGGAAGTGAAGGGCACCTACAACGGGCCGAAGAAGGTCAAGGCCTCGGGCAAGGCGGCCGGGAGCAAGAAGAAAAAGATCGAGAAAAAATCCGGCGACAAGAAGGCGCCCGCCAAGCGCAAGCCTACCGCCAAGCCCAAGGCCAACGCGCCACTGGCCAGCGCCGATGGCCTGGCGCCGCTGAAGAAGCGTAAGCCTGCTGCCGAATAAATAGCGCTCAATGGCCCTAACCCTGGCAAGCCAGCTCCCACAGGGCTCACACAGTATTCAGCATGTGTGAAACCTTTGGGCGCCGGCTTGCCAGCGATAGGGCCATTGGAAACACCCCATCACTCAGCATTCTGCTCCGCTACCTTCAACTCTTTGATCCGCTGGTCAATCAGCTGACACTTGTCGGGCAAGTCCTTGCTCGCCGTCCCCAGGTCCATCCCCTGCAGCTCTTCATTGATTTCCTTGGCCTTTTGCGGGTTCTGTTCGGTCAATTGGGTAACCAGCCCGGCCAGCTCTTCACGTTTCTGCGACGCTTCTTCCGGTGTGCAGGCCCAGGTGGGCAGGGCGCAGGTCAGGGCGGTGGAGCAAACAATGGGTAGCAGCGGTTTCATCCTTTCTACCTCCAGCGGTGGCTATGCGCGGTGGAGACCTTGGCGTCCTTGGAAGTTCATGGCTTGCGATCGGTGGATCGTTTCCATGATGGCGTAGTCCGCTTCTGAAATGACCTTAAACCGCCTGTGCGGCGTTGAACAGCGTGCTACACCGCTCTAGTCTCAGAGGAAAAGAGGGGGGATTGTATGTACATCTGTAAATACAGGTCGGCCTATGTTCTTTGAATGGGACGAAGCCAAGAACCAGATCAATATCCGCAAGCACGGCATCGACTTCGCCGACGTTCCTGAAATGTTCAACCACCCCATGCTGACAAGTGGGAGGCCAGGCATTATGACCGAATCATCGAAAACTGACTGGGGCCGACTGGCCCGACAGGACGACAAGGACATCGACACAACCGATATCCCGGAATTGGACCAGGCGTTTTTCCGCCAGGCCGAGCTGCACGTACCCGCCAAACAGGCGGTGACCATTCGGCTGGACGCTGATGTTCTCGCCTGGTTCAAAGAGCAGGGTAGCGGCTACCAGACTCGCATAAACCAGTTACTGCGCCAGTACATGCACGCGCAACGACGACAGCGCTGAGCTTTCTCGGAACGCACGGCAACCTGATGAGTCCCACTGTTGTACCCCTTTCGTCCACAGCAGGAGCCCGTAGCCATGAGCAACACCTACGACTGGGACCTGATCGAACGCTTGCTGCACGAGGTGCAGAACGGCGCCGGTCACAGCTTCACGCCACGCCCCTACGCCGAGCAGCACGCTGCCGCGCTGGCCGCCAAGGGTGAGCCGGTGGGTGACCTGGATCACTTGAAAACCCGTGCCTGTGAATATGAAAAGCTCCTGTTCGAGCGTGGCTATATCGAAAGCCGGCCCGAAGAAGACGGCGGCAACGGCGAAAACTTTGTGCTGACCGAGCGCGGCTCGCGTTTGATGAGCCTGATCGACAGCAGCATCCCTGGCTTCGAGCACCCGCGCCAGGTGCTGGATGAGCAGGAGGATGCGCTGGACGAGACCACCTTTGAACAGGTGTCCGCGAAAGCGCAGATCGCTTGAGGTCGTTTTAAGGCTGGCATGGGTGGCCATGAAAACCCGATAATCGGTAGCTTCTGAACGCTGCCGAGTTGCTGCCCATGCCTACGTTCACCTCAGAGGCCCGCCCATGACTGCGGCCCGCAAGAACCCAGACGCCTTTGCCTTCCAGGTCATGCTGGGCCTGTGCCTGATCTGGGGCTGCCAGCAGGTGCTGATCAAGACCGCCGCCGTGGATATCGCCCCGGTGATGCAGGCGGCATTGCGTAATGGTATCGCCGCAGTGTTGGTCGGCCTGATGCTGTGTTGGCGTGGCAGCTGGGAGCAGGTCGGTGGCACCTGGCGCCCCGGGTTGGTCGCGGGTGCTTTGTTCGGTATCGAGTTCCTGTTCATTGCCGAGGGCCTGAAGCTGACCTCGGCGGCGCACATGTCGGTGTTTCTTTATACGGCGCCAGTCTTCACCGCGTTGGGGTTGCACGTGCGCCTGGCCAGTGAGCGGCTGCGCCTGTTGCAATGGCTTGGCATCCTGCTGGCCTTCGGTGGCATTGCCATGGCCTTTGCCGGAGGCATGTCGTTCGAGCACATGGATAGCCGCACCTTGCTGGGCGACGCGTTTGGCGTGATCGCCGGGCTGGCCTGGGGCGCCACCACGGTGGTGGTGCGCTGCTCACGCTTGTCGGAAGCCCCGGCGACCCTGACCTTGTTCTATCAACTGGCGGTGGGGTTTGCCGGATTGTTGCTGATTGCCCTGCTCAGCGGGCAGATCGGCGAGGTGTCGCTCACGCCTTTGGCCATGGGTAGCGTGCTGTTCCAGGGGGTTGTAGTGTCGTTCGTCAGCTACCTGACCTGGTTCTGGCTACTGCGCAAATACCTGGCATCGAACCTGGCGGTGTTTTCCTTCATCACCCCTTTGTTCGGCGTAACTTTTGGGGTCTTGCTGCTGAACGAGCCACTGACCGCGAATTTCGTGGGCGGTGCGTTGATGGTGCTGCTGGGGGTGATTCTGGTGAGTGCCGAACCTTGGGTTAAGCAGCAACTGCGCAAGTGGGTGGGGTAGTGGACCGACTTGCAACAAAGCGAAACGATTAACCAGTCGTCGGAATGCGCCGCTATGGCTTGATCCGGGTCAGAATGGCCCCTATCTGTAAAAGCAGAGGCATGCGTAATACAGGACATCGGGCTATGATCTGTATGAAACATTGCAGGATTGATTCGCCGTGAGGCTGACCCGTCAAGGGGGCATTATGAATAAACCACTGTCCAACTGGCTCCACGACCTGGCGGTCGCCTTGGGGCTGATTCCACCACCCTTGCAGCCGGTGCCGATCCCGACTGATGAAGAGCAGCGCAAGCGCCAACCGCGTCGTCGCTGATACAAGCAAAGGCCGCAGCACCTGGGTGGGGGCTGCGGCCTTTTTGTGTCTGGGCAATTGGCTCGGCTGCTCTGGGCCCATCGCTGGCCATGGAGCTCGCCAGCGATAGGGGCAGTACAGGCCGAAGGTCAGGCCAGCTTGACCGCTGCCAGCGGTTTACGCGACAGCAGGCTCACCACTACAAAGCTCACCAGGCCAATGGCGAGGCTGTAGTAGATCGGCGTATTCGCCTCCAGCCCGTCCTTGAACATGAACAACAGGGCAGTCGCAAAGCCCAGCGACATGCTGGCGATGGCGCCAGCGGTGGTGGCGCGTTTCCAGAAAATGGCGCCAATCAGCGGAATCAGCATGCCGCCCACCAGCAGGTTGTAAGCCAGGGTCAGGGCGCTGATCACGTCGTTCACCATCAACGCGATACCCAACACCACCAAACCGGTCAGCAAAGTGAACAGGCGGCTGATACCCAGGCTGGACTGCTTGCCGCCACGCAGCTTGGGCAACAGGTCTTCGGTGATGGTGGTCGAGGCCGCCAGCAGGCCTGCGCTGGCGGTCGACATCATGGCCGCCAGCGCCGCTGCCATCAGCAGGCCCCGGATGCCATCAGGCAGTGTGGTCTTGATCATTTCGGCGAAGGCATTGTTCGGGTTGGCCAGGTCGGGCATCAGCACATGGGCGGCCATGCCGATCACGGCACAGGCCAGGCCATACAGCACGCAATACACCCCGGCAGTGGTACCGGCACGCTGGCAGACCTTTTCGTCACGGGCGGTGAAGACCCGCTGCCAGATATCCTGGCCAATCAGGATGCCGAAGAAGTAGATCAGGAAGTAGGTGATGATGGTATCCCAACCGATGGTGGTCAGCTGGAAGCTGGGCGCCGGCAACTTGGCCACCAGGGTGTCCCAGCCGCCGGCCTTGTACAGGCACACGGGCAACAGGATGAACATCAGGCCCACGGTCTTGATCACGAACTGCACGATATCGGTTAGGGTCAGCGACCACATGCCGCCAATGGTCGAGTACACCACCACCACACCCCCGCCCAGCAGCAGCGAGGCCCAGAACGGCAGGTCCAGCAGCACTTGCAGCACGGTGGCCATGGCCAGGGTGGACGTCACGCCGATCATCAGCGCGTACGCCAGCATGATCACCGCGCTGGCCTGGCGCGCGGTCGGGTTGTAGCGCTGTTCCAGCACCTGGGTCACGGTGAAGATGCGCAGGCGTAGCAGCGGCTTGGCCAGGAACAGGTTGATGGCGATGATGCCCAGGCCCAGCGCGGCACACAGCCAGAAGCCGGAAATGCCGTGAACGTAGCCCAGGCGCACGGTACCCACGGTGGAGGCGCCACCCAGCACGGTGGTGGCCATGGTGCCCATGTACAACATCGGGCCCAGGTTGCGCCCGGCGACCAGGTAGTCTTCATGGGTTTTCGCGCGTCGCATGCCATACCAGCCAAGCCCGAGCATGCCTGCGGTGTAAAGCATTACAACTATGATGTCCAAGGCCATTGGGGGTCTCCCGATTATCTTTATTATGGCGAGATCGGCCACGCGGGCGTTGGCACGGCGCCCGGTGGTCTTGTGGTATTGGCGGGCCTCGGTGGCCCGACCACATTAGCGGCGGACTACACCCGGCAGTACGCAGAGCATTTCGAACAGCAGGTTGGCGCCGAGCAACGAGGTATTGCCGGTGGTGTCATAAGGCGGGGAGACTTCGACAAGGTCACAACCGATCAGGTCCAGGCCGTGGCAGCCGCGAATGATCTCCATTGCCTGGATGGTGGTCAAGCCGCCGATTTCCGGGGTGCCGGTGCCAGGTGCCCAGGCCGGATCGATGCCGTCGATGTCGAACGACAGGTAAACCGGGCCGCCGCCGACTTTTTCCCGCACTTCGGCCATCAAGGGCTCCAGCGACTTGTGCCAGCACTCTTCGGCCTGAACCACGCGAAAGCCCTGGCGGCGGCTCCAGTTGAAGTCGTCTGCGGTATAGCCTTGGGCGCGCAGGCCGATCTGCACCACGCGCTCGCAGTCGAGCAGGCCTTCTTCCACCGCCCGGCGGAAGGTGGTGCCGTGGGCGATCTTCTCACCGAACATGTGGTCGTTGACGTCGGCGTGGGCGTCGATGTGCACCAGGCCGATCTTGCCGTGCTTCTTGTGCAGCGCCCGCAGGATCGGCAAGGTGATGGTGTGGTCACCGCCCAGGGTCAGGGGAATGACATTGTGCTCGACGATCTGGTCGTAGGCCTCTTCGATGATGCGCACGGCGTCCAGCAGGTTGAAGGTGTTGATCGCCACATCGCCTATGTCGGCGACCGACAGCGAGTCGAACGGAGCGGCACCGGTGGCCATGTTGTACGGGCGGATCATCACCGATTCGGCGCGGATTTGCCGGGGGCCGAAGCGCGTGCCGGAGCGCAGCGAGGTGCCAATGTCCAGCGGCACACCAATGAAGGCTGCGTCCAGGCCTTCGGCGCTTTGCAGGTGGGGGAGACGGAGCATGGTGGCGATGCCGCCGAAACGCGGCATTTCGTTGCCGCCCAGTGGTTGGTGAAGAGTCTTGTCCACGGTGGGCCTCATCAGTCGGTCGATTGTTCTGTTTGTTCGAACCTGTGCCGCTGCGCGCTTTCCAGTTCGGTTTTTGCCAGCGGGCAGGGACATTTCGGCCAGTCTGCGCAAGGTAGTGCCATGGAAGAATCGCTACCGACAAATACTTAGTTCAGGAATTTCTGAACTAAAGCCCGGCGCAGCGGTTAGACTGCGCGCAAACACCCTGTGGAACCCTTGCCCCATGGCCTCGACTTTGCCCGACCTGAAACTGCTGCGTATCTTCATCAGCGTGGTGCGCCACCAGGGTTTCGCCAACGCCCAGCGTGAGCTGAACCTGTCCACTTCGGCCATCAGCACCTACATGAGCCAGCTGGAGGGTGCCCTGGGTATCGTGCTGTGCCACCGCGGCCGGGGCGGTTTCAGCCTGACCAGCAAGGGTGAGCTGTTCCACCAGGAAACCCTGCGCCTGTTGGCCGAACTGGACGGGTTCGAGCAATACGCGGCGGCCCTTAAGGGCGAACTGCGTGGCACCCTCAACCTGGGGGTGATCGACTCCACGGTGGGTGATCGCGCCCTGCCGCTGGCTGAAGCCATTGGTGCCTACAGCCAGGAGCACCCGGCCGTGCACCTGCACTTGTCGGTGTCCAGCCCTTACGAGCTGCAGCTGGGGGTGCAGGACAACCGCCTGGACCTGGCGATTGGCGCGTTTTCTTCACGCATGAGTGGCCTGCTGTACCAGCCGCTGTACCGCGAGCAGCACTGGCTGTACTGCAGTAGCCGCCACCCGTTGTACAGCGAGCGGCGCATTCCCGAGCAGGTGGTGACCCAGCAGCGCATGGTCGGGCGCGGCTACTGGAGCCAGGCCGAGCTGGCCCGGCATGGTTTCAAGCACAGCGCGGCCACGGTAGAGAGCATGGAGGCGCAGCTGATCCTGATTCTCTCGGGCGCCTATATCGGTTACTTGCCCGAGCACTACGCCCAGGCCTGGGTCGACAAAGGGGACTTGCGCGTGTTGTCGCCGGCGACGTTCGGTTACCAGGCACCGTTCTCGTTGATCATCCGGCGTGGGCGCAGCCGCGAACCGCTGATCCAGACCTTCCGCGACCTGCTGAAAAGCCAGCTCAACGTGGGCTGATAAACAGGCTGTTCATACATTCTGTCGGCAGGCCGCTAAATTCCTGCACACGTGTGCCGCTAACCTTATAGCGCTCTGCTACATATCAACTTGCGTTGATGATTTCCCTTCTTTTCATCCTGCCAGGATCGCCCAACGATGCGCATGAATTTGCCAGTCACTGAACACGAAAGAACATTCCCCAGTGAACAACGGCTGATTTCCACCACCGACTTGAACAGCCGCATCACGTATTGCAACGACGCCTTCGTGGCGATCAGCGGGTTCACCTACGACGAGCTGGTGGGCCAGCCGCACAACCTGGTGCGTCACCCAGACATGCCGCCGGCGGTGTTCGGCCATATGTGGGACACCATCAAGCAAGGCAAGCCGTGGATGGGCGTGGTCAAGAACCGGGGAAAAAACGGCGATTACTACTGGGTCAGTGCCTACGTGACGGCAGTCTACGAACAGGGCCGGATCAGCGGCTACGAGTCGGTGCGTTCGGTGCCCACTCGTGAGCAGATCCGCCGTGCCGAGGCGTTGTACGCACGCCTGCGCGACGGCCGCCGGCCGGTATCGTGGGCGGCGCGCCTGGGTCATGGCCTGCGCCAGGGCTGGCCATTGCTCGGCGCCGGCCTGGTGTCGGCGGCGGGCTACCTGTGGTTGCCACCCTATGCCGCGCTAGGGGTGTTGATGGCTGTACTGCTGGTAGCCTGGTACCTGGTCGAGCACCGCCAGAACCAGGCCATCCGCCGCACGCTGGCCGAGCACCCCAAGGCGTTCACCAGCCCGCTGGTGGCGCTGACCTACAGCGACAACCCCGGGCTGCAGGGCCAGTTGGACCTTGCCATCATCAGTGAAGAAGCGCGGCTGCAAACCGCGCTGACGCGCCTGGTAGACGCCGGGGTCGGGGTAAAATCACGCGCTGCGCAATCTTCCGACCTGTCGGGCGCGCAGGCGCAGATGCTCGACCGCCAGCGCAGCGAGACCGACCAGTCGGCCACCGCCATTGCGCAGATGGCGGCAACCATCCAGGAGGTTACGCATAACGTGCAGAGCACGGCGCATGCCGCAGGCGATGCCGACCAGCTGGCGCAGCAGGGCAGCGAGCTGGCGCTGCAGAGCCTGAAGGCCATGGGCAGCATGAGCGATGCAGTCAATGACATTGGCCAGGCGGTGAATGCCCTGGCGGAACAGACCCAGTCGATCGGCAGCGTGGTGGATGTGATCACCTCGATTGCCGAACAAACCAACCTGCTGGCGCTCAACGCCGCCATTGAAGCGGCGCGGGCCGGCGAGCAGGGCCGCGGGTTTGCCGTGGTGGCCGACGAGGTACGCTCGTTGGCCCAGCGTACCCGCACCTCCACCCAGGAAATCCACCAGATCATCGCCTCGTTGCGGGCCGGGGCAGAACGCGCAGTGACTAGCGCCAGCCGTGGCGAGCAGATCTCGCGTGACAGCGTGCACAGTGTCGAGGCGGTGCAGGCGGCGTTGAGCGGCATAGCCCAGGCGGTGAGCCGCATCACCGGCATGAGCCAGCAGATGGCTACGGCATCGGAGCAGCAAAGCCACGTGGCTGAAGACATCAACCAGCAAATCGTGCGCATCGCCCAGCTGTGCGATCAAAGTGCCGGGCAAGCGCGCCAGGGGGCAGAAATCAGCCAGGACCTCGAGCGCATGGCGGAGTACCTGCATAGCCTGGCGGAGCGCTTCAACCGTTGAGGTTGCCTTGGCCGCATTGCGGCCAGGGCATAGGGCAAGGCCCGCCAGCCGGGCCTGGGTTCTGTGGCAAAATGCCCCGCCAAGGAGACCCTCATGCCCAGACCCCGTTGCGAGCGCTGCCAGCGCCCGCTTGATCATTGCCTTTGCTCGCTGATCCCTGCGCTAAGCAGCCGAACCCGTGTGATCTTGCTGCAGCACCCCAGTGAAAGCGCCCACGCGCTGAATACCGCACGGTTGGCTGCGCTAGGCCTGAGCAATGCCGAACTGCGGGTTGGGGAGGTATTCGACGATCTGCCAGCGCTGCTGGCAAGCCCGGGGTACCGCCCGGCGCTGTTGTTCCCAGGCGCTGAAGCGCAGCCCCTGGCAGCCTACGGCCCAATGGATGAGCAACCCTTGCTGCTGATCGTGCCCGACGGCACCTGGCGCAAGGCGCGCAAGCTGCTGTACCTGAATCCGCTGCTGCAGGCGTTGCCGAGGGTGACCTTGGGGCAGGTGGCCGCTTCACGCTATCGCCTGCGCAAGGCGCCGCAGGCGGGAGCGTTGTCGACGATTGAGGCCGTGGTGGGGGCGCTGAATGCACTGGAGCAACCGGCCTGCTTCGATGCGCTGCTGGCACCGTTCGAGGCCTTGATAGAGGGGCAGATCAGGGCCATGGGCGAAGAGACGTTCCAGCGTAATCATGGCACCGAGTGAGGGCAGGGGGCCGCTGCGCAGCCCATCGCGACACAAGGCCGCTCCTACAGGCCATCGCACCCGCCATTGGCATGGGCGATCTCTGTGGAGCGGCTTTAGCCGCGAATACGGTGGTGGCGGCGACGGTGAAAGCCCAGAAGATGTTGGCCAGCAGGCCCGGCCCTTTCGCGGGTGAACCCGCTCCTACGTCGGGCGGTGTAGAGATACCGCTACCGCGGATCTATGCCCACCACCGCCCCATGTAGGAGCGGCTTTAGCCGCGAATACGGTGGTGGTGGCAACGGTGAGTGCCCAGAAGATATTGGCCAGCAGGCCCGGCCCTTTCGCGGGTGAACCCGCTCCTACGTCGGGCGGTGTAGAGATACCGCTATCGCAGATCTATGGCCACCACCGCCCCATGTAGGAGCGGCTTTAGCCGCGAATACGGTGGTGGCGGCAACGGTGAATGCCCAGAAGATATTGGCCAGCAGGCCCGACCCCTTCGCGGGTGAACCCGCTCCTACGTCGGGCGCGGTGTAGCGATACCGCTACCGCGGCGTCGCGATGGGCCGCACAGCGGCCCCGGCAATCCTGATCAACGCATCTCGGGCAAGCGTGCCTCGGTACGTACTTCGGTCGCGGCCAGTGCCTCTGGCGGCAGCGAAATACGCTGCTTGCTGAGCAATTCACCCATGGTCGCCAGTACCCGGTAGCGTGAGTACTCTTCGGTGTAGCGCACTTCGGTGTAGCGACGGTCGGCGTTGTACAGTTCGTTTTCACTGTCGAGCACGTCCAGCAGGGTGCGTTGGCCCAGGCCGAACTGGTCCTGGTAGGCGGCGCGCACGCGCTTGGTTGTTTCGGCGTATTCCCGCGCGGTCGGCAGCTGCTTGCTGGCGTTGTTCATGGCGTTCCACGCCAGGCTCAGGTTTTCGGTCAACTCGCGCAGGGCGTTGTTGCGGATGTCCAAGGCCTGGTTGATTTTGTGCGCGTCGGATTGCAGGCGAGCCTTGTCGCTGCCGCCGCGGAACAGGTTGTAGTTCATCTCCACGCCGGCTTGCCAGTCGTTGTTGTTGTGGCCCTTCTCGCCACCGGTGTTGTTGTTGGCACCGGTGGCCAGAATGGCGTCGAAGCGTGGGTAGAAGGTCGACTTGCCAACCTCGTACTGCTGCTCGGCCGCATTCACATCAGCCTGGGCCGACTTGATGTAGGGGTTGTTCTGGCGCATGCCGTCACGGGCCTCTTCAAGCGTGGCAGGCACCTCGGCCTTGATGGTGGGCGGGCTTTCCAGTTCGTCTGGCATGCGCCCGATCACGCTGAAGAAGTTGGCCTCGGCATCGGCCAGGTCTACTTCGGCGGTGTCCAGGTTGTTTTCTGCCAGGGCGCGGCGGGCGCGGGACTGGTCAAGGTCGGCCGTGCTGCCAACGCCACGCTCGTTACGCAGGCCGATCTGGTCATTGACCCGCAGGTGGGCTTGCAGGTTGTTCCTGGCCAGGGCCACCAGTTCACGGCGCTTGAGTACCTCCAGGTACACCTCGATCGCACGCAGGGCGACATCCTGCGCAACCGCCTGGGTGTAGTAGGCTCGCGAGGTGGAAACCGCTTCGGTCCGGCCCACTTCGTTCGCGGTGTTGAAGCCGTCGAAGATCATCTGCCGCAGGCGCAGCTCGGACTGGGTGTAGTTCAGGGTTTCTTTGTTGTGGTTACCCGCGGCACGGGTCGTGGTGTTGTCCGAACGCTGGCGGCCGTAGCCGGCGACCAGGTCAACGGTAGGGAAGTAGCCACCACGCGCGAATTTCACGTCCTCATCAGCCGACAGCTTGCTGTTACGGTTGGAGCTGACCTGTGGGTGATAGTCCACGGCGCTTTGGACGGCTTCGGTGATCGACATCGCCTGCACGTTGGCACTCGCCAGGGCCAACAGTAATGCGGTGGTGATGGGGTTCAAAACGCGCATGGTACATCTCCCTGATCTTGAATTTGGTCCTGCTTCTCGCCAAAAAAATGACGATTATTTATCGCGTATAGTGTTGCAGGTTTTTAACCTGACAGCTAAGTACATTCATCGCGATAGATAAGAAGATTTATTCATATCAAAATGACATTAAATAGCGGAAATGTCTAATAGGGCTTGTTTTTCCAGCGCTCTGGCGAGGTGTCAAACATCGGTAAAGCCCATATTCTCAAGGCCTTCAGGCGGTTTCAGAACGAATTTGGCTAAATACTCAGCGGGTTAGGCGAAAGTGATATTTGGCGACAAATTATTGTCACTTTGGCCTGTGCAGGGTTTTTTGCTTAAGGATATACAGGGTTACCAGCACGGCGCTGGTCAACATGAACGCGCGGGCCCAGAACAAAGGCACCAGGTAGCAGGACAGCCCGATGCTGGCCCACATCAGGCCAATGGCGTAGACCTTGCCTTTGAGGGGAATGCCTTCGCCACTGAGGTAGTCGCGAATCCACGGCCCCAGTTTGGGGTGGTGGACCAGCCAGTGGTGAAAGCGTGGCGAGCTGCGAGCGAAGCAGGCGGCCGCCAACAGAAGAAACGGGGTGGTGGGCAACACCGGCAGGAATATCCCCAACACCCCCAGTGCGACGCTGAGCCAGCCGATGGCCAGCAGCAGGTAGCGCACAGCTGGCTTAGTGGTGGCGTGGCTTGAGCAGCGCCGGCTTTTCGTCAGGTGCGTGCAGCAGCAGGAACAAGGCCGTCAGCGCTTCGGGAATTTGCACGATCATGTCGTCCTGCAGGTTGGCGTTGCTGGCGATGTCGGCGAATTCCGGCTGCTCGTCGAACAGGCCCGAACCCACCATGATCGGCAGCAACATTTCGCTGACTTCCTCTTCTGCGTTCTCGAACCAGGCCTCTTCGCGCAGGAACACGCCTTCCATGAAACCGATGCACCAGCCGCGCAGGTCGGAATCGTCCGGCTCGTCGGTCAGGTCGAGGTCGCAGGGCAGTTCGAATTCATCGTCGCTGGCCAGCTGACGTGCAATGTGGGCCTTGAGCGCCACCAGGGTCGCCTCGATTTCGGTACGCTGGGCTTCGCTGCTGTAGTGCGGCTCTTCGGCGAACAGGGCGTCGATCCACTCGCGCTCGGGCACGTCTTCGGCGTTGATCGACAGCGCGGTGAGGTAGCCGTGGGCGGCGACATAGTCCAGCGCTTCTTCGTGCAGCTCGTCGGCGTCGAGGAAGGCTTGCAGGCGGGTCAGTTGCTCGGCGAAGGACATTACAGGGCTACCTTGGGGAATAAACGATAACGAATTCTAGCACCTTGCGGCGGCAGCGGGGCAAAGGAACGTCTATCGCCGTGGTGCCCTGCGCAGGCCGGTGCTGCGGTATACTCCGCGATTTTTCATCCAGGTGCGGTTTTACCAGCGGCCTGGCAAAAACCGCTTACGCATTTGGCGTGTAAGGGGCGGGTTTTTCGTCCAGCCTGTGTGCAGGGTGGTACGGCGATTTGGAGTTGCACATGCTCGAACAGGCTCAGCGCGTTCTCAAGGACATCTTTGGCTACGACAGTTTCCGAGGGCGCCAGGCAGCGATCATCGAATGCGTGGCCAATGGTGGCGACGCCCTGGTGCTGATGCCGACCGGCGGCGGCAAGTCGTTGTGTTTCCAGGTGCCGGGCCTGCTGCGCCCTGGCCTGACCGTGGTGGTCTCGCCGCTGATCGCGCTGATGGACGACCAGGTTGCCACGCTTGACGAGCTGGGCGTAGCCGCAGCCGCCCTGAACTCCACGCTCACGGCCGAGCAGCAGCGCGACCTGGCCGGGCGCCTGCGCCGTGGCGAAGTGAAAATGCTGTACCTGGCACCCGAACGCCTGGTGCAACCGCGCATGCTCGACTTCCTGCGCGACCTGGATATCTCGCTGTTCGCCATCGACGAAGCCCATTGCGTTTCGCAATGGGGCCATGACTTCCGCCCCGAATACCTGCAACTGGGCCAGTTGGCCGAACTGTTCCCGCATGTTCCGCGCATTGCCCTTACCGCCACCGCCGACATGCGTACCCGCGAAGAAATCGTTCAGCGCCTGCACTTGCAGGGCGCAGAGCGCTTCTTGTCGAGCTTCGACCGGCCGAACATCTTCTACCGCATCGTGCCCAAGGAAGCGCCGCGCAAGCAATTGATGGCGTTCCTTGCCGAGCGCCGCGGCAACGCCGGCATCGTTTACTGCCTGTCGCGCAAGAAGGTCGACGAAACCGCCGCCTTTCTTTGCCAGCAGGGCTTCCCGGCGCTGCCGTACCATGCCGGCCTGGCGGCCGAAACACGCGCCGCCAACCAGCACCGCTTCCTCAACGAAGAGGGGCTGATCATGGTCGCCACCATTGCGTTCGGCATGGGTATCGACAAACCCAACGTACGCTTCGTGGCCCACCTCGACCTGCCCAAGTCCCTTGAGGCCTACTACCAGGAAACCGGCCGTGCCGGCCGAGACGGCCTGCCGTCCGATGCCTGGATGGCTTATGGCCTGCAGGACATGGTCATGCTCAAGCAGATGCTGCAGAACTCCGAAGGGGACGAACGCCACAAACGCATCGAGCAGCACAAGCTCGATGCCATGCTGGCGCTGTGCGAAGAAACCCGCTGCCGCCGCCAGTCGCTGCTGGCCTACTTCGACGAAATCCTTGAGCAGCCGTGCGGGCACTGTGACAACTGCGTCGACAACGTCCAGACCTGGGATGCTACCGAGCCGGCGCGCCAAGCCCTGTCGGCGGTGTTTCGCACTGGCCAGCGCTATGGTGTGGGCCACCTGGTCGACGTGTTGCTGGGCAAGGACACCGAAAAGGTGCGCAATTTCGGCCATGAAAAGCTTTCGGTCTTCGGCGTGGGCAAAGGCCTGGCCGAAGCCGAATGGCGTTCGCTGTTCCGCCAGTTGGTGGCGCGCGGGCTGGTCGACATCGACTTGGAAGGCTACGGCGGCCTGCGCTTGTCCGACAGCTGCCGGCCTCTGTTGCGTGGCGAGGTCACCTTGCAACTGCGCCGTGACCTCAAGCCGCAGATCACTGCCAAAAGCGCGTCGTCCAGTGGCGGCAGCCCGGCCAGCCAACTGGTGCGGGCCGAAGAGCGGGAACTGTGGGAGGCGTTGCGCACCTTGCGGCGCAAGCTGGCCGAAGAACACAGCGTACCGCCTTACGTCATCTTCCCCGACTCCACGTTGCTGGAAATGTTGCGCAGCCAGCCGGTCAGCCTCAGCGACATGGCCCAGGTCAGTGGCGTGGGCGCGCGCAAACTGGAGCGCTATGGCCAGGCATTCCTTGAGGTACTGAACGACAGCGGCGGCACCAGCGAGGCGCCGAAGGTGGTGCTCGACCTGCGCCATGAACTGGTCAGCCTGGCCCGCGCCGGCATGACCCCAGCGCAAATCGCCGGGCAGCTCAACTGCAGCGAAAAGAATGTGTACAGCTTGCTGGCCGAGGCCCTGGGGCGCCAGGAGCTGAGCCTGGACCAGGCGCTGGACTTGCCAGAAGACCTGCTGATGGAGGTGCAGGACGCCTTCCTCGATGGCGAGGGCGAGCTGCCGCCGGTTGCGACCATCGCCCCCCTGTTTGCCGGGCGAGTGCCGGAAGGGGTGCTGTATTGCGTACGCGCGGCACTGGCAGCTGAGTTCGAGCTGTAGGCCTGCGCCTGTTCGCAGGCACATGCGCCATCTGCTGACCTTTGTCATGCTTTTTGACGATTTTCGCCCAAGTTACCCTGGCCGAGCCTTGCCTCATGGGGCGGGGCATGGTTAGCTGCCTAATAATTAGATCTACTCGATGAGTTACCTATGCCTCTAACCGACAACCAACACCGCTTCGGCATGCAACTGGCCCAGATGTCCCGGGGTTGGCGTGCCGAACTGGATCGCCGCCTGGCCGGGCTCAATCTGTCGCAGGCGCGCTGGCTGGTGTTGCTGCACCTCGCCCGCTTCGAAGACGCCCCGACCCAGCGTGAGCTGGCCCAGAGTGTGGGTGTCGAAGGCCCGACCCTGGCGCGTCTGCTCGATAGCCTGGAGGCCCAGGGGCTTGTGCGCCGCCAGGCAGTGCTGGAAGACCGGCGGGCGAAGAAGATCGTGTTGTGCCCGCCGGCCAAGCCGCTGATCGAACAGATCGAGACCATCGCCAACCAGCTGCGCATCGAACTGTTCAGCGGGGTGGATGAAGCCGACCTGCAGGTGTGCATGCGGGTGCATGCCAAGATCCTCGGCAACCTGGAAAAATCCTGAGGCAGGGGTTGCCTTGCAGCCTTTCGCCGGCTCGCACGCTCGGCTTGGCGGGCACTATGCCCAGGCCCTGGACGTAATGCCTAGAAGGTATGCCCCAGGTTCAGGTACACCGCCTGCTCATGCGCACTGTTGGTGCCATAGGTGAAATTCAACGGGCCCAGCGGCGTTTCCAGCCCGAGGAAAATACTCGCCGCATTGATGTAGCCACTGTCGAACGCATTGTCGTTGTTCCACGCCCGTCCGCGCTCCAGCGAACCGCCGATGTACAACGGGAAGTCCAGCGGCACATACGCCCGTGGCGTCAGCCGGCGGTAGTAGACCACCCGCATCAGGCTCATGTTCTGGCCCGATACCGAGTCTTGGCGAAAGCCCGACAGCTCCCGCGCCCCGCCCAGCACGAAGCTGGAGGTCACCACTTCGGTGGCATCCAGCGTGCGCCCGTAGCGGCCGCCCAGCACGAAGGTGTTCGGGCCGCTGCTGATGGCCTTGTCGAGGTTGAACAGCCATTGCCGGTAATCCTGGTCGGAATCCAGCGACTTGTCGTACTTGCGCAAGGTCAGGCCGATGTCTTCGCCATGGTGTGGGAAATACACGTTGTCGAGGGTGTCGAACGAATACTTCAGCTCGTAGAAGCCTTCGTTGAAACTGACCTTGGGCAAGTCCTGGTCGCCAATGCGCACCTCGGCCTCGCCCCAGGCCTTGCCGACCCCCAGGCGCACTTCGCCGCTGTTGCCGATCTGCCGGCCCACGTTCAGGCCAAAGCCGTAGCGCTCCAGGCGGTACTCGGCCACCGGGTCGTTGTCGAGGGTGGCCTCGATGTTCTGTGAGCCGAAGTCCAGGTAGGGGGCGACGAAGTAGCGTGAGCCGACATCCAGCGGTTGGTAGAACTCGCTGTACAGCGCTTGCTGGTCGCCGATCTGGCCGCGGGTCAGCCACTCGGCACCCAGGCTGTTGATGCCGTTGACCCGGTAGCTGGCGCCCAGGTTGAAGGCGCTGTCGCCGCGCAGGTCGTCCGACAGGTTCAGGCCCAGGCGCAAGTAGTCGGTGCCCCCGCGGCGGCCGCGGGCGTTGATCACCAGGGTGTTTTCATCGCCCTTGTGCACCACGCGGTACTGCACCCGGTCGAAGTAGTCCAGGCCGTATAGGGTGCCCATGTCGGTCTCCAGGCGGCCAAGCTCCAGCGGGGCATTGATGGGCTGGCGAATGTACGAGCGGATCACATCGTCACTGACCTTGGCGTCGTTCTCGATTTTGATGGCGGTGATGATGGGCGTGCGTTGGCGCGGTGACCGGGCTGCGGCCAGGCTGGTGCCGGCGTCTGGGTGGCGCAGCGCCGCCAGGCGCGCGTCGAGCAGGCGGGTAGCGCGGTAGCCGGCGTCGATCATGTCCCGCGCGCGGCCGAAGTCGGTCACGCCGTAGGCTGCCAGCGGTGGTTGGATGAGGATATCGTCGCGGTGCAGGCTGGCCAGTTGCTCTTCCGAGTTGCGCCGGGTTGTCAGCGTGATGGACTGGTTCAGCACATCGACCACGGTCAGCAACTGCTTGCGGTCGCGCAGCGGCGTACCGATATCCACCACGATGGCCAGGTCCACCCCCATATCGCGTGCCACATCGAGCGGAATATTGTCGACCATGCCGCCGTCCACCAGCAGGCGGCCGTCCAGTTCGACCGGGGCGAACACTGCCGGGATCGACATGCTGGCGCGGATCACCTGCGGCAGGTGGCCGCGGCGGAATATCACTTTTTCGCCACTGGCGATGTCGGTGGCCACGGCGCGGAAGGGGATGGGCAGCTTGTCGAAGTCGCGCGTGTCGGCGGTGTGCGCCAACTTGCTTTCCAGCAGCAACGACAGGTTCTGGCCTTGAATTACCCCCAGCGGCAGGCCCAGGCTGCCGTCGTCACGAAAACTGAGCTTTTGCTTGACCAGAAAATCGCGGTCATCCTGCTTGCGGCGGAATGGCACGTCCTCGCGGGGTGGGCTGTCAGACAGCGCCTGCTGCCAGTCGAGGGTGGTGGCGAGGTGTTCCAGCTCTTCGACACTGTAGCCCGAGGCGTACAGCCCGCCGACTACAGCCCCCATGCTGGTGCCGGCAATGGCGTCGATGCGTACACCCTGTTCCTCCAGCGCCTTGAGCACGCCGATGTGCGCCAGGCCACGGGCCGCGCCGCCCGACAGCACCAGGCCGACCTTGGGCCGTGCCGGTTCGGCGGCGGTTGCTGTAAGCGAGGTGAGGGTGAGCAGCAAGCAGAACAGCAAACGGCGCATCGTGGGTCTCAAACCGTGGGTCAAAGACCGCTAGTATAAGCCGCCCCTCAGCTGGAGTTATCTCAACATGGCCGACCACAAGCCGGAAATCGTCATCAATTATTGCACCCAGTGCCAGTGGCTGCTGCGGGCCGCGTGGCTGGCCCAGGAGTTGCTCAGCACGTTTGCCGACGACCTCGGCCGGGTGGCGCTGGAACCCGGTACCGGCGGTATTTTCCGCATCACCTGCAACGGCGTGCAGATTTGGGAGCGCAAGGCCGACGGCGGCTTCCCCGAGGCCAAGGTGCTGAAGCAGCGGGTGCGTGACCAGATCGACCCCCAGCGCGACCTGGGCCACAACGACCGCTGAGTCACCCGCCCTCGGCCAGCGGCCGCTGCGCTGGCTCGGCGGCCAGGCGGCTGGACAGCACGATGGCGAGGATGATCAGTGCGCCGCCCAGCAGCATACGCACCGTGGGGGTCTCGGCAAACACCAGCCAGGCTACGGCAATGCCGTAGACCGGCTCCATGCCGAACACCACGGCGGCAGTCCGGGCCTTGATGACCGCCAGGCTGGCGACGAACAGGCTGTGCGCCACGCCGGTGCAGAAAATGCCGAGCAGGCCGATCCACAGCCAGTCCACCGGCGCGACCGCGCCCAGCCCAGGGGCAGCGAACGCCAGCAGGCTCAGGCTTACCACCAGGTTTTGCCACAGTGCTGCCTGCACCGCAGGCAAGCGACCAGAGCCTGCGCGATTGGTCAGGGACAGCAGTGAAAACAGCAGGCCCGAGAACAGGGCCCACAGCAGGCCGCCGGTCGCTTCGCTGGCCAGATCGAAGGCTGGCGTGACCAGTATCAGGCCGAGGCTGACCAGCAGCACCAGCAGCGCTTCGTTGCGGCGGATGCGCTCGCGGAACAGCAGCCCTTCGAGCAGCACGGTAAAGGCCGGGAAACTGGCGAAGCCGAGGGTGGCGATGGCCACGCCGCCGACCTTGACGGCGATGAAGAAGCTGACCCAGTGGCCGGCCAGCAGCACCCCGCCGAGCAACAGGCGGCGCGCATCCTGACCGTTCAGGCGTTGCCAGCCAGGGCCGGTGACACTGGCGAACAGCGCCAGGGCGAGCACGGCGAAAGCGGCGCGGCCGAACACGATGATCACCGGGCTGGCGCTGGCTGCCAGCTTGCCGAATACGCCGGTCAGGCCAAAGAACAGCGCGCCGATATGCAGGGCGCCGAGGGCGGTGCGGTGGTTCATGACAGGGGGCATTCCTCGCAAGGCAATCGGCCATTGTGCCTGAAGCCGTGCATGGCGAGGACCGGGTGGCCGCGGGCGCAGGCGCGCTGCTTACAGCCTGAGCTTGCCGAGCAGAATGTCGCGGAACATCACGAAGTCGCCGGCAAGGCTGTAGAACGGGTAGGTGAATGTCGCCGGCCGGTTCTTTTCAAAAAAGAAATGCCCCACCCAGGCAAAGCCGTAGCCGAACAGCGGCACGGCCAGCAGCAATAGCCATTTGCCGCTGCCGATGGTATAGGCCAGCAGGGCGATCACCAGGCTGGTGCCGACAAAATGCAGGCGGCGGCAGGTGGGGTTGCTGTGCTCACCCAAGTAATACGGGTAGAACTCGGCAAAACTGCGAAACTGCGCTGTGCGGTTCATGGCAGTGCTCCGGGATTAATACTTCTGGACAAGATGCACGGCGTGGAGCCTTATTCGAGTCTAGAGTGATTGGCAGTGCCTACCAGTGACAATAGGCGCCAATTGAGTATCCTTGGGGTTCACCGCAGGAGCGGTCAGGAAAGTAACCTGTCATGAGCGAAAGAACCACGTCAGCCAGTTGGGCATCAGGGATTGTCAAAGCACTCGAGCTGGAAGGACTGGACTGTCGGGCCATGTTCAAGCAACTGGGGCTGGATTTCGCCGCCCTCGACGATCCCGATGCGCGCTTTCCCCAGGACTCCATGACCCGACTATGGCAATTGGCAGTGGAACTGTCCGGCAACGAGGCCATTGGCCTGAACATGGCGCGTGTGGTGCGCCCGGCATCGTTTCACGTGGTGGGCTATGCGCTGATGTCCAGCCGCACGTTGGCCGAGGGTTTCGAGCGGCTGGTGCGGTACCAGCGCATTATCGCCGAAAGCTCCGATCTCAGTTTCGTGCTCGGCGCCGAGGGCTATTCGTTGATCCTCACCGTGCATGGCGACCATCTGCCGCCTACCCGGCACAGTGCCGAAGCGTCGTTGGCCTGTGCGCTGGCGCTGTGCAAATGGTTGAGCGGCCGCCCGGTGCAGCCACGCCGGGTTTTGGTGCAGGGGCCGCAACCCAGGAATATCGAGCCGTACAAGGTGGCGTTCCATTCGCCGCTGATCTTCGACGCGCCGTATGACGCGCTGGTGTTCGAGCGGGCCGACATGGAGGCACCCTTGCCCACGGCCAATGAAGCCATGGCAGTGCTGCACGACCGGTTTGCCGGGGAGTACCTGGCGCGGTTTTCCGAAAGCCGCGTGACCCACCGGGTGCGCCAGGTGCTGTGCCGCATCTTGCCGCAGGGGGAGCCCAAGCGTGAGACCCTGGCGCAGGCCTTGCACTTGTCGCAGCGTACCCTGCAGCGGCGGCTGCAGGAAGAGGGCACCAGCTTCCAGGCGTTGCTCGACGACACCCGGCGTGAACTGGCCGAACAGTACCTGGCCCAGCCGGGCATGACCCTGCTGGAAACCGCCTACCTGCTGGGCTTCGCCGACCCCAGCAACTTCTACCGCGCGTTCCGCCGGTGGTTCGATACCACGCCCAGCGAGTACCGTGCCCGGCTCGGCGCCGTGGGCGAAGGGCTCAGTGACGCCAGAACGCCGGCATGCACAACACTAGCACGGTGATGATTTCCAGCCGGCCAAGCAGCATGCCGGCAGCCAGGATCCACTTGGCGGCGTCTGGCAGCGTGGCGTAGTTGCCTGACGGCCCGATCACTTCACCCAGGCCAGGCCCCACCCCGGAGACCGTACCGGCAGCCCCGGTCAGGGCGGTCATCCAGTCCACCCCCAGCAGCGACAGCAGCAGCGCCATGACGCAGATGGTGATGGCGAAGAAGAACGAGAACGTGAGAATCGAACGCACGATATCTTCATCGAGGCGGTGGCCGTTGTACTTCTGCTTGATCACCGCGCGAGGGTGGATCAGCTGGTTGAGGCTGGCCTTGAGCAGGATGTAGGCGACCTGGAAGCGGAAGATCTTGATCCCGCCCGCGGTCGAGCCGGAACAGCCACCGACGAAACCCAGGTAGAAGAACAGCATCAGCGAAAAATTGCCCCACAGGCTGTAGTCACCCAGGGCGAAACCGGTGGTGGTGACGACCGAGGTTACGTTCAGCGCCACGTGACGCAGCGCGTCCAGCCAGTGCAGGTTGGTGCTGTACCAGTACCAGGTGCCCAGAACCAGCCAGGTGACCAGCAGCATGCCCAGCAAGCCCTGCACCTGCTGGTCGCGGAGCAGCGCCCTGCGGTTGCCGCGCAGGGTGGCCACGTACAGGGTGAACGGCAGGCTGCCCATGATCATTACTACCACTGCCACCCAGTGCACGGCGGGAATGTCCCATTTCGCCAGGGACTGGTCGGAGGTGGAAAAACCACCGGTGGAAATCGCCGACATGGCGTGGTTGATGGCATCGAACGGGCTCATGCCGGCCCACCAGAAAGCCAGCGCGCCAAGAATCGAGAAGCCGACGTACACCCCCACGATCGACTTGGCGACCATGTGCGAGCGCGGCATGACCTTTTCGGAGCGGTCGGAAGACTCGGTCTGGAACAGGCGCATGCCACCAATGCGCAGCAGCGGCAGGATGGCCACCGCCATGGCGATGAAGCCGATACCGCCCAGCCAGTGCAGCATCGAGCGCCACATCAGGATGCCTGGCGACATGCTGTCGAGCCCGCTGAGCACGGTGGCGCCGGTGGCGGTGATGCCCGACATGCTTTCGAAGAAGGCGTCGGTGTAGCTGATGTGCTGGGTCAGCAGGAAGGGAAGGGCGGCGAACACGCAGACCACCAGCCAGCTGCAGACCGTCAGCAGGTACATGTCGCGTGGCCGCAGGTGCACATGCTCGGGCCGCCCTTGCAGCACCATGGCCAGCCCGGCAATGAAGGTGATCAGGCTGGACCACAGGAACGACGGCATGTCGCCGGTGCGTTCGAATATCACCAAGGTCGCCATGGGCACGGCCATGCCCACAGCCAGGGTGATCAGGAAGATGCCGATGATGAAACCAATGATCCTTAAGGTCGGCAACGCCATGTGATCTGCTCTGACTCGAAACGGAAGGGCGCCATTCTACCTATGGGCCGGGCCGCTGCAAGCCAGGCGCGGCACGCTGCACGAAAAGCCCGCGTGCTGCCGCTTGCAGCTTGCAGCTTAGGGCGTGCAGCTTGAGAATGGCCGCACATTCCACTGCCAGGAGGGTAGCCGATGGAGGCTCTCGACGCATTGCTCAACCGTGTTTCCGTGCCACGCCTGACCGACCCTGCCCCCAATGCCGCCCAGCGCGAGGCGCTGTTCCAGGCTGCCCTGCGGGCGCCGGACCACGGCCAACTGCGGCCTTGGCGGTTCCTGACCATCGAAGGGCAGGGCCGCGAGAAGCTGGGCGAGCTGTTCGCCGAAGCGGTGCAGCACAAAGGTGAAGCCACCCAGGCTGCGCTGGACAAAGCCCGCGCCATGCCGCTGCGCGCACCGTTGCTGATCGTGGTGGTGGCCAGCTTGCAGGACCACTTCAAGGTGCCCAAGTCCGAGCAGCGCCTGGCGGCGGGCTGTGCGGCACATGGCATCCTGATCGCTGCCCATGCGCAGGGCATCGGCGCCGTGTGGCGCACCGGGGACATGGCCTTCGACGCGCATGTGCACAAGGGGCTGGGGCTGGCGGAGAACGAGGAACTGATCGGCTACCTGTACGTCGGCACGCCAATGACCGAGCCACGGACCGCGCCGGTGCTGGCCACCGCTGATTTCGTCACGGGCTGGGGCGAGTGACGCGGGCGCGAGCAAGGGCTGCGCTGCAGCCCTGAACGTACACGGCCCTGGCAGCCTTACGCTGAAGCGGCTTGCAAGGGTAGTTCAAGCCGGGCGACAAAGCCGCCCTGCGGGTGGTTGTCCAGTACCAGGCTGCCGCCATGCCGCTCCGCCGCCTTGCGCGCAATCGCCAACCCCAGGCCGTGCCCTGGGGCTTCCTGCCCCGGTGCGCGGAAGAACGGCTCACCCAGCTGGGCGAGGTGCTCCGGGGCTGCACCCGGGCCATGGTCGCGCACACAGATCACCACCCGCGCCTGATCGCGCACGGCACTGACTTCGATGGGCTGGCCTGCCGGGTTGAAGCGCAGGGCGTTGCGCAGCAGGTTGTCCACGGCCCGCTCGATCAGTGTCGGCCAACCTTGCAAGACCAGCCCCGGTTGCGCCTCCAGGCGCACGTCCTGGTCGGGCGCGCCGAGCAGGGCGTCCTTGCGCACACTGCCCAGCAAGGCATTGAGGTCCACCGCTTCGGCGTGGGCCTGTTCGGCATCCACGCGGGCCAGGGTGAGTATTTCGCTGATCAGGTCTTCCAGCCTGTCGCACTCGCGGGTCAGGCGCGGCCACAGGGCCTGGCGCTGTTCGGGCTCGGCGCGTTCGGCCAGGGCCAGGGCAATGCGCAGCCTGGCCAGCGGTGAGCGCAGCTCGTGGGACACGTCGCGCAGCAATTGGCGCTGGCTGGCGAGGGTGCTTTGCAGGCGCGCACCCATTTTGTTGAAGTCGTTGGCCAGCACGCCGAATTCGTCACGCCGGGCTGCCAGGCGCGCCAGGCTGTTCTGCTGATAGGTGCTCTGGCCCAGGTCGTGCACAGCGCTGCGCAGGCGGCTCAACGGGCGCGTGATGGACAGCGTGACCAGCAGGCTGAACAGGGTCAACACTACCAGGGCGATGCCCAGTGCGCTGAGTGGCCACATCAGGCTGTCCCGGTGCCACTCATCCAGCGCCGGGTGGGGTATGCGGTAGATCAGCAGGTAGGTCTGGCCGGTGTCGGGGCTGGTGTATTCCTCGGTCAGCCGGCGCCAAGGCAAGCGGCGCTGGTCGTTGTGCTGGCGTGCCTCGAAGGCTGCTGCCCGGCGTGGGAACGTGCCGGGCACCACCGCGTCACCACTGTCATCGAGCACCTGCACGTCGATCTTGTAGCGGTCCTTGCGTTGTTCCAGGAACTGCTGCGCGGCATTCACGCCCTCCTGCTCGTAGTGCCTGGCCCACTGGCTGGCCAGCGTGTTCAGGCCGGGGTGGCGGCTGAGGATCCAGGCGTCCTGGTTGAGCATGTGCCCAAGCAAGATCGACAGGCCTGCAACCAGGGTGATGGCCAACCAGAAGCTGGCCAGGATGCGCCAGAACAGTGAACGCAAGAGCACCTCCTAAAACAGAAAAAGCCCGGCTCGCGCTGGGGCGAGCCGGGCATCGGGCTGACAGCTTACTGGGCCTTTTTGGCTTTTTCAGCTTTCCAGGCCTGGAACTCCTGCCACTCGGCTTTCTTGGCAGCGCGTTCCTTTTGCAGTTCGTCGAACTTCTTCTGCTGGTCTGGCTTGAGCAGGTTGCGCACGGCGGTGTCGGTCTTGGCGCGGCTGGCTTGCAGTTCGTCCTTCATGGCTTTCTGGTCGGCAGCCGGCAGTTTGGCCAGGTAACGCTCGGTAATGTCGCGGCGCTGCTGCATTTGCTCGCCCATCAGCTTGCCGATCTGCTGGCGCTGGTCACGGCTCAGGTCCAGTTGCTGGAAGGCCGCTTCACCGCGGTGATGCGGGCCGTCGTGACGTGGGCCGCCGTCAGGCATAGCCATGGCTACGGTCGGCAGGGCGGCGGCGAACATCAGGGCGATAAGGGTCTTGCGCATGGTGTCTCTCCTTTCATAGGCCGGTGGTTACCGGATGAGCACAGTCTAGGGAGATCACCGTCAAGCGCAGTCAGTGGATGGTAAAGGCTGGGTAAAGAACAGCTGGAAGCTGCAAGTGAAGCCGATCGCTATTCTGCTCTTTCTTGCAGCTTGCAGCTGCTCACAGGCAGTAGTAATAGCCGCGGCTGCGCAGGGCGACGATGCGTGGCCGGCCATCGGCATGCGGGCCGATCTTCTTGCGCAGGTTGCTGACGTGCATGTCCAGGCTGCGGTCGTAGAGGGTGAGCTTGCGGCCCAGGCCGATCTGCGCCAGTTCCTGTTTGTCCAGCGGCTCGCCAGGCTGGCGCAGCAGCGCTTCAAGTATGCGGCTTTCGGACAAGGTCAGGGTCATTTCCCGGCCATCGATGCTGGCCACGCCGCGGGCCGGGCTGTAGACCAGGTCGCCCAGCTCCAACTGGCTGGTGGCGGCAACGGGGTGGCTGCGGCGCAGTACGGCACGCAGGCGCGCGGTAAGCTCGCGTGGGTCGCACGGTTTGGCCAGGTAATCGTCGGCACCCAGTTCCAGGCCAAGAATACGGTCAAGCGGCTCGCCACGGGCCGACAGCATCAGCACCGGCAGTTCGGCGTGCTCGCTGCGCAGTTGTTTGAGCAACTCCAGGCCGCTGCCGTCGGGCAACATGACATCCAGCACCACGGCCGCAGGTGCATGCTCGGCCAAGGCCTGGCGTGCACTCTGGCCATCGTGGCAGGCACGTACGGAAAACCCTTCCTGGGTCAGCCAGCTGCACAGCAGCTCGCACAGTTCCTGGTCATCATCAATCAGTAACAGCTCGCTCATGACTCACTCAATTCCACCATTGACGGCGGTCAAGTCGGCCCGCCAATGGCAAAGATACCGCAGACTGATGGCAACCGTATAACTGCTGATCCCGCATCGCCTGCTTCGCGGGTAAACCCGCTCCTACAACGACCGTGCAGTTCCGAAGGTCTGTGCGGGCCACTGTGGGAGCGGGCAAGCCCGCGAAGAAAGCGATGCGGTCTCGGATCACGGCAATACTTGCTTGAATGGCTTGACCACGACCTTGTCGTACACGCCTGCGGCAATGTACGGGTCGGCATCGGCCCAGGCCTGGGCTTCGGCCAGCGAGGCAAACTCGGCGACGATCAGGCTGCCGCTGAAGCCGGCTTCGCCCGGGTCATTGCTGTCGATGGCCGGGTGTGGGCCGGCCAGCACCACGCGGCCTTCGGCCTTGAGCTGCTGCAGGCGTTCGATGTGCGCCGGGCGGGCAGCCAGGCGTTTTTCCAGGGAGTTCGCGACGTCGCTGGCAATGATGGCGTAGAGCATGTCAATCCTTGGGTTTGGAGGTAGAAGGGTCGTCGTGCAGGTGGCGCGACAGGTACACGCCTTGGGCCACCAGGAAGATCACGGTCATGCCCAGGCTGCCGAACACCTTGAAGTCTACCCAGAAGTCCTGGAAGGTGAAGGCGACGAACAGGTTGGCCGCACCACAGAACAGGAAGAACGCGATCCAGGCCAGGTTCAAGCGCGTCCAGATGGCATCCGGGAGGGTGAGGGCGTGGCCCATGATGCGTTTGATCAGCACCCGGTCACCGATGAAGTGGCTGCCGGCAAAGCCCAGGGCGAACAGCCAGTTGACCACCGGCGCCTTCCACTTGAGGAAGGTTTCGCTGTGGAAGGTCAGGGTCAGGCCGCCGAACACCAGACAGGCCACCAGGGTCAGCCACTGACCCTTTTCCAGCTTGCGCTGGCGCAGGAACAGCGCGCCGTACACCACCAGCGAGCTGACGATCAGCATGGCCGTGGCACTGTAGATGCCGCCGAATTCGAAGCTGTGGCCAGCGACTTCAAGCGGGCGTGGGTCCAGCTTGTACACGATGAAGAACAGCAACAGCGGGATGAAATCGATGAATTGTTTCACAATGGCAGCCAGAATCGGGATGTGACGGCATAATAACAAACATCGATTCCAGCGAAAGCGCTCCTCCATGAATGTTGATCTGCACTGTCACAGCACGGCCTCCGACGGCGCCCTGTCGCCCACGGCGCTGGTCGCCCGGGCCCATGAGCACGGGGTGCAAACGCTGGCCCTGACCGACCATGACACCCTCGAAGGCCTGCCCGAAGCGCGCCTGGCCTGCGTTGAGCGGGGCATGCGCTGGGTCAGCGGGGTCGAGCTTTCGTGCACCTGGGGGGGCGCCACCATTCACGTGCTGGGCTACGACTTCCCGCTCGATGCGCCGCCATTGCTGGCGGCGATCGAAGCATTGCACCGCGGCCGCTGGCTGCGCGCCGAAGAAATCGACAAGCGGTTGGCCGCCAAGGGCATGCCAGGCACCCTCGACGGCGCCCGCGCCGTGCAGCACGAGCTGGGCGACAGCGGCAACGCACCGGCGCGCCCGCACTTTGCCGAATACCTGGTGCGTGCCGGGCACGTCAAGGACCGCGGCGAGGCGTTTCGCAAGTGGCTGGGGGCGGGCAAGCTGGGCGACGTCAAGCAGCATTGGCCCACCCTTGATGAAACCGTTGCCACGCTGCGCCAGTCCAAAGCCTGGGTGAGCCTGGCCCATCCCATGCACTACGACCTGACCCGCAGCAAGCGCAGGCGGCTGATTGCCGACTATATTCAGGCAGGTGGGCAGGCGCTTGAAGTGGTCAACGGGATGATGCCTGCCGAGCAGGTGGGCACCCTGTCCATCCTTACCCGTGAGTTCGGCCTGCTGGCAAGCGCTGGCAGTGACTTCCACGGCCCCGGCACCTGGGGCGAGATCGGTGCCTACCGGCCTTTGCCCGAGGACCTGCCGCCTTTGTGGCGCCGATTCAGCCATGAACAGCCTATTACGGTATGAACAGGACGACTACGTGAGCCAATTTTTCCAGATTCATCCGGAGAACCCCCAGCCGCGGCTGATCCGCCAGGCGGTAGAGATCATCCGCAAGGGGGGCGTGGTGGTGTACCCCACCGATTCGGCCTATGCGTTGGGTTGCCAGATCGGCGACAAGGCGGCGATCGAGCGTGTCCGGCGCCTGCGTGGCCTGGACAAGACCCACAACTTCACCCTGATGTGCTGCGACATGTCGCAGCTGGGGTTGTATGCCAAGGTCGATACCGGCACCTTCCGCCTGCTCAAGGCGCACGTGCCTGGGCCGTATACCTTCATCCTCAACGGCACCCGCGAAGTGCCCCGCCTGCTGCTGCACGAAAAACGCCGCACCATCGGCCTGCGGGTACCAGACCACGCCATTACCCTGGCGTTGCTGGCTGAGCTGGGCGAGCCGCTGATGAGCGTGAGCCTGATCCTGCCTGGCGATAACGAGCCGATGACCGACCCTTACGAAATTCGTGAGCGCCTGGAGCACCATGTCGACCTGGTGATTGATGGCGGCTACGGTGACCTCAAGGCGTCGACCATCATCGACCTTTCCGGCGACGAACCTGAGCTGATTCGCGAAGGCTGCGGCGACCCTTCGCCGTTCATGGCCAGCGCGTGAGCCAGCTGCAAGCGCCCGAGGCGCCGGCCACGCAGGTCGACGAGCCGCGGCAGTTGCAACTGGCCTTGGTCTACGGCGAAGCCCTGACCGAGATGCCGCTGGACCTGTACATCCCGCCAGACGCCCTGGAAGTCATCCTGGAAGCCTTCGAAGGGCCGCTGGACCTGTTGCTGTACCTGATCCGCAAGCAGAACATCGATATCCTCGACATCCCCGTGGCTGAAATCACCCGCCAGTACATGGGCTATGTGGAGCTGATGAAAAGCGTGCGCCTGGAACTGGCCGCCGAATACCTGGTAATGGCGGCCATGCTTGCCGAGATCAAGTCGCGCATGCTGCTGCCGCGCTCGGCTGAGGCCGAGGAAGAGGAGGGTGACCCGCGCGCCGAGTTGATCCGCCGGCTGCAAGAGTACGAGCGTTTCAAGGCCGCAGCCGAAGGCATCGACGCGTTGCCACGGGTTGGCCGTGAGGTGCGGGTGCCGCGCCTGGAGGCGCCGCAGGCCAAGGTACGCAAGCTGTTGCCGCAGGTCAGCCTGGAAGAGCTGCTGGTGTCCATGGCCGAGGTGATGCGGCGCAACGATCTGTTCGAGAGCCACCAGATCAGCCGTGAAACGCTGTCCACTCGCGAGCGCATGAGCCAGGTGCTGGAGCGCCTCAAGGGCGGTGCTTTCGTGCCGTTCGTCGAGCTGTTCGGGCACGACGAGGGCAAGCTGGGGGTGGTGGTCACCTTCATGGCGATTCTCGAACTGGTTAAGGAAGCGCTGATCGAACTGGTGCAGAATGAACCCTTCGCCGCCATCCACGTGCGGCTTCGCCCGGCGCTTGTTGAAGAACCCGATGAACCTGAATGAACCCCGCGACCTGGCGTCGCTGATCGAAGCCTTCCTGCTGGCGTCGGGCAAACCGCAATCACTGGAGCGTCTGTTCGAGTTGTTCGAGGAAGCCGAGCGCCCCGAGCCCAAGGTTTTCAGGCAGGCCCTGGAGGTGCTGGGCAAATCGTGCAACGGCCGCGCTTTCGAGCTCAAGGAGGTGGCCAGCGGCTACCGCCTGCAAATTCGCGAAGCCTACGCCCCCTGGGTCGGCCGCTTGTGGGAAGAGCGCCCGCAGCGCTATTCGCGTGCCTTGCTGGAAACCCTGGCGTTGATCGCCTATCGCCAGCCGATCACCCGTGGCGAGATCGAGGATGTGCGCGGGGTGGCGGTGAACAGCAATATCATCAAGACCCTGATGGAGCGCGAGTGGATACGCGTGGTGGGCTACCGCGAGGTGCCCGGCCGGCCGGCGATGTTCGCCACCACCAAGGCGTTCCTGGACCACTTCAACCTCAAGAGCCTGGAGCAGTTGCCGGCGTTGGCCGAGTTGCGCGAGCTGCAGCCTGAGCCGCTGCTCGACCCGGATGATGCACCGGTGCCGGCCCACCTGCAGGCCCTGGCCGATGCCAGCCTGGGCGAGCAGGAAGCGGTTGAGGAGCCGAAGGAGGAAACCAGCTTCCGCAGCTTGCTGGTGGAGCTGGATGCCATGGAAGAAGGGCTGAAGACCGACTTTGACGATTTGCGTGGGCAAGCACCTGAGGCCGCGGTGGAAGAAGAGGGCAAGCTGCAGCCCTGATCGTGCGGTTGCCTGTAGCGGCCCTGCGCGGCAAGCACCTCACCGTTAGGCAGAAACCTCTCGCTGCCCCCGCAAAACCTTCTAACCTGCAGTGCGTTCCCCCGCCGAACCGCGTATGATGCGCGGCCTTTTGGCGCATTCGTTGCCAGAAACCCTTTGTCATTCCTACACCGGGAGGTGCCCAGATGAGTGAGCAAGACCTGCAAGACACCGCAATTACCCCGCCGTCCGGCGAAAAACTGCAGAAAGTGCTGGCCCGCATCGGCGTGGGCTCGCGCCGTGACGTCGAGGCCTGGATCAGCCAGGGCCGGATCAAGGTCAACGGCGTCGCGGCTACCCTCGGCCAACGCGTCGACCTGCACGATGCCATTGCCGTTGACGGCAAGCTGATCAAGCGCGAGGAGGCTGCCGAGGCCACCCGCCGGGTGATCATGTACAACAAACCCGATGGCGAGATCTGCACCCGTGACGACCCGGAAGGCCGCCCGACCGTGTTCGATCGCCTGCCGCGGCCAAAAGAAGGCCGTTGGATCAACATTGGCCGACTCGACATCAACACCACCGGCCTGCTGCTGTTCACCACCGACGGTGAGTTGGCCAACCGCCTGATGCACCCGTCCTACGAGATGGACCGCGAGTACGCGGTGCGTGTGCGTGGTGAAGTCGATGACGAGATGATCGAGCGCCTGAAGGCCGGTGTAATGCTCGAAGACGGCCCGGCCAAGTTCACCGATATCCAGAAGGCACCCGGTGGCGAAGGTTTCAACCACTGGTACCACTGCGTGGTGATGGAAGGCCGTAACCGCGAGGTGCGTCGCCTGTGGGAATCCCAGGGCATGGTGGTCAGCCGCCTGAAGCGCGTGCGCTTCGGCCCGGTGTTCCTCAACTCCGACCTGCCGATGGGCCGCTGGCGGGAAATGTCCCAGGGCGAAATCGACATCCTGGCCGCTGAAGTCGGCTTGCAGCCGGTTGCGCTGCCTGCCTTGAACCTCAAGGCCAAGGACAAGATGGAGCGCCTGCAGCGTAAATCGTCCCGCCCGCTGGGCCGTGGCGAGCGCGTGCGCAACCTGCGCCCGGCCCACGAAGGTGCTGCCGCTGGCGAGCGCCCGGCACGCCAGCCGCGTGAAGAAGCGCCACGCAAAGGCAACCGCGGCAGCGCCGTGGCCGAGCGCCCAAGCGAAATGCGCAAGCGCCCCGCCAAGCCTGAGGGCGACAAGCCTGCCGGCCGTGGCCGCGGCAAACCGCGTGGTTGATTGGCCCAGTTAAGTCATTTGGGGCCGCTTTGCGGCCCTTCGCGGGCACGCCCGCTCCCACAGGGGGTCGCGCATTGCTTGAGTTCAGCGCCAAACGTGTGGGAGCGGGCGTGCCCGCGAAGGGCTGCAAAGCAGCCCCAAGACACTGAAGCAAAAGAATTTTTCGGACGACTGGCAAGTCCTCGCACCACGCTGTAAAGAAATGTGTACAAAGTCAGCCGGTTTCCGTTCGTCTTTCGGAATTCGCCCCGTCCTGTCAAAAAAACTTGCCGCTGCCAACGCTGCAAACCCCCTGCGCCAATCCCCACCACCCTTGCCCAAACCCCCGCCCCACGGTGTTATAGCCGCTATTGCCGTGTGCAACAGCCGGTCCACAGCGCCTGGCTGACAAAACAACAAATGGAGGCGCCATGTACGCCGATCACTCCGCCTTTGAAGGCCCACACCACAGGATCGCTGCGTTTTTTCCCGAGGAAAGGATGCAACGCGTTGACGCCTGCGCGTTTGCAGGGGTATACAGTGCGCCGCGTTTTACCTGTGACCCCCTTGCGTACCGCGCACTCTTGATCACGCCTGGTTGACCCGCTCCGGCGGCACCTGAGGTCGAGAAACCCAAGGTAACCACCTTGCCCATTCCGCTGCGCCACGAGCGCGGTGGGTCCGATTCCGTCACAGATAAAAACAATGCAGGTGACTTCGTTCATGAGTGGACAAAACATGCATTCAGGCGAGCTCAAGCGGGGCCTGAAGAACCGTCACATCCAGTTGATCGCCCTTGGCGGCGCAATTGGTACCGGCCTGTTCCTCGGCTCGGCAGGCGTGATGAAATCCGCCGGCCCGTCGATGATCCTCGGTTACGCCATCTGCGGCTTCATCGCCTTCATGATCATGCGCCAGCTTGGCGAGATGATCGTCGAGGAGCCGGTGGCCGGCTCATTCAGCCATTTTGCCCACACCTACTGGGGCGGCTTCGCCGGTTTCCTGTCTGGCTGGAACTGCTGGGTGCTGTATATCCTGGTGGGCATGTCGGAGCTGTCGGCGGTTGGCAAGTATGTCCACTACTGGTGGCCGGAAATCCCGACCTGGGTTACCGCAGCCGCCTTCTTCGTGCTGATCAACGCCATCAACCTGATGAACGTGAAGTTCTTTGGTGAAGCCGAATTCTGGTTCGCCATCATCAAGGTGGTTGCCATCGTCAGCATGATCGGCCTGGGCGCCTACCTGCTGACCAGCGGCAGCGGCGGCCCGGAGGCCACCGTCGCCAACCTCTGGTCGCATGGCGGGTTCTTCCCCAATGGCGTCAGCGGTCTGGTCATGGCCCTGGCCTTCATCATGTTCTCGTTCGGCGGCCTGGAAATGCTCGGTTTCACCGCTGCCGAAGCCGACAAGCCCAAGACCGTGATCCCCAAGGCGATCAACCAGGTCATCTACCGTATCCTGATCTTCTACGTCGGTGCCTTGGTGGTGCTGCTGTCGCTGACCCCGTGGGACAACCTGGTGGCCAGCATCGACGCCTCGGGCGGCAGTTATGGCAGCAGCCCATTCGTGCAGGTGTTCTCGCTGCTGGGCAGTGACGTGGCCGCCAACCTGCTGAACTTCGTGGTGCTGACGGCCGCGCTGTCGGTGTACAACAGCGGCACCTATTGCAATGCCCGCATGCTGCTGGGCATGGCCGAGCAGGGTGATGCCCCGGCAGCGCTGGCCAAGGTCGACAAGCGCGGTGTGCCGGTGCGCTCGATTCTGGTGTCGGCAGCGGTGACCTTCGTGGCCGTGCTGCTCAACTACCTGATGCCGCAAAATGCTCTGGAACTGCTGATGTCGCTGGTGGTGGCTACCCTGGTGATCAACTGGGCGATGATCAGTTATTCGCACCTGAAATTCCGCCAGCACCTTGACCGCACTGGCCAGAAGCCGCTGTTCAAGGCGCTGTGGTACCCCTATGGCAACTATGTGGTGCTGGCCTTCGTGGTGCTGATTCTCGGCATCATGCTGATGATTCCAGGCATTAAGGTGTCGGTGTACGCGATTCCGATCTGGCTGTTTGCGATGTTCGTGGTGTACATGGTCAAGCCACGTCGGCGGCTGAATACCGGTGGGGTTGCTGGAACCGTAGCCAAGTAAGGCTCTGCAGGATATTGAGAAACCCGAAGCCGGGGACTGGCTTCGGGTTTTTTATTGCCTGTTTGGGCCCTATCGCCGGCAAGCCAGCTCCCACAGGGATCGCATCAGGGCTGATAGGTGTTTGTCAGAAGATATGCAGCGCCCGTGAGATCGAGCGCCGCCCGCGCGGCGCTTCGCGGGTAAACCCGCTCCTACGTTTGTTTCGGGCCAATTATGCCTGTGGGATTTGCGCGCGAACGCCTTGGCGCCCACCACGATATCGCGTCGTAAAAACAAGGCGGTCGCGCGCGTCCGGCACAGGCAATACTGGCCCGAAACAAAGGTAGGAGCGGGTTTACCCGCGAAGCGCCGCGCGGGCGGCGCTCGCTCTCACAGGCGCTGAAGATGCTGCGGCTACCCTTGCCAGAAACCATAGAATCTCCTACAGGTACTGCACAGGGCTTGGGGCCTATGCGGTCGAGGCAGGACTCAGATCTGCTCCAGCAACCACCCCCTGAACGCCCGCAACGACGGTAATGCCTCATTCCTCGGCGGGTAGATCAGGTAGTAACTGCGCTGGCTGGCAAAAGCTGCCCCGGGGCTGTGCAGTTCACCCTTGGCCAGTTCTTCTTCCACGAGAATGCGCGGCACCAGCCCGATGCCAATCCCGGCGCGCACGGCCTGGATCAGGTGGGAGGTGAGCTCGAAACTAGGCCCCAGGCGCATCGCCCGGTGCGGCAGGCCATGGTGGGAAAACCACTCGCCCCAGGCGTGCGGGTTGTTGGCCACGTTCAGCAGCACCTCTTCGCTGATGCTGGCGGGGCTCCAGCCCTGGCGGTCGGCGCTGGCCTGCGGCGGTACGATCACCACCAGTTCCTCGGCATGCAGGCGATGGCAGACCAGCCCGGGCAGGTCGTGGCTGGCCACGCCAATGGCGGCATCGATCTCGCTGGTTTCGAAATTGATGGCTTCGATGCGTGAATGAATGTGCACCAGCATGCCAGGGTGCGCGCTGTAGAACGCATGCAAGCGCGGCAACAGCCACTTGGAGCCGAAGGTGGGCAGGGTGGCCAGGCGCAAGGTGCCGACCCCTGACTGGTAAGCCAGCGCTTGCAGGGTGGCGCTGCGGATGCGCCCCAGCGCCTCGCTGAGCTCGCCGTGGTACAGCCGGCCGACATCGGTCAGCTGCACCTGGCGCCCTTCACGGCGGAACAGGGTCAGGCCCAGTTGTTGTTCCAGTGCCTGCACCTGCCGGCTGACCGCGCTCTGGGTCAGCGACAGTTCGGCAGCGGCGCGGGTGTAGCTTTCATGCCGGGCGGCGGCCTCGAAGGCCAGCAGCAGCGACATGGACGGAGTCAGGTGGCGGTAATTCATTCATAAAAGTCATTGATAGCGGCAGGATTATCCGTTTGCCCCTGAGCGCAAACTACAGGAACATTGGCTTATACGTCACCCCCGCCTGGTTTGACCCATGCCGGGGCGACAGGAATCCCGTGAATAGCCAATATCAAGAGGCCATCCTTCGATGATCGCCCAGCTGCCAACCGTTGCACCCAGCGCCAACTACCCCGAATTCCTCGAAGCCCTGCGCAACAGCGGCTTCCGTGGCCAGATCAGCGCCGACTACGCGACCCGCACGGTGTTGGCCACCGACAACTCGATCTATCAGCGCCTGCCGCAGGCTGCGGTGTTCCCGCTGGATGCCGACGATGTGGCGCGCGTGGCCACGCTGATGGCCGAAGCACGCTTTCGGCACGTCAAGCTCACCCCGCGCGGCGGGGGCACCGGCACCAACGGCCAGTCGCTGACCGATGGCATTGTCGTCGACCTGTCGCGGCACATGAACAACATCCTCGAAATCAACGTCGAGGAGCGCTGGGTGCGGGTGCAGGCTGGCACCGTCAAGGACCAGCTCAATGCTGCGCTGAAGCCGTACGGGCTGTTCTTCGCCCCTGAGCTGTCCACGTCCAACCGCGCCACCGTCGGCGGAATGATCAACACCGACGCCAGCGGCCAGGGCAGCTGCACCTATGGCAAAACCCGCGACCACGTACTGGAGTTGCACAGCGTGCTGCTCGGTGGCGAGCGCCTGCACAGCCTGCCGATCGATGAGGCCGCGCTGGAGCAGGCCTGTGCCGCGCCTGGCCGGGTGGGCGAGGTGTACCGCATGGCGCGGGACATCCAGCAAACCCAGGGCGACCTGATCGAGCGCACCTTCCCCAAGCTCAACCGCTGCCTGACCGGCTACGACCTGGCGCACCTGCGCGACGAACAGGGCCGTTTCAACCTCAATAGCGTGCTGTGCGGTGCCGAGGGCTCGCTTGGGTATGTGGTCGAAGCCAAGCTCAATGTGCTGCCGATCCCCAAGTACGCGGTACTGGTCAATGTGCGCTACAGCAGTTTCATGGATGCCCTGCGCGACGCCAACGCGCTGATGGCGCACAAGCCGCTGTCCATCGAAACCGTGGACTCCAAGGTGCTCATGCTGGCGATGAAGGATATCGTCTGGCACAGCGTTGCCGAATACTTCCCGGCCGACCCCGAGCGGCCGACCCTGGGCATCAACCTGGTGGAGTTCTGCGGGGACGAGCCGGCGCAGGTCAACGCCAAGGTGCAGGCGTTCATCCAGCACCTGCAGAGCGACACCAGTGTCGAGCGCCTGGGCCACACACTGGCCGAGGGTTCCGAGGCCGTCACCCGCGTCTACACCATGCGCAAGCGCTCGGTGGGCCTGCTGGGTAACGTCGAGGGCGAGGTGCGCCCGCAACCTTTCGTCGAGGACACCGCGGTGCCGCCGGAGCAACTGGCCGACTACATCGCCGACTTCCGGGCCTTGCTCGATGGTTATGGCCTGGCCTACGGCATGTTCGGCCACGTGGATGCCGGCGTGCTGCACGTACGCCCCGCGCTGGACATTAAAGACCCGGCCCAGGCCGCGCTGGTCAAGCCGATTTCCGATGCGGTGGCGGCATTGACCAAACGCTATGGCGGCCTGTTGTGGGGCGAGCATGGCAAGGGCCTGCGTTCGGAGTACGTGCCGGAGTATTTTGGCGAACTGTACCCAGCACTGCAGCGCCTGAAGGGCGCCTTCGACCCGCATAACCAGCTGAACCCGGGCAAGATCTGCACGCCGCCTGACAGCCCCGAAGGCCTGACCAAGGTCGATGGCGTGACCCTGCGCGGGGACCTGGACCGCAGCATCGACGAACGAGTCTGGCAAGACTTCGGCAGCGCCGTGCACTGCAACGGCAACGGCGCCTGCTACAACTACGACCCCAACGACGCCATGTGCCCCTCATGGAAAGCCACTCGTGAGCGCCAGCACTCGCCCAAGGGCCGTGCCTCGTTGATGCGCGAATGGCTGCGCCTGCAGGGCGAAGCGAACATCGACGTGCTGGCTGCGGCGCGTAACAAGGTCTCGTGGCTAAAGGGCCTGCCGGCGCGCCTGCGTAACAACCGCGCCCGCAACCAGGGCCAGGCCGACTTCTCCCATGAGGTGTATGACGCCATGGCCGGCTGCCTGGCGTGCAAGTCCTGCGCCGGGCAGTGCCCGATCAAGGTCAACGTGCCGGACTTCCGCTCGCGCTTTCTCGAGCTGTACCACGGCCGTTATCAGCGCCCCCTGCGTGACTACCTGATCGGCTCGCTGGAGTACACCATCCCCTACCTGGCACACGCACCGGGGCTGTACAACGCGGTGATGGGGTCGAAATGGGTGAGCAGGCTGCTGGCCGAAAAGGTCGGCATGGTCGACAGCCCATTGATCAGCCGCTTCAACTTCCAGGCCACCCTGACCCGCTGCCGGGTTGGCGTGGCCACGGTGCCGGCGCTTCGCGAACTGACCCCGGCCCAGCGCGAGCGCAGCATCGTGCTGGTGCAGGATGCCTTCACCCGTTACTTCGAAACACCGTTGCTCTCGGCGTTCATCGACCTGGCCAATCGCCTCGGTCATCGGGTGTTCCTGGCGCCGTATAGCGCCAACGGCAAGCCGCTGCATGTGCAGGGGTTCCTCGGTGCATTCGCCAAGGCGGCGATCCGCAATGCCAGCCAGCTCAAGGCCCTGGCCGATTGCGGCGTGCCGCTGGTGGGCCTGGACCCGGCCATGACCCTGGTGTACCGCCAGGAGTACCAGAAAGTACCTGGCGTGGACGGTTGCCCGCAGGTGCTGCTGCCGCAGGAATGGCTGATGAATGTGCTGCCCGAACAGGCACCGACCGCGCCGGGCAACTTCCGCCTGATGGCGCACTGCACCGAGAAGACCAATGTGCCGGCCAGTACCCGCCAATGGGAGCAAGTGTTTGCCCGTTTGGGCCTGAAGCTGGTGACCGAAGCCACTGGTTGCTGCGGTATGTCCGGTACCTACGGGCATGAGGCGCGCAATCAGCAAACCTCGCGGACCATCTTCGAGCAAAGCTGGGCCACCAAGCTGGACAAGGAGGGCGAACCCTTGGCTACCGGGTATTCGTGCCGCAGCCAGGTCAAGCGCATGACCGAACGCCAGCTGCGCCACCCGCTGGAAGTGGTGTTGCAGTACGCTCAGCGCTGACCTTCAGCGGCGCGGGCTGCCTTGCAGCCCAGCGCGGCTGCGTTTTACCGCGCCCGGGCCTGTTGAGCCTGCCGGTACAGATACAGGCTCAACAGCAACCCACAGGCCGCAGCGGCCGCGGCAAACACGAACATCGAGGCAAACCCGAACCCGGCCGCCACCGCGCCCACCAAAGGCCCGGTTACCCCCAGTGACAAGTCGATGAACAGCGAATACGCCCCTACCGCCGCCCCGCGGTTGGCCGCCGAGACCTGGTTCACTGCCTCCACGCCCAGCGCCGGGAATACCAGCGAAAAGCCAAACCCGCTCAGTGCTGCCCCTGCCAGTGCCAGCTCTGCGCTGGGCGCCAACCACAGCATCAGCAGCCCCAGCGTTTCTACCGCCAGGCAGGCAATGGCCACGCGAAACCCGCCAATCCGGTTGATCAGGTTGCCAAACAGCAGGCGAGCACTGATGAAGCTGGCACCGAACAGGCTCAAGGTCAGTGCGGCGTTGGCCCAGCCCTGGCTGGCGTAATACAGGGTGATGAAGGTGGCGATGGTGCCAAAGCCGATCGAGCCCAGGGCCAGCCCCGAGCCATGCGGGAAGACTTTGCCCAGTACGCTCAGGAACGGCAGGCGCACACCATGGACGATGGGCGCAGCCTGTTTGGGCCAGGCCAGCAGCAGGCCGACCGCGCACAGCAGGATGATGCTCAGGCCCATGCTCCATAGCCCAAGGCCCTTGACCATCAGTACGCCCAGCGGCGCGCCGATGGCCAGGGCGCCGTAGCTGGCGATACCGTTCCAGGAAATGACTTTGGCCGTGTTGGCAGCCCCGACCCGACCGATGCCCCAGCCTATCGAGCCCGAACCCACCAGGCTTTCGGCGCTGCCCAACACCAGTCGGCCAGCCAGCAGGCAGGCCAGGCTCCACCCGGGCAGGTGTGTCAGGAAGGCGCAGGCCAGCATGAACACGCCGCTGATGCCGCAGCCGGCAAGGCCGTAGATCACGGCTTTCTTGCTGCCGTGGTTGTCGATGATGCGGCTGGCGGTGGGGCGGCTGAGCAGGGTCGCGAGGTACTGCACGCTGATCACCAGGCCGGCGACGACGGTACTGAAACCCAGGTCGTTGTGCACGTAGCCGGGCAGTACGGCCAGCGGAATGCCGATGTTCAGGTAGCCAATGAAGGTGAACAGAACGATGGAGACGACTTGCAGGGTGACCGCAAGGGGGCGGGGTGAGTCGGGCATGAGGGCCTACATGGGTTCTGGACGGTGTGAAAACGTGCTGACGGGGGTGGCCCGCAGGTCAGCCGTTTTCACACAGTCGGGGATGCGCAGTTAGTCCTGGTCAGCGCTGGATTGATCGTCACCATCCTGCTCGACGGCAGCTGCCGGTTCGGCGTGGGCGGTCACGGTTGGCTCTTCTGGGTTCAGGCTTGGGAAGGGAAGATTCGGGATCTCATGCATCTCGTCGTTCCTCGCAAGTGTGAGTGAAAAGTCTGCGCCAGGCGCGTTTGAAGCTTTACAAAGCTGGGGCAGGATACACAAGTCTGGATGACAGTTTGGTTTTTTTCCCGCTCGCCGGTCGGGTTTGCGGGCGAACAGCGCACAACGTCTGGCCGAAAAGAGGCGGCTATGTGGCGCATTCGCCCGCCAGGCAGGGGTGGGCGCAGGGCACCGGCCTTGCCGGTGCCAGTGGGGCAGCCGCGGCTTTATTTGCGGCCTTCAGCCGATTCCGCCACCTTGTCGGTACGCGCGCACATGATGAAGTCGTTGCGGTGCAGGCCCTTGATCGAGTGGCTCCACCAGGTCACGGTCACCTTGCCCCACTCGGTCAGCAGCCCAGGGTGGTGGCCTTCGGCTTCGGCGATTTCGCCAACGGCATTGGTGAACGCCAAGGCGTGCTTGAAGTTCTTGAACAGGAAGACGCGCTCCAGCTCCATATGGCCGTCACGTACTTCGATGTTCCAGTCCGGGATCTCGCGAATCAGTTCTGCCAGCTCTTGGTCGGTGACTTTCGGCGCGTCGGCGCGGCAGGCTTCGCAGTGGGCTTGGTTCAAGGCATTCATGGAATGGTTTCCGCTTCGAGTTGTTATCGGCAAGGTCGCTCAGGCAGCAACCTTGGGTGGAAATTTAGGCGCATGCAGGCCCAGCTGCATGGCGGTGTGGACCATGCCCATGATGTCCTCGTGGGCCAGGTCGAACAGGCGCTTCATGTTTGGCAACACGAAGTACAGGGGCTGCAGGATGTCGATGCGGTACGGTGTACGCATGGCTTCGACGGGGTCGAAAGCCTGGTGTTCGGGTTCGCCAGACAGGCAATATACGGTCTCTTTAGGCGATGAAAGAATGCCGCCACCGTAGATTTTGCAGCCTTGGGCGGTTTCCATCAGGCCGAATTCGATGGTCATCCAGTACAGACGGGCCAGGTACACCCGTTGTTCCTTGGTCGCGGCCAGGCCTAGCTTGCCATAGGTGTGGGTGAATTCAGCAAACCAGGGGTTGGTCAGCAGCGGGCAGTGGCCAAAAATCTCGTGGAAGATGTCTGGTTCCTGCAGGTAGTCCAACTCCTGCGGGGTGCGAATGAAGGTAGCGACCGGGAAGCGCTTGCTGGCCAGCAGTTCGAAAAAGGTCTGGAAGGGGATGAGGGCAGGTACCCGGGCCACCTGCCAACCGGTGGTGGCACCTAGCACCTTGTTGATTTCACCCAGCTGCGGAATGCGCTCATGGGGCAGCTTGAGTTGCTCGATACCATCCAGGTATTCCTGGCACGCGCGGCCTTCGATCACCTTCAACTGGCGGGTGATCAGGGTATTCCATACCGCATGCTCTTGCTGCGGGTAATCGATAAAACCATGCGCATCGGGCTCGCGGGCCACGTAGTGCGTCTGTTTCATAAGGCTCTCCTGGTGAGGGCTTTCTTGTTATGTACGGCACATACCCAAGCATTAGGCTTTTGCTCACCGCTTTGCACGGGGGGCTGGCTGCGTTGAAGCGCCGCGCCAGGTGAATTTCGTAACGAAAATTTTACAAGTTTGGCGGTGGTGTGGAAAATACGCCGTATCCGGCTGATGTTTGTCCGGCTTTTGTCAGCTTATCTTTACGAATTTTTGCGCTGTGTTGAAGAACATCGGCGCTGCGAGAGCCCTCATGCGTATCAAAGTGCATTGCCAGAATCGCATTGGCATCCTGCGGGACATCCTTAACCTGCTGGTCGAATACGGCATCAACGTGTTGCGCGGCGAGGTGGGGGGTGACCATGGCAACGCCATCTACCTGCACTGCCCGAACCTGGTCAATTTGCAGTTCCAGGCCCTGCGCCCGAAGTTCGAGGCCATTGCCGGGGTGTTCGGCGTAAAGCGCGTGGGGCTGATGCCCAGCGAGCGCCGGCACATGGAGCTGAATGCGCTACTGGGGGCCCTGGATTTCCCGGTGCTGTCGGTAGACATGGGCGGCAGCATCGTTGCGGCCAACCGTGCCGCGGCGCAGCTGCTGGGGGTACGCGTGGACGAAGTGCCGGGCATGCCATTGGCCCGCTACGTCGAAGATTTCGACCTGCCGGAGCTGGTGCGCGCCAACAAGTCGCGTATCAACGGCCTGCGCATCCAGGTCAAGGGTGATGTGTTCCTGGCCGATATCGCGCCGCTGCAGTCCGAGCATGACGAGAGCGAGGCGCTGGCCGGTGCCGTGCTTACCCTGCACCGTGCCGACCGCATTGGCGAGCGCATCTACAACGTGCGCAAGCAGGAGTTGCGGGGTTTCGACAGCATCTTCCAGAGTTCGCGGGTGATGGCAGCCGTGGTGCGTGAAGCGCGGCGCATGGCGCCGCTGGATGCGCCGTTGCTGATCGAGGGCGAGACCGGCACCGGCAAGGAGCTGCTGGCGCGGGCGTGCCACCTGGCCAGCCCGCGCGGGCAGTCGCCATTGATGGCGCTGAACTGTGCCGGGTTGCCAGAGTCGATGGCCGAGACCGAGCTGTTCGGCTATGGCCCGGGGGCATTCGAAGGGGCGCGGGCCGAGGGCAAGCTTGGGTTACTGGAACTGACTGCGGGGGGCACCTTGTTCCTTGACGGGGTGGGGGAGATGAGCCCGCGCCTGCAGGTCAAGCTGCTGCGCTTCCTGCAGGACGGTTGCTTCCGCCGGGTCGGCAGCGATGAAGAGGTCTACCTGGATGTACGGGTGATCTGCGCCACGCAGGTGGACTTGTCCGAATTGTGTGCCCGTGGTGAGTTCCGCCAGGACTTGTATCACCGCCTCAACGTATTGTCGCTGCACATTCCGCCCTTGCGCGAGTGCATGGATGGCCTGGAAGGGCTGGTGCAGCATTTTCTTGATCAGGCCAGCCGGCAGATCGGCTGTGCCTTGCCGCGTTTGGCACCGGCAGCGATGGACAAACTTGGGCACTATCATTGGCCGGGTAATGTAAGGCAGTTGGAAAACGTCTTGTTCCAGGCAGTTTCGTTATGCGAAGGCGGCGTGGTCAAGAGCGAGCATATACGGTTGCCTGATTATGGCGTGCGCCAGCCGCTGGGTGATTTTTCGCTGGAAGGGGATCTTTCGCAGATCGTCGGGCGCTTTGAAAAAGCGGTGCTGGAAAGTTTGATGGGCGAGTTTCCCAGTAGCCGGGCGCTGGGGAAAAGATTGGGTGTTTCGCATACCACCATTGCCAACAAGTTGAGGGATTATTCGCTTAACAAGTCGGGCGATTAGAGGTCGGGCAACAACTTTTGTACTGCTTTCAAGTTACAGGTGTTGCGTTGCGAAGGGGGCCGCAGGGCCCCCGATTCAAGGTCTTCAGCCGTTAGAGCAGCCGTTCCCCATCACGCGGTATTCGAGAATGTGCTTCTGCCCTTGGGAGTCCTCGTAGGTCATGCGCGCTGGCACGACTTCGCACACATTGGGCACTTCGCTCATGGAGATGACGCGCGCAATATCCAGGTGCTGAGAGTAACTGTATTGTTCAACCGGAATCTGCTCGGCATCTTTGGCTTCATCGGCCAGTGCCGCGCCGCAAAGACTACCCAGTACCAATACCAGTAAAGCTTTCATTTTAAATATACCTGCCTAAGGTCGTGAGGGGGCGCGCGGCACTTGTGGCGCCGCGTGTACAACAAGTTTCAACTAAACCAGATAAAGGGAGATCAACGTGTGCCTTCGTGGGGGCTGTTACCAGTTGTTAATCGCCTTGCCGTTGCTGGCGAGGTGAATTTTATGGCTGCCACCTGGGCTGAAACAGGGGGTGTTTTGATAAAGTCTTTTAACAGAATCTGTAACAATCCTTCGGCCGGCGCGTTTCGCTGCATGCCAGGCAGGCTGTAAGGCCCGCGCCAGAGCTTTCTGCCGGTACGGCCGTACCAAATTACTACCAACGTCGAATGGCTTTTGTTGCTCTGGTACAGTTACAAACGGTCCCATACAAAAACAACTATTACACCGAGGTAACACAGATGAGTGCGGCTCCATTGTATCCCGTTCGTCCCGAGGTTGCGGCCACTACGCTGACCGACGAGGCCACCTACAAGGCCATGTACCAGCAATCGGTGATCAACCCGGACGGCTTCTGGCGCGAGCAGGCCCAGCGTATCGACTGGATCAAGCCGTTCACCAAGGTCAAGCAGACCTCGTTCGACGACCACCACGTCGATATCAAATGGTTCGCCGACGGCACTCTGAACGTTTCCTCCAACTGCCTGGACCGTCACCTAGAAGAGCGCGGTGACCAGCTGGCGATCATCTGGGAAGGTGACGACCCTTCCGAACACCGCAACATTACCTACCGCGAACTGCACGAGCAGGTCTGCAAGTTTGCCAACGCCCTGCGTGGCCAGGACGTGCACCGTGGTGACGTGGTCACCATCTACATGCCGATGATCCCCGAAGCCGTGGTCGCCATGCTGGCCTGTGCGCGCATCGGGGCGATCCATTCGGTGGTGTTCGGCGGCTTCTCGCCCGAAGCGCTGGCCGGCCGGATCATCGACTGCAAGTCCAAGGTGGTGATCACTGCCGACGAGGGCCTGCGCGGTGGTCGTCGTACCCCACTCAAGGCCAACGTCGACCTGGCGTTGACCAACCCTGAAACCAACAGCGTGCAGAAAATCATCGTGTGCAAGCGCACCGGTGGCGACATCGCCTGGCACCAGCACCGCGACATCTGGTACGAAGACCTGATGAAGGTGGCTTCCAGCCATTGCGCGCCGAAAGAAATGGGCGCCGAAGAAGCGCTGTTCATCCTCTATACCTCGGGTTCCACCGGTAAGCCAAAAGGGGTGCTGCACACCACGGGCGGTTACCTGGTGTATGCCGCGCTGACCCATGAGCGCGTGTTCGACTACCGCCCCGGCGAGGTGTACTGGTGCACCGCCGACGTGGGCTGGGTCACTGGCCACAGCTATATCGTCTATGGCCCGCTGGCCAACGGCGCCACCACCTTGCTGTTCGAGGGTGTGCCGAACTACCCGGACATCACCCGGGTGTCGAAGATCATCGACAAGCACAAGGTCAACATCCTCTACACCGCGCCAACGGCCATCCGCGCCATGATGGCCGAAGGGCAGGCTGCCGTGACCGGGGCCGATGGCTCCAGCCTGCGCCTGCTGGGGTCGGTGGGCGAGCCGATCAACCCGGAAGCGTGGAACTGGTATTACAAGGCCGTGGGCAAGGAGCGCTGCCCGATCGTCGACACCTGGTGGCAGACCGAAACCGGCGGCATCCTGATCAGCCCGCTGCCGGGTGCCACCGGCCTGAAACCAGGGTCTGCAACCCGGCCGTTCTTCGGCGTGGTGCCGGCACTGGTGGACAACCTGGGCAACCTGATCGACGGTGCGGCCGAGGGCAACCTGGTGATCCTCGATTCCTGGCCTGGGCAGTCGCGTTCGCTGTATGGCGACCACGACCGTTTCGTGGATACCTATTTCAAGACCTTCCGCGGCATGTACTTCACTGGCGACGGCGCGCGCCGGGACGAGGACGGTTACTACTGGATCACCGGTCGCGTGGACGACGTGCTCAACGTGTCGGGCCACCGCATGGGCACGGCCGAGATCGAAAGCGCCATGGTGGCTCACGCCAAGGTGGCCGAAGCTGCAGTGGTGGGTGTACCCCACGACATCAAGGGGCAGGGCATTTACGTGTATGTCACCCTCAATGCGGGTGTCGAGGCCAGCGAGCAGTTGCGCCTGGAATTGAAGAACTGGGTGCGCAAGGAGATCGGCCCTATCGCTTCACCGGATGTGATCCAGTGGGCGCCTGGGCTGCCCAAGACCCGCTCCGGCAAGATCATGCGCCGCATCCTGCGCAAGATTGCTACCGGTGAGTACGATGCGTTGGGCGATATCTCGACCCTGGCCGACCCTGGAGTGGTGCAGCACCTGATCGACACTCACAAGGCGATGAGCCTGGCTTCGGCCTGATGGCGGCCCCGCGGGTGCGCTGAATGACAGGGGCCGCTTTGCGACCCATCGCGACGCAAGGCCGCTTGTGTCTTGAGAGGGGATTAGCATCTGGAGTGAGAGCGGTGAATGACAAGCTGCATGCCGCAGGTGCCTAGAGCACGAGTAGGAGCAGAAGCTGTCATTCACCGTTCCACTTGTGGGAGCGGGCGTGCCCGCGAACACCGGCGCAGCCGGTGCCACATACCGCGTCGCCTGCTTCGCGGGCAAGCCCGCTCCCACAATGAATCGTGCAGGCTTTTCAAATTTTGGGAAAGACAGTTGCTCCTACAGAAACCCTGCCCGGGCAACCGGCGGGGTTTTTGCTTTACTGTTACCCGACAATCATCGGTAACCGTTCTGTCACCGGTGCCGCACAATGGCGGGGCGCGCGGAAACAAAACCGGCCCATATCAGTGCAGGTTCATGACATTTGACGCCCTGCGGCTCGCCCCACTTGCCGTAATTCGAGGCTTTGCCAATAATAGGCCCAGGAATTGCTAGTTCTATAGGTTCTATTTCTTGCGCTTTTGCATATTTTGCAATGGCTGTCAACATCGCCCGCGGCGGTTTCAGGCGCTTCTATAAGTAGTTGTCGCTTTGAAGAAATATCGACTACCGGGCTGTCGTTAGAATGCCACTCACTCGCTCGTGGTATGCGGCCTTGGTCGAACCCTGCGCGGCTCGCGTTGTACTCATTCGCATATCGGGCAGCCGTGATCTGCCTTGTATTGCCCCGTACCGATGGAGTTACCTGATGAAGAAGCTTGCACTGCTTGGCGCCCTGGCGCTGTCCGTGTTTTCCCTGGTATCGCAGGCCGATGAAAAGCCGTTGAAAATCGGCATCGAGGCCGCTTACCCACCCTTCGCCTTCAAACAGCCCGACGGCAGCATCGCTGGCTTCGACTACGACATCGGCAACGCCTTGTGCGAAGAGATGAAGGCCAAGTGCACCTGGGTCGAGCAAGAATTCGATGGCCTGATTCCGGCGCTGAAGGTGCGCAAGATCGACGCCATCCTGTCGTCGATGTCGATCACCGAAGACCGCAAGAAGTCGGTCGACTTCACCAAGCGCTACTACCTGACCCCGGCGCGCCTGGTCATGAAGGAAGGCACCACCGTCAGCGCCAGCCTGGACGAACTCAAGGGCAAGAAGATCGGCGTACAGCGCGGCTCGATCCACGACCGCTTCGCCAAGGAAGTGCTGGGCGCCAAAGGTGCCACCGTCGTGCCTTACGGCACCCAGAACGAAATCTACCTGGACGTGGCAGCCGGTCGCCTCGATGGCACCGTGGCTGACGCCACCCTGCTGGAAGACGGCTTCCTGAAAACCGACGCCGGCAAGGGCTTTGCCTTCGTAGGCCCGGCCTTCACCGACGCCAAGTACTTCGGTGATGGCATCGGCATCGCCGTGCGCAAGGGTGACAAGGCCAACGTCGACCGTATCAACGCGGCCATCGATGCCATTCGGGCCAACGGCAAGTACAAAGAAATCGAGAAGAAGTACTTCAACTTCGACATCTACGGTCCAGACTCGAACTAAGACGTCGGGTTTCACCTGTGCAATGGTGCAAACAGCAGAGGCTCTGAGGTTTGCACCATTTTTCATTCTCTAGGTCGAGGACCTCATCATGTTGAAAGGCTACGGGGCAGTCATCCTCGACGGGGCGTGGCTGACGCTGCAGCTTGCCCTGTCGTCGATGGCCCTGGCCATCGTGCTCGGCCTGATCGGTGTGGCGCTGCGCTTGTCGCCGGTGCGCTGGCTGGCCTGGCTTGGCGACCTGTATTCCACGGTCATCCGTGGCATTCCGGACCTGGTCCTGATCCTGCTGATCTTCTACGGCGGGCAAGACATCATCAACCGGGTGGCGCCGCTGCTCGGCTACGAAGACTACATCGACCTCAACCCGCTGATCGCGGGCATCGGTACCCTGGGCTTCATCTTCGGTGCCTACCTGTCGGAAACCTTTCGCGGCGCCTTCCTCGGCATTCCAAAGGGGCAGGCCGAGGCGGGGTTCGCCTATGGCATGAACGCGCGCCAGGTGTTCTTCCGTATCCAGGTTCCGCAAATGATCCGCCTGGCGATTCCTGGTTTCACCAACAACTGGCTGGTGCTGACCAAAGCCACCGCGCTGATTTCGGTGGTCGGCCTGCAGGACATGATGTTCAAGGCCAAACAGGCGGCCGACGCCACGCGCGAGCCGTTCACCTTCTTCCTGGCGGTGGCCGCGTTGTACCTGGTGCTGACCAGTGTTTCGCTGCTGGCCCTGAAGTTTCTGGAGCGCCGCTACTCGGTGGGCGTCAAGGTGGCTGAACTATGATCTTCGACTACAACGTCATCTGGGAGGCGTTGCCGATGTACTTCGGCGGCCTGCTGACCACCCTCAAGCTGCTGGCCATTTCGTTGTTCTTCGGCTTGCTGGGGGCTATTCCGTTGGGCTTGATGCGGGTGTCGCGCCAGCCGGTGGTCAACTTCACCGCCTGGCTCTATACCTATGTGATCCGCGGGACGCCGATGCTGGTGCAGCTGTTTCTGATCTACTACGGCCTGGCCCAGTTCGAAGCGGTACGCGACAGTGTCTTCTGGCCGCTGTTGTCCAGCGCCACCTTCTGTGCGTGCCTGGCGTTTGGCATCAACACCAGTGCCTACACCGCAGAAATCATCGCCGGCAGCCTCAAGGCCACGCCGCATGGCGAGATCGAGGCGGCCAAGGCCATGGGCATGTCACGCATGAAGATGTACCGCCGCATCCTGCTGCCTTCGGCCCTGCGCCGGGCGCTGCCGCAGTACAGCAACGAAGTGATCATGATGCTGCAGACCACCAGCCTGGCGTCGATCGTCACCCTGATCGACATAACCGGGGCCGCACGCACGGTCAATGCGCAGTACTACCTGCCTTTCGAGGCCTATATCACGGCGGGCGTGTTCTACCTGTGCCTGACCTTCATCCTGGTGCGCCTGTTCAAGATGGCCGAACGCCGCTGGCTCGGCTACCTGGCGCCACGCAAGCACTGACCGCTTTGTGAGAATCGACAGCATGTACAAACTCGAAGTCCAAGACCTGCACAAGCGCTACGGCAGCCATGAAGTACTCAAGGGCGTGTCGCTGGCGGCCAAGGCCGGCGACGTCATCAGCATCATCGGCTCCAGCGGTTCGGGCAAGTCGACCTTCCTGCGTTGCATCAACCTGCTGGAGCAGCCGCACGCCGGCAAGATCCTGCTCAACAACGAAGAGCTCAGGCTGGTCGCTGGCAAGGACGGCGCGCTGAAGGCCGCAGACCCGCGTCAGCTGCAGCGCATGCGCTCGCGGCTGTCGATGGTGTTTCAGCATTTCAACCTGTGGTCGCACATGACCGCGCTGGAGAACATCATCGAGGCGCCGGTGCATGTGTTGGGCGTGAACCGCAAGGAAGCCCTGGAAAAGGCCGAGCACTACCTGGCCAAGGTGGGTGTCGCCCACCGCAAGGACGCCTTCCCGGGGCACATGTCTGGCGGGGAGCAACAACGTGTGGCAATTGCCCGCGCCCTGGCGGTGGAGCCGGAGGTTATGCTGTTCGACGAGCCGACTTCGGCACTCGACCCCGAGCTGGTCGGCGATGTGCTGAAGGTAATGCAGGCGCTGGCCCAGGAAGGCCGGACCATGGTCGTGGTCACCCACGAAATGGGCTTTGCCCGCGAGGTGTCCAACCAGTTGGTGTTCTTGCACAAGGGGCTGGTGGAAGAGACCGGCTGCCCGCGTGAAGTGCTGGCCAACCCGCAGTCGGAACGCCTGAAGCAGTTCCTCTCCGGCAGCCTGAAGTAAAAGCTGCATTTTTGCACCAGAATAGGGCATGCTGCGCGGCGAGCGCGGCCTGACCCGGCGCACAGACTCGAACGACCTCAGGTTTCGGACCGTACCTTATGACCACCCAGCGAATCGGTTTTCTCATCTGGCCCAGCACCAGGCCCTTGACCCTGGCGCTGGCCGAGGAAGTGTTGCAGGTGGCGCAGCGGGTGCATCCGGACGTGGTCTACGAACTGTCGTTCCTGCAGGCCGAGCCTGCGCCGGAAGGTGCCTGGCGCCTGCCAGGCGAGCCCTGGAACGGTGGCCTGGAAGGTTGTCACAAGCTGTTCCTGCTGGCAGACGAGCCACCCGTGGCGGTAGGGGCTGCGTTGTCGGCCGCGCTCAAGCAGCTGGCGCGCAGCGGCTGCATGATCGGGGGGCTTGCAGCCGGTGTGTACCCGCTGGCGATGCTGGGTTTGCTCGATGGTTACCGGGCTGCCGTACACTGGCGTTGGCAGGATGATTTTGCCGAGCGCTTCCCCAGGGTCATCGCCACCAGCCACCTGTTTGACTGGGATCGTGACCGCCTCACGGCGTGCGGCGGCATGGCCGTTACCGACCTGCTGCTGGCGGTGCTGGCCCGCGATCACGGCGCCGAGCTTGCCGGTGCGGTGTCGGAGGAACTGGTGGTCGAGCGTATCCGCGAAGGGGGCGAGCGCCAACGCATTCCGCTGCAGAATCGTCTTGGCTCCAGCCACCCCAAGCTGACCCAGGCGGTGTTGCTGATGGAAGCCAATATCGAAGAACCGCTGACCACCGACGAAATTGCCCAGCACGTATGCGTCTCGCGCCGGCAGTTGGAGCGCATTTTCAAGCAGTACCTGAACCGCGTGCCGAGCCAGTACTACCTGGAGCTGCGGCTGAACAAGGCGCGGCAGATGCTGATGCAGACCAGCAAATCGATCATCCAGATCGGGCTTTCCTGTGGTTTCTCGTCGGGGCCGCATTTTTCCAGTGCGTACCGCAATTTCTTTGGTGCCACGCCGCGGGAAGACCGTAACCAGCGGCGTAGCAGCAGCCCGTTCGAGTTGAGTTCGGCGCCGGCTGAAAAGGGTTGATAGCTCGGTTGGGGTCGGGGTGTATGCCTTGAAGGTGATGGTGGGGCGGATATCGTGCGCCGCGCTACTAGAACAACGTCATGCACCCGCCACGGCGCGATACCAACGCCTCACACCCGCCCCGGCATAAAAATATCGGCTTGCACCTTCTACTCCTTCATCTCCAGGTGAACACCCGTTCACCCAGCCCCCTCTCTCCCGTACACTGCGCGATTGCGACAGTGTTTGTCGCATTGCCGAAAACCTTGCTAAAACTGGGTTTTGCGCTGTAACAAGTTGTCGCTTGGCCGCAAGGACAGGCGCAGATCAGTCCTTACAATCCCCCCATCGCTCGCCACTTCCAGGCCAGCGTTCCTCTTCAGGAGACTCAGATGTCCGTTGAGCAAGCCCCGGTGCAACGTGCCGATTTCGACCAGGTCATGGTCCCCAACTATTCTCCGGCGGCCTTCATTCCTGTGCGAGGCGAGGGTTCCCGTGTCTGGGACCAGTCCGGTCGCGAGTTGATCGACTTTGCCGGCGGCATCGCGGTAAACGCCCTGGGCCACTGCCACCCGGCGCTGGTCAAGGCCTTGACCGAGCAGGCCAACACCCTCTGGCACGTCTCCAACGTATTCACCAACGAACCGGCTTTGCGCCTGGCCCACAAGCTGGTAAGCGCCACCTTTGCCGACCGTGCGTTCTTCTGCAACTCCGGCGCCGAGGCCAACGAGGCTGCCTTCAAGCTGGCCCGCCGGGTTGCCCATGACCGCTTCGGCCCTGAAAAGCACGAAATCATCGCCACCGTGAACAGTTTCCACGGTCGTACCCTGTTTACCGTCAGCGTCGGCGGCCAGCCGAAGTACTCCGATGGCTTCGGCCCGAAGATCACCGGCATCAGCCACGTGCCGTACAACGACCTGGAAGCGTTGAAGGCACAGATTTCCGACAAGACGTGCGCCGTGGTGATCGAGCCGATCCAGGGTGAGAGCGGCGTGGTGCCGGCCGACAAGGCTTACCTTGAAGGCGCTCGCAAGCTGTGTGACGAGCACAATGCCCTGCTGATCTTCGACGAAGTGCAGACGGGTGTGGGCCGTACCGGCTCGCTGTATGCCTACCAGCACTACGGCGTGACCCCGGATATCCTCACCAGCGCCAAGAGCTTGGGCGGTGGCTTCCCGATCGGCGCCATGCTGACCACCACCGAGCTGGCCAAGCACCTGGCTGTGGGCACCCACGGCACCACCTACGGCGGCAACCCGCTGGGCTGCGCGGTTGCCTGCGCGGTGCTGGACGTGGTCAACACCCCGGAAACCCTGGCCGGCATCAAGGCCAAGCACGCGCGGTTCAAGGCCCGCCTGGAGCAGATCGGGCAGAAGTACAGCCTGTTCAGCCAGGTGCGTGGTGTTGGCCTGCTGCTGGGTTGCGTCTTGGCCGAGGCCTGGCAAGGCAAGGCCAAGGACGTACTCAATGCCGCCGAGAAAGAAGGCGTGATGGTGCTGCAGGCCGGTCCGGACGTGGTCCGCTTCGCGCCAAGCCTGGTGGTTGAAGACGCCGATATCGATGCAGGCCTGGACCGCTTCGAGCGCGCCGTTGCCACGCTGACCCAAGGCTGATCCGCCTGCGGTCCCTTCGCCGGCCGCAGCCAAGGTTGTACCAGGCCGGCGATTTGCGATTCCACAGCAGGTGCCCATGCGCCTGCCGTTTTTCCGTGCCGCCATGAGCGGCCCGTATTCCAAAGGAGTGACACCATGCTGGTGATGCGCCCCGCGCAAATGGCTGATCTGAACGAAGTGCAGCGCATGGCTGCCGACAGCCCCATTGGTGTCACCTCGCTGCCGGACGACTCTGCTCGCCTGGGCGACAAGATTGCCGCCTCCGAGACGTCCTTCGCCGCGGAGGTCAGCTTCAATGGCGAGGAAAGCTACTTCTTCGTGCTCGAAGACAGCGAAACCGGCAAGCTCGCCGGCTGCTCGGCCATCGTGGCCTCGGCTGGCTACTCCGAGCCGTTCTACAGTTTTCGCAACGAGACCTTCGTGCACGCCTCGCGCGAGCTGAAGATCCACAACAAGATCCACGTGCTCTCGCTGTGCCATGACCTGACCGGCAACAGCCTGCTGACCAGTTTCTACGTGTTGCCAGAGCTGGTGAACAGCGGCTGGGCCGAACTCAATTCCCGCGGCCGCCTGCTGTTCATGGCTGCGCACCCGGAACGCTTCGCTGACTCGGTGGTGACCGAGATCGTCGGTTACAGCGACGAAAAGGGCGAATCGCCGTTCTGGGACGCCATTGGGCGCAATTTCTTCGACCTCAACTATGCCGATGCCGAGCGCCTGTGCGGCCTGAAGAGCCGCACCTTTCTCGCCGAACTCATGCCGCACTACCCGATCTACGTGCCGCTGCTGCCAGACCTGGCGCAGGAAGCCATGGGCCAGGTGCACCCGCGGGCGCAGATCACCTTCGACATCCTCATGCGTGAGGGCTTCGAGACCGAGCACTACATCGACATATTCGACGGCGGCCCAACCTTGCATGCGCGTACCTCGGGCATCCGCTCGATCGCCCAGAGCCGGGTGGCCCCGGTGAAAATCGACGACGCGCCAACCAAGGGCGGGCGCCCGTACCTGGTGTGCAACGGCCTGTTGCAGGACTACCGGGCAGTGCTGCTGGAGCTGGATTGGGTGCCCGGCAAGCCGGTCAGCCTGAGCGTTGCAGCAGCCGAGGCGCTGGGCGTGGGTGAGGGCGCCAGCGTGCGCCTGGTGGCGGCCTGAGGTCTGGCAACAGGCGTTTCGGGATTGATGCGTTAGCAGAGTTTCGCGCCGGCCCATGCCGCCGCACAAGGAGATAGCATGATCGTTCGTCCTGTACGCAGCAGCGATTTGCCTGCGTTGATCGAATTGGCACGCAGCACCGGCACCACCGGGCTGACCACGCTGCCGGCCAACGAAGAGCGCCTGGAGCATCGCGTAGGTTGGGCGGAAAAGAGCTTTCGGGGCGAGGCCGAGCGCGGCGACACCGACTACCTGTTCGTGCTGGAAAACGACGAAGGCCTGGTGGTAGGCATCAGTGCCATCGCCGGTGCCGTTGGCTTGCGCGAGCCTTGGTACAACTACCGGGTCGGCCTGACCGTCAGTGCCTCGCAGGAGCTGAAGATCTACCGCGAAATCCCTACGCTGTTTCTGGCCAACGACCTGACCGGCAACTCCGAGCTGTGCTCGCTGTTCCTGCGCAGCGACTACCGCGCCGGGCTCAACGGCCGCTTGCTGTCGCGGGCGCGCATGCTGTTCATTGCCGAGTTCCCCGAGTTGTTCGGCAAGAAGATCATCGCCGAAATGCGCGGCATGTCGGATGAGCAGGGGCGTTCGCCGTTCTGGGAAAGCCTGGGCCGGCACTTCTTCAAGATGGAGTTCAGCCAGGCGGACTACCTGACCGGCGTGGGCAACAAGTCGTTCATCGCCGAGCTGATGCCGAAGTTCCCGCTGTACACCTGCTTCCTGTCCGACGCGGCGCGCAACGTGATCGGCCGTGTGCACAAGGACACCGAGCCGGCACTGGCCATGCTCAAGCAGGAAGGTTTCACTTACCAGGGCTACGTCGACATTTTCGACGCCGGCCCGGCCATCGAGTGTGACACCGCCAGGATCCGCGCCGTGCGCGACAGCCAGACGCTGGTGCTGGCGGTCGGCACGCCGGGCGATGACGCCACCCCCTACATCATCCACAACCGCAAGCGCGACGACTGCCGTATCACCGCTGCACCTGCGCGGCTGGCCGCCGGAACCCTGGTGGTCGACCCGCTGACCGCCAAACGCCTGCGCATGGGCGCCGGCGACAATGTGCGCGCGGTACCTATGTCGGCGAGCCGGGAGGGCCAGTAAATGACCACGCACTACATCGCCGGCAATTGGCAGGCCGGCCAGGGCGAGCCCCTGCAATCGCTGAACCCGGTCACCCAGGCCGTGATCTGGCAGGGGCAGGGCGCCGACGCCAGCCAGGTCGGCGCCGCCGTAAAGGCTGCGCGCCAGGCGTTCCCAGCCTGGGCGCAACTGAGCCTGGACGCGCGCATCGGTGTGCTGGAGCAATTTGCCGCACAGTTGAAGGCGCATGCCGAAGCCATGGCCCAGTGCATTGGCGAGGAAACCGGCAAACCGCTGTGGGAGTCGGCCACCGAAGTGACCAGCATGATCAACAAGGTGGCCATTTCCGTACAAAGTTACCGCGAGCGTACCGGTGAAAAGAGCGGCCCGCTGGCCGATGCCACGGCAGTGCTGCGGCACAAGCCCCATGGTGTGGTCGCGGTGTTCGGCCCTTACAACTTCCCAGGCCACCTGCCGAACGGGCATATCGTTCCGGCGCTGCTGGCGGGCAACTGCGTGGTGTTCAAACCGAGTGAGCTGACCCCCAAGGTGGCCGAACTGACGGTGCACTGCTGGATCGCCGCCGGCCTGCCGGCGGGTGTGCTGAACCTGGTTCAGGGCGGGCGTGAAACCGGCGTGGCACTGGCTGGCGACCCAGGTATCGATGGCGTGTTCTTTACCGGTTCCAGCCGCACTGGCAACCTGTTGCACCAGCAGTTTGCCGGGCGCCCAGACAAGATCCTGGCGCTGGAAATGGGCGGCAACAACCCATTGCTGGTAGACGAGGTCAAGGACCTCGACGCTGCGGTTTACACCATCATTCAGTCGGCGTTCATTTCCGCCGGCCAGCGCTGCACCTGCGCACGTCGCCTGCTGGTGCCCCAGGGTGCCTGGGGCGATGCGCTGCTCGCGCGCTTGGTCGAGGTGTGCAGAACCATCACGGTGGGGGCGTTCGATGAGCAGCCGGCACCGTTCATGGGCTCGGTGATTTCGCTGCAGGCCGCGCAGGCGCTGCTGGCTGCCCAGGCCGAACTGGCCGCCAAGGGCGGGGTGAAACTCCTGGAAATGACGCAGCCGCAAGCCGATGCCGCATTGCTTACCCCTGGCATCGTCGATGTCAGCGCCGTGGCGCAGCGCCCGGATGAAGAGTTCTTCGGGCCGCTGCTGCAAGTGGTCCGCTATGCCGATTTCGATGCGGCCATCGATGAAGCCAACAACACCCAGTACGGCCTGGCTGCCGGCTTGCTGTCCGATTCGCGCGCCCGCTACCAGCATTTCTGGCTGCGCAGCCGCGCCGGCATCGTCAACTGGAACAAGCAACTGACCGGTGCAGCCAGCAGTGCACCCTTCGGTGGCGTCGGTGCCAGTGGCAACCATCGCGCCAGTGCTTATTACGCGGCCGACTACTGCGCTTACCCCGTGGCTTCGCTGGAGACTGCCAGCCTTGCCTTGCCGGCCACCCTTACGCCGGGCGTCACCCTATAACAACAGGTCACGGAGCCTTGCCGATGAAATCCTATGAAGTGAATTTTGATGGCCTGGTGGGGCCTACCCACAACTACGGCGGCCTGTCCTACGGTAACGTGGCTTCGCAAAGCAACAGCCAGCAAGGCTCCAGCCCGCGCGAAGCTGCACGCCAGGGCCTGGCGAAGATGAAGGCATTGGCCGACATGGGCTTCAAGCAGGGCGTGCTGGCGCCGCAGGAGCGCCCGGATGTGGCCGCGCTCCGCCGTCTGGGCTTCAGCGGCAGCGATGCCGACGTGATCCAGCGCGCTGCCAAAGAGGCCATGCCGTTGCTGGTGGCCACCTGTTCGGCTTCGAGCATGTGGGTGGCCAACGCTGCCACGGTCAGCCCCAGTGCCGACACCGCCGATGGCCGCGTGCACTTCACTGCCGCCAACCTCAATTGCAAATACCACCGCAGCATCGAGCACCCGACCACCAGTCGCGTGCTGGCCGCGATGTTCAACGACGAGCAACGCTTCGCCCACCACCCGGCGTTGCCTGCCGTGGCGCAGTTCGGTGACGAGGGCGCTGCCAACCATACGCGCTTCTGCCGCGCCTATGGGGAGGCTGGCGTGGAGTTCTTCGTCTACGGCCGCAGTGCATTCGACAGCCGTTACCCGGCACCGCAGAAATACCCCGCCCGGCAGACCCTGGAGGCTTCGCAGGCGGTGGCCCGTTTGCATGGCCTGCATGAGGACGGGGTGGTCTACGCTCAACAGAACCCGGCGGTGATCGACCAGGGCGTGTTCCACAATGACGTGATTGCGGTGGGCAATGGCGAGGTGCTGTTCTACCACGAGGACGCTTTCCTCGAGACTGACACGGTACTGGGCCAGTTGCGCGCTAAACTGGCCAGCAAGGGCGGCCGTTTCCAGGCCATCTGCGTGCCGCGGTCGGCAGTGGCGGTAGAGGATGCAGTGCGTTCCTACCTGTTCAACAGCCAGTTGCTCAGCCGTGACGACGGCTCCATGCTGCTGGTGGTGCCGGAAGAGTGCCGCAACAATGAACGCGTCTGGGCGTACCTTGGGCAGTTGACCCGCCAGGGCGGCCCGGTGAAGGAGGTCAAGGTGTTCGACCTCAAGCAGAGCATGCAGAACGGCGGTGGCCCGGCTTGCCTGCGTTTGCGCGTGGCCTTGAATGAAACGGAACTGGCGGCGGTCAACCAAGGCGTTATCATGACCGCCCCGCTGTACGACACCCTGCTGCAATGGGTCGACAAGCACTACCGTGATCGCCTGGTCGAGGCGGACCTGGCCGACCCGCAACTGCTGGTGGAGTGCCGTACCGCACTGGATGAATTGACCCAGATTCTGAAGTTGGGCTCGGTGTACCCGTTCCAACGCCAACCTTGAAGAGAGAATTGTAATGACCGACGCCCTGCGCCTGATCCTCGAAGATGAAGACGGCACCCAGCTCGAAACCTCCTGCACCCGTTTTGCCGTGGTTTGGCAAGGCAAGGAAGTGTGGATCCAGCAGGATGGCCGCGGCCAGTTGCTGATCGGTGTGGATGTCGAGGAAGGCGACGCCGAGTACGCCAACCTGCTGCTGCGGCCCATGGCCACCAACCTGGTCAGCCTGCAGCTGGAAATGGAACCTGCAGAGCTTGGCGAAGACGACGATCACGTCCATGGCCCCGACTGCGGCCACACCCACTAAGGAAGTTCCTATGCTCGCCCTTGGTAAATTGCTTGAGCTGACCCTCACCGATCACGAACCGGCCGAGAAGACCCAAGTGACCACCAAGGGCACGCGTTTGCGCTGGCTAGGGGAGGGGGCGCTCGAAGTGCGCCCACCCGACAGCGAGGATTGCGGCCTGGACTTGCTGTTGTCTGCCGGTATTCATGGTAACGAGACAGCGCCGATCGAGTTGCTCGAACGGCTGCTGCATGGCGTGGCCGACGGGTCGATCAAGCCCAAGGCGCGGGTGTTGTTCCTGTTCGGCAACCCGGTGGCGATGCGCAAGGGTGAGCGTTTCATCGAACAGGACATCAACCGCCTGTTCAACGGGCGCCACGAGCTGTCCAGCGGTTTCGAGGCGTTGCGTGCGGCCGAGCTCGAGCAGTTCGCCCGGGTGTTCTTCAGCAAGCCGGGGCGCAGCCGCCTGCATTACGACCTGCATACTGCCATCCGCGGTTCGAAGATCGAGCAGTTTGCCTTGTACCCCTATAAAGAGGGGCGCCAGCACTCCCGTCGCCAACTGGCACGCCTGGCAGCGGCGGGCATGCAGGCGGTGTTGCTGCAAAGCAAGCCTTCCATCACCTTCAGCGCCTTTACCTACGAACAGCTGGAGGCTGAAGCGTTCACCCTGGAGCTGGGCAAGGCCCGCCCGTTCGGCCAGAACGAGCAAGTCAACCTCGACAAGCTCCAAGACCGCCTGATCAGGATCATCACGGCTGAAGAACCCGAAGACGAAGACTCGCTGGGTGGCCTGCAGCTGTTCAGTGTCTCCCGCGAAATCATCAAGCACAGCGACAGCTTTCACCTGCACCTGCCGGCGGATATCGAGAATTTTTCCGAACTGAGCAAAGGTTACCTGCTGGCTGAAGACCTGGCCGAGATGCGCTGGGTGGTCGAGGAAGAGGGCACGCGCATCATCTTCCCCAACCCCAAGGTCAAGAATGGCCTCAGGGCAGGGCTTCTGATCGTGCCCGATGCGGGGCAGCGGTTGAGCTGAGGGGTTGCTTACAGTTGCGTGCGCAGTTCCAGTTGCAGTGCCTGGCGTAATCCGTTCTCAGTGAAAGCGGCGGGGTTGGTGTTCAGTGCAGTAGCGCCTCCAAAGTTGAATTTGCAGTCGGTGGGCAAGCCGATGCTTTGCAGTAACAGGTTGTCTACCGGGTAGGCGCCGTAAGTGCCCTGAACCTCTGTCTGGCCTGGGAACACGGTGCCGGTCATGGAGTTCCAGCCCTGGCACAGGCAGCGGTACAGGTCCAGCAGCGGCAATTGGGTTGCCGTCGACCAGTTCGGGTTGTAGGCCAGCATGCCACCGCTGTAGCCCCAGCTGCTCTGGTTTTCGTTGATGATGAAGTGGCCTTCGTCTTCGTCCTGCTCGTCATCGCTGGGGGTGTAGCAAGTGAATTGTTGCCTGGCCGCTTCGCTCACCCTGATCGGTTTTCCGGTATGCCCGGCCTTGTTGTCCAGGCCTGCCAGCAGTGCTTGGCCGCACGGCAATTTGCGCATCAGCACCAGCGCATCTTCTACCGCCTGGCGGAACGCCTCATCACCCGTCACTTGCACGCCGACGCGGCCTAGCGCCTGATGCTCGGCCGCTACAGGCTGGGCCAGGTGCGCATCGTACGCCGTGTTGCGGTAGAGCACGGTGCTGGAATTGGCCTGGCCAAGCAGGCAGTGGCCGGTGACATTGACCACCGCATCGCCTTTGTCGATCAGGACAGGGCCGCTACCGACGACTACCTGGTGCGTGCCGGTGTGCGCATCAATGTGCACCATGCCGGCCCCTGTCTCGATGCTGTTGCCGCTGCCGATCATGTCGATCAGTACCGGCTTGCGGACCTGCCCGGTAATGACCACCTGGTGCCCGCCGTCGGTCAGGCGAATGGCAATGGCTTCAGCGGTATGCTGGGCGACCATGAATACCGCGCCGTTGACCGTGACTTCCAGCAAGCAGTCGTGGGTCGTGATCTGCACACGTTTTTGCCGTGCATCCGAACCTGTGGCGCGCGGGGCGACATTGAACACCAGCAGCTCGGTGCTGGGCGCCAGGCGACGGTAGCGTCGCCCCAGCGCATAGGCGCGTTCCAGGGTGATACGCACATTGCCATCAGCCTGGATGTACTTCACCTCTGTCTGCTGCTGGGGGTGGTCCTTGTTGATGAATGCGGTGTGGTGGCTGCCAGCCTGTCGATCGTCGAGGTAATAGACGGGGCTGGCATTGATCAATGGCGTAGGGTGGGGGAGCGGGTGTGGGTCCGAGTGCAGTTTGGACAGGTTCAGCTCAGGCATGGCGCATTCCGGTATCGAGAAGAAAGGCGCAGCATCCCCTTTGGGCTGGGTGCCCAGGTGTTGCTTATGTACCGCCAGCGTGGCTGTGCAGCGCTGCCAGGCGACCTTGACAGTGTCGATGAACGGCATTTCATCCGCGCAATGCCGTTCTGGTGTACAAACACACTGTATCTCCTGTTCAGGCTGGCTATAATGGCGCCCTTTGCCGTCGTTTCGTCGATTCGACGTATTAGCCCAAACGGCCGCCGTTTCCGTGGAAGAACCTATGAAAAGCGCAGAAATCCGTGAAGCCTTCCTTCGCTTCTTCGAAGAGCAGGGCCATACCCGAGTTGCCTCCAGTTCGCTGATCCCGAACAACGACCCGACCCTGCTGTTCACCAACGCAGGCATGAACCAGTTCAAGGACTGCTTCCTCGGTGCCGAGAAGCGTGCCTATACCCGTGCGGTCAGCAGCCAGAAGTGCGTGCGCGCGGGCGGCAAGCACAACGACCTGGAAAACGTCGGTTACACCGCGCGTCACCACACGTTCTTCGAAATGCTGGGCAACTTCAGCTTCGGCGACTACTTCAAGCGCGACGCCATCACCTTCGCCTGGACCTTCCTGACCTCGGAAAAATGGCTGAACCTGCCCAAGGAAAAGCTCTGGGTCACGGTCTACGCCACCGACGACGAAGCCTACGACATCTGGACCAAGGAAGTAGGCGTGCCTGCCGAGCGCATGGTGCGCATCGGTGACAACAAGGGCGCCCCCTACGCATCCGACAACTTCTGGACCATGGGCGATACTGGCCCGTGTGGCCCATGCACCGAGATCTTCTACGACCACGGCCCGGACATCTGGGGTGGCCCGCCCGGTTCGCCGGAAGAAGACGGTGACCGCTACATCGAGATCTGGAACAACGTCTTCATGCAGTTCAACCGCACTGCCGATGGCGTGCTGCACCCACTGCCAGCGCCGTCGGTGGACACCGGCATGGGCCTGGAGCGTGTCAGCGCCGTGCTGCAGCACGTGCACTCCAACTACGAGATCGACCTGTTCCAGAACCTGCTGGCAGCGGCGGCCAAGGCCATCGGTTGCAGCAATGACGGCCAGGCTTCGCTGAAAGTGGTGGCCGACCACATCCGCTCCTGCGGCTTCCTGATTGCCGACGGCGTGCTGCCATCCAACGAAGGCCGTGGCTATGTACTGCGCCGCATCATCCGCCGCGCTTGCCGCCACGGTAACAAGCTGGGCGCCAAGGGCAGCTTCTTCTACCAGATCGTTGCTGCCCTGGTGGCCGAAATGGGCGAAGCCTTCCCCGAGCTGACCAGCCAGCAAGCGCACATCGAGCGCGTGCTCAAGGCCGAAGAAGAGCAGTTTGCCAAGACCCTGGAGCAGGGCCTGCGCATCCTCGAGCAAGATCTGGCCCAGTTGCAAGGCGCCGTGGTACCCGGCGATGTGGTGTTCAAGCTGTATGACACCTACGGTTTCCCGATGGACCTGACGGCCGACATTGCCCGTGAGCGCGAGTTGACCATCGACGAAGCCGGCTTCGAACGCGAAATGGACGCCCAGCGGGAGCGCGCCCGTTCTGCGAGCGCCTTCGGCATGGACTACAACAGCCTGGTCAAGGTCGACAGCGCCACCGAGTTCCTCGGCTACGACGCAACCGAAGGCCAGGGCAAGATCATCGCCCTGTACAAGGACGGCCAATCGGTCGACCAGCTGGGGGTGGGCGAGCAGGGCGTAGTGGTGCTCGACCGCACGCCGTTCTACGCCGAGTCCGGCGGCCAGGTGGGTGACAGCGGGTACCTGCAGGCGGGTGCTGCACGCTTTGACGTACGTGATACCACCAAGACCGGCGGGGCCTTCCTGCACCACGGTGTGGTCACCAGCGGTGCGCTGCTGATCGGTGCGCCGGTGGAGGCCAAGGTCGATGCAGACGTTCAGCACGCCACCTCGCTGAACCACTCGGCTACCCACCTGCTGCACGAAGCGTTGCGTCAGGTGCTGGGTGAGCACGTGCAACAGAAGGGCTCGCTGGTCGACAGCCAGCGCCTGCGTTTCGACTTCAGCCACTTCGAAGCAGTGAAGCCGGAGCAGCTCAAGCAGCTGGAAGACATCGTCAACCGCGAAGTGCGCAAGAACACGCCGGTCGAGACCGAACTGACCGATATCGAAACCGCCAAGGCCAAAGGTGCCATGGCGCTGTTCGGTGAGAAATACGGCGATACCGTGCGCGTGCTGACCATGGGTGGCGATTTCTCGGTAGAGCTGTGTGGCGGTATCCACGCCAAGCGTACCGGTGACATCAGCCTGTTCAAGATCATCAGCGAAGGCGGCGTGGCCTCTGGCGTACGCCGTATCGAAGCAGTCACCGGCGCCGCTGCGCTGGCCTACCTGAACGCTGCCGAAGAGCAGGTCAAGGAAGCCGCGCAACTGGTCAAGGGTAACCGTGACAACCTGATCGACAAGTTGTCGGCTGTGCTTGAGCGCAACCGTCAGCTGGAGAAGCAGCTGGAACAGCTGCAGGCCAAGGCCGCCAGCGCCGCAGGGGACGATCTCTCCAACGCGGCTGTTGAGGTCAAGGGTGCCAAGGTCCTCGCCGCCCGCCTGGATGGGCAGGATGGCAAGGCCCTGCTGGCCCTGGTCGATCAGTTGAAGAACAAGCTCGGCCACGCAGTGATCCTGCTGGGCAGCGAGCATGAGGGCAAGGTCGTGTTGGTGGCCGGCGTGACCAAGGACCTCTCCAGCCAACTCAAGGCTGGCGATCTGATGAAGCAAGCCGCTGCGGCGGTGGGTGGCAAAGGCGGTGGCCGTCCGGACATGGCCCAGGGCGGTGGCGTCGACGTCGCTGCGCTGGACAAGGCCCTGGCGCTGGCCGTGCCATTCGCAGAGCAGGGACTTTGAGATGAAGGGGTAGGCGGTTCAGTGGCGGGTGCGAAGCCCCCGGGTGCCGCACCCGGTGGCAGGCAGCAGCGTCACCGGCCACTTCCGCCACCCCTTCATGTTGGATTGTTTTTTGGGGCCCTGTATGGGCTGAGGCACCATTGAAATGGCGTTGATCGTACAGAAATTTGGCGGCACCTCTGTCGGTTCCATCGAGCGGATCGAGCAGGTAGCCGATAAGGTCAAGAAACACCGTGAAGCGGGCGACGACCTGGTCGTCGTGCTGTCGGCCATGAGCGGTGAAACCAATCGCCTGATCGACCTGGCCAAGCAGATCACCGATCAGCCGGTTCCGCGTGAACTGGACGTGATCGTGTCGACCGGTGAGCAGGTGACCATTGCCTTGCTGACCATGGCCTTGATCAAGCGTGGTGTGCCAGCGGTGTCCTACACCGGCAACCAGGTGCGCATTCTCACTGACAGCGCGCACAACAAGGCGCGCATCCTGCAAATCGACGACCACAAGATTCGTGCCGACCTCAAGGAAGGCCGCGTGGTCGTGGTTGCGGGCTTCCAGGGGGTCGACGAGCACGGCAGCATCACCACCCTCGGTCGCGGCGGCTCCGACACCACCGGCGTGGCCCTGGCGGCGGCGCTGAAAGCTGACGAGTGCCAGATCTACACCGATGTGGATGGCGTCTACACCACCGACCCGCGCGTAGTGCCGCAGGCCCGTCGCCTGGAGAAGATCACCTTCGAAGAGATGCTGGAAATGGCCAGCCTCGGTTCCAAGGTGCTGCAGATCCGTTCGGTGGAGTTCGCCGGCAAGTACAACGTTCCGCTGCGCGTGCTGCACAGCTTCAAGGAGGGTCCGGGTACCCTCATTACCATTGATGAAGAGGAATCCATGGAACAGCCGATCATTTCCGGTATCGCCTTCAACCGTGATGAAGCCAAGCTGACCATTCGCGGCGTGCCGGACACCCCGGGCGTGGCCTTCAAGATCCTCGGCCCGATCAGTGCTTCGAACATCGAAGTGGACATGATCGTGCAGAACGTTGCCCACGATAACACCACCGACTTCACCTTCACCGTGCACCGCAACGAGTACGAGAAGGCGCAGAGCGTGCTGGAAAACACCGCCCGCGAAATCGGTGCCCGCGAAGTGATCGGCGACACCAAGATCGCCAAGGTCTCCATCGTTGGCGTCGGCATGCGCTCGCACGCCGGGGTTGCCAGCCGCATGTTCGAGGCGCTGGCCAAGGAGAGCATCAACATCCAGATGATCTCCACCTCCGAGATCAAGGTTTCGGTCGTGATCGAAGAAAAGTACCTGGAGCTGGCCGTACGCGCGCTGCACACCGCGTTCGAGCTTGACGCCCCAGCCCGACAGGGCGAGTAAGGCGCTGCACTGCAAGGGCGCGGCACCAGCCGCGCCCTTCGTGTTTCTGCTCGCTGCGCAGGCCCTGTCCTGCCCTGTGCAGCGTGCGACCGGGCTGGTCGTCGTCCGCGGCCGGCCCTGACCCCAAGACTGTTACCCCTGAATGTTTTGCGTAAGGAGAAAGCTATGTTGATTCTGACTCGTCGGTGCGCCGAGAGCCTGATCATTGGAGACGGCGAGATTACCGTGACGGTGCTCGGCGTGAAGGGCAACCAGGTACGTATAGGCGTTAGCGCGCCGAAGGAAGTGGCTGTTCACCGCGAGGAAATCTACCTGCGGATCAAGAAAGAGAAGGATGAAGAGCCAAGCCTTTAATTTTTTTGAAGTTTTTTTCAAAAAAAGGGTTGCAAAGGTGAAAGAGGTTCTTTAATATTCGCCTCGTGTTGCGGTGAGGTGGCCGAGTGGCCGAAGGCGCTCCCCTGCTAAGGGAGTATACCTCATAAGGGTATCGGGGGTTCGAATCCCCCCTTCACCGCCATTATTTGCGTAGGGCGCTGTAACGGGTAGGAACGCTAAGTAGTTGATTTTAAACGAAAACGTTCTTGCAAAAATGTTTCAGCGACCTATAATGCGCGGCAAGACACGGACTCATAGCTCAGCTGGATAGAGTACTCGGCTACGAACCGAGCGGTCGCAGGTTCGAATCCTGCTGAGTCCGCCACTTTTGAAGTGGCTTTGTTTTCAAGGCTGCTTCAATCAACCAGCGGTATCTGGTCTAAAACTGCCAATCGCGGACTCATAGCTCAGCTGGATAGAGTACTCGGCTACGAACCGAGCGGTCGCAGGTTCGAATCCTGCTGAGTCCGCCACTTTTTGAAGTGGTTTTGCTTGCAAGGCTGCTTCAGTCAACCAGCGGTATCTGGTCTAAAACTGCCAATCGCGGACTCATAGCTCAGCTGGATAGAGTACTCGGCTACGAACCGAGCGGTCGCAGGTTCGAATCCTGCTGAGTCCGCCACTTTTTGAAGTGGTTTTGCTTGCAAGGCTACTTCAGTCAACCAGTGGTAATCTGGTCTAAAACTACCATCACGGACTCATAGCTCAGCTGGATAGAGTACTCGGCTACGAACCGAGCGGTCGCAGGTTCGAATCCTGCTGAGTCCGCCATACCCCATCAAAAAGCCCGCTCAACAGAGCGGGCTTTTTGTTTCTGCGTGTCACAGAATTGTCGACCATGGCCATCTAAGCTTTCCTGTAAAGGTTGTGCCGTGGCCGTGGCGCTTCGCAGCCCCAAGGCCGCACTGCCGCGACATATGCGAAATTCAATGTGCTTTCGTACCCATGACAACCGTCGCACTGTTGGCTTCGTGCGTTGTCCCAGCTTTATCGCGCAAACGATTGTTCTAGCCAAAAATTTAAGCGATCTGACAGCTTTAGCAGTGTATGATTGCGCCCGTCAGCCCCGCCGGGGCTTGTGGAAAACCACCATGGACTTACCCAGTAGTTACTCGCTAACACGATTCATACCGAAAGATCTGACCGATTGATTCTCCCGGCGTGCTCCGCTGCTGGGAGTGGAGTTCGCCTATGACCGAAGTAGAAGTAAAAAAAGCACAGGACAGCCTGCAGGATCGCCTGGCCCAAGTGATCGAGTTGCTGCAGCGCCAGCGTGTGGTCGAAGACCTGACCCACCGCCAGGAAGGTGCGCACAACGACCTGGTCGAGAACCTGGTCCACCGCCAGAACCTCGTCGAGTTGCAGCGCAAGCTCGATGACCTTCACCCCGCCGACGTCGCCTACATCCTCGAAGCCTTGCCCCTGGAAGACCGCCTGACGGTCTGGCAGCTGGTGCGCTCGGATCGCGACGGCGACATCCTGCTCGAAGTCTCCGACTCCGTACGTCAGTCGCTGATTGCCGACATGGACGACCACGAGCTGCTGGCGGCGGCCAAGGAAATGGACGCCGACGAACTGGCTGACCTGGCGCCTGAGTTGCCGCGTGACGTTGTCCACGAGCTGATGGAAACGCTGGATGCCCAGCAACGCGAGCGGGTGCGTTCCGCGCTGAGCTACGACGAGGAGCAGGTCGGTGCGCTGATGGACTTCGAGATGGTCACCATCCGCGAAGACGTCAGCCTGGAAGTGGTGCTGCGCTACCTGCGCCGCCTCAAAGAACTGCCCAACCATACCGACAAACTGTTCGTGGTCGATTACGACGGCATCCTCAAAGGGGTGTTGCCGATCAAGCGCCTGTTGGTCAACGACCCGGAGAAGAAAGTCGCGGAGGTCATGGCGACCGACCCCGTGTCTTTCCAGCCCGAGGAAGATGCCTACGATGCCGCGCAGGCCTTTGAGCGTTACGACCTGGTATCGGCGCCGGTGGTCGACAAGAGCGAGCGCCTGATCGGCCGTTTGACCATCGACGAAATGGTCGACCTGATTCGTGAGGAAAGCGAGAGCGAAGTCCTCAACATGGCCGGTCTGCGCGAAGAAGAGGACATCTTCGCCTCGGTCTGGCGTTCGTTCCGCAACCGTTGGGCCTGGCTGGCGATCAACCTGATCACCGCGTTTCTGGCTTCGCGGGTCATCGGCGTGTTCGAGGGTTCGATTGAAAAACTGGTGGCCTTGGCCGCGTTGATGCCGATCGTTGCCGGTATTGGTGGCAACTCCGGTAACCAGACCATCACCATGATCGTCCGTGCCATGGCGCTGGATCAGGTGTCGCCGGGCAATACCAGCCGTTTGATGCGTAAAGAGCTGGCGGTATCGCTGATCAACGGCCTGGTGTGGGGCGGGGTGATCGGTGCGGTGGCTTTCTGGCTGTATGGCAGCTGGTCATTGGGGGTGGTGATGACCGCAGCGATGACCCTCAACCTGTTGCTGGCCGCGCTGATGGGCGTGCTTATCCCGATGACCCTGGCGCGACTGGGGCGGGACCCGGCGATGGGCGCGAGTGTGATGATCACGGCTGTTACCGACAGTGGCGGGTTCTTCATCTTCCTGGGGCTGGCGACGCTATTCTTGCTGTAACCCCTTTCTTGCCTTACGCGATCCCGGTAGGAGCGGCCTTGTGTCGCGAAAGGGCCGCAGCGCGGCCCCGGCAATGTCGGCTGTAACGCCAGAACCCAGGGCCGCTGCGCGCCCCATCGCGACACAAGGCCGCTCCTACAGGGGGGCGAATTCCCTGTAGTGACCCACAAAAAAGCCAGCTGACGCTGGCTTTTTTGTATCCGCTGGCAACCTTCAGGAAGCGTCGGCTGCCATCTCTGCATCGTGCGCGATCAGCGCAACCAAGGCGTTTTGCTGGCGGTGGGAGAGCTGACGGAAACGTTGCAGCAACTCGCGTTCATGCAGGGACAGCTCCGGGCTGTCCAGGCGCATGCTCAGCTCGTCACCCAACGCGCCTTCCTGGATAAGGCTCTGCTCCAGGCGTGCGATGATTTCGGAGTTCATGCTGCGGTGATGGTTGCGCGCTACCTCGGCAATGCGCTCACGCATTCCGTCTGGCAGGCGGACGACGAACTTGTCAGCGGTGCGGCTCGAATAAATAGCCTGTTTCATTGGGCGCATATAAATTGACCGGATTTTGGTTCAGGGGAAGCGGTTCTCAAATTGGCCGCACGGGGGTGAAAATACGACCGTCGTGGCGACAAAATGTTCAACCGTCAGTGAAAATTGGATGCTCATCTTGCCTCAAGGTCGCCGTTTCCTTGGCGTCAATTCTGTGACAAATAGTGAGCCGGGTAAAGGCTTTGTGCCAGTACCAATTATCAGAAATGAGTACTGGTTTGAAAAGTTTTACATGCTCCGGCTCGCTTGACCGTCAGCCTTTTGCCGTCAAAAACTGGTAAAAAACAGCAAAAGACCAGGAAAACCCCTAGAATGCGCCGGGTTCCCTCCATAGAGCATAGTGGCTATGCAACATGACGCAAGCGACCGCCGATCAGGGGCAGGGCGGCTGATATTTTTGATGGGCCCATCAGGGGCCGGAAAGGATTCCATCTTGGACGCTTCCCGTGAACGACTGGCTGCCGCGGGCGTGGAAGTCGCCCGCAGGGTCATTACCCGCTCGGCCGAAGCGCGGGGCGAAGCGGCCCATGGCGTTACCCCGCAGCAATTCGCCGACCTGCTCGCGCATGGCGCGTTCGCCATGCATTGGCAGGCCAATGGCCTGGACTATGGCATTCCGGTGCAGGTGGACCACTGGCTGCAGGCAGGCAGGCCGGTGCTGGTCAATGGCTCGCGCGCCTATTTGGCCGAAGCCCGTGCGCGTTACCCGGACCTGTTGGCGGTGCTGGTCGAAGTCAGCCCCGAAGTGCTGCGCGAGCGCTTGTTGGCCCGCGGGCGGGAAACGGCGGCGCAAGTCGAGCAGCGCCTTGCCCGTAATGCACGTTTACAGCACACCAGCGACCCCACCGTGCATGTGCTGGACAATTCCAAGCGCCTGGAAACAGCCGTCGCCGGCCTGTTCACACTGCTGCGCGAAACGGGCGTGCTGCCCGGGGCGACGTAGTGCCAGAAAAGGATTACGCGAAAAAGCCCGGTACAGGCATGACAAACGCTGGCATGCTGGTTAACATGCTCGCCGTCCCGCTGTGCAGCGCTCGCTGCCGGTGTTTGCGTCTCAGTAGCTCAATTGGATAGAGCATCCCCCTCCTAAGGGGAAGGTTGCAGGTTCAATTCCTGCCTGGGACGCCATAAAATTCAATGGATACGCTGTTTTTTCCTACCAGAACCCGGTAGCCGTACCAGCAGCGTACCAGCGCAAGGTTTAGATGAGCCCCGCACAGAGACGATCTGGCGGGGCTTTTTCATGTGCGCCACTAAACCCAGGCTCCCCGTTTGGCCGCGGCGGTCAAGGTCTGTTGCTGCAAGCTTGCTGCGTGGCATATTGATATGAGTCGCCAGCGCGCCTGTTTTCGGCTCAACTCAATCAAAGGGAAAGGATATGCCTCAGTACGTTGTGTCTTACGACCTGCACCAGGCCGGTAGGGATTACGAGAGAATGAAGAAGGGGCTGGCGTCTTTGGGTACTGACGCCAAGCTGCTTGCGTCCGTTTGGCTGCTGGACACCAATCGAACCGCAGTACAGGTACGGGATTACCTTCTTGACTACTGCGACGGCAATGATGGAATCGCGATTATCGAGGTATCGGCGTCGTGGGCCACTATCAGGGTTGCAGCGCAAGGACAGCAGTTCCTCAAAAAGCACCGGCCGTAAAAGTATACTGGCGGGTGGCCTCAGATTTAAGGAGGCCCCTGATCATGGAAAACTCACGGAAATCGTTTCAGGAGGGAATCTATGCCCGATCATCCATCATGGATAACCACAGCGCTCGGTGTGGGGGGCATGCTTGCGACAGTCGTGACAGCCGTCGCCACTCTATTTCTCTGGCGTGTGACGAAGCTGCTTGCAAAAGAAACCACAAGGATGGTTGAAGCATCAGATCAGCCGCATGTGGTCGCGACCTTGAGCCCTAATCGCTGGTCACTGCGACATTTCGACCTTGTTGTGGATAACACTGGCAACGCGACAGCCTACGACATAAGGATTGTCTTCAATCCTCCGCTTGAGAATGGTGAGGCCAGACGGGAGGACGCGAAAATTCCGTTTCAGCGGGTGAGCGTATTAAAACCAGGTCAGGAGCTGCGGAGCTACCTGGCTGACATTGACGTGCTTGAGGGGAAGGCGTTCGAGGTAGCTGTTTCGTGGCGCCACGGCAGCAATGTGAGGTCACGGCCTGCCTCAGTCTGAATGTTCCTCTGTTCAGGACAGCGAGGAGGTGTGACGAGCGTTCCCCTACGTCGACGCACTGTTGATGCATACAGTGTATCTCGCTAAGCTCAGAAGGAGAACATTTGTACTCCATGCGGTGACGAGCGCTATGAAGAATTCACACGAGACCCAGGACGACTGCTTCGCGTTTTTCTCTCGAGAGGAGCTGCTCGAGCATCAGTGCCTTCTACTTGAGAATGAGCTGGTCGTGATGGGAGAGGAGTTGACCGCCTCTCGCGAAAAAATTGCCAGCTTGGTTCTGTGTGGACGGGCATCAAGAATGAGCTACGGCAAGCGGAGGTGGAGTTGAGTGAGGCCAGGCAGCAGCTTGATATGAGCACCACTATTCACTCGTAAACCTCTTCACCCTAGCTGTCGTCATGATGGCTTTATGCTTCCACTCCGGTTACGCTCATTCGCAGCAGGGAAGAGGTGCATTGAGCTAGTGCCGTGTGGGCTTTGCACGGCAAATCATCGTAGGGCGTTCCATACCTACCTCGTGCTTCTCCGGTCTATGCATTCGACTCAAAACGAGGAAGGAACCCATGTCGTTTAGCGACTATCTCAAAGGCCCAGCTCACCGACAGCGTGCAGACGCTTTTGAAGCACAGCTTGCGGAGCTCCAGGTACAGCATTCGCAGCTGCAAGAGCTCGTTACGAAAATCGGCGCCATGGACGTGGTGAATATCCAGAAGCTGATAGAGCAAGAGCAAGCGAGGCTGGCAGATGTACGCGATGAGACCCGACGCTCAGAGAGGGAGTTGGCTGCACTCGCACAGCGCTCCACTGACCTGCAGGGGCAGATACTCGTCTGGGAAGAAACGTTGCTCCTGGAAAGCTTTGCCCTCTATGAGCCTAAGTTCAAGCTGACTTCCAGCCAAGAGTACAAAGCGCGACTGGATCATGTTCGTGATCGTCAGAAAGTCCTGATCAGGAATGGGCAGGCAGCCACCGGCAACACGAACTGGACGGTGAACAACAGCCAGGCCCAAGGTCGTAAGCTCGTCAACGACATGATCAAGCTGGTGATTCGCTCGTTCAACAACGAAGCTGATGCCTGCGTGGCCAACGTGAAATTCGACAACGTCGAGCTGGGCGAGAAGCGAATCCTCAAGTCCTATGAAGCTTGCAACCGGCTAGGCAAGATCATGAGCGTAGAGATTTCTGGGGTTTACCTCGACCTTAAGCTCGATGAGCTGCACCTTGCCCACGAATTCCAGATCAAGAAGCAAGAGGAAAAGGAAGAGGCCAAACGCGCCCGAGAAGAGCTTCGAGAGCAGCAGAAGCTCGAGCAGGAAATTCGCGCAGCCCGGGAGAAAATCGCCAAAGAGCGGAAACACTTCACGACCGCTATGCGTGACCTACAGGCCCGCCTTGCGCAAGTGCAATCTGAAGAAGAGCGTTCAGCGCTGCTGGTGAAGTTGGCCGAGGTTGAAGCAGGCCGAGCCGAGCTCGAGAGCGAAGAAAAGCTCATTGATTATCGTGAGCAGAATGCTAAGGCCGGGTATGTGTATGTGATCTCTAACCTGGGTGCATTCGGGGAAGGGATTTACAAGATCGGCATGACTCGTCGCCTTGAGCCTATGGATCGAGTTGATGAGCTTGGTGACGCGTCGGTACCGTTCTGGTTCGACGTGCATGCGATGGTTTTCTCGAACAACGCTCCTGCATTGGAAGCGAAGCTCCACGAGCATTTTGCAGCTGGTCGGCTCAACAAGGTCAACGGGCGGAAAGAGTTCTTCCGAGCCGAGATTGCTGAGATCGAGAAGGTCATTCGAGATAATTATGATGCTGTCGTCGAGGTCATGCATGAGGCTCCGGCGGAGCAGTACCGTGAAAGCCTGCGCATGGCATTGCCCAAGCCGGCGATCCAGCAATCAGAGCGCATGGTTGCGCAAAGCTAATTCGTGACCAAGTGCATGTGCAGCGTAACGACTCAGGGACGCACCGTGATCTATCAATGCAACCACTGTCATCGCTCAACCTTTGAGACCTATTGCTCCCAATGCGGGTCTGCTGACTCTGCCTCACTACCTCAGCAAGCTCAGCAAGGTTTGACGCCCCTTGATCCATCGTTTTACCCAGATTTTCAGTATCAGTCGAAGGGCTTCCTGAAGGACATCTGGGGTAAGAAAAAGGAGCAGGCCCAGCTCAACGACCTTCTGAACAGCGTTCTCAGAAAGTACTCAGAGCTGAAGCAGCCGTATTTCACCAACTTCATTCACACCACTCGCGATCCTGTGGGTCGAGGAGGGGATGAGGCTGCAGTGCCAGGCGCACGTATGAATGGCGTCTACTCAGAACGTGAGCTTTTCAGAGAGGTATTGATTCGCAGAGGCTTTGACGAGCTTGAGCAGTTGCCTACGCTGTTGGACAAATTGCTGCTCAAGACCGCTTTCAATTCTGTGTACGCCGGCTTCTCGCGCGAGGTTACTCGCCACATCCGATCCGACCTAGCCAGCTCGCTGAGGTCGTGGATTGAGGAAGCCGGTACGACATACCGGGCTGACCTTGCGCTGTTTTACTACTACCTCTGGGAAAGCGACGCCTCCTTCCCGGGACTGCAGTTCAACCCCGAGGCTGCCACCACGACCGGCGTTCCATTGCTTCCCCTTCAGACATTCCAGTCTGGGTTGGGCCTTTGCGAAGAAATCTACTTCGACATCCTAGTTGAGCGCTTGGGAAGCCAGCTCGAGCACTTCAACCCCAATCGCTTCATCACCATGTACCTGGTCGACGCGATGGATGGGTTCCAGTTTGAGGCTTTCTTGGTCGAGATTTTCCAAACCATCGGATACGACGTCCGTGAGACACAGAAGACCGCCGATCAAGGCGCAGATCTGTTTGTGAGCCGTTTCGGCAAGACGATGGTCATCCAGGCAAAGAACTACAGCGGCTCGGTAGGTAACGCAGCGTTGCAGCAGGCTATCTCTGCCAAAGCTCTTTACGGCTGCGATGAAGCCATGGTTGTCACCAACTCATACTTCACCAGGTCAGCCAAGGAGCTGGCAGCTACGGCGGGGGTACGACTGGTCGATCGCGAAGGACTCCAAACTTACCTCGACGACTACAACCAGAAGCTCATTGAGGTATTCCAGGCTGAAGCCGAGATGGAAGAGACTTAGCTAGGTGCAATCGCCACCTGCTTTGGCTGTGATGACCTGACTTAAACGAATAGGCCGTGCAACCCAGCACCACCGAAATCTACCTTTCAGGCAGCGATGTGAAGCCTTCCCGCGACCGCAGCGGCATAGTAGACGATTGAGCTATTGTTCGCTTAGCGATTGTCAAACGGCATTATCTGCGGCTGTGTATGGGACTCGTGAATGTCGCCGCCTCGTCCGAAGCGATTGTATTGAACGAGCTTTCTCCGGCGGATGTCCTGTAGCTGTTTTACGTTCTTTGGTCGCTCGCGAGTGCTATACAGTGCAGGGAATATGGCTGGGTCGTTCGGGGTTGCATTAAATACGTCGATGCCGTACTCGACAAATACACGCTTGCCGTAGTCTGAAAGAGCTAGCCTCTTGACTCGCCTAATGACTGGGGCGGCTGCACGGTACCCATCATGAACGAGGATTTCCCGGATGAAGCAGTTCGCGGCTCTGATTGCGATCTTCGTTCGGATAGCTTCACGTTGGGGATTTGACTGCCATAGGGCGAAAAGATTGGCTAGGCGCGATTGAATGCAGGTGACAGGGTCAATGACCGCGATAGCTACACCTTCCAGGTCGATGAGGGACAAGTTCTTGAGCAAGACCTTCTCTTCGACGCCTGCAATTTCCCCCAAAATATCCACAACAAGCCGTTTGTCCTTTTGCCATTCGTAAAGACCTATAGCTAAATTGGGCGTGTTATCTTCGATTGATGCCTTACGGAAATCGATTTTGAGGGCTTGTCGGCAATGTTCGATAGACGAGCTGTTGCCAATGAAGTCCAAATCGTCGCTGGTCACAAATGCGACTTCTTCGCCGGTCAGTTCGTCGATGAGATACTGCCTTGCCCACAAGGCCAGTGACTGGCCGCCGACAATCACGAGGTGATGTTGCTTCACAACCTCTTGCGCTGAAGGCTGATAGGCACGTTGAATCAGATCGCGAAGTGTGACAAAAACTTCGGATCGTTCCAAAAGCTGGAAAGGGGATAGTGTGACGTTTACAGCCAGATCGGGTGCAACCTCAGGCAGTTGCTCGGGCTGCGACACTCTTTTAGGCTGCCGAAAAGCGTCGAGGGCGCGCAATCGCTGCTGCATTCCCTCTCAGAGCCGATTTTACTAGGCTGGCAGCCATCTCCAGAGCATTACGATCAGCGCTGTACACTGCTTGCACCTGTTGCTCTCGTGCCATGTCCTTAAAGGCCATGATATTGGAAAAGCTGAGGCTTTGGGCTTGCACGTTGATCAGGTTCATCGCTATAGCGCCTGTCTAGACTGAAAAGGTATCCACGTAAAGGCTAACACACGCATTGTCTTGTAGCATCCTACGTTGCTCAGGATGCCGACGAGTCGCAGCAAACGCATGTGTATGGGTCGAAGCATAAGCGTTGAGTGCCGAGCTCGCAAGGACGATCATGCGAGGAGGCCCCTAAAATGCTCTGCTTTCACTCAGCCAGTAGGCGGGAGGCCCGGGGCAAGCCCCGGGCCTCCCGCCTACTGGCTGACCTTATCATCACGAATCGGAAGCCTTATGTGCATTTGGCCATGCGTCAAGAGAAAGGTCAATAGCTCAATCGGCACATGGTTTGGTGCGAGGACGCAATTCTTAGTGACGGTATCCCCGGCGTAAAGAGCTCGTATGCGAAGATGGCAGTGAGCTATCATTCCAGCCTTTGTATCAGGCTAACCGGAAGTTAACCTTCCAGCTCAGACCCAAGATCGATCATTCAATCTTCGGCAGATGAATGCCTGATAGCCGTCAGCCTGCTTGGAGACATGGATGTTCATTTGCTTGCGCGCCTTCTATAACCGGGCATTAGATGCCTCTAACGCCTGGACTAACAAGACTCGCAGCAAGCTAGCCGCTTTGAAGCGGTACCCACGTGCGGCCGTCAGCGCCTATCAAGCCGCACGTGCATTCTTGGCCGCGCCCTCTCATGAGAATCTGTTCCAGCCGCTAACCCCAATACTCATCGAGCCTGGGAAGATCCAGCGGTATGAGCGTGAGTTATTGAATGGGCTGAGGAACGATCAAGTCAGGAACATCGCGATCACGGGGGAGTACGGGGCAGGGAAGAGCAGCGTGCTTCGAACCTTCGTCCATCGCCACCCTGAATTCGTCTACGCATTTGTTTCGCTAGCCACATTCGGCAAGAACACTGAGATCTCTGGGGCGTATGAGCTTGTTACCGATACCGACGCGGCCTCGGAATCTCCTCGCTCAACCGAGCCCTCTGCAAAGGCAGGGCAGGATTCTAAATCCGAAGAAAACAAGGCTGAATCTGATCTCGTTGCCCGGATCGAGGAGACGATCGTCCAGCAGCTCCTGTACGCCGTTCCTGCAAAGACACTCCCCAAGACTCGCTTTAAGAGGATCGACCAGGCATCTGGCCTGAAAATCTGGTGGAAAACCCTCTGCTATGGCCTCCTCATTTTGGCGGCGCTGAGACTGTACTTTCCTGTGGCAGAGAAGCTGCCCAAGATTGAACCGGCCTGGCTCCTGGAATGGCTGCTGTGGATCCCGAGCCCGCTCGCCGTCGGAATCGCCGCGTTAGGGTGCATACACCTGCTACACACGTGCCTACGCCTGAGTTCGCTGTTCAGTATTGATGGTTTGACACTCAAAGGTGGCAAGCTGGAGACCACCCACCATGGCTCCGTCCTGCACAAAAATATCGATGAGATCATTTACTGCTTTGAGCGAAGCAGCATTGACGTGGTGATCATTGAGGATCTCGACCGATTCGGCATTCATGACGTGTTCACCCGATTGCGGGAAATCAATTTCATCATCAAGCAATCACCTCAGGTGAAACGACCCGTCTATTTCGTCTACGCGCTGCGCGATGAAATGTTCGTCGTCGGCGAGAAAACCAAGTTTTTTGACCTCATCGTCCCAGTGATCCCCGTCATCAACTCGGAAAACTCACAAGAAAAGATGATGGAGCTTCTGAACCTTCGAACCTTCAAATCGAAACCCTTGGGCGAACACCTTGACCGTCGACTGGTGGAGACGGTCTGCTACTACATCGATGACCTCCGGCTGGTGAAAAATATCGTCAATGAATTCGATATGTTTTCCAATATCCTTGCCAGTGGCCTACGCCTAGAGCCAGACAAGCTGTTTGCGATTGTCGCCATTCGCAATCTGCATCCCGGCGCGTATGCCGACCTGGTCAAACGGCGGGGGGCGATCTATGGGGTCATTAAGGGCCTCGATGCCTGGAAAATCCAGCAGAACAGCGCCTACGCCAGACAGCTTGATGGCTTGCGACGTGAGCGAGATGATCGAATCTCAGAATTGGCCAACAATGTCACTGAGCTGAGGGCCTACGTTTGGTTCACGCTTCTTCGACTGACCGAAATGGACACGGCAACCCATGTCCTAATCACTGGTACCCAGTACACGCAGAAGCAGTTCGTGACCGACGAGGTGTTCGACGTATTAATGAATCAAGCCGGACCCCTCTCAATGGCTGCCTTGGATCAATACGGGCGGGCCAGAAACTCATCTCGAAATGTCTCGAAGGCTGAGCTGCTCACCGCTACATCCTATGAGCGGCGCCATGCTTTGCTTGGCCGGCGACTTAGCACAATCGCAGATGAAATCGCGTCGGTGCAGAGGCAATCGGATCAGGTCATCAGGATGTCGTTCACGACCGCCGTCAAGAAAGGGTATGGCGAGGTCGTAAGGAGCAATCTTCCAGGCTTGGATGTCGTGAGCTATCTGATGCAGCATGGCTTTCTCGATGCCGACTACACCGACTACCTAGGTTATTTCTATCAGGGATCGCTGACGCCTGGTGACAAAGATCTGATCCTTTCATTGAGACGTGGCGTGTTGCCTGAAGTGTCCACTCCTGTCGACAGCCCGAGTACCGTGCTGGAGAAGCTTAAGAGCGACGAGCTCGACGACGGTAGGGGGATCATCGTCGATTTGATCGCCTGTCTCAGCGTCCGGCCAACCTCGCTCGCGGCTGGCTCAGCAGACACACAGCTAAGCCATATACTGAGGAGCGGCCTGGACGGGCACACCGAACGAATGGCCATCGCAGTGCGCGAGCTGTTGAGTCGAACAGACGCAGCTGGATTTATTCGCGCCGTGTACCGCCTCGAACCCAAACTGTTTAATAGCCTTTTCAACGCTAGAGGCACGGGGGACGCTGGTGGCGTTTTTGAAGGAAGCGAGGCCCGTCAGTCCCTCGTCAAAGCAATCGTCGACAACCTGCCAGAATCCGACTTCAAGACCCTGGCCGGTGATGCCTCGACGGATCTGGTGCCTACAATCGATGGGCTGGAAGATGCTTCACGACTGATGCCTGGGTTAGAGAGCAATGTGGGAGCCTGGGCGTGGCTCAGGGCTTACCCGGTTCAGTTTGCCTCACTGGGCCATACGATGAGTCTCGCAGACCTCGAAAGGCTGATCGACTGGGGCTGCATCAAGATCAACCTGCCTATGCTATCGCTGATATGCGCGAAGTCAGAAGCTGGACAGGATTCTAAAGACGCCAAATCCGAACCTGCAGATGTGGGCATCGTGTCCTTGCGTAGGCTACAGGCTTTGGGCATCAATGGGCTCGGTAATTATCTGCTCTCTCACGCCGATGAGCTCGGTAGCGCATTGCTAGATCAGTCTGCTGTCCTGGATGAATCAAGCGACTCCTTGACCAGCTTAATAGCAGAATTGGACGCAGATCACGATCTGACAAATAGACTCTTCGATCACACGACCTGTGACCTACACACACTTACTTACGCCCCGAGATATCTTTGGGCAAAGGCACTTGAGAGTGATCGCCTGGTGGCCAAAGCTGACGTCGTGTGGATTTTTTTTGAGAAAGTCGTTGGGCCAAACGGCAACGTCTCGGACGAAGAAATCGGATCGGAACCCACAGCCGTATTCACCGGCTTCATCGCTCGGAATGCTTCGTCTCTCAAGGGCACGCTGTGGCAGTCAACGAGCGCAGACTGGTCGCTGCAACAGTATCTTCTCAGCTCCACCGGTATCAGTAATGACGTGCTCCAGGTATTGCTCAATGGCGTCGTGCTTCAAGACCTAGCAATGATAAAAACAGCGCTACCTGAGGGTCGCTGGGGCATGCTGGTAGCCTCATCATTTTTGCCATACAGCTCGGAAGTCAGGGAGATCGTACTGAATACTTGCCCTCACCTCGAAGGCAAGTACCTGGTTGAACGGTGGGATCTAGCAAAAGCAGAGATCGATATCAGCTCGCTCCAGCTCGACACGATGCTCACGCTGAGCAAAAGCAAAGCGCTGTCACTCACACAGAAAATTCAGATGTGGTCAGGGCTTAGCCTGGAGACGATTGAAAGCAAACCGGAAGCGGTTCCAGAGCTCGGCCGTGTATCTATGCTGGCCAATCAAGCCGGGGCAAGGTTTGCTGATTCGCTGATGCCTGTACTGCGACATCTGGTTTGCAACGCGAGCCTCACCCCGGAGCAGCGCTCTGAAATGCTGACACAATGTCTTCCCGGGATGAAGTGGCCGGACATTGCTGCAGCTCTAGGGTTGCTCGACGATGAGGACTTCAAAACCGTGAGCGCGAAGGTCAAGAAGATCAAGGTGAGAAACACCGAGTCAAATCGGAGGTTAGTCAACGCGATGAAATCTGAGGGGTGCCTGGCAACGGTGACCATTGAGAAGGACGTCATCATCGCAACCACCAGGCCCTCATCAATGACATCAGAGAATGGATGGCTCTAAGGGAACACATGAAGCGAGTCGAAAGGGATTTCATCACATTGTTTAATTGTCTGTGGTACCGGGATTTCCCGGTGTCTGAGGCGCATGCCATAGCAGGACGTGCCGACTGGACAATCCATCTTGGACTGGTCGTAAGGCAGTGCGCCACGCTGCTTGGCGCGAGAGCTTTGTTTGAGCAAGGGGGGCGTACAGATGCGGTGATTCGCTATAGCGACGCTGACACACTTTCGTTTGTGGAATGGGAGTGGAAGCGAGCCCACACTGACATCAATGAGTTCTCTAAGCTGCTACAAAAGACCGATGGGGCTGTTTTCCAGACCTTCATTGGCTACAGCAGGGTTACCGATCTCAAGCTGACGACAGATCAGATCTGCGAGCACTGGCAGACTGCAAACAAGCCACTGGTAGCTTTCTTGATTACCTACGAGATGGTCGGGAGCAGCCGGCGTTTCAAGGAGCTGCAGACCTACATGTTTGCCAAGGGTAAGTACAAGAAGATCCGCTCTCAGCCTGCTTTGCCCTGGGAAGTAAATCGAGCGAAGGCGAATAACGAGTCTGAGGAAGCCGCATGATCGGGCGGCGCGGCTGATAAGCCGGTAATGGGCAGCGAAATCAGGTGACCCCTAGACTCCTGCCCATTCCTTAAATTCCCCTACCACTGCTCCTAGGCATTGGTAGGGTTGAGAAGGCCTGCGTACTCGTTGACCGTTTATTTAGAACCAAGCAATTAAGTAGCTCGCTGTCGACGGCATTGACACCGAAGCTACGAGAATGTCGCTGCTACGGACACGAAGTGGCCGCCTATGTCAATTCCAGATGTGGCGAAGCCGCCAATGGATGAGCTCATCTGCTAGGCGCCGCATCTCTCGAGCAGCGTGAGAGCGCGGTGCGAAGTCCACGAATGCGCTGTAATACCCATACTCTTGTTCCGGAGGCAGAGCGTCTTCCAGCATCTCAATGGCAATCCGATACGCGCCGGTCAATTCAGTATGCAGTAGAGGAAACCTCAACGAATCGACCAGCTCAAGTACCCGCTCGCGGCGCCGACAGATCGAGTATTTTGATTCGTTGATCTCCTGGTACTGCTCATCGCTCAGTTCCACGAAGTCACCAACAAACTCCTCAAACGCCGTGCTGACGCCTCCCACATCACAATTGGTCAGCAAGCCGAAATAGCTGGGTGCCGTCTCACGACATTTGACGTCCTGCAGTGCTGTGACGAATTTTCCAGCGCTGCGTACAGCCATCGAACAGTTGGTGTCCACGACCACGGCAACCAAGTTTGCGAAGCGCCGCACAAGCTCCAGCTCACCATTCACGTCAAACAACACGTAGTCGTGCCGCGCGATCAGACTGCTCAGCTTCTCGGTGGCTCGCTGTTTCCGCTCCAGAGCTTCCAGTTCTTCAGCATGTACAAGCTGGTAGCTAGCTCGTTCTTTCGGGGGCAGGGCCGCCAGGTGGTCGCGAATCTTTTTACGTCGTTGCTTTACTGCAGACGGGAAGGTGATGAGATCACGCTCATCGTAGAACCCAACTCGACCCGCCCAGCTACCAGGCTCCGGCACCTCGCCATCTTCACATGCATAACGGTGGTTAAAGTCATTGGTCACCACGGCCACCCTGAAGCCTAATTCAGCAAGTGCGGCAGCGAGGTTCACAGTGATGGATGTCTTCCCGACGCCTCCCTTGTAGCAGGCGACAGCGAGGGCAAGCCCGCGCGGTTTTGCTTCGATCTGAAGACCCAGTTTTCGAATGTTGATCCCTGAACGAGCCAGGAAGCTCCATAGCGCAGCGGGGGAAGGTAAGCGTGAGGTGACGTTGCCGCTCTCGGTTTCCCAAGATCTCCAGGTTCGCTCAGCAACGTTGGCCCACATTGCTGCGAGGTTGACGCTAACGTCTGCAGCTTCGCGCAGTTCTTTCGCGTGCTTTCGCAGTTGGTTGTCCATGATCGTCCTCCGAATTTGGGAAAGCCGCAGCCTAACCAAATCCGAGATGGCGCGAAATTATGAGCAATGTGCCGGTCTTTTTTTCACTATGAGCATTGTGCTGGGATGAGCACGGGGGAAGAGCTTTAGGTGCGGGGAGCAATCGGGGCCCATGGGCGTCACGGATGGAAACGCACAGGGCTGAGACATCGCTATAAGCCGTGGCTTGGTTCACAACAGCTGGGCCATCTGGGGTACGCCAGCTCCTGACTAAAGAGCTTTCAGCATCCGCTCTAGGCTCTGATGCTCCCATGTCGATAGCAGAGCAATCGGATCTGTCCGATCACCTGGATCGAAACCCCAGCTGTTTCCCTCCGGACTCACGCACCGCTCGCAGTAGTCCAGCTCATCACAGTCGTTGTAGATCGTGATCCGCCATCCCTCTACATCGACCTCGAAATGGCCGGCGTATAGCTGTTCCCAAGACTGGTTACCGACCTTAGTCATTGTCCGGCGTCCGAGCACCACCTCTCGCAACACCTGGCAGACCTCTCGGGCCGTCAGCGCGCCTGGTGGTATGTCGTGGTAGCGTTCTGTATTCATGCGCAGGTGAGTCCCTCCTTTATCCAGTCGGGTATACCACAATGAAGGCGCGTACTCTCGAGAGTTATCCCGGCGAGCCACGCGCGCACGATTAGCCGATTGAATGTGCGGGTTAGATCCTGCGCCGCGTTAGGAGGGCGTTCCAAGGTTTACTTCCGCAAAAACTTTTCAGCTCGCATGCTTGGCCTCCAATAGCGTTTACTGTAGTGGTCTACTAACCCCGGACACCCATTTAGGCGAGAATGCTCGCCACAGAGAGGTGTCTGATGACCAAGCAACGCCGTACCTTTACCCCTGAGTTCAAGCGCGAAGCTGCCTGCCTGGTGCTCGATCAAGGCTACAGCCATGCCGAAGCGGCCCGTTCGCTCGGCTTGGTCGAGTCGGCACTGCGCCGATGGGTTAATCAGCTTCAGCAGGAGCGCGGCGGCGTTACGCCGGCCAGCAAAGCGTTGACGCCAGAGCAGCAAAAAATCCAAGAGTTGGAAGCCCGGATCACGCGCCTTGAACGCGAGAAATCGATACTAAAAAAGGCTACCGCGCTCTTGATGTCGGAAGATCTCGAGCGTACGCGCTGATCCGCCAGCTCAGCGATCATGAGCCCGTTGATTGTTTGTGCGAAGTGTTTGAAGTCACTCGCTCAAGTTACTACGCACATCGTCACAGAAGGCGAACTCCGGACGTTGAACGACTGCGGTTGCGCAGTCGAGTGAATGAGTTGTTCACGCGAGGTCGAGGTGCGCCCGGCAGCCGTACCATCAAGGCAATGATGCAAGAAGAAGGTGAGCAAATCGGGCGGTTCAAGGTACGCAGCCTGATGCGTGAGCTGGCGTTGATCAGCAAGCAGCCAGGATCACATGCGTACAAAAAGGCCACAGTGCAGCGGCCAGATATTCCGAATACCTTGAACCGAGCGTTTGATGTCGAAGCGCCAAATCAGGTCTGGTGTGGAGACATAACTTACGTCTGGGCTCAAGGCAAATGGCACTATCTCGCAGTTGTACTGGATCTCTACGCACGCAGAGTGGTGGGCTGGGCCTTATCAGAGAAGCCGGATGCAGACTTAGTCGTCAAAGCGCTGGACGTAGCTTACGAACAGCGTGGAAAGCCTCAAGGACTACTGTTCCACTCCGACCAGGGATCGCAATATGGCAGCCGTCAGTTCCGCCAGAGACTGTGGCGCTACCGCATACGCCAGAGCATGAGCCGCCGAGGCAACTGTTGGGATAATGCACCGATGGAGCGAGTCTTCCGCAGCTTGAAATCAGAGTGGATACCGACCACGGGCTACCTGACCGGGCAGCAAGCTCAACGAGACATTGGCCAATACCTAATGGGCCACTACAACTGGATCCGGCCTCATCAGTTCAACGATGGACTAGCTCCAGCGAAAGCAGAAGAAAAACTCAAAACCGTGTCCGGGATGAGTTGACCACTACACTCGCCAATCCCCGCAGGGGCTACTGCCGCTGTAAAATCCTCTCTAGAGGCAGTAACGGCCAGATCTGCCTCCAGGCGATAGCATAATCTCAAGGAGCAAAGCCTGGTGTTAAGGACGATCATGGAGTTGATATTCGCGGTGAGCGTGGCTATGACAGTGTTCACTGTCGTCCTGATATCGTGCATCATCCTGTGCCTCGGATTGTTGCTCGTGCTTGGCATCGATGACAGATTCGTGAACCCCGTTGTGGCTTACGTCGCGTTCCCTGAGGCCGTTGTAATCAGCGGGTATCTGCTGCTTCACTACTGGAGGCAGATCTCCGAATTCGTGAGTTCGATTTCACCTTGATGCCTTTGGTGCTGCCCTATTGCTCACGGCGGGTCTCCCTCTGTGTCGAGATTCAGCGGCGTCGCGTGTAATGGTGGCAACGGAGGTTTACCTGAAATGCCGGTACCCAGCTGACCTCCATGCCCGCGACTTCCAAGATAATCGAGCGTAGTCATCGACACCGAACGCCCGTTAGTCAGACCCTCGGAGTGAACATGGTGGAGAAGAATCTCAGCAGCGTATTGCCTCCTGATCATCCGATGTAGTCGGATGCCGTGGAGGCTATGAAGAGGTATCACCAAGCCCAAGCCGATTGTATCGGTGGCGCTGAGCTTGAGCGCCTACGGCTGTTAGCTGAACACGGCTTTCAGGCAGTCACCGACTATCAATTCCAGGCGCTTGGCGGGCCATCCAAGACCAGCCATTAGTAAGGAACGCTAAACGCAGTGCGGTCTGTCTGCCCCAAGAGTGGTGGAGTAAAGGCCCTCTCCCAGGTTCAGTCTGTCCACATCGACCTAATGCTGACGAGTTGGAATCTGCCCTCCCGCACGGTTAGTCAGCAGGCCACAGTCATCTAGATGCTGCCAAGCCTGACTTGACAACCATCAGGTCGTGGCTTTTACCTTTCAAAGATAATACTGATGACAATTTAGATTTGAGGTTATCGGTCAGTGCTATCCGTGGTTTAATTGGAAAATTAGTCAGCTTTTTGACGCCAAATCTGCTTGATTTAAGAGCTCTAGAGTGGTGTGGGCGATTCAGTTCGCCGAAGGTTGATAGAGGATTGTTGGGCTTGTTTTACTTGGTGGGCTCTGCTAAATTCTCAAGCGCTCGTGGTATATGATCACGAGGTGAATCACAGATTGTCAATCTCAACCATATTTGTCGCCCAGGCGACCAACAGGCTGAGAGCGAACGAGCGGAACTTGTTCTTCATTGAGCACCTCCGAGCGAAACAATTATCGTGATCCTGACATTATACGTCATCCCTAGCAATTGCGGCCTAGTTCACGTTACCGTTTCGGTACGCGGGAATGGATAGTGTGGGGAACATTTAAGATTAGCCGGTGAGGTAGCCAGGGAATGCCGCCATCCTAGCCTCACCGGTTGGCTTATTTCATGGATAAATTAGCTGAAATGGATAGCCGCGAGTGGTATAAGCCCAGGAAATATCTTCATTTTGATCGCCCTGTTGGCGTGAATAAAGCATTAAATTATGTAGCAAATCCTGATAAGGTTAGTACGCATTCATTTTATCCTTTTATTCGTAATGTCGCGCTTTCCACTAAAATAAGCTACAATTCTAAGCATAAAATATTTACTCAGGTTAATAAGCGGCGAAATATTTCTTATGCTGCGCATATAGATTCGCATATATATGCTTATTATTCAGCTATTTTAAGTGCCGCGTATGAAAAGGAGCTTGCACTGCACGGCTTGGGTACTTCGGTGTTAGCGTTTCGCTCAGTAGATGGCAAAAGTAATATCCACCATGCTCACGCGGCGTTCGAAGAGATCAAATCACGCGACGAGTGCAGCGTACTTTGTTTTGATATTAAGAGTTTTTTCGATGAGCTTGACCATGGCCTTATCAAAAAAGCTTGGGCAAGATTGCTCGGGTTGAAAATTCTTCCCAAAGATCATTTTGCCGTTTATAAGGCTATAACGAAATATTCTTGGGTTAGCAAGGTCGCAGCGTTTGAGGCTCTAGGTGTCTCGATTCACAATCCCTCCGTTGAAAATAATCGCTTGTGCATGCCTGAAGCTTTCAGGGAGGTTGTGCGCGCTGGAGAGTTAATCAACCCGAATCTGGAGGCATTTGGTATACCTCAAGGGTCTCCAATTAGTGCGCTAATATCCAACTTCTATATGCTAGAATTTGATCGTCAAATGATTGCCTTTTTGGCCGCAACAGAGTCGGTGTACTACCGGTACTGCGATGACATTATGGTGGTTTGTCCAATCGAATTTGAAACAAAGGCGCATGATTTTGTTGTTGAGGAAATACGAAAGCTTAGGCTTGAAATACAGCATAAGAAAACAGACGTCCGGCAGTTTAAACGTAATCGCCGTGGTGAACTAGCTGCAGAAAAGCCAATACAGTATCTGGGTTTCATGTTTGATGGGAGTCGCATTTACCTTCGGCCCGCATCTTTGACACGCTACTATCGTAAAATGCGTGTAAAAATTCGGCTAGCCAAGAAGTCTAGAGAACGGATCAATGCTCTTCGTAGAGAAAGGGGTGAGGTGGATCGTGAGCTATTTCTCAAATCGATATATAAAGGATATTCACATCTCGGACGCCGGAACTTCATAACATACGGGTACAGAGCCGCAGACATTATGGATTCTAAAACCATTCGTCAACAGCTCCGCTCTCACTGGCGTAAAATCCAGAAAGAAATCAGAGCCTGAGCTCACACCTTGAATGAGCCCCAGCACTTGTCTGGCCGAGCGATGATGAATTGTCGGCGATAGGGACAGCTTGGTGGCGATGAGGGTGGCGCGCTTGGTCGCATATCATACCATTCGTGTTAGAGAGTGGTGTGATGTGTACTTGGCTGCTAGGTCTGCCTGCCCTGGGCTGGCCATTGATCAGTCAGCTATCCTGCAACCAGATCCCGGTCATTTGGGACAGGGTATTGATACAACTACGTAGTCCATCGCTGACGGCGCGGCAAAGCCCCATCGAGCTCTGGTCATCCATCAAGCTGACTTAGCCTTCTGAAAGAGTTCTTTATGGTGCTCTGTTTGGTAGCTGCTGCTAAAAATGCCCTTGCCGAGAATGTGGGGCAAGAGGTTTAGCGATCCATTCTCCAGATGGTCGTACAGCCTTTTTAGAAGCTGAAAGTCGGCTCTTTTTGTAAAGTTATTCAAGCTCTCCAGTGGTATGAAACCGTAAAGCGCTGCGTCGATATTGTTTTTAGCGCCCCTAGCTGTAACGCCGATCACTTTCATTGAGTCGTTGAACATAGGGCCACCGCTATTTCCCTCCATTAGCGTAAAATCTACCAGCCAGAGGTCGAGGTCAACCTGTCGACGCCGTTGAGTAGTATGGCCTTTCGCGATGTAGTGTTCCGTACCGTCTCGATGTTTAGGGAAACCGATAGATAAAACCGGATCAGTGGGGCGAATAACAGTTTTGTCACATTTTCGCAGGGCAGGGATATTTTGAAACTCCTCGTTGGGATGGAAAACAGCCAAATCTGCTTTCTTGTCCGAAAGGATAAGCTCTGCGGTGTATTCTTTCGGATCACCGGCACGGTGTAACGAAATCGCGTGACGAGCGATGGTTTTTGATACACCGGTCACGACGTGTTCGTTGGTCACAATGCCGACACCCTCCAGAAGGAAGGCTGTTCCTTGGCTTTCCTCAATGATGTTCTTCACAACAAAAATAGAGTTTCCTAGAATTTCTTCCGGCGATTTTTTGAATTCAGGATTTTCTTTGCCTATTGCAACTGTGAACTCGTACGCCAATCGACGGTATATCTTGTCCCCTCGCCCTCTAACCATCTGGATATAATTCAATCTTCCTTTGACCACCTTGATATAAAAATCGCCCGCATTGTCCTTTGTTCGCAGAATTTGTCGTGGCTGCAGCGGCTGATTCTGGCCCTCAAGGATCTCCAGATATCTGGCCTCTGCTAGCTCAGGCCCGTAGCGCTTAAGGGCATTGATCATTGAACTCGTTAAACGGATAAACTCTCTGGTGACGTTCGGCATATCGTTAACGACAAGCCCCGTTACCATTTGTCGCTGCGTTCGGTGCTGAAGGCGCGTCTTTTCAGGATTTATGATGAACCCATTGGATTTGATAATTTCTTCCAGCTCACGCCCAGGTATCGCTCTGCCGTCTTGGGAAATTTCGACAATATCCTTCGGTAGATGTTTTGCGGTGCTGGTAAACGAAAAAGTGATGTCATCAGCATATCTGGTGAAATGACATTTGCCTGACTTCGCTAGCGCCTGCAGCTGTGAGTCAAGCTTCCGGCAGATCATGTTAGATATCAGCGGTGACGTAGGGGCGCCCTGAGCTAATTTTCCATCGCTACAACAGATTTGTGCCATCACCGTAGCAACATTGTGGGGAGCATTAAATGGATGAGCCATAAATAAGTTTCTGACTCGCCCGAAGTGAATGCTTTCGAAAAAATCTTTCAAATCAATGTTGAATACATATCTTTTTCTGGAGTGAATCTGGGCATTTGTCTTAACGTTCCTGCCCTTGACGAAGCCATGGCTGGAAGATTTAGGGGAGTAAAACTTTTCCAAGTGCGGCAAAAGTGCATGCTGAATTGATTTCATCACCCGTTTTGGGGCTTTGATGGATCGATGGGTTTTATTTTTCTTCAAAATGGAAAAGCTGACGTAGTGGCTGCCCTTCCTTTTGTAAAGAAAGTACAGTAATTTGTTCTGGTCAACCTTTAAAAGCTGGCAGAAACTATCAAGGCTGCTAAAGCCTGGGGCAAATAAATTCTTGAGAATTTCGTCGATATCCATTCGTAGTACCGGGTCTCGGGGCTATTTTCTCTTCTACCAGCGCCATCGTTAACGTCAACTCCGAGCACGATCAGGCAAAGCTACCCTTGCAGTGGCCACCGCATATAGTCAGTGGAAAGTTAAATCGTGCCCCGAGCCCGATGGTAAAGTGATATCACGGCACGCATTTGTGGTCAACGTGTACTCGAAGAGTCTCCGGGCCGGTTTCAGAGAATCAAGCTCAAAAGCGACATTTTTCGTTTTCTTGATTCAGCTTGTTTAGAGGTTTGGCACTGGTGTGTGTATAGATCTGGCAAACTCGAACGTTCATGCTCCAGACTCCTGCCTACAGGGCAGCTGGTTGCAGCAGATCCCGAAGGCTGCGCCCAAATCGTTTGGGTGCCGCTCAACGGCTGAAACCGCTTCCAACTGCCTTTTCGGTGACCAGTGCCTGTGCAAAATTGAGGCAAGATGACGAGCGCATGTGCGATTATCCCGCTCACATCTTGATCTGAGTGAGGACTAGTTGTGTCAGGGATAAAGCTGCCAACAGAGTCATGGCTTGAAGGAATCAACGAGACGCTGGCCAAGGAGGGATTGATCCCTGAGCGTCGCCCGATCGAGGCGTTTCGCAGGTGGTGCATTGATTCTCAGCAAAGCCTGGCCTTCGGCGCGGAGGCAACCAAAGTCATAGGGGAGTGGTTCAGTAGGAACACCACCTATGGGCTACATGTCCGCCAGCCTTTCGGCAGGGCCGCGTTCTATTGGGACATGGCCTTCGTCGAGGTCGTAATGCCTGTGGTCTACGGGCGTCCGCAGATCTCTCCGCTGGAGCAGTTCAGAAACGTACCAACTTATCTGGTGCAGCGTCTGGCCAGCTCCCCTGAATCTCTTGAGGCCTACGAACAGCACTTTAGTAACGCCTATGGCGTCTTTGTGATGGAAGAGAACATCAGGCGCCTCGACGAGGCTAACCCGTCAGCTGTTTGCCAGTTCGTGGTGGCGGCCTCCCGTCAGCTCACTAGCGCAACCGCAGCACTTCTTAGCTCCCCTCCCAGTGCGAAGGCCCTGGAGGACGCACGTCTAGCTGTGGAGATATCCATCAAGGCTGTGCTCGTCCTAATGTTGGGGCATACGGATGCGACGCTTCAGAAGCGGTTCAGCCACCGACTTGTACCGCTGAGGACGGAGCTGCTTAAGGTCAAGCCAGACCCAGGCTTCACCGAGGCAGAGCTCGCGATCTACCCCGAAGTCTCTGCGCGCTACGGTGACCTCCCAGATGATCGGGTGAACCTCTGGAAAGGCTATGAGTTGGCGCTTCGTGTCGTTGCGATGAGCTTTGAAATCATCCAAAGCGAGCTGCTGGCCAGGCAGTGATGGATTGGCGGCACCAAGAACGGATTGGTGTGCACGGGAAGGGTGGGACGCACTTGAAGGGCGGTTCATCGCAAACCAACCGGAAATTTTCAGCAGGGTCTTAGGAATGATTTGCTTTCTCGGCGACGTGCATGGGCACTTCGATCATGTAATTCGACTCGTGAAAGTCCATCGTCCCGACGCAGTTGTCTTCCTAGGTGACCTTGAATGCAGCTTGCCTCTAGACACGATCCTGCGTCCGATCCTTGGACTTACCGAGATCTGGTACATACATGGTAATCACGACACGGATCAAAGGAGCTACTGGCACAATCTGCATGGCAGCGGCTTCGCTGGCCGCAGCCTGCATGGTCGGGTAGTGGTGGTTGCAGGTCATCGCATAGCGGGGCTGGGTGGCACCTTCGAGTCCCAAGTTTGGCTACCAGGCAGCCCAGATACCGGCATCCAGAATTATGAGGACTTTCTCGAGCGCCTAGCTCTCCGGCCGCAGCATGCAGACATCGTAGCCACCAAAAAGCAGAGCGCGCGTTCGGCAATTTTTCCGGACGACTACTTCACTCTCGCAATGGAGAAATCAGACATTCTGGTCTGCCATGAGGCCCCTAGCTGTCACCCATATGGCTACTCAGAGATTGATGAGCTCGCCCAGGCAATGGGCGCACGAATGGTTGTTCATGGGCACCATCATGACTCTCTCGACTACAGGTCTAAGTGGCCGAAGCTGGGATTTGAGGCTTACGGAGTAGCATTCAGATCCATAATGGCTATCGATGGATCGGTCATCAACTGAGGCGTGGAGGGGGGAGCCGCTTCGTCATAAACTCTTTCCATTCCTGCGAGAAGACGTTGACCTCAGAGTCATATGGGCTTGTTGGAATGGCCGGGAGAATCCCGGCCGGCTCAAACAGAGTTAGTCTTCAAGTACACAGCTATAGGCGTGCGGGAAAAATTTTGACTCAAGCGGAGCTGTAGGCTGCAGCTCTTTCCTGATGGGGATCTCAGACTTTTCTTGGGTGAGGCAGCTACGGAAACAGCTGTGCGCGATGATCTCAAGCGGCTCAGTCCATTGATCCTTGTGCCCCTTGGATAGGCGGGAGTCTGCAATCCACAGCATCTGTCTCGCGGCCCCCCAGCGGTAGTGCGCGTAAATCCCATTAGAGTCCACGAGTTCGAAAACCGCCGTCTGACCTTTGCCTGGTTCGATTGTGCCCATGGTTGGCAGCCAGCTGAACCAAGGCGACCTCAGCGCACTGAGAGCTTCGCCACTTGAATAAGCAAGCCAAGTCTTTTTCTTCATGGACTCGCTGGCAGCCAGTTTTGAGTAGATTTTAGGGCTTGGGTTGATCGCCCACACCTCGCTGATGAACGGTTCTAACCCCGAAACCTTCAGGACGTGTACAGCGAGCGCTCCACCTAGAGATATGCCCGTCAACACAACCCTTTTCCCCTGAACCTGCGGATCACTCAACTGCTTCTTGGTGTATGCCACCGCCAAGTCGTACTGCCTGGTCGCGAACGGGTCAAAATTCGTCGCCCAATCGCGAAAATCGTTTGATCCAGTGAAAGCAATGATGATCTCTTCAGGCTGCCTGGAGTCGCGGGGTTTGTGCACAAACGTTGCAGCTTCGAACCCCGACCAATCCTTTTTGCCTGGTGGCTCAAGAGGCCGAAGGTTCGATGGATCAGTAAACCAGTGAGCCCGAGAACTTTTGTCAGATCGATCTCCCTGCAGGGTAAGCGCTGCAGCTAGGCCATACATGTACCCTCTCGTAGCAGCGTCTTCTGTTTGGGCGTCCCAATTCCGATGCTCTAGATATCTGTCATTGCACCAGACATAGCCTGATTCACCCCAAGTATCGTAAGGATTAAACCAAGAGCAACCGCTCAGCGTACTAGCGACCAATATGAGAAACGCAGTTTTCTTCATAGCCCACCCCTCCATGTGTTCTGATCTGCCTGTATGGCTTACCGCCATCATTAATGCAATAGGCTGAGGAGCATTTGAATCAGCAAGCTTGATGTGAGGATGACACGATGAGTCGCTCGCTTAGTGCAATCGAACCTTCGGGCTCGAAGAGATCGATTCACCGGTGAGCGCTACCGGGCGGAGGCGCGGCTACGAGATCTACGTGATGTGATGAAGGCGGGATACCTATCGAGTCTCCCCGCAGGGGCTGTGGTTGCATTCCTGGACTCGAAGACGGCTGGAGAATCGGATCGGAGCGATCACCACCCCGCGTAATGAGTTACGAGGTGTGCCCAAACCTTCAATGCCTCGCCATCTTGGCGAAGGGCTTTGAGAGCCTCTACTGCAGAAATTTTCGTTGGGCATCCGCCGATGAGAAAAGTTTTGTCGCGCCCCCCACGGTAAAGGTGCAACAGGGTAAGAACCATGATCTGCTGTACCGGCCTCATGGATCGGTATGCCTTACGCATGGCCTTCAATAGTGAATCGCCGCTGGTTTCGTAGACACCTCCAAACCTCATAACGAGGCCCAAATAGGAGGTGCTATGAGTCGTCAGCGTTACCCCGAAGAATTCAAGAACGAAGCGGTCAAGCAAGTGACCGAGAAAGGCAAGCCTGTCGCCGATGTTGCCCAGCGTCTGGGGATGTCCGTTCGCAGCCTTTACGCCTGGATCAAGCTCTACAGCAAGCCCCAAGAACAGCGTCAGCAAGACGATGATCAGCAGGCCGAGCTGCGTAAGCTACGCGCTGAACTCAAACGCGTGACGGAAGAGCGAGACATCTTAAAGAAGGCCGCCGCGTACTTTGCCAAGGAGTGCGGCTGAAGTACGCCTTTATTAAGAAGCACTCGACGGATTACCCGGTACGTCGCCTTTGCCAAACCCTCAAGGTACATCCCAGCGGCTACTACGCCTGGCTGGCCGAGCCTCAGTCTGCCCGAGCCAAAGAAGTTCAACGGCTACTTGGCTTGATCAAGCATGCTTGGCTGGGAAGTGGCAGTGTGTACGGCTATCGCAAAATTCACGATGACCTGCGTGAACTGGGAGAAACCTGCAGGCGAAATCGGGTCGGGCGCCCGATGCAGGCAGAGTGGCTGCGTTCGCAAACGGGCTATCGGCGGCGCCCAGGATTTTATGGCGGGAAGCCAACCGTAGCCTCGCCGAACTACCTCAGCTCATCTCTCAGCTGGGCCGCCCCTGTCATTGGCATCGATGATCCGAAACTTTATAGAGCTTTGCTATCACAGATTCCCCTTCGTTATAGGTCGGTAAGCGATCCTCTGCACCTGAGTCAGTTTGTCGTCCGCGCGTCCAATAGGCGGCAGGACGCCTATTCAGCCGAAGCGGAAATGGCGATTTTTTTCTATTTGGAATCAGTAGGTTATTTGGTTTTGCCTGTGTGAGGGGGAGGGCTGCCTGCCCGGATAACAGTTCAATTCCTGCCTGGGACGCCATTTCCCCCTCTGTTTGCCTACCTCTCCAAAGCCCTGAGGCTTGCCGCCGATCAGGCCGCCATGGCCGGTAAAAATAGACGCCGTTGGATCTCTTCCGGTCTCCCAGCGCCAGGCTTATGCTTGCCACTGACAGACATGATCTTGCCGCCTGCGGCAAACACATAATGTCGGCAGCCCCTTGATGGGCACGCAGTTGCTGGGCATCAGGGAGAGCGCATGAATCAGGAAACCAGGCCGGTGCCCGCCGGCTTCAGTGAGCAGCAGTTGCACACCTTGTTCGAGTTGGTCAGCGATGGCATCTGGGATTGGAACGCCAACACCGGCTACGTTTATCGCAACCCCGGTTGGTACGCCATGCTGGGCTATGCCAACCATTCCAAGGCCAACTCGGTATTCACCTGGGAAAGTGTGATCCATCCCGAAGACTACCCCCGGGTGATGGCGCATTTCGAGGCCTACATCGAGCAGCGCACCGAGCGTTACCTTATCGAGTACCGTTGCCGCTGCCAGGATGGCAGTTACCTGTGGATCGAGGACACTGGCTACATCATCGACCGCAACGCCGATGGCTCGGTGGCACGCATGCTCGGTGCGCACCGCAACATTGACGCTGGCAAGCGCCTGGTTGCGCAGCTGCAACAGAAGAACCAATCGCTGGAGAGCCTGGTTGCCGAACGAACCCGCGAACTGTCCTGGGTCAACCAGCAGTTGCAGCGCCAGCTGGATGAAAACCGCGAGCTGGCCGAACGCGATGCCCTGACCCGCGTCGCCAGTCGCTACCGGCTGGAAAAGGAGCTGCAACTGGAGTGTCAGCGCGCTCAGCGCTTTCGCCAGCCGTTGTCACTGATTGCCATGGACATGGATGATTTCAAGCCGATCAATGACCGCTATGGCCACGCGCAGGGTGACAGGGCATTGGTGCAGGTGGCGGAAAACCTGAGCAGCTGCCTGCGTGATTTTGACCTGTTGGCGCGTTGGGGGGGTGACGAGTTCATCATCGTGCTGCCGCAGACCGCCCTGAGCGAGGCGTTGGACGTAGCAACGCGCCTGCGCCAGGCCGTACAGCAGCTGGAGCCGGTAGGCGACTGCCGGTTGACCATGAGCTACGGCGTGGTGCAGCGGCGCGGCGGTGAGGACCAGGTTGAGCTGCTGGCGCGGGCGGACCAGGCGCTGTACCGGGCCAAGGGTAATGGCAAGAACGTCATAGCCGAGTAGCCTGTGCCGGCCCCGTGAGTAAAAAAAGACCCGCGGCGCCTCACGGCGCCGCGGGCCAAATCGGCCTTGGCCGCTTCAGTGTCAGATATGCAGGGCGTGCCCCAAGGCGCGCAGTGCCGCTTCCTGTACCGCCTCACCCAGCGTCGGGTGGGCATGGATGGTGCCGGCCACATCCTCCAGGCATGCGCCCATCTCCAGCGACTGGGCAAACGCCGTGGACAGCTCGGAAACGGCCACGCCAACCGCCTGCCAACCCACGATCAGATGGTTGTCACGGCGCGCCACCACGCGCACGAAACCGCTTTTCGACTCCAGGCTCATGGCCCGGCCATTGGCAGCAAACGGGAACTGCGCGACGATGCAGTCCAGGCCCTGCTGGCTGGCCTGCTCCGGGGTTTTGCCGACCACCACCACTTCCGGGTCGGTGAAGCACACGGCGGCAATGGCTGCCGGCTCGAAACGGCGGGTTTTGCCGGCGATGATCTCGGCCACCATCTCGCCCTGGGCCATGGCCCGGTGCGCCAGCATCGGCTCGCCAGCCACGTCACCGATGGCCCAGACATTGTGCATGCTGGTCTGGCAGCGCTCGTCGATGGCGATGCCGGCGCCGTTCATCTTCAGGTCCAGGCATTCCAGGTTGAAGCCGCGGGTGCGTGGTCGGCGGCCGACCGCCACCAGTACCTGGTCAGCCTCCAGGCGCAACTGCCCACCCTGGCCATCATTGGCCAGCAGGCAGCCATCTCGGTAACCCTCGACGGTATGGCCCAGGTGCAAGGCGATGCCCAGCTTTTTCAGCGACTCCGCCACCGGTGCCGTCAGTTCAGTGTCGTAAGTCGGCAGAATGCGCTCGCGCGCTTCCACTACGCTGACCCGCGCGCCCAGTTTGCGATAGGCGATACCCAGCTCCAGGCCGATGTAACCACCGCCCACCACCACCAGGTGTTGGGGCAGGGCTTTGGGTGCCAGCGCTTCGGTGGAGGAAATGACCGCGCCACCCAGCGGCAGCATCGGCAGTTCAACGCTGCTGGAACCGGTGGCCAGTAGCAGGTGTTCGCACTGGATACGTTGGCCATCGACCTCGACCTGCTTGCCGTCGAGCAGCTTGGCCCAGCCATGCACAACCTTGACTCCGTGTTTTTTCAGCAAGGCGGCGACCCCGGTTGTCAGGCGGTCGACGATCCCGTCCTTCCAGGCCACGCTCTGGCCGATGTCCAGGTGCGGCGAAGCCACGCTGATGCCCAGCGGTGAGGCTTCGGTGTAGCGGGTTGCCTGGTGGAACTGCTCGGCCACGTGGATCAGTGCCTTGGACGGGATGCAGCCGATGTTCAGGCAAGTACCGCCCAGCGCCTGGCCCTCGACCAGCACCGTGGGTATGCCCAGTTGCCCGGCGCGGATGGCCGCGACATAGCCGCCAGGGCCGCCGCCGATGATCAGCAAGGTGGTTTGTAGGGTTTGTTGCATGATCACTCCACGAACAGGCAGGCAGGTTGTTCGAGCAGGCCACGCACGGCCTGGATGAACAGGGCGGCGTCCATGCCATCGACCACCCGGTGGTCGAACGAGCTGGACAGGTTCATCATCTTGCGCACGACGATCTGGCCGTCGATCACCACCGGCCGCTCGACCATGCGGTTGACGCCGACGATCGCCACCTCCGGCGTGTTCACCACGGGCGTGCTGACGATACCGCCCAGCGCACCGAGGCTGGTCAGGGTGATGGTCGAACCGGACAGTTCTTCGCGGTTGGCCTTGTTGTTGCGCGCGGCATGGGCCAGGCGCGTGATCTCGCTGGCGTTGGCCCACAGGCTGCCTGCTTCGGCGTGGCGCAGCACCGGCACCATCAGCCCGTTGTCCCCTTGCGTGGCGATGCCGACATGCACCGCACCATGGCGGGTGATGACCTGCGCTTCGTCGTCGTAGGTCGCGTTGATCTGCGGGAAATCACGCAACGCCACCACCAGCGCACGCACCAGGAACGGCAGCAGGGTGAGTTTGCCGCGGCTGTCGCCGTGCTTGCTGTTGAGTTGCTGGCGCAGGGCTTCGAGGGCCGTGACGTCGATTTCTTCCACGTAGCTGAAGTGCGCGACCCGGCGCTTGGCGTCCTGCATGCGCTGGGCAATCTTGCGGCGCAGGCCGATCACCGGCACCTGCTGGCTGTCGGTGCGCTTGGCATAGCCATTCGGCGCCTGCCCAGTGCTGCTTTGCGGCTTGCTCATGAAGGCGTCGAGGTCTTCGTGCAGAATGCGCCCGGCCGGGCCGCTGCCATGCACGTAGCGAAGTTCGATACCCGCATCCAGGGCGCGCTTGCGCACGGCGGGCGAAGCCAGCGGCTTGTCGCCCGGCTGACGCGGCACGATGGGCGCGGTTTCGTGGTTGGCCGGTGCCTGGCAGGCGGCCGGCTTCATGGGTTCCTGCGGCGCTGCCGGCGAAGCTGCAGTTTCCACCTGTTTGGCCTGCGGCACATCCACATGGTTACCGCTGCCTTCCACCTCGATGCGGATCAGCTCGCTGCCGACCGCCATCACTTCCCCGGGTTGGCCGCCCAAGGCCAATACTTTGCCACTGACCGGCGAAGGGATTTCCACAGTTGCCTTGTCGGTCATGACATCGGCCACCACCTGGTCTTCGGCGATGGTGTCGCCGACCTTGACGAACCATTCCACCAACTCGACCTGCGCAATGCCTTCGCCAATGTCCGGCATCTTGATGACGTGCGTGCCCATTCAGACCTCCATGACCTTTTTCAGTGCCGCACCTACCCGCGAAGGCCCAGGGAAGTAAGCCCATTCCTGTGCGTGAGGGTAGGGGGTGTCCCAGCCGGTGACGCGCTCGATTGGCGCCTCCAGGTGGTGGAAGCAGTGCTCCTGCACCAGCGACACCAGTTCGGCACCAAAGCCACAGGTGCGGGTGGCCTCGTGCACTACCACGCAGCGGCCGGTTTTTTTCACCGACGCGACAATGGCCTCGAGGTCCAGCGGCCAGAGGCTGCGCAGGTCGATCACTTCGGCATCGACGCCGCTCTCTTCGGCTGCCACCTGGGCCACGTACACGGTGGTGCCGTACGTCAACACGGTCACGTCACTGCCTGGCCGGGCAATGGCGGCCTTGTCCAGCGGTACGCTGTAGTAGCCGTCGGGCACGGCACTGTGCGGGTGTTTCGACCAGGGTGTCACGGGGCGGTCGTGGTGGCCGTCGAACGGGCCGTTGTACAGGCGCTTGGGCTCCAGGAAAATCACCGGGTCGTCGCATTCGATCGAGGCGATCAGCAGGCCCTTGGCGTCGTACGGGTTCGATGGCATGACCGTACGCAGGCCGCACACCTGGGTGAACATGGCTTCTGGGCTCTGGCTGTGGGTCTGGCCACCGTAAATGCCGCCGCCGCAGGGCATGCGCAGGGTCAGCGGGGCGATGAATTCACCGGCCGAGCGGTAACGCAGGCGGGCCATTTCGGAAACGATCTGGTCGGAGGCAGGGTAGAAGTAGTCGGCAAACTGGATTTCCACCACCGGGCGCAAACCGTAGGCGCCCATGCCTACCGCGGTGCCGACGATACCACTCTCGGAGATCGGCGCGTCGAATACGCGCGACTTGCCGTACTTGGCCTGCAGGCCCTCGGTGCAGCGGAACACGCCGCCAAAGTAGCCGACGTCCTGGCCGTACACCACTACATTGTCGTCGCGTTCAAGCATGACATCCATGGCCGAGCGCAGGGCCTGGATCATGGTCATGGTGGTGGTGGCCATGGCGGTTTCCGGGTTGATGCTGTTGTTGTGGTCGTTCATGTCAAACCCCCAGTTCCTGGCGTTGGCGGCGCAGGTGGTCGGGCATTTCCTTGTACACGTCCTCGAACATCGAGGCAGCGCTCGGGATGTGACCGTTGGCCAGGGTGCCGTATTGCTCGGCCTCTTTCTGCGCGGCGATCACCGCCGCTTCGAATTCGGCGGTGGTGGCCTGGTGTTCTTCTTCGGACCAGTGGCCGATCTTGATCAGGTGCTGCTTAAGCCGGGCGATCGGGTCACCCAGCGGGAAGTGGCTCCAGTCATCGGCGGGGCGGTACTTGGACGGGTCGTCAGAGGTCGAGTGCGGGCCGGCACGGTAGGTGACCCACTCGATCAGGCTGGGGCCCATGCCACGGCGCGCGCGTTCGGCGGCCCAACGCGAAGCGGCATACACCGCAACGAAGTCGTTGCCATCGACCCTTAGCGAGGCGATGCCGCAGCCCACGCCACGGCCGGCAAAGGTGGTCGATTCGCCACCGGCAATGGCCTGGAAGGTCGAGATGGCCCACTGGTTGTTGACCACGTTGAGAATGACCGGCGCCCGGTACACGTGAGCGAAGGTCAGGGCGGTGTGGAAGTCCGACTCGGCGGTGGCGCCGTCGCCGATCCATGCCGAGGCGATCTTGGTATCGCCCTTGATCGCCGAGGCCATCGCCCAGCCGACGGCTTGCACGAACTGGGTGGCCAGGTTGCCGCTGATGGTGAAGAAGCCGGCCTCGCGTACCGAGTACATGATCGGCAGCTGGCGGCCCTTGAGCGGATCGCGCTCGTTGGACAGCAACTGGCAGATCATGTCCACCAGTGACACGTCGCGGGCCATCAGGATGCTTTGCTGGCGGTAGGTGGGGAAGCACATGTCGGTGCGGTTCAATGCCAGTGCCTGGCCGCTGCCGATGGCTTCCTCGCCCAGGCTCTGCATGTAGAAAGACATCTTCTTCTGGCGCTGGGCAACCACCATGCGGCTGTCGAACACCCGGGTCTTGAGCATGGCGCGCATGCCCTGGCGCAGGACCTGCGGGTCGATGTCTGCAGCCCACGGGCCCTGAGCGTTACCTTGCTCGTCAAGGACGCGGACCAGGCTGTAGGAAAGGTCGGCGGTGTCGGCAGCATCGACATCCACGGGGGGCTTGCGGGCTTGACCTGCGTCGTTCAGGCGCAGGTAGGAAAAATCGGTCTGGCAGCCTGGCCGGCCGGTGGGCTCGGGCACATGCAAACGCAGGGGGGCGTACTCGTTCATGCTTTTTACGCTCGCTCGGGTATTTGTTTTTGTGAGCTTTGAAGCGGCCGCCGCTGAGTGCCGGCTTGTGACTGGCAGGTCAGCGTCACCTACATCTTAGTGGCCCGGCAGGAGAATTTTTCTCTCAAGTTGATTGCCTTTGCCGTGCGCGGCAGATAAACATTCCGCATAACCAAAAAAAACCGGTGATTTTGTCTCATGCGCAAACTCGATCGTACCGATATCGGCATTCTCAACAGTCTGCAGGAGAACGCCCGCATCACCAACGCCGAGCTGGCACGCTCTGTGAACCTGTCGCCCACGCCCTGTTTCAATCGGGTGCGGGCCATGGAAGAGCTTGGCGTGATCCGGCAGCAGGTGACGTTGTTGTCCCCCGAAGTGCTGGGGCTGGATGTGAACGTGTTCATTCATGTCAGCCTGGAGAAACAGGTGGAGCAGTCGCTGCATCGCTTCGAGGAAGAAATCGCCGAGCGGCCCGAGGTGATGGAGTGCTACCTGATGACCGGTGACCCTGACTACCTGCTGCGGGTACTGCTGCCCAGCATCCAGGCGCTGGAGCGGTTTCTCGATTACCTGACCCGGTTGCCGGGTGTGGCCAATATTCGCTCGAGTTTTGCCCTGAAGCAGGTGCGCTATAAAACCGCCCTGCCGCTGCCAGCCAATGGCATGACCTTGCGCGAGTGAGCCATGCAGCGCCGTTGCCTTGGGAACTGTTGAACTGCGAATTCATCGAAGGCTAGGTCGCCAGCAGCCGTGCCAAACAGCGCGTGCTGGCAGTACCAGCCTGATCGCGACACCACCTGCACCGGACACGCCGCCATGGCGGCAAATCGCTCAAGGGGGCCTGCGCCGAGCGGGTTTTGCCCTTATGCTGCTAGCAGCCCGCCACCTGACCAGGGAGCTCCTCGGTACCTATGCGAAATGTATGGAAGCCGTTTCAGTCGTTGTATTTCGCCGCGCTGATGATGTTGATCGGCTCGGGTCTGCTCAGTACCTACCTCGCCCTGCGCCTGGCCGCCGACCACGTCGACAGCTTGTGGGTAGGTGCCTTGATGGCGGCCAACTACTTTGGCCTGGCAGTGGGCGGCAAGGTCGGCCACCGGCTGATCGGTCGGGTCGGGCACATACGCGCTTATGCCACCTGCGCCGGCATCGTTGGCGCGGCGGTGCTTGGCCATGGCCTGACCAACTGGCTGCCGGCGTGGGTCGGCCTGCGTATGATTGTTGGCCTGGGCATGATGTGCCAGTACATGGTCATCGAGAGTTGGCTCAACGAGCAGGCGGATGTGAAGCACCGCGGCGCGGTGTTCAGCGGGTACATGATTGCCTCGTACCTGGGCCTGGTACTCGGCCAGCTGATTTTGGTGGTGCACCCGGCGCTTGGCCCGGAATTGCTGATGCTGGTGGCTATGTGCTTTGCCCTGTGCCTGGTGCCCGTGGCCATGACCCGGCGTATTCACCCGGCACCCTTGCGCCCGGCCCCGATGGAGCCGAAGTTCTTCATCAAGCGCGTGCCGCAGTCGCTCAGCACCGTGCTCGGCTCGGGGCTGATCGTGGGTTCGTTCTACGGCCTGGCGCCGTTGTATGCCTCCAGCCAGGGCATGAGCACGGAGCAGATCGGTCTGTTCATGGGTAGTTGCATCTTTGCCGGCCTGCTGGTGCAGTGGCCGCTGGGCTGGTTGTCCGACCGTTACGACCGTGCGGTACTGATCCGCAGCGTGGCGGTGGGCCTGGCACTGGCGGCAGCGCCGTTGGCAGTACTGCCCAGCGTGCCGCTGGAGTTGCTGTTCGGCATCGGCTTCGTAATTTCGCTGTTGCAGTTCTGCCTGTATCCGCTGGCGGTGGCGTTTTCCAACGACCACGTGGAAAGTGAGCGGCGGGTGTCGTTGACCGCGATGCTGCTGGTGACTTACGGCGTTGGCGCCTGTATCGGGCCATTGGCGGCTGGCGTGCTGATGAAGGTGCTAGGCGCGCAGATGCTGTATGCCTTCTTCGTGTTCTTTGCGCTGGTGCTGGTGTGGCGCATCCGGCCGAAGGCGGTTACCGGCTTGCACCAGGTGCAGGACGCACCGCTTGGTCACGTGGCGATGCCGGCGGCCGGTTCGCCATTGTCGGCGGCCCTGGACCCGCGCGTGGATGAGCAGACCGTGCAGGATGTAATGCAGGCGCCGGTGGCGGCAGAGGATACCGAGGCGGAAGAGAAGGGGGCTGAGCAACAGGCGCCCGAGGCTGAAGAAGCGAGCAAGTCAGTGTAAGCCTGTGCTGGCCTCTTCGCGGGCTTGCCCGCTCCCACAGGTACTGCACTGCCCTCGAGGCTGGCGGTGAACCCTGGACTGCCCCCAATAAGTTGGACAGTTTCAGCTAGCAGCCCCTGCAGCATGAGCCCTGTATTTCACAGGGCTCATGCCATTGAGCTTTAGCTTGATGCGGTCATGGTTGTAGTAGTGGATGTACTCATCCAGACCGGATTTCAGTTCTTCAACGCTCTTGAAGCGCTGCGGGTAGAAAAATTCGGACTTAAGCGTACCAAAAAAGCTCTCCATAGCCGCATTATCCAAGCAGTTTCCTTTGCGTGACATGCTCTGCTTCACCCCTTGCTCGGCCAGTTTGTGGCGGTACTGCGAGTGTTGGTAGTGCCAGCCTTGATCCGAGTGGAGTACCAGTTTCGGCTTGTTTCCCAGGCGCTTGAAGGCCTTGCCCAGCATGTTGGTAACCAGCCCAAGGCATGGCCTGCTGGCCACTTCGTAGGCCACAATTTCGGCGTTGTACAAGTCCATCACGGGGGAGAGGTAGACTTTTTCCTGAGCCACTTTGAACTCGGTCACATCGGTCACCCACTTCTGATTCGGGCGCTGGGCGATAAAGTTTCGCTCCAGCAGGTTGGGCGCGATGGTGCCGACGACTCCCTTGTACGACCGATATTTTTTCGGCCGCACGAGTGAGCGAAGATCAAGCTCGATCATCAAACGCTCCACCACTTTTTTGTTAACCAAGGTCCCGCCATTGCGGATCACGATCGCAACGCGCCGGTAACCGTAAAGCCCTTTTTCCTCGTGATAGACACGCTGAATCATCTGCTTCAGAGCAGCATGCTTATCAGGTTTGGCCTGCGCTTGAAGCTGGTAATAGAACGTACTGCGCGGCAGATCCGCCAACTCCAGAACAGCGGCCAAGGGAAACCTGTCCTTGAGCGCAGACACGATCAGGGTTTTTTGGGCTGCCTTCGCTCCTGCTTCTTCAACTCTTCCAGCTTTTTTAGGTAAGCGTTCTCCATGCGCAGCCATTCAAGCTCAGCCAGCAACTGGTCGCGGCTTTTATCGGTGTCATCAGAGGTTGTGGGTTTGATGGGGTAAGGCTTTTTCGACATGGCAGCAGGTTTTCTTCTCTTGGGAGCAGGCGAAGCCGGACTTCCACTGTAGTACTGCCGCGCCCAAATGCCTATCTGCGAAGACTGACCAAGACCAAAATGGGCGGCGGTCTGGCGCAAGGAAAGCTGATGCTTGTGCATGTACTCAAGGACTGAGCGCTTGTAGGTCGCACTGTACCGCTGGCCTGGTTTACGCAGACTGAACTGGCCATGTTTCTGGAAGCTGGAGACCCAGCGCCGCAGCAGGCTGAAGTCCACTGCAAGTCGCTGGGCTACTTTTCGGAAACCTTCACCACCCTCCAGGTAGGCATGAACGGCTGTAAGCTTGAATTGGTCTGAGTACTTGCTCATATGGACACCCCAAGAAATTGGATTGGTGTCCAACTTCTTGGGGGCAGTCCACCCTGTGGGAGCGGGCAAGCCCGCGAAGGGGCCAGCACAGGAGAAACACAAACGAAAACGCCACCTCGAACGGTGGCGTTACGCTGACGCTGGGCTGGTTGTCCGACCAACAGGCGCCCGAGGCTGAAGACGCGATCAAGTCAGTGTAAGCCTGTGCTGGCCTCTTCGCGGGCTCGCCCGCTCCTACAGGTACTGCACAGCCCTCGAGGCTGGCGGTGAACCCTGTGGGAGCGGGCAAGCCCGCGAAGGGGCCAGCACAGGAGAAACACAAACGAAAACGCCACCTCGAAAGGTGGCGTTTCTGCTTCAACCAGCCGACGGTCAATAGTCGTCTTTGTCGAACCGCCGCGCCTCACGCTGCAGCTGGTACACGAAACTCTCGACCTTGCGCTGTGCCGGGCCGCTGAGGTTGTGGAAGCGTACGCCGGCAAAGGTGGTGTTGATGCGCTCTTCATAATGCAGGTGGCGCAGCTCGACCATGGTGTCGACCAGGCCCAGCGGGTTACCCGCCTTGAAGCGCTCATACACCTGGCCCAGTTGCAGGCGGCTTTCGACATCGCCCTCGAAGCGCAGTTTGCAGCCGGTGGCGGAGATGTCCAGCAGCTTGCCGCGCAGGGCACCGTTGCCTTTGAGGTGGGTACCGTCAAGGATCACGTCGACCAGTTGCGACAGCTTTAGCGCGGCGCGGAAGGCATTGCGGCGCTGGTGGTAGGTCATCTCGAGTGGCAAGGGGCCGCTGTAGCAGCGGTGGCCGTTGACTTCGCTGATCTTCAGTGCGTGGTTGCATTCCCAGGCAATACGCACGCCGTCGTGGAAGCCTTCGACACGGAAGTGTTCACCGCTCTCGATGAACTTCTCGCCGTCACGGGGGATCATTTCATCCAGCGCCAGGGTGTTGCTTTCACGGTCCACGTGCGTCACGTAGCTCTGGAAGCGGTGGCTGCGGTCATGGAAAGTGATGATCAGCGGGTCGTGGCTTTCTTGCAGTTGCCGCAAGTTGGCCGCAATCTCCAAAGGGGTGCTCAGCACCTTTGGCGGTTGCGGGGCATCTGATTCATTGAACACGGCTTATCGTTCTCCAGGCAAAAGCGACTCACGCAAGTAACGGCATTTTGCCAGTATGTTCCGTGCCTTGATAGAAAAATCAGACTTGGCTGAGGGCGCGTGGCTTGCTCAGCAGCGATGTGCCGCCACGGCTATTGTACAGCGACGGTGAATCACCGCCTTGAAGGATGCGGATCTGGTTATTGGTGACGTGTTGCTGCACCTGGATGATACGGCCATTGGTCTCATTGACTTGCTGGCAGGCTTGCATCAGCTGGCTAATGACGTCGAGTTGCTGCAGTAGCAATGCACCATTTGGCGATTGAGCGGCAACGGCCTCGACCCCTGCGCGATCGGCGCTAAGGCCTAGGCTGGTGAGCAGGTTGCCGCGACGGATCCCTTGCTGCTCGAGCAGCACGATCAAAGACTGCTTGCGCGCCAAGATGCTCTCCAGTGGCGACATGTCGCGACCATGCAAAGCAACGGCTTCTTTCTGCAGGAGCTCAAGCAGCTCCTGCAGCGGGGCAATGTCATCTTCGATCAGTTGCAGCAATGTGGTGTCGTGCATGGCTAACTCTTGGCTTTTCTAGCGTCCGTGAAGTCAGCGCGCCGCTCGGTCAGCGCTGGGCTTCGAAATCAAGCAGTTTGCTGGCGACCCGGCCGGCATCGACCTGGTAGCTGCCGTCGGCGATAGCCTGTTTCAACTGGGCCACACGGGCGCTGTTGACCACCGGTTCGTCGCGCAGCTTGTCGCTGATCTTCTGCAACTGCTGGGCCTCTTGGCTGAGGTGTACCGCTTCTCCGCTGGCGCCGGTGTCTTTCACCGCTTCCTGGCTGGCTGCCGGTTTTTCGGCGCTGCCGGTGGCGCTGTTACCGCGCACGCCGCCCGTGACGGACGGAGAGTTATTCAAACGACTGAAGTCGATGACCATGATCAGAAACCTCTGGGTATTTGGACGCTTGCCTTGTTTTCGGCCAACCCGATAGAAACTTTAGGCACAAATGCGTTGCCGCCTGTCAGCAAGCTCGCCACCCGTTTTCTGACACAGTTTAGGAAATGCGGTTCCGCACCGCCAGCGCCTTCTGGCGATTGGTCTACATGCTGACCTCGACCTGGCCTGGGCCGGTGACCCTGGCCTTGACCACCCGTTTCGAATGGAGGTTGCGTACCCTTATCTGCTCGCTGAGGCCGCCCTTGCTCAGGGCTTCGCCTGGCATGCGCACGCTCAGGCTGCCGGTGCGCGCCACGATGACCACCTGATCACCCTTGCGCACCACCTCGGCCTGCTCCAGGTGCTGCGGGGTGAGCACCTGGTCGATCACCGTGGGGCGCAGCATCTTCATGCCCACGGCTTGGTCCAGTTCGCTGAGGAAGCCTTGGCCCAGGGTGCCGACATCCCGTTCGCGCAGGGCCACGTCGCCTTCACCAACGACGTTGTCACGCTTGAGCGGGCGGGTTACCACCACCACGTCGCGGAACAGCCGCACCGTGGCGGGAACGAATACCGTCCACGGCGCGGCGCCGTTGCAGCGCACCCGTACGGTCACCCGGCCCAGTGGCTGCGCGGGGCTTTCCAGCGAGGCGTCCAGTTGCTGGCTGCACAACGGCATGCGCAGGCGCGGGTCCAGCGAGCTGACCTCGATTTCATAGCGGCCGGCGGTCTGGGTACTGGCCAGATAATCTTCGACGGTAAATTCAAGAAACCCTTGGGTGACACCGATAAGCTGTTCAGGCAAGGTGAACGCGTCCGCTAGCGTGCGAACGCCGGGCATCAGCAGGCACAGCGTGGCCAGCGAGCCAGTCAGCAGGCGCGTCAATCGTCGGAAAAATGTCGTTTTCGTGTACATGACGCTCAAAAAAGCAAAGCCCGTGCCGACTCACTGTTCGAGTTGCAACGTAAGGCTGAAATGTTAAGGAGTCTGGCATGGCGGGTGTGATGGATTCGGTCAACCAGCGCACGCAGCTGGTGGGGCAGAATCGCCTGGAGTTGCTGCTGTTCCGCCTCAATGGCGAACAGCTTTACGGCATCAACGTATTCAAGGTCAGGGAAGTGCTGCAATGCCCTGCGCTGACCCTGCTGCCCAAGGCGCACCCGGTGGTGCGCGGGGTGGCCAACATTCGTGGGGCGACCATCCCGATCCTCGACTTGTCGATGGCGACCGGGCTGCGACCGCTGCAGGAAGACACGCGCAAGAGTTTCGTGATCATCACCGAGTACAACACCAAGACTCAGGGCTTTCTGGTGCATTCGGTCGAACGCATCGTCAACATGAACTGGGAAGAGATCCACCCACCACCCAAGGGCACCGGCCGGGACCACTACCTGACCGCCGTCACCCGGGTGGATAACCGCATGGTCGAGATCATCGACGTGGAGAAAGTGCTGGCCGAGGTGGCACCTTCTTCCGAATCGGTATCGGCCGGGGTGGTCGATGCCGAGGTGCAGGACAAGGCCGTGCTGCTGCGGGTGCTGACCGTCGACGATTCGTCGGTGGCACGCAAGCAGGTCAGCCGCTGCCTGCAGACCGTCGGGGTGGAAGTGGTGGCGCTCAATGATGGCCGCCAGGCCTTGAACTACCTGCGCCAGCTGGTGGAGGAGGGCAAGAAGCCGGAAGAGGAGTTCCTGATGATGATCTCCGACATTGAAATGCCGGAAATGGACGGCTATACGCTTACCGCAGAAATTCGCAGTGACCCGCGCATGCAAAAACTGCACATCTGCCTGCATACTTCGCTTTCCGGGGTGTTCAACCAGGCGATGGTCAAGAAGGTCGGCGCTGATGACTTCCTGGCCAAGTTCAAGCCGGACGACCTGGCCCAGCGGGTGGTCGACCGGATCAAGGCAGCGCATTGAAGCAGCCGGGGCTAGCCCTGGCACCAGTGATTGAAAAGAGGCGGCAGTAGTGTCTACGGGTAATTTGGATTTCGAACAGTTCCGGGTCTTCCTGGAGAAAGCCTGTGGCATCCTGCTGGGGGAAAATAAGCAGTACCTGGTTTCCAGCCGTCTCAACAAGCTGATGGAGCAACAGGGCATCAAGAGCCTGGGTGAGCTGGTGCAGCGCATCCAGACCCAGCCGCGCGGCGGCCTGCGCGAGCAGGTGGTCGATGCCATGACCACCAACGAGACCTTGTGGTTTCGCGACACCTATCCGTTCGAAGTGCTGAAGAACAAGGTCATTCCCGAGTTCATTCGCAACAACCCTGGGCAGCGGCTGCGCATATGGTCCGCTGCCTGCTCGTCGGGCCAGGAGCCGTATTCCATCTCGATGGCCATTGACGAGTTCGAGCGCAGCAACCTCGGCCAGCTGAAGATGGGTGCGCAAATCGTGGCTACCGACCTCTCCGGTACCATGCTGACCAACTGCAAGACCGGTGAGTACGACAGCCTGGCGATTGCCCGCGGTTTGTCCCAGGAGCGCCTGCAACGTTATTTCGACCCCAAGGGGCCTGGGCGCTGGGCGGTCAAGCCGGCGATCCGCAGCCGCGTCGAGTTTCGTGCCTTCAACCTGCTCGACAGCTATGCCAGCCTGGGCAAGTTCGACATCGTGTTCTGCCGCAACGTGTTGATCTACTTCTCGGCACAGGTGAAGCGCGACATCCTGCTGCGTATTCACAGCACACTGAAGCCGGGTGGCTACTTGTTCCTCGGCGCCTCGGAGGCGTTGAACGGGTTGCCGGATCATTACCAGATGGTGCAGTGCAGCCCGGGGATCATCTACCAGGCCAAGTAAGCAGAAGGCCGGCGGCGAAAGTTGCCGGCCTTTTTGTTTGCCTGTACCGCCTTCAGGCCTGCATGGCCCCTGTGGGAGCGGGCATGCCCGCGAAGAGGCCGGCTCAGGAAAACCTGACGTCAAATTTTTGTTTTGCCGCTTTTGCCAACCGGCAATTGCCGCTTTCACTGCCAAAGGCGGAAGGCCTTTGCCGCTTTTCTGGCATCACCCTGACAGCATGCCGCGCGCATACCCCGTAATTTCGGGGCTCACGGGGGTTGGCACAGCCCTTGCTATAGCTTGCTCAACAAAACACCGGTCAACCTCTGAAGGTTTCCCCGATATGAGCATCAGTTTCGACAAGGCGCTTGGTATTCACGAAAAGGCTTTGGGCTTCCGCGCCCAGCGCGCCGAAGTGTTGGCCAACAACATTGCCAACGCCGACACGCCCAACTACAAGGCGCGTGACATGGACTTCTCTTCGGTGCTCGCCGCCGAAACCAGCAAGCAGCAAAGTGGCCGCTTTGCCATGGAGCGGACCAACAGCCGGCACATCGAAGCCGAAGGCCTGGCCGTCGCTGCTGACGACACGCTCAAATACCGCACGCCGCTGCAGCCTTCGATAGACCAGAACACCGTCGACGCACAGATCGAGCAGTCGAACTACACCGAAAACGCCATTGGCTTCCAGGCCAGCTTCACCTTGCTCAACAGTAAATTCAAAGGGCTGGTTTCCGCCCTGCGGGGAGAATGACCATGTCCCTTTCCAGTGTCTTCAATATTGCCGGTAGCGGCATGAGCGCGCAGAACACGCGCCTGAACACCGTCGCTTCCAACATCGCCAACGCCGAGACAGTCTCGTCGAGCATCGACCAGACCTACCGCGCTCGCCATCCGGTGTTCGCCACGACCTTCCAGGATGCACAGGCTGGCGGCAGCCAGTCGCTGTTCGAGGACCAGGGTGAAGCCGGGCAGGGCGTGCAGGTAAAGGGCATCGTCGAAGACCAGAGCAACCTTGAAGCCCGCTACGAGCCGAACCACCCGGCGGCGAACAAGGACGGCTATGTCTACTACCCGAACGTCAACGTGGTCGAGGAGATGGCTGACATGATCTCGGCCAGCCGCGCGTTCCAGACCAACGCCGAGCTGATGAACACGGCCAAGAGCATGATGCAGAAAGTGCTGACCCTCGGGCAGTGATAAGGAATCCAGACCATGGCAATCGAGACTACCGGCGTCAACCTCAATGATGTGCTCACGGCGTCCGGTGTGGGTAGCAGTACGAAGAAAACCACGGATACCGCTTCCAAGACCGGCACTGATTCGTTGGGTAAGGATGCTTTCCTGCAACTGCTTGTAACGCAGATGCAGCATCAGAACCCGCTGGACCCACAGGACAACGGTGAATTCGTTGCTCAGTTGGCGCAGTTCAGCAGCTTGGAAGGTATTACCTCCCTGAATGAGTCGGTTAGCAGTATCACCAATGCCATGGCGTCGTCGCAGGCGCTGCAGGCTTCATCGTTGGTAGGCCGATCGGTGGTGGTGCAGAACGATAAAGCTGTGGTTGATACCACTGAAAGCTTCAATGCCCAGTTCGTTGTGCCTCAGGCTATCAGCGAAGCGAAGATCACCATCAAGGACAAGGACGGCAACACCGTCAAGACCATCGAGTTGGGTGAGCAGAAGGCGGGTTACGCTGACTTCATCTGGGATGGCACCAACAGCAGCGGGGAGAAAGTCGACCCGGGCACCTACACGTTCACTGCCACCACCACAGTAGATGGGCAGTCGGTGCAGATGAACACCCTCTTGCCGGCCAAGGTGACCAGCGTCAGCTTCAGCGCAACGGGTGAAATGGTGCTCAACCTCGCCGGTGTCGGCAAGGTGTCTCTTTCCGACGTACAAACCATTGGTATCTAAGGCCCGTTAGCGCGGCACAAGGAGCGAATTCATGTCTTTCAATATCGGCCTTAGCGGTCTGTCTGCGGCGAACAAGCAGTTGGACGTCACTGGTAACAACATCGCCAACGTCAATACAACTGGCTTCAAGTCTTCGCGTGCCGAGTTCGCGGATGTCTACGCGGGTGCCAACCGCTTGGGTGTCGGCAAGAACCAAGTGGGCAACGGGGTGCGCCTGGCTGCCATTTCCCAACAGTTCACCCAGGGCGATGTAAACACCACAGGCAACGTGCTGGACATGGGAATTCAAGGGCAGGGCTTCTTCGTGTTGTCCGATAATGGCTCGCGTGTTTACACCCGTGCAGGTGCTTTCCAGGCCAGCAAGGACAACTTCGTGGTGACTTCCGACGGCTTGCGCCTGCAGGGCTATACCGCTGATGCGGCTGGCAACATTCAGAAGGGTGTACTGAAGGACTTGCAGATTGATACCTCGGCGCTGCAGCCAAAGGCGACCTCCCTGATCGATCAGGGTATCAACCTGAATTCTTCGGCCGCCGATATCCCTCTCGAGGTCGATGACGGCAACGGCGCGATGGTGCCTAACCTGCCGTTCGATCCTGCCAGCGCGTCGACGTATACCAAGTCGTTCCCGACCAAGGTGTATGACAGCCAGGGCAACGAGCACACCATGGAGCAGTTCTACCGCAAGACCGGCACCAACGAGTGGACCATGTATACGCTGGTCGATGGGCGCAACCCGTTCGACCCTTCTTCGACTACGCCACTGACGGGCACCATCAGCTTCAACAGCGATGGCTCGGTCAAGAGCATGACAGCTGATAATACCGGCCACCCGGCGGGTTCGTCTTTCACCGTGACCAACAACACATTCAGCATGACCGGTTGGGTACCTGCGGTGGAAGATGCGCAGGGTAACTGGGCTTCCAACGGTGCCGTGGGTGACGTCGGTGGTATGCGCCTGGCGATGGACAGCACTACGTCTTACAACACCGAAACCGCGCGAATGTCGCAGTCTCAGGACGGTTACGCCACCGGTATTCTGTCGAGCCTGAGCATCGACGCAACAGGGGTATTGTTCGCCAGCTTCAGCAACGGCAAATCCAATGCCATTGGCCAGGTGGCGCTGGCGAGCTTTGCAAATGAGCAAGGCTTGCAGCAAATTGGCGGTACCCGCTGGACCGAAACCTTCACCTCGGGCATTCCCGGCATAGATGCGCCGAAGACTGGAACCTTGGGGGCTATCGAGTCCAACGCACTGGAAGGCTCGAACGTCAACCTGACCCAAGAGCTTGTTGAGCTGATAAAGGCGCAAAGCAACTATCAGGCGAACGCCAAAACCATTTCCACCGAAAGCACCATCTTGCAGACCGTCATCCAAATGGCCTGATGGCTGCTGTTTGATCGTGTGCACGCGAGCCCCTTTCTTTTTGAAGGGGCTCGTCGTTTTTGCAGGAGGGTTCATGGGCAAATTGCTGGTGGCGTTGTTGATCGCGTTCAGCCTCTACCCAGTGCAAGCTGGTACGGCTAACTGGTGGCGTTGGGAAAGCCAGATCGACGGCCGTCTGGTATGTGCACAATGGCCGCCAGGAGACGGCTGGAGGAAATTCGCCGGTCCCTACAGCAATGGTCGTTGCCGGGAACCTTGATGAGTGAGTGTCAGCGCCGTTCGTGGGTTGGCGCTCTTGGATAAAGCGCTGGCCATGGCGGCTCTACTTGCTTTAGTGGGGCGGGCCTGGCGCCAGGTGGCTGATACAAGCTTGCCGCAATCGGCAAGCCGGCGCCGGATAACCGGCGGGCATGGTGCGAATGCGATCCCGAACCCCCCGTATTCCCGGGGGGTTCTCCCAAAAACAAGAAGTTGGTTCGGAACTTGCTTCTTTGCCAGTAAAGCAGCGGCGTACGGCAAACGAGCGCCAGTGCAGCGGAGGATGACTGTGGACAAGATGCTTTACGTGGCCATGACCGGCGCCAGCCAGAACGCGCTGGCGCAGAAGGCCCACGCCAACAACCTGGCGAACATTTCCACCAACGGTTTTCAGCGTGACCTGGAGCAGGCGCGTTCGATGCCGGTGTTTGGCGACAGCTTTCCGGCGCGCGCCTTTGCCATGACCGAGCGACCGGCCACCGACTTCAGCGAAGGGCCGATGGTAGAAACTGGTCGAGATCTGGACGTGACAGTAACCGGCAAAGGTTTCATCGCTGTACAAGCGCCGGACGGTAGCGAGGCCTATGTTCGTACAGGCAGCCTGAATATCGATGCTTTGGGGGTGCTGCGTGCCGGCAACGGCATGCCCGTGATCGGCAACGGTGGCCCGATTGCCATCCCGCCAGAACAGAAGGTGGAGGTGGGCGCCGATGGCACCATCAGCATTCGTTCCATGGGTGAAGACCCGCGAGTGATGGCCGAGGTCGACCGTATAAAGCTGGTCAACCCGGACACCAAGAGTCTTACCAAAGGCCTCGATGGCATGATCCATACCACCTCTGGCCAGCCAGCCGACGCCGACGTCAACGTGCGGGTGGTATCTGGTTTTCTCGAGGGCAGCAACGTCAACGCCGTCGAAGAGATGACCTCGGTCCTGGCGCTGTCGCGTCAATTTGAACTGCACGTCAAGATGATGAATGCGGCCAAGGAAGGCGACGAAGCCATGGCGCGTGTTTTGCAAATCGGCTAATCACTTTTGAACGGGTGCCGTAAAACAGGCGCACGAGGAGAACACTAATGCTTCCGGCTCTTTGGGTCGCTAAAACCGGCCTGTCCGCCCAGGACACTAACCTCACGGTCATCTCCAACAACCTGGCCAACGTCTCGACCACCGGTTTCAAGCGTGATCGTGCCGAATTCCAGGACCTGCTTTACCAGATCAAGCGCCAGCCTGGCGCACAGTCCACCCAGGACAGCGAACTGCCCTCGGGCCTGCAGGTCGGTACCGGCGTGCGCATTGTCGGTACGCAGAAAAACTTCCAGACGGGTAGCCTGCAAACGACCGAGAACCCGTTGGACATGGCGGTCAACGGCCGTGGTTTCTTCCAGGTGCTGCAGCCTGACGGCACCGTTTCGTACACACGTGACGGGACCTTCCACCTGAACTCTGACGGCCAGATCGTCACTGCCAACGGTTTTGCCCTGGAACCCGCCATCGTTGTGCCTAACGACGCGCAGACCTTTACCGTCGGCCAGGACGGCACCGTGTCTATCACGACCGCCGGCAACCCTGCAGCGCAGGTGATCGGCAACATCCAGACCGCCGATTTCATCAACCCGGCCGGCCTGCAGGCAATCGGCGACAACCTGTTCCTGGAAACCGCGGCCAGTGGCGCGCCGCAAGTCGGCACCCCGGGCCTGAACGGTTTCGGCACCACCCTGCAGCAGACCCTGGAAAACTCCAACGTCAGCACCGTAGAAGAGCTGGTGAACATGATCACCACTCAGCGCGCCTACGAGATGAACTCCAAGGTCATCTCCACCGCCGACCAGATGCTGTCGTTCGTTACTCAACAGCTCTGAGGCCGGCAGCTCTGAGCCTGGTAGTTTTTTGCACTCGTGAGGTAAGCGTCATGAATCGTCTGTTGTCCGTTTTCGCCCTGGGGGGGGCGGTGTTGCTGGCAGGTTGCGTCGCGCCGACGCCCAAGCCCAACGACCCGTACTACGCGCCGGTTCTGCCGCGCACCCCACTGCCGGCAGCGGCCAACAACGGTTCGATCTACCAGGCCGGTTTCGAGCAGAACCTGTACAGCGACCGTAAAGCGTTCCGGGTGGGTGACATCATTACCATTACCCTCAACGAGCGTACATCGGCTAGCAAGAACGCCGGCTCGCAGATCGCCAAGACCAGCAAGACCGATATTGGCCTGACCTCGCTGTTTGGAGGCTCGCCGAACACCAATAACCCATTCGGCGGGGGTGATCTGTCGCTGGAGGCCGGTTACAGCGGTGACCGCGCCACCAAAGGCGACAGCAAGGCGACCCAGGGCAATACCCTGACGGGTTCGATCACCGTTACCGTGGCCGAGGTGTTGCCCAACGGCATCATCGCCGTGCGCGGCGAGAAGTGGATGACCTTGAATACCGGCGAGGAGCTGGTGCGCATTGCCGGCATGGTCCGTGCCGACGACATCGCCACCGATAACACCGTACCGTCCACCCGTGTGGCCGACGCGCGCATTACCTACTCCGGTACCGGCTCGTTCGCCGATGCCAGCCAGCCTGGTTGGTTGGACCGCTTCTTCCTCAGCCCGCTTTGGCCTTTCTGAGTACGGATGAACATGTTCAACGTGAGGCAGCTGATTGCCGCAACCCTGCTCCTGTCCTGTGCCTGTGTGGCCCAGGCCGAGCGCCTGAAGGACATCGCCAGTATTTCTGGCGTGCGCTCCAACCAGTTGATTGGCTATGGCCTGGTGGTTGGCCTGAACGGTACGGGTGACCAGACCACCCAGACCCCGTTTACCCTGCAAACCTTCAACAACATGCTGTCGCAGTTCGGCATCAAGGTGCCGCCAGGCTCCGGTAACGTGCAGTTGAAAAACGTCGCTGCCGTGTCGGTGCATGCCGACTTGCCGCCGTTCGCCAAGCCGGGCCAGGTGGTCGACATTACCGTGTCCTCGATCGGTAACTCGAAGAGCCTACGCGGCGGCAGCCTGCTGATGACCCCGCTCAAGGGGATTGACGGTAACGTCTACGCCATCGCCCAGGGCAACCTGGTGGTCGGCGGCTTCGACGCCGAGGGCCGTGACGGCTCGAAGATCACCGTCAACGTTCCGTCGGCGGGTAGGATTCCAGGTGGTGCCAGCGTGGAGCGGGCCGTGCCAAGCGGCTTCAACCAAGGCAATACCCTGACCTTGAACCTGAACCGCCCCGATTTCACCACTGCCAAACGTATCGTCGACAAAGTCAACGACCTGCTGGGCCCGGGTGTGGCCCAGGCGGTGGACGGTGGCTCGGTGCGGGTCAGTGCGCCGATGGACCCAAGCCAGCGCGTGGACTACCTGTCGGTCCTGGAAAACCTGGAAATCGATCCCGGCCAGGCGGTGGCCAAAGTCATCATCAATTCGCGTACCGGTACCATCGTCATTGGCCAGAACGTGAAGGTTTCACCAGCGGCGGTGACCCACGGCAGCCTGACCGTGACCATTACCGAAGACCCGATCGTCAGCCAGCCGGGCCCGCTCTCCAACGGCCAGACTGCCGTGGTGCCACGCTCGCGGGTCAATGCGGAGCAGGAGGCCAAGCCGATGTTCAAGTTCGGCCCAGGCACCACGCTGGATGAAATCGTCCGCGCGGTGAACCAGGTGGGCGCGGCACCTGGCGACCTCATGGCCATCCTCGAAGCCCTGAAACAGGCCGGCGCCTTGCAAGCCGACCTGATCGTGATCTGAGGACGGCGCCGATGAACAGCAAAAGCCTGGTTTCTGGCAGCGGCGACAGCGGTGCTTACACCGACCTCAATCGCCTCAGTTCGCTCAAGCATGGTGACCGCGACAGCGATGCCAACGTACGCAAGGTGGCCCAGGAGTTCGAGTCGCTATTCATCAGCGAAATGCTCAAGGCCTCGCGCAAGGCCAGCGACGTGCTGGCCGACGACAACCCGATGAACACCGAAACGGTCAAGCAGTATCGCGACATGTATGACCAGCAATTGGCCGTGAGCATGTCCCGCGAGGGGGGCGGTATCGGCCTGCAGGACGTGTTGGTGCGCCAGTTGTCGAAAAAGAAGAGTGCATCGGTCAATACCAGCCCGTTCCCGCACGTTGAAGGCCGCGCCCCGGCGCTATGGGGCAACAAGGTGGCTGAGCCCGTGCAAGCCACCCTGGCGAGCGCTAACCGCAATGATGTAGCGGCGCTCAATTCGCGGCGCCTGGCCTTGCCGAGCAAACTCACCGACCGCCTTTTGGCTGGTATCGTGCCGTCGGCGGCCAGCCCGAACAACGCCGCCGTACCTGCCCGTGACGGCCAGCAACCGGCCAAGGTCTTTGCCGTGCCGGACAACGGCCTGCGTATTGTCGGTCGCGCGGTGGCCCAGCCGCCGCTGGCGCCGAAAAAGGCGTTCGCCGACAGTGATGAATTTGTCGCCACCATGCTGCCGATGGCCGAGCAAGCCGCCAAGCGCATTGGTATCGACCCTCGCTATCTGGTAGCCCAAGCCGCGCTGGAAACCGGTTGGGGCAAGTCGGTGATGCGCAACAGCGACGGCAGTAGCAGCCATAACCTGTTTGGCATCAAGGCAACTGGGAACTGGGAGGGCGGCGAGGCGAGGGCGATTACCAGCGAGTTCCGCGATGGCCAGTTCGTCAAGGAAACGGCAGCGTTCCGTTCGTACGATTCCTATCAGGACAGCTTCCATGACCTGGTAAACCTGTTGCAGAACAATTCGCGCTATCAAGATGCGGTGAAAGCCGCCGATAAACCTGAACAGTTCGTGCAAGAGTTGCAAAAGGCCGGGTACGCCACCGACCCGAATTACGCCAGCAAGATCTCGCAGATAGCAAAACAGATGAAGTCGTACGAGCACTACGCGCTGCTCGGTACCGCAACGAAAATTTAAAGGTAGGAAACCATGGCGAGTCTGATCAACATTGGTATGTCGGGGCTGGGTGCCGCGCAGTCGGGGATGTATACCCTCGGTAACAACATTGCCAATGCCGACGTCGAGAGCTACTCGCGCCAGCAGAACGTACAAAAGAGCAAGGGCGGTCAGCAGGTCGGCCAGGTCTTTATTGGCAGTGGCACTACTTTGGCCGATGTGCGTCGAGTGTATAACGCGTTCCTCGAGAACCAGCTGCGTACTACAACGTCGCTCAGTAGTGAGGCAAGCACGTACCTTAACCAGATCACCCCGCTGGATACTGCCCTGTCGAGCAGCGATACCGGTATCACCGCAGCGTTGCAAAGTTTCTTCACCGCCATGCAGGACTCTGCGGCCAAGCCCACCGAGGACGCCTCGCGCCAGTTGTTGTTAACCAGTGCGCAGTCTTTGGCCAAGCGCTTCAACACGCTGTCAGCGCAGCTCAACCAGCAAAACAGCAACATCAACGCCAACATGGCGTCGCTCACCGATCAGGTTAACAACCTCACCAAGACCATCGCTGATCTGAATGAGCAGATATCTCGCGTCAGCGCAATCTCCGGCCAGCCCAATGACCTGCTCGACCAGCGTGATGGTGCGGTACGTGAGCTGAACAAATTGATTGGCGCCGATGTGGTCGAGCGCGACGGTAACTACGATATTTACCTGAAGAATGGCCAGGCGCTGGTGCTGGGCAAGACCACCCAGACCTTGGGGGTGGCGCCAAGCGCGACGGACCCGACCCGTATGAGTCTGATCCTCAATCGCGGTTCGACCAAGATGGATATCACCAGCACCACCAGCGGTGGCGAACTTGGCGGTTTGATCCGCTATCGCTCGGAAACGCTCGACCCTGCGCTCAACGAGCTGGGGCGTGTTGCCTTGGTAGTGGCGGATGCCATCAATAGCCAGTTGGCGCAGGGCATCGACAAAAATGGTGATTTCGGGGCGACCTTGTTTGGTGATATCAACAGCGCTGCGGCTATCAGCCAGCGCAGTATCGCCAAGCAGAACAACAGCCCAGGCTCAGGCAACCTCGATGTGACCATCAAGGATACCGGTAAGCTGACCACCAGCGATTACCAAGTGACCTTCACCAGCGACAAGCAGTACACGGTCCGCAAGTTGCCCGATGGCACCGACATGGGTAGCTACAGCCTCGATGATGACCCGGCCCCGGTGATCGACGGTTTCACCCTTGCCCTCAATGGCGGAGGCCTGAGCGCGGGTGACAGTTTCAAGATCACACCCACCCGCAACGCCGCAGCCAATATCGAGACGGTTCTGACCGACCCCAAACGCTTGGCGCTGGCCGCGCCGCTGAGCGCCACCAGCGGTTCTGGCAATAAGGGGACTGGCGTCATAACCCAGCCGACCCTGACATCCGAGCTGGACATCTCCGATGCAGCCCAGCGTTCGTTGTTGCAGACCGGCCTGAAGTATTCCACCCCGGTCAAGCTCGTTTTCGGTGACAACAGTACCTCGCCCCAGGCCTACAAAATGTATGACGCCAAGGGCACCGAGATTGGCAGCGGCACCATCGTGCCGGGCCAAGACAACAAACTGCAGCTATCGGTACCAATGGTCGATGGCAACGGCAACTCGCTGGGTAGCAGCTTCACTTTCGAGATGAACGTTTCCGGCGCCCCGCAAAATGGCGACAGCTACACCGTGGCGTTGACCGGCGCAGGTTCTGCGGACAACCGCAACAGCCAGTCGGTGATCGATTTGCAGACCAAGCCTACGGTCGAAGTGGGGGCCAATGGCAAGGGTATCAGCTTCACTGATGCCTACGCCAAGCTGGCATCCGGCGTTGGTGGCAAGGCCGGGCAGGCGCAGATGGACGGCGATGCTACCAGCGCTCTCCACACTTCTGCGCAGGACAGCCGCGACGGTGTGTCGGGTGTGTCGATCGATGAAGAGACCGGTAACCTGATCAAGTTCCAGCAGTACTACACCGCGTCGTCGCAGATCATCAAGGCGGCCCAGGAAACCTTCGCCACCCTGATCAACAGCCTTTAAGGAGACTTAGATCGTGAGCGTACGCATCTCGACTTCCCAGTTCTACAACACCAATAGTGCCAACTATCAGAGCAACTTCGCCAAGACGGTGAAGACTCAGCAGGAGGCCAGCGATGGCATTCGCGTGCGCTCGGCCAAGGATGATCCGGTGGGCGCGGCGCGGTTGTTGCAGTTGGAGCAGCAGCAGAACATGTTGAAGCAGTACGGCAGCAACATTACCAACGTGCGCAATGCGCTGGGCACGGCCGAGAGCACCCTGAATTCGATCGGGAACATTTTGCAACGGGTCAACGAGTTGGCGGTGAGCTCGGGTAACGGCGCCTTTACCGATGCCGATCGCAAGGCCAATGCTGATGAACTGGCTTCGCTGGAGGATCAACTGTTCAACCTTATGAACAGCAGGGACGAGAGCGGCAAATACATTTTCTCCGGCTCCCGGGGCGATACGCCACCGTATGTGCGTAATGCAGACGGTACCTACAGTTACCAGGGTGATCAGGGCAAGCTCAATCTTCAGGTTGGTGACATGCTTAGCCTAGCGGCCAACGAAACCGGTTACGATGCTTTCGAACAAGCACTGAATACCAGCCGCAGCGAGACTACGCTGACCGCCCCGGCCACTGATGATGGCCGCATCAGCCTGTCCAATGGCCAGGTTTCCGGAAACTCCGCCTTCAATGATCAGTTCCGCAGCGGCGAACCTTACACCATCGAATTCACCAGCAGCACCGAATACAAGATCACCGATGCCAATGGCAATGACGTGACGCTGGAAGCCAGTCAGGGCGGCAAATTCGATCCTGATAGCGACAACGCCACCATCAGTTTCCGAGGTGTCGATCTACGCCTGGACGTCAACTTCAAAGAGGGTGACAAAGGCAACGAGGATGCGGTCATTGCAGGACATTCGTTCAGTTTGAGCTCCAAGGCCGATGAAGTGTCCGGTACACGAAGCCCTGGCAATAGCTCCTCGGCACAGGTCACTGGCGCTACCATCACGGATCAAGATGTTTACAAAGCGGCGTTTCCTGCCGGCGGCGCAGTGTTGAAGTTTACCGGTGCCAACGCTTTTGAGTTGTACGCGTCACCTGTGACTGAAGACAGCCGCCCGGTTGCCTCCGGAACACTGGGTGGGCCCAATGGCACCACCGCGAGCGCCATGGGGGTCAGCTTCGAGCTGTCTGCCGCGCCTGGCGCCGGAGACTCGTTCGGGATCAAGGTTGATACCCATCAAACCCAGAATGTGCTCGATACCATCAGCAAACTGCGCGCTGCACTGAGTACCCCGCAGGACGGCGACGCGACAGCTCGGCAGAACTTCCTGGCGTCGTTGGGTTCGGCCGTTGGCAACGTCAGCAGCGCGATCAACCAAGTGTCTTCGTCGGTCAGTTCTATTGGTGGGCGCGGCCAGGCGCTGGATGTCCAGGCTGAAACCAACGAAGCATTGGGTACCGAAAACGCCAAGACTCAAAGCTCGATCCGTGAGAGCGACCCAGCCGAGGTTATGTTGCGCCTGCAGATGCAGACCAACATGTTACAGGCCTCTTTGCAGGCCTATGCCAAGGTGGCCGGGCTTTCGCTGGTCAATTACATCTGATAACGCGGCCTGCGTTATCAAGCATGCGTCGTCACCCTCAGGTGCGGCGCATTTTTTTTAAAGGTCATCAACGTGAATCAACAGCCCCTTGTCAGTATCGTCATTCCTGCGTTTAACCCACGTTATTTCAACGAGGCGCTGAAGAGTGCGCTGGACCAGACTTACCCGGATCTTGAAATACTGATCGGGGACGATAGCGAAGGCTCTGCAATCGAAGCTATGGTCGAGGTCGCCAGTGGACGACTGCCTGGGCGTGTGCACTATCGGCGCAACCCGAGGCGTTTGGGTTTGGCAGCCAACGTGCTGGCCTTGCTCGAAGCTGCTCAGGGCGAACTGGTCAAAGTGCTGTGTGACGACGACCGCTTGCTGGCGCGCTGCGTGGAGCAGCAGGCTGCCGCTTTCCAGCATGCCGAAGTCAAAGTGTCGCTCGCTCAGCGGGTGTTCTGCGATGCGGGTGACTTCGTCTTGCCTCAGCGCCTGCAGAACGTGGCGTTCGCCAACACCGACAGCATGTTCAAGGGGTCCGATGTGCTGGCGATCCTGGCGGGCAGCCCGGTCAACTTCCTTGGCAATTTTTCGTCGGCGCTGTTCTATAGACGCGAAGCCGCGGAGATCCTCAAGGTTCTTATCAATCAGGAACAACAGTTCGAGGCACTGCTTGATCTGGTGCTGTTCGTTTGTCTGATGCGTCACGGTGAAGTCGCCGTCATGCGCAGCGCTGCTATTATCGAGCGCCTGCACCCGGAGCGACTCAGCCTGGATGACTCGGTCAAGGCATCCACGCAGCAGGAGTGGGGGTGGCTCACGCAGATGCTCAAGGCCCGCGGTGGAGATGCACCAGTTGCTTCCGGCTGGGTGCGCTTTGTTGAAATGGCGCGAGTGTCTGAAGTGCCTCGGCAGTGGCAGGAACTGTGCCTGTTGCGCACCTTGTCGACTTGGCAGTGTCGCCTCAATGGCAGGGTTGGTAGCAACAGCGACAGTTATGAAGCTTTTTACCGCCAATGGCTGCAGGACCGGCAGTTAAGTAGTGCGCAACTGCGGATGACCTCAGAAGTGGTTGCCGCGTGGCCCGTGCGGCCGCGTATCGCGGTGATCGTGCGCGACCTCGATGGCGATTCGAAGGGGCTTGAGGTGACGTTGGCGAGTATTGCAGCTCAGCACTATGGCGCCACCACTACCATAGTGGTCAGCGAGCTGGATTTGGCGGCACAAGCTGGTCGCGTAAGCCTAGCGCCGGCTACGGACTGGACGCGCCAACTGAATGAAATCATAGGCGGGCTGGATGCTGCCGATTGGATCTACCTGCTGCAGTCGGGAGACAAGCTTGCGCCGACCGCTCTGCTGGTCATGGCCGAGCGCGCGGCGCTGCAATCTTCCGTGGGCTGCCTGTACAGTGATGAGGGCGGCCTCAAGGAAGACGGGCCGTGTGAACCGGTGTTCAAGCCGGATTTCAATCTCGATCTGTATCGTTCCTATCCGTATCTAGGGCGTACCCTGGCGTTACGGCGTGAATGGGTGTTGGCCCTTGGCGGTCTCGATGGTCGATATCGTGCGCTGGCCACCCATGATCTGGTCTGGCGCCTGGTCGAGAATGTTGGTCCCCAGGCGGTAGAACATATTCCAGAAATTCAGGTCCAGTCTGGCGCTGATTACGCGCAGTGGTTGTCTTCGCGCGATGTGGCGCAAGAAAGCGAGCTGGTTGTTGCCGCGCATTTGAGCCGATTGGGCGTTGCCCACCAGATCCGTCATGATGAGATGGCACTGCTCAATCGTATTGATTACCTGCATGAGCAACAGCCACTCGTGTCCGTGCTGGTGTGCGTCGATGAGCGGCAGGCAGGTTTGCAGGCGACTCTCGAAAGCGTATTGCAGCATACCGCCTATGAGCGCTACGAGATCATCGTCGTGCACGATGATCGGGTAACGCCGGCAACATCGGACTGGTTGCGGCGGATGCAAGGGTTTTCCTCAATGTTGCGAATCCTGCCAGTGGCGGGGGAATGCTCGGTCGCGCATATGCTCAACCATGCGGTTCAAGCCAGTCTGGGCGACTATGTGGTTACGCTGGGGTGCAGCTATTGTGTGCTGAACGACACTTGGCTTGATGAGTTGCTCAACCATGCCGGCCGCCCGGAAGTCGCCGCGGTGGGCGGCAAGCTGTTCGACAGCCAGGGCAACATTGCCAGCGCGGGCATGGTGCTGGGGGTGGGGCGGGGTGCGCAGGCGGCGTTCGGTGGCGAGTCGGGTCAGGCGCGTGGCTACTTGCAGCGATTGCAGGTAGTACAGAACTGGTCGGCTCTGAGCCAGGATTGCATGATGCTTCGGCGAGAGGTAATCGACAGTCTGCAGGGTTTCGACGAGAAGAATCATTCGCAGGGGCTGGGGGATGTAGACCTGTGCCTGCGTGCTGCTGCCCAGGGTTACCTGATGGTCTGGACCCCTTACGCGCAATTGCAGCAAGCTGCCGTCAGCCTAATGGCGCAAGCGAATGATGATGGTCGGCGCAGCGTGCGCGAAGATGAGCAGTATCGCTTCTGTGAACGTTGGCTGTCGGCACTGGTGCGCGACCCTGCGTATAACGTCAACCTCAGCCTGTTGTCTGCGGACTTCAGCCTTACACCCACCTTGCGGGGCTCATGGAACCCGCTGATTTCACGGGTGGTTCCGAGCGTGTTAGGGTTGCCGATCAACGACTCGGCGATTGGTCATTATCGCGTTACCGAACCTTTGTTGCAGCTTGAGCAGGCTGGGCTGATTACGGGCTTTTCCAGCTACGAATCGATGAGTACGGCGCAGTTGGCGCGAATGGCCCCCGATGTTGTCGTGGTGCAGTTACGTCACAATCGTGAGTCGGTTCAGGAAATCGAACGGATTGCGCGTTTCAGCAATGCCCGGCGGGTATTCGAAATCGACGATTATGTGATCAGTACCCCGGTCAAGAATACCCACGGCAGGAACAAGCCAGCGGATATCGAGCAGCACTTGCGAGAAGCCATCGGGCTGTGTGATCGGCTGGTGGTCACGACCGAGGCCCTGGGTAATGCGCTCAGCGGCATGCACCGAGACATCCGGGTGGTACCGAACATGCTTGCACCGCACCTGTGGTCGAACCTGCCCAGGAGCCGCCGCGGGGTATCTTCCAAACCTCGTGTGGGTTGGGGGGGCGGGACCAGCCACAGTGGTGACCTGGAGATCATCGCCGAGGTAGTGCGTGAACTTGCCGACGAAGTGGAGTGGGTATTCTTCGGTATGTGTCCGCAGGCATTGCGCCCCTTCATTCATGAATACCACCCGGGCGTATCGCTCCAGGCGTATCCGGCCAAGCTTGCCAGCCTCAACCTCGACTTGGCCCTGGCGCCGCTGGAATTCCATATCTTCAACGACTGCAAGAGCAATCTACGCCTGCTCGAATACGGCGCTTGTGGCTACCCGACCGTATGTTCGGATACCGCTGCATACCGCGGTAACCTGCCATGCAGCCGCGTTTACAGCAACAGCACTCAGGAGTGGCTCGAAGTAATCCGAACCCACCTCAATGACCCGGCTGCCAGCTATCGAATGGGTGACGCGCTGCGAGAGCAGGTCATGCGTGATTTCATTCTGCAGGGCGAGAACCTGCGGCACTGGCAGCGGGGTTGGCTTGCGGACTGACTAACGTGGTGTTACGCAATCGGGCTGCTTATGCAGCCCGATTGCGTTATGTCAGCTGTAAGGCAACCGCACAGTTGACTTGGCTCAATCATGGGCGTGGCACTTGCCGCCGTGTGGCATTGTCGGCTGCTCGTTGGCAGATATCTTGCTTTGTCCCCCGCAACGCCAAGCCAAGGTGGTGATTTTTTGACTGCGGCGCATCGGCATTGCAGGAACTAGGAGAAATCTTGAACGACTCTCGACGTATCAAGGGTAGGAACGTCGTCATCGATTACGACGCCACCCGCGCATTTTTCGAATCACGCGGGCAGCGTGAGTATTCCAATGTGCTCAGTGCGACCATGTACCAGGATCATGACGCCAAGCTGGTCGAACAACGCGATCTGGCCGAAAAAGCCGCGGTCGTGGGCATCCTGGACCTAGGCAATACCCATCGGGTGCTCGACGTGGGTTGCGGTGTCGGTCGCTGGGCCTGGTTGCTTGCGCAGCGGTGTGAAGGCTTGCAGTACCTTGGTCTGGACTTCTCCGCGAGTCTGATCGAAAAAGCCCGAGCCGAAAGCGCCATCCGGCAATTAGAAAATGTGCACTTCCAAGTCATGTCGGCAACCGATATCCAGCCGCAGGCAATGCTGTTGCAAGGGGCTTTCGACCTGGCGCTGATCTCTGGCCTGCTGATTTACCTCAACGACAACGATTGCGTGAAGGTCCTGCGCGACACCGCACAACTGTGCAAGCCGGGGGGCGCGCTGTACCTGCGTGAACCTGTGGGCGTGGCCGAGCGCTTCACGCTTGACCGCTTCTACTCCGAAGAGCTGTCTGACGAGTATTCGGCGATCTACCGCACGGTGGACGAATTGCATGCCTTGATGGCTACGGCTTTCGCAGGTATCGGAATGACGGTCGAGCGCGAACAGTTACTTTTCCCGCAAGATCTGGAAAAGCGGACCGAGACGCGCCAGTACTTTTTCGTATTGCGACGTGACGAGGGGGTGGTATGAACACGGCTTATTGTTTTGACCTCGATGGCACGCTCACGCGCCAGGAGCTATTGCCGCTGATCGCGTCCTCGGTCGGCCTGGAGGACGAAATCAGTGCGCTGACGCAAGCCACCATCGAAGGCCTGTTACCGTTCGACAAGTCGTTCAAGCTGCGCGTCAGGCTGCTACGCGATGCACGGCTGGACTGGATTCACGAGGCCTTGGAGCGTGATGTTGAATTTGACGAGGCCATCCTGGAGTTCATTGCCGCCCATCCTGATCAATCCTTCGTGGTTACGGGCAACCTCGATCTTTGGGTGCGGCCCGTGCTGGACAAGCTCGGCATCCGCAGTTTCACCTCGCTGGCTCGGCTGGATGAACAAGGGCAGTTGGATGGCGTGGAGCGCATCCTGCACAAGGGTGACGCCGTGAACAGCCTACGCTCTCGCTTCGAGCGTATCGTCGCCGTGGGCGAGGGGATGAACGATGTCGCCATGTTCGAGGCAGCCGACTGGCGTATCGCATTTGGCGGCGTGCATGCGCCAAACAAGGAGCTGGTGAAACTGAGTGATTTCGTTACTTACAATGGGAAGGCACTATGTCGCTTGTTAAGCACGTTGTAATCAGCGCTGCCGGCATCGGCTCGCGCCTGGGTCTCAACAAGCCGAAGTGCCTTGTCGAGGTAGCGGGTCGTTCGCTGCTGGATTGGCATCTTTCACGCTTGCAGTGGGCCGAAACGGTCTGGCTGGTAGTCGGCTTTCATGAAGAGGACGTGATCGAGCACGCCATTGCGCTGCGCCCTGACCTGATCGTGGTACGCAATCCAGATTACGCACGCACCAACACCTTGCAAAGCATCTATCGGGTTTCTCGCCACCTGCGGGAGCGTATGCTGGTGCTCGATGCAGACACGGTTATGGAGCCTGAAAGCTTCAAAGCTTTCCTGCAAGCTTCTCAACATCACGAGCAACTGATTGGGGTTTCTCCCTATACCACCAGTGACGGCGTGCGTGTACTGATGGATGAAAAAAATGCGAATGTTTCAGGGTTCACCCGCGAAACTCAGCACTCGATGGAATGGACAGGCATTGCCGTGATCAAGCCGGAAGTCATCTTCGACAGGCCCATGTACGTCTACGAAGCGCTGGAACCCTGGTTACCATTGCCTGCATTCGAACTCAAAGCGTTCGACATCGATACGGTCGAGGATCTGGATATGGCGCGTAAAGTCTTCGCGGCGGAATGGGGCAACCATGATTGATCAATCCTTCAACCGCTCCGCTCCTGGCGCAGACGAGCAGACTTGCGCCACCCCGACTGTGACGGATCTGCTGCAATGCCTTGAGTCACAGGTATTGCCAGCTTTGCCAGTTGCCGGGCATCTATTGCAGATCGGCTGCGCGGACCCAGAGCTGACGTTGCTGCTGGCACAGCATGCCGCACAGGTGGTGGTATGCGAATGGCGAGATGAAGTACTCACAAAGGCGCGTGCCCTTGTCAGCCAGGCCGGTATCGAGCATGTGCGGTTTCATCAGGCGGACGCCCTGGCATTTACATCGGCAGAGCGCTTCGATGCGATCTGCCTGATGGGCGTGCTGGCTACGATCGATGATGACAATGACGTGGCTCGCCTGGTGTTGCATGCGCTGTCCATGCTCAAACCCGACGGCCGGATCATCCTGCAGCATGATCCGGCGGGCGTGAAGGCTGTGGGCGATGCTGCCGAGCGCTCTGCGCCCCGCTGTGTTGCGCTCGTACGGTCGCTTGGGTTGCGAGAGGTATTCTGCCATCCCTTGCAGGGGGCTGTGCTGTATGGGTTCGCGCCGATCCTTGGGAAGCTGCAGGCACTGCCCATTGCAGGCCTGCGGGTGGCGTGCTTCGGCAGCATGCCTTTCCACTTCCGCTCGTTGCGACCACTGGCAGCCTGCTTTGAAACCAGTTTACTGAGCCTTTCTATCGATGATGTCATGGCTTGGAAGCCTCAAGTCATCGTGGTTGCCGATGGTTGGTCGGTGGAATTCTGGCGTGATTACTGCGATGCGCACGGGGTGTTGTTGGTTGGCATGCGCCATGGCTCGGTTACCCGTTACGGTTTTGCCGAACCGCAGTATCGCTGTGCCGACTACATGTGTGGCAGCGTCTGGGATATCGAAGACACGCTGCTGTCCAATGTTCGCCCCCGTCATGGTTTCCTGCTGACGGGCAACGCCTGGGTCGACCAGGTCTTCCGCCTGGCCCCAAGGGCGCATGCCCAAGGTGAGCCCACCATCCTTTTCGCACCGACTTATAACCCGGAGATCAGCGCTGCGGTCTACTTTGGCGACCGCGTGGTGCCTTTGATCCGTTCGGTGTACCCGCGCGCGAAGATCATTATCAAGCCTCACCCCGCTATTGTTCAGCACGAGCACAGCTTTGTCGTCGACAAGGCGCTGTTCCGCAACCTCATGGGTACCTGGCGTGAACAGGCCGCAGCCGACCCCTTGGTGAGCCTGGTAGATGATCCCGAAGCCAGTATCGCTGACAGCTTTGCCGAGGCCGACATTCTTGTCGCCGACAGGTCGTCCCTGCTGTTCGAATTCATGGTGTTGGACCGCCCGATCCTGTTGTATTCCAGCGAAAAGCGAGTGGGCCATTGGCAGTACAACCCTGACGCGCCTGGCAACGCCTGGCGTGATATCGGCATGGAGTTCGCAGACGATACAGCGTTTCTCGAGTTGCTCAGCGATGCCCATCATTGCCATGCAGAGAATTGCCGCGCCGCTCAGCGCGAGCGGGTCCGGTATTTGTACGGCGACTTCCAGGACGGCCGCTCGGTAGAGCGGGTTGCGGCTGCCATTGCCACGGTCCCGCGGTTGCATGTGATTGTGGACGGTCGGCTCGGCCTACGTCCCGAGGTGGTAGAAGCGCTGGATGACCGCTTGGCGTTCAAACGCATCTCCGTGCTTCAGGGGGACGACAAGGGGGCTGCAACTGCATGGTTGGCGCAGCGCTGGGCGGATGCCCAGCAGGATCTGGGCTTCATGCTCGTGGACGGGGAGGCCGCTTACATTCCTGGTAGCGCCCATCAGGTCAGTGATGGCCTTGCGGCATTGGCCAGTGGTGAATGCGAGGCGCTGGTGTTGAGCGAACCGCAGGCTTTGCCGGCGCCGATGGCCAGTGCAGACAAGCAACAATGGATCAAGCAGCGCTTGCAAGCGGCGTTGGCACAGCGCCAAGGTCGTCAGGCATGGCAGTTGCTGCCGGCGCATGTCATGCACAGAGCGCTTGGGCAATTGCCCCAGTGCGTGGATGACGAGGTGTTCTCGGTCCTCTGGCAGACATTGGGGGCACATGGTGTCCACCGTGCGTGGCAAAGTGAACAGCTCAATGTGGTGCTGGGGCCTTCGCTTATTCGCGTGGTGGGTGCGCGGCAAGCGCAGTATTTGGCAGGCCCGCAGGCTTCGCTGCAGCTTCAGCCTGCCGTGCTCGGGCACGCACGTCAGCCAACCGGCGTGGAGGTGCTCCTGTGTTGTGCGGCCGGGCAACAGTACGATGTCTTCCCTTTTACCACCGAGCTTTGGATCAACGGCCACCTGCAGTGTGAACTGCATTTCAGCGATACGCGTGCCCAGCGAGTGCTCTTGCCATACCGGCCAGACGAGCAGGGTACCACCACGGTTGAGCTGCGCAGCGCTGGTTCATTCCCGGGCATGCCCGGGCTTGCTGGCCCTTTGTCATTGTATCTGGCATTCGTCGATCCGCAGCCTGTCACAGGCCCATCGCAAGCCCATATCCATCAGATTTTCTATTCCGAAGAAACTCGAGCGATGCTCGAGCCTGGGTTTACTCCTTTCGACAATACCGGGCAGCGTCCCGATTGGGCCGAATACTGGCCGATGCGTACACTGCTGCTCGATAAGCAGCTGGACGAGAACGCGTTCTACGGCGTGTTGTCGCCAAGGTTCAAACAGAAAACCGGCCTCAATGCCCAGCAGGTGCTTGAGTTTTGTAGCTCGGCACCTGCAGAAGCCGATGTGCTGCTGTTTCCGATGTTCTTCGATGAAAGTGCCCTGTACGAGAATGTCTTCATTCAGGGGCTCATCTATCACCCGAATATCTGGCCAGCATTTGTCGAGATGGCCCGTAGGCTTGCACCAGGCGTCGATATCGAAACTCTGGTAATGGATGCCCGGCACTCCCAGTTCTGCAACTATTTCATTGCTAAGCCGCGCTTCTGGCGCCACTGGCTAAGCCAGGCCGAAAGCATTTTCCAGGCCGCCGAGCAGGCACGCGACGCCCGGTCGCCGTCGCCCTACGGCGCTGCCTTGAATGCGCCAACCTATCATCGCGGCACTGCTGGCTACGAGAGCAAGGTCTTCGTAATGGAGCGCTTGTTGCCGTTGATTCTGGCCACGCAGGGCCAGTGGAAGGTACACGCCTATGATCATTTGAAATTGCCGGTGATGCGCCACCCAATCAATGCCGACTTCATTGAACTCAACGAGCTGAAAGTGCGGATGCGCAGCGCTGACAGCCCAGAGCTGCGTGCGGCCTATGTACAAATGCGCGACCAGATCCTGCGGCAGAAGGCTCTTGAGAAGAACCCGGAGGGTGCAGGCCTGGTAAGGCCAGTTGCAGAGACGATTCGCATCGCCATGGCGCAATACCCGCGTCTGCCAGTGCCGACCGATGTCAGCACATGGCTAGCCGAGCGTGTTCCCAGTTCCGCCCAACAACGCCTGATAAAGGCGCGCTTTGAGGATAAAGTCGCCCCCCTTATCGGTGTAGTGGTGATCGATCGTGCCGGAGATGCTGATGCACTGGCGGCAACGTTGGAGAGCTTCACGCCCGATCGTCATCTTTATGCTGATGTGAAGATCGTCGTGTTACGCCCGGGTGAGCCCCAGGAGCCGACTGCGGCCGAGGGAAAACTGCGCTTCATGCAGCTTGAGGATGATCAATTGCCTGTCATCCAGCGGGCGGTAGCCGAGGCCGGCTGCAACTGGTTCATGCTGGTTGAGGCCGGTACCACCTTTACTGCCAGTGGCTTGTTGATCGCTGCCCTCGATCTGCTCGACACACAAGGGCTTCGCGCTGTATATGGCGATGAGGTGGTGCAAGGGGACGGCGACGAGCTTGGTCTCGCGCTGCGCCCGGACCTGAATTTGGACATGCTCTTGAGCCTGCCGGCGGTGTTTGCGAGCCACTGGCTGTACAACAGCGACGCATGGCTGGCAGCCGGTGGTTTCCGTAGCGATGCAGGCCAGGCTTATGAGCTGGATTACATCCTGCGACTGATCGAAGACAAAGGTTTGGAGGGCTTGGGGCATATCAGCGAGCCTCTGCTGGTGCGTCGGCCACCTTTGCTGCAGAACTGTGCGGATACCCAGCGGGCTGTCGGCCGGCATCTGCAGGCGCGGGGTTATACGCAAGCGCGGGTTGACTCGCGGCTGCCTGACCAACTGGATGTGCATTACGGCGCCGAGCAAGCGCTGGTCAGTATTCTACTGTCCACCCAGGGTGGTTTTGCCCGGGCGCGACGCTGCATGGAAAGCATACTCGAAAAAACGCTTTACCCGGCCTTCGAAGTGCTGTTACTGGATCACGGTAACGACGAGCCAAGTTTGCAGACCTGGCTGGCGGGTGTCGAAGGCCTTGGAACGCAGACCGTTCGGGTGCTGCGGCTGCCCCATGGGCTGTCGTTGGCCCAGGCGCGCAACCAGGCTGCATTGAGCGCGCGTGGCGAATATTTGCTCTGGCTGGATGCCGGGGTCGCGGTGCTGGAAGACGATTGGCTGCGTCGGTTGGTCAACCACGCGTTCCGCCAAGAAGTGGGGGCTGTGGGGGCCAAGCTGGTCGGTGCAGACTTCACCGTTCGCCAAGGCGGGCTGATTCTTGGTCTCAACGGCCCGGTGGGCCAGATTTTCATGGGTCAGCCGTTGCATGCCGGTGGCTATATGCAGCGGTTGCAGGTGGACCAGAACGCCGCTGCGGTCAGTGGTAAATGCCTGATGATCCGCAAAAGCAGATTCCTCGACGAAGGTGGGTTCGATGCGCGCGCCGAGTTGGCTCCTTGGGCCGATGTCGACCTGTGCCTGCGCCTCCAGGCCTCGGGATACCTCAATGTGTGGGCGCCCAGCGTTGCTTTGCTCATCAGCGATGCAGATGAGCCGATGGCCACTGCAGAGCAGGAGGAGGCCATGTACGACCGCTGGCTGCCAGTGCTGGCCCGCGACCCGGGGTACAACACCAATTTCTCCCTGAGCGCTGGCGAGGACTTTTCCATCGCCCCGGCCAACCTGAACTGGAACCCGCTGTCGTCCTGGTCGCCCATTCCGACCGTCCTGGCCGAAGTGCACCATGATCAGCACGCTGCTCAGCCTCGCTGCGCGGAGTCTCTGGCGGTGCTAGGCCGTGCTGGGCTGATCCGGAGCGTCCCAGTGGACACGCCGTTGTCACTCGTAGAACTGGAACGCTTGGCGCCGGACAGTATCGTGCTTCAGGCTCCGGTCAATCAAGAGCAGGCAGACCGCATGCGTCGCCTCCGGCTGTTGTCGAGAGCATTCAAGGTCATCGACCTGGATGACTGTCTGCGTCCAAGCGAGACCAACTGGCAGTGCGCACTGTCTCACGCCGACCGCCTAGTTGTTTCCAGCGAAGCTCTGGCGCAGGCATTTGGGTCGCTGCATGAGCGTATCGTCATGCTGCCTAACCGGCTCGACCCATTGGCCTGGGGGCGTGTGGCCAGCCATCGCGGTGCCGCTGAAAAGCCAAGGGTCGGCTGGTCTGTTGTTGGCAGCACTGTCGAAGACCTGCAATTGATAGCCCCAATGGTTCAGGCATTGGCGGGTGATGTGCACTGGATCTTCATCGGTGCATGCCCGCAAGCACTCCGCCCCTACGTGCATGAATACCATGCCGTCTCGCCGGGGGCGGACTACCCTGCGCAGTTGGCCGGGTTGAGCCTGGATCTTGCGTTGTTGCCGCTGCTGGATAACCGTGTCAACGCCTGTAAGAGCAATTTGCTGCTGCTGCAGTATGGCGCTTGTGGTATCCCAGTCGTCTGCAGCGATGTGCTGCTCGACAGCGCTGGGCTACCCGTGACGCGGGTGAAGAACAGTGAAGCGGCCTGGCGTGAGGCTGTCGGCGCGTACCTGGCCGACCCTGTAGCCTCTGCGCAAGTGGGGGATTTGCTGCGAGCCACTGTTCAGCGCGACTGGATGCTGGACGGCGAGAGCCTGCAGCGCTGGCGTGAGGCCTGGTTGCCCGATTGATCCACGGGCTTTAGCGCGCAGGAGAATGAGTTGGCCCGCCCTGCAAGGGGGTGGGCCTGACCAGCCGCTGGGCGGTGTCGCGTTGACTCATTTATTCCAACGGTGACTTGGCAGTCGAAACGTGCATCTCTAATCTATTGAGCCAGCGAGAAGCTGCAACAGCGTCCAGTGCTTGTCTCTGGGCGGTAGCTTCTATGCCGCACATTTTTGCCATTTCCATCGGGAAGCCACAATGATTGGCATTAAAAGCATCGCCAGTTACGTACCTGTCGAAGGTGTCGACAACTACGCTCAGGGCGCGAAATTCGGCAAAGACCAGGATTTCATCTTCGGTAAGATTGGTTCGACCTTCTTGCCGCGCAAGGCCGACGGCCAGGAAACTTCAGACCTGTGCGTCGAGGCTGCAAAAAATTTGTTCGCCATCAACCCAGCGCTTGACCCAGCTTCGATCGATGCCGTGATCGTGGTGACCCAGAACGGTGACGCTGAGGGCTTGCCGCACACCGCTGCAATCGTCCAGCACAAGCTTGGCTTGCCGACACATGTCGCGGCCTTCGATATCTCTCTCGGATGCTCGGGTTACGTCTATGGCATCTATGCACTGAAAGGCTTCATGGAGGCTGCTGGTCTGAAGAACGGCTTGCTCATTACTGCCGATCCGTACTCCAAAATCGTCGATCCCGAGGATCGCAATACCACCATGCTGTTCGGCGATGCCGCCACGGCAACCTGGATGGGCGAAGATGCCTACTGGCAACTGGGCAAAGCGCTGTTCGGCAGTGATGGCGCGGGTGCCGAGCACCTGCGTACCACTGATGGCAAGTTTTTCATGAACGGCCGACAAGTCTACAACTTTGCACTGATCAAGGTGCCTGCCCACCTGCACCAATTGCTCGAGGCCAATCACTTGCAGGCCGGCGATATCGATCTGTATTGCTTGCATCAGGGTAGTGCGGCGATTGTCGACGCCGTGTCGCACCGGTTCAACGAGGGTGCGCAGCGCGAATGTTTCGTCAAGGACATGGTCGAGACGGGCAATACGGTATCGTCGAGTATCCCACTTCTACTTGAAAAGCATGTGATCGGCTCACAGCACAAACGTGTGGCGTTGAGCGGTTTTGGTGTGGGGTTGTCCTGGGGTTCGGCCATTCTTGAACGTCGTGGCTGAGCCTATGTGCTTAAGGAAACGCCGCCGCATTCCGGCGGCGTTTTTGTGTGCGCCAGGCGAGACGGGGTGCGTCCAGTGCGACTCAGTTGCCCTCGGCGTGGCCTGGATTCAGGCCTGCCTGGCGGCGCTTGAATAATGGCGCCAAATCATTGATTTCAATGGGCTGGCAGGATGCCAGCAATTTTTTTTGAAAAACCGCTAAAGAAACGCGCTCTGACGAAGATAACTATTACGAAGGTTCTCTGTGCCACACCCGGCGAATTGCCAAGGCCGGAAGCCGTAGTACCCAATCCAACGAGGAATTCGTCATGGCTTTGACTGTTAACACCAACACCACCTCTCTGGGCATTCAGAAAAACCTGAATCGTGCTTCCGACGCGCTGAGCACCTCGATGACCCGTCTGTCCTCCGGTCTGAAAATCAACAGTGCCAAAGACGACGCCGCCGGCCTGCAGATCGCTACCCGCATGACCTCGCAGATCCGTGGCCAGACCATGGCGATCAAAAATGCCAACGACGGTATCTCCATCGCCCAGACCGCTGAAGGCGCGATGCAAGAGCAGACCAACATCCTGCAGCGTATGCGTGAACTGGCCGTTCAGTCTCGAAACGACTCGAACAGCGAGGAAGACCGTAATGCGCTGAACAAAGAGTTCGCGGCCATGTCCGACGAACTGACCCGTATCGCCAACAGCACCCAGCTCAACGGCAAAAACCTGCTGGACGGTACCGCTGGCACCATGACCTTCCAGGTAGGCTCCAACACTGGTACTTCGAACCAGATCACCATCACTCTGGCTTCGGGCTTCGATGCTGCCACCCTGAGCGTAGGTTCGGGTACCATCGCCATCAGCGGTACTTCGGCTAACATCGAAGCTAACTTCAGCGCTGCGGTGACCGCCATTGACGCCGCCCTGCAGAGCATCAACAGCTCGCGTGCCGACCTGGGTGCCGCTCAGAACCGTCTGACCAGCACCATCAACAACCTGCAGAACATCAACGAAAACGCCGAAGCTGCTCGTGGCCGTGTACAGGATACCGACTTCGCCGCAGAAACCGCCCAGTTGACCAAGCAGCAAACTCTGCAGCAGGCCTCCACTTCGGTTCTGGCCCAGGCCAACCAGCTGCCATCGGCAGTACTGAAACTGCTGGGTTAATCTTTCCGGTAGTGTTCGGCGGAGCGGCGCGATTCACGTGCTTCTCCGCTTTTTCGTTACGAGGTGCTGGCAATGGATATGAGCGTCAAGTTGAATCTGTCGTACCCGGCCGTTCGCCCGGTGGAGCAGGTTGCAGATCGGTCGGCGTTCCGGTCCGTCGAAGCGACTCTGAAGGGCGACGATATCGAACCTGACGGAATCAAGCCTGCGACTGATGTCGAAAAGGTCAAAAGCGCAGTTTCTGAAATTGAAAAATTCATGACGTCGACCCGACGTAATCTGGAGTTCTCCATGGATGAGGAATCCGGCAAAATCGTGGTCAAGGTCATCGCAAGTGAAACAGGTGAAGTCATTCGTCAATTGCCTTCCGAGGAGGCCTTGCGAATTGCCAGCAGCCTGAGTGATGTCAATAGTCTTCTGTTCGATGCCAAGGTCTGACTGGCCACTGGCGTCGAAGTGGTGAGGGTCGGATCCGCAGGAGTGGCTCTGACGTAAAGTAGAGGGAAAAGAGCATGGCAACGATTACGCCTAGTACGGGCCTGGGTTCTGGTCTGAACATCACCGAGATCGTAACCGCCCTTGTGCAGGCAGACACGGCCGCCAAGCAGGCGCAGATTACTCGGCAGACGAGCAACAACACTGCTTACATCTCTGGGGTTGGCGCGCTGCGTAGTGCCCTCACTGCCTTCACCACGGCCATGAGCAAGCTCAATGACAAGACCGCGCCGTCCTTTAACGCTTACGCGGCTACCTCAGCCAGTGAAACCGTGGTCAAGGCTACCGCCAGCAACACAGCAGTAGCCGGTACTTATAACGTAGAGGTGAAGAACCTCGCCACCAGTTCAAAGGTGGCAAGCCAGTCATTTAGCGGAGGAGCGAGCACCGCCATTCCCGCTGGTGAATTGAGCATCAGTCAGAACGGCAAGACCTACAAGCTTACAGTAGATGATGGTGCGACACTGCAGACGGTGCGTGACCAGATCAACAAAGAGTTCGGGGGTGACGGCCTGTCGGCGAACATTGTCTCTGGCAAGGATGGTGCGCGTCTGGTACTTGGCTCGACAACAACCGGGGCGGGGAGTGATATTTCTGTCAGCGGTATTGCTGAGTTGGAAATTGATGGCACCCAATCGATGGCGGACAATGGCGCGGGTTACATCGACTCGGTCGCCAAAGACGCGTTGATCAAGATCGATGGCCTGGAGGTTTCCAGTGCATCGAATACAGTCAAGGATGCCGTCAGTGGCCTTACGCTCGAGCTGACCGGCAAAAGTGCTGAGAACGTGACCACTCGCGTGACGGTTGCCGGCAACAATGACGGCCTGAAGACCTCTGTTCAAAGCTTCGTTGACGCTTATAACACCCTGCAGAAAGCCATCACTTCGCTCACCAGCACCAGTCAAGATGAGGATGGCAATACCATTCTGGGGTCTTTGACCAATGACCCGACCACTCGCTCCCTGCTGGCGGACATCCGGGGTGTGCTGTCTGAGGTTGGTAGCGGCGACCGTTTGACCACGCTGGGGCAGTTGGGTATCAACACTCAAAAAGACGGTACCCTGGAGTTCAACAGCACCAAGTTTACTGCTGCTCTGAACGATAAGAAGCTTGGCCCTGAGATCCAGGAGTTGTTCACCGGTACCGATGGTGTCTTCGAGCGGATGAAGAAAGCTATCGATCCCTATAATGCCACGGATGGTAGCCTAGCCAGTCGTAAATCTAGCCTGGACAAGATTGCCAAAAACCTAGGCGACCAACAAGCCGCCTTGGACCGTCGCACAGAGTCCTTGACTGAATCGCTGACCAAGAAATACGTTGCCCTCGACACCGCCCTGGGCAAGATGAAAGCCCAGGCCGACCAGATCACCTCGATCTTCGAGGCGATCAACGCCCAGGCCAAGAAGTCCTGACCGCCTGAGTCTGCCAAAAGCCCGGCGGCGTCCTGTGGATGCCCGGGCTTTTGGCTTTTCCGCTAAAGTTTTTTGACGGCCCGGCGATACACAGGATACAAGCAATCTTTTTCGCTGCAACGAGGTAGATCCATGAACCCGATGTTGGCCCTTCGGCAATACCAGAAAGTCAATGGCGTGGCGCAGACTTCCGTCGCCAGCCCACATCGATTGGTACAAATGCTGATGCAAGGTGGGCTCGATCGCCTAGCGCAAGCCAAGGGCGCCATAGCGCGCAAGGATGTAGCCCAAAAAGGCATCCTCATTGGCAAGGCTATCGACATCATCGGCGGCCTGCGTGAAGGGCTGGATCTTGAAAACCATGCTGACACCCTGGCTGACCTGGATAACCTCTACACCTACATGAGCCGTCGCTTGATCGAGGCGAACGTGAAAAGTGATCCGGCGATCATCGATGAAGTGGCGCGTCTGCTGATTACCGTCAAGGAAGGCTGGGACGCGATCGGCGACGAGTCGACAGCTTCCTGAATCAGGAGAGAGACATGAGCGAGGTGATCGAACGTATCGAACACACCCGAGACGCCTTGCTGGCGGCGTTGGCGGATCGGGACTGGAGTGCGGTCGGCGAACTGGACCTCGAGTGCCGGTTGTGTGTTGATGATGTGCTTGCCGAGGCTCGTGAAAACGAGGCTCAGATACGGGGGAGCCTGGAGCAGCTACTGGCCGTTTACCGGCAGCTAATCGAGGTTGCAAGTGGCGAACGTCAATCCTTGGTTGAAGAAATGACGAAAATCCGTCAGGCGAAAAACGCCGCGAAGGTATACCATCTCTTCTCGTAACCACGGACGTTGCAAACAAACCGAGCGCCATTAATTTGACTGGCACAGGTTTTTTGACTTAACTAGTGGCTGTTTTCGAATTCCAGACGTCCGAACACTGACCATTCAGTCGGAATGATGTCGAGCACGCCCTGCAGGGCGCCGATATGACTAGGGAAGTTGCTATTGCATGTGGCGTGAAACCAAGATCCTGCTGATCGATGACGACAGCGCGCGCCGCCGCGACCTCGCGGTGGTGCTGAACTTTCTCGGCGAAGAAAACCTCGCGTGCGCCAGCCATGACTGGCAGCAGGCGGTGGAGCCTTTGGCCTCAAGCCGTGAAGTGCTGTGCGTGCTTATCGGCGCTGTAAACGCCCCTGGCAATGTGCTTGGGTTGCTTAAGACAGTGGCTGCATGGGATGAGTTCCTTCCAGTTTTGCTTTTAGGTGAAATTTCTTCCGCAGAGTTCCCGGAAGACCTTCGCCGCCGCGTGCTTTCCAACCTGGAAATGCCGCCCAGCTACAGCCAGTTGCTGGATTCGCTGCACCGTGCCCAGGTCTACCGCGAAATGTATGACCAGGCGCGTGAGCGCGGCCGCCAGCGTGAGCCCAACCTGTTCCGCAGCCTGGTGGGCACCAGCCGGGCCATCCAGCATGTGCGGCAGATGATGCAGCAGGTGGCCGATACCGACGCCAGTGTGCTGATCCTGGGTGAGTCAGGCACCGGCAAAGAGGTGGTCGCGCGCAACCTGCACTACCACTCCAAGCGCCGCGAAGCGCCGTTCGTGCCGGTCAACTGCGGCGCGATCCCTGCCGAGTTGCTGGAAAGCGAGCTGTTCGGCCACGAGAAGGGCGCCTTCACCGGGGCGATCACCAGCCGTGCCGGGCGCTTCGAGCTGGCCAACGGCGGCACCCTGTTCCTCGACGAAATCGGCGACATGCCGTTGCCGATGCAGGTCAAGCTGCTGCGCGTGCTGCAGGAACGCACCTTCGAGCGCGTGGGCAGCAACAAGACCCAGAGCATTGATGTGCGCATCATTGCCGCTACGCACAAGAACCTCGAGAACATGATCGAGGACGGCACCTTCCGCGAAGACCTGTACTACCGGCTGAACGTGTTCCCCATCGAGATGGCGCCGCTGCGCGAGCGGGTGGAAGACATTCCGCTGCTGATGAACGAGCTGATCTCGCGCATGGAGCACGAGAAACGCGGTTCCATCCGCTTCAATTCCGCCTCGATCATGTCGTTGTGCCGCCATGGCTGGCCGGGCAACGTGCGTGAGCTGGCCAACCTCGTTGAGCGCATGGCCATCATGCACCCTTACGGGGTGATCGGGGTTTCCGAGCTGCCGAAGAAATTCCGCTATGTCGATGATGAAGACGAGCAGATGGTCGATAGCCTGCGCACCGACCTGGAAGAGCGTGTGGCGATCAATGGCCATACGCCTAACTTCAGCAACCCGGCGATGCTGCCCCCTGAAGGCCTGGACCTCAAGGATTACCTGGGGAGCCTGGAACAGGGGTTGATCCAGCAGGCGCTGGACGATGCCAACGGGATTGTGGCGCGGGCTGCGGAACGGTTGCGTATTCGCCGGACCACCCTGGTCGAGAAGATGCGCAAGTACGGCATGAGCCGCCAGGGCGGTGAGGAGCAGGCAGAGGATTGAAGCCTGGCGGTCGCCTGCACTGGCCTCTTCGCGGGCTTGCCCGCTCCCACAGGCCCAGCGCTGGATTCGAGCCATGCACCGCACCTGTGGGAGCGGGCAAGCCCGCGATGAGGCCTGTACAGGTTGCAGCAAAAACCTATCCCCGGCACGGCTATTGCTACACCGCTGGCACCACACCGTTTTTATGACGGTCAGCCACGCGAGAGAGCACGATGCCCCAGGCCGCCAAACTATCCCGAGCCCCCGGTCAGCAGGGGCATACCCCGGTCGAGCAGGACAGCCGCCAGGGTATCGAGCACACCTTCGCCCTGTTCAATCAGGTGTCCAGCCAGCTGAGCCAGTCCTACAGCCTGCTCGAAGCCCGGGTCAGCGAGCTGAAGGGCGAACTGGCGGTGGTCAGCGCCCAGCGCATCGACGAACTGAGTGAAAAGGAACGCCTGGCCAACCGCCTGCAGAACCTGCTGGACCTGCTGCCTGGCGGGGTGATCGTGATCGATGGCCAAGGCCTTGTGCGTGAAGCCAACCCGGCCGCCTGCCAACTGCTCGGCGAGCCGTTGCTCGGCCAGCTGTGGCGCCAGGTGATTGCCCGCAGCTTTGCACCGCGCAAGGATGACGGCCATGAAGTCTCGCTACGCGACGGCCGCCGTCTGTCCATCGCCACCCGTTCCCTGGACGCCGAGCCTGGCCAGTTGGTGCTGCTCAACGACCTGACTGAAACCCGACGCTTGCAGGACCAGTTGGCGCGCCATGAGCGCCTGTCGGCGCTGGGGCGCATGGTCGCCTCGCTGGCACATCAGATCCGTACCCCCTTGTCGGCAGCCATGCTCTACTCCAGCCATCTGGCCGACAGCGCGCACGCACTGGATGCCGAAACCCGCCAGCGCTTTGCCGCGACGTTGAAAGAGCGCTTGCACGAACTGGAACACCAAGTGCGCGACATGCTGGTATTCGCCCGTGGCGAGCTGCCGCTGGGCGATCGGCTCACCCCCAAGGCCCTGTTCCAGGCCTTGCAGCAGGCCGCCCAGGCCCATGTGCAGGGGCACGCCGTGCGCTGGCAGTGCGACAGCCACCTGGGTGAGCTGCTCTGCAATCGCGACACCCTGGTGGGGGCGTTGCTCAACCTGATCGAGAATGCCTTGCAGGCCAGCGAAGGCCCGGCGCAGTTGAAAGTGCACCTGTACCGCCGCCAGCGCACCCTGCACCTGTGCGTGAGTGATGCCGGCAGCGGCATCGACGCCAGCTTGTTGGCGCGCCTGGGTGAGCCGTTTCTGACCACCAAGGCCACCGGCACCGGCCTGGGGCTGGCGGTGGTCAAGGCGGTGGTGCGGGCGCACCAGGGCAGCCTGAGCCTGCGCTCCAAGGTCGGTCGTGGCACCTGTGTGCGGGTCGAGCTGCCGTTGATCGACGGGCAGTCGGCGGAGGGTGTGTGATGGCGATCAAGGTGCTGCTGGTCGAGGACGAGCGCGTATTGCGCCAGGCCCTGGGTGACACGCTGGCAATCGGCGGCTTTGCCTACCGCGCGGTGGGCAGTGCCGAGGAGGCCCTGGAGGCCGTGCACGATGACGCCTTCAGCCTGGTGGTCAGCGATGTGAACATGCCCGGCATGGATGGCCACCAGTTGCTTGCGCAGTTGCGCCGCCAGCAACCACAGTTGCCGGTGTTGTTGATGACCGCGCACGCGGCGGTCGAGCGTGCGGTGGAGGCCATGCGCCAAGGGGCTGCCGATTACCTGGTCAAACCGTTCGAGCCCAAGGCGCTGCTCAGCCTGGTCGAGCGGCATGCGGCCGGCCGGGTCACGGGCGAAGAGGGGCCGGTGGCCTGCGAGCCGGCTAGCCGCCAGCTTCTGGAGCTGGCGGCGCGCGTGGCGCGCAGCGATTCCACCGTGCTGATTTCCGGCGAGTCTGGTACCGGCAAGGAAGTGCTGGCGCGCTACATTCACCAGCAATCCCCACGGGCGGCCCAGCCCTTTGTGGCGATCAACTGTGCGGCGATCCCTGACAACATGCTCGAAGCCACCTTGTTCGGGCACGAAAAGGGCGCCTTTACCGGTGCCATTGCTTCCCAGCCCGGCAAGTTCGAGCAGGCCGAGGGCGGCACCTTGCTGCTCGACGAAATTTCGGAAATGCCCATGGCACTGCAGGCCAAGCTGTTGCGGGTGCTGCAGGAGCGCGAGGTAGAGCGGGTAGGCGGGCGCAAGCCGGTCAGTCTCGACATTCGGGTATTGGCCACCACCAACCGCGACCTGGCTGGCGAGGTGGCCGCGGGGCGTTTCCGTGAAGACCTGTATTACCGGCTTTCGGTCTTCCCCCTGGCCTGGCGCCCGCTGCGCGAGCGCCCTGGCGACATTCTGCAACTGGCCGAGCGCCTGCTGGCGCGGCATGTGGCGAAGATGAAGCATGCCCCGGTGCGCTTGTCGGCGCAGGCACAGGCCTGTTTGCAAGGTTACGCCTGGCCGGGCAATGTCCGTGAACTGGACAACGCCCTGCAGCGGGCGCTGATTCTGCAGCAGGGCGGGGTGATCGAAGTGGCGGATTTCTGTCTGGCAGGCGCCATTCCCTTGTCAGCTGGCAATGAGCCATTACCCGCGGTCGCCGCTGAAGCCAGCGGCCTGGGGGATGACATGCGCCGCCACGAGTACCAGATGATCATCGATACCCTGCGCGCCGAGCGTGGCCGCCGCAAGGAAGCCGCAGAACGGCTCGGCATCAGCCCGCGCACCCTGCGCTACAAACTGGCGCAGATGCGCGATGCCGGGTTTGACGTCGAGGCCAGCTTGTTCGGCTGACAGGCCCAGTTCCAACGCGCGACGCGGCCTGTGTGGGAGCGGGCGCGCCCGCGAAGAATCCAACGCGCTGCATGGCACCGGCTGCGCCGGTGTTCGCGGGCTCGCCCGCTCCCACAGGGGTGTGATGTTGCCTGAACGATAGAGGCTGGCACCTTTGTTGCTTTACGTAGGCTATTCGCTGCATGGGTGTCAAAAAAATGCGGCCGCAGGAGAGAGAAGGGTCATGAGCCAAGGTGTTGAATTCAATCGTCTGATGCTGGATATGCGCGCCATGCAGGCCGACGCCATGTCGCTGCCCAAGGTCACCGCTGCCCCCGAGCTGGCGCCCGGTCAAAGCACCTTTGCCGACATGCTCGGCCAGGCCATTGGCAAGGTGCATGAAACCCAGCAAGCCTCGACCCAGTTGGCCAACGCCTTCGAAATCGGCAAGAGCGGCGTCGACCTCACCGACGTGATGATCGCTTCGCAAAAGGCTAGCGTGTCGATGCAGGCCATGACCCAGGTACGCAACAAGCTGGTCCAGGCGTACCAGGACATCATGCAGATGCCGGTTTGAGGACGGATGTAACCCATGGCTGAAGCAGTCGTCGATAACGCCCCCGCCAAGGCTGGTTCGCCAGCGGCCAAGCCGCCGCTGTTCGGCATGGCGTTTCTGGAAAACATCGCGCAGATGCCCATGCTGCGGCAGGTCGGCCTCATGGTCGGCCTGGCGGCCAGCGTGGCGATCGGCTTTGCCGTGGTGCTGTGGTCGCAGCAACCCGATTACCGTCCGCTGTACGGCAGCTTGTCGGGCATGGACACCAAGCAGGTCATGGACACCCTGGCTGCGGCCGACATTCCGTACAACGTCGAACCCAATTCTGGCGCCTTGCTGGTCAAGTCCGATGACCTCGCCCGTGCACGCCTGAAGCTGGCCGCGGCGGGCGTGGCGCCAAGTGACGGCAACGTGGGCTTCGAACTGCTCGACAAGGAGCAGGGCCTGGGCACCAGCCAGTTCATGGAGGCTACCCGCTACCGCCGCAGCCTGGAAGGCGAGCTGGCGCGCACCGTGTCGAGCCTGAACAACGTCAAGGCCGCCCGCGTTCACCTGGCCATTCCGAAAAGCTCGGTGTTCGTGCGCGACGAACGCAAACCCAGCGCTTCGGTACTGGTCGAGTTGTACCCAGGCCGCGCCCTGGAGCCCGGGCAGGTGATGGCTATCGTCAACCTGGTCGCCACCAGCGTGCCGGAGCTGGACAAGTCACAGGTCACCGTGGTGGACCAGAAGGGCAACCTGCTGTCCGAGCAGATCCAGGATTCTGCGCTGACCCAGGCTGGCAAGCAGTTCGACTACAGCCGCCGGGTGGAAAGCATGCTCACCCAGCGTGTGCACAACATTTTGCAGCCGGTGCTGGGCAACGACCGCTACAAGGCCCAAGTGTCCGCCGACCTGGACTTCAGCGCGGTCGAGTCCACTTCCGAGCAGTTCAACCCCGACCAGCCAGCGCTGCGCAGCGAGCAGTCGGTTGATGAGCAACGTGCCAGCAGCCAAGGCCCGCAGGGCGTGCCTGGGGCACTGAGCAACCAGCCGCCCGGTGCGGCCACGGCACCGCAGACCACCGGTGGCGCCGCCACCCCGGCAGCGGCCATTCAGCCTGGGCAACCGCTGGTCGATGCCAATGGCCAGCAGATCATGGACCCGGCCACCGGCCAGCCGATGCTCGCGCCGTACCCGTCGGACAAGCGTCAGCAAAGCACGAAGAACTTCGAGCTGGACCGCTCGATCAGCCACACCCGCCAGCAGCAAGGGCGCATGACCCGTCTGTCGGTGGCCGTGGTGGTCGACGACCAGGTCAAGATCGACCCGGCGACCGGTGACACCACCCGTGCCCCGTGGGGCAGCGAAGACCTGGCGCGCTTCACCCGCCTGGTGCAGGACGCCGTTGGTTTCGATGCCAGCCGTGGCGACAGCGTGACGGTGATCAATGTGCCGTTCGCGGCCGACCGTGGCGAGGAAATTGCCGACATCGCCTTTTACCAGCAGCCGTGGTTCTGGGATATCGTCAAGCAGGTGTTGGGCGTAGTGTTCATCCTGGTGCTGGTATTCGGTGTACTGCGGCCGGTGTTGAACAACATTACAGGGGGCGGCAAGCAAGCTGCCCCGGATAGCGACATGGAGCTGGGCGGCATGATGGGTCTGGATGGCGAACTGGCCAACGACCGCGTCAGCCTGGGTGGCCCGACAAGCATTCTGCTGCCTAGCCCAAGCGAGGGTTACGAGGCACAGCTCAACGCAATCAAAGGCCTGGTGGCCGAAGACCCGGGCCGTGTTGCCCAGGTCGTGAAAGAGTGGATCAACGCCGATGAGTGATAACCGAGCCGTTACCGCCAAGCTGAGCCGCGTGGACAAGGCGGCGATCCTGTTGCTCTCGCTGGGTGAAACCGATGCGGCGCAGGTGCTGCGGCACATGGGCCCCAAGGAGGTACAGCGGGTAGGTGTGGCCATGGCGCAGATGGGCAATGTGCACCGTGACCAGGTCGAGCAGGTGATGAGCGAGTTCGTCGACATCGTCGGCGACCAGACCAGCCTGGGCGTGGGCTCCGATGCCTATATCCGCAAGATGCTCAACCAGGCGCTGGGCGAGGACAAGGCCAACGGCCTGGTCGACCGCATCCTGCTGGGTGGCAACACCAGTGGCCTGGACAGCCTGAAGTGGATGGAGCCGCGCGCCGTGGCGGATGTGATCCGCTACGAGCACCCGCAGATCCAGGCCATCGTGGTCGCCTACCTCGACCCCGACCAGGCCGGCGAGGTACTGAGCAACTTCGACCACAAGGTGCGCCTGGACATCGTGCTGCGCGTGTCGTCGCTCAACACTGTGCAGCCAGCGGCCTTGAAGGAATTGAACCAGATTCTGGAGAAGCAGTTCTCGGGCAACTCCAACGCCGCGCGCACCACCCTGGGTGGCATCAAGCGCGCCGCCGACATCATGAACTTCCTCGACAGCTCCGTGGAAGGCGCGTTGATGGACGCGATCCGCGAAATCGACAGCGACCTGTCGGAGCAGATCGAAGACCTGATGTTCGTCTTCAACAACCTGGCCGATGTCGACGACCGCGGTATCCAGGCGCTGCTGCGCGAGGTGTCGTCTGACGTGCTGGTGGTATCGCTCAAGGGTGCCGACGAGCGCGTCAAGGACAAGATCTTCAAGAACATGTCCAAGCGTGCCTCGGAGTTGCTGCGCGACGACCTGGAGGCCAAGGGCCCGGTGCGGGTGAGCGATGTGGAAACGGCGCAGAAGGAAATCCTCACCATTGCCCGGCGCATGGCCGAAGCCGGCGAGATCGTGCTTGGCGGCAAAGGCGCCGAGGAAATGATTTAAGCGGCCAGTTACAAGCCGCAAGCTACAAGAAACAGCAGCCCTCGCGCAGCCTGTTTTTTCTTGAAACTTGCCGCTTGAAGCTTGCCGCTATGACCCACAGGCATTACCAATGTCCACCAAAGAACACCACCCCAGCGACCTGATCCGTGCCCGCGACCTTGAGGGCGTGGATGTATGGGCGTTGCCCAGTTTCGACCCGCAACCCGAGCCCCAAGCCGAGCCCGAGCCGGAGCCCGAGGTGGTCGAGGACGAAATCGAGGAAGTGCCGCTGGAAGAAGTCCAGCCACTGACCCTGGAAGAGCTCGAAGCCATACGCCAGGAAGCCTACAACGAGGGCTTCGCCACCGGTGAGCGCGAGGGCTTCCATAGCACCCAGCTGAAGGTGCGTCAGGAGGCCGAAGAGGCGCTCAAGGCCAAGCTCGACAGCCTTGAGCGGCTGATGAGCAACCTGATGGCGCCGATTGCCGAGCAAGACACACAGATCGAAAAGCATCTGGTGCATCTGGTCGCGCACATGACCCGCCAGGTGATCGGCCGTGAGCTGCGCACCGACTCCAGCCAGATCACCCAGGTGCTGCGCGAGGCACTCAAGCTGCTGCCCATGGGCGCGGAGAACATTCGTATTCACCTCAACCCGCATGATTTCGAGCTGGCCAAGGCGCTGCGCGAACGGCATGAGGAAAACTGGCGGCTGTTGGAAGACGGCACCTTGTTGCCCGGTGGTTGCCGCATCGAAACCGCGCACAGCCGCATCGATGCGAGCATGGAAACGCGCATCGAAAAAGCCGTCGCGCAGTTGTTCGACCAGTTGCACGACCATTCTCTGCACCCGGCAAAACCCGACCTTGCCATAGACCTGGAAGCGCCGGTCGAACCTGCCGTGGACAACCCTGATGCGCCTTGAACGCACCAGTTTCAGCAAGCGCCTGGGCAGTTACGCCGAGGCCATTGCGCTGCCCGCCCAGCCGATCGTCGAAGGCCGTCTGCTGCGCATGGTCGGGCTTACCCTGGAGGCCGAAGGCCTGCGGGCCGCCGTGGGCAGCCGCTGCCTGGTGATCAACGACGACAGTTACCACCCGGTGCAGGTCGAGGCCGAGGTCATGGGCTTTGCCGGGTCCAAGGTATTCCTCATGCCAGTGGGCAGTATTGTCGGCATTGCCCCAGGTGCACGCGTGGTGCCGCTGGACGACGGCGGCCGCCTGCCCATGGGCATGAGTATGCTCGGCCGGGTGCTGGACGGTGCGGGCCGCGCGCTGGATGGCAAGGGCGGGATGAAGGCTGAGGATTGGGTGCCGATGGACGGCCCGGTGATCAACCCGCTCAACCGCGACCCGATCAGCAAACCGCTGGATGTGGGTATTCGCAGCATCAACGGCCTGCTGACCGTCGGCCGTGGTCAGCGCCTGGGCCTGTTTGCCGGTACTGGCGTGGGTAAATCGGTATTGCTGGGCATGATGACCCGCTTCACCGAAGCGGAAATCATCGTGGTTGGCCTGATTGGTGAGCGGGGCCGCGAGGTCAAGGAATTCATCGAGCACATTCTCGGTGAGGAGGGCCTTAAGCGCTCGGTGGTGGTCGCCTCGCCGGCCGACGATGCCCCCCTGATGCGCCTGCGGGCCGCCATGTACTGCACGCGCATTGCCGAGTACTTCCGCGATAAAGGCAAGAATGTGCTGTTGCTGATGGATTCGCTGACGCGTTTTGCCCAGGCCCAGCGGGAAATTGCCCTGGCCATTGGCGAGCCGCCGGCCACGCGGGGTTATCCGCCGTCGGTGTTTGCCAAGCTGCCCAAGCTGGTGGAGCGGGCGGGTAATGGCTTGCCAGGTGGTGGCTCGATCACCGCGTTCTATACCGTGCTGTCCGAAGGTGACGATCAGCAAGACCCCATCGCGGATTCGGCGCGTGGTGTGCTTGACGGGCATTTCGTACTGTCGCGGCGCCTGGCGGAGGAAGGCCATTACCCGGCCATTGATATCGAAGCCTCGATCAGCCGGGTGATGCCGCAGGTGGTGGATGCCGACCACTTGCGTCAGGCGCAGAAATTCAAGCAGCTATGGTCGCGCTTGTCGCAAAGCCGCGACCTGATCAGCGTGGGTGCCTATGTGGCGGGCGGCGATCCGGAGACTGACCTGGCGATTGCCCTGCAGTCCAAGCTGGTGGGTTTCTTGCGCCAGGGCCTGCGTGAAAACGTGGGTATGGCGCAAAGCCGTGAAGAGCTGGGGGCGATCTTCACGCCCCCGGCCGGCTGATAGGCCATGGCCCTCCCTGGGCGCGCCGCGCGCCTGGCGCCGGTGGTGGACATGGCTGAAGAGGCCGAACGCAAGGCCGCCCAGCGGCTGGGCCATTTTCAGCAGCAAGTTGCCGTCGCCCAAGCCAAGCTGGCCGAGCTGGAGCGGTTTCGCGAGGACTACCAGCAGCAGTGGCTCAACCGTGGTGGGCAGGGGGTCAATGGCAACTGGCTGGTGAACTACCAGCGCTTCCTTGGGCAGTTGGAAACGGCGATGACCCAGCAGCGGCAAAGCCTGGTCTGGCACCAGAACAACCTCGACAATGCCCGTGGCACGTGGCAGCAGGCCTACGCCCGGGTGGAGGGGCTGCGCAAGCTGGTGCAGCGCTACTTGGACGAGGCCCGCCGCGCCGAGGACAAGCGTGAGCAGCGCCTGCTGGACGAGTTGTCCCAGCGCCTGCCGCGGCAAAACCAGTTCTGAATCCGTAGCGTCGCGTTGTGGAGCGGCCTGTGGGCGCCGTGTTCTTGCCGCCCATGCCATCGCCTGCTAAACCTTCAACAAGCTGTATTCGCCATCATCGAAGGAATCGCTCGCATGGCAGTAGAAACTGATCTCACGCAGGATGGGAAAACGTTGACGATCAAGATCAAAGGACGCTTCGATTTCAGCAAGCATCAGGAATTTCGCGATGCCTATGAGCGCCAACCAGGCCGGCAAGATTGCGTGGTTGTCGATCTGAAAGACACTACCTACCTCGACAGTTCGGCCCTGGGCATGCTGTTGCTGCTGCGCGACCATGCGGGCGAAACGGTTGAGGTGCAAGTGGTGAACCCCAGCTCCGACGTGCGCAAGATTCTCGCCATCTCCAATTTCGAAAAACTCTTCAACATCAGCTGAGCGCCGACATGCCGGCCGAACAGGCATTGACCGTGCTGGTTGCCGAAGACGGTGCCGCCGACCGTCTGCTGCTGGCGCAGATCGTGCGTCGCCAGGGGCACGAGGTTGTCACCGCGGAAAATGGTGCGCAGGCCGTGGCGCTGTTCGTCGAGCGGCGCCCGCAGTTGGTGCTGCTGGATGCGCTGATGCCGGTCATGGACGGCTTCGAGGCGGCGCGGCAGATCAAGGCCCTGGCGGGCGAGGCGTTGGTGCCGATCATTTTCCTCACCTCGCTGAACGAGGAAGAGGCCTTGGTGCGTTGCCTGGAAGCGGGCGGCGATGATTTCATGGCCAAGCCCTACAGCGCGGCGATACTGGCTGCCAAGATCCGCGCCATGGACCGCCTGCGTCGGCTGCAGGGCACCGTGCTGGCGCAGCGTGACCAGATCGCCCGGCACCACCACCACTTGCTCAACGAACAGCGGGTGGCCAAGGCCGTGTTCGACAAGGTCGCCCACGCCGGCTGCCTGGCTGCGGCAAACATCCGCTACCTGCAATCGCCCTACGCCTTGTTCAATGGCGACCTGATGCTGGCGGCATTCACGCCGGCCGGCGACATGCGTGTGCTGCTGGGTGATTTCACCGGCCACGGCCTGCCGGCTGCAGTGGGTGCCATGCCGCTGGCGGAAGTGTTCTACGGCATGACCGCCAAGGGTTACGACATGGCCGAGGTCCTGCGCGAGATGAACGCCAAGCTCAAGCGTATTCTGCCGGTCGACATGTTCTGTTGCGCGGTGCTGCTCAATCTGAGCATGCAGTGTGGCGCAGTAGAGGTATGGAATGGCGGCATGCCTGATGTCTACCACCTTTCGGTGGATGGCCGGGTGTTGTCGGTGCTGCAGTCTCGGCACCTGCCGCTGGGTATTCTGGCGGCCGAATGCTTCGATGCCAGCACAGAGATGTTGCCGCTGGTACAAGGGGAGCGCCTGCTCCTGCTGTCGGACGGGGTGCTGGACACTGCCGACGAGCAGGAGCGCTTGTTTGGGGATCGGCGCCTGCGCGAAGTGCTGGACGCCAACCGCGACCCGGCCCGCTTGTTCGACGAGTTGCTGTTGGCCCTCGAGCGTTTTGGAGGGCGCCCACGTGACGATATCAGCTTGTGCGATATCCGCATGTTCGATGCTCAAGAGCGGCCACCGATGCCTGTGCTCTACGCTGACAGCGGACGGTCCAGCCCGCAGGACTGGTCGTTGGCGTTCGAGGTGCGGGGTGCCAGTCTCAAAAGTTTCAACCCGGTGCCTTACATGGTGCAGTTGTTGCAGGAAATACCGGGCCTGCGAGCGCGCACCGGCCACCTGCACAGCGTGCTCAGCGAGTTGTATTCCAATGCGCTGGAGCATGGCGTGCTCGGTCTGGATTCGCAGCTCAAATGCGATGTGCAGGGCTTTGCCGACTATTATCAAGAGCGCGCGCGGCGCCTGGCGTTGGTGGGTGAAGGTTATGTAAGCATCCGTTTAAGGGTTGAACCGCGCCCCCAGGGTGGGCGTCTGAGTATCGAGGTTCGCGACAGCGGCGCTGGTTTCGATGTGCCGAGCGTGTTGGCCCGGGCTGTGCCGGACCACGGCCTGAGTGGTCGTGGCCTGAACATGGTGCAGCAGCTGGCCAGTGATGCGCGCTGGGCCGAGGGCGGGCGGTGTGCGCAGGTGGAATTCCAATGGTGAGCCCCGGGCGGGCTTGGGCATAATCTGCTTGATCAGGGAGTGAGCAAGTGATGGACATGCATATCGATCACCAAGTTCTCAAGGGCCTGCGTGAGGTCATGGAGAATGAGTATCTGACATTGGTGGAGACGTTTCTCACGGACTCGGAGCTCCGCGTGGAGCAGCTGCACGCGGCTAAAAGTGCCGCAGAACTCATGACGGCTGCACACAGCTTCAAGGGCAGCAGCAGCAATATGGGCGCGATGATTTTGGCCAGCCTGTGCCAGCAGCTTGAAGAGCGTGCGCGGCAGCCGCCGCTGTATGGCATAGAGGACCTGATCAGCCGCATTGTTCGGGAGTATCAGGAGGTAAAGTGCTTTTATAGCGGTGAGAAAGATCGCATTTCTGCCGGCTGACGGCTAGTTGGCGCGAGTCTTGCTTCTCTCTGCCAGGAAGATATTCACGTTCTGGCGCGGAGACCGCTCGATGCCTGTCGCACCCAACCCCTTGTTGCAAGCCAATGCCTCCGCCAGTACCGCGCGGTCAACTGCCCAACAGGCGGACAAACCCGTGCAGGCGTTGGGCGACAAGGGCGACGGCTTCGACCAGGTCATGGCCCAGCAGCGGCGCAACCCGCCGGGTGGGCCCGATGACAAGGTTGCCCAGGCCAAGCCCAAGGACAAGCCAGACGCGGCTGTTGGCGGCAAGAAGGGCCCGGGCAGCCAGGCAGCCGTTGCCGATGACGGCAACAAATTGCCGGATAACGATGCCGGGCAGGCTGATACCGGGCTGACGGACGCCAGCCTGGTGGCTGGGCAAGTCACCGATGGCCAGCCCGGCGGGCAGCTGATCCAGGCCCAGGCCGAGGCGGTGGCGCCCGTGTTGCAAGCCGCCACGGCGCAAGCCCAACTGGCCACCGCAGTGCCGGCAGAACCCACCGAAGAAGCCTTCGACCCTGACGCCGACCCCTTGGCCAACCTGCCAACCCTGCGCCTGGCGCTGGAGCACAGTGCTCAGGCCAAAGGTAGTACCTCCGCACATGCCCTTGATCCGGCCCAGGCTCGGGGCGAAGACGGCCGTGCTGCCGTCAATAGCTTGACGACTGTGGTCGAGCAAACCGAGGGCGAAGCTACCGAATCCGGTGACGGGGCGTTTGGTGCCTTGCTCGAAGACGGCCTGAAAGACACCAAGAGCGCTGCCAGCGACACCCGTATCGATGATTTCGCCAATCGCCTGGCCAGCCTGACCCAGGCAGCCACGGCCAAGACCGCCAACGCGGTGCCGGGCAGTACCAGCCCGCTGCACCAGCCCTTGCCGATGAACCAGAATGCATGGGCCGAGGGCCTGGTCAACCGGGTCATGTACTTGTCCAGCCAGAATCTCAAGTCGGCGGATATCCAGCTGGAGCCAGCCGAGCTGGGCCGCCTGGACATTCGCGTCAATGTGGCGGCGGACCAGGCTACCCAGATCACGTTCATCAGCGGCCATGCGGGCGTGCGTGATGCCCTGGACAGTCAGGTGCACCGCCTGCGCGAGCTGTTCGCCCAGCAGGGGCTGGCGCAGCCCGACGTCAACGTCGCCGATCAGTCGCGGGGGCAGCAACAACAACAGGGCCAGGCACAGGACAGCAATCTGTCCGGGGTGGCGGCGCGGCGGGCCGGGCAGGGTGGGGGCGAGGTTGTCGATAGCGCCCGGCCAGTGGAGCAGCAGGTGGTTGTCGGCGACAGTGCGGTCGATTACTACGCCTGATGCCAGGTAGCCTGTTCCGGCCTGTTCGCGGGCTCGCCCGCTCCCACCGGGATTTGAAACCTGTGCAGTACCTGTGGGAGCGGGCATGCCCGCGAAGAAGCGAGCACCGCAAATCCTGCTGAAACCGAGCTTCTGAATAAGCTGGCATAACACTTGCTCAAGCCAAGCCATCCTCCTTTGAACCCCCGATGGACGACGGATTATTGGCATGGCGAAGAGCGAAGCAGTCAAAGACCCCGCCACAAAAGGCAAACTCAAGCTGATCATCATGGCTGTCGTCGGCTTGTTGCTGGCGATCGGCCTGTCGGTGGGCGCTACCTGGTTCATCATGCACAAGAGCGAACCGGCGCCGGCTGCCGAGGCGGCAGCCAGCAACGTCAAGCCCGCGGCAATCTACCAGGCGCTGACCCCGGCCTTCGTGGTCAACTTCAACCAGAACGGTCGTCAGCGCTACATGCAGGTGAGCATTACCATGCAGGCGCGCAACCAGGCAGACCTGGACGCGCTCAAGGTGCACATGCCGGTCATCCGCAACAACCTGGTGATGATGTTCTCCGGGCAGGGCTTCGACGCCCTCGCTGGCAGCCCGGTCGGCCAGGAAATGCTGCGCCAGAAAGCGACTGCCGTGGTCCAGGAAGTGGCGCAGAAGGAACTTGGCAAGCCGGTCATCGACCAGCTGCTGTTCACCAATTTCGTATTGCAGTAGGAGTGCGCAATGGCCGTACAGGACCTGCTGTCCCAGGATGAGATCGATGCTCTGTTGCACGGCGTCGACGACGGGCTGGTGCAGACCGAGAGCGTCTCGGAGCCTGGCAGTATCAAAAGCTACGACCTGACCAGTCAGGACCGTATCGTGCGCGGTCGCATGCCGACCCTGGAAATGATCAACGAGCGTTTCGCCCGTTACACCCGCATCAGCATGTTCAACCTGCTGCGCCGCTCGGCCGACGTGGCCGTGGGTGGCGTGCAGGTGATGAAGTTCGGCGAATACGTGCACTCGTTGTATGTGCCGACCAGCCTGAACCTGGTCAAGATCAAGCCATTGCGTGGCACTTCGCTGTTCATTCTCGACGCCAAGCTGGTGTTCAAGCTGGTGGACAATTTCTTCGGCGGCGATGGCCGCCATGCCAAGATCGAGGGCCGTGAGTTCACCCCCACCGAGCTGCGCGTGGTACGCATGGTGCTGGACCAGTGCTTCGTCGACCTCAAGGAAGCCTGGCAGGCCATCATGCCGGTGTCTTTCGAGTACATGAACTCCGAGGTCAACCCTGCCATGGCCAACATTGTCGGGCCGAGCGAGGCCGTGGTGGTGTCCACCTTCCATATCGAGCTGGACGGTGGTGGCGGTGACCTGCACGTGACCATGCCGTATTCGATGATCGAGCCGGTGCGGGAAATGCTCGATGCCGGTTTCCAGTCTGACCTGGACGACCAGGACGAGCGTTGGGTCAAGGCCCTGCGCGAAGACGTGCTGGATGTTGCGGTGCCGATGACTGCCACCGTGGCCCGGCGCCAGTTGAAGCTGCGCGACATTCTGCACATGCAGCCCGGCGATGTGATACCGGTTGAATTGCCCGAGCACCTGGTGTTGCGCGCCAATGGCGTGCCGGCGTTCAAGGCGCGGCTGGGCTCGCACAAGGGCAACCTGGCGCTGCAGATCATCGACCCGATCGAACGCCGCTGACGGCGTGCCGGTCGCCCCTAACGAATTGAATGCCTGTCGAGGAAACCATGGCTAACGAAAACGAGATCACCTCCCCAGAAGATCAGGCCTTGGCCGATGAGTGGGCCGCCGCGCTGGAAGAGACCGGTGCGGCCGGCCAGGCGGACATCGATGCGCTGCTGGGCGGTGACACCAGCAGCCACAGCGGCCCGGGTCGCCTGCCAATGGAAGAGTTCGCCAGCTCGCCCAAGCCGAACGAAAATGTCAGCCTCGAAGGGCCGAACCTGGATGTGATCCTGGATATCCCGGTGAACATTTCTATGGAAGTGGGCAGCACCGAGATCAATATCCGCAACCTGCTGCAGCTCAACCAGGGTTCGGTCATCGAGCTCGATCGCCTGGCCGGCGAGCCCCTGGACGTGCTGGTCAACGGTACGCTGATCGCCCATGGCGAAGTGGTGGTGGTCAACGAGAAGTTCGGCATTCGCCTGACCGACGTGATCAGCCCCAGCGAACGCATCAAGAAGCTGCGCTGAGTGAAGGCCACGATACGCGCCATTGCGGCACTTGCGGCGCTGTTGGGCAGCCATGCCTGCCTGGCTGCGGCCACGCCCACGGCCACGCCGGCAGCTGCGCCTGGCAGCCTGGGCGGGCAGATGGCGCAGATGGTCTTCGGCCTGCTGCTGGTAGTTGGGCTGATTTTCTTCCTGGCCTGGCTGCTGCGGCGTTTGCAAAGCACGGCAGTTAAGGGTGGGCAGGTGATCGAGATCGTCGGTAGCCGCGCCATCGGCCCGCGCGACCGCCTGTTGCTGGTGCAGGTGGGCAAGGAGCAGATTCTGATAGGCCATACCCCGGGCAGCATCGAGGCATTGCATGTGCTGGCAGAACCGGTGCAAGTGCCGGAAAACACTCGCCAGGCGACGCCGGAGTTTGCCCAGCGGTTGATGGAGCTGATGGGCAAGAACCCTAAGGACAACAGGTGATGAGCGGCGCACTGCGTAGGTTGTTGGGGCCGTTGTTGACAGTGGCGCTGTTGCTGGCCGCGCCGTTGGCGTTGGCCGCCGACCCGTTGTCGATTCCGGCCATTACCCTGTCCAATACCGCGGACGGGCAGCAGGAATATTCGGTCAGCCTGCAAATCCTGCTGATCATGACGGCGCTGAGCTTCATTCCGGCGTTCGTCATCCTGATGACCAGCTTCACCCGTATCATCATCGTGTTCTCGATCCTGCGCCAGGCCCTGGGCTTGCAGCAGACACCGTCGAACCAACTGCTGACCGGCATGGCGCTGTTCCTGACGATGTTCATCATGGCCCCGGTGTTCGACCGGGTGAACCAGGATGCCTTGCAGCCTTACCTGAAAGAGCAGATGACCGCTCAGCAGGCCATCGACAAGGCCCAGGGGCCGCTCAAGGACTTCATGCTGGCGCAAACCCGGCAAAGCGACCTGGACCTGTTCATGCGCTTGTCCAAGCGCACCGACATTGCCGGGCCCGATCAGGTGCCGCTGACCATACTGGTGCCCGCGTTCGTCACCTCCGAGTTGAAAACGGCGTTCCAGATCGGCTTCATGATTTTCATCCCGTTCCTGATCATCGACATGGTGGTGGCCAGTGTGCTGATGGCGATGGGTATGATGATGCTGTCGCCGCTGATCATTTCGCTGCCGTTCAAGATCATGCTGTTCGTGCTGGTCGATGGCTGGGCGCTGATCATGGGCACCCTGGCCAGCAGTTTCGGCGGCGTCTGACGCCGTCAAGGAGAGCCGCCGATGACACCTGAAGTCGCTGTCGACCTGTTCCGTGATGCCCTGTGGCTGACCACCCTGATGGTGGCCGTGCTGGTGGTGCCGAGCCTGCTGGTGGGCCTGGTGGTGGCGATGTTCCAGGCCGCCACGCAGATCAACGAACAGACCCTGAGCTTTCTGCCGCGCCTGCTGGTGATGCTGATCACGCTGATCGTCGCCGGGCCGTGGCTGGTGCAGAAGTTCATGGAGTACATCACCACGCTCTATACCAACATTCCGCAGCTCATAGGTTGATGCGCGGATGCTTGAGCTGACCGATACGCAGATCGGCACCTGGGTCGCCACCTTCATCCTGCCATTGTTCAGGGTGACGGCCGTGTTGATGACCATGCCGATCTTCGGTACCCGCATGCTGCCGGCGCGGGTGCGCCTGTATGTGGCCGTAGCCATTACCGTGGTCATCGTGCCGGCGTTGCCACCGCTGCCTGAATTCGACCCGCTGAGCCTGCGCGGCCTGCTGCTGTGCGCCGAACAGATCATCGTCGGGACGTTGTTCGGCCTGGCGTTGCAGTTGCTGTTCCAGGCGTTCGTGATTGCCGGGCAGATCGTGGCGGTGCAGATGGGTATGGCCTTTGCCTCCATGGTCGACCCGGGGAACGGGGTCAACGTCACGGTGATCAGCCAGTTCATGACCATGCTGGTGAGTGTGCTGTTCCTGTTGATGAACGGCCACCTGGTGGTGTTCGAGGTGCTCACCGAAAGCTTCACCACGTTGCCGGTTGGCAATGCGCTGGTGGTCAACCACTTCTGGGAGCTGGCCGGGCGCATGGGTTGGGTGTTCGGTGCCGGCTTGCTGTTGATCCTGCCGGTGATTGCGGCGTTGCTGGTGGTGAACATCGCCTTTGGGGTGATGACCCGTGCGGCGCCGCAGCTGAACATTTTCTCCATCGGTTTCCCGTTGACCCTGGTCATGGGCATGTTCATCTTCTGGGTCGGCCTGGCCGATGTGCTGTCGCACTACCAGGCATTGGCCAGCGAAACGCTGCAGTGGCTGCGTGAACTGGCAAGGGCGGGCTGAGCATGGCTGAGAGCGAGAGCGGCCAGGACAAAACGGAAGACCCCACCGAGAAACGCAAGCGCGACTCACGGGAAAAAGGCGAGGTCGCCCGCTCCAAGGAGCTGAACACGGTGGCGGTGACCCTGGCCGGTGCGGGCGGGCTGCTGGCGTTTGGTGGCCATTTGGCCGAAACCCTGCTGGCGTTGATGCGCATGAACTTCAGCCTGACCCGGGACATCATCGTCGATGAGCGGGCGATGGGCGCGTTTCTGCTGGCCTCGGGCAAGATGGCCATCTGGGCCGTGCAGCCGGTGCTGATCCTGCTGTTCGTGATCTCCTTCGTGGCGCCCATCGCGCTGAGCGGCTTCCTGTTCTCGGGCAGTTTGCTGCAGCCGAAATTCAGTCGCATGAATCCGTTGTCAGGCATCAAGCGCATGTTCTCGATGCATGCCTTGACCGAATTGCTGAAGGCGCTGGCCAAGTTTTTCGTGATCCTGGTGGTGGCGGTGGTGGTATTGATCAACGACCGTCAGGCGCTGCTGTCGATTGCCAACGAGCCGCTGGAGCAGGCGATCATTCACAGCCTGCAGGTAGTGGGCTGGAGTGCCTTGTGGATGTCGGCCGGGTTGTTGTTGATCGCGGCTGCGGATGTGCCGTTCCAGCTGTACCAGACGCACAAGAAACTGAAGATGACCAAGCAGGAAGTGCGCGACGAGTACAAGGACAGCGAGGGCAAGCCCGAGGTCAAGCAGCGTATTCGCCAGCTGCAGCGCGAAGTGTCGCAGCGGCGCATGATGGCGGCGGTGCCGCAGGCCGATGTGATCATCACCAACCCGACCCACTATGCGGTCGCCTTGCAGTATGACCCGGAGAAGGGTGGGGTGGCGCCGTTGCTGTTGGCCAAGGGCACGGACTTCATTGCCTTGAAGATTCGCGAAATTGGCATGGAGCATAAGGTTCAGATCCTGGAATCGCCGGCGCTGGCGCGGGCGATCTATTACTCGACCGAGATCGAGCAGGAAATCCCCGCCGGCCTGTACCTGGCTGTGGCGCAGGTGCTGGCCTATGTGTTCCAGATCCGCCAATACCGTGCGGGCAAGGGCAAGCGCCCTGAGCCGTTGAAGGATGACCTGCCGATCCCGCCAGACCTGCGCCGCGACAGTTGATCTTGGGTCTTGAGAGGGGATTGGAAGCTGTCATTCACCGTTACGCCTGTGGGAGCGGGCTTGCCCGCGAACACCGGCGCAGCCGGTGCCAGACACTGCGTCGCCTGCTTCGCGGGCACGCCCGCTCCCACAGGCCGACCCACAACATAAATCTCCTGTCGCGCAAAGTTGGAAGGCTTCTTGCAATGCCAGCCGCAGATGCCCCTTGGGCGTCAAAGTTTTGCATCAAGAGGACTCGCGGTGGATCGCACTCAGTTAATCAGCAACGCCCGTCATAACCTGGCCGGGCTCGGCCGGGGCAACCTGGGTGTACCGCTGCTGCTGTTGGTGATGTTGGCAATGATGATGTTGCCGATACCACCGTTCCTGCTCGACGTGTTCTTCACCTTCAACATCGCCTTGTCGATCGTGGTGCTGCTGGTCTGCGTCTACGCCTTGCGCCCGCTCGACTTCGCAGCATTCCCCACCATCCTGCTGGTGGCCACGCTGCTGCGCCTGGCACTGAACGTTGCCTCCACGCGGGTGGTCATGCTGCACGGCCAGGAAGGCCACGGTGCCGCCGGCAAGGTGATCCAGGCCTTCGGCGAGGTGGTGATCGGCGGTAACTACGTGGTCGGTGCGGTGGTCTTCGCCATCCTCATGATCATCAACTTCGTGGTGGTGACCAAGGGCGCCGGGCGTATCTCGGAAGTGAGCGCGCGCTTCACCCTGGACGCCATGCCCGGCAAGCAGATGGCGATCGACGCCGACCTCAATGCCGGCCTCATCGACCAGGCCCAGGCCAAGCACCGTCGTGCCGAGGTGGCCCAGGAGGCCGAGTTCTACGGTTCGATGGACGGTGCCAGCAAGTTCGTGCGCGGTGATGCCATTGCCGGCTTGCTGATCCTGTTCATCAACCTGATCGGTGGCATGCTGATCGGCATGCTGCAGCATGGCATGAGCTTCGGCGAGGCCGGCAAGGTGTACGCCCTGCTGACTATCGGTGACGGTTTGGTGGCGCAATTGCCATCACTGCTGTTGTCGACCGCTGCGGCCATCATGGTCACGCGCGCCTCGGGCTCCGAGGACATGGGCAAACTGATCAACCGGCAGATGTTCGATTCGCCCAAGGCGTTGGCGGTGTCGGCGGGGTTGATGATTGTCATGGGGCTGGTGCCGGGCATGCCGCACATCGCCTTCATCGGCCTGGGGCTGCTGGCCGGCGGCGGGGCTTATCTGGTGTGGAAGAAACAGCAGAAGGCCAAGGCCCAGGCTTTGCAGGAGGCGCAGCGCCAGCAAGACCTGCTGCCTTCGCCGCAGCGGGCGCTGGAAACCAAGGAACTGGGCTGGGACGATGTGACACCGATCGACATGATCGGCCTGGAAGTCGGCTACCGGCTGATCCCCCTGGTGGACCGCAACCAGGGTGGTCAATTGCTGGCGCGAATCAAGGGCGTGCGCAAGAAGCTGTCGCAGGACCTGGGCTTCCTCATGCCCACGGTGCATATCCGCGACAACCTTGACCTGCAGCCCAGCGCCTATCGCCTGACGCTGATGGGTGTGATCCTGGCGGAGGCCGAGATCTACCCGGACCGCGAGCTGGCGATCAACCCGGGGCAGGTGTTCGGCACCCTCAACGGCATTGCCGCACGTGACCCGGCGTTCGGCCTGGAGGCGGTGTGGATCGACGTGGGCCAGCGCTCGCAGGCGCAGTCGCTGGGCTATACCGTGGTCGACGCCAGTACGGTAGTGGCCACCCACCTCAACCAGATCCTGCAAAAGCACTGTCATGAACTGATTGGCCATGAAGAGGTCCAGCAACTGTTGCAGGTGCTGGCCAAGGCTTCGCCTAAACTTGCAGAAGAACTGGTGCCGGGTGTCATTTCCTTGTCGGGGCTGCTCAAGGTCTTGCAGGCCCTGTTGTCGGAACAGGTACCAGTGCGCGATATTCGCAGTATTGCCGAAGCGATCGCGAACAACGCTGGCAAGAGTCAAGATACCGCCGCGCTGGTTGCGGCGGTGCGCGTCGGATTGTGTCGCGCCATCGTGCAAAGCATTGTCGGCGTTGAGTCGGAGCTCCCGGTGATTACCCTGGAGCCAAGGTTGGAACAGATCTTGCTCAATAGTCTGCAACGCGCCGGGCAAGGTCAGGAAGACGGTGTTCTTCTGGAGCCGAGCATGGCCGAAAAGCTGCAACGTTCGCTGATCGAAGCGGCCCAGCGCCAGGAAATGCAGGGCCAACCGGCCATTCTGCTGGTCGCCGGCCCGATCCGCGCCATGCTGTCGCGTTTCGGTCGCCTGGCTGTACCGAATTTGCATGTGCTGGCGTATCAGGAAATACCGGACAACAAGCAAGTCACCATCGTTGCCACCGTGGGCCCTAACGGCTGAGGTAGTGGATAATGCAAGTTAAGCGATTTTTCGCCGCCGATATGCGTCAGGCCATGAAACTGGTCCGTGATGAGCTGGGCGCCGATGCCGCGATCATTGGCAACCGTCGCATTGCCGGTGGTGTCGAGCTGACGGCCGCGCTGGACTACAAGCTGTCCGCCCTGGCCCCGCGTGTGCCCAATGCCGAGCTGGAAGAAGAGCTGCGCAAGACCCACACGCGCATCGCCACGGCCCAGGCCGAGCTCGGCCACCGCCAGGACAGCAGCGACAACAACCGCCAATTGTTCGCCGGGCAGTCGCTGACCGCCGCCGAGCCGCTGGTCGAACCCCATGCCGAGGCCCCACCGGCGGCCGCCACGGCACCGGCGGCGGTTGACCCGCGCCTGTTCGATGCCATGCGCTCCGAGCTGTCGGGCCTGCGCGAACTGCTGGAAGTGCAGCTCGGCTCGCTGGCCTGGACCCAGCTGCAGGGCAGCAAGCCACAACAGGCCAACATCTGGCGGCGCCTGCAGCGCATTGGCCTGTCCGGGCCGATTGCCCGCGAGCTGCTGGAGCTGACCGCCGAAATCGAAGAGCCACGCCATGCCTGGCGCATGCTGCTGGCGCACTTGGCCCGCATGATCGACATCCCCGAGGTAGAGCCGATCGAAGAAGGCGGTGTGATCGCCATGGTCGGCCCGGCCGGCATGGGCAAGACCACCACCCTGGCCAAGCTGGCGGCGCGCTATGTGCTCAAGTATGGCGCGCAGAACATGGCGCTGGTGAGCATGGACAGTTTTCGCATCGGTGCCCAGGAGCAGCTCAAGACCCTTGGCCGCATCCTCAATGTCCCGGTCACCTATGTCGACCCTGGTCAGTCGCTGGCGGCAGCGCTGGAGCCGCTGCTGCGCAAGCGTGTGGTGCTGATCGATACCGCCGGCCTGCAAGCCAGCGACCCGGCCCTGCGCATGCAGCTGGAGACCCTGGCCGGCCGTGGCATCGCCGCCAAGAATTACCTGGTACTGGCCACCACCAGCCAGAAGCAGGTGCTGACCGCCGCCTACCACAGCTACAAGCGCTGTGGCCTGGCCGGCTGCATCCTGACCAAGCTCGACGAAACGGCAAGCCTTGGCGATGTGCTGAGCCTTGCCATCAGTCATGATTTGCCTGTGGCCTATCTTACCGACGGCCCGCGCATTCCTGACGACCTGCACCTGCCGCGGGGGCACCAGCTGGTGTCCCGGGCGGTCAATGTGCAGCAGCAGGAGGAGCCCAGCGAAGAGGCAATGGCCGACATGTTCGCTGATCTCTACCACAACCCACGGCGAGCGGGTTGAGTATGAAACGTGTGCAAAGTAGCTATGCCAAGGGGTGCGCAGAATTGCCCTACGTGTGGCCTGGGTCCCAGCGATACAAGGTAAATTACAAACATGGGTAGCATGCATCCCGTACAGGTGATCGCCGTGACCGGTGGCAAAGGTGGCGTCGGCAAGACTAACGTTTCAGTGAACCTGTCCCTGGCGTTGGCCGAACTCGGCCGCAGGGTCATGTTGCTGGATGCCGACCTGGGCCTGGCCAATGTCGACGTGTTGCTGGGCCTGACGCCCAAACGGACCCTGGCCGATGTCATCGAAGGGCGCTGCGAGCTGCGTGACGTGATACTGCAGGGGCCTGGCGGTGTGCGCATCGTGCCGGCTGCCTCCGGTACCCAGAGCATGGTCCACCTGGCGCCGGCCCAGCACGCCGGGCTGATCCAGGCGTTCAGCGAAGTCGGCGACAACCTCGATGTACTGGTCATCGATACCGCTGCGGGTATCGGTGAGTCGGTCGTCAGCTTTGTCCGTGCCGCCCAGGAAGTATTGTTGGTGGTGTGCGACGAGCCTACCTCGATCACCGATGCCTACGCGCTGATCAAACTGCTCAACCGTGACTACGGCATGAACCGCTTCCGCGTGCTGGCCAACATGGCCCAGAGCCCTCAGGAAGGGCGCAATCTGTTTGCCAAGCTGACCAAGGTTACCGACCGTTTCCTGGATGTCGCCCTGCAGTACGTGGGCGCCGTGCCCTACGACGAGTGCGTGCGCAAGGCGGTGCAGAAGCAGCGTGCCGTGTACGAAGCCTTCCCACGCTCCAAGTGCGCGCTGGCCTTCAAGGCGATTGCGCAGAAGGTCGACAGCTGGCCGCTGCCGGCCAACCCACGTGGCCACCTGGAGTTCTTCGTCGAGCGCCTGGTGCAGCCGACCAGCGCGGGACCGGTGCTATGAACGCCAGCGGGTTCAAGATGTACAGCCGGGCGGCCAAAGACGCCCAGTACGAGTTGATCGAACGCTACGCCCCCCTGGTCAAGCGCATCGCCTACCACCTGCTGGCGCGCTTGCCGGCCAACGTGCAGGTCGAGGACCTGATCCAGGCCGGCATGATCGGCCTGCTGGAAGTGGCCAACAAGTACGACGCCAGCAAGGGCGCCAGCTTCGAAACCTATGCCGGCATTCGTATCCGCGGCGCCATGCTCGACGAAGTGCGCAAAGGCGACTGGGCACCCCGTTCGGTGCACCGCAACACCCGCATGGTCAGCGACGCGATGCGCGCCGTGGAGGCCAGAACCGGCCGTGACGCTAAAGATCATGAAGTTGCTGCCGAACTCCAATTGAGCCTCGATGATTACTACGCGATCCTCAACGATACCTTGGGCAGCCGTTTGTTCAGCTTCGATGACCTGCTGCAGGACGGTGAGCACGAGGGGCTGCATGAAGACGGTGCCAGCGGCCAGGTCGAACCTGCCCGGGGCCTCGAGGAGGAGCGCTTCCAGCTAGCCCTGACCGAGGCCATCGCCAACCTGCCCGAGCGTGAACGCCTGGTGCTGGCGCTGTACTACGACGAAGAGCTCAACCTCAAGGAGATCGGTGAGGTGCTGGGGGTCAGCGAGTCGCGGGTCAGCCAGTTGCACAGCCAGTGTGCCGCGCGTCTGCGAAGCCGCCTGGGGGAATGGCGGGCGCGCTGAGCCTGCCGGGGTAGCGGCTGTTTCCACGCGGTTTTCCACGTTGTACCGAATTGATTGAATGCGCGCTCGGGGCCGAGCGCGTTTGAGACTGCTTGGAGGTCTACTTGAACAAAGACATGAAAATCCTCATCGTTGACGACTTTTCGACGATGCGGCGGATCATCAAGAACCTGTTGCGTGACCTGGGCTTCACCAACACCGAAGAGGCCGACGACGGCACCACGGCGCTGCCGATGCTGGAAAACGGCCAATACGACTTCCTGGTGACCGACTGGAACATGCCTGGCATGTCCGGCATCGACCTGCTGCGCAAGGTGCGTGCCCACGACCGGCTGAAAACCATGCCCGTGCTGATGGTCACTGCCGAAGCCAAGCGCGACCAGATCATTGAAGCGGCCCAGGCCGGCGTCAATGGTTACGTGGTCAAGCCGTTCACGGCACAGGTGCTCAAAGAAAAGATCGAGAAGATCTTCGAACGCGTCAACGGCTGAGTCACGTCAGGGGGCGCGCCATGGATTCATCACATAACTCTTTGGGCGAGTTCGAATCGACCCTGAAGAAACATGCCCAGGAGTTGGTCGAAAGCCTGGAGCGGGGCCGTTTCGGCGAGGCGGTGCAGCTGATTCACGAGCTGAACCAGACCCGCGACCGCGGCTTGTACCAGGAAGTCGGCAAGCTGACCCGCGAGCTGCACAGCGCCATCGTCAGTTTCCAGATCGACCCGACCATGCCGCAGGCCGAAGAGGTGTCACAGATTACCGATGCCACCGAGCGCCTGTCCTATGTGGTCAAGCTCACGGAAGGCGCGGCCAACCGCACCATGGACCTGGTCGAGGAAAGCACCCCGGTGCTCAACGACCTGGCCAGTGAGGCCAAGGCCCTGAGCACCGACTGGCAACGCTTCATGCGCCGCGAAGTGGCGGCTGAAGAATTCCGCGACCTGGTCAAGCGGGTCGACAGTTTCCTCACGCACAGCGCCGAAGGTAACCGCAAGGTCGCCGGCCACCTCAATGACATTCTGCTGGCCCAGGACTATCAGGACCTGACCGGGCAGGTGATCAAGCGCGTCACCAACCTGGTGACCGAAGTGGAAAGCAACCTGCTCAAGTTGGTGCTGATGGCCAGTCAGGTCGACCGCTTTGCGGGCATTCAGCATGACCACGATCAATTGCGCGCAGAAAAAGATCGAGAAAAACATCCGACTCGGGGTGAAGGTCCGCAGATTCATGCCGATAAGCGTGAAGACGTCGTGTCCGGCCAGGACGACGTCGATGATCTGCTGTCCAGCCTGGGTTTTTAAGGAGCACCTTTGATGAGCTTCGGCGCCGATGAAGAAATCCTCCAGGATTTCCTGGTAGAAGCCGGCGAAATTCTTGAGCAACTGTCCGAGCAATTGGTCGAGCTGGAAAGCCGGCCCGACGATGCTGACCTGCTCAATGCGATCTTTCGCGGTTTCCACACTGTAAAAGGGGGCGCCGGCTTCCTCCAGCTGAACGAGCTGGTGGAGTGCTGCCATATCGCTGAGAACGTGTTCGACGTGCTGCGCAAAGGTGAGCGTCGGGTTGACGCGGAGCTGATGGACGTAGTGCTCGAGGCACTGGACACGGTCAACAGCATGTTTGGCCAGGTGCGCGAGCGCGCTGAAGTCACGCCGGCAACCCCCGAGTTGCTGGCAGCCTTGGCGCGCCTTGCCGAGCCGGGTGCGGCGCAGCCGCAGGGTGGCGAGGAAGCGGTGGTGCCGGTGGCTGCGGCGCAAGCGCCTGCTGCGGCACCGGTTGGGGACCAGGAGCAGCACCAGGACATCACCGACAGCGAGTTCGAGCAGTTGCTCGATTCGCTCGACGCGGTCAAGGCACAAGCTGCGGCCGAGGAACAGCTGCAAGGCGAGCGCGTGAGTGGTGGCGGTGATGAAATCACCGATGCCGAGTTCGAATCGCTGCTCGACCAGTTGCATGGCAAAGGCCAGTTCACTGCCGAAGTCGCAGCGCCGGCTGCTGCCGTCAGCCACGAAGCGGCCAGTGACGAAATCACCGATGCCGAATTCGAGTCGCTGCTCGACCAACTGCACGGCAAAGGCACCTTCCAGGTCGACGCCCTGCCTGCCGCCAAGGCGGCACCTGCCGAGGTGGCGCCTGACAGCACCGCCAGCGCCACCAGCGACGAAATCAGCGAGCATGAATTCGAAGCGCTGTTGGACCAGTTGCATGGCAAGGGCAAATTCGGCGGTGACGTCGCTGCAGTCCAGGCCCCGCCTGCGGCCAAGGCGCCGGCAGCGGCCAAGCCGGAAAGCCCAGCTGCCGCCAAGCCAGCTGCTGCGCCTGCGCCTGTGCCCGCGGCTGCAAGCAAACCTGCTGCAGCCGCGCGCACGCCGGCCCCGGTCGCCGACAAGCATGCGGTCAGCGAAGCGGAAACCACCGTACGCGTCGACACGGCGCGCCTGGACGAGATCATGAACATGGTCGGCGAACTGGTGCTGGTGCGTAACCGCCTGGTGCGCCTGGGCCTGAACAGCGGCGACGAGGCCATGTCCAAGGCCGTGTCCAACCTCGACGTGGTCACCGCCGACCTGCAAACCGCGGTGATGAAAACCCGTATGCAGCCGATCAAGAAAGTCTTCGGCCGCTTCCCGCGCCTGGTTCGCGACCTGGCGCGCCAGTTGAAAAAAGAAATCAACCTCGAGCTGGTCGGTGAAGAAACCGACCTCGACAAGAACCTGGTCGAGGCCCTGGCCGACCCGTTGGTGCACTTGGTGCGCAACGCCGTCGACCATGGTATCGAGATGCCCGATGAGCGCGATGCCGCAGGCAAGCCGCGCACTGGCCGCGTGGTGCTGTCGGCGGAGCAGGAAGGCGACCACATCCTGTTGTCGATTTCCGACGACGGCAAGGGCATGGACCCGAACATCCTGCGGGCCAAGGCGGTGGAGAAGGGCCTGATGGACAAGGACGCCGCCGAGCGTCTGAGCGAGTCGGACTGCTACAACCTGATCTTCGCCCCGGGGTTCTCGACCAAGACCGAGATTTCCGACGTGTCCGGGCGTGGCGTGGGCATGGACGTGGTGAAGACCAAGATCTCCCAGCTCAACGGTTCGATCAACATCTTCTCGGCCAAGGGCCAGGGCTCGAAGATCGTCATCAAGGTGCCGCTGACCCTGGCGATCATGCCCACCCTGATGGTGATGCTGGGCAACCAGGCATTCGCTTTCCCGCTGGTCAACGTCAACGAGATCTTCCACCTCGACCTGTCGCGTACCAATGTGGTCGATGGCCAGGAAGTGGTGATCGTGCGCGACAAGGCACTGCCGTTGTTCTACCTCAAGCGCTGGCTGGTGCAAGGCCAGGTGCATGAAGAGCAGCACGAGGGCCACGTGGTGATCCTGTCGGTCGGCACCCAGCGCATCGGCTTTGTCGTCGATCAACTGGTAGGCCAGGAAGAAGTGGTAATCAAGCCGCTGGGTAAGATGCTGCAAGGTACCCCGGGCATGTCCGGGGCCACCATTACCGGTGACGGTCGGATTGCGTTGATTCTCGACGTCCCGAGCATGCTCAAGCGTTACGCCGCGCGGCGTATTTGATTTCGGTGGCGCACCCTGGCAGGTTGCGCCGCCTAATGGAGTGTTTATGGCAGTCAAGGTCCTGGTGGTGGATGATTCCGGTTTCTTCCGCCGCCGCGTCTCGGAGATCCTCTCGGCGGATCCTACGATCCAGGTAGTAGGTACCGCGACCAACGGCAAGGAAGCGATTGACCAGGCGCTGGCGCTCAAGCCCGATGTCATCACCATGGACTATGAAATGCCCATGATGGATGGCATCACTGCGGTGCGGCACATCATGCAGCGCTGCCCGACGCCGGTGTTGATGTTTTCCTCGCTGACCCATGAGGGCGCCCGGGTCACCCTTGATGCTCTGGACGCGGGGGCGGTTGATTACCTGCCGAAGAACTTCGAGGACATTTCGCGCAACCCCGACAAGGTCAAGCAACTGCTGTGCGAAAAGGTGCATACGCTGGCGCGTAGCAACCGCCGGTTTGGCAGTTACGCCAGCCCTGCGCCGGCCGCAACGCCGGCACCTGCCAGCAGCCATGCGCCGGCGGCGGGTGTGGGCAGCCCGGCAGCGGCGCGCAATGCGCTGCCGGCCCGGGCCCCGGCAGCCGCGCCGGCGCCGGCTGCGGCACCTAAACGCAAGCCTTACAAACTGGTGGCCATCGGTACCTCCACCGGCGGCCCCGTGGCCCTGCAGCGGGTCTTGACCCAGCTGCCGGCCAACTTCCCGGCACCGATCGTGCTGATCCAGCACATGCCGGCTGCGTTCACCAAGGCGTTTGCCGAACGCCTGGACAAACTGTGCCGCATCAGCGTCAAGGAAGCCGAGGACGGTGACATGCTGCGCCCAGGCCTGGCCCTGCTTGCCCCGGGTGGCAAGCAGATGATGGTCGATGGCCGTGGCACGGTGAAGATCCTGCCGGGCGATGAGCGCCTGAACTACAAGCCGTGCGTGGACATCACCTTCGGCTCGGCGGCCAAGTCGTATGGCGACAAGGTGCTGTCGGTGGTGCTGACCGGCATGGGTGCCGATGGCCGCGAAGGCGCGCGCCTGCTCAAGCAGGGCGGCAGTACGGTGTGGGCCCAGGATGAAGCCAGCTGTGTGATCTATGGCATGCCCATGGCCATCGTGAAGGCCAACCTGGCCGACGCGGTGTATAGCCTGGACGAGATCGGCAAGCACCTGGTAGAGGCCTGCCTCTGATGGATGTGCTGAGCCTGATCGGCCTGATCCTCGCCTTTGTTGCCATTGTCGGTGGCAATTTCCTCGAGGGTGGCCATGTCGGTGCCCTGGTCAATGGGCCGGCGGCATTGATCGTGCTAGGCGGCACCTTGGCGGCAGCACTGCTGCAGTCACCGCTGGCCTCGTTCAAGCGGGCCCTGCAGATTCTGCGCTGGATCCTGTTCCCGCCCAGGGTCGACCTGGCGGGCGGCATCGACCGGGTTGTGAACTGGAGCCTGACGGCGCGCAAGGAAGGCTTGCTGGGCCTGGAAGGGGTGGCCGACAGCGAGCCCGACCCGTATGCACGCAAGGGCTTGCAACTGCTGGTCGACGGCGCCGAGCCAGAAGCCATTCGCAGTATCCTCGAAGTCGACTTCCTGACCCAGGAAAGCCGCGATATCCAGGCGGCCAAGGTGTTCGAGAGCATGGGCGGGTACGCGCCGACCATCGGAATCATCGGTGCGGTCATGGGCCTGATCCACGTGATGGGCAACCTGGCCGACCCGTCGCAGCTGGGCAATGGCATTGCCGTGGCCTTTGTCGCCACCATCTACGGTGTGGCCAGCGCTAACCTGGTGCTGCTGCCGATCGCCAACAAGCTCAAGGCCGTGGTCATGCGCCAGTCACGCTATCGCGAAATGCTGCTTGAAGGCCTGTTGTCGATTGCCGAGGGTGAAAACCCGCGCTCGATCGAGCTGAAGCTGCAAGGCTTCATGGAGTAACCCATGCGCCGCCGCCGTCATACCGAGGAACACGAAAACCACGAACGCTGGCTGGTGTCGTACGCCGACTTCATTACCTTGCTGTTCGCATTTTTTGTGGTGATGTACTCGATTTCGTCGATCAACGAGGGCAAGTACAAGGTCATTTCCCAGGCGCTGCTCGGGGTGTTCAACGACCCTGAGCGCAGCATGAAGCCCATCCCTGTGGGCGAGGAAAAGCCATTGACCGTGCGCCCGGCCGAGCCGCTGGTCAACGACAGCGAGCAGACCGAAGCAGGCCTTGCTGCAACCAATACCGACCCGCTGAAGACCATCAGCGATGACGTGCGCGATGCCTTTGGCGACCTGATCAAAAGCAACCAGATGACGGTGCGCGGCAACGAACTGTGGATCGAGATCGAGCTCAATTCATCGCTGTTGTTCGGCAGTGGCGATGCCATGCCCAGCGACAAGGCGTTCGCCATCATCGAGAAGGTGGCCGATATTCTCAAGCCGTTCGCCAACCCGGTACATGTCGAGGGTTTCACCGACAACCTGCCGATCCGCACCGCGCAGTACCCGACCAACTGGGAGCTGTCGTCGGCGCGGGCAGCGAGCATTGTGCGCCTGCTGGCCATGGAGGGGGTGAACCCGGCCCGCATGGCCTCGGTCGGCTATGGCGAGTACCAGCCGGTGGCCAGCAATGACACTGCCGATGGCCGCGCGCGCAACCGTCGGGTGGTGTTGGTGATTTCCCGTAACCTGGAAGTGCGCCGCAGCCTGACGGGCTCGGGCAGCGCCAATGCAACACCGGATGCTGCCTTGCGCCGGGCTGGCACACAAAGTGCACCGGCTACGCCAGCAACGGTGGCGGGGCAGTGATTCGTCAATTCTCTGGCACTGCTACAAGCACAATTTTGAATCTGACGCCGTCCCCTGTGGGCGCGGGCGAGCCCGCGAAGCAGGCGACGCGGTGATTGGCACCGGCTTCGCCGGTGTTCGCGGGCTCGCCCGCTGCCACATTGAGCGCACGAGCTTTCAAATCAATACATAGAGTTTGCTTGATGAGAGTCTGGGCAGTAGCCAATCAAAAAGGTGGCGTCGGCAAGACCACCACGACCATCGCTTTGGCCGGCCTGCTGGCCGAGGCCGGCAAGCGCGTGGTCGTCGTCGACCTGGACCCGCACGGTTCGATGACCAGTTACTTCGGCCACAACCCTGATGCCCTCGAGCACAGTTGCTACGACCTGTTCCTGCACAAAGGCAGCGTGCCTGAGGGGTTGCCGGGGCAGCTGCTGCTGCCCACCAGCGACGAGCGGATCTCGCTGTTGCCGTCGAGCACCGCGCTGGCCGTGCTGGAGCGTCAGTCGCCGGGGCAGAATGGCCTAGGCCTGGTGATCGCCAAGAGTCTGGCGCAGTTGTGGCAGGATTTCGACTTTGCCTTGATCGACAGCCCACCCTTGCTCGGCGTGCTGATGGTCAATGCCCTGGCCGCCAGCCAGCAGTTAGTGGTCCCGGTGCAAACCGAGTTTCTTGCGGTGAAGGGGCTTGAGCGCATGGTCGCGACCCTGGCCATGGTCAACCGGTCACGCAAGCAGGCGCTGCCGTACCAGATCGTGCCAACGCTGTTCGACCGCCGCACCCAGGCCTCGCTGGGCACCCTCAAGCTGCTGCGTGACACTTACGGCCAGCATGTATGGCCGGGCTACATCCCGGTCGATACGCGCCTGCGCGACGCCAGCCGCAAGGGCGTGACGCCCTCGCAGTTCGACGCCAAGAGCCGTGGGCTGGTCGCCTACCGGGCACTGCTCAAGCACTTGTTGACCTACAAACCCGCAGCGCAGGTGGCCTGATGACCCAGATCCGGTACACCGGCACCCGGCCACAGATGGCCTTGCAATCGTATCTGGATGGCCTGCTGCAGGAGGCCACCGAAGACGAGGCGCTGTTGCAGCCACCCGTCGAGCCCGCTGCAGCCGATGACTTCGCTGAAGCCGTGCGCGAGGAGCAGGCCCGCGATGCCCGCCAGCCGCAACCCGCCGAACCGCTCGTGGCCGTTGCCCGCCCTGCGCCTCGGCCGTTCGCCGAACCCCGCCTGGCGGTGCTGCCCAGCGTGATGCCGGTAGACCCGCCGGTGGTGACGGTGGTCGAGCACGATGTGGTGGCCGAGGCGGCCATACCGGTGCTGGTCGAAGCACCTGCGCTGGAGCCGGCGCTGCCACTGGTCGACGTGCACCTGCCAGCGCCGCCCGTGCCACCGGCCACTGTCGACGGCCGCCCGGCCTGGGCCGCCGAACCCTTCGAGTGCCTGTTGTTCGATGTCGCCGGCCTGACCCTGGCCGTACCGCTGGTGTGCCTGGGCTCGATCTACACCCTGGCCGGCCAGGAGCTGACACCGCTGTTCGGTCAGCCCGAATGGTTCCTTGGCATCCTCACCTGCCAGGCGGGCAACCTCAAGGTCCTGGATACGGCGCGCTGGGTGATGCCCGACCGCTACCGCGACGATTTTCGCCAGGGCCTGCAGTACGTGATTTCGGTGCAGGGCTACGAATGGGGGCTGGCCGTGCACCAGGTCAGCCGTTCGTTGCGCCTGGACCCGTCGGAAATCAAATGGCGCAGCCAGCGTGGCCAGCGCCCGTGGTTGGCCGGCACGGTTATTGAACACATGTGTGCATTGCTCGATGTTGCTGCACTGGCCGAGCTGATCGCCAGCGGCGCAGTCAAGCAGCTGCACGACAAACAAATGACACCGAACACAACCGCCAGAAAGCGGATTTAGAGGGCTAGGGGAATGAAAAAGTCGTCTGCACAAGGTTCTGAAGATCCAATCCTGCAGTGGGTAACCTTCCGGCTGGACAACGAGTCCTACGGCATCAACGTGATGCAGGTGCAGGAAGTGCTGCGTTACACCGAGATCGCGCCGGTGCCGGGTGCGCCAAGCTACGTGCTGGGCATCATCAACCTGCGAGGCAATGTGGTAACGGTGATCGATACCCGCCAGCGCTTTGGCCTGATGCCGACCGAAGTCACCGACAATACCCGTATCGTCATCATCGAGGCCGACAAGCAAGTGGTCGGTATCCTGGTCGACAGCGTGGCCGAGGTGGTCTACCTGCGCCAGTCGGAAATCGAAACCGCGCCGAACGTGGGTAACGAAGAATCGGCCAAGTTCATCCAGGGCGTGTGCAACAAGAACGGCGAACTGCTGATCCTGGTCGAACTGGACAAGATGATGACTGAGGAAGAGTGGTCCGAGCTGGAGAACATCTGAGTTGATCTTCGAGGTTGCGGTAATCTTTCTGGCATTGCTGTGGGCCTTGAGCCTCTGGTTTTTCCTCAACTACAGCAAACGCCAGCGCGAAGTGGCCGCGCAGCAGGCCATGGGCGATGCCTTGCGCGACCAGCGCATCAAGGACCTCGCCAAGCGCCTGGATGACTACCAGAACGTCACGGTGCGCATGGGGGAGGCGCTGCACGAACTGACCGTGGCGGTTACCCCATTGCCGGACCGGATCCAGCAACTGGAGCAACGCGACCCTCATAATGTGACGTTCTCCCAGGCAGCCAAGCTGGTGGGCATGGGCGCCAGCATCGCCGAGCTGACCGAGAGTTGCGGCCTGACCCAGGCCGAGGCAGAGCTGATGAGCAAGCTGCACCGTAGCGACTGAGCCTGGCGGGCCACTTCAAGGCCCGCTCAGGCCTGCGCCCAGGCTCAGGTCTGGACCCAGGAGTGATTGCCGCCCACCGTGGCGATGCGGTTGAGCGGCAATTGCTGGTGCACGGCCTCCCTCAACGCGCTGCCGTTGATGAAGGTGGCGGTATTGATACGCGGGATGTTGTACAGGTTGACCATCTGGCGCAAGGTTGCCAGATTGGGCAATTTCTGGTCGATCACGTCGCTGAGCAGGCGGGGGCCGGTCAGGTAGCTCAGGCGGCTGGCATAACGGTAGAAGTTCAATGGGTCTTCGGCCAGGCTAGGTCTGTGGTCATAGAAGTCCGAATGGATGCGGAAGCGGGCGTGCATTTCCTCGCTGATCGCCTCCAGGGTCGGGTTGCCAGGGTGGCTACCGATCTGGCTGGTGTTGTACAGGCAGTTCATGCTCAGTTTCTCGTTGGCCATCGGCGGCGGCAGCAGCAAGCCGTCGGGCGGGATGCACAGGTCCACCTCATTGATCGCTTCGGTGGGCGTTGCAGGTGGTTCGCCGTGCTCGGGTTGCCCGGCCTTGCCTGGCACCCGTAGCGTGTCGTCGACATCCATGTACAACCCCCCTTCATGGTGCAGCAGCGGGTAGCGCAGCACATCGCTCGCCGACGCATAGTTGGTGGCCACGCCACCATTGCCATCCAGCGCCGCGTCGTACTGGGCATAGTACTTGGTCTGCTGGAATGCCCTGAAGAACGCTTGTTCTTCCAGGGGTAGCACCTGCAGCCCCGGCGCTTGTTCGGCCAGCAGACGCAGGTTTTCTTCGTAAGCGCCAGGGTTGGCCGTGGACAGGAACAGGCGCAGGTTGTAATCACTGTTTTCCAGCGCCGCGACATTGTGGGCAAGGTTGCTCAGCAAGGCCGGGCGCAACGTCTTGTCACCTACCCAGAGACAGGAAATCCGCTTGGGGATGGGCATGCTGTTGGCGGGTGCGCGTGGTATTTCGCTTGGCAGCACCAGGTCGATACCCAGCGCGCGCAGGGTGGCAGTGCGCATCGCATCGGTGACGATGCGTTCGGCCGGTTCGGGTACCAGGCCGCCAGCGTCAGGGCTCGCCACGTAGCCAACGGGCTCAACGTCGTTAACGTCCTCGTCAAGGATGAAGACATCCCGCTCGAGGTCATACACCAGCTCCTTGATATAGTCGTCGATCACCGATTCCAGGGTGTCCGGCATGCCGTTGTACCTCGGCCTGCGGATCACGGCCTCGGCAGTTAGCGGGTCTGCCTGCGGCAGCGGCGGGATCGGTTCGCAGACATGGAAGTAAGGGGCACCTTCAGGCGCTGGGGCCAGCAGTACGGGGGGGCGTACTGGGCTCAATGGGTAACCTATCTGGTCGTTGAGCCGAATCGGCGGCACGAAGCCATCGCTCTTGAACTGGAACAGTGCCGAGGCTTTGGACGCCCCTGTCAACAGCAATGGCACGGCATTGAACAGCCCCCAGGTGATGTTGGCTACCCCCTCCTGCCGTGCCTGCAGAGTCTTGCCGTTGAGCGCTTCATCCAGGCCAAGGCCTAACTGCGCAATGCCACCGAGCGCCAGCACCGGCGCCAGGCCTGGCACCACCAGGCACAGCGGTGCCAGTAAATTGAGGGTGGTGAGCAGGTAGCCCCGCCACTTGGCTTTGCTGACCTGGCTGTCGCTGGTGATGATGTAGTCGGCGTCATCCAAGCTGCGTTGGCGTTGGCGCTCGGCCAGCGCCTGGAACAAGTCGCCGGTGATCCTCGGGTTGTAGCGGCTCGGCCGGTAGTTGACGTAGGTGCGCGGCGGCCAGATGCCGTCATCGTTGAACATGCCGTGTTCCGGTGGCAACACGTGGCGCCGGGGGTACTCGGCCAGCCCGTCGAGTGCGGTATCCAGCCCGCTGAAGTCCACGCCCTGTGGCCTGTCGGCCAGCCGGAAATGCTGTTTCAGGGCTTCACGCTTGAGTGGGTCTTTGCACTGCTCGCCCACCCAGTCCTTCAGCGCATTTTCGCTGGCGAACTCCAGCAAGGGTGAGCTGTTGCCGGGTATGTAGAGCACTGTCAGGTCCGTGCTTGGGTTGCACAGGTAAAGTAGGTCGGTGGCGGCGTAGCCATAGATGCTCAAGGTGCTCATGCGCAGCTTGTCGACCCGGGGCATCAACTCGGCGGCTTGCCACAGCAATTTCCGTGCGGCTTCGCTGAGGCTGCCTTCGCTGACCTGCTTGTTGCAGGCGGCAATGAAGTTGAGCTTGCACGCCAGGCGGTGTGCGCTCATGTGCTCGCGCCAGTAGGTGTGCAGGGTGTTCTTGAATGGCGCCTGGAAGTCCAGGTTCTCGATGAATTGCTGGAAACTTTCGGCGGCTACCGGCACATGGGTAGTGGCGTCATAGCGCGGTGGTTCGGTACGCCGGAACAGCCCATTGAAGACCGAAAATTCGGCGCCATAGTGGTTGAAACCCCGGGCGGGCAGGGCGTTGACGATCCGCACCGGGCCTTCTGGCAAAGTGCCGGCCCAGGGCGCACGGAACAAGGCGCCGAACAGGTCGTTATTGCTTTCGCCCTGCCAGTTGCTGAGCACGGCCTGGCTCAGGCTGACGCATTGCCTGACCTCTGCCAGGCTGCCGCCTTTGCGGTCGGAACGGTAGTGCAGGGTCACCACATCGACCCGGTCGGGGTCGAGGTCATGGCCCTGCTCGGCGAACCATTGCTTCACGGCCTGGCTGGCCTGGCGATCGGGCCGAGGGACATGGTTCAAATGATCGCGGACATAGTGCACGCCAGTGGCGTTGATCCCGGTAGTGCCCATCGTGGTTACCTTGCGTGAGTGGGAGCTGCAAGGTTGCAGGATGCTGCTGCACGCCAGTGGTAGATAACTACATACGCCCGCTATGGCGTCATCTGGTGTATCGCCAACTATGCGCGCGCCCCGTTTCGATGTAGCGGTCCAGGGGGGCATGCTCACGAATCAGTTGGCTCAACCGGCTAGGTTGAACGGTGTGGTGCATCTGATAGACAGGGGATACCAGCAGCTTGCACAGCTCGCGTAACTGTCTGAGCCACGGCAGCCGGGCGTCGATGACATCATTGAGTACCCCTGGCCCGGTCAAGCGGTTCAGCCGCCTGGCGTAGGCGTTGAACGCCACGGGGTTGAGGACCCCATCGGGCCGTTCGGTGTAAAACGTCGGGTCTTGCTGGAAGCGTTTCAGGATCTCGTCGGAAATCGCGTCCAGTGTCGGGTTACCAGGGTGGCTGCCGATCATGCTGGTGTTGTACTTGATGTACATGCCCAATTGGTCGTTGGAAACGGGAGGAGGCAGCAGCAAGCCATCGGCGGTCGTGCGCAGGGTTTGCCTGGCCAGGGTTGCACCGCCCGATTCCGATGCGGCATTGAGCAGACGGTCGTCGGCATCGAGATACAAACCACCGAAATGCTTGAGTAAGCGGTAGCGAAGGATGTCGCACGCCGAGCTGAAATTGGTCATGCCCGGGTGGGTGACCCCCAGTGCGGCCTGGTACTGGGCGAAGTAGGCCGAACGCGCGAACGCCTGGTAGAACGGCTGGTCTTCAAGGGGCAGCACGCTTAGGTGAAGCGACTCGTTCCTCAGCAGCGTGAGGTTGGCGGTGTAGGCCCTGGGGCTTTGCCGCGAAAGAAACAGCTGGTACTGGTACTCCGTATTTTCCAGGGCCTTGGCGTTATGTGCGAGCGCCTCCAGAAAGACGTCGGAAATGGCCTTGTCACCCACCCATATGCTGGAAACGATGCGGGGAATTGGCGTGCGCTCCAAGGCGTCGAACTGGTCGTAGTCGATGGGTAGATCCAGCTGGATGCCTAACTGCTCCAGGGTGGCCATGCGCTGTGCGTCGGTGACGACGCGGTGGGCGTTGGCCACACGGACCAGCCACGCAGATGCGCCGGGGTCGATCATCCAGCGCTCATGGGGTGCCTGCAGGTAGTCGGACAGTTTGATGAAACTGTCGGTGTGCACGTCGTACATCACAGGCTGCAGTTCGATGCCTCGGCTGGACTGGAATGCGCCCTCGAAGTAGTGGTTCAGATCATCGGCCACACGTGTCACCACGACGCGCGCCGGGGCCTGTGAAATGTGTGCCGTCTGGCGGAACGCCGCTTGTGCCGGTACCCACTCGAACGTGTCCGTCGGCAGGCTCGCGTTGGCCGTTTTGCCCAGCAGCTCGGCTAGCTGGGAAGGCCGCACCAGCCCTGGCCACCAATATTGGAACGGCTGGCTGGCGCGGGCGACGCCGACAGGCAAGGGCAATGCGTTGAACAGACCGAAGGCTTGGTTCTCGACCCCTTGAGCTTTCTCGTTCAGCGAATGACCGTTGATCATCTGGTCCATGCCCAGGCCGAATTGGGCCAGGCCACCCAGTACCATCACCGGAATGAACCCCGGTAGCGCTACGCATAAAGGCGCCAGTATGCACTGGGCAAAGTTCAGGTAGTTCGCCCAGCGCGTCGTGTCGACCTGGCGGTTGGTGATGACGCGGTAATCCATATCGGCGTAACTGCGCTGCTTCTGGCAGTCAGCCAGGTGGACGAACAGGTTACCTGTGATGGGCGGGTTGTCCGTCGAAGCCCCGAACTCGATGGTAGCTTCAGGATCCCAGACACCGCTGGTGGCAAAGCCTGGACGATTCACGGGCAGGTGATGCGCAGCGGGATAGCAGCCAAGCCCTTCCAGGGCGGTGATCAGGCCGCTGAACTCCAGGCCGTCGGGCCAATCGGCAGGTGAGAAACACTGCTGCAACCACTCGCGGCGTGCTGGGTCTTTGCATTGTTGGGCAAACCAGTGCTTGAGCGCGGACAGGTTTGGGAACTCATGTAAAGGCGACGCGTTGCCCGGTATATGGAGCACAACGGTGCTGCTGTCGTCGGCCGTGATGTAGATGATCGATGTGCTGTAATAGCCGTATACATTCAGCAGGCGGGTCTTTATCGCGCGGGTGTCCTGTGGCAACAGGCCCACGGCCTGCCAGGCCAGGCGCCAGGCAGCGAGACTCAGGCTACCCTCGCCGACCTGATTGTTGCAGGCGGTGATGAAGGCAATTTCCAGTGCGCGCGCATAGTCGGCCTGGCTTTGCTGCCAATAATTGTCCAATTGCGTCTTCAGGCGAGCGTGCAGGTGCAAACCCCATACATAGTCCTGAAAGACCTCGGCACGGATGGGCAGCAGGGTCGCCGGGCTGAGCTCCTGATTCGCGGTACGTTGATAAAGGCCGTTGAATACGCGATAGGCAGACGCGTTGGAAAGCAGGGGTGGGGGTCGCATCCGGTCGACAAACGTCACGGCTTCCCGCGGTGCCATACCCGCCCAATCGCCAATCCGAAAACTGCCATTGGCTGGCTCACCTTGCCAGTTGCCCAGCAGGGCATCGGTCAGGCTGGTGCGTTGAATCACCTTGGCCTGCGGAGGTAGCCAAGGTTGGCCCTCTTCGCGCTCTGCGTCCTGGTAGTGGAAGGTGACGACGTCGATGTCAGCGGGGGACAGGAGCACACCGCGTTGCGCAAGCCAGTCGCGCAATAGCTTGTCGGCCAATGTGTCGGGGCGCGGCATCTGGGCCAGCGCACTGTGCAACAGGCGCTGCTTCATGGGTTGTGGAAGGTTCATCGTTGGGTGTCCGTGGCTTTCGGCGTTGCAGGGTAGCCAGCGGGCACACCGCTCAAGTGCTAATTAATGCTGTCATCCGCTGGCAGAACGCTCATCAGCGGGGGCGCTGGGGTAATGTCGCGCTCGCCCGGCGGCTCGTCGTCGAAGCCCACGGGCACCTTGCCACGCAGTTGCCAGGCAAAGGCGATGATTTCGGCGATGGTCAGGTACAGCGCTTCGGGGATCTGCTCGCCCAGCTCCAGGCGGGCCAGCAAGCGGACGAGCTCGGCGTTTTCATAGATGGGAACGTCGTGCTCGCGGGCCAGGGCCAGTATGGCGTCGGCTACGCTGTCGTCACCTTTGGCCGTCAGGCTCGGCGCCTGCTGGCCATCGTAGCTCAAGGCAATGGCCTGGCGGGGTTGTCGGTCGTTCATGCGTTTTCGTCCACCCAGCGTTGTTCCACTCGTGTACGGGGCCCTTGCGGTGGGATACCCGCACGGCATTCCAGGTCGCCGACCTCCAGGCCGCGGGCAAGCAAGCGTTCGCGCAGGCTGCTTAGCTGGCTGTCGATCAGGCGCGCGGTCTGCTCGCGCTCGGCCCACAGTTGGCCCGACAGCTGCCCTTGATTCAACTGGGCCTGGACCTGCATGGGGCCCAGCGGGGGCAGGTCGAAAGCCAGGTCGATACGCCAAAGGGCTTGCAGCGAGTCGCGTGCTTCATGTTCACGATCGGCCTGCTGCCGTGGCGTTTCTTCGCGCTGCACTTTGACCTGCAAGGGGATGAACTCCTGGCCGTGGCGAATCGGCACTTCGGTTTGCCACGTGGTCTGCAGGTTGCCGTTTTCCAGTGTGCCGCTTTGTTGCAAGCTGCTCATGGCGTGACTCTGCAGGCGGGAAATGGCCGCTGCGGCCAGGCGCAGCAGCTGTTGCAGGTCGCCTTCGTCTTCCAGCGCCTTCAGCAACCGCGACGGCAGCGGGAATGCCCCGGGCTGTGGCTTGGGGCTCACCCGTTCGAGCATGCCCAGGGCGCCGCGTGCCACGGCGGGCATGGTCACGGCCAGGCTGTCCGGGGCCAGGCTTGGCGTACCGGGCGGCAGGCTCGGTGCCTGCGCCACCAGCTGCAGCAGGTGTGCCTTGAGGTCGGTGGCGACACTGGCAGGGAAGCCGCCCAGCAATTTTGCTTCAAGGAAGGCACCGCTGTTGCTCAGGGCTTGTGCCACGCCTTTGGCGTCCGCCAGTTGCCGTACGTCCGGCAGGCCGGCCAGCAGGCGTTCGGCACTGGCGCGCAGGTCGCCAGGGGCATCGGCACTGCGGGTGAGCTGCTGCAGCGCGTCGAGCAGGCCGGGCAGCGAGGCCTGGCGGTTCTGTTGGGTCATTAGCTGCTGAGCAATGCTCAGCTGCTCCTGCCTGCCACTCAGTGGCACGAAGCGCAGTGACTGATCGCTTTGCACCAGCGCGCTCAGCAGGCTGCCAACGACCAGCGGGCGGGGGCTGTCGATGCTCAGCGTGGCACCGGCCTGGGCGCTGTTGAGCAAACTGATCAATGCCCGATAGACCGGCGCCTGCCCAGGCGCCTGGGGCAATGCCTGGTTGGTCAGGACCTTGCCTTGCAAAAGCGTGCCGACAGATAGCTGGCGGGTATCCAGGCGGGTCAGGGTGGCGGCCTGGCTGGCAGCGGCCTGCTGCAATAAGATGGCCAGGCGATTGCCTTCGGTCTGGCTGACGGTAACCTGGCTACCTGGGGCCAGGGGTTGGCCGGCGCTCGCCTGCAGTTGGGTCTGTGCGCCGTTGGCCTGGACCAGCCGTAGGAGCAGCTGGAACTCCTGGCCGGTCTGACGCAACGCCAGCACGTGGGCTTGCGCGGTTTCACCGGGCGCCAGCAAACCGGGCTGGGGCTGGACCAGCCGCAGGGTCTCGCCGGTCATGGCCGCCTTGGTGGCTTGGTTGCCAAGCGCAGTTTGTGCGCCAAGACTATTGATTTCAGTCATGATTGTATACAACCTGTCGAACCCGGCCTCTTGGCAGCGCAGCGGCGCGTGCAATAATGCCGACCGCCTGTGGTTGCCAGTATAACGGCAGCGCACCGGGCGACTTGAGACACGAGGCTTCAGGTTGGCTCGCCTGCCAACCCGGCAACACCGGCCTGAGGCCCTCTACACGATAAGGCGAAACCGTGACCTTCCACCTCCAAGCCGCAGGCCTGGCCTGCGAGCGCGACTGGCGCCTGCTGTTCGAGCAGCTCGATTTCGAGCTGGGTGCGGGCGACATGCTGCAGATCAGTGGCCCCAACGGCAGTGGCAAGACCAGCCTGCTGCGCCTGTTGGCCGGGCTGATGCAGCCGACCGCCGGGCAGATTCTGCTGGGTGGCAAGCCGTTGGCTGAGCAGCGTCATGCCATGGCCAGCCTCCTGCTGTGGATTGGCCATGCCGCCGGCATCAAGGACCTGCTGACCGCCGAGGAAAACCTCACCTGGCTGTGCGCCCTGCATCAACCGGCCAGCCGCGACGCTATCTGGGCAGCACTGGCGGCGGTAGGCCTGCGCGGTTTCGAAGATGTGCCTTGCCACACCCTGTCGGCCGGCCAGCAGCGCCGCGTGGCCCTGGCCCGCTTGCACCTGGCCGGCCCGCCGCTGTGGATTCTCGATGAGCCGTTCACCGCCCTCGACAAGCAGGGCGTGGCGCAACTGGAAGCACACCTGGTGGCGCACTGCGAGCAGGGCGGCACCGTCGTGCTGACGACCCACCACACGCTGACGCGCAAGCCAGCCGGCTACCGTGAACTGAACCTGGGGCAATGGGCGGCATGAGCGTATTCAACCTGTTACTGCGCCGTGAAGCGCGCCTGTTGTTCCGGCGCCCGGCCGAGTTGGCCAACCCACTGGTGTTCTTCGCCATCGTCGTGGCCCTGTTCCCGCTCGCGGTCGGCCCTGAGAGCCAATTGTTGCAAACCTTGTCGCCGGGCTTGGTGTGGGTGGCCGCGTTGCTGGCGGTGCTGCTGTCCCTGGACGGCCTGTTCCGAAGTGATTTCGAGGACGGCTCGCTGGAGCAGTGGGTGCTGTCGCCGCACCCGCTGGCGCTGCTGGTGCTGGCCAAGGTGCTGGCGCACTGGATCTTTTCCGGGCTGGCGCTGGTATTGTTGGCGCCGCTGCTGGCCTTGATGCTGGGCTTGCCCGGCCACTGTCTGCCGGTGCTGCTCGCTTCACTGCTGCTGGGTACGCCGGTACTGAGCTTGCTGGGTGCGGTAGGCGCGGCGCTGACCGTTGGCCTCAAGCGCGGCGGTTTGTTACTGGCGTTGCTGATTTTGCCGTTGTATATCCCTGTATTGATCCTGGGCAGTGGTGCGTTGCAAGCGGCGTTGCAGAATATGCCGGCAACCGGCCACTTGCTCTGGCTCGCCAGCCTCACCGCCCTGGCCGTGACCCTGGCACCCTTTGCGATAGCGGCCGGGCTGAAGATCAGCGTCGGCGAATAACGAGTCCCGGGCTCTCAAGCCCGGCAAATACCCTGGATGTACCCTGATGAAAATAAGCTGGACGTGGTTCCACAAGCTGGGCTCCCCGAAATGGTTCTATGCCATCAGCGGCCGCATGCTGCCATGGCTGGCCACTGCCGCCGTGCTTCTGCTGCTGGTCGGCATCACCTGGGGCCTGGCCTTCGCCCCCCAGGACTACCAGCAAGGCAACAGCTTCCGCATCATCTATATCCACGTGCCGGCGGCGATGCTGGCGCAGTCCTGCTATGTGCTGCTGGCCGTGGCCGGGGTGGTGGGGCTGGTGTGGAAGATGAAGCTGGCCGATGTCGCCCTGCAATGTGCGGCCCCGATCGGCGCCTGGATGACCGCGGTGGCGCTGGTCACCGGTGCCATCTGGGGCAAGCCGACCTGGGGCAGTTGGTGGGTGTGGGATGCCCGACTTACGTCCATGCTTATCCTGCTGTTCCTGTACTTCGGCATTATTGCGCTGGGCCAGGCGATCAGTAATCGTGACAGCGCAGCCAAAGCCTGTGCTGTGCTGGCGATCGTCGGCGTGGTGAACATCCCGATCATCAAGTACTCGGTGCAGTGGTGGAACACCCTGCACCAGGGCGCCACCTTCACCCTCACCGAAAAACCGGCTATGCCGGCAGAAATGTGGCTGCCGCTGCTGTGCACGGCGCTGGGTTTCTACTGCTTCTTCGGCGCTGTGCTGCTGCTGCGCATGCGCCTGGAAGTGCTAAAGCGCGAGGCGCGCGCCAGTTGGGTCAAGGACGAAGTATTGAACAGCCTTGGGCGGAGGGCCGCACCATGAGCTTTGCCACCTTCGACGAATTCCTTGCCATGGGCCACCACGGCCTTTACGTGTGGTCGGCCTATGGCATCTGCCTGGTGGTGCTGGCGCTGAATGTCGCCGCGCCGCTGCTCGCTCGTCGTCGCTACCTGCAAGAAGAGGCGCGCCGTTTGCGCCGGGAGAACAACCAGTGAATCCGCAGCGCAAGAAACGCCTGTTGCTCATCGCCGGCCTGTTGGTCGGCGTCGGGGTTGCCGTCGGCTTTGCCTTGAGCGCACTGCAGCAGAACATCAACCTGTTTTATACCCCCACTCAAATTGCCAATGGCGACGCGCCGCTGGACACCCGTATCCGCGCGGGCGGCATGGTCGAGAAAGGCTCGGTGCAACGCTCGTCCGACTCGCTGGACGTACGCTTCGTGGTCACCGACTTCAACAAATCGGTGCCGATCACCTACCGCGGCATCCTGCCCGACCTGTTCCGCGAAGGGCAGGGCATCGTCGCCCTGGGCAAGCTCAATGACCAGGGCGTGGTGGTAGCCGATGAAGTGCTGGCCAAGCATGACGAGAAATACATGCCGCCCGAGGTTACCAAGGCCCTCAAGGAAAGCGGCCAGGCAGCCGCTGGCGGGGGGAGCAAGCCATGAACGCCGCACTGGTGATACCTGAACTGGGCCAGCTGGCGATGATCCTGGCCATCTGCTTTGCAGCTGTGCAGGCCAGCGTGCCGCTGCTTGGCGCCTGGCGCGGCGACAGCCTGTGGATGAGCCTGGCACGGCCTGCGGCCTGGGGGCAGTTCGCGTTCCTGGTGTTCGCCTTCGCCTGCCTGACCCACGCCTTCATGACCGACAACTTTTCGGTAGCCTACGTGGCCAGCAACTCCAACAGCGCCTTGCCGTGGTACTACAAGTTCAGCGCCGTGTGGGGCGCCCACGAAGGCTCTTTGCTGCTGTGGGCGCTGATTCTCGGTGGCTGGACCTTTGCCGTGTCGGTGTTCTCGCGGCAGTTGCCGCAGGTGATGCTGGCCCGCGTGCTGGCAGTGATGGGCATGATCAGCGTAGGTTTTTTGAGCTTCCTGATCATCACCTCCAACCCGTTCCAGCGCATGCTGCCGCAGGTGCCGACCGACGGCCGCGACCTCAACCCGCTGCTGCAGGACTTCGGCCTGATCGTGCACCCGCCAATGCTGTACATGGGCTACGTGGGCTTCTCGGTGGCCTTTGCCTTCGCCATCGCCGCCTTGCTCGGTGGCCGCCTGGATGCCGCCTGGGCGCGCTGGTCGCGGCCATGGACCATCGTCGCCTGGGCGTTTCTGGGGGTGGGCATTACCCTGGGCTCATGGTGGGCCTACTATGAACTGGGCTGGGGTGGCTGGTGGTTCTGGGACCCGGTGGAAAACGCCTCGTTCATGCCCTGGCTGGTGGGCACTGCGCTGATCCACTCGCTGGCGGTGACCGAAAAGCGCGGGGTGTTCAAGAGCTGGACCGTGCTCCTGGCGATTGCCGCGTTCTCGCTGAGCCTGCTGGGCACCTTCCTGGTGCGTTCCGGCGTGCTGACCTCGGTGCACGCGTTTGCCGCAGACCCGTCGCGGGGCATTTTCATCCTGATCTTCCTGCTGTTCGTGGTCGGGGGGTCGCTGACCTTGTTCGCCCTGCGCGCGCCGGTGGTCAAAAGCCAGGTGGGCTTTGCCCTGTGGTCGCGGGAAACACTGCTGCTGGCCAATAACCTGGTGCTGGTGGTGGCGGCATCCATGATCCTGCTCGGCACCCTTTACCCCCTGGTGCTCGATGCCCTTACCGGGGCCAAGTTGTCGGTGGGCCCACCGTATTTCAATGCGTTGTTCCTGCCGTTGATGGCGCTGCTGATGGTGGTGTTGAGCATTGGCGTGGTGGTGCGCTGGAAGGACACCCCGGGCAAATGGCTGGTGAGCATGATGAGCCCGGTGCTGGTGGGCAGCGCCATCCTTGCACCGCTGGCCGGCCTGATCGTCGATGACTTCGACTGGCCGACGCTGACTGCCTTCGCCCTGGCTGCCTGGGTGGTGCTCGGCGGGCTGCGTGACATCCTCGACAAGACGCGCCACAAGGGGCTGGTCAAGGGCCTGCCGGGGCTGGGCTGCAGTTACTGGGGCATGCAGCTGGCGCACCTGGGCCTGGCGGTGTGCGCGCTGGGCGTGGTGTTGTCGAGCAACAACAGCGCCGAACGCGACCTGCGCATGGCGCCGGGCGAGAGCGTCGAGTTGGGCGGCTACCACTTCCTGTTCGAAGGTGCCAAGCACTTCGAAGGGCCCAACTTCATCTCGGACAAAGGCACGATCGTGGTCAGCCGCGATGGCCGGGCTGTGACAACCCTGCACCCGGAAAAACGCCTGTACACCGTGCAGCAGTCGATGATGACCGAAGCCGGCATTGATGCCGGCTTCACCCGCGACCTGTACGTGGCCCTCGGCGAGCCGCTGGAGAACGGCGCCTGGGCGGTGCGCGTGCATATCAAGCCTTATGTCCGCTGGATCTGGCTGGGCGGTCTGTTGACTGGCCTGGGCGGGTTGCTGGCGGCCCTCGACCGGCGCTACCGCGTCAAGGTCAAGACCCGGGTGCGTGAAGCCCTGGGCGTGTCTGGAGCAGATGCATGAAGCGTTGGATCATGGTAGTGCCCCTGGCAGTGTTCCTGCTGGTGGCGGTGTTTCTCTACAAGGGCCTGTTCCTCAAGCCCGACGAGCTGCCCTCGGCAATGATCGGCAAAGCGTTCCCGGCGTTTTCCCTGGCCTCGACCCAGGGCGACCGTACCCTGACCGAGGCTGACCTGCACGGCCGCCCGGCACTGGTCAACGTGTGGGCCACCTGGTGCCCGTCGTGCAAGGTGGAGCACCCGTACCTGAACCAGCTGGCGCAGCAGGGCGTGGTGATTCACGGGGTCAACTACAAGGACGACAACGCCGCAGCGCGCAAATGGCTGGCCGATTTCCACAACCCCTACCAGCTGGACATCCGTGACGAGCAGGGCAGCCTGGGCCTGGACCTGGGGGTGTACGGCGCGCCGGAAACATTCCTGATCGATGCCAAGGGCATCATCCGCTACAAGCATGTGGGCATCGTCGATGCCACGGTGTGGCGTGAGCAGCTGGCGCCGCTGTACCAGGGCCTGGTCGACGAGGCCAAACCATGAGGCGTTGGCTGGCAGCGGTGCTGCTGGGCATGAGCCTGGCCAGCGTGGCCAAGGCGGCCATCGATACCTACCAGTTCCGCGACGAGGCAGAGCGCCAGCGTTACCAGGCGTTGACCAGGGAACTGCGCTGCCCGAAGTGCCAGAACCAGGACATTGCCGACTCCAACGCCCCCATCGCTGCCGACCTGCGCCGGGAGATCTTCCGCATGCTGGGCGAGGGCAAGAGCAACCAGCAGATCGTGGACTTCATGGTCGACCGCTATGGCGATTTCGTGCGCTACAAGCCGGCGCTCAGTGGCCGCACCTGGCTGCTGTGGTTCGGCCCAGGGCTGCTGCTGGCGGGCGGGTTCGTGGTGTTGGCGCTGATCGTGCGCCGGCGCCGTGGCAGTGCCACGCCAGGCACCGATGCATTGTCTGCTGAAGAACGCGAGCGTCTCGCCAAACTGCTGGAAAAAGAACCGACCCATGATTGAATTCTGGCTTAGCGCGGGCCTGTTGTTGCTCGCTGCCCTCAGCTTCCTGCTGATTCCGATCCTGCGTGGCCGTCGTCGCCAACAGGAAGAAGACCGTACCGCCCTGAATGTGGCCCTGTATCAGGAGCGGGTCGCCGAACTGGCTGCGCAGCAGGCTGCCGGGGTACTGGACGCAGCGCAGTTGGCCCAGGGCCGCGACGAAGCCGCCCGTGAGCTGCTGGCCGACACCGAGGGCGCTGACGCCCCGCGCCAAGGCCACCTGGGCAAGGCATTCCCCCTGCTGGCCGCGGTGTTGGTGCCGGTGCTGGCGTTGGGGTTGTACCTGCATTTCGGCGCAGCCGACAAGGTGGCCCTGACCCAGGAGTTTGCCCAGGCGCCGAAGTCGATGGAGGAAATGACCACGCGCCTGGAGCGTGTGGTACAAGCCCAGCCAGACTCGGCCGAAGCCGTGTACTTCCTCGGCCGTGCCTACATGGCCGAGCAGCGCCCGGCAGATGCTGCGCGTACCTTTGAACGTGCCGTGGCCCTGGCCGGGCGTCAGCCAGAGCTGCTGGGGCAGTGGGCGCAAGCCCTGTATTTTGCTGCTGACAAACAGTGGAGCCCACAGCTGCAGGCCCTCACGGACGAAGCCTTGAAGGGCGACCCCAACGAAGTTACCAGCCTGGGGCTGCGCGGTATTGCCGCTTTCGAAGACGAGCGTTACCAGCAAGCCATCGATTACTGGCAGCGTTTGCTGGCGCAGCTGCCCGAGGGCGATGCATCGCGCGCGGCATTGCAAGGCGGCATCGACCGCGCTGCCGAGCGCCTGGGCAGCTCGCCGGCGCGGGCGAACGAACCCGCGCCGGTCGCGGCGCGCCTGAAGGTGCGGGTGGAACTGGCGGCGACGTTGCGGGACAAGGTCAAGCCGGACGACACCGTGTTTATCTTTGCCCGCGCCAGCAATGGCCCACCGATGCCGTTGGCGGCCAAGCGGGTGACAGTGGCGCAGTTGCCGATCGAGGTGGAGTTGTCTGATGCGGACGCGATGATGCCGCAGATGAAACTGTCCGATTTTGCCGAAGTCCAACTGATGGCACGTGTGTCGCGTGCTGGGCAGCCGACCCAAGGTGAGTGGATCGGCCAAGGTGCACCCCTGTCCAGCGCGACCCAGGCCACCCAACACTTGACCATCGACAGCCCCGATCCGTAAGAGAGCAATGCCATGCACAGCGCCGTCCGCCTGACCCTGATTACCCTGGCCCTGGGTTTGTCTGCGTGTACGACGCAGCAGCCCTACGAGCACCCCGAGCCGCCGATAGAGCGGGTGCCGCCCCAGGGGCCGGTGGTCAAGCCATTGCCCGGCGGCCAGCCTTCTACCCAGCCAGGCAAGCCGGCGGCCATTCCCAAGCCGATGCCGCGCACCTCGGCCAGCTTCGCGCCACCGCCGGGTGGTGCCAGCCACTGGGATCCGAAACTGGGCGTCTATGTGCTGGATAAACAACCCAACACGTTCTACCGGCAGCGGACCTACTACCGCTTCGACAATGGTTGGAGCTGGTCACTAGGCCCGAATGGCCCTTGGCAGGAAACCGACAGCAGCGGGGTGCCAGGTGGGTTGGGGCGTGCATTCGCGCAATAGCGAGCTTGCCAGGCCCTACCCACTGCCAGGGGTACCCGTACAGTACAGTTCGAACGGTAATTAGCCATTGACTGTACTGTAGCGTAAGTCCGCATAATGCCCCTTCGTGAACGGAGGTGGCATGCACAAGACAGTCTTGGTACTCGTGGAAACCGTCGATGATTACCTGCCCTTGCTGGAGCAGGCCGGTTACCGCCTTATTCGTGCCCCGTCACCCCAACAGCGGGCTGATGCCATCCAGCGCCACGCCAATCAAATCGACGCCGTGCTCACCCGCGGCCCATTAGGCCTGACCGCTGTCGAAATAGATGCATTGCCCAACCTGCAGATCATCTGCGTCATCGGTGCCGGCTATGAACAAGTCGACCTGGCCGCCGCCGCCGCACGCGGCATTACCGTCACCAACGGCGCCGGGGCCAATGCTGCTGCCGTTGCCGATCACACCCTGGCCCTGCTGCTGGCCCTGCTGCGCGACATCCCCCGCGGCGATGCCAGCACTCGCCGCGGCGAGTGGAACCGGGTGATCAGCCCTTCGGTAAGCGGTAAGCGCCTGGGCATTCTCGGCCTCGGCGCCGTAGGTCTGGCCATCGCCAAACGCGCCCACCTCGGCTTCGACATGCCCGTCAGCTACCACAGCCGCACCCTGCGCCAGGGTGTGCCCTACACCTGGTATGACAGCCCACAACACCTGGCCGATGCCGTGGATATCCTGGTCGTGGCCACCCCCGGTGGTGCCAGTACCCGGCATCTGGTCGATGCCCGGGTGCTGGAGGCGCTGGGCGCCGAGGGCTATCTGGTGAATATCGCCCGGGCCAGCGTGGTCGACACCCAGGCGCTGGTTGCCGCACTGCAACGTGGCCAACTGGCCGGCGCCGCGCTGGATGTGTTCGACGACGAGCCGGCCGTGCCCGATGCCTTGAAAACCCTGGCCAACACCGTGCTAACGCCCCATGTAGCCGGCCAGTCACCCGAGGCGGCGCGCGACACGGTGACCCTGGTGCTGCGCAACCTGCAGGCGTTTTTTGCCGGTGAGCCGGTATTGACGCCTATACGCCCGTAACCCTATTCAGACATCTGCCTGGCAGCGCCCAGGCAACAAGGAGCGTGTGCATGCAACTCGAAATTTTCCAGGTCGATGCCTTTTCCGCTGAGCCGTTCGGCGGCAACCCGGCAGCTGTGATTCCCCTGCAAAGCTGGCTGCCGGACGATGTACTGCAACGCATTGCCGAAGAGAACAACCTGTCGGAAACCGCCTACTTCGTGCGCAATGGCGAAACCTACGACCTGCGTTGGTTCACCCCGGCCGTGGAAGTCGACCTGTGCGGCCACGCCACCTTGGCCTCGGCCTACGTGCTGTTCGAACAACTGGGCGAGCAGGCGCAGGTGCTGCGTTTCAATACCCGCAGTGGCGAACTGCGCGTCAGCCGCGGTGCGGACGGCCTGTTGGCCATGGACTTCCCGGCCAAGCAACCGCTCGCCGAGGACATGCCGCAGGGGCTGCTGCAAGCGCTGGGCCTGAGCCAGGCGCAGGCGCTGTACCGCAGTGACGACTATGTGGTGGTGATCGATGACGCATTGCTGCTCGATACCCTGAAGCCAGACTTCGTTGCACTGTCGGCCTTCGATGTGCGCGGCATTGCGGTGACTGCTGCAGGACGTGGTTTTGATTTCGTCACCCGCTGGTTCGGCCCCAACGTGGGTGTGAACGAAGACCCGGTGACGGGTTCGGCGCATACCTCGCTCGCGCCAGTGTGGGCCGAGCGGCTGGGCAAGCAGGTGCTGGCGTGCGAGCAGGGCGGGGCGCGCAAAGGGCAGTTGCTGTGTGAAGTGCCGGGTAATGGCCGGGTGATCATCAGCGGGCGGGCGGCGTTGTACCTGCGCGGAACTGTCTATATTTAACAGGCTGACACCGTCTGCCTGTAGAAGCGGCCTTGTGTCGCGATCGGGCCGCAACGCGGCCCCTCGATTTTCGCGTTGATGCGTCAATCCGGGGGCTGCTTTGCAGCCCGATCGCGACACAAGGCCGCTCTTACATGGCCCAACCCCTGTTCAAGGAGCCAGCCATGGCCCTGGAAAAACACGGCACCTGCCTGTGCGGCGCCACCCGGCTTACCGTCACCGTCGACAATACCCACATCAGCGCCTGCCATTGCAGCATGTGCCGCAAGTGGACCGGTGGCCCGCTGCTGGTGGTTGATTGCAGCAAGCCCCCGCTGATCGAGGGGCGTGCACCCAGCGTTTATGACTCGTCGGACTGGGCACAGCGTGCTTTTTGCGGCCAGTGCGGCACGCACTTGTACTACCGGCTCAAGGCCAACGACTTCCATGCCATACCGGTCGGCCTGCTCGAGGGCGACCAGGACTGGGATTTCAACATGCAGATTTTCGTCGAAGAGAAACCCGCCTGGTACTGCTTCGCCAACCAGACCAAGGAACTGACCGGCCAGGAAGTCTTCGAGCAGAACAGCTGATTCAGGCCTGCGCCAGCAGCCACTCGGCAAACACCTGGGCGGCGGGCGAGGGCAGGGTCTGGCGGTCATGCACCAAGTAGTCGGCACTGGCCGGTGCGGACCTCGAAATCGCACACCTGGCGGATCAGGCCGCTGTTGATACGGTCACGGGCCATGGACTTCCGGCCAAGGCCCACGCCCATGCCTTGCATCACCGCGTCGAACACCAGGTTCACCTGGTTGAAGGTGGGTGCGTCGGCCGGTGCCTGGTAGCGCAGGCCAAAGTGGGCGAACCAGTCATGCCAGCCCAGGCAGTTCCAGGGCGAGGCATCGAGCTGGATCAGCGGCAGCGCCTGCAGCGCCGTCAGGCTGTCGACCTGGCGCAGGTCCCAGTTGTTGCTGGCAATCGGGTAGATCAATTCGTCGAACAGCTTGCTGGCCTGCAGCGAGCGCCAGCGGCCATGCCCGTAGAGAATACCGAAGTCGTAGTCGGCCACCAGGCTCTCGTTGATGTCATTGCTGGCGTGGATGTTCACGGTCAGCCCGGGGTGTTGTTCGTTGAAGCGCAGCAGGCGCGGGAACAGCCAGTATTGCGCCACGGCGTGGGTGCAGATGACGCTGACATGGCGGCTGCCGTGGCCGCTTTTAAGGCGCTGGACGTTGGCCAGCAGCTTGTCCAGCATCGGCTCGACAAAACCATGAAAGTGCTCGCCGGCAGTGGTCAGCGCAATGCCCCGGGCGCGGCGTTCGAACAGCTGCGTGCCGAGCTGGTCTTCGAGCAGGCGAATCTGCTTGGACACTGCGCTCTGGGTCAGGTACAGCTCGCCGGCGGCGCGGGTGAAGCTGCCCGTGCTGGCCACTGCCTCGAAGGCGATCAGGGTATCAAGCGGGGGCAGGTGGCGGCTGCAGCGGCTCATGGTCGATTCCGGGCAACGGGTTGGCTGCACCGGCCCTATCGCCGGCAAGCCAGCTCCCACAGGGACCGCACAATGCTCAGGCCTGCGCGATACCTGTGGGAGCCGGCTTGCCGGCGATAGGGCCAGTATTGCCAGCATCATAATCAGCGCTGAGCCATTCCTCCAGGGAATGCCACCATGCAAATTGATCTTTTGCCCGATACCCCGCGCACAGGTAGCCTGCGCTCATCTTCAAACAGGAGCAGACACGTGAAACGCGGTGTGGTGTACGCCGGCATGGCCGGTGCGTTATGGGGCATGGTGCTGATGGTTCCCGAACTGTTGCCCGAGTTCAACCCGATGCTGCTGAGCAGCGTGCGCTACCTGATGGTGGGCGTGATCTCACTGTTGCTGGCCTTGCCCATGGCCCGCCAGCTGCGCCAGCTGACCGCGAGCGATGCATGGATGCTGCTGCGCCTGGCAGTGATCGGCAACCTGGTGTACTTCGTGTTCCTGGTTGCAGCGATCCAGCGCCTGGGCGTGGCCCCGGCTTCGCTGATCGTCGGCGTGCTGCCGCTGACCATCACCTTGTACGGGCGTAATGACAGTGGCGCAGTGCCTTTGGCGCGGCTGGTCGGCCCGCTGGCGCTGATCCTTGCCGGCATGCTGTGCATCAACCTGGAAACCTTCGCCTTCGCCCCCGGCGACATCGGCGACAAACTGATGGGCCTGCTTTACGCGCTGGCAGCGTTGGCCTGCTGGACCTGGTACGCCGTGCAGAACAGCCGCTACCTGAAGCAGTGCGGGCATTTTGACAGCCACCAATGGTCGGTGCTGTGTGGGGTCATGACAGGTCTGGCCAGCCTGCTGATGGTCGCCGGCCTGGCGGTGTGGCAGCCGCAGCAACTGCAGGTAGAAGCGCCGATGTCGCGCTGGTGGCTGTTCTGGGCGGCCAGCCTGGGCTGCGCGGTGCTCGGTTCGTGGTTGGCCATGGCTTTGTGGAATGCCGCGTCCAAACGCTTGCCGTTGACCTTGAGTGGGCAACTGATTGTGTTCGAGACCCTGTTCGCGTTGTTGTACGCCTTTCTCTGGCGGCAGACCGGGCCAAGCCTGCTGGAAGCGGCGGCGATCGTGCTGGTGATGGGCGGTGTGCTGTGGTCGATGCGCCAGCACGAAACACCACGCGCGCTTGCCAAACCGGTGCATTCCTGAGAAAAGGGCGGCTTTGTTTTCAAGCGTTGGAGTATGCCTGTGAGCCAAGAACTGCAGATCATTGAACTGGTCGAGGGGGACGGCAAAGCCGCCGTCAAAGGCGCCCTGATCACTACCCAGTACACCGGCTGGCTGGCCGATGGCAGTGAGTTCGATTCGTCCTGGTCGCGCGGCAAGCCGTTCCAGTGCGTGATCGGCAGCGGCCGGGTGATCAAAGGCTGGGACCAGGGCCTGATGGGCATGCGCGTGGGCGGCAAACGCAAGCTGCTGGTACCGGCGCACCTGGGCTATGGCGAGCGCAGTGTGGGGGCGATTCCGCCGAATTCGGACCTGACCTTCGAGATCGAGTTGCTGGAAGTGCTGACGCGGGATGATTGAGCGGCTGCAGTGCAACCGCAGGTTCTTGCACCGTACACAATTGCGCAACACCCATGCCGTAACTTAGGCCTTGCCTAGGGAACGGCATCCACCTCCAGGGAGGAACCAAACGGGTTCAGGGCACTCTGACCCTCACTCGTTGCCAAGGATGGCCTTCACTACTGATAGCGTCCCGCAATTGCCGGGGCGATGTGGCGGGTAACCCGATTTTCTCTGCCACACGAGCCTGCCTTGATGAAGTTGCCAACATTCTTCCGCCGTCACCGTCACCTGCTGCTGAGCCTGGTGCTTACAGCTGTCGCCGTACCGCTGGCGCTGGAGGCTGTCGAAAGCCGCGCGCAACCGGTGGATGGCACCCAGACGCTGGTGTTCCTGCGCCATGCCGAGAAACCGGGCGAGGGCTTGGGCCAGTTAAACTGCCAGGGCCTCAACCGTGCGCTGGACCTGGCCACGCTGCTGCCCGAGCGCTTCGGCAAGGCGGACTTCGTGTTTGCCGCCAACCCTTCGCGGCATGTCGAGGAAGGCAGCATGGACGAAAGCTATAGCTATATCCGCCCGCTGATGACCATTACCCCCAGCGCCATCCGCCTCGGTCTGCCGGTGAACATCGACTACGGCGCCAACGACACCGATGAGCTGGCCGATGAGTTGCTGAGCGACAAATACCGCAACGCGACAGTATACACCGCCTGGTCCCACGGCTACCTGCCGGAACTGATCAATACCGTGGCCGGCAAGGCCCTGGGTGATGACCGGGTGATTACCGAGGACTGGCGTGGCGATGACTTTGACACCCTTTACGTACTGACCCTCACCTGGCATGACGGCAAGGCCACCCTGCTCAGCCGTAACGTGCGCCAGGGTTTGAATGACGGAGCGCATAGCTGCCCGACATGAGGGTTTTAGTGCTTGGCTATGGCAGTGCAGCGGTTGGCCCGGGTGATGTGTTGGCCTGTGCCGGCCTCTTCGCGGGCACGCCCGCTCCCACAGGGACCCCACAGCCTTAAGGCTTGTGGTTAGCCGGTGGGAGCGGGCGTGCCCGCGAAGAGGCCGGTACTGGCAACTAAAGGACTAGCGGCCGAACCGCATCGGCCAACCCACCACCTTCTTCACCCGCGGCGTGGCATAGGTGCGCACCTTGGAGGTACTCAACCCCATGCGCACCAGCGACTCGGCAATGGTCACCGCCGCACTCACCCCATCCACCACCGGCACCCCCGTGCGCTGGCGAATCTGCTCGTCCAGCCCGGCCATGCCGCCGCAACCCAGGCAGATCACCTCGGCCTTGTCGTCACGCACGGCGCGTTCGGCCTGCTCGACAATCGCTTCCACGGCCCGCTGCGGGTCGGCTTCCAGTTCCAGTACCGCCAGCCCGCTGGCCCGCACGGAGGCGCAGCGGTCATACAGGCCCGACAGTTTCAGGCGGTCTTCGATCAGCGGCACGGTACGGTCCAGGGTGGTCACCACCGAGTAGGCATGGCCCAGGTACATGGCCGTGCTGGCGGCGGCATCGGTAATGTCCACCACCGGCACGTTGAGCAGTTCCTGCAGACCTTCGCGGCCATGTTCGCCGTAACCGGCCTGGATCACGGCGTCGTACGGGCCATCGTAGGCCAGCACGCGGTCCATCACCGCGATGGCGGCTAGGTAGCTTTCGAAATTGCCTTCCACCGACTCGGCGCCAAACCATGGGGTAAGGCCGATGATTTCAGTGCCGGGCGCGGCGACCGCACGGGCCTGCTCGGCAATGGCGTCGGTGATGGCTTCGGTGGTGTTGACGTTGGCGATCAGAATACGCATGGGCAGTCCTCCCTGATTAATGGCAGCTGTGGTCGACGGCAATGCACTCGCCGCTGACGTCGTGGTATTGGCGGTTGCGTGGTGCGATCAGCAGGTAGATGGCGGCGGCGATGCCGGCACCGATCAGCCAGGAGAACGGTGCGATGCCATGGAAGTTCGGCACCAGGGCCAGGACAATGGCTAGCAGTGCGGCGGGTACGAAGGCGGCCACGGCGCGCAGGTTGATGCCCTTGCAGTAGTGGTAGGCGCCGGTCGGGTGTTCGGTGTACAGCTCCGGCACGTTGATGCAGCCTTTGCGCAGCAACCAGTAGTCGGACATGATCACCCCGTACAGCGGGCCTAGCAGGGCGCCCAGGCCAGAGAGGAAATACACGATCACCAGCGGGCTGTTGTACAGGTTCCACGGCAGGATCAGCACGGCGACGGTGGCGCTGATCAACCCGGCGCGGCGGAAGTTGAGGTGGCGCGGGGCGAGGTTGCTGAGCACGAACGCCGGGGCGACGAAGTTGGCCATGATGTTCACCGCCACGGTGACGATCAGGAAGGCGAGGCAGCCGAGTACCAGGAACATTGTGCTGGGAATAGCGGCGACGATCTGCGTCGGGCTGTCGATGATCTGGCCATTGATCTGGAACTGCGCGCCGCACAGCACCACGGTGATCACCGCGAACACCAGGATGTTCACCGGCAGGCCCCAGAAGTTGCCTACGCGTATGGTCTTGCGGCACGGCGAGGAGCGGGCAAAGTCACAGAAGTTGAGCACCAGGGTGCCGTAGATCGCCAGCCACAGGGCACCGCCAGCAAAGATGTTGCGCCACATCTCATAACCGCTCAGCGGCTCGGCCACCGACCAGGCGATGCGCGCGTCGGCCCTGAAGTACATGAACACGGCCAGCGCAGCCACGGTCAGCAGGATGACCGGGCCGGCAAAGCCTTCGTAGCGGCGCACCATCTCCATGCCGTAGGCAAGGATCACCAGCTGCACCAGCCAGATCGCCACGAAACACACCCAGCCCAGGCTCGACAGCCCGAGGATGCTGTCGTGGTCGTAGCTGGCCAGTTGCGGCCACACGGCGGTGAGCAGCACACGCAGCACCACCGAGGCCAGGTAGGTCTGGATACCGAACCAGGCAATGGCGATGACCGCGCGGATCAGCGCCGGAATCTGCGCGCCGTGGATGCCGAAGGCGATGCGGCTGATGACCGGGAACGGTACCCCTGTTTTCTGCCCCATGTAGCCGGACAGGTTCATGAAGAAGTACACCAGCGCCGCGCCGATCGCCAGCGACAGCAGGATTTGCCAGCCACCCAGGCCGAGGGCGAATAAGCCCATGGCGAACGAATAGTTGGCGATATTGTGCACATCGTTTGTCCACAACGCGAAGATGCTGTAGCCACCCCAGCGGCGGCCTTCGGTGCGCGTCGGGGCGAGGTCGCGGTTATGCAGGCGTGGGCTCAGCGCCAGTTCCGGCTGGCTGCCGGCAAGTGTGGAAGCGGGGTGGGTGCTGGCGACGGATTGTTCAGGGGCAAGGTCGAGGCTGCTACTCATTCCGGCGGCTCCTGATGCACAGTGACTGCGATGAGCGGGCATGCGCACGGGCTCGCCATCTCGTCGGTGCAGCGTTGGCATCACAGGGTTCTGGGCGCGGCGGCCAACATTGGGTCGGCGTCGCGGGTTCTTGTGTATTTATGTTTTGTTTGAGTTGTATACAAAACACGAACACACAAAAGCCATTTTTGTGCCAAGGAAAAGTCAACTTTAGACGGGGAAGTTTTTGGTATTTGTCTTGTTGAAAGATAAGTTTATGAAATTATGGAGCTATAAGTTGACCAGATGAGCAGGTTTAATTTTCAAGACCGCAACTTAGTTGATCGAATGGTCAAAATTTGTTGTGAGGTGGGTGTAACGTATTGGGGCGTTACCTTGAAAAAGTGCACACAAAAATGGCACTTAAGGTGACATTCCTGTGTACAAAAAACAGTCAACTTTTTCTGCGCCGGCCCTTTCGCGGGCACGCCCGCTCCCACAATGAGTTCCAGCAATCTCGAAACCTTTGGGAGCAGGCATGCCCGCGAGAGGGCCGCACAGGAAAAAATCAATCCATCGGCGGCAACCGCCGCTTCACCGGGCTCTTCTTGATGATTGCGGTGTTGGTCTCGGCCAGCACATTGATGCGGTCGAGCAGGGTGTCCAGTTGCTCCATCGAGCGCACATGCAGCCGGGCGATGAAGCAATCCTCGCCAGTAACCTTGTCGCACTCGGTGAACTCGGGGATGGCAATGATTTGCCGCTCCACTTCCTGTAACTGCCCCGGCAGCGGGCGAATGCGCACGATGGCCTGCAACTGGTAACCAAAGGCGCGCGGGTCGACCTCCACGGTGTAACCGCGCAGCACGCCGCGTTCCTCCAGCCGGCGCAGGCGCTCGCTGACGCTGGGCGCGGACAGCCCGCTGACCTGCGCCAAGGCCTTGAGCGAGCGGCGCGAGTCCTCCATCAGTGCATTGATCAGTAATTGGTCGATGGCATCGGTCATGTTTTTCTCGTCAGGTAATTCTGGTGATTTGCCTTGATAGTAAAGGCAAGACCGCAAACCGGCCTTCGTTATCCGCTGGATGGCCCACCGCTAACCTTTGCATACTGTTGCCATCGTCAACGGGAGGTATGAGATGGACAGTTCATTGCGCCGTGGCTCGCTGGAAATGGTCGCTGCCATGCTGATTTCCGGGACCATCGGCTGGTTCGTGCTGGTGTCTGGCCAGCCGGTGCTTGAGGTGGTGTTCTGGCGCTGCGTGTTCGGCGCCGTGACCCTGTTGGTGATCTGCGCCGCGTTCGGCTTTTTGCGGCCGGGGGTGATCAGCCGCACGGCGGTCCTGTTGGCGATTGCCAGTGGTGTGGCCATTGTCGGCAACTGGGTGCTGTTGTTTGCTTCGTATTCACGGGCGTCGATCGCCATCGGCACGGCGGTGTACAACGTGCAGCCGTTCATGCTGGTGGGGCTGGCGGCGCTGTTTCTGGGCGAGAAGATCACGTTGGCCAAGGTCACCTGGCTGAGTGTGGCGTTTCTCGGCATGCTGGCCATCGTGAGTGCACATGGTGCAGGGCAGGGGACTGGTGAAGACTATCTGCTGGGCATTGCGCTGGCACTGGGCGCGGCGTTCTTGTATGCGATTGCGGCATTGATCATCAAGCGGCTGAAAGGCACACCCCCGCATTTGATAGCGCTGATCCAGGTCATGACCGGGGTGCTACTACTGGCGCCGTGGGTCAAGCTTGGTGGATTGCCGGGTGAGGTGCCAGCATTGGCCAGCCTGGTGACCCTGGGCATTGTCCATACCGGTGTGATGTACGTGCTGCTGTACAGCGCCATCCAGCGCTTGCCCACAGCGTTCACCGGTGCGTTGTCATTCATCTACCCGGTTGCGGCGATTCTGGTGGATTGGGTGGCGTTCGGACACCGGTTGGCCCCGCTGCAGTGGCTGGGAGTAGGGTTGATCCTGCTGGCTGCGGCGGGTATGCAGCAGGGGTGGTGGTTCCGACCTACGCGATTTGCAGTCAAGCATTGAGCTGACCTTGCTGGCCTCTTCGCGGGTTTACCCGCGAAGAGGCCAGCAAGGTAGAATGCCGCTCTTTGCCAGCTTGCGACCCACCATGACTTCGCCAATCCACACCCTCGAGCAACACCTGCTCGCCGCCCTCGACCCTGCCCCGCAGGAAACCCGCCGCCTGTTCCACGGCCGTGGCCGCTGCTGGGCGGGCCTGGAGCAAGTCACCGTCGACTGGCTGCAAGGTGTGTTATCGGTCGCATTGTTCCGCGAGATGCCTGAAGGCCAACTGGCCGAGCTGGAGGCCATGCTGCGTGCCGTTGCCGAGCGCCCGCAATGGTCCGGCCAGGCCATCCTCATACAGCACCGCTACCTGCCCGACAGCCCCGGCCAGTGGCTGATGGGCGAGCCGTGCCAGCAGCGCGAGGTGATAGAGGACGGCCTTACCTACCTGTTGGACCTGGGCGTGCGACAGAACAACGGCCTGTTCCTTGACATGCGCTACGGCCGGCGCTGGGTGCGTGAGCAGGCGGCGGGCAAGCGCGTGCTGAACCTGTTCGCCTACACCTGTGGCTTTTCGGTGGCAGCAATTGCCGGCGGTGCCGAGCAGGTGGTGAACCTCGACATGGCCAAGTCGGCGTTGTCGCGGGGCCGGGACAACCATCGCTTGAATGACCACGATGCGTCGCGGGTGGCGTATCTGGGGCATGAGTTGTTCAAGTCATGGGGCAAGGTGCGCAAGTACGGGCCTTACGACCTGATCATCATCGACCCGCCTACCTTCCAGCGTGGCAGCTTTGTGTTGACCCAGGATTACGCGAAGATCCTGCGGCGACTGCCGGAGTTGCTGAATGCGGGGGGAACGGTCCTGGCGTGTGTCAACGACCCGGGTATCGGGCCGGAATTCCTGATCGATGGGATGGCCGAGCAGGCGCCTTCTTTGGCGTTTGTCGAGCGGCTGGAGAACCCACCGGAATTTCCCGATGTGGACCCGGCGGGGGGGCTGAAGGCGTTGGTGTTCCGCCAGGCTTGATGTCGCCTGGTCCGGCCCCCTCGCGGGCAAGCCCGCTCCCACAGGATTATCGTAGGCCTGGGTTTTGCACGATTCTGGACTGCCCCCAATAAGTTGGACAGTTTCAGCTAGCAGCCCCTGCAGCATGAGCCCTGTATTTCACAGGGCTCATGCCATTGAGCTTTAGCTTGATGCGGTCATGGTTGTAGTAGTGGATGTACTCATCCAGACCGGATTTCAGTTCTTCAACGCTCTTGAAGCGCTGCGGGTAGAAAAATTCGGACTTAAGCGTACCAAAAAAGCTCTCCATAGCCGCATTATCCAAGCAGTTTCCTTTGCGTGACATGCTCTGCTTCACCCCTTGCTCGGCCAGTTTGTGGCGGTACTGCGAGTGTTGGTAGTGCCAGCCTTGATCCGAGTGGAGTACCAGTTTCGGCTTGTTTCCCAGGCGCTTGAAGGCCTTGCCCAGCATGTTGGTAACCAGCCCAAGGCATGGCCTGCTGGCCACTTCGTAGGCCACAATTTCGGCGTTGTACAAGTCCATCACGGGGGAGAGGTAGACTTTTTCCTGAGCCACTTTGAACTCGGTCACATCGGTCACCCACTTCTGATTCGGGCGCTGGGCGATAAAGTTTCGCTCCAGCAGGTTGGGCGCGATGGTGCCGACGACTCCCTTGTACGACCGATATTTTTTCGGCCGCACGAGTGAGCGAAGATCAAGCTCGATCATCAAACGCTCCACCACTTTTTTGTTAACCAAGGTCCCGCCATTGCGGATCACGATCGCAACGCGCCGGTAACCGTAAAGCCCTTTTTCCTCGTGATAGACACGCTGAATCATCTGCTTCAGAGCAGCATGCTTATCAGGTTTGGCCTGCGCTTGAAGCTGGTAATAGAACGTACTGCGCGGCAGATCCGCCAACTCCAGAACAGCGGCCAAGGGAAACCTGTCCTTGAGCGCAGACACGATCAGGGTTTTTTGGGCTGCCTTCGCTCCTGCTTCTTCAACTCTTCCAGCTTTTTTAGGTAAGCGTTCTCCATGCGCAGCCATTCAAGCTCAGCCAGCAACTGGTCGCGGCTTTTATCGGTGTCATCAGAGGTTGTGGGTTTGATGGGGTAAGGCTTTTTCGACATGGCAGCAGGTTTTCTTCTCTTGGGAGCAGGCGAAGCCGGACTTCCACTGTAGTACTGCCGCGCCCAAATGCCTATCTGCGAAGACTGACCAAGACCAAAATGGGCGGCGGTCTGGCGCAAGGAAAGCTGATGCTTGTGCATGTACTCAAGGACTGAGCGCTTGTAGGTCGCACTGTACCGCTGGCCTGGTTTACGCAGACTGAACTGGCCATGTTTCTGGAAGCTGGAGACCCAGCGCCGCAGCAGGCTGAAGTCCACTGCAAGTCGCTGGGCTACTTTTCGGAAACCTTCACCACCCTCCAGGTAGGCATGAACGGCTGTAAGCTTGAATTGGTCTGAGTACTTGCTCATATGGACACCCCAAGAAATTGGATTGGTGTCCAACTTCTTGGGGGCAGTCCAACGTGTGGGAGCGGGCGTGCCCGCGAAGGGGCCGGGCCTGCCTAAATCAATTACTGACCGGTATAGATCTGGTCAAATACCCCACCATCATTGAAGTGGGTCTTCTGCACGGTGCGCCAGTCACCAAAGGTTTTCTCCACCGACAGGAAGTCCACCTTCGGGAACCGGTCGGTGTACTTCGCCAGCACCGTCGCATCGCGTGGACGCAGGTAGTTCTGTGCGGCAATTTCCTGGGCCGCTGGCGACCACAGGTACTTCAGGTATTCCTCGGCCACGGCCTGGGTGCCTTTCCTGGCCACCACCTTGTCGACCACGCTAACCGGAGGTTCGGCTTCGGCCGACACGCTCGGGTAAACCACTTCGAACTGGTCGCGGCCGAACTCGCGGGCGATCATTTCGGCTTCGTTCTCGAAGGTTACCAGCACATCACCAATCTGGTTGGTCATGAAGGTGGTGGTGGCAGCACGGCCACCGGTATCCAGCACCGGGGCCTGTTTGAACAGCTTGCCGACGAAGTCACGGGCCTTGGCCTCGTCACCGCCCTGCTTGAGTACATAACCCCATGCCGACAGGTAGGTGTAACGGCCGTTACCCGAAGTCTTCGGGTTGGGCACGATCACCTGCACACCGTCCTTGAGCAGGTCGGGCCAATCTTTCAGGGCTTTCGGGTTGCCCTTGCGCACGATGAACACGGTGGCCGAGGTGAACGGCGCGCTGTTGTTCGGCAGGCGGCTCACCCAGTTGTCCGGCACCAGCTTGCCGTTGTCGGCCAGGGCGTTGATGTCGGTGGCCATGTTCATGGTAATGACGTCGGCCGGCAGCCCGTCGATCACTGCCCGTGCCTGCTTGCTCGAGCCGCCGAAGGACATTTGCACGTTGACCTTCTCTTTGTGCTCGGCTTCCCAGTGTTTCTGGAAGGCCGGGTTGTAGTCCTTGTAGAAGTCGCGCATCACGTCGTAGGAAACGTTGAGCAGGGTCGGGGCGGCCTGGGCGATGTTGCCCAAGGCCAGGCCTGCGGCGAGCAGCGAGGCGGTGAAGAGTCTTTTCACGTTGCTTCCTTGTACTTGGCGGTAATCGAGGCAGATTGCCAGCGACTATAGCGGTTGGATTTGTGCGGGTTAAAGAACAAAAAATGCTTTGGTTATGCTTCTGCTTCTGCCTGTGCCGGCCTCTTCGCGGGTAAACCCGCTCCTACGGGACCGCGCACGGCCCGGGCCTGTTGTAGGAGCGGGTTCACCCGCGAAGAGGCCGGCGCAGGCGCTGTCACGCTTTGGGGAATAACCCATTCCCGCACCGCGAGCAGAACGCCGCGCTTTGTTCATGGGTCTTTTTCTTGCAGACCGGGCAATCATGCTGCAGCTGCTCACCCCGCATGGCGTTGGCCAGCTCTGCAGTAAAGATCCCGGTAGGCACGGCAATGATCGAATAACCGATGATCATCACCATCGACGAAATCACCTGACCCAAGGGCGTCTTCGGCACGATGTCGCCAAAGCCCACGGTGGTCAGGGTGACGATCGCCCAGTAGATGCCCTTGGGAATGCTGGTGAAACCGTGCTCCGGCCCTTCGATCACATACATCAGCGTGCCGAAGACCGTGACCAAGGTCGATACCGTGACCAGAAACACGATGATCTTCTGCTTGCTACCGCGCAGCGCGTCGATCAGGTAATGGGCCTGCTTGAGGTAGGGGCTGAGCTTGAGCACGCGGAAGATCCGCAGCATGCGGATGACGCGGACGATCAGCAGGTATTGGGCGTCGCTGTAATAAAGCGCGATGATCCCCGGCACGATCGCCAGTAAATCGACCAGCCCATAGAAACTGAAGGCATAGCGCAGCGGCTTGGGCGAGCAGTACAGGCGGGTGAGGTACTCGGCCAGGAAGATCGCGGTAAAGCCCCATTCGATACCGGCCAGCAGGCCGGCGTAGCCCTGGTGCACCTCGTCGATGCTGTCAAGGATTACCGTGACCAGGCTGGCGAGGATGATCAGCAGGAGGATTTTGTCGAAGCGCCGGCCGGCTACGGTGTCGGTCTGGAAGACCATGATGTAGAGGCGTTCGCGGAGGGATTGCGTGGTGGACATGCGGAGGCTTTTCCGATGGTGTGAGTGTCAAGCCTAGAGGGTCTGTGTCAGTGCATGCAAGGTCAAGAAAATCGGAGCCAACCTAGTAGAAATGTCAGTTTCGATTTTTAGGGATGCGATACAACATTAAACGAGTGAGTTGCACCGTCTTGGAGGCATGTATGGACAATGGGGTGAGCCGGACTCGAAGTTTACCAGAACCGTTTGCATATTCGGTCTATGGCACATTGCGTGCTGGCGCGCGTAGCGATCGATTGGGTTACAACGGCTATCTACTGGATGGTGTTGTGCAAGGTTATTTGCTGGGAAATGGGAGGAGGCTGTTCAGCCCGGTACTGATGCGCTTTTTAAGTCCGGACATATACAGCCCATTTGAGAAAGGAGGGATTAATGCCTATGCATATTGTGGAGGAGACCCGGTCAATTTCAGCGATCCCCAAGGCACTACCCGATTGCTCAAGAATTCGCCCGCTTTTGAACCAGTATTCAAGAAAATAAACGGCACTAATCTGCGGGTGCAAGGTTTTGCTTATGACCAAACAGCAATTAAAGGCAGCCGTATCAAGTTATTCAGAGCGAAATCAGTAAATGGACAGGTCTCGGATCGGCCTGACCCTGCTGTAAATATCAGCGGAAGATTCTATGTAAGTGCTGATCGAGACCTATTCATTAGCGAGCACCTTGTACCTTCTAAGGGTATTGGAATGGTGCCATTTGGATCCTTAGATGAGGGGTTCACGCGTCAGGGGTTCACCCTTATGAACGTCAATCCGACCCACGTGATTATCGAGAATGGGAGACCTAAATATGATGCCAATACGATCATCATTAGTGAATCAGGCATGACTGATTACTCTACGAGGGATCTGGCCATGCCTGGGCTGGCAACTGCAATCCGTAAGGGGCGAAAGCGTGATAGCCCCTCGTGAACAAGCAGCGTTGAGTTTAGCTGTGGAGCCCTTCGCTATTCCGTCGTTCGCCTAACTGCTTGAGATGGCTGCCCAAGTGCATCAACCAGCAGGCAGCGACGAAGGGCGCAGTCAGGCCGGGCAACGGCAACAGCTTGAACAACGGTTGCAGCAGCAAGGCCAGGGCGATGGCAAGCAGCGTCACCCAGGGTTTTTCACCCTGCCGGCTGAAGGCTAGTGCCGCCAGTGCGGCGTTGAAACCGTACAACCCCAGCCACGCTGCTTGCTCCTGATCGGTGACCAACGCTACACCGCCACCGATAGCCGAGCCGATCACCGCCCACATCGCAGCATAGGGGTTGGCAATAAACATCCCGACGATGATCAGCAACCCGGCCAGCGGCTGGTCGAGCAGGAAGATCTGCCCCACGCCACGCGCCAGGGCGTACGCAAGATCTACTTCGATGAAGGTGCTGGGTACGGGGCTGGCAAACAGCAGGGTAACCCAGCCGAGCAGCACGAACGGTGCGGTGTAGGCAACCAGCAGCTTGCCGCCGCGCTTGCGCCATTGGTGGGTGATGATGCTCGAAAGGCCGCCAGCGGCAATGATCAAGGGCGGCAGGATGGCCGACCAGGGCAGCACGGCGCTGATCAGGATGCCGATGAGTACGCCGTTGTAGCAGTACAGCCCGGCCTGGCGGTCGGCACGGTCGTAGCCGCGGCGCTGGGCTGTGAGCAGGCCGGCGAGGGCGCCGAGCAGGGCGCCGCCGACCAGGTCGGGCGCAGTCAGCAGGATGGCCAGCAGGCAGCACAGGCCGCACAGGGGGTTGCGCAGCAGCAGCACCTGGCTGAAGCCGTTGAGTAACGCCGTGGCCCAGTCGGGGCACGGGTTGACGAAATGTTTGCTGTACATGGGGCAGTCAGTGAAGTGGATGGAGAGCGGTGGGTCTCTTTGGGCCTCGTTTTTCCGCGATTCTTTGCTTCACCACCGACCCTGTGGGAGCGGGCGTGCCCGCGAAAGGGCCAGCAGGGTCAACGAAGTGGCCTGGACTGACGCATTCGCGGGCACGCCCGCTCCCACAGGGTCTATGCAGTGGCTTAGATCAGTGTTTCGATCCGCAGCGTGTTGGTCGACCCAGGTTTGCCGAACGGCACCCCGGCAGTGATCAGCAGTGTGTCGCCCCGGCTGGCCATGCCTTGTGCCTGGGCAATTTCCAGGGCCGTGGAGACCACCTCATCCACCTGGCGCAGGCGGTCGTTGACCACCGAGTGCACACCCCAGGCCACGCTCAGGCGCCGCGCGGTGTTCAGGTTGGGCGTAAGGTTGAGGATCGGTGCCCGTGGCCGTTCACGCGAAGCGCGCAGGGTGGAGGCGCCCGACTCGCTGTAGTTGACCAGCACCGCCACCGGGAGGATGCCGCTGATACGGCGGATCGCGCAGCTGATGGCGTCCGATACGGTGGCTTCGGCCTTGGGCCGGCCGACGTCGAGCTGCGCCTGGTAGTCCGGGCCATTCTCGACCTGGCGAATGATCTTGCTCATCATCTGCACAGCCTCCAGCGGGTAATCCCCCGAGGCGGTTTCGGCCGACAGCATCACCGCGTCGGCACCCTCGGCCACCGCGTTGGCCACGTCGGTGACTTCGGCACGGGTCGGTGCCGGCGAGAAACGCATCGATTCGAGCATCTGCGTGGCCACCACCACTGGCTTGCCCAGCTGGCGGCAGGTGCCAATGATGCGCTTCTGGATCTGCGGCACGCTTTCGGCTGGCACTTCCACGCCCAGGTCACCACGGGCCACCATGATGGCGTCGGCCAGTCCGGCGATGGCTTGCAGGTGCTCGACTGCCGACGGTTTTTCGATTTTGGCCATCAGGTAGGCGCGGTCGCCAATCAACTGGCGCGCTTCAACGATGTCTTCAGGGCGCTGCACGAACGACAGGGCGACCCAGTCCACGCCCAGCTCCAGGCCAAAGGCCAGGTCGCGGCGGTCTTTTTCGGTGAGCGGCGAGAGGTCGAGCACCGCTTGCGGTACGTTGACGCCCTTGCGGTCCGACAGCTCACCACCGTTCAGCACTTCGGTGTCGATTGCGTCGCTGTGCTTGGCGGTTACCCGCAGGCGCAGCTTGCCGTCGTCCAGCAGCAGGTCCATGCCTGGCTCCAGGGCGGCGATGATCTCGGGGTGCGGCAGGTTGACCCGGCGGTTATCGCCCGGGGTGTTGTCCAGGTCCAGGCGCAGGGCCTGGCCGCGTTGCAGCTGGACCTTGCCTTCGGCAAAGCGGCCGACCCGTAGCTTGGGCCCTTGCAGGTCCATGAGAATACCCAGGGGGTAGTTCAACTGCTGCTCGACTTCGCGGATCCACTGGTAACGCAGGGCGTGGTCGGCGTGTTCGCCGTGGCTGAAATTGAGGCGGAAGATGTTCACCCCCGCTTCGACCAGTTGGCGGATGTCGTCGATGCCTTCGATCGCCGGGCCGAGGGTGGCGAGGATCTTCACTTTTTTATCAGGCGTCATGATTGGGCAGTCTCGAGGATCAGGATGGCGCGGAAGTCGTTGACGTTGGTGCGGGTCGGCTCGGTGACGATCAGCGCGTCCAGCGCGGCGAAGTAGCCATAGCCGTTGTTGTTGTCCAGCTCATCACTGGCCGACAGGCCCAGGGCTTGGGCGCTGGCGTAGCTGCCTGGGGTCATCAGCGCGCCGGCATTCTCTTCCGAACCGTCGATACCGTCGGTGTCCCCGGCCAAGGCGTACACGCCCGGCAGCCCTTTCAGGCTTTCGGTGAGGCTGAGCAGGAACTCGGCATTGCGCCCGCCACGACCATTGCCGCGCACGGTCACGGTGGTTTCGCCACCGGACAGGATCACGCAGGGCGCCTTCAGCGGCTGGCCGTGCAGCACGATCTGCCGGGCGATGCCGGCATGCACCTTGGCCACTTCCCGCGATTCGCCTTCCAGGTCGCCGAGGATCAGCGGGCTGAAGCCTGCCTGGCGCGCTTTGACTGCGGCGGCTTCCAGCGACTGCTGGGGCTTGGCAATCAGCTGGAAGTGGCTGCGAGCCAGGGTCGGGTCGTCGGCCTTGACGGTTTCCGAGGCCGGGTTGTTGAGCCAGTCGATCACCGCTTTTGGCGCTTCGATGTTGTAGCGCTTGAGAATGGCCAGGGCATCGGCCGAGGTGCTCGGGTCGGCCACGGTGGGGCCGGAAGCGATCACCGTGGCGAGGTCGCCGGGTACATCGGAGATGGCATAGGTGTAGACCGTGGCCGGCCAGCAGGCCTTGGCCAGGCGGCCGCCCTTGATCGCCGACAGGTGCTTGCGCACGCAGTTCATCTCGCCGATGGTGGCGCCGGATTTCAGCAGTGCCTTGTTGATCTGCTGCTTGTCGGCCAGGGTCAGGCCCTCGGCGGGCAGGGCCAGCAGGGCAGAGCCACCGCCGGAGAGCAGGAATATGACGCGGTCTTCTTCATTGAGGTTGCTGACCAGTTCCAGCACGCGCTTGGCCACGGCCAGGCCGGCGGCATCCGGTACCGGGTGGGCGGCTTCGACCACCTCGATTTTCTGGCAGTTGGCGCCGTGGCCGTAACGGGTGACGACCAGGCCGGAGACTTCGCCCTGCCAGCTTTTCTCGACCACTTCGGCCATGGCGGCTGCGGCCTTGCCGGCGCCGATGACGATGACCCGGCCGCTACGGTCGGCGGGCAGGTAGGGTTCGAGAACTTGACGGGGGTGGGCGGCGGCGATGGCTGTGTCGAACAGGTCGCGGAGAATTTTTTGCGGATCGACCGACATGGCAGGCTCCCAATTATTGTTGTTCTGCACAATCAAAAACGCCCCTGGAATCGCCTCCGTGCAGGCTGAACCAGGGGCGGGTGTTGCTCGGTGCCACCTTTGGGCCTGTGGTCGCAGGCTCATCGGTGTTGGCTTCTTCGCGGGCTTGCCCGCTCCCACAGGAATATCGTGGCCCGCAGGCCTGCGCAGTACCTGTGGGAGCGGGCAAGCCCGCGAAGAGGCCAGTGATTATTTACTTGTCGTCGCGGATCGAGAAGTTGGCCATGTGTTCCAGGCCTTTGATCAGCGCCGAGTGGTCCCAGTTGCCGCCACCCAGGGCCTGGCAGGTGTTGAACACTTGCTGGGCATTGGAGGTGTTGGGCAGGTTGATGCCCAGCTCCTTGGCGCCTTGCAGGGCCAGGTTCAGGTCTTTCTGGTGCAGGTTGATGCGGAAGCCCGGGTCGAAGGTGCCCTTGATCATGCGCTCGGCATGCACCTCGAGGATTTTCGACGAGGCAAAGCCACCCATCAGTGCTTCGCGCACCTTGGCCGGGTCGGCGCCGTTCTTGGCGGCGAACAGCAGCGCTTCGCTGACAGCCTGGATATTCAGGGCGACGATGATCTGGTTGGCCACCTTGGCGGTCTGGCCGTCACCGTTGCCACCCACACGGGTGATGTTCTTGCCCATGGCCTGGAACAGTGGCAGGGCGCGCTCGAAAGCGTTCGGGCAGCCGCCAACCATGATGCTCAGGGTCGCGGCCTTGGCACCTACTTCGCCACCAGACACCGGGGCGTCCAGGTAGGCGGCGCCGGTGGCCTTGATTTTTTCGGCAAAGGCTTTGGTGGCGGTAGGGGAGATCGAGCTCATGTCGATCACCACCTTGTTCGGACCCACGCCTTCGGCCACGCCGTTGTCACCGAACAGCACGCTTTCCACTTGTGGGGTGTCCGGCACCATGACGATGATGAACTCGGCTTCCTGGGCCACTTCTTTCGGGTTGGCCAGGGCCACTGCACCGGCGGCGATCAGGTCGGCTGGCGCGGCGTCGTGGTGGGTGGAAACGAAAATGCTGTGCCCTGCTTTTTGCAGGTTCTGGGCCATGGGCTTGCCCATGATGCCGGTGCCGATGAAACCGATTTTAGCCATGAGAATATGCCTCTTTGTATTTGTGATGTCTCAAGCTGTGGGTGCGGGCATGCCCGCGAAACAGGCGACTCGGTGGATGGCACCGGCTATGCCGGTGTTCGCGGGCATGCCCGCTCCCACAGGGTTTCGTGTTTCACAGGGGGCTAGCGTTCAGCCGTTCAGATTGCGTTATGGGTTTTCAGCCAGCCCAGGCCTGCTTCGGTGGTGGTCAGCGGCTTGTATTCCGCGCCCACCCAGCCCTGGTAGCCGATGCGGTCCAGGTGTTCGAACAGGAAGCGGTAGTTGATCTCGCCGGTGCCTGGCTCGTTGCGGCCGGGGTTGTCGGCCAACTGGATGTGGTTGATCAACTTCAGGTTGGCTTCCATGGTCCGGGCCAGGTCACCTTCCATGATCTGCATGTGGTAGATGTCGTACTGCAGGAACAGGTTGTCGCTGCCCACCTCGGCCTGGATTTCCAGGGCCTGCTGGGTGGTATTGAGGTAGAAACCAGGGATGTCGCGGGTGTTGATCATTTCCATGACCAGGCGGATGCCGGCGGCCTGGAGTTTGTCGGCGGCATACTTGAGGTTGTCGACGAAGGTCTTGCGCACGTCGGCACACTGCAGGCCTTGTGGGCGAATGCCGGCCAGGGCGTTGACCTGGGTATTGCCCAGCACCTTGGCGTATTCGATGGCCTTGTCGACCCCCGCGCGGAATTCTTCGACGCGGTCGGGGTGGCAGGTGATCCCGCGCTCGCCTTTGGCCCAGTCACCGGCCGGCAGGTTGAACAGCACCTGAGTCAGGCCGTTGGCGTCCAGCTGCTGCTTGATTTCAGCCGCGCTGTAGTCGTACGGGAAGAGGTATTCGACGCCGCTGAAGCCAGCATCGGCGGCAGCCTTGAAGCGGGCCAGGAAGTCCTGTTCGGTGAACAGCATGGACAGGTTGGCAGCGAAGCGAGGCATAGTTGTCTCCTTGCGGTGAAGGCCCCCAGGGCATGCCTGGGGGCGTCAGGCGATCAGTCCAGCATCGAGATGGCGGTTGGCGCGTCGTTGCCGACCAGCGCCAGGTCTTCGAACTCGTTGACCGCGTTGATCTCGGTGCCCATGGAAATGTTGGTGACGCGCTCGAGAATGACCTCGACCACTACCGGTACGCGGAACTCTTCGGCCATCTTCTGCGCCTTGAGCAGGGCAGGGGCGATCTCGGCCGGTTCGAACACGCGCAGGGCCTTGCAGCCCAGGCCTTCGACCACGGCCACGTGGTCAACGCCGTAGGTGGCAGCGTCTGTCGAGTTGATGTTCTCGAACGCCAGTTGTACACAGTAATCCATGTCGAAGCCACGCTGCGCCTGGCGGATCAGGCCCAGGTAGGCGTTGTTCACCAGCACATGAACGTACGGCAGGTTGAATTGTGCTCCCACCGCCAGCTCTTCGATCATGAACTGGAAGTCGTAGTCACCCGACAGCGCCACGACCTTGCGCTGCGGATCGGCCTTTACCACACCCAGTGCCGCAGGGATGGTCCAGCCCAGCGGGCCGGCCTGGCCGCAGTTGATCCAGTGGCGTGGCTTGTACACGTGCAGGAACTGCGCGCCCGCAATCTGCGACAGGCCAATGGTGCTGACGTAGCAGGTGTCCTTGCCGAACACCTGGTTCATTTCTTCGTACACACGCTGCGGCTTGACCGGCACATTGTCGAAGTGGGTCTTGCGCTGCAGGCTGGCCTTGCGCTGCTGGCAGTCTTCCAGCCAGGCCTTGCGGCATTTCAGCTTGCCAGCGGCTTGCCACTCGCGGGCGACTTCCAGGAGTACGTCCAGCGCCTTGCCAGCGTCGGAAACGATCCCCAGGTCCGGCGTGAACACGCGGCCGATCTGGGTTGGCTCGATGTCCACGTGGACGAATTTGCGGCCCTCGGTGTAGACGTCCACGGAGCCGGTGTGGCGGTTGGCCCAGCGGTTACCGATACCGAACACCAGGTCCGATTTGAGCAGGGTGGCGTTGCCGTAGCGGTGCGACGTCTGCAGGCCGACCATGCCGACCATCTGCGCGTGGTCGTCCGGGATGGTGCCCCAGCCCATCAGGGTCGGGATTACCGGTACGCCGGTCAGTTCAGCGAACGCCACCAGCTTGTCGCTGGCGTCGGCGTTGATGATGCCGCCGCCGGCGACCAGCAGCGGGCGCTCGGCGTCATTGAGCATGGCCAGGGCTTTTTCGGCCTGCACGCGGGTGGCGGCAGGTTTGTTGATAGCCAGCGGCTCGTAGGCGTCGATGTCGAATTCGATTTCGGCCATCTGCACGTCGAACGGCAGGTCGATCAGCACCGGGCCTGGGCGGCCGGTGCGCATTTCATAGAAGGCTTTCTGGAAAGCGTAAGGCACCTGGCCTGGCTCCAGTACCGTGGTCGCCCACTTGGTCACCGGCTTGACGATGCTGGTGATATCGACAGCCTGGAAGTCTTCCTTGTGCAGGCGCGCACGCGGGGCCTGGCCGGTGATGCAGAGAATAGGAATGGAGTCGGCCGAGGCACTGTACAAGCCGGTGACCATGTCGGTGCCGGCAGGGCCGGAGGTGCCGATGCACACACCGATGTTGCCCGGGTTGGCGCGGGTGTAGCCCTCGGCCATGTGCGAGGCACCTTCGACGTGGCGAGCGAGGACGTGATCGATGCCACCGACTTTCTTCAGGGCCGAGTACAGCGGATTGATGGCAGCCCCCGGGATGCCGAACGCGGTATCTACACCTTCACGGCGCATGACCAGAACGGCTGCATCGATTGCTCTCATTTTGCTCATGGTTTGTGCCTCATTGATTTTGTAATTGTATACAACTTGCTTTGCGATAGAGTGTATTCACGCCTAGCGCTGTAGGTCAATGGGTTTTCATCGGTTGACTTGGCTTTCCTCAGAGCGCCCATGAAAACGGGAGTTTGCGTGATCGCATACGATCGTTTCAAAATATTGTATACAAAAATAATCTTCGTTGTGTTCTATTTGTTCATCGGTTTTCAACTGCCCTCAGGGCTTCTCACAACAAGAAGAGGACCTTTTCATGAACGATTTGAACCTGAAAGTCGCCGTTGGGCTGGTAAACGCCGCGCTGGCGGCGGGCCGCAAGATCAACGCCGCGCCGCTGACCGTGGCGGTGCTGGATGCTGGCGGCCACCTGCTGGCGCTGCAGCGCGAAGATGGCGCCAGCCTGATCCGCCCGGAAGTGGCCACCGGCAAAGCCTGGGGTGCGATAGCCCTGGGCAAGGGCTCGCGCTTGCTGGCGCTGGATGCGCAGCAGCGGCCGGCGTTTTTTGCCGCGCTGAACGGAATGGGTGAACGGCCGGTGGTGCCGGCGCCGGGGGGCGTGCTGATTCGTGATCAGGACGGCAAGGTACTGGGTGCTGTCGGGATCAGCGGCGATACGTCGGATATCGACGAACAGTGCGCGATCAGTGCGATCGAGGAGGTGGGGTTGCTGGCGGATGCCGGAGTAGCGGCGTAAAGCTCAAGATAGCCGGGGCCGCGTTGCGGCCCTTTCGCGACACAAGGCCGCTCCTACGGGGAATCGCGTAACCCTGTAGGAGCGGCCTTGTGTCGCGAAAGGGCTGCAAAGCAGCCCCACTGGCCCTGTCAGGCCACCTCGGGCTCACAGCCCTTGAGCACCATGCGGATGATGGTCTCGGCTGCTGCGTCATAGTCGCTGTCGGCCAGCTTGGCCTTGCCGGTCACCGCAGAAATCTGCCAGTCGAAATCGGCATAGGTCTGGGTGGCCGCCCAGATGCTGAACATCAGGTGGTGCGCGTCTACATGGGCGATCTGCCCGTTGTCGATCCAGCGCTGGATGCACTCGATGTTGTGCCGGGCCTGCTCGTTCAACTGCGCCACCTGGTTCGGTGACAGGTGCGGAGCGCCGTGCATGATCTCGCTGGCAAATACCTTGGAAGCATGGGGCAAGTCGCGGGAAATGCGGATTTTCGAGCGAATGTAGGCGCTCAGCACTTCTTTCGGGTCACCGTCGGCATTGAACGGCGTGGACGCCTGCATGATCGGCGCGATGATGCTTTCCAGCACCTCACGGTACAGGTTGTCCTTGGACTTGAAATAGTAATACACGTTCGGCTTGGGCAAGCCGGCCTTGGCCGCAATATCGCTGGTCTTGGTGGCCGCGAAGCCCTTGTCGGCGAATTCCTCGCTGGCTGCGCGCAGGATCAATTCCTTGTTGCGCTCGCGAATGGTGCTCATGGTCAGGGATCTTCCTCGTGTCTGGCCACCTCTAAGAGGGATCGGGCATGGTAGCACCGGGCCCGACGGGCGCTCAAGGCAGCGGCTTTGGGCTAGAATTCTGGGCATTTACTCATTCGGATGCAGGCAAACATGGCAGGAAGCAGTCTACTGGTACTGATCGACGATATCGCCACGTTGCTGGACGATGTCTCGCTGATGACCAAAGTGGCAGCAAAAAAAACCGCAGGTGTGCTGGGTGATGACCTGGCGCTCAATGCCCAGCAGGTGACGGGTGTGCGGGCCGATCGCGAACTGCCGGTAGTGTGGGCGGTGGCCAAGGGTTCGTTGATGAACAAGGCCATTCTGGTACCGGCGGCCCTGCTGATCAGCGCCTTCATCCCTTGGGCGGTCACGCCCTTGCTGATGCTGGGCGGCGCGTATCTGTGCTTCGAGGGCTTCGAGAAGCTGGCGCACAAGTTCTTGCATAGCAAGGAAGACGACGAGGCGCAAAAGGCTGCGCGCAAACAGGCTGTGGCCGATGCCAATGTCGACCTGGTGGCGTATGAGAAAGCCAAGATCAAAGGGGCTGTGCGTACCGACTTCATCCTGTCGGCGGAAATCATCGCCATTACCCTGGGCATCGTCGCCGACTCGCCGCTGCCACAGCAGGTCATCGTGCTGTCGGGCATCGCAGTGGTAATGACCTTGGGTGTTTACGGGGTGGTGGGCGGCATCGTCAAACTGGACGACCTTGGGCTGTGGATGACCAAGCGGGGGTCGGGCGTGGCTCAGGCGGTAGGCAATGGCATATTGCGCGCCGCACCCTACATGATGAAAGGCCTGTCGGTGGTCGGCACGGCGGCGATGTTTCTGGTGGGTGGCGGGATTCTGGTGCATGGCATCGCGCCGCTGCATCACGCGGTCGAGGCGTTCAGCGAAGGCCGTGGTGGTGCATTGACCGGTGCGCTGCTCAACGGCGTGGCCGGGGTGGTGGCCGGGGCCGTGGTGCTGGCGGTGGTGACGGTTGCCGGCAAGTTATGGCGGGCGGTTCGGCCGGCCAGCTAGTGCGCATGGCCGGGGCGCTGCCCCGGTTCGCGGGCACGCCCGCTCCCACAGGTACAGTGCCTGCCTTGGGCCGAGCGCGGACCCTGTGGGAGCGGGCGTGCCCGCGAATGGGCCGCAGCGCGGCCCCGAGGACTCAGGTCAGAAGTGCACCTTGACCAGGAAGCTCATGGTGTTCTGGTCGGTGGTGAAGGCATCGCTGTCCTTGATGCCGTACTTGTTCTTCCAGTAGTCATACTCCACACCCACGTACAACTGCTTTTCGCCAAAGTGCAGCGCCTTGCCCAGGTCGTACTTGATCTGCGGGTTGAAGTGCAGGTTGGCGTGGTAGGTACCACGGCGGTTCTGGTCGTTGTCGACCACCCAGTCCATGAAGCCGTCGATCAGTACGTCGGAATCCCCCACCGGGATGGTGTACGACCACACCGGCGTGATCTGCCACACATTGTCGCCGGCACGGCTGCCGTCGGTGGTGCGGTTGTAGAAGTTCAGCTGAAAGTAGTCGAAACCGGGGATGGCCAGGTCGAAGCCCGGGCCGATCAGGTACGACTCGGTATCACCCTCGCCAAACTCGTAGGTCATGGCCAGCAGCACGTCCTTGACCGGGCCGAACGCCAGCTTCTGGTCGAAGATCTTGCCAAACGACAGGCGTGGGCTGATCTCGCCATAGTAGGTGTTCGGGCCGTTGCCCTCGTCCTTCTGGCCCTGGTAGAAGATCTTGTCGACGAAGATGAAGTTGTCGCCGTACTTCCAGCCATCGGCATGTTCGAAGGTCACGGTTTGCTGGGTCGGCGGGTTGACCTTGAAGTTCTTGCCCCACAGGTAGGTCAGGCTGTTGTTCTGCCATTGCAGCAAGTCACCGCCGAAGGTGGTGCCGCAGGCCAGCAGGCCGCCAGCAAGGATCAGGCTGTTGATGGTACGCATTGCAAGTGTCGCTCCCTTGTTTGATCTGTTGTCTGCGCTCGTTGTTGGCGCTTTTTGTCTTTTGAGTCAGCTTTTTTCGATAGGCCACAGCTGTTTGGCAAGGGTTGGGCCAACTTTTCCGGGTTGGCAAAACCTTCCTGCTCGACTTCGTTCTGAACGGATGAAAAGGGTCTTTCAGGCTGGCAACACGTTCGCCAACCGCCCGTATTCATTGACTGAGCGGTCAGTAAACGCAGGCAGAATCCGTTCTGCCCTGATCGAGGGGGCGCGCAGATTACTGGCTTGCGCGCCGCGCCTCAAGTGCTCCGTCCTGGAGCGCTGTGAATCAAACTTGTGCGTTTGGTCAACTTCTTAGAAGTGTACCTTGATCAGCGCGCTCGCCACGCTCTGGTTGCTGTCCAGGTTGCCGCGGCTGTCGATGCCGTACTTGTCCTTCCAGTAGCTGTACTCGAAGCCCACATAAAGCTGCTTTGCCCCCAGGTTCAGGGCCTTGCCCAGGTCATATTTGACCTGCGGGTTGAAATGCAGGTTGGCGTGGTAGGTGCCACGGCGGGTCTGGTCGTTGTCGGTGACCCAGTCCATGTAACCATCGATCAGGATGTCGGACTTGCCCACCGGCAGGGTGTACGACCAGGCCGGGGTGATCTGCCACACATTGTCCCCGGGGCGGCTGCCCTCGGTGTTGCGCACATAGAAGTTAAGGGTGAAGTAGTTGAAGCCCGGGATGGCCAGGTCGAAGCCGGGGCCGATCAGGTAGGCCTCGTTGTCGCCTTCGCCACGTTCGTAGGTCATGGCCAGCAACACATCCTTGACCGGGCCGAATGCCAGTTTCCGGTCGAAGATCTTGCCGAATGACAGGCGCGGGCTGAACTCACCGTAGTAGGTGGTCACGCCCTTGCTGGCGTCTGCTTTGCCGTTGTAGAAAATCTTGTCGACGAACATGAAGGTGTCGCCGTACTTCCATTTGTTGGCGTGCTCGAAGGTAACCGTTTGCTGGATGCTGGGGTTGACCTTGAAGTCCTTGCCGTACAGGTAGGTCAGGCTTTCGCCGTGCCATTGCAGCCATTCGCCCGCGTGGGCGGGAACGGTGGCCAGCAGGCTGCTGCCCAGCAAGAGGGACGTGGTGATGCGTTTCATGTTGTGCTTCCCGGACTTATTGTTTTTTTTGGGTTTTTTTGGCGTGCAGGTGCCCCGGGCGGCCCATTCCGGCGGGCCGACGGTATAGCGTCTACGACGGTTCGAGACCGGAGCGGCAACAGGCCGCTCCCGGTCACTCGAAGGGGTTTTGCTTCAGTGCTGGTGACAGGCGTCGTTGTGCACCGCGCGGTCGGCACCGCCCAGAATGTTGAACAGCACGTTCAACACCAGGGCGCTGACCGTGGCCATGGCGATGCCACTGTGGGTGATGGGCTCCATCCACTGCGGCATCTGCGCGAAGAACTCCGGGCGCACCACGGGGATCAAGCCGAAGCCCACGCTTACCGCAACCAGCAACTGGTTGCGGCGGTCGCCGATGTCGGCTTCCTGTAGGATCTTGATCCCGGTAGCGGTCACCATGCCGAACATGGCGATCGACGCCCCACCCAGTACCGCGGGCGGGATAGAGGCGATCAGGAAGGCCGCCTTGGGCAGCAGGCTGAGCAGAATCAGCAGTGCGCCGGCCACGATGGTGACAAAGCGGCAGCGGACCCCGGTCATCTGCACCAGGCCGATGTTCTGGGCGAACGACGAGTGGGTGAAGGTGTTGAAAAAGCCGGCGATGAACGAGGCCCCGGCATCGCACAGCAGGCCGCGGCGGAGCATGCCTGGGGTGACTTCTCGGTCGGTCACCTTGCCCAGGGCCAGGAACATGCCCGTGGACTCGACGAAGATGATCACCACCACCAGGCACATGGACAGGATCGGTGCCAGGCTGAAGGTCGGCATGCCGAAGTGCAGGGGCGTCACCACCTGCAACCACGGCGCTTCACTCAGGCCTGACAGGTCGACCATGCCGATGGCGCCGGCCAGCACGTAGCCCAGGCCCATGCCAACCAGCACCGACACGTTGACCCAGAAGCCGCGCATGAAGCGGTTGATCAGCAGGATCACGGCCAGCACCAAGCCAGCCACCAGCAGGTAGATCGGCGAGCCGAACGTACTGGCATCCTGGCCACCGCCGGCCCAGTTGACCGCTACCGGGAACAGCGACAGGCCAATCGAGGTGATCACCGTACCGGTGACCAGCGGTGGGAAGAAGCGCACGACCTTGGACATGAACGGTGCGATCAGCATGCCGAAGAACCCGGCGGCGATGGTCGCGCCGAAGATCCCCTGCAGGCCTACACCGGGCATGCCGGCCATGGCCACCATGCTGCCCACGGCTGCGAAACTGGCACCCATCATCACCGGCATGCGGATGCCCACCGGGCCGATACCGAACGACTGGATGATGGTGGCGACGCCAGCGACCAGCAGGTCGGCGTTGATCAGGAAAGCGACTTCTTCACGGGACAGCCCGGCGGCCTGGCCAATGATCAGTGGCACAGCGATGGCGCCGCCGTACATCAGCAAAACGTGTTGCAGGCCAACCAGGAACAGTTGGAACAGGGGCAAGGGTTCGCGCGGTGGCGCAACGGGTATGTACGCCTTGCGGGACTCGGACATGCAGCACCTCGAGTTTTGTTTTTATTCTCGGATCCAAGTGACAAGCTCCAAGCGGCAAGCTTCAAGAAAAAGCTTGGTATCCGCACTGGAGCCTGACACTCGATGCTTGCTTCCTACTACGTACAGCTTGAGGCTTGCAGCTTGACGCTTGTGGCTCGATCAGTTGACCTGGGCGCCCTTGGCGATCCAGTCACCGACCAGCTTGCGCTCCTCGGTGGTCATCTGGGTGATGTTGCCCAGCGGCATGATCTGGCTGGCCACTGCCTGCGCCTGAATGCGCGCGGCCTGGGCCTGGATCTGCTGCGGGGTGTCGAACATCACGCCGGCAGGTGCGGCGCTGAACAGTGGGCTGGTCGGCTTGGCCGAGTGGCACACGGTGCAGCGTTCCTGGATGACATTGTGGATCTTGTCGAAGTCGCCACCACCGGCCTGGGCCGTAGCCGGGGCCTGGGCCGGAGCTTCAGCAGGCGCTGCGGCGGCCTTGGCGGCGTCCTCGGCGCGTTGCTCGGCAGCGGTCTTGCCACCCACAGCAGTAGCCGGCAGAGGCTGATACTCGATCTTCGCGGCGGCCTGCTCAGGGCTCACTGCCATCGGTTTGGGGCCGGTGACGTAGGCCAGGCAAATCATTGCCAGGGCACCGACAGGCAAGGTCCAGGCGTACTTGTTGCTGTCGTGGCGGGTGTTGAAGTAGTGGCGGATCAGCACCGCAGCTACCGCGATACCGGCCAGGATCAGCCAGTTGTACTGGCTACCGTAGGTGCTCGGGAAGTGGTTGCTGATCATGATGAACAGCACCGGCAGGGTGAAGTAGTTGTTGTGGCGCGAGCGCAACAGGCCTTTGGCCGGCAGTACCGGGTCGGGGGTCTGGTTGTTCTCGATCGCGGCCACCAGCTGGCGCTGGGCCGGCATGATGATGCGGAACACGTTGCCGACCATGATGGTGCCGATGATCGCGCCGGTGTGCAGGTAGGCACCGCGGCCGCTGAACACCAGGCTGAAGCCCCAGCATGCGGCGATGATCAGCACGAACAGTACGGCACCCAGCAACGCCGGCTTCTTGCCCAGCGGCGAGTCGCACAGGAAGTCGTAGATGAACCAGCCGGCCACCAGCGAGCCGATACCGATGGCCACGCCTTCGGCACCGCTGAGGGTACTGCCAGGGGCCAGCAGGTACAGCGTCGGGTTCCAGTAGAACACCACGCACAGCAAGGCGATACCGGACATCCAGGTGAAGTAGGCTTCCCATTTGAACCAGTGCAGGTTCTCGGGCATTTTCGGGGGGGCGAGCTTGTATTTCTCCAGGTGGTAGATACCACCGCCGTGAATCGCCCAGAGATCACCCGACAACCCATCGCGCGGGTTGCTTCGGTTCAGGTGGTTCTCCAGCCAAACGAAGTAGAACGATGCACCGATCCAGGCCACGCCGGTGATCATGTGAACCCAGCGAATGCTCAGGTTCAGCCATTCGTGAAGGTGTGCTTCCACAGTATGTACCTCTGCCGATCACCGAGAACGATGACCGACCTTTTCTTATTGGTGGGGATTGAGGATCAGCATCTGTTCCTCGGTGAAGTAATGCTCATCGCAGTTGTTGCCAGAACCGCTGCGATCAACCACCAGGAAGTCATCCCGCTTTTCGATCGTCAGCACCGGGTGGTGCCAGACGCCGCGATGGTAATTAACGCCCTGCCTGCCATTACTGCGGAAGGCACGGACCAAGCCTGATACAGGTGCATCGCCAATGGGCGCGACCACGATCAGAAAGGGGTTGCCGAGCAGCGGGATGAAAGCCTGGCTGCCCAGCGGGTGGCGTTCCAGCATGCGTACGGTCAGCGGCATGTCCAGCGCATCGGCGCGGAAGATGCTGATGATCGCCTTGTCTTCAGGCTCAGCGGTCTCGACCGTGGCGAGCTTGTGAAAGCGCATGGTCGAGCCGTTGTTGATCATGAAGTGGTCGCTGCCGTCGGTTTCGATCACGTCGCCGAAGGGAGCGAAGGCTTCTTTGGTCAGGGGCTCGATCATCAGGGTGCGCATGCGGGTCTCTCTTTTATGTTCGTTGTACTGAATGGGGTCGGCTGCCGCTTACAGCTGCAGCAGGCGGAACAGGGCGATCAGGTTGATCTGCGCCAAGGCTTCCTTGAATTCGGCCTCGCTGTCGTTGTGGATGCGCTTTTCGAACGCGGCGAGGATCTGGTGCCGGTTGCTGCCTTTTACCGCCATGATGAACGGGAACTGGAACTTGGCCTTGTAGGCATCGTTCAGCTCGGTGAAACGGGCGAACTCTTCGGCGGTGCACTGGTGGATACCGGCGCCGGCCTGTTCGTTGGTGCTCGATGCGGTGAGCTCGCCCTGAATGGCGGCCTTGCCGGCCAGGTCCGGGTGAGCATTGATCAGTGCCAGCTGGTCAGTGTGACTGGCGCTGAGCAGGATGTCGCTCATGCGCTGGTGCAGCGCCTCGACTTCGTCCAGTTCACCCAACTGGCCTAGGTCGTAGGCTTTTTCGGCGACCCACGGCGAGTGCTCGTAGATGTCGGCGAATACCTCGACGAAGGCGTCGCGGTCCAGGGCGGAGGGCTTGAGGGTCTTGAAGGCGGTCATCAGGCGTTCTCTTTCTTGTACGGGTGGGTGGTGTGCCAGTGGCGGGCGATGTCCACGCGACGGGCGAACCAGACCTGCTCGTGGCTCTTGGCGTAGTCGATGAAGCGCTTGAGCGCAGCCAGGCGCGCCGGGCGGCCGACCAGGCGGCAGTGCAGGCCGATGGAGAGCATCTTCGGCGCTTCGGCGCCTTCGGCATAAAGCACGTCGAACGCGTCTTTCAGGTACTGGAAGAACTGCTCGCCACAGTTGAAACCCTGCACTTGGGTGAAGCGCATGTCGTTGGTGTCCAGGGTGTAGGGGATCACCAGGTGCGGCTTGCCGGTCGGGTTGTTTGGCTCCCAGTAGGGCAGGTCGTCGTCGTAGGTGTCGCTGTCGTAGAGGAAGCCACCTTCCTCCATCACCAGGCGGCGGGTGTTCGGGCCGGTGCGGCCGGTGTACCAGCCCACTGGGCGTTCACCGGTGATTTCGGTGAGGATGCGGATGGCTTCGAGCATGTGCTCGCGCTCCTGTGCCTCATCCATGTACTGGTAGTCGATCCAGCGGTAGCCGTGGCTGCAGATCTCGTGGCCAGCTTCGGCCATGGCGCGAATCACGTCGGGGTGGCGCTGGGCGGCCATGGCCACGGCAAAGATGGTGAGTGGGACGCCGCTGTCCTTGAACAGCTTGAGCAGGCGCCATACACCGGCACGGCTGCCGTATTCATACAGCGACTCCATGCTCATGTTGCGCTGGCCTTGCAGCGGCTGGGCAGCAACCATTTCGGAGAGGAACGCTTCGGACTCCTTGTCCCCGTGCAGGATGTTGCGTTCGCCACCTTCCTCGTAATTGAGCACGAAAGACAGCGCGATGCGAGCGTTGCCCGGCCATTGCGGGTGAGGAGGGTTGTTGCCGTAACCGATCAGGTCGCGAGGATAGTCAGCGCTCACTGCAGTCTTCCTTCTTGTGCGTTGGTGCGGGGGGTGGGCGGGCCGCGTCGGGATGTCGCACCACCGGATGAGCTGATTGTATACAACTTATGAAATCTTTTGTAAGCCTGTTTTTCCGCATTTCTGCCCTTTTGTCGCTTCACTGCCAGCAGGAAATTCAGTGCAAGAAACCTGCCTGATTGGTCAGATAATGAAGTTGGCGTCGTTATCCCGCCTGTATTCGCGACCGCTGGGTCGTTTGTGGCTAAGGTACGGCAGGGTGCGGCGGTTGGGTCTAAAAAATTGTGTACAATTTTGCGGAGGAATGTCTTAATGGCGTCATTCGCGCCTACCGCAGGCCCTGTTTGGGTGCGCTGGCGAGTATTTCTTGCCCACAGATTGAACAAGAGGCGACACGCAATGGGACGTTTGACCACACACGTACTGGATGCCGCGCATGGCTGCCCGGGCAGCTCGATCAAGGTCGAGCTGTACCGTGTCGAAGGCCAGCAACTGGAGCTGGTGAACACCGCCCTGACCAACAGCGATGGCCGCGTCGACGCGCCGCTGTTGCAAGGCGACGACTACCGTACTGGCGTCTACCAGCTGCAGTTCAGCGCAGGCGACTATTACCGCGCCCGCGGTGTGCAACTGCCGACCCAGGCGTTCCTGGATGTTGTGGTGTTGCGCTTTGGCATCGACGAGCAGCAGGAGCATTACCACGTGCCGCTGTTGATCTCGCCGTACAGCTATTCGACCTACCGTGGAAGCTAGTTGGTCGCTAGAAGAATCTTCGTAGGTCCTTTGGCCCGCTCTCACACTGGCGGGCTTTTTTTCGTCTGGTGTTTTTGTATTGGCGGTGCCGACCTTTATCCGCGCAAAGGCCGGCACAGCCTGCAGCAACGAAGAAAGGGCGCCGAGGCGCCCTTGGTTAGTGGGGCGAGGTTCAGAGGAACACGAACTTGGCAATGAAGATCGCGCACAGCACCCACAGGCTGGCGGAGATTTCCTTGTACTTGCCGGTACCCGCCTTCAATGCCACATAGCTGATGAAGCCCAGGGCGATGCCATCGGCAACCGAGAAGGTCAACGGCATCATGATCACCGTGACAATTGCCGGAATGCTGTCGGTGGCTTCGTCCCAATGGATGTGTGCCATGCTACCCATCATCAGCATCGCCACGTAGATCAGCGCACCCGCAGTCGCATAGGCCGGAATCATCCCGGCCAGTGGGGCAAAGAACATCGCCGCGACGAACAGTAGGCCGACCACCACCGCTGTCAGGCCAGTACGACCACCGGCAGCAACACCAGCAGCACTTTCTACATAGCTGGTCACCGGCGGTACACCCACCACCGCGCCGAACACGCTCGATGCGCTGTCGGCCTTCAACGCCCGCGACAGGTTCTCGATACGGCCGTCCGGTGCTACCAGATTCGCCCGCTGGGCCACCCCCATCAGCGTGCCGGCTGTATCGAACATGTGCACGAACAGGAACGCCAGCACCACGCTGATCATGCTGACGTTGAACACGCCCGCCACGTCCATCGCCATCCAGGTCGGTGCCAGGCTCGGTGGCATCGACATCACCCCGCCAAATTTCACCAGGCCCAGGCCCCAGCCGGCCAGGGTGACGCCGATGATGCTGATCAGGATCGCGCCGAACACGCGCTTGTAGCTGAGGATGGCGATCAGCAGGAAGCACACCGCCGCCAGCAGTGGCCCTGGCTCATGCAGCGAGCCCAGCTTGATCAGGGTGGCGGGGCTGTCGACGATGATGCCGGCGGTCTTCAGGCCGATCAGCCCGAGAAACAATCCGACGCCGGCCCCCATGGCATGGCGCAGGCTGACCGGGATGCTGTTGAGCAACCATTCGCGCACTTTCGACAAGGTCAGGAACATGAACAGCACGCCCGAGACGAAAACGGCCCCCAGCGCGGTTTCCCAGTTGTAGCCCATGGTGCCGACCACGGTGTAGGTGAAGAAGGCGTTAAGCCCCATGCCCGGCGCCAGGCCCACCGGCCAGTTGGCGTACAGGCCCATCAGCAGGCAACCCAGCGCCGCGGCAATGCAGGTGGCGACGAAGGCGGCGCCATGGTCGATGCCGGCGTCGGCCATGATGTTGGGGTTGACGAAGATGATGTAGGCCATGGTGATGAAGGTGGTCACCCCGGCGATCATTTCGGTTTTGACGGTGCTGCCGTGTTGCTTGAGTTTGAAAATCCGCTCCAGCCAACTCGTTTCGAGCGGTGGGGCAAGATCCAGCGTAGGGGCTTCGGATTTGCGGCTTTCCACAGCGTGTACTCCTCAAGTCTTTCTTGTTGTTGTGGGGGCCAGTTCCTGCGCCATGCACTTGGTGACCCCGCGAGGTGAGGCAGACGTCCGACCGTTTTGTTGACTTATGGGTCAAGAAGTTGCTCGATGGATTATGCTTTTGTGTACAAAGAATGCAAATAATGTTTTATGTTTTGTGTGCGCAATGCGTCGTACAACGGCTATATAGCTAAAACGCCCCCTGCGGAATCGCCTCAGCCTGTGTACAATGGCGCCATACTTTCTCTTCGTGCCTCGAGAGCCCATGAACGAACAGCTGCAACCTCTGAAGAAACCTGCACGGGTCGGCAAGGCCGGCCGCAGCGGTACCCAGGACGACATCGTCTACGCGCATATTTTCGAGGCGATTCTTGAACAGCGGCTGGCCCCGGGCACCAAGTTGAGCGAGGAAGCGCTGGGCGAAATCTTCGGCGTCAGCCGCACCATCATCCGCCGCGCCCTGTCGCGGCTGGCTCACGAGAGCGTGGTGTTGCTGCGGCCCAACCGCGGTGCCGTGGTGGCCAGCCCGACCGTTGAAGAGGCGCGCCAGGTATTCTTCTCGCGGCGCATGGTCGAACGGGCCATTACCGAACTGGCCGTGCAGCATGCCACCGCCGAGCAGCTGAACGAGCTGCGGCAGATGGTGCGTGAAGAGCGTGACAGCTTCTCGCGCGGCGACCGTGGTGCCGGTATCCGCCTGTCCGGCGAGTTCCATCTCAAGTTGGCCGAGGCAGCGGGCAATGCGCCGCTGGTCAGCTTCCAGCGCAGCCTGGTGTCGCAGACCTCGCTGATCATTGCCCAGTACGAAAGCGGCACGCGTTCGCACTGCTCGTATGACGAACACATGCAGCTGATCGACGCCATCGAGGCGCGCGATGCCCAGCAGGCGGTGAGCCTGATGATGCACCACATGGACCACATCGACAGCAAGCTGAACCTGGACGAGGAAAGCGCCTCGGACGACCTGCATGCGGTGTTCTCGCATTTGCTGAAAAAGCCTAAGGTTTCCGTCAAGGGTTGATCGTTTGCCTGGTTAGCCCCAGGGGTGTGCATTTGCGCTCACCCCTGGGGCTGCTTTGCAGCCCATCGCGACACAAGGCCGCTCCTACCAGGGCTGCGGTGGCTAGCGCTGGTGCACGCAACGCCCGGCAGCGTAGGTTTCACGCACGGTGCGGTCGTCACCCAGGGTGGTCAGCACGAACAGGGTCTCTTCAATGCTGTTGGACTGCTGAATGCGGTAGTCCAGCAGTGGCGTGGCCTTGTAGTCCAGCACCACGAAGTCGGCATCGTTGCCGGGGCGCAGGCTGCCGATGCGGTCGTCCAGGCGCAGCGCACGGGCGCCGCCGAGGGTGGCCAGGTACAGTGACTTGAACGGGTGCAGGCGCGCGCCTTGCAGCTGCATCACCTTGTACGCCTCGTTCAGGGTGTTGAGCAGCGAGAAGCTGGTCCCGGCGCCGACGTCGGTGCCCAGGCCCACATTGACCTTGAAGCGTTCGGCCTGCGGCAGGTTGAACAGGCCGCTGCCGAGGAACAGGTTGGAGGTGGGGCAGAAGGCCACGGCCGAGCCGGTTTCGACCAAGCGCTGGCATTCGTCGTCGCACAGGTGCACGCCGTGGGCGAATACCGAGCGCTCGCCCAGCAGCTCGAAGTGGTCATAGACATCCAGGTAACCCTTCTGCTCAGGGAACAGCGACTTGACCCAGTCGATTTCCTTGAGGTTTTCTGACAGGTGCGTGTGCATGTACACGCCCGGGTGCTCCTTGAGCAACTGCCCGGCCAGGGTCAACTGTTCAGGCGTGCTGGTCGGTGCGAACCGCGGGGTGACGGAGTAGTGCAGGCGGCCTTTGCCGTGCCAGCGTTCGATCAGCGCCTTGCTTTCGGTATACCCGGACTCGGCAGTGTCGGTCAGGTAGTCCGGGGCGTTGCGGTCCATCATCACCTTGCCGGCGATCAGCCGCAGGTCCAGGCGCTCGGCCTCTTCGAACAGGGCATTCACCGATTCCGGGTGAACGCTGCCGAATACCAATGCGGTGGTGGTGCCGTTGCGCAGCAGTTCCTTGAGGAAGATCTTCGCCACCGGGTCGGCGTGGGCCTTGTCGGCAAACTGCCGTTCGCACGGGAAGGTGTAGGTGTTCAGCCAGTCCAGCAACTGCTCGCCGTAGGAACCGATCATGCCGGTTTGCGGGAAGTGGATGTGGGTATCGATGAAACCCGGGGTGATCAGTGCGTCCTGGTAGTGCTCGACCGGAAAATCGGCGGCCAGGGTCGGCAGCAGCTCGCTGGCGTGGCCAACGGCGCTGATGCGGCCATCGTCGACGACCAGCAGGCCGTCTTCATAGTATTCATGGGATGCCTCCAGGCCCACCTCGGCCGGGTCAGCGATGCTGTGCAGGATGGCGGCACGGTAGGCTTTGCGGGTAACGGTCATAACTCACTCGTCAAAGGGCTTGGCTGCGCCGGGAGGGCGGCAGCAACTGGGCAATGGGGCCGGCATTGGCGGCAGCGTCGTGCTGGCCAAAGCAGGCGTTGTAGGTGGCGATGATTTCACCGGCGATGGACACCGCGATCTCAATGGGCAGCTTGCCCTTGACCTCGGCCAGGCCCATCGGGCAGCGCATGCGCGCCATCAGCGCGTCGTCGTAGCCCCGTTCGCGCAGGCGGTGCTCGAACTTGACCCGTTTGGTCTTCGAGCCAATCAGGCCGAACCAGGTGAAGTCGTTGCGCTTGAGAATGGCGGCGGTCAGTTCCAGGTCGAGCTGATGGTTGTGGGTCATGACGATGCAATAGCAACCGGCCGGCAGCTGTGCCACTTCGTCTACCGGCTCTTCACTGACCACCTTGGTCACCCCGTTGGGGATGAATTCGGGGAATTCCTGTTCACGCGAGTCGACCCAGCGCACCCGGCAGGGCAGGGCAGCGAGCAAGGGTACCAGAGCGCGGCCGACATGGCCCGCGCCGAACACGGCGATGTGCGCCTGCACTGCAGCCATGGGTTCGAACAGCAGAACGGTGACGCCGCCGCAGCACTGGCCCAGGCTGGCGCCGAGGCTGAAGCGTTCCAGGTGCGGCGTGGTGCGTTGTGCCTCAAGCATCTGCCGGGCGATGTGCAGCGCCTTGTATTCCAGGTGGCCACCGCCGATCGTGTCGAACAGGCCGCTGGCGCTGACCACCATCTTCGAGCCGGCATTGCGCGGGGTCGAGCCGCGTTCCTCGATGATGGTCACCAGTACGCAGGCTTCGCCACGCGCCTGGTGGTCGGCGAGGGCGTTGATCCATTGGTGCATGATGCAGTTCCTCATTCCGGGTGGCCTGTTAGGGCCCTATCCCTGGCAAGCCAGGCTCCCACAGGGACAACACAGGGCTCGCCAGCGGTGCAGCACCTGTGTGAGCCCGGCTTGCCGGCGATAGGGCCCGGACAGGCGGCCACCTACCTCAGTGGGTGACGGTTTCCAGTTTCTGTTCAGTAGGTTGCGCGGCAGCCACCGCCTTTCGCATCTGCTCACACCCCCACAACACCCGCTCCGGCGTTGCCGGCGCGTCGATGTTCGGCTGCACGCGGTAATCGGCAAGGCTCGCCACGGCATCCTTGATCGCGCACCAGGCGGCGATGCCGAGCATGAACGGCGGCTCGCCCACGGCTTTGGAGTGGAACACGGTGTCTTCCGGGTTCTTGCGGTTTTCCACCAGCTTCACACGCAGGTCCAGTGGCATGTCGGCCACTGCCGGAATCTTGTAGCTGGCCGGGCCATTGGTCATCAGCTTGCCCTTGGCGTTCCACACCAGTTCCTCGGTGGTCAGCCAGCCCATTCCCTGGATGAAACCGCCCTCTACCTGGCCAATGTCGATGGCCGGGTTCAGCGAGTCACCGACATCGTGCAGGATATCGGCACGCAACATCTTGTATTCACCCGTCAGGGTGTCGACGACCACCTCCACACAGGCAGCGCCGAAGGCAAAGTAGTAGAACGGCCGGCCACGGGCCTGGCTACGGTCGTAATAAATCTTCGGCGTACGATAGAAACCCGTGCTGGACAGCGACACCTGGGCAAAGTACGCCTGCTGCACCAGTTGCTCGAAACTGACGATCTGATCGCGCACCCGCACATGGCCGTTGCGGAACTCGACGTCTTCCTCGGTCACCTGGTAGTGCCGTGCGGCAAACTCGGTCAGGCGTTTCTTGAGGATCTCGGCCGCGTTCTGGGCCGCCTTGCCGTTCAGGTCGGCACCGCTCGAGGCTGCCGTGGGCGAGGTGTTGGGCACTTTGTCGGTATTGGTGGCGGTGATCTGGATACGGCTGAAATCCACCTGGAAGATCTGTGCCACCACCTGCGCCACTTTGGTGTTCAGGCCCTGGCCCATTTCGGTGCCGCCGTGGTTCAGGTGGATGCTGCCATCGGTGTAGATGTGGATCAGCGCACCGGCCTGGTTGAGGAAGGTGGCGGTGAACGAAATGCCGAATTTGACCGGGGTCAGGGCCAGGCCTTTCTTCAGCACCGGGCTGTTGGCGTTGAAGCGGCGGATCGATTCGCGGCGTTCGGCGTAGTCGCTGCTGGCCTCCAGCTCGGCGGTCATCTCCTCGAGCATGTTGTGCTCGACGGTCTGGTAGTAATGGGTGACGTTGCGTTCTGTCTTGCCGTAGTAGTTGGCCTTGCGCACCGCCAGGGGGTCACGGCCCAGGTGGCGGGCAATGTGGTCCATCACCTGTTCGATGGCAACCATGCCCTGCGGGCCGCCAAAGCCGCGGTACGCCGTGTTGGAGGCGGTGTTGGTCTTGCAGCGGTGACCATGCACGGTGGCATCGCCCAGGTAGTAGGCATTGTCGGAGTGGAACATGGCGCGGTCGACGATCGAGCCAGACAGGTCGGGCGAGTAGCCACAGTTGCCGGCCAGGTCCAGATTGATGCCATGCAGGCGCCCATCTTCATCGAAGCCCACGTCGTACTCGACGTAGAACGGGTGGCGCTTGCCGGTCATGGTCATGTCTTCGACCCGCGGCAGGCGCATCTTGGTCGGCTGGCCGGTCAGGCGCGCCACCACCGCGCACAGGCAGGCCGGGCTGGCGGCCTGGGTTTCCTTGCCGCCAAAGCCGCCGCCCATGCGGCGCATGTCCAGTACCACCTTGTTCATCGGCACGTCGAGTACTTCGGCGACCAGCTTCTGCACTTCGGTGGGGTTCTGCGTGGAGCAGTAGACGATCATGCCGCCATCTTCGGTAGGCATCACCGAGGAAATCTGCGTTTCCAGGTAGAAGTGCTCCTGGCCACCGATGTGCAGGGTGCCCTGGAGGCGGTGCGGGGCGCTGGCCAGGGCGCTGGCGGAGTCGCCGCGCTGGTGGGTGTGGCTGTCGAGCACGAAGTGCCGCTTGCGCAGCGCGTCGACCACGTCCAGCACCGGTTCCAGGTCCTCGTATTCGACGATTGCGGCCATGGCCGCCTTGCGTGCGGTGTCCAGGTCACCCGCAGCCACGGCCAGCACCGGCTGGCCGAAGAACTCGACCTTGTCGATAGCCAGCAGCGGGTCACCCGCCACCACCGGGCCGATGTCCTTCAGGCCAGGGATATCTTCGTGGGTGATGGCGATGCGCACGCCCTCGAAGGCATAGCACGGCGTGGTGTCGATGCGCAGGATGCGCGCATGGGCACGGTCGGCGGTGCGGGCATAGACGTGCAGCTGGTTGGGGAATTCCAGGCGGTCGTCAATGTACAGCGCCTCGCCGGAAACATGTTTGTCGGCGCTGTCGTGCTTGACGCTGCGGCCAACCCCGGTGGTCAGGTGCTGGCTGAACAGTTCGGCCATCTCGGCCTGGCTCTTGGCTACATGGTGGTTAGACATAAGCGGTCACCCGGGTTTCGATGTGCGGCGATTGCTGTTCGATGAAGTACTTGCGCAGCAGGTTTTGCGCAGTCAGCAGGCGGTATTCCTTGCTGGCGCGGAAGTCGCTGAGCGGGGTGAAGTCTTCGGCCAAGGCCTGGCAGGCACGCTCGATGGCAGCCGCGTTCCAGGGTTTGCCGCGCAGCGCGGCTTCGCAGGCGCGCGCGCGCTTGGGTATCGCTGCCATGCCGCCGAAGGCGATGCGCACACCGCTGACCACTCCGTCCTCGATGCTCAGGTTGAAAGCGCCGCACACGGCGGAGATGTCGTCGTCCAGGCGCTTGGATACCTTGTAGGCACGGAACGCCCAGTCGCGGCTGGCGCGTGGCACGATGATCTTCTCGATGAACTCGCTGTCCTGGCGGGCAGTGATGCGGTAGTCGATGAAGTAGTCCTCCAGCGGCATCACCCGTTGACGCTCACCCTGGCGCAGCACCACCTGCGCATCCAGGGCGATCAGCAGGGGTGGCGAGTCGCCAATCGGTGAGGCATTGCCAATGTTGCCACCGAGGGTGCCCTGGTTGCGGATCTGTAGCGAGGCGAAGCGGTGCAGCAGGGCGCCGAAGTCGGGGTACTCGTCGTTCAGGGCGCCGTAGCAGTCGGTAAGCGGGGTTGCAGCGCCGATTTCCAGGTGGCTGGCGGTTTTTTCGATGCGTTTGAGTTCGGCGACGTGGCCCACGTAGATCATCACCGGCAGGGTCTTGTGGAACTGGGTGACTTCCAGAGCCAGGTCGGTACCGCCGGCCAGCAGCCGCGCCTCTGGGTGCGAGCTGTACAGTTCGGCAAGATCCGCCACGGTCAGTGGCACCAGGCAGCGCTTGTCGCCGCTGTTCAGTTCACCGGTCTGGGTGGGGGCAATGGCCTTCAGGCGGCTGATGGTATGCGCCTGCTGAGCATCGAACTGGTCGCGGCAAGGCTGACGGCAGCTCTGCTCGGCGGCGTCGAGGATCGGCCGGTAGCCGGTGCAGCGGCACAGGTTGCCGGCCAGGGCCTCCTGGGCCTGGTGCAGGTCGGCACCGTCGCTGTTCTTTTGCAGGGCAAACAGCGACATCACGAAGCCTGGTGTGCAGAACCCGCATTGCGAACCATGGCAGTCGGCCATGGCCTGCTGCACGATGTGCAGCTGGCCCTGGTGCTTGAGGCCCTCGACGCTGATCAGTTGCTTGCCATGCAGCGACGAGACGAAGGTCAGGCACGAATTGAGGCTGCGGTAGCGCAGGCTGTCGTTGCCCTGTTCGTCCTGGGTCAGTTCACCGACCACCACGGTGCAGGCGCCGCAGTCACCGCTGGCGCAGCCTTCCTTGGTGCCGGGTTTGCCCAGGTGCTCGCGCAGGTACTGCAGCACCGTCATGTTAGGGTCCAGGGCGTGCTCACTACGCAGCTCCTGATTGACGAGAAACTGGATCACGGGGATGGCCTCGCAATGGTTTTATTGTTGTTGGGCGGACTCTAAGCAACACCTGTCCAGCAGGTCAATATTTTTCTGACCCAAAGGTCAAGAAATTGCGCATGGTCTCGCCCAACCCTGTTCATTGCCCTATTGCAAGCATAGATCGCGCCGGCCCCGCGGTTGTCTGCGGGGTCAAATAAAGCGCCTGCTCCCTCTGCGCGACCAATGGTCAAGTGCGCTACACTTCGCCCCTTGTGCCCAGTTCAATGATTTTGAAGGAAAACCATGACGTTCAAGGCCCCGGACAGCCTCTCCGAGCAGATTGCCGATTACCTGGCCGAACGCATCATCCGCGGCGAGCTGGCGCCCGGCGAGCGCATTCAGGAGCAAAAGGTTACGCAGGCACTCAATGTCAGCCGTGGCTCGGTGCGCGAAGCGCTGCTGATTCTCGAACGCCGCCACCTGGTGGCGATTTTGCCGCGCCGCGGTGCGCACGTCACCGAGCTGGACGAACGCAACGTGCGCAGCCTGTGTGCGCTGATGGGCGAGTTCTATATCCTGCTGGGCAACGCGGTTGCGCAAAAATGGCGCACCGAAGCCGACCTGCGCCCGTTTCTGGAAATTCAGCAACGGCTTCAGCGCGCCCACGACCGGCTGGACATCAAGGCTTTCGTCGGCGACAGCTTCGCGGTGATGCGCGCCGCCTATCCGTTTGCCGATAACCCATTCCTGCAGGAAACCGTGGAAAACCTGCAGCCGGCCATGAGCCGTGCCTATTACCTGGCGCTGGACCAACGCCAGGCCAACATGATCGATTACCTCGACCTGTTCGCCCGCCTGCTCGAAGCAGTGGTCGCCCGTGACCTGCCGCACATTCGCGAGGTGCTTACCGCTTACTGCCAGCGCAGCTGCGAACTGGTGCTGGCGGCACTGGCCCGAGGCTGACCGATGCGCCTCAAATGCATTCGCCTGGCCGGCTTCAAGTCGTTCGTCGACCCGACCACGGTCAATTTCCCCAGCAACATGGCGGCCGTGGTCGGCCCCAACGGCTGCGGCAAATCCAACATCATCGACGCGGTGCGCTGGGTGATGGGCGAGAGCTCGGCGAAAAACCTGCGCGGCGAATCGATGACCGACGTCATCTTCAACGGCTCCAGTGGCCGCAAACCGGTCAGCCAGGCCAGCATCGAGCTGGTATTCGACAACAGTGAAACCACCCTGGTCGGCGAGTATGCCGCGTACGCCGAAATTTCCATCCGCCGCAAGGTCACCCGCGACGGGCAGAACAGCTACTACCTGAACGGCACCAAGTGCCGCCGGCGCGACATCACCGACATTTTCCTCGGCACCGGGCTGGGGCCGCGCAGCTACTCGATCATCGAACAGGGCATGATCTCCAAGCTGATCGAGGCCAAGCCCGAAGAGTTGCGCAATTTCATCGAGGAAGCCGCCGGCATCTCCAAATACAAGGAGCGCCGCCGCGAGACCGAGAACCGGATCCGCCGCACCCAGGAAAACCTGGCGCGCCTGACCGACCTGCGTGAAGAACTGGAACGCCAGCTCGAGCGCCTGCACCGCCAGGCCCAGGCCGCGGAAAAGTACCGTGAGTACAAGGCGCAGGAACGGCAGCTGAAAGCGCGCCTGTCGGCCTTGCGCTGGCGCGACCTGGACGAGCGAGTGCGCCAGCGCGAGTCGGTGATCGGTGACCAGGGCGTGGCCCACGAGGCACTGGTGGCCGAGCAGCGCAACGCCGATGCCAGTATCGAGCGCCTGCGTGACGGTCATCACGAGTTGTCCGAGCGGTTCAACCAGGTGCAGGGCCGCTTCTATTCGGTGGCCGGTGACATTGCCCGGGTCGAGCAGAGTATCCAGCACGGTCAGCAGCGCCTGCGCCAGTTGCAGGACGACTTCAAGGAGGCCGAACGCACCCGCTTGGAAACCGAGTCGCACCTGGGGCATGATCGCACGTTGCTGGCGACCCTGGGCGAAGAGTTGGCCATGCTCGAACCCGAGCAGGAAATGACCCTGGCCGCCGCCGAAGAGGCTGCGGCGGCACTGGAAGAGGCCGAGCTGGCCATGCACGGCTGGCAAGAGCAGTGGGACAGCTTCAACAGCCGTTCCGCCGAGCCACGCCGCCAGGCCGAAGTGCAGCAGGCGCGCCTGCAGCAGCTGGAAACCAGCCTGGAGCGCCAGGCTGAGCGCCAGCGCAAGCTGGGCGAAGAGCGCGAGCAACTGGGGAGCGATCCGCAGGACGCCACCCTGCTGGATCTGGCCGAGCAACTGGCCAGCAGCGAAATGTTGCTGGAAGAACTGCAGCTCTGCGAAGAACAGGTGGTCGAGCGTCTGGAATGCGCGCGCGGGCAGTTGCAGCAGGCTACCCAGGCCCAGCAGCAGGCGCAAGGCGACCTGCAGCGCCTGGGCGGCCGCCTGGCATCCTTGGAAGCGTTGCAGCAGGCAGCCCTGGAGCCGGGGGCCGGCGCCGCAGACTGGCTGCAGGGCCAGGGCCTGGAGCAACAGCCACGCTTGGCCGAAGGCATGCGGGTAGAACCGGGCTGGGAGCTTGCCGTAGAAGCCGTGCTCGGCGCTGACCTGCAGGCCGTGCTGGTGGACGATTTCAACGGCCTGGATTTTGCCGGTTTGGAACAAGGCGAGCTGCGCTTGCTGCAGGCCAGCGAAGCCAGCGCGTCGTTGCCCGGCAGCCTGCTGGAAAAGGTCGAAGGCCGTGTTGATCTGGCCCCCTGGCTGAGCCAGGTCAAGCCTGTCGAAAACTTGGCCCAGGCGCTGGCGCAGCGCACATCGCTTGGCGACGGCCAGAGCCTGGTCAGCCGCGATGGTTACTGGGTTGGCCGGCACTTCCTGCGGGTGCGCCGTGGCGGTGAGGCCGAAGGCGGTGTGCTGGCGCGTGGCCAGGAAATCGACCGCCTGGGCCAGGAACAACTGCGGCAGGAAGCGGCGTTGGAACAGCTTGAGCAACAGTTGCAAACCCTGCGCGAGCAGCAGCGGGACCTGGAAGAACAGCGCGAGCAACTGCGCCGCCGCAGCCAGGAAGAAAACCGCCTGCACGGTGAACTGAAAGCCAGCCTCTCGGCCAGCCGTGCGCGCGCCGAACAGGTCGAGCTGCGCCGCCGGCGCTTGCACGAAGAACTGGCCGAACTGGAGGAGCAGCGCGCCCTTGAGCACGAACAGCTGGGCGAAGCCCGCTTGTTGCTGCAAGAGGCGGTGGAGCTGATGGCCCAGGACACCGAACAGCGCGAGCAATTGATGGCCCGCCGCGACGCCCTGCGCGAAAGCCTCGACCGGGTGCGCCAGGAGGCCCGCCAGCACAAGGACCACGCCCACCAGCTGGCCGTGCGCCTGGGCTCGCTGCGGGCACAGCATGAATCCACCCGCCAGGCCCTGGAGCGCCTGGAACAGCAGGCGGCAAGGCTGGCCGAGCGCCAGGAGCAACTGAGCCTGAACCTGGAGGAGGGCGAGGCGCCACAGGAGGAGTTGCGCCTGAAGCTCGAAGCGCTGCTGGAACTGCGCATGAGTGTTGACGAGGAAATGCGCCAGGCGCGCCTGCACATGGACGAAGCCGACCGCGAATTGCGCGAGGCCGAGAAGCGCCGCACGCAGGCCGAGCAGCAGGCGCTGCTGTTGCGCGGCCAGCTGGAGCAGCTGCGGCTGGAGTGCCAAGGCCTGGATGTGCGGCGCAAGACCTTGCATGAGCAGCTGCTGGCCGACGGTTACGACCTGCAAGGGGTGCTTGCCACCCTGGAGTCCGATGCCAGCGAGCAGGGCACCGAGCAGGCGCTGGAGCAACTCGAGGCGCGTATCCAACGCCTGGGCGCGATCAACCTCGCCGCCATTGAGGAGTACGAGCAACAATCTGAGCGCAAGCGCTACCTTGATGCCCAGGACGCCGACCTGGTGGAGGCACTGGAGACCCTGGAAAACGTCATTCGCAAGATCGACAAGGAAACCCGCAACCGCTTCAAGGATACCTTTGATCAGATAAATGCCGGGTTACAGGCACTTTTCCCAAAAGTTTTCGGTGGTGGCAGCGCTTATCTGGAACTGACGGGCGAAGATCTACTCGATACAGGGGTGACGATCATGGCGCGACCACCGGGCAAGAAGAACAGCACCATCCATCTGCTGTCCGGCGGCGAAAAGGCACTGACCGCATTGGCGCTGGTGTTTGCCATCTTCAAGTTGAACCCCGCACCGTTCTGCATGCTCGACGAAGTCGATGCGCCGCTGGACGATGCCAACGTCGGGCGCTACGCGCGCCTGGTCAAGGAAATGAGTGAGAGCGTGCAGTTCATCTACATCACCCATAACAAGATTGCGATGGAGATGGCCGATCAACTGATGGGGGTAACCATGCATGAACCCGGTTGTTCACGTCTTGTTGCAGTTGATGTGGAGGCCGCCATGGCCATGGTCGATGCGTGATGCGCGACGATGCGGGCACTTTCTCCAAGGAAATGCCCCCGTCATGTGCGACAGACGGTGTAAAGTTGTCTTTGGTCGTGCTAGCTTAATGTCACTCGTTTATTGCGTGGGTAAAACGCCTGTCAGAACATAGAGTTGGCGCCACGTGTTAAAGGGCTTTGAACCCTTTGTTTTCAAGCATATTTTTATAGAGGCACGGGATTACATGGAAATCGGTCTGCGCGAGTGGCTGATCCTCATCGGCATCATTGTCATTGCCGGTATTCTTTTCGACGGCTGGCGCCGCATGCGCGGCGGCAAAGGCAAGTTGAAATTCCGTCTGGACCGCAGTTATTCCAACCTGCCGGACGAAGAGGGCGGCAGTGCCGAAGTGCTCGGCCCGCCGCGGGTGCTGGATACCCATAAAGAACCGGAACTGGACGAAAGCGACCTGCCTTCGCTCAGCGCCTCGGCACGTGACCGCGAGCGCGAGCCAAAGCCGGCCAAGGCCAGCAAGCGTGGCAAGCGCGCCACAGCCGCGGCCGATGTGCAGCAGGGCGACCTGGGCCTGAGCGCCGAGCCGCGCGAGCCCGACCTGTTCACCGACAGCGACGACGACTTCGCCGCCGACAACACCCGTGCCAACCCTGCGCCCGCTGCCAGCAGCAGCGTCAAGGAGCTGCCGCCGGCCGAAGAGGTGCTGGTGATCAGCGTCATTTCCCGCGACGAGGGTGGCTTCAAGGGCCCGGCATTGTTGCAGAACATTCTTGAAAGCGGCCTGCGCTTCGGCGAAATGGACATCTTCCACCGCCATGAAAGCATGGCCGGCCACGGCGAAGTGCTGTTCTCCATGGCCAATGCGGTCAAGCCTGGTGTGTTCGACCTGGATGACATCGACCATTTCAGCACCCGTGCGGTGAGCTTCTTCCTCGGCCTGCCTGGCCCACGTCATCCGAAGCAGGCCTTTGACGTGATGGTGGCGGCCGCGCGCAAGCTGGCCCATGAACTGAACGGTGAGCTCAAGGACGACCAGCGCAGCGTGCTGACTGCCCAGACCATCGAGCACTATCGCCAGCGCATCGTCGAGTTCGAGCGCCGTGCGCTGACCCAGAAGCGCTGACAGATCCAACGAAAGAGCAGCCTGAGGGCGTGCGGGTCGGTTCGGGTACCGTCGTTGCCTGTGCCGGCCTCTTCGCGGGTAAACCCGCTCCTACAGGTACACCACCGCCATTGGGCGTGTGATGCCCATGTAGGAGCGGGTTTACCCGCGAAGAGGCCGGCACAGGCAATAGACACCTGGAACCCCGCGCACCACCCCAGGCTGCTCTTTTGCTTTGCAAGAGAAGACAAACCCCATGACCGCCGAAACCCGTATCCACGAACTGCGTGCCGAACTCGACCAGCACAACTACCGCTACTACGTGCTCGACGAGCCCAGTGTGCCCGACGCCGAATACGACCGCCTGTTCAACGAGCTCAAGGCGTTGGAAGCCGAACACCCGCACCTGGTTACCCCCGACTCGCCCACCCAGCGCGTCGGCGGTGCAGCCCTGTCGGCCTTCAGCCAGGTGCGCCATGAAGTGCCCATGCTCAGCCTGGGCAACGCCTTCGAGGAAGCCGACCTGCGTGAGTTCGGCCGCCGTGTGGTGGACGGCCTCGATCAGCCGGGCGCCGTTGACTACAGCTGCGAACCCAAGCTCGATGGCCTGGCCGTTAGCCTGCTGTACCGCGACGGCCAGCTGGTGCAGGGTGCCACGCGCGGCGATGGCACCACTGGCGAAGATATCAGCGCCAACGTACGCACCGTGCGCAACATTCCGCTGAAGTTGCACGGCGAGGGCTGGCCCGCGGTGCTGGAAGTGCGTGGCGAGGTCTACATGAGCAAGGCCGGCTTCGACCGCCTCAATGCAGCCCAGGCCGAAGCCGGCGGCAAGACCTTCGCCAACCCCCGCAACGCGGCTGCCGGTAGCCTGCGCCAGCTCGATTCGAAAATCACGGCCAGCCGCCCGCTGGAGTTCTGCTGCTACGGCGTCGGTCAGCTGTCTGCCAGCATCGGCGACAGCCATATCGGCATCCTTGAACAGCTCAAGGCATGGGGCCTGCCGATCAGCCGCGAGCTCAAGCATGCGGCAGGGATCGAAGAGTGCCTGGATTACTACCGCGACATCGGCGAGCGACGTAACAGCCTGCCGTATGAAATCGATGGTGTGGTATTCAAGGTCAACAGCCTGGCCGCCCAGCGTGAACTGGGCTTCCGCGCCCGTGAACCGCGCTGGGCAATCGCCCACAAGTTCCCGGCCATGGAAGAGCTGACCGAGGTGCTGGACGTCGAGTTCCAGGTCGGCCGTACCGGCGCGGTCACCCCGGTGGCGCGCCTGAAACCGGTCAAGGTGGCGGGCGTGACCGTGTCCAACGCCACCCTGCACAACATGGACGAAATCGCCCGCCTGGGCCTGCGCATTGGCGACACGGTGATCATCCGCCGGGCCGGCGACGTGATCCCGCAGGTGATGCAGGTGGTGCTGGAGCGTCGCCCGGACGATGCCCGCCCGGTTGCCGTGCCAAGCGAGTGCCCGGTGTGTGGCTCGCAAGTCGAGCGCACCCAGCTGGTCAAGCGCAGCAAGGGCAAGGAAACCACCAGCGAAGGGGCGGTGTACCGCTGTGTCGGCCGCCTGGCCTGTGGTGCGCAGCTCAAGCAGGCGATCATTCACTATGTGTCGCGTCGCGCCATGGACATCGACGGGCTTGGCGAAAAAAGCGTCGAGCAGTTGGTGGACGAAGGCCTGATCGGCTCGCCGGCTGACCTGTACAAGCTGCAGTTCGAGCAGGTGGTCGGCCTGGAAGGCTTCGCCGAGGTGTCCACCCGCAAACTGCTGGATGCCATCGAAGCCAGCAAGCGGCCGAGCCTGGCGCGTTTCATCTATGCGCTGGGCATACCGGATGTGGGTGAGGAGACGGCCAAGGTGCTGGCCCGTTCGCTGGGCAGCCTGGCGCGCGTGCAGCAGGCCTTGCCGCAGGTGCTGACGTATCTGCCGGACATTGGCCTTGAGGTCGCCTACGAGATTCACAACTTCTTCGAAGACGAACACAACCAGAAGGTTATCCAGCAGTTGCTCGACAGCGGCATGCAACTGCAGGACGAAGGCGAGTTGGCCGCCGAATTCGCGGCCAGCACCAGCTTGGCCGGCATGATCGCCAAGCTCGACATCGCTTCGGTAGGCCCAACCGGTGCCGAGAAACTGGTAGCCAAGCTCGGCAGCCTGGACAAGATCATCGCTGCCGACGGCATCGACCTGCGCCAGGCACTGGCGGCCAAGCAGGCGGATGCGGTGCGTGAATTCTTCAAGGATGAAGCCAACCAGAAACTGGCGCGGGCTATCGAGGCGCAGTTGCTGGCGTTCGGCATGCACTGGACCAGCGAGAAGAAAGTCGCCGAAGGTTTGCCGCTGGCCGGCCAGACCTGGGTACTGACCGGTACCCTGGAGCGCATGAGCCGGGATGTGGCCAAGGACAAGCTGGAAAGCCTTGGCGCCAAGGTGGCCGGTTCGGTGTCGGGCAAGACCCAGTGCGTGGTCGCAGGGCCGGGGGCTGGATCGAAGCTGGCCAAGGCCAGCGAGCTGGGCGTGAAGGTGCTGGACGAAGAGGCCTTCGTCGCGTTCCTGGCCGAGCAGGGCATCGCTATTTAAGTCCCTGCGCGCGCCCCTTGTGGGAGCGGGCATGCCCGCGAACACCGGCAAAGCCGGTGCCATCCATCGCGTAGCTTGCTTCGCGGGCACGCCCGCTCCCACAGGGCTCGCGCCAGTCTTGCCTGCAACATCACCCCAACCCAGACAAGTCATTGAGAAATGATGACTTTTTCTGCTCCTAGAGGTTGTATCTGCCCCCAGGACCGGTACAATGGCGCCACTCGCTGCTCAGCGAGGCATGTAGTGGTGGCCCCATCGGTCCCCCCGCATTGATTACCCGTTAACCTGGTCAGGCCCGGAAGGGAGCAGCCATAGCGGGAACATCGAGTGCCGGGGTGTGGCTGGTGGGGCCGCCTCCATTCCGGGGTCGGAAAACCTCAATCTGCTGCGAACGCCTTCTTTCTGTCCTGCTTCTCGCCCAATGCCCCCAACGCCGACAGCTTCATCAGTCGCTGGAATTTAGGGCAGGCCAGATGATCCTCCTCAGGGCACTGCGCCGCATGTCGCAAGCCTTTGCTCATAGCCTGTAGGCGCCTGATCCGTGCATCCAGTTCATCGGCTTTGAGTAGCAGCTGCTGCCGGTCGACCTGCAGATTCACCAGCATCGCTCCCATCTCATCCAGCGAAAAACCCGCAGCCTGGCCCAAGGCGATCAGCGCCAGGCGGTCTGCCACATCGGCTGCGAACTGACGCCGCTGGCCGTGTGCAGCGAGCGATTTGAGCAGCCCTTTCTTCTCGTAGTAACGCAGTGTCGAGGCGGGTACGCCCGTGCGTTTGGCAACCTCGGCTATGTCCATTTTGGGTCCTTGACTTAAAGCTGGCTTCAACTTCTATGCTGCGTGGCGTGGCGTGGTGATGACAGTCAATCTATGGGAATTTTCAATGACGTTTACTGCGATGTTTTCAGCGGCCTTGCCGATCGGTATCGGTGCTACGGTAGTAATGGACATGTGGGGCCTGTTGCTGAGGCGCTTGGGCGTTGCCACCTTGAATTTCGCCATGGTCGGGCGTTGGGCGGGGCATCTGCTGAATGGGCGTGTGCGGCATCAGGCGATTGCCAGGGCTGAACCGGTGCGGCATGAGCAGGTGTTGGGGTGGGGGATTCATTACGCCGTCGGCGTGCTGTTCGCGATATTGCTGGTTGGGTTTGTGGGGGAGCGATGGTTGATGGCGCCTACCTTGCTGCCTGCGGTAGTTCTCGGTGTGGGCACGGCCGTTGCGCCGTTGTGTCTCATGCAGCCGTTGTTGGGGGCAGGGTTCTTTGCGTCGAGGACACCGACGCCTGCGCGTAATTGCGTGAAGAGCCTGGTTACGCATTTTGTGTTTGGTGTGGGGTTGTTCCTGAGTGCGGGGCTGCGGGCCTCGGTGTGAGTACAGGCCGGCGGTCAGAGCGAGCGCAGGATTAAAATGCCGGCAATCAGCATGAGCGCTGTAGAAAGTGCGCCAAGGTAAAACAGCAGCACGCCTGTCCAGGGTGAGGATGTTCTGAGCTTGCGCATTTCCTCGGCGAATGCCTCCGCTTCACTTCGTGCGTTTTCAGTGTGACTTGGGGGGAGTGAAGCGCATTAGCGACTCCTTGTTACTGGATCGATCTAAAACTTACAGCTTGCTGGCCAGCGCCATGATGCCAACGATGGTCGTTACGACCGCTGAGCCAGTTGCTATGGGATACCAAAAAGCTTCTTGTCTGAGCGTACGCGCTTCTGCCACGAATTTCTGCGTCTCGGCGCCTAGCTTGCGGCCTTCATTTTGTAACTTCTCAAGTTCGAGGTGTGAGCGGTCATCCTGAAGCATCGGCCTGTCTTTTCGGTAGTGGTTAAGCTGCCATAGGTATCACGAAACTATGCGCTGACAGGGTGCGAGGCACTATCGCCGGTTTCCATGCATGCTGTAGTCCATGTCACAGGCAGCACGCGAGCTCGAATCGGTCGCAATACCCTGTGGGAGCGGGCGTGCCCGCGAAACAGGCGACGCGGTATAGGCACCAGCTTCACCGTAGATCGCCGGCAAGGCAGCGACCACAGGGAGAGTGCTGGCTTGCAGCTTCTGAGCATCACCAGCGCGTCTGTTTCACGGGCGAGCGACAGACGGGTTGTCGCTACGGCCCATCCCCGCGTACCGCTGAAGGATCCGCTCGATTTCCCCCGTCTGCTTCAGCCGCACCAAGGCGCGCAGCAGCCCTTGTGTGGGTATCGTCGGGTCGTTGCGCACCATGCACCCCAGGTCCTGCTCCTCCAGCACTGCCAGTACTTGCAGTTGCTGAGCCGCCGGCTGCCCTTGGTTGAACCACTGCAGCGACAACTCGTTGCTCACTGCATGGCGATAGCGGTGGGCTTGCAATTTCTGCAGGACCAGCAGCTGGCTGCGGCTGTCTTCGCGGCTCAGGCGGCCTTGGTCAAGCAGGGGTTGCAGGGATGGATAGGTATAACCCAGCACCGTGCCGATGGCTTGGGGTGGCAGTTGCTCTGCTGCGACCGGGGTGCTGTCGCCAATGCGCCCCACCAGCACGTCGCGCTGGTGAAACAGCGGTATGCTCCAGACAAAGTCCCCTGGGCGGTCATTGAACCATTGCGTGCTGACATAGCAACGCACATCAATGTCACCGCTGTTCATGGCCTCTTGCAAGCGTAGCCTGGCCATCACGTGATAGTGAGGGCGGACCCCTGCTTCCCTGGCCAGCGCCTGTACAAGGTCATAGACCAGGCCCTCAACCGGCTGGTCGTCTTCAACCCGCACCAGCGGCATGCTCCAGCTTTCAGCCACGGAAAAACGCAGCACCGGCTGTTCAGCCACGCTCTGGGTAGCCCAGACCAACAGCAAGGCCAGCAGTTTTCGCAAAAGCATCTCCTCCCTGGACAACAGGCGCTCGATTCATAGCTTAGCCGAGCTGCGCAGGGTGCAATTTTGCCCCCGCTCCGCTAGCATTAGCGATCTTCCGCTCGATCAGGCTACGATGGTTTTTCGATGAGTTATCAGGTTCTTGCACGTAAATGGCGTCCGCGCTCGTTCCGCGAAATGGTCGGCCAGACCCATGTGCTCAAGGCCTTGATCAATGCCTTGGACAACCAGCGCCTGCACCATGCCTACCTGTTCACGGGTACTCGTGGCGTGGGCAAGACTACCATTGCCCGTATCATCGCCAAATGCCTGAACTGCGAGACGGGTATCACCTCCACGCCCTGCGGCACCTGTTCGGTGTGCCGGGAGATCGACGAGGGCCGCTTCGTCGACCTGATCGAAATCGACGCCGCGAGCCGTACCAAGGTCGAAGACACCCGCGAACTGCTCGATAACGTGCAGTACGCGCCCAGCCGTGGGCGCTTCAAGGTCTACCTGATCGACGAAGTGCACATGCTCTCGACGCACTCGTTCAACGCCTTGCTCAAGACCCTGGAAGAGCCGCCGCCGTACGTCAAGTTCATCCTGGCCACCACCGATCCGCAGAAGCTGCCGGCCACCATCCTGTCGCGTTGCCTGCAGTTCTCGCTGAAGAACATGAGCCCAGAGCGGGTGGTCGAGCACCTCAGCCATGTGCTTGCTGCGGAGAACGTCCCGTTCGAGGCAGATGCCCTGTGGCTGTTGGGCCGTGCCGCCGACGGCTCCATGCGTGACGCCATGAGCCTGACCGACCAGGCCATCGCATTCGGCGAAGGCAAGGTGCTGGCCGCCGATGTGCGGGCCATGCTCGGCAGCCTCGACCACGGGCAGGTCTATGGGGTGCTGCAGGCGCTGCTCGAGGGCGATGCCCGGGCCCTGCTGGAGGCCGTGCGCAACCTGGCCGAGCAAGGCCCGGACTGGGCTGGCGTGCTGGCGGAAATGCTCAACGTGCTGCACCGTGTAGCCATCGCCCAGGCGCTGCCCGAGGCAGTGGACAACGGCCAGGGCGACCGCGACCGGGTGCTGGCGCTGGCCCAGGCATTACCGGCCGAGGATGTGCAGTTCTATTACCAGATGGGCCTGATCGGCCGACGTGACCTGCCGCTGGCGCCGGACCCGCGTGGTGGCTTCGAGATGGTCTTGTTGCGGATGCTCGCCTTCCGCCCGGCCGACACCGACGATGCGCCGAAACCGGTGCTAAAGCCAGTGGGGATCAGCCAGGCCACAGCTGATCCTGCCAACCCGGTGGCAGCCCCTGCGCCTGCCGTGCCGCCGCCCGCCGCCGAGCCGGCGCCCGCGCCGCTGGTAGTGCCGCCGCCAGCCACGGTGGACCATGAGCCCGAGCTGCCCGCAGACGCCGAGCTGAGGGCCGAAGTCGAGGCCATTTCGGTGCCTGAGCCCGTCGCCGAGGTGGTCGACCTGCCGTGGGAGGACCCAGCCCCGGCCAGCGCGCCTGTCACAGAGCCTGTTGCCGAGCCCGCGCCAGCCCCGCGGCCGACCCCGCAGGCTGCGCCTGTCGTGCATGACGAGCCGCCTTTCGACCCGTCTGCCTATGCCGCCGTTGGCATGGACCGGGACGACGAGCCGCCGCTGGACGAGGACTACTATGGCGGCGAAAGCGATCCGGTTGGCTTCAGCTACCTCGACGAGTTGGCCGAACACGTTCAGGAAGAAGCCCCTGCGCCCGCGCCTGCCCCGTTGCCAGCCGCCAAGCCGGCCACCGGTCTGGCCCTGCAATGGCTGGAATTATTCCCACAGTTGCCTGTCTCCGGTATGACAGGCAACATCGCAGCAAACTGTACGCTGATTGCCGCCGATGGCGACGACTGGCTGCTGCACCTGGACCCAGGCCAAGGTGCGCTGTTCAACACGACCCAGCAGCGGCGCCTGAACGAGGCGCTCAACCAGCATCTGGGGCGCACGCTGAACCTGCGCATCGAACTGGTCCTGCCCGAGCAGGAAACCCCGGCCCAGGCCGCCGCGCGCAAGCGGGCCGAGCGTCAGCAGGGCGCCGTCGCCTCGATCGAGCAGGATCCATTGATCCAGCAGATGATCAAGTTGTTCGGTGCCAAGGTGCGGCAGGATACTATTGAGCCTGTAGAAGCCCTGGCCAACCAGGGCCAGTAACGGATAACCCTGCGGCCGGCCCGGCGCTGGGCCGCATCAAATGACCCAATCGAGGTATACCCCCATGATGAAAGGTGGCATGGCCGGCCTGATGAAGCAGGCCCAGCAGATGCAGGAAAAAATGCAGAAAATGCAGGAAGAGCTGGCCAACGCCGAAGTCACCGGCCAGTCCGGTGGCGGCCTGGTGAGCGTGGTGATGACCGGTCGTCACGACGTCAAGCGCGTCAGCATCGACCAGAGCCTGATGTCGACCGATGAAGATGACAAGGAAGTACTGGAAGACCTGATCGCCGCTGCGTTGAACGATGCAGTGCGCAAGGTGGAGCAGAGCAGCCAGGAAAAAATGGGCGGCATGACCGCCGGCATGCAGCTGCCGCCGGGCTTCAAGATGCCGTTCTAAGGCATGCGCCCTCGAAAACCGCCGCTGACACCAGCGGCGGTTTTTTTTGTGCGTACTCGCAGCCGCCGCGGTCATTATTCTTGACCCGGCGCGCTCCCACCCGGAGGCTGATTTGACGCCACTGCCCCCGCTGGGTATAAACCGCCCCTTATTGAATTGTCAGGCCTTCCCCATGAGCTTCAGCCCCCTTATCCGCCAATTGATCGACGGCCTGCGCATCTTGCCAGGTGTAGGCCAGAAAACCGCCCAGCGCATGGCCCTGCAACTGCTCGAGCGTGACCGTAGCGGGGGGCTGCGCCTGGCTCAGGCTTTGACCCAGGCCATGGAAGGGGTAGGGCATTGCCGGCAGTGCCGCACCTTGACCGAGCAGGACCTGTGCCCACAGTGTGCTGACCCACGGCGTGACGACACCCAGCTGTGTGTGGTCGAGGGGCCGACCGATGTGTATGCGGTCGAGCAGGCCGGCTACCGCGGCCGTTACTTCGTGCTCAAAGGCCACCTGTCGCCGCTGGACGGCCTGGGCCCGGAGGCCATCGGCATTCCGCAACTGATGGCGCGGATCGAAGAGCAGGGTACCTTCACCGAGGTGATCCTGGCGACCAACCCGACCGTGGAAGGCGAGGCGACGGCGCATTACATCGCCCAACTGCTCAATGAAAAAGGCCTGGTGGCCTCGCGCATCGCCCATGGTGTGCCCCTGGGCGGGGAACTCGAACTGGTGGATGGCGGGACACTGGCCCATGCCTTTGCCGGGCGACGGCCGATTTCGCTCTGAAGCTACAAGCTGCAAGCTGCAAGCTGCAAGCTGCAAGCTGCAAGCTACAAGCTACAAGCTACAAGCTACAAGCTACAAGCAAAAGCAGATCGGCTTTTGCTTGCGACTTGCGATTTTCAACTTGAAACTCAATACTCGCTGAGGGAAAACTCGGTCAGGCAGAAGGTCGGCACTCCCGCCGCCTGCAGCCGGCGCGAACCGTCCAGTTCGGGTAGGTCGATGATCGCGGCGGCCTCGAACACTTGCGCACCAGTGCGGCGCACCAGGTTGGCCGCTGCCAGCAAGGTCCCGCCCGTGGCAATCAAGTCATCGAAAATCAACACCGAATCGCCTTCGCACAGGCTGTCGGCGTGCACCTCCAGGAAGGCCTCGCCGTACTCGGTCTGGTAACCCTCGCTCAGCACGTCGGCTGGCAGCTTGCCTTGCTTGCGGAACAGGATCAGTGGCTTGTTCAACTGGTGGGCGATGATCGAACCAATCAGGAAACCCCGCGCGTCCATGGCGCCAATGTGGCTGAACTCAGCCTCGACATAGCGCTCGATGAACTGGTCGGCCACATAGCGCAGCCCGCGCGGCGACTGGAACAGCGGGGTGATATCACGGAAGATCACGCCGGGCTTGGGAAAGTCCACCACTGGGCGGATCAGGGCTTTGAGGTCGAAGGCGTCGCTGTGCATTGTTGCGGGTATCCTGGGAAAACGAATGCCCAAGTATACCCGCTAAATACCGGCCTCAGGCCTCCATTGCACCACCGGCCAGCGCACACAGCTGGATCGGGTCAAGGATGTGCACTTCCTTGCCTTCGGCGCGCAGCAGGCCGTTCTGCTGGAAGCGGGTGAACACCCGTGACACGGTCTCCACTGCCAGGCCCAGGTAGTTGCCGATTTCGTTGCGCGACATGCTCAGGCGGAACTGGTTGGCCGAATAACCGCGGGCGCGGAAACGTGCTGACAGGTTCACCAGGAACGTGGCAATGCGCTCGTCGGCGGTTTTTTTCGACAGCAGCAGCATCATTTGCTGGTCATCGCGGATTTCACGGCTCATTACCCGCATCAGCTGGCGGCGCAGCTGCGGGAGCTGGACCGACAGTTCGTCGAGGCGCTCGAAGGGGATTTCGCACACGGAGGTGGTTTCCTGAGCTTGCGCCGACACCGGGTAGGCTTCGGTGTCCATGCCTGACAGGCCGACCAGTTCGCTGGGCAGGTGGAAACCGGTGATCTGCTCTTCGCCGCTGTCGCTGAGGCTGAAGGTTTTCAGGGCACCGGAACGTACCGCGTAGACCGAGCCAAAAATGTCACCCTGGCGGAACAGAAACTCGCCTTTTTTCAGCGGACGCCCGCGTTTGACGATTTCATCCAGTGCATCCATGTCTTCCAGGTTGAGCGAAAGAGGCAGGCACAGGGGGGCCAGGCTGCAATCCTTGCAATGGGCCTGGTTGTGGGGGCGCAGTTTGACTGGCTCGGACATTTGGATCGATCCTTGTGGGAAAGCACACATAAGTCGTAAGGGTAACCTACGACACAGGGTGTAGGCCAGTGTGCGCATCGATGCTGCGCGCTGGCGAAACCCCGGCAAATGGCCTGCCGGGGGTCCTTGTTCGCCCATAGTGTGCCTGGCAAGGTGGCGTGTCCATGCGGTTGAACGTCTCGCTTTTCAGATAACCCGGGAGAAGCGCTGGCGGTTCTGCAGCGCCAGGTAGGCATCGAACACCATGCATACCGAGCGCGCCAGCAGGCGCCCTGCCGGGAGAATGCGGATGCCCTTGTCGTCCAGGCTGATCAGGCCGTCGCGCTGCAGGGTCAGCAGTTCTGGCCAGAGGTGGTCGAAGTAACCGCGAAAATCGATCGTGAACGCTTGCTCGATGGGTTCGTAATCCAGCTGGAAATGGCAGATCAGTTGCTGGATGACCGCCCGGCGGATGCGGTCGTCATGGTTGCACAGCAGGCCGCGCTGGGTCGCCAGCTGGGCGTTGGTCAGGCTGTCCTGGTAGGTGTTGAGGTCACTGCTGTTCTGGCAGTACAAGTCGCCGATCTGGCTGATGGCCGACACGCCAAGGCCGATGAGGTCGCAGTGCCCGTGGGTGGTATAGCCCTGGAAATTGCGCTGCAGGGTGCCTTCTTCCTGGGCGATGGCCAGCTCGTCGTCGGGCAGGGCGAAATGGTCCATGCCGATATAGCGGTAGCCAGCGGCGGTCAACTGCTCGATGGTGGCGTGCAGCATCTCCAGCTTGGCGGCCGCGCTGGGCAGGTCGCTGCTGTCGATACGCCGTTGTGGCATGAAGCGTTCGGGCAGGTGGGCGTAGTTGAACACCGACAAGCGGTCGGGCTGCAGCCGGATCACCTCTTCGACGGTGCGGGCGAAGCCTTGCGGGGTTTGCTTGGGCAGGCCGTAGATCAGGTCGAGGTTGATCGAGCGGAATTGCAAGGTGCGCGCCGCCTCGATCAGGGTGCGGGTCTGCTCCAGGCTTTGCAGGCGGTTGATCGCGCGCTGCACGGCTGGGTCGAGGTCTTGCACGCCGAGGCTGACGCGGTTGAAACCCAGTTCACGCAGCAGGCCCATGGTCGACCAGTCGGCTTCGCGGGGGTCGATCTCTATGCCGTAGTCGCCGGAGTCATCGTCCAGCAAGTGAAAGTGCTGGCGCAGGGTAGTCATCAGCTGGCGCAGTTCCACATGGCTGAGGAAGGTCGGGGTGCCGCCGCCGAAATGCAGCTGTTCCACCCGCTGTTTCGGTGCCAGGTGGCAGGCGATCAGCTGAATCTCCTGCTCCAGGCGCTGCAGGTACGGCGCGGCGCGGGCGCGGTCCTTGGTGATGACTTTGTTGCAGGCGCAGTAGTAGCAGATGTTGGCGCAGAACGGCACGTGCACATACAGCGACAGCGGGCGTACCGCCCGGCGGCTTTCGCGCAGGGCGTGGAGCAGGTCGAACGAACCCACCTCGCTGTGCAGTTGCACGGCGGTCGGGTAGGAGGTGTAGCGTGGCCCGGCGAGATCGTAGCGGCGGATCAGGTCGGTATCCCAACGAATGTCGTCGAGCATGTGGGCGGTCCCCGGAAAGAGCAGCAGTGAACCGGAGTCTATGGGCGTCTGTAGGAATCTGTGTTGATTTGTATCAAGCGCCAAGCCGCAAGCGGCAAGCGGCAAGTCGAAAGTCGAAAGTCGAAAGTCGAAAGTCGAAAGTCGAAAGTCGAAAGTCGAAAGTCGAAAGTCGAAAGTCGAAAGTCGAAAGTCGAAAGCAGATCTGCTTTTGCTTGTAGCTTGTAGCTTGTAGCTTGTAGCTTGTAGCTTGTAGCTTGTAGCTTGTAGCTTGTAGCTTGTAGCTTGTAGCTTGTAGCCCTCAATGCCCCATCAGCCAATGCTGGTGCGGCCCGGGCATGGTCCAGATACCAAACAGCATCACCAGCACCCCGCCGGCCACCCGCACACTGCGCCGTTTCAACAAAGTGTTTACCCGCTCTGCCGCCAATCCGGTGGCCAGCAGTACCGGCCAGGTGCCCACCCCGAACGCCAGCATCAACGCCGCGCTGTAGCCGGCGTGGCCCTGGCTGGCCGCCCATAACAACGTGCTGTACACCAACCCGCATGGCAACCACCCCCACAAGGCCCCCAGCAGCAACGCACGGGGCAGGCTGGACACCGGCAGCAAGCGCGACGCCAGCGGCTGGATATGCCGCCACACGCCGCGGCCTAGCACCTCGATACGCGTCAGCCCGCTCCACCAGCCGGCCAGGTACAGGCCCATGGCAATCAACAGCAAGGCGGCCAGGACCCGCAGGGCCAGGGCAGCCGGGCTGCTGGCCACGGCCCAGCCGGCCAGGCCCAGCAGCAACCCGGCGCAGGCATAGCTGAAGATGCGCCCAAGGTTGTACGCCACCAGCAGGCGCAGGCGCCTGCCGCGTTGTTCAGGGGGGATGGCCAAGGTCAGCGCACCCATCAGACCGCCGCACATGCCCAGGCAGTGGCCGCCGCCGAGCAAACCGAGCACCAGCGCCGAGCCCAGCAGGGGAAGCAGGTCAGGCACGGGGTGGCAAGTCCTTGTCGGCGTTGTCCGGCGTGTCGTCGGGTTTGACCGCCGCCTGGTGACGAGGGTCCTGGTCGTCGAACAGAATGCTGTGCGCCGGGCCATCGAGGTCGTCGTACTGGCCACTGTCCACGGCCCAGAAGAAGATGTACACGGCCACGCCGACCAGCAGCAGGGCTGCGGGGATCATGACATAGAGGGCGGGCATGGCGTACTCCTGGCGGGTTGCGCGGCATCCATCGCGAGCAGCCCGGCGCTGACTGGCAAGCGGGTCAGGCGCAGGGCATTGAGCACCACGATCAGTGAGCTCACCGACATGCCGACAGCAGCCCACACCGGGGTGATCCAGCCGAGGGCGGCGAACGGCAACATCAGGCCATTATACAGGGTTGCCCACAGCAGGTTCTCGAGGATATTGCGGCGGGTGCGGCGCGCCAGTTCCAGCGCCTGCACCAGCGCGTTCAGGCGGTTGGACAGCAGCACTGCGTCGGCGCAGGTCTTAGCCAGGTCGGTGGCGCTGCCCATGGCGATGCTGATGTCGGCGGCGGCCAGCACCGGCACATCGTTGACCCCGTCACCCAGCATCAGCACCTTGCGCCCGTCGGCCTGCAGGGCTTTGAGGCGGTCCAGTTTGTCGTCCGGGCGCAGGCCGCCAATGGCGTGGTCGATGCCCAGTTGCGCGGCAACTTCCGCCACCATCGGTGAACTGTCGCCAGACAGCAGCAGGGTGCGCCAGCCCCGCGCTTTGCAGGCAGCCAGCAGGGCCGGTGCATCATCGCGCAAGCGGTCGTCCAGGCCGAACCAGGCCAATGGCCCCTGGCGGTCGCCCAGCAGCAGCCACTGGCCGCGAGGCTCGGGCACTGCGGGTATTTGCGCACCGCTCAAGGCGCAGACGAAGCTGGCCTGGCCAATGCGCAGGCGCTGGCCATCGACCAGCCCCTCCAGGCCCACGCCGGTCACAGTCTGCACCTCTTCAGCAGGTGTGGCCGCGCGCCCGAAGGCGCGGGCGATGGGGTGTTCCGAACGGTTCTCCAGTGCCGCCGCCAGCGCCAGGCAACGATCCGCGGGTTGGCTGCCGAGCGGGCGAATGCTGCGCAAGGTCAGCCTGCCTTCGGTCAGCGTGCCGGTCTTGTCGAAAATCACCGTATCGATCTGGTTCAGGCCTTCCAGCACATGGCCACGGGTCACCAGCAGGCCAAGCTTGTGCAGGGTGCCGGTGGCTGCAGTGAGTGCGGTGGGGGTGGCCAGCGACAGCGCACAAGGGCAGGTCGCCACCAGCATGGCCAGCACGATCCAGAACGCCCGTGCCGGTTCCAGGTACCACCACCACAGGCCGATGGCCACTGCGGCCATTAGCGAGAACAGCAGGAACCCCTGCGAGGCGCGGTCGGCAATTTCTGCCAGGCGTGGTTTTTCCGTCTGCGCGCGCTCCAGCAGGCGGACGATGGCCGACAGCCGCGAGTCGTGGCCCAGGGCCTGGACTTCTACGTTCAGCGTGCTTTCCACGTTCAAGGTGCCGCCGGTGACCCGGTCCCCCACCCGCCGCTGCTGTGGCAGGTATTCACCGGTGAGCAGCGATTCGTCGACGCTGGAGCGGCCTTCGACGATGCGTCCGTCGGCGGGAATCACCGCGCCGGGCAGCACCTGCACGGTGTCGCCGCATTGCAGTTCACTGAGCAGAATGCGCCCGCTGCGGCCTTGGCTGTCCAGGCGCAGGCACGAAGCCGGCAGCAAGTTCACCAGTTGCGCCGTGGCCGCTGCGGTGCGCTCGCGGGCGCGGCGTTCCAGGTAGCGCCCGGTCAGCAGGAACAGGGCGAACATGCCCACCGTGTCGAAATACAGCTCGCCGCTGCCGGTGATGGCTGTCCAGATACCCGCGCCGAAGGCCAGGCCAATGGCCAGTGACACCGAAACATCCATGGTCAGGTGGCGGGTGCGCAAGTCGCGGGCGGCGCCTTTGAAGAACGGTGCGCAGCTGTAGAACACGATGGGGATCGTCAGGAACAGCGCCACCCAGCGCAGGATGGTGTGCAGCTCGGGCGACAGGTCGATGTTGAATTCCGGCCAGGTGGCCATGGTCGCCATCATTGCCTGGAACCACAGCAGCCCGGCTACGCCCAGGCGCCGCAGGGCGCTGCGGTTTTCCCGGGCCAACTGCTCGGCGGCCTGGTCGGGTTGGTAGGGGTGGGCGGCGTAACCGATCTGGCGCAGTTCGGCCAGCAGGCGCGACAGTGGCAGTTGCGAGGCATCCCAGGCAACCAGCAGGCGGTGGTTGGACAGGTTCAGGCGCGCCTCGGCGACGCCGGGCAGGTTGCGCAGGTGTTTTTCGATCAGCCAGCCACACGCCGCACAGCTGATACCTTCGATCAGCAAGGTGGCCTCGGCCAGGTCGCCCACGTGGTGGACGAAGGTTTGCTGCACGTCACTGCGGTCGTACAAGGCCAGTTCGTCCTGCAACTGCCTGGGCAACGCTTCGGGGTTGGCGCTGTTGTCGCTGCGGTGCTGGTAGTAGTGTTCCAAGCCGCCGGCCACGATCGCCTCGGCCACTGCCTGGCAGCCGGGGCAGCAGAACTGCCGGGGCTCGCCGAGGACCACGGCGGTGAAGCGGCTGCCGGCGGGGACGGGCAGGGCGCAGTGGTAGCAGGGGGTGGGTTGGGTCATCACATCATTGCCTTACACATAGCGGCCGGTTGGCGCGCTTCCCTGTAGGAGCGGCCTTGTGTCGCGAAAGGGGCGCGAAGCGGCCCCACGATCTCAGCTTCGCAGCATAGGTTGCAGGGGCTGCTGCGCAGCCCTTTCGCGACACAAGGCCGCTCCTACAAGTGCTCGGCGCCTTGGATGGCTTCATCACCCAGCTGCAAGGTCACGCCATGCTCGACCTTTTCCTCCTCGAACAGCCGCCACACCTGGCCACCTTCACTGCCCAGCAGCTCAACGAAACGCCGCCCGTCAACCTTGTCTTGCAGCTGCCCCACGTAACGCCCGGCCTCGACCTGGCTCAGCAGCACCTTGCGGTCCTTTTCCGGTTGGGTGGGCGATATCAGGTTCAGTTCCAGGTTCTGCGGGTTGCTGTTGCCGGTCAGGCGCAGGTCCACTTCGCCGGTCAGTTCATCCAGATGCACACTGGCTTGCAGGCGCAGCTTATGTGCCAGCAGTTCGCGGTCCAGTGAGCGGTTGATGCCCTTGCCCGCCTCGTAGTAATTGTCGTTCACCAGGTTGTCCGGGTTGTTGACGGCGATGCTGACCATGCTCAGGCTCAGGCACACCGAGGTGGTGAGGATCGCAATGATGATCCAGGGCCAGAGGTGCTTGTACCAAGGGTCGGCGGCGGTGGCAGGCATTGTGGGTTATCTCTCTTAGCGGATCTGTGGGCCGATGAAGCGGCTCTTGGCTTCAACCTGCGCGCTGCTGTCGTCGGCGCTGTTGAGGATGAAGGTGATTTCGTTGGTGGTCGATGGCAGTTTTTCCGGCGCCACCGACAGCTGCACCGGCAGGCTGACGATATCCCCGGCGGCCACGCGGATCTCGCGTTGGCCTTCGAGCGTGAGGTCTGGCAGGCCAGTGGCGTCCAGCACATACACATGGTCACGCTGGTCCTTGTTCATGACCTTCAGGCTGTACACGTTCTCGATCCGGCCCTGGGCATTTTCGCGGTACAGCACACGGTCCTTGCTGACGTCGAAACCGACCAGCGAGCGGGTGGCGAAGGCCGTGGCCAGGCCGATGATCATCACCAGCAGCACCAGCGCGTAGCCGATCAGGCGTGGCCGCAGCAGGTGGGTTTTCTGCCCGGAGAGGTTGTGCTCGGTGGTGTAGCTGATCAGCCCTTTGGGGTAGTTCATCTTGTCCATGATGCTGTCGCAGGCATCGATGCAGGCCGCGCAGCCGATGCATTCGATCTGCAGGCCGTCGCGGATGTCGATGCCGGTCGGGCAGACCTGCACGCACAAGGTGCAGTCAATGCAGTCGCCCAGGCCTTGGGCCTTGTAATCCGCGCCTTTCTTGCGCGGCCCCCGGGTTTCGCCGCGGCGCGGGTCATAGGAGACGATCAGTGTGTCCTTGTCGAACATCACGCTCTGGAAGCGGGCGTAGGGGCACATGTACACACAAACCTGCTCGCGCAGCCAACCGGCGTTGCCGTAGGTAGCGAGGGTGAAGAAGCCGACCCAGAAATAGGCCCATCCATCGGCCTGGCCGGTGAAGAACTCGATCACCAGTTCACGGATCGGCGAGAAGTAGCCGACGAAGGTCATGCCGGTGACGAAACCGATCAGCAGCCACAGGCTGTGCTTGCTGAACTTGCGCAGGAACTTGTTGGCGCTCATGGGCGCCTTGTCGAGTTTGATGCGCTGGTTGCGGTCGCCCTCGGTGACCTTTTCACACCACATGAAGATCCACGTCCACACGCTTTGTGGGCAGGTGTAGCCACACCAGACCCGGCCTGCGAACACGGTGATGAAGAACAGGCCGAAGGCGGCGACGATGAGGATGCCTGACAGCAGGATGAAGTCCTGCGGCCAGATGGTGGCACCGAAGATATAGAACTTGCGCTCGGGCAGGTTCCACCACACCGCCTGGTGGCCACCCCAGTTCAGCCATACGGTGCCGAAGTACAGCAGGAACAGTGCGGCACCGCCAACCATGCGCAAACGCCGGAACAGGCCGGTGAAGGCGCGGGTATAGATTTTTTCGCGGGACGCGTAGAGGTCGACGGCGTCCTTCCCTTTCGTGGCAGGCGGCGTTACATCATGTACCGGAATTTGCTTGCTCATCATCAAGTCCCACGGCAGTGGAAAAATGCCGCGGCCAGTGCGTGCCGGCCGCAGTCTCGCGCAATCTGCTAGCGCTCTGCGGTTCATGATACGCCGCTGTGGGCGGCCCGGGGTCGCACTGCGACCTTTAGTCGCGTTGGGTTCGCGGTATGAATCGTGTTATGGCAGGTGTCAATTGATCCAGGTCATCAGCCTGCGAGAAATGCTGTGCCAGTACCGGCCTCTTCGCGGGTAAACCCGCTCCTACAAGGGTCGGGTTTACCCGCGAAGAGGCCAGGCCTGCCTTACTCGGCCTTGGCCGGCTCAGCCTGGTGCGACAGGCTGTACACATAAGCCGCCAGCAGGTGCACCTTGTCGTTGCCCTGCAGCTGTTCCTGGGCCGGCATCTGCCCCTGGCGGCCATAGCGGATGGTCTGCTGCAACTGGGCAAAGCTGGAGCCGTAGATGAACGCCTGCGGGTGGGTCAGGTTAGGTGCCCCCATGGCTGGCGTGCCTTTGCCTTCCGGCCCGTGGCAGGCCACGCAGTTGGCGGCGAAGATCTTCTGCCCGTTCTGCACATCGGCCTTGACCCCTTGCGGCAGGGTACGGCCATCGAGCTTGCTGACCACGAATGCCGCGACGTCGGCCACACCTTGGTCGCCGATCACTTCGGCCCATGCCGGCATCACACCGTGGCGGCCGCCCATGATGGTGGCCTTGATGGTTTCCGGCTCGCCGCCCCAGCGCCAGTCATTGTCGGTCAGGTTGGGGAAACCGAAGGCGCCCTTGGCGTCGGAGCCATGGCATACCGAGCAATTGGAGGCGAACAGGCGTGCGCCCATTTTCAGCGCCTGCGGGTCTTTGGCCACTTCCTCGATAGGCATGGCGGCGAACTTGGCGTAGATCGGGCCGAAGCGCGCCTGGGCCTTGGCCATTTCCTTTTCCCACTCGTGCACGCCGGTCCAGCCCTGCTGGCCGTTGGAAAACTCGGTCTGTTTGTCGTTGTCCAGGTACGAATAACCCGGCAGCATGCCTTTCCAGTTGCCCAGCCCCGGGTACAGCACCAGGTAGCCGAGGGCGAAGACGATGGTGCCGACGAACAGCCAGAACCACCATTTCGGCAGTGGGTTGTCGTACTCCTCGATACCATCGAAAGCGTGCCCGACGGTTTCGTCGGTCACCTCTTCGCGCTGGCCCTTGCGGGTCGACAGCAGCAGCCAGGTCAGCGAGAAGATGGTGCCCAGGGTCAGGACGGTAACGTACAGACTCCAGAAGGTTGTCATTGTTGTTTGCTCCCAGAAGCTTTTGCTTGCTCGACGGGCTGTTTGGCCTCGGGGTCATCGGCGAAGGGCAGTTGGGTCGCTTCGTCGAAGTCCTTCTTGCGCCGTGGGTTGAACACCCACAGCGCCAGGCCCACGAACGCCACCATCACCACGACGGTACCCAGGCCGCGAATCATCCCGATATCCATCAGCGTCACCGTTTGCTCTTGATGATGGTGCCAAGACCCTGCAGGTACGCCACGAGGGCGTCCATTTCGGTCTTGCCCTTGACCGCGTCACGGGCGCCGGCAATGTCGGCGTCGGTGTACGGTGTGCCGAGTGTGCGCAGCACCTCCATCTTCTTCGCGGTGTCCTTGCCGTCGAGCGTGTTCTCGACCAGCCAGGGGTAGGCCGGCATCTTCGATTCCGGCACCACGTTGCGCGGGTTGTACAGGTGCGCGCGGTGCCAGTCATCGGAGTAGCGGCCACCGACCCGTGCCAGATCCGGCCCGGTGCGTTTGGAGCCCCACAGGAACGGGTGGTCCCACACGCTCTCGCCGGCGACCGAGTAGTGGCCGTAGCGCTCGGTTTCGGCGCGGAACGGGCGGATCATCTGCGAGTGGCAGCCCACGCAACCTTCGCGGATATAGATGTCCCGGCCTTCCACTTCCAGGGCGGTACGCGGCTTCATGCCCTCCACCGGCTTGTTGGTCACGTCCTGGAAAAACAGCGGGACGATCTGGGTCAGGCCACCGACGCTTACCGCGATGACCATGAAGAAGGCCAGCAGGCCAATGTTCTTCTCGACGGCTTCATGCTTCATCAGTGCGCTCCCACAACGACGATCTTGGCGGCTTCTTCAGCCTGTGCCGGGTTGGCGGCACGCACGGTACGCAACACGTTGTAGGCCATCAGCAGCATGCCGCTGGCGAAGAACGCACCGCCCAGGGCGCGCACGATGTAGCCCGGGTGGCTGGCTTGCAGTGCTTCGACGAACGAGTAGGTGAGGGTGCCGTCATCGTTGATGGCACGCCACATCAGGCCCTGGGTAATGCCGTTGACCCACATCGAGGCGATGTACAGCACGGTGCCGATGGTGGCCAACCAGAAGTGCGCGTTGATCAGGCCAACGCTGTGCATCTGCACGCGGCCATACAGGCGTGGGATCATGTGGTACACGGCGCCGATCGAAATCATGGCGACCCAGCCGAGGGCGCCGGCGTGCACGTGGCCGATGGTCCAGTCGGTGTAATGCGATAGCGAGTTGACGGTCTTGATGGCCATCATCGGGCCTTCGAAGGTGGACATGCCGTAAAACGCCAGCGACACCACCAAAAAGCGCAGGATCGGGTCGGTACGCAGTTTGTGCCAGGCCCCCGACAGGGTCATCATGCCGTTGATCATGCCGCCCCAGCTTGGCGCCAGAAGGATGATCGACATCACCATACCCAGCGACTGCGCCCAGTCGGGCAGGGCGGTGTAGTGCAGGTGGTGCGGGCCGGCCCAGATGTACAGGGTGATCAGCGCCCAGAAGTGCACGATCGACAGGCGGTACGAGTAGATCGGCCGCTCGGCCTGCTTGGGCACGAAGTAATACATCATGCCCAGGAAGCCGGTGGTCAGGAAAAAGCCCACGGCGTTGTGCCCGTACCACCACTGGATCATCGCATCGGTGGCGCCGGCGTAGGCCGAGTACGACTTGAACAGGCTGACCGGCAGGGAAATGTGGTTGACGATGTGCAGCATCGCGGTGACCACGATGAAGGCACCGTAGAACCAGTTGCCGACATAGATATGCTTGGTCTTGCGCTTGACGATGGTGCCGAAGAACACCACCCCGTAGGTGACCCAGACAATGGCCAGCAGGATTGCCAGTGGCCACTCCAGCTCGGCGTATTCCTTGGTGGTGGTGTAGCCCATCGGCAGGGTGATCAGCGCCCCGACGATCACTGCCTGCCAGCCCCAGAAGGTGAAGGCGGCCAGGCTGTCGGAAATCAGCCGCGTCTGGCAGGTGCGCTGCACCACGTAGTAGCTGGTGCCGAACAGCGCGCAGCCGCCGAAGGCGAAGATCACCAGGTTGGTGTGCAGCGGACGCAGGCGGCCGAAGCTGGTCCAGGGCAGGTCCAGGTTCAGTTGTGGCCACACCAGCTGCGAGGCGATGAAGACGCCGAGGCCCATGCCAAGGATCCCCCAGACCACCGTCATGATGGCGAACTGGCGGACGACCTTATAGTTATAAGCAGTCGGACTGATTGCTGTGCTCATTCTAAGGTTCCACGGTTTTGATGTTCTTGTTGGTTGAAAAATCGGCGCCAGTATTGATAACCATCCGGGTTACCGCAACGCAACTTTGGTACGCCGACCCGTGTCCGGGCCCGTTCACTGATGTCCCGCAGCGCTCGGGTCAGGTGGATTGTACACAAATAAATATTTGTAATGTGTACCGTTTTTCACCTTTTTCTGATCGATCGGTCAAGCTTTTTTTGGGGCGGCCACTCGCCAGGCGCGGCGTATGCGCCGGTGCTTTCGTAGTATGCCCACCGTGGCAACAAGCTTAGTTCTGTTCGGAGGGGGTGCAAGGGGGGGAGTAGGGCGGGGGAGCGCTGGGGCTGCTCTGCAGCCCTTTCGCGACGCAAGGCCGCTCCTTCAGAAAAAATGCGATCTCCTGTAGGAGCGGCCTTGCGTCGCGATGGGCCGCAAAGCGGCCCCAGGGCTATTACTTGGAGGTCACGGTTTCAGCCGCGCCATCCTGCGACAGGCTGTACACATAAGCCGCCAACAGGTGCACTTTGTCGTTACCCTGAATCTCGGCCTGCGCCGGCATCTGCCCTTGGCGACCGTAGCGGATGGTCTGTTGCAGCTGGGCAAAGCTCGACCCATAGATGAACGCCTGTGGGTGGGTCAGGTCCGGCGCGCCCATGGCCGGGGTGCCTTTGCCTTCCGGCCCGTGGCAGGCCACGCAGTTGCCGGCGAAGATCTCCTTGCCCTTGGCCGGGTCGGCCTTGGCGCCTTCCGGCAGTTTACGGCCGTCCATGCTGGTCAGCACGAACGCGGCGACGTCGGCCACGCCCTGCTCGCCAATCACCTCGGCCCAGGCCGGCATCACACCATGGCGGCCATTCATGATCGACGCCTTGATGGTCTGCGCATCACCGCCCCAGCGCCAGTCCTTGTCGGTGAGGTTGGGGAAGCCGAACGCGCCCTTGGCGTCCGAGCCATGGCAGACCGAGCAGTTGGAGGCGAACAGGCGCCCGCCCATTTTCAACGCCTGCGGGTCGTTGGCCACTTCCTCCACCGGCATGGCGGCGTACTTGGCGAAGATCGGCCCGAAGCGGGCGTCGGCCTTGTCCATTTCCTTTTGCCATTCGTTGGCGCCGGTCCAGCCATTTTCATAACCCGGCAGAATGCCTTTCCAGTTGCCCAGGCCCGGGTAAAGGATCAGGTAGCCGACCGCGAACACCAGGGTGCCAACGAACAGCCAGAACCACCACTTGGGCAAGGGGTTGTCGTACTCCTCGATGCCGTCGAAGCTGTGGCCCATGGTCTGGTCGGTGGGGTTGTGGCTCTGGCCCTTGCGGGTGGCGAGCAACAGCCAGGTCAGGCCAATCAGGCTCCCGATGGTCAGTACGCTGATATACGTACTCCAGAAGGTGGTCATTGCCCGTTACTCCTTTTTGCAGCAGGTTCCTGCCCGGCAGCGGGCAGGCGGTCGTCGACGAAGGGCAGCAAGCGCGCCTCGGCGAAATCACGGTCGCGACGGCGGTTGAATACCCACAAGGAGAGGCCGATGAAGGCGACCATCACCACCAGGGTGCCGAGGCCGCGAATCATGCCGGTGTCCATTTCCATCGCAATCACCTCTTGTTCTTGATCGCGGTGCCAAGCACCTGCAGGTAGGCCACCAGCGCGTCCATCTCGGTCTTGCCCTTGACCGCGTCGCGGGCACCGGCGATGTCGTCGTCGGTGTACGGCACGCCAAGGGTACGCAGGGTGCGCATCTTCACGTCGGTGTGGCTGTTATCCACCTGTTGGGCGACCAGCCAGGGGTACGCCGGCATTTTCGATTCCGGCACCACGTTGCGCGGGTTGTACAGGTGCGCGCGGTGCCAGTCGTCCGAGTAGCGGCCGCCGACCCGGGCCAGGTCCGGGCCGGTACGCTTGGAGCCCCACAGGAACGGGTGGTCCCACACGCTCTCGCCGGCGACCGAGTAGTGGCCGTAGCGTTCGGTTTCGGCGCGGAATGGGCGGATCATCTGCGAATGGCAGCCCACGCAGCCTTCGCGGATGTAGATGTCGCGGCCTTCGAGCTGCAGCGCGGTGTAGGGCTTCATGCCTTCGACCGGCTTGTTGGTGACGTCCTGGAAGAACAGCGGCACGATCTGGGTCAGGCCGCCGATACTGACGGCGAATACCATCAGCAGGGCCAGCAGGCCAACGTTTTTCTCGATGACTTCATGTTTCATCAGGCAGGTCTCCTCAAGCCAGCTGGGCGTTCGCAGGGGCAGCATCAAGCGCCGGCGAACGCACGGTGCGCCAGGTGTTCCAGGCCATCAGGAACATGCCGCTGAGGAAGATCGCACCGCCGACGAAGCGCACGATGAAGCCGGGGTGGCTGGCCACCAGGGTTTCCACGAACGAATAGGTGAGCGTGCCGTCGCTGTTCACTGCGCGCCACATCAGGCCCTGGGCAATGCCGTTGACCCACATCGAGGCGATGTACAGTACGGTGCCGATTGTGGCCAGCCAGAAATGCGCGTTGATCAGGCCGATGCTGTACATGCGTTCCTTGCCAAACACTTTCGGGATGGTGTGGTACAGGGCGCCGATCGAGATCATCGCGACCCAGCCCAGGGCACCAGCGTGCACGTGGCCGATGGTCCAGTCGGTGTAGTGGGAAAGGGCGTTGACCGTCTTGATGGCCATCATCGGGCCCTCGAAGGTGGACATGCCGTAGAACGCCAGCGACACTACCAAAAAGCGCAGGATCGGGTCGCTGCGCAGTTTGTGCCAGGCCCCCGACAGGGTCATCATGCCGTTGATCATGCCACCCCAGCTCGGTGCCAGCAGGATCAGCGACATCACCATGCCCAGCGATTGCGCCCAGTCAGGCAGGGCGGTGTAGTGCAGGTGGTGCGGGCCGGCCCAGATGTACAGGGTAATCAGCGCCCAGAAGTGCACGATCGACAGGCGGTAGGAATACACCGGGCGCTCGGCCTGCTTGGGCACGTAGTAGTACATCATCCCCAGGAAGCCCGCGGTCAGGAAGAAGCCCACCGCGTTGTGGCCATACCACCACTGCACCATGGCGTCGGTGGCACCGGCATAGACCGAGTACGACTTGGTCAGGCTGACCGGCAGTTCCAGGTTGTTGACGATGTGCAGCATGGCCACGGTCAGGATGAACCCGCCGAAGAACCAGTTGCCCACGTAGATGTGCTTGGTGTTGCGCTTGATCAGCGTGCCGAAGAACACGATGGCGTAGCAGACCCAGACGATGGTGATCAGAATGTCGATCGGCCATTCCAGCTCGGCGTATTCCTTGGAGCTGGTGTAGCCCAATGGCAGGCTGATGGCCGCCAGCAGGATCACCAGCTGCCAGCCCCAGAAGGTGAACGCGGCCAGGCCGGGTGCGAACAGGGTGGTCTGGCAGGTGCGTTGCACCGAATAATAGGACGTGGCGAACAGCGCGCAGCCGCCGAAGGCGAAGATCACCGCATTGGTGTGCAGTGGGCGCAGGCGGCCGAAGCTGGTCCAGGGGAGGTCGAAGTTGAGGGCAGGCCAGGCAAGCTGGGCGGCGATGAAAACGCCGAGCCCCATCCCGACGATTCCCCACACCACCGTCATGATGGCGAATTGGCGGACCACCTTGTAGTTATAGGCGGTACTGCTGGTTGTGTTCATGTATGGGTTCCCATCCACGGTTATTTGGCAGGCTTTACAGCGAGGCAAGCATGATTAATGGGCAAAGTGCCGGTATTGACGGGGATCAATGGGCGAAGGTCGGAAATGTCCCAGGCTTGCGTTGCGATCTTGCGCGGGTCGAGGGCGGGGAGGGTTACAAGGGCTGCCTGATCCTGGCCCACGGTGCCGGTGCGCCGATGGACAGCGGGTTCATGGACGAAATGGCGCAAAGGCTTGCGGCACTTGGGGTAGCGGTGCTGCGCTTCGAGTTCCCGTACATGGCCGAGCGCCGGGTTGGCGGTGGCAAGCGGCCGCCGAACCCGCAGAAGGTATTGCTGGAAAGCTGGCGCGAGGTATATCGGCAGGTGCGACCTTTGGTCGCGGGCAAGCTGGCTGTGGGTGGCAAGTCGATGGGTGGGCGCATGGCCAGCCTGCTGGCCGACGAACTGGGCGCCGATGCGCTGGTGTGCCTGGGGTACCCGTTCTACGCGGTGGGCAAACCCGAGAAGCCGCGCGTGGAGCACCTGGCCGAGTTGAAAACACCGACGTTGATCGTGCAGGGCGAGCGCGATGCGCTGGGCAACCGGGAGGCGGTGGCAGGGTATGCGTTGTCGCCGGCGATCGAGGTGAGCTGGCTAGTGGCGGCGGACCATGACCTGAAGCCGTTGAAGGCTTCGGGGTTCAGCCATGAGCAGCATTTGCAGGCGGCGGCTGAACAGGTTGCGGCATTCCTGAAGGGTTAGCGCTGGATGCTTCGCGGGCTTGCCCGCTCCCACACGTACTGCGCAGCCCTGGAGGCTGGCGGTGATCTTGTGGGAGCTGGCTTGCCGGCGATAGGGCCGATGCAGGATGACGCTTAGTCGCGGTACTCGCACAGGTAAGCGGTGTCTACCTTGACCTGCAGCTGGAACTTGCTGTCAGCCGGTACATTGAACGTGTCGCCCGCCTTGAAGGTTTCCCAGTTGTCGCTGCCTGGCAGCTTGACGATCAACGCACCCGACACCACGTGCATGATTTCACGCTTGGCGGTGCCGAACTCGTATTCGCCCGGGGCCATCACGCCGACAGTGGCCGGGCCTTCTTCGCCCGTGAAGGCGATCGACTTGACGGTGCCGTTGAAGTACTCGTTGACCTGGAACATGGGCGTCTCCTGAAAAAGGGGAGGAAAAAGGGCTGGCCAGTATGCCCAAGCCCAATGGCCTCGTCATCTGCTTTCAGGGCCCGTCGGCGGGCAGGCTCAAGGGCAGCAGCCGCGCTGTGTTGCGCGCATCTTCCAGGGCCCGGTGCTGCTGCCCGCAAAAGTGCATGCCAGCCAGTTGCAGGGCGCCGTTCAGGCCGGCAGGGCGCTGCAGGTGGCGGGCCTTGGCAAAGCGTTGCTTGAGGTTGATGTGCGCCAGCGTACGCAGCAGGCTGTCCACGCCGTGCAGGTGCCATTCCTGGTGCAGTTGCTGGCGGTCGTAGTCGCCCCAACTGACCCAGGCCTGCAGCTGTTGACGATGCTGCCCGAGCCAGTGCTCGAAGCTGGCCCACACCTCGCGAAACGGCGCGGCAGCGTCAACGTCAGCCTGGCTGATGTGGGTCAGCTCGCGACAGAACGGGGTCAGCTGCGGGCGCCGCCGCGGGCGCACGAACCGCTGGAAGTGGTCGACCTCACGCCCTTCGCGGGTGACCAGGCTCGCGCCGATTTCAATGACTTCCATCTCCGTGACCGGCCACCCACCCTCATCGGTGGTGGCCTCCAGGTCGATCACCAACCAATGGCCCATACCAGGCTCCCTTGCAGATCCTGCTAGAGCGTAGCCAAACTCGGCGCATCCGGCACCTCGTGGCATTTTGCCGCCCGTTTTGTCACCGCCAATGGCGTATCGAGGGGCACGAAAGCCGGAGGCAGCAGTTGTGCCGCCCTCGGAAAACGCCTAGCTTAAGCGGACCCAGGCATGAACCGTGATGAATGTCCGCCTTGACCCCCGCGCCCGGCCTGAAGGCCTTGTCCACCCTCGTGTTGCTGGCTGTTTACTGGTTGGCCGTACCGGCATGGGCGGCAGATGCCATCGAGGTGAAGGTCGGTGCCGCGCATTTCCCGCCGTATACGGTGCGTCCCGAGCAGGGGGCCGATGTCGGTTTGCTGCCGCAGTTGGTCGCTGCGCTCAACCGTGCCCAGCAGCGCTACCGCTTCGTGCTGGTGCCCACTTCCATCCAGCGGCGTTTCAGTGATTTCCAGCAAGGCCGTACCGACATGGCCATTTTCGAAAACCCGCAGTGGGGCTGGCAGCAGATCGCCCACCAGCAGGTGGACATGGGCCTTGAAGACGCCGAAGTGTTCGTGGCCCGCCAGGTCGACGGGCGCGACCCGCATTACTTCGATGACCTGAAGGGCAAGCGCCTGGCGCTGTTCAATGGCTACCACTATGCGTTCACCGGCTTCAACGCCGACCCGCGCTACCTGCGCAAGGTCTACAACGCGACGTTGACCTATTCGCACGACAGCAACCTGTTGATGGTGCAGGCTGGCCGCGCCGACATCGCCCTGGTCACGCGTTCCTACTTCAGTGACTTCCTGGCACGTAACCCGTCCAGCCGTGCGCAACTGGTCGCCTCGCAACGCATCGACCAGGTTTACCACCACTACGCACTGCTGCGGCCCGCCGCACCCATTGGTGAGCAGTCGTTCGCTGAACTGTTGAGAGGCTTGCGTGATAGTGGCGAGCTGGCGCGCATTTTCCAGCCTTACCGCATCGCCGTCAGTGCGCCCGAGGACTAAATTGCCGCCAGGTGGCATCGTTCTCGACAGTGAGCCCTTTGTTCATTCGCGAGACCTACCCATGCCCTTCGATGCCGCTTCGCAGCCACAGTCACCGCCACGTTGGCGCAGCCTCAGCGCCGAGGAGGGGGACAACAGGCTGAGCCTGACCCTGGAGGGCCGCCCGCTGGCGCAGGTGCGCCTGCAGGCAGGTCCACCCTTGCAGGTACACCTTGAGCAACTGTGCCCCGAGCGCCCTTATCAAGCCCTGTGGGCTGCCTGCTATTGGCTGTTGTCCCGTGACAGCGCCCGCCAGCGCCTGGCCTGGCACCTGCCCGAGGTGGTGCCGCAGGCATTGACCAGCGGCCTGCTGTTGGTGGGCGATGTGCCTGGCCAGTACCTGTGCGAGCGCGCGCTGTTCTGGCAGTTGCCGCAACCCTGGCTGGGTGAGGCGCTGGCTGCCCCCTACCCGCAGCAGATGCAGATCAGTAACGGCAAGCGCCACCCGCGGCGTGCGCCCAAGCCCCGTGGCGAGGTCTATCGGCGCTTCGATGCGCGGCTGGGTAGCTGGGTATCGCTGCGCACCTTGGACATCGAACATGACCTGGAGCGCTTCAACCGCTGGCAGAACAACCCGCGCGTGGAGGCGTTCTGGCAGGAAAGCGGCACACTTGCCCAGCACCGCGCGTACCTGGCCAAGCTGGAGGCCGACCCGCATACCCTGACGTTGATTGGCTGTTTCGACGATCAGCCCTTTGCCTATTTCGAGGCATACTGGGCCAAGGAAGACCGCATTGCACCGTTCTACCCGGCCGATGACTACGACCGCGGCATCCACATGCTGGTCGGGGAGCAGAGCCATCGTGGGCCGCACAAGGTCGCCAGCTGGCTATCGGCGCTGGTGCATTACCTGTTCCTGGATGACCCGCGTACCCAGCGGGTAGTCGCCGAGCCGCGTGCCGACAACGGCAAGATGATCGGCTACATGCTCGACCAGTGCTTCCATTGCGAGAAAGAGTTCGACTTCCCGCACAAGCGCGCGGCGCTGATGATGCTGGGCCGGGAGCGGTTCTTCGATCGTTGCAGGCTCGCCTGATGGCGAGAGCGGCAAGCGGCAAGCGGCAAGCTACAAGCTACAAGCTACAAGCTACAAGTTAAAAGAAAAAGCCAAGGCAGAACGCGATCGGCTTTTGCTTGAAGCTTGAAGCTTGAAGCTTGAAGCTTGCAGCTTGCAGCTTGCAGCTTGCAGCTTTGGTCAGCCCTGCCGGTTAGCGGTCTTGCGGCAATGCACCAGGGCATCGCGGATCATGAAGTTGACCAAGGTCGGCGACACGCCCAGCTCCTTGGCGATGTCCTTCTGCGGCACGCCATGCAGGCGGTACATCTCGAACGCATAGCGGGTGCGCTGGGGCAACTGGTTCAGCGCTTCGGCAATATCGTCCAGCGCGGCCAGGTTGATATGGGTAGCTTCGGGCGAGGCGTTCTGGATGACCACATTCAGGCCTTCCTCTTCGCTGCCGGAGTATTTCAGCTCCATCGCCTGCTTGCGGTAATGGTCGATCGCCAGGTTGCGCACGATCTGGAACAAGTAACTCAGCTGCGCTTTGAACGACGAGGTTATCTGCGGGGCGGCGCTGAGCCGGAAGAAGGCGTCCTGGACCACATCTTCGGCACGCGAGCGGCAGCCGGTAATGCGCGCAGCGATCTTGACCAGGATGCTGCGGTTGTCTACGAAGGCCTGCAGTAATGGTGAATCGCACTTACTTGTGGATAGTTGTTCCGCCATGGAAATCACCTTGTCACAGAGGGGGAGGAGGCACCCGGGGCAGGGACGCTTCCTACGACGTGCGACAAGCTATTCACAATGATAATGATTGTCAAATGCGAAATGTAATTGGTATCAGGAGTTTTCGATTTTTGAGGCATAGGCCATGACATGCGTGTCGCTGGCATACCCCTGAACCCGCCTTACCCCGCCACCTCCGCTAATTTCTCCCGCCGCCCATCCGTTCCCCTGTGTACATCCCCGGCCGCCAACCGCTGCCCGCCAATGTTCGCGGCGCAGTCGGCACGCCCCAACAGATACTGGCAGGAACACCCCATGACGGACGCCTTCGAACTCCCGCTCTCGCTGGTCCAGGCCCTGGCGCAACGCGCCGCGCAGACCCCGGACAGGATTGCCCTGCGCTTTCTCGCCGACGCCCCGCACGAGCAGGCTGTGCTCAGTTATCGGGAGCTCGACCAGCGCGCGCGCACCATCGCCGCCGCCCTGCAGGCACGCGCCAGCGTCGGTGACCGCGCGGTGTTGCTGTTTCCCAGTGGGCCGGATTACGTAGCGGCGTTCTTCGGCTGCCTGTACGCCGGCGTGATTGCAGTGCCGGCCTACCCGCCGGAATCTGCCCGCCAGCACCACCAGCAACGCCTGCTGTCGATCATCGCCGACGCCGAGCCGCGCCTGCTGCTGACCGTGGCGGCGCTGCACGACAACCTGCAGGGCCTGGAAGCACTTGCCGCCGAGGCGGCGCCCGCGTTGCTGGCAGTGGATGGCCTGGACCCCGCCCTGGCCGAGACCTGGCAGGAACCTGCCCTCAGCAGCCAGGACATCGCCTTCCTGCAGTACACTTCCGGCTCCACCGCACTGCCCAAAGGCGTGCAGGTCAGCCATGGCAACCTGGTGGCCAACGAACAACTCATCCGCAGCGGCTTTGGCATCGACCTCAACCCCGACGACGTGATCGTCAGCTGGTTGCCGCTGTATCACGACATGGGGCTGATCGGCGGCCTGTTGCAGCCGATCTTCAGCGGTGTGCCTTGCGTACTGATGTCGCCAGGCTACTTCCTCGCCCGGCCAGTGCGCTGGTTGCAGGCCATCAGCGACTACGGCGGCACCATCAGCGGCGGCCCCGATTTTGCCTACCGCCTGTGCAGCGAGCGGGTCAGCGAGGCCTCGCTGGCCGGGCTCGACCTGAGCCGCTGGCGCGTGGCCTATTCGGGCTCCGAGCCGATCCGCCAGGACAGCCTGGCGAGTTTCGCCGACACCTTCAAGGCCTGCGGCTTCGACCCCCAGAGCTTCTTCGCCAGCTACGGCCTGGCCGAAGCAACCTTGTTCGTCAGCGGTAGCCGCCGTGGCCAGGGTATCCCCGCGCTTGCGCTGGATGCCGACGCCTTGGCCGCCAACCGCGCCGAACCCGGTACCGGCAGCGTGCTGATGAGTTGCGGCTTCCCGCAGCCGGGGCACGCGGTACGCATCGTCGAGCCGCAACAGCGGCAATGGCTGGGCGACAACCAGGTGGGGGAAATCTGGGCCGGCGGGCCGAGTATCGCCTCGGGCTACTGGCGTAACCCAGAAGCCAGCGCGCGCACCTTCGTCGAAATGGACGGGCAGACCTGGCTGCGAACCGGTGACCTGGGTTTCATGCGTGAAGGCGAGGTGTTCGTTACCGGGCGCCTGAAAGACATGCTGATCGTGCGTGGGCAGAACCTGTACCCGCAAGACCTGGAAAAAACCCTCGAGCGTGAAGTGCAGGCACTGCGCAAAGGCCGGGTGGCGGTGTTCGCCGTCGAGCATCAGGGCGAGGAGGGCATCGGCGTGGCGGTGGAGATCAGCCGCAGCGTGCAAAAGGCCACCCAACCCCAGGCGCTGATCAACACCCTGCGCCAGGTCACCGCCGATGCCTGCCGCCAGGCGCCGGCGGTGGTGCTGCTGCTCAACCCAGGCGCGCTGCCGAAAACCTCCAGCGGCAAGCTGCAGCGTTCGGCCTGCCGCGTGCGCATGGCCGATGGCAGCCTGGACTGCTATGCCCAATTCCCTGAGCCGAGCGCCGCTGCTGCCACCCAGGCATCAGGCGATGCCTTGCAGGCGCGCATCGCGGCGGTGTGGCGCGACACCCTCAAGGTCCAGGCAGTAGCGGCAGATGACCATTTCCTGCTGTTGGGCGGCAACTCCATCGCCGCTACCCAGGCCACGGCACGGCTGGCCGACGAACTGGGCATCGACCTGAGCCTGCGCACCTTGTTCGAGGCGCCGGTGCTGGCCGACTACAGCCATGCGGTGGCTGCGCTCATCGGTGCAGGCGCTGCCCAGCCCGCAGCTATCGCGCCCCTGGCACGCGCCCAGGCGCTGCCCCAGTCGCTGGCGCAGAACCGCCTGTGGCTGTTGTGGCAACTGCAACCACAATCGGCGGCCTACAACATTCCCGCCGGCCTGCACCTGCGCGGCGAACTGGACGCTAGCGCCCTGCAGGCCGCATTCCAGGCACTGGTGGCGCGCCACGAGTCGCTGCGTACCGTGTTCGCTGAAGAAAACGGCCAGGCGCTGCAGCGTATTGTGCCGCAGCAGCCGTTCAGCCTCGCCCGCCTGGACCTCGCAGGCCAGACCCCCGAGCAGGTCACCGCCCAGCGTGAGGCCGAGGCCTGCCAGCCGTTCGACCTGACGCAAGGCCCGTTGCTGCGTGTGACCCTGGCCCGGCTCGACGATGAAAACCATCAGCTGTGGGTGACCCTGCACCACATCGTGGCCGACGGCTGGTCGCTGAACATCCTGCTCGATGAATTCGCCAAATTGTATGCCGCTCACTGCCAGGGCCTGCAGGCACCGTTGCCGCCGCTGCCCCTGGGCTACGCCGACTACGGCAACTGGCAGCGGCAGTGGCTGGCCGACGGCGAAGCCGAACGCCAACTGCAGTACTGGAAGGCCCAGCTCGGTGACGAACTGCCTGTGCTTGACCTGTGCACCGACCAACCCCGGGCCAACCAGCGCACATTCAGTGCTGCGCGTTTCAGCGTGAAGGTCCCCGCCACGCTCAGCCAAGCCCTCAAGGACCTGGCGCAGGCGCAGCAGGCCAGCCTGTTCATGGTCCTGTTGGCCGGCTGGCAGGCACTGTTGCAGCGCTACAGCGGCCAGGCCGAGATCCGCGTCGGCGTGCCGAATGCCAACCGCCCGCGCCTGGAAACCCAGGGCATGGTCGGCTTCTTCATCAACACCCAGGTGCTGCGCGCGCAACTCGATGGCCGCATGCCGTTCAGCCAGCTGCTGGCGCAGGTGCGCCAGGCCACGCTCCAGGCCCAGGCCCACCAGGACCTGCCGTTCGAGCAGTTGCTCGAGGCCCTGCCGCAAGCCCGCGAGCAGGGCCTGTTCCAGGTCATGTTCAACCACCAGCAACGCGACCTGTCGGCACTGCGCCGCCTGCCAGGCCTGCTGGCCGAAGAGTTGCCGTGGCACAGCCGCGAAGCCAAGTTCGACCTGCAGCTGCACAGTGAGGAGGACCACCAGGGCCGGCTGAGCCTGGCGTTCGACTATGCCGACGAACTGTTCGAGGCCAGCACCATCCAGCGCCTGGCCGGGCAACTGCTGGCACTGCTGGAGCAAGTGTGCGCCGCGCCCGACCTGGCCCTGGCCGAGGTGCAACTGCTCGACGAGGCGGGCCGGCGCCAGTTGTCGGGCTGGGGCCAGGCCGAAGCCGCCGCGCCGCAGCAACTGCTGGTCGAGCAACTCAACGAGCAGGCCCGCCTGACGCCGCAACGTACTGCCCTGGTATGGGCGGGCGGCAGCCTGGGCTACGCCGAACTGCACCAGCAGGCCAACCGCCTGGCCCACTACCTGCGCGACAAAGGTGTCGGTCCTGACACGTGCGTCGCCATCGCCCTCGAGCGCTCGCCGCAACTGCTGGTCGGCTTGCTGGCCATTCTCAAGGCCGGCGGCGCCTACGTGCCGCTCGACGTGGATTACCCCGCCGAGCGCCTGGCGTACATGTTGGCCGATTGTGGTACCGGCCTGTTGCTCAGCCATAGCAGCCTGGTGGGCAAGCTGCCACAGGTCGATGGCGTCAGCACCATCGCCCTCGACCAGCTGCACCTGGACAACTGGCCCAACCATGCCCCTGGCTTGCACCTGCAAGGTGACAACCTGGCCTACGTGATCTACACATCCGGCTCCACCGGCCAGCCCAAAGGCGTGGGCAATACTCACGCGGCGCTGGCCGAGCGCTTGCACTGGATGCAGGCCACCTATGGGTTGGGCGACGAGGATGTGCTGCTGCAGAAAGCACCGATCAGTTTCGACGTGTCGGTGTGGGAGTGCTTCTGGCCGTTGATCACCGGCTGCAAGCTGGTGCTCGCCGGCCCTGGCGAGCATCGCGACCCGCAGCGCATTGCGGCCCTGGTCCAGGCGCATGGCGTGACCACCCTGCATTTTGTGCCGCCACTGCTGCAGGTGTTTGTCCAGGAACCACAGGCCGCGGGCTGCGCCAGCCTGCGCCGGGTGTTTTCCGGGGGCGAGGCCTTGTCGGCGGCGCTGCGCGACCGGGTGCTGCAACTGCTGCCGCACGTGCAGCTGCACAACCGCTACGGTCCGACCGAAACCGCCATCAACGTCACTCACTGGCATTGCCAGGCCACGGACGGCGAGCGTTCACCCATCGGCCGGCCGCTGGCCAACGTGCTGTGCCGGGTACTGGATGACGAACTCGAGCTCACCGCACCCGGCGTGCCGGGCGAGTTGTACCTGGGCGGTGCGGGCCTGGCCCGTGGGTACCTGGGGCGCCCAGGGCTTACCGCCGAGCGTTTCGTACCCCAGGCCGATGGCAACGGCCAGCGCCTGTACCGCAGTGGTGACCGCGCCCGTTGGCAGGTTCAGTTGCACGCGCTGGAATACCTCGGGCGCCTGGATCAGCAGGTGAAAGTACGGGGGTTGCGCGTTGAACCTGAAGAAGTCCAGGCCTGCCTGTTGGCGCAAGCGGGTGTCGAGCAGGCGCTGGTACTGATTCACAACGATGCGGTCGGCGCGCAACTGGTCGGCTACTACACCGGCAGCGCCCAGGCCGAAGCCTTGTTGACGGTACTGGCCGAGCACCTGCCGGCGTACATGGTGCCGGCGCAGCTGACTGCCCTTGCGCAAATGCCCCTGGGCCCCAGCGGCAAGGTCGACCGCAAGGCGCTGCCGGCCCCGGTGTGGCAGCAGCGTGAGCACGTCGAGCCGCAAACAGCACTGCAACAGCAGGTCGCTGCCATCTGGCGCGATGTACTGAACCTGCCCCGTGTGGGCCTGCGCGATGATTTCTTCGCCCTGGGCGGCCACTCGCTGCTGGCCACACAGATCGTTTCCCGCACGCGCCAGGCGTGCGACGTGGAGCTGCCGCTCAAGGCCCTGTTCGAGGCCAGCGAGCTGGGCGCATTCTGTGCCGAGGTTGCCCGCATCCAGGGCAATGGCCAGCGCAACCTGCAAGGGCAGATCGCCCGCGTAGACCGCCGCCAGGCGGTGCCGCTGTCTTATTCGCAACAGCGCATGTGGTTCCTCTGGCAAATGCAGCCCGACAGCCCGGCCTATAACGTGGGCGGCATGGCACGCTTGCGCGGCACCTTGCACGTTGAGGCGTTCGAGCGGGCGCTGCATGCGCTGATCGTGCGTCACGAAGCCCTGCGTACAACGTTCCCCAGCATCGACGGGGTGCCCTACCAGTGCGTGGCCGAAGACAGCGGCCTGCACCTGCACTGGCAGGACTTCAGCGCCTTGCCCGGCGCTGCCCGTGAGCAACGCCTGCAACAGCTGGCCGATGACCAGGCGCACCAGCCGTTCGACCTTGAACGCGGCCCGCTGCTGCGCGCCTGCCTGGTCAAGGCCGCAGAGCGCGAGCACTTCTTCGTGCTGACCCTGCACCATATCGTGACCGAAGGCTGGGCCATGGACATCTTCGCCCGCGAGCTGGGTGAACTGTACGAGGCCTTTGTCGACGACCGCGAGTCGCCCTTGGCGCCACTGCCGGTGCAGTACCTTGACTACAGCGTGTGGCAACGGCAATGGCTGGAAAGCGGCGAGGGCGCTCGCCAACTGGCCTACTGGCAAACGCGCCTGGGCACCGAGCACCCGGTGCTGGCGTTACCCGCCGACCGCCCACGCCCGGCGGTGCAAAGCCACCGGGGCGGGTTGTACCGCTTCGAGCTCGACCCGGCCCTGGTCGAGCGCGTGCATGCCTTCAACAGCCAGCGTGGCCTGACCCTGTTCATGACCATGACAGCCACCCTGGCTGCCTTGCTGCACCGCTACAGTGGCCAGCGCGACCTGCGCATCGGTGCGCCGGTGGCCAACCGCATCCGCCCGGAAAGCGAAGGGCTGATCGGCGCCTTCCTCAATACCCAGGTGCTGCGCTGCGAACTGGATGGGCAGATGAGCGCCAGCGCCTTGCTGGAGCAGGTGCGTCAGGCTGCCATCGAAGGCCAGTCGCACCAGGACCTGCCGTTCGATCAACTGGTCGAGGCCCTGCAACCGCCACGCAGCAGTGCCTACAACCCGTTGTTCCAGGTGATGTGCAACGTGCAGCGCTGGGCCTTCCAGCAAAGCCGCAGCCTGGCCGGCATGCAGGTGGATTACCTGGTCAACGACGCCTGCGCCACCAAGTTCGACCTGTACCTGGAAGTGACCGACCTGGATGGCCGCCTGGGCTGCTGCCTGACCTACAGCCGTGACCTGTTCGATGAGCCGCGTATCGCGCGCATGGCCGAACACTGGCAACAGCTGCTGGTCGGTCTGCTCGACAACCCGCAACAGCGCCTGTGCGAGCTGCCGATGCTGAGCAGCAGCGAGCAGCAGCAACTGCTGGGCCAGTTGCAGGGCGACCCGCACTTGGGCCTCGGGCAGACCCTGCACGGGTTGTTCGCGGCCCAGGCCGCACGTACGCCGCAGGCCGGGGCGTTGACCTTCGCCGGCCAGCACCTGAGCTATGCCGAGCTCGAGCAGCGCGCCAACCGCCTGGCCCGGGCCCTGCGCGAACGGGGTGTCGGGCCGCAGGTGCGGGTAGGCCTGGCGCTGCAGCGTTCGCTGGAAATGGTGGTTGGCCTGCTGGCCATCCTCAAGGCTGGCGGCGCCTACGTGCCACTGGACCCTGAATACCCGCTCGACCGCCTGCGCTACATGATCGAGGACAGCCGTATCGGCCTGCTGCTTAGCCAGCGCGAGCTGCTGCAAAGCCTGGGCGAATTGCCCGAAGGCGTGGCGCGCTGGAGCCTGGAAGACGACGCAGCCAGCCTGGCGGCCTACAGCGCTGCGCCGCTGGCCAACCTCAGCCTGCCGCAGCACCAGGCTTACCTGATCTACACCTCTGGCTCCACCGGCAAACCCAAGGGCGTGGTCGTCAGCCATGGCGAGTTCGCCATGCACTGCCAGGCCGTGAGCGCCGCGTTCGGCATGCGCAGCGACGATTGCGAGCTGCATTTCTATTCGATCAACTTCGACGCCGCCAGCGAGCGCCTGTGGGTGCCACTGTTGTGCGGTGCGCGGGTGGTGTTGCGTGCCCAGAGGCAGTGGGGTGCGGAGGAAATATGCCAATTGGTGCGTGAGCAGCAGGTGAACATCCTTGGCTTTACCCCAAGCTACGGGAGCCAACTGGCGCAATACCTGGGCGGCCAGGGCGAGCAGCTGCCGGTTCGCCTGGTGATCACCGGTGGCGAGGCGCTGACCGGTGAGCACCTGCAGCGTATTCGCCAGGCATTCGCGCCCCAGCAGTTCTTCAATGCCTATGGGCCGACCGAGACCGTGGTCATGCCGCTGGCCTGCCTGGCGCCAGAGGTGCTGCCTGCAGCGCTGGGCAGTGTGCCGATCGGCCAGGTCATCGGCAGCCGCACGGCCTACATCCTCGACGAAGACCTGGCGCTGTTGCCGCAAGGGGGTATCGGTGAGCTGTATGTCGGCGGCGCCGGCCTGGCCCAGGGCTACCACGATCGCCCGGGGCTGAGCGCCGAGCGCTTCGTTGCCGACCCGTTCGGCAGCGCAGGTGGGCGCCTGTACCGCACCGGTGACCTGGTACGCCTGGGCGCCGATGGCCTGGTCGAGTATGTTGGCCGCGCTGACCAGCAAGTGAAAATTCGCGGTTTCCGCATCGAACTGGGCGAGATCGAAAGCCGTCTGCAGGCACACGCCGATGTCGACGAGGCAGTGGTACTGGCCCTCGACCTGCCAGGCGGCAAGCAGCTGGTAGGCTACCTGGTGTGCCAGCAGGCCGCAGCCGACAACGAGGCGCAGCACCGCCTGCGCGAAGCCGTGAAGGCCGAGGCCCGCCAGCACTTGCCTGACTACATGGTGCCTGCGCACCTGGTGCTGCTCGACAGCCTGCCGCTGATGGGCAACGGCAAGCTCGACCGCCGCGCCCTGCCGCTACCGGACCTTCAGCACGCCCGCCAGCACTACCAGGCCCCTGGCGATGACGTGCAAGCTCGGCTGGCGCAGATCTGGGGCGAGGTGCTCAACGTCGCCCCGGTGGGGGTGCAGGACAACTTCTTCGAACTGGGCGGCGATTCGATCCTGTCGATCCAGGTGGTCAGCCGGGCGCGGCAGGCCGGGCTGCAGTTCACGCCACGCGACCTGTTCCAGCACCAGACCATCCAGGCGCTGGCCGCTGTGGCAAGGCAGAGCGAAGCGCACAGCAGCATCGACCAGGGGCTGCGCGAGGGCCAGGTTGGCCTGACCCCGATCCAGCACTGGTTCTTCGACAGCGAGGTGCCGCAGCCACAGCATTGGAACCAGGCGCTGTTGCTGGCGCTGCGCCAGCCGCTGGATAAAGCCACGCTGGAGCAGGCGCTGGCCGCGCTGGTGCAGCACCACGACAGCCTGCGCCTGCGTTTCAGTGCTGCCGCGGGCCGTTGGCAGGCTGCCTACACCCAGCCGGCTGAGGATCAGCTGTTGTGGGCTGCCACCGTCGCCGATTTTGCCGATTGCCAGGCGTTGTACAGCGATGTGCAGCGCAGCCTCGACCTGCAGCAGGGCCCGCTGCTGCGCGGCCTGCTGGTGACGGACGGCCAGGGCCACCAGCGCCTGTTGCTGGCGATTCACCACCTGCTGGTCGATGGTGTGTCCTGGCGTGTGCTGCTGGAAGACTTGCAGGCGCTGTACCGTGGCCAGCCACTGCCCGCCAAGACCCATGCCATGGGCGACTGGGCCGCGCGCCTGGCCAGCTATGCCGGCAGCGATTCGTTGCGTGACGAGCTGGGCTGGTGGCAAAGCCAACTGGGGGGTGCCCGCCGTGAGCTGCCATGCGATCACCCCCAGGGCGGTAACCTGCACCGCCACGCGCTAACCCTGGCGACCGGCCTGAATGCCGAGCAGACCCGGCAGTTGCTGCAACAGGCCCCGGCTGCCTACCACACGCAGGTCAACGACCTGCTGCTGACCGCGCTGGCGCGGGCCATGTGCCGCTGGAGTGGTGACGACAGCGTGCTGGTGCAGCTGGAAGGCCATGGCCGCGATGGGCTGTTCGAGGATATGGACCTGACCCGCAGCGTGGGCTGGTTCACCAATGCCTACCCGTTGAGCCTGCGCCCGGTGCCCGGTGAGGATGACGCCGCGCGGGCAGGCTCGATCAAACGCATCAAGGAGCAGCTGCGCCAGGTGCCGCACAAAGGCCTGGGTTACGGCGTGCTGCGCTACCTGGCAGACGACGCCGGGCGCGAGCAGATGGCGGCGTTGCCGCAGGCACGCATTACCTTCAATTACCTGGGCCAGTTCGACCAGCAGTTCGACAGCGCGGCGCTGTTCCAGCCGCTGGATGCCCCGGCCGGCCTGGCCCACGACCCCGACGCGCCGCTGCCCAACTGGCTGAGTGTCGATGGCCAGGTGTATGGCGGCGCCCTGCAGCTGCGCTGGACCTTCAGCGCCGAACGCTACGACAGGCAGACCATTGCCGCGCTGGCCGAAGCCTACCGCCTGGAACTGCTGGCATTGGTGGAGCATTGCCTGGCCGAGGGCAATGGCAGTTTCACCCCTTCGGATTTCCCGCTGGCGCACCTGACGCAAGCGCAGATCGACGCCCTGCCGGTGCCGGCAGCGCAGATCGAGGACGTGTACCCGCTGAGCCCGATGCAGGAGGGCATGCTGCTGCATACCCTGCTGGAGCCGGGCACCGGCCTGTACTACATGCAGGACCGCTACCGCATCAACAGTGCGCTGGACCCCGATCGCTTCGCCCAGGCCTGGCAGGTCGTGGTGGCGCGCCACGAAGCACTGCGCGCCTCGTTCAGCTGGAACAGCGGTGAGGCGATGTTGCAGATCATTCACAAACCGGGCGACCTGGCCGTCGACTACCAGGACTGGCGCGGGATTGCCGAGGCTGCGCAGGAGCAACGCCTGCAAGCCTTGCACAAGCAGGAGCGCGAAGCGGGCTTCGCCTTGCTCAGCGAGGCACCGTTCCACCTGCGCCTGGTGCGCGTGGCAGACGAGCGCTACTGGTTCATGATGAGCAACCACCACATCCTGATCGATGCCTGGTGCCGCTCGCTGTTGATGAACGACTTCTTCGAGGTTTATCAGGCGCTTGGCGAGGGCCGCCAGGCGCAGTTGCCGGTGCCGCCGCGCTACCGCGACTACATTGGCTGGCTGCAACGCCAGGGGCTGGACGATGCGCGGGCCTGGTGGCAGGCCAACCTGGCCGGGTTCGAGCGCGCCACGGCGCTGCCCAGTGACCGCCCATTGCGCCATGACCATGCCGGCAGCGGCATGGTCGTGGGCGACTGCCATACCCGCTTGCAGGTGAGCGAGGGCGTGCGCCTGCGCGAACTGGCGCAGGCGCACCAGCTGACCGTCAACACCTTTGCCCAGGCGGCCTGGGCCCTGCTGCTGGCGCGTTACAGTGGCGAGCGTGACGTGGCCTTTGGCGTGACCGTGGCCGGCCGCCCGGTCAGCATGCCGCAGATGCAGCGCACCGTGGGCCTGTTCATCAACAGCGTCGCGTTGCGCGTGCGCCTGCCGCTGGCCGGGGAGCGTTGCAGCGTGCGCCAGTGGTTGCACAGCCTGCTGCAAAGCAACATGGAGCTGCGCGAGTACGAGTACCTGCCCTTGGTGGCGATCCAGGAGTGCAGCCAACTGCCCAAGGGCCAGCCGCTGTTCGACAGCTTGTTCGTGTTCGAGAACGCCCCGGTGGAAACCGCGGTGCTCGACCATGCGCAGCACCTGAACGCCAGCTCCGACTCGGGCCGTACCCACACCAACTTCCCGCTCACGGCGGTGTGCTACCCCGGCGATGACCTGGGCCTGCACCTGTCTTTCGACCAGCGCTACTTCGACTACCCGACCGTCGAGCGCTTGCTGGCCGAGTTCAAGCGGCTGTTGCTGGCGCTGGTAGAGGGCTTTGCCGGGGAGGTGAGCGAACTGCCGTTGCTGGGCGCCGAAGAGCAGCGCTTCCTGCTGGAAGACTGCAACAGCACCGGGCGGGCTTATCCGCTGGAGCAAAGCTACGTTGCCCAGTTCGAAGCGCAAGTGGCCGCGCACCCGCAGCGTGTCGTTGCCCGCTGCCTGGAAGGCGCCTACGACTATGCCGGTCTGAACCTGGCCGCCAACCGCCTGGGCCACGCACTGATCCTGGCCGGCGTGAAGGTCGACCAGCCGGTGGCGCTGCTGGCCGAGCGCGGCTTGCCGCTGCTGGGCATGATCGTCGGCAGCTTCAAGGCCGGCGCCGGCTACCTGCCGCTGGACCCTGGCCTGCCGGCGGCGCGCCTGCAAAGCATCATCGAGCTCAGCCGCACGCCGGTGCTGGTGTGCAGCGCCGCCTGTGCCGAGCAAGGGCGGCAACTGTTGAGTGCGCTGCCCACGCAGGCGCGCCCGCAACTGCTGGTGTGGGAGGAAATCCAGGCCAGCCAGGTCGCCAGCCACAACCCTGGGATTCACAGCGGGCCGGACAACCTGGCCTACGTGATCTACACCTCAGGTTCCACCGGCCTGCCCAAAGGCGTGATGGTCGAGCAGCGCGGCATGCTCAACAACCAGCTGAGCAAGGTGCCTTACCTGGGCCTCAGCGAGCAGGATGTGATAGCCCAGACGGCGTCGCAGAGTTTCGACATTTCCGTGTGGCAGTTCTTGGCTGCGCCGTTGTTCGGGGCTACCGTGCAGATCGTGCCGAACGCCATCGCCCATGATCCGCAGGGCCTGCTGGCGCATGTGCAGGCCAGTGGCATCACCGTGCTGGAAAGCGTGCCATCGCTGATCCAGGGCATGCTGGCCAGCGACCATCAGGCGCTCGATAGCTTGCGCTGGATGCTGCCAACCGGCGAGGCCATGCCACCGGAGCTGGCCGCGCAGTGGCTGCAGCGCTACCCGCAGGTGGGGCTGGTGAACGCCTATGGCCCGGCCGAGTGCTCGGATGACGTGGCGTTCTTCCGGGTCGATGCTGCCTCGACTCAAGGCGCCTATTTGCCGATCGGCACGCCGACCGACAACAACCGCCTGTACCTGTGCGGGGACGATCAGGCCCTGGTGCCGCTGGGCGCGGTGGGTGAACTGTGCGTGGCTGGCACCGGCGTTGGCCGTGGCTACGTTGGCGACCCGGTGCGCACGGCGCTGGCGTTCATCCCGCACCCGTACGGTGCGCCGGGCGAGCGCCTGTACCGTACTGGCGACCTGGCGCGGCAGCGCCCGGACGGTGTGCTGGAGTACGTTGGGCGCATCGACCACCAAGTGAAGATTCGCGGTTATCGCATCGAGTTGGGCGAGATCGAGGCGCGCCTGCACGAACAGGCACAAATCCGCGATGCTGCCGTGGGGGTGCAGGAGGGTGCCAATGGCAAGCACTTGGTCGGTTACCTGGTTGCGCACCAGGGCATTGCCGGGGACGCTGAATTGCTGGAGCGGATCAAGCAACGCCTGCGCGCCGAGTTGCCGGAGTACATGGTGCCGTTGCACTGGGGCTGGTTCGACAGCCTGCCGCACAATGCCAACGGCAAGCTGGACCGCAAGGCCCTGCCCGCCATCGACATCGGCGGCCAGCACAGCCAGGCCTACCAGGCACCGCGCAATGAGCTGGAAGACGTACTGGCGGGTATCTGGGCCGAGGTGCTCAAGGCTGAGCGGGTCGGGGTGCACGACAACTTCTTCGAGTTGGGCGGGCACTCGTTGCTGGCCACGCAGATAGCCTCGCGGGTGCAGAAGCAGTTGCAGTTGAACGTGCCGCTGAGGGCGATGTTCGAGTGCAGCACCGTGGCGGAGCTGGCCGAGTATGTGCAGGGGCTGCAGGGCAGTGCACTGGATGACGACAAGGTCGATCGGCTAAGTGACCTGATGGCGGAGCTGGAGGGGTTGTAAACCGCAGGCTATGCCCCTACCGCCAATGTCTGGCGGCGGGGGCGCGCCATGCAAACTAGATGACTGGATTTACATCGCAGCGTTGATAAAAGCTTCATCATAGGACTTTGCGCTGTAGCGGGTCAGAAACGCTTCACCATTCCCGAACGACTCGATGCGCTGGTGTGCAAGCATGTAGAACCGGTGGCAGTTCGTTACGATTTCTTCGGTGTGGTGAGACGATACCAGCGACGCGGCCTGTGGAAGCGAGCTTGTCGAGGCGTCGAACCGCCGCGAACACCGGCAAAGTCAGTGGCATCCATCGCGTCGCCTGTTTCGCGGGCACGCCCGCTCCCACAGATATAGCGCCGCTCTCAAGGCTTATGCAGTACCTGTAGGAGCGGGTTCGGCCGCGAACGGGCCAGTACTGGCAACCAATATCTCAGCGCTTGCCAAGAATCTTCCCAAGCATCTCCGGCCGTGGTGCGCCTTGCTGGCTCTGCAGCTGACCCTGGTCATCCTGGTAGAAAATCGCTGGGGTGGCCTGCAACCCCATCTCTTCCATCAACGCCATGTTTGCCGCCAACTTTTGCTGAACCGCCGGCGGCACCTGCTTCAGCGCTGTCAGGGTGCTGGCCTTGCCGGCCTTCTCATGCGCGTGCAAAGCCTTGGCCGGGTCTTGTGCCGCCAGCAGGGCGGCCGACTTGCCTGGGCTGTCTTCGCGGATGATGCCGACCATTATGTGGCGCAACTGCACCTTGCCCGACTCGACCCAAGGTCGTGCCTGTTCCCAGAACATGTTGCAGTACGGGCAGTTGGGGTCGCTGAACAGGTACACCTTGCGCGGTGCATCGTCCCTGCCATCGGCGATCCAGGCGGTTTTCTCCATCTTCGCCCAGATTTCCTTGCTCATCGGCGCATACACCAGCTTTTCCAGCGGCTCTGCGCTCAGGTCCTTGCCCTGTTCGTCGAACAGGTTGCCGACCAGTACGTGCTTGCCGTCGGGCGTCAGGTACAGGGCCAGGGCGTTGTTCTGGTACTCGGCGGCGTAACCGCGCAGGCCGTTGGGGGCGTCGAAGCTGCCCTTGATCACCGCACCCTTGGCTTGCAGTTGCTGAACCGCCTTGGGCAGCTCTTCAGCCTGCAAGGCGGGGGCGGCCAGCAGGGCCAGGGACAGGGGCAGCAGTGCAGTCAATCGCATTTCAGTTTCCTTGTGCGGCAGGGGCGGGCGCTGCGGCCCGCTCGAAAGGTTCCAGGGCATGGCGCAGGCTGGCCCGGGACAACTCGCCCAGGTGGCTACCGACCAGCCGCCCCTGGGCGTCATAGAACAGCGTGGTGGGCAGGGCCATCGAACCGACGCGTTGGGCCAGCAGGCCGGTGCCGTCGAACAGCACGTGGGTCAGGCTCAGGCCGGTGGTGGCGAGGAAGGTGCTGACGTTTTCCGGGGTCTCGCCCTGGTTGACGAACAGGAAGGTCACGTTCGGGTATTCGCTCTGCGCCTGCTGCAGCACCGGCATTTCGCGCCGGCAGGGTGGGCACCAGGTGGCCCAGAGGTTGATCACCAGCGGTGTACCGCGGTAGCTGTGCAGCGCCACGGGCTGGCCGCCGGCATTGCGCAGGTTCAGTTCGGGGAGTTCGGTGCCCTTGCTGTACAAGTGCCCGCCAAAGCTGGCCAGGCCCCAGAACAGCGCGCCGCTGAACAGCGCCCAGCCCAGCGGGCGGCGCAGGCCTGGGTGGCGCCAGCCCTGCCACAGGGCACCGCCCACGATACCCGCCAGGCCCGACCAGAACAGAAAGCCGCCATCACGGATGTCGATGATTTGCAGCGGATCGTCCCGGTACATCGGCCAGTACGCCAGCACGAACCCCGCCCGCGCGCTGAGCAAGCCAAGCAGAAACAGGTTGAACAGCGCCGACTCCGGGCTTTCACCGCCGCGCCGTGCGACCCACCAGCCGACCACGCTGGCGATCACCAGCGCGGTGAGCATGAGCAGGTGGTTCAGGGCCATGGTCAGCGGCCCCAGGGTCACGGTGAGCATCAGCCTTGGCTCCTGGTCTGGGCCCAGTGTTGCTGGAACGCGGCGGCGTCCACTTCACCGGTGATGCGCCGCGCGCGGCGCTCTTCGCCTTCTGGGCCGATCCAGATGATGCTGGGCGGGCCGGGTACCTGGTAGCGTTGTAGCAGCGCTTTGCTGGCGGGGCTGTTGGCGGTCACGTCCAGCCGCAGCAGGTGCACGCCGGCCAGCCCGGCCTGCACGTCGCTGCGGCTGAACACTTGTTTTTCCATCACTTTGCACGACACGCACCAGTCGGCGTAGTAGTCGAGCATGACCCATTGCCCGCGAGACTTGGCGGCATCGAGTTCGCGTTGCAGGTCTTCTGGGCGGCTGACGGTGACGAAGCTGTCCTCGGCATGCGCAGCAGTGGCTGGCGCGGCTGCCCCCCCGGCGAATGGGCGCAGGGGTTGCCAGAGGTCGTCGCCGCCGGCTGCCGCGCCAACCAACAGCAAGCCCCCCCACAGCGCCCCCAGCAGCGGCACTGCGCGCAGTGCCGGCAGCCGCTGCAGGGCCGGCCAGGCTGCCCAGGCCAGGGCGACCAGCCAGGCTCCGGCGAGGGCCAGCAGCAGGCTGGCCGGCAGCAGGCTGCGCACGGTGTACAGCGCCATGGCCAGGAACACGAAGCCGAATACCGCCTTTACCCGGTCCATCCAGGCGCCCGGGCGTGGCAGGTAGCGGTTGCCCAGGGTGACCAGCAACAGCAGCGGCACGCCCATGCCCAGGCCAAGGGCAAACAGCACCAGCGCGCCTTGCAGCACATCGCCGCTTTGCGCGATGTACAGCAGCGCCCCGGCCAAAGGCGCGGTCATGCAGGGGCCCAGCAGCAACCCGGACAACGCGCCCAGCAAGGCCGCACCATACAGGTTGCCGCCGCGGGTACCTTGCCCGGCCCGGTCGAGACGATCACGCAGGGCGGCGGGCAACTGCAGTTCGAAGGCGCCGAACATCGGCAGGGCAAGGATGATGAACAGCCCCGCCAGGCTGCCCAGCAGCCAGGGTTGTTGCAGCCAGGCTTGCAGGCTGGCGCCTAGCAGCGCGGCGACCACGCCCAGGGCGGCGTAGACCAGGGCCATGCTCAGTACGTAGACCCCGGCCAGCAGCCAACCGCGGCGGGCGCTGGCACCGTTGCCCAACACCAGCCCGGCGAGAATCGGCAGCATCGGCAGCGAGCAGGGGGTAAAGGCCAGCAACAGGCCCAGGCCGAAGAAGGCCAGCAGGCTCCATGCCAGGCGCCCCTGTTGCAGGCCGCTGGCCAAGGCCTGGTCGCTGGCTTGTTCGGCGGCCGGCGCTACGCTGCCGCCCAGGTCGATGCTGGTGGTTTGTGGCGGGTAGCACAGGCCGGCGTCGGCGCAGCCCTGCCAGCCCAGGCGCAACTGGCCCTGGGCGTTGGCCGGCAGCAGCAGTTCAAGCTGGTCACGGTACACCGCGCTGTCGCCGAAGAACTCGTCGTGGTGGTTGAGTGCCGGCGGCAATTGCGGCAGTTGATCGCTCGGCAGGCCATCGAATTTGAGGCGCTTCTGATACAGGTAGTAGCCCGGCTTGATCTGGAAGTACAGGCGCATCTGGCCGTCGGCCTGGCGGTCGTGGGTCAGTACGAAGGCCTGCTCGACCGGCAGGAAATCGGGTTTGACGTCGAACGGGTTGGCTTGCAGGGGGCCAGCCAGTAGCAGTGTCAGGAAGAGCAGGAGAACGCGCATGTCTTCGCCTTGGCAGATCGGGGAATGGGGCCATGCTGGCTGGGGTTGATTAAATGAAGGTTAACGGCGGTTTTGAAGGGGGTGAGGGTTTTTCGGTGCTTGACGGGGGATTTGCAGCGCCTGTGAGACCGAGCGCCGCCCGCGCGGCGCTTCGCGGGTAAACCCGCTCCTACGCTTGTTTCGGGCCAGTATTGCCTGTGACAGGCGCGCGCGACCGCCTTGTTCGTACGGCGCGATATCGTGGTGGGCGCCAAGGCGTTCGCGCGCAAATCCCACAGGCATAACTGGCCCGAAAACAAACGGAGCAACTGTCTTTCTCAAAATTTGAAAAGCTTGCGCGATTCATTGTAGGAGCGGGTTCACCCGCGAAAGGGCCGGGCCTGCGGGCCAGTTTCTGCCAGGCATTGTGCGTTGCCGGTACCACCGTATTCGCGGGTAAACCCGCTCCTACATCGATCAATGATGCCGGCCCGGCCCCGCAGGGCTGCCGGCCACCCCCGCCCGTTGTAGGAGCGGGTTTACCCGCGAAAGGGCCAGGCCTGCGGGCCAGTTTCTGCCAGGCATTGTGCATTGCCGGCACCATCGTATTCGCGGGTAAACCCGCTCCTACATCGATCAATGATGCCGGCCCGGCCCCGCAGGGCTGCCGGCCACCCCGGCCCGTTGTACAAGCGGGTTTACCCGCGAAGCGCCGCGCGGGCGGCGCTCGATCTCCCAAGCGTCGAATCTTCAAAGGCGAACACCTATCAGCCCAAGCAAGGATCCCCCCGCTAAAAACCCGACACACCGCGACATATTGTCGGCTTGACTTTGCCTGTCCTCGCTAAATTGCTGTAAAGTTGACGCTCAGGTCAGCTTTCTGCAAGCCAGGCCCAGAATCAGAAGAAAGGGCAGACCCTCGACTGCCCAGAGGATCAAGCATGTCCAACCGTGATATTTCCAGGCGCGCCTTCCTGCAAGGCGGCCTGGTCGCTGGTGTCGGTGTGACCATGGCGCCACTTGGCAGCCAGGCATTCGCCGCGCTGATGGAGGAACGCGTCACCACTTCGCCGCAGAAGTGGATGAACCACGACGGCAAGGCGCGTTTCCGTAACGATGCGTTGTTCAAAGTCTGCGGCGACAAGGTGTTCGCCCGCGACATCCGGGCCAAGGACATGCCGGGCTGGCCGGTGCAACAGGGCCATGCCTTGCTGCTCAAAGCCACCAAGGCTGACCGCATCTATGCCGGGCATGACCTGAGCCTGCTGGGGGCAGACCTGCAACCCGACCGTGTCGTCACCGCCGCCGACCTGGAACAGGACGGCATCGCCTGGCCCGAAGCGCACTCGCCCGACCCACTGCTGCCGCCCGGCCAAGTCCCGATGTTCATCGGCCACCCCGTGGCAATCCTGATCTGGCACGATTTCGAGCGTTTCCGCCAGGCCAAGCGCAAGCTGCAGTTCAACGACCAGGCGATCCGCTACGGCGCCCAGGCGCCGCTGTACCAGCGTGACCCCTATGGCAGCTTCCGCTTCGTGCGGGTGGGCGGCGCAACGCCGTTCGACGACGATGAATTCTCCAGCCTGAAGAATTCCATGCTGTTCCCCACCATCCTCAACCGCAAGCCGGTGTGGTCGAGACAGCCCAACCAGCATGGTGACCTGACCGAGCAGGGGCTGTTCTACGCCAACCGTATGGCCGAACAGCTGGACAACCCGCCCGAGGACTGGCTGGTGTTCGACGAGCGCTACAAGACGCCGTCCATCGAACCTGCCGCGCTGGAGCCGGACAACGGCAACGGCTGGTACGACCGGGCCAGCGGCACGCTGCACTTCGTGGTTGCCACCCAGTGCCCGTTCGAAGTGGCGCAGGAATGCGTGCACATGATCAAGCCGTCGCGGTTTGCCCTGAACACCCTGAACATGCACCCCGGCTACACCGTGGGCTACGGCTCCAAAGACAACAACATCTTCGTCTTCTACGCTGCCGTGGCTGCGCTGTACGGCGACGGTGTACCGGTCCGCCTGGCCAATGATCGCTACGAGCAGTTCCAGAGCGGCATCAAGCGCCATGCCTTCGATATCCGCTACCAACTGGCGGTGGACAAGAAAGACAACAGGTTCAAGATTTTCCGCGCCGACATGAGCTGCGACGGCGGCGGGCGCATCAACTACAGCCCGTCGGTGGCCGCAGTGGGTGCGACCGCAGCGCAGTCGATCTATTACATGCCGCAGAACGACCTGTCGGTGACTGCCTATTACTCGCGTGGCGTGGAGGCGGGCTCCATGCGCGGCTATGGCACCCTGCAGAGCATGGCGGCGACTGAAATGATGGTCGATGAAATCGCCGGCCGCCTGGGCGTGGATGCCATCGACCTGCGCCGTGCCAACGCGCTGAAGTCGGGCATGAAGAACACCCAGGGCGCGGTGCCGGCCGGCGCCCTGCGCCTGTACGAAATTCTTGACAAGGCCGCCGTGCACGACTGGTGGCGCAACCGTGAAGCACGCAAGCAGCAGATCGATGCCAAGGACCAGGATCACTGGTACGGCGTGGGTTTCGCCATCTGCCAGAAAGACTTCGGGACGGGCGCGGAAGCGCCGATGGCCAGCGTCGAGTTCAGCCGCGACGGGCGCATCAGTCTGCGCCACATCGGTACCGAACTGGGCACGGGCATGTCCACTTCGCAGGCCCTGGTGGTCAGCGACTTCCTTGGCCGTTCGGCCGACGAGGTGCGCACTGCCGTTACCGAGTGGCCAGAGCTGCAGCTGACCACCAGCGGTAACCCGTACCTGATCAGCCAGCCCGAACAGGACGCTGCCCTGCGTAACCCGCGCTGGGTGGGCAAGCTGGCGTCGCCATCGTCGGCGACCAACTCGGCGTTCTATTTCAGCCACGCTACCCGCGAAGCTGCACGGGTACTGTTCAACCATGGCCTGTGGCCGGCGGCCATGGCCATCTGGCGCCAGGGGCCTTACGGCGGGCAGGCCAACCCGCTGGTGGTGCGCCGCGAGAACGCTGTGTGGGTCAACGGTGAGCTGACCGGCAACGGCCTGGCACCGATCCCGTTCGCCCAGCTGGCGCAAAAGGCGCATGACATGGGCCTGGTCACCGGTGTGAGCGTACACGGCTTCAACCGCTGGAGCTGGGCCGAGGCCGACTTCGTCATCGACGGTGTGCGCGAGCGCTTCCCGCTCGACGCCGTGGCCGTGAAATACGGCGACGGCGCGGTCAACGCCAAGAAAGCGCAGATGAGCAGCCACGGTTATCACCTGCTCGACCGGCAGAACGCGGCGTACCCCGATACCCAGCTGAACAACGCCATGGTCACCTACTACAGCCCGGTGGCGACCATTGTCGAAGTCAAGGTCAACAAGGGCACCCACGAAGTGCAAGTGCTCAACCACCACAGCTGGGTCGAGTGCGGCCGGGCGCTGGTGCCGGAGCTGGTCAAAGGCCAGCTCGAAGGTGGCATCGCCATGGGTATCGGGCACGCCCTGACCGAAGAAATGCCAATGTACGAGGGCGGGCCCGGGGAGGGCGACTGGAACTTCAACCGCTACCGCCTGCCGCATGCGCGCGATGTGGCGGTATGGCAGCAGACCAGCGAAATTCTGCCGCCGCTGTCACCCACCGACCCGTCCAAGGGCATTGCCGAAGTGGTGATGATCCCGGTCGTCGGTGCCATCGGCAATGCCGTCGCGCATGCCATTGGCAAGCGCGTGCGCGATCTGCCCATTACCCCAGCCCGTATCAAGGAGGCCCTCAATGGCTAACCGCCCACTGCAACTGACCCTCAACGGTCAACCGGTCGGCCCGGTCGAGGTCCCCGACGACCTGGCGATGCTCGACTACCTGCACGAACACCAAAACCTCACCGGCTCGCGCCTGGGCTGCGGCCAGGGCATCTGCCACGCCTGCGTGGTGATCGTGGACAACCCGGACGGCACCTGCGAAGAAGTGCGCACCTGTATCACCGGTGCCCACTACTTTGCAGGCAAGAAAGTGCGCACCATCGAAGGCCATGCCAGCAAGGACGAGGCCGGCAACCTGACGCTGAACCCGATCCAGCAGAAGTTCGTCGACCTGTTCGCCTTCCAGTGCAGTTACTGCGCACCAGGCTTCGTCAACGCCGCTACCGTGCTGGTGGAAACCGCCCAGCGCCAGCCGCTGAACAAGAGCGAAGTGCAAGACCGCATCGAGGCCAGTCTCGGGCACCACATCTGCCGGTGCACAGGCTACGTGCGTTACTACGACGCCACCCGCCAGGTGCTCAACGACCTCGGCCTGGTCAAGGAGGGTTGAACATGGGCTTCGTACGTAGCGCATTGGCGCTGGCGTTGGGTGTTGCCGTCAGTTCGGCGGCCCTGGCTGCCGATGAAGCGCAGGTCAAGCGCGGTGAATACCTGGCCCGCGCCGCCGACTGCATGGCCTGCCACACCGCCGAAGGCGGCGCGCCGTATGCCGGCGGCCTGCCGATCCATTCGCCGTTCGGCACCATCTACGGCAGCAATATCACCCCGGACAAGCAGTACGGCATCGGCAACTACAGCGCCGACGAGTTCTTCGCAGCAGTCACGCAGGGCAAGCGCAAGGATGGTGCCAACCTTTATCCCGCGATGCCTTACACCTCGTACCACCTGATCAAGCGCGAAGACTCGGACGCGATTCTTGCCTACCTGAAAACCGTACCGCCGATCAACCGCCCGGCCCCGCAGACGGTGCTGCGCTTCCCGTTCAACGTGCGCATGGGCGTGAGCGGCTGGAACCTGTTGTATGGCAAGAGCGTGCAGCTGCAGCCAACCGAGGGCAAAAGCCCGGCCTGGCAGCGTGGCCAGTACCTGGTCGAAGTCATGGGCCACTGTGGCGAGTGCCATACCCCACGCAATGCGATCGGCGCACTGCAGCAGGACCAGCGCCTGAGCGGCGGCCTGCTGGCGGGTTACCTGGCGCCCAGCCTGCTGGCGCAGGACCTGGCTGAGCGGGGCTGGACCCAGCCAGACTTGACCACCTTCCTCAAGCACGGCATCAGCGCCCAGGGCAGCATGTTCAACGAGATGTTCCCGGTGGTGCACCACAGCACCCAGCACCTGGAGGACGCCGACCTGGCGGCCATGGCCACCTACCTGCTGGGTGACCAGCCACCCGCGGCCAAGGTCATCCAGCCGGTTGCCCTGGCGCAGATGAGCGACAGTGCCCAGCGCGGCCACCAGCAGTACCTGAACGTTTGCGCCGGCTGCCATGGGGTCGACGGCGAGGGCAAGCCACACGTCGCCGTGGCCATGCAGGGCAATACCGTGCTGCGCCAGGCCGACTCGCGCAACCTGGTCAAGGTCATCCTCGAAGGCATCCGCGAACAGCAGTTCACCGGCTTCGAGCGCATGCAGCCGATGCCTGGCTTCGCCGGCAAGCTGGATGACCAGCAGGTGACGGACATGGTCAACTACCTGCGCCAGGCCTGGGGTGGATTGCCCGGTGACCTGAAGGTACAGCAGCTCGCCGAGCTGCAGGCGGAGTAACCGGTGCAGCATCTCGATCTTCAGGTGATTCGCCAGGCCTTGCAGTGGTCGTGCAGCGGTCAGCAGGTGTGGTTGTGCACGGTACTCGCCACCTACGGTTCGGCGCCGCGTGCGCCGGGGTCGCTGCTGGCGGTCAACGCCAGCGGCCAGTGGCTGGGTTCGTTGTCTGGCGGCTGCGTAGAGGATGACTTCCTGCACCGTGTGGCCTTGGGCGAGTTCGCCGAGCCGGTCACCCTCGTGCGTTACGGCGATGGCAGTGACCCCCGTTCGGGTATTCGCTTGCCGTGCGGCGGGGTGCTGGAAGTGCTGGTGGAAAACCTGGCGGCCGAGTGCGACGTGCAGGCCCACCTGCGCGAGTTGCAAAGCGCATTGCTGGGGCAGCGCCGGTTGTTGCGTGAAGTGCGCCTGCCCGACGGCAACCGCCAGTTGTTGCCTGACACCAGCCAGGGGCCGCGGGTGCAGCGTGAGCCCACCTGTGTACGGCTGCGCGTCGGCGCCGCCCAGCGCCTGCTGCTGGCGGGCTATTCCAGCGTGGCGCACTGTTGCGCCGAGTTCGGCAAAGGCCTGGGCTTCGAAGTGATTCTCTGCGAGCCACGTGATGAAGTGCTCGACGGCGTGCACCTGGACGGCATCGAGCTACGCCGCGAGCTGCCGTCGGAATTTATCGCCAATGGCGGTTGCCATGCCGACACGGCGGTGGTTGCATTGACCCATGATCCGAAAATCGATGACCTGGCCATGCTTGAAGCGGTGCGTACCGAAGCGTTCTACATCGGCGTGATGGGCTCGAAGGCCACCTCTGACAAGCGTCGCGAGCGCTTGCAGCGCATCGGCGGCCTGAGTGGCGACCAGTTGGCGCGTATCCACGCGCCGATCGGTCTCAACCTGGGTAGCAAGACCCCGGCCGAAATCGCCCTGGCGGTACTGGCCGATATCTTGCGCCTGCGCAACGGCATTGGGCGGGCGGCGCTGTGAGTGTGGTGGCGTTGGTGTTGGCGGCTGGCAGCAGCGTGCGCTTCGGCGGCGACAAGCGCCGGGCGCTGATGGCGGACGGTCGCAGCCTGCTGGTGCACAGTGTCGAACGTGCCTGCGCGGTGTTCGATGAGGTGCGGGTGGTGTTGCGCGACGGCGAACGGGCAGAGGCGCTGGGTTTGCCATCGGCGTGCCGGGTCATTTCCAGTGTCGATTGCGCACAGGGCATGGGCCATAGCCTGGCAGCCGGCGCCGCCTCGCTGGCAGATTGCGAGGCGCGGGCGGTAGCGGTGGTGTTGGGCGACATGCCCTGGGTGGCGCCCGCCACGCTTGGCTTGCTTGCACGCCAGGCCGGTGCGTCAACGATAGTCCTGCCTTGGCATGCCGGGCGGCAGGGCCATCCGGTGTTGTTCGGCCGTGATTTCTGGCCGGCGCTTGCCCGGTTGCAGGGTGATGAAGGGGCGCGGTCGGTAGTGAAGGCTCACCCGCAATGCTGCGTCAGGGTGCCCGTGCAGGATGCCGGTGTGCTGCAGGATGTCGACAGGCCAGAGGCGCTTAACCCGTAGCCATGGCCTATTCATCCTCTTCGTCAGCCCATTCGTAAGGCTGCAGTTCGCTCAGTTGCGACAGCAGCAGCAGGTGCTCCACCACTTTAAGCTTTTTCAGCCGCTCAAGGCTGCCTGAACCTCCCAGCATCAAGGCGGGGACAAAGCCATACATTTCATCCACGCCCAAGGTGCCGAGCCGTTCCCTGGCAGGGTCGAACAGCTCGTCGAAATACGTGCCTTCGGTCATCAGCCACATGAGCAAACCATGGATCTTGTTGTCCCGCTCTTCGTCCCCTGAACTGTGGGCACCCTCGATATAACGGGAGTGGAAGGCCGCGATGGTCAGCACTGAACCGGTTTTTTCACCCCATAGGTACAGGTCGCCAAAAGCGCTGCGGGCGATGAGGTGATAAGTGTCGCAAGCTTCGAAGTGCGTACCTGCCAACCAGGAAGCCACGACCTTCTGGTATTCCTGGGGGTTGACCACCCAGAACAAGCCGTCGCCGTAGCCGCACCAGCCGTGGTCTTGCCAGTAGGCAAGGAGGCGGTTCGGGAGTTTGCCTCGGTAATGGTCGATGGCGGAGGGCGGTACGGGTTGGTGGCCGACGGGGTCGCCGAAGGTTTCAAGGAAGAGGGTGAAGATTACGTCCATTTTAGTCCCTTTTGTCTTTTTAGAAGTCAGAGAAGCTGTAAGGTTGAAGTTCGGCGATTTGTGATAATAATACTAAGTGCTCTAGTGTCTTGACCTTCTCAAGATTTTTGAGAGTGGCTTGCCCCCCTAGCGTCAGTGCCGGTACGAACGCGAACATCTCGTCGTGCTTGGGTGTGCCTAGTTTTTTTAATGCGGAATCGAACATGCCGTCGAAATCGTTATATTCTTTGTCTACAGTCAGGAAGAAATTTTGTACCGCTCTGTCCATTTCATTTGCTGCGGTTGCATGAAAGCTGCCTGTATAGTGAGAAATAGCGGCTGTGATCTTGAGTGAGAATCCGGTTTTTTCGCCAAAAAGATAAAGGTCGCCAAAAACACTTCGGGCAATGAGATGATAGTTGTCGCGGATGGCTAGGGGTGTGTCTTGTAGCCATGAATCGACAACGCCTTCATATTCTTGAGGATTAACTGTCCAGAATATTCCTTCACCGTATCCGCTCCAACCATGTTCCGCCCAATACTCCAAAAGCTTATCAGGCAGTTTTCCTGTATAGCGGCGTATGCTTGAAGGCGGCACTTCTTGGCGATACATGGGCTTTCCGATTGATTCGATGAATATAGAGAATATCTCGTCCATGCTTATGTCCCTAGTGCCTAGCATTTGTGAAGCTTTACGTTCATGAAGTTGGACTTGTTGCCGCTTTGCGATGCCCGCTCGGCGGCTTGCTTCAGGTCTTTAATCTTGGTTTTCCACTGAGGGCCTATACTTGAATTGACCTGTCTGTCGCCAAAGTCTGAGATGGTGTCCTTGCCACCTGCGCTTAGGTCGGGGTTGTGCAACGCCGCAAGCGTGGCCATTGTTTCTTTCGCTTGTTTCATGGCAATTCTCCGTGCTTCAACAGGGTTCATGTCTTTAGGAAGCTCTGTTTGGATTCTGTTTTGTAGTTTCAACTGCAAGTCTTTCCTCGCGATGCGGGCAATTTTGGGGTCTCGTTTTACTGGGTTGGCAACGTTTTCCAGAAACTCCTCAACCGTCAATCGATTCAACCCAACCTGCTGTCCCTTCAACTGCCGTTCAAACTCGCCATGCTTGGATACTGGCAATTTGTCTGCCTTGAAACACGCCACCGTATGCAATGGCATGCTACCGGGCTTCCCTGGCGAGGGCTTCTTGTCTTTTCCCGCCGGCCGATTCGGCGGCATCGGTTGCGGCTCATTCGCTGCCCCCTTGCGCCGCTCCGGCCCCTGCAGATCCGGACGTTTCTTCAGCCCTTCCTCATGCTTGAGCATCCATTGCCCCAGCCGCGCGCCTTTGCGGCTGGCCGCCATCTCTTGCGCCAGCACCCGGGCATCGCCGTGCCCGCGGGTGAGGTACGAGACGATCGCCCCCAGCAACAGCATCACCACTTCCACATGGCCCAAGGCAATGTGGTGGGCAGCCCCGGAAATCGCATGCGGATCGTCCCGCCCGAACGGGTCATGGCTTTCGTCCCGCGTGCCCTCCCAGGCTATGCGAATGCCATCGAGGTAGTACTCGCCGATGCGGGGCAGGCCTTCAATGAAGAACTCGGCGATGGAGGCAAGCCCCAGTACGCCAAGTATCCAGCCGCTGACCTTGAGGCCCATCGCCGCGCCAGCGCCGGCCAAGGGAATGGCCCCTGCACCTGCGCCAAATGCCCCGATGCCAGCGCCAATGGCGCCGCCGGTGAGGGTGCTGCCGACGACGATCATCGCCATCTCCCTCACCACCTTGAGCAGTTCGTTGAGGATGCTGGCGATTTCCAGGTCGGCAAAGCGTTGGTGCAGGATACTGCCGGCCTGCCACTCGGCCTGGTTGAAGGCCGACTGGACAGCCCTGACCCGGCGCAGGTTGAGGGCCAGTGAGGCGACCGGTTCATTGAAGTGGGTACGAAATTGAGCGCGTCCCTGATAGCCCATTTCATCGGTGACACGTGATTCGATCTCAAACCACGAGGGCACCAGGTAATTCAGGTGCATGAGGTGTCTCCCTGACAGCATGTGCAGGGAAATCCCATCATGAATTCGGTTCGGAAATTCCTGAGTCGGCTGTAGGAAAAGGAGACTTCGTTCAAGGCTGTCGCACGCGCTCAAGCCACGCTCGCCCAGCCCACCTGCAAAGGTCCATAATCCCCCCTTAATCCCTTCATAGTGCAATGCCAGCCACACCACTTCGGGAGCCCACACCATGCACGTTCTGCTCTGCGAGGACGACGACCTGATCGCCGCCGGCATCTGCGCCGGCCTTACCGCCCAGGGCCTGACCGTCGACCGGGTGGGCAACGCCGCCGCTGCGCGGGCCATGCTGCAGGCGGCGCAGTTCGACGTGATGATCCTCGACCTGGGCCTGCCCGACGAAGACGGCCTCAAGCTGCTGCGCCGCCTGCGCGAAAAAGGCGAGACCTTGCCGGTACTGGTGCTTACCGCGCGCGACGCTGTCACCGATCGCGTCGATGGCCTGCAGGCCGGTGCCGACGATTACCTGCTCAAACCCTTCGATCTGCGCGAGCTGGCTGCACGCCTGCACACCCTGCTGCGGCGGGTGGCCGGGCGGGCGGTCAATGTGATCGAGCACGGTCCGCTGCGTTATGACCCCAGCAGTTGCGAGGCGACCCTGGCCGGCCAGCAGGTCGACCTTTCCCGCCGCGAACAGGCGCTGTTGCAGGCCCTGTTGCAAAACCCCGGCCGGGTGTTGTCCAGCGAGCAGTTGAAGGACTGCGTGTATGGCTTCAGTGACGAAGTGGAAAGCAACGCCCTGAACGTGCACATCCACCACCTGCGGCGCAAGCTCGGCAACGGTATCGTCGAGACCGTACGCGGCCTGGGCTACCGCCTGGGCCCGGCGCAGGCACCGGAAGAGGCCGCACCATGAGCCTGCGGGTACGCTTGAGCCTGATCCTGGGCAGTGCCTTCATCATCATCTGGGTGCTGGCTGCGGCGTGGATGCTGCGCGACCTGCGCCAGCAGATGATGTTTTCCCTCGACCAGCGGCTGGTCGCCTCGGCGCGCATGGTTGCCGGGCTGATCGACCAGTTGCCGCAACCATTGACGGCCAAGGGCGGCGAGGCGCACTTCTCGGCCGACCAGTTCAGCGTGCCGGACGGCATGGCTTGCCAGGTCAGCTCGCTGCGCGGCGAAATCCTCGCCAGCAACCACAAGCACGACGGGACCATGGATGACGAGCGCAGCGGCTTCCGCGACCAGACCATCGACGGCGCTTCGTGGCGCACCTTCACCTACAACCATGGGGATGTACGCATCACCACTGCCGACCGGCATATGGAGCGTGAAGCGCTGAACCAGTCGATCCTGCTGGCGGCTTCGGCACCGGTGCTGATGGCCCTGCTCGGTAGCCTGGGGTTGTTGTGGATCGGCCTGGGCAAGGGCCTGGAACCGCTCAACCGGATGCGCGATGCCTTGCGCCGCAGGCGTGCCGACAGCGTCGAGCCTTTGCAGGTGGCGGGCCTGCCCAGCGAGTTGCAACCGTTGCTGGACACCCAGAACCAGTTGTTCCTGCGCATTGCCCAGACCATCGAACGCGAGCGGCGCCTGACCGACGACGCCGCGCACGAGTTGCGCAGCCCGTTGACCGCAATCAAGACCCACCTGCAGGTGGCGCGCATGACCGATGGCGCCGTGCGGGAGCAGGCACTGGAGCATGCCGAACAAGGCGCCGACCGCATGCACCGTACCCTTGAGCAGCTGCTGATGCTGGCACGGGTGGAGGGCAGCCTTTCGTTCGAGGATGGCGTGCAGTGCAGCGCCGAGCAGGTGGCCCGCCAGGCCGTGCAGGATGCCGGTGGGGGTGACAACCGGCGCATTGTGCTGCGATTGCCTGAAGAAGCCACGCAGATCTACCTGGGCATGCCGGCGCCGCTGGCAGTGGCCGCGCTGCGCAACCTGCTGGACAACGCCCTGCGCCATGGCGGCGAACAGGCAGTGGAGTTGGAGGTGCAGATGGCTGACGGGCAGGTGGGCTTCATGGTGCGTGACCATGGGCCGGGGATTGCCGAGGCGGATCTGGAACACCTTACCGAGCGTTTCTGGCGCAGCGGGCAGAGCGGTGGTTGCGGGCTGGGGTTGGCGATCGTGCAGGCGATCGTGCAGCGGTGTGCCGGTAGCCTCAGGTTCGACAGCAGTAGCGATGGCTTGCGGGTGTGGTTGCAGGTGCCGGCGCGTTCGAGCAGTTGATTTTCACTGCCTGTGCCGGCCCTTTCGCGGGCTTGCCCGCGCCCACAGGGTCAGGCCCTGTGCAGTACCTGTGGGAGCGGGCAAGCCCGCGAAAGGGCCGGCACAGGGTGAGTAAAATCCAGTAACAACCGCTAAATCCTCCCAGCACTCAAGCGTTTTCCAAGCGACGAACACCCGCACTTTCGCTCGCTTGCGAGGATTTACCCATGTCCACCGCTTCCAGCCTTGCCCAGGTCCCGCCGGCCAGCGTGTCGCAGGCCCTGTACGAATTCACCGACTCACCGTTGCTGCAACGCCAGCAACAGCAGGAGTCCAACGCCCGCAGCTACCCACGGCGCATCCCGCTGGCGCTCAAGCGCGCCAGGGGTATTCACGTCGAAGACGTCGAAGGCCGACAGTTCATCGACTGCCTGGCGGGCGCCGGCACCCTGGCGCTGGGCCATAACCACCCGGTGGTGATCGAGGCGATCCAGCGTGTGCTGGCCGATGAGATCCCCTTGCACACACTCGACCTGACCACGCCGGTCAAGGACCGCTTCGTTCAGGACCTGTACAGCATCCTGCCCGAGGCCCTGCGCCGCGAGGCCAAGGTGCAGTTCTGCGGCCCGACCGGGACCGACGCCGTGGAGGCGGCCCTCAAGCTGGTGCGCAGCGCCACCGGGCGCAGCACCGTGTTGGCCTTCCAGGGTGCCTACCATGGCATGAGTCAGGGGGCGCTGAGCCTGATGGGCAGCCATGGTCCCAAGCAACCGCTGGGTGCCTTGTTGAGCAGCGGCGTGCAGTTCATGCCATACCCGTACGACTACCGCTGCCCGTTCGGCCTGGGCGGTGAGGCCGGGGTCAAGGCCAACCTGCATTATCTGCAAAACCTGCTGCTCGATCCGGAAAGCGGGGTGCCACTGCCGGCTGCAGTCATCCTGGAGGTGGTGCAGGGCGAGGGCGGAGTGATCCCGGCCGATATCGAATGGCTCAAGGGCGTGCGCCGGATCACCGAGCAGGCGGGTGTGGCCTTGATCGTCGACGAGATTCAGAGCGGCTTTGCCCGTACCGGGCGGATGTTCGCCTTCGAGCATGCTGGCATCGTGCCGGACGTGGTCACGCTATCCAAAGCCATTGGCGGCAGCCTGCCGTTGGCGGTGGTGGTGTATCGCGACTGGCTGGACACCTGGAAACCGGGTGCGCATGCCGGCACCTTCCGGGGTAACCAGATGGCCATGGCGGCGGGTTCGGCCGTGATCGACTACCTGGTCGAGCATCGCCTGGCCGAGCATGCCGAGGCCATGGGGCTGCGGTTGCGTGGGCACCTGCAGCGCCTGCAGCGGGACTACCCGCAGTTGGGTGATATCCGTGGCCGGGGCCTGATGCTGGGCGTGGAGCTGGTCGACCCGCAAGGCCAGCCCGATGCGCTGGGCCACCCACCGGCTAACCGCGACCTGGCGCCGAGGGTGCAGCGCGAGTGCCTCAAGCGTGGCCTGATTCTGGAGCTGGGAGGGCGACAGGGTGCGGTGGTGCGCTTCTTGCCGCCGTTGATCATCAGCGGCGAGCAGATCGATGAAGTCGCGCAGCGCTTTGCCGAGGCGTTGATCGCGGCGGTCTGACTGATTGGCGGGGCCACGAAGCGGCCCCGCCAATAGCCTATCCATCACCGTCGCCGCTTCCCCCGCCACCAGGCGTGAAACCCACTGCTGGCGCTACTGATCTCTTCCCGCAGGGTTTCCATTCATAACCGCATGGCGTCACCGTAGGCCAAGTTCGGCGCACGCATTTGCAGGCGCCCGGCCGCGCGGCTGCAGGGGCTAAATCGGCCCCGCGCAGTTTCGTCCTTGTGGGATGACTGGACCCTCTGGTCCCGCTTCCTATTGCTAAGGACGCATCGCATGAATGCCGAAGATTCGTTGAAACTCGCTCGCCGCTTCATTGAACTGCCGCCGGAAAAACGCCGTTTGTTCCTGGCCGCGCTGCAACGAGAGGGGGTGGATTTTGCCGTGTTTCCGATCCCGGGCAATGTCGCCGAGGCCAGCCGTGACCGGCTCTCGTATGCACAGCGGCGCATGGCGTTCTTGTGGCAGCTGGACCCACAGGGCGCGGCCTACAACCTGCCCATGGCCGTGCGGCTCAAGGGCGAGCTGAATCTTGTCGCGCTGCAAGCTGCGTTCGATCAGTTGGTGGCCCGCCACGAAAGCCTGCGCACACGCCTGCGGGCCGACGCCGACGAATGGCTGCAGGAGGTACTGCCGCCCGCTGCAGTGGCCATCACCCGCCACGACCTGAGCCTGCTCGAGGCCGGCGAGCGCGAGCAGCAGGTCCTGACGCTCGGCGCCGCCGAGGCGCAAGCGCCGTTCGACCTGGTGCAAGGGCCGCTGCTGCGGGTGCAACTGGTGAAGTTGCAGGCGCAAGAGCATGTGCTGATGTTGACGCTGCACCACATCGTCGCCGACGGCTGGTCGTTGAATGTACTGGTCGACGAGTTCGTGCAGCTGTACGACGCCGCGTGCAGCCAGGTGCCGCTGTCGTTGCCGGCCTTGCCCATCCAGTACCGCGACTACGCCCTGTGGCAGCGCAGCTGGCTGGAGGCGGGCGAGCAGGAGCGGCAGATGGCGTACTGGCGCGACAAGCTGGGCGACGACCATGCGCCGCTCGACCTGCCGTTCGACCACCCGCAGCAAGCGCTGCCCAGCTTGCGCGGCAAGCGTGTGGAACTGCAGCTCGAGGCGGACCTGGCGGCGCGCCTGGCCAGCCTGGCCAAGGCCCATGGCGTGACCTTGTTCATGGTGCTGCTGGCCTCGTTCAAGTTGCTGCTGCAGCGCTACAGCGGCCAGCGGGCCATTCGCGTCGGCGTACCGGTCGCCAACCGCCACCGCAGTGAAGTGGAAGGCCTGATCGGCTGCTTCATCAATACCCAGGTGCTGCACACCGAGATCGACCCGCTGATGGACGTGGCGCAACTGCTGCTTCGGGTCAAGGACACCGCGTTGGGGGCCCAGGCCCACCAAGACCTGCCGTTCGAGCAGTTGGTCGAGGCCCTGGGCGTGCCGCGCAGTGCCAGCCATACCCCGTTGTTCCAGGTGCTGTTCAACCATCAGGCGGCCATCGCCGATGCAGGGCAGATTCAGCTGGCCAGCGGCCTGACCCTGGAAAAAGTCGCGCTGGACAAGCACAGCGCACGTTTCGACCTGTCGCTGGACACCTACGAGAGTGCCGGCCGCCTGCACGCGGTGTTTACCTATGCCGTGGACCGCTTCGAACCGCACACCGTGGCGACGCTCAGCCAGCACTGGCTGCGCCTGCTACAGGGCCTGACCGAGCATGCGCAAGGCCCGGTGGGCGAGCTGGTGCTGGGCGATGAAGCGCCCTTGGTCGTGCCCCAGGCGTTTGACGCCCCCGCGGCGGTCCACACACTGATCGATGCCGCTGCCGCACGAGATCCGCAGCAGTTGGCGGCAGTCAGTGGCAGCCAGCAGATCAGCCATGGCGCCCTGCAAGCCCGCGCCGAGGGCCTGGCCCGGGTGCTGCTGGGCGCCGGCGTGCAGCCCGACGAGCGGGTGGCGGTGCTGGCCGATCGCTCCATCGACATGCTGGTCGCCATCCTGGCCGTGCTCAAGGCTGGTGCCGCCTACCTGCCGCTGGAGCCGGAGCAGCCGCAGGCGCGGCTGGATTTCATGCTGGCTGACAGCCAGGTCAAGCGGGTACTGGCCCCGGCAGGGCGGCTGGAACTGGCGCCCGGCATCGAGCGTATCGACCCCGCGGGTGATTACCCGGCGGCGCCGTTGCCGCGCGTGCCTGTGCACGCCGACAACCTGGCGTACGTGATCTACACCTCCGGTACCACCGGCACACCAAAGGGCGTCGCCATCAGCCATGGCGCCCTGGCCAACTATGTGCAAGGCGTGGGCGAACGCCTGCGTATCGACGAACTGCGCAGCCTGGCAATGGTCACCACACCGGCGGCAGACCTGGGGCACACCATGCTCTTCGGCGCCCTGTGCAACGGCAAGACCTTGCACATGCTGGCCAATGATACGGTGCTGGACGCCCAGGCCTACGCGCACTACCTGCAACGGCATGCCATCGACGCGGTGAAGATGGTGCCCTCGCACCTGCAGGCGATGCTCGCCGCCGGCAGCGATGCCCTGCCTCGGCGCTGCCTGGTGGTCGGCGGCGAGGCCATCAGCCCGGCGCTGATCGCGCGCATCGCCGCGCTGGCACCGGGGCTGCGGCTGCTAAACCACTACGGCCCGACCGAAACCACGGTCGGTGTGCTGACCCATGAGGTCCACGGCCAGGCCTTGCTGGGGCGCCCGCTGGGCAACCTCAGCGCGCAGGTTTTCGACGCCTGCCTGCTGCCGGTGCCGGCTGGCGCGCGCGGCGAGTTGTACCTGGGCGGTGCGGGCCTGGCCAGGGGCTACCTGGGGCAGCCGGCGCTGACCGCCGAGCGCTTCGTACCCGACCCTGTGGGCCAGGGCGGCCGCCTGTACCGCAGCGGCGACTGGGTCCGCCCTGATGGCCAGGGCCAGCTGGCGTTCGCCGGGCGCATGGACGGCCAGTTGAAGATCCGTGGCTATCGCGTGGAACTGGCGGAAATCGACAACTGCCTGCGCCAGTTGCCCGCGCTGGACACCGCTGTGGTGCGCGTGGTCGGCGCGCAGGACAACCGGCAACTGGCCGCCTACCTGGTGCCCAGGGCGTGGCCTGCGGACGACGCGGGCCGGCAGGCCTGCATCGACGCCGCCCGGCTGGCCCTGCGCCAGACGCTGCCCGAGCACATGGTGCCGCGGTACCTGATGCTGTTGCCGCACCTGCCGGTGACGGCCAACGGCAAGGTCGACCTGCAAGCCCTGCCGCAGGCGGTGGCCACCCAGGTGGACTACCGTGCCCCGGTAACCGCGCTGCAAGCGAAGGTGGCGGCAATCTGGGCCGAGGTGCTGCAAGTGGACCAGGTGGGCCTGGACGACAACTTCTTCGCGTTGGGCGGCCACTCGTTGCTGGCCACGCAGGTGGTGTCGCGGATCCGCCAGCAGTTGCAGCGGGAAGTGGCCTTGCGCGTGCTGTTCGATACCCGGGACCTGGAGGCGTATGCCCAGGTACTCGAAGGCCTGGAGCAAACCGGCGCCGGCGCCATCGCGCTGCTGGACCGCAGCGAGCGCCTGCCCGTCTCCCATGCCCAGTACCGGCAGTGGATGTTCTGGAAGCTCAACCCCGACAGCACCGCCTACAACACGCCACTGGCGGTGACCTTGCGCGGCGCGCTGGACCTGGGCGCCCTGCAGGCCGCCTTCGATACGCTGGTCGCGCGGCACGAAAGCCTGCGCACCGTGTTCGCCGAGCACGATGGCCTGCCCTGGCAGGTGGTGAAACCGGCCGCGCCGGTGCTCATCAAGGCCCAGGACCTGATCGGCCTGTCACGCGATGCGCTCAAGCCTCACCTGGACCAGCTGTTCGCCAGCCCCTTCGACCTGGCCCAGGAGCCGCTGCTGCGCGTCGCGCTGTGGCGCACTGCCGCGCAGGAGCACCTGCTGGCCGTGTCGTTGCATCACATCGTCTCCGACGGCTGGTCGATGAGCGTGATGGTGCGCGAGTTGGCCGCCGTCTACAACGCCCGCACCCAGGGGCAGGCCGACCAGCGCCCGGCGCTGGCCGTGCAGTACGCCGACTATGCCGGCTGGCAGCGCCAGCGCCTGGCCGAGGGCCAGTTGCAGGCGCAGCTGGCGTTCTGGAAGGCCAATCTGGAGGACGATTTCGCGGTGCTGGAGTTGCCTGCCGACCGCCTGCGTCCACAGCAACAGAGCTACCGCGGCGGGCGCATCGACGTGCAACTGCCCGCCGAACTGACCGGCCAGCTGCGGCGCCTGGCGGTGGCAGCCAATGCCACGCTGTTCCATGTGTTCCTGGCCTCGTTCGCCCTGCTGCTGTCGCGCTACAGCGGGCAGCAGACCCTCAACATCGGTATTCCCGTCACCAATCGCAACCGCCTGGAACTGGAAGGCCTGATCGGCTTTTTCGTCAATACCCTCATTGCCCGGGTCGGCATCGTGCCCGCGCACACCTTTGGCCAGTTGCTGGCCGCGGTCAAGGAAACCACCCTTCAGGCCCAGGCCAACAAGGACATCCCCTTCGACGTGCTGGTCGAGCAGCTCAAGCCGGAACGCGGCCTGGGCCACAACCCACTGTTCCAGGTGATGTTCAACCACCTGCTGGATGTGGGCGAGAAGGTCTCCAGTGACAGCGTGCAGGGCTTGCAAGTGGAAGAAGTGCAGTGGCTGGAGCAGACCACCCAGTTCGACCTGTCGCTGGACACCCTGGAGCGCTCGGACGGCGTGACCGCGACCTTCAACTATGCCACCGACCTGTTCGATGCCGAGCGCATCCAGCGCCTGGCGGGGCACTGGCTGACCTTGCTGGCCAGCCTCGGTCAGGCCGAGGTGGCCGTTGCCGAGCTGCCGATGGTCGATGCCGCGCAGCAGCGCCAGCTGGTCCAGGACTGGAACCCCCTGCCCACCGCCACCGCCCTGGCGCCTGACACCCTGCAACTGATCGAAGCCCAGGCCCAGGCACGGCCGCAGGCCACGGCGCTGGTGCTCGACGCCCAAAGCATGACTTACGGCGAGCTGAACCGCCGGGCCAACCGCCTGGCGCACCGCTTGCGCGAACAGGGCGTGGGCCCTGAAGTGCGGGTCGGCATCGCGGCGCAGCGCAGCCTCGACCTGATCGTCGGCCTGCTGGCGGTTCTCAAGGCCGGTGGCGCCTATGTGCCGCTGGACCCGTCCTACCCGCGCGAGCGGCTGGTGCACATGCTCCAGGACAGTGGCATCGAACTGCTGCTGAGCCAGCCCGAACTGGCGTCGAGCCTGCCAGACCTGGCAGGCGTGCGCCGCATGCACCTGAGCGCGGCGCAGGAGGCACTGGCGGGCGGCAATGAGGGCAACCCGCAGCCGCTGGCCGTGGCAAGCAACCTGGCCTATGTGATCTACACCTCCGGCTCCACCGGCAAGCCCAAGGGCGTGGCCATCGCCCGTGGCGAACTGTCAGCGTTCTGCCAGGTGGCCGCGGCGTATTCGCGACTCACCCCTGAAGACAAGGTGTTGCAGTTCGCCACCGTCAGCTTCGACGGCTTCGTCGAACAGCTGTACCCGGCGCTGTGCGTGGGCGCGCAGGTGGTGATGCGGGGCGAACAGCGCTGGGACATCGAGACGCTGACCGACACCATCGTCCGCCAGGGCGTGACCGTGGCCGACCTGCCCACCGCGTACTGGCGGCTGTTCGCCGCGCACATGCGCGGTGCGTCGTCCTGTGGCGCCCTGCGCCAGGTGCACGTGGGCGGCGAAGCCATGCCGCCCGAAGGCCTTAACGACTGGTTTGCCTCCTGCCTCAAGGGCGTGCGTCTGCTCAATACCTACGGGCCCACCGAGGCCACGGTGGTGTCGACCGTGTTCGACTGCTCGGCCAGCGCCTGGCAGGCGTTGCCCAAGGCCAGCGTACCGATCGGCACGGCCATCGGCGGGCGTGCCACCTACCTGTGCGACAGCGGCTTCACGCTGGCGCCCGTGGGGGGGGGGGCAGAGCTGTTGATCGGCGGCAACGGTTGCCTGGCGCGGGGCTATTTCAACCGGCCGGCGCTGACCGCCGAGCGCTTCGTGCCCGACCCCTTCGACACCAGTCTGGCAGGCGGTGGGCGCCTGTACCGCACCGGTGACCTGGCGCGGTACCGCACCGATGGTGTGCTGGAGTACAGCGGGCGGATCGACCACCAGGTCAAGGTCCGCGGGTTCCGTGTGGAAATGGGCGAGATCGAGGGCCACCTGCTGGGCCACGCCCTGGTGCGCGAAGCCGTGGTGCTGGCGCAGCCGACCGCCAACGGCGTGCAACTGGTGGGCTACGTGGTGCCTGCCGAGGCTGGGCAGGCCGGCGACCTGCAGGCCGAAGCGGCGCTGCGTGACACCTTGCGCGATGCGCTCAAGGGCAGCCTGCCCGAACACATGGTGCCGGCGTTCCTGCTCATTCTTCCGGCATTGCCGTTGTCGCCCAACGGCAAGCTGGACCGCAAGGCGCTGCCGGCGGTCGATGCCAGTTTGCTGCAACAGGCCTACCAAGCCCCGGCCAGTACCCTGGAGGCGCAGGTCGCCGACCTTTGGGCGCAGGTGCTCAAGCTGGACCGCGTGGGGCGCGCCGACCACTTCTTTGAGCTGGGCGGCCACTCGTTGCTGGCCACCCAGATGATCTCCCGGGTCCGTCAGGCCCTGAGCATCGAGCTGCCGCTGCGCAGCGTGTTCGAGGCTCCAGTGCTGGCCGACTTCGCCGCGCTGGCCGGGGGCGCGGCGCGCGCAACCCAGGGCGGCATTCCCCAGGTGGACCGTGAACAGCCTCTGGCGTTGTCCTACGGCCAGCAACGGCACTGGTTCCTCTGGCAGTTGCAACCTGACAGTGCGGCGTACCATGTGCCGGCCGTGCTGCGCCTGACCGGGGCACTGCATGTGCCCGCCCTGCAACGCAGCTTCAATGACCTGATCGCTCGCCACGAGCCGCTGCGCACGACCTTCTGCCAGGACGGCGACCAGGTGCGCCAGGTCATCCACGCCAGCCTGCCACTGGCGTTCGCCGTGGAGGATGCGCAGGCCTGGGACGATGCCCAGGTGCAGGCGCGCATCGACGCGGAAATCCAGTGCCCCTTCGACCTGCAGCACGGGCCGTTGATGCGCGTGCGCCTGCTGTCGCGGGGCCAGGCCGAGCATGTGCTGATCGTCACCCAGCACCACATCGTCACCGACGGCTGGTCGGTACCGATCATGCTCGACGAGTGGGTGCAACTGTATGAGGGGCACCGCCAGGGGCAGCCCGTGACGCTGCCGGCGCTGGCGATCCAGTACGCCGATTACGCCCAGTGGCAGCGCCAATGGATGGCGGGCGGCGAACGTGACCGCCAGCTGGCCTACTGGCGCGCCCAACTGGGCAGCGAGCAGCCGTTGCTGCAACTGCCTACCGACCGGCCGCGGCCCACCGTGCAAAGCCACGCTGGCGCACGCCTGGCGCTGCAGCTCGACGCACCGCTCACCCAATCGTTGCGGGCGTTGGCATCGGCGGCCGATGCCACGTTGTTCATGGTGTTGCTGGCGGGTTGGCAAAGCGTACTGCAACGTTACTCGGGCCAGGCCGATATCCGCGTCGGCGTGCCCATCGCCAACCGCACGCAGGTGGAAACCGAGCAGTTGATCGGCTTCTTCGTCAACACCCAGGTGATGAAGGCCGAATTCGCCCCCGACACCACCTTTGCCGGCTTGCTGGCCCAGGTTAAACAGGCCGCCTTGGGCGCGCAGATGCACCAGGACCTGCCGTTCGAGCAACTGGTGGAGGCTTTGCAGCCCGAGCGCAGCCAAAGCCACAGCCCGCTGTTCCAGGTCATGTTCAACCATCAGGGCCACGCCCAGGGCGACCGCCGCACGCTGCCGGGGCTGAGCCTGGAGATGTGGCCGCATGCCCATGCCACCGCGCAGTTCGACCTGACCCTGGACACCGTCGACAACGGCACCACCCTGGCGGCGTCGCTGACCTATGCGACCGCACTGTTCGATGCCGCGACCGTCGAGCGCCTGGGGCGGCACTGGATGCGGTTGCTGCAAGCGGTCGCCGCTGCACCGCAGCAGGCGATCGCCCGGGTGGCGTTGCTCGATGCCGACGAACAACGCCAGACTGTGCAGGCCTGGAACCCGCGCACCGCGCACTACCCACAAGGCCATTGCCTGCACCAGCTGATCGAGCAGCAGGTGGCGCGCAACCCGCAGGCCATCGCCGTGACCCTGGGCCGCCAGCACTTGAGCTATGACCAGCTCAATCGCCGGGCCAACCGCCTGGCGCACCGCTTGCGCGAGTTGGGCGTGGGGCCGGATGTGCGCGTTGGTGTGGCGCTGGAGCGCAGCCTGGAGATGGTCGTCAGCCTGTTGGCCATTCTCAAGGCCGGTGGCGCCTACCTGCCGCTGGACCCGCATTACCCGAGCGAACGCCTGGCCTACATGTTGGAGGACAGTGGCGTGCAGTGGGTGCTGACCCAGCCGCACCTGCAGCCGCGGCTGTCGGCCGGCCCGGCGGTGCAGTGCCTGGAGGTGGGCAGCGGCGAGGGCGCCTGGGCCGCCTACAGCGAGGCCAACCCCGACAGTGGTGCGCATCCGCAGAACCTGGCGTATGTGATCTACACCTCCGGCTCCACCGGCAAGCCCAAGGGCACCTTGCTCGCGCACCAGAACGTCACGCGCCTGTTCGCGGCGACCCAGGGCGATTTCGGCTTCGACGCCGGGGATGTCTGGACGGTGTTCCATTCCTACGCCTTCGATTTCTCCGTGTGGGAGCTGTTCGGCGCGCTGCTGTATGGCGGGCGGGCGGTGATCGTGCCGCAGGACGTGGCACGCTCGGCCGAAGATTTCCATGAGCTGCTGGTGCAGGAGCGGGTCACGGTGCTGAACCAGACCCCTTCGGCGTTCAAACCGCTGATTCGCGCCGCCTGTGCCGGCGCCCGCGAGGGCAAGGCACTTGCCCTGCGCTATGTGGTGTTTGGCGGTGAAGCGCTGGATGTGGCCAGCCTCGCACCCTGGTTCGACCAGTTCGGCGATGCCACGCCGCAGTTGATCAACATGTACGGCATCACCGAGACCACCGTGCACGTCACCTACCGCCCGGTGACCCGCGCGGACTTGCAGGGCGGTGTGACCAGCCCGTTGGGCCGGGTCATCGACGACCTGACCTGGTACCTGCTGGACGAAGCGTTCGAGCTGGCGCCACAGGGTTGCCGGGGTGAGCTGCATGTCGGCCAGGCCGGCCTGGCCCGGGGCTATTTCAACCGCCCGGCGCTGACCGCCGAACGCTTCGTGCCCGACCCCTTCGACACCAGCGCGCAAGGGGGCGGGCGGCTCTACCGCACGGGCGACCTGGCCCGTAGCGCAGGCAATGGGGTGATTGAATACAACGGCCGTATCGACCACCAGGTCAAGGTGCGGGGCTTCCGCATCGAGCTGGGGGAAATCGAAGCCCGGCTGGTGGAGCAGGCGGTCGTGCGCGAAGCGGCGGTGCTGGCCCAGGAAGGGCCGGGCGGCACGCAGCTGGTGGCCTATGTGGTGCCTGCCGAAGCGCTGCCGGGCAGCCTGGAGGCCCAGCAGGGCCTGCGCGACAGCTTGCGTGCCGCGCTCAAGGCGGTGCTGGCCGAGCACATGGTGCCGGCCCATCTGCTGTTTCTCGCCAGCCTGCCATTGACCGCCAATGGCAAGCTCGACCGCAAGGCGTTGCCGCAGCCACAGACCGATCGCCAGGGGCATGCCTATGTCGCGCCCAAGGGCGAGCGCGAACAGCAGGTGGCGGCGATCTGGGCCCAAGTGCTGGACGTCGAGCGGGTAGGGCGCAGCGATGACTTCTTCGCCCTGGGCGGCCATTCGCTGCTGGCGACCCAGGTGGTGGCGCGGGTGCGCCAGCAACTGGCGCCGGGCCTGAAGCTGCGTGCCCTGTTCGATCACCCGCGGCTGGACGCGTTTGTCGCCTGCCTGGGCCATGACGAACAGGCGCAGCCAGCGCTGCCGCTGTTGCAGGCCCGCGCCGGCAGCACCCAGGCGCCGCTGGCGCTGGTGCAGCGCCGGTTGTGGGTGGTCGAGCAACTGTCCCCGGGCAGTGCCGCCTATGGCATGCCCATGGCGTTGCGCCTGCGCGGCGAACTGTCGGTCGAGCTGCTGCGTGCCAGCCTGCAGGCTGTGGTCGGCCGCCATGAGGTGCTGCGCACCACCTATGGCCAGGACAGCGAGGGCGAACCGCTTGCCCTGATCGCGCCACACCTGGTCGTAGACCTGCCGTTGCACGACTGGTCGCAGTTGAGCCGCGCCGAACAGGAGGCCCAGGTGGCGGCCCAGGCGCTGGCCAACGAAGCCCATCCGTTCGTGCTCGATCAGGGGCCGCTGCTGCGCATGCAGCTCGCCCGCCTGGGGCCGCAGGAGCATGTGCTGTTCTATTCGATGCACCACATCATCTCCGATGGCTGGTCGATGGCGGTCATGGCCAACGAACTGGTGCGGATCTATGCCCGCCTGCGCGCGGGCGACCCCACGCCGCTGCCGCCACTGGCGCTGCAATACTCGGACTTCGCCCACTGGCAGCAGGCGTTGCAGGACGCTGGCGTGCTGCATCAACAGGCGCAGTACTGGGCACGGACGCTGGCTGGCTACTCCGGGCAGCTGCCGTTGCCGCTGCGCCAGCCTCGGCCTGCCAAGGCCAGCCATGAGGGCGGCACGGTCCCGTTCCGCCTGCGCGAAGGTTTGACCGCGGCACTCAACGCCTTGGCGGCGCAGGCCCAGGTCACCCTGTACAGCGTGATCCTGGCGGCCTTCCAGGCCTACCTGCACCGCCTGACCCGCAGTGACGATGTGGTGGTGGGCGTCGACTACGCCGGCCGCCAGCAGCCTGAACTCGAAGGGTTGATCGGTTTCTTCGTCAACGTCCTGCCGGTGCGCTCACGCCAGTTGCCCGGCAGCACCTTCGCCCAGTTCCTGGCGCAGGGGCGCGAGCAGTTGCTCAACGCCTTCGAGCATCAGGACCTGCCGCTGGACATGATCGTCGAGGCCGCCCGGGTACCTCGGCACAAGGGCATCAGCCCGCTGGTGCAGGTGCTGTTCGTGATGAACGACCTGCCACTGCCCACCGCGGGTATCGACGGGTTGAGCGTCGAGGCGCTGCCCAGCGTGTCGCAGCAGTCGAAATTCGACATGGCGCTGTTCGTCGAACAGGGCCAGCAGGCCGAGCTCAGCGGCCATTGGCAGTATGCCTCGGCGTTGTTCGAGCAGGCTGAGATCCAGGGGTTCGTGGACGGCTGGATCGCCGTTCTCGAGCAGATCACATGTGACCAGAGCGTGAGAGTGGAAGACATGAACGTGCCAATGCAACACGCGGCGGCCGGCCCGGCAGTACCTGCCGGCAAAGCCAACAAGCTGGACAAGTTCCTGAAGAAGAACCAGGCCCGTCCGGCAGGGCAAGCGCAGCAACCGGTGCGCGAGTCCCTGCTGGTGCCAGAGCAGGTGTTCCCGTTGCTGCTGGAGCCGACCGACCCTGGCCTTGACGTGACCGGCTGGATCGCCGCCAACCGCGCCTGGGTCGAGGAAAAGCTGGTTCACCACGGTGGCATCCTGTTCCGCAATTTCAGCATCCCCGACAGCCAGGCGTTCGAGGCGTTCGCCGAGGCGGTGCAGCCAGGCCTGTACGGCAACTACGGCGATCTGCCGAAGAAGGAGGGCGGGCAGAACACCTACCGCTCCACGCCTTACCCCGAGAAGAAGATGATCCTCTTTCACAACGAAAGCGCCCACCAGGACAGCTGGCCGCGAAAGCAGCTGTTCTACTGCGAGCTGCCGTCGCCGGTCGGTGGCGCCACCCCGGTGGTCGATTGCCGGCAGATGTACCAGCGCCTGCCCACCGCCCTGCGTGAGCGGTTCGAGCGCAAGGGCCTGCTGTACGTGCGCACCTTTACCGGCAAGCTCGACGTGTCCTGGCAACATTTCTTCAAGACCGAACAGCGCGCCGAAGTCGAGGCCCGCTGCCAGGCCTCCGGTATCCAGTGGCAGTGGCTGGCCGATGACGGGCTGCAGATCCGCACGCCATGCCCGGCCATCATCACCCACCCGGTGAGCGGTGCGCGGTCGTTCTTCAACCAGGTGCAGCTGCACCACCCTTACTGCCTGGATGCCGACGTGCGCGAAGACCTGCTGACGCTGTTCGGCAACGAGCGCATGCCGCGCAACGTGTATTACGGCGATGGTTCGCCGATCGAGGACGAGGTGATGCAGCGCATCGGCGAACTGTACGAAGCCTGCGCGGTGCGTTTCGACTGGCGCAAGGGCGACGTGATCCTGCTGGACAACATGCTGGTCGCCCACGCCCGCGACCCCTTCGAAGGGCCGCGCAAGATCGTCGTCGCCATGGGCGACATGCTCGACCGGGCCAGCCTGGCGGCGACCCAGGTACAGCCACAGGAGGTGGACGCATGAGCACGCCAATGTCTGAAAGCGTTGCCCTGTGCCCGCAACAGCAAGTGACCCTGAAGGCCCTGCAGCGCGCCACGACCTTCGCCCAGGCGTGCCGGCAGGTCACCCTGCACATCCAGGGCGAGCTGGATGTGCCGCGCCTGCAGCGCGCCGTGGCCGCGCTGCCCGAGCTGCACCCCGAGCTGACCGCGCGGCTGCAGACGGTGCCGGGCTTCCACGGCCTGCGCTGGTGCCCTGGCGCCGACCGCACGCCACTGGCATTGGCCGCGCACCTGTCGGCGTTGCCTGCCGAGGCGCTTGAGCAGCAACGCCAGGCCTGGGCGGACACGCCGTTCTCCCTGGCCCAGGGCCCCTGGGCGCAAGCCTTGCTGCTGCGCCTGGACCAGACGCATTGGCAACTGACCCTGGCGGTGGCCAGCGTGCTGGTCGATGGCCCTGGCATGGGCCTGCTGGCCGAAGGGCTGATCACCCTGTACCGGGCACCTGATACATGCCAGGACGAGGCGGCCGGGTGCTTCGAGCAGTACCTGCAATGGCGTGCGGAAACGGCCATCGACGAGGATGCCGGGCAGGCCCGGCGGTACTGGCACGATCATCTTCACGGTGAGGCGAGCGGCCATGCCAGGCTGGCGTATCGCCTCGGCGACAACCGTGGAACGCCGGTGCAGCGGGTGCAGGTCGCACTCGACCCGGCGCTGAAGGCCGGCCTGCAAGGCCGGGCCGCCGCGTTGCAGGTGGCAGTGCCAACCTTGTTGCAGGCCGCCTGGTGGGCGCTGCTGGGGCGGGTCAGCGACCAACCCGCTTTCCTCGCGCAATGGCGGCATGACGGCCGTGAGGACTATGACTACTTTGCCCAGAGCGCCGGCGTGCTGGAAAAGGCCCTGCCGGTGCAGGTGCGTATTGATGAAAACCAGCGCTTCGATGCGTGGGTGAGCGCGTTCGCCGCGCTGGCGGCGCAGCACGTGACCTGGCAGGAGTACTGGGCGGCGGCGCCTGACCAGGCGCTGCCCGCCCTGGGTTTTGCCGCTGTGCGTGAGTACTGCGCCGACGCCCCGTCGGGGTGGCGCCTGGAGCAGGTGGCGCAAGGCGCTGATGGCTGTGAACTGTTGCTGCAGGTGCAGCTGTCGGCGCACGGGGATTGCAAGGCACTGGCGCTCGAGTTTCTGCCCGACTGCTACAGCGCTTCCAGCGTGCAGCGTCTGCTCGAACAGCTGCTGATGTTGCTGCAAGGGGTTGTCGATGACGCCACGACAGCGATCGGCGCGCTTGACCTGGTCGGCGCGGCGGAGCAGGCACGCCTGCTGGCCCTCAACCCGGCAGTACCGACGTCGCCGGCGCCATTGCTGATGGCCCGGCTGGCGCAGTGGCTGGCACAGGCGCCGAGCCGCGATGCGCTGGTGCACGGCGAGCAGCGCCTGAGTTACGCCGGCTTGGGGCAGCGGGTACGGCGCCTGGCTGCCGGCCTGGCTGCCCAGGGCGTGGGGCCGGGGGCGCGGGTGGCCGTCGCCTTGCCCCGTTCGAGTGCCCTGGTGGAATCGATCCTGGCCACCTGGTGGCTGGGCGCGGCCTATGTGCCGCTGGACCCGCACTGGCCACAGGCACGCCAGGCCAGCATCGTCGGCCTGGCGGGCGCGGCCTGGCTGCTCGGCCAGCCCGCGCAGCCAGATCCGTGGCACGCGCAGGGTGTGCAGTTGCTCGACCCTGCGGCGCTGGTGGTGCAGCAGGCAGACGACGGTGCGCCAGCGTGCCCGTTGCAGGGCGATGAGGCGGCCTACGTGCTGTTCACCTCCGGCTCCACCGGCGAGCCCAAGGGCGTGGTGATCGAGCATCGGCAGTTGGCCAACTACCTGGCCGGTGCCACGCAGCTCCTGGGCCTGGAGCAGTGCTCGCGGTTCGCCTTCACCAGCGGCGTGGCGGCGGACCTGGGCAACACCACCCTGTTCGGTGCCCTGTACAACGGGGCTTGCCTGCTGGTGGCGGATGAAGACACCCTGCGCGACCCCGAACGCTTCAGGGACTACCTGGTGGCCGGCGAGGTCGATTGCCTGAAGATCGTCCCTTCGCACCTGGGCGCCTTGCTCGAAGCCGAACAACCACGCCTGCCTGGCACCCTGGTGCTGGGTGGCGAGGCGCCAGCCCCTGGCCTGCTCCAACGGGTCTTCCAGTTGCGCGCCGATTGCCGCGTGTTCAACCACTATGGCCCCACCGAGGCCACGGTCGGGGTGATGGTACAGGTGCTGACGCCTGAGGCGCTCGGCCACGGGCCGGTCGGGCTGGGCAGCGTGCTGCCGGGCAACCAGGTGTACGTGCTGGATGCACGGCACCGCCTGGTGCCCCCTGGCGTGCTGGGCGAGCTCTACATCAGCGGCCGGCAGCTGTGCCGGGGCTACCTGAACAACGCGGGCGAAGCCTTCGTCGACCACCCGTTCGCGCCGGGGGAGCGGCTGTATCGCACTGGCGACCTGGCCCGTTACCGCGTGGATGGCAGCCTGGCCCTGCATGGGCGCAGCGACCAGCAGGTCAAGCTCAATGGCTTCCGGGTCGCGCTGGCGGAACTTGAGGCCGAGCTGCAGCGGGTGGCCTGTGTGCGTGAGGCAGCGGTGGTCGCGGTACCTGCCGAGGACGCCCAGGCGGGGCTGCAGCCAGCGGCCTTCGTGGTGGTGCAGGCCGATGAGCAGAACCCGCAAGCCAGTATCCGCCGCGACCTGGCCTTGCGCCTGCCGGAGCCTTTGCTACCACGGCGTATCCAGTTGGTGGCGCAGTTGCCCCGGCTGGCCAATGGCAAGGTCGACCGCCAGGCCCTGGCGAAGCTGGCACCGCAGGCCCCGCAAACCGAGCAGCAGCCAGCCCGCTCGGCGCTGGAACGCCTGCTGGCCAAGCGTATGGGGCAATTGCTGGAGCAGCCGGCCCTGGGCCTGCACCAGGACTTTTTTGCCGCCGGCGGTCACTCGTTGCTGGCAATCAAGCTGGTGGCGGGCATTCGCAACGTGCTGCGCCGCGAGGTGAGCCCGGCCCTGGTGTTCGACAACCCGACCGTGGCCGAGCTTGCCCAGGCCCTGGGCGCATTGCCCGGCAGCGATGCGCAGGCGCTGGAAGCGCTGGCCCGTGCCCACTTGCAACTGGAGGCATTGCCGCCGGAGCAACGCGCGGCACTGGAAGAAAAGGCCCGGCGCCTGCGCGAAACCCAGCGCTGAACCGAGGGCCCGGGTGCGTCCGCGCCCGGGCCTGTTCACAAAATTGCAAAAAACTCTAATTTCTCCTGAACGTCGCTCGTCTCATCTACGCCTTCATCCAAGGCGTAGGTGCCGGCGCAGCTCGGGAAGGGGGCTGCGGGGCGTCATTTTTACGCCAACCATTAGAAAAGACCATCACAGCAAGGGGATTACAATGGGTTCCGTAGTACGGCAAGGGCGACGCAAGGCGTCTGCACTGCAAAAGAGCATACTTTGCCTGTCGGTATCGGCGGTGCTACTGGCCTTGGGGAACGCGGCCTACGCCAAAGAGGTGAAGGTCGATATTGCGAAGCAGCCACTGGGCAGCGCCCTGCGCGCGTTCGGCGAGCAGACCGGCCTGCAGATCCTGTTCTCGCCCGAGATGATCGGCGATGCGCAATCGTCGCGCGTGTCCGGCACCATGGAATCGGAAACCGCCCTGCACATGCTGCTCGATGGCACCGGCTATAGCTTCCAGATCGAGAACGGCGCGGTGATCCTGCTGCCGGCCACCAGCAGCACCAACGGCATCACCCTGCAGTCCACGGCCATCACCAGCCAGGGCATGGGCGAGATGACCGAGAACAGTGGCTCGTACACCACCGGTGCGGTAAGCGTCGGTTCCAAGACGCCGACCAGCCTGCGCGACACGCCACAGTCGGTGTCGGTGCTGTCCAGCCAGCTGATCGAAGACCGCAGTATCACCAGCCTGCAGGACGCGCTGAAAATGGCCCCGGGCGTCACAGTGCAGAAAACCACCAGCGACACCTACGAGTTCTACTCGCGCGGCTTCAACATCGACAGCATCCAGATCGACGGTGCCGCGCCCATGGCGTTGTCGTCGGTGGCCACCAGTTTCTATTCGCGCCGCCTGTACAACTTGGCCGAATTCGACCATGTCGAGGTGCTGCGCGGTTCGGGCGCACTGTTCGGCGGCGTCGGCGACCCGGGTGGCGTCATCAACCTGGTGCGCAAGCGCCCGCTGTCGGACTTCCAGCTCAAGCTCGAGGCCGCCGCCGGTTCGTGGGACAACTACCGCACTCAGGTCGACCTGACCGGCCCGCTGACCGACAGCGGCAACGTGCGTGGCCGGCTGGTCACGGCCTACAACGACCGCCAGTACTTCACCGACAAGCTGGCCACTCAGAAACCCACGGTCTACGGGGTGTTCGAGGTCGACCTCGGCCCGCAGACCATCTTCACCCTGGGCGGCATGTACGAAAGCACCCACTCCAACTCGTCGCTGGGCCTGCCGCGCTACACCACCGGTGCCGACATCGGCCTGGCGCGGCACACCAACCTGGGGCAGAACTGGTCCTACATGGACAACATCTCCCAGGAAATCTTCACCAAGATCGACCACTACTTCGACAACGACTGGAAGCTGAACGTCTCGTACACCAATACCCGTGACGCCGGCAAGGCGCTGGCGGCGGTGTCGGGCAACGCGGTCAACCCGGTGACCCTGGCCGGGCCAGTCTGGCGGGCCAGCTACAACGTCTATTCCACCAGCCAGGACCTGGTCGACAGCAACCTGTCCGGCAGCTTCGATGCCTTTGGCCGTGAGCACCAGTTCGTGCTGGGCGCCGACTACCAGCGCGTCACCAGCCGCTGGCAGGGCTCGGGGGTGTTTACCGGCACCGGCGTGCCGATCGACGTGTTCGACCCAGGCTACTGGAAGCCGACCACCACCTCGCTGGTGACCCCGCGCGACTACAGCCCCAACACCCAGGAGCAGTACGGCCTGTACGGGCGCCTGACCCTGCAGGTGAGCGACCCGCTCAAGGTCATCGTCGGCGGGCGCGCGGCCCGTTACCATTTCCAGCAGGTCTACACCAACGCAGGCGTGGTGCAGAGCGACATCGACATGCGCGAACCGACGCGCTTCGTGCCGTACTTCGGCGCCATCTATGACCTCGACGATCAATGGTCGCTGTACGGCAGCTACTCGAAGATCTACAAGCCGCAGCAGAGCTACCTGCGCGGGCCGTTGGGCAGCAACGACGTGCTCGAGCCGCTCGAGGGCAAGACCACCGAGCTGGGCATCAAGGGCGAACTGTTCGACGGCCGCCTGAATACCAGCCTGGCGGTGTTCTACACCAAGCGCAAGAACGGCGCGGTGCAAGACACCAACTACCCGCAGGCGTCGGTGCTGTATGGCGGCAGCTGCTGCTACGTGAACCAGGGCGAGGTCGTCAGCAAGGGCATCGAGCTGGAAGCGACGGGCGAGATCCTCCCGGATTGGAACCTGATGGCCAGCTACGTGTACAACTACAACAAGAACGAGACCGACAGCACGGCCTTGAGCACTATCACGCCCAAGCATCAGTTCAAGCTGTGGACCACCTACCAGCTGCCTGACGCGTTCAAGGACTGGACCGTCGGCGGTGGCGTCGATGTACAGAGCGCCACTTACGTCAGCGGTACCACCGTGCGCGTGGACGGCAATGGCAACGTGGTCGAGTCGAACATTCCGTTCGATTACAAGCAAAGCGGCTACGCCGTCTGGAATGCCCTGGTGCGCTACCGCGTGGATGACCACTGGACGCTGTCGCTCAACGCCAACAACCTGTTCGACAAGACCTACTACCAGACGGTCTCCAGTGCGGCGAACGGCAACTTCTACGGCGACCCTCGTAACTACATGCTGACCCTGCGCGGCGAGTTCTAAGCCCGCCAGCAGCTGCCGACAGGCACCTGAAACCGGCCGATCCCTGCCCAGGGACCGGCCGGTTTCGTTTCGCCGGGCAGGCCGCCAGGGCGCCCGCTGCGGGCCGCCCAGCCGTGTAAATTTCGCCGCAAGCCTTTCGTCAACTGAGGACGACGCACTTCCCGCACCCTTCGACACGAGGCCGACACTGATGTCTTCCACCCCCTTGACCGACGATGACCTGCTGGCGCTGTTGATGGCTGACGACAGCGACGATCCCGGCGTCATTCGCCCCATGGGGCGGCCATTCACGTGTCAGGCCTCGTTCGCCCAGCAGCGTCTGTGGGTGCTGCAGCAACTGGACCCGAGCAGTTCTGCCTACCACCTGGCGCGCGCGCTGCACCTGGTCGGCCCTTTGCAAGTGGCGGTGCTGGAGGCGGCGCTGCAGCAGGTGGTGGCACGCCACGAGATCCTGCGCACCGGCTTCGAAGCGGTCGATGGCCAGCCCATGCAAGTGGTGGACAACGCGGCGCGCCCGCTGCTGCAGGTCGAACGCCTGGCCGCGGCAGACGGTGCCGAGCGCCGGCAGCTGCTGGCCGCGCGCCTGCAAGCGCTGACCCTGCAACCGTTCGACCTGGGCCAGGCGCCGCTGCTGCGTTGCGTGCTGTTCGAGCTTGGCCCGCAGGAGCATGTGCTGTTCCTGAACATGCACCATATCGTCTCCGACGCCTGGTCCAACCCGATCCTGCTGCGTGACCTGACCCTGGCCTACACCCAGGCCCTGCAAGGCGACACCACGCCCTTGCCGGCCTTGCCGGTGCAATATGCGGACTACGCCCACTGGCAACGCCACGTATACCCCGGCACGGCGGAATACGGGCGGGCCCAGGCCTACTGGAAAAACTACCTGGCAGGGGACATCGCCCCACTGAGCTTGCCGGTCGATCACGCGCCCCATGCCGCGCAGTCTGGCATTGCGGCGCTGCACCGGGTCAGCGTGCCCGCGGCGCTGATGGCCCGCCTGCACGCCCAGTGCGAGCGCCTGGGGCTGACGCCGTTCGCCTTCGTGCTGGGCGCCTGGCAACTGCTGCTGGCGCGCTACAGTGGCCAGGCCGATTTCTGCGTCGGCGTGCCCAATGCTGCGCGCAACCGCGCACAGATCCAGGACCTGGTCGGTTACTTCGTCAACGCCCAGCTGTATCGCGTGCGGGTTGACGGCGCGACCACGGGGCAGGCGTTCCTGCAGGGTATCCGGCGTCATTCCCTGGCGTTGCTGGAGCACGCCGACTGGCCGATCGAGCTGCTCGAGCAGCAGGGGCAGGCTAGCGCTACGTTCGAGACCTTGTTCAACTGGCGGGTGGATGGCGACCGGCCGGCAGCGCTGCGCCTGGGGGAGGTGGCCGTCGATTTCCTCGCGACCGGCCCGCAGCAGGCCAAGTTCGCTCTGTCGCTGGATGTCGACTACGCCCCCGAGGCCATGAGCGCGGTGTTGGAGTACGACGCAGGTCAGTTCACCGGCGCAACCATCGAGCGCCTTGGGCGGCATTGGCTGCACCTGCTGGCAGGGCTGGCCGAGGTACCCCAGCGGCCCCTCGCGGAGCTCGCGCTGCTGGCGGCCGACGAGCAGCAGCGGGTCATCGCCCAGTGGAACCCGGCGCTCACCGAATACCCGGCCGCGCCATGCCTGCATGTGGCCATCGAGGCGCAAGCGGCCAGGGTGCCGCAGGCCATCGCCGTGGTGGCGGGCGAGCAGCGGGTGACCTATGACGAGCTCAACCGCCGGGCCAACCGCCTGGCGCACCTGCTGCGGGCAGCGGGTGTAGGGCCTGACGTGCGTGTGGGGGTCGCGCTGGAGCGGGGCGTGGACATGGTGGTCGGCCTGCTGGCGATCCTGAAGGCAGGCGGCGCCTACGTGCCGATGGACCCCGAGTACCCGGCCGAGCGGCTGGCCTACATGCTGGCCGACAGTGGCATCGCTTTGCTGGTGACCCACAGCCAGTCGCGTGGCCAGTTGCCCGAGGTCGAAGGCGTGAGCTGCATCGAGCTCGACCAGCCGGCGCTACTGGCCGGCTACCCTGACAGCAACCCTGCCAATACCACCGACCCCGACAACCTGGCGTACGTCATCTACACCTCGGGCTCCACCGGCAAGCCCAAGGGCACCTTGCTGGCGCACCGCAACGTGGCCCGGCTGTTCCAGGCGACCCAGGCGGATTTCCGGTTTGACGAGCACGATGTGTGGAGCGTGTTCCACTCCTACGCCTTCGACTTTTCCGTGTGGGAGCTGTTCGGTGCCTTGCTGCATGGCGCCACCGCGGTGATCGTGGCGCGGGAGGTGGCGCGCTCGGCCGCGGACTTCCATGCCTTGCTGGTGCGCGAACGGGTGACCGTGCTCAACCAGACACCGTCGGCGTTCGGCCAGCTGATCCCGGTCGCCTGCGCGGCGGCCAATGCCGACCAGGCCCTGGCGCTGCGCTACGTGGTGTTCGGCGGCGAGGCCCTGGACGTCGCCAGCCTCAAGCCTTGGTTCGAGCGTTTTAGCGACCGCCAGCCACAACTGATCAACATGTATGGCATCACCGAGACCACGGTGCATGTCACCTATCGCCCGCTGAGCCGCGCCGACCTGGCGTTGCAAGGCGCAAGCCCGATCGGCACGGTCATCGAGGACCTCTCCTGGTACTTGCTGGACCGCGACTTCAACCTGGTCGCACCGGGGTGCCAGGGGGAACTGCATGTCGGCCGTGCCGGCCTGGCCCGTGGTTACCATGGGCGCCCGGGGCTGACGGCCGAGCGCTTCGTGCCCGACCCCTTCGATGACAGCCCCGCGGGTGGTGGGCGCCTGTACCGTACGGGCGATCTTGCCGGTTATCGCACCGATGGCATCATCGACTACCGCGGCCGCATCGATCACCAGGTGAAGATTCGCGGTTTTCGCATCGAGCTGGGCGAGATCGAAGCCCGGCTGCAAGACCATCACGCCATCGCCAAGGCGGTGGTGCTCGACCGGGACGGGCCGGGCGGCAAGCAATTGGTCGCCTACCTGCTGACCGGCGACCAGCACGCGGTCAGCGCTGCGCAACAGGACACCCTGCGCAGCCAGCTGCGCGACTACCTGCGCGGGCTGCTGCCGGAGCACATGGTGCCTGCGCACCTGCTGTTCCTGCAGGCGCTGCCCCTGACCGTCAATGGCAAGCTCGACCGCAAGGCACTGCCCCAACCAGCGGCCAGCTTCGGGGCCGGCTACGTGGCGCCCGAGGGTGACCATGAGCAACAGATCGCCAGGCTCTGGGCCCAGGTGCTGAAGCTCGAGCGTGTGGGGCGACACGACAATTTCTTCGAGCTGGGTGGGCATTCGCTGCTGGCGACCCAGGTGATCTCGCGCCTGCGCCAGGCCCTGGGGCTCGACCTGCCGTTGCGCGCCTTGTTCGAGACGCCGGTGCTGGCCGATTTCGCGGCGCTGGCCGGGCAGGGCAGTGACGACGGTGCGCCGCCCATCGCAGCCGTGGACCGCAGCCGGCCACTGAGCCTGTCCTACGCCCAGCATCGCCAGTGGTTCCTGTGGCAACTGGACCCCGACAGCAGTGCCTACAACATCCCCGCGGCGCTGCGCCTGCGCGGGCAACTGGACGTCAGCGCCCTGGCCCGCAGTTTCGAGGCGCTGACGCTGCGTCACGAAACCTTGCGCACCACCTTCCGGGTCGAGGATGGCCAGGCGGTGCAGGTGATTCATCCGCACCAGGCATTCTGCCTCCAGGCCGAGCCCGTCACCGCGCCTGCCGGCGGTGCGCTGCAAGCCTGGCTCAAGGGCCTGATCGAAGCGGAAACACAGCGCCCCTTCGACCTGGCGCAAGGCCCGCTGCTGCGCGTGAAACTGCTGCGCCTGGCCGATGACGACCACGTGCTGGTCCTCACCCTGCACCACATCGTCACCGATGGCTGGTCGATGCCGATCCTGGTGGAGGAGCTCGAACAGCACTATGCCGGCCTGTGCAGCGGCCAGCCCGTGGCCTTGCCGGCGCTGGCGGTACAGTACGCCGACTACGCGGCCTGGCAGCGCCAGTGGATGCAGGCCGGTGAGCAGCAACGCCAGCTGGCCTACTGGCAGCAACAGCTGGGCGGCGACCAGCCGGTGCTGGAACTGCCCACCGACCGCCCGCGCCCGGCGGTGCAGAGCCTGGCCGGGGCCAACCACGACATCGTGCTCGACGACGGGCTGGCCGTGGCGCTCAAGCAATTGGCCAAGCAGCACAATGCAACCCTGTTCATGGTCCTGCTGGCCAGCTTCCAGGCGCTGCTGCACCGTTATACCGGGCAGCGCGACATTCGCGTCGGCGTGCCGATCGCCAACCGTAACCGGGCGCAGATCGAGCGGCTGATCGGCTTCTTCGTCAACACCCAGGTGCTGCGCGCCGATTGTGATCCGCAGCTGTCGTTCAAGGCGCTGCTGGGGCAGGTCAGGGATACCGCCCTGGCGGCGCAGGCCCATCAGGACCTGCCGTTCGAGCAACTGGTGGATGCCCTGCAGCCGGAACGCAGCCTCAGCCACAGCCCGTTGTTCCAGGTGATGCTCAACCACCAGACCCAGGTTCGTGGCGAGACCCGCGAACTGCCGGGCCTGAGCTTGCAGCGACTGTCCTGGGAGCGCCACAGCGCGCAGTTCGACCTGACCTTGAACACCTTCGAGCACGCCGATGGCCTGGGCGCTTCGCTGAGCTACGCCACTGCGCTGTTCGACCGGCAGACGGTGCAGGCCCTGGCCGACAACTGGCGTGTGCTGCTGCATGGCATCGTCGAGCAACCTGAAGCACGCATCGCCGACTTGCCGCTGCTCGATGCCTACAGCCGCCAGCAGGTGATCCAGGCCTGGAACCCGGCACCGCTTCAACACCCGGTCGAGCTGTGCGTGCACCAGGCCATCGAGGCCCAAGCTGCGCGTGCGCCGCAGGCCGTGGCCGTGACCTGCGAAGGTCGGCACCTGACCTACCGGCAACTCAACCAGCGCGCCAACCGCCTGGCGCGCCGCCTGCGCCACCTTGGCGTTGGCGCCGACGTGCGCGTGGGCCTGGCCATGGCCCGCAGCCTGGACATGGTGGTCGGGCTGCTGGGGATCCTCAAGGCCGGGGGCGCCTATGTGCCGCTGGACCCGGAATACCCGCAGGACCGCCTGGCCTACATGATCGAGGACAGCGGTATTACCCTGTTGCTGACCCAGCCCGAACTGCTGGCGCAATTGCCCCTGGCCCCCGGTGTGCAGAGCCTGGTGCTGGAGCAGGACGAGCCGGCACCGGGCGATGACCAGCCTGACCTTGGCAACCAGACCTCGCCGCAGAACCTGGCGTATGTGATCTATACCTCGGGCTCCACTGGCAGGCCCAAGGGCACGCTGCTGCCGCATGCCAACGTGATGCGCCTGTTCCAGGCCACCCAGGACTGGTTCGGCTTCACTGCCGAGGACGTCTGGAGCGTCTTCCACTCCTACGCCTTCGACTTCTCCGTGTGGGAAGTGTTTGGCGCGCTGCTGCATGGCGCCCGGGCGGTCATCGTCCCCCGCGACGTGGCCCGCTCGCCGGAAGACTTTCACGCCCTGCTGGTGCGCGAACAGGTCACCGTGCTCAACCAGACGCCCTCGGCGTTCAAGGAGCTGGTGGCCATCGCCTGCCAGCCGAACCAGGACCCGGCGGCCCTGGCCTTGCGCTACGTGGTGTTCGGCGGCGAGGCGCTGAACGTCGCCAGCCTCAGGCCCTGGTTCGAGCGTTTTGGCGACCAGCGCCCGCAGTTGGTCAACATGTACGGCATCACCGAGACCACGGTGCACGTCAGCTACCGCCCGCTGTGCCTGGCCGATGTGCACCGCGAAGGGCTCAGCCCCATCGGCGAGGTCATCCCCGACCTGTCCTGGTACCTGCTGGACGCCAACCTGGAGCTGGCCGTGGCCGGCAGCCAGGGCGAGCTGCACATCGGCCAGGCAGGGCTTGCGCGTGGCTACCACCAGCGCCCGGCGCTGACGGCCGAACGCTTCATCCCCGACCCGTTCGACACCAGCCCCCAGGGCGGTGGCCGGCTGTACCGCACCGGCGACCTGGCACGCTACCGGGCCGAGGGCAGCATCGACTACGTGGGGCGTATCGACCACCAAGTGAAGATCCGCGGTTTCCGCATCGAGCTGGGTGAAATCGAAGCACGCCTGCAGGCTCACCCTCGGGTCGCGGAGGCGGTGGTGCTGGACGTCGACGGCGCTGCCGGCAAGCAGCTGGTCGCCTACCTGATCGCCGATCAGGCGCAGGCGCTGGACCTGGCTGCGCAGCATGCCTTGCGCGGCGAATTGCGTGACTACCTGCTGGCGAGCCTGCCGGACCACATGGTCCCGGCGCACCAGGTGTTCCTGGCCGCCTGGCCACTCACCGCCAACGGCAAGCTCGACCGCAAGGCACTGCCGGCACCCGATGCCAACCAGGTGCGGCAAACCTTCGTCGCCCCTGAAACGCCCCTGCAGCAGCAGATCGCGGCGATCTGGGCCGATGTGCTGAAACTGGATCAAGTCGGCCTGGCAGACAACTTCTTCGAGCTGGGCGGCGACTCGATCATCTCGATCCAGGTGGTCAGCCGGGCGCGTCAGGCCGGTATCCGCATCACTCCCAAGCAGTTGTTCCAGCACCAGACCGTGCAGGGGCTGGCGGCCGTGGCCACCCAGGGCGCAGCGGGCGACGTGCAGATCGACCAGGGCCCGGTCACGGGCCAGGCCGTGCTGCTGCCGATTCACCATTACTTCTTCGATGAGCCGATTCCCGCGCGGCATCACTGGAACCAGGCGTTGCTGTTGCGCCCGGTCGAGGCGCTGGACGGGCAATTGCTGGAGCAGGCGCTGCTGGCCCTGATCGCCCACCACGATGCCCTGCGCCTGAGTTTCGCCCAGGCCGATGACGGCCATTGGGCGGGCGAGTATCGGGAGGTCGCGCAGCAGCCCTCGTGCTTCTGGCACGAGGCCGTGGCCGATGGTCCGGCCCTGGAGGCCCTGTGCGAGCGCGCCCAGCGCAGCCTCGACCTGGCCCAGGGGCCGTTGCTGCGCGCAGTATTCGCCACCTTGCCCGACGGCGACCAACGGCTGTTGCTGGCGATTCACCACTTGGCGGTGGACGGGGTGTCCTGGCGCATCCTCCTGGAAGACCTGCAAAACGCCTATGGCCAATTGCGCGCAGGGCAGCCAGTCAGCCTGCCGGCCAAGACCAGCTCCACCCGTGCCTGGGCCGAAAGCCTGCGCGGTTACGCCCAGGGCAGCGGCCGCGAGCAGTTGCCGTACTGGCAGGCCCTGTTGACCGATGTGCAGGCCGACCTGCCGTGCGACAACCCGTCAGGCTCGCTGCAAGGGCTACACCAGGCAGTCGCCCATACCCGCCTGGGCGCCGAAGACACCCGTGCCCTGTTGCAACACGCGCCGGCGGCCTATCGCACCCAGGTCAACGACCTGCTGCTGACCGCCCTGGCCCGGGTGATAGCACGCTGGACCGAGCAGGAGCACGTGCTGGTGCAACTGGAGGGGCATGGCCGCGAAGACCTGTTCGACAATGTCGACCTGACCCGTACCGTGGGTTGGTTCACCAGCCTGTTCCCGGTCAAGCTCAGCCCGGCGCCGTCGCTGGCGCAGTCGCTCAAGCGCATCAAGGAACAGCTGCGGGCAATCCCCGACAAGGGGGTCGGCTTCGGTGCGTTGCGCTACCTGGCCGATCAGCCGGCCCGTGAGGCGCTGGCCGCCTTGCCGGTGCCGCGCATCACCTTCAACTACCTGGGGCAGTTCGACGGCAGCTTCGCCGAAGCCACCGGTGAGGGCGGCCAGGTGGCCGGGCTGCTGACGCCGGCGGTGGAAAGCAGCGGTGCCAGCCTGAGCGAAGCAGCCCCGCTGGGTAACTGGCTGTCGATCAATGGCCGGGTCTACGGTGGCGAGCTGAGCCTGGGCTGGAGCTTCAGCCGCGAGATGTTCAAGCCGGCGTCGGTGCAGCGCCTGGCGGATGAATACGCCGCCGAGCTCAAGGCCCTGATCGCCCATTGCGTCAGCGGCGAGGCGGCGGGTATCACGCCGTCGGACGTGCCGCTGTCGGGCCTCGACCAGGCGCAACTGGACAACCTGCCGGTCCCGGCCGCGCACATCGAGGACATCTACCCGCTGTCGCCCATGCAGCAAGGCATGCTGTTCCACGCCAGCGAAGACGACCAGGCGGACCTGTACATCAACCAGACCAGCGTGCCTGTCACCGGGCTTGAGGCCGAGCGCTTCGTGGCCGCCTGGCAACAGGTGGTCGCCCATCACCCGATACTGCGCACCAGCTTCCATCAAGGCGCGTCGCTGGCGGAGCCGGTGCAACTGGTGCAGCGCCAGGCGCAACTGGACATCCGTCTGCTGGACTGGTCGACCAGGGCGGTGAGCGAGGATGACCTGGCGCAGCAGGTGCTGGAGGATCGGCGTCGCGGCTTCGACCTGGCCCAGGCGCCGCTGATGCGCCTGACCTTGATCCGCCTGGTGGATCGCCACCACCTGATCTGGACCAGCCACCACCTGCTGATGGACGGTTGGAGCGCCTCGCGGCTGATCGCCGACGTGCTGGCCAGTTACGCCGGCCACGCCCCCGAGCCCCAGGCCTGCCGCTACCGCGACTATATCGACTGGTTGCAGCGCCAGGACTTGCAGGCCGCCCAGCGCTTCTGGGAGGAAAAACTGGACGGCGAGGGTGCCGCGACCTTGCTCGCCAGCGTTCTGCCACAGCCAGAAACGCCGCTGCCCGGGCATGCCGCGCTGTACCTGAAGTGGGACCAGGCACGCACCCAGGGCCTGCAAGACTTCGCCCAACGCCAGCGGGTCACCCCCAACACCCTGATCCAGGCTGTGTGGCTGTTGCTGTTGCAGCGCTACACCGGGCAGGCGCAGGTGTGCTTCGGTGCAACCGTTGCCGGCCGGCCCGCCGACGTGGCCGGTGCCGACAAGCTGCTGGGCCTGTTCATCAACACCATCCCGGTCATCCAGCGCCCGCTGGCCACCCAGCCGGTGGCGCAGTGGTTGCAGGCGCTGCAAACCTACAACCTGGAGGCCCGCGACTTCGAGCACACCTCGCTGGCCGATATCCAGCGCTGGAGCGGGCGCAGCGGCCTGCCGCTGTTCGACAGCATCGTGGTGTTCGAGAACTACCCGATCGACGACCGCCTGCAGCAAGGCGTGGGTGGCCCCCTGAGCTTCGGCGAGGTGCAGTCGCGGGATGTGACCAACTATGCCATGGACCTGGCGGTGAACCTGGGCAACACCTTGAGCATCGAGTTCCTCTACCTGCGCAGCCGCTTCAGCGAGCCGGTGGTGGCGAACATTGTCGCCTCCTTCGAAACCCTGCTCGACGCCATCCTGGCCAACCCCGATGCCTGCCTGGGCAACCTGCCCATGTGCGCTGCGGCAACGCCAGACGTTGCGCCCGTGACGCCGCAGCGCACGTCGGTGGCCGAGCTGATCGCGGCCCAGGCCCAGCGCCGGGGCGATGCCATCGCTGTGGTGTGTGGCGAGCAGCAGCTGAGCTTCGATGCGCTGGAGCGCCGTGCCAACCAGCTGGCGCAGGTGCTGGTGGCCCGGGGCATCGGGCCTGAGAGCCGGGTGGGCGTGGCCCTGGAACGGTCGGTGCAGAGCATCGTGGCGTTCTATGCCGTGCTCAAGGCCGGCGCGGCCTACGTGCCGCTGGACATCGACTACCCCCGCGAGCGCCTGGAATGGATCATTCAGGATTCGGGCATGGCCCTGCTCCTGAGCCACTCTGCGCTGTTGCCACGCCTGCCGGTGACGCCCGGCTCCGAGTGCCTGGCGCTGGACGAACTGGACCTGGCGGCGCAGCCCGCCCGCGCGCTGCAAGTACCGGTGCAGGCGCACAACCTGGCCTACATGATCTACACCTCGGGCTCCACCGGCCAGCCCAAGGGCGTGGCGGTAAGCCATGGCCCGTTGAGCATGCACTGCCAGGCCATCATCGCGCGGTACGGCATGGACCGCGACACCCGCGAGCTGCTGTTCATGTCATTCGCCTTCGACGGTGCCCAGGAGCGCTGGCTGTCGACGCTGCTGGCCGGTGGGCGGCTGGTGATGCGTGACAACCAGCTGTGGACCGCCGAGCAGACCCTGCGCACCCTGCGCGAGCAGGCGATCAGCATTGCCTGCTTCCCGCCGGCGTACCTGCAGCAACTGGCCGAACAGGCCGCCCTGGAAACGGAGGCACCGCCTGCGGTACACACCTACTGCTTCGGCGGCGACGCGGTGGCCCAGGCCACCTTCGAGCAAGTCAAGGCCAGCTTGCAGCCGCGCTACCTGACCAACGGCTATGGCCCGACCGAAACCGTGGTGACGCCGCTGCTGTGGAAGGTTGCTGGCGATCAGCCTTGCGGTGGCCCCATCGCCCCGATCGGCGAAGCCGTGGGCGCCCGTGAGCTGTATGTGCTGGACGATCAGCTGAACCTGCTGCCCGATGGCGTGGCCGGCGAGCTGTACATCGGTGGCGAGGGCCTGGCCCGCGGTTATCACCAACGCCCCGGGCTGACCGCCGAGCGCTTCGTGGCCAGCCCGTTCCAGGCCGGCGGGCGGCTGTACCGCAGTGGTGACCTGGTGCGCCGACGCGCCGATGGCATCTACGATTACCTCGGCCGCCTGGACCAACAGGTGAAGATCCGCGGTTTCCGTATCGAGCTTGGCGAAATCGAGGCGCGCCTGCGCGATTGCGAACGCGTGCGCGATGCGGTGGTGAGCGTGCAAGGGGAGGGTGCCGACAAGCGCCTGGTCGGCTACGTGACCAGCACCGCCGCCAGCCCGGATATCGGCGAGGCGCTGCGCGAGCAGCTGCGTGCGGTACTGCCCGACTACATGGTGCCCGCCCGCATCCTGCTGCTCGATGCCCTGCCGCTCAACCCGAACGGTAAGGTCGACCGCAAGGCGCTGCCTGATCCGGACTGCAGTGAACCTGAAGCGCTGTATGTGGCACCGCGCAACCTGTTCGAGGAGCAGCTGGCGCAGATCTGGGCCGATGTGCTGGGCGTCGAACGGGTGGGGGTGACGGACAACTTCTTCGAACGCGGCGGCGACTCGCTGCGCAGCCTCAAGGTGATCTCGCGGGTGCGCAGCCTGCAGCGCGAAGGGTTCGAGCTCAAGCTGCGCGACCTGATGAGCCGGCCGACGATTGCCGAGCTGTCCGGTTACAGCGAGCCGGCGGCGGGTGAACTCGACCCGCTGCTGTTGCTCAACGACCCGGTGAGCGACGTGCCACCGCTGTTCTGCCTGCATGCAGGCTACGGCACGGTGTTCGACTACGAACCCCTGGCCCGCCACCTGAAGGGCGAGTGCAGTGTCTACGGCGTGCAGTGCCGCATGCTGCTGGACCCGGACTGGCAGGACGAATCGTTGGCGAGCATGGCCATCGACTATGCCCAGTACATTCGTCAGAAGCAGCCCGACGGCCCGTACCGTTTGCTCGGTTGGTCGCTGGGTGGGGTACTGGCGGTGCTGGTGGCGGCCGAGCTGCGCCAGCAAGGGCAGGTTGTCGAGCACGTCTCGCTGGTGGACAGCTTCATCCCGCTGGAACCTGCACAGCAGGCGTCGGCCGAGGCCTTCGACTGGCGCGAGGAACTGGCCGGCTTCTGCCAGGTGATGAACGTCGCCCAGCCAGCGGGTTCGCTGCCCTCCAACTTCGAGGCGGCAGCCTTGCCTTCGTTGCCACAGCTCACCGCCTACTTCGCCAGCGGCATTGCCGGCGGCACCGGCTTCGATGCCGAGGACCTGGCCCAGGGGGTCATCGTCGGGTTGCGCCTGCGCGACTTGTCGTTGCAGACCCTGGCCTTGCCGAAACTGGCAGGCCCGGTGAGTTTCTGGTGGGCACAGGCCGTGCCTGGCGCGGCGCAGGCCGGCTTCGAACGCCACGTGGCGGTCGAGGTGGCCCGGTTTGCCCTGGACAGCGACCATTACGGCATCCTCAGGCACCCGAGCTTGCTGGCGGGGCTGGGCGGCGCGCTGGCGCGCAAGGTGTCCGCCTGACCGAGGCGCGCACAGGGCAGTTGCCCCCGGGCGCTGCCCTGGCTGCGCGGGCCCATTGATCCGACTGTGCCCCCACCCGGCGTCGCTGCGTGGGGGTTTTGTTTTTCACCGCTATGAAGTTCTTTTCAAGGAGAACCAAGATGTCGCTGCATCCCGATCTGGAAGCGTTTCTGGAACTGGTGGCGTTCGGCAGGGCTACCTGTAAAAGCCTGCCCATGCATGAGCAAAGCGTCGAACAGGCGCGCGAGGAATTCGAGCTGAGCGCCCTGTTGCTGGACCCGGCCCCGCCGCAGGATATCGGGGTCACCGCGCTGCACATTCCCGCGCGCGACGGCGCGCGGCTGCCAGCCCGGCTTTATCGCGCACCTGCCTGCCAAGCCCAGGGCCCGGTGATGCTGTACTTCCATGGTGGCGGTTACGTGGTCGGCAGCCTCGACTCCCACGACGTGGTCTGCCGTCGCCTGGCGCAAGCCACGGGGCATGCCGTGCTGGCCCCGGCCTACCGCCTGGCCCCTGAGCATCGCTTTCCGGTGGCGCTGGACGATGCCCTCGACAGCGCCCGCTGGCTGGCGGCCAATGCAGTGTCGCTGGGCCTGGACGCGTCGCGCCTGGTGGCGGCGGGGGACAGCGCCGGCGCCACCCTGGCTACCTTGCTGGCACATACCGCTGCCATGCAAGGCCCCGACGCCGGTTTCGCCCTGGCGGCGCAGATGCTGTTCTACCCGGTCTGCGATGCCTCGGTGACCTATGAATCCAGCCGTGCCTATGCCGAGGGGTACCTGCTGGAGCACCAGACGATGGGCTGGTTCTACCAGCACTACCTGGGCGAGGCGGGCAGGCGTGACGACTGGCGGGTGTCGCCATTGCTGGCCGACCATGGGCGGCCATTGGCCCCCGCTTACGTCAGCGTGGCGCAGTACGACCCGTTGCGTGATGAAGGGCTGGCCTATGCCGAGTTTCTAACGCGTGGCGGCACGCCGGTGACGTTGCGGCTGGAGGAGGGGTTGACCCACGACTTCCTGCGGATGTCCGGGGTCCTCAATGGCGGGGTGGAGGGGCTGTACCAGGCTGCCGCCGACTGGTTGCGGCAGCAGGCCTGAAGCGTGACCGCCGGCAGCGCAGGGCTGCCGGCGGTGCGTGGGTTCACTCAGGCAACGTTCAGCTCGCAGAGCACCTGGCCGGCTTGCATGCGCACCAGCTGGTCGGCGACATCGAAGTATCGGTCGTCGTGGCTGATGACGATGATGGTCTTGCCCAGCTTCTTGAGCTCCGGCAGCAGCTCGGTGTAGAACACCCGGCGGAACGTCGGGTCCTGGTCTGCGGCCCATTCATCGAACACCAGCACCGGGCGCTCCTCCAGCCAGGCATTGATCAGCGCCAGGCGCTTGCGTTGCCCGGTGGACAGGTCGGTGGTGCTGAACACGCCGTCGCGCACGCTCACCTTGTGCGCGATCTCCAGGCGCTTGAGGTAGGTCTGGGCGCTGTCGGGGACCTGCTGTGGGCCCATGGCCGGGTCTTCGAACAGGTAGTAGTCGGCGAAGATGGTGGTGAACAGCTGGCGGTAGTCGTCGCGGTGCTGCGCGTCGATGGCCTGGCCGTCGACGCGGATCTCCCCTTGCTGCGGCGCATACAGCCCCAGCAGCAGCTTGATCAGGGTGGTCTTGCCGCAGCCGTTCTCACCGACGATGAAGACGATGTCGCCCTGTTTGATTTCCAGGTTCACCGGGCCCAGGGCGAACGGTGCGCTGCCTTCAACCGGCGGGAATGCGTAGCGCACGTCGCGCAGTTCCAGGGTGGCGAGGCCGGTCATCTGGCTCTTGCGGTCCTGCAGCAGCAGGTGCGGCTCGGGCGAGGAAAACTGCTCGGACAGCTCGGCGATGCGGCGGAAGGCGACCTGTGCCCGGCTGACGATCGGCAGGGTGCCGACCAGGTGCTCCAGCGGGCCCTTCATGTACAACAGCACCAGCACGAAGCCGCTCATCACCGAGGCGTCCGCGGCCGGCCACAGCGACTGCAGCACCAGCGCCACGCCGATCACCACGAAGAACAGCATGGAGCCGAAGCTCTTGGCCACGACGAAGGTGTTGATCGAGCGGATCTGGGTGTCGCGGATGCGGTCGGCGGTGCCCTGGATGTGGCTGCTGAACATGCGCTGGCGGCGTGGCCGGTGGATGCGCAGCTCCTTGGCGCCGGCGGCGATGGCGTGGTAGTGCTTCTGCAGCTCGTCCTCGGCATCGCGCGCGGCCAGGAAGCCTTTCATGCCTTTGGCCCGGGCCAGGTACTGGGCGCCTGTGCCCAGGGCGATGGCCACCAGCATCAGCAGGAACATCGGCCATGACAGCAGGGCGAGGTAGCCCAGGCAGCCCAGGGTCACGGTCATGGAGATGGCCAGGGGGGCGAAGGCGAAGGCGAAGTCGCTGATGGTGTCCACGTCATGGGTCAGTACCGGTATCAGGCGGTGACTGCGGTAACGCTCGATCTGCTCGATGGGCGCAGACAGCACCTTCTCGCCCAGTTCCTTGCGCAGCGAGGCGATGATCGACTGGCCGACGCGGTTGGTGCCAAGGTCGGAGAAGATCGAGCTGGCCAGCGCCACCAGGCACAGCCCGGCAAATAGCCACACCGCTCCCTGGCCCAGGCCGCTCTGGGCATGCAGCGCGCGGTTGATGGTCGCCAGCAGGACGGTGATGCTCAGGCCACCGACCACGCCCAGCAGCACGGCACCCAGTACGGTGTATTTGAACGGGCGCAGCAGGGTGAACAACTCCCGTAGGGCGCTTTTAGGTTGCGGTGACATGGTGTACTCCTTGTGACGCATCAAACGCTGGTTAGCGTGCATAAGTGCCGGAACAGGTGTCAGGCCGCGGTCATGACCTGCTCGAAGGCCGCCAGAAACGCCTGCATCTGCTGCGGTGTACCCACGGTCACGCGCATCCAGTCGGGCCATGCCGGAAACACTCGCCCGACCCGGACCTTGCGCCGGGCCAGGGCTTCGATGACCGGTTGCGCAGGGCGCCCGAGCTGCACCATGAAGCAGTTCGCCTGGGCGTCCGTGCAGCGGTAGCCGGCGGCGCGCAGGTGCTCGGTGGTGCTGTGCAGGATCTGCTGGTTGGTGCGTTTGCGTTCGCTGACCAGGTCGGCCTGCTCCAGGCTGGCGATGCCGCCCAGGGAGGCTGCCAGGGAAATGAAATTGCGCCCGTTGAAGCGCTGCAGCGCGGTCAGCACGGCAGGCCTGGCGATAGCCAGGCCCAGGCGTGCGCCGGCCATGCCATACAGCTTGGAGAAGGTGCGCAGGACCATCACGTCGTCGTGCTGCACGGCCAGGTCCAGGCAGGGCGGGGCATCGCTGAAGTGGATATAGGCCTCGTCGATGATCGCCAGGCAGCCAGCGGGCTTGTGCGTGACCACCTGCTCAATGTCGGCGCGTGGGGTGAGGGTGCCCGTGGGGTTGTTGGGATTGCACAGGTAGATCACCCCGGCATTGCGGTCGGCGGCCAGCATGGCGCGTGCATCGTGGGCGTGGCGGGCATCGAGGGGCACCTCGTGCACGGCGGCGCCGACGCTGCTGGCGCCGGCCGCCACCGAGTCGTAGGTCGGCGCGGCGGTGACCACGCTGCGCGGGCCGGCGTATTGGGCCAGCGCGTATTGCAGGGGTGAGCGCGAGCCGCAGAACACCGCCACGTGATCCTCGGGGATGCCGTTCTGCCGGGCGAACAGTTCGATCAGGCGGACCTGTTGTTCGTAATAGTAACGTCCGCTCTGGCGGCCGCCCTGTTCCAGGGCCTTGACCGCCGAAGGGCTCGGGCCGTACGGGCTTTCGTTGTAGTCCAGGCGCACGATGTCGTCGCCAAGGACCGGGTCCGGCGCGGGGCCGGCAGGCAGTTGCGCGGCCCAGGCAGGCAAGGCGGGGGCGACACTGGCCAGCGCAGCGGTGGTGACGAAGCGTCGTCGGCTCAAAGCACTCATGGGGTTGCTCCTTGGGTCAGTCCTTGTGGTCAACGTCCAGGTCGCGGGCTACGCGAAAGCCCAGCCAGTCACCGCGCACCTGGGGTTCGCGTTCGTTGCGGTTGCCGGAGCGCGAGAAGATCGCCGGCTCGCTGTAGTCGTTGCCGCGGATCTGCCGATGCCCGCAGTTGCCGCCGGTGGTCCAGGCGCTGCCATCGGTGGGTGCGCCGACATAGTCGGTGTGCCAGCAGTCCTCCAGCCATTCGTAGACGTTGCCGTGCATGTCGTACATGCCGAAGGCGTTGGGCGGGAAGCTGCCGACCGGCGAGGTGAACGAGAAGCCGTCGGCCGGGCCGTAGACGTTGGCGTGCTTGCTGATGGTGTACTCGCCTTCCTTGTCGAACGGGAAGGGGAACGAGCCCGTGGAGCCGGCACGGGCGGCGTATTCGCGTTCCGCTTCGCTGAGCATGCGGTAGGGCTTGCCGGTGGTCTTGGCCAGCCAGGCGATATAGTCGCGGGCCTCGAACCAGGTCATGCACACGGCCGGTTGGCGCGGGCCCTGGGCATAGTGGGGCTTGCCGTTCTGGCACAGGCGGCCGGGGCGCAGGTCGCCATCGGGCAGCACGGTCTTGGTGGCCTTGGCATAGGCTTGCCACTGCGCGGCGGTGATGGTGAAGCGGCTGACCGCGAAGGGGCGGGCGAAGGTCACCGTGTGCAGGGGATTTTCGTCGTCCTGCCTGCCGACTTCGTCATCGGGGGTACCCATGACGAAGCTGCCGGCGGGCAGCACGACCATTTCCGGGCAGTGCTTCTTGCAGTCGGTGAAGACTTTGCCGGGTTCGGTCGGGTCGGCGGCCAGCGCATGCGCCGACAGCGAAAGGCATCCTAGGGCAAGCAGCAGGTCAAGGCGTTTCATGGTTGTCCTTGTAGTTGAGTGACAGGCGTGTTGGCCGGCTTGGCGGCCTTCTGGACGGTGTCCCACACACGCAGGAAGTTGCCGCCCCAGAGCTTGGCGATGTCTTCGTCGGAGTAGCCGCGCTGGATCAGCTCGGCGGTGACGTTGCGGCTTTCGCCGACGTTCTGGTAACCGATCACGCCGCCGCCGTCGTTGAAGTCCGAGCTGATGCCGACGTGGTCGATGCCGATCTTCTTCACTGCGTAGTCGATGGAATCGACGTACTCGGCCAGGGTGGCCTCGGGCTCCTGGCCGAGGATGTCGTAGAAGGGGGTGAGGAATTCGCCGAACTTCTTCTCTGGCCAGATCGAGAACACCGGGTCCGTGGTGGTGCCCATCTGCGTCTGGTTCTGCACGTCGGGCAGCCCGTAGCGTTCGCGCAGGGCGTTCATCCGGGCGATGGTTTCGCGCGAGAACGGCTTGAGGTACTTGGAGTAGGCGACGATGTTGACCAGGCCGCCGGTGGCCTTGATGTGGGCCAGGTCGGCGTCGCTGAGGTTGCGGCGGATGTCCATCATGCCCTGCACACCCGTGTGCGAGGCGATCACCGGGGCGTGGCTGAGCTGGGTGACCTGGGTCAGGGCCTGGCTGGACATCTGCGAGACGTCGATCACCACGCCCAGGTCGTTGAGCTTGGCCACGGCGCGGCGGCCCAGCGGTGACAGGCCGCCCAGCGGGTCGGTCGAATCGCCCAGGAAAGGCAGCGGGCGTGCCGAGTCCACCCAGCTGTTGTTGCCCACGTAGCCGGGGCCGAACACCCGCACGCCGCGCGCGGCCCACAAGTCGAGCTTGTCGACGTCGTCGCCCAGCGGAGCGGCGTTGAGCATGCTGATGACGATGGCGAACTTGCCCTCGTCGGCCAGGCGGCGGAAGTCTGCCGGGGTGTAGGCGATGCCGGCCTGGTTGGGGAAGTCGCGGGCGATGCCGGTGATGATCTTGTAGCGCACCTCCAGCTCGTTGGCCATGGCGGCCTGGAAGCCGGCAGTGGGGCGGTGCGGCCAGTTCGGCCCGCTCCAGAACTCGGGCCAGGACCAGATGGCGATCGAGGCGCCGCGCAGGCGTGCCTTGCCGGCCTTGACCAGGTCGAACTGGGTCGGGCCGTCGCGGTTGGCTTCACGGCCATCGGTGCCATAGTTCAGGGGCACGTCCAGGTGCCCGTCCAGCGCCAGGATGCGTTCCTGCAGGGCGTTGGCGCGCTGCACGATGGCGCGGCTGTAGGGGTGCGCCGGCAGGTACACCCAGTACCACCAGGCGCCGCTGCCCGCAGCGGCCAGCAGCAGGACCAGGGCCAGTAGCCACGGCCACTTGCGCGAGAAAAGGAGGTGTTTCGTCATTGCCATTTCGACCCGCCTGGACGACGGCCCCATGCCGTTCGAACTTGTTGGGTGATACGAGTCGATGGCGGAAGAATTTACCAAACGCCTAAATCGCCTTTGTGACCATTCGTTTTCGCTGGAGTAGTCACGTCATGAGTACAGTGGATGAAGGTGTCACGCCGAGGAATGCTGGCAGGGCTTGTGGCCGCCGGCGCAGTGCTGCCCACGGGTTATTTCGCCTGGCAGAAATGGGACGAAGCCCAGGAGGCGGAGCTGGCCAGCGACGAACCGGCGGTGCCGGTGGACGATGTGCCCAATGCGCTGCTGGGCGAGCGCCTGACGGGTATCTGGGAGTGGCAACTGGTAGAGGGCGATGTGGCGCTGCACGAGCTGGCGCGGCCGCGGGAGCTGCTGCTGGACGTGGGGCAGGGAGCCCGGGCCGTGCGCGGCTACCTGGGCCTGCCGCCCTATGCCGACGGCATGCAGGTGTATGCGCCGCTGGCCGCCGAGCGCCTGCCGCACCTGCGCCTCAAGCTGATCTCGACGAGCGGCCAGGGTTACGATTGCGAAGCGGTGCTCGATGAGATCTGGGGGGACTGGAGCCAAGGCGGTGGCGGTGCCACCCTCAGCGGCCAGGTACGCCTGGCCGGTGTCCAGGCGGGGTTTTCCGGGCCCCAGGGCCGCTTCGTCGCCCGTCGTCGGCCTTTCGTGCCGGCGCGTGAGCGGCTGGCCTTCGTTCCGGCGCTGCACGAGCAACTGATTTCGCCGGGGTGGCGCTACTTTCACCAGCTCTGGCATGCCACCCGTGACCGCTGGCACCGCATTGACGAGTCCCGGCGCCAGGCCTTGCGTGGCCTGGGCTGGCAGGCCGGGCCGCTGGGCAAGGAGCGCAATGCCCGTGGCCATGACCGCCACCTCAACGGTTCGGGCGAGGACTTCCTGTTCATGCACCGGCACATGCTGCATGGCGTGCGCCAGGTGCAGGACCTACGTTCGTGGCCGTGCCTGCCGGCGCCGCGCCCCTTCGTGGGCGAGAACCGGCAGGCGTTCGCCGACTACATGAACAACGTCACCGGCTACAGCGTGCCGCCTTGCTGGCAGGCCGACGACGATGACCACTTCAACCAGTGGCTGTACTACATCAAGAGCCGCGAAGGCCTGTACGCCAACTTCCAGCTGTGGGAAGCGCAACTGCACGACCCCGAGTACCTGAGCACGCTGTGCCTGGGGGAGCTGGGCTCGCGCATCGAACTGGGCATCCACGACTGGCTGCACATGCGCTGGGCGGCCATGGCCCAGGACCCGAACACCGGCTGGCCGATGGCCTATGCGCGGCGCAACCATGACTTTTCCGAGCGCTGGTTCGGGGCGGGCAACGATTTTCTCGGCGACCCGTTCTCGTCCCACGTGAACCCGGTGTTCTGGGCTTTCCATGGCTGGCTCGACGACCGCCTCGAGGACTGGTTCCTGGCCCATGAGCAGGCGCACCCCGGGGAAGTGCGGCGCTTGACCGTCAACGGCATTCCCTGGTTCGCGCCGGGGCGCTGGGTACGCGTGGCCGAGCCGTGGCTGGGGCCGTCCAGCGAAGGCTGCGGCGCCTGGGGCAAAGGCAATGGTGGTGGCAGCCAGCTGGACATCGAGACCATGAAGCTGGCGCTGCAAGTAATCTTCAGCCCGGAACAGGAGGCCGAGCGGCTGATGAAGCGTGTGCCGCCAAGCCGGCCGTGGTTCGCCCGCTACCTGGCGCCGGGGCCGCGCAAGGATGGGCTGTAGCTGCGGCTGGCGCGGCCACCGCCCGGGCCTCACCGTTGCTGTGTCGCCCAGCCGCCGCCCAGGGCCTTGTACAAGGCCACGCTGGCTTGCAGGCGGTCCCTGCGCAGCTGCACGCGCTCGGCCTGGGCGTCGAACAGGCTGCTTTGCGCCTGCAGCACGCTGAGCAGGTCTTCTGCCCCGGCGCGGTAGCGGCTTTCGGCCAGGTCGAAGGCGCGCTGCGCCTGTTGCAGCGCTTGCTGTTGCCAGCGGGCCTGGCGGTCCAGGCCGTCGACACTGTTGAGCGCCTTCTCCACTTCGCCGAAGCTGGTTACCAGCACCCCGCGGTACGTTTCCAGCAGTTCTTCCTCACGCGCCAAGGCCTTGTCGCGCTCGGCGCGCAATTGGCCGTTGTTGAAGATCGGTGCGGTCAGGCCCGCGCCCAGGTTGAGTACCGGGTTGCGCAACAGGTCGGCGGCCTGGCGGTCGCCGGTGGCCAGGCTGGCGCTCAGGGTCAGCGTGGGGAACAGGGCCGCGCGGGCCACGCGCACGTCGGCCTGGGCCGCGGCCAGGCGCGCTTCGGCCGCGGCGATGTCGGGGCGGCGCGTGAGCAATTGGCTGGGGATGCCGGCATCGATGGCGGGGCCTTGCATCTGCTCGAAGGGCAGTGCCTCCAACTGCAGGTTCTGCACCGGCTCGCCGAGCAAGGTGGCCAGGGTGATGAGCGCGTCGCGGGCCTGCTGCCGGTACAGCGGCAACTGGCGCTGCTGGCCGGCCACCAGGCTCTGCTGCTGGGCCAGCTCCAGCGCGGTGGCGGAGCCGGCCTGGTAGCGGGTGCGGACCACGTCAAGGATTTTCTGCGCATTGCCCAGGTTCAACGTGGCGATACGGGTCTGCTCCTGCGCGGCCAGGGCTGCCAGGTAGGTGTCTGCCACCTGGCCGGCCAGGCTCAGCTCCAGGGTGTCGCGGTCCAGTTCGCTGGCCTGCAGGCTGTGGCCGGCGCTGTCGCGCGTGGCCGCGTTGCGCCCCCAGAAGTCCACTTCATAGCTGGCCGTGAGTGCCGTGTTGAAGTAATGGTAGGTGCGCTCCCTGCTGGAAGCGTCCAGTTCGCTGTAGCCCTGGCCCTTGAGCAGGCGCTGGCGATAGGCGTTGGCGCTGGCATCGAGCCGCGGCAGCAGCGTGCCGCCGGCGATGCGCACATCGGCGCCGGCCTGGCGCACCCTGGCCATGGCCGCCTTCAGGTCGTGGCTGCCTTGCCGGCTCTGGTCGATCAGGCGCGCCAGCTGCGGGCTGTTGAAGCTCGCCCACCAGCGCTCGATGTCCACGGCCTGCGCCTTGGGCACGGCCGGGCTTTGCCAGCCGGGCGGTGGGGCAACCGCGCTGTCCACCGGGGTGGTCTGGCTGCAGGCGCTGAGTAGCGCCAGCAGGGGGATCAAGGCAAACGGGGCTTTGGTCATGGGTTCATTCACTGGACAGGGCGGCCACCGGGTCGAGCCCGGCGGCCTTGCGGGCTGGCATGAAGCCGAAGATCACACCGGTGGCGACCGAGCAGGCAAAGGCACCGAACATGGCCAGGGCGGAAAACGCCACGGCCACCTGGGCCAGGTTCAGGCCTGCGCCGATCAGCAGGGCCAGGGCCACGCCGGTGACGCCACCGACCAGCGACAGCACCACGGCTTCGGTGAGGAACTGGCGCAGGATGTCGCGCTGGCGGGCGCCGGTGGCCACGCGGATGCCGATCTCGCGGGTGCGCTCGCGCACGGTCATCAGCATCACGTTCATCACCCCGATACCGCCCACCAGCAGCGAGATGGCGGCGATGGCCCCGAGCATCAGCGACAGGCCGTTGCGGGTCTGTGCTTCGGCCTGGATAAGGGCGGCGCTGTTGTCGATCTCGAAGTCCTGGATGCCACCGTGCAGGCTGGTCATCAAGCTGCGGATCGCCTGTTCCGCCTCGTGCACCAGGGTGCTGTCGGTGGCGGCGATGATCACATATTCGGGGTACTCGACGCCGGACAGGCGGATGCGCGCAGCCGAATAGGGAATGGCGATGCGCAGGTCGTTGCGCTGGTTGGCGCCGCTGGAACCTTTGCTGGCCAGCACACCGATGACCTGGAAGGGGATGTTCTCCACCAGGATGTAACGGCCGATCGGGTCCTGGCCGTCGGCGAAGAGCTTCTTTTTGACTTCGGAGCCGATGACCGCGACGGCAGCACCCGTGGCCATGTCGGTTTCGTCGAAAAAGCTGCCCTCGGCCACCGGCCAGTTGAGGATCGATGGAAACGCCGGGCTGTAGCCGCCGATGGTCGAGGTCATCTCGCCGTTGCCGTAGCGTACTTGGGCCTGCAAGGTGGTCGCGGCCATGATCGACTTGACCTGGGGTAGCTCGGCCAGGGCCTGCACGTCGCTCAGGCGGATATGGCCCGGTGGCGCGCGCGGGGTGGCCGGGGCGCCGTTCATGAACATGATGTTGGAGCCGAAGGCGCCGATCTGCGCCATCACCTGGCGCTTGCTGCCTTCGCCCACGGCCAGCATTACCACCACCGAGGCCACGCCGATGATGATGCCCAGCAGGGTCAGGGCGGTGCGCGTGCGGTTGGTCCACATCATCCGCCAGGCGGCCACCAGGGCGTCGCGGGTTTCGCCGAGCCAGGGGCTGCGCGCCTGGTTGGCGTGGGCCAGGCGCTGGCGCAGGGCGTCGGCCTGCAGGGCGCCGGGTTTGGCTGCAGGGGGCGGCTGGCCGACAGCGCTGTCACTGACCACCGCGCCGTCGCGCACCTCGATGATGCGCTGTGCGCGGGCAGCGACGTTGCGGTCGTGGGTGATCAGGATCACCACGTGGCCTTGCTGCGCCAGCTCGTCGAGCAGGGCCATGACCTCCGTGCCGCTGTGGCTGTCCAGCGCACCGGTGGGCTCGTCGGCGAGGATGATGTGCCCGCCGTTCATCAGCGCACGGGCAATCGACACTCGCTGCTGCTGGCCACCGGACAATTGCCGCGGGCGGTTGCCGGTGCGTTCGCCCAGCCCCAGGCGCCGCAGCAACACCTGGGCGCGTGCGGCGCGCGCGGCGGCGGGGGTGCCGGCGTAGATGGCCGGCATTTCGACGTTTTCCTGGGCCGAGGCCGAGGGGATCAGGTGGTAGCTCTGGAACACGAAGCCGAAGGCCTCACGGCGCAGCCAGGCCAGTTGGTCGTCATCGAGCTCGGCCACGTCCTGGCCAGCGAAGCGGTACTGGCCGGCGCTGGGCCGGTCCAGGCAGCCGAGAATGTTCATCAGGGTCGACTTGCCAGACCCCGAGGTGCCGATGATGGCGATGAATTCCCCGGCATGGATGCTCAGGTCGATGCCGCGCAGCACCTCCACGGTGGGGCTGTCGCCGCCGCCATAGGCCTTGCGGATGCCGCTCAGCTGGATCAGCGGTGTGCGCATGCTCAACTTCCGTTGCCGGTTGGGCCGATCAGCAGGCGGTCGCCTTCCTTCAGGCCATCGAGGATCTGCACCCGCAGGCGATCGCTGAGCCCGATGCGCACGGCGCGTTGCTGGACCTGGCCGTTGTCGGCGAGTACCTGGGCGGTGCGCTGGTCGGGTTGGTCTGGCTTGCCTGGCAGGGCGGCGACCGGGGCGGTGAGCACGTTCTGGGCACTGCCGGCGACGAAGAAGACCTGGGCGGTCATGTCGGCCATCAGTGCGTTGTCGGCGTTGTCGACGTCCAGCAGCACGGTGTACAGCACCACGCGCCCGGCGCCGCTGCCGGTGCCGCTGCTGGCCCCGGCCGGTGCTGGGCTGCCACCGCCCTGGCTGAGCTGGTCCAGAGGCTTGGGCGGGATCGGCAGGATCTGCCGCACGGTGCTGGTCCAGCGCCGGCCACCGCCACTGAGGGTGGTGAAGTAGGCTTGCATGCCTGGCTTGACCTGGCCGATGTCGGCTTCCGACACCTCGGCCCAGACGGTCATCGGCGACAGCCGTGCGATGCGCAGGATCAACGGCGTGCGCTGCTGGGCGTTGAGCGTCTGGCCTGCACGGGCGTCGACCGCCACCACGGTGCCGCTCATGGGGGCGTAGATGCGCGTGTAGCCCAGTTGAGCCTCGGCGCTGCGCAGGCTGGCCCGGGCCTGGAGGATCTGCGCCTGGTACTTGTGGATGCGCGCCTGGGTGGTCAGCACCTTGGCCTGGGCGGTTTGCACGTCTTCGTCGCGGGTGGCGCCATCGGCGGCCATGCGCTGCTGGCGTTGCAGTTGCTGCCTGGCCAACAGGTGTTCGGCCTGCTGTTCCTTGACCTGGGCTTCGAGGGTCTGGATGGCGTAGCGCTCGGCGTCCAGTTGCGCCTGCTGGGTGGAGGGGTCGATTTCCACCAGCAGTTGGCCCTGTTTGACCGTGTCGCCCACTTCCACGTGCAGCGTGCGGATCTGCCCAGAGGCCTGGGCGCCGACGTCCACATACTGGCGAGGCTGCAGGGTGCCCAGGGCGGTGACGCTGGATTCGATGTTGCCGCGCGCGACGCGCACGAAGGGGCGCTGTTCGGCGTCATTGCGCAGCAGTTGCCAGGCCGCCGCTGCAGCCACGGGAATGAGGCACAGCATGACGATTGCAGCGCGGCGGGTCAGGCGAAAGTAACTCTTGCGAAAGCAACTCATGCGAAAGTCCGGCCAGTGAGGGAAGGCTGCCGGTTAGACGAGGCTGGTGGGGCGAAATTTAGGGCCCTGCGCGGGGCGGGGCCAAGGGGCCGGGCGCAGCCCGCTACGGTGCTGCTCCGGCCTGGTCAACGGGGTTCAGCCGCCAAAGGTCAGGGTGCCCTTCATGACCGTGGCGTGGAAGGGATAGGAGCAGAAGTACACGTAGTCGTCACCCGGTTTCAGTGCCTTGGTATCCAGCGTGACAGACGCTTGCTCGTTGCCGCCGATCAGCTTGGTGTGCGCCAGCACCCGGGCATCACCCGGCTGGATGTAGTCATTGCCCTCACCGGCCTTGGCACCGTCGTCGGCCACGCCCTTGAGGTCATCTTTGCGGGTCAGCACCCAGTTGTGCCCCATTACGTTCCTGGGCAGGTTGCCCGGGTGCTTCAGGGTAACGGTGAACTGTTTGCAGCTGGCCGGCACGTGGATGGTCTTGAGGTCGTAGGTCATCTGGTCGGTGCCTTGGATGGTCACCGAGCATTGCTCGTCGGCGAAAACAAAGCCTGACAGCGTCAGTGCAGCCAGGGCTGCGGCAGTGCGAAACATGGTCTATCTCCATCGAGGTACGGACGACGCCGGCCTGGAATACCGGCGCCCACAGGTTGACCGAAAGACGAATGTGAAGTCGCCGGATTTAACCTGGGTGCTGCTTCGCCTCCAAGTCGCCGGGAACGATTGCGCTTTGCGCGTGAAAATTCTGCGAGCTGGCCACTTGATTTCTCGCCGGTTCCCGACAACTATCTAGAAAGACCCCTCCAAGTGCAGCCCTGGTGGACGCCTGTTGCTGGCGCAGTATGGTCAGGGAGCGTGCCCTTTATCTCTACCCTTGCCCGGGCCACAACATGATCAACAAGTCGCTGCGCATCCTGATCGCCGACGAGCACCCGTACCAGCGCCTGCAGTTGGAACGGTTGCTCAATGGCCTGGGCTATTACCGGATCGCCCCGGTGGAGAGCTTCGAAGAACTGCAGCGCCTGGTGCAGAGTGCGTTGCAGCCGTTCAACCTGCTGCTGGGCAATATCGAACTCGCCAGCCACGCCGGCGTCGACCTGGCGCGTTTCTGTGGGGTCAGCACGCAGATCCAGCATGCCCTGCTGTACCACACCCCGCACCTCAAGGTCCCCAGCGTGCCGCCGAGCGAACGCCAGGCGGTCAACGTGAGCCTGCCCCAGGTGCCGGACAACGAAGCCTTGCAGACCTTCATGGCGCTCATCGACAGCCCGCTGCTGATCGGCACCCTGGCACTGCCGCCGGGCCTGTCGGGCAACACTGCACATACCCGCAGGCACCGCAATTTCGGCCAAACGGTGTTCAGCCGTTAGGGGCGGCCGGCGGGTATTTGCTATCCTCTTGCGCTTTGCCGATCTTGCGGACCCTGCCATGACTGCCATCGATACCGCTCGCCCGCCCCGGTTCAGCCGCGGCGATCACCGGACCCTGGGCCTGGCGGCGCTGGGCGGCGCGCTGGAAATCTACGATTTCATCATTTTCGTATTCTTCGCGCTGACCCTCAGCCAACTGTTCTTTCCGCCGGAAATGCCGGAGTGGCTGCGCCTGCTGCAAAGCTTCGGGATTTTCGTCACCGGTTACCTGGCGCGGCCGCTGGGCGGCATCGTCATGGCTCACTTCGCCGACCACCTGGGCCGCAAGCGGGTGTTCAGCCTGAGCATTCTGATGATGGCGCTGCCGTGCCTGCTGATCGGGGTAATGCCGACCTATGCCGAGATTGGTTACGCCGCGCCGCTGATCTTGCTGGCGTTGCGCATATTGCAGGGGGCTGCGGTCGGCGGCGAGGTACCCAGTGCCTGGACATTCGTTGCAGAACACGCACCGCCGGGGCGGCGGGGGTATGCCCTGGGCTTCCTGCAGGCCGGGTTGACCTTTGGCTATTTGCTGGGGGCACTGACCGCGACACTGTTGGCCCAGGCTTTCAGCGCCGAGGAAATTCTCGACTACGCCTGGCGTTACCCGTTCCTGCTCGGGGGTGTGTTTGGCGTGATCGGTGTGTGGTTGCGCCGTTGGCTGAGTGAAACGCCGGTGTTTCTGGCCTTGCGCGAGCGCAAGGAACAGCCGGTGAAGTTCCCGCTGCGCCATGTGCTGGGCGCGCATCGTGGGGCGTTGATTCCGGCTGCGCTGCTGACCTGCGTGCTGACCTCGGCGGTAGTGGTGCTGGTGGTGATTACGCCGACGGTCATGCAGCAGCGCTTCGGCATGTCTGCCGCGCACACGTTCGCGCTGAGCAGCGTAGGCATCGTCTTTCTCAACATTGGTTGTGTGCTTGCCGGCCTGCTGGTCGACCGCTTGGGCGCCTGGCGGGCGTTGATGATCTACAGCGCGCTGCTGCCGCTGGGTATCGCTGCGTTGTATGCGAGCCTGGTGGGGCAGTGGGGCATGACGTGGCTGGCTTATGCGTTGGCCGGGCTCTGCTGTGGGGTAGTGGGTGTGGTGCCGTCGGTCATGGTCGGGCTGTTTCCGGCACAGATCCGGGTATCGGGTATTTCCTTCACCTACAACGTGGCCTACGCCTTGTGGGCCAGCACTACGCCGCTGGCGTTGATAGCCTTGATGCCGTGGAGCCCATGGGTGTGCGTTGGCTTCTGTCTGGTCATGGGCGCGGTGGGGCTGCTCACTGCCCGCTACTTTGGCCGCCGTGAAACTTCCGCGTTCGCGGCGGAGCCGATGCCGATCATGTGCGTCGACAAATGAACGAAAAAAGCCCCCGGGCCGCGAGGCCAGGGGGCTTTTTCTTGCTGCAAGGGCGGGCTTACATGTTCGGGTAGTTCGGCCCGCCAGCGCCTTCAGGGGTGACCCAGGTGATGTTCTGGGCCGGGTCCTTGATGTCGCAGGTCTTGCAGTGCACGCAGTTCTGCGCGTTGATCTGGAAGCGCTTGTTGCCGTCCTCCTGGGTGACCACTTCGTAAACGCCGGCCGGGCAGTAACGCTGGGCGGGCTCGTCGTACAGCGGCAGGTTGCTGGCGATCGGGATGCTCGGGTCGGTCAACTTCAGGTGGCAGGGTTGTTCCTCTTCATGGTTGGTGCTGGAGAGGAATACCGAGCTGAGCTTGTCGAAGCTGAGCTTGCCGTCCGGTTTCGGGTAGTCGATTTTCTGCGAGTCGGCCGCCAGCTTCAGGCAGGCGTAGTCCGGCTTGGTGTCGTGCAGGGTAAACGGCAGCTTGCCGCCGAACCAGTTCTGGTCGACATAGTTGAACGCCGCGCCCAGCAGCGGGCCGAACTTGTGCATGGCCGGGCCGAAGTTGCGGCTGGCGAACAGTTCTTCGTACAGCCAGCTGGCCTTGAACGCGCTGACATAGCTGTTCAATTCATCGCCGCCTTCGCTGCCGGCGATCAATGCGTCGGCCACCGCTTCGGCGGCCAGCATGCCAGACTTCATCGCGGTATGGCTGCCCTTGATCTTGGCCACGTTCATTGTGCCCAGGTCGCAACCGATCAGCGCGCCCCCATTGAAGACCATTTTCGGCAGCGAGTTGATGCCGCCCTTGGCCAAGGCGCGGGCGCCGTAGCTGATGCGCTTGCCGCCTTCGAGGTACTGGCTGATCACCGGGTGGTGCTTCAGGCGCTGGAATTCGTCGAAGGGCGACAAGTACGGGTTGGCATAGGACAGGTCGACGATCAGGCCGACCACCACCTGGTTGTTTTCCAGGTGGTAAAGGAACGAGCCACCGGTGTTGTCCTTGGCCATCACATCCAGCGGCCAGCCAGCGGTATGTACCACCAGGCCTTGCTCGTGTTTGGCCGGGTCGATTTCCCAGATTTCCTTCAGGCCGATGCCGTAGTGCTGCACGTCGGCTTCGCTGTCGAGCTTGAAGCGCTTGATCAGCTGCTTGCCGATATGGCCACGGCAGCCTTCGGCGAACAGGGTGTACTTGGCGCGCAGTTCCATGCCGGGGGTATACAGGCCGTCCTTTGGCTTGCCTTCGCGGTCGACACCCAGGTCGCCGGTGACAATGCCGCGGACCACGCCGTTTTCATCGAACAGGGCTTCCTGCGCGGCGAAGCCTGGGTAGATTTCCACGCCCAGGTTCTCGGCCTGCTGGGCCAGCCAGCGGCACAGGTTGCCCAGCGAAATGATGTAGTTGCCCTGGTTGTGCATGGTCTTGGGCACGAACAGGTCGGGCACTTTGGTCGAGCTGCCGGCGTCTTTGAGCACGTAGATATCGTCGCGCTTCACTTCGGTGTTCAGTGGCGCGCCCAGTGCCTTCCAGTCGGGGAACAGCTCGTTCAGCGCGCGGGGCTCGAACACCGCACCGGAGAGGATGTGAGCACCGACTTCGGAGCCTTTTTCCACCACGCAGACGCTGATTTCGCTACCGGTTTCGGCGGCCTTCTGCTTCAGGCGGCAGGCGGCGGACAGGCCCGCCGGGCCGGCGCCGACGATGACCACGTCGAATTCCATGTATTCGCGTTCCACAGGTTCTCTCCTACTCATCAAGGCTCGTGCTGTTGCTGGATCTTATGGGTGCATGCGCGCAGTGGCTCGTCACGGGAGCGAAACTGTAGCTGCGCAACTGACGGACTACACCGTTTTGTCTTGGCCGCGCATTATATCTACACCACTTGGCGGGTCCAATACAAACGTTTGTTTGAATTTGCCGCAGGCCAGTAAAATCACAGGAGTGCGGCTGGAGGGTGACCGATTTGCCGTATTGACCGGATTGGGTGTTACGGTCAAGATACGAGCGGTTTTACGTTCGCCGTAGGCTTGCAGCCGGGCGCAGGTACACCTCTAAAGACCAGGTGTGGAGCAGGGTTTTGCGGGCTTAGGCCGGTTTGTAGTGGAGTTTACACGCCACGACAGGAAATGACCCGTGAGTATTTGTCGCAATGGTCCGAACAAGACTGTTCGGTCACTGTGAAGATGCCGCTTCCCGGTACGTTTTTAGAGGTGCCCTTGTACCCACGCGCATCGCAGGGCTTTGCCCCAGGCGACTATCTATTCACCGGAGAGTAACGAGGAATCCATGAAGGTTCTTGTAGCTGTCAAACGAGTGGTCGACTACAACGTCAAGGTTCGCGTCAAAGCGGACAACTCCGGCGTCGACCTTGCTAACGTCAAGATGTCCATGAACCCCTTCTGCGAAATCGCCGTGGAAGAAGCCGTACGCCTGAAAGAGAAGGGCGTTGCCAGCGAGATCGTGGTCGTTTCGGTCGGCCCGACCACTGCCCAGGAACAACTGCGCACCGCCCTGGCCCTGGGCGCCGACCGCGCTATCCTGGTCGAAGCCGCCGATGAACTGAACTCCCTGGCCGTGGCCAAGGCGCTCAAGGCCGTTGTCGACAAGGAGCAGCCACAGCTGATCATCCTCGGCAAACAAGCCATCGACAGCGACAACAACCAGACCGGCCAGATGCTGGCTGCGCTGACCGGCTACGCCCAGGGCACCTTCGCCTCCAAGGTGGAAGTGGCCGGCGACAAGCTGAATGTCACCCGTGAAATCGACGGTGGCCTGCAGACGGTTGCACTGAACCTGCCTGCGATCGTCACCACCGACCTGCGCCTGAACGAGCCACGCTACGCGTCGCTGCCGAACATCATGAAGGCCAAGAAAAAGCCGCTGGAAACCCTTGCGCCAGACGCGCTGGGCGTTTCCCTCGCCTCCACCAACAAAACCGTGAAAGTTGAAGCCCCGGCTGCCCGCAGCGCGGGTATCAAGGTCAAGTCGGTGGCCGAACTGGTCGAGAAGCTGAAGAACGAAGCGAAGGTAATCTAAATGACTATCCTGGTTGTCGCTGAATACGAAAACGGTGCCGTAGCCCCGGCCACCCTGAACACCGTTGCCGCTGCTGCCAAGATCGGTGGCGATGTGCATGTACTGGTCGCTGGCCAGAACATTGGCGGCGTTGCCGAATCCGCTGCCAAGATCGCTGGCGTGGCCAAGGTCCTGGTTGCCGATAACGCAGCTTATGCCCACGTGCTGCCTGAGAACGTGGCGCCGCTGATCGTCGAGCTGGCCAAGGGTTACAGCCACGTGCTGGCCCCGGCCACCACCAATGGCAAAAACGTCCTGCCGCGGGTTGCTGCGCTGCTGGATGTCGACCAGATCTCCGAGATCATCTCGGTCGAGTCCGCCGACACCTTCAAGCGCCCGATCTACGCCGGTAACGCCATTGCCACCGTGCAATCGAGCGCGGCCATCAAGGTGATCACCGTGCGTACCACCGGCTTTGACGCCGTGGCCGCCGAAGGCGGTTCGGCTGCCATCGAGGCGGTCGGTGCCGCGCACGATGCCGGTATCTCGGCGTTCGTTGGCGAAGAGTTGGCCAAGTCCGACCGCCCAGAGTTGACTGCCGCCAAAATCGTCGTTTCCGGCGGCCGTGGCATGGGTAACGGTGACAACTTCAGCCACCTGTACAGCCTGGCCGACAAGCTCGGTGCTGCTGTGGGTGCCTCGCGCGCCGCCGTCGACGCCGGCTTCGTGCCCAACGACATGCAGGTCGGCCAGACCGGCAAGATCGTCGCGCCGCAGCTGTACATCGCCGTGGGCATTTCCGGTGCGATCCAGCACCTGGCCGGCATGAAGGATTCCAAGGTGATCGTTGCGATCAACAAGGACGAAGAGGCGCCGATCTTCCAGGTGGCTGACTACGGGCTGGTCGCGGACCTGTTTGAAGCGGTGCCAGAGCTGGAAAAGCTGGTCTGATCCGCCTGCTTCACTTATAAAGAACCCGGCCCCGTTACAGGGGCCGGGTTTTTTTATGGCCGGTTACGAGTCAATCGCGATACAAGGAGTGAGCAATGGTGCTGCGTAAAGCAGGCAGGGTGCTGGCATGCATGGCGGTCTTGGTTGCGCCACCGGCCATGGCGGCAGGCAAGTGCGAACGCCTGGTAGCAACCGGCAGCCCTGATGCGCCGCCCTATTCGTGGCAGGACCCGAAAGACCCGCAGCACCTGATCGGTGCCAACGTCGACCTGCTGCGTCAGGTGGCTGGCGAGTTGGGGGTGAAGGTGGAGGTGCTCAATGCTGGCCGTCGCGAACAGGCGCTGCAAGAGGTTCGCAGCGGCCGCATGGACCTGCTGCTCGACACGCCGATGCAGGTGGAGCAACTGACTGCGCTGGACTATATCCACCCCCCGTTGCAGCTGAACGAGTACCTGGTGTGGACGCGGCACGATGCGCAACTGACCTTCGATGGCCCGGCCGACCTGGCGCGCTACCAGGGTAGTTTGTCCGAGCGTGCGCGCCTGACGCCGGCCTTTACTGCGTTCGCCAAGGCGCAGCTCAAGCTGGTGCCCGCGCAGAACCTTACTCAAGCGTTCCAGAAACTGGTGCTCGGCCAGGTGGACTACGTGTTGGCCGGCCGTTACGCCGGTATGGCCATGGCCCAGAGCCTGGGCATGAGCAATGACCTGATTGCGCGGGGTTTGCCGGTCGACCGCCCAGGCTTGTACCTGGCCCTGTCGCACAATTCCGCGTGCAATGACAGTTGGTTGCGTGGGCAATTGGCAAAAAAACTGACAGAATTGCCGATCTCCGGTGCATCCGAAGCGGTACTGCAACGTAATGTCGAGCGCTGGAAGGCGCAGCTGCAGGTGCCGGCGGAGGCCCCCAAACACTAGGAAGATTGCGTGAGAACCCAACCACTGATCCTTGCCCTGGCCGTGCTCGGCCTGGCGGGCTGCGCCAATGACCCGGCCCCTAACGAGCAGATGCGTATTTCCGAACAGGCGCTGGAGCAGGCCAGGGCCGTCGGTGCAACCGACCAGGTCGAATCGTTGAAACTGGCCGAAGACAAGCTGGCGCGGGCCAAGACCAACATGCTGACCGAAGACTACCGCGATGCGCGCATGCGCGCCGAGCAGGCGGAACTGGACGCGCGTTTTGCCGAGGCCCAGGTGCTGAACCAAAAGAGTGAAGAGCAGTTGCAGTTGTTGCAGTCGCGGGTGCAGCGCCTGCGCAAACAGCTGGAGGTGCAGCCATGAACCGTCAAGTGCCATTGGCCGCACTGGCAGTGCTGGCCCTGGCTGCTGGCCTGCAGGGTTGCGCCAGCCAGCGCAGCAGCGCGGCGCTGGATGAAGCCAGCGCGGCCTTCCAGAAGGTCAAGGACGATTCCGACGTGCTGCGCAGCGCGCCGCGTGACGTGATTCGTGCGGGCGAGTCGCTGGCGCGCGCCGAGCGCTTGTCCAGCTACATCGGCACCGGCTCCGATGTGCGCCATTACGCTTACCTCAGCCAGCGCTACAGCGAAATTGCCGGTGAGCATGCCAAGCTGGCGCTGAACCAGGAGCGCCAGGCCAAGCTCGACCTGGAGCGCCAGCGTTTGCAGCTGGCTTTGCGCGAGGCCAAGCTGGCCAGTGTGCAGCAGCAAGGCAAATGGGTCGAGGCGCAAATCGCCGCGCTGGCCTCGGAGCAAGCCGACCGTGGCCTGGTGATGACCTTGGGTGACGTGCTGTTCGACACCGGCAGTGCCAACCTGAAAAACACCGCCAGCCGCACCGTGCTCAAGCTGGTGCAGTTCCTGCAGCTCAACCCACACCGGGTGGTACGCATCGAGGGCTATACCGACAGCACGGGTACGCCTGAAGAAAACCTCAAGCTGTCGCGCGACCGGGCTCAGTCCGTTGCCGACATGCTGGTGGACCTTGGTGTCGACGAAAAGCGCCTGCAGGTCGAAGGCTACGGCGACCAGTACCCGATCGAGGCCAATGCCTCGGAGCGGGGCAGGGCGCAAAACCGCCGGGTCGAGATTGTATTTTCCGATGACAAGGGCAGGCTCGCGCCGGCGCGTTGAGCGTGAGTGTTCGGCTTGGTGCGGTCGGCGCCGATCAGATCGCGCGCCGCCCGCGCGGCGCTGGATCTCACAGGCGCTGAAGAGGAAGTGGCGAGCCCACCATCTGTCCCGGTACACTTCTTAACTGTTACGGTATCCTCTACTGTCAGTGAGTCGCACAAGAACAACGAGCCCGTCCGCGCGTCGAGATCCCGCCATGACCAACCTGCTGCTGTACCAGCGTATCGCCCAGCAACTGGCCGATGACATTCGTCGCGGCGTCTACCAGCCAGGCGAGCGGGTACCCTCCGTACGCAAGATGAGCGCCCAGCTCAACGTCAGCCATGCCACCGTGCTGCAGGCCTACGCAAACCTCGAAGACCAAGGCCTGATCCGTGCGCGGCCGCAGTCCGGCTACTATGTGCACCAGACCCCGGCCCTGACCGCCCCGACCCCGGATATCGCCAGGGTCGAACGCCCAGGCCTGGTCACACGTGCCAGCATCATCCAGCAGGTATTGACCGAGGCCCGCCGCGACGGTGTGTTCCCCTTCGGTGCTGCGGTGCCGCATGTGGATTATCTGCCTGTGCGCGCACTGCACCAGCAAATCGCCAAAGTGACACGCTTTCACAGCCCGCGCGCCTTCAGCTATATGTTCAGCCCAGGGTTCGAGCCGCTGCGCCGGCAAATTGCCATTCGCATGCGCGATGCCGGTGTGATCGTCGACCCGCGTGAGGTGATCGTGACCCACGGCTGTGTCGATGCCCTGCAGATGTCGTTACGCGTGCTGACTCGCCCCGGGGACCTGATCGCCGCCGAGTCGCCGACCTATTACGGTTTGCTGCAGCTGGCGGACCTGCTGGGTTTGAAAGTGATCGAGATCCCCAGCGACCCGTCCACGGGGATCAGCCTCGAAGCCTTGCAACTGGCGGCAAACCAGTGGTCGATCAAGGCCTTGGTGCTGACTGCGCGGCTGAGCAACCCGCTGGGCGGTACGGTGCCGGAAGAGCGGCAAAAGCAACTGCTGCGCCTGGCTTCGGACTTCGACATCCAGATCGTCGAGGACGACATCTATGGCGAATTGATGTTCGAGCAGGGCAAGAGCAAGGCACTGAAAGCCTTCGATCGGCTGGACCGGGTGATCTACTGTTCGAGCTTCTCCAAAACCTTGTCTCCCGGGGTGAGGGTTGGCTGGATGATCGCTGGGCGTTACCAGGACGAGATACAGCGCCTGCAAACTTTCACCACCCATTCAGCCTGCAGCGTGACCCAGATGGGTGTGGCAGCGTACTTGGAAAATGGCGGCTACGACCGGCAGCTGCGCTATATCCGCCAGGAGTACCGCAAGAACCTCAGTGCCTACCAGCTGGCGGTGCAGCAGCACTTCCCCGAAGGTACCCAAATGACCCGGCCTACCGGGGGGTTCATCCTCTGGGTGAGCCTGCCTGGGCGGGTGAATACGCAAGAGCTGCATGTGCGTGCGTTGGAGCAGGGCATCAGTATTGCTCCGGGGTTGATATTCAGTAACACGGAACAGTTCAACCACTGCATCCGCCTCAACTGCGGTATTCCGTGGAACAAGGAGGCAGAGCGCGCGGTCATGACCTTGGGCTTGCTGGCACAGCAGCTGTGCCGCGAGCCTGCGCTCACACTTTTGTGAGGCTTGCCAGCAGCCCGCGGAACAGGGAGCATACGAGCCTTTACAGCGGGTCTGTCCATTTGCCATGAATGCCTTACGTCGTTTTGTTCTGATTCTGTGCCTTGCGGCCCCGTGCTGCGCCGCCGCGGGCCTGGCCTTCGCTGCGCAGCCGGCGCAGGCCCAGCAGGCACAGACAAAAAACGCCGCCAAGCCTGCGCAGAAGCCGGTAGTCCGCAAAGCCCCTGCCAAGAAAGCAAAACCGCCAAGCAAGGCAGTTGCCAAGCCTTTGCCCAAAGCAAAGTTGGACTTGAGCCTGCCCACCGACCTGGTCGACAACCTTGAGCCAGACGTAGGGACACCTTCGCCGATCCAGCGCCGCAAACCGCTGCTGCCCCCTATGTTCCGGGACAAGTCGGAAGCCGACGACAGCCCGTTCCAGCTCAATGGCCGCTTGATCAACAACGAGATGCAGCTGCAACTGCGCAATGACAGTCGCCGTGAAGTGGAAGGTGCGGCCATCGACTTCGAGTACCGGCAGTAAGTGGCAAACTGACTGCCGGGTCATGCCATTTTTCATCGTGCCAGCAATTTCAAACACCTGTTTGAGCGGGTACTATCCAGGGGCGTTCGTCCCGTTACTTGTTTCAGGGAGTCCTGAGTTGGGTGAATCGCCATGAACTGCCGTGAGGGCTGCGGTGCCTGCTGCATCGCCCCGTCCATTACCTCTGCCATGCCGCGCATGCCCAATGGCAAGCCGGCTGGCGAGCGCTGCCTGCACCTGACGGCGGCCAACCTCTGCGACCTGTTCGGCAAGCCTGAGCGGCCAGCAGTGTGTGGCGGGTTCAAGGCAGATGTCGAGGTGTGTGGCAGTGACCGTGACGAGGCTATCAGGATTCTTGGCTGGTGGGAGCAGATGACGGCGGCGTGAAAGGCTGGATCTTCGACAACAAGGATAAACATGATGAGATCGTTAAAGCGTATTGCACTGCTGTGTGGCGTGGGTGTTCTGCTTGCGCCGGCGGCCTGGGCCGAAAACTGGCAAGTGGCCAAGGACGAGGAGGGCATCAAGGTGTCCCTCAGCGAAGTCGCTGGCTCCAAGTACAAGGCCTATCGCGGGGTGACCGTGATCAAGGCGCCGCTGGCCAAGGTCGAGGCGCTGCAGGAAGACGCGGCTGGGGCATGTGCATGGATCCACGAATGCAAATCGCAGAAGCTGCTCAAGCATCAAGGTAACCAGAGCTGGACCTACACCCAGTTCAATACGCCATGGCCGGTGACGCCGCGCGATTCGGTGCTGCATATCATCACTGTCAAGGAGGCTGATGGCAGCGTCACCCGCAACCTGAAAGAAGAGCCGACCTACCTGCCGGAAGAGAAGGGCTTCGTGCGGGTTGCTAAAGTCGAAGGGTTCTGGAAGCTGGTGCCCAAGGGCAACACGACCGAAGTGACCTACCAGGTGCATACCGAGCCGGGTGGCAGCGTGCCGGCGATGGTGGCGAACAAGTTTGTGGTGGATTCGCCGTTCAATACCCTGAAAGGGTTGCGTGAGCGGGCCGAGAAAAACTGAGGTTTTGTGCTGGCTGTGTCGGCCTCTTCGCGGGCCTGCCGCTCCCACAAGTACTGCACAGATCCCGAGGCCTGTGTTGTACCTGTGGGAGCGGGCAAGCCCGCGAAGAGGCCGGCACAGGACAAATAAAAAAGGCTGCCCTATGGCTGCCATTGAGCTGGCATCAGCCCAAGGGCAGCCTTTTGCTATCGGCTGATAAAGCTTACTTGCGGTCCTTCAGCGCAACGAGGTCGCGCTTCTGCTCGCCGGTGTACAGCTGGCGCGGACGGCCGATCTTGTACGGGCTGGAGAGCATTTCTTTCCAGTGCGAGATCCAGCCCACGGTACGTGCCAGGGCGAAGATCACGGTGAACATGCTGGTTGGAATGCCGATCGCCTTGAGGATGATCCCCGAGTAGAAGTCGACGTTCGGGTACAGCGAGCGCTCGATGAAGTATGGATCGGTCAGTGCGATCTCTTCCAGGCGCATGGCCAGTTCCAGCTGCGGGTCGTTCTTGATGCCCAGCTCGCGCAGTACTTCATCGCAGGTCTGTTTCATCACGGTGGCGCGCGGGTCACGGTTTTTGTACACGCGGTGACCGAAGCCCATCAGCTTGAACGGGTCGTTCTTGTCCTTGGCCTTGGCGATGAAGGTGTCGATGTTCGAGACATCGCCGATTTCATCGAGCATGGTCAGTACGGCTTCGTTGGCACCGCCGTGCGCCGGGCCCCACAGGGCAGCGATGCCTGCGGCGATACAGGCGAACGGGTTGGCACCGGACGAGCCGGCCAGGCGTACGGTGGAGGTGGAGGCGTTCTGCTCATGGTCGGCATGGAGGATGAAGATCCGGTCCATTGCCTTGGCCAGTACCGGGCTGATCGGTTTGATCTCGCACGGGGTGTTGAACATCATGTGCAGGAAGTTTTCCGCGTACGACAGGTCGTTGCGCGGGTACATCATCGGCTGGCCCATGGAGTACTTGTAAACCATCGCCGCCAGGGTCGGCATCTTCGCGACCAGGCGCACCGCGGAGATTTCGCGGTGTTGCGGGTTATTGATGTCCAGGGAGTCGTGGTAGAACGCCGACAGGGCGCCGACCACACCGCACATGACCGCCATCGGGTGGGCGTCGCGGCGGAAACCGTTGAAGAACGACTTCAGCTGCTCGTGAACCATGGTGTGGTTTTTCACGGTGCTGACGAACTGCGCCTTCTGCTCGGCATTCGGCAGTTCGCCGTTGAGCAGCAGGTAGCAGGTTTCGAGGTAGTCGGATTGCTCGGCGAGCTGTTCGATCGGGTAGCCGCGGTGCAGCAGGATCCCTTTGTCGCCGTCAATGTAGGTGATCTTCGACTCGCACGAGGCGGTCGCCATGAAACCTGGGTCGAAGGTGAAGTGACCAGTGGCCCCTAACCCGCGGACGTCGATTACATCAGGACCAACGGTGCCGGTTAAAATGGGCAGCTCGACGGGGGCAGCGCCCTCGATGACCAACTGCGCTTTTTTGTCAGCCATGTGGCCTCCTATTAATGCTTGAAATCATCAGACAGACCCCCCACGCAGGGCCCGCACCACTATAGAGGGATAAATTCAGATGTCAATTTGCCTAAAGGCTTGTTGAATCAGGCATTCAAGCCTGATTTTTCCCGAAATTCTCGCCCATTTACGCCTTTTGTTCATTAAAGGCAATGCGCTATTTGGGCTACCCCGTCACGTTGTCATAAGCAGCCTAACTGTCTATACTCGGCACCCGACCGCCAAGGGCTTGCAAGCCCGAACTGCTGGGGGTCGCCGTTCCCTGGGTGGTGGGTACCTGACCAGTACACTTACCAACAACTTTGCCCTGATTCGCTAGGGGCTCTTCAGTGTGAAAAAAGCCGTGAAAAGCCAACGACCTGTAAACCTAGACCTAAGGACCATCAAGCTCCCTGTCACTGCGTACACGTCCATCCTGCACCGTATCTCCGGCGTCATCCTGTTCATCGGCCTTGCCATCATGCTTTATGCATTGGGCAAATCGCTGGGTTCCGAGGAAGGCTTCGGCGAGGTGAAGGCGTGTCTGACCAGCCCGCTGGCCAAGTTCGTGACCTGGGGGCTGTTGTCTGCCCTGCTTTATCACCTCGTGGCAGGTGTTCGTCACCTGATCATGGACATGGGCATCGGCGAGACGCTGGAAGGCGGCAAGCTGGGCTCGAAAATCGTGATCGTCATCTCCGTGGTGCTGATCGTTCTGGTGGGAGTTTGGGTATGGTAACCAATGTCACGAACCTGTCGCGTTCGGGCCTCTATGACTGGATGGCGCAGCGCGTATCTGCGGTCGTTCTCGCGGCTTATTTCATCTTCCTGATCGGCTACGTGGTCGCCCACCCAGGCATCGACTACACCCAGTGGCATGGTCTGTTCTCCAACAACGCGATGCGAATCTTCAGCTTGCTGGCCCTCGTTGCCCTCGGCGCTCACGCCTGGGTCGGCATGTGGACCATTGCTACCGACTACCTGACGCCTATGTCGTTCGGCAAGTCGGCAACTGCGATTCGTTTCCTGTTCCAGGCGGTATGCGGCGTTGCGATGTTCGCTTACTTCGTCTGGGGTGTGCAGATTCTCTGGGGTATCTGATCCATGGCTAGCATTCCAACCATTTCTTTCGACGCCATCATCATCGGTGGCGGCGGCGCCGGCATGCGCGCAGCGCTGCAACTGGCCCAGGGCGGCCACAAGACGGCCGTAGTCACCAAGGTCTTCCCAACCCGTTCGCACACTGTATCGGCCCAGGGTGGCATCACCTGTGCCATCGCTTCGGCCGACCCGAACGACGACTGGCGCTGGCACATGTACGATACCGTCAAGGGTTCCGACTACATCGGTGACCAGGACGCTATCGAATACATGTGTCAGGAAGGGCCGGCTGCCGTGTTCGAGCTGGACCACATGGGCCTGCCGTTCTCGCGTACCGAAACCGGCCGTATCTACCAGCGCCCGTTCGGTGGCCAGTCCAAGGACTTCGGTAAAGGTGGCCAGGCCGCCCGTACCTGCGCGGCGTCCGACCGTACCGGTCATGCGCTGCTGCATACCCTGTACCAGGGTAACCTCAAGGCCGGCACCACCTTCCTCAACGAGTACTACGCCGTTGACCTGGTGAAAAACAAGGAAGGCGCTTTCGTTGGTGTGATCGCGATCTGCATCGAAACCGGCGAAACCATGTACATCAAGTCCAAGGCTACCGTGTTGGCCACTGGCGGTGCCGGTCGTATCTACGCCTCCACCACCAACGCCCTGATCAACACCGGTGACGGTATCGGCATGGCCCTGCGTGCAGGCGTTCCGGTGCAGGACATCGAAATGTGGCAGTTCCACCCGACCGGCATCGCCGGCGCCGGTGTACTGGTCACCGAAGGTTGCCGTGGTGAGGGTGGCTACCTGATCAACGCCCACGGCGAGCGCTTCATGGAGCGTTACGCGCCGAACGCCAAAGACCTGGCCGGCCGCGACGTGGTCGCCCGTTCCATGGTCAAGGAAATCATCGCCGGCAACGGCGTGGGCCCGAACAAGGACCACGTATTGCTGAAGCTGGACCACCTGGGTGAAGAAGTGCTGCACAGCCGCCTGCCAGGTATCTGCGAGCTGTCCAAGACCTTCGCCCACGTCGACCCGGTTGTCGCACCGGTGCCGGTGGTTCCAACCTGCCACTACATGATGGGTGGTGTTGCCACCAACATTCATGGCCAGGCCATCACCATGGACGAAGAAGGCAAGGATCACATCATCCCTGGCCTGTTCGCCGTAGGTGAAGTTGCGTGCGTATCGGTACACGGTGCCAACCGCCTGGGCGGCAACTCGCTGCTCGACCTGGTGGTATTCGGCCGTGCTGCCGGCCTGCACCTGGAGAAGGCGCTGAGCGACGGCATCGAGCACCTCGACGCCAGCGACACCGATATCGACGTTGCCCTGAGCCGCCTGAATAAGCTCAACGAGCGTACTTCCGGTGAAGACGTAGCCAGCCTGAAGCGCGAGCTGCAGAGCTGCATGCAGAACTACTTCGGTGTGTTCCGTACCGGCGAATACATGCAGAAGGGTATCGAGCAACTGGCTGGCCTGCGTGAGCGCATCGCCAACGTCAAGATCAACGACAAGTCCCAGGCCTTCAACACCGCGCGTATCGAAGCGCTGGAGCTGCAGAACCTGCTGGAAGTCGCCGAAGCTACCGCCATCGCGGCCGAAGCCCGTAAAGAGTCCCGTGGCGCTCACGCCCGTGAAGACTTCGAAGACCGTGACGACGAAAACTGGCTGTGCCACACCCTGTACTACCCGGGTGAGAAGCGCGTTGCCAAGCGTGGCGTCAACTTTGCGCCGAAGACTGTTCCGGCCTTCGAACCTAAAGTCCGGACTTACTAAGGGTGACTGCTATGTTGAAAGTCGAAGTTTATCGTTACAACCCGGATACCGATTCGGCGCCAAAAATGGAGTCGTTCGACGTCGATACCGGCGGCAAGGACCTGATGGTGCTGGACGTACTGGCCCTGATCAAGGAAAAGGACGAAGGTTTCTCGTACCGTCGTTCCTGCCGTGAAGGCGTGTGCGGTTCCGACGGCATGAACATGAACGGCAAGAACGGCCTGGCCTGCATCACCCCGCTGTCGGCGGTGGTCAAGGGCAACAAGCTGGTTCTGCGCCCTCTGCCAGGCCTGCCGGTCATTCGTGACCTGGTGGTCGACATGAGCATCTTCTACAAGCAGTACGAGAAGGTGAAGCCGTTCCTGCAGAACGACACGCCGGCCCCGGCCATCGAGCGCCTGCAGTCGCCGGAAGACCGCGAAAAGCTGGACGGCCTGTACGAGTGCATCCTGTGCGCTTGCTGCTCGACTTCCTGCCCGTCGTTCTGGTGGAACCCGGACAAGTTCCTGGGCCCGGCCGCGCTGCTGCAGGCCTACCGCTTCCTGGCCGACAGCCGCGACACCAAGACTCAGGAGCGCCTGGCGTCCCTGGATGACCCGTTCAGCGTATTCCGCTGCCGCGGGATCATGAACTGCGTGAACGTTTGCCCGAAAGGTCTCAACCCGACCAAGGCAATCGGCCACGTACGTAACATGCTGCTGCAAAGCGGCACCTGATACACAGTGTTGTACCTGCAGTAAGCCAAGGTGCGGGCGGTGAGCCCGCACTGAGGTAAAACCCGAGCAAGGGCCCAAAAAGCCTGCGCTCATTACCTATGAAGATATGAGACCAGCAGGGGCTTTCCGGGCTGGTACCCGGAAAATCAGCAGGATCCAGGTGGCGTGGTTCAGTCGCTGTTTTCGGACTTTTCCAGGTTTGCTTCGGCTCTCGCCGATCAGTCCCCTAATCGAGGGTGACCAAGCATGCAAGAAAGCGTGATGCAGCGCATGTGGGATAGCGCCCACCTTTCAGGTGGTAACGCTGCATATGTGGAAGAGCTCTACGAGCTCTACCTGCACGACCCTAACGCTGTGCCAGAAGAGTGGCGCACTTACTTCCAGAAGTTGCCAGCCGACGGCAGCACCGCTACTGATGTATCGCACTCGACAATCCGCGACCATTTCGTACTGCTGGCAAAGAACCAGCGCCGCGCCCAACCGGTATCTGCCGGGAGCGTGAGCAGTGAACACGAGAAGAAGCAGGTTGAAGTTCTGCGACTGATCCAGGCCTATCGTATGCGCGGCCATCAGGCTGCCAAGCTCGACCCGTTGGGGTTGTGGCAGCGCCCTGCGCCCGTAGACCTGTCGATCAATCACTACGGCTTGACCAATGCCGATCTTGATACGACCTTCCGTGCCGGCGACCTGTTCATCGGCAAAGAGGAGGCGAGCCTACGCGACATCTTCGATGCACTCCAGAAGACATATTGTCGCACCATTGGCGCCGAGTTCACCCACATCGTCGATTCCGAGCAGCGCAGCTGGTTCCAGCAGCGCCTGGAAAGCGTGCGCGGCCGTCCGGAGTTCTCCGCTGACGTGCAGGCCCACCTGCTCGAGCGCGTCACCGCCGGTGAAGGCCTGGAAAAATACCTGGGCACCAAGTACCCAGGCACCAAGCGCTTCGGCCTGGAAGGTGGTGAGAGCCTGATCCCGATGCTGGACGAAATGATCCAGCGTTCCGGCTCCTACGGCACCAAGGAAGTGGTCATCGGTATGGCCCACCGTGGTCGTCTGAACGTGCTGGTGAACACCTTCGGCAAGAACCCGCGCGAGCTGTTCGATGAGTTCGAAGGCAAGAAAATGAACGAGCTGGGCTCCGGTGACGTGAAATATCACCAGGGCTTCTCCTCGAACGTGATGACCTCCGGTGGCGAAGTGCACCTGGCCATGGCGTTCAACCCGTCCCACCTGGAAATCGTTTCGCCGGTGGTCGAGGGTTCGGTGCGCGCCCGTCAGGACCGCCGCAACGACACCGTTGGCGACAAGGTGCTGCCGATCTCGATCCACGGCGACGCTGCATTCGCCGGCCAGGGTGTGGTCATGGAAACCTTCCAGATGTCGCAGACCCGCGGTTTCAAGACCGGCGGCACCGTGCACATCGTGATCAACAACCAGGTTGGTTTCACCATCAGCAACCCGCTTGACGCGCGCTCCACCGAGTACGCCACTGACGTGGCCAAGATGATCCAGGCGCCGATCCTGCACGTGAACGGCGATGACCCGGAAGCAGTGCTGTTCGTCACCCAGCTGGCCATTGACTACCGCATGCAGTTCAAGCGTGACGTGGTCATCGACCTGGTCTGCTACCGCCGTCGCGGCCACAACGAGGCCGACGAGCCGAGCGGCACCCAGCCGCTGATGTACCAGCAGATCACCAAGCAGCGTACCACCCGCGAGCTGTACGCCGAGTCGCTGATCCAGGCTGGCCGTATCGATGCCGAGCGTGCCCAGGCGAAGATCGACGAGTACCGCAACGCGCTGGACAACGGCCTGCACGTGGTGAAAAGCCTGGTCAAGGAGCCGAACCGCGAGCTGTTCGTCGACTGGCGCCCCTACCTGGGCCATGCCTGGACTGCGCGTCACGACACCCGCTTCGACCTCAAGACCTTGCAGGACCTGTCGGCCAAGCTGCTGGAAATCCCGGAAGGCTTCGTCGTCCAGCGCCAGGTGGCGAAGATCTACGAAGACCGCCAGAAGATGCAGGCCGGTGGCTTGCCGATCAACTGGGGCTATGCAGAGACCATGGCTTACGCCACCCTGCAGTTCGAAGGTCACCCGATCCGCATGACCGGCCAGGACATCGGCCGTGGCACCTTCTCGCACCGCCATGCAGTGCTGCATAACCAGAAGGATGCCAGCACCTACGTACCGCTGAAGAACCTGTTCCCGGGCCAGCCGATGTTCGAGCTGTACGACTCCTTCCTGTCGGAAGAAGCCGTGCTGGCCTTCGAATATGGCTACTCGACCACCACGCCGAACGCGCTGGTGATCTGGGAAGCCCAGTTCGGCGACTTCGCCAACGGTGCGCAAGTGGTCATCGACCAATTCATCACCAGCGGCGAGCACAAGTGGGGTCGCCTGTGTGGCCTGACCATGCTGCTGCCGCACGGCTATGAAGGGCAGGGCCCGGAGCACTCCTCCGCGCGCCTGGAGCGTTACCTGCAGCTGTGTGCCGAGCACAACATCCAGGTCTGCGTGCCAACCACGCCGGCGCAGATCTACCACCTGCTGCGTCGTCAGGTCATTCGCCCGCTGCGCAAGCCGCTGATCGTGCTGACACCGAAGTCGCTGCTGCGTCACAAACTGGCCGTTTCGACCCTGGAAGACCTGGCCGAAGGCTCGTTCCAGACCGTGATCCCGGAAATCGACAACCTCGATCCGGCCAAGGTCGAGCGCTTGGTCCTGTGCGGCGGCAAGGTCTACTACGACCTGCTGGAGAAACGCCGTGCCGAGGGCCGCGAAGACATCGCCATCGTGCGTATCGAGCAGCTGTACCCGTTCCCGGAGGACGACCTGGTCGAAATCCTGGCGCCGTACACCAACCTCCAGCATGCCGTGTGGTGTCAGGAAGAGCCGATGAACCAGGGTGCCTGGTACAGCAGCCAGCACCACATGCGCCGTATCCTGGGCCGCCACAACAAGGCACTGGTCCTGGAATACGCCGGCCGCGACGCTTCCGCCGCGCCAGCTTGTGGTTACGCTTCGAAGCACGCCGAACAGCAGGAAAAACTGCTGCAAGACGCCTTCACTGTCTAACGCCTTCGCGCACCTGAAACCGAATTTAAGGAAATACAGATAATGGCTATCGAGATCAAAGCCCCAACCTTCCCGGAATCGGTTGCCGATGGCACCGTTGCCACCTGGCACAAGAAGCCGGGCGAAGCCGTCAAGCGTGACGAGCTGATCGTCGACATCGAGACCGACAAGGTCGTCCTGGAAGTGCTGGCTACCGCTGACGGCGTGCTGGGCGACATCGTCAAGGGCGAGGGCGACACCGTCCTGTCCGACGAGGTGCTGGGTTCGATCGTTGAAGGCGGCGCTGCTGCCGCACCTGCCGCCGCCGCTGCACCTGCCGCTGCACCCGCTGCGGCAGCTGCCGATGCTGGCGAAGACGACCCGGTCGCCGCCCCGGCTGCGCGCAAGCTGGCTGAAGAAAACGGTATCGACCTGGCCAGCGTTGCCGGTACCGGCAAAGGCGGTCGCGTCACCAAGGAAGACGTGGTTGCAGCTGTTGCCAACAAGAAGTCGGCACCTGCCGCTGCGCCGGCTGCCAAGCCTGCTGCCGCTGCTGCTGCTCCGGTGGTCACCGCTGCTGGCGACCGTACCGAGAAGCGCGTACCGATGACCCGCCTGCGTGCCAAGATCGCCGAGCGCCTGGTAGAAGCCCAGTCGAGCATGGCCATGCTGACCACCTTCAACGAAGTGGACATGACCGAAGTCATGGCCCTGCGTTCGAAGTACAAGGACCTGTTCGAGAAGACCCACAACGGCGTGCGCCTGGGCTTCATGTCGTTCTTCGTCAAGGCTGCCACCGAGGCGCTGAAGCGTTTCCCGGCGGTCAACGCCTCGATCGACGGCAACGACATCGTCTACCACGGCTATGCCGACGTCGGCGTCGCGGTGTCCAGCGACCGTGGCCTGGTGGTACCGGTACTGCGTAACGCCGAATCGATGAGCCTGGCCGAAATCGAAAACGGCATCGCCACCTTCGGCAAGAAGGCCCGTGACGGCAAGCTGTCGATCGAAGAGATGACCGGTGGCACCTTCACCATCACCAACGGCGGTACTTTCGGTTCGATGATGTCGACCCCGATCGTCAACCCGCCGCAGGCCGCGATCCTCGGCATGCACAACATCATCCAGCGCCCGATGGCCGTTAACGGCCAAGTGGTGATTCGCCCGATGATGTACCTGGCGCTGTCCTACGATCACCGCCTGATCGATGGCAAGGAAGCGGTAACCTTCCTGGTGACCATCAAGAACCTGCTGGAAGATCCGTCTCGCCTGCTGCTGGACATCTAATCGCGCGGCTGTAAGCTGCGAGCGGCAAGCTTCAAGTCGAAGCCTGTCTGTCTCGCAGCTTGCAGCTTGCTGCTTGAAGCTCAAAAGGAATCTTTTATGACCCAGAAATTCGACGTAGTGGTAATCGGTGCAGGTCCTGGCGGTTATGTCGCTGCCATCAAGGCCGCACAACTCGGTCTGAAGACTGCCTGTATCGAGAAGTACACCGACGCCGAGGGCAAGCTGGCCCTGGGCGGCACCTGCCTGAACGTCGGTTGCATTCCTTCCAAGGCCCTGCTGGACAGCTCCTGGAAGTACAAGGAAGCCAAAGAAAGCTTCAACGTGCATGGTATCTCCACCGGTGAAGTGAAGATGGACGTTGCCGCGATGGTTGGCCGCAAGGCTGGCATCGTCAAGAACCTGACCGGTGGCGTGGCCACCCTGTTCAAGGCCAACGGTGTTACTTCGATCCAGGGCCACGGCAAGCTGCTGGCGGGCAAGAAGGTCGAAGTCACCAAGGCTGACGGCACCACCGAAGTGATCGAAGCCGAGAACGTGATCCTGGCCTCCGGCTCGCGTCCGATCGACATTCCGCCAGCGCCTGTCGACCAGAACGTCATCGTCGACTCCACCGGCGCCCTGGAATTCCAGGCCGTACCCAAGCGCCTGGGCGTGATCGGTGCTGGCGTCATCGGCCTGGAGCTTGGCTCTGTGTGGGCTCGCCTGGGTGCTGAAGTCACCGTGCTGGAAGCCCTGGACACCTTCCTGATGGCTGCCGACACTGCCGTGTCGAAAGAAGCCCAGAAGACCCTGACCAAACAAGGCCTGGACATCAAGCTGGGCGCTCGCGTCACCGGCTCGAAAGTCAACGGCGACGAAGTCGAAGTCACCTACACCAACGCCGAAGGCGAGCAGAAGATCACCTTCGACAAGCTGATCGTTGCGGTCGGACGTCGTCCGGTGACCACCGACCTGCTGGCTTCCGACAGCGGCGTGACCATCGACGAGCGCGGCTACATCTACGTCGATGACCACTGCGCGACCAGCGTGCCGGGCGTTTATGCCATCGGTGACGTGGTGCGTGGCCTGATGCTGGCGCACAAGGCCTCGGAAGAGGGCATCATGGTGGTTGAGCGCATCAAGGGCCACAAGGCCCAGATGAACTACGACCTGATCCCTTCGGTGATCTACACCCACCCGGAAATCGCGTGGGTCGGCAAGACCGAACAAGCCTTGAAGGCCGAGGGTGTTGAGGTTAACGTAGGCACCTTCCCGTTCGCGGCCAGCGGCCGTGCGATGGCGGCCAACGACACCGGTGGTTTCGTCAAGGTCATCGCCGACGCCAAGACCGACCGCGTGCTGGGTGTACACGTGATTGGCCCATCGGCTGCCGAACTGGTGCAGCAGGGCGCAATCGCAATGGAATTCGGCACCAGTGCCGAGGACCTGGGCATGATGGTCTTCAGCCATCCAACCCTGTCCGAAGCGCTGCATGAAGCAGCGCTGGCTGTGAATGGCGGCGCCATTCACGTGGCCAACCGTAAGAAGCGTTAATCATAAGAAACCACGGCGGGCAGCCCGTCGTGAGTCTTGCGTGCATGACTCACCGCGGAACGTCCGCCGGACCGGATCACATGGGATAACCCGGGGTCAACGGTCACAGGTGGCGCGGCGCCAGTGATGGCGCAGCGCCGAAGCGCAGTACCTAACGAAGACGGTAAAAAGCATGAATCTTCACGAGTATCAGGGTAAGCAGCTGTTCGCTGAGTACGGCCTGCCAGTTTCCAAGGGTTTCGCAGTCGATACCCCTGAGCAAGCTGCAGAAGCCTGCGACAAGATCGGCGGGAACGAGTGGGTAGTCAAAGCCCAGGTTCACGCGGGTGGTCGCGGTAAAGCGGGCGGCGTCAAGCTGGTTCGCAGCAAGGAAGACGCCAAGGCGTTCGCTGCACAGTGGTTGGGCAAGAATCTGGTTACCTACCAGACCGATGCCAACGGTCAACCCGTCTCCAAGATTCTGGTCGAATCCTGCACTGACATCGCCAAAGAGCTGTACCTGGGCGCTGTAGTCGATCGTTCGAGCCGCCGCATCGTGTTCATGGCCTCCACCGAAGGTGGCGTGGACATCGAGAAGGTCGCTCACGAAACGCCTGAGAAAATCCTCAAGGCCACCATCGACCCACTGGTTGGCGCACAGCCGTTCCAGGGTCGCGAGCTGGCATTCCAGCTGGGCCTGGAAGGCAAGCAAGTTCAACAGTTCGCCAAGATCTTCGTAGGCCTGGCCAAGCTGTTCAAGGATCACGACCTGGCGCTGCTGGAAGTGAACCCGCTGGTGATCAAGGCCGATGGCGACCTGCACTGCCTCGATGCCAAGATCAACATCGACGCCAACGCCATGTACCGTCAGCCTAAGCTGAAAACCTTCCACGACCCGTCGCAGGACGACGCCCGTGAAGCCCACGCTGCCAAGTTCGAACTGAACTACGTTGCCCTGGAAGGCAATATCGGCTGCATGGTCAACGGTGCCGGCCTGGCCATGGGTACCATGGACATCGTCAACCTGCACGGCGGCAAGCCTGCCAACTTCCTCGACGTTGGCGGCGGTGCTACCAAAGAGCGCGTTACCGAAGCGTTCAAGATCATTCTGTCCGACAGCAATGTCGCGGCCGTTCTGGTCAACATCTTCGGCGGCATCGTTCGTTGCGACATGATTGCCGAAGGCATCATCGGTGCAGTGAAAGAAGTCGGCGTGAAGGTTCCGGTCGTCGTTCGCCTTGAAGGCAACAACGCCGAACTGGGCGCTAAAGTACTGGCAGAAAGCGGTTTGAACATCATTGCGGCAACCAGCCTGACCGACGCTGCTCAACAAGTTGTCAAAGCTGCGGAGGGCAAGTAATGAGCGTCCTGATCAATAAAGACACCAAAGTCATCTGCCAGGGCTTCACCGGCTCGCAGGGTACTTTCCACTCCGAACAGGCCATCGCCTACGGCACCAAGATGGTCGGCGGCGTAACCCCAGGCAAGGGTGGCACCACCCACCTGGGCCTGCCGGTGTTCAACACCGTGAAGGAAGCCGTGGAAGCTACCGGCGCTGATGCTTCGGTCATCTACGTACCGGCTCCTTTCTGCAAGGACTCGATCCTGGAAGCAGCCTTCGGCGGCATCAAGCTGATCGTCTGCATCACCGAAGGCATTCCAACCCTGGACATGCTGGATGCCAAGGTCAAGTGCGACGAGCTGGGCGTGACCCTGATCGGCCCTAACTGCCCAGGTGTCATCACCCCGGGCGAGTGCAAGATCGGCATCATGCCAGGCCACATCCACCTGCCAGGCAAGGTCGGTATCGTGTCGCGCTCCGGCACCCTGACCTACGAAGCTGTGAAGCAGACCACCGACGCCGGCTTCGGCCAGTCGACCTGTGTCGGTATCGGTGGTGACCCGATCCCGGGCTCCAACTTCATCGATATCCTGAAGCTGTTCCAGGAAGACCCGAAGACCGAAGCGATCGTCATGATCGGCGAGATCGGCGGTTCGGCTGAAGAAGAAGCAGCGGCCTACATCAAGGCCCACGTGACCAAGCCTGTCGTTTCCTACATCGCTGGTGTTACCGCACCTGCGGGCAAGCGCATGGGCCACGCTGGCGCCATCATTTCTGGCGGCAAAGGCACTGCAGACGAGAAGTTTGCAGCCCTGCAGGACGCGGGCGTGAAAACCGTGCGTTCCCTGGCCGACATCGGCAAGGCCCTGGCCGAGCTGACCGGTTGGGAAGCCAAGAAGTAATACCGCTACACCCCCCACGCGCACAGAGGCCACCTTCGGGTGGCCTTTGTCGTTTGTGGGTTTTCGGTATTCCTGTGCCGACCTCTTCGCGGGCTTGCCCGCTCCCACAGGTATCACCACAGGTTCTGAATGTGGTGAGCCCTGTGGGAGCGGGCAAGCCCGCGAAGAGGCCAGAGCAGGCACTGTAGATTTTTCGATGGGTTTGATAGGAATTTTCATACAGACGCGGCTTTTAAACCGAGGATAATTCCCTCTGTCTTCGGTCGCGCAGACGACAAACATGTACGCACATCGGACAAGCAGCACTGTTCCAGTGCGTTTGACTGACAAAACGGTTACATTACGCGCTCACTCTGTGCCCGTACCCCAAAAGGGAACGACACGCTAAACGGGTCTGGCCTATCAAGCCGGGCAGCATTTCCCCTCATCCAAAGGGAAATCCCCTCTCGAATCCCGATTTCAGCAGTGTGGTACTACCTTAAAATGAAAGTTCTCAAAGGCCAGGATATCCTGGCGCTTGGCTTTATGACGTTTGCGCTTTTTGTGGGTGCAGGCAACATCATCTTCCCGCCTATCGTCGGCCTGCAGTCCGGCCCCCATGTGTGGATGGCGGCCCTGGGCTTCCTGGTCACGGCCGTAGGCTTGCCGGTCATCACTGTGGTCGCCCTGGCCAAGGTCGGTGGTGGCATGGATGCCCTGAGCAGCCCGATCGGCAAATTCTTCGGCGGCTTGCTGGCGGCTGTCTGCTACCTGTCGGTCGGCCCCTTGTTCGCCACCCCGCGTACCGCGACCGTTTCGTTCGAAGTGGGTGTTGCTCCGCTGACCGGGGAAAGCCCGCTGGCGCTGTTCATCTACAGCCTGGTGTATTTCGCAGTGGTGCTGGCCGTGTCGATGTACCCCGGCAAGTTGCTCGATACCGTGGGCCGCTTCCTGGCGCCGCTGAAGATCATCGCCCTGGCCGTACTGGGGATTGCCGCCTTTGCCCTGCCGGCAGGGGGCATGGGTGACGCGCAGCCGGCTTATGCGGCAGCGGCCTTCTCCAAAGGCTTCTCCGATGGCTACCTGACCATGGATACCCTGGGGGCCCTGGTGTTCGGTATCGTCATCGTCAACGCCATCCGCTCGCGCGGTGTCGAGTCGCCGAAGCTGATCACCCGTTATGCCATTATCGCCGGCCTTATCGCCGGTGTCGGCCTGGCCCTGGTCTACATCAGCCTGTTCCGTCTGGGCGCCACCAGCCATGATATCGCGGCAGATGCCACCAATGGCGCGGCCGTTCTGCATGCCTACGTGCAGCACACCTTCGGTTCGTTGGGCAGCGGCTTCCTTGCGGTGCTGATCGCCCTGGCCTGCCTGGTGACTGCGGTGGGCCTGACTTGCGCGTGCGCCGAGTACTTCAGCCAGATCCTGCCGCTGTCGTACCGCGCCCTGGTGGTGATCCTGGCCGGTTTCTCGCTGTTGATTTCCAACCTTGGCCTGACCAAGTTGATCATGTTCTCGATCCCGGTACTGACCGCCATCTACCCGCCCTGCATCGTGGTCGTCGGCCTGAGTTTCGTCAAAGACCTGTGGCATTCGCCGACCCGTATCCTGGCGCCGGTCATGCTGGTGTCGCTGGTGTTCGGCATGGTCGATGCGATCAAGGGCAGCAGCCTTGCCCACATGCTCCCGGACTTCATGGCGCACCTGCCGTTGAGCGATGCCGGCATGGCCTGGCTGGTGCCGTCGGTGGTAACCCTGGTGGGCGCCGTCGCCTGCGACCGCATGCTGGGCAAGCCGCGCGAAGCGCTGGCCTGACGCGCCGGGCCAAGCCTTGGGGCGGCACCGGCCACAAGCCGAAGGGTGCCCGCCAAGGTGCAAGCTGCAGAGCCCCGTATCGGCAACGATGCGGGGCTTTTTTCTGGCCCACACCGGCAGTACGAATTTCAGCAGGAATGTGTGCCTTTTGCCGCTTGCCAGCGTCGAAACCCGGTCCCTATCCTTCAGGCACCTGGCCTTTTCGGGAATCCTGCATGAATTTCATCCAAAGCAACCTCAACAACCTGCTGGCCGTCGCCTGGTTCGCCCTGTGCTGGGGTGGTTATACCCGGTATGCAATCTGGAAAGGGCGCGACACCGCATGCCTGGCCAGCGTGCTGCACCTGTACCGTGAAGACTGGATGCGGCGCATGTTGCTGCGCGATAACCGTATTGCCGATGCCAGCGTGATCGGCAACCTGGAGCGCAACGCCTCGTTCTTCGCCTCCAGCACCTTGATCATTCTGGCCGGCATCCTCACCGTGCTGGGGGCCTCCGACAGGGCGCTGTCGCTGTTGGCCGACCTGCCGCTGGTGCAGCAGACTTCGCAGGGCATGTCGGAGATCAAGTTGTTGTGCCTGGCCATGGTCTTCGTGTATGCCTTCTTCACCTTCAGCTGGTGCATGCGCCAATACAACTTTGCTGCCGTACTGGTTGGTTCGGCACCGATGATTGGCGAACGGCAGGTCAACGAACTGGAGCGCAAGGCGTTCGCCTCGCGGGCGGCACGGGTGTTGTCGCTGGCGGCCAACCAGTTCAACCTTGGTTTACGCTCTTACTACTTCGGCATGGCCATGTTGAGCTGGTTCATCAGCCCGTGGTTGTTCATGGGCATGAGTGTGGGTGTTGTATTGATCTTGTACCGTCGGGAGTTCCATTCCGATGTGCTGGAGGTGATGGTCTTTACCCCCACGGATAGTGTCAGCAGCGAGCCATTGAAAGAGGGTGGTGTGGCAGTGAACTGAAACGATTAACCGTGAACTCAACGCAAAAAAAACCCGACAACGTCGGGTTTTTTTTATCGGGCTGATTACTGCTTGGCAGGTTCTGCCGGCGCCGGAGTAGCCGGGGCGGCTTCTTCGGCAGCCTTTTGCTCGGCTTCAGCCTGATCTTTGGCAGCTTCGGCGTTTTCCTTGGCGGCGTCGTTCATTTTATCCTGAGCTTCGCCCATCTTTTCCTGGGCTTGCTCGGCATGTTCCTGCGCATCTTGGGCTTTGTCTTCGCTCGCTTTATCGCAAGCAGCCAGGCCCATGGCAGCAGCCAGCATCAGAGCAAAAGCAAATGGTTTACGCATGGGGGTGTTTCTCCTTGGTGTGATAAGTGACTTGTTCCTTCGAGTGCAGCCACTTGGAATAAGTTCAACGAAGGTTTCAGATATATAACGCCCCGTTCTACATGGACTTTTGAACCCACCTATGCCGTTTGGAAGGGACGTGGTAACAGCCTATGAGTGATTCGACCTTGATGTCCATGGCCGAGCGTTTTCTTTCGGCATTGAAACACTGCCAGTTGTTGCAGATGCGTGTGGCACAGGCTGATGAAACTGGCATGACGCTGGTCCTGCCCTGGTCGCCGGCCATTGTCGGCAACCCGCAAACCGGTGCCGTACACGGTGGGGCGCTGACAACTCTGATGGATACCACCTGCGGCATGGCCACGCTATGCGTACTGCCGCACTTCGAGGTATGCCCGACCCTGGATCTGCGCATCGACTACATGCACCCGTCGGTACCGGGCAAGGACATCCATGGGCATGCCCAGTGTTACCGGGTGACCCGCGACGTGATCTTTACCCGTGGCAGCGCCTACCAGGACGACCCCGAGCGGCCAATCTGCCAGGTGGTGGGTACCTTCATGCGGTTGGGCCCGCAGGTCAAGGGCGGCATCCGCTTCGGCAGCAGCCTGAAGGAGGGCGGGTCATGATTCCGCCTGCCATTCGCCAGCAACTCAACGCAGCACATGCGCAAGGTGACTACCGCCCCTTGCTGGCATTGATCCCTTACGCGGGGTTGATCGGCATCGAATGCCAGCGCGAGGGGGATGACCTGCTGTTCCGCCTGCCGGCCAATCCGGACACTGTCGGCAACCCCCTCTTGCCCGCTATCCATGGCGGGGTGATTGCCGGCTTCATGGAGCTGTCGGCAGCGCTGTACCTGCTGATCTACAGCGACAGCGCCAGCATTCCGAAGATCATCGATTTCTCCATCGACTACCTGCGCGCCGGGCTGTTGCGCGATACCTATGCCCAGTGCCAGTTGTGGCGCCAGGGGCGCCGGGTAACCAACGTGGCCATTACCGCCTGGCAGGGCGACCGCCAGTCGCCGATCGCCACGGCCCGCGCGCATTTCAAGATCGACCCGCAAAAGCCCTTGAAATCATCCGGGCAGCCCCCATCTGCATGACATCCGCCGTTAAAGCAGGCTGTACCGCCCGCCAGGCGCCATTGCAAACAGATCGGAGTTTTGAAGACCATGAGTGTGGAGACTCAAAAAGAAACGCTTGGCTTCCAGACCGAGGTAAAGCAACTGCTGCACCTCATGATCCATTCCTTGTATTCGAACAAGGAGATCTTCCTGCGTGAGCTGATCTCCAACGCCTCCGACGCCGCCGACAAGCTGCGCTTCGAGGCGCTGGCCAAGCCAGAGTTGCTGGAAGGCGACGCCGACCTGAAGATTCGCCTGAGCTTCGACAAGGAGGCGGGTACCGTGACCCTCGAGGACAACGGTATCGGCATGAGCCGCGAAGACGTCATCACCCACCTGGGCACCATCGCCAAGTCCGGCACTGCCGACTTCATGAAGAACCTCACCGGTGACCAGAAGAAGGACTCGCACCTGATCGGCCAGTTCGGCGTGGGCTTCTATTCCGCGTTCATCGTTGCCGACAAGGTTGACGTGTACAGCCGTCGCGCCGGCCAGCCGGCTGCCGAAGGCGTGCATTGGTCGTCCCGTGGCGAGGGTGAGTTTGAAGTCGCCACTGTCGACAACCCCCAGCGCGGCACCCGCATCGTCCTGCACCTGAAGAAGGACGAGCAGGAGTTCGCCGATGGCTGGCGCCTGCGCAACGTGGTCAAGAAGTACTCCGACCATATCGCCTTGCCTATCCAGTTGCCGAAAGAGCAGGCGGCTGCCGAAGGTGAAGAGCAGCCGGCCGAAGAGTGGGAAACCGTCAACCGTGCCAGCGCCTTGTGGACCCGTTCGCGCAGCGACGTGAAGGACGAGGAATACCAGGAGTTCTACAAGCACATCGGCCACGACTTCGAGAACCCGCTGGCCTGGAGCCACAACAAGGTCGAAGGTAAGCTTGAATACAACTCGCTGCTGTATGTACCGGCCCGCGCGCCGTTCGACCTGTACCAGCGCGAAGCGCCACGCGGCCTGAAGCTGTATGTACAGCGCGTGTTCATCATGGACCAGGCCGAGTCGTTCCTGCCGCTGTACCTGCGCTTCATCAAAGGTGTGGTCGACTCCAACGACCTGTCGCTGAACGTGTCGCGTGAAATCCTGCAGAAAGACCCGATCATCGACTCGATGAAGACCGCGCTGACCAAGCGCGTGCTGGACATGCTGGAGAAGTTGGCGAAGAACGAGCCTGAGCAGTACAAGGGCTTCTGGAAAAACTTCGGCCAGGTGCTGAAGGAAGGCCCGGCCGAAGACTTCGCCAACAAAGAGAAGATTGCCAGCCTGCTGCGTTTTGCCTCCACCCACGACGACAGCGGCGAGCAGAGCGTTGCCCTGGCCGACTACCTGGCGCGCGCCAAGGAAGGCCAGGACAAGATCTACTACCTCACCGGTGAGTCCTACGCGCAGGTCAAGAACAGCCCGCACCTGGAAGTCTTCCGCAAGAAAGGCATCGAAGTGTTGCTGCTGACCGACCGCATCGACGAGTGGCTGATGAGCTACCTCAACGAATTCGACGGCAAGGCCTTCGTCGATGTCGCCCGCGGCGACCTGGACCTGGGCAAGCTGGACTCCGAAGAGGACAAGAAAGCCCAGGAAGAAGTCGCCAAGGACAAGGAAGGCCTGGTCGAGCGCCTGAAAGGTGCATTGGGTGACAGCGTGGCCGAAGTGCGCGTGTCGCACCGCCTGACCGACTCGCCGGCGATCCTGGCCATTGGTGAGCAGGACCTTGGCCTGCAGATGCGCCAGATCCTTGAGGCCAGTGGGCAGAAAGTGCCGGAGTCCAAGCCGATCTTCGAGTTCAACCCGAGCCACCCGCTGATCGACAAGCTGGACAACGAGCAGAGCGAAGACCGTTTCGCCGAGCTCTCGCATATCCTCTTCGATCAGGCGGCCCTGGCGGCCGGGGACAGCCTGAAAGACCCGGCAGCGTACGTTCGTCGCCTGAACAAGCTGCTGGTCGAGCTGTCTGCTTGAGTTGATGCAGAGGAAAGCCCGCTTCGGCGGGCTTTTTTATGACGAGTGCCAATGGAGTGCCTGATGAGCAAAGTAATCGTCGAATCGCTGGTGTATCACCTGTCCGGCCGAACCTACGAAAGCCGCCTGGTCTACGAGCCCGGTGCGCTGGGGCGCCCGGGCCTGGTCATGGCACCTAACTGGATGGGCATTGGCGAAGGTGCCGAACGCATCGCCAAGGAAGTGGCCGAAAAGGGCTATGTGGTGTTGCTCGCCGACCTGTATGGGCAGTCGGTGCGCCCGTCCAATGCGGACGAAGCGGGCGCAGCGATGATGCCGCTCAAGAATGACCGCGGCGAACTTCGCAAGCGCATGCAGGAGGCCCTGGCCCAGTTGCTGGGGCAGTCCAAGGCGCTGCTGGAGCCTGGCAAAGTTGCCACCTTCGGCTTCTGCTTTGGGGGTTGCTGTGCGCTGGAGCTGGCGCGCAGCGGCGCCGACTTGCGTGCGGCAGTGTCGTTCCACGGCACATTGGACACGCCGAACCCCGAGGATGCCAAGCGCATCAAGGGCTCGGTGCTGGTGCTGCACGGTGCATCGGACCCATTGGTGCCGAAAGAGCAGCTGCCGGCATTCGAAGACGAGATGAATGCGGCCAAGGTCGACTGGCAGTTGCTCAGCTATGGCGGGGCCGTGCATTCGTTCACCGACCCTGGCGCCAATGTGCCGGGCAAGATGCAGTATGACCGGCGCACCTCGGAGCGGGCGTTCCGTTCGATGCATAACCTGCTGACTGAAGTGTTCCAGCGCTGATCGCATAGTGGGGCTGCTGTGCAGCCCTTCGCGGGCTTGCCCGCTCCCACAACTCTCACCCTGTGGGAGCGGGCAAGCCCGCGAAGGGGCGCAAAGCGGCCCCAATCAGCGAGGCAACTCGATCCTCGAGCTCTCCCCCGGCACTACCGGCCAATCCCCCGCAGCCCATCTGGCCCTGGCCTGCTCGATCAGCGCCGGGTCACTGGCGACAAAGTTCCAGTTCATCCGCCGCGGCCCATCCAGCGGCGCGCCGCCAATCAGTACCAGCTGGCATTCACCTTGCGCATACAGCGTCACCTCTTCGCCCTCCGGCAGCACCACCAGGCTGCACGGCGCCACATCCTCGCCGTTTATCTGCAGTTCGCCCTGCAACAGGTACAGCGCCCGCTGCACATGCTCGTTCGGCACCTGCAAGGTAGCCGCCGTTTGCATCTGCACCTGTGCATAGAGGGTAGGGGACAGCACCGGCACCGGTGACGCCAGGCAGAACCCGGTGCCGGCAATCATGCAGATGCGCACCCCCAGGCTGTCGCTGACCGGCAGGCTGGCCGCAGGATGATGGCTGTAGCTCGGCGCGCCTTGTTCATGCTCACGTGGCGAGGCCAGCCAAACCTGCAAGCCGTGCAGGCTGGACCCATTGGCCAAGGCGTCTGCCGGGGTGCGCTCGACGTGCGCCACGCCGCGACCGGCCGTCATCCAGCTGACGTCGCCGGGCAGCACCAACTGGTCTGAGCCCAGGCTGTCCTTGTGTTGGATCGCCCCTTCGAACAGAAAAGTCAGGGTTGAAAGGCCGATGTGCGGATGTTGGCGGATGTCCATGCCGCGCCCGGGTGCGTAGGCGGTTTTCAGCATGTGATCGAAGAATACGAACGGGCCGACACTGCGGCACTGCGCCGCTGGCAGCGGGCGTAGGATCGGCTGGCCCTCGACCGATTCTGCACGGGGGCGAATGATCAGCGTGCTGCTCATGGGAAGGGCTCCAGGCAAGGTGGCAGTGTCCAAGCATAACGGTTTGCCTGCTGGGCCTGAACCGTCTTCTGCACCGGCCGGTCTACCCTGTCTGATACCAGGAGAATGGAGCTGCCCATGAATGCCAAAGCGCTGGCCTGCGCGTTATTGTCCGCTTGCTTGTGCCAAGCGGTACAGGCGCGTGACTACCGCTACAGTGACGCCCACCTGCACTACGTGGATTTCTTCCAGGAAAGCGAAGGGATGCCAGCATTGCTCAAGGCGATGGATGCGGCAGGCGTTGACCAGTCGATGATTTCCGGCATTCCGGTGGCCAAGAAGTGGCACGAAGACGAGCCCAAGCGCCCGCGTTACTATGCCGGTGATGATGCCGATGCTTACTGGTACAGCGCCACCGACATCTATGTGGCCGCCGCGCTCCAGCAGTTGCCACCGCAGCAGCGTAAACGCTTCCACCCGTTCCTGAGCGGGTTCAATCCGGTGGACAAGAATGCCGTCAGCCATATCGAGCGTATGCTCGAGCTGTACCCGGGGCTATGGCAGGGCATCGGGGAGGTGTTCACCCGCCACGATGACTTGACCGCGCTGACCAGTGGCGAAACGCCGCGCGCCAACAACGAAGCCATGACCCGGATCTATCACCTGGCCGCCGAGCGCGACCTGCCAGTGCTGCTGCACTCCAACATCACCTCCAAGCGCGAGCGCAACCCGCTGTACCTGGCAGAGATCGAAGAGCCGCTACGCAATCACCCGCACACCCGGTTCATCTGGGCCCATGCTGGCAGCAGCATGGAGATACACCGGCATCAGACGCAAATGGACTTTTTACTGCCAGTGCTGACGCGGTTGCTGGAGAGCTACCCAAACCTGTATGTCGATTTGTCGTGGAGTGTACTGCAGCCGTATCTGCTGGATGACAAGGGTGTGCCACGCAAGGAATGGCTGGCGTTGGTCGAGAAGTACCCGGAGCGGTTCATGCTGGGATCGGATGTGGTGGGGCAGTTTGGCAGCCTGGGCGAGCAGATGCACGGGTTCAAGCCGTTTCTGGATGCGTTGCCGGAGGTGGTGGCGAACAAGGTAGCCAAGGAGAACTTCCTGGCTGTGTTGCCCAAGCAGAAGTAACGGTTTACCAGTACTGACCTATCGCAGGCAAGCCAGCTGCCACAGGGTTACGCAGGTTCCGAACCTTGCGCAGTACCTGTGGGAGCTGGCTTGCCTGCGATAGGGCCAGTACAGGCCACACAAAAGAAAACGCCCCGAACCAGTCGGGGCGTTTTGATTACTGCTTGAGCGCCTTACTTGCCTTCCCAGCGCTTGAGCACCAGGGTGGCGTTGGTGCCGCCGAAGCCGAAGCTGTTGCTCATGACCGTGTCGATCTTGGCGTTTTCTTCGGTTTTGCGCAGGATCGGCAGGTCGGCCACTTCCGGGTCCAGCTCGTCGATGTTGGCAGAGCCGGCGATGAAGTTGTTTTCCATCATCAGCAGGCAGTAGATCGCCTCGTGCACGCCCGCGGCGCCCAGCGAGTGGCCCGACAGGCTCTTGGTCGAACTGATTTTCGGCGCCTTGTCCTTGAATACCTCGCGAACGCCTTTCATCTCGGCAACGTCACCGACCGGGGTCGAGGTGCCGTGTGTGTTCAGGTAATCGATCGGGGTGTCAACGGTGGACAGCGCCTGCTGCATGCAGCGGATAGCGCCTTCGCCGCTCGGGGCAACCATGTCGTAACCGTCGGAGGTCGCACCGTAACCAACGATTTCGGCGTAGATCTTGGCGCCACGGGCCAGGGCGTGTTCCAGCTCCTCGACCACCACCATGCCGCCGCCGCCAGCGATGACGAAGCCATCACGGTCTGCGTCGTAGGCACGCGAGGCCAGTTCCGGGGTTTCGTTGCGCTTGGTCGACAGCGCGCCCATGGCATCGAACAGGAACGACTGGCTCCAATGCTCTTCTTCACCGCCGCCGGCAAAAACGATGTCCTGCTTGCCCCACTGGATCTGCTCCAGTGCGGTACCGATGCAGTGAGCCGAGGTGGCGCAAGCCGACGAGATCGAGTAGTTGATGCCCTTGATCTTGAACGGCGTAGCCAGGCATGCCGAAACGGTGCTGCCCATGGTGCGCGTGACACGGTATGGGCCGACACGCTTGACGCCTTTCTCGCGCAGGGTGTCCAGCGCTTCCATCTGGTTCAGGGTCGACGCGCCGCCGGAGCCAGCCACCAGGCCGGTACGCGGGTTGGACACCTGCTCTTCGGTCAGGCCGGAATCCTTGATCGCGTCCTGCATCGCCAGGTAGGCGTAGGCAGCCGCGTGGCCAACGAAGCGGTAGACCTTGCGGTCGATCAGTTCTTCGAGGTTGAGGTCGATGGACCCGGAAACCTGGCTACGCAGCCCCATTTCCTTGTATTCCGGGTTGAAACGGATACCCGGACGGCTGTTGCGCAGGTTTTCGGTGACGGTAGCTTTGTCATTGCCCAGGCACGAAACGATGCCCAGACCAGTGATAACGACGCGGCGCATGCGAATAACCCTTAGAAATTGTCAGTGGAGGTGAACACGCCGACCCGCAGGCCTTCGGCGGTGTAGATCTCGCGGCCGTCAACGCTGACCGAGCCATCGGCGATGGCCATGTTCAGCTTGCCCTTCAGGACGCGCTTGATGTGGATGTTGTAGGTGACTTTCTTGGCGGTAGGCAAAACCTGGCCGAAGAACTTCACTTCGCCCGAACCCAGGGCGCGGCCGCGGCCTGGCAGGCCCTGCCAGCCGAGGAAGAAACCGACCAGCTGCCACATGGCGTCGAGGCCCAGGCAGCCCGGCATGACCGGGTCGCCTTCGAAATGGCAGGCGAAGAACCACAGGTCCGGGGTGATATCCAGCTCGGCGACCAACTCACCTTTGCCGTACTTGCCGCCTTCTTCGCTGATGTGGGTGATGCGATCGACCATCAGCATGTTCGGCGCGGGCAGTTGCGCATTACCTGGGCCGAACAGCTCACCGCGACTGCAGCGCAGCAGGTCTTCCCGAGTAAAGGCGTGTTGTTTGGTCATGCGAGCTCCTCAATAACCCCCTGTGGCAGGGGATGAATCTTCCCGACCGACCCAAATAACCAACGGCTTCGGGGCGGTAGCCTACAGGTAGACTATTGCGTTGTGGTGAAAGTCACAGCGCACCTGGTGAAAGAAGTACAGGTGTGCACTGAAACGTCTATTTTCAGGGCCGATGAAGGTCCTGTCCAGTGTTTAAGACTGCCGCACTTTAGCATTTATCGCCAGTCGCGGTTGTCTGGCCGGGTAACCAGCGTTGCAGCACCCGCTGCAGTTCGCTGCGGCGCAAGGGTTTGCTCAGGTAGTCATCCATGCCGGCGGCCATGCATCGCTCGCGGTCGCCGTCGAGCGCGTTGGCGGTCAGGGCGATGATCGGCAGGCCTGTGCCATTGCCCAGTTGGCGAATGCGGCGGGTGGCTTCATAGCCGTCCATGTGCGGCAACCGGCAGTCCATCAGCACCGCGGCAAAGCGCTGGCGGCCCACCAGGTCGACCGCCTCGAGGCCGTCTGCAGCGGTGCACACCGTCAGCCCCAGGCTGCGCAGCATGGCTTCTATGACACTCTGGTTGACCGGATTATCCTCGACCAACAGCACCTTTTCCTGCTCGGCAGCCGCCGGTAGCGCGTCGATTGGGTGCGGCAGTGGCGCCGGCGCCTGGCTGGCCAGGGCCAAGGGCATCTCCAGGGTGAACGTTGAACCCAAGCCCACGTGGCTCTCGCCGCGCAGCTTGCCACCCATGCGCTCGGCCAAGGTACGGGCGATCGACAACCCCAGCCCGGTGCCGCCATAGCGGCGGGAAATCGAACTGTCCGCTTGCTGGAACGCGACGAACATCATTTCCAGGCGGTCGCTATCGATACCGATGCCGGTATCACGCACGCTGCAGGTCAGCCAGATCAACTGCCGGTCGACCACTTGCCAGCGAGCCTCGACCTGCACCTGGCCGCGTTCGGTGAACTTCAGCGCGTTGCCCACCAGGTTCAGCAGGATCTGGCGGATGCGCGTAGGGTCGCCGTTCACCTGCAACTGGCCGATGTCGGCCGGCAGTTGCAGGTGCAGCCCAAGGCCGCGTTGCTGGGCGCTGTGCTGGAAGGACTGGACGCTGCTGGTGATCAGCTCGCCGAGGTTGAAGTCGATATGCTCCAGTTGCAGCGCGGCGCGTTCGATGCGCGAGAAGTCCAGAATATCGTTGATGACTTTCAGCAGGTGCCCGGTGGACTCGCTGGCCACGGCGGTGTAATCGGCCTGTTCGGTGCTGAGCGGGGTGGTTTCCAGCAACTGCAGCATGCCCATCACGCCGTTCATCGGGGTGCGCAGCTCGTGGCTCATCATGGCCAGGAAATCGGACTTGGCGCGGTTAGCCTGTTCAGCCTCTTCACGGGCCTGGATCAGCTCGGCGATGGTTTGTTGCTGTTCAGCGCTGGCCTGCTCCAGGGCGCTGGCCAGGTTGTTGATGTGGCGCGCCAGGTGGCCCAGCTCGCTGTCGTCTACCACCGGCAAGGGGGTGTTGTACTTGCCTTGCTGGATGGCCTTGACCGCGTGGCCCATGTCGCTGATCGGCTTGGCCAGGCTCAGGGCCAGGCGGCGAGCCAGCAAGAAGGTGAACAGCAGGGCGAACAACGCCAGAATGCCGGCCTTGATCACGATTTCCTGCTGGCGCTGGCTGAACGCATCATCGGACATGCCGACGATCACCCGGCCCAGGTAGTCGTCCCCGATGGCCGGGGTGTTGGCTTTGCCCTGTTGCAGGAAATCGTTGTCCAGGCGTATCTGCTGCAGGCGGATGGGCGCCTGGAACACTTCGACCTGCTGCGCGCGGTTGGCGCTTTCGTCGGACTGCTCCACGTAGACCAGGATGTGGTTGCGGCTGTCCTGTACCTCCAGGAAGCGGACGTGCGGGATGCTGAGGGTGGCCCGCATGAGCCCCTCAAGCACTTCGTTGTTACCGGAAATCACCCCGTACTCCGACGCCGGTGCCAGCTGGTTGGCGATCAATTGCCCGGTGTGGTTGAGTTCCTGGCGCAGGTCCTGGATACGGACGAAGGTAAAGAAGCTGATCAGCAGCAAGGTCAGCAGCAGCGCAGGGCCAAGGCTGATGATCTGGGTGCGGGTGTGAATGTCCCAACTCAGGCGTTTGCTCATGGGGTGGGTTCTCCTTCGGCCAGTACCTGGGCGGCGGCGTTCGGATCGATCGGTTCAAGGCCCAGGGCCCGGGCCACCTGCTGGTTGCCGCTGACGCTGTAGCGCTTGGGGTAGAGGCTGCGTGGCCAGCGTGCCGGGGGCTGGTCGAGCAATTGGTCGAGTTCCGCCAGCCAGTCGTCCTGGTCGCTGTAGCTGCTGGCCAGTGCGCCGGCGCGGACAAAACCTGCGTTGGGGCCGATCAGCGCCATCTGCCGGCCATAGCTGCTCAGCAGCAGGTTTTTCGCCGTCTTGGAGTTGTACAGGTCAGGGTCGTCCAGCCCCAGCAGGACATCGCTGTTGCCCAACAGATGCTGCAATGGCCGGTTGTCGCGCGGGTCGGACCAGTCCTGGGCCACGATCTCCAGGCCCAGCGGACCCGCTGCATGGCGCAGCTCCTCGAGCAGAAACCCGCTGTGCTGGCCGTACAGCACGCCAATACGCCGTGCCTGGGGCAGCAAGTAACGCGCCAGGCGCAACTGACGGGCCGGTGGCGCGTCATTCCACAGGAAGGTGAGAAACGCCGGGCGCGACTTTCCCAGGCGCTGCTCAGCCTGAACACGGCTGACGCGCATGGCCAGGGCCGGTGGCCCGGCGGTTTCGCTCAGGCGCCATTCGAGAGCAGCGTTGTCGAGCAGGATCAGACGCTGGTCGGCCTTGAGTTTGCCCGGGGATGGCAAGTCGGCGGTGGTCTGGAAGTGCACATGATCGTGGGGCCGACGGTTTTCCAGTGCCGCCACGAAGCTGCGGATGCCGGGCTGGTCCTCGGCACCGATCAGCAGGATCTCGCTGGCCGACAGTGGCCCCAGCGGCCACAGGCAGAGTACCAGCAGGCGCAGCACCAGACTCATCAGAACTCCAGCTCCGCGCTGACGCTCAGGCGGTGGCGGCTGTCATAGCGGTTCTGGGCTGCCGTGGTCGGCTCATCGTCCAGGCGCTGTTGCCACAACGCCGCCAGCTCCAGGTTGCTGCCATATACCCGGAAACGCTTGGCCAGGCGCAGGTCCAGGCGCTCGTAGCGGTACTCGTTGAGGGCATCGTCGCCGTAGTAGAACAGCGCGCTCGACCAACCTGCACCCCAGTCGCGCATCCACCCGGCCGAACCGCTGTTGCGGGCGCTGAGGCGGCGATCGTCGGGGTTGCTGGCCCAGGCATCGACATAGGCGTAGGTCAGGCGCAGGCGGTCGCGCAGGGTAGGGCGCCAGTCCAGTTGTGCCTCGCTGCCGCTGAAGCGGGCCTTGTTGGCGTTGCTGGCGATGTACTGGTTGTTGCGCAGCGGCTCGCTGATCATGCCGGTGATCTCGTCGTAGAACAGCTTCACGTCCATGCTCAGGTCGATGTCGCTGAAATAGCCGTTGTAGCCCAGTTCGCGCGAGCGCATGCGCTCTTGCTCGAGGTTGCCGGGGCCGCGGGTCTTGACGAAGTATTCGCCGTTTTGCAGGCCAAATGCATTGGGCGTCAGGTTCTTGACCGTGTAGCTCCAGTTGACGTTGTTCTCGAACATGTCGGGCGAGCGTACGGCCTCGGAATACACCGCGCGCAGGCCATGGCGCGGGGTGATCAGGTAGTTGACCGCCACCCGCGGGGTCAGCGAGTTGCCGGACAGCTGCGAGTCCTCGAACATGGCGCCGCCCTGCAGGATCCAGTGCTCGTCGGCGCGCCATTCCAGTTGGCCGAACAGCCGCCAGGTCTGGTCGTCGACGCTGCCGTTGAAGTAGGTCTGCGAATCGGCACGGTCATAGCGGTAGTTCATGCCGCTGAGCAGGCGCAGGCTGTCGGTCAGGCTCAGGGTGTCCTGGATTTCCAGGTCATAGCGGGTTTCGCGGGTACTCTGGTCAACATCGCCGCATACCTGTTGCTTGCCACCGTTCTGCCATTGTTCCTGCACTTTCTGCAAAAGCCCTTTCAGGGCCGGGTCGTTCGTGGCCAGCGGGGCACCTGTGGCGATGCCGCGCGCCACCCTTTCGGCGAAGTCCGGGTTCAGTTGCCAGAGCTGGGTCAGCTCGGGGCTGAATGACTGCACCGCATCACAGGCGCGCCACACTTGCTGGCGGTCAAAATGTTGCGCCGAGCCCTGAACATAAAGGCTGTGTTCAGCGCTGAATTCCTTGGTCCAGCGCAGCGAGCCGGCGTAGTCCTTGGCGTTGACGTCGGCGTTGTTGCCGGCTTCGTACTGCTGGAAAACCGGCTGGTAGGTGTAGGGCCGTTGATTGCTGCCTTCTTTGGCCGCAAGTTGCCATTCCAGGGTCTGGTCGATGGCCAGGGTATGACTGGCGCTGAGGTTGAAGCGGTTCAAGCGGCGGCTGTCGCGGTAGTCCTGGCCGAACTGGTTCTCGTCGAAGCCGTCGTCACGCTGGCCCGATACCGACAGGCGCATGTCGCCGCCCTCCCAGCCGAAGCCGTGGCTGAGGTAATAATCGTTGATGCCGTCCTGGCCGCGGGTTAGTTTCATCCGCGTGCCATGGCTGTCGGCCGGGTTGCGGGTCAGGATGTTGACCACGGCCATCAGCGCGTTGGCGCCATAGCTGACCGTGTTCGGGCCACGGAACACCTCGATACGCTCGATATCCTCCATGGCCAGGGGAATGTCGCTCCAGTCCACCGTGGCCAGGCCGGCGCGGTACACCGAGCGGCCATCGATCAGCACCTGCATGCGCCGCGCGTCGTTGGCGTTGCTGCCATGGTAGTTGACCGTGGGCTGGTTGCCGGCGCCGTAGCCGATCATCATACCCGGCACCAGGCGCAGCAGCTCGGGGATGTCACGGGCACCGCTGGCACGGATCAGCTCGCTATCGATGACGGTCATGCTGCCCGGCACCGCTGCCGGCGACTGTTTCAGGCGCGTGGCGGTAAGAACCTGGGGCAGGTCGGTGTTGTCGATGAACAGATCCTCGGCCACGGCCGGGCTACCGAGCAGGGCGGTCAATATGAGCAGACGCGGGAAAGGGGGCGTGCCAGGGAACACAGAGCAGCCTTGTCTCAGGATGGAAACAGGCATGGTAACCGACCTTGGCGCAATTGCCAGTGACCCGCCTCAAGCTTCTGGCTGCCAGCACACCGTGCCAGGCTTTTCTCGCTGCCGGTAGCTCGAAGCTTGCAGCTTGGCTTTATAATGCGCCGGTCGCCACTTAATTTATGGCTTTAACGGATTGAATATGACTGAACAGCAACCTGTTGCAGTTCTGGGCGGCGGCAGCTTCGGCACCGCCGTGGCGAACCTGCTGGCGGAAAACGGTGTGCCGGTGCGCCAATGGATGCGCGACCCGGCCCAGGCCGAGGCCATGCGTGTCAATCGTGAAAACCCGCGCTACCTCAAGGGCATTCGCCTGCACGACGGGGTGGAACCGGTCAATGACCTGCTGGCCACCTTGCAAGCCAGCGAGCTGGTGTTCGTGGCCCTGCCATCCAGCGCACTGCGCAGCGTACTGGCGCCGCATGCCGAGTTGTTGCGCGGCAAGGGCCTGGTCAGCCTGACCAAGGGCATCGAGGCGCAGAGCTTCAAGCTGATGAGCCAGATCCTCGAAGAGATCGCGCCCCAGGCACGCATTGGCGTGTTGTCCGGGCCCAACCTGGCCCGCGAAATTGCCGAGCACGCATTGACTGCCACGGTAGTGGCCAGCGAACACGAAGCGCTGTGCCAGCAGGTGCAAGCGGTGCTGCACGGGCGCACCTTCCGCGTTTACGCCAGTGCCGACCGTTTTGGCGTGGAGCTGGGCGGGGCGCTGAAGAACGTTTACGCGATCATCGCCGGCATGGCCGTGGCCCTGGGCATGGGCGAAAACACCAAGAGCATGCTGATTACCCGTGCCCTGGCCGAAATGACCCGCTTTGCCGTCAGCCTGGGCGCCAACCCCATGACCTTCCTGGGCCTGGCCGGGGTCGGTGACCTGATCGTCACCTGTTCGTCCCCCAAAAGCCGCAACTACCAGGTGGGTTTCGCACTGGGGCAGGGCCAGAGCCTGGAGGAGGCCGTTACCCGCCTGGGCGAAGTGGCCGAAGGCGTCAACACGCTCAAGGTGCTCAAGGCCAAGGCCCAGGAGGTGCAGGTGTACATGCCGCTGGTGGCGGGCCTGCATGCCATTCTGTTCGAGGGCCGCACGCTGAACCAGGTCATCGAGCACCTGATGCGTGCCGAGCCCAAGACCGACGTCGATTTCATTTCCATCAGCGGCTTCAACTGAGCCGAACAGAGCAAGGAGCGGTACATGAACGATACCCCGGAGCGCGCCCAGCGCGAGTCGATCATCCTGCGGGTGCTGTGGATGCTGGTGTTCCTGGTGGTTTGGCAACTGGCTGAATTGCTGCTGGGCGGCCTGGTGCTGGTGCAACTGGTCTACCGCCTGGTGTATGGCGCCCCCAGCGCCAGCCTGATGAATTTCGGCGACAGCCTCAGCCAGTACCTGGCGCAGATCGGCCGTTTCGGCACTTTCCATACCGACCAGAAACCCTGGCCGTTCGCCGATTGGCCAGCAGCGCGTGCGCCGGAAGGCGAGGCGCCGCACGCCGTAGCCCCGGCCCCGCACCCTGTGCGTGACGAGGAGCCCAAGCTGTGAAACTGTGGGTACTGCGCCACGGTGAGGCCGAACCGCGGGCCAACAGCGATGCCGAACGGCGCCTGACTGCGCATGGTCGCGAGCAGGTGGTGCGCAGCGCTGCCCACCTGCTGGGGCAGCCATTGCAGGCGATCATCGCCAGCCCTTATGTGCGGGCCCAGCAGACTGCGGCGCTGGTGCACGAGACCCTGGGGTTTGCCAAGCCGCTGCGCACCGTGCCCTGGCTCACGCCAGACGGCGATGTGCAGCAGGTCATCGGCGAAATCGAGCGGCTGGGGCTGGAGCATGTGCTGTTGGTCAGCCATCAGCCGCTGGTGGGCAACCTGGTCGGGCTGTTGCAGCATGGCCACCTGCAACAGCCAGCGGCCATGAGCACGGCCAGCCTGGCCCAGCTGGAAGGGGAGTGGCCCCTGGCCGGGCTGATGACCCTGAAGGCGCTCAACGCCCCTGCCTGAGCTTGCGGGGGCCTGGGGCCCCCATACAACGAGATGGCAACTGACATTTTTGCCAGTTGTCCCTCGCGTCGACTGCTTGATAGCGTTGCCCGAAAACCAGCAGTCAGGGAGCGATGCATGAGCGGTGCGATGTGGGAGCTGCTGTGCTCCCTGGACCTGCAACCCACCATAGACCAGGTTGACCAAGGAGTTTCGCTGGACTTCGCCCAGTACAGCCTGCTGCGCGAGGCTGCCGACGCCAAGTTCTACCAGCTGATGCGCAAGGTCGAGGGTTATACGGTGCCGGGGCCGATCGCCCGGCAACAGAGCGAGCACGATCTGCAGACCCTGCAGGATGCCTGCCTGCGGGTCTCTCATCTGCTGCAATCCAGCTGCCTGGCACTGCGCCGCCTGCAACTGGATTACCAGGACCAGCGCCTGGCCCGTGAAGCGCTGCAGAGCCAACTGGCCTACATGCAGGCCTGCCTTCGCCGTTCACTGGAGAGTTTCGACCACGCTTCATGGCCTGATAGCCGCCGCTGATGACCTTTCCGGGCATTGCCGAACCGGCTCGCCATGCCGACAATGGGCCATCATTCCCGTCCGGATCAGGCGCCATGTCGCAACAGATCTTTTTCGCCCATGCCAACGGTTTTCCCTCGGCCACCTACGGCAAGCTGTTCGCCGCGTTGGCGCCGGACTATCAGGTCCGGCATCTGGCTCAGCACGGCCACGACCCGCGCTTTCCGGTGGATGACAATTGGCAGAGCCTGGTCGATGAGTTGCTGCACCACCTGGCGCAGCAGGATCAGCCGGTGTGGGGCGTAGGCCATTCGCTGGGTGGGGTTTTGCACCTGCACGCGGCGTTGCGCTGCCCCGAGTACTACCGTGGGGTGGTCATGCTCGACTCGCCGGTGCTGACCCGTGCAGATCAATGGCTGCTGCGCACCGCCAAGCGCTTCGGCTTCATCGACCGCATCACCCCGGCCGGGCGCACCTTGGGGCGCCGTCATCTTTTCACGGACCGCGACAGTGCCCGTGAGTACTTCGCCGGCAAGTCCCTGTTTCGCCAGTTCGACCCCGACTGCCTGGACGCTTACATAGAGCATGGCCTGCAGGCGATGGAGCAGGGCCTGCAGCTGCGCTTCGACCCGGCCACCGAGATCAGCATCTACCGCAGTATCCCGCACACCAGCCCCGCCCCGGCGCGACAGTTGCGGGTACCGCTGGCCATGGTGCGGGGTGACCGCAGCAAGGTCATCCGGCGCCACCATGCCCTGGCGGTGCGTGGCATGCCGCTAGGGGAGTACCACAGTGTGCCAGGGGGGCACATGTTCCCGTTGGAGCGGCCTGCCGATACCGCCAGCCTGCTCAAGGGCCTGTTCGACCGCTGGGGCCAGGCATGAGCGCGCATGTCGAGGAAGTTCGCCTGAGTTTGGGCCACATCGAACTGGCCGCGCATCTGTTCGGGCCTGTGGACGGCCTGCCGGTGATCGCCCTGCATGGCTGGCTGGACAACGCCAACAGCTTCGCCCGCCTGGCGCCGCTGTTGCGCGGCTTGCGCATCGTTGCCCTGGACCTGGCCGGGCATGGCTATTCGGAGCACCGCCCGCCAGGGGCCAGCTATGCCCTGGCCGACTACGCCCACGATGTACTGCGGGTTGCCGAGCAACTGGGCTGGCAGCGTTTCGCCCTGCTCGGCCATTCGCTCGGCGCCATCATTGCGGTGCAATTGGCCGGTGCGTTGCCGGAGCGGGTCAGCCACCTGGCCTTGATCGACGGCGTTATCCCACCCACCGGCGCCGAGCAGGATGCCGGTGAGCGCCTGGGCATGGCGTTGTTGGCGCAGCTGCGCCTGGATGACAAGCGCAAATCGGTGTACACCACCCTCGAGCAAGGTGTGCAGGCGCGCATGAAGGGCATGGTCGCGGTAAGCCGGGAAGCGGCCGAACTGCTGGCGCAGCGCGGGCTGATGCCGGTGCCCGGGGGCTACAGCTGGCGCAGCGACAGCCGCCTGACCTTGCCTTCTCCGTTGCGCCTGAGCGAAGCCCAGGCCATGGCCTACGTGCGCCGGGTGAATTGCCCGGCGCAACTGGTGATTGCCGCCGACGGGATGCTGGTGCGCCACACCGCATTGCTGGAGCAGCTACCCTTTGAGCAACTGACACTGCCGGGTGGTCACCACCTGCACTTGAACGATGAGCAGGGCGCGGCCCTTGTCGCAGACTGTTTCAATCGCTTCTTTGGCTTTGCTTGACTTGCACCGGACAAGTGTCGAGGCTTGGCGGGTTGAAAGGGAGACAACCATGCAATTGCCAGACAACCTGGAGCTTCACCTCGGCGCACGGCGCCGCCAGGGTCGCCGATGAGCGCGCCCCTGTCCATCCGCACCGTTGCCGCTGCCTGCCTGGCATTTGCCAGCCCCCTGCTATGGGCTGGCAGCCTGCCGGTGCCTGCAGACGCCAAAGTGGTCGACCAGCGCCCGGCCGTGGAGCAGGAGCGCGTCTACCCGCTGGGCCCATTGCGCAAAATCAGCGGCCGCCTGCGGGTTGACGACAAGGTCGAAAGCCGTGGCCAGGTCAGCTCGGTCACCTACGAGCTGCCGGTCGAACGCACCGCCCGCGAAGCCTTTACCAGCGCCCGCGAAGCGCTGCAGCGCGACGGTGGCTACCCGCTGTTCTGGTGCCAGGGCCGCGATTGCGGCGAGGCCAGCCTGTGGGCCAACGAGGTGTTTGCCAATGCCCGCCTCAACGGGGGCGACGAACAACAGGCGTTCATTCTGCTGCGCCGTTCGGCGGAACAGGCCGACACCCTGGTTGCGCTGTACAGCGTCACCCGTGGCAACCGCCGCGCCTATTTGCATGTGGAAGAGTTCGTCGCCGGCAGCCCGTTGGGCGACTTGCTGCCCACGGCGGCCACGGTGCTGCGTGAAATGCGCGATACCGGCAAGCTCGACTACCCGGACCTGGCGGCACCCCAGGCTGCCTGGGCGAACCTGCTGGCACGCAGCCTGAACCTCGATAGCACCTTGCGCGTCAGCCTCAGCGGCGTTCAGGCTGAAGCCTGGCGCGAGGCGCTGATCAAGGCCGGGGTGCGCAACGGGCGCCTTGAAGTGGGCACTGCGCCCACCACTGGCTTGCACCTTGAACTGATTCGTTGAGCGGGTGCTGCGATGGTCAACAATGATCGCCTGCTGGTCCAGATTCTGCTGCTGGCGTTGCTGGGGGCGGGCCTTTGGGTGATGGCGCCGTTCATATCGGCATTGCTGTGGGGGGCTATCCTGGCCTTTGCCAGCTGGCCGTTGATGCGCCTGCTCACGCGGGTATTGGGGGGGCGCGAAACCCTGGCGGCCAGCCTGCTGACCATGGCCTGGATCCTGATCGTGGCGTTACCGCTGGTGTGGCTGGGTTTCAACCTGGCCGACCACATCCGTGATGCCACTGCGTTCGTGCGTGACGTGCAGGTCGACGGCCTGCCAGATGCCCCGGCCTGGCTGGGGGGGCTGCCGTTCGTGGGCGAGCGCCTGGTCAGCTGGTGGCAGTCGCTGGACCAGCAGGGGGCAGCCTTGCTGGCCTCGGTCAAACCGCACCTGGGGCAGGTTGGCAACTGGTTGCTGGCGCGCAGCGCGCAAATCGGCAGCGGCGTGCTGGAACTCACACTCAGCCTGGTGTTCGTGTTCTTTTTCTACCGTGACGGGCCGCGCTTGTCGGCGTTCGTGCTGCGCTTGCTGCACCGCTTGATGGGCGACCGTGCCGCATATTACCTGGAGCTGGTGGCCGCCACCGTCCAGCGGGTGGTCAACGGGGTGATTGGTACCGCAGCGGCCCAAGCGCTGTTGGCGTTGATCGGCTTCCTGATCGCCGGCGTGCCGGGGGCCATTGTGCTCGGCCTGGTGACCTTCATGCTCAGCCTGATTCCCATGGGGCCGCCACTGGCCTGGATTCCGGCCACCGCCTGGCTGGTGTGGAAGGGCGAGTACGGCATGGCGGTGTTCCTCGGTATCTGGGGCACGTTCGTCATCAGTGGCGTGGACAACGTGCTCAAGCCCTACCTGATCAGCCGGGGCGGCAACCTGCCGCTGGTCATCGTATTGCTGGGCGTGTTCGGCGGCCTGCTGGCGTTCGGCTTCATTGGCCTGTTCATCGGGCCTACCTTGCTGGCGGTCGGCTACAGCCTGTTGCTGGACTGGAGCCGTAACGCCGTAGAGCAACCGCCCCAGCACTAGCCTGTACGGGCCCGCTTCGCGCAGGCATGCGCGAAGCGGGCCGCGCCGCCGCCTCGACACCCTGATCTTTACGCATTCTTTATACCCATCACTGCCCCTCCATCTCGTTCCTTTACACCCCTTCCTCGGACAATTCCCCAACGCGGCCCAAGCCGCATCTCGGGGAGAACCACACATGAACATGCTCGACGGGCTGTCACTGCTACTGGCAGTGGCCTTGGCGTTTTATCTGCTGGTGGCGCTTTTGCGCGCCGATCGCGGCTAAGGAGCGGCCATGCACAGTTACGACTACGCCTTGCTCCTGGCATTCTTCGCCCTGGTGCTACTGCCGGCACCCTGGCTAGGGCGTTTCTATTTCAAGGTCATGGAAGGCCAGCGCACCTGGCTGTCACCCGTACTCGGCCCGGTCGAGCAGGCTTGCTACCGGCTGGCTGGGGTAGACGCGCGCCAGGAGCAGAACTGGCGCCAGTACACCCTGGCGTTGCTGAGCTTCAACCTGGCCGGCTTTGTGCTTTTATTCACCGTATTGCTGCTGCAGGGCTACCTGCCCCTCAACCCGCAGCACCTGCCTGGCCAGGAATGGGCGCTGGCATTCAATACCGCCGTCAGCTTCGTCACCAATACCAACTGGCAGGCTTACAGCGGCGAGGCGTCGGTCAGCTACCTGAGCCAGATGCTTGGCCTGACGGTGCAGAACTTCGTCAGCGCCGCCACGGGCTTGGCCGTGCTGGTCGCGCTGTGCCGCGGTATTGCCCGGCGTAGCAGCGCAACGCTGGGCAACTTCTGGGCCGACATGACCCGCGCCACCCTTTACGGTTTGCTGCCGTTGTGCCTGTTGCTGGCGCTGCTGCTGGTATGGCAGGGCGTTCCGCAGACCTTTGCCGACTACGCCCACGCGTTGACCCTGCAAGGTGCCGACCAGACCATCCCGTTGGGCCCGGCCGCCAGCCAGATCGCCATCAAGCAGCTGGGCACCAACGGCGGCGGCTTTTTCGGCGTCAACTCGGCGCACCCGTTCGAGAACCCCACGGCCTGGAGCAACCTGTTCGAGGTGGCATCGATCATCCTCATTCCGGCGGCCCTGGTGTTCACCTTCGGCCACTACGTCAAGGACCTGCGCCAGAGCCGCGCCATCCTTGCCTGCATGCTCGCATTGTTCCTGATTGGCGGCAGCACGGCGCTGTGGGCCGAGCACCAGCCCAACCCGGCGCTTGCAGGCGAACAGGTCCAGCAGAGCGGCCCCATGGAAGGCAAGGAAAGCCGCTTCGGGACTACCGCTTCGGTACTGTGGACCGTGACCACCACTGCCGCATCCAATGGCTCGGTCAATGCCATGCACGACAGCCTCAACCCGCTGACTGGCATGGTGGCGATGGTCAACATGATGGTCGGTGAGGTGATTTTTGGCGGTGTCGGCGCGGGGCTGTACGGCATGTTGCTGTTCGTGTTGATCGCCGTGTTCCTGGCGGGGCTGATGATTGGTCGTACGCCGGAGTACCTGGGCAAGAAGCTGCAGGCCCGTGAGGTGCAGTTGCTGGTGGCCACGCTGCTGGTGATGCCACTGGGTGTGCTGGTGCTTGGTGCCATTGCCGCCAGCCTGCCGGGCCCGGCGGGGGCGGCCAGCAACCCGGGGGCGCATGGTTTCAGCCAACTGCTGTATGCCTACACCTCGGGTGCCGCCAACAACGGCTCGGCGTTCGCCGGGTTCGGTGCCAACACGGTGTACCACAACCTGATGATCGGCCTGGCCATGCTGATCGGCCGCTTCGGCTACATCCTGCCGGTACTGGCCTTGGCCGGCAGCCTGGCGGCCAAGAAGGCCGCGCCCCTTGGGGTCAACAGCTTCCCCACCCACGGCCCGCTGTTCACCGGCCTGCTGCTGGTGACCATCCTGCTGGTCGGTGGCCTGACGTTTCTGCCGACCTTGGCCCTTGGGCCGATCGCCGAACATTTGAGCCTGGGTTTTTGAGGATCGACCATGAATATGCCCATTCCTGAAATGAAAGCCCGGCACAGTGCCAAAGACCAGACCCGTTTTGCGGCGCTGTGGCGCCCAGCGCTGGTACAGGCGTTGGTCAAGCTCGACCCACGCCAGTTGCAGCGCTCGCCGGTCATGCTGGTGGTGGCGGTGACTGCGCTGCTGACCACGGTGCTGTGTTTTGCCCCTGACAGTGGCGTCAGCCGCGGCGTGGCCGTGCAGATTGCCCTGTGGCTGTGGTTCACCGTGTTGTTCGCCAACTTTGCCGAAGCCCTTGCCGAAGGGCGCGGTAAAGCCCGCGCCGACAGCCTCAAGGCCGGCAGCCAAGGCTTGACCGCCCAGCGCCGTCAGCGTGACGGCCACTATGAAACGGTGGCTGCCGGCGCCTTGCGCAAAGACGATGTGGTGCGTGTGGTGGCCGGTGAAATGATCCCCGCCGATGGTGAGGTGCTCGAAGGGATCGCAGCGGTCAACGAGGCAGCGATCACGGGTGAGTCGGCGCCGGTCATTCGTGAATCCGGCGGCGACCGCTCGGCCGTCACCGGTAACACCCGGCTGGTTTCGGACTGGCTGGTGATCCGCATCACCAGCAACCCGGGCGAGTCCACCCTGGACCGCATGATTGCCCTGGTCGAAGGTGCCAAGCGGCAGAAAACCCCCAATGAAGTCGCCCTCGACATCCTGCTGATCGGGCTGACGCTGATCTTCCTGATCGTGGTGGTGACCTTGCAGCCATTCGCCCACTTTGTCGGCGGCAGCTTGCCGCTGATCTTTCTTGCTGCCTTGCTGGTGACGTTGATCCCCACCACCATCGGTGGCCTGTTGTCGGCCATCGGCATTGCCGGTATGGACCGGCTGGTACGGCTTAACGTGATCGCCCGCTCGGGCCGTGCCGTGGAAGCGGCCGGGGACGTGCACACCCTGATGCTCGACAAGACCGGCACCATCACCTTCGGCAACCGCCGTTGCAGCGCGCTGCACGCCGCACCGAGCGTCACCGCGCGGGAACTGGGGGAGGGTGCCCTGCTGGCCTCGCTGGCCGACGACACCGCCGAGGGCAAGTCGATCGTCGAGTACCTGCGTCAGTTGCATGACGTTGTCGAGCCCCCTGCCGGGCACTACGAAGCCGTGGCGTTCAGTGCCGAAACGCGTCTGTCGGGCATCGACTTCCAGCAGCGCCGCTACCGCAAGGGTGCCGTCGATGCGGTGCTGGCATTCGTCGGCATGCAGCGCCTGGACATGCCGCCAGCGCTGGCCCGTGAGGTTGAATGCATCGCCCAGAGCGGTGGCACGCCCTTGCTGGTGTGCCTGGACAAGCGCCTGCTTGGGGTGATCCACCTCAAGGACGTGGTCAAGCCTGGCATCCGCGAACGCTTCGCCGAATTGCGCAAGCTGGGTATCCGCACCGTGATGGTGACCGGCGACAACCCGTTGACGGCTGCTGCCATCGCAGCGGAGGCCGGGGTGGATGATGTGCTGGCCGAGGCCACGCCGGAGAAAAAGCTGGCGCGCATTCGTCAGGAGCAGAACGACGGCCGTCTGGTGGCCATGTGCGGCGACGGTGCCAACGACGCCCCGGCGCTGGCCCAGGCCGACGTGGGCATGGCCATGAATGACGGTACCCAGGCGGCGCGCGAGGCGGCCAACATGGTCGACCTGGACAGCGACCCGACCAAGCTGTTGGACGTGGTGCAGGTCGGCAAGCAGTTGCTGGTGACCCGGGGGGCGCTGACCACCTTTTCCATCGCCAATGACGTGGCCAAGTACTTCGCCATCCTGCCGGCGCTGTTCGCCGCCATCTACCCGCAGTTGGGTGTGCTCAACCTGATGCACCTGGCCAGCCCGCAAAGCGCGATCCTTTCGGCCATCGTGTTCAATGCCCTGATCATCGTCGTGCTGATTCCTTTGGCGCTACGGGGTGTGCGGGTCCAGGCGGCCAGCGCTGCCCACCTGTTGCGGCGCAACCTGTTGATCTACGGGTTGGGCGGCATCGTGGTGCCGTTTGCCGGCATCAAGCTGATCGATCTGTTGCTCAACGCCCTGCACCTGGTCTGAGGAGGCCACCATGAACGCTTATCTACGCCCTGCCTTGAGCTTGGCCTTGACGATGACCTTGATCACTGGGGCGCTTTACCCGCTGGCGGTGACCGGCGTGGCCCAAGTGGCTTTCCCGGTACAGGCCAATGGCAGCCTGGTGCGCGATGACCAGGGCCAGGTGCGGGGTTCGGCCCTGATTGCCCAGAACTTCCAGGGCGATGGCTGGTTCCATTCACGGCCTTCGGCAGGCGCGTATGCCACCGTGGCCAGCAGCGCCAGCAACCTTGCGCCGAGCAACCCGGCGCTGGTGGAGCGGGTCCAGGGTGATGCGGCGCTGCTGTACCAGGCCCAGCAAGGGCCGGTACCGCAGGCGCTGCTGACCACCTCGGGCAGCGGCCTGGACCCGCACCTGCCACCGGCGGCGGTGGCCTACCAGATTCCCCGGGTCGCAGCGGCGCGGCAGTTGCCTGTGGCGCGCTTGCAAGCCTTGCAGGAAGAGGCCACCCTCAGGCCTTTGATCGGCCCGCCGGTGGTCAATGTGCTGGCGTTGAACCGGGCCCTGGAAAAGCTCGCCAGCAAGAGCAAAGGATGAAACATGAGTGATTCCGCGCGTGCAGACGCGTTGTTGGCTACCTTGCCGCGCACCGGCCGTGGCCGGCTGAAGGTGTTCCTCGGTGCTGCGCCGGGGGTGGGCAAGACCTTCGCCATGCTGCAAGCCGCGCATGCCCAGCAACGCCAGGGCGTGCAGGTAGTGGCCGGGGTGGTCGAAACCCACGGCCGTTGCGAAACCGAGGCGCTGCTTGCCGGCTTGCCGCAGCAGCCCATGCTGCGCAGCCAGTACCGGGGGGTCACCCTTGAGGAAATGGACCTCGACGGCCTGCTCGCGTGTGCGCCAGCCTTGGCACTGGTCGATGAGCTGGCGCACACCAATGCCCCCGGCAGCCGCCACGCCAAGCGCTGGCAGGACGTGCAGGAGCTGCTGGCCGCGGGCATCGACGTGTACACCACGGTCAATGTGCAGCACCTGGAAAGCCTCAACGACAAGGTGCGCGACATCACCGGCGTGCACGTGCGCGAAACCTTGCCTGACTGGGTGCTGCAGGAAGCCTTTGAGCTGGTGCTGATCGACCTGCCACCGCGTGAGCTGCTGGAACGCTTGCGTGAAGGCAAGGTGTACGTGCCCGAGCAGGCGCGGGCCGCCATCGATGCGTTTTTCTCGCAAACCAACCTCACCGCACTGCGCGAACTGGCCATGCAGACGGCCGCCGCCCAGGTCGATACCGACCTGGCCCATGGCTACCGCCAGCGCGGGCAGGCAGCCCCCGCGTTGCGCGGCCGGCTGCTGGTCGGTGTGGATGGCGATGATCAGGCCGAGCGCCTGGTGCGTCACGCCAGCCGCGTGGCCCAGCGCCGCCACTTGCCGTGGAGCCTGGTGCACGTGGACAACGGCCGTTTGCGTGACGAGGCAGCCCGCCAGCGCCTGCAGGCGGCCCAGCAGTTGGCCGAGCGCCTGGGAGGCGAAGTGGTGCTGCTGCGCGCCGGTGAAGTGGCGCGCACGCTGATCCAGCATGCGGCCGAGCGGCGCGCCAGCCTGGTACTGGTCGGCCAGTCGCGCGACCGTGTGCACCGGCGCTGGTTCGGTGCAGGGGTGGCTGCCCGGCTGTTGCGTGAAAGCCATGGGCTGGAAATCAACGTGCTGGACCGCGATGTACAGCCCTCGGCGCCGCGTTCGGCGGTGCGCCGGGTGTGGGTCTGGCGGCACTACCTGTTGGCGTTGCTGGCCACCGGGATGGCCGCAGGCCTGGCTTGGGCGGTGTCGAGCGTGCTGGCACTGCCGAACATCTCGCTGGTGTTTCTGGCCGCGGTGCTGCTGGTGGCGGTACGCAGCAGCCTGGGGCCGGCCCTGGCCTGCGCGGCACTGTCGTTCCTGGCGTATGACTTTCTGTTCATTCCGCCCAATTTCTCGTTCAGCATCCAGCGCGAAGAAGATGTGCTGACGCTGGTGTTCTTCCTGCTGATGGCCGCCCTTACCGGCAACCTGGCCGCCCGCCAGCGCCGCCAGCTGCAGGCGCTGCGCGAAACCCAGGCGCAGACCAGCCAACTGCTCGACCTGTCGCGCAGGCTGACAGTGGCCACTGACCGCCAGGCCGTGTTCAACGCCGCCGGGCAGCACCTGGGCGGCTGGCGCGACCTGCAAGTGTGCCTGCTGCAGCGCACTGCCGATGGCCAGCTGCAGGTGGCCAGCGGCGAGCAGCAGGGCTTCAGCGCCACCGAGCGGGCCGCCGCCGATTGGGCCTGGCAACACGGGCAGGCCGCCGGGCACGGCAGCGACACCCTGCCGGAGGGGCGCTGGTGGTGGTGGCCACTGGCGGTGGATGAGCAACCGCTGGCGCTGTTGGGCGTGCGCCCACGTTCAGGCCAGCCGCTGAGCGACCCGCGTCGGCGCCTGCTGATCGCCCTTGGCCAGCCGCTGGCCCAGGCCCTGGCCCGGGCCCGCCTTGCCGAACAACTGGAAGCCGCGCGCTTGCATGGCGAGACCGAGCAGCTGCGCAGTGCCTTGCTGGCTTCGGTGTCCCACGACCTGCGCACCCCATTGACGGCCATGCGCGGCAGCATCGACAGCTTGCTGGCGCTGGGCGAAGCGATTCCGCTCGACGACCGCCGCGAGCTGTTGGAGGGCACCCGCGACGAGGCCGAGCGCCTGGACCGCTACATCCAGAACCTGTTGGACATGACACGCCTGGGGCACGGTGGCCTCAAGCTGGCCCGCGACTGGGTGGCGCCAGCCGATATCGTTGGCAGTGCGCTCAACCGCCTGCGCGTGGTGTTGGCGCCGCTTCGCGTGCACACCGACGTGCCCGGTGATCTGCCGCTGCTGTTCGTGCATGCGGCATTGATCGAGCAGGCATTGGTCAATGTGCTGGAGAACGCTGCGCGCTTCTCGCCGGCCAATGGTCGGCTGGAACTGCGGGTGGCGGTGCAGGACGAGCGGCTGTGCCTGACCGTGAGCGACCAAGGGCCGGGCATTCCCGTGGGCGATCGCGAAAAGATCTTCGACATGTTCTACACCGCCGCCCGTGGCGATCGCGGCGGGCAGGGTACCGGCCTGGGCCTGGCCATCTGCCAGGGCATGATCGGTGCCCATGGCGGGCAGATCCTGGTGGGCGAAGGCATTGATGGCCAGGGCACCGGCATCACTTTATGCTTGCCGCTGCCCCCGCAACCTGCAGCCGAAAGTGAAAGCCCATGAGCCAGCCCGCCACCCTGTTGGTTATCGACGATGAACCGCAGATCCGCAAATTCCTGCGTATCAGCCTGGCCTCGCAAGGTTACAAGGTGCTTGAGGCCGCTACCGGCGCCGAAGGCTTGGCCCAGGCGGCCCTGGGTAAGCCGGATTTGGTCGTGCTGGATTTGGGCCTGCCTGACATGGACGGCCAGCAGGTGTTGCGGGAGCTGCGGGAATGGAGCTCGGTCCCGGTGTTGGTGCTGTCAGTGCGTGCCAGTGAGCTGCAGAAGGTCGATGCGCTGGATAGTGGGGCCAACGACTATGTGACCAAGCCGTTCGGTATCCAGGAATTTCTCGCCCGGGTCCGTGCATTGCTGCGCCAGGTGCCGCAAGCCGGGGGCTCGGAAGTGGCGGCCAGCTTCGGGCCGTTGACGGTGGACTTCGCCTTTCGCCGGGTAACCCTGGAGGGCGTGGAAGTGGCGCTGACACGCAAGGAGTATGCGCTGCTGGCGTTACTGGCCGGGCACCCGGGGCGAGTGATGACCCAGCAGCAGTTGCTCAAGGATATCTGGGGGCCCAGCCATGTGGAGGATACCCATTACCTGCGCATCGTGGTCGGGCACCTGCGCCAGAAGCTAGGCGATGACCCTACGGCGCCACGCTTCATCATCACCGAGGCGGGGGTGGGGTATAGGCTGGTGGCGCCTGTTGCCTAGCGGAAAGTCGCGCTCGTTGCGGCGGGATCACGCAGCGCCGACCGCGCGGCTGCCTGGGGTGGAACAGGTTCTTCGCCCGGTGAATTGAGCATCGGGTGACTTCAAGGTGCGGTTCTTGACTCCAGATCCATTTCGGCCGGCCACTCCACTTTAGGGGCCAGGCGCAAGGCGAACTCACACCAGAGTACGTCGTTGTGATCCTTGGGCTCCCCAGGTGGGGGCAAGGCGCTGGGGCCTTGCTGCATGTAAGTGCAGATGTAAGCCCAGGCATGCTGGTCCGCCCCCATGGTACTCAGGGGAAACCGGTCGATGACGTTGTTCGTTCCGGGTGCGACGATGGACAGCACCACCCCACATTTGAAACTGGGCGCACCGCTTCCCGGCAGGCCACGCTGAAACCAGCGCTCGGCGCGCACTTGCGACCAGTCGTAGCAGACTGGCTCGACTCTCCAGGTTCCGAAAGGCTTCCACCAACAGTATTTGAAGTTGTAGGCATAGATTTTTTTTCGTTTCCGGTTGAAACGAATGGGTTCGTCGCGGGGGAGAGATAGACTGATTCGAATGAAAAAAACGGATCCCCATACTCCGCTGACTAATGAAAAAATGCTAATGATTAGGAACTCAAAGTCAAATTGTTCGAGAGTTTTTATTGTCTCAATGGGTAAGTAGGCAGTGAAAAAAATAACGGGCAGTGAAATTATGGCCATTAATTCCCTGGCTCCGCTTATAGCTCTAGCTATTTCAAGGTAGATTGAATCTTGGTGGTTTGGGGGTTGGTAACCTAAGCCAGGTATACTTGTGCAGGGAGCATCGGGTAGGGGAAGGTCTTCCTTCCAACCAGCACAAGGAGGATTCAGTAGCGGCCGGGGCATTAGAAGATACTCCAGGTGGAATTAATTTTATTCTCGATTGTTATCACTTTTGCATGGTTCGATTTATCGTGTCTGTTGGGCCAATAGGCAAGAGTCAACTCTATCCCCTCTATATTATGATTGTCCGAAAGGGGAAGTGAGCCAGTGATGCGAATGGTTCTGTCGAGGGCTTTGAAGATAAAGTGTTTATCGAGACTCGCAGGCTCAGCGAGGACACCTTCTGAAGCTCTTGAGTTGTATTCGATTCTCCCGGTATCAGAGTTATAAGCGGCGATGCAACATGGTTGACCAACGCGTGATGGGATTATTACAAGATGCCATTCGTACTGCGTCAATTCGGAGGTCGGGTTCGGCAGACTGAGATTTACGTCTAGATAGAAGCCCGCCGCAACAGCGTTTCCGTCATTAAGCATCCCTCCTGCTGAATATGGCGTATTTGCGGTGTGGGAGGAATGAAATCTCGTTTCGATCGACACGTAAGCGTGTAGACCAATGACTGCTGCATTGAATGCGCTAACAGCGTTGTCGAGGTCTTTGTCTTCGATCCAGCGTCGATGGCCCTCTGGCTTTCCCCATTTACTGTGTCGTGTCCACAGCTCTAACAATGAAGACTCATGGTCTTTGGCGTTTATCGCCAGTGCGTAGGCCGCCAGTCCAAGTAAAACAACAGTGCCTAGCGCGATGAGAAGAGAGGTCGTCAATACGGCGTTAACAATGCCAGCGCCAGCAGAGAGTACTGATGCTGCGGCTGCGTGCTTGTATGAGAGGCTCGCTAACTCATCACCCTCACGGCCAGTTCGAAGGCCGGCATTCCAGTACTGCACGGCATCCATAACACCAGCCATCGCCGCGATGCCACCGCCGTACCGCGCAATACTGATGCCCAAACCCGCCGTTAGTATCTGCCCAGGGCGCTGTGTACGTGCGAATACCTGCGCAACAACCAGTCCTGCGGCCTCAACACTGGCACCCAGCACCCCCAGCGATGAAGACCAGACCGCCGCCTGCGCCTCGGGGTTGTGCTGATGTGTTTGCTGTAACGCCCGGTAATTTCTGCGCAGGCTGTCCTGCTGAAACCACAGCCCGCCCAGCGCAAGCAGCAGGCCGACGCTGCCCGTACCGGTCGCCGCATCCCGCAGGCTACGCATTGCATCGCTGGCCACGCTTTGCGCCGCCATCGAACTGATCTGCAGCCCGGCAGACACCTGTGCCTTTACCGAGGCTGCACCGATCGCCACATTGCGCACCAGCGCGCCGAAACCTTCGGCCGTCGACGACTTCAGCTGGACCAACCGTGCCTGTAATTGCTCGGCGCTCTCGAAGGTCCACAGCACCACGTCGATCATCTGGTTGCGGTTACCGACCGCGGCGATATGGATTGCGCCGCTCAGCACCATGGCGCGGACCTTGCGCCCCACGGGGTCGCGGAACTGCTGGTCGACTTGCTGCAAAAATGCATCGGTGCGGATTTGCAGGGCCTCGTCGAGCACGCTCAGATACTCGCCGGCGGTCAATGAAACCCGCAGCGGGGTTACGTGCTGCCCGGCATACAGCGCGAAAGCCGCACGGTGCACATGGCCGACCAGGGTGCGGCTGCGTTCGCTGAGGTGCTGGGCGAGCGTATTCCCTGCGCTGGTGGTCGCGGCCAGCAGTTGACCGATGGCATCCTGCAGCGGCTTGACCATCAGCAACTGGCCCTCGGGGGTGCCAGCGATGGCTTTGATGATGTCGTAGACCTTGCCGAAGTCGTCGCCTGCCAAGCCGCCGATCACGTGCTGCAGCAGCGTCTGGTTCCTGGCCATCAGCGCCTGGTACAACAAGCTGTGCTCGTCTTCCAGCAGGTGCTGCCAGACGAGCTGCGTCATACCCAGCGGCTGACCTTCCTCGGGCATCAGTTCGCTAGGGCCACCGGCCAGGCAGTCGGCCATCATCTGGATGAAGTACTCGACCGAGACCGGGTCGGCAGCGTCGTAGTCGAAGCGACCGATCTGGTGGAACGCCGGCTGAGCGAAGTGCAGCGCGTACAGCTGGGCAACCTGGTCGATCATCGACTGCCAGTGGTGCAGTTCACGGTCGTAGCCAGCCTGGAACGCCGCGCGGGCGCTTTCGTCATAGCGCGCTTGCAAGCGGTCCCGGGCTTGCTCCTGGTTGCGGGCGGTGTTGCGGCGTGTCTGCCTTGCGATATCCACTGGCGGCAGGTGCGCCTTGATGCCGACGGGGCTGTTGTTCCACTGTTCGACCTGGCGTGCCTCACGCTCAGCTGCCTCGGCGCCCTGTGCGGCGGCCGTGGCCGCGTGCAGTTGCTGGATGCCCAGCAACGCCTGGGAGGTGAAGTACTCGAAGTGCCGCTGCGGCTGCGCGCGCCACGCCTGCATGGCCTGGACCCAACCTGTGCGCTGGGCGTTCAGTTCCACCACCATGCCGACGGGGTCGGGCAAGGTCAGTGCCAGCACACCGTTTGGCAGTTGTTCCCGGGCAATGACGGTACGCAGATAGTTGTGGGTTTCGGACCACCGACCCAAACGGCTGTAGAAGCCGTGAGCACTCGTGAACCGGGCCGATGAAAAGGTGGAGAACTCGAGCACGCCCTCCATGCCGAAGCGGAAACTGTCGGTCATGGCGATGCCGAGGCTGGCGGGGTCATTGCGTGCGCGGTGCAGGTCGACTTCGACGAAGCGGGCGAGGGTGGCTGGGTCTGACTGGGCGATGCCTTTGCGGTAGCGGTCGAGCACGGTGCGCGGCCAGGGATCGTTGGCGAAGGCAACCCATGCGGTGCGGTACAGCGACGTGTCGAGGTTGATGAACGAGGCGATGACGTCATGGCCTGCGGTGGCACACCATTTGGGCAATGGCCTGGGCGGCCCCAGCGGCATCTGCGATACCGGAAACCGCTGCAAGGTGGCATCGGCCGCCACTGCGTAGGCCTGCCAGGTGGCCTGGTCGAGCAGCACGTAGACGTAACCCTGGCGCAACAGGCGGAGCTGGTCGGTATGCATCGGGTGGTAGGTGATTTCGCTATCACTGGCCCAGCGAAACAGGTGCCCGGCATCGGGGCGCGGGGCATAGGCCTCGCGCAGCAGCAGGATGGGCAGGCCAATACGCCCGCAGGCGTTGCAGCCACCGTGGCTGTTGGGGATTTCTTCCTGCATGGCGGCATGGATGTTTGCACTGATGCTCATGAGTAGCCTCTTGCTGGCGGCAGGTCGGCGACGATGCGTGCCCAGGTACTGTCGCCGTAGCGGGCGAAGCAGGCTGCCAGGCGCTGCTGGCCAGCCACTGCCTGTGCCACGTCGCGCTGGATGGTCGGGTGCTGCAGCAGCAAGGGGTGGATCATGAGCAGGTGCAGGCACATGCACTGGATATCGGCACGGTCGCGCAGGCCCTGCCTGAAGGCCCTGATCATCAGGTTCATGACATGGACGGGGGCGTTGGCCGGCAAGCCGGATGAGCCTGGGCATTGGCCACGGGGGGCGCCAGTTTGCGTGGTCGCCAGGCGATGCCAGGCACTGAGCAGTTGAATGATCTGGGGCGCGACGTTCTGGGTTGCGCGGACTTCACGGGTGATGCGCAGCTCGCCAGCCGGCGATGGCCGTTCGAGCACCGTGCAACTGCCGCAACCATCGGGATGCAGCCAGCTGCGAATTGGCCCGAGTACTGCGCCAGCATTGTTCAGGGTGACGCGCAGCAACGCCAGCCTCACGGGTTCGTACCAGGCCGTGATGCCATGCGGGGCGGGCTGATGCAGCACATGGCACTGCTGGCTGATGTGCCGGGCAATGGCTTCGGCGGGTTGATCGCTGAGCAACCAGGCACACACATAGTGCCAGGTGGCCGTAGCCTCTCGGGCGGCGTAGGTTGCGCTCAATGCGGCCAGAGCGCCGCATGCCTGGCCGGGGCGGGCCAGGCGCACCAGCGCAGGCCAGCGTTCAGGGGCCTGCACCAGGCCGCTGCTGTCGATGCGCGTTACGGCGTCACTGCCCAGCGCCTCGGCCAGCATGGTGATGTCCAGCGGGTGCCCGCTCGGGCAGCCAGCGAAGGGGGCCAGCAGCAGGTAAAAGGCTTCATCGCGGTGGCGGTGGCGGTGCGCGAAGTCATCCACCGACTGCTGGTAGCCGCGTGCGGCTTGGCTCGACATGAGAAGTTCCTTTTCTTCCGGATGGCGAGCGCGAATCTAGCGAGGAATCGCTTCAGTGGGCAGTTACTGGAGTCTTAGCGGGCTGTAGGAATTTTCTTTTTTTGAATCTGCCCGCACCGTACCGCCGGCACCTATTGGCTTAGCCGGGCGCTGGGCAATCACCGTTCAGGCCCTGGGCGGCTCTGCCTCGAAGCACTGGCGCATGACGTCCAGATAACGGCGGGCGCCCAGGCCCAAGGGGCGTGCCTTGAGCCAGATGATGTCCACCCACAAGCGCAAGCGGCTGGCCATGTTGTCGAAGCGCACTTCGGCCAGCGCGCCGGATGCAATCAGTGGTTCCACCAGGGGTTGTGGCAGGTATGCCCAACCCAGCCCGGACTGCACCAGATCCAGGGTGGCCAGGTAGCTGTCGGTCAGCCAGATGCGCCGCGACAGCACCATGCGCGGGTCCGAGCCGGTGGGCTTGCCCGAAGCCACGATGATTTGCCGTTGCTCGGCGAAGGCTTCTTCGGGCAACGGCGTGCCGCTGTTCTGCCCGGCCGGATGGCGCGGCGAGGCCACCGCAACCAGCAGTTGGCTCCCGGCTTCGAGGAATGACTCGCGCTCATCGATGCCTGGCCGCTCGAACACCAGTGCCAGTTGCACGCTGCCTTCGTGCAGCAGGCGAATGGCCTCGGTCTGGGTCGCCGAGCGCACTTCCACTTCCAGGCTGGGAAACGCCTGGGCGAGGGTTTCCAGTGGCTGGCTCCAGCGCCCGGTCTGCAGTTCGGGCGCCATGGCGATGGTCAGGCGTTTCTCCAGGCCTTTGTGCAATTGCAGGGCCTGGGCATCAAGCAGATTGAGCTGGCAGATCACTTGCCTGGCTTGAGGCTCCAGGGCCAGGGCGGCGCTGGTGGGCAGGGCCTTGCGCGTTGCCCGGTCGAACAGCGGCAGGTCCAGTTCGGCCTCGAGTTGAGCGATTGCCATGCTCACCGCGGACGGCACCCGCCCCAGCTTGCGGGCGGCGGCGGAGAACGAGCCGGCATCCAGCACTGCGAGGAAGATTGCCAGGGAGTCGCTGGAGAAGGCCATGTTCGCTGAACCTGATGTGGAGGCGTTGATAGCCGATGGTACTGGATGGGGTGGCCGGTGGAGGGTTCGAGTTTTTCGAGGCCTGAAATCGCGCGCCTTGAAGGCGAACCCTTCACAATTCAACTTTTACCGCGGGGCAGGGCTGCAGCGTGGGAGCGCAGGACTCCCACCGAGGGCGGGGAAAATCAGAGGTCGATGGCTTTTGCGGCGATGCGTGCCTGGTCCAGCAGCACATTCAGCTCGGCGACCTGCTGGCGCAGTTGGTCACGTTCGTCTTTGAGTTTACGCAGCTCATCACGGCGCACGGAGACATAGAGGGTCTGGGTTGGGGTTGCAGGCATCAAGGTACCCATGAGCACACCTCGCGGTTTTGGCTGGTGACAATTCAAAGCGTAGACGCTTCTGGCGGGCGCATTTTGAATTCTTTCACAAGCCTTGGGAACTTTTTTGTTTATCGTGGTCTTGCCGTTCGTCGCTGAACCCTCGGGCGGCATGCTGGACTAACCTGAACAGCTGGACTGTTGTCATTTATTTCGAAAGGGGAGCATCGGCTCATGCAACTGGGAATCGTCGGGCTGGGCCGCATGGGCGGCAATATCGCAAGGCGCCTGATGCGCGCTGGCCACCGCACCGTGGTGCACGACCGCAACCGCGAGGCGGTTACCGGCCTTGAAGGCGAGGGCGCCCAGGGCGCACACGACCTTGGCGCGCTGGTGCAAAAACTGAAAGCGCCACGCGCGGTGTGGGTGATGCTGCCGGCTGGCGAGCCGACCGAGCAGACCATCGCGCAACTGGCCGAGCTGCTGGAGCCGGGCGATGCCATCATCGACGGCGGCAACACCTTCTACAAGGACGACATGCGCCGCGCCGCCGAGCTGGCCAAGCGTGGCCTGCATTACCTGGACGTAGGTACCTCTGGCGGGGTATGGGGCCTGGACCGCGGCTACTGCATGATGATCGGTGGCGAGAAGGACGTGTTCGAGCGCCTGGAGCCGCTGTTCAAGGCGTTGGCACCGGGTGTAGGGGACATTCCGCGCACCCATGGCCGCAGCGGCGAACACCAGCGCGCCGAGCATGGTTATATCCACGCTGGCCCACCGGGTGCTGGCCACTACGTGAAAATGGTGCACAACGGCATCGAGTACGGCCTGATGCAGGCCTATGCCGAAGGCTTCGACCTGCTTCGCAGCAAAGGCGGCAACGAACTGCCGGAAGACCAGCGCTTCGACCTTGATGTGGCCGAAATCGCCGAGGTATGGCGCCGGGGCAGTGTGGTCACCTCGTGGCTGCTCGACCTCACCGCCGATGCGCTGGTGGCCGACCCGCAGCTGTCGCAGTTCAGTGGTTCGGTATCCGACAGTGGCGAGGGCCGCTGGACCATCGATGCCGCCGTGGAGCAGGCAGTGCCGGTACCGGTCCTGTCCAGCGCATTGTTTGCCCGTTTCCGCTCGCGTCAGCAGCAGGGCACCTACGGTGACAAAGTGCTCTCGGCCATGCGCCTGGGCTTCGGTGGCCATGTCGAGAAAAAAGACGAATGACTAAAAAGAGCACTCCGGCCGCACCCCCCTGCACGCTGTTTCTGTTCGGCGCCAATGGCGACCTGGTCAAGCGCTTGCTCATGCCTGCGCTGTACAACCTCAGCCGCGACGGTTTGCTCGACCGCAACCTGCGCATCGTTGGCGTTGATCACAACCCTGCCACGGCCGAGGAGTTTGCCGCACGCCTGCATGCGTTCATGGCCGAGCGGGACAAGGGCGGCGAGGGCGCCGCGCAGTGCCTGGACGAAAAACTCTGGGCGCGGCTGGCCAAGCGCCTGGACTACCAGACGGGCGATTTTCTCGACCCGGCCACTTACCAGGCCCTGGGCAAGCGCATCGAGAAGACCAGCCACGGCAACGCCATCTTTTACCTGGCCACCTCGCCGCGTTTCTTCCCTGAAGTGGCCCAGCGCCTTGGCGAGGCCGGCTTGCTCGACGAGTCTGCCGGCGGCTTTCGCCGGGTAGTGGTGGAGAAGCCGTTCGGCACCGACCTGGCCAGTACCGAGGCGTTGAACGCCTGCCTGCTGAAGGTGATGGGCGAGCGGCAGATCTACCGTATCGACCATTACCTGGGCAAGGAAACGGTGCAGAACATTCTGGTCAGCCGGTTCTCCAATGGGCTATTCGAGTCTTTCTGGAACAACCACTACATCGACCATGTGCAGATCACCGCCGCAGAAACCGTCGGTGTCGAGACGCGGGGTGGCTTCTACGACGCCACCGGCGCCTTGCGCGACATGGTGCCCAACCACCTGTTCCAGCTGCTGGCCATGGTTGCCATGGAACCGCCGGCAGCGTTCGGCGCCGACGCCGTGCGCGGCGAAAAGGCCAAGGTGATCGGCGCCATCCGCCCGTGGTCGGCGAAGATGGCGCTGAAGCATTCCGTGCGGGGCCAGTACAGCGCCGGCAAGCAGGGGCGCAAGCACCTGCCCGGCTACCGCGAGGAGGCCAACGTCGCACCCGACAGCCAGACCGAAACCTACGTGGCGCTGAAGGTGATGATCGACAACTGGCGTTGGGCGGGCGTGCCGTTCTACTTGCGTACCGGCAAGCGCATGAGCGTGCGTGACACCGAGATTGCCATCTGTTTCAAGCCGGCACCGTACGCGCAGTTCCGCGAGTCGGAGCTGGAGCGGCCCAAACCCAATTACCTGAAAATCCAGATTCAGCCCAACGAAGGCATGTGGTTCGACCTGCAGGCCAAGCGCCCCGGGCCGGAGTTGGTGATGGAGAACGTCGAGCTGGGCTTTGCCTACAAGGACTTCTTCAAGATGACCCCGGCGACCGGCTACGAGACCTTGATCTATGACTGCCTGACCGGTGACCAGACCCTGTTCCAGCGGGCCGACAACATCGAGAACGGCTGGCGTGCCGTGCAGCCGTTCCTCGACGCCTGGGCCCAGGGGGGCGAGGTGCACGAGTACCCGGCGGGTGAAGATGGCCCCGAGGCGGGCAATGACCTGCTGAGCCGGGACAAGCGGGAATGGCACCGATTGGGGTAACAGGTTTGTCAGCGTGTGCCGGCCGCTTCGCGCGTGAAACCCCTCTGACAGGTGCTGCACAACCCCTTGGGCGGCGCGGCCCTGTGGGGCGGGTTGACAAGCGAAAGGGCCAGCACAGGCAACCACTTTAAGGAAACGCGATGCCCGCCCACATAGAAGATTACGCCCTGCTGGGCAATTGCCGCAGCGCCGCCCTGGTCAGCCGTGATGGCTCGCTCGACTGGCTATGCCTGCCACGCTTCGACGCCCCGGCCGTGTTCGCCGCCTTGCTGGGCAACGAAGAAAACGGCCGCTGGCGCCTGGCCCCTTGCGACCCGGTCGAGCACTGCAGCCGGCAGTACCTGAACGATACGCTGGTGCTGGAAACTACGTGGGTCACTGCCACTGGCCGGGCCCGCGTGCTCGATTTCATGCCGCTGGGTGACGTCAACGCCGTGGTGCGCATCGTCGAAGGTCTCTCGGGCGAAACCAATTTTGAAATGGACCTGGTCATGCGCTTCGATTACGGGCGCAGCGTGCCATGGGTCGAACGCCTGGACCCGCTCACCCTCAGCGCGGTGGCCGGCCCCGACCGCCTGATCCTGTGCAGCACCGTACCGCCCCATGCCCGCGACCACCACACCGGCGCGCGCTTTCGCGTGGCGGCCGGCCAGCGCCAGGTGTTCAACCTGCGCCACCAGCCCTCGCACCTGCCGGTGCAGCCCGGCTGCGATGCCGACGCGGCCCTGGCCTATACCTGCGAGCACTGGCAGGCGTTCGCCGACCGCTGCCCTCAGGTGGGCCCCTACAGCGCACTGGTTCGTCGCTCGTTGCTCACCCTGAAAGCCATGACATATGCGCCTACTGGCGGCATCGTTGCGGCCGTCACCACGTCGTTGCCGGAACAACTCGGCGGCGAGCGCAACTGGGATTACCGTTTCTGCTGGCTGCGCGACGCCACCATGACCTTGCTGGCATTCATGAACCTGGGCTATTTCGACGAGGCCCAGGCCTGGCGCGAATGGCTGCTGCGCTCGGTGGCCGGCAACCCCGAACAGATGCAGATCATGTACGGCCTGGGTGGCGAGCGCGACCTGCAGGAATACACCTTGCCCTGGTTGCAGGGTTACGAGCATTCGCAACCGGTGCGGGTGGGCAATGCCGCGTCGGCCCAGGCGCAGCTGGATATCTATGGCGAACTGGCCGATGCCATGAGCCAGGCAATCAAGGGCGGCTTGCCGCGCCATCCGCGTAGCGCCGCCATCTCTCGGCTGATCCTGCCCTATGTGGAGCGTATCTGGCGCCAGCCGGACGAGGGTATCTGGGAGGTCCGCGGCGGCCGCCAGCAGTTCGTGCACTCCAAGGTGATGGCCTGGGTGGCGTTCGACCGCGCTGCCGGCTTGGCAGACACCACCGAAGAAGGCCGTGAGCATGGCCAGCATTACCGCCAGGTGGCCGACCAGATCCGCCGTGAAGTGTGTGAGCAAGGGCTCGACAGCAGCGGCAGTTTCTTCGTTCAGGCCTATGGTTCGGACGAGATGGACGCCAGCCTGCTGCAGATCGCCCTGACCGGCTTCCTGCCTGCCGATGACCCGCGCTTTCTGCGCACGCTGGAACAGATCGAGCAACGCTTGCTGAAAAACGGGTTGCTGATGCGCTACGACAGTGACAGTGCAGGCGATGGCCTGGCCCCGGGCGAGGGTACTTTCCTGGTGTGCTCGTTCTGGCTGGCCGACGTCTACATCCTGCTGGGCCGGATGGCGCAAGCGCAAGCGTTGTACGAGCGTTTGACCGGCCTGTGCAACGACGTGGGCCTGCTGGCCGAGCAATACGACCCGGCCTGCCAGCGCATGCTTGGCAACTACCCGCAGGCGTTCAGCCATATCGGCATCATCAACACCGCCCTGAACCTCCAGCAGGCCAGCTGCCCGGCCCGCGACCGGGCCAGTTGCGGTTAAGCCGGCTGCACCAGATTTGTGCGCGCTCCGGCAAGCGAGCGGGGTAGACTAGGTCAAATCTCATTCGGCAAGGAGCGTACATGGGTATCCGCGGTTCGGATCGGCAGATCGACAACATCGAGTTCAATGTCAGCGACATCGCGCGCAGCAAGGCGTTCTATGGGCATGTTTTCGGCTGGCGCTTCACCGACTACGGCCCAACCTACAGCGAATTCAGCGATGGCCGCCTCACGGGCGGCTTTACCACGGGGGAGCCGGTACGCCCGGGGGGCGCGCTGGTAATCCTTTACGCCGATGACCTGCAAGCCACGCAGCAGCGCGTGACCGCGGCGGGGGGCAGTATCAGCCGCGCGACCTTTGCCTTCCCCGGTGGGCGGCGTTTCCATTTCATTGACCCGGACGGTTATGAACTGGCGGTGTGGACGGCTCAAGCCTGATGGCCAATCACAAGATCGAAATTCGCCGGCGCAACGTTGGCAAGATCCTGCAAGCGGCGGAAAAGGTGTTCGCCGAAAAAGGCTACGGCGCGACCTCCATGGGCGATATCGCCGAGCAGGCTGAACTGCCGCGTTCCAACCTGCATTACTACTTCAGCACCAAGGACGAGTTGTTCCGCGCGGTGCTGCAGGACCTGCTGGACGTGTGGAAGCAGGACGCGCTGTGTTTCGAGAATTTCGACGACCCACGGGTGGTCCTGACCAGCTACATCCGCGCGAAAATGGGGCATTCGCGGTCACGGCCGCTAGGCTCGAAGATCTGGGCCGAGGAAATGCTGCATGGGGCGCCGGTGCTGGGGGGCAACCTGGATGACAGCCTGGTGCCTTGGGCAAAGCTGAAGGAGGCGAAGATCCGCCGCTGGGTGGAGGAGGGGCGCATTCTGCCGGTCGAGCCTTCGGCGTTGCTGTACATGATCTGGGCCTCGACCCAGCATTACGCCGACTTCGGTTACCAGGTGCAGTTGCTCAACGGCGGCGATGAACTGTCGGACCTGGCGTTCGAAAGTGCGGTGCAGACGGTGACCAGTGTGATCCTGCGGGGGATTGGCCTGGAACCGTGACCGGCCATGCCTGCCGCGCACGGTCTTTTTGCTGCCCACAAAAAGGCCGTGCCTGTGCGGCGGGCGCCGGTCTACATCAGCTCGCTTCGCGGTAGGGGTTGCGCGGGTCCTGGGTCCAGTTCAGGTAAGGCTTGCCAGTATCCTGCGCCTGCATGTCGATGCAGTTCTCCACCGGGCAGGTGATCTGGCACAGGTTGCAGCCCACACATTCTTCCTCGATCACGCTGTAGGCATGCGTACCGTCTGCCTTCAGCGTACTGGCGATGGCCTGGTGCGAGGTGTCCTCGCAGGCGATGTGGCAGCGACCGCAACCGATGCACGCTTGCTGGTCGATATGCGCCACCGACTTGTAGTTGATGTCCAGGTACTTCCAGTCGGTGGTATGCCCTACCGCCTGGCCCCGGAACGCCTCGATGTTGGCGTGGCCGTGCTGGTCCATCCAGCGGGCCAGGCCGTCTTTCATGTCTTCGACGATGCGAAAGCCATGCAGCATGGCCGCCGTGCACACCTGCACCGCGCCGCTGCCCAGCGCCATGAATTCGGCCGCGTCGCGCCAGTTGCCGATGCCGCCGATGCCGCAAATCGGCAGGCCATGGGTGGCCGGGTCACGGGCAATCTCCGCGACCATGTTCAGGGCGATCGGCTTCACCGCCGAGCCACAGTAACCGCCATGGGTGCTCTGGTCACCGACGATGGGGTGGGCGACCATGCGGTCAAGGTCGACGCTGGTGATCGAGTTGATGGTGTTGATCAGCGACACTGCATCGGCCCCGCCGCGATGCGCAGCCCGTGCCGATTGGCGGATGTCGGTGATGTTCGGCGTCAGCTTGACGATCACCGGCAGCGAGCAGTGCTGCTTGCACCAGCGGGTGACCATTTCCACGTACTCCGGCACCTGGCCGACCGCCGCGCCCATGCCGCGCTCCGGCATGCCGTGCGGGCAGCCGAAGTTCAGCTCGATGCCATCGGCGCCGGTGGCTTCCACCAGCGGCAGGATGAACTTCCACGACGCTTCCTCGCACGGCACCATCAGCGACACGATCAACGCGCGGTCGGGCCAGTCCTTCTTCACCTGGGTGATTTCGCGCAGGTTGATTTCCAGTGAACGGTCGGTGATCAGTTCGATGTTGTTGATGCCCTGCACCTGGCGGTTGGCGCCGTAATGGGCCGAGTAGCGCGACGAGACGTTGACCGCGGCCGGGTCTTCGCCAAGGGTCTTCCACACCACGCCACCCCAGCCGGCTTCAAAGGCGCGGACCACGTTGTAGGCTTTGTCGGTGGGCGGCGCGGACGCCAGCCAGAACGGGTTGGGGGCCTTGATTCCGGCGAACACGATAGACAAGTCGGCCATTACGCTGCCTCCACGTTGAGCATGAGTTGGGCATGGATGGCTTCGGCGGCCACTTTGCCGTGTTGTACGGCCTGAACGGTGAGGTCCTGGCCCAGCGCGGTGCAGTCGCCACCGGCGTATACCCCTGGCAGGCTGGTCTGCATGTTCACGTCAACGCGAATACGCTCACCGTCACGGGCCAGTTGCGCGGCCACTGGGTCGGCGAGGCTGCTGTCGTCGAAACGCTGGCCGATGGCCTTGAAGATGGCGTCGGCGGCCAGTTCGAAGGTTTCGCCGGTGTCGCGCAGGCGGCCGTCGGCCAATTCGGTACGGGCAAAGCGCATGCCGCGTACGTTGCCGGTGTCATCCAGCAGCACGCTGTCGGGGCGGGCCCAGGTGTGCAAGCGCACCTGGTTGGCCTTGGCGATGTCCTGTTCGTGCCCGGTGGCCCCCATGTCGGCGTGGCCACGGCGGTACACCAGGTTGACGTCGCGTGCACCTAGGCGGCTCATTTGCACTGCCATGTCGATGGCGGTGTTGCCAGCGCCGATCACCAGGCAGCGCTCGGCCAGCGGCAGTTGGCTGAGGTCGTCTGCCTGGCGCAACTCGCGGATGTAAGCGGTGGCGGCGAGCAGGCCGGGGGCCTCTTCATCGGCCAGCCCCAGCTGGCGCACGGCATTCAGGCCCAGGCCAAGGAACACCGCATCGTATTGTTCGCGCAGTTCGCCCAGGCTGAGGTTGCCCCCCAGGCGCTGGCCATGGCGCAGCTCGATACCGCCGATGCCCAGCAGGAATGCCACTTCCCGCTGGGCATAATCGTCCACCAGCTTGTAGCGGGCGATGCCGTATTCATTGAGGCCACCTGGCTTGTCACAGGCTTCGAACACCACCACGTCATGGCCATGCATGGCCAGCCGATGCGCGCAGGCCAGCCCCGCAGGGCCAGCGCCGACCACCGCAATGCGCTTGCCCGTGGCCGGTGAACGCTGGAACGGGTGTTCGCTGAACCGGGCATTGTCCAGGGCATAGCGCTGCAACTGGCCGATCAGTACCGGGGCGCATTCCTGCGCGTTGTTGCGCACACACGCTTGCTGGCACAGGATTTCGGTCGGGCAGACGCGGGCGCAGCTGCCGCCGAGAATGTTGGCCGACAGAATCCGTTCGGCAGCGCCTTGCAGGTTCTCGTCGCTGATGCGGTGGATGAATGACGGGATGTCGATTTCGCTGGGGCACGCGTTGACGCAGGGGGCGTCGTAGCAATAAAGGCAGCGGGCGCTTTCCACGGCGGCCTGGCGCGCGGTGAGGGGTGGGGCCAGGTCGCTGAAGCACTCGGCCAATTGGTCGGCGCCGGCCCGGGGGCGCGGCAAATGGTTCAGGGCGTCGATCACGGTTGTAGCCTCTCTATTTTTTTAGGGTGCAGGCGACAGGTGTTGTGGTGGAGCCGGGGCGCCGGACCGGTCGGATGGGCTGCGCAGCAGCCCCAATGGCTTCAGCGCTGAACGGGCGTCGGCCGCTGCTGGTCGGCCCGACGCCCCAGCACCTCATACACCGACGGATACGCCGGCCGCTCCACGTACCGCCCCGCGCCCGCCTCGGCGCGCAGGTCGCCGGCGGCCCAGACCACTTTGCCTTGGCTGATGGTGTGGCTCGGGACGCCTCGAACAGTGCGGCCTTCGAAGATGTTGAAGTCCACCCGCTGGTGGTGGGTCTGGGCCGAGATGGTGCGTGTGCCTTGCGGGTCCCATAGCACCAGGTCGGCATCGGCCCCAACGCGGATGGCGCCCTTGCGTGGGAACAGGTTGAAGATCTTCGCCGTGTTGGTAGAGGTCAGTGCCACGAACTCGTGCATCGACAGGCGCCCGCTGTTGACCCCGGCATCCCACAGCACCGCCATGCGGTCTTCAATGCCGGCGGTGCCATTGGGGATGCGGCTGAAGTCATCCCGGCCCATGGCTTTCTGTTCGGCGCAGAAGCAGCAGTGGTCGGTGGCGGTGGTGTGCAGGTTGCCCGCCTGCAGCCCGCGCCACAGCGCTTCCTGGTGCTCGCGCGGGCGGAACGGCGGGCTCATGACATAGCCGGCGGCTGTGGCCCAGTCCGGGTCACGATAGACACTGTCGTCCAGCAGCAAGTGGCCAGGCAGCACTTCGCCGTAAACCGGTTGGCCCTTGGCTCGCGCATAGGCGATTTCATCCAGCGCCTCGCGGCTGGAAATGTGCACCAGGTACAGCGGTGTACCGAGGGTTTCGGCAATGCGGATAGCGCGGCTGGCCGCCTCGCCTTCAACCTGCGAAGGGCGCGACAGGGGGTGCGCTTCCGGCCCGGTCAGGCCCTGTGCCAGCAGCTTTTTCTGCAGGTGGAACACCAGCTCGCCATTTTCGGCATGCACGGTGGGCACTGCACCTAGCTGCAGGCAGCGCTCGAAGCTGGCCACCAAGGTGTCGTCGGCCGCCATGATGGCGTTCTTGTAGGCCATGAAGTGCTTGAAGCTGTTCACCCCATGCTTGGCCACCAGTTCGCCCATCTCCTCGGCCACCTGCTCGCTCCACCAGGTGACGGCGACGTGGAAGCCATAGTCGCTGGCACTTTTCTGGGCCCAGCCGCGCCAGGTGTGAAAGGCCTCCAGCAGTGACTGCTGCGGGTTGGGAATGACGAAGTCGATGATCGATGTGGTGCCGCCCGCCAGGCCGGCGGCGGTACCGCTGAAGAAGTCTTCACTGGCCACGGTGCCCATGAACGGCAATTGCATATGGGTGTGCGGGTCGATGCCACCCGGCATCAGGTATTGCCCGCTGCCGTCGAGGATCTCGCAATCGGTCGGCGCTTCCAGGCCAGGCCCGACTGCTCGGATCAGGCCATCGGCACACAGCACATCGGCGGGGTAACTCTCTTCGTGGGTAACAACGGTGGCGCCACGGATCAACAGGGACATGCCGTTTACCTCGCAGGCTGACCGGTCTTGGCCGGTTCTTGGAATTTTCGGGAGCAGGGCAGGGGTTTAATCCTGTCATACCTGACAAGATTCGAGGCTAGATGCTGATCCTGAATTCAGCAAGAAAATTTCCTATTTATTTTGTGGTCTTTAAGTCGTTGATTTGCATGAATTAAATATTTCGATCCCGCCTAGCTCGGGGCTTTCAGGGTTTTTGACTAACTTGACAAGATAGAAAATTGGTCGAGATTTCTAAGGCACTTAGACGCGTGTGTACTCCGGCCATCGAATTAGCCCGATGAGCAGACAACTAGAAAAAGTCTGGAGAAAGGCCCATGCAACAGAGCAGATCGCAAGTGGTCGAGCAGGATGGCCTGTTCGAGCTGGCCGAGGGCAGTGATGTTCTCGACAGCCCGCGCTACAACCACGACATCGCCCCGACCAAGGTGCACCAGCGCACCTGGAACAAATGGCATATCACTGCCCTGTGGGTAGGCATGTCCATCTGCGTGCCAACCTACACCCTCGGCGGCGTGCTCACAGCCTACTTTGGCCTCAGCGTCGGCGAGGCGTTGCTGGCGATTCTGCTGGCCAACCTCATCGTGCTGATCCCGCTGACCCTCAACGCGTTTCCCGGCACCAAGTACGGCATCCCGTTTCCGGTGCTGCTGCGCTCGTCGTTCGGCATTCTGGGCTCCAACGTACCGTGCTTGATTCGCGCCGTGGTGGCCTGTGGCTGGTTCGGCATCCAGACCCTGTTCGGCGGGCTGGCTATCCACCTGTTCCTGGGTTCGGTGTTTGACGGGTGGAAGGCCTTGGGCGGTGTCGGCGAGGTGATCGGGTTCATGATCTTCTGGTGCCTGAACCTGTGGGTGGTACTGCGCGGCGCCGAGTCGATCAAGTGGCTGGAAACGCTTTCGGCGCCGCTGCTGGTGGCCGTTGGGCTGGGCCTGCTGGTGTGGGCCTTGCCACACATGTCGATGACCGAACTGCTGGCGCAACCGCCCAAACGCCCTGAAGGCGCCAGCGTGGTCAGCTACTTCTGCGCTGGGCTCACGGCCATGGTCGGCTTCTGGGCCACGCTGTCGCTGAACATCCCCGATTTCAGCCGTTATGCCCGCAGCCAGAAGGACCAGATCCTCGGGCAGATCTTTGGCCTGCCGCTGACCATGTTCCTGTTCGCGGCCTTGGGTGTGGTGCTGACTGCGGCCTCGGCGTCGCTGGTGGGCGAAACGGTGTCCGACCCGGTCAGCCTGATCGGCAAGATCCACAGCCCGTTCTGGGTCGCCCTGGCCATGGCGCTGATCGTGATCGCCACGCTGTCGACCAACACTGCGGCGAACATCGTGTCGCCGACCAACGACTTCCAGAACATTGCCCCGCGCCTGATCGGGCGTAGCCGTGCGGTGTGGCTGACCGGCTTCATCGGCCTGGCGCTGATGGGCCACGAGTTGCTGAAGAAACTGGGCTGGATCGTGTCCGACCTGAGCCTGGAAAGCGTGTACTCCAATTGGTTGCTGGGCTACTCCAGCCTGCTCGGGCCGATAGCCGGGATCATGGTGGTGGATTACTTCCTGATCCGCCGGCAAAAGCTGGACCTGGCCGGGCTGTACCGCGACGACGTGTACCCGGCGTGGAACTGGGCCGGCTTCGCCGCCTTCGTGCTGCCCGTGGGGTTGACGGTGCTGGCGATCGGCAACAGCAGCTTCAGCTGGTTCTACGACTATGGCTGGTTCACCGGCTCACTGCTGGGGGCGGCGTTGTACTACGTGTTCGCCGGCTTGGCGGCGCGCAGCCCGGCGCGGCTGGTCAAGCCCTTGCCCTGAGACCGTGTCTGCTTCTTCGCGGGCGTGCCCGCGAAGAGGCCCGAACAGACAACAAAAAAGCCTGAAGGAGAAACCCGTGACCCCTTTCCAAGACATTCTCAAGACCACCGCCCACCACATCGACAGTGCCCGCCTCTGGCAATCGCTGATGGACCTGGCCCGCCTCGGCGCCACGCCCAAGGGTGGTGTCTGCCGCCTGGCCCTGACCGACCTCGACCGCCAGGCCCGTGATTTGTTCGTGCAGTGGTGTGAGGCGGCCGGTTGCACGGTCAGCGTCGATGCCGTGGGCAATATCTTCGCCCGTCGCCCTGGGCGTAACCCCAAGCTGCCACCGGTGATGACCGGCAGCCATATCGATACCCAGCCCACTGGCGGCAAGTTCGACGGCTGTTTCGGCGTGATGGCCGGGCTGGAAGTGCTCCGTACCCTCAACGACCTGGGCGTGGAAACCGAAGCACCGCTGGAGGTGGTGGTGTGGACCAACGAAGAAGGTTCGCGCTTTGCCCCCTGCATGATGGGGTCGGGTGTGTTCGCCGGCAAGTTCACCCTGGAAGAAACCCTGGCCAAGCGCGATGCCCAGGGCACCAGTGTGGGCGAGGCGTTGAATGCCATCGGCTACGCCGGCCCACGTGCGGTGCTCGGGCACCCGGTGGGGGCATATTTCGAAGCGCATATCGAGCAAGGGCCGATACTCGAGGACCAGGCCAAGACCATTGGGGTGGTCCTTGGTGCCCTTGGCCAGAAGTGGTTCGACCTGACCCTGCGCGGTGTCGAAGCCCATGCCGGCCCCACCCCCATGCACCTGCGCAAGGATGCCCTGGTGGGTGCCGCCGCGGTGGTCGAAGCGGTCAACCGCACAGCCCTCGGCCACCAGCCGCATGCCTGCGGCACGGTGGGTTGCTTGCAGGCCTACCCGGGCTCACGCAACGTAATCCCGGGCGAAGTGCGCATGACCCTGGACTTCCGCCACCTTGAGGGCGAACAACTGGATGCGATGATCGCCGAGGTGCGAGAGGTCATCGAGGCCACCTGTGCCAAGCATGGCCTGAGCCACGAACTGGTGCCCACGGCGGACTTCCCGGCATTGTACTTTGACAAGGGCTGTGTCGATGCCGTGCGCGATTCGGCCAAGGCACTGGGGTTGCCGCACATGGACATCGTCAGCGGGGCAGGGCATGACGCGATCTTTCTCGCCGAGCTGGGGCCGGCGGGGATGATTTTCGTTCCGTGCGAGAACGGCATCAGCCACAACGAGATTGAAAACGCCGCACCCGGTGACCTGGCGGCGGGGTGTGCGGTGTTGTTGCGGGCGATGCTGGCTGCTTCGCAGGCCATTGCCAGCGGCCGCCTGGCAGCCTGATCAGGGGTAAGGGCGGCTCCTTCACTGGTCGTGTTTGGCCATAGATCGGCGGAGCCACTCCGTCCGTTTGTAGGAGCGGGTTCACCCGCGAACACCGGCTTAGCCGGTGCCAGCCACCGCGCTGGATTCTTCGCGGGCGCGCCCGCTCCCACACAGGCCGCGTCGCGCTTACGAATTCAGTTCTCTGCGCGACAGCGCAGTCCGTAGTGCTGTGTTATCTCCTACAGGGCTGGTTCCAGGTAGCCGTCACGGCCAATGTGATAGCGCTGCAGGTCCCGGGCCAGCACCAGCCGGCCGCGGTAGTGAGCCAGCGCCTCATCACGCACGTCGTTGATGCTCGGGCTGCGCCTTGGGTCGCTCTGATAGCGGGCACTGAAGTGCGTCAGCACCAGGTTGCGCACGCCTGCCGCCTCGGCAAAGCGCGCCACCGCCGCCGCGGTGCTGTGGCCAAAGGTGACCCCGGTCCGCTCCACCACCGCCTGCGTGAAGGTTGCCTCATGCACCAGCACATCGGCGCCTCGGGCGGCGTCGGCGAGCAATTGCGGGTTGTCATTGTCACCACACACGATAACCCGCCGGGGCGGGCGCGAGCCACGCAGGTATTCATTGCCATGCAACAGCTGCTCGCCGAATTGCACGGTACGCCCCTTGGCCAGCTCGCCCCACATCGGGCCACGCGGTATGCCCTCAGCCTCCAGGCGCAGGATGTCCAGGCGGGGGGCGGGGTTGAGTTCGGTAAACACGAAACCTACGCTCGGTACCCGGTGCGACAAGCGCACCGCTGTCACCTGCAGGGTCTGGTTGCGCCAGCCCTGCCAATCTTCCACGGCCAGCAGGCGCAGCTCGAACGGCAGGAAGGTATCACTGGCGGCCAGGCCTTGGCGGAGCCAGCCGTGCAGCGCGGCAGGCAAGACAATATCCAGCGGTTGGCTACGGCCACTCATGCCAGCACTGGCGAGCAGCCCGGGCAGGCCGAAGCAATGGTCACCATGAACGTGGGTAATGAAAACCGCCTGCAGGTCGCGAACCGACAGCGGCGTGTGCAACAGTCGGTGCTGGGTGCCCTCGCCGCAGTCGACCAGGTACCAGTGGCTACCACTGGCTTCGACTACGGCGGTGGCGCTGACGTTGCGGGCTTTGGTGGGCACCCCGGCGGAGGTACCGAGAAACAGCAGGTCCATGTTGCGGCTCCTTGGGCCAGTCCAGTCGCGCAAACTCGCGCAATACGCAGGGCCTCGTTCCTTCGAGACGAACAACGCCGCACACCTTAGCCGGGTTGCCGCAGACCGTCGATTGTCGGTTAGTCAGCCTGCCGCCAGATCAGCTTGCTGGTGTCGTAGCCTTGCTCGCGGGCAATGTTCAGCAACTGTTCGCGCTGCTGGTCGGTGACCGCAGGGGTGCGCGAAAGCAGCCACAGGTACTCACGGTTGGGGTGGCCGACCAGCGCCACGCGGTAATCCTTGTCGTGGTACAGCACCCAGTACTCGCCCTTGGTCAGGCCAGGGGCCAGGCGGCTGAACCAGTTGTCGAAGCGCACCCACAATTTGTCGGTACTACCCGGCTGCTGGGCTTCAGCGATGCCTTTGGCTTCGTTCACCTCACCATCCTTTTCCTTGCAGCGGTTGGTCACGTCGATACGGCCATCGGCGCGTAGCCCATAATGAGCCTCGGACTGTACGCAATTACGCTGGAAGAACATCGGCAGCCGCGCCAGTTCGTACCAGGTGCCCTGGTAGCGCTGCAGGTCCACCTGTTGGGTGCGCGGCGGTGCAGGGTGGTCGTTGCCGGCGCAGCCGAGCAAGGCAAGGGTCATGCAGGAAAGCAGCAGCGTGGTGCGTAGCGCCATGGTTGATCTCCTTGAAACGGATGAGGGCTTACCTGGGGTTCGATCCCGCGGCGGGGCAAAAGTTGTATGCGCAAACCATTGTCTGGTCCAGCTGGGTTACCATCCACGATGGTGAACCATCCAACCCTAGGAGTTCCGTTCGTGACCGAATACACCGCATTCAAGGTCGAGCTGACCGATAGCATCGCCCACGTTCAGATCAACCGCCCGGAAAAGGTCAACGCGATGAACGCGGCCTTCTGGGAAGAGATCGTCGATATCTTCCAGTGGGTCGACGACACAGACGCCGTGCGTGCGGTGGTCATCAGCGGTGCCGGCAAGCACTTCTCGGCCGGTATCGACCTGATGATGCTGGCCTCGCTGGCCGGGGAGATGGGCAAGGACGTGGGCCGCAATGCGCGGTTCCTGCGCAAGACCATACAGCGGCTGCAAGCCTCGTTCACCGCCGTGGACAGCTGCCGTAAACCGGTGCTGGCGGCGGTGCAGGGCTATTGCATCGGTGGCGCCATCGACCTGATCTCGGCTTGCGACATGCGCTACTGCAGCAGTGACGCGCAATTCTCGATCAAGGAAATCGACATGGGCATGGCCGCCGACGTCGGCACGCTGCAACGTTTGCCACATATCATCGGCGACGGCATGATGCGTGAGCTGGCGTTCACCGGGCGTAATGTCGCCGCTGACGAGGCGCTGCGCATTGGCCTGGTGAACCGGGTCTATGGTGACCACGCCGCGCTGCTGGACGGGGTTTTTGCCATCGCCCGCCAGATTGCTGCAAAATCGCCGATCGCGGTGGCGGGCACCAAGGAAATGCTCAGCTACATGCGCGACCACCGCATCGACGATGGCCTGGACTACATCGCCACGTGGAACGCCGCGATGCTGCAGTCCGAAGACCTGCGCGTGGCCGTGGCCGCGCACATGAGCAAACAGAAACCGACGTTCGCCGACTGACCGGGCCGGCGCACGCGCAGTAAAGGAAACCCGAGATGTCAGCACGCTGGACTACCGCAGTACTCGACCCACAGATCACTGGCGGGCTGGCCGTGGCGCGCAGCCCGGAAGGGTTTCTGCACGACGCCAACGGCGCGCTGTTCCCTCGTGACTGGCTCAAGCGCCAGGGCCTGGATGTGCTGTGCGAACACGGCATTGGCCACTTCGACGGCGAGCCTGTATTCCTGCTGGAACTGCGCGCTGCCAGCGACGTGCCCGGTTGCAACTGGCGCGGCCTGCGCGCGTTCATGCTGGAGGGTGACTTCGACACCTACAAGGTTCTGGGTTATGCCGCGCAGATCGGCACCTGGGCTCGCGAGCACCGTTTCTGCGGCAGCTGCGGCCAGGCGATGACTCAAATCCGCTGGGAGCGTGCGATGTACTGCCAGCCGTGCGATCTACGCAGCTACCCGCGCATTTCGCCGAGCATGATCGTGCTGGTGACCCGTGGCGACGAAATCCTGTTGGCACGCTCGCCGCGCTTCGTCACGGGGGTGTACAGCACCCTGGCAGGCTTTGCCGAGCCGGGCGAGTCGGCCGAGGACTGCCTGGTGCGCGAAGTGCGTGAAGAAGTGGCGGTGGAGGTGCAGAACATCCAGTACGTTGGCAGCCAGTGCTGGCCGTTCCCGCACTCGATGATGTTGGGCTTCCATGCTGAATACGCGGGTGGCGAGATCGTCATGCAGCCGGACGAGATCGAGGACGCCCAGTGGTTCAGCGTCCACGACTTGCCGCCGCTGCCGGCTGGGCGCTCTATTGCGCGCTACCTGATTGACCTCTATGTCGCTCGCCGCTTAGGCCTGCCCGAACCAGTGCTGCCACGCTAGGCGCACGGTCAACGCCAGCACCACGGTGATGAACACCGGGCGGATGAACTTGCTGCCGCCGCTGATCGCCGTGCGTGCGCCAAAGAAGGCACCGACCATCACCGACAGGCCCATGCACAGGCCGACGATATAGTCGACCTGCCCGGAAATGATGAACACCGTCAGCGCCGCGATGTTGCTGACGAAGTTCATGCTGCGCGCCACGCCGCTGGCGCGAACCAGATCGATGGGGTACAGCAGCAGGGTGCTGACCGTCCAGAACGCCCCGGTGCCCGGGCCGGCCACGCCATCGTAGAAGCCCAAGGTGAAGCCTTGGGGCATCTGCCATTTCTTCCTGATCGGGGCATCGGCGTCCAGCGGCGCCTTGGGCGTGCCGCCGAACAGTAGGTACACGCCACAGGCGAAGACGATGACCGGCAGCATCTTGTTCAGCCATTCGGCTGGCATGTAATGGGCCACGATCGCCCCGATCAACGCGCCCACCAGCGTGGCGAACAGCGCCGGGCGCCACTGCGCGGGGTGGAACAGCTTGCGCTTGTAGTAGGTAAAGCCGGCCGTGGCCGAGCCGAAGGTGGAGCTGAGCTTGTTGGTGCCCAGCACCAGGTGCGGCGGCATGCCGGCAGTGAGCAGTGCTGGGGTGGTGAGTAGGCCGCCCCCGCCGGCGATGGCATCGATGAAACCGGCGACGAAGGCGACCAGGGCCAGGATCAGCAGGGTGAGGGGTTCTACGGTGAGTTCGAAGGGCATGGGAGGCTTCAAGCTGAAGGGCCGGGGGTGCGGCAAAAGGACAGATAAACGAGCATGGTAATCCCTCGTCCCTAAGGCTGTCAGTGTTTCAGGCCGCGTACTTGTTTCAAACCAACCCTGCAGAGAAGATAACTGTGTCGCCAGTAGCGGCCCTATCGCGGGTTCACCCGCGATAGGGCCGCTACTGGCGATCACATCAGCTGCGGATGAACGCCAGCAAATCCGCATTGATCACATCGGCATGGGTAGTCGGCATGCCATGCGGGTAGCCCTTGTAGGTCTTCAGCGTGCCATTGGGTAACAGCTTTGCCGACAGCGGCCCGGCGTTTTCATACGGCACGATCTGGTCATCATCGCCGTGCATTACCAGTACGGGCTGCTGGATGCCTTTCAAATCCTCGGTAAAGTCGGTCTGGGAAAAGGCCACGATACCGTCGTAATGAGCTTTGGCGCTGCCGATCATGCCCTGGCGCCACCAATTGTTGATAATGCCTTCACTGGCTTCAACACCGGGGCGGTTGTAGCCATAGAACGGCCCCGCCGGCACATCCCGGTAGAACTGCGCACGGTTGCTGGCCACCTGGGCCTGGAAGCCGTCGAACACTGACTTGGGCAGGCCGCCCGGGTTGGTTGGGGTTTGCACCATCAGCGGTGGTACGGCAGCTATCAGCACGGCCTTGGTCACCTTGCCTTCAGGGTGACGCGCCATGTAGCGCACCACTTCGCCGCCGCCGGTCGAGTGGCCGACATGCACGGCACCCTGGGTGCCCAGGTGGGTGACCACGGCCGCCACATCGTCGGCGTAGTGGTCCATGTCGTGGTCGTCCCATACCTGGCTGGAGCGCCCATGGCCACGGCGGTCGTGGGCTACCACGCGGTAACCCTGGGCGAGGAAGAACAGCATCTGTGCGTCCCAGTCGTCGGCGCTCAGCGGCCAGCCGTGGTGGAAGTGAATGACGGGCGCATCGCGCGGGCCCCAGTCTTTGTAGAAGATTTGTACGCCGTCCTTCGTGGTTACATAGCTCATGTTCGTGTCTCCTGTGCGCAGGAACCGATGGGAGCTATTGAGGTTAGGAGAGATTTTGGCGAGTAGCGGGAAGTTGTGCTGCCTGTGCGGGGCTCATCGCCGGCAAGCCAGCTCCCGCAGGTGGGAGCGGCTTTAGCCGCGAAGAGGCCGGTACTGGCACTGCAAACATTCAGGTTGCCGCTTTTTTCCGCGGCTGCCTTGGTTTGCCCGCCGCTGCTTTGCCCCCGGCCGCTTTGCTTCTCCCGCTACCCCGGCGCTTCTTCTTCCAAGGGGGTGCCGCCCCGACTGCGGGCCCGCTGATGGTCATGCGCATACCCTGGCAACGCTCCACCAGCTTGCCCATCCATGCCGACTGCCGGGCGACGAAGTCTTCCAGGCTCATCTCGCCGCTCTGCACCATGTCCAGCGCCTGCTCCCAGATGGCCGTGGTGCCTGGGTCAGCGATGGCGCGCGGTACGGCGTCGATCAGGCTGAACGCGGCAGGCGTGGCCGACAGTGCCTTGCCGTTCTTCACCAGATAACCGCGATCGAGCAGGCCTTGGATAATGCTGGCGCGGGTGGCTTCGGTGCCGATACCGGTGGTTTCCTTGAGCTTCTGTTTCAGCCGTGGGTCGTCGACCAGCTTGGCCACGTTCTTCATCGCCTTGATCAGGTCGCCTTCGGTAAACGGCTTGGGCGGCTGGGTCCATAGGTCTTTCAGCTGCAGGCCCTGCACGTCGCAGTCCTGGCCTTCGCGCAGCACTGGCAGTACCTGGGCGGGTGGTGCCTCACGGCCCTTGGTTGGGGTCAGCGCCTCGGGTAGCGCGCGGCGCCAGCCCGGTTCGACGATCTGCTTGCCCACCGCGCGCAGGGCATGGCCCGCGCAGTCGAAGTCGGCCTGGGTGCGGTCATACTCGTGGTTGGGCAGGAACTGCGCCAGGTAGCGGGCGCGGATCAGGGTGTACACCGCCTTGTACTTGGCTGGCAGGCGCGCCGGGTCGCTGGCAGCGGCAGTGGGGATGATGCCGTGGTGGGCACTGACCTTGGCGTCGTTCCAGGCCCGCGAGCGGCGTTGCGGCTCAAGGTAGGGCTGCAGGGGCGCCAGGCTGGCATCGGCCCGTTGCAGGGCGGCGAGGATGGCTGCTGCCTCGGCGTGCTGGCTTTGCGGCAGATAGCCACAGTCGCTGCGCGGGTAGGTGATCAGCTTATGGGTTTCGTACAGCGCCTGGGCGATGTCGAGGGTTTCCTGGGCGCCGAGGCCGAATTTTTTCGAGCACAGCTCTTGCAGGGTACCGAGGTCGAAGGGCAATGGTGCTGCTTCGCGCACGCGCTCGGTGGCCACCTTCATGGCCCTTGCAGTGGCGGCCTGGCCGATATCGGCAGCCGCTCGTTGCGCCAGTGCCTGGTTCAGGCAGCGCCCCTGGTCGTCACAGGCGTCTTCCGGCGCCCGCCATTGCGCGTTGAAACCCTGGCCGGCGTGTTCCAACTGCACGTCGATAGCCCAGAACGGCACCGGCACGAAGTTCGCGATGCTGCGGTCGCGGTCAACCACCAGGCGCAGGGTGGGCGTTTGCACCCGGCCCACTGGCAGCACGCCCTGGTAGCCGGATTGCCGGCCCAGCAGGGTGAACAGCCGGCTCATGTTCATGCCGATCAGCCAGTCGGCGCGGGAACGGCCCAGCGCCGAGTGGTACAGGTTGAAGGTTTCGTGGCCGGGCAGCAGGCGCGCCAAGGCCTTGCGGATGGAGGCGTCGTCCAGCGCCGACAGCCACAGGCGCTGCACCGGGCCACGGTAGCGACAATGTTCGACCAGTTCGCGGGCGATCATTTCGCCTTCACGATCGGCGTCGGTGGCGATCACCAGTTCCCGCGCTTCGCCCAGCAGGCGCTTGACTGCCTTGAACTGGCTGGCGGTCTTGGGTTTGACCAGCATCTTCCACTTGTCAGGGATGATCGGCAGGTCGGCCAGGTTCCAGCGCTTGTAGCGTTCGTCGTAGCTGTCGGGCGGGGCGGTTTCCAGCAGGTGGCCGATGCACCAGGTTACGCAGACGTCGGTGCCTTGCCAGCAGCCGTCGCCCTTGCGGGTGGCGCCGAGCACTTTGGCGATGTCTTTTGCCTGGGAGGGTTTTTCGCAGAGGAACAGGCGCATGGCCGGGAACGCTTCATCGGGGAATGATGAGCACTAGGATGCGCAAGCAGGGGCGCGGAGGCAAGTTTTATCTGGATGGATGTACAGCTTTTTGTGAGTGAGCATGTCACCGGCCTGCGCCGGCCTCTTCGCGGGTTACCCGCGAAGAGGCCGGTAAAGGCTATGGGTCAGGGGCGCGAGTCGCGCACCATGTCAACGTGCGGAATGCCGGCTTCGAGGAACTCTTCGCTGACTACGCGAAAGCCCAGCCGCTCGTAGAACGGCGTGGCGTGTACCTGGGCGCTGAGCATCTGCTGCTTCAGGTCACGGTTCTGCGCTTCGACAATCACCGCATTCATCAGTGCGTCACCCACCTTCAGCCCGCGCCAGTCCTTCAATACCGAGACCCGGCCGATGGTGCCATCGGGCAGCAGGCGGGCGGTGCCGATCGGATAGTCGCCTTCCAGGGCCAGGAAGTGCACGGCGGTCGGATCGTCCGAGTCCCATTCCAGCTCCGGCGGCACGTGCTGTTCGGCGATGAACACCGCTTCACGGATACGGCGGATGTCGGCGTTGTCCTTGTGCCAGTCGGCGAGGCGCACACGGATCTTATTCATTGGCGAATCCCAGGCTTCCTTGTTTCACCAGCTGCTGTACCAGCATAAGGCCATCTTCATCCTGCAGCCATTCGCTGAGGTTGTCGATGTGCAGGGCGTCGGCCGCGCACACCAGTTTCAGCAGCTCGCGCAGCTTGCCAGGCAGTGGGCAGCTGCGGCCGCTGGCGAACAGCAGCAGGTCGTCTTCGAATTCCGACCAGGCCAGGCGGGCGCTCGGGTTGCGGATCAGGATGGCGCCTTGTTCCAGCGCATCGATCAGTTCCTCTTCGCTGAGCTCTTCACCGACGATCTGTTCCGGGTAGCGCGGTTCTGTCATGAACTGGCCAAACCAGGTCAGCAGCAGGTCCTTGTCGTTCATGTGCTTGTCGAGCAGTGCCTTGAGGCGGTCGAGGGCGTCATGCTGGATCTGGTGCGGGTCGCTGGCAGGCTCGGCGTCGGCGTCGCTGTAGCGTTCTTCGTCGGGCAGGAACTGGCCGAGGAAGTCGGTGAAGTGGGTAAGTACTTCGGCGGCGCTAGGGGCACGGAAGCCAACCGAGTAGGTCAGGCACTCGTCCACGGCAACGCCGTAGTGGGCCAGGCGTGGTGGCAGGTACAGCATGTCACCTGGCTCCAGGGTCCATTCTTCGCCCTGCTCGAACTCGGCCAGGATACGCAGGTCGGCATGCTCCAGCAGCGCGCTGTCGCTGCTGCACATCTGGCCGACCTTCCAGTTGCGCTGGCCGTGGCCCTGCAACAGGAACACGTCGTAGTTGTCGAAGTGCGGGCCAACGCTGCCACCAGGGGCAGCGAAGCTGATCATCACGTCGTCGATGCGCCAGCTGGGCAGGAAGCGGAAGTTCTCCAGCAGCTCGGCGACTTCCGGAACGAACTGGTCGACGGCCTGTACCAGCAGCGTCCAGTCTTTTTCCGGCAGCTCGGCGAAGGTGTCTTCGGTGAACGGGCCACGGCGCAGTTCCCACGGGTGGGCGCCATGCTCCAGCACGATACGCGACTCGACTTCTTCTTCCAGGGCCAGGCCAGCCAGCTCGTCGGGGTCGATCGGGCTAATGAAGTCCGGGAAGGCCTGGCGCACCAGCAGCGGCTTTTTCTGCCAGTAGTCGCGCATGAATTCGCGGGCCGAGATGCCGCCGAGCAGCTGCAGTGGAGTATCAGGATTCATGTTCAACCTATTGAAAAAACGTAATTTTTGTACGGGAATAAAAACGCCCGGCCAGGCCGGGCGTTATACGCGGCGGTCCGCTTAGACGCGTTTGGCCTGGGCTGCCGCGTTACCGATGTAGGTAGCAGGGGTCAGCAGCTTGAGCTCGGCCTTGGCTTCGGCTGGCATGTCCAGGCCGTCGATGAAGGTCAGCAGCGCTTGTGGGGTGATGCCCTTGCCACGGGTCAGCTCTTTGAGCTTTTCGTAGGGGTTTTCGATGTTGAAGCGGCGCATCACGGTCTGGATCGGTTCGGCCAGCACTTCCCAGCAGGCGTCCAGGTCGGCGGCGATGCGGGCTTCGTTCACTTCCAGCTTGCCGATGCCTTTCAGGCTGGCTTCGTAGGCAATGACGCTGTGGGCGAAACCCACACCCAGGTTGCGCAGCACGGTGGAGTCGGTCAGGTCACGCTGCCAGCGCGAGATCGGCAGTTTGCTGGCCAGGTGCTGGAACAGGGCGTTGGCGATGCCCAGGTTGCCTTCGGAGTTTTCGAAGTCGATCGGGTTGACCTTGTGCGGCATGGTCGACGAGCCGATTTCGCCGGCGACGGTCTTCTGCTTGAAGTAGCCCAGCGAAATGTAACCCCATACGTCACGGTCGAAGTCGATCAGGATGGTGTTGAAGCGGGCGATGGCGTCGAACAGTTCGGCGATGTAGTCGTGCGGCTCGATCTGGGTGGTGTACGGGTTGAACTGCAGGCCCAGCTCGTCTTCGATGAAGGCACGGGCGTTGGCTTCCCAGTCGATCTGCGAGTAGGCCGACAGGTGGGCGTTGTAGTTGCCCACGGCGCCGTTGATCTTGCCCAGCAGCGGTACGGCGGCAACCTGGGCGATCTGGCGCTCCAGGCGGTACACGACGTTGGCCAGTTCCTTGCCCAGGGTGGTCGGCGAAGCCGGCTGGCCGTGGGTGCGCGACAGCATCGGCACGTCGGCGTGAGCGTGGGCCAGGGTACGAATGGCCTCGGCGATCTGGCGCATCAGCGGCAGCAGCACGTCGTCACGGCCAGCGCGCAGCATCAGGGCGTGGGACAAGTTGTTGATGTCCTCGCTGGTGCAGGCGAAGTGAATGAACTCGCTGACCTTGGCCAGCTCAGGCAGCTGGGCGGCCTGCTCCTTGAGCAGGTATTCGATCGCCTTGACGTCGTGGTTGGTGGTTCGCTCGATTTCCTTGACGCGCTCGGCGTGCTCAAGCTTGAAATCGCTGGCCAGGGTGTCCAGCAGGGCGTTGGCCTCGGCGGAGAACGCCGGCACTTCGCCGATTTGCGGGTGGGCGGCCAGGCGCTGCAACCAGCGCACTTCGACCAGGGCGCGGAAACGGATCAGGCCGAATTCGCTGAAGATGGGGCGCAAGGCCTGGGTTTTGCCGGCGTAACGGCCGTCTACAGGGGAAACCGCAGTGAGCGAAGAAAGCTGCATGGGGTGTTCTCGGACAGTCAGGCTTTTGGAAGGGCGCATATCATACATGAAAAATGCGCCTGGGTCGGATGGCTGACCAAAGGTCGGCCCAATTCGGATCTGGTCGGGGGCCCTGTGGGAGCGGGCATGCCCGCGAACACCGGCGTAGCCGGTGCCATACACCGCGTCGCCTGCTTCGCGGGCATGCCCGCTCCCACAAGGGGCTGCCCAGCCCGTCAGTTGGGGCTGCGCATCATGTCGTACAGCTCGTTCAGCAGTTTGCGCCGGCTGAACACCAGCTGCCAGCGGTGCCCGCCCAGCTGGCGCCACAGGCGCGCGGCGCGGATGCCGGCGAGCAGCAGGGCGCGGATTTTCGAGGCGTTGCTGGCCTGCTGCAGGAAGCGCATGTCGCCGTGTACCTGGATGCGCTGGCGCAGGGTGCTCAGGGTGTCCTGGTACAAGGCTCCGCTGGAAGCGATGACATTTTCGTGAACCAGGCCGAAGTGATCGGCCTGCGACTGGATTTGTGGCAGGCGGTTGCCGATGGTGTCGAGCAGGTCGCCACGCTTGTTCAGCTGGCGCTCGAGGCCCAGCATAGACAAGGCGTAGCGTAGGGGCTCGCGCTGCAGGCTGCTGGGGTCGCGCTCCAGGGCGCCGACCAGCGCGCGATAGCCATCGCGCAGGTTCAGGTCGTCGCCGCCGAACACTTCCAGGGTGTCTTTGGGGTCGCGTACCAGCAAGCTGCCCAGCATGCAGCCGATGTTGGCCTCGCTGGCCTGGCCTGTGCGGGCGATGCGGTCAACCAGCACGGCTGCCTGGAATACGCCGCCCAGGGCAATTAATTGCTCGCGCAGTGTGCTCATGCCCGCGGGCTCCACGGCTCGGCCGCCTCGATCACGCCGCCACCCAGGCACACCTCGCCATCATAGAACACCACCGACTGGCCCGGCGTCACGGCGCGCTGGGGCTCGTCGAACACGGCGCGGTAGCCGCCGTCGGTCAGCGCCAGGGTGCAGCGCTGGTCGCTCTGCCGGTAGCGTACCTTGGCGGTGAGCTGGCGCGGGCTGCTCAGGTCCACCGGGTTGACCCAGAAGATTTCCGACGCGAGCAGGGCGCGGGAGAACAACCAGGGGTGTTCGTTGCCCTGGCCGACCACCAGCACGTTGCGGGTCAGGTCTTTGTGCAGCACGTACCAGGGCTCGTCACCGGCGTCCTTCAGGCCGCCGATACCCAGGCCCTGGCGCTGGCCGATGGTGTGGTACATCAGGCCATGGTGGCGGCCGATCACCTCGCCTTCGGTGGTTTCGATGTTGCCTGGCTGGGCGGGCAGGTACTGCTTGAGGAAGTCGCTGAAGCGGCGTTCACCAATAAAGCAGATGCCGGTGGAGTCCTTTTTCTTGGCGGTGGCCAGGCCGTGTTTTTCGGCGATGGCGCGGACCTCGGGTTTTTCCAGTTCGCCCACCGGGAACAGCGTGCGGGCGATTTCCTTGCCGCCAACGGCGTGCAGGAAGTAGCTCTGGTCCTTGTTCGGATCCAGGCCTTTGAGCAGTTCGGTAACGGCGCCGGTGTCGCGACGGCGTACATAGTGGCCGGTGGCAATCAGGTCTGCACCCAGCGACAGGGCGTAGTCGAGGAACGCCTTGAACTTGATTTCGCGGTTGCAGAGGATGTCCGGGTTGGGCGTGCGGCCGGCCTTGTACTCTTCGAGGAAGTGCTCGAACACGTTGTCCCAGTACTCGGCGGCGAAGTTGGCGGTGTGCAGCTTGATACCGATGCGGTCGCACACGGCCTGGGCGTCGGCCAGGTCTTCACGGGCGGTGCAGTATTCGGTGCCGTCGTCTTCTTCCCAGTTCTTCATGAACAGCCCTTCCACCTGGTAGCCCTGCTCGATGAGCAGAAGGGCGGAGACGGAAGAGTCCACGCCGCCGGACATGCCGACGATGACGCGGGTCTTGGCGGGGTCTTTGAGTGCTGGGCTGGTCATGGGTACCGGTGTGTATCAAGGGGGAAAAACGCCGATTCTATCAAAGCCGCGGCGCCACGTCAGTCGCGCAGCAGTTCAAGGCTGTGCAGCGGGCCTGCAAGGTAGTCGTCCAGGCAGCGCGGCACCAGCTCGCTGCGCCAGCGGGTGGGGTCGGCCAGCAGCTCTTCGCGGGTCAGCCAGACAGCGCGGACGATGTCGCTGTCCAGGGCCAGGTCGGCATGGTGACGCACGGGGCGGGCGGCAAAACAGATGCGCTGGTAGGTCACGCCGTTGCTAGGCGCGGTGTACAGGTAGATGCCGACCACGCCGGTGAGCTCGACTTCCCAGGCGGTTTCTTCCAGGGTTTCGCGCAGGGCGGCCTGGGGTAGGGTCTCGTTGGCTTCCAGGTGCCCGGCGGGCTGGTTGAAGACGTGCCGGTTGGCTTTGAATTCTTCGACGAACAGGAATTTGCCGTCCTGCTCGACGATGGTGGCGACGGTGATGTGGGGTTGCCAAGACACGGTCGATGCTCTCCCTAAGTAGCAAGTAGCAAGTAGCAAGTAGCAAGTAGCAAGTAGCAAGTAGCAAGTAGCAAGTAGCAAGTAGCAAGTAGCAAGTAGCAAGTAGCAAGTAGCAAGTAGCAAGTAGCAAGTAGCAAGTAGCAAGTAGCAAGTAGCAAGTAGCAAGTAGCAAGTAGCAAGTAGCAAGTAGCAAGTAGCAAGTTGAAGCAACCGCGTACCGCTTCGACTTGTGGCTTGTAGCTTGTAGCTTGTAGCTCGAAACTTGCAGCTGAAAAAGCACAAACCCCGGTGCGTGGCCGGGGTTTGTGCGGTTACGTCAAGCGGGCCTTACAGGGCGGCGATCGCGCTGTTCAGGGTCTGGCTTGGGCGCATCACCTTGGCGGTCAGCTCGGCATCCGGGGCGTAGTAGCCACCGATGTCGGCTGGCTTACCCTGAACGGCGTTGAGCTCGGCGACGATGGTCTCCTCGTTCTCGGTCAGGGTCTTGGCCAGTGGGGCGAAGCGTGCCTGCAGGGCGGCGTCGTCGCTCTGTGCAGCCAGGGCCTGGGCCCAGTACAGGGTCAGGTAGAAGTGGCTGCCGCGGTTGTCGATACCGCCGACCTTGCGCGATGGCGACTTGTTGGTGTCGAGGAACTTGCCGGTTGCCTGGTCCAGGGTGCTGGCCAGAACCTTGGCGCGCGGGTTGTCGTAGGTGTTGCCCAGGTGCTCCAGGGAAGCGGCCAGGGCCAGGAATTCACCCAGCGAGTCCCAACGCAGGAAGTTCTCTTCGACCAGCTGCTGCACGTGCTTGGGTGCCGAACCGCCGGCGCCGGTTTCGAACAGGCCGCCGCCGCTCATCAGCGGCACGATCGACAGCATCTTGGCGCTGGTGCCCAGTTCCATGATCGGGAACAGGTCGGTCAGGTAGTCGCGCAGTACGTTACCGGTAACCGAGATGGTGTCCTTGCCTTCGCGAATGCGGGCCAGGGAGAACTTGATGGCGTCGACCGGAGCCATGACACGAATGTCCAGGCCGGTGGTGTCGTGATCCTTCAGGTACTTTTGCACCTTCTCGATCATCACGCCGTCGTGGGCACGGGCCGGGTCCAGCCAGAACACCGCTGGGGTGTTGCTCAGGCGGGCACGGTTGACGGCCAGCTTGACCCAGTCCTGGATCGGCGCGTCCTTGGTCTGGCACATGCGGAAGATGTCACCGGCCTCGACGTTCTGCTCCAGAACCACGTTGCCCTTGCTGTCGACCACGCGAACCACGCCGTCGGCCTTGACCTGGAAGGTCTTGTCGTGGGAACCGTACTCTTCGGCTTTCTGCGCCATCAGGCCAACGTTCGGCACGCTGCCCATGGTGGTAGGGTCGAAGGCGCCGTTGGCCTTGCAGTCTTCGATGGTGGCCTGGTAGATGCCGGCGTAGCAACGGTCCGGGATCACTGCCTTGGCGTCTTGCAGCTCGCCAGCGGTGTTCCACATCTTGCCCGAGTCACGGATCATGGCCGGCATCGAGGCGTCGACGATCACGTCGCTCGGTACGTGCAGGTTGGTGATGCCCTTGTCGGAGTTGACCATGGCCAGGGCCGGGCGCTGGGCGTACAGGGCCTGGATATCGGCTTCGATCTCGGCCTGCTTGTCAGCTGGCAGGTCCTTGATGCGGGCGTACAGGTCGCCGATGCCGTTGTTGGCGTTGAAGCCCACTTCGGCCAGGGCGGCGGCGTGCTTGGCCAGCACGTCGTTGTAGAACTCTTCGACGATGACGCCGAACATGATCGGGTCGGAGACCTTCATCATGGTGGCTTTCAGGTGTACCGACAGCAGCACGCCGGCGGCCTTGGCATCGGCGATCTGCTCGGCGATGAAGGCCTTCAGGGCCTTGCGGCTCATGGTTGCGCAGTCGATGACTTCGGCAGCCTTGACCGCGGTCTTTTCCTTCAGCACGGTGGTGCTGCCGTCTTTGCCGACCAGTTCGATACGTACGCTGTCGTCAGCTTCGATCAGTGCAGCCTTTTCGCTGCCGTAGAAGTCGCCTTGGGTCATGTGGGCGACGTGCGACTTGGAGTCGGCGGCCCAGGCGCCCATCTTGTGCGGGTGCTTGCGCGCGTAGTTCTTGACCGACAGCGGTGCGCGGCGGTCGGAGTTGCCTTCACGCAGGACCGGGTTCACGGCCGAACCTTTGATGCGGTCGTAGCGGGCGCGGGATTCTTTATCTTGCTCGGTGGCCGGCTCGTCGGCGTAGTCAGGGATGTTGTAGCCCTTGGCCTGCAGCTCCTTGATCGCGGCTTTGAGCTGCGGTACCGAGGCGCTGATGTTCGGCAGCTTGATGATGTTGGCTTCGGGGGTGGTAGCCAGCTGGCCCAGTTCCGCCAGGTGATCGCCTACTTGCTTCTCTGCGCCCAGTTGCTCCGGGAAGGCGGCAAGGATACGGCCAGCCAGGGAGATGTCGCGAGTTTCGACAGCGATGTCAGCCGAAGCGGTGAACGCTTCGATGATCGGCAGCAGCGAGTAGGTGGCGAGGGCAGGGGCTTCGTCGGTGAAGGTATAGATGATCTTGGAACGGGTGGGCATGCGGGTTAACTCTCTGTGTGCTGAGCGTGCTCGAGTCTCGTGGTGCGCAGGGTAAGGCGCATCGCCCTGGCAAGCCATGAGCGGAAAGTCGAGAAGCTGCGAGCGGTGATGGTGGATGCATCAGTCGAGCGTCAAGTGCTGAACTGCGGTAACAGCCCAGGCGTTGGCAGCCAGGCGGGAAAGGCCCGGCTTTTTGGCCGATCACGGCCTAGGGCGGTCCGCATTTTCCTGGGATTCGCCCCGATGACCCAACGGTCGCGGCGGAGTATATCAAACCATTTGGCCTAATCAGCAAGGCCAAGTGATATCGGCCCATTTATAAGACCAAAGACTGAGGGGCAATGTGGCGTAATGCCGCAGCGCCGGCGGGGTGTTCTGCACGGGCGCGCCCACGCCCACAGCTTGCAGGTCGGCAGATGTGGTTTAGGCTCATTGCAACGCGTGATGTCCAACCCACACCCGATAGCGGAGTAGTGCAAGCATGGCATACCAGAAAATCAAGGTTCCGACCGACGGCGCCAAGATCACCGTCAATGCAGACCATTCGCTCAACGTGCCTGACCAGCCGATCATTCCCTACATCGAAGGCGACGGGATCGGCGTTGATGTCTCACCGGTGATGATCAAGGTGGTCGATGCCGCTGTGCAGAAGGCCTATGGCGGCAAGCGCAAGATCGCCTGGATGGAGGTGTACGCCGGCGAAAAGGCCACCCACGTTTATGACCAGGACACCTGGCTGCCGCAGGAAACCCTCGATGCGGTGCGTGACTACGTGGTGTCGATCAAGGGGCCGCTGACCACCCCGGTGGGTGGCGGCATCCGTTCGCTGAACGTGGCTTTGCGCCAGCAGTTGGACCTGTATGTGTGCCTGCGCCCTGTGCTGTGGTTCCAAGGTGTGCCAAGCCCGGTGAAAAAACCGGGGGATGTCGACATGGTGATCTTCCGGGAGAACTCCGAAGACATCTATGCCGGCATCGAATGGAAGGCCGGTTCGCCGGAAGCAGACAAGGTGATCAAGTTCCTCAAGGAGGAAATGGGCGTTACCAAGATCCGCTTCGACCAGGACTGCGGCATTGGTATCAAGCCGGTTTCCCGCGAAGGGACCAAGCGTCTGGTACGCAAAGCCCTGCAATACGTGGTGGATAACGACCGTGAGTCGCTGACGCTGGTGCACAAGGGCAACATCATGAAGTTCACCGAAGGTGCCTTCAAGGACTGGGGCTACGAAGTGGCGCGTGACGAGTTCGGTGCCGAGTTGCTCGACGGCGGGCCGTGGATGAAGTTCAACAACCCCAAGACCGGCCGCGAAGTCATCGTCAAGGACGCCATTGCCGACGCCATGCTCCAGCAGATCCTGCTACGCCCGGCCGAGTACGACGTGATCGCCACGCTCAACCTCAACGGCGACTATTTGTCTGACGCCCTGGCGGCGGAGGTGGGCGGCATCGGTATCGCCCCGGGGGCCAACCTGTCCGACACCGTGGCCATGTTCGAGGCTACCCACGGCACGGCGCCCAAGTATGCCGGGCAGGACAAGGTCAACCCGGGTTCGGTGATTCTTTCGGCAGAAATGATGCTGCGCCACATGGGCTGGACCGAGGCCGCCGACCTGATCATCAAAGGCACCAATGGCGCGATTGCGGCCAAGACTGTGACTTACGACTTCGAGCGCCTGATGGACGGTGCCACGCTGGTGGGAAGTTCAGGCTTCGGCGACGCTATGATCAAACATATGTAAGCGAATGTGAAACGGCCGCTTCTGGTAAAGAAGCGGCCTTTCTTTTCGTTTACCCGCTGGCAGAGCAGTCGGTCAGGCGTCGGCCGTGCTGCCGGCGGGCTGTGCACTGGCCGGAGCGGGCGCAGCCGTGGATGCGCTGCTGATATTGACGGCATGTAGACCTTTCGGGCCTTGGATGACGTCGAAGGTCACGGCCTGGCCGGCCTTGAGCGTCTTGTACCCGTCCATCTGGATGGCTGAATAATGAGCGAACAAGTCGTCGTTCTTGCCCTCTTCATTGACGAATCCATAGCCCTTGGCATTGTTGAACCACTTGACTTTACCGCTTGCCATCCCTATGTCCCTCTGCAAAGGACTCCATCACTGGAGTATCATCCACTTCATCCGCATACGAACCTTGCGAAAAAATCTGGTTGACTGCGCGGATCTTTATCGACCACGGTGGGTTCCTATTGGTTGTAACACCGTTTTGCCGATAGTCAAGGTCATGCAGCGGCTGCACCAATGGCCGTTCGCAGGGTCAACCCACAACCTTAACCTGTCGATGTGATGAAATTCTTTCCATGCATGCACACAGCCAGATTCGACTAACATTCAATCAGGATCGTCCCCAATCGAATGAGGACGATGGCTCCGGTCTGGCGGTTCAGGAAGCCAAGCCGATCCTGCAGGCGCCACCGATGTACAAGGTGGTTTTGTTCAACGATGACTACACACCGATGGATTTCGTCGTCGAAGTGCTCGAGACGTTCTTCAGTCTGAACCGCGAGCTGGCGACCAAGATCATGCTGACCGTCCATACCGAGGGGCGGGCAGTGTGCGGATTGTTTACCCGCGACATCGCCGAAACGAAGGCTATGCAGGTCAACCAATACGCCAGGGAAAGCCAGCATCCGCTACTCTGTGAAATCGAGAAGGACGGTTAATCGCCGACCACTTGGGTATGAGGTGAAGCTATGTTAAACCGCGAGCTCGAAGTCACCCTCAATCTTGCCTTCAAGGAGGCCCGTTCGAAGCGTCATGAATTCATGACCGTCGAACATCTGCTGCTGGCACTCCTGGACAATGAGGCTGCCGCGACCGTTCTGCGCGCCTGTGGCGCCAATCTCGACAAGCTCAAGCACGACCTGCAAGAGTTCATCGATTCGACCACACCGCTGATTCCTGTCAACGATGAAGACAGGGAAACCCAGCCAACTCTGGGGTTCCAGCGTGTGCTGCAACGCGCCGTGTTCCACGTACAAAGCTCTGGCAAGCGCGAGGTGACCGGCGCCAACGTGCTGGTGGCAATCTTCAGCGAACAGGAAAGCCAGGCCGTGTTCCTGCTCAAGCAGCAGAGCGTGGCCCGCATCGATGTGGTCAACTACATCGCCCATGGCATTTCGAAGGTGCCGGGGCATGGCTCGCAATCCGAAAGCGACCAGGACATGCAGGATGAAGAGGGCGGTGAAACCTCTTCTTCCAGCAACCCACTGGACGCCTATGCCAGCAACCTCAACGAGCTGGCGCGTGCCGGCCGTATCGACCCGCTGGTAGGCCGCGAGCAGGAAGTGGAGCGCGTTGCGCAGATCCTTGCCCGCCGCCGCAAGAATAACCCGCTGCTGGTGGGTGAGGCCGGGGTGGGCAAAACGGCGATTGCCGAAGGGCTGGCCAAGCGTATTGTCGATGGCCAGGTGCCTGACCTGCTGGCACAGAGCGTGGTGTACTCGCTCGACCTGGGCGCGCTGCTGGCCGGTACCAAGTACCGCGGCGACTTCGAGAAGCGCTTCAAGGCGCTGCTTGGCGAGCTGCGCAAGCGCCCGCAGGCCATTCTGTTCATCGATGAGATCCACACCATCATCGGTGCCGGTGCGGCGTCGGGTGGGGTAATGGATGCGTCCAACCTGCTCAAGCCGCTGTTGTCTTCGGGTGAAATCCGCTGCATCGGCTCCACGACCTTCCAGGAATTCCGTGGCATTTTCGAGAAGGACCGCGCCTTGGCGCGGCGCTTCCAGAAGGTAGACGTCAGCGAACCCTCGGTTGAAGACACCGTGGGCATCCTGCGTGGCCTGAAAGGGCGGTTCGAAAGCCACCACAACATCGAGTACAGCGACGAAGCCCTGCGCGCCGCCGCTGAGCTGGCCTCGCGCTACATCAATGACCGGCACATGCCGGACAAGGCCATCGATGTGATCGACGAAGCTGGCGCCTACCAGCGCCTGCAACCGGAAGCCAGCCGCGTCAAGCGCATCGATGTGCCGCAGGTGGAGGACATCGTCGCCAAGATTGCGCGAATTCCGCCGAAGCATGTCAGCAGCTCCGACAAGGAACTGCTGCGTAACCTGGAGCGCGACCTGAAGCTGACCGTTTTCGGTCAGGACCAGGCCATCGATTCGCTGTCCACGGCCATCAAGCTGTCGCGTGCCGGCCTCAAGGCCCCTGACAAGCCGGTGGGTTCGTTCCTGTTTGCCGGCCCTACAGGCGTCGGCAAGACCGAAGCGGCCCGGCAATTGGCCAAGGCGCTGGGTGTGGAGCTGGTGCGCTTCGACATGTCCGAGTACATGGAGCGCCACACGGTTTCGCGGTTGATCGGTGCACCACCTGGCTATGTTGGGTTCGACCAGGGTGGTCTGCTGACCGAGGCGATTACCAAGCAGCCGCACTGCGTGTTGCTGCTCGACGAAATCGAGAAGGCTCACCCGGAAGTCTTCAACCTGCTGCTGCAGGTGATGGACCACGGCACCCTTACCGACAACAACGGGCGCAAGGCCGACTTCCGTAATGTGATCCTGATCATGACCACCAACGCCGGCGCGGAAACCGCGGCGCGGGCCTCGATCGGCTTCACCCATCAGGACCATGCGTCCGATGCGATGGAAGTGATCCGCAAGAGCTTCACGCCAGAATTCCGCAACCGCCTGGACACCATCATCCAGTTTGGCCGCCTGAGCACCGAAACCATCAAGAGCATCGTCGACAAGTTCCTTATCGAACTGCAGGCGCAGCTGGAAGACAAGCGGGTGCTGCTTGAGGTCAGCGATGAGGCCCGCGGCTGGCTGGCGGCTTCGGGGTATGACGTGCAGATGGGCGCGCGGCCGATGGCGCGGTTGATTCAGGACAAGATCAAGCGGCCGCTGGCCGAGGAGATCCTGTTTGGTGAGTTGGCCGAGCATGGCGGTGTGGTGCACGTCGACTTGCGCGATGGCGAGCTGGTGTTCGACTTCGAGACCACGGCTGAAGTAGCGTGATACATGGGGCTGCAACGCAGCCCCTTAGAAACTTGAATCCATGAAAAAGCCCGGCACTTGGCCGGGCTTTTTTCATGGCTGGAGCTTAGCGCGCACGGTAGGTGATGCGGCCCTTGCTCAGGTCATAAGGCGTCAGTTCGACGCGGACCTTGTCGCCAGTGAGAATACGGATGTAGTTTTTGCGCATCTTTCCGGAGATGTGCGCGGTTACGACGTGCCCGTTTTCCAACTCCACGCGGAACATGGTGTTGGGCAGGGTGTCGACGACAGTACCTTCCATTTCGAAGCTGTCTTCTTTCGACATGCAGTTGAGCCCTCGGTGTCCAGTGTTGGCCCGACGCATAACCGCACCGGGCAAAAAAGTGGCGTGGATTATGCCGGAAAACTGTGTGTCAAGCCAATGCTTTCAGTTGAGGGTGACCCAGCGCTGGTTTATCAACAATTCGATGGGCCGATACTGTGTCTTGTAATTCATCTTCTTGCAGTTCTTGATCCAGTAGCCCAGGTACACCGCCTCCAGATCCTTGCGCAGGGCTTCGCCAATTTGCCAGAGAATGGCGAAACGGCCCAGGCTGCGACGCTCTTCGTCGGGCTCGTAGAAGGTGTAGACCGCTGACAGGCCATTGGGCAGTACGTCGCACACGGCCACTGCCATCAGTCGGCCGGCCAGGCGAAATTCGTAGAACCAGCAGAAGGGCAGGTCCCGCACCAGGAAGGTGGAAAACTGGTCGCGGCTGGGTGGGTACATGTCACCGTCGGCATGGCGGGTTTCGATGTAACGCCGGTACAACTCGAAGTACTCTTCCTTGAACGCCGGGCGCGCTGCGCTCACGGTGAGGTCGGCATTGCGCTTGAGGATGCGCCGCTGCTGGCGGTTGGGAATGAAGCGGGCTGCGGGAATGCGCGCCGGTACGCAGGCGTTGCAGTTCTGGCAGTGGGGGCGATACAAGTGGTCGCCGCTGCGGCGGAAACCCATGTCCGACAAGTCGGCATAGACGTTCACGTCCATCGGCTGGCTGGGGTCGAGGAACAGTGTGGTTGCCTGCTCGTCGGGCAGGTAACTGCAGGTGTGGGGTTGAGTGGCATAGAACTTCAACCGCGCCAACTCTGTCATGATCAACCCCTCGGTGAGACTTTGTTCTAAGTGTAAGCCAGCCAGGGAAAACCGCCTAGGCGACCACCCAAGTCGCGCTGTTGGGCTGGTCGAGGTGGCGGGCCAGGTAGCGGGCGAACTCGGCGCGGCTGATGGCATGGGCGCCGAGGCTGTGCAGGTGGTTGGTGGGCATCTGGCAGTCGATGAGTACGAAGCCGGCCTGGCGCAGGTGCTCGACCAGGGTCACGAAACCGACCTTGGAGGCGTTGTCGGCGCGGCTGAACATCGATTCGCCGAAGAACAGTTGGCCCATGGCCAGGCCGTACAGGCCACCGACCAGTTCGCCGTGCTGGCGTACCTCAACCGAATGGGCAATGCCGCGACGGTGCAGTTCGCAGTAGGCGTTGCGCATGGTGTCGGTGATCCAGGTGCCGTCGGCGTAATCGCGGGGGGCGGCGCAGGCATCGATTACCGCCGGGAAGTCGCTGTCGAAACTGACCTGGTAGCGCCCCTGGCGCATCAGCTTGGCCAGCGAGCGCGATACGTGAAGCTGGTCGGGCAGCAACACCGTGCGCGGGTCGGGTGACCACCACAGGATCGGCTGGCCGTCCTGGTACCAGGGGAAGCAGCCATGGCGGTAGGCCTGCACCAGCCGTTCGGGGCTCAGGTCGCCGCCGGCGGCGAGCAGGCCGTTGGGTTCGTGCAGGGCCTTTTCCAGGGGTGGGAAGGTCAGCGAGTCGCGGGTCAGCCAGGTGAGCATGGTCTATCGTGCGGTGGGGGAGGGGAGTGGGCAGCATGGCGTGCGCACCGGGCAGGGTCAATGGCTGAGCGCCCGCAGCGGCGGCCGGGGGCAGCGCGGTCGCGGAATTCGGGCAATTTCCTGCGCATTGATGAAACCGCAGGCACCATCCGCTACATTTGCTGTCATACCTGTGCAAAAACACAGCATAAGCCTTTGTCACGAAAGAAAATGCGTGCTCAAATTGCAGGCATGTGAAAGTCGCCCCCGCTTGAGCGCCTTACGGCGCGCCGTCATGGCAGTGGGCGGGCAGTAATGTTAAAAGTAGTGGTTCATTGGCCGCACTGCCGGCCGAGCACTATTGGACGCGCAGCACGCGCAGGAATAGACGTGTTTTGAAGAAATCCACCGCAACCCCAGCTCCCTTGCCCGTGCCCCTGTGGCGGCAGCAGCTGCACTATCGCCTCAAGGAAGGTGCGTTGATCGCCGTTGGCGCTCTGTGCCTGTACCTGTGGATGGCGCTGCTGACCTACGACACTTCGGATCCGGGCTTCAGCCACACCGCCACCGTCGACCAGGTGCAGAACGCCGCCGGGCGTGCCGGTGCCTACTTTGCCGACATCCTGTTCATGGTATTGGGTTACTTCGCCTATATCTTCCCGCTGCTGCTGGCGGTGAAAACCTGGCAGATCTTCCGCCAGCGCCATCAGCCCTGGGACTGGAGCGGCTGGCTGTTTTCCTGGCGGCTGATCGGCCTGGTATTCCTGGTGCTGTCGGGGGCCGCGCTGGCGCACATCCACTTCCATTCGCCTGCGAGCTTGCCGTTTTCTGCCGGCGGCGCCCTGGGCGAAAGCCTTGGCGACCTGGCGCGCAACCTGCTGAACGTGCAGGGCAGTACGCTGATGTTCATTGCCCTGTTCCTGTTCGGCCTGACCGTTTTCACCGACCTGTCGTGGTTCAAGGTGATGGACCTGACGGGCAAGATCACCCTCGACCTGTTCGAACTGGTGCAGGGCGCCGCCAATCGTTGGTGGGAAGCCCGCAACGAACGCAAGCGCCTCGAGGCGCAGTTGCGCGAGGATGAGCCTGTGGTGAAGGCCGCGCCAACGGTCGCCGAGAAACGCGAACCCGCCAAACCGGCGCTGCGTGAGCGCATCTTCAAGCGCGAAGAGGCGCCGGCACCGGCGGTCGAGCCCCGCGAGCCGACCCTCGGGCGCGAGCCCGCGGCCCCGCTCCGCGAACCGGCCCTGGCCCGCGAGCCGGTGGTGCCGCCCCGCGAGCCAATCCTTGCCCGTGTGCCGTCGTCCACGCCAACCATCGTGCCCCCAGCCGCAGACAAGGCGCCAGAGCCGAGCAAGCGGGTGATGAAAGAAAAGCAGACGCCGCTGTTCATCGACAGCGCCGTGGAGGGCACGCTGCCGTCGATATCCATCCTCGACCCGGCAGAACAGAAGAAGATCGAGTACTCGCCAGAATCCCTGGCCGGTGTCGGTCAGTTGCTGGAAATCAAGCTCAAGGAGTTCGGCGTTGAGGTCTCGGTGGACTCCATCCACCCAGGCCCGGTGATCACCCGTTACGAAATCCAGCCTGCCGCAGGCGTCAAGGTCAGCCGTATCGCCAACCTGGCCAAGGACCTGGCGCGGTCGCTGGCGGTGACCAGCGTGCGTGTGGTCGAGGTCATCCCCGGCAAGACCACCGTGGGTATCGAGATCCCCAACGAAAACCGCCAGATGGTGCGTTTCTCCGAAGTGCTGGCCACGCCGCAGTACGACGAGCAGAAGTCCCCTGTCACCCTGGCCCTGGGCCACGACATTGGCGGCAAGCCGGTGATTACCGACCTGGCCAAGATGCCCCACCTGTTGGTGGCCGGTACCACGGGTTCCGGTAAGTCGGTGGGGGTCAACGCGATGATCCTGTCGATCCTGTTCAAGTCCAGTCCGGAAGACGCGCGGCTGATCATGATCGACCCGAAAATGCTCGAGCTGTCGATCTACGAAGGCATTCCGCACCTGTTGTGCCCGGTGGTCACCGACATGAAGGACGCCGCCAACGCCCTGCGCTGGAGCGTGGCCGAGATGGAGCGCCGCTACAAGCTGATGGCGGCCATGGGTGTGCGTAATCTGGCCGGCTTCAACCGCAAGATCAAGGACGCCCAGGAAGCCGGGGAAATCATCCACGACCCGCTGTATCGCCGCGAAAGCATGGACGATGAGCCGCCGGCGCTGAAAACCCTGCCGACCATCGTGGTGGTGGTCGACGAATTCGCTGACATGATGATGATTGTCGGCAAGAAGGTCGAAGAGTTGATCGCCCGTATCGCGCAGAAAGCGCGCGCGGCGGGTATTCACCTTATCCTCGCCACCCAGCGCCCGTCGGTGGACGTGATTACCGGTCTGATCAAGGCCAACATCCCGACCCGCATGGCCTTCCAGGTGTCGAGCAAGATCGACTCGCGGACCATCATCGACCAGGGCGGTGCCGAACAACTGCTGGGCCACGGTGACATGCTGTACATGCCGCCGGGTACCAGCCTGCCGATCCGGGTGCATGGCGCGTTCGTTTCCGATGACGAGGTGCATCGCACGGTAGAGGCGTGGAAGCTGCGCGGCGCCCCAGACTACAACGACGACATTCTCAATGGCGTGGAAGAGGCCGGCAGCGGCTTCGACGGCGGCGGCGGTGGCGGTGATGGCGACGATGCCGAAACCGATGCGCTGTATGATGAAGCGGTGCAGTTCGTGCTCGAGAGCCGGCGTGCTTCCATTTCTGCCGTGCAGCGCAAACTGAAGATTGGCTACAACCGTGCTGCTCGCATGATCGAGTCGATGGAGATGGCCGGCGTGGTTACCCCGATGAACAGCAACGGCTCGCGGGAAGTAATTGCCCCAGGCGGCCCGCGCGACTGATGAACACCCTGCCGGGCGCCAGTGTTGATGCCCGGCCTTTTCAATGCTCAATGAGGATTCCCATGCGCGCGATTCGCATGCTGTTGGTTTCTGCCCTGACCCTGGGCTCGGTTACCGCTTACGCCGGTGAGCAAGATGTGCAACGCCTGACCCAGTTGCTGGAAAAGTCACAGACTATCGAGGCCAATTTCTCCCAGCTGACCTTGGACGCCGATGGCACCAGCCTGCAAGAAACCTCGGGCAAGATGACCGTCAAGCGTCCGGGCCTGTTCTACTGGCATACCGACGCACCGCAGGAGCAAGTGGTGGTGTCGGACGGCAAGAACGTCACCCTGTGGGACCCGGACCTGGAACAGGCCACCATCAAGAAGCTCGACGTGCGCCTGAACCAGACCCCGGCGCTGCTGCTGTCGGGTGATGTGTCGAAGATCAGCCAGAGTTTCGACATCACCTCGAAGGAGCAGGGCGAAGTCATGGACTTCACCCTCAAGCCGAAAACCAAGGACACCTTGTTCGACTCGCTGCGCGTGTCGTTCCGCAAGGGCCTGATCAATGACATGCAGCTGATCGACAGCGTCGGCCAGCGCACCAACATCCTGTTCAATGGCGTCAAGGCCAACCAGGCGGTGCCGGACAGCAGGTTCAAGTTCGACATCCCCAAAGGCGCGGACGTGATCAAGGAGTAACCAGAGCTCGCCATGGACCTGTTTCGAAGCGAACCTGTCGCCCAGCCTCTGGCGGCCCGCCTGCGCCCGTCCAACCTGGACGAGTACGTAGGCCAGGAGCACCTGCTGGCGCGCGGCAAACCGCTGCGCGAGGCATTGGAGCAAGGCGCGCTGCACTCGATGATCTTCTGGGGGCCGCCAGGGGTAGGCAAGACCACCCTGGCGCGGCTGCTGGCGCAGTTCTGTGATGCGCATTTCGAAACCGTGTCGGCGGTACTGGCCGGGGTGAAGGAAATTCGCCAGGCGGTGGAGGTTGCCAAGCAGCAGGCAGGGCAATACGGCCGGCGCACCATTTTGTTCGTCGACGAGGTGCACCGCTTCAACAAGTCGCAGCAGGATGCCTTCTTGCCATATGTGGAAGACGGCACCCTGCTGTTCATTGGCGCCACCACCGAAAACCCCTCGTTCGAGCTCAACAACGCACTGTTGTCGCGGGCGCGGGTGTATGTGCTCAAAAGCCTGGACGAGGCAGCGTTGCGCAAGCTGGTCGACCGCGCCCTCACCGAGGAGCGTGGCCTGGGCAAGCGCAACCTGCGGGTGGGCGACGATGCCTTCAAGATGCTGATGGCCGCCGCAGACGGCGACGGCCGGCGCATGCTCAATTTTCTCGAAAACGCCTCGGACCTGGCCGAAGATGGCAGTGAAATCGACGTCGAGATGCTGCAGAGCCTGTTGGGCGACAGCCGTCGCCGTTTCGACAAGGGCGGCGAAGCCTTCTACGACCAGATTTCCGCGCTGCACAAATCGGTACGCGGCTCCAACCCGGACGGCGCCCTCTACTGGTTCGCGCGCATGCTCGACGGCGGCTGCGACCCGCTGTACATCGCCCGCCGTGTGGTGCGCATGGCCAGCGAAGACATTGGCAACGCCGACCCGCGGGCGCTCGGCTTGTGCCTGGCGGCCTGGGATGTCCAAGAGCGCCTGGGCAGCCCCGAAGGCGAGCTGGCGGTGGCCCAGGCCATCACCTACCTGGCCTGTGCACCGAAGAGCAACGCGGTGTACATGGGCTTCAAGACCGCCCTGCGCGAAGCCGCCGAGCATGGCTCGCTGGAAGTGCCGCTGCACTTGCGCAATGCGCCCACCAAGCTCATGAAGCAACTGGGTTACGGCGACGAGTACCGCTACGCCCACGATGAGCCCGACGCCTATGCGGCCGGTGAGGACTACTTCCCCGATGCACTCGAGCCGCGCCAGTACTACCAGCCCGTGCCGCGCGGCCTGGAACTGAAAATCGGCGAGAAGCTGCGTCACCTGGCCGACCTTGACCGCAATAGCCCCCGTCAGCGGAGAAAACCATGATTGCCTTGATCGCTGCCGTGAGTGCCGGGGGCGTGGCCGGTACGTTGCTGCGCTTCGCCACCGCCAATTGGGTCACCGCCCACTGGCCACGGCACTTCTATGCCGGTACGCTGGCGGTCAACCTGGTTGGCTGCCTGCTGATCGGCCTGCTCTACGGCTTGTTCCTGCACAAGCCGCTGGCGCCGGTCGAGTTGCGCGCCGGCTTGATCGTCGGCTTCCTTGGTGGCCTTACAACTTTTTCCTCTTTTTCGCTCGATACCGTGCGCCTGATGGAAAGCGGGCAAGTGCCGCTGGCCTTGGGCTATACCACTATCAGCGTAGTGGGCGGGCTGCTCGCGACCTGGGCTGGCCTGTCCCTGACCCGTTTCTGAACCAACACCTACCTATAACGAGAGAACGATATGCTCGATTCCAAACTGTTACGCGGCCAACTTCAGGAAGTGGCGGATCGCCTGGCCTCCCGTGGCTTCAGCCTGGATGTCGCGCGCATCGAATCACTGGAAGAACGCCGCAAGGCGGTGCAGACCCGTACCGAGCAACTGCAGGCCGAGCGTAACGCCCGTTCCAAGTCCATCGGCCAGGCAAAAGCCAAGGGTGAAGACATCGCCCCACTGATGGCCGATGTCGAGCGCATGGCCAATGAGCTGGCGGCCGGCAAGGCCGAACTGGACGAGATCCAGGCCGAGCTGGACGGCATCCTGCTGACCATTCCCAACTTGCCGGATGCCAGCGTACCGGTCGGTGCCAGCGAAGACGACAACGTTGAAGTGCGCCGTTGGGGCACCCCGAAAACCTTCGATTTCGACATCAAGGACCACGTTGCCCTGGGTGAACTCAGCGGTGGCCTGGACTTTGAAGCCGCCGCCAAGCTGTCCGGCGCACGCTTTGCCGTGCTGCGCGGGCCGATTGCCCGCCTGCACCGCGCCCTGGCGCAGTTCATGATCAACCTGCACACCGGCGAGCATGGTTACGAGGAGCACTACACCCCGTACCTGGTGCAGGCCCCAGCGCTGCAGGGCACTGGCCAGTTGCCGAAGTTCGAAGAAGACCTGTTCAAGATTACCCGCGAAGGCGAGGCTGACTTCTACCTGATCCCGACTGCCGAGGTGTCGCTGACCAACCTGGTGGCAGGCGCGATTCTGGACGCCAAGCAACTGCCGCTTAAGCTGGTTGCCCACACCCCGTGCTTCCGCAGTGAAGCGGGCGCTTCCGGCCGCGACACCCGCGGTATGATCCGCCAGCACCAGTTCGACAAGGTCGAGATGGTGCAGGTGGTGGAGCCGGCGAAATCGATGGAAGCCCTGGAGGGGCTGACGGCCAACGCCGAGCGCGTGCTGCAGCTGCTGGAGCTGCCGTACCGCGTGCTGGCCCTGTGCACCGGCGACATGGGCTTCGGCGCGGTGAAAACCTATGACCTGGAAGTGTGGGTGCCGAGCCAGGACAAGTACCGTGAAATCAGCTCGTGCTCCAACTGCGGCGACTTCCAGGCGCGCCGCATGCAGGCCCGCTGGCGCAACCCGGAAACCGGCAAGCCAGAACTGGTACACACCCTCAACGGGTCCGGCCTGGCGGTTGGCCGTACCTTGGTTGCGGTGCTGGAAAACTACCAGCAGGCCGACGGCTCGATCCGCGTGCCAGAGGTGCTGAAGCCTTACATGGGCGGCGTCGAGGTCATCCGCTAAATGGATTATCTGCCGCTGTTCCACAAGCTGCAGGGCGGCCGTGTACTGGTCGTCGGCGGCGGTGAGATCGCCTTGCGCAAGGCGCGCTTGCTGGCCGATGCCGGGAGTGTGCTGCGCGTGGTGGCGCCGGACGTCGACGGTCAGTTGGCTGCATTGGCGCGGGAAGGTGGCGGTGAGGTGCTGGTGCGTGGCTACCAGGCCGCCGACCTGGTCGGGTGCCGGCTGGTGATCGCCGCCACTGACGACCCTGGGCTGAACGCGCAGGTGTCGGCCGATGCGCAGGCCGTCAGCCTGCCAGTCAACGTGGTGGACGCGCCGGCCTTGTGCACGGTGATCTTCCCGGCGATTGTCGACCGTTCACCGTTGGTGATTGCGGTGTCCAGTGGCGGGGACGCTCCGGTGCTGGCGCGTTTGATTCGCGCCAAGCTGGAGGCGTGGATCCCGGCTTACGGTGAGCTGGCCGGGCTGGCGGCGCGGTTCCGGCACAAGGTCAAGACCTTGTATCCGGACGTGAACCAGCGCCGCGGCTTCTGGGAGACCGTGTTCCAGGGCCCGATCGCCGAGCGCCAGCTGGCCGGGCAGGGCGCCGAAGCCGAACGCCTGTTGCAGGCGATGGTGGAGGGCGCACCGGTGCAGCAGGGGGGCGAGGTGTACCTGGTAGGTGCGGGCCCAGGCGACCCTGACCTGCTCACCTTCCGCGCCTTGCGCCTCATGCAGCAGGCCGACGTGGTGCTGTATGACCGCCTGGTGGCCCCGGCGATCATCGATATGTGCCGGCGTGATGCCGAGCGTATCTATGTTGGCAAGCGCCGCGCTGACCACGCTGTACCGCAGGACCAGATCAACCGCCTGTTGGTTGACCTGGCCCAGCAAGGCAAGCGCGTGCTGCGCCTGAAGGGCGGCGACCCGTTCATCTTTGGCCGCGGTGGCGAAGAGATCGAAGAGCTGGCCGAGCATGGCATCCCCTTCCAGGTGGTGCCGGGTATTACGGCGGCCAGTGGCTGTTCCGCCTATGGCGGCATTCCACTGACCCATCGCGACCATGCCCAGTCGGTGCGCTTCGTGACCGGGCACCTCAAGGATGGTACCAGCAACCTGCCATGGAACGACCTGGTAGCGCCGTCGCAGACCCTGGTGTTCTACATGGGTTTGGTGGGCTTGCCTACGATCTGCGCAGAGCTGATTCGCCATGGGCGTGCGGCCAGTACCCCGGCGGCCCTGGTGCAGCAGGGCACTACGCGTAACCAGCGGGTGTTCACCGGTACCTTGGCGGACTTGCCGGAGCTGGTGGCCCAGCATGAAGTGCATGCGCCGACCCTGGTGATTGTTGGGGAAGTGGTGCAGTTGCGCGACAAGCTGGCCTGGTTTGAAGGTTCGCAGAACAGCTGAAGCCGCCGGGGCCGCTTTGCGGCCCATCGCGACACAAGGCCGCTCCTACACACCCTGTAGGATCGGCCTTGTGTCGCGATGGGCTGCAAAGCAGCCCAACGATCTCAACCTTGCCAAATCCCTTCACCCACCAACCGCTCCCGATCATGCGGCTGGTTGAAATCCTGCAACGGCCCCTTAGGCACGATCCCGTTCGGGTTGATGGTCTTGTGGCTCATGTAATAGTGCTTCTGGATATGCTCCATATCTACAGTTCCCGCCACCCCAGGCCACTGGTACAGCTCGCGCAGCCAGTTCGACAGGTTGTGATAATCGCTGAGGCGCCGCAAGTTGCACTTGAAGTGCCCGTGATACACAGCGTCGAAGCGCACTAGCGTGGTGAACAGGCGCACATCGGCTTCAGTCAGGTATTCCCCCGCCAGGTAGCGATTGCGGCCTAACAACTCTTCCAGATGATCCAGCTCGTTGAACACGTCATCGAACGCCGCCTCGTAGGCCTCCTGCGTAGTCGCGAAGCCGGCGCGATACACACCGTTGTTCACCGCCGGATAGATACGTTCGTTCAGCGCCTCGATGGCCGGGCGCAGCGGCGCTGGGTACAGGTCGAGGGTGTTGCCGGTTAACTCGTTGAACGCGCTGTTGAAAATGCGAATGATCTCAGCCGACTCATTGTTGACGATGCGTTTCTCTTTCTTGTCCCACAACACGGGTACTGTCACCCGGCCGGTATAGTGCGGGTCGTCCTGGGTGTAACGCTGGTGAAGGTACTGCAGCGCATCGAGGTGATCGCCGCTGGAGCCTTGCTGCTGGTCGAAGGTCCAGCCATGGTCTTGCATCAGCCAGCTCACCACCGAAACGTCGATCAACGGGGCCAGGCCTTTGATGGCGCGGAAGATCAACGTGCGGTGGGCCCAAGGGCAGGCCAGCGACACGTACAGGTGGTAACGGCCGGCTTCGGGGGCAGGCAACGAATGGCGGCGCTGGGCGTTTTCGCGTTTGAAGGTGCCGTCCTTGCCGTTTTCATACCACTGGTCATGCCAGCGGCCGTCGATCAAAAGGCCCATGGTGAGCTCCTGGAACAAAGGGTTTGTCGTTGGAGCCCAGTCTAGGCCAGATCGTTCGAAGAAATAGCGCAAAGATCCGGGTAGTGTTATCGACTAAATCGATCTATCACGGTTGTCCCAATAGGTCTGCGCGTTGGTGAAGGCCTGTTCCCGGGTCTGCTCCAGGCCACGCAGTGCCAAGGCCATGGTCGCGATCAGCGCTTTCTCGCCGTAGCTGTCCTGCACTTCACCACGCCAGAAGGCGAGCAAATGCTCCGGTTGCAGCGTGGCGGGTTTGACGTGACGGCGCTCGCTCAGCGCCGGCCATTCCTCATCCCAGGCTACGCCGGCAGTGGTGCCGTAGAGGTGGCTGATGACGTCCGGGTTGACCTCGATCTCGCCGCCATCGCCCTTGATCACCACGGCATGGTCGCCCAGCAGGCGGCTGGCCTCACGGTGTACCGCCTGGTAACCGGGGTGGAAGATGCTTTGCAGGCCGCACCGCGCGCCCAGCGGGTTGAGCACCCGCGCCAGGGAGTGAATGGGCGAGCGCAGGCCCAGGGTGTTGCGCAGGTCGATCATGCGCTGCAGTTGCGGTGCCCAGTCGTGCAAGGGGAAAAACGCCAGCTGATGTTGGCCCAGCGCGGTGTCGACCGCTGCCCAGTCGCGGCACAGGGGGATCTGCAACAGGTCGAGCAATTGCTCGGTGTACAGCCGCCCGGCCGTGTGTGCGCCGCCGCCATGCATCAGGATGCGCACGCCATTGCCGGCCAGGCATTTGGCGGCCAGCAGGTACCAGGGCAAGTGGCGCTTCTTGCCAGCGTAGGTTGGCCAGTCCAGGTCCACGGCAATGCGCGGGGCTTGTAGGTGGCCGCGTAGCGCTTCGGTGAAGCCGGCCAGCTCTTCGGCGCTTTCTTCCTTGTGCCGCAGCAGCATCAGGAAGGCGCCCAGCTGGGTGTCTTCGACCTTGCCTTCCAGCAGCAGGGTCATGGCAGCCCGTGCTTCCTCGCGGGTAAGGCCGCGCGCGCCGCGCTTGCCTTTACCAAGAATGCGCACGAATTCAGCGAACGGGTGTTCGGCCGGAGTTTCCAGGGTCAGCGGGCGGGCTTGATTCAAGGGTGGCAGGGTCATATGCAATTGGTCGGCTTGGGCAGGCCCGCCAGCTTGGCGGCAAGTTTGGCGGGGGTGCCATTGAACAGGCGGTTCAGGTGCGGACTATTGCCCTTGTCAGGGCCCAGCTTCAGGGCGGTGTACTTGATCATTGGGCGGGTGGCCGGGGACAGCTGGTACTCCTGGTAGAACTGTCGCAGCAGTTCGAGGATTTCCCAGTGGTCCGCGGTCAGCGCAATGCCCTCGCGCTCGGCAAGGGCCTCGGCGGCTGCATGGGACCAGTCTTGCAGGTCGACCAGGAAGCCGTCCTTGTCCAGGGCGATCGCCTGATCGGCAACGGTGAGGGTATTCATAACCAGCTGTTGACCTTGTCGTAGTGCAGCGACAGTTCGACGAAACTGGCGTAGTCCACGGCCTTGGCCAGTTCGTTGCCAACCGCGCGGGCTTGTAGGTCTTCGTCCAGGGCGAACAGGCGCTGGGCCAGGCTGGCGGCTTGCAACTGGCGGTACGCTTCGCTGCCGCTGCGCAGGGCGTACACCGCATCGCCGCACAGCAGCAGGGCGTCGTTCGCGCCAAGCAGGCGCAGGCAACTGGCCAGGCGCTCGTCGCCGAACGGGGAGTGGGCAATTACGTGCAGGGTCGTCATCAGAGCGTTACCACCTGGTCGAAACGGGCGATCAGTGCGGTCAGTGCCGCGTCATCCAGCACTTGCACGGGCAGTGCCAGGCTGTCGGCGGCCAGGCCACGGCGGGTGAGGCTGTGGTTGCAGGCGAACAGTTCTTCGACGCCGAACATCGGCAACGCCTGCAGGTTGGCGGCCAGGTTCTTATGTTGCACGGCGGCAGGTCGCTGGTTTGGCGCTAGCTGGAACACGCCATCGTCGAGGAACAGCATGCCCAGCGGCAGGTCGAACGCGCCACCGGCCAGGGCGATGTCCAGCGCCTCGCGGGCAGATGGGCCGTTCCACGGCGCCTGGCGGCTGATGATCAACAAGGATTTGGCCATTTCAGTCGCCTCCAAAGCAGACAAGGCGGTCGGCGATTTGCGCGGCCTCATGCAGTTGCCCCAGGCCGGACAACTCCCATGGCTTGGGCAGGTTCACGGCCGGGCGCTGATAGCGGTTGGCCTCGGCCTCGTCGAGCACGCCACGGCGCAAGGCGGCGGCGATGCACACCACGGCGTCCAGCTGGTGGGTCTCGATAAAGGCACGCCACTGCGCGGCCACGTCCACTTCATCCTGGGGCGCGATCACGTTGGCCGAGGCACTGTGTACCCCGTCCTGATAGAAGAAGAGCCGGGCAATCTCATGCCCGCCGGCCAGCACCGCCTCGGCATAGCGCAAGGCGCGCCGCGAGGAGGGCGCATGGGCCGGGGAGAATACCGCGATAGCGAATTTCATGGGTAACTCATGCAAAGGACTACCGCCATGATAAAGCAAAAAAGCCCGCGCCCGCTTGTGCATGCGGGCGCGGGCTTTTGAAGGAGCGGCCTTGTGTCGCGATGGGCTGCAAAGCAGCCCCGGGGCTTCAGCGCAAATGCACAAATTGCTGGGGCTGCTTCGCAGCCCATTCGCGACACAAGGCCGCTCCTACAGGGATTGCGCAAGGCCCTGTCAGAAGGGAACAGGCCTCAAGCCTGTTCCTTGCTCTCCGGCAGGAACCAGTTCAGCACCAGGGCACAGATGCCACCGGTCGCCACGCCCGACTCCAGCACATTGCGCACCGCCGCCGGCATATGCGCCAGGAACTCCGGCACCTGCGCCACACCCAGGCCCAGCGCCAACGACACGGCGATGATCAGCAGCGCACGCCGGTCCAGGCGGGTGCTGGCCAGAATATTGATGCCCGACGCTGCAACCGCGCCAAACATGACCATTGCCGCACCCCCCAGCACCGGTTCTGGCACCGCCTGGATCACCCCGGCAACACTGGGGAACAGCCCCAATATCACCAGCATTACGGCAATCCACATGCCGATATGGCGACTGGCAATGCCTGTGAGCTGAATCACGCCGTTGTTCTGCGCAAAGATCGAGCTCGGGAACGTGTTGAACAGACCGGCCAGCAGCGAGTTGGCGCCGTTGACCAACACACCACCCTTGATGCGCTGCATCCACACTGGGCCATCGACGGGCTGGCGCGATACCTTGCTGGTGGCGGTGACGTCACCAATCGCTTCCAGCGACGTCACCAGGTAGATCACCAGCATCGGAATGAACAGCGCCCAGGAGAAGCTCAGGCCGAAATGCAGCGGCGTCGGCAGCTGGAACAGCGCGGCTTGGTGCATGCCGGTGAAGTCCAGGCGGCCCAGGTAGCCCGCCAGGGCATAGCCGACCGCCAGGGCAATGAGGATGGCACAGCTGCGCATCCATACCAGTGGAATACGGTTGAGGATGACGATGATTGCCAACACCACACCCGACAGTAGCAAGTTCTCGCCATTGGCGAAGGTGCCATTGGCCATGGCGCCGAAGCCACCGCCCATGCTGATCAGGCCGACCTTGATCAGCGTCAGGCCGATCATCAGCACGACAATACCGGTGACCAGCGGGGTGATTAGGCGTTTGACGAAGGGCAGGATGCGCGAAACACCCATTTCGACGAACGAGCCAGCGATGACCACGCCAAAGATGGCGGCCATTACACCTTCGACCGGCGTGCCTTGCTTGACCATCAGCGCACCCCCGGCAATCAGCGGGCCCACGAAGTTGAAGCTGGTGCCCTGCACGATCAGCAACCCGGCGCCAAACGGCCCGAAGCGCTTGCACTGTACGAATGTGGCGATACCGGAGATTACCAGCGACATGGAGACGATCAGGTTGGTATCCCGTGCGGACACCCCCAGCGCCTGGCAGATCAACAGCCCGGGCGTTACGATCGGCACGATGATCGCCAGCAGGTGTTGCAGCGCTGCCAGCAGGCCGATCAGCAGCCGAGGCTTGTCCTCGAGGCCAAGCACCAGCTCATTGGCGGGGGCCGATGCTGCTGGGCTGTGTTCATGTGTGCTCATGGCTGAAAGCTGCCCCTGAAGAAAAAAGGAGCGCATTCTACGGGGTGAAGGCAGATTGCGGTAGAGCAAAGCACGATGCCGACATGATCGGCGACCCTATGCCTAATTACCTGACTTTTCAGTCAAAAACTGCCTGCCGCGAATGTGCACTGCCGCGCCGGTTAACCCATGCTGAAGGCGAACACCGGCATGCCTTTCCCACACCCACAAAAAAGCCCGCCGAAGCGGGCTTTCTCACAACCTACAACAATCAGTCATCACGCCCCATGATGCCAAACAGCTGGAGCAGGCTGACGAACAGGTTGTAGATGGACACATACAGGCTGATGGTGGCCATGATGTAGTTCCGCTCACCACCGTGAATGATCGCGCTGGTCTGGAACAGGATGCACACCGACGAGAACAGCACGAAGCCAGCGCTGATTGCCAGTTGCAGGCCGCTGATCTGGAAGAAGAAGCTGGCCACGACCGCACCCAGCAGCACGAAGAAGCCGGCAGTGATGAAGCCACTGAGGAAGCTCATGTCCTTTCGGGTAATCAGCACATAAGCCGACAGACCACCGAACACCAGGGCAGTCATGGCAAATGCCGAGCTGACAACCTCGGCACCACCGGCCATTCCCAGGTAGCGGTTGAGGATTGGGCCAAGAATGAAGCCCATGAAGCCGGTGAGGGCGAAGGTGGAGACGAGGCCCCAGGCCGAATCACGCAGCTTGTTGGTCAGGAAGAACAGCCCGTAGAAGCCGATCAGCACCACGAACACGTTCGGGTAGCCGACACGCATTTGCTGGGCAACGAAGGCCATGACGCCGCTGAAGGCGAGGGTGAGCGCCAGCAGACTGTACGTGTTGCGCAGGACCTTGCTGATCTCCTGCTGCTCGACCTGCTGGCCGTGATGTACGGCATAATCCTGTTCGCGCATGGCGACACTCCTTGGTAAACCTGTGGTTTCGAACGTTCAGATGCTGGGAGTCTACCAGAGCCATTGCAACCCGCGACACAGAGAGTTTGACAGCTTGTTTCATTACGGTATTATGGCGGCCGCAAACGAGCTGGAAGCGTGGCCGAGTGGTTTAAGGCAACGGTCTTGAAAACCGTCGATGGGCAACTATCCTAGAGTTCGAATCTCTACGCTTCCGCCATATTCAAAGCCCTGATTATTCAGGGCTTTTTGCGTTTCTGAGGGGCGGAAAACTCGACGCTGAAAAGGCCAAGTGTTCCGCAACTTTTCGATGGTGTTCCGCAACTCTTCCGCAAAAAAGGTTTCATTGGGTTGGTTTCACGATCTCTCCGACGCGGCGGTAAAAGGTCTGCGTGATCCGCTTATCGGTATGCCCTAGTAGTCTACTCGCGTGCGCCAGGTCTTCAATTTCGCTCGCTGCTTTGGGCCGGATATCGCGAGACTGGAATTGACGAATGCTATCGGCCAGGACGCTATCAAGGTCTTCCAGCGCTTTGGCGGCGGCCTTGGATCTCGCATTGTAAAAGCGAAGGCGCAGCATCGCTTGCGTCACGTTGCGGCCGTCCTCTGTCACGATTAGGTAGGGGTTGCGAACCCCTCGCGCCTTGCGTTGGCTCAGAAGGCGCTCAACCAGTACCCCCAACTGGCTGGTCTCTGTTTCCGTGCCAAGACGTATCCTCAGCTTTTTCGTCGTTTTGCCTTGGGCGAATTGTAGGAAACCATCAACCACGTCCGAGGCTCGAGTGGCGAGCACGTCCGCTGGGCGTTGCCCGGTCAAATAGCCCAGGTCCATGGTATCGCGCAATTCAGGAGCGGCGTATTCGTAGACAGCATCCCAGATCGCCGGCCCAGCATAGAAGTCCCTAGGAGTCTCCTTGTTCTTGCGGATACCGGTCGCTGGGTTTGGGCGGTCAGTAATGCCCCACTCCCTTGCCATGTTGAGAATGTGAGAGAGAAGGGCGATCTCTCGATACGCCCTAACCTTGCCTGTCCGTCGATCTCGATACTGAGCAAGTATTTGAGGTGCAATCAGCTCCATCGGGGCATCATCGAAGGCTTTGCGCAACTGTTTGAGCTCAGCCAGGTTGTCCTTCTGGGTTCGCGGCTTTTTACCCGGGATGACATCCCTTTCATAGCGATCAAATAGCTGACCCATCAAGCGCGTTATCTTTGGAATGGCCTCCCTGTCGAGCTTCGCCCATTCTACTTTGGCGATGTCCAGGTCGTTACCTAAAGGTATCTCTCGACGCCTGCCATCTTCGTCCCTCCCGTCGTAGTAGTAAGCAACCCAGATGTGTCCGGTTTTGCGTTTTCGCGTACGCCGAATCATTCGCGGCGGAAGATCTCTATTAGCGGTTTGTTTCGGACGCATCTTGTTAACCCACCCGAGACAAATCGAACGTCCACGTCTCTGCGACGGCGCTCATTGTTGTTGGCTTAACGCCAGCCAACTTGAGGCGAGCGTACGCTCGGCCAACGACCGGACGTCTATCGCTTGATTTTTACTGGGGATCCCTTGCGGAGGATTTGGTCATGATCATCCGCAAGGGAGGACTTTCGAGATCTTACTGCTAGAAGGCTTGCTCAAACCTATCGATGGTCGGTTGCTCGGCCAGCATACTCGCAGCTTTGAAAGAAAAATTTTGATAGTGCGGCTGCAGCGTGTGCTCATCCAAAGCTTTCTGACTTTTCCAGATTTCATAAATCATGAAATCGGTAGGTACACCCTCTAATTTATGTAGGATGTACTGAATACATCCCTCTTCTTTTTTAGAGGCCTCGACCAAGCTGCGGAGCTCGGTTAACAGGTCTTCTTCCAGACCTTCTTCCGCTTTCAATCTTGCGATAATCACAATGGGTAAATTGTTAGGCATATGATCTTGCTCCAAGGGGGAAACCGGTTTACCGAGTGATGACGACTTTACCTATAGCCTCTCCGGACTCCAGGCGGGCATGAGCTGCTTTTACACCTTCAGCTGTGAATGGATGTCGTTCGTCGATAAGGGGCTTGACTAAGCCGCGATCCACTAATCTGCTCAGCTTTGTGAGAATCTTGCCGTGATGACTACGGTCAAGATCATGGATGATTGATACAGCCATGAAGACTAAGTCCAGCCGTAGTGCCTTGAAATGCATATCTGTGAGGTCGTAAGTGTCATAGCCGATGATGGATATGACATGGCCCTTGAGCTTGGCAGCCTTCAGCGAGTTTGTGAGCACTGTGCCACCGAGCGTATCGAACACTGTGTCAAAGCCAGAGCCGTTGGTAATACGGCGGGTGTATTCTTCTGGCGATTCTTCTCGGTAAAAGGCGACATCGTCGGCACCCAGGGAGCGGGCAATCTCTGCTTTCTGTACATTCGAGACTGTAGTGGCAACACGGGCTCCCATGAGTTTTGCCAGCTGAATGCCGATGTGGCCGACGCCACCCGTTCCGCCATGAACCAAGACTGCATCATCTGGCTGGATGGAGGCCCGATCAATCAAAGCTTCCCAGGCGGTGATTGCCACGAGCGGAAGACTCGCCGCATCAGCAAAATTCAATGAGGCGGGCTTGAGAGCGATTAATCTTGCGTCTGCTTCAACTTGCTCCGCCAAGGCGCCAGGAATGCCCACGATGCCCCCGACGCATCCATAGACCTCATCCCCCACCTTGAATTGGCTAACGCCTTCACCCACCGAACTGATGATGCCAGAGACGTCCATATGCAGGATGGCGGGAAAGGTGAGACCTGCAGTGCCTTCGCTCCCGCTGCGAATCTTGGTATCAACCGGGTTGACACTGGTGGCCATAACATCAATGACGACGTGGCCTGGGCGTGCTGAAGGGGGAGCTGTTTCGATTTCTTCAAATACATCCGACTGGCCGTGCTGGTTTATCACGATTGCTTGCATCGATTATCGCTCCGCTTGAAAACCCAAAATCTATCAGCAATGCAAATTCGCGAATATGCTATTCTTGTTGCTTCATTCGGTCCTAAAAGTTGTTAATTTTTTATGCTCGACTCCCTTGATGAGCTTCGCTTGTTTCTTGCCGTTTATGAGGAGGGAACCATCCGTGCGGCGGCGCAGCGACTGGGTCTCACAGCGGCGGGCGGGAGCAAGAAATTGCTTGCCCTTGAGGATCGACTAGGGCGAAGGCTTTTTAACAGAACGACTCGGAAATTAAGTCCAACCGCTGATGCCGAAAAGCTCCAACGGTTTGCCAGGCAGATACTGGATGGCGTCATGGAGGCGGAGCGGACTTTTTCTGAAGCACAGGACGTCTCAGGATCTTTACGTATCACAGCTTCTGCCACATTCGCACAGGGCTACCTTGCTCGCGTGCTGAGCAGCTTTCTAGCTGCCTATCCGAAGGTTGTAGTAGATCTTCACCCTACCGACCAGGTCGTCGATGTTGTTGCAAAGGGCTTTGATTTGGCCATCCGTCATGGAGTGTTGGCGGATTCTTCCATGATTGCACAGCGTATAAGCGATTCGCGGCGAGTCATCTGCGCTGCTCCCGTGTATTGGGACAAGGTCGGGGTACCACGGTTGCCCAGAGATCTTACGAATTTGGAGGGTCTCATTGTGGGGAAAGAGGTTAATTGGTCACTGTCCAAAGGTGGTAGTCAACAATCGATCAAGATTAAACGCCGATTCGAATCGAGCCAGGCGGAGGTCGTCAGGCAGATGGCGTTGGATGGCCATGGCATCGCGCTCTTGGCAGACTGGCATGTCAAACCCGATCTTGTATCAGGTAGGTTGGTCGAGGCGTTGCCCGATTGGAATGTGGAACCGAATGTAGGCGTCTATGCTGTGTACCCCTCTAGGGAGAATATGGCCCCACCTGTGCGAGCGTTCATCGAACACTTCAAAGAATGGGCCACGATCCATCCGATCGAGGCCGAGGTAAAATGAATTTGGGGGGCACGAGAGTCAACAACCTCACCCCGGCAGTATCTTCGGATAACTACTGCCTGGTAAAGCCTGCACATGATGCCGTGCTGCAAGAGCTTTACCGAAGCTTGTGCTGTCAAATCCAGTGCCACTCCGCGCGCTGTCCCCCGTTGCTCTTAAAGGCCCTTACGGATCGTCCGAAGTGGTGAGTGCCGTACATGGCCTCACCGTCAACGAATCTCGAAAGTTGGAAGATTAGCGAGTGGGAGCCGGGCCATTCTTTGCAGGAGTACGATAAATAACATAAGGTTTTTGGCGTACGTCAACACCCTCATTGAAACCAGCTTGTCTATGTAACTGGTTGGCAGTGAAGTACAGGTAGCCGTCAGGGCCTATTGACAAAGTATCAGGCCAAAGCACGCGTGGATCTTGTACAACGGTGCTCCAGCGGCCATGGGAATCGAGACGATGGATAGCATTATGCTCATAGTCGCTTGCGTAAATGTTTCCGGCAGCGTCAGCTTCCAAGCCATCCGAGGCACCCTTGTCACCCAAGTCGATTACAGCAGCAGCTAGTCTCTCCTCGGAAACAGCAGGGTCACGTAGGAGCGCTGTAGGCACGCTATACAGACGACGGCTTGTAAGCGGGGAGTAATAGAGCGTAGTGCCATCTGGCGAAAGAGCGATACCGTCAGACGCGATAGTGAAAGGCTTAGTAGTACCGTCAGGATTTCGGAAAAGCATTTGTTTACCCTCAACAATTGCCACGAATTCTGCATCTGCCGAGGTCGAAATATGGCCGACCAATCGTTTTAGCGCCTTTCCGGTGGCAAGGTCGACAACGATAATTCCGCCTTTGCCGCTCGGTGATGAGTCCGTGACATATGCAACACCTTCTCGCCCAACGCGGAAATCGAGTCGTACATCGTTGACATATGTGCTAGCGTCTATGACATTCGACGGGAAGATTACAGTTTTCACCACCTTGTCGGTAGCCAGATCAATAGCAACTAGCTTGGCACCACCGCTAACTGGACGAGAGAACTCAGGAGCAGCTGTATCAAGTACCCAAAGACGCCCCCGCCCATCGGCAACGACACTTTGAACACTCAGGAATCGCTCGGAAGGGTGGGTATTGTCTTGGCGGTTAATCTGAGCATTAGGATAAGGTACCGACTTGCCGTTTCGCCACTCAGCGACTGTGTACGGAACTTCGTCGCCCCAGCGCGGAAAATTAACGAAAATCCGACCAGTTTCGCTGACAGTGACCCCGGTCGGCATTGCGCCGTAGAAAGTCGCCACTGGCTCGATCACGCCTATAGATCGGGCTGCAGGTAATGACGAAGGCTTCCCGGCCTCAGCACTGAATGCCGGATGAGAGATCAGCGCAACAAGAGACAGTGCTACATACATTCTGGATGGCTTATACATAAAAATCCTTGGCTGATAAGTACTACCATGCGATTAATAAATTAGGCTTTGATCACATCAAGAGCCGACAAGGTAGTGAAGAAGATTTATCCTTCAGGACAATATTGACAGACTAACCCTGGGGTAAGCAGTCAGAACAATGGTTTTGTGCATGTGCCGGCTCCCACTCTTACTTTTTATGATTCGCGTTTAACGGATAGAGAACTTTCACCATGGTTGGCTCAAGGAGCCAGTCGGTAGTTTTTTCACGGTAGCCAAGATAGTGCTCCGTCAGCTTGTGAGCCTTAAAAGCAGCTTCGTCCCTGTAGCTTTCAATCAGATAGAAACCGCTATCTGTATCGGAAACGAAGAGATCGTAACTAATATTCCCCGACTCGGTTCGTGTGGCTTTCACCAGTGCTTGCAGAGCTTTCTCCACATTAATTCGGTACTCTGGCTTAGGTTGTAAAGTGGCAAAAACATGAACGGTCATTGCGGTATCCTTTAAAGCGGTTATGTCGACATGTGTGTCTGAGTCAAACTTGACATCACCGTTAAGCCGATAGGCATAGGCTGCCCACCTCAGTGAGTAGCAGCGCTTTAATGAGCTATTCGTCTGACGATCAGGCCTTGATACCAAGCGCCTCTATCAAAATCTCGGCAACCTTCGCTGAGGACTGCGGGTTTTGGCCGGTAATCAACTGGCCATCACGAATGGCGAAGGGTTGCCAGTTATCGCCGCCTTCAAAAACACCGCCCAGTTCCCGCAGTCGAGTCTCCAGCATAAAGGGCACCACGCCTGCCAGACCAACCTCAACCTCTTCGGCATCGGTGAATGAATTGACGCGCTTGCCATGTACCATCGGCAGCCCATCGCTTCGAACCGCAGAAACCAGACCGGCAGCGCCGTGGCATACCGATGCAATGAGCCGGCCATTTTCAAAAGCTGACTCCACCGCGACCTTCACACTTTGATCGGTAGGCAGATCCCACATCGTGCCGTGGCCACCCGGGAAGAAAACGGCGTCGAAATCTTCGCTTCTTAGCTCGCTGACAGGGAATGTCCTTTCGATCTGAGCCAGCAACGAGTCATCAGCCAACATACGTTCAACATCGGGATCGTTCGCCCCTTTAGCTTTAACACTGCCGGCATCGATCGGCGCTTTGCCACCGGCAGTTGAGGCAATTACTACCGACGCACCTGCATCGACTAGCGCGTAGTAGGGCACGGCGAGTTCTTCAGCCCAGAGGCCAGTGGGCTTGTCAGTGTTACCCATACGGCTGCTGGAAGTCACGATCATCAGAATTTTAGGAGCCATGAAGTTTTCCTTTGTTCAGCTATTAATTAGGGGTCAATGTTGGTTCAGTGATTTGATAAACTCGGTTGCTAGAGCATGGTCGGAGAAGGGGTTCTGGCCAGTGATCAACTCACGATCCACTACAACCTTGCGCTGCCATGCATCAGCAAACTGCATCTGGCCACCTGCCTGCGCCATCGCTTTTGCCGGGTAGTAGCGCAGTTTTTCGCCTTTCAGCGAGTCTTCAAAAACCTTCTCTTCGGCATCTGAAAAGATCGTCATACGGTAGCCGCTGTAGGCCCAGTTCCGCGCCTGATCCAGCCGGCTATTGACCAGAGCCTGCTCATAGCTGCCTGGATCATCCTGAGCAGCCAGAAGCGCGATAGGGCCATGGCAGATTGCGGCAGTCGGCTTGCCTTGCGCATGAAAATGCTGCAGCAACTGTCCGACCTTTGGATTGTTCGAGAGATCAATAAGCGGCGCGTGCCCGCCCGGGATGAAAACGCCGTCATAGCGGCCTAGGCCAGATTTCATTACTTCAGCCAGAGACCTGACGTGATCGGGCGCGGTTAGACTCTCAACGACACCCTGTATACGGCGCATTTCGCCAGCCTTGCCGGCGAAGTAAACCGGATTAATAGAACGCGGATCTGCCTTGGGCTGGTTTCCTTTCGGAGTGGCTACCGTTAACTGGTAACCGGCACGTAACAGAGCATCAGCGGGAACGCCGAATTCATTGAGGTAGTAACCCGTCGGCAAAGTCTTGCCGTCCTGAAGGGGCAATTCGGTTTCACTGGAGAGCAGCACCAGTACCTCGCCTTTGGGCGCAGCATGAGAAGTAGCAGAAATAGCAAATGCCAATCCGAGTAGTAGTGATTTGCACAGCGATTTCATGACGATCTATCCGTTCCTGTGGGTAAAAGATAGTTTTTGCTGAAGACCAAAGTGGTCGCTTATGTGAGCCAACTGTATTGATAGAGCTGATGCAGATAAACTGGCTAGAAAGCAATTCATTAATTACACTGGTGAACAAATGAGAGTCTTTGACCCCGTCCAACTGGGCAGCATCGAGCTGTTCTGCAAAGCAGCGGAACTCGGCAGTTTCACCGCCGCCGCCGAAGTGTTGGGGCTGACGCCAGCATCGGTCAGCCGCTCAATCAGCCGACTGGAGGCGAGATTAGGTGTCCGGCTTTTTGCGCGTACAACCCGACACATCCGTCTAACCACTGAGGGCGAGCTTTACCGGCAGCAGTGTCAGCAAGCGCTGGAGCAGATAGCGGAAGCGGAACGAATAATTACTGGAAACCAAAAAGTCCCCAGTGGAGTGCTACGCCTTAGCGTCGGCACCCCCTATGCGCATTACCGGCTGCTTCCTCTGCTGCCTGAATTTCAAGCCATGTATCCCCAGGTCGAGATCGAGTTGAGTATCTCGAATCGCGTGGTGGACTTTGTCGATGAGGGATTTGATCTGGCCATCAGGTTGGGCATTCCGCAAGACTCCAGGCTCATTGCGCACACCCTTGAAGATGCCACTTTGGGGGTTTTTGCCGCCCCCTCCTACTTAAAAGCGCGCGGAACACCGTCGACGCTGGCCGATCTGAATGACCATGACTGTCTACAGTTCGTGCTTCCAAGCACTGGACGGGCTATGCCCTGGATTTTCAGGGACGTGGCCGGCAAAGATATCGACTTTACCTTCCGAAGCCAGAAGCGGGTTCATGACGACGTGCTTGGCTGTGTCAACTGGGCGATTGCAGGCGGGGGACTATTTCAGATTTATCATTTCATCGCCCAAGCAGCCGTCAACCGGGGCGAACTTGTTGAGGTTTTGCACAGTGCTGGCGGACGTACTCGCCGGTTCTCCATCCTTTATCCCCAGAACCGGCACCTCTCAGCTCGGGTGCGCGCATTTGTAGACTTCATCGTGCGAGCTGTACGCCACCCCTAGCTGGTGTGTCAAATACTGGATATCTAGCATAGTCATAGGGGTTCGCGACTGCATGCTTCAATCATGAATGACCGTATCCATCGTTGTCCTTCATCTCGCTCCGTTCTTCCATGCCAAACCATTGCTTTCGTGAACCCAGGAATATCGACTGGTGGCTCTCTCACGACAAGTGCTTCATCCGCCGGAGTCAGCCGCTCTGGTGCTACAGCGATCAGATCACAGGTGCTTAGCAACTCTGGGAGTATGAGGAAGCTGGAGACAGAGACGGAGACTCTTCGCCGTCGATTAATCTTTGACAGCGCTTCATCAGTCACCGCGTGGCTTATTGAAAACTTGGAAGGTGGCCGAGTTCGGATACTCACCCAAGAGACCCAGATCGGAAAGCCTGCACAGGAGCTTGCACAGGCCCAGCCGAACCCTCTGATCAACGGCCATCAGAATTGGTTAAATGGACTGGTCGATGCTGCAAAGGGCCTGAGCTTTTAACCGAATCTTAAAACTCAAATGCGGCAGTTGATTACATTCAGGTGTTGTTGCATCTGATCAACGACTCGCCTGGCTCTGGACGACAGAGGCCACTCTGATCTGTAGATGAGCCAGAGCGTGTCCACAACGGGGTTCCCACACTCCACCACCTGCAAAGTATCTTGTTTGTGGAAGGCGCGCCTGGCGAACCTCGGCAGCACAGTAAAGCCCAAACCTCTTGAAACCGGCTCCAAGATGAGGCCTACCTGATTACTGAAGCCTCGTTTCTGGATTGCTTGAATACCCGGTGCTTCTGGATACCTTCGGCTGAGTAGGCGCGTTGCCATAGCGGCCCCGTCGGGGTGATCGATGAAGCCAAGTTCGGAGAGCGTTTCGAACCCCACGTAGGGTTTAGCGGTTGGCAGTATCAACTCCAATGGCTCCTCGGCAAACCTCTGTGCTTCGATCCTCTCGTTGTCTGGCTTGTAAGTCACAATTCCCATTTCGAAACGATTGCTCAGTACTGCTTCGAGCACCTCCGCGTCAGGGGCGAACCTGTGGCGAATGATCAGTCCAGGATGGGCTTGTTGATAGTCCAGCAGGAGCGGATACAGTGCCAATCCTATACTGCCGGGGGACACTAAGCTGATATCACCTACGTCTTGTTCTTCTGCGCTCAGGCGGGCATCGAGTGCACGGCCAGCGCGCTCCATTTCTCTGAAGTAGTCCAACAAGGCATTCCCCGCAGGGGTCAGCTCAACGTGCCGGTGGTGACGGATGAATAGACTACCGTACTGCTGTTCCAAGTGTCGTATGTGCTGACTCACGGCAGCCTGGGTCAGATTCAGATGCTCGGCAGTGCGGGTGAAATTCCCAAGATCGGCAAGCACTGCGAAGGATCGGAGCCACTGCGGGTTAACCATCATGAAGTCTTATCGTAACCATAACGTGATCGTTGTTTTCATTATACGTCGCGGGGGATAGGGTAGGACCAACTGTTTTGGAGGCTAGCCGATATGTCCGTTTATCCACGCAATTTCTCTCACATTGGCCTGTCGGTCACCGATCTGGACGGCGCCGTCAAATTCTATACAGAGGTACTGGGGTGGTACCTGATCATGCCGCCGACCACCATCACTGAAGACCAAACCGCAATTGGCGTAATGTGCACGGATGTTTTTGGTGAGGGGTGGGGCTCGTTCCGCATCGCCCACCTGTCCACGGGTGATCGTATCGGCGTCGAGATATTTGAGTTCCCCAACGCCGAGCGTCCGGAGAATAACTTTGAATACTGGAAAACGGGGGTTTTCCACTTCTGCGTACAAGATCCGGATGTCGAAGGCCTAGCCGCCAAGATCGTCGCTGCGGGCGGTAAGCAGCGGATGCCGGTGCGTGAATACTTTCCAGGTGAGAAGCCGTACCGCATGGTTTACATGGAGGATCCGTTCGGCAACATCCTTGAAATCTACAGCCACAGCTACGAGCTCACCTACTCGGCGGGAGCTTATCAATCATGATTCTGGCAACAACACACCGCGCTTTTACCTGGCATGGCAGCGCTGACCCAGCAGAGCTGAGACTCAATGAGATCCCTCTTCCTAGGCCGGAAGCGGGCGATGTGCTCATTCGTAACGTCGTGATCGGCCTCAATCCTGTGGATTGGAAAGTCTTGGGTGGGCGTCTGGTCAGTTGGCAGCCAGGTCACGTACCAGGTGTAGATGGTGCGGGTGTTGTGGTTGCTGTCGGTGAGAATGTCTCAGCTTCTTGGATTGGCCAACGTGTTGCTTACCACCAAAGCCTTAGTCGTCATGGTAGTTTTGCGGAATATACCTCTGTGAAAGCCAGAGCAGTTCTTCGGGTTCCGGCAAGCGTGAGTTGGGAACAAGCAGCCAGTCTCCCGTGCCCAGCACTCACCGCGTGGTTGGCTCTAAAAGCTACCACAGTCATGTCAGACGCTGCTGGTGAGTGGGGCTGGTGGATCTGTTGCAAATCATCTGATTCAGATAGCTGTGCGGCGAGGGTTCAAGGTCAGCTCGCTGAGCCACCCGCGGCATGCGCAACGGCTGACCGATCTGGGGGTGTTCGACTGCATGGAGGGCCCTCTCGTTGAGGCATGGGATGGGCCCATGGTGTTCGACGCTGTAATAGACACGGTGAACGCTCAACATGCTGCGCGACTCGTGCCCGCGCTTAGGGCCAACCGTCACTTGGTATGCGTTCAAGACCGGCTCCAGGCGTCTCCAGTACCACCTTTCACTCGGACGATTTCGATGCACGAGGTGGCACTGGGTGCGTTGCATACGTTCGGTGACGATCGTGCCTGGCAAGACCTCGTAGATGCAGGCGAGAGTATCCTCACCTCAGTGGGGAGGGGCGAGTGGGAGCCTGAGAGTTTTAATGTCGCCTCGTTCGAGCGTCTTCCAGATCATCTTGAAGGCCTGCAGCATCGAGCCTTTAGCGGTAAAGGCTTGATCCGCATCACGAGCGATGAGTTGGGCAACTTGCCGTGACGTGTGCAATGTCTCAAGCTTTCCCCAGTGCTCATGACTGAATGATGAACCGTCCAACTCGAGTGCTGAGTATTTCCACCCCGTCGTTTGCTAACCAAAGGTATCGCAATGCACAGTGCCCCCGAAGGAAATGAGATCATCATTGGCGCCGACTTGGGCGGTACTAAGCTGCTGCTATTATGCGGAGCTCATTCAAGACGTTTTGAAACGGGGCCCGGCTACACACCCGAAGACTTTGCTACCCAACTCTACGCCTTCATCGAAGATGTGGGTCTAAGCCCGGTTCGTATTGGAATCGCGGTGCCTGGTCTGGTCGCTCGCGACGGCGAGATCGTTAGCTGCGATGTCCTACCCTGTCTGACAGGCTGGCGTCCAGAAACCTCCCTCAAAGCACTTGGGTGCCAAATAACAGTTATCAATGATGTCGAGGCGGCACTGCAGGAAGAAATGCAGGATGTTGGTAATGATTTTACTGGTGGCGTGATTATGGCGGGCACTGCGATCGGTGCTGCATTCATGACTCACGGACGGGAATTACGTGGTGTTAATGGCTGGGCTGGGGAGCTTGGGTATTTACCGTTACACGTTGATGGTTCAGTCAAGAGGCTGGATGAGATAGCCGGTGGCGGCGCTATGGCCAACTTGCTTGGCATCAGTGGAGAAGCCCTCGCTCGATTGGCGAATGATGATGACCCTATCGCCACGGCAACAGTGAGGGCCGGTGGTGAGGCGTTGGGTCTAGGGATGGCCAGTATCATAAATTTGCTCAACCCCTCGCGTCTGGCAGTGGGTGGTGGCAGTTTGAAACTGAAAGGCTACTGGGAAGCTGCTTTGCTTGCAGCCGAGACTCACGCTATTCCATCACTATGGAACGCTTGCATTGTCAAACGAGTGAAGTCGGAAGATTTTGTAGCGGCGCTAGGATCTATACGAGCAGCTCAGCGGGATGCAGCTCAATCAGGTGCGAGATTTTGAATAGCCAAAATGCATCAATGTAGAACAGCAATGCTCACGTCGTCGGAGGTCATAGCACTGGGCCGTGGCGCACACAAGGATCTGAAGTCGTGGTCGTTGTTCGTGGCGCTGACGGAGTTTGTCTGGCAGAACACAACCCTGGTCTCGAATGCAGCCAGGTGGGTGTCTATTTGGTTTGAGATGGAGATCGTCAACGCACTCGCGTTGGCTGAGTGGGAGGAACAGGGTTCTCCTTTGGATTGGCACGAGCGGTGGTGCGAAGGTTACCAGGCGGATGCTCAGGCCTTATTGTCTGAACTCACCTGCCTGATCGTCACGCAGGCACCAACTCAATAGTTCATCGTGGCGATTAGGTAAGCGACCGGCCATAGGGTTACCGCTTTCAGAGCAGAATCTGAGCAAGATGCTTATGCCTGAAGCTCACCGCACAAACAGACATTGCTGGTGCCCTAAGTGAAGAGAACGGCCTTGGGAATGGCTGAGGCGGAGAGTCCCTCTTGAAGCAAACTCTTCAGGCGATACGGGCCCATCAGCAAGCCGTTGATGACGCCCGGCGAGTCGACGAGATGGAACGTCTTGAGCAGGTATTTCTTAGCCAGCAGTCGGCATGGCTACAGTCGTACACTCGACAAAGGCACTGAACTGTTACTGCGGGGCATGAGTGCCATTGACACGTGGGAGCCTCATTAACAAGAAAATGAGGGCTAGTAAGCCACTTCGTTTGGGCCTGATTGGGATTATGGAGCGAGAAAAAGGCAATCAGCCCCCCAGATCCTCCTTTGTACCACAGGCCATAGAGGCCAGGAGGCGCTCAAGCGGCGCGGCTGCTTCTGTCGATTGCAAAGGGCCGCCGGGCCTGTTCTGGCCGGGGCATTTCAGCTCCGGCCAGAACAGGCCTGTGCAGGCTTTGCTAGGTTGACGAACCCAGGTTGCCTGCAGGGGCTGCACGGCGCACGCTACATACGCCCCAGGTCAGCCCCAACACCGCCGCGATCACCGAGGCCGATAGCACACCAAGTTTGGCTGCCCCCAGTGAGCCGGGGTCGACGAACGCCAGGTTGGCGATGAAGATCGACATGGTGAAACCGATACCGGCCAACAGGCCTACCAGCGTGATGCTGCGCCAGTTCACCCCGGCGGGAAGCGCGCACCAGCCCAGGCGTACCATCAACCAGCTGACGCTGATGATGCCCAAGGGCTTGCCTGCGACCAAGGCGACTACCACGGCGATCATGACCCATTGTGGGCCCGCCGCAGACAGATCGACCCCAGCCAGGCTGACCCCGGCATTGGCCAGGGCGAATACTGGCATGATGCCGTAGGCTACCCAAGGGTGCAGCGTGCCTTGCATCCGCACCACCGGCGGCAGCAGTTCGCGCTGTGCCAGGCGCAGGCGTTTCAACGGGTCGATGAGTTCGCTGGCATCGCGCTCAGGCGCCTTGGCGCGGCCCATCAACTCGCCCGTGAAGCGGCTTATGGCGTCCAGAGGGCGCTCACGCATCGGCATGGCGGCTACCGGGGTCATCAGCCCGAGCACTACGCCGGCGAGGGTCGGGTGGGCGCCGGTCAACAGGATGCCCAGCCAAACGATCGCACCGGGAACGATATAGGCGTATGCCGACCCCACACCGATCTTCTGCAGCGCGATTACCATCAGCAGGCCGATTGCCGCGACGCCGAAACCGCTGTAGTCGAGGCCGCCTGAGTAAAAGACTGCGATGATCAGCACAGCGATAATGTCATCGATGATCGCCAGGGCAAGCAGAAACACGCGTACGTTGGACGGAATCGACTTGCCCAGCAGGGCCAGTACGCCTACCGCAAAAGCGATATCGGTGGCCGTTGGCACTGCCCAACCCTGATGGTCGGCTGGCGAATGAACGATACCGAGGTAGAGAAGTGCCGGTGCGGCTACGCCGCCGATTGCAGCGGCCATGGGCAGCATGGCCTGGCGCAGGCTGGCCAGTGCACCCTCGTGGATTTCGCGGCGGATCTCCATGCCCACCACCAGGAAAAAGATGGTCATCAGCCCATCATTGACCCAGAAATGCAGGGACTGCGAGTACACATACGAGCCCACGCCGAACGTTATCGGGGCGTGCCACAGGGCTTCATAACTGTGTGCGGCAGGGGAATTTGCCCAGATCAGGGCGGCGACAGCGGCAACCAACAGGACGATGCCACTGACTGCTTCAATATGCAAAAAGCGTTGAAGGCTGGCCAAGGCGCGCTCGGCCACTTTCTGGGCGCGAGGCAAATCTGTTTTAGGCATAGGCGCAAGTACTCCCGCATGGCGGCCCGACCTGCGCTGTTCTTTAACCTGCCTCACTGCACCATGCAGCAGACACCCGGGCGCTAGTGTACCGAATAACCGCGTTCAGATGAACCCGAATGCGGTTATCGATCATTTGCCGAGGGCCTGCCTTTAGCGGGCGCCTGCGCTCGATCACTGGATCAGTGGCACGCCACTGAGTTTTTGCAGTTCTTCAAAGTCGATGTCTGCGCATATTTCGATTACTTTCAACCCATCAGCCGTGACTTCCAGCACTGCCAGGTCGGTGTAGATACGGCTGACGCAGCCAATACCGGTCAGTGGGTAGGTGCATTCAGGCACCAGCTTGCTTTCGCCTGTCTTGGTCAGGTGGTCCATCATCACGAACACCTGGCGCGCGCCGGTGGCCAGGTCCATCGCGCCGCCTACCGCCGGGATCGAACCCTCGGCACCGGTGTGCCAGTTGGCCAGATCGCCTTTGACCGAGACCTGGAAGGCACCCAATACCGCGATGTCCAGGTGGCCACCGCGCATCATCGAGAACGAGTCGGCATGGTGGAAGAAAGCGCCACCGGTTAACAGGGTCACATGTTGCTTGCCGGCGTTGATCAGGTCATCGTCTTCTTCGCCCGGGGCCGGGCTAGGGCCCATGCCCAGCAGGCCGTTTTCGCTGTGCAGGAATACTTCCTTGTCACCCAGGTAATTGGCCACCAGGGTCGGTGCGCCGATGCCCAGGTTTACGTAGGCACCTTCCTGAATGTCTGCGGCCACGCGTTGGGCCATCTCGGTGCGGGAGAGCTTTTTGGTGATGGTCATGGCAGGCCTCAGACAGCGGTGGCAAGCGAAGCAGCGCGGGTGCCGGTAACGGCGACGACGCGCTGGACGAAGATACCCGGGGTGATGATGTGTTCTGGGTCCAGTTCACCCAGTTCGACAACCTGGTCGACCTGGGCGATGGCCGTCTTGGCGGCCATGGCCATGATCGGGCCGAAGTTGCGCGCCGCCTTGCGGTAGACCAGGTTGCCCCAACGGTCGCCTTTGTGCGCCTTGATCAGTGCAAAATCGGCGTGCAGCGGCATTTCCAGCACGTACATGCGGCCGTCGATCTCACGGGTTTCCTTGCCTTCGGCCAGCAACGTGCCGTAGCCGGTCGGCGAGAAGAACGCACCAATGCCCGAGCCCGCTGCGCGGATACGCTCGGCCAGGTTGCCCTGGGGCACCACCTCCAGTTCGATCTTGCCGGCGCGGTACAGTTCGTCGAACACGTACGAGTCGGACTGACGCGGGAACGAGCAGATCACCTTGCGCACGCAGCCGGCCATCAGCAAGGCTGCCAGGCCGATCTCGCCGTTACCGGCGTTGTTGCTGATGATGGTGAGGTCGCGGGCGCCGGTGGCGATCAGGCCATCGATCAGCTCGGACGGCATGCCGGCAGTGCCGAAGCCACCGACCATGATGGTCGATCCGTCGGTGATCCCTTCCACCGCGCTGGCGATGGACTCGTACGTTTTATTGATCAAGGCGAGCTCCTGGTTGTTCCTGGAGTTGGAGTTGTCGGGCTGGCCGGCGCCTGTAAAGCGGTGGGCCTGTCAGCATGTGCAATTGCTTGCTGACTTTGGCCATAGCGTGCCGCAAGATAGGGCAACAGTAGAGGGGGTTTGGCGGAATTCGTGCGATTATCGAACTGTTGTGCGATCTGCGAGCATTCTTAGAGCGTTACTGGCAAATCATGAAGCCCCACCCGGGCGGTAAGCTTAAGTGAGCGGGGCGGCAGGGCTGTTGTCAGCGCCGTAGTTCGGCAGCGAACTGGCCAGCCTGCAGGTGCAACTGTGCAGGCCCGCCCCAGAACGCGCCGTGGCGGACGATCACCCGTTCATGAATGGCCGCTGCCACCGCCGCCGCCGCATTGGGCGCCCTCAACAACACGAAGCTGGCCTCGTTACCCAGCTGCAGGCCGTAATCCTGCTTGCCCATGACCGCGGCACTGGCCTCGGTCGCCATCTGCAGCGCCACCCGCAGCTCTTCGTCGGTGTTGAACCCCGAGCGGTAACCGACCAGCATCGCCCGCTGCAGCATGTCGCCATTGCCATACGGCCACCAGGCATCCTGGATGTTGTCGTTGCCGGTGAACACCTGCACACCCCCGGCGCGCAAGCGTAGCACCGGCGGAAAGGCACGGTCGCCCGGGGCATTGGTCATGATCGAGATACCTGCGCCCGCCAAAGCTTCGGCGGTGTGGTCGACTACCGCGTCGGTGACGTCGCCCAGGCCGTAGGCGTGGCTGACCGCAACCAGGCCTTGCATGCCCAGGGCCTGGGTGCGCGCGGCAATGCGCTGAAGTTGGGCGATGCAGATATCGCCGGGTTCATGCAGGTGGATATCGACTTTAACGCCGTGCCGCTCAGCGATGCCGAATACGATATCCAGCTGGGCGTCAGCGTCGCCGTCCAAGGTGGTGGGGTCGATGCCGCCTACCACCTGCGCACCTTCGCCGATAGCGGCTTCCATGACCTGGGCGGTGCCCGGGCAGGTGACCACCCCGGCCTGGGGGAAGGCCACCAGCTCGATGTCGAGCAGGTGTTTCCAGTTATCCCGGGCTTCGAGCATGGCGTGCAGGTGACTCAGGCCGGTGGTGGCGTCCACGTCCACATGGCAACGCATGGCCAGGGTGCCGTACGCAGCAGCCTGACGCATCAGCGCGTTGGCGCGCTCGATGATGGGCGGTGCGCTCGCCAGCTCACGTTTTTCCACGGCCAGGCGCTCGCGCAGGCTGGCGACAGGTTGGTGCGGGCGCCAGCGATCACCCACGAAGCTCTTGTCCAGGTGAATGTGGCCATCAACGAAACCCGGCAATACCAGCAACCCTTCCAGGTCGATGGTCTCGAGGGCTGGGGTGCCGGCGCGCTGCGGGCCAATGTGGCTGATGCGGCCGTTACTGACGGCAATGTGCAGGGGCAGGCCATCGGCATCGATGGCGTTGATGAACTCACGGTCGTTCATGGAACTGGCCTTCTCTACTGGGGCTTGGTGGCTTGCCACGGTAAGGCGGATGAGCGCTTGCCTCCAATTAATTATCAGGATCAAGGCCAGTGGAATTGTGGATGCGGCACAGCGTCAGCCGGCCGCAGGGGATCGTTGTGCGGCCCCCCAGGCGGCGGTTTTCAGCCCGGTAGGCTTCACCGGCCTGGGGGCACCGCGTGGGTATTCTTACTGCAAGGTCGCTGGTTTGAGCTCGCTTGGCAACTGCTGCAACGCCGCCTCCAGTTGCGCGACAGACTGGGCAAGTTGATCAGCCTCCTCGTGCTTGCCCGCACTTTTCAGGCGGTCCCGCTCGATGCGCAGTTTGAGCAGGGTTTTCTGCAATTTCAGGGCTGAAGCGTTGAAAGGGTCCATGGGCTTCTCACACTGTGGGCTTCCATGCCGTTGTAGGAAACTTGGACCGTAACAGCTCGAATTCCCCCTAGAAACTGATGTTTCATACAGGAAAATCTGGTGATCGCGGTATTTCCCACATCGAGCGGTAAAGTTTCCTACAAGATGCATTTCTGAATATGTCGCCACATGCCGCCTGGCATCCCATATCCGCTGGGTTGGGGCGGTTCTCCATCGGCAGGCCTTCTGCGCAGGGCTTGATCAGCTTTGGAAATGTTATGTAGCACTTACCTCGCACAACCTGCAGGTGCCGTGCCCCCAGCGACCTGCTCGGGACCTATCCAGAGCCGGTGCAACTTCTGCAAAACAGGGGTTGTCATAACGCTCTGCATGCCGCAGGCAACACTGCGGCGTTGGTGTGTATCATTGCCGTTGTCGCCCCATTCATGCGCCGATAACGGGCGGTATCTGCCGCCTGAGCCTGGCGCGAAGGTTTTACCGGCCAAGGAGAGGCCCATGCACTACGTTGTGATCGAATCCCACCGCAGCGAGTACCTGCGGCCAATCCGCTTCGCAAAAGGCACTTTGCTGGAGATTGGCCCACGCTATGAAGGCGAGCCTGGCTGGCAGGACTGGTATTTGTGCAGTTGCACCGGCCAGGAGCCCGGCTGGGTGCCCGCGCAGCTCATTGAACGGCTCAGCGTTTGCCAGGGGCGGGCGCTGGATCATTACTGTGCGCACGAGCTGGACGCCGACCCGGGGCAACTGGTGCAGATGGTGCGGCCGCTCAATGGATGGCTCTGGTGCCGTCGCCATGGCAATGGCGAGCTGGGCTGGTTACCGGCAGAGAAGCTTCAGCAATTGGGCTGAGGGGCGCCACAACGCTGCCATGTGTTGTGCGCTGCATCTGATACGCTTTTTTTGCGCCAACCTGGATCTGTAACCGTATCAGCCCTTGCCCGACAATACGCCCATTCCCGCTTCATAACTGTCGAGGTTCCAATGGGCAAGCTGGCGCTGTTCCTGGGAGGGTTTCTGCTACTCACTATTCTGATCGGTCTGCTTGGCACCATTCCGCCAAGCTGAGGGTGATCGGTCTTTTTTCCGCGCGGCCCGTCTACTTCAAGCTCGGGCCCAATCTCCTGGCAAATGGCCGCTATCTCTACCGTCAGCATCGCTGGACCGGCGGTCGCTGCACCTCATTTTCAAGCACTAATACCTCGTGTAGTCTCCCGCCGCCGCTCATTCGGGTCGGCCTTTTCAGCTGGGAGTCGACACATTAATGGAATGCAAGAAAGGCGCCTGCGCCGCCCTGGAGTGGCGTAGCCGTTTCCTCGCCGAGGGCACGTTGGATGAGCACGGTTATGAGCAGGCGCTGCGTAATGCGCAAGCGCTGGAGCAGGCTGGGGATATCAGCACGTCAGAGTGGATCGAGCTGGTAAAGCTGGCCAATGCGGCATTGCTGGGTGTGGGATAAGTCATTCTTTGCGTTGGGAAATCTGTCCACAAAAAACGTGGGTAGGTCTGTGGATAAAGTGCTGAAAGCCATGCCGGCGGCGGGCTCTGTTAAATTGAGCAGAATTTGAACAGCCTTTTCGAGGGCCGGTTCATGGCGCCAGGCCGGCCTGGCGCAGGGCTGTCAGCAAGTCGCGTACCCGGGCGGGCAGCTCGCCCGCCGGGTATACGGCGTGCATTTGCGGGTCCTGGCCAGTGCTGGAGGTGAGGCGGTATGGCGCGCATACACGCACCAGGCGCCCAGCCTTGACCTGCGCTTCGCCTACCCAGGCTGCCAGGCGCGCGATACCGGCGCCCGCCAAGGCGCCGTGGTACACCGCAGTGCCCGAGGCGAGGCGCAACCGTGGCCTGGGGCGCACGCTGGTGATCTGGCCATCGCGGCAAAAGTGCCAGGCTTTGAGGATGCGCGGTGCGGTATGCAGGATCAGCGAGTGGCCTTCCAGCTGTTCGGGATGCGCCGGCGTACCGGCCAAGGCCAGGTACGCCGGGCTCGCATACAAGTGCCGCTGGTAGGGCCAAAGCGGGTAGCCGATCAGTTCGCTGGACTGCGGAAAGGCGCCGCGTACTACGAAATCCATCTTGCCCAGCAGGGGGTCGAGCGCTTCGTCGCTGTACTGCACGTCCAATGTGACTTGGGGGTTGCAACGGGAAAAATCTGCGAGCACCTGGGGCAACAGGTGTTCGCCCAGCAGTTGCGGCACGGCAAAGCGGATCCAGCCTTGTGCGCTCCCGCTGAGCGCAGCCAGTTCGTCGGCTGCATCGCGTTGCACATCCAGCAAGCGCTCGGCATGCGGCAGCAAGCGTTCGCCCGCTGCGGTCAGGGTGACCGCATTGGCGTTGCGGTTCAGCAACTTGCTCCCGGCGTTGTCTTCCAGGGTTTGTACCGCACGTGTCACCGCGCTGGGCGAACGCCCGAGTGCCCGAGCCGCGGCAACAAAACTGCGCTTGTGCGCGACGCTCACGAACGCTTGAATTTCCCGCAGCATGTCCAATGCCATGCGCTGCTCCTTGTTGCAGTTTTCGCAATATGGCATTTCAACACAGCCACGCCATTTTGATTAGCCTTGCACCAGTACCCACTGCCTGGAACCGCGTCATGATGGATATCGCTGTACTTTCTGTATTTGCCTTTGCCGCCGGCCTGATCGATGCGGCCGTGGGCGGCGGCGGCTTGATCCAGATTCCCGCGTTGTTCAACGTGCTACCCACCGCGCAACCGGCGGCATTGCTAGGCAGCAACAAGCTGGCTTCGGTGTGTGGCACGGCCTTCGCAGCGCGTTCGTTCATCCGCAAGGTCACGTTGGACTGGGGCCTGATCGTGCCGGCGGCGGTCAGCGCCTTCGTCATGTCGTTCGCCGGTGCTGCCACGGTGTCGCTGCTGCCGCCGGGGGTAATGCGCCCGGCGGTGTTGGTGCTTATCGTGCTGATGGCGGTGTACACGTTCTGCAAGAAAGACTTCGGCACCCTGCACAAACCGGCCCGGATCGGCCGCAAGGAGCAATGCCTGGCAGTGCTGATCGGTGGGGCGATCGGTTTCTACGATGGTCTGTTCGGCCCTGGCACCGGCAGCTTCCTGATCTTCCTGTTCATCCGCTTCTTTGCCTTGGATTTCCTGCACGCATCGGCCTCGGCCAAGGTCGTGAACATTGCCACCAACCTGGCGGCGCTGGTGTTTTTCGTGCCGTCGGGCAACGTGCTGTACGCCATTGCCCTGCCCATGGCCCTGTGCAATGTCCTTGGTGCGTTGACCGGCACCTGGCTGGCGGTGCGCAAGGGCGCGGGCTTCGTTCGCGGGCTGTTCCTGGTGCTGTTGTGCGTGCTGATCGCCAAGCTGTCGTGGGATGTGTTCGTCGGCTGAATCAGACCACCTGGCGCTGCGGTTCTGCATGCACCACACAGTTGCGGCCATGGGCCTTGGCCCGGTACAGCGCTTGGTCGGCGCTGGCCAACAGCACGTCCAGGCTGGGTGACGGCATGTGCGCTTCGCACCCGGCCACGCCGATGCTGACAGTAATTTGCAGGCGGTGCTCACCGTGGACCACCTGCAGGTCCTGCACGGCACGGCGCAGCCGTTCGGCGGTGAACTTGGCCCGCTCGGGCGCAAGGCCTGGCATCACCAAGACAAACTCTTCCCCGCCCAGGCGGGCAAACAGTTCATTGTTGTGCAGCTGGTCTTGCAGGGCGCCGGCGAACTGGCGCAGCACCTGGTCGCCCACTCCATGGCCATGGGCGTCGTTGATCGACTTGAAGTGGTCGATGTCCAGCATCATCAGGGTCAGTGGCAGTGCCTGGGTGTGTTGCCGGCTGTCCAGCAGCGCGTTTGCGCGGCGGGTGAAGGCACTGCGGGTGAGCGTGCCGGTGAGGTGGTCGATGGTGGCCTGGTGGGCCAGGCGGGCCATGAGGCTACGGTTGGCCTGGCTGACGCAGGCCACCACCAGCGGCCCGAGCACCAGCATGGCAATGCCCAGGCGCGCCGACAACAGTGTCGTCACCCCCGGCGCGCTTTGCGGCACGATGAAATGCATGAGGTTTTGTGCCACGGCCACGATCAGCGTACTCCCAGCGGTAAGTGCCAGCAGCGAGACCAGAAACGGCGAGTAGGTCCAGGCACACCACAGCAGTGCAGCGATGGGAAAGGCGATGGCGCCAGGGCCGCCGAAGGCAATGCTGAACGCCAGTGAGGCCAGCAGCCCCAGCAGCGGCGCCAGCCGCACAGGCTGCGCGCCACCGCGTATCATGGCTCGCATCGAGGGTGCAGTGAGCAGCACGGGCAGGATCAGCACGCTGGTCGAGAACTGTTCGCTGAACCACGCCCGCCAGGTGGCGCCAAGGGACTGTTCAAACCAGGGTGCGGCCATCACCGCTGCCATGCTGGCCGCAACCACGGCGCCGGCGGCACAGGCGGCGAACACGCTGAGTACACCCTGTGGGGTGCGCAAGCGCCGGTGCACACGAGGCAGGCGCGACAGTAGCAGCCAGAGGGTGGCCACGACAGCCAGGTTGCACAGGTTGAACCACAGTGCGGGCAGCCAGGCGCTGCCGCACAGCAGGTCGGCGCCGACCATGGCCAGCCACATCAGGCTGAAGCCGGCCAGCGTGGCTTGGCGCGGGTGCCGCAGCAACACGCCGGCCATTACCGCATTCACAGGCCAGAACAATGACAGGGACTCGATCGGGCGCGCAAGGATGCCGCCCAAGGTGAGGCCGAAGGCCAGGCATAGCAGAGCAGCGTAGGGCAATAGGCGCGATGGGGCTGGGAAAACCATGGGCTCGACCGGCAAGCGGAGACGAAATCCAGGACAACGCCTTGTAGCACCTGGGACTTTGTTCGGCAGTGTGTTTCGTCATGGCAGTTGATGTCAATCTGCCGCGGCAGGTCGTAATAATGCCAAACTGCCGCTACTGCTTGGCGTTTTTACTGCAGGCCGAAGAACCACGGCACCATCAGCACGGTGACCAGCATCACCAGCACGGTGAACGGCACCCCGATCTTGACGAAATCGGCGAAGCGGTATTGGCCCGGGCCCAGCACCAACGTGTTGACCGGCGAAGACACGGGCGTCATGAACGCCGCCGATGCGGCCAGCGCCACGGTCATGGCAAACGGGTAGGGCGACATGCCCAGCTGCGCCGCAGTGCTGACCGCAACCGGTGCCATCAGCACAGCCGTGGCGGTGTTTGAAATGAACAGGCCGATCACCGCGGTAACCGCAAACAGGCAGGCCAGAATGGCACTGGGGCCGGCTCCGCCCAGCACGCTGACCAGGCCGCCCACTGCCAGGTCGATGCCGCCGGTTTTCTGCAGTGCCTGGGCAAATGGCAGCATGCCCACGATCAGCACCAGGCTCTGCCAGTGGATGGCGCGGTAGGCGCTGTTCATGTCGATGCAACGACCTGCGCCCATCAGCAGGCAGCCGATCAGCGCGGCGATGACATTGGGTACCACGCCGGTGACCATCAGCCCCACCATGACTGCCAGGCTCAGCAACGCCTGCGGTGCGCGGGTGCGGGCTGGTGCTACCTGGTCGATCTCTGCAGGCAGGCTCAGTACCAGGAAGTCCTTGGGTTTGCCCTGCAGCAGGCGCACAGCCTTCCACGGGCCGACCACCAGCAGTGTGTCGCCAAGGCGCAGCTTTTCTTCTACCAGCTGGCCTTCAATCGCCGCCTGGTCGCGGCGCAGGCCGACCACGTTGAGGTCATAGCGGGTACGGAACGCCAGTTCCAGGATGCTTTTGCCGATCAGCTGCGAGCCAGGCGGCAGCGACACCTCGGCCATGCCCAATTCCTGGGACTGGTCGATGAAATAAGCTGCCTTGAAGTGCAGGGGTTCCAGTTGCATGGTCTGGCACAGGCTACGCAGGTTGTCATGGTTGGCGAACAGGTCGAGCAGCAGCACATCGCCCTGGTGCAGCACCGTGTTGGAATCTGCGGTGATGACCCGCGTGGTGAACTTGTGCTGGCGCTCGATACCGATCACGTTGGCGCCATGCCGCGTACGCAGTTCCAGTTCGCCGAGGGTATGGCCGATCAGCGGCGAGTGTGGGCGAATACGCAGGCGCCGCTCGCGCCCGTTGAGCTTGTAGTCCAGTACCAGGTCCAGCAGGGTGCGGCGGCTTTCCACGCGGCCGTCCTTGCGCACCTCGCCGTTGAGCCAGTTGCGGGTCAGCAGCATGTAGCCGACACCCAGCACCAGCACTACCAGGCCGAAGGGGGTGAAACTGAAGAAGCTGAAGCCGGCGTGGCCATGGCGTACCAGCTCGCTGTGCACCACTACGTTGGGCGGCGTGGCGACCAGGCTGAGCATGCCGCTGATCAGGCCGGCGAAGGCCAGCGGCATCATCAGGCGGCTGGGCGAGAGCTGCAGGCGCGCGGCAATGCTCAGCACCACCGGGATGAAAATGGCGACCACACCTGTGGAACTCATGATCGAGCCCAGGCCGGCTACCGCGACCATCAGCAGCACCAGCAGGCGCGCCTCGCTGTTGCCGGCCCGCTCGCTCATCCAATCGCCAATGCGGTAGGCAATGCCGGTGCGTACCAAGCCCTCGCCGATCACGAACAAGGCGGCGATCAGCACCACATTGGGGTCGCTGAAACCGGCCAGCGCCTGCTCCACGCTCAGGATGCCCAGCAGCGGCAGGGCAAGGATCACCATCAGCGCAACCACGTCCATGCGTGGGCGGTTGATGACGAACAGAACAATGACGATGGCCAGCAGGCCAAGGACCCAAAGCAACTCTTGGTTCATGGGGAGGGGGTGTTCCTTCACACAGGGGCACGTTAGACAGTAGCAGCCAGTGTGCCAGCTTGTGGTGAAGGGGGTGTTGATGTACTGCAGGGTTTAAGGCCGCTGCTACCAATCGGCGTCAGCGGCCCCGGCCAGCTCGGCTGGTCAGTGACGGTGCCGGCGGTGCTTCTTGCCGCCCCGGTCGTCGTCGCCCAGATGGTTGCCCAAGGCACCCCCGGCGGCGCCACCCAGGCCTGCGCCTACGGTCGAGCCAGTCTGCCCGCCAACTGCACCGCCCAGCAATGAGCCGCCCGCCGAGCCCAGGCCGCCGCCCAGCGCCGCTTCGGTACGGTTGCCCTTGCGCGCCCCTACCGCACTGCCTGCTGCGCCGCCAACGCCAGCACCAATGGCTGCGCCGGTCTTGCCACCCAGTTGCTGACCAACCACATTACCCAGTACGCCACCCAGGCCACCGCCGATGGCGGCAGTACCATCACCGGCGAAAGCGCCTTGGCACAGCAGCAGGCCAAGGGCAACGGAAGGCAGAGTCAGACGCATGATATAAACCTCGAAAATTTCACCAGGTTAAGGTGCCGCCTGAACGGCGGCGAGCCGAGCCGGGGCTGTAAACGCTTCAGCGGTAGTAGCGGTCGCCGCGGTATTGACGGTCGTCATCGTCGCGGTCATGCCGGTGGTGGCGATGATCACGGTCGCGATCACGCCAGCCATCGTCGTCATGGTAGCGATGGCTGTGGCAACCTGCAGTCAGCAGTACCACAGCAACCAGCGAAAGGCTTGCAAGACGGTTTATCACGAGATAGGTCCTTGATCCACAAAGGTTTACCGCACACTCTCTGAGACCCGGATCGATCCATTTGGTTTCGTGGGCGGGCAAAAATTTGTGCTATCCACGGGCCTCCACGTGCTTCTGGGTTGCTGTTCTGTCCCGCACGGTCATGGCCGGGCGCCCGTGGCAGCTCTAGACTGCACGGTAAGCCGCAGCCAAGACGGCATTCTGCCACTCAGTGAATCATGATGATCGCGCATACCCCTACCTTGTTCGCCGCTGTTGCTTTGGTTGCCACCATCCTGGCGTTCTGCCTGTTGCTGGTGGGGCACGGCAACCGCCGCGACAACCTGATGCTCACCGGTTGCGGGTTGCTGGTGCATGCGCTGGCTTACGTCTGTTACACCCTTTATGCCCAGGCCCCCCTGTGGCTCAGCTACGGGTTGGGCAACAGCCTGCTTTCCCTGGCGCTGGCCTTCTATACGGCCAGCTTGTTCCGTGTGCGTGAGCGGGTAGTGCCCTGGCGGGTCATTTTCATCATCCCGGCGTTCATGCTGGTGGGGTTGATGCTACTGCTCGATACCGTCGAGCCGCGCATGTTGCTGGCGACCCTGGTACTGATGTTGCAATGTGCGCTGATCCTTTATTGGGCATGGCGCCATGGCGAACGACCGGGCAAAGCGCACCTGCTGCTGGAGATCGGTGCGCTGATCAGCCTGGTGGGCCTGGGCATGCGGGTGGTTGCGGTGGCCAATGGCACGGCTGTGGAACTGCGCTATGACACCAGCAACCTGAAACAGAGCATCTCGGTAGCCATTGGCACCGTGACGGTGATGATGTATTCGATCGGGCTGGTGCTGATGGCCAAGGAGCGCAGTGAATCGCGCCTGCAGCACCTGGCCTTGCATGATGTGCTCACCGGTACCCTCAACCGTCGGGCGATTCTCGAGCGCTTTGCCAGCGAACTGGACCGCGCACGCGGGCAGCAGGCGAGCCTTGCGGTGGCGATGATCGATATTGACCATTTCAAGCGCATCAACGACTTGTATGGGCACTTGGCCGGTGACGAAGTGCTATGCCATTGCGTACGGCAGTTGCAGCAACGCTTGCGTCAGGGCGACAGCCTGGGGCGTTACGGTGGAGAGGAGTTTCTGTTGCTGCTGCCTGCTACCGACCGCGCCGGTGCCCTGGCTGCGGTGCAAGGGCTGCGCGAGGCCATTGCGCGCAGCCCGGCCCGGTTTGCCGGCGACCACATCGAGCTGCGTTTCAGCGTTGGCCTGTGGTGCGGTGTGCCGGGGAGCAAAGACAGCACCGCCAGCCTATTGGCGCAGGCCGATGCGGCGCTTTATCAGGCCAAGGCCGCCGGGCGCGACACCGTGCGCATGGTGGCGCTGGACGCAGCGGGTTGAATCAGGAGGCAGGCTGAATGGCCAGCACCACGCCGTTGGTAATCTGTATCAGTACGTAGTGATCGCCCATGCGCACCCAGTGGCTTTCCTTCTCAGGCTGTGGCAGGCCCTTGGCTTTCCAGTTCTTGATGGCTTCCTCCTCACGCTTGTACTGGTCTGGCGCTTTGTCACCAACCTTCAGCTCGCGGTTGTGGGTATCTGGCGCGGTGACGCTTTCTTCGCTCGAGGGAGAAGCGGTGGCGGCCAATGGCAGGCAGGGCAGGGCGGCGAACAGTAGATAGTGCAGTTTCATGGCAATGTCCTTATGACGGCTTGTATTGTCTGCGACAGCGGAATACGCGTGACAATTCACTCGCGCTGCGTGCCAATGCTAGAGTCGCTTCTTTTTCAAACCCCCGAGGATGGAACATGCGTGCGATTCTGCCGATGGCTGCGGCGCTGATGCTGGTTGGTTGTGCTGCTGCGACCATGGACACTGCCCGCGGCGGCAAGCCGACGGCGCAGCTCGACTCGCACAAGGCGCCAGAGCTGGTGGCCCAGTGCATTCAGTACAGCTGGCAGGAAGAAAGGGTGTTCGGTGACAATGCCAGTGGTTACCTGCAGCCGCGTAAGCAGGGCGGGTTGACGGTGTATACCCGTGAAGCCGAAGCGTTCGTGGACGTGTACCCGCAGGCCGGTGGCACGCGGGTCGATTACTACGCGCAGAAGCGCGACGGCGTGGCGCTGCAGCGCCGGGCAGCGGCTGCGACCTGCTTGTAAAGTCATTGCCACGGCCTGCACCTGACCACGCTGGTCGAGCACCAGAGCATTCCCTCGGAGGCGCTGCCAGGGCAAATGATCAAGGGCGACGACGGCGAGTATCGCCTTCGCGAACAGCCCGCACGCCTGCCCCTGAGCTATACCCTGGTGGCGGTCAAAGCCTGATCAGGACAGGAACCCACCGTCGACATTCAGCGCGGTGCCGGTGGTATAGCTGGAGGCATCGCTGGCCAGGTAGAGCACCGCGCCGGCCATCTCCTTGGGGTCGGCCACGCGTTTGAGGGGGATCTGCTGCAAGGCCGCGTTGAGAATGGCATCGTTCTTCACCAGCGCCGAGGCGAACTTGGTGTCCGTCAGGCCCGGCAGCAGGGCGTTGCAGCGGATACCGAACTGGGCGCACTCCTTGGCGAACACCTTGGTCATATTGATGACCGCTGCCTTGGTTACCGAATAGATGCCTTGGAACAAGCCTGGTGACACCCCGTTGATCGAGGCCACGTTGATGATGCTGCCGCCGCCATGCTCGCGCATCAGCTTGCCGGCCTCGACCGACATGAAGAAGTAACCGCGGATGTTGACGTCCACGGTTTTCTCAAAGGCGCCCGGGTCGGTGTCCAGCACGTTGCAGAATTGCGGGTTGGTGGCGGCGTTGTTGACCAGCACGTCCAGGCGCCCGAACTGTTCGCGGATGCCGGCAAACACGTGCTGGATCTGCTCCAGTTCACCGATGTGGCAGGCCACCGCCGTGGCCTTGCCACCTGCAGCAGTGATGGCGTCCGCTACTTGCTGGCAGCCCTCCAGCTTGCGGCTGGAAACGATCACGTGGGCACCTTGCTGCGCCAGCAAGTGTGCAATGGCCTCGCCAATGCCACGGCTAGCGCCGGAAACGAAGGCAATCTTGCCATCGAGGTCGAACAGGTGGGTCTTGGACATGCTGTTTTCCTTGTTATCCGTGGTGGGCGGGGCTCAAAGGCTGGACTTGGCGATGACCTGCAGGGTCATCTGTTCCAGCAAGCGGTTCATGTGGATGAACTGGGCGAAGCGCTTGTCCTGAGTCTGGCCGTGGTAGTAGCGGTAGTAGATCTGCTGGACAATCCCGGCCAGGCGGAACAGGCCGTAGCAGTAGTAGAAATCGAAGTTTTCCAGGCGTATTCCGGCACGCTCGGCATAATAGTCAACGAACTGCCGACGGCTGAGCATCCCTGGCGCATTGCTGGGTTGGCGGCGCATGAGTTGCACGGGCGCCGGGTCACCCGCTTCGATCCAGTAGGCGAGGCTGTTGCCCAGGTCCATCAACGGGTCACCCACGGTGGCCATTTCCCAATCCAGCACGCCGATGATGCGCATAGGGTTGTCCGCGTCGAGGATCACGTTGTCGAAGCGGTAATCGTTGTGCACGATGCCGGGCCGCGGGTGGTCGGCGGGCATTTTCTCGTGCAGCCAGGCGGTCACGTGTTGCCAGTGCGGCGCATCCGGTGTCAGGGCCTTCTCGTAGCGGTTGGTCCAGCCTTCTACCTGGCGCTGCACGTAGCCTTCCGGCTTGCCCAGGTCGGCCAGGCCGCAGGCGCTGTAGTCCACCTGGTGCAGTTCGACCAGCCGATCGATGAAGCTTTTGCACAAGGTTTCGGTGCGCTCGGCATCCAGCTTGAGTTCAGCCGGAATGTCCGAGCGCAGGATGACGCCCTTGACCCGTTCCATCACATAGAATTCGCTGCCGATCAGGCTGGTGTCGGTGCAGTGTACGTAGGCCTTTGGGCAGTACGGGAAGCCGCTGTTCAGTTGGTTGAGGATGCGGAACTCGCGGCCCATGTCGTGGGCCGACTTGGCCTTCTGGCCAAACGGCGGGCGGCGCAGCACGAGGTCGCGACCAGGGTAGCTGACCAGGTAGGTAAGGTTCGAAGCGCCGCCCGGAAACTGGCTGATGCTGGGCTGGCCATCAAGGCCGGCGATGTTGGCCTTCAGATAAGGATCGATGACGCCCGCGTCGAGCTCTTCGCCGGGGCGTGCCTGGGTGGACTGGTCGGTGAGCGTCATGCGTTTTCCTTATTCTCGATCGCAAGAACTATTGGCTAATCTAATGGCCTGCCCGTTATGGAACAAGCGTCCCAGGTGCGTAATAGGTGGGGGTGTTGCTGTACGATCAGCTGCCTTGATGCAGCCGCTGAAGGGTTGTGCAGGCAAAAAAAAACCGAAGCCGGTCAGGCTTCGGTTTTTCGATCATGCGCTGTTCCCGGCCTTCAGGATGGGAACAGTTCGCTCAACTTCATCGACAACATCATGTCGCCCTCTACGCGCAGCTTGCCGCCCATGAAGGCCTGCATGCCGTCGGTTTCGCCACTGACGATGCCCTTCAGGGTTTCGCTGTCCATTACCAGGGTGCAGTTGGCATCCGGGTTTTCACCTTCCTGCAGCTCGCAGGTGCCGTCCTTGACGATCAGTGCGTAGTGCTTGTCTTCATCGGTGATATTGAAGCCGAACACCAGGTCCAGGCCGGCAGCAGCGGATGGGTTGAACTTCTCTTGCATCTTTTTGACGGCATCAGCTACGGAGGTCATGGCGCATTCCTTATTGAGTGATTTACACGTCCCCGCAGGGACATAACTAGCCGGCTTTATCGGTAAGTGACAAGCTCCGGCGCCCTCAACAGCTGCACATGGGCCTGGCTGTTGAAGGAAGCCAACGCCACGTCGCGGCCGCGAAACTTCAGCTGGCTGAGCGACGTGTTGATGATCTGCCAGTTCAGCGCGAACGCCTGGCTGGGGGTGATACGGGTCACCAGGTGGAGCAGGGCAGCAATGGTGCCACCCGAGGTGAAGATAGCGATGTTGTCGCCGCTGCCGGCTGCATCCAGTACGCGTTGCAGGCCTGCGTGCACGCGGCCGGTGAAGGCCTGCCAGGTTTCCAGGTCATCGCCGCCGTGCTCGCCATCGTGCCAGCGCTGCACCATCAGTGCGAACAGGCGCTGGAACTCGCTACGGTGCTCGGCGCCGTTGCGCAGCACCTGCAGCGCATCGGGCTCTGCCGGCAGCAGCCCAGGCAGCATGGCCCGGATAACACCGTCGGCATCGAACTCGTTGAACGCCACGTCGGTCTCTACAGCGGGTACCGGGCAACCCGTGGCGTGCAAGGCCTGCAGCGCCAGGCGCGCGGTGTCCTGCTGGCGGCGCAGGTCCCCAGCTACGCAGCGGTCCAGCCGCACGCCGAGTTGGGCCAGGTGTTCGCCCAGCGCCAGGCTCTGACGCTCGCCCACTGGCGAAAGTACGTCGTAGTCAGCGGCACCGAAAGAGGCTTGGCCGTGTCGGATCAGGTAGAGGTTGCCCACGGAAGGTTCCGGCCTGTAGGAGGTTGCTGCGAGGTTAGGACGCTGCACAGAGGCTGTCAACGAAAAACATACAAGCGTTTGAAAAGGTTGTTTGAAAGATGTTGCCAGCGTTTGCATCCGCTGGCAGCACGCCAGATGCACCGGTATGCTTGCAACAGTTACGCGCCGTGATGGCGCTGGTATTTAAGGAGTCAACGTGGAGTTTCTTGCCGAATACGCAAGCTTTCTCGCCAAAACCGCCACCCTGGTCATCGCCATTCTGGTGGTGTTATCGGCCATCGCCGGGCTGCGTGGCAAAGGGCGGCGCAAATCGGGTGGGCAGTTGCAGGTCACCCGTCTGAACGAGTTCTACAAGGACCTGCGCGAGCGCCTGGAATCCGGCTTGCTCGACAAGGCCCAGCTAAAGGCGCTGCGCAAGCAGCAGGCCAAGGCGGAGAAACAACAGAAGAAGGGCAAAGGCAAGGCCGACGAGCAGGGCCGCGTGTTCGTCCTGGACTTCGATGGCGACATCAAGGCCTCGGCCACTGAAAGCCTGCGCAATGAAATCACTGCGCTGCTGACCCTCGCTACCGCACGCGATGAAGTGGTACTGCGCCTGGAAAGCGGCGGTGGTCTGGTGCACAGCTACGGCCTGGCCGCCTCCCAGCTGGCGCGCATTCGCCAGGCAGGCATCCCGCTGACCGTGTGCATCGACAAGGTGGCTGCCAGCGGTGGTTACATGATGGCCTGTATCGGCGACAAGATCGTCAGTGCGCCATTCGCCGTACTGGGTTCGATCGGCGTGGTGGCGCAACTGCCCAACGTCAATCGCTTGCTGAAGAAACACGACATCGATTTCGAGGTGCTGACCGCTGGCGAATACAAGCGCACCTTGACCGTATTCGGCGAAAACACCGAGAAAGGCCGGGAGAAGTTCCAGGAAGACCTCGACATCACCCACCAGCTGTTCAAGGACTTCGTAGCCCGCTATCGCCCGCAATTGCACATTGACGAAGTGGCTACCGGTGAAGTGTGGCTAGGTGTGGCGGCCCTCAACCGCCAGTTGGTGGATACCCTGCAGACCAGCGACGAGTACCTGAGCGAACGTGCCCGCAACGCCAACCTGTTCCACCTGCACTATGCCGAGCGTAAAAGCCTGCAGGAGCGAATCGGCGTGGCAGCCAGTGGCGCGGTGGAGAACACCTTGGTGGGTTTGTGGAGTAAACTCGGCCGCCTGCGCTAACACCTTGAACCCGTTGAAATTTTTTTTCGTCGAGGGGGTTGCAAGGTTAAAAGAATGAAGACATAATGGCGCCCATCGAAACGCAGCGAACTTTGAAAAAGGTTCAGTGTTTCAAGGGGATAGCAAAGCGCAAGCTGCTATGTCCGACTTTGAGGCCGAGTAGCAAAGTGGTTATGCTCCGGATTGCAAATCCGTCTACGCCGGTTCGATTCCGACCTCGGCCTCCACCATTCGAAAGCCCCGCAGATTAACGTCTGCGGGGTTTTTATTTGCGCGTCAAAAAGTGCCAGAAGTTCCGAAACTAAAGGTTAAGCGTTACTGGGGCTGCTTTGCAGCCCTTCGCGGGCACGCCCGCTCCCACAGGTTTGGCGCTGAACTCAAGAAATGCGCGATCCCCTGTGGGAGCGGGCGTGCCCGCGAAGGGTCGCAAAGCGGCCCCAAATTACTTAACTGACTGGCATTAGCCCTACGCCTGATTGCGTATTTCGACATTGACGCCTAGATGGGAGAACGCCTGCTGAGTCACGGCCAAAACGCTGTCTTGCGCCCCTTATTAAGCGCCAGCGCGGGCTGGCCGAAATCAAGCGGTTGCTGGCATTCTTGTCTGCGCACGAAAGGGAGCAAAGGGTGCCCGTAATGAATTGTTCTTGCACTACCTATTACTTGGAAATGACTTCGGCTTCAGACCTGAAGGCTAAGCCCCAGCCCCATGACCTACAGATTATCGAGTGCGAAGTGCCTCAGGCGCTATTCAACAAATTCCTCTACCAGCTTGTAGGCGCGTCCTGGGAATGGGGCGATCTTGATACCTGGCGTGACTCCGATTGGCAGGCACTTGTTGAGCAGGACTGCCATCGAACGTGGGTTGCCTATCACCGAGGTGCAATCGCCGGCTACTACGAGCTTTATCGCCCCGATGGTCGTAACAGTGAGATCCGATATTTTGGGCTGGCGCCGCAGTTCATAGGGTGCGGGTTCGGCGGGGCGCTGTTGAGCCACGCCGCCCTATCAGCATGGGAGTGGCCTGGCACAGAGCGGGTATGGGTGCACACATGCACACTTGACCATCCTGCAGCCCTTCAAAACTATCAAGCACGGGGATTCCGCATTTACAAGCAGGTGGAGGAAGCAGGCTAATGAGCGCCTGCGAGGCGGGAAGCCCGGCTCCCCGCTTCAAAACCCCAGGTCCCCCTGACGGTCCCGATCATTGGCAGGCTCTATCAACTCCGCCCCCTCGTTGCGAACATTGCCCACTGCTTTTCCAACCGGAAACCAACGGAAATCCTGTGCGGGGCGGCAGCCCTTTTCGATGATCGTCGCCGCACGTTCCGCCGATGTGGCGGGGTCCAGCCATTCCCTTGCCCGTTGCGGCGTCAGCACCAGCGGCTTTCGATCGTGGATGTCGATAAGCCCCTGGTCTGCGGCTGCGGTGATGATCACGAAGCCATCGCGCTCATCCGGCGCCACGCCGTGGTGCACGTCTGCCAACGCAGCAAAGAAAAGCGGGCCGCCGTCGGCACTGGTGATGTAGCAGGGCTGCTTGCGCTTTGGGTCCGCTGGATCCGCAAGCCACTCAAACCAACCATTGGCAGGCGCCAGGGCTCTGCCGTTTGGCCAAAGCGCCTTGAAGAACTTACCTGACACTACCGTCTCGGCTCGAGCATTGATCGGATCCGGGCGCTTGCCTTTGGCCCAGGCAGGCGACCAACCCCACTTGACCCGGTCCACGTACAAACCGTCACCACGCTGACGAACGAGTTCCACGCGCGTGGACGGCGCAACGTTGTAGCGGTTGATCGGCTCGGGGTCGTAGCCATTGATCACCACCAGGTCCAGCGCGAGCTGGCGCAGGTAGTGATCCATCGACTCGTAGATCGAGTAGCGCCCGCACATAATCCACCTCTCGTCCGTCAGAATTTTCGCCGTGCATGATTGACCGCATGCCCAATGCCGGATTTACTGTATATGCATACAGTTTGCATTGGACCTTCCGTCATGACCATCACCTATCTCGGTCCGCCGACTGGCGGCACCGAAACCTTCCCGCAGTACTCGTTCCACGTTCCGGCCGGTTTCCCTTCGCCTGCCGCAGACCACCTGGAAGGCCATATTTCCCTGGATGAGCTGTTCGACATCCGCGCACCCCATGTGTATCTGGTGAAAGTTGAAGGCGACAGCATGCAAGGCGCCGGCATCTACTCAGGTGATCTGGTCATCGTAGACCGTGGCCGTGAGGCGGAGCACGGCGACATCGTCATTGCCGCGGTCAACTGCGAGCCGGTGTGCAAGCGCCTGCACCGCCGCGACGGAGTGGTGATCCTCAAGTCTGAAAACCCCGCTTACCCGGCGCGGTACATCATGGAAGGGGATGACTTTGTAGTATGGGGCGTTGTGCGATACAGCGTTCGTGACCATGCCCAGTGACCCGGTTTTCGCGCTCATCGACTGCAACGCGTTCTACGCGAGCTGCGAGCGTGTGTTCAGACCCGACCTGGCCAAGACCCCGATCGTGGTGCTGAGCAACAATGATCTGAGGGATTGCTTCCGTTAGTAAATGAATTACAGTCCGCACCACCTTGATAGAAGCCTGAGAAATTACATTCCAGCCTCTGAAGGGGAGTCATCTGGATGGTGTTTAAGGCTGTGAAATGAGGCTGGTGTTCGCAACAAAAGACCTTGCTGTAGCGGGTCGATCATTCGAAGGTTTCCCTCTGTTGGTTGGCGCCGACGGTTGGCCAGTGGAGCCGGCGCAATCTTTCCTTTGGCACACGCTAGTCGAGTCAGGTGAGGCACTCAGTGCTCTGACGTGGGAGGCCTATGGACGCCGTCTGTTCGACTACTTCGCCTTCCTCGAGGCCAATGGTCTGGCCTGGAATGAGGAGAGTCAGGCAGATGGCCTGAGCGTCCTGTCGCGGTATAGAGACTGGTCGAGCGGTGAGTTGGAACTAGATCCCAGCACTCTGAACAAGCGACTGAACCTAATTGTGAGGTTCTACCAATGGGCCAAGCAGCGTGATCTGATCGCAGCGCTGCCCTTTGGCGAGCGAAGGGTCAGAGCGACTCCGCATTCCGGCTTCCTCAGTCACGTAGCTCGTCCTAACGCCGAGAGTACGAAGCCCTCAGTGATGGTGCGAGAGCGTAAGCGATTGACCAAATTCCTGACCAAAGATCAGGCTAAGGTTTGCCTCGCCCTCGATGCCGATCCAAGTCACCGGATCTTGTTCCATCTGATGGTTCGCACTGGTCTTCGCTCCTGCGAGGCGCGCACTTTCCCTTTCAAGTACGTCTTTAATCCTCGGCTGAAGAAGGGCCTCCGCCCTGGGCAAATGATCAGCGTGGCTCTCGAGCCATCGGACATGCATCTCAAGTACGGCCGCCCTCGAACAATTGACGTGCCTTGGTCGCTGATGGAGGAAATGTGGTCGTACACGCTTCATGAGCGCGAAGTACGGAAAGCGGCCGGCAACGGGCGCGCCACGGCCTTGGTGCTGACAAGGGAGGGGCGGCAGTACACGAAAGACTCCATCGTCGACGTGATGAAGGCGTATGAGCGCAAGTGCGGATTTTATGTTAGGGCCCACATGCTTCGTCATACCTATGGGACTTATACCCTTCTTGCCCTGAGGAAAAGCCGAGACTTTAAAGGAGAGCCATTGCTCTATGTCCGAGACAGGATGGGACACTCCGACGTTCAAACAACGATGGTGTACCTGCATCTCATTAATCAGCTAGAGGCTCAGTCTGTCCTTGCTCATGAAGACGAGATAGACATGATGTTTATGGCCGTCTCTACTCCAAGCATCTGAGGTACTACTGTTGGCCCGAAAGAAAAACTATAAAGCTGAAATGCAATCGGTCACTAAAGGATTCGAGACCGTAGAGAATGAGCTTAGAATCGATCTTCCGAAAAATCCCCGGAATGTAACTAAGATTGATCACTCTCAGTACATTGGGTTTGGCTTTGACGCATGGGCTATTCAGAGTATTCATGTAATCAGAGCACTGGTCAATGGAGGGAATTTCTCCCTGGCCACTCTTGTAGGGTACTCCAGCAATGGCCTTCGATATTTCATGGCCTTCCTGAAAAGCGGAACGATTGATTCTCCGCCGTCAACCCCGAACAGCCTGACCAAGCGGCATCTTGAGCGATATGTTTCGTGGCTTAAGCTCAAGTATCCAAACGGGTCAACTGCGAAGAACTATTACACGTCGCTGAAGTCATTGATCATCAGCCTAATTGAATACGGATTCGTTGAGGCGGATAAAGATGATCTACTTCCAGCCGTTCCTTTCCCCCATACCGCGAAATCGACCAATGACGCGAAGCCGCTCAGTCTCTCGGAAATGCAGGGGCTCATCACTGCGCTAAAGTCAGATTTAGTAGCCATTCATAAGGGCTTATTCTCTGGAAATGACGCCGAAGCAATGACGGTCTTATTGCTGATTACTGCGGCCAGATCTGGAATTAACACTACGCCGCTTCTGGAAATGTCTAGAGATGCACTCCAGCCGCATCCATTCATCCCCAATCTTCGGCTCTTGAACACCGTAAAAAGACGCGGCAAGGGTGCTCAGAGCAAAACCATTCGACAAACTGAACTGCATGACGGATATAACCCAATTCCTTTAGATGGGGTGGCTGTTGTAAATAAGGCTTTGGCAATTTCTGAGCCACTGGTTGGGTTTGCGCCTGAAAAGCTTAAGTCGCATGTTTGGCTTTACCGCGCCGGACAGAATGGGCATGGTCATAGGGTAGTCGCGCTGGCTTCCAGTACGCTATTTCAATCAACAAAGAGTATCTGTGCGCGGCATGCTTTGAAGGACGATCAGGGCCAACCGCTGATCGTTAATCTCAGTCGTCTTCGAAAGACTATGGAAAGTAGGCTTTGGAAGCTCAGCGGCGGCGACCTACTGGAGGTGTCCGCTGTGATGGGCCATTCCCCTAGCGTTGCTGATAACCACTATTTGAAGATAAATGACGAGATCAAGGTTGAGGGTGCCACCTTCGTAGGGGAAGCATTCACCGATCAGCTGCGTGGCATCAACGTCACACCGACACCCCCAGGAGGTTGCAAAGATAGCCTCTATGGAAGCCTGGCACCCAAAGATGGCGTTACCCATTGTTCCGAGTTCATTCATTGCTTGACATGTCCTAGTTACGCAATTGTAGGGACTCTCGGAGACTTGTATCGACTGTTCAGCTATCAGCAGTTTTTGCACGCTGAGATGGAGTATTTTTTAACGGATGAGTGGGCGGCATGGCGGAAACGCCAGGGCGATTTCATCAGGCTTATTGACGAGTTTACGTCTCGAAAATTCAAGATTGAACTGATCGAAGCGGCTAAAGCCAAAGCGAAAGCGTCCCCTCATCCGTTCTGGGGATGCAAGATTGAGTTTATGAGGAAAGTTCGAGGTGACGCTCTTGTCGGCTAATCGGAACTCTAGGGCCGCCCTTAAGGCCTATGATGTGCTATTCGCGCAACCTGTAACTGCCTCGGGCCTCAGCAAGGCTGAGCGTGATGCGATAGTTATTAGTGCCATTGTTAATGATCGTGGCGAAACTCTTGTATTAAGCCGCTTTGGCGATGCTCGCTGGGATCTTCGACCTTTCTTTGATCAATCTAACGTAAACGAGGGGCACAAGTACGTCAGTTGGGATTTTAATCTCCCACCTGAGATGATTGATGACTGCAAAGCAGTTGCGTATGCATGGTTCAAGAGAGGGCTTCCAGGGTCAAAGCCACCTGTCGCACGGGGTATTACAACTCTCGTCAGTGCCAGTGTCATTCCATTTATTCGTTGGCTTAGCGATTTAGAGCTTGAACGATTTTCCGATGTTCGGCCCATACACATTAGTAATTATATTCACCATTGCAAGTCAGAGTCGTTAAGACCAATGCCTCTTTATTCCAGGCTGCGGATAATTGACTTTTTATGGATATTCTCTGCCGAAACCCTTTCCCCTCTTCAGTGTTTTCCGTGGGGGGACTCGTCCCTGTGGCGAGTCAGCGGAATTGGAGAAGCAAGGGGTACTTCGGCTGCCAATAAGAATACGGGTAGAACGGATATAATTTCGCCAGATGATCAGGCGAAGATCTTCAACTATTGCGAGCAGATCGTTCATAAGACGAAAGAAGATCTGAAAGCCACCGGAATTGACACTTTCACTCGCCGCAGCCCCAAAATGATTCGTTGCCGCGATGCTGTTTTGTACATTGCATCCATTACCAGTGGCATGCGTAACGAAGAGGTCATCGGGATTGAAGTCGGTGCGTGGCGAAAAGAGGTAGTGGATGGCGTTACTTACTGCTGGGTAACCACGACCGAGCATAAAACGGGAAAGGGACGAGTCGACTATCTTGTCCCTGAGCTTACGCTGGATGCGTTGAATCTCTTCGCCATGTGCTCAACCCCCATGAGAAGGGAGCTCGAGGCGGAGTTGAGTGACCTTGAACTGTCATGCAATTCAGTTGACTCCGCTGATCTTTTGCTTCGATTGGAGAAAGCCAGAAAGGACTCGAAGAGACTGTTCCTCTGCTTGAATGGGTACGGCAACAAAGCCGAACGTGTTGGACACATCGAAGTGCTCAGCGCCGCAGGTTCCAATGAAGCCTTCAAGCGCGTCGCAAAAGCGGCTGGAAGTGATTGGCCATTGCGGACTCACCAGTGCCGTCGCACCTATGCCCGGTGCTTCGTTGAGTCTCGCATGGGGCGTACCTCGCTCGTCTTCCTCAAGTGGCAGTTCAAACACAGCAGTATGAGCATGACTCAGCTCTATGCCTCCAACCCCCTACAGGATCTCACCCTGTTCGATGAAATCCTCCAACAGATGACGGAATTCAAGATCGATCTCATCGAGTCGTGGTTGGATGATCAGCCACTTGCTGGAGGGGCGGGTGAGAGGATCATGGAGCTACGTGCCATTCCGATCAAAGATCGGAGTGCCTTGCTGGCCCAGACAGCCCCCCATGCAAACATTCGAGCGACTGGTCATGGCTGGTGCATCGCGACAGAACGGGGCTGTGGTGGGGCTGGTTTGTATGAGGCAACCCGTTGTCCTGGCTGCAAACACTCTGTGATTGACGAGACCTTTGCCACCACGTGGCAGGGGATCTACTCGCATCAGCTGGAGCTGATGGAAATCGACGATGCCGGGCCGGCTGTAAGGCAACGGGCAAAACGTGATATGCAGGTCGCATTCGACGTAATCAGCAGCCTTGGCCTGTCTCCTTTGGACGCTCGCGACAGTGACCCAACGCGAACTTGAAGGTGCCGACTTTGACCAATAAGCCAACTGCGCAACGATCCTCCGGACGCTCCAGACAGAAGACCTCGGAGATGCTCGATAAGGTCATCGACGGCATCCTTTCAACAAACGGAAAGCTGTCCATTTCTGGCGTAGCGAAAGCGGCAGGGGTCACTCCAGGTCTCATCCACAACACCTACCCAGCCGTGGCTGAACGCATTCGTGGTCTGATGGGGAAATCAGTCCGAGCACAGCGCGATTCGAAGCACCAAGCATTGTTGAAGGAGAGGGAGCTGAACAGAGCATTGCGCGCGGAGAACGCACAGCTAAGCCAGGATCTGGCTCGACTGGCCTCAGTGAATCAGACCCTGATTCTCGAACTAGCTCAACTGAAGGGCGTAGCCACTGGTAAGGTGGTTCTTCTGAGCAGTAAGCCGGCTTCCTAGCAGCGCTGGGGTGTGCCTCACCTCACTGTCCAGAGCTGATCTAACCGTGTGGTATAGCTTGGGCCGAGCATTTCCCGACACATCCCCAGTCAGGAGTCACCGGCACCCCGCCCAGGCGGAGCGTGCCTCGACCCCACTTGGAATTGATCCGATCCATCACCTGCATGACCTTCTCAGAGGCGACGGGCTGTACGGCGGCGATCACGATGTCACGAGAGCGACCGAGCAGATTGTCTCCATGCGCGACAAGGCTGACGCAATCCTAGTGGCGGAAACCGTCAAGAAGATTGAACAACTGGGCGCCACGGCGGCAGGCCGTGGCGAAGCGAAGCGCAGCCCGGCTGTCCGCCTGCAAGGTAGATATGTGCTACTCGACCAGATGCAACGTGGGCCCGCCCCACTGATGCACAAGGGCAAATAGCAGTACCAACCTAGGGCCTTTGCAAGTGCTCCTTTGCCCAGTCAGCGGCGCTCAATGAGCGCCGCTCTTTCCACCTTCAGACCGACAAACAGAGAGCCCTGACAAACGGGAAATCGTGGGCTAACGCGCGAAGTGCGGGCGGTCACTTGCTCGCTTGCAGCGAAACGATCAGCGGACAGCTCACTGTCCCTTGGCTCGCGCAACAGTCATCAACCAGCTGCGCCAAGACCGACTCGATCCGCTGAAGATCCGCGAGTTTCTCACGCACATCCTCAAGCTTCTGCTCGGCGAGCACACGCGCTTCGTCGCAGTGCGCGCCGTCGTCCAGTCGCAACAGTCCGGCCACTTCATCAAGGCTAAAGCCCAGCCGTTGCGCGGACTTCACGAATCTCACCCGTGCGACATCCGCCTCGCCATAGCGGCGAATGCTGCCGTAGGGCTTGTCCGGTTCGGGTAACAGCCCCTTGCGTTGATAGAACCGAATGGTTTCCACGTTAACCCCGGCTGCCTTGGCAAAGGCGCCGATGGTCAGGCTTTCCACCGCGTTGTGCATGCCGCTTGACCCCGTACCTAACTACGGAAATAACCTTAACCCATCGATCAACCACTCGGAAGGATGAACGTATGTCTGAATCGCGAAATGGGCGCGGTGCACTCCTCACTGGAGGTCTGGCGGCAATCCTCGCGTCCACGTGCTGCCTGGGGCCGCTGGTGCTGATCGCCTTGGGCTTCAGCGGTGCCTGGATCGGCAGCCTCACCGTTCTGGAACCTTACCGCCCGTTCTTCATTGGCGCGGCACTGGTTGCGCTGTTCTTCGCTTACCGGCGCATTTTCCGCCCGGCTCAAGTCTGCATACCCGGTGAGGTCTGCGCTGATCCCCAGGTAAGCACCATCTACAAGCTCGTTTTTTGGGTCGTGATGGCCTTGGTGCTGGTCGCGCTCGCTTTCCCCTACATCCTCCCCTTGTTCTACTAATCAGGAGTTGGTCATGAAAAAGCTGCTTGCCGCTCTCGCCCTCATTGCCGTGGTTTCCCCAGTGTGGGCCGCCTCCCAAATCATCACCCTGTCGGTGCCGGGCATGACCTGCGCCGCTTGCCCAATCACGGTGAAGAAAGCGCTGACCAAGGTCGAGGGCGTGACCAAGGCCGAGGTGAGTTATGAGAAGCGCGAAGCCATCGTCACCTTCGACGATGCCAAGACCAGTGCGCAGGCGCTGACCAAGGCGACAGAGGACGCCGGCTACCCGTCCAGCGTCAAGCAATAGGCGGGCATTCCGATGGCAAATTCTTTCAATCTGTTCACACGGATCGGTGACAAAGCCGGTTCCGTCGGCGTGCTGGTTTCCGCCATAGGTTGCGCCTCGTGCTTTCCCGCCCTTGCCAGCCTGGGCGCCACGATCGGACTGGGCTTTTTGAGCCAATGGGAAGGCCTGTTCATCACCACGCTGTTGCCGTTGTTTGCCGGCGTGGCTCTGCTCGTCAATGCCCTCGGCTGGTTCAGTCACCGGCAGTGGCGACGCGCTGCGCCTGGCCTGATCGGCCCGGCCCTGGTGCTGGTAGCGGTGTTTTTGATGCTGGCTCACGGCTGGCGGAGCGGCTGGCTGCTCTATATCGGCCTGGCCGTCATGTTTGGGGTGTCCATCTGGGACTTCGTGTCGCCCGCGCACCGCCGTTGCTCCCCGGCGTCCTGTCCGACGCCGCCAAACCAGTGAACCTGACAAGAGACGATTCAATGAGTAACGTTATGACCGAACTGAAAATCATTGGCATGACCTGCGCATCCTGTGTCGTGCATGTGAAAGAGGCCTTGGAGAAGATTCCGGGCGTGCATCGGGCGGATGTTTCCTACGCCAGTGGGAGGGCCGAATTGAAGGTCGACGAGGCCGTAAGCCGTGAACAAATGCAGGCCGCCGTCGAGGCCCTGGGGTATCGAGCGGCGTTCGAAGACATCACGCTACCTACCCGTCCCGGCCTGCTCGATAAGGCACGGGGCTGGCTGAGCGGTGGCACTGACGCCGGGAAAGAGGGTGACAGGCTTCACGTGGCGGTTATCGGCAGTGGTGGCGCCGCCATGGCGGCCGCGCTCAAGGCGGTAGAAAGGGGGGCCCGCGTCACCCTGATCGAGCGCGGCATCATCGGCGGCACCTGCGTCAACGTCGGCTGCGTGCCCTCCAAGATCATGATTCGCGCCGCGCACGTGGCCCATCTGCGCCGCGAAAGTCCGTTTGATGGCGGACTGCCCGCCACGCCGCCGCTTGTCTTGCGCGAACGGTTGCTCGCCCAGCAACAGGGTCGTGTCGACGAACTGCGCCACGCCAAGTACGAAGGCATTCTGGAAAGCACCCCAGCCATCACCGTGCTGCGTGGCTCCGCCCGCTTCCAGGACAGCCACACGCTCAGTGTGGAACTGGTCGAGGGGGGCGAGCGCATCGTGACCTTCGACCGCTGCCTGATTGCCACCGGCGCCAGTGCGGCCGTGCCGCCGATTCCCGGACTGCAAGATACCCCCTTTTGGAACTCGGAAAAGGCGCTGGCAAGCAGCAGTATTCCGCAACGGCTCGCCGTGATCGGCTCATCCGTGGTGGCCTTGGAGCTGGCGCAAGCCTTTGCCCGGCTGGGTAGCCGCGTCACCATCCTGGCGCGCAACTCGCTGTTCTTCCGTGAAGATCCGGCCATCGGCGCAGCGCTGACGGCGGCCTTCCGCCTGGAGGGCATCGAAGTGCTGGAACAGACGCAAGCCAGCCAGGTGGCCCATGCCAACGGCGAGTTCGTGCTGACCACCAAGCACGGTGAAGTGCGGGTCGACCAACTGCTCGTCGCCACCGGACGCACGCCCAACACCCACGGCCTGAACCTGGAAGCGGCCGGCGTGCAGCTGGATGAACGCGGTGCCATCCAGATCGACCAGGGCATGCGCAGCAGCAAAGCGGATATTTATGCGGCCGGCGACTGCACCAACCAGCCGCAGTTCGTCTATGTCGCGGCGGCGGCCGGCAATCGCGCGGCGATCAACATGACCGGCGGCGAGGCAATGCTCAATCTCGACACCATGCCGGCCGTGGTGTTCACCGATCCGCAGGTGGCCACCGTCGGCTTCAGCGAAGCGGAAGCGCACCAAGCCGGCCTCGAAACCGACAGCCGCACCTTGACCCTGGACAACGTGCCGCGCGCTCTGGCGAACTTTGACACACGGGGGTTCATCAAGCTGGTCGCCGAAACGGGCTCGGGCCGACTGCTGGGCGTGCAGGCAGTGACCCCGGAAGCGGGCGAGCTGATTCAGACGGCCGCCCTCGCCATCCGCGCCCGGATGACGGTGCAGGAACTAGCCGACCAATTGTTCCCCTACCTGACCATGGTCGAGGGCCTGAAGCTCGCGGCGCAAACCTTCAGTAAGGACGTGAAGCAATTGTCCTGCTGCGCCGGGTAAAGAATGCGAGGTGCAAACATGAACATTAAGACTAATGAACTCGGCAGGGGTGACAGCCTGCGCCAGACATGGCAGGTGATCAGCTTCTGGGGGCTGCCTGCCGTTGTCGCGACGCTAACCATTCTTCTGGCAGATCGACACCCCACGCTATTCCTGGCCGCAAGCGCCGCGCTGGCGGTGATGGGTGGCGCCTGCCTGGTCAATGCCGCACGCTGCCGCCGACTTCACTGCTACCTCACGGCGCCGTACTTCCTGTTGCTCGCGCTCGGCGGGCTGCTGGCTTATGGCTTCGACCCGCATGGCGAGCAGTTCTCCAGACTGTGGCTATTGCTGGCACTGGGGGCGGCACCCTTGCTCATCTGGCTGCCCGAGCGCCTGGCCGGCCGAAAGTACCTTGGCGCTCCAGGGTGCGGAGAAGGCCGGGAGTGTCGGTGATGTAGGCCCTCTCAGCAGCCCTGATTGGCCGGGAACGCTTCGGTCTCCGTAATAGTGCTGCGAGCCAAGGACGTTATGCGAGGACTCCGTGTGCTTTTCGGTTTCGCCTGCTCTTCCGAACAACCGAACGACTCCAGCCGACAACAGATGTGCACGCTCATGAAGTTCATTCAAAGTTTTTTGGGGCCTCGCGGCCCCAGGGACACGACATTCGAGGCGGGCAGCTAGTTGGCCGCATGGGGGTGGGTCGGACTGAAAAGCCCTGATTTAGGCTGCGAAGGACGAAAAATTGTTAGCGTAACAATATCGTTAAATATCAATATGTTATGCACTACTAACTGTTAGCGTCATTCAGATACAACGACGGCTGCATCATCGCTCGAAGTCGGGAGGCTAAAGCGTTGGGCCTAAAGATGGGCGACCCGTACTTCAAAGTGAAGCGGTTTCTCGACCAGAGGGGAGTGACAGCCTTTTCGAGCAACTATGCGCTATACGCCGACGTGTCGAATCGTGTGATGCGAACCATTAGCACTCTGGTCGCCAGCATCGAGGTCTACTCCGTTGATAAGAGTAAGTTGTATAGTGCGGACGCCTAAGCTATTGAGTTCTATCTATGGACATTGTTAAGCGTCCCAGGGGCGTTGAATGGCGACGCTAGAGCGCATTCATTTCGTGCCCCATTACCTCGTGCGCAGAGAGAACGCCGTCGCATACTCCCCCAGTAGCAGCCGGCCATCCATTGAGGGCTTGCCCCAAATCTTTTGGGCAGACTATGCACCTTGGAGGGAGGCAAACCTGTGGGCAGTGGAGCGAGCAACGACTGGTGACGCTTCTCTTAAGACCGTTGCCAGTAACATGAATGGCCTTCTCAATTACGCTAAATTTCTTGAATCTCGTGATTTGCAGTGGTTCGAGTTTCCCGCTCGCAAAGCTGACCGCTGCCTGGTGCTATACCGAGGGGCGTTGATCAAGATGCGCGATGCCGGCCAGATCGGCCCATCCACGGCGTCTGAGTACATGCGCAATTGCATCATGTTCTATCGGTGGGTAAGGCATAGGGAGCTTCTTTCTCCACACGTCCAGCTGTGGCGGGAAAAACCCTACGTCGTTAAATACTTCGACCGGGTGGGGTTCGAGCGAACGATCAGCGGAACCACCACCGACCTCAGCATCCCGAACCGTAAGCGCCCAGGCCAAACGCTTGAAGATGGGCTGTTGCCAGTCTCGGAGACCGATCGCGATGCAATTCTGGATTTCGCCGCAGAGAACGCCACGCCCGAGCTCTACCTCATGTTGGCCCTTGGATTTTTTACCGGGATGCGGCTCGGCAGCATCTGTGATCTCAAGATTCAGTCTCTGGAGCGCGCCGCCCCCGACCCTTCCGCTGAAGGGCTTCTACGCCTTGCAGTTGGTCCAGGCGCAGCTCCGCCAGTGCACACGAAATTCGGTGTGACTGGCCAGGTCTGGATACCCGAAGCGTTGCGTGATGAATTGCTGGAATATGCCAAAGGCTGGCGGAGGATGGAACGAGAGGCGAAAGCCTCGCCCGAGAATCGTGATTTGCTGTTCTTGACCCGCTTTGGTAACGCCTATGGCAGGCGCGGCACCGATCAGTCATCTGCTGTGAATGTTGAGATGTCCGAGTTTCGAAAACGGGGCGTCAAAGCAGAACTACAGGTGCTCCGTAAATTCCGCTTCCATCAGTCGCGCTGCACCTTCGGTACCGAATTGGCACGTCTGGCGCTATCGGCTTGTGCCGATGTCGCTATTGTAATTGCGACGGTCAGCGACGCGTTGCTCCATGGGCCTAACTCTGAAGCCACCACCTTCAAATACATCCGATTCGTACAGGCACTGCCGATCAAACAAGCCCTCTCAAATAGCTTCATGGCGGCATTTAGCGGGATCGGCGCTGGGGCGCGGCACGATGGATAGTTCCGAATTCGACCTCACTTTCCCGATGCTTGAGTATGGGGCCACTGAAACGCCCTGGGACCTCCGGCCGCTGCTGTTTCGCGGAGGTGCAGCAGCAAAGGTGAAGCATGTGGGCCGCCAGATCGCGCAGGGCGAACTCGGCAGTCCCTTGCCGGAACGTTTCGAGCTGGTGACGCAGCTGCATGAGCACATGACTGACGACCTTGCTGGTGGCGGAAGTCGCTTCTCGGTGCAGAACAAGATCAGTGCATTGCGCCGATTCTTTGCCTGGATCGATTCAGAAAACGTGAATCTCAGTCTCGAGACGGCGGCCGACACGTTCATTCGTTGGACCGATCACTTGCTCCAGCGTCATCGAGTCGAACGCAATTTCAGCGATGGGTCCCTGTACGATCTCACCAGGCTCACGGCGACGATGCTGGACCGAGCATTGGACCGCCAAGCAAGCCTGAGCAAGAGCACACGTATTCGCAAGCCGCGCGGCAAAGGCAAGGTACATACGAGCAAAGCGGACAAGCAGAATCTGCAAAACACCTTCGCATTCGGACACCTTCTAGCTGACGTATGCGAGGCATTGACCTGGAGGGGGACAATGGCCCCCCTCCCAGTTTGTATTTCGTTACGCACCGGCCAAGTGCTGGAACTATGGTCGGGATTGCAGAGCCCCGAGAAAGTAGCGGCCCGCCGTACCAGGCCGCAAAACCAAGCGCAAATCGAAGCATCCCTGGCGGCGCGTGCCGCCCACGATGCAGATCGGACACTGCGGACCCGTTTCCCCATCGTCAATTTACGGATCGAGAGTGAATTGCTGATGTTCATCGCCCAGACCGGTCTGAACCTCCAGCAAGCACATACCCTGCGGGTTGAGCAGTTTCATTACACCAGCCACATAGACGGCTACCAGGTACGTACCTACAAAAATCGACGGGAAGGAGAAGTGCTATTCGAGATCTTTGCCAGTTATCGAGAGTGGTTCGAGCGCTATCTCGAATGGCGTTCCGAATGGTTTCCCAATGAGCCGGATGGTTTGCTCTTTCCGCTTATACGTAGCGGGGGACGAATCCTAGAAGAGGCGACGCAGTTCACGAACGTTACGCGCATCTGCCGCGAGCTTGGCATACCGATAGTGAGACCGCGAAAACTGCGCGGGACGCGCATCAACTGGTTGCTTCGGGAGTCCCAGAATCCCCAACAGGTTGCGGAGTTGGCCCAGCATACGGTGCAAACGCTGATACGCGTATATGCCGACCCCCATCCGCAGATCGCTATGGTGGAAATTACGCGCTTCCATCAGCAAACCGATCCGTCCCTTTCACCTCCTGCTCCTGGTAGATGTGTATCGGCCACACCTGAACCAGTGGGCACGATGCCGAAGAATGGTCCGCGACCCGACTGCATCAATGCTGCCGGTTGCCTGTTCTGTACCCAGCACCGGGATATCGAAAGTGAGGATCATGTGTGGTCTCTCGGTAGCTTGCGCCACCTCAAATCGCTTGAACTGGCACGCTACCGCCCATCCAGTTCGGGTAAGCACCTGACGACAGAGCATCCGGCCCTGCTGGTGATCGATCGGCTGACGGCCAAACTGCGCTTCTTCGAAGAAAGTAGCGAGGTCCGCAGGCTTTGGGTCGAAGAAGCCAGAGCGCGCATAAGTGAAGGTGACTACCACCCGGCCTGGGATGGCTTCATCCGATTGGCAGAACTGCGACAAAGATCAGCATGACGAAAAATATTCTTTCCGAACTTGGCCTCGGCATCGACTCGCCCCTAGCGATTCCTGATGCGCCGAACTACCGTCCGCCGTGCTGGCCACCGCAGCGTGATTGGCCGGTCATCATAGATGCCGCTGGCCAGGTGGTGAGCCGTTGGGGCGATGCCATTTGGCGGCTCGACCCATGGGCGGGAAAACGGCTCACTCTCAATTTCGGCGATGGCCCAGATAAGAAATATGTCGCCGCGATCGATCCTGCGAACGCCGATTTATTGCGGACCGTAATCGGCTGGTGGCTATACGGCCCCAATGGAGCCCGTGGATACCGAGGCCTGAAAACGCGCTTCGACCAGATGCGTCGGCTGTTCGTCTTGTGCACTCAAGAAGGCATTCTCGCATCCGAACTGAGTCATTTTCCGCGCGTTGCCGACCGTCTCCCGGAGGTGCTCCAGGCTTCCCGGTCCGGTGAGTTCTTGGCATTGCTGCACGAACTGTACGAGCGGCGGGATGCGCTGGGGTTCACCTTGTTGGATCGCGCAGGGTTGGCACGCCTCGCAGCGGCCATGCCCGACCACCAGAAGCTCCAGACCCCCTATATCCCGCCCCGCATTTGGCACTATCAAATCACACGCTTGCGCGAATGCCTGGATGACTTTTTGGCGCATCGAGGCCAAGTCGAGGAGTGCTTCCGCTTCTGTCTGGCTGCCTATCGGCACAACTCTGCCAGTCTCCAAGGACAACGCAGGCCACAATCGTTCTATCCGTTTCAGTGGCCGTCGGATGGATCAAACGGAAAGTGGACTGGGCGGCAGTACTACGGCCCATTCATCGACACCGCGCATCGGTTTGGCATGGTGGAACTATTTCGTCGCTGGCTGGGAGTGAGCGACGACGAAATTCGCATTCAAACTCTGAGTCGCTACCTCAACCTCGTGAGTCGATCTGGACTGTGCTATCTGCTGAACTTCAGCCTCATGCGAGTCGAAGAGGCTTGGAACCTGCGCGCCGATTGCTTGCACATAGAACGTGATCCGCAGTTTGGCGACATCCATGTATTGTGCGGACGAACGACCAAGACGATGTCGGATTCTGAGGCACTTTGGGTGACGTCCCCGTCAGCTCAGGTGGCAGTTGAAGCCATGCGTGTGGTCGCAGACCTCCGCGCAGAATGCGACTCTCCCCCCGGCGAGGCCTCGGTGCCGGATGATCCGGCCAAGCGCTATCTGCTTGATTATTGCCTTGAACCGTGGGGAACGAAGTTCACCAAGATCAACCGCACGATTGGGCCATCGATTCCGAGCTATGCCCATGTGCTTCAGTGGTTCGACAAGCTGTTCGACCGTGAGCAATTGCGCATTACGCCGGAAGATTTCGAATTGGCTCGGTTGGTGACGCCGACGCTGACCGACGAGTTTGCGGTCGGCAAAATCTGGCCGTTGGCCTGGCATCAACTCCGACGAACCGGCGCAGTGAATATGCAGGCATCCGGGCTGGTCAGCGACGCTTCATTGCAGTTTCAGCTAAAGCACGTCGCCAGAGCGATGAGTCTCTACTACGGGCAAAACCATTCCAGGGTACGGCTGGAAGAGAAGGCCCATACCTACTACGTCCGCACCATGTACGAAACTTTGGGTAGGCAGCTGCAACAGCTGACGAGCAACCGATTCGTCAGCCCCCACGGCGAGAAGCGAAAATCTGAGATTGTCCGCCTAATCTCAGCCTCTGATGCTAAGAAAGCGATCAATCTGGCTAAGAAGGGGACGGTCACTCATCGACCGATTTTGCTGGGCATCTGCACGAGCCGTACCCCCTGTCCCTATGGGGGCATCGACAATATCGCTCGCTGCGGAGGGGGCGACTCCCCCGGAGAAACCAAACCATGTGCGGACGTTCTCTATGACCCCGAGCAACTCGACGAAGTCGAAGTGTTGGAGGCGGTATTGGATGAGCGCCTGGCCGCTGCCGAGGTAGACAGTCCGCTAAGGACTTCGTTGGAAGCCCAGAAACGTAGTGTGGAGAATTATCGCCATGTCATCCGGCAAACATGAATCCGCTGACCCGGCTAAGCGAATGAGTGCCGGCGAGCAGTATCGCGCAGCGTTCGAGCGGCTGAAGAGCAACAAGCCCGAACGACTGCCGAAGGGGACGCCCGTAAGTCAGAACAACGTTGCCAAGGAGGCCGGCAGCGACCCCTCTGCACTGAAAAAAGCTCGTTTCCCCCTACTGATCGCTGAGATCCAAAAGTACGTGGAAGGACACGCTGAGCAACGTCCGCCATCAGTGCGCCAAGTCAGCTTATTAGCCCGCAGAAAAAATCGTGGACTTCGAGAACGGATCGAGGAAATCACGCAGCAGCGTGACCACCTAGCCAGCCTACTCAGTGAGGCCGACGCCACCATTCTTGAGCTGTACGACCGTATTGCGGACTTGGAGCGCCAACTGCCGGCCTCCAATGTGCTTCCTCTTGATCCGCGAGGCCACAAAAAACTTTGAAACGGAGAGCTCGCAATATTCGAAAGAAACACAGCCATGCCCGACCAGCCCGGCATGAAACGTCGGGCTAGCCGCCGAAGAGCTTCTTGCGTTGCGCGGTCCGCTCCCGGCGTAGATTCTCGTAGGCAGTTCGGCGTTTAGTCGCGTTTTTGATTAATTCCAGGACCTGGGCGATATCGCCGAGCAACTCCTCACGCGCGGGAAGCGGTAGTTGGCGCTCGCCTGGGGTGTCGTGGGCCTCGGTAGCTTCGCAGGCCCGCGCATACACTGCCAGCAACTGCTCCCACTCCTCTGCGGGGTGGCCAATGACAGCACCAAATGCTTCTACGCTCACCACATCGCTGAACGGCTGGACGGTATTGTTCAAAAAAACCTCGCGTATGGCGCGCTCGACAGTGCCTCGGAGGCTTGAGTATCCCGATGCGATTTGCCGCTCAAGCTCATCATCCGGGTCGCTGCCGACCGGAACGTTCAGCGCTTTCGCACGACTTTCGAGATCGGCCAGGCGGGCCTTGGTGTCCATCGTCGTCCACGTCAGCCCCTCGCTCACTAGTCCCGGCGACTCGTCCCAACCGATGGTCTTGTAGCTGGCCGAGCGATCAGCGCGCTGAAGCGCCATCGCGAGCTCGGTCAGGAACACCGCATCATGGGTGAACACCAGCACTTGGCGGGTCTCAGCCAGCGCTACCAAACGCCGAGCTATGGCCCGACGATATACGTGATCCAGCGACGTAGACGGATCGTCGAAAATAACGGTCGAAGTATGTGGCAGGGATTCGAGCTCGGCGAGGAACATAGCCATCCCCAACGCGCGCTGCTCGCCCTCTGACAGCACCTTGGAGGCTTTCGCCGTGATTTCCTGCAGGCGCAGCGTGACCTTGGTCACCCCCAGCTCTGTGCGCCCGCTCAGGTCGGGTTGCACCCGTCGCTTATAGCCCAGGGCTTTCAACTCAGCATTCATAGAAGCGGCCAGAGCCTCGGTCACATGCGTCGCCGCCAGGGACGTCAGTTTGCGTGACACTGCCGCTGGGTTGAGGGCGGCATGGCAGCGGCTCAATGTGGCATGGACCTGACTGTCCTGAACAAAGCGCTCCACCGCGCCAAGCTGGTTGGCGAGGCGTTGTCGGGCTTCTAGCTCTGCCAGTTCTTGGGTCAGCGCCAAGCGTAGAGCGGGATCGGCAGAGGTCCGCAGGGTATTGGCGTCGACTCGGAGCGAAGCAGCTTTGGCGGCGAAGAGACTATCGAGGTTTGCTTCGATAGGAAGCGGTTCTGACTCGGGGGACCAGTTTCCAGTTTGCAGGGCTTGGCTAACCCAAGTATGCCGGGCGGTCCAGACCGATGCCGCTGCGGTGATGGCAGCGTGTAGGTCGGGCAGTCGCTCCTCCACGTCAGCCCGTGTTGGCACATCCAGAACGTTTAGATCGACAGCCTGCACCTTCCCTAGAGCGTTCATGCGCGCAAGCGTGGCGGCTTGCGCATCCGCCGTGGCGCTGTCGGCGACAAATGCCGCGAAACGCCGCATGCGCTCCGAGGCATCCGTTGAATAAGGTTGCTGGCAGAGTACGCAGTAAGCGTCCGGTTCCAGGTGCGGGAAGGGATGTTCAGGGTATGCCGTCTGCTGAGAGAAAGCCTCAGCGGCTCGGTACATCGTTTGCCAGAGTTCAGCTCCTGTGCCTTCCAGCAGCGTGGCGGTGGGTGAGGACGTTACCGGCAACTCCATGGCGTTCAGTGTGTCTCGATCCTGAAGACGCGCTTGCGCCAGTTGCATGGCGAGATGCGCGGTTTTTTCCGTTGTAATCAGTTCCTTTGCCCGTGCTATGGCACGATCATTCACCCAGCGCTGGACTTCCTCGGCTCGACGCTGCGCCTGGTCCAAGCGTGTCGCCAAACGTTCCAAGGCCAGCGCCTGCGGCACAGGATCGCTTTCCAGTAATGTCCGCTTCAGAAACTCCAGTCGCCGGAGTTCATCGTCACCGACCGTCCCTAATCGAGCAAGCACGGCGCGGTCCGAGTCCCCACCTAATTTGGCGATGTAGCGGCCGACTTCGGTGTCACCCTTCAGCGGTTCGAATTGCCGGGTATCCAGAGCCAAGGCATTGCGTTCGGTCCCAATCCGTGCCTGTAAATCACGCTGAAGTAGGACCAGGCGCGTCAGATGAGTGAGTCCGTAGGGCTGAAATGCAGGGGTCCCTTCCGCGTCGATGTAGTCATTGGCACAGGCCGCGTCGTAGACCGAGACCGAACTCAAATGCAAATGGGCCGGCCCGTTCTGGACCCAACGTGCGGTTTCCGGAGTGCCATCCACCAAAATGGCGAAATCTGCTGATGGCAGTCTAGCTGGGGTTGCCGCCCCAAAAGCGTCGGGCAGGACCTCCACCCGATGCCGAGCGTTGCAGGCATTCTTGAAGACGCGGGCGTAGCCGGATTTGCCGGCGCCGTTATGACCAAAGAAAATGGTCATGCCCTCCGGTGCGAGGTCAAAGGCACGACCGGACGGGAAGCCGTTTACCTGGTCTAGCCCCGAGACACCCACCAACCGCACGGTTGCGCCACTTCCGGCGCCTGGTACGTCGTCCAGCGTGAATGGCCGTGCTCCCCCCGTGGTTGCGTCTTCCCGTTCTTGCTCGCGAACCATTCGCAGAATGGTCTCGATGTCATCTTGGGTTAGTTCGGCCCGGGCAAATATCCGGCGCAGTGCTTCCTGCTGCCAGGGTCTGAGTCCGCCGGCCCACCCAATAATCTCGTCCAACAATGGCATATCCGTCTCCTTTCCAGATCCGCCGATTAAAGGCCGCGCCCAGTTGGATGGCAAGTGGCCAGCGCCTTCGAGGTGCTTCGCCGTGTTCCGTTTGCCTGCCTTCCTGACCGCCACCCTAGTGGCTTGTCCGGTCGTGACGCTACACGGGCAGAATTTCTGCATGCTGGCCAGTATCAAGCCGCTCTAAAGTCCGCTACCGGAAAGCGCTGTTTAGCGGTGAGAGACGGGGAAAGTGCGGAAGCTACTACCGACGCAAGCGATGTGGTGAGCAGTCCTCAGGTATGTGCGAAATTGCACTCCTCTTGACCACCAATTTGGGTTGGCGTTGACCACGGATTGCGTTCAACTTGACCAGGGCGTGTCACTGTCACGACCGTCAGAGAACGGCCAAAAACGGACACCGCCAACCCGTTGGAAAAAAACTGAGCGTTGCTTTCCGTTAAGTTTGGTAGTTGCAAGCCCCGTTCAGGAAGAATTGCTCGATCAACGCCGCCATACCTGCGCGTGCGATACGGCCGCGGCGCTCGGCGTCTACCAGGCCGAAGATCAAGGAGGAGAAGATTTCGGTAAGCGCCGGGGCACCGATATCGATACGGAATACGCCCAGTTTTTGCCCGCGTAGAAAGAACTCGTCCAGCGTTTCTGAGTAAGGCAGCCATCGGCAGCCGCCTGCATCTAAATCAAACGTGTCCGGGCGCCACTGAAATGAGAGGAAAACCAACAACTCCCTGTGAGTCAAATGGCCTTCGATCAGGCGATGCAATGCGTCCAAGGGCGCCGACTCAAGATCGGCATCGGCAATGACCCGATAAATAACCACCGAACCATGATCCAGAAGCATCTCGATCAGGTTGTCGCGGGTGCCGCAAAACCTGTTTAGCGTCGCCTTGCTGACTCCCGCTGCCTGGGCTATTTCTTTGAACGTGGCTCGCGGGTGGTCAACGATGGCGATCGCCAGGGCCTTCAGCAATTTCTCATCGGCAGCAGTTAAATCCATCGGTCACTCTTTATCTATCGCAGGCAGATGCGGGTATTTTGCCTAGAACACTCATTTTTCTCAAAGAGGATACTAGCTTTGTTCACATCAAAATCAAATGAGTCAATATTGACTCATTTGATTTTGGTGTGCATTATGCGCGGCTTCGACTACGTACTGGCTTCGTGCTTGGGTGAGATATGAACAAATTTCGCGAGTGGATCACTTTTTCCGTGATCTCCTGTTTGGTCGCCGTGACCCTGGTTGGCTGCGACAAGCCCGAAGAGCAAGGGGAGGAGGCGCCGGCGCGTGAAGTCGATGTGCTCAGCGTGCAGACCGAGCCCTTCACCGTGGTTGCCGAGCTACCAGGACGCATCGAGCCGGTGCGTGTCGCCGAGGTGCGCGCGCGGGTGGCGGGGATCGTGCTCAAGCGCACCTTTGAGGAAGGGGCCGACGTGAAGGCCGGCGACGTGCTGTTCCAGATCGACCCTGCGCCGTTCAAAGCGGCCCTGTCGCGGGCGCAGGGTGAACTGGCCCGCGCCGAGGCGCAGTTGTTCCAGGCCCAGGCGATGGTTCGCCGATACGAGCCGCTGGTGAAGATCAACGCCGTCAGCCAGCAGGATTTCGACAACGCCAAGGCCGCTCTGCAGAGTGCCCAGGCCGACAAGCGATCGGCCCAGGCCAATGTCGAAACCGCCCGCCTGGACCTGGGCTATGCCGAGGTTCGCGCACCCATTGCCGGACGCATCGGCCGAGCCCAGGTCACCGAAGGGGCGCTGGTAGGCCAGGGTGAGGCGACTCTGCTAGCGCGTATCCAGCAACTTGATCCGGTGTACGCCGACTTCACCCAGCCGGCTGCCGACGCCCTGCGCCTGCGCGCGGCCATCGCCGAGGGCAAGGTTGCCGGCGCTAGCGACCAGCCGTTGTCGCTGCGCGTCGATGGTACCGATATCGAGAGCAAGGGCACGCTGCTGTTCACTGATATCTCGGTGGATCGCAGCACCGGGCAAATCGCCCTGCGAGGGCAGTTCGACAACCCCGAGGGCGTGTTGCTGCCGGGTATGTACGTGCGTGTGCGCACGCCGCAGGGGCTCAACCAGAACGCCATCCTGGTGCCGCAACGTGCCGTGCAGCGTTCGGCTGACGGCCAGGCCAGCGTGATGCTGCTGGGCGAGGGCGATACCGTCGAGGTGCGCCAGGTCACTACTGGCGCCATGCAAGGCTCGCGCTGGCAGATCAGCGAGGGCCTGCAGGCCGGCGACAAGGTGATCACCAGCTCGCTGGCGGCTATCCGTCCGGGCGCCAAGGTCATCCCACGCGAGCAAGGCGCCGCCGAAAAAGCTCCACAGTCCCAGGCCCAGTAAGCCGGAGAACCATTCATGCCCCTGTTTTTCATCCGACGCCCCAATTTTGCCTGGGTAGTCGCCCTGTTCATCTCGCTAGGTGGCCTGCTGGTCATTCCGTTCCTGCCGGTGGCACAGTACCCCAACGTGGCGCCGCCGCAGATTACCGTGACCGCCACCTATCCCGGCGCCTCGGCGCAGGTGCTGACCGACTCGGTGACCAGCGTCATCGAGGAAGAACTCAACGGCGCCAAGAACCTGCTGTACTTCGAGTCCACCAGCAACGCCAACGGCATAGCCGAGATCACCGTCACCTTCCAGCCGGGGACCGACCCCGAACTGGCCCAGGTCGACGTGCAGAACCGTCTGAAGAAGGCCGAGGCGCGCATGCCGCAGGCCGTGCTGACCCTCGGCATCCAGACCGAGCAGGCCACCGCCGGCTTCCTGCTGATCTATGCGCTGAGCTACACCGATGGCGACAAGGACTCCGATGTCACGGCGCTGGCCGACTACGCGGCGCGCAGTATCAACAACGAAATCCGCCGGGTACCCGGTGTCGGCAAACTGCAGTTCTTCGCCTCCGAGGCGGCCATGCGCGTGTGGATCGATCCGCAGAAGCTGGTTGGCTACGGCCTGTCCATTGATGACGTGAACAACGCCATCCGCGCGCAGAACGTGCAGGTGCCGGCCGGTGCCTTCGGCAGCACGCCGGGTTCCAGCGAGCAGGAGCTGACGGCGACCCTGGCGGTCAAGGGCACCCTGGACAACCCGCAGGAATTCGCCGCCATCGTGCTGCGTGCCAACCAGGACGGCTCGCGCCTGACCCTGGGCGACGTGGCACGCATCGAGGTCGGCAGCCAGGACTACAACTTCGGCTCGCGCCAGGACGGCAAGCCCGCCGTTGCCGCCGCCGTGCAGCTGTCGCCCGGTGCCAACGCGATCCAGACCGCCGAGGCGGTCAAGCAGCGTCTGACCGAGCTGTCGGCCAACTTCCCGGACAACGTCGAGTTCTCCGTGCCGTACGACACCTCGCGCTTCGTCGACGTGGCCATCGACAAGGTCATCATGACCCTCATCGAGGCCATGGTGCTGGTGTTCCTGGTGATGTTCCTGTTCCTGCAGAACGTGCGCTACACCCTGATCCCGTCCATCGTCGTGCCGGTGTGTCTGCTTGGTACCCTGACCTTCATGTACCTGCTGGGCTTCTCGGTGAACATGATGACCATGTTCGGCATGGTGCTGGCCATCGGCATCTTGGTGGACGACGCCATCGTGGTGGTGGAGAACGTCGAGCGGATCATGGCCGAGGAAGGCCTGGCGCCGGTGCCGGCGACCATCAAGGCGATGGGGCAGGTGTCCGGGGCGATCATCGGTATCACCCTGGTTCTGTCGGCGGTGTTCCTGCCGCTGGCCTTCATGGCGGGTTCGGTGGGGGTGATCTACCAGCAGTTCTCGCTGTCGCTGGCGGTGTCGATTCTGTTCTCGGGCTTTCTCGCGCTGACCTTCACCCCGGCGCTGTGCGCCACGCTGCTCAAGCCGATTCCTGTAGGCCATCACGAGAAGACTGGCTTCTTCGGCTGGTTCAACCGCAAGTTCACCAGCCTGACCAGCCGCTACACGAAGCTCAACGACAAGCTGGTGCCGCGAGCCGGGAGGGTGATGTTCATCTACCTGGGCGTGGTGGTGCTGATGGGCTTTCTCTACATGCGCCTGCCGGAATCCTTCGTGCCGGTGGAAGACCAGGGTTACATGATCGTCGACATCCAGCTGCCGCCCGGCGCCACCCGTGAGCGTACCTCGGCCGCTGGTGGAGAGCTGGAGTCATTTCTGATGGCCCGCGAGGCCGTGCAGACGACCTTCCTGGTGCTTGGCTTCAGCTTCTCCGGCATGGGCGAGAACGCGGCCATTGCCTTCCCGCTGCTCAAGGACTGGTCTGAGCGTGATTCTTCGCAGTCGCCGGAAGCCGAGTCGGTTGCGGTCAACGAGCACTTCGCCAACCTCGATGACGGCGCAATCATGTCGGTACCACCACCGCCGATTGAAGGCCTTGGTAACTCCGGTGGCTTCGCCCTGCGCCTGCAGGACCGCGCCGGTCTCGGCCGCGATGCCCTGTTGGCAGCGCGCGATGAAGTGCTGGGCAAGGTCAACGGCAATCCGAAGTTCCTCTACGCCATGATGGAAGGTCTGGCCGAGGCGCCGCAGCTGCGCCTGGTGATCGACCGTGAGCAGGCCCGCACGCTGGGTGTCAGCTTCGAAGCGATCAGCAGCGCGCTGTCCACTGCGTTCGGCTCGTCGGTGATCAACGACTTCGCCAACGCCGGCCGCCAGCAGCGCGTGGTGGTACAGGCCGAACAGGCCGAGCGCATGACGCCGGAAAGCGTCCTGCGCCTGCATGTGCCCAACGACAGCGGCAGCCTGGTACCGCTGAGTGCTTTCGTCACCACGAGCTGGGAGGAAGGCCCGGTGCAGGTCGCGCGTTACAACGGTTACCCGTCGATCCGCATTGCCGGTGACGCCGCGCCCGGCGTGAGCACTGGCGAGGCGATGCTCGAACTGGAGCGCATCGCTGCCGAGCTGCCCGAAGGTATCGGCTACGAGTGGACCGGGCTTTCGTATCAGGAGCGGGTCGCCAGCGGCCAGGCGACGATGCTGTTCGCGCTGGCCATCACCGTGGTGTTCCTGCTGCTGGTGGCGCTCTACGAGAGCTGGGCGATCCCGCTGACGGTGATGCTGATCGTGCCGGTCGGCGCACTCGGCGCGGTACTGGCGGTGACTGCCATCGGCCTGCCCAACGACGTGTACTTCAAGGTCGGCCTGATCACCGTGATCGGCCTGGCGGCGAAGAACGCCATTCTCATCGTCGAGTTCGCCAAGGACCTGTGGGAAGACGGCTACTCGCTGCGCGATGCCGCTGTCGAAGCCGCGCGCCTGCGTTTCCGCCCGATCATCATGACCTCCATGGCGTTCATGCTCGGCGTGGTGCCGCTGGCCATCGCCACTGGCGCCGGCGCTGCGAGCCAGCGCGCACTGGGCACCGGGGTGCTGGGCGGGATGCTCAGCGCGACCATGCTCGGGGTGATCTTCGTGCCGATCTTCTTCGTCTGGGTGCTGTCGCTGCTGCGCACCAAACCTCAGCAAACCGACAACCATCCCCTGCATAAAGCGGAGTAATGCGATGACCTCTCACTTCATGCTCCGTCGCGCTCTGCTGCCCCTGGCCATCGCCGCCCTGGCGGGGTGTTCGCTGGCCCCGACCTACGAGCGCCCGCAGGCACCGGTCGCGTCGCACTGGCAAGCCGCCGACGCGGAGGGCGCCCGTGCCCAGGCGCTGGACTGGCAGACCTTCATCGTCGATGCCGACTTGCGCCGCGCGGTGGATACGGCGCTGAGCAACAACCGCAGCCTGCGCCAGGCGCTGCTGGATATCGAAGCTGCGCGTGCCCAGTACCGCATCCAGCGTGCTGATCGCCTGCCTTCGATCAACGCCAATGCCAGCGGCAACCGCCAGCGCCTGCCTGCCGATCTGTCGCAGACCGGGCGCTCGGAAGTGACCAGCAACTATCAGGTCGGCCTCGGCCTCGCGGAGTACGAAGTCGACCTGTTCGGCCGCGTGCGCAACCTCTCCGAGGCCGCGCTGGAGACCTACCTGGCGACCGAGGAGGCGACCCGTGCCACGCAGATCAGCCTGGTTGCCGAGGTCATCCAGGCCTACCTGACCCGCGATGGTGCGCTACGCCGCATGGCCCTGGTCGAACAAACCCTGGACAGCCGCATGGCCTCGCTGGAGCTGGTCAGCCAGCGCCGTGCAGCGGGGGCCGCCACCGCCCTGGATTACCAGGAAGCGGTCGGCCTTGCCGAACAGGCTAGGGCCGAGCGCGAGAGCACCGAACGCCAGTTACGCCAGGCGGACAACGCCCTGGTCCTGTTGCTCGGCACGCCAGATGCCGCTCGCCTGCTGCCCGCGACGCCCCGCGACGACCTGATGGTGCTGCAGGACATCGCCCCCGGCACCAGCTCGGAACTGATCGAACGGCGCCCGGACATTCTCGCCAGCGAGCACCGCCTCAAGGCGCGCAATGCCGATATCGGTGCAGCTCGCGCCGCGTTCTTTCCCCGGATCAGCCTGACCGGTTCGGTGGGCAGCTCCAGTGCCGAGTTGTCCGGATTGTTCGATGGCGGCTCGCGGGCCTGGAGCTTTGCCCCGACGCTGTCGCTGCCGATCTTCGCCGGTGGCCGCAACCGCGCCAACCTGGACCTCGCCGAAGTGCGCCAGGACGCGGCGGTGGCCGACTACGAAGGCACCATCCAGACCGCCTTCCGCGAAGTGGCCGATGCCCTGGCCGCCACCGACACCCTGCGCCGCGAGGAGGCTGCCCGCCAGGCTCTGGCCGGTTCCAGCGAGGCTGCGATGGCCCTGGCTAAGGCGCGTTACGAGGGCGGCGTGGACGACTACCTGCGTTATCTTGACGCCCAGCGCAGCACCTTTAGCAACCAGACCACACTAATTCAAATCAGCACGGAACGGCAGATTGCGCTGGTTGACCTGTTCAGGTCTCTGGGCGGTGGCTGGGGCCAAACTGAACCGATGGCCGGGATCGGCGCTGAGTGAGCAAAGCCAGGAGTCCTGCATCCGAAGACCGGACTCTGGCTCCATCACCGGTGAGCTACTGGTCATCGACGGGGCAATCGTCTGATCGAGAATAAGACTGTCTGACGACTGGCAGGCCTATGGATTATTGGTGGCAGCAGCTAACGGCTCTATAAAGAGCTGCAAAAAATCACTGTAACGCATGATTGACTGACTGCTTCTGGCCGGTTTCTGCCTGTTGCGTCTCTGCTGCCCACTGGCCAAGTCGGATGCACGCGGTGGTCAGTACCAATGCAATTGACTGGTCAAATGGGTGCAATTGCGCAGGTATGGACTTCAAGCCCCAATTTCCTGGAAAAGAGGTTCTTTCTATGGACATCCGACATCAGAGATTGAGTAGCGGAATGTCTGAGCTGAAGTCATGTCCATGGCTGTTCTTCTTTCCTTTACGTTGACGAGTGCTTCGCTGACCTGTCCGGAATTCAGGGAGATCTGACCCAGTTTGGGCGAAATGTGCGTTCAAGAGTCTTTCAGTGCACGGGCATCCCAGTTGGCGTTGGCATCGCCGGTACGAAGACGCTCGCCAAGCTGGCCAACCACACCGCTAAACGCTTGCAGGCCCAAACCGGCGGGGTTGTGGACATTACCGATGCGTTCAAGCGCGATTGGGTGCTCCGCAATACCGAGGTGAAGGAGGTGTGGGGTGTTGGCCGGCGCATGGCCGCCCACTTCGAGGCGATGGGCATCCATACGGCGATGGACCTGGCCAGGGCTGATGCCTGGACGCTGCGACGCAAGTTCAGCGTGGTCGTGGAGAAAACGGCCCGGGAGCTGGCCGGTACGCCCTGTCTTGAGCTGGACGAGGTAGAGCCGCCGAAGCAGGAAATATGCTGCAGCCGCATGTTTGGCAGGCGGCTTGCTGAATTGGCGCCGATCAAGCAGGCAGTAGCCACCTACGTTGGCCGCGCGGCGGAAAAGTTGCGTGCCCAGGGTTCGCTGTGCAAGCGCATGCGCGTTAGCATCCGCACCGGCATGTTCAACCCGCAGGAGCCGCACCACGCCCAGGGAGCCTTGGTGGAGCTGCCCTATCCGACCTGCGACACACTGCTCATGACCGGGCTGGCTACGGCAGCGGTCGAAAAAATCTTCCGCCCCGGGTTTCGCTACAGTAAGGCCGAGGTGCTGTTGATGGACCTTCGACAACCGGGCGAATTTTCAGAAGATCTTTTTGCCCTGAGGCAGTCGGTGGCGTGCGATAGGCTGATGGCGGTCATGGACGACATCAATGGGCGCTGGGGGAGGGGTACTATGCGCACCGCCAGCGTGCCCGCGGTGCCGGACTGGGGCATGAAGAGAGAGATGATGAGCCAATCCTATACGACACGGCTCGATCAATTGTGGACGGTCAGAGGTTGAGCCACGCGCCGGTTTAAGACCCCCCGCAGACCCAAGGTCTACGGGGGATGTACCGGTTAGCTCAAACCCCGACCTGCCCTGAACTGGATGGTGTAAGAGTCATCGGATCTCGGTTCTGCGACAATAGGCATGCCAAAGAGCTTGCCCTTGCAATTCTTGATTCCACAGTGATGGACTTCGCTTCCCTCGAGAAAGCGCCATAAGCCTGTGTCATGTATCAGAATCAGCTCTACGAGGTTCTCCGGAGCCTCGCTGACCTGCGCAACGGAGTGGTCCAGATCACAACCGAAATTCGGCGTGGTAGTTACCTGGTCGAAGCCAAAACTCACGCCGTTCTTCTCCAGTTCCTTTCTGATACGCTCGATAACGGCCTCTGCTTCACTTTTTATCATGATGGGTGCCTCACGTTGCGTGTATTCATCAAAAACTTTAGCTCACCCGGCGTTCATCCCCTGGTCACTCTGTCGGATTTTTTGTGCACAGCAGTGAGTCGCGTTGCGCTAGCCCTCCGGCAGGCTCGTTCCACAGATGAACTCCTTCGATCCCAGCCGGTGCGACCCGTACTCGACCACATAGCCCGCGCCGCGCCGCCGCGCCTCTGCCTGCGCTGTTTGCTGGTCGGCATAGACATCGACAAAGTGCCACGGATGGCGGTCTCTCAGTACGCCCCATCCAAGCACCCAGCCTGGATTTTCGGGGTCTTGGGGAAGGATCCTGGCCAGGCTGCGAATGGTCATTTCTTTCTCCTGCAAGTACACGCCGTGTAAGCCATTCAAAACCCTTATGCCGAACAGTGCGAGTTTTTTCGTTGAACCCGGCATGCCGGTGATCGGTCAGCATCACTGAAGGGAGTGGTTTGTATCACGCATTTCCTTGCGTACTTTTGAAATGTTTCTCAGCTATGGTTGAGCGTAAGCGATGTTCACCAACGACGGAGTCAGGGAATGGATTATTCCAGCATGGTTGAATCGTTGGACAAGATGCTCAAAGAGGCGGCTGCCGATTGCCCGCATGAGGGTGAGCCAGCCAGCCAAGTGTTTACCGGTGCTGGCAATCATCAATGTATCCGTAGCCATTCGTGCGCAACGTCGCCGCTTGTGGACGGTGTGCCCCCTTTGCTACAGGGCATGAACGCGCGGTTGAACTTGAGCGTTGCCCCAATGGGCAGAAACTGACCGGTGGAAGCGAAGCCCGCAATGGATTGTCTGCGGGCTGTGCAGTGGTAGTGTTCGACGCTTAATCAGCAGGTCAACCTTCGAACTGGATCACCATGCGGCCTTTGATCTTGCCTTCCAGCATCTCGTCGAAGATCTGGTTGATGTCTTCGATCGGCCGCAGTGTCACCTTGGGCACGACTTTGCCCTCAGCGGCAAACTGGAAGGCCTCCTGCAGGTCCTGGCGGGTGCCTACCAACGAGCCGACTACTTCGATGCCGTCCAATACCAGGCGGGGGATGTTCAGGTTCATCGCTTCGGAGGGCAGGCCGACCGCAACCAGGCGTCCACCGGCACGTAGTGCGTCGACCGCCGAATCGAATGCGGCCTTGGCTACCGCCGTAACGACGGCTGCATGGGCACCACCGGTCTTGGCCTGAATGACCTTCGCCGCATCTTCGGTACGAGAGTTGACCACCATGTCGGCGCCCATCTCGCTGGCGAAGCGCAGTTGCTCGTCGTTGACGTCGATGGCAATCACTTTGGCGTTGAACACATTCTTCGCATATTGCAGGGCCAGATTGCCCAAGCCACCGAGGCCATAGATGGCGATCCACTGGCCGGGGCGAATGTTGGAGCTCTTCACGGCCTTGTAGGTCGTGACGCCGGCGCAGGTGACGCTGCTGGCCGCTGCAGAGTCGAGGCCGTCAGGCACCTTGACCGAGTAATCAGCCTTGACGATGCAGGCCTCGGCCATGCCGCCGTCGACGGTGTAGCCGGAATTCTTCACTTCGCGGCACAGGGTTTCGTTGCCGCTGGTGCAGTATTCGCAGTGCCCACAGCCCTGGTAAAACCAGGCAACGCTGGCGCGGTCGCCGGGCTTGAGCGAAGTAACACCGGGGCCTACTTCCTGAACCACACCAATGCCTTCGTGGCCCAGCACGACACCGGTCTTGTCACCGAAGTCGCCATTTTTGACATGCAGATCGGTATGGCATACCCCGCAGCATTGCATCTTCAGCAGCGCTTCGCCGTGTTCCAGTGGGCGCAAGGTTTTCTCGATCACGTCCACGCGACGGCCTGGCGCAACAACAGCAGCTTTCATAGGAGCCTCCGTGTCTATCCGAATGAGCTTGAGTGATGGCCGGATCAGCATAGACTTTGCGCGGGAGGGGAAAACTGCTCCAGGTCATGAGAGGGCAGCCACAGGCTGTCGAACAAAGAAAAGCCCGCGGCAAATGTGCGGCGGGCTGCAAGAACGTACGGAGCGGGGTCAGTGTGCGCAAGCAGATGTCGGTATTTCGTGAAGCGCAGGTGATCAGCCTGTCATTTGAGGCGGGGTCATTGGCGGGACGAAAAAAAGCCCGCCGTAACGGCGGGCAAATAACGTTTGAAGGGAGAGCCTGCAGAGTGGGCCGGTGGCATTAACGGTACATTAATAGCTCCCATTGACCCGGCACCTCGATCGGCCTATACAGGCCTGCCAACACTTCAGGAGCCAGCATGCGCGACCAAGACGACCTTCCCGAGCCGGAGCACGATCATCTGCTCGACCACGAATTCCTCTATGGCGACGACGTGGAGCACGAGGCGGACGCCCACGGCGCCGAGGACGAGCTGGAGGAAGACGAAACGCTGAATGACTTCGATGACCTTGATGAAGAGCGGCTCGAGCACCCAGCGTGGTTCGATGACTGCGACGACTGACTCAGCGCCCGTCTACGGAGAAGCGCCCAGGGCCGCTCACGGCCAATAGCAGCAGGCCACCCATAATGGCCATGTTCTTCAGGAACTGGGTCATGTTGGCACTGCGTTCAGGGTCGACCATGTGCCAGAAAGGGTGCCCGATCAGCGCGGTGCCCAGCACGAACAACGCGAACAGCGCTGCCAGCGGCCGGGTATAGAAGCCAACGATCAGCAGGATGGCGACCACGAACTCCATCAATACCGCAATTGCGGCCGCCAGCATGGGGGCGGGGGCACCCAGGGAGGTCATGTAGGCGACGGTGCCATCGAAACCGGTCAGCTTGGCCCAGCCTGACAAGACGAACAGGATCATCAGCAGCACGCGGGCAAGCAGGGTGATGATGTCGCGTTGACCATCGAACAGGGAGTAGCGCATGGCGGCGTTCCAGTGGACGAATGTATGCTCCACTTTAGCAGCTGCACAAAACATTGCTGCCAGACGGTAAAAAGGCGCCATGCAGGCGCCTTTTCAGGGGAATTTGGTGCGAGTGGCGGGACTCGAACCCGCAAGGCTCACGCCGACAGATTTTAAGTCTGCTGTGTATACCAATTCCACCACACTCGCACGCTTGAAGGGGTCGTGAACGACCGGCTCGCTTCTAAGTAGAAGGGCTTCGCAATCAAGCGCGCTTTATAACCCATTGTTATAGTTGAGTCAACCGCAGCACCTATGATCTACAGATGACAGGGCAGTGGTGATGGGCAATTGACACGTTGCAGTCATTAGGCCACTGTTACCGATTGATTGGATCCAAGGGTGTCAAGGGCTAGCTCAAGGCTGGCACACCGGGTTACGTTCATTTTGTCCTTCCTGCTGTGCCAGTGGAGTATGCATGGTTTCAGCTGATAGCATCGACCACCCCGTCATGCCCCCCCATCGTTATGAGCAGCTGGTTCAGTCGGTGGTGGACTACGCCATCTACATGCTTGACCCTTCTGGGCATGTGGTGTCGTGGAATGCAGGTGCGCAACGGATCAAGGGCTACCGCGCCGATGAAGTGGTCGGCCGGCATTTTTCGCTGTTTTTCACCCCGCAGGACTGCGCGGATGGCCGTCCTGACTGCCTGCTGCGCCAAGCGCTCGAGCAAGGCGTGGCGCAGGATGAAGGCTGGCGGGTACGCAAGGATGGCACGCAGTTCTGGGCGTTGGCCGCGCTGGATGTGATTCGCGACGAAGACGGCCAGATCGTTGGCCTTGCCAAGGTCACCCGTGACATTACCGACCGTCGTGAGTCGGCCATGCAACTGGATGCCATGCGGGCCCAGCTGTTCCAGGCGCAGAAGCTTGAGGCGCTTGGCCAGTTGACCGGTGGCCTGGCGCACGACTTCAACAACATGCTGACCATCATTCTCAGCTCGGCACGCCTGGCGCAGACTACCCAGGACCCGGTGCGGGCGCAGCGCATGGTGCAGCACATCATCGATGCCGGGCAGCGCGGCACCGAGCTGACTCAGCAACTGCTCAGCTTCGCTCGCCATCGCAAGCTCGATGTGGCCTGCGTTGCCCCGGCAGCCCTGGTTGCCGCCACCCGTGGCCTGCTGGAGCATGCGTTACCCAGTGCGATCACGCTGGCGGTGGTGCTGCAACCGGATCTGCCGCTGATCGAAGTCGATGCCGGGCAGCTGCAAATGGTCTTGCTCAACCTGTTGTTCAATGCCCGCGACGCCATCACTGGCAATGGCCGTATCGACCTCAAGGTCGAGGTGGTAGAGCTGGCCGGCGAGGTGGAAGGGCTGCACGGCCGCTTTGTGTGCTTTGTGGTCGAGGACAGTGGCGAAGGTATCGCGCCCGAAGTGCTGCCACGCATCTTCGAGCCATTTTTCACCACCAAGCCCTTTGGCAAGGGTACCGGCCTGGGCCTTAGCCAGGTGTACGGCTTCGCCAGGCAGAGCGGTGGCGCTATTTGTGTCGATAGCGAGCCGGGTCGTGGAACTTGCATGCAACTTTATTTGCCAATGTATCAGAATCAGGCACGCAGCCCACTCGACAGGTAGACAACATGGCACAGGCACTCAGGCGGCTGATAACGGGCATCGACGGGCTCGATGCGTTGCTCAGGGGTGGCCTGGTGGCTGGCGCCTCCTACATCGTTCAAGGCCCACCGGGTGCCGGCAAGACCATTCTTGCCAACCAGCTGGCCCATAACCACGTCCGTGACGGGGGTCGGGTGCTGGTGGCCACTTTGCTCAGCGAGTCGCATGAGCGCTTGTTCCAGTACCTGTCGACGCTCGCGTTCTTCGACCCGGGGTTGATTGGTGACCAGATTCAGTTCGTCAGCGCGTTCGACACACTGGAACAGGAAGGGCTTGAGGCTGTGGTGCGCTTGCTGCGCCAGGAAATCGGCCGGCAGAAGGCCAGCCTGCTGATCGTCGACGGTGTGCTCAATGCCCGCGCCCGTGCACACACCACGCTCGACACCAAGAAGTTCGTCTCCGAACTGCAAGGCCATGCCGCGTTCGCAGGTTGTACCGTGTTGCTGCTGACCAGCGCCCGGTTGGAGGAGGGGAGCCCTGAGCACACCATGGTCGATGGGGTCATCGAGCTGGGTGAGCAGTTACTGGGCAGCCGTGCCGTGCGCCATGTCCAATTACGCAAAACCCGTGGCAGTGGTGCCTTGTCGGGCCGCCACGAGTGCCTGATCGACGAAGCCGGCATGCACGTGTTTCCGCGCCTGGAAGCGCTGTTCAGTCACCCCAGCCAGGTCGCCAGCGGCAATGTGGGGCGCGTCAGCAGCGGGGTACCCACGTTCGATGAAATGCTCGGTGGCGGCCTGGCGAACGGTTCGGTCAGCTTGTTGATCGGGCCCTCCGGTATTGGCAAGAGCTCGTTGTGCCTGGCGTTTCTTGGGGCCAGTACCGCGCAAGCGCCAGGCTTGCATTTCGGCTTCTATGAAACGCCCGAGCGCCTGCGCAGCAAGGCCGCATCGCTGGGGTACGACTTTGCCGCAATGGAGCAAAGCGGCAGCTTGCAATTGTGTTGGCAGCCGACCACCGAGGGGTTGCTCGACCAAGTGGGCGCGCGGCTGCTGGAGCGGGTTGCCGCACTGGGCAGCAAGCGCGTGGTGATCGACAGCCTGGGGGCATTCAGCCGCCTGGCCACCGACACGGTCCGCCTCAATGCGTTTTTCCGCGTGTTGACCGGTGAGCTGCGCGCGCGCGGTGTCAGCGTGATGCTGACCTGGGAAATGCGCGATATTTTCGGCGCTGAGATCAGTGCACCGGCGCCGGACCTGTCGAGCATCGTCGACAACCTGATGCTGATGCGCTTTGTGGAGCTGGACTCGCAGCTGCGGCGTATGCTGTCGATCATCAAGGTGCGTGACAGCCACCATGACCCCGCCTTGCACGAGCTGCTGATCGGGCCCCAGGGCATAACGCTTCACAAGGCGTTCGCCGGCAACAGCGGGGTGCTTTCGGGTACGCCGGTGCCGCAGGACGGCGGGTGACAGGCGGGGCAATGAACACCATTCTGATCGTCGATGACGAATACCTGATCGCCGATATCCTGGGGTATGCCCTGGAGGATGAAGGTTATCAGGTGATGAAAGCCAGCAACGGCGACAAGGCGCTGGAAATGCTCAGGGTCACAAGCGTGCAGTTGGTGATCACCGACTACATGATGCCGGCGCTCAATGGCGAGGAGCTGGTGCGCAAAATGCGTGAAGAGCCCACTCTGGAGAAGGTGCCGGTCATTCTCATGAGTGGCGCACAGGGCAGCCAGATCTGTCCTACCCTGGTCGAGGCCATTTTCGACAAGCCATTCGACATGGACCAGATGATTGCGAAGGTGCGTGAGCTACTGAAAACGTGAGGCCTGCGGCCGAGCGCATCCATGCGCTTGGTCAGCCTGGATTCACTGCGAATCGTCGTGCTTTTCCGGGGCAGGGCTGCCTGCCTGGATACGCTTGAAGATCTCTTCACGATGGACCTGTACATCTTTCGGTGCATCGATACCGATCCTCACCTGCATCCCTTTTACGCCCAGAATGGTGACTTTGATGTCATCATTGATGACGATACTTTCGCCAACCTTACGGGTGAGTATCAGCATGTAATTCTCCTTGGTGATATAAAAGTCCGCATGGCTAACTGCCGCGGCGGCGGGAGCGGGTCCCTGTTCCTTCTCATTAAAGACGCTTTCGGCGGATAGTAATTCCCCGACAGAAAAATTCTGTTGCGTACCTTCACTTGCAGGTGCCAAAGCAAACCGTCAGCGATTTGTCGGCCAAGGTGCTCGGTGGCAAGAATAGGGCTGTTGGCGGCCAATGGGAAATTTCTTCGCATCATGGCTTGAATAGACAGGCTTAATGACCGTCCTGTTCCTCTAGGGCTTGAAGAAATACCAGCAAAGCCACCTCTTCAGGGTCCAGGCCTTTGCGTATGCGGTGTTTTGGCAGGTCCGCCAGGCGGCCCAGGGCGTAGTGTTCGAGTACGGCGGGGTGGATGTAGCAGCGGCGGCAGACCGCCGGGGTATTGCCCAGGCGCGTGGCCACCTGGCGAACGATGGCGGCCACCTGGCGTTTGGCCTCGGCCTCCGGTTCCCAGGCCAATGGCCTGAGCAGGTCCAGCGCCAAGCTGCTGCCAGCCCAGGTGCGGTAGTCCTTGGCGGTGAAGTCGGCACCTGTGAGTTGCTGCAGGAACTGGTTGACCTCGGCCGAGCCGACGCTATGGCGCTGACCGTCGGCATCCAGGTACTGGAACAGCGCCTGCCCGGGCAGTTCCATGCAGCGCTTGAGCAGGTTGGCCAGGCGCCGGTCATTGAGGGTGACGTTGTGCTCGACACCGCGCTTGCCGCGGAACTGGAAGCGAATGCTGCTGCCTTTGACTTCTACGTGGCGGTTGCGCAGGGTGGTCAGGCCGTAAGACTGGTTGTCGCGCAAGTAACGCTGGTTGCCAATGCGGATCAGCGTGTGGTCCAGCAGGCTCACCACCAATGCCATGACCTTTTCCCGGTCCAGCCCTGGGCGTGCCAGGTAGGTTTCCAGTTGTGCGCGCAGTTTCGGCAAAACCTGGGCGAAGGCCAGCATGCGCCCGTACTTGTGCTGGTCGCGCAGTTCGCGCCATTGCACATGGTAGCGGTATTGCTTGCGGCCACGCGCATCACGGCCGGTGGCCTGCAGGTGGCCCTGGGGGTCGGCACAGATCCACACGTCTGTGTAGGCCGGGGGGATCACCAGGGCGGCAATGCGCGCCAGGGTGTCCTTGTCGCGGACCCGTTCGCCATCGGCGTCCAGGTAGATGAAACGGTCGCGCCAACGGCGCCGGGTCAGGCCTGGCTGGCTGTCTTCGACATAGTGCAAACTGCGCGGCAGAGGGCAGTCGAGCATGGTGTTTGGCCTCGGTCAGATCACTGATCAATGGACAACACGCGTGTCAGGTATGCTCAGCCCAGTAGCGCCACCGATTTGATCTGGGCGTACACGACCTGCCCTGCGTGCAGGGCGAGCTGCTCTGCCGAAAACCGGGTAATGCGCGCGAGCAGCGGGTTGCCGCCAGCGTCCAGGCTGACCAGCACATGCGCCGGGTTGGCCGCGGGGCGGGTTTCGCGAACCTTTACCGGCAAACGGTTGAGGATGCTCGAGGTGCTGTCAGCTGTCAGTGCCAGGCTTACGTCACGCGCCTGCACCTTGACCCGCAAGGTGTTGCCCATGGCCTGGGCAGCATGGGCGATGCGTAGCAAGGGCCCATGTTCGCCGGGCAGGCGCAGGTCGAGCAGGTCGTAGTGCGGGTCGTGCCCCACCACCCGGCCTTCGAACACCACGCCGGCGTCGTCGTCTTGGGCCAGCGACAGATCGAGACGGGCGAGGGTTTCGCCAATGGGGCCGCTGGCCACTGCGCGGCCGTGTTCCAGCAGCACCAGGTGGTCAGCCAGGCGTGCCACCTCGTCTTGTGCGTGGCTGACATACACCAACGGGATATCCAGCTCACCGTGCAGGCGTTCCAGGTAGGGCAGTATCTCGCGCTTGCGTGGGCCGTCGAGGGCGGCCAGCGGCTCATCCATCAATAGCAGCTGCGGGCGGCTGAGCAGGGCGCGAGCGATGCCAACCCGCTGCGCCTCACCACCCGACAGAGTCGCGGGGCGGCGATCCAGCAAATGGCCGATACCCAACAGCTCGCTGGCCTGGCTCAGGCTGACTTTGCGTTCGGCGGCCGCCAGGCGGCGCCAGCCGAATTCCAGGTTGGCGCGCACCGACAGGTGCGGGAACAGGCTGGCCTCCTGGAATACGTAGCCCACCGGGCGCAAGTGGGGGGGGCGGAAATAACCACGGCTGCTGTCCTGCCAAACCTCGCCGTTGACCTCTATATAGGCGTTGGCAGCCTGCTCCAGCCCCGCCAGGCAGCGCAGGCAAGTGGTCTTGCCAGAGCCGGACTGGCCGAACAGGGCGCTGATGCCGCGGCCGGGCAGGTGCAGGTCTACGTCCAAGGTAAAGTCGTCACGTGCCAGGTTCAGGCGCGCCACTATCGATGCAGTCATCTCAGCTCCAGCCTGCTTTGCCGCGGCGTCCGGCGTACAGCAACAGCAGCACCAGGAACGAGAACACCAGCATGGCGCCGGCCAGCCAGTGCGCTTGTGAGTATTCCATGGCCTCGACGTGATCGAATATTTGTACCGAAACCACGCGCGTCTTGTCGGGGATGTTGCCACCGATCATCAGCACCACACCGAATTCACCCACGGTGTGGGCGAAACCGAGAATGCTGGCGGTGATGAAACCGGGGCGCGCCAGCGGCAGCACGACATGGAGGAAACAGTCCCACGGGCTGGCGCGCAGGGTGGCCGCGACTTCCAGCGGGCGCTGGCCGATGGCGGCAAAGGCGTTCTGCAACGGCTGGACCACGAAGGGCATGGAGTAGACGGTCGAGCCAATGACCAGGCCAGTGAAGCTGAACACCACGGTGCCCAGGCCCATGGCCTGGGTGGCCTGGCCGAGCCAGCCGTGGGGGCCCAGGGCGATCAGCAGGTAGAAGCCGATGACGGTCGGTGGCAGCACCAGCGGCAGCGCCACCACCGCGCCCACCGGCCCGCGTAGCCAGGAGCGCGTGCGCGCCAGCCACCAGGCGACCGGCGTGCCGATGATCAGCAGGATCACTGTGGTCAGGCTGGCCAGTTTGACGGTCAGCCAGATGGCACCCAGGTCACTGGCATCCAGCGGCATCAGATTTCATAACCGTAGGACTTGATCAGGGCGGCGGCCTTTGGCCCCTTCAGGTACTCGATCAGGGCCTTGGCGGCGGCATTGTCCTTGCCTTTGTCGAGTAGCACGGCATCCTGGCGGATCGGGTCATGCAGGTTGGCCGGTACGATCCAGGCCGAGCCTTGGGTCACTTTCCCGTCCTTGAAAATTTGTGATAGTGCGACAAAACCCAGTTCGGCATTGCCGGTGGAGACGAACTGGAAAGCCTGGGTGATGTTCTGGCCTTCGACGATTTTGCCTTTGGTGGCCTCGGTGAGCTGCAGTTTGTCCAGTACCTGGGTGGCGGCCAAGCCGTATGGCGCTGCCTTGGGGTTGGCGATGGCCAGGTGGCTGAATGCGTTGTGTTTCAGCACCTGGCCCTTGGCATCGACGTAGCCGTCTTTCGCCGACCACAGCGCCAGGGTGCCGATGGCGTAGGTGAAGCGTGAACCGGGGACGATCTGCTTTTCTTCCTCAAGCTTTTTCGGGGTTGTGTCATCGGCGGCAAGGAACACTTCGAATGGCGCGCCGTTCTTTATCTGGGCGTAGAACTGCCCCGTGGCGCCGTAAGCCGCGACCAGTTTGTGGCCGGTGTCGTGTTCGAAGTCCTTGGCAATGGCCTGGATCGGCGCCGTGAAGTTCGCCGCAACGGCCACTTGAACCTCGTCGGCCCAGGCGGTGTTGAAGGCAAACAGGCTGGCCATGGCAGTGAAGGCCAGGTGAGACGGGCGGATACGCATGCAGGCAGCTCCTTGGGGTATCGTTATATTCACAACTATATAGCGATAGGCCAGTGGCCGGGAAGGGCTGCTGGGTGCATTCGCTAGGATGGTGTGATTGCGGGCTAACGAAAGGTTACCGCAGGCCGCGCAGGCGCGGGCTACCCGGCAACCCTGGCCAGTGCCTTGGCCGCGATCTCCCGGGTCAGCGCCTCGGCAGGCATACGCCGCCCCAACCGCAACGCCTGCCCTGACCACAAGTTGCTGAAATCGCTGTTGCCCTGCGGCTCGGTAATTGCCCTTAACGGCATCAATGCCCCGCCCGCCAGCGGAAACGCTGGTGCCAGCGGGCTCATCGGCCCCAGCTCGCGCATGATGCGGTTGTTGATGCCGCGGGCCGGGCGGCCGGTAAACAGGTTGGTCAGCGCCGTGTCACTGGCAGGCGCACTGTCCAGCGCCTGGCGATGTGCTGGCGAAACCTTGGCCTCGGGGCAGAACAGGTACGCCGTGCCGATCTGCACGGCAGATGCGCCCAGGGCCAGGGCCGCCAGCAGGCCGCGATGGTCAGCGATGCCGCCGGCGGCAATGACCGGCAGGCGGACCGCGTCGGCCACCTGCGGCACCAGGGCAAAGGTGCCGATCTGGCTGGTAATGGCGTCGCTGAGAAACATGCCGCGATGGCCGCCGGCTTCATAACCCATGGCGATGATGGCGTCACAGCCGTTGTGCTCCAGCCAAACGGCCTCTTCCACGGTAGTGGCGGTGCAGAGCACCTTGGCACCGCTGGCCTGTACCCGTTGCAGCAGGGCAGCCTGGGGCAAGCCGAAATGGAAGCTCACCACCTCCGGCCGCAGTTGTTCGACCAGTTGGCAACTCGCCTCATCGAAAGGCGCACGGTTCGAGACCGGGGTGGGCGCCGCGAAATCCGCGCCCACTTCGCTGTAGTAGGGGGCGAGCGCCTGCTTCCAGCGCGCGTCGCGCTCGGCATCGGGCGCGGGTGGCGGGTGGCAGAAAAAGTTCAGGTTCAGTGGGCGCCCCGGACAGCCGGCGCGGAATGCAGCAATTTCGGCGCGCACCTGTTCACTGGTGAGCATGGCGCAGGGCAATGCGCCCAACCCGCCGGCCAAGCCCACCGCAATGGCCATGGCCGAGCCGGTCGCCCCTGCCATGGGGGCCTGCAGGATGGGCAAATCAATGCCCAGCAGGTCGAGGATGCGGCGGTCGGGCCAATGGCTCATGCGAGGGTCTCCTTGCGCTGGGCGAACGGTGCGGCGGCTCTACAGGGCCTTGCTGACCTGGATGTCACTGATCTTGACGGCGTCATCGCCATGGATTTTGCGCAAGGCTTCGAGGGCTTGCGCTTGCGAGGCGTCGGGCATCAGCGCGAAGTCCCAGCGACGCTGGCCGTCGAGCTTGTATTTGATCACGTACTTGATGGTCTGGGTCATGGTGGCCTTATCTGAGTTTCGACGACGAGCGACGGATGATCTTGATCTTGTGGGTCAGGGTGGGTTTGCGGGTAACCGAAATGGGGCGGGTGGTGACGGTATCGATGGTGATATTCCAGAACCCGGTGCTGGGCACGGTGATCTTCGCCGGAAACTTTTCAAAGTGGCCGCCGTGGTAGGTATGACGGCCGCCGTTCTTGAAGCTGCGGAAGTTGGCGTCGTTCATCAGGCGGATATTGCAGCGCTGGGAACACTCGATGACGACGATGTCGTCCTCATTGAGGTGCTCGCGCTGGTGTACGAATTTCATGTGATGCTCCGCAAGGTTTGGTTCAGCAAAGGCAAAAGATACCACGATGTGCCGTTATACTGCCGCGCTGTTCGCCGGGCGTAGATAATTCTGCCAAAGCACGGAGCAAAACTGCCTGGCGGTGGTCGAACCGGGTTCGTACAAGTTGAGGTATGAGAGATGAAGTGGATGGTGGCCGCGTTGACACTGGCACTGGGTGGCTGTGTCAGTGTTTCCGAACTGGAGCAATCGCATGCGACCCTGGATGTGATTTCTGGCAAGACCCCCCGCGAGTATGCCGATTGCGTCAAGGCCCAGCTTGCCGACAGCCGTGACCCACTGGTGGAAGAGCAACGCGGCGACGGCCTGCGCCTGACGGTGCCGCAGAAGCTGGCGGCAGGTACCGGCCCAGCCGCCCTGCTGGATATCGATGAGCGTGGCAGCGGCAGCAGCATCAAGCTGCATGAGCGGCTGAGCAACTTCCCGCTGCGCCTGGGCGATGTGCGCACGGCAGCTACCCGCTGCATCTCGGGAAGTTGATCTGAGGCAAATAAAGGGCGGTTAATGGGCTAATGGCCATCAGATCGGCCGGCTTGACGTTGTTGCGATTTCCCTGGCGGGGCTAGTATCCATTTGCTTATGTTTTTTAGGCCTAAGCTTATAACAAAAGAAATGGAGATTCGTGATGACACCGTTGAGTCGCGTCGTGATCGGCAGCCTGCTGATCCTGGCCTGGCCCGGGGCGCATGCCGCCGATGGCCAGAAAATTTTCACCCAGGGCGGGGCCAACCCCGCCGCCCTGGCCTGCCTAGGTTGCCATGGCCCGGACGCCAAGGGCGTCGCTGCCGCGGGCTTTCCGCGGCTGGCCGGCCTGCCGGCTGCTTACCTCAGCAAGCAATTGCATGATTGGCGCAGCGGCAGCCGCAAGCAGGCGGTGATGGAGCCGTTGGCCAAGGCCCTGAGCGAAGAGGAAATCACCGCCGTCAGCAGCTACCTGGCCAGCCTGCCGGCAGTCAAGGTCGTCGAGGGGCGCCGCCAGCAGATGGCCGGCGACCCTACCACCCGCCTGGCCCTGTACGGCGACTGGAACCGGCATATCCCTGGTTGCGTGCAATGCCACGGTCCGGGTGGCGGTGGCGTTGGCGAGCACTTCCCGCCTTTGGCCGGGCAGCCTGCCAGTTACCTGGTGGCGCAGCTCAATGCCTGGCGCGACGGCAGCCGCAGCAATGACCCGAACCAGCTGATGGTCGGCGTGGCCAAGGCCATGACCGATGACGAGATCAAGGCTGTTGCCGAGTTCTTCGCCCGCCCCGCCAGCCAGGAGGTCAAACCATGAAGCCGCTGATCCCCGCTCTGTTGCTGCTCGCTCTGGGCAGTGCCCAGGCCGCGCCTATTGCCATGGAAGACCAGTCGCAGCTGAAGGTCCCAGGCAAGCAGACCGCGCCGCAATTCACGCCCCCGGCGGAAGGCGAACTGCCAAACAATGCCTTCGGCAAGATGGTGCGTGAAGGCCATGCCTTGTTCGTCGATACCCGCCGGCTGATGCCCGAGGCGGTGGGCAATGGCATGAACTGCAGCAACTGCCACCTCGACCAGGGGCGTATGGCCCATTCGGCGCCACTGTGGGGCGCGTACCCCATGTACCCCGCTTATCGCAAGAAAAACGACAAGGTCAACACCTTCGCCGAGCGCATCCAGGGCTGCTTCCAGTTCAGCATGAATGGCAAGCCGCCGGCCGCGGACAGCCCGCAGATGACGGCGCTGTCGGTGTACGCGTACTGGCTGTCGACCAAGGCGCCGACCGGCGTCGAAATTGCCGGGCGCGGTTACCCGGAAGTCGCGCAGCCTGCAGGCGGGTACGACTTCACGCGTGGCCAGCAGGTATACCGCGAGCAATGCGCGATTTGCCATGGTGACAACGGTGAAGGGCAGCAAGTGGCGGGCGAATATGTGATGCCGCCGCTGTGGGGCAAGGACAGCTACAACTGGGGCGCCGGTATGCACCGTATCAACACGGCGGCATCGTTCATCAAGTACAACATGCCACTGGGTCAGCCGGGCAGCCTCAGCGACCAGCAGGCCTGGGATGTTGCGGCATGGATCAACCGGCATGAACGGCCGCAGGATCCCCGCCTGGTAGAAGGCTCTGTCGAGAAGACGCGGGTGAAATTCCACGCCAATGACGGCGTGAACCTGTATGGGCAGAAGGTCGATGGCGTGCTGGTCGGGCAGGGGACCGGTAGCTGACGGGGTGCCTGTAGCGAACGCTGCGCGGGTAAGCCTGACCTGCAACGGTGGTTGTGGAAGCAGGTTTGCTCGCCAGGAGGCCGCCATAGGCAGGCGTGATTTGTGGTATTTCAATTGCATGTCTGATGGCGATATTTGCGATCCCTCGGAACTATCTACACTTGCTTATCTCTATCTACCCATCGGTCGGCCGCAGGTCAGGCATTGTAAGGTTTCTGCCGCCTGATTAGACTGCGCCGAATTCCACAGGCCTAGCCTTTTGTAAGGACGTATATGATCAAGAAATGCTTGTTCCCGGCAGCCGGCTACGGTACCCGCTTCCTGCCTGCTACCAAAGCCATGCCCAAGGAAATGCTGCCGGTGGTCAACAAGCCACTGATCCAGTATGGCGTTGAAGAGGCATTGGATGCCGGCCTGAGCGAAATCTCCATCGTGACCGGCCGCGGCAAGCGCGCCCTGGAAGACCATTTCGACATCAGCTACGAGCTGGAAAACCAGATCAAGGGCACCGACAAGGAGAAATACCTGGTCGGTATCCGCCGCCTGCTGGACGAGTGCTCGTTCTCGTACACCCGCCAGACCGAAATGAAAGGCCTGGGCCATGCCATTCTCACCGGGCGCCCGCTGATCGGCGACGAGCCCTTTGCAGTGGTGCTGGCCGACGACCTGTGCGTCAACCCCGAAGGTGACGGCGTGCTGACCCAGATGGTCAAGCTGTACAACCAGTTCCGCTGCTCGATCATCGCCATCCAGGAGGTCGACCCTCAGGAAACCAACAAGTACGGTGTCATCGCCGGTGACATGATCCGTGACGACATCTTCCGCGTTACCAACATGGTCGAGAAGCCCGCACCGGAAGATGCACCGTCGAACCTGGCGATCATTGGCCGTTACATCCTGACGCCGGATATCTTCGACATCATCAAGAACACCAAGCCAGGCAAGGGCGGCGAAATCCAGATCACCGACGCGCTGATGCAGCAGGCGCAGAACGGCTGTGTGATCGCTTACAAGTTCAAGGGCAAGCGCTTCGACTGCGGTGGCGCCGAGGGCTACATCGACGCGACCAACTTCTGCTTCGAGAACTACTACAAGACTGGCAAGGCTTACTGATACAGCCGCTGCTTGTAGCACTATTGCGATGACTGGGGCCGCCGCGCGGCCCTTCGCGGGCAGGCCCGCTCCTATGTATGGACTCGCCCACACTGTCTAGCTGCTTTTGAACATAGGAACCCGGTTGCATCTATGTATCAGGCCTATTCGAGGAAGCTTTTTGCTTCTGGCCACCATCGTGGTGAGCTCGCAGAGTGCCGTTTACATTGAGGCCACTAACAGGCCTGTAGGAGCGGAGGCATCAATCTGCGACGGTCTTACCAAGGGTCGATGTTCACTAGCAGGGGTTGGAGCGCTCAGCGCCCCGGTGGCATTACTCGGTTGGTCAGAGGCTCATAGCCGCCTCCGGCTTGCTGTTCGGTTTGCGTTGATAAACCTGATCGCTCTGCAACAGCGCCCAGATGATGCGCAGATTCCGATTAGCCAGTCTGATCGCCGCCTCCTTGCGTCCAAGGCGAGACAGCCAGCGTAAGAGGCGGCGATCGTCTGGCTGATCGGAATCAGGCTTTAGCTGACTCAAGACAGCATGCGCGCCCTGAATCATCAGGCTGCGTATGTAGCCATCACCTCGTTTGCTCATCCTGCCCAATCTGACCTTGTTTCCGCTGCTGTGCTGGTCGGGCACGATGCCGAAGAAGGCTGAATACATTCGGCCACTGGCGAAACGGCTGGGTTCTGTCTGCTTCGCGACGATCGCGGTGGCGGTGATGGGACCGACGCCACGAATGGTGATCAGTCTCTGCGCAACCTTGTCCTCGCGAGCTGTCGCTTCCAGCCGCTTACTCAACCGGGCGATGCGCTCACCCAGGGACAGCCAGTCAGCCAACAGCTCATCGAGCAGCTCGCGCAACAAGTCTGGCAAAGGCAAAGAAGCATCCTCCAGGCACCGCGGCACATGCTTGATGATCGCTGCATCGCCCTGCGGCATGGATACGCCGTGCTCAAGCAGCAAGCCACGCATCTGATTACCCAAGGCTGTATGCCGCTTGATGCTGCCGCGCCGAACACGGTGCAGGGCCTGGATGGCCAATGCTGCGGTGCTCTTGATGGGTATCGCCGCGATGCTGCTATCTCGGCCGGCACGCAAAATGGCATGGGTGTCGTTGCGGTCGTTCTTTGCACCGCTGCGGTGTTCGGCAACGCGCTGCGCAGGAAGAATACGCACTGGTTACCTTGGGTCTGCAACAGCCTTGCCCAGGCTTGTGCACCAGGGCCGCACTCCATCAAGACGGCCACTGTGGAGGGCAATCTGATCAGGAAATCGTGGAAAGCTTGCCGCGATTTAATGCGATCTTCGTAGATAACCCTGCCAGTAGCATCCTCACCTGCCAATTGAAAGACCTGTTTGGCCAGGTCGATCGCAATGGTGGTGCAAGATTCCACATCAGTGGAAGACAGAGAAGCTTGCTTGGAGCTATGCTTTTTCATGGTCTCGCCCTCGCTGCCGTTGGCTTCTTCGAACGCCACCGTGGCACTGTGATGCCTCGGCGGGGGCGAGTCCATCGATTACAGATACCGCGCATGCCTTTGGCGTGCGCCATCCTGATGGGGGCGGGTCTGCCACGAAGGGCTGTAAAGCGGCCTCAGTGCGTTATGCTGGGCGCCTGCTAGGAGAGAGAACACATGGCCTACGATTTTGATCTTTTCGTGATTGGCGCCGGCTCTGGCGGGGTGCGCGCTGCGCGCTTCGCCGCTGGTTTTGGAGCAAAGGTGGCAGTGGCTGAAAGCCGTTACCTGGGCGGCACCTGTGTCAACGTCGGCTGCGTGCCGAAAAAGCTGCTGGTCTACGGTGCGCATGTGGCCGATGAACTGGAGCAGGCTGCGGGGTACGGCTGGTCCCTGGAAGAAGGGCACTTCGACTGGGGTACCCTGATTGCCAACAAGAACCGTGAGATCGAGCGCCTGAACGGCATCTACCGTAACCTGCTGGTGAACAGTGGTGTGACCTTGGTGCAGGGGCACGCGCGTCTGACCGGGGCCAATGAAGTGGAGGTGGAGGGCCAACGCTACAGCGCCAAGCACATCCTGATCGCCACCGGCGGCTGGCCGCAGGTGCCGGACATCCCAGGCAAGGAACTGGCAATCACCTCCAACGAAGCCTTCTACCTCAAGAGCCTGCCACGTCGGGTGTTGGTGGTCGGCGGTGGCTACATCGCGGTCGAGTTCGCCGGTATCTTCCAGGGCCTGGGGGCGGCTACTTCGCTGCTGTACCGTGGCGACCTGTTCCTGCGCGGTTTCGATGGTTCGGTACGTGCCCACCTCAAGGAAGAGCTGGAAAAACGCGGCCTCGACCTGCAGTTCAATGCCGATATCCAGCGCATCGACAAGCTTGAAGACGGTAGCCTGAAGGCCACGCTCAAGGATGGTCGCGAGTTGCAGGCCGACTGCGTGTTCTATGCCACCGGCCGACGCCCGATGCTGGACAACCTGGGCCTGGAAAACACCGGGGTCGAGCTGGACAAGCGTGGCTACATCCGGGTCGACGAACAATACCAGACGACCGCGCCGTCGATCCTGGCCATTGGTGACGTGATTGGCCGGGTGCAACTGACGCCGGTGGCGCTGGCCGAAGGCATGGCGGTGGCACGGCGCCTGTTCAAGCCCGAGCAGTACCGCCCGGTGGACTACCAGAACATCCCCACAGCCGTGTTCAGCCAGCCGCCAATCGGTACCGTGGGGCTGACGGAAGAACAGGCGCTGGCGGCAGGGCACAAGGTGCAGATATTCGAAAGCCGCTTCCGCGCCATGAAACTGACCCTGACCGATATCCAGGAAAAGACCCTGATGAAGCTGGTGGTTGATGCCGACACCGACAAGGTGCTGGGCTGCCACATGGTCGGCCCTGATGCCGGCGAGATCATCCAGGGCTTGGGCATTGCCCTGAAAGCCGGTGCCACCAAGCAGCAATTCGACGAAACCATCGGCGTGCACCCGACGGCGGCCGAAGAGTTCGTTACCCTGCGTACGGCTACCCGCTGATCCACGCATTGTGTTGAAGGGGCGGGGCAACCCGCTCCTACAACTGAGTCTTCTATCAAGTACCTCTGGCTATAGCCAAAACCAATCACGAGCATGACTTTTGCCAATGAGCCTTCAGCGGGATGATTAGTTAGGATTCTATCCATCAACTGATTCCAACCCCATGAAGGAGCGTCTCTCATGCCAATCATCAACAGCCAGGTCAAACCGTTCAACGCTACCGCCTACCACAAAGGCGAGTTCGTGCAGGTCAGCGAAGCAGACCTGAAAGGCAAGTGGTCCGTCGTGTTCTTCTACCCGGCCGACTTCACCTTCGTTTGCCCGACCGAGCTGGGTGACCTCGCCGACAACTACGCCGAGTTCCAGAAGCTGGGCGTGGAAATCTACGGCGTGTCCACCGACACCCACTTCACCCACAAAGCCTGGCACGACACGTCGGACACCATCGGCAAGATCCAGTACCCGCTGATCGGTGACCCAACCCACGTCATTTCGCGCAACTTCGACGTGCTGATCGAAGAAGCTGGCCTGGCCGATCGCGGTACCTTCGTGATCAACCCGGAAGGCCAGATCAAGATCGTCGAACTGAACGACGGTGGTGTAGGCCGCGATGCAGCTGAACTGCTGCGCAAAGTGAAAGCTGCCCAGTACGTTGCTGCCCACCCCGGCGAAGTTTGCCCGGCCAAGTGGAAAGAAGGCGAAGCCACCCTGGCGCCATCGCTGGACCTGGTCGGCAAGATCTAAGGCCATGCGCGCAACAACGCGGGCGGTAAGCAGCCGCCAAAGCTGAACTAGCTACCGCCCCGTCAAACGCCCGGGCGACCTCGCCTGGGCGTTTTTGTATCCGAGTACTGAAAAAGGAATCGCCCGTATGTTGGACGCCACGCTTAAATCGCAACTGAAAACCTACCTGGAGCGGGTCACCCAGCCGATCGAGATCGTTGCCTCCCTCGACGACGGTGCGAAGTCCCGTGAATTGCATGACCTGCTGGTAGAGATCGCCAGCTTGTCCACACTCATTACCCTCAGCGCGGACGGCACCGATGCGCGTCGCCCATCGTTCTCGTTGAGCCGCCCGGGTGCTGGCGCCGATGGCAAAGGCATCAGCCTGCGCTTTGCCGGCATCCCCATGGGCCACGAATTCACCTCGCTGGTGTTGGCACTGCTGCAAGTCGGCGGCCACCCTTCCAAGGCCAGTGCCGAAGTGATCGAGCAGATCCAGGCATTGGAGGGCGAGTTCACCTTCGAGACCTATTTCTCGCTGTCATGCCAGAACTGCCCGGACGTGGTCCAGGCCTTGAACCTGATGGCCGTGCTCAACCCCAACGTGCGCCACGTTGCCATCGACGGCGCGCTGTTCCAGGCTGAAGTGGAAGCGCGCAAGATCATGGCAGTACCCAGCATCTACCTGAACGGTGAGTTGTTTGGCCAGGGGCGCATGGGCTTGGAGGAAATCCTCGGCAAGATCGACACCAGCGCCGGTGCGCGCCAGGCCGAGAAAATCAACGCCAAGGACGCTTTCGATGTGCTGGTTGTGGGCGGTGGCCCGGCTGGCGCGGCGGCTGCCATCTACGCAGCGCGCAAGGGCATTCGTACCGGCGTGGCTGCCGAGCGCTTCGGTGGCCAGGTACTCGACACCCTGGCCATCGAGAACTTCATTTCGGTGCAGGAAACCGAAGGCCCAAAACTGGCCACTGCACTCGAAGAGCACGTCAAGCAGTACGACGTCGACATCATGAACCTGCAGCGCGGCGAAGCGCTGATTCCGGCCACCGACGGCGGCTTGCATGAAGTGCGGCTGGCGGGCGGCGCATCGCTCAAGGCCAAGACCGTGATCCTGGCCACCGGTGCCCGCTGGCGTGAAATGAACGTGCCGGGTGAACAGGAGTACCGCGCGCGTGGCGTGGCCTACTGCCCGCACTGCGACGGCCCATTGTTCAAAGGCAAGCGCGTGGCGGTGATTGGCGGTGGCAACTCGGGTGTTGAGGCCGCCATTGACCTGGCCGGTATCGTTGCCCAGGTGACGCTGATCGAATTCGACAGCCAACTGCGCGCCGACGCGGTGTTGCAGCGCAAACTGCACAGTTTGCCTAACGTGAAAGTGATCACCAGCGCACTGACTACCGAGGTGCTTGGCAACGGCGAGAAAGTCACTGGCCTGCGCTACAAGGATCGCGCCACGGACGAGCAGCATGAAGTCGCGCTGGAAGGCATTTTCGTGCAGATTGGCCTGTTGCCGAACACCGATTGGCTCAAAGGTACCGTCGAACTGTCACCGCGCGGCGAGATCATTGTCGATGCCAAAGGCCAGACCAGCATTCCAGGGGTGTTCGCTGCGGGGGACGTGACCACCGTGCCATATAAGCAGATCGTGATTGCGGTGGGTGAGGGGGCCAAGGCTTCGCTGGCGGCCTTCGACCACCTGATCCGGACGTCGGCGCCGGCGTAAGCCTGGGCTGGCCCTGTCTTCGAAGGCGGAGCGCTGTCTTTCTCAAATTTTGAAAAGCCTGCGCGATTCATAGTGGGAGCGGGCTTGCCCGCGAAGCAGGCGACGCGGTGTCTGGCACCGGCTGCGCCGGTGTTCGCGGGCACGCCCGCTCCCACAGGAATCGTGTGATCTTCGAGTCCTGCATTTTGGCTGTTGATCTACACCCTCTTCGGCTGAGGCAACACCAGATCCAGCCAAGGCTCGCGAGCCCTGAGCATCGCATTGAGTCGCACCGAAGGCGGAGCAACTGTCTTTCTCAAATTTTGAAAAGCCTGCGCGATCCATTGTGGGAGCGGGCTTGCCCGCGAAGCAGGCGACGCGGTGTCTGGCACCGGCTGCGCCGGTGTTCGCGGGCACGCCCGCTCCCACAGGAATCGTGTGATCTTCGAGTCCTGCATTTTGGCTGTTGATCTACACCCTCTTCGGCTGAGGCAACACCAGATCCAGCCAAGGCTCGCGAGCCCTGAGCATCGCATTGAGTCGCACCGAAGGCGGAGCAACTGTCTTTCTCAAATTTTGAAAAGCCTGCGCGATTCATTGTGGGAGCGGGCTTGCCCGCGAAGCAGGCGACGCGGTGTCTGGCACCGGCTGCGCCGGTGGTCACAAGCGGCTTTAGCCGCCAAAGGGCCAGCACTCGCAGGCATCAACCCCAGGCTGTCTATGCTTACGGCATCCACCCTCAGGAAGCCGTATCATGACGCTGATCAGCCGCGAACCCTGGTGGCTAGTCCCGCCCAAGCCCGGCCAGAAGGAGCAGGACCTGCATTGGGGTTACCTGGAAATCTACGCCGACGGTCGCACCGTATTCGTCGACCAGCGCCCCAGCGACCGGGAGCTGGCCGAGCGCAAAAGCTGCCGCAACTTCCCCGACCCCGAGCCGTGACCGCCTAGCCTTCCAGGTCTGCCAGGCGCGCTTCCAGCGCTGCGATGCGGGCTTCAAGCGCTTCGATACGCTCCTGCGACACGCTGCTGCCACTGCTGCGCTGGCCGCCCTCCTGCTGACGTGCAGCAAGAATCGCCTCGATCTGCGCCGGGTCGCCCAACGCATGGGTATAACGGTCTTCGCGCTGGCCCGCCTGGCGTGGCAGGTGCAAGGCCAGGTCGCGCGAGATCAGGCGCTCCAGCTGGTGCTGGATCTGCTCGGTGTCGTCGAAATCATGCAGGCGGTTGCTGCGGGTCAGCAGTTCGTTGAGGGTCTGCGGGCCGCGCAGGAACATCAGGCCCATCAGCACCAGTTGCGCCGGTACCAGCTCCAGGGCCTTGTCCACCCGCTGCTCCCAGCGATCGGCGCGGCTGCCCATCTGCAGGCGGGTCATGCCCTGCGCTTCAAGGTTGCGCAGGGCCTGGCCGACCTGGCCTGGGGTAAGGTTCATGACGGGCTCGCGGCTGGTCTTCTGGTTGCAGGCCAGGACCAGGGCGTTGAGGGTCAGCGGGTAGCTCTCCGGGCTGGTGGCCTGCTTTTCGATCAACGCGCCGAGGACACGGATCTCGGTGCTGCTCAAGCGGCCTTCACCGGCGGTTTCGTAGTCTGACATGGCCCTGTCTCATTACTGGGGAAAGGCCACTAGGGTAGGTAATGCCGTCGTGTAAGGCAATTGCGGCTGCTGGTGAGAGCGGGTGAACCCGCTCCGGCCAGCAGCCCGAAGAAGATCAGGCGCTACGCCGCTCTTCAGCCAGGCACGCCGCGGCCGTGAACAGCACATCGGTGGAGGAGTTCAGCGCGGTTTCCGCCGAATCCTGCAGCACCCCGATGATGAAGCCCACCGCAACCACCTGCATGGCAATTTCGCTGGGGATGCCGAACAGGCTGCACGCCAGCGGAATCAGCAGCAGCGACCCCCCTGCCACGCCGGAGGCACCGCACGCACAGACGGCTGCCACCACGCTGAGCAACAACGCTGTCGGCAGGTCGACCGCAATCCCCAATGTATGCACTGCGGCCAGCGTCAGCACGGTGATGGTGATCGCCGCACCGGCCATGTTGATGGTCGCACCCAGCGGGATCGACACCGAATAGGTGTCCTCATGCAGCCCAAGGCGCTCTGACAGCGCTAGGTTGACCGGGATATTGGCCGCCGAACTACGGGTGAAGAACGCGGTGATGCCGCTTTCGCGCAGGCACAGCAAGGTCAGCGGGAACGGGTTGCGGCGGATTTTCCAGTACACGATCAGCGGGTTCATCACCAGCGCCACGAACAGCATGCTGCCGATCAGCACTGCCAGCAGGTGCAGGTAGCCGAGCAAGGCGTTCAGACCGGATTGGGCCAAGGTCCCGCTGACCAGGCCGAAGATGCCCAGCGGGGCAAAGCGGATGACTACCCGCACGATCAGGGTGACACCGTTGGACAGGTCCTCGACCACGGTGCGCGTGGTGTCGCCCGCATTGCGCAAGGCCACGCCCAGGCCCACGGCCCAGGTCAGCACGCCGATGAAGTTGGCGTTGAGCAACGCGTTGACCGGATTGTCGACCGCGCTGAGCAACAGGTTCTGCAGGACCTCGGCAATACCGCCCGGTGCGCTGAGCGTGGCTTCGCCGGTGGCGAGCACCAATGGCGAAGGGAACAGCATGCTGGCGATCACGGCCACCAATGCCGCGGCGAAGGTGCCCAGCAGGTAGAGCCACAGGATCGGGCGAATGTGGGTTTCCTGGCCATGCCGGTGGTTGGCGATCGAAGCCATGACCAGAATGAACACCAGTACAGGCGCCACTGCCTTGAGGGCACTGACGAAAACCTTGCCGAGGAAGGCCAGGTCGCCGGCCGCGCTGGGGGCCAGCAGGGCCAGGGCGATACCGGCGAGCAAGCCGATGACGATCTGCGTCACCAGGCTGGTACGGTTGAGGAGGCGGAAAACAGAGGTCATGTGCAGCGTTATCTCGGATTCTGTAAAGGGCGGGACTTTAGCACAGAGCCTTGCCGGGCGGCCCGGCACGTTTCGCGGCCAGTGCCGCCCCGCAAGCGAATGCAGGCGAGGCCGTGAACCAGCCCGGTCACCAGTGGAACAGCTCTCGCCGTGCCCCCTCGGTAATCGCCACGATCCCCGGGTGCTTGACCTTGCGCTCCACCGAAATGGCATAGAACGACTCATGCACTGCCTCGGTCTGCCCGACCAGTTGCACGCCGTACTGTCGGCACACTTCCTCGGCGATCACACTGGGTGCAACGAAGATGCCGCTGCCCGACTGGCCGAAGGCCTGCATCAACGCACTGTCGTCGAACTCGCCGACAATGCGGGGCTGTACCTGCTGCTCGCCCAGCCAGCGCAGCAAACGGCTGCGCACCACGGTTTCCTGGCCGGGAATGAGCAAAGGGGCATCCTGCAAGCACGCAGGAAAGGCCCCCGGGTAGCGCTTGGCCAATGCAGGGGTGGCGAAAAAACTCAGGCCGCATTCGCCAAGCTTCTGGCTGTAGCCCTTGATATCCAAGTTGTTGGGCATGGGGCTGTCTGAAATCACCAGGTCAAGGCGCTGGATGGCCAGGTCGCCGAGCAGCCGTTCAAGCTTGTCTTCGCGGCAATTGATACGCAGCACGTCCTCCAGCTCCATGGTCGGTGCCAGCAGGCGATAGACGATCGACTTGGGAACCACATCGGCTACGCCCACGCGGAACAGGATTTGCTCCTGTGGCCCGGCGCGCAGCATGGCCTCCAGTTCGCCACCAAGCTGGAACATCTGTTCGGCATAGGTCAGCGTCTGGCGGCCGGTTTCGGTCAGCTCCAACTGCCGCCCCACACGCTGGAACAACTCCAGGCCGTAGGTGTGTTCGAACAGGCTGATCTGCCCACTGATAGTTTGCGGGGTGAGGTTCAGCTGTTCGCTGGCGCGGGCGATGCTGCCGGTCTTGGCCACTGCCCAGAAGTAGTGCAACTGGCGATAGTTGAGCACGCTGTTTTCCCGATTCGAAAAACCCGAAGTATAACCGGTGAAAATACGAATTTTCCTGATGTATTGGCTTGTCTAGACTCCTTCGCTATCAGGCGCCTCGTGCGCTGCTGAAGTCACCACAAGCGAGGAACCCATGCTGCACTTGAAATCCATCGGCACGCCGCTGGTACTGGCCCTGGCACTGTTCGCCCTGGCTGGTTGCGACCAGGCCGAAAAGTCCGCCCAGCAGATGCTCGATCAGGCCGCGCAGTCGGCCAAGCAGGCCATCGACGACACCAACAAGGCCGCCCAGCAGGCGCTGAGCGAAGCCATTGGCAGTGAAGGGCAGAAGCCCGTGCAAGCTGAAAAGAACGAAAAAAGCCAGGAAATCTGACCCCAACCGCCGTTGCAGGATGTGAACAATGGAATATCTGCTGGAACTCGCCGCTAGCCCTACCGCCTGGATTGCCCTGGCTACGCTGGTGGCCATGGAAATCGTACTGGGCATCGACAACCTGATCTTCATCTCGATCCTGACCAACAAGTTGCCGGTGGCGTACCGCTCCAAAGCGCGGCGCATCGGCATCAGCATGGCCCTGATCATGCGCCTGGCGTTGCTCAGCACAGTGGCCTGGATCGTCCAGCTGACCGACCCGGTGTTCGAAGTGTTCGGCAACGCGTTCTCGTGGAAAGACATGATCCTGATTGCGGGTGGCCTGTTCCTGTTGTGGAAGGCGACCAAGGAAATTCACGAAAACGTCGACCCGCACGGTGCCAAGGAAGAAGCCAAGGTGGGTTCCACGGTGACCCTGGGCTTCGCCGCGGCGATCTTCCAGATCCTGCTGCTGGATATCGTGTTCTCGGTAGACAGCATCATCACCGCCGTGGGCATGACCGAGCACCTGCCGATCATGATCATCGCCGTGATCACTGCCGTGATCGTGATGATGGTCGCTGCCGACCCGCTGGCCAATTTCATCAACGACAACCCGACCGTCGTGATGCTGGCCCTGGGCTTCCTGATCATGATCGGTATGACGTTGATTGCCGAAGGGTTCGGTGCCCATGTGCCCAAAGGCTACGTGTACGCGGCGATGGCGTTTTCCACCGCGATCGAGGTCCTCAACATTCTCGCACGCAGGGCGCGGCTCAAGCGTGAGGCGGCTGAGCATTGAGGGGGGCAGCGGGGCGCGTTGCGCCCCGTTTGGCTGCTGAATGCTTCGCGATCAGTGCACGCCCGCAGGCCGCCGTGCTCGCGGTACGTGCCGAGTTTTGGCCGGCGCCTGCGGCGGTTGTTGATTGTGCTGTGCATGACGCCGCACGATACGTAGTACACCCCATAGCATGGCGGCTGCGACGCTCAGCCACATGCCGACCAGCATGAGGATTGCCAGGGTCAGGCTCATCTGTGCCTCCATCGCTGCGGCAAACGCCAGATTGACCGGCGTTTGCGTTCCAGACACTGCTTTAGTCTAGCCTTTCGCCTGGGACGTTCCATCGAACAAAGGTCTATCTCTGAGTCCGATTCGCTCCAAGCCGCTGTCGGACTATACCCGCGCCGTCGTCGGACCTATGATCAGTGGCCAGAGCTGGGCGCTGCCTGCCCGGCGTTGGAACAAGCGAGTGTCCATGCAGCAATCTTCCTTCAAGAGCGCCCGGCGTAGGCTGCTGGCGGCTTTCATCGTGGCAGCCAGCCTGGCAGGCTGTGCCAGTGCGCCGCCTGCCAATCTAAAAGGCCTGCCGCAACGGGTCGAAATCAGCAGCGTGCCGTTCTACCGGGGCAACGCCAACCATAGCGGCGCCATGGCCCTGGCGGCAGTGTTGTCGCAACAGGGGGCGCCGATTACCCCGGGGCTGCTGGACAAGCCCCTGAACCTGCCACAGGGTGCCGATGCTTTGGACACCGCCATCCCTCGCGTGGCGCGGGACTACGGCATGGTGGTGTATCGCCTGGACAAGCAACTGGATGCGCTGTTGACCCAAGTGGCGGCGGGCAACCCGGTCCTTTTGCGCTACGAAGACGGTTCGCCCTGGTGGGGCGAGCCGCGTTATGCGGTGCTGATCGGGTATGACCGCTACAAGCAGCGGGTACTGCTGCGCTCGGGCATGCACCGCCGGCACATGATGGCATTCGACGCGTTTGCTTCGGCGTGGGCCGAGCTGGGCAGTTGGGCAGTGCTGGTGCAACCGCCACGGCAATTGCCGGCTGAAGTGGATAGGCAACGCTGGTTGCAGGCGGCCGAAGAGTTGTCGCGGGCGGGGCAGGAAATCGCGGCGAAGCAGGCGGTGAACAGCCTGAACAAATGATCGTTCCCAGCATGGCGTTTCGCGGGTAGACCCGGCCCTCCACAGAGCGTGTGCGCACCGCACTGCGCCATGGAGGAGCGGGTTCAGCCGCGAGGAGGCCAGGCCTGTTTACATCAGAAGCCCAGGCGATCGCGCAGGCTGTAGTACCAAGCACCGATAGCGCTGAACGGCACGCGCAGCATCTGGCCGCCTGGGAACGGGTAGTGCGGCAGGCCGGCAAAAGCGTCGAAACGCTCGGCCTGGCCGCGCAGGGCTTCGGCCAGCACCTTGCCCGCCAGGTGGGTATAGGTCACGCCGTGGCCCGAGCACCCCTGGGAGTAATAGATGTTGTCGCCGATGCGACCTACCTGTGGCAGGCGCGACAGGGTCAGCAGGAAGTTGCCGGTCCAGGCGTAGTCGATTTTTACGTTCTTCAGTTGCGGGAAGGCCTTGAGCATCTTCGGGCGGATGATCGCTTCGATGTTGGCCGGGTCACGTGCGCCGTACACCACGCCACCGCCGAAGATCAGGCGCTTGTCGCTGGTCAGGCGGTAATAGTCGAGCAGGTAGTTGCAATCCTCGACGCAGTAGTCCTGCGGCAGCAGGGTGCGCGCCAGCTCTTCGCCAAGGGGTTCGGTGGTGATCACCTGGGTGCCGCATGGCATGGATTTGGCGGCCAGCTCGGGCACCAGGTTGCCCAGGTAGGCGTTGCCAGCGACGATGATGAACTTGGCGCGGACCTTGCCCTGTGGGGTATGCACCACGGGGTTGGCGCCGCGCTCGATGCGCACGGCCGGGGTTTGCTCATAGATAATGCCGCCCAGCGACTCGACCGCTGCAGCTTCGCCCAGCGCCAGGTTCAGCGGGTGGATGTGACCGCCGCTCATGTCGAGCATGCCGCCGACGTAGCTGTCGCACGCCACCACCTCGCGGATGCGCTTCTGGTCCATCAGCTCCAGTTGGTTGTGGCCGAAACGCTCCCAAAGGCGCTTTTGCGATTCCAGGTGGCCCATCTGCTTGCTGGTGAGCGCGGCGAAAACGCCGCCGTCCTTCAGGTCGCACTGGATGTTGTACTTGGCCACGCGCTCACGAATGATACGCCCACCTTCGAAGGCCATGTGGCCCAGCAGCTGGGCCTGTTTAGGGCCCACGGTGCGTTCGATCACGTCGATGTCGCGGCTGTAGCTGTTGACGATCTGGCCACCGTTGCGGCCCGAGGCACCGAAGCCGACCTTGGCGGCTTCGACGATGCTCACCTTGAAGCCGTTTTCCAGCAGGAACAGGGCGCTGGATAGGCCGGTGTAGCCGGCGCCGATGATGCATACGTCGGTTTCCACCTCACCCTGCAGCGCCGGACGTGGCGGCACCGGGTTGGCCGAGGCGGCGTAGTAGGACTGGGGGTAGGGGGTGTTAGCCATGCTGCAGGAACCTCGTGTTTTATATTTTTAACGAATGTAGCGATGCTATCAATAATAATAAACACCCGCTAGTCGTCTGTTGAAAATCCCTTACACGGTCGCAAGCGACCCTTCTCTATAAAGAGGTTTAGATTCAGTAGCTTAGCGTGAAAAAAAGTGTTGACAGGGTTTTTCAATTGCGTAGAATGCGCACCACACGACAGGCACATAGCTCAGTTGGTTAGAGCACCACCTTGACATGGTGGGGGTCGTTGGTTCGAGTCCAATTGTGCCTACCAAATCGAAGAAGGGGTGATCCGCAAGGGTCACCCATTTTTTCATTAGGTTTTCCGGCGCTTGGCTGCAACACCTGGAAACTGCGAAAGTTTTTGATTTTTCTGAAAAAAACGCTTTACAGGTGGGCACTTGATCACTAAGATGCGCACCACACGACAGGCACATAGCTCAGTTGGTTAGAGCACCACCTTGACATGGTGGGGGTCGTTGGTTCGAGTCCAATTGTGCCTACCAAATTCCAGAAAGGGCGATCAGCAATGATCGCTCTTTTTGCATGTGCGCGTGAAGCAGCCTGTAACCTTTGGTCACGGTTCGGCCCGCGCGCAGCATGCTAGAATCCGCCCCTTCAAAACTGGAGGTACACGCGTGCGTAAACTGGCTGTTGTAATGGCAGTGCTCGCCCTGGCGGGCTGTGAGAACGAGGTCGAGGGCGTGCACAAGCAGGTGGCTGAACACTTGCACAACCCCAAGACGGCCAAGTTCGGCAACGTGCGGATCGACACCCAGGGCACCATCTGCGGCCAGGTCCGTGGCAAGGACGATGCCGGGCAGTATGAGGCCTACCGCAGCTACGTGGCGTTCAAACGCGATGGCCAGTACGACATTATCGTGGACGAAACCGGCAACAACCTGCGTATCCGCGAACTGTGCGGCGGTGCCGACCTGCAGCGTCGTGCCGAAGCGCTGGCCGACCAGCCGGCACCCGAAGGCTGGGATGTCGAGGTGGTGCAGGGCGCCAACATGGGCGCGCTCAGCGACATGACGGCCCGCTTGATCGAAAAGGGCATCCCGTCGTCGGTGGAATACCGCAATGGCAAGCCGGTGGTGCTGATGGGGCCGTTCCCTACTCGCGAAGAGGCGCAGGCCCGCCGCGACGAAGTCATGGCCAAACTGGGCACCGACTCGGTGGTCATCCAGCACGGCGCAGCGCGCTGACCCCTGCGCGGCTAACGCTCCCCATGGCGCATGATAGGCACCTTCCGCGCAGCATTGGCTATGCTTGGGTAGGGAGAGGCTGAAATGGGGGGCGCCGGATGTCGACACTGGAGCGGGCCATAGCCGTGGCCGCCAGGGCGCATGAAGGGCAATACGACAAAGGTGGGGCGGCGTATATCCTTCACCCGCTACGCGTGATGCTGCGGGTTGCCACACCGGAACAGCGCATTGTTGCGGTGCTTCACGATGTGATCGAGGATACCCCGCTGACCCTCTCCGACCTGGCGAAGGAGGGCTTCGCGCTGAAGATTCTGGCAGCCCTGCTGCCGCTCAGCCGGCGTGAGGGTGAAGCTTATCAGGACTTTGTCGTTCGCCTGGGCGACGACCCGCTGGCGCGCACGGTCAAACTGGCTGACCTGGCCGACAATAGCGATCTTTCGCGTATCCCCTGCCCAGGCCCCGCTGACAGGGCGCGGCTCGCCCGCTATCAGGAAGCCAGCGCTTATCTGCAGGCACTCAATTGAAGGGCACTGATAATTTGCCTACCAGGGTTCAAACTGAATTTCTGAACTTTGCCAATAGCGCCATTCGTCTTGCCAAGGGTACGCGAGGTCGCACCGGCGCCAAGCATTGCAACTCACACGATTGACACAGGACGTCTTTGCGTCCTGGTTAACCGTTGGAGATTTCCTATGTTTATCCATAACAAACGACTTCAATACACGGTGCGTGTTGCACAGCCCAATCCAGGCTTGGCAAATTTGCTACTGGAGCAATTCGGCGGCGCCCAGGGCGAACTGGCCGCAGCCAGCCGCTACTTCACCCAGGCGCTGGCTGAAGAGGATCCAGGCCGCAAAGACCTGCTCATGGATATCGCGACCGAAGAATTAAGCCACCTGGAGATTGTCGGTTCCATCATCGTGATGCTCAACAAAGGTGCCAAAGGCCGGCTTGCTGAAGGCGTCGAAGAAGAAGGGGCGCTGTACAGAGCGATTAATGGCGCGGGTAATGATTCACATATCACCAGCATCCTATACGGTGCCGGCGCTCCGCTCACCAATTCGGCGGGGGTCCCATGGAGTGCCGCTTATGTGGACACCATCGGCGAACCTACTGCGGACTTCCGCTCCAATATCGCCGCTGAAGCACGGGCCAAGATTGTATACGAGCGCCTGATGAACGTGACGGATGATCCTGGTGTGAAAGAGGCGCTGGGGTTCTTGATGACTCGCGAAATCGCTCACCAGCTTTCTTTCGAGAAAGCGTTGCACGCCATTCAGCCCAACTTCCCTCAGGGCAAGCTTCCGGGAATGCCGGAGTTCACTAACACCTATTTCAACATGTCCGGCGAGCCGAACGTGAGGGGCCCCTGGAATGAAGGGGAAGAATGGGAGTATGTCGAGAATCCTTCGGCTGCCGTGGACGGTGGCGATGGCAGCGCCTCGGTGGACCTGTCCGCTTCCGACCTTGCGGCACTGGAGGCCATGAAACTGCGAACGGCGTCCGATCCCGCCAGCGACCCAGTCACAGGTGCAGACCTCGGATCGGGTCTGGTCAACGGCAAAGGCGAATAAAGGGAGTGTTCCATGAACGCGTTACGAAGAGAGGACAAGATCCCAGCCGAATCAGGATTCGAACGTTCGATGAAAATTGCGTTGGCCGGCTTTGAGGCCGACTCGCGCCTCGCGCGGCGCGCCCTTCGAGTAAAAATGGCCATAAGTGTGTTCGGCGTGGGGGCGGTGCTGCCTAATGACCTACCCATGGCGTTACCGCCCGGGTCAGTGCGTGCGGGTTTGGTCGGCAACATCCTGCAGTGATTCGTGCTTTCAAGCGTCAGGACAATATGTCAGGGAACCTGTCTAGGAAAAAAGGGTATCGGACCATGGGCCAGTTGTCCGATACCCTTCATTAGTCATACCTCTGACATTGAACTGCCGTCCCGCTTTGCTATGGTTAAAGTCCCATATAAGACTAAAGTCGTAGGAGGGCGGCATGCGTATTCGTGGTGATGTTTTTTGGAATTGGGCCGATCCAGTGCTTCATCATCGCACCCATGACGAGCAGCTCGACAACGGCACCAGCCTAGATATTCAGGTCAGGCTCTCGCGCACAGGCCAGACGCAGCTGTTCATCGGGGTGTACGCAGCATCGGGAATGGCGCTGCATGAAGAAGCTTTCGAAGCTCGCCCCGGTGAATCAATGACCCGAGCGTTGGCCTGGGGCATCAGTCGGGCAAGGGGATTGGCCACGGATAAGGGCCATGGCGTCAAACGGGTGGCTTAGCGCAAAGGCAACGGTTGACCACCCGCCAGTTCGGTCGCCCAATCAACGCTGCGTCCAAACCACGCAAACAGTTATTTGCTCGAGCGGCTATTGCTGCCTGGTGGCGTCGGTGTTGCAGATCGATGCAGATGAGCACCTGTGGGGTCGGTGAGTTGGATGACGTTGCCGTGTTGCCAGCCATCCGCTTGGGGATCCGCTTTGGGGATGCGGATATCGGCGCGCTGAGCTTTGGTCGTTGCCGTATCCACCCCCAAACGCCCATTTCGCTGTCGGACCATCGTCGCGTTCGCCTGGCCGTCGGCAGTGAAACCCATCATCAGTTGCGGAACGCCCACCGGTAGAGCTTTGTCTTGATCGGTATGCCAGGTGTGCCATGTTTTCCCATAGGTATGGGCCAGTCGTTTCATCAGGGCGTGCTCCGCGGCTGCAGGGATGCCGGGAGCGATCAACTGGCCAGACGAGACCTCATACCCGTGGCTGTGCCACATGGCCTTTTCCTTGGCCGGCAGCCCCGCAAACAGCGCCTCATCGATGATGTACTCGACGCCCATGATCTTCGCTGCCTTGTCATTACCATCGAAAATGACGCACTGGATGACATCTTCGTTGAGGATACTGCAGTAATGATGTGCCTCCATCTGGACATCGGGGTGGCCGTTGTAGAAGTGAAAGCCATCCAGGTAGGCGTTGATCGCCTCGATCGGCGGCTTGGATTGCAGCGTTGCTGCGCCGGCTTCCAGCAGTTGAGTCATTGCTGATTCGGGTCTGCCGGGTGTTTCCACTGGCGATCTGGTTTCGGGGGTAGAGCAGGCCCACAAGAGGCTGCAGCTCACGGCCATGGAGAAAATTGAAAGTTGCTGTTGCATAAGAGGATTGCCCCTGGCTGGTGTTCTTGAAAGACCGCCATGCTCCGGGATGCGTACAGTTCAACGGACGAATGGCCCTACGCCTCCTGAAACGTACCTGAAGTGGCAACGCCCACGCGTGGTCAGTCTTCCTTCGGCACCGTCCAGAAAATCTGCACGCCGCCATCATCACGGTGGGCGAGGGTGACGTTGTCGTTCTCGGCGATTTCCTCGAGCAAGGTTTCCCAGTCGTCCGGGCTTTCCTGTTCCAGGCGGAAGATCAGCGCCGCGCGGCTGCGTTGGGCGGTGGGGCTGTTGATGATCTTCTGGATGCGAACACCCAGCTGAACGTAGCTGCTTGGGGTAGCGGAGGCGGTGCTGGACACAGGAATATCCTTGTTTTGCTGTATGTGCGTACAGTATTTCAGCGTAAGCAATTTCGCAACAGCTTGTCAGGGAAAATCCGGCGAGGCTGGCCAGAGGGTTCGCACTGTCGATGCGGGTCTGGTGTAATGGCGGCCATTTTCGGAAGCTGCGCATGTATCGATTTCTTTCTCGTTTTCCTACCTCTACAGGGCTGGTCCTGCTGATTGCAGGCGACTTTAGTGCGCTTGACCATGCCTGGGCCGATGCACCCACTGCCGTGGTGATCGAGCCGCTGGTGGTGAGCGGTGCCTACCTGCCCACCCGTACGTTCGACCTGCCGTTCTCGGTCGATACCATCGACTTGTCCCGTGGCACTGACGGCCAGTTGGGCGTCAACCTGTCGGAAGTGCTGAGCAAGGTGCCAGGGCTGGTGGTGCAGAACCGCCAAAACTACGCCCAGGATCTGCAGGTTTCTTCGCGAGGCTACGGCGCCCGCTCGGCCTTCGGGGTGCGGGGCATCAAGCTGATCAGCGATGGGATCCCGGCCAGTACTCCCGACGGTCAAGGGCAAGCGGCCACGCTCAACCTGGATGTGGCCGAGCGCATCGAGGTGTTGCGCGGCCCGGCCGCTACCCTGTACGGCAGCAACGCCGGTGGGGTTATCCAGATGTTCAGCCGCGACGGCCAGGGCCCTGCCCAGGTAGGTGCCGAAACCACCTTCGGCAGCGACGGTTTCAACAAGAACCACCTGTCCGCCGAGGGCGGTAACGACACGGCCGGTTTCCTGCTGGATGCGTCGCGCATGGACACCGACGGCTACCGTGACCACAGCGCGGCGCGCCGTGACCAGACCTTCGCCAAGGTCCATTTCAAGCCGGATAGCGAATCGCGCCTGGCGCTGATCTACAGCAGCCTGGAACAGAACGGCACCCAGGACCCACTAGGGCAGACCTGGGAAGCCTACAAGCACGACCCGCGCTCCAGCGCGGCAGTGGCGCAAACCTATGACACGCGCAAGAGCATCGACCACCAGCAGTTGGGCATGAACTATGAGCGCTACGTGGGTGACGCCACGTTGCAGCTGAACCTGTACGCCGGGCAGCGCCGGGTGGTGCAGTACCTGTCCATCCCCAAGACGGTGGTCTCGAACAGCCAGCGCGGGGGTGGTGTGGTCGACTTCGATCGGCAGTTCCAGGGCGGTACGCTGCGCTGGATCCAGCCGGTTGCCCAGGTGCCCGGCAATCTTACCCTGACCCTTGGCGCCGATTACGACCAGAGCAAGGATGACCGCCGTGGCTACCAGAACTTCAGCGCTGACCAGCTGGGTGTGAAAGGCGAGTTGCGACGTGACGAGCAGGACACCGCCACCAGCCTGGACCCTTACCTGCAGGCGCACTGGGAAATCGGTAACTGGACCAGCGAGCTGGGGCTGCGCTACAGCAGCATGGACATGCGTGTCGATGACCATTACCTGGCCAACGGTGACGCCAGCGGCTCCAAACGGTATCAGCAAGCTACCCCTTCACTGTCTGTGATGTACGCCTTCACCCCTGATCTGCGTGGTTACGTGAGTGTCGGCAAAGGCTTCGAAACCCCCACGCAGGCCGAGATGGCCTATGCACCGGGCGCGGACGAAGGCTTCAACTTCGGGCTCAAGCCTGCCACCAGCATGCAGTATGAAACGGGCCTTAAGTACCGGCTGAGCGAGCGCACGCGGCTGGATGCCGCCGTTTATGAGATCCATACCGACGACGAAATTGTCGTGGACCGTGCGACGGACGGCCGAACCAGCTATCGCAATGCTGGGCGTACCCTCCGGCGTGGCTTCGAGGCCCGCCTGCAGCAGGATTGGAGCGACCAGTGGCAGGCAAGTGTGGTGTATACCCGCACCGATGCGCGCTATGCCGCAAACGTCAGCCAGACCATTGCACGTGGCAACCGCCTGCCAGGTGTGCCCCAGGACAACCTGTATGGCGAGCTGCTATGGAAGCCGGTGGCGGCGGTCAGCATGGGCCTGGAAGGGCAGTACCGCAGCAAGGTGTATGTCGACGACAGCAACACTGCCAAGGCGGCGCCGGCCTATGCCGTGTTCAACTGGCGTACGCGCTTCGAGCAGCATGTCGGCCCGTGGACATTCCACCAGCTGGTGCGCCTGGACAACCTGTTCGACCGGCAATATGTGGGGTCGGTGATCGTCGGCGACAGCAACGGGCGCTACTACGAGGCCGCGCCTGGGCGCTCATGGTATGCGGGGGCGGGCTTGGCGTACCGGTTCCAGTGACGGGCTGCATGGGCTGGGTTGCGCCTGCAGGGGCAGCCCAGCCACCGCTGGCAGTGCCGGTAGCGGTAGAATCGGCGCCTTATCATACGCTTCAGAGGTAGATGCGGTGGAATTGCAGCAGGGCTTCGTCCTGACCCGGCATTGGCATGACACGCCCGAAGGGACCTGCGTGGAGTTCTGGCTGGCTACCGATCAGGGGCCCCGGCAATTGCGCCTTGCCCCGCAGGACTCGGTGGCTTTCATCCCGCTGGCCCAGGCTGAACACGCCCGGGTGTTGTTGGCCAAAGAGCCAGGTGTACAACTCAAGCCCTTGCAGTTGAAGGACTTTGACCAGCGCCCGGTCATGGGGCTGTATTGCCGCCAGCACCGGCAACTGATGCAACTGGAGCAACGCCTGCGCAACGCCGGCATCGAGGTTTTCGAAGCCGACATACGCCCACCGGAACGCTACCTGATGGAGCGCTTCATCACCGCCCCCGTGCAGTTCACCGGCAAGCCTGATGCACAGGGCGTGCTCTGCGAAGCTCAGCTCAAGCCGCTGGCAGGTTACCGCCCACCGCTGCGCCTGGTGTCGCTGGACATCGAAACCAGCGAACGTGGGGAGTTGTACAGCATCGCCCTGGAGGGCTGTGGCCAGCGTCAGGTGTACATGCTAGGCAAACCCAACGGCGATCCAGCGGGGGTGGACTTCGATCTGCACTACTGCGCCGACCGCGCCGAGCTGCTGGTGTGCCTGAACCGGTGGATGGCGCGGCACGACCCCGACGCGATCATTGGCTGGAACCTGATCCAGTTCGACCTGCGCGTGCTGCATGAGCACGCCAAGGCGTTGCAGGTAGCGCTTGCCTTGGGGCGTAGAGGCGCAGCCATGACCTTGCGAAGCCAGGGCGGCGGTGGCCACGTATTCGCCGACGCCCCGGGGCGGTTGTTGATCGATGGCATCGAGGCGCTGCGCTCGGCTACCTGGAGTTTCCCGTCGTTCAGCCTCGAAAACGTCGCCCAGACGCTGCTCGGCGAAGGCAAAGCCATCGACACACCCTACCAGCGCATGGACGAAATCAACCGGCGCTTCGCCGAAGACAAACCGGCCCTGGCGCGATACAACCTGAAGGACTGTGAACTGGTGACGCGGATCTTCGCCCACACCCGCCTGCTTGAGTTCCTGCTGGAGCGCTCATCGGTTACCGGCCTGGCGGTGGACCGCAGCGGCGGGTCGGTCGCCGCGTTTTGCCATTTGTACATACCGCATATGCACCGCCTGGGGTACGTGGCGCCCAACCTGGGCAGCCGCCCGGACGAAGCCAGCCCCGGCGGCTTCGTGATGGACTCGCGCCCTGGTTTGTACGACTCGGTGCTGGTCCTGGATTACAAAAGCCTGTACCCCTCAATCATTCGTACCTTCCTGATCGACCCGGTGGGCCTGGTGGAAGGCTTGCACCGTCCTGACGATGACCACTCGGTGGAGGGTTTTCGTGGCGGGCGGTTTTCCCGCAGCCAGCATTGCCTGCCAGCCATCGTCGAGCGTGTGTGGCAGGGCAGGGAGGCGGCCAAACGCGAGGGTAACTCGCCGTTGTCCCAGGCACTGAAGATCATCATGAACGCGTTCTACGGTGTGCTGGGTTCCAGCGGTTGCCGCTTCTTCGACCCCCGGCTGGCCTCGTCCATCACTTTGCGTGGGCACCAGATCATGCACCAGACCCGGGCGCTGATCGAGGCCCGGGGGTTCGACGTGATCTATGGCGATACCGACTCCACCTTCGTCTGGCTCAAGGGCGCCCATGTCGAGGAAGACGCGGTGCGCATCGGTCGCGAGCTGGTGGCCGGGGTCAACCAATGGTGGCAAACACACCTGCGCGAAAGCATGAACCTGGACTGCGCCCTCGAACTTCAGTTCGAGGTGCATTACCGGCGTTTCCTGATGCCCACCATCCGTGGTACCGACGAGGGCAGCAAGAAACGTTATGCCGGGCTCAGGCAGCGGCCTGATGGCACTGAAGAAATGGTGTTCAAGGGCCTGGAATCGGTGCGCACCGACTGGTCACCGCTGGCTCGGCAGTTTCAGCAGGAACTCTACGCACGCGTGTTTCGTGGTGAGCCGTACCGTGATTACCTGTGTGACTATGTACAGCGCACGCTGGCGGGTGAAAACGACGAGCTGCTGGTCTATCGCAAGCGCTTGCGGCGGCCACTGGCCGACTATCAGCGCAACGTGCCGCCCCATGTGCGCGCCGCACGCCTGGCCGACGACTACAACAAGCGCCTGGGCCGCCCGCTGCAGTACCAGCGCGGCGGCTGGATCAGCTATGTGATCACCACCGCAGGCCCAGAGCCGCTGGAAAACCTGCAAGCCCCCATCGACCATGATCATTACATCAGCCGGCAGTTGCAGCCGGTGGCTGATGCCATCCTGCCTTTTGTCGGCGACGACTTCGCGCGGCTGATCGACCATCAACTGCTGCTGTTCTGAACGGGTAGTAGATAGCTAGCCGTCGGCGTGCCCTGAACCTGCCCAAACTCTAGCCTCAACGCCATCGCGGAGGCACAGATGCAGGGCAAATCCACTTCACCTTCGAATGCGGTCGACGCGCTTGCCATCGCGCAAGCATGCCAGGACCATTACATTGCACAGCGGCTGCCGGCCTGGATGGCGAAGCTGACGGTGGCCGACTACCGGCTGCTGAGCCAGGCACTGTCGCAGTTGCTGGCGTGCCGGGAAGGGCTGGCGCAAGCCCTGGCACAGGTGCGCAACCTGGATGACTTCAGCCAGCCTTTGCTGCAGCAGGCGCTGGCCCGGTTTGGCACCCTGGATGTCGACCGCGTGTGCCTGCGGCAATGGTATTACTTCACGTCGCCGACCATCAGTTATGTGACCGGTCGGCTTCCGGTCGCCGACAGCGATTACTACGATACGCCGCTGCTGGAGGCAGCGCTGGGCAACTTCACCGAGGCCGAGCAGCATGATCAGCCCCGCAAAAATTGCCTGGTCGATACGCTGGGCGCCACGCGTACTGAGCTATCGGCAACGGCTTTCGTCAGGCTGTGCCGCACGCTGGACCTTGGCCAGCAGTACCAGGCGCACCTGGCGAGTGTTTTTCAACCAAGCGTGCGCGAGCTGCTGGTTCGCCGCCAACGCTATGGCATGCTGGCCGATGCGCTTGCAGCCAGCGCACAGGGCGTGTTGAGCGCGGCCCAGCTGCACTGGGTGGTGCAACTGTGCATGCATGACACGCTTGGCACCCTCGCGGGGTCGCCGGTCAGCGTCCGCCGGCTGGAGCTGTTTGGTTGCCGCATGCAGCAGATTGTGGTGCTGGATGTCATTGCCGAGGGGACGCTCTACAACACCAGCAAGTACGTCCTGGTGTATGTGCCTGGCGACCCCTCAGGCCCCTGGAGCGTGTGCAACGACCTGGAACACTACGCCCGCCGGGTGCTTGGCAAGCGTTTGCGCAAGAACGACTACCGGCGTTTCTTCAGCCGCTTCGTGCGCCGTCGCGACAGCCAGCGGTTTTTCTCTGCTGTGGGTGAGCGGCTCGACGATGTCACCCACTGGGCGACCCGCAGCCTTGATGAACAGACGCATGCCTATGGTTTACCGCTGTTCGAAAGCCTGGCCGATGACTGGGTAGCGCAGGTCAAGGATGACGCGGCAATCATCGCCCCGCCAGTGGCGATGCTCGATCGCGAGGCTCAGGCCGAGCATGCTCGCCGTTTACAGGCTGAAGGGCGAACCCTGCTCGGCATCGCAGGGCTTTTCGTGCCTGCAATTGGCGCGGTGATGCTGGGTGTGATGGCCTGGGAACTGCTTGAGCAAAGCTTCCAGGCGGTCAGTGACTGGCAACAGAACGAACGCAATGCTGCGCTGGCCCACCTGCTGAATGTGGGCAAAGGGTTGTTGGCAGTCGGTGCAACCGTTGCTGTTGTCGCGGCGGCGCGACGTGCCTGGAGCATGGTGGACCCACTGGTGCCGGCGCAGCTGCCAGGTGGCGAGGAAAAACTGTGGAACACCGACCTTGCACCCTACCGTTGTGGCACCCCGCCGGCTACCGCAGTGCCGGACGAGCAGGGGGTGTATCGCCTGGCCGATCGCTGCTGGATCAGCATGGACGATCACTGGTATGAAGTGGCGTGGCGCACGGACGATGAACAATGGCAGTTGCTCCCTTACCAGGGCTATGCCCCATTGCTCCGCCACAATGGCGCCGGTGCGTGGCGGCTGTGGTGCGAGCAGCCCGCCGAATGGGAAGACGCGCGCCAGCTGTTCCGCCGCCTGGGCAAGCCCTACAGCGACCTCGATGACCAGCAGATCGACCAGGCGCTGGCGATTCACGGGCTGGACGACCAGCACTTGCGGGCATGGCATGTGTATGGCCGAGCACCTGAGGCAGCGCTGGCTGACACGGTGCAGCGGCTGTTGTTCGCCGGGCGGATCCACACGTTGGTCAGTCAACTGCGCGAAGGTGTCGCCACCGCCGATCAGCAATTGCTGGCGCGGGTGCTGAGCCTTCCCCAGGCTGCAGGCAGGCACGCGCGCGCGCTGGCTGAAGTGGCCTGGGCCGGGCGCCGCGAGCTGCTGCAAGCCATGTACGAGGAGCACAACACCGGCACGCCAACCCCTTGCCCGTTGCAACGGGCCTTCGCCAGCCTGCACCGCCTGGCGGCCAGGGAAGTGATGCGCAATGCCAGCGAGGACGACCTGCAGTGCCTGCAAGAGACCGGGCGCGTGCCGCTGTTCATGGCCGAGGCGGCAAGGCTGCAGGTTACGCGGATTCGAACCGCGCGGGTCTTTGAGGCGCTGCGCATCGATACCCCGCAGAATCTCGACCTGGCGCGGGTTGTGCTGAACCTGCTGGGGCGTGTGCCGGGGGCCGGTGGGCCTGGCTGGCGCTTGTTCGACGGTGAGGCCAGCGAGCCGCTGCTGACGATCGAAGGCGTGGGGCCAACCTTCGATCTGCTGCACCAGCATGGTGTGTTTCGCTTGCACGACCGTGCCCAGCCCAATGCCGGTGCTGCCGGGGAGCTGTTCGAAACACTGGCGGCGGCTTATGACGCCGAAGCACGAGCGGCCAACAGGCAGCCTGCTGTGTTCGCACCCGCCCTGCGTGAGGCGTTGGCAGAGGTTGCGTTCAGCCAACGGCCAGCCGTGGTGGCCGCCCTTGGCATGGGCCAGCGACGCGGGGCCTTTCTGGCACCCCTGCGGCTCGCTGACGGCCGCATTGGCTACCCCATGGCCGGCGGCAGGTTCTGGGCTGGGCTCGGGCGGCTCAGGCCACGGGCGCTGCAAGCGCGCCTGCGCGACCTGTACCCGGCTTTCAGCGATGAACAGGTCGGCCAATGGTTGGCGTCAGCCGATGCACAGGCCAGGTTGAACGACCTGGAGGCGCAATATCGACAGCTCAACACGCACCTGGACAGATGGGTTTTCAATGCTTTTGCCACCCCTGAACTGACGGCCAGACGCGAGTTCAGAAAGGGCTTGCTCGACTGCTGGCGCTTGCTCGTTCCCGAGTTGCAGGAACAGGGGGCTGTGCAGGGGCGCTTCATGCTGACCCAGACGCGCAGCCGTTTGCGTCAACTGCCCCGCTTGCCAGCGCAAGTGAGTTTCGCGCACGTGTCCATACTGGCCCTACGCGCCATGCGTCTGGAGCAAGTGCCCGACGATTTCCTGCAGGCGTTTCCCAACTTGCGCAACCTGGAAATCACCAACTGTCGGCTCAGGCGCTTACCGCTGCCCCAGATGCTGGTACAAAGGCTGGAGGTGCTCGACCTGTCCGGCAACCGAATCGCGCTCGACGAAAGCCAGGCGCTGATCCTGGCCGGTTGCCGGTCCCTGGTCTACCTGAACCTGTCGGACAACCCGTTGCGCAGGGCATTTTCCGTGTTCGCCATGACCGAGCTCAACGCCTTGCACTTGTCACGCACGCAATTGCCGGAGTTTCCCTACGGCACGCTGGACGCACCGCAACTGCACACGCTGGACCTCAGTGATAACAGTATTTCAGCGCTGCCTGCCCAGCTGCATCAGTCGCGACTGTGGCGTGCTGGCCGGGTTGAACTGTCCGGTAACCTGCTGGCGGCTGCATCGCAGGCGTCTTCCAGCTGGCATTGGCTAGAGGCGAGTCGCGTGCCGTACCGGTTCCGTTATCTGGACCTGGTGGCGGCGGAGCATCGCGATGAAATGGCCGCGTTGTGGGTTCATCTGGAGGCCGAAGAAGTATCGGACGACTTTTTCAAGACGCTGTCCGTGCTGACCACCTCCGGCGCGTTCAAGTATGCCTCTACCGCCTGTGCGCTGGCTGCCCGGGTGCTGGAAATGTTCGAAGCAATGAATGAAGACGATGCCCTGCGGCTGGAGCTGTTCGGGCATGCCGCGTCCACAGATTGCCAGGACAACGCCACTGCGCGCTTCGCTGACCTGGAAGTGCGCTTGATGATCTGGCGTACGCGCCGCCAGCAGGGTGGGCGCCCGCCGGAGCAGGGCTTGTTGTGGCTCGGCGGGCGGTTGTGGCGTTTGGCATTGCTCGACCAGTTCGCTGCAGAACATGCCCGCCGGTTGGGGGCTGGCAGTGAGTCGCTCGAATTCGCCCTGGCTTACCGTGTTGCCTTGCGGACGGCCCTGGATTTGCCCGCCCAGCCCGGGGCGATGTTGTATACCGGTATTGCCCGGTTGCAGGACACTGATATTCGCTCGGCGCGTGCCTTCGTGCTGGCAGCGCAGACCCGCGACGGCGTGGCTGAATACCTTTCCAGGCAACGCTTCTGGCAGGACTATCTGCGGGAAAGCTTCCCTGCTCGCCTGCAAGTGCCGCAGGACATGCATGATGAACTGGAGCGGCTGGTGGCGCTGGGCAACCGAGAAGCGCAGATCGAGCGGCTGCACATTCGTAATCAGCAGCGTGAGCATGCGGTGCTGTTGCAACTGACACTCGAAGCCCTGGACAGAAACGCGCCTGGCGACAGCTCGACGGGGTAAAGCGGCCGGCGCTGCGGCGCTGGCTGGCGGCTATGCGCTATGCTCAGACCAGGCGGGGATGTTTGCACAGGCGTCGCCGCCCGGTCACGGAAATCGGAAGTTACCTTTGCGGCAAGCACGCCATGGGCTGTTGGTTTAGGCTCCCGCGTCGGATCTTTCTCCATGATCTGTAGTCTTTGGTTTATCGAGAGAATAAGGAGATATGCATGCTCGTCCGCTCACTGACCCTCGCCACCCTGCTCGCGCTTGCCGGCCCTTTGCATGCCGCCGACAGTGATGCACCGTTGGCCAAGGAACTGGGCAAGGCGCGGCCATTGGTGGTCATTGCGCCGAGCAGCGCCGACCCCACCCTGCGTGGGCTCAATAAAGCGCTCGAAGACCCGGCTACCCAGGCAAAATTCAAGGAGCGCAGCCTGGTGCTGTACAGCGTGGCGCAAATGATGGGTAAACGGGAGGACAAGAACCTCGAGCAGCAAACCACCATGGCGCTGATCCGCGAACTGAAGCTGGGGGCGAGCAAAGGCACCAAAGTGATTCTGGTTGGCAAGGATGGTGGGCGGCATGTTCTCAAGGATGATGAAGACAACACCGCCCTTGATCCACAGGCGATCTTCGAGGCAGTCGATGCGCTGCCCGCCAGCGAGAAGGCGGTGACCGCACCGGAGCCGGTGGCGGCCGCACCGCAAGCCAAGGCCAAGGACGCTAAGCCTGCCAAACCCGCCAAGCCTGCCGCTGCGCCCAAGCCGCTGGAAGACTGACCGCGTGTCAGCCCTGAGCTTGCTCAGGGCCGTTGCCACGCAGGCCTGGGTCAGTCAGCAGAAGCTGGCGAAATGTGCCTGCATCCGCGCTGCGTCGGCCTGCCGCCCGCTGAACAGTTCGAATGCTTTCACGGCCTGGAACACCGCCATGTTGCTACCGTCCAGGGTGCGGCAACCCAGCGCCCGGGCAGCGCGCAGCAGTTCGGTTTCCAGCGGGAAGTAGATGATCTCCGCTACCCACAGCCGTGCATGCAGCAGCGCCACTGGCAGCGGCGTGCCGGGTAGCTTGGCCATCCCGACCGGTGTGGTGTTGACCAGCCCGTCCGCCTCGGCCAATGCCGTGGCCAAGTCGCCGCCAAGCACTGCCCGTCCCGCACCGAAATGCGCATTCAGGTTGTCGACCAGTGCCTGAGCGCGGGCGGTATCCACTTCGAACAACACCAGCTGTTCTACCCCTTCGCCCAGCAAGGCATGCGCCACCGCCGAGCCCGCGCCGCCAGCTCCCATCTGCACCACCTTGCGGCGGGCCACATCGGGCAGGCCGCGGCGCAAACCTTCGGCAAAGCCCAGGCAATCGGTGTTGTGGCCAACCCGCTTGCCGTCCTTGAGTACCACGGTGTTGACCGCGCCGATGCCGCGCGCTTCATGCGACAGCTCGTCGAGCAAAGGCAGGATCGCCTGCTTGAACGGGTAGGTGATGTTCAGGCCGGTAAAACCCGTGTGCTGCGCAGCGTCGAGCAGGCCGGGCAGGGCGCTGTCGTCCAGTTGCAACTGGTCGGCGTCGATCAGCCGGTACAGGTAGCGCAGGGCTTGGGCATCGCCTTCGTGCTCGTGCAGGGCCGGGGTGCGCGAGAGTTGGATACCCCGGCCGATCAGGCCGGCAAGGATGGCAGGCTGGCTCATGCTGCACGCTCCTTGAGCAGTGCGCCGAAGTGGCTGATGGCCATGCGGTAGCCGTGGCTTCCCAAGCCGCAGATGACGCCGACCGCGATCGACGAAACGAACGACACGTGGCGGAACGGTTCACGCTTGTGCACGTTGGACAGGTGCACTTCGATGACGGGTACTTCGCTGGCCACCAGCGCATCGCGAATGGCTACCGAGGTGTGGGTCCAGGCACCTGGATTGATCACGATACCGGCGCAGCGATTGCGCGCGGCGTGGATCCAGTCGATCAGTTCACCTTCGTGGTTGGTTTGCCGGAATTCGACTTCCAGGCCGTGGGCATTGGCAGTATCGGCGCAGTGTTGGCCAAGGTCGGCAAGGGTTTCGTAACCATACTGGGCCGGCTCTCGGGTGCCCAGCATGTTCAGGTTGGGGCCGTTGAGCACGAGAATGAGGGGCGTCATGACGGGCTTCGCTTTGTTGTTGTTGGATGTGCCTAGTTTTGTACTGACTGGTTAGTTCCGTCAATTGAGGGGAGCCGCTCCGCCGGGAAAGTGGGCGATTATCGAACCGCGTTCGCCGCCAAGGCGCACTGGCGCACATGCTGCACGCCTTACAGAATTGTAATTTTCATGCCACCACCCCGATAACCAGCCCTCCCTACAGTCTCTCGCCACCCTTCGTCGACGAGGACCTGTTCCGTGCTTATCCCCCGCAAGTTCGCCTTGCTCTGCCTGCTGCTGGTTGGCGCTACGAGCGCCCACGCCAGCCAGCGCTTGAGCTTGCCCCAGGCGTTGGCCGCCGCTTTTGCCCAGAACCCGGAACTGGCTGCCACCCGTCGCGAAATCGGCATTGCCGACGGCGAATGGCGCCAGGCCAGGTTACTGCCCAACCCCGAGCTGGCGTGGGAGGTGGAGGACACGCGCCGGGAGACCAGCACCACCACCATCACCCTCAGCCAGCCGCTGGAACTGGGCGGCAAGCGCGCTGCACGCATCGCCGCGGCCGGCGTCGGTCAGGCGATCGCCCAGCTTGACCTGGAACGCCAGCGCAATGGCCTGCGTGCCGATGTGGTCCAGGCGTTCCATGCCGCCTTGCGGGCACAGACCGCGCTGGAGCTGGCGCAGCAATCCCAGGCCTTGACCGCCCGCGGGTTGCGGGTGGTGCAGGGGCGGGTCACTGCCGGCCAGTCATCGCCCGTGGAGGCCACCCGCGCCCAGGTGCAACTGGCCCAGGCCGAGGCCTTACTGCGCCGCGCGCAAACCCAGCGTAGCGTGGCCTACCAGGCCCTGGCGCGTTTGACCGGCAGCCCGCTGGCCAGCTTCGACACCTTGCAGGCGGCCAAGCTTTCGCCTGGGGCCGCGCCCAGTACTAACACTTTGCTCGCCCACGTCGAGCAAACGGTCGAGTGGCGCCTGGCCGCCGCCCAGGTCGAGCGTGGCGATGCGGCGTTGGGCACGGAAAAGGCTCAGCGCATTCCCAACCTCACCGTCAGCCTTGGCAGCCAGTACAGCCGCGAAGAGCGCGAGCGGGTGAACGTGGTTGGCCTGTCCATGCCGCTGCCGTTGTTCGACCGAAACCAGGGCAACGTGCTGGCGGCTGCGCGCCGTGCCGACCAGGCGCGTGACTTGCGCAATGCCGTGGCCCTGCGCTTGCGCAGCGAAACCCGCAGCGCGGTCGACCAATGGGCTACGGCCATGCAGGAGGTGGCGGCCTACGACCGCACCATCCTGCCGGCTGCACAGCAAGCCGTGGACACCGCGACCCGTGGTTTCGAAATGGGCAAGTTCGCTTTTCTCGATGTACTCGATGCCCAGCGCACGTTGATCGAGGCCCGTGGCCTGTACCTCGAGGCCCTGGCCTGGGCGGCCGATGCACGCGCGCGGGTCGAGCGTATCTACGGCGACCTCGATGACCTGGGCAACCCAACGATCAGCAGGAGCAGCAATGACTAACCCACGCAAGTTGGCCCTCCTGGCAGCCACCCTGGCCGCATTTGGCCTCGGTGGCCTGGCCTGGACCAGTACGCTCGGCCAGGCAGCCACTGCCCAGCCAGCTGAAGAAAGCCATGCACATGGCGAGGCGAGCGCCGCTGAAGGCCATGCAGAAACAGAGCACGACGTTGACCAAGGGCAGGTGCACCTGTCCATTGCCCAGATCGAGGCTGCCGGTGTGCAGTTGGTTGCTGCCGGGCCGCGTGCGCTGGGTACAGCCATCAGCTTCCCCGGTGAAATCCGTTTTGACGAGGACCGCACCGCCCACGTGGTACCACGGGTGCCGGGTGTGGTCGAGGCGGTCCAGGCCGAATTGGGCCAGGCGGTCAAGCGCGGGCAGGTGCTGGCGGTAATCGCCAGCCAGCAGATCTCTGACCTGCGCAGCGAGCAACAGGCTGCCCAACGCCGCCTTGAGCTGGCGCGCCTGACCTTGCGGCGCGAACAACAGCTGTGGCAGGAGCGCATCAGCGCCGAGCAGGATTACCTGCAGGCGCGCCAGGTGCTGCAGGAGGCCGAAATCGCCTTGGCCAATGCCCGGCAGAAGGTCGCCGCGGTAGGGCCGGCAGGTGCCGGCAACCGCTATGAACTGCGCGCCCCGTTCGACGCCGTGGTCGTGGAGAAACACCTGAGCGTGGGGGAGGTGGTCGACGAGACCAGCAACGCCTTCACCCTGTCTGACCTGAGCCAGGTGTGGGCGACCTTCGCTGTGGCACCGCGTGAGCTGGACAAGGTCCGAACCGGCCGTACGGTCACGGTCAGCGCGCCAGACCTGGGAGCCCAGGTCGAAGGCAAGGTCAATTACGTTGGCAGCCTGCTCGGCGAGCAGAACCGTGCCGCCACCGTCCGTGCCAGCCTGGCGAACCCTGACGGCGCCTGGCGCCCCGGTTTGTTCGTCAATGTTGTGGTCAGCCTCGAGCGGTTCGAGGCTGCGGTAGTGGTGCCTGAAATCGCCCTGCAAAGCCTGGCCGCGCAGACCGTGGTATTTGCCCGTACCGAGCAGGGCTTCGAGGCTCGACCTGTAACCACCGGCCGCCGCGATGCCGGGCAGGTGGAAATCACCAGCGGCCTGGCCGCCGGAACCCAGGTGGCTGCCGCCGGCAGCTTCGTTCTTAAGTCGGAGCTGGGCAAAGGCTCGGCCGAGCACAGCCATTGACCAGGGGGATGCCTGCATGTTCGAACGCCTGATCCAATTTGCCATCGAGCAGCGCTTGGTGGTGATGCTGGCTGTGGTCCTAATGGCCGCGGTGGGCATTCACAGCTACCGGCAGTTGCCGATCGACGCCGTACCGGATATCACCAACGTCCAGGTGCAAATCAACACGGCCGCACCCGGTTACTCGCCCCTGGAGACCGAGCAGCGCATCACCTTCGCCATCGAAACCGCCATGGCCGGCCTGCCCGGGCTGAAGCAGACGCGCTCGCTGTCGCGCTCGGGGCTGTCACAGGTCACGGTGATCTTCGAGGACGGCACCGACCTGTTCTTCGCCCGCCAGTTGGTCAACGAGCGCCTGCAAGTGGCGCGCGAGCAACTGCCCGAGGGCATCGAGGCTGGCATGGGGCCGATCTCCACCGGGCTGGGGGAGATTTTTCTGTGGACGGTGGAAGCCGAAGAGGGGGCGGTGAAGGAAGACGGCACCCCCTACAGCGCAACCGACCTGCGCGTGGTCCAGGACTGGATCATCAAGCCGCAGTTGCGCAACGTGCCTGGGGTGGCGGAGGTGAACAGCATTGGCGGGCACGCGAAGCAGTACCTGATTGCGCCGGATCTCAAGCGCTTGGCGGCTTACAAGCTTACCCTCAACGACCTGATCGCGGCGCTTGAGCGTAACAACGCCAACGTCGGCGCGGGATATATCGAACGTAACGGCGAGCAGTTGCTGATCCGCGCGCCTGGCCAGGTGGCCTCGGCCGATGATATCGCCAACATCGTCATCTCCAGCGCGGGCGGCACGCCGATCCGCGTCAGTCATGTTGCCCACGTAGGCCTTGGCGAGGCGTTGCGCTCGGGGGCGGCGACCGAAAACGGCCGCGAGGTGGTGCTGGGCACGGTGTTCATGTTGATCGGCGAAAACAGCCGCACGGTATCCCAGGCGGTCGCTGCCAAGCTGGTCGAGATCAACCGCAGCCTGCCCGAAGGGGTGTCGGCGGTGACCGTGTACGACCGCACCAACCTGGTGGAAAAGGCCATCGCCACGGTGAAGAAGAACCTGATCGAGGGGGCCATTCTGGTGATCGCTGTGCTGTTCCTGTTCCTGGGGAACATTCGCGCGGCACTGATAACCGCCATGGTCATTCCGTTGTCGATGCTGTTCACCTTCACGGGCATGTTCGCCAACAAGGTCAGCGCCAACCTGATGAGTTTGGGCGCGCTGGATTTCGGCATCATTGTCGACGGCGCGGTGGTGATCGTGGAAAACGCCATTCGCCGCCTGGCGCATGCCCAGCAACGGCATGGCCGCATGCTGACGCGCAGCGAGCGCTTGCACGAGGTGTTCGCCGCCGCCCGTGAAGCACGGCGGCCGCTGATCTACGGGCAGTTGATCATCATGGTGGTGTACCTGCCAATCTTTGCCCTGACCGGGGTCGAAGGCAAGATGTTCCACCCCATGGCCTTCACCGTGGTCATCGCCTTGCTTGGCGCGATGCTCCTTTCGGTAACCTTCGTGCCCGCTGCGATCGCCCTGTTCGTCACCGGCAAGGTCAAGGAAGAAGAGGGCCTGGTAATGCGCACCGCGCGGCAGCGTTATGCGCCGGTGCTGGCCTGGGTGCTGGGCCGGCGCCGGCGTGCATTTGCCGGGGCAGCGGCCTTGGTGCTGTTGTCCGGGGTAATGGCCAGCCGCATGGGCAGTGAATTCATCCCCAGCCTCAGCGAGGGTGACTTTGCCCTGCAGGCCCTGCGTGTGCCGGGCACCAGCCTGTCGCAATCGGTGGACATGCAGCAGCGCCTGGAGCAGGCCATCATCGCCCAGGTGCCCGAGGTGGAGCGGGTGTTCGCCCGTACCGGTACTGCCGAGATCGCTGCCGACCCGATGCCGCCGAACATTTCCGATGCCTACGTGATGCTGCGCCCGCGTGAGCAATGGGTCGACCCCGGTAAGTCACGCGAGGCGCTGATCGCCGAGGTGCAACGCGCCGCCAGCAGTGTTCCCGGCAGCAATTATGAGTTGTCGCAGCCGATCCAGTTACGTTTCAACGAGCTGATTTCCGGTGTGCGCAGTGACGTGGCGGTGAAGCTGTTCGGTGACGACATGCAGGTGCTCAACCGTACTGCCGCACAGATCGCTGGCAGCCTGCAGGGCGTACCGGGGGCGTCCGAGGTGAAGGTCGAGCAGACCACGGGCCTGCCCGTGCTGACCATCGATATCGACCGCGACAAGGCCGCTCGCCATGGCCTGAACGTAGGCGATGTGCAGGATGCCATCGCCACCGCCGTGGGCGGCCGCAAGGCGGGCACCTTGTATGAGGGTGACCGGCGGTTCGACATGGTGGTGCGCCTGTCGGAAAGCTTGCGTACCGACGTCGAGGGGCTGGCCAGCCTGCTGATTCCGGTGCCTGCCAGTGAGGCCGCAGGAACCGGGCAGATCGGCTTCATCCCCCTGTCGCAGGTGGCCACACTCGACCTGCAACTGGGGCCGAACCAGGTCAGCCGCGAAGACGGCAAGCGGGTGGTGGTGGTCAGCGCCAACGTGCGGGGGCGCGACCTGAGCTCGTTCGTGCAGGAGGCCGAGCAGGTATTGCGAGGCCAGGTGCCGATACCGCCTGGGTACTGGACACGATGGGGCGGCCAGTTCGAACAGCTGCAATCGGCGGCCGAGCGCCTGCAAGTGGTGGTGCCGGTGGCCTTGCTGCTGGTCATGGCGTTGCTGTTGATGATGTTCAACAACCTCAGGGATGGCCTGCTGGTGTTCACGGGGATTCCGTTCGCCCTCACAGGGGGCGTCCTGGCCCTGTGGTTGCGCGACATTCCCTTGTCGATTTCCGCTGGCGTGGGCTTCATTGCCCTGTCGGGGGTGGCCGTGCTCAATGGCCTGGTGATGATTGCCTTCATCCGCGGCTTGCGTGAGCAGGGGCGAACGCTGCGTGCGGCGGTCGAGGAGGGCGCGCTGACCCGTTTGCGCCCGGTGCTGATGACCGCGCTGGTGGCGTCACTGGGGTTCATTCCCATGGCCTTGGCGACGGGCACCGGTGCGGAGGTGCAGCGGCCGTTGGCGACCGTGGTGATTGGCGGAATTCTGTCTTCGACTGCCTTGACCTTGCTGGTATTGCCGGCCTTGTACCAATGGGCTTATCGGCGCGAAGAGGCGCAGGAGGGGTAAAGCCCGGGGCCGCTGGGCGGCCCATCGCGACGCACCTACACCCTGCAAGGTGTGCCTGGTGGGAGCAACTGTCTTGCTCAAAATTTGAAAAGCCTGCGCGATTGATAGTGGGAGCGGGCTTGCCCGCGAAGCAGGCGACGCGGTGTCTGGCACCGGCTTCGCCGGTGTTCGCGGGCACGCCCGCTCCCACAGGGCCTGCGCTGGCTTGGAGTTGCCGCCGTACTTGCAGGAGCAACTGTCTTTCTCAATTTGAAAAGCCTGCGCGATTCATTGTGGGAGCGGGCGTGCCCGCGAAGCAGGCGACGCGGTGTCTGGCACCGGCTGCGCCGGTGTTCGCGGGCAAGCCCGCTCCCACAGGGCCTGCGCTGGCTTGGAGTTGCCGCCGTACTTGCAGGAGCAACTGTCTTTCTCAATTTGAAAAGCCTGCGCGATTCATTGTGGGAGCGGGCGTGCCCGCGAAGCAGGCGACGCGGTGTCTGGCATCGGCTGCGCCGGTGTTCGCGGGCAAGCCCGCTCCCACGTGCTCTAGGCACCTGCGGTATTCAGCTTGTCATTCACCGCTTTCACTCCAGCTTCTGGTCCCCTCTCTAGACACAAGCGGCCTTGTGTCGCGATGGGCTGCACAGCAGCCCAGGATCTCAAACCGAGCCGTGAACGCCTTGGCCTACACCCACGGCGTTGGCTTCATCATGCAGCGATATCCGGGAAGTTTCCGGCAACGCCAGCCCGCCGACCAAAGCCACCAACGCAATCACCACCAGGTAGAACGCCGGCGCCAGGCTGCTGCCGGTCTGCCCGATCAGCCAGGTCGCGACCAGCGGCGCGGTGCCACCGAACAGCGTATACGCCACGTTGTAGGTAATGGCTGAAGCGGTGTAGCGGGTCCGGGTCGGGAAGCTCTCCGACAGCAATGCCGCTGTCACCACCCCGCTGCACAGCGCCCCGACCGCCAGCAGAATCACCCCCAGCAGGGCGCCCGGCATCGAGCCGGAGCTGGCCAGCCAGTAGGCCGGGAACACGCACAGCATCACCCACAGGCAGGTGAAGCCGATGGTCTTGCGCCGCCCGAACCGGTCCGACAGCGCCCCCGCCAGCGGGCAGCCGATGGCGGCGAACAGCAGGGCTACGGTGGTGACCAGCAGCGACTGCGCCCGGGTCAGGTTGCCGACCAGTTGCAGGTAGGTGGCGAAGTAGGTGGTGAACATGTAGAACGACAACGCCGTCAGCGAAATGAACGCCCCCAGGTTGCGAATGGCCCGGCCGTGGTGGCGCAGGGTTTCCTTGAGTGGCGAATGCTCGTGCTCCTTGCCCTGGGCCACGGCTTCCCGGAACGCCGGGGTTTCCTCCATGCGCCAGCGCAGGTACAAGCCGACCAGGCCCAGTGGCGCGGCGATCAGGAACGGAATGCGCCAGCCCCAGGCAGCCATGGCTTCGCTGGACAGGCTGGCTTCCAGGCTATAGGCGATCACCGCCGCACAGGCGAATGCGGAAAAGGTCGAAACCGGTACGAAACTGCCGTAGAAGGCTCGCTTGTCGTTGGGCGCGTGCTCCATCAGGTAGGCGCAGGCCCCGGCGTATTCGCCACCGGCAGAAAACCCCTGCAGGCAGCGCGCCAAGGTCAGCAATACCGGCGCGGCCAGGCCGATGCTGGCGTAAGTCGGCAGCAGGCCGATCAGGGTGGTGGAGCCGGCCATCAGCAAAATGGTCAGCGAGAGGATGCGCTTGCGCCCCAGTCGATCGCCGAGGGCGCCGAACACGATACCGCCCAGGGGGCGCAAGGCGAAGGCCACCGCGAACACGGCAAAGGTCTTGAGCAAGGCGACGCTGGGGTCTTCGCTGGCAAAGAACTGGCTGGCGATCAGCGTGGCGAGAAAGCCGTATACGGCAAAGTCGAACCATTCGACGAAGTTGCCGATGGCCGAGGCGGCGATCACCCTGCGCAGGGTGGCGGGGGATACCTCATGAGGTGCGGACATGCGGGGGTCTCCGATTCCATTGGCAGGCATGATGAACGTGGTGCGGTCTGGCCGCCCCATCATTGTTATGCCTGCCAGTAGATAGCCGGGCAGCGCAAGGCGCTTTGTCGAGGACGACCTCGGGATACCTGAATCAACCGCCATCGACACGGCCTGTACCCAGCAGCGCCGCGGGCGCCAGGCAATCAGGCGACAGCGACGCGATTGCGCCCTTCCTGCTTGGCCCGGTACAGCGCCAGGTCAGCCTCGCTCAGCACGGTTTCCGGCTCGCGCCCCGGCTCGCCGTTCCAGTGGGCCACCCCCAGTGACAGGGTCACCGCGCCCACCGGCTGGATCGGCGTTTCCTGCACCGTCACCCGCAGGCGCTCAGCGACCGCGGCGGCCACCTCCAGGCTGGCCCCAGGCAGCAGCATGAGGAACTCTTCACCGCCGGTGCGGCAAAGCAGGTCACCCTCGCGGCAACAGCGGCGCATCAGCTCGGCCAGCCGCTGCAGCACCTGGTCACCGACCACATGCCCATGCTTGTCGTTGACCTGCTTGAAGTGGTCGATATCCAGCACGATGGCTGCAAATGCCCGGCCTTCGGCTTCCAGCAGCGACAGGTTGAGCTCCAGGCTGCGGCGGTTGCCCAGGCCTGTCAGGGGGTCGGTCTGGGCATCGCGGTTGAGCCTGCCGATGCGCGCCTGCAGCAAGTTCAAGCCGAACAGCAAGGCGCGCTTGAGCTCGGCGGCCTCGAAGTACCAGGCCCGCACGCGATGCAAGCGCTCAGCGGTGCCGGGGCGGTCCATCGAGCGGGCGCCTGCAGCCAGTTGCCACAGTGGGCGGGCGATGGTCAGGGCCAGCCACCACAGCAGCACGCAGCCTATCAGTGCCAGCGGCGCTGAAGTACCGATCACGTTCAACACCAGGTGGCTGAGCGGCATCATGGTTTGCGCCAGAGGCTGCTGTGCCACCACGCCCCAGCCGGCGCTGGGCACGGTGGCGAAGCCGGCGACCATCTCTACACCCTGGCTGTTGGTCAGCTGGCGGGTGCCGTTGCCCAGGTTGGTCAGTTGGTCGATCAGGTCATTGCCCTGCACGACGGTCCCCACCCGCTGGCTGTCGGGGTGGTAGAGCAGCCGGCGATTGCGGTCGACCACATACAGGTACGAACCGTCCTTGTAGAAGTGCTCGCCGAGCAGGCGGTTGAGGATGTTGCGTTCCCGCAGGTACAGGCTGCCACCGACGTACCCCAGGTAGCGGCCGTTGGCGTCGACGACCGGTTGCGTCAGCGCCACCACCAGGTTGTGGGCCGCCGACAGGTAGGGTGTCGACACCAGCGCGCGGCGCTCCTGCAATGCCTCCTGCACACCGGGTGATTGCATCCGGGTGCCGACCATGTGGCGTAGCGGGGCGGGGGATATCGCCAGCAGCACGCCATTGGCATCGATCACGAATGTGGAATTGAAGGCCATGCTCTGGCCCAGCACGCGGTCTGTCTCGCGTTGCAGGGCGGCGGGATCGTCCAGATGCCGGCCTTGCTCGCTGGCGCTGTACGCCAGTTGCTGCAAGGCATTACCGATGAATGCATCGGTGATGCTGGCCAGCTTGGCCGCATACACCCGGTTGGCTTCCAGCGCGTGGTCGATCAGCAACTGGCGCTGTACCCGGTAGCTGGCGAAATAGCTGGCGCACAGCATGACCACGGCAGTAAGGGCGCACAGCACCAGAATGAGTGTGCGTAGATCCAGGCGCAGTCCGTGCTTGGCGTGTGGCAATCCTGACCTCGAATGTTCGAATGGGGTTACGAAACGTAAGCGACCGTGCCAGTCGCGCTCATGAACCTGCCTTTTCCAAGGCGTTCAGTTCGTCTTGCACCTGCTGCATACGTTGCTCGGCCAGTGCTTGCACCTTCGGGTCCCGGGCGGTTTCACGCATCAAGCCGGTGAGTTTATCGCTCAGTTGCCGACCGGCATCGGTATCTTCCAGGGCACGGGCCTTGGCCGGGTCCTGGGTGGCCGCGACAATGGTGGCGAACTCGGCGTCGCTGAAGTTCTTGGTGCTGTAGAGGCGGAACAGGTCCTGGCGCTGGTCTTCTACGGTCAGGTGCTTGCGCAGCACATCTTCGATGGTGGCACGCGACAGCCGTGGGTGCTGGCGGCCCAGCAGCCCGGCCATGCGTTCGATGTTGTGGGTGTACGCATCCTGCAGCGGCAGCTGGGCAAGAATCTGCTCTTCACGGGAGGGCTTCTGGTCGCAGGCGGTAACGGCAGCAATCAGCAACAGCGGCAACAGCAACTTCTGGATGCGAGGCATGGCGTGGCCTGGTCGGGCAGTGAAGGCTGCCGATTATAGCGAGGTCAGCCCTGCCGCGACGAGCCCTGCGATTTGCCTTGTACGGCCGGCTGGGTTAGAACCGTGCACCCAACACTCAGGCTTGAACCTTATGCCGGACTGGACTTTGCAACCTGTTCCCCGCGATGCCATTGGCGAAGTGCTGGCGTTTGTCGACAGCGCGCGCCGCGAGCTGTTTCCGGCGCTGGCCCATGCACCATTGCCCCGGGACCTGGCGCATTTCAGCGAAACCTACCTTCAGGGCGAGAGCTGCTTCCTGGAAGCCCGGGTTGGTGAGCGCCTGGTCGGGGTGATCGGCTACCTGCCCTACGACCACCGTTTCGGCCAGCTTGATTATGCTGGCGAGCGCGTAGTTGAAGTGGTGCGCCTGTTCGTGCTGCCGGCGTACCGCAGGCGCGGGCTTGCCGCCGCATTGTTCGGCGCCTTGCGCCAGCAGGCGCTGCAGGCTGGCATCGGTTGGCTCTACCTGCATACCCACCCATTCCTGCCGGGGGCCATCACGTTCTGGGAGCGGCAAGGCTTCGCTGTCGTGGATGTGGAGCCAGACCCGGTCTGGCAAACCACCCACATGCAACTGCGCTTGGGCTGAGCAGGCCAGGCGCCTGGGCTACCCAGGCTTCTGCCGGTAGCTCAGGGGGCGCGAAAGCGCAAGATGCGTGTGCCGTCCCAGGGGTCGGTGAGGTAATGGCCATGAACACCGAAGGTGTGCAGCAGGCACTCGGGCGTCAGTACCTCGAACGGACTGCCGAGGGCGACCAGCCGGCCTTTGTCGAGCACTGCAACGCGGTCGCAGGTCAGCGCCTGGTTGAGGTCGTGCAGGGCCACCAGGGTCGTCACCTGCAGGGCTTGCACCTGTTGCAGCAGGCTTAGCTGGTGCTGGATGTCCAGGTGGTTGGTCGGTTCGTCGAGCAGCAGCACCTGCGGCCGTTGGGCCAGCGCGCGGGCGATATGCACGCGCTGGCGCTCGCCACCGGACAACGACCCCCAAAGGCGAGCGCGCAGGTGCAAGGCGTCGAGGTCGGCCAGTGCCTGCTCGACAATCGCCCGGTCCGCTCTGGAGAACGGCGCAATGGCTGACAGCCACGGCGTGCGGCCCAAGGCGACCGCGTCGAACACATTGATTGCATCGAGGGTGTCGGCCTGCTGTTCAACCAGTGCCAGGCATTGGGCCACACGCCGGCGTGGCATGCCTGCCAGTGGCTCGCCCATCAGCTGCACGCTGCCGCAGGCCGGCGGGCGCAGGCCGGCCAGCACCTTCAGCAGCGAAGACTTGCCTGAGCCGTTGGGGCCGACGATCGCGAGTGTTTCACCCGCCACCAGGTTGAGGTGGATGTCGTGCAGCACGCGTTTACCTGCCAGTTGCAGGCCAAGACCCTGGCAGCTCAGCGGCGCCAGTTGTAATGCAGCCATGACCGTCATGGGCGACCCCGGCGGCTGACCAGTATCAGCGCGAAGACCGGCGCGCCAAGCAGCGCGGTGACCACGCCCACCGGTATGACCTGGCCGCTGATCAGCGTGCGCGACAAGATGTCGGCGGCAATCAGAAACAGTGCCCCGCCCAGTGCACTGGCAGGCAGGAGGCGGCTGTGTCCGGGGCCGAGCAGCAGGCGCAGGGCGTGCGGAATGACCAGCCCGACGAAACCGATGGCGCCGACGATGGACACCATCACGGCCGTTACCAGCGCCGCGCAGCTGATCAGCAGTAACTGGGTGCGCCGCACCGGTATCCCCAGCGAAGCCGCCGAGTCTGCGCCGAAGGTGAGGGCATCCAGCGCGCGGCGATGCCACAGGCACATCAGCAAACCGAACAGTGCCACTGGCACGGCCAGCCATACTGCGGGCCAGCGCACGCCACTGAGGTTGCCCAACAGCCAGAACAGGATGCCCCGTGCCTGCTCGGCGGTGGCCGACTTGGTGATCAGGAATGCCGTCAGGGCATTGAACAGTTGCGACCCGGCGATACCGGCCAGAATCACCTGGGCGTTATTGCTGCCAGGGCCTGCCGCGCGGGCCAGCACCAGCACCAGGGCAAATGCCGCCAGGGCACCGATGAAAGCGCCGGCCGACATGCTCAGAGCAAGGCTGCCCAGGCCCAGCAGGCCAACCAGTACGGCACCGGTCGAAGCGCCGGCGGACAGCCCCAACAGGTAAGGCTCGGCCAGGGGGTTGCGCAGCAGCGCCTGGAGGATCACGCCGCAGGTGGCCAGGCCGGTACCGCAGGCCGCCGCAACCAGTGTGCGGGTCAGGCGATAGTTCCAGATGATCCCGGCATCGATCGGGTCGACCGGATAACCGGCTTGCCACAGCTGGTTGGCCAGCACCTGGCCGACCACGCGCGGTGCCAGGCCGGTTTCGCCAATGGCGGTGCCGGCGAGCAGGGCCGCCAGCAGTGCGGCCACGGCCAGGCCGATACAGGTTGAGAGTCGACTGATCACTGGCTGGCTTTACCGCTGGCAAAAGCGGCCGCCAACGTTTGCACACCTCGGAACAGGCGGATGCCCGCCTGCATGGCGTCGGCGTCGAGGATGATGATGCGGTCGTGCTTCACCGCGTCCATGTTGCGGGTTACCGGATCGCTGCGCAGAAATTCCAGCTTCTTCTGGTAGTCGTCGGCGGGGTAACGCCGGCGGTCCATGCGGGCGATGATCAGCCAGGTGGGGTTGGCCCTGGCCAGGGTTTCCCAACCTACGGTGGGCCATTCCTCGCTGGACTCGACCACGTTGCGCACCCCCAGGGTGCGCAGCATGAAGTCGGCGACCCCTTGGCGGCCCGCGACGTAAGGGTCGATGACCAGGTCGGCGCTGGAGAACCAGAACAGTGCCGAGGTGCCCGACAGGTCCTTGCCTGCCAATTGCGCGCGGGCGCTGTCCAGGCGGCCTTTGAGCTCGGCGTTCAGGGCCACGCCGCGCGCCTGTACATCGAAGATCTCCGCCAGCTGGCTGACGCTCTTGTAGATACTGTCGACCTGGAACGCCTGCAGGCGGGTGCCGTCGGCACCGATCAGGTTGTCCTTGCCTTCACAGTCTGAGGGCAACAGGTAGGTGGGGATGTTCAGTTCAGCGAACTGTTCGCGCGTACCGACCACACCCTGCGGCCCGACCATCCACTCGAACTGCACGGCCACCAGTTGCGGGCGTTGGCCAACCACAGCCTCGAAACTGGGTTCGTTGTCGGCCAGGCGCGGTACCGTGGCGTTCACGGCCTGGTATTCGGGCAACACATTGTTGAACCACAGCGAGCTCGCCGCGAGCTTGTCACCCAGGCCCAGGGCATAGAGCATTTCGGTGCCGGCCTGGCCGATGGTCACGGCGCGCTGCGGGGCCTGGGCAAAGGTCTGCGGCTTACCGCAGTTGTCCACCGTCAGCGGGTACTGGGTGGCGGCGGCCTGGGCCAGGCCGCTGAAGCTGAGGCCGGCAAGCAGGGTGGCGAAGCGGGGCAGCATGCTGGGCGATCTCCTATCGGACAGTTCACGGAATGAACGCACGGACAGACATCACCGCGCCCTCGCCAGCGGCAAAGGCAACACAGGTGGCCAATCCCGGGCACCCCGCCGGTTGGTGAATGTAGGCCGGCAGGTCTCCTGACTGGTGCGTCACGGCCCGGCTCCGGCCTTCCCGGGTAGTACACCCAGTGGCGTCGATGGAGCAGGCTCGGCACTTACAGTTGCGGGGGCAGTTCCGTTTGGCCCGTGTTGGCGGGCCGGGGATTCCCTATTGATTCCGTGATGGAAACCGGCGGCCCGCATGGTAGACCATCGCGCCGCCGGGTGAAAACGCTTTTCAGAAGTACTTCAGCCAGCGGAGGTCGCGCCGCCGCTGTTTCAGCCGGGCGAACGCGTGCACCGGCCGGTACAGCGCAGCCGCCAGCAACAGCGCCACGCACCATACCGCAGCCACGCCGTCGAAGCCGAAGTGGCTGCCGTGGTTGGGGCCGAACAGCGCCACGCAGGCCAGGTACAGCAGCTTCAGCACATACAGGTGCAGCAGGTAGAGGAACATCGGCGCTGCGCCGAACACCGCCAGGGCGCTGATCCAGCGGGCCTGGCCTGCGCGCTCGAATGCGCGCAGCAACAGTAGGCCGCAGCCCAGGGTCAGTGCCAGGAACACCAGCGAAGGCGGGTACTTGGTGAGGTTGAAGAAGCTCATCAGGGTTTGTGTGAACGTGGGGTAGTCGCGCCACGCGGCTTCGCCGTAGCCGTTGAGCACGCGCACCACGAAAAAGCCCAGTAGCGCCAGCAGCCCGCCAAACAGCAGGCACCGCTGACGTGGCCCGGCCTGGCTGCCGCGGGCGAACCATGGCCCAAGGCAGTAGCCCAGGGCGATCACCCCGATCCACGGCAGTACCGGGTAGGACGTGCGCAGCCGCAGCGTGTCGGACAACATCAGCCAGCCGCGGTCATGCAGAATCGCCCAGGGCACGTGGAGAGCGGACTCCGGGGCAAAGTGAAGGCTGTCGAGCAGGTTGTGCCCGGCAATGATGACGGCACTCAGGCCGAGCAGCGCCGGGCGTGGCAGCCACACCAGCAACGACAGGGCGAGCATGCTGATGCCGATGGCCCAGATCACCTGCAGGTAGATCACCGTGGGCGGCAGCTGGAACGTCCAGGCAAAGTTGACCAGGGTGAACTCCAGCGCTACCAGAAACAGCCCGCGCTTGAACAGGAACGCCGCGACATCGCCACGGCCCTGATGCTTTTCGCCATACAGCCAGGCCGAGAGCCCGGTCAGCAGCACGAACACCGGCGCGCACAGGTGCGCCAGGGTACGGCTGGCGAACAGTGCCGGCTCGGTGGTATCGATGGCCATCGGGTCGCTGACCTGGCGGTGCAGGAAGAAGGTTTCGCGCACGTGGTCCAGGAGCATGAACAGGATTACCAGACCGCGCAGGGCGTCGATGCTCTGCAGGCGCTGGTTGAGTTGGGTGGGGCTGGGGCTGGCGCTTGTCATGGAGGGTCGCTGGTGAAAGAAAGCCTGAATGAAATGTTATGTTATATCCATATAGCCGTGAACGGGTAGGTTTTTTGCTCAGCGCCGGGTTGGCTTGTCGCGGTGAAGCTGCGCTACGCCAACCCGGGCTGTTCACTTCAGAAGCTGTAGTCCAGCGTTGCAAAGTAGGAGCGTGGCGTTCCCATCAGCCATTGCTGGCCGCTGAACGCCGCCTGCACATATTCGCGGTCGAACAGGTTGTTCACCTGCAACCCCAGTTTCACCTGCGGCAGAACCTGCCAGCCGATCGTGGCGTCGACCACGGTATAGCCTGGGGCGCTCTGGGTATTGGCGTTATCGGCGTAACGTTCATCCACATAGCGCGCGCCCACCCCCACCTCGATCTGCTGGCCAATACCTTTGCTCAGCCACAGGTTGGCGGTGCGCCGAGGCACGTTGGCCGGGCGGTTGCCGGCACGGTCCTGCACCGCTGCGCCCACCTGTTCGTCAAACGCGTCATACCGGGCGCGCAGCAGCGCTGCGTTGGCTGACACCCGCCACTGGTGGGCCAGTGCCAGTTCCATGGTTGCCTCCAGCCCGTCCGACGTCTGCTGGCCAGCTTGTTGAGACTCGTGCGTAAGGGGATCGGCTACCAGCAGCTTCTGCTTGACGATGTGGTAGGCCGCCAAGGTCCATTCACCACGCCCGTCCCAGAAACGGTGCTTGAGGCCCACCTCGGTCTGTTTCGCCTTGGTCAGGTCGTAGTGCATCTGGCCGGGGCTGAGGCTGATCAGGTTGTTGACCCCATCCTCGCTGGTGGCGTACTGGCCATACAGCGACAGCGCGTCACTGAGTGCATACACCAGCCCCGCACGCCAGTTGCCACCTTGCAGGCTGCGGTCGCTGCGGCTGGCATTGGTCAGGTTGTCGCGGTCGATGTGGTGCTGGTCGCGGCGCACCCCGGTCACCAGCGACAGGCGCTCAGTGAGTTGCAGGCGGTTTTCGCCGAACAGGGCAAAGGTATGGGTGGTGGACAGGCTTTGCGGGCGCAGCGGCGAGCTGCTGTGGAATACGCCCGGCTGCGGCTGCCACGGGTCGATGTAGTCCCCGCCGACATCGTTGTAGGGGCTATTGCTGTCGACGTTGAAGCGCACCTTGTTGTATTCGGCGCCGAGCACGGTTCTGCTGGCCAGGCCGAACAGCGAATGGTCGAGGGTGAAGGTCTGGCGGTCGCCGAACTGCTCCTGGTCGTGCTTGATTTCGAGGTAGCTGCCGCGCAGCAGCTGCTGGCGCCCGGCGTCCCATTCATACTGCTCGGCGTTGCGCCAATGGCGGCGGCTACTGATGTAGTACAGCTGGTTGCTGGCGCTGAGGTGGTCGTTGAGTGCCCAGTCGGTGGTCAGGCGGGTCCACTGGTCGTCGTAGCGCTGCACGTCGTTCTGCAGGTTGTAGTTTTTCTTGCGCAGGCTGCTGCGGTAATGGCCGTCGATCAGCGGCGTGCCGTAGTAGTTGGCAGGCTGCGCCGCACCGCGCTCATGGGCCAGGGTAAAACTGAGGTCGTCACTGGCATCGAAGCGCAGGGCCGCGCTGAGCGCCAGGCTGCGTGAGGGGGTGCGGTCCACCCAGCCATTGCCGGCTTGCTGGTTCAGCGTCAGGCGATAGCTCAGGCGCTCGCTGAGGCTGCCACCGCTGTCCAGGCCGAGTTGCTGGCGGTCCCAGCTGCCATACCCAAGCCGCAGCTGGTTGCGCACCGTACCGGCAACCGGTTTTTTCGGGATGACGTTGACCACCGCGCCGGTGGCGCCTTCGCCGTAGAGTACCGATGCCGGGCCGCGAAGCACGTCGATACCTTCGACCATCCACGGGTCGACCGGGAAGGTCTGGGTGCCGGCTCCGGTGAACAGGCGGGCGCCGTCGAACAAGGTCATGACCGAGCCGTGCCCGGCAAAGCCACGGGCGGACAGGCCGGTGCCACCGTCGCCGGGGGAGCCGATGAAGGTAATGCCCGGCGAGCGGGTTACGGCGTCCTGCACGGTCAGGTTGTTGCGCTGCTGAAGCTGCTCGGTGCTGATGCTGCTGGTACTGGCTGGCGTTTCCAAAGCGCTGAGTCCCAGGCGCGAGCCAGCCTGGGTCGGCGTGGCCAAGTCGCTGGCGTGGCTATCGAGGGTGTCGGTGATGGCCGTGGAGGGCAATGGCAGGGGCTGCGGGCCGCGCTCATCGGCCAGGGCCGGAAGCGTGACGGCCAGGAAGGCCGCCAGGGGGTGAAGCTTGAACATACGGGACATGTCGTTCCACTGCTGCAGGAATGAATGGATCCCGGTGGAAAACACGCAAAGGAGGGCTCCGTACAGGCAGGCGCGCGCACGGATACCGGCCTGCGCCCGCCCACCGCGGGGTGCCAAGTGAAGCTTCAGGCCGGTCTCCGGGCTTGCGAGGGGCATGAAACCTTCACCTTCCCATGCCTGAGCACAGTGGTATCTCGAAGGGTTCGCTCACTTACCGTTGCGGGGGCAGCGCCGGACTTGTCGTGATAAACACGATGCACCGGCTTCCCGTTTCACCCTGCGCGCGGCGGCGCAGGGCACCTGAAACTGGCGCGCATCTGAGCACCTGGCGGTGCCGTCGTCAACCTTGAACATGGCTGGGTAGCGTGTGACGGGCAACGGACTTTGGATAGATTGCGCAGGTTATTTCGAACTTTGGCGGCTGACATCAATCCCGATAAGAGCTTGCGATTCGTTTAACTGTCAAGGAGACATCACGGCATGTTCAGTCACAACCTGCTGCGCCACACCTGCCTATTGGCCCTTATGGGCTGCCCGCTGGCAGTCACCGCTGCACCCAGTACCGAGCCATTGTTCACAGTTGGCATACTCGGCGCTTACGATGAATTCAAGTTCGAGGGTGGCCGAGAAACACAGACCGAACACGTGGATGAAGGCGGGATCTTTGCCAACTTCGGCAACAAGATGACTGCGGAGTCCGGCTTCATCTACCAGGTAGGGGCCGAGGGCAAGTATGCCGAACGGCATGACAACAAACTCAAAGAGGGTCAGGCAGGTCTGGACCTGGGTTGGCGTGCGGCGGTGGATGCGCGTAATTTCGTCGATGTGATCGTGGGCGGTGGCTACATGTGGTCACGCTTGGAGACCGAACACCGCCGAATCGAAACCGAGCTGACGTACAAAGCGCCTTTTGCCAAGGCAGCGCTGGGTTACAACCACCAGTTCGACTCGGCTACCCTGCGCATGGAAGCAGGGGTTCGGCGCACGCTCAATGGTGAGGTCGACCTGGATGTCCGGCACTATGGGAGTGACGATGCGGACATGCAAGACCGTACCAACCCCTACGCCGAGTTCACGCTGCTGATGAACCAGCAAGGCAACCTGCCCATCCAGGCCAGCGTGTACTACACCCGCACCAAATACCAGCTTGACGACCAGACGTTACTGGCCGACAACACCGCGCTCAAGCGCGAGGAGTACGGTTTCAAGCTAGGCCTGGCTTTCTGAGCACAGTGGGTCAACCAGGCCGCCCTCTTTGCGGGTGAACGCGAAGAGGTCAGCCTCGCTTCGACCCCTCAGCGCCCACGCCGCCGCGAAACCCGAGCTTCGATATTCTTGCGCCCGATCAGCAGCGGCGGCTTTTCTGCCACTGGCTCATCGGCCAGCCACTTGTACATCACCAGGCAGTCCACCAGCCCCAGCCGGGCATGGCGATAGGCCTTGGGCAAGCGGCCAACCGTTTCGAACCCCAGCTTGTGCCACAGGGCGACTGCCACTTCATTGGTGGCGACCACCGAGTTGAACTGCAGGGCCAGAAAGCCTTCCTGGCGCGCCAGTTTCTGCGAGTGCTCGCACATCAACCTGGCCAAGCCGCGCCCGCGCGCTTGGGCGCAGACCATGTAGCCGCAATTGCCGACATGCGCACCGGGCCCGGCCGCATTGGGCTTGAGGTAGTACGAGCCCAGCAGTTGACCCTCTTCTTCGGCCAGCAATGTGCGCAAAGGCAGCTCCAGCCACAGGTGGCGGGCCTGTTCAAAGCTCAGGGCCGGGTCGTAGGCGTAGGTTTCGCAGGCCTGGACAGTGGCCTGGAAGGTGGGCCAGAAGCGCTCGAAGTCGTCGGCCGTCATGGGGCGTATGTGGATCATGCGGGTTCCTGCGCGGGTTCAGCCGCACAGTCTGCGGGGCACGGCGCCGTCGCGCAAGGGCGGCGCCGTTAGGTTTTAACCGTTGGCCTTGCCCACGGCATCCAGGGCCCTGGCCGAGTAGACCAGCGCGGCACCCGCGTTCATCGCCACCGCCACACCCAACGCCTCGGCAATCTCCTCACGGGTGGCGCCATGCTTCACCGCTTGCTGCGAATGCACGGCGATACAGCCGTCGCAACGGGTGGTTACCGCCACGGCCAGGGAGATCAGTTCGCGGGTCTTGGCGTCCAGATGCCCGGTTTTGGCCCCGGCGCCGCTGGCGGTCATGTAGCCGGCCACGGTGTCGGGGGAAAGTTGCTTCAGATCGCCGATGCCGGCCATCAATTGCTTTCGGTAGGCATCCCAGTCCATCATGCTCATCGTGGTCACCTTGGGGTGGTTGCGAATGGAGCTTTCAGGCTAGTCGACGCGCGGCGAACGTGCGGCTTGTACTTTGGTGCATGCCCAGTCATGCCTTTGGCTACACCATCTGCACAGGCCGCTGGCAACACACGGGCTCAGATGTAGATGAACACCAGCAGCAATGCTGCAACCACCGCCCACTTCTCCAGGTAGTAGCGCGTGCGATTGCGCTTTTTCAACGCCTTGCCGCGTTCCCGGATCTTGTAGATACGGGTGAACAGCCGGTTGATGCCGCCGGTCTTGTCTCCGGCGGTGTTGGGGGCTGCGGCAGCCGCCATGACATTGCGGCTGAACCAGCGGTTGAAGGCGCTGGCCCAGCGGTACTTGAGCGGGCGTTCGACATCGCAGAACAGAATGATGCGGTTGTGCTCGGTATTGTTGGCCGCGTAGTGGATGTAGGTTTCATCGAAAACCACCCCTTCACCGTCGCGCCAGGAGTATTTCTCGCCGTCTACATCGATGTAGCAGGCGTCGTCGTTCGGTGTGTCCAGGCCCAGGTGGTAGCGGTAGGAGCCGGCATACGGGTCACGGTGGCGCACCAGCTTGGCCCCCGGTGGCAGGGTAGCGAACATCGCCGCCTTGACCGTGCCGATGCCTTGCAGCAGTTCGGTGGTGCGTGGGCACAGGGCCATTGCCGACGGGTGGCTTTCGCCGTACCACTTCAGGTAAAAGCGCTTCCAGCCGGTTTTGAAGAACGAGTTGAAGCCCACGTCGTCGTAGTTGTCGGACTTCTTGATTTCGCCTACCTGCAGCAGTTGCCGGCCTTCTTCGCGAATTTCCTGCCAGTGCTCCTGCAGCGGTTTCAGTTCGGGAAAGGCCTCGACGGGCAGGTACGGCTTGGCCGGGTGTTTGGAAAACAGGTACAGAAAACTGTTGATCGGGGCCAAAAAGCTGGAGTGGTCGCCCAGTTGGCGGGTCAGCTTGTGACGGACCCGACCGCGCAGGTGAACGTACGCGATCGAGAGAACGAAGAGGAGGACGAGTGCAATTTTCATGGACGGTTACTTGTCGAAAATAAGGCCATGCGCCATGGCATAAGCCCGCCAGCATAAACAATCATGTGGGCAGTTTGTACTTATTGTTACGAAACCGTGGGCCGACATTGGTGTAATGCCCTACAGTCGTGCGCAAACGTTTCATGCCCAGGAGTCACCATGGTTCATGATGTACGCCCCAGCGGCAGCCCGTTCAAGCGGTTGTTTTTCGCCCTGCCGGTCAGCGATGTCCAGCGCAGGGCCCTGGCCCAGTTCCGTCGCGGCCTGAACCTGCGCAGCGGCAAACCGGTGCCGGCGGCCAACTTTCATGTCACGTTGCTGTTCCTGGGCGATGTGGATGCCGCCCTGGTGCCGGCGATTTGTGCGGCGGTCGATCACCTGGCGCTGCCGGGCAGGGCACCCCGGTTGACACTTGACCGCTTGCAGGTGTGGCAGCGCTCCAGCGCCCTGGTACTGGAGGCGCAGCAGGTGCCAGCAGCGCTGATGCGCCTGGTGTGCGGCCTGCAGCAGGCGCTGCTGCCTTTTGCCGGGCAAGCTGCCAAGCGCGACTACCGCCCCCACCTGACGCTTGCCAGGGATTTTCGGGGCCACTTGCCAGAGGCCGGCAGTGCGCCGGCGTTTTTCCTCGGCGCCCCGCACTTCACGTTGTATGAATCGCGCAAGGGCGCCTACTGGCCGTTGGCGCAATGGCCACTGGCGGCCTCCAGTGCCACGCCTGGTGGCTGACGGGTGATTGCCCGCCGCCCTTCAGTCAAACCGGCAAGCTCTGGTAAGGCAGTTCATCCCCTGGGCTGCGTTCGAACTGGCGCTTGTATTCGCGGCTGAACTGCGACGTGCTCTGGTAGCCCACCCGGTGCGCCGTCTGTGCAACACCCAGGCCTTCGCCGATCAGCATTTGCTGGGCTTTGAGCAACCGCAGGCGTTTGAGGTATTGCATGGGCGCCATGTCGGTGCAGCGCTTGAAGTGTTCGTGGAAGGTCGACACACTCATGTTGGCCCGTGCCGCCAGCGCCTCCACGCTCAGGGGCTCGCTGTAGTGCTCGCGCAAGTGGGCGAGGGCAGCGCCGATGCGGGCAAAGTGCCCTTGTTGTTCCACCAGCGCCCGCAATACCCCAGCCTGCGGGCCGCGCAGCGCGGTGTAAAGCACTTCACGCACCCTCGCCGGGCCCAGGACCTTGGCATCCAGTGGGTCCTGCAGGCACTGCAGCAGGCGCTCCACACTGTCGCGCATGGGCGCATCCAGTGCTGCGGAAGTCATCGATTGCGGTGTTTGCGCCTGCACGGCAGGGTCTGGCGCCAGGTCCATGCTTTGTACCAGTTCACCCAGCACGCCACGGTCGATGTCCACCGCCACGCCCAACAGCGGCGCCTCGCGGGTGGCGAAGGTTTCACACATGAAGGGCACTGACAACGCCTGCACCAGGTAGTGGCCAGCACCGTATTCGAGGGTGCGTGGCCCCAGGCGTGCCAGCTTGCTGCCCTGGGCCAGGATCATCAGGCTGGGCTCGTAGATTTGCGGGCTGCTGGCGACATAGTGGTCCCAACTCAGTACCTGCACCTGAGGCAGGTGCGTAGGCACGAAGCCCGGGCGCGTGGCCAGGCAGCGGATCAGGGCGCAGAGGGGCGCGTTGGCATCGACGTGGCGGGTCAGTTGCATGATGAACCAGGGCAGAGGATCAGACAGCCTAATGATCGCAGATTGACGGTATCGCGCCAGTAGCATAAGGGCAGGTTCGGAGAATCAGGCATGCATGCCGGAGAATCTGCCGTGGGCGTGGGGGCGAATGGGGGGCACAATTCCATCACTGAATCGTTTCACTCTACAGCGAGGTCCAGCATGTATACCGCTATCGGTTACGCCGCCCAAACCCCTACCAGCCCCCTGGCCCCCATGACTTTCGAGCGCCGCAGCCCGCGCCCAGACGATGTCGCCATCGAGATCCTGTACTGTGGCGTGTGCCACTCCGACATCCACCAGGCGCGCAACGAATGGGGCATTGCCGTATACCCGCTGATGCCTGGCCACGAAATCATCGGCCGCGTCACCGCCACGGGCGAACAGGTTACCGCCTACAAGGTAGGTGACCTGGTCGGCGTGGGTTGCATGGTCGACTCCTGCCGCCACTGCGAGGCGTGCGCCAAGGACCTGGAACAATACTGCCAGGAAGGCCCGACCATGACCTACGCCACCCCGGACCGGGTCGACGGCAGCAACACCATGGGCGGTTACTCCAGCAGCATCGTGGTCAGCGAGCACTTCGTGCTGCGCATTCCGGCCGGCATGGACCTGCCCAGCGCCGCGCCGATCCTGTGCGCCGGCATCACCACCTATTCGCCGCTCAAGCACCACGGTGTCGGCCCGGGCCACAAGGTCGGCATCCTGGGCATGGGCGGGCTGGGCCACATGGGCATCAAGCTGGCGAAGGCGCTGGGCGCAGAAGTGACCTTGTTCACCCGCTCCCAGGCCAAGGCCGAAGAAGCGCGGCGCCAGGGCGCCGACCATGTGATCGTGTCCACCGATGCCGAGCAGATGCGCGCTGCGGCCGACCGTTTCGATTTCCTGCTCGATACCATTCCGGTGCAGCACGACCTGAACCCGTACCTGGAAACGCTGAAGTTCGACGGGGTGCACATTCTGGTCGGCCTTATCGAACCGATCGACCCGGCCGTGCATGCGGCCAACCTGGTCATGAAGCGTCGGGTGCTGGCGGGGTCGTTGATTGGCGGTATCGCCGAGACCCAGGAAGTGCTGGACTTCTGCGCCGAACACGATATCCGTTGCGATATCGAGATGCTGGATATCCGCAATATCAACCAGGCGTATGAGCGCATGATCGCCGGTGATGTGAAATACCGGTTCGTGATCGACATGGCCACGCTGCAGGCCTGATCGGGGCCTGCGTCGGCCGCTTGGCGGGCAAGCCGCGAAGCGACCGGCGCTGGCCTGCCGGGGCAGGCTTGGCTACCAGGCCAGCGGTTTGTCCCAGCCCTTCCAGAACAGCCACCGGCGCACCTCCCCATGCGCGCCGGTACCGATCTGCCACGCCGGCCGGCCGCTGTCCAGGGCAATCTCCGCCACAATCCCGGCATGGCTGGCGGCCACCAGGGTACGCCCGTCGGCGCTGATGTCCATGGCGCTGATGGTCGAGCCCAGGTAGTGCTGCCAATGCTCCTGGCCATCTTCGCCAAAGGCCCGCAGGTAGCCGTAGGCATCACCGATGATGTATTCGCCAGTGCGGGCCGCCCCGGCATAGACACGCGCGCCATCCTGCACCAGTGGGGTGCGCGGGTCCTGGCTGTAGTAATCGGTGCGCAGCCCCGGCAGGTCGGCTACCCGTACCGCCAGCGTGGCACCGCTGTAGAAGTGGCAGGCGTTGAGGATCAACTGGTTACCCCGCTGGTTGAACAGCGCGAAATGCGGGTATTCGCTGCCGGGACCAATCTCGGCCACCAACCTGAGCCGGTCGTCCAGCACCAGGTGCCGGCTGCCTTGCTCACCCACCACGACCCAGCGGCCATCCGCCGACACCGTGCCGTGCTCCATGCTCAGCCCGAGGCTGATGTCTTCCGGCTCGGTGCCTTCGGCCAGGGCGTCGAGTACCCGCGCCTGGTGCGGCAGCAGGCGGGTTGCGCCGTCGCTGGCCAACACGAAGGTGCCATCGGCACTGACCAGCAGTACGCGTTGGCCGTCCGGGAAGGGGATCAAAGCGGTGGGCGCGGGTGGCAGGTCGAACGGCTCGAACGGGTAGCCGGCCGGCAACCCTTCCAGGCCGGTCGGCCAGGCCAGGCGCTGTACCTGTGGGCCGCCCCAGCCAGCGGTCACCCGGACGCCTTCGGCATTGCCCAGGGCAAAGTAGCGGCGGGCCGGGCAGCGGCCGAAGTACTCGACGCCGATCACCGGGGTGACCCCATGGCGATCGATACGCAGCACCTGGCCTTTGTCGTGCGGCATGCCGATGCGCGCCAGCAGGCTACCGTCGTCCAGCAGCAGGACATTGCTGATGCCCTGGCCATGCTTGTCGAGCAACGGCACCAGCGGTTGGTGGGCAGGCGGCCAGGCTTCGCGGAAGGTTTGGCGCTGCTGCTCACTGCAGCCCGGGCGGTTGGCTGCCTGCAGCGCCGCCAGCCAGGCGTCGAGCAGGTGTTCCGTGGCGGGCACTTGTGGCGCTTGAAGGTTGTCCCAGCCTTGGGCACGGCCTTGTGCGACGTAGTCGTTGACGGCCTGGGCATAGGCGATGACCGCCTGCTGCCATTGCTGCTGGGGGTACTGCTTATCCATGAGTGGGGCGGGCTCCTTGCTGCAACGTGTTTCACTTCAAGCGCGCATGGTACTCCTTATGCCCGACTTGCGGTTGTTAGCCCCGGGTGTGACGCGTACCATGCCGGCATTCCTATTCATGACAATGCGTACGTCGGCAAGCCCGTAAAGCGGGGCGCTGGCGCGCGACCTGTTGCTTTTTCGCGGAGACTCTCTTTCTACAATGAACGGACCTGTACCCAGCCACCTGCCACCCGGCACGGGCAGCGGCAGTTGGCTTAGCGTCATCGCCTTGGCCCTGGCGGCCTTCATTTTCAATACCACCGAATTCGTCCCGGTGGCGCTGCTCAGTGACATTGGCCGCAGCTTCGAGATGAGCACTGCCCAGGTCGGCCTGATGCTGACCATCTATGCCTGGGTGGTGGCGCTGGCCTCTCTGCCGATGATGCTGCTGACCCGCAACATCGAACGGCGGCGCTTGCTGTTGTTGGTGTTTATGGTGTTCATCGTCAGCCATTTGTTGTCCTGGCTGTCGCAGAGCTTCGCCATGCTGCTGGTCAGTCGCATCGGCATTGCCCTGGCGCATGCGGTGTTCTGGGCCATTACCGCTTCGCTGGCGGTGCGCGTGGCGCCGCCGGGGCAGCAGGCCAAGGCGTTGGGCCTGTTGGCCACCGGCACCACCCTGGCCATGGTGCTTGGCATCCCGCTCGGGCGTGTGGTGGGGGAGGCGCTGGGCTGGCGCATCACCTTCCTGAGCATTGCCGGTGTGGCGCTGGTGACCATGTTGTGCCTGATGAAGTCGTTGCCGCTGCTGCCCAGCCAGAACTCCGGCTCGCTACGCAGCCTGCCGGTCCTGTTCAGGCGCCCGGCGCTGGTCATCACCTACCTGCTGGTGACCCTGGTGATTACTGCGCAATTCACCGCATACAGCTATATCGAGCCATTCGCTCTGCACGTGGCGCAGATCGGCGGCGAGCGCACCACGCTGTTGCTGTTGCTGTTCGGGGGTGCAGGGGTACTGGGTTCAGTGTTGTTCAGCCGCTACAGCGAGCGCTTCGCGCAGGGTTTCCTGCTGGGCTCGATGGGGGTGCTGGCGGCGTGCCTATTGTTGCTGTTGCCTCTGTCAGGCAACTTCTACGTGTTTGCGGGGCTGAGCATGTTGTGGGGGGTAGCGATCCTCAGCTTCAGCCTGGCGTTGCAGTCCAAGACGTTGAAGCTGGCGTCTGATGCGACCGACGTGGCGATGGCGCTGTTCTCGGGTATCTACAACATCGGCATTGGGGGCGGGGCACTGTTGGGCAGCATTGTCAGCAGCCGGCTGGATGTGGCGTACATCGGCCTGGTAGGCGGTAGTGTGGCGGTGGTCGCGTTGTTGCTGGCAGTGGCCAGCACCCGGCGCTTGCGAGAGGCGTTACCGCACTGACCGGTCAGGCCCTGCGATGGGCTGCAGGGGCAGCCCAAACCGGTGGGAGGGCGTCAGGCCAGCACCGCCGCCCATGCTGAAATCAGCAAAAGCCCCGCCAACAGTTGGTTGAACACCCGTAACCGCTGCGGCGCCTGCAACCAGCGGGCGCTGCCTGCCCCCAGTACCGCCCATGCCCCCATGCACGGCAGGGCAATCAGGCAGAACACCAACGCCAACTGCCATACCGGTAACCTGGGGGCGGCAAACACCCCCACCACCGCCACGGCCATCAACCACACTTTGGGGTTGACCGCCTGCAGCAAGGCGGCGCTGAGTGCGCTGAAGCCTTGAGCCGTACCTGCGTGCAGCGGTGCCCCGGCACTGCGCAGCATTTTCCACGCCAGCCCGCTCAACCACAGCGCTCCGGCCCAGCTCATCAGTGGCTGTGCCAGCGGGTGGCGCAGCAACAGCTCGCCCAGCCCCAGGCCCACCAGCAGCACAATCGTCGCTGCCGTGCAGCAGGCCGCCAGGATCGGCAACAGGCTGGCCCGCAGGCCCAGGCGGGCGCCGTGCGCCAGGATCAACAGGTTGGTTGGCCCCGGGCTGAGGCTGGCGACCAAAGCAAACAGGATGAAGGGCAGCATCGGCTGAGACATGTGGAACGCTCCAAAGCATCAAAGCCCCATGCTCGCTGTTGCCAGGCGCTTCAGTCTGGAAGGTTTGAGCAGCGCCTGCGGTAGTCGGCCGGTGTCAGCTGGTAGGCGCGGCGAAACCAGCGGCCCAGGTGGCTCTGGTCGGCAAAGCCCAAGGCCACGGCCACTTGCGCCGAGCTCTGGCCTTGGGCGAGCAGCCGCCGGGCACGGGTCAGGCGCAGTTGGATGAGGTAGGCATGAGGGGCAATACCGAAGGCGGCCTTGAACGCCCGGGTGAGGCGAAAACGGTCGATGCCGCAGGCCTGGGCCAGGTCGTCGAGGCCAATGTCGCGTTCCAGGTTGGCATGCAGGTAGTCCCGCGCGCGCTGCGCGCTCAGCGGTAGGCGCGGGTCGGGGTTGATGCGCCGGCGCCATTGCAGGTGGCAGGTCAGGCGGGCAAGCAGTTCGTCGGTGGCGGTTTGCCGGACGATGCGCAAGTCCTGGTCATGAACCGCGCGGAAGGCGAGGGCGGTGGCGCTTGCCAAACGCTGGTCATGGCAAAGGGTATCGGCAAAGCTCGGCAGGCTGCCGCCCGGCGCGTGCTCGAACAGCGACCGCAATTGCTGGTCGAGCCAGAGCGGGTCCAGGTACAACGTGGAGTAGGTGAAGCCTTCCTCGGTGGGGGCCAGGCCATCGTGAATATCGCCAGGCTCGAGCAGAAACACCTGCCCGGGTGTGCTGCGGTGGCGCACCCGGCGGCAATTGAACTGCTGCACGCCCTGTTCGGTGACACCCACCAGAAAGCTGTCGTGCCAGTGCGGGTCGTAGGCATGCCCGACAAAATGCGCCCGCACCGACTCGATGCCGGTGTCGGCGTCCTGCTTGAAGTCTATCCAGTTGCTCATGGGGGCATGCCGCCGGTTCAAAAGGCCACCCTAGCGTAACGGTTGAGGTCAGTCTGGAACAATTGTGCAGCCGCTGGCCAGTGCCGGTTCACGCAACGCCTCGAAGCGCTCGCGTAGCCACAGGTGCAATTGGGTCACCGCCGGGGTGAGCTGTTTACGATGCGGGCACACCAGCGTGACCGGGGTCGATTCGCCGGGCAGTTCGGGGAGAACGACCTCCAGTTCGCCGGTGGCTATGTTGGCGCTGACGTCCAGCCACGACTTGTACACGATGCCTTCACCCTGTACGGCCAAACGGCGGATGACGTCGGCGTCGTCGCTGACCAGCGGCCCGCGCACCTGCACGGTGCGGTTGCCCAGTTGCCATTTGTCGTAGACCCGGTTGTGCTGCATATACAACAGGCATGCATGCTGCTGCAGCGCATCGGGGGTGAGTGGGCGGCCGTGCCGGGCCAGGTAGTCGGGCGAGGCGACTAGCACCCGGCGGTTCCAGGCAGCCAGGGGCAGGGCGATGTAGTTGGCGTCCTGGTTGTGGCCATAGCGGATGGCCACGTCTACCGGGTCACGGTTGAGGTCGGCGATCTGGTCAGAGAGAAAGAAGCGCACCTGCAACGCCGGGTGCTCGCGGCGGAAGGCGCTGAGCCATGGCAACAGCATGTTGCGGCCCATGTCGGAGGGCGCCGACACCTGCAGCGTACCGCGCAGGGTATCAGGGTTACCATGCAGGTCCTCGTGGCCCTGGCGCAGGCTCTCCAGCACATTCAGTGCGGTCGGCAGGTAGCGCTCGCCCTCTGCGGTCAGGCGCAGGCTGCGGGTGGTGCGGGCGAACAGACGCACGTCCAGGTCGCGCTCCAGGCGCTTGATGGCCGCAGCCACCTGGCCAGGCAGCAAGCCCGCTTCGTGGGCAGCGGCGGTGAAGCTGCCCAGCACGCTGCTACGGGCGAACAGCTCAAGGTCTGCGATGCGCAGCATTTTCACTCCAGGGCCGAAAGTGTTGCTGCATTGTGCCGGTTTTTCTTTTCTGCAGGAAAGATAAGATGAGCGGCAAATTCACTGCTCATACCTGGAGTCGTTGCATGGATACCGTCTCGCTGGCCAAGCGCCGTTACACCACCAAAGCCTACGATGCCTCACGCCGTATTCCCCAGGCCACGGTCGATGCCCTGCTCGAGCAACTGCGCCACAGCCCGTCCTCGGTCAATTCCCAGCCTTGGCACTTCATCGTCGCCGACAGCGCCGAAGGCAAGGCCCGCCTGGCCCAGAGCACCTCGCAGGGCTATGCCTACAACACGCCGAAGCTGCTCGATGCTTCGCACGTGATCGTGTTCTGCACCCGTACCGAAATGACTGAAGCGCACCTGAACAGCGTGCTGGACCAGGAGGCCGCCGACGGGCGCTTCCGGGACGAACAGGCGCGCGCGGCGCAAAACCAGAGCCGCCGTCACTACGTTGACCTGCATCGCTTTGATCTGAAGGACGTGCAGCACTGGATGGAGAAGCAGACCTACCTGGCCCTGGGTACGGCGTTGCTGGGTGCTGCGGCACTGGGGCTGGATGCCACGCCCATCGAAGGTTTCGACAGCAAGCTGCTGGATGCAGAACTGGGCTTGCGCGAGCGGGGGTTCACCAGCGTGGTGATGCTCTGCCTGGGCTATCGCAGTGAGGCCGACTTCAATGCCGGCCTGGGCAAGTCGCGCTTGCCGGCATCGCAGGTATTCACCTTCCTGTAAGCGCGGCAGCCGGGTAATGCCAGGCAGTCAAGCCCTGGTGGCAGCCATTGGGCTGCTTTGCAGCCCATCGCCGGCAAGCCAGCTCCCACAGGGATCGCATCAGGGCTGACAGGTGTTTGTCAGAAGATATGCAGCGCCTGTGAGATCGAGCGGCGCCCGCGCGGCGCTTCGCGGGTAAACCCGCTCCTATGTATGGACTCGCCCACACTGTCTAGCTGCTTTTGAACATAGGAACCCGGTTGCATCTATGTATCAGGCCTATTCGAGGAAGCTTTTTGCTTCTGGCCACCATCGTGGTGAGCTCGCAGAGTGCCGTTTACATTGAGGCCACTAACAGGCCTGTAGGAGCGGAGGCATCAATCTGCGACGGTCTTACCAAGGGTCGATGTTCACTAGCAGGGGTTGGAGCGCTCAGCGCCCCGGTGGCATTACTCGGTTGGTCAGAGGCTCATAGCCGCCTCCGGCTTGCTGTTCGGTTTGCGTTGATAAACCTGATCGCTCTGCAACAGCGCCCAGATGATGCGCAGATTCCGATTAGCCAGTCTGATCGCCGCCTCCTTGCGTCCAAGGCGAGACAGCCAGCGTAAGAGGCGGCGATCGTCTGGCTGATCGGAATCAGGCTTTAGCTGACTCAAGACAGCATGCGCGCCCTGAATCATCAGGCTGCGTATGTAGCCATCACCTCGTTTGCTCATCCTGCCCAATCTGACCTTGTTTCCGCTGCTGTGCTGGTCGGGCACGATGCCGAAGAAGGCTGAATACATTCGGCCACTGGCGAAACGGCTGGGCTCTGTCTGCTTCGCGACAATCGCGGTGGCGGTGATGGCGCGACGCCACGAATGGTGATCAGTCTCTGCGCAACCTTGTCCTCGCGAGCTGTCGCTTCCAGCCGCTTACTCAACCGGGCGATGCGCTCACCCAGGGACAGCCAGTCAGCCAACAGCTCATCGAGCAGCTCGCGCAACAAGTCTGGCAAAGGCAAAGAAGCATCCTCCAGGCACCGCGGCACTTGCTTGATGATCGCTGCATCGCCCTGCGGCATGGATACGCCGTGCTCAAGCAGCAAGCCACGCATCTGATTACCCAAGGCTGTATGCCGCTTGATGCTGCCGCGCCGAACACGGTGCAGGGCCTGGATGGCCAATGCTGCGGTGCTCTTGATGGGTATCGCCGCGATGCTGCTATCTCGGCCGGCACGCAAAATGGCATGGGTGTCGTTGCGGTCGTTCTTTGCACCGCTGCGGTGTTCGGCAACGCGCTGCGCAGGAAGAATACGCACTGAGTTACCTTGGGTCTGCAACAGCCTTGCCCAGGCTTGTGCACCAGGGCCGCACTCCATCAAGACGGCCACTGTGGAGGGCAATCTGATCAGGAAATCGTGGAAAGCTTGCCGCGATTTAATGCGATCTTCGTAGATAACCCTGCCAGTAGCATCCTCACCTGCCAATTGAAAGACCTGTTTGGCCAGGTCGATCGCAATGGTGGTGCAAGATTCCACATCAGTGGAAGACAGAGAAGCTTGCTTGGAGCTATGCTTTTTCATGGTCTCGCCCTCGCTGCCGTTGGCTTCTTCGAACGCCACCGTGGCACTGTGATGCCTCGGCGGGGGCGAGTCCATCGATTACATTTGTTTCGGGCCAGTATTGCCTGTGCCGGACGCGCGCGACCGCCTTGTTTTTACGACGCGATATCGTGGTGGGCGCCAAGGCGTTCGCGCGCAAATCCCCCAGGCATAATTGGCCCGAAACAAACGTAGGAGCGGGTTTACCCGCGAAGCGCCGCGCGGGCGGCGCTCGATCTCACAGACGCTGAAGATGCTGCGGCTACCCTTGCCAGAAACCATAGAATCTCCCACAGGGGCCGCGCAAAAGGCGGGTTACCACAAGGCTGCCGACGCCGCAGCCAGTACCCTGGCAAACACCTCCAGCGCCTTGTCGATCTCAGCGTCGGTGCTGAAACGGCCGATGCTCAGGCGCACGCTGTTGCGCGCCTGGTGCTCATTCAGCCCCAGCGCCAGCAGCACGTGGGAGGCCGTGTTGCTCGCCGAGTTGCACGCCGAGGTGGTGGACAACGCCAGTTCGCTGGCCAGCGCCGCACTGTTGAAGCCCGGGCTGTCGATGCACAGGTTCAGGGTGTGCGGGATGCGTTGCGTGGCGCAGCCATTGAGGCTGACCCCGGGCAACTTCAGCAAACCTTCCAGCAGCCGCGTGGCCAGCTGCGCAAGGCGCAGGTACTCGCTGTCGTCGGGCTGCCCGGCCAGGGCGAAAGCACTGCCCATCCCGGCAATCTGATGGGTGGCCAAGGTCCCGGAACGCAGGCCCAGCTCATGGCCACCGCCGTGGATCTGTGCGCGCAGTACCGGGCGCGCCCGAGGCCCGACGTACAGGGCGCCGATGCCTTTGGGGCCATAGACCTTGTGCGCCGAGAACGACATCAGGTCGACAGCCATCGCGTTCAGGTCGATCGCCAGTTTGCCCACTGCCTGTGCGGCATCCACGTGCAACAGGGCGCCATGGGCGCGAACGCACTCGCCAATGGCGGCAACGTCGGTGACCGTGCCCAGTTCATTGTTGACGGCCATCAGCGATACCAGTCGGGTATCGGTGCGCAACGCGGCTTGTACGGCCGCGGGCTGGATCAGGCCACGGGCATCAGGCGCCAGGCGCGTGACCGCCCAGCCCTGGCGCTCCAGTTCGGCTACGGTGTCGAGTACGGCTTTGTGTTCCAGCAGGCTGGTGACCAGGTGCCCGGGTGGGGCGAAGCCGTTGGCAACACCTTTGAGCGCCAGGTTGTTCGACTCGGTGGCGCCAGAGGTCCATACCAGCGCTTCGGCTGAAGCGCCGATGCGCTCGGCCACTTGCTGTCGGGCCTGCTCCACCACACTGCGGGCGGCCTGGCCGTAGGCATGGCCACTGGAGGCCGGGTTGCCGAAGTTGGCCTGGCGGCCCAGGCAGGCGAGCATGGTTTCCACCACCCGGTCATCGACCGGGGTAGTGGCGGCGTAATCGAAATACAGCGGGGCGTTAGGCATCGGGGCATGTCCATGTCTGTCGCCGTGGGTTAGGCGATCGTTGGCATCAGCCTATCGTTTGTCGGAAAGATGCTTTTCGCTTCCCGCTGCACTATTTGCGGCCTATAGGTGTGTCTGTTCTACTTGAATAATTTTTTGGAGAATATTTTCCTCGATCCTTCCCTTCGCACAGCATATCGTGATGCGCCTCGACCGCGTTCAGAGTGTGTGTCAGGCGGGTTCAAGCGCTTTTTCTTCATCGGCGACTACACGTTGGCACAGTTCGGTGATCTGCTCGCGCATCCAGCGGTTGGCCGGGTCCTGGTCGGTGCTTTCGTGCCAGTACAGGTGAGTTTCCAGGGCCGGGACCTCCACCGGCAGCGGGTGGTAGCGCAGCTGATGACGGCGAGCGAAACGCTCCGGGACGGTCATCGCCATGTCGGTCTGCTGCAACACTTGCGAGGCCATCAGGTAGTGCTGCGAGCGCAGGGCGACCTTGCGCTGCACGCCCATCTTGCCCAAGGCCAGGTCGACATACCCCAGGCCGTTGCGGCGGCTGGAAATGTGGATGTGGGTCATGCCCAGGTAGCTGTCGAGGGTCAGTTTGCTGTCCGCCAGCGGGTGGCCCTGGCGCAGGGCACAGACGTAGCGGTCCTGCATCAGCTTCACGTGGCGGACCTGGGGGTCGGTGTTCAACGGTGCGTCGATGGCGAAATCCAGGCGGCCGGCGGCCAGCTCCTTGGTGGTTTCACGGCGCTTGCACAGGAAACTCTCGATCAGCACCGCCGGCGCCAGGCGGCGCAGCCTCTGGAACAGGGGCGGCAGAATGACCGCTTCGGTCAGGTCGGTCATGCTGATACGGAAGGTTTTGTTGGCCTGTTGCGGGTTGAAAATGCGGCTTTCCTGTACGGACGTGCGCAGCAGCGCCAGGGCGTTGCGCACCGGGCCGATGATGTTCTGCGCCATGGGCGTGGGCACCATGCCTTGCGCAGTGCGCACGAACAGCGGGTCGTTGAAGGTTTCGCGCAGGCGCGACAGGGCGTTGGACACTGCCGGCTGGGTGATGCCGACGATCTGCCCGGCGCGGGTGAGGTTAGCTTCGGTGTAGATCGCATCGAACACGATGAACAGGTTGAGGTCGACCTTGCTGAGGTTCATGGGCGCCGCTCTTTGTTGGAGTTATCCGCCGATCATATATCGGTTATGAATGTTCATACACGCGGAAAATAGACTAGGTGGATCGGGGCGCGCTGCTCTAGGCTCTGGCCATGTTCTTCGAACCGTGAAGGTAAGCCCGATGGATTTCGCCTATTCGCCCAAGGTCCAGGCACTGCGCGAGCGTGTCACCGCGTTCATGGATGCTTATGTCTACCCCGCCGAGGCGGTGTTCGACCGCCAGGTCGCCGAGGGCGACCGCTGGCAGCCCACCGCGATTATGGAAGAGCTCAAGGCCAAGGCCCGCACCGAGGGGCTGTGGAACCTGTTTCTGCCCGAGTCGGAGTACGGCGCTGGGCTGAGCAACCTGGAGTACGCGCCGCTGGCCGAAATCATGGGCCGCTCACTGCTCGGCCCGGAGCCGTTCAACTGCTCGGCCCCGGATACCGGCAACATGGAGGTGCTGGTGCGCTACGGCAGCCAGGCGCAGAAACGCCAGTGGCTGGAGCCGCTACTGCGGGGCGAGATTCGCTCCTCCTTCGCCATGACCGAACCGGACGTGGCCTCCTCGGACGCTACCAACATGGCCGCGACCGCGGTGCGTGACGGTGACGAGTGGGTGATCAATGGCCGCAAATGGTGGACGTCGGGTGCGTGCGACCCGCGCTGCAAGGTGATGATCTTCATGGGCCTGTCCAATCCCGAAGGCCCGCGTCACCAGCAGCACTCGATGATATTGGTGCCAACCGATACGCCTGGCGTGAAGATTGTTCGCCCGCTGCCGGTATTCGGCTACGACGATGCACCGCATGGCCACGCCGAGGTGCTGTTCGAGAACGTAAGGGTGCCTTACGAAAACGTGATCCTCGGCGAGGGCCGCGGCTTCGAGATCGCCCAGGGGCGCCTGGGCCCTGGGCGTATCCACCACTGTATGCGTTCGGTCGGCATGGCCGAACGGGCGCTGGAACTGATGTGCAAGCGCTCGGTTGCGCGCACCGCCTTCGGCAAGCCTTTGGCACGCCTGGGGGGCAATGTCGACAAGATTGCCGATTCGCGCATGGAAATCGACATGGCCCGGCTACTCACGCTCAAAGCGGCGTACATGATGGACACGGCCGGCAACAAGGTCGCGCGCAGCGAGATCGCGCAGATCAAGGTGGTGGCGCCGAACGTGGCGCTGAAGGTGATCGACCGGGCGATCCAGCTGCATGGCGGGGCAGGGGTGAGCGGCGATTTCCCGCTGGCGTACATGTACGCCATGCAGCGCACCCTGCGCCTGGCCGACGGGCCCGATGAAGTGCACCGGGCGGCGATCGGCAAGTATGAGATTGGCAAGTATGTGCCGGCAGAGATGTTGCGCAGCGGGGGGTGAGGCAGGCTGATGCTCGTCAGGCCTACCCTTTGTGGCCTGCATTGGCTTGGGGCGTAGCGTGTTCCGGCGGCGGATCCACGACAGTCGCCTCTTGCCCCCGCGTCTTGATCAGCGAAACCACCACCCCACCCAGCAACAACCCGAACGTCACACCCAACGACAGCAACGCCGGCACCTTGCCGACCATGCCATGGTAGAAGATCTTGCAGCCGATGAAGATCAACACCAGCGCCAATGCGTACTTGAGGTATACGAACCGGTGCATCAACGCCGACAACGCAAAGTACAGTGAGCGCAGGCCAAGAATGGCAAAGATGTTCGAGGTGTAGACAATGAACGGGTCCTGGGTGATGGCGAAGATCGCGGGTACGCTGTCCACGGCAAACACCAGGTCGGCCAGTTCGATCAGCACCAGCGCCAGGAACAACGGCGTTGCATGGCGCAGGGCCTTGTTCTGCCCCGGGGGTGTCTGGTGGACAAAGAAGTGCGAGCCATGAATTTCGTCGGTCACCCGCAGGTGCCGGCGTACGAACTTGAGGATTGGGTTATTGGCCAGGTCTGGATGGCTGTCTTCTTTGGACAGCGCCATCTTCACCCCGGTGAACAGCAGGAAGGCCCCGAAGACGTACAGCACCCAGGCGAAGTTCTGCACCAGCGCTGCGCCCACGCCGATCATGATCGCGCGCAGGATCACCACCCCGAGGATGCCCCAGAACAGCACGCGGTGCTGGTAACGGCGGGGGATGGCGAAATAGCTGAAAATCATGGCCATGACGAACACGTTGTCCATCGACAGTGATTGCTCGACCAGCAAGCCGGTGTAGAACTCCAGCGCCGATTGCGCGCCTAGCTGGAACCAGACCCAGCCGCCGAACAGCACGCCGATGCTGAAGTAGCCGGAGTACAACAGTAGGCTCTCGCGCATGCCTATTTCACGTTCGTGGCGGTGCAGCACGCCGAGGTCGAGTACCAGCAGGCCGATGACGATGGCCATGAACATCAGCCACAACCAGATGCTGGTACCGAGGAACGGGGTGGTGAGAAACGCCTGTAGAGCTGTCATGAGCCCTCCTTGAATGTCGACGTTGCGTGGCAACAGTGATCCGACATCACGGCGTGGCAGCCGTCAGAGGGGCCCGGTATCACATAGGCTTGAGGCTAGACCTGTTTGCCTGCGCTGCCGAACCCGGAGCTGTTACATTTGTTTGCCAGGCGGCCGTGAACAGCAGCACCCTGTGGCTCAGTACACCCATACCTCCACACGCTGGTTGTGCAGCCGCCCTTGCTCACGTTCGTTGTCGGCCACAGGCAATTCAGCGCCCATGCCGGTCACCTGCAGCACTTCGACGCCGTTACGTGCCAACTGGCGGCGCACCGCCTGCGCCCGCAAGCGCGACAGCAGCGCAGCGCGGCCTGGGGTCAGCTTGGGGTCGCCGAAGCCAACCAGCACTGTCTTGCCCTGTAGCTTGCCGGCCTGGTGCAGGTAATCTGCGACCCGTTGCACATCACGCAGGGCCTTGTTGTCGAGGTTGGCGCTGCCTGCCTGAAAGCGAAAGTTCACGCTCAGCCGTTGTGCCTGCCTGGCCAGGCTGCGGTAGCGCGGCGGCATGCCTGCCTGTGGTGGCACTGGCAGGGCCTGTATCTGCTGCGAAACGAACCCCTGCTGGGCGACGATGGCCTGGCCTGCCGGGCTTTGGGCGAAGTCCGCCAGGGTCTTGGCGCGTGGTTTGGGGTTGGCCGGCAGATAGAAGTACAAGCGCCGCGACAGGGGGTAGTCCTCGCTGGCTACCAGGGCCCGCTCCGGCAGCATGGCTGGGGCGTCCCCTTCAGCCACCGCCAGCACCTTGGCCCCGTGAATTGCGGCCAGGCTACTGAAGCCAATGGCCTGGCGGTCGGTGCTCACCCGTGCAGCCAGTTCGTCACTGGATTCGAAGCGCCGGGCCTGGGCTGACAGTGCCGCGTGCTGCGGCTCCAGTACCAGTGCCTTGAAGGTTTCAAAGGTGCCGGAGCGGTCGTCACGGGCGTACAGGTGAATAGCCCCGCCGGAAATGCCCAATTCTTCCCACCGCTGGATCTGGCCAGAGAAAATCTGCGCCAGTTGCCCTGTGCTGAGCTGCGGCAGCGGGTTGTCGGGGTGGACAATGACCGCCACGCCATCCAGGCCAATGACTTGCTCGGAAGCGGTAGCACGCAGGTCGCCCAACGCTCGTAACTGGAGTGCTTCGTTGTCGTTGATCGGCCGTGAGGCGGCGGCCAGGTCGGCCTCGCCCTCAACCAGGGCGGTGAAGCCGGTGCTGGAGCCGTGGGCAGCGATGTCGATGCGCACCGGTTGGCCCTGCGTGTCCCGGGCCGTGATCACGGTTTCGTTGGGCCGCTTGCCGGCTTGCCGTTGGATCGCGCTGGCTTGCTGCGCACGCAGTTGGCCCTCCACCAGCGCCGGCAGCAGGGCTGCGCCGATGGTATTGGAGCCTTGCACACGCAAATGAACGGGTTTGGCCACGGTGGCCAGTGGTAGCACGGTGAGCAGTAGCACAAGCAGGCGCGGCATGCCGGGTGGCCCTCTGGCATAGAGTTGGCCGGCAGATTACGACAGGGGCGTGATGATAATGTGACAGTCAATGGGATTGAGGCTGTCAAGGCTGCTGTGCAGCCCATCGCCGGCAAGCCGGCTCCCACACGATAGCAATGTTCTCAAGACCTGTGCTGTACGTTGTGGGAGATTCTATGGTTTCTGGCAAGGGTAGCCGCAGTATCTTCAGCGCCTGTGAGATCGAGCGCCGCCCGCGCGGCGCTCGATCTCACAGGCGCTGCATATCTTCTGACAAACACCTGCCAGCCCTGATGCGATCCCTGTGGGAGCCGGCTTGCCGGCGATGGGCCGCAAGGCGGCCCTGGCGGTCTCAATGCGCGCCGGCCGATTTGCTCAGGTCGCTCTCGGCCCATTCGGTGTAGATGCAGGCATCAGCCACTGCCCAGCGCACCTTCACGTTATCCCCTGGCTGCATCGGCATACCCGCTGCAGACAGCGCCTTGACCGTCAGTTCGGTACCGCCAGCAGTCACCACATGGCAGGTTTGGCTTTCCCCCAAAAACAGTACCTCGCCAACCTTGGCGCTGACCTCGTTCCAGCCAGCCGGCAGCGGCTGGCGCGCGGCTTGTTCGGCAGTCAGGGCCAGGGCTTTTTCCGGGCGGACCATGATCAGTGCATCCTGCGAGGCTGCCAGCCCCGGGGTCAGGCGGATGGCCACCGGCTGGCCTTCAAAGCTGGCTGCGCCGTTGCTGCTGGCCTTGATCCGCAAGAAGTTGGAGTTGCCCAGGAATGACGCCACAAAAGCATTCGGTGGGTTCTGGTACAGGTCGTAGCCGGTGCCCAGGCCAACGATCTTGCCGTGGCTGAAAATGGCAATGCGCTGCGACAGGCGCATGGCCTCTTCCTGGTCGTGGGTCACGTAGACAATGGTGATGCCGAGGCGGCGGTGCAGTTGACGCAGCTCGTCCTGCAGGTCTTCACGCAGCTTCTTGTCCAAGGCCCCGAGCGGCTCGTCCATCAGCAGAATGCGTGGCTCGTACACCAACGCGCGGGCAATCGCCACACGTTGCTGCTGGCCGCCGGACATCTGCGACGGCTTGCGGTGGGCGAACTGTTCCAGTTGCACCAGCTTGAGCATGGCATCGACACGCTTGCTGGTTTCGCCCGCATTGAGTTTGCGAATGGCCAGCGGAAAGGCGATGTTGTCGCGCACGTTCAGGTGCGGGAACAACGAGTAACGCTGGAACACCATGCCGATATCACGCTTGTGCGGCGGCACGTTGACCAGCGATTGGCCGTCGACCAGGATCTCGCCGCTGCTCGGCGTTTCGAAGCCGGCCAGCATCGACAGGGTGGTGGACTTGCCCGAGCCGCTGGAACCGAGGAAGGTCAGAAACTCGCCGTCCTGGATCTCCAGGTCGAGGTTGTCCACGGCGGTGAAGTCGCCGTAGTGCTTGTTCAGGCCGCGCAGGCTGACCAGGGTCTTGCCGTGCGCGTTGTCTTTGATCACTGCACTCATTGTTGTTATCTCCGCGCTCAGGCGTTTTCGGTGCGCCGGCGCAAGGCGGCGGCAATGAACATGACCAGCAGCGAAAGGCCGATCAGCAAGGTCGAGGCCACGGCGATCACCGGGCTCAGGTCCTGGCGCAGGGTGGTCCACATTTTCACTGGCAAGGTCTGCAGGTCGGGGCTGGCCATCATCACACTCAGGACCACCTCGTCCCAGGACACCAGGAACGCGAACAGGCCCCCGGCAATCATCCCCGGGCGAATGGCCGGGAAGGTGACCTTGAAGATCGCCTGCAGGCGCGACGCGCCGCAGATCACGGCGGCATCCTCGATCGACTGGTCGAACAGCTTCAGCGAGTTGATGATCGAAATGATGGTGAAGGGTAGGGCGACGATCACATGGCTGACCACGAACGCGAACAGCGTGCCGGTATAGCCCAGCTTGAGGAACAGCGCGTACACCGACACCGCAATGATCACCAGCGGTACGATCATTGGCATGGTGAACAGCCCGTACAGCAGTTCACGGCCCGGGAAGCGGCCACGCACCAGGGCGAAAGCGCTGGGTAAACCCAGCAGCACCGCTGCAACGGTGGTAAGCACGGCCACCTTGAAGCTGGCCAGTGCAGCCTCCATCCACTCAGGGTTGGAAAAGAACTGGCCGTACCACTTGAGGGTCCAGCCGGGCGGCGGGAATACCAGCCACTGCGACGAACCGAACGACAGCAACACGATGAACACTACCGGCAGCAGCAGGAAGGCTGCGATCACCCCGGTGGTCAGGTACAGGCCTGTGCGCAGCGGGCGGCCCATGGCATTGGGGGAAAGGAGCATGGCGGTTTACCTCGGGTTGCCAACCGGGGACTCCGGCTGCAGCTTCAGGTACAGGTAGAAGAGCACCAGGGTGATCAACACCAGCAGTGCGGCGGCGGCGCTGGCCAGGCCCCAGTTGAGGAACGACTGCACCTGCTGGATGATGAATTCCGGCAGCATCATGTTCTGCGCCCCACCCAGCAGTGCCGGGGTGACGTAGTAACCGAGCGACATCACGAACACCATCAGCGCCCCGGAGAACAGCCCCGAGCGGCACAGTGGCAGGAACACCTTCCAGAAGTTGGTCCACGGGCTGGCGCCACAGATCGAGCCTGCCTGCAGCACCATCGGATCAATGGCGTGCATGGTCGCCTGCAGCGGCAGCACGATGAACGGGATCATGATGTAGCTCATGCCGATCACGACACCGGTCAGGTTGTGCACCATCTCCAGCGGGGCATCGATAATGCCCATGGCCATCAACGCCTTGTTGATTACCCCCGAACTCTGCAGCAGCACCAGCCACGAGTAGGTGCGTGCCAGCAGGCTGGTCCACATCGACAGCAGCACGATGTTCAGCAGCCAGCGGCCCCAGCCTTTGGGCACCAGGGTGATGGCCCACGCCAGCGGGAACCCCAGCAGCACGCTGATCAGGGTGACCACACCGGCCACCGAGAAGGTGTTGAACAGCACCCGTGCGTAAGCCGAGTTGGCGAACAGCTGCTCATAGTTGCCCAGCCCGGGCGTTGGCTCCAGTACCCCGCGCAGCAACAGGCCGATCAGCGGGGCGAAGAAGAACAGACCCAGGAACAGCAAGGCCGGCAGCAGGTTACGGCTGCCTTTCCAGCGCTGGCTCAGGCTGACACGGCGCGGTACGGTGCCCGGAGCGCCGGCCCCTGTGGGGGCACCTTGCGCGTTATGCAGGGCGTTGATGGCGACTTTCATTTGACCAACCACTCATTCCAGCGCGCGGCGATGGCCTGGCCGTTCTTGGCCCAGTAAGCGAAGTCGAGGGTGACCTGGTCCTGGGCATGGGCGGTAGGCAGGTTGGGTGCAAGGTCCTTGTCCAGTTTCGCCACGCTGTCGACGTTGACCGGCGCGTAGGCGGTCTTGTTGGCGAACTCGGCCTGGCCTTCGGCGCTGCTGGCGTTGGCCAGAAACTTCATGGCCGCGTCCTTGTTCTTGGCGCCTTTGGGGATGACCAGGAAATCGGCCATGACCAGGTTCTGCTTCCAGCTCACACCCACCGGGGCACCGTCTTGCTGCAGGGCGTAGACGCGACCGTTCCAGAACTGGCCCAGCGCAGCTTCACCAGAGGCCAGCAATTGCTGCGACTGAGCACCACCGCCCCACCAGACGATGTCTTTCTTGATGGTGTCGAGCTTTTTGAAGGCGCGGTCCAGGTCCAGCGGGTAGAGCTTGTCGGGGGCTACACCGTCGGCCAGCAGGGCCAGTTCCAGCACGCCTGGGCTGGGCCATTTGTACAAGGCGCGTTTGCCAGGGTAGGTCTTGGTGTCGAACAGCGCCGCCCAGTCGACAGGCTTATTGGCACCGAGCTTGCCTTCGTTGTAACCGAGCACGAAGGAGAAGAAGAACGAGCCGACACCGTGGTCGGACACAAAGCGTGGGTCGATCTTGTCGCGCTTGATCTGGGTGAAGTCGAGGGGTTCGAGCAAGCCTTCGCTGGCGGCGCGCAGGGCAAAGTCGGCTTCCACGTCAACCACGTCCCATTGCACGTTACCGCTCTCGACCATGGCCTTGAGCTTGCCGTAGTCGGTCGGGCCGTCCTGGACTACCTTGATGTCGGTCGCTTTGGTGAAGGGAACGGCCCACGCTTCTTTCTGGGCGTCCTGGGTAGTCCCGCCCCAGCTGACGAAGTTGAGGCTGTCGGCGGCTTGGGCGGCCTGACATGCCAGGGTCAGCAGGCTGGCGGACAGCACTGCGGTTACACGTTTGCTCAACAGCATGGTTACGCCCTCGTTGCTTTTGTTATTCGAGGCGGGGCTTTTGGTGCGCCCGCCAATAGTGTTCGGGGAGCAGCTAAAACAAAGTGTTGGTGGCCATTTGGCGATGTGGACGCCGGCGTGCAGATTTAAGGTCTACGGGATATCATATTATGGTATTCCAAACTTTTGGCAAGAGGTATGAGGCGACCGGCCATCACTCTATGCTCTGCGTGCTTGCGTGAACCTCTGTAGGAGCGGCCTTGCGTCGCGAAAGGGCCGCAAAGCGGCCCCAACAATTCATCTGTCAACGCTGAGAACCTGGGGACGCTATGCGGCCCTTTCGCGACGCAAGGCCGCTCCTACAAGGCATTGCGTCAGCCCATACGTCCTGGCTCAAATGGAATGCTCTGCACCACCTCCAGCTCATAACCCGCCAGCCCCGCATATTTAAGCGGCGGCCCCAGGTGGCGCAGCTTGCCGACCCCCAGGTCCTGCAGAATCTGCGCCCCGGTGCCCACTTCCGAGTACACCTTCGACTGCCCGCGCTGGTAAGGCCGCACCGGTTGGGTCAGCTGTGGTACCCGCTCCAGTAATGCCTGTGAGGATTCATGGTTGGCCAGGACCACCACCACGCCGCTGCCTTCCTCGGCCACCTTCTGCAGTGCGGCCCACAGGGTCCAGTTGGCGGGGCCGGCGTATTCGGCGCCGACCAGGTCGCGCAGGGGGTCGATCACATGCACCCTGACCAGGGTTGGCTGCTCGCGACGGATATCGCCCATTACCATGGCCATGTGCACGCCACCTTCGATGCGGTCTTCATAGGTGACCAGGCGGAAGGTGCCATGCACGGTCGGCAGTTCCCGTTCGCCGATGCGCTTGATGGTCTGCTCGGTGCTAAGGCGGTAGTGGATCAGGTCGGCGATGGTGCCGATCTTGATGCCATGCCGTGCAGCGAACACCTCAAGGTCGGGGCGGCGCGCCATGGTGCCGTCGTCGTTGAGCACTTCGACGATCACCGAGGCCGGGCTGAAGCCGGCTAAGCGCGCAAGGTCGCAACCCGCTTCGGTGTGGCCGGCGCGGGTCAGTACGCCGCCTTCGCGGGCACGAAGGGGGAATATATGGCCGGGTTGGACCAGGTCTTCGGGGCGGGCCGTGGGGGCCATGGCCGCGGCCACTGTACGTGCCCGGTCGGCGGCAGAGATGCCGGTAGTGACGCCCGTGGCAGCTTCGATCGACACGGTGAACGCGGTGCTGAACACACTGCCGTTGGCCGGTACCATCTGCTCCAGCCCCAGGCGTTGGCAGTGATCGTCGGTCAGGGTCAGGCAAATCAGGCCCCGCGCTTCGCGGGCCATGAAGTTGATGGCCTGAGCGTCGCAACGCTCGGCGGCGATCAGCAGGTCGCCTTCGTTTTCTCGATCCTCGTCATCCACCAGCAGGACCATTTTGCCTTGCCGGTAGTCCTCGAGAAGTTCCTCGATGGTGTTGAAAGCCATGTTGCACGCTCGCTGTGGTGGTGTCATTTTTATGGTATACCATCATACACAAGTATCGGCTAATCAGGAGAAGGCGCATGAAGGCCTATTGGATCGCCCATGTGGACGTGACCGACCCCGAGCAGTACCAGCAATACACCCAACGCGCCCCGGCTGCCTTCCAGGCGTTCGGTGGCCGCTTTCTGGCCCGTGGCGGGCGCAGCGAGGCGCTGGAAGGGCGGCCCACACCTCAGCGTAGCGTGGTGATCGAATTCGATTCCTACGCGCAGGCGGTGGCGTGTTACCGGTCTGAGCTGTACCAGGAGGCGTGCAGCCATCGCCAAGGGGTAGCGAAGGCCGACGTGATCATCGTTGAAGGGGTGGGGCCGTGAGTGTTGGTTGATGCCCCTGACGCCGGCGAGCCGGCGATAGGGCTACTACTGGCAAAACAGAGGCTCAAGGCGCTTGCGTAACGTGCACGTTGTCGATGACCATGCGCGGATTTTCGCCGTCTTCAACCATGTGAAGGTGCAGTATTTCAGGGCCGTTCACCGTTAGCTCATCGGACCCATAATGCATACCTTCACGGTCACTCAGCCGTTTGTGGTTGTCCGTGAAGGTGAGATCTCTGGTACATAGATCACTGCACCCCCAGTCGTAACTTACGCGGCGGGTACCTGTGCCAGGCAGCAGAATTTCGGTTGAACCGTCGAACGTAAGATGTTTTGCCTTTATGGCGCTTCCATCGCCGCTGTGCGAATCGTCGCTGATCCCACCCGTGCCATGTAGTTTGAATGTCGTCTGGTCAACCTTGAATTCCTTGCGGTCACCGACCTGCTCGGACTCGAAATCGACCTCCGAAGTCACGATGGGGCGACCTACCGCTTGGTCTTGCTCATCGTAGCTTAGCTGCATAACCTGATCCTTCGCCGTGGGCAGCTTGATTCGGATTACAGGCACCGCCTGGCCATACGCTGCGTGATACCGGAACTGGTCGAACTGCGCCAGCAAGCCAGCCTGCGTCTGACCCTCGACATAGAAAAATGCGAAAACAGGCAAGTCGGCGCCCACGCCGACTTGCCAGGCAGGGAGCAAAATCTCGTTGTAGCCCATCCACGCATCTGCGCTCAAACCTGCCCTGACTTTTATCGGCATCTCGAACCATCGGGCCTTCATGTTCGCGGGTGCTTCGCGAAGGTCCCACCCGCAGACTCTTGATTTTCTGATGTCATCTTCGCTGTACGTTGCCAACCACGCTTCGGCATCCTTCACGCCGACCTTCTGGCACGCATCCGTGGTGCTCTCAAACCCATCATGCGGGCCGCACCCCTGCGCGGTTTCGCGGTTGTCCGTGCCACCATCGATGGGGAAGGTGCACAGTACTTCGAGCTCGCGCAGCTTGCCGTGCGGGATGGCCTGCAGAGGCGGGAACAAATAACCATTGAAGCGTTCCGCCGCCCTGCCGAAGTTGGTATCGCGGCGCACCCAGGAAAACGCTATGGCGCCTTTATCCAAGTGCTTGCGGCTCGGGTCCCAAGGTAGCGATTCTGGGATGAAACCGGTGGCACGCATTTCAAAACCGCTGCACAGGTAGCTGGGTTTGTCAGGCCCACCACAGTCTTCGGTGACCGAGTCGTACCAGACTTTCAGTTGCGTAACCGCCTGTTCACCCCGCTTGTTCAATTCGATCAACTGCTGTGACTTGGCTGTTGCGCTTGTGAGTGCCTGAGTCTGCGCGGGCGGACGGGCAGGCAGCACAGAGGACGTGTGCGACACGCAACCGATCAAACTTGCCAGGGTTAGAAGCGACAGGGCTATTCGTGTCCACATTGGCGAGCACCTTTTTCTGAGTGGAGTAGCACAGCCGCACGCATAGCTATCGTGGGCTTTGGTGCAATTTGCGCACAGGAAAAAAGTGGCGGCTACTGGCAGTTCTATCAGCATTCGGGCCAAGCCCAGGTGACCGAGCGCCAACATCTCGATTGGTCCTGGGCAGGTCTTCCGGTCATGGGCTCAGTTCAGATGCGCTTTGAGTTCAGCGCCTGCCTGGCGCATAGCCGCCTTGACCGCCGGTACCTGGCTCAGCGGGTTGAGCAACCCATAGTCATGGATCATGCCGTTGTAGCGCACCGAGGTCACGGGCACCCCGGCGGCAGTGAGCTTGCGGGCATAGGCCTCACCTTCATCACGCAGTACGTCGAACTCGGCTGTTTGCACCAGCGCTGGCGGCAAGCCTTGCAACTGTTCGGTGGTGGCCCGCAGAGGCGCGGCGTAGATCTGTTCCCGCGCCTTGGCATCCGTGGTGTAGTTGTCCCAGAACCACTTCATCATGCCGGTGGTCAGGAAGTGCCCTTCGGCAAACTGTTTGTACGAAGCGGTTTCGAAGCTGGCGTCCGTCACCGGCCACAGCAACAGCTGGAAGCGCAGGGCCGGGGTGCCAGCCTCTTTGGCCTTCAGCGCCACGACCGCTGCCATGTTGCCGCCGACGCTGTTGCCAGCCACGGCCAGGCGCTTGCCATCCACGCCGATCTGCTGGCCGTGCTCGGCCACCCAGCGGGTCGCGGCATAGGCCTGGTTGATCGCGGTCGGGTAGTGCGCCTCCGGCGACGGGGTGTAGTCGACATAGACCGCCACTGCCCCAGAGCCAACCACCAGGTCACGGATCAGCCGCTGGTGGGTCGGGAAGTCGCCGAGCACCCAGCCGCCGCCGTGGAAGAACATGAATACCGGCAACGCCCCTTTGACATGGGCCGGGCGAACCACCTGCAGCTTGATCGACTGGCCGTCCGCCTCGATGGTGCGTTCCTTCACCTCGACCCCGGAGAGGTCAACCTTGACCGAGGCCTGGGCGCCGGTCAGCACCGCGCGGGCATCTTTCGGGCTGAGTTGCTCCAGTGGCTTGCCGCCACCTTGCTCCAGGGCTTCGAGGAAGGCCTGGGTGTGTTGCTCGACGCCTGGGCTTCCCGCAGCGAACGCGCTGGAAACGGACAGCGCCAGAAGCGAGGCGGTCAGTGTTGTGTGGACAATGTTCATGGGCGAATCCTTTTCTGTGCAAGTGTCGGGAATGGGCGTCTTGTCTGGCCTGCTGGGCCATCGTTGCGACCTGTGCGTAGATTAGGCAGGTGCGTTCGTGGGAAAAAGCCGCTATAAAGCGTTTAACTGTCACCAAGAGCGAGACAATGAACCCCTACGAAGACATGCGAATCTTTGCCCAGGTGATGGAGGCCGGCAGTTTTACCGCCGCCGCCGACCGCCTGGGGATGTCCAAGCAATCGGTGAGCCGGCGCCTGATGCAACTCGAAGAGCGCCTGGGCGTGCGCCTGCTCAACCGCTCCACGCGGCGCCTGGATGCCACGCCGCTGGGCCGGCACTACTACCAGGCGGCTTTGCGCTTGCTGGGTGAAGTGCAGCAGGTGGAGCACGACATCAGCGGCCAGGCCCAGGCCTTGCGCGGCACCTTGCGCCTTAGCGCGCCGTTGTCGTTCGCCATGGCGCACCTGGGCTGTTTGCTGACCGAGTTTTTGCAGTTGCATGCGCAGGTGGATGTGGAGGTGGACCTCAGTGATCGGGCGGTGGATCTGATCGGCGAAGGCTATGACCTGGCGTTGCGGATTGGCGGGCTGGAGGACTCCAGCCTGATCGCCCGGCGCATCGCCGATGTGCAGCGGGTGTACTGCGCGAGCCCGGGCTACCTGGCGGCGCGCGGTGTGCCGGCCAAGCCGGAAGACCTGGCCGGGCATGACTGCCTGCCGTATGGGCATTCGCGGCAGGTGCAGTGGCAGTTTCGGCAGGCTGGCAAGGCCCAGGCGATTCAGGTGGCCGGGCGCATGCGCGCGAACAATGGTGAAATCCTCAGGGATGCGGCGATTGCCGGCATGGGGGTGACTTACCTGCCGACTTTCATCGTTGGGCAAGCGCTGGCCGATGGGCGCCTGGTCACGGTGCTGGATGACTGGCGGCCGCCGGCATTACAGCTGTCGGCGGTGTACCCGCAGCACCGGCAGGTGGCGCGGCCGGTGCAGGGGTTCGTGAACTTCCTGCGCGAGCGCTTGCTGCAGCTGTAAAGCCACGGCACGTGCGATAAAAGACCGCTTCTACAAGCACCCGCAAAAACTGGCTATGCTTGCCTCATGACCAGCTCTCCACCGTTGCGCCAGCCTTGCCCCCCTGGCGCCTGCATTTGTGGCCGCGAACAACTGGCCGACCACCCGCAGACCGCCCAGCGCATCCTCCTGCTGACCCGCCAGGAAGAAAAGCGCCTGCTCGACCGCCTGGAAAACCTGAAGGACCTTGAAGACTTGCAGCGGTTACAACAACGCCTGTTCGACAATCTCGGCATTCGCGTGCACATTGCCCCGGGCTTCAATGAAGTGCGGACCATGCGCGGCATCGTCATCGAACTGGATAACCAGCCCGGGCTATGCCGCAAAACCCGGCAGGCGATCCCGGCGGCGATCCGGCGCGGGCTGGAGCGCAATCCCGAGGTTGCGTTCCGCCTGCTCGATACCCACGACCTGCTGCGCGATGCATGAGATGAAGTTAATTTTCCGCCGCCTTGCTACGTCTACTTGAAAGCCCCCTGCGCCAGTGCGCGCAGCGGTTTTCATCATTCAAGGAGGCAGGCAATGACTTCTGTATTCGACCGCGAAGATATCCAGTTCCAGGTAGTGGTCAACCATGAAGAGCAATACTCGATCTGGCCCGATTACAAAGCCATCCCCAACGGCTGGCGTGCAGTGGGCAAAAGCGGCCTGAAAAAGGAATGCCTGGCGTATATCGACGAGGTGTGGACCGACATGCGCCCCCTCAGCCTGCGCCAGAAAATGGCCGAAGCCGCCCCCCAGTGACCGCACTGAACCTGCTGTGCCTGCCGTACTCGGGGGCCAGCGCCATGGTCTACAGCCGCTGGCGGCGCAAGCTGCCGTCGTGGGTGCAGGTACACCCGGTGGAGCTGCCCGGGCGCGGCGCCCGCATGGCCGAGCCGCTGCACACCGACATGCAGGCGCTGGCCCGGCAACTGGCCAGCGAGCAGCGCCTGGCCGCCAATGCACCCTACGCGTTGCTGGGCCACAGCCTGGGTGCCTTGCTGGCCTTCGAGCTGGCGCATGAGCTGCAAGCGCTTGGCTGCCCGGCGCCGCTGGCGTTGTTCGCCTGCGGCACGGCGGCCCCGACCCGGCGCGAAGATTACGATGGCCGGCACTGGCGCGAGCCCAAAACCGACGCCGAGCTGATCAGCGAGCTGCGTGAGCTGCAAGGCACGCCCGAGGAAGTGTTGGCCAATGCCGAGTTGATGAGCCTGACCTTGCCGACCCTGCGCGCCGATTTCCTGCTGTGCGGCACCTACGCCTACCGTCAGCGGCCGGCCCTGAGCTGCCCGCTGCATGTGCTGGGCGGCATTGAGGACCGGGCCAATGACGAGCAACTGCGGGCCTGGGGCAAAGAAACCCACGGCGAGTTTTCGTTGCAGATGTTCCCCGGCGGGCACTTCTTCATCCACGAGCATGAAGACCGTGTGCTCGACGCCCTCACTGCCTCGCTGCAACCGTTGCGCCTGTCCGCCTGATTGACGTCACCGCTTGCCTGGGGGAGGCTAGGCCTTTTCCCAGGCAAGGGGCAGAGCATGCTGATCAATCCACACAAGGCCACGCTGCTGGTCGTCGACATCCAGGAAAAGCTCATCGGCGCCATGAGCGACGCCGAAGGCACCCGGGCGCGGGCCCGCTGGCTGCTGGCGGCGACCGCCGAGCTGGAGCTGCCGGTGGTGATTTCAGAACAGTACCCCAAGGGCCTGGGCCATACCCTGGCCGAGTTGCTGGTGGCGGCACCGGCCGCCCAGGTGGTGGAGAAAAGCCATTTTTCCTGCGTTGCCGCCCAATGCTTGCCCGACAGCCTGATGGCCCGCGAACAGGTGATCGTGTGTGGCATGGAAACCCATGTCTGCGTGCTGCAGACCGTGCTCGGCCTGCTGGCGCTGGGCAAGCAGGTGTTCGTGGTCGAAGATGCCTGTGACAGCCGCACGGCGGCCAGCAAGGCGGCGGGCCTGGCGCGCATGCGCGAAGCCGGTGCGCAGGTAGTGACCCGGGAAATGGTGCTGTTCGAGCTGATGGGGAGTGCGGCGCATCCGTTGTTCCGCCACATCAGCAAGACCTACCTGGTCGGTGAACAGCCCTGAACGGCCGGTTATGGGCGGCAGGCATGATGGCCCTGGCACTGCTGCAAGGTTGCGCCGGGCGCCGCGAAGAAGTGCCCGAAGCGGACCCTGCCAAGGTTCGCGCCCAACTGCTGCGGTTGCTACCCACGCAAGCCCGCGACCGCGAGGGCTGGGCCAAGGACATCCAGGTGGCCTTCGAGGCCCAGCGCATCACCCCCAGCAAGAGCAACCTGTGTGCCGTGTTGGCGGTCACCGAGCAGGAGTCGACCTTCACGGCCGACCCACAGGTGCCCAACCTGGGGCGTATCGCCCGTGAAGAAATCGACCGCCGCGCCGCGCGCCTGCACATCCCCAGGCTGCTGATCGATGGTGCGTTGAAAACGCCGTCTGGCAACGGCCAAAGCTACCAGCAGCGGCTACAGGCAGTGCGCAGCGAGAAACAGTTGAGCGAACTGTACGACGAGGTCATTGCTCGCCTACCGTTGGGCAGGACCTTGCTTGGCGGGCTGAATCCGGTGCATACCGGCGGGCCGATGCAGGTCAGCATCGACTTTGCCGAACAGCATGCGGAGGGGTACCCCTACAGCCATGACGGCAGCATTCGCCAGGAGGTGTTCAGCCGGCGCGGTGGCATGTATTTCGGTATCGCGCACTTGCTGGGTTACCCGGCCAGCTACGAACGCCCGCTCTACCGCTTCGCCGATTTCAATGCGGGTTGGTACGCCAGCCGCAATGCGGCGTTTCAAGCGGCGCTGAGCAAGGTCACGGGTGTGCGGTTGGCGCTGGACGGCGACCTGATCGCACCGGGGTCGATCATGCCGGGCGCGACCGAAACGGCGGCGCGCAAAGTGGGCGGGAAGCTGGGGCTGCGCAACCCGCAGATTCGCCGCCAACTGGAGGACGGCGACAGCCTGGTGTTCGAGGCCAGCAAGCTGTACGCCGGGGTATTCGCCCTGGCCGACGCCGCCGCTGGCAAGCCGCTACCGCGAGCGGTGCTGCCGGGAATCGAACTGAAGAGCCCGAAGATTACCCGCAAGCTGACCACGGCGTGGTTTGCAGGGCGGGTGGACGAGCGTTATCAACGGTGCATGAAGCGCTAGCGCCTCCAGAATTTGCGAGGGACTGTTGATCAGCTTTCGCCAAGTGCCCCGACGACTTGTTCGACACTGGCCTTCAACCCGGCAAACGCATCATCCGGGTCGCTGTCCACCACCACCAGCTTCGCGCCGGCTGCCTTGATCGCTGCGGCCAGCGCCGGCTCCGGTTGGCGATGGTCCAGCACCAACGCCACATCCTGTGCCTTCAGGTTGGCTTCCAGCGCCTTCAGCGCGGCGGCATCCCACGCCGTTGGCAGCGGCTGCTGCACCACATCCAGGTTCAGGCCGCTGGCCAGGTAACCCAACCGCGGCGACAGGCTGACCACTGTGAGGTTGTCGACCTTGGCCAACTGCGTCTGGCTGCTGGCGGCAAGCGCCAACAGCTGGCGTTTGAGCGCGGCCAGGTTGCCCTGGATTTTCGTTTTTTCGCTGGGCGCCAGGCGTTCCAGGTCGTTGGCCACGACGTCCGCCATGCGCCCCAGATTGGTCGGGTTCAGCCACGGGTAGGCGTCGTAGGCATCGTCGCCACTCACCGCAATACCTGGCAAGGCGCCGTCCACCGGCCGTGCGGCATCGATCTCGACAATGCGGATATTGCTGCGCCGAGCCATCGGGTACAGCGGGTCGTCGCGCCAGATCGAACGCACGCCGATCACCGCATCGGCCTGTTGCGCAGCCTTGTCCAGGCTAGCGCCACCACGGCCGCTGAAATACGACGGCTGGCGACTGGCCGGCAGGTTGGCCGGGGCTGCGCGCTTGAGTTGTACGCCGGTCCCCTCGAGCAGGGCGCTGGCCAGGCTGTGGGTGATCGGCAAGGTGGTCAGCACCTGCGTGGCGAAAGACAGCGACGGCAGGCTGGCCAGGGCCAGTGCCAGGGTCAGGTGTTTCAGGTTCATGCCGGGTTTCCTTGCAGGCGGGGAACGAGGGTGCGGGCGAGCGCAGCGAGGGCGAAGCAGAGACCGGCGACCAGGATGATCGCGGCACCCGACGGCACCGGCAGGTCGAACACGATCGGTAGCAGAATGCCGAACAACGCGCTGATGCTCGCGATGAGCACCGAGAGGAAGAAAAAGCCCTTCAGTGACTGGCTCACCAGGCGCGCGGCGGCAGCCGGGATCACCAGCAACGCACCGACCAGAATGGCGCCAATCACCTTCACTGCAGCCACGGTGACCAGGGTCACCAGCACCACGAACAGGTAGTCCAGTGTTTTCACCGCCACGCCGCGTACGGCGGCCAACTGCGGGTTGAAGCTGGCCAGCATGATGCGGTTGTACAGCGGCAGCGCCAAGGCCAGCACCAGCACGGCGACGATGCCCAGTACCACCAGGTCCTGCCCGCTCACGGTCAGCACCGAACCGAACAGCACGTTTTCGAGGATGTGCACATTGATTTTGCCCGCCAGCATCAGCAGCAGGCTGGCGCCCAGCGCCAGTGACACCGAGAGGAATACGCCAATGAGTGTGTCCGGTGACAACCCGGTGCGGTTACGCAGGAAGTTCAGCAGGATGCCGAACAGCAGGCAGTAACCGAACAGGCTGCCATAAGGGCCGGTGTAGGGCTCGCCCAGCAGGATGCCGATAGCCACACCGGTCAGTGCGGCATGGCCGACCGCTTCGGAAAAGAATGCAAAGCGCTTGACCACCACCAAGGTGCCCAGGCCACCCAGCACCGGGCCAATCATCAGGCCGGCCAGCAAGGCGTTGACCACGAAGCCATAGGCCAGCGCCTCGGGCAGGTAGCCGGCAGCGGCCCATCCCTGGACCGTTTGGCGAAAAATGTCGAAACTCATCAGGCAATGCTCTCGTTACGCGGGTGGACGGAAAACAGGCCCAGCAGGCGCTCCGGCGTCAGGGCCTGGGCTGGCGGGGCGTCGAACAGTACCTGACGGCTCAGCCCGGTAACCCGGTCGGCCAGGCGCAGCACGGCTTCCAGGTCGTGTTCGATCCACAACACAGTGGTCCCGGCCTGGCGCCAGGCCAGTAGCAGTTGTTCGAACACCTGAATGCCGGCTTCATCGAGCGCCGACATCGGCTCGTCCAGCACCAGCAGTTGTGGTTCGGGGATGAGCCCCTGGGCCAGCAGCACCCGCTGACGCTCACCGCCCGACAAGGCCCCCATGCGCCGCTTGCGCTTTTCCAGCATGCCAACCCGCGCCAACGCAGCATCGATGGCAGGCTGCACCCTGCGTGACAACCCCAGGAAGGCCGGGCGCCGCTGGCACATGGCAGCCATGAAATCATCCACGGTCATTGGCAGCCCGCGGTCGAACTCCAGGGCCTGCGGGACGTAGCCAATCACCTCGCCTTGCCCCGGCCAGTGCAGGGTCAATTGCCCTTGGTGGGGCATTTGCCCGAGCAGGGTCTTGATCAGCGAACTCTTGCCGCCGCCGTTGGGGCCGACGATGGCGTGCACGCTGCCCGGGGCGACGGTGAAGCTGACCTTTTCGAGGATGCGGGTGCGGCCGAGGGTCAGGTCGATGCCGGCAAAGGTGATGCGCGGCCCACTGGCGGTTGCCAGGTTGGCAGCGGCGGTCATGCGCGGTTCTCCTGAATGGCGCGGACCACGGTGTCGAGGTTGCGCTTCATTTCCACTTCGTACTTGTCCTTGGTGTATTCGCCATAGGAAATGTGGGTAAGGGGGTAAAGGCGCACACCAGACTCACGCTGGATGGTTTCGACATAGGCTGAGGGAAAGTCCATTTCCGAGAAGATCACCTTCACGTCCAGTGCCTTGAGCTGGTCGATGGTCTTCTTCAACTGCGCCGGGCTTGGCTCAATGCCATGGGCGGGTTCGACCACGGCGGTCACTTCCAGGCCGAAGTCGCGGACCAGGTAGTCGTAGGCAGCATGGATGGTGGCCACGCGGAAGGTAGCGCTGGGGGCCTCGGTGACCTTGGCCAGTGCCTGGGCACGCAAGGCACGCAGGCGTTTGGCGTAGGCCCGGGCGTTCTGCGTGTAGAACCGGGCATTGTCCGGGTCGAGCTTGCCCAGCTCGCGGGCAATGTTGTTGACCTGGGCAATGGTCGTGCTGATCGACAGGAAAGTGTGCGGGTTGACCACCTTGCCGGCACCGCGCGCGGCAATGCCGGTAGCCGCCAGCAGCGGTACGTTCTGATTGGCCTCGATCGTGGCGATATCAGGTTTTTCACTGGCGGCGATCATGCGGTCGGCAAAGTCGTCATGGCCAACGCCATTGAGCACCACCACGTCCAGGGTGCCGATGCGCTTGATGTCTTCGGCCCGGGGCTCGTAGGCGTGCGGGTTGAAGCCCGCCGGAATCAGCGGCACCACCTCGGCCTTGTCGCCAACGATGTTGCTCACGTAGCTGTAGTAGGGGTGCAAGGTGATGCCGATACGCAGCGGCTTGCCGTTATCGGCCAGGGCCATTGCCGGCAGGGCCAGGGCCAGGAGCAGGGCGAGGGCGGAGCGAAACATAGGCGAGTCCTTCGGTTCAGTGGCGGTGTTCGCGGGTAACCCCGGCGTCGTAGTGGCTGACCACTTGTTGCCAGCCAGCGGCGATCAGTGCCGCCTGGCCGAGGTCATCCGGGAGGGGTGCGGCGCTGTCGCGGCGCAACCAGATATCGGCCTGGCCGGTGCTGTCGGGTGGCAGGATCAGCAGCAGGCTGCCGGCAATTTCGGGTGCCTGGCTGCGGCCCAGGTAGGCGCCGGACGCCAGCCAGGTCCACTGGTGGCTGCCCCGCCTCTGGCTGCCGGCGTCGACCACGAACGGCGGCAGGCCTTCGTCGGCCAGGGCCTGTACCCCAGGTGCAGCGGCGTTTTCTTCACGCAGCAACAGGATCTCGTCGAATGCCACCCGTAGGTCGGTGTAGAGGCCTTGCTCGGCCGCAGTGAGGTCGCGGCGGGCGTCGATCTGGTGGCTGGCGATGGCCTGTTCGTCCTCGCGCTCGCCGCGCAGCCACACCACGCCAGCCGCCAACGTCACTATCAGCAGGCTGGCCAACAGCACGTACAGGGTTTCGTGCCCGGCGCCGGCCGGGCGGATCACGTGAGCGCGGCTCATGGCTGGGCGATATCGGCGTAGTCGACTTCCACCACGTGCCCGGGGCCGGCGTCGAACAGTACGTAGAATTCGCCGTCCGGGCGCTTGAAGGTCAGGGACGAATCGTCGCCAAGCTTGCCGCCGACCAGCACTTGCTCGTCGTAGCCGATCACATCCAAGGTTACCCCGGGGGCGCCACTGCCGTCCGAGAAACCACCGGTGCACTTGACTTGGCCGCTGGCCAGTTCTTCGCATTCGCACATAGGGTTGTGGGCCAGTGCCGGGCTTGCGGCCAGTGCCAGCAAGGGCAGGGCGAGGGTGCGCAGCAGGTATTTCATTTCTTGCCTCCTTTTTTCTCGAGCCAGGCCACGGTGGCTGGCGATGCCTGGGCCAGCGGGACAGACGCCTGGTGCATGCTGCCGTCCCAGCCTTCCACGGTGATCCAGATCTGGGCGTCGGGTTGGGTGCGCGGGGGGATCGGCAGGTTGGTGGCCATGGCGTAAGGCGCGCCGAAGAAGATCGTGCCAGCCGCTCGCAGGCTGCGCGGTTTGCCGATGCGCAGGTAAACGGCCTTCACGTCGTTGACGCACGCCTTGCACAGCGCTGCCCTGAATACCTTGAAGTCGCCTGCCGGGCCGTCTCTGCGGGGGGCTTCGTCACGCAGTTCCGCCACGTCCAGGGTGTAGGGGCCGGCCTGGATGCCGGTGATCACATTCGCCCCCAGCCCTGCCTCGCCGCGGAACAGCTTTGCGTCGCTGAAATACTTGGGCATGAAACCCAGCGGGATCAGGATCAGCAGGATGTTCAAGTGGAAACGCCACTTCAACCACCACTGTTTCAGCGGGCTGACGGGCACGGCCTGGGTGTGGCTCATCGTTGCATCTCCAGCGAGGTCTGGGTGGGCGCAGTGCGGGGTGCGCGTTCGCTACGCTTCAGCGCGGCAGCGGTGGCTTGCGCCGTGCGTTTGGTCCAGATCAGCAAGCCGCTGAACACCATCAGGGTGAGCACCAGGCCGAAGAAGAACCAGATCAGCTTGATCGGCAGGCCGCCAAAGTCACCGGTGTGCAAGGGGCGCATGGACTCGGTGACGAACTCCAGGGCGGAGCGGTCGCCCAGCAGGAACTGGCTGTCTACCTTGCGCGTGTAGGGGTTGACCTCGGCGCTTTGGACCATCAGCGGATACCAGCCCCGCCCGCCCATGGAAATATGGCTGTAAGCGGTGGCAGGCAACGCAATGAAGTTGATTTCCAGCCCTGGAATCGCCAGGCCAGCGATGCGCGCCGCCTCATCGAGGTCGATCCGTGGGGCTGGGCTGCCATCGGCGGTCTGGGGCACTTCGTCGCGAGCGATGACCGGCACGATCGGCTCGCTGGAAATGCTGATGTGGTTGTCGAACAGAATCGCCTGGATCAGGAACCAGGTACCGGTGATGGAAATGACCGCGATGAACCAGATCGACCAGACACCGGCCAGGCGGTGCAGGTCGCCCCAGAAGATGCGCGAACCGTGCCCTGTGCGTACCGGCTTGAAGAAGCCTTTCCAGAACTTCTTGTACACCACCAGCCCGGTTACCAGCGAAGCGAGCATGGGCAGGCCGAGGATCGACACCAGGTACCAGCCCCAGCTGAAACCGTTGGTGAAGGGCACCAGCCACCAGCCGTGCAGGGCGCGGGTGAAGGCTTGGAAGTTGAAGTCAGGGGATTTGCCCTGAATCGCACCGGTGTAAGGATTGACGTACAAGGTCGGGGTGGTGCCGTCCGGGAAGGTCACATTGGCCGTGAGGGCGAAGTGTGAGCCCTCAGGCTGGATGATGGAGCGCACGACCATATCCGGCTCTGCTTCATGCAGGGCGTTCAGCACCTGTTGGAAGCTCAGGCGTTCGGCGTCGGGGTCCGGCTTGCTGGCACGTACATCGGGGTTGGCCAGCCAGACGATTTCCTGGCTGACCACCGCGAGCATGCCCGTGAAGCAGACGATCAATACAAAGAACCAGATCGGCAAGGCGAGCCAGCTGTGCACCAGGAACCACAGCCTGGATTTGGATTTTTTCAACGATTTGGCCATCAGACGGGTCTTCTGCAATGGGTGGTCGAGCGTGCGCCCAACCAAAGAGGGCTGTACTGATAAGGACGAATGAGAATCGAGATCCTGCCGATTAAAATGAAAGCAAATGTTTCAAACGACAAAGCCGACCTGCGCAGGGGCGTCAGGTCGGCCTGTACGGCGCGTGTTGTGGCGGTCAGGCGCTGGTCAGGGCCACTGCCGCAGAAGGTTTGCCGTGCAGCTGTGCGAGGTCCTGGTACAGGGCCCTGGCGATCTCCGCGGCACGTGTCGGCAGCACCGAGAGCAGGGTGTCGCTCAGCCCGTGGCTGTTTTCGCAGAAGCCCTGCAGGTATACCGAGGCTTGCAGGTCGGGGCTGGCCAGCACGCGGTAGTTGCGGTCGACGCTGAAGTCGCCCAGGTACCCGGCCAGGGGTGCCAGCAGGTCGCGGTGCGAGCGGCGTTCGTAGCCAGTGGCGAGAATCACGGCATCGTAACGGTGCGTTTGCTGCTGGTCGGTGGCAAGGTCACGCAAAGTCAGCTCCAGGCCCTCGCGGGTGGCGACCACGGCTTCGACCTGGCGGCGGCACAAGACGTTGTGGCGATACTGGTGGGCGACTTTTTGCCGGTAGAGGATGCCGTAGATGCGCTCGATCAGGTTGAGGTCGACCACCGAGTAGTTGGTGTTGTGGTACTCGCCCAGCAGCTTGCTGCGCTGCTCGGCAGGCTCGTTGAAGACCAGGTCGGTGTAGTCCGGCGAGAAGATCTCGTTGACGAACGGGCTGTCGTCGGCGGGCTTGAGGGCCGAGCCGCGCAGGATCATGTCGACTTTGACCGAAGGGTAGCTGTCGTTGAGGTCGATGAACGCCTCGGCGGCGCTCTGCCCCGAGCCGATCACGGCGATGCGCATCGGGGCGCCCTGCGTGCACGGCAGTTTGTTCAGGCTGCTCAGGTACTGAGAATGGTGGAACACCCGCGGGTCATCCTTGAAGGCACCGAACTTCGCCGGAATTTTCGGTGTGCCGCCGCTGCCGACCACTACCGAGCGGGTGCGGCGGCTGTATTCGCGGCCTTGCGCATCACGCGACACCAGGCGCAGGTGCTCGACCCGGCCGCCCTGTACCTGCGGCTCGATCCGCAGCACCTGCTGGCCATAGACGGCCTGGCCGGCGAAATGTTCGGCTGCCCAGCGCAGGTAGTCGTTGTACTCCAGACGGCAGGGGTAGAAAGTGCCCAGGTTGATGAAGTCGGCCAGGCGTTGTTTCTGGTGCAGGTAATTGACGAAACTGTAGGGGCTGGTGGGGTTACGCAGCGACACCAGGTCTTTCAGGAACGAGATCTGCAGCTCGCTTTGTGTCGCCAGGGTTTCACCGTGCCAGCGGTAGTCCTGTTGCTTGTCGATGAACAGCGCGTCCAGGGCATGGCCTTGTGACTCTGCCAGTTCCTCCAGGGCTATGGCCAAGGCCAGGTTGGAAGGGCCGAAGCCCACGCCGATCAGATCTTTGATGGTGTCCTGCTGTATGGGCTGGCTCATGATGGTGATTCCCTGAATGCTCGAATAGGCACGCCCGCCGGGGCTTCGGCCGCTGTGCAAGTACATGAGGTGGAACGAGCCAGCCGACAGGGAATTTAATTGGGCTAAAGCGCGGCGCGAATTGGCCGATAGGGTGGTTAACGCAAAGACCGATCTTTCAGACAGGGACCGACATGGCCGTCATCACAGCTGGCAACCTCATGATCAATGGCGTATCGGCGCAGGTGCTCAGCGCCAATGCCGCCGCAGAACGCGATCAGGCCAAGCAGGCCGGCGAAGCGGTGGGCCCGCTGCAAATCAGCAGCGACAGCCTCAAGGTATCCGCGGGTAGCCAGGCACAGTCAACGGCTACAGCGGACAGCGGTGAGTCGGAGGCGGTAAGCGAGCTGCGGCAGTTGATCAAGGACTTGCAGAAGCAAATGGCCGAGGAGCAGAAGCAGCTTGCCGCGTTGCAGAACAGCAAGATGGATGAGACGTCCAAGGCGGCTGCGGTCGGTGCCAAGCAGGCAAGCATCGCTACCCTCAACGGTCAGATCATGGCCGCTACCGCGCAGTTGCTGGAGCTGCTGCAGCAAGAGGGTGGCAGCAGCTCGGGCGGGATGGTCAGCGCCACGGCCTGACGGCGCCATGGCCTGTTGCTTCGGGCCTGTTTACTCGGCCGCCACCCGCCCTTTGCCCTGGCGATCCGCCTTGTACTGCATGGCCACGGCCGGCGCTGGTTTGGCTGCACCGGTTTCCAGCCATTGGCGCAGGCGGCTGGCATCGGCGAAATGCGTGTACTTGCCGAAGGCATCCAGGATGACCATGGCCACAGGGCGGTTATCCATTCGGGTCAACAGCACCAGGCAATGCCCGGCTTCGTTGGTAAAACCGGTCTTGGTCAGCTTGATGTCCCAGTTGCTCTTGTTCACCAGGTGGTCGGTGTTACGGAACCCCAGGGTGTAATTGGGCTTGCGGAAGGCCACGGTCTTTTCGCGGGTGGTCGACAGCTCGCTCAGCATAGGGTACTTGCGCGAGGCCATCAGCAGCTTGGACAGGTCGCGGGCAGTCGACACGTTCTGCGTCGAAAGTCCGGTAGGCTCAACGTAGCGGGTATGGGCCATGCCCAGGCTACGGGCTTTGGCGTTCATTGCTTTGATGAATGCCGGGTAGCCACCGGGGTAGGCATTGGCCAAGCTATTGGCTGCACGGTTTTCCGAAGACATCAAGGTAATCAGCAGGGTCTCGCGGCGATTGAGCTGGCTGCCGGGGCGTACCCTTGAATACACCCCCTTCATCTCCGGGTTGTTGGCGATGGTCATGGTGAGCATCTCATCCATGGGCAGCTTGGCGTCCAGCACCACCATCGCGGTCATCAGTTTGGTCACCGAAGCGATCGGCACCACGCGGTCGGCGTGGTTCGAGTACAGCTCCTGGTTGGTATTGAGGTCGATCAGCAGTGCGCTGCCCGAAGCCAGGTGCAGTTTGGAAGGGTCGCGTTGCACCTTGGCCGGGGGTTGTGCAGCAGCGGTCGACGGCAGCGTCGCGGTACCTGTGAGCAACAGCAGCAGGCTGAGAATGGACAGGGATGTTTTCACGTTGAGGCTCACTAAAGGTTGGTATGTCGTTGGCTGTGCAAGGGTTTTCCCCCAAAAAACCGCTGCATTCTGGAGTATGGCTGAACGGCTGTCGAATGCCTTATATCTAAAGGGCGCAACGTGAACGAAATTTAATCCCGTACCCATTCTGTCCCCTTCATGTGCTGTTCAGAAAGGGCGCCGAGCGGTAATAGAGGTGGGGCAAACTGTACGCTCAGTTCTGATCAGGTCCGGTACCGACCCCATTTACAGGCGGGCCGGCACGGAAAAGGCGTTTGCGCCTCAGCCATGTATCAACGTCAGGTCGCTGATAATGCAGATTGAGCCATCGTCGGCCGGCGTTTGATCGTTGTAGTCGACCTGGTTGTAAACGCCGCCGTGGAATTCGAACAGGCGCGAAGCCCAACTGCCGTCGAGTTGCAAACCGCCTGAAGTACCGGTTGCTCCCTTGCAGGTTGCGGTGACGGTGACCAGGCCCTGTGCCGTGACGTGCAGGCTAATGCCGAACTGCGCACCCAGCGGTACGCCTTTGAGCACCGTCGAATTCACCGGGTCAGCCTGGTCATAGGTTTGGCGAAAGCCCAAGGTGATATCGCCTTTCTTCCAGAACACCTTGAGGGGCGGGCCGTCGTCGCCGTGCACGTGCATCTGGGCAATGACCACCTTCTGCGCTGCGTTGACCTTGGTCAACGTCATGCTTTGACGGCTCCAATGGTCTGCAGCGCTGGCCAGCGTCCAGGAACGGGTTTCGGTCCATTCACAGCGGGTGCGGTGGGTACTCTTGCTCGACGCCCCTTTGGTCGGCGCAGAAAGCTGGATCGAGCCGTCGCTCAGTACTTTGACTACCTCAGGAAAACGGGCGATGGCTTCCTCACCGCCAAGTTCCAGCGCGACGGGATTGGTTGCGGATACTGCCACCGGGGTGGCGATCAACAGGGTGCTGACGTCTACGGCCATGGTAACTCCTCATGAACAGCCAGGTTCCAAGCGCAAGCTGAATGCTGCTGGGCTGAAAAGTTAGCCAGTAGCTAAATTAAATGTCAATAGCTTAAAGCTAAAATTGTGTTGGGCGTGAAATTACCTGTTGGCGAAAATTTTCAAGACAAGGCCTTTACGCTGCATTTGGCTGTGCGATAAGCTTTCGGCAGATACTGTACAAATATACATATATCAGGATGACAATATGCCTATCCACACAGCGTCGACAATCCCTCAACCCCTGGGCATGTCGGGTGTAGAGCGCCTGAGCCTGCGGGTATCGTCGATGATCAACCACCCTGTGGCACAGACCCAGCGCTGGGTGCTGGTGCATCGCCTGGACAGCGATGGCGACGCGGAATGGGAGGAGGTGATGGGGCTGCTGCTGGACACCCCCGAGCTGGACCTGACCTTCAACCCTGATGGCAGCGTGCTGGTGCGCTGGCAGCGCCACGCCGGCCAGCAGTTTGACGAAGTGAGCGTCGAGCAGGGCTGTGGGTCACTGGCGTCGGCTGCCCCGTTCTGAAACCCCTGCGCCAGGTCGCTGCCGGGGCAGGTTGCGCCTTACACGAGGTGGGCATTCCACACCAGCAGAACCCTGGCCTGGATATAGGTTTCTTCGCGGCGAATCAGGCGGTCCTTGTGCCGTGAGTTGTCGGAAATCATCTCGAAATGATCGTCATCGGCAATCTGCAGACGCTTGATATAGATATGGTCACCCCACGCGAAAAAGTAGATCCCGTCGCCCACGAACTCACGGATGCTCACATCGACGATCAGTGGGTCACGGTGCTTGATGGTGGGCTCCATCGACTGGCCCCAGCCAGTGACCATCTTCAGGTGGTGATGCTCGCTGAATTCCACACCCAGTTCACGCAGGTGGCTGGGGCTGACCCGCACATCCTTGAACATTTCCGGGTAGTCATGGGGGATCTGGCCGCCGCCCATGGCTGCGCGCACATCATAGTGGGCAATCCATACCTCATCACCCACTAGGCCGGGCCGGCCTTGGTCGGCCTGCAGCAATACGGCTTGCGCGGGCTCTGCAGCCGCGGCCAGCAGCCTCTGGCGGGTTTCTTCAGGTATGCCTTTGCCACTTCTTGCCAGCATCTGCCTAACCAGATCGGCCGCGCTCAGCGCGCCGTCGGCAGGCCCGCCCGCGGCCTGCGGGTGATCGCCGGGCGCCAGCGCGTCGAACCAGCCGCGTGGCAAGCCTTCGATACCCTCGATCCGCCGCGCCACGTCGTCGCCCAGGTTCTTGGCGGTCTTGTCCGAGAGAATCTGGCTCAGGTGCGCAGGTGCCATGCCCCAGCGCTCGGCGCAGGCGCCTTTTTTCTGGTCGGCTATCAGCTTGACCAGGTTTTGCTTGCGGATTTCGTAGATGTCCATAAGGCGAAGCATGCCAGTGTTTAGCTGACTGCTAAATGCGCGCATAGCTAAATTTTCCTTGAGGTCAATTTACCTCTAGGCTAAATTAAGTCTGCAAATAATAAAAGCCACAGCGATGTAATGCGTGGACTGCCCATCACGTCAGTAAAGAGGTTTACATGGATCCCACCGACCTCGGCCCAGGCACCCTCACGTGGCTGGGTGGTACAGGCACCATGTTGCTCGGGGCCTTTCTATGGCTGCGCAAATGGCTGTCCAGAGATGCGGCAGACCGCGCGCTGGACAATGCAGACATTGCGGTCATTCGCCGCCTGACCGAACTGCTCGATAGCGAGCGCGATGCCCGCCGTGAGGCGGAGGCCAAGGCAGACCAGTTCGCCAAGGAGCGTAACGAACTGGTGATCACCGTCGGTCGCTTGCAAGGCAGGGTCGTGGCCCTGACCAGTCAACTGGCCAGGCAAAGGCGTGAAACGACCGACGACCCGCACCCACCAGGAACAGACAAAAAAAAGCCCGCCATTTCGGCGGGCACAAGGGCGTAGGGAGCAACGCACAACAAATTCGGGTCAGGCGGCCAAAGTGCCTGGTTGCAACAGTTCAGCCAATGCGCGGGCTTGGGCGAGGGTCGGCACCGGCCCACTCACAGCCTCGCCGTTGCGCACCAGGTACCAGCAGGCCAACAGGCCTTGTTCACGCAGTGAAACCGGAACAGCGCTGCCGACAACGGACATGATCTGGATAGTGGCCATGGGGACCTCCTGTGAAACATGGGCCTACCATACCCAGCAGCTACCAGGGTTTGAAATCAACGTTGTCGATAGTGGTCATTACTTCTATCAACCCTTACCAGCGTGGCGGGCCGTAATACACCCGTGGCGGGCCGTAGTAGGCCCGGTAGCCTGGCGGTGGCGGAGCCGGCGCATAGTAAGGCTGGTAATAGACGGGCTGTGGTGGCGGTTGCACGTACACCGGTTGCGGCGGGTAGTACACCGGCTGGCGTTCCACATACACCGTACGGTCGTGCCCGCCAGACACCGTCGCGCCAACCACCGCGCCAACCACGGCAGCGCCCAGTAGCGGGCCCGGTCCATACCAACCGCCGCCGTGGCCGTAACCACCGTGGGCAGCTGCAGGCCCGCTGATGGCCAAAGCGCCGACCAGCAGGGCGATTCCGGGAATGAGACGGTTCATATCAACCTCGCGAGTAAACCCCCCAAGTGGGGTGTCGCTAATATGACTCCGGTATTTGTCAATTGCGCACAGGGCAATGGTAAAGGTTGTGTAAGGGACGACCAGCGGTTGCCTCTGGTACGCTGCACAAACGTTTCAGTCATGACTCAGGAGCAGGCTATGTCGACAACTCCCGGCAGGGATACCGTGCTGTGCATTTCCCTGGCAGGCCGCCCCGGTACATTCGGCGTGCGCTTTCACAACCACTTGTACCAGCAGTTGGGCCTGGACTTTTACTACAAGGCCATGCGCACCGACGACCTGCCGGCCGCAGTAGCGGGAATTCGGGCCTTGGGTATACGCGGTTGTGGGGTGTCGATGCCTTACAAGGAAGCGTGCATGGCGCTGGTAGACGAGATCGACCCGTCGGCGGCGGCCATCGAATCGGTCAACACCCTGGTGAACACCAACGGTCGCCTCAAAGCCTACAACACCGACTATCTGGCCGTACGCCAGTTGTTGACCCGGCACCAGGTCGACCCGGCAACCGCTTTCGCCCTGCGCGGCAGCGGCGGTATGGCCAAGGCCGTGGCCAGCGCCCTGCGCGATGCCGGCTTTGCCGAAGGCACCATCGTCGCGCGTAATGCACAGGCGGGGCAGCAGCTGGCGGATATGTGCGGCTACCGCTGGCTGCCAGAACTCGGCGATATCTGCCCGCCGATGCTGGTGAATGTGACGCCGATCGGCATGGCGGGGGGCGCAGAAGCTGAAGCGCTGGCGTTTTCGGACATCGCCATTGCAGCTGCAGAGCGGGTGTTCGATGTGGTGGCCATGCCCGCGCAAACACCGTTGATTCGCCGCGCCCAGGCGCTGGGCAAACCGGTGATTACCGGGCTTGAGGTGATTGCGCTGCAGGCGCTGGAGCAGTTCGTGTTGTATACGGGTGTGAGGCCGACGCACGCGCAAGTCGATGCCGCCGTGGCCTACGCTCGCGATAGCTGATTGCACCAGCAGCGGCCCCTTCGCGGTACAGCAATGGCTTTAGCCGCAAAGAGGCCGCCACAGGCCAGAGCACAGTCAGAACACCTGCTTACCGGCGTCCAGCTGCTGATCCACCAGCGCTCGACCGTGGGCCAGCGACACACGCTGGGCATTCTTCAGGTCAGAGAAAAACTTCATCGGCATCGACAGGCGCCTGCTGGTATGGCCATCAGGGGCAGTGATCAGGCAACCAGCGGCGTAGGGCAGGGGGGATTCCGGATGGGGCATCACGCTGGCGGTAATGGTGTGCTCGCGGTATTCACAGTGAAGGGATTGCATGGTTCTTACCTCGCTGTGGCATAGGAAGCAGTTACCTTCATATACCACGGCGAGGAGGCGATGGTTCCCGCCCCCGACGAACGCGCCGCGACGAACGCTTAGCCTGCGAGGTCGGCCGGCTGAATCACTTCGACCCAGTAGCCATCCGGGTCCTTGATGAAGGCCAGGTGGTTCATGCGCCCGTCCTGCAGGCGTTTCTGGAACGGTACACCCAGCGCTTCGAAGCGCGCACAGGCGACGCGTACATCGGGGACCGACACGCAGATGTGACCGAAGCCGCGCGGGTCGGTATTGCCATTGTGATAGGCGAAATCGGCATCGTTTTCGGTGCCGTGGTTGTGGGTGAGCTCCAGCACGCCCGGGATCGACTTCATCCACTGGTGACGGGCGGCGTCGTCGGCGGGAATCTGCGCCGGGTCGACCAGGGCCAGGAAGTACAGGCTGAAAGCGGCTTCGGGGAAATCACGCTTGTCTACTACGCGAAAGCCCAGCACACGGGTGTAGAAGTCCAGCGACTTTTCGATGTCCTTGACCCGCAGCATGGTGTGGTTGAAGACGAATTGGGCGGTGGCGGCGTCAGGTTGTGCGGTGACACCAGGCAAGGTTTGCAGATCGTGCAGGCTCATGGGAACTCCTGAGGCAGGGCCGGGCACGGGGCGCCGGCAAAACAGACAGGCTGGCCATGATACGTCAGTGCGCCGATTGCGCAAATGAAAGCGCCCTGCACGAATGCAGGGCGCTGGAATTAGAGGCCCGCATGTGCGGGCGCGTGATGGGGTCGCTAGTCCTTTAGCTGCCTCGATACTGAGCCAGCCCTTGTGAAAAAAGTGTGAAGCACGTGTTGATGTTTCATCAGCGGGCCCAGCTTTCCACCTCGGCGGCGCCATACTGCTCTTTCCAGGCTTTGAGGCCCCGGTGGTTGCCGCCTTTGGTCTCGATCCGCTCGCCTGTCTCGGGGTGTGTATAAACCTTCACTACCCGCGGGCGGCGGTGCTGTTTGGGGGCAGGGCTGGTGGCGCGCGCCCCGGCTTTGGGGTCAAGTATGGCTATGACATCGCGCAGGCTTTTGTCGTAGCTTTTCATCAGGTTGACAAGTTTCTGCTCGAACTCGATTTCGCGTTTTAAGCCGGCATCCTTTTTCAACGCTTCCAGTTGTGCCATCTGTTCCTGGAGCGCTTTTTCCGCAGCACGAAACTCTGCAAGTCTGGACACTGTAATCACTCCTGTACGTCGGCTGTGGCGGGGCGTGACGAACATTGAAACGCATGAATACGCCGGCCACGCAGGTGGGTTCTACTGTTCGTTGCTATCGAGTGTAGTCACACATCGGGGCGGGGTAAACCGCTAACTTTTTGCAAGTAAGCGGGGAACTTTCGTAGTTGCCCATGCGCGATTCGCCTAAGCTGCCTGGCAAGGCGCTTAGACCATGGTCCAATGGCCCGCGCCAGCGCTATTGCGTGATCATTTCAAAGTATGGCTGGCTGTTGCGTGGTCATGTCCCATCACCGTGGCAAGTCTGTGCCACCGGTTGTCAACCCGTTTTGAATCTGGATGTTTCCCTGCATGTTTGCCCCCTATCCCCTCGCCCCCGGGCGTCGTGTTGCCGGCCTGTTCCTGTTATATGCCGGTGCCAATGCCCAGGCTGCCGGTTTTCTTGAAGACAGCAGTGCCAAGGTTGAAGCACGCACTGTCTACTTCAACCGGGATTTCCGTGACGGCCACAGCAGTTCCGGCCAAGGGGCGTCCAAGCGAGAAGAGTGGGCCCAAGGCTTTATCCTCAATGTACAGTCGGGTTACACCGAAGGCCCGGTAGGCTTCGGTGTGGATGCGCTGGGCATGTTTGGTGTGAAGTTGGACTCCAGCCCCGCCGACAGTAACAGCGGCTTGCTGCCGGCTTCCGGGCACAACCCGCGGCACTCCGCCAACCAGTATGCAAAGATGGGCCTGGCGGCCAAAGTCAAAGTTTCCAACACGGTGCTCAAGTACGGTTCGATGATGCCGGATGTACCCCTGCTCAAGTACAACGATGGCCGCCTGCTGCCGACGATGTTCCAGGGCGCTATGCTGACCTCCGAGGAACGCCGGGACTTGAAGTTCACCCTGGCACGCCTGGATCGGTACACCGCAAGGGATTCAACCGACCGCCAAAACATTCGCGTGCACTGCAAGAACAAGCGTTACGCCTGCGATATCGAAGCCGACCACTTCGACCTCGCCGGGGTCGATTACCGGGTCAACGAGCGTTTCGGTGCCCAGTATCAAGTGGCCAGGCTGGAGAACATCTATCGCCAGCAGTATTTCGGCCTGGTGGCCAGCCAACCGCTGCCGGTGGGTAGCCTTGCTGCCGACCTGCGGCTGATCAAAAGCGACGACATCGGCAACGCCCGCGCGGGTGCGATCGATCACCGCGCCGTCAGCGGCATGCTCGGCTACAGCCTGGGTGGTCACAAGCTCAGTGCTGGCTGGCAGCGCATGTATGGCGACAGCGCCATGCCCTACCTGGATGGCAGCAACCCGTACCTGGTCAACTATGCACAGGTCAATGATTTTGCCGCCGCCCAGGAGCGCTCCTGGCAAGTGCGCTATGACTATGACTTCAAGGCGTTGGGTGTGCCTGGCCTTACGTTCTTCACCCGGTACATCAACGGTGACCATATCCAGGTGCCAGGCAGCCATGCCGAAGGCAAGGAGTGGGAGCGCGACAGCGAGCTCAAGTACCAAGTGCAAAGTGGCACGTTCAAGGACGTCAGCGTGCGTTTGCGTAATTCCACCTACCGCAGCAACTATGAGCGCTGGGCGCGGGATATGGACGAAACGCGGGTGATCGTCAGCTACAACTTCTCGCTGCTCTGAACGGGTGCTTTGCCAGCGGCCTGCTGGCGCCCGACAATGGCTGCTGAACAGCACCGGAGGGCAGCACAATGAAACAGCTGTTGTTGATCGGCATCGGCCCGGGGGACCCACGCCAGGTCACGTACGAAGCCGTCGACGGTTTGCGCCAGGCCCACGTGTTCTTCGTGCTCGACAAGGGCAGCGTCAAGAACGAGCTGGTGCAGCTGCGCAAGGCCATCCTGCAGCGGTACCGGCCCGAGGGCGGCTATCGGCTGGTTCAGGTCGCCGACCCGCTGCGCGATGGGCAGGCCGACGCGTATGTGCAGGCGGTACAGGACTGGCACGTACAACGTGCAGCGCTGTATGCGCAACTGATCGAAGAGGAACTCGGCGACGGCGAAACCGGCGCCTTTCTGCTGTGGGGCGAGCCCACGCTCTATGACAGCGCCTTGCGCATCCTCGACCTGGTCTGCGAGCGAGTTGGCGCGCTGCACCTGCAGGTCATTCCGGGCATCAGCAGCGTGCAGGCACTGGCGGCGCGCCACCGGGTTGCGCTCAACCGCATTGGCGAACCGCTGACCGTGCTGCCTGGTCGACGTCTGGCCGGGCAGGGGAGTATCGACAATGTGGTGGTCATGCTCGATGGGGAGTGCGCGTTCGCAGCTATTGATGACCCGGCCTTGACGATTTACTGGGGCGCTTACCTGGGCACGGCTGACGAACGGCTGATCGCCGGGCCGCTGCAGGCGGTGAAGGCGCAGATTCTTGAAGTGCGTGCGCGGGAAAGGGCGCGCAAAGGGTGGATCATGGACACCTACCTGTTGCGCAGGGAGGTGTAGCGGGCACCGTTCCTTGGCCCCTGCGCTCCCTGCGCGCTTGGTAAGCGGGTGCCGCCGAATTCAGGCGGTGCCGAGAATCCCCTGCACCTTGTCGCGCAGCTGGTCGATGCTGAACGGCTTGCCGATCATGTGCATGCCCTCCGGTACATCAATGTTTTCGGCGTAGCCACTGGCGAACAGCACCGGCAACAGTGGCCGCAGTTCGCGTGCCTTGGCTGCCAGCGCCTCGCCGCGCATGTCCGGCAGGCCCACGTCCGTCATCATCAGCGCCAACGGCTGGGTGTGGTCTTCCAATACCTCGAGCGCCGCGGTGGCATTTTCCGCCTCGATCACCGAGTAGCCCAAATCGCCGAGCACTTCGAGCATCAGCATACGTACGATCTCGTCGTCTTCGACTACCAAAAGGTGCATGGTTCGGGTCCTGTGCAATTGAATGTCTATGATCTGTGCACAAGGCGACAGCAGAAGTTCCCGAGGATACCGATACTTGCAATCAGATGGAACGATTGGCACACAGCACTTTCAAATACTGGCTAAATGCCCTGCCAGAGCCGTCAAAGCTGGTTAGACTTCGCTTGTCGGCACGGCGCAGCGGCACATAACCATAACGATTGTTCCGCCACTCTTTTTCATGGATTTTCTTGCTCGGGCGTTTTCTCATGATTCAAGCAGCCTCGATGGACCAGCGCAGCTTCCGCAAGTTGTTGAGCCGCAATATCGGCCTTCCTCTGGGTGTGGGCCTGCTGGGGGCCGTGGCCTTCGTTGCGGTGATCAACTACCTGCTCTCGGCCATGCAATGGGTCGAACACACCGACCGGGTCATTGGCAATGCCAACGAAGCGGTGAAGCTGTCGATCGACATGGAAACCGGCATGCGCGGCTTCCTGCTGACGGGTGACGAGCGCTTCCTCGACCCCTATGAGGTGGCCAAGCCGCGCATTCTCAGCAGCTTGCAGGGCCTGCGCGGCATGGTCGAGGACAACCCGCAGCAAGTCGACCGTATCGACCGGCTGATAGCCTTGCAGCAAGCCTGGAATGACTTCGGCAGCGGCATGATCACCCTGCGCCGCAATGACGGCCCCTACCGGGAGCTGATCGGTAACGGCCGCGGCAAGCGCCTGACTGACGAGATTCGCAAGGAATTCGCCGACCTCATTGCCACCGAACAACAGTTGCGCATGGCGCGCAACGAGAAGGTCAGCACCGTCACCGTCACCTCTATTTCGGCGTTCGTGCTGCTGATCGTTGGCCTCAGCGCCTTGCTGGCCTACCTGGGGCGCCGCGATCTGTTGGCGTTGTCCAGCAGTTACGACGACAACCTCAAGGCCCAGCAACGTTCTGCCGAGCGCCTGGAGCACCAGGCCTGGCTGCGCAACGGCCAGACCCAGCTGGCTCAACAAGTGCTTGGCCAGCTGACCCTGAACATGCTCGGCGACAACATTCTGCGGTTCTTTGCCTCTTACCTGGGCAGTGTGGTCGGGGCGTTGTACGTGCGCGACGAGCATGGCCGCCTGGTACGGGTTGCCTGCTATGGTCTGGATGCCGAGCAGCAGGCGCGCGAGCAGGTACTGGGTGATGGTGAGGGCCTGCTGGCCCAGGCCGTGCGTGAAGGGCGGCTGCTGCGCCTGGACGACCTGCCGCAAGACTACTTCCAGCTCAGCTCCGGCCTGGGCAAGGGCTTGCCACGCAGTGCGCTGCTGATGCCGGCCAGCGACGGCGGGCAGATCAACGGCGTGCTCGAACTGGGCTTCCTGCGGCCGTTGCAGGCGCGGGACGATGAACTGCTGCAGCGCGTGGAGGGCAACCTGGGGATGTCCATCGAAAGCGCCCGTTACCGGCAGCGCTTGCAGGAAGTTCTGGCCGAAACCCAGCAATTGAACGAAGAGTTGCAGGTGCAGCAGGAAGAGCTCAAAACAGCCAATGAAGAACTGGAGGAGCAGTCCCGCGTGCTCAAGGAGTCCCAGGCCCACCTGGAAACCCAGCAAGCGGAACTGGAGCAGACCAACGAGCAGTTGTCCGACCGCACCGAAGCGCTCGACCGCAAGAACGAGGAACTGATTCACGCCCAGGAAGAGCTGCAGGCGCGCGCCGATGAGTTGCTGCGTTCGAGCAAGTACAAGTCCGAATTCCTCGCCAACATGTCTCACGAACTGCGCACACCGTTGAACAGCTCGCTGATTCTGGCCAAGCTGCTGGCCGAGAACGGTGAAGGCAACCTCAGCGCTGAGCAGGTCAAGTTCGCCGAGTCGATCTACTCGGCCGGCAACGACCTGCTCAACCTGATCAACGATATCCTCGATATCGCCAAGGTCGAGGCCGGCAAGCTTGAAGTGCGACCTGAAACCACCCACTTGGAGCGCCTGGTCGAAGGCCTGCGTGACATGTTCGAGCCGTTGGCGGGGCAAAAGGGGCTGGCCTTCGAGGTCACCGCCCAGGCTCAGGTACCCGCCACCCTGTTCACCGACCGCCAGCGACTGGAGCAGATCCTCAAGAACCTGCTGTCCAACGCCATCAAGTTCACCGAGCGCGGCCAGGTCAGCCTGAACATCGGCTACCAGCCGGACAGCGGCATCGTGTTTGCCGTGCGCGATAGCGGTATTGGCATTGCTGCCGACCAGCAGCAGGCAATTTTCGGTGCGTTCCACCAGGTCGATGGCACCAGCAACCGCCGGTATGGCGGGACTGGGCTGGGGCTGTCGATTTCCCGCGACCTTGCCCATTTGCTTGGCGGGCAGATCAGTGTCGAGAGCAGCCCCGGGCAGGGCAGTGTGTTCAGCCTGGTATTACCCGAACGCTACGAGAACCCGGAGCAGGAGGTCGAGCCCCTCAGCCTGCGCCCGGCGGTCGATACCCTGCCGCCAGTACCACAGCTCGCCACTGCCCAGGCGCCGAAGGTGCCGCTGCTGGCCTTCACCGACGACCGTGACCGGGCGCCCTTCAGTAACCGCTGCATCCTGGTAATCGAAGACGAGCCGAACTTCGCCCGCATTCTCTTCGACCTGGCCCACGAACTGGGTTACAGCTGCCTGGTGGCGCACGCTGCCGACGAAGGGTTCGAGCTGGCAGCCCGGTTCATACCCGATGCGATCCTGCTGGACATGCGCCTGCCCGACCATTCCGGCCTGACCGTGCTGCAACGCCTGAAGGAGCAGGCAGATACCCGGCACATTCCGGTGCATATCATTTCCGTCGAGGACCGTGTCGAGGCCGCCATGCACATGGGGGCAGTGGGCTACGCGGTCAAACCCACCAGCCGCGAAGAGCTCAAGGAAGTATTCGCGCGCCTGGAGGCCAAGCTCACGCAGAAGCTCAAGCACATTCTGCTGGTGGAAGATGACGACCTGCAGCGCGAAAGCATCGCCCGCCTGATCGGTGACGACGACGTCGAGATCACCGCCGTAGGCATGGCGCAGGAGGCCTTGGCACTGCTGCGGGAAAACATCTACGACTGCATGATCATCGACCTCAAGCTGCCAGACATGCTCGGCAACGAACTGCTCAAGCGCATGACTGCCGAAGATATCCGCGCCTTCCCGCCGGTGATCGTGTATACCGGCCGCAACCTGACCCGCGAAGAAGAAACCGACCTGCTCAAGTACTCGCGCTCGATCATCATCAAGGGCGCCCGCTCACCCGAGCGGCTGCTCGACGAAGTGACGCTGTTCCTGCACAAGGTCGAGTCGCAGTTGTCCAACGAACGCCAGCGTATGCTGAAAACGGCGCGCAGCCGCGACAAAGTGTTCGAGGGGCGCAAGGTGCTGCTGGTAGACGACGATGTGCGTAATATCTTCGCCCTGACCAGTGCACTGGAGCACAAGGGCGCGATCGTCGAGATCGGCCGTAACGGCCGCGAGGCGATCGAGCGCCTGGAGCAGCATGACGACATCGACCTGGTACTGATGGATGTGATGATGCCGGAGATGGATGGCTTCGAAGCCACCCGGCTAATCCGCCAGCAACCGCGCTGGCGCAAGCTGCCGATCATTGCGGTGACTGCCAAGGCCATGAAAGATGACCAGCACCGTTGCCTGCAGGCCGGTGCCAACGATTACCTGGCCAAACCGATCGACCTGGACCGCCTGTTCTCGCTGATCCGCGTATGGCTGCCGCAACTGGAGCGAATTTGACTAGCGAACGTAACACCGACATCGAGATCCGCTTGCTGATCGAGGCCATCTACCTCAAGTACAGCTATGATTTCCGCAATTATTCCGGCGCTTCGATCAAGCGCCGGATCCTGCATGCGCTGCGCCAGTTCGGTTGCCAGACGGTATCGGCCTTGCAAGAGCGCGTGCTGCACGACCCTGGCATGTTCATGCAGTTGCTGCAGTACCTGACGATACCGGTCAGCGAGATGTTCCGTGACCCGGGCCACTTCCTGGCGCTGCGCAACGAGGTGGTGCCGCTGCTGCGCACCTGGCCATCGATCAAGGTGTGGATCGCCGGGTGCAGTACGGGCGAGGAGGTGTATTCGATGGCCATCCTGCTGCGCGAAGAAGGCCTGCTCGAGCGCACCATCATCTACGCCACCGACATCAACCCGCACTCGCTGGATAAAGCCAAGCAGGGCATCTACTCGATGCAGAACATGCTCGACTACGCCGAGAACTACCGCATCGCCGGTGGCCGCCGGGATTTCGCCGAGTACTACACGGCAGCCTATGGCAACGCGATCATGGACAGCACCCTGCGTGAAAACGTGACCTTCGCCGACCATAGCCTGGCCACCGACAGCGTGTTCTCCGAGACGCAGTTGGTGTCTTGCCGCAATGTGCTGATCTATTTCAACAAGGAGCTGCAGGACCGCGCCCTGGGGCTGTTCCATGAATCACTGTGCCATCGCGGTTTCCTGGTGCTGGGCAGCAAGGAGTCGGTCGATTTTTCCGCTTACAGCGACCGTTTCGAGCCGCTGGTCAAGCCTGAACGGATCTTCCGCAAATCATGAAGGGCGTACAAGCGGTGGTGATCGGCGCGTCGGCCGGCGGGGTGTCCGCGCTGTTCACCGTGCTGGGCGGGTTGCCGTCGGGGTTCGCCATTCCGATAGTGTGTGTGTTGCACCTGCCGGATGACCGCCACAGCCGACTGGCCGAGGTACTGCAACGCCGTCTGCTTCGCCCCGTGTGTGAGGCACGTGACAAGCAACCGCTGCGCCCTGGCCAGATCTACGTGGCCGGGCCTGGCTATCATCTATCGGTAGAACGCGACTTCACCCTGTCGTTGAGCCAGGAGCCACCGGTGCATTTTTCCCGGCCTGCCATCGACTACCTGTTCTATTCCGCGGCCGATGCCTACGGTGCCGGCCTGCTTGGCGTGCTGCTCACCGGTGCCAATGAAGACGGTGCCCAAGGGCTGGCTTACATCAAGAACAGCGGCGGCCGGACCATTGTCCAGGACCCTCGCGACGCACAGGTGGCGCTGATGCCCGAGGCCGCCCTGGCCCTCCATCAGCCCGACCATATTCTTACCTTGAGTGGGATCGAGCAGTTGCTCGCCGCCCTGGAATCCAGCGCATGCTAAGCAACACTATCGCCAAACTGCTGATCGTCGACGACCTGCCAGAAAACCTCTTGGCCCTCGATGCCCTGATACAGGGCGAGGACCGTGAGGTGCACCAGGCCCAGTCTGCCGAAGCCGCCTTGTCGCTGTTGCTCGAACACGAGTTCGCGCTGGCCATTCTCGATGTGCAGATGCCGGGCATGAACGGCTTCGAGCTGGCCGAGCTGATGCGCGGTACCGAAAAAACCCGCCACATCCCCATCGTATTCGTCACCGCAGCCGGGCGTGAAATGAACTACGCCTTCAAGGGCTACGAAAGTGGCGCCGTGGACTTCCTGCACAAACCGCTGGATACCGCGGCAGTGAAGAGCAAGGTGTCGGTGTTCGTCGACCTTTACCGCCAGCGCAAGGTGCTTGACCGCCAGTTGCAGGCGCTGGAGCGTAGCCGCCAGGAGCAGGAAGTGCTGCTGGGCCAGCTGCAGGCGGCGCGCAGTGAGCTGGAGCATGCCGTGCGCATGCGCGATGACTTCATGTCGATCGTGTCCCACGAGGTGCGTACGCCGCTCAACGGGCTGATCCTGGAAACCCAACTGCGCAAGCTGCACCTGGCGCGGGGCAACCTGGCGGCGTTCAGCGCCGACAAGCTTCAGGCCATGGTCGAGCGCGACGAGCGGCAGATCAACAGCCTGATCCGCCTGATCGAAGACATGCTCGATGTTTCGCGCATTCGTACCGGCAAGCTGTCGCTGCGGCCCAAACCGTTCGACCTGAGTGAGCTGGTGCGGCGGTTGGTAGAGAATTTCACCGCCCAGGCCACGGCACTGGATACGTTCATCGAGTTGCAGCATTGCCAGCCACTGCAGGGGGAGTGGGACGAATTTCGGATTGAACAAGTACTGGCCAACCTGTTGTCCAACGCCTTGCGTTATGGTGACCGCAAACCGGTGCATGTAACGCTGTACGAGCAGGACGGCCTGGCGTGCGTGCAAGTGCAGGACCATGGCATTGGTATCGACATGGCCAACCAGCAACGTATCTTTCAGCAGTTCGAGCGCGTCGCAACGCAGCAGGCTACGGGTGGCTTGGGCTTGGGCCTGTATATATCCGATCAGATCGTGCAAGCCCACGGCGGGCGGATTGTGGTGCAAAGCGAGGTGGGCAAAGGTGCGACCTTCACCCTGCAACTGCCCCTGGCTGCAGTGGAACAACAAAACGACCAGGCGTGGGCAACCTCTGCATAACCCTGGGGTCTGATGGCCAACTGGAAGAATTTTCAAGGCGTTAACATGAGTGAAGATGCACAAGACGTAGTGCTGGTGGTCGAGGACGAACCAGCGATACGCATGATTCTGCGGGACTACCTGGCGGGCGAGGGTTACCACGTGCTGGTCGCCGAGGACGGTGAACAGGCGTTCGCCATTCTGGCCAGCAAGCCGCACCTGGACCTGATGGTGACCGACTTCCGCCTGCCGGGTGGGATCTCCGGGGTGGAAATTGCCGAGCCGGCGGTGAAGCTGCGGCCCGACCTGAAAGTGATCTTCATCAGCGGCTACCCCGCCGAGATCCTAGAGTCCGGTAGCCCGATCACCCGCAAGGCACCGATCCTGGCCAAGCCGTTCGACCTGGATACCTTACACGAGCAGATCCAGGCATTGCTGCGCTGATACCCATCAAGGCCCTGTCGCCGTTGCGCGGTGCAGGGCCGGTGCTGATCAACGCAAGGTCCGCTCCAGCCCGCCCAGCAACATGCTCTCCATCAGCCCCAGCGCTTGCGCTTCAGGCACTGCCTGCAGCGCCTCGGGCAATTGGTTCAGCAGCGTTGCAACCACCTGCGCCGTGGCCACGAAGGCTTGCCCCTGCAGCTTCGCCTGCGGCGCGATCAGCCGCAACAGCCCGGCCTCATAACGCCCGCGCAATTGCCTCAGGCGCGCCTGCTGGGCCTCGCTCAGGCAACAGAAGTCACGCTCAGCCAAACGAAACTGCAGCGGCCGTTCGGCATGCAACTGCCAATGCGCCGTGATCAGGCAGTTCAAGGCTGAAGCGCCGCGGGCCATGGCCCGCCGCCCCTGGTCCAGCAGGGCCTGCAACTCCTCGTACAGTTCCTCGATCAAGTCGAACAGCAGGTCCTGCTTGCTGGGAAAATGGTGGTACAGCGAGCCTGCCGTCAGCCCGACATGCGCGGCCAATTCGCGCATGCTGACCTGGCCAAAACCTTTTTCGGCAAACAGCGCCATGGCCTGTTCACGTCGCTCTTCGAAATTGGCACAACGCATCGCGGCATTGATCGGGGGCATGGCGCTTGAGCCTCAGTAGGTGAAGAAGCCGCGGCCGCTCTTGCGCCCCAGCCAGCCGGCCGCCACCATTTCCTTGAGCAGCGGGGCAGGGCGGTACTTGCTGTCGTTGAAGCCCTCATGGAAGGCCTCCATGATCGCCAGCAAGGTGTCCAGGCCGATCAGGTCGGCCAGCGCCAGCGGGCCGATCGGCTGGTTGCAGCCAAGGCGCATGCCGGTGTCGATGTCCTCGGCGCTGGCCAGTCCTTCCTGGCGCACGAATATCGCCTCGTTGATCATCGGCACCAGGATGCGATTGACCACGAAGCCCGGCCGGTTGCCAGCAGTGATCGGCGTCTTGCCCAGCTTTTCAGTCACCAGCAATGCCTGGGCGTAGGTACTGTCGCTGGTCTGCAGGCCACGAATGATCTCGACCAGCGCCATCATCGGCACCGGGTTGAAAAAGTGCACGCCAATGAAGCGTTCAGGGTGCTCGATGCTGGCGGCCAACTGGGTCACCGACAGCGATGAGGTATTGGTCGCGATCAGGCAATCGGCGGTCACGTTGATTGCCACCTGCTGCAGGATGCGTTGCTTGAGCTGCAGGTTCTCGGTGGCCGCTTCGATCACCATCTGCATCGTTGCCAGCTGGCCATAGTCGGTGCTGGTGCGGATCCGGGTTCTGGCGGCCGCTGCCTGCTCGGCGGCGAGGGTCCCTTTGCTGACCTGGCGCTCGAGGTTCTTGCCCAGCGTTGCCACACCGCGCTCCAAGGCGGCGTCGGCCACGTCCACCAGCAACACCTGGTAGCCTGCCACCGCGCACACTTGGGCGATGCCGTTGCCCATGGTGCCGGCGCCGATCACGGCGATCTGTTCAATGTTCATCTTTCAGTTCCCTCAAACCCGCTCGAAGACCACGGCGATGCCTTGGCCACCACCAATGCACATGGTGGCCAGGGCGTAGCGGCCCTGAATGCGCTGCAATTCATGGATGGCCTTGGTGGCGATGATCGCCCCGGTGGCACCCACCGGGTGGCCCAGGGAAATGCCCGAACCGTTGGGGTTGACCTTTTCCGGGTCGAAGCCCAGTTCGCGGGCCACCGCGCAAGCCTGGGCGGCGAAGGCTTCGTTGGACTCGATCACGTCCAGGTCTTGCACCTTCAGGCCGGTCTTTTCCAGCACTTTGCGGGTGGCCGGGATCGGCCCCAGGCCCATCAACTCGGGCTCCACCCCGGCATGTGCGTAGCCTACCAGCCGGGCCAGTGGCTTGAGGCCCAGGCGCCGCACCGCGTCACCGCTGGCCAGCACCAGGCCAGCAGCGCCGTCGTTGATGCCACTGGCGTTGCCGGCAGTGACGGTGCCGTCTTTCTTGAATACCGGTTTCATGCCGGCCAGTTGCTCGGCGGTGACCTCACCGCGCACATGCTCATCGACACTGAATTGCACGCTGCCTTTGCGGGTTTTGAGTTCCAACGGCACGATCTGGCTGGTGAAGCGGCCCTCGGCAATGGCGCGAGCGGCCCGGCGCTGGCTGGTCAGGGCCAGCTCGTCCTGCATTTCGCGGGTAATGCCCTGGCTGGCCGAGACGTTCTCGGCGGTGATGCCCATGTGGAAGTGCTGGAAGGGGTCGTGCAATACCCCGACGGTGTAGTCGATGCCTTGCAAGTCACCCATCCGCGCGCCCCAACGCGCCTGCGGCAGCAGGTAAGGGCCGCGGCTCATGGACTCGGCGCCAGCGGCAATGGCCACGTCGGTGTCGCCCAGCAGCAGCCCTTGGGCTGCCGAAACAATGGCCTGCAGGCCCGAGCCACACAGGCGGTTGACATTGAATGCCGGCGTTTCCTTGGGGATGCCGGCGTTCATGGCCGCAACCCGCGCCAGGTAGGCATCACGGGGTTCGGTAGGGATCACCGTGCCCATTACCACGTGGCCGACCTGTTCGGCGGCCAGCCCCGAGCGCTCGATGGCGGCGCGGGTGATGGCGCTGGCCAGGTCGGCCAGCGGCAGGTCCTTGAGGGAGCCCCCAAAGCCACCGATGGCTGAACGGACGGCACTGACGACGTAGATTTCTGCGCTGCTCATAGAGGCTCCGATTGCATAGGCATGGCGGGACTGGGCCAGGCTCTGCGAGAATGGCCGGCGAGGTCCCGAAGTGGGTCCGAGTCTAGGCAAAGGCTCTGTTGCAGCCTATGCCGGAACTGTTCAAACAACCTGGCACTTTTTGCCACTCAGCATAGACAGCGAACACCGCCATGCGCGATAGCGATTCGGTCGCCGTGTACTTCCTCAACGCCATGCTGCATGCGCTGCGCGATTGCCCCGCCGAGCGTGACGCGCATTTGCGTGCGGTGGGCATCGACCCGCACCTGCTCGACCAGCCGCAGGCGCGGGTGCCGGCCCGGGCCTTTGCCGAGCTGTGGCTGGCAATGATCCGGCGCCTGGACGATGAGTTCTTCCGCCTCGACAGCCATGGCATGCCGTTGGGCAGTTTCGCCCTGATCTGTCGGGGCCTGATCCTGGAACCCAACTTGGAAAAGGCCCTACGCCAGTGCCTGGCAGGCTTTGGCCTGTTCCTGCACGATCTGCGCGGCAGCCTGACCGTGCGCGGTGGGCGGGCGCTGATCAGCGTGCAGTCGAGCATCGCCGACCCGTTGACGCGGGTGTACGCCGAGGAAACCTACCTGGTGCTGATGGTCGGCCTGCTGTGCTGGCTGGGCGGGCGCAGGGTGGCGATTGACCGGACCGAACTGGCAGTGGCACGCCCAGCCCAGGAGGATGACCTGCTGTTGTGGGGGCCGGACCTGCGCCTGGGCAGCGGGCGTACCGAGGTGGAGTTCGACAGTGCCTGCCTGCGCCTGCCGGTGGTCCAGGACGTGGCGGCACTGAAAACCTTCCTGCACAGCGCACCGCAGGGGCTGGTAATCCGCTTTCGCAACCAGAACGGCCTGGTGGCCGAGGTGTACCGGCATTTACGGGCGCGGGGCTATGGACAGTGGCCAACGTTGGCGTCGCTGGCACAGCAGCAGGGTATCAGTGCCAGCACCTTCCGCCGGCAGTTGGAGCGCGAGGGGCGCTCCTACCAGCAGATCAAGGACGAGGTACGCCGGGCGATGGCTTTCGAGCGCTTGCGCGAAGGCGTGTTGAGCATTGCCGAGATCGCCGAGCAGGCCGGCTTTCAGGAGCCCAGCGCGTTCCACCGGGCGTTCAAGAAATGGACCGGGCAGAGCCCCGGTAGCTACCGCGCGCGATTGGCCGGGCGCTGATCTTGGCCAGTGCCGACCCTGGCGCGGGTGCCACCGCGCCAACACTCAGCCCGCCGGCACCATGGCGAAGCCCACCCCGAAGCGGTTCCAGGCATTGATGGTGGCGATCGCCAAGGTCAGGTTGACCACCTCGGCCGGCTCGAAGTGCTGCAGCAGGGCTTCGTATTCGTCCTGCGGCGCACCCTGTTCAGGCAGGCGGGTAAGGCTCTCGAGCCAGGCCAGTGCTGCCCGTTCACGCGGGGTGAAGTAGGCGGTTTCCTGCCACACGCACAGTGTTTGCAGGCGTGCCTCGGTCTCACCGGCCTTGCGCGCATCGTTGGCATGCAGGTTGACGCAATAGGCGCAGCCGTTGATCTGCGAGGCGCGCAGGCGTACCAGTTCCAGCAACGAGTTTTCCAGGCCGCACCTGGCCAGCGCCTGTTCCAGGCCGACCATGGCTTTGTAGGCTTCGGGCGCGTGCTTGGCCCATTCGATACGGTTGTGCATGGCTGTCTCCAATGAGGATGTGGGGGGTGATGGCGCTACTGTAGCGCCGCTGATTGGCCACCCCGATAGCCAATTGCACGCTTGCGCAGGAGGCCAATGTCATTCAGCTGGCCACTGACAGGCATCCAATCTCTTCATTTCTGCGTAGCCAGCCAAGCCGGGATAATGGTCGACCTTGCACGAAGAGAAACGAACGACCATGAGACCTGCGCTGAATCTGTTGCTGGTGATGTTGCTGGCCCTGAACTTGCGGCCGATCCTGACCAGTATCGGCCCCTTGCTTGAGCCCATGCGCGCCAGTACCGGCCTGGGCTACCAGCAGGCAGCCCTGCTGACCGCATTGCCGGTGCTCTGCATGGGCCTGGTGCCGTTGCTGCAGCCGTGGCTACGGCGCTGGCTCAGCGAGCATGGCGGTATGCTGGGTGGCCTGGCGGCGATTGCCGTGGCTTGCCTGTGGCGCCTGCAGTTGGACAGTGCCTGGGCACTGATCGCCAGTGCGGTAGTCGCTGGCCTGGGCGTGGCGGTGGTACAGGGCATGATGCCGGGGCTGGTGAACCGCTGGTTCCCCCGCCGCCTGGCGGCGGCCATGGGCCTGTATTCGGCGGCGCTGATGAGTGGTGGTGGCCTGGCGGCAGTGCTGGGCCCGCACATCAGTGCGCACTTCGGCCACTGGCAGGCCGGCCTGGGCCTGTGGGCGGTGCCGGCCGTGCTGGCGTTGCTGGCCTGGGCCGTGCTGCGGCCCCGCCATGGCACAGCGAAGCTGGCAGGGGCATCCAGTGGGCACTGGTTCAGCACGCGCCGTGCCTGGTTGCTGGCCCTGTACTTCGGCTTGATCAATGGCGGCTACACCAGCATGGTGGCGTGGTTGCCGGCCTACCACACCGAACACGGCGGCAGCGCCCAGGGTGGCGCCGACCTGGTGGGCCTGATGACCATTTTCCAGGTGGCCGGTGCGCTCGGCTTGCCGCTGTTGCTGCGCCGCTATGCTGACCGGCGCCCCGGTTTGTGCCTGGCGCTGGCAATTCAGCTGGTCGGCTTTCTCGGCCTGCTACTGGCCCCCACCGTGGCCCCGGGGCTATGGGTGGCGCTGATCGGTTTCGGCCTGGGCGCTTGCTTCAGCCAGTGCCTTACGCTGACCCTGGAGCATTTGCAAACGCCGGCCGAGGCGGGCAGTTTGGCGGCATTTGTGCAGGGCATCGGCTTCATCATTACCGGGGTCGTGCCCTACATCACCGGTTGGCTGCGGGATGTCAGTGGTGACTTCCAGGCGTCGTGGACACTGTTGACGGTCACCGTGCTGGCCATGCTGTGGGTCACCACTTTTTTCAACCCGCGCGGTTACTCGGCCGCCATCGCCCGCCCGGCAACCGGCAAGGCGGCACCGGTCAGTTGAGGTGCTGCAGGGTGTCGCGCACGCGATCCAGTGCGGGGTCGATATCCAGCAGTTCAATGGCACCGAACCCCATCAGCAAGCCCTGCCGCGCAGGCGCCTCGCTGAAGAACGGCGCCAGTGGGTATAGGCCGACCTCGACCTTGCGCGCCAGGTTGGCCAGCAATTCCACGTCGACCCCTGGTCTGGCCAAAGCGCTCAGATGAAAGCCGGCGCTGGCTGGAACCGCGCTGAACCAAGGGGCCAGGTCGCCATGCAGGCGCGCCAGAATGCGCTCGCGGCGTGCGCTGTAGACCTCGTGGCAACGGCGAATGTGCTTGTGCAGGTGGCCCTCGCCAAGGAAGCGCGCCAAGGCCCACTGCAGCAAGCTGGGGCTGTGCCAGTCGCTGAGGTGCTTGGCCACGCAGGCGGCTTGCAGTACGGCAGGAGGCAGCACGGCGTAGCCCAGGCGTAGCTCAGGCAAAAGGGTCTTGGAAAACGTGCCCACGTAGGCCACCAGCCCCTGTCGGTCCAGGCGCTGCAAGGCATCCGCAGCGGGCCCGTGGTAGCGGAATTCACAGTCGTAGTCGTCTTCGATGATCAGCGCCCCCAGCTGCGCAGCCCGCGCCAGCAGTGCGTACCGGCGCGCCTCGCTCATCGGCATGCCCAGCGGGAACTGGTGCGATGGCGTGACATAGATCAGCCGGGTGCCGTCGGCGATGTGCTCCACGCACAGGCCTTGGTCGTCGACCGGTACCGACTGCAGCTGCGCGCCCAGGGCCAGGAACAGCTGCCGTGCCGGTGGGTAACCGGGGTCTTCCATGGCCACCTGGCAACCTGGCTCGACCAGCACGCGGGCGATCAGGTCCAGGGCCTGCTGGGCGCCGTTGCACACGAGCAGGTCGGCTGCGCTGCAGTGCACGCCACGGGTGTAGGCGATGTGGTGGGCGATGGCCTGGCGTAGTTCAGGCAAACCCTGGGCCGTAAAATGCCGTTCGGGGTGGCGCTGGCTGCGCCGCAGGGCGTAGTTCAGGCAACTGCGCCACTGGTCGAAGGGGAATTGGGCCTTGCTCGATACGCCGCCGATGAAATCGTAGCGTGAAGGGGCCTGCGCCTGGCGTTGGCTGAGCACCGTGGCGCGCGCTTGCCAGCGTTCGAGCGATGCACTGGCGGCCAGGGCGATGGCGGCAGGTTCGCTGCTGCGCAGCGGCTGGCGCGGAGTCACGAATGTACCACGGCCCACCACACCGCTGAGCAGGTTGTCGTAGGTCAGGCGTGAGTAGGCTTCGGCTACCGTCTTGCGCGACACACCCAGTTGTTCGGCCAGCAGACGGGTGGGTGGCAGCTGGGTACCCGCTGCCAGGTGGCCACTGTCGATGCCAGCGCGCAATTGCTGGTAAAGCTGGTCGGTGAGGCCTTTGCGGCCATCCAGGCGAATGTGCAGTTCCATGGAGCGGTCCGGAGCAGGGGTGCCCACAGGATAGCGGATTGGCTGCGCCGTGTGCCCCGGGCCGCGAGCCTTGCGCAACGGCTGTCAGAGCCGGGCGGTGCTGATGGTGATGTAGCCTTTGCCCGCCAGCGCAATGCGTATCTGGGTTTCGTCTGTGGCCGCCTTGCGGTTGCGCTTGATGCATACGCCGTCGATTGCCGCCGCGCGCATGTGCTCGGCAATGGCGCGCCCGTTCGGGTCGAAAAGCACCTCGCTGGCCAGCAGCTCGATGCGCTCGATCAGCAAACGGGTCTGTTCGTCTGTAGCGCAGAAGAACATCACACCCGACAGGTGAGGGTCTTCATCAGGGTTGCTGATGTCATGGGCGAGCATTTCGCGCAGGCTGCTGCGCAGTTCGGCAATGGAGCGTGCGTACGGGTGCATGCGGCGTTTCCCCTGGCTGGTCATGCTGCGCCGATCTTGTTTTCTCAACGCTGAGGCGGCAAGTAAGACGCGTCCGAACATTTTGTAGGGGAATTCTGAGTCTGCCCGAGTGGCAACCCGCTGTGCAGCCTTCACAAGGCTGCTGCGCCCGCCTTGGCCACTTGTGCGTCCTGGTCGGGCTTGACCCCCGACACGCCAATGGCACCCACCACCTGGCCCTGCACCTGCAGCGGTACACCGCCCTCCAGGCAGGTCAGCAGCGGTGCGGTGACGAACGCGGTGCGCCCGCGATTGACCATGTCTTCGTAGTCCCGGGTTTCCTTGCGCCCCAGCGCCGAGGTGCGGGCCTTTTCCATGGCAATGTAGGCACTGGCTGGCGCACAGCCATCCAGACGCTGCAGGGCCAGAGGGTGCCCGCCGTCGTCGACCACCACGATGGTCACAGGCCACTGTTCGGCCAAGGCATGCTGGCGCGCAGCCTCAAGTACACGGGTAACCTCGGCCAGGCCGATCACGGGTTTGCTATGCATGGGCGTTCTCCGGCCGCAAGGCGGCTTCGACGATTTCCACCCAGTGCCTGACGGGGGTGCGCCCTGCACCGGCGAGGTGGGTCTGGCAGCCGATGTTGGCCGTGGCGATGATGTGCGGCTTGCCGCTTTCCAGCGCGTTCAGGCGGTTGTCGCGCAGTTGCAGGGCCAGGTCCGGCTGGGTCAGCGAATAGGTGCCCGCCGACCCGCAACACAGGTGGCCATCGGGCACCGCGGTCAGGGTGAAGCCCAGGCGGGTCAGCAAAGCCTCCACCGCCCCGCCCAGTTTCAGGGCATGTTGCAGGGTGCATGGGCAGTGAAAGGCCAGGCGCTGTTCAGCGCACAGGCCCAACTGCTCGACGGGCTCTGCAGCCAGCACCTCCACCAGGTCGCGGGCCAGCGCGCTGACGCGCGCCGCCTTGGCTGCGTACTGGCGGTCTTGTGCCAGCAGGTGGCCGTAGTCGCGCACGAACGCGCCGCAGCCACTGGCCGTTTGCACGATGGCTTCGGCACCCGCCTCGATGGCGGGCCACCAGGCGTCGATGTTGCGCCTTGCACGCTGCAGGCCCTGCGCCTGGGCGTTGAGGTGGTAGTCCACAGCGCCACAGCAGCCTGCCTGGCGGATCGGCTGCACACTGATCCCTAGCCGGTCGAGCAGGCGCGTGGCAGCGGCGTTGGTATTGGGCGAGAACGCCGCCTGCACGCAGCCTTCGAGCATCAGTAACCGGCGTGCATGGCGCGGCGCCGGGCGCTCGCCGGGCGGTGTCACCGATGCCGGCAGCTTGCCCTTGAGCGTGGCCGGTAGCAGCGCTCGCAGGGCCTGGCCGCTGCGGGTCAGCGCCTTGAACAGTGCCGGGCGTGGTACCACTGCGCGCAGGCCCTGGCGCAGCAGGCGCTGGCCGAGTGGTCGCGGCACCTGCTGCTCGGCCACGGCGCGGCCAATGTCCAGCAGGTCGTGGTAGCGCACCCCGGACGGGCAGGTGGACTCGCAGTTACGGCAGCTCAGGCAACGGTCCAGGTGCAGTTGGGTGCTGGCGCTGACCGGCTCGCCTTCGAGCATCTGCTTGATCAGGTAGATACGGCCGCGCGGGCCATCCAGTTCGTCACCCAGCAACTGGTAGGTGGGGCAGGTGGCGGTGCAGAAACCACAGTGCACACAGGCGCGCAGGATGCTTTCGGCTTCGTCGGCGCGGGGCAGGCGGCGGGCGCTTTCGCTGAGGTTGGTTTGCATGGTCTGGCCTCACAGGTCCGGGTACAGTCGGCCGGGGTTGAATACCCCCTGGGGGTCGAGCTGTTGCTTGAGCGCCTGGTGGTAGCGCATCAGCGCAGCGGGCAGTGGCGGGCTGCTGGCCGCACCGGGGGTGTAGGCGGTCGCGTGGCCGCCCACCCTGGCAACGGCCTCGCGAATGTTGTGCGCCTCCGCGTCAGACTTGAGCCAGCGCTGGGCCCCGCCCCAGTCGATCAATTGCTCGCCGGGCAATGCCAGCTCGCCGCAGGCAATGGGTACCGATAGCCGCCACAGCGGGGCGGGGCCGTTGAAAAAGGCCATGCGCTGTTCGCGCAGGTCGTTCCAGAACCGGCTGTCCAGCGCCTCACCGCCCAGCCGCAGGCGCGCCGATTGCACCGAACCCTCGCCGCCTTCCAGGCGCAGGTACAGGGCATCGCCGTGGTGGCAGGCGGCACTGATCGGCAGCGGCTGCTGGCCCCATTCGGCCAGTTCGGCCAACGCCTCGTAGCGGCCCATCGGCAGCCGCAGGCTGAGGCACTGGCGCGGGCGTGGCAGCACCTTCAGCGAAACCTCGGTCAACAAGCCCAGGCAACCGAAGCTGCCCGCCATCAGGCGCGACACATCGTAGCCAGCGACATTCTTCATGACCTCGCCGCCAAAGCGCAGCAGCTTGCCGTGGCCGGTAATCACGCGTGTACCCAGTACGTAATCGCGCACCGACCCCGCCCAGGGCCGCCTGGGGCCGGACAACCCGGCCGCGACCATGCCGCCTAACGTCGCATCAGGCCCCAGGTGGGGCGGTTCGCACGGCAGCATCTGGCCGGCCTGGTGCAGCGCTGCCTCGATTTCGCGCAGCGGCGTGCCAGCGCGGGCGGTCAGCACCAGTTCGGTCGGGTCATAGCTGACGATGCCCCGGTGGCGGCGGGTGTCCAGCACTTCAGCCACCACCGGGTTGCCGAGCATGGCCTTGCTGCCGCTACCCTGAATGCGCAGTGCCGTCCCTTGGTTCAGCGCCTGGTTTACCTGTTCGAGCAGGGCCTGGCTGTCGTCGTGGTCCATGCTCATCAGAAACGCTCCAGCTCGGGAAAAGGCAGTTGCCCGTGGTGCACGTGCAACGCGCCGAATTCGGCGCAGCGGTGCAAGGTGGGGATGTTCTTGCCGGGGTTGAGCAGGCCTTGTGGGTCGAACGCAGCCTTCACCGCATGGAACAAGGTGATTTCGTCGCTGTTGAACTGTGCGCACATCTGGTTGATCTTTTCCCGGCCGACCCCGTGTTCACCCGTGATGCTGCCGCCCACGGCCACGCACAGTTCGAGAATCTTGCCGCCGATGGCCTCGGCGCGCTCCAGTTCACCCGGCAGGTTGGCATCGAACAGGATCAGCGGGTGCATGTTGCCGTCGCCGGCATGGAACACATTGGCCACGCGCAGGCCGTATTCGCTGGACAAGTCGCTGATGCCTTTCAGCACGCGCGGCAGCTCGCGGCGTGGGATGGTGCCGTCCATGCAGTAGTAGTCGGGTGAAATGCGCCCCACGGCCGGGAAGGCATTCTTGCGCCCGGCCCAGAAACGCACCCGCTCGGCCTCGTCGCAGGCCAGCCGCACGTCGCGGGCGCCGGCTTGCGCCAGCACGGCCGCGACCCGTTCGCAGTCAGCGTGCACATCGGCCTCGACACCGTCCAGCTCGCACAGCAGGATGGCCGCCGCCTCCACCGGGTAGCCCGCGTGGATGAAGTCCTCGGCGGCGCGGATCGCCAGGTTGTCCATCATCTCCAGGCCGCCGGGGATGATCCCGGCAGCAATGATCTGGGCCACGGCGCGGCCGGCATCCTCGACACTGTCGAAGCTCGCCAGCAGTACCCGTGCGACTTGCGGCTTGGGCAGCAGCTTGACGGTCACTTCGGTGACGATGCCGAGCATGCCTTCGGAGCCGGTGAACAACGCCAGCAGGTTGAAGCCAGGGCAGTCGAGGGCATCGCTGCCAAGGGTCAGGCGTTCACCCTCGACGGTGAGTATTTCGACCTTGAGCAGGTTGTGCACGGTCAGGCCGTACTTCAAACAGTGCACGCCGCCGGCGTTTTCAGCCACGTTGCCGCCGATGGAGCAGGCTATTTGCGAAGAGGGGTCAGGTGCGTAGTACAGGCCATGGGGGGCTGCAGCCTGGGAAATGGCCAGGTTGCGTACCCCGGGCTGCACCCGGGCGAAGCGACCCTGCGGGTTGACCTCCAGGATGCGGTTGAAGCGCGCCATGACCAGCAGAATGCCCTTGGCCAGTGGCAGGGCGCCACCGGACAGGCCGGTGCCGGCGCCACGCGCCACTACCGGTACGCCGCGTTGGTGACACAGTTTGAGCAGCGTCTGCACCTGCTCCAGGCGTTCGGGCAGAACGACCAGCAACGGTACGGTGCGGTAGGCCGACAGGCCGTCGCACTCGTAGGGCTTGAGGTCTTCTTCGCGGTGCAAAACCTGCAGGTCTGGCAGGGCAGCCTGCAATGCCTGCAACAGCGCCTCGCGGTCAATGCTGGGCAGCGCACCATCGACGCGTTCGTTGTAGAGAATGGTCATTGGCTCACTCGGCAACGGTTTTTATTGTTGTTGGCAAAGCGGTCACGCTTGCAGCCTGCGCGCGGTGCTAGTCTGGGTCGAGTGGGTCCGCCACTGGTCCTACCAGTTTTTCGGCTGGGTACTGGCCGTTGGTGGCCTGGCTTGGCTAGATTGCAGGCGGGTGTGCAAGTGGTCCTACCAGCAGGAGGGTGCGCAATGGCGAATGAGGGCAGGGCGAAGGTGGCCGACCAGGTGGCCGAGCGGGTCGAGCGGCTGATTGTCGAAGGCGTGCTCAAGGTGGGCCAGGCATTGCCTTCGGAGCGGCGGCTTGTCGAGAAGCTGGGGTGTTCGCGCTCTGCACTGCGTGAGGGGCTGCGGGTGCTGCGCGGGCGGGGCATCATCGACACCGAGCACGGGCGCGGCTCCTTTGTCGCCGACCTCACCGGGCAGGCGGGCCACACGCCGTTGATGCATCTGTTCAGCTCACAGCCGCGCACATTGTTCGACTTGCTGGAAGTGCGCGCCTTGCTGGAGGCCGAATCTGCCCGGCTGGCAGCTTTGCGCGCCACCGACGTGGACCGCTTGCTGATCCGCCGCCGTTATGAGGACATGCTGGCGGCACACCAGGCCGCCGAGGCCATCGATGCCCGTGAGCATGCCCGCCGCGACCACGCGTTCCATCGGGCGATCAGCGAGGCCTCGCACAACCCGGTGCTGGTACACACCCTGCAATCGCTGAGCGATCTGACGTTGAGCACAGTGTTCGCGTCGGTCAACAACCTGTACTGCCGGCCGGCGCAGAAACGCCAGATCGATCGCCAGCATGCACGCTTGTATCACGCGGTGATGGAGCAGTTGCCGGAACAGGCCCAGCGCGCGGCGCGCGAGCACATCAACGGCATTCGCGACAGTTTGCGGGAGATCGAACAGGAGGACCAGCGCCTGGTCAGGGCGACCATGCGTATGGATGGTTGGGGGTGAGCCGAACCTGCACCGGCCCCTGCGTGGGTAGATTCACGCAGAGGCGGGTGCAAGTCTGATTCAACGATCAGCGATGCGGTCATCCTGCGACAGAATGGCCCTGGCCAGCTCTTCGTCGTCGGCCTGTAGCCCTGGGTGGTCCTTGCGGGCCTGTTCCAGTGCGGCTTCGACATAAGCGCCGCGAATCGCACCCCCACTGGCAACGAATGCGGAAAGCTCGTCGCGGGCTGGAATGATGCGTTTGTCATCTTTGAAGGTGGAATACAGCGAAGCGGAAACACCGGCCGAGGTGGCGACGTCGCCCGCATCGACGCGGGCCAGTGCGGCACCGGCAGGCAGCAGGAGCAGCAGCGCAGGGGCGATGAGTAGGTGGCGCATGTCGTGTTCTCCAGAAGGGTGAAGCCCAAGGAATAAACCACTCAGAGGTTAAGAAAGCATCAGTGTGAAAGTAGTTCCGTTGTTCGTTGGCAGAATGCATGCCCGCAGGTGGTACCGGGCATTGACCGCCTCGCGGTGCGCGTGGTCTGCTCTGCCATTCGCTCATCACAGCCACCGCAAGGTTCGCCCATGCCTGACTACAAGCTGCATTGCTTCGCCGAATCCGGCAACGCCTACAAGGCCGCGCTGATGCTGCAATTGACTGGCCAGAACTGGCAGCCGGTGTTCGTCGATTTCTTCAACGGCCAGACCCGCGAGCAAGCCTGGCGCGATGAGGTCAATGAACAGGGTGAGGTGCCGGTGCTGGAGCACGCTGGCAAGTCCTTGACCCAGTCTGCGCTGATTCTGGAGTACCTTGCGCAGCAGACCGGGCAATTCGGCCCCCGCGACGCGGACGAAAAGCGCGAAATCTGGCGCTGGATGCTGTTCGACAACCATAAGTTCACCAGCTATTACGCGGCGCTGCGTTTCCTGTTCTGCCTGAAGAACACGGGCGAAACCGACGTGACGCAGTTCTTGCGCGAGCGTGCCACCGCCGCGTACCGCATTGTCGATGCCCATCTGGCGAAGGCCCCGTTCATGGTGGGCGGGCGGTTGACCATCGCCGACCTGTCGCTGGCGGGGTATGTGTTCATGCCGGAGGACACCGGTATGGCGTTGGCCGAATTCACCCACATCGAGGCATGGAAGGCACGCATCCAAGCCATGCCAGGGTGGAAGCACCCCTACGAGCTGATGCCTCGTACCGGTGGGCAGCACTGAGGGCACGGGGCTGCTCTGGGCTTGAAGCACGGGCCCGCTCAGCCAGCAGGCCCGCGCAGCATCAGGTATGCGGCGTAGTGCGCGGTGGCACGGCACCCGCATACTCGGGCTTCAGGTGCCCCTGTTCGTCCAGCAGGTAGGCGTCCATCACTTCACGCACCACAGGCCCCGCCACCCGGCCACCGGCTTCGCCGTTCTCGATCATCACTGCCACCACCACGGCCGGGTGGTCAGCCGGGGCAAAACCGACGAACAGGGCATTGTCGCGGTGCCGTTCCAGTGTCTTGTCACGGTTGTAGCGCTCACCCTGCTTGATCGCCACCACCTGTGCGGTGCCGCTTTTGCCGGCAATCCGGTACTGCGCACCGGCCGCGGCCGCACGGGCGATACCCCGCGGGTCGTGCATGACCATTTGCATACCCTGGCTGACCTGGTCCCAGGCGTGCTTGTCATGCAGCACGATGTCGGGCATTGGGTGGGGGTCGACCGGTGCATCGCCGCCTACGGTCATGGCCAGGTGCGGGCGGTGCCACACGCCCTTGCTGGCCAGCAGGCTGGTGGCCTGTGCCAGCTGCAACGGGGTGACCTGCATGTAGCCCTGGCCGATGCCAAGGATCAGTGTTTCGCCAGGGAACCAGGCCTGGCGCCGGGTGGCCCGTTTCCATTGGGCCGAAGGCATCAGGCCGGCGGCTTCTTCGAACATGTCCAGCGACACCTTCTGGCCCAGACCGAACTCCGCCATGTAGTCGTGCAGGCGATCAATGCCCAGTTTGTGCGCCAGGTCGTAGAAGTAGGTGTCGTTGGAGCGCATGATGGCTGTGTACATGTCTACCCAGCCGTCACCGCTGCGGTTCCAGTTGCGGTATTTGTGGGCATAGTTGGGCAGCTCGTAGTAGCCCGGGTCGAACACCCGGCTGCCGGGGGTGATCACGCCGCTGTCGAGGCCGGCGATGGCCACTTCCGGCTTCACCGTCGAGCCGGGCGCGTACAGGCCGCGCAGCACGCGGTTGAACAGTGGGCGGTCGATCGAATCGCGCAATTGTGCGTACTGCTTGAAGCTGATGCCCTTGACGAAGAGGTTGGGGTCGAAGCTGGGGTTGCTGACCATGGCCAGCACATCACCATTGGCCGGGTCCAGCACCACCACCGAGCCACGGCGGTCGCCCAGGGCCTTTTCTGCAGCGACTTGCAGGCGGGCGTCCAGCGTCAGCATGATGTCCTGCCCGGGTGTCGGGGCCTTGTGGTTGAGCACGCGCATCACCCGGCCCTGGGCGTTGGTCTCGACTTCCTCATAGCCCACATGGCCATGCAGCTGGCTTTCGTAGAAGCGCTCGATGCCGGTCTTGCCAATCGACTGGGTGCCCCGGTATTCGGTGCTGTCGAGCACCTTGGCTTCCTTCTCGTTGATGCGCCCCACGTAACCAACCGAATGGGCAAAATGCGCGCCCAGCGGGTATTCGCGGATGAACTGTGGTTCGACCTCCAGGCCCGGCAGCCGGAACTGGTTGACCGCCAACAGGGCGATCTGCTCTTCGCTCAGCCCCACTATCAAAGTGACCGGCTCGAACGGCTTGCGGCCCCGACGCAGGTCCTTGTCGAACTGCTTGCGGTCGTCCTCGTTCAGCCCCAGTACCTGGGTCAGGGTATCGAGCACCTTGGCCGAATTGCCGCCGGTCCGCTCGCGGGTGATGGTCAGGTCGAAGCTGGGCTTGTTGTCGGCCAGCACCACGCCGTTGCGGTCGTAGATAAGCCCGCGCTCTGGGGCGATGGGCAGCACATGCACGCGGTTGTTTTCCGACACGGCACTCTGCTGGTCGTGCTGCAGCACCTGCAGCACATAGAGCCGACCCACCAGCACGGCACACAGGCTGAAGACCAGGGCGGCGCAGGCCAGAAGCCGGCGGTTGACCAGGTGCTTTTCCTTTTCGTGGTCCTTGAGGGGGATAGGTTGCGGCATTCGGGGCTCTTTTATGCGGGTTACGCGCCAATGTGCAGGCGCGCGAACGGGCGGGGGATGCTACGCAACCCACCCGGCAGCCTCAAGCCGGGTGGTGGCTGGCGGTAGCCTGGCTTGCGCTGTGCGCCGCATGGTCAGGGCGCTGGGGCGCTATATGAAGATTTGTTCATAGCGCCGGGTGCGATGACAGGCCTATGCGGTAATGCCGTGATCGATATGGATCCATGTACTGAATCTGTTCGATAAACGAACGCGAATTAACGGTAATCATGAATATGTAAAGTATTGATAATTATGATTTAAATTTTGATTTTTGGCTGATCAGAATGTCATCACCGGCCTGAGCCGTGCTTGGGTTAGCCCCATGGATTGTTTGTGGATCCATTATTTGTTTGATTAGCGCCTGACATCGGCTGGAGGCCTCCAGCCTGATGCGCCGACAACTACAAGAAGGGTTCAGTCATGAATGGCTTTTCCAGGGTATGGAACCGTCAGGGTTCCTTGCGCTTTGCCTGCGCGTGCGTTGCCGTTGTGCCACCTGCAAAGCGGCAGGTGGCGCTATGAATACCGACCTCAAGCAGTGCCTGGACAACGACCCGATGGGGCGCTTTCAGTGCCTGGCCATCGGCATATGCATCCTGCTCAACATGATCGACGGCTTCGACGTGCTGGTCATGGCCTTTACCGCTGCCTCGGTGTCTGCCGAGTGGAACCTCAACGGGGCGCAGGTGGGCTTGCTGCTCAGTGCCGGCCTGTTCGGCATGGCGGCGGGCTCACTGTTCATCGCACCCTGGGCTGACCGCTTCGGGCGGCGCCCGCTGATCCTGCTGTGCTTGGTGCTGTCGGGGGTCGGCATGCTGCTCTCGGCGTTGAGCCAGAGCCCGATGCAACTGGCCCTGTTGCGTGGGCTGACGGGCCTGGGCATTGGCGGCATCCTGGCCAGCAGCAACGTCATTGCCAGCGAATATGCCAGCAAACGCTGGCGCGGCCTGGCGGTCAGCCTGCAGTCCACCGGCTATGCCCTGGGGGCAACCCTGGGCGGTTTGCTGGCGGTGTGGCTGCTGGGGCAGTGGGGGTGGCGGTCGGTGTTTCTGTTCGGCGGTATCGTCACCGTCTGCGTGTTACCGCTGGTCTGGTTGTGGTTGCCGGAGTCGCTGGACTTTCTGCTGGCACGCCGGCCAGCCAACGCCCTGGTGCGGGTCAATCGCTTGGCGGTAAGGCTAGGCCACCCGGCACTGGCGCAACTGCCAGCGCTTGCGGCCAGGGTGCCGGGCAGTGCCAGCGGTTTCCGGCAACTGTTGGCGCCGGCCATGCGCCGGACCACGCTGGTGATCTGGTTGCTGTTCTTCCTGGTCATGTTCGGTTTCTACTTCGTCATGAGCTGGACCCCGAAGCTGCTGGTGGCGGCCGGGCTGTCCGCGCAGCAAGGCATTACGGGCGGTGTTCTGTTGAGCGTGGGCGGCATCCTCGGCGCGGCGCTGATCGGCGGGCTGGCCTCGCGCTGGCCGCTTACCCGCGTGCTGGCGCTGTTCATGCTGACCACTGCGGCGCTGCTGGTGCTGTTCGTGGCCAACGGGGCCTCGGCCAGCGCGGCATTGGCCCTGGGCCTGTTGATCGGGCTGTTCGCCAACGGCTGCGTGGCCGGCTTGTATGCCTTGTCGCCGGTGGTCTACGACGCATCGGTGCGCGCCACCGGCGTGGGGTGGGGCATCGGCATCGGGCGTATGGGCGCCATTGTGTCGCCCACCGTGGCGGGTGTGCTGCTCGATGGCGGCTGGCAGCCGCTGCACTTGTATGGGGTGTTTGCCAGTGTGTTCGTGCTGGCGGCGGGGTGCCTGCTACTGCTACGCGCACCCAGGCCGGCCCCAGTGGCGGTCAGCGATGCGCTGAGCCACTGACTACTCGAGCCTGGCTTGCGCTAAGATGCCGGCTCGTTTCCCTGGAAGTTGCCTGGATGAGCAAGCCCGGTCAAATGGTGCTGGTCGCGTTGCGCAAGATGATCGCCTCAGGCGAGCTGGCGGCCGGCGAGCGTCTGATGGAAGTTCCCACTGCCGAACTGTTCGGCGTTTCACGCATGCCGGTGCGCATGGCCTTTCGCACGCTCGAACAGGAAGGCCTGCTGGTCCGCTTCGGCGGCCGGGGCTTTCAAGTGCGTTCGGTGAGCGCCGATGACATTGCCGGTGCAGTCGAGGTGCGCGGTGTGCTCGAAGGCCTGGCCGCCCGCCAGGCTGCCGAGCGCGGCTTGGCCGCGCCGGCCCGTGCGGCACTACAGCAGTGCCTGATAGAGGGCGACCAGCTGTTCGACAAGGGCTTCGTGACCGAAGAAGACCTGCAGGCCTACCACGATCTGAACATGCGCTTTCACCAGGTGATCATCGAAGCCAGCCACAACCCGGCCATTACCGTGGCGCTGGCGCGCAACGACCACCTGCCATTCGCCTCGGTCACGGCGCTGGCGGTAGACCGCCACGACCTGGCCCGTGAATACCGGCGCTTCAACTTCGCCCACATGCAGCACCATGCCGTGTTCGATGCCCTGGTCAACCGCCAGGGTGCCCGCGCCGAAGCGATCATGCGCGAGCATGCCAACGCAACCTTGCGCTATGCCGAAACCTTCGGCGCAAACGCCTCGGGCACCGGCATGCAGGTGATCCTCCCCAGCGCGCTGGCCGCTTCAGATATCCAGCACCAGTAACGGTGTTTTCGCGCGCGAGCAGCAAGGCGTGAACTGATCGTTGAGGGCTTGTTCCTCTTCGGTCAGGAACAGGTCGCGGTGGTCTGGCGTGCCCTGCAGTACGCGGGTCAGGCACGTGCCGCAAATACCTTGCTCGCACGACATGGCGATCTCGATGCCGTTTTGCTCCAGTACCTGTACCACGGTCTGGTCGGCTGGCACCTCGAACACCTGGCCGGTGCTGTTGACCTGTACCGAGAAACTGCCGTCGTTGCTGGCGTCCACGGGTGCGGCTGCGAAATACTCGCGGTGCAGGTTGGCCTCCTGCCAGCCCAGCTCCCTGGCGCTGCCCAGCACATGCTGCATGAACCCGCCCGGCCCGCACACATACAGGTGCACGTCAGCTTGCGGGTTGCCCAGCACCTGGCGAGCGTCAAGCGCCGTTTCCGGCTGCTGGTCAAAATGCATGAACAAGCGGTCGGCAAAGGGCGCGTTGCGGATACGCTCGACGAACGCGGCACGCTCACTGGAGCGGGCGCAGTAATGCAACTCGAAATCATGGCCACTGTGGGCCAACTGCTCGGCCATGCACAGGATCGGGGTAATGCCGATGCCGCCGGCAAACAGCAGGCTGCGCCGCGCCCCATCGGCCAGCGGGAACAGGTTGCGCGGCGCACTGATTTGCAGCCGTGCGCCGACCTGCACCTGCTCGTGCAGGCTGCGTGAGCCGCCCCGCGAAGCCGGGTCATGGAGTACGCCGATCAGGTACCGGTGGCGCTCATGCGGGTGGTTGCACAGCGAATACTGGCGCACCAGGCCATCGGGCAGGTGCACGTCAATGTGGGCCCCGGCGCTGAATGCAGGCAGCAGGCTGCCATCTGCCGAGGCCAGTTCGAAACTGCAGATACCCTGCGCTTCATCGCTACGGGATACCACGATGGCATCGATCATGTCGTTGGCTCCTCAGGCAGGGGTGGCGCTGGTGGCGATCAATTGCGGCTGTGCTGCACGCTCTTTGGCGATGATCCGCTCCAGCACCTTGCGCGATTGCACGCCACCGGCATCGATGTTCAGCTTCAGCAGATTGCGCCCAGGGTTGGCCAGCAGGTTTTGTTGCTGGCGCTCGAGCATTTCCAGGTCCTCGCTGAAAATCCTGCCCTGGCCCTCGCGGATGTCGGCGGTCAGGTTCTGGTCGTGCGCGGCAAAATTGCGCGTCATGCCCCAGAAGTACCAGATCGAGGTGTCGCTTTCCGGGGTGATGAAGTCGACCACGATGCTCGCGGCCTTGTGCTGCGCTGCAGCGTGGTAGCCACCCTTGCCGGCATGTGCCACACCCACTTCGATCAAAACGTGGCTGGGTGGGGTGAAGCGGCAGATTTGCCAGCGGTCCACCGGTACATCGTCGGCCAGGCCGTTGCCGCGCAGTGCCATGCGCCAGAAGGGCGGGGCCATGATGTTTTCCATGTGCCGGGCGGTGACCACTTCGTCGCCGGTGACGGTGGTGACGGGCGGGGCGTCGTCGATTTCCTTCTGGCCGATGCTGGAGGCATGCACGTAGGTTTCGTGGGTCAGGTCCATGAGGTTGTCGATCATCAGGCGATAGTCGCAGCCAATGTGGAACAGCCCTCCGCCGTAGGCCCACTCTTCATTGTCTGCCCATTCCAGGTGCGGGATAAGCCCTGGGTCGGCCTGCGCCTGGTCGCCAGGCCAGACCCAGATGAAGCCATGGCGCTCCACGACCGCATACGCCTTGTTGCACGGAAAGCCGCGAACGCGCTGGCCAGGCATCGACACCGTCTTGCCGTCGCAGCCCATGACCAGGCCGTGATAGCCGCAGACCAGGTTGCCGTCCTCCACGTAGCCCAGGGATAACGGCGCCCCTCGGTGCGGGCAGAAGTCCTCGACAGCGGCTACGCGGTTGTGCTGGCCACGGTAAAACACGATTTTTTCGCCGCAGATCTGTCGGCCCAAGGGCTTGTCGGCAATTTCGTCAGGGGTGCAGGCAACGTACCAGGTGTTTTTCGGGTACATGAAGGCTCTCCAGGTTTTGTTTTTATTTAATGGATCCATTAGAGCCATATGTGCGTGCGCGGTCAATCTGCATTAGGCAATGAATAGCGCTATTTGTGCGATTATCGAATCTTGTGTGGATCCATTGTTGGGCGCTCTCTCCTATGTGTCCGTGACCTGCTATTAATGGATAGTCACCCGATACCCCAAGGCCCCCTGATGCTGGCCATCGAAAATCTGCACAAATCATTTACCACCCCCCAAGGGCCGTTGCCGGTGTTGCAGGGCGTCGACCTGTGCCTGGCGCGCGGCAGCAGCCTGGCCTTGATGGGCGAGTCTGGCAGTGGCAAGAGCACCTTGCTGCACCTGGTAGCCGGCCTGGACCGTGCTGACAGCGGGCGCATCATGCTTGACGGCAGTGCCCTGGACAGCCGCTCGGAGGCGTCTCTGGCACGCTGGCGGCGGCAGGGAATTGGCCTGGTGTTCCAGCAGTACAACCTGATCAGCAGCCTGGATGTGGGCAGCAACCTGGCATTCCAGGCCCGGCTGGCCAACCGGCACGACCCCGAATGGGGCGCCCACCTGGCTCAACGCCTGGGCCTGGCTGACCTGCTCGGGCGTTACCCTGAACAACTGTCGGGCGGCCAGCAGCAACGCGTGGCCATCGGCCGCGCATTGGCTGGCCGCCCGGCCTGGTTATTGGCTGACGAACCCACCGGCAGCCTTGACGAAGCCACCAGCGATGAAGTGCTGAGCCTGTTGCTGCAACTGGTCAGCGAGGCTGGCAGTGGCCTGCTGATGGTCACCCACAGCCCCCGGCTGGCGGCGCGGCTGCAGCAACGTTGCTACCTGCAGGGTGGCCGTGTGCGCAGCGGGCAGGGCGCATGAGGCTGCTGTCGCTGGCACTGCTGGCTTTGCTCAGCCACTGGCGGCGCCACCGCGTGCAGTTTTTCAGCATCTTCACCGGGCTGTGGCTGGCTACGGCGCTATGGACCGGGGTGCAGGCCTTGAACAGCCAGGCACGCAGCGACTACGCCAGGGCCAGTGCGGTGCTGGCCGGGCCGCTACAGACGCAACTGCTGCCACGCCACGGCGAACGCTTTGACCAGGCGCTGTACGTGCAACTGCGCAGGCTGGGTTGGGCGGTGTCGCCGGTGCTGGAGGGGCGCCTGCGCCTGCCAGGCGAGCCCGGGCGCAGTGTGCGGCTGATCGGCATCGAGCCATTGAGCCTGCCGGCGGCCAGCAGTATCGCCGGGGTGCAGCCCCAGGCGTTCGACCTGCAGGCGTTCATCGGCGTGCCCGGGCAGGCCTGGGTCGGCCCAGACACCTTGCGCCTGTTGGCCATGACCGCAGGGCAGGTGGCCCACGACCGCGATGGGCAACCGCTGCCACCGTTGCTGGTGCAAGCTGAGCTGGCCCCCGGGGTGATCGTGGTCGATATCGGCCATGCGCAGGCCTTGCTGCAGGCACCTCGGCAGTTGTCACGCCTGCTGGTAGCGGCAAGCCCGGGGCCTTTGCCTGCCGACATTGCGGCGGACCTTGTCGTGCAACCCCGGCAGGATGATGGCGGTTTGCAGCGCCTGACCGACAGCTTCCACCTCAACCTCACTGCGCTAGGCCTGTTGGCCTTCGTCGTCGGCCTGTTCATCGCCCATGCCGCGATTGGCCTGGCATTGGAACAGCGGCGCGGGCTGATTCGCAACCTGCGCGCCTGTGGTGTCAGCCTGGCTACCCTGCTGTGTGCCCTGGGCCTGGAGCTGGGGCTGTTCGCAGTGCTTGGCGGGCTGGCTGGGGTTGCCAGTGGCTACGCGGTGGCGGCCTGGTTGCTGCCCGATGTCGCCGCCAGCCTGCGCGGCCTGTATGGCGCGCAGGTCGCAGGCACGCTGAACCTGCCTGCGCAGTGGTGGTTGTGGGGCGTGCTGGTGAGCGTGATCGGTGCACTGCTGGCCGGGCTGGGCAGCGTCCTGCGCGCCGCACGCTTGCCCTTGCTGGCGTTGGCGCAGCCGCAAGCATGGCGCCTGGCACAGGGGCCGTGGCTGAAGCGTCAGGCTGGGGTAGCGGGCCTGTTGCTGGTGCTGGCGTCAGCTTGCGGGGTGTTCGGCGACAGCCTGCCCAGTGCCTTCGGTATGCTGGCGGCGCTGTTGCTGGGGGCGGCATTAGCGTTGCCAGCCTGGCTCGACAGGTTGCTGGCCTGGTTGGCGCGCCGTTGTCAGCGGCCGTTGGCCCAGTGGTTCGTCGCCGACAGCCGCCAGCAATTGCCTGCCTTGAGCCTGGCGCTGATGGCCTTGCTGCTGGCGCTGGCCGCCAGCGTGGGTGTGGGCAGCATGACCGAGGGTTTTCGCAAGACCTTTGTCGGCTGGTTGGACCAGCGCTTGTCCGCCGACCTGTACGTGACCCCAAGCGATACCGCGCAAGGCCTGCAGGTAGCCCAGTGGTTGGGGCAGCAACCTGCCGTGCGGGTAGTTCTGCCTGGCTGGCGCGTCGAAACGCAGGTGCAAGGCTGGCCGGTCCAGGTGCAGGGCATTGTCGACCACCCCGTTTATCACAGCCGGTGGCCGTTGCTGGAACAGCAGCCGCGGGCCTGGCAGCTATTGGCCGATGGGCAGGCCGTGATGCTCAGTGAGCAGCTGGCGCGGCGGTTGCGTTTGCACTTGGGGGACCACCTGACACTGCCCGCGGACCCGTCTCGCGGCTTGCTCGTCGTTGGCCTGTACGCCGACTATGGCAACCCCAAGGGCCAAATGCTGGTGAATGCCCAATCGCTGCGTGCGCATTGGCCGGATGCTGCGTTGACGGGCTTGAGCGTCGACCTGCTCGACCCCCAGGGGGCCGCCTTGAAAGCCGCGTTGCAACAGCGCTTTCACCTCGACGATAGTCGGGTCGTGGAGCAGGCGCAGTTGAAGCGGTGGTCGACCGAGGTATTCAACCGCACCTTCGCCGCCACCGCCGCGCTCAACAGCCTGACCCTGGGCGTGGCCGGCGTGGCGCTGTTCATCAACCTGCTGACCTTGGGCCAGTCCCGTCTGCGCCAGCTTGCGCCGCTATGGGCCCTGGGGGTACGGCGTACCCAGCTGGTGTGGCTGAGCCTTGGCCAGGCACTGCTGCTCAGCAGCCTCACCGTGCTGTTGGCGCTGCCGTTGGGCCTGTTGCTGGCCTGGTGCCTGGTCGCGGTGGTAAATGTTCAGGCATTCGGCTGGCGTTTGCCGCTGCATGTGTTCCCCGCCCAGTTGCTGCAACTGGCCCTGCTGGGCCTGCTCACCAGCCTGTTGGCCAGCGCCTGGCCACTCTGGCAACTGGCCCGGCGTCAGCCGCGCGAACTGTTGAGGCCGTTTGCCGATGAAACGTAAAGCCTGGCTGTTGCTCTGCAGCCTGTTGTGCGGCTGTGATCAGCCGGCACCGCAAAGCTATGCCGGCCTCGGCCAGCCGGCAGGCGGGTTCAGCCAGGTCACCCGCGGCCATCGCCTGGAATTCCCCCGGGACCATGCGGCCCACGATGGTTTCCGCATCGAGTGGTGGTACGTCACCGCCAACCTCAAAGACACCCAAGGGCGTGACTGGGGCGCGCAGTGGACGCTGTTCCGCTCAGCCCTACGCACCGGCCCGGAGACCGGCGATTGGCAGAGCCCGAACCTGTGGATGGGCCACGCCGCGTTGACCGGCCCCGGCGGCCATCGGTCAGCTGAGACCCTGGCCCGTGGCGGGATTGGCCAGGCGGGTGTGCAGGCCCAGCCGTTTCGGGCGTGGATCGACGATTGGTTGCTGCAGGGGCCGGGCGGTATCGACAACCTGCGTATGACGGCCGCTGGCAAAGGTTTTCGCTACGACCTGCAGTTGCGCAGCGAGCGGCCTCTGGTGCTGCACGGCCAGCAGGGCTACAGCGAAAAGTCGGGCAAGGGCCAGGCTTCTTACTACTACAGCCAGCCGTTCTACCGGGTGCGCGGCGAGGTCGAGCGCGACGGCCTGTGCATCGCGGTGACTGGCCAGGCCTGGCTGGACCGGGAATGGAGCAGCCAGCCGCTGGCCGCCGGGCAAACGGGCTGGGACTGGTTCTCGCTGCACTTGGACAGCGGCGCCAAGCTGATGCTGTTCCAGGTGCGCGAAGCGCACGGGGAGGCGTATCGCGCCGGCACCTGGATCGACCCGCAGGGCCAGGGGGTAGCGCTGTTGCCGGCACAGATCCGCTTGCAGCCGCTGGCCTGGGCCCCACAGGGCAATGGCAAGCAGCTGCCGACCCGCTGGCGGGTGCAGGTGCCTGAGCACGGGTTGGATGTGCAGGTCGATGCTGTTCAGCCGCAGGCGTGGATGCAGACGCGCTTCCCGTATTGGGAAGGGCCGGTGCGCTTGAGCGGCAGTGCCGGTGGCCGTGGGTACCTGGAAATGACCGGGTATTAAGCATTTCGAACCGGGCACGGCACTCTCTTTTGCAGGGGCATATACCTCCCGGTATATGGACAGCCCACCCCCCGCCGCTTAGCTTGAATGCTCGACGGGGCACGCCTTGCTCAGCATAAAAACAACGATGCCCCTGTGACCTTTCAGACCTGCCAACCCCACAACTCTAAAAATGAGGCGGCAAATGGAAAGCATCGGTACCTATGTCATCTACGTGATCATGGTGTGTGCGGTACTGGGTGCATTGGCATCCATCTATAACCCCGAAGGCGAGCTGGGCCAGGAGTTCATCGCCGGGCTGCACAGCATCGGCCCGATCTTCATCCCGGTCGCTGGCATCATGGCCGCGATCCCGTACATTTCAGCCGGCATCAGCCAGGTGATCGCGCCGCTGTTCCAGTTGATGGGCGCCGACCCTGGCACCGCGGGGCCTATCTTCATCGCCTCGGACATGGGCGGCTACCAGTTGGCCAAGGCTTTGGCGCAAAGCCCGGAAGGCTGGATCCTCGGCCTGATCACCGGGTTCCAGAGTGGTTCGACGATCATTTTCGTCATCCCGGTCGGGTTGGCCATGCTGCGCAAGGTCGATCACAAGTACATGGCACTGGGCATCATGGCTGGGCTGCTGGCCATTCCCTTGAGCATCATGATCATCGCCATGGCCATGCAGGGACTGGACCTGGGGGTGCGCCCGGATATCGCAACCACCGGTGCCGCCACCCAGGCCTTGCATTTTTCCTGGGCGATGCTGCTGCGCAACCTGATGCCCTTGATCCTGTTCTGCATTGCCCTGGCGGCGGCGCTGCGTTACTGCCCGGCACTGATGGTGTACCTGTTCCTCAAGCTCGGGCAGTTCATGTACATCGCCGTGGTGCTGGTACTGGTGGCGTCGATCGTGCAGTACTTCACCGGGCTGTTCAGCCATGTATTCGGCAGTTGGGGCTTCGCGCCGATCATCGCCGATGCCGATGACCAGTTCCGCGCCCTGGAGATTGCCGGCTACGTCGGCCTGATGCTGTGCGGGGCATTCCCCATGGTGCATTTGCTCAAGCGCTTTCTGGCGCGGCCGATCGAGCGCGTGGCATCGCGCTTCGGCATGTCTGGGGTCGGGGCTGCGGGTGTGCTGGCGGCTTCGGCCAATATCCTCGCCATGTTCCGCCTGGTCAGCGAGATGCCGCCCAAGGACAAGGTGTTGGTGATTGCCTTTTCGGTGTGCGCGGCCTTCACCTTCGGCGACCACATGGCCTTCTCGGCAAACTTTCAGCCCTCGCTGATCCTGCCACTGATGATTGGCAAGCTCAGTGGCGGCCTGATCGCCATGTTGCTGGCCAGTTGGCTGGCCGTGCCCAAGGCGCAGGAAATGGGGCGCCAGGACGACGCCGCAGGCGCCTTCGCGGTGGCGCCCGAGCCGTCCTGAGCGTAAAGCGTCGTGCATTTGATCCGGAGCGTCCAGGGCGCCCCGGATTTTGTGCTTTTGGCTGGCCAAGGCGGTAAGGTCATGAGGCTTTGGTGCATGAGAGCGTGGTGAACAATGACAAAAGACGAAGCGAACGGGCTGGCTGCGCTGATCGAAGCGATCGGCAGCGAACACTTCGGGCCGGCGCTGGACAAGGTGATAGGCGACAAGCTGGCGTTCGACATGAGCTGCGCGTACCTGTTCCAGTTCAACCAGCCGGCCGTGCTGGTGCATAACGGCTACAACCACAGCGTCAGCGAGCGCACCCTGAACGCCTATGTGCGCGGCGGTTACTTGCTGGACCCGTTTTATGTGGCCTGCGTCAACGAGCACCCAGCCGGGCTGTGGCGCATGAGTGAACTGGCGCCTGACTGCTTCTTCTCTTCAGGTTTCGCCATCTCCCGTGATATCCACCCTTGCGTGGCCTCCGGCTACGGCACGGCAGTGGAAGAGGTGGGGTTCATCATGCCGTTGCAGCCCCAGGTGGCCATGGTCTATTCGCTGATGCGCCATCAGCGCAGTGGGGACTTCAGCGCGGCGGAAATGGCGCTGCTGGCGGACCTGGCGCCATTGCTGGCCGCGCTGTTCGGCCAGCACTGTCGGCTGCGCTTTGCCGAGTGCCTGCGGGCATCGCCGGAAGGCGCCGTGCTGGAGGATGCCTTCGTGGAAATCCTGCAGGGGCAGTTGACCGAGACCCAGCGTTTGATCGCCAAGCTGTTGCTGCAGGGGCACAGCAACGCCTCGATTGCCCGGCAGTTGAATATCTCGGAGGGGACGGTGAAGGTGCACAAGCACAACATCTACCAGCGGCTGGACATTTCCACCAACGCCGAACTGTTTCGCCTGTTCATCGATTATCTGGCCAAGGCATAGCACCGCGTTGCCGGCAGTGGGCCGCTGCGCGGCCCGTACGCGGTGCAAGCCCGCCCCGGCACGTTGCCAGGTGCGCCAGGAGCGGGGTGCTTATTTGAACAGCGGGCTGAGGTGTTCGCTCAGGTAGGTGCCCTGCGGGTCCAACTGCCGGCGCAGCTTGCGGAAGTCTTCGGCACGCGGGTAGATGGCGCTAACATCCTCGCCCGTCAGGAAATGCAACTTGCCCCAATGCGGCCGGGCGCCATACGATCGCAGGATCTGGTCCACCGCGCGCAAGTAGTCCCAGTAATCGGTGCCCGGCTCGCCGGAAACCGAAATGGTCACGCTGTCCTGTTCGAAGAACGGGCTCATCCAGGCGCCGTCACCTGCCGTGAACCGGTACTCGATGGGGTAGATGGCTTGCGGGAAGTCTTCCAGCATCAGCTTGCGCACTGCCCGCAGGGCTTCCTTGCTGTGGCGCAGCGGCACGGCGTACTCCAGTTCATGGAAATTGGGCAGGTACTCGATCGGGTACACATCCGAGCTGTACGCGACCTTCTCGAATGCGCTTTCCCAGGCGGGGCGATCCGTAATGTCCATGACCTTGACTTCGCACACGTCGGTGGTGCGCCCGCTGCTACTGGTGGCCGCGGTGTCGGGCAGGCAATAGCAGTGCCGGCTCTGCTCGGTGGGGCACCAGAAGAAACTGAAATGGCGATGCTTGCGTGCCAGTTCGTCGTGCCTGTCCATCACGCTCTCGAAGTCTTCGCGCCAAATGCGCTCGTGCAGGTTGAAGCTGTCGGTCACCTGCAAGGTCAGTTCGCTGACGATGCCCAGTACACCCAGGGAAACGCGGCCCGCCTGCAGCAGGTCAGGGGTGCTTTCATCGACGACGAGAATGTCGCCGTTGGGCTGCACCAGCTTCATGCCCACTATCGACGAGGCCAGGTTGCCCAGGGTAAGGCCTGTGCCGTGAGTACCGGTGGTGAGTGCCCCGGCAATCGACTGGCTGTCGATGTCGCCCTGGTTGACCATCGACAGGCCAGCTGCCCGCAGGGCCTTGCCGAAGGCATTGATGGTGGTGCCGGCTGCGGCGGTGACGCGCTTTCTGGCGTGGTCGACATGGCGTATGCCGCTCATGTTGGCCAGCGTCAGGTGCAGGCCATTGGTCAGCGCTACCGGGGTGAACGAATGCCCGGACCCGGCCACCCGAACGTTCATGCCGTTGCGGCTGGCCTGGTTGACCAGCGTGCACAGTTCGTCTTCGCTGGCCGGCGCCCCGCGTGCCGCGCGAATGCAGGACTGGTTACCGGCCCAGTTGCGCCAGTGCGCGTGGTCCAGGCCGAATTCGTTGATGTGCATGTTATTGGAGGAAGTGCTCACGTCATTCTCCTGCTTGGCGTGCTTGAGGTCAGACCGCGGTGTAGCCGTTATCCGCGAACAGGTGCGCGCCGTTGACGAAACTGGCGTCGTCACTGGCCAGGAACAAGGCGGCGCTGGCCACCTCGGCGGGTTGGCACAGGCGCCCTTGGGCGGCCGCGATGGCCTGTTCGCTGACGTCCACACCGTGCTTGCGCAGCATGTCGATTTCCCGCAGGCCGTGGGCTGTGGCAATGAAACCCGGGCAAATGGCATTGGCGCGGATACCGCGGTCACGGAACTCCACGGCAATGGCCCGGGCGAACATATGGGTGGCGCCCTTGCTGGTGCAATACAGGACCTCCATTGGCGTGCCCACCACGGCCGATATGGAGGAGGTACACACGATGCTGCCGCCGCCGGCTGCGAGCATGCCCGGCAGCACCGCACGGGTGACCAGGAACATGCTTTTCACGTTCACGGCCATGATCCGGTCCCATTCTTCTTCGCTGGTGTCGAGGAAGGGGACAGCCGAAAGGATGCCGGCGTGGTTCAGCAGTACGGTGATGTGGCCGAAGGCTGCCTCCACGGTGGCGACAGCGGCCTTGACTTGCTGCGCGTCCGACACATCGGCTGCGGCGAAAACCGCTTGGTGGCCGGCTTCGCGCAGTTGTCGCGCAACCGCTGCGCCGTCGCTGCCGGGCAGGTCGACAATGCCGACCCGCGCCCCCTCTGCCGCGAACAGTTGCGAGGCGGCCAGCCCGCAGCCACCCGCGCCACCCGTGATCAGCGCTACCTTGCCGTTTAGACGTCCCGCCATGTTCGACTCCCGAAGATCTTTGTTGAAGTGTTTGTTGCCCGGGCGTTTCGCGATTCGCGTGGCCGAGCATGAAACAGATCAACGGGAACATCCATATACCGATGGGTATACGGGGGCGGGCTGCACGCAGTGGGGCTCAGCCAGCCTGCCGTGCCAGCAAGGCCAGGCAACGCTGCACCATCGGGCTGATATCCCCCTGGCGGCGGCTGAGAATGATCGGGCTGACCGCGCTGCTGTCCAGCAGGCCCACGTATTCAATGTCGGTGCGGTGCTGCTGCTGCACCGATGCCGGTACCAGGGTGATACCGACACCTACTGCCACCAGGCCGATCGCTGTCTGCAATTCATTGGCCCACTGGCTGACCCGGATGCTCATGCCGTGCTGGGCAAACAGCGCCAGCACATGGTCGGCATAACTGGGCCGGGGGTTGGCCGGGTAGAGGATGAACGCCTCCGCCGCCAGTTGCGCCAGGCTCAATGGGCTGGCAGACAGCGGGTGGCCCTTGGGTAGCACCGCTACCAGCGGGTCCTCGCACAGTACCTGCTGCTCAATGGCCGGATCGTCGATGCGGATGCGGCCAAAGGCAATGTCGATACGCCCGCTTTTCAGGGCTTGCACCTGCTGCAGCGTGGTCATTTCGCTCAGGCCCAGCTCCAGGTCGCTGTCCTGGCGCAGCTCGCGGATCAAGTCGGGCAGCACGGTGTACAGGGTGGAGGGGGCAAAACCGATGCCCAGCCACTGGCGCTGGCCCTGGCCGATACGCCGGGTGTTGTCGTTGATGCTCTGCAACTGCTGCAGCACGGTGCAGGTTTGCTCATAGAAAAAACGGCCTGCATCGGTCAGCCGCAGCGGGCGTTCGCGCGCGACCAACAGGGTGCCGAGCTCGTCTTCGAGCTGGCTGATCTGCCGGCTCAGCGGTGGCTGGGCAATGTGCAACAGCTCAGCGGCGCGGGTGAAGTTCAAGGTTTCTGCCAGAACCTTGAAGTAGCGCAGGTGGCGTAGCTCCATCAGACCTCCAGGGTATGGTGAGAGATTCATATGATATTGGACGCTGCGCAGGGTCTCGCGCAATCTTCGCACAAGCAAGCACATGCACCATTCGGGGTGGCCTTCGACCGCCCGACTTGACGAGACCTGGCAACAATGACAAGCGCGCTGATTGAACGTATCGAGGCAGTCATCGTCGACCTGCCCACCATTCGCCCGCACAAGCTGGCGATGCACACCCTGCAGCAGCAGACCCTGGTGGTATTGCGCGTGCGCTGCAGCGATGGCGTGGAAGGCCTTGGCGAGGCCACCACCATTGGCGGCCTGGCCTATGGCTACGAAAGCCCGGAGGGCATCAAGGCCAACATCGACGCGTACCTGGCCCCGGCGCTGCTCGGCCTGCCGGCAGACAACATCAACGCGGCCATGCTCAAGCTGGACAAATTGGCCAAAGGCAACACTTTTGCCAAGTCCGGGCTCGAAAGCGCGTTGCTCGACGCCCAGGGCAAGCGCCTGGGCCTGCCGGTCAGCGAACTGCTGGGTGGCCGTGTACGCGACAGCCTGGAGGTGGCCTGGACCCTGGCCAGCGGCGACACCGCGCGTGATATCGCCGAAGCCCAGCACATGCTGGAAATACGCCGCCATCGGATGTTCAAGCTGAAGATCGGCGCCAACCCGGTGGACCAGGACCTCAGGCATGTGGTGGCGATCAAGCGCGAACTGGGCGACAGCGCCAGCGTGCGGGTCGACGTCAACCAGTACTGGGACGAGTCCCAGGCGCTGCGGGCGTGCCAGGTACTGGGCGACAACGGCATCGACCTGATCGAACAGCCTATTTCGCGCATCAACCGCAGTGGCCAGGTGCGCCTGAACCAGCGCAGCCCGGCACCGATCATGGCCGATGAGTCGATCGAAAGCGTCGAAGACGCCTTCAGCCTGGCCGCCGACGGCGCCGCCAGCATCTTCGCCTTGAAAACCGCCAAGAACGGTGGGCCGCGGGCCGTCCTGCGTACCGCGCAGATCGCCGAGGCTGCCGGCATCGCCCTGTACGGCGGCACCATGCTGGAAGGCTCGATAGGCACACTGGCCTCGGCCCATGCCTTCCTCACCCTGCGCCAGCTGACCTGGGGTACCGAATTGTTCGGGCCATTGCTGCTGACCGAGGAAATCGTCAACGAGCCGCCGCAGTATCGCGATTTCCACTTGCACATTGCGCGCACCCCCGGGCTGGGGCTGACCCTGGACGAAACGCGCCTGGCGCGCTTCGCCAGGCGCTGAGCTGCAGGCTGCTGGAACACGCCCATACCGCGGCGGGGAGCCCACCCGGGCAAACCCCTGCCAGCTTTTGAAGATGACGCAAGAAAGGAGAAACCCGCATGCTGTTCCACGTGAAGATGACGGTGAAACTGCCGGTCGACATGAACCCGGCCACCGCTGCCCAGCTCAAGGCCGATGAAAAGGCACTGGCCCAGCGGCTGCAGCGCGAAGGCACCTGGCGCCATTTGTGGCGCATTGCCGGGCACTACGCCAACTACAGCGTGTTCGATGTGCCTAGCGTCGAGGCCCTGCACGACACCCTGATGCAGTTGCCGCTGTTCCCGTACATGGACATCGAGGTCGACGGCCTGTGCCGGCACCCCTCGTCGATCCACAGCGACGACCGCTGATTGCTGCTGAACAAGAACAATACGAGGTGAGTACGATGACCGTGAACATTTCCCACACTGCTGACATCCAGGCGTTCTTCGACAAGGTCGCCGGGCTGGACCATGCCGAAGGCAACCCGCGTTTCAAGAAGATCATCCGCCGTGTGCTGCAGGACACTGCACGCCTGATCGAAGACCTGGAGGTCAGCGAGGATGAGTTCTGGCACGCCATCGACTACCTCAACCGCTTGGGCGGCCGTAACGAGGCAGGGCTGTTGGCCGCCGGCCTGGGCATCGAGCACTTCCTCGACTTGCTGCAGGATGCCAAGGATGCCGAGGCCGGCCTGGGCGGGGGCACCCCGCGCACCATCGAAGGGCCGCTGTACGTTGCCGGTGCCCCGCTGGCAGAAGGGGAGGCGCGCATGGATGACGGCACCGACCCTGGGGTGGTGATGTTCCTGCACGGCCAGGTCTTTGCTGCCGACGGCCAGCCGTTGGCGGGCGCGACCGTCGACCTGTGGCACGCCAACACCCAAGGCACCTACTCGTACTTCGATTCGAGCCAGTCCGCGTACAACTTGCGCCGCCGCATCGTCACCGATGCCGAGGGCCGCTACCGGGCGCGCTCGATCGTGCCGTCGGGCTACGGCTGCGACCCACAGGGGCCTACCCAGGAGTGCCTGGACCAGCTCGGTCGTCACGGCCAGCGCCCGGCGCACGTGCACTTCTTCATTTCGGCACCTGGGCACCGGCACCTGACCACCCAGATCAATTTTGCTGGCGACCGGTACCTGTGGGATGACTTCGCCTATGCCACCCGCGACGGATTGATTGGCGAGCTGCGCTTTGTCGAGGATGCCGCGGTAGCCCATGACCGTGGCGTGCAGGGTGGACGCTTTGCCGAGCTGGCCTTCGACTTCCATCTGCAGGCGGCCACGGCGCCGCAAGCCGAGGAACGCAGCCACCGCCCGCGGGCCTTGCAAGGTTAGCCGCACACACCCGCAAAGCCGGTGCGATCCGCCGCGGCACCGGCCCCGTTAGCAAACCCGCCACAGGCTTTTTTGGATCCATTCCCATTCGCAAAAACCCCGTGCGTTTCGCCAAAGCTTGAGTACAATCGTCAGCTTTTTCCGGGACTTCCGTCCCAGTGCTGGAAACCCCCATGCTGACCGGTAGCTACTCCTCTTCGCTGGTGTTGATTTCGCTGTGCGTGGCGATCCTGGCGTCCTATACCGCCCTTGACCTGGCCGGCCGCATCGCCACGGCCAAGGGCCGGGCTGCCCACTTGTGGATGTTCGGTGGCGCACTGGCCATGGGGATGGGCGTCTGGTCCATGCACTTCGTGGGCATGCTCGCCTTCAGCCTGCCCATCGACCTGGGGTATGACCTGGGCCTGACCGCGTTCTCGCTGTTGATCGCCGTGCTTTCATCGGGCTTTGCCTTGTGGCTGGTCAGCCAGCCAAGCCTGCCAGGTCTGCAATTGGCGTTTGGCGCGCTGATCATGGGTGCAGGCATTGCCTGCATGCACTACACCGGCATGGCGGCGATGCGCATGCTGCCAGGCATCGATTATGACCCGACACTGTTCGGCGCCTCGCTGCTGATTGCTGTCGGTGCCTCGGCGGCGGCATTGTGGATCGCCTTCCGCCTGCGTGCGCACACACCCTATGTGCGGCAGATTCGCGGCCTGGCAGCAGTGCTCATGGGCTTGGCCATCGTGGGTATGCACTACACCGGCATGGCAGCGGCGAACTTCCCGGATGGCAGCTTCTGTGGGGCGCTGGCGGGCGGTGGCCTGCAAGGCGATGGCCTGGCCTACCTGGTGCTTATCACCACCTTGTCCGTGTTGGCGGTAGCCTTGTTGACCTCGGTGCTGGACGCGCGCCTGGAGGTGCGCACCGCAGAGCTGGCCCGTTCGCTGACCTTGGCCAACCAGGAACTGACCCAGCTGGCCCTGCACGACACCCTGACAGACCTGCCCAACCGCACCTTGCTGGCCGACCGCATCGAGCAGGCGATTGCCAGGGTGGCGGAGCAGGGCGGCTGTTTTGCCCTGATGTTCATCGACCTGGACGGTTTCAAACCGGTCAACGATGCGTTTGGCCACCACATTGGCGACCTGCTGCTCAAGGCCGTGGCCGCCCGCCTGCGCGGCCACCTGCACAGCCAGGACACCCTGGCACGGATCGGTGGCGATGAGTTCGTGCTGCTGGTGCAGTTGCAGGAACCCGACGATGCCATGGACGTGGCGGTCAAGCAGGTCAACCTGGTGTCACGGCCATTCCGGGTGGCCGAGCACGACCTGCAGTTGTCGGCGAGCCTGGGGATTGTCCTTTACCCAGGCAATGGCCAGGATCAGCACGAGCTGCTGCGCAATGCCGACGCGGCCATGTACCACGCCAAGAGCGCCGGCAAGAATGGCTACAGGTTCTTCGACGTGTCGATGAACAGCAACGCCCGCCAGCAGTTGCAGCTGCTGCAGGACTTGCGCCAGGCCGTGGCGCAGCGCCAGTTCCGCTTGCACTACCAGCCCAAGTTCGACGCCCAGGCTTGCCAGCCCATCGGTGCCGAAGCCTTGTTGCGCTGGGAGCACCCGCAGCAGGGTTTGCTGATGCCAGACCGCTTCATCGCGCTGGCAGAAAAAACCGGTCTGATCATCCCGATTGGCGAATGGGTGCTCAATGAAGCCTGCCGCCAGATGCGTCTCTGGCTGGACCAAGGCCATCATCACTGGCGCATGGCGGTCAACCTGTCGGCTATCCAGTTCTGCCATAGCGGGCTGGTCGACAGCGTGGCCCGGGCCTTGCAACACAATGGCTTGCCAGCCAACTGCCTGACCCTGGAAATTACCGAAACCACCGCCATGCATGACGCCGATGCCAGCCTCACAGTGCTGCAGCGCTTGTCCGACATGGGCGTGGACCTGTCCATTGATGATTTCGGTACCGGTTATTCCAGCCTGATGTACCTCAAGCGCCTGCCCGCCAACGAATTGAAGATCGACCGGGGCTTTGTGCGTGAACTGGAACAGGACAGCGATGATGCAGCGATCGTTTCAGCCATTGTCGCGCTAGGCCAGGCACTGGGGCTGCGCATCGTCGCCGAAGGGGTAGAAACCGATCGGCAGCAGGCGTTTCTGACCCGCTTGGGCTGTGACTCGCTACAGGGCTACCTGTTGGGGCAACCCGTACCGGCCGAGCAATTTCTGAGCAAGCTGCAAGCGATGGGCCCGGGGGCCAAGTCTGCCGGTTAACCGGCGTCGCGCAAGGTAAAGGCGGGGGCGAAGGCATCCATCTCGGCCTCGACGGCCTCGATGATGCGTTCGACATCGGCGGCGGCCATGATTGCCGCACAGGGGATGCCGGCAATCGCCAGCACGGTTTCTCCGGTGGCCCGGTCGAACAACCGCGCGACCATGCTGCGTGGCGCATCCATGCTGGCCTCGAAGCCCAGCGGGTGGAAATGCCAGCGCATCACCTGGCAGGCGTTGGGGAACGTCATCTTGTTCATGCCAGCCTCCTGGTCCGTGCCTGGACGTAGTGGGCCGGTGGCCACATCGATGCGGCCGCCGGGTAAGTAAACATAGCACCTGCAATGCGCGATTCTCAGCGGCGAACATGACAAATGTACTGTTGCATGACAACGGTCACATCTGCGGCCCCGCCGGCGCAGTGCCGAAGGCCTCGGTGCAAACGTTTTCGCCTGCTGGATGTGCGCCCTGGCGCAGGCTAACTGCAGGTTGCGCTGTCGGCCCTGGCCCCTGGCTTTCAGACGAACGGCGAGCTCAACCCAGCAAGCCGGCCGCAATGTTGATGGTGAATCCCAGGATTGCCGTGTTGAACACGAATCCCACCAATGAATGCGCCAGCACTACCCGGCGTAATCCACGCCCGGCCACCCCTACGTCGGAGGTCTGCACGGCTACGCTGATGGTGAACGAGAAGTAGTGGAAGTCCCAGTAGTCCGGGTTGCGTTCGCCATCGGCGAAACGCAGGGGTGGCTCATGCTGCCGCCCGGTGTAGAACAACCGCGCATAGTGCAGGCTGAAGACACAGCCGATCATCAACCAGGACCCCGCAACCGTCAGGCCGGTGTACAGATAGTGCAGGGCCTGCGCGCTGCCTTGCAGGCCCCGGCTGGACACCAGTTGCAGCGTCACTGCGGCCAGGCTGGCGATGGCGGCAATGCACACCGTCAGCAGCACCAGGCCGGCATTTTCGTCTTCGACGCGGGCCACCTGGCGGACTTTCGCCGGGTTGGCGCTGCAGCTCAGGTACAGCACCAGCAGCAGATACAACCAGACCCCCAGGTTCCAGCCAGCGAGGATGTGCTGCACGCTGTCGTCAGCGGGTATCAGCCAGCCGCCGAGCAGGCCGACCACGGCGGCGATGCTCAGGCGGGGGTGTGTACGGGTCAGGCGGTGGAAAGCCATGGGGCCTCTTTTTCGGTCGATATGGCTATCACTCTAGCCTGTCGTGGCCAACCCGGTGGAAGGTCCCCCGGCCTGCCAGACCGGCGCTTGCAGGGTGGTCTAGCGCAAAGCCGGTGTTGTTTGCTGGCGCCCATCGCACAGCCTTGCAACTCTCAGTACACTGCACGTTCCAACACCAACATCCGTTGATCTCGAGGTTTTTGCATGAAGCTCAGTCCTTTGGCAGGCAAGCCGGCACCGGCCAGCGTGCTGGTCGATATTCCCCGGCTGCTCACCGCCTACTACACCGGCCGCCCAGACGCCGCCGTGGCGGCCCAGCGGGTGGCCTTCGGCACCTCGGGGCACCGCGGCACTTCGCTTGAATTGAGTTTCAACGAGTACCACGTCCTGGCCATCACCCAGGCGATCTGCCTGTACCGCCAGGAAAAGGGCATCGATGGCCCGCTGTTCATCGGCGCCGACACTCACGCCCTGTCGGCACCCGCCGCCGCCAGCGCCCTGGAAGTGCTGGCCGCCAACGGCGTGCAGGTCATGCTGTCCAAGGATGACGAATACACGCCAACCCCGGCCGTGTCGCACGCCATCCTCTGCCATAACCGGGGCCGTACCCAAGGCCTGGCCGACGGCATCGTCATCACCCCGTCGCACAACCCGCCGCAAAGCGGTGGCTTCAAGTACAACCCGCCCAACGGCGGCCCCGCCGACAGCGACGTGACCAAGTGGATCGAAGCCAAGGCCAACGAATTGCTGGCGGCCAACCTGGCCGGCGTCAAGCGCATGGACCATGCCCAGGCCCTGCAGGCGGCCACCACCCAGCGCCATGACTACGTCAGCCACTATGTGGCCGACCTGGAAAACGTCATCGACTTCGACGTCATCCGTGCTGCCAAGCTGCGCCTGGGCGTAGACCCCCTGGGTGGGGCAGGGGTGCGTTACTGGTCGGCGATCGCCGAGCATTACCAACTCGACCTGGAAGTGGTGAATACCGAGGTCGACCCGACCTTCCGCTTCATGACCGTCGACTGGGATGGCCAGATCCGCATGGACCCGTCCTCGCCGTATGCGATGCAGGGCCTGATCGGCCTGCGCGACCGCTTCGACGTGGCGTTCGCCTGCGACCCGGACCACGATCGCCATGGCATCGTCACGGCCGATGGCCTGCTGCAGCCGAACAACTACCTGGCCGTGGCCATCGATTACCTGTACCGCCATCGCCCGCAATGGCGCAGCGATGCCGCCGTGGGCAAGACCGTGGTGTCCAGCGGCCTGATCGATCGGGTTACCCAGCGCCTGGGCCGCGAGCTGTATGAAGTGCCGGTGGGTTTCAAGTTCTTCGCCCAAGGCCTGTTCGACGGCACGCTCGGTTTTGGTGGCGAAGAAAGTGCAGGGGCATCGTTCCTGCGCCGCGATGGCTCCGTGTGGGCCACCGACAAGGACGGCCTGATCCCCGCCCTGCTGGCCGCCGAGATGACCGCCCGTACCGGGCGCAACCCGAGCCAGGCCTATGCTGACCTGACCGAGGCACTGGGCAAACCCTATGCCACCCGCGTCGAGGCCAAGGCCGATGCGCGGCAGAAGGCGCTGCTGAGCAAGCTGGCACCGGAGCAGGTGAAGTCCACCGAGCTGGCGGGTGAGCCGATCGTGCAGATCCTCAGCCACGCCCCGGGTAATGGCCAGGCGATTGGCGGGCTGAAGGTGATGACTGCCAACGGTTGGTTCGCCGCACGCCCTTCAGGCACCGAAGACATCTACAAGATCTACGCCGAAAGCTTCATCGACGAGGCGCACCTGCAGCGCCTGGTGCAGGAAGCGCAGGTGCTGGTGGACGCTGCCATCGCCTGAGCGGCAACAAAGCACTTGGAACTGCGGCGCGATGTAAATTAGAATTAATCCTATTTACGCCGCCTCAGGGCCTTCCCATGATCGACGCCGCGCCGCCACAAGAGCCTAGCCTGCCTGCCCTGTACCGGGAGCATCGCAGCTGGCTGGAAAGCTGGCTGCGCCGGCGCATGGGCAATGCCTGGGATGCCGCCGACCTCAGCCAGGATACCTTCCTGCGGGTGCTGGCCAGTGCCCAGCCGCTGGCAGACATCCGCGAGCCACGCGCCTACCTGCTTACCGTGGGCAAGCGCCTGCTCAGCAACTTCCACCAGCGCCGCAGCCTGGAGCAGGCCTACCTGGATGCCTTGGCGCAGTTGCCTGAACAGCATGTACCGTCGCCCGAGCCGCGCTGGATCGTGCTGGAAACCCTGCAAGCACTGGATGAACTGCTCGACGGCCTGAAGCCGCCGGTGCGCAAGGCGTTTCTCTGGAGCCAGCTGGAAGGACTGGGCTATGCCGAAATCGGCAAGCGGCTGGGTGTGTGCGAGCGCTCGGTCAAACGTTACATGGCGCAGGCTTACGAGCATTGCCTGTTGGCCGACCTGCAATGACCCAACCTAGCGCCGAAACCCGCGATGCCGTGCGTGCCGCTGCCCGTTGGCTGGCGTTGCTGGACTCCGGCGGCGCCAGCGACAAGGACCTGCAGAGGCTCGCGCAATGGCGCGCCAGCAGCAGCCTGCATGAGCAGGCATGGCACAAGGCAACCTTGTTGCGCGCGCGCTTCTCCGGGCTGCCAGGGGCGTTGGCAATGGCCACGCTGGACCGCCCGGATGCCGGGCGGCGAGCGCTGCTCAAGCGCGCCCTGGGCGTGGCGGCGGTGCTGCCGGCGGCGTGGCTGGCAAGCCGTGAGCTGCCCCTGGAAGGCTGGGCTGCCGACCTGCGAACCGCCGTGGGGGAGCAGCGCCAAGTGCTGTTGAGCGACGGGACGTTCCTGCAGTTGAATACCGACAGCGCGGTCGATCTCGACCTGGGTGCACGGCGCCTGACCTTGCTGCGCGGGGAGGTTGCCGTAAAGGTGCCCGCGCATCTGCAACTGACCATGCACGTGCCCGAGGGCCGGGTGCTGCTGGGCGATGCCGAGGTGTGCTTGCGCCTGTTGGGCGACGCCTGCCGGGTGTCGGTGCTCAACGGCATGGCCCAGCTTCAGCCGGCCCGCGGCCCGTCACGCACGTTGCTGGCAGGGCAGCAGGCCAGCTTGCAGGTCGCTGGCATCGGCCCGGTCAGCGGGCTGGACCCTTGGCGGCTGGGCTGGCGCGAAGGGGTGCTGCGGCTGGACGACCGGCCGCTGGGCCAACTGTTGCACGAGCTGCGTCGCTACCGCCCCGGGGTGCTGCGCTGGGCGCCCGCGCTGGAGCGGCTGCGCGTCACCGGCACCTTCCGCCTTGACGACACCGACCGGGTGCTGGCCTTGCTGGCTGCAAGCCTGCCGTTGCAGGTGCAGTCACGCACCCGTTACTGGATCAGTTTGTCTGCGCGAGAAAATCGTGCATGAGGCTGTCCCCTTTTTTTCACTCGCCGGTCATTACCGGTAGGAGAAAATAAAGGGGAGCCTTGTTCAATGCCAGCAGTAAAGTCTTGCCGCCTGCGCCCACTGGCGCGCGCCGCGCATCCGTTGTTCGCCATGAGCCTGTTGCTGTGTTCACCGGCCTGGGCCGATGAGCCCGTGCGCCGCACATACCAAGTAGCGCCCGCCAGCCTGGGGGCCGCGTTGACCCGCTTCGCCGACCAGGCGGGCGTCAGCCTTTCGCTGGACCCGGCACTGGTGCAAGGCCGGCAGAGCGCTGGCCTGTCTGGCGCCTACAGTGTTGACGAAGGGTTTGCCCAATTGCTGCGTGGCAGCGGCCTGCAATGGCTCCCGGTGGGTGAAGGGGCCTTCACCCTGGTGCCGGCCCCCCAGGCCGGTAGCGCCCTGGAAATCGCCCCTACCCGTATCGTCGGCGGGCTGGTCGCCCCTGGCCAATCGCAGCCCTACGCGGGCGGCCAGGTGGCACGCCAGGGCGCACAAGGCCTGCTCGGCTCGCGGGACTTCATGGAAACCCCCTTCAGCATCACCAGTTACACCAGCGAGGTGGTCAAGAACCAGCAGGCCCGCACCCTGGGCGAGCTGATTGCCAGCGACCCCTCGGTACGCGCCACCAACCCCGCCGGCGGGCGCTTCGAACAATTCACCATTCGCGGCTTCAGCCTGTTCAACAGCGATGTCGCCTACAACGGCCTGTACGGGATCTTGCCGACCTATTCGATCGACATGGAAATGGCCGAGCGGGTCGATATCATCAAAGGCCCCAGCCAGTTGCTCAACGGCATATCGCCCCGGGGCAGCGTAGGCGGTGGCATCAACGTGCAACCCAAGCGCGCTGGCGACAAGCCGATTACCACGTTCACCGGCAGCTATGCCTCCGACAGCCAGGTAGGGGGGGCCGTGGATATCGGCCGGCGCTTCGGCGAAGGTGACCAGTTCGGTGTGCGCTTCAACGGCGTCAAGCAAGCCGGCGATACTGCATGGGACCACCAGTCTGTCGATCGCCAGATGGCGGTGCTGGGCCTGGATTTTCGCGGCGAGCGCCTGCGCCTGTCGGCCGACCTGGGCCACACCGAGCGCGATACCGATGCGCCGCAGGAGCGTGTGCTGATCGGCGCCAACGCCAAGGTGCCGGACGCCGATGACGTGCGCCACAACTATGCCCAGGCCTGGAGCAAGGCGCGCACCAATGACACCTTTGGCGCACTGAATGCCGAATACGATATCAGTGATTCGCTGCTGGCCTACGGTGCGGTCGGCGCGCGCAAGAGCAACCATGACTTCCTGCGCCACAACGTGTCGATCATCAATGACGCCGGCGATTTCAGTGTGCAGCCCCGCGACTTTACCCGCGATGAATCTGTGCGTACCGCCATGGCTGGCCTGCGCAAGTGGTTGCAGACCGGGCCGGTCAGCCACGAACTGAACCTGGCCGCCAGCTATTACTACATGGACTTCACCAACGGCGGCGCCCGTTATGCCGCCGCACCCAGCAACCTCTACCACCCGGTGGCCACACCCACGCCGGGCACACCCACCCGCTTCGATTCGAAGGTCTACACGGAAAACCGCTTCTCCGGCGTGGCCCTGGCCGACACCCTGGGCTTTTTCGACGACCGCCTTCTGCTGACCCTGGGCGCGCGCTGGCAGCGGGTGCAAGTGGATGACTGGAGTGATGGCGTCAAAGGCGACACCGCCTATGACGAAGAAAAGGTCTCGCCCTCTGGCGGGGTGCTGCTCAAGGTCACCGAGCAGTTGTCGCTGTACGCCAATTACATGGAAGGCCTGAGCCAAGGCAAGATCGCCCCGTCGACCTCGGTCAACGAAGACCAGATATTTCCGCCATTCACCAGCCGCCAGGTCGAGGTTGGGGCCAAGTATGACTTTGGCCAGGTGGCCTTCACCGCCAGCGCGTTCCGCATTCGCCAGCCGGCCTACGAAACCAACCCGGCTTCGCGGGTGTTCGGTCCCAATGGCAAGCGTGACAACCGCGGCATCGAGCTGAGTGTGTTCGGTGAGCCTGTGCAGGGTGTGCGGGTACTGGGTGGGGTGATGTACATCGACAGCGAGCTGACCGACACGGTCGATGGCGCCTACGACGGCAACCGCGCCCCGGCCACGCCGGAGTACAACGTGAATCTGGGAGGCGAGTGGGACGTGCCGGGGGTCAACGGCTTGACCTTGACAGCACGCGGTATCCACTCCAGCTCGCAATACCTGGACCAGAACAACAGCAAGAAGATCGATGGCTGGGAGCGCTATGACCTGGGGGCGCGCTACGCGTTCAAGGTGGATGAGACCGAGGTCACGTTGCGTGCCAGTGTCGAGAACGTGCTGGATGACCGCTACTGGAGCTCGGCAGGGGCCTCGGATGACAGCGAGCCGGGCTTGACCCTGTCGACCCCACGCACCTATCTGCTGTCTGCCACGGTCGGCTTCTAAGCCTTGCACGGTCCCCTGTAGGAGCGGCCTTGCGTCGCGATGGGGCGCGAAGCGGCCCTAAATTTTCAGCTTCGCCGCAACTTCAGCTTCGCCGCAAAAAAACGGGGCCGCTTCGCGCCCCATCGCGACGCAAGGCCGCTCCTACAGGGCAAGCGCCTGGCAACTGCCGGTCATGCCTGGTCCGGCACCACGGCGATCACGTCGATCTCCATCAGCCATTCGGCCTGGGCTAGGCCGGCCACTACCAGGCCGGTGGAAATCGGGAACACGCCCTTGAGCCATTTGCCCACTTCCTTGTACACCGGCTCGCGGAAACGTGGGTCGGTGATGTAGGTGGTGGTCTTGACGATATGCGACAGGTCCGAGCCGGCTTCTTCGAGCAGTTGCTTGACGTTCTTCATCGCCTGTTCGGCCTGCGCCCGCGGGTCACCCAGGCCCACCAGCCTGCCTTCGAAATCGGTGCCGACCTGGCCGCGCACATAAATGGTGTTACCGGCCCGCACCGCCTGGCACAGGTCGTTGTCCAGGGTCTGGTTGGGGTAGGTGACCTTGGTGTTGAACATGCGGATGCGGGTATGGGTAGGCATCAGTGGGCTCCGAGGGTGCTGACGTTGCTGAATGAGGCGGGTTGCTGCCGGTCGGCCGCGCGCTGGTTGCGGTCGCGGTAGGCGCTGTAGGTGCGTTGCGTGGCAATGTGGCCGGCGACGTGTTTGGCGTCGTGCCATACGCCCCAGATGAACGACGAGCCACGGCGCGACAGCCACGGCAGGCCAAGGAAATACACACCTGGTTCGCGAGCGACACCGCGCTGATGCTGGGGCTTGCCATTGGCGTCGAAGGTGTCCACCTGCAGCCAGCTGAAGTCCACGCCGTAGCCGGTGGCCCAGATGATGCTGCGGACACCGGCCTTGGCCAGGTCCAGCTGCTGCAGTGGGTCAAGCATGCAGGCCGGGTCGGCCAGGCGCCGGCGCGCTTCAGGCTCTTGCGGCAGGTCGAGGCCGTTGCGCTCCACATAGGCATCGGCGGCGTCCAGCAAGGCCAGGTAGTTCTCATCGCCCCGCGTGATGTTCTCGACCAGGTTGTCCTGGAAGTGCGCCACGCCGTTTTCGAACGACCGGGTCAGGCCAACCAGGGTCATGCCCTGGTGGGCGAGGGCACGGAAGTCGACCGTATGGCCCCCACGGGCGCCGCTCACGGCAATGGTCACGTGCTCGCGGCCAGGCTTGGCAATTTCTGCGTCCCATTCACCCAACACGCCCAGCCACCAGCAGAAGTCGCGGTTGCGGTAAGCCCGTGGCGGGCGATCATGAGCGCCGACCGACAGGTACACCTGGCGGCCGGCACGCATCAGCTCTTCGGCGATCTGCACGCCGGACGAGCCTGCACCCACCACCAGCACGGCGCCTTCGGGCAGTTGTTCGGGGTTGAAGTAGGCGGCCGAGTGGATCTGGTGCAGGTTAGCGTCTTTTGGCGCAATCGCCGGTATCACCGGCTTCTGGAACGGGCCGGTCGCCGCCACCACGCGGTTGGCGCGGATCACGCCTTCATTGGTTTCGATGGTGAAGCCAGGGCGGTCGCTGTTGCGCTGTACTTTCTTCACTTCGATGCCGGTGCGCACCGGCAGGTTGAACTTGCGTACGTACTGCTCGAAGTAGTCGGCTACCTGGTCTTTGCCGGCGAAGGCGTCGGCATCGAGGTTGAATTCCAGCCCCGGGAAGCGGTCGTGCCAGGCCGGCCCATTGGCCACCAGCGAATCCCAGCGGCCGCTGCGCCAGGCCTCGGCAATACGGTTGCGCTCCAGCACCAGGTGAGGCACGCCCAGCTTGCTCAGGTGTTCGCTCATGGCCACGCCAGCCTGGCCGGCGCCGACCACGAGGGTGTCGATTTCGAAGTTGTTCAGTGTCATGTCCGAGCCCTTGTTCAGGCGGTTTTTGTCAGGTCGGTTTGGGGACCGCCGTTGCCTGGGGCCAGACTAGGGACGCTGCGCAAATGGCGAAAATAGTATTTAGCTGGGGCTTGCCGATAAAACGGCGAAGGCCCCGGATCTTGTGAACGCAACTGCCTTGTTGAAACGTTGAAAGCTTGCGCACTCGCTGTGGGAGCGGGCATGCCCGCGAACACCGGCAAAGCCGGTGCCAGCCACTGCGTCGCCTGGTTCGCGGGCTCGCCCGCTCCCACAGGGCCTGCGCCTTTGCAGACCCTAGTTTTTTCCTGCCTAGCCCCTCGGAAAAAGGTGGTTTCGCCTGCCCGAAGGTTCCACCCAGAATGCCGTGTATCGCACAGCACAACAGGAACCTAGACATGACGTTCTCCATCATTGGTCGCTGCCAGGAAACCGGCCAGATCGGTATCGCCATCAGTTCGTCGAGCATCGCCGTGGGGGCCCGTTGCCCGTGGGTGCGTGCCGGCGTGGGCGCGGTCGCTACCCAGAACATCACCTTGCCGGCGCTGGGCCCGCAGATTCTCGACGCCATGGAGCAGGGCCAGTTGGCACCCGCCGCAGCGCTGGACCGGGTGTTGAGCGCCAATGGCTGGAGCGAGTACCGCCAGGTGACGGTGATCGACAGCACCGGCCAGGTAGCCTTTTTCACGGGGCGCGAGGCGCTTGGCACACACCATGCCGTGGCCGGCGAGCAATGCGCGGCGGCGGGCAACCTGCTGTCTTCCACCCAGGTGATCGAAGCGATGGTGCTGGCCTTCAAACAGGCCGGTGGGCACCTGGCCGACCGCCTGCTGGCGGCCATGCACGCGGCGATGGCTGCGGGGGGTGAGGCGGGGCCGGTGCACTCGGCGGCGCTGAAAATTGCGGGCGAGCTGACCTGGCCACTGGTGGACCTGCGCGTCGACTGGGCCGACAACGACCCCATCGGAGCGCTCGATGGCCTGTGGCAAGCCTACCGCCCACAAATGCAGGACTACGTCACCCGCGCCCTCAACCCGACCTCTGCGCCGAGCTGCGGGGTGCCGGGCGATGAGTGAGTTTGCCAGCCGGACGCTGCTGGCCAGGCTGGTCGGCTTTGCCACGGTCAGCCGTGATTCCAACCTGGCGCTGATCGGCTTCATTCGCGATTACCTGGCCGGGTTGGGCGTGGAATGCGAGCTGTTCCACAACCCGGAGGGCACCAAGGCCAACCTGTTTGCCACCATCGGCCCCAAGGATGTTGGCGGCGTGGTGCTGTCCGGGCATACCGACGTGGTGCCGGTAGACGGCCAGGCCTGGACGGCCGAACCGTTCGTCCTCAGCGAACACGATGGCCGCTTGTATGGCCGTGGCACAGCCGACATGAAAGGCTTCATCGCGTCAGTGCTGGCAGCGGTACCCGCATTTCTCGCCCAACCGCTGCGCATGCCGGTGCACCTGGCATTTTCGTATGACGAAGAGGTCGGCTGCCTGGGTGTACGTTCGATGCTCGCAGCGCTCGAACAGCGCCCGCACAAACCGCGGCTGTGCCTGATCGGTGAGCCCACTGAACTCAAACCCGTGTTGGGGCACAAGGGCAAACTGGCGATGCGCTGCCAGGTGCATGGCGCTGCTTGCCATTCAGCTTATGCACCGTATGGCGTGAATGCCATCGAGTATGCCGCCAGGCTTATCGGCAAGCTGGGTGATATCGGCGACGCGCTGGCCTTGCCGCAGCATCACGACGAGCGTTTCGACCCACCGTTCTCCACGGTGCAGACCGGGGTGATCAACGGGGGCAGGGCGCTGAACATCGTGCCGGCCGAGTGCGAATTCGATTTCGAGGTGCGTGCCTTGCCGGGGTTCGAGGCACAGGCGGTGGCGGACCAACTGCAGGCCTATGCCGAGGCTGAGTTGCTGCCGCGCATGCGCAAGGTCCACGCCGACAGCGCCATTCGCCTGCAGCCGCTGAGTGCCTATCCGGGGTTGGCTACACCGCAGAACAGTGAAGCTGCGCAGGTGGTGGCGCTGCTCAGTGGTTCGGATAAATTCGGCACCGTGGCGTTTGGTACTGAAGGCGGGCTGTTCGACCAGGCGGGCATCCCGACCGTGGTGTGCGGGCCCGGGAGCATGGAGCAGGGGCACAAGCCGGATGAATTCGTCAGTGTCGAACAGCTGCAGGGCTGTGATGCCATGCTGCTCAGGCTGGTGGATCACCTCAGGCAGGCTTGACGGTTGAGCTGCCGGGGCTCTGTGGGCGCGGGTGCACTCGCGAATGGGCCGCAGTGCGGCCCCCGGCGACTCAGAAGGTTGCTTTTACCTGCAGGCCCACCACCAGCGCGTTGTCGATGTCCTTGCCAGTGAACGCCCCTGGCTCGATGATGTACTGCACATCCGGGCGCAGGTTCAGCCATGGCGTGGCCTGGTAGCCGTAGCTCAGCTCGATCAACTGCTCGGCGCTGTCGATATCGGGGAACGGCTGGCCGGCGTTGAATGCAGCATCTTCCAGCACATCGCGGCTACGCGGGTTGGGTACGGCGCGGCCGTAACCCAGTGCCACGGTATCTCTCGGGCGGCCTTCGAACGGCTTGTACAGCACCACCCCGGCGCCATACCACTTGGTGAACGGCGAAGCGGCCTTGCTCGACGCCGAATACTGGCCGAAGGCGTGCAGGCTGCGGCCTGGCGAGGCCTGATCGTTCCACAGCGCCTGGTCGACCAGCAGGTAGTGCCCACCGCGCCCCGACACTTCGTCGTCGCTGCCGATGCGCTTCACGTCGGAGCTGTCGTAGTAGTAGCCGAGCTTGTACTCGCCCGGCAGCTCGCCCTGCAGCTTGTACACCAGCTCCACCGGGACCACGGTGCCAGTGGTGTGCTTGGGCCCCAGGTGCCAGGCACGGCTGGAATTGCCATTGCTCTCGGGGTCCACATTGAACGCTGCCACACGCAGTTGCCAGGCGGGCGACAGGTCGTACTTCACGCGCACGCCGAGGTGGGCGTTGGGGTAGTTGGTCCAGCCGCTGCCCCCCGACATGTTCAGCGGGTGGCCACAGAAGCCGGCGTTCATGAAATTGCACAGGATGCCGCTGTCCAGGCCGCCGACGTCGTTGCCCATGGCCATGTAGCCCAGCTTGACGTTGAGCGCAGGGGTGAACAGGGTGCGTTCGTAGCTCAGCTCGGTCAGGCGGGTGTACAGACCGCCGTAGTTTTCCTGGATCGGCAGGCGGTTGCCGACCAGATCGTCCGACGCGCTGTTGCCGCGACGGTCGTTGATGGTCAGCTGGACTTTGCCGCCGTTGTCCAGGCCGTACAGCTTCGACAGGTCGAACTGCACGCCCAGCTTGACGTTCTGCGAGTAACGCGCCGAGCGGTGCAGGCCGCCATGCGCGTTGTAGGCGGTTTCACCGCTGTAGTCGCCGGTGATTTTCACCCCATCCTGTTCCAGCTGGTGGCGCAGGCCGCCCCAGTCACCGGTGAGGGTGCTGCGGGTTAGGAGGTCGTCGTTGGCAAGTGCGGTGCTGCTGGCCAGCGCCAGCAGCAGGGTGGGGGTGAAGCGAATTACGGATGGCATTGCTGTGTCTCGGGTTGTCTGTTCGGGCCTCTTCGCGGGTGAACCCGCTGCCACAGGGACTGCACCATTTGCCAGGGCAGTGATCCTCCTGTGGCGGCGGGTTCACCCGCGAACGGGGCGACGCTGTGTTACGGCAAGGCGTAAGCGATCACGTAGTCGCCGCGGTCGGTCGACTGGCGCGCTCCGCCCGCTGTCACGACCACGTACTGCTTGCCGGTTTTCGGCGAAACATAGGTCATGGGGCCACCCTGGCTGCCCACTGGCAGGCGCGCCTTCCAGATTTCGTCACCGTTGCCGCTGTTGTAGGCGCGCAGGTAGAAGTCCTGGGTGCCGGCAATGAACACCAGGCCGCCTTGGGTCGACAGGGTGCCGCCCAGGGTGGGCAGGCCGATCTTGATCGGCAGGTGCATGCGGATACCCAGCGGGCCGGTGTCTTCAACGGTGCCCACCGGTACCTGCCAGGCCACCTGGCGGGTCTTCATGTCGATCGCGGTGAGGGTGCCGAACGGCGGCGCCTGGCATGGAATACCGGCTACCGACAGGAAGCGGTTCTTGTTCACCGCATACGGGGTGCCCTTGAGCGGTACTGCACCCATGCCGGTGTTCAGGGCTTCGCCGCCGGACGCTGCATTGCCTTTGTTCTGCGACGGAATCATCTGGATCCACAGGCCCAGGCGCATGTCGTTGACGAAGATGAAACCGTGCACCGGGTCGGTGGAAAGGCTGCCCCAGTTCATGCCGCCCAGCGAACCCGGGAAGCTCAGCGACAGGTCGGTGCCGGGCGCTGTGTACAAGCCGTCATAGCGCATCTTCTTGAAGTCGATGCGGCACAGCAGCTGGTCATACGGGGTAGCACCCCACATGTCCGACTCGGTCAGGGTCTGCGCGCCGATCTGCGGCATGCCCACCGACTTGGGCTGGGTTGGCGAGTACGGCTCGTTTGGAATGTTACTTGGCTTGACCGGAACTTCGTCGACCTGGGTCAGCGGTTTGCCGGTGGCGCGGTCGAGCACGTAGATCTGCCCGGCTTTGGTACCGATCACTACCGCAGGTACGGTCTGGCCGTCGTCCTTGGTGAAGTCGATCAAGCTCGGCTGCATCGGCAGGTCGAAGTCCCAGAGGTCGTTGTGCACGGTCTGGTACACCCACTTCTGGTTGCCGGTGGTGGCGTCCAGGGCCAGCACCGAAGCGCCGTAGGTGTGGTCCAGCTTGCTGCGTTCAACACCGTAGATGTCGGTGGACGACGAGCCCATCGGCAGGAACACGGTGTTCATCGCCGGGTCGTAGGACATCGGTGCCCAGCTGTTCGGGGTGCTGCGCACGTAGGTGTTGTCGCCCTGCGGGGCCTGGCGGTCTTCCGGGTTGCCCGGGTCGAAGGCCCAGCGCATTGCCCCGGTGATCACGTCGAAGCCACGAATCACGCCGCCTGGCATGTCGGTCTGGACGTTGTCGGCAACGCGGCCGCCGACCACCACGGTGGTGCCGGCCATCAGCGGTGCCGAGGACAGCTGGTAGTAAGAGTCAGGCACATCGCCCAGGCCGGCCATCAGGTTGACCTGGCCGTTGTTGCCGAAGCCCTGGCAGAACTCGCCGGTGTCGGCATCGACGGCAATCAGGCGGCCATCGATGGTGTTGGTCAGCAGGCGACGCTGGCAGTTGGCGCCGGCCGGCACGCTACCGCCGGTGACCGGCGAGCTGTTGGGCTGGGTCGGCTGGGCGATGGCCGCAGTGGCATCGAAATAGGCCAGGCCGCGGCAACGCTGCCAGACCTTGGACTGGGCATTGATGGCGTTCTTCCACAGCTCTTTGCCGGTGTCGGCATCCAGCGCGATCAGGTTGTTGTGCGGGGTGCAGATGAACACCTTGTTGCCGATCTGCAGGGGTGTCAGCTGGTCTTCGGCACCGTTGCCGTCGCTGATGGCGACGTCGCCGGTGTGGTAGGTCCAGGCCACCTTCAGCTTGTTCACGTTGTCACGGTTGATCTGGTCCAGCGCGGCGAAGCGGCTGCCACCTTCGGTATTACCGTAGTGGGCCCAGTCCTTCTGTTCCTTGCCGGCCTCGACCGCGGTCATGCCCGGGCCTTTGCCAGTAGGGGCTACGCTTGGGTGGGCGACGAACATGTTGCCGGCGGCAACCGCCAGCACCACGGCCATCACCGCGGCAACGCCGTAGGCACCGCGCCCGGCGCTGGCGCCATTGGCGCGGGCCAGCAGTGGGTACACCAGCGCTACCACCATGCCGATGACACCGAACATGAACAGGCGCGAGAACAGCGGCCAGAACACCAGGCCGGCGTCGACCAGCGCCCAGAGGGCAGTGCCAACCAGGAACAGCGCGTACAGCCAGGCGCCCACTTTTTTACGGCGGGCAATGAGCACACCGGCGATGGCCATGGCCAGGCCGCCGATCAGGAAGTACCAGGAACCGCCCAGGCCGGCGAGTTTGACGCCGCCGGCAGCCAGGAGCAGGCCAAGCAGGGCGATGATCACGCCCAGGCCAATCAGGATGATTTTAGAGGCGCCAGAGGCGCGCGGTGTTTCGTTCATGCCAGGGATCTCAGCAGGTGGAATGCGCGCAGTTTAAGCCCTTAGCTTGCTAATTAACAAGTTGGTACATAATTTTGTGAGACTGATTGTCGCAGGGCTGAACTTAACGCGGTGTGACTAAAATTCTAGATCGTGTCTGGAAAAATGCATGAAACCACCGGGTATGGCGGGCAAGGTTTTATTATCCAGCTACGGTCGGTTGTAGGCTTTACGCGGGTTGGGCGTACGCCCGCCATGGCCCGGTTTGCTCGGCGCCACGCTTCTTGACCGGGCTGACGGTTTGTAAGACCTTTGCGAGTTTTCGAGGACGGCCTGACATGGACAAACTTTTGGCGATGAAAATGTTCGTGGCCACCGTCGATGCCCAGGGTTTTTCAGCGGCTGCACGCCGGCTGGGGGTGGCGACCTCGTCGGTGACGCGCCTGGTCGATGCCCTTGAGTCGGCGCTGGGCGCCACCTTGCTCAATCGTTCGACGCGCCAGGTCAGTCTGACCGAGGCAGGCGCGCGCTACTACCAGCGCGCCCGGGGCATCTTCGAGGCGCTGGACGAGGCCGATGCCAGCATCTCGGACCGCGGTGAGGAACCGGTCGGTGTGCTGCGCCTGTGCTTGCCGGTGGAGTTCGGCAGGCGGGTCATCGCCCCGCACCTGGGGCCGTTTCTGGCGCGCCACCCGGCGCTGGAGCTGGACATCGACCTTAGCGACCGCATCGACGACCTGCTCGACGGGCGTTATGACCTGTCGATCCGCCTGGGTGACCCAGCGCCCAGCGATGAAATGGTGTGCCGCCCACTGGGCCGCTTCCAACGCTGGCTGGTCGCCAGCCCGGGCTACCTGGCCGAGCGCGGGCCGCTCCTGCATCCCCGGCAGCTGCTTGAACACGCCTGCCTGCGTTTTCGCTACGGGCAAAAAGCACGGCCCTGGCGCCTGACCTGTGGCCAGGAAAGCCTGGAGCTGGACGTAAGCGGGCCGCTGCGCAGTGCCAACGCCGACATGTTGCGCGAAACGGCGCTGGCGGGCAGCGGTATTGCATTGCTGGCCGACTGGCTGGTACGCGAAGACGTTGAAGGCGGTCGGCTGCAGCGCCTGTTCCCTGAATGGCAAGCCAACCCTGGCACCGCCAACGACTGTATCAACGCCCTGTACCTGCCCAACCACCGGGGTTCGCGGCGGGTCAGCGCTTTCATCGGGTTTTGCGAAAATGTGCTGAATACTGGCCGCTAGCGTTGCGCTATACGCAAAGGCGCGTTGCGTAGCTGCCCAATTCTCGGCGCCGCTGCCCGCAGGTAAGGTGGCCGTCATCCCCCATACCTTGTCGAGGAACCTCGCATGAACCCTTCCGTCGCGTCAGCGCAACCGGCCACTGCCGGCCTGAGCCGGGCCCTGGTCGTACTCCTGGCGTTCTGCTGCGGCGCTATCGTCGCCAACATCTACTACGCCCAACCCATCGTGGGGCTGATAGCCCCGGACCTGGGGCTGTCTACCGAACATGCCAGCCTGATCGTTTCCCTCACCCAGCTCGGCTATGCCTTGGGCCTGTTGTTGCTGGTACCGTTGGCCGACTTGCTGGAAAACCGTCGTCTAATGGTGGCCACCGCCGTTCTGGCCTGCATCAGCCTGCTGTTGGCAGGTACCAGTGGCAGTGGCCAGGGGCAGTTGTTCCTGGGTTACGCCCTGCTGATCGGCTTCAGTTCAGTGGCGGTGCAGATGCTGATTCCGCTGGCGGCGCACCTGGCGCCCGAGCACCAGCGCGGTCGGGTAGTGGGCAACATCATGGGTGGGTTGCTGCTGGGCATCCTGCTGGCCCGGCCGTTGTCCAGCCTGGTGGCCGACCACTTCGGCTGGCGTGCGGTATTCATCGGCGCTGCCGGGGTGATGATGGCGATCATCCTGCTGCTGGCGTCGACCCTGCCGCAGCGTCGGCCCGAGCACAAGGCCAGTTACGCAGGGCTGATGCTGTCGCTGCTCACCTTGCTGCGCCATTACCCGCTGCTGCGCCAGCGCTCGCTGTACCAGGCCTTGATGTTCGCCGCATTCAGCCTTTACTGGACGGCGGTGCCGCTGGCCCTGGCTGCAGGGCATGGCCTGTCGCAAAGCCAGATTGCCTTGTTCGCGTTGGTCGGCGCAGTGGGTGCGGTTGCGGCACCCATTGCCGGCCGCCTGGCCGATGCCGGGCATGCCCGGGCGGGGTCGTTCCTGGCGCTGTTACTGGCGCCGGCCGCCTTGCTGCTGGGTTTGACGGTGCCCGGCTACAGCGTGATCGGCCTGGGCCTGACGGGTGTGCTGCTGGATTTTGCGGTGCAGATGAACATGGTGATCGGCCAGCGTGAAGTGTACGCACTGGACCCGGCCAGCCGTGGGCGTTTGAATGCGGTGTACATGACCAGCATCTTCCTTGGCGGGGCGCTGGGTTCGGCAGTGGCCAGTGCGCTGTTCAGCCAGTTTGGTTGGGCAGGGGTGGCATTGGTGGGCGCCGCCTTGCCGGGGGTGGCGCTGCTGGTCTTCGTTTTCCAGGCACGCCAGGCTCGATAGGCGCTGCAACGCCAGTGGCAGTGGCCTGCCTGTGCCAGGGGCTAGCGGCTCAAGGGCAAGGCCACGCCAATCAGGGCGAACAAGCTCCCGCAGCAGCGATTGAAGCCTTTGCCTGCTTTGCTCAGCCAGGGCCGAACTCGGTACGCCAGCCGCGCCAGCAGGTATTCGACCAGAAACTCGACGCTGGCGAAGGTGGCCGCCATGACCACGAACTGCAACAGCAGCCCGCGCTGTGGGTCGATGAACTGTGGCAGGAACGCGCCGTAGAACAGCAGCACCTTGGGGTTGGCCATGGCCGACAGCAGCCCTTGGCGAAACAACCCTGCGTTGTTCAGCCCAGCGTTGCCCGCATTGAGTTCCAACTGCAGGCCTGGGCTGCGCCACAGCTGAACACCTAGCCAGACCAGGTAGGCACCCCCTAGCCATTTCAGTACGCCAAGCACCGACGCCGAGGCCTGCAGCAATGCACCAAGCCCGAACATCGCCAGGGCGATGAGCGCGCTGAAGCCGAACACGCCGCCGACAATGGTGAACAGGGTTCGCCGGGCCCCATACAGGGCGCCGTGGGTCAAGGCCAGCAGGCTGTTAGGGCCTGGGGTGAGCGACAAACCGATGCTCGCCAGCAGGTAGATGAGCCATGTGTCGAGGTTCATGCCGGGTAACGCCATGTGATGAACAGGGCGCCAGTCTAGGGCGCAATGGTGGCGCTGGCAGGGTAATATCCGGACATTCGATGGTACTTTCTGGACGTGAATACCGTGTATCCCGATATTCGCTTGCTGATCTTGCCGCTACCGGATTTTGCCTTGCTGCCGTTTGGCGCCTTCCTCGACAAGTTGCGCTTCAGCGCCGATGACGAGGACTACAGCCAGCAGCGTTATTGCAGCTGGACGGTGGCGGGGCTGGGTGGTGAACCGGTGCCTTCCAGCAGCGGTGCAGTGCTGCAGGTCGAGGCCGTGGCCGGCGACCTCGAGCTGGCCAGTTTCGACTACCTGGTGCTGTTCGGCGGGCGCAATGCCATGGCCACCGCCGCACTTGCACCGCGCTACCAGGCTTTGCTCAAGCGCGCCAGCAAGGCGGGCGTCAAATTGGTCGGGGTCGACAATGGTGTTTTCCTGCTGGCGGCGTGCGGCTTGTTGCGTGGGCACAAGGTGGTGGTGCACTGGCGCCACGAAGCCGAATTCCGGGCGGCGTTCCCGCATGTGCAGCTACTGCCTGAGCAACTGTACTGCATCGATGGCAACCGTATTACCTGCGCCGGTGGCACGGCGGCCATCGACCTGGCTGTCGCGCTGCTGTCACGTGCCTGCGGTCGCACGCGGGCACTCAAGGGCTTGGCCGACATGCTGGTGGATGAAACCCGCGACAGCCGCCATGCCTTGCGCTCCCTGGAGCCGGGCAGCGGGCCGGGGCGCCAGGTGCAGAAGGCGCAGGCACTGATGCGCCATCACCTGGGGGCGCCGCTGGCGGTGGAGCAACTGGCGGCAGCGTTGGGCATCAGCCGGCGCCAGCTGGACCGGCAGTTTCATGCCAGTCATGGCCTGAGTGCCAAGGCCTGGTGGCGCGAAATGCGCCTGCAGCAAGCACGCTGGCGCTTGCTCAACTCCACCCACAGCCTGGCGCAGATTGCCGATGAAGTCGGCCTGGGCGATGCCAGTTACCTGGGCAAATGCCTGCGGACGCGGTTTGGCTGTACCGCGCTCGAGCTGCGAGCAGCTACACACCAGGGCTGAAGCGCGCCTGACAGGGTTGCAAGGGGGCTCGAATTCACTGTGGTGTGCCGAACAGTGCGGTCCAGTAGATGCCCGCATCGCTCTTCGGGTCCACTGCGTAGGCAGCCCCCAGGTCGCGGAACTCGGGGTTCATCAACGTGGCACAGTGCCCGGGGCTGTCCAGCCAGCCTTCGACCACCTTGTGCGCAGTGTCACGCCCAGCAGCAATGTTCTCGCCGATCTGCTGATACAGGTAGCCGGCCAGCTCCGCCCGGTCGCCGGGGGTGCGGCCATCCTTGTCGATGTGGTCGAAGAAATTCTGGTTGGCCATGGCCCGCGTGTGGTTGGCGGCAGCCCCCGCCAGCACCGTGTTCCAGCTTAACGGCGGGGCGGCAGCGAAGGGTTGCCCGCCACACTGCCGGGCCACCTTGCGGGCCGCGTTGATTTCCTCCACCACCTTCTGCCCTTCGGCTTGCCAGTCACCGAGGCGGCCACTGAGCAGTGGCCGGGCCAGCACGATACGCCAATCGCGGCCTTCCTGGCTGACGCCGATGTCGACGAACTGCGGGTCCAGCACCACCTGGCAGAAACTTTCCTCGATGGCATGCATGGCCGCAGGCGCATCGCGCGGCCCCGACAGGCTGATGGCCTGCACATTGACCATAGGGTAGGCCGCCCGGGTCATGGCCTGCTGCAGATCGCGGGTGCCCTCCGGCGACAGCGCCAGGCGGGTATCGCTGTTCAGCGGTGGCAGTTCCAGCGATGCCTCGCCACCGCAAGGTTGGGCCTGGCTGCGGTAGGCATTGATCGACGCGATCAGTTGCGCTTCTTCGCCGGTAACGGCCAATGCCCCGGTCGAAATCAACAGGCCAAGCGACAAGGCGGCAACGGATGACAGCACGCGCATGTGTATCTCCCTATGACTGGCAGCGGCGTGGTAGGCGCTGCTCATCCTACACAAGCTCGGGGCTTTTGGCCCAGGCGGGTGCAAGGCAAATAAAACGCCGGCAAACAGTGCCGGCGGTACACGAAGGGAGGTAGACCATTGCCCGCCGCAAAAGTGCGAAGCTTGGGCAAACAAACCTAAAAGCCGGCGACAAGTCGGGTGACAGGGCAGTGTGCGCTAACACGTGCCTTGTCAGCGGGCCAACGCCTGGTTGGGTTTGTAGAACAAAAAGTGCGTGGTCTTGGCCGTTCGGCGATAAGCCTTGGCCCAGGCTGGATGCACACTGCGGTCATGGAAGTAGAGCGCGCCGCCAGTGGAGTCCTGCAACTGCTGGTTGAGGGCTTTGCGCGCAATTTCCTTGGCAACGTCGTAGCGCTGCGGCTCCTCGACCTGGTCGGGGCGCCCGTCGCACCACCAGGAAAACTGGCAGGCTTTGCTTTCAACGCCCTGCTTGACCACACCACAGATGGTATCCGGAAAGCCATCCTGGCCCAGGCGGTTCAGCACCACGCTGGCCACGGCGGCCATGTCTTTGGCATCGGCCCCCTTGGCTTCCCAGTAAAGGGTGCGCGCCAGGCAGGTAAGGCTGTCATCCAGCGGTGCCTTGCCAGCCGGGTCCACGGCCTGCGCTTCGCTCGGGGTCAACTTTTCGGCGGGCTTGGGCGGGGGCGCTGCCTCGACCACTTTTTCTTCAAGGGCCTCGGCCTTGCCCTCGGCCACGGCGGCTTTGGCGGGGTCGGCAGCGTGCAAGGGGGCGGCAAGCAGGGCGGTGGTCAGGCCGATCAGCATCCACGAAAAGCGCATGGTCGAACTCCGAACGGTGGGCTGATGCCAGTCTAGCCAAGCGTAAGCATTAATACCAAAGGCAGGGTGGCGGCGGCGGCCACGGTTTGCAGGGCGATGATGGTGGCCATCAACGGTGCATTGCCGCCCATTTGCCGCGCCATTACGTAGGAGGACGAGGCTGTCGGCAGTGCCTGGAACAGCACCGCCACCACTGCGGCCTGGCCGCCCAGGCCCAGCAGCCGGCACAGGCCCCAGGTGGTCACGGGCATGACCAGGAACTTGAACGCCGAAGCCGCCATTAATGGCCGCGCCTGCTGGCCGAGGCGGGCGCCGCCCAGCGCTGCCCCCACGCACAGCAGCCCCAGCGGCAGGGCAGCCTGGCCCAGGGCCTTGACCGTGGGCTCGATACCCGGCGGCAGGCCCAGCCCGGTCACGCGCAGCAGCAGGCCACCCGCGCAGCCGACAATCAGCGGGTTGGCGAAGATTGCCTTCAGCACGGTTGCTGGCGAACTGTGGCGGGCGCTGAAGCGGGCGAACACCAGCACGCAGAGCAGGTTGACCAGGGGCACGATGGCCGCGTTGGCAACCGCGGCCAGGGCTATGCCGGCGCTGCCGTAGAGGCCGGCAGCCAGGGTGGCACCAATGTAGTTGTTGAAGCGGATACCGCCCTGGAACACCGAGGTGAAATCGGCACCCTCGTGGTCTGCCATGCCTTGGTAGAGCACCAGCATCACCGCGCCCGCCAAGGTGGAAAGCATCAGCGCGCCGACCATGCCCAGCACCGGCACACCCTCCAGGTTGGCGGTGGCCAGGCCATGCAGGAACAGCGCTGGCAGCAGTACGTAGTAGCTAAGGCGTTCAGCGCCAGGCCAGAAGGTTTCGGCCAGAAACCCCCGCAGGCGCAGGAAAGTACCCAGGGCAATCAGCAGAATGATCGGGAGCAGGGTGGTCAGCAGCAACTGCAGCATGTCAACGTTCCGTGGTCGGGTACCGGCACAGACTACGGCTACGCAACGATTTGTGAAACGGTATTGACTGCACTCGCTGCTGAAAACGACAGCCCGGCTGACCACCAAGCCTGCCGGGTGAAGGTCAGGCCACGTCCACCAGCACGATCTCGCTGTCTTCGATGGCGGTCACGCGCAGAAGCTGCTCCTGCTCGATGGCCACACCATCACGCGCCTCGACCCGCAGGCCGTTGACTTCCACCCGGCCCTTGGCGGGTACCAGGTAGCCCCGGCGATCGGCGTCGAAACGGTATTCGGCGGTCTCACCCGCTTTCAGGGTGGCAGCCACCAGGCGTGCATCGGTGCGGATCTGCAGGCTGTCTTCATCGCCGGCGCGGCCGCTGGCCAGGGTCACGAAGCCTTCGCCACGTTCACCTTTGGGGAATGGTCGGCTACCCCATTGCGGTGCTTCACCGGTGCGTTCCGGCACGATCCAGATCTGGAAGATACGGGTATCGACGTCTTCCAGGTTGTACTCGCTGTGCACGATGCCGGTACCGGCACTCATCACCTGGACGTCACCGGCCTCGGTCCGGCCTTTATTGCCAAGGCTGTCCTGGTGGGTGATCGCGCCTTCGCGCACATAAGTGATGATTTCCATGTCACGGTGTGGGTGCGGAGGGAAGCCGCTGCCGGCCGCGATCAGGTCATCGTTCCAGACCCGCAGGTTGCCCCAGTGCATGCGCGCTGGGTCGTAGTACTCGGCAAAGGAAAAATGATGGTGGGCGTCGAGCCAGCCGTGGTTGGCATGGCCGAGGCTATCGAACGAACGAAGTTGCAGCATGGTCGCGCTCCTTGAATCAGTGGATGAGGCCATGATGCGCCAAAGAAGCATCGAAAATAAGCGTAAATATCGGCTTAAAACAATCGAATTAGTGGTTCTATAACCTGCAAGTACTTATCCGCTTCATCGCCTAATCCCCTGATCTGCAAGCATTCGCTGGCCATTTTTGGTCGATGCGGCGAACATGCCCATTGTTTCTGTTCAGCAAGGAGTGACCGTGGCCCAAGAGCTACCCCAGGCCCCCGCCGACCTTACCCCGCCCGCCCAGTTGCCCTGGTTTCGCCGTGTGGCGGCGCGCCTGCTGGGGCGCTGCCTGACCCGCCTGCAGGCGCAGCATCGGGACTCATGGTTCCTGGGCCATGCCACCGGGCAACGCAGGGGCCATGCCGAGGGTGTGCGCGATGGTTTCGAGCGTGGCCGGGAAGCCGGCTACGAGGCCGGGCGCCAGGTGCTGGTGATCCGCGACAGCCGCCCCGAGGATGCTGCCGTGCCTGGCTGCGACGACAACCTCTTCGACGACTGGCGCCTGCCGCTGACGGCTGAACTGAAAAAACGCTTCAAGGCCGATGTGGCCCTGCGCCTGCCCGCCGAAGCGCAACCCAGCGCTGCGCAATGGAAGCTGATTTTCAGCGACACCCCGTCTACCTGCGTGGTGGCCGGGGCGGGCGCGGGCAAATCGACGTCGCTGGTACTGCGCATCCTGCTGTTGCGCCATTACCTGGGCTACGAGCTGGACGCGATGACCGTGGTCACCTTTACCCGCGAGTCGCGCAAAGACTTCATCAAGCGCCTGTTGCAGGTGTTCGCCCTTTGGCAGATCAACCTGCAACCGGCGCAGGCGCGCGAGCTGGTGCGGACCTTCCATTCACGCATTCTGCCGCTGGTGCGCAGCCTGCCGGGTTTTGACCAGCTGCGTGCTTTCGAAACGCTGGGCAGCGACATGCCAGCCGGGCGCGAAGCCGAGGCCGACAGCAACCCGTTCGACCTGCGTTTGAATGACGCCCAACGCCAGCAACTGAACCAGTGCTACAGCCGCGTGCTGCATGAAAGCCCACGCTTTGCCGAGCTGGTCGGCTTGCTGCGAAGCGAAGCCTTGCAGCTCAAACCCCTGGACCCGAACAACCCCGAGGTGCAAAAACGCGCCCAGGTTACGCAATTGGCTGCGCAGCGCGACGAAGAGCTGTGTGATGTGATCGAGGACCTCTGGTTCGCTGCCGGCGCCTGGCCGATCACAGGTATCGAACCGTGCCGCGATACCGTCGAGATCCGTGGCAGCCGGTTTCATGTGCATGGGCGCCTGGCGGGGGGCGGGCCGTTGGTGGTGCTCGGCTTCGACCCGACGGAAAGCGCGCAGTACCAGCGCCCTGGCGCCAAGCTGGCGGTACGCGGTGAGTGGGCGGTCAAACGCACTTTGTTGCAGGCGTTCTGCGACCGGCCGCTGATCTGGCTCGACAACTACGCCATGGCCCGGCGCCTGGCAGCGTCGCTGGCCGGTGATGCCGTGGCGGGCCCTGGCTTCGAGTACAAGGTCAAGGGCGAGCTGGCGGCGGTGCCACTGCTGGATGCGTTCGTGGGGGCTGCCAATTTCATCGAGAACCTTGGCCTTGAGGTGAACACGGCCGTGGCGTCGATGAGTTTCCCCAGCGGTGACAGCGACGCGCTGTTCTTCGAGGCCCTGGCCTTGTACTGGAAAGCCCTGGAAGCGCACCTGCTGGGCCTGTCGCCACCGGTGATGAGCTACAACCGCATGTTCGCGCTGTTCGGCGAAAACAACCCGGAAAACCTGCGCCTGCTACCCGACCCGCTGTTGCGGCCATTGGCGCACCTGATGATCGACGAGTTCCAGGACGTGTCGCCACAGATCGTCAGCTGGCTGCGTGCGAGTTTGCGCGAAATACGCCGACGCGGCCCGGCCATGCATACCGGACGGCATGCCCAGCATTCGTCACTGCTGTGCGTGGGCGACGACTGGCAGTCGATCTATGGCTGGCGCGGCAGTTCACCCAAGTACTTCATGGAATTCACCAAGGCCTTTGCTGCGCCGGCCAACACCCGCGTGATGCTGGTCGATAACTACCGTTGCCAGCAACAGGTGATCGATGCCGCCGAGCACCTGGTCAAGGGCACCCCGGCAATTGCCGGCAAGAAGGCCCGCGCCAGCGGCCCCGCCGCGCAATTGCCAGGCTCGCCGGTCAAGGTCTTCGACCGGGATGAGGCAGCCTTGGGCCAGACACTGATGGAGCACTACCAGCGCGGCGAGACGGTGATGATGCTGTACCGCAAGGGCAGCGACCGGGTACTGATGAGCGAGCACCTGCAAAGCGTGGTGCAAGCCGAGGCGGCGCTGCCGGCCGAGCAACGCCGGCTGCGCCAGCTGACCTACCACAGTGCCAAGGGGCTGCAAGCCGACGCGGTGTTCATGCTCGGCGACTGCCAGTACCTGACCAGCTCCCCTTACAAGAACCAGGTCTACCGCCAGGCCGGGTTGGGCAAGGCCGCAGACGCCCAGCCGTTCGATACCGCGCAGAAGGAAGAAGTGCAGCGCCTGGCCTACGTGGCAGTGACCCGTGCCGTGCAGCACTGCTATTGGCACGTCGAGGCAGCCAGCGGCGAAGCGGCTGTAGCGCCAAGGGCGTCTGCACGGGTCGATGGCCGGCAGGCATTCTTCGAGGATCTGCGCGGGCAGTGAAGGGCGCTGTGGCCGGCGAGCAAGGGGTGCCGTTCAGCTGAGGGGTGTCGGTCTGGCCTATGCAAGTGTCGGCCCGGCACCAACGCGGCTGCCGGCATCGCGCCAAGGTAGGGGGTGTCGCGGCCTTGCCAGGCCATAGTCAGGAAGCTACCCATGCGTTCATCGTCGACACCCAAGGACTACTTGCTGGACAACAATGGCATCGAAATCGCGGTGCGCTGCTGGGGCCGGGAGGACGGGATGCCGGTCTTGGCCTTTCATGGCTGGCTGGACAATGCAGCCTCGTTCGACCGCTTGGCACCGCTGCTCGAACACTGTTTCGTCGTTGCCCCCGACCTGGTCGGCCATGGGCGTTCCGACCATCGTCGGCACGACAGTGGCTATTACCTATGGGAACACGCAGAGGACATGCTGGCGGTTGCCGACAGCCTCGGCCTGAGCCAATTCCATGTGCTGGCCCACGGCATGGGTACGGGCGTGGCGTCGCTGCTCGCGGCCATGACCAGCGGCATCGCCAGCATGACGTTCCTCGACGGCATGGGGGCACCGTTCACCGTCGCCGAGGATGACCGCGTGCAGCACCTGGCGCGGGCCTATCGGCTCAAACGCATGGTGCAGCGCAGCCAGCTACCGGGCTTCGGCGAGCCGGGCGACGCCCGCTTCGATGACCTCGACACCGCCTTGGCGCAACGCCGCGAGCGGCTGGACACCGAGCTGTCCGAAGGCGCCGCCCGCTTGTTGGCCATGCGTGACCTGTTGCAACTGGGCGAGGGCTATTGCTGGCGCCACGACCCGCGGCTGGTGCTGCCCGAACCCATGCCGCTGACCGAGCGCGAAGCGTGCGACCTGCTCAGCCAGATCCGCTGCCCGTTGTACCTGATGTTCGGCCGCCAGGGGGCATTTGCCGGCGATGCGTTCAGCCAGCGCCAGGCGGCTTTGCCCGACCATGCGAAGGTGTCCTGGCACCCGGGCGGTCATCACTTCCACCTGGACGCGCCGGACCGGGCGCTGGTCGACCAACTGCTGCGCATCATCGCGCGGCACGAAGGGGGCATGTTGCAACGCCTGGTGAATGAGTAGCGGGTGCTGGTGATGGCCTGGGCGCCTGCGCTATGGTGGTACACCCCCAGGCCAGCCGGAGCCCGCCATGCGACCCTTCGCCATCCAGCACATCGACCACCTGGTACTGCGGGTCAGTGACCTGCCGCGCAGCGTGGCGTTCTATACCGACCTGCTTGGCTGTTCGGTCAGCCGCGTGCGTGAGGATCTGGGCATGGTGCACCTGGCCACGGGCACGGCGATGATCGACCTGGTTACGCTGGACGGGCCACTGGGGCGAACCGGTGGTGCGGCGCCGGGCGCCGAGGGGCGCAACCTGCATCATTTCTGCCTGCGTATCGAGCCATTCGATGAGCCCGCCTTGCTGGCCTACCTGCAGGCGGCGGGGGTGCAGGTAGAACCTGCCGAGAAACGCTACGGTGCCGAGGGCGAAGGGCCGTCGCTGTACTGCTACGATCCGGATGGCAACCAGGTCGAGCTTAAAGGGCCGATAGCGCCAGTGGCAGCGGTGCACCCCCTCGGGGTTTAACCCTGGCGGCGCCGCACACTGGGGCGGGCAACCATCAGTCGAAATAGCCACGCAGCCCGAACGCGTAGCCGGTGTCCACGGTGGCCGGCCGGCCCCGGCTCCAGCGCTTTTTCAACACGAACTCGAACGCCGGCTCGTACAAGGCGTCGCGCACCAGTGCGCCGGCCAGCACCTCCACGTCATACCAGCCATTGTCCAGCTCGATGATCGGCCGCCCCGGGACCTGGTAACGCGCCAAGAAGTCACCCAGCGTCTTGGGCGTGAAGTGCTGAAGCATCCGCCAGGTATATAGCATCAGCGCCCCGTGCTCGACGCGCAGCACATAGCCATTGCGCTGGTGCTTCAGGCGGCTGCCAGCTTCGCGCAGCGCCGGTGTGTGGCTGTCCAGGGTGAACAGAATGCGGTACGGCAGGTTATCGACCCCGGCCAGTGGCAGCACCACACCTTCACTCACCGCGTGGTCGCCGCTGTCGCCATGGGTGAAGGCGTAGGCCAGGTCATCGGGCAGTTGCTGTTGCTGCTTGAACTGTTCAAGCAACTGGATATCGCCAAGCAGAAAGTAGTCGACGCCGTCATTGAGCACTTCGCTGAATTCGTGGCGCATCGGTTTTCCTTATTGTTGCGCATTGCCATAGCGGCATGGGGTTAGTGCTTCTGTGCGATCTGGATCAGGTTGCCGCAGGTGTCATCGAACACCGCGAGGGTAACCGCACCCTTGTCGGTAGGGGGCTGGGTGAACTGGACGCCGGCGGCGCAGAGCCGGGCATACTCTGCCTGAATGTCACGCACGGCGAAGGAGGTGGCGGGGATACCCGCTTGCTTGAGTGCAGCTTTGTAGGTTTTGGACGCCGGGTGGTCATCTGCCTCCAGCAGCAACTCAACGCCGTTGGGGTCGTTGGGCGAGGTGAGGGTCAGCCAGCGGTGGTCGCCCATGGGGATGTCCTGCTTGGGCTCGAAACCGAGTACGTAATGGTAGAAAGCAAGGGCTTTGGCTTGATTGTCGACGAGGATGCTGGTGACGACGATCTTCATGAGTGCACACCGTATGCCTAGGGTCGATAAGCATCAGTAAAGACGCTCAGGGCCATTTGACCAGTGCGCTTGAGCCTACCCAGGGAAAACCTGCTCAAGCCATAGGCAAATGCTTGATCCGCCAGCCACCGCCCGGGCGCCTGCGGGGGTAAAGTGTCAGCCATGATCCCAATTTCCGTGCGCCCAGGCCGGCGCCAGAGAGGTAAGCGTGGCTGCCTATACCCTGCGACAACTCAAGTACTTCGTCACTACGGTGGAAGCCGGTAGCGTGGCGGAGGCTTCGCGCCAGCTTTACATCGCCCAGCCGTCGATCTCCACGGCCATCAAAGGCCTGGAGGAAAGCTTCGGGGTGCAGTTGTTCATCCGCCACCATGCTCAGGGTGTGTCGTTGACGCCCAGCGGCAAGCGCTTTTACGCCAAGGCCAAGTCGCTGCTGCAGATGGCCCATGAGTTCGAACAAAACGCCCTGGCCGACAATGACACCGTTGCCGGGCAGATTGATATCGGTTGTTTCGAAACCGTGGCGCCGTTGTACCTGCCACGGCTGATTGCCGGTTTCCGCCAGCGCTACCCTGGCGTGGATATCCGCCTGCGCGACGGCGAGCAGCAGGACCTGATCCAGGGCCTGACGGCAGGCAGCTTCGACCTGGCGTTTCTCTATGATCACGACCTCGATGGCACCATCGAGGCCGAGCCGCTGATGCCGCCGCAAAAGCCTTACGTATTGCTGCCGGAGAACCATCGTTTTGCCAGCCAGGGCCAGGTCTCGCTGCGCGACCTGTGCCCGGAGCCGATGATCTTGCTCGACGTGGCGCCCAGCCGTACCTACTTCGTCAGCCTGTTCAACGAACTGGGCCTCACGCCGAACATCGTCTTCAGTTCGCCCTCGATCGAGATGGTGCGCGGCATGGTCGGGCAGGGGTTCGGTTTCTCGCTGTTGGTCACCCGGCCGCATTCGCCCTACACCTACGACGGCCAGCGCCTGGTCATGCTGGACATCACCGAGCCGGTGGCGCTGTCGGGGTTGGCCGCGGCTTGGTTGAAGCGTGTACAGCTGACCAAGCCGGCGCAGTTGTTCGTGGCGTTCTGCCGCGAAGAACTGGCCAAGTTCCAAGACCTGTAGCCGCGCCGCGGTGCATGACGCCGTTCAGAACCAGCGGTCGTTCTTCTTGCGCCCGCGGGTCAGCGCCGGCAGGATCAGCCCGGCCAGCAGGCCCGCGCCGGCGATGCTGCCACCGTAGACCATGTAGCGCATCATCACCTGTTTGTTCTCATCGCCCAGGCGCGCCTGGGTATCGCGCAGCTCCGACTGGCTCTGGTCGTATTGCTCGTTGAGTGCCTTATTGCGTGCCTCCAGCTCGTCGATCAGCTTCTTGCGCGAATCCAGGGTTTCCTGCATGCCTTGCACGCGGTTCTTCCAGCTGTCGTCGATGGTCTTCAACTGGCCGGTGAGCTCTGCCACCTGCGCATCCAGCAACGGCAGCCGTTCGTTCTGGCCGGGAACAGACTGCAGGTCATCGCTGAGGATCCACACCACGTCGCCATTCTGGCCGCGCACCTGGCTGTACTTGCCCTGGCTGCCAAGCAGTGTCAGCTTTTGCCCGGATTTGAGTGTGCCGACAATGCGATGGCCGTCGGTCGGCCCGCTACGCACATAGGTGCTCAGGCTGTCGCTGACCCAGCGTGCGTCGCTGGCGGGTTCTTCGGCATGCACGGGTGCGGCAAGCGCCAGCAGGGCGGCGATCAGGCTGCCGCGCAGGGCAGGGAGGGCGGAGGCGGTTGGGCGGGAATCGGGCATGTTGGTCTTCGCTGCAACGGGGAAAAAGTAGGCCGGTGACTGGGCCGATGAACCGGTCGGTGGGTTGACCGTCAGCGAATGACCTTTTTTTTGTCGGCAGGTTCACTGCCTGGCGTCGGAAATATCTGCAGGATGTTGCAGCGCCCAGGCCGTGCCCGGGCGCTGCCGATGACGCAATCGTGCGCCGGGGTGCCGAGGGCAACCCGTAGACCGACCAGAAACGCTGGGAGCGCGATATCGAGGTCAAGTACGTGGTGCAGAGCGGTGCGGCCAAGGACTTGGCGCTGCGCGTACGCCAGGCCACCACCCGCGCCCATTCGCGGGCACGCCCGCTCCCACAGGGGATCGCGCATTTCTTGAGTTCAGCGCCAAACGTGTAGGAGCGGGCGCGCCCGCGAAGGGCTGCAAAGCAGCCCCAATAACGCTTAGTAGCCGTTACCGCTGCGCGGGTTCAGGTGTTTGCGGTTTCGCTCGCAGCCTCAGCCGTCTTGACCGACGCCTTTTTCTCCTGCACCACGATATAGAACTCTTCGCCATGCTTCACCGCCCCATACAGCACGGCTTTTTCGATCAACTCGTTGCCGCGCAGCTGGCGCAGCATCATCGGGTCCTTGCGCAGGTCGCGGTACAGCGCCAGGCAAAGCAGCACCATCACTACCACAAACGGCAGGGCCACCACGATCGTGAGGTTCTGTAGCCCGGTCAGCGCTTCGCCAGGGTCCCGTGGGTCGCCGATCGCCAACATGATGGCCGCGACCGTCCCGGTCAATGCGCCCCAGAAGATCACCGTGCGCCGCGAAGGCGCGGTGGTCCCGTGCTCCGACAGGGTGCCCATCACCAACGACGCTGCGTCGGCGCCGGAGACGAAGAAGATACCCACCAGCACCATCACCAGCACTGACGTCGCCGAGGCCAGTGGGTAGCTGTCCAGCAACTGGTACAACGCATGGTTGCTGTTGACTGCCCCGTTGGCCAGCTGGAAAGCACCTTCGCGCAGGGCATCGACGGCCGCGCCGCCGAAGATGGTGAACCACACCAGGCTGACCAGGCTCGGCACCAGCAGCACGCCGGTAACGAACTGGCGGATGGTGCGGCCACGGCTGATGCGGGCAATGAACATGCCCACGAACGGCGTCCAGGAAATCCACCAGGCCCAATAGAACACTGTCCAGCCGGCCAGCCAGCTGTTCATCTGCTCGCCACCGCTGGCGTTGGTACGGGCCATCATTTCCGGCAGCATCTTGATATAGATGCCGAGCGAGGTCGGCAGCAGGTTCAGCATGAGCAGGGTCGGGCCGACCATGAACACGAACAGCGCCAGCACCAGGGCTAGCACCATGTTGATGTTGGACAACCACTGGATGCCCTTGCCGATGCCCGATACCGCCGACGAGACGAAGGCGATGGTCAGCAGGGTGATGATGGAGATGTAGAACAGCTTGCCGGGGCTCTCGATCCAGCCGTTGTATTCCAACCCGCCGGCGATCTGCAGGGCGCCCAGGCCCAGCGAGGCCGCCGAGCCGAACAGCGTGGCGAAGATTGCCATCATGTCGATCAGGCGGCCAAGCGGCCCGTTGGCGTGCTTGCCGATCAACGGCCTGAAGGCCGCAGAAATCAACTGTGAGCGGCCCCGGCGGAAGGTACCGTAGGCGATGACCAGGCCGACGATGGCGTACATGGCCCAAGGGTGCAAGGTCCAGTGGAACAGGGTGGTCGCCATGGCAACCTGCATCGCTTCGCTGGTCTGCCCGCTGGCCGAGCCGGGCGGCGGTGACACGTAGTGCGACAGCGGCTCGGCCACGCCGAAGAACATCAGGCCGATACCCATGCCGGCACTGAACATCATCGCCACCCAGGACACCGTGCGAAACTCAGGCTGTTCGCCATCGCGGCCAAGCGGTACCCGCCCGTAGCGGCTGGCGGCCAGCCACAGCACGAACACCACGAACAGGGTGGAGGTCAGTACGAAAAACCAGCCAAAATTGAGAATGACCCACGATTGCGCAGTGGACGCGCTGCGCGCCAGGCTGGCCTGGTTGATGAAGCCCCAGAGCACGAAAGCGATGGCCAGGATGCTGGTGAAACCGAAGACTACCCAGTCCAGCTTGCCCTCGAAACGCCGGTCCTGGCGGGCTTCTGCGGTTTTCGAGGGGTCTGTAACGCCAAGGTCGAGTGTTTCGTTGATGTGTTCCTTTACCATGAATGCTGACGCCCCTGTTTGGCTTACCTGTTCGTACAGGCTTGTAGTTGTGTGGGCTACCGAGGCCGTTGCCGGCCTCGGCGGGGTGAAGTGCTGGCGGATTATCCTGCGCGGCCGGCGCCGGCGCCTGTCCCGATAGCGTCCTGGGGCTGCCCTTGCGCGACTTGGCAGATACTTTTAGTTCTGGGGGCAATGGCCCTTTCTGTCTCGGCTTCTGGTACGCTGGTGGGCATTACCCGGGGCCGCACATCAAGCACCGTAGAAGCGCTGTCGCGTGCGGGCCCGGCCGTACCAGGAAACGGAGATTCGTAATAATGGCCACTGACCGTGTGAGCCTGATTCATTTCGATAAACTGAGCATGAGCCCTGCCGCAGCCGAGCGGTTCCAGCATGCTCTCGATGCGCTGGAAGCGCTCAAGCTGCAAGACCGGTACGTTTACCTCATCGCGCCTTACCTCGGGGATATCGCTGACGCTTGCGACGCTGAGCAATTGGCGACGGCCCTGGAACAGGGCCTGCGCGTAGTCGAAGAACTGTTGGCCGCCCACTCGGGTAACAAGGCCAAGGCCGATGAAGTGCGCAAAGTGTTCAATGATGCCGGCGAGCGCGCGCGGGCTGAATTACCCGGCTGAACGGCATATGGCCAAAGACATCGACAACCCCTGCGTTTCGCTGTGCCAGCTCAACAGTGAGTTGTGCGTGAGCTGCGGCCGTACCCGCGAGGAAATCCGCAAATGGCGGGGCATGAAGCGCCCCGAGAAGATGGCGACGGTGCAGCGGGCGGCCACGCGCATGAAGGCCATCGCCAAGAAGGCCGCCAAGCGGCAGGCCAGTTAAGCCCTACTGGCAGCCCATCAGCCCCCACAGGGGCGCGCACAGCTAGAGGTCTGCACTGCTCCTGTGGGAGCCCGGCTTGTCGGCGTTGGGCCGCACTACTTTTTATGCCCATAAAAGGACCGCTAGTCGGCCTCTGATGGTCCAGACTGTATACAGCCCCACACCTGATGCAGCTGACCAGCATTGCTCAAGCCATTGGTCACCCAGCGGGGCGGCGAAGTTACAACTGCCGAGGGTCGTTGATGATCAAGCGTCGCCTGCGCCACGCCTTGCCCTTGTTGTGCCTGATGCTGCTGCCCCTGGCGGCGGTAGCCGATGAAACATGCCGGCGGCTGACCGCCACCGGTAACCCGGAATACCCGCCTTACCTGTGGCGCGATCCACGCAATCCGCAGCAGTTGATGGGTGCCAATGCCGATTTGCTCAAGCACCTGGGCAAGCAGCTCGGGCTGGAGATCGACGTGGTTTACGCGGGGCCGTGGTCACGGGCGCAGGAAGAAGTGCGCACTGGGCGGATCGACCTTCTGGCCGGGTACTTTCGCACCGAGGCAAGGCAACAGCAGATGGACTTCATCGAGCCACCGTTCCTGGCCACCCCCAGCGTGGTCTGGGTGCGCCAGGGTGACGCCTTTGCCTACCGGCAATGGGCGGACCTGAAGGGCCGCAAGGGCGGTACGCTGGTGAACAACAGCCATGGCCAGCAGTTCGACGAGTATGCGCAGGCTCATCTCACGCTCGAAGCGGTACCCACTGCTCGCCAGGCGTTCGAGAAACTGGTGCACAAGCGCAGTGCCTACGTGGTTTACGAGCAGTACCCAGGCATGGCCCTGGCGCGCACGCTGGGTATTGGTGGTGCCGTGCAGGTACTGCAGCCACCGGTCTCCAGTGAAGGGTTGTACTTGGCCATTTCGCGTAATTCAGCCTGCAACCAGCCACAGCTGCGCGCGGCACTGGCCCGGGAAATGGCCAAGATCGTGGGCGGCGCCCTGCCGCAGCAGTTGTTGAAGCAGAACATGGAGCAATGGCAATGACAGGCCCTGCGCTGGCCGGTGCTACAGCGCCCGGGCCAGCTGCTCGGCTTCCTTGGCGTTACTGACGTTGACCGCGCCAGGCAAACGGACGTCATTCTTCGCCGCGAGCAGCTCGGCCATCACGCTGACGGCAATTTCCGCCGGGGTCTTGCTGCCGATATAGATGCCTATCGGCCCATGCAAACGCTGCAGCGACGCTTCGCTTTCGCCGAAATGCTCGATCAGCCGCTCACGGCGCAGCTGGCTGTTGCGCCGCGAGCCGATGGCGCCAATGTAGAAGGCCGGGCTGTGCAAGGCTTCGAGCAAGGCCAGGTCGTCCAGCTTTGGGTCATGGCTGACGGCAACGATGGCGCTGCGCACATCTGCCTTGAAGGCCCGGACAACATCGTCCGGCATGCCTGGCAGCAGGGTAACGCCGGGGATGCTCCAGCCTGCCGTGTATTCCGGGCGCGGGTCGCACAACGAGACACTGAAGCCGTTGAACAGGGCCATGGTTGCAAGGTACTCGGCCAGGGCGCCGGCACCGATCAGCAGCAGGCGGTAACCAGGCCCAAGGGTACTGAACAGGCGCTGGCCATCAAACCTGAACAGTTGTGGGGTAGCGGTGGCAACCAGGCTGGCAGCACCCGTGTGCAAGTCGAGTTCGCGACACATCAGGTTGCCGCTGTCCAGGCTGGCCAGCAGTTGTTCCAGGTGCGACAACGCGGGTGCGAACTCCAGCACCAGTTCAAGGGTGCCACCGCAGGGCAGGCCGAAACGGTGGGCTTCGTCGGCGCTGACGCCGTAGCGCACCACCTGCGGCTGGCTGCTGGGCATGCCGGGGCCGCCATAGGCGCTGGTGTAGCGGTGGATGAGGTCGTCCTCGATACAGCCACCGGATACGCTGCCAACCACCCGGCCATCGCTGCGCAGCGCCATCATCGAGCCGACCGGGCGCGGTGAAGAACCCCACGTACGGGCGACCGTGGCAAGCAGGGCGCGGTGGCCGCCGGCAAGCCAGTCGCGGGTGGTGCGCAGCACCAGCAGGTCGATGCTTTCCATGGAAACTCCGTTACAACACTGTCGAGAAGGTTGGCTCAGGCATGCCCCCTTCAGCGCATATGCAAGATGATGGGGCTACTGCTGGCCGGGTCGGTGTGCCCGCGCAACTTGCTTACCGCCTGCGCGTCGACCGCGCCGCCCTGGTTGCCCCAGGCCGAGCGCACGAACGTCAGCACCTCGGCGACCTCCTTGTCCCCCAGTTGCTCGCGGAAGGCCGGCATACGGTAAGCATCAGGCACTCCAGCAGACACTACCCGCTGTGAACCGTTCAAGGTGATATTGATCGCCGACGCGTCTTCTTTGGCTAAAGCCGACGTAGCCCCGGCCAGTGGTGGCATCCACTGCGCCTGGCCCTTGCCGTCCAGGCCATGGCACGACGCGCAGCGGGTCACGTAGGTGTGCGCCCCGGGGGTGTCCAGCCGCTCGGCAGCCGACACCGCCTGGTACTGCCAGGGCGCGCCATCGCGCTGAGGGTCACCGGGCAGCGACTTCAGGTAATGGGCGATGGCGGCCAGGTCGTCGTCAGTCATGAACTGGGTGGAGTTGTTGAATGCCTCGGTCATCGAACCGAATACCACGGCATGGCGGTTGCGGCCGGTCTTGAGGAACTGGGCGATTTCAGCTTCGCTCCAGCGCCCCAGCCCCGTGTTGTGGTCCGCACGCAGGCTCGGTGCATACCAACCATCGAGCAATGCCCCGGCCAGGTACGCTGTGCCGCTGTCGTCCAGGGCCTTTTCGTTGAACGCCAAACCACGCGGCGTGTGGCAACTGCCGCAGTGGCCAGGGCCCTGGACGATGTAGGCACCTCGGTTCCACTGCGCGTCCTGCCCCGCCTGGGCGGTGTACGGCGCGGTCGGGGCAAACAGGCCGTTCCACAGCGCAATGGGCCAGCGCAGGTTCAGCGGCCAAGGGATATCGCTGGGCAGGTTGGCTTGCTTGGCCGGCTGCACGCCGTGCATGAAGAACGCATACAGGGCCTTTACATCGTCATCGCTGAGTTTGGCGTACGAGGGGTAGGGCATGGCCGGGTACAGGCGCCGGCCACCGGGTGCCACGCCGTGGCGCACGGCGCGGTCGAAGTCCGCCAGGCTGTAGGCGCCGATGCCAGTGTCGCGATCGGGGGTGATGTTGGTGGCATGAATGGCCCCCAGCGGGGTGGCCATTTGTAGCCCGCCGGCGAACGGTTGGCCCTCTGGCAGGCTATGGCAGGCGACGCAGTCGCTGAGCCGGGCCACGTATTCGCCACGGCTGACCAGCGCTGCGGCGGCGGTGTCGGCCTGCGCGTCGGTGAACGGCGAAGCGGGCTCGCGGGTGACATACCAGGTCAGCAGGCCCGCCGCGATCAGGCACGGCAGCGCCAGCCAACCAGCGGTTCTTGCGAAACGATGGGTCATGGGGCAATCCTTGTGCGTCAGCTGAAGGTGTGGCGGCTCATTGGCAGGCTGCGTACGCGCTGGCCGGTCAGTTGCGCCACCGCGTTGGCCACTGCCGGTGCGACTGCGGGCAGTGGCGGTTCGCCAATGCCGCCCATCTTCGCCCCGCTTTCGACAATGCGTACATGTACCCGTGCCATGCGCGAAGGCGGCAGGATCGGGTACAGGTCGTAATTGCGCGCGCGCGGCTTGCCATCCACGTAGACTGCTTCTTCCACCAGCGTCTGCGACAGGCCCAACGCCACCGCCCCATTGACCTGGTGCTCGATGATGGCCGGGTTGACGATACTGCCGGGGTCGATGGCCTGCCAGATATCGTGCACCTTGACCTGTCCGTTCTCCACCGACACTTCGGCGATGACGGCTGCGTGCGAGCCGAAGGGCGAGGCCATGGCCACGCCACGGGCCCGCTTGCTGCCATCTTCGGCGGTGAATGGCCCGCGCTTCCAGCCCCCGGACAAGTCGGCGACCGCGTTCAGCAGGGTGGTCAGCCTGGGGTTGTCGCGCAGCAGGTGCAAGCGCAGTTCGAACGGGTCCTTGCCACCTTTGTCGGCCAGTTCGTCTAGAAACGACTCATAGAAGAAGTCGTTCAGCGAGTTGCCCACCGAGCGCCAGTAGCCGAGCATGGCCGGGCCTTTGACATAGATCTGGGCAATGCGTTTGTTGGCGATGGCATAGGCCTTGCCCGACAGCCCCTCAAGCGCGGTGGGGTCGACCTTGTCGCCCTGCTTGCCCGCCAGGGCCTCGGTAGGGCCTTCGGTGGCGCTGACCGCTTCGATGGCCACCGGCAGGCCGTCGGCATCGAGCCCTGCGCGGAACTTCACCACGGCGACCGGGCGCAGTACATCACGCAGAAACTCTTCTTCGCGGCTCCAGATCAGTTTGACTGGCCGGCCCACCGCCTTGGCCAGGGCAATGGCCTGCGGGTAGGGGTTGGCCGATTCGTACAGGAAGTGGCGGCCGAAGAAGCCGCCCAACAGTGGCGAGTGCAGGTTGATCTGGCTGGTTTGCAGGCCGGTGCGTTGGGCGATGTCGTCGCGGAACATGTCCGGCGCCTGGTTGGGCAGCCAGACATCCAGCGTGCCATCGGCATTGAAGCGGGCAAGGGCCGACGGTGGCTCCAGCTGGGCATGGTTCAGGTACTGGTTGTGGTAGCTGGCCTCGACCCGGGTCTTGGCATTGGCCAAGGCACCCGCTACATCGCCTTCGTTTTCTTCATCGCGCGCCGGGCCATCGACCGTGGCCAGGTGCTCGCGCCAGCCGTCGCTGGAAAAATCAGCCGGCATCGCCCGCAGGGTGCTGTCGGCGGCGGGCTCTTGCCAGTCGACTTGAAGGGCTTCGACGGCGCGCTTGGCGTGCCACCAGCGTTCAGCGACCACCGCTACCGCCCCTGGCAACTGATGCACCGAGTGCACGCCGTTCATGGCCTTGACCTGGCCTTCGTTACGCAGGCTGCCAACGGTCATGCCCAGGCGCGGCGCATGCTGCACGGCGGCTTGGAGCATGCCGTCCACCTTGATGTCGATGCAGTATTGGGCTTTGCCGGTGGATTTGTCGTAGGCATCCAGGCGCCGAACCGGCTTGCCGATCCAGCGGAACTGGCCAGGGTCGCGCAGCTTGACGCTGGCCGGGTCGGGTACCGGCAGGTCCATGGCCCGCCCGGCCAGTTCGCCGTAAGGCACCGAGCGGCCGCTCGTGGTATGTACCACGTTACCCGGGGTGCTCGACAGTTCGGCCACCGGCACCCCCAGTTTTTCGGCGCCAGCCTGCAGCAACATGGCCCGGGCGAGGGCGCCCAGGCGGCGCATGGTGGGGTAGCTCATGCGTACCGACATGCTGCCGCCGGTAATCCGCATGCCGTTTTCCATCACCACATAGGCTTCGCCGGGTGGCGCGCTTTCGACCACGAAGTGCGCGGGGTCCACGTCCAGCTCTTCACCGACGATCTGGGCCATGGCGGTGAACGGGCCCTGGCCGCCTTCCATGAACGGGCTGAGCAGGCGCACCGTACCGTCTGGACGAATTTCCAGAAACGCCGGCACTTGGGTGCCGCGTTCTGCTGTGGCCGCGGCCGCGGCTTGTACCCGCGGCACGCCCACCGGCAGGCCGAAGCCCAGCACCAGGGCGCCCACGGCAGTGCCGGCGAGGAAGCGACGGCGTGACAGGTTGACCGTTTCGCCGCGCTGCAGGGCGAGCAGTTCGGCAGGGGTATCGACGGGTGTGTTCATCAGGCCTGCTCCCCTTGGGCCAAGTCGTGCATGGCGGCATGGATGGCGTTGTAGGTGCCGCAGCGACACAGGTTGACCATGGCTGCCTCGATCTGCTCGGCGCTGGGTTTGGGCGTGTGCTTGAGCAGCGCGGTGGCCGCCATCACCTGGCCGGACTGGCAGTAGCCGCACTGAGCCACCTGGTGGTCGACCCACGCCGTGACCACCCGTTGGCCGACCGGGTCGGCTTCGATCGCTTCGATGGTGGTGACCTCGCGGCCGACCACGCCGGCCACCGGGGTGACGCAGGCACGGACCACGTTGCCGTCGACCAGTACCGAACACGCGCCGCACTGGGCCAGGCCGCAGCCATACTTGGTGCCGGTCAGCCCCAGGTCATCGCGGATCACCCACAACAGGGGCGTGTCGGCGTCCGCCTCGACCTGGTAGGTCTTCTGGTTGATGCGTAGTTCCATGGTTCACCTGCCAGTCATCGGTTGTTGTCGCGGGGTCATGTCGGGTGGGGAATACATTGTTCCCCGGTGGGGAAACGCTAGCACAGGCCAGCGGCCACCGGTTTGAAGCGGGTCGAAGGTTCAGAGAATCAGGCAAGTAATTCGTTGGAATGCGCAACTGGGCAGCCAGGCAGGACGTACGCGGTAAAAACCCGGATAATGCCGGCCAATTTCGTCTTGCACGCTTAAATCACGGTAATCCCGCATGGAAATCAAGGTTAACTTTCTCGACAATCTGCGCCTCGAAGCGAAGTTCGACGACTTCACGGTGATCGCCGACCAGCCGATCCGCTACAAAGGCGATGGTTCGGCCCCGGGCCCGTTCGACTACTTCCTGGCGTCTTCGGCCTTGTGTGCGGCTTACTTCGTCAAGCTTTACTGCCAGACCCGCGACATACCGACAGAAAACATCCGCCTGTCGCAGAACAACATTGTCGACCCGGAAAACCGCTACAACCAGATCTTCAAGATCCAGGTGGAACTGCCCGAGGACATTTCCGAAAAGGACCGTCAGGGTATCCTGCGTTCCATCGACCGCTGCACGGTGAAGAAAGTGGTGCAGACCGGCCCGGAGTTCGTCATCGAGGTGGTCGACAACCTCGACGCCGATGCGCAGGGCTTGCTGATGCCGGTGTCCGATACCAGCACCTGCATCCCTGGCAAGGACCTGCCGCTGGAGCAGACCATCGCCAACATGTCGGGCATTCTCGCCGGGCTGGGGATGAAGATCGAGATCGCCTCATGGCGCAATATCGTCCCCAATGTGTGGTCGCTGCACGTTCGCGACGCGCAGTCGCCCATGTGCTTCACCAACGGCAAGGGCGCTACCAAGGAGGCCGCACTGGCCTCGGCGCTGGGCGAGTTCATCGAACGCCTGAACTGCAACTTCTTCTACAACGACCAGTTCTGGGGCGAAGACCTGGCCAATGCCGCGTTCGTGCATTACCCCGACGAGCAGTGGTTCAAGCCCGGCCCGCGCGACGCGCTGCCGGCCGAGATTCTCGATGCGCATTGCCTGGAAATCTACAACCCCGATGGCGAGCTGCGTGGCTCTCACCTGTACGACACCAACTCGGGCAACACGGCGCGCGGGATCTGCTCGCTGCCGTTCGTGCGCCAGTCTGACCAGCAAGTGGTCTACTTCCCGTCCAACCTGATCGAAAACCTGTTCCTCAGCAACGGCATGAGCGCTGGCAACACCCTGGCCGAGGCGCAGGTGCAGTGCCTGTCGGAAATCTTCGAACGGGCGGTGAAGCGTGAAATCCTCGAAGGCGAATTGTGCCTGCCGGATGTGCCGCACGAAGTCCTGGCCAAGTACCCGGCCATCCTTGCGGGTATCCAGGGCCTGGAAGCGCAGGGCTTCCCGGTACTGGTCAAGGATGCCTCGCTGGGGGGTGAGTTCCCGGTCATGTGCGTGACCCTGATGAACCCGCGCACCGGTGGCGTTTTCGCCTCGTTCGGCGCCCACCCAAGCCTGGAAGTGGCGCTGGAGCGCAGCCTTACCGAACTGCTGCAGGGGCGCAGCTTCGAGGGCCTGAACGACCTGCCGCAACCTACCTTCGAAAGCCATGCGCTGACCGAACCGAACAACTTCGTCGAACACTTCATTGATTCCAGCGGGGTGGTGTCGTGGCGTTTCTTCAGCGCCAAGGCCGACTTCGAGTTCGTCGAGTGGGACTTCTCTGGCCACGGCGGGGACTCCAACCAGCAGGAGGCCGCCACGCTGTTCGGCATTCTGCAAGACATGGGCAAGGAAGTGTACATGGCGGTGTACGACAACCTGGGCGCCACAGCCTGCCGTATCCTGGTGCCAGGTTATTCCGAGATCTACCCGGTCGAGGACCTGATCTGGGACAACACCAACCGCGCCCTGGCGTTCCGTGCCGACATCCTCAACCTGCACAGCCTCGACAGCCGCTCGCTGAAACTGCTGCTCAAGCGCCTGGACAACTGCGATGTCGATGACTACACCACCATCACCACGCTGATCGGCGTGGAGTTCGACGAGAACACTGCCTGGGGCCAACTGACCATTCTTGAGCTCAAACTGCTGATCTGCCTGGCCGTACAGCGCTTCGAGGAGGCCAAGGAGCTGGTCGAGGCGTTCTTGCAGTTCAACGACAACACCGTCGAGCGTGGCCTGTTTTACCAGGCGCTGAATGTGGTGCTGGAGGTGCAACTGGATGACGAACTGGAGCTGGGCGACTACGAGGCCAACTTCCGCCGCATGTTCGGCAATGCGCGCATGGACGCGGTGCTGGGCTCGGTTGACGGTAGCATCCGCTTCCATGGCCTGACCCCGACCAGCATGAAGCTCGAAGGCCTTGACCGGCACCTGCGGTTGATCGAGAGCTACAAGAAGCTGCATGCGGCGCGCGCCCGCTTCGCCTGATAGCGGCTTTAGACAGCGTTGAATGGCGCTGGCAAGGGATGCAGCAGGTCGGGCAAACCCGCCCCGGAACTGCTCAACGCCATGCCAGCGATATAGCCAAAGGTCATCCCCGGCCCCAGGGTAATACCGCCGCTCGGGTAGTGCCCGCCCATCACGCTGTGCATATCGTTGCCCACCGCATACAGCCCGGGAATGGGCTGCGCCTGCTCGTTCAGCACCCGGGCGGCCGCGTCTGTTGCCAGGCCGGCAAAAGTGCCAAGGCTGCCAGGCAACAGCCTGACCGCGTAGAACGGCCCGTTCAGCAGGGGCCGTAGCGAGGGGTTGGGCCCGTGCAAGGGTTCCCCTTGGGCGCGGTTATAGGCTGACGCGCCGCGGCCGTAAACGGGGTCCAGGCCCTGCGCCGCATGCTGGTTGAACGCCGCCACCGTGCACTGCAACTGCGCCGCATCGATGCCACAGCGCTGTGCCAGCTGGGCCAGGCTGTCGCCCTTGTGCAAGTAGCCACAGCGTTGGTAGATGCGGGTGGGGAACGGAAAGGGTTTGGCCCAGCCAATGCCATAGCGCCGTTGCGCGGCATGGTCGCAGATCAGCCAGGCCTGCGCCGGCTCGCCCTGCGGGGTGGCGGCGAACAATGCATTCATGAAGTCGTGGTAGCAATCGGCCTCGTTGGCGAAGCGCCGGCCATCGCTGCGTACAGCAATGAAACCGGGTTTGGCGCGGTCGATCAGGTGTGGAAAGTGGCCATGACTGCCATCGCGGCGTGGCACCTGCGACACGGGCGCCCAGGCCCCGGCATGGGCACCGCAGGTATCTACCTGGCCACCGGCCTGTTCGCCCAGGCGCAGGCCGTCCCCGGTGTTTTCCCGGGGCGCGGCAGAATAATGCTGGTGACCCTGCGGCGCATGCGGCACCAGTTGCGCAATACGCTGACGATCATGCGGGAAGCCCCCGCAAGCCAGCACCACGCCACGGCGCGCATGAATCACCTGGCCGTCGGCAAACTGTGCGCCGCCGACCCGGCCTGAGCCCAGCAGGCGCGTGGCCGCTTTGCCGGTCAGCACGGTCACGCCCAGATCGAGCGCACTGCGCAGCAGGCGTGCCACCAGCGCGTTGCCATTGACCAGCTGCTGGCCGCGACGGTGCAGCAGCAGATCGCGGCCATGGCGCAGCAGCCGCCTGCCGACATGCATGGCCGCCTTGGGCGAGCGGGTGGCGTTGAAGAAGGCGGCCATGTCGGCGCCCCCGGCAATGCCCATGCCGGCCAGGCTGACAATGTCCAGCGGCGGGCGCAGCTTGTGCAGCCAAGGCCCCAGCCGGCGCCCGTCGTAGGGCAGTGCGCACAGCGAGCGGCCGCCGTGCGCACTGCCGTCACCTGCGTGCATGTCGGGCATGCGGCTGCCGCTTTGAAACTGCACGGCAGTGTGCCGCTGGAAAAACGCCACCATTTCCGGGCCGTGGTGCAGAAACGCCTGTTGGCGCGCATCCAGTTCACTGACATGGGCTTGCGCGCGCAGGTAGCGCTCCGGGGCGTCGCCTGCCTCGACGATGCCCTCGGCAACAGCCAGCGGGTTGCGGGGTATCCACAGCCAGCCGCCCGACCAGGCGCTGGTGCCACCCAGGTGGGTGGCCTTTTCGGCGATGATGACCTGCTGGCCATGGTGTGCTGCGGTGACGGCGGCTGCCAGGCCAGCGGCACCAGCGCCGATGACCAATACGTCGCATTGCAGAGGTTGCATGGCGTTGTTCCGTAAGGGCGGTCAGAAGGGGTGTGCAGGGTTTACTGCAAGGGCGAAAAACCGGTCGGCCGCATCAGCCGTGAGTGCAGGCGCACGACTGCCCCCAGCTCCCGGTTGCGCCGCGAGAACTCCGCCCAGCGTGGGTCCGCCGCCATGGCCGCTCGGCGCGCCATGCGCTCGTCCAGGCTGGTATAGCCCCAGATATGCACCACCTGGTTGACGTCGCCGAACTCGCTGGTGAAAAAGCCCACCAGGTTGCCCAAATGTTCGCTCTGCACCTCCAGCGCGTGGCTCTGGTACAGCGCGAGCCAGTCGGCCATTTTCAGGGGGTCGAGGGTGTAGGTTCTCAGTTCGTAGTACATGCTGGGGTCTCTGTGGGGATGGTGGGCGCCTGCAGGCGCGCAGCGATGTGGTTGGCAGCGAGCCAGCCGAACGTCAGGGCCGGGCCCAGGGTGATGCCGGGCCCGGGGTAGGTGCCTTTCATCAGTGAGTTCATGTCGTTGCCAACCGCGTACAACCCGGCGATGGGCTGACCGTCGCGGTTCAGTACATTGGCATCGGTGTTGGTGACCAGGCCGCAGGCCGAACCGAGGTCGCCGGTGTGGAGGCGGATGGCGTAGAACGGCGCGCGGGTAAGCGGCGCCAGGCAGGGGTTGGGTTGGTGCTGCGGGTCGCCCATGTAGCGGTTGTAGCTGTTGCCGCCTTTGCCGAATGCACGGTCTGTGCCCGTGGCGGCATCACGGTTGAACTGCTCGAGGGTGCGGGCAAGCCCCTCCGGGTCCACGCCGATGGCCTGGGCCAGGGCTTGCGCTGTGGTGGCCCGGTACAGGTAGCCGGCATCGACAAGCGCCTGGTTGTTCACGGGGCTGGGCCGCGCCAGGCCCAGGCCATAGCGGTGCATCGCCTGGCCATCACACACCAGCCAGCAACTGCTGATGCCTTTGGCGAACATGGTCTGCACGAAATGGTGGTACGAGTCGGATTCGTTGACGAAGCGCCGGCCGCTGGCGTCTACCGCAATCACGCCCGGTTTGGCGCGGTCGGTCACCAGGTGCGGGAAACGTTCGTGGCGACCGTCGGCATGGCGCAGTTCGGAAACCGGTGCCCAGAAGAAGTTCGCCGCCAGGCCGTCGCCAACCGCGGCGGCCACTGCCTGGCCAAGGCGCAGTGCGGCACCGTCGTTGCTCGGCGGTGACATGCTCAGGTGCGCGCCCGCTTGCGCTGGGCGGTAGCTGGCGGCCAGCGCGCCAGCGGCGAACCCACCCATGGCGCACACCATGCCGCCTCGGGCCATTACCCGTTCATGGCGCCCGTCACGCTGTATTACCACGCCGGTGACCCTGCCGCGCTCGGTGATAAGCTCCACGGCTGCGCTGTTCAACCACAGTTGCGTGCCACGGGCGAAAGCGCTGGTGGCGAGCCGGGCGACCAGTGCGTTACCGGTCGTCAGCCGCGTGCCGCGCGGGTGCTGCAGCCTGTCCCGCCCATAGCGGGCCAACAGCTTCAGGCAGTGCCACAGTGACCGGGCTGAGCGGCGTATGCTGAGAAAGTGCTGGATGTCCACGCGGTTGACCATCATGCCGCCGAACAGCAGCATGCCGGGCGGTGGCATCTGCAGCGCTTTGAAATGCACACCGAGTCGCCTGCCGTCGTATTCGACCATTTCCAGCGCGCGCCCAAACTCGGTGGCGCCGGGGGCGTGCGGGTAGTAATCCGGCGAGTGCGGGCGCAGGGTATAGCGCAATTCGGTGTGTTGCTCCAGCCAACGCAGCGCCTGGTGACCTTGCTCGATGAAGGCGTCGGCCAGGGCTGCGTCGTAGCCGTCACCAATCACGTGTCTGAGGTAGGTGCGCATGGCCTCGGGGGAGTCTTCGGCCCCCGCCGCGCGCGCCTGGTCGGTGCCGTACAGCCACACGGCGCCGCCAGAAATGGCCGAAGTGCCACCGAAGTGCCCGGCCTTCTCCACTACCAGCACTTTCAGCCCACGGCAGGCGGCCGTAGCAGCGGTGGCTAAGCCGCCGGCGCCACTGCCCAGCACAACCAGATCGTAGCTGTGTGGTGTTGCTTCATGAGTTGGCATGGCTTCAGATCTCCAGCGGCGTCACGCCCATGAAGGCGCCCAGATGGCCGAGTTGGGCAAAGGCCATTTCCGGCCCTGTCTGGATCTTGCAGCCAACCTGCCGGGCGCGGTTGAGCAGCGGAGTCATCTCGGGCGCAGTGACCACGTCGGCTACCAGGGTTTCGGGCAGCAAGGTGGCCAGCACGGCGGCGGACAACGGCAACTCGGCACGGCTGCCCATGCCTACCGCAGAGGCATTGGCCAGCAGGTCGAAGCCTTCGAGCCCATTGAACGCGGTGTGGACCGTGAGCCCGGGGAAGGCAGTGCCAAGCAGGTCGCACAGTGCGCCCAGGCGCTCGCTGCTGGGGTCGCTGAGGGTAATACTGGCGATGCCGGCCTCGCCCAAGGCATAGGCGATGGCGCTGCCGACACCACCACAGCCCATCACCAGTGCACGCTTGCCCGCAGGCAGGAAGCCGTGCTTGCGCGCAGCGCCGAGGAAGCCGGCGCCGTCAACGTTGTCACCCAGCAAACGGCCGTCACGCTCGCGGCGCACCACATTGACCGAGCCCAGGGCCGCAGCGCGTTCGCTCAGGGCATCCAGGCGCTTGGCCAAGGCCTGCTTGTACGGCACGGTGACCACGCAACCGCGCAGGTTTTGCCAACCGCGCAGGGCACCGACAAAGCTGTCCAGCGCTGCCTCGTGCAAGTCGATGGGCAGCATGGCGACATCGCGGTGGTGGTTGGCGAACCAGGTGTTGAAGTTTTCCGGGGACTTCACCTGGGCGATGGGGGCACCGACGATGGCGACCAGTTCAGTGGAACCACGAATCATGCTGACCTCATTATTGGCGTTGTTGTGGCACCAAGGTTGAGGCAGTACAACGCAGACAACAATGCGCTTGGCGGTGAGTTGATGCGATAATCGCAACCATGCTCCGTTTATCGCATTGATCGGCCCGATTAGCTTCCCGCACTGAGGTAAGGCATGCCCACCCCCGTCATTCATCCCCGCGACCTTATCGCCGGCCTGCAAAAGGGCCTGGCGCTGATGCAGGTGTTCAGTGCCGAGCAGCCGCGCCTCAGTGTGCCGCAAGCCGCCCGCCTGTCAGGCCTCACCCCCAGCGCTGCACGGCGTTTTCTGCTGACCTTGGTGCATGAGGGCTTCGCCCAGACCGACAGCCGTGAGTACTGGCTTACACCCAAGGCCTTGCGCCTTGGGCAGGCCTATGTCGACTCGGCGCAATTGCCGCGCATGCTGCGGCCGATCATCGAGCAGGTGGCGCGGCAGACTCAGGAGCATGTGTCGGTGGGCACCCGCGATGGGGACGAAATCATTCACCTGGTGCGCAGCCGCTACAGCCATGTGACGTCGTTATCGATCCGGCCAGGTTCGCGGGTGCCGATGTATTGCACGGCCGGGGGGCGGGTGTGGCTGGCCTGGCTGGGGGAGGGCGCGCAGGCTGAATACTTTGCGCGCATTGCGCTGCAGGCCTTGACGCCATATACGCAGACTGACCCTGTGCTGCTGCAGGCCGAGTTGCAGCGGGTGAAGGCGCAAGGGTTTTGCATCGTCGACCAGGAATATGAAATCGGCATGCGCGTGCTGGGTGTGCCGTTGCTGGACCGCACCGGCCAGTTGCAGGCGACGCTGACCATTACCACCCATGCCTCACGCTTGAGCATGGATGAAATCCGCTTGCGCTATCTACCGGCATTGTACGAGGCCCAGGCATTGTTGCGGCCGGTGCTGGGTTGAGCCCAGCACCGCAGGCCGCCGGGTCTACAGAGCGTCGGCCATACCTTGGTCTTCGCCCAGGAAGCCGCCACTCTGGTGCTGCCACAGCCGGGCGTAAGTCCCTTGTTTGGCCAGCAGTTCGGCATGCGTGCCTTGCTCGATGATGCGCCCCTCGTCCATCACGATCAGCCGGTCCATGGCCGCGATCGTCGACAAGCGGTGGGCAATGGCGATGACCGTCTTGCCCTGCATCATTTCATCCAGGCTCTCCTGAATCGCCACTTCCACTTCCGAGTCCAGCGCACTGGTGGCTTCGTCCAGCAGCAGGATCGGTGCGTTCTTCAACATCACCCGGGCAATGGCAATGCGCTGGCGCTGACCCCCAGACAGCTTGATACCGCGCTCGCCCACCAGCGTGTCGTAACCACTGTTGCCCTGGCGGTCGCTGAGCTGGTCGATGAACCCGGCGGCCTGGGCATTGGCGGCGGCGGCACGAATCTGCGCGTCGGTCGCATCCGGGCGGCCATAGGCAATGTTGTCGCGAATCGAGCGGTGCAGCAGTGAGGTGTCCTGGGTGACCATGCCGATGGCACTGCGCAGGCTGTCTTGGGTGACCTTGGCAATGTTCTGCCCGTCGATGCGGATTTCACCTTGGTCCACGTCATAGAAGCGCAGCAACAGGTTGATCAAGGTGGACTTACCGGCACCCGAGCGCCCCACCAGGCCGACTTTCTCGCCGGGGCGTATGTGCAGGGTCAAGTCGTTGAGCACCTGGCGCTCGCCGTTGTAGTTGAAACTGACCTGGTCAAAACTGACTGCGCCACCTTTGCTCACCAGCGTGGTCGCATCCGCTGCATCCTGCACCTTGGGGCCGCGGGTCAGGGTGCCCATGCCGTCCTGTACAATACCGATGTTCTCGAACAGCGAAGTGATCTCCCACATGATCCAGTGCGACATGCCGTTGATCCGCAGGGCCATGGCGGTGATCGCGGCTACCGCACCGGCGCCGACCTGGCCCTGGTGCCACAGCCACAGTGCATAACCGCCAGCGCCCATGATCAAGGCCACGACCAGCGCCTGGTTGACGATTTCGAACAGGCTGACCAGGCGCATTTGGCGAAAGCCGGTCTGCTTGAAATCCTCCATGGCGGCACGCGCGAAATGCGCTTCACGGTTTGAGTGGGAGAACAGTTTCACCGTGGTGATGTTGGTATAGGCGTCGGAAACCCGCCCAGTCATCGACGAGCGGGCATTGGCCTGTTCCTGCCCGACCTTGCCCAGGCGGGGGACGAAATACAGCATGGCCAGGCCGAACAACAGCACCCAGGCAATGAAGGGCAGCATCAGTTTCAGGGCAAAACCACCGGCCAGGGCGATGATCGCGATGAAGTACACGCCGATCCCGGGCAGGATCTCGATAAGGGTGAACAACACGTCGCGTACTGCCAGTGCTGTCTGCATCACCTTGGTGGTGACCCGGCCAGAAAATTCGTCGGAGAAGAACGACAAGCTCTGGCGCAGCATCAGCCGATGGAAGTCCCAGCGCAACCGTAGCGGCAAATTGATTGCCAGCACCTGGTGTTGCACCATGGTGCGCAAGGCCACCAGCCCGACGCTGACCACCAGCACGATACCGATGCCCCACAGCACGCGGCTTTCCTCGGGGCTGACCGTGCTGCCCGCCTGCCAGGCGGCCAGCAGGTCCACTACCTGGCCAAGGAAGGCGAACAGCCAGGCCTCATAGACCGATACCCCGGCACTGAGCAATGCCAGCACCAGGATGTAACCACGGGCGCCGCGCGTACAGGCCCACATGAAGCGCAACAGCCCCATGGGCGGCGGTGGCACCTCGTCGGGCGGGAAGGGGTCGAGCCTGCGCTCAAAAATACGAAGCATGCTTGTCTCCGGGCATCTGATTTTGCGTAACCGGTAACCATACAGCACTGGGCGCAATGCGCCTGCCAATAGACACCTGCGGCGCACATTCGATCAAACCGGCAGGCTTGACAGGTATCTGCTTCCCCTACCATTATCCAGCCATCTCCACGCAACGGGCTTGCCAGTATGTCCATGACCAACCACGCCATCTTCGCTTCGGGCTTCGCCCAGGCTGGTGCGTGCGTTGCCGTTGCCAAGAAATCCAAGAAACAGCCGCTCATCTGACCGAGGCGCGCTGTCTCGTCAGGTGGGCTGACGAGACAGAAGGCTCCAGGCAACCCCGCCCGACTTCCTCCACTCTTCGCCTGCTGACGCTGACTTTCGGTCAACATCAGGAGTTTTTGCATGTCGAATTTCCGTGGTATCTGGATCGCCCTCGTCACGCCCATGCGCGCGAATGAAATCGACTTCGCCGGGCTGGAAAAGCTGGTGAAGCATTTGCTCGAAGAGGGCGTGGCCGGTTTTGTGGTGTGCGGTACTACGGGCGAGGCTGCGGCGCTGTCCAAGGCCGAGCAACTGGCGGTGCTGGATGCCGTGCTGGGCTGGGTGGAGCCGGGGAGGGTGGTGATGGGGTTGTCGGGTTACAACCTGGATGAACTGCTGGCCTTCCAGGCGCAGGTCCAGCAGCGGCCGCTGGGCGGACTGCTGGTTCCCGCACCGTGCTATATCCGCCCTTCGCAAGCGGGTATCGAAGCCTTCTTCCGCAGCGTCGCCGATGCGGCCCGCGTGCCGGTGATCGTCTACGACATACCTTACCGTACCGGCGTACGCATCGAGCAGGAAACCCTGCTGCGTATCGTGCGCCACCCGCGCATTGCTGCGGTCAAGGACTGCAGTGGCGACCTGCAAACCACCCTGGCGCTGATCCAGGACGGCAACGCCCAGGTGCTGGCCGGTGAAGACCTGCAGATCTTCAACAACCTGTGCCTGGGGGGCGCGGGGGCCATTTCGGCTTCGGCGCATGTGCGGGCGGACCTTTACGTGCGCATGCTGCGCCAGGTGGACGCAGGTGACTGGGCGGCGGCACGCGGTACTTTCTACCAACTGCTGCCATGGCTGAAAATGGCCTTTGCCGAGCCCAACCCCGCTGTGGTCAAGGCGGCATTGATGCTGCAGTGCCTGATTGGCGATGAGTTGCGCGCCCCTATGCAGGCGTGCACGGCGGCGACCCGGGGTAAGCTGCAAGAGGTGCTGGCCGCACTCGGCGCTTGAGCCAAGGTATCTTCACGGGGGCACGGGGAGTAGCATCAGCCCCATGCGCCTTCACCGCGTCCAGGTTTCCACCGGGTGCCAGTGTAAGAAGGCATCCGCCCCCTTGATTCGGTAGCCATGCCACAGCCATGCCAGACGGTTTCCCAGCGTTGCCCTCGCTTAACGCGCTACGTGTTTTTGAAGTGGTCGCCCGCCACCTGAACTTCCGGCTGGCGGCCGAGGAGCTGGGCGTGACCCAGGCAGCTGTCGCACAACAGGTACGCGGGCTGGAAGCGAGCCTTGGCCTGCGCCTGTTCGAGCGCCTGCCCCGCGGCCTGGCGCTGACCGATGCGGGCCTTGGCTACAGTGCCAGCATCCGCAACGCCCTGGCCATGATCGATGAGGCGACGCGCCTGCTCCGGCCACAGGCTGCCCACCTGACGGTCAGCGTGACCCCGACCTTTGCCTCGAAATGGCTGATACCCCGGCTCGGCGCGTTTGCCGAGCGCCACCCAGACATCGATTTGCGGGTGTTGGCGACCGATCGGTTGTCGCACTTCGGCACTGACAGCGTGGATGTTGCCGTGCGCTATGGCAACCCGGACGTCGGCGCGGGGCTGAACTGTGAGCGGTTGATGGAGCAGCGGATTGTCGCTGTAGCCAGCCCGGCCCTGTTCGAGGGAGGCCACGCGCCCACTAGCTTCGCGCAATTGCAAGCGTTCGTCATGCTGCACGACGCCCACGATTTCTGGCCCAGGTTCCTGGCCGAGTTGTTCCCCCAGCACGGTCAACCCAGCGCCCGGAATCTGCGCTTCAACCAGACCTCGCTGGCTATCGACGCCGCCATCAGCGGGCAGGGCATTGCCTTGGCCAGCCTGGCCTTTGTCAACGAGGACATCGCCGCTGGCAGGCTGAGCCAGGTGTTCGACCATGCGTTGCGGCTCGACAAGTCGTTCTACCTGGTATGGCCACGCAAGCTGCAGCAACCCAAAGCGCTTGGTACCGTGCTGCAATGGCTCAAGGACCAGGCCGGCCCTCGCTGAGCCGGTTCGGCTAGTGGGCGTATTTCCTTGCCCCGGCCACACACATCACCGCCCCCAGCGTGACCACCAGCATCATCCAGCTGACGTGTTCATGCAGCAACACGGCTGCCAGGCCAAGCCCCATGAAGGGCTGCAACAATTGCAGTTGGCCCACGGCCGCAATGCCACCCTGCACCAGGCCCCGGTACCAGAACACGAAGCCGATCAGCATGCTGAACAGGGACACGTAGCCGAAGCTGAACCATGCAGGGGCGCCTGCCCTGGCCAACACATCCGCGGTTGGCAGGTTGGTGATGGTCAGCAGCAGCATCAGCGGCAGCGCCACGATCAAGGCCCAGCTGATCACCTGCCAGCCCCCCAGCCTTCTTGAGAGGCGCGCGCCCTCGGCATAACCCAACCCGCAAACCAGCACCGCCGCCAACATCAGCAGGTCACCGCTTGCCGACGCTTCGGCGCCATTGAGCAATGCGTAGCCTGCGACCAACCCGGCACCTGCAAACGAGAACAGCCAGAACAACGGCCGCGGCCGCTCCCCGCCACGCAGTACCGCAAACCCGGCGGTGCACAGGGGTAAAAGCCCCACGAACACGATGGAATGGGCAGAACTGATGTGCTGCAGGGCCAATGCCGTCAGTAGCGGAAACCCGATCACCACGCCCAGTGCAGTCACGGCCAACGGCAGCAAGTCAGCGCGTTGCGGGCGAGGCTGCCGCAGCAAGATCAGTACGAGGGCACCCAGCAGGCCGGCGATGGACGCTCTGGCACAGGTCAGGAAAGTGGGCTCGAAAGCCGCCACAGCCACCCGTGTAGCCGGTAACGAGCCGGCAAAGATGGCGACGCCGATAAACCCGTTGATCCACCCGCTTGTTGCTTTTTCCATGGCCATACCCTTTGTTCATTCAGGCCCCAGTACAGCACCGACAGCACGAGGAAGGCCATGTACAATCCAGTACAGTTGAGCCGAACTGTTATGCCTATGAAACCAGTACAGTCGAGGGTGGGATGAGCCGGAACGGAACGCGGATTGATGCGGTGATGGGCGAAATCAAATCGCGGATAGCCTCGCGAACCTATACCCCTGGTGCCAGAATCCCTTCGGTGCGGGCCATGGCGCGGGCCCTGCAGGTGTCGGTGTCTACCGTGCTGGAAGCCTATGAACGATTGATGGCCGAGGGGCTGCTCAATTCTCGCCCGGGCTCTGGCTTTTACGTCGCCGGGCCGGTCGCGCCATTGGTGCTGACCGAACTGGCGCCCAGGCTCGACCGTGAAGTGGACCCGCTGTGGATCTCGCGCCAGTCCTTGGAAACTGCCAGCGACGCGATGAAACCTGGGTGTGGCTGGCTGCCTGCCGCCTGGATGTACGAGGCGGGCATGCGCAAGGCGTTGCGCACCCTGGCGCGTTCCGACACCGTGAAGCTCACCGACTACGCCTCACCGCTGGGGCATCCGCCGCTCAGGCAGTTCTTGTCGCGGCGTTTGGCGGGGACCGGGATCGAAGCCCCGGCAGACCACATCATGCTCACCGAGTCCGGCACCCACGCCATTGACTTGATTTGCCGCTTTCTGCTGCAGCCGGGTGACACGGTGCTGGTCGACGACCCGTGCTATTTCAATTTCCACGCCCTGCTCAAGGCGCACAGGGTGAACATCGTCAGTGTGCCTTACACGGCGGCAGGCCCGGACATCGAGGCGTTTGGTGCTGCCTTGCGTGAGCATGCGCCACGGCTGTACATCACCAATGCCGGCATTCACAACCCGACCGGCGCCAGCCTGTCGCCGGTCACGGCACACCGGTTGCTGAAGTTGGCCGACAGCTCGAGCCTGGTGATCGTGGAGGACGAGATTTTCGCGGATTTCGAGGCCACGCCGGCACCTCGCCTGGCGGCCTTCGACGGGCTTTCGCGGGTCATCCAGATCGGTAGCTTTTCCAAGACCATCTCCGCCTCCATTCGCTGCGGCTACATCGCTGCGCGTGGTGAATGGATCGAGAGCCTGGTCGATCTGAAGATTGCCACCACCTTCGGCGGTGGCCGCCTTGGTGCAGACATCATTTACCAGGCCATTACCGACAGTGGCTACCGCAAACACATGGAGGGTGTGCGCCAGCGCCTGGCCGAGGCAATGACCACAACGGTCGCCAGGCTGCGCGCCCTGGGCATAGAGCCTTGGATAACGCCCCAGGCAGGCATGTACGTGTGGTGCCAGTTGCCCCACGGTAAAGATGCCGCCACGCTGGCCAAGGCCTGCTTGAGTGAAGGCGTGGTGCTGGCCCCTGGCAATGCATTCAGCCAGGCTGGGGCTGCCGGTGATTTCCTGCGTTTCAACGTGGCCCAATGTGCAGATGACAGAATCTGGGAAGTGTTGGCGCAGGCGTTGAGCGGTTGAGAGGTCTAGTGCCCGGCGCCATCCCCGTTGCCCGGCAGGGCGGTGACCCGTAAGGTTCAGTGGCATCTGCTTCAGCAGGTGGCAATGCCAGGTTCATGCTGTGGCGTTCGGATTTTGGATTATCGTTTGGCGCAATCACCAGTCATGGATCAAACGAATATGAGCGATACCCCCCAGGCCAACCGTAGTTACTGGGCAGTTTTCTTGATTTTTTTGCGATTGGGCCTGACTTCGTTTGGCGGCCCCGTCGCACACTTGGCTTATTTCCGGGATGAATTCGTTGTGCGTCGACAGTGGCTAAGCGCGCGCAGTTATGCGGATTTGGTCGCCCTTTGCCAGTTTCTGCCCGGGCCTGCAAGCAGTCAGGTCGGCATCGCGCTTGGGCTGAGCCGCTTGGGCTATGGCGGTGCACTGGTTGCCTGGCTGGGCTTCACCCTACCGTCGGCGATTGCCTTGATCCTCTTCGCTCAAGGCCTGGCCTGCTATGGCGATGCGGTGCCCACTGGCGTGTTGCACGGTTTGAAGGTGGTGGCGGTGGCGGTAGTCGCACAGGCGGTATGGGGTATGGCGCGTAATGCGTGCACCGATACACCGCGCATGGCCATCATGGCGGCAGCGACCTGTTTCGTGCTGCTGCTGCCTTCGGCCTTAGGGCAAGTGGGCGTCATTGGCGTTGCCGCACTCATCGGTCTATTGCTGTTCAAGCCCCAGCCGGGGGCATGCCATGATTCACTGCCCATCAGCATTCGCCGTCGCGCAGGCTTATGTTGGCTGGCCTTGTTCTTGACCTTGCTGCTGGGGCTGCCGCTGCTGGCAACGTTATTCCCCGGCCAGATGCTGTCGATGCTGGACGCGTTCTACCGTTCCGGCTCGCTGGTCTTCGGTGGTGGGCATGTGGTGCTGCCGCTATTGGAGGCGCAAGTCGTGCCATCTGGGTGGGTCGACAAAGACGCATTCCTGGCTGGCTATGGCGCGGCTCAAGCCGTCCCAGGGCCGCTTTTCACCTTCGCAGCCTACCTCGGCGCCTCGATGAACCAGGCGCCCAGCGGCTGGCTGGGGGGCCTGATCTGCCTGGTGGCGATTTTCGCGCCTGCGTTTCTGCTGGTTGTGGGTGTTTTGCCGTTCTGGCAGCGGCTGCTGCGCAACAGCCGCACCCACGCGGCACTGCTGGGCATCAATGCGGCAGTGGTGGGGTTATTGCTTGCCGCCTTGTATCAGCCCGTATGGACGAGTGCGATTCGCGCCCCACATGACGTTGGCCTGGCCCTTGTGGCGCTGGTTGCCTTGATGTTCTGGAAATTGCCGCCGTGGCTGGTTGTACTCTGCAGCGGCGGCCTGGGCTGGCTGTTGGATATCGCCCTTACAGGCTAATTACTGATGTCTGCAATCGCGGGGTGGATTGCCCGGAGCGTTGCGTCACTGCCCCCGCAGCCCTGAAAACATAAATCACCAAAAGGTGCTTGACCGGAGAGAACGATCGTTCTACATTCGCCCCATGAGCAGACCAACGATAGATCACAGAGACCAGATCCTGGCCACCGCCGAGAAACTCATCTACGAAAACGGGATTCATGCCACGGGTATGGATTTACTGGTGAAAACTTCAGGCGTGTCGAGAAAGGGCATCTACAACCACTTCGCTACCAAAGATGATATTGCCGCTGCGGCCTTGGGGGCCCGCGACGTACGCTGGATGCAGTGGTTCAGGACTGAATGCGATAAAGCAGCCACGCCATACGCTCGCATACTGAACATGTTCACTGTGTTGAAAGGCTGGTTCGAGTCGGAGGGTTTTCGCGGTTGTGCATTCATCAACACGGCAGGCGAGGTCGGCGACCCTGAAGATCCCATTCGCCAGATCGCCAAGTTGCACAAGCAGAAACTCTTGGACTACACGCTTGAACTGGCTGAGCAATTGAATGTTCGGCAACCGCCGGTCTTGGCCCGGCAGTTGTTTGTCCTGATCGAAGGCGCTATCACCACGGCGCGTGTCATGGGGGATTATCACGCTGCTGATGATGCCAAGGAAGTTGCGCAACTTTTGCTGAAAGAGTTTGCGCCTGACGTTTGAATGCCTGAAGTTGTAATCACACTTTGCTGCCCAACTCGACTGGAGTCATTACCATGTCCAATGCCCAAACTCGCCCGCCACTTCCACCTTTTACACGTGAAACAGCCATCGAGAAAGTTCGACTTGCTGAAGATGGCTGGAACAGCCGCGACGCGGAAAAAGTCTCGCACGCCTATACGCTGGATACCCAATGGCGTAACCGCGTTGAGTTCGCCACCAACCGCGAAGAAGCGAAAGGTTTCCTGACCCGCAAGTGGAAAAAAGAGCTGGATTATCGCCTGATCAAAGAGCTCTGGGCGTTTACTGATAACCGTATCGCCGTGCGTTACGCCTACGAGTGGCATGACGATTCCGGTAACTGGTTCCGCTCCTACGGTAATGAGAACTGGGAATTCGAAGCGGATGGCCTGATGCACCGTCGCTTCGCCTGCGTTAACGATATGCCTATCAAGGAAAGCGAGCGCAAGTTCCACTGGCCGTTGGGCCGCCGTCCGGATGACCACCCTGGGCTGAGCGAGCTCGGGCTGTAAGTGATCTTCCACCTGATCCTTCCACTTGAAGGGTCAGGTTTTTGTTCAAGTTTTTCCTTCCTGCCATACCGGGCTGCGCGCAGGCGATCAGGCCCGACCTCAGTCATCCAGATTGCGTGACACCTCCCTGGCCAATTCAATGAAAGCGCGCACCGCCGCGCTCAGAAACGCGTCCCTGCGCCGCATCAGGACTGCTCGCCGCTGCAAGCGCTCCGGCTCCAGCGTGATGGCCACCAGGTCGTCGTGGGCTAAAGCTATTCTGGCAGGCAACAACGTCGACAGGTTGGTCCGGCGAACGATCTCGATCACTGCACCCAAAGCATTGGCTTCCATCTGGACCTTAGGGCGAATGCCATAGGTGCGGCAGTAGCGGTCGATTTGCTCGCGCGTGGCGAACGCTGTGCTGAGCAGTACCAACGACTCGGCGCTCAGGCCTTGCGAGGTGATGGAGCGTCGCCCGGCCAAGGGGTGCTTGCTGTTCATGACCAGCGCGAGCGTTTCGTTCAGCAAGGGGATGGCCTGGATATCCGGTGCATGGATTTCATCGAATGCGATCCCGACATCCAGCTCCCCCGCCAACAGCAGTTCCTCGATACGCTCCTGAGAGACCTCTTTGAGGGTGACGAAGATCTTGGGGTGCTTGCAGTGAAATGCTTCGATCAGCGGCCCGACCAGATAAGTGGTGAACGTCGGCGTTACGGCAACACGCAATGAGCCGCGGCTCAGGTCGCTGACATCATGTATCGCCCTCTTGGCCTCCTGCAGCTCCTGATAAGCACGGCGTGCATAAAGAAGATAGACATCCCCCGCATCCGTCAAACGCGTCGTGCGGCCGGACCGGTCAAACAACTGGGCTCCCAGGCTTTCCTCCAGTTGCCTGACTTGCTGGGAAAGGGCCGGCTGGGAGACATGCAGGGCCGCCGCAGCCTTGGTGAAACTGAGGTGTTCGGCAACGGCCAGGAAGTACTGAATATGGCGAGCGAGCATGCCTGGATCCATAAGGTAATCTGATCCACTGCATAATAAATGAGACTTTTACCTTATGCCATGCGCTGCTTAATCTTTGTCTCACACACAGCGACATTGAGACAGCAGCCATGAAAGCGATCATCGACGGTTTTCTGAAGTTTCAAAAGAACGCATTTCCTGAGCGGGTGAACCTGTTCAAGCACCTTGCCAACCAGCAAGCGCCAAAGGCGCTCTTCATTTCCTGCTCTGATAGCCGACTGGTGCCTGAGCTGGTCACCCAACGCGAGCCGGGCGATCTGTTTGTCATCCGTAACGCCGGCAACATCGTGCCGTCGTATGGGCCTGAGCCAGGTGGCGTTTCGGCCTCGGTCGAATACGCGGTGGCCGGGCTTGGCGTCGCAGACATCGTGATCTGCGGCCACTCCGACTGCGGCGCGATGACCGCCATCGCCACCTGCAAATGCCTCGATCACATGCCCGCCGTCGCCGGCTGGTTGCGCTACGCCGACTCGGCCAAGGTGGTTAACGAGGCCCGTCCTCACGCAGACGGGCCCAGCAAAGTCGCTTCCATGGTGCGCGAGAACGTTATCGCGCAGTTGGCCAATATCCAGACCCACCCATCCGTTCGCCTGGCGCTGGAAGAGGGCCGTGTCACCTTGCACGGCTGGGTCTATGACATCGAGACCGGGCGCATCGACGCCTTTGATGGCAATACCGGCACGTTCGTGTCGCTCGCGCAAAACCCTGAAGTCCACGCCATTTCCCACCACGGCAGGCATGTTGCCTGAACCACCAGCACCTTTACCTACCCAGGAGATTCACCATGATCCAGACTCAAGCCACCCGTACCGCTCGCCAGGAACTGACCGAGCTCATCATCCAGGCCAAGGCCCGCAAGGACCTGTCCTTCGCGCAGATCGTGGACGGTACCGGTCTGTCCGAAGCCTTTGTCACTGCTGCGCTGCTTGGCCAGCATCCGCTGCCTGAAAGCGCCGCCAAGGTCGTAGGCGAGAAGCTCGACCTTGATGCTGAACAGGTCGCACTGCTGCAATCGATGCCGATCCGCGGCAGCTTTTTCGACGGCGTGCCGAGCGACCCTACCATCTACCGCTTCTACGAAATGATGTCGGTGTATGGCACCACCCTCAAAGCGCTGGTGCACGAGAAGTTCGGCGACGGCATCATCAGCGCCATCAACTTCAAGCTGGACATCAAGAAGGTTGAAGATCCGGACGGTGGCCACCGAGCGGTAATCACCCTGGACGGCAAGTACCTGCCTACCAAGCCCTTCTGAACCAGCTTAGCCCGGGGCATCCCTGCGCCGGGTCAACCCCCGACATTCATGACAACTGAGCGTCGACTGGGCGCTCAGGCCTTGTTGCGCCTTCAGTACAGGTGATTACCATGAAACTTTTACACGTTCTGTTCCTGAGCAGCCTGGGCGCTGCTGCCATGGCCGATGACCAAGGCATTCGAACTGTACCGGCAACGGTCGAACCCTATCGCTACGCTCAGCACCTGGATATCGCGCACGTTGTGGCTGTTACGCCGGTGCCCAACGTGTGTGAGGTTGTGCCGATGCAGCTGACTTACGACGACTCCAATGGCCAGCGGCATATCATGGAGTACCGCATCATGGGCAATGGCTGTTCAAACAACTGACCCACAGCATCTAACCGAGGATCTCGCTGATCAATGCGCCGAGTTGCTCGCCCTGGGCAGCGCTGGCGCAATTGGTGAAGCTCAGCAGCAGCCCTGAACGGCGGGGAAGCGCCAGATGCCAGCGCGACAGGGCCTGTACCGCGATCCCCTTGGCCAGCAATTGCTCCGCCAGGAACGTGTCGCTTACCCTCTGCGGCAGGCGCAGCAGCAAATGCATGCCGCCTGGGGACCGCTCGACATGCCAACCTTTGGGCAAGCTCCGCTCCAGTGCGCCGAGGGTCAAGGCCCGGCGTTCGTTGTAGAGCCGGCGCATGCGTTGGATATGACGGGTGAAATGGCCCTCGGCAATGAACTGCGCCACCATGGCCTGGGTCATCGAGGGTGAACCGCCGGAAAACAGTGCGTGGGTGACCCGCTCGAACGCTGCAACCTGAGCCAGTGGCACCACCAGGTAGGCCAGGCGGATACCGGGGAACAGCATTTTGCTGAAGGTGCCCGCATACAGCACCCGCCCATTGCGATCCAGGCTGGCAAGCGGCGGGAGCGGGCGGCTGACATAGCGGTACTCGCTGTCGTAGTCGTCCTCCACGATCCAGGCCCCGGTGCTGGCGGCCCAGTCCAGCAGTAGTTGCCGTCGCGGCAGCGACAAGGCCATGGACAGGGGGCTCTGATGGCCCGGTGTGACCATGGCGACCTGCGCCGCGCTGGCGTTGGCGATAGCCTGTTCGACGTTCATGCCCTCGGCATCCACTGCCACCCCCTCCAGTTCAAGCCCGAATTGGCGCAGTACCTGGCGCGTGACGGGATAACCCGGGTCTTCAACCCAGGCGCGCTCGCCGTTGCGCAACAACGTCTGCGCCACCAGCGACAGGCTGCTGCGCCAACCGCTGGTGATGAACACCTGCTGGGCCGTGCAAGCGATGCCCCGCGACATCTGCAGGTACGAGGCAATCGCGCTGCGCAGTGCTGGCAGCCCGAGGGGCGGCGGGTAGTCCAGGTCACCCGGCTGCATCCCGCGCAGGTAGCGAGCACCCAGGCGCGCCCAGATCTTGCGCGGGAAGGCATCCATCGCCGGCAAGCCCAGTTGAAATGGCAAAAGCTGTGGCGGGCGCCGCAGGGCGTCCGGGTCCTCGGGACCATCACTGGCCGGGGGCTGCGCTGTCGCCGCGGCTGCGGGCGGGCGCAGCTCAGGGTTGACCACGGTGCCTTTCTGCTTCAGGGCCAGCAGGTAGCCCTCACTGGTGAGCAACGAATAGGCAAGCTCGACGGTGCCACGTGCCACCCCCAGCTCCTTGGCCATGGCCCGCGCAGATGGCAAGCGGTCACCCGGCGCCAAGGTGCCTGCTGCTATCGCGGCGAGCACACGGTTGTAGAGTTGCCGGTAGAGCGGCGCGGCGGAGCGCTCATCGAGCTGTGCGAAGGATCGGGAAGAAAACGTCATCATGGCCTAGTTCATATACCCTTTCTTGGCTCATTCAAATGGGTTGAACGTTGTTCATCATAGCCCCGTCACTCATCGAATGAGCTTTGCCACCATGACGTTCACCCCGACCCCTTCAGTACTGCGCGAGCCTGACCTGGCTGATTCGGGCCTGCGCCATCTGGACGGCGAGAATGACCTGCATCTCGCGTTCCCGGTCATGCAGCAACTGCGCCCGCATCTGGCTGGCGAGGCCGACTTCATCGGCCGCGTCCAGCGTATGCGCGCTGAAGGCTATCGGCTGCTCGGGGGCTTCGGCTCAGGCCAGCTTGTGGCGCTGGCAGGTTACCGCCTTCAGGAAAACCTGGTCTACGGGCGGTTCCTGTATGTGGACGACCTGGTCACCGCCGAAACGCAGCGTGGCCAGCAGTGGGGCGCACGATTGCTGGCTGCCTTGCAGCGGTTGGCCCAGGCCACGGGGTGTGCGCGCCTGGTGCTCGATACCGGGTTGGCCAACACCCGCGCGCAACACTTCTATTCCCGTGAAGGCCTGCACAACAGCGCCACGCGCTTCCAAAAACAGTTCGCTGCGCCTTGAGCGGCAGCACGTCTCTCATCGAGGTAACTTCATGACGTCGTCAGAGCAGCCCAGGGCGCCTTTGCGCATTCTTCGCCTGATCGCCAGCCCGAACGGTCAGGCATCAGAAAGCTTCAAACTGTCCCAGCACATTTTGCTCGGCTTGGCCGTGCAGGCTGGCAGGCGCGGTATCCAGGTTACCGATTTCGACCTCAATGACCTGGCGCCCGTCGACGCCGGGTATGCCCAGGCCCTGGCCAACCCGGGAGGGCCTCAAGCCGTAGCGCAAGACGGCACATTGCACCGTTCCGACGAACTGATTGGCCAGTTGCAGGCCTGCGACCTGCTGCTGATTGCCACACCAATGCATAACTACAGTGTGCCAGCACCGCTCAAGGCCTGGATCGATCACGTGGTACGGGTCGGCATCACGTTCCTGAGCACCGCGGCAGGGAAGGTGGGCGCGGTGGTGGATCGGCCAGTGTATGTGGCTGTAGCCTCCGGGGGCTACATCAGCGGGCCGAATGCCCGCCAACCCGACTTTCTCCGGCCATACCTGTCCGCCGTGCTTGCCACGATTGGCCTCAAGCAGGTGAATTACTTCACCCTCGAGGGCACCGCCAGAGGGGCGGAGTTTCTGCAAGCGGCCAGGGCAACTGCACAGGCTGAAGTGCAGGCGTTCTTCGCCGCTTCTTCCAAGCCGCTACCGCAGGGGCAACACGCATGAGTCGCCTGAACTGGTTTACCGCATCGCCTGGGGCCGCCAAGGCCCTCACCGGGCTCCATCAATTCGTGACAACGCAGACCGATCTACCGGCGCCCTTGATTCATCTGGTTTTTCTGCGGGTGTCTCAACTCAACGGCTGTGCGCACTGCATTGATCTGCATTCGCGTGATCTGCTCAAGACGGGCATGTCGGTGGATAAACTGCTGTTGGTGCCGGTCTGGCATGAAGCGCACTACCTGTTCTCGGCGCAGGAGCGCTCGGCCCTGGCCTGGGCAGAGGAAGTGACCCGGGTCGGTGAGACGCACGTATCGGACGAGGCCTACGCGGCCGCGTCGGCCGCGTTCACAGAAAAAGACCTGGTCGAGCTCACCGCGGCCATTGCCGCGATGAACGCTTTCAACCGCATGGGTGTCAGCTTCCGCTTGCGGCCGGCCGCGAAAGCATGAGCGTTGGTGGCAGGGGCGTGGAACTGAAGCGGTATCATCCGAATCTGCACTGCCAAGCTACCAGCGCAATAGTCTAGGTCCGAGCAGTGCACCCATGATGGTTGGCAGCATCATGCCGAGCAGATACCAGACGCCCCAAAATGGAATGCCCATCTCCGGGCAGTGCAGGCAGTAGGCCAATGTCGCGGTAGCTCCCGCCAGCAGTCCGCCCACTGCGCCGGTGACACGCAGGCGGGTTGGTGCAAGGCCGCGCAACGCCCATACAACACCTGCAAAGGTCGGCACCGATAGCAGCGCAATGTTCAGTGCGCAGGTCCGCCAGGTTTTGCCTAGAATCAGCTCGGCGCGGGCGTCTGGAGCTACGCTGGCCAGTTCCACTGCTGCGCCTACCCACACCAGCAACACAGGCATTACCAGCAGCCCCCAGGCCACGCCGCCATGCACGCCTGGGCGGGCCAGCCGGCTGCTTAGCCACAACGCAAGCGTGGCAAGGCTCGCGGGCAGGGCGATCTTGGCCCACAACAGCGGGGAGCTGGCTACCTCAGCCAGGTCAGGCCGCACACCGAAAATAACCGCCATCAACAGGGATGCGCCTAAGCCACCGGCCAGCAACGCGATGGCGAAACGCTTGCCAGCGAGGTGACGGTCCACCGCGGTCTCACCTGCACTCAGCAGATCAATCAATTCATTGGTCTTCATCGTTTCGCAATCCTCGGATCATGGTCGCCAGCGCTTTGAGCCCTCGGTGGATGCCCACTTTCACTGCCGAGCTTGAAAGCCCGGTCAGACTTGCCGCTTCCTCCACCGAAAGGCCCGTCAGCTTGACATGAACGATCGGCAGGCGCTGTTTGTCAGGGAGCTGCAGCAGCAGCTTGCCCAAGTCGCGGCTGGCCTGAGCGGGCTCGCCATCCTCGTAGGCGCAAAGTTCCGTTTCGTCATTCCCAAGCGGTTCATGCAGGGCCTCTCGACGCCCGAAGGCGCGGAAATAATCAGCCAGCTTGTAGCGCGCAATCGCATGTACCCAAGCAGTCACCGGCTGATCCGCGCGATAGGTGTGGCGGGCATTGTGGACGGCCACCAGTACTTCCTGCAGCAGATCCTCGACCTCGGCAGGGTGTTGACTCAGCCTACGGCGCAGGAACGCCCGCAGGTGCGGGCCGAGCGTGCTGAGAAACGCCCGGTACGCCATGCGGTCGCCCTCCAGGCCACGCAGCAGCAACGCCTGCAACTGAGCCTCCCGCGCGATCAGCACTTCCTGGCTGTTAGTTCGTTGCATTGGCCGTCCTGGTTACACCGTCAATGAATGTATCCCGCTGATCCCCAGCCAGCCGCTTTGTGCTTGGCCTGTGAAATAACAATTATCCGTTCAATACGGTAGGACCAAAGCGAAAAATCTCAAAAAATTTTTCGAGGCTGTAACCGCCTCGCCTGTATTGGCGAACTTGTGGATGAGCTGCTGAAAACGTTCCGCAGCATCCTCACTTTACCGGAGAAAGCATCATGAAAACCCTCAACCTCGCCACCGCTGCCATCGCTCTGGCCGCCATTGCCGGCAGCGTTCTGGCTGCCGACATGACCACCAAGGCCGGCAATGACACAGCCATGGAAAAGTGCTACGGCATCGCCCAGGCCGGTAAGAACGATTGCAAGGCCGGCGCTGGTACCACGTGTGCGGGCAGCGCCAAGAAGGACTACGACGGTATGCACTGGAAAAGCGTTCCGGCAGGCACCTGCACCTCCATCAAGACCCCCAATGGCTCGGGCTCATTGACCCCGAGCAAAGCCTGAGCCAAGGCCGCCGACCATGAGCATATTCCCCAAACTGGGCGCTGGGGTCGGGCTCAAGGGCGAACATTACGCCCAAGCCTTGGCCTGTTCCGCCCACGGTGTGTGGTTCGAAGTGCATCCGGAGAACTATATGGTCGGCGGTGCTCGCGTTGAGTGGTTGGAGCGAATCGCCGAACGGCATCCGCTATCTTTGCATGGCGTTTCGCTGTCTCTGGCGGCCGATGTCGCCCCGGATACCGAGCACCTTCGACGTTTTCGCGCGCTGACCGAGCGGGTCCAACCTTCGCTGGTTTCCGAGCACTTGGCGTGGTCCAGCTGGCGCGGCCAGTACTTTCCGGACCTCCTGCCTTTCCCGCGCAGCCACGCTGCCCTGGCGCGTATTACCGAGAATATTCAACGCACCCAGGAAGCGCTAGGCCGGCGCATCGCCGTCGAGAACCCAAGCCATTACCTCCAGCTACAGGGCCACGACTGGGATGAAATAGACTTCCTCACGGAACTGTCGCAGCGTACTGGTTGCGGTTTGCTGCTGGACATCAACAACGTGTACGTCAGCGCACACAACCTCGGCTTCGACGCCAGAGACTATCTTGGCCGTTTTCCAGCGGCGGCCATCCTCGAAATACACCTGGCAGGACACGGTGTCGACGAAGGCGGGAAACTGTTGATCGACTCTCACGACGCGCCAGTCGCCGCGCCGGTGTGGGCGCTGTACGAGCATTTGATTCGACGTATTGGCTCTAGGCCCACTTTGATCGAGCGCGATGACCAATTGCCAGCCTTCGACGTTCTTCAAGGCGAGCGCGAGCTTGCCCAGGTTATTCTCGACCAGGCGCAGGTGGCCTCATGAAAACGCCACTCGAAGCCTTCCAGGACGCCTTCGCCGCAGCCATTTACGGGCACACCCCCCCGGCAATGCGCAGTGTCACCGCACAGGCCGCCTTCGAGGTGTATCGCAATACTGTGCTCAAGGGCAGCGTCGATGCGCTGTGCGCCAACTTCCCCACCGTCGAACGCCTGGTCGGAACTGACTGGCTTCGTGCAGCGGCCGTAATCTACGCTCGCGAAACACCGCCCGACGATCCCCGGCTGATCTTTTACGGGGAGGGGTTCGCAGACTTTCTGGAAAGGTTTGAGCCCGCGCGCGAACTACCCTACCTTGGCCCCGTGGCGCGCCTGGACAGAATGTGGATCGAGGCTTTCACCGCCCTTGTGCAGCCGCAGTTGGACCCAGGCAGCCTCGGCGGTGTGTCCGTCGCCAAGCTCGCCACCTGCCAGTTGCAGCCCCGCACCAGCGTGCGCTGGTGCTGGTTCAGCGAGCTCCCGATATTCAGCATCTGGCGTTATAACCGCGAGGCCTTGCCCGTGCCACAGGCCTTGCCCTGGCAGGGCGAGGGCGCATTGGTCGTCGGGCAGACCGAGGGCGTCATTTGGTACGAGCTTGGGACTGGCGGGTGCGCTTTTCTCGATGCCTGCGCAGCGGGATGCGACCTGGACCGAGCTTCCACCGTAGCGCTTGCTGTCCAGCCCGATCTTGACTTCCACGTTGTGCTCGGCCAGTTGCTTGGGGCCGGGGTTTTTCGTCCCGTCAGTCTCACTTGAGGAAGCTTTTATGGACATCGCCCGCAAACCTGCCAACCGCTCTGGCTTGAGACTGCGGTGGAATAGACTGGCCGAACGCCTGCAGCACTTGCTCGGCGACGCCTTTCTTTACCTGGTAGCGCGCGCTGCTATCGCAGCGACGTTCTTTCTCTCAGGGCGGACCAAGGTCGAGGGGCTCCTGGATGTCACCCCAAGTACCTACGAGCTGTTCCGTACCGAGTACATGCTGCCGCTGCTATCACCGTACATCGCGGCGCATCTGGCGACCTACACGGAGCACTTTTTTCCCGTGCTGCTCGTGCTGGGCCTGTGCACCCGGCTATCAGCCTTGGCGCTGTTGGGCATGACCACGGTGATCGAAGTGTTCGTCTACCCGGACGCCTGGCCTAGCCATCTGGTCTGGGCGGGCCTATTGTTGTTGCTGCTTGGTCGAGGAGCCGGCAGTTGGTCGCTGGATCATGTTCTGGGCATTCGTTGAGCACGTGTACGCAAGAGCTTAAAAAGCAGGGGGGCATTACCGGCAAGGCGCGCGCTGGTTTATCCGGGCAGCGAGATGTTCCGCGCTTTTCCAGCACCACGATGTGCTGCTTGTATCAGCTGGCGGGCCTGGCTGTTGGGCGTATCGAACAGAGAAAGATCAAGATGAGGTAATTGCTCGGCTATTTGGCCTCCCGCTTAGAGCGCGTCAATGTGATCCAGCGCTTGCTGGAGCTGTTCGCGTTGCAGCGTGTCGAAGGGCAGGGCGAAGAATGCTTGGCAACGGGCTGTTATGCGCGCCAGCGTGGCGTTGAAAGCCGCGTCGACGGCCGCTTCATCGCCCTCTACATCGGACGGATCCTCCAGCCCCCAGTGCGCCTTCAGTGCCGGGCCGAAGTACACCGGGCAGGCTTCGCCGGCGGCCTTGTCGCACACGGTGACCACGATGTCTGGCGGGCAACCCTCGAATGCCTCGTTACCCTTGCTGCTCAGGTCCTGGGTCGAAATGCCGGCCTGCTGCAGGGTGGTCAGGCTGCGAGGCAACACCTGGCCCTTGGGAAAACTGCCGGAACTGACGGCTTCAAAGCCGTCAGGCGCCAGGTGATTGAACACGGCCTCGGAAAGGATGCTGCGGCAGCTGTTGGCCGTGCACATGAACAGAACTCGCATGGGGGCTCCTCCGCTTGTTGGCGGACTATCAGAGGCTAAGGCGCAGTGCCAAAGCCGAAAGGGTGATCAACAGCACGGGCAGGGTCAGCAAAATGCCAACCTTGAAGTAATAACCCCAGGTTATACGCACGCCTTTGCGCGCCAGCACATGCAGCCAGAGCAGTGTCGCCAGGCTGCCGATAGGGGTGATTTTCGGGCCCAGGTCGCAGCCAATCACATTGGCGTAGATCATCGCCTCGCGCACCAGGCCTTGCGCTTCGCTGGCCTGGATCGACAACGCGCCGACCAGCACGCTGGGCATGTTGTTCATGACCGAAGACAGCAGGGCGGCGATCACGCCGGTGCCCAGGGTGGCACTCCACAGCCCTTGTTGCGCCAGGCGGTCGAGCAGTTGGGTGAGCATGTCGGTCAGGCCGGCATTTTTCAGCCCGTACACCACCAGGTACATGCCGAGCGAGAAAATCACCACCTGCCAAGGGGCCTCGCGCAGCACGCGGCGGGTCGCAATGCGCTGCCCGCGCGCGGCGACCGCGAACAGTATGGCGGCACACACGGCTGCCACTGCACTGATCGGAATGCCCAGTGGTTCGAGGGCGAACAGGCCCACCAGCAGCGCCAGCAACACCCACCCTCCGACCGTGAAGGTGGCGTGGTCTTGGATCGCCTCGCCGGGCGTTTTCAGCGCTGCAACGGTGTAGTGCTGCGGTATGTCACGGCGAAAGTACAGCGACAGTACCACCAGCGTCGCGGCGACGCTGGCCAGGTTCACCGGCACCATCACCGAAGCGTACTCGGCGAAACCCAACCCGAAGTAATCGGCCGAAACGATGTTCACCAGGTTGGAGACAACCAGCGGCAGGCTGGCGGTATCGGCGATAAAGCCGGCGGCCATGACGAAAGCCAGCGTGGCAGCTGGCGAGAAACGCAGCGCCAGCAGCATCGACATGACGATGGGGGTGAGGATCAGCGCCGCACCGTCGTTGGCGAACAATGCCGACACGGCAGCGCCGAGGAGTACGCAAAAGGCGAACAGGCGGTAGCCGCTGCCATTGGCCCAGCGCGCCACATGCAGGGCTGCCCATTCGAAAAAACCGGCTTCATCCAGCAGCAGGCTGATGATGATGACGGCGATGAACGTGAACGTGGCGTTCCAGACGATGCCCCAGACCGCCGGGATGTCGTGCAGCGACACGGCACCTGTGGCAAGGGCGATGACCGCGCCGAGCGCGGCGCTCCAGCCAACGCCAAGCCCTTTGGGCTGCCAGATGACCAGGGTAAGGGTGAAAACGAAGACTGCAATGGCGACCAGCATAGGGTTCTTTCTCGTTGTTGATCAGCAGCAGGCAGAGCCCCGAACAGGGCGGCCATCCATGTTCTGCAGGCGTTGGGTGTTGTGTGCCAACCATTGCTCGTTAGCCTGTAGCGTCGCCTGCAGAACCGCGGCGACCCAAGTGGGCAGGTCCGGGTTGAGGCGGTAATACACCCATTGCCCCTGGCGTCGGTCCAGCAACAGGCCACTGCTGCGTAGCTGGGCCAGGTGGCGGCTTATCTTCGGCTGGCTGTCGTTCAGCGCGCACATCAACTCGCAAACGCAAAGTTCACCCAGGCTGGCGATCAGCAGGGTGGCGCGAGCACGGGTTTCGTCGGCCAGGCATTTGAACACTTCAGGTGGGGTAATCATGGCAGCGTCTGTACATATGGAAATCCGAATATACGTATTTCCATATGTTTTGTCCAAGCGGCTTTGTGATCTGCCGCGCGGCCGCACCTTGTCATTTGCCGGGGCTTGAGGCAGGGTCGATGGCAATGACGTCTCTGCCAAAGGAGCCTGCCCATGTCAAAGCTTTATCCCAGTGTCGACCCCGAGGGTTTGATCGAGTACTCGGTGGTGTACACCGACCGCTCTCTCAACCATATGTCACAGGCATTTCAGGGCGTGATGAAGAACATCTCCGCCACCTTGAAACAGGTCTACAACGCCCAGGGCGTGGCTGTGGTGCCGGGCAGTGGCACGTTTGGCATGGAAGCGGTGGCGCGGCAGTTCGCCACTGGCCAGCAGTGCCTGGTGATCCGCAACGGCTGGTTCAGTTATCGCTGGAGCCAGATTCTTGAGATGGGCAACATTCCGGCGGCTACCACGGTGCTGAAAGCCAGGCCGGTGGAAACCGGGCGCCAGGCGGCCTATGCGCCACCGCCGCTGGATGAAGTGCTGGCGGCGATTGCGGCGCACAAACCGCAGGTGGTCTTTGCCCCGCATGTCGAAACGTCATCCGGGATCATGCTGCCCGACGACTACCTGCGCGCGGTGGGCGAGGCCGTGCATGCAGTGGGCGGCTTGTTCGTGCTGGACTGCATCGCCTCCGGCGCGGTGTGGGTCGATATGCACACATGCGCCGTCGACCTGCTGCTCAGCGCGCCGCAGAAGGGCTGGAGTGCTTCCCCATGCTGCGCCCTGGTGATGTTCAGTGCCCTGGCCCTGCAACGCATCGAGCAGACACAGAGCAGCAGTTTTGCCTGCGACCTGAAAAAGTGGCTGCAGATCATGCAGGCCTATGAGCAGGGCGGGCATGCCTACCACGCGACCATGCCCAGCGATGCACTGGCACGGTTCAACGGCGTGATGAACGAGATGCGCGCCTACGGCTTCGACACACTGCGCGCCGAGCAACAGGCCCTCGGCAAGCGGGTGCGCGCCCTGTTGACCGGCAAAGGTATCAAGAGCGTGGCCGCCAGCGGTTTCCAGGCCCCGGGTGTAGTGGTGAGCTACACCGATGACGCCGGCATCAAGAACGGCAGCAAATTTGCCGACCACGGGCTGCAAATCGCCGCTGGGGTGCCGCTGCAGTGCGATGAGCCGGCAGATTTCCAGACCTTCCGCATTGGCCTGTTCGGGCTGGAAAAACTGCAGCATATCGAGCGCACCGTCAGCACGCTGGAGCAGGCGCTGGAGGAGGTGCTGGCGGAATAAGGGTTCCCGCCCACCCTTGCAGCCAAGCCGCTTCGCTATTGTCGTCGCCAGACCTCGCCTTGCTCGCTAACCACCCAAGGCTTGTCAGCCGCGTCGATGCACACCCCGCCTACCCAACGCCGGGCAGGGTGCTGGTCGAGCCAGTGGCGCTGGCCGGCCAGCACCTGTTCGGCGAGTGCGGTCAGCCGTAATGGCCGATGGGCCCAGGCGTCGCCCGGGCCTTCGCGCAGCAGCGGGTGGGGTGCATGGAGCAACGGCTGCAGCAGTGCATGGAACATCATGTCGCCCAGATAAGGGAGCGGCTCATCCTGCTGCATCAGTTGGGTAAACACGCGTCCGGCTGGCAGCTCCCCATGCGATGCCAGAGCGCGCAGCAGCAGGCGTTCGGTCAGGCTCAAGCCGTCGCTGGCGCCAGGCAGTTCTTGCAGCTGGCGCGCCAGTGCCCGGCGCAACAGCGGCATAGGCCGGTGCTGGCGGCCAGCGAGGGCGGCCCAGGCTTGGGGTTCAGCGGCGGTGTAGGCAGCCCAGGTTTGGCGCGCCAAGGTCAGTGCATCCTCACCCAGCGCGCGACGTTGTGGCCATAGCCAGGCCAGCAGATCCGGGGCCAGTTGGCCGATACCGATGAAGCGCTCTACGCCAGGGACCTGGTCGATTTCGATCAGCTCCAGGCGTCGCGGCAAACAGGGCAGGCTGGCGAGCACGCGGATCAGGAACAACTGGTCGTAAGCGTCGGCTTCGCACCACAGCACCAGCTGACTGTCGCCGTTCAAACCGGCCAATGCGGCCTGTTGTGCAGCCTGGCGCGGGGCGACAGCCTCGGCGCTGAGGTTGAACGCTTGCTGTATGTACGCGCCGCGCACCGGCCAGTACTGATCTTCCGGCAGGGCCGGCACCGGCCCCATCACCATGGGGTCGTCGAACATCTGGAAAGCGCCGGCAAACCCCGCAACCCGCAAGCTGTGGGCAATATCGTTACCGCAGCGCCAATGCTGCACAGCGGCTTCGTCATCGGCAGCGAAGCCAGGCTGGCGTGCGGCGAACGCCACGGCATCGGCATGCGCCTTGAGCTTGGGCCAGCTGGCGAAGCCGGCTTCGCGGGCCACCAGCCATTGGGTATCGGCAAGGAGATAATGGGGGCCAGGCAGGCCAAGGGTGCGCAACTGTTCCCGGGCGTCGTCGGCCTGGTGGTGCTTCAGGGCGTTGAGCAAACGCTTGGCGCGTTTGCGCAAAGCGGCAAGATCGAGCAGGCCATGGTGGCGGGATGCATGGATGGTGGGCATGCCAACTCCTTTGAGGCTCGGTCCGCCGACAAGCCTGGAGCTGGTATGGAAACAGGTTATCGCATGGCTCGGGCAACCCCTTTGCGCGGACCGCAGGCGCAGCCAGCGCCAGGGCCCGACTTTACCCGCATCGCGGCTTGGCTGGCAAACCCAGGCTTTCCCTGCCGAGCCCGCCAACGCATGCGCTGCCATGCACCGCGCGGGTTGCTTGGCGAGGCCCCGCATGCAGGCAACATCTGTTCGGTTACCGCCCACAAGCATACCTGAGCACCTCAAGCCGGCGCCGCGCCGCTCCGATAGCAGCACACCCACCGTCGAATCATCGACCAGAAGTGGTGCCAACCAGGAGTACTGCCCGCATGCTTGCCAACTTGAAAATCCGCACCGGAATGTTCTGGGTATTGTCGCTGTTCAGCCTGACCCTGCTGTTTTCCACCCTCAGTGCCTGGCGAGCGGCGGTTGGCAGTGACCAGCAGATCACCGAACTGGACCAGACTGCGCACCAGTCGGACCGCTTGAACAATGCCTTGCTGATGGCCATCCGTTCCAGCGCCAACGTGTCGTCGGGCTTCATCGAGCAACTCGGCGGCCACGATGACAGTGCTGCCAAGCGCATGGCACTGTCGCTCGAGTTGAACGAAAAAAGCCAGAAGCTGGTCGACGAATTCGTCGAAAACAGCCGCGAGCCGGCCCTGCGCACTTTGGCGACCGAGTTGCAGGCGACCTTCGCCGAATACGCCGCCGCGGTGGCCGGGCAGCGTGAGGCCACCCGCCAGCGCTCGCTGGAGCAATACTTCAAGGTCAATGTCGACGCCGGTAACGCCATGGGCCGGTTGCAGGCGCTACGCCAGCAACTGGTTGGCGAATTGGGCCAGCGTGGCCAGCAGATCATGCTCGAATCCGATCGCCGCCTGGCCCGTGCGCAGTTGCTCAGCCTCGGCCTGCTGGCGCTGACCTTGGCCCTGGCAGCCCTGTGCTGGGGCTTCATCGCCCAGCGAGTGCTTCACCCCCTGCGTGAGGCCGGTCAGCACTTCCAGCGTATTGCCGGGGGCGACCTGAGCGTGCCGGTGCAGGCACAAGGCAGTAACGAGATCGGCCAGCTGTTCCACGAGTTGCAGCGTATGCAGCAAAGCCAGCGCGACACCCTGGGCCAGATCGGGCGTTGTGCCCGACAACTGGACGAAGCCGCCACTGCGCTGGACGCGGTAACCGAGCAAAGCGCCAACAACCTGCGCCAACAAGGGTTGGAGCTGGAACAGGCAGCCACTGCCGTGACCGAAATGACCACCGCCGTGGAGGAGGTTGCACGCAATGCGATCAGCACCTCGCAAACCACCAGCGAGTCCAACCAGCTAGCCACGCAAAGCCGCCGCCAGGTCAGCGACAATATCGACGGCACCGAGGCCATGACCCGCGAGATCCAGACCAGCAGTACCCACCTGGAGCAGTTGGTGGGGCAGGTGCGTGATATCGGCAAGGTGCTGGAAGTGATCCGCTCGGTCTCCGAGCAAACCAACCTGCTGGCGCTGAACGCCGCCATCGAAGCGGCGCGTGCCGGGGAGGCGGGGCGGGGCTTTGCCGTGGTGGCCGATGAAGTGCGTACGCTGGCCTACCGCACGCAACAGTCGACCCAGGAAATCGAGCAAATGATCGGCCGCGTGCAGGCCGGCACCGAAGCGGCAGTGGCGTCGATGCAGGCCAGCACCCACCGTGCGCAGTCGACCCTGGACGTGACCCTGGCCTCGGGGCAGGTGCTGGAAGGTATCTACAGCGCGATTGGCGAAATCAACGAACGCAACCTGGTCATCGCCAGCGCCGCCGAAGAGCAGGCGCAGGTCGCGCGCGAAGTGGATCTCAACCTGCTGAACATCCGTGAACTGTCCAACCATTCGGCGGCCGGGGCGCAGCAGACCAGCGCTGCGAGCAAGGCACTGTCGGGCCTGGTGGGGGAGATGACGGCCTTGGTCGGGCAGTTCAAGGTTTGAACGTCTTCGGCCCAGAACATTTATGAGCCTCGCAGAGATCGAGCGCCCCTCGCGCAGCGCTCGGTCTCTCGGCACGCGCCGGTCATCAAAAACTCAGTCGACATTTCCTACGTTGCGCCGGGAAGTGCTGGACTTCTCGCAGAATCGGTTCCCCGCTAGCGTTCGTGTCTTCAGTTTGCCGGAAGACAAGGACCTCTTCATGCACCGCCCACCTGAAGGCCACAGGGCCTTTTGTAGCTACCGATTTCGCCTGAACGCTGAGCAGCGCCGGAGTGCTGCAGTCGCTCGACAGCCTTGTCTCAAGGTGGTAGCCGGGAGTCCGCATGCCTAGCCAGTCCGATCTGCGGTTCAGCTTCGAGGCCCTGGCCGGCCGGGTTGAGTTCGAAGTGGTTTCGTTCGAACTCGACGAGGCCATCAGCGCGCCGTTCCAACTGCACTTGGAACTGATCAGTTTCGACGCAGATGTCGACTTCGGCCTGCTGCTCGACAAGCCCGGGCTGTTCACGGTCTGGCGTGGCGAGCAGCCGCTACGCCATGTGCACGGCCTGGTCAGCAGTTTCAGCCAAGGCGAAACCGGCAGGTTTCGTACCCACTACCACGCGTTGGTAGAGCCGCAGCTGGCCCGCGCCAGGCTGCGTTCGAACTGGCGCATCTTCCAGCACAAGACTGTGCCGCAGATTATTGAACTGGTGTTGCAGCGCCAGGGCATCAACCGCTTTGGAATCAAGAGCCTCGGCGAGCATCACGTCCGCGAATTCTGCGTTCAGGCCGGTGAAACCGACCTCGATTTCATCGCCCGGCTGGCAGCCGAAGAAGGCCTTGTCTACCGCTTCGAGCACACGCCACAACAGCACCACCTGGTCATTACCGATCGGCTGCTGGCGTTTGGCACTATCAGCCGCGGCGCGGTCCGGGCCGATGACCCGCAAGCGGTAGATGAGGGTGATATTGGTCCCGACCACGTGCTGTATCACGCCAACAGCGGTGGTGATCAGGCCGTGCCGTGCCTGCGGCGCCTGCGTTACAGCGAGCAGGTCCGCAGCACCCGGCAGGTGCAGCGGGACTACACCTTCACCCACCCGCGCTACCGCCAGGAGCATCGGGCCGCTGACAGCAGTACCCCCCATCAAACGCGGGCCTACGAGCGTTTCGACTACCCTGGGCGCTACAAGCGGGACGCGGTTGGCGTACCGTTCACGGCCACGCGCCTCGCGGCGCTGCGCCACGACGCGCACGTTGCCGAGGTGCAGGGCGATGATGTGCGCCTGCAACCAGGGCTGAGCTTCACGCTGGTCGGGCACCCGCGCGCAGACCTGAACGTGCATTGGCGGCCGATCAGCGTGCACCATGAAGGCGTGCAGTTCACCAGCCTGCAGGAAGAGGCAGCCAGCGCCGACCAGGGCACCCGCTACGTGCAGCGTGCCATGCTGGTGCCGGGCACCCGCGAATGGCGCCCGGCCCCCCTGGCCAAACCCCGTATCGATGGCCCGCACATGGCCACCGTGGTCGGCCCGCCCGGCGAAGAGATCTACTGTGACGAGTGGGGGCGGGTCAAGGTCAGTTTTCCCTGGGATCGGGAGAGCAAGGGCAATGAGTTCAGCTCTTGCTGGGTCCGGGTTTCGCAAAGCTGGGCAGGCGGCAGTTGGGGCTCGATGGCCATCCCGCGCATTGGCCAGGACGTGGTCATACAGTACGTCAATGCCGACCCCGACCAACCGATGATCATCGGGCGTACCTACTGCGGTGATCAGCTTCCGCCGTATGACCTGCCGGAGCACAAAACCCGCATGACCATCAAGAGCCAGACCCACAAGGGCAATGGCTTCAATGAGCTGCGCTTCGAGGACGAACTGGGCAGGGAGGAGGTGTTCATTCATGCCCAGCGCGACTACAACACGGTGGTCGGCAACGACGAAACCACGCGTGTCGGGCGCAATCGGCTGGAGCAGGTGGGCAATGATCAGCAACTTAGCATCGGTAACCACTATCGCCAGGAAACCGGGGGCAACCACAACCAGTTCATCGGGCAGAACTGCCAGGTCGAAATCAAGCATGACCTGACGCACCAGGTCGGTAACAACCGCAGTGAAGCGACCCTGGGCTGTCAGCAGGTTCTCGTCGGCAAGGACAGCGCCTTGGTAGTCAAAGGTGCTCAACGGGTCGAAGTCGGCAATGGCATGCAGCAGCGCACTACGGTGTATCAGCTGCATGCCAGTGAGCGCATAGAGTTGAAAACCCCAGGTGGCTGCATCGTGCTGGACCGGCGCGGTATCACCCTCAATGGCCAGACCTTGAACCTGTTGGGGCAAACCCAGGCGACTGCGCAGGGGGCAGGCAGCGCTACGTCGCTGACATTGACGCCGAACGCTGCCAGCACCTGTGAGGGTAAGCTCTGATGACGGCTGATGACCTGGCCAGCGTGATCGAACAGCAGCATGCGCCTGACCTGTACAGCTATGTGTTGGTGGACCCCCTTGCCCCCGAGGACAAAGGCGATTCAGCCTTGCTCGCCCAGCTTCGCGAGGCATTGGGGGAGAGCGCTATGATGCGTGTACCCAGGTTCGACCTGGCGCATGTGCCGCACTTGCATCCTGTACTGGTATGCCTGGCTATACCCGGGGCGCTGCCCAGCCGCGCAATATTGGAATTGACCGCCCGAGCAGCTGTGCGTGGGCTGTTTCAGCCAAGGCGCTACCTATGCGGCTGGGTGTTCAGTGAACAGCCAGCGGCCAACATCGCAGCTCACCTCAGTCGCTTGTGCCGGTTACCCGACACAGCTCAGGCACTGAGCTTCTATCCGGTCTACGAGCCGATACGCCTGGAGCTGCTTGCGGCAACGTTCAAGCAAGGGGAGCGTGCACCGTGGTGGCCCATCAGCCGCTGGTTGTTCCTCAATAGCAGTGGGCAGTTGCTGAACCTCAAGGGGCAGAGCGGGCAACGCTGTCTGCTCCCCGCGTCTGCCTGGCGCATGCAAGCGGATGGAGCATTGGTCGAGCGCGTGCTGCGAAGCTTGAGCGCTCTACGAGCAGGCGTGAACAATACCTTGCAGTGTCAGATACCGTCGTTTGCGGCTGTACGAGCCGGCAACCATATCCAGGAAGCACGCGCCTTGGGCTTGACCGACCCGGAAGATATCGTGGTGCTGGCCCTCCACCAGCTGTGCATTCATCCCCAGCTAACCTCCCTTGCCGCCGTGCGCGGCCTGATAGATGCAGCCCGCCAAGAGCAGCGCGCGCTGGCGCCGTTGCTTGCCCGCTACTCCGAGGCGCATTGGCGGCACCTGACCCAATCCCTGACGGAAGCGGAGCGCCTTGCATGACCATCAGTCAACGCATCGCCCTTGCTGTCGCTGAAGCCGGCCTGCCGCATGACCACTGCATGTCTTGTCAGCGCCAGGGGCTGCCCATTCTGCCCCTGCGCCGTGCGCTGGTCCCGGATACCCGACCGGAGTGCATCACTACCGTGGCGGGGCATTTGCACATCTGCGCCAAGCCTGGCCTGCGCACGTTACGCATGGGCTACCTGTATGTCTTGCTTGACCAGCAGGTCTGGCAAGCCTACGCCGTCAGCGCACAGGGCCATCTGCGACGCTTTGACCCCTATGCGCCTCCAGCCGGCCCACCTGGGCCACTGCCGGAAAAATGTGCGCAGGAAAACCACGATATTCCGGCGGCCTTCGTCACGATCGACACCGACAAATACAACAGTGCCTGGCTGGCCTTTTCCAGTGATGCCTGGCCGGTGAGTGTGCTGAACGCCTACAAGCAAGGCGTGGCACCAAGCCACCGCTTCGTAGGGATTGATCTGACCCAGGCGCGTACCCATCCGCAATTGCTGGGCCTGGCGATGACGGCCGACCAGTTGCAAGTTGACAACCAGGTGTTCGAATACAGCCAGCAGGCGTGTGCACCGTTCGACAGCGTGCATGGTTTCCACAGCCGCTGGCTGCGCAGGTTTGCCCTGCGTGGTTATGTGGTCAATGCATTGGACCGCCACCAGTTGGCAAACGGTGTGTTGGCGTTGGTGCTGGACGACACCGTCGGTCTCATTCAGGAATACAACCACCAGCGGCTGAGCTGGGTAGTGAAGCGCCAGGCCTGGCGTGAGGACCCACTACGCGCGTACCAGTTGCAGACGTCGCAGATCGTACAGGTGATCCGCGCCACGCACCGGGAGTGGGCGGCACAAGGGGTGCCGTCGCTGCAGCCGGTGACCGGCGACGGGCCACCAATTTTCGTGGACCCGGCAGTCGAGCGACAGCGTCTGGTCGAGCGTGCGCAGCGAGAAAGTGATGCCCGTCTAGAAGAGCGCTACCACGAGCCGCAGCGGGCTGCTTTCCAAGCTGAGTACGAGGCGCAGGATGCCGAGTTCCAGCGCTACATTGATCAGGACGCGCAGGCCTACGTTGCATTATTCGATACCCCGATGTTCAAGGTGGCCGAGCGCCACGACTATGACGGCCGTGATCGCGAGTCCGGTGTGGCCTATACCAAGACCATGGGGCTGTGCTTGGGCGGTGGGGTCACAGAGGCCGTGATCGCCAGCCTTGAACCCCGTCAGCCTGCGGCTGGTACCAGCGAATGGCAGTGGCAGGTCTGGCTACAAAACCCCGATAGCCCTCCCTACCGCGCGCTGCTGATGCGTGACAACGCTTTGCTGGCCGCGCTGTTACCCAGTTTTTCAGGCGACCAGGCAATCAATTGGAACGACAGCGACAAGCTCTTCGGCATGTTGAGCAAGGTCATCGCCAGCGACGATGCCGGTTTACGCATGCGAAATAGCTTGAAGCAGGCCATCGCCGAAACGCAGAGCGCGGTGAATGCCGCCAGTCAACGCCTGGCGCCTAGCCTCGGGCCTGGCATCCACAACGCTGTTCGGCACCTGAACAGCGCAACCCAGTTTCTTTACAACGGGGTGCAACTGATCGAGCTTGAAGTGAAGATGAAGCTGGGCGAGTACTACGCCTTGCAGAGTGCGCACTTGCGCCAGTTGCAGCACCGCGCAAATGCCTCCCTCGCTGAGGCGAGAGACCGTATGTATCGCAGTGTCGATGACTTTGAAGTCGGTTCGTTCAAGGCGATGCGCAAGGTCCGGCCGATCCTGCAGCACGGGTTGATGAGCCTTGCGCTGCTCGACCCTCGGCTGACCAACACCGTGATCAGTGTCACGGTCTGGGTCGAGGGCACGGCTGCGCAAGTGCATGGCCGGTTAGTCGAAGCGGCCAGCATCAAGCTGACTCAGGCGAGCAGTGCGGCGCACGCGGCCATGGTGGATATCTCGGTCGCGGCAGGTACACTCGACAGCAATGCCCGCAAGTTGCTTGACGGGATGAAGATAACTGCGCACCAGGCCAGCCAGCTGGTGCGTGGCGGTTTCTCAGGCCTGCGCGGGGCTGCAGGCAGTTGGGAGGTGCTACTCGGGATCGGTGGGCTGTATTTGCAGTATGACAGCCTGACCAGAAATCAGGAAAAGGCCGAGGCAGAGATTGGGCCCAAGGCGTACGAGGCCAAATTGGCGCTGCAGGGTTCGCAACTGGGTGTGCTTGGGGGGCAAATCGAATTGGTGGGGCTTGTTCTGCGAACGAGCATTCGTCATCTGCAAGCGCCCTGGGCGAGGGGGGCCGCCGTTGTAGGAGGTTTCCTCATAAGTTTCGGCGCATTGATAAGTTCTGTGGCTGGGGTGTTTGACGTTGCCCAAGCGTTTGCCGCATCAAAACGCGCCGTCAAGTCGGGTAGCATTCTGTCGAGCAAACAATACGCTCTATCAGGCGTGCTTTATCTGGGTGGCTCTGCAGCGTTTGCACTGTCGGTCGCGTCACCTTTGATTGCAGGGCCTTTGGGCGTTGCCATAGTACTGACACTCTCCGCTTACACTTATAGAAGGATGGCGGAAAACAACGAGCTCAACCCTCTTGAGTTATGGCTCAGTCGTAGTTTGTTTGGCAAGGGTGGCGAAATTCCTAGCGTTCGTTGGGATTCGGTGGAGTGGGCAGATATAGCCATGGCGGAGCTTAATGCTGCAACGCTTGGACTTCAAATTGGAGTGAATTTCGAGTCGGTTCTGGTCAGCGATATCGCAATGCGCAAAGTCGGTGGGATGGCCGGCTTGGTTGTTGAGCAAAAAATAAAATTTCAAATTAGTTTGCCCCGGTATGACGAGGTCAATTCAGGGTACGATTGGGCGTTACTAGTACATCGCGCAGGTGATGGTGAGTTTCCTGACTGCCATAGTGGAGAGTTGGTAGCATCCGGCAGCCGTAATTCTGATTGTCCGGAGTTTCTCACCCAAACAAAAAAGTTTTCAAATTTCGCCGCTCCACGTTTTCCGGACTATCGCCCCGATGTTTCATTGATGGAAAGTGTGCATGCGCATCCAGCAAGCGCGCCGTCATTAGAATTGACTGGTGTGATAGCGCTCATGCCGACCGCTGGTGCGCACACCATTAAATCGGCCACGCTGACGGTTGCGTATTGGCCAGATAAAAATATTTCAAGCACACGCCTTGGATGTCGTGTTCAGGCGGAGAACGTATGAACGTCAAGTCCAGGCCGTTAGCACATCGGCAATTGGGTTGGAGTCATGATTTACCCGATATCGAAGAAAGGCCAACGTTCAAACATGAACCACAAAACATTAACCCCTCGCCCAATTATTACGATGATGTCTATTTGGAGTTGCCAAGGGCTACTATTCGCCTGCGGGGGCTAGGTGCGCTGATAGGCTCTGCCGCTCTTGTTGCGGGTGGTGGGATGACGTTATTTACGTATTGGCTGGTTTTCGATAATTGGCAGGGGGACTGGATAACGAATATTGTTATCTTGCTTGCGCCGCTACTCGTGGCGTGGGTGCTATCGCCCTACATCAAGCTTGATTTTGTGCTTCCAAGAGACGAGCCTATTCGTTTCAATAGACTGCGCCGAAGAATTTATCTTTACCAGTACAGGTTCAATCGATTCTTTGTTTTCAGCCGAAAGTATTGGGGCGTGAAACCCGTTGCCTACAACTGGGATGACGTTACCGCCGAGGTTTACCGGATCTACGCACCCGGCCACGGCGGTCTGATCGAAAACGTCATGCTATCGGTCCGTAACCCGGAAACCAACGAAGTCATTGACCGCGTGTTTTTCAGCCACGACCTCTACCACGGCGAAGCCTACTGGGCCATCGCCAGACTGTTCATGCAGCAAGGCCCCCAGGCCCTCCCGAAGTTCGTGCACCCCGCGCGCGACTGGAATGATGATGATGGCCTGAGCCACATGCACTGCCTGGCGCCGAAGGTTTACTGGCCAGTGGCGATTGATCGCGAATCACGTACCGCACCGCACGCAGGCGAAGCGCGATGAAACCTGTTGTGCTTGTCGGTCATCGACATCTCTGCCCATTGCATGGCGCTAACCAGGTCGAGAGCGGGAGTGCTGGGTATACATTCAACGGCAGCGCAGTGGCCAGGGTGGGGGACCGGACTACCTGCGGTGCGGTAATCGAAAGCGGGGCCGAGCACTTCCTGATCGAGGGGGCTGCTGTCGCGCGCAAGGGGGACAGGACTGATCATGGCGGCGTGCTGGATGAAGGCGATGCAGGCTGGTTGCTGGAGTGAGGCGATTTGCGCGCACTGCATGGCTGGCGTGCATCACCGCCCAGTCTTGCTGATCTTTTTGCCGGCCTGCGCAGCCACTTCCAGCGCCTGGCCGTCCCGCTGCTTGCCTTGGCGTGCCAGGCCCTCGAGCTGGGGTATCAGCATGCCTTCCGGCAAGTGCCGCCAGAACCGCCCCGGCATGTGCAGGCGCAGGGCATCAGGGTTGAGGCGGGCAGGGTTGAACGTATGGCGGTAATAGGTGCGCCACAGCTCGGCCCCTGGGTCCTCGGCACTGCGCGCCCACTGCCGCCATTGCGCCGGGCAGCGCCGTTGATAGTCGAACCCGGCACCGTCGAAGCGAATGCCATCCTGAGGCGTAGCGATCAGCCAGCGCAACTTGCCCAGGCGGTCGGCGAAGTGCGCGCTGGCGCTCTGCAGAACGTCATGTGCCGGCTCGTGGTAAGCCACCAGATCCAGTTGCAACTGCCCAGCCACCGCTTCGGGCAGCGGCACGAAGCGCACAAAAGCATGCAAATGATGGGCTTCGCGCGTTACCTGCTTGATGCGCCGTTGCAACTCACTGCCTAGGCGGTCGCCCGCCAGCATTGCGGTGCGGTCGCCGTGGGCGACACGCCACAGCACTTCGTACAGCAGGTTCCAGCGTTGCTCGCCACGGTAGCGAGAGGCTAGTTCCAACTGCCCCAACAACTGGGCCGGGACTTTGGCCCGGAAGGGGCCAGGGCCGGCAGGCAGCGCTGCGGGTACAGCCAGCAAATCCGCCATGGGGCCCTGGTTCCAGGTGATTTCCGAAGGGTCGATGCCATGCCCCAGTAACACCCGCGCCTGTTCACGCCATGTGGCGAACAGATCGTCGCAGTCGAGCGCAATCACCCCCACAACCCCATCTGCACCGGCGCCTGCGGTTCGCGCAGGCGTGCACGCAGCAACCCGCTGCGCAGTTCGGCCTGTGCCGGGCGGTAATCGCTGGTGACGATGAACGGGCGCGCCTTGTCCAGTACGCAGCGCAGCTGAATCAGGTCGTCATAGCGGATACGCCGTTCCCGGCGCAACGCCACCAGGCGCTGCACGCTGCGCAGGCCAATGCCGGGGATGCGTGCCAGCAGTGCCGGCTCTGCGCGGTTCACGTCCAATGGGAATACCTCGCGGTTGGCCAGCGCCCAGGCCAGCTTGGGGTCGATGTCCAGTGCCAGGTTACCGTGCTGACCCAGCAGCTCACCCGCCTTGTAGCCATAGCCCCGGAGCAGGAAGTCAGCCTGGTACAAGCGGTGCTCGCGCAACAGTGGGGGGGCGGCCAACGGCACGCTGCCCGGGCTGTCGGGGATCGGGCTGAACGCGGAATAGTACACCCGCTTGAGGCCGTAACCCTGGTAAAGCGATTCGGCATTGCGCAACAAGGTGCTGTCATCGGTGCTGTCGGCACCGACGATGACCTGGGTACTTTGCCCCGCCGGGGTAAAGCGCGGTGCCCTGGGCTCATTGGCTACGGCCTGCTGCCCTTGGTGAATGACGCCCATGGCCTGGCGAATGGTGTGTGCCTGCTTTTCAGGCGCCAGGCGCTTGAGGCTGTCGTCGGTCGGCAGCTCGATGTTGACGCTGAGCCGGTCGGCCAGGCGCCCGGCTTCTTCGATCAGCAGCGGGTCGGCGTCGGGGATGGTCTTCAGGTGGATGTAGCCGCGGAAGTTGTGTTCTTCGCGCAACAGCCGGGCCACCCGGATCAGCTGCTCCATGGTGTAGTCCGCCGAACGGATGATGCCAGAGCTGAGGAACAGGCCGCTGATGCAGTTGCGCCGATAGAAATCCAAGGTCAGGCGCACTACCTCTTCCGGGCTGAAACGTGCCCGAGGCACGTTGCTGGAGCGGCGGTTGACACAGTACTGGCAGTCGTACAGGCAAAAATTGGTCAGCAGCACCTTCAGCAGCGACACGCAGCGGCCGTCGGGCGTATAGCTGTGACAAATACCCATGCCATTGGTAGCACCCAGGCCATCGCCACCGCGCGAATTGCGCTTGGGCGCGCCGCTGCTGGCGCAGGATGCGTCGTACTTGGCAGCGTCGGCCAGAATACCGAGTTTGGCGATGAGTTGCATGAGGGCGTCTCGCTGTACTGAATATTCATACAGTATTTTGAGATCTTACGGATTGCAAGAGGTTGTGCGCCATACCCGACTACATTCGTCAGAAACATCCCTATTGCTGGGCCACGGCCCACAGCTGCTGGCGAAGCCAGCGCCGCAAGGGGTCGGCATGGGTACGCGCATGCCAGATCTGCATCACCTCCACCGGCGGCAGCTCCAGCGGTAGCGGGAACATGCGCAGGTCCTCGTCACGGTCGGTAGCTTCGAGGGCCAGCGAGCGCAGGCAGGTCAAAAGCAGGTCGGTACCCCGCAGCAAGCGCATGGGTGCGATGAAGCTGGACAGGCCAGCCACCACCCGGCGTTGCTTGCCCTGGCTGTGCAGGGCGCGATCAACCAGCCCATCAAGGTCACCGGTCAGGGTGGTGAGCAGATGGTCACTGGCCAGAAAGGTGTCCAGGTCCAGGCCGCTATCCAGGCCTGGATGGCTGCGCGAGGCAAGCACTACGAACTGCTCCCTGAGCAGCCGCTGCTGGTGGAAGGTGTCGGGCAGGTCGGTGTAGAAGCCGGCGACAGCCAGGTCACAGGTGCCTTTTTCCAGCGCTTCTCGGGGTAACGCGCCCCGGGTGTTGTGTGTAACCAGCGTCAGGTTGGGCGCTTGGCTGCGCAGTATCGGTAACAGCCTGGGCAGCAGTGTCTGCTCCACATAATCGGTGCTGTACAGGTGTACGCGGGCAGGGCGGGCGAGAAAGTCTTGCCCCTCGCAGCGTTCATAGAAGCCTTCCAGGCCCGCTACCAGGCGTTCTACCTCCGGCGCCAGCTCATGGGCCCGCGGTGTGGGGGTAAGCCCTCTGGGCGCACGCACGAACAGGGGGTCGCCAAGCTGGTCTCGCAATTTGCTGAGCTTGTGGCTGAGTGCAGGTTGGCTAAGCGCCATGCGTTGGGCGGCGAGCGTGGCGCTGCGCTCCTGGTAAAGCACATGGAACAGATAGAGCAGGTTCAAATCCTTGTTGGCGATATTCATATTTCGAATGGCAGCCATGATCACTTTAGAATTATCGAATCATAGCTGCAGCGGTAGCATTCCCCCAATGATGACTGACCCGGAGCTGCCAATTACACCTTGCGCTCCGCCACTTTGGTATTGCAGGCGCTTGCCTGATCAGGAGTTGACGCATGAAGAAGCTGACCACACTGGCGCTGGCAGTCACCGGCGCTTTGCTTGCCGGTGGTGCCCAATCGGCGCCCAAAGGCGAAGTACTGGTGCTGCTGTCCAGCGAACACCAGCTGCCGTTGCAGAACGGCGAACACTACGCCACCGGCTATTACCTCAATGAGTTCGGGGTGCCCGCCGACCAATTGCTCAAGGCCGGCTACCGCTTGGTGCTGGTGACACCCAAGGGTAATGCCCCGCGTGTGGACCCGCGCTCGGTCGACCCACAGTATTTCGCCGGTGATGCAACAGAGATGCGCCGGATTGAACAGGTGGTGCAGGGGCTGCCAGACATCGGCGATACCCTGTCGGTGAAAGAAGTGCTGGCGGGCGACCTCGACCGCTATGCCGGGCTGTTCATCCCCGGCGGCCACGCGCCTTTGATCGACTTGGCCAATAACTCGGACGTCGGCACCTTGTTGCGGCATTTCCACCAGGCAGGCAAACCCACAGCGGCTATCTGCCACGGCCCGATCGCTTTGCTGTCGGCGCAGCAGGATACGGTCGGCTACCAGGCCGCGCTGGCCCGCGGGGAGCGGGCGGCAGCCAGAGACTGGGTGTACCAGGGCTACAAGATGACTATCTTCTCTGACCCGGAGGAGCAGGTGTTCGAGCGTTCGCTCAAGGACCAGCGCTTGTTGTTCTACCCGGCGAACGCGATGGCGATGGCCGGCGGCCACATGGGTTATGCCAAGGCCTGGCAACCGAATGTGGTGGTGGATCGCGAGTTGATTACCGGGCAAAACCCGTTCTCGGACAAGGCCCTGGCCAAGGCGTTGCTGGAAAAACTCGATGAGCGCGCGAGCCTCACGGCCGAGACCAACTGAAGCGCAAGCAGCCAGCCAAAGCAGAAGGGGCGCCACAGTGGCGCCCCTTCTTGCTTACCGCTTAGGCTTCAGCGTCCCAAGGACGATCACCTTTTTCATCCTTGACGCGGGTCGGCAGGCCCATCACGCCCAGCGCCTTGAGGAACGGCTCGGCTGGCAGCTCCTCGACGTTGACCATGCGTTTGGCATCCCACTCGCCACGGGCAACCAGCAGGGCGGCAGCCACTGGCGGTACGCCTGCGGTGTAGGAGATGCCCTGGCTATCGGTTTCGGCGTAGGCCTCTTCGTGGTCGGCCACGTTGTAGATGAACACTTCGCGCGGTTGACCGTTCTTGGTGCCTTTGACCAGGTCGCCGATGCAGGTCTTGCCGGTGTAGCCCGGGGCCAGCGAGGCCGGGTCTGGCAGCACGGCCTTGACCACTTTCAGCGGCACCACTTCCAGGCCTTCGGCCGTTTTCACCGGCTGCTCGCTGAGCAGGCCAAGGTTTTTCAGCACCGTGAACACATTGATGTAGTGCTCGCCGAAGCTCATCCAGAAGCGCACGTTCGGCACGTTGAGGTTCTTCGAAATCGAGTGAACTTCGTCATGGCCGGTGAGGTACAGGTTTTGCGAGCCAACCACCGGCAGGTCGTCGGTACGCTTGACTTCGAACATGGTGTTGCTGGTCCACTGGCTGTTCTGCCAGCTCCACACTTGCCCGGTGAACTCGCGGAAGTTGATTTCCGGGTCGAAGTTGGTGGCGAAGTACTTGCCATGCGAGCCGGCGTTGACGTCGAGAATGTCGATCGAATCAATGCTGTCGAAATACTGCTGCTGCGCAAGTTTTGCGTAGCTGTTGACCACACCCGGGTCAAAGCCGACCCCGAGAATGGCGGTAATGTTCTTTTGTTGGCACTCTTCGAGGTGTTTCCACTCGTAGTTGCCATACCACGGCGGGGTCTCGCAGATCTTGCCCGGCTCTTCGTGGATGGCGGTGTCCAGGTAGGCGACACCGGTATCGATGCAGGCACGCAGCACCGACATGTTGAGGAAGGCGGAACCGACGTTGATCACGATCTGCGACTCGGTCTCGCGGATCAGCGCCTTGGTCGCCTCGACATCGAGGGCGTTGAGCGAGAAGGCCTGGATGTCGGCGGGAACCTTGAGGCTGCCCTTGGCCTTGACGCTGTCGATGATGGCCTGGCATTTGGAGATGTTCCGTGACGCGATAGCGATACGACCCAGTTCGTCGTTATGCTGCGCGCACTTGTGGGCCACCACCTTGGCGACACCTCCTGCACCAATGATAAGAACGTTCTTCTTCAATTTACCTGTTGCTCCTTACTTGGGAAGCCGGCCTTACGACAGGCTGGAAACGTAGTCTTCAAAACCGAACTCACGGACGACCTCGACGCTGCCGTCGAGTTGCTTGACCGCGATGGACGGCATTTTCAAACCGTTGAACCAGTTTTTCTTGACCATGGTGTAACCGGCCGTGTCTACGAATGACAGGCGATCGCCAATGGCCAATGGGCGGTCGAACTGGTACTCACCGAAGATGTCACCGGCCAGGCACGATTTGCCGCAGACCATGTAGGTGTGCTCGCCGTCGTTGGGGGCCATCTTGGCGTTCAGGCGGTAGATCAGCAGGTCGAGCAGGTGCGCTTCGATCGAGCTGTCGACCACGGCCAGGTGCTTGCCGTTGTACAAGGTGTCGAGCACGGTCACTTCCAGCGAGGCGCTGTTGGTGATGGCGGCTTCGCCAGGCTCCAGGTACACCTGCACCCCGTAGGTTTGCGCGAAGGCCTTGAGGCGCGCGCAGAAGGCGTCTACTGCGTAGTCTTCACCGGTGAAGTGGATGCCACCGCCCAGGCTGACCCACTCGACCTGGTGCAGCAGGTGGCCGAAGCGCTCTTCGATGTGCGTGAGCATCTTGTCGAACAGGCCGAAGTCACCGTTCTCGCAGTTGTTGTGGAACATGAAGCCAGAGATCTGGCCGATCACCTGCTCGATCTTGGCCGGGTCCCATTCGCCCAGGCGGCTGAACGGCCGGGCCGGGTCGGCCAGCAGGTAGTCGGAGCTGCTGACCTGCGGGTTGACGCGCAGGCCACGCACCTTGCCTTCGGACTGGTCGGCAAAGCGTTGCAGCTGGCCGATCGAGTTGAAGATGATCTTGTCGCAATTCTCGAGCATTTCCTCGACCTCGTCGTCGGCCCAGGCCACGCTGTAGGCGTGGGTTTCGCCGGCGAACTTCTGGCGGCCGAGCTTGAGCTCGAACAGGGACGACGAGGTGGTACCGTCCATGTACTGCTGCATCAGGTCGAATACCGACCAGGTGGCAAAGCACTTGAGGGCGAGCAGTGCCTTGGCACCGGAGTGTTCGCGCACGTAGGCGATCTTCTCCATGTTGCTGAGCAGCTTGGTTTTATCGATGAGGTAGTACGGCGTCTTGATCATTTAGAGGCCCCCGGCCAGGCCGGCCAAAAAAAGGACACGCATTGTGCCTTCCCTTGCCGCAGATCGAAAGGGCGCAGGGCATTTTTCCTTTGCGTGGCTGCCACTGCCGGCCAGATTCGCCAGCAGTGTGGGGTTCAGTGATACACGGCAAAGGAAACAGACAGATGACAACCCGTATCAGTCGACCTGTCGCAACCATGCCTGTATCTGTTCCAAGGTGGCAGTAGCACCCCCGCACACCACCACCAGCACGTTCGGGTAACGCGCCATGGCGCTGGCGTCATAGGCCAGCGCCAACGCGGCGCCACAGGCGGGCTCCACCAGTAGCCGGTGGTCTAGCAGAAAGCGCTCGCAAGCCTGCAGCGCGGCACGGTCGCTGACCAGGTGGCTGTGTACCGGTTGCCGATGCGTACAGGCCAGCGCCTGTTCGGCCACCCGCTTGGCTCCCAGCGAGCCGGCGATCGAGGCAATGCGTGGCAACTCCACGGTGTGCCCGGCTTGCATGGCCGCGTGCAGCGAGGCAGCGCCGGTCGTCTCCACGGCCAGCACCGGCACGTCCGCCCAGCCATTGCGTTGCAGCCCCTCGACCACGCCGCTGAGCAGCCCGCCACCCCCCACCGACAGCACCACCGCATCGGGCTTGAAGCCGGCTGCAACCACTTCGTCGACCAGGCTGGCATGCCCGGCCCACAGCAGCGGGTCGTCGAAGGGGTGAATGAAGGCATCGCCAGCGCCTACCAGAGTCAGTGCCAGTTCGTTGGCTTCCTGCCACGAGCTGCCGTGCACCAGTACCTTGGCATTTTCCAGGCGCAGCAGTTCCTTGGCCCGTTCAGTAGTGGTCTCGGGCACCACCACGGTCACCGGCACCCCCAGCTTGCGCCCGGCGTAGGCCACCGCCAGGCCGGCATTGCCCCCCGAGGACGACACCAGGTGCCTGGCCCCCCGCGCGTAGTGAACCTCGCAGGCGTGACCCACCCCGCGCAGCTTGAACGAGCCACAAGGCTGCAGGGCATCAAGCTTGAGCCAGATGTTGCGCCCGGCAGCCAGCGACAGCGGGCGTGATTCGATCAGGGGTGTAGGGATGTGCAAGGTCATAGGCTGGCTCCGCGCAGTTGTTCGAGGTAGTTGTAGATGGTGTAGCGGGTCACGCCGAGCGCGCTGGCCGCCTTCTCGACGCCGCCCTTGACGATGAACAGGCCACGCTCCTGCATCACGCGCACAGCTTCGAGCTTGGCTTGCTTGTTCATTCGCCCGTGGCCGTTGCGCTGCAGTGCGCTCTGGATGATCTCGCTCATCAGCAGCGCCATGTCGGCAGGCTCGGTGGCGGTTGGCGTAGCGCCCAGGGGCTGGAAGTGCTGGAGGAACTGCATGGCCGCGTCCAGGCCGGTGACATCGGTGTTCACGCACAGGCTGGCAAACGGGTGGCCACTGCTGTCGCGGAAGATCGCGGTGGCGCTGCGCAGCGTGCGGCCTTTGAGCGTAGTGGGGTAGTCGGGCAGCACCACCGGCTCACAACCCTGCTGGTCGGCCGAGGCCTGCATCAGTGCCTTGAAACCCTGATCCTGTTCCGGGGCGGCAAGGATCGGGCTGCCGATGCTGCGACCGGAAAGGTGGCCATTGACGATAGCCACCACCGAGTGCTCGGGGTGGTCGAGGTCGTGCAGGAGGATTTCCATGTTGCGCGCGGCAACGCTGCCCAAGGCCTGGATGGCGGCCTTGAGCACGGTGAGGGTGAGCTGGCGCTCGGCAGTGGGTGTCATGGGCAATGAACCGCTAAAATCAACGATTTGTGTATATTTACACGAATCGTTGATTTTGGCGAAGGTTGCCTGAAGTGCGGTGCCGTGCCGGGCTCAGCCCAGGGCAGGGGTGCGCGGCGGCACAATGCGGCGCGAACCGGTCGCTTCAAAGGCGGCCGCAAAGGTCAGCAGGGCATTGTCGCTATAGGCCCGCCCAGCGAAGGTCAGGCCCACCGGCATGCCGATGTCGGCCATGACGCCCATCGGTACGGTCACGGTCGGTACGCCAAGGTGGCGGATCGCCAGGTTGCCATTGGCCACCCAGACGCCGTTGCTCCAGGCGATGTCTGCCGATACCGGGTTGACGTCGGCATCGGCCGGGCCGACATCGGCCACGGTGGGGAACAGCACGGCGTCCAGGCCCTGCGCGTCCATCCAGTCTTCCAGGTCCAGCTTGCGGGTCCGCTCCAGGCCGCGCAGTCCATCGGGCAAGGTCTCGATCTGGTCCCAGGTCTTCAGGCCACGCTTGGCCATGTTGACGTATTCGTCCATGCCGGCTGCCAGGTCGTCCTCGCGGTTGGGCAGGGTGCCCGGGTCATGCGGGAAAATCTGAGGGCCATCGACATCCGCCAGGCGGTTGAGCTTGGGGTCGCCATTGGCGCGCAGGAAATCATCGAAACCCCAGCCCGACAGCTCCCACAGCTCGTCGTGCAGGAATTCCTTGCTGACGATGCCGCGGTTGTACACCGTGGGGGCGCCGGGGCGGTCTCCTTCGCAGTTGGACACCAGCGGGAAATCGACTTCCTCCACTTGCGCGCCGGCCGCTTCCAGGGCCTGACGGGCCTGTTGCCACAGGGCGATAACGCTCGCGCGGGTGTGGATGCGCTGGCCGGTAGGGCCGCCGATACCGGGCTTTTGCGAAGTGCCGGCTGCGTCGTCGGCATTGATGTACATGCGCGGCACGCCGAAGCGCTTGCCCTTCAGGGCGCCGGCATCGGCGGCCAGGTCCAGATACGACGCCGGGCGCACCGCCGAGGCCGCAGGGATCGGCACCCAGGGCTGCAGGCGCCACAGGTCGCCACGCTTGTCGGGGTCATCGGCGACCACCACGTCGAGTACCTCCAGCAGGTCGGCCATGGTGCGCGCATAGGGCACCACCACATCCATGGTCGGGGTCAGCGGCCAGTTGCCGCGCACCGAAATCACCCCACGCGAGGGCGTGTAGGCGCACAGGCCATTGTTCGAGGCGGGGCCGCGGCCACTGGACCAGGTTTCTTCGGCCAGGCCGAAGGCGCTGAAGCTGGCGGCGGTAGCCGTGCCGGCGCCGTTGGACGAGCCCGAGGCGAACGGCGCGGTCAGGTAATTGGCGTTGTACGGGCTTTCGGCGCGGCCATACACACCGCGCTGCATGCCCCCGTTGGCCATGGGCGGCATGTTGGTCTTGCCCAGGCATATGGCCCCGGCGGCGCGCAGGCGCTCGATGGTGAAAGCGTCGCGCTGGGCCACCAGGTCTTTGAAGGCCGGGCTGCCCGATGCCGCAGTCAGGCCTTTGACCAGGTAGCTGTCCTTGGCGGTGTAGGGAATGCCGTCCAGCGGGCTCAGCAACTGGCCTTTGGCGCGGCGGGCATCGGAGGCCTCGGCTTCTTGCAGCGCCTGCGGGTTGCGCACTACTACGGCGTTCAGGGCGGTGGCCGTGTCGGCGCCGTCGTAGGCATCAATGCGGGCCAGGTAGGCCTTGACCAGCTCGACCGCCGTCGTGCGGCCCGATTCGAGCGCGTCGCGCAGCTCGGCAATGGAAACCTCGGTTACCTCGATCATGCGTTCACCAAACAATGTACAGGTGGGGGCTATTGCGGGAAGTGTACAAGAAGGGCTACGCCGACGCAGGTTTGCGCAGGGGCAAATGGTTTTGTGCAGGTGGGCATTGTCATGCCCGAGTACGCGGCAGGCATTGGCAGGGGCGGCCCTGTATCACCACAGGGCCACCTTCGGCGCGCGTTGTATCAGTTGTCCAGATCCGCAGCCGAATGCCGTTCAGGCACCTGGCTGGCTTCGTCGCCCCAGGTGCGGTTCACCCGGGTGCCGCGTTGCACTGCCTTGCGCTGGGCAATCTCTTGCGCCCAGCGCTGCACATTCGGGTACTCGTGCACCGCCAGGAACTCTGCTGCGCCATACAGGTTGCCCAGTACCAGCTGGCCGTACCAGGGCCACACGGCAATATCGGCGATGCTGTATGCCTCACCGCCCAGGTAGCGGCTTTCGGCCAGCCGCCGGTCAAGCACATCCAGCTGACGCTTGGCTTCCATGGTGAAGCGGTTGATGGCGTACTCGAACTTCTCCGGCGCGTACACATAGAAATGACCAAAGCCGCCACCCAGGTACGGCGCCGCCCCCATCTGCCAGAACAGCCAGTTCAGGCACTCGGTGCGGGCAGCAGGCGCTGTCGGCAGCAGGGCGCCGAACTTTTCTGCCAGGTACAACAGGATCGAGCCGGACTCGAATACACGCACCGGTGGTTTCTGGCTGCAGTCGAGCAGCGCGGGGATCTTGGAGTTGGGGTTGACCTTGACGAAGCCGCTGGAAAACTGGTCGCCTTCGCCGATGCGGATCAGCCAGGCATCGTACTCCGCGCCAGCGTGGCCGAGTTCAAGCAGCTCTTCCAGGGCAATGGTGACTTTCACGCCGTTGGGTGTGGCCAGCGAATACAGCTGCAGCGGTTGCTTGCCCTTGGGCAGGTCCTTGTCGTGGGTAGGGCCGGCGACGGGGCGGTTGATACTGGCGAACTGGCCCCCGGATGCAGCGTCACGGCGCCAGACCTTGGGTGGCACGTAGTCAGGTTTGCTCATGCATGAAACTCCTTCAAGGGCGCTGAAGCGGTCAGATAAAAACGTTGACCGTCATCTATGCCACGGGTTCGCCGCCAGGTGCAAATGCAGGCGGCGCGTGCAGGCCTGGCATGACGTCGGTTTCATCCAGTTTTCATGCGGCGCCTGCGGGCCCAGGCTTATGCTGGGTTATCGCATTGCCACGCAAGGAGCCGCTGGCCGATGACTCTCCCCCGTTGCGTGTTGGCGCTGGCGCTGTGCGCCTGCCTGCTGGCCCATGCCGAGGCTGCGCAATGGGCAGCAGGCCTGCACCACATGACTCTGACCGACCCGGTCGATAACCGGCCCATGCAGGCGCTGGCGTTCTACCCAGCGCTGGGCCCGGCCCGCAGTAGCCGTATCGATGGCTACCCGCTCGACGTGGCCGAAGAGGCCCCCATCGCCATGGGGCGCTTCCCGCTGTTGGTGCTGTCGCACGGCAATACCGGCAGCCCGCTGGCGTTGCATTACCTGGCTACGGCGTTGGCGCGCGCAGGGTTCGTGGTGGTGGCCGTGGTCCACCCCGGGGACAACACCCGCGACCACAGCCGCCTGGGCACCTTGAGCAATCTGTATGGCCGGCCGTTGCAGCTCAGCGCCGCAATCACCGCGGCGCGGGCAGACAGCGTGGTGGGCCCGTACCTGACGGACGGCAAGGTGGGTGTGATCGGCTACTCGGCGGGTGGTGAAACGGCGTTGATCTTGTCTGGCGCGCACCCGGACCTGGAGCGTTTGCGCCAGTACTGCCTGGAACGTCCGAGCGACGCCGACGCCTGCAAGACCCACGGCATATTGATAGCCGACCGCAGTGAGCTTGGCCCCAAGGCCGACCCGCGTGTCGGCGCGGTGATGTTGATGGCGCCGCTCAGCCTGCTGTTCGGGCGGCATGCGCTGGCCGGGGTGCAGGTGCCGGCACTGATCTACAGCGGCGACAGTGACCAGTTGGTGGCGGTGGACCGCAACGCCGCAGCGCTGGCCCGCAAGCTGCCAGTCACACCGGATTACCGGCTGTTGGCCGGTGCCGGGCATTTCGTGTTCATGGCCCATTGCGATGCCGAGCAATACCAGCGCATGCCGGTGCTGTGCAAGGATGCCGAAGGTGTTGACCGTCGGCATATTCATCGCTCACTGCAACGTGAAACCGCAGCGTTCTTCAGCGAGGCGCTGGGGGCGCCGCAATCGGCCGAGCGGTCAGCGGCCACGGCCACGCCGCGCCAGTAGCAGCGTCAGCCCGACGCCAGCCAGTGCCAGCAGGGCGGCCACGCAGAAGATCGAGGCATAGCCCAGGTGCGCGGCAACCGCCCCCATTACCGGCCCGGCGAGGGCCAGGGCCATGTCGAAGAACACCGCGTAGGCGCTCAGCCCGGCACCCCGGCTGCTGCTGGGTACCTGCCTGATGGCTTCGACGCCCAGTGCCGGGTACACCAGCGACAGCCCAAAGCCGGTCAGCCCGGCGCCCAGCAACGCCCACGGCGGTGAGGGCGCCAGCCACAGCAGGCCAAGGCCGAGCACTTCGGTGGCCATGCAGGCGACCGCGACGTTGTAGCCACCAAAGCGGTTTACCGCGTTGACGAACAGCAGCCGGGAGATGATGAAGCACACGCCAAACGCGCTCAGGCACCAGGCTGCTCCGGCCCAGCCACGCTCAAGGTAATACAGGGTGACAAAGGTGGTCAGGGTGCCGTACCCGATGGAAGCCAGGGTCAGGCCAACACCACACGGCGCCACCCGGCCGAACGCCGACCAGAAGGGCAGGCGCTCACCGCGCGTCACAGCCACGTCGGGGCGTTTGCGCAGCACCAGCAGGGCAATGGCTGCCAACCCCAGCAACGCCGGGCCCAGTACGCTGAAGCCCAGCCCGTCCACGGCCAGCACACCCACGGGCGCGCCGATGGCGATGGCACCGTAAGAGGCGATGCCGTTCCATGAAATGACCCGGGCGGTGTGCTCAGGGCCGACCTGGCTGATTCCCCAGCTCAGGGTCGCTACGCCGATCAACCCCTGGGCTATGCCCAGCAGCAGGCGCCCGGCAAGCAGTAGGCCCAGGCTGAGGGTTGGCAGGTTCAGCGCCCAGGCGGAAAGCAGGGTCAGCACACCGCAGCCGGCGATACCCAGCAGGCCATAGCGTATTGCCCGCTTGCCGCCCAAGCTATCGGCTACCTTGCCGGCTAATGGCCGGCTGAGCAGGGTGGCCAGGTATTGCAAGGCGATGGTCACGCCCGCGATCACGGCGCCGAAGCCCAGCTGATCGTGCACATGGCTGGGCAGTACCGCGATCGGCAGGCCGATGCAGAGGAAGGCAATGAAGGTGTAGAAGACGATCGACAGGATTTGCAGGGTTATGTGCAAGCTATCGCTGGGGGGGGCAGGTTGTTGCGCGGTCATGGGCTTGTTCGCGGGCGGGCGGTTGGGCGTGAACCCATCATGGCCGTTGCGCGAAGGAAATGAAAGCAGGCTAACGAATTTTTCGTCGAGAGGCCTCGCACTGTGGCGCAAGGCCCAGCCGCCCAAGGCAGCCAGGCCTCACGGCTCAATCAGACCAACACACCCTGGCTACGCAGGTAGTCGTCGTAGGTACCGCTGAAGTCCACCACGCCATCGGCCGAGAGCTCGATGATGCGGGTAGCCAGCGACGAAACGAATTCGCGGTCGTGGCTGACGAACAGCAGGGTGCCTGGGTAGTTTTCCAGCGCCAGGTTGAGTGCTTCGATCGACTCCATGTCCAGGTGGTTGGTCGGTTCGTCCATCACCAGCACGTTGGGTTTTTGCAGGATCAGCTTGCCGAACAGCATGCGGCCTTGTTCACCACCGGAAATCACCTTCACCGACTTGAGGATCTCGTCGTTGGAGAACAGCATGCGCCCCAGGGTGCCGCGGATCACTTGCTCGCCGGATGTCCACTGGCCCATCCAGTCGAACAGGGTCATGTCGTCTTCGAAGTCGTGGGCGTGGTCTTGCGCGTAGTAGCCGACTTCGGCGCTGTCGGTCCACTTCACCGAACCGGCATCCGGGGTCATTTCGCCGACCAGGGTGCGCAGCAGGGTGGTCTTGCCGATACCGTTGGGGCCGATGATCGCCACGCGCTCACCCGCTTCCACGGTAAGGTCGAAGTTCTTGAACAGCACCTTGTCATCGAAGGCTTTGGCCATTTTCTCGACGACCACGGCCTGGCGGTGCAGCTTTTTGGTCTGCTCGAAGCGAATGAACGGGCTGACGCGGCTGGACGGTTTCACCTCGGCCAGCTGGATCTTGTCGATCTGCTTGGCACGCGAAGTGGCCTGCTTGGCTTTCGAGGCGTTGGCCGAGAAGCGGCTGACGAAGGTTTGCAGTTCGGCGATCTGTGCTTTCTTCTTGGCGTTGTCCGCCAGCAATTGCTCGCGCGACTGGGTGGCCGCCGTCATGTACTCGTCGTAGTTGCCCGGGAACAGGCGCAGCTCGCCGTAGTCCAGGTCAGCCATGTGGGTGCACACGCTGTTGAGGAAGTGGCGGTCGTGGGAAATGATGATCATGGTGCTGTTACGCGCCGTGAGGACCGTTTCGAGCCAGCGGATGGTGTTGATGTCCAGGTGGTTGGTCGGTTCGTCGAGCAGCAGCACGTCCGGGTCCGAGAACAGCGCCTGGGCCAGCAGCACACGCAGCTTCCAGCCAGGGGCCACTTCGCTCATCGGGCCGAAGTGCTGCTCCAGCGGAATACCCAGGCCCAGCAGCAGTTCGCCGGCGCGCGACTCGGCGGTGTAGCCGTCCATTTCGGCAAATTCGGTTTCCAGCTCGGCGACGGCCATGCCGTCTTCCTCGGACATTTCCGGCAGCGAGTAGATACGGTCGCGCTCAGCCTTGACCTTCCACAGCTGGCCGTGGCCCATGATCACCGTGTCGATGACGGTGAATTCCTCGTAGGCGAACTGGTCCTGGCGCAGCTTGCCCAGGCGGGTGTTGGGTTCGAGCATGACCTGGCCACCCGAAGGCTCCAGGTCACCGCCGAGGATCTTCATGAAAGTCGACTTGCCGCAGCCGTTGGCGCCGATCAGGCCGTAGCGGTTGCCGTTGTTGAATTTGACAGAAACGTTTTCGAACAGCGGCTTGGAGCCGAACTGCATGGTGATGTTGGCGGTGGAGATCAAGGAGCTTACCTATCAATAACTTACGTGGCTTCTTCGCAGCTGCGGACCCATTTGGGACCAGTCTGGCGCTTTTCCAGTTCTGACCAGTGGTTGGACGAGTCAATCCAGCGCGCATAAGTCGATAAGAGCATCTGCACGCCATGCCCGAGCTGTTGGGCGATAAATGCGGGGTTGAGACCAGACATTGAGCGTATTGTCGCATAGGTGTGGCGGCAGTTATACGGGGGCGGTACCTGATCCCCAAACCTGCGAGGTTCGGCCGGCATTGATGATGCAGGTCCGACGTGGCCGTCACCCCCTTGAAGGATGAGTTGACGAATTCCAACCACAGCGTATATGCCGCCGATCATATTGGCTGTGCCGTCGGCTCACTGGAAGAAGCCATTCGCTTCTGGACAATCGGGCTTGGGTTCACGCTCGAACGCCAGTCTGAATGGGAAGACCATTCATTCTCGATGTAACCGGCACCGCCGATCCGAAGGTGCGAACGGCGATAGTGAAAAGGCCGGATGGCAGCCGAGTAGAATTGCTGGAATATTCGCAGGGTGCCCGCCACGGTGTCACCCCGCCTACGGCATCTGCGATTGGCTCAGCGCATCTGGCACTGAGGGAGCAAGACATGCACGCCGTACTTGGTCGCATCGAGCAAGCGGGCTGGCAGGCCAGGGGGACGCCTCAACCGATTCCCGCAGGCCCACGCAAGGGTACGCTGGTGGTGTATGTGACCGGGCCAGATAACATTACGCTGGAGCTGATGCAGGCGGCTGAGTAGCTTTCTGCTCTCACCTGAGGTGTGCTGTCTTCAAACGGGTTCACGGGCAAGCTCATTGCTTGCTCACCGTCAGTACATGCGTCAATGCAATAAACAGAATCTGGCGAGAGCTCAACTCAAGCGTGCAAGATCGATCATTCTTCATGCCATCGGGTGCATTCATGCTCAAGCAAACGCCCGTCGTGTTCATCAACTGCCTCATCGGCTGCCTTGGTCACAGCTCCCTGCATAAGCGCCTGTGTCCACTTCCGGTCATCGTGCCTGACCTGCTCGGATATGGCCGTCTGAGTGGTGTTACGCCATGCAACGTGAATATCCCTTCTCAGATCGAGCACCTGCACCGAGAGATCGGCAAGCACGCCTCAGGTGGGCGAGTACACCCGGTCGGCCACTCCGTGGGTGGGGTTGTAGCCATGCTCTATGCGAGGCGTTATCGAGATCAAGTAGCCAGCATCACAAGCGTAGAGGGCAATTTTTCACTGAAAGATGCGTTCTGGTCTTCATAGTGTGGCAAAAATGTCTGCGCAAGAAACAGAGGCTCTGCTAGCCGACTATCGTGCAAATTCGAAAGCTTGGATGGAGCGCGCAGGGGTTGCTTCTAGCCAGCAACGCCTTGAGGTTGCTATGGCCTGGTTGGCTCATCAACCCTCCAGCACAGTGCAAGCCATGGCCCGATCAGTGCTGGTCGAGACCGGAGGTGATGATTACCACGATGCCTTGAAGGCGGTATTTTCTTCTATACCTGTGCATCTGCTGGCCGGAGAGCGCTCCCGGGCCGAATGGGATGTGCCTGACTGGGCGATAGCCCAGTCGGCCAGTATCACCATCATGCGTGAGGTGGGCCATCTGATAATGCTTGAGCAGCCACAGGCATTTGCGCAGGAGATCGCCCAGATACTCGATCAGGTTTGATCGGAATCACGGAGCAGCGCACGACAACCTCGTTAAGGGTAATGGTGCGCGGCTGCTCTCGACCCATTGCTGCCCTCCGCATGGGGGGCAGTCGGCCAGAAGTACACGGTAGACAGGACAGCTATCCAAACTCGATCAGATTCGAATTTGATCTACTGAATTGTCGCATGGCCGGGGTATCGTTATCAGTGGCTGGCGAATTCACAAGTATTGAGGGAACATTCGGAGTATCAGGTACTAGCCACCAAGGAACGGAAATGGCACTGACCAGCAAAATCACTCCCTATGACCCCACTTGGCCCGCCCGCTTTCTGGCAGACAAGCCACTCATCGCTTCGGCCTTTGGCGATGAACTGATCGCCATACAGCATGTTGGAAGTACCTCCGTTCCAGGGCTCGCGGCGAAGCCTGAGATCGATGTGCTCATCGAGGTTCACGATCATAGCAACGCCTCGGCGCGGGACGAGGTGTTGATGGGCTTGGGATATGTGCGAGGAAGCGACTTGTCGGAAGGGCATCATTTCTATCGGCGTAATGTGGATGGGATTCGCACGCACAAGCTCCACGCTTGTGTCCGTGGCCACCTTGCGATCACCCAGATGGTGGGGTTCAGAGATTTGCTTAGATGCGATGCCTCTATGCGCCAGCAGTATGAAGCACTGAAGCTCCAACTTGAGTCGAGCACTACAGGTGGGATGGCTGAGTATCTGGAGAAAAAGTCTCCGTTTATTATCGCGGCACTAGTGCATGCCGGCATCGTATCTGGATGACCGATGGGTTGCTAAGCGGCGCCGGTATCAAGTGTCTGCATTGGGTCGGTAGCGGTCATCCACGACCGGAAGCTTGCGACCCATTGCAGACACTCACGCAAAGGAGCACTGCAAACCGAGGCCTCCGATCGCCATCAGGAAGTGCTTCATGGGGCGCTATCAGCTTTCCCTTGGTGCTGATGTGTTTTGCAGGGATTTGCCTACTGGCGGCATACTGGCTTGGATACGTTGCAGTCGGTGACATCTGGATCGTCACCGTAGTATCGGTCACCTCGTTGTTGCTTCTCGAGCCCGTGATCGTGTGGTCTCTTTTTCATGAATCCCCAGGGCGGGGAGCGCTCATTGGCTTCATCCTAGGGGCCTTGGGGATGCTGGCCACTGTATTGCTTTAACTCACTCTTCTGGCCCAGCATCTACTGTTGGGCCAGTTCGCACGAATTGCATTCATTTTCCGTCTGGTACCGTTGCCTGGGCCTGCGAGTGAAATCGGATCCGGCAGCAGCATCATGGAGAAATCAGCCCGTCTGGCGCAGAGCTAGTCAGACTGTGTGAAAGCCTATTGACCGGCCTTACTCGCCCCGACTTGTGCGGGGCGTTGTTTTTGCTGACAAAGCTTTTCATCAGCGCTGACACCTCCTTTTAAGTATTACAGCTGAGCGCCCCGCAATGTGCCTTCCCCGAACGATCACCGAGCTGCCGGCGGCCACTCGCGGTACGCCAGCCAATAAAGGTATGGCCCACATCTGAATCTGGTATTTCATCTGCACGCGCACAGCTGATTAGCATCGTCGATGTCTTTCTGTCGACGAGAACAATAACGTGAACCTTGGATCGATCATTACCCGAAGTGCCCGCTACTGGGCGGACCACATCGCCGTGGCGGACAGCCAGACGCGCCTGACCTACGCGCAGTTGGAACGGCGCAGCAACCGCCTGGCGTCCGCGCTGGGTACGCTTGGCGTGGGCGTTGGCGAGCATGTGGCGATTCTTGCCGCCAACCGTGTGGAACTGGTCGAAGCGGAAGTGGCGCTGTACAAGGCGGCGATGGTCAAGGTGCCGATCAATGCGCGGCTTTCGGTGGATGAAGTGGTGCGGGTACTGGAAGACTCCTGCACGGTCGCACTGATCACCGACGCGCGCTTTGCCGAGTTGCTGGCAGCCCGACGCGCGGAGTTGCCGCTGCTGCGCCAGCTGATCGTGCTGGACGGCCAAGGGGGCGACCTGGGCTATTGCGCGTTGCTGGAGCGCGGCAGCGAGGCACCGCTGGGGCTGGACCCGGCCGACGATGCGCTGGCCGTGCTGCATTACACCTCTGGCAGCTCGGGCGTGCTCAAGGCCGCGATGCTGTCGTTCGGCAACCGCAAGGCCCTGGTGCGCAAAAGCATTGCCAGCCCCATACGCCGCTCCGGGCCGGGCGACGTCATGGCCCACGTGGGGCCCATCACCCATGCCAGCGGCATGCAGATCATGCCGCTACTGGCGGTGGGCGCCTGCAACCTGTTGCTCGATCGGTATGACGACCGCCTGTTGCTGGAAACCATCCAGCGCGAGCGGGTTACGCGGCTGTTCCTGGTACCGGCAATGATCAACCGCCTGGTCAACTACCCCGGCGTCGAACACTTCGACCTGTCCAGCCTGAAGCTGGTCATGTATGGCGCCGCACCCATGGCGCCGGCCCTGGTGAAAAAGGCCATCGAACTGTTCGGGCCAATCCTCGTACAAGGCTACGGCGCCGGGGAAACCTGCTCGCTGGTCACTGTGCTGACCGAGCAGGACCATTTGGTGGAAGACGGCAATTACCAGCGCCTGGCCTCTTGCGGGCGGTGCTACTTCGAGACCGACCTGCGGGTAGTCAACGAAGCCTTCGAGGATGTAGCACCCGGTGAAGTCGGCGAGATCGTGGTCAAGGGCCCGGACGTGATGCAGGGCTATTGGCGCGCCCCGGCGCTCACCGCCGAAGTGATGCGCGACGGTTATTACCTCACGGGCGACCTGGCCACGGTCGATGCACAGGGGTACGTGTTCATTGTCGACCGCAAGAAGGAAATGATCATTTCCGGCGGGTTCAACGTGTACCCCAGCGAGGTGGAGCAGGTGATTTACGGCTTCCCCGAGGTGTTCGAGGTGGCGGTGGTCGGCGTGCCGGACCCGCAGTGGGGCGAAGCGGTGCGCGCGGTGGTAGTGCTCAAGGCGGGCGCACAGCTGCAGGCCGACGAGCTGATCGAGCGTTGCGGCCGGGCGCTGGCCGGTTTCAAGAAGCCGCGCGGCGTCGATTTTGTCAGCGAACTGCCAAAAAACCCTAATGGCAAGGTGGTGCGCCGCCTGGTCCGGGACACCTACTGGCAACACAGCGAACGTCGCATCTGACCAGGAGCATGACCATGTACCAACCCAGTGCCAAAGCTGCGCAGATTATCGAAGCAATCGAAGGTTTCGTCCGTGACCAGGTTCGCCCGCTGGAGCAGCAAGCCCAGCTGGACTGGGCGCGCCCGCATCCGCAACCGGTGCTGCGCCAGGTGTGGAAGCTCGCCAGCGAGCAGGGCCTTTACACCGTCATGCTGCCTGAAAGCATGGGCGGTGCCGGCCTGAACGTGGCCGACCTGTGCGCGGTCAAGGAGGCCACGGTGCTGACCGGTTCCATGTTGGCCTCACACGTGTTGGGCGAGCTGTCGGGGCCGCCGCGGGTCGGCCACCTGTTCAAGGTGGCAAGCCCCTACCAGGTCGAGCGCTTTCTCAAGCCGGTGTGCCGTGCTGAAAAGGCCGTGTGCTTTGCCCTGACCGAAGCCGAGGCTGGCTCCGACGCGACCGCCATCAGCACCCAGGCACGTCGCGACGGCGACCACTATGTGCTCAGCGGCAGCAAGCGGTACATCTCCGGAGCCACGTACGCCGACCTGGCCGTGTTGCTGGCGGTGACCGGGCCAGGCAAGGGCGCCCAGGGTATTTCGGCATTCTTCGTCGACCTTGACGCCCCAGGGGTGCGCATCAACAGCGATTATGCGGTGATGTCTGGTGGCGGTGCCCATGGCGACATCCTGCTCGACCAGGTGCGTGTGCCGGCGGCCAACCTGATCGGCGAGGAAGGGCAGGGGTTCAAACTGGCCATGGGGCGCATCACCCTCAACCGCCTGTTGCATTGCCCGACCCTGCTGGGGATGGCCGGCCTCGCCCTGAACCTGTCGATCGAGCATGCGCGCAGCCGCAAGCAGTTCGGCCAGCCCATCGCCATGTTCCAGGCGGTCAACCACATGATCGCCGACATGGCCACCGAGCTGCACGCTGCGCGCAGCATGGTGTACGCCACGGCCCAGATGAACGATGCCGGGGGCGATATCCGCACCCAGGCGCCGATGTGCAAATTGTTCGTCTCCGAGGCGGCGTTCCGCATCGCCGACAAGGCGGTGCAGGTGCACGGCGGCGCGGGGCTGTTGCAGGGCCACCCAGTGGAGTGGATATTCCGCGCCACGCGGATGATGCGGATCCTCACCGGCACCAGCGAGATCCAGCGCAACACCATCGCCAAAGGGGTGCTGATGCCTGCCTGACCGATGGGCCGCCCTGGCGGCGGCCTTTTTGCACCGCCCCACAACAATAACAAGAGTACTCCCCATGACTGCGGATTCTTCCCTGCCCAACCCCCGTACCGCCTGGCTAGTGGCCGCGCTGCTGGCCCTGCTGATGCTGGTCAACTTTCTCGACAAGGTGGTGATCGGCCTGGTAGCGGTGCCGATGAGCGCCGAACTGGGCCTGACGGCTACCGAGTTCGGCCTGATCGGGGGCGCCTTGCACTGGTTCTTCGCGATCTCCGCCGTGGTCGGTGGCTTCATGGCCAACCGGCGCCCCACCCGCACCTTGCTGCTGGGCATGGGTCTGTTCTGGGCGCTGATCCAGCTGCCCATGCTGTTCGCCACCTCACTGTGGGCCATCGTTGCCTGCCGGGTGCTGCTGGGCATCGGTGAGGGGCCGGCATCGCCGGTGGCCACCCATGCACTGTACAAGTGGTTCCCCAACGACCGGCGCAACCTGCCAGTGGCCCTGCTGCATGCCGGCAGTGCCATGGGGCTGCTGGTGGCAGGGGCGATGATCCCCTGGGTCAGCCTGCATTACGGCTGGCGGACCAATTTCATCATCCTGGCGCTGATCGGCCTGCTGTGGTGCCTGCTGTGGTGGCGGCTGGGCCAGGAGGGCACCCTCGAGCGCCTGCGCGCCAGCCAGCTCAAGGCCGATGAACCGGCTATTGCCTACCGCCGGCTGCTGGGGGACCCCAGCGTGCTGGGCAACTACCTGTGCCACTTCGCCGCCAACTGGTCGTTGGCGCTCACGCTGACCTGGGTGCCCAGCTACCTCCAGGTTGGCCTGGGTATCGACCCGCTGCAGACCGGGCGCCTGTTCGTCATGTTCGTGGTCGTGACCACGCCGCTGAGCTTGCTGCTGGCCTGGTTCTCCCAGCGCCTGATGCGCCGCCGCGTGCCGTCACGTGTGGCCCGCGGCGTGTTCGTTTCAGTGTGCCTGATACTGGCTGGCCTGTTGTCGGCGTCGCTGATGCTGCCTGGCCTCAGCACGGTAGCAAGGGTTGCCGCGCTGACGCTCAGTGGGGGCCTGGCGCTGGTGATGTATTCCGTGGGCCCGGCGATGCTCGCCGAGTTCACCCCGGCGGCCCAGCGCGGCGGCATCCTCGCCATGGGCAATGGCATTGCCTCGTTGGCCGGGCTGGCAGCACCGCTGGTGACGGGCTTGCTGGTTCAAGGCGCAGGCAGCGCACACCCGGCGGGGTATGCCCAAGGCTTTCTGGTATGTGGCGCGGTGCTGGTGGTGGCCGGGCTGGTGGGGCTGGCCACGCTGAACCCGCAGCTGACCCAGCAGCGCCTGCGCGTGCCGGTGGCCGCTGGCGGGAAAGCGCGCGCTCAGACCGCTAGCTGAGCGCCGGGCATGGCCTCCAGCGGCTGTGCTTCTTTGCCGATCAGTTCGCCTCGCCAGCGGCCGCTGTTGACCAGGTCGATCAGCACGCTGCGCACCAGGTCGCGCAGGCAACCGGCGGCGAACGACAGGGGCTTGTGCTGGGAATGCGCCAAGGCAATGGTGCGGCTGATGGCCGGTTCAACGATACGCCGCGCCGCCGTGGGTTCCAGCAATGTGCTCAGTGGCGGCCAGTTGCTGATGGTCGCTGCCAGGCCCGCGCGCACCAGGCTGGCGATGCCGGGCGCCGATTGCTGTTCGTAGGCGGCGGCCAGGGGCACGGCGGCCTGCATCGCCGCTTGCTCGATGCGCCGGCGCAGGTGCAGTGTTCTGGGCGGCAGCACCAGCCGGGTGGCGGCGGCTTCGGCGAGGCTGATGGTGTCGGGGGTGCCAGGGGCTGATGCACCGACCCAGTACAGCGCCTCGGTGAAGATCGGCTCGGCCTCGACATGCTCGAGTTCTTCGGCATTGGGTACCACGCCGAAGTCCACCTTGCCCAGCTCGATGGCCTGGCCGCCTTCACGGCTGAGGCCATCCCACACGGTCAGCGTCACGCCGGGGAAGCGCTGTTCGGCGCGCCTGAGAATTTCCGGCAGCAGCAGGTCGGCGGCCGTGGCCGGAATGGAGATGGCCACATGGCCCTTGGGGTCGCCGCGGCTGGATTTCAGCTCATCCTTCACCGAGTCCAGTTTCTGTACCACTTGCCGGGCCACCTCGTAGAGCTGGCGCCCGGCATCGGTCAGGGCTATGCCATCGTGCTGGCGGTCGAGCAACTGCATTTCCAGTTCACTTTCCAGCAGGCTGATCTGCCGGCTCAGCGCCGGCTGGGCAATGTAGGCGCGACGTGCAGCCGAAGAGAAGCTGCCGGCGTCGACGATGGCGATCAGATAGCGGAGCTGTTTCAAGGTCATCGGAGCGGTTCCAAGGGTATGCCGAACTGATATGGCACGTATCCGAACACGTTATTTGTGGGGTTCGGAGCGCGGCTCCTAGTATCACCCCGAAAGCGCTTGCCAAGGCAAGCCGGCCAGGACCATACAACAACAAGAGGCCAAGCCCGATGAAACCATTTGCCCTGCTGCGCAGCGCCCTGTGCATCAACGCCAGCCTGCTGAGCCTGTGCATGGCGGCCACGCCATTGCCCGCAGACTTGACGCCGGTGGGGGCCGAACGCGGGCCCAGTAGTGACGGCCGCATACCGGCCTGGAACGGCGGCCTGCACGCGGGGCAAGTGTCGCTGGCGGTCAACGGCACGCCACTGGACCCCTATGCCGATGAGCGGCCGCTGTATGTGATCAGCGCCAGCAACTACACCCAGTACCGCGAACAGTTGACGGCGGGGCAGGTGGCCTTGATGCAGCGTTATCCCAAGTCGTTTCGCCTGCCGGTGTACCCCTCGCATCGCAGTGTCGCGGTGCCGCCACGTGTCAGCGACTGGGCCCGGCACAATGCCGCCAGCGCGCGCCTGGTCAATCACGGCAACGGCGTGGCGGGCTTCGCCGGCGTGGTGGCATTCCCCAGGCCGGGCAACGGCCTGCAGGTGCTGTGGAACCACCTCACCCGGCCGCGCAACGGCAGTTACAGCCTGGCCTCGGACAGCATTACCCCGCGTGGCGATGGTCGTTTCGCGACCATCAGCCTGCAGCAGAACTTCGCCCGCCCCGACGTGCTGGAAGGCGGCCAGGCGGGCAACGTGCTGTATTACCTGAGTTACCGCATGACCGCGCCGTCGCGCTTGGCGGGCGATGCCGTGGTGCTGCACGAAACCCTCGACCAGGTTGCCCAACCGCGCCTCTCGTGGCTGTACAGCAGCAGCCAGCGGCGGGTGCGTCGCGCCCCGGCGCTGGCCTATGACAGCATCACCCCGGGTACGGCCGGCCTGCGCACCGCCGACAGCCGCGACATGTTCAACGGCGCCCCGGACCTCTACCACTGGACCCTGGTGGGCAAGAAGGCCCTGCACGTACCGTATAACAGCTACCGCCTGGCTTCGCCGCTGCTCGGTTATGCCGCACTGATCGGGCCTGGCCATGTCAACCCGCAACCCACACGCTACGAACTGCACCGGGTGTGGGAAGTGCTGGGCACCCTCAAGCCTGGGGCGAAGCACCTGTACGCCAGCCGCCGCTATTACCTGGACGAGGACAGCTGGGCCATCCTCGAGGCGGATTTCTTCGACCATGAGGGCCGGCTGTGGCGCACCGCCCAGGCGCACAGTTACTACCACGTCACGGGCCAGGCGCTGGTCAATGCCATGGAGGCGATCTATGACCTGCGCACTGGCCGCTACCAGCTGTCTGGCCTGACCAACGAGCAGCCCAGGCCATACGTCTTCGACGTACGCACCCATGCTTCCTACTTTTCCCCTGGCGCATTGCGCAGCCAAGGGTTGCGTTGAAACAGGCCCCTTATCGCTTCCGAGCACCCTCATACCCTTTGCAAGCGCCAGGTTTAGCGCCGCTCGTTTCAGGGCGGCGCTGTTGGTGATTCAAGGGGTGACGATATTGAAGCGCCCGTCAGGCTCGTCCAGCCCTGCCATGAAACGCATGAACTTGACGCGCTCCCCCCTGATCGCGATATCACCCACGGTTGCTTCCTTGAGAAAGCCGGTCTGCTTCAGGGCGATGCGGTCCAGGGTCGCCTTGCTCATGTTCACTTCGACATCTGCCTGCCCATGGCGGGTGTGGTCGCGGTGGGTGAGCACCCCGTTACGCAGGGTCAAGGCGTAGTCGTCGTTCAGGTCGGTGAAGTGCCAGTTGATGGTCAGGTCCTGCTCGGCGGCCTTGGCGGCATCCACGCGCACACCCAGGTAGTCGAAGAACAGCGTCGGGGTCAGGGCGCGTATCAGGTCGTCCGCGCTGCCGCCTTTGCTGGCGGCAGGTGCCACGCCGTTGCGCAGCTCTTGCGCACCGGTCAGGTACGCGTTGCGCCAGGTGGCGTTCTCGCTCTGGTAGCCCAGTTGCTCCAGGGCGTCGGCCTGCAGCTCGCGCGCGGCGCGGTTGTCGGGCTGAGCGAACACCAGGTGCCGCGTCAGCTCGGCAACCCAGCGGTAATCACCGCTGCTATAGGCCTCACGGGCCAGGGTCAGCACCCGCTCGGCGCCACCCAGGGCCTTTACGTAATGCGTACCGGCTTCGCCAGGCGGCAAAGGGTCCAGGGTTGCCGGGTTGCCGTCGTAAAAGCCCATATAGCGCTGGTACACCGCCCGCACGTTATGGCTGAGCGAGCCGTAGTAGTCGCGGCTGTACCATTTGCTGGCCAGCCGGGGCGGCAAGCTGGTCAGCTCGGCGGCGATTTCGGTAGGGCCCAGGCCGCGGTTGATCAGGCGCAGGGTCTGGCTGTCGATGAAGGCGTACATGTCGCGCTGATCGGCCAGGTAGTCGCGTATCGCCGCGCTGCCCCAGGTGGGCCAGTGGTGCTGGGCAAACACCACCTCGGCCTGCTCGCCATAGCGCACCAGCGACTGGTCGAGGTAGTGCGCCCACACCTTGGCATCGCGCACTTGGGCACCGCGCAGGGTCAGCACGTTGTGCTGCACGTGGGTGGCGTTCTCGGCCATGCACAGGGCTTTGAACTGTGGGAACCACAGGTTCATTTCAGCTGGCGCCTCGGTGCCAGGGGTGAGCTGGAACTCGATGTCGACACCGTCGATGCGCAGGGTCTCGAAGGGCTGTTCGATCAGCCGGGTCGGGGCGATCAGGCTGACCGTGGCATTGGCCGGCACGCCTTTGCCAAGGCCGGCATCCACCTGGCCGCGTGGCCCGCGGGGCAGTGGCGCGCCGTACATGTACTGCGCACGGCGCTTCATTGCCGGGCCGGCCAGCACATTTTCGCTCACGGCATGTTCGAAGAAACCTTGCGGGGCGATGACCTGTACCTTGCCGGCCTTGACGTCCGCCTCGTCGACCACCCCACGCACCCCGCCGAAGTGATCGACGTGCGGGTGGGTGTAGATCACCGCCACCACCGGCCGCTGCGGGCGATGGCGCATGTACATGGCCAGCCCGGCCCGGGCGGTTTCCACCGACAGCAGCGGGTCCATCACGATCAGGCCGTGCTCGCCTTCGATCAGGGTCATGTTGGCCAGGTCCAGGCCGCGCACCTGGTAGATGCCCTCGCTGACCTTGTACAACCCGGCAAGGGTGTTCAGTTGGGCCATGCGCCACAGGCTTGGGTTGACCGTGGCCGGTGCATTGCCTGCCAGGAAGGCGTAGCGCTGCAGGTCCCAGACGGTTTTGCCGGCGGCATTGACCACGGGCTGGTCGACGGCTTCGAGCAGGCCGCGGCGGGCATTGTCGAAGTCGCTGCGGTCGTCGAAGGGCAGGCGCTGCAACCATTGCTGGTTGCTTTGGCGGGTGAACTCGCTGGCTTGCTTGGCCGGCTCTACGGCCAGCGTTGCGTGGGGCAACGCCAGGGCCAGCAGGCAGGGCAGGGTGCGCAGGTGCATGGGGTGGTCCTTATTGTTCTGTTCTGAGGGCAAACACTCTAAGGACAGAGCTCGCTGGCGAACCAATACCACTCTTGCATGGCTCCCCATGCCCAATTGCGATGGCTCAGCCAGCACCGATGTCCATGATGCGCGCCACCAGCCAGGCCAAAGCCGGGTCGTGCTGACGATGGGCAAGGTACACCAGCTCCAGTTGGAACGGTTGAAGGGCGAACGGCAGCTCGAACACCTGCAACGGCAGCAGCCTGGCGAAATGGCGGGCCAAGGCGGTAGGCAGCACCACGCACAGGTCGGAGCTGGCGGCCAGGTGCGCGGCCTGCAGGTAATTGGGCGTGGTGTAGACGATGCGCCGGGCCAGACCCTGTTCCCCCAGCCATTGGTCGACCATGCCACGGGTCTGGCCGCCGTGCACCCACAAGTGGCGCAGGGCGAGAAACGCCTGAAGGTCGAGCGTGCCCTGCACGTCGGGGTGGCCCTGGCGCACGGCCACGTGCAGGGTTTCGCTGCGCCAGTGGCGCCGTTCGTAGCGGGCGGGCACGTCATCGAAGCGCCCCAGCACCAGGTCGAGTTCGCCCCGGTCGAGGGCTTCGGCAGGCAGGTTGGGCGCCAGGTGCAGCACATCCACGCGCAAGTGCGGGGCCTGGGTTTGCAGGGTGGCCAGCAACTTTGGCATGCACAGCTGTTCGGCGAAGTCAGTCAGGGCGATGCGCAGTTGCCGGTGGCTAAGCCTGGGGTCGAAGCGGTCACCAGCGCCAAGGGTCTGTTCGATCTGCAGCAAGGCCGCGCGAATCGGGCCTTCCAGGGCCAGCGCGCGCGGGGTGGGGCGCATGCGCCGGCCGACGCGCACCAGCAGCGGGTCGCCCAACAGGTCGCGCAAGCGTGCCAGCGCATTGCTGACCGTCGGCTGGGTCAACGCCAGGCGCTCGGCGGCGCGCGACACGTTCTGTTCGCGCAGCAGCATGTCCAGCACGCGCAGCAGGTTGAGGTCGAAGTTGGCAATATTCATGCAAAAAATACATGGGATGGAAAATGAGAATTTCAAAAATAGTAGGCGCCTGACTAGGGTGAGGGCAATGCCTTCACACCTCGAATCAGGAGCGTCACCCGTGAGTACCCTCTACAACGTTCAGCAGGTGGCGGTGATCGGCGCCGGCACCATGGGCCGTGGCATCGTCATCAGCCTGGCCGGTGCAGGCCTTGCAGTGCAGTGGCTGGACAACGACCCCAGCGCCACCGAAGCAGGCCTGGCCATGATCGCGCAAACCTGGGCACAACAGGTTGCCAAAGGCCGCATCGATCAGGCCGAAGCTGATGCTTGCCTGGCGCGCGTGCACCCGGTCATGGCCTATGACGACCTCGCCGCAGCCGACTTGGTGATCGAAGCGGTGTACGAGAGCCTGGCGCTCAAACAGGCGATCTTCCGTACCCTGGACAGCACGCTCAAGGCCGATGCCATCCTGGCCAGCAATACCTCGGCGCTGGACATCGACGCCATCGCGGCGGTGACCCGCCGGCCCGAACAGGTGCTGGGGCTGCATTTCTTCAGCCCGGCCCATGTGATGAAGCTGCTGGAGGTGGTGCGCGGGGAGCGCACGTCGCCGGCGGTGCTCGACGCGGCCCAGGACCTCGGCCAGCGCATGGGCAAGGAAGTGGTGGTGGCCGGCAACTGCCCGGGTTTCATCGGCAACCGCATGCTCGCCAGCTATGTGGCCGAAGCGCGCAAGCTGCTGCTCGAAGGCGCCACGCCGTGGCAGGTGGACGGGGCGCTGCAGACGTTCGGCATGGCCATGGGCCCGTTTCGCATGTACGACGTGGTCGGCCTCGACCTGGAGTGGCGAGCGCGCCAGCTGGCTGGACACGGCATGGATGCACCGCTGGTACAGGTCGACAATGCCCTGTGCGCACTGGGGCGGTTCGGCCAGAAAAGCGGCCAGGGCTACTACCGTTATGCCCCCGGCAGCCGTGAAGCCGGGCACGACCCAGAAGTCGACGCGCTGGTGCTCAAGGTCGCCCAGGACCTTGGCGTGCACCGGCGCCCGATCGACGACGAGGAAATCCGCGAACGCTGCCTGCTGGCGCTGGTCAACGAAGGCGCGAAAATTCTTGAGGAAACGGTGGCGGGTTGCAGCGCTGACATCGACCGGGTGTACCTGCATGGCTATGGTTTCCCGCACCAGGCCGGCGGGCCAATGCATTGGGCCGACCAGCAGGGCCTGAGCTTGCTGCTAGCGCGGCTGGAACGCCTGCAGGGGCTGTTCGGCGAGCATTGGCGCCCGGCCGGGTTGTTGATGCGCCTGGTGGCCGAGGGCAAACGCCTGGCCGACGTCCGAGGGGGCCGCGCATGAACTACCGAGCCCCCCTGCGTGACATGCACTTCGTGCTGCACGAACTGTTCGATGTGACGGCGCACTGTGCCCGCCTGGGCACTGAACTGGACCGTGAAACCATTGACGGCATACTTGAGCAGGGTGCACGTTTCGCCGGCGAGGTGGTTGCGCCGCTCAACCGCCAGGGCGATGAGCAGGGCTGCCGCCTGGAGCAAGGCAGCGTGCGCACGCCCGAGGGCTTTCGCCAAGCCTACCGGCACTATGTGGAGCAGGGCTGGGGTGGCATGACCGGCCCGCTGGAGCATGGCGGGCAGGGCCTGCCGCAAATGGTCGCGGCCTGCTTCCATGAAATGCTGATGGGCGCGTCGCTGTCGTTCCGGATCTATTCCGGCCTGACCGAGGGCGCCGTGCTGGCCGTGCACCGGCATGGCAGTGCAGCACTCAAGCGCGACTACCTGGGCAAGCTGGTCAGCGGCGAATGGGCCGGCACCATGTGCCTGACCGAGCCGCAAGCCGGCACCGACCTGGCGCTGCTGCGTACCCGTGCCGAGCCGCAGGGCGATGGCAGCTACCGCATCAGCGGCAGCAAGATCTTCATCAGCGGCGGCGACCAGGACCTCACCGACAACATCGTCCACCTGGTGCTGGCACGCTTGCCGGATGCGCCGGCCGGTGTGCGTGGCATCAGCCTGTTCCTGGTGCCCAAGTTCGAATGCACCGCCGGCGGTGGGTTGGGCCTGCGCAATGCGCTCGAATGCGGCGCACTGGAGCACAAGATGGGCATCAAGGGCGCGGCGACCTGCGTGATGAACTTCGATGGCGCGCGCGGCTGGCTGGTGGGGGAGGCCAACCAGGGTCTGGCGTGCATGTTCACCATGATGAACGACGCGCGCTTCCAGGTCGGGCTGCAGGGGCTGGGCATTGCCGAAGCAGCCTTCCAGGGTGGTTTGGCCTATGCGCGCGAGCGTCTGCAGTCGCGCGCCCTGGCAGGGCCGGTGGCGCCCGAGCGCAGTGCCGACCCGATCATCTGCCACCCTGATGTACGGCGCATGCTGTTGACCCAGAAAACCCTCAGCGAGGGCTGCCGCATGCTGGCGGTCTTTGCCGCCCAAGCGCTGGACCTGGAGCACGGTGCCTTGCAACCCGAGTTGCAGGCGGCCGCCGGGCGCCGGGCTGCATTGCTGATTCCGATCGTCAAGGCCTTCCTCACCGATGTTGGCCAGGAGACTGCCAGCCTGGGCGTGCAGCTGTACGGCGGGCATGGCTACATCCGTGAATGGGGCATGGAGCAGCTGATGCGTGACAGCCGCATCACCCAGTTGTACGAGGGCACCAACGGCATTCAGGCGCTGGACCTGATTCGCCGCAAGCTGCTGGGCGATGGCGGCGAGCAGCTGCGCCTGCTGATCGATGAGCTACTTGCAGCGGCACGCAACTGCCGCGTTGAGGCGCTGGCCGGGATGGCCCAGGCGGTCGCCCAGCGCCTGCTGGAATGGCGCAACCTGAGCGCCGAAGTGCTGGATGCCTGCCGCTGCGACCCCCAGGAAATCGGCGCGGTGGCGGTGGATTTCCTCGCCTATTCAGGCTACGTGCTGCTGGCCGCACTGTGGCTCCGGGCGGCCGAAACCGCCAGTGCGGCCTTGGCCACAGGCAGTCAGGACCGCGCCTTCTACCAGGCCAAGTTGCACGCGGCTGCCTTCTACTGGCAGCGGGTATTGCCGCGCGCCACTGCCCACTGCGATGCCTTGCGCGGCGGCGCACAGTGCCTGATGAGCCTGGATGAAGCGCACTTTGCCTTTTGACCTGGCCCCGCTGTTCACCCACAAGAACAAGGAACATGAGCATGCAGCCTTTCAGTTTTGCCACCACCCCCCACCTGCTATGCGAAACCGGTGCCGCCGGGCGCCTGGCGCAGCTATGCCAACGCCGTGGCGTGCGCCGCGTGCTGATCGTGACCGACCCCGGCATCGTCAACCTGGGCATGCTCGATGACTTGCTGCCAGGGTTTACCCAGGCGCACCTGAGCGTGGCCATCTTCAGCGAGGTCAGCGCCGACCCCAGCCATGCCTGTGTGCTGTCGGCCGTGGGCCGGGCGCGGCATATCGGCGCCGAGCTGATCGTCGGTTTCGGCGGCGGCAGCTCGATGGATGTCGCCAAGCTGGTTGCGCTGCTGGCACACCCGGCCTGCGAGCAGACCTTGGAGGCGGTCTACGGCATCGACCAGGCCAAAGGCCAGCGCCTGCCGCTGATTCAGGTACCGACCACCGCCGGGACCGGCTCGGAGGTCACCCCCGTCGCCGTGATCACCACCGGCGAGGCCGCCAAGCTGGCGGTGATCTCGCCGCTGTTGTTGCCTGACCTGGCGCTGCTCGACGCCGAGCGCACCCTGGGCCTGCCACCGGCGATAACCGCGGCCACGGGGATAGATGCCATGGTCCATGCCATCGAGGCCACCACCAGCCAGTTCAAGCGCAACCCGATGTCCAGCTTGTTGGCCCGGGAGGCGCTGACGCTGCTGGCAGGCAACCTCGACCAGGCGGTCCACAACGGTGGCAACCTGGCGGCGCGCCAGGCCATGCTGCTGGGTGCCTGCCTGGCCGGGCAGGCATTTGCCAACGCGCCGGTGGCAGCGGTGCATGCGCTTGCCTACCCGTTGGGGGCGCGCTACCACGTGCCGCATGGGTTGGCCAATGCACTGGTGCTGCCGCACGTGATGCGCTTCAACCGGCTGGCAGCGTTCGCCGACTATGCTGCGCTGGCCCCGGCATTGCTGGGCGGGCGGCTGGTGCCCGGCGACCCCCATGAGCTGTGCAACCAGTTCATCGATGAGCTGGAGCAACTGGCGCCACGCTGCGGCCTGCCCAGCCGGCTGCGGGATGTTGGGGTGCCGCGGCACAGCCTGCCATTGCTGGCCGAGGATGCCCTGCAACAGCAACGGTTGTTGGTCAACAACCCGCGCAAGGTCACGCTCGACGATGCCTTGGCCCTCTATGAGGCGGCGTTCTGACCATGGCCAGGGAACGCCCGCGGCGTGGCGCCTACCGCCACTTCCAGCCAATCACCACGCGCTGGCACGACAACGACCTGTATGGGCATGTGAACAACGTGGTGTATTACGGTTTTTTCGACAGTGCCGTGAACACCTGGCTGATCGAACACGCCGGCCTGGATATTCACCACGACCCGGTGGTGGCTTACGTGGCAGGGTCTGCCTGCGACTACTTCGCCGCCGTCGCGTTCCCGCAACGCATTGAGGTGGGGATTGCCGTCGAGCGGTTGGGCAACAGTTCGGTGCATTACGCCCTGGCGGTGTTCGTCAAGGGCGAGCCCCAGGCCTGCGCCGCTGGCCGCTTCACCCATGTGTTCGTCGATCGCCGCAACAACCGCCCGGTCGCGATTCCCGCCAGATTGCGCAGTGCCTTCGCCAGCCTGCTGCCGGTTTAGTTGCGCGCCGTTGCCCTTGGGCCATAACGAAGCGGCATGGCAGTGATCCGAACACGCTATTTGTGAGCGTAGTCAGCCCACCCTGATACTGCTCGTCACCGACAGCGCCGGCCTGGGCGGCCGGCGCGAGCGCGCTGAACCCGTCATTTTCCTCACTACTAGAACAACAAGAGGTCAAGAGTGAGCGCAATCTTTTCAACCTGCCGGCGCCAGGCGCCGTTGGCGGCCCTGTGCTGCCTGCTCGCAACCCCGGTTGTGGGGGGGCAATTCGACGTTGGGCCGCTGCAAGGGCGTTTCGATTCGGCCCTGTCATTGAGCACCGCCGTCAGCACTGCCAACCCCGATACCCAGCAGCTGCAGGCTGCCAATGGCAATGACGGGCGACGCAACTACCGGTCAGGCGACGTTTTTTCGCTGCTGTTCAAAGGCACCCATGACCTGGAGCTGCGTCGCGGTAACCTGGGTGTATTCCTGCGGGGCACCTATTGGTACGACACTGCGCAGCGCGACCACAGCCAGCGGGCTGTCGACATCGACGACCGCAACCGCCTGGTCTCGGCGAAAACCGCAGGGGCGGAGCTGCTTGATGCCTTCGCCTACGGCCTTTATGACATTGCGGGTGAGCCCGGTTCGCTGCGTGTGGGCAAGCAGGTGGTCAACTGGGGGGAAAGCTTGTTCATCCAGGGCGGGCTGAACGTGATCAACCCCTTCAACCAGGCGGCGCTGCGCCGGCCGGGCGCGGAAGTGAAGGACGCCCTGGCACCGGTCAACCTGCTGTATGTCACGCAGAACCTCAACCAGGCGGTGTCTTTCGACGCCTTTTATCAGTTGGACTGGGAGCAGACCCGGCTGGAAAACTGCGCAACATTCTTTTCCGGCAACGACTTCATGCCCGAAGGCTGCCAGGGCCTGGATGTCGGCGGGCAGGCGCTGACCAACCCGGCCGTGTCGCAGGCCCTGGCGCCGTTCGGTGTGACGCTGACGGAGGAGGGCGTACGCGTGCCGCGAGGCGCCGACCAGGATGCGCGCGACGGTGGCCAATGGGGGGTGTCGTTGCACTGGTACGTGGAACCTCTGGATACCGAGTTCGGCCTGTTCGCGGCCAATTACCACAGCCGCTCGCCCTACCTGGGCACGGTCAGCAGCCGCTATTACGCCAATACGGGCTTTGCCCGTGAACTGTGCGGCAACATCGGCGTGGCGCTGGCCAGTTGCGGCGCGTTCATGGCGTCCGGCAACGGGCAGACCCTGGCTGGCGCGCTGCGCATGGGTACCTCGCAGTACCAGGCGCAGTACCCCGAGGACATCCGCCTGTACGGTCTGACCTTCGCCACCACCTTGCGCAACGGCGCCGCCGTGCAGGGGGAACTGAGCTACCGGCCGAACATGCCGGTGCAGCTCAACGGCAATGATGTGCTGCAGTCATTGCTCAATGCCCCTGGCCGCAGCCCGCTCAACGCCGACGGCCTGCGCCCGGCGACGGGCGACACCCCGTTCGACGGTTACCGGCGCAAGGAGGTGACCCAGGCTCAGGTATCGGTGGTGCAGGCATTCAGCCAGGTCATGGGCGCGAACCAGTTGCTGCTGATGGGCGAGGTTGGGGCGACCTATGTCGGCGGGCTGGAAGGGCGGTTCGGGCCGCGTTATGGCCGTTCGGGTGCCTACGGTAACGGCGAGCTGGCTGACAACAGCCTGTGCCTGGCGATTTCAAAGAGCCCGGGCGACTGCAACAACGAGGGCTTTGTCACCGCCTTTGCCTGGGGATACCGCCTGCGAGCGACCTGGAGCTACCCCAACCTGATCCAGGGTCTGGACATTCGCCCAGGTCTGGCCTGGGCCCACGATGTCAGGGGCTTTTCGCCGGCCGACAGTTCGGCTTTCAACGAAGGCTCACGCTCGATCAGCGTGGGCGTGGACGTCAGCCTGGCTAGCCAGTACTGGGCCAGCCTGGCCTATACCGCTTACCTCGACGGCGATTATGGCACCCGCGGCGACCGCGATTATGTGGCGTTCAGCGTGGGCGCCAACTTCTAGCGCAGCCTGGCGGCAAACACCGTGCTGGACGGCTTCAGACTGCGGCCTGCCTGAGCTGCTCGATCGTAGCGATCAGGCGGTGTGGCTGGTTGTAGAGGTCTGGCCCGCTGAAGGCATGCATGCGCTGGTCGAGCTCGATCAGCAACAGCGGCACACCAGTTGCGCCCGCTTTGCGCATCAGTGCCTGCGCTTCGGTGAAGCGGGCCGAGGTTTGGTTGGCCAGTTGCTCTTGCTGGGTAAGCGCCGTGAGCAGTGCCTGCCCATCGGCCGTTAAACCCTCCTGGCCCAGGAAGTCGGCAGTGCAGGCCGCCACTACGTCGGGCGACGAGGTATCAAGGCCATCCACGTAGCGCGCTGTTTGCAGGGCCGCGTACAGCTTTGGCTCCAGCGCCTTGCCGTACCCTCGGGTCAGGGTGAGTGCGCGGCTGACCGGCAGTGAGTCGAACCGCAGCAAGCGGTCACCGAGAATCTGCTTGAAATACAACTCGCTGAAGTGCTGGCCGGTGAGTGAAGCGATTCGCAAGTCGTTGGCCCGGGCGAAGTGGGCAAACTCAGCTGTGATCTGCCGTGCACCTGGCCCTGCGAAAAGCCCCGCCGGGTGCATCTCCAGCTCATCGGCGAAGCGCTCTGCCAGGTGCCTCAGCGTGTCGGCGCTGGCATAGCACCAACCACAGAGCGGGTCGAACAGAAAGTGCAATTTCATAGCGGCCATCATCAAGCTCCTTGAATGTGATGGCGCCAGACTATTCGATTGGTATGCGCGGAAATAGGCGATTAGAGCGCACAGATTATTGCGCGAACCGGGCAAATGCGATTTGAAAACCTGCCTGTCGCAGCCGAGCCTTTCCCGAAAACGGTGCACGGTTTCGGCCGCCCCCAGCCCCCTGCTGGGCAGCGCCGTACCGTGGCTGAACTTTTGCCGGCGTTGATGGCTCTGAGCCATTCCCGCAGCGCATTGTGCGCTGCGGCGTCTCAGAGACCCTGTCATGTTTTCCGATGAATTCCTGGTTGCTTATGTCGTGGTCGAGGTAGTGCTGGTCGTGGCAGCTTTTGCTATCGGCGTTCACCTGACCGAGCGCTAGAGCACACAAATGCTGGGAGATCGGTTGTTTTTTCGGAACTATCCATCTGCATCCTGTATGGTGCCGGTTTAAGGCTTCGAAAGTGGGTTGGCTTCGCGCTCAATGTCATTCAGCAACCACCACCGGCAGCTTGATCTGCAGTCCAGTATGCTCTCGGGCAGCATGGACTGGCTGGTTTTATCAGCGCAATGGCGACCGAATCGGGATATGTATGACTGTACAGCAGCGTAACTATGTACATATCGAGGGTGTCGGGCCGGCCACCCTGATTCTGTCTCACGGGTTTGGCTGCGACCAGTCAATGTGGAAAGCGTTGTGGCCCCATTTCACGTCACACATGCGTGTCATCACCTATGACTTGGTCGGTGCCGGGCAGTCCGACCTCGCTGCCCACAACAGAGAAAAATACTCGACCCTATGGGGCTATGCCGATGACTTGAACGAAATCATCGATGAATTCGCCCAAGGCCCGGTCATTATTGCGGGGCATTCGGTCAGTGCCATGATCAGTGTGCTGGCCGAGCGACGGCGGCCTGGCAGAATCGCGGGGCTGGTGCTGATCGGTGGGTCGCCTTGCTACATCGACGCGAACGGTTACAACGGCGGCTTCAGCCAGGAGGACGTGCTGGGGCTGCTGTCGATGATCGATGAGAATTACCTGGGTTGGTCCAGCACCATGGCGCCTGTGTTGATGGGCGCGTCGGGTGAGCCTGCGATGCAGGAAGAGTTGGTCAGCAGTTTCCGTCGCACCAACGCGGAGATCGCCCGGCATTTCGCCCGCGTGATCTTCTTGTCCGACCACCGCGAGGATGTGAAAGGCTTGAATGTGCCGACGCTGATCCTGCAAAGCAGAGCGGACCCGGTAGTTCCAGTGGCCGTGGGCGAGTACCTGGAAAGGGTGATGCCCAGCAGCCAGCTTGTGCTGGTGGACAACATGGGCCATTACCCGCAGCTCAGCGCCTCAAGCGCCTGCGCCGCGGCCATGGACGAGTTTTTCACGCGCCTGGGGCTAGGCCGTGAATGATCCGACCGTGATGTTCGACGCGTCTTACTTCGAGCATGCGCCTTGTGGCCTGGTCGTCATGGAGGCGGACGGCACCTTGCTGCGCTGCAACGCCACCTTTGGCAACTGGCTGGGGTATGACGTAGAGCAGTTGAAACAGCGCAGTTTCGATCAGTTGCTGACCACCGTGGGCCGTACCTTCCAGCTGACCCACTGGGGGCCTTTGCTGAACTTGCAGGGCTCGATTTCAGAGGTGAAGGTCGGCCTGTGTCACCGTGATGGTCACGTGGTGGCCATGCTGCTCAATGCCGTGCGCCGGGAAACCGTTGAAGGGGTTCGTTTTCAGCTGGCCTTGTTCAGTACCGGCGAGCGCGATCGCAACGAGCACACGGTGTTTCAGGCCATGCAGCGGGCCGAGGAGCTGCTGGCGCAAAAAATCAGTGCCGAGCGGGCCCTGCAGCGCGCACAGGACGACCTGGCCTTGGCCTACGCCGACGCCCAGCGGCGTGCGCTGCTGGCCGAGCAGATGGTGGCGGTTGCCAGCCATGACCTGAAAAACCCCATGACGGCTATCAGGATGGCGACCGAACTGCTGGGGCGTGATGCGCAAGGCGAGCGGGCCCGGCGCCTGTTGAGCAGCATCAACACATCGGCCGAACGCGCGCAGCGCATGATCGTTGACCTGCTGGATTTCGCCTCGGTCAGGCTAGGCCAGGGTATCAGCGTCAAGCGTCAGCGAGTCGACCTGTTGCGGGTGGTGGATCAATGTGTCAGCGAGCTGAGGATCATCTTCTGCCACGCCAGCATCCGCCATCTTTCCCGCGGGCAAGCCATGTTCGAAGTGGATCAGGACAGGCTGCAGCAAATGATAGGCAACCTGGTCGCCAATAGCGTTGCCTACGGTGACTTGCGCCAGCCGATTACGGTGACCACTGACTGTTTCGCGGACAGCGTGCTGATCAGTGTGCACAACCACGGCCCCGCCATCGCCGAAGCAGTGATACCCACCTTATACGAGCCAATGACGCGCGGCAGTGACCGCCAGGAAGGGCTGCGGTCCATCGGCCTTGGTCTGTTCATTGTCAAGGAAGTCGCTCACGCCCACGGCGGGCAAGTCTCCATGACCTCCCATGCCGTCTACGGCACCACCTTCATGGTCCAGTTGTACAGGGAGCCCCCGGCCACCGCAGCGTAGTCACTCCTGAGCTGTCAGTTTTGCCGCGTGATGCTCAGTAGTATGATGGCGCTGCGTTCCTCGTGGGTGTCTGCGCGGTATCCAAAACGGGTGATACAGCACTACGCAATATTCAAGCAGTTTGAATGGAGAGCAGCGGGTGGAAGCAAGAAGCGTTGTCGCCGAAATGTTCATTGGGATCCCGACGCATTTCTGGGTATTGCCGGTTGCCGGCCTGGTAGCCTATTACGGTTTGAAATGGTCGGTCCGGTTCGGCAGCCGGGCCACCCTGTTGCAAGTCTCGACTTACCTGTTATTGCTGGCACTAGCAGTGCTGCCCAATGGCATTTATGCGCTGTTTCCGCCCACGCCTGATCCTGATGTGCTGCTGAACAACGCGCCGTTGCCCAATTACGCAGGCCGCTTTTATCTGGACGCGTTCTACGTTTTCAGCGGCTGGGCACTGAGTAAAGTGGTTAAGCTCAAATTTCGCTAGGCCTGCGCTGCAGTAAGCTTTCATCTGCGCGCTCACCGGCGTCCATTCTCGCAGCGACGGCGCGCAGTTGCTCCGCAACCCCATCAATAGCAAGCACGTGCGCAGTAACATCGATGTCGCCTGGCGAACTGCCGCGGCCCGTCATGAATCGCGCATGGCCGCTCATGGCCTGGCTAAGCTGGTCCAGGTGCTCTGCTGTCCTGACCAGATCTGACTTGATGGTGCGAAGCGTTTCCATATGCGGGGGCCTGATTGTCTGATGCTGTTGCGCCTGTGGTCAGGCAAGGCGGGCCTGAGTGATCAGGCCTCATCCAGCAACAATTCCGGATCGAAGAAGAACGAGGCTAGCAGCACCGCGGTGATTACGCCCGATGCGTCGGCGATGAACAATAGCAGGGCGCTGGCGTCACCCGGAGTGAGGTGATTCCTCAGGGCGAAGTCTACGCCGTGCGGGAACGCGGCGATCATCAGCAGCATGGTGGCTAGCAAGCCAGAAAGCAACTTCAGATAGGCGCGTCCGAACGCCAGCCCAAAAGCCCAGAACACCAGGATACAGAGGACAGCCAAGCCAGTGGCGGTTGCATATTGGGTGAGTAGTTCCAGCCACCAGAGCATGGCAATCTCCTGAACGAAGCGAGCACTGAGTCAAGGTAAGTGAACAGGGCCAGCCCGAATCTGCGCTGCCTGTTGCTCATCAGAAGCGGAGCGGATTCAATTCGTTCCGTCATTAGAAGCAAATAGTCGCTGTAACGCGCTGGCGTTGAACAACAGGCTTCTCAAGGCAAGACCTTGGTTGATTGGTCTGTCGGTATCGGTCTCGTTAGAATGCAGCATATCCATACGAGTCAATTGCAAATGCATACTTTTCGTATTTTTATGAGTTCATTGTTAATCGCCGGCCTCGCCGGTTGTGCCACGCCTGGCAAGCCGACGGCCAGCAAACTCACTTCGAAAACACCCCAGGAATATGCGGCCTGCGTGTTGCCTAAATGGCAGGCTGTGGCCCCGCAAGCCACGCAGAAATCGATTGCCCATGGCTATCGGCTGACGGCATCCAGTGCCGTGGCCAGTGACGATGTACTGGAGGTGATCGATTCAGGCGAAGGCAGCCGTGCTACGTTCTACAAAGGCAGTTTCTTGTCCGGGGACAAGTTGCGCCAGGCGGCCAAGGAATGCCTGGACTGAAACAGCGCCGAGCGCGGCTGGGTCCTTTCAGACCGCGCCAGGTTTCAACCGGGCTCACGACTGCTTGATCAATTTGCGCCTGGCCCCTCGGCGTACCACACTGCATATCCAGCGCTTGCCGCAGCGATAGGGCGCACGGATGAAGGTAAGGTCAGCGATGCGCCGCGCTCCCTGAGCCTTGAGTGCCTGGGCGAGCTGGGCGAGCGTTTCTGCCACGATGGTCATGGTTCACCTCATGAATTGACTGCATTCATAATTCTCGACCCATCAGAACAACGCGTGATTCAGTTCGATTAGGGTTAATTACAAAGTGATAGTGTGAACGCCTCAGTCCCCCGTCCGGTGCGGATCAGTGCCGGCTGGGCAGTTACCCGAGCAAGAAAGCGGATGCGCCACAGACGGTAGATACTTACAGTGGCGGCATCGCAATCTGCAGGAGCCCGCTGATGTCCAGCGCATTCACCATCATGCAATCGCCCGTCGGCACGCTTACCCTGGTAGCGCGCTGCGATCGCCTGGCAGCCGTGCTGTGGGAGAACGAGCGCGAAAACCGCGTGCGCCTGGGCGCACTGTACCGGGACGACCAGTGCCCGGTGCTGCTGGAAACCGCTCGCCAACTGGGTGAGTACTTCAGCGGCAAGCGCCGCCAGTTCGAGCTGCCGCTGGATTTTGCCGGTACCGGGTTCCAGCGCCAGGTGTGGGCCGCGTTGCTGGCCATACCCTTCGGTGAAACCCGCAGCTACGCCGAGATTGCCCGGCAGGTCGGCAACCCCAGTGCGGTGCGTGCCGTGGGCGCGGCCAATGGCCGCAACCCCATCTCGATCATTGCGCCTTGCCACCGGGTCATCGGTGCATCAGGCAACTTGACCGGGTTTGCCGGCGGGCTGGCCGCCAAGCAATACCTGCTGGCGCTGGAAGGGCGGCAGAGCCTGGCGCTGGACCTTTAGCGGTTCAGCCGAACCAGCTGGCGATCAGGCAAGCCAGTACCGCCAGTCCCGATCCTGCCATCAGGGTGTAGTGCCGGTGGGCCCGCCGCGCAGCCTGTTGCACTTCACGCAGGTAGGCGCCGGGTGTCGGCGCGTCGGGCCGGTGACGCAAATGCTCGGCCACGTCGGCCAATTGCCCCCGAATGATCAGGCCGGTCAGGTAGTAGGCGCAGGCATAGCTGAGCACGGCCAGTACGAAATAGGTCATACCGGGCCCAGCGGCAGGGCGCTGGCATTGGCCTGGCGGGTATCGACGATGAAGCCTTCGCCGATGCAGTTTGCCAGCAGCGCCGACATGGCCGCCTGGCGTGCCACAGTGGGCTCATAGCCGGTCAGCGACAACTCGGGAAACACCACCGGTTCGGCGCCAAGCGCTGCAGCCTGTTCGATGCAGGCCAGATGGCGCTGCAGGTTGGCTGAGACTTCGCCTTTGAGCGATGCCAGTTGTACGGCGCACAGCTTCATGTAAACCCTTCCCTGGTAAAGGTTGATGCCGCCAGCATACTATCGGCCACGACGCCTGCACCAGTGAAGGGGCCCTCAGGGAGCACAAGGGGCGAAAGTGTCCCACGACCTGCGCGGTTGGGGCAGGTTGTGCCATGCTGTTCATCAAGGGCGCCATGCGCGCGGGGGAGGGCGGGTCCGTCAGCCTTTCATCCCTGCCTGAGCAGCGCCAGCAGAGGAACAGTGAGATGGGACGGTTACGGCGCATGATCGCCAACCTGCGGGGCCGCGACCTGGCAGTGGGCGATATTCACGGCCACTTCCAGCGCCTGCAGCAATGCCTGGATGCGGTGGGGTTCGACCCCGCCGTGGACCGCCTGTTCAGCGTGGGCGACCTGGTCGACCGCGGGCCAGACAACGAAGCGGCTCTGGAGTGGCTGGCCAAGCCTTGGTTTCATGCCGTGCAAGGCAATCATGAGGCCTTGGCCATTACCCGCGTGCGGGGTGGGAAGCTGGACCTGGCCATGTATCGCGAAGCCGGCGGCGGTTGGTTCATCGACCTGCCGCGTGCCGAGCAACTGCGCTTCGTCGAGCGCTTCGAGCAACTGCCGATTGCGATCGAGGTTGAAAGTGCGGCAGGCCTGGTCGGCCTGCTGCATGCCGACAGCCCGACTGCCGATTGGCTGCAATTGAGAACGTGGCTGGAGCTGCTGGATGACCCCAAAGTCAGGCAGGTGTGCCAGTGGTCGCGGCGGCGGCTCAGGGCTGGCGATACCGAGCCGGTGCGAGGGCTGCGTGCCTTGCTGGTGGGCCACACGCCGGTGCCGCAGGCCACGCTGCTGGGCAATGTCTGGCACCTGGACACCGGCGGCTGGGCCAGCGGCCACTTCACCTTGGTGGACATGCGCAGCCTGAAGCTGGTCAGCCCCAGGCCAGGTGTAACAGTACAGCCGCGCCCAAGAGCACCAGCATGATCCCGGAGCTGCGTTCCAGCCACGGCAGCCAGCGCGCGAAGCGCCTCAGTACCCGTTGGTTGCCGATGGCCATGGCAACCATCAGGTCCCACAGCAGCACCACCCCGAACATCCACAGCGCGCAAGCGGCTTTCCAGCCGGCACTGGCGCTGCCGACCATACTGGCCAGGCTCGCGTAGAACAGTGCGTTCTTGGGGTTGAGAAGGGCACACAGCAAACCCATGCCCAGACCCTGCCACCACCCTTGCCCAGTGTGCTCGCCAACGGCCGCCGTCAGGCGGGTATGCCCTGCATGGCGCAGGAACAGCGTACCGATGTACGCCAGGTACAGGGCACCGACCAGTTGCAGGCCGGTGAACAGTGGGCTGCCTTCCTGAAGCACCGACAGGCCGGTGAAGGCCACGGTGATGAACGCACCATTGGCCAGGGCGATCCCCAGGCAAACGCCGCTGGCGCTACGCCAGCCGCTGCTGACCGACGTGCGTGCGACCAGAAAGAAGTCCGGGCCTGGCGATAGCAGTGCAAGGAAATGGGCGAGGGCGACGATCAGGAATATTTGCATGGGCCGGGCTGCTCTGCGGGAAAAGCCGCAGTCTGCTGCCGGGCCGGCCGGGCGTATTGAAGAATATTGCAGGGGCCAAGGCTCGTCTTACGGCCCTGCACCTTCAATCGCCGCGAAACTGCCCCGGTGTCACCCCCACATGAGCCTTGAACACCCGCTGGAAATGGCTCTGGTCGGCAAACCCCAACCGGTAGGCCACCTCTGCAAGTGCCTGCCCTTTGCCCAGCAGCTGCCGCCCAAGGTTGACCCTGGCGTTGAGCAGGTAAGCATGGGGTGTGAAACCGGTGGCTGCACGAAACGCCCGAATCAACTGATAGCGCCCAAGCCCGGCCTCCCGCGCCAGTACTGCCAGGCTCAACTGTGCCGGATCCTGGGCTTCGATCCGTGCGATCAAGCCGCTCAAGGCCGTCGTCGCCAATGCCGGTGCCGGTGCCAGAGGCGGCTGTGCGGCAAAGTCCAGGTCACCGAGAAAGGCGACCAGCGCCGCGTCTTTCTCTGCATTGCTGGCGGTGGAGAACAGCAGGCCGTTCAGCTCGCAGAACTGTTGGTACAGCAGTGTCTCCCGGCAGATACGCGCAGGTGCGCCAGCCCCGCCGTCACCCAGTTCCGACTCCAGGCGCAGTTGCGACAGCCAGTGGGCATCCACATGCAGCATCTGGTAGCTCCAGGCATAGCCGGGTGCGGGGTTGCAGGCATGTACGCGCCGGGGCGGGACCAGCACCAGGGTTCCAGGTGTCAACCGCGCCTGCCCGCCGGCAGCTCCGCTGAACAGGCTGAGGCCAGCATCCACTGCGCCGATGGAGAATGTCGGGTGGCTGTGGGCTTTGTAGCAGGCGCGGCTATGGCAGGCGCGCCGGCTTTCCACGTGCGGCAGGTTCGGGTCGCGCCACAGTGCGGCGTGGGTACGGGGCATTATGCGCTCCTCGGGGTTGTCGGCAGGGTAACAGCTGCAAGGCACCTGTACAGTTTTTATCGCTGGCTGTTACTTGACCGAATGGCCCCGGGCCCGCCGAAATAGGCGCCTGCTGCCAAAGGAAAACAACAATGGACTTATCGAGCCTGCTGCTCTTCATCCCCGCCTGCTTCGCCCTGAACATGGCCCCGGGGCCGAACAACCTGCTGTCGCTGCACAACGCCAGCCGCTACGGGCTGCGCACCGCCTGCGTGGCCGGTGCCGGGCGCATCCTGGCGTTCAGTGGCATGATCGCGCTGGCGGCCATGGGCCTGGCGGTGGTGCTGCATACCAGTGAATACCTGTTTCTGGCCATCAAAGTGGTGGGCGCGGGTTACCTGTTCTACATTGCCTGGCAACTGTGGCGGGCACCGGTGGGCGTGGCTGCGAGCACCGGCGGTGAGTTGCGGGGCATGTGGCACCTGGCGCGGCAGGAATGCTTCGTAGCGGCCGGTAACCCGAAGGCGGTCCTTATATTCACCGCGTTCCTGCCGCAGTTCGTAACCGTCGACAGTCGTATGCCGGTCAGTGAGCAGTTCCTCTGGCTGGGAGCGCTGTTCCTGGTGCTGGAATGGGCAGCGATCGCCCTCTATGCAGGCCTTGGTGCCTACCTGCAGCGCTGGTTCAGCCAGCCAGGTCCGCGGCGCCTGTTCAATCGGGTCAGCGCCTCGCTGCTGGGCTGCGCTGGCCTCGGCCTACTGGCGGCGCGTCGCTAGGGTTCAACCCGGTTAATACGCTGATCACTTTTGCCGGTGGCTTGGCCAAACGGCCAAGCCACTCGCCAAAAGAGAATGTATTGCCAACACAGGGCCCTAGAACGCCCAGCGTATGCCCAGGTTCACCCCGCTGGCTTCCTGCTGGCGGCTGTCAAGGTTGGTGGTGTACTGCACGCCACCGTGCACGCTCAGTGCATCGCTGACCTGCGCCACCACGCCGCTTTCCACTTGCACCGAGGTGTAGCGGTAGTCGGTCTTGATCTTGTCGGTGTGGTCGAAGGTCAGGGTGTCGCGGCCACCGTCGCCGTGCCACAGGTTGACCTGCGCGTAGGGCTGCAACAGGCGCCCGCTGCTGCCCTTGAAGGCACCCTCCAGGCGCACGCCCAGGCGGCCGGTCATTTCGACCTGGGCGTCATGGCTGACGCGCGAGACACTGTCACTGGCGCTGTCGAGCTTGACCTTCTGCGCAATCAACTGGGCTTGCGGTTCCACCGTCCAGCGGTCGGACAGGGCGATCGGGTAGCCGGCCTCCAGCGACGCCGTCCAGGCATGGCCATCGATGTTCAGCTTGTCACCCCGCTCGGAGCGGGCGCGCCCGTCCAGGCGGGTGTACTGCAGCACGGCATCCAGGTAGCCACCCTGCGGCCCGACCAGCGTCCAATAGCCGCCCACGCTGTCGCCATCGAGTTGCAGGTCGCCGACACTGCGGTCCTGCATGGCCAGGGCGAAGCCTTTGACGTCGGCTTCCAGGCGGCTGTGGCTGACGTAAAAGCCCATGTGCTGGCGATAGCCACTGTCGTTGACGGTGGCGTACAGGTCCTGGCCAACCTTGAAACCGTACAGGTCCCCGTCCAGGCTTGGGCTGACCGTGCCGGTCCATTGCTGGCGCAGCGTACCGCCATAGGCCTGGCCCCAACTGGCGGGCAAGCCACCTTCACCCTGAAGCAGCTGCTGGTCACCCTGGCGCTGGTGGAAGCTGCCCAAGGCCTGGCGAGCTATGATCGCGGCGCCCCTTGGCGCTGCGGCATACACCGGCACTTCCGGGCGATACAGGGGCAGGCTTTCGCCCTGCACCGGTGCCGGCAGGTCGACCTGGCCGGGTGACGGTGCAGCCACCGGCGGGGTTACGGCCGGGGCAGGCGCTGGGGGCTCGCCGGGTTCCGGTTCGGCGACGACCGCGGGTGCTGCCACCAAGGTCGAGCGCAGGTACCAGCTGTTCTCGCTGCCTGCCGTTACCCCGCCCTTGAACAGCCGGTAGTCATAAGCGCCTGCCGAAAGCGTCTGGGTCTGGACGAAGGCCGACGCAGTACTGGTTGCGCCGTCACGTGCTTCCACCACTTGTATGCCGTTCTGCGTGGTGGCGGCGCCGGCGCCATCGAGGTTGTTGATGCTCAATTGGGTAGAGCCGCCAATGGCACCGCCGCTGACCACCAGCCGGTCAGACGCAGCACCGTCGCCGGCCAGCACACTGTTCAGGCGCAGGCTACCGTTGCTGCCGGTGTAGTCGCCCTCGATGGTCAGGCGGCCCTTGGCATCGTTACCTGCGCTCAGGTCGAGCGTACCTGAGTTGTTGACCGAGACGCGCTGGCCGGTGGTGAACGGGGTGATCGCACCTTGGCGCGAGGTGAGGGTACTGCTGGTGTCGATAGCGATGCTGCCTGTGCCGCTGTTGCTGTCTCCCAGCACCAGTGTGTCATCCAGTGCCAGCTGGCTGGCATTGTTGAGCGCCAGCTGTTCCCAGTTCACGTAGTGTGCACCGCCAATGGCCTGGCTGGCGTCGAAGGTCAGGCTGTCGTTGCCATCACCGCCGTCGAGGGTGATGTTCAGCACCTCGGGGTTCAGCCCTTTGAGCAGCGCCAGGTCATCACCTGGCCCGGCATCGACCCGCCCGCCAATGCGGCCGCCATCCCAGGTGAAACGGTCATTGCCGCTGCTGAGCAGCACATCGCCGCCCACCTCGCCACCATGCACCAGTACCTGGTCATCACCCCCACTGACGCTGATGTTGCCGCCGATGCTGCCACCGAAGATTTCGACATAGTCCTTGTCGAAGGCGGTGATCACGTTCCGGTCTACAACACCGCCGCGCATGATGAAGGTGTTTTCGTCCAGGCGCATATTGACGTTGCCGATGCGTCCACCGTCCATTTCGGCGAAGTCGCCGCTGTCGAACGTACCTTTGATCCAGCCCCCTATCATGCGGAAGATATCCAGGCCATCGCCTTGGTTGAGGTTACCGGCGATGACCCCGGCCTTCATCAAAAAGTAGTCGATGCCTGCGCCTTGGTTGACGTTGCCACCGATGGTGCCGGAAGCCATGTCGATACTGTCCTTGCCAGCGCCGAACGTCACGTCGCCGGTGATCGCGCCACTGCCCGATGCTGGCAGCACCAGGCGGTTATCGCCGCTGGTATCCACCAGCGAAGGGGCGCTGCCACTGTCGCAGCTGTAATTGTCGTTACCGGCGGTGGGCGTGAAGGTGCACGCGGCATGTGCAGCGGGCAGGGTAATGCTCAGTAACGGCAGTGAGCCAAGAGCCAGCATCAGGCGCAGACGCATCAGGGAAACCTCCATTGACCAGGGGGCCCTGCAGGTCACGCATGGCGTGCAGGGTTACCGCGGTTTTTATAGAGGTGTGCGTGCTGGGCACAACTGGCAAAAATGTCAGGTGGCACAGGGCCAGTGCGTTAGTCGCGGTAGAAGGTTTGCACCAGGTGGTAGCCGAACTTGCTCTTGATCGGGCCGTGTACCACGCGCAGGGGCTTCTTGAAGATGACCTGGTCGATGGCGCCGACCATTTGCCCTGGGCGGACTTCACCCAGGTCGCCGCCCCGTTTGCCGGACGGGCAGGTCGAGAACTTTTTCGCCAGCACGTCGAACGCCTCGCCATTGGCGATACGCTGCTTGAGCTTTTCGGCTTCGTCAGCGGTCTTGACCAGAATATGGCGGGCTTGAGCTTTCATGGATTACCTGTGCTTCGGGGGGGGGGCGAAAAGCGCGCATTATGCCTGATTGCTGCGCGTTTGTGGCCATTCACCCAGCCCCGTGGGCGGTGCTCTCGCACCGCTGATAGCGCATGAGCGAGCAGCCGCGTTAGCGGCAAACACCGGCAAAAACCGGTGCCAACCAACACGGGAGCCTGCGTCACTGGGCCAACCAGCCCCCGTCAACGTTCCAGGCAGCGCCACGCACCTGGCTACCAGCCTCGCTGCACAGGAACAGCACAAGCTCGCCCAGGTGCTGCGGAGTGACGAAGGCCAGCGAAGGTTGCTTTTCCGCCAGCAGGTCATGCTGCGCCTGCAGCGCATCGCCACCGCTGGCGGCACGGTCATCGATCTGTTGCTGCACCAGCGGGGTCAGCACCCAGCCCGGGCAAATGGCGTTGCAGGTCACAGGGCTGGTGGCGGTTTCCAGGCCCACGACCTTGGTCAGGCCCACCACGCCATGCTTGGCGGCCACGTACGCCGCCTTGCCGGTCGAACCGACCAGGCCATGCACAGAGGCAATGTTGATGATGCGCCCCCAATTGCGCGCGCGCATGCCCGGCAGCGCCAGGCGTGTGCCATGGAAGACCGCCGACAGGTTGAGCGCGATGATCTTGTCCCAGCTTTGCACCGGGAACCGTTCGACCGGGGCCACATGCTGGATACCGGCGTTGTTGACCAGGATGTCGACGCCGCCGAACTCGCGCTCGGCCGCGACGAACAATGCCTCGATCTGGGCGACCTCGGCCAGGTCGGCCGGGTGATGGATGGCTTTTACTCCATGCCGGGCAATTTCCGCCAGGGCGGGGGCCGGGTCGCCAAAACCGTTGAGTACGATGTTGGCACCGGCCCGGGCCAGTACCTGGGCGATACCCAGGCCGATGCCGCTGGTCGAGCCGGTCACGAGTGCAGTCTTGCCGTTGAGGGTCATGCAATGCTCCTTAGACAATGCCAGTGGCGTAGAACGTGGCAATCACCACGAACACTGCCAGGGTCTTGATCAAGGTAATACCGAAAATGTCCTTGTAGGCTTCCCGGTGGGTCAGGCCGGTGACTGCCAGCAGGGTGATCACCGCGCCGTTGTGCGGCAGGGTGTCCATGCCGCCGCTAGCCATGGCCGCTACCCGGTGCAGCACCTCGAGCGGAATGTTGGCGGCATGGGCGGCGGCGATGAAGGTGTCACCCATGGCCGCCAGCGCAATGCTCATGCCGCCTGAGGCAGAGCCGGTGATGCCGGCCAACAAGGTTACGGTGATGGCTTCATTGACCAGGGGGTTGGGGATGCCGCGCAGGGCATCGGCCAGCACCAGGAAGCCAGGCAGCGAGGCGATCACTGCGCCAAAGCCATACTCCGAAGCGGTGTTCATGGCTGCTAGCAAGGCGCCGCCGACAGCACTTTTGGTACCTTCGGCCAAACGGCTGCGGATGGCGCCGAAGGCACATGCCAGCACCATCAGGATGCCGACCAGCAACGCCGCCTGTACCGCCCAGATGGCGGTCAGCTTGGCCACGTCGCTGTTCACTGGGGCACTCATGCCGGGCAGTTGCAAGCTGTGGCTGGCGCCGTACCACTGCGGGATCCAGTGGGTGAACAGCAGGTTCATCACCCCCACCAGCATCAACGGGGATATCGCCAACCAGGGGTTGGGCAACCTCAGGTCGGCAGCGGTTTCCGGTTCGTTGCGCAAGTCGGTGCCATACCCTTCACCGGCACGCTGGGCTTTGTTGCGCTGGCGCTGCAGGTAAGCCATGCCGGTGCAGAACACGAACAGTGTGCCGATCAGGCCCAGCCAGGGTGCGGCCCAGGCGGTGGTGTTGAAAAAGGTGCTGGGGATGATGTTCTGGATCTGCGGGGTACCGGGCAGGGCGTCCATGGTGAACGAAAACGCCCCCAAGGCAATGGTGGCCGGGATCAGCCGTTTGGGGATGTTGCTCTGGCGGAACATCTCGGCCGCAAACGGGTATACCGCAAACACCACCACGAACAGCGAGACGCCGCCGTAGGTCAGCAACGCACAGACCAGCACGATCACCAGCATGGCCTGGCGGGTGCCGAGCAGGCGGATGGCAGCGGCCACGATCGAGCGGGAAAAGCCGGACAGCTCGATCAGCTTGCCGAACACTGCACCCAGCAGGAACACCGGGAAATACAGCTTGATGAAGCCCACCATCTTTTCCATGAACACCCCGGTGAAGGCGGGGGCAACGGCGGACGGGTCAGTGAGCAGAACGGCGCCGAGGGCGGCGATAGGGGCGAACAGTATGACGCTGTAGCCGCGGTAGGCGGCCAGCATCAGCAGGGCCAGCGCGGCAAGGGCGATGAGCACGGTCATCGGGTGTCTCCTGGGTGAGTCTTGTTGTTATCGGTTTGCAGGAGAAAGCGGATATCGTGCCAATTTTTAACTTATTGATTTACATAGAGTTTTTATTTTTTGCAGTGTTTCAGTCTCTGTTTTGAGATTTTGTTGTTCAAGCGCACGCACCATCTCCTCCCAGATTTGCACGCTGCCTGCCTGCACAACCGAGCTTGTCCCGCTATCTCTAAAAAGAGACAAAAGTCTCTGCTCAGAGACCAAGCGCCACCATCTTCTTGTACAGGGTAGAGCGCCCCAGCCCCAGCGCCTTTGCCGCCTGCGGCACGTTGCCCGCATGGTCCGCCAACGCCCCGGCGATCAGTGAGCGCTCGAATGCCTCGCACGCCTCGCGGTAGGTCTGGCGCACCGGTGCCGCCGACAGCGGACTCAACGGCCCCAACGCTGCACGCAAGTCTGCCACCCCCAGGCGCGGTTGATCGGCCAGCAAGGTCGCCCGCTCCAGCACGTTGCGCAGTTCACGGATATTCCCCGGCCAGGCATGGCGTGCCAGCAGTTGCTGCGCTTCGGTTTCCAGCTCGTACTGGCTGCCCAGCTCTGCCAGCACGGCCTCGCACAACGCCGGCAGGTCCTCCAGCCGCTGCCGCAGCGGGGGCACTTCGATCGGTAACACGTTCAGCCGGTAGTACAGGTCGGCGCGGAATGCGCCGCGGGCCATGGCCGCCTGCAGGTCGATGGACGTGGCCGCAATGATGCGCACGTCGCTGCGCAGCATCTGGTTCGACCCCACCGGCTCGTATTCCTTTTCCTGCAGCACCCGCAGCAGCTTGCTTTGCAAGGCCAGCGGCATGTCGCCGATCTCATCGAGGAACAATGTGCCGCCTTCGGCCAGTTGCAGCTTGCCGCTGCGGCCTTTGCGGTCCGCCCCGGTAAAGGCACCGGGCGCTGTGCCGAAGAACTCGGCCTCCAGCAGTGTTTCCGGGATGGCGGCGCTGTTGATGCTGACGAACGCTTTGTGCGCGCGGGCCGAGGCGGCGTGGATGGCGTGCGCCAGCAACTCCTTGCCCGTGCCCGTCTCGCCCAGCAACAGCACCGGTGAGTCACTGCCTGCACCGCGCCGCGCACGGCGCTTGGCTTCCAGGCTGGCAGCGCTGCTGCCAACGAACTGCGCAAAGCTGTACTTGGCCTGGCGGGCGCGCAGTTGCGAGCGGGTCGAGGCAAGCTCCTGCTGCATACTCGAATAACGCTTGAGCAACGGCGACAGGCTGCGCAATTGATCGAACAGGGCAAAACCGATGGCGCCGATCAGCGCGCCCTGGTCGTCGTGGATAGGCAGGCGCATGACCACCAACGGCTCGTTCGGCGTGTCCAGCATGTCCAGCAGGATAGGCCGGCCATTGCTCACCACCTCGCGCATCAGGCTACCGGGGATCACTGCTTCGCAGGGCTGGCCAATCGCGCTGGCCGCGTCGGCCAGGCCAAAGCGCCGGGCGTAGCGTTCGTTCATCCAGGCGATACGCGCCTGGCGGTCGACGATCACTGTACCTTCGCTGGACTGTTCGATGATCTCGAACAGCGAGCGAATCGCCAGTTGCCGAACGTGGGGGTAGTCCTTGAGGCTGTCGCTGTCGTGCATGGAGAAAGTCCTGAATACGTTGTTTGCCCGCGCGGGCACCTCGCCTGAAACGTCAGCCCTTCGGGTCAAACGCCTGCCGCAAGGCATCGCCGATGAACACCAGCAACGACAAGATCAGCGCCAGGGCAAAGAACGCGGTAAAGCCCAGCCACGGTGCCTCCAGATGTTGCTTGCCCTGGGTCACCAACTCCCCCAGCGAGGCGCTGCCCGCGGGCATGCCGAAACCGAGGAAGTCCAGCGCGGTCAGCGTGGTGATGGCCCCGGTGAGCATGAACGGCACGTAGGTCAGTGTGGCATTCAAGGCATTGGGCAAGATATGCCGCAGCATGACCTGGCTGTCTGGCAAACCCAGCGCCCGGGCTGCTTTGACGTATTCCAGGTTGCGCCCCCGCAGGAACTCGGCCCGCACCACGTCGACCAGGGTCAGCCATGAAAACAGCGCCATGATCCCCAACAGCCACCAGAAATCCGGCTCGACGAACCCGCTGAGGATGATCAGCAGGTACAACACCGGCAGCCCGGACCATACCTCCAGCAGACGCTGGCCGAACAGGTCGACCCAGCCCCCGTGGTAGCCCTGCAGGGCGCCTGCCGTCACCCCGATGACAACGCTGATCACGGTCAGGGCAAAGGCAAACAGCAAAGACACCCGCGTGCCATACAACACACGGGCCAGCACATCACGGCCCTGGTCATCGGTACCCAGCCAGTTGCTGCTGCTCGGTGGGCTGGGCGTGGGGACCTGCAAGTCGTAGTTCGGGGTGTCGGCGCTGAACGGGATCGGTGCGAACAGCATCCAGCCGCCCTGGTCCTCGATCAGCTTGCGCACGTAGGCGCTGCGGTAGTCGGGCTGGAACGGCAACTGGCCGCCGAATTGCTGCTCGGTATAACGCTTGAGCGCCGGTACGTACAGTTCGCCTTGGTAGCCCAGCAGCAACGGCTTGTCATTGGCCACCAGCTCGGCGCCCAGGCTCAGCGACAGCACGGCGGCGAATACCCACAGCGATACCCAGCCCAGGCGGTTGCGGCGAAAACGTTGCAGGCGCCGGCGCGCCACAGGCGACAACATCAGTGTGCCCTCGTGTCGAAGTCGATGCGCGGGTCCAGCAAGGTGTAGGCCAGGTCGCCGATCAGGCGGATCAGCAGCCCTGCCAAGGTGAAGATGAACAACGTGCCGAAGACGATGGGGTAGTCGCGGGACACGGCGGCGTCGTAGCTCATGCGGCCCAGGCCATCCAGTGAGAAAATCACCTCGATCAGCAGCGAGCCGGCGAAGAACACGCTGATCAGTGCCTGTGGCAACCCGGCCACCACCAGCAGCATGGCGTTGCGCAATACATGGCCGTAGAGCACCCGCCGCTCGCTCAGGCCCTTGGCCCGGGCGGTGACTACGTACTGGCGCGAAATTTCGTCGAGGAAGGCATTTTTGGTCAGCAAGGTGAGGGTGGCGAACCCGCCGATCACCAAGGCGCAGACGGGCAGTACCAGGTGCCAGAAGTAATCGGCCACCTTGCCGAGCAGGCTCAGCTCGTCGAAGTTGTCGGAAACCAGGCCACGCACCGGAAACCAGTTCATTGAAGTGCCGCCGGCAAACACCACGATCAGCAACAGGGCGAACAGGAACGAGGGCAGGGCGTAGCCGACCACGATCAGTGCGCTGCTCCAGGCATCGAAGTGGCTACCGTGGCGCACCGCCTTGCGAATGCCCAGAGGGATGGACACCAGGTAGGTGATCAGCGTGGCCCAGAAGCCCAGCGACAGGGTGACCGGCAGTTTGTCGAGGATCAGGTCGGTAACCTTGGCACCGCGGAAGAAGCTGTTGCCGAAGTCCAGCCGGGCATACTGGCCCAGCATCAGCCAAAGGCGCTCGGGCGCAGACTTGTCGAAGCCGTACTGGCGCTTGATCTCTTCGATCAGTTTGGGGTCGAGCCCGCGGGTGGCGCGTGATTCACCGTGCACAACCTCCGAGCGCGCACCGGGGGCGCCACCGCCTATCCCTTGCAGGCGCGCCACGGCTTGTTCCACCGGGCCGCCTGGCGCGGCCTGTACGATGACGAAGTTGACCAGCAGGATCGCCAGCAAGGTCGGAATGATCAGCAGCAGGCGGCGTAACAGGTAGCGGGTCATGGGGCGGCGTTCCGGCGTATGGCCATCTGTTCATTGGTCAGCGCGGTTGGGCTGATCTCCCACCAGGTGTCCAGGCCTTCATCGTAGGTGGCCTGAACCTTGGGCAAGCCGAAGCGGTTCCACCAGACGGTGGAGCTGCCTGGCGGGTAGTAGTTGGGGATCCAGTAGTAATTCCACTGCAGCACCCGGTCCAGGGCGTGCGCGTGGCGCAGCATGTCGGCCTCGCTGGCAGCGCGTACCAGGCCGTCGATCAGGTGGTCGACGGCCGGGTCCTGCAGCACCATCAGGTTGTTCGAACCGGGGTCGTGGGCAGCGGCCGAGCCGAAGTAGTTGTACAGCTCGGCACCCGGTGAAAGCGTCACCGGGTAGCCGGTCACGACCATATCGTAGTCACGGGCCATCAGCCGGTTGACGTACTGCGCCGAGTCGACGTTACGGATGTTGAGGGTAACGCCGATCTGTGCCAGGTTGCGCTTCCAGGGCAACAACAGGCGCTCCATGCCGGCCTGGCCGTTGAGGAAGGTGAACGCCAGTGGCTCACCTTCGCGGTTGACCAGGCGGTCGCCATCGGCATGCCAGCCGGCCTGCTGCAGCAGGGCCAGGGCTTGCAACTGCTGGGCGCGGATGATTCCCGAGCCGTCAGTGACCGGCGCCGTGAACACGTGGTCGAAGACTTCCTGCGGCACCTGGCCACGCAGCGGTTCGAGCAGTTTCAGCTCGCCGGCATCGGGTAGCTGGCGGGCGGCCAGCGGGGTATTGGAGAACACGCTCTGCTGGCGGATGTACAGGTTGCGCATCATCTGCCGGTTGCTCCACTCGAAGTCCCAGAGCATGCCCAGTGCCTGACGTACACGGCGGTCCTTGAACTGCGGCCGGTCCAGGTTGAACACGAAGCCCTGGGCGACCTGCGGTTTGCCTGGGCCCAGGTGGGCCCGCTGCAGGCGGCCGTCGTCCAGTGTGGCGCCGTTGTAACCCAGGGTGTAGGCGGTTGCGGAGAACTCGCGGTTGTAATCGTAGCCCCCGCCCTTGAGCACCTGGCGCGCCACCTCAGTGTCGCCGAAGTACTCGATGCGCAGTTTGGCGAAATTGTACCGGCCACGGTTGGCCGGCAGGTCACGGGCCCACCAGGTGGGGTCACGCTCGAAGGTGATGCTGCGGCCATTGTCGATCTGGCCGATGCGGTAGGGCCCACTGCCGACCGGTTTGTCGAAGCCGGCCCCGTTGGCGAAATCGCGTTGCTGCCAGTCGTGTTCGGGTAGCACGGGCAAGCTGGCCAGGTCCAGCGCCAGGGTACGGCCGTGCCCGGGTTTGAAGTCGAAGCGGATGCTGCGCGGGCCTTCCACGGTCACCGCGCTGACGTCGGCGAACTGGGTGCGGTAGGTCAGGCTGCCTTTGCTCATCAGCAATTCGTAGGTGAAGCGCACGTCTTCGGCGCGTACCGGCTTGCCGTCGGCGAAGGTCGCCCGTGGGTCGATATCGAAACGCAGCCAGGCGTCCTCCGGGCCACGTTCCATGCGCCTGGCGATCAGCCCATAGACGGTGTAGGGCTCGTCGAATGAGCGCACGGCCAAGGGTGCGAACAACAGGCCATCGACCTGGCTGACGCCAATGCCTTTGTCGATGTACGGCAGGATATGGTCGAACTGGCCAATTTCGATGGCCGAGCGGCGCAGCATGCCGCCCTTGGGGGCACTGGGGTTCACATAGTCGAAATGCTGGAAACTGGCGCCGTAGCGGGGGGCTTCGCCGTACACCGTGAGGGCATGGGTGGGGGCGGCCAGGGCATCGGGGGCGAAACAAAGCAGCAACAGGCACCACAACCCGTGCAAAAGCGGGTTACCCCGCGAATACGCCCGAGCATGCAGCCTCGTTGCCTGAGCTGACGTATTCGCGTGTGAACCCGCTGCCACCGGGGGCATCAACAGCTGTTGGCTGCTTAGTCCTGACGGCTGGTGACTTCCAGCAGGTGGTAGCCGAACTGGGTCTTTACCGGGCCTTGCACGGTATTGACAGGTGCGCTGAAGACCACGGTGTCGAATTCCTTGACCATCTGGCCTGGGCCGAACGAACCCAGGTCACCGCCCTGGCGGCTGGACGGGCAGGTGGAGTTGGCTTTGGCGATTTCAGCGAAATCGGCACCGGCTTCGATCTGGGCTTTCAGTTCGTTGCACTTGTCTTCGCTGGCAACGAGGATGTGACGGGCGGTTGCACGGGCCATGGGTACTGCTCCTTGGGGTAAAAAGTGCAAGCCTAGCGCACTTGTCCGGGGTATGTCTCGCCAGGCTTGCAACCATCGGCTCACAGTTGTTGTGCGGCTTCGCGCAACAGTGTTTCGGTCGAGGCCCAACCCAGGCAGCCGTCGGTGATCGACACGCCGTATTTCAGGGCGCCCTTGCCCAGCGCCTGGCAACCGTCGAACAGGTGGCCTTCGATCATTACGCCCACCAGCGAGCGGTCGCCGCTCAGGCGTTGGGCCAGCACCTCGTTGAACACCGCAGGCTGGCGCGCTGGGTCCTTGCCACTGTTGGCATGGCTGCAATCGACCATGATCCGCGGCTGCAAGCCAGCCTTGGCCAGCGCCTGGCGGGCGAGGGCAATGCTAGGGGCATCGTAGTTAGGCCCCTTGTGGCCGCCGCGCAGCACCAGGTGGGTGTCGGGGTTGCCCAGGGTTTCGATGATCGCCGGGTGGCCTTGCGCGTCCAGGCCGAAGTGGCGGTGCGGGTGCGCAGCGCTGCGCATGGCGTCGCTGGCTACGGCAATACCGCCGTCGGTGCCGTTCTTGAAGCCCACTGGCAGCGCCAAGCCACTGACCATTTCGCGGTGGATCTGCGATTCGGTGGTGCGCGCGCCTACCGCAGCCCAGGCCAGCAGGTCGTCGAAGTAGCCCGCGGCCAGCGGTTGCAGCAGCTCGGTGGCGATGGGCAGGCCGCGCTCGATCATGCTCAGCATCAGCCCGCGAGACAGGGCAATGCCGGCATGCATGTCGTCGCTGCCATCCAGGTGCGGGTCATACGCCAGGCCTTTCCAGCCCACCGTGGTACGTGGTTTTTCGACGTAGGCGCGCATCACCAACAGCAGCTTGTCATCGACTTCGCGGCTGAGGGCGGCCAGGCGGTCGGCGTATTCCAGCGCGGCCCGCGGGTCGTGGATCGAGCAAGGGCCGACGATCACCAGCAGGCGCTGATCGTGGCCTTCGAGGATGTTGCGAATAGCCTGGCGGTGGGCATGGACTTGCTGGGCCAGGTCAGTGGCAAGCGGCATTTGCTGCTTGAGCAGGTGCGCACTGGGAAGGCGTTTGCTGACTGCGGTGTTGGCCGCTTGCGGCTGGGTCAGGGGCAGGGCGAGGCTGGAGGCGTGCATGGCATTTTTCCCTGGGCGGACGGCGGGGGCTGGCCCGCGCGGTCGGCCCTATCGAGGTGTTCGACAGATCGTTGAATTACTGTTGGCTGCTGCATTGCCACCTGTGCAAGACCGATCGGAGGCGGCTGGCTGGCCCGAGCGGGATTGGCTAAATCGCCAGGTGTAGGTGTCGGCGTAGTAATAGGTGGCGTAGTTCATGAAGCGGTCCTCAATGTGAATCGATGGTTTTCAAAGGCCTGAAACGCAAAACCCCCGGTCGGGGAGCCGACCGGGGGTTTGAGTATTCTCATGTTCGGCGGCCCCTCGAAGGTGGGCGCCGTGCAGGTATCGGCGCCTAATGGCTAAACCAATACCCGAAGTAATAGCTTGCTGGAGCTACGCAGCCGGCAACGGCCAGCACAGGGCGCGGCTGGCGACCGGTGTGGTTGGCGAGATGGCGGATGTGTGTTGGCATGTGGCACTCCAGTGAATGAGCCCGAGCTTACTGCAGTTCGGCTGGGCCATTCAATGGATAAATACTATGTGTTCAATCATTTATTTGTGTACTGAATGGTTAAACGGCCCTGTCAACGGCTGTCCTGATCTTCAGCGGTGCCACCGCTGGCGCCGGCACCCGAGCCAGTGGCCTCGCCGGTGCTGTTGGAGCCGCCCGTGGCGCCATCGGCGGCACCGGTGCTGCTGCCGGTGTCACTGCTGTCATTGCTTTTGCCGCTGCCAGGGGTGTTGACGCTGCTGCCCTCACCAGCAGTCTTGCCACCTGACTGGTCGGTTTGTGGGTGGCTGTCGGTGTTGGTGGCCGTGGCGGCGAAGCTGGTGCCAGCGAGTGGGGTCAGCGCCAGTGCCAGGCACAGAGAGAGCGGGCGAATGCGGATCATGGGATATCTCCATCGTGCGGATGATCTGTCATTCGTTTGGCCTGGTGAGCTGGGCTGGGTGCCGTTCGGGCGACGAGCGGTAAGCGCAACAAGCGATGGGGGCCGCTGCGCCGGGCCGGCGATCAGCGAGATTGTGCGTGTTCTTGCAGCAGCTCGGGGCTGTTGAAGTTGCTCAAGCGGCGATCGTCTTCGCTGCACTCAAGCGCTTGCACCTTGGCGCGCAACAGGGCCTTCTGCAAGCTCCGCTCACCCTCGGCCCAGGCCTGCTCCAGCATCGGCAGCAACCGGCGCGGCAGTACGCTGAACATCGGCTGCCAGTAGCCGCCCTGGTGCGCCATCGCGGCACTGTCATTGGCCGCAGCAACCCGCAGCAGGTCTTCGATTAATGCGCGGTCAACCAGTGGCGCATCGCAGGCCAGCACCACCACCCATGCATGCCGCGCCACCTTCAGCCCGGCAATCACCCCCGCCAGCGGCCCGGGGAAGTCATGGTCGGCATCGCTCACCAACTGGTCGGCATACACCCGGTATGCCTGCTGGTTGCGGTTGCAGGAAATCACCAGGTCGTCAGTCAGGGGCCGTAGCACGCGGTGGATAGCGGCCACCAGTGGTTCGCCCTGCCAGCTGATCAGGCCCTTGTCACGGCCGCCCATACGCTGCCCGCGGCCTCCCGCGAGGATCAGGGCGGAGCAGGTGAGCAATTGTTCAGTCATTGGCTAAAGTCCGAGGCAGGTACGCAGGCAACCCTCACACGCACGACAGCGGATGTCCAGCAGACGTGAACGCGGGGCCAGGGCACTGACATTTTTGCCAGTTGTGCCCGCCGCTGCTTCTCCCTTGAATAGGGCAGCAGCCTTGCGCTCGCAATGAGGGCAAGCAAGATTCCAAGGAGAAGGCAATTGAACAAAGCGCAACTTATTGAACAGGTAGCAGCGCGCGCCGTACTCAGCCAGGCGATGGCCAAAAAGGCCGTCGATGCCTTCATCGATGGGATCAAGGCGTCGCTGAGCACACACACGCCTGTCACTTTGGTGGGTTTCGGCAAGTTCGAGACCGTCCGAAGGTCAGCGCGGGTCGGCAGGGACCCGCTATCTGGCAAGCCGTTGAACATACCTGCGGCGATGACGGTCAAGTTTCGAGCTGGCAAGGATCCGAAGGATGCCGTCAGATTCCGCGGGGAGTCCGAGGCCAAGACCAGCCCCCGCAAGTGAACGCAGAGGGTCCCTGGGGACCCTCATTCAGTGGCTGCCGTGCAGCGCCTCGCCCGCCGTTGCGGTTTTGCGCGTGCCAGCCAGCCGCATCACGCTGACGAAGAACACCGGCACGAATACCACCGCCAGCGTTGCGCTCAGCATGCCGCCGATAACCCCGGTGCCGATCGCCTGTTGGCTCGCCGAGCTGGCACCGCTGGCGATCGCCAAGGGCACCACGCCGAGGATGAACGCCAGCGATGTCATCACGATCGGCCGCAGGCGCAGGCGGGCGGCCTGTACGGCGGCATCGGCGGCGTCCATGCCCTGGTCGACCAGGTGCTTGGCGAACTCGATGATCAGAATGGCGTTCTTCGCCGACAGGCCGATCAAGGTGATCAGGCCGACCTTGAAGAACACGTCGTTGGGCATGCCGCGCAGGGTTACCGCCAGTACCGCACCCAGCACGCCGAGTGGCACCACCAGCAGCACTGCGGTGGGTATCGACCAGCTCTCGTACAGCGCAGCCAGGCACAGGAACACCACCAGCAGCGACAGCGCCATCAACATCGGCGCCTGGCTGCCGGACAGGCGTTCTTGCAGTGACAGACCGGTCCATTCCAGGCCGGTACCGGCGGGCAGTTGCGCGACCAGGCGCTCGATTTCGGCCATGGCTTCGCCCGAGCTGTAGCCGGCGGCCGGTTCGCCTGAAATCGACACTGCCGGGTAGCCGTTGTAGCGCGTCAGCTGCACCGGGCCGCTGACCCATTTGGCCTGGACGAACGCGGCCAGCGGCACCATCTTGCCGCTGCTGTTGCGCACATGCATGTTCAGCAGGTCTTGCACCTGGCTGCGCTGGTCGCCTTCGGCCTGCACCACCACGCGCTGCATGCGGCCCTGGTTCGGGAAGTCGTTGACGTAGCTGGAGCCCACTGCCACGTCGAGTACCGAGCCAATATCGGCAAACGTCACGCCTAGGGCATTGGCCTGGCGGCGGTCGATCTCCAGCTGCACCTGCGGGCTTTCCGCCAGCGAGGCTTCGCGCACGTTGCTCAGCACCTTGCTCTTGGCGGCCTGCTCGAGAAGCTGGTCACGCGCCGCCATCAGCGCGCGGTGGCCCATGCCACCCCGGTCCTGCAGGCGGAACTCGAAGCCGGTCGACTCGCCAAGCCCGTCGATGGGCGGCGGCAGTACGGCGTAGGCCACCGCATCCTTGAGTTGCGTGAAGGCCTGGTTGGCGCGCTCGGCAATCGACTGGGCAGTGTGTTGGGCACCGCGCTCGGACCAGTCCTTGAGGGTGGTGAAGGCCAGCGCAGCGTTCTGCCCACTGCCCGAGAAGCTGAAACCCAGGATCAGTGTGGTGTTGCCGACCCCCGGTTCTTCACTGTTGTGCGCCTCGATCTGGGCGGCCACCTGTTCGGTGCGCATGCGGCTGGCGCCCGGCGGCAGCTGGATGTCCGTTATGGTGTAGCCCTGGTCTTCGGTGGGCAGGAACGCCGTGGGCAGCTGGCTCAAGCCATAGCCCAATACCCCCAGCAGCAGCGCATACAGCAACAGGTAGCGCCCGCTGCGTTGCAGCGCTTGCATGACCCAGCGCTGGTAGCCATTGCTCATGCCCTCGAAACGGCGGTTGAACCAGCCGAAGAAACCCTTGCGTGCATGCTGTTCGCCCTTGGCCACAGGCTTGAGCAGCGTGGCGCACAGTGCCGGGGTCAGGCTGAGGGCGAGGAAGGCCGAGAACAGAATCGATACCGCCATGGCGACCGAAAACTGTTGGTAGATCACACCCACCGACCCTTGCATGAAGGCCATGGGCAGGAACACCGCCACCAGTACCAGGGTGATGCCGATGATCGCGCCGCTGATCTGGCTCATGGCCTTGCGCGTGGCTTGCCGGGGCGGCAAGCCTTCTTCGGCCATGATGCGCTCGACGTTTTCCACCACCACGATGGCGTCATCGACCAGGATGCCGATGGCCAGCACCATGCCGAACAGGGTCAGCACGTTGATCGAGAAGCCCAGCGCCAGCATCACGGCGAAGGTGCCCATCAGTGCCACCGGTACCACCAGGGTCGGGATCAGCGTGCAGCGCAGGTTCTGCAGGAACAGGAACATCACCGCGAACACCAGCAGCATGGCTTCGAACAGGGTACTGATGACCTGCTCGATCGACACCTTGACGAACGGCGAGGTGTCGTAGGGGATGTCGTACCTGACCCCCTCGGGGAAGTAGCGCGCCAGGTCCTGCAGTTTCGCCCGCACCAGGGTGGCGGTTTGCATGGCATTGGCGCCTGGTGCCAGCTGCACGCTGAAGGCCGTGGCAGGCTTGCCGTTCAAGCGAGTGCCGTACTGATATTCCTGTGCGCCGACTTCCACCCTGGCGACATCGCCAAGGGTGACCACGGAGCCGTCGGGGTTGGCGCGCAGCACAATGGCGGCGAACGCTTGCGGCGTGCTCAGTTGGCCTTGGACCACCACGTTGGCGGTGATTTCCTGGGTGCTGCGGCTGGGCAGGTCGCCAATGCTGCCAGGGGCTACCTGGGCGTTCTGGCCGGCGATGGCGTCGGCCACGTCGTTGGGCGTGAGGTTGAAACCGACCAGCTTGCGCGGGTCGATCCAGATGCGCATGGCCCGTTCCGAGCCATACAGCTGGGCCTTGCCGACGCCTTTGAGGCGGCGTATTTCATCCATGACGTTACGCGCCAGAATGTCCGACAGGGCGGTTTCGTCGAGTTTGCCGTCTGTGGAGGTGAGAGTGGCCAGCAGCAGAAAGCCAGTGGACACCTTCTCGACCTGCAGGCCCTGCTGGGTGACCGGGCGCGGCAGGCGGGACTCGACCACCTTCAGGCGGTTCTGCACGTCGACCTGGGCCAGGTCCGGGTGGGTGCCCGGGGCGAAGGTGGCGGTGATGGTGGCGCTACCCAGGCTGCTCTGCGATTCGAAGTACAGCAGGTTGTCGGCGCTGTTGAGCTCCTGTTCGATCAGGCTGACCACGCTTTCGTCCATGGTGGCTGCCGAGGCACCCGGGTACACGGCGTAGATCTCGACCTGCGGCGGTGCCACGTTAGGGTATTGGGCCACCGGCAGTTGCGGGATGGCCAGCGCACCGGCCAGCAGGATGAACAGCGCGACCACCCAGGCGAATACCGGGCGGTCGATGAAGAATTGCGGCATGGGTCAGGCCCTCACTGGCCGTTGTGCTGTGCGATGGGCGGCGTTTGTGGGCTGGGGGCGACCTGCACCTGGTCGCCGGCCTTGACGTGCTGCAGGCCCTCGATGACCACGCGCTCGCCAGCGGCCAGGCCGGCGCTGACGATCCAGCGGTCGCCCTGGGTATTGCCCAGCACCACCTCGCGCTCGCTCACCCGTGCCTGCTGGTCGACCACCAGTACCTTGGGCACCCCGGCGCTGTCACGCAGGATGGCGCGCTGCGGCACACTCAGGCCATTGGGTTGCACGGCCTGCTCGAGGCGCACGCGCACATAGCTGCCGGGCAACAGGTCCAGGTCCGGGTTGGGGAACTCGCTGCGCAGGGTGATCTGGTTGGTGCTGGGGTCGACGCTGATGTCGGAGAACAGCAATTTGCCCGGCAGTGGGTAGGCGCTGCCGTCGTCCTGGATCAGCGTCGCCCGGGCCCGACCGTCGCCCACCTGCTGCAGCTCGCCCGCGCGCAAGGCGCGGCGCAGGGCATTGAGCTCGCGGGTGGACTGGGTGACATCGGCGTGGATCGGGTCCAGTTGCTCAATGGTCGCCAGCGGGGTGCTCTCGTTTTGCCCGACCAGCGCGCCTTCTGTGACCTGGGCACGGCCGATGCGGCCGGAGATGGGCGCGGTGACCGTGGCATAGCCGAGGTTGAGGCGCGCGCGCGCCAGTGCTGCCTTGGCTTCGGCTACGGCGGCATCGGCCTGCAGCAGGCTGGCCTTGGCATTGTCGTATTCCTGGCGGCTGACCGCCTTGACGTCGACCAGCTGGCGGTAGCGCTGCTCTTGCAGGCGACTCTGGTAGTGTGTGGCTTCGGCCTTGGCCAAGGTTGCGCGGGCACTGTCGTGGTCGGCTTTGAACGGCGCCGGGTCGATCAGGAACAGCACATCGCCTTGCTTGACGTCACTGCCTTCGCGGTACACCCGCTTGAGGACCACGCCGGCGACCCGCGCGCGGACTTCTGCGGTACGCGGGGCCAGGATGCGGCCACTGAGTTCGCTGCTGATGGCCAAGGGCTGCAGTTGCAGGGTTTCCACCCGTACTTGCGGGGTGGGCGCCTGTTGGTCTTGCTCGGTGCTGCCGTCACAGCCGGCCAATGGCAGGCTCAGCAGCGCCAGCAGCGCCAGAATGGGCAGGCGCCGGGGGAGGGTAGTAGGCATACGGATCTTCCGAGGGTTAGCCTGTGTATGCTACGGCAGGCGCGGGCTGCGCGGCTGTTAACAGCTGTAGGGCGAGTGTGAAAAAGTGTGAAGAAAAAGCCGATGCTGCCGCGCTGTTCTATATCCTGCCTGCTAACGTGCCGCCCAGCCCCACTCAACCCACAACCAGATCCGCCTATGCCGAACCTATTCCTGGTCGAAGACGACAGTGCCCTGTCCGAGCTGATTGCCAGCTACCTGCAACGCAACGATTTTCATGTGCAGGTGATCGCCCGCGGCGATCATGTGCTGGACGAGTACCGCCGGCAAAAGCCCGATCTGGTCATTCTTGACCTGATGCTGCCAGGCCTCGATGGCCTGCAGGTCTGCCGCCTGTTGCGCCAGGAATCGCAAGGCTTGCCGATCCTGATGCTGACCGCCCGTGACGACAGCCACGACCAGGTACTGGGCCTGGAAATGGGTGCCGACGACTATGTGAGCAAACCCTGCGAGCCTCGTGTGCTGCTGGCGCGGGTGCGTACCTTGCTGCGCCGCAGCAGTGTCAACGAGCCACGGCTGGACCACGACCTGATCGTGATCGGCGGCCTGCGCATCGACCTGGCCGAACGCACGGTCAGCTGGCGCGGCGACGAAGTGGAGCTGTCCAGCGGCGAGTACAACCTGTTGGTGGTGCTGGCGCGCAATGCCGGCGAAGTGCTGAACCGCGACCGCATCCTGCAGCAACTGCGGGGCATCGAATTCAATGGTACTGACCGCTCGGTGGACGTGGCCATTTCCAAGCTGCGGCGCAAGTTCGACGACAACGCCGGTGAAGCGCGCAAGATCAAGACCGTCTGGGGCAAGGGCTATCTGTTCAGCCGCGTCGAGTGGGAGTGCTGACCGGCCATGCTCAAGATCCTGGTGCGGCTGTACCTGGTGATCATCATTGCCTATGCCGGTGCGCTGCTGCTTATTCCCGACAGTATCGTCGGCCTGTTCCATGACCGGTTCATGGCCTACAACCTGGACCAGGCCAAGGGTGTGCAGTCGATGGTCGTGCGCCAGTTCCGCCAGGCGCCGCGCGAGCAGTGGCCAACGGTGGCGCAGGAACTGGCCGGTGATTTCGCACCGCTGCAATTGCAGCTGTTGCCCATGGACCGCGCGGGCCTGAGCGACCAGGAGCAGGCGCGCCTGGCGCAGGGGCTGCACGCGGTACGCATTGGCGAGTGGGGCTATTACAAAACCGTGCTGGCCCCTTTGGACAAGCAGTGGCTGGTAGAGCTGCATTCGCCACCGGACCCGCTCGACATCAACGTATTGTCCTGGGGGGTGACCGTCTTGATCGGTGCCGCCATGCTCGGCTGCCTGCTGCTGTGGGTGTGGCCGCACTGGCGTGACCTGGAGCGCCTGAAGGAAACCGCACGGCGCCTGGGCCAGGGGCACATGGCCGAGCGTACGCACATCTCGCCGCACTCCAACATCGGCGAGCTGGCCGGGGTGTTCGATACCATGGCCAGCGACCTTGAGCGGCACGTCAACCAGCAACGCGAGCTGCTCAATGCGGTGTCGCACGAGCTGCGTACGCCGTTGACCCGGCTCGACTTCGGCCTGGTGCTGTTGTTCGACGAAGTGCCGCCAGCCAGCCGCAAGCGCTTGCTGGAACTGGTTGGCCATGTGCGCGAGCTGGATGAGCTGGTGCTGGAATTGTTGTCGTACAGCCGGCTGTACAACGCCGACCAGGCCCGCGAGCGGGTCGAGGTGTCGTTGCTGGAACTGGTCGACAGCGTGCTGGGGGGCTTCGCCGAGGAGCTCGATGGCCGCGGCATCCAGTGGGAAGTTCGCGCCGAAGGCGAGCTACCCCGCTTTGTGCTCGACCCGCGGCTCACCGCCCGGGCTGTGCAGAACCTGGTGCGCAATGCCATGCGCTACTGTGACCAGAGCCTGTTGCTGCGCTTGTGCCTGGACCAGGACGGCGCGTGCCTGCTGACGGTGGAAGACGACGGTATCGGCATTCCGGTGGCGGAGCGGGAGCGGATCTTCCAGCCGTTCTACCGGCTGGACCGCAGCCGTGACCGGAACACCGGGGGGTTTGGCCTGGGCTTGGCGATCAGCCGGCGGGCGATCGAGGGCCAGGGCGGAACGTTGACTGTCGCACAGTCGGCGCTGGGCGGTGCGCAGTTGCGCATCCGCTTGCCTGCCCGTTAGCAGGCGGCAGGCGCGTACAGGCTTTTTCTTCTTGGCCAGTTCTTGTAGGTTTACAGCTCTTATAGCCAGGGAGCAGAACATGCAAGGCAAGGCACGCAAGATCGTCCAGGCCATTCTTTACGAGGCCATCGCCGTCGCCTGCGTGGCCCCGGCGCTGGAGTTGGCGTTCGGCGCCGGCATGGCGCAATCCACGGTGCTGTCGGTGCTGATGTCAGGCATCGCCATGAGCTGGAACATGGGTTACAACTGGGTGTTCGAGCGCTGGGAGGCGCGCCAGCAGCAGCGTGAACGTACATTCACCCGGCGCCTGCTGCACGCCCTGGGCTTCGAGGGGGGGTTGGTGCTGATCCTGCTGCCGCTGGTGGCCTACTGGCTGAACGTCAGTCTCTGGGCGGCGCTGCTCACCAACCTGGCACTGTTCGTGTTCTTCTTCGTCTACGCCTTCGTGTTCCAGTGGGGCTTCGACAAAGTGTTCGATGTGCCGCTGTCGGCGCAGCAAGCCAAGTGTTGACGTGGGCCTGCGCGGCAGGCTAAGTTCCTGGCCTATGAACACCTGTCCGCACGTGAACGCCATTATTATTACCGCCATTATCAGCTTGGCGGGCTAGCGCGTACGTGCACCGAACCCGCCCTGGAGGCGGGTTTTTTCTCTCTGACTCCTGGGCAACGTAAAAACGCCAAGGAGTCATCGATGACCAGCTTCAGCACCCCCCGTACCCCAGCAACCCCCCAGCAACTGCTGTCGGAGCATGTGCGGCGCATTCTTGCCGCGCCGGTGTACGACCTGGCTATCGAAACGCCGCTGCAAGCTGCCCCGGCCTTGTCTGCCCGCCTGGGTAACCAGGTGTTGCTCAAGCGTGAAGACCTGCAGCCGACTTTCTCGTTCAAGATCCGCGGTGCCTACACCCGCCTTTCGCGGCTTGGCACCGCGCAACGCGAGCGCGGGGTCATCACGGCGTCGGCGGGCAACCATGCCCAAGGCGTGGCCCTGGCCGCTGCGCACCTGGGCATGAAGGCCACCATCGTCATGCCCACCACCACACCGTCGTTGAAGGTGGAGGGGGTGCGCTCACGGGGTGGCCATGTGGTGTTGCACGGCGAGAGCTTCCCGCATGCCCTGGCCCATGCCCTGAAACTGGCCGACCAGGCCGGCGCCACCTTCGTGCCGCCGTTCGATGATCCCGATGTCATCGCTGGCCAGGGTACGGTGGCCATGGAAATACTGCGCCAGCACCCGGGTGCGCTGGACGCCATCTTCGTGCCGGTGGGCGGCGGTGGCCTGATCGCCGGTATCGCCGCCTACGTGAAGTACCTGCGCCCCGAGGTTAAAGTAATTGGCGTCGAGCCGGACGACTCCAATTGCCTGCAAGCGGCCATGGCAGCGGGGGAGCGGGTGGTCCTGCCGCAGGTGGGCAGCTTTGCCGATGGGGTGGCGGTGGCGCAGGTCGGCGCGCATTGTTTCGAGCTGTGCCGGCACTTCGTCGACGAGGTGCTGACGGTGAGCAGTGACGAGCTGTGCGCGGCGATCAAGGATATCTACGATGACACCCGTTCCATCACCGAGCCTTCCGGGGCATTGGCGGTGGCCGGGATCAAGCAGTATGTGGCGCTGCACGGTGCACAAGGGCAGACCCTGGTGGCGATCGATTCCGGCGCCAACGTCAACTTCGACCGTTTGCGCCATGTGGCCGAGCGCGCCGAACTCGGCGAGCAGCGCGAGGCAATCATTGCAGTGACCATCCCGGAACAACCCGGCAGCTTCCGGGCATTCTGCCAGGCCCTGGGCAAACGCCAGATCACCGAGTTCAACTACCGCTACTACCCCGGCCAGCAGGCGCGCCTGTTCGTCGGGGTGCAGACCCACCCGGTGCACGACCCGCGCAAACAACTGCTGGCCAGCCTGGCTGGGCAGGGTTACAGCGTACAGGACCTGACCGACAACGAGTTGGCCAAGTTGCATGTGCGCCATACCGTGGGCGGTCATGCCGCCCCGGGGGCTACTGAGCGGGTGCTGCGCTTCGAGTTCCCGGAACGGCCAGGGGCGTTGCTGGGCTTTCTGGAGCGCTTGGGCAAGCACTGGAACATCAGCCTGTTCCATTACCGCAACCATGGCGCGGCCCAGGCCCGGGTGCTCGCCGCCCTGGAAGTGCCGGCGCAAGAGCTGGCGGGCTTGCCAATGGCGCTGGATGCCATGGGCTACCAGTACTGGGATGAGACCGACAACCCGGCCTACACACTGTTCCTGGGCTGAGCCGGGGCCGGCGGGTACGCGGTCAAGCGGCCCCGCCGCGCCGTTCAGCGTGCACCGCGCCCGTAGGCCTGGCTGATGCGGTCGATGACCATGGCCAGGGCAACGATCGCCAGCCCGGCTTCCACACCCTGGCCCACGTTCAAGGTCTGGATACCGGCCAGCACATCCTCACCCAAGCCGCGGGCGCCTATCATCGACGCGACCACCACCATCGACAAGGCCATCATCACCGACTGGTTCAGCCCGGCCATGATGCTGGGCAGCGCCAGCGGCAGGGCTATGCGCCGCAACCGCTGCCAGCGGCTGGCGCCCAGCCCGTGGGCGGCCTTGAGCAACGACGGGTCGATCTGGCTCAGGCCCAGCTGGGTCAGGCGCACCAAGGGTGGCAGGGCGTAGATCAGGGTGGCGAATACTGCCGGCACCTTGCCCAGCCCAAACAGCATCAGCACCGGGATCAGGTACACGAACGCCGGCAGTGTCTGCATCACATCCAGAACCGGCAGCAACAACCGCCTGGCCAGTGGCCGGGCGGCCAGCAGGATGCCCAGCGGCACGCCAACCAGTACACACAAACCCGTACTCACCAGCACCAAGGCCAGGGTCTGCAGCAGTTTGTCCCACAGCCCGAGCATGCCGATCAGCGCCAGCAGGGCTACCAGCACCACGCTGCGCAGCAGGCTGCGGCTGGCGTGCCAGGCCAGCAGGCCGACCATCGCCAGCAGCAGCCACCAAGGCACGAGGCGCAGCAGGTTCTCCAGCCCGACCAGCACCTGCAGCAACTGGTCGGACACGCTGCGCAAGTGGTCGCCGTAGTGCAACACCAGCCAGTCGACCACGCGGTTGACGCCGTCAGCGATGGAAAACTGCAAGGCTTGAGGAAAACCGCCGCTCACAGGCTGGCCTCGACCTTGGCCGCGATATCGGCGGGCAGCCAGGCCTTCCATACTTCGCGGTTATCGCGCAGGAAGGCCAGCGCGGCCTCGCGCGGTGCGGTGCGCTTTTCGCTCATGTTCGCCAGCGCCTGGTTCAGGCGCTGGATTGGCAAGTCGACCTGCTCGAAGGCGCGCACAAGGTCCGGGTAGCCATCGCGAAAAGCCTTGGACACCCCGATCGACAATTTCGCCGGTAGCGACTGGCTGCCTTGCGGGTTGGGGTTGCTCGCATCGGTGAGGGTGGCCCAGGCGTTGGCATCGAATGGTGGTTCTTGCAGGCGTACGAGCTTGTAACGGCCCATGAGTGGGGTAGGGTTCCAGTAGTAAAACAGCACGGGCTGGCCACGGCGGATGGCCGAGGTAATTTCAGCATCCATGGCGGCACCGGAGCCACTGCGGAAGTTGGTGTACAGCTCATTCAAACCGTAGGCCTTGAGCTTCTGGCTGTTCACGGTTTCGGAGGTCCAGCCGCTGGGGCTGTTGAGGAAGCGGCCTTTGCCGGGCGACTCGGGGTCGCGAAACACCTGCGGGTAGCGCGTGAGGTCCTCGACTTGTCGCAGCTCGGGGGCACTGGGCTTGATGCCAAGGGCAGGGTCGCCCTCGATCACATAGGCCGGCACCCACCAGCCTTCTTCGGCATTTTTTACCGTGTCACCCAGGGCGAACACTTGGCCGGCCTGCTCGGCCTTGACCCAGGCGGGGCTGCGCCCGGCCCACTCCTCGGCGATGACCTGCAGGTCGTTACGTGCCAGCGCCACCTCCATGCTGACCGTGCTGCCGGGCAGGGTGTCGGTGGGGTAGCCGTAGCCGCGCTCGACAATCAGCCGCAATATCTCGGTGGTGAGTGCGCCACTTTCCCAGCCGATGGCGCCGAAGTGAATGGGGGCTGGCTGTTCGGCCGCTGCTGCGCTATCGGTGCTGGCCAGGCCAACCGTCAGCAGCAGCCCGGCCAGGAGCGCGGGGATTGTTTTCATGTACACCTCGTCGTCGACAGTGCGGCAAGTGTAGACGACGAGGTTGGGCGGCTCCGGTGGGCCATTGGCGCCCCCGACGGTTCAGACGCGGAACTGGTCCATCAGCGCCTGCTGCTGGTTGGCCAGGCTATTGAGCGACTGGCTGACCCGGGCTGACTCATTGGCCTGGCCTGACAGCGATTCGGTCACGTCACGTATGGTGGCCACGTTGCTGTTGATTTCCTCGGCCACTGCGCTTTGTTCCTCGGCGGCCGAGGCAATCTGCAGGTTCATGTCGGTGATCACCGTTACCGCCTGGCCGATGCGCTGCAGCGCGGTCACCGCCTGGCCGACCTGCTCGACACCGCCCTGCGCCTGGCGGTGGCTCTGGTCCATGGCGCCGACCACTTCGCGGGTGCCGTTCTGCAGCGCCTCGATCACCTGGCGGGTTTCTTCCACCGACTCCTGGGTGCGTTGGGCGAGGTTGCGCACCTCATCCGCGACCACCGCAAAGCCCCGGCCGGCCTCGCCGGCGCGCGCCGCCTCGATGGCGGCGTTGAGCGCCAGCAGGTTGGTCTGTTCGGCAATCGAACGGATCACTTCCAGCACCGAACCGATCTTCTCGCTGTTCTGTGCCAGGCCCTCGACCTCGGCCATGGCATCGCTCATGTTGGCGGCCAGGGCGTCGATGCTGCTGGTGGTCCGATCGATCACCGCCAGGCCTTCCCGGGTGGCCTGGTCGGCATCACGTGCCGCCTGGGCGGCCTGGGCGGCGCTGCGTGCCACATCCTGGGCGGTGGCGCTCATTTCGTGCGAAGCGGTGGCTACCTGGTCGACCTGGCGGTACTGCTGCTCCATGCCGGCGCTGGTTTCGCTCGCGATCGCCGAAGACTGGTCGGCGGTACCACGGGCGGCCTGCACCGAGCGTTTCACCTCGGCGATGGTCGGTTGCAGCTTGTCGAGAAAACGGTTGAACCAGCCGGCCAGTTCACCGAGCTCGTCCTGCTTCTGGTAGGCCAGGCGCCGGGTGAGGTCACCTTCGCCGCTGGCGATATCCTTGAGCATGGCGGCCACGCCAAGAATCGGCCGGGTCACCCCGCGCGCCATCAGCCATACCAGCAGCAGGCCGGCGATCGCGGCAGCCAGGCCCAGGCCGAGCTCCAGCAAGGTGGCGCTGGTGTTCAGGGTGTCCAGTTCCTGCTTCAGCGCTTGCGCGGGGCCGGTCAGGGCATTTTCCGGCACATCCAGCAACACGCCCCAAGGCTGGGCATCAGGGATTGGCCGGAACGCTGCCAGCACTTTCAGGCGCTGTTGGTCATGCAGGATGCTCAGCTTGCCAGCGGCCAGCCTGCGCACCAGTTCGGCGCCATGGGCCGGCTCGACCTGGTCGACGCGCTGGGCCAGCTTGCTGGCGTCGGCGCTGTAGCCGGCCAGCAGGCCGACCGGGCTGAGAATGCCGACCCGGGTGCGGCCCTCGTACAGGTTGCGGCTGGCCTCTTCGCTGAGTGCCTGCAGGCTGTTGAGGTTGATGTCGATGGACAGCGTGGCGATGATCTTGCCATTGACCGTCAGCGGGAAAACGATACTGGTCATCAGCACTTGCTGGCCGTCGATGGCATAGAAGTACGGCTCCACCACGCACACCTTGCCGGTAGTGCGCGGGCATACCCACCAGGTGTTGGCCGGCTGGCCACTGGGGCCGATCTCGGTGTTGGCCATGTCATGTTCAGGCAGTGCCATGGCCGTCAGCTGGCCGGCACGCGGCTGCGACCAGTACAGGGCGAAGCGCCCGGTCTCGTTGCTGCCCAGTTCCGGTTTGTCGGCGAACAGGTTGTCCTTGTTGTCCAGCGCATTGGGCTCGAACACCAGTGACAGGCCAAGCAGGTCGGGGTTGGCCTGCAAGGCGGCGCGGACCTGGCGCGTCATGTCCTCGCGCAGGTCGAAGGCATCGAGAAAGCGCTTTTCGGCCTGTTCGCGCAGGAACAGCACCTGGCGGGCGAAACCGGCACCGTACTGGTAGGCGTCCATGAACTGGCGGCGAATGTTCAGCGCCTGCACTTCACCTTGCGACTCGATGCGCGACTGCGCCGCTTCGGTCAACATCTGCATGCTGCTGGCCTTGACCAGGTCCGAGCTGTGGTCCATGCGGTACAGCGACAGGCCGACGAGCAGGGTGACGATGCTGGCCAGGCAGAGACCGGCGAGCAGGGTGATCTTCCACTGGATGGAGAGTTGTCGCAAAGGCATGGGGCGGTTCCCTTTTTGATGCAGTAAGGGTTATGGCTTTGGGCAGGGTGTGCAGGTCGTAGGGGCAGGCAAGTGGCCCCAACATCAACGTATCGGCGCTGTAGGATTTTTCTTTATTCAAACATTCAATTTAAATTTGTCGCCGGTGACATCCGCCGCAACCTGGCATTTTTGACATCTGCCGCCCACTGCTTCAGAGTTCGCGCTTTTTTCTGTCGTAAAGAGGTAAGCCCACCATGAATGCAGTGATCGCCGCGGTCGGCATCATGCTGATACTCAGCCTGTCCCGCGTGCACGTGGTCATCGCCCTGATCATTGGCGCCCTCGTCGGTGGCCTGACCGGTGGCCTGGGTATGGAAGGCACGCTCAAGGCCTTCAACGGCGGCCTCGGTGGCGGGGCGACGGTGGCCTTGTCCTATGCATTGCTGGGCGCTTTTGCCGTGGCGATCGCCAAGTCCGGCCTGGCCCATGCCCTGGCCGACCGCGCCCTGGCCATGATCGACCGCCAGGGCCATGCCAATGCTGGCAAGCTCAAGTGGCTGATGATCGGCCTGATGCTGGCGGTGGCGGTGTCGTCGCAGAACATCCTGCCCATTCACATCGCCTTCATCCCGCTGCTGGTGCCGCCGCTGCTGTATGTACTGACCCGCCTGCGCATCGATCGGCGGCTCATCGCCTGCGTCATCACCTTCGGTCTGATTACCCCCTACATGTTCCTGCCGGTGGGCTTTGGCAACATTTTCCTCAACGAAATCCTGTTGGCCAACGTTGCCCGCGCCGGTGTCGATGTGAGTGGCGTCAATGTCACCCACGCCATGGCGATCCCGGCTGCCGGCATGCTTGTCGGCCTGTTGCTGGCGGTGTTCATCAGCTACCGCAAGAAACGCGACTACGATCTGGCACGCATTGCCCAGGTGGAGCAGGTAGGCGTGCAGTACAACCCAGTGACGCTGCTGGTGGCCGGGCTGGCGATTGCCGCCGCGTTCATCGTGCAACTGCTGCTCGATTCGATGATCATTGGCGCCATGGTCGGCTTTCTGATCTTCTCGTTGTCGGGCATCGTCAAGTGGCGCGACACCGACGACCTGTTCACCGAAGGCATGAAGATGATGGCCATGATCGGCTTCATCATGATCGCCGCCTCGGGCTTTGCCGAAGTGATGAAGGCCACGGGCGAGGTGAACAGCCTGGTGCAGGCTTCGGCACAGTGGATCGACCACAGCAAGGGCGTAGGTGCCTTGCTGATGCTGCTGGTGGGGCTGTTGGTGACCATGGGCATCGGTTCGTCGTTTTCCACCGTGCCGATCCTGGCTGCGATCTTCGTGCCACTGTGCGTCCAACTGGGCTTCGATCCGCTGGCCACGGTATGCATCGTCGGCACTGCCGGTGCCCTGGGTGACGCCGGCTCGCCGGCGTCGGACTCTACCCTGGGCCCGACCTCCGGGCTGAACGTGGATGGCCAGCACCACCACATCTGGGACACCGTGGTCCCTACCTTTATCCATTACAACCTGCCATTGCTGGCGTTCGGCTGGCTGGCGGCCATGACGTTGTAAGGCGGGGCAGGCGTCAGCCTTTGCCAGGCGGCGGCGAAATGCGGTTGAGCACGGTGCTGCCGTCCTTGCTGCGGGTCAGGTACACCGGCAGCACCTTGGGCAGGTTGTTGACCAGGCCTGCCACCTCGCGGGTATTGTAGACACCGCTGATGCGGATGCGCCCGGTGCTGGCATCGGCCAGCCGCAACGGCGCGTCGAGGTAGCGGTTGATCACCGGTAGTGCCTGTTCCAGGCTGAGGTTGTCGAGCACCAGCCTGCCGCTGCGCCAGGCCAGGCTATTGTCAACGTCGCCGCTCTGTTCCAGTTGCGGTTCGAAGTCGCCCTTGTGGTAGCTGGCCTGCATGCCAGGGCCAAGGCGGTAGCCGCCGGCGCTGCCGTCGCTGGAGACCAGCACCGAACCTTCCAGCAAGGTGACCTTGACCTGATCGCGATATTTCCACACGTTGAACTGGGTGCCGGTCACGCGCGTCTGGCCGCGGCCGGCGCGTACGACGAACGGGTGGCTGCTGTCGTGCCAGACCTTGAAGAACGCCTCGCCACGCTTGAGGGTGACCTGGCGCTGGTCTTTGTAATTGAGGAAGGTCAGCTCGCTGTGCAGGTTGAGTTGCACCTGGCTGCCGTCGCTCAGGACCACGCTTTGCATGCGGTCAGTCGCCTCGAAGTGCTGGTAGTGATTAGGCAACCAACCCTGTTCCCAGCCGAGCCAGCCTGCCAATGGCAGCACGGCCAGGGCGATGGCGGCGGCAGAAGCCAGCGGCCGCCAGTTACGCCGGCGCCTGACGGCGATGGCCGCTGGGTTGACGTCCATGATCGTGGCGGTGCGCGGCAGCAGGTCGGCGGTTTGCCAGATTTCCAGCATGGCCCGGTATTCATCGGCATGCCTGGGGTCGGCCGCCTGCCAACGCAGGAATGCCTCGCGCTCGGCCGCCGTGCAATCGTCTGCATGCAAGCGCATGCACCAATGCGCGGCGGCGTCGGTGATAGCGTCGTCAGGGTTGGGCTTGAGGCGGTCGTGGTTCATTGCGGCTCCGGGTTTTGCGCATTCTACCCTTGCGCATGGGCCCGGAGCACCTGGGTAATGGCGAATGACTCCCGGTTTTACGCTGCAATTGCAACGGTTTTGAGCGTTTGAGAACCTTTCGCGCCGGCGCCGTCAGAACTGCGCTGGTGCCAGCCCGTACAGGCTGGCACTGCCTGCGCGAATGCTTGCTTGCAGTGCCAACTCGCGTGGTAACACGCGCTGGAAGAAAAAGTCCGCACAGGCCAGCTTGGCGCCGTAAAACCCGCTGTCCTCAGGCTGCTTGGCCAACGCCGCCGCCGCCATGCGTGCCCACATATAGGCATACGCGGTGAGCCCGAACAGCTGCAGGTACTCCACCGCCACCGCACTGACCAGGTTCGCGTCTTCAGCGGCGCGTTCCTGCAGCCACGCGCTGGTGGCCTCCAGCCGCGTGAGGCTCGCCTGCAAGGCTGCCCGGTGTAACGGGGCGTCCAGGCTGAATGCCCGTACCTCGGCGGCGAAGCTGGCCAGTGCCTGGCCGCCATCCGCCAGCACCTTGCGCCCCAGCAAGTCGAGGGCCTGGATGCCATTGGTGCCTTCATAGATCTGCGCGATGCGCACATCACGTACCCGTTGCTCCTGGCCCCATTCGCGAATGTAGCCGTGGCCACCGTACACCTGCTGGCCGAGCACGCAGCTTTCCAGGCCGTTGTCGGTGAAGAACGCCTTGGCCACCGGGGTCAACAGCGCCACCATGCGCTGGGCCTGCTCGCGTTCACTGGCAGCTTCGGCATAGCGCGCCAGGTCGAGCTGCTGGCCCACATAGGCGGCGAACGCCCGGCCCCCTTCGGTGAGGGTGCGCATGGTCAGCAGCATGCGCCGCACATCGCCGTGGTGGATGATCGGGTCGGCGACCTTGTCCCGCAGCTGCGGGCCCACGGCGGCGCGGCTCTGCAGACGTTCGTTGGCGTAGCGGGCAGCAGCCTGGTACGACGCCTCGGCACAGCCGATGCCCTGGATGCCGATCGACAGGCGTTCATAGTTCATCATGGTGAACATGGCCGCCAGGCCCTTGTTCGGGTCGCCCACCAGATAACCCGTGGCTGCGTCAAAATTCATCACGCAGGTAGCCGACGCCTTGATACCCATTTTGTGTTCGATCGAGCCGCAGTGGGCAGCATTGCGCTCGCCCAGCCGGCCATCGGCGTCAACCAGGTACTTGGGCACCAGAAACAGCGAGATGCCCTTGGCACCGGCGGGGGCATCGGGCAGCTTGGCCAGCACCAGGTGGATGATGTTCTCGGTCAGGTCCTGCTCGCCGCCGGTGATGAAGATCTTGCTGCCGGTGATGCGGTAGCTGCCGTCGGCCTGGGCTTCGGCGCGGCTGCGGATCAACCCCAGGTCGGTGCCGGCATGCGGCTCGGTCAGGCACATGGTGCCGGCCCAGCGCCCTTGGTAGAGGGGCGGCAGGTAAGTGGCCTTGAGCGCCTCGCTGGCGTGCGCATCGATCGCCAGGCAACTGCCAGCGCTTAGCGCGGAATACAAACTGAAGCTGCAGTCGGCCGCGTAGAGCATTTCTTCGAACAGCACCCCCAGCATCTTCGGCATGCCCATGCCGCCATAGGCCGGGTTGCCGCCCAGGCCGACCCAGCCACCCTCGCGGTAGGTGTTCCACGCTTCGCGGAAGCCATCGGGCGTGGTGACGCTGCCGGCGTCGAAGCGCACCCCTTGCTCGTCACCCTGGCGGCTGAGCGGCGCGATCAGCTGGCTGCTGACCTTGGCCGCCTCTTCCAGAATGGCGTCGGCGGTGTCGGCGTCTATGTGCTCGGCCAGGGCTGGCAGGCGCGCCCACACGGCCGGGGCGTTGAATACATCGTGCAGAACGAAGCGCATGTCGCGCAGGGGGGCAGAGTAGGTGGTCATCGGCGGCTCTTGAGAAATGCTTATCAGGGTTGGCCCTTCGCGGCTGATCCCGCTTGCGCAACAGCGGGTGCAGGTGGGTCAAGCCGCGAACAGGCCCCATGGGGTCAGAGGGATCTGGCGCGGTCGCGCAGCAAGTACTTCTGGATCTTGCCGGTGGAGGTCTTGGGCAGTTCACCGAACACCACTGTCTTCGGCACCTTGAACCCGGCCAGGTGCTCGCGGCACCAACTGCTGATGTCGGCTTCGCGCGTGTCTTCGCGGCCGGGCTTGAGGGCGACGAAGGCGCACGGGGTTTCGCCCCACTTTTCGTCCGGGCGGGCCACCACGGCGGCCTCCAGCACTGCCGGGTGCTTGTACAGTGCGTCCTCGACTTCGATGGTGGAGATGTTCTCGCCGCCGGAAATGATGATGTCCTTGAGCCGGTCCTTGATTTCCACATAGCCATCGGCATGCCACACGGCCAGGTCGCCGGTATGGAACCAGCCCCCACGGAAGGCTTCAGCGGTAGCTTCCGGGTTTTTCAGGTAGCCCTTCATCACGGTATTGCCGCGCATGAAGATCTCGCCCAGGGTGTTGCCATCGCGCGGCACGGGTTCGAGGCTTTGCGGGTCCGCGACCATCAGCCCGTCGAGGGTGGGGTAGCGCACCCCCTGGCGGGCCTTGATCCGCGCACGCTCTTCCAGCGTCAGCGCATCCCATTCCTCGTGCCAGGCGCACACCGTCACCGGGCCGTAGACCTCGGTCAGGCCATAGGTGTGGGTCACCTTGATGCCCATTTGCTCGACGGCGCCAATGACCTTGGCCGGGGGCGCTGCGCCGGCGACCATCGCCTGCACCGGGTGCTCGATGGCAGCCTTGGCTGCCTCGGGCATGTTGACCAGGGCATTGAGCACGATCGGCGCACCGCACAGGTGGCTGACCCGGTGTTCGCGTATCAGGTTCAGGACCTTTTGCGGGTCGACCCGGCGCAGGAACACGTGGGTGCCGGCCAGGGCGGTGATGGTCCAGGGGTAGCACCAGCCGTTGCAGTGGAACATCGGCAAGGTCCACAGGTACACCGGGCGATGGCCCATGGCCCAGGTCATCTGGTTGCCAATGGCGTTAAGGTACGCGCCACGGTGGTGGTAGACCACGCCCTTGGGGTTGCCGGTAGTGCCGGAGGTGTAGTTCAGCGAAATGGCCTGCCACTCGTCATCCGGCCAGTCCCAGGCAAACGCCGGGTCGCCCTCGGCAAGCAGGGCTTCATAGTCCAACGTGCTGACTGCGCGGCCCTCGCCGTATTCCGGGTCATCCACATCCACCACCAGCGGCGGGTGTTCGAGCAGGGCCAGGGCGGCCGCGATGACCGTGTGGAATTCGCGGTCGGTGATCAGCACCTTGGCTTCGCCATGCTGCAGCATGAAGGCAATGGCCTCGGCATCCAGGCGCACATTCAGGGTATTGAGTACGGCACCGGTCATCGGCACGCCGAAATGCGCTTCGAGCATGGCCGGGATATTCGGCAGCATGACCGCTACCGTGTCGCCACGGCCAATGCCGCGGCCGACCAGGGCACTGGCCAGGCGTCGGCAGCGTTGGTAGGTTTCCTGCCAGCTACGGCGGATGGCACCGTGAATGACCGCGGGGTAGTTACCGTATACGGCGGCGGTGCGCTCGATGAAACTCAGCGGGGTGAGGGCGACATGGTTGACGGCAGCGGGCTGCAGGCCCTGGGCATAGATCGACATGCGGTAGTCCTGTTAGGGAGGCAGGCGCAGCGGCTGCTGCCTGGCCCCCGATGGCTGATTGTTAGCTCTGTTCAGGGTGCACAGGGAGGCGCACGGTGGGGCGCTCCCTCTGTCGCAGTTTTACGCGAATGGCTATGGTAATAGGAATATCGACTATAGCAATATAGTAAAAATACTAGATAGGAGCCGTTCAACGTGGATCACCTTGCCGCCTGCTTGCTGGCCATGGACCCACAACCGAGCCTGCTGCTGGCCGGCGATGCCAGCGTGGTGGCGCTAAACCCGGCCTTGCAGGCCTGGGTTGCCGAGGGGCCGAGGTTGGTTGATTGGTTGCCGGCCAACTGTTCGGCGCTGGTCCGCGCCTGCCTGCGCCAGCACCGCGCAATCAGCGACGTGGAGGTACAGGTCGGCGCGCGCACCGTGCTCTGGACCTTCATGCCGGACGATCAGGGCCAGCAGGTGCTGGGCCGTTGCCGTGACGCCAGCGAAGAGCGCCAGGGCGCACGCGAAGCCAGCCGCGCCAGGCGCCTGTACCGGTTGATCATCGAAAACACCACTGACCTGATTTCGCGGCACAGCCCCGACGGCCGTTTTCTCGATGCCTCACCGGCCGCCTACCGTCTGTTGGGCCTTTGGCCTGAGCAACTGCGTGGCAGGCTGGTGCATGGCCTGCTGCACCCGCGGGAGCGCCGCCAGGTGCTGCGCCAGGCCGCCGCTGCACTGGACCAGGACGGCTACCACACCATGACCTGCCGGGTGCGCCAGGCCAGCGGTGGCTACCGTTGGTTCGAGATCGCCAGCCGGGCGATCCGCGATACCTACACGGGCGCGGTTGTGGAGGTGGTCAGCGTGTCTCGCGACATCACCTTGCGAATCGAAGCCCAGGAGAACCTGGCGCACAGCGCGCGCCTGGCCACCCTGGGTGAACTGGCTTCGGGCATTGCCCATGAGCTCAACCAGCCGCTGGCTGCTGTGGTCAACTATGCCAACGCCAGTCAGCGTTACCTGCACAGCCTGGGGCGTGACCCGCAGGCCCTGGAGCGGGTGGGGCAGGGCCTGCAGCGTATCAGCGAGCAGGCTACCCATGCCGCCGAAGTGATCCGCCGCCTGCGCGCGTTCCTGCGCAAGGGGCCGCGGCGTCTGCAGGCGTTGGACGTGGCTGAAGTGGCAGGCGAAGCCATGCGCCTGTGCGCCTGGGAGGCTGCCCGTGACCAGGTGCAGATCGAGCTACGCGTCAGCGCGCAGCTGCCTTTGGTCTATGCCGACCGGGTGCTGTTGGAGCAGGTGCTGCTCAACTTGCTGCGCAACGCCATAGATGCCAACCGTGAACACCACGGCGAGCGGCCATCGCATATCCTGCTTGGCGCAACCCGGGATGGCGACGGCGTGCTGGTCGAAGTCGCCGACCAGGGCGCAGGGGTCGCGCCTGAGCGCCTGGACGCGATTTTTACCCCGTTCACCACCAGCAAGGCGGATGGCCTGGGCCTGGGGTTGAGCATGAGCCGCAGCCTGATCGAAGGCTTCGGCGGCAGCCTGTGGGCGCGGGCGGGAGCCAACGGTGGTCTGGTATTGTGCTGCCGGCTGGTGGTCAGCAGGCGCTAAGGGGAAGCTGCAGTGCAAGCAAAAGTCTATGTGGTCGATGACGACCAAGGGATGCGTGAGTCGACCGTCTGGTTGCTGCAGTCGGTAGGCCTGCAGGCGCTGCCATTTGCCACCGGGCAGGCGTTTCTGGAGGCGTGCGTCGACGACGGGCCTGCCTGCGTGCTTCTGGATGTGCGCATGCCGGGGCTCGGTGGCCTTGCCGTGCAGCAAGCCATGCACGCGCGTGGGCTGGCACTGCCGGTGGTGTTCGTCAGTGGGCATGCCGACGTGCCCATCGTGGTACGGGCGTTCAAGGCAGGCGCCTGTGACTTCATCGAAAAGCCCTACAACGATCAGTTGCTGCTCGACAGTGTGCAGGCCGCACTGGAGCGCGCGGGGCGGTTACGCCAGGGCGATCAGGCGCTGGCGCAGGTGCAGGCGCGGATCGACAGCCTCACACCGCGAGAGCGTGACGTGTTCGTGCCGTTGGCCCAGGGGCTGAGCAACCGTGAAATCGCCGAGCGCCTGGGCATCAGTGTGAAAACTGTCGACCTTTACCGCGGCCGGGTGATGAAGCGGCTTCAGGCGGCCAGCCTGGCAGAGCTGGTGGGCATGGCCATAGCCTGCGGGGCGGTCGAAGCGTTGGGGCTGCGGGCTCGGCAATAGCACCGCGGGTGGCGCCTCGGCAATGCGCCGGGCTTTGCGTGGGCCACGACCGTGGGTACCAAGCGGGCTGAATGATGAAATTTTACATAGCGAGCTAATCAAAGCTTTGACATTCACTGCCTAGGCAGTAATATTTTCACACAACTCCCCGAGCGGTTATCGATGGCCCATTTTTCCCCCGAAAATTTCCAGAGCTGCGCCATTGGCATGCTGCTGGGGCGCGCGGCGATCCTCAAGGACCGCATCCTCGATTGGCACCTGGAGCCCGAGGGCGTCACCGCCGCTCAGTTCAAGGTGTTGATCATCGTCACCCAGTACCAGGTGGACACGCCGGCCGAACTGTGTCGCTACCTTGGGCTGGACAGCGGTTCGATGACCCGCATGCTCGACCGCCTCGAGCAGAAGGAGCTGATCGTGCGTAACCGCTGCGCCGGTGACCGGCGCCAGGTGCGCCTGGCGCTGACGGCCGACGGCCAGCGCCTGGCCGACCGCCTGCCGGAAATCGGCGCTGCCGCCATGAACGAACTGTGCGGCGTGCTGGCCCCAGAAGAGTTGCAGACCCTGGAAGGCCTGTTGGCCAAGGTCCTGCTCAATGCCGGCGACCCCTTGACGGTTCGCCGCTTCGGCGACCGTTGAACCCTGTCACGAATTATCAAGGTATTGTCATGGCCACTTCCACAGACACCCCGACACCCTCCGCAGCGCCCAAGCCGTCGCGCAAGCGCAAGGCCTGGCTGCTTGGCCTGCTGTTGCTGCTGGTGCTTGCCGGCATCGGCACCTGGGCCTGGTACAGCCTGGTCGGCCGCTGGTATGAAAGCACCGACGATGCCTACGTCAATGGCAACGTGGTGGAGATCACCCCCTTGATCACCGGCACTGTGACCAGCATTGGCGCCGATGACGGCGACCTGGTGCATGCCGGCCAGGTGCTGCTGCAGTTCGACCCGGCCGACAGCCAGGTGGCCCTGCAGTCGGCCGAAGCCAATTTGGCGCGCACCGTGCGCCAGGTGCGCGGGCTGTACAGCAATGTCGACTCGCTCAAGGCCCAGCTGGCGACCCGCCAGGCCGAACTGCGCAAGGCGCAGCAGGACTTCAACCGGCGCAAGGTGCTGGCCGACAGCGGTGCCATCGCTGCCGAAGAGCTGTCCCACGCCCGCGATGACCTGAGCGTGGCCCAAGCCGCGGTCAACAGCGCCCGCCAGCAACTGAGCACCAGCAGCGCCCTGGTCGACGACACCGTGGTGTCTTCGCACCCTGAGGTCATGGCGGCTGCAGCCGACCTGCGCCAGGCTTACCTCGACCACGCGCGCACTACCTTGGTGGCGCCGGTCACCGGGTATGTTGCCAAGCGGACCGTGCAGCTGGGCCAGCGCCTGCAGCCGGGCACCGCGACCATGGCGGTGATCCCGCTGGACCAGGTATGGATCGACGCCAACTTCAAGGAAACCCAGTTGCGCGACATGCGTATTGGCCAGCCGGTAGAGATCAGTGCCGACCTGTACGGCAGCGCGGTGACGTACAGCGGTACGGTCGACAGCCTCGGTGCAGGCACCGGCAGCGCCTTCGCCCTGCTACCGGCGCAGAACGCCACGGGCAACTGGATCAAGATCGTGCAGCGGGTGCCCGTGCGTATTCACCTGAACCCCGAGCAACTCAAGGACCACCCGCTGCGTATCGGCCTGTCCACCGTGGTCGAGGTCAACCTGCACGACCAGAGCGGCCCGACCCTTGCCCAGCAACCGCCGCAGAAGGCCAGCTATACCACCGAGGTTTATGACCGCCAGCTGGGCGAAGCCGATACCCTGATTGCCAAGCTGATCCACGAAAACAGCGCCCCTGGCAAGACGGCGCAGCGATGAGCGATAACGCCGCAGCGCAGTTCACCCCGCCGAGCCTGCTGCTGACCACCATCGGCCTGTCGCTGGCCACGTTCATGCAGGTGCTCGACACCACCATTGCCAACGTGGCCTTGCCGACCATCTCCGGCAACCTGGGCGTCAGCTACGAGCAGGGCACCTGGGTCATCACGTCGTTTGCGGTGAGCAATGCCATTGCCTTGCCGCTCACCGGCTGGCTGAGCCGGCGTTTTGGTGAGGTGAAGCTGTTCATCTGGGCCACGTTGCTGTTCGTGCTGGCCTCGTTCCTCTGTGGTATCGCCCAGTCCATGCCGGAGCTGGTCGGCTTCCGCGTGCTGCAGGGCGTGGTGGCCGGGCCGCTGTATCCCATGACCCAGACCCTGCTGATTGCCGTCTACCCCCCGGCGAAACGGGGGATGGCCCTGGCGCTGCTGGCGATGGTCACAGTGGTGGCGCCGATTGCCGGGCCGATTCTGGGCGGCTGGATCACCGACAGCTACAGCTGGCCATGGATCTTCTTCATCAACGTGCCGATCGGCCTGTTCGCTGCTGCAGTGGTGCGCCAGCAAATGCGCACCCGGCCGGTGGTGACCAGCCGCCAGCCGATGGACTACATCGGGCTGCTGACACTGATCATCGGCGTGGGTGCGTTGCAGGTGGTGCTGGACAAGGGCAACGACCTGGACTGGTTCGAGTCGTCGTTCATCATCGTCGGCAGCCTGATATCGGTGGTGTTCCTGGCGGTGTTCGTGATCTGGGAGCTGACCGACCGCCACCCGGTGGTCAACCTGCGGCTGTTCGTGCACCGCAATTTTCGCGTGGGCACCCTGGTGCTGGTCGGGGGGTATGCCGGGTTCTTCGGTATCAACCTGATCCTGCCGCAGTGGTTGCAGACGCAAATGGGCTACACCGCCACCTGGGCGGGCCTGGCGGTGGCGCCGATCGGCTTGCTGCCGGTGATCATGTCACCGTTCGTGGGCAAGTACGCGCACCGTTTCGACCTGCGCGTGCTGGCGGGGCTGGCGTTCCTGGCAATCGGCGGCAGCTGCTACATGCGCGCCGGGTTCACCAGCGAGGTGGATTTCCAGCATGTGGCACTGGTGCAGTTGTTCATGGGTATCGGGGTCGCGTTGTTCTTCATGCCGACCTTGAGCATCCTGCTGTCCGACCTGCCGCCGCAGCAGATCGCCGACGGCTCGGGGCTTGCCACCTTCCTGCGGACCTTGGGCGGCAGCTTTGCGGCGTCGTTGACCACCTGGATCTGGATTCGCCGGGCGGACCAGCATCATGCTTACCTGAGCGAGAACATCAGCCAGTTCGACCCGACCACGCGGCATACCCTCGAACAGCTGGGCGGGGCCAACCCGCAGAGTTATGCGCAGCTTGAGCAGATACTCAACGGGCAGGCCTACATGATGTCCACGGTGGACTACTTCACCCTGATGACCTGGGTGTTCGCCGGGTTGATCCTGTTGGTGTGGTTCGCCAAGCCACCGTTCACCGCCAAGGCGGGGCCGGCGTCGGCGGGGCATTGATGCCGTTCTGCAGGTTGGCACGGGGTGGCGGCTGTCGCTTGCGCCTCCCTCTTATGCCACGGGCAGGTTCATCGACCTGGGCGGCGTGCCGGCCAGCATCCGCGTGACCAGGTCGCTGAGCTGTGCCAGCTCGAAGGGCTTGTGCAGGACCGCGAAACGGTGTGCAGTGGGCAGCTCGAGTTGCTTGCTGGTATAGCCGGTGATGAACACCACCGGCGTGGTTTCGGGCAGGCGGTTGCCCAGGGGTTGACCAACCAGCCCCCTAGACAGGCCGATATCGGTGATCAACAAGTCCGGCTGCAGGCCGCCCTGCAGCGCGGCCACGGCGTGTTGGCCATCGACGAATGCATGCACGTCGTAGCCTTGTTCTTGCAGAATTTCACTGATGACCAGGCGCATGGTTTCCTGGTTCTCCACCAGCATGATCAGGTTGGCCGTTCTGGCAGGCATGGGCGGCGGGGGGTGTTGCAACGCGCCCGGCGCTGCCACCTGGGCGTCGTCCTTGGGCAGGTAGATATCGATGCAGGTTCCTTTACCCGGCACACTGTCGATTTGCAGCTGGCCCCTGGATTGCCGGATGAAGCCGTAGACGATTGACAGCCCCAGCCCAGAACCCTGGCCAAGCGGCTTGGTGGTGAAAAACGGTTCCGATGCCCGCTGCATCACGTTGGCCGGCATGCCGATGCCCGAGTCGCTGACGCTGATCCGGACATAGTCGCCACAAGGCAGGTCCAGGCTGAGGGCCTGCTCGTGGGTCAATGTCTGGTTGGCACTGCCAATGCACAGCGTGCCACCTGAGGGCATGGCATCGCGGGCATTGATGCACAGGTTGAGCAGGGAGCTCTCCAGTTGCGAGAGGTCGACGCGTACCGGCCACCCACCGGGCTGGGTCTGGTCGTTGAAATGAATGCCCGCATGCAGCGAGTTGATGATCAGTTCGCGCATGCCAGCCAGCAGCTGATGCACATCCACCGCTTGGGGCGTCAGCACCTGTTGGCGGGCAAATGCCAATAGCCGCTGTACCACCGCCGCGGCCCGCTGGGCGTCCTGGCGGGCCGCGCCAAGCCACCGCGCAGCTTCGGGGTAGCGCTGTTCATCCTGGCGTTGAATGGCGCTTTCCAGGGCAGCCAGGATGCTGCCCAGGAAATTGTTGAAGTCGTGGGCAATACCGCCGGTCAACTGACCGACCGCTTCCATCTTCTGCGACTGGACCAGGGCACCTTCAATCTTGCGCAGGCGCTGCTGTTCGTTGATGCGCTCGGTGATGTCGTAGGCGAACAGGTAGCCACCCTGAATCATCAAGCGGTTATCACGCAACGGGTTGTAGCGGATTTCGTAGTGCCGTAGTGCTTCAGGCGGCCCCACGGCAATGTTGTCGACGAAGGCCTCGCCCGCCACAATGCGCGGCCAGACCGGTGCCAGCTGGCTCATGATATCGGGCTGGCGCGCCAGCAACTGCGGAATGTGGTCGCCGACCTGGGGGACAAACCCGCGCAGGCGCAGGAACGTTTCCTGCGCTGTGCGATTGATGGCCAGCAGCCTGAGGTTGCAGTCGGCAGCAAATACATTGGCCAGGCTGTGGTCGACCAATTCCCCCAGCAGTTTGTTGTTTGCGTCTGCCTGGTCGACACGCTCAGCCAGTTGCTGATTGATTGCCTGCAGCCGGTGCACGCTGACTTGCGCGGCTGGCATGCCGGTAAAGATCACGGCCACACGTTTATCGCTGGCAGGCTCCAGCCGGTGCACCGACAGGCTCAACCAGCGATCGGTCGCGGCCAGCCGTTCTTCGAATTGCAACACACGGCCGGTGCGCGCCACTTCGGCGAAGCGGGGCAGCCAGGTATCGACTTCGTTCGGGATCAGTTCACGGGCGGTCTGGCCCAGCTGTTTGGCATGGGCAGTGTGACGAAGGCAGGCCTCATTGCTGAGGATGTAGCGGTAGTCATGGACCTGCCCGTTATCGTCTTCCAGCAGCTGCAGTACACAAAACCCTTCGTCCATGTGCTGGAGCAGGACATCCTGGCAGGCCGCTTTCAGGTGCAGTTCAGCAACCTGGGCCTCCAGTTCGAGCACCTTGTCGTGAAGTGCCTGTGTGCGAGAAGCGGCATCGTCCTGAACCATGCTGAGCTCCCTCGGTAATGGATCGCACTACTATAGTTACCCTGATTGCCATTTGCCTTCAAAATGACCGAATGATCCGCCCCAGGGTTTCCATGGCTTGTTCGGCGGCGGCGTTCCAGGGGCTGCCATAGTTCAGGCGAATGCAGTTGCCGAAACGTCGGGTGGGCGAAAAGATCGGCCCGGGTGCGATGCTGATGCCTTGAGCCAGGGCCATGTGGAACAGTTTGAGGGCGTCCATTTGCTCGGGCAGCTCCAGCCACAGGAAGTAACCCCCGGAGGGCTGGCTGACCCGCGTCTGGGCCGGGAAATACCGAGCGATAGCGGCGAGCATGTTGGCCTGTTGCCCTTCCAGTGCGTAGCGCAGCTTGCGCAGGTGGCGGTCGTAGCCGCCGTGCTGCAGGTAGTCGGCGATGGCGGCCTGGGCAGGCATCGAGGCACACAGGGAGGTCATCAACTTCAGCCGCTCGATTTTCTGCGCGTAACGCCCGGCCGCAACCCAGCCTATGCGGTAGCCAGGGGCCAGGCTCTTGGCGAACGAGCCGCAGTGCATCACCAGCCCCTGGGTGTCGAATGCCTTGGCCGGCTTGGGCGCCTGCTGCGCGTAGTACAGCTCGGCGTAAACGTCGTCCTCGATCAGGGGCACCTGGTGCCGTGCCAGCAGTTGTACCAGTGCCTGCTTGTTCGCCTCTGGCATGCTGGCGCCGACCGGGTTCTGGAAGTTGGTCATGCACCACACGGCTTTGACCGGGTGCTTGTCCAGGGTTTGCGCAAGCACCTCCAAGTCCATGCCCTGGCGCGGGTGCACCGGGATTTCCACTGCCTTGAGCTTGAGCCGCTCCAGCACCTGCAGGCAGGCATAGAACGCCGGCGCCTCGATGGCAACCAGGTCGCCCGGCTGGGTGACCGCCTGCAGGCACAGGTTCAGCGCCTCCAGTGCGCCGTTGGTGATCAGCAGTTCCTCCATGGGCAGCATCAGCCCGCCGACCATGTAGCGCAGCGCGATCTGCCGGCGCAGTTGCGGGTTGCCGGGTGACAGGTCGGTCACCACCATGCGCGGGTCCATGCTGCGGCTGGCGCTGGCCAGCGAGCGCGCCAGGCGTTGCAGCGGGAACAGCTCGGGGCTGGGGAAGGCGGAGCCGAACGCCACGGTGTTGGGGTCCTTGATCGAGTCGAGGATGGAGAACACCAGGGCACTGACGTCGACAGCGGTGGACTCGCTGACCGGCTGCAGCGGCTGCGGCTCGCAGAACTGGCGCGGCGCATGGGCGTTGACGAAATAGCCTGAGCGGGGCCTGGCGCGAATCAGCCCGCGCCGTTCCAGCAGGTAATAGGCCTGGAACACCGTGGACGGGCTGACCCCGTGGGTCTGGCTGGCGTAGCGCACCGAGGGCACCCGCTGGCCGGGGCCGAGCACCCCGGAGCGGATCAGTTCGGCAATATCGTCGGCGAAGCGTTCGTAACGTTTCATTCTGGCCTTCTGTCGAAGCCTGGCAGGCAAGGTGGTTGCAGTGTAAGGGATCAGCGGTTCATCGGTGCGACGAAGCGGCTGTGGGCCACGCTGCGGACGGCGGGGTCATCGCGTTCGCTGATGACGAAACTGAGTGTCTGCGAACTGCTGGTCGGCCGCTCGGCGAGCATTGCCACCGACACCGGCAGTTCGCTCATTTCGCCTGCGGGGATGACCAGTGCCGTGTCGCCCTGCAAGGTGAAGCCGTCGGCATCCTGCAGGCGTAGCACGTAGTGTTGGGTGCGCTCGGTTTTGTTGATGACCTTGAGCAGGTAGACGTTCTCGATCTGGCCCTGGGCGTTTTCGCGGAACAGGCCGCGGTCCTTGATCACATCCAGCGACACCATCGGGCGCAGATGCACGGCCAGCACCAGCGCTGCCAGCATGACCACCAGCGCAGTGGCATAGCCCAGCAGGCGTGGCCGCAGCCAGTGGGTGGAGCCGCCTTGCAGGCTGTGTTCGGACTTGTAGCCGATCAGCCCCCGGGCATAGCCCATTTTGTCCATGACCCCGTCACAGGCGTCGATGCACGCCGCGCAACCGATGCAGGCCATCTGCAAACCGTCGCGGATGTCGATACCGGTGGGGCAGACCTGCACACACAGGGTACAGTCGATACAGTCGCCCAAGCCTTGGGTGCGGGCATCGCTGCCTTTTCTACGTGGCCCACGTGTCTCGCCACGCCGTGGGTCATAAGCAACCGCCAGGGTATCCTTGTCGAACATCACGCTCTGGAACCGCGCATACGGGCACATGTGCAGGCACACGGCCTCGCGCAGCAGGCCGGCATTGATGTAGGTGGCCGCGGTGAAGAACAGTACCCAGAACAGCGCCACGCCGCCCAATTGCAAGGTCAGCAGTTCTGCAGCCAGCGGGCGGATCGGGGTGAAATAGCCGACGAAGGTCAGCCCAGTGGCCACGCCAATGGCCAGCCACAGGCAGTGCTTGGCCGTGCGCCGGGCCAGTTTGTTCAGGCTCCAGGGGGCGGCGGCCAGCCTGATGCGCTTATTGCGGTCGCCCTCGATGACTTTCTCGCACCACATGAACAGCCACGTCCAGGTACTTTGTGGGCAGCTGTAGCCGCACCACACTCGGCCGGCGTACACGGTCACCGCGAACAGGCCGAAGGCACAGATGATCAGCAACGCCGATAGCAGAATGAAATCCTGGGGCCAGAAGGTCGCGCCGAAGATGTGGAACTTGCTGTTGGCCAGGTCCCACAGCACGGCCTGGCGGCCGTTCCAGTCGAGCCAGGCGGTGCCGAAGAACAGCAAGAAAAGCGCGCCAGCGAAACCCATGCGCAGGTTACGGTACAGCCCGGTGAAGCTGCGGGTGTGAATGCCGCTGTCCGTGCGGCGCGGTTTGACGCTGGCCGGGGCGCTGTCGATCTCTGTGCAAAGGATTCTGTCATTCATGGGTGGGTGCTCATCAGGCCTCGATCAGGCCTGAGCACTATGGCGCCGAAACTGTTTGCAGCACAGGTTCAGATTTAGCGCCAAAAACCATATCAGATACTGCGCAGGAGTCGCCGGCCCCTAGATTACCGAGCCTGGAGTGCTGGCCTTCAGGTGCCTGCGGCTATCCACCGCACCTGCTACGGTCAAGGCGTCGGCCTCGGCTTCGGTGATGGGCACGCGTTGACCGCCGTGCAGCGCCACCGACATGCGCAACTGTTCGTCGGTAATGATTTCGATATCCGGGCCAGCACACTCGATACGCAGGTCTTGGCCACTCAAGGTGCAGCGGCGGGTGGCTTCATCGATTTCAACGGACATGGGTCAGGCCTCCTGGGTGGGTTACAGGGTGGACCGCGATGGGGGGTGGGTCGTTGCATCGGGCTCAGTGGCACTTTGCACGGCGGCTGGAGGTCAGTGTCTATACACAGCAGGCCCGGCTGCTCGCATGCAAGCTCGCGAGCCGCCGGGCGGAGTAAGACAATGCTCAGCATGGGAACCAGGCAATGGAGCTGATCTGGCAGGTAATCCAGGCCGAATTCGCCGATGTCGCCGACGCGAGCGAGGTTACGCGCATCCTTTTGCGGTTATTGATGGCTGCGGTACTCGGTGCAGTACTGGGGTTCGAGCGTGAACACAGGGGTAAGTCGGCGGGCGTACGCACGCACATGCTGGTGTCGCTGGGGGCCGCGCTGTTCGTGCTGGCACCGAGCATGGCCGGGGCCGATGCACAAGCCCTGAGCCGGGTGATACAGGGTATCGTCGCCGGTATCGGTTTTCTGGGTGCGGGCACCATCCTCAAAGGCAACGGCAAGGACACCAGCCATGTGAAGGGGCTGACCACGGCCGCAGGTTTGTGGATGACCGCTGCCATTGGCACGGCCGCTGGCATGGGCCGCGAAGCCACGGCGCTGATCAGCACGGTGCTGGCCCTGATGGTGCTGGCCACGATGCCGGTGCTGGTGGGCAAATTCGAGGGGGAAAACGAGGATAAACAGAAGGAGGAGGAGGGCAGGAAGCACTGAGGGGAGCCGTAGCTCCCCTCAAAGCGTTGTTGCCTGCTCTTTTTTTATTATTGGGACTGGCCTGTTGTTGTTTTTGTCGGCGTGTCCTGGTGTTGCGGGCGACCCCCATGCGGGGTCAAGAGCAAACGTATTTTTTTGAGCGCTGACCTGCTTTCATCATTGCTGATCCGAACCTGGCTGCCGCTACCTTGAGGTAGTTTTGTTGTTCTGTGCCAGACCGCGGGGCGGGCCCCTGAAAAGCGTGTCTACTCCAAAAAAATCTGCTTGCTGCGCCTCTGCCGTGTTGTTCTTGTTATGTCAGAGCCGTTATCTGTTGTTTTTATTGGGTGTCGCATTTTTTTTGTTGTTGTACGAAAGATATAGCAGGCAGCGTGCCAACTTTTGAATATCGTTTAAAATCAAGCAGTTATGGAAATCTGACAAAAATGCATGGCCCGAATTTTTGTCGATTTGTTTCCCTGTTACCCGATTTTTCGCTGCGGAATGGGGAGCGGTAACACTCACCCACACCTCTGTGACACCTTCATGACTCACTGCGCCGTGCGCGCCCGCGCCACCCGTGACCCGTTGCTGCGGCCCAGTACCTCGCTGATGCGCTGCCCAGCGGCAATCAGCCGGTCCAGGTCGATGCCGGTCTCGATGCCCAGCCCCTGTAACAGGTAAAGCACATCCTCGCTGGCGATATTGCCGGTGGCGCCCTTGGCATACGGGCAACCGCCCAGGCCGGCGACCGAGCTGTCGAACACATTGATGCCTTCGAGCAGGCTGGCGTAGACATTGGCCAGGGCCTGGCCATACGTGTCATGGAAGTGACCGGCCAATTGCTCGCGTGGCACCTGCGCCGACACCACCTCGAACAGGCGCCGGGTGTCGCCGGCGGTGCCAGTGCCGATGGTGTCGCCCAGCGATACCTCGTAGCAGCCCATGTCGCGCAGCTCGCGGGCAATCGGTGCCACCTGCTCGGCGCTGACCTTGCCCTCGTAGGGGCAGCCCAGCACGCACGAGACATAGCCACGTACCCGCACACCGTGGCTGCGGGCAGCTACCATGATCGGTTCGAAGCGCTTGAGGCTGTCGCTGACCGAGCAGTTGATGTTGCGCTGCGAGAACGCTTCGGTGGCCGCGGCGAACACTGCCACTTCCTTTACCCCTGCGGCCAGTGCGTCTTCAAAACCGCGCAGGTTCGGTGCCAGCGCTGCATAGGTAACGCCTGGGCGCTGCTGGATGCCGGCAAACACTTCGGCCGAGCCGGCCATTTGCGGGACCCACTTGGGCGACACGAAACTGCCCACTTCAATGTAGGCCAGGCCCGCTTCGGTGAGGTCGTCTACCAGGCGCACCTTGGCGCTGACGCTGATGGGTTGGGCTTCGTTCTGCAGGCCGTCGCGGGGGCCGACTTCGACCAGGCGCACGTGGTTGGGCAGGGACATGGTGGTTTTCCTGTGGCGTTCAGCGGTTGTCGGTGTTGTTGAGGGTGGCGGCCAGTGCTTGCTCGCAGCGTTCTTGGGCCGTGTCCAGCTCCAGTTGCATCTGGTGAATGTCGAGCAGTTGCTGTTCCAGCTGGGCGCGGCGTTCGGCGATTTTCGCCAGCATGCTGTTGAGCTGTTTGAGGTTGCCGCTGGTGGGGTCGTACAGCTCAATCAGCTCGCGGCACTCGGCCAGGGAAAAGCCGATACGCTTGCCACGCAGGATGAGCTTCAGGCTGACCTTGTCGCGCGCCGAATAGATACGTTCCAGGCCCCGGCGCTCTGGGCTCAACAGGCCCTGTTCCTCGTAGAAGCGGATGGCGCGGGTGGTGATGTCCAGTTCGCGGGACAGGTCGGAGATGCTGTAGGTCTGCGTGCTCATGCTGGGGCTCGGGCGGAAGTATCCGGGTATCCTGAGGCCAGCTTGACGTAAACGTCAAGCAAGCGCGAGCGTGGGCATGGCCTGCGGACCTGGGGCCAGGCAGGCCGATCATTCAGGCTGCACTGCCCGCCGATACGCATTGGGCGTTTGCCCGCTCAGGCGCTTGAACCAGCGGGCAAAGTAGGTGGGGTCGCTGAACCCCAGGCTATCGGACAACTGGCCGATGCTCATGCGTGTGTAAACCAGGCTGCGCCGCGCCTCGAGCAACAGGCGCTGGTGCACCACCTGCAACGCCGTCTGCCCGCTCAGCGCCCGGCACAGCTGGTTCAACTGCAGGCTCTGCACATTCAGCCGTGCGGCGAATGCCTCTATCGACAAGTGCTCGCGGTAGTGCGCTTCGACCAGGCGCAAATATTGCCCCAGCAACTGGCGGTCGCGTTCATCGCGCGTGCGCGGGGCCTGCCCAAGCTGCTGACGGCGGCTGATCCACACCATCAGGGCGGTCACCAACGCCTCCAGCATGGCCGCGCGCGAGGGGGCGTTGCCCTGGTATTCCTGCTGCAAGGTCTCGATCAGGCTGCGCAGGTGCGCGCGGTCCCGGCCCAGCGGGTAGCTTACCGGCTTGGACAACACCGCCAGCGGTGCGCCCAGGCGCTGCTCAAGGTTGGCCACCAGCGCGTCTCCAAACGTGAGCACGTGGCCCTGGATGTCGGCACTGAAGCGAAAGCCATGCACGGTCAGGGGGGGCACCACCTGGATCGCGGCTTCGCTTATGGCAAAGCGTGTGCCCTCGATTTCCACCTGGGCCTGCCCGCGTTGCACGTACAGCAGTTGAAACAGCTCGGCATGTTGGTGGGGCTTGATCTCCCAGTGGTGCAGGCGGCTGCGTGCCGGGATTGATTCACAGTGCAGCAGGTCGGTGCCAGGCCAGGCCTGGTTTTCCCCATACAACTTGAACAGTGGAACGCCGGGAAGGGTGGATTTCATCAGCTTTGGCCTGTCCGTTAATCGAACGTTTTTTGTAAAAGTGCAGGTTTTGCATTGAATAGCACAGCTCAGCTGCGGTTTTTGCCCGTAAAAATGCAAAGGCAAACCCTAACAGCAGATGCCGCGCCACCGCCAGTGCTGGGCCGGTATCGTTCCAACAGAGACAACAACAATGAAAACTCAGGTTGCAATCATTGGCGCGGGCCCGTCGGGCCTGCTGCTGGGTCAACTGCTGCATAACGCCGGTATCGACACGGTGATCGTCGAGCGCCAGACCGCCGAGTACGTGCTGGGCCGCATACGCGCCGGGGTGCTGGAGCAGGGCACGGTCGACCTGCTGCGCGAGGCCGGTGTGGCCGAACGCATGGACCGCGAAGGCCTGGTGCACGAAGGTGTCGAGCTGCTGGTGGGCGGGCGCTGCCAGCGCCTGGATCTCAAGGCCCTCACCGGCGGCAAGACGGTGATGGTCTATGGCCAGACTGAAGTGACCCGTGACCTGATGCAGGCCCGTGAAGCCAGCGGGGCAGCCACCCTCTATTCGGCCAGCAATGTTCAGCCGCATGAGCTCAAGGGCGACAAGCCCTACCTGACCTTTGAAAAAGATGGTCAGCTCCATCGCCTGGATTGCGATTACATTGCTGGGTGTGACGGCTTCCATGGGGTTTCTCGGCAGAGCATTCCCGAGGGCGTGCTCAAACAGTACGAACGGGTATATCCCTTCGGCTGGCTGGGCCTGCTGTCGGACACACCGCCGGTCAACCATGAACTGATCTATGCCCACCATGCCCGCGGTTTCGCGCTGTGCAGCCAACGTTCGCAAACCCGCAGCCGTTACTACCTGCAAGTGCCGCTGCAAGACCGTGTCGAGGACTGGCCCGACGAGCGCTTCTGGGGCGAACTGAAAGCGCGTTTGCCTGCCGAGGTGGCAGCGGACCTGGTCACAGGCCCGGCCCTGGAAAAGAGCATCGCGCCGCTGCGCAGCCTGGTGGTGGAACCCATGCAGTATGGCCACCTGTTCCTGGTCGGCGATGCCGCGCATATCGTTCCGCCAACCGGGGCCAAGGGGTTGAACCTGGCAGCCTCGGACGTCAACTACCTGTACCGGATTCTGCTCAAGGTGTACCGCGAGGGGCGTACCGAGCTGTTGCAGCAGTATTCGCCCCTGGCCCTGCGCCGGGTATGGAAGGGCGAGCGGTTCAGCTGGTTCATGACCCAACTGCTGCACGACTTCGGCAGCCATAAGGATGCCTGGGACCAGAAGATGCAAGAGGCTGATCGCGAGTACTTCCTGACCTCGCCGGCAGGCTTGCTGAACATTGCCGAAAACTATGTGGGCCTGCCGTTCGAAGAGGTGGTTTGAGGCTGCCGCCTCCCGCTGACGAGGCCGGGAGCCAGGAAAATCGCGCAAAAGCTTGAACTGGGGCTAAGCCATGACCCACAGTGGCGGGCTGAATGGGTGAAGCAGGAAGCACGCGATGACATTTTCCAAGCCACTGCTCGTGGCCCTGTGGCTGCTGGCTGCCAGCGGGGCGGCGAAGGCCGACCAGGCGCTGCCCGTAGCACCGGAGCTTGCTTCCGGGTACCGCACTGGCCTGCAGCCGGTGCATGCCAGCCGGCATATGGTGGCCGCTGCCAACCCCCTGGCCAGCGAAGCGGGGCGGGCGATACTGCGGGCCGGTGGCAGCGCCATCGACGCTGCCATCGCCATGCAAATGGTGCTGACCCTGGTCGAGCCGCAGTCCAGTGGCATTGGCGGTGGGGCTTTCATCCTGTATTGGGATGGCGAGCGCGTGCAGGCGTTCGACGGCCGCGAGGCAGCACCAGCGGGGGTCACGGAACACCTGTTCCTGCAGGCCGATGGTGAGCCGATGCCGTTCCGCCAGGCGCAGATCGGTGGCCGCTCGGTGGGGGTGCCGGGTGTGCTGCGGGCGTTGCAGATGGCCCACCAGCGCTATGGCAAGCTGCCCTGGCGCGACCTGTTTGCACCGGCCATCGCCTTGGCCCGCAGCGGCTTTGCGGTTTCCCCGCGCTTGCACACGTTGATAGCGGGTGACCCGTTCATTGCCCAGTCACCGGCCATGGCGCGTTATTTTCTGAATGAACAGGGCAGGCCCTTGCCAGTGGGGGCTACCCTGCGCAACCCGGCGCTTGCCCAAACCCTGGAGCTGATCGCTGCGCACGGCGCCGATGTGTTCTACAGCGGCGAGATTGCCCAGGCCATGGTGGCCCAGGTGCGCAGCCATGCCAATCCCGGTTACCTGTCGCTGCAGGACTTGCAGCTGTACCAGGCCAGGCAGCGCGAGCCGGTATGCGGCCCCTACAAGGCCTGGCAAATTTGCGGCGTGCCGCCGCCGTCTTCCGGCGGGGTAACGGTGTTGCAGACCCTGGGCATCCTTGAAGCCGCTCAACGTGCCGTCCCTGCGCATGACCTGGCTGGGTTGCGGCCGCAGCCCACTTCATCCCCGGCCGGCCTTGAAGCAGTGCCAATGGCCGTGCACCTGGTCGCCGAGGCCGAGCGCCTGGCGTATGCCGACCGCGCCCAGTACCTGGCAGACAGCGATTACGTGCGCGTGCCGGTCAAGGCGCTCACCCACCCGGCCTACCTGGCCAGCCGCGCCGCCTTGATCGGGGCGCACAGCATGAAGCGTGCGCGCCCAGGCCAGCCGCCTGGTGTCGACCTGGCCCTGGCGCCGGACCGCTCGCCCCTGCGCATTTCTACCTCGCACCTGAGCGCAGTGGATGACAGCGGTCATGCCCTGGCCATGACCACCTCGGTCGAGGCCGCGTTCGGCGCGCACGTGATGGTCAGGGGCTTCCTGCTCAACAACACCCTGACCGACTTTTCGTTCATCGCGCAGGAGCGTGGCCGGCCTGTGGCCAACCGGGTACAACCCGGCAAGCGGCCGCTGTCGGCCATGGCGCCGACCCTGGTGTTTTCCCGCGCTGGCGGCGAGCTGGTGGCCAGCTTGGGGTCACCGGGGGGCTCACAGATCATCGGTTACGTGAACAAGGCACTGCTCGGCCTGCTGGATTGGCAACTGGATCCGCAGCAGGCTGCGGGCCTGCCCAACTTCGGCAGCCGCAATGCCGGCACGGAAGTGGAAGCAGGGCTGGCCAGCCCGGCACTGGTCCGCCGGTTGGCGGCCTGGGGCCACGAAGTCACGCCAATGACCATGACCAGCGGCATGCAGATCATCCAGCGCACGGCTGACGGCTGGGCCGGAGGGGCCGATCCGCGGCGCGAAGGGGTCGCCCTCGGCGACTGAGCAGGGCGTTGCAGTGCCTGGGGTAGCGTGGTAGAAATCAATCTTGCCATTCATTAGTTGAATACCAAGATGCCCAGTAGCGTGAAATCGAATAGGGCCCTGTTCGACCTTGACCTGTTGCGCGCCACGGTGGTGGTGGCCGATTGCGGCAGTTTCACCACCGCAGCCGCGCGCCTGCATTCCACCCAGTCGACCATCAGCCAGAAGGTTCGCCGCCTGGAGGATATGGTTGGCCACCGGTTACTGGTACGCGGCAACCGCGACGTGCTGCCAACCGACGCCGGGCAGACCCTGCTGGGCTATGCCCGGCATATGCTGGCGCTGAACGACCAGATGCTCGAAGCCTTGGCCGGGGCCATGGTCGGCACCACCGTGCGCCTGGGTGTGCCGGAAGACTTCGTCGGCGGGCGGACCACCAATGCGCTGGCGGCGTTCAGCCGCCTGCACCCGCAGGTAAAGCTGGAGGTGACCAGCGGCCTGTGCCGCGACCTCAGCCAGGCCTACGACAACGGTGAGCTCGACCTGGTGCTGCTCAAGCAGCGGCGCAACACCCGCGAGGGCGTGGCATGCTGGCCAGAGCGCCTGCAGTGGATCGACAGTGCCCGCGCGCCCGCTTTCGAGCTGGACCCGATTCCGCTGGTGACCTTTCCGCCCCGCGGCCTGTACCGCGAAGACATGATCAATGCCATCGAAGGCATGGGCCGGCGCTGGCGTATCAGCTTCACCAGTTCCAGCCTCAGTGGCATCCAGGCGGCCGTGGCCGATGGCATGGGCATCAGTTTGCTCCCGCCGCGCGCGGCGACAGGCGAGCACCGGGTGCTGGGCGAGGGGCAGGGGCTGCCGGAGATCGATAGCTATGAAATCGTCATTGTGCACCGGCCGACCGCCGACATCATGGTCAAGGCCTTGGCCGAGGTGATGACTCAATTGCTGGCCGGGGGCAGCATCTAGCCCAGCGAGGAAAGTGTTTCAGGCTGTGGCGCGATGGAATGTCTGGCAGGGCCGTGCAGTCCCACCGTTAACGTGGGCAATACGCCCAGCAACCCAAGCCATGGAGACGCACTATGAAAACAGCTGCATTTGTCGCTTTACTGGCCGGCGCCGGGTTGGCCCAGGCGGCCGAAACGGTCGAACTCAAGCTGGCCGGCCCCGACGGCCCTGGCAAGTCCATTGGCACTATCAGCATCGAGCAGAACAAATATGGCACGTTGCTCACCCCCGCCCTTAAGGACCTGCCGCCAGGCGTGCACGGCTTCCATCTCCACCAGAACGCCTCGTGCGCACCGGCGCAAGAGGGCGGCAAGCCTGTACCAGCGGGCGCTGCGGGCGGGCACTGGGACCCGGATTCCAGCAACGCCCACAAAGGCCCTTATGATGACAGCGGTCATCGCGGCGACTTGCCGGCGCTGTATGTGGGGGCTGATGGCAAGGCCACCTATCCGGTCCTCGCGCCGCGGCTGAAGGCCACCGATTTCAAAGGCCATGCATTGATGGTGCACGCCGGCGGTGACAACCACAGCGACCACCCCGAGAAGCTGGGTGGCGGTGGAGCCCGGGTTGCCTGCGGGGTCGTGCAGTAAACGCTTGCTCGCGCGCCTGAAACAAGGCCGCCGCTGCAGGTTCACGCAAACCTGCGGGGGCGGCCTTGTGTCGGGAGCAGGGCGCCATGCGCCCCGGTGCCTCAGCGCTTGGGGTTCAGCGTCAGGTGCACGTGACGGTTTACGTCCTTGTACAGCAGGTAGCTGAACTTGCCTGGGCCACCTGCGTAGCAGGCTTGCGGGCAGAAGGCGCGCAGCCACATGAAGTCGCCGGCTTCCACTTCGACCCAGTCCTGGTTCAGGCGGTACACCGCCTTGCCTTCCAGCACGTACAGGCCATGCTCCATCACGTGGGTTTCCGCGAACGGGATCACGCCGCCGGGCTGGAAGGTGACGATGTTCACATGCATGTCGTGACGCATGTCGGCCATGTCGACGAAGCGGGTAGTGACCCAGCGGCCTTCGGTGCCCGGCATTTCAATGACGGTGGCGTTGTCACGGTGGGTCACGAACGACTCAGGTGCGTCCAGGCCCTCGACTTTCTGGTAGTGCTTGCGCAGCCAGTGGAAGGTGACATTGGCTTTGCTGTTGTTGCGCAGGCTCCACTCGGCGCCTGGCGCCAGGAACGCATAGCCGCCTGGCACCAGGGTGTGGTGCTTGCCTTCGACGGTGATGTCGAGTTCACCTTCGACGATGAACACCACGGCTTCGGCATCAGGGTCCAGCTCAGGGCGTTCGCTGCCGCCTTCCGGGGCCACTTCGACGATGTACTGCGAGAAAGTCTCTGCAAAACCGGTCAGTGGGCGGGCGATGACCCACATGCGCATCTTGTCCCAGAATGGCAAGTGGCTGGTGACGATGTCACGCATCACGCCTTTGGGGATGACGGCGTAGGCTTCGGTGAACATGGCACGGTCAGTCAGCAGCTCGGTTTGAGCCGGGTGCCCACCGTGGGGGGCGAAGTACGAATGGTTCGACATGGACAATCTCGACTTGTTGTTCTCTCCCCATGCCGTGAACCGCACCGGCCGGTGCGGCGCAGGGGATGTGGCGACAGAATAGGGTCGATCGCGCGCCATGCACAAATTAAATGTTGGAATACCCAGGATTCGATCGCTGAATGCGCGTTCGCACGCAGGGGGGGGGAGGATGGGACCCATTGGTCCGCAAAGCGGCCCCAACCGATTGACGGACTGACATCAGGTCGTGGGCTACCGATCAGATATTTCCGACATATTTTTCACATTCACTTGTTAGGATCCCCCGGCATTTCCGAGGAGCCCCCTATGCCGCCTATCCTGCGCAAGCGCAGCACCCGAATCGTCTTCAGCGCCACCACTGGCCTGTTCGTGGCCACATTGGGCTTTTTCGCCTGGCAAAGTTTCTATCCGGTGCAGGCCGCGGCAGGTTGGACAGTCGGTGTGCTGCACCGTGACGTGACCAAGGCCGCGTCACTGCTGCCGCAAGCCGATGGCAGCCTGCTGGTCAGCCGCGAGCTGGACGACGGCCGCGGCAGCATTCTCAAGATCGCCGCCGACGGTGCCCGGGTGGTAGTTGTCGACAACCTGTCCAAGCCCGACGGCATGGTCGCGGCCCAGGGCGGTTGGGTATTCAGCCAGGAGGGCGGAGCCGCCCCGGTCAGCCTGGCCCGCGATGGCAAGGTCACGCCCTTGTTCGATGGCGACAGCGTGCAAGGGCTGTGGAACGACGGCAAGCACCTGTATGCCATCGAAGACCGAAAAGGTAACGGCCGCCTCATGCGCTACGACTGGCAGAGCGGGCAACTGGACGTACTGCGTTCCGGCCTGACAGAAACCGAAGGGCTGACACGCTGTCGGGGCGACCTGTTGTACACCGAAAAAGCCAAGGGCACCGTGCGCGCCCTGGCCGACGATGGCAGCGACCCGGTGGTAGTCGACGGTTTGCGCAACCCCACGTTCCTGTACTGCGACCAGCGTGGCCTGTGGATCAGCGAGGACAACACGCACCGCGCCCGGCTGCTGCGTATCGCTGCCGACGGCAGCCAGCACACGGTGCTGACGTTTCTCAAGGCGCCCCAGGCCATCATCGCCGACGGCAAGGGCGGTTACCTGCTGGCCGAGGGCGGACGCGACCGTGTATTGCACCTGACGCCGCCAGCAGAGCCGGTCACGGCCCAGCGCTAGCCGCAACAGCGTGCTTCCCTGCACGGCCGTGCTCACGGATAATCCCCCACATTCCAATAAACAGCCTGTGAGTGGGTATGAGTGATTCCGTAGTCGGCCTTGGCCAGCCTGAAACCGAAGGGGGGCGCAGAACGCGCAAGAACAACCCCGAGAAAACCCGCGAGGATATCCTCCAGGCCGCCATCCACGAATTCGTTCAGCAAGGGCTGGCCGGGGCTCGCGTAGACGCCATCGCTGAACGCACGGCTACGTCCAAGCGCATGATCTACTACTACTTCGGCAGCAAGGAGCAGTTGTATTGCGAGTGCCTGGTCAAGCTATACGGCGATATTCGCAAGACCGAGCAAAGCCTCGACCTGGAGTCACTGCCGGCCGACCAGGCGATCCGCAGGCTGGTGGAGTTCACTTTCGACCACCACGACCGCAATGTCGACTTCGTGCGGATTATCTGCACCGAAAACATCCACTACGGCGAATACGTCAAGCAGTCCCCGGCTATTCGCGAAATGAGCAGCCTGGTGCTCGAAGCCTTGGGCAATACGCTGCGCCGCGGGGTAGAAGAAGGGGTGTTCCGTAGCGGTATCGAGGTGATCGACCTGCACATGCTGATGAGCTCTTTCTGCTTCTACCGGGTGTCCAACCGGCATACCTTTGGCGAGATCTTCCAGATAGACCTGTCGGATGACCAGGTCAAGCTGCGGCACAAGGCGATGATCTGTGATGCGGTGCTGCGCTACATCCAGGTCGAGCAGCGCCCCTGACGCTGCGCCAACCTGCTCAGTCGCCCAACCGCTGCTCACGCGAGGGCGGGTAGCCAAAATACGCCGCATAGCATTTGCTGAAATGTGACACCGAGACAAAGCCGCAAGCCACCGCCACTTCCATCACCGACAGGTCGGAATACTGCAGCAGCCTGCGGCTTTTGGTAATGCGCAGCTCCATGTAGTAACGCCGCGGCGATGTGCCCAGTTGGGCCTGGAACAGCCGGTCGATCTGCCGCCGTGAGCGCCCGCTGTAGGCGGCCAACTGGTCGAGGCTGAGGGTTTCCTCGAGGTTGTTTTCCATCAGTTCGACGATGGTACGCAGGTGCAGGCTCATGGACTTCTTGGCCCCCGGCCCGACCTGGCGGTAACGGGCGCCTGAGAACGACAGAATTTCCTCCACGCCTTCGGCCAGGCCGTCACCATACAAGCGCCTCACCAGCCCGAGCATCAGTTCCATGGCGCCGTTCGGGCTGGCGGCACTGAGCCGGTCGCGGTCCAGGGTGAAGCTGGCCGGCGTAATACGGGTTTGCGGGCTGCGCTCGGACAAACTGGCACGCTGCTCGGGGTGAACGCTGCAGCCATAGTCATCCAGCACCCCGGCGCGCCCCAGGAACCAGGCGCCGTTCCACAAACCACCCAAGGCCATGCCATGGGCCGCGCAATCACTGAGCAAGCGGTCGAGTACCGGGTATTTGAGTGGCGTACGCAAGCCACCGCAGATGACCAGCAGGTCCGGTGACTGCAACGCCTGCGTCGACAATTCGGTGGCCACCAGTTCCAGCCCCAGGTCGCTGAGCACGCGGTCGCCGTCCAGCGACAGCGGGGTGAAACTGAAGCTGTCGGTACGCAGCAGGTTGGCCGTGACCAGCACGTCCATGGCCACGGTGAAACTGGCCATGGAGAAGTGTTCGAGCAGCACGAAATCGACTCGATAAGGGGCCTTTGCATCGGCACTGCTGGCCTTGAGCCGCAGCATGTTGCTGGTACTGGTCTTCTTGCTGAACTGGCGTGGCGTGGGCACTCTGAACTCCGCTTGCTGGCTGGCTCGCAGAGTGTGGCCGGTGGCTGGAGGAAAGACAATCTCCCCGGTGGCGGTGTCGTATTACAGGTCGTGTTCAGGCAACCTGTATGGCTGCAGACTTTGCCACTATGCTTTGCCATAGGCGTTTGCATCAAACGCCTGGCCCTTGAGGAACCTTTCGATGAAATACGCCGCTGCCTTGTTGCTCAGCTTGTTGCCATTGCTGGCCACGGCCATGGAGCCGGGCGAACCGCTCGCGCCCTTCACGTTGCTTGACCAGTATGACAAGGCCTACACCCTGAGCGCGGACACCCAGGTACTACTGGTGGCGCGCGACATGGACGGCGCCAAGTTGGTCAAGGCTGCACTGGCCAACGCGCACAAAGGCTACCTGGAAGCACGCAAGGCCGTATTCGTCGCCGACATCCAGCGCATGCCCGCGTTGATCAGCAAGCTGTTCGCCATCCCGGCCATGCGCGGTTACAGCTATAGGGTGCTGCTCGACCGGGAAGGGCGGGTAGCCAGCCGGTACCCCGGGCAGCCAGGGCAGGTGCAGTGGTTGCAGTTGCAAGAAGGCAGATTGGTGAGCCAGCAGGCGTTCACCGATGCCGCGAAATTGAAGGCGGCGCTGGAGCGTGCGCCGCAGCAGTGAGGTGCGTTACCTGCAGGAGTGGTCAAAACAATCTGAACCCTCAGCGTCAATAACAACCCAAGCCATTACACGGCAAAGAGAGAGCGCTTATGGAAGTCGGAACGATCTGGATCATTGTCGCAGCCTTGGTCATCCTCATGGAAATCTGGGCCATCTGGAACATCATCGGCAGTGAGCGGCGCGCCGAACGCAAGATGTTGTGGGTGGTGTTCGTGGTCTACGCGCCAATCCCCGGCTTGTTGTTCTGGGCCTGGCGTGGCCCGCGCGCCGTCAAAGGCCGGTCCGTACTCGAAGAAAAATGACCGGCACAGGTATCAGGCGCCCGCGCGCCTGATACCGTCAGCGGTCACTTTTCAGCGGTCACTTGGGCAGCACGCTGAAGCGAATGGCGGGGCCGAGGCCGTTCACCATCAGGCAGCCGTAGAACTTCACGGTGGACAGCACGCCCAGCGTCTTCAACGCATCGTGTATGAATGCGTGGAACACGCGCTCGGCATCCTTCTGGCGGTCAGCAAGCGTCGTGGCTTCGAGCGTGACCACGCCAAGCAATGTGGTCTCGATGTGCTGCACGGTCTCCAGGCCGGTTTTCTCGCGCAGGTACGTACGTGCCTTCGCTGCATCCGCCTCATCCCCTTCGACGGTGTAAGCCAACTGAAATTCAAATTTGCTCATGGTTTTGTCCTTGATTGTGGTTAGGCCTCCGTGCCGTACCTTGCACCATACCGGCATGCGCCGGCTGAGCAAACGAACGCGATGTTCAATCACTCAGCTGCTTGTAGGAAATGGCCTACTTGACCTCGAATTAACTTAAGGTTCGGTGCCGAGGGGCTGTTCCACCCCGGCAGCAATGCCTATCCCCACCTCGCCAGGGTGGTTCGCTGCTTGTCTGGCAGGGCCGGACCCAACTACAGTGCCGTTACAACAACAAAATTCACTCAGAGGTGACCTCACCATGAGCACTGGCACTACCTCGCTTGCCGAACACAAGGCTCGGGCCTGGCTCTGGCCAGCGCTGTTCAGCCTGGTGGCATTTGCCGCCAACTCGGTGTTCTGCCGGCTGGCCCTTAAAGACGGGGCGATCGACCCAGCCTCGTTCACGGTGGTGCGCCTGGCCAGTGGTGCAGTGTTCCTGTTGGTGCTGATTCGCTTGCGCCGGCCGGCAGAGGGCATGGGCGGCACCTGGCGAGCAGGCCTGGCCTTGTGCCTGTATGCCTTCCTGTTTTCAGCGGCCTACCTGCAACTGAGCGCCGGGGCGGGCGCCTTGCTGCTGTTCGGTGCTGTGCAGATCACGATGTTCGGCTTTGCCTGGTGCAAGGGCGAACGCATCAGCGCACGGGGCGTGCTGGGGATGCTGATCGCCTTCGCCGGCTTGCTGGTGCTGTTGTTGCCAGGCGCTTCGGCGCCACCGTTCAGCGGGGCCTTGCTGATGGTTATGTCTGGCATCGCCTGGGGGGCGTACACCTTGCTCGGCAGAGGGTCGCCCAGGCCGCTGGCCGACACGGCCGGCAACTTTACCCGCAGCCTGCCCTGGCTGGTGGTGCTGGCACCGCTGCTGTTGCTGGGGGGCGGGCCACACCTCAGCGCCGGTGGCTTGCTGTTCGCCCTGGGCTCCGGTGTGCTGGCTTCCGGGGCCGGTTACGCCGTGTGGTATAGCGTGGTGCGCCAGGTCAGTGCGCAACAGGCGGCGACCCTGCAGCTGAGTGTGCCGGTGCTGGCAGGGTTGGGCGGGGTTGCGCTGATAGGCGAGCCGTTATCGCTGCGTTTGTTGCTCGCCAGTGTGGTGGTGCTGGGCGGCATTGCCCTGGCGCTGGTACCGCGCCGCCAGGCCCTGTATGAAAAGCCTAGAAGAAGCTGCGCTGGGCCTTGAGGGTGACCACGCTGTCGCAATAGGTGTTCATGCCTGAATAGGCGTCGCAGCTGGTGCCACTGAGGCTCGAGTTGCTGTAGATCAGGTTCAGGTCGATGCCTAGCCAAGGGCGCGACAGTTCCAGCGACCAGTCGGAAAAGGCATTCACCTGGCTGCCATCGCCGATGGTGAAGGGTGTGCCCAGGCGGTGATGGGCGAGTTTGACGGTGAGGTCGACATCGAACAATGGCAGTTGGCCAAAGTCGGCGAACAGCGTACCGGTGCGGTTGTCGGGGTTGTCGCGCAGTGCGCCGCCGAACCGGCTGCCAAGTACCGACACTCCCCCATACAGGGCTACGCTGTCGGCGCCGGCGATGTTTGGCTGGCTGTAGTGGATCAACCCCACCTCATAGCCCAAGGTGCTGTCGAAGTGGTGCTTGTAGCCCATGTAGCTGTCCAGGCGCAGGGTCGAGTTGGCCGCCACCCCCATGCTTGGGGCGTATTGGCCGACGTACAGCCCACTGGGGTGGCTGAAATCCATGCCGCCATGAAACGCGCCGACCGCTGTGGGTGAAATCAACCCTTGGGCCATGCTGCGGGAAGGGGTGGTGCCGAGTGTAAAGTCGAAATCGCCCAGTTGGCGCTTCATCTGCTGGGCCAGCAGAGGGGGGCTGAACAGCAGGGCAATGCTCAGCAACAGCAGGGGCCTGAACATGGTCACCGTCCTGGAGGGCTTACGGTAGAGCGTTCAAGGATACCTGCCCGAGCGGCCTCTGAAAACCTTGTAGCGGCGGGTTCAGCCTTTGGTCGAACGGTCGGCATCGGCTGCCTCGGTCACCACCGGCAGGTTGCCGGCACGCTGGATCACCCGGCGTTGCTGCTCATAGTCGTCCAGCGACAGACCGCGGCGCTGCAAGGCCTCCAGCTGTAATTGGCGGGTTTCGTCGGCGCTGTACGGGCGCAGTTCAGGGTGGCTGGCACAGCCGCTGCTGATGGCGAGGGCAAGCAGGGCAAAAGTGGCGGTCAGCAAGCGGGCCAGGGTGTTCATCAGGTAGCTCCAAGGGCCAAGGGCGTAAGTGGCGAGGCGATGGAGCTAGGTTATGTGGTTGGCGCGCGTGGTAGAAATTGCCCCTCTCGATAGTGACTATTGATGCACGCCGCCCTGGCCGTTGACGCGCAGAGGCTCAAACCTTTAAGGCGCTGCCTGATGGCTTGGTCCATGAAAAAAACGGGGCATGCCAGCGATGGCATGCCCCGTCTTTACAACGCAAAAGCGCTTCAGGCGACTTTGACGATCCAGCCAGCCGGTGCTTCCACATCACCGCTCTGGATGCCGGTCAGCTCGTTGTAGAGCTTCTGCGTGACCGGGCCGACCTTCTCCAGGTCGTGGAACACGTGCAGCTTGCCGTTGTACTCGATGCCGCCAATCGGGGTGATCACCGCAGCAGTACCGCAAGCGCCGGCTTCGACGAAGCGCTCCAGCTTGCTGATTTCCACGTCACCTTCGACCACGGTCAGGCCCAGGCGCGATTGCGCCAGCTCCATCAGCGACAGGCGGGTGATGCCTGGCAGCACCGAGGCCGATTTAGGCGTGACGAACTCATTGTTGGCGGTAATGCCGAAGAAGTTGGCCGAGCCGACTTCTTCAATCTTGGTGTGGGTCAGCGGGTCGAGGTAGATGGCGTCGGCGAAGTTGGCTTTCTTCGCTTCGGCACCTGGCTGCAGGCTGGCAGCGTAGTTGCCGCCGACCTTGGCGGCACCGGTGCCCTGCGGTGCTGCACGGTCGAAGCTGGAGATCTGGAAGTTGTGCGGTTTCATGCCGCCCTTGAAGTACGAGCCAACCGGAATGGCGAAAACCGAGAAGATGAACTCGGGGGCGGTGCGCACGCCAATGTTGTCGCCGGTGCCGATCACGAACGGGCGCAGGTACAAGGCGCCCTTACCGTGCGGTGGCACGAACTTTTCGTTGGCCTTGACCACTTGCTTGCACGCCTCGATGAACACGTCGGTCGGCACCTGCGGCATCAGCAGGCGGACGCAGCTGCGCTGCATACGGGCGGCGTTCTGGTCCGGGCGGAACAGGTTGATGGAGCCATCCTTGCAGCGGTAGGCCTTCAGGCCCTCGAAACATTGCTGGCCATAGTGCAGCGCGGTGGAGCCTTCACTGATGTGCAGCACGTTGTCTTCGGTCAGGGTGCCCTTGTCCCACTCGCCATTGCGCCATACGGACAGGTAGCGTTTGTCGGTCTTGATGTAGTCGAAACCCAGCTTGTCCCAATTAATGCTTTCGTTGCTCATGACACCCTCATTGTCTTGCTAGTGCCCGATCGCTCGGGCTGCTGTTATATGCGCACCACGCCACCTTAATACATCCGTGGCGGATCGGGAACGGCCGGTCGCAGGTTTCGTCGAGCAGCCCGCCAGCGGGCAAGGCCAGGCCGGGGAGAAAACCCAGGCCTACCGGTTTTGTCGCGAGCGTTCAGCGCCCCTGCAAGCGTTTGGCCCAGTCGCCGCCGTGGCGTTCCTGACAGGCCTGCTCACTGTCGAAGCGCACATGCCAGGCGGGGTGGTCCAGCGCTATGCCTGCTTCCTCGAGCGCCAGGCGGGTCAATGCCAGCATGCGCCCCTTCGCGTCACCCGCCAGGGCCGCCAACTTGTCCGCCTCCTGCTCGAACACCCAGGTTATCCGCAGGCTGGCGGGAAACTCATGCGGGTCAAGACGGTGGGTTAGCCAACTGAACCCGAGAATTTCCGCCTTGGCGGTTTCGCAGGCTTCGGTCAGGCACGCCACCAGCTCGCGCTCCAGCTGGGCCAGTTCACGTTTGCTCAGCGCTTTCACGGGTTGACCTCGTCATTGGCTTGCATGGGCAGGCGGTGTTCACCGGTACACTGCACAGGGCCGGGCGGGTAGGGGGCGTGAGACATGAGGTGGCCTTGAACGTGGGTCGGGCTGCCACTTTAACCCATTTGCACTGCCCACCGCCGCCCGGCCAACCCGCAACGGTTGACCACCCGCCAACCACTGCGTAGCCTTGCCACTTCGAGGTTCTTCGGCCAGGCCGAAGCTAAGACGGGAACGCGGTACAAGCCGCGGCTGCCCCCGCAACTGTAAGCACCGACAACGGATCGACACAGCCACTGCGCCAACGCGCGGGAAGGCGTCATCCCGCCAGACTGCTGCCGTGGCAGGCAACTGGAACGGTGCAAGCCAGGAGACCTGCCTCGTCACGTTTTCGACTTTCAACCGGGCGGGGTGATCCGGTGGCGAACAAGCCCGGCCGGCCTGGCCGGTGGCTGTCGTCCTGCATGCCCGCGCCATACTGCCAAGGGCACTGCGACATGAAAACACTGGCCAAGCTCCCCGTTACCATCGTTACCGGCTTTCTCGGCTCGGGCAAGACCACGTTGCTGCGCCACATGCTCGACAACGCCCAGGGCCGCCGCATCGCGGTCATCGTCAACGAGTTCGGCGAACTGGGCATCGATGGCGAAATCCTCAAGCAATGCAGCATCGGTTGCACTGAAGAAGAGGCCAACGGCCGCGTTTACGAGCTGGCCAACGGCTGCTTGTGCTGCACCGTGCAGGAAGAATTCTTCCCGGTGATGCGCGAGCTGGTGGCACGCCGTGGCGACCTGGACCACATCCTGATCGAGACCAGCGGCCTGGCCCTGCCCAAGCCGTTGGTGCAGGCCTTCCAGTGGCCGGAAATCCGCAACGCCTGCACCGTCGACGCCGTGATCACCGTGGTCGACAGCCCGGCGGTGGCTGCCGGCACCTTTGCCGCCTACCCGGACCAGGTCGATGCGCAGCGCAAGCTAGACCCCAACCTGGACCACGAGTCGCCCCTGCATGAGCTGTTCGCCGACCAACTCGCCAGCGCTGACCTGGTGGTATTGAACAAGGCTGACCTGATCGGCGCCGAAGACCTGGCCAAGGTGCGTGCCGAAGTTGCCGAAGAACTGCCCGCCGCAGTGAAAGTGGTTGAAGCCAGCAGCGGCAAGCTGCCGCTGGAAGTGCTGCTGGGCCTGGGTGCCGAGTCCGAAGTGCATATCGATGGCCGCCGTACCCATCACGATGCGCACCACGACGGCGACGACCATGACGATCATGACCACGACGCCTTCGACTCCATCTCCATCGACCTGCCGGAAGCCGACGAAAGCCTGCTGCTCGACGCCCTGACCCAGCTGGTGGTGGAGTTCGGCATCCTGCGTGCCAAAGGCTTCGCTGCTATCCCGGGCAAGCCGATGCGCCTGCTGGTGCAAGGCGTGGGTACCCGTTTCGACAAGCACTTCGACCGTGCCTGGCGCGCCGACGAGCCGCGCATCACCCGCCTGGTGCTGATCGGCCAGGACCTTGATGCGGCCCAGCTGGAAGCGCGCCTGCGCCAGGCCCTGGGCGCCTGACCCATGCACCTGCTGCGGACCCAGCCCGGCGGCTTCGTGCCGGATGACAGCATCGCCGACCTTGGCCAGACACCCGCCGAACTGGTGATTCTCTGCAGCGGCGATTCCCACCTGGCATTGCTCGCCGACACCGCCGAGCAATTGCCCGAAGACTTCCCCAGCCTGCGCCTGGCCAACCCGATGCAGGTGCAGAACCATGCCTCGGTCGACCTGTACATTGACGAGGTGCTGCGCCACGCCAAGGTCATCCTGGTGTCGCTGCACGGTGGCGTCGGTTATTGGCGCTATGGCGTAGAACAACTGGTCGAACTGGCGGCCCGTGGCGTGCAGCTGATCCTGGTGCCGGGCGACGACCGCCCGGACCCGGAACTGACCAGTCTGGGCAACGTCACCGGCGCGCAGGCCGAACGCCTCTGGCACTACCTGCGCCAGGGCGGCAAGGCCAATGCCATCAACCTGTTCAACTGCCTGGCCAGCCAGTGGCTGGGCCGCGACTATGCCTGGGACGAGCCGCAGCCGTTGCCGCGCACGGCGGTGTACCACCCGCAAAAGGGCAGCGCGGCGCTGGAAGACTGGTACCCGCAGTGGCACCCCGATCACCCGGTAGCGCCGCTGCTGTTCTACCGCTCGCACCTGCAAGCGGCCAACACCGCGTTCATCGACGTGTTCTGCCAGCGCCTGCAGGCGGCCGGTCTGAATCCATTGCCGATCGCCGTGGCCAGCCTGAAGGAAAGCGCCTGCCTGGAGCAGGTCGAAGCCTGGCTGGACGAGGTTGGCGCCGAGGTGCTGGTCAACACCACCGGTTTTGCCCTGTCCAGCCCCGAACGCCCCAACCTGCGCCCGTTCCGCCGTGATATCCCGGTGTTGCAGGCCATTTGCGCACAGGACAACCAGCCCGGCTGGGAAGCCAGCGAACAAGGCCTGGGTGCGCGCGACCTGGCCATGCACATTGCCTTGCCCGAACTGGACGGGCGCATCATCACCCGGCCGGTCAGTTTCAAGGACATGGCCTGGCGCAGCGAACGCAGCCAGTCGGATGTGGTGTGCTACCGCGCCCACCCTGAGCGCATGGACTTCGTCGCCGAGCTGGCGCGCCGCTGGGTCGAGCTGGCCCGCCTGCCCAATGGGCAGAAGCGCGTCGCCCTGATACTGGCCAACTACCCAACCCGGGATGGCCGGATTGGCAACGGCGTTGGCCTGGATACGCCCGCTGCGGCCCTGAACATCCTCAAGGCCTTGCAAGCCGAAGGCTACCCGGTGGCCGACCTGCCGGGCAGTGGCACGCAACTGATCCAGCAGTTGCTCGGTGGCGTGACCAACGACCTCGACCACCTCGACCAGCGCCCTTGCGCCCAGAGCTTGAGCCTGGCCGACTACCAGGCGGCGTTCGCGCGCCTGCCCGAAGCCAACCGCCAGGCGGTGCTGGAACGGTGGGGGCCGCCCCAGCAGGACCCGATGTTCCGCAGTGGCCGGCTGATGGTCGCCGGCCTGCGGTTTGGGCTGACCTTTGTCGGCATCCAGCCGGCGCGTGGCTACCAGGTGGACCCCAGCGCGGTCTACCATGACCCCGACCTGGTGCCGCCACATGGTTACCTGGCATTCCACTTCTGGCTGCGCCATGCCTTCGCTGCCGACGTGGTCATACACGTCGGCAAGCACGGCAACCTCGAATGGCTACCAGGCAAGGGCGTAGGGCTGTCGGCGCAGTGCTGGCCGGACGCCTTGCTCGGCCCGCTGCCGAACATCTACCCGTTCATCGTCAACGACCCCGGTGAGGGCGCCCAGGCCAAGCGCCGTACCCAGGCGGTGATCATCGACCACCTCATGCCGCCGCTGACCCGTGCCGAGACTTACGGGCCGTTGCGCCACCTGGAGCAACTGGCCGACGAGTTCTATGAAGCGCAACTGCTCGACCCTCGGCGGGCGCGCGAGTTGCAGCGAGACATCCTCGAACTGGTCAAGGCCAACCATATCGACCGCGAGCTGCAGCTGGAGGGGCAGCTGGACGATGCTGCCGTGTGGCTGCCGCGCCTGGACACTTACCTGTGCGACCTCAAGGAGTCGCAGATCCGCGACGGCCTGCACGTGTTTGGCCAATCGCCTGCCGGGCGCCTGCGGCTGGATACGCTGCTGGCGTTGCTCAGGGTCGAGCGCGGCGATGGCCGAGGCGGCAATGCCAGCCTGCTACGCACCTTGGCCAAGGCGCTGGTGCCCGGCTTCGACCCGCTGGATTGCGAACTCGGTCAGCCGTGGCAGGGCGCCCGCCCCGAGCCGTTGCAAGCGGTAAGCTGCGAGGCATGGCGCACCTGTGGCGATACACGGGAGCGCCTGGAGCTATTGGCGCTGCAACTGATCAAGCAGGCGCTGGGCGGCATTGCCCAGCTACCTGACAGTGCCGCATGGCACCCCGTGCATGCTGTGCTGCAAGCCCTGTGCATGGAGGTGGCGCCGAGCCTGGATGCCTGCGGCAGCGCAGAAATGCAGGGCTTGCTGGCGGCGCTGGCCGGGCGCTTCGTGCCGGCCGGGCCCAGTGGTGCGCCCAGCCGTGGCCGCCTCGATGTGCTGCCTACCGGCCGTAACTTCTACACCGTGGACGTGCGCAACCTGCCTACCACCACGGCCTGGCGCCTGGGCTTCGCCTCGGCCAACCTGATCCTTGAACGCCACCTGCAGGACCATGGCGACCATCTGCGCCAGCTGGGTCTTTCAGTGTGGGGTACCGCTACCATGCGTACTGGCGGCGACGACATCGCCCAGGCCATGGCGTTGATGGGCGTACGGCCGGTGTGGGCCAGCGGTAGCCAACGGGTCGATGACTTCGAGATCTTGCCGCTGAGCTTGCTCGACCGCCCACGGGTGGACGTGACCTTGCGGGTGTCCGGGTTCTTCCGCGATGCCTTCGGCAACCTGATCCGGCTGTTCGATGCCGCGGTGCAGGCGGTGGCCGCGCTGGACGAGCCCGACGACCTCAACCCCTTGGCTGCCCGTGTACGCACTGAGCGCGCTGCGCTGCAGGCCCAAGGCGCAAGCGCCGAACAGGCCGCTCGGCAGGCTGGCTGGCGGGTCTTCGGGGCCAAACCCGGCGCCTACGGTGCCGGGGTGCAGAATGCCATCGACGGCCGCTTGTGGCACAGCCGCGAAGACCTGGCCGAGGTCTACCTCAACCATGGCGGCTATGCCTACGGCGGCAGCGATGACGGCACCCCAGCCCGCGCCCAGTTCGCCCAGCGCCTGGCCAAGGTCCAGGCGGTGTTGCAAAACCAGGACAACCACGAGCACGACCTGCTCGATTCCAACGACTACTACCAGTTCCAGGGTGGCATGCTGGCGGCTTCGGAAACCCTGGGCGGGGCCGGCGTGGCCAGTTACCACGGTGACCACAGCCAGGTGGACCGGCCGCGCATCCGTACCTTGAAAGAAGAGCTGAACCGGGTGATCCGCGCCCGTGCGCTGAACCCCAAATGGATCGATGGGGTCAAGCGACATGGCTACAAAGGCGCCTTCGAGATGGCGGCGACGGTGGACAACCTGTTCGCCTTCGACGCCACCACGCACCTGATCGACGACCATCATTACCAGGGGCTGGCCGACGCCTATGTGCTCGACCCAGCCACCCGCGACTTCATGCGCGAGCACAACCCCGAGGCGTTGCGTGACCTTACCGAGCGCCTGCTGGAGGCCCAGCAACGTGGCCTGTGGCAGGCGCCTGGCGACTACCGCGAAGCGCTCGAGGAGCAACTGCTCGACGGCGAGGAACAGGCTTGACATGAGTGAACCCGTACAATTTCCGCTGGCGGCCGTGGTGGGTGCCGACGACCTGAAGCTGGCCCTGTGCCTGACGGCCATCGACCCGAAAATCGGCGGCGTGCTGATCGAAGGCCCGCGCGGCATGGCCAAGAGCACCTTGGCCCGTGGCCTGGCCGACCTGCTGGGTGAGGGCCCGTTCGTGACCCTGCCGCTGGGTGCCAGTGAGGAACGGCTGGTCGGTACCCTGGACCTTGACGCCGCGCTTGGCCAGGGCAAGGCTCAGTTCTCCCCAGGGGTGCTGGCCCAGGCAGATGGCGGCGTGCTGTATGTGGATGAAGTCAACCTGCTGCCAGACACCCTGGTCGACCTGTTACTTGACGTGGCCGCCAGCGGTACCAACCGCGTGGAGCGCGACGGCATCTCGCACCGCCACAGTGCCCGCTTCGTGCTGATCGGCACCATGAACCCGGAAGAAGGCGAACTGCGCCCGCAGTTGCTCGACCGGTTCGGCCTGAATGTGGCCCTGGAAGGTTTGCCCGAACCTGCGGCCCGGCAGCAGATCATCCGTCGGCGCCTGGCCTTCGACCATGACCCGCAGGCTTTTTGCGCGCAATGGGCGCAGGCGCAGGCGCAGTTGCGCGAGCGCTGCCAGGCGGCGCGTCATGTGCTGGCGGGCATTGCGCTGGACGACCAGGCACTGGCCTGGATCACCGAGCGCTGTTTTGCTGCTGGCGTGGATGGCTTGCGCGCCGACCTGGTCTGGCTACGCGCGGCGCGCGCCCACTGTGCCTGGCGCGGTGCTTCAGCCATTGAAGAAACCGACGTGGAGGCCGTGGCCGAATTCGCCTTGCGCCATCGCCGCCGGGTGGCGCCACAGGCCAATCCGCCAGCCCCCCCGCAACAGGCCGAACAGCCGGCCGGCAGCAACCCTGGTGAACAAGGCGGGCAGGGCGACTGGGGTGCATTGCCCGCGCAGCCGGTGGCCAGTGGCGCCCGTCGCGAGGTGCCAAACTGGGCAAAAAAGCCCTGAGCCCCCCCCAGCCACACGCCACAGGGGGGGATGCCAAGGCGGGGGCAGGCAAGCAGCACGGTGCCAGCCGGGGCCGCGCACGCGACGCGCTGGCAGGTAAGGTCGCCTGGCTGGCGACTTTGCTCAAGGGGCGCCCACGCCAGCGCCAGGACCTGTGCTGGCAGCAACGCCAGGCCAGGCCTGCCGAACTGTGGTTGGTGGTCGTCGATGCGTCGGCTTCAACCCGCCGCCACCAGGCCCTGGCGCAGACCAAGGGGGTGTTGGCAGCACTGTTCGATCAGGCTTATCGCCAGCGGGCTCGCCTGGCGCTGCTCACGGCCAGCGGGCGCATGCCGCAGTGGCAGCGCCATGGCCTCAAGGCGTCGGCGGCCTTGCAGCCATGGCTACAGGCGTTGGGGGCTGGCGGGGGCACGCCACTGTTCGCAGCCCTGGAGCAGGCCCGGCATTGGCTGCAGGCACGCCAGCGGGCACACCCGCAAGAAGTGCTGCGCTGCCTGGTGTTTACCGATGGGCGCGTGCAGCACAGCAACACGGTCCAACCCATGCCTTGTGCCACGCTGTTGGTCGACATGGAACTGGCGCCGGTACGGCTAGGGCGTGCCCAGCGCCTGGCCGAGCAATTGCAGGCGGATTATCAGCACTTGCAACACTTCAAGCTCGCGCATTGAACAGGGGCGCTGCGGCACAGTGTCGCAAGTGCCAAAGTTGTCAGGCCGGCGCGATGAAAGTTGCACAAGTGCGTGACGCTGCACGCACTTGTTATAAACGCCGGTATTATTTCGGCATCGACCACGGTCGCAGGTCGTAACCTTTTTCGCACAATTCGGCGCGCACTTCCTCGATCAGGCTGGCCCACTGCGCGGGGTCGGAATAGATGCGCGAAGACACCTGCTTGGCGCCAATGCGGGTGTTGGTCCGGTCGATCACTGCCAGGCTGAGTTCACCAGTCCCGTTAGGGGCATCCCAGGCTACGCACTGGAAGGGTTCGAAGGCGTGGTCGGCAATCAGCAGTGCTTCGTTGACACGGAGCGGGGCATTCATGGTTCGGTCTCTCTATGGTCCCAAACAGCGAAGTAAGTCCGCGTTGCTTCAAAGTCGCCTCAGGTTCGCGAAGTGCAGCGCGGGGTTATGTGTACTGATGCTCGTTGTCCGGTGGCAAGTCACACATTGCGAATAAATTTTTTGCCAGGGCAATCTCCGTTATTCCCTGCGCCGCCATGTGATGTCGTTAAAGTGCGAAAATTCCCGTGGGCATTTGTAAAAAAAGGCGTCGGCAGACGGACGGTACTGGGCACCGTCAACTTCGTTGCTACTGTTAAACGGGCGCCACAACTTGCTGTTTTACTTTAAAAAATTCAAACCTTGGCGCCAAGGATCGGTCATGCAACAGCCTGCCGCGCAACGCCGTTTGCTGATCGTCGACCCCTGCGACGATTGCCACCGCCTATTGCCGGGCCTGCGCAACGCCGGCTGGGACGTCGACAGCTGCATGCTCGCCGCTGCACTGGACCACCCCTGCGATGTGGGCCTGCTGCGCTTGCAGGCCGCGCACCTGCGGCACCCGGACGCGGTCAAGGACATGATCAAGCGCAGCAACACCGAGTGGATCGCCGTGCTGAGCGCCGACCAACTGCGCATGCCAGCCTTCGGTGACTTTGTGTGTGAGTGGTTTTTCGACTTCCACACCTTGCCGTTCGACGTTTCGCGGGTACAGGTCACCCTGGGCCGGGCGTTCGGTATGGCGCGCCTGCGCGGCAAGGGGGCAGTCAAGGTCGATGACGCGAACGACGAATTGCTCGGTGACAGCCGGCCGATTCGCGAACTGCGCAAGCTGCTGGGCAAACTGGCGCCGACCGAGTCACCTGTGCTCATACGCGGTGAAAGCGGCACTGGCAAGGAGCTGGTGGCGCGCACGTTGCACCGCCAGTCGCAGCGCAGCGATCAGCCGTTCATCGCCATCAACTGTGGCGCCATCCCTGAGCATTTGATCCAATCCGAGTTGTTCGGCCACGAGAAAGGCGCTTTTACCGGGGCGCACCAGCGCAAGGTCGGGCGTATCGAAGCGGCTCACGGCGGCACCTTGTTCCTGGACGAAATTGGCGACTTGCCGCTGGAACTGCAGGCCAACCTGCTGCGCTTTCTGCAGGAGAAGCACATCGAGCGGGTAGGCGGCAGCCAGCCAATACCGGTGGATGTGCGGGTGCTGGCGGCGACCCACGTGGACCTGGAACGGGCCATCGAGCAGGGGCGGTTTCGCGAAGACCTGTATTACCGCCTGAACGTGTTGCAGGTGGTGACAGCACCGCTGCGCGACCGGCACGGCGACTTGTCCATGCTGGCCAACCATTTTGCCCATTTCTACAGCCTGGAAACCGGGCGCCGGCCCCGTTCCTTCAGTGAACACGCCTTGGCAGCCATGGGCCACCATGACTGGCCGGGGAACGTTCGTGAGCTGGCCAACCGCGTACGCCGCGGCCTGGTGCTGGCCGAAGGGCGGCAGATCGAGGCGCAGGACCTGGGCTTGCAGTTGCACGACCAGGAGCAGCAGCCGTTAGGCACCCTGGAAGAATACAAGCACCGCGCCGAGCGTCAGGCCTTGTGCGATGTGCTCAACCGGCACAGTGACAACCTGAGCATGGCTGCCAAGGTGCTGGGGGTTTCGCGGCCGACGTTCTACCGCTTGTTGCACAAGCACCAGATACGCTGAGCGTTACGCCACGGCACCTGGGCGAACATCACCCAGGGCCGAAGCCCTCAATGCGGCCCGCGCGGGATGGTCTTGAGCAGGTCTTCGGGGCTGATGTGCCCAACCACTTGTGCAACTGCGCTGCCCGGTGTCGGCAGGTCGATGATATGGCTCTTCATCTTGCCGATCACATGCATCTCGCACGGCTTGCAGTCGAACTTCAGCGTCAGTACCTCGTCGCCCTGAATCAGCTGCATGGGCGCGACCTTGGTGCGTACGCCGGTGACACCCTTGGCCTGCTTGGGGCACAGGTTGAAGCTGAAACGCAGGCAGTGCTTGGTGATCATCACCGGCACCTCGCCGTGCTCTTCATGGGCCTCGTAGGCGGCGTCGATCAGTTGCACGCCATGGCGGTGGTAGAAGTCGCGAGCCTTCTGGTTGTACACGTTGGCCAGGAACGACAGGTGCGACTCGGGGTATACCGGCGGCGGCGTGGTCTCGGCCTTGCGCGCCCCGCGTGGGTGGGCCTGTACCCGCGCGGCGGTCAGCGCCTCGATGGCCTCGCGGCGCAGGGCCTTGAGCTGCGAGTTGGGGATGAAGTACGCCTGCGGGGCGTCCAGCTCGATACGGTCGGCGTGGTACAGGGTGGTACCCAGCTGGCCGAGCAGGTCGTGCAGTTGCTCCAGTGCCTGCTGGGGCTTGTTGGCGACGCCGAACGGGCCTTCCAGGGCTACCTGCACACTGACCCCTTCCTCGCTGCTCAGGGTCAGCAGCAGGCGTTGCTCGCGCAGCACCGCGTGCCACTCCACGCCCACCCGGCGTTCGGAGGACGTGCGCTGCAGGGCCTGTTGCCAGTTGTGGTCCAGGTTGCGCGACAACGGGTGGTTGGGGCGCAGCTTGTGCAGCCCTTCGGGCATTTCATTGGGCTCGACGCGGTAGCGGTAGCGTTTTTGGCCGTCTTCTTCAAACTCGCCGCGGGGCTCGGCGATATTGGCGCGAAAACCCAGCACTTCGCGCTTGACCAGCACATTCAGGCCGTCGCCGTTGGTCAACGGCACGTCGGTCACCACGTGAAGGTCGCGCTTGCCGACCTTTTCCACCACGCCCACCGGCAGGCCGGTGAAGGTTGGCGAGTCGAACGCGCCGATATCGACCTTGCGGTCGGTGACGAAGTAGTCGGTGCTGCCGCGGTGGAAGGTCTTGTCCGGGTCGGGCAGGAAGAAGTGCTCGGTGCGCCCGCTGGAAGCGCGGGCATAGTGTGGGCGGCCCTCCAGAATGGCGTCCAGTTCCTTGCGGTAGTGGGCCGTGATGTTCTTCACATAGCCCATGTCCTTGTAGCGCCCTTCGATCTTGAACGAGCGCACGCCGGCATCGACCAGGTCGGCCAGGTTGGCGGTCTGGTTGTTGTCTTTCATCGACAGCAGGTGTTTCTCGAACGCGACCACGCGGCCCTGGTCATCCTTCAGGGTATAGGGCAGGCGGCAGGCCTGCGAGCAGTCGCCTCGGTTGGCGCTGCGCCCGGTTTGCGCGTGGGAGATGTTGCACTGGCCGGAAAATGCCACGCACAGTGCACCATGGATGAAGAACTCGATGGCCGCGTCGGTTTCGGCGGCGATGCTGCGAATTTGCTGCAAATTCAGCTCGCGGGCCAGCACCAGTTGCGAGAAACCGGCCTGGTCGAGGAACTTCGCCCGCTCCAGGGTACGGATGTCGGTCTGGGTGCTGGCGTGCAGTTCGATCGGCGGGATGTCCAGCTCCATCACCCCCAGGTCCTGCACGATCAGTGCATCGACACCGGCGTCATGCAACTGGTGGATCAGCTTGCGCGCCGGCTCCAGCTCGTTGTCGTGCAGGATGGTGTTGATGGTGGTGAACACGCGCGCATGGTACCGATGGGCGAACTCGACCAGTTCGGCAATGTCGCTGACTTCGTTGCAGGCATTGTGGCGCGCGCCGAAGCTTGGGCCGCCGATGTAGATGGCATCAGCGCCGTGCAGGATCGCCTCACGGGCGATGGCCACGTCACGGGCAGGGCTGAGCAGTTCCAGGTGGTTCTTTGGCAGGGACATGTCGTTGTATTTTCGGGCTGTCACGGGTTAGGCGCGCATTGTAGCGGCGAAACGGTCTGGCGGCACCCGTGGGCTGCCCGAAGGTGTGCAGCCAGGGTGCGAGGGGGCGGCAACGACGGTCGGTCAGCGCTTGGCGGCCATCGCCGTCACTTCGACGCGCATGCCGTCGAACGCCAGGGCGGCCACCCCAACGGCGGCACGTACCGGCCAGGGCTTGCTGAAGAAGCGCTGGTACACCTCGTTGAATGCAGCGCGGTCGGCCATGTCGGTGAGGTAGATGGTCAGATGCAGCACGCGGTCCATGCCGCTGCCGGCTTTTTCCAGCGCCACTTTCAAGGCCTGCAGAGTGCACTCGCTTTGCGCGACGATGTCACCCAGCTCCAGGCTGCCGTCGGCACGGGTCGGGATCTGGGTGGTGACCAGCACGCCGTTGTACTCGGCGACGTCGGAAGAAATCGAGTCGGCGTCCGGGTCGGGGGTATAGATGATGTCTGCTTGAGCCATGGTGTGGTTCGCCTTGCAACGGAAGGAAAACGGCAAGCCTACGCGAGCGCAGCGCACCGGTCGAGCGCACCCCGGCGTTTGTAAAGCGCGGCGTTCACCGGCAAAATCGCGGCCGATTGCCAGACCAGAGGTTTACGTTGAACGAACAGACTTTGTCCCGGCGCCTGGAGCGCGTCGCTGCCTATGTGCCGCAGGGCGCGCGCCTGGCCGACATTGGCTCGGACCATGGCTTCCTGCCGGTGGCGTTGATGTTGCGCGGGGTGATCGAGGCCGGGGTGGCCGGTGAGGTGGCGCAGGTGCCGTTCGCCTCGGCCCAGCGCACGGTGAGCCGCAACGGCCTGGAGGCCGCTGTGGCCGTGCGCCTGGCCGATGGCCTGGCCGCCATCGAGCCACAGGACCGTATCACGGTGGTCAGCCTGTGCGGCATGGGCGGCGACACCATGTGCGCCATCTTGCAGGCAGGCCCGCAGCGCCTGGCCGGCGTCACCCGCCTGGTACTGCAGCCCAACGGCGGTGAGCGCGAACTACGCCAGTGGCTGGCCGGCAATGGCTACCGGATCGTCCACGAGGAACTGCTGCGGGAAAACCGTTTCGACTACGAAATCATCGTTGCCGAGCCGGGCAGGACGGTGTACACCGCTCAACAGCTGTACTTCGGGCCGTTGCTGATGCAGGAAAAGAGCGCGGCTTTTATGGGTAAATGGCAGCGCATGCTGCGCCAGAAACAGCACACCCTGGCCAATTTCCAGCGGGCCCGGGGCGCAGTGCCACAGGCGAAGATAGACGACTTCAACCAGCAGGTAGGCTGGATAACGCAGCTGCTGGCCTGAGTTACTGTTGCGAGCAGTGGCTCAGCTCGCGGTAACTGATTTCGTGCTTCTGGTCATGGTGGTCGAGGTACACCATGTGAGCGGTGCCGATCTGGCAGTCGCCGACGTTGCTGGGCGGGGTGATGGAAATCACTTTGGCCACATCCAGGTGCATGCCATATGCATAGTTGCTACTGGTTGGCTGATCGTTGCCCGTGGCGGCGAGGGCTGCGCACGAAGCCAAGGCAGCGGAAAGGGCGATTACAGCGAGGGAGGGTTTCATGACTGGCTCCTTTTACAATGTATGACTAATGATGTATTCAAAGGCCGTACACAATAAATGGGCTAAGTCGTGATAGATTCCTGCCTTTAACGCAATAATAACACCCGCTAAGGAGCTCACTTTCATGGACATGCTGCATGCCATGCGTACCTTCGCCCGTGTGGTGGAATGCGGCAGCTTCGCGGCGGCCGCCAACGCCCTGGACATCTCTGCGGCACAGGTTTCGCGCATCGTGGCGGAGCTGGAAAACCAGTTGCAGACCCGCCTGTTGCACCGCACCACCCGGCGCTTGCGCATGAGCGAGGCCGGTGAGCGGTTTCTAGAGCGGGCGCGGCAGATCATGCTGCTGACCGAAGAAGCGGTGGGCGAGGCCCGTGGTGCGCACCTGACGCCGCGTGGGCGGTTGCGCCTGCACTGTCCCCATGGCCTGGGGCTGTTGCTGATGCCACTGGTGGCTGGTTACAACGCGTTGTGCCCGGAGGTGGTGATCGAGCTGACCCTGTCACAGCGCAACCCCGACCCGCTGGCCGAAGGGCATGATGTGGTGATTACCGTTGACGGCGCGTTGCCCGATTCGCAGCTGATCGCCGTGCCGCTGGGCAATATCTTCAGTATCCCCTGCGCGGCCCCGGCGTACCTGGAAGCCAATGGCGTACCGGAAAGCCCCGAAGACTTGCACGGCCACCGTTGCCTGCGCATGTCTTACCCCCTGTACGAAGGCGACTGGGTGTTCCCGCAGGGGGTCGACCAGTGTGTGATCGTACCGAAGGACGGTTTCTCCACCAATGTTGCCGATGCCATGCTGGTAGCCAGCGAGCTGGGCATGGGTATTGGCCTGTTGCCGTTCTACACCGCCAGCCAGGCGATCGGGCAGGGGCGGCTGTGCCGCCTGTTGGCGCCGTATCGGCTGCGCGAGAGTGCGCTGTATGCGATCTACCCGTCACGGCACTACCTGGATGCCAAGGTGCGTACCTGGATCGACTACCTCAAGGAGCAGTTGCCAGCGCTGTTCGAAAGGCACGCCGAGGTGGTGGACGACGCCCGCTACTGGCGCTAGCTGGCAGAGCCTGGCGCCAGGGTGCGGTCGTCGACCTACTAAAGCGTGTAGTGCTTCAATTCCCGCGCAATCAGCATGCGCTGGATTTCGCTTGAGCCTTCGTAGATCTGGGTGATCCGCGCATCGCGGTAGTAACGCTCTACCGGGTAGTCTTCCAGGTAGCCGTAGCCGCCATGTACCTGGATCGCCATCGAGCACACCCGTTCGGCCATTTCCGAGGCGAACAGCTTGGCCTGGGATGCCTCTGACAGGCACGGCCTGCCGGCGCTGCGCAGGCGCGCAGCATGCAGGATCAGCAGCCGCGCGGCGTTGACCTGCACCTGCATGTCGGCCAACAGGTTGGCGATGCTCTGGTGCTCGTTGATTGGCTTGCCGAATTGCACTCGGTCCCGGGAATAACCCAGCGCTGCTTCGAACGCCGCACGGGCGATGCCCAGCGCTTGCGCGGCGATACCGATCCGGCCACCCTCGAGGTTGGACAAGGCGATGGCCAGGCCCTTGCCGCGCTCACCCAGCAGGTTGGCGGCCGGCACCCGGCAGTTGTCGAACGTGACCGCGCAGGTGTCAGAGGCGCGGATGCCCATCTTATGTTCGCTGCGGTCGACTTTGAAACCCGGGTTGTCGGTGGGCACCAGAAAGGCCGACAGGCCCTTTTTGCCCAGGTCCGGGTCGGTAACCGCAAACACGATCGCCAGGCCGGCACGCCGGGCATTGCTGACGAACTGCTTGGCGCCATTGATTACCCACTGGCCGTCTATCAACTCTGCGCGGGTCCGCAGGTTATGCGCCTCGGAGCCAGCTTGCGGCTCGGTCAGGCAGAAGCAGCCAATCACTTCACCCGTGGCCAGGCGCGGCAGCCATTGCTGCTGTTGGTCGGCCGTGCCATATGCCAGCAGCGGGCCGCAACCCACGGAGTTGTGAATGCTCATCATCGCCCCGGTGGCGCCACAACCGGCGGAAATTTCCTCTACCGCCAGGGCATAGGCAACGTAGTCGGTGTAGCTGCCGCCAAAGGCTTCGGGCACGACCATGCCCAGCAGGCCCAGTTCGCCCATCTTGCGTACCACGTCGTCATCGATCCAGCCGGCCTTTTCCCAGGCCTGGGCGTACGGGGCGATTTCGCCACGGGCAAAATCGCGCGCCATGTCGCGGATCATGATCTGTTCTTCGCTCAGTTCCAGGTCTTGCATCGGTGTACTCCCGGGCTCACAGGCCTTCGAAGAATTGGTCGACCCGCTGGCGTTGCAGTGCAGCCAGTGTGGGTGGGTTCCAGCGCGGTTGCTTGTCCTTGTCGATGATCAGGGCGCGTACGCCTTCGATGATGTCGCCATGCTGGAACCACTGGCGGTCCAGGTGCAGTTCCATGGCAAAGCATGCCTCCAGGTCCCGTTGGCGCCCCCGGCGCAGCATCTCCAGCGTAACGGCCATGGCCAGCGGCGAGCGGCTTTCCAGCTGATCGGCGGTGGCCATGGCCCAGGCGTGGCTGTCGCCAATGCTGACCTCGCGCAATTGCTCGACGATGGCCGGCAGGTCGGGCAGGGCAAAGAAGTGGTCGATGACCGGGCGCAGTTTTTCCAGCGGGGCATCCTCCAGCACCTGGCTACCGAGCCTGGCCAGCAGGCCCTGCAGGTCTTTGAGCGGGTGGTCGCCGAAATTCAGCTGGTCCAGGCCCTGATCCAGTGCGGCGAGCTGGTCGCTGGCCAGGTACCAGTCGGCCAGGCCGCAGTACAGCGCATCGGCGGCCTGCACCTGTGCGCCGCTCACACCCAGGTAGATGCCCAGCTCGCCAGGGAGGCGCGACAGAAAATAACTGCCGCCCACGTCGGGAAAATAGCCAATGCCGACTTCAGGCATGCCCAGGCGGCTGCGCTCGGTCACCACACGCAGATCACAGCCCTGAGCCAGGCCCATGCCACCGCCGAGGGTGAAGCCGTCCATCAGCACCAGCACCGGTTTGCGGTAACGGTGGATGGCCAGGTCGAGGGCATACTCCTCGACGAAAAAGGTCTCATGCAGCGTATCGCCGGCCTTGAAGCTGTCGTGCAGCGAACGGATATCGCCACCGGCGCAAAAACCCTTGGGGCCTGCACCGCGCAGCACCACCGCCCGTACGTGCGGGTCCCGAGCCCACTGCTCCAGGTGGTGGCGCAGGCTACGGACCATGTCCAGGGTAAGGGCATTGAGGCCGGCGGGGCGGTTCAGTGTCAGGTGGCCGACCTGGTTGCGGACCTCGGCCAGTACATGGTCGGTGGCCGAGGTGTAAGCGTGCGCAGTCATTGCCTTCTCCCTGCTTTGTTATTGATTTTCCAAGTGAAGTCTGGATTCCGCTGGAGGATCTGGCGATCCTTGCATGCGAATTTGCCTTGTACAATCGACAAATCTGCAGGGGCAACCTGCATTTTTGCGTGCTTGGCAGTGTTGCCACTCTAGCAAGGTTTGAGGTTTACCGGGCTGGCTCGGTGGGCGGGCGCCGATGTTCTTGGTGTTTTGGTCCACCAGAACCCCGATCATTAACCTTAGCGTAACGATCCAGCGCCGAGCTTGATTGATGCCCGGCTGGCCCCCGCCCTAAGGTGACCCCACGACAGCGAACCCGTGGAGTCACCATGACAACAACACAGAATCCACCGCCGCAATGGTCGCGACGGCGTGCCGAGAAGCAACGTCGCCTCGATCAGGTCCGCCACCTTGCCGACGGTGCGGTGCTGCCCAGCGAGCGTATCGTCGAAGCACTGGAACTGTTGCTGGCCCCCGGCGACCGGGTGGTGCTGGAAGGCAACAACCAGAAGCAGGCTGACTTCCTCTCGCGTTCGCTGGCCAAGGTCGACCCTGGGCGCCTGCACGACCTGCACATGATCATGCCCAGCGTCAGCCGTGCAGAGCACCTGGACTTGTTCGAGCGCGGCATCGCCCGCAAGCTGGATTTCTCCTTCGCCGGGCCACAAAGCCTGCGCATTGGCCAGTTGCTTGAAGACGGCTTGCTCGAAGTCGGCGCGATCCACACTTATATCGAGCTGTACTCGCGGCTGCTGGTCGACCTGATCCCCAACGTGACTTTGGTGGCAGGCTTCATGGCCGACCGTGAGGGCAACCTGTACACCGGGCCCAGCACCGAAGACACCCCAGCGCTGGTGGAGCCGGCCGCATTCAGCGACGGTATCGTCATCGCCCAGGTCAACCAGCTGGTCGACCGTGTGGATGACCTGCCGCGGGTCGATATCCCGGCGTCATGGGTCGATTTCGTGGTAGTTGCCGACCAGCCTTTCTACATCGAACCGCTGTTCACCCGCGACCCGCGTCATATCAAGCCGGTGCATGTGCTGATGGCGATGATGGCCATCCGCGGCATTTACGAAAAACACCAGGTGCAGTCGTTGAACCATGGCATCGGCTTCAATACCGCTGCCATCGAGCTGATCCTGCCCACCTACGGCGAGTCGCTGGGGCTCAAGGGCAAGATCTGCCGCAACTGGACCCTCAACCCGCACCCTACGCTGATCCCCGCTATCGAAAGCGGCTGGGTGCAAAGCGTGCATTGCTTTGGCACCGAGCTGGGCATGGAGGACTACATCGCCCAGCGGCCCGATGTGTTCTTCACCGGCCGTGACGGTTCGCTGCGCTCCAACCGCATGATGTGCCAGCTGGCCGGGCAGTACGCCGTGGACCTGTTCATTGGCGCGACCCTGCAGGTAGACGGCGATGGCCATTCGTCGACAGTGACCCGTGGCCGCCTGGCCGGCTTTGGCGGGGCGCCTAACATGGGCCACGACCCCCGGGGCCGGCGCCATGCAACGCCGGCCTGGCTCGATATGACCGTGCCGCAAACCCTGCTGGAGCGCGGCCGCAAGCTGGTGGTGCAGATGGTCGAAACCTACCAGGAAGGCGGCAAACCGACCTTCGTGGAAACCCTGGATGCGGTGGCCGTGGCGAAAAAGGCCGGCATGCCGCTGGCCCCTGTGATGATCTACGGTGACGACGTTACCCACCTGTTGACCGAAGAGGGCATTGCTTACCTGTACAAGGCCCGCAGCCTGGAAGAACGCCAGCAGATGATCGCCGCCGTTGCCGGGGTTACCGCCATCGGCCTGCGGCATGACCCGAAGGCCACTGAGCGCCTGCGCCAGCAAGGCCTGGTCGCATTGCCCGAAGACCTGGGCATCCGCCGCACCGACGCCAGCCGCGAGCTGCTGGCAGCGCGCAGCGTTGCCGACCTGGTTGAATGGTCCGGCGGCCTGTACAACCCGCCGGCACGGTTCAGGAGCTGGTGATGAAAGCACACGACTTGCGCCTTGAACCCGTTACGGTCCCTGTGGGCGCGGGTTTACCCGCGAAGAGGCCAGCCCACACAACCCGGATCCTACTGCCAGACCACCTGGCCGACCTGGCCGTGGAAGCCCTGATCGACGAAGCCGAGCTGTCCCCCAAACCCGGCCTGGTCGACCGCCGCAGCAACGGCGCTCACACCGACATGACCTTGGCCCTGATGCACGCCTCGGCCCTGGCCCTGTGGCCCTGCCTGCGCAACATGGCCGCAGCCGCGCAAACCATCGGCACCATCGGCCAACCCCTGCGAGCCGGCTTGGGCGAGCTCGGCCGTGAAGGCGAAGCCGCGATGCTGGCCGCGACCCATGGGGTCAACACTCACCGCGGCGCAATCTGGGCCCTGGGCCTGCTAGTCGCCGCCAAGGCCCTTGACCCCGATGCCGACGCCAGCACGGTGGCCGCGCGGGCGGGGCGCATCGCCCTGTTCGACGACCCGGCCATGCCGCAGCAGCACAGCCACGGCCTGCAGGTGCGCCAGCGCTATGGCAGCAGCGGGGCCCGCGAACAGGCGCAGCAAGGCTTCCCTGCGGTTATCGGCCACGGCTTGCCCCACCTGCAATGCAGCCGTGCCAACGGTGCCAATGAGGCCAACGCACGGCTCGATGCCTTGCTCGCCATCATGGCCGTGCTCAGCGATACCTGTGTGCTGTGGCGCAGCGGCCCTGCCGGACTGGCCGCCGTGCAGCAGGGCGCCCGCGCGGTACTGGGTGCCGGGGGCAGTGCCACCCTGGCCGGGCGCCGCCACTTGCGTGCGCTGGACCAGCAACTGCTGCAACTGAACGCCTCACCGGGCGGCGCCGCCGATCTACTGGCCGCCTGCCTGTTCCTCGACAAAGCCGGGAGCCTGTGACATGGAAACCCTGACCTTCGATTTCCCCGCCGCCGAACCGGGGCGTGGCCGCACGCTGGTGGGCTGTGTCAGCTCCGGCGACCTTGAAGTACTGATCGAACCCGGCACCGCCGGCCACCTGCAGATCCAGGTGGTGACTTCGGTCGATGGCAGCGCCGCGCGCTGGGCGCAACTGTTCCAGCGCCTGTTCGAGGGCCGCGCCTGGCCGGCCGTGAACATCGACATTCATGACTTCGGCGCCACCCCAGGGGTGGTCCGCCTGCGCCTGGAACAAGGCTTCGAGGAGATCGCCCATGACTGACACCGCACGCTTGCTGCGCAGCCGCAGCTTCGTAGAACTGGGTGCCCGGCAGCGCGCCCGCGCCGTGCTCGACCCGGGCAGTTTCCGCGAACTGCTCGGCCCCTTCGACCGGCTGATGTCGCCCTGGCTGCCCTTGCAGGGCATCGTGCCGCAGGCTGACGACGGCGTGGTCATCACCAAAGGCACGCTGAACGGGCGCAATGCGGTGGTCGCCGCTATCGAGGGCGGCTTCCAGGGCGGCAGCATGGGCGAGGTGGGCGGCGCCAAGATTGCCGGGGCGTTGGAGCTGGCCATCGAAGACAACCGCAATGGCATCCCCACGTGTGCAGTGCTGCTGCTGGAAACCGGCGGTGTGCGGTTGCAGGAAGCCAACCTTGGCCTGGCAGCGATTGCCGAAATCCAGGCGGCGATCGTCGAACTGCGGGCCTGGCAGCCGGTGATCGGGGTGATTGCCGGTTCCGTGGGGTGCTTCGGGGGCATGTCGATCGCCGCTGGCTTGTGCAGCCATTTACTGGTCACCCGCGAGGCCCGCCTGGGCCTCAACGGGCCGCAGGTCATCGAACAGGAAGCCGGCATTGCCGAGTATGACGCCAAGGACCGGCCGTTCATCTGGAGCCTGAGCGGCGGCGAACAGCGCCATGCCAGCGGGCTGGTCGATGGCTATGTGGCCGATGACATCCAGGCGCTGCGCGACTGCCTGCTGCAATTGCTCGACTCGCCTGGCGCTGACCGCGCCCGGCAACACGCCTGGTTCCTCGAGCGCCTGGCCCGGCTGGGCGCCGACTGCCCGCAACTGGACGCTGCCGCCGTGCGTGCCCTTTACCAAGGAGAAGCCCAATGAACCGTGCCCTGAACTGGCTGCCGGGCCTGGCAGGCGGCCAACCCTTGCCGGGCTACCCGGCGTCGTTGCAGGTTATCGATGGCGAACTGGACAACCGCCTGGCGCGCTTTATCGCCGTGGTACCGGACCCCGCCAATCCGTTCCCCCGGGCCCGCGGGGGCGAAGTCGGTCTGCTGGAGGGTTGGGGCCTGGCCAAGGCCGTGAGCGACGCGGTCGAAGCTGACCGCCAGGGGCACAAGCGCGCAATTGTCGCGGTAATCGATGTGCCCAGCCAGGCCTACGGTCGCCGTGAGGAGGCCTTGGGTATCCATCAGGCCTTGGCTGGCGCTGTGCAGGCTTATGCCCAGGCCCGGCTGGCCGGCCACCCGGTCATCGGGCTGCTGGTCGGCAAGGCCATGTCTGGCGCTTTTCTTGCCCACGGCTACCAGGCCCAGCGCCTGATCGCCCTGGACGACGCCGGGGTAATGGTGCATGCCATGGGCAAGGCGGCAGCCGCGCGCATTACCCTGCGCAGTGTCGAGCAACTGGAAGCGTTGGCCGCCGAGGTGCCGCCCATGGCCTATGACCTGGCCAGCTATGCCTCACTGGGCCTGCTGTGGCGTCGGTTGACGGTGGCCAACGCCCAAGCGCCTGGCAGCGCCGACATTGCCCTGGTGCGTGCCTGCCTTGCCGACGCGGTCCGGGATATTGGCAGCTCGACTGACCTGTCGTCGCGGCTGGCGGGCGAACACCGCAGTGCCTCGCGGCAAGTGCGTGAGCAACTGCGCCGCCAATGGCAGGGTGCCTGAGGTGAGCGCGCCACGCCCCCATGACCTGCTGTGGGGTATGCCCACTTCGGCCCTGCCGGCCGACGCGCCGCTGTGGGCACGGGAAGTGTTGGCCGGCGGCCAGCCGGTGGTCGTGCGCCGCGCGGTGTGTGACGCCGGCTGGGTCGCCGTGGGCGTGCGTGGCCAAGGGCGGGCGCAGCGCCTGGCAGCGTTGATGCGCGTTGGCGACATTCAACGCCAGCAGGCCCCCGAAGCCTTGCACCGGCCAACACAGCGCGCCTGGCCAGCATTGCAGGCTCTGGCCTCGGTAGCGCCAATGCTCGATGCCTGCGGCCTGGCCTGGGGGCCGACAGGTGGCGTGGGTTACCAGATTGCAACGGGTATCGACGTGCTGCACGCCGACAGCGACCTGGACATACTGGTGCGCACGCCGCAACCGCTGGCGCGCGCGCAGGCCCGCACGCTGTTGGCGATGCTGGACGGCGCGCCATGCCGTATCGATGCGCAGCTGGAAACCCCGGCCGGGGCTGTGGCGTTGCGTGAATGGGCCGGTTTCGCCCAGCGTGTATTGCTCAAGTCGCCCATGGGGCCATGCCTGTGCGAAGACCCGTGGGCTGTACGGGAGCGTGCCGCATGAGCACTCTGTTCGCGTTCCCGGGCCAGGGTGCCCAGCAGGTGGGCATGTTGCAGCGCCTGCCCGAAGGCAGCGGGCCGGTGCTGGAGGAGGCCAGCGATGCCCTCGGCCAGGCCGCACTGGCGTTGGACAACGCGCACGCCCTGCAGTCGACCCGCGCCGTGCAGCTGTGCCTGCTGCTCAGTGGCGTGGCCTGGGCGCGCTGGTTGATGCAGCGCAGCCCAGGGCCGGATTGCGTGGCGGGCTTGTCGGTCGGCGCCTACCCGGCGGCAGTGGTGGCCGGTGCTTTGGGCTTTGCCGACGCTGTGCGCCTGGTTGCCCTGCGCGGCGAACTGATGCAACGGGCCTATCCGCGCGGTTATGGCATGACTGCGCTCAGTGGCCTGGAGCTGGCCAGTGTCGAGCGCTTGCTGGGCGAGGTGGGCGGCGAGGTGTATGTCGCCAACCTCAACAGCGAGCAGCAGATCGTCATTGCCGGCAGCGAAACGGCGATGGCGGCGGTGGCGGCCCGCGCGCGCAGCCTGGGCAGGGGCATCGCGCGCCGGCTGGCAGTGAGCGTGCCATCGCATTGCCCGTTGCTGGCTGGCCCGGCAGCAGAGCTGGCTGCGGCCTTCGCTGCGGTCGAACTGCAGCGGCCACGTATCACTTACCTCAGTGGCAGCAGCGCACGGGTGATAGTCGACCCGCAGCGCCTGCGCGACGATCTGGCCGGCAACATGGCGCGCCGGGTGGACTGGCGGGCAGCGTTGCGCAATGCCTATGAACGCGGCGTGCGCCTGCACCTGGAAATGCCGCCTGGCAGCACGCTCAGCGGCCTGGCCAGGCCGGTGTTCGAACAGGGCAGGGTGCTGGCGGTGGAAGGCACCCGATGGGACAGCCTGGATGCGCTGCTGCGCCAGGAGGTGGCGGACCGGCGATGATGGCGGGCAGCGCGCCGGCTGGCACGGGCTACGCCCGTTAATGAAGCCAGTGCGGCGCTTGCGGGTTTACCGATGGCGAAGAACAACAACAAGCAACTTCGACACTACCTGAGGACAACAACAATGATCATCTATGGTGTGGCACTGCTGGCGGTCTGTACGCTGGCTGGGGTTATCGTCGGCGACTTCCTGGGCGTACTGCTGGGCGTCAAATCCAATGTAGGCGGGGTCGGCATCGCCATGATCCTGCTGATCTGCGCACGCCTTTACATGCACCGTCACGGTGGCATGAGCAAGGAGTGCGAGTTCGGTGTGGGCTTCTGGGGGGCCATGTACATTCCGGTCGTGGTGGCCATGGCGGCGCAACAGAACGTGGTCACTGCCCTGCACGGCGGGCCGGTGGCGCTGCTGGCTGCGATAGGTGCGGTGCTGGTGTGCGGTGCGACCATTGCGCTGATCAGCCGTAGCCACCGCGGCGAACCGCTACCCGCGGTCGAGGCGCCACCCCAGGCCAATGGGCATGCTGCCCCTGCAGGGGGGCGCTGAACATGTGGCCGATCATTGATAATGCCCTGGAACATAACGGCCTGATCACTGCCTTCGCGGTGGTGGGCGGCATCATGTGGCTGTCGGTGTTGTTGTCCAGGTACCTGACCTTCGGCCGCGTGCACGGCTCGGCCATCGCCATTGTCATCGGGCTGGTGTTGGCCTGGGTGGGCGGTACCCTCACAGGCGGCCAGAAAGGCCTGGCCGACATGGCGCTGTTTTCCGGTATCGGCCTGATGGGCGGGGCCATGCTGCGCGACTTCGCCATCGTTGCCACGGCGTTCGAGGTGCAGGCCACCGAGGCTCGCCGTGCCGGGATGATCGGCGCGGTGGCGCTGCTGCTCGGCACGGTCTTGCCGTTCATTGTCGGGGCGGGCGTGGCGTACGCCTTCGGTTACCGCGACGCGGTGAGCATGACCACCATTGGTGCCGGCGCCGTGACGTACATCGTCGGCCCGGTGACCGGCGCCGCGCTGGGTGCCAGTTCGGACGTGATGGCCCTGTCGATCGCCACCGGTTTGATCAAGGCGATTCTGGTGATGGTCTTCACCCCGGTATCGGCCCGTTTGCTGGCGCTGGACAACCCACGCTCGGCAATGGTGTTCGGCGGTTTGGCGGGGACTGTGTCGGGGGTGACCGCCGGGTTGGCGGCGACGGACCGGCGGCTGGTGCCTTATGGGGCGCTGACCGCCACGTTCCATACCGGCTTGGGGTGCCTGATGGGGCCGTCGATCCTGTACTTCTGTGTGCGAGGGTTGGTGGGGTAGAAGCAGGCTAGCCCGCCCTGGTTTGGGGGTGGATACCCATACATCGGGGGGTACCTGTCATTTCTGCCAGTAGCTGCCTCCCTTTGCCAATGCATAAATGCCTCGGCCAATCCGCAATCACGATCAAGGCTGAGGTCCATTATCATGCGAACTATCATGTGTCTGGTATGGCTGTTCATCAGCGGTTGTACCGCTGTAGCGCCTGCACCGTCCTCCACCCTAGCCTCACTCGATGAGCGCGGCAGCCTGGCAGTCATCGAGCTGAAACGGTGGTACCAGAGCATTACCGACGACTGCGGCGGCCCGGACAAGCCTGGCTACTTATGCAGCGGCATCGCTTTGCGCACCACTGGCAGCAGCTCGAACTTCTTGCCCTGGGACCCCACCGATAGTCAGATTAGAAAAGGCAGTGTGGCCTTCTCCTGGCTCCGCCAGGACAGCAATTTCGGCAAGCCATTCGGTAACCAGAACGGCTTGATCCTGTATCCGAACCAAGCCGTCCCAAAAGACAAAGTCGCCGACCTGCACGTGCTGTGCGCCTTCCCGATCAACGCTAACACCAACCAGCGCCCTACCTTGCAAGGCTGCGGGCCGATCACCGGTTATGAGTCAACCACCGACACCTGCCAGGCGCTCGGCATAATCACAGCTCAGCAGTGGCTGGAGCGTTACCCACAAGCCGGCAATTATCGAGTTTGCGGGTGGGACATGCGGGCACTTGAAGGTTCCAGCGCTGAAGGCTTCCACACGGCAATCGCCGCTCGGGCCGGCTTGGCTGACGACCTCTGGAGCATCAACAACGAAGTGCTGCTACGCGCGTGGTCAAAGGGTGAGGGCGGGGTGCTCCCGGTGCACTCGTTCTTTTACGTCCAGGGCGAGCGCCAGGCATTGGCCAAAGCACAATATGACCAGATTCGCTACAACCAGCATTACCAACAGCTGATCCCGGTGGTGCGTGTAACGTTTCCCGAAAACAAGGCAGGCATTGCTGCGTTTGCCTACGAGGCTCAAGACCAGGCAGTAGGACGACCTATACCCACACCGTCTGTCGACTTCGAGGCGTTAGCGGTGGGGCCATACACCCAGATCACCGCCGACGGCGTCGAGTTCCAGTTGAGCGGTAGCCAGCGTGGCGTCAGCGACACCGCACACCCGGGCAGCGGCGGACGCATCGCCGGCAAGCACCTCGCGGTGAGTGCCACCATCCAGTTAGTGCTCGAGGGGGCCGGGCGGCGGCTGGTGCGATTTTCCTGGGGCTGTAACAGCTATTGCGGGATGCAGGCCGAGATCGCTGAAGTTTACGAGGAGCTTTCCTCCGACGGCCCGGGAGCCATGCGTTATGGCACCAAGGAGTTCATCATTGATGGACCTGAGATAATTCGGGTGACCGTAGATTCCGAAGAGGACGATAACCTGCTGGTCCTTGATAACCTGACCGTGCAGGCGCTGCCTGCCCAACCCCACATGCCGTAGGCGCGGGTACGCACGCACGGGGCCGGGGCAGGCAGCACGGTGGGACCGCCGGGGTTACGGCAGCCCGTTGGCTCAGTGGGCCTGGCTCTGGGCAGCCGGTGCAGGGTCGGCGGGCTCCAGCGGCGGATGCTCTTGCGCGGCATGCATCAGGTCTTCGGTTACCCGCAGTTCGGCACCGGTGGGCGAGAACGTGGTAGAGGCGGCGAACGGCGCCGGGTGCTCTGCCGCCGGGCGCTTGCCACGGCGCCACATGAAGAAGCACAGCATGGCCAGGTTGACCACGGCAAACGCCCAGAAAAGTCCGGCCTCGCCAAACTCGGTCATCATCGGCGAAATGGCTACCGGTGCCATGGCCGAGCCCAGTGAGTTGATCAGCAGCAAACCCTGGATCATCGGCACCAGCGCATCGGACGGCGCGCGGTCGGCAGCATGGCTGACGGCGACCGGGTACAGGGTGAACACGCCACCGCCCAACAGGAACAGCATGGCCGGCAGCAGGAACGAGTCCGATGGCAGGAAGACCGTGACCAGTGACAGCACAACGCACAAGGCGGCCAGCGCCAGCAGTACGTCCAGGCGGTCTTTGCGGTCCGACCAGCGCCCGACCGGGTACTGCAACAGCATGGCGCCAAGGATGACCCAGGCCATCATGTTGCCGACTTCGCCCACCTCCAGGCCGATGCGTTGCAGGTACAGCGGCAGCAGGGCATAGATGCCGGCGATGGCGACGCCAGAGCCGAAGCAACCCACCAGGCCCGAGGGGGCCACGCCCAGCAACTGCCGGGGCTTGAGGGGTTCGACCTGCTCCAGCAAGGGCGATACCCGCGGCAGGATCACGATGGGCAGCACCGACAGCGCGGCCAGCACGCCGGCCAGCATGAACGGCGCGGTATCGCCCAACTGGGTGATCTCCCCCAGGCCGGCCTGGGCGATGACCCCGGCGCCATAGAAGGCGATCATGTACAGCGCCAGCAGGCGGCCGCGGATTTTCGCGTCGCCGGCCAGCAGCAGCCAGCTTTCGATCACCAGGAACACGCCCACGGCGGCCCAACCGTTGATCAGGCGCAGCACCGACCACCAGGTCACGTCGTAGAACAAGCCCTGCAGCAAGATGGTCACGGCAATCAGCGAGGCGAAGCTGGTATAGGCGCGAATGTGGCCGATGCGCAGGATCAACCGGTCGTTGAAGATGGCGCCCAGTGTGAGGCCGATGAAGTAGGTCGACGAAACGATGCCAATGGTGGTGGCAGACTCACCGGCGGCGCCCAGGCGCAGGGTGGTGAGGGAAGACATGAAGCCGTTGCCCAGGGCGATGATGAACAGCCCGAGCAGGGGCGCCAGCGCCATGGCCAGCAAACGCGGAGACATAGGTACCTCTGGTTGGATGAGCGGAATGAGCGCCTTTTCGGACGCGCACACCGGCTCGACCCCGCAAAGGGCGAGTAGCTGCACGGATGCGACCTGGGCAAGACTCAACCGCTGGGCCGTAGGGGATGGGGCCGGGCGGGGAGGGTTGAGCCTATTTCACATGGTGGGCATGTGTTCAGGCACGGACTCTGTCATTGCTGCTGGTTGCCACCGTTGACGGCGACGGGCGAAAAGGAAGCGCGATTCTACGGGGTTGCGAGGGTTTGCCCAAGGGGCCTGGCCCTGCGACGAGACGCCGCAGGCAGCCAGGCAACTGCGCCCGGCAGCTAAGGCTGCACCCGGGTATCGATACTGACCACGACCGACATCCCCGGCCGCAACTGCCGGGCGGGTGGCTGGTCGGCATCCACGGTGATCCGTACCGGTATCCGCTGGGCGATCTTGACGAAGTTGCCGGTGGCATTGTCGGCCTGCAGCAAGGCGAACTCCGAACCGGTGGCTGGCGAAATCTGCTGCACGTGCCCGTACAGCTTCAGGTGGTTCAGCGCGTCCACGGTAAAGCTCACGGGTTGGCCGATGCGCACATTGGCCATCTGGGTTTCCTTCATGTTGGCGATGACCCACAGGCTGTCGGGCACCAGCGCCATCAACTGTGCACCTGAATTGACATAAGCACCCAGGCGCGTGCCGATCTGCCCCAGTTGGCCGTCACGCGGCGCGGTAACCCGGGTGTTGTCGAGGTCGATGCGCGCCAGCGCCACGGCGGCCTTGGCGTTTTCCACGGCCGCTTCGAGCGCAGTCCGGTTGACCACCACGGTCTCCCGCTCCTGGCGGGCGATTTCCAGCGCGGCCTTGGCCTGGGCCAGGCTGGCGACGGCAGCTGCCTCGTTGGCGCGGGTCACGTCCAGTTCACTGCGGGAAACCGAGCCGTCGCTGACCAGCGCCTGATTACGGCGCAGGTCGGCCTTGGCTTTGGCCGTCTGGGCCTGGGCATCGCCAATGGCGGCCTGGCGCTGGGCAATGGTGGCTTCGGCGCTCTTGCGCTGTTGCAGGTTGTTGGCCAGGGCTGCCTGTTGCTGCTGCAATTGGGCGAGGGCCTGGGCCAGGCGCTGCTTGTAGATACGGTCGTCCAGTTGCACCAGCAGGTCGCCGGCCTTGACGAACTGGAAGTCGTGCACGGGCACGTCGACGATGTAACCACTGAGCTGGGGGCCGATCAGGGTGACCTGCCCGCGCACCAGGGCATTTTCGGTGCTTTCGATGGCACTGCTGAAGGGCGGCAGGCGCCAGGCATACAGCACCAGCAGAACACCTGCCAGGGCCACGGCGGCGAAGCAGATCGAGGACAGCAAGCGCACCCGCCGCGTGCTTACCGGGCTACCCGGTTCGCTGGGGGGCGTGGCGCCTTCCGGGGTTTCGGCGATGGCGGTGGTGGTCGTGGTACGGGTGTCGTCGGTCATCGGGTGGGCACGCCGGGGGTGGAGTCGGTGGTGGTGGCCTGGCGTTTCGAGTACCAGAGCCAGGCGCTACGTATGCAGATCCAGATCATGGTCAGTATGGCGATGCTGCCGATCAGGACGAACACATCGTTGTAGGCCATGACATTGGCTTCGCGGCTGGCGGCCGTGGCCAGCAGGCGCATGCCGGCTTCAGTGCGCAGGGCCGGGTCGGCGAGGATGCCACTGTAGGCTGCTGCACCGCTTTGTACGCGGGCATTGACCAGTGGTTCCAAATAACTGAGGTGGTCCATCAGGTGGCTGGAGTGGAACTTCTCCCGCCAGGTCTGGAAGGTGCCGAGCAAGGCCGCGCCAACCAGGCCGCCAACGTTGTTGCAGATGCCGAACAGCACCGAAAAGCTGACCAGGTTACGGGGGTTGGCGCGCACATGGCTGATGCCCAGGGCCATCGACGGCCCCAGGAAGAAGGTACTGCCAAAGGCCAGCAGGAACTGGCTGAAGTACATTTGTGCCGGGCGCGTGAGGTTGCTGGAACCGCTGTCGATGAATGCACCGACGGCCATGGCCAGCAAGGACACGAACAGCGGGATGATCAGGTGGTTGGGGTTTATGGTCAGGGCACTGCTGGCCAGGCCCGCCACGGCACCCAGCAGCATGATCCAGTACAGGCTGCGCATCTGCTCGCTGCTCATGTTCAAGGCCTGCAGAAAGCCTACCGCCCCTGTGGATTGCTCCGAGGTGACCATGCGGATCAGCACCACGCACAGGGCCAGGCGGATGATGGCGCCACTGCCAAGCCAGCGGGTCATCAGCAACGGGTTGCGGCGGTTGTGTTCGATGGCCAGGCCGCTGAGCATCAGCGCAATCGATGCCGCCAGCGCCACGCCGAGCCACGGGGCCTCCAGCCACCAGTCTATGCGCCCCAGCGACAGCACGGCACAAAGCAGGGCGGTACCGCTGGCCATCAGGGTGAAGGTCAGGAAGTCCAGTGGCTCGAAGGTTTTGAAGCGGTCGCCGGGTGGCAGTTTGAGCAGCAGGACACATCCCAGTGCCGCCAGGGCCAGCCCGAGTTCGAACAGGTACAGCCCGCGCCATTCGGCTATTTGCAGCAAGTCTTCGGAAAAGATCCGCGCCAGGGGTAATGCCAGCTGCGAAGCGCCCAGGCCCAGTACCATGGCCTTCAACCGCCATTGTGCGGGGAAGGCCTGGATCATGTAGTACAGCCCCAGTGAGCTGAGCGCGGCGCCCACCATGCCGTGGGCAGCGCGTACGGCGATGGCCGAGTTGAGGTCGTTGACCAGCAGGTGGGCGAAGGTGACCAGAACGTAAAGGACCAGGAACACCTCGGTGAAGGCGCGCAAGCCGAATTGCTGGCGGAATTTCACCAACAGCAGGTTCATGGACACGTTGGTCATCACGTAGGCCGCTGGCAGCCAGGCCATTTCCGCGGTGGTGGCACCTAGCGCGCCTTGCAGGAATACCAGGTTGGCGGTGACCAGCGCGTTGCCCAAACCACCGGTAATGGCTACCAGCAGGCCGACCACGCCATACGCCAGGCGTTTGGCTGGCGAATGCAAAGGCGTGGAGGGGGAACCTGGCAGGGTGGGCTTTTCGTGGGGTAGCCACGCGTGTGGGGCGTATTTGTTCATGGGGCAGACTGTACTTGAGCGGCGCTTGTTGCTGCTAGGTGCAGGCTTTGGTTTTGAACATAGTGTGCGTTGCCGGTAGCACCGTATTCGCGGGTGGCACCTAACCCAGCGCGGTGGCTGGCACCGGCTGCGCCGGTGTTCGCGGGCACGCCCGCTCCCACAAGGGAGCGGGTTTATCCGAGGAAGGGCCGGGCCTGCTGGCTGACGGGTGCGTCAGAAATCTATGCTGGCGGAGGCACACGTGCGGGTACGGGCCCTTACAATGCCTTGGCCAGAAACGCCGCCGTGCGGCTTTCCTTGCAGTTGGCCACCACTTGCGGTGTACCGCTGACCACCACCTTGCCCCCGGCAGCCCCGGCACCTGGCCCAATATCGATCACCCAGTCACTCTGGGCCACCACCCGCATGTCATGTTCCACCACCACCACGCTGTGCCCAGCTTCGACCAAGCGGTTCAGTTGCACCAGCAGCCGGTCGATGTCTTGTGGGTGCAGGCCATTGGTCGGCTCATCCAGCACGTACAGCGTCGCGCCCCGGGCCATGCGTTGCAGTTCGGTCGCCAGCTTGATGCGTTGCGCCTCACCCCCGGACAGCTCGGTGGCCGGCTGGCCCAGGCGCAGGTAACCCAGGCCGATGTCTTGCAGCACCTGCAGGCACCGCCGGGCCGGCGGCTGTTCGGCAAACACCTGCAGGGCCTGGTCGACGGTCAGTTGCAGCACTTGCGCAATGTTCATGCCTTGCCAGCTGACCGCCAGGGTTTCGGGGTTGTAGCGCGCACCGTGGCAGGTCGGGCAGGGTGCATACACGCTGGGCATGAACAGCAACTCGACGCTGACGAAACCCTCGCCCTCGCAATTGGCGCAGCGGCCCTTGGCCACGTTGAAGGAAAAGCGGCCGGCGTCGAAGCCTTGCGCCTTGGCTTGTTCGGTCGCGGCATACAGCTTGCGCACATGGTCGAACAACCCGGTGTAGGTCGCCAGGTTGGAGCGCGGCGTGCGCCCGATCGGCTTCTGGTCTACCTGCACCAGGCGCTTGATAGCCTCGAGGCCGGCGCTGACGTGGCCGCTGCTGGTCTGTTGCGGTTCGTCTTCCAGGCTCTGCTCTTCAGGCTCGTCGCCTTGCCCGGCATGGCCCAGGTGCGCGCCCACCAGCTCCAGCAGGGCCTGGCTGACCAGGCTCGACTTGCCCGAACCGGAAATACCCGTTACAGCCGTGAAGCAGCCCAGCGCAAATGCTGCGCTGAGGTTGTCGAGGTTGTTGCGGCTGATGCCTTCCAGCTTCAGCCAGCCACGGGGCTGACGTGGCGTACGCGGGGCCTGCGCCTGGGCGCCGAACAGGTAGGCGCGCGTGCAGGACTGCTCGACCTTGGCCAGGCCCGCCGGTGGCCCGCTGTACAGGATGCTGCCCCCGTGCTCGCCGGCGGCGGGGCCTACATCCACCAGCCAGTCGGCCCGGCGCATGGTGTCCAGGTCGTGCTCCACCACATACACCGAGTTGCCCGCCTGCTTCAGGCGTTGCAGCGCCTGGAACAGCGCTTCACTGTCGGCCGGGTGCAGGCCGGCCGAGGGTTCGTCGAGTACGTAGATCACGCCGAAAAGCTGCGAATTCATCTGGGTGGCCAGGCGCAGGCGTTGCAGTTCGCCCGATGACAAGGTGGGCGTGCTGCGCTCCAGGGCCAGGTAGCCCAGGCCCAGTTCGAGCAGGGTGTCGATGCGCTCCAGCAGTTCATGGGCGATGCGCTGCGCGGCCAGGCGCTTTTCCAGGGTCAGTTGGCTTTGCTTTGGCTCCAGGTAGTCCGCTGCCGCGACCTTGCGCAGCACCTCGGCCAGCGCTTGCAGCGGCAACTGCGACAGCTCGGCGATGTCCAGCCCGGCAAAGGTCACGCCCAGCGCTTCACGCTTCAGGCGTTTGCCGTGGCACAGCGGGCAGGCGCTGGGGCGCATGTACTGGGCGACGCGCTTGCGCATCTGTGCACTTTGCGAATGCATGAAGGTATGCATGACATAGCGCCGGGCACCCGTGAAAGTGCCCTGGTAGCTGGGCTCCAGCTTGCGCTTGAGGGCTTGGCGGGTTTGTGCCGGGGTCAGGCCGGCGTAGACCGGTGCAGTGGGCGTTTCTTCAGTGAACAGGATCCAGTCGCGCTGGGCCTGGGGCAGGTCGCGCCAGGGTATGTCCACGTCATACCCCAACGTGACCAGGATGTCGCGCAGGTTCTGCCCTTGCCAGGCCATTGGCCAGGCCGCAATCGCGCGTTCGCGGATGGTCAGTGACGGGTCGGGCACCATGGTCGCCTCGCTCACCTCGTAGACGCGGCCCAGGCCGTGGCACTGCGGGCACGCACCCTGTGGGGTGTTCGGCGAAAAGTCCTCGGCGTACAGCATGGCCTGGCCTGCCGGATAATGCCCGGCGCGTGAATAGAGCATGCGGATGGAGCTGGACAAAGTGGTCACGCTGCCCACCGAAGAGCGAGCGCTTGGCGTGCCCCGTTGCTGTTGCAAGGCGACTGCCGGGGGCAAGCCTTCGATGGCATCCACATCCGGCACACCCACCTGGTCGATCAGGCGCCGCGCGTAGGGTGCCACCGATTCGAAATAGCGGCGCTGGGCTTCGGCGTACAGGGTGGAGAACGCCAGTGAGGATTTCCCCGAGCCGGACACCCCGGTGAACACCACCAGCGCATCGCGCGGAATATCCACGTCGATGTTTTTCAGGTTGTGCTCGCGGGCACCACGGACACGAACGAAACCGGTGGGGGGAGTGGAACGTGGCGGCATGGCGCTTTCCTTGGCGGTACGGGAAGCTCACGGTAGCAGCATAGTCGCTGACGTGGGTCAGGGTTTCGGTTCGCGGGTGCCAAGTACGTCGCGAATGTTGTCCACCACATTGCTGTCTTTGATCACATCGCTCAGCCAGCCTTCCAGCGGCATGTTGCCCCACTTGATGGCACGTTCTATCAGATACGGCACCGGGCTTTGCGGTTCCGTCTGTTTGAAAAACTGGGCGATGCCCGCCAGCATGCTGAAGGCTTCGTCCCGGGTCAGCGGGGTGGTACGCATGGGCGCAGGTGCAGTGGGCTGGGCGGGAGTGTTCATGGCTTCACCTGCCTGTTCGACGGGGGCGACGCTGGTTTCGGGTTCGGCGACCACGGGGGCTGGCGGCTGCAGCTCGACACCACGGTCTTTCAGCAGTTTTTCAGCCAGCTGGCTGGCCCGGGTCAGCATGTCGGCGAGGCTGGCAAAGCTCGGTGCCTCGTGGCCGAACAGTTGCTCCGCAGTGGCCTGCAGGCGTTTGCAGGCTTGCAGGCTGTCGTTGATCTGCAGCGCCTTGTTGCGCAGGTAATCGGTGTCGGACAGCGCCACCGAGCGCTGGAATATCTCGGCGTTGATCTTGCCTTCGTTCAATGCGGTCTGCATGGCCTTGGGGTCGCGCAGGGCCAGGTTTTCCACAAGGCGTGATTCGTCGTAACGCAATACGCCAAAATTCTGCCCTTGGGTGATGGGCAAACCACCGGCGATGTCGGTGAGTGTGCTCTTGAGCCAGGACAGCCGGGCCGCCCGCTCGTCAAGGCCCTCTTCGAGGGTTGGGTACAAGTTTTCCCAGAACGCCTGTAGCAACTGTTCGGTCAGTTCCAGGCCAAAGGTGATGCCTTCGAAGTGCTCGCGCTGGGCCAGGCCTTCGCTGAGCCAGGCTGCCAGCATCAGGTCCTTGCTGTGTTGGGCGAGGCCCTGGGCAGACAAGTTGATCACCTGCTCCCAGTCGGCGGTTTTCAAATCGGTTTGCCAGTCGCCCTGGGTCAGGTAGTCGGGGTCGGCCCGGCGCGCCTCCTTGATCTGGTCGAACAACGCAGAGAAGCTCAAGTCTTCGCCACTGCCACCTTCGATGGGGGCGACCAGTGCGGCCAGCGAGAGGTCATTGAGAATGTCAGGCATAAAGCACTCAGGTTCTGGCTAGTGAACAGCGTGCCAGGCTGGGCTGGCACGCTGTGAGGGATGGGCCGCTGAAGCGGCCCTGGGCATGCAGGTGATCAGGCGAAGACTTTGTTCGCGGTGCGGTCCCAGCCACCTACGATGTTGCCGCCGGCTTGGCCGTCGGTACGGTTCTGCTGGGTGTAGGTGGTTTTGATGCGGGCGAAGTTGAAGGTGATTTCTTCGATCGGCAGGTCGCTGACCGCCTTGTCTTCACCGGCCTGGTTGCCACCGGCAACGAACTTGACCGACGACACCACGACTTCTTCCATGTCGATGGTCAGGTAGGTGACCTTGTCACCACCGGCGCGGTTGACGTTGAGCTTCAGCTTGGCAATGTGTTTGCCGGTGCAGCAGTGCTCGAACAGTTTGGCCGATGCCTTGTCGACCGATTTGCGGATCTTGAAGTCGCTCAGGGCAACACGCTCGGACGACGCACCGCCCGAGGAGCTGGCAGTCGCCGAGGTCGCCTGGGTGGCGCCGTACTCGTAGCCCAGCACTTCGATCCAGTCCTTGTGCTTTTCGTCCAGTACTTCGCCTGGGATGCCGTCGATTTGGATATACGCGTCAAATGCCATTGTGAAACTCTCCATTAACAACTGGTAAAGGGTTGCTCATGCGACCCTTGGTTTTTCACCTCGCCGACAGGGCGGCAGAGGTAGCGTGCCGCCACCCGGTGCTCCTCCTGTGAGCCCGGGTGGCCGGTTGGTGCGGCGCGCGCTCAGTTGAGCCCGCGCACTTCGATTTCTACCCGGCGGTTGGGCTCCAGGCACTTGATTAACTGGGCCCGTGCCTGTTGCATGTCACAGTTGACCAACGGTTTACGGCTGCCTTCGCCCTGGGCCACCACCAGTTCGGCCGGGACGCCCTTGCCGACCAGATAAGTCCGAATGGTTTGCGCCCGTTGTTTCGATACCTGCAGGTTGCTCTGGCTGTCACCGAGCTGGTCGGCGTGGCCGGAGATGACGATCTTGCCGATATTGGGCGTGTTCAGCAGTTTGCTGGCGATGGCACTGAGTTGGTTCTGGCCCTCGCTTTTCAGGCTCTGGAAATCCGCCCGGCCAAAGGCGAACAAGGTGTCCGATTCCAGCGTGATGGTCTCGATCGCGCGTAGCGACTGGGCACGCAGGCTGTCGATGTAGTTGCGCGAGCTAGAAATCAGGAAGGCGTTGTCGAGAATGCGCGGCACGTCCGTTTCGCGGATCTGGTCGGCATAGAATGTGATCTGCCGGCTGGCGTACAGGTAGTCCTGGTCGCCCTTGCCCTGGTTGGCCTCGGACAGGCTGTGGCCGGTGTGCCGGGCGATGGCCGGGTACCAGTAGTCGGGCAGGTGCGCCTTGAGAAACGCTGGGTCGGCCTTCTCCCGCTGAGCGGGCGAAAGCATCACGTAGGTGTCCAGTGTCGCCTTGCCGAAATCGGCGATCGACTGGGCGCGGTTGTCATGTGGCAGGGCTTCGGCCTCGACACTGTCCACGCCGCTCACCGGTTGCAATTCGCGGGTATTGCGTTGGTAGACCTTGAGCGTGGTCAGCAGGTAGAGCGTGCGGGTGAGGTTGTCTGCGGTGGGCTTGAGCATCACCTGCTGCAGAGTGGTGAAGTAACGGTCGCGCAGCAGCGGCTCAACCTGATGGCCCTGGTACAGGCCCAGACGCAGGCTGAACGGTACACCCTGCTCACGGTGCTGCCGGTAGTAATGAGCGGCCCAGAAGCGCAGGCGGTCCAGGCTGCGCCAGGCGGCGTACTGGCCATCGGCAGCCTGGTCCTGGCGCTTGGCCTCGGCCAGCTCGCCCGCGATGCTGCCCAGCACCGCACGGTTGTTCAGGTACGACCAGCCCCACAGGCTGCACAGCACCAACCCGGCGAGGCTGGCACAGGCCACCCAGGCGGCCTTGCGCCGGCGCTCGCGGTGGTTGCTGGTGTACAGCGCCACCAGGTGCTGGTCGGGGATGATGACCTTGCGGAACAGGCTGTTGATGAACAGCGGCGCAGGCTGGCTGCCTGCGCTGACCGCCCCCTCGCCGTGTTCCAGGGCAAAACGCTCGGCAACATGCTGGCCATGGCTGCCCCACAGCGCTTCATCGGCCTGCAAGGCGGCAGTGAAGTAGAAGCCACGCAGCATTTCGGCATTCTGGTAGGGGTTGGCCCGCAGCAGGCTGTCGACGAACGCCTGCAGCCGTGGCTTGATTGCGGCCAGCTCCAGCGGGAAGCGGTAAGCGGCGTCGTTTTGCCGCGTTACCTGAATGTCCTGCTGCACCAGTTGCTGGCTGGCAACCTGCTGCCAGTAGCGGGTCAGGTCGTCCATGGCCTGGCCAAAACGCTGGCCCCAGTCCGCCTGTTCGTAGCCTTTGTGCGCGAAGGTCTTGCCCATCACTTCGCCGCGCGCGGCCTCATCCAGCTGGCGATAGAAGGGGGTGAAGCCGGGTATCAGGTCGCACTTGGTGAATACCAGGTAGATCGGCAGGCGCACTTCCAGCAAGGCGCAGCTTTCCTGGATGCGTTCGCGCAAACGCTTGGCCACCCGCTGCTGGTCTTCGGCCGTGCCGTGTACAACGTCGGCGATGCTGACACTGACGATCAAGCCGTTGAGCGGGCGGCGTTGCCGGTGCTGGCGCAGCAACTGCAGGAACCCTCGCCATTTGCCGGCCTCTTCCGGGCTGTTCATGTAGCGCCCGGCAGTGTCCAGCAGTACCGCTTCAGAGCTGAAAAACCAGTCACAGTTGCGCGTGCCACCCAACCCTGCGACGCGTGCACCTTCGCGCTCGGCGTAAGGGAAGTTGAGGCCGGACTGCAGGATCATGGTGCTCTTGCCAGCGGCGGGCTGGCCGATCACCAGGTACCAAGGCAGCGCGTACAGGGCGTCTTTGGCAGAGGTGCCGCGTGGCGTGTTCTTGTGCAGGCGCTCGATGCCCTGCAGCAGGCGCTCGCGCAACAGGCTGACCTCCTCGCGGTCGGCCGGCGTGGCATTGAGTACAGCCTGGTCGGCGTCGTCGCGCAGCAAGCCTTCGAGGTTGTGATGCTGGCCGGCGCCACGGTACAGCAGCAGGACGTAGCCCGCCGACAGCAGCAGGAAAACCCCGATGCCAGCCAACAGGCTGTGCAGCGAAGCAAAGCCCAACGCGCTGCCGATCGCCCATACCAGGAAGATCACCAGGAAAAACGCCACCCCCAGCAGATAGGGTTGGTAACGCAGGCAGTAGTACTTGATCTTGTTCATACGGGCGTCGCATCCAGCGCATCGACGAATTGCTCGATAACGCGTTCAAGGGGTAGATCGAAGTCGTGTTGGCCGCGGGCCGATGCCGCAGGGCCCAGTAGCGCCAGATGCTGCTGGGCCTCGGCACAGCCGCAGAGCAGGCGATAGGCACTGCTGGCGTGGCGTGACGGGAAGCAGAACAGGCGCGGGTGCATGAAATCGTCTGCCAGCAGGCTCACGGCTGGCGTATCTGGCTGCCCGTTCATGTGGCACAGCCAAGTCAGCCACAGATCGGCTGTAGGGTTTTTCAAGCCGCGCTCAGCGGGGAGGGGCAACTCAATGCCACCCTCGAAGTCACTGTGCAGCGCCGGCCGGCATGCGCGCAGCCGTGTCAAAGCGGCGGCGCTGTCGAAACCTGGCCAGGAGCCGTGCAGTGCACGCGCGATATCGGTGAAACTGAAGTCACGCAGGAACTTGGCGTGCACCCGGCGGAACAGGTCCAGGTCCTGGGCTTGCAGGGGGCGCAAGGCCTTGACCTGTTCGAACAGGCGGGTGCCGTCGGCGCCTTGCACGGCCTGGTGCAGCAAAGGTTTTATCTGCGCGCAGAACAGCTCGCCCAAGGTGAATGGGTTGCTCAGGGCCATGCCTTCCTTGCCCTTGAGCAGTTGGTAGATGAAGAACGGATAGCGCCGGTTACTGGCGTCACGCGAGCTCAACAGCCCGCCCAGCAGCCAGTTGCCATTGCGTGCGCGGTACGTGAAGAAGCACATCGGCAACCCATCGAACAGTGCCTGCCAGTCTTCGCGGTGGCGCATAGCCGCCAGCGAGGTCTGCAGCCAACTGTCGAATTCGCAGACTTCCTCCGCCGCGCCATGCAGGCTGACGAAGTCTGCGCTCGATGGCAGTTTGCCGAAGCAGCCGATCATGGGGCACTCCTGTCGTTGAGTGCGCTTAGGGCCTTGACCTGGCTCAGGTCGGTCAGTTTTACCCCACCGAAGTTGCGCACCACCAGGCTCACACGGCCATTGGCGGTGTTCCAGCTGAAGCGCTGCTGGATGCCGTCGAGGTCGTCGACGCGGGCGCTTTCGTTCATGCGCAGCAGGCCCCAACGCCCGGGGAAGTCGAACACCGTTACCCGTGCGCCACTGAGCGTGACCACATCCAGGCGAGCGCCCGGGGCGTTGCTGGTACCTGGCCAGGCGAAGCGGCTCCAGCTGCTGCGGCCGTTGCGGTAGTGCTGTTCCTGCCCATCGAGGGTGAACACGATGTCGGTGAAGTTGGCCGAGGGCTCCAGCATGATTTCAAAGCCGTTGTCGCGGTCTGACAGGCTGGCGATCACCTGGCCTACCGAACTGGCCCGGTCGATGCTGTTGAGCATGCCAGGGTTGACCAACGCTGGTGCCTTGCCATCACCCACGCCCAGGCCTTCGCCGCCGGCGAGGTTGCCGATTTCGTTGCGTTTGAAGGCTGGCAGCAGCCCCGAGTCCGGGTCTACGAAACGTTGCAGGTCTTTGACCGAGGCTTCGTTGCGGCTACCACCGGCAATCGGGTAGCGGTGTGCCATGACCTGCTGCCAGGGCTTGGCGATCTGCTGCGCCCAGGCTTTGGCGATCTGCTGGCCGGCCGGGTCACGCAAGGTCGCCCAGGCGTACTGGATCGGCAGGTTGAACAAGCCTTGCAGCGAACGCGAGAGGCTGTCCTGGCTGGTGTCGACGCTGGTTTCCACGTAATTGCGTACCGTGGTGACTTCGCTTGGCTGGCCTTCCAGGGTTTCGCTGATCAACTGCTTGCTGCTTTTGCCGACATCCTGCGACCGCTGGATGTTGTTCATGCGGACCTTGAGCTTGCGCAGCGCCGCCAGGTAGCGGTCCATGATGGTGCTGTCGGCGCCTTCGGCGTTGTTCTGGGCGAATACCCGGGCAACCGGTTCGAAGCGCTTGGCGAGGCTGCCGTCGTCCACCGCCGGCAGGGCCGGGGCTACGTTGGCAGGCAGGCTGTCGTTGGCGTCGAACAGCCCGGTAACCTTGCTCCAGAAACCGTCATCACGGCCAGTGCCGGCCGAGGGTGCTTCGCGTTTGACCGGCAGGTCCCACTGGGTATTGTCGTTGACAGCCTGCAGCAGGTTCTTCACGGGGGAGTGCTGAACGTCGCTCAAAAGCCCCAACTGCTGGGTCGCCGATGCCAGGTCGGCGAAATGGCGCACGCCCACGCTGCTGACCATCTTGTACCAGGCTTGGGTGTAGTCGCGCTTGTAGCGGCTCATGAATTCGCGCACGAAGTTGGCCTTCTGCACCAGGGCATCGCCGCCGTCGCCGTCCAGTACCCAGTCGGACTCGTTGCGCAAGTTGCTCGATACCAGCTTGATCAGTTCAGGCTTGACGAACGTATCCCAGCCTTGGCGGGTATAGATCGCAGGTACCCCGGCCGACCCGTACAGCAGTGCGCGCCCAGGTTGAGGTACAAGGTCGTTGAGGCTCAGTGCCGGGAATTGGCGGCTGGATTCGAGTTGCAGGCGCAGGTATTCGCGATCGACCAGCGAACTGGAAATCATGAACGACTTGAGGTTCTGCCGGGTTTCGTTGATCAGTTGATCGTTGCGTGGCAGTGAGGGCGCCTGGCCCTGTTCCAGCAACTGCACGTACAGCGGAGTGTTTGCGCCGATCACGTCGGCGCTGGCGGGGGTGCCTTCGCCGGCCGCCGCGGCCCAGGCCTGTGGCAGGCTTGCGGCAATGAAGGCCGGGTCTGGATGGGCGTCGGGTGCCGTCAGCAGCAGGTACAGTTTGAGCGTGTTGTAGGCATCGATGATCGAGGCGACTTGCTGCTCGTCGAGGCGCCCCAGCATCTCTTCGGACAACGACAGGCCACCGGTGGTCGCGGACAGCTCGGCGGCATCGCTGGCTGTGGCCAGGTTGACCTTGGCCGCATGGGCGCCTGCGCGGGTGTTGGCCAGCGCGGCCTGCGCTTTGGCTGCAACCGCTGGGGCCAATGGCTTGGCGTTGCGCTTTTTCGGCGGGGCCGGGGTGAACTCCAGTGATTGGTTGATACCCGCGGCGAAGGTATTGAACGCGCGCATTTGCACTTGCAGGCTACGGGCGATCGGTTCCAGGGCCTGGCTGCGCAATTGCGCCAAATACGCGCTGCGGGTCACCTGGTCAACCGCCTCACCGTGGTACAGGCCGGCGCTGAGGCGCAGCGGCACGCCTTGTGTGCGATGCGACTCGACAGTGGCCATCTGCTCGCGCAGCACTTGCAGGCCTTTGCCTGCGGCCAACTGCTGCTGGCTGTCTTCGGCCTGGCCTATCTGCGCCAGCTGCAGGCGCAGATTGTCCAGCCATTGGCGGTTGTTGACGAACGACACTGCCTGCCAGCTGACAAGCAGCACGCCGGCGGCAACGGCCAGGCCCAGCAGCAGCGGGCTGAGCCCCGCCTGGCGGCCTTGGCGCGAGTGATACAGGCTCAGGTCACGGTCGGGGAAAATGACCCGGCGGAAGGTGTCGGTAATGAAGTAGCTGCGGTTGCCCGCTGCCGTGCCAGCCTGTTCGGCCTGGCCATCCTCGGCCGCCTGCAAGGCGAATTCGTCGGCGATGGCGTCTTCGTACACGTGCCCCAGTTGTTGCCCGGTCTGCAGGGCGCTGGTGAAGTACAGGCCTCGCAGCATCAATGGTGCGCCGCTGCGCTGGCCGTGGGTGAAGTGCCCGAGGAACTGCTCGAGCACACCGCCCAGCGCGGCGAAGTATTGCGGGAAGTTCAGCAGCGTGCTGTCGGCTGCAGCGCCCAAGGCGATCACTTGTGCGTCGACGTGCTGGCGAATGTGGCTGTGCAGGTTGCCCAGGCGCGCTTGCAGCACGGCCTGCAGGCCTTGGTTGCGGATTTCCGACAACGCGAAGGTCATGCCCAGCGGTTGCTGGCGTTGGTGCAGATCCAGGCCATCAAAAGCCTGGCTGAAGCCCGGCAACTGGTCGGTCTTGCTGAGCATCAGGTAGAGCGGTGGGTTGGTGTCGAGGCACTGGGCGTATTCTTCCACCCGGGCTACCAGCTGCGCTGCCAGGGCATCACGCTCTTCGCTGTTGGCGGCCAGCAGTTCGGGCAGGCTGACCACCAGCACCAGGCCGTTGATGGCTGCCTTGCCGCGCTGCTTGCGCAGCATGCGCAGGAACGCCGAAAACTCGCTTGCCGACTGGTCGTCCCGCAGGTAACGGCCGGCGGTGTCGATCATCACCGCGTCGGGGCTGAAATACCAGTCGCAGTGCTGGGTGCCACTTTCGCTGTCGTTGGCGGTGGCGATACTGGCTGACAGGCCGGAGTGGGTCAGCAGCGAAGTCTTGCCTGCCGCCGACATGCCGACCACCAGGTACCAGGGCAGGTCGGACAGCGCCGACTTGCCACCGCCGCCGGCGGAGCGGTCGGTGCGCAGCATGCTGATGGCATGCTTGAGGCGCTCGCGCAGTACCTGCTGGTCACGGAACTCGCCGGTGGCATTCCACGAGCGGTCGACTTCGATCTGCAGCAGGTTCTCCAGGTTGTGCTCGGCACGAATACGCTGGTATTGGCGCAGCACGACGGCCAGCAGGAAGCAGGCGCTGATGATGGCCAGGGCTTCGGGCAGGTGCTGCTGCAGCCACGGCAGCAGCGGCGACACCAGCCAACAGACCAACAGGCTCCCCAGCCACAGCAGTAGCAGCAGAACCCAGAAACTTTTCAAGAGGCGCAGTAATGTTTTCATGTCTTCCTGACTCGGCTACCTGAGGTGCACTCAGGCATTGAACAGCTGGCGGATTTGTTCGGAGAGGGCGGCGACGTCCTTGTCCAGCAACCAGTCAAGGGTCAGGTACACGGCGACGCAAACCAGCGCGATCAGCGCCAGGTACACCCACAGCGGCACTTCGTGGCGCAGCATCTGCGACACCTGGTCCGGCAGTGCCCAGTCCGGTGACAAGGCCTTGGGTGCCTTGCGGTAGCGGGCGATGTCCTGGCCGAGGGTGTTGGCCAGGTAACGCAGCTGGTCTTTCTGGCCAAGGCTGAACTTGCCCTCGAAGCCAAGCGCCAGGCACAGGTGATAAACCTCGAGCACATCGAGGTTCTGTTTGACATCGCCCCGCAGAGCCTCGACCTTTTCGAAAAAGCCTTCACCCGCCAGGTGCACGCCGAAATAGCGGAACTGCAAGGGTTGCAGCTCGAAGTGCTGGCGCAACGCGTTGTCGCCAGCGCGCAACACGCTTTCATCCAGGAAGGCGCACAGCGCGTACTGGGTGTCCTTCACCTGTTCGGCGCTGTAGTTGGCGGCACGGGCGTCACGTTCCAGGTTGGCGAAGAAGCGTTCGACGCTGCCCTCGAAGGCCTGCACCGAAGTGACCTGGCGGCCACGGCGCACGATCAGCGCCATGCTGATGAAGTCTTGCACCAGGTCCTTGAGCGACGGTTTGGCAGGGGTGGGCATGGTAGCGCCCTGTTGCAGTACGGCTTCGGTCATTTGAGCACCGCCATCAGTTCAAGCTTGAGGTTGGTAAAGGCGCTGGGCGCGTAGAAGCAGATGGTCTGGGCGTTCATCATTCGCTCATACACCTGGCCATGCGGCTCGATGGCGAAGTACTGGTTGTCCAGGCGCACCGGGATCGCGTTGGGGAGCCGCGCGGCGTGGTTGAGGGTAACGCCGGGCATGGCACTGTTGACCACCACCTCGATGTCTTCGGGCGAGCCGATCTTGAAGGCCCGCGGCACCAGTTCCAGCAAGCTGGCACCGGGCATGTCGGCATGGACCGACACGTAGAAGTCGGCCTCGACCAGGCGCGGGTCGTGCAACTGCCCTTGCCAATACGACGGTTTGGTCTGGGTGAGGTTGATGACGATGCACTGGTTGGGCACGACGTTGTCCAGCATCACCCTGATCATCTCGTCCAGCTTGACCAGCGATGCGGCGGGGTCGTGGTGGTCGTACTCGGGGATGTCGGCCAGTTGAGTGTCGAGGGTGAAGGTCAGCAGGCCACCGGCAAGGTCGGCAAGGAACAGGTACAGGCGCTCTGGGTGCAGGCGTGGGTGGGCCAGCAGGTGGGCCAGTTGCGGGTGCGCCCGGTTGACGGTGTTCAGCAGCCAGAACAAGGTGACGTCGCTAGAGCCGAATTCGGCGATCTGGTCGGCGCGTTCGCGGCGCCGGCCAGACAGTGCCTTGCTTTTGGCCTGCAAGGCGCCGAGCAGGCGCTTGCCAATGCCGGCCAGGGTTTCGTGGCAACCCAGGTGCAGGGTAGGGTGGACGAAATGCGGGTCCAGATTGAAACCGCCCATGCTGTTGCGGGTCAGCTTGGCCAGTGGGCAGTAGCTATAGCCATCGAGGCTATCGCCGTCGACCAGCAGCACGACGTTCAGGCGCAGGCTGGTGATCTCGTTCTCCAGTTCGCCTTCGTTGAGGTCGGGCAGGGTGTCGAACTGTTTGCGATAGCGCCGCGCTGCCTTGTGTTCCTGGCCGTCTTCGACGTAGTTGAGGCCGAACGGCTCAGGCAGCTTCAGGGCAGCGTACACCTTGAGGTCGTTGGCCTTGAGCAGGTCTTTGAGGTCACGCGCGGCCGGCAGTGGGTCGTGCTGCGGCGCGTCGTACAGGCTGCCATCGGGGAATACCAGCTTAAGGCGCTTGAGTTGCAGCGAACCGTTGCTCAGGGCGTCCTCGTCCACTTGCAGCGCCTGTACACCCCAATGGAAGGGGGTGCTGCGCAGGGTCGCTTCGGCCAACTGATGTTGGTGAAACTCGTCCTGATACTGAAAGTGCTGGGGCAGCAGGAACATGCCTTCCGACCACATCACCCGGCTCTGCTTGCTCATTTGACGCTATCCACGAAAGAGTTGAAGGAATTGTCGACGGCGTTCTGTGCTGATTTGCCAGCCATATCACTGGCCTTGTCGAGCGCGGCGTCCTGCACCTTGTCGGTGAAGCCAGGCGCGGCTTGCCTGGCGCGCTCGGCGGCGGCCTGCTGCTCGGCGGTCGGCGGCTTGTTCAATACGTCCACACCGCGCATGGCATGGATCTCGGTCTTGTCTACCAGCACGCGCAGGCCGTCCGATGAGAACCAGATCCCGTCCTTGCGCAGCGAGTCGGCGTCGAAGGCGACTTTCCAGCGGGCATCCTGCTCGTCGCGGAAAAACGCTGCCACGCCGACATACCGGGCGCTCTTGGCCAGCGGCCATTGGTCGATCTGGCCAATGCCCGGTAGCAGGGTGATCTCGCGTGCCTCCACCAGGGTGTTGCCCAGGGCTTTCTGCGGGGTAGCCCATAGGGTTTCGGCATCGCTGGCGGCGAAGCGCTCGAGGTCGGTCAGCTGGTACACGCGCATCACCACCGACAGCGGTTTGCCGTCGGCATCCGGGTTGAGCTGGTTGCCGCCATCAGAAGTCAGAATGACTTTTTCGCTGTCGGCCAGCATGTCGGCCGCCCAGCTGTCTTCCATGCGCTTGCCGATGCGGTCGGTAACCCCGCAGCCGGCCATTGCCAACAGCAGGGCAACGGCAGTCAAGCGTTTGAGGGCAGTGTGCTTGTGGTACATGACGGCAAAAACCTCCGGGTGCGGGTCAGGCCAGGCGATAGGCGAAATCGCCATCGCTGCCCAGCTCGATGACCAGGCGCTCGATGGGCGTGCCCTGGGCCATGCGCTCTAGCACGCGCTGTGCGAGCTCTGGCATCAGGGTCTGGGACAGAATGTTGTCGATGTTGCGCGCACCGCTATCGACTTCGGTGCAGCGTGCGGCGATGGCCTTCACCAACGCCGGTTCGTAGCTCAGTTCGGCCTGGTGGTTGCGCGCGAAGCGCTTGGCGATGCGCTCGAGCTTGAGCGCGACGATGCGCTCCAACACCTGGTCCTGCACCGGGTAGAACGGCACGATGCTCAGGCGGCCAAGGAAAGCTGGCTTGAATACCTGGTTCAGCTCACCGCGCAGGCCTTCGATGATGGCTGCGGGGGTGGGCTGCTGCTCGGCATTCAGGCAGGTGTGCATAATGTGCTCGGTGCCGGTGTTGGAGGTAAGGATGATCACCGTGTTGCGGAAATTGATCTCGCGGCCTTCACCGTCGTCCAGCACCCCTTTGTCGAACACCTGGAAGAACAGTTCAAGTACATCGGGGTGAGCCTTTTCCACCTCGTCCAGCAGTACCACGCTGTACGGTTTGCGGCGCACCGCCTCTGTCAGCACGCCGCCTTCGCCGTAGCCGACATAGCCCGGTGGTGAGCCTTTGAGGCTGGATACCGTATGCGCTTCCTGGTACTCGGACATGTTGATGGTGATCAGGTTGCGTTCACCGCCATACAGGGTGTCGGCAAGGGCCAGGGCGGTTTCGGTCTTGCCGACGCCGCTGGGGCCAAGCAGCAGGAATACGCCGATCGGTTTGTTCGGGTCTTCCATGCGCGCACGGGAAATCTTGATGCGTTTGCCGATTTCATGCAGGGCATGGTCCTGGCCCAATACGCGCTGGCTCAGCAGTTCAGGCAAGCGCTGAACGGTATCGATCTCGTCGCGCAGCATCTTGCCCAGCGGGATACCGGTCCAGCCGCTGATGACCTGGGCGATGGCGCCGCTGTCGACCAAGGCATGCACCAGTGGCTGGTCGCCTTGCACCCGGGCCAGTTCGCTGCGCAGGGCATTGAGCTGCGCGGGGTCGGCTTCACTGGCGGCGCTCAGGGCCTTGAGCTGTTCGACCAGTGCCAGTTCCTGTTGCCACTGGGTGTTCAGTTGCTGTTCCTGCAACTGCGCGGCTTGCAAGGCAGCCTGCAGTTCGCCGAGGCGGCGGGCATGATCGTGGCCTTTGCCGGCTTCGTCGCCCAGCACGCTGATTTCGGCTTGCAGGTTGTCGATCTGCCGACGGCAGTCTTCCAGTGCGCCAGGCTGCGAGGTTTGCGCCAGGGCGATGCGCGCGCAGGCGGTGTCGAGCACGCTGACAGCTTTGTCTGGCAGCTGGCGGCCGGTGATGTAGCGGTTGGACAGGCGCACTGCCTGCACCAGCGCTTCGTCCATGACCGCCACCTTGTGGTGTTCGCGCATTTTGCCTAGCAGGCCGCGCAGCATGTGGATGGCTTTGTCTTCATCCGGCTCTTCCACCTTGACCACCTGGAAGCGGCGGGCGAGGGCTGCGTCCTTTTCGAAGTACTTCTTGTACTCGGCCCAGGTGGTGGCGGCGATGGTGCGCAGCTCGCCACGTGCCAGCGCAGGCTTGAGCAGGTTGGCGGCGTCATTTTGCCCCGCCTGGCCACCGGAGCCGATCAGGGTGTGGGCTTCATCGATGAACAGGATGATCGGGTGCAGGCTGCGCTTGACCTCTTCGATCACTGCCTTGAGGCGGTTCTCGAACTCCCCTTTGACCCCGGCGCCCGCCTGCAGCAACCCCAGGTCGAGGGTATGCAGTGCCACATCCTTGAGCACGGCCGGCACGTCGCCTTGGGCAATGCGCAGGGCCAGCCCTTCGACTACGGCTGTTTTGCCAACCCCGGCCTCACCGGTGAGGATCGGGTTGTTCTGCCGGCGGCGCGTGAGAATGTCGACCATCTGCCGCACCTCGAATTCGCGCCCAAGCACGGGGTCGATGCGGCCTTCGCGGGCACTTTGGGTAAGGTTGACCGTGTATTGGTCCAGCGCCGGGGTCTTGCCGCCAGCCTTGCCCGTGGCAGGGGCCGGTGCCGCTGGGCCAGCCAAGGCGCTGGCGTGGCGCGATTCGGCGCTGCCCTCGACCAGAGCGGCAAGGTTCAGGCGAAGGTCGTCTGGGTTGATCTTCTCCAGCTCAGGGGCCGAGGCGACCACTACGCGATGCAGTTCGGCATCGTCCAGCAGGGCTTGCAGCAGATGGGCACTGCGTACTTGCGCGACGCCGTACTCGATCGATGCCAGCAGCCAGGCCTGTTCGATCATGCGGGTGATATGTGGCGACAGCGCCGGGGTGCGGGTGTTGCCTTTCTTGAATGTGCCCAGGGCCGTTACCAGTTGCGCCTGCAGGCGCTCGGCGACCACATCGTAGTGGCGCAGGATTGGCGCCAGGTCAGTGTCGCCGGCATCGAGCAGCTGCAACAGCAGGTGCTCGACTTCCACGTCGTAGTGTTGCTCCGAGAGGCACAGGGCTGCAGCGCTTTCTGTCGCCGTGCGGCTGGTTTCGTTGAGCTTGGCGAACAAAGACTTCAGGTTCACAAGGCGACCCCATCGTAAGGAATGTGGAAGACGGCGCAACGCGATGGCTCCGCGTCACGGCCAGGGCGTTTGAGCCAGCCCAGCCAGCCCAGGGCAAGGTTGCCTGTGCGACCGAGCTGGGCGGGTGGTACAGCCTCGGGCTTGAGCCGCGGGGCAATTTCGAAATCCAGCTCGGCACCCAGGTAGAAGCGCACCAGCTCGACCAGCTTGCGGTAGCACGCGGTGCCGGGCTGGAACCGTTGGTAATCGGCCAGGCCAAGCGGGCCGAGCTCGATGCGGATGCACGACTGGTAGTCCCAGACCCGGTTACCGGCCACGGCACTGTGGCCCAGCTGAGCATTGCGCCGCCCCAGCTGAGTACATTGTTCCGGCTGCAGGCGCAGCCAGCGCCCGGCGAACTGGCGGACTTTGATCGGCAGCGCGAAGTAGAAGCCGAGCATGCGCTCCAGGTTCAGGGCGTTGCGCGGCTTCTGGCTGAGCAGGCCGGCAAAGTAGCTGAACAGCTCGCGGCGCAGCGCCGTGGGCTGCTGCTCGAACTTGAGCCGCTGGGCCATGGGCCCGAACCCCACCATGTTGAGCAGGTAGCCGTCGAAGCGCGATGTGCCGTTGCGCTCGTGTTCGATATGAAACTTGTACTTTTGCCAGGCTTCGTAGAACAGCGTGGTCATGCGGTGCGAAAACATGTCGAGGAACGCATGCGCAGCATCGTCGCGATACTGTACGTGCCGCTCCAGCAGCAGCTCGGTGTACGGGCGTGGCAGCACACCAGACGGCCCTACCAGGCCCATGAAGGTCACCTGGACCTCCGACAACGGCCGGCCGGCAGGCGAAACCTTGCCCTCGCGTTCGAAATGCAAGTCGCTGACTTCGCTCGCCGGGAACGCCAGGGACAGCTGGGTGCGAAAACGCAGCGGGTCTTCGTGCGGGCGCGTTGCCAGGTCCATGCGCCCGGTGCGGCTGTAGTGCAGGCGAAGCAGGCGCACCAATTGAAAAAATTCGAATCGGTGCGGCTCGGCTCGGGCCTGATCGATCAGACCAGGGGCTGATCGCCAGTGCGTGCTGGCCATTGGACGACTCTCTTTTCTCGTTGTTGGGTACGCAGCGTCAGTTGGGTGAAGCTGTTCATCGAACAGTACTGGCCGAAGAAATGGTCCAGCACCATGCCGAACAGGAACACACCGCTGCCGGTGAACTGGCTTTCGTCCAGCGTCAGGGTGATACCCACACCGCGCACGAAGTTCGGCCGCGGGTGGCCGATACGCGCAACCACCGGTTCGCTGGCGATAGCCTTGATGCCGTTGATTTGTTTACGAATGGCCGAGACGTTGCGGTAGTTGTAGAGCGACAGCAACTCGAGCAGTACTTCGCGGCCCTGGCTTACCAGCGACAGGTGGTTGAGCGACAGGTGCGCAATAAGCCGCCAGATAAGGCCTTTGCCCAGTGGCACACGCATGGTGGCGGTGGGCTTGCGCAGGCAGCGGATGTCCTTGATCACCGAGTTGGCCGGGATGTTGAAATCACCGCGTTCACCACCGAAAGGCAGCATCAGCGGCACATCGCGGTTGCTGCAGGTAAGGCTGATGCTGAGGGTATCGCTGCTGGCGTCTATCAGCTCCAGGTCGCGGTCGACCACGCGGATGCTCATCGCTGTGGCATCGCCTTGGTTGCGCCGGCGGGCGATCCAGAAGCTGGTGTGCGGGTCTTGCTCGCCACGCGGCTCGAAGAATGCCTGGCAGGTGGCGACCTGGTCGATGCCACCCAGTTTGCGCACGCGCCGTACCCGATCGATCGACACCACTTCTGCGGCATTGTGCAGGCGGGTGTCGGGGGTGACCGGGTATTCGTGCCGCGTATGGGTAAGCTTGATCGGCTCGGCCTGTTGCCGGAACAAGTTGATGATTGGCGTGCAGTTGAGCTTGAAGTTGTTGCGCCCGATGTTCTGGCTCAGCCGCGCCAGGCGGTCGCCCAGGTCGTAGTCGCTGAAATAGAAATTGACCTGTACCTGTTCCACGGCCTGACCATTCAGAGGGCGGGCGAACCCGCCGAGGTCGAAGAACATGAACTTGTCTGGGAAGGTGAAATACTCGTGCAACAGCCGGTAGCCCAGGAACGAGCGTTCGGAATAGTCCACCAGGCCTTCGTCACGCCCATAACCTACAGCGCTCAGGGCACCTGCTGGCAGCACGATTTCGCGCCTGCGGCCTTGGTCGTGGAAGCTCAGGGTCGCCTTGGCGAGGTTGTTGAACAGCAGCTCGTACAAATGCAGCATCAGCGTTGCTTCACCGTCGAGGAAGAAGCGGAGGCGGTCGATTTGCATTTGCCCGAACAGGGCGTCGCCGGTGGCGGCCAGGTCGATGCTCAGGCGGGCGACCAGGTCGGCGCTGTGGCCGTTGAAAGCGGAGCGCTCCATTTCGGCGAACGTGGCCTTCTGCACCGCAATCGGCCATAACTCAACCGGGTAGCAAGTGCGGAATTTACACACCACGCCCTCAACGGCGTTGGCATGCATCTCGGTATGGCGCGCCACGCGGTAGGCTTCGGTCACCTTCTCGTGCTTGCCCAGGCTCAGCTCGGCGATCGACATCGACGGAGTTGGGCGCAGGTAGTGCGGGTACAGCACCTCAAGGAAGGACTCGACGATTTCCGGAAACTCGTCATCGAGTTTTTTATGCACCCGCGCGGAAAGGAACGAAAACGCCTCGATCAGGCGCTCGGTATGCGGGTCTTCGCAGTTGTCGCCCTCGATCAGTAGCCGCGAAGCAATTTTCGGGTACTGCGCGGCAAACTCCTGGCCGAGGAAGCGCAGGTGCGACAGTTCCTTTTCGTAGTAGGGCAGCAGTTCGTCGAGCATCAGTTGAGGTTCTGTACTTTGTATTCCTGGGTGTTGACCTGCAGCACGGCGTCGAATGACACCTGGCGGCTGATATCCTGCAGACGCAATACAGCGTCTACCCGGAAGGTCAACATGCGGTGGCCGTTCTGCTGGGCCAACAGCTGAACCCGCACCCGGCGAAAACGCCGGTCGCCGGTGCTGATCGCCCGCTCCAGCTGCTGCTGGATCAGGCGGCGATCGTGCGGGTCGAGTACGCTGCGGCTGATGAAGTCAGGCATGCCGTATTCAAGGATGGAGCCCTCAAGCTGACTGAAGCCCTCCAGCTCTTCGGCGACCAGCGACTGGCGCGTGTTAACCAGCACTTCAAGGTCGCGCACGATGCTGGCCTTGTATTCGGCCAGAGAGCAGGTACGCTGCGCGGCCGGCTCGGCCGACTGGTGAGGGCGGTCGTCCAGCAGGCGGTCGAGCAGCGAGGGCAGCAGCCGGGCTTGGTTACTCATGTGTCATCCCTGTACACAGCGGCTGATCAGCCGCGGGCGCCCTGCGGCAACTCGGCCACCAGGCGCAGCGAAGCGGTCAGTTCGTCCAGCTGGTAGTGCGGGCGCAGGTAGGTCACGGCTTTGTACACACCTGGCTTGCCGGGCACTTCGAAAACCTCGGCGCGGGCTTCGCGCAGCGGGAACTTGGCCTTGGCTTCCTGGCTGGCGGTATCGTCGAGCAGCACGTAGCTGGCCAGCCACTGGTTGAGGAAGCGCTCCACGTCCATGCGCGAGGCGAAGCTGCCGATTTTGTCGCGCATGATCGCCTTCATGTAATGGGCGATGCGCGACGTGGCGAAGATGTACTGCAGCTGTGCCGACAGGCGTGCGTTGGCGTTGGCAATGTCGGTGTTGTACTGCTTCTGCTTCTGCGCCGACTGGGTGCCGAAGAACGCCGCGTAGTCGGTGCCCTTGCAATGCACCAGCGGGATGAAGCCGAGGTCCGACAGCTCTTTTTCGCGGCGGTCGGTGATGGCGATTTCGGTCGGGCACTTGAGGGCGATTTCGCCGTCGTCGGTCTTGAAGGTGTGGGTCGGCAGGCCTTCGACCAGGCCGCCGCCTTCAACGCCGCGGATCGCCACGCACCAGCCGTAGCGGGAGAAGGCATCGGTGACGCGGGTGCCCAGGGCGTAGGCGGCGTTCATCCACAGGTACTTGTTGTGGTCGCGGCCGTCAACGCTCTCGACGAAGTTGAATTCCTCCACTGGCGTGGTATCCGGGCCGTATGGCAGGCGGCCGAGCACGTGGGGCAGGGTGAGGCCGACGTAGCGCGAATCTTCCGAAGCGCGGAACGACTTCCACTTGGCGTATTCGACGGTGTCGAAGATCTTCGCCAGGTCACGCGGGCCGGACATCTCGGTGAACGAGTCCCAGCCGAACAGCTCGGGCGACGCCGCCGAAATGAACGGCGCGTGGGCCGCAGCGGCGACGTGCGAGATTTCTTCGAGCAGGTACATGTCTTCGGGGCTGCGCTTGAACTCGTAGTCGCCGATCAGCATGCCGAACGGGGCGCCACCGAAGGTGCCGTACTCTTCTTCGTAGACCTTCTTGAACAGCGCGCTCTGGTCGAATTCGCTGGCGGCCTTGAGGTCGCGCACCAGGTCTTTCTTCGAGGCGTTGAGCAGGTGGATCTTCAGCGTGGTGCTGGTCTCGGTCTGGTCGACCTGGTACTTCAGACCGCGCCAGGAGGCCTCCAGCTGCTGGAATTCACGGGCGTGCATGATCTCGTTCATCTGCTCGGAGAGCATCGAATCGATTTCGGCGATGCGTGCGTCGAGCACGGCGATCAGGTCCTTGCTCGGGGTCATCTCGCCCTCGAGCACCTGGTTCACCAGTTCGCCGATCAGGTCGCGGGTGCGGTTGCGCTCGGTGTCGGAGCGGGCCACGCGGCTTTGCGAGATGATGCTGTCGAGCAGCGATGGCTGCGGTGCGAAGTTTTCCACTTCGACCAGGTCGCCGGCCTGTTGCGGTGCGGTTTGCTTGTCGGTCATGTTCGGGCTCCTGCTCAGGCGCGATCGTCGCTGGACGGGTCTTTCACTTCGGCTTCACGGCCGAATTCCTTGCCCAGGGTCTTGAGCTTTTCGGTGTTCTGCAGCACGTCCATCAGCAGCTCTTCGAGCTTGTCGTTGCCGCCCATCTTGTTGCGCAGATCGGCCAGCTTGTTACGCACTTCCAGCAGCTTGCGCAGCGGCTCGACCTGCTTGACCACGTTCTGTGGCTCGAAGTCTTCGAGGCTGTTGAAGTTCAGCTCGACGCCGAGCTGGGTGCCGTTCTTGGCCAGGGTGTTGTCGACGCGGTAGGTCAGGCGCGGCTTGATGCCCTTGAGCACGCCGTTGAAGTTGTCGCGGTCGATGAACACGAACTTGCGGTCCTTGAGCTTGGGCAGCGGCTCCAGCGGGTTGCCGGAGAAATCGCCCAGCACGCCAACGACAAAGGGCAGCTCCTTTTTCTCGATGGCATCACCGATGTCCACGTCGTAGGTGATATGGACCCGAGGCGCGCGAACGCGGTCGAGTTTGTGCTGGGTGCTTTCCTTCTTCGCCATCGTGTTCTCCAGTGCGAGCAATTCGCTGCGAATCATTGCGCGGCCCGCCAGCGGGCCCTGCGCGTTACAGTCCTTCGATCGTCAGCAGCAGGCGCTGACGGATGTCGTCGTTCATTTCCAGGATGTTGTCGCGCCCCACCAGCTCTTCGAAGCTGGTGTTGCCGGCAATTTGCGTGCTGCTACGGATAACCGAATCGTCGGGAAGTTCCGAGCGTACCGGCGAACTGATGACGCAGAACGGCAGGTCGCCAAAGCCCTTCAGGCGCTCGAAGCTCAGCCCGTAGCGCAAGCCTTCGAACAGCCGGCCAAGGCCAGGCGACTTGCTCAGGCAGTAGAACAGCACCAGGTAGTGCACCACGAAGCGGTACAGTTCGGCGCTGCTGCGGTTGGGGTCTTTGATGACGTTGCGAAACTGCGCCAGGTCGAACGCGTGGAAGCCCACCACCCAGCGCGTCGGGCTGGTGATGCGGATGACCTGGCCGCTCTGTTCGAGGACCTTGTCGTATTCCAGCGGGAACAGTTCGGGGGTGGTGCTGATCAGGTTCAGCGGCACTTCCAGCTCGCTGACCAGCTGGAACGGCGCGGCCGAGCCGATGCGCTCGTAGAGTTCGATCAACGACTGGAAATGGCCCTGGGTTTCGCGCCCGCTGCTGCGCTGGGCGCCTTGCAGGTATTCGCCAAACAGGGTTTGCGGACGGATCAGCGGTGCCACGGTGGCAAGGTAATCCGCCGCCTGCGCCTTCAGCGCATCGGAGATCGCCCGCGTCTGGCTACGCAGCTTGATCAGTGCTTCGACATCAAAAGTCTGTGTCATCGGTACATCGTCCATGAGCCTGCTTGATCGTCCTGAAACGCCAATGGCGAGGACCTGAAAATCGCGCCTCTCGGCTGCGGCAATTTGAGTGCTGGCACATGAATATCGTGTTGCCAGCAATGCCGAGTAGGGCACCCCGCTGCGGAAGAAGTTCCGGCGAGGGGCGCGATTTTTTCCCTGTTTTGCGATGCCGCGCAATGATAGCGCCATGCCATTGACGGTGGGTTTCGAGTGCGGGAAATGGGGGTTTTACCCCTAAAGTCAGGGGGCTGAAGTGCTAAGAGAACGGTAAAAATTGCCGTAAAAAGTTTTTTTCAAAAAGTGAAGCGGGTCTCATTTTTTTGCGTCATGCCATTGGCATTCGACTTCCGTCGCGGCGCGTTTCAATGATGGCAATGCGACGGAATATGGCGTGCCGAAGCGGTTTCGTGAGGGTTGTCAGAGCGGCTTTGCGCCCACCATGCGACCCTCGATTGCCCACTCCCGTAACCACCCGAGCAAGGCGTGTAATTCATCAGTGGCCTCGACCGACAGCGTGCCGTTTTCGTACAGGACGGCAACGCTGAGCGTGCCCATCCCGCAGGGCATTGCGAACACGCTCAAGCGAACCTGTTCGGGGTCGCTGTGCAGCCGTGAGTGGTAGCCCAGGAGCGTGTTGGCCCAGCTTGAGTAACCGCCATCGCGCAGCAGCAAGGTTGCTGCACGCGCCAGTACCGCGGAGATTTCCGTCAGATCCCAAGTGCACGGCTCAGCTGTGCCGCGCTGGGTGCCAGGTTGCATCATCAGGGCATGGTCCAGTTCGCGGCGGCGGCATCGAACGACCATGGGCAGCGCTGCTGATGGATCCTGTAGCCAGGCCGTGTACCGGGCCTGGTCGATGCGGTAATACTCTTCGTAATCGACCAGGGCGTTGCTGACCGGGATCGACAGGTAGAACTGCCATGAAGCCAGTTCTATCCCAAGCGAAAAACGGTGCGCTTGGCTGGTGTAGGTGTCATTGAATTTCATGCTGGGTTGCGCCTTCGAGACATGCATCTAGCGGCCATCCACCTGAATGCAGATGTCCTTCCTGCCGATCGTTTTGCATGGCCAGTGGTCGTTGATGTAGAAGTCCGGCTTGAAGCACACGCGCTCATCGTTCACCCAGAACATTTGCCAGCCAGAACCTGAAATGCGCAGCTTGGGGCACGACCAGTAGCCTTGCGCCGAAAGCGTGGCGATCGTCAGTGCGATCATTGCCGGGGCGACGATAACCATCAGCAGGACTGTCAGTTGTAGTGAGCGCGTCTGGAATCGATATAGCCAGGATTTTCCAGGTGGGTCGAATTTGCGACCGGTCCATGCGGCGATCGTGCAGGCGACGATCAGGCAGGGTGTCAGGGGAATGAAGCCAATCATGAAAAAGCCTTTGAGCGACGTTTCCACGACGGGCGCATTTCGGTAAAGGCGGCCATAGAGTGGCACGATATCCACCCATAGGATGTAGGCTGCAAATGTGCCCATGGCTAACATGAACAGGCACAGGCCTATGGCCGTGAACCTGAAAAGGACCGGGGACCTGACGTGCAGTTCGGGATGGTTTTTCATGCATGCCTCAGCATTCCGTGCTGGGCGACAGGGTGCCTGTTTTCGTGAGGGAGGGGCAATGGCATCAAAGCGGTGCTGACTATTTGCCATCATTGCCGCCGTGCGATTCCCTGAGGAAAATGCTGCCGCCGGGAAATTTATTTCACGAACGGTGGTCACACATCTGCGTAGCGGCCATGCGCTATCAGTTGCTCCACTGGCGGCCTCCACCGTGCTTGCCGAGGTACAAGGCAGGCGCGCCAATTTTCAACGGACTGTGATGTAGAAAATGGACCTTTTAGCCAACGTCCCCAGCTGGAGTGACATCGAGCGCAACCTCGACCAGAAGTTCAGCGCGGCGAACCAGAGCATCCGCCACGGGTTGCAGAGCGCCCACGACAGTTGGGACGGCTTTAGTCGACGCGTCAGCGATGGCGCCAGCCAGGCCTATGGCTACATGGGGGGCCACCGCATCGACAACGTGCAGCAGGCGCTGGCGATGTCGTATCCGATCTTCCAGGAAGACCTCAAGCGCAAGTGGGCCTCCATCGGTATCGAACAGATCCTGCCAGTGCTGCTGCAACTGGTGAAGGAAGTGTCGATGATTCTCGGTGGCAGCATCGCCGTGGGCTCTGCCGCAGGCGGCGCGATCGGCGCCTTGGCCTTTGGTTTTGGCGCAGCTCCGGGTGCGGTGGCGGGGGCGGGCATCGGCCTGGAAGTCGGCAACCTGATCCTCCTGGCGTTGGGGCTTTCGGCCATTGCCGAGTATTTCATCAAGGGTTTGCCGGCTTGCCTGAGTACGCTCCAGGAAGGCATCGCCACCGCCTGGAATGCCGAAGAAGGTGTCAAGCCCGCCGGGCTGGACCCGACCGGAGGCTCGGCGGCGGTGATCCAGGAGCGCACCGAGCGTGCCGCCCGGCAACTGGCTCGCGGCCAGGAGCAACTGGTGCTGCTACTGCTGGTGGGCATCGTCACCTACCTGCTGCGTGGGCAGATGAAAGCCGGCATCATGGGCAGCATGGAGAATATCGCCAGCCGCAGTGCCAAGCTGCAGGCCGATATCGCCAACAAGCAGTTTGGCGCCTGGCTGGCCAAGAACGAAGCCAAGCTGCTGGCCCATCCAGACCTGCAGGTCAAAGACCCGACGCCCCTCAAGAAACCTGAGCTGCCAGAGCCGGTTCGTCGCCCTGAACCAGCACCTGCAGCCAAACCCGTGGCTAAGCCGCCGGTCATGTCCTTGCGCGATGCCGTGGGCAATCAGACCGCAGACCGCTGGATATCAACGGGCAGGCGTATTGCCGACTTCACCGACCCCAAACGCTCTGCATTGCTGACCGACGACCAGATCGGCGCGCTGCATGGTTACACCACTAACGAGGGCTATCAGTGGATCAACCCGGCACTGCGCGGGCAAACCCCGTTCAGCCCGCAGATGGAGGCTTTCGTCGCGCATGCGAACGACGGTCTGGCCAAACTGCCGTCCTACGCTTTAGGTGACACCTTCCGCGGCACCACATTGCCGTCCGATGTCCTGTCGAGGATGCAGGTCGGCCTGCCAACCAGTGATGCGGCGTTCATGAGCACATCTGCAGACTCGGCCCTTGCTTTCAACGGCAATGTGAAGATGACGGTGCAGGGCATCACTGGCAGAGATATCAGCTTTCTCTCGGGCCACAGGGAAGCTGAGGTATTGTTTGCGCCTGGCACGCGCTTCGATGTTGTCGACAGGGTCGACAATGGCGCCTTTACCCAATTCATTCTCAAAGAAATCCCATGATCGATCTAAGAAGCTCGAACGCATTGCTGGCCGATTACGTGCAGCGTTATGCGCACCTGTCACCGGAACCCTCCCGGCCGTTGCAACAGCGGATGGACTACACCTTGCAGCCGGATGCGCCGGCGGCGCCCGCAGTCAAACCCCAATGGCTGCAGTCCAGGGCCTGCACCTTGACGCCAGAGCAGGCGCTGGACCGTGCCAAAGGCGCGCTGCTAGGGCTGGCCATTGGCGATGCGGTCGGCACCACGCTCGAGTTCCTGCCGCGTGACCGGGAACAGGTGAGCGACATGGTCGGCGGTGGCCCCTTCAAGCTCACTACGGGCGAGTGGACCGATGACACCAGCATGGCGCTGTGCCTGGCAGATACCTATGTGAGCCAGGGCAAGTTCGATTACGCCACCTATGCGAATGCTCTCGTGCGCTGGTACCGCAAGGGTGAAAACAGTGCCAATGGCCGTTGCTTTGATATTGGCAATGCCACGCGCAACGCGCTCGAAGGCTGGCTGCGCGAAGGCATCACCTGGCAAGGCAACTACGACCCGTCCAGTGCAGGCAATGGATCGATCATCCGCCTCGCACCTACGGCGATCTATCGCCGGCATTCGTTGTCCGCGAGCTGGTGGGAAAGCGTCACCCAGAGCAGCGTGACGCACAACGCCGACGAGGCAGTGAACAGCTGCCAGTTGTTGGCCGCTCAACTGCATCTGGCACTCAATGGCGCCGATAAGGAAGAAACCCTGGCACCTGCCGTGCGTTCGTTGCGCCCCCGCCCGATGATCATCAACGCTGGCGAATACAAGCAAAAGTCCCGCGACCAGATTCGCTCTTCCGGTTATGTGATCGACACCCTGGAAGCTGCGCTGTGGGCAGTTTGGAACACCGACAACTTCAAGGACGCGATTCTGCTGGCTGCCAACCTTGCCGATGATGCCGACAGCGTCGCGGCCACTGCCGGCCAACTGGCGGGGGCGCTGTACGGCGTCTCTGGCATGCCCCCGGAGTGGGTGGCGAAGGTTGCCTGGTCGGAACATATCCAGGCGCTGGCAGGGAAGTTGTTCGAGCTGGCACCGCAAGTGGATGAACTGGATGCGTTGCTTTACGGCCAGCGTTGAAGGTACGGGGAGCAAATGTGAACTGCGCCACGAATCGATACATTTTTTTGTGGCGGTTGCGATGGCTGCAACAGTTGCGGAGCACGATTGACAGAGCGCTTGGCGCTGGCCCCGCTGAGAACCGCGCAAAGCCGCGCACGCGGGAGCTTCACGCGACACAGCAGGTGTGCAGGTGATGGAGCAAATTGCCTGAATGATGGCTATATGGCATTGCCTTGATTGCATGTGAGCCACGGTTTTCGCGGCTTGCAGCAAGTTGACAGGGTAGCTTTTGACGGTGTTTTCTTTGGGCCTTTCTGGCCGCTGACCCGCCCGAATGTGACCAGTGTCACGTTCATGGCAACGCGACAAGGCACTTTTTCGGGTGCTTGCGGTCGCATGAACCCGCGGGACGCGCACGCGCGAAGCGTGCGCCTCGTACCCCGCATGAACAGAGTTGTCGCTGAGCATCGCAAGCGCGTGCTGGCCGTGTTTTCAAGGAGATTTCGCATGATCATGGACCTGGCCTCCGCGCTGCTGTCGCCGCAGAACCGCCGCCTGTTCAAGTTCCACAACCTCGCCAACCCCGAGCAGGAACTGCTGCTGGAAACCTTCAAGGGCGTCGAGGCTTTGTCGCGGGCATTCAACTACGAACTGCTGCTGGTCTGCGAAGATTCTGGCGTGCCGCTGAAGTCGATGATGGGCCAGCACGTCAGCATCGAGATCGAGCTTGCCGAAGGCGGCCCGCGCTATATCACCGGTTACCTCACGCGCTTTGCCAGCATCGGCAGCGACGGTGGCATGGCGCGCTACACCGCCACCCTCAACCCGTGGTTCTCGATGCTCAAGAACCGCTTCGACACGCGGATCTTCCAGGGCAACACCGTCGAGGAAGTGGTCACCGAAGTGTTCGCCCTGTGCCCGGCGTTCTCCCGTCACGAGTTCCGCCTGACCCGGCCGCAGAAGCGCTACACCTACATCACCCAGTACCGCGAGACCGACTTCAACTTCGTCCAGCGCCTGCTGGAGGAAGAGGGGATGTTCTACTACTTCGAGCACACTGCCGAAGGCCACACGATGATCATCTGCGATGACTCCAGCACGCTGGTGGACATTCCCGAGCAACCGCAGATCCGCTTCCACAGCGCCTCAGTCACTGAGACCGCCGACTCCATCACCCAGTGGAGCGGCAACCGCCAGCTGCAGTCCGGCAAGATGGCCACGCAGACCTTCGACTACCGCCAGCCCAGCAATCGCCTGCCGGTGGCGATGAACAGCGTGAACAAGCAAGGCGACGTGGAAACCTTCGAAATCTACGACTTTCCAGGCCAGTACACCCACGGCACCTACGACGAAGGCGAAACCCTGCTGCGCCTGCGAATAGAGGCGCTGGAGCTGCGCGGCAAAAAGTTTGAAGGCGCCAGCAACTGCCGGGCCATGAAGCCGGGCTACACCTTCGAACTGCTGCAGCACTACATCCACGACCAAGGGCCAGTAGAAGACCGCCAGTTCCTGCTGATGAGCGTGGAAAGCGAAGGCCACAACAACTACCTTACCGGCCAGCAGGCCAGCTACTTCAACACCTTCAGTTGTGTGCGCAAGAAGATCCCGTTCCGCCCGCAGCTGAGCACGCCCAAGCCGACCATTGCCGGCCCGCAGACTGCGATTATCGTCGGCCCGCCGGGGGAGGAGATCTTCACCGACGAACTGGGCCGGGTGAAGATCCAGTTCCACTGGGACCGCAACGGCAAGTACAACGACCACAGTTCGTGCTGGGTGCGGGTCGCCCAATCCGGCGCCAGCGGCGGCTTCGGCAGCATCCAGATCCCACGCGTCGGCGACGAAGTGGTGGTGGTGTTCCTCGACGGCAACCCGGACCGCCCGCTGATCATGGGCAGCCTGTACAACAGCACCAACACCCCGCCTTGGGCGCTGCCGGCGAACAAGACCCAGAGTGGGTTCCTGACCCGGTCGATGAAGGGCAAAGGGTCGAATGCCAACTTCTTCCGCTTCGAAGACAAGGCTGGTGCTGAGCAGATCATCATGCACGCCGAGCGCAATCTGGATACTGAGGTTGAGGCAGATGACAGTCTCAAGGTGGGCGGGAATCGAACGATCAATGTCGAAGGCAAACATTCCGAAACGATCAAGCTGGAAACCAGTATTGCGGTGGAGGAGGGTTCGTATTTTGTGACGGTTGATCAAGGGGCAGTGAAAATTAAGGCTGCAACTTCCATCACGTTGGAGGTCGGAAGCAGCAAGCTGGAAATGAAATCGGATGGCACGATCACGCTATCAGGCATCTCCGTGGACGTTGCAGGCAGCAAAATAATCAATTTGAACAAGTCTTGATAAGCGACAAGGACAAGTCCCATGCGTAGAAATATCTACGACAGATTATCTGAACGGCGCGAACGCGAAGAGCCCCTTGAGCGTGAGCGTCTAGAAGAAGAGGTTCGCAATGCAGAGCCCCCTCAACCAGAGCGTTTTCTTACAAATGAATTGAGTTTCATTCGTCCAGAAAATTTAAAAGACAAGACGTTTCACGTCTTTACGCTGACGGACATTGGACCTAGCCCGTTCTCGTTCGTCGTGGGGCGTTCGTCAGTGGAGCCGGATGCGGACTTGGAGACGCTTGCGCAACAACTGCTTGGTGAGTTGAAAAAGACGTTATCCCATGTTCAGTGGATCGAGCCGGTTGCCCCGGTAGAGGTAGCTGGATTGGAGGCCCGACGTGTCGAGTTTCGTTGGCGACAACAAGGCCAACCTGTTCATCAAGTACAGCTGATTTTTCTGCATCAGGATGAGTACATGCGGCCTTTGCTCATGCAAATTACCGGCACGAGCAACAGTCCCAAAGGCATGACGGCGGAGGAGCGTAGTGCTTTCGATTCGTTGGTTGAAAGTCTTCAACTGCGCTATCTGCCCGCGAACGAGGGGGATGCTGAACAGGCCGAATCAGCATGACGGCGGCTGCTGCGAGATTAGATGATCCAATTGAGCACTCCAGCGCTTTAGGTGGATTGCTTGCTGGCTTAGCAATTGGAGCAGGCGCGGTACTCATAGGTATTGCCGTTATCGGGACCGGCGGGCTTGGGGCTGTAGCGCTAGCCGCGATGGTTGGCGCGGGAGCAGCTACCGGCGCTGGAATCGGTCAACTGATTGGTAGCCTATCTTTCGCTTGTAGTGAAACAGGACGCATACGATCAGGCTCAAGTAACGTTTATATAAATGGTAAGCCTGCTGCGAGGGCTCATCTGGATAATGCCGAGTGTTCGGATCATCCAGGGGGGGCTAAGACATTAGCCCAGGGTAGTGACTCGGTTTATATCAATGGTCAGCCTGCGGCTCGAGTCGGTGACCGGACAGTTTGTGATGCAAAAATAAGTGCTGGCTCCCCTAATGTGTGTGTGGGAGGGGGGACAGCGACGACTGATGCAATTGACCCGGAAGTTCCTATTTGGCTTGAGCGTTCGGTGATGGCGTTGGGGCTGGCTAGTGCTTTTGTACTGGCAAGTCCAGTGTTGGTGATGGCAGGGTTGGCAGGTGGTATTGCTGGCGGAATGGCTGGGCATTGGGCTGGCGGCGAGCTTTTTGGTGAAGGTTCTGATGGTCAGAAACTGCTGGCATTTGGTGGTGCTCTACTGGGGGGCGGTATTGGTGCTAAAGGTGGTAAAGCTTTCGATGCGCGATATGAGTTTAAGTCTCAGGGATTTGGCTCGAACCTTGGTAACGTCAAGCTGATAAAAAAACCGGTTCTCCCTCCGAAATCTGATAAAATTTCACCAGAGCTATATGGTGAGCTAAGGAGTAAGACTCCCAGTGCTGCAATTAGAAAGGCTGTGAATCAAGATGTTACTCTTCCCATGAAAGACCCCGCGCTTCCCGGGCTTGAGGTTACGAAGCCTCTCCATGCGGATCACATTGTGCCCATGAAGAAAATTACAGAAATGGATGGCTTCTCCCGATTGGCTTTCGAGGATCAGGTAAAGGTGCTAAACTACGAGCCGAACTTCCAAGGGTTGAGTGAAGTAGCAAATACTTCAAAAGGAGCAAAATCTTTCGCTGAGTGGGAGCTGTATAAGAAAGGTGGTATTCCTGTTGATCCGGCGTTTCGTTCTGCCATGATAGAAAAGGCCGCTAAATTGGAGCCGGAATTACAGCAATATATCAATGGTTTGCTTTTGGGGTATTGAGGTGGTATGAATATGACTTGGTCTGATTCTTTAAAGCTGCGTATTATAAGCGAGCTGAAGGGTTATGATGTGTATTTTTCAGCTGACGATATTCCTCTTGAAGTAGACTTACCCAAGCAGTGGCTTGGTTTTGGTTTTCTAAATAGTGAAAAAAAACATGTTCCTGCGGAGTGGGCTGATTTTTCTGAGTTTTTGCCTTGGGTAAGCGATTGGCTCGACAAATGTGTGTTAGGAACTGTCTTGGCAGTGAGTGATAGGCCGTATCTCATGTATGTATATGGCGAGAGTGGTGATTTGTATTTCTATATGGGGGGGGCTCCGCTAGGCGTTGAAGGGTCAGATCTCGATAGTTATCCCAGCCTTCCTGCGAGCTTCAGGCAGTTTTATTCAAAATTGCATAATGGGTTTGGGTTTTATATTGGTTGTACTATGGGGCCATCTAGAGTGGAAGATTTTGTTCCAATCAAGGATTTGTGCGACGAAGATTATCCGACGCTTCCTGATATGTTAGGGGTATTTTCTAGTGGGGCTGGTGATTATTTGGCTTTGGGTGATGGCCCATTCAAAGGCGAAGCTTTTATCTGGTGGCATGAAAAGCCAGACAGTCCCACTCATGGAGTCGATTTGTGGAGTGTGATGGACTCATGGATGTCAATTTTTTTGGAGAACTCAGATTCTAACGAGTATTGTTAGGTTTGGTTTTTTGCGAGAAAATTGAATACAGGCAGTGCCTGCCGTAAGCAGGCGCGTCCAAGGGAATTGGCTTTGTGCGAAACTCTCAGGCCTGGTGATGATTCGAAGAGTATCTCCCGGCTAGGGATTCTCCGATCAAGTCAGCACACGCCATCTGACCTGTGCTGAAATAGCCCTCCGTCCAACCGCCCTCTACAAGCCCGCCATCCCATGAGTCAGATGAGCTTTTCCGATTTCGAGTACGCCGGTAAGCGCAAGCAAACCCGTCGCGAGCGTTTCCTGGCCGAGATGGAGCAGGTGGTTCCGTGGAGCGGGTTGGTAACGTTGATCGAGCCTCACTACCCAAGGGCTGGCGGTGGCCGCAAGCCGTATCCACTGGAAACCATGCTGCGCATTCACCTGCTGCAGAACTGGTTCTCGTTGCGCGATCCAGCCACGGAAGAGGCGCTGTACGAGATTACTTCGATGCGCCAGTTTGCTCGTCTGACGCTCAGCGCTCCGATCCCCGAAGACACAACGATCATGAATTTCCGGCACCTGCTGGAGAAGCATCGGTTGGCGGCGGGCATTCTGGAAACCATCAACAATTACCTGCGAGACAAGGGGTATCCAGTACCGGTGCCGAGGTACTCCTCAGCAGCGTGACCTTCTCAGTGCTCTGATAGACGTTCACGATCTTGGGCACGATGGTTTCCGTTTTGTAGATCTGGCCAAGCGGGTTGATCCCCAGTTGCCCTGGCACCACGTCAGGGGTAGGAGAGTACCACATGCCTTGCCGGCCGCCGGGCACCTGGAATTGCCAAAGTGTCTTGCCCCGGTTGATTGTTTCCGTGAAGACTGGTTGAGTGAAGTCCAAGCCGTTCATGTAGCCTTCGTAGTCGGCAGGCTTATAGCCCTGTGACTTGCAGAAGTTTACAGCAGTTTCCTGGTTGCCTCGTATGTTGATGTCCTGTGCCAAGTTACCCGTTCGAGCGAACTTCTTGTTCAGGTACTCCCTACGGGAAACTTCCGTTAAGCCTGGCTTATCCGGTGCCTGAGCAATGGGTGGTCGATCGGGTAGTGGTCGCAATGGCTCCGGTTGCGCTTGTGCACGAGAGATCGGTGTGGCCTCTTTGGGCTGCAACTCCGGCTGCGCCAACAGTTTCTGCTCATTCTTCGCCAACCAGGCTGCCAGCTGCTTGTTGGAGATCTCGGCCTGCAGCCGAGCGCTCCGGGCGGCAATGCTTTCCATGCTGCTCATGACGCCGGCCTTCATCTGGCCCCGAGTAAGCTAGGTGACGATGGCTGTCAGTAACAGCAACACCCACTGCTCCTGCCCGCGAGCAAGCTGGCGTGCAGCACGCTCGACACGCTCCTGGGCCTGCGCCGCGGAACCGCCGCTCGGGTCCAGGCCAGCGGGCTTGAGGCCATCCTCGGCGAACCAGGCCGTGGTCATGCCTTGCTGAAGGGTCGACAGGCAGGCCCTGATAAAAATACTCGGCGATGGCGGACAGCCCCAGGCCCATGAGGATCAGGTTGCCGACCTGCAGGCCAATGCCGGCGCCGGCCAGCGCGCCCGGCGCCGCGCCGACGCCAAAGGCGAACGCCCCGGCCACCACACTGATCGCCCTGTGGAACCTGAGGATGGCTCGAAAACAGCTGATGGGTATGGGTGAACTGCGCGCTTAAAAGAGAAATCTGGGCGAAAAGCCTCTGAAAACATGACGCATTGAGCGCTTTTTCGATAGATAGCCTGCGTGACGGGGAAATATCAACTCACCGTCTCCGCGCGGCAAGTTGACGGAGCATCCCAAGGTGACACGAGATGGAAGAGCTGACTTACGACAGCTATTGATGGCCTGATTCGAGGAATGTTTCAAGGCTCGCGGATTTATTAACTCAGTTGTTTTCTGTGTAGCTGTCAGGGGTGAGGCTGAAGCCCGGATGGCTTACGCAAGTCAGCGGGGTGGGGGCGGCGAGCAGCCTGAATTTGATGGAGATTGGAGTGAAATGGCTCATTTGAGCGCTTCCAATTGTTTGATGATTTCTGTATTTGTCATGACTTCCTACAAGTAGCGACGTGGGTGTGGGTATTAGAATTACTGGCGCCCGTCAACCTGGATGCAGGCATTTTTATCACTCATGCGCTTGCAAGGCCAGCCGTCACGGGTATAGGAATCAGACTTGAAACAATACCGCTCATCATTGATCCAGCACACCTGCCAGGCAGATCCTGAAGTCAACAGCTTCTGGCAGGGTGTGTACCCCTTCGCCCACAAGCCCAGCGTCACAAGTATCCCAAGCGTAGGCGCTATGTAGAACATTGACCACAGTGTCCTGTGAACGTTCTTGGTAATGCTGGTGTATGGGCAAAAGATGGCGCAATGCCATCTCATTCATAACGGCTAATGCGAAGGATGAGCGATATTCATAGTTGACAGAGTTGCGCATTCCAGTGTTTCCTGCGCCCTCTACACTCGGCCGGCAAATCCATTTGTGATCTGGTTGGCATATTCAGGTGTTGTTGGGAACTTTGCTTGCCTGCATAGGTCGCAGCGCCTGAGACGTGGGCCGATACTGCGCAGGTCGCGCAAGCAGGATTTTTGACAAGGCGTGAACAGAATCGTGAACAGAATCTATCCCTGTACCGCAGCCGACCCCATGGGCCTCGGCGGGCAAGACGGCCTTCTCGGGCAGGGTGACCTGCCATGGCCAAGTGTTGTAGCAGCCAGAACCTACGCCAAGATGGATGTAGGCGGCCTTTATTCGGCTGATGACATGAGTGCCGCCGAGTTTCTTGTTGCTGAACTACAGTCGTCCGAAACGCAGTTGAGTGCTGACGAAGCCGAAGGGCAGTGTATCTGCCGCCAGGGCCATGAAAGGGCGCCTGAAACTGGTGCGCATGGGCGGAAACCCCTACTTCGAAATACCCGCCAATAGCCAGGCAAGTTTGTACAGGCTGCCCGGTCGGGGCAGTAACCTGCATGTGGCTGCTTTCAATACCGCCAAGGCGATGCGTGCAACTGCCCATATTGACTCGGCCGGGTACAGCAGCCGTGGCGTAGGCAAAGTACTGACGGGTGCCAAATTAGGCGGCGCATTGGCGTTCGGCCCCCAGGCTTACCTAGATGCGACGGAGGCAAAAAGCGTCTCGGAGTTCTTCCAGAAGTCAGCTTACACCCAGCCGACCAATGCATTGGCCTTTGGTGTCGGTGTATTGGTCGGCGGGCTAACAGGGCCGGCTATAGTCGTGATTGCCTTGTCTTTGGGTGCGGGTTTGGCAGTTCAGTTTGTCATGAGTGATGATTTTTCGGGGCTGGGCACTACCCTGGGTAATTTCTTGACGGGGAAGGATTAAATGTTTACCACAGAACGTTTTTTTAAAAAAATCTGGTCGGTGTGGCTGCTGGTCGTGATATTGGCCCTGATGATGACCGGAGTGGCGCCGCCATTCATGGCGGTGCCGGCGATCCTGATCATTATCGTTATGACGCTGTGGTGCATCAATTGTGCTTACCGCAGTGAGCACTTTGTAAGTTTCGCGAATTTGCGCATGTTCTTCAATATGTCAGTTGCACCAATGTTCGCATCGCTGCTGACACTGGGTGTTACCTACAAAAAAATGAAGTTGGGAGCGGCGACTTCTTTGATGTTAGGGCTCGCACCCGTCGTGCTGGTGTTGTTGACCTATGCAATGGCTTATTACTGGCGCAGTAAAAGTGATATTCTCCACTTTAAAGGGCAGCGCGTGGAATCCATCGAGCCGCCCCAGAAAGTTCAGTGGTGGCAGGCGGGTTTGGCGGCGGGCTTGAGCAGCGTGATCTATCCGCTGATGAAAAGCCATGACGTGCCGGCCACCGGGTTGATCTACTTCTTTGCGCTAATGTCCGTGTTCATGGTGTTTTACAATCGTGACAAGATCAGTGCACTCAGAGAGCTGAAAGTGCGCGAAGCGAAGGAAAACCGTCAATACACATTCATGGATATTGAAACTATTCAGAGCATGCGTGCTGCCTCGTGGTTGGGCAGGCTTTTCGCCGTACGGGCGCGCTGATGTTCACCGTTACAGGGAGTAAATTATGCTAACTGACGTTCTTTCCATGCTCGCGCCGCAAAACAGGCGATTGTTCAAGCTGAATATCCTGACACAAACAGCCAACGATGAGTTTTTGCTGGAGCACTTTTCCGGCACTGAAGAGCTTTCCAAACTCTATGAATTCGATCTGGCCTTGCTCAGCCAACAGAGCGATGTAAAGCTCAAGTCACTGATTGGCAGCCAGGCCACGATAGAAATCGAGTTATCCAACGGCTCTTTCCGCTACATTAACGGCTATGTTCAGCGGTTTAGCACCCAAGGCAGCGACGGCGGCTATGTGCGTTATGCAGCCGTGCTAGGGCCGTGGCTGTGGATGCTGACTTGCCGCTTCGATACACGCATTTTTCAAGAAAAATCGGTCCAGGCTGTTGTCAGTGAAGTGTTCGCCGGATTTGGCACGCTGGCCAAGTACGAATTTCGTGTAAGCAAGTCGCTCAAATCGCACAGCTACATTACCCAGTACCGCGAGAGCGATTTCAACTTTGTGCAGCGCTTGCTTGAGAGCGAAGGGCTTTTCTACTACTTCGAGCACACGGCCGACTCCCACCTGATGGTCATCACCGATGACTCCAGCACCTTGTTGCCGCTGCCCGAACAGCCGCAGATTCGCTACCACTCCGCGTCGGTTACCGAAACCGCTGATTCCATTACTCAGTGGCAGTCAACGCGGCAGCTGCAATCCGGTCAAATTGCCGTTCGCACGTTCGACTATCGCCAACCGCGCAACTTCCTACCTGTGACCATGCAAAGCTTGAATCAACAGGGCGATGTGGACAGGTTCGAGATTTATGATTTCCCGGGCCAGTACACCCATGGCAGCTACGAAGATGGCGAAGCCATCGTACGAACCGTATCGAAGCGCTCGAGTTGATGGGCAAGACCTTCTACGGCGAGAGCAATTGCCGGGCCATGAAGCCGGGTTACACTTTTGAGTTGATCCAGCATTATCTGCACGACACCGGTGACGCCGAGAACCGTAAGTTTTTGTTGCTGAGCGTGGAGCATCGCGGCAGCAACAACTACATGACTGGCGACCAGGCCGGTTACGTCAACCGATTCGTGTGCGTGCGTAAAAAAATCGCATACCGCCCGCAGTTAAACACCCGCAAGCCTTTGATCAACGGCCCGCAGACCGCCATCGTTGTCGGCCCCCCAGGCGAGGAAATCTTCACCGACGAACTGGGCCGGGTAAAGCTTCAGTTTCACTGGGATCGCCAGGGGCAGTTCAACGATCACAGCTCCTGCTGGGTACGTGTCGCCCAGTCCGGTGCCAGCGGTGGCTTCGGCAGCATCCAGATCCCACGCGTAGGCGACGAGGTGGTGGTGGTGTTCCTTGACGGCAACCCGGACCGGCCGCTGATCATGGGCAGCCTGTACAACAGCACCAACACTCCGCCATGGTCGCTGCCGGCGAACAAGACCCAAAGTGGTTTCCTGACGCGGTCGATGAAGGGTGACGGCGGTACCGCCAACTTCTTCCGCTTCGAGGACAAGGCCGGCGCCGAGCAGATCATCATGCATGCCGAGCGCAACATGGATACCGAGATCGAGCTGGATGAGACCCATGATGTGGGGAACAACCGGACAATTACGGTTGGCGGTACGCACACCGAAACGGTCAAGAAAGACACCGTGGTGCAAGTGACTGAAGGCTCCTACACCCTGCAGGTCGACAACCAGTTCATACAGGTGGCTGCCAAGCAGCACATCATCCTCCAGGTGGGTGACAGCAGCATCACGTTGACCCCGGAAGGCATCGAGATCAAAGGCAAGGTCATCGTGACCACCAGTACCGACACCACCCAGATTACCGGCGCCGCAGTGCGGATCAACGACTGAGGCAAGGTTCATGTACAAGCCTTCGATCTACGACCGTATTTCCGCCAGGCGCGCAGCGCAAGAGGAGACCGTGCGGCTGGCCAGTGAACCTGCTCATGTGCCCGAGCTTTTGCCGGAACCGGAAGCCGAACCGGAACCGGAACCGGTGCCAGCCGTGTTGCAGGATGTAGCCAGCGCTTTCACCTTTGCAGGTTTCGCCTTGCAGTTTCCGCTCGGCTTTCGTTTTCGCGACATCCAGACCACCCTCGAACATGAAGGCGAGCCGGTCAGCCTCAGCATCCGCCGCCGTGATGCACTCGCCAGGCAGCCGCTGGAGCAACTGTTCCAGAGCGCAGTCGAGGCTTTGCGTGAATTGAACCCGCAACTGCGCGTGATTCGCCAACGTGACTGCCTCCTGGCTGGGAGCCCGGCCAAGGTCGTGGACTTTCACTTCAATGCCGGCCACGAGCCTCGGCACGGTCGCCTGGTCGGCGCACTGGTGCCCATCGCCGGCAGCGATTCTTTGCAATGGCTGGATATCTCCAGCGTGATCGACCCCAGCAAGCCCGGCCTGAGCCAGTGGTTGGCAGAGTTCGACCGCATGCTCGATGGCTTCGCGCAGGGCTGACCTCGATTTTTTCGCTATCAGGAATTTTCATCACATGGATTACGAGTTACAGGAAGGCGGCATTGCGCTGCCGGCAGGTTTCGAGGACCGCACGGTCAACATGTTTGTCCTGGGTGCCAGTGTCCCAGCACCCTTGAGCATCACCATCTCGCGTGACACCCTGCTGCCGGACGAAGCGCTGCAGGCCTATGTCGATCGCCAGGTCAAGCTGCTCACCTCCAAGCTGCGCGGCTACACCCGCATGGGTAACAAGGCTGTCACGCTCTCGGTTACCGCACCCATTCCCGGTATCCAGATCGACGCCTATTACATGAACCAGGGCCGTCCGCTGTACCAGCGCCAGGCCGCCTTCATCATCAGCCCTGGGCGTGCCCTGATCTTCTCCACCACTGCACAGGCTGATTTCAGTGCCCAGCAGAACCAGGACTGGGACAACCTGCTGGCCAGCTTCACCCCGCGTGCGCCGTCCGAAACCAGCGCCGAGTCCGGCGAACAGGAGTAACCCCTCATGTTCGAAGCGGCCAGGTTTGGCGACGAGATATCGCACACCAGCGCGCTTGGGGGCTTCCTGATCGGGGCTGCCCTTGGGATTGCGCTGGTGGCCACGGTGGCCATCGCCACGTTCACCTGCGGGTTCGGTGTGGCCTTGCTGGCCGGCCTCGCAGCCGGCATCGGGGGCAGCTTGCTGACCGCCGCCGGAGAGGCGATAGGCAGTATGTTCTCGTCCCCCTCAGGGACGATAACCACTGCCTCACCCAACGTGTTCATCAATAGCCGCAAGGCCGCCCGCGTCGAAAAAAGCATCGGTGCCTGCGACAAGCACCCGGGGCCGGTGCAGATTGCCGAAGGCTCGACCAACGTCTTCATCAACAGCGTCGCCGCCGCGCGCAAGGGCGACAAGCTGACCTGTGGCGCCACCATTTCCGGTGGTTCGGACAACGTCATCATTGGCGGCGGCACCTACCGTTACCTGCCCGTTGACGATGAGGTCCCGGAGTGGCTGCGTACCACCGTGGATGTGCTGATGGCCATCGCCGGTGCCGCAGGCGGTATCGCCCAGCTGATCAAGGCGGGTACCCAGGCCGGCATGAAAGCCATCATGCCTTGCGCTCTGAAGTTCACGGCCGGCTTCGTCGCCGGCGAGGTGGCCAGCCGCTATGTGGTCGAGCCCGTGGCGCGCAGAGCCATCGGTGGCCTGGTCGGCAACCCGGTCGACCTCACTACCGGGCGCAAGCTGATCCCCGATGAAATCGACTTCAGCCTGCCGGGCCTGATGCCAATCGAGTGGTCGCGCTTCTACGCCAGCGACCTGACGGTCGACAGCGTACTCGGCCGCGGCTGGGTGCTGCCCTGGGAGCAGAGCCTGCGCCGCCAGGGGGCATTCATCTACCTCACCGACAACCAGGGCCGCGAAGTCCCGTTCGTGACCCTGCAACCGGGGCAGCGCATCTACAACCCGCACGAGCAGGTGTACCTGGTGTGCACCGAGGGCGGCCACTACATCCTGCAGACCCTCGACAACCTGTTCTTCTACTTCGGTGAAGTGCCAGACACCAACACCGAAGTGCCGCTGCAGCGTATCGAGAACGTCCTCGGCCACTTCCTGCACTTCACCCGCACGCCTGACGGCACCCTCACCGACATCAGCGCCACCGGCGGCACGCGCGTGCACCTGCACTACGACCACCCGCTGGGCCGCCTGACCGACATCAAGCGTGTGGTGAACAACGAAGCGGTGGAAACGCTTACACAGTACCGCTACGACGAACACGGCCAGCTGAGCGCGGTGATCAACCGCAACGGCGACACCGTTCGCAACTTCAGCTACGCCGACGGCCTGATGGTGACCCACAGCAACGCGCTGGGGCTGGGCTGCCACTACCGTTGGCAAACCCTGGGCGACAAGCCACGTGTGGTCGAACACTGGACTAGCGACGGCGAGCACTACCACTTCCGCTACGACCTCGATAGCCGCACCAGCTGGGCCACCGACGTGCTCGGCCGCGAGCTGGAAGTGCAGTACAACGCGGACCACCGCGTGGTCGCCAGCCGTGATTATGGCGGCGAACGTTACGTCATCGAGCTGGACGAGCACGGCAACATGGTCGGCCTGGGCCTGCCAGACGGCAACCGGCTCGCCTTCAAGTACGATGAATACGCCCGCCTGCTGGAAGAAACCGATCCACTGGGGCGCAAGATCCAGTACGAGTACCACCACCTGACCACGCTGGTGACCAAAGTCAGCTACCCGGATGGCAGCACCTGGCAGGCGCGCTACGACGACAAGGGCAACCTGCTCGCCGAAATCGATGCCCTCGGCCAGATGACCGAGTACCTGAACAGCGATGACGGCCTGCCGCACACCATCATCGACGCGACCTACAAGTCCAAGTACCTGTGGTGGAACACCCTGGCCCAAGTCGAGCGTTATCAGGACTGCTCGGGCAAGAGCACCTGGTACCGCTATGACGAGCGCCAGCACCTGGTCGCGGTAACGGACGCGCTCAATCAGACCACCACGCTGGAACGCAAGCCCGATGGCGAAGTGCAGCGCATCAGCCACCCGGACGGCACCACCGAAACCTTCACCTACAACGTCTACGGCCAGGTACTCAGCCACACCGACGGCAAGGGCCAGACCACCCGCCTGATGCGCACGGCCCGTGGTCTGCCGAGCAGCCGTCAGGATGCCAAGGGCCAGCGGGTTCGCTACGAGTACGACAAGGCCATTCGCCTGACCGCGCTGGTCAACGAAAACAACGCCACGTACAGCTTTGGCTACGACGCTTCGGACCGGCTGAGCGAAGAAGTGCGGGTAGATAACCTGACCCGACGTTTCAGCTACAACGTCGGTGGCCATCTCACACGACTGGATGAGATTGGCTATGGCGAGAATGCCGAACGGCCAGAGCGCCATACGCTGTTCGAGCGTGATGCCATTGGTCGCCTGATCGCCAAACTGAATAGCGACGCACAACAGCGATTCACCTATGACGACGGTGACCGCTTGCTGAGCATTGAGCGGCAACCAACCGGGATCGGCAAGCAGCTTGGGATCACGGAAGAAAAGCTTGAGTACGCCTACGATCTGCTAGGCCGGCTAACGAAAGAAATCACCCCCGATGGGACGCTAGCCTACGAGTACGACCCGCTCAGTAACCTGACCACGCTGACCCTTCCGGATGGCCGCAAGGTGAATCACCTGTACTACGGCAGCGGTCACCTGCACCAGTTGAACCTGGACGGCCAGGTGATCAGCGACATGGAGCGCGATGACCTGCACCGCGAGGTGTACCGCACCCAGGGCAAGCTCACCAGTTGCTTCGGTTATGACGCCATGGGGCGCAAGGCCTGGCAGTTTGCCTCGACCTTGCCGGCTGACAAGCTGTCGCAGGTGCACAACGCCGGCATCAATACGTCGTTGCTGGTCGAGCACGCCTACAACCCGATCCACCGCCGTTACCAGTACGACCCGGCCGGTGAACTGGTGCGTACCCTCGACAAGCTACGCGGTGAGATCAAGTACGAATACGAAGCCAACGGCCAGTTGCGCAGTCGTGATACTGGCTCCTTGATCGGCAGCGAGGAATTCCGCTACGACCCGGCAGCCAACCGCCTGGACTTCAATGCGCGGCAGTTCGACAAGGTCAAGGACAACCGGATCAAACAGTGGCGGGATCAGGAGTACCGCTACGACCCATGGGGCAACCTGATCGAGAAGCGCTCGGGGCACAGCAAGCTGCAGCACTTCAGCTATGACTGCGAGAACCGGCTGGTGCGGGCGGAGACGTTGGTCAATGGCAAGCTGGCAAGCCGAGGCGAGTACCGTTACGACAGCCTTGGGCGGCGGGTGGCCAAGCGGGCTGAAATCAACGGCGAGGTCGAACAGAAGCGCTTCCTGTGGCAAGGCTTGCGGATGCTGCGGGAGGAAACGCCTGGGCAGAACATCCTGTACCTGTACGAGCCGGGGAGCTATGCGCCGTTGGCGCGGGTTGACCAGGCGGAAGGGGAAGGGCAGAAGCTCTACTATTTCCATACAGACCAAATTGGCACGCCGCTGGAGCTGACGGATAGCGACGGCAAGGTCGTTTGGCAGGCGACATATCGTTCTTGGGGCGAGATAGAGCAGCTAACCATCAATGGAGTAGAGCAGAACATACGATTCCAAGGTCAGTATTTTGATTGCGAATCGAGCCTAAATTACAATACCTTTAGGTTTTACGACCCAGGAACTGGGCGATTTATCACCCAGGATCCAATTGGTGTCAGAGGCGGTGCTAATTTATATGTCTATGTGCTGGCGCCGACTATGTGGGTTGACCCTTTGGGTTGGGTGCCTTGGGAAAAAAATGGTTTTGATAGCTGGTTCAATAGCGCCTCGGTTCAAGATATTGTTGATAACAAAAAATCTGTAGAAGCTGCTCTTCGGAGCCCGGGAGGTAAGCATGAAATGTTTCCTGTCTCTATAGCGGCGAAGGCAAAAGAACTTGGCTTTACCGCTCAGGAACTTAAAGAAATGACGGTACCCACTAAAGATATTACTTTTGTGGGTGTAACAGACAAACATGGTAATCCTGTGCCGGACGGTCCGCACCATGGTAGTAGAGCGGGAAGGCTGTTCCATAATAATTTAATTAAAGATTTGAGTGGCGCGCAAAGTAAAGCTCAAGCGCTTAGTGTGATCGATTCACATCACGGCAAACACATGAAACTAGGAGCATGCTAAATGGATTCTTATGATATTGAACGGTATGAAAAAGTTCATGTTTGGATAGGTACAAATTTCTCTTCGGAGGATGACTATCTGCAGTATTTTGAGTTGGACTATTCTGTGGATTTGGATGATCCAGCATACAAGGTTTGTGGATTTTGCAGAGATATTGGCGTGAGATGGTACGACGAGGATTTCATAGGGATTATACCAAGGAAAGCGGAGGAGGTGAGTCTAGATGAAATCTTGATTGAGTCTGCGGTTGATTCTAGTTGTATAGAAGATTTAAAGGCGGAGTGTTTCAGGCTTGGTATTACAAAGGCTAATGCAATTTTTTGGTATTCCGATGGTGGTACGGATATTTCCAAGCCTCTAAAGGCGAATTATAATGGCTTGAAGTATGTGGGGTTATATGAGGGTGAATGATAAGCTCGGCATAGGTCTCGGAAAGCTCGCGGATGGCGTTCTGTGTCAGCTTTTTTAATGATCGGATCTAATTTCGGATGTGCGGTCATGTGTTTTTAATTTTAAGCCCTATTGCAAGTGTTAGATGCTAAAGATCTGATCTTTAATAACTAATGGGCTCGTTGGCTCTCTCGCAATATAGATAGAGCCAATGTTTTCTTCTAATGCATGTATTGTTGGATGTATCGACAACCCGCCCGAGCAGGTCTACCTGGTGTGCACCGAGGCCGGCCACTACATTCTGCAGACCCTCGATAAATTGTTCCTCTACTAAGGCGAAGTACCAGACACTAACACCGAAGTACCGCTGCAGCGTATCGAGAACGTCCTCGACCAACCGCGATGTCCGACAGGATTTCGAATACGACACCGGCGACCGGCTGCTGAGCATTGAGCGGCAACCAACCGGGATCGCCAAGCAGCATGGAATCACGGAAGAAAAGCTTGAGTACGCCTACGATCTGCTAGGCCGGCTAACGAAAGAAATCACCCCCGATGGGACGCTAGCCTACGAGTACGACCCGCTCAGCAACCTGACCACGCTGACTCTGCCAGATGGCCGCAAGGTCAACCACCTGTACTACGGCAGCGGTCACCTGCACCAGTTGAACCTGGACGGCCAGGTCATCAGCGACATGGAGCGCGATGACCTGCACCGCGAGGTGTACCGCACCCAGGGCAAGCTCACCAGTTGCTTCGGTTATGACGCCATGGGGCGCAAGGCCTGGCAGTTTGCCTCGACCTTGCCGGCCGACAAGCTCTCGCAGGTGCACAACACCGGCATCAATACCTCTTTGCTGGTCGAGCACGCCTACAACCCGATCCACCGCCGTTACCAGTACGACCCGGCCGGTGAACTGGTGCGTACGCTGGACAAGCTGCGTGGCGAGATCAAGTACGAGTATGAAGCCAATGGCCAGTTGCGCAGCCGTGATACCGGCTCGCTGGTGGGCAGCGAAGAGTTTCGTTATGACCCGGCAGCCAACCGGTTGGACTTCAATGCGCGGCAGTTCGACAAGGTCAAGGACAACCGCATCAAACAGTGGCGGGATCAGGAGTACCGCTACGACCCGTGGGGCAACCTGATCGAGAAGCGCTCGGGGCACAGCAAGCTGCAGCACTTCAGCTATGACTGCGAGAACCGGCTGGTGCGGGCGGAGACGTTGGTCAATGGCAAGCTGGCAAGCCGAGGCGAGTACCGTTACGACAGCCTTGGGCGGCGGGTGGCCAAGCGGGCTGAAATCAACGGCGAGGTCGAACAGAAGCGCTTCCTGTGGCAAGGCTTGCGGATGCTGCGGGAGGAAACGCCTGGGCAGAACATCCTGTACCTGTACGAGCCGGGGAGCTATGCGCCGTTGGCGCGGGTTGATCAGGTTGAAGGGGAAGGGCAGAAGGTCTATTACTTCCATACTGACCAGATTGGCACGCCGTTGGAGTTGACGGACAGTGACGGCAGGATCGTTTGGCAGGCCACGTATCGTTCTTGGGGGGCGCTAGAGCAACTGCCTGCTAGTGAGGTTACGCAGAACTTACGCTTTCAGGGTCAGTACTTCGATGGCGAAACGGGGCTTAACTACAACACCTACCGATATTATGATTCTGAATCAGGCCGCTTTATTACTCAAGACCCGATCGGGCTAGCGGGTAGTTTGAATCTATATCAGTACGCAGTGAATCCTATGATATGGATTGATCCTTGGGGATTGACATGCTCGACTGATGCTAAAGCACTTAGGGCTAATATGGTGGCAGCGGGTAAGTCCGAGCCCGCGTTTAAGAACTCGGCGCACCATATTGTCATGTCTAACTCGAACGATGTTAGAATGGTGGCGCTTCAAACTAAAATGGAGCGCTTGAGGATAGATATCAATGCTGCGGAAAATGGCATTTTCTTACCCTCGAATAGTAAAGTTAAGCTTCCTCCAGGCAGCACCTTGCCCAATCATGCAAGTATTCACAACAATGCTTATAAGCAGAAGGTCTTTGATCGATTGGTCGATATAAATAACAGTAGTGACTTCTTGACTGAGTTGACCAAGATCAACTCTGAAATTGCCCGTGGAATATTCTAGGCAGGATAAAAAGCATGCATGATTTAAAATATCTTGAACGAAAATATCTAGAAATTGAACCGCGAACTGAGGAGGTCCTGTCTTCTTTCTTGTCTGAGGCTTTATGCAGGTCGAGACGAATAGTGATAAGCAAGGGGCCGCTATATAACGTCAGTCCATATGAAATCGAGCGCGCCGGATTTAAAAAAGGGAAAGCTTTGAGAAAAATTCCATCTCATACAAAAAATACTCATGTGTATCATTTGGATGAGCATGATAAAGTAATCTTTTTGGAGATTTATGGACAGTCTGAAAGCATCATCAATAAGGAATTCTACTCCTATAGCGGCGGATGTATTGAGCGGGTCCATTTTACCAGTGCTGGAAAGCTTAGAAATATTTCGATTTCATTGCTTGAAGAGGGAGCGGTGGTGAAAGATATAAACTGGGGGCAGTACGGATGCAGTGAGTCAAATTATGTCTACGCTGATAAACGCCTAGAAAAAATACATGTTCGGCAAAAAGAGCATACTGAATCTGCATTTAGTGACTTTGAAGTGAGCTTTGAATATGATTCCGGCGAGTTGGTGAGTATAAAAAATGTCTTCCCTAATGGTTATGAAGAGCAGCGATTTCCTTGACGTAAATGCAAGGTTCAAGCCTCACGGTTCAGTGTAGTTCGCGTGAACAGCCGCCAGCACGCCGAGAGCCAGTGGATTCGCTGCTAGCATGACAAAGCGCAGTACCTGACCGCGCTGTTCAACGAAAACAACGCCACCTACAACCGGGATCGGCAAGCAGCTTGGGATAACGCAAGAAAAGCTTGAGTACGCCTACGATCTGCTCGGCCGGCTATCGAAAGAAATCACCCCCGATGGGACGCTAGCCTACGAGTACGACCCACTCAGCAACCTAACCACGCTGACCCTGCCGGATGGCCGCAAGGTCAACCACCTGTACTACGGCAGCGGTCATTTGCACCAGTTGAACCTGGACGGCCAGGTGATCAGCGACATGGAACGCGATGACCTGCACCGCGAGGTGTACCGCACCCAGGGCAAGCTCACCAGTTGCTTCGGTTATGACGCCGTGGGGCGCAAAGCCTGGCAGTTTGCCTCGACCTTGCCGGCAGACAAGCTCTCGCAGGTGCACAACGCCGGCATCAACACGTCGTTGCTGGTCGAGCACGGCTACAACCCGATCCACCGCCGCTACCAGTACGACCCGGCCGGTGAACTGGTACGTACGCTGGACAAGCTACGCGGTGAGATCAAGTACGAATACGAAGCCAACGGCCAGTTGCGCAGTCGTGATACTGGCTCCTTGATCGGCAGCGAGGAATTCCGCTACGGAACGGCAGCCAACCGCCTGGACTTCAATGCGCGGCAGTTCGACAAGGTCAAGGACAACCGGATCAAACAGTGGGCGGGATCAGGAGTACCGCTACGACCCATGGGGCAACCTGATCGAGAAGCGCTCGGGGCACAGCAAGCTGCAGAGCTTCAGTTACGACTGCGAAAATCGCCTGGTACGTGCTGAGACACTGGTCAATGGAAAGCTCGAAAGTAAAGGCGAGTATCGCTATGACAGCCTGGGGCGGCGAGTGGCCAAGCAGGCTGAGATCAACGGTGAAATCGAGCAGAAGCGCTTCCTCTGGCAAGGGCTGCGGATGCTGCGAGAGGAGACCCCCGGGAACAGCACTCTTTACGTGTATGAGCCGGGTAGCTATGCGCCATTGGCGCGAGTTGACCAGGCGGAAGGGGAAGGGCAGAAGCTCTACTATTTCCATACAGACCAGATTGGTACGCCGCTGGAGCTGACGAATAGCGACGGCAAGGTCGTTTGGCAGGCTATTTATCGCTCCTGGGGGGCGGTGGAAAGGCTTGCGATTAATGATGTCGAGCAGCACCTGCGGTTCCCCGGGCAGTATTTTGATGGCGAAACAGGCCTTCACTACAACACATTTCGCTTTTACGACCCCGAGCCGGGGAGATTTAACAGTCAAGATCCTATTGGTGTTTTGGGTGGATTCAATTTATATCAATATGCACCAAATCCTTTCATCTGGATGGATCCTTGGGGGTGGTGTGGTGAATTAAGTGGGAAGGCTAGGCAAGTTCACGACTTAGCTGGTGGGGGGATGCGAGAGCTATACGGAATTCCACCGTTTCAATCGTGGAGGCAAACGTGAACGGGAAACCACAATTGTTTGCGGCTGGTAGCGGGGGCCGTCTATCACCCGCGCAGCGCGAGTTGCTTCAAGAGCTTGGAGTGCCTAAAGAAAATATTTTCAACGGCAGAGCCTTTGTGAAAGATTTCGAAAAATTGGAAAATCATGCTGAGCGTATAATTTTAAGAAATCTGCCAGAAGACGCTGGGGTGTTGCGATGGGGAGTGTCATGGGGAGGACTGCAAAGAAACGCTTCATGCCCAAGCTGTCAGCCTCATGTAGACATCGCTGGCGGAATTTTTGATTAATAAGGAGATAGAAATGACATTTCCGTCGGAGAGAAAGCAAATCTTGCTAGGCGCACTGAGGGTTTTAACACCAACTGAGCGTGCAAAATTTAGTGCTTGGTGTCTGTACTATTTTGAGACCGACCCCGGCATAATTACTTTCTTTGAAAAAGTATTAGGCGGTCAGGCAAAAAATCGGGTGGCCAGTCTGGCTAGGAGGTTATGGTCATATGATGGTAGTGCCGATATATCGCAGAGTGATCTTAGTTTTTTAGAGGTATTGGATTGGGATGTTGATGCTGTTTCTGAGTCAGATATTGATGTGTCTCAAGGGCTGACGGACTATCTTGCGGCGGCAGCTTTTGCCGTCAAGGGAGTGCTAACGGGCAGAGAAGAAGATATCTATGCTTGCTCTGAGAACGTCATAAATAGATTGGATTATCTAATGAGTTTTAATGAATGCGAAACAAATGAGGATCTAGTTGAGGCTGAGTTTGAGAGTCAAGTTGATTTTCTGAAGAGTATGAGCTCAGGTCAATTGAAAATTGACTGGTCTCAGTAGTCATTTTTAAAGATTTGTAGGCTTGATTTTTAGTTTGGGATGGATTAAGGCAAGCTCGGTTTATTGGCTCGCAATATTTATAAAGTGCCACAGTATTGGCGGTTTTTAATCCACCTTGCTGTGCTGTTTTTTGTAAGGGATCCATCATCCCCACATTCCAAGCGTCCACCTGATGCCCGATGCTGCGCTCCGATTTCTTTCTGGAGCCAGCCCACCATGATGCGCCCCGACGGCAAAGTCGAAAAAGTCCACCTCTACCCCAAGCCTGTGGATTTTCGAAAATCCATCGACGGCCTCACCGCCCTGGTCGAGCTGGACATCAAAGTCGCCGTGTTCGACCCCGTGCTTTTCGTCTTTCTCAATAAAGCCCGTAACCGCATCAAGGTCATGTATTGGGAGCGCAACGGCTTCTGCCTTTGGCTCAAGCGCCTCGAAGCTGAGCGTTTCAAAACTTCCCCCGACGCCACCGACGAAGCCATCGTCCTGACCGTCCAGGAACTTAACTGGTTAATCGACGGCTTCGACCTCTGGCGCAATCGCCCGCATCAGGTTCTGACGCCCCGCTTCGTCGCCTGACCCGGTATAATCCAGGCCATGATTCCAGCGCCCGATGACCTTCCTGATGACCCTGCCGTGCTCAGGCAACTGCTTGCGCAGTTGCTGGCTGAGCGCACGGTCGACAAGGGCCACATCGTCGATCTGAAAGAACGGATCAAGCTGCTGCGTGATCGGCTGTTCAACCGCAAATCCGAGCAGACGGTCAAGCCCAACACGCCGCAACTGGCGTTGTTCAACGAGCCCGAAAGTCAGTGGATGCCTGCCGCTGATGAGGCCGACGAAGAAGTCGTTGCGCCGACCAATCGGCGCGGCAAACGCAAACCGTTGGCGGCTGACCTGCCACGTGTCGAAATCATCCACGACTTGCCCGAGCACGAGCAAACCTGCGAATGCGGTTTGCCGCAAGCATGTGATTGGCGAGGAAACCAGCGAGCAGCTTGATATCGTGCCGATGCAGATCCGTGTGCTCAAACATGTGCGCAAGGTCTACGGATGTCGTGGTTGCGAGACCGCTCCAGTCACTGCTGACAAGCCCACCCAGTTGATCGAAAAAGCATGGCCAGCCCCAGCGTGCTGGCCATGCTGCTGACTACTAAGTACGTCGATGGCTTGCCACTACGCAGGTTTGAAAGTGTGCTGTCCCGCCACGGCATCCAGGTTCCACGGCAAACTCTGGCGCATTGGGTGATCCAGTGCAGCGAGCACTTCCAGCCATTATTGAACCTGATGCGTTAGCGGTTGTTGGAAAGCCCCGTGATTCACTGCGATGAAACGCGGGTGCAGGTGCTCAAGGAACCGGATCGTGACCCGACCAGCCAGTCCTGGATGTGGGTGCAGGCCAGTGGGCCACCTGATCGAAAAGTCGTGTTGTTCGACTACACCACCAGCCGTGCGCAGGAAGTGCCATTGCGCCTGCTGGAGGGCTGATGATTACGGCGGTTACAACGCCCTGACATACAGCCCGGTGTCGAGCGATTGGCGTGCATGGCGCATGCCCGGCGCCAGTTCGTCGAAGCGCAGAAAGTGCAGCCCAAAGGCAAGAGCGGTCGTGCCGATGTGGCGCTAGCGATGATCAACAAGCTGTATGGCATCGAGCGTGAATTGAAGGATGTCAGCGATGGGCAGCGGTTCATCGGTCGCCAGGAAAGAAGCCTGCCGATCCTCGGGCAGTTGAAAAGCTGGCTGGACAAGACGCAGCCCCAAGTCACACCGCAAAGCGTGCTGGGTAAGGCGGTGCACTATTTGGCGAACACCTGGAGCCGGCTGGAGCGCTACGTCGAGGCAGGCCATTTGCCGATCGACAATAACCTGGCAGAACGTGCGATAAAGCCGTTTGTGATCGGGCGCAAGGCGTGGCTGTTCAGTGAAACGCCCAAGGGTGCGACTGCCAGTGCGCAGATCTACAGCCTGGTCGAGACCGCGAAGGCCAACGGCCAGGAGCCCTATATGTGGCTGCGCCACATACTGGAGCGGTTGCCGCATGCGCGGTCGGTTGCCGACTATGAAGCACTATTACCGTGGAATTGGAGAGCATCATGAGTGTTGATATCACCCATCTGACGGCTGATGAGTTGGTCGAACTGAACCATCAAATTATCGAGCGTCTGAAGATGCTGGAGACGTTGGAAACACATAAATCAATGATGCAACTCCATTCAGGAGCACGGGTCAGCTCCGAGTCCCCTGCCGGTGAACGGATTGTGGGAACGGTTATGAAGCTCAACCGCAAGACCGTGACGGTGGTAACCGATGCAGGGCGCCGCTGGAATGTCTCGCCACATTTATTGGCTCTGATCAAAAACGTAGTGTCGGGGAAGGTCGTGGGTATTCGCCCCCACAAATAGATGCTCCGTGTCTATCTTGAGCGCCATATCAGGGTATGTGGTGTTTGTGGATCTCATACGATGAAAAACAAGGCTCAGTTGACCACACTGTTCGCCCTGTCGAACCTGTGGGATGGGGAAATATCAACTTACCGCCCCGCACGGCAAGTTGATCGGAGCATCCTTAGATGCGCTTACTTATGATCGGCAGTGAAAGTTTCTGCATGTTGATTATGTGCTTTCTGGTCAAGACGCTCAGATTAGGCACGATTGGCGCTCTGCGTCTGATTGATCAAATGGATTGAACTCATGAAAAGATGGCAAGGCTGCCCGTCGATCATCCCTGGGAGGGCTTCTCCCCCATGCGCGCCTTGAGCTTGCGCAGGGTAGGGGACTCGCCCCCGGACAGCTCGATGCGAAACTCGGCGAAGGCGTGCTCGAGATCGGCATACTGCTGCAGCCCTTCTTCGGTGAACAGATAGCTTCCGGGGATGTCGCGCCATTCCATCGGGGTGCGGATCCGCTGCTGCTTTGCCGCGTTCAACAAGAGCTTCAGCTCTACACTCAACTTCATGGCGGCCGGGTCGTGTGACTTCAGCCGGTCAATGATGACACGCAGCGCTTTCGATTTTTGCCGGAGTGCGTAAATGTCCATCGTGGCTCAGCCTGCTGAGTGTAGGGTCTATAGCTTTCGTCAGTGACTGCGCTCGATGTTCAGTGGCTGGCCTGATCGATCGTCGGCAATCAATCGGGCAGTTGAATTTTGAGGCCACGAGCCGACTGGATGGCTACGTAATAGGCGTCTTTCAGTGCTCTGGCCAACTCGGGGTCATTTTCTTCGAATTCTTTCGAGGCAATGGCACCGATACTGAGTTGGTGGAGTTTCGATTTATCTTGCTCGCGCCCTTCGAACACGGCTTTCACATAGTCGAGTTGATTAAGTAGCATCCCATAAATGGGGTAAGCGGGACAGGCCTTGTTCCGCTGCGCGGTGATATCGATAGCCTTCTGTACATAGCCGAGGGGGGTTGTGGGTTTCATAATGCACCTGGTGTTAACAGTTTGAAGAGCTCGCGTTGGCAAGAGGTCATTTGCCGAGCACCGCCAATGGCGTCATAGGGTTGGGAGGGGACGGACCAGGTATCCAGTACCGGTGCCGAGGTGCTCCTCAGCAGCGTGACCTTCTCAGTGCTCTGGTAGACGTTCACGATCTTGGGCACGATGGTTTCGGTTTTGTAGATTTGGCCAAGCGGGTTGATCCCCAGTTGCCCTGGCACCACGTCTGGGGTAGGAGAGTACCACATGCCTTGCCGGCCGCCGGGCACCTGGAATTGCCAAAGTGTCTTGCCCCGGTTGATTGTTTCCGTGAAGACCGGTTGAGTGAAGTCCAAGCCGTTCATGTAGCCTTCGTAGTCGGCAGGCTTATAGCCCTGTAACTTGAAGAAGTTGACAGCAGTTTCCTGGTTGCCTCGTATGTTGATGTCCTGTGCCAAGTTACCCGTTCAAGCGAACTTCTTGTTCAGGTACTCCCTACGGGAAACTTCCGTTAAGCCTGGCTTATCTGGTGCCTGGGCAATGGGCGGTCGATCGGGTAGTGGTCGCTGAGCGCCGTGCGCGCGAAGAACGCCTTGAGCGTGAGCGTCTAGAAGAGGCAGCTCGCAATGCAGAGCCTCCGCCGCCGCAACGTTTTCTTACAAATGAGTTAAGTTTTATTCGCCCAAAAAATTTAATAGATAAGACATTTCACGTATTTACTCTTACGGACCTTGGGCCCAGCCCGTTTTCGCTTGTCGTGGGACGTTCGTCAGCGGAGCCGGACGCGAATTTAGAGACGCTTGCGCAACAACTACTTGGTGAGTTGAAAAAGACGTTGTCCCATGTTCAGTGGATTGAGCCTGTTTCCCCGGTGGAGGCGGCTGGCTTGGAGGCCCGACGCCTAGAGTTCCGTTGGCGGCAACAAGGCCAACCGATTCATCAGGTACAGCTGATTTTTCTGTATCAGGATGAATACAAGCGGCCATTACTAATGCAAATTACAGGTACGAGCAACAATCCCAAAGGTATGACTGCGGATGAGCGTAATGCTTTCGATACTTTGGTTGAAAGCCTTCAACTGCGGTATCAGCCTGAGAACGAGGGGGATGCGGAACAGGTCAAGTCAGCATGACTGCGGCGGCCGCGAGAGTAGACGATCCAATCGAGCACTCTAGCGCTTTAGGTGGGCTGCTTGCTGGTTTAGCGATAGGCGCAGGGGCGGTACTCATAGGGATTGCCGTTGTCGCAACAGGCGGGCTCGGGGCTGTTGCCCTAGCCGCGATGGTGGGGGCGGGAGCAGCTACAGGCGCTGGAATTGGTCAACTGATTGGTAGCTTATCTTTCGCTTGTAGTGAAACAGGGCAGATACGATCAGGCTCAAGCAACGTACATATAAATGGGAAGCCAGCTGCGAGGGCTCATCTGGATAATGTCGAGTGCTCGGATCATCCAGGGAGTGTGAAGATATTAGCGCAGGGTAGTGATACGGTTTATATCAACGGTCAGCCTGCTGCTCGGGTAGGAGACCGAACAGTTTGTGATGCAAAAATAAGTGCTGGTGCTCCCAATGTCTGTATAGGTGGGGGCACAGCGACAACTGATGCAATTGACCCAGAAGTCCCTGTTTGGCTTGAGCGTGCGATAATGGCGCTGGGGCTGGCCAGTGCTTTTGTATTGGCAAGTCCAGTTTTGGTCATGGCAGGGTTGGTTGGTGGTATTGCGGGTGGTATGGCCGGGCACTGGGCTGGAGGAGAGCTCTTCGGTGAGGGTTCCGACGGCCAGAAGCTAACAGCGTTTGGTGGTGCCCTGCTTGGAGGGGGAATTGGTGCCAAAGGCGGGAAAGCTTTCGATGCGCGCTATGATATCAAAGTCCAAGGTTTTGGTTCTAATCTTGGAAATGTCAAAATAGTCCCTAAGAAGATAGACGCTCCAGAAGCTAGGCCGCCGCTGCGCGGTGCAAATGGTAGATTTGTTAAGAGCAGCGAAGCTCCTGTTCAATACAACCGAAAATCTCACAAGGTTCTAGATGCTAATACTATTCAAGACGGTCCAGATGCGGGGGAAGTTCTTACAGCTGATATGGATGTTGTCCATAGGAATGATCCTCGAATTACAATCGAGCACAACAAGCCTGTCGTTGAACACTAGAACGAACAGGGGTACAATTCCACTCGTGCAGCACGAAATGATTTTTACAATGAAACAGATAACACGAGTATTCGGTTGCGCTCTGCCAATAGTTCTGATGGCGCGAAAATGGCGGCTGAGGGCGTGAGGTACAGGCAGGACGTTGATCCCGATTATAAATGATGAGGTTTGTATGTTTTCTAAAGATGACCTGCTGCAATCCTTTGCTAGTGTAGATGAATACTTGGGTTGTTATTTTTTTCAGCACACACTTCCAAAAGTGACGTATGAATACTGCCTGCACAGTACGCAAAAAAAAGACTTGTTAGTTATTTCTGAGGGCGTGAGTGATAGGGATTTCGCTGTAAAGGTTGCCGGGCAGGCCCCAGACTCCTTAACTCAGGATGAACCATGTTTGTTCGGGCTTTTTCCAAATAAGTATGGTTTTACGCACGCTTTGGTGGTACCTAACACGTACCATGGCAGCTTGAAGGGGCGACTCGAAAGTAAGCGAGAAAATTTATACCTTTGCATTCCGATACACCGATGTGAGTTTTCAGGAACCGAATCTGAGCGTGAATTCAAAGAAATGATTCAGCGTTTGATTCCTGTGTTTCGCTGGGATAGGGGGGGTGCCCAAAAATTCGAGTGTACTTTGATAATCCTAGTACTGAAGCCGGTACCGATGAGGCTGGTGTTCTGATGAAATACCCTACTCTGTTAACAGAGATAGACAATCTCAGTGGTGTGGTTAATGGGTTTATTGAGATTACAAATTACAAAGGAGGTGTGATTGAAATCCTCTCCCCACAAGTTGAAATGTTTACGCTGATTCGCAATCGGAAAGATGAAAAGGTCCTGACTCGTCCTCAACTGGTTGAGGCTTTGAATGGCTTTGTTCATGCGGAGTGAGTAATATTTCTTAGGGTAATGACTCTAGGGATTCTCCGATCAAGTCAGCATAGGCAGCCTGACCTGTGCTGAAATAGCGCTCCGTTCATCCACGCCAACAAGTCTTGCCCATGAGTCAGATGAGCTTCTCCGATTTCGAATATGCCGGTAAGCGCAAGCAAACCCGTCGTGAGCGTTTCCTGGCCGAGATGGAACAGGTCGTACCGTGGAGCGGACTGATCGCGTTGATCGAGCCGCATTACCCAAAGGCAGGTGGCGGTAGCAAACCCTATCCATTGGAAACCATTCTGCGCATTCATCTGCTGCACAACTGGTTTTCACTGAGTGACCCGGCCATGGAAGAAGCGTTGTACGAGATCACCTCGATGCGCCGGTTCGCTCGACTGACGCTCAGCGCCCCGATCCCCGAAGACACGACGATCATGAACTTCCGGCACCTGCTGGAGAAGCACCAGTTGGCGGCAGGTATTCTGGAAACCATCAACGCGTACCTGCGAGACAAAGGCTTGTCGCTGCGCCAGGGCACAATCATCCACGCACCCAGTTCGACCAAGAACAAGGAAGGCAAACGCGATCCGGAAATGCACCAGACGAAGAAAGGAAACCAGTATTTCTTCGGCATAAGTGATCTGGCAGATCGCTGCGCGACGCAGCACCTACAAGCATTTGAGCAAACGCAGTGCGCTGTACAAGGCCAGGCGCAAGATCGAGAAGGCCAAAGCCCAGGTACGTGCGAAGGTCGAGCATCCGTTTCGGGCGATCGAGCGTCAGTTCGGTTATGTGAAGACTTTGGGAAACCGGTCAATCTAAATTATCCTGAGGAATTCTGATGTCTGTAATTGCAATTGTCATTGAGGGAACTGGGGTTTCAGCTTCAGCCCTTATGAAACTCCATCGTGTACTTGGTATCCCATTGCTGCAGTTGAAATCAGCGGTTCTGGCGCACGAACCTATTTTAGAATTGGAGATTTTTGACGGGGACTACCAAGAGCGTGCAAGACTGATTCGGTCAGTGTGTGCTGTGCTGAATACGGAAAAAGTAGATGCGTCTTACTACGAAATACCCTATGGTCAGCAATATGCAGGAAACTCACAGCTATCTCTATGGAAAATTGATTCAAATCTCGTAGAGGGTATATTGAGTGCGGCCGATTATGAGGTGGAGCGACAGCTCAATAGTTAGTCTACTAGTAGATATACGAGGTTCCTCAGCGGCATCCGACTGCACCTGTGCCACGTCGTTGGGCCGCCCGACTGATATCTAACGTATGGCGAACAACGCCGACGCATCGTGTAATTCCCAAGTGGCGAACACTACGCCATCGACGAAGATGGCAACATGGTCAGCCTGGTCCTGCCGGACGGCAATCGCCTCCCCTTCAAGTACGACGAATTCGCTCGGCTGCTCGCGGAAGTCGAGGCCCTGAGCCAGATGACCGAGTACCCACCGAGGTAGCGGTGGTGCCATTGTTCACCCGCCGACTGAAACCGTCCCTGGCCTCATGGGCGCTGTTCAAGCCGCTATCGACGCTCTGGTTGAGCTCGTTGAATTTTTGTTCGAGATTGCGTTCGATATCTCCCCAGCTGCGAATGTTGGTCAAAAGATCCATTCCGCTTCACCGTCCATGGAGGAAGGCGGCGCTTCTGCGAAGACTCCGGCGTGCCGCTGAAGTCGATGCTGGGCCAGCACGTCAGCATCGAAATCGAGTTGTCCGAAGGCGGCCCGCGCTACTTTTAGTTGTTGATCGTGCGCTACGAAGTCAGGGTCCTGCTTCGCATAAAATTCTCGCAAGTTCCTTGGCTCGCCCTGGCTGATGGGAGATGATTCTTTAACTTGCAACTCCGGCTGCGCCAACAGCTTCTGCTCATTCTTCGCCAACCAGGCCGCCAGCTGCTTGTTGGAGATCTGAGCCTGCAGCCGAGCGCTCCGGGCGGCAATGCTTTCCATGCTGCTCATGACGCCGGCCTTCATTTGCCCCCGAGTAAGGTAGGTGACGATGGCTGTCAGTAGAAGCAGTACCAACTGCTCCTGCCCGCGAGCAAGCTGACGTGCCGCGCGCTCGACGCGCTCCTGAGCCTGCGCCGACGAGCCACCGCTTGGGTCCAGCCCGGCGGGCTTGAGGCCATCCTCGGCAAACCAGGCCGTGGCCATACCTTGCTGAAGGGTCGACAGGCAGGCCGGCAGGCCCTGGTAAAAATACTCGGCGATGGCCGACAGCCCCAGACCCATGAGGATCAGGTTGCCGACCTGCAGGCCAATACCGGCGCCGGCCACCGCGCCTGGTGCCGCGCCGACGCCAAAGGCGAACGCCCCGGCCACGCCACCCGCGAGCGAGCCAACCGCCACGCTGCCACCGAGGATCATCGACACTTCTTTGACCAGTTGCAGCAGCACCGGCAGGATCTGCTCGATACCGATCGAGGACCACTTGCGCTTCAGGTTGTCCTGGATGATCGGGTAGGACAGGGCCATGGCCTGGCGCACGTTGTCGATGCGCTGCCCACCCAGGTAGCCATAAGCCTGGTTGGCGCCATTATTGACCCGTCGACTGAAACCGTCCCACGCCTCCTGGGCGCTGTTCAGGCCGCTATCGACGCTCTGGTTGAGCTCGCTGAATTACTGTTCGAGGTTGCGTTCGATGTCTCCCCAGCTGGGGATGTTGGCTAAAAGATCCATTTTCGCTTCACTGTCCATGGAAATAGGCGACGCTTCGGCGGCGAGCGCAGCATTTCGTTTCAGACACCAAGATGAGTACAAAGGTCTGACAGGCGTTCATTGTTCTCATGACAGGCGTGCGCGGCAATAATGGCAATTGAGCATCATGGCCTGCTTCGAGCCTTGCCGCATGCCGCAAGTGCCGGTACGGCCGCACTGGCAGTGGCCATCTGCCAGAGTTGCAAGTGGCGGAAAATTTGAACCAATCCACGCTATGAAGCATTTTTCGGCGAGTGAGGCGGGGGCGCCAAGAAGCGAGACGGGCGAATGCATCCCCCGATAATCATGGACCTGGCCTCCGCGCTGCTGTCGCTGCAGAACCGGCGCGTATTACAGTCCCGTTCTACTACTTCGAGCACACCGCCGCAGGCACACCATGAATCTGCGATGACTCCAGCACGCTGGTCGACATCCCCGAGCAACCGCAGATCCGCTTTCACAGCGCGGTTAACCTCCCACCATAAGTCCGCTTGAGCCTGAAATCCGCCCGCCGCTCACCACTCCGCCACGCCGCCGTCGCCAGCCAGTACCTGACCCTGGGCGCGCAGCGCCTCGACCAGGAAAAAGGTCGCGCAGGGCGTTTCCACCAGGCTGGTACGCTGCGCATCAAGGCGATAGCGGTGGCCGATGAAGCAGCCGTGCCGCACCGACGTTGTCAGCAGCCCGGCTATCTGCCGGCAGGCCAGCTCGCACCAGGCATTACGCCCCGGCAGGCATTGCCATAGGCGCAGCAAGGCCACCGAGGCGATGGCGATGGCGCAGGGGTCGGCCTCGTCGGCGCCTGGGCGGCCGCTGGCGGCGGCAGCGCCCCAGCGCTGGGTCCAGTACTCGCAGGCCCGGCCTGCGGCCTCGGCGTATTCACCACCATAGCGACCTACGGCCTCGGCCAGCCCCAGCATCGCCCAGGCCTGCCCCCGTGCCCATTGGCCTGGCGCGGTACGCTGCCAGTTACCGCCTGGCAGCAACAGGGCCTGATTGGCCCAGGCGCCCGAGGGCTCGGACAAGCTGTTCAGGCAAAGGCGCAGGTGTTGGCGTGCCAGGGCCCAATGGCCGGCGTCCGGGCTGGCATGCAGCAGGGCGAGGGTCGGGGCCAGTGCGTCGATGTCCAAGGTCCTGGCGCCAGGCTCGCCAGCCCCAAGCCCTGTGCCCAACCACCAACCGCCCAACTGCGGATCGTAGTCCGCGGCCAGTGCCGCGGCCGCCTGGGTGGCCAGGCCACGGGCCTGCTCGTCGCACGACTGGCGGGCAGCAAGGCCGGCGCCGTACCAGAACACGAAGCTGCGGTTGACACTCGGTTCGCCAAGCTGTGCGGCCAGCCGGGCGCTCCATGTCCGTGCTTCGGCCAGATCCACCGCGTCGCCACTGGCCTGGGCGCGCCGCCACCAAAGCGCGGCCCAGAAGCCGCCCAGCCAGGAGCCGCGGCGCGACAGTTTCCAGGGCGAGTCCCGATCTACGCGGTACAACGGGAAATGGCCATCGCACTGCTGCGAGATGCGCGGCAGGGGCGCCAGCAGGGCTTCGATGATCGCCCCGCGTTTAGCGCCATTGGCGCTGCTGCTGGCGCTGCTGGTCGCTCGGCAGATCGCCCCGGCGCCCCAGGCGCATCGACCGCCCGTACGCGTACAGCGGCCCAACGGCTGGCTGCTGCGGCTGATGGCCATCCAGGGCTGCGCCGGGCTGTGCCTGTCGGCCTTCATCACCTTTTTTGGCGTGCATGCCAGCAGCCTCGGTGTGACGCCCGCGAGCATCGGCCTGATGATCAGTGCGTTCGGCGTCACCGGTGTGCTTTCACGGCTGCTGCTCACGCCGTTGGGCGCGGCTTTCAGGGATGAAACCGTGTTGCTGGGCGGCCTGTTCCTGATCGCCCTGGCGACGATCGTGTTGATGCAACTGGCCACGCCCGCGCGCCACTGGCCCCTGTGGGCGGCGGTGGTCGGAATGGGCCTGAGCCTAGTCGCCAGCAACGCGGTAGCCATGAGCATGCTGCTGCGCGAACCGCGCTTCGGCGGAGTTGCCAGTAGCGCCGGGCTGCTGTCGCTGGGGTTCTTTGGCGGTATCGCACTGGGCCCACCGCTGTTCGCCGTGCTGCTGCGCCAGCCCGGCGGCTTCACCGCGGGCTGGACACTGCTGATGATCGCCTTGTGCCTGGGCGCCGGGCTATGCCGCAGCCTGTACCGGGCGCGGCATGTGTCGGAGGGCGGCGCCGATGCCGGAACAGCTGTCGGGCTCGGACATGGCATAGCAGGGCACTTGCTCGCCGCGCACCAGCGGCAGGTACACGCGCTCGCGCAGGCTTGGGTTGGCGTGGCGTGCCAGCATGTGGCAGTCCAGCGTGGCGTCGCAGCCGAGAATTGCCGGCGCGAACTCGCTGCGGCCTTCTTCGGCGGCCACCTCCAGGTAGTCGATCAGGCGCGCGAGGCGACCGCCGTCGGCCACGGGGTAGAAATTGCCGAATACCCCGGCGGCCTTGGCCTGCGCCTGCAGTTCGGCGCTTAGCCGCGCCGCCGCCGCGTCGCAGCGGCCCAGCTCGGCCTCACGGGGCAAAATCTGCCGCTCGACGAAGTGGCGTACCCGTTGCGCCAGTTCAGTGACGTGCTCGTTGGCCATGGCTCAGCCCACCTGCCGCACGGGCTCGCCCAGCCCGGCTGCGTCGGCGGCCAAGGCACGCTTGTCGACCTTGCCGGCCGGTGTCAGTGGCAGGTGGCGATAAAAGCGCAGGTATTCCGGCAGCTTGTTCACTTCCAGCCCCTGTTCGCGCAGGAACCCGGTTATGTCCTGCAGGGCGAAGCGCGGGGCGCCGTCGCGCAGGGTCACGCACAGGCATACGCGCTGCCCCAGGTCCGGGTCGGGCACCGGCACGCAGGCCACGCTCACCACGTCCGGGTGGGCCATGGCCAGGCCTTCGATCTGCACCGGGCTGATGTTGGCGCCGCCGCGGATGATGATGTCCTTCTTGCGCCCGGCGAGCTTGAGGTAGCCGGCCGCGTCGATGAACCCCAGATCGCCGGTGCGCACCCAACCCTCGGCGTCGCGATAGCGCTCGTCCAGCTCAGGCGCATTGACGTACTGCATCGGGCTCAGCGGCCCGCGTGCCGTGATTTCACCCACGCTGCCCTGGGGCACTTCGCGGCCCAGGTCGTCGACGATACGTATCTCGCAGACCGCCGGGTTGGGCTTGCCCACGCTGCCCAGCACCGCTTCCAGCGGGTCGTCCAGGGTGGTGTGGCAGTTCACCCCGTCGGCCGAGCCATACAGGCTGATGAAACCACAGCCGAACGCTTCGCTGCAGCGCAGCACGGTGGCCTGGTCGATCACCGAACCGCCGCAGATCAGCCCGCGCAGGCTGGAGGTGTCGATCTGCGCCAGGGCCGGGTCGGCGGCGATGCGTTGCAGCATGGTCGGCACGCCAAGGATGAAGGTCGGGCGCAGGCGCGCGATGGCCTTGATCGCCTCGCCCACCTCGAAGCGCGGCAGTACCACCAGCGAGCCGCCCAGCCAACTGAGCACGCCGAAGGTGGCGGTAGAGCCGAACGAGGACCCCAGCGGGACCAGGTACAGGCCGCGGAATTCGGCGCCGTCATCGCTGATGCGCTGCAGGAAGCGCCCCCGGCCACCGATCAGTGCGTTGTGCGAATACGCCACCAGCTTGGGCTCGGACTCGGTACCGGAAGACACCAGCAGGCGTACTGGCGAGTCCGGGCACACGCGCGGCAGGCTGGTGCTGTCGATCGGCGCATGCTCGAACAGGGCGTCGAGGGTCGACCAGCCTGCACGCGGTGCGCCGTCGACGATCAGCACGCGCAACGAGAGCAGGGTGGGGCGTAGCGATTCGATGACCTCGCACAGGTCGATGTCGGCATACGTGGCCGGTACGATGACCGCCCGGGCATCGCAGCGGCACACCAGCGCCTGGATGTCGAGCTTGCCGCGCCCCGGCGGGAAAGGTGCGACAATGGCGCCTAGGGCCGCCACGGCCAGGTCGATGGCGCAGCAGCGCCAGCTGTTGCTCAGTTGGTAGGCCACCACGTCGCCGGCAACGATGCCCGACTGGCGCAGGCTGCCGGCCAGGCGCAGGGCTGCGCCAAGCAGTTCGGCATAGCTCACGTCGCCCTCGGGGGACAGCACCGCCGGCTTGGCCGGCGTTTCCCGGGCGCGTTCGCGGAACAGGTCGAACACGTCGCGATTAGGGTAGCTGCCGTCTTCGCGCCAGCGGCGACGGGCAGCCTGGGGTACCAGGTCGATGATGCCGGCAGTGTTCATGTGAAACTCCAGGGTGATTGAACGGATCGGTAGGCGCGCTGACCGAAGCAGTCGGCCAGGCGCGGGTCGTTGGCCAGGCACGCCAGGTCCTGATGCACCTGGCTGGCGGCAATGCCAGCCTGCTGGCAGCGCGTCTGCCAGTGCCGGGCGTCGGCGCTGGCCAGGCGCCGGGGCAGCTCTGCGGGGGTGCAGGTGCCGCCCAGCAGTTGCCCCAGCGCTTGCCACTGCTGGCGTGTCTGGCAGTCCAGCGCGAGCAGGCCGTCGCCGGTCTCGAAAACCCCTTGCAGCAGGCTGGGCGGGGTGCTGTTGCAGGGGGTGGCCAGCAGCAGGTCGGCGGCGCCCAGCAGCGAGCTGTGTACCTGGTTGCCGCGCCCGTGCAGGCTGCGGTCGAGCAGCGCGGCGCAGATGCCTTGCGCGCTGATCACACCACCCAGGACATCGAGCGCGGTGAACAGCGTGCCGCCACGTGTGCCACTGGCGCGGGCGATGCGCTCGGCGACGCCGGACCACGCCTGCACGGTGAAGTCGGTGCCGGGCGCCGATACCGGGGCATCGCCCCAGCCACCGGCGTAGGCATGCACCAGGCCCGGCCGGGCAAGCTGCAGGTCGGCGGCATCCAGACCCAGCTCGGCGGCCTTGCCAGGCGCCCAGTTGTGCAGGAACACGTCGGCGTCGGCGCACAGGGCGTGGATCTCGGCGCGACCTGCAGCGGACTTGATATCCACTTCGCGTACCGTCTTCAGGTGATTGAGCGCGTCGAAGCGCACCGAGCAGCCATCGGCGCAGGGCGGCATGTGCCGCAGGGGGTCGCCGCCTGGCGGCTCCAGGCGGATCACCTCGGCACCTAGCAGGGCCAGCAGGTGCCCGGCCAGCGGCCCCTGGATACGGCGGCATGACTCCAGCACGCGCAGGCCTTGCAGCGGTAGCGCGGCTGGGCGCGGGGCTGGCCGCAGCGGTGCCTGCGGGCCGGGTGTCAGCCGCCAGGGGGTGTGCAGGCTGGCCGGGTAGTCGGCATCGGCCTGGCGCTGCGCCGGGCTGCGCAGTACCACCAGCGCTACCCCGCTGGCCCGCGCCTGCTGCCGGATCTGCGCCAGCGGCAGGCGCGCCAGTGCGTCCAGGCATTCGGCCGGCATCGGCGCCACGGCCTTGGCATAGCGCAGCAGAAAGTGCTGCCAGGCTTTGCCGGCCAGGCTGTCGGGCAAGCCGAGGGCGTGCCAGAAGTGGCGCCAGGGCTGGCTGTCGAGGGTTTCCAGTTCGAAGGCCGTGCCTTCCAGGGAAACGAACGGCGGGCGGGCAAGGGCGTCGTCCTGCCCCGGCAGCAGCCGTTCGGCGTCTTCCGGTGCGGTTGCGCCCGCCAGGTACTGGCCGATACTCAACAGGCCGCCGCGCAGCGGGTCCAGGCTTACCTGGGTGAACTGCCCGCCGCGCAGCTGGCCGACGGCAGCAGCCAGGCTGGCCTGCCAGGCGAGGGCGGCGTTGAGGGCGGCCAGGTAATCCACGCCCAGTGCTTGCGGGCGCCCGCTGGCACGGCCGTGCACCGACATCAGGCCGCAGGCCGCTTGCTGTATGAACTCGCTGGTGCTCTCCAGGGGCAAACCTGGCGGTGCAACGAACCGCATGTGAACGGGGTGCAGATCAGGGTGGGCCAACTGCAGCGCGGCCCCTTCGGCCAGGCCGTCGAGGGCACGCAGGCCAAGGCACTGGCCGTGGTGTTGCAGGGCGCGGCTCAGGCCCTGCCAGCCGGGCAGGGAGGGGCCGCTGCGCCAGCCGAGGCTGGCGTCATCTAGCATACGGGACATGGCGGATCTCGCGGACAGGTTACGGGCGAGCAGGCTTCGCGGGCGGGCCCGCGAAGCGGTGAACGGTGGGTCAGCCGCCGGCCACGGCGGGCAGTACGGTCAGCTGGTCACCGGGGCGGATAGGCGTGGCCAGGCCGTCGGCGAAGCGGATGTCGTCGTCGTTGACGTAGATGTTGACGAAACGGTGCACCTGGTCGTCTTTCACCAAGCGGGCCTTGATGCCGGGGTAGCGGCTGTCCAGGTGCTCGATGATGTGGCGCACGGTACCGCCCTGGGCCTGGACCTGCTTCTGGCCGTCGGTGAGTGGGCGCAGCAGGGTGGGGACGATCACGGAAACCGACATGCTTTTCTCCTTGTGGTACATGTTGTGCCGGGGGTGCCGGCGAGGGTCAGGGCTGGACGCACAGGGGCTCTTCGAACACCCGTCCGTCGATGATGCGAAAACTGCGCGCGGCGTGCCGCACCTCGCCCCAGGTCGAGACGATCAGGTAATGCACCTGGGGGTCGCTGGCCAGGGCGATATCCTCGCGGCTTGGCCAGGCTTCGCTGGCGGTGTGCGAGTGGTAGATCACCCGGCAGTCTTCCTCGCGCTGATCCAGCTCACGCCAGACCTGCAACTGCTCGCGCGGATCGAAGCTGAACCAGGTGGGGCTGGCGGCCTGGTTGCGCATCGGTACCACCCTGTGTGCAAGCGGCTCGCCGCTGGCGGCGGCAATCAGCCCACAGGCCTCGATGGGATGCGCGGCCTGGGCCAGGTGCCTTACCTGTTCCAGGGCCTGAGCGGTGATGCGCAGAACCATGCGGGCGCCCTCAATAGCTCGGCAGGGCCGGTTCCACTTCGCGCACCCACGCCAGCACGCCGCCTTGCAGGTCACGCACCCTGCCGTGGCCGAGCCGTTGCAGGTCGCCGGCCACGGCTTTGGAGCGCATGCCCGACTTGCAGGTGATCACCAGATCGGTGTCGTGGCCGTAGCGCTCGACGATTTGCGTCGCCACCTGCGCAGACTTGGGCATGAGCACCGCGCCGTCGATGTGCACGATGTCCCATTCGGTCGGCTCGCGCACGTCGATGATCACCGGCGCGCGTCCGGCATCCTGCAGCGACTTGAGCTGCACCGCGCTGATCTGCGGCACGGGCGCAACATCACTGGCAGCGGGTCGGTCCAGCCCGCACAACGCCTGGTAGTCGCCCAGGGCGGTGACCGGCTGGCGCTGCGGCAAACGGCGCAAGGGCAGCTCGCGGTAGCTCATCTGCAACGCGTCGTAGACCATCAGGCGGCCCAGCAGTGGTTCGCCGATGCCGGTCAGCAGCTTGATCGCCTCGGTCGCCATGATCGAGGCGATGGCCGCGCACAGTACGCCCAGCACGCCACCTTCGGCGCAGGAAGGCGCCAGCTCCGGGGGCGGTGGCTCCGGGTAGAGGTCGCGGTAGTTCAGGCCGCGACTGCCCGGGGCATTCTCCCAGAACACCGACGCCTGGCCTTCGAAGCGGAAGATCGAGCCCCATACGTAGGGCTTGTCGGCCAGGATGCAGGCGTCGTTGACCAGGTAGCGGGTGGCGAAGTTGTCGGTGCCGTCGAGGATCAGGTCGTAGCCGCTGAACAGCTCCACGGCCATGTCCGCTTCCAGGCGTTCGGTATGGGTGTGCACCTTGACCAGGGGGTTGAGGCGGGCGATGGCCTGGCGAGCGCTTTCGGCCTTGAGTTCGCCGAGGGTGTCGACGCTGTGAATCACCTGGCGTTGCAGGTTGGACTCGTCGACCCGGTCGAAGTCGATCACGCCCAGGGTGCCGATGCCGGCTGCGGCGAGGTACAGCAGGGTCGGCGAACCCAGCCCGCCGGCGCCGATCACCAGCACCCTGGCGTTCTTCAGGCGGCGCTGGCCGAGTACGCCGATGTCGGGAATCAACAGGTGGCGGCTGTAGCGGTTCACTTCTTCGCGGCTGAGCTCGGCTGCGGGCTCGACCAGAGGCGGTAAGGTCATATCGCTTTCTTCCATTCAGTAGATACGAACTGGAACCATTTTCAATTGTGTGAGCCGCCGGTTCAATCCGCCGAGCGGCCCGATTCGTATGGCAAAGCGCGGTAAAACTATGGGTTTTGTCGGCGGGGCGGTGGCAGGGCGCAAAGGGGCTGCGTGGCAGCCCCCGTGGTTCACGACTGGAACGTGGCCAAGTCCTCGCAGACGCTGGCGAAGGCGCTCAGAAAGCGTTCGGCTTCCTCGCGCGTGAGCACCAGCGGCGGCTGGATACGCATCACCCGGTTGTTATTGGCGGTAACGAAAGTGAGCACGCCATGTTCCTCGGACAGCTTGGTCATGAAGCGCAGCACGAACATGTCTTCCAGGTTCTGCTCCAATGCCTGGGCGGCGGCCTCCAGGTGCGCGCGGGCAGCGCCCGACAGCATGCGGTAGGTGGCCATGGCCTGGCCCGGTATGCGCCCTGCCAGTTCCTTGACCAACGCCTGCACGCCGCCGCGCATGTCCTGGTGAAACTCGATCGCCAGCATCAGCCCGCGGCCGCGCACCGCCACCAGGAACGGGTAGCGGTCCACCAGGCGCTGCAAGCCGGCCTGCAGAAACGCTCCCACTTCGGCTGCATTGGCACACAGGCCGTCCTGCTCCAGCACATCCAGCGCCGCCAGGGCTGCGGCGGCAGCGAAGTTACCGCCACCGAAGGTAGAGGTGTGCAGGGCGAAGCTGTCGATATCGCCATAGGCACGTTCCCACACGGCGTCGCGCGACAACGTGGCACCGATTGGCACCAGGCCGCCGGACAGCGACTTGGAAAGCACCATGATGTCCGGCGCGGTATTGTCCCACTCACAAGCGAACAGCTTGCCGGTGCGGCCCAGGCCGGTTTGGATCTCGTCGAGTATCCACAGGCAGTCGAACTCATCGCACAGCGCACGAACCCCAGCCAGGTAGCCAGGCGGTGGCAGGATCACGCCGCCTTCGCCCTGGATCGGCTCGACGATGAAGGCAGCCACGTCGCCTTGCTCCAGGCGCCTGCGCAACGCGTGCAGGTCGCCGAAGGGCAGGCTGTCGCAGCGCGGCAGCAGGGGCTCGAAGGGGGTGCGGTGCTTGGCCCGGCCGGTCACCGACAGTGCGCCCAGGGTCTTGCCGTGGTAGCCGTTGTCGCAGTAGACCACGCTGCGCTTGTCGCTGGCGGCCAGGGCCAGTTTCAGTGCCGCCTCCACCGCCTCGGTTCCGGAGTTGCTGAAGAACACCCGGTTCAGCCCACCGGGTGCCAGTGCCGCCAGGCGCTGGGCCAGCAGGCTGGCGTGCAATGGCGCCGAGAGGTACTGGATGAAGGTGGGAAATTGCGCTTGCAGGTAGCCTTGCAAGGCCTGGCTGATGGCCGGGTGATTGTGGCCGGTGTTGAGGCAGCCGTAGCCGGCAACGAAGTCGAGAAAGCGCCGGCCGTCCAGGTCGGTGAGCCAGCAGCCCTGGCCCTGGCTGAACACCCGCTCGATGTGGTTGAACCGGTAGAACTCGCGCAGCACCGGGTTGATGTGCTCGGCGAAGCTGTTGAGCACTTCGCGGCGCAAGGCCAGGGGCTCGTCGGTGGCGTCGCTGGCGCGTAGCGCACGGCGCGGGTGGTGGTGGCGGTGCAGGCGGTCGAAGGCCTCGCTGGCGAGCACTTCGCCGTCATGGCTCATGGGCGAAGGGCTGAAGCCGTGACGCTCGGCGATGCGGCCGATCTCCAGCACCTTGTGCACCGGCAACTCACGGCCCAGGGAGAATGGCTCGGCGCGGCCCTCCAGCGCCAGGATCATGGTTTCGGCCAAGCAGCCATTGAGGCTGCGCTTGGGCTCCAGGCCCAGGCTGCGCAGCCCCAGGTGCACGGCGGGGCTGGCGGAGACCAGGCCGGCGTCCACCAGCAGGATGTCGCGGCGCTGGTGGGGCACGTCCATCACGTCCTTGGGCAAGGCGGCATCCAGCACCACTGAGCCTGGCAGCAGCCGGCGTGGGTCGATCAGGCCGCCGCTGGAGGTGGCGGCTACATAGAAGCGCACCTGGGCGTAACAGTCTTCAAGGTTGTCGTGCAGGGTGACCTGGGCGTGGTACTGGCTGGGCAGGTATTCCAGGTGCGCCTGGGCCTGCTGGGCGTTGCCCCGGTGCACCAGGCGCAGCCGGCAGCCCTGTTCGGCCAGCAACCGCGCCACGGCCAGGGCGATCGACCCGGGGTAGCCGAGTACCGCCACCTCGGCGTCCGCTGCAGCGATGCCCAGCAGGCGCAGGCTGTCCATCAGGTTGGCGTAGGCGGCGAAGGCGGTCAGCGAGTTGCCGGTGGTAACGGCCACCTCAGCCTGCTGCATGGTCGCCACGCCGCGGTTGCCGACGATCGCGGTAAAACCGCCCAGGCCCACCAGTTCGGCGCCTTCGGCCTTGAGCGCGGCCACGCCCTGCAGCACCCGTTCGGCAATCGCGCGCGGCTGGCGCAGCATCTGCTCGGCGGTCAGCGGCATGAACTGCAGCATTCCCGAGCACTCGGCGCCACAGGCGCTGACGATGCGCCCGAAATCGATGAACGGCACCAGGTTGCGCTGCTGCCAGCGCTCGGCCTGGTAACCCCAGGCCTGTTCTTCCAGGGTGCGGTCGAGCATGTCCACCAGCTTGACCTGATGCAGCAGGCCAATGGAGGTGGGGTGGGCAATGAATCCGAATTTCATCAGCAGTTTTCCATGTTCAGGCGGCTCCAGGCGGTTTCCGAGACCAGGCTCAAGCCATCGCCCTCGGAGTTGTGGCCCAGCCATACGTCGAAGAAGTTCAGGCGCCCCGGCGCAGTCAGCGCCTGGCGCAGGGTGTCGGGGCAGAACTGCAGCAGGCGGGCGCGGCAGACACGCAGCGGGCCGAACGCGCGCTCTTCCCACAGCGGCCCCTCGGCCAGCGGCACGTTGACCTGGCTGGCGCCGTGGCAGGCATAGCGTTTGTCCAGGTAGGTCTGGATCATCGACAGCACGCCGTTGGCCAGGTACATCACCGTGACGTTGCGCTGGCCGGCATCGGCGCTGCTGGCCAGGCTCATCGCCAGGCGCTGCTCGATGTCCGGCACCAGGGCGCGGGCACCGTCGCCAATGAACGCCAGCACATGGCGTTCGTCGTTCAGGGCTATGTAGGGCAGCGACATCAGTGCATCGCCCATCAGCGCCCGGCCGTACCAACCGGAGAAGCCGGCGTCGGTACGGGGCAGGTTACGCAGGGCCGACAGGCTGCAACGGCCCACGTCGTAGACACCGGTGTAGCGGTAGCCGTCGCGCTCGATCAGCTCGCCAAGCAACTGGCCGAGGCGATGAAAGAAGTAATTCGGCGTCATCGGCAGGGTTTCGATCTGGTCGCTGGGCAGCGCCTCGCGGGTGCGCTGCAACCTTTGCAGCCGCTCGCGGCGGGTGCGCAGCAGCGCGGCCGGTACGGCCAGGCGCGGCTCCAGGTAGTCGAGCACCCTGTTCAGGGCCAGCGGCACTGGCAGCTCGCAAAACGGCGCGATATGGCCGGGCTGGTGGTTGACCTGGGCAATGTGGAACAGCCTCGGCAGGCGACCTTCCGAATAGGGCGTGGCGGACTGGTCGATCTTGCTTTTGACGAACATCAGCCAGGGTTTGCCCGGCTCGTTGTCGGTGCCTTCGAGAAACGCGTGCACGCGGCGGCTGAATCCGTACATCGACAGCGGCCCGAGGTAATTGGGCACCGGCTCCTGGTCCTGATAGGCGCATACGCTACCGGGCGCGACAATGCTGTCGGCCAGCGCGATGCCAGCGCGGCGCGCCAGTTCGACCACCCGCTGGCGCTCGTCGGCAGCCAGCCGCCCGCATTGCCAGAGCAGGCGTGAAGGCGTGTGGTTGATTACCTCCAGCAACTGCTCCAGCGCCGCCAACTCCGGTGCCGTAAGCGCCTGCTGCATGGCTGTGGCGGGCATGGGCGGGGGCGGGCCTTCCAGCTGCGCGCGGGATTCGAGCACCGCCTGGGTGGCGAACAGGAAAGTCGGCGCCGGGCGTTGGTCAAGGGCAGCGAAGGCCTGTTCGACACAGGCCGCGGCTTCATCCGGGCGGCGCACGAAGCGCTGCCACAGGCCGCGGGCGGCGATGACCTGATGGCCATCGTTGTCGGCGTCCAGGGTGCCCTGGAAGGCGAACCAGACCGACTCCGGGGAGTCGGCGCAGACCACCAGGCCCGGCGCACCGGCGCGCTTGAGGTTGGCCAGGGTGCCGCGCATCTCGTCAAGCATGCCCGAGGTCATCACGATCACGTAGGCCCGTTGGTACAGCTGCCAGCCGGCCAGGGCGCTGACCGCCAGGGCGTGCTCGTTGCAGGCGCTGTGGAAACCGCAGGCGGTTGGCCGCAGCAGCTCGCCCAGCGAGTCGAGCAGGCCGGCGACCATGGAGCCGGTGAAGAAATGGCAATCCCAGGCCTGGCCCCAGCGTTGGGTCATGCGCTGCTGGATGTCGCGGGCCAGGCTCACCGGCTCAGCCGATTGCAGGGTGGTGCGTGCCAGCAAGCGGTTGCAGTAGGCGTGCTCCAGGTGGTCGACGAACAGGCGCAGCAGGTCGGCGCGGCGCAGCGCCCGGTCTTCGTGGGGCACGCGCAGCAGGCGGTTGCCGCCCAGGCGGGTCAGCCAGTGCTGCAGGTGCTGCGCATGGCACAGCAGCACGGCGCTGCTGGGCGAGCGGCGGGCTTCGGGCTGGGTGTCGAGCAGGGCGCCCAAGGGGTCGTGCTCGGGTTGCGCTTGCAGGTCACGGGTGTCCAGCAGCACGTGGTCGCAGGGGCAGGCGGTGGCCAGCGCCGCCTGGGCCTGGGCAAGGTCGTCGAAGGCCAGCAGTTGCAGGGCCAGCGCACCTGGCTTGGCCTGTTGGCGCAGGTAGGCTTCGGCCTGGCCGGCGACCTGGCGGTACAGGCTCTGCAACTGGGCGTCGGGCCAGTGCTGGCTGGCGTGCGGGGTCTCATGCCCCAGCCAGTGGTTGAGCCGGTCGAGCACGGCGCTGACGTCGGCCCGTAGCGCCGGATCGCGGCTGATCAGGCAGATGCCGTAGCGGTGTGGCTTCATGGTTTACCCTCAAAGGTGATGGAAGCGGTGCCTGGGGCGGCGTCGCCGGGGGTGCGCAACAAGGCGTCGGTGCTACGGGCGATGCTGTGGCGCACCCGCCACGCCAGCACCAGCGCCAGCGCCAGGCCAGCGCCAAGGCTGGCCAACAGGCCGCCATAGCCCAGGCGGTCGAGCAGCAGGCCGGCGAGCACCGGTGCGGCCAGACGGGTGACTACGAACAGGCTCGACTGCAGGCCATAGTCGCTGGCGCTGCGTTGCTGCCGGCTGAAGAACAGGGTCAGGCCGAACATCAGCGCCGACACCGCCCCCATGGCCAAGGCCAGCAGTAATGCACCGGCGATCAGCCAGGGCTGGCCCAGCCGCAGCCACACCGCCAGGCCCAGCACCAGCAAAGCCAGCAGCGCCGCCAGCAGGTACAGGACAATCGCCCGTGCCGTGCCCAGCAGCGGAATCAGGCGCCCGCCCACCAGGCTGGCAAGTGCGCCCAGCGTGCCCCCGGCAATGCCCACCAGCCAGGCCACCTGCTCCAGGGCCATGCCCTGGTCGAGCAGCAGTGGTTTCAGGTACAGCCAGGCCGCCCCGATGAACGGGAAGGCGCTGAGCAGCAACCAGGTCCACTGGCGTGCCGCCGGCTGGCCGAAAAAGCCGGCCCAATCGGCCACCAGGCCCGGTGCCATGGCTGCCGGTGTGGGCACACTCGGCAGGCGCCTGGCTACGAGCAGCAGCGCCAGCACCCCCAGTGCCAATGCCGCGCCCATGATCACGAACGGCGCCTGCCAGCCCAGGCGCGACTGCACCAGCAACATCGCGCCGCCGCCCACGATCGCACCCACGAACAAGGCCGCGCCGCGGATGCTGCCGGCACGCACCTGTTCGTGGCGCGGCAGCCATTGCACCGCCAGGGCATTGAGCGGGATATCCATCCAGGTGGCAACGATGCTGATGGCGAAGGTCATGGCGAACAGCGCCAGGCGTTGTTCGATGAGGTTGTCGCGGGCGATCAGCGCGTACAGCACGATCAGCACGCCACCGAGCAACGCCAGCCAGCGCGGCAACGGCGAGCGCCCCAGGCGCACCCGCTGCACCGGCACGGCCATGAGGAACTTGAATACCGCCGGCAGCCCGGCCAGCTGGAACAGACCAATCTCGGTCCCGCTCCAGCCGTATTGGCGCATGACCAGCGGCAGGCCGAACATCAGGTAGATGCTCGGCACGGCCAAGGCCAGGTTGAGCCAGCCGAACAGCAGTTGTAGGGCGATGACAGGGGGGCGGGTCATGGTGTCACTCCTTGGCCTTGCGGGCGATCACGGCTGTTACCGGCGTTAGTGGGTAGCGCACGCCATCGACCTGCTCTACACCACGCCAGCCGCTGTCGCGCAGCAGTTGCGCCAGCTCGCCCTCGGCCAGTACGTGGCGGCCTTGCAGGCGCATGTGCAGGTAGTAGGGCAGCACCTGGGCCGCGACCTGACGGGCCCGGGGCACTTCAGCCTGGCAGCACACCAGCAGGCCATCGGGCGCGAGCGCCGCATGCAGGCGCTGCAAGGTGGCCGTCAGGTCGTCGACGAAGTGCAGCACCGACGAACACCAGATCAGGTCGTAGCCGCTGCCGATGTCTTCGCTGTTCAGGTCTGCGCCGCGCGCGCTCAGCCGGGCGCCCAGGCCGGCGGCGGCGATATTGTCGGCGGCCACCTGTGCCGTCTCGGGGTATTCGAGCACCACGCCGCTGAGCGCCGGCAGTTGCCGGGCCAGGGCGATGGCCACCAGGCCCGGCCCGCCGCCGAGGTCGAGCAGGCGTCGCAGGCGTGGGTACTCCGGCAGGCTGGCCAGCAAGGCACAGGCGCTGTCGCAGGTGACCGCTCGTTGTTCCTGGGCGATCTGCAAGCGGGCGGCATTGGCCCACCCCTGGTCGAGCTGGGCGGTACTCGGCGCCTGGCGCGGCATGCCCGTGCGCAGGTAGCCGGCCAGTTGTGCGCCGGTTTCCCGCAGCACGCGGTGGCGGAACATCAGGGCATCGCCGCAGTACTGGACCGCGTCGCTGCGCAGGTGGCGGTCGGCCAGCGGGCTATTGCGGTAGCGCGTTGGGTGCTGAGCATGGCGTTCGAGCAGGTCCAGGCTCCACAGCAGTTCGAGGAAGTAGTCGGCGCTCTCGGCATGCCAGTCCAGGGCCTGCGCCACCTGGGCGGGGGCGAGGTATTGCTGCAGGTGATCGAACAGGCCGTGTGCCAGCGCCAGCTGCAAGGCGTCGGCCGCCAGCCCTCCCAGTTGCAGGTCCCAACAGGCTTGCAAGGGGTGGGTGGCGGTGGGGTGCAGGTTGCGGGGGCGGGGTGCAAGTCGGGTCACGGTAACTTCCTGTAGTTGTCGCGTGTGTGGCCGTTGCGGGCCCACGGATAAGGAACGAAACGGGGCATGGCCGAATCAGCTCAAAGGGTGGTATATATTAAATAAGAATCATTCACATAAAATATGCGAGCCGGAGCCGTTTCTATGCGGTGCGAAGGCCGCAGATCCTCAGGGATGTCTTCATGAACACGAGCAACGCCACCTGCCGCCTGGGCCTGGACCAGCCCCGGCACCGTTCGCTGAGCGCCGACGGGCGCCTGCGCCTGCAACTGGACGAAGCCTACGGGCAGTGCCACACCGACCTGCTGCAACTGGAGCAAGGCCTGTCGCTGGGGCGCCTGCATTACCACCCCACACGCCCGCTGGTAGAGGAGACCTGCGGGCCGCATGACGGCCACGTGATGGTGGTGACGGTGGGGCTGCAGGGAAAATCCGGCTTCATCGGCCAGGACGGCAGCACCCTGGCGTTCGAGGCGGGGCACACCACCATCACCGCCTTCCGTGCCACGCCTGGCGAGCGCCGTTACCAGGCCAATGAAACCGCTTCGCAACTGCGCGTGGTGATCGACCACGCGACGCTGTGCAAGTACGTGGGCGAGGCACGGGCCACTGAAGTGCTGGGCAGCGGCCGGTTGCACCGCCTGGATTACCGGCCCAGCTCCCAGGCCGCCCAAGCCCATGCCGCCGCACTGGTGCGCTACCTGCAACCGGGCGGTCTGGACCCGGCCCACCGGCTGGACCTGCATATCCACACCCTCAGCCTGCTGGCCGAGCAGTTCAACCTGCTGGCGCCGCCGCCCAGCACCGCCGCGGCCTTGAGTACCAGCGACGTGCAGCGTGTCGAGCGGGCGCGCAACCTGTTGTGCGAGCAACTGGACAAGCCGTTGACCGTGGATTACCTGGCCACGGCGGTGGGCATGAACGAACACAAGCTCAAGGAGGGGTTCCGTTACCTGTTCGACACCACACCGGCACGCATGCTGCTGGAGTTGCGCATGCGCAAGGCCATGACCTTGCTGGAGGCCGGGCAACAGGTGGCGCAGGCGGCGTGGCAGGTGGGGTACAAATACCCGAACAACTTCACCGTGGCGTTCACCCGCTATTTTGGGCGGTCACCAAAGTCGATCTTCGGGCGCAAGCGCTGAGCCCGGTCAGGGCGCCGCTGCAGGCCATGGCGTGGGTCGCAGCGGCGCGCCACCCGCTATAGCTCGAAGCTGATCCTCATCCCCACCTCGCGTGGCGGGCTGTACACGGTCACAGCGCCATTGAGCAGCCCCTGGGCGTCGTAGCGCTTGTCCAGCAGGTTGTCGACATAGGTGCTGACGGTGTACTGCCCGAAGCGGTAGCCAGCGCTCAGGTCCACCAGGCCGTAGCCGGGGCGCCGATAGGTATTGGCAGCGTCCAGATACACCTTGCCCACCGCACTCAGCGCGCCCTGTACGTACCAGCCGGCATCGGCGTCGTAACGCAGGCCCAGGTGGCCGGTGAAGTCCGGGGCGAACGGGTTGCGGTTATCCTCGTAGTCGTTGCTCCGTTCGCGGAACCGCTCGAAGCGGGTGCGGTTCAGCCTCAGCGCCGCAGTGAGGGTCCAGCGTTCGCCCAGCAGGTATTCCAGGTCCAGGTCCAGGCCGGTGGAGGTCGCCGCCGCCGCATTGGTGATGTACACCAGCCCCTGCTGCACCAGTTGCTGCACCTGCATGTCACGCACCTGCATGCGGTACAGCGCCGCCGAGTAGCGCAGGCGCTGGTCCGCGGTCAGGCCCTTCAGGCCCACCTCAACGCTGCGCACCTGCTCCGGGTCGTACGCGGGGTTGCCGGCGCTGCTGGCGAAGGCATTGAAGCCGCCCGCACGCATGCCCTGGCTGTAGCTGACATAGGCCTGGGCATCGTCGCCCAGCGCATACTGCAATGCCACCTTGGGGGTGAAGTGCTGCCAACTGTCTGACTGGTTGCGGTTGCCTGCCGGGTCGATCCAGGCACGTGCGTACTCATAGCGGCCACCCAAGGTCAACGACCAGGCCCCGGACAGCGGCTGCAGCCATTGGCCGAACAGCGCGGCGGTATTGCCACCCAGGCCGGCCTGGGTGCGGCTGAGCCCCATCGGCAGTTTCTGCTGGTAATCCAGGTCGTGGTCTTCACGGTCGGCATACGCGCCCAGCAGCCAGCGGCTTTGCCCGTGGCTGCCACTCAGGCGCAGTTCCTGGCTCAGGGTTTCGAAGTGGTAGTCGCGGGCCAGGTGCATGAGGTCGCTTGGCTGGAAGTCGGTGTCCTGGCGTAGACGGTCGTCGAACACGCTGCGTGCGGTGATCGAGCGCAGTTCCAGGTCGCCGCCCAGTTGCCGGCGCAGGTCCAGCGACCAGGTGTCGCCGCTGGAGTGGTTACGCCCGGCCAGCCCGGAATTCACTGCCCGGTCGCGGCCCGTGCGGCTGCCCCATTGCGCGGCCTGGTCGCGGTATTTCAGGGTGCTGTAGCGCAGGGTCGCGTCGGTGAGCGCGTCCGGCGTCCAGCGCAGGGTCAGGCGGCCGCTCTGGCGCTCGCGGTCGTCGGCTTTGCCACCGGCGAAGTCATCGTCCAGGTAGCCGTCCTGGCTTGTCCATTGGCCGGCGGCGCCTGCATACAGGGTGCCTTCTATCAGCGCGGTGCTCAGGTCGGCGCTGACCAGGCGCTTGTCACGGCTGCCCAGCCCGGTTTCCACCCGGGCGTAGTCGGCCTCGCCCGGCTGGCGCGTGAACACGCTGAGCACGCCAGCCTCGGCGTTGCGACCGTACAGTGCCGATTGCGGACCGCGCAGGATCTCCACGCGCTCGACGCCCACCAGGTCATTGTCGAAGCCTTGGCCGCGCAACACCGGCACGCCGTCGACCAGCATCAGAAGCGAGTTGGAGAAGGCCGTGGCATTGGAGGTCAGGCCGCGCACCACTGGCAGTTGCGTGCCTGACTGGCCAAAGGGCTGGAAGGTGAACCCCGGGGTGCGCCGCACCAGTTGTTCCAGCGAGTCCACTGGCGTGGCCTGCAGGGTCCTGGCGTCGATCACCGAGAGGCTGGCAGGCAACTGGTCGCGGGCTTGTTCAAGCTTGTCGCTGGCCACCACAGTGTCTTCCAGCACCAGCCGTTCGCTCGCACTCGTCGGCGTGATACCGCCTGCGACCACAAGCCCTGTGAAAACCCCCACCAGCGTTGTTCTGGCCATGCCCGTTCCTCGATATCGGCAACGCGCACCCCGCACGGGCACGCAACGGCCGGCATTGTAGCCTCTGATCGAGAATCATTCGCGTCTGTAATCCTATGCGCCAGCGAAGGTTTTCTATGCGTGGCCTCGGGATGGAGCACTACCAGCACCAGGCTTTTGTTCCGCAGCATGAAACCAGTTTCGGTTGTGTGCCACGGCAGGCCGGGTTTAGCTGGCAGCCAGCACGACCTGCCTCACCCGTCGTGACCTCAAGGCGAACAACAAGAACGGGAAACCACCCGCACAAGGAGACTGCACATGTCCCGACATCAGCACATCCTGGCCTGGCTGAACGATGTGGCCAGCGACCTGCACGCGATCCGCCATGATATTCACGCCCACCCGGAACTGGGCTTCGAAGAAAACCGCACCTCAGCGCTGGTCGCCCGCCACCTGGAACAATGGGGCTACGAGGTGTACACCGGCATTGGCAAGACGGGCGTGGTGGGCGTGCTGCGCAATGGCAGCAGCCAGCGCCGCCTGGGCTTGCGTGCCGACATGGACGCGTTGCCCATTCATGAGACCACCGGTGCCGCCTACAGCAGCCAGCACCAGGGTTGCATGCACGCCTGCGGCCACGATGGGCATACCACCATGCTGCTCGGTGCCGCCCGCTACCTGGCCGCCACCCGGCAGTTCGACGGCACACTGACGCTGATATTCCAGCCGGCAGAAGAGGGGCAGGGTGGTGCCGAGGCGATGCTGGCCGATGGCTTGCTGACGCGTTTTCCCTGCGATGCATTGTTCGGCATGCACAACATGCCAGGGTTGCCCGCGGGGCAGTTGGGCTTGCGTGAAGGGCCGATGATGGCTTCGCAAGATCTGCTCACCGTGACCCTGGATGGGGTGGGGGGCCACGGCTCCATGCCGCACCTGACGGTTGACCCGCTGGTCGCCGCCGCCAGTGTGGTGCTGGCATTGCAAACCGTGGTGGCGCGCAATATCGATGCCCAGGAGGCAGCGGTGGTGACGGTGGGGGCCCTGCAGGCCGGCGAAGCGGCCAACGTGATCCCGCAACAGGCACTGCTGCGCCTGAGCCTGCGGGCGCTGGATGCTGAAGTACGGACGCAGACCCTGCAGCGGGTGCGGGCGATCATCACCCATCAGGCTGAAAGCTTCGGCTGCCGCGCCAGCATCGAACACCGCCCGGCGTACCCGGTGCTGGTGAACCACCCGGCAGAAAACGCCTTCGCTACCCAGGTAGCCGTGGAGTTGCTGGGCGCCGACGCGGTGGATGCCAACACCCGCAAGCTAATGGGCAGCGAGGATTTTGCCTGGATGCTGCAACGCTGCCCGGGTGCCTACCTGTTCATCGGCAACGGCGTCGCGGGGCCGATGGTGCACAACCCCGGCTACGACTTCAACGACGACATCCTGCTGACCGGCGCTGCCTACTGGGGCGCGCTGGCAGAGCGCTGGCTAGCACCTGCCTGATCCTGCCGTTTTTACCGACTGCCGCTGGAACCCGGGTGCGACCGTGCCCGGGCGATCACCCAATCACCGTGTGGAGTGTCCCCTATGCAGACTTCGAGTAATGGCGTGTCACGCACCCGCCAAGTGGTGGCTGCCGTCATCGGCAACGCCCTGGAATGGTATGACTTTATCGTGTATGGCTTTCTGGCCAGCATCATCGCCCGGCAATTCTTCCCCTCCGACGATGAATACGCCTCGCTGCTGATGGCCCTGGCCACCTTCGGTGTCGGCTTTTTCATGCGCCCGGTGGGCGGTGTGTTGCTGGGCATGTACGCCGACCGCAAGGGGCGCAAGGCGGCGATGCAGCTGATCATCCGCCTGATGACCGTGTCGATCGCCATGATCGCCTTTGCCCCCGACTACCTGGCCATTGGCATGGCCGCGCCGCTGTTGATCGTGGTGGCGCGCATGCTGCAGGGCTTTGCCACGGGCGGTGAGTACGCCAGCGCCACGGCATTCCTGGTGGAGAGTGCCCCGGCCCACCGCAAGGGCCTGTACGGCTCCTGGCAACTGGTGGGGCAATGCCTGGCGGTGTTCGGCGGTGCGGCGATGGTGGCACTGGTGACCCATCTGTGCTCGCCTGCGGCGCTGGACAGCTGGGGCTGGCGTATCCCGTTCGTGCTGGGCCTGTTGATCGGCCCGGTAGGGCTGTGGATTCGCAAGCACATGGAAGAGCCCGAGGCGTTCATCGAGGCCCGCCGCCAGGCCAAGGGTCGCTCGCCCAGCCTGCCGCAGGTGCTGCGTGAACACCGGCGCAGCCTGCTGGTGGCCATGGGCCTGGCTTCTGGCGCCACAGTGTCCTTCTATGTGGTGCTGGTGAACATGCCGACGTTTGCCCACAAAAGCCTGGGCCTGCCGTTGGACCAGGTGCTGCTGGTGCAGATGCTCGCGGTGGGCCTGATGACGGTGGTCATTCCACTGGCCGGGGCGCTGTCGGACCGTTTTGGGCGGCGGTCGGTGCTGATGGCCTTCACCCTGGCATTCTTCGTGATGGTCTACCCGCTGTATGTCTGGGTCGCCGCGGCGCCATCCCTGGACCGCCTGCTGGTCATGCAATTGCTGCTGTGCACGGCCATCGGCGGCTTCTTCGGCCCGGCGCCGACTGCCCTGGCCGAGCAGTTCCCGGTCGAGGTGCGTTCCACCGGCGTGTCGGTGGCCTATAACGTGGCGGTCATGGTATTCGGTGGCTTTGCCCCGTTGATCGTGACCTGGCTGACCCAGGCGCTGGGAACCCCGGTGGCGCCATCGTTCTATGTACTGTTTGCCTGCCTGCTGACCTTGTTGGCTACCTACTGCCTGAAAGACCTACCCCGGGCGCGCAACCGGGCCGCCTTCAACCTTGGAGTGAAACCGTGAAGCCGCTTGTCATAGACCCCATTGTCGCACTCGGCGCCGAAGCCTTGTCCCAGGCCATACACGCCCGCCAGCTGTCCTGTCGCGAGGTGATGCAGGCCTACCTGGTGCACATCGAGCGGTGCAACCCACGGGTCAATGCGCTGGTCTCGCTACGCCCGGCCGCGGCGCTGCTGGCCGAGGCCGACCAACGTGACCGCGAACTGGCCCGCGGCCATTCACGCGGCTGGATGCATGGCATGCCCCAGGCCATCAAGGACCTGGCCGCCACGGCCGGGCTGCGTACCACACTGGGTTCGCCGCTGTTCGCCGACCAGGTTCCCCAGCACGACGCGATCAGTGTGGCGCGGGTGCGGGCAAGTGGCGCCTTGATCGTGGGCAAAAGCAACGTGCCCGAGTTCGGCCTGGGGTCGCAGAGCTACAACACCTTGTTCGGCACTACCACCAATGCCTACGACCCGACACGGGTGGCGGGGGGCAGCAGCGGTGGCGCGGCGGCGGCACTGGCCATGCGCCTGCTGCCGGTGGCCGACGGCAGCGACATGATGGGCTCGTTGCGCAACCCAGCGGCGTTCAACAACGTGTTCGGCCTGCGCCCATCCCAGGGGCGGGTGCCCCACGGCCCGGCGCCGGAATTGTTCGTGCAGCAGTTGGCCACCGAGGGGCCGATGGGCCGCAGCGTGACCGATGTGGCCCGGCTGTTGTCGGTTCAGGCCGGGGCAGATGCGCGGGCACCGCTGGCGCTGAGCGAAGGCCGGCGCGATTTCGCCGCCGGCTTGCAGCGCGATCTGCGCGGGGTACGGGTGGGCTGGCTGGGGGACTACAACGGCTACTTGCCGATGGATGATGGGGTGATGAGCCTGTGCGAATCGGCCTTGGCCGACTTCGCCGAGCTGGGCTGCCGGGTCGAGGCCTGCCAACCGGCATTCGACCTGGCTCGCTTGTGGCAGTGCTGGCTCACGCACCGCCACTTCCTGGTGCATGGCAACCTCAGCGCAGCCTATGCCGACCCGGCCCGGCGCACACTGCTCAAGCCCGAAGCACAGTGGGAGGTGGAAGGCGGCTTGCAGTTGAGTGCCGCAGCGCTGTACCAGGCTTCGCTGGACCGCAGTGACTGGTACCGCGCCATGGCTGAGCTGTTCGAGCATTACGATTTCCTGCTGCTGCCATCGGCCCAGGTGTTCCCTTTCGATGCAGGCCTGCCATGGCCGCAGGTGGTAGGCGGGCGGCCCATGGATACCTACCACCGCTGGATGGAAGTGGTGATCGGGCCGACCCTGGCCGGCTTGCCGAGCATGAGCGTGCCGATCGGTTTCAACCCTGGCGGCTTGCCCATGGGCTTGCAGATCATTGGCCCGGCCCAGGCAGACCATGCCGTGTTGCAGTTGGCCTATGCCCATGAACAACTCACCGGCTGGGTGCAACGTTGCCCGCCGCCCAGCGTGCAGGCGCCATGAGGTGCTGGCCAGGCGCGCTTTTTGCTGGCTATGCTGACCATCTGGCAACCAGGAGGTCATCCCCATGGGCATCACGGCAGAAGGTGGCGGCGTGCGTTCGGTGGAGCGGGCGCTGGCCATCGTCGACCTGCTGGGCGAGCACCAGGCACTGGGCCTTGAAGAGCTGCATTACCTGACCACACTGCCCAAGGCCACGGTGTCGCGCATGCTTGCTACCTTGCAGGTGCAAGGCTGGGTTTATCGCGGCCTCAGCGACCGGCGCTATCGGCTGTGCTCGCGGCGCTTGTACGGTGACCGCCAGTTGCGCTTCAAGCGGCGCCTGGTGGAAAGCGCCGCGCCGATGCTGCTGGAGTTGAGCGAACGTACCGGGTTGGTGGTGGACCTGTCGTGTTTCGATGGTCAGCGGCTGGAGGTCATGGAAAGCGCCATTCCGCAGACCCTGCGCAAGCGTTACCCGCATACCTGCCAGATCGTCGGCCATCATGCCAGCCTGTTCCATTCGGCGATGGGCCGTGCCTGCCTGGGTGAGCTGGGGCTGGAGGAGGTACAACGCCTGGCAGCCGATGCGCGGCTGGGGGACGATGCGTTGCTGCGCGATATCGAGAAAGAGGCACACAAAGGTTTCGGCCAGCGCACCGAGGGCCACTGGGAGTACCCGGTACGCCTGCCGCACCTGATTCGCGCCATTGCCTTGCCCGTGCATGCCGAAGGCCGCCTGGCCGGGAGCATCGCCTTGCACTGGCCATTGGACCAGGCGCCTGTCGAGCGGGTACTGAGCCTGCACCTGAGCAGCCTGGCGAGCACGGTTGGCGAGGTGCAGCGGGCGTTGGCCTGAGGCTGGCGGTGGTGCTATCGCAGCCTAAGGCCGCTCTTGATGCCTGATGCTGTTTACTTGACGGTGATGCCACACTGATTGGGGCTGCTGCGCAGCCCATCGCAGGCAAGCCAGCTCCCACAGGTACAGCGCACACTTCAAGCATTGCACCGTCCTGCGGGAGATTCTATGGTTTCTGGCAAGGGTAGCCGCAGCATCTTCAGCGCCTGTGAGATCGAGCGCCGCCCGCGCGGCGCTTCGCGGGTAAACCCGCTCCTACGTTTTTTTGGGCCAGTATTGCCTGTGACAGGCGCGCGCGATCGCCTTGTTCGTACGACGCGATATCGTGGTGGGCGCCAAGGCGTTCGCGCGCAAATCCCCCAGGCATAATTGGCCCGAAACAAACGTAGGAGCGGGTTTACCCGCGAAGCGCCGCGCGGGCGGCGCTCGATCTCACAGGCGCTGCATATCTTCTGACAAACACCTGTCAGCCCTGATGCGATCCCTGTGGGAGCTGGCTTGCCTGCGATGGGTCGCAGAGCGGCCCCAACTGCTCAAGTGGATAGCTGGGGTAGCCCTTCATCGGTGCCTGTGCAACTGCCTAGCGCTCCAGGCTGTACATCCGGCATTCCGCCAGCAAGGCCAGCAGGTTCGGCTCCCGCTCCCGCGCCTTCAGAAACACCACGCCGATATGCTGCTGCAAACGGTACTGCGGCTGCAGGGCTATCAGCCTGACGCGGTTTTCGTAGACAGCCGCGATGCGCCCCGGCAGCAGGGCAAAGCCCACGCCCGAACTGACCATGCTCAGTAGGGTGAAGATGTCGTTGACCTGCATGGCCACCTTTGGCTCGAAGCCGGCTTGCTGGAAGACCCGGGCGCCATCGCGGTGTGTGGCAAACCCTTGGGTCAGGGTGATGAAGGTGGAGTCGGCGAGGTCGGCCAGGTCCACCTCGGCCTGCTCGGCGAAGGGGGAATCGGTGGGTACGGAGAGGAAGATGTCGTCGGAAAACAGCGGCAGTTGTTCGCAGGCCGGGTCGATCACGCTCTCGTCCAGGGAGACGAGAATGGCCTCCAGTTCATGGTTTTTCAGGCGCTGCAGCAGGTCGAGGTTGGAGCCCAGGGTCAGGTCGATGTTCAGTTCGCTGCGCCGCAGCTTAAGCCCCATCACCAGCTTGGGCACGGTTTTTACCGTTAGCGAGTACAGCGCGCCCAGGCGAAAGCGCTCGGCATAGAAGCCGGCAGCTTCGCGGGTCTGGCGCACCATCTGCTCGGCGTCCTGGATCAGCAGGCGGGCTTTCTTTTCCAGTACGTAGGCGCTTTCCAGCGGAATCAGCTGCCGGCCTTCGTGCTTGAAAAGGGCGCAGCGCAGGGCGCTTTCCAGCGAGTGGATGGCACGGTGCACGCTGACCGAACTGGTGCACAATTCGGCGGCAGCGCGGCTGAGGTTGCCGCTGCGCATGAAGGCGAGGAAGGTTTCCAGCTTTTTCAGGGTGAGTTCTTCGTCGATCAGCATGGGGTGGCCTGGGCAGCGCGCTGGTTGGGATGGCTAGGGCTTCAATGGTGCTGTCGAGGATCAAGCGCGCTGGCGTTGCTCGACCAATGCCCACAACTGGGTATCGTTGAAATCAGCGATGACCAACTGTGCGCCCGCTGCCCGCAACCGCTCAGGTGTTTGCGTGGTGGCTACGCCGACGGTAAAGATACCGGCCGCAGTGGCTGCAGCCACCCCCGGCAAGGAGTCCTCGAAAGCCAGCGCCTGCCCGGCCGCGGCGCCCAGCCGCTGCAGCCCGGTAAGGTAGGGCAGCGGGTCGGGTTTGGGCCGGGCCAGCTCGTCGGCCACGACCACATGCTCGAAGCGCTGGGCCAAGCCCATGGCAGCGAGCATGTGCTCGGCATTGAGGCGCGGCGCGTTGGTGACCACGCACATGCTCATGGTGTGGGCCTGGGCATGTTCCAGCAGGCGCAGCAGGCCTGGCATGGGCTGCAACGCCGGCGACATCTCCCGGAACAAGGCTTCCTTGCGGTCGGCCAGCCTCGCGCACTGTTCGGTACTGGCGCCGGGAAACAGTTCGGCGAACAGCTCGCCATTGGCCCTGCCGCTGACCTGGGCCTCGAACTGGGCCTGGCTCAGCTCGCGGCCGTCATGGTCACGCAGCAGTTGGCGAAAAGCCTGCAAGTGCAGGCTGTCAGTGTCGGTAAGGGTTCCGTCGAGGTCGAACAGCAGGGCGGTGAGCATGGGGTATCCCGTTCAGAAAAACACAAGCCGGGGGATCATAACCAATGCAGACGACGAAGGGGTCTGTTCAGCACGCGGCGAAAGGAGTACAAATGTGCTCCATGAACAACCTTACCCCCAAACGCCGCGCCATTTTCGACTTCATCCGCGAGCGCATCAGCGACCACGGGCAGCCGCCGAGCCTGGCGGACATCGCCACGCGCTTCGGTTTTGCCTCGCGCAGCGTCGCGCGCAAACACATCACCGCCCTGTGTCAGGCGGGTTATATCGATGTCACCCCCAACCAGGCGCGGGGCATTCGCCTGGCCGACCCCCTGCGCCGGCCAGAGATGCTCGAAGTCCCGGTGCTCGGCCAAGTGGCGGCAGGCGCCCCGATCGGCCCGGACCTGGGCATCCACGAGCAGTTGCTGCTCGACCCCAGCCTGTTCAGGCGCACCCCCGACTACCTGCTCAAGGTGCGTGGCGATTCGATGATCGATGACGGCATCTTCGACGGTGACCTGGTCGGCATCCTGCAACAGGCCGATGCCCGTGATGGCCAGATCGTGGTAGCCCGGCTCGACGGCGAAGTCACCATCAAGCGCCTGCAACGCGTGGGCAAGCACTACCGGTTGTTGCCACGTAACCCAGCCTATGCGCCTATCGATGTGCTCCCCACACAGGAGTTCTTCATCGAAGGCGTGTTCTGTGGCTTGCTGAGGCGTGACTGATGGGCGCGGTGGTCGACCTCGACCGGTTGTTGGACCAGCGCCGGGTATGGCGCGGCCGGCAGGCCCAGGCGCGACCGCTGGGCCTGCAGCCAACCGGCCATGCCGTGCTGGACGAACGTTTGCCGGAAGGCGGTTGGCCGGCAGCCGCATTGAGCGAACTGCTGTTGGCGTACCCGGGTTGTGGCGAATTGCAGTTGCTGTGGCCAACCCTGGCACGCCTGAGCGCAGACGCCAGCCGCGTGGTGTTGGTGGCGCCGCCTTTCATTCCCTATGCGCCGGCCTGGCAGGCCGCGGGGGTAGACCTGCGCTGGCTGGTGCAGGTAAACGCCGAACCCGCTGACGCCCTGTGGGCCGCCGAGCAGTGCCTGCGCTCGGGCAGTTGCGCGGCAGTGCTGTGCTGGCCCGAGCGTGCCGATGACCGTGCCCTGCGGCGCCTGCAAGTGGCGGCGGAAACCGGCCAGGCGCTGGCCTTTGCCTGCCGGCCGCAGCAGGCCGCCCACAACCCGTCACCGGCAGCATTGCGCATCGCCGTGGATACCCGCCCCGCCCAATGGCGGGTGCTGAAAAGCCGCGGCGGCATGCCGCCGGCCCTGCCCATTGCCAGCCCGTGGCAGGGCTGATGCAACATGCTCTGGGCCTGCATCCTGCTTCCGCAACTGGCGTTGGACACCGTCCTGCGCGAGCGCGAAGACTCAGCCAACCCCCTGGTCATCATTGGCGGGCCCAGCCAGCGGCGGGTACTGCAGGCAGTCAACCCGGCAGCGGCGGCGCTCGGCATGCGGGCCGGGCAAACCCTGACCGCTGCACGTGCGCTGGCCGATGGTTTCACCTGTATCGAAACAGACCCCAGGCGCATCGAGCGCATGCAGCAACTGCTGGCCGCCTGGGCCTACCGTTTCAGTGCCCAGGTCAGCCTGCATTACCCGCGTGCGCTGTTGCTGGAGGTGGGCTCAAGCCTGCAGCTGTTCGGCCCATGGCCCGTGATGGAAGCACGCCTGCGCCAGGAACTGGCTGAACTGGGCTTGCGCCAGCGCATCGTGGTGGCCAGCAACCCGGTGGCAGCGCGCATGCTGGCCAATGCCCACGATGGCCTGGTGGTCGCCGATGCCGAAGCCACCCGTAACGCGTTGCTGAACATGCCCATCCAGCGCATCGGCTTGCCGCCAGAGGCTGCCGAAGCCTTTACCCGCATGGGCTTGCGGCAACTCGGCCAGGTGCTGGCGTTGCCGCGCGACACCTTGGCCAAACGCTTTCCCGCCCAGGTGCAACTGCACCTGGATCAGTTGCTCGGCCTGCGCACCCTGGGGTTGGACTTCTACCAGCCGCCCGATCGTTTCGAGAGCCGGCTGGAGCTGAACTTCGATGTTGAATCGCACCAGGCGCTGTTGTTCCCGCTGCGGCGCATGCTCAACGACCTGGCCGCATTCCTGGCCGGTCGCGATTGTGGCGTGCAGCGCTTTTGCCTGCACCTGGAGCATGTCGAAGGCCCGGACACGCTGCTGAAGGTCGGCTTGCTGGCCGCCGAGCGCGACGCCGCGATGCTGTTCGAACTGGCCCGTGGGCGCCTGGAGCCGCTGCGTATTCCGGCCCCGGTGCGCAACCTGCGGTTGGTCGCCGAAGACCTGCCAGCCTTTGTGCCACAGCACCAGGCGTTGTTCGACCCACGGGCGCAACAGGCGCAACCTTGGGAACAATTGCGCGAGCGCTTGCGCGCGCGGCTGGGCGATGAGGCCGTCCAAGGCCTGAGCGCGGCCGCCGATCACCGGCCCGAATGTGCCTGGCAACTGGCAGAGCAGGGGGCGCTCGGGGGCATGCCGGTTGCCCCGGGCAGCCGCCCTGGTTGGTTGCTGCCCGCGCCGTTGGCGCTGGATGAAGCTGGCTACCGCCTGCAGAGCCCTGCCGAGCGCATCGAGTCGGGCTGGTGGGATGGCGGCGATGTACGCCGCGATTACTACCGCATCGAAACCCGCGACGGCTTGCGTGGCTGGGCCTACCGTGACCTGGGTCAGGCCGGCCCGCTTTGGTTGCAGGGCTGGTTTGCATGAACCCCGCCCCGTATGCCGAGCTGCATTGCCTGTCCAATTTCAGTTTCCAGCGCGGCGCGTCGAGCGCCGACGAACTGTTCCGGCGGGCCAAAGAGCAGGGTTACCAGGCCCTGGCGATCACTGACGAATGTACGCTGGCCGGTATCGTGCGCGCCTGGCAGGCTGCCAAGGTGCACCAGGTGCCGCTGATCGTCGGCAGCGAAGTGCAGTTGCACGACGGCCCCAAACTGGTGCTGCTGGTTGCCGACCTGGCGGGCTACCAGAACCTGTGCGCACTGATTACCCGCGCCCGACGGCGGGCGGAAAAGGGCCAGTACCAGCTTTTTCGGGATGACCTTCAGCAGCACCATCACGGCTTGCTGGCCTTGTGGGTGGCGGGCGACAGGGGCGATACGGCCACCGGCCAATGGTTGCGCGGGCTGTTTGCCCAGCGCCTGTGGTTGGCCGTGCACCTGCACCGTGGCAGTGACGATGCCCGGCACCTTCAGGGCCAGCAAGCCCTGGCGGCCGAGCTGGGTATTCGCGCGGTGGCCTGTGGCGATGTGCATATGCATGTGCGCGGCCGCCGGGCGTTGCAGGACTGCATGACTGCGATTCGTCAGCATTGCCAGGTGGCCGAAGCCGGGCGTTTTCTGTTTGCCAATGGCGAACGGCACTTGCGCAGCCCGGCACAACTGGCAGAACTCTACCCGCCCGAGATGCTGGCCGAGACCCTGGCCATTGCCCAGCGTTGCCAGTTCGACCTCGGCCAACTGCACTACCAGTATCCACGCGAACTGGTGCCTGAAGCACATACCCCGGCCAGTTGGCTGCGAACACTGTGCGAGCAGGGGTTGCCGGTGCGTTGGCCACAAGGGCCAAGCGCCAAGGTGCGGCAGGTGCTGGACACGGAGCTGGCGCTGATCGAAGAGCTGGGGTACGAAAGCTACTTTCTGACCGTGCACGACATTGTCGCCTTCGCCCGGCGCCAGGGTATCCTCTGCCAGGGCCGGGGCTCGGCGGCCAATTCGGTGGTGTGCTTCGTGCTGGGTATCACCGAGCTCAATCCCATGCAGCACCGCCTGCTGTTCGAGCGTTTTCTATCACGCGAGCGCAACGAGCCGCCCGATATCGACGTGGATTTTGAACACGACCGCCGTGAAGAAGTGATCCAGTACGTGTTCCGCCGTTATGGGCGGCACCGTGCTGCGCTCACGGCGGTGGTCAATACGTACCATGCTGCAGGTGCCGTGCGCGATGTCGCGCGTGTGCTGGGTTTGCCCATGGACCAGGTCGATGCCCTGGCCAAATGCTGTGGCCGCTGGAGCGACCGCATACCTGACGAACAACGCCTGGCCGAGGCCGGGTTCGAAGCTGGCAGCCCGTTGTTGCGGCGGGTACTGGTGCTGGCCGGCGAGTTGATCGGCTTCCCCAGGCACCTGTCGCAGCACCCGGGCGGGTTTGTCATCTCGCAGCAGCCGCTGGACCAGCTGGTGCCGGTGGAAAACGCCGCCATGGCCGAACGTACCGTCATCCAGTGGGACAAAGACGACCTCGACATGGTCGGCCTGCTCAAGGTCGACGTGCTGGCGCTGGGCATGCTCAGTGCCTTGCGCCGTTGCTTCGACCTGCTGCAGCGGCACCGTGGCCGTGAACTGAGCCTGGCGACCATCCCCAGCGAAGACCCCGCCACCTACGCCATGATCAGCCGCGCGGAGACCATGGGGGTGTTCCAGATCGAGTCGCGCGCGCAAATGGCCATGTTGCCGCGGCTGCGCCCCAGCACCTTCTACGACCTTGTGATCGAGGTGGCCATCGTGCGCCCGGGGCCAATCCAGGGGGACATGGTGCACCCCTACCTGCGCAGGCGGCTCAAGCAAGAGCCGGTGACCTACCCGTCGCCAAAACTGAAGGAGGTGTTCGAGCGCACCTTGGGTGTGCCGCTGTTCCAGGAACAGGTGATGGAGCTGGCCATGGTCGCAGCCGACTATTCACCAGGCGAGGCCGATCAGTTGCGGCGCAGCATGGCCGCCTGGAAACGCCACGGTGGTCTTGAACCGCACCGCCAGCGCTTGCTGCAAGGCATGTTGCGCAATGGCTACGAGCTGGCATTCGCCGAGCGCATCTTCGAACAGATCAAAGGCTTCGGCAGCTATGGTTTTCCAGAGTCGCATGCCGCCAGCTTTGCCTTGCTGTGCTATGCCAGCAGCTGGCTCAAGTGCCATGAACCGGCCATTTTCACCTGCGCCCTGGTCAACAGTTGGCCTATGGGTTTCTACAGCCCTGACCAACTGCTGCAGGAGGCGCGTCGCCAGGGCATCGAGGTACGGCCGGTGGATGTCTGCCACAGTGAATGGGACTGCACGCTGGAGCCGGATGCCCAGGGCACCTTGGCCTTGCGCATGGGCTTGCGCTTGGTCCGGGGCCTGGCCGAAGCCGATGCCAGGCGCCTGGAGCAGGCCCGGGCGCAGCAGCCATGGCGCGACGTGGAAGACCTGTGCCTGCGTGCCGGGCTGGCCACCCGCGCGCTGGCCTGCCTGGCGGATGCCGGCGCGCTTCGCGCCTTGGCCAGCGACCGGCATCAGGCGCGCTGGCAGGTGGCGGCCGTGCAGGCGCAACTGCCGCTGTTTGCCGATGTACAGGCCGAGCCGGAGGTGGCGGTGCATTTGCCGGCCCCGACAGTGGCGCAGGACCTGGTGGCCGATTACCAGGCCTTGGGTACCACGTTGGGGCCGCACCCGTTGACCTTGCTGCGTGCGCGTCTGCGGGCACTGGGCTGCCGCAGTTCTGCAGAACTGCAAGGCCTGGAGCAAGGCGACAACATCGCCGTGACGGGGCTGGTGGTAGGGCGGCAGCGGCCGCAGACCGCCAGCGGGGTGACGTTCGTCACCCTCGAGGACGAACACGGTATGGTCAACGTGGTGGTATGGCGGGCGCTGGCCGAACGGCAAAGGCGGGCGCTGGTCGGGGCGCAGTTGCTCAAGGTCAGCGGGCGGCTGGAGCAGCAAAATGGCGTGCGCCACCTGATAGCACGGCGCCTGGAAGATGTGACCGCGCTGTTGCAGGGGTTGGACGTGCGTAGCCGCGACTTTCATTAACTTCGCGGGCTACCCCGCGGCGGCGCGGCCACGCATTCACGAAAATGCCCTGGCGGACTACACCATCGCCAAGCGCTGCTTGCGGGTAGGCGCCGGGAAGGCCAGGTCGATTGCGCGCAGGTCTTCGCGGGTCAAGGCCAATGCACCCGCTGCTGCATTCAGCCGAACATGCCCGGGCGCCACGGCTTTGGGAATGGCAATGATGCCATCATCACGGGTAACCCAGGCCAGGCAGACCTGAGCCGGCGTGGCACCATGGCGCTCGGCTATTCCTGCCAGCACCGGGTGCTGCAACAAGCGCCCGGCTTGGGCCAGCGGGCAGTAGGCCATGGTCGGTAGCGCGCGTTGTTGGCACCAGGGCAGCAAGTCGAATTCGATGCCCCGCTGGGTCGGGTTGTACAGCACCTGGTTGGTGGCGCAGGCAGGGTTGTTCAATTCGCGCAGGTCGTCGATATCGAAATTGGAAACGCCCCAACGCTTGATCTTGCCCTGCTCGCGCAAACGCTCGAAGGCGTCGACGGTTTCTTCTAGCGGGTGCTGGCCCCGCCAGTGCAGCAGGTACAGATCGATGCACTCGGTACCCAGGCGTGCCAGGCTGCGCTCGCAGGCGCTTGCCATGCCCTGCCGGCCGGCATTGTGCGGGTAGACCTTGCTGACCAGGAACACCTGGTCGCGGCGCCCGGCAATGGCCTGGCCAACCACGGTCTCCGCACCGCCTTCGGCATACATTTCGGCGGTGTCGATCAGGCTCAGGCCCAGCTCGATACCCTGTTGCAAGGCCGCTACCTCTGCCGCCCTGCGCCCAGGGTCTTCGCCCATGTACCAGGTGCCTTGGCCAATGGCCGGCACGCTCGCGCCTGCCAGTTTCACGTAACGCATGTCACCTCCGGGGGCTGTGTATTGGACAGTAGAACCTCAAGCAACGCCTGCGCTGCGGTGGACAGTTTGTGCTCGCTCAGGGCAATTACCCCAATGCGCCGCTCGACCGTGGGTTCGACCAGGGGCACGCAGCGTGCTCCCAGTTCTTGCATCTGGTTGATGCACAGGGCTGGCACCGCGCTAACGCCCAGGCCGCTGGCAACCATGCGGCCGATGGTCGCCAGTTGGTGGCTTTCGAACGCCACGGCCAGTTTGCCGTGCTGGGCTGCAACATTCTGCTCCATCAACAGGCGTACCGCCGACGGCCGCTGCAGGGCCACGAAATCTTCGGCCATCAGTTGCGCCCAACTGACCTGGTTCAACACCGCCAAGGGTGAGTCAGCGGGCACCACTGCGACAAAACGGTCCATGTACAGCGGGTGGAAGTGCAGGCCGTCGGTATTGTCCGGCTCGAAACCAATGCCCAGTTCGACTCGGCGGTGGCGCACCAGTTCCTGCACCTGTTCGTTGATCACATCGTGCACGGTGACGTTGACCTTGGGGTAGCGTTGGCGGAAGACCTTGAGCGAATGGGGCAGCAGGTTACCGGCGAACGACGGCATCGCCGCCACCGAGACCCGGCCCAGTTGCAGGGTGAAGCGTTGCCGCAGCATCTCTTCGGTATCGTCCCAGTCGGCCAGCAGCCGCCGCGCCAGCGGCAGCAGCACTTCGCCTTCGGCCGTCAGGCTGACGCTGCGGGTGGTGCGGCTGAGCAGGGCGCCGCCCAGGTTCTCTTCCAGTGCCTTGATGGTCAGGCTCAGGGCCGGTTGCGATACATGCAGGTGTTCACCGGCCTGGGCGAAGCTCTGGTACTTGGCCACGGCGACAAAGGCGCGCAGTTGCTTGACGTTCATGACGGGCCTATCGTTTGTTTTGCGAAATTTATCAATCGATGATGAAAACAAAATTAACAAATCAGTCGCTTGCGGTGAAGATGGCTACACACGCTCACCGACAGCCTCGTCGGTTCAACAACTACAAAAGGCGGATCAGCATGGCCGGACTGGACAAGCGCGTTGCAACCTACGAACAGGCCCTCGACGGGCTGACCGACAACATGACGGTACTGGCCGGTGGTTTTGGCCTGTGCGGCATTCCGGAAAACCTTATCAGCGAAATCAAGCGCCGTGGCGTCAAGGGCCTGACCGTGGTCTCCAACAACTGCGGAGTGGACGGGTTTGGCCTGGGGGTGTTGCTGGAAGACCGGCAGATCCGCAAGATGATCGCCTCCTACGTGGGCGAAAACGCCGAATTCGAGCGCCAGTTGCTCAGCGGTGAGCTGGAAGTGGAACTGACACCCCAAGGCACCCTGGCCGAAAAAATGCGCGCTGGTGGCGCCGGCATCCCGGCGTTCTTCACCGCCACCGGCTACGGCACCCCGGTTGCCGAAGGCAAGGAGGTTCGCGAATTCAAGGGCCGCAAGTACATCCTCGAAGAGTCCATCACCGGTGACTTCGCCATCGTCAAGGGCTGGAAAGCCGACCATTACGGCAACGTGGTGTACCGCAACACCGCGCAGAACTTCAACCCGCTGGCGGCCACTGCCGGCAAGATCACCGTGGTCGAAGTGGAAGAAATCGTCGAGCCGGGTGTGCTGCTGCCGAGCGAGATCCACACCCCAGGCATCTATGTGGACCGGGTGATCGTCGGCACCTTCGAAAAGCGTATCGAAAAGCGCACCGTCAAGGCCTGAGCGGCCTCCACCAGAACAACAAAGAGATCCTGACCATGGCACTGACCCGCGAACAGATGGCGCAACGCGTCGCCCGTGAACTGAAGGACGGCTACTACGTCAACCTGGGTATCGGCATTCCGACCCTGGTGGCCAACTATGTACCCGCCGACATGGATGTGATGCTGCAATCGGAAAACGGCCTGCTCGGCATGGGCGAATTCCCCACCGAAAGCACCCTCGACCCCGACATGATCAACGCCGGCAAGCAAACCGTCACCGCCCGCCGGGGTGCCTCGATCTTCGACTCGGCGCAGTCGTTCGCCATGATTCGTGGCGGCCATGTCGACCTGACCGTGCTGGGGGCGTTCGAGGTAGACGTGCAGGGCAATATCGCCTCGTGGATGATCCCGGGCAAGCTGGTCAAGGGCATGGGCGGCGCCATGGACCTGGTAGCGGGCGCCGAGAACATCATCGTGACCATGACCCACGCATCCAAGGACGGCGAGTCCAAGCTGCTGGCGCAGTGCAGCCTGCCGCTGACCGGTGCCGGTTGCATCCGCAAGGTGCTGACCGACCTGGCCTACCTGGAAATCGAAGACGGTGCGTTCATCCTGCGCGAAACCGCGCCAGGGGTGAGCATCGAGGAAATCGTCGAGAAGACTGCCGGCAAACTGATCGTGCCGGATGATGTGCAGGAAATGACTTTCTAAGGCGTTACGCCACCCAACCCTGTAGGCGCAGGTTGCACCGCTGAGTGTGTCGGTACATTACCGGCATGGTCGCGAGTGAACCTGTACCTACAGGGTTTTTGCGTTGTCTGTTTCACCTCATAAAACCAATAAAAGGAATGCCATTGTGGCCGCTGAAATTCAAGACAGCCGTAGCGCGCGCTTTGCCTTGCGCTGTTCCAACTGGGCCGAACGCTGGTTCCCCGACTCCTGGGTATTCGCCGCCTTGGCGGTGCTGCTGGTGTGCATCGGCGCGCTGGCCATGGGGGCCAAGCCGACCGACACCGCCAAGGCCTTTGGCGATGGTTTCTGGAGCCTGATTCCGTTCACCATGCAGATGGCTTTCGTGGTCATCGGCGGCTATGTGGTCGCCAGTTCGCCACCGGCGGCACGCCTGATCGACCGCCTGGCGCGCATCCCTGGCAATGGCCGCTCGGCCGTGTGCTGGGTGGCACTGATCTCGATGCTGGCTTCCTTGCTCAACTGGGGCCTGTCGCTGGTGTTCGGTGGTTTGCTGGTGCGCGCCCTGGCGCGGCGCACCGACCTGAAGATGGATTACCGTGCTGCGGGGGCGGCCGCCTACCTGGGCCTGGGCGCTGTGTGGGCACTGGGCCTGTCTTCGTCGGCGGCGCAGCTGCAGGCCAACCCGGCCAGCTTGCCGCCTTCGATCCTGTCGATCACCGGCGTTATCCCGTTCACCGAAACCATCTTTCTGTGGCAATCCGGGGTAATGCTGGCGGCACTGGTCATCGTCTCGCTGGTCATCGCCTACGCCACGGCACCGGGGCCGAACAGCGCACGCAGCGCCGAAGCGTGTGGCGTAGACCCCAGCTTCACTGCACCGGCGGCACCCCAGCGTACCCGCCCCGGTGAATGGCTGGAGCACAGCCCCATCCTGATTCTGCTGCTGGTCGCCCTGGCTGCCGGCTGGCTGTACCAGGAGTTCGCTACCAAACCGGCGATTACCGCCATCTCCGGGCTGAACACCTACAACCTGTTGTTCATCATGCTCGGTGCCCTGTTGCACTGGCGCCCGCGCAGTTTCCTCGACGCCGTGGCGCGCGCGGTACCGACCACCACCGGGGTGCTGATCCAGTTCCCGCTGTACGGTTCGATCGCGGCCATTCTCACCCAGGTGAAGGGCGTGGACGAACAGACCTTGGCCCACCACATATCGTTGTTCTTCACCCAGATCGCCACCCACGATACCTATGCCGTGCTGATGGGCGTGTATTCGGCGGTGCTGGGCTTCTTCATTCCGTCGGGCGGCGGCAAGTGGATCATCGAAGCACCCTACGTGATGCTGGTGGCCAACGACCTGCAATACCACCTGGGGTGGGCGGTGCAGATCTACAACGCGGCAGAGGCCTTGCCGAACCTGATCAACCCGTTCTACATGCTGCCACTGCTGGGCGTGCTGGGGCTCAAGGCACGCGACCTGATCGGCTTTTCCTTTGTGCAACTGCTGGTGCACGTGCCGCTGGTGCTGGTATTGCTCTGGGCGCTGGGCACCACGCTGCAGTATGTGCCACCGGTGATGCCATGAGCGGCGGCTCCACGTATCATGCCCGGGCTGCCTTGGCCTGGGAAACACGCGTCACATGTCTATCCGATTGAAACTGCTGCGCAAGAAACTGGGAATGACCCTGGAAATGCTGGCCGAAAAGACCAGCATGACCAAAAGCTACCTGTCCAAGGTCGAACGTGGCCTCAACACGCCGTCGATTGCTGCCGCCCTGAAGCTGGCGCGCGCATTGAACGTGAATGTCGAGGAACTGTTTGCCGAAGAGCAGGCCGGCCAGAGCCGCTATAGCCTGGTGCGCCACGGCGAGCGCCAGGCGCTGGTGGGTGACGGCCAGGGCCCCGGCTATGCGGCGTTGACCAGCCAGGTTGGGCAGCGCAGCCTGGTACCGTTCCTGATCCAGCCACCCTCCGAGTTCAGCGACCCGACGTTCAAGGAGCACCAGGGCGAAGAGTTCCTGTTCGTGCACGCGGGCCAGGTGGAGGTGGACTTCATGAACGAGCGGGTGCTACTGGAGCAGGGCGATGCCTTGCATTTCAACGCGCAAACCCCGCATCGCCTGCGCTCGGTTGGCGCGCAGCCGGCGCAATTGCTGGTGGTCGTTCACCATGCCGAGGAATGAGCCGGGCAGGGCGCTGGTGCCGGCCTGCCTGAACCTTTCACTTTCTCATCCGTGAAACGCAGGCACCCGGCAGCTGGCTGAGTTCAGCACTTCTTGTCTGTCGTTTTTTTGACGAATCTGCCTGCCGCCCATTAAATTTTATTATGGTGTCGGATCATTGACGTAATGTCACTGTGCCCATAAGCTCAATTCAACAGCGACACAAACCCCGCACTACCTCGCCAATAACTCATTGATTTTCCTGTTTAAAGGAAGGGCGTATGCGCACGACTCTGATAATCAAATCGATGTTCTTGCTGGTGCTCTTGAGTGGCGCTGCGCGCGCAGCCGATTCGTATATAAGCCAGAACAGTATCATTCCTGTTTCAACGGCTGGCTGGTTCTTTGCGTTCGCTGTTGTCGGTTTTGTGGCGGTGGCCAACCGCCGGAAAATCTGAACACCCTTTGCCGCAAGTCGCGGGGTGGGGTTTCGCCGCTGGCTTGTTAATTCACCAACCGTTGCTATATTCCCTGTAGCCCATGAAGGTCCATGGTTTCAGGCACCGCAGCCCAGGCTGCACAGCGTCAAGGTAAGTGCCTCCAGGAAGGTCGAGGCCGTCGCGGCAGTGGTGGGTCGCGAAGCGGAGCGAGAGTTGGTGCGTTGTTCTCATACAGTGCTCTTTGTCGGGCCATTTGGCCGGAGGGACCCTCATGATGCGTTCATTGTTTGCCGCGTTCTGCTTGTTGACGGTGTGGTCGAATGCCAGTTACGCCGACACGAGCAACTCTACCTATTTGCTCAGCCCTGGCGATGTGGTGATGGTATCGGTCTGGCAGGAAGACAGCTTGCGCCAGGAAGCGACCGTACTACCCGATGGCAGTATCACGTTCCCACTGGCCGGGCGCATCAATGTTGCCGGGCTCGATGTAACCGCAGTCGAAAAGCAAGTGGCTGCCAAACTTGAAAAATACCTTCCCGACCCGAATGTCAGCGTTGTCGTCAAGAGCATCGCCGGCAACCTGGTCTATGTCCAGGGCAAAGTGATCAAGCCGGGGCCGGTGCAAATGGCCGGGCCGACCGCCGTGTTGCAGGCGCTGAGCATGTCGGGTGGCCTGGACAAGTTTGCCGACGAAAGCGAGATCAAGGTAGTTCGTGGCGCAGGCGCTTCCCAAAAGATCTTGCCCGTGCGATATAAGGACCTGGTGTCTGGGCGCGATATGTCCACCAACATCCAACTTCAGGCTGGCGACACGCTGGTCGTTCCTTGATCTTGCCTTCAATAAGAACATTTAATGCCACTTCTCAGAACAACTAGCATTGCAACGGCAATCTTGGTCTTGCCGTTTACGGAATCGGCCCTGGCGGCAAATTGGCAGTCTACGGTGGTGGTGCCGACATCCGTCGAGTACGACAGCAACCCGTTGTTGCTGACATCGGGCGAGAAGGGCATCACGCGCACGATCATCGCGCCCGATTACACCCTGATCGGCACCTTCGACCGTGACGAACTGAGATTGGGGCTGGGCATGAATGTGTTGCGCTCGTCCGACACCAACGTAGTCGATAACCGCGAGGACCCCGACATCAGCCTGGGCTGGCAGCGCACCACCGAGCGCGGGCGTTTTGGCCTGGTGGCACGCTACAACGAAAGCTCGACGCTGTCGGGCACTGTGCTGGATACCGGGGTGATCACCACTGATGGCACGCAGAAGCTCTACACATTGACCGGCAACTGGAGCCAGGCGGTCACCGAGCGCAGTACCTTGAGCAACGAAACCACCTACAGCCGCGCCCGGTATGACGTCAGCACGCTGACGGGTTACAACGAACTGGCCAACGTTTTTACCTGGACCTATGCCTGGAGCGAGCGCGCCGATGTGTATACCCGCTTCGGCGCGCGGCGCTACGAGCCCGAGCAGGACCTGACCGCCACCGCTTCCAACAGTTACACCCCGGCTGTGGGCATCAAGTACCAACTGGCCGATGGCCTGAGTGCCGATGCCCACATTGGTGTCAACCAGGTGTCGGGCGATGAAGGCGGCCGACGCGGGGAGGGTGGGGTGGCGTTGCTCTATACCGGTGTGCGGGCCGATGCCAGCTTCACCGCCGAACGCAGCACGGTGGCCAGTGCCGAAGGCGGCTTCGCCGAGCTGGACCAGGTACGCGGGGTGTGGAGCTATGCCGTTACCGAGCTGACCCGGGTGGGCGCAGACGCTGCCTGGCAAGACAGCAAAGGACAGTCACCGAACACACTGCAAACGTACAGCGTATGGGCCAGCCGAGAGTTCTCGCCGTATTGGGACCTGCGCCTGTCGCTGATGTACAAGGAACGCCAGCAGGACCACGTACCGGATGCAACCGCAACCATCGTGGGTTTGACGTTGACGTACAGGTACCCCGACATCTGAACTTCAGGCAGGTGGCCCCATGAAGTCTGACTACGAGCTATCCCTCAGAGATTACATCGCCATAATCAAGGACCGAGCCCTGGTGCTAGGGGTGAGTGCCGTAGTCATTCTGGCCGCGACCGTGGCGGTGGCCTTGATGGTGCCGCCGATCTACCAGTCGACCGGCACTATCCTGGTGGAGTCACAGCAGATTTCGCCCGAGCTGGTATCAACCAACACCACCAGTTTTGCCGATGAACGCATCGAGGTGATCCGCCAGCGTGTCATGACCCGCGAGAACCTGCTGCGCATCATCGACAAGTACGACCTGTTCGCCGACAAGCGTCTTGGCGAAAGCGACAAAATCGACCAGATGCGCAACGCCATCGTGGTCGAGACCCTTACCACGTTCGTGCGCGGCAGGGGCGAGGCGACCGTGGCCTTCAATGTGTCGTTCGAGCACAAGCAGCCGCAAGTGGCCAAGCAGGTCGCCGATGAGCTGGTATCGCTGTTCCTCAACGAAAACCTCAAGCAGCGTACCGAGCGGGCCAACGAAACCACCGAGTTTCTCACCCAGGAAGCCAACAAGCTGGGCGCTGAGCTGGCCAGCCTGGAAAACCAGCTGGCCGATTTCAAGCAGGCACATGCCAATGCACTGCCCGAGCACCAGACGCTGCGCATGAACATGCTGTCGCGTTCGGAGCTGGAATTCCGTGAGGTCGACCGGGACTACAAGGCGGCGCAGGAAGAGTTGCGTTACCTGGAGCTCGAACTGTCGGCGGCCAATGCCGGCCTGGCGACCAAGGCAGCCGATGGCGCGCGCCCTGCCGCTGCCGACCAGGCCCAGGACCTGCCAAGCCTCAAGGCAGAGTACGCCCGGCTGTTGACCCGTTACAAGGAAGCCCACCCCGATGTGGTGGCGGTCAAACGCAAGATTCAGGCGCTGGAAGCCAGTGGTGGTCGCACCAGCACTGCGTCTTCGGTCAGCCTGGATGTTGCCCGGGTGCGTGCCAAAATGAGCGCCGCCCAGGAACGCATCGCTTCGCTGGCCGAGCAAAAGCGCGAGCTGACCCGAAAAATGGAAGGCTACGAAGCCGAGATCCTGGAGGCGCCGCAGGTCGAGCGTGGCTTGGTCACACTGATGCGTGACCACGACAACGCACGCAAGAAATACGAAGAAATCCGCGCCAAGGAAATGAGCGCGAAAATCACCGAAAGCCTGGAGCAGGAAAACAAAGCCGAGCGCTTTGTGCTGCTGGAGCCGCCCCTGTTGCCCGAGAAGCCGATCAAGCCTAACCGCAAGAAGATCGCCGCGCTGGGGCTGGTGCTGGCGCCGGCCGGTGGCGGCGCGCTGGTCATGTTGCTGGAAATGCTCAACCAGCGGGTTCGGGGCGTTGGTGCTCTGGAGAGCCTGCTGGGCAAACGGGTGTTGGTGGCACTGCCGTATATCGAGACGCGGGCCGATGTGGCCAGGCGCAAACGCTGGCGTAACCGCTTGCTCGTGGCGGCCTTGGCGCTGGCGGCTATCATGATAGTGCTGGTGCACGTGTACTACATGCCACTGGATGTGCTGCTGTACAAAGTCATGTCGCGGTTCGTATAGGGAATGCAGTGATGGACAGGACCAAGCCGGCTGTTGGCAACACTATTCATCAGGTCACACCGGGTACCCCTCAGCCGCTGTCGCCGGCCCCTGGCACGGCGCTGGCGGAGGTGCCGGGGCAGTTCGATTACGTCAACACCAAGGTGGTGCCGCTGCATCCAGACCACCTGGAGCGCAACCGTATTGTGGCGTTCAACAAGAACTCGAACATGAACGGGCCGATCGACCTGTTGCGCACCCAGGTGCTGCGGCTGATGGACGAGAACGGCTGGCGCACCCTGGCCATCACCTCGCCCACGCCGGAGGCAGGCAAAACCGTGTTGGCGGTCAACCTGGCCATGAGTATTGCCCACCACACCACCAAGACCGCCTTGCTGGTGGACTTCGACCTGCGCCGGCCCAAGGTGGGAAGCACATTGGGGCTGCCGATGGAGCATGCGCTGAATGAGTTCCTGAACGACAAGTCGCCACTGCAGGACTGCCTGGTCAACCCGACCTTGCCGCGCTTCGTGGTGCTGCCGACCCGAGTGCCGGTGCCGTTGTCGACCGAGGTGTTGTCGTCGCCCAAGGTGAGTAACCTGATTGGCGAGTTGCGCAACCGCTACGAGTCGCGCATCTGCATTTTCGACCTGCCGCCGTTGCTGAGCTCCGACGACGCGATCACCGTCATACCCAAGTTCGATTGTGTATTGCTGGTGGTGGCCAATGGCATGAACAACAAGAAAGAAATCGAGGACTGCCTGCATCACCTGGCAGGGGTCAACCTGATTGGTACGGTGTTGAACAAGGCTGACGAACAGCCGCGTACCTATTACTGAGGCGACGCTAAAGTACCGCGGGTGAACCCGCCCCCACAACGGGCGGTGCCGATCCGAGATATGTCGCCACCATCGACCCGCAAATGCGGTGGCGGGTGCAACGGTGAATGGCCAGGGAATTTTGCCGGCAGGTCCGGCCTCTTCGCGGGTGAACCCGCTCCTACGACGGGCGATGTTGATCCGAGATATTTCGCCACCATCGACCCGCAAATGGGGTAGCGGGTGCAACGATGAATGGCCAGGGAATTTTGCCGGCAGGTCCGGCCGCGGGTGAACCCGCTCCTACGATGGGTGATGTTGATCCGAGATATTTCGCCACCAACGACCCGCGAATGCGGTGGCGGGTGCAATGGTGAATGGCCAGGGAATTTTGTCGGCAGGTACGGCCTCTTCGCGGGTGAACCCGCTCCTACGACGGGCGATGTTGATCCGAGATATTTCGCCACCATCGACCCGCAAATGCGGTGGCGGGTGCAACGGTGAATGGCCAGGGAATTTTGCCGGCAGGTCCGGCCTCTTCGCGCGTGAACCCGCGCCCACAACGGGCCGTGCCGATCCGGGTTAGGTAGCCATCACCGACCAGTGTAGGAGCGGGTTTACCCGCGAATGCGGTGGCGGCTGCGATGGTGAATGGCCAGGAAATCTTGCCGGCAGGTCCGGCCTCTTCGCGGGTGAACCCGCGCCCACAACGGGCCGTGCCGATCCGGGTTAGGCGGCCATCACCGACCAGTGTAGGAGCGGGTTTACCCGCGAATGCGGTGGCGGCTGCAATGGTGTATGGCCAGGAAATCATGCCGGCAGGTCCGGCCTCTTCGCGGGTGAACCCGCTCCTACGACGGGCGGTGTCGCTGTGGCTAACGACGAACGCGGCCCGTGCTGTTCACGGCTGCCGCCCTTGGCGCATGGCCCAGGGATACTGCAACTCCCACTGCCACGCATGCCGCACGATCTGCTCCAACGCGGCGAACTCCGGCCGCCAGCCCAGCACTTGCAACGCTCTGCTGGCATCGGCCACCAACCGCGGCGGGTCGCCGGCGCGGCGGGGGGCGTCCAGCGTGTCGATCTGTCGCCCGGTTACCCCACGCGCCGTATCGATCACCTGCTGCACCGAAAACCCCAGGCCGTTGCCCAGATTGAACGCAGTACGCTCCCCACCCGCCAGCAGGTAGTCCACCGCCAACGCATGCGCCGTGGCCAGGTCCGACACATGCACATAATCGCGGATACAGGTGCCGTCCGGGGTGTCGTAGTCGCGGCCAAATACCGTGACCGCTTCACGCCGCCCCGATGCCGCCTGCAGGATCAACGGGATCAGGTGGGTTTCCGGTTCATGCCGCTCACCCAACTGGCCCTCCGGGTCGGCGCCGGCAGCGTTGAAATAGCGCAGGCAGACCGACTTCAAACCGTAGGCACGGTCGAAGTCCTCGAGAATCTGCTCGACCATCCATTTGCTCAAGCCATAGGGGTTGATTGGCTGCTTGCCATGCGCTTCGTCAATGGGCACATACAGCGGGTTGCCGTACACCGCAGCGCTCGACGAAAACACCAGGTACTTGATGCCGGCGTTGACCATGGCCTGCAGCAGCGCAAGGGTGGCAGCCACATTGTTCTGGTAATACTTACCTGGCGCGCTGACCGACTCACCCACCTGAATGAACGAGGCAAAGTGAAACACCGCGTCGAACCGCACAACACCGAACAACACATCCAGTGCGGCTTCGTCGGCAATGTCCAGCTTGGCCCATTGAACCCCGGGGCCAGGTGATATCAGGTCCGCCACCACCACCTCATGGCCAGCGCCCTGCAGGTGCTTGACCATGTGTGAGCCAATGTAGCCGGCGCCACCGACAACCAGGCATTTCATGCGCACCCCCTGTGACCTGCTGTTTTAGCGACGCAGTGAATCGAGCGTAGATGGCCATGTGCCCTATTTCAAGAACAGCCAGTTGGACATGTAGCTGCCGTCGAAGGTCAGGGTGTAGTGCCCGTTGTCGTAGGCCACAGGCAGCGCCTTCAACTGCGCCTGTGCATCGCGGGCGTACAGCTTCAGGCCGGCAGGGGCCTGGATGGTCAGGCGGCCTTCCAGCGGCTCGACATTGAACGGTGTCTTGTCATCGGGCTTGGGCATGGCCCGGGTGCCCAGCGACACCAGCAGGTCCCGCGACTGCCCCAGCGGCTTGTCGTCCAGGCTCTGCACCACGACACTGGCATAGGGCGTAGTCGCCTGCACCTGCACAGCGCCCAGGCTGATCGAACGCCCCCCTAGCCAGCCGGTGGCGGCCTGGGTGAGCGGCGTGTCGATGGTGTAAAGGCCTTGTTGCCAGTTACGCCTGAGCTCGCCCGTGTCGGTGGTCGATTCGCTGGCATCCGCCGGCAGCAGCGATTCACCGGGGTCTTGCAGCACGTGCGCGCCGCTTGGAATGGCAGCAGGTTTCAGCCAGGGCAGTTGCGGCGTTTGCGGCAGGGCGATCTGCAAGCGGCCCTTTTCCATGGCAGTACGCAGCAGTGGCGAATTGCGCGGGGTGATTTCCTGGTTGTACAGGGTGGCGGCCGTCGGGGCGAATACATAGTCGGTGGTGGCCGGCTTCACGTCGCCTCGGCGATAGAGCAGGGCGGCAGCGGGCAGGGTGGCGAGCATGCCAGGGTCGTTGTAGGCGTGCCAGTTGTCTGCCGTGCGCCAACCCGGGTTGAACGCCTGTTGGCTGTAGGCATATTGCATCAGGGCGTCCCAGCCTTGGTGGCTGGCGGTAGCGGCCACGTACAGTGGCAGCGAGTGACGGTCTGGCAGCGGGAACGGCTCGGCGTTCCACTCGGTGACGGTCAATGGCTTGCCGACCACCTGGGCGGCGCCGATCCAGTCGATCATGCCGTCGCTGGTCAGCGGGTTTTTCTCCAGTTGCCCCATGTCACCATAGCTATGGGCGTCGATCACATCGCCAACGCTCAGTGCCGGCAGCGCACTCAGGCCGTTGCCGCCCCAGGTGCTGGTGGTGGCGATCGGCACTTTTACGCCCACGCTGCGCAGGTGGGTGATCATGTCGGCATTGAAGCGCTGTTCCAGCTCGTTGAGGAACAGCTTCGATGGCCCATGCTCCCAGGCACGCCAAGTCAGGTCGGCGGGCAGGTCGTACTGTTTGGCGAAGGCCTTGGCGGCCGCCATGTAGCGTTCGCTGTGGCGCGGCACATCCTTGTTCGGCATCAGGGCATTGCCGTAGTGCTGAGTCAGGTCGTTCTCGTTGGTGATCAGCACGGCGGCAATGGCCGGGTCATCTTTGTAGGCCAGCCCCGTGTATGGGTTGACGTGGGTCAGGTACTGCTCGGCGAAGCGTTTCATTGCCTGCTGAATACTGCGGTTGACGTAGGCGTAGCCCTTCAGGTCGATGCGCGCTTCGCCTTTGGCCAGTTCGTCGAAGTCTTCGATATTGTCGTTGGCAGTGAGCGCCCGCTGCACATGCATGTCCAGCCAGATGTAGATACCCTCGTCCTTGAGTGCTTTGATCCACAGGTCCAGCTTGCGCAGCGATTCGGCGCTGAGCTGCTGGGTGTCGCGCACCAGGGTACCGTCGCCAAACACATTGGGGCTGACCCAGGGTGAATCGTGATGATGCAGGCGGACCAGGTTGAAACCCAGGGCCGACAAGCGTTTGGCCTGCTGGCGGATCTCCTCGTCGGGGCTTTTGAACAACGCATAGGCCGACAGGTTGGTGCCCCAGAACCGCACGGCGGTGTTGTCGGCAAACACCAGTTGCTCGCCGACCGCCTTGACGAAGCCACGCTTGCCAGCGGGTTTTTCTGCTGCGTTGAGGAACGAAAAGTCTACCGGCGCGCTGCGCCAGTCCAACTGGTCGTCTGGCCAGCTGGCCGGGTCGGCCAGGCCGAAGCGTTCGGTGGCAGTGGGTGCGAGCTCGATGTCCCCGGTCAGGTTGAGCACGGCCTTGAGCTGTTGCTTGCCGGCAGTGATCGGGTCCTGGTACAGAAACGCGCGCAGCTCAGATGGGTTGCCACGCTCGAAATACACCTTGGCCAAGGGCGGCTCGAAGCGCATTTCGATGCGCCGGCCCTGCTCGGCGTTGCCCCACCACCAGCCGCGGTTGCCTGGCAGCAATTGCGGGGCGCCCATGGCGCCGGTGATTTGCGCAGGATCGAACTGGAACACCATGCCGCCCCCCATCACCCCGGCCTTGCGGCTGTGTGCATCGAGGTCGAAGGTCCAGCTCAGGGTTTGCGCCTGCTCCTTGCGGATATCCGCGGCCAGGTCGAAGTCCAGTTCCTTGTTCTTGCCCAGCAGGGTGTAGTGGTACGGCCCATTGACCTTGACGTCGGTGTAGAAGCCGGTCCAGCTCCAGTTGGCGGCCCAGAAATCGAACTTGGCTTTCATCACCGGGCCGCCACCACGGCTTACGGTGGGCAAGCCAGTGTGCTCGTCGACACTGACCTGCCAGGCAGACGCCCAGCCCGGCAATGGCAGCAAGACCAGGCTGGCGAAGGCCGAAAGGCGGATGAAACCACGCAGGGCGAGCGCATTCATGAGCATTACCTGGGTTGGAGGTCGGGTTCGGCCAGTGCCACCGCGGGGCTGGCATGCAGCCGCCGCACCATCTGGGTGTAGGCCACGCCCAGACCGGCGATCGACCAGTACACCACGGGGATGAAGGTGATACTGCTGACGGTGAAGATGATCACCAGGATGCCGATCAGCGTTGCCAGCAACACGCGGCCAAGCTGTCGTCGTTCGTCGTCCTTGTCCGGGAAACTGCGCATCGCCTTGCGGATACCGTGCAGCACCACGGCAAAGAACGCCACGAACAGGCCAAGCCCGACCAGCCCCACGCGCAGCGCCAGGTTGATGTAGGTGTTGACGATGTCGATGATGCCTTCACCCTGGATCATCGCCTGCATTTCCGGGGTGTTGCGGAAGTCGAACGAGCCGAACAGCGGATTGCGCTGGATGACGATCCACGAGTTGTCCATCAGCCGCTCGCGATAGGTGATGTTTTCCTTTTCGATATTGCCGATGTAGGGCAGCAGGTCCAGCACCTTGTCACCGCCCGGCACCACCGTCAGCAACGGCAACGCGAGCATGCCGGCCGCCCCTAGCAGCGCCAGGCGCCTGACCGCACCTTTGCCCAGCGCGATGAACACCACCACGATGACCACTGCGCCTATCCACGGCCCACGGGACAACGGCGCGAACAGGCCGGCCGCCAGCAGCAGGGCGCCCATGGCCCTGTGCAAGGGCCGCTGCACGTAACCCTGCACGAACAGGAACAGGCCGATCGCCACGCTCATCACATAGCCCAGGGCAATCGCCTGGCCGGTGGTGACACTGGCGCGCAGGGCGCCGCCACGGCTCAGGTAGCCGGACATGCTCCAAGGCACGCCCATGGCGTCGACCAAGGCGCTGTACAGCAACCAGTGGCGCACGTATTCGGCAACCGCGATCAGGGCCATGACGAACGAGGTGAGCACGAACGCCAACATCGCGTCCTTGAAGTCGCTGAGCTGGCGCAGGCCACGGCTGGCCACGTAGTACGGCAGGAATACGTCGACATACAGGTACAGGGCCTGGCGCAAGGTATCGGTCAGGGTGGTCTCGCGCAGGTACAGCACGCTCATCAGCACCAGCCCGGCGGCCAGCAGCCGGTCGGCCCAGGTGCGCCCAAAGCGCACAGTGTCGGGTTGCCGGCGCAGCTCCAGCGCAGCCGGCAGCAGCACGCACAGGGTCAGCAGCCGAATGTGGTTCAGGTCGACCAGGTAATTGACCACGCCGAACCCTGGCACTTGCACCGAGGCCGGCGGGATCAGGAACAACAGCATGTAGAACAGCGCCATGGGGTTGTGCTCGCGGCGCCGTGCCAGCAACAGGATGGCCGCACCTGCGGCCAGGTACAGCCAGAAGCTGTGCGAGACGAACGCCAGCACGGTAAGCAGGAACCACAAATTGCGCCTGCGCTTGTAATCACCGAGCGGAATCAGGTCGGTGGCCGGCCGCCGCGCCAACACGAAGACCACGCTCGCCAGAAACAGAATGACGATCAACGCACGAAAATGTTCAGGCATCGGCTATGTGCACCTTTCCTTCGGTGGGCAAACGGCGGCTGCCCTGTCGCGGAACTACGTTCTCTTCGGGCGAGTGGCAACGCCGGCCGGGTTCCCAAGACGCCGCCAGACAGCGAAGCGCTGAGTTCCGGGCCAGGGCACTAGCATCGTGGCTAATTGAAACTATAGTGACTTTTAGCCAATCAGTCAGAGAATGAATTCATGCCGTCGATTGATGTGTCAGCCTCCGCGAGCCTGCGCAAGCGGGCCATGCGGGCCGGGTCGTGGAACCTGGTCTCGCAGGTGGCTTCACAGGTCATGCGCCTCGGCGGCAACCTGATCATGGCGCGGCTGTTGCTGCCGGAAATGTTCGGCGTGATGGTCATCGCCACCACCGTTTCGGTCCTCCTGCATCTGCTCTCCGATGTTGGCCTGCGCCAGAACATCATCCAGAGCCACCGTGGCGACGACCCGGACTTTCTCAATACGGCGTGGACCGTGCAGATCATCCGCGGCTTCGTGCTGTTCGCCCTGACGCTGCTGCTGGCCCTGGCGGCCTGGGTGGCGCAGTACCAGGAGGTGTGGCCGGCAGACTCCACCTATGCCGCCCCTGTGCTGCCGATGGTGTTGGCGGTTACCGGCCTGTCGGCACTGATATGGGGCTTCCAATCCACCAAGATCGATGTCGCGGTGCGGACCTTCCAGCAGAAGCGCGTGGTGCTGGTCGACCTGGCCTCGCAACTGGCCGGGCTGGTGGTGATGCTGATACTGGGCGTGCTGACCCACTCGATCTGGGCCCTGGTCATCGCGGGCCTGGTCTCGGCGGTGGCCTGGACTGTGCTGGGCCACACCGCATTGGAAGGGCCACGCAACCACTTGCGCTGGGACCGTACGGCACTCACCGAACTGATCGTCTTCGGCCGCTGGATCCTGTTGTCGTCGATGGTCGGCGTACTGGCCATGTACGGTGACCGTATCTGGTTTGGCGCCAGCATGTCGGCGGCGCAATTGGGGGTGTACTCCATTGCCGTGCTCATCCTTGGCGCGGTTCAGACGGCGCTGATGAAGATCGTCGGCGCCGTGGCGCTGCCAGCGTTCAGCGAGGCGGCCAGGGCCGACGACAAAGCGCGGCTGAAGACCCTGTATTACCGCTTCCGTTTGCTGGTCGACCTGCTGGTGCTGTTCATTTGCGGGGGCTTCCTGACTGCCAGCCCGCTGCTGATTGGCTGGATGTACGATGATCGCTACCAGGAAGCTGGCCAAATGCTGGCAATTCTTTCGCTGTCCTTCATCGTATTGCGCTATACCTTGGCTCATCAGGTATGGATTGCGTTGGGCCTCACCAAGTACCAGGCCATGGACAACATCATCCGCCTGGTTTCGCTGTGGGGGCTACTGCCGCTGTTGCTGGCGCTGGGGGGGGTGCAATGGGCGATCTGGGGGGTGGCCCTGCACACGGTGCCGACGCTGGTACTGGTTGTTCATGTCAATCGCAAGCTGGGCATCTTCAGCCTCAAACGTGAGCTGGTGGTGCTACCGATGCTGCTGGTGGGAGCGCTGTGCGGGGCGTTGCTGACGGCCTTCTTCAACTGGCTGTAGGGCTGCGTGCTGGGTGTAACTTTCATGGGGAAAGGTCACAGGATCATGGGGAAGCTCACTTTTTGTACTGCGCAGTTGGGTCGTAGAGGCTTTCTCCAGAGTTGCGTGCTGCTGGGCGTGGGCAGCGCGGCGTTCGGCGCCACGGCGGTGTTTGCTGGCAAACCGGTTGAAAAACCAGGGTTCGTGGTGATCAACGGCTGGGTACTGCCGTCCCGCTATTTCCGGAACCAGCCAGCATGATCCAGGACTATGAGCAGCAGAAAACGCTGCGCGACAACTACGATTTCTGCATCATCGGGGCCGGCCCTGCGGGGATCACCCTTGGCCTGCGCCTGGCGGCAGCCGGCTGGAACGTGTTGCTGGCCGAAGGTGGGGGGCGTGAGTACACACCGCATTCGCAAGCCCTGTACGCCTGCCCCTCGACCGGCCTCGAGCTGTATGCCGAGGAAACCCGCCTGCGTTACCTGGGCGGCACGTCCAACCATTGGGCCGGCCGGTGTCGGCCCTTCACGGCTTCCGACTTCGCCGTGGCCCCACCGGGTGAGTTGCCGGGTTGGCCCATTGCCTATGCGGAGATTGAGCCCTACCTGCCGGTGGCCATGGACATCGTCGACCTGCCCGCCGGGGCAGATTTTCGGGCACTGAACACCGGGCTTGAGGGTGGCGACTTCGAAGCTGACCGTTTTCTGCTCAGCACCCCGACCCGCTTCGCCCAGAAATACGCTACGGCGCTGGAGCAGACCCCGGGCCTGGACCTGTTCATCAATTGCAACTGCGTGGACCTGGAGTTCGATCAGGCATCCGGCCACCTGGCGGCGGTGGTGCTGTCGGACTACCAGCGCAATCGCCAGCGGTTGGTGGCCCGCAACTTCATTCTGGCCACGGGGGCCATCGAGAATGCCCGACAGCTGCTCAACAGCCAGTCCCTGGTGGCTGCGGGGGTGGTCAACAAGGAAGGCCTGGTTGGCGCGTGCTTCATGGAGCACCTGAACATCGAGATGGGCACCTTCATCCTCAAGTCCGGGCAAGACCCGGAGCCGCGCCAGTACTACACCACCGATGCCTTCCTCGCTGAATACCAGGCCGGCAAAGGCAACGTCACCACAGCCTTGTTGGCCGATGTGCAAACCTATGGCCGCACTGCCGAGGTCAAGCATTTTCTCGAGAACCTGGCCTGCGACATGGGAATTTCCAGCAAGATCGAGTTCGTGGCCAAGTTCAGCTGCCCCGGTGACGGCGTGATCAGTACCATGATCGAGCAGTTTCCCAACCTGCACAGCCGCATTTCACTGCTCGACGAGCACGACGCGCTGGGGGTGCCGAAGGTCAGCGTGAACTGGGTGCTCAGTGCTGATGACCGGCACACCATCAAGTGCATCGGTACGGAGCTGGCCAAGCAGTTCGCCGACACGGGCCTGGGCTTCGTCAAACTCAACGAGTTTGTCTATGACACCTCGATACCGCTGAAAATGGCGCCCCATGCCCACCACATGGGCACCACGCGCATGGCCGCGTCTGCGCAAACGGGCGTCGTGGACGGCAACTGCAGGGTATTCGGCACGCAAAACCTGTATGTCGCCGGCAGCAGTATTTTTGCCAAGGGCGGCGCCTCCAATCCGACCATGCCGCTGTTGCAGTTCGCCGTGCGGCTGGCCGACCACCTTGACGCGAAGATGAGGGCGCAGAGCGGCGCCGCCGCGTGAACCATGTTGCACACAGGTTGAGTGCGTAGTGGTCAGCATCTAGAAGAACGAGACCGCATCGCCTCAGGGCATTCCAGCCGTATTGATCGCGAGGCCAGGAAGGATGATGGGATGGATACGCAAGGCAGTGGCACATTACGCACATGCAACCGGGCGCGGAGGCACGTTCTACCGCCGGTTCTGCAGGCCGTCGGGGCTGGAGTGGGGGGCCTACCTCAAACGCTGGGGCAACTTTCATTCGGTGGGCGACAACTTCTTCGTTAATGCCGGCTGCAAGTTCCTCGACCCGTCACTGGTGCGTATCGGCAACAGCGTGGGGTTGTCGGACTGCACGTTGATCGGCCACGACGGGGTGGTCTTGCTGATCGAACACCGGTTTGGCAAACACCTTGATTCGGTCGGTTTCATCGACATCAAGGACAACTGCTTCATCGGCCACGGTGCGATCATCATGCCGCGGGTGACCATCGGTCCCGAGTCCATCGTCGCGGCAGGGGCGGTGGTCACCAAGGACGTGCCACCGGGCACCGTCTACGGCGGCAACCCGGCCGTGTTCATCTGCACCACCGAGGCGCTGGTCAAACGGGTCGAGGCACGTTGCGAAGCCTACCCGTGGATCGACCTGATCAAACAGCGCGACGGTGCCTACGACCCCACGGTTGAGCCGCAACTGATGGCGCAGAGGCGCCAGTACTTCTTCGGGGATGGCAATAATGGGTAGCAAACCGGTGGACGTGATGGTGGTCAATTTCAACACCGCCGGGTTGCTGCAGCCAATGTTCGATGCGCTGCGCCGCGCAGGCAGCGAACACTTGGCCAGTTACCTGGTGGTGGACAATGCCTCCGTCGACGACTCGCTGCAGCGTATGGCTGAGGTTTGCCCAGAGGCAGTGTTGCTCAGCAACAAGCACAACGTAGGTTTTGGCCGTGCCAACAACCAGTTGCTGGCCCACCTGCAAGGCAAGTATGCATTGTTGCTCAACACCGATGCGTTCGTGGCCGCCGATTCCCTGCAAAAAACCCTCGACTACATGGATGCCCACCCGGACTGCGGCGTGCTGGGGGTACGCCTCGAGGGCCGAGAGGGGGACCTGCAACCCAGCTGCCGCTATTTTCCCACGCCGCTGAACGTCTTCGTCGGGCGTACTGGCCTGGGGCGCTTTTTCCCCGGGCTGAAAATGGTCGACGACATGGACTGGGACCACGCTTCGGTCCGCGAATGCGACTGGTTGCCCGGTTGCTTCTACCTTGTGCGCCGCGAAGTGCTGGACCAGGTAGGCCTGTTCGATCCGCGCTACTTTCTTTATTACGAGGAAGTCGACCACTGCAAGCGGGTCAAGCAGGCCGGCTGGAAAGTGGTGTTCTACCCACATACCACGGTGGTCCACATCGGGGGTGAAAGCTCCAAGTCAGTCACCGAATTGGAAGCTGCCAGCCGGCAGATTTCCGCTTACCAGATCGAGAGCGAGCTGCTGTATTTCCGCAAGCACCATGGCTTGGCCGGGCTAGCGTTGCATATGCTGCTGGTGACCGTGGGCGACTTGGTGCTGGCACTCAAAGCGCTGTTGAAACGACGCGGCCGAGGCGCGATACAGGCCTGCTGGCGTCATTGCCGGGCGACCTGGTCACTGCTGTTGCAGACCCGTTACGCCAGCCAACCCACAAGGTAGCTACCGCCATGTTCGAGAATATACGCGCCGACCTGCGGGCCCATGGTGGCGACTGGGGCGCCCAAGGCTTCTGGGTATTGCTGGTGTACCGCTTCGGCCGCTGGCGCTACGGCGTGCGCCCAGCGCTGCTGCGCAAGCTGTGCTCTCTGGTGTACAAGGTGCTGTTCAAGTTCGTGCAGATCATCACCGGGGTGGAACTGCCCTGCGAGGCGGTGATCGGCCGCAATTTCGTCATCGACCATTTCGGTGGCATCGTGGTCAGCGGCTACGCCCGGTTTGGCGACGACTGCCGCATCCGCAATGGCGTGGTGGTGGGCCTGAAAAATGTCGACGAGCCCATTGCCCCGGTGTTCGGCAACAACGTCGACATTGGTACGGGCGCCAAAATACTGGGCAGCATTCGCATCGGCAACAACGTGATTATTGGTGCCAATGCCGTGGTGCTGGTGGATGTGCCAGACAACTCCCTGGCTGTCGGTGTACCGGCAGTCATCAAGGCCCGGCACTTGGCCGCCTCGGCGGCGGTCGAGTGAGGCCCTTGGCGATGCAGATCGGCGTGGTGGTCATTGGCCGCAACGAGGGCCAGCGTTTGGCGCGCTGCCTGCGCTCGCTGGCCCATGGGGCTGACAAGGTCGTGTATGTAGACTCGGGCTCCAGCGACGGTTCGCAACAGCTGGCCGCCGCCTTGGGCGTCGAGGTGCTGGCGTTGGACATGAGCACCCCGTTCACCGCGGCAAGGGCGCGTAACGAAGGCTTTGCCGTGTTGCAGCGGTTGCTGCCAGCCATGCAGTGGGTGCAGTTCGTCGATGGCGACTGCGAAGTGGATGCCCGCTGGCTGGCCACCGCCCAGACGTTTCTGGCCGCGCACCCCGCGGTGGCGGTGGTGTGTGGCCGGCGCCGCGAACGCTTCGCGCAGCGCTCGGTGTACAACCTGTTGTGCGACCTGGAATGGGACACCCCGATCGGCGAGGCCAAGGCCTGCGGCGGTGACGCGTTGATGCGGGTAGACGCTTTCACCGCTGTGAGCGGTTTTCGGCCTGACCTGATCGCTGGGGAAGAACCGGAGCTGTGCGTGCGCTTGCGCGCCAAGGGCTGGAAAATCTGGCGCCTGGATGCCGAGATGACCTTGCACGACGCCAACATGACCCGGTTCAGCCAATGGTGGCGGCGCAGCCTGCGTGCCGGGCACGCCTACGCCGAGGGCGCCTATCTGCACGGTCAGCCGCCCGAGCGGCACTGGTTGCGCGAGTCGCGCCGGGCCTGGGTGTGGGGCCTGGGCATTCCCGTGTCGATCGTGCTGGCCTGCCTGCTGGTGGGCGGCTGGGGCTTGGGGTTGTTGTTGATCTACCCGTTGCAGGCCATGCGCCTGGCGCAGCGGGGCAACAGGTCGCCGCGCGAAAACTGGCTGCAGGCCGTGTTTCTGGTACTGGGCAAGTTCCCCGAAATGCTCGGCCAGCTGAAGTTTCTGCGCCACCGCCTGGCGGCTGGCAAAGCGGCTTTGATCGAGTACAAGTGAGAGAGGCCCATGATGCTCGGCACCCTCGTGAAAAGCGTGTTTACCCTGCAACCCGGTTACTCGTTGCGGGCATTGCACAACAAGTACAAGTTGAGCCTGCAGATGGCCAGGCATTGGCCGCAACTGAACACCTTCCTGCAGCGCCTGACCGCGGCACTGGGCCAGCCGGGGGTGCAGCAGTTGGGCGTTGATTGCATCGGTGTCGTGCAATGGCCCTATATCAGCCAGCACTGGCAAGCGCCGCAACGCCTTGATGCAGTCGCCTCGCACTTCGAGCTGGTGGCCCGGCATTTTCCTGGGCTGTTGCTGTTGGGCCGGGACGACAGCCTTACCCTGTGTGACCTGGGAAGCTATTCGCCGGGCTGCTGCCTGGTGCTCGACAGGCCGATCTGGTTCAAGCGCGAAGGCGAGCTGGTGCTCAACCTGTTCCAGGGTGAGTTGCGTGTGGCGTCCCTGGCGTTCACCCTGTGCCAGGGGCCGGCCGGCATCGGTTTGTACATCGGCGCAGTGCAAGGCATCCATAAAGGCATCGACAGCGACACCTCGCTGGCCATCTACCGCGACCTGACCAAGGACTTCGAGGGGTTGCGCCCGCGCAGCTTGCTGCTGGAAGCGTTGAAGTGTCTGGCCAGAACTTTGGGGGTCGCCCGGTTGTACGCCGTGAACGATGCCAGCCGGCATCACCGCCACGCTTATTTTGGCCGTGACAAGGGCCAGGAACTGGCGGCCAACTACGATGCTATCTGGCAGGAGCATGGTGCCAGCGCCTCAGAGCATGCCGATTTCTACAGCCTGCCATTGGCGCCGGCGCAGCGTGCCGAGGCCGACATTCCGGCAAAGAAACGGGCGATGTATCGCCGTCGCCAAGCATTGCTCGACGATGTATTCAACTGTTTGCAAGCAGCTTTGCCAAGCAATGGTGCCAACCTTGGACTACAAGGAACACAGGGGGATGCATTTGCTGTGAGTGCATCGGCAGTAGGCAGGCCGCCGGTAGTTGACAGCCTGAAGTAAAGGTTGCTTGGGGCGGTTGGTCATCAAGCGGGTTTGGATCTGGGTTCATATGCGTATTGCTTATTTCATCAATCAGTACCCGAAGGTCAGCCATAGTTTTATCCGCCGCGAGATCCTGGCATTGGAGCGCCAGGGGATAGAGGTGCAGCGCCTGGCACTGCGTGGCTGGGACGCCGAGGTGCAGGATGCCGAGGACGTGGCCGAGCGGGGCAAGACCCGCTACGTGCTGCAAGGCGGGCTGAAGCAGCTGTTGCGGCCCATGTGGCAGGTGTTGCGCGCGCAGCCGCGGCGCTTTGGCCGGGCGCTGTGGCTGGCACTGCGGCTTGGCCGCCGAGCGGACCGGGCCTGGCCCTACCACCTGGTGTATCTGGCCGAAGCCTGCCAGGTGCTGCAGTGGCTACAGGCCGGGCAGGCGCAGCATGTGCATGCGCACTTTGGCACCAACTCTACCGAAGTGGTCATGCTGGCCAACATATTGGGCGGGCCGGCCTACAGTTTCACCGTGCACGGCCCCGAAGAGTTCGACAAGCCACAGTTCCTGCACCTGGGGGAAAAGGTTCGGCGCGCCGCTTTTGTCGCGGCGGTCAGCTCGTATGGGCGCAGCCAACTGTTGCGCTGGGTGGCGCACGAGCACTGGGCCAAGGTCAAGGTGGTGCATTGCGGGCTGGAGCGCGCGTTCCATGCGGTGCCTGCGGTAGAGGCGCCCGCGGCGCCACGCCTGGTGTGCGTTGGGCGGCTGTGTGAGCAGAAAGGCCAGTTGTTGCTGCTGGAGGCCGCGCGCCAGCTGGCGGCCCAGTCGCAGGCCTTTGAGCTGGTGCTGGCCGGTGACGGTGAAATGCGCGAGCAGATCGAGGCCTTGATTGCCCGCCACGGCCTGCAGCAGCACGTACGCATTACTGGCTGGATCAGCAGTGCACAGGTGCGCGAGGAAATCCTCGCTGCCCGCGCTCTGGTATTGCCCAGCTTCGCCGAGGGCCTGCCGGTGGTGATCATGGAGGCCATGGCCTTGCGCCGCCCGGTGCTGACCACGTTTGTTGCCGGGATCCCTGAGCTGGTGCGGCCCGGCGAGAATGGCTGGCTGTTCCCCGCGGGCGCAGTGGACGAGCTGGCAGCGGCCATGGCCGAGTGCCTGGCGCAACCTGCCGAGGTGTTGCAGCGCATGGGCCAGGCGGCCTACGAGCGGGTATTGCAACGGCACGACATCGACACCGAGGCGGCCAGGCTGGCCGGCTACTTCAAGGCATTCGCATGATAAGTGTATTAGGGTGGTTGCTGGGCCTGCTAACGGTCATCGTCCTGGTGCCGGTGTTGGTGTTTTCGCTGCAGGTATTGCTGGCTTGCCTGCCCGCACGCAGGCCGGCACCGTGCAACACGGCGCGGCCGACGCTTGCGGTGCTGGTGCCGGCCCACAATGAGGCCTCGATCATTCAGGCCAGCCTGGCGAGCATCGTGCCGCAACTGCTGGAGGGTGACCGCTTGCTGGTAGTGGCCGACAACTGTTGCGACACCACGGCGCAGTTGGCCCGCGAAGCGGGGGCCGAAGTGGTGGAGCGGTATGACGCCCAGTTGCGCGGCAAAGGCTATGCCCTGGACTTCGGCGTGCGCCATCTGGCGCGCCAGCCCCCTGAGGTGGTGATCGTGGTGGATGCCGATTGCCAGGTTGACGAGGGCGCCATCGATATCCTGGCTCGGCGTTGCCGTGAAACGGCGCGCCCAGTGCAGGCGCTGTACCTGATGCGGGCACCCGCAGGTGCCGGGCTGAAAGTGCAGGTCGCCGAATTTGCCTGGCGGGTGAAAAACCTGGTTCGCCCGCGTGGCTGGGCGCGGTTGGGCTTGCCTTGCCAGCTGATGGGCGCCGGCATGGCCTTCGGCTGGCACGACCTGCGCCAGGTCAACCTGGCCAACGGCCATCTGGTCGAGGATGTGAAACTCGGGCTCGATCTTTGCCAGCAAGGCAAGCCGCCGCTGTTCTGCCCCGAAGCCTTGGTAACCAGCCAGTTCCCGCTCAGCCCGCAAGGCCTCAACAGCCAGCGTACGCGTTGGGAGCACGGCCACCTGGGGTTGATGCTGGCCGATGGGCCCAAGCGGGCGCTGGCTGCCATCACCCAGCGCAATGGTGCCCTCGCGGCGATGACCCTTGACCTGGTGGTATCACCCTTGGCCTTGCTGGTGTTGGCACTGCTGGGGTTCAACCTGCTGACCTGGCTGGTTTACCTGGTAACCGGGCTGGCGGCACCTGCAGGGTTCGCCCTGCTGGGGCTGGGGTTGCTCGGCGTGGCGGTGGTGGTGGCCTGGGCGCGCTTCTGTCGGGAGCTGATCCCGTTCTCGGTGTTGTTGTACGCACCGTTCTACGCAGCCCGGAAAATCCCCCTGTACCTGGGTTTTCTGATCAAGCGCCAGGTTGAATGGGTGCGCTCGAAACGGGATGACGACTGATGAGCCAGCGGCAATGGCAGCAACGCTGGGCGCGCCTGGTCGGGCAGCTGCATGTGGTCGCCGACGAAAACGCCGTGCAGCGCCTGCTCGAGCACCTTACCACCCCGGACAAAGCGACGGTGTTGGGGTTCGTCAACGCCCACGCAATGAACCTGGTGGTGCGCGACGGGGTTTATTGCCAAGCGCTGTCGGCGGCCGATGTGCTGCTGCGCGATGGCTCCGGCATGGCGATCCTTTACCGCCGCCTGGGCCTGGAGCCTGGCCTGAACATGAACGGTACCGATTTCATTCCCAGGCTGCTGGCGGCCTACCGGGGGCGTAAGGTGGCCTTCTGGGGTACGCGGCAACCCTACCTGCACCAAGCAGTGCAGCACTGCGCAGCCACCTTCGGCGTGGCGCCGGTGTCGGTTCACGATGGCTTTGCCACTGTCGATACCTACTTGCAACTGGCGCACGAGCATCAACCGGAACTGATCGTGCTGGGCATGGGCATGCCCAAGCAGGAAGCGGTCGCGGCACAGTTGGCCGGCATCAGCGGCCCCTGCCTGATCGTCTGTGGTGGGGCGATCCTGGACTTTCTCGGCGGCAAGGTCAGCCGCGCCCCCGGCTGGCTGCGGGGGGTCGGCGCCGAGTGGCTGTATCGGCTGTGCCGTGAGCCCAGGCGCCTGTTCATGCGCTACGTGGTGGGCAACCCGCTGTTTCTGCTGCGCACGTTGCTGCATCGGCGGGCGAGCGCTGCTGCCAGGCGCTCGCTGTGAATCGGCCAAAAGCTGTGGCAGCACGTATTCCGGGCCCGCCTGTGGCAGCTGGCTGCTACATTGATATCAATGGTTTGGACGCTGCGCGCTTTGCCGCGTGCGGCGCTGCAAGGCTGTGATTCAAGACTGGTTGTTGGCTGTAAGGCACTTGCCACGCTCCAATTGATGAGGTCTGAAATGGTTTTCGAACCCAGAAGCAGTCGCTCCTTACTCCAGCGCCGAAGCAGTGTCAGCAACGCCATCCAGGCCGGCCTCGACGGCATTGCCGTGACGGGTATCGCCTGGTACCTGATCTATGACCAGTTCGGCTACATCACCTCCGATTACGTGATCATGCTGCTGTTGCTGATCGGCGCACTGGCGGTCATTTATGATCATTACGCGATCTACCGCACCAACGTCGGGCTTTCGATCAAGGCCTTCCGCCTGTTCAAGGCCTGGTCGGCCACGTTCTGCTTTCTGGTGGTCATGGCGTTCCTGACCAAACAGAGCGAAACCTACTCCCGGCTGCTGGTTGGCCAACTGTTCGTCATCGGTTACTTCGCCCAATTGTTCCTGCACTTCGCCGTGCGTGAGCTGCAAAAACGCTTCACCGCACATGCACGCCTGGACAATGCCCTGATCATTGGCAATGGTGACCTGGCCAACTTCCTTTACCAGAAAATCAGCAGCAACCCGTGGTTTGGCGAGCGGGTGCTGGGGTGTGTACTGGTCGACAAGGTTGAACCGCAAGCAGGCGAGGGCGCCGAGGGCAAGCAGCGCCTGCCGGTGCTCGGGCATATTGCCGAGCTTGACGATCTGGTCGCCCGCCACGGCATCCGCACGGTCTACCTGGTGACCCCGCTGGGCGGCTCGGAAGTGATCAACGACGTGTACTTCAAGCTGCTCGACAAGTGCATCGCGGTGAACTGGGTACCGGATATCTTCTCGTTGCGCCTGATCAACCACAGCGTGCGGGAAATTGCCGGCATTCCGGTGCTGACCTTGTCGGAAACCCCGCTCACAGGCATGAGCCTGTTCCTGAAAAACCTCGAGGACCGGGTACTGGCCGCGCTGATCCTGCTGTGTGCGTCGCCGGTATTGCTGGCCGTTGCCCTGGCCATCAAGCTCGACAGCCGCGGCCCGGTGTTTTTCCGCCAGGAACGTACCGGCTGGACGGGTGAGGCGTTTCGTATCTGGAAATTCAGAAGCATGCATGTGCACCAGCCCGAAGGCGGTGTGGTGCAGCAAGCCCAGAAAAACGACCCGCGGTTGACTCGGGTTGGGGCCTTCATCCGCCGTACCAGCCTCGATGAACTGCCGCAGCTGTTCAATGTGCTGACCGGCGAAATGTCGCTGGTCGGGCCACGGCCGCATGCCTTGCAGCACGACACTTTGTATTCCCAGGACATCGTGGATTACTTCGCTCGCCACAACATCAAGCCGGGCATGACCGGCCTGGCCCAGGTGCGCGGGTTCCGTGGCGAGACCAAGGACATCGAACAGATGATCCAGCGGGTGGACTCCGACATCGAGTACATCAACAACTGGTCGTTGTGGCTGGATTTCGTGATTCTGGTACGCACGTTGAATGCGTTCACCGGTAAACAGGCCTATTGATTGTCATGCCACAGGTGCAGAACAGGCCTCATGCTGTGTTCAACGGGTGCAGTTCGCGGAACCCTCGTGCTTCTTCCACCAGCCAGTCATGTACCGCCCGCGCGCCCGGCTGGGTCAACCCGCCGGGCGGGTAATGCACCACATAGCGTTTGTGGTTGGCGATGGGTACGCCAAACGGCACGATCAGCGCGCCGCGTTCCAGTTCATCGTTGAGTAGCGTGCGCCGGGCAATGGCCACGCCGATACCGGCAATCGCCGCTTCGATGGTCAGGTGGTTACGGTTGAAGGTATGCCCACGGCGTACGTCCAACCCATTGGCGCCGATCCCGTCCAGGTAGAACTCCCATTCGGCATATTCCGAACTGCCACGCCAGGCGGTGATGTCGTGCAGCAGCGGGTAGTGCACCAGGTCGGCCGGCCTGTGCAGCGGGGGGCGCCCACGCAGCAGTGAGGGCGCGCATACGGGAAAGATCTGCTCGTCCAGCAGCGGCGTGGAGAGCATGCCCGGGTAGCTGCCGTCGTTGAGGTCGATGGCCAGGTCGAAGTCGCCCGGGGTCAAGGCCTGGGCACTGTCTTCGGCCACCAGGCGCAGTTCGATGTCCGGGTAGCGCTGCTGGAAACGTGGCAAGCGCGGCGTTAGCCACTTGGCCAGGAACGAGGGGATGGAGCGCACCCGCAATGTGCCACGGATCTCACCGGCATCCAGGCGTAGCAGCTCTGCCTCGATGCTGCCGTAGGCGTCGGTCACGGTCTGCGCCAGGCGCTGGCCTTCGGCGCTCAGTTCCACGCCCCGTGCCCGGCGCAGAAACAGGCGGTAACCCAGGCGCTCTTCCAGCTGGCGCATCTGTTGGCTGACCGCCCCGGGGGTGATGTGCAGTTCCTCTGCACAGCGGGTAAAGGACAGGTGCCTGGCGGCGCAGGCAAAGACGTGCAGCCAAACAAACATCTGGCCGTTGAGTTGGCGTCGCATCGTTTAGTCCTGCTAAAGCCTTGCTTAGAAAGTTTCGTTGGTCATTTTAACCGCGCAGCGTCAGTATCGCGCAAAATCGCAGCAGCGCCCATTTTCTCCAGATAACCGTGCACTGGCTACCTTTCAGCGCATGGTCAGGCATTAGTATGGCTATCAGTGTTTTCGACCTTTTCAAAATCGGCATCGGCCCGTCCAGCTCCCACACCGTCGGCCCGATGCGCGCGGCTGCGACCTTTGCCCAGGCCCTGCGCGAGCACGGCTTGCTGGGCCGGGTGACGCGCGTTGAAGTACGCCTGTATGGCTCGTTGTCGGCGACCGGCGTTGGTCATGCCACCGACCGTGCCTGCCTGCTGGGCTTGATGGGGCAGTGGCCAGACCGTATCGACCCGGCCACCATCGAATCGCGCATCGGTCAGGTGCTGCAGGAACACTGCCTGATGCTGGACGGCAGCCACCCCGTGGCGTTCGAGTATGCGCAAGACATGCTGCTGCTCGACGAGAACCTGCCGTACCACCCCAACGCCATGCGCGTGGAAGCCTTGCACGGGCAGGACAGCCTGTTGTGCCAGACCTATTATTCCGTCGGCGGCGGGTTCATCGTTGAACAGGCCGAAGTCGATGCGCCCAAGGCTGCAGAGAACGCTGCCGTGCTGCCCTACGAGTTCGGCAGTGGTGCCCAGTTGCTGAAGCTGTGCCAGGCCCACGGCCTGAGTGTGGCGCAACTGATGATGGCCAACGAATGCGCCTGGCGCCCGGAAGCCGAGGTGCGCGACGGCCTGCTGCGCATTTGGGCTGCGATGCGCGAGTGCGTGGACAACGGCCTGCGCAACGAGGGCATTCTGCCCGGTGGTTTGCACGTCAAACGCCGTGCGGCGCGGCTGCACCGTAGCTTGCAGGAACTGGGCAAGCCTAATGTGATCGGGTCGACGCTCGGCGCCATGGAGTGGGTCAACCTGTACGCCCTGGCGGTGAACGAAGAGAACGCCGCTGGCGGGCGCATGGTCACCGCGCCTACCAACGGTGCAGCCGGTATCATCCCGGCAGTGCTGCACTACTACATGAAGTTCAACCCTGGCGCCTGCGACGCGGATGTCGTGGACTTCCTGCTTGCCGCGGCTGCAGTTGGCATCCTGTGCAAAAAGAACGCCTCCATTTCCGGCGCCGAGGTCGGCTGCCAGGGGGAGGTCGGGTCTGCCTGCTCGATGGCGGCCGCCGGCCTGGCCCAGGTGCTGGGCGCGACACCGGCGCAATTGGAAAATGCTGCCGAAATTGCCCTGGAACACAACCTTGGGCTGACCTGCGACCCGGTCGGTGGCCTGGTGCAGGTGCCGTGCATCGAACGCAATGCCATCGCTGCCGTGAAAGCGATCAATGCGGTGCAAATGGCATTGCGGGGCGATGGCGAGCATTTCATTTCGCTCGACCGGGTAATCCGCACCTTGCGTGATACCGGTGCCGACATGCATGCCAACTACAAGGAAACCTCGCGCGGCGGCCTGGCGGTTGCATTCGTCGAATGTTGAGCTACTGCGGGGGGTAGGGGGCTGCTTTGCAGTTCATCGCCGTTCAAGCCCAGCTCCCGTAGGGATCGTATGAGGGCTGACGCGTGTTTGACACAAGATGTGCAGCGCCTGTGAGATCGAGCGCCGCGCGGGCGGCGCTCGATCTCACAGGCGATGCATATCTTTTGGCAAATAACACCCACACATTGCTAGCCCAACACCTCACGTAACCGGTACCACAACATCCCCAGCGCCAGCAGTGGCGAGCGCAGTGCCTTGCCACCGGGGAACGTCAGATGCGGCACTGCACTGAACACATCCAGGCCGTGGCTGTGGCCCAGGGCGATGCTTTCTGCCAGCAGCTTGGCTGTCCAGTGAGTCACGTTCAGCCCGTGCCCGGAATAGCCTTGGGCGTAATACACGTTGGGGTGTTGGCTCAAGCGCCCGACCTGGGGGAAGCGGTTGGCGGTGATGCCGATCATGCCACCCCACTGGTAGTCGATGCGCACATCGGCCAGTTGCGGGAATACCTTCAGCACCTTCGGCCGCATATAGCCGGCGATGTCCTTGGGGTCGCGGCCCGAATAGTGGCAGGCGCCGCCGAACAGCAGGCGGCGATCAGCGGTGAGGCGGTAGTAATCCAGGCCGACTTTCTGGTCGCACAGTGCCATGTTCTGCGGGATCAAGCGGCTCGCCAGTGTTTCGGGCAGCGGTTCGGTGGCCACCACGTAACTGCCGGCCGGCAGCACCTTGCCACTCAGCCGCGGTTCCAGGTCGTCCAGGTGGGCGTTGCAGCCCAGCACCAGGCGGCCCGCGCGCACGCTGCCGTGGGCCGTATGCACGGTAACGCTGGGCCCATGCTCGATACGCAGCACCGGGCTTTGCTCGAAAATGCGCACGCCCAGGGCATGGGCGGCGCGGGCCTCGCCCTGAACCAGGTCGAGCGGGTGCAGGTGCCCTGAACCCATGTCCACCAGGCCGCCGGCGTACCGGTCGCTGGCGACGATCTCATGCAACTGCCCGCTTGCGACCAGCCGTGTTTCGTGGCGGTAACCTAGCGCTGCCAGGTCTTGCAGTTCATCCTTGAAGGCGTCGAACTGCGCGGGCGTGTTGGCCAGTTCGCAAAAGCCCCAGCGCAGGTCACAGGCAATGTTGTAGCGGGCGATGCGCGCGGCGACCAGCGCCACCGAGTCGATGCCGGCCTGCTGGAGGTAGCGCACGCCATCCTGGCCGACATGTCGGGCAAAACCGCTGACATCATGGCCGATGCCGCGAATCAGCTGGCCGCCGTTGCGGCCACTGGCACCCCAGCCGATGCACCGCCCCTCCAGCAGCACCACCGACAGACCACGCTCGGCCAGCTCCAGCGCCGTATTGACCCCGGTCAGCCCACCCCCGACCACACACACATCAGCGCTCAGGTCAGCGTCGAGGCTGGGGTAGGGGGCCGCATCGCGCGCAGTGGCTGCATAGTACGAAGCGCTGTGTTGGGTATTGAATGACATAGAGGGTCTCGGCTCAGCGGTTGGACTTGATCTTGCTCCAGGAGCGGGTCATGACGCGCATGATCTTCGGGCTGGGGGTGCTGGAAATGTACAGCTTGTCCAGTACCTCCTGCGGGGGGTAGATCTCGGGGTTGTCCACCAGCGCGGCATCCATGTAGGCCTTGGCGTCCGGGTTGGCGTTGGCGTAGCCGACCGTGGCGCTGACCTTGGCGATCACCTTGGGGTCGAGCAGGTAGTTGATGAAGGCCAGCGCCTGCTCCGGGTTGTTCGCATCCTTCGGAATGGCCAACAGGTCGAACCACAGGTTGCTGCCTTCCTTGGGAATGCTGTAAGCGACCTTCACGCCGTTCTTCGCCTCAACGGCGCGGTTGGCCGCCTGGAACACGTCACCGGAATAACCGAACGCCACGCAGATATTCCCGTTGGCAAGGTCGGAAACATACTTGGAGGAGTGGAAATAGGTGATGTACGGGCGCAGCTCAAGCATGCGCGCCTCGGCTTTGGCGTAGTCGGCCGGCTTTTCGCTGCGCGGGTCCATGCCCAGGTAGTTGAGCACGGCGGGGAACAGTTCATCGGGCGAGTCCATGAAGGCCACGCCGCACTGCTTGAGCTTTTTCAGGTTCTCGGGCTCGAACAGCACCGCCCAGGAATCGATGCGATCCACGCCCAGTGCCGCCTTGACCTTTTCCACGTTGTAGCCGATGCCATTGGTGCCCCACAGGTAGGGCACCGCATACTGGTTGCCGGGGTCGTTCTGCTCAAGCTGCTTGAGCAGCTTGGGGTCCAGGTGCTTCCAGTTCGGCAGTTTGCTGCGGTCCAGCGGCAAGAACGCACCGGCCTGGGCCTGGCGGGCCAGAAAATGGTTGGAGGGCACTACCACGTCGTAGCCGGTGCGCCCCGCCAGCAGCTTGCCTTCGAGGGTTTCGTTGGAGTCGAACACGTCATAAACCACCTTGATGCCGCTGCTGGCCTGGAAGTCGGCCAGGGTGGTGTCACCGATGTAGTCGGTCCAGTTGTACACGCTCACAGTGGGCGTCGCGTGGCTGGTGGTGGCGAACAGCAGGGTGAATGCCGCGGGGATCAGGGCTTGCAGATGACGCATGGGAACACCTCGTTGGTTTTGTTCTACGGGTTCAGGTGTGGTGGGGGCTGCACAGCCCCCTGGGCGGCTCAGACGCTCAGCATCAGGAACTCGCGCTCCCACGAGCTGATCACGCGCTTGTAATTCTCGTGCTCGGCCCTTTTGACCGCCACGTAACCCTGCACGAATTGCTTGCCCAGGTACTGCTGCACGGTCTCGCAGTCTTCCATGTGCTGCAGCGCATCTTCGATGGTGATGGGCAGGCGCAGGTTGCGCCGCTCGTAGGCGCGGCCTTGCACCGGGGCACTGGGGTCGATCTGCTCGACCATGCCCAGGTAGCCGCACAGCAGGCTGGCAGCGATCGCCAGGTAAGGGTTGGCATCCGCGCCGGGCAGGCGGTTTTCCACGCGCATCGCTTCCGGGCTGGAGGTGGGGACGCGCAGGCCGGCGGTGCGGTTTTCTTCACCCCACTCGACGTTGACCGGGGCCGAGGTGTCCGGCAGGAAGCGGCGGAATGAATTGACGTTGGGGGCGAACATCGGCAGCAGCTTGGGGATGTACTTTTGCAACCCACCGATGTGGTGCAGGAACAACAGGCTCATGCTGCCGTCGTCGTTGGCGAAGATCGGCTTGCCGGTGGCGATGTCGATCACGCTCTGGTGCAGGTGCATGGCACTGCCCGGCTCGTCGGTGATCGGCTTGGCCATGAACGTCGCAGCCACGTTGTGCTTGAGCGCAGCCTCACGCATGGTGCGCTTGAACACGGTGATCTGGTCGGCCAGGTCCAGCGCGTCGCCGTGGCGGAAGTTGATCTCCATCTGCGCCGGGCCGTCTTCGTGGATCAGCGTGTCCAGGTCCAGGCCCTGGATTTCACACCAGTCATACACGTCCTCGAACAGCGGGTCGAATTCGTTGGCGGCATCGATCGAGAACGACTGCCGGCCGCTTTCGGCCCGGCCGGAACGCCCCAGCGGCACTTGCAGCGGCAGGTCCGGGTCTTCGCAGCGCTTGGTCAGGTAGAACTCCATCTCTGGCGCGACAATGGGTTGCCAGCCCTTGTCAGCGTAAAGCTTGAGCACTTTCTTCAACACGTTGCGCGGCGACAGCTCGATGGGGTTGCCTTGCTTGTCGAAGGTATCGTGGATCACGATCGCGGTAGGTTCGATGGCCCACGGGATCTGGTACACAGCGCTCGGGTCGGGGCGGCAGACCATGTCGATGTCAGCCGCATCGAGCAGGTTGTAATAGATATCGTCGTCAACGTAGTCGCCGGTGACCGTTTGCAGCAGCACGCTCTCGGGCAAGCGCATGCCACGTTCGTGAAGAAACTTGGCAGTCGGTGCGATCTTGCCGCGGGCGATGCCGGTCAGGTCGCTGATCACGCATTCTACTTCGGTGATCCGGTGTTCTTTCAGCCAGGTGGAGAGCTGATCGAAGGGGGCGTTCATACAGACCTCTTGGTTGGTTTTTTTATGTGGGAGCCGCTGCACCCGCCAAAGCCGTTGCACGGCTTCAAGAGCGTCGCGCTTCCCAGGTGACACGCTGGAGGCTATCTTGAGCTCGGCGCCACACCGCCATCTATCCACTTTCTTCGGTATTCAATGCACCAAAAGAGTGCATCCAGGACAAAGCGTGACAACGCCCAACGCCTTGCAGGTCCAAGCTTTCCACACTTCGGATGTGTCCGAGCAGGTTCGCATCACCCCCGGTTGGCAGCAGCAGTACCGGCAGATGTCGCCGGGCCATTTCAGCGGCCAGTTGCGCTGCCTGGGGCTTGACGGCGTGCAGGTCTACGAAGAACGCCTCAACACCCGGGTCGAGCAATTCTTCCGGGCGCCGAGCGGGTCGCTGGCGTTCTGCTTCGACCAGAGCGAAAACAGCCTTTACCTGCTCAACGAGCAGAGCCGCAACATCTGGATCACGCCAGAGAATTACCAGGAAGTGGCCGTCGTGTTCGACCAGGCGTTTCTCGCCAGCCACGGCCTGGACCCTCGCAGGCTCGACGGTTTGTTCATGGTGCCGCTGGGCAGTGGCCAGAATGCGTTGTTCGGCAGTTGGCTCAGTGCCACCCTGACCCGCTTGGGCGAGGCTGGGTGCCCGTTGCAGGGGCAGGCGTTGGCGGAGCAGTTGCTGGAGGACTGCCTGTTCATCCTCGACAATGCCTGCCAGCGCTTGCAGGGCATGGCCATGGGCCGGCGGGACGAGGAGCGGGCGATCATGCACCGGGTCAGCGAGTGGGCGGCTGACTGCCCGGAAGAAACCTTGAACCTGGTGGAACTGGCGGCGGTGGCGGGCGTGTCGCTGCGCCAGTTGCAGCAGGCCTTCAAGGCCTACACCGGCATGCCGCCCGCGCACTGGTTGCGGTTGCGCCGGCTCAATGGGGCGCGGCGCGATCTGTTGCGGGGCGGTGGCGTGACCGTGGCGGAAGTGGCGATGCGTTGGTCGTTCTGGCATTTGGGAAGGTTTTCAGAGAGTTACCGGCAATTGTTCAAGGAATTTCCGAGCGAGACACTCAAGCGCGTCAAGCGCTGAACCGCCGGCCCGCAAGTGCAGCAGCCGGCGCCGAAAATTGCTATCGTGCCAGCCTGTTTCCACCCGAGGTGCCGATGTTCTACCTGCCTTTGCCCAGTGACCAGGCTGACAGCCTCGCCAGTGTTCCCCTTACCGACTTCTTCAGCAGCGCCAGCCTGCTCCAGGCCGCTGCGGTGTTGTTCGTGCAAAACCTGCCTCGCCAGCCGGCGACTGCCTCGGCCGATGCTCAGGAACGCCGCTTTGCCGAGATCGTGCGGATCGCCAACGACGTTGAACGTGCCGCGCCTGGGCGGTTCCAGGGGCAGGTGGCGCAGCACTTCGACCGTGAAGCCTTCGCCATGGGCCTGGGCATGCTCGGCGAAAACGGTATTGCGCTGCTAAGTGGCGAAGTGGCGTACAGCGCAGACGAACTGCAGGACGACGAGGGGCAGTGGAATTTCCAGTTCGCTGACCGCTATCGCCAGCGCGCTACGCCGTTGCACCCGGTGCACCTGCCGGCGCTGGCCAGCGACCTGATGCTCAGCGACCAGCAGAACCGGCTGTTGCGAGAATTTCTGGGGGGGATCGACGAATCGGTCGCCGTGCAGGGCTTTGCCGGTACCGGCAAGACCTTTCTGATCCACCAGTTCGCCCGGTTGCTGGAGCCGCAGCGCACCTTGTTGCTGGCCTTGACCGAAGGCCAGTTGCGCGCGCTGCAGGCCCGGGTCAAGGATGCCGCTGCCTACACCGCGCTGACCTTCGGCCAGTTGGCCGACGAGCTGTTGAACCGCGACCTCACCAGCAACGGCTGGCGCCTGCGCGACCCTTACCGCACCAAGCGCTCGTGGCGCCCGCAAGAGGCGCAGGTGGTGCGCTGGCTGGCCATACCCGACATTGGCCCGCTTGCCGCGCGCGACGTGGTCGCCTTGTGCATCCGCGCGGTGCGGGCGTTTTGCCACAGTGCCGACGCGCAGGTGCAGTTGCACCACCTGCCCTGGGCCGGTCCGGGCACATCGCCGCTGGACCAGGAAGTGTTGCTGGAAAAGGCACGGCTGTACTGGCAGGAGCTGATTCGCCCGTCAGCGCGGGAAATCCAGTTGCCGGTACGCGACTACCATCGGGTCAAGCTGCTGGCGCTGACCGGCCTGGTGATTGACAGCCGCTACACCCACGTCATCGTCGATGAGGCGCACGAGTTGTCGGCACCGATGCTTGCCGTACTCGACCGCAGCCCGCAAGCGGTCATCGCCCTCGGTGACGAACTGCAGAACCTGAACGGCCTCAGTGCGCACCATGGCAGCTTCATCCGCCAGCGCTGCATCGACCACTCGCTGCGCGCAGGGCCGGCGATGGACAACGTGCTCAACCCGCTTATACAGGCGCACCCGGCATCGATCCAGGCGGCCTTCAGTGGGAGCGCCGAGCACTACACCCGGGTCAGCTTCTTCGATGCGGTCACGGTGCCGGAACAGCCCACCGCGTTGATCGTCGATGACGAGTGGGGGCTGTTCGGCTGGTTCCAGCGCCTGACGCACCAGGGCGTGCCGTTCGTGCTGCTGCAAAGCGCGCGCAAGGACTTCGAACTGTTCGTGGAGGATTGCATCGAGCTGTACCGCCATGGCACCCGGCCTCGTCACCCGATGCTGTTCCGCTATGCCAGCTGGCAGGCGCTGGAGCAGGACAAGGGTGAGGACAAGGCATTCGTCGCGGTGGCCAACCTGCTGCGCAAGGGCTACACCCCGCAGCACTTTGCCCAGGCCAAGAGCCGTTACCGCTGGACCAAGGCGCCAAAGCTGTTCCTCGGGCGGGTAAGGGATGTGAAGAACATGGAGTTTGCTCGGGTGATGGTGTCGCCCGAGCTGATGGTCACGCCCCAGGTGGCCGGTAACCGCAATGAACGGGCGCGCCTGCTGGCAGGTTTGTACACCGCCTGTTCACGGGCGCGGCATGAGCTGATCGTGCCGGGGGGGATGCTGGACTGGGTCAAGGACCAGGTGCGCGATTGAGGTTGGCAGAGGCTGCAATGCAGCCCCTGCTTCACTGGACTCAGTTACGGTCCAGCCACACGGTCTGGGCATTGGTGAACTCCCGCACACCAAAGTGCGACAGCTCGCGCCCGAAGCCGCTTTTCTTCACGCCGCCGAACGCCACGCGGGGGTCGGATGCGCAGTAACCATTGATGAACACGCCACCGGTATCCAACGCGGCAGTCATGCGCTCGGCCAGCGCATAATCGGCGGTGTAGATGGTCGCCGCCAGGCCGAATTCGCTGTCGTTGGCCAGCTCCACGGCATGCTCGGCGTCACGGGCCGTGATGATCGCCGCCACCGGGCCGAACAGCTCTTGCTTGAATGCTGTCATGTCCGGGGTCACATTGGCGAACACGGTCGGGGCATAGAAGTTGGCAACGCCTTCAACCTTGTGGCCGCCCAGCAGCAGGGTGGCACCCTCGGCCAGCGTCGCCTGTACCTGGCCATCCAGCTCGTCGCGCAGGTCGTAGCGGGCCATGGGGCCGATGTAGGTGTCGTCCTGCAGCGGGTTGCCCATGTTCAGCTGCCGGGTTGCCTCGACGAACTTGCGGGTGAACGCGTCGGCAATGCTTGCTTCCACGATCATGCGCTTAGCCGCTGCGCAGACCTGGCCGGTGTTCTGGTAGCGACCGATGACGGCAGCCTGGACGGCGGCGTCCAGGTCGGCGTCAGCCAGTACGATGAACGGGTCGGAACCGCCGAGTTCGAGCACGCATTTTTTCAGTGCGGCACCGGCCTGGGCACCGATCGCCATGCCGGCACGCACGCTACCGGTCAGGGTCACCGCGGCAATGCGCGGGTCATTGATGGCGCGGGTGACACCCTCCGGGGTCACGTTCAGCACTTCGAAAATGCCTTGCGGCAGGCCGGCATCCTTGAACAGTTCGCCCAGCAGGTAGGCGCTGCCCATTACGTTCGGCGCGTGCTTGAGCACGTAGGTATTGCCGGCCAGGATCGCCGGCACGGCGCCGCGCAGTACCTGCCAGACCGGGAAGTTCCAAGGCATCACCGCCAGGATAGGGCCCAGCGGGCGGTATTCGATGCGGGCCTTTTCGACCTGGGTAGGCTCGGCGGCCAGCATCGCGGGGCCGTGCTCGGCATACCAGCGGCACAAGCCAACGCACTTGGCGACTTCGCCGCGGGCCTGGGCGATGGGCTTGCCGATTTCACGGCTGATCATCTGCGCAAAGGCCTCGGCCTTGGCTTCAAGGGTGCTGGCCAAGGCGAGCAGGTACTCGCTGCGCTGACCCAGCGACACTTGGCGCCACTGGCGGTAGCCGGCCTTGGCACGCTGCAGCGCCGCTTCCAGTGCGGCGTCGGTGTCGAACGGGTAGGCGCCGATCTGCTCGCCGGTGTACGGGTCGAGGGAGATGGCGTGGGTCAGGCTGCTGATCGCACTCATGGTAGGGCACTCTCGTCGTTATTGAACGGTGGAGCCAGACTAGTGGGCTATGGCTTTAATGAAAACTGAATAATAATGAGCGAAACATTCACGTTTGGAGAAAGGCTGTGGACCTGGTGCAATTGGAGATCTTCAAGGCCGTGGCAGAGCAGGGCAGCATCAGCGCTGCTGCGCAGCATATCCACCGGGTGCCTTCCAACCTGACCACGCGCATCAAGCAGCTGGAAGAAGACTTGGGTGTGGAACTGTTCATCCGCGAGAAAAGCCGTTTGCGCCTGTCACCCGCGGGTTGGAACTTCCTGGAATACACCCGGCGCATTCTCGACCTGGTGCACGAGGCCCGCCTGACCGTGGCCGGTGAAGACCCGCAGGGCACCTTCGCCCTGGGCTCGCTGGAAAGCACCGCAGCCGTGCGTATTCCGGCCTTGCTGGCGGCCTACAACCAGCGCTACCCCAAGGTGGACCTGGACCTGTCCACCGGCCCTTCAGGGACCATGCTCGAGGGGGTGTTGTCTGGCCGGCTGGTGGCTGCGTTCGTCGATGGCCCGGTGTTGCACCCCACGTTGGAGGGCATACCGGTGTTCGAGGAAGAGATGATGGTCATCGCACCGCTCAATCATGCCCCGGTGACCCGCGCCCAGGACGTCAACGGCGAAAACATCTACGCGTTCCGGGCCAACTGTTCGTACCGGCATCACTTCGAAAACTGGTTCGTCCAGGACCAGGCGGTTCCCGGCAAGATCCATGAAATGGAGTCGTACCACGGCATGCTCGCCTGCGTCAGCGCCGGGGCCGGCCTGGCCATGCTGCCGCGCAGCATGCTCGACAACATGCCGGGCTGCAGCACGGTCAGCGCCTGGCCCATGTCGGAAGACTTCCGCTACCTGAAAACCTGGCTGGTGTGGCGACGTGGCACGGTATCACGCAGCTTGAGCATGTTCGTGAAACTGCTTGAAGAAAAGAACACAAACCATTGATTTACAACTACTAATCTACGTCTAGTCCGCACGTCTGTATGGCGCTCGCGGTGTGGTAGCGCCTCACACCGCAACGGTGTATGAGCAATAATGGCAATTTACTTCCAACTTTCTGATTATCTGGACAATAATCAGAAAAGTATTACCTCGTGTGACCGGTCGGGATGAACCGGTCACCGCTTAATCGAGGGGCTACAGCCCCCGCTTGTCGTGTAGACCATCAGGAGAGTCGTAGATGAAAACCCGTCTTGCAGCATCGCTGGCCGTTGCCGTGCTGGCACTTGCCGGCGCTGGCACGGCCCAGGCCGCGCAGGTGTCCGGCGCCGTGGGCGTAACCAGCCAGGGCGACATGACCTACCGCATTGGCATGTCGTTCGACTGGGACAAGAAGTGGCTGCAAAGCGACATCGGCTATGTCAGCGGTTACTGGGACGCCGGCTACACCTACTGGGAGGGCGGCGACGCCAGTGGCGCCCATTCGCTGTCGTTCAGCCCGGTGTTCACCTATGAATTCAGCGGTTTCACCTACACCCCTTACATCGAAGCGGGCATCGGCCTGGCCGCGTTCTCCAAGACCGATGTGGGCGACCAGCGCCTGGGTTCGTCGTTCAACTTCGAGGACCGTATCGGCCTTGGCCTGAAACTGCCAGGGGAGCAGAAGGTCGGGCTGCGTGCGATCCATTATTCCAACGCCGGGATCAAGCAGCCCAACGACGGCATCGAGTCGTATTCGCTGTTCTACAGCAAAGGTTTCTGACAGGTAGGGCTGCTTATGCAGCCCCAGCCGTTCAGAAGGTGTACGCGACGCCAGCCTGTACCGTACGCGGCGCACCCGGGTAGGCATACAGGTTGAATGCGCCTTCGTCATACGCCTTGTTGAACAGGTTCTTCACATCCAGGTTCAGGCGTATATGGTCGTTGACCTGGTAGAAGGTCAGCAGATCAACCACCGTGTATTGCTCCATGGTGTACGTGGTGGCCTCGGTCTGGCCGTTGCGGTCATCCACGTATTTCACCCCAAGCCCCAAGCCAAGCCCCTTGGCGACACCGTCCTGGAACTCATAGGTGTTGAGCAGGCTGAAACTGTTGCGCGGGATATTGGCCAGTCGCGTGCCGGTTGGCAGGCGGTTGTCCTTGGTCACTTCGGCATCCACATAGGCGTAGCCGCCAATGACGCGCCACTCGGGGGTGACATTGCCAGCAACGTTGATATCCAGGCCCCGGCTGCGCACTTCGCCGGCCGCCACGCTGTAGTTCGGGTCCACCGGGTCGCGGGTCAACACGTTTTCCTTGACGATGTGGTAGACCGCTGCGTCGACACTCAGCTGGCGGTCGAGCGCTTCCCATTTCACGCCCAGTTCGTAGGATTTGCCCTTTTCCGGGTCGAAGCCCCCGCCGCTGGCCGGGGTTCCCGTATTGGGTTTGAAAGAGCGCGCTGTGTTGGCGTAGACGGCGACCGTGTCGGTCAGGTCATAGACCAGGCCGATACGGGGCGTAGCACCGTTTTCGCCTTTGCTGAAATCACCAGCATTGTCCAGCTTGTTGTCGTAGTCATGCTCGAAGCGCTCGAAGCGTACGCCTGCCAGAGCCTTCAAACGCTCGGTCAGGGCCACCTGGTCCTGGATGAAGAAGGCCCAGGTCTGCAGGTTCTCCTTGTCCCAGGTCGTGGTGCGGGTCAGCGCCGGCCGTGGCTGGCCAAGCACCGGGTCGTAGATGTCGATGGGGTACGTGCCCGCCGCCGCAGAGGACCGCTGGATGATCGAGTTGTAGTCGTAGTTCTCGTACTCCACACCCGTCAGCAGGGTGTGGCTGAAACCGCCAGTGTCGAAGTAACCCGTCAGGTTCAGCTGCCAGTCGCGATCGGTCCACTCCAGCTTGCGATAGTTGAAGTTACGCTCCAGCGTTCGCCCATCCAGCGGCGCGCCGTTGGCTTCGACCGCATTGCCCTTGAGTGAGCCATCGAGGAACTGGAACCCGCCCGCCAGCGTCCAGTTGTCATTGAGCAGGTGCTCGAAACGCACCTGCGCCATGTTGTTGTCATTGTGCAGCAGGTTGTCGCTGCCTTTTTCCCAGATATATGTGTCACGCGAGGCGCTGCCACGCTGGGTGGCGTAGCGGGTCAGGCCGCGGTCCAGCGGGTGGTTGTTGCGCATGAAGTCGCCTTCGAACACGACCTTGGTGGTGTCGTTGACCTGCCAGCTGAGCACGGGCGCCACGTCATAACGCTCGCTTTGCACATCATCACGGAAACTGTCGCCGCCCTCGCCAAGCAGGTTCAGGCGGTAGGCCAGCGAGCCGTCCTGGTTCAGCGGGCCGGCGGCGTCGAGGGTGGCGCGGTGCATGCCCTGGTCGTCGAACTGGCTGCCCAGGGTGACCTTGGGTTCTGAAAGCGGCTGCTTGCTGACCACGTTGAAGGTGCCGCCGGGGTCGCCACGGCCGTACAGGCTGCTGGCCGGGCCGCGGATCACCTCCAGCCGCTCGACGGTATTGGCGTCCGGTGCGTTGGGGTAACCACGGTTGATCGGGAAACCGTTACGGTAGAACTCGCCGGTGGTAAAGCCGCGCACGGTGAAGGTGGTAAGGCCCTGGCCACCGAAGTTGTTGGCCCGGCCGACGCCACCGGCATAGTCCAGGCCGTCTTGCAGGCGCGTGGCAGCGGTGTCTTGCAGCACCGCCTTGGGCACCACGCTGACCGACTGCGGTGTTTCGTGCAGCGCGGTGTCGGTGCGGGTGGCACTGGCGGAACGGTTGGCCTTGTAGCCGAGCACCGGGCCATCAGCCCGTTCGCTGTCGGCTGTGCCAGTGATGCTCAGGGCCTGGAGTTCGATGTGGGCCGGGTCACTGAGCGGTTCGGGCTCGGCAAGGGCCAATGGGGAGACAGCATGAAGCACACAAAGCGAAACGAACGTGCGACGCATCGACTGGACGATCCTGAAGTAGGGCGCTGAGAGAAATTTGCGCCACGAAATTACTACGAATCATTATCAAATGCATTAATTTTAAATCGCACGCATGTGCCAGATGCGCTGCACGCCTGGGCCCGCGTTCAATCCTGGTCGTTCCACCCGCCACCCAGTGCTGCAAACAGGTTCACCTCTGCCAGCAACTGCGCCAGGCGGTCGTTGATCAGCCCTTGCTGGGCACTGAACAACGCGCGCTGCGCGTCCAGGAAGGTGAGGCTGCTGTCCACGCCAATGCGGTAACGGTGCTCGGCCAGGTCGTAATAGCGTCGGCTGGCTGCGACCAGGTCGTGTTGTGCCTGCAGTTGGCGCTGGTAGGTCGCCCGTGCGGCCAGGCCATCTGCAACTTCCTGGAATGCGCGCTGGACGGCTCGTTGGTACTGCGCCACCTGGATATCCTTCTGCAGGCGCGCATAATCCAGGCTGGCGCGCAGGCTGCCCGCGGTGAAGATTGGCAGGTTGATCTGCGGTTGGAAGAGCCAGGTCCCCGAACCTGCATCGAACAGGCCACTGAGCTGGGGGCTGGTGCTGCCGGCATTGGCGGTGAGGCTGATGCTGGGAAAGAACGCCGCCCGCGCAGCACCGATATTGGCGTTGGCGGCGCGCAACTGGTACTCGGCCTGGCGTATGTCGGGGCGCCGCTGCAGCAAGTCAGACGGTAAACCTGCCGGCAGCCTGGCAATCTGCTCGGCCGCCAGGGGCTGTGCGACCCCCTTCGCAGCAACGGGGGCACCCACCAGCAGCGTCAGCTGGTTCAGGTCTTGCGCGACCAGCCGCTGGTAACGCGCCACTGCCGCCCGGGTGCTGTCCACGCGGGTGCGCGCCTGGACCTCATCCAGTGCCGACAGCGTGCCCGCCCGGCGCTGGTTACGGGCCAGGCGCAGGCTGCGCAGGTCAGTGGCCAGGGTTTCGTTGGCCAGGGTCAGCAGCGCCTGGTCGGCCTGCCAGGTCAGGTACACACTGGCAACGCTCGCCACCAGGCTCAGGCGGCTACTGCGCCGTGCCTGTTCACTGGCCAGGTAGTTCAGCAATGCCTGGTCGCTGAGGCTGCGCACCCGGCCGAACAGGTCGATTGCGTAGGCGCTCAGCCCCAGCGTGGCCGCGTAGCTGGAACTGATCATGCCTTTGCCGGTACCGGTCATGCCCCTGGGCAGGTACTGACGCTGGCCGTGGCCATCAGCCGCCACCTTGGGTAGCCGTTCGGCGCGCTGCACGCGGTATTGTGCCTGCGCGGCCGCGACGTTGAGTGCGGCGGTGCGCAGGTCGCGGTTGTTGGCCAGGGCGGCCTCGATCAACTGGCGCAGCACCGGGTCGCGGAATACCTGCTGCCCGTCTTCGACCGGTGGTGGCGACGGCGTATCGGCGGTATAGGCGGGCCCTTGCGGAAACTGCGCGGGTATCGCATGGGCGGGGCGTTGGTAAGCAGGGGCGAGTGAACAGCCGCACAACAGCACGGCAAACAAGGTCAACACATGTCGGGGCATTGCAGGTTCTCGCAGTCAGGCACCGGCCATCCATTTCGCCAGGCCGTGGCGGCCGCTGACCCCTAGTTTGGCCGTGGCACGCTTGAGGTAGGTTTCCACCGAGCTGTTCTTTACATTCAACCGCTGGGCCATCTCTGGCACGGTACCGCCGGTAAGCAGCCCCAGGCATACCTCCTGTTCTCGGGTCGACAGGCGCACAGCCTCGTGCGCCAGCCGTTCACCGAATGCCTGGCGCAGCGAACCCGCTTCAAGCTCGCCCTGGGCCGCCCCTGCAGGTTGCGTGGTGCCCTGCTCAAGCAGTTGCCCGTGGTGCTCGACCAAGGGCAGCAGGGTGTCGGACAAACACTTGAGCTGGGACAATTCACTCAGCGCGAAGGCGCGCTGGCACGGCAGGCGATGAAAGCTGATCACCCACCGCTTGCGGCCATTGCACGACACCAGATGGCACTGATGGGCACTCTGGCGCGCCTGCAAAGCGCCAGGCGGGGCCTTGAACTCGATCAGCAGCGGGTCCTTCATCTGCATGATGCGCTGCAGCAGCGGTTGGTGCTGGTTTTCGCCAGCGGCGGCGGGTTGCAGCCCAGCACTGCCGAGCACCTTGATATGGCTGACATTCGTCCGCTGCGGGTCAAGCGTCCATTCGCTGAGTTCGAGCCGGTGAACAGGCACCTGGGCTGCCACCAGGGCCAACATCTGGTCAGCGAAGCCTGCGGCGCCGGTGCTGGCGATCAGCTCCCCCAATTGCAGGTAAAGCTGTGGGTCGGGGCGGTAGTCGCGGCTGTCGGTCAGCATCATTTCCTTGTCGTCCTTGGTTCAGGGTATTGCAGCAGGGGGTTTGGCGGGCCAGTGCTCCAGCGTGGAAGGGAGGTGGGGTAGGCGTATTCAAGCCCGCTGGCGGGCAGGCGTCTGTAATGGAAAACCGGGACAGAAAATGCCATCGATCGGCTGCTTTGGGTGGCGGCCCCGGCACGCGGCGCGCGTGGCAACTGCTGCGTTGCCGGGTATTTGACGCCATAAGCACGGCGAATGCGGCCTGATCGCAGCGCGTGGAAGGTGCCGTAGGTCATCGGGGGTGGTCAGCTATGGCAAATCTCCTACATGTTTTTCAGCGGGCCGCCCGCGCGCTGCGGTTGTCCGGGTTTGGCAGGCCATACAGCTGCCGGCAGCGGTGCTTGAATGCGCGGATGATCAACCAGAAGGACCTGCCGAATCATGCCTGCCCCAGACACTTTCGCCCTGACCGTTGCCCAGCGTGACATCTGGCTGGACCAAATCAGCCATGGCGACTCACCCCTGTACAACATCGGGGCGTACGTGGAGTTGCAAGGCAACGTGGACGCCGGGCTGTTGCAGCAAGCGCTGCAGCACCTGGTGGCTGAGCATGATGGGCTGCGAACGGTGCTGGTCACGCAGGGCGGGCTTGCCCGCCAGTACTTCGCCACGCAGATGGCGGTAACGCTGGCCCGGCATGACTTGCGCCAGGCCAGCGAGCCTTTCGCAGCTGCATCAGGCTTGCTAGAGGCGCAAATGCGCACCCCTTATCAGCTGGATGCCGCCAGCCCGCTATGGGCGGCCACCTTGATCCGCATTGGCGAACAGCGTTACCTGCTGGCGCTGCAAGCCCACCATCTGATCCTCGATGGCTGGGGTGTGGACCAGTGGTTCAAGCAGCTTGCAGACCATTACCGCCTGTTGCTGCAAGGCCTGCCCCTGCCGCACGGGGCAGCGTCCTACACAGCCTTTATCGAGGACGACGCCCAGTACCAGGCATCCGTGCGCCAAACCCGCGATCGCGACTACTGGCTGGCCAAGTACCAGCAGTTGCCCGATGCCCTGCTGGCCCCGCGCGAACGCGCGAGCGCGGCAACCGCCACGCCCAGTGGCGCGCAGCGCCAGCCGTTCGACCGCCCACTGCTGGCCCGCCTGCGCGGCTTCGCTGCCGACCTGCAAGCCTCGCCGCTGCACGTGCTGCTTGCCGCCTTGCACGTCTGCGTGACACGTACCTGGCAGCGCGATGAGTGGGTGGTCGGAGTGCCGGTCCGCAACCGCAGCAACGCGCGCTTCAAGGCGACCCTGGGGTTGTTCACCCAAGTCAGCGCGCTGCGCCTGGGTTTTGCCCGCGAGTGCTCGTTCGCCACGCTGGTGCAGGGCATCCGCGATGCGCTCAAGCAGGATTTTCGCCATCAGCGTTTCGCCCTCAGTGAGCTCAACCGCAGCCTTGGCGCACTGCGCGAAGAACGGCCGCAGCTGTTCGAGTTGATGGTCTCGTTCGAGGACGACAGCAACGCACTGCAAATCACCGACGCGCCTGGCCATACGGTGATGATCTGCAACGGCCACGAACCCACGCCACTGAGTGTCCACCTGCGCTGCAACAGCTACAGCGACGCCGCCATGCTGCACGTGGTGCATGACCGCGCCTGGTTTACCGATGATGAAGCCCAGGCCCTGGCGCAGCGCCTGCTGCACGTGCTGGAGCAAGGGCTGCAACAGCCGCTGGCGACAGCCGGCGACTTCGACCTGCTCACCGCGCCTGAGCACGCTGCGCTCGAGCGGTGGAATGCCACGCAAATGCCGGTGGCGGCTGCGGGCCTGATTCAACAGCGCATCCAGGCCCAGGCCAAGGCCCGGCCGGCCGCAGTGGCGGCGCGCTTCCATGACCAGGCGCTGACCTATGGCGAACTTGAGCGGCGCGCGGAGCTGCTGGCGCAGCACTTGGCGGGCCTGGACGTTGGGCCCGAACGCCGGGTTGCGCTGATCGCCCAGCGCGGGCTGGATACCCTGGTGGGGTTGCTGGCCGTGCTCAAGGCCGGCGCTGCCTATGTGCCCATAGACCCTGCGCACCCCCGTGAGCGGCTTGCCTATCTGCTTCAGGACAGCGCCCCGGAGGTGCTGCTGACTCTGTCCCGGCTGATGGATCGGCTGCCGGCTCACTCCCTGCCGCAGATCGAACTGGACCGCTTCGACTGGGCCGCAGCGCCCGCCGGGGCGTTCGAGTTCGCCGCGCAAGCGCCCACAGACCTTGCCTACGTCATCTATACCTCCGGCTCTACCGGCTTGCCCAAAGGGGTGATGGTCGAGCAGCGCATGCTGGCCAACCTGGTCGACTGGCACTGCAGCAACTTCGGCCTCGGCCCTGGGCGGCAGCAATCGAGCCTGGCAGGTTTCGGCTTCGATGCCATGGCCTGGGAGATCTGGCCGGCGCTGTGCAGCGGCGCGACCTTGCACCTGGCACCGGTGCGCGACGGGGCCGAGGACATCGACGCCTTGCTCGCCTGGTGGCGCGCGCAGCCGCTGGACGTCAGCTTTCTGCCCACCCCCGTGGCCGAGCACGCCTTCGCCCAGGGCGAGCTGCACCCCACCTTGCACACCCTGCTGGTCGGCGGCGACCGCCTGCGCCGCCTGGCCCGCGAGCAGCGCTACCGCGTGGTCAACAACTACGGCCCCACGGAAACCACGGTGGTGGCCACCTCGGGCGAAGTACTGCCGGGCAGGCCGCTGCATATCGGCGGGCCGGTGGCCAATACCCGGCTCTATGTGCTCGATGCTCAGCGCCAGTTGCTGCCGCCCGGTGCGGCGGGCGAGCTGTATGTGGGCGGCCAGGGGGTAGCCCGTGGCTACCTGAACCGCCCGCAGATGACAGCCGAACGCTTCATTGCCGACCCTTTCAGCCGCGAGCCGGGCGCCCGCCTGTACCGCACCGGGGACCTGGTGCGTTGGCTAGCCGACGGTACGCTGGAGTACCTTGGGCGTAACGACGATCAGGTCAAGGTCCGTGGCGTGCGGGTTGAGTTGGCCGAGATCGAGGCCGCGCTCACCCGCCATGCGGCTGTGCGCGAAAGCGTGGTCATGTTGCGCGATGGCCAGCTGCAAGCCTGGTTCATCGCCGACCTGCCGGTGACGCCGCGGGCGTTGCATGAGCACCTGCGTGAACGGCTGCCGGTCGCCTTGTTGCCGGGGGCCTTCGTGCGCCTTGAGCGCTGGCCGCTGACCGCCAATGGCAAGCTCGACCGCCGGGCGTTGCCGCACGCCGACGAAAACAGCCAGGTGCGCCGTGAGCACGAAGCGCCGCAAGGCGCAGTCGAACAACAGCTGGCGCAGCTGTGGGGCGAGTTGCTGCAGGTTGAACGGGTAGGGCGCCAGGACCACTTCTTCGAACTCGGTGGCCATTCACTGTTGGCCGTGCAATTGATCGAACGCATGCGCCAGCAGGGCTGGCAGGCGGACGTGCAGGTGCTGTTCGGGCAATCGACCCTGGCCAGCCTGGCTGCCAGCGTGACTCGGGTCGAACAGCCAGTACTGCCGGGCAACCAGGTACCGCCAAGTTGCCAGCGCATTACCCCGGGCATGCTGGCACTCACCGAACTGGACCAGGCTGCCATCGATCGCATCGTGGCCACGGTGCCCGGTGGGGCCGCCAATGTGCAGGAAATCTACCCACTGGCCCCTCTGCAGCAGGGGCTGCTTTACCACCATGTTGCCGACGCCCGCGACCCCTACCAACAGCAAGCGTTATTCGCCTTCGCCAGCCATGCACAACTGCAAGTCTTTGCCGCTGCCCTGCAGCAGGTGATCGAGCGCCACGATATTCTGCGCACCAGCCTGTGCTGGGAAGGCCTGGAGCACCCGCAGCAGGTGGTCTGGCGCCAGGCGCGCCTGCCGGTCGAGCAGTGGCACGGCCCCGCTGCGCAGTTGCGCAGCCACTTCGACCCGCAACGCCAGCCCCTGGACCTGCGCCGGGCGCCGATGATGGCGCTGGTGTGCAGCGAGGATACCGACCAGGGCCGTTGGCTGGGCTTGTTGCGCTTCCATCACCTGGTCAACGATGCGGTATCGCTGCAGGTGCTGCTGGGTGAGCTGGCAGCCTGCATGGCCGGGCAGGGCGAGGGCTTGGCCACGCCAGTGGCTTACCGCGACTATGTCGCCGCCAGCAACCAGGCCGAGCGCCAGGCCGGTCACGCCGCCTTCTTCAGCGCGCAACTGGCCGGTATCGAGCCGCAAGCACCGATCCCCGGTTATGGCGGGGCGCCAGTCGATGAGCAGCAGTTGGAGCGCTGCGACCAGCGCCTGGCCGGCGAACAGGTTGCCGCGTTACGCCAGCAGGCACGGCACCAGGGCGCCAGCCTGGCCAGCCTGCTGCACCTGGCGTGGGCACAGGTGCTGGGCAACCTCGGCGGGCGTGACGAGGTGGTGCTGGGCACCGTACTGCTGGGGCGCAGCATGGCTGGCCCCGGTGCCGGCAGCGCAATGGGCATGTTCATCAACAGCCTGCCGTTGCGTGTCCCGCTGGCCCAGCGTGCACCCGGCCAGGCGCTGCGTGAAACCCATGCCGGGCTGGCCGCCTTGCTGGCGCATGAGGATGCGCCGCTGATCCTGGCCCAGCGTTGCAGCGGCCTGCCCGCAGGCAGCGCACTGTTCGACAGCCTGGTGAATTACCGCCAGGGCAGCCTGCCGTTCGGCCAGGTGCTGCCCGGCGTAGCGCTGGTCGAGGCCAGTGAGGTCGAGAGCCACGGGCTGGTGCTGACCGTGGATGAGCAGGCAGATACGCTGCAACTGGCCGTGCGTGCGCCGCGTGCGATCGGGGCGCAACGGGTCATGGACTTCGTGCTCAACGCCCTGCAGCAACTGGCCGATGCGCTTGCCCGCGGCAGCAGTGAGGGCCTGCAGGGCCTGTGTGCAGTGCCACACAACGAGTTGCAGCGTTTGTTGCAGGGCTTGAACCGCACCGAAAACCCGCACAGCCCAACCTGGCAGACCCTGCCTGCGTTATTCGAGGCCCAGGTTCGGCGCACGCCACAGGCCATCGCCCTGCAGGCGGGCGACGAGAGCCTGGACTACCAAACGCTGAATGCCCAGGCCAACCGCCTGGCGCACCAGTTGATTGCCCAAGGGGTCGGCCCGGACAGCCGGGTGGCTGTGTGCGTGGAGCGCGGCATTTCGCTGATGGTCGCTTTGCTTGGCGTGCTCAAGGCCGGCGGTGCCTATGTGCCGTTGGACCCCGGCTACCCGCAGGAACGCCTGCGCTTCATGTTGCAGGACTGCACGCCAACGCTGGTGCTGGTGCACGGCGCTACCCAGGGCCTGTTCGCTGGCCTGGCCTGTCGCTGGCTCGACCTGGACGCGCACAGCTGGCAGGCCAACCCGGCCGATAACCCACAGGTCGAGGGGCTGGGGCCGTCACAACTGGCCTATGTGATGTACACCTCGGGGTCCACGGGCACCCCCAAGGGGGTCATGGTGGAGCACCGTGGGCTGTGCAACCTGATGCACTGGGGGTCGCAAATCTGCCCGCCGCGCCCTGGGGATGCGTTGCTGCAACGTGCGCCGTTCACATTCGATGGCTCGGTGTGGGAGCTGTTCTGGCCCTTGACTGCCGGCCTGCGCCTGGTCCTGGCGCGGCCGGACGGCCACCGTGACCCGGCGTACATGGTGCAGCTGATTCAGGCCCGGCAGGTCAGCGTCGTGAAGTTCGTACCGGCCCTGCTGCATCAGTTCCTCGAGCAGCCGGGCGTGGAGCGCTGCACCAGCCTGACCGATATTTTCTGCGGCGGCGGCGAGCTGACCCTGGCGCTGGTGCACAGTGTGCGGCAACGCTTGCCCGGCGTGCGCCTGCACAATGTCTACGGCCCCACCGAGGCGACGGTGGACAGCACCGCGTGGACCTTGCAAGCGCAGCAACCCTTGCCCACGCAGGCGCCGCCGATTGGTCGGCCGATCAGCAACACCCGGCTGTATGTGCTGGACGCGCACGACCGGCCGGTGCCCCTGGGGGCGGTGGGCCAGTTGCACATCGGCGGTGTCGGCGTAGCGCGCGGTTACCTGGGTTTGCCGCACTTGCAGGCCGAGCGTTTCATTGCCAGCCCGTTCGTCGAAGGCGACCGCCTGTACCGCACGGGTGACCTGGTGCGCTACCGCGCCGACGGCGAACTGGACTTCGTGGGGCGCAACGACTTCCAGGTCAAGTTGCGGGGTTTGCGCGTCGAACTGGGGGAAATCGAAGCGTTGCTGGCCGCCTACCCGGCGGTGGCACAGGCGGTGGTCCTGATGCGAGAAGAGCGCCTGGTGGTGTACTTCACCTGCAACGATGGCCAGCCGGCGCCGGCGCTGGAGGCGCTGCGCAGCCACCTGCTGGCGCGCATGCCCGAATACATGGTGCCGCAGGCCTTCGTGCGCCTGGCGGCGTTGCCACTGAGCCGCAATGGCAAAGTGGACCGCAGCGCGCTGCCGGCGCCGGATGCCGAGGCCGTGATCAGCCGTGCATACCAGGCCCCGCAGGGCGAACTGGAAACAGCGCTGGCCGCGATCTGGACCGAGGTGCTGAAGATCGAACAGGTGGGCCGCGACGACAACTTCTTCGAGTTGGGCGGGCATTCGCTGCTGGCGGTCAGCCTGGTGGCGCGCATGCGCCAGGCCGGGTTGCATGTGGACGCCAGAACCCTGTTCAGCCAGCCGACATTGGCGGGGCTGGCGGCCAGCACCCAGCGCGAGCAGCTTGCCGTGGTGGTGCCACAAACCACCATCCCTGGCCTGGGCAAGCGCCGGCGCCTCTGACCGGCGCTTGCCATGAACGCAGCCTTGCATCGCGCAGGGCTGCTTCACCCTTCCTGCCATCAGCCCAGGGCGGTGCCATGCACCGCGCAGGCTCGAATTGTCCCCACTCTCCATGTCAGACCGCCCGGTCACGATCCATTAGCGTGTCCCCCAACCTTATTTCCAGGCAAAGCAGGATGCTTACCGATGCACTTCAGCGAACTGATGGCAGCTCTTTCCACCCGTGCAATTCGACTCCAGCGTGAAGACCAGGACCTGATCGTCCTCGGTGACGACGAAACCCTGGACGATCATTTGTGGGAGGCGCTGTCACGGCACAAGCCGGCCTTGCTGGAGATGCTTGCCGAACAGGATGACGACTGGCTCAGCCCGGCCTTTCGCATCACCCCCGACATGCTGCCACTGGTAACCCTGGACCAGGCCGCCATCGACCGCATTGTCGAGCAGGTGCCGGGCGGTGCCGCCAACGTGCAGGACATCTACCCGCTGGCACCGTTGCAGCAGGGCATGCTTTACCACCACCTGGCCGCCAGCGAGGGCGACCCGTACCTGTCGCAGGTGCAACTGCATTTTGCCAGCAAGGAGCACCTGGAGGCCTTTGCCCAGGCGCTGCAATGGGTCATCCAGCGGCACGACATTCTGCGTACCGCCGTGCACTGGGAGTACCTGGACAACCCGGTACAGGTGGTCTGGCGTGAAGCTGCACTGGTCCGCGAGGCCTTGCCGCTGGCCGGCAGCCACGCACTGGCCAGCCTGTGCCAGCGCTTCGACCCGCGTCACTACCGGCTCGACCTGCGCCAGGCGCCGTTGATGCAACTGGTGCATGCCCAGGGCGAGGGCGAGCAATGGGTCGCGCTGCTGATGTTCCACCACGTGATCATGGACCACACCGCGCTGGACATCGTGCGCCGCGAACTGCAGGCCCACCTTGCCGGCACCTGTGCGCAGCTACCGCCACCCATGCCGTTTCGCAATGTGCTGGCGGCAGCGCGCCAGGCCCTCGACGAACAGGCCCATGAACGTTTCTTCGGTGAAATGCTGGGTGACATCGATGAGCCCACGCTCGCCTTCGGCCAGCAGGACAAGGTCGACCAGCCCCTGCAGCAGGCACGCCTGACCCTGGCGCCGGCGCTCAGCCAGCGCCTGCGTGCCCAGGCCCGGCAGTTGGGGGTGAGCCCGGCCAGCGTACTGCACCTGGGTTTCGCCCGGTTGATCGGCCAGCTCTCGGCACGCCAGGCCGTGGTGTTCGGCAGCGTGTTGCTGGGCCGCATGACCACCGGAGTTGGCGGCGAGCAGGCGCTGGGTATGTTCATCAATACCTTGCCGCTGCGCATCGACCTGGGCCAGCACAGCGTGCGCGACGGGCTGCTGGCCACCCATCGCCGGCTCAGCGCCTTGCTCGGCCATGAGCAGGCATCGTTGGCGCTGGCCCAGCGTTGCAGCGGCGTGGCCGCACCGGCGCCGCTGTTCAACAGCATGCTCAATTACCGCCACAGTGACGCGGGCGACGCGGCCGAGATCATACCGGTTGCCCCCGGCATCGATATTGTCGGCGCCGAAGAACGTACCGATTATCCGCTGACCGTCAGTGTCGATGACCTGGGTGAGGACCTGCGCCTGACGGTGCAGAGCCTGCCCCAATGGCATGCGCCGCGCCTGTGCGCGCAGTTCGAACAGGTGCTGGCCAGCCTGGTGGAGGCCTTGGAACAGGAACCGGGCACGCCGTTGCAAGCGCTGGCGGTGTTGCCGGCCGAGGAGCGCGAGCAGGTGCTGCAACGGTTCAACGACAGCGCCCGGCACTACCCGCAGGGCAGCACCGTACATGCGCTGGTCGAGGCCCAGGCTGCCCATATACCCGACGCGCCGGCGCTGCTGCAGGCCGGCCAGGCGCTGAGCTACGGTGAACTCAATCGCCAGGCCAACCAGCTGGCCCACCAGTTGCGCGCGCGGGGTGTGCAACTGGGTGACCGGGTCGCCTTGTGCCTGCCGCGCAACGCCAGGCGGCTGGTGGGCATGCTTGGCGTGCTCAAGGCCGGTGCGGCCTACGTTCCGATTGACCCGGGTTACCCGGCCGCCCGCATTGCCTACCTGCTCGACGACAGCGCGCCGCTGCTGTTGCTGGCGGAAACCACCGTCAACGGCTTGCCCGGCGCTGTGCCGCGGCTGGACCTGGACCAGGCCGAGGCCTATGCCACCGACAACAGCAACCCCCAGGTGCCGGGGCTGGATGCCCAGCAGCTGGCCTACCTGGTGTACACCTCCGGGTCCACCGGGCAACCCAAAGGGGTGATGGTCGAGCACCATGCCCTGGCCAACCTGGTGCACTGGCATTGCCAGGCGTTTGCCGTGGACAACGCCAGCCAGGCTTCCAGCCTGGCCGGTTTCGGTTTCGATGCGATGGCCTGGGAAGTGTGGCCAAGCCTGAGCGCCGGGGCCACCTTGCACCTGCCACCGGCACACATCGGCAACGAGCATGTCGACGAACTGCTCGACTGGTGGCTGCAGCAGCCGCTGACGGTCAGCTTCCTGCCTACGCCGGTGGCCGAGCAGGCCTTGCGCCGTGAGCATCAGCACCCGACCTTGCGCACCCTGCTGGTCGGTGGTGACCGCCTGCGCCAGTTCGACCGCGACCCAGGCTTTGCCGTGGTCAACAACTACGGCCCGACCGAGACTACCGTCGTGGCCACCTCGGGGCTGCTCAGCCCAGGTAATGCACTGCACATCGGCCGACCGACTGCCAACACTCGGCTCTATGTGCTCGACCAGGGCCTGCAACCTGTACCCGTGGGCGTTGCCGGCGAGCTGTACATCGGCGGTGCGCAAGTGGCGCGTGGCTACTTCAACCGCCCAGCATTGACCGAAGAGCGCTTCCTGGCCGACCCGTTCAGCTCCCAGGCCAATGCCCGCATGTACCGCAGCGGCGACCTGGTGCGCTGGAACAGCGATGGCACCCTTGACTACCTCGGGCGCAACGACGACCAGGTGAAGATCCGCGGCGTGCGGGTCGAACTGGGTGAAGTCGAAGCCGCCCTCGCGGCGCAACCGGGCGTCGGCGCGGCCGTGGTGTTGGTCCGCGGCGAACGGCTGCTGGCCTGGTACACCGAAACTACCCCGTTGAACCCGCATACCCTGCGCGAGGCGCTGCGCGCCTGCCTGCCTGCACACATGTTGCCGGTGGCGTTCACCCGCCTGGCCGAACTGCCGTTGACCAGCCACGGCAAGCTCGACCGCCGCGCGCTCCCGGAACCGGCCACTGGCGAACTGTTCGGCCAGCAGTACGAGGCGCCGCAAGGCGCTACCGAAACGGCCATGGCGCAGGTCTGGGCCGAGGTGCTGGGTGTCGAACGGGTGGGGCGGCAGGACAACTTCTTCGAACTTGGCGGCCATTCGCTGCTGGCCGTTACGCTGGTCGAGCGGTTGCGTAGCGCAGGTATGGTCATTGATGTACGGGTGCTGTTTGCCCAACCGACCGTGCTGGCGTTGGCCGCTGTAGTGGGGGCCGGTGCGGAAATCGCCGTGCCCGCCAATCGCGTCCCGCCGGGCGCCGAGCGCATCACCCCGGGCATGCTCAGCCTGGTCGAGCTGGAGCAGACGGTCATCGACCAGGTGGTTGCCAGTGTGCCGGGCGGCGCCGCCAACGTGCAGGAAATCTACCCCCTGGCACCGCTGCAGCAGGGGGTGCTGTACCACCACCTGAGCGCGGAGCAAGGCGACCCCTACCTGCTGCAGACGCGCCTGGCATTCGACAGCGTGGAGCGCTTGCTGGCCTGGGCCGGGGCGTTGCAACAGGTGATCGACCGCCACGACATCCTGCGCACGGCCGTGCTCTGGCAGGCCCTGCCGCAGCCCCTGCAAGTGGTATGGCGGGAGGCACTGCTTGGTGTTCATGAAGTCGATGACCTGCCCGAGCAGCCCGGCGTGGCCCGTATCGACCAGTTGCACGCGCGCTTCGACGCCCGCCACCACCGCATGGACCTGGGCCAGGCCCCGCTGACCCGCTTGTACTACAGCCTCGACCCGGCCAACCAGCAAGTGGTGGCGGTGCTGCTGTTCCATCACCTCACCCTCGACCATACCGCCATGGACGTGGTGGCCCGTGAAATGCGTGCGCTGCTGTTCGGCCAGGGCCACAGCCTGCCGCCGGCGGTGCCGTACCGAAACTATGTGGCCCAGGCCTGCCTGGGCGACCAGGGCGGGCATGAAGCGTTCTTCCGCGACATGCTGGCCGACGTCGAGGAGCCGACCTTGCCGTTGGGCCATGCCGACGTGCAGGGCGACGGCCGTGCTGTGCAGAGTGCCACGCAAGCCCTGGACGCGGGGCTGGCCGGGCGTCTGCGCAGCCAGGCCCGGCAGCTGGGGGTCAGCGCCGCAAGCCTGATGCACCTGGCCTGGGCCCGTGTGCTCGGCGTGCTGGCCAACCGCGACGACGTGGTCTTCGGCACCGTGCTGATGGGCCGCCTGCAAGGGGGCGAGGGCGCCGACCGCGCCCTGGGCATGTTCATCAATACCTTGCCGCTGCGGGTCGACACGCGGCAGCCAGTCGCCAGCGCCGTGCGCGCCGCCCACCGCAGCCTGGCAGCGCTGCTGGCCCATGAGCACGCACCGCTGGCCCTGGCCCAGCGCTGCAGCGGCGTGCCCGCTTCGGCGCCGTTGTTCAGCGCCTTGCTTAATTATCGGCACAGTGCCGACGATGCGCCGCGTGAAGGCGAGGGCATATGGGAGGGGGTGCGGCTGCTGGGTGGCGAAGAGCGCAGCAATTACCCCTTGACCCTCAGCGTCAACGACCTGGGCCAAGGGTTCACGTTCAGCGTTCTGGCTGTGCCTGGCATTGGCGCGGCGCGGGTGGCGGCCTGGATGTGCAACGCCGTCGCCGAACTGGTCCAGGCCCTGGCGCTCAGCCAGGGCACCCCACTGAACGCCCTGTCCATCCTCGACGAAGACACCCGTCAGCAGTTGCTCGGCCGCTTCAACGCCACCGCGCAAGCCTTCCCCCCGGCGACCACGGTGCATGGGTTGATCGAGGCCCAGGCCGCCAGCACGCCAGACGCCAGCGCAGTAAGCCAGGGTGAGGAAACGATCAGTTACGGCGAGCTGAACCGGCGTGCCAACCAGCTGGCGCACCAGCTGATCGCCATGGGCGTGCAGTGTGGTGACCGCGTTGCACTGTGCCTTGGGCGCCACTGCGAACGCATTGTCGGCCTGTTGGCGGTGCTCAAGGCCGGCGCGGCGTACGTGCCGGTAGACCCGGGGTACCCGGCCGAGCGCATCGCCTACCTGATGGCCGACAGTGCCCCACGGTTGGTACTGGCCGACACGCAAACCACCGGGCTGCCGACCGCTATTGCTCGGCTCGACCTGGATTCGCCAGCGGCTTACCACAGCCTCAGCGACAACCCACAAGTACCTGGCCTGGGTGCCCAGCAACTGGCCTATCTGGTCTACACCTCGGGCTCCACCGGCCAACCCAAAGGCGTGATGGTCGAGCACCACACCCTGCTCAACCTGGTGCATTGGCACTGCCAGGCATTTGCCGTGCAGGCCGGTACCCGTACCTCGAGCGTGGCTGGCTTCGGTTTCGACGCCATGGCCTGGGAGGTCTGGCCGGCCTTGTGCGCTGGGGCCACCCTGCACCTGCCGCCGGCAGCTGTCGGCAATGAGCACGTGGAGGAACTGCTGGACTGGTGGCAGCAACAGCCCTTGGCGGTGAGCTTCCTGCCCACCCCTGTGGCCGAGCAGGCATTGCGTCGCCCGGTACAGCACCCGACCCTGCGTACCCTGCTGGTGGGTGGCGACCGCCTGCGCCAGTTCGACCGCGACCCAGGCTTTGCCGTGGTCAACAACTACGGCCCCACCGAAACCACCGTGGTCGCGACTTCGGGGGCCTTGCAGCCCGGTGCGGCGCTGCACATCGGCTACCCCATCGCCAATACCCGGGTGTATGTGCTGGATGAGCGCCGGCAGCCGGTGCCTGCCGGTGTGGTTGGCGAGCTGTACATCGGCGGCGCGCAGGTTGCACGGGGCTATTTCAACCGCCCTGAGCTGACCCAACAGCGCTTCCTGGCCGACCCGTTCAGCCGCCTGCCGGGCGCGCGGATGTACCGAAGCGGTGACCTGGTGCGGTGGAATACCGACGGGACGCTGGACTACCTGGGCCGCAATGACGACCAGGTGAAGGTCCGCGGTGTGCGCGTGGAACTGGGCGAGATCGAGGCCGCGCTGGCTGCCCAGCCGGGCGTGCGTGATGCGGTGGTGCTGGTCCGCGACGAACGCCTGCTGGCCTGGTTCACCGCAAGCGCCGCTGTGACGGTCGACCACCTGCGCCAGGCCTTGCAAGCCTGCCTGCCGGCGTACATGGTGCCGCAGGCGCTGATGCGCCTGGAAACACTGCCGCTCACCCCCCATGGCAAGCTCGACCGCCGCGCGCTGCCCGACCCGGACACTACCGACCTGGTCGGGCACGGCTACGAAGCCCCTGTGGGCGAGACCGAAATCGCCATGGCGGCCATATGGGCGCATGTGCTGGGTGTCGACCGGGTAGGGCGCCACGATAACTTCTTCGAGCTAGGTGGCCACTCGCTGTTGGCGGTCAGCCTGATCGAGCGCTTGCGCCAACAGGGCCTGCCAACCGATGTGCGGGTGCTGTTTGGCCAGCCCACGGTCGCCTCGCTGGCAGCCGCCATAGGCCAGAACCGGCAAGTGATCGTGCCGGAAAACCGTATTGCGCTTGGCTGCACACAGCTCACCCCGGACATGCTGCCGTTGTTGACCCTGGACCAGGCGTCGCTGGAGCGCATTGTGGCAGCGGTACCTGGCGGCGCCGCCAATGTGCAGGACATCTACCCATTGGCGCCGTTGCAGGAAGGTATTCTCTACCACCACCTGAGTGCGACCGGCGAAGACCCCTACCTGCTGCAATGGCCGATCCGCTTTGACAGCCTGGCCCGCCTGCAAGCCTTTGCCGGCGCCCTGGACAAAGTCATCGCCCGGTACGATGTGCTGCGCACCGCCGTGCTCTGGGACAGCCTGGCACAGCCGGTCCAGGTCGTGCTGCGCACGGTCGCCCCAGTTGCCACAGGCGCGGCCACCCGCACGGCCTTTGACCTGAGCCAGGCCCCGCTGATCCGCCTGCGCTACCACGGCGCAGAGGGCCCCATCGAAGCCACCTTGCTGTTCCACCATATCGCCCTCGACCACACCGCCATGAAAGCGGTGCTGGCTGAAATTCGCGACCACCTGCACGGCCTGCAACCCACGCAGGCCCCGGTGCCTTACCGCAACTACGTGGCCCAGGCACGCCTGGCCGTCAGCGAGGCTGACCACGAGGCGTTCTTCCGCGCGCAACTGGCCGATATCGACGAACCTACCTTGCCCTATGGGCTGACCGACATGCAGCTCCAGGCCAGCCAGTTCGAACAGGCCAGCGTGGCCCTGCAACCGGCTGCGTACCAGCGCCTGCGCAGCCAGGCGCGCCAGCTGGGTGTCAGCGCTGCAAGCCTGTTGCACCTGGCCTGGGCACGGCTGGTGGCGGGCACCAGTGGCAAGTCCAGCGTGGTGTTCGGCACCGTCCTGCTCGGCCGCCTGCAAGGTGGGGCCGGCGCCGATCGCGGCCTTGGCATGTTCATCAACACCTTGCCCCTGCGCCTCGACCTGCAGGGCCTGGATGTGCGCGAAGGGGTGCGCCAGGCCCACCAACGGCTGGCGGCACTGCTGGTGCATGAGCACGCGGCGCTGGCGTTGGCCCAGCGTTGCAGCGGCGTGGCCGCGCCCACACCGCTGTTCAGCGCCATGCTCAACTACCGCCATGGCGCCACGGCCAGCGAGCTGCAGGCACATGAGCAAGCGCTGGAAGGCGTGGAGGTATTGCCCCCGCGCGGTCATGGCAACTACCCGATCAGCATGAACATCGATGACCTGGGTGACGGCCTGCGCATCAGTGCGCAGGTCACCGCGCAGGTCGGTGCGCAACGCCTGTGCGAACAGATGCAACAGGTGCTGGTCGGCCTGCTGGACGCGCTGGAGCACGCGCCGGGCACGCCGGTGCAACAGCTCGGCGTGCTCAGCCCGGCGGAGCGCGCACAGCTGCTACAACGCCCTGCGCCACGGCCGCATGACCTTGAGCAGCCGCTGCACCACCTGTTCGAAGCCCAGGTCCGCCGCACCCCCGATGCCGTTGCGCTGGTGGCCGAAGAAGGCCAAATCAGTTACCGCCAGCTCGACGAACAGGCCAACCGCCTGGCCCACCACCTGATCGGGCTGGGGGCCCAACCCGATGCCAGGGTGGCGATCTGCGTCGAGCGTGGGTTGAACATGGTGGTTGGCCTGCTGGCCATTCTCAAAGCCGGCGCTGCCTATGTGCCGGTCGACCCAGGTTACCCAGCCGAGCGTATTCGCCATATGCTGGCCGACAGCGCACCGCTGGCCGTGCTGGTACACGGTGCCACGCGCGACATCGCCGGCACCCTGGACCTGCCATGGGTCGACCTGGACCAGCCGTGCTGGCAGCAGCAACCGATCAGCAACCCGCGCATACCCGGGCTGGGCGCCCGGCACCTGGCCTATGTGATCTACACCTCGGGCTCCACTGGCGTGCCCAAGGGGGTGATGGTCGAGCACCGCAACGTGGTCAACCTGGTGCACTGGAGCCGCCGCTTGTGCCCACACGTGGGCGAGGGCGGTGTGCTGCACAAGACCCCGGTCAGCTTCGATGCTTCGGTCTGGGAGCTGTTCTGGCCGCTGTGCAGCGGCTTGCGCCTGGTGCTGGCGCGCCCGGATGGCCAGCGCGACCCGGCTTACCTGGTGCAGTGGGTGCAGGCGCAGGCGGTGGCGGTGGTCCAGTTCGTGCCGGCCTTGCTGCAACAGTTCATCGAGCAGCCCGAGAGCCGCCATTGCAACAGCCTGACCGACATCGTGTGTGGCGGCGGTGAGCTGAGCGCAGCGCTGGCGGCCCAGGTGCGCCAGCGCTTGCCGCAGGTGCGCCTGCACAACGTCTACGGCCCTACCGAAACCACGGTGGACTGCAGCGCCTGGACCTTGCAGCCAGACGCCGCGCTCCCTCAAGGCAGCCTGCCCATCGGCCAGGCGATCGACAATACCTGGCTCTGCGTGCTCGACAGCGACGACCAACTGGTGCCGTATGGTGTGGCCGGGCAGCTGCACATTGGCGGCGCCGGGGTAACGCGGGGTTACCTGGGGCTGCCTGAGCAGCAGGCGCAGCGCTTCATCGCCAGCCCGTTCGTCGAAGGTGAGCGCCTGTACCGCAGTGGTGATCTGGTGCGCCTGAACCAGGACGGCAACCTGGTATTCCTTGGCCGTTGCGACGAGCAGATCAAGCTGCGTGGGTTGCGCATCGAGCCGGGCGAGATCGAAGCCTGCCTTGCACAGCTCGCCGACGTGCGCGAAGCGGTTGTGCTCGCGGTGGACGACGTGCGCCTGGTCGCCTACTACACAGGTAGGGCACAGCCGGCCGATGACCTGCGCCAGGCATTGCTGGCCCGGCTGCCCGAGTACATGGTGCCTGCCCAGTACATCCACCTTGAACAGCTACCCCTGACCCCCAACGGCAAGCTTGACCGCAAGGCACTGCCAGCGGCGGATACGGCCTTGCACGGGCGACCTTACGAGGCCCCTGTGGGCTCCACCGAGGCCTTGCTGGCGCGGTTGTGGCGCGAACTGCTGGGGGTTGAGCAGGTGGGGCGGCACGACAACTTCTTCGAGCTGGGTGGGCACTCGCTGCTGGCCGTCAGCCTGACCGCGCGCTTGCGCCTGGAAGGTTTGCAGGTCGATGTGCGGACCTTGTTCGGCCAGCCGACCATTGCCGCACTGGCCTCCACGCTCGGGGCCGAGCAAGGTGTGGAAGTGCCGGAAAACCGAATTCCATCGGGTTGCACGCAGATCACCCCGCAGTTGCTCAGCCTGATCGACCTTGACCAGCCCGCCATCGACGCTATCGTCGCCAAGGTGCCAGGCGGCGCCGCCAATGTGCAGGACATCTACCCGTTGGCGCCGTTGCAGGAGGGGATTCTCTATCATCACCTGAGTGCCGAGCACGACCCCTACGTGCTGTACTCCAGGCTGCGCTTCGCCAGCCGCGAACGCTTGCAGGCGTTCGCCAGCGCACTGGACGCGGTCATCGCCCGGCACGATGTGCTGCGCACGGCCATTCTTTGGGAGGGCCTGCCGCAACCGGTGCAAGTGGTCTTGCGGGCCGTTGCACCGGTTGCGCAGGCAGGCGGCGACAACAGCCCATCCAGCACTGCATTCGACCTGAGCCAGGCGCCGCTGCTGCGCCTGCTGTACACCGACGCCGACGGCCCGGTCGAGGCCACCTTGCAGTTCCACCACATCGTGCTCGACCACACGGCGCTCGACGTGGTTGGCGAAGAGCTCAGTGCCCACCTGCAGGGCGCTGCGGCCCCGGCCCATGCCCCTGTGCCGTACCGCAACTACGTAGCCCAGGCGCGCCTGGGCATCAGCCAGGCCGGGCACGAGGCGTTCTTCCGCGGGCAACTGGCGGATATCGACGAGCCAACCCTGCCGTTCGGCCTGAGTGACGTGCAAGGCGATGGCCGCGACATGCACGAGGCCAAGTTGCCCCTTTCTGCCGACCTGGCCGGCCGCTTGCGCCACCAGGCGCGGCAGTTGGGCATCAGCGTTGCCAGCCTGTTCCACCTGGCCTGGGCGCGTTTGCTGGCCGTGGCCAGTGGCAAGCCCAGCGTGGTGTTCGGTACCGTGTTGCTGGGGCGTCTACAGGGCGGCGAGGGTGCCGAGCGCGCGCTTGGGATGTTCATCAACACCCTGCCACTGCGCATCGACCTCGCCGGCGTCAGCCTGCGCGAGGCGGCCCATGCCACCCACCAGTCGCTCAGTGGCCTGCTGGCCCACGAGCATGCCTCGCTGGCCCTGGCGCAACGTTGCAGTGGCGTCGCCGCGCCGCTGCCGCTGTTCAGCGCCATGCTCAACTACCGCCACGGCGCCGAGCCCGAAACGGCGCAGCGCCAAGGCTGGGACGGCATCGAGGTGCTGCAGGGACAGGAGCGTACCAACTACCCATTGAGCTTGAACGTGGATGACCTGGGCGAAGGCTTCCGCCTGGTGGCCATGACCACTGCCGGCGTTGGCGCTGCGCGTATCTGCGGGCAAATGGAGCAGGTGTTGCAGGCCATGGTGCAGGCCCTGGAGCATGAACCGGGGCTGGCGTTGCAGCGCTTGCCGGTGCTGCAGGCCGAGGAACGCCAGCGGGTGCTGGCCGGGTTCAACGACACGGCCGTCGCCTACGACCTCGGGCAGACCTTGCACGGCCTGATCGAAGCGCAGGTTCGGCGCACCCCCGAAGCTGTGGCGGTCAGGGCCGAGGAGGGCGAGCTGAGCTACGGCCAGCTCAACCAGCAGGCCAACCGCCTGGCGCACCATTTGATCGATTTGGGGGTAAAACCGGACGATCGCGTGGCCATCTGCGTCGAACGAAGCCTGTCGATGGTGGTGGGGCTGCTGGCCATTCTCAAGGCCGGTGGCGCTTATGTGCCGGTGGACCCGGACTACCCGGCCGAGCGCGTGCGGCACATGCTCAGCGACAGCGCGCCGGTGGCGGTGCTGGTGCATGCGGCTACCCGGCACGTGCCGGAAGCGGGTCTGCTCATTGATCTGGACCAGCCGAGCTGGGCTTCTTTGCCGGCGACGAACCCTGTGGTGGCAGGGCTGAATGCCCGGCACCTGGCCTACGTGATCTACACCTCCGGTTCGACCGGGTTGCCGAAAGGCGTGATGAACGAGCATGCCGGGGTCGTTAACCGCCTGCTGTGGATGCAGAACGCTTACGGCCTGGGTGCGGCCGACGTGGTGCTGCAGAAAACCCCGTTCAGTTTTGACGTATCGGTGTGGGAGTTCCTCTGGCCGTTGCAGACCGGTGCACGGCTGGTGATGGCCCGCCCCGGTGGGCACCGTGACCCCGAATACCTGCGCGAGGTGATCGCCCGCGAGCACGTCACCACCCTGCATTTCGTTCCCTCGATGCTGGACGTGTTCCTGTCCTCGACAGCCCCTGTCGCCGGGGCTGCCCCGCAGCCCGATCACAACGCAAGGCCGCGCCTACCCTTGGTACGCGTGATCTGCTCGGGTGAGGCGTTGCCGGGGAATCTGGTGCGGCGCTTCCATGCTCAGCTGCCAACTGTCGAGCTGCACAACCTCTACGGCCCGACAGAGGCCGCGGTGGATGTCAGCGCCTGGCACTGCACCAGCGCCCCGGACAACACCCCGATCGGCAAACCCATCGCCAACACCACCCTGTACATCCTCGACGACCAGCAGCAACCGGTGCCCCAGGGGGTAGCCGGGGAGCTGTACATCGGCGGCGTGCAGGTGGCCCGGGGCTACCTCAACCGCGCTGAACTCACCGCCGAGCGCTTCATCGACGACCCGTTCGTACCCGGCGCACGCCTGTACCGCACCGGTGACCTGGCGCGCCACCTGCCCGACGGCAACATCGAATACCTCGGCCGCAACGACGACCAGGTCAAACTGCGTGGCCTGCGTATCGAACTGGGTGAAATCCAGGCCGGCCTCACGGCCATCGAGGGCGTCAAGGAGGCGGTGGTGCTGGCCCACGACCAGCGCCTGGTTGCTTACTACACTGGCGACGCACAACCGGTGGACACCCTGCGCAGCGCATTGCTCACCCATCTGCCCGAATTCATGGTGCCGGCACAGTTCATGCACCTCGACGCCCTGCCGCTGAGCCCCAACGGCAAGCTCGACCGCAAGGCTCTGCCAGCCCCCGGCCCCCTCCAGGACCGCCCGTTCGAAGCCCCGCAAGGCGACACCGAACACCTGCTGGCGGCCCTGTGGGCCGAGCTGCTGGGCGTAGAGCGGGTAGGGCGGCATGACAACTTCTTCGAACTGGGCGGGCACTCGCTGTTGGCCGTCAGCCTGACCGCGCGCCTGCGTGCCCAAGGCCTGCACGCCGATATCCGCGTGTTGTTCGGCCAACCCACCCTGGCTGCGCTCGCCGCGGCGCTGGGCGCTGACACACGCAGGGCGGTGCCGGCCAACCGTATTGTCCCGGGGACCACGGCGATCACCCCGGCCATGCTGCCGCTGGCCGACCTGTCGCAGGCGGCCATCGACACCCTGGTCGCGCAGGTGCCCGGCGGTATCCAGAACATTCAGGACATCTACGGCCTGGCGCCGTTGCAGCAGGGCATTCTCTACCACCACCTGGCCAGCGACGGCGCCGACCCGTATGTGCTGCAAGCGCGCTTCGCCTTCCCTGGCCAAGCCGAACTGGACGCTTTTGCCGCCGCGCTCGACCAGGTCATTGCCCGCCACGACATCTTGCGCACCAGCATTCACTGGCAAACCGTGGAAGAACCGGTGCAAGTGGTCTGGCGTACGGTGCCGTCGCTAGCCGCCAGCATGCACTGCGCACCCGGCTGCACCGGTATCGGCCTTGGCCAGGCCCCGCTGGTGCGGCTACTGCCCGAGCAGACCGACACGGGCCTGCAAGCCACGTTGCTGATCCACCACATCATCCTTGACCACGCCGCCGTCGAGCTGTTGGTGGCGGAAATCACCGCTGTGCTGCAGGGCCGCCCGCTCGCCGAGGCCAGCGTGCCTTACCGCAATTATGTGGCCCAGGCGCGCCTGGGCGCCGATCCCCAAGCCGATGAAGCATTGTTCCGCGAACTGTTGGGCGACATCGACGAGCCCACCCTGGTCTACGGCCTGCACGACGCGCACGGTGACACCTGTGACGTCCACGACAGCCGCCTGAGCGTGGATGCCGCGCTGTGCGGGCGCTTGCGCGAGCAGGCGCGGCAGTTGGGCGTGAGCGTCGCCAGCCTGATGCACCAGGCCTGGGCGCAAGTACTGGCGCAGCTGTCCGGCCGCGAAGAGGTGGTGTTTGGTACGGTGCTGCTGGGCCGCCTGCAGGGCGGCGAAGGTGCCGAACGGGCGCTGGGCATGTTCATCAACACCTTGCCCCTGCGCGTCAGCGTCGGTGCCGCAGGCACTGCCGAGGGCGTGCGCCTTACCCACAAGCGCCTGGCGCGGCTGCTGGCACACGAACAGGCCTCGCTGGCCCTGGCCCAGCGCTGCAGCGGCGTGCCGGCGACCCAGGCGCTGTTCACCAGCCTGCTGAACTACCGCCACAGCGCCCCCGCCAAGGTCGAACTGCGCCAGGCATGGCAGGGCATCGAGCAGATCGCCGCCCACGAGCGCAGCAACTACCCACTGGTGGTGAACATCGATGACCTGGGCGAAGGCCTGGTGCTCACCGTGCAGGCGGTGTCGCAGGTAGACGGCGGGCAGGTTTGCCGCCTGCTGGCGACCGCCCTGGCGCAACTGGCCGATGCCTTGCAACAGGCCCCGGCCACGCCGTTGCATACGCTCAGCCAACTGGCGCCCGGCGAACGCGAACTGCTGCTGCAAGGCTTCAACGCCACCCGCCGAGACTACCCGCACGAGCATGCGCTGCACCAACTGGTCGGTACCCACGCCGCCCTCACGCCACAGGCGACCGCCGTGGTGCACGGGCAGCGCCAGTGGTCCTACCAGCAACTGGATGAGCATGCCAACCGCCTGGCTCACCACCTGCTCAGCCTGGGCGTAAACCCGGGTGAGCGGGTGGCACTGCTGCTGCCGCGCAGCTTCGACCTGCTCGCCGCGCAATTGGCCGTGAGCAAATGCGCCGCGGTATTCGTGCCGCTGGACAGCAATGCCCCGGTTGAACGCCAGGCGTTCATGATCCAGGACTGCCAGGCCCGCGTACTGCTGACGCTCGCCAGCCAGGCGCAAACCGGCGGGGCCGTGCGGGTAGAGCTGGATCGCTGCGACCTGTCCGCCTGCCCCCACCATGCACCGGCCCTGGCGGTGAACGCGCAAAGCGCGGCCTACGTCATGTACACCTCGGGCTCGACGGGCACGCCGAAAGGTGTGCTGGTTCCTCACCGGGCGATCGTTAGGCTGGCCATCAACAACGGCTTTGCCGAGTTCAACCGTGACGACCGGGTGGCCTTCGCCTCCAACCCTGCATTCGACGCCAGTACCCTGGAGGTATGGGCGCCGCTGCTCAACGGCGCCTGCGTGGTGGTGATCGACCAGCCGCAGGTGCTGTGCCGCGAGGCCTTGCGCGATGTATTGGTAGCCCAGCAGGTGAGCGTGCTGTGGCTGACCGCAGGCTTGTTCCACCAGTTTGCCGATGCCTTGCTGCCAGCCTTCGCCAAGCTGCGCTACCTGATGGTGGGCGGCGACGTGCTGGACCCGGCAGTGGTCGCCCGGGTGCTGCGCGACGGTGCGCCGCAGCACTTGCTCAATGGCTACGGCCCGACCGAGGCCACCACCTTCAGCACCACCCATGAAATAGCGGCTGTGGGCCAAGGCAGCATTCCGATCGGCAAGCCCATCGGCAATGGCCGCTGCTACGTGCTCGATGCCCGTCGGCAGCCGGTCCCGCTGGGCGCCGTAGGCGAGTTGTATATCGGTGGCGATGGCGTGGCGCTGGGCTACCTCGGCCAGCCCGCGCTGACCGCCGAACGCTTCCTCGATGACCCTTTCAGTGGCCAGGCAGGGGCACGCATGTACCGCAGCGGCGACCTGGTCAGCTGGCAGGCCGACGGCACGCTGCGCTACCTTGGCCGTGCCGACCAGCAGGTCAAGCTGCGCGGGTTCCGTATCGAACTCGGGGAAATCGAAGCGTGTCTCGGCCAGTGCGAAGGCGTGCGTGACAGCGCCGTGATCCTGCGTGAAGACGCCCCGGGCGACAAACGCCTGGTGGCTTACTTCACCGCGCACGCGGCAGCACCGCTGGTCGCCGACTTGCACGGCCGCCTGCAAAGCCTGCTGCCGGACTACATGGTGCCGGCTGCCTATGTGTGCCTGGCCGAGCTGCCATTGACCGCCAACGGCAAGCTTGACCGCCATGCACTGCCGCTTCCGGGCAGCGACGCCCTGGTGAGCCGGGCTTTCGAGGCCCCGCAAGGGGCGGTGGAAGTTGCCCTGGCCGCCATCTGGGCCGAGGTGCTGAAGATCGAGCAGGTCGGGCGCCACGACCACTTCTTCGAACTGGGTGGCCATTCGCTGCTGGCGGTAACCCTGGTCGAGCGCATGCGCAAGGCTGGCCTGCTTGCCGATGTGCGTGTCCTGTTCGCCCAGCCGACCCTGGCGGCACTGGCCGCTGCCGTGGGCAGCGGGCGCGAGGTGGACGTACCGGCCAACCGGGTACCGGTCGACGCCCAGGTGATCACCCCGGCGATGCTCAGCTTGATCGAGCTGGATCAGGCCAGCATCGACCGTATCGTTGCCAGCGTGCCGGGTGGTGCAGCCAACGTGCAGGAAATCTACCCGCTGGCACCGCTGCAGGAAGGCATTCTTTACCACCACCTCAGCGCCGAGCAGGGCGACCCGTACCTGCTGCAGTCACGCCTGGCGTTCGACAGCCTGGCCGACCTGCAGCGCTGGGCTGGCGCGCTACAGCAGGTGATCGACCGCCACGACATCCTGCGCACCGCTGTGCTCAGCGAAGGCCTTGAGCAGGCGGTACAAGTGGTTTGGCGCAAGGCCCGCATGGCGGTTACCGCTGTCGAGGGGCTAGGCAGCGAAGCGGTGCTCGATGCCTTGCAGGCACGCTACGATGCCCGCCACCAGCGCCTGGACCTGGCCTGCGCACCTTTGCTGCGCCTGGTGTATGCGGCCGACCCGCGCAACCAGCGGGTGGTGGCGATACTGCAGTTCCACCACCTGGCCCTGGACCATACCGCCATGGAGGTCATCGCGGGCGAAATGCAGGCATTGATGGACGGGCAGGGCGCACAACTGCCCGCGCCGGTGCCGTACCGTACGTACGTGGCCCAGGCGCGGTTGGCGGCAGACGATGCCGGCCATGAGGCATTCTTCCGCGAGATGCTGGGTGACCTGAATGAGCCCACCCTGCCGTTCGGACTGGCCGATGTGCAGGGCGAAGGGCATGCCATCGAAGAGGCCCAACTGCAGCTGGATGCCACCTTGGCCCGCAACCTGCGCGAACAGGCCCGGCGCCTGGGCGTCAGTGTCGCCAGCCTGGCCCACCTGGCCTGGGCGCGGGTACTGGGGGGGCTGGCCAACCGCAGCGACGTGGTCTTCGGCACGGTGCTGATGGGCCGCCTGCAAGGCGGTGCAGGGGCTGACCGGGCACTGGGTGTGTTCATCAATACCTTGCCGCTGCGCATCGACCTGTCGACGCCGGTAGCGCAGGCGGTGCGCCTGACCCACCAGCGGCTGTCTGCGCTGCTGCAACACGAGCATGCCACGCTGGCCCTGGCCCAGCGTTGCAGCGCGGTGGCGGCGTCTTCGCCGCTATTCAGCGCTTTGTTCAACTACCGCCATAGCAGTGCCGCTGGCCGTGCTGCCGGCAGCCAAGGCGTGCGCCTGCTGGGAGGGGAGGAGCGCAGCAACTACCCGCTGACCCTCAGTGTCGACGACCTGGGCGAAGGTTTTGCCTTGAGCGTATTGGCCCAGCAGGGCGTAGGCGCCGAGCAGGTGGCACGCTGGATGAGCCAGGCACTCGCGCAATTGGCCCAGGCACTGGCGCAGGGCGCAACCGCTGCGGTGAGCACGCTGCCGATTATCGACCAGGCGGCACGCCAGCAGTTGCTGGACACCTTCAATGCAACCCGGCGCGACTACCCGACCGGGCACACCGTGCATGCCCTGGTCGAAGCCCAGGCCGCACGCACGCCACAGGCCGCGGCGCTGGTGCAGGCTGGCCGGGTGCTGAGCTATGGCGAGCTGAACCGTAGCGCCAACCGCCTGGCCCATTACCTGATTGCCCAGGGCGTGCAGGTGGGTGACCGGGTTGCCCTGTGCCTGCCGCGCAGCCTGGAGCGCCAGATCGGCTTGCTGGCCGTGCTGAAGGCCGGCGCTGCCTATGTGCCGATCGACCCGACCTACCCGGCCGAGCGGATCGCCTACCTGTTGGCCGACAGCGCGCCTGCGCGGGTGGTGGTCGAGTCTGCGACCCGGGCCCTGGTGGGCGACGCCCCGTGCATCGTGCTGGACAGCGACGCCTGGCAAGGCGCAGCGCAGGGCAACCCGCACGTGGCTGGCCTGGATCACCAGCAACTGGCCTATGTGATCTATACCTCCGGCTCCACCGGCCAGCCCAAGGGGGTGATGGTCGAGCATGCGACGCTGGCCAACCTGGTGCACTGGCACCGCGAGGCCTTTGCCGTGACTGCAGGCAGCCATACCAGCAGCGTGGCCGGGTTCGGCTTCGATGCGCTGGCCTGGGAAGTCTGGCCGACGCTGTGCGCAGGGGCGGTGTTGCACCTGCCGCCGCTGCAAGTGGCCAGTGAACACGTGGACGAACTGCTCGACTGGTGGCTGGAACAACCGCTGGCCGTCAGCTTCCTGCCAACGCCGGTCGCCGAACAGGCCTTGCGCCGGGAGCGCCAGCACCCGACCTTGCGGACCTTGCTGGTCGGTGGCGACCGCTTGCGGGCGTTCGAACACGACCCAGGCTTCAGCGTGGTGAACAACTATGGCCCGACCGAAACAACGGTGGTGGCCAGCGCTGGCCGGGTGCTGCCTGGCAGCGTACCGCACATCGGCAAGCCCATCGCCAACACCCGTGTCTATGTGCTCGATGAACAGCGCCAGCCGGTGCCGGTGGGCGCGGCCGGTGAGCTGTACATCGGCGGGGCCGGGGTGGCACGCGGTTACTTCAGGCGTGAGGCGCTGAGCGCCGAGCGCTTCCTGGCCGACCCGTTCAGCAGCGAGGCCCATGCGCGCATGTACCGCAGCGGTGACCTGGTGCGCTGGAATGCCGATGGCACCCTGGACTACCTGGGCCGCAACGATGACCAGGTGAAGATCCGTGGTGTGCGGGTCGAGTTGGGCGAAATCGAAAGCGTGCTGGCTGCCCAGCCGGGCGTGATCGATGCCGTGGTACTGGTGCGCGGTGAGCGCCTGCTGGCCTGGTTCACCGCCAGCGCGCCGGTTGCCCCGGACGCGTTGCGTGAGGCGATGCAGGCGAGCTTGCCGCCACACCTGGTGCCGTTGGCGTTCACCCGCATGGACCATTTGCCGCTGACCCGGCATGGCAAGCTCGACCGCAAGGCCTTGCCAGACCCCGACCCGGCGCTGCTGGCCAGGCAGGAGTACGTGGCACCGCAAGGCGCAGTCGAAAGCGCACTGGCTGCCGTGTGGGCCGAGATGCTGCAGGTCGAGCGGGTGGGGCGGCACGACAACTTCTTCGAGTTGGGCGGCCATTCCCTGTTGGCGGTCAACCTGACGGCACGTTTGCGCCGCCAGGGCCTGCTGGTCGATGTGCGGACCTTGTTTGGCCAACCGAGCATCGCTGCGCTGGCGGCCACCCTGGGCCAGGCACGCGAGGTGCAGGTGCCGGAGAACCTGATCCCTGCAGGCTGCACCCACATCACCCCGGCTATGCTGCCGCTGCTGGCCCTGGAGCAGGGCGCGATCGAGCGTATCGTCGCCCAGGTGCCGGGCGGTGCGGCCAACGTGCAGGACATCTACCCACTGGCGCCGTTGCAGGAAGGTATTCTCTACCACCACCTGAGTGCTGCGGGCCACGACCCGTATGTGCTGCAATCTCGCTTCGCCTTCGCCAGCCGGGAGCACCTGGCACGCTTTGCCCGCGCACTGGACAACGTCATCGCGCGTCACGACGTGCTGCGTACCGCCATCCTCTGGGACGGCTTGCCCCAGCCGGTGCAAGTGGTGCTGCGCGACGTGGCGTCGCTTGTGCCGCAAACCCTTGGCAGCGGTGCTGCAGCGGGCCGACCGGTCTCTGCGGCTCTGGACCTGCGCCAGGCCCCGCTGCTGCGCCTGCTGTACACCGATGCCGACGGCCCGATCGAGGCGACCCTGCAGTTCCACCATATCGTGCTCGACCATACCGCCATGGAAGTGGTGGCCGAGGAGCTGATCGGCTTCTTGCAGGGCAACGACGAACCTGCCCACGCCCCCGTGCCTTACCGCAACTATGTGGCCCAGGCACGCCTTGGCCTCAGCCAGGACGCGCACGAAGCGTTCTTCCGTGAGCAACTGGCGGCGATCGACGAGCCGACCCTGCCGTTCGGCCTGAGCGATGTCCAAGGCGATGGCCGCGACATCGAAGAAGCGCAGCTGTGGCTGCATGACAGCCTGGGCCAACGGCTACGGGTGCAGGCGCGGCAGCTGGGCATCAGCGTCGCCAGCCTGTTCCACCTGGCCTGGGCGCGCCTGCTGGGCGCCGCCAGCGGCCAACCGCGCGTGGTATTCGGCACGGTGCTGCTAGGCCGCCTGCAAGGCGGCGAAGGCGCCGAGCGTGCGCTGGGCATGTTCATCAACACCTTGCCATTGCGCATCGACCTGGCCGGCGTCAGCCTGCGCGAGGCGGCTCATGCTACCCACCAGTCCCTCAGCGCGCTGCTGGCCCACGAGCACGCCCCGCTGGCATTGGCGCAACGCTGCAGCGGCGTGGCGGCGCCCCAGCCATTGTTCAGCGCAATGCTCAACTACCGGCACAGCAGCCAGGCCACCGCCAGCCAGAAGCAGGCGACAGCAGGGATGGAAAGCCTGGAAAGCCAGGAGCGCAGCAACTACCCGCTGAGCCTGAACGTGGACGACACCGGGGGTGGTTTCCGCCTGGTGGCCATGACCACTGCCGGCGTTGGCGCTGCGCGCATCTGCGGGCAAATGGAGCAAGTGTTGCAGGCCATGGTGCAGGCCCTGGAGCATGAACCGGGGCTGGCTTTGCAGCGCTTGCCGGTGCTGCAGGCCGAGGAACGCCAGCGGGTGCTGGTCGGGTTCAACGACACGGCCGTCGGCTACGACCTCGGGCAGACCTTGCACGGCCTGATCGAAGCGCAGGTTCGGCGCACCCCCGAAGCTGTGGCGGTCAGGGCCGAGGAGGGCGAGCTGAGCTACGGCCAGCTCAACCAGCAGGCCAACCGCCTGGCGCACCACTTGATCGGCTTGGGGGTAAAACCGGACGATCGCGTGGCCATCTGCGTCGAACGCGGCCTGTCGATGGTGGTGGGGTTTGCTGGCCATTCTCAAGGCCGGTGGCGCTTATGTGCCGGTGGACCCGGACTACCCGGCCGAGCGCGTGCGGCACATGCTGACCGACAGCGCGCCGGTGGCGGTGCTGGTGCATGCGGCTACCCGGCATGTGCCGGAAGCGGGTCTGCTCATTGATCTGGACCAGCCGAGCTGGACGGATCAGCCTGTGGTTGACCCGGTTGTAGCAGGGCTCAATGCCCGGCACCTGGCCTACGTGATCTATACCTCCGGTTCGACCGGGTTGCCGAAAGGCGTGATGAACGAGCATGCCGGGGTCGTTAACCGCCTGCTGTGGATGCAGGACGCTTACGGCCTGGGTGCGGCCGACGTGGTGCTGCAGAAAACCCCGTTCAGTTTTGACGTGTCGGTGTGGGAATTCCTCTGGCCGTTGCAGACCGGTGCACGGCTGGTCATGGCCCGCCCCGGTGGGCACCGCGATCTCCGGAATACCTACGCGAGGTGATCACCCGCGAGCACGTCACCACCCTGCATTTCGTTCCCTCGATGCTGGACGTGTTCCTGTCCTCGACAGCCCCTGTCGCCGGGGCTGCCCCGCAGCCCGATCACAACGCAAGGCCGCGCCTACCCTTGGTACGCGTGATCTGCTCGGGTGAGGCGTTGCCGGGGAATCTGGTGCGGCGCTTCCATGCTCAGCTGCCAACTGTCGAGCTGCACAACCTCTACGGCCCGACAGAGGCCGCGGTGGATGTCAGCGCCTGGCACTGCACCAGCGCTCCGGACAACACCCCGATCGGCAAACCCATCGCCAACACCACCCTGTACATCCTCGACGACCAGCAGCAACCGGTGCCCCAGGGGGTAGCCGGGGAGCTGTACATCGGCGGCGTGCAGGTGGCCCGGGGCTACCTCAACCGCGCCGAACTCACCGCCGAGCGCTTCATCGACGACCCGTTCGTACCCGGCGCACGCCTGTACCGCACCGGGGACCTGGCGCGCCACCTGCCCGACGGCAACATCGAATACCTCGGCCGCAACGACGACCAGGTGAAGCTGCATGGCCTGCGTATCGAACTGGGCGAAATCCAGGCTTGCCTCACCGGTATCGAAGGTGTCCAGGAAGCGGTGGTGATCGCACGCGAACAGCAATTGCTGGCCTACTACACCGGCCAACCCCAGACGCTGGAGGTGCTGCGCGCCGCTTTGCTCAGCCGCTTGCCGGCGTTCATGGTCCCGGCGGTACTGATTCACCTGGACACCCTGCCGCTGAGCCCCAACGGCAAGCTCGACCGCAAGGCACTGCCAGCCCCCGGCCCCCTCCAGGACCGCCCGTTCGAAGCCCCGCAAGGCGACACCGAACACCTGCTGGCGGCCCTGTGGGCCGAGCTGCTGGGCGTGGACCGGGTAGGGCGGCACGACAACTTCTTCGAGCTGGGCGGACATTCCCTGGCGGCTATCCGTCTGCTCGACAGGCTCAACAAAGCGGGCTTGCAGGCAGCCCTGAACGATGTGTTCCAGCAGCCCAGCGTCGCCTTGCTGGCAGCACGGCTGGACGACAACACCAGGCAAGCGGGTGGGGCCGTCACGGTACGTGCCGGTACGGCAGGCACGCCGCTGTTCCTGGTCCACGAGTTCACCGGGCTGGATTTCTACTTCCCCGTGCTGGGCCAGCAACTGGGCGGCGCGTTCGCGATCTACGGTTTGCCCGGCGTACCTGCCGAGCAGCCGCAACCGCGTACATTGGAGTGCCTGGCCCGCTACCACATCGGGCAGATGCGCCAGGTTCAGCCGCACGGGCCCTACCGCCTGGCTGGCTGGTCGTTCGGCGGCATCGTCGCCTTTGAAATGGCCAACCAGTTGCTGGGGGCTGACGAAAGCGTCGAATTCGTCGGGCTGATCGACAGTTACGCGCCGCGCCTGGCCGACCAGGGCAAGGCGCGCTGGGCAGGGCACCATGCGCTGGAGCGTCAGCTATTGCTCAACTGCTCGGCGTTCTGGCGCACGCAAGGGCCGGCAGCTGCCGGTAAAGTTGCGCACTTGCAGCAGTTGGAGGCCGTGCAGGCGGACTTCCCCACGTTGCTGGCTACCTGTAGAGCGCAGGGCCTGCTCTATGGCCTGTGGGGGAGCATGAGCGATGCGCAACTGCTGCATTATTTCAGCCGTGAACTGGCCCATGGCTATGCCTTGGCGCATTACCGCCCGGCGCCGTTGCCCATACCGGTACACCTGTTCCGCGCCGAGCAGGGCCCAGACCCTCTGCCGACCCTGGGTTGGGGCGAGGCACTGCCCGGCCAGCGCTTGCAGACCCTGACGGTGCCGGGCGACCACCGCAGCCTGATGCAGGCCCCGCACGTCGCTGCCCTTGGGCAGGTGATGAGCGAGGCGCTTGCCGGTTGCCCGAACGCCGTGGCACCGGCCCCGGTCGCGCACGTGGCGATCCAGAGCGGGCACGCAGGGCACGCGCCGCTGTTCTGCGTACCGGGGGCCGGGGATAGCGTCACCAGCTTCATTGGCCTTGCCGAAGCCCTGGGGCCGGACTGGCCATTGCATGGCTTGCAGGCCCGCGGCCTGGACGGTGCCGGCCTACCGCACAGTACCGTCGAAGCCGCCGCCGACAGCCATGTGCAGGCGATCGAGGCGGTGTACCCGCACGGGCCGTTGAACCTGGTCGGGCATTCGTTCGGCGGGTGGGTTGCGCATGCCATCGCCGCCCGGTTACAGGCCAAGGGCCGGCCGGTGCGCTCGTTGACCCTGATCGACAGCGAGGCGCCGGGCGCCGGAGGAACCTGCGGCCAGCCGTACACCTTCGGCGAGGCGTTGCAGCAGCTGGTTGAAGCGCTGCAACGGTCTACCGGCAAAACCTTGGCCATCGACCCGGCAGCGTTTGCCCTGGCCACGGCTGATGAGCAGTTGCGGCAGTTGCATGCCGGCATGGTGCGCAACGGGCTGTTGCCAGCGCGGTCCACGCCAGCGGTGCTGGAGGGCACAGTGCGTACCTTCGCCACGGCCCTGCGCACCGTCTATCGGCCGTCGCTGACGTATACCGGGCCGGTGGGCCTGGTATTGGTCGATGACCCGCAACTGGACGCGCTGGGCAACGCCCGCGAGCACGCTGCCATGCAGGAAGGCTGGCAGCACCTGATGCCGCAACTGACGCTGTGGCAGGGGCCGGGCGACCACTTCAGCATCTTGAAAGTGCCGGACGTGTTCAGCCTGGCGGCCTGGTGGCACGACGGCCAGGCCGTGCAGCACGGCAAGGTCAGCCCGTGACCACGGCAGCTTGCCCCCTGCCTTCGGCGAGGGGCAGGCGCTGCCGGGGTCGAGTGAATTTCTTGGGAAAGTGAGTGTTCATGAACAAGTCCAGATTGCGCAAGTACGGCTTCGGCCTGGCAGTGGCCTTGGTTGCAGGCATGAGCCTGTACGCCATTCAGGCCCCGGCCAAGCCACCGCAATACATCACCGCCACGGTCGAGCGTGGCGATATCGAGAACGCGGTGCTGGCCAGTGGCACGCTCGAAGGCATCAAGCAGGTGGATGTGGGTGCTCAGGTGTCGGGGCAGTTGAAGTCGCTGAAGGTCAAGCTCGGCGACAAGGTGACCCAGGGCCAGTGGCTGGCCGAGATCGACCCGCTGGTATTGCGCAATACCCTGCGTCAGGCTGAAGTCGACGAGGAAAAATTGCAGGCCGAACGGCGTTCGGCCCTGGCCCAGCTCAAGCAGACCCGGCGCGTGTACCAGCGCTACCGCGAACTGCAGGCTGACGAGTCGGTGTCGCGCCAGGACTTCGAGAATGCCGAGTCGGAATACGAAGTGCAGCAGGCTGCCGTGCGCTCGCTGGATGCGCAGATCCAGAGCGCGCGGGTGGAAATCGACACGGCCAAGGTCAACCTGGGCTATACCCGCATCAATGCGCCCATCACCGGCCATGTAGTGGGCATCGTCACCCAGGAGGGGCAGACCGTGATCGCCAACCAGTTGGCGCCGGTACTGCTCAAGCTGGCCAACCTCGACACCATGACGGTCAAGGCCCAGGTGTCGGAAGCCGATGTGATCCACATTGCCCCTGGCCAGGAGGTGTATTTCACCATCCTTGGCGAGGACAAACGCTACTACGCCAAGCTACGCGGCACCGAACCCGCACCACAGAACTACGCACAAAGCAGCGACAAACAGGAAGGCAGCCGTGGCAAGCCGACTGGCGCGGTGTTCTACAACGCCTTGTTCGAAGTACCCAACTCCGACCACCGCCTACGCATTTCCATGACTGCGCAGGTGCATATCGTGCTCGACACCGCCCGCGGCGTACTCACCGTGCCCGTGGCCGCACTGGGCACACGCAACGCTGATGGCAGCTTCCCGGTGCGGGTGCTCGATGCCAAGGGGTTCGCCCAGTTGCGCAACGTGCAGGCGGGCATCAACAACAACGTCAAGGTGCAGATCGAGGATGGCCTGGCCGAAGGTGACCGGGTGGTGATTGGCGAGCCGGTGTCAGGCGAAACGGGGGCGTGAGCATGAACATGAATGTGCAGCCTGGCGCAGGCACGGCGGTGACCTGCAACCCGGCACAGCCATTGCTGCGCTTGCAGGGGGTGACGCGCAGTTTTCAGGCTGGCGATCGAGCTTTCCTGGCGCTGAAGGGTATCGACCTGCAGATTCACAGCGGTGAGCTGCTGGCGATCATCGGCGCCTCAGGCTCGGGCAAATCGACGCTGATGAACATCCTTGGCTGCCTCGACCACGCCAGTAGCGGTAGCTACCAGGTTGCAGGGCAGGAAACCCGGGAGCTGGACGATGATGCCCTGGCGGCGCTGCGCCGTGACCATTTTGGCTTCATCTTCCAGCGCTACCACCTGCTGCCGCACCTGGATGCCCTGCACAACGTCGAGATACCGGCGGTGTACGCCGGCTCGCCGCAGGGCCAGCGCCATGCCCGGGCGTGCGAGCTGCTGACCCGGCTGGGCCTGAAGCACCACCTGGAGCACCGCCCCAGCCAACTGTCGGGCGGCCAGCAGCAGCGGGTGAGTATCTGCCGGGCGCTGATGAACGGCGGCCAGGTGATTCTGGCCGACGAGCCGACCGGCGCACTGGACACCGCCAGCGGCAAGGAAGTGATGAACATCCTGCTGGAGCTGCACGCGGCCGGGCACACGGTGATCCTGGTGACCCATGACCCCAAGGTGGCGGCGCATGCCGAACGCATCATCGAGGTCAGTGATGGGCAGATTGTCAGCGACCGACGTACCAGCGCACCTGCCATCGCCATCGCTGAACCTGAAGCCCAACCGGCACCTGTGGCCCAGGTGGCGGTTGGGCGCCGCCTGCGGGTCAGCCTGGGGCTGTTCCGCGAGGCGTTCAAGATGGCGTGGCTCGCGCTGATCTCGCACCGCATGCGCACCCTGCTGACCATGCTCGGGATCATCATCGGCATCACCTCGGTGGTGTCTATCTCGGCCATTGGCGAGGGTGCCAAGGGCTATGTACTGAAAGATATCCAGGCCATTGGCAGCAACACCATCGACATCTACTCCGGCAGCAATTTCGGTGACAGCCGGGCCAAGACCATCGAAACCTTGCTACCTGCCGACGCGGCAGCGCTCAACGCGCTGTACTACGTCGACAGCGCCACCCCAGTGATCGGCCAGAGCACCCTGGTGCGCTACCGCAACCTGGACGTGGACGCGCAGCTCAATGGCGTGAGCGAGCATTATTTTCAGGTGCGCAACATACCGTTGGCCGCCGGCATCGTGTTCAGCGCCGACGATGCACGGCGCCAGGCACAAGTGGTGGTGATCGACCACAACACCCGCAAGCGCCTGTTCGGCCCGCACGTTGACCCGCTAGGGCAGGTGATTTTGGTCGGCAACCTGCCGTGCACGGTGATCGGGGTAACGGCCGAAAACAAGAACCTGTTCGTCGCCAGCAACCAGTTGAACATCTGGGTACCCTACGAAACCGCTGCCGGGCGCATCCTGGGCCAGCGGCACTTGGACAGCATCAGTGTGCGCATCAAGGATGGCGTGCCCAGCAAGCGCGTTGAAGAGGAGGTGACCCGGGTGATGCTGCAGCGCCATGGGACCAAGGACTTCTTCACCAACAACCTCGACAGCATCATGCAGACGGTGCAGAAGACCAGCCGCTCGCTAACCTTGCTGCTGTCACTGATTGCCGTGATTTCGCTTGTGGTGGGCGGCATCGGGGTGATGAACATCATGCTGGTGTCGGTGACCGAACGTACCCGCGAGATCGGCATTCGCATGGCGGTGGGGGCACGCCAGTCGGACATTCGCCAACAGTTCCTTGTGGAGGCGGTGATGGTGTGCCTGTTTGGCGGCCTGGTCGGGATCGGCTTGTCGTATGGCGTGGGGTACCTGTTCGAGCTGTTCGTCAAACAGTGGGAAATGGTGTTTTCGCCAGCCTCGATCGTCATGGCGTTTGCCTGCTCGACGCTGATCGGTGTGGTATTCGGGTTTGTACCGGCAAGGAACGCAGCGCGGCTTGATCCGATCGAGGCGTTGGCCCGGGATTGAGGCAGACCTGTGCCTGCCGCTTCGCGGGCACGCCCGCTCCCACAGGTTTTGCACAGTTTTCAGAACCTGTGATGTACCTGTAGGAGCGGGCTTGCCCGCGAAGAGGCCGATACACGGAAACACTAATCAGCCCTCGGCATACATCCAGCGCATCAGCGAATGCCGCCCACTGATGCCCAGCTTGATCGCCGCCCGACGCAGGTAGCTTTCAACCGTATTCACCTTCAAGGCCAGCCGCTCGGCCTGCTGTGGGGCGGTATGCCCGGCCAGCAACCCCAGGCACACCTGGCGCTCGCGCTCGGAAAGCTTGAGCCCCGACTGCGCCAGGCGGTCGACGAAGCGCTGTTCGAGGTTTTCCCGGGCATGGCGCTCGGGGCCAGGCTGCAAGGCGTCGATGTGCTTTTCCAGCATGGGCAGCAGCAAGGGGGAAATCGCGTCCAGGTGGCGGCGCTCGAAGCTCGAAAAACCGTAGGTGGAGTCGGCACGCAGCACCTGGATCTCCATGCGCGCATTGCCTTTATGGCAGATACGGTGCAGGCGGGCAGGGTCGTTGAAGTCGCTGCCTGGCTGTGCCTGGGGGGAGAATACCGTTTCATCGAACAGCCTCGATTCGCAAGGCAGGCCAGGCAGGTGGCGGATCTGCATGGCGTCGATGGCGAGGTGAGCCTGGATCAGGTCGTGCAGCATGCGCGGAAACTGATGGCTGCCGGTGCTGGCGATGACTTTGCCAATTTGCGGGTAAAGCTGTTTTGAATTCATCGTATCGTCCATGAAGGCCAGTAAGGGTTGTGCCGTTGCGTGTCTGCCAGCCGCATCCTCGGCTTGCGGGCGAACCTGTTCGGTATCCTAGTACAACGAATGAGTGACGGTTAAATGAAGGGCGCCTAATGGCATTATAGTGGCATCTTTTGCTCACGGCTGGTGCAATGCAGGTTGTAGGGTATGATGCCGACCTTCATAACTGTCACGAGGCCTGTTGCCAATGTCCCTGAGTGCCCCACAGATGGGTGAATTGCGTATATTCGCCGAGCAACTGGCCGACGCCGCTGCACAGGCGATCAAGCCGTACTTCCGTGCCAGCCTGGACGTCGAGGACAAGGGGGGGCGCCTGTACGACCCGGTGACGGTGGCCGACAAGGCGGCCGAAGACGCGATGCGCGCGTTGATCCAGGCGCGTTACCCGGAGCACGGCATTCTTGGCGAAGAGGCTGGGGTGGCGGTGGGCAGCAGCCCGCTGACCTGGGTGCTCGACCCCATCGACGGCACCCGTGCCTTCATCACCGGCCTGCCACTGTGGGGGACGTTGATTGCGCTGAACGATGGTACCCGCCCAATACTGGGGGTGATGAACCAGCCCTTTACCGGCGAGCGGTTCATTGGCACGCCCGAGGGGGCCTGGCGCAACGCTACACCCTTGCGTACCCGTGCCTGCGCCGACCTGGCTACGGCCACGCTGATGTGCACCACCCCCGACATGTTTGACACGGCCAAGCGCAAGGCCGCCTTCGAGGAGGTAGCCGGCCAGGCGCGGCTGATGCGCTACGGCGGCGATTGCTATGCCTACTGCATGCTGGCGTCGGGGTTCGTCGATGTGATCGTGGAGGCCAGCTTGCAACCCTATGACGTACAGGCGCTGATGCCGATCATCGAAGGGGCGGGTGGGGTGATCAGCGCCTGGGATGGCAGTTCGGCGCAGCACGGTGGCTGTGTAGTGGCCTGTGGTGACCCAGTGCTGCACGCGCAGATGGTGGAGAAGTTGCGCCACGCCATGTGAGGGTGTGCCGCCGGGCCTGCGGCGGCCTTTACACTGCACTTTTTGCCATTTCCGCGCTCTATGCTTGGCCAGGCCACATCGATCCCCGATGCGGCCGCCGAATATCGACCCGGTGCCGATGGTTGCAAGCTACCCTCATCTGATTCCCCGCGTGCTGCTGGCAGGCGTGCTCACCTGCCTGTGTGCCTGCACCCAGGAACAGGGCCGCGACATGCTCGACCAGTTTGCCGACGGCAAGCCCAGCGAACTGTTCCAGACCAGTGTCGACCGCCTGGCCACGCTGTCGATGCGCGACAACCTGCAAAGCCTGTACCTGCTGATGAACAAGCTGTACCTGCGCAACCCCAACCAGTTGAAGATGTCGGGGTACGTCGACGCCGCCACTGCCGAGCGGCAGATCCGCAAGGCCATCGAACACCGCCAGCCGCTGGCGCAGCTGGGCAACCGTCGCGACCTGGCAGCCTTGAGTTACGCGTTGAGCCCGGAGTTTCGCGGTGACCGCGTCGGCGCCTTCATCTATGCCATCGGCAGCATGCTGATCACCGCTCACGGCGGGCGCACCGAGTTCTACATGACCGACACGATCGACCCACTGTTCATCAACAACGCCGCGCGCAATATCGAGAAGGCCACCTGGATGTTGAGCCAGCGGCAAGATGCCAATGGCGTGTTGCTGCTGTTTTCCAACGAGATCTCCGAAGAGAGCAGCAACCTGAGCTTTGCCGTGGAGTTCGGGAAGATCGTGGCGCGCCTGGATTTGCTGGCAGAGTTGCTGGATGAGCGGTATCGGCGGATCGGATTGAACTATGCACAAAGCCTGCTGCTGATGAACTTCCTGCCTGTACAGTGACTTTGGCTGTTGCATCTAGCCATGACGACACATTGCCGGGGCTGCTGCGCAGCCCTGTCGCGACGCAAGGCCGCTCCTACAAAGGGGGCCAGTAACGCTTTCAGAGTAGCGCCTGTATTGCCCGTCGATAACGCTGCCCGGCCAGGCTCATGCTGTTGTTATGGCTCGCCCCGGGCACCAGCAGCAATGTCTTGGGTTCCTGGGCGGCATCGAACAACTGCTGGCTGAAACGCGCTGGCACGAAGCGGTCATCCAGCCCGTGCACCAGCAGCACGGGCAAGCCGATGTCCTGGATCTTGCCCAGCGAGTCGAACTTCTGCGACAGCAACCAACGCACCGGCAGTGACGTATTGGCTACCGCAGCGGCGACATCGCCCAACGAGGTGAATGTCGATTCCAGTATCAACCCACGCGCCGGGGCCGCGGCACCGCCCTGGCGTGCTTCGGCTGCCAGCGCGCGGGCCAGTTCCACGGCCACCGCACCGCCCAGCGAATGGCCGAAGATCAGCCGTTTGCCCGCGTCGGGTTGCAACTGAGCGAAGCGCTCCCAGGCGATGCGCGCGTCCTCATAGACAGTGGCCTCGGAGGGCAGCCCGCCGCGGCTCTGGCCAAAGCCGCGGTAGTCCACGGCCAGCACCGAGTAGCCCATGGCATGCAACTGCTCGATGCGGAACAACTGCCCGGTCAGGTTCCAGCGCACCCCATGCAGGTAGAGGATGGCCGGGGCATTGGCGCGCCTGGCAGGCCACCACCAGGCGTGCAGGCTCTGGTTGGCAGCGAAACTGCGCGGCCGCAGGTCAAGCTCCTGCACACCGCTGGGCAGGCCACGGAACCAGCTGGCCTGGCCAGGTTCGATGCGGAACACCAGTTCGCGCTCTTTGTGCTGAAGCACCGCGCAACTGCTGGGCAGGCCGATCACCAGCAAGGTGGCACACAACCAGGTCAGCCAGCGGCGGCGTAGGTGGGAGAGGAAGAGGGTGGGCATGTGGGCTTTTTAACAGATGCCGGGGCGTGCGTGTGAGGAAAGTGCCTCAATGGTGGGCTGGACTGGTTGCAAGCTGTTACCGCAGTGAGCGGGTGAGCAGTGCCGGCCGTTGCGCGCCTGTGAAACAGCGGCTCAGCTGCTGCCCAGTGAATCCAGCAACGGCTGGAACTCTTCGAGCAACCAGTCGCGCAAGCGCAGGCAACTGGGCTCATGTTCCTTGTCTTCGTTGAAGGCCAGGAAGTGGAAGGTGTCCTTGAGCACCAACTCCTCTTGCACCGGGCGCACCAGCAGCCCCTGGGCCACCAGTTGTGCCACCAGGTGGTGCCAGCCCAGCGCTACGCCCTGGTTGCCAAGGGCCAGTTGCACCAGCAGGTTGTAGTCGTTGGCGTTGAAGAAGTGCGGTGCGGTGTTGGCGCGGCTTTTCAGGTCAACGTCGTGGAAGGCCAGCCAGACGTTCCAGTCCACATGTTCGGCCACCTGCGAACGCCCATAAGGGCTAAGGTTCAGCAGGGTGCCATCGCGCAAGCCTTGCAGCGTCTGCACTTCGGGGTGCCGGGCCAGGTACTGTGGGGTGCACACCGGGTAGATCACGTCATGGTTGAGCGGGTGCGAGCTGTAGCCAGCCTGCACCTTGCCCAGCTTGGTGATGTAGATGTCAGGCCGCACCCCCGGCTCCATCGACAGGAAGTTCTGCGTGGTGACCAGATTGATGTCGATGTCCGGGTTTTCGGCAAAGAATTTTGGCATTCGTGGCCCCATCCACAACGCCGCGAACGCCGGCGAACAGCACAAGGTGACCACGTGCTTGGTATTGGTGTTACTGCGGATACGCTCGGCGGCCTGGGAAATGTTGACGAATGACAACTGCACCGCATCGAAGAAGATCGAGCCGGCCACGGTCAGCTCCACTGCACGGCCGACCCGGTTGAACAGTTCGGCCCCCAGGTAGGTTTCCAACTCACGGATCTGCCGGCTGACAGCAGCCTGGGTGACACACAGCGCCTCGGCGGCACGGGTGAAGTTCTGGTACCGGGCGGCAGCCACGAAGACCTTCACGGCGCGCAGGGAGGGCATCTTGATCAGCGTCTGATCGGGCTCGAGGTGTCTGACCATGGGGGCGGGCGCGTGGTCCTTGGGGGGTGGCCAATCGCTCTACTCTAGCGTGTTCCACGTTGCCTGGTAAGTGCGCACCGCGCCTGGAGCTGCAGCTCAGCGGCGATCGATAACCTCAGGTAATGGTTAGCGGCAAACAAATGTCGTTGGACCGCCAGGGGTGCAGGCCCTAACGTTGAGCTCACGGCGCGACATTCGAGACATCGATGTCGAATAATTTTTTGAAGCAGGATTTCCTGCGTGCCGGTTTTGACTCACGTTCGCATTCGAACGGACTGCCAAGCGTACTCGCACTGATCTCTACCGCCTTATTGAAAGTGCGATGTTGAAAGATTGGTTATAAGCATAATAAAGAGGGTCGTATGAGCCATGCCGATGAGATTCTTTCGGTAAACAATGTCTTCAAGGTGTTCGGGCCTAACCCGGACATGGCCATGGAGATGCTCCGCAAGGGCGCCGACAAGAACGAGATCTTCAGCAAAACCGGCCACGTCGTCGGCGTTTTCGATGCAACCTTTTCCGTCAAGCGTGGCGAGATCTTCGTCATCATGGGCCTGTCTGGCTCGGGTAAATCGACCATGGTGCGGTTGTTCAACCGCCTGATCGAACCCACCTCCGGCAGCATCCACCTCAACGGCAAGGAAATTACCGGGCTCTCGGACAAGGCCCTGCTCGACGTGCGGCGCAAGGAAATGGGCATGGTGTTCCAGTCCTTCGCCCTGATGCCGCACATGAGCGTGCTCGAAAACACGGCCTTCGGCCTTGAGATTGCCGGCGTAGCGCCAAGCGAACGCCATCGCCGTGCCCGTGAGGCCTTGAGCCAGGTGGGCCTGGCCGGGCACGAGCACAGCTACCCGCACCAGCTGTCGGGCGGCATGCAGCAGCGTGTGGGCCTGGCCCGGGCGCTGGCCAACGACCCGGCCATCCTGCTGATGGACGAAGCGTTCTCGGCCCTCGACCCGCTGATCCGCAGCGAAATGCAAGGCGAGCTGATCCGCCTGCAGGCCGAGCAGCAGCGCACCATCATTTTCATTTCCCACGACATCGAAGAGGCCATCCGAATCGGTCACCGCATCGCGATCATGGAAGGTGGCCGCGTGGTGCAGATCGGCACCCCGCAAGAGCTGATCAACCAGCCGGCGAACGATTACGTGCGCACCTTCTTCAAGCATTTCGACAGCTCGCGGGTGCTCAAGGCCGGTGATGTCGCCAAGTTCGACCCCGCTGTGGTGTGCAAGGTCAACGGCAAGGCACCAAGCTTCCAGGCCGGTGTGCCATTTGGCTACCTGATTGACGACCGCGGGCAGTTGCTGGGTGTGGTCGACACCGATGCGGCCGGCGCCACCGCCAGTGACCGCTATAGCCTGCACGAGCAGCGTCCGGTGTACACCGACACGCCGCTGCATGAAGTGCTGGGCATTGCGGCCAACCTGCCGTACCCGGTGCCGGTACTCGACCGCCAGGGTGCCTTCAAAGGCACCTTGTCGAAGAACGAGCTGCTACAGACCCTGAGCCGCAACTAAGCCACCAAGAGGTAAGCCCTCATGTCCGAATTCAGCCTTCTCGACCCGTTCCAGGCGGCCACCATCCCGCTGGGCGACTGGGTCACTGCGACGCTCAACTTCCTGGTGCACAACTCACGTGAGGTGTTTCGCGCCATTCGCTGGCCGATCGACCAGGTGCTCAATGGCATCGAGTTCACCCTGCAGAGCATCCCGCCCACCATCGGCATCATCCTCTCGTCGTTGCTGGGCTGGCAGCTGGCCGGCAAGCGCATGGCGCTGTTGTGCTTCATCACCCTGACCTTGCTCGGCCTGATCGGCGTGTGGTCGGAGTCGATGACCACCCTGGCGCTGGTGCTGACCTCGGTGTTTTTCTGCGCGGTGATCGGCATTCCGCTGGGCATCGTCTGCGCCCGCAGCAACCGCCTGGAAAGCATCATCCGGCCAGTGCTCGACGCCATGCAGACGCTGCCGGCATTCGTCTACCTGGTACCGGTGGTGATGCTGTTCGGCATCGGCAATGTGCCCGGCGTGCTGGTGACCATCGTGTTCGCCTTGCCGCCACTGGTGCGCTTGACCAACCTCGGCATCCGCCAGGTACCGGAGGACAAGATCGAGGCCGCACGCGCCTTTGGCTGCATGCCACGGCAGATGCTGACCCGCGTGCAGTTGCCGCTGGCCACCTCGACGATCATGGCCGGCCTCAACCAGACCCTGATGCTGTCGCTGTCGATGGTAGTGATCGCCTCGATGATTTCCGTGGGTGGCCTGGGGCAGATGGTGCTGCGCGGTATCGGCCGGTTGGACATGGGCCTGGCTACGGCCGGCGGTGTAGGGCTGGTGCTGCTGGCGATTTTCCTCGACCGCCTGACCCAGGCCATCGGCGCGCGCAGCAATGCCGAGCCTGGCGTGCGCTGGTACCACACCGGCCCCGTAGGCGTGGTGCTGCGCCTGTGTGGTGCCGCGCAACCGCAAGGGCGGCGCAAGACTGCCTGAAGCGCGCAAGAATTTTTTGAACCGTTCGACCTGCCGCACTTGAAGAAAAACAGAAAAGGTAAGCGACGATGCACCCATCCAAGTTCTCCCGCAGCATCCTCAAATGCGCGACCGCGCTGACCCTGGCCGCCGCCGCGCTGGCCGCACACGCTTCGGCGGACAAACCCGGCGACGGCGTGAAGGTAACGCCGATCTTCCCCTCCATTGCCGAAGAGCGTTTCCGCGGCGAAGTGGCGATGGAGGGCCTGCGCGAGCTGGGCTACAAGGTCCAGGAGCCGAAGGAGACCGAGTACGGCGTGATGATGGTGGCCTTGGCCAACGGCGATGCCGACTTCACCGTGCACCTGTGGGAAAAACTGCACGACAAGTTCTACCAGCAGGCCGGTGGCGATGACGTAATGGTCAAGACCGGCAATATCCTGCCCGGTGTTGCCCAAGGTTACCTGATCGATAAGAAAACGGCCGACCAATACAACATCAAGTACATCACCGACCTGAAAAAACCCGAAATCGCCAAACTGTTCGACACCGACGGCGACGGCAAGGCTGACATGACGGGTTGCAACCCGGGCTGGGGTTGCGAACTGGTGATCTCCCACCACATGAAGGCCTACGACCTGGACAAGACCGTAACCGTGAACCAGGGCTCGTACTTTGCGTTGATGGCCGACACCATAGCCCGCTTCAAGGAAGGCAAGCCAATCCTCTACTTCACCTGGGTGCCACAGTGGATTGCCAGCGTACTGGTGGAGGGCAAGGACGTCGTCTGGCTGGAAGTACCGAAGACCGACCTGCCGGATGGCAACAACGACGTCGATACCACCTACCACGGCAAGAACCTGGGCTTTGCCATCGACAAGGTGGTGGCGGTGCTGAACAAGGACTTTGCCGAGGAGAACCCGGCGGCGCTGAAGTTTCTGTCGCTGGTGCAGATCAGCACCGACGACGAGAGCAACCAGAACCTGAAGATGCAGCAGGGCGAGAAGAAGCCTGCCGACATTACCCGCCATGCCAAGGAATGGGTTGCCGCCCACCGTCAGCAGTTTGACCAGTGGCTGCAAGCCTCGCGTGATGCTGCGGCCCAGGCCGGTAAGTAACCTGATCCATCAGCGTTGGCTTTTTCGCGGGCTCGCCCGCTCCCACAGGTCCGCCACAGGTTCTGAACACTGTGCAATGCCTGTGGGAGCGGGCAAGCCCGCGAAGCAGCCAATGCGATTCTCGCTGTTGAGTTAATAGCCATGAGCCACTTCGAAAGCATCCTCAAGAACACCAACCTGGCCCACCTGGAGCCCGGCTTTCGCACTTCATTGCCAATGCCCTGCCAGCGGGTGGCATTCGTCCTGCGCGAGCATTTCTCGATGATGGCCTTCACTGCCGCGATGGACAGCCTGGTAACCGCCAACCTGATGAGCGCCACGCCGTTGTTCCAGGTTGAGGTGGTGGGCGAGGGGCCGCAGGTGATGAGCGACCTGGGCATTGCCTTGCCGGTCAACACCGAACTAACCGATTTGCAGGTGCAAGGCCTGGATTGCCTGCTGGTCTGCGGCGGTTTACGCGTGTGCCTGCAAGCTGCCCCCCAGTTGCGTGCCAAACTGCGCCAAGCCGACCAGCAGGGCTGCCAGTTGGGCGGCTTGTGGAACGGTGCCTACTTCCTGGCCGAGGCGGGTTTGCTCGATGACCACGACTGCGCTTTTCACCCTGATGGCCGGGCGATGATGAGCGAGCTCTACCCCAAGGTGCGGATCAGCCGCCACGCCCATGTGCTGGGCCGCAGGCGCATGAGCTGCGCGGGTGCCAGCAGTGCGCTGGACATGATGCTGGCCATGCTTGAGCAGGCGGGTGGGGTGCCGTTGCGGCGGGCCGTGGAACAGATGCTGGCGTGCGACCGTTCGCGGGTGGCAAATGACACTGCGGCCGGCGTGGCGGACATTGACCCTGGCATGCCTCACGGCGTGCGCCTGGCACTTGAGCTGATGCATGCAAATATCGAAGACCCGATCGGTATCGACGAGATCGCTGAACACGCGGGGTTATCCCGCCGCCACCTGGAACGCCTGTTCCGCCGCCATGTGCAGGCCACGCCGCCACGGTATTACCTGGAGCTGCGCCTGACCCATGCGCGGCAGCTGTTGCAACACACCAACAAGTCGTTGACCGAAGTGGCGGTGGCCAGCGGGTTTGTCAGCTTCCCGCATTTCTACCGGCGCTTTCGTGAGTTGTTCGCCATTGCACCGCGGCAGTACCGGGCACGCAGCCAGGGCTGGGCAGGGCGGCAGGATGTGGCGGTGCTGTAGGATTGTCGTTATCGTTGACTAGCAAAAACTGATATTTCTACCAGGTGTCAACCGGACGAAGAGCATGCAATCTGTACGGTAGCCATGTTAGGTGAGATACGTCTATGATTTTTTTACCGTATACCGTTTATGGTGTTCAAGCGGATGAGAAGTCTTTCTCACCCATCGGGTTCAATGGGGAGTACTACGATCCTTGTTCCGGTTGCTATCCATTGGGCTTGGGTTATCGCTTGTACAGCCCCAGCCTGATGCGTTTCTTATCACCCGATACCCTCAGTCCGTTTGGTAAAGGCGGTGAACATATATACGGCTATTGTAAAAATGATCCTGTCAACCATGTGGACCGCACGGGACACCTATCCACCCCGCCAGGTAATGCAGGAAGTCCGAAGCCTTCGAAGATCGCGAGGCTTTCACCTCCGAGCTGGTCGCCATCCCCGAAGAGCCCTTCAAGCAGTCGATCTGCCACGTCTCTCGATACAGCAGGTAGGCTTTCGGGATACAGCAGTAAAGAATTCAACTTATCTCTAAATTTTTTAGACAACTTGCCACCATCCTCACTCAGTTGGCCCGATTTTTTCAAAGCAAAAGGGATGCTCAATCCACGTCAAATATTTGATGAGTCAAAGCGTTTGGCCACATCTATTTCTGTAGACCCCATTGTCTCTGACCCGACTTTTTTCAGGACCAGACTGGTGATTTACATGACGACGGCTGGTAATTCCAGGGATCCAATGTCTGCGCTGCGTTCTGTCTATCGAAATATTATGGACATAGAAGTGGGCGAGACTGCAACTTATGCCGAAAACATTAGGAATAACTATGGCATCCGGACTTGAATTCTGTTTGCAAGCAGACTGTCGGCCGTGGAGCGCTGTCTATGTAAATCTCCGCAGAAGAGAAGTAACGACGTAGGCAGGCACTCACTGAGTTGGTCGATAATCGCACTCATTCCCTGGGTGTGGTGTTCGCTATCCGCCCATTCAGTGCTTCCGTCGCATTGCCCAACCCCCGCCTTTTTGCTGTAGTGTGCCCATCCATCGGTTGTCGCCTGCCCCCGCGACCCGCAACCGCCCCGATAAAATGACCGTGACGACCGCAACCACAGCCCCAAAAAGGCGTAGGAAGCGGCGACCAGAACAATAACGATGCCGAGTGCCTTGCCTATGGAAAACCGCCTGCTGAGCGAACGCAGTAGCGTGTTTCACCACGCCGACCCTTATGCTGTGTCCGATTATGTCAACCAGCATGTCGGCCAGCATTGCATCGGCCTGTCGCGCACCACCCACCCCCAGGCCAGCCTCAGCCACCGCAAGTTCGCCGAACTCGACCTGTGCCGCATCAGCTACGGCGGCAGTGTGCGGGTTACGTCGCCCGCACTGGAGACCATCTACCACCTGCAGGTGCTGCTTAACGGCAACTGCCTGTGGCGCGGGCACAAGGGTGAGCAGCACCTGGTACCGGGCGAATTGCTGCTGATCAACCCTGACGACCCGGTTGACTTGACCTATTCGCAAGACTGCGAAAAATTTATTCTCAAGGTGCCGACCCGGCTGCTGGACTCGATCTGCGACGAACAACGCTGGCACCGGCCCGACGGGGGGGTGCGCTTCTTGCGTAATCATTACCGGCTGGACGAGCTGGACGGCTTCGTCAACTTGCTGGCCATGGTTTGCCACGAAGCAGAAGTGAGCGATTCACTGCCCAGGGTGCAGGGCCATTACAGCCAGATCGTCGCCAGCAAGCTGCTGACCCTGATGAGCACCAATATCCGCCGGGAAAGCCTGAGCGCGCCGCAAGCGGGGCTGGAGCGCATACTCGATTACATTGAACGCAACCTGAAGCTGGAGCTGTCGGCTGAAGTGCTGGCAAAGCAGGCGTGCATGAGCTTACGGTCGCTGTATGCGTTGTTTGACCAGCACCTGGGGACTACGCCCAAGCATTACGTTCGCCAGCGCAAGCTGGAGCGGGTGCATGCATGCCTGAATGACCCGACTTGTGCCGTGCGCAGTGTGACGGAGCTAGCCCTGGACTATGGCTTTCTGCATCTGGGGCGGTTTTCGGATGTGTACCGGCAGCAGTTTGGCGAGCTGCCTTCGCAGACGTTCAAGCGCCGGGGATGAGGCGTGTCAGCGTTGCCACCTGATAGTTATGCTAGTTGCTTGTCCTTCATGCGCGACCCACCATCTGCTTTATTGCGGCTAAAAGGTGGTAACCATGTCGAACACGCAGAATTCTTCTTGTGCACTGCAGTACACAGTTTATGGGCATGACGGATGCGAGCAATCCGCATCAGTGCTGCGCTTCAGCGGGCAGAGAAAGGAGCCAGCCACAGGGCACTACTTGCTGGGGAATGGATACCGTGCTTTGAATCCGGCTTTGATGAGGTTCCATAGCCCGGACAGCTTGAGCCCGATGGGAGCTGGCGGGTTGAATTGTTACGCCTACTGTGGCGGGGATCCTGTTAACAACATTGACCCGAGCGGGCACGATTTTCGGTCCTTATTTCGTCGGCGACCACCACGGGTACAGTTAGCCGATCCTTTCACTCGCACTCCATCCGCTAAGCAACTAGCCGTTAATAAAATAATGTCATCCCGCATGCAAGAACATCGTGAGCTGGTTCGGTCTCAACGCGTGAAAGACTTTGAGCGTTCAGGTCGTTTTACTGCGGGAGATATGGGAGAAGAAATGGAGCGATTGCACACGACCGACAACTGGTCTCAGCAGGAGTACAACATGGTGGAAGTGTACAATCTTAACATGCATAGAAACCACAAACTTCTAGATGAAAACGATATGAGAGTGTTGCGTAGAACCACTGATCTCCTGGCTAAAATTTCCACAAATCTGCCCGCAGAAGCAGCAAAGGCTACAAAAGTACATTGGAAGCTTGGGGAAACCGGAAAGCACATCCGCGTAAGTGGATAACACTCTGCACAATCCGGATAGTCCCCCGCCAGCGGTCTCCCTAACCTGACCAGGTCTAAACAATAACAAGGGAGACCCTGGCCATGTCCCTGGGATTCGACTACCTCGATGCCATGCTCGAGGACGACCGTGAAAAGGGCATCTATCGCTGCAAGCGCGAGATGTTCACTGACCCTCGCCTGTTCGAGCTGGAGATGAAACACATCTTCGAGGGCAACTGGATCTACCTGGCCCACGAAAGCCAGATCCCCGAGAACAACGACTTCCTCACCCTGACCATGGGGCGCCAGCCGATCTTCATCGCGCGCAACAAGGACGGTGAGCTCAACGCCTTCCTCAACGCCTGCAGCCACCGCGGTGCCATGCTCTGCCGGCACAAGCGCGGCAACCGTTCCAGCTACACCTGCCCGTTCCACGGCTGGACCTTCAACAACAGCGGCAAGCTGCTCAAGGTAAAAGACCCGAGCAATGCCGGCTACCCCGACAGCTTCAACTGCGACGGCTCCCACGACCTGACCAAGGTGGCGCGCTTCGAGTCGTACCGCGGCTTCCTGTTCGGTAGCCTGAATGCCGATGTCAAGCCGCTGGTCGAGCACCTGGGCGAGTCGGCGAAGATCATCGACATGATCGTTGACCAGTCGCCCGAAGGCCTGGAAGTGCTGCGCGGTGCCAGCTCGTACATTTATGAAGGCAACTGGAAGCTCACTGCCGAGAACGGTGCCGACGGTTACCACGTCAGCTCCGTGCACTGGAACTACGCCGCCACCCAGAACCAGCGCAAGCAGCGCGAGGCCGGTGACGCGATCAAGACCATGAGCGCTGCTGCCTGGGCCAAGCAGGGCGGTGGCTTCTATTCCTTCGAGCACGGCCACCTGCTGCTGTGGACCCGCTGGGCCAACCCCGAGGACCGCCCAGCCTACGAGCGCCGTGAGCAACTGGCGGCCGACTTCGGCCAGGCCCGGGCCGACTGGATGATCGAGAACTCGCGCAACCTGTGCCTGTACCCGAACGTGTACCTGATGGACCAGTTCAGCTCGCAGATCCGCGTTGCCCGGCCGATTTCGGTGAACAAGACCGAAATCACCATCTATTGCATCGCGCCGAAAGGCGAGAGCGCCGAGGCGCGGGCCAAGCGTATCCGCCAGTACGAAGACTTCTTCAACGTCAGCGGCATGGCCACCCCGGACGACCTGGAAGAGTTCCGCTCGTGCCAGACTGGCTATGGCGGCGGCACTGGCTGGAACGACATGTCCCGCGGTGCGGCGCACTGGGTGGAAGGCGCCGATGCGGCGGCCAAAGAGATCGAACTGCAGCCGCTACTGTCTGGCGTGTGCACCGAGGACGAAGGCCTGTTCGTGCTGCAGCACAAGTATTGGCAGGCCACCATGGTCCGCGCCCTCAAGGACGAACAACAACTGATCCCCGTGGAGGCCGTGCAATGAGCCTGCATGAAACGGTGCGCGATTTCCTTTACCGCGAGGCGCGCTACCTGGACGATGCCCAGTGGGACCAGTGGCTGGAACTGTACGCCAGCGACGCCAGCTTCTGGATGCCGAGCTGGGACGATGACGACAGCCTGACCGAAGACCCACAAAGCGAAATTTCGCTGATCTGGTACGGCAACCGTGGTGGCCTGGAAGACCGCATATTCCGCATCAAGACCGAGCGCTCCAGTGCGACCGTGCCTGATACCCGCACCTCGCACAACATCAGCAACATCGAGATCGTGGAGCAGGGCGAGGGCAGCTGCAAGGTGCGCTTCAACTGGCACACGCTGAGCTTCCGCTACAAGACCACCGACAGTTACTTCGGCACCAGTTTCTACACCCTCGACCTGCGCGGTGAGCAGCCGCTGATCAAGGCGAAAAAGGTCGTGCTGAAGAACGACTACGTGCGCCAGGTCATCGACATCTACCACATCTGATACAGGTTTTTGCGAGCACTGCCCGGTGCGTTTTGCGATGCGCCGTGGGTCGGCTCGCCCGCGAGGTGCAACATGAGCTACCAGATCGCACTGAATTTCGAAGACGGGGTCACCCGCTTCATCGAGGCCACCGGCCACGAAACCGTCGCCGATGCGGCTTACCGCCAAGGCATCAACATCCCCTTGGACTGTCGCGACGGCGCCTGCGGCACCTGCAAGTGCAAGGCCGAATCCGGGCGTTACGACCTGGGCGACAATTTCATCGATGAGGCCTTGAGCGAAGACGAAATCGCCGAAGGCTTCGTGCTGACCTGCCAGATGCGCGCCGAAAGCGACTGCGTGATTCGCATTCCGGCGTCGTCGCAGCTGTGCAAGACCGAACAGGCCCGTTTCGAGGCGGCCATCAGCGATGTGCGCCAATTGTCGGCCAGCACCATTGCCCTGTCGATCAAGGGCGAAGCGCTGAGCCGCCTGGCGTTCCTGCCAGGGCAGTACGTGAACCTGAAGGTGCCGGGCAGCGAGCAGAGCCGCGCCTACTCGTTCAGCTCGTTGCAGAAGGACGGCGAAGTCAGCTTCCTGATCCGCAACGTGCCGGGCGGCCTGATGAGCAGCTTCCTGACCAACCTGGCCAAGGCCGGCGACAGCATGAGCCTGACCGGGCCGCTGGGCAGCTTCTACCTGCGCCCGATTCGGCGCCCGCTGTTGCTGCTGGCCGGCGGTACCGGCCTGGCGCCATTCACCGCGATGCTGGAAAAGATCGCCGAGCAGGGCAGTGAACACCCGCTGCACCTGATCTATGGCGTGACCAACGACTTCGACCTGGTCGAGCTCGACCGCCTGCAAGCACTGGCTGCACGCATCCCCAACTTCACCTACAGCGCCTGCGTGGCCAACCCGGACAGCCAATACCCGCACAAGGGCTACGTGACCCAGCACATCGAGCCGGGCCACCTCAACGATGGCGATGTGGATGTGTACCTGTGCGGGCCACCGCCGATGGTCGAAGCGGTCAGCCAGTACGTGCGTGAGCAGGGCATTACCCCGGCCAACTTCTACTACGAAAAGTTCGCGGCGGCGGCCTGATTACCTTTATCCCGAGCATGACACCGCCCCCCTGTAGGAGCGGGTTTACCCGCGAAGAGGCCAGCAGGTACAGCAACGTTGCCTGGTCGGACGCATTCGCGGGTAAACCCGCTCCTACGGGGACCGCGGGGAAGCGGAGATTTGAACATGAACAACAGATTCCAAGGCAAGGTTGCCCTGGTCACCGGCGCCGCCCAAGGCATTGGTCGTGGCGTGTGCTGGCGGCTCAAGGCCGAGGGGGCGCAAGTGGTGGCGGTAGACCGCTCCGAACTGGTCCACGAACTGGCCGGCGAGGGGGTGCTGACCCTGACCGCCGACCTTGAGCTGCACGCCGACTGTGCCCGGGTCATGGCCAGCGCAGTAGCAACGTTCAGCCGCCTCGACATACTGGTCAACAATGTGGGCGGTACCATTTGGGCCAAGCCTTTCGAGCACTACGCAGCCGAAGAGATAGAAGCCGAAGTGCGCCGCTCGCTGTTCCCCACTCTGTGGTGCTGCCACGCCGCACTGCCGTACATGCTCGAACGCGGCAGTGGGGTCATTGTCAACGTTTCGTCGGTCGCCACGCGGGGCGTGAACCGGGTGCCGTATGGTGCGGCCAAGGGTGGGGTCAATGCGCTGACTGCTTGCCTGGCCTTCGAAACCGCTGGCCGTGGCATCCGCGTCAACGCCACCGCGCCGGGTGGCACCGAAGCGCCGCCGCGGCGGGTGCCGCGCAACACCGCCGAACAAACCGAGCAGGAGAGGCGCTGGTACCAGCAAATTGTCGACCAGACCCTCGACAGCAGCCTGATGCACCGCTACGGCAGCATCGACGAGCAGGTCGGGGCAATTCTGTTCCTGGCCAGCGATGAAGCGTCATACATCACCGGCGTGACCCTGCCGGTAGGTGGCGGTGACCTCGGCTGAACCGCCTGGTCTTGCGGCGTTGCATCTGGCAACAAGGCGGGGAATTGCCTAGCGGCCCTGGTTGAGGGTAGTTTCCCCGTCACCACCTGCCAGGAATGCTCCCTTGGACTCGATTACCCAAGCTGTACTCGGCGCCGCCCTGCAGGGTGCCGTGCTGGGCCGCCTGCAAGGCCGCCGCGCGCTGTTGTACGGCGCGGCGTTGGGCACGCTGCCGGACCTCGACGTGATCATCCGCTACGCCGACCCGGTGTCGCAGATGACTTACCACCGCGGCTTCTCCCACTCGCTGTTCGTGCTCACCGGGCTGGCCTTGCTGCTGGCCTGGCTGGTCAACAAGTGCTGGCCCGACAAAGGCTATACCTTGAACAGGCTGTTCCTGGCGTTCTGGCTGGTGCTGATCACCCACCCATTGCTCGATGCCTTCACGGTCTATGGCACCCAGTTGTTCTGGCCTCTGCCAGTCACACCGCAAAGCTGGGCTGCGGTATTCATCATTGACCCGGTGTATACCTTGCCCCTGGTGGCCGCCGTTATCTACGCGGCCGTGCGCGGGGTGACTGCCAGGGCCACGCGGCTGCTGACCCTGGCACTGGTTTTCAGCACGGCGTACCTCGGCTTCGGCCTTGCCGGGCGCATGGCCGCCGAGCAGCGCTTCCAGGCCGCACTGGACCAGCAAGGTATCATCACCACTGAACTGCGGGCCGTGCCCATTGCCTTCAACAGCCTGGTCTGGCGAGTGTTGGCGAAAACCCCGGGGGGCGACTACTACGAAGGCATCAGCAGCGCCTTCGACCGGCAGGCGCCAGAAATGCAGCGCTTGCCGCGCAATATGCACTTGGCGCAGGTGTTGGCCACCGATGAGCTGTACCAACGTCTGCGCTGGTTCACCGATGACTGGTTGCGTTACGACCAGGTCGGCGACGTGCTGGTGGTCACGGACTTGCGCATGGGTATCCCGGGCAACTACAGCTTCCGTTTCCGCATGGCCCACCGGGACAGCCAGGGGCAGTGGGTGGTCGATGTGCCAGCAGCTTTCCAAAGCACCGGGCCCGGGTCGATGTTCAACAGGCGCGACCTGGTGCTGATCTGGCGGCGTGTCCTGGAGCAGCAACCACCGCTGCCGTTGGCCCTGTGGACCGAGCGCTACCTGGGCGTCAGCCCTGTCGAACGCGAGCGCTGAGGGTTGCGCTCGGCGGGGCTGGACCTGGTCAAATGGACCGCCATGGCGACCATGATCGCCGATCACCTGCGCTTCATATGGCCCACAGCCGATGGCCTGTTCGTGGTGGGCAGGCTGGCGTTCCCGTTGTTTTGCCTGGCCATTGCAGTGAATGTGCAGCGGGCCCGGGCAGCGGCTTTCAATACCATGGGCAATGTGCGCTACCTGGGGCTGATGCTGCTGTTCGCGGTGCTGTCGGAACCTGCATATCGCTGGCTGGACGGCGGCTCGCAGACATTGAACGTGATGCCGACGCTGGTATTGGGGTTGCTGGTGGCCTGGGGTGTGCATTACCCATTGCTTTCGCTGCGTTTGCTGGGTTTGGCGGCCGGGCTGGCAGGTTTATTGTTCAGTGGGCAGTTGATGTATGGGGTGCCCGGGGTATTGCTGCCAGGCGCCTGCCTGATGGCGCGCCGGCAGGGCGGCGCGGCCTGGGTGTTGCCTTGCCTGCTGGCCATGGGCGGCAACCTGACCAATAGCTGGTTGCAGGCGCATTTGCTGGCACCGATCACCTTGCTCACACTGCTGAGCGCGGCCTCGGCGCTCGCGCTTGGCTTAGCGCTGTTGCGCCATGATGATTGGCGGGTGCCGGCAGTGGGGCGCTGGGGCTATCTGTTTTATCCAGTGCATCTGCTAGTAATAAAGGTGCTGTCCTGAGCCTGTGATCGGAGGGCGGGCCTACCCACGCCCCTTCAGCCGATCAGCGTCAGGGCCTGTTGCAGGGTCAATGGCTGTTTCATGCGCTGCGACAGCACCGCCATGGCGTCGGAATACCCCCTGGCAATCACCGCCTCGACCTGCTCGTTCACACATTGCAGGGCGATGAAGTCACCTGTTTCCGGCTCGCCGACAAATTCGATGCGGTTCCAGTCCTGCGCGTGCCCCAGCACCTCGAAGGTAACCCCGTGCTGGTAGGTCCAGAAGAACGGCACGTCGGCGTAGCGGCGTTGCTCGCCGAGCATGTTGGCCGCTGCGATCACCGCCTGTTGCTGCGCCAGACGCCAGTGCTCGATGCGCACCGGGCGCCCGGTAAGCGGGAATGTGGCGATGTCCCCTGCCGCCCACAGGCCAGGGGCAGCACGCATGTCGGCGTCGACCCTCACCGATTTGTCTTCCCCCAGGGGCACTCCGTGCAGAAACGCCGTCGCGGGGCTGACGCCGGTTCCCAGCACGACCAAGGCTGTTTGCAGGCGCTCGCCATTGGCCAGTACCACTGCCTCGACCTGCCCCTGGCCTTCGATCAGCTTGACCTCGGTGGGGCCGTGAAAAGCCACCCCTTGAGCCTCATGCAGCGTGCGCAGGCAACGCCCGATGCGTTCACCCAACTGTCGGGCCAGGGGAAGCTCGTGGCGGGTAACCACATGCACCCGCGCGCCGTAAGCGTGCAGGGCCGAAGCGGCCTCCAGGCCGATGAAGCCGTCGCCCACGATGACCACCGGCTGGCCGGGCTCGGCCGCATCGAGCACCCGCTCAGCATCGTCGCGTGAACGCAGGGTGAACACCCCAGGCAGATCGATACCGGCCAAATGCGGGCGCACGGGCTTGCAGCCGGTGGCGAGCAGGCACGCGTCATACTCGATCGACTGGCCGTCAGCCAAGGTGATTTGGCGGAGCTGGCTGTTCACGCTGCGCACCTTGCCGTGCTTGCGCTCAAGTTGGCCCTGGCGCAAGGCATCGGCGTCGAGCAAGGCGGGTACTTCGTCGGGGGGCATCTGCCCGGCGATCACGAATTTGCTCAGGGAGGTCCGGTCATAGGCGGGCTGACGCTCCTGGTCTATCCACACCAACCGGCCGGCAAAACCTTGCCTGAGCAGGGCGGCCACCGCCGCGCTGCCTGCGGCCCCGGCGCCCACCACCACAAAGCAGCGGGCGTCGCTGTGCCTGGGCGGCTCGACGGCGGCCAGGGGCTGGTCATCGACCCACACCTGATCGCCCTTGAGCCACACCCGGTAGCGGCGCAGGTCGGCAAGTGCCGGCGGTTCGCAGACTGCGCCGTGGTCGACGGCAAACGCGGCTTTGTGCCACAGGCAGACCAGTAGCCCAGCGCACACCACTCCCTCGTCGAGCGGGGCGCCGGCGTGCGGGCAATTGGCCTGGTAGGCGTGCACCTGCTGGCCTTGGCGGACGAGGATGATCTCTTCGCTGCCGGCCTGAACGCGCAACGGGCGGTGCTCGTCGAGTTGTGCCAGGCAAGCCACGGCGTACTGGGTCATGGGGGGTTCTCCAAAGGGGGCCTTTGGAACCATTTGACGCCTGAGGTGGGGAGGGGGTGCGTTGGGCTGACGACCGGTGTTCCGGTGGTACCGGGCCAGGCCCGGTGCCACCAGAACACCCCGTTGCATCAGTATGCTGGCGTGATCTGGCAGCGGGCTCAATTGGCCCGGGCAGCACTCAATGCACCGGCCCTGGTCACGCGCAGCGCCACCAGGCTACCGAGCACGATCAGTGCCGCCAACGCGTACAGGGCGGTATCGGTGGACCCGGTCTGGTCCTTGATGAACCCCACCAGGTACGGGCTGAGGAAGCCGGCCATCTGGCCGACCGAGTTGATGATCGCCAGGCCAGCCACGGCGGCACTGGCGCTGAGCAGCGCCGTGGGCATCGGCCAGAACATCGGCAGACCAGTGAGCGCGCCCATGGTGGCGATGGACAGGCCAAGGATGGCAATGGCCGGGTTGGCGGCGAAGTTGACTGCGATCAGCAAGCCCATGGCGCCCATGAGCATCGGCACCACCAGATGCCAGCGGCGTTCGTTGCGCAAATCGGCCGAGCGCCCGCAGAGAATCATGAACACGCCGGCCAGCAAGTACGGAATGGCGCTGAGCCAGCCGATCAACAGCGGGTTGTCGAAGCCCATGCCCTTGATGATCGACGGCAACCAGAAGTTGATGGCGTAGACACCGCTCTGGATACAGAAATAGACGAAACCAAAGGTCCAGATCAGCGGGTTGGTCAGTACCGCCAGCACACTGTCGCCGGTAGTGGCAGGCTTGCTGGCAGCATCGGCCGCCAGGTCTGCGGCGATCAGCTGGCGTTCGCCCGCGCTCAACCAGGCAGCCTTGTGGTAACCGTCACTAAGCAGGAACACTGCCAGAACGCCCAGGGCCACGGTCGGCAAGCCCTGGATCAGGAACATCCATTGCCAGCCGGCCAGGCCATGCTGGCCGGCGGCGAAATGTTCGAGGATCCAGCCGGAGAACGGCCCGCCCAGCAGGCCCGAAACCGGGATAGCCGACATGAACAGGGCCATGATGCGCCCGCGTCTGGCTGCCGGGAACCAGCGCGAAAGGTACAACACCACACCCGGGAAGAAGCCGGCTTCGGCCGCCCCGGTGAGCAGGCGCAAGGTGTAGAACTCGGTCGGTGTGGTGACGAACATCAGGCAAGTGGACAAACTGCCCCAGGCGATCATCATCAGCGCGATCCAGCGCCGAGGGCCGAAGCGGTTGAGCGCCAGGTTGCTGGGCAGGCCGCACAACACATAGCCGATGAAGAAGATGCCGGCGCCAAGGCCGTACACGGTTTCGCTGAACTTCAGCGCGTCGAGCATCTGCAGCTTGGCAAAGCCGACGTTGACGCGGTCCAGGTAGTTGAACAGGTAGCAGATGAAAATGAACGGAATCAGCCGCAGGGTAATGCGCCGGTACAGCGCGTTGCGGGTGGTGTCCGTGCCTTGGTCAGGGGCTGAGCTGTGTGCCATGATCGGATTCTCTGTTGTTATGGTTATCGCCGCGTCGCCTGTGCCGGCGCTCGCCCTGACGAGTCTCGGGGACTGCGGCGTGCCTGTCTTTGTGCTTTTGCACAGTGCCCGGCGCGGGCTGCTGTGCCCGAGCCCAAAAGCCTAACACCCTAAGGACCGCGCAATGTTCGAACTCGACCATGACCTGGCACAGGATATCGTTGACCGGGCGATGGCCATTCTGCCGTGCAACGTCAATGTCATGGACAGCCAGGGGTTGATCCTGGGCAGCGGCGAGCCGGAACGCATCAACACCCGCCATGAAGGCGCCCAGTTGGTACTTGCCAACGGCCGGATCGTGGAATTGGACACTGACGCGGCCAAATGCCTGAAGGGCGTGCAGCCTGGGGTCAACCTGCCGTTGATGCTCGACGGCAGGTTGATGGGCGTGCTGGGCCTGACCGGCGACCCGCAGCACGTGCGCACGTATGCCGAACTGGTGCGCATGACCGCCGAAATGCTGCTGGCCCAGCGCCATTTGCAGGCCGACCAGCAGTGGCGGCGGCAGCGCTGTGACGACCTGCTGGCGTTGCTGCTTGGCGGCAGCGGTGATTCCCCGCGGTTGCTCGACGAAGCCCGGCAACTGGGCCTGAAGCCACAGCTGCCGCGCGTGCCGTGCTTGTTCGAACTGGCCTCGGGGCCGGCCGCCGAGGCACTGGCAGCGTGGTTGATCAGCCGTTACCCAGACAGCTGGTGCGTCAGCCCAGCGCGGCAGTCGTTGCTGTGGTGCCGCCCGGCGGGTGTCGCACTGGATGAGCCGCGCCTGCTGGAACGCCTGCAACGGCATGGCTGGGAAGTGGAACGGCTAGCCCTGGGCAGCGCCGCGCAGAGCCTGGAGCAGTTGCGCCGGGGTTACCGTCGGGTGCGTGACTTGCTGGCTTATGGCCGTGAGGTATTGCCTGGCGAACGCCTACTCAGCCTGCAGCGCTACCGGCTGCCGGCGCTGCTGTGGCGCCACCGCAATGATGACGCACTGGATGAACTGCTGGAGCCGTTACAGCGTATACGCGTCAAGGACAGCAGCGGCCAGTTGCTGACCACGCTGCGGGCATGGTGTGCCCATGACGGCCAGAGCCAGGCCTGTGCCGATGCCTTGGGCATCCACCGCAACAGCCTGCGCTACCGCCTGGAGCGGATTGCCGAACTGAGCGAGGTCGACCCGCTGCGGATGGAAGGCATGCTGAGCTTGTACCTGGGGTTGCAGCTGTTGCCTGCAGACTGAAACATTTCTCTGCTGCGGCCCTATCGCCGGCAAGCCGGCTCCCACAGATACAGGCCTGAGGGCAGCACTCATTTCCTGTGGGAGCCGGCTTGCCGGCGATAGGGCGCAACAGGCCAAAGGCATCCGCCCAAACAACCCACCCGGGGTTTTGTGCATTTGACCGAGGCCGCCTGGGCGTACAGCTGTCAGCATGCCGCCATCAGGACAGGAGAATCCCCATGAAGATCGTCATTGCCCCCGACTCGTTCAAGGACAGCCTCGATGCTGCCGGGGTTGCGCGCGCCATCGCTGCCGGCTTGCGTGAGGGTTGCCCGGGTGTGCAGGTGGTCGAATGCCCGATGGCCGATGGTGGCGAAGGCACCATGGACGCGATCCTTGCCGCCAGTGACGGCGAGCTGCGCCGCCAGACCGTGCGCGGGCCGCTGGGGCAGAGCGTGGAAGCCGGCTGGGGCTGGTTGCCGCACAGCCGCACGGCAATCATCGAAATGGCCCAGGCCAGTGGCCTGCAGCTGGTCCCAACCGGGCAGCGCGATGCCTGCCGCAGCAGCACCTGGGGTACCGGCGAGCTGATTGCCGCCGCGTTGGCTGCCGGCGCACAGCGCGTGGTGCTGGCCATTGGCGGCAGTGCCACCAACGACGCCGGTAGCGGCATGTTGCGTGCGTTGGGCCTGCGCCTGCTGGATGCCAATGGGCAAACGCTGGAAGAAGGCGGCCTTGCCCTGGCCAAGCTGGCCCGTGTTGACGCGAGCGACCTCGACCCGCGGCTGGCCGAGGTGCAATTCGAGGTCGCTGCCGACGTCGACAACCCGCTGTGCGGGGCCAACGGTGCATCGGCGATCTTCGGCCCACAGAAGGGCGCCAACCCGCAGCAGGTGCAGGCGCTGGACCAGGCGCTGGGGCATTTTGCCGACCACTGTGCGCAGTTGCTGGGTGAGGATGTGCGTGACTACCCAGGTTGTGGCGCCGCCGGTGGCATGGGTTTCGCCGCGCGGGCATTCATGGGCGCGCAGTTCCGCCCCGGGGTAGAGGTGGTGGCGGAACTGGCCGGGCTCGATGCCCTGGTGCAAGGTGCTGATCTGGTGGTGACGGGCGAGGGCCGCTTCGATGCACAGACCTTGCGCGGCAAGACGCCAATGGGCGTGGCCCGGGTCGCCAAGCGCCACGGGGTACCGGTGGTGGTACTGGCCGGGACCTTGGGTGAGGGCTACCAGCAGTTGTATGCGCACGGCGTGGATGCGGCCTTTGCCCTGAGCAGTGGGCCAATGAGCCTGGAGCAGGCGTGTGCCGATGCCGTTGAGCTGCTGCAGGCGCGGGCCTGTGACATCGCCCGCCTGTGGCGCTGCGCAGCCGTCAGGGGATGAGTACCTGCTCATGGCCGGCCGGTAGGGCGGCCAGTTCGCCGAAGCGTTGTGCCGCATCGATGTAGCGCAGCGCTGACTTGGCGTCTTTCCAGCCCACATAGCTCATCAACGCTTTCAACTCCCAACCATTGGCGGTGGCCCAGGTGGCGAAACCGCGCCGCAGCGAGTGGCCGGTATACAAGGCTGCCGGCACACCGGCGCGTGCCAGCATGCGCCTTAGCAGCCCCACCAGGCTGTTGCTGTTGAGCGCACTGTCGCCCAGGTTGCCCCAACGGTCGAGCTTGCGAAACACCGGCCCGTGGGCAATGCCGGCAACCTCCAGCCATTGCAGGTAGGCCGTGACCGGGCACAGGGCCTTGAGCGCGGGGGTGCGGTGCTGCACCCCCAGCGCTTCGCGGTCACCCTTGCTGCGTGGCAGGAACAGGGTGATGCCGACACCCGCTTCGGCCTGGACATGCTCCACGCGCAGGCGCGCCAGCTCATCGCCACGAAAACCCCGCCAAAAGCCCAGCAACAGCAGCGCGCTATCGCGCCGAGCGCGGCGCAAGGCGGCCAGGTCGTGACGCTCACGGGCCTGGCGGGCTTCCTCTTCAAAACAGGCGACCGCCGTTTGCAGGTGCTGCAGCAGCAGCGGCGCTGCCTGCTTGGGCGGGGCGGGGTGCAAGCTACGAATGCCGCGCAGCACCTGGCGCACCAGGGGGGCCTTGGTGGGGTCGGGAAAGCCCTGGGCAACGTGCCACTGGCTAAGCGCGGCCAGCCGTTGGCGCAGGGTGCTGACCGCATGCTGGTCGGCATGCTCGGCCAGGTAGCGGGCGATGCTCTCGGCGGTGGCCGGCAGAAAGCCGCCCCAGTGGCTTTCGAAGTGTTCGACGGCAGCCTGATAGCTACGCCGAGTGTTGTCGCGGGTGGCGGCGCGCAGGTAGCGTTCGATATCGGTCATGGTGCAAGCGGCGGTGGAGGACGGCTACACGATAAACCTAAATCACCCGGCTGTCCCGGGCGTGATCGGGCGCGCTGTACAGCAGCGGCACGCTGCGGTATACCTGAGCGCGACCAAGGGGAGCCCGGCAACGGGCTGAGAAACCGCTGAGCATCGCAGCGCGGTGACCCTTCGAACCTGATCCGGATCATGCCGGCGAAGGGATGGGCTCGATACGTGTCGTTACCTGCCTTTTTGCCGGCCTCACATGCGAGGCTCGTTCATGCCCAGTGCCAAGGTCTCGCTGCCATCCCCCCACAAGGACAGCACCATGACCGAACGCTTCAGCCAGACCCTGCGCCGCCATAGCGACCCGACCTGGTCGGCCGCCGTTGGCCACCGTTTCGTGACCCAACTGTGCGACGGCAGCCTGCCGGCGCCGATCATTATCGACTACCTGGTGCAGGACCACCGCTTTCTCGACAGCTTCCTGACCTTGCTCGGTGCCGCCATCGCCACTGCCGATACCTTCGAGGCCCGGCTGCGCTTCGGCCGCTTTGCCGGCATGATCTGCAGCGACGAGAACACCTATTTCCTGCGCGCGTTCGAGGCGCTGGATGTCAGCCCGGCGCAACGCCGTGAACCCGCCGATACCGCACCCACCGCCGGTTTCAAGGCGATCATGCGCGAAGCGGCCGCCACCCGTTCCTACGCGGCGGCGCTGGCGGTGCTCAACGTTGCCGAAGGCCTGTACCTGGACTGGGCGCTAAAAGCGCCAAAGCCCTTGCCGGAGAACTTTGTCCATGCCGAATGGATCACGCTGCATGACAACCCGGCCTTCCAGGACTTCGTTGCCTTCCTGCAGGCCGAACTGGACCGGGTAGGCCCGCAGGCCGCGGCGCTGGCCAGTGACTTCTACCAACGCACCGTGGCACTGGAGCTGGCTTTCTTCGACGCCATCTACCCGGAGGGCCAGTGAGCATGGATATCTTCGAACGCCTGAAAACCGCCGCCAATCGCCCCTGGGCCCGCTATGTCACGCACGACTTCGTGCAGCAGATGGGCGAGGGCACGTTGAGCGAGCAAGCGTTTCGTACCTACCTGGTGCAGGACTACCTGTTCCTGGTCCAGTTTGCCCGGGCCTGGGCGCTGGCTGCCTACAAAAGCCGACGCCCGGCGGACATTCGTGCCGCACAGACCACGCTGGCGGCCATTCTCGATGAAACCGAGCTGCACCTGCGGCTGTGCGCGCGCTGGGGGTTGAGCCAGGCCGACATTGAAGCGGCGCCAGAGCATCAGGCCACCGTGGCCTACACCCGTTACGTGCTGGACTGCGGCGCTGCCGGGGACCTGCTGGAGCTGCAGGTGGCACTGGCCCCCTGCGTGGTCGGCTATGCCGAAATCGGCCGCGCCCTGGCCGAGCAGATTGGCGACTTGAGCGGCCACCCATACCGCGAGTGGATTGGCGAGTACGCGGGTGCAGCCTACCAGGGGGTGGCTGCGGCAGCTCGCCGGCACCTCGACGAGCTGGCAGCACGCAGCATGACCGAGCAGCGTTTTGCCGAACTGGCAGCCATTTTCGCCCAGGCCTCCAGCCTGGAAGCGGATTTCTGGCAGATGGGGCTGGACGGGGCGGCATAACGTTGCGTGCGGTGTCGGGCTGAGTGGTTACTACTCAGCCCGGAACCGCTTTGGTGCATGAATGCCTCAAAAGAAGTCGTGCCGCACACTTTCACCGGGGTAAAACCCAGCTTTACTGGTCACTGTGCACATGCAGCAATGGGCTGCATGCCCGGTTTTTTTCGCTGTTTGGCGGCCGCAAAAAGCGGCCCGCATCTTGCTCCAGCTGCTCCCAACTACAACCTGGAGCCCCGTGCAATGAGCTCACCCAGCGAATTTCCACTCAGCGAAGCGCCGCCATCAGCCCGCAAGGGCCTGCTGCCGATCACCATGGTCCTGTTCAGTTTCACCTTCTTCACCGGCACCATGTTTGCCGGCGGCAAACTCGGCATGGCGTTCAGTTTCGCCGACATGCTATGGGTCGCCACCCTCGGTAACAGCTTGCTTGCGCTGTATGCCGCCGCGTTGGCCTTCATTGCCTCGCGTAGCGGCCTGAACACGGTGTTGATGGGGCGTTTCTGTTTCGGGGAGGCAGGCAGCCGGCTGTCCGACTTCCTGCTGGGCTTCGCCGAACTGGGCTGGTACGCCTGGGGCACCGCCACGGTGGCGATCGTGCTGGTCAAGTTGCTTGGCCTGGCAGAGGGTTTCAGCCTGCCGTTGATGGTGGTCTTCGGCCTGGGCTTCAGCGTCACCGCCATCCTCGGTTTCAAGGGGCTGGATGTGCTGGCCCGGGTTTCGGTGCCACTGATGTTCGTGCTGCTGTTGGTGTCGATGTACATCGCCACCCGCGATGCCGGTGGGTTCGCCGGCCTGGCGGCGGTGGTACCGCATGAGACCATGACGTTTTCCGCGGCAGTGACCATGGTGTTCGGCACCTTTGCCAGCGGCGCTACCCAGGCGACCAACTGGACACGCCTGTCGCGCAGCGGGCGGGTAGCGGTGAGCGCCAGTGTGGTCGCGTTCCTGCTGGGCAACGGCCTGATGGTGGTGGCAGGCGCCTGGTGCGCCATGGTCTACCAGCAGGCCGATATCGTCGAAGTGATGATGCTGCAGGGCTTGTCCTTTGCCGCAGTGGTCATGCTGTGCCTGAACCTGTGGACCATCCAGGGGCCGACCATCTACAACGTTTCGGCTGCCGCGTGCCACCTGCTGCGCAGCGAGCGGCGGCGCACGGCGACCCTGTTGGCGGCCGCTGTGGGTATCGTGTTGGCCATGGGTGGGATGTACGAGATGCTGATCCCGTTCCTGGTGCTGCTGGGTTCGATCATTCCGCCGGTGGGTGGGGTGATCATGGCCGATTTCTGGTACCGCCACCGTGGCAAATACCCGGCGCTGGGCACTGCAACGCTGCCCCGTTACAACCTGGTCGGGCTGTTCGCCTACGCCGTTGGCGCCGTACTGGCCTACGCTTCGCCGTGGGTGGCACCGCTGGTGGGTATCGGCGCCTCGGCGCTGTGCTACATCGTCGTGCTCGAGCTGGGCGGGCGCCGCGCAGCGGCCCAGGCGGGCGTCGAACCGTGAGCCTGGCGCTGGAAGAAATCCTGCAGCTGCCCGGCCTGCACGAGATGAGCGTGCGCGCCGGGGCGCGCAACCTGCAACGGCGGGTACGCTGGCCTTACGTGGCAGAAAACGAAGGTATCGCCGAATGGGTGATGGGCGGCGAGCTGGTGTTCGTCACCGGCATCAACCACCCACGGGGTGAGGCCAACCTGCTTGCCCTGGTCGAAGACGGCGAAGCCGTCGGCATTGCCGGGCTGGTGATACTCACCGGCGGCAGTTTCATCCAGCACATTGCGCCTGCGGTGATTGCCCGTGCCGAGCAGCTGGGTTTGCCACTGATCGAACAGCCTTACGCCCTGAAAATGGTGGTGGTCACCCACTTGATCGGTACTGCGCTGGTGCAGATGACCCAGGTTCGCCGCTCGCGCAACGACATCCTCGGCCAACTGCTCAGTGGCGATTACCCAAGCCTGGCGATTGCCCGGCAGCGCGCTGCGCACCTGCAAATGGCGCTGGATGAGCCGCGCCGGCTGCTGGCCTTGCGCCTGGCCGGGGTCGATGAGCTGTTCGAGCGGTTGGGGCTGACACTCGGCGAGCGGCGCTGGCAGCACACCCGCCAGGCCCTGGAGGACCAACTGCAAGCCTGGTGCCGGCAGCAGCCGGGCAGCGTCACGGCGCACCTGCCCGGTGACCTGTTCGTCGTGTTGCTGGCCGACACGCAAGACCTGCCGGAACGTTTGACCGCGCTGTACCGGCAATTACAAGGGGTAGCCGGCGAGTTGAGCTTGTACATGGGGCTTTCCAGCCTTGCCGAAGACTGTGCACACTACCGCCAGGCCTTGAACGAAGCGCGCCAGGCACTGGATGTGGCCCGGCACCTGCGCCCGGCCAGTGGTTACTGCAATTTCAATGAGCTGGGGGTGCTGCGCTTGCTGCAGGGCATCGTCGACCGCTCGCTGATCGACGATTTCGTCAGCCGTACCCTTGGCCCGCTGCTGGCACCAGGGCGTAAGCAAGCCACTGCATTGGTCCACACCCTCGACGCCTTGCTCATGGAAAATGGCAACAGCCTCAAAGCCGCCCAGCGCCTGGGCCTGCACCGTAACACTGTCAATCAGCGCGTACAGCGCATCGAACAACTGAGCGGACAGTCGATCGACGACCCGCTTTTTCGCATGAATGCTTCGGTCGCCATGTTGGTATGGCGCATGAGCGAAGCCCACGGCAAGGAGTAACCGCATGAACATCATCAACGCCCGGCTGCGCGGCAAACCCGGCTTGTTCCGCATTGAACTTGCTGGCGAGCGCATCAGCGCAATCGTGCCGCAGGCCAATGCAGTGGCGCAGGCGCCCGGCGACCTGGACGCTGCACAGAACCTGGTGGTAGCGCCCTTTGTCGAGCCGCACATCCACCTTGACGCCACCCTGACGGCCGGTGAGCCGAGGTGGAACATGAGCGGTACGCTGTTCGAGGGCATCGAGTGCTGGGCCGAGCGCAAGCAGTTCACCACCCACGATGACATCAAGGCCCGCGCGAAGAAAACCATTGGCATGCTGGTGGACCACGGTATCCAGCATGTGCGCACGCATGTCGATGTCACCGACCCGACGCTTACCGCGCTCAAGGCCATGGTCGAGGTACGCGACGAAGTCCGCGGGCTGGTCGACCTGCAGATCGTCGCGTTTCCGCAGGAAGGCATCGAGTCGTATGCCAACGGCAGGGCATTGATGACCGAAGCGGTGGCCATTGGTGCCGACGTGGTGGGGGGCATTCCGCATTTCGAGAACACCCGCGACCAGGGCGTGTCGTCGATAAAATTCCTGATGGACCTGGCCGAGGGCAGCGGCTGCCTGGTAGACGTGCACTGCGACGAAACCGACGACCCGCAGTCACGTTTTCTTGAAGTTCTGGCCGAGGAAGCCCGGGTACGTGGCATGGGCGCCCGGGTCACCGCCAGCCATACCGTGGCGATGGGGTCGTATGACAACGCTTACTGCTACAAGCTGTTCCGCCTGTTGAAGCTGTCGGGCATCAACTTCGTGTCCTGCCCAACCGAAAGCATCCACTTGCAAGGGCGCTTCGACAACTACCCCAAGCGCCGTGGGGTTACCCGGGTAGCCGAAATCGACCGCGCCGGCATGAACGTGTGCTTTGGCCAGGACTCCATCGTGGACCCGTGGTACCCGCTGGGCAACGGCAACATCCTGCGCATTCTCGAAGCGGGGCTACACATCTGCCACATGCTCGGCTACGAAGACTTGCAGCGTTGCCTGGACCTGATCACGGACAACAGCGCCCGCACCCTGAACCTTGGCGAGCACTATGGCATCGAGGTGGGGCGCCCAGCCAACCTGTTGCTGCTGTCGGCACCCGATGACTACGAGATGGTGCGCAGCCAAGGGCATGCGCTGGTCTCGGTGCGCCATGGCAAGGTGCTGATGCAGCGTACCCCAGCCCAGGTGCAGCGCCTGCTCTGAGCGGTTGACGTTGGGGCCCGGCGCAATGCCGGGCCCTGCGTCAGCTGTCACCCGACCGCTTCGAGGAACTTGTCCAGGACAATGTTGCGGCCACACAGGACCACCGCAACCCGCTTGCCTTGGTACTGCCTGGCCAGTTTCTGCATCCCGGCGACGGCAACTGCCGCAGCGCCTTCGATGATCCAGCGCTCGTGGCGGGCAATATCGCGCATGGCCGCACGGATTTCGTCCTCGCTGACCAGCACCGTCCCGGTGACCAGCGCCTGGCACAGCGGGAAGCTGACAGCACCTGGCTCGATGCCACCGGCGGTGCCGTCGGAAAGGGTTTCGCGCGCCTGCACTTCGATGATCTCACCCGCCTGTAGCGAGCGCGCCAGTGCGGGGTCATTTTCGGGCCAGCAACCAATGATCTCGGTGCCTGGCTTGAGCACGCGCAGGGCGGCGCCGATACCGGCAATCAGCCCGCCGCCGCCCACCGCGACGAATACCGCGTCCAGGTCGGGTGCCTGCTCGAACAACTCCATTGCGAGGGTGCCTTGGCCTGCGATGACCTGCAGGTCGTTGTACGGCGACACAAATGGCACACCCCGCACCCGCGCTTGCCTGGCGGCCTCCAGTTCTGCACCCAACGGGTCGGTGGGCAGGCAGATGACCTCGGCGCCCAAGGCACGCATCGCTGCCAGCTTGTAGGCCGACGCTGAAGCGGCGCTGTACACCGTTACCGGCACCCCAGCAGCATTGCCGGCCATTGCCAAGGCCTGCCCGTGGTTGCCCGAAGATGCGGCAATCACCCCGGCAGCCCGCTGTTCGGTTGGCAGCAGGCGGATCTTGTTGCTGGCGCCGCGAAACTTGAACGAACCGGTGTGCTGCAGGTGTTCGCATTTAAGCAGTACATCGCAACCGGTCTGCTCCGAGAGGCGGGCGCTGCGGGTCAGTGGCGTCACACTGACGGCAGGGCGTAGTGCCGTATGGGCATCCTTTATGGACCGAAAAAGCCCATCCAAATGGGTGGCATCGGTAACGGGCGCAAGAGCGGGAGTGGCTGCCATGCTGTAAACCTGCATAGATATGGAATATCCGTCTACCGTAGACGTTTATTCTATTCGACACAAGCGGGCGTGCGCATGCCTCGCCGTGCTCATCCCGGCAAGCCAGCGACAGTGGGTTTAAAGGGCCTTGAGCTCTTTCAGGTACTTGTACACGGTCGCGCGCCCCATGCTCAGTACGTTGGCCACATAGTCCACGCCACTTCGGCCTTGGAACGCGCCCTCTGCATGCAGTGCCTGCACCAGGCTGCGCTTGTCCTTCATGCGCAGCGTTTGCAGTGACAGGTTGCGCGCCTGCAGCCAGCCATGCAGGAAGGTGTTGATGCGCTCCTGCCAGTCGTTACGGAACAACGCGTCCGGTTGCGGAACCAGCCGGCTCATCTGGAAAAACGCATCCAGCGCAACACGGGCCTGCTCCAGTACCGACACGTTCAGGTTGATGCACATCAGGTGCTCGGCTTCGCCCTGGGCATTGCGCAGCAGGGTGCTGATCGAGCGGACCTTCTGGCCGTTCCAGTTGAGTTTCTCGTAAGGGCCAAGGTTCGTGCCCTGGAGCAAGTCGCCCAGTTCATGATCGATCGCCGAGTCGTCACCCAAGGTGCGTTGGGAAAAGTTGTTGGCGATGTGCACCACCGTCTGGCTGCGCAGGTCGTGGACGATGACTTCCGCGTGCGGGTACAGCAACAGGGCGATGCTGTCGGCAATTGCCTTGTAGTTATCCAGGGTCATTGGTATCGGGTGCTTTTCGCAGGGGCAGGAACCGGACGTTCATGGTGGCGGCAAAGCGCCTGGGACACAAGGCGGGTGGTTGCCGAGCCTGGTACCACTACAAGTACTACCAATCGCACGAATTTACCCTTCACATGCGATAAGCCGTGATTATTCCATGTGAGAAAACCTTTGCCGGCCAACGCCATGATTGGCATAATCAGTACGTAATTACATGCTACATATTACAGTACGAAATCGTAGGAGCACACATGGCCCGGGGTGGTATAAACAAGGTGGTGGTGCAGCAGGCACGCCAGGCGCTGATCGCCCGGGGCGAAAACCCCAGCATCGATGCCATTCGTATCGAGCTGGGCAATACCGGCTCGAAAACCACCATTCACCGCTACCTGAAAGAGTTGAACGGCCAGCAGCCGGTTGCCTCGGAAGGTGGCGTTGCATTGAGTGAGGTGCTGGCCCGCATGGTTGGGCAATTGGCGACCCAGTTGCAGGACGAGGCCGATCTGACCATCGAGCAGGCCGAAAGCACGTTTACCCAGCAGCGTGAACATTTGGAGGCGCAGCTCGAAATCGCGCAGCAAGCCTTGGCGGCCGCGCACCAGCAGCACCAGATCGATGCCGCGGCACTGGCTGCCGAATCCGAGCGGCTGCTGTCCACGCAAAGCACGTTGCAGGCCGAACAGCTACGCAGTGCGAGCCTCAACCAGTCGCTGGGCGAACTGCAGCTGCGTCTGGCAGACAAGGACGAACAGATCCAGTCACTGGAAGACAAGCACCGCCATGCCCGCGACGCCCTCGAGCATTACCGCAGCGCTAGCCGTGAGCAGCGCGAGCAGGAACAACGGCGGCACGAGGCGCAGTTGCAGCAGTTGCAGGTGGAAATGCGCCAATTGCAGCAGGGCATGATCGTCAAGCAGGACGAGCTGACCCGCCTGCACCGCGATAACGAACGTTTGCTGGGCGAGCACCGCCAAGTGGCCAGCGAATGCCGGGCGCAAGGGGAGTTGCTGGAGCAACGTGATGCGCAGATCCAGGGTTTGCGCACGATCCTGGCGCAGGCGCAGGGCGCCAGTGAGGAAATGCGCCGGCAACTGGATACCCAGGCACAGAGCCTTGAACAGCGGCGCGAGCTGTGTGCCGAGCAAGCACGGCAGTTGAAATACTTCGAGGAACAACTGCGCGAGCGTGACGAGGCGCTGGCGCAGTGCCGGGCGTTGGTGGCCGAAGCAGCAGGTTAATCAAACTTTTTCGAAGCAGCGCTTTCTTCCCTAAACACCTCAAGGAGATATCGCCATGCCTGATAAACATCCACCGCACAAACAGGGGCCGCACTCGTCGGAGCAGGCGGACAAGAAGAGTGAGCTGGGTTTCGACCCGGATTCACCGGACCTCGACGATCCACAGGTTGACCCGCAGGGCCCCGCCAAGCCACCCAGGGATGTGGAGAAGAAGTAGAAATCCCAGGCAGAAAAGCCCGCCAGCTGAGCGAAATGGGCTGGCGGGTTTACCGAGGAATTTGCCGGGCCTGTAAGGCCAGGCTCCGCAAAACCCCCGGTTTACCAGCGTTTAGCCCTCGGCTTGCCTGGCGGCGTCCACACCGGCCGCCGACAGCTTGATGGGGTACTGGACGCTGATTTGGTGGTCATCGCTGACCACCACGCTGCCATCATGAATCAGACCAGCGTCCTGCAGGGTCTTGAGCATACCTGCAACGGCCTTCTCGCCACGATAGTTGTCCAGCACTTCCTTGCCCAGCCCCTGCGGGTGAGCATGCAGCAGACGGGTGAGTACTTCGCTTTTCAGTGCATCGTTACTCATATCGAACCTCACGTTCACTTAGCGTGTTTGGCCTGCAGTGCCTTGGCGTGCTCCAGGTGCTGTTCCAGCTTAGGCAGGGTTTCGCTGGCGAAGGCCTTCAGCTCAGCCTTGTCGGAGGACGCAGCTTCTTTCTTGAACAGCTCGACCGCTTTCTCGTGCGCATCGACCTGGTTGTTGAGGTAAGACTTGTCGAACGAGTCGTCACGCCATTCCAGAATCATCTTCTTGACCTTGTCAGTCATCGCCGCGTCGTCGGGTACGGAAATATCCAGTTTACGGGCGATGTCGGCGAGTTGCTGATTAGCCTGGGTATGGTCGGTGACCATTTGCTGGGCAAAGGTCTTGATCTCTGCGTTCTGGCTTTTTTCCTGGGCCAGGTTGCCGGTGACCACTTCGGCTATGCCAGATTCGACCGCTGCATCGACGAAATCATCGGAGCTGGCTGCCAGCGTGTGGGCCGATACCAGGCCCAGCACCATCGATAACCCGACACGCTTGATGAAGAGACTGCTCATGCTGCACTCCTTAAACCTTGGCGCGACCTCAGTGTCGCGTACGGTTGAGGGCCGTGGCAGGGCAAAGGTTTAATCTTTTTCACCACCGGCGGCGACCCCGGTGGCGCTCAGTCTGCTGCCAGCACGTGTTGCTGGAGTTGCCAACGCACTGAGCTAACGCCCTTTTCCAGGCTGACCCGGCTGACCAGGCGCTCCAACTGCGCCGGTGCCTGGGCGGTGCCCAACAACTCTGCACGCACCTCAAGCCTGGCCGGGTTGTCCAGGTCGGCACTTTGCAGCGACTGCAGGCGTAGTTGCGGGTCGGCCAGGCTGTGCAGCATCAGGCTGCGCACCTGAATTTCGTCCTCGGCGCGGCAGACGATGCGCACCTCGAAATGCTGCTCGTCCTCGCTGGCAGGCACAATGCCCTGGCGGTCGAGGCGTTGGGCGATGTCGCGCAGCAGGATGTTCGCGCACAGCACCATCAGGCTACCCAGCGCGGCCTCCAGCAACAGCCCCAGGCTGCACAAGACACCGACCGCTGCCGTGCACCACAAGGTGGCGGCGGTATTAAGGCCGCGCACATTGAAGCCATCGCGCATGATCACCCCGCCCCCGAGAAAACCAATGCCCGAGACCACATAGGCGGCAACGCGTGAAGCGTCGGCAGCGGCCATGCCGGGTACTGCCTGGGTCATCAGCACGAACAGGCAGGCCCCGGTACTGACCAGTGCGTTGGTGCGCAGCCCGGTCAGGCGCTGGCGCAACTGGCGTTCGGCGCCGATCAGCGCCCCTAGTAGCAGCGCGACACCCACGCGCAGCAGAAAAACGTTCCAATCCATAGCTCACCTCTTCCACGGGCACACGCCCGCATGAGCGCCTTCACTGGGCGCGGTTGAAAAACCAGAAAGATGCGTAGGACCACGGGGGGAGGGAGGTGAAGCGGGGTTACAAGAAACCACCGTCTTGCCAGGCTGGCCAGACAGTGCAGGACACTGCCGAGCTAGCGCGCCACGTGGGCCTGTCGCAAGCGACTGGGGCTACTGTCCAAAGCGGGTCTCCTGTTGGGATGGCTAAATTGCGACGCGGAACATACGCCCCGCGGCAATACCGGTCAAGTGGGGAAAGATGACAATGCCTTAATCGGCAAATGCCCAGCAGCCGGGCCTGCCACATGGAAAAAAAAGCCATCAGCCGGTAACCTTGCGCCACCCTATGCGATCACCCGGACCGTTCCATGCTGCTCAATCTGACCGTGCTGTTCGGCACCCTGGTGGCCATGGAGGGCGTAGGTACGCTGGCCCACAAGTACATCATGCATGGCTGGGGCTGGTGCTTGCACCGCTCGCACCATGAGCCACAGCTGGGCATGCTCGAAACCAATGACCTCTACCTGCTGGCGCTGGCGCTGGTAGCCGCCGCCCTGATCGCCCTGGGCAAGGGCGGCCATGCGCCGCTGCAGTGGGTGGGCGGTGGCGTGGCGGGCTATGGCGTACTGTATGTACTGGCCCATGATGGCTTCTTTCATCGGCACTGGCCGCGCCGGCCACGGCCGGTCAACCGCTACCTCAAACGCCTGTACCGGGCGCACCGGCTGCACCATGCAGTGAAGGGGCGCACCGGAGGGGTGTCGTTCGGTTTTTTCTACGCGCCGCCGTTGAAGGTGTTGAAACAGCAACTGCGGGGCAAGCGCAACCGGCGCTGACTGCCTGGGCGTTACCTGGCGGTGCCGCTTTCAGGCTGCGCCACGGCGTGCCCTCGGCTGACCCACCAGCCGAAACCGGCGGCGGTGAAGAACATGATCAGGCTGTACAGCGCTGCCGGCACTGCCATGGTCGGGTTGTTCAGCAGCGACGGGCTCAGGGCCAGGGCAATCGCCAACGTGCCGTTATGTATGCCGATTTCCATGCCGATGGCGATGGCCTGGCGCTTGGGGATGTTGAGCAGGCGCGGCACCCAGTACCCCACCGCCAGGCTCAACAGGTTGAACAACAGCGCCGCCAGGCCCACGACCGGCGCGTACTCGACCACCGTCTGCCAGTCCTTGGCCAGCGCCAGGACAATGGTGAATGCCAGAAACAATGCCGCCACCAGCTTCATCGGCTTTTGCATGCGCGCGGCAAACTTTGGGGCAAAGCGGCGAATCAGCATGCCAAGCGCCACCGGCAGCAGGACGATGGCGAACACCTGCATGACCTTGGCAAACTGCAGCGGTATGGCCTGGTCCGACGCCATGAACCAGCTCAACGACAGGTTGACCAACAGCGGCATGGTCAGGATAGCGATCAATGAGTTGACCGCTGTGAGGGTGATGTTCAGCGCCACATCGCCATGTGCCAGGTGGCTGAACAGGTTCGCCGTAGTGCCACCCGGCGAAGCGGCCAGCAGCATCAACCCCACCGCCAGCGCCGACTCCAGGCCAAAGCCGTTGGCGATCAGGAAGCACACCAGCGGTAACAGCAGAATCTGGCAGGCCAGGCCCACCACCACGGGCTTGGGGTATTTCACCACCCGTGCGAAGTCGGCCAAGGTCAACGATAGGCCAAGGCCCAGCATGATGATGCCCAAGGCCAGGGGCAGAACGGCGGTGAGCAGGGGCGAGGCGGTCATCGGCAGTCTCTCGGGTGAAGGATCCGATGCAGTCTAGGTGGACCGGGATGGATAGATAATTGCAAAAAGCCAGCTCTTGGTAACTATTTGTTACCAAGGACAGCCCTCATCAGCCCTGCATGGCGCGTTGCAGCAGGCCCGCAGGCGCAGTAGCATGCCGCCTTTTTCGAGGATTAGCCTGTCATGCCGTTCCAGCAAGGTCTGCTTGCCACCCCGGTGCCGGCCCACGCCCGCCACTTGTTCTTCACCCTGCAATCGCCTGAGGCGTTGCCTGCCGCCCTCGATGCCTTGCTACCGCAGGTCGATGGCGTGCAGGTGATCCTCGGCGTAGGCGCGCCCATGGCCAAGGCCCTGGGCCGTGAAGTACCTGGCCTGCGTCCCTTCCCGCTGCTGGATGCGGCGGTAGAGAACCCCAGCACTCAGCACGCGTTGTGGCTGTGGCTGCGTGGTAACGAACGCGGCGACCTGCTGCTGCGGGCCCAGGCACTGGAGCAGGCGTTGGCGCCAGCCCTGCGCTTGGCCGACAGTGTTGACGGGTTTCTGCACCGGGGTGGGCTGGACCTGACCGGCTACGAAGACGGCACGGAAAACCCGGTGGACGAGGATGCGGTGCAGGCAGCGATCGCTGCCGATGGTTCCAGCTTTGCTGCGTTTCAGCTGTGGAAGCACGACCTGGCGTACTTCAAGTCGCTGCCCCAGGCCGACCAGGACAACATCATGGGCCGCCGCCTCAGTGACAACGAAGAACTCGACGACGCGCCCGAGTCGGCACACGTCAAGCGTACTGCCCAGGAAAGCTTCGAGCCCGAGGCCTTCATGGTGCGCCGCTCGGTATCATGGGCCGATCAGCGCGGTGCCGGCCTGGCTTTCGTTGCCCTGGGCCGCAGCTTCGATGCCTTCGAAGTGCAACTGCGGCGCATGAGTGGCCTGGAGGACGGTATCATCGACGGCCTGTACCGCTTCAGCCGCCCCCTGAGCGGCGGCTACTACTGGTGCCCGCCAATCAGCGCCACCGGTGTCGACCTGACCCCGCTGCTGCAGGCCAGGTAAAAACATCCAGACACAGAAACGCCCACGCGCGCCGGGTAGAGCGGCTAGCCTTGGAAGTTTCCCTGGAATGACGGGAGCTTTTCCATGTATGCACGTCGTGATGTCCTACGCGTGGGCGCTACGTTGGGCCTGTTGGCCAGCGCCCCTTGGTTGCACGCAGCCACGCCGGCAGGCATGTTGACCCGCGCCGTGCCGTCTAGCGGTGAAGCACTGCCGGTGATTGGCGCCGGTACTTCCGGCAGTTTCGAGGTAGAAGCCGGCTCGGCTGCCTACCAGCAACTGCAGGCAGTGCTCAAGGCCTTTTTCGACGGTGGCGGGCGGGTGATCGACACCTCGCCCAATTACGGTGGCGCCGACAGCATTCTTGGCCAATTGCTGGAGGAGGGGGGCTGGCATTCACGCTGCTTCATTGCCACCAAGATTGCCGCCGACAGCCGCGCTGAAGCCCAAGCGCAATGGGCTGACAGCCTGAAGCGGCTGCGCACCGACAAGGTCGACCTGTTGCAGGTGCACAACCTGCGTGACTGGCGAACCCAACTGCCCTATGCGCGCGAACTCAAGCAGCAGGGCAAAACCCGCTATGTGGGGATCACCCATTACCTGAACAGTGGCCACGCCGAAGTCGCCGAGCTGGTGCGCAGTGAGGCGCTGGATTTCATCCAGATCAACTACTCAGTCAGCGCCCCCCAGGCCGCCGGCGAATTGCTGCCGTTGTGCCAGGAGCGGGGCGTAGCGGTGCTGATCAACCGCGCGTTCGATGATGGGCGCCTGTTTACCCGCGTCAAAGACCAGCCCTTGCCCGGCTGGGCCGCTGAAGCAGGCATCGGCAGCTGGGCTCAGCTGTTTCTCAAGTTCGCCATCAGCCACCCGGCGGTGACGACAGTAATCCCTGCGACCGGTCGACCTGACCGCCAGCTCGACCAGCTCAAGGCTGGCCAGGGCCCACTGCTTACCCAGGCGCAGCAACAGGCGCTGATCAATCAATTTAGCTAAGCACATGAGTGCCTGGCGGCGGCGCCTGGATCAAGGGCTGAACCTACAGCCTGGCGAAGGGCCGGCGGTTATCGCCGGCCTGCTGCTGTTCTACTGCCTGTTCACCGGTTATTTCATGCTGCGCCCAGTACGCGAAACCATGGGCGTTGCCGGTGGCGTGGACAACCTGCAGTGGTTGTTCACCGGTACCTTCATCGCCAGCCTGGCATGCCTGCCAGTGTTCGGCTGGCTTGCCAGCGGCGTGCAACGCCGGTTCATCCTGCCTTGTACCTATGGTTTTTTTGTCAGCAACCTGCTGCTGTTCGCCGTATTGATAACCCGCTCGCCAGAAAACCTGTGGACGGCGAGGGTGTTCTACATCTGGCTTTCGGTGTTCAACCTGCTGACCATCTCGCTGGCCTGGAGCGTGCTCGCCGACCTGTTCTCTTCGGCCCAAGGCAAGCGCCTGTTCGGCCTGTTGGCCGCCGGGGCCAGCCTGGGTGGCCTCAGCGGGCCGATCCTGGGTACGCTACTGGTGGCGCCGCTGGGCCATGCCGGGTTGCTGCTGCTGGCGGCGGTATTCCTGCTCGGCAGCGTCGGGGCAAGCCTGTTCCTGCAGCGCTGGCGACAGCAGCATCCGTTGCCAGCGCATGCCGAGCGTGGTGCCGCAAGGCCGCTGGGCGGCAACCCACTGGCCGGTGCCACTGCGGTACTGCGCTCGCCTTATCTGTTGGGCATCGCGCTGTTCGTGGTGTTGCTGGCAAGTGTCAGTACCTTCCTGTACTTCGAGCAGGCACGCATCGTCAGCCAGACCTTCACCGACCCCACCCGGCAAACGCAGGTATTCGGCTTGATCGACAGCGTTGTTCAAGCCTTGGCCATCCTCACGCAAGTCTTCCTCACCGGGCGGCTGGCGCGTCGCCTGGGGGTGGGCATATTGCTGATGGCCGTGCCGCTGGTGATGGCAGCGGGCTTCTTGTGGCTGGCGCTGGCCCCCGTGTTCGCGGTGTTCGTAATGGTCATGGTGGTGCGCCGCGCAGGGGAGTACGCGTTGGTGCGCCCGGGACGCGAGATGCTGTTCACTGTGTTGCCGGCCGAGGACAAGTACAAGGCCAAGAACTTCATCGACACGGTGGTGTACCGGGGTGGTGACGCCCTCAGTGGCTGGCTCAAGCGTGCCCTGGACGTGATGGGGGAACACCCGCAACTGGCCATGCTGATTGGCGCGGTACTGGCCGTGGCCTGGGCGGCCACCGGCGGCTGGCTTGGCCGCCGTCAGGCCCATATGGATAATCCGCCGCGCGACTGAAAGGCGCGCCAAATAAGGACTTGCCGCTTATTTAATGCCACCGGTCCGAAGCCTGCCAATCGAAACGAATCCCCTCTCGAGCCCGCACTCCGAAGTACTGTACGGCGCTCATGCCGTGCATCCCGAAATCATATGAGGTTTCAGACCATGGCCACTAAAGACAATAGCCGTACCGGCAATCAACAAGGCAGCCAGGGCGGTAACAAGAACTCGGGCAACTTTGCCAATGACCGCGAGAAAGCCTCCGAGGCAGGCCGCAAGGGCGGCCAACATTCCAGCGGCGGCCAAAGCAGCGAATCAGGCCGTAAAGGTGGCCGCTCGTAAACGAGGCTTGGCAGTGCCGGGCAACCGGCACTGCAGTCAAGCAAACCTGGAGGTCGTTATGCAATGGATACCCGTAGCCGCCCTGACGGGCGCCCTGGTGCTGGTTGGGGGCTGTTTCGATCGAGACAATGGCCACCCAGGCAAGGACGACGCCGACACCACCAAATCGTCCCTGCAGATGCACCAGCCCGCCGAAAAACCCGCGCCCCAACCTGCGCCCGATCCTGAACCTATGCCAGGTCAGAAACCCAGCCAATAAACGCGCATGAGGAAAACGGCATGACGGTCATGACCCGCAAGACCGCCGCGACAGTTCCGGCCTCACTGGCCACAACCAGCCTGCAACAGCGTTACCAAGCCTTGCTGGCAGGCACTGACATCACTGGCGCCGACTGGTTGAATGAGCAACTGGAGCGTGCCAGACACTTGCCGGATGACCTGCCAGCCGACCCCGTGGAGCTTGAAGCCTGGAGCGCGCGCCACGCCGGGCAAGTAGCTCAAGGTTTTGCCGCCTACTTGGCACAACGCCAGCAAGGTGGGCCACGTCGCTATTTTGCCACGCGCGCGCAAGCGCTATGGTTCCTGCAGCAGGTGGCACCGACCAAGGCGGTTGACGGTGCGTGGTTGCACAGCACATTGCGGCATTGGGCAGACCCGCGCTACCACGGGTTGATCCGGACTTACCTGGAAGAATTGGGCGGCGGTGATGCGCGCTGTAACCATGTTGCGATCTATCAGCGGCTGCTGAGCCGCCTGGGTTGCCTGGAGCCATTGCAGCTTGAAGACGAGCGATATTTGCAGGGGGCACTGCAGCTGGCACTGGGCCGCTACGGTGAGGACTTCCTCCCTGAGCTGATCGGTTACAACCTCGGTTACGAACAACCGCCGTTGCATTTGCTGATCACCACCTACGAACTCGCTGAGTTGGGGATCGACGGCCAGTATTTCCAATTGCATGTCACGATCGACAACGCTGCCAGCGGCCATGCCCACTTGTCTATCCAGGCTTTACGCCAGCTCTGTCCCCCCCATGACGCCTGCGCATTCTATCAGCGCGTACGGCGCGGCTACCGCCTGAATGACCTGGGGCTCGATACCCCCAGCCTGATCAGCCTTTTCGACCTGGAAACAGCACTGGTTCAGGCCTTGGAGCAGAAGCGTCAGTTTGGCCAGTTCATGCACTCAGACCGTTGCCGGCTACAGGGGCGCACTATCAACCAATGGTTGGCTGAACCTGGGGCCATGCCGCAATTTCTCCAGGCCCTGCAGGCGCAGGGCTGGATCCGGCGGGGCGAGGCGCCCGCACAGAGCCGCTGGTGGTCACTCGTGGAAGGGCCTTCAGCGCCAATGTACGGCGTGTTCACCGCCTATGAAAAGCAGTTGTGGCACGACTGGATCGCGGCAGGTTGGCAGTCGCGCGTCCGGCGCGTACTCCCCGGGAGCTGGCAGCTGCCGGTAGGCTCCGATGATGCGGCCGTGGAGGTCGACGCGTATGATATCGATGCGCTGATCGCACGCATGGCCGGCAACCACCACGCCACGCCTGATGGGCTGCAGGCCACTCGTGCCTATCTGCAAGCCACAGGCATGTTCCAGGAGGAACCGCGCTGATGATCAACGACCCTCAACGCCTGGCCAGTGACGGTGCATTAGTGCAGTTGGGCCGGCGCCTGCGCGCCGATGGCTATCGGTTTACCTGCGTGACACCGGCCACCCACGCGCGGGTTATGGCCCGGTGTGCAGGCGAGCAGGCACGAACGCTGCGGGATGTGTTCGGCTGGAGCCGGCCGTTCAGCGCCGGACTGTTCAGTGGCGAACAAATGGCCCAGCTGAGCCAAGCGGGGGGCCTCACTGCTGCGCCGGGTGATATGTGGCGTAGCACCGTGCGCTGGTCCACGCTGGATGACCTGTTACTGGTCCACTCCGCCTACCCGACCGAGGCCGCGGACGCGGTGTTCTTCGGCCCAGACAGCTACCGCTTCGCCCAGGTCATCCATGACCACCTGCGACACACCCCCAACCGGGTTGAGCATGCCGTAGACATTGGCTGTGGAACCGGCATCGGCGCGTTGCTGATCGCGCGTGCGGCGCACCATGCGCAGGTTTCTGCGCTGGATATCAACCCGCTTGCCCTGCGCTACACCGCCGTCAATGCCGCGCTCGCGGGCGTAGACAATGTTTCGGTAAAGCGCAGTGACCTGCTCGATGATGTCATCGGCTGCTTCGACCTGATAGTCGCCAACCCGCCTTACATGCTCGATGTGGGCGAGCGCACCTATCGTCATGGTGGAGGCCCTCTGGGGGCAGAGTTGTCGTTGCGGATTGTCGAACAGGCTCGCGAGCGGCTAAGCCCGGGCGGCTCATTGCTGTTGTATACCGGTGTGGCGATCGTGGACGGGCGTGATCCCTTGCTCGAGGCTGTTCGTCTGCGCCTGGCAGGCCCCACGTGCTCTTGGGTATATCGTGAAATCGATCCTGATGTGTTCGGAGAACAGCTGGCTGAGCCGGGTTATGAAGCCGTGGAACGGATAGCCGCCGTAGCCCTGACGGTTACGCGGCTGTAGAAGTGGTACCGCGCACTTGCAATTAGCCGGAGTTGCCCGACAATGGCGCGCCCCTTGCCGCCACTCGGACCATCCGTGCCATGATGCTGACCACGCAATTCCCCGATATCTCCCTGGATGACACCTTGTTCGTCTTCGCCCTAGAAGCCGAAGCGGGGGACGTGTTCCGCGAGGTGAACACCGTGTTCACGGGTATCGGCAAGGTCAATGCCGCTATCGCCTTGACCAAGGCTATCGCTGTGCGCCGCCCCAGGCTGATCGTCAACCTGGGTTCTGCTGGCAGCCAGCGCCACGGCAAAGGCGCTGTCGTGTGCTGCAACCGTTTCGTGCAGCGCGACATGGATGTGACGCCGTTGGGCTTCGCCCGTTACGAGACGCCACTGGCGAATACCCCGGTGCTACTCGAACACGGTGCGGCCATACCCGGCCTGGCGCTGGAAACCTGCGGCAGTGGCGACAGCTTCGAAACCAACCACGGCGATGCGCCTTACGACGTGGTCGACATGGAAGCCTACGTGCTGGCCTTGATCGCCCGCAGCGAAGGTATTCCGTTCGTGTGCCTGAAGTACATCTCCGATGACGCTGGCAGCGAAGCCGCGGGTGATTGGGCAGTACAGGTCCACCTGGCCGCCGACGCCTTCAGGCGGGTGCTGTTCAGCGCGACCTGATCGCCGGGTGCAGGGTACCGTAGAGCAACCCCATTAAACCTTCACCACCCGGCGCAGTCACTGTTGGTATCGACAGGCAACTTTGGAGCAGTGTCATGGCTCGGGCAATCTGGAAAGGCGCTATCAGCTTCGGCCTCGTGCATATCCCCGTGGCCCTCAACACTGCGGTGCGCACCGAACGGGTGGATTTTGACTGGCTGGACAAGCGCAGCATGGAGCCGGTGGGCTACAAACGGGTGAACAAGGTCACCGGCAAGGAAATCGACAAAGACAACGTCGTCAAAGGCGTGGAGTACGAGAAAGGTCGCTACGTGGTGATCAGCGAGGAGGAGATCCGCAAGGCTCGCCCTGAAGCCACCCAGACGATCGATATCTTTTCCTTTGTCGAAGCTGGCGAGATACCCCTGCAGCACTTCGATACGCCGTATTACCTCACCCCCGACCGGCGCGGCGGCAAAGTCTATGCATTGCTGCGCGAGACCCTGGAAAAAACCGGCAAGGTGGCGCTGGCTACGGTGGTGCTGCACACTCGCCAGCACCTGGCGCTGCTGCGCCCTCTGGATGACGCGCTGGTGATGATCACTTTGCGCTGGCCCGAGGAAGTGCGCGGGCTGGAGACCCTGGAGTTGGACAGCAGTGTGACCGACACCAAGGTCGACAAGCGCGAACTGGACATGGCCAAGCGGCTGGTCGAAGACATGAGCGGGCCGTGGAAGCCCGAGGACTATCATGACGCCTTCCGCCAGACCATTCTGGACCTTGTGGAAGAAAAGGCCAGCAAGGGCAAGATCGCCACGGTCGAGAAAGGCAAGGCCGCCAGCGCCGAGAAAGGTGCGGATATCCTCGACCTTACCGAGCTGCTAAAACGCAGCCTCGGCGGCAAGAAGCCGGCGAAAAAGCCGCGCAAGGCCTCCTGATCGAGGCCCCACAAGCGCTTCGATCAAACCAGAGCCTGTAGCCCCTCCAGGTAATCGCCAAAACCTTCCCGGGCGCGGCTGTCGCGGCGGCTGCTGGTGGCTACGCTGTGCCGGGCCGTCCAGACGATCTGCGCGCCACTGGCTTGCAGGTCGTTGACCAGTTGCACATCTTCATGGGCGGCCAAGGGCTGGAAGCCGCCGACCCGCGCATAGGCGTCGGCGCACACGCCGAGGTTGGCGCCATGAATGTGCCGGTGCCCCTCGCGCTGCTCGTAGCGGCTTTGGTAGAGCTGGCGCAGGGCGGCCGTCTGCCACGGCTGCCAGTACTCGACGTGTACCGTGCCACAGACAACCTCGGCACTGCAGGCCAGTTGCGACAACAACCAGTGCCCCGGTACCCGGCTGTCGGCATCGGTACAGGCCAGCCACCGCGCACCACGGTCGACCATGTGCGCCGCGCCCACCCGCCGGGCCATGCCAACACTGCCAGCCTCCACCTCCAGCACCTGCACACCAAAACGCCGCGCCACGCCGGCGCTGCCATCGCTGCAGCGGTCGAGCACGACCAGCACCTCGACCCGATGGCCAGCCTGCTGTGCCTGCACGGCGGCGATCAGCACCGCACGCAGGCAACGGCCGAGGCGGCGGGCTTCGTTATGGGCCGGAATCACGACGGCGATCATGGGCAAGTCTCGTCAAGGTCGACCACACTGGGCTGGGCTGACCAGTACTCGAGCACGAAGTCCGCTTCATCATGCTGGAACTGCTTGTAGAGGGGCAGGTGGCGGGCCAGCATGCGATGCACTTCACGCCCATCCTGCGGGCAACCGACAATGGGGTGCTTCCAGTGGCATGCCAGCAGGCCGCCGTCGTAAGACAGGCTGGCGACCGCTTGTTCGATGACTTGCAGCCAGTCGGTGGGGTCCAGGTAGTAGCCCACCTCGCTCAGCACGATCAGGTCGAAGCGCCCACCAGGCCAGTCTGCCGGGAGCCGCGCCAGTTCCACAGACGCATTGTGCACCTGAGCCAAGCGTTCGCGGGCCAGCCCCACGGCGGTGGGATCGAGGTCCTGGCATAGCAGTTCCCCGCTGCGTTCGGCCAGCAGTGCACTTAACTCGCCGTTGGCGCAGGCTGGTTCGAATACCCGCTGGTAGCATTGACGGGGCAGGCTGGCCATGACCAGCTCGCGCTTGCGCTTCTCGTACCAACGGGTGCGAAAAGCCCACGGGTCTTCATTGGTCGCATACAAGTCGGCGAAATACTGTGGGTCGAGGCTCATGACAACTCCAGTCAAAGGAACACCAGTTCGAAAGGTTGCAGCAGGCAATCCAGCAGGTTTGCCGGTAGCACCGGCGGCCGCTCACCGTCGGCCTGCAACTGGCTGGCATGGGCGGCCAGGGCCTTGCGCTTGCGCGCCAACCGGGCTTCATCCAGCTGCAGGCGGTGGGCACGGGGCCAGGGCAGGCGAGGGTCGTCGGGTTGCGCCCAGTGCCAGGCCCAGACCGGGACCTCGGCCAGTTGCACTTGCCGCGCCAATGCCGCGTGGGCGGCGGCGCGCCCGACGGCCTCGTGGTCGCAATGACCGTCATTGCGCCAGGTAGCCATCAATAGGTCGTCCGGGCGCAACAATTGAGTCAGATGGCTGACGAGGAACGCTTCCTCTCGCGGCAATTGGCCGTCCTTGAGGTTGAGCCGGCGCCAGTCCACGCGGCTCGGGTCCAGGTCAAGCTGCTGCAAGGCCAGGCGACTTTCCTGGGGGCGTTGGCGACGCAGGCGATGCTCGCTCCACTGGGTTGAGCCAGGGTGGCTGCCTTCACCATCGGTTGCGGAAATCAGCACCAAGTCGGCTTCACGGCCTTTGAAACGGCTCAGCAGGCCGCCTGCCATGAGGATCTCGTCATCCGGGTGGGGCGCGATCATCACCAGGCGGCGCCCGGGCGGGCAGAGCCGGGCGGGGTCGAGCCAAGTGGCCCGGGCCAGGTGGGCGGCCTGTTGCCAATCGGCCCAAGGGGTGCCGCTGCTGGCCTGGATCAAGTTGACACTCATAGCTGCCACGCCCCTGCCGGCACCTGCGCCAGCTGTTGGCCCAGCGCTGCCAGGTCACGCTCCGCGTGGCTCTGGCGCAGATACACCGGCAAATCGGCGCTCAAACGGGCGAAGTGGCTGTTGCGGCAGAACGGTGTGGCACCCAGCGCCCGCCCTACATGGCTGATGACCTGCTCCACGGCCTGCTCAACCTGGGCGCGGGTGCGCCGCACTTCAAAACTGGCATCTGCACCCGGCTGCCGGTCGACCCAGGCGGCGCATTCACGCAGCGCCGCACGCGCACCATACAAAGCGGCGTCCACCGCCCCGAGGTGGGCATCGGCATGTGGGTCGGGCCGCGGCTTGCGGCAATACTCGCGCAGGTAGTCGGCCAGGGCCTCGGCCGCACCATACCAGCACGCGGCGATACCGCCGCCGCCGTGCCAGAAACCAGGGCGCGCCAGGTACTGGCCAGGTTTGCCGATCAGCGTTGCCGGGGTGTTATCGAAGGTGACCTCGACGCTGGCCGTGGTAGCCATGCCCACGGCTTGCCAGTGCTCGATGTTCAGCCCCTGGTCAGGCTGCGACAGTTCGATGGCGACCAACTGCTGCTGACCCTGCTCATCCCAGGCCGTGAGCAGTGCCCGGTCGATCTGCAACGCCCCGGAACACCAGGCTTTGGTGCCTTGCAAACGTACCCTGTCGCCGTCGCGGGAGGTTATGACCGCGCGGGCATCAGGTGGCTCGGCGGCCCACACGCCCCAAATGCCTTCTGCCACGTAATGCGCAGCTGCGCACTCCGCCAGAATCGCCAGGGCATCGGTGTGGCCTTCATACAGTTTGGCCAGGGACAGGTCGCAACCCGCCACGCGGGCCAACGTCTGCCAACGGCGCAAGGTATTGCCCTGGCCTGGCAACGGCAGCAGGTCCAGGTGGTCGGCCTGCAACGCCTGCATCAGCTGAGGCAACTGAGTGTCGAGGTTGAGGGGTTGCTGACGATCACCGAATGTACGCAGTAGGCGGTCGAAGTGGGTCAGGTTGAAGTCCTGGACGATGCTCATGGGCGGGTCTCCTGATGCGTGGCCACTAGGCAAGCCCCAGCTGTTTGCGCATGCGCGCGGTAATGGACTGGCGGACCTTGCCCAGGTCCGCCCACGGGTCGTCAACCTCCGCCAGGCGCGCGGGCAGGTTGGCGATGTTCCATTGGTTGGCGGCCTTGAGCGTGGCCAGTTCCTCCCGCCAGATGGGCACCGACACCGGCAGGCCTTCCCGCGCACGCAGGGAATAGGCGCACGCGGTTGTTGCCCCCCTAGCGTTGCGCAGATAGTCGATGAAGATGCGGCCGATGCGGTTTTTGGGCCCTGAAACAGCGCTGAGGCGGTCCGGGAACAGCTTGGCCAGGTACTCGACGATGGCATGGCTGAAAGCCTTGACCTCGTCCCAACCCGCGCGGCGGGTCAGCGGTACTACCAAGTGGATGCCCTTGCCGCCGCTGGTCTTGAGGAACACTTTCAGGCCAAGCTCGTCGAGCAGGGTGAGGGTGAGTTGAGTGGCTTCCAGCATGGCCTTCCAGGGCAGCGCCGGGTCAGGGTCGAGGTCGAGCACGAAGCGGTCGGGCTTGTCGAAGTCCTTGTCAGTGGCGTTCCAGCTGTGCAGCTCGAGCATGTTCATCTGCACCGCGCCCAGCAGGGTATCGGCGCGGTTGATGACCATGGCCGCCTGGCCGGCCTGGGCCTTGTCGTATTCCAGCACATTGGGCAGGTGCAGCTGGCTGGCGTTCTTCTGGAAGAAAAGCTCACCGGCCAGGCCATCGGGTGCGCGCACCAATGCCACCGGGCGGTGCTGGATCTGGGGTAGCAACCACTGGCTGACGGCGGCGTAATACTCGGCCACATCGCGCTTGGTCATGCCCGTGGTAGCGTCGATCAACCGGTCAGGGTGGGTAAGATGCAGGTCCTCCGAAAGGGGCGCTGCTTTGCCGCGTTTGCGGCGGGGCGTGGTCTTGGTGGGCATGGGGCGTTCCAGGTCGATGGCGGTGGCGGGCTTGTCATCGCGCAGGCCATGGAAGACCGAATGGCGCACAATGCCGTCGCGGGTCATCTGGGCATACGCCACTTCAGCCAGCAGCTGCGGCTTCAGCCAGTGCACACCCCGGGCTTCTGCGCCGCTGGGCGGGCGGGCCACGGCGGGCTTGGCAATTTCCAGTGGCTGCAGGCGGGTATGGATGCTGGCCAGGGTGGCAGCCGTGAAGCCGGTACCAACCTTGCCGGCATAGCGCAGCTCGCCACTGTCCGGGTCGTGCAAGGCCAGCAGCAGGGCCCCGAAACCGCTGCGGCTGCCTTTGGGGTCGGTGTAGCCAACCAGCACGAACTCCTGGCGCTGCTTGCATTTGAGCTTGATCCAGTCCGCGCTCCGCCGGCCGCTGTAGGGGCTGTCTGCACGTTTACCGATCAGCCCTTCGAGTTCCAGGCGGCAGGCGCTGGCCAGCAGGGCGTCGACCGGTTCGTCGAAGTCGGCGGAATATTTGAGTACGTCTGACGCGCCGTGATCGAGGAGGGTTTTCAGCGTTTCGCGGCGATCCTGTAGCGGCGCCTGACGCAGGTCCTGGCCACCCAGAAAGGGCAGGTCGAACACGTAGTAAGTGATGTGCTCGTCCTGCTCGGTGTCGAAGGCGTTCTGTAACGCCTGGAAGTCCGCTGCGCCATTTTCGTCGGCCACTACCATTTCGCCATCCAGCCAGGCCGAATCGATGCCCAGCGCGCGCAGTGCCGCGATCTGGCGGGGCATCTTGCTGCTCCAGTCATGGCCATTGCGGGTGAATAGCCGCACATCGTCGCCCTCGATGCGGGCCAGGATGCGGTAGCCATCGAACTTGACTTCATAGCGCCAGTCGCCTTGGGGCGGCGTGTCCACCAAGGTGGCCAGCTGTGGCTGCAACTGGTTCGGCAATGCGGCCTGGCGGGCCTTGCCGGGCCGCTTGCGGGTAGCCCGCTGCTTGGCGGCGGTTTGCTTGGCTGCCGGCTTGCGGGGGATCAGGGTGCGGTCACTGAGCACACTGTCGGGCTGCGCGTCGACGATGCTGTACTCGGTTTCGCTTCGGGCCTGGGCATCGTGGGATTTGACCAGCATCCATTGTTCTTTCTTGCCAGCCAGGTGAGTGCGGAACAGGTTCCACACCCCCGACAGTTTTTCGCCTTGCAAGCGAAACTTGAGCTTGCCCTTGGCATAACCCTCATGGGCGTCACCCTCCGGCTCCCAGATGCCGCGATCCCACACGATGACATCGCCCGCCCCGTAGTGGCCTTCAGGGATATGGCCCTCGAAATCGGCATAGTCCAGCGGGTGGTCCTCGACGTGCACGGCCAGGCGGCGCACTTTCGGGTCCAGCGACGGGCCTTTGGGGATCGCCCAGCTCTTCAACGTACCGTCCAACTCCAGGCGGAAATCGTAATGCAGGTGGCTGGCGTCGTGTTTCTGAATGCAGAACTGCAGCGCATGGGCTTTTTTGCCACGGCTGCGTTTGCCACTGGGCTCGGGCGTTGCGTTGAAGTCGCGCTTGCGCGCGTATTCCTGCAGGGGCTTGGCCATGTCCGGCTCCGGGCGAATCGCTCTCTGTAGAGCTGGGAGGCGCCGGGCACGCGTGGAGTTCAAAAAACTCTGAATCTTCGGCCGCCGGATGCAGTCGACCGAATGCAGCCAACTGACGGAGAACGTACATGGCCCGAACAGAAGATCCCAAGCCCTATACCCCAACCGAGATCGACGACACCGAGGACCGCATGGGCAGCGTGCACGAACTGGACTTCGATGAGCGCCTGGACGAACGCCATGGACGGGTAGGGGATGAGCGCCCGGCGAGCGAGATCGAGCGCGAATTCCCACCAGAGCGTGTTGCCGAAAGCGGCATGACGGGTGGCGAAGCGCTGAGCGACAGCCTGCATGAAGACAACGTCACCTACGACGACCTGAGCCCGGACACCCTGCTGGATGAAACCGGCGCCCGTGACCCGCACGAGCCCGGCGGCGGCGACGGCCCGGCTGACATGGACCTGCGTGAAGTGGATGCCGACGAAATCGGTGGCGGCTTTGGGCTGGACGAAGCCGAACTGGCACGTTCCGCGCCGCTTGACGGCGAACCCTGGACCGATGATGTGATCGATGACGAGGAGAGCAGATCATGAACCAGCAACGTTGTGCCTGTACCGATTGTTCCTGCACCGTGGATGCCAATGCCTTGCAGCGTGACGGCAAGGCCTATTGCTGTGAGGCCTGCGCCAACGGCCATGGCCATGGCGAGGCATGCAGGATGCAAGGGTGCCATTGCAGCGAAAAACCGGACGAGAATGCCGTAGACAATGCGCTGGATGAAACCTTCCCGGCGAGCGACCCGATTTCCCCTTGAGGTGGCCTTGTTGGCGCGGCACCAGGCCGCGCCGACGTTAACCGCGCCTGCCCCGCACCATCAGGTTTGCACCGAATTGTCGCGCTGGCGCATGACCTTGGCGCGCTTCTCAAGCACCAGATAAGTCACGATCGCAACCACCAGCGGTATCAGGTAGTACAGGGTGCGATAGCCTAACAGCGCGGCTACCAGCGTGCCCTGCGCCATCTGACCGTGCAGCAGGGCGAGGAACACCGCTTCCAGCACACCCAGGCCCGCCGGGATATGTGCAACCACGCCTGCCACGCAACTGATCAACAGGATCCCGAGGATCGCGGGGTAGAAGGCGTCGCCCGGCAGCAACCAGTAAATCAGCAGCGCCATCAATGCCCAGTTGCTGGCCCCCAGCGCTACCTGGCAGAGTGCAAGGCGCAGGGTTGGCAAAGTGACTTCGTGCTCGCGCCAGCGCCACGTGCGCTTCTTGGCCAGGCCACAGGCCAGCAGGTACGCCGCGGTAATCGCCAGCAACAGCACGCCGATCAGGCGCAGCCCTGTGGTGCCCACCGCCCAGTTGCCCGGCAGTTCGACCAGACCCAGGGCGAACACACTGCCGGCCAGCAGCATGTAGCCCATCCAGTTGGTGAGCAGGCCCAGCGTGAGAATGCGCGTGATGGTAGGGGTATCGAGCCCCAGGCGCCCATACAGGCGGTAGCGCAAGGCAACCCCGCCGACCCAGGTGGTGAAGTTGAGGTTGAACGCGTAGCACACGAAGGCGACCGGCAGCACTTGCCGGGCGGGCAACTGATGACCGGTGTAGGCGCGGGCCAGCAAGTCGTAGCTGGCGAACGTCAGGTAACTGCACACCGCAATTGCCAGGCCCACCACCAGCGTTCCAGGCTTGTAAGCGAGCAGCGACTGGCGCACTTCGTTCCAGTCCAGGTTGCGGGCCAATTGGTACAGCAGCACAGGGATCAGGATCAGGAACGCCACCGTCAATACGCGCTTGGCCCAGGTTTGCCAGGTTGTCCGTGCCATCAGGTATTGCCCTCGTGCAGGTCGCCGGCCGGGGCCTCGACGTCTGGCTGCAGCGAGCGCAGCCGTTGGCGGTGTGCCGGCAACCAGCCGGCGATGCGCGGGAAATGGCGCGCCGCATGGAAGCAAGCGAATATCAGCGGTGCCCGCCACCAGTAGCCACGGATCATGCGTTCCAGGGTCACCGGCTTGCACTGCTCGTGCGCAAGTGACTGCAGGTGCTCGCCGAGCAGCTGGTTGAAAGCGCGATCGCGGATGAACAGGTTGGCTTCCAGGTTCAGCGACAGGCTCAGCGGGTCGAGGTTGCTGGAACCCACGGTCGCCCACTCGTCGTCCACCAGCGCCACTTTGCCGTGCAAGGGCCGCTTGCAGTATTCATGAATGACCACGCCATCGCGCAGCAGGTAGTTGTACAGCAACCGCGACAGCGCACGGACCCAGCGCATGTCTGGCTGCCCTTGCAGGATCAGGTGTACAGCCACCCCTCGCCGGGCAGCGTTGCGCAACTCGCGCAGTAGCCGGTAGCCGGGGAAGAAGTAGGCATTGGCCACCACGATACGTTCTTTGGCACCGCGAAACGCCTGCAGGTACTGGCTTTCGATGGCTGTCCTGCGCACGCCGTTGTCACGCTCTACCAGCACGGCGGTGGTGGCCCCGGCGGGCTCGGTCAACGGCCGCACGGCGCTTGGCTCCTGCAGCACCGGCGACATCAGGCGCTTGCTGGCGGCATGCACCTGTGCCACCACCGGCCCGGTTACCTCGACGGCATAGTCCTGCTTGGCCATGGGGCCGAAGTCGCCCAGGTGATCGGCGCTGTAGTTGATGCCGCCAATGAAGGCCCGCTCGCCATCGATGACCACGATCTTGCGGTGCAGGCGCCGGAACAGGTTGGTACGCATGCCCACCAGGCGCGGCTGCGGGTCGAAGGCGTGGAAACTCACCCCGGCATCTGTCATGGCAGCGATGAATGGCGCGGGCAAGTCACCGGTACCATAGCCGTCCACGACCACCTCGACACGCACGCCGCGGCGCGCCGCATCTATCAGCGCCTGCTGCAGTTGCCGGCCGACCTTGTCGTCGAAAATGATGAAGGTTTCCAGCAGGATTTCCTCCTGGGCACGGGCCATGGCCTCGAACACGCAGGGGTAATACTGCTCGCCGTTGATCAGCAACTTTACGTTGTTGCCCTCTACCCAAGGTCTGTTCACAGGTGAATCTCCGCGGCCAATGGTGCGTGGTCGGAAAGGTGCGACCACGGGTAATTCGACAGTACCTGGGCGGCGCTCGGCATGGCGTTGCGCAGGTAGATGCGGTCAAGGCGCAGCAGCGGCAGACGCGCCGGGAAGCTGCGTGCCGGGGTGCCGAAGCGCTCGCCAAAGGCCTCTACCAGGTGCTCGCCCAACACGGCGTCTGCCTTCAGGCGCCAGTCGTTGAAATCGCCGGCGACGATGACCGGGGCTTGCGGCGGCAGGCTGGCCAGCAGGTCGAGCAACAGCTGGATCTGGCTTTGCCGGTGCGCTTCGCGCAGGCCCAGGTGCACACAAATAGCGTGCACCTGGGCGTGCCCTGGGACCTCGAGTTGGCAATGCAGCAGGCCGCGTTGTTCCTTGCCTTGCACCGACACATCGAGGTTGTTGAAGCGTTTGATGGGAAATTTGGACAGCAAGGCGTTGCCGTGGTCACCTTGCGGATACACGGCATTGCGGCCATAGGCGAACTGGGGCCACATGCTGTCGGCAAGGAATTCATATTGCGGGGTATCAGGCCAGGCCGGGTGGCGCAAGGCATGTTGCTGATGGCTGCCATGCACTTCCTGCAGGAACACCAGGTCTGCGCCGGTGGCACGCACCGCTTCACGCAGCTCAGGCAGGATGAAGCGGCGATTGAAGAAGGTGAACCCCTTGTGCACGTTCAGCGTGAGTACGTTCAAGCGGCGCACGGCGGTGGACTGATCGGTGCTGCGCGGCAAAGCAGTCATGGGTTCGTTCACAAGGCCACCTCCGGCACAACGCCCGGTTCGGTCATCAATTCATGGTCCAGCGACAGCTTCTGCAGCAAGCGGCGGGCGTCGTAGGGTGCATGGACCTTCTGGTCATTGTCGAAGTAACAGTACACGTCACGGGCCGCACGCCGGGGTGGCGGCCCCGGCACGATCAGGTGCGCGTCGTCTGCCTGACTGCCTTGGCTCCAGTGCAGGATGCGCTGTTTCCAGCGGCGTAACGCGCGCGCGGTATAGCCGCTGCTGTAGAGCTCCACGTCGCCGTGCAGGCGCATGTACACGAAGTCGGCGGTCACATCTTCGGCATGCGGCCACTTGCCGGCACTGTCCGCAACCACCAGCGCAACACGGTGCTTGCGCAGCAGCTTGATGAACGCCTCGCAAAGAAAACTCTCGTGGCGTATTTCCACCGCGTGGCGCAAACGTACATTACCGGTGATTGCAAGGCCGCCATTGTCGCGCAGCCGTTCGGCACAGCCCCGGGCGCATTCACGCGCAGCTTTGCGGTCACGTGGCAGCAACTGCAAAAACCGGGCAAAACGCTCTTCGTCAAACTTCATGTTCGGTGGAAACTGCCACAGAAAAGGCCCAAGCTTGTCGCCGAGCAGCAATGGACCGGAGGCGAAGAAGTTGGCCACCGGCTCTTCAATTTCCTTAAGGCGCCGCACATGGGTGATGTACCGTGGCCCCTTGACTGCGAAAACGAAGCCATCCGGCGTTTCATCACGCCAGCGCAGGTAACGCTCTGGGGTTTGCAAGCTGTAGAACGAGCCGTTTATCTCGATGCTGTTCACGGCCCGCGAGGCGAACGCCAGTTCATCGTCCTGGCGCAGGCCTTTGGGGTAGAAGTCCTTGCGCCAGGGGCCATAGCGCCACCCGGAAATGCCGATGCGGATATCGCTCACGCTGTCGTCCTCATCACCGGTTCCTTGTTCGGTTACTGTGAAGGTGCGACTGGCGCAGAGGGCCAAGGGTTCACCGCGTTTGACCAACGGGAGCGGTCCTGACAGGTTGAACTTTGCCGGCGCAGACGATTCCACCGGGTAAGCGCCCAGGCGCGCAAGCCCAGGAATTGACCTGCCAACGCTGGAGGCAAGCATGGCCAGACACATCATTCATTTCACCGGGCCGATCAATTCATCGACCTGCGGCAACATGATCAATACCTGCTCAAAGGCGTTGCAGCAGGGCGCCGAGGTGCTGCAACTGAACATCGCTACCATGGGCGGCGAGTGCAGCTACGGTTTTACCCTGTACAACTTCCTGCGGGCGCTACCGGTGCCGGTGCATACGCATAACCTGGGCACCGTCGAGTCCATGGGTAATATCCTGTTCCTGGCCGGGGAGTGGCGCACGGCATGCAGCTACAGCAAGTTCCTGTTCCACCCGTTTCACTGGACCTTGCATGGCTCGGTCGACCATTCACGCATGGCGGAATATGCGATGAGCCTGGATTACGACCTGCAGCTGTATGCGCAGATTGTGGCCGAGCGCACACAAGGTGCGCCCGAGGTGCTGGATGTACCGCGCTACCTGATGGCGTACCCGCGGATTCTGGGGCCGCAGGAGGCTCTGCAAAGTGGCGTGATCCATGCCATCGACGAGATGCCGATCACGCTGGACATGAACCAGTGGAGCGTGCACGCCTGAGGTTCATACCGGTCGGCCATCAGTACGGCACAGTGCCGCTCAAGGTTTCGATGGCCTCCACCAGTTCGTCGTAGCCGACCGGCTTGTTCAGGTGCCGGTCGAAGCCGGACTGGCGCGACTTGTGCTGATCTGCACTGGCACCGTAGCCGGTGAGGGCAATGGCTGGGGTGTGGCGCAGATGGGCATGGCTGCGCAGCGCCTTGATCAAGGCATGGCCGTCCATCACTGGCATGCCGATGTCGGAGAGAATGATGTCGAACTCCTCACCCGAGGCCGCTTCCAGCGCCTCGCGGGGGCGGCTGAAGGCGCGCACGCTGGCGTTTTCCATTTCCAGCAGCTCTTGCATGATCTCCAATACCTCGACCGAGTCATCCACCAGCAGCACGCGCACGCCCTGCAGCCGGCCCTCCCTGGAATGTTCTGCAAGGTCGGCGCAAGGCGGGGACTGCACGTTGCACAGGGGCAGGCGAACGGTGAAGGTGCAGCCCATGCCCAAACCGGCCGAACTGGCCTGCACGGTGCCGCCCTGGGCTTCGACCAACTGCCGCACCAACGACAGGCCGATGCCCAGGCCTTCACGGTTCTGGTTGGCCAGTTGGGGAGCCTGGCTGAACAGGTCGAAGATGTGCTCCAGGCTGTCGAGGCTCAAGCCTACGCCTTGGTCGATCACCTGCAGGCGTGCCTGTTGCTCGTCATGACTCAACACCAGGCGTATCTCACTGCCTGCCGGGCTGAATTTCAGGGCATTGTTCAGCAGGTTCCAGATGATCTGCTCCAGGCGCGTGACATCGCCCTCGATCATCACTGGCAAGCCGTCGGCAGGCAGCTCCAGGCGCACCAGGCAGGGGTGTTGCTCGCTCACCACCACAGCGTGAATGCCGCGCAGGATGGCGCCAAGGTCTACCGGCTCGGTCTTGAGCTTGAGCTTGCCGGTACGGATGCGGGCCACATCCAGCAGGTCGTCGATGATCCTGGCCTGGCTGCCAACCGCCTCGCAGATGGTAGCTACCGCCTTGCTGGCGGTGCCGATCTGCTTGATCGAGGGCAGGCGGCGGAGCATTTCCGCGTTCAGCTGAATCAGGTTCAGTGGGTGCTTCAGTTCATGCGACATGATGGCGAAGAACTCATCCTTCATGTGGCTGGTGGTTTGCGATTCCGCCAGCTGCTTGCTCAAGCGTTCCTCGCCCAGGCGCACATGCTCTTCGGCAGCGTGGCTGCTGCTGATGTCGATGAAGGTCAAGACGGTACCGTCGATTTTCTGCTCGCTGGAGCGGTAGGGCAGCAGGCGTGCCAGGTACCAGTGGTCGCGCTGGCCGCCAACTTCCCGCTCGATCACGGCCTCACCCTGGGCCACGGCACGGGCATCATCGGCCATGGCCGGGTAGTCCAGGCGGTGCGTGATGTCGAGCAATGAGCGGCCGGTATCGACCGGTAAAATGTTGAACAGGTCGGTGGCGCGCGGCGTGAACCAGCGGATATGCAGGTTGCGGTCGACGAACACGGTGGCGATTTCGGTGCAGGCGATCAGGTTGCTCAGGTAGTCGTTGACCTTGTCGGTCTCCTCCACCTTGTTCTTCAACTCGTAGTTGACGGTGAGCAACTCCTCGTTGATGGATTGCAGCTCTTCCTTGCTGGTTTCCAGCTCTTCGCTGGCCGAGCGCAGCTCTTCGTTGATTGCCTGCATTTCTTCGTTGGAAGCCGTGAGTTCCTCGCTGGATACCTGCGACTGCTCGATGGTTTCCTGCAGCTGCAGGCGGGTACGCTGGAGTTCACGTTCCAGGTTGTGCAGGACCATGCTGTCGGTCTGGCGGATGACGCCCGGCAGTGGCAGGGAAGGGTCAGGCGCCCGCTGCTCGAATACCACGAGCAGGCAATCGCCGTTGTGCCCGTCGTCCTTGTAAGGCTGCACGGTGATCTCCACCTGCAACGGCTGTTGGCCATCGCCCAGGTCGACCGGCCTGGAGGTGACCGCTTCGGTGCCTTGGCGCGCCTGGAACAGCGTACTGCGCAGCGCCAGGCGCAGGCTCGGCAGCACCAGGCCAAGCAAATTGCGGCTGGGCTCGCCGCCGCCCAGTTGCAGGAAGCGCCCGACACTTTCGCTCATGTGCAGGATATTGCCGTCCACATCCGCGATAAGGCTGGCCGGCATGCGCATGGCCAGGGCGCGGTGGTGCAGCTCGGCATAAGAGGGCTTGCGCCCAGGCTTGGCCTTGGCCAACGGGTCCAATGGCAGGCTGGCGCCAGTACTGCCAGGCACCTGCCGCTCGGCCCGGCGCCCGGCATTGCTGACGTCACGGGCGCGGAAGATCCGGTTACGCTTGTCCACCGGTGCGAACAGTTCACCCACCACGTCGGCTGACTCGGACGAGCCTAGGAAAAGATGGCCGCCGGGGCGCAAGGCAAAGTGGAACATCAACAGGATGTCGCGTTGCACTTCGCGGTCGAGGTAGATCAACAGGTTGCGGCAGACAATGAGGTCAATTTGCGAAAAGGGTGGGTCCGACAGCAGGTTGTGGCGCGCGAACAACACTTTTTCGCGCACCTCCTTGCGCACCCGGTAATGCTGGTCTTCCTTGACGAAAAACTGGCGCAGCCGGCTGGGCGGCACATCGGTCACGATCGCCTCGGAATACACGCCCGTGCGCGCGATGCCGATGGCACGAGCATCGAGGTCGGTGGCAAACACCTGGACCTTGCGGTTGCGCTGCTCCAGTGCAAGTTGCTCACAGATCAACATGGCCAGGCTATAAGCCTCTTCGCCGGTCGAGCAGCCGGCCGACCAGACGCGGATCTCGTCATGGCCGTCGACCGGGTCATGCTCGCTGGCCAGCTGCGGCAGCACATGCCGCTCCAGGGCCTCGAAGGCTTCGCGGTCGCGGAAGAAGTTGGTCACGCCGATCAGCATGTCTGCCAGCAACGCCGTGGACTCGGCGGGGTTCTGCTCGAGGTAGTGCAAGTAGCCGGCGAGGTTGCTTTGCCCGGTCACGTGCAGGCGACGTTCGATACGTCGCAGCACGGTGGCGCGCTTGTAGTGCTGGAAATCGTGCCCCGTGTTGCTGCGCAACTGCAGGAGGATCTCCTCCAGCAGCGGCTCGCTGGCCTGGGCGTCGCCAACGCGGGTGCCCAGCGCCGGGGGCAGGGTGTCATCCTCGATTTCCGGCAGCCGGACCTGCCGGGCGTTACGCCACAGCTCCAGCAGCTTTTGTGGCATCTCGGCCACGGGCAGCACCAGGTCGACCATGCCGGTTTCGATGGCAGCCCGGGGCATGCTGTCGTACTGGGCATCGTCCGGGGTTTGAACCAGGGTCACGCCGCCTTGCTCCTTGATCCGCGACAGCCCCACGGCACCGTCGGCGCCGGTGCCCGACAGCACCACGCAGAATGCATGGTCCTTGTGCACGTCGGCCAGGTCGCGGAAGAACAGGTCAATGGCCACGTGGTCGCCACGGCGGCGATTGGCGGGGGTCACGCGCAGGTAGCCGTCATTGGTGGAAAGGCGATTGGCCGGGGAGATGACATACACGTGGTTGCGCTCGATCGGCACCGGTTCGGTGACTTGGCGCACGGGCATTTGCGTGGTGTCCTGGATGATCCGGTCGGCCACGCTTTGATGATCCGGCGACAGATGCAGCACCACCACGAACGCCATGCCGCAGTCACTGGGCATGTGCCGAAACAGCGTGCAGATGGCTTCCAGGCCGCCCGCGGAGGCCCCGATGCCCACCACCGGAAAGTCCAAATGGCTTGGGCTGAGTGCAGGATTTTGCGGCGAGGCGGGTTGCTTGGGCGAGGACTTCATTGACGGAGCCTTGTACAAGAGCCTTACAGGCGGAGCGTGACTGCACAGTCACACCTGGATAGTGAGGCGATTATAGGCCGCTACCCTGCAGTTGTGACTGCTGCATGCGCGATAAAGTGCGGCCTCCCTGCAAATGGGGCACAAATAGTTGGCCTGGGCGTGTTTAAGGCCGCCGGTCAGCTGCCCGTGAAGCGTGTGAGACAAGCGGGTGATTGCAGGTTCGGAATATGAACATGGGCAACCTTCCGTGCGTGCACTGCATGAACGCACAGGTTGCGCAACCGCGTATTTATCGCAAGGAGAAACCACATGGCGCAAGATCAGGAACGTACCCGCCAGCGCGGCGGTACCAAAGAAACAAACCCGGGCAACTTCGCCAACGACCGTGAGCGTGCATCGCGCGCTGGGCACAAAGGCGGCCAAGCTTCGGGCGGCAACTTCGCCAATGATCGCCAGCGGGCATCGGAAGCCGGACGCAAAGGTGGCCAGAAGAGCCACGGCACTCGCAGCGAGTGAAGGTACTGCGCGAACGGTAGTGTGCCCGTAGGCGCACGCCGCCCGGGCGCCGCTGGTGCCCGTCGATCGATATTTTTTTGAATCTTCTGGTCCTGCCCCGATCAATCAGGGTGTCATCCATGGAGAAGAGGAGGCCCCTGCGATGCCTGCCCCACAGCTGTTCATCATTGATTACCAACTACATGGTCAGCCGCGCAGTTTCATCATTCGCCTGGACCGCCTGGACAATGCCGAAGCCTGGCATTGGGCGAGTTGCGATGCGGGCATTGGCATAATCCCCAAATTCGGGCGTGAAAAGATCAGGAAGGTCAGCCGCCCGATGGCCGAACGGTATGGGATTACTGGGGTGAGCTGGCGTCTGTCAGGAAGCAAACCGAATCACTCGGTGGGCGACCCTGCGGCAATTGTCTAACGGCAGCGCTCGGGCTGGCGTGGCTCCCTCCGCCCGCAGATGGCCCCAGTTCCAATTGCCGATTCAACTGAGAAACAAGGGCAGCGGACTGCAGCCGCTCCCCTTAACCCGCTGGCAGTAAACGATTCAGGCCCCGGACTCCGGATCGCTGGCGGGTACACCCGGGCGATCGTCGTCATCGCCCACATTCGGGTCGGTATCCGGGTCATCGACCTGGTCGTTACGCTTTTCTGGCTCAAGCTCCGGCCAGTCGTCCTGGGCGTTGCCCCCGCCCATGCGCAGTGCAGTACTCATTGCATCATCCTCCAGGTCTTGGTTAATGGTGTTGATGGTGCGCCGCGATGGGCGATCCAGCCTCGCCCATCGCATGCTTCTCACGGGTTTCGGGTTACAGCACCTTGTCGAGTGTGATCGGGAACTCCCTCACACGTTTGCCGGTGGCGTGGTAGATGGCGTTCGCCACTGCGGCAGCCACGCCGACCACGCCAATTTCGCCCACACCCTTCGACCCCAGCTCATTGACGACATCGTCGTGCTCCTCAACGAAAATAACGTCGATATCACCGCAGTCCGCGTTGACCGGGATGTGGTATTCCGCAAGGTTGTGATTGACGATGCGACCCAGGCCATGGTCGGTCAAGGCCTCTTCGTGCAGAGCCATGCCGATACCCCACACCACGCCGCCCAGGATCTGGCTGCGTGCAGTCTTCGGGTTAACGACCCGGCCCGCCGCCACGGCGCTGACTACTCGGGTGACCTTGATCATGCCGAGGTCTTCGTCAACCTGGACCTCGACAAACACGGCCGAGTGGGTCGCCGTGGAAAACGGTTGGCGCCTTGCACCAGGCTCAGCGTCGATTTGCACTTCGAACTCAGCGCCGGGGGCACTGGCGACGATATCTGCCAGGGCCACGCGATAGCTACCCGCGTGCAGGTAGCCACCGGCGAAGACGATCTCCTCCCGCGCTGCGCTCGCCACTTGCGGATGCATATTGCGGGCATGCTCCAGCACCTTTGTGCGTAACACCTGGCAAGCCTGGCGCACAGCCGAGCCTACCGACGATACCGTGAACGACCCGCCCTGCAGGGGGGCGGTGGGCAGGGACGAGTCACCGAGTACGAAGGTGACATCCTCCACGCTGACGCCCGCAGCGTCGGCTGCGATCTGGGTCATGACGGTGTAGGTGCCGGTGCCGATATCGGTGGTGGCGCTGCTGACGGTGAGGTGGCCTTGGGCATCCAGGCGCGCTTTCGCGCTGGCCTTCATCTGCATGGCCTCCCAGACGCCGCCCGCCATTCCCCAACCGACCAACTGGTTGCCAGTGCGCATGCTGCGCGGTTGCGGGTTGCGGTGCTGCCAACCGAAACGCTCACTGCCTTGCTGGTAGCACGCCAGCAGCTCCTTGCTGGAGTAGGGCTTGCCCTCGTTGCCATTGTTGGCGGCAAAATTACGCTGGCGCAGCTCTACGGGGTCGATATCTGCGGCACAGGCAAGCTCATCCATCGCGCATTCCAGCGCGACCACCCCAGAACCGGCCCCAGGGGCGCGCATGTCCAATGGGGTGTACACATCCAACGAGGCGAGTCGGTAGTTGAGTTCAACGTTGTCGCACTGGTAGAGCATACCGCTCCACTCCACCAGGTGTTCGGTGAAGTCTTCGAAGCGCGAGGTCTGCCCCAGTCCATCGTGACCGACTGCCAGCAATCGCCCATCTGCGCCTGCGCCCAGGCGCAAACGCTGTTCAGTGCGGGGCCGGTAGCCGAACGTGAACATTTGCTGACGCGTCAGGGTGACGCGCACAGAGCGCTGAAGATGCAGCGCCGCCATTACTGCCAGGGGCAGCTGGTACTGCGGGCGCAGGCCCGAGCCGAAGGCACCGCCGACGAAGGCTGCGTGCACACGGATCTGGGCCTTGGGCAGGCCGAACACCTTGTGCAGGTAGTCCTGGCAGTTCTGCGTGCCTTGGGTCTTGTCATGAATTTCCAAGCTGCCGTCGGGCTTGTAGTGCACGGTGGAGGCGTGGGGCTCCATCGGGTTGTGGTGCTCGTTGGCAGTCAGGTAGGTGGCATCGACCTGCACGGGTGCCCCAGCGAAACTGCCAGCGAAGTCGCCACGCGGGGCCGGTGTTTCCGCCGGCGCCACATGCGACGCCTTGGTAGCGCCCAGGTCTGTCTCGTGAGGTTCCTCGGCGTATTCGATCCGGATCAATGAGCCTGCATACCGGGCCACCTCCAGGGTGTGCGCCACCACCAGCGCCAGGGGTTGCCCGCTGTACAGCACTCGATCGTTGAACAGGGGCCGAAAGGGTGCGCCCTCTGCTGCATCGGCGTCGCTGTAGTCATCGTCATAACTGGAAATATGCGGACGATGCCCATGGTCGAGCACCGCGACAACGCCGGGTACGCCCAGCGCCTGGGTAGCGTCGATGCGCACTACGCGGCCGCGGGCGATGGTACTGGACACCACGCTGCCGTGGAGCAGGCCGTCTTTTGGGTATTCGCCCGCATAGCGTGCCTGGCCGGTGACTTTAGCCACCCCATCCACGCGGTCCAGTGGGGTACCGACTACAGATTTGCTGTTGACCATGGTCATGCCCCCCCACCAGCGGCACTGTGCGCCGCGTCAGTCAATGCACGCACGATTGCACGCTGCGCCAGTGTTACTTTGAAACCGTTGTGGCTCAGCGGCTGTGCGCCCTGAAGCAGCGCCTGCGCGGCCTTATCGAACAGCGCCTCGGAAGGCACCTGGCCAACCAGCAGGCTTTCCACACCCGGGTCGCGCCATGGTTTGTGCGCTACACCGCCCAGCGCCAGGCGGGCGTGCTGAATTACATCGCCATCCAACCGCAAGGCCGCAGCGACCGACACCAGCGCAAACGCGTAGGAGGCTCGATCTCGAATTTTCAGGTAGCGGTAATGCTGTTCGAACAGCGGCGGCGGCAGCTCTACAGCTGTTACCAGCTCATCGGCTGCCAGCTGGTTATCACGCTCCGGATTGTTCTCGGGCAGGCGATGGAAATCTGCAAAGGGGATCTGGCGTTTGCCAGCCGGTCCCTCTACGTGCACCACGGCTTCGAGTGCTGCCAGTGCTACGCACATGTCGGACGGATGAGTGGCCACACAGGCCTCACTGGCGCCGAGAATGGCGTGTATGCGGTTGCGGCCGCTGCGAGCAGGGCATCCGCTGCCGGGTTCACGTTTATTACAGGGGGTGCCAGTATCGTAGAAGTAGTAACAGCGTGTGCGCTGGAGCAAGTTGCCGCCGGTGCTGGCCATGTTTCTCAACTGCGGTGAAGCGCCCGACAGGATAGCCTGTGACAGCAATGGGTATTGTTGCTCGATCATGGGGTGCCAGGCCAGGTCGGCATTGCTGACCAGAGCACCGATCATGACCCCACCGCTGGCAGTGGGGTGCAGCCCATCCAGCGCCAAACCGGATATATCGATCAGGCGCTCGGGGCGCACCACGTTCTCCTTCATCAGGTCGACCAGGTTGGTGCCCCCGGCGATAAAGCGCGCGCTATCGCCAGCCAGGCTCACGGCTTCGCTGACTGACGCAGGCTTGTGGTAGCTGAAGGGCATCATGGCTTCGCCCCCCGTTGTGGTTGATCCGGGTCTGCCATCAGCGGCAGGGCTTCTTCGATTGCTGCGACGATGTTGCCATAGGCACCACAGCGGCAAAGGTTGCCGCTCATCTGCTCACGAATGGCCTCACGGCAGTCGGCACGTCCTTCACGCACAAGCCCGACGGCAGAGCAGATCTGCCCAGGTGTGCAGTACCCGCACTGAAACGCATCGTGGGTGATGAAGGCGCGTTGCATAGGGTGCAGCAAATCGCCGCTGGCCAGCCCCTCGATGGTGACCAAGTCTGCGCCGTCGCACATGATGGCCAAGGTCAAGCAAGCATTGACGCGCTTGCCGTCGCGCAGCACCGTGCAGGCGCCGCATTGGCCGTGGTCGCAGCCTTTTTTGGTGCCTACCAGGTCCAGTTGGTCACGCAACAGGTCGAGCAGCGTGGTCCACGGGTGGACAGCCAGGGTTCGGGGCTGACCATTGAGGGTCAGGCAGATGGGGTGTTCTGCAGCCCCATTGGAAGAGAGCGCGCTCATGGAAGGTCCTCACGGTCAGGGTTCACGCAGTTGGCTGCGTCTTTGTTGTGCGACCCGGGAGGTTGCAGAAACGTTCCACCGGCTTGCCAGGCGTGGAAAGGTGGCTGCGGGTATGGCGGGACGCGTGCAGGCGTTATGGTGGTGAGCCGCGGGACTGAGAGCGAAGCTCAGGGCTGCTGGCCGGTAGCCAAGAAGGGATGAGCGGGCGAGGGCACGAACCGTGGCTGACGTATTTGCGGGGAAGGGCCAGTATATTGGTGAACTACAACGTTAACTCAACTAAATGGATATTTAGCGTAGTTATTCCTTGAGGTCATATAATAAGGGCAGGGTAGCTCATCTGGTGAGCTAGGGATAGCTCATCCGTGATCGCTAACGCTCACGTTTGCACGCTAGCGTTCAAGAATGAGCTACCTTCGGCGGCAGTCACCATCAAGATGCACCATTCAATGACTCACTTTCCAGGCTGGATGCTTGAAAGCGCCCATGACTCAAGGGAGCATGGATGAGCACCAAGGATGGCTACGCACCCGTTGTCATCTACACCGGGAGATAAAAGAGTCCGACTCAGTAATCAATGGTAACAATGGTTACATCGAGAACTACGTAAAATGTGTGGCGCTCTTGCTTTGGTTCTTCAAGGATAACTCGGTCAGCTGGGTCAACCAGGACTGTCTCGGGCTAGGTGGCCAGCGCGCCTTTGAACTTTTAACTTCGAGCGAAGGATGTGAGCAAGTCTATATGCTGATTCGACGATTGGAGAGTGGGGTAGTGGTGTGAAACTCAAGGCGCTTTACCATTCACACACGGTTATGGCCAGTTATCCTGGGCTAGAGACCTACCTTCGTCAGAGGTTGGACTGGGAATTTCGACAAAGCATGGTAGATTTTGATCTGGTACGAAGCGTTGTCTCATCCCCGAGATTGATGTCTTTCAGTGTCAGGAGCTTTAGTGATCCTCGTCTCATAGCTGCTGGTGATTCCTACCTGAGTTCACACACTATGATTGCGGATGGGTATCAGAAGACCTATGCACTTTCTATAGCCGATTGGTTTGATATAAACGGTGTTGTTGAGAGAGTTGAGCGGTGCCAGCCTTTTGACGCAGCCGTTATGAACATCCAGATTTGGCCATTTGCTCCTTCGGATCTGGACAAGTTCGGCATGGCAGTTGCTGTGGCTCTTAGTTACACGCCAGCAGAATTGATGGCGGAATCGAGAATCTCACTAGCTTTGGACGAACTAATGAAGGAGTGGGGGTACAGCGTGGATGATTCATAGTTAATGTTACTGCCGTTAGATTTTCATGTTTCGCTGGCAAAGCAGTTGCGTTGCGCAAAGTGCTCGAATCGCTACCTGGAGCGCGCATCTTTGGCAGCTTGAGTATGAACAAATCCGATTCACGTTGGGGCCGGATCGCAAGCTACCGCTCGCGTTTGTCAGGGGCATCCAGTACTCATAGCTCCGGGCTTTGAGACGTAAAAAGGCTTAGACTACCTCTCGGGACGCTGTTCCGATCGCTGCATGACCAGACACTAGCGGGTTCAAATTGGATTTTTTGACCAACCGAGTCTGCGGTTGCCTCGCAAGGTCTTGCTGGCTGTGGCAGCAGAAATTCTTGATTGCGATTTTTCCACGTAACCGGCTAGGCAGCTTTGGTCGGATGAGCCAAGCTTAAGTTTCTAGCCGGCATAGGGAATTGCGATTATGCGTGTCATCAATCTCAAGATTGAGAATTTCCGTGGTGTGAAATCAGCGGACCTCTGGTTTGAGGGACATACGTTGTTGGTAGGTGGGAACAACGTCGGTAAGAGCACGATCTGCGAGGCGCTGGACCTCGTTCTAAGCCCCGATAGGCTTTCGCGTTTCCCTCCAGTCCAGGAGTTCGATTTCTACAATGCCGAGTATCTTGAGGCCGATGGCGCGACCCCGATAAAAATCAGGGTTGAAGTGATGCTGGTAGATCTGAGTGGCGAGATTGAGCGCACCTGCGGGGCTCACACCGAGCTGTGGAACGTGCAGGAACACCGGCTGCTGGAGCCAGGTGAGGCGGATATGGCGAACCCTCCCGAAGTGGTCCGGTGCCTGAGGATTGAAACCCAAGCCATCTACAATCCAGAGGAGGATGAGTTCGAAGCTAACACGTTCTTTACGTACAGCCCCAGCTTGGACGAAGGCGAGCTTCAGCCCGTGAGAAAGCCAGTTAAGCGCTTGTTCGGGTTCCTCTATCTCAGAACCCTTCGGACAGGCTCGCGCGCGTTAAGCCTTGAGCGGGGCTCGTTGCTCGATCTCATTCTACGCCTGCAAGGTGTCCGAACCGGATTGTGGGAGAAGTCGATCAAGCGGCTTCGCGAACTCAATCCTCCGATCGATTCTGATGCTACCGATCTGCGCCCAGTGCTCGACTCCATCGAGGAAAGACTCACTCAATACATTTCCGTGGGCGGCGCTGGACAGGCCACTCAACTGTTCGTATCGCAGCTGACCCGTGAGCATCTGCGCAAGACGATGTCTTTCTTCCTTTCCATCACGGCGGATCAGAAACCTGTGCCGTTCCAGCATGTCGGCACCGGCACACTGAACACTCTTGTATTGGCGTTGCTGTCCTTCATTGCTGAGGTAAAAAAAGACAACGTCATTTTTGCGATGGAGGAGCCAGAGATAGCTCTCCCGCCCCACACACAGCGTCGCATTGCAAAGTACCTCCTAGAGGAAACAACCCAGTGCTTTGTGACTTCACATTCACCTTACGTGATCGAGAGGTTCGACCCATCCCAGATCATCATCCTGCGGCGTAATGGTGAAGCGACTGTTGAATCGACGACGGTTTCGGCAGGCACGACCCTTAAAGGGAAAATGTACAAGCGTCACGCCAGGAGGGGCTTGGCCGAGGCAATGCTTGGTCCAGGGGTGATCGTTGCTGAGGGCATTACCGAACACAGTGCGCTGTCCGCAGTAGCGGAGAAAATGGAGCAAGCTGACCCGGAACGGTTTGCCTTGGACTTGGCTGGCATCACCATCTTCCCGGTCGAAGGTGATGGCTCCCTCCCTAATTTCGGGGCTTTTTTTAAAGCCCTTGGGCTGCGGACCTACGCTTTCTACGACTTCAAACCTCGCAAGCCGGAGGAAAATCAGAAGTTCGCGGACGCGTTCGATGTGCCTTACGAAATACCTCAACCGAACATCGAGCAGTTGCTAGTGGAGCAGACGCCGGTAGACCATCAGTGGACCTTCCTCTGCGCGATACGAGCGTCTGGTGATCAAGGCAATCTAGGAATTCCTGCTGAGCGTCCGAGTGATGATGGCGTCAGGGCCAATATGTTGAAGGCTCTTAAAAGCAACAAAGGGAACGGGTATGCAGCGCGATTGATCGATCTGTGCTCGATTCACGAGCTGCCTCCAGGAATAACGCAGTTCCTTACGCGCGTGTACAACGACTTCCCGAAGCCTGGCCCGGTGGGGGTTCCCGGTGACAATCCGCCTGAGGAAGAAGGTGAAGAGGACGAAGAGGATCTGGTAGGCGCCCTATGATCATCTGTGAGCGGCGGCAGACGATTCTAGACGAGGACGGCCACCTTCTGATCGTCGGTGGGCCTGGCAGTGGAAAGACGACCGTTGCTCTCCAAAAGGCTACGAAAATCATCGGCGCTGGTTTACAGCCAGGTCAGTCGATTCTGTTTCTGAGCTTCTCAAGGGCGGCTGTAGCTCGGGTTGCACAGGCCTCGAATCTTCTGGTCGATAAAAGCGTACAATCGCAGCTGAGTCTGCAAACCTTTCACTCTTTTTGTTGGTCCTTGCTCAAGAGCCACGGATACCTGCTTGGGTCCCCCAAAGGCAAGCTCAAAATACTACTACCCCAGGATGAGAAGGCGTTATCAGGTGGGTTGAAGGCCCCAAAAAAGGGTGAGCCGGCAAGCGCGAATTGGCTAGCTTGGCAGGAAGAGCGGGAGCGACTGTTTGCAGAGGAGGGCAGGATCTGCTTTGACTGGTTTGCTCCCAAGTGCAGTGAGTTGCTTGAGCGATGCCAGTTGCTTCGGGAACTGGTAGCAAACACTCATCCGGTGATCATCGTCGATGAGGCACAGGATACTGGTGACGCAGCTTGGAGCTGTATCGAGAGGCTTGCCGGTCACTGCCAGATCATCTGCCTTGGCGATCTTGATCAGCAAATTTTCGATCATCTAGAGGGTGTTGGTCCAGAGCGAATCGACCATATCAAAGCAGTTCTCGCGCCTGTATTTATCGACCTTGGCTCCGACAACAACCGCAGCCCTGGGACTGAGATCACACTGTTCGGCAATGATATCTTGGCGAAGACGCCAAGGAGGGCACCATACGTCGGGGTTGGCCGCCAGATGTACGATCCTCGACATGATGCTGCTCAGTGGATGCGAGTAGCGCTCGCGCGTTTCTACCGGGGAGCTAAAGCTGAAGGTCTGCGGGTAGAGAATATGGCGATACTAGCGACCACCGGCAGTGGGGTTGCGAAGATCTCGGCAGCCCTCAACGGCGGAGCGACGCCCATACCTCACAAGGTTTTATTTGATGAGGCCTCGGTTCTGTTATCCGCTCGACTGGCGGCGTTTCTGCTAGAGCCTAAACTGCGCGACCAACGTGCGGCCGACGTGGCCACATGCTTACAACTGCTCGCTTCAGTACGAAGATCTGGCGGAAGCGCTACGGCACTCAAAGAGGCTGCCAACTATATGAAATGGGCCGCCACCATCGTTGCCGGCACGCCCGCAAAGACCAAGGTCGCCAAGAGTGCTGAAGCTCTCATAGAGGGCGCATCAGAGCTGGAGCTTACGGGAGATCCGGGCAGAGATTGGATTTTGGTGAAGACCCTTCTTTACCGAACCGGCGTGAATGAGTTTAAGCAGGTAGCGGGCGCACTCGACTATCTGATCGCTTTCAATCGCGGCAAGCGGATCAGTGCCGCTCTATCTGAGATGTGGATGAGTACTGGCGCATACACCACGGCACGCATCGGTTTGGACACGGCGCTGGTTCAAGATCAGTTGCTCGCAGGAGGAGATGACACGCAGGGCATTCACGTCATGACGATCCACAAATCGAAGGGGAAACAGTTCGATGCGGTGATCTTGGTCCGAGAGAGTATCAGGCAGGGGGCGAAGGAGTTTCGCTCGTCGCTGATCTGGCGCGACGATGTCGCTCCCTACGATCGAAGCCGGAAAATTCTGCGTGTGGGTATAACGCGTGCGAGGTGTTATGTATTGATGCTTGAACCCATTTTCCCGAGATGCCCGATCATGTCCGATCATCGGTTGTGATGACGTCTGGAAGGTGCTGGGGGTCTACAAGGGTTTGATGCTGCTCACCAGACCTGATGAGGCCGACGAACACGCCACTCCTGGGTTGATGGGGTCAAAAGCTGCATTCACCTACATCACGATGATGACCGTTTCAAACGGGGGCGATAACACGGGCGTCTACGTACCCCTGTTTGCTTCTGACCCCGGTGTGATTCCTACCTATTTCATCGTCTTTGCGTTAATGACAGCGCTGTGGTGCTTCCTTGGTCATGCCTTACTGAAATTGCCACCACTGGCTGCAAAGGTTGAACGCTATGGCCACTACGTGTTGCCTGCGGTGCTGATCGCAATCGGGTTAGAAATCCTGAGCGGTTTTTTGCCCATTGAGTATTGCAATTGCAATAAAGAGGGCCGCTTGGGATCCAGGCTGTGTGAAAACGTTCGGCGCGTTCCGACTGATTATAAAATGACCAGGATTTCGCGCTCCTGCGCGAAGTCTGGGTTAGCTGAATAGCCAAGCTTTTACAGACTCCACGTACGCTCGCGCTCTTCAGAGATTCGCTTGGGTTTTCACACAGCCCAGGTCGATAGCGGCCGTTGGCGACCGGCAGTCATCGATCGAAGCTGTCACTGAATTGCCATCCAGCCAAGCCTGTGCCCTAGCAGCGAAATTCTATCTATGCGGGAGCGGTGGTGCGATCCGACTTGTCCCCTACACGGACGTAGCCCGTGGCAGACCACTCGCTGGTCTACCGTGATCGTAATCGCTAACATACCTCTCTGCGGCCATGATTTGGCCACTATTCGCGCGCGCCAGAAAAGTACTGGAGCAGTGTTCGGGACCAATAACCTTCCAGAATGGACAAGGGAATGCAACAGGCGAATTTTCAGGTCGACCCAAGGCTAGCAACCCTGCTCGGGCAAGATTATTCAACCACCGAGAAAGCTCTCAAGGAACTGATCGACAATGCATGGGATGCTGATGCTGAGATCGTGACGATCGACTTGCCAGCGCCCCTGAGTGACGCCCCAATCGTTGTGCAGGACGATGGGAATGGTATGACGCGGCAAGAACTCGAATTTCAGTACATGAAAATCGCGTCAGATCGGCGCGTGAGGGCTGGTGGTCGCACGCCTAAGAAACGGCGGATGATCAAAGGCAAGAAGGGCATAGGGAAATTCGCCGGCTTGATGTGTGCTTCGACGATGACCTTGAGCACGAAAGCACGTGGAGTGCAAATAGCTTTCACGCTCAACGTGAAAGACCTCAACTCGGCCTCGGGTATTGAGAGCCTAGCATTGCCACTGGATGTCAGAGAATGTAGCACGGACGATCATGGCACCTCGGTGACGCTAACGCACTTACGCCAAGGCCTGCGATACCCTAATGCGGATAGGCTGCGTCAAGAACTGATCATGGAGTACGGGCAGCAAAAAGACTTCAAGATCATCATCAACGGCAAGCCTCTAGATATTGATGACCTCGACGGTGATTTCCAGGAGCTTTCAGCGACCTTACCTGACGCTGGTCCGGTTGTTCTGCGTTTCACCATCAGCAGCAAAAAAAGCGGGCTGCGTCGTCCTGGCATCACGCTGCTAGTGGATGGCAAGGCGGTTGGAAAACCTGGGTATTTCGGTCTTGAAAACAGCGATGAGGTCCCGACCCGTCTTTTGAAGAAGCTCTACGGAGAAATCGAAGCTAACGGCATCATGGAATATGTCACCGCAGGTTGGGATTCCGTGATTGAGAACAGCGAGGCCTACGTTCAGGTCATCACATATGTGCGGCAGTGTTTGCTTGACGCTCTGCGTGCGACGCACGGCATGGAGATGCGGCTGGCTCATGCTCGCTTGAAGAAGGCGATGGATCAACGGCTACAGAAGCTGCCACAGCACAAGCGCGAGTATGCTGATCGGGCTATCAAAAAAGTCCTGAAAAAGTACTACGACGAGCCAGCCCATAAGGTGCAGGCGCTCGCGCATGTGGTCTTGGAGGCGGTAGAGCGCAGTGAGTATCGCTTGATCATGGAGCATCTGGCAGAGGCGAACCGTGGTGACGTCAGTAACCTGGCTGATGCCCTAGAGCGTTTTGGTCTGGCTGATATGGCCATCCTTGTTGATCAAGCGAAAGCTCGCTTGCAGTTCCTCGATGAGCTAGAGCAGCTGATCAAGGACAAATCCTGCCTGGAAATTACTGTCCACCGAGCTATCGAATATAACCTCTGGATCCTCGGCGCTGCATTCACTGTGTTCAGCTCAAATACTACGCTTAAGCGTCAAGTCGAGGACCTGCTGAACCAAACCTATAACGGGCGCGATGCAGCTACCCGTCCAGACTTGCTGCTGAATGAGAGTTTAACGGGCGAGTTCCTGCTGATTGAGTTCAAACGGCCAGCACATCCACTTACCTATGATGACTATCAGCAGGCCACGCGCTATCGGCACCATTTAAGAGATTATTCGGCGAAACCGGTTAAGGTTTTAGTGATCGGTGGGAAAATTGGTGATTTCCCCGTGATTCAGATGGAGCCCGATGTGAAGCACCTTCTGTTCAGCGATATCATATCAACGGCACGCCGACAGATAGAGTGGCAATTGCAACGCGCTCATTAATTTGATCGCTATGTGATAGACATCCCGCTTCCATTCAGCTGTAATATTTTTAATAGGTCACAGTAGGGCTTAACCAGTATCACCTCGGGCTCAAGAAAGCAAAACGCCGAGAACGTACTGAAAAACTTATCGGAGGAGCAAGCTTTGGATGTAATATACCAAACCGGCCGAACCTGGAAGCAGTCGCCTTTGGCAATTGCTGGAGTACCTAATGCGCTAGTACTTTCCTATAATAACTGGGACGATTTTGGATTTGGCACCACCTTTAATTCTGCCGTTTTCAAAGATGGCATCTGCCTGTATGAGTTTGCGTTAAAAATTTTAGTGCCAGGAGTAAAGAATACCTACCAACACTTCAATGATTTGGTCAGCGCGGGTTGGAATGGGGTCTTCCCGCCACCTGGGACAAATTATGTGTCAATACCTAGCGACATTGTCCTATACGAGGTCCTCATTAGCGCGGTTGGCGTGGACGAGTCGAAGCGTATATTGGCACTCACTAGAGATGCAGGATTATTGCAGAGCAATAGTAACGCCGAAGACAGAGCCGCGCTTCAAGTTATCCTTCAATCTGAAGGCTGGTCCAATTCTCTTATGAGAGAAGCTGGTGCGAAAAAGGCCTTCCAAGATGGCTGGAGAGTGTTTGAGCATTCAGCGCCAAAAAAGATTAATGATTTTAGCCTGTACTTGCCCCGCCAGAACGGCACGATGCAGCCAATAGATTTTGCTTTTAACTCAACTGTACTTCCCTACGACATCAACGTATTAATTGGTCCGAATGGCGTTGGCAAGTCCTATAGTCTCAAGACCTTGGTGGAGTACTGGCTTGGCGTCGGGACCGGAGATCCATTGTCCCTAAACGGCTGGAAACCATTCAGTAATCACCCAAACATTTCAAAACTCATCCTGGTGTCGTATAGCCCATTTGAGGAGTTTACTCTAGACCTAGACGGTACGCAGCTTCAAGACAAAGATGCTTATCGATATTTCGGCTTTAGGCATCAGATCGAAGAGGAAGGGCGAAAGAGGATTGGTATCAACAGAAATTTGCCCTCGAAAGATTCCGTAGAGTCTTTAACCAAAGCATTTGAGGATGACGATGCTTTCGATTTCTTAGAGACCTGGATTGGGAAAGTCGACATCATATGCGAGATCCTTTCAGGAGCGATATCTTTCGACGAGCTTGCATTTGAGTTAGATGAAGGATTTTCCGCAAACCCATTCGAAACGATCCTGATACGTGAAATAGATGGTCGCAGATACATTATCCCGAAAACCTTCAGCCAAGTAGAGCGAGCATTGCCTAATATTCAGAAAACTGAAGGCGTAGTTTTCTTGAAAGAAGGGAGGCGCGTGTCATTAAGTTCGGGTCAAAGGCTTTTCTGCTACATAGTCATTAACGTAGTAGGGGAGATCAAGAAGGATTCAATGGTCATCATTGATGAACCCGAACTTTTTTTGCATCCGAAGCTGGAGGTAGAGTTCATCGGTCTTTTAAAGAAAATCAATCAAGCGTTCAACTCGTGCGCTGTGCTAGCTACCCACTCATTATCGATCGCCCGCGAAACCCCAGCCAAATGCGTACATGTATTTCGCAATCTCACGGACGGATTGGATATCGTGCATCCTCCATTCGAAACGTTCGGTGGCGATATGCAAAGAATTTCTACATACGTATTTGGTGATGACTCGTTTTCTAAGCCTTTCGAAACCTGGCTGACCGCTAAATTGGATGCGCTTGACGACCCCCGGCAGCTAATCGCCGCATTGGGTAAAGAGGTCAATGAAGAATTGGTTGTCAAGATACTAAATTATGAGGGCACTCATGGTCGCCAGAATTCCAATTCCTAATACAGACTCGCTCGCAGTCATCTCTCGTCTTGCTGATGAGCGAAGAAGTTACAAGGACTTTTATAATTTGCTAAAGCCGGACTGGCTACTGGTTTCAGAAATTTACATCTCTAGCGGCGGATGTCCGATGACAGCTAGCCCTTTAAATTTGAGAAACTACACAAGTTCTCAGGAGGAGGCCGACGCAAGGAAAGTTTCTTTAGTAAATCTCTACTCTCCAGAAGAAACGCAGTTTCAATATAGCTTGTTGTCGTCGCTACGGCGAGATCACGGCCTGATCTTCTGCCCGTGCTGCGGATCACATACCGTACCCGGCACCTTAGATCATTACTTGCCCAAGACATCTTTCCCAGAATTCGCAGTTCTTCTAGCGAATTTGACCCCTATGTGCAGTACATGCCAGGAGGAAAAAGGCACTAGCTACTTAACAGAGGGTGGTAGCAAGAAGTTTATTCATAGCTACTTCGACAATATCGATTTCAGCTTTTACAAAGTAAAATTTGAAGGGGATTTTTCAAGCCCTACGTTTGTGTTCGAGTTTGAGGAAGATATACCTTTAGCCTTTGTGTCGCTTGTAAAGGAACACGCATCCGGCGTAAATATCCAGAAGCGCTTCTTAAGTTACTGCACGACCAAGTATACGCACCTTCTTAAAATTGCTCACGACCTTCGACAAGGAGGGCAGGAGAGCCAGCTTAGGATGTTTATCAGCATGTTTTTATTTGCAGCGTAACAAAACTCAGTAAATTGCTGGGAGGCAGTATTTTACCGGTCAGTCTTAGGCTCTGAGGAACTGCTGGATTATCTGTGCAACGGAGAGCTGCCCATCGGACTATAAGATGCCTAATGATTTCTAGTACTTTCCAGTTGGCGCACACTATTTTCTATTGAGGTTTTTATGGAGCCAAATTTTTCTGGCGCATACATCTACAGCTTAGATCCTTGGGATCAAACAACTGTGTATAGAGTTCGCAATATAAATAAAGACATTATCACGTTAGAGTCATTTAACGAATTGTTCGGCAAGGATAACAGTAGGACAATTCCACGTAGTGAGCAACATGCCCTGTGGCCTTATCCGTTTGTGCTTTTTAAAACGAATAAGGAAGAGCGACTTGCGGAGTCCATGAGCATGGTCGGAGACTTGGTTTGCGCTCTTTTAGCAAAACACAAAAATCTTCCGCTGGGTAGTGTTGTTGAAGAAATTATTGCAAGGAAAGAAAAGTATAAATTCAAAGACGAGCATGCGCCATGGATCTTGCGCTGCCTAGTTGCTTCAAACAAAATTCAAGTTCTTCAAAAAGGCACGAAGGTTACGCTATCGTTTTCACCAACCCAAGCAGCACGTGAGAAACAACGGCAGTTCTCTGCCACGATTGCGTCCGAGCTAGCGTCATTGAGTGAGCGCGTCAGATGCATTATAAGCCACGGACCTACAGTCGGAACATATCGCGAGAACCTCCTGCAAAACGTGCTAAAAAAACATCTTCCGGAGCGCTACCACATCGCAACAGGCTTCATATATGGTCTATCCAAGCAAATAGACATATTGATTTACGACCGAATAGACTACGCTCCAATTTTTCGGGAGGGAGACTTGGTAATTGTTCCGCCCGAAGCGGTGCGCGCCGTTATTGAGGTAAAAACAAATCTGACAACAAAAAGCCTCCACTCAGCTCTTGAGCTTATAGGCTTGGCTTCATATTTTGATGACAACGAACCTCCTTTCTTCAAAGGTATTTTTTCCTTTGAAAGCTCATTAAAGAGTGAGGCGATCTATAAAATAATCTCTGATTTTTATACGGATATAAACTCCCAAATGGAAGGAGGTCCAGGAGAGGTTATTCATCACCCATTCCATCATCTAACATGTGCGTGCGTCATCGGAAAAGCATTTGCGTACACTCAGTATGTACGTAATGACAGGAAGCGACTTGTTCCCGTATTGTATTCAAAAAATAGCGTAACAGAGCTAGAAAGCCAATGCAGTTTATTTATGCAGAGCCTGTTGGCACACTTGAAATTTGGAGGAATGAAGCCATTTAAGATTGACTATCTAACGCGCATGCTCGGCGAAGACACGCTCAGTAAGCGCGTGAAAGATCTGAGGGATGGCGATGATAGCTGGGGAGCATACTTTGCATATGACGAGGGTGATGCAGAGCAACATGCAGTAGAACAGATGGAGAACATCATACTTGGGGCGCAACAATGGTTAAACGGAGAAGATAATTTTTCCGGCTTTTAGGAAAGATTTCGTTTCTACTGCTCTGAACTGAAGGGAAAAGTTACGTAGCTTTTAGCGTTGAGCAAGCTAGAGGCAGCTTACTTCAGCTTTAGATGCTTAACCGAATGCGCTCGCTGCTCGTCCAGGGAGTTGTAGTAGGTGTTCTGCGTAGTGCTCAGGCTGTTGTGACGCAAGTCCGCCTGGAGGTCCTTCATTTCTCGAAACGGTGCGTCGAATGTCGCGGAGGTGTGACGCAACCAGTGCAGCGAGGCGGAGCGCAGGTTGTCGATCTCGTCCTCATGGCGTCTCTCAGCCGTCATTTTAAACAGCGCTCGATCAAAGACCTGCTGAAGCAGCAGGCGTAGGTGGCGACTGGACAAGCCACTGCGGCCGTGCAGCGTGGACAGCAGCGGATGGGTTTCATGGGGTGAGGGCAGGGGAGACAGCCCCAGGTGCCGGCGGTAGCGCGTCAAGTAGCACTCCACATATTCGTCGCGAACGCTGATCTTCGCCGCCTTGTTGCCCTTTCCGATGACATGGAACCACCAGTTGCCGTTGCTATCCCGGCGAAAGTCGCCCATGGTCGGCTGCCAGTTATCCCGGCCCACCAGATCAGACACGCGAAGGTACATGGCGAAGAGCGACGCCAGTACGAACAAGGTGCGTTCGTGGACCGGATCCTCCTCGGCCAATTCTTCCGCCGTCTCGATCACATAGTCCCATTGCAGGCGGGTGAGGGCGCGGCCGGACACTTCCTGGGTGTTGCGCTGCTTATAGATACCTTTCTGTTTGACGGCGCGGAACGGATTCGCCTCGGTCAAACCCTCATCCATCGCATACTGATAGAAGTTGCCGCAGACGGCAAACACTTGCGCCACCGAGCCCTGGGCCATTTTGTATCGGCGCCGTCCCGGCACTGCGGGTTCGTCCAGGTGTTTGTCACGCTTGGGCGCGGTCTGGCTGAACGGGCGCCAGGCGGGATTGACCTGGTAAGTGTCGTCGTGGCTTTTCAGCCGGCCGCCGATTCGCAGGAATCGCGACTTCACCATGGGACCCACCCAGGATGGTGCAGGCTTGAGACAGAACTCCATAAAGGCTTCGGCATCGCTGCGCCGCAGGGCCAGCAGCGGTTTTTCAGCCACCAGCAGCGACCAGAGCAGCAAACGCTCGACATGCGTGCGGTAAGAGTTGAAGGTGGCTTCATTCCCGGCGTAGGACTTCAGAAAGCCGCGCGCCGCGACATAGCCCTCGGCCGCATTGAGCGACTCGGGGAAGGTCGCTAGGTAGTCTCGCACCGTCGGCTGTTCTTCGGTCAGCTGCTGGAAGTTCAGTTCCAGGAAGCGCCGGTAACTTTCGAAGAGCGGATGTGGTGACGATGACATGGGACAACCTGAACAAAGGATGGCGCTGAGGAATTTGCAATATCCGGGTCTGGAAGTTATCGGATATTGGGGGGAGTGCAAAGGTCACTTTCTTGACAAGCCACACCTATAACTCAACTAAATGGATATTTAGTGTAGTTAACACTAAGACTTACCAGAGTGCAAGTTGGCGAAGGGTAGCAGATGACCAACTCAATGCAAGCTTCTACTGCTGAACGGCCAGCGCACTATTTAATATCGCCAAAAAGATAAAAGCTGTCACAGCAAAATAAAACACTACTCCTTACAGTCGCAAAGCCATGCGTGCAGAGGAGCAGAGCAGTTCAAGCATCTCACGGGATCACTGCACAAGGCCGTCTGACGGGTAACAACGGCTCTGTATCGGTTAAAAGTCGCTGTTCGCTAGGTCCACTGGGCAATGGTCGCGGACCGCATCGGATTTGACATTTTCGGAGCTGGTCGAGTGCCAAGGTTAAAAATTTTTCTAACATTGCCCCATGTTTTCGCGCGTTACCCAGAATACTGACTTAGACGCCTTACTGACGATTGCAGCCAGATATTAGAGGCCGCTATTTCCGATAACTCCCTCTATTTTTAAGCGTTGTGCCGCGTTTTAGGACGAGAAAATCATATGTTTAATAACGTCAGCACCAGCTTTTCTCCTGACGCGCCAGTTACATTCACGCTTGGCTTACAAATTTCGATGAGCGACTGAGTGATCCTGAGGTTCTTTTCGACTATCCAGAACGCGAGCGTACCAATTGGACGACGCGAAATTTTCTGGAGGTTGACCCAGATTCCCAGGTTTACAGCGTTTTTCGAAGCTATGGGACACGAGTACTGTAAACCCAGAGAACCATTTCTTTCCGTAACCCATTAAATCTTCGCGTATTCCGAGGGATTCCCAGGTTTCAAAATTTCTAGTGCCGCAGTTTCGCAATCGTCACACGAGGCCAGGGGCCTGGCTTCAAATCTGCCCACCCACGCCGCGGCATCTCCATACAAAGATGCGCATAATGCATATTATGTTAAATCCACTGGATTGCTAAATATCAGGATGATGTCACCAGTACCCGAAAACCATAATTTGTGCGAATTGACCATACACTAGGCGATTCAAGCATTTGCACTACACAGCTCAGGTACCTTCTCAGCTTCAGGAGCCCCGCCATCCCTGAATGCCTGCCTTGAAAACCATAATGCTGCTGCCTTGGATCGACCTCTAGAATCTCAATCACTCACTCCGTCTGTGACCCCTGACTGTCGACTGATGCAGTGATGAGTAAGCGATGTTTGCATTTTAGACCTACCACGCTAGGTGTGTTGCTCCCACGACGATCGGCAAAATCCCGCAACGGTCTCAATCAACCTACGCGCCTTCACGCTGGGTCAGCCACTGCATCGATTCTTGGCCGTCTACACTTCCTTCCTAGAGTCTGCCGCCAAAAGCAAACGACCAGAAATACGCTATTACTCGGGCGTTGAGCGCGAGCTCCAAGGTTGCCATCTTGTGTGAGCGACTGACGTGCCATATGCCAAGGCCAAGGATCAGAGTCTGAGCCAAAGCCGGATAACTACCGGCTGAGGAACGCTTAACCATGCCACCATCAGCAAAGACAGAAGCCAAGCCCGTTATCCTGTCCTCAAATCCGTTGGCGGACGCAAATGCCTGTCAGTTAAGCTTTACTGGGGCTGCTTTGCAGCCCTTCGCGGGCACGCCCGCTCCCACACGTTTGCTGCTGAACTCAAGAAATGCGCGATCCCCTGTGGGAGCGGGCGTGCCCGCGAAGGGTCGCAAAGCGGCCCCAAATTACTTAACGGAATGGCATTAGGCTCAGCCCTCCCGTATTGACCCCTTCAGAACGTGGCTGTGCCCCAACGAACGAGGCGCTGACAGGCAAGATTACCCTGGCTGCGGCTTTATTCCATAGCTACCGTTCAACGTGTAATGGATTTGCAGCTATTCAGATAGTTACAAGCCATGAGCGCACCGATTATGGCGTGCATGGAGGCCACTCCTCTCATGCGATCCATTTCAAAAGGTGAGGCTATTTCACTTCATTAGCGAAGCGGCCAACAGCCTCCACGACTTGCTTTGCCCCCTGTTGGATCTCGAGGATAACAGTACCCGCCTGATTGGCCAGTACCAGGCCTTCCTCGGCTTTCGCCCGACTGCTGAACATCTCGGCGACGGCTTCAGTAGCGAGCGCCTGGTTTTGCTGAACAACGTTCATAATCTCTTCGGTCGCTAAGCTCGTATGGCCTGCGAGTTTTCGGACTTCATCAGCAACCACAGCGAAGCCCCGCCCCTGTTCTCCGGCACGTGCTGCTTCAATCGCCGCATTCAAGGCAAGAAGGTTGGTCTGCGACGCAATGCCACCAATGGTCTGAACGATTGAACTGATCAATGCAGATTGCTTGCCAAGCGCCTCGATGCTGTCGGTTGCTAGCTTCATTTGCTCAGCGATACTCCGCATGGTATCTACCGTTCGGGTTACCACGACAGCGCCGTGTTCGGCACTAGAGTCCGTTCGTTGCGACACATCAAATGCAACGCCAGCGGCATCTTTAACCTCTTGTTCTCGAGCTACCTGGTCGGTGACGACACTCGCAAATTTCACGACTTTGGCTAAGTTACCTTCAGTGTCATGCACCGGGTTATAGGTGGCCTCTAACCAAATATCGTTCCCACGCCCGTCCACTCGCTTGAACCGATTCGCCACATATTCCCCACGGTTAAGCGTCTTCCAGAAATTGACGTACTCATCGGATCCCGCTTCTTGTGCCGAACAGAACAAGCGATGATGTTTGCCTACGATCTGGCCCAGTGAGTAGCCCATGGCATCCAGGAACTGTTTGTTCGCCGTGATCACGGTGCCATCCAATCTAAACTCAATGACAGCCGTTGACCTCACCAGCGCTTCAATCAAAGCCTGGTTCTCCTTGGACTCCTCAACGGTACGAGTGATCTCACTGCCGTAGCCCTGAACATGAGCCAAGCTCCCGTCCTGGTTTCGAATGGGAAGCCAGTAGATTTTCAACCATGCAAGAGTACCGTCAGCCCGCAGGTAGCGGTACTCGTCACTGACGGGCTCGAACCGGGCCACAGCTTGATTGAACGCGTGGAAGCAAGGAAGATTTTTGACGTAAGGCGGAACAATCTCCGAAAGCGGACGGTCATGCAGGTGATCGCCTGAATACCCCAAGGTTTCTAAGAAAAAACGATTGACTGCACAGATCCGAAACTGAGCATCAAGTCTTATGGAAAGCATCCCTCTGTCCATTTGCTCGACCTGCTGACGTAGCAGATGGAGCTCCGCACTCTGCTCCTGCAGCGTTTTCTTGAGTTTGCGGTTGAACAATTTTTTCGCTCCACGTGCGCTGAATAAGCAATTATCGACAAAGGCCACTATTTCTTGAGTCGCCAGTCAATTTTTAATTGAGTTGGGATTCGCCGGGCGCGATTGACCCCTGCTGGCAGCATTCGGCTAACCTCACCGCCGGCGCTTGATCTGAATAAGCGTGCGCGCGACGGCGCTGCAATCGACAGCGCATGGGGGCTACTTGCGCCGGGCTTGCTGGCGTAGTTGCTGCAGCTCGGTTTGAGCCTGGGCCGCCCGTTTGTCAACCGCCAGCAGCTGTGCACCGAGTTTGACCTTTATCAATCGCGCTCGAAGACACAAGGGTAGAAACAAAGACTCATGGTACTTGCCCCCTCACCTATCCGCTACCAGAGCCGATGCGGTACGCCTGAACAAGCTGGGTGCCGTAGTACTTCCTGGCCAAGGTGCCTGCCATGCTCGGTGTGACACTGATCAACATGCTGGTGGTGATCCTGGTGGTGATCATTCATTACGAATGCCTCCTGCGCCTCAATGACTGGCTCCCTCGGCTCAAACTCTGGAGCCGCTTTCGCATCGTGGCAGGTGTATTCGGCGCACTGCTGGCCCACGCTGTGGAAGTGTGGTGCTTTGCCCTGGCCTATTACCTGATGGCCCACGCCCCAGGCTGGGGCACGCTCAGCGGCAATTTCGACGGGAGTTTCCTCGACTGCGTGTATTTCTCCTTCACCACCTATACCACCATAGGTTTCGGTGACATCGCGCCAACCGGCCACCTGAAGTACCTCACCGGCCTGCAGGCTCTGACGGGCCTGGTGCTGATCACCTGGACCGCGTCTTTCCTGTTCCTGGAAATGCAGAAGTACTGGAAGCCCAAGTAGGCTGGGTCAGGCACCTGGAAGTCAGTGCGCAACTTCAGGCAGGTGTTGGCCATGTTCGATGAGGTCGGGCTTGTGCCTTTGCATCATTGCCCAAGTGAAGCAATTGACAAGTGTCAAGTCAGCGCAAGCCTTGCTGCCGACACTGTACTTCCTTGTTCACTAGACCCAGAGGACATTGCCATGACGCCCGCCGAGACTTCCCGTATGCACATAACCCCTATGTTCCCCAAGCCTTCGGGGGAATACTGGATCGAAGCCCTGGACAACGGCGTTCACGTGCTGATCAGGCCCTTGCAGCCCCAGGACCGTGAACGCGAAAAAGCCTTCATTGAACGGCTATCCCCTGAATCAAGGCATTTGCGCTTCCTGTGCCAGGTCAGGGAACCCGGTGAAGCCATGCTCGACCAGCTCATGAAGGTCGACCAGGATCGCCAGGCGGCCTACGTCGCCCTCGCCCATGTGGATGGTGAATTGCAGGAGGTGGGCATTTCCCGCTACGCCACCGCTAGTGGCAAGGACGAATGCGAATGTGCCGTTACCGTCATGGACTGCTGGCAGCACCAAGGCCTGGGGCGCCTGCTGCTCAAGCACCTGATTGATCATGCCCGGGCCAAGGGCTTGCGGGCGATGTATTCGGTCGACGCGGCCGCCAACCATGCGATGCGCGACCTGGCCAAGGCGGCGGGGTTCACCACTGCCGCTGACCCGGATGATCCCAGTCAGGTCATTCACCGGCTCTCCCTGATCTGACCCTGGGCCGCCGTACCCTCACGGCTCAAGGTGCGGCGGCTCAACTACGGGAGTTACCCCATCAACGGCCCTTCAAAAAAGACGCCTCATCAAACAGCACGGCTTCGACATCGCCGTCGCCGCCCAGGCCGAGTGGCGGGGGGGCCGGCATGTGGATCGGTACGCCCGGGGTTTCAAGGCGTGACAGCGCGCCCCTTATCGGGCACCAGGTCGAACTGCGCGAGGCAACGCTGCTCATCCGCGGGGGGCAGCGCCTTCAGGCCGCTCACTTCCTGCAGCGGCGTGTCGAACAGGGCCAGGCGCAGCACCCCGTTGCGCTCCAGAAAGGACTCACCTCCCGCACCCGGCTAGCGCACCGGGTCGATGGCGACGGTTTCCTGATACTCCGGCACGAAGACCTGCCAGCCGAGTTCGAGGTGGATGCGCCGCCGCAAAGTGTCGGCAGCGTGCGGCTCGCCATGAATGACATAGGTCTGCCGCGGCGGCCGGGTAAAACCGCGCAACCACTCCATGATTTCGTCGGCGTCGGCGTGCGCGGAGAGGTTCTCCATGGCGTGCACCTGGGCCCTTATCGGCACATCTTCGCCGTGCAGTCGCACGCTGTGGGCACCGGCGACGATATCGGCCCCCCGCGTGCCTCCAGCATGAAAGCCCGAGAACAGGATGCTGTTGCGTGGATTGGGGGCCAGTGCCTTCAGGTGGTGCAGCACCCGGCCACCGGTGGCCATACCGCTGGCGGCAATGATCACCGCGGGTTCGCGTAGCTGGTCCAAGTGCCTGGACTCATCCACCGTGCGCACGATATGCGTGCCTTGGCACATGCCGGCGCACTCGGCTGCAGTCAGCCGGTGTTCGCTGCGGTACTGCTGGTAGAGGGCGGTGGCGTCGGTGGCCATCGGGCTGTTCAGGTAGACGGGGATATCCGGAATCAGCCGGTCGCGCTTGAGCGTGTACAGGTAATACATCAGCAGCTGGGCGCGGCCAACGGCAAACGATGGTACCAGGGTGATGCCATGGCGCAGCAATGTTTCATTGATGACCGTGGCCAGATACTGTGCAGTCGATTCGTTTGGGTGCTGGCGATCACCGTACGTCGACTCTATCAGCAGCACGTCGGCGGTCCTGACCAGCTCAGGCGCACGCATGATCGGGTCCTGAGGGCGCCCCAGATCCCCCGAGAACAGCACGGTTTGGCCTTCGGCAGTGATCTGCACCGTCGCTGCGCCGAGGATATGCCCGGCGGTGCGCATCAACAGCTCCATGCCATTGGCGATCGGCACTGGATGATGCAGCTCCACGGGCTGCAACAGGGCCAGGGCCTGCCTGGCGTCCTGCTCGGTATAGAGCGGTCGCGCTGGCGTGTGCTTGGAGTAGCCATGGCGATTGGCATGCTCGGCTTGCTCTTCCTGCAGGCGCGCACTGTCCAGCAACAGGATCTGCGCCAGGGCACAGGTAGCCGGGGTGGCGTAGATCGGCCCGCGGTAGCCCTCTCGCACCAGTACCGGGAGATAGCCACTATGGTCGAGATGGGCATGGGTCAGCACCACTGCGTCGAGGGCACGCAGGGCCGGCGACAGCGGCTCCCAGTTGCGCAGGCGCAGTTGCTTGAAACCCTGGAACAGCCCGCAGTCGATAAGTACCCGTGAGTTGTCGCAGGTCAGCAGGAATTTGCTACCGGTCACGGTCCCCGTGCCGCCAAGAAAGGTGAGTTGCATGGTTCAAGGCTCCCACTGCTCGGCGACATCGGGGTGGACCGCAAGCACGCTGCAGGGTGGGTGGCTGACAATCCGCTCGGTGGTATCGCCCAACAGCTTTGCCAGCCCTTTGGGCTGCACGACCCCCATCACCAGCGCATCGATACCCAGCGCAACCACCTGTTCACGGATGACCTGCACCGGGCCGCCTTCCATGAAATGCCTGCACTCCGGCGCGACGCCCTCAGCGTCGGCCAAGGCCTCGAAGGGTTCCTGCTGCGCTCCACGCATCTCTTCGAGCCAGGCTTGGGTAACATTCATGTCCGCGGCAAACACCCCGGCCAGGTGGTAGGCGGACAACAGGTGCAACGACGCGTCGCACTGCACCGCCAATGCCTGGGCGGCGCGGATGAGCCCACGGTTGAAGGGTTCCTGTACCGCAGGCACCTGGCTGAACGTGGTATCCACGCAAACCAGAATCCGTCGCGGCAGCGTAACGGCGTTCAACGGCACGAAGTGGGTGATGACCTTCAAGCTGCGCATCAAGGCACAGTCCAGCGGCGTGCCGAACAGCCGCGCCAGGGCCGAGGTATTCTCGCTGTCCTTGAGCACCATGTCGGGCTGCAGTTCGCTTATGTAGTCAATGGCCATGCTACGGATATCGTCGGCGTTCAGGCTATCGACCGTCAGCGTGATGCCACTGCCACGATGATGCGCGACCAGGCTCTGCAGCTTGACTCGATAGTGTTCGTATTGGCGCTTGATGTCGGCCTCGCTAAGGCGCTCCTCGCGCAACAGGTGCTCCTCGGTCGGCTCGAACAGACCCAGCACATGCACGCTGGCGCCACTGAGGTGCGCCAGGGCCAACGCCCTGCGCAACGCCGCTGAATGCGTATCGACCTCGGTGAGCAGCACCAGCAGTTTTCGGTATTGACCCATGATGAACCTCCGAGCTTGCGCCACTGGGGGGATACAGGCGATGTTCCCCGCCCAACCGCGCTGGCGCTTGATGCAGGTCAGAAAACCGCCACCAGCGTTGAATTTGACCATTGTCAGAATCGAACCGGTTGGCCACGTTAAAACGGCTGCACCCGTTACCGATCAGGCCATCGGGAGGCAGCATGAACGGGCAGCAGAATCGTCCATGAACTGGACTTCAGCGCTGGAGCCAAAAGGCCCTGGCGGGCCTTGTACGGTTACCCCTGGAAATGCGGTGCTCTGCATGCTCCGGCATTTTGGGGAGGGGCGATTGGCGAAGTTGAGCCCGGCCCGTTCCGCCCTGGCTCAGGCAATCGGATAACGCTTGAACAGATCTGTCTGCTCCAGGCGGGCCGCATGGGCATTGAGGGCCGGGAAATCGCTCGCCTTGACTACGTCGGGCAGCATCGACTGCATGAACGACCAGGCCACTGCACTGGTGACCCCGGCCTGGTCCGGGCGCAGGCCGTGCGACGCCTGCGCCGCCCACTGCTTATCCAACTCAGTGCACGCCGCCAGCAGCTGACGGGTGACGCGTTCAACCCAGGGCTGATGAACCTTTTCCGCCGGTCGAAGCTTATGTTCATAGACGATCTGCACCGTCTTCTCGCATGCCGCCAACGCCAGCCCCACTCTACTCAGAGCGCTGGCCAACGCCTGCGGTTGGCTTGGCAATAACTTGCTCTGGGGTGTGCTGAGGCTCTCGAAATAATCGATGATCAGCGTCGAGTCCATCAGTACGCAGCCGTCATCGAGCAGCAGAGTCGGCGCTTTGACCACCGGATTGACCCTGGAAAACGCTTCGAACGTGCTAAACACCGACAGTGGGTCATGTTCAAACTCAATACCCAGAAGGTCCAGGGAAATAGCTACCCGGCGAACGTAAGGTGAATCCAGCATCCCAATGAGTTTCATCGATAGTCTCCTTGATTGATGGTGACCGCTAATACCGTTATCCGACGTTTGAGCAGCCGAGGCAGCGGCCATGTGAACGAATGAGCTGCGGCACATCATCTATGGCGCCGGCCGGCTTTCCAGCCGAAGACTTTACCGTCCCTTACATTAATGAGAGCCTTGCCACTTATAAATCAGTTTTTTTTTCCGCTATGTGTAAGAGTCGCTTACATGTCGAATCTTCCCCCGATCACCTGCCTACGCTGCTTCGAGTCGGTTGCGAGGCTGGGCAGCGTAACCGCAGCCGCCAAGGAACTGCACGTCACCCACTCAGCCATCAGCCAGCAAATCAAGGTGTTGGAACACATGATCGGCGTCACCCTGTTCGTCCGTGAGGGGCGGGGCCTGCGGGTGAGTGAAGACGGAAGACTGTATGCGTTGCAGATTCGCGAATCCTTGGGCGCAATCGCCGAAGCCACGCGGCTGATCAAGACACAACCGAAATCAACGGAACTGGTGGTCGCCGTTCTCCCTTCATTCGGTTTCAGCTGGTTGTTGCCCCGTTTGCCACGTTTCCAGCAATTACAGCCGCATATCAGCGTCCGGCTGCAGGCCAGTCTCGCGCTATCTAACCTGGCGCGGGAATCTGTCGACGTCGGGATCCGCATGGGCAAGGGCGACTGGGAGGGGGTGGAGCAGCACTTGCTCTTTCATGACGAGACGCTGGTGGTTGCCGCCCCGCACTTCAACGGTGGGGTGCACCCTCAGACCCCTGAAGAGATCATCGGCAGCAACATAATTTTCAACATGGAATCTTGGCAACCTTGGTGTCAAGCCGCTGGGCTGGATAGGGAAGTGCCGCGCATCGGCCTGTGCAGCAACGACTCCAACTTGGTACTCCAAGCCGTACGTTTGGGCCAGGGGATCGCCCTGGAGCGCCGCAGCCTTGTGCACGACGCCATGCAACGAGGGGAGTTGGTTCAACTCTCCCCCGTGATCGCGCCCTATCCCTACCCCTATTGGCTGGTATTGCCCAACCGTGAGCGTTCGGAAACAAAGCAGCAAGTGTTCTCGAGTTGGCTGAAACACGAGGTCGCTGAATATCTGAACGAACAGGATCATGGCAGCAAGCAGCATCGACCAGCCCACCTCACCCGCCCTGCCGAGCGCGATGCAAGCCTTTAAACCTTGACCGGCGTTCTGGTTTTCCAGAGTGACAGCAACACGCCGCCAATCAGCAGGCCAATTGTAACGCTTAAAGAAATTTCGGCAGGCACCTTGCCAACAATGTCGTGCAGGAATATTTTCGCGCCTATGAAAACCAGTACCAGCGCCAAGGCGTATTTGAGATAGGCGAAGCGGCTTATCATCGCAGCCAATGCAAAATACAGTGCGCGCAAACCGAGTATTGCGAAAATGTTCGACGTATAGACAATGAAGGGGTCCTGCGTGATGGCAAAGATCGCTGGCACACTGTCAACAGCGAACACCAAGTCGGCGCACTCAATCAGAATCAACGCGAGAAACAGCGGCGTCACCCATAATACCCGCCTGCCGGAGGCATCAGGTACACGAACAAGGAAGTGCTGACCGTGCAACTCGTTAGTCACACGTAGATGACTGCGTAGGTATTTGACGAAGCGATTGTTTTCCAGGTCGGGCTCATGGTCCACGCGAGCGAACAGCATTTTCACACCCGTGAATACCAGGAAGGCGCCGAAGCAGTAGAGAATCCAACTGAACTGCGTAATCAGCGCGGCGCCCAGGCCTATCATGATGGCCCTCAATACAATGACACCCATGATCCCCCAGAACAGCACTCTGTGCTGAAATTCTCTGGGAATGGCAAGAAAACTGAAAATGAGGGCAATAACGAACACGTTGTCCATGGACAACGACTTCTCGATCAGAAAGCCAGTCACATAGTCCATGCTTGCGTCGCTGCCTTTCTGGAAATACACCCAGACAGCGAACAGCAGGCCCATGCTGATGTAGCCAGCTGACAGGAGCAGGCTTTCCTTGACACCGATTTCTCGATTCCCACGATGGAGAACCCCTAGGTCAAGCGCCAGCAGCGTCAACACGACAGCGAAGAATGAAAGCCACAGCCAGAGATCAGTGCCAAGCACGTCTTGGGAGAGATACGTATTAAGGGCGGACATGAGCCCCTCCTATTTAGTCGTAGTTTAACAACTATGACTCCGACATGGCGGCTACTTACCGTCAGAGGGGCCCGGCGTCACACCATCAGATTTTATCCAGCGCGAAAATGTTGCAAGGGGGAAAATTTTGCTATTTGTTTCTTCTGTGACTTCAGTTTCCGAACGCCATGACGATGGCACTCAATACCAGACACAAGCTCGCCACGACCGTCAAACGTACCCGCATAGGCATATACCAGCCGGGCATGAAGTTGGCCAGTTTACGGTCTTGCCAAAGGTGCACGGTAAATCCTAAAGCCAGTACCCAACAGCCCCATGACACCGGTAACAACATGGCAACCCAGCCGATCAGGGCTGGCATGACACTCCACACAAGCCGCTGTTGTCGCTCAATAGCAGGCAAGGCCGGCAACGTCATCGCGAAGCCCCAATGCAGGGCTCCGACAAAACTCAGTATCACGGCCCCATAGCCAACCAACGCTTCAGCCAGGTTGTCTCGATACTCACCGCCAAAAAAAACCAGCAGTGCCAGGCCCAGAAATGGCAGCAAGCCACCGTAGCCCAAGATTGTAAAGCGGCTCGGAGATAACGTATCGAACACTGTACCCATGGGTGCGCCCTCCTCCACGGCTCAAAACGAAAGTTCAGCTGTGTCGGCCAATCAGCGTGAGGAATTCATGCCGCGTCGTCGGGGAGTCTCTGAATTCGCCTAGCATGACCGAGGAAATCATCACCGAGTTCTGCTTTTCTACACCACGCATCATCATGCACATGTGCTTGGCTTCGATAACCACCCCAACCCCTGCCGCATCGGTCACTTCCTGCATGGCACAGGCAATCTGCCTGGTCAGGTTTTCCTGAATCTGCAAACGGCGGGCAAACATGTCCACCAAGCGCGCTACTTTGGAAAGCCCTAGTACTCGCCCTGTTGGCAGGTACGCGACATGAGCCTTCCCAATAAACGGCAACATGTGGTGCTCGCATAACGAGTACAGTTCAATGTCGCGAACGACAACCATCTCGTCATTCTGGCTTTCGAACAGCGCCCCGTTGACGATTTCACCCAAGCTCTGGGTATAGCCATTGCATAGGTATTGCATCGCTTTGGCAGCACGCTGAGGCGTATCCAGGAGCCCTTCGCGCTGCGGGTTTTCACCCACGCCAACAAGGATTTCACGGTAGTTTTCGGCTAGCGAATGTGACATTTGGAGGCCTCACCTTTGCAACGTTGCCCGCCATCGGGATGGGGTAACCAGGCCAGACTTGGCCTCAAGCGACAGAACAATTTGTAAAAAACCGAAAGCACTGGACGCAACGGGCGCCACGCCAAGGGTGCTGCCCAAAGACCCAAACCAGCAGCACGCCAGGCCCACAGGGTCGCGTCCAAGCCGGTGACCCACTGCCCGTTCGCGAACCTTGCGTGCAAACAGGACCGTAGTTCCTCAATCGTCAGGCCCAGCGGTGTGGGATCGAACTCATCGCTGTCGATATCGACCAGGATGAGCTTTGCTGCCGTGCAACGCCTGCGCAGAAATGCGACCTCCCTTGCACACAATGGGCAGGCCCCGTCAAAGTAAAGTGTCAGAGGCCACTCGCAATACATGTACAACACCTCATTCATGTACAGGTTTTTGTACAAGTTAGCTGAAGCCAAAAAATACGCAATAGGCAAGATGATTGCGACGACCGCAGAATGCCCTAACTCAGACACCCTTCGAGCGCCAGCGCATTTCCAAGCGCAGCACCCGAAGCCGTGTTGTCGAAGACGCACCATGTTGCCACACCGGCAGCGTGGCTGCGCCGCAGCCGTTCAGCCAGCTGTAGCAGGTATTGTTGGGAATACTCGCTGCGGTAGATGCGCGGTTCGCCGTGCAGGCGCCAGTAGACCAAGCCTGGCCAGCCCGCGGGTTGTGCGTCGGTGCCAAAACGCGAAGGGCTCGCCGCCACTTGAGCGATATGCAAGTCGACCAGCATCGACTGCGCTGCTTGCCAACTGGCGTGCCTGGGTTCGACCGCCACCGGCCCGGTATGGCGCTGGCGCAGGCGTTCAAAGAAACGCCGGTCGCGGCCATCATCATGGGCCAGCGATGGCGGTAATTGTACGAGCAGGCAGCCAAGGCGGTCACCCAGGTGTTGGCATTGCCCAAGAAACGCATCAAGCGCTGCTTCAAAGCGTTCCAGTTGCAACTCGTGGGTGATGTGCTTGGGTAGCTTCACCGCAAAGCGGAAATCCGCCGGTACAGCGCAAGCCCAACGGGCATAGGTCGCCGGCAGGTGCGGCCGGTAGAACGAGCTGTTGATCTCGACGGCACCCAGCCGCGCGGCATAGCGCTGCAGGTGGCTACCCGGCTGCGAGAACGCCGCGGCGTACTGGCGCGGCAAGCTCCAGCCCGCGCATCCCACGTGGATCATCATGGCACTCCAAGGCTCGCCGTTGCTGTAATGGAGTCGCCAGGTGCACTTGTTGTTCCATCGCAGCTACCCTCGGCGCGCTGGGGCCCATACCTATCACTGAGCATGCCGCCGTGCGGTTTTTGAAATCCGATCGACCTATGGCGCCGTCAGGGCATCCCATGAAAAGACCGTCATATCAATCCAGTCACCCAGGAGACCCACTGCTCATGAATGACCGCCTGATAGCCCTGTTCACCGAGACTACCTTGTTCGGCATTTCCATACTCAATTGGCTGCTGGCCCTGGTGGTGGCCATCGCGACCTTCCTGGTCGCCCGCGCCGCCATCAGCTTCCTGCTGCACCGCATCCGGCGCTGGGCCGAACACGACGGCGTGCTCAGCCATGTGCTGGCCAAGGTGATGGCCGGCACCAGCAATTTCCTGCTACTGCTCGCGTCCTTGCTGGTAGGCCTGAGCATGCTCGACCTGCCCGAACGCTGGCTGACGCGGGTCAGCAGCCTGTGGTTCGTGGTCGCCGCCCTGCAAATCGGGCTGTGGGCCAACCGCGCCATCGGCCTGGGGCTGGATCGCTACTTCGCCGGTCAACGCACCGACGGTCTTACCCAGGCCAGCGCACTGGCCACCCTGTCGGCGTGGGGGGCGCGGGTGCTGCTGTGGTCGGTGGTGGTACTGGCGATGCTGTCCAACCTGGGCGTCAACATCACTGCGTTCGTCGCCAGCCTTGGCGTCGGCGGCATCGCCGTGGCGCTGGCCGTGCAGAATATCCTCGGCGACCTGTTCGCCTCCCTGTCAATCGCCGTGGACAAACCCTTCGAGGTAGGCGACTTCATCGTCATTGGCCCGTTGGCGGGCACCGTTGAACATGTGGGCTTGAAAACCACACGCATCCGCAGCCTGGGTGGCGAGCAGATCGTCATGGCCAACGCCAGCATGATCAGCAGCACGATCCAGAACTACAAACGCCTGCAGGAACGCCGCATTGTGTTCGAGTTTGGCCTGTCCTACGACTCGCCCACGGAGGCCGTGAAAAAAGCCCCTGGCATCGTTGAGGAGGCTATCAAGGCGCAATCGCAGGTGCGCTTCGACCGTGCTCATTTGCGTGGTTTTGGCAAGGAAGCGTTGGAGTTCGAGTGCGTGTACATCGTCCAGGACCCGGGCTACAACCTGTACATGGACATCCAGCAGGCGATTAACTTCCACCTGCTCGAGCGCTTTTCCAAAGTGGGCGCCAAATTCGCGGTACCGGTGCGGGCGATCAAGGTCACCGCATTGCCGCAAGAAGCCAACTTGTCGGTGCCAGGGCGCGAGGGCCTGGGCATCAGGGGCGCGTGAGCGCCCACCCTCAGCTTCCCCGCGTTGCAGCGTGCGCGGGGTTCCCAGCCGCCCCTTGAATCGCTTCGAACTTAGAGGCTCCTTAATACTCGTAGCGTTTAGACACACTAAATGGCAAGCCGAGGTCGACATGAAGATGATCCATGGCACATCACATTTTCGGCCTTATACCTCTGCAGCGGGCGGCTGGGGGTCCGCCCACTCCGTGCTGAATATCCTTTGGCGCGAGCAGGCACTGATCAAAGGCACAACCGCCCTGCTCAAGCTGAACAAGCCCAAGGGTTTCGCCTGCGTGAGCTGTGCCTGGGCCAAGCCAGGCGACCCTCACGCCCTGGAATTCTGCGAAAATGGTGCCAAGGCCACGGCATGGGAGTTGACGTCACGACGCACCTCGCCCGATTTCTTCAGGGCCCACTCCTTGACCGAGTTGCGCGGCTGGTCGGACTTCGACCTGGAGCAGCATGGCCGGTTAACCCACCCAATGCGTTACGACAAGCACACTGATCGCTACCAGGTCGTGACCTGGGAGCAAGCCTATAAAGCCATCGGCGCGCAGTTGCGCGCACTCAGCCCCGACGAAGTCGTTTTTTATGCATCAGGGCGCGCTTCGCTGGAAACATCGTTCATCTACCAGTTGTTCGCCCGTGCGTATGGCACGAACAATCTTCCTGACAGTTCCAACATGTGCCACGAAAGCACCTCGGTTGGCCTGCAGGAAAGCATCGGGGTCCCGGTTGGCACGGTCACACTGGCCGATTTCGAGCATACCGATTGCATTCTGTTCTTCGGGCAAAACGTAGGCAGCAACAGCCCGCGCATGCTTCACCCGCTTCAGGAGGTGCGCAAGCGCAACGTCCCGATCATCACCTTCAACCCGATCCGGGAACGTGGGCTGGAGCGCTTTGTAAACCCCCAGTCCCCCACTGAGATGCTCGGTCCGCAATCCACAGTCATCAGCACTCAGTACCACCAAGTGGCCATCGGCGGTGACACCGCTGCCGTCATGGGGGTGGCCAAGGCACTTCTGGAAATGGAGGAAAGGGCCAAAAGCAACGGCCAACCGTCCGTACTCGATCACGATTTTCTCGCGCAGCATACAGAAGGCCTCGCTCACTTCATGGAGCGGGTGCGACGATACCCATGGACTGAACTGGAGCAACGGTCCGGCCTGAGCCGAAGCGCGATGGAGGCCACGGCCACCGTTTATGCACGCAGCGAGAAAGTGATGATCGTCTATGGCATGGGCATGACCCAGCATCGGCACGGGGTAGCTAACGTGCAAATGCTGGTCAATCTGCTCTTGCTGCGCGGGAATATCGGTAAACCAGGGGCCGGTATCTGCCCGGTCAGAGGGCATTCGAACGTTCAGGGCCAACGCACGGTAGGCATCACCGAAGACCCTGCGAAAGTACCCTCAGACAAGATCGAGTCGCTGTTCGGCTTCAAGATCCCTGAGCACAAGGGCCGGGCAACGGTCGATACCTGCGAGGGCGTTCTCGATGGCAGTGTGAAGGGGTTCATCGGGCTTGGCGGTAACTTTCTGCGTGCCGTGCCCGATACCAGCCGGATGGAACCCGCGTGGGCGCAGCTTAGCCTTAGTGTGCAGATCGCGACCAAGCTCAATCGCACCCACTTGGTCCCGGGTGAACACACCTGGCTGCTGCCCTGCCTGGGTAGAATCGAAATCGACCGGCAGCTTGGCGTTGAACAGACCTATACCACTGAAGACAGCACCGGCTGCATCCGCGCCTGGCGCGGCCACGCCGAGCCCGCGGGAGAACAGCTGCGGTCGGAATTGGCGATTATCGCAGAGTTGGCCCTTGCGACGCTGGGCGACAGAATCGCCATTCCCTGGGCGCACTGGAAGCACGACTATGCCCTGGTTCGTGAAGCCATCAGCAAGGTTTATCCAAGTATTTTCCATGACTTCGAGACGCGGATGTGGGAGCCCGGCGGGTTTCACCGCCCGCTCGGCGCATCTCGTCGCCAGTGGGCCACGCCCTCTGGGAAGGCTCAATTCATTACGCCAGCCACGCTGGACGAAGATGACGACTTACTGACAGGTGAAGCCGGCCGTGATGTCCTGCAACTGATGACGCTCCGCAGCAATGACCAGTTCAACACCACGGTATACGGTTACGACGATCGTTTCAGGGGCGTAAAGGGCACGCGCAAAGTGGTGTTCCTCAACCGCAACGATATCGTTCGCCTGGGCTTCGTACCGGGGGGGTGGGTTCGCTTGCGTACAGCTGTTGAACCGACTGTACGCCGCGAGGCAGGCCCTTTCCAGATCATCGCCTACGACATACCGGTGGGCTGCGCCGCCGCTTACTACCCAGAGGCCAACGCCCTAGTGCCCCTATGGCACCATGCCAAGCGGAGCAAAGTGCCCGCCGCCAAATCGGTGCCTGTCATTCTCTTGCATGCTTGGCCAGATGCTGAGGATCTTGCGCGTGCCGTGCCGGAAGCAGATCAGGTCGTCTAGGCAGGTTTCGCACGCCTGATACCGGTGACCTTGTTCTACAACACCTTCGGCTTGCGTGTCTCCAGCGGTAAACATTCATGCCAGGAATCAGCATTGAGTAGGGTTGCCGCGCCCGCCGGGCATACATTAGGCCACCACTGAACCGGTTGGTCTGAACTTTACTCGCCCTACTGCCTTCCCCTGCATACACCCCAATTTCTGTAATGCAGGAGCAAGACCATGAGAGCACTGACTTATCACGGCGCCAACGATGTCAGGGTTGACACTGTCCCTGACCCTGTTCTCCAGGACCCAGACGACATCATTCTGAGGGTGACCGCTACTGCAATCTGCGGATCAGACCTTCACCTCTATCGAGGCAAGATCCCGGAAACGGAACACGGCGACATTTTCGGCCACGAATTCATGGGCATCGTGGAGGACGTCGGCAGAGGCGTAACGAACCTGCAAGTTGGCGACCGCGTAGTGATTCCATTTGTGATCGCTTGCGGAAGTTGCTTCTTCTGCCAGCACGATCTATTCGCCGCCTGCGAAACGACCAATACCGGCCGCGGATCGATCATCAATAAAAAGGCCATCCCACCCGGCGCAGCGCTGTTTGGATACAGCCACTTGTATGGCGGGATCCCAGGAGGCCAAGCCGACTATGTCAGGGTGCCCAAAGGCAACGTCGGGCCATTCAAAGTGCCTACGACCCTTGCAGATGACAAGGTCCTGTTTCTTTCCGATATTCTGCCTACCGCCTGGCAAGCGGTCATGAACGCGCAGATCGGCCAAGGTTCATCGGTGGCGATCTATGGCGCAGGGCCGGTAGGGCTGCTGAGTGCCGCCTGCGCGCGAATGCTTGGCGCGCACACCGTGTTCATGGTCGACGACAATGACTATCGCCTGGCCTACGCCCAGGACGCCTACGGTGTCATCCCGATCAACTTCCAGAATGATGACGACCCGGCCGATAGCATCATTCGCCAGACGCCCGGAATGCGTGGCGTGGACGCGGTCATCGACGCCGTGGGGTTTGAAGCCAAAGGCAGCACTACAGAAACCGTGATGACGGCCTTGAAACTCGAAGGCAGTAGCGGCAAGGCCCTGCGCCAGAGCATTGCCGCTGTGCGTCGTGGTGGCATCGTCAGCGTGCCCGGGGTGTACGCGGGCTTCATTCACGCGTTCATGTTCGGTGATGCCTTCGACAAGGGGTTGACCTTCAGGATGGGGCAAACCCATGTGCAAAAATATCTGCCCGAGCTGCTTGAGCATATAGAAGCAGGCCGGCTGCAGCCCGAGCTCATTGTCACCCACCGCCTTGCATTGGAGGAAGCAGCCATGGGCTACAAGCTGTTTGACCAGAAAGAGGACAACTGCCGCAAGGTGATCCTTGTTCCAGGCGCGGCTCCTGGCACATTGGGCCCTGACTACGTATAAACCTCACGGAGCTCGCACCATGATCGATCAAACGACAGGCATGAAGCCAGGTGAACGGTATTGCGTTGAAAACATCGAGCGCGCCCACTCGTTCACCGGCTTTTTTCAGGACGGCAAGTATTACCTCGGCCCAGAGCTTTTGACGGCTGTCGGCTGGCTGGAAGGTGACCGGTTCATCTACGATAATCTCGATGCTGCAGGGGAGCCTATTTTCCCTGGGCGGGTAGCCGGCACTATCAGCAACTTGACCTTGAACCTGGTGGACGGTACATCCCTTCAGCTCTCACCTATCGCGGCCGATCAGCCCATCACGGCGCCGACACACGGCGCCGTTTTCTCTGCCGCGCAGCCACAGCCATTGAGCGGTTCGCCTATCAAAGGCCCGGCGCAGCCTAGTCTATTGGGTGGCTGCAAAACCCCGAAAGACAAAGCCGTCTTGTTGCTGAGTGCAGCGGTTATCGGGCTGCTCGCGGGGGTTGTGGTGGGCCATTTCCAACGCCGAGACAGGTGAGCGATACCGCAGGGCCATCGGTCCATTGGCTGGCAGATGCCGCCTGGGTTGCGCTTGGGTAGCAATCCAGGCGTTCTGATGGGGATAGCGGTAGGTGGCATACCGCCTACAGCGGTTTGTGACTCATGCGTGTGAGGGGCAGATGCGGGAAAAACTCAATTGGGTAGCCCGCAGACGAAATGGCCCATGGCTCAGTAACCACGATGACCGCCGCTACCGTCATCAAAGGACAATGTATTGATTCCGTCGGCGCAACCCGGCATGCGGCCCCTCGACAAGGTGCACGAAACGCCCGCCCACTTGGTCAATGGGCAGGCAGTCGTCAACATCCAGCACTGCATCATTGTGAGCTTGCGACCAATGCGCCCTGGCCTGTTTCTTGCCCTTCGCCATGGCCTCTCGTTTGTCCTTCGCGACCACCAGCAGATAGTCGTGCGCCTCGCCAAAAGCCTGGGCGTCGTACCCGCCCAAATTGATGAAATAGAGCCGCAGGGATTCAGGCGAAGGCGCCAGCGGGCTGAGCTCGATGCGCCATCTGTCTACCCCATCGACGGCCATCCAGGCATCGATGTGCACGCCTTTGGGGCTGCCAAACCAACCGTCCCGTAGTTGCGGGTAGGCCTGCTCCAGCGTATCCGCGGCTGCAAACACAATGTCGTGAACCTCAATCTTTGCCTGGGGGTGTTTGCCCCCAAGCAGCACCACGAAAAGCATCTAGTCGTCCACCTTGGTAAAAGTTCACCGAGCGCCGGCAAGCGCCAGGCTCGGTATCAGATCGGTTCGGCGCTGAAGGCTGGCGCCCTTCGCGGCCTTGCCCGCGCGGTGGAAGGCCTTCACGGCTGCGCGACCAGCCGGTCGTACCAGGCTGCATAAGGAGTGTTGGTAGCCTTGTGACGGTTGTAATCAGGACTACCGTCATCCCACCACACCGGCCCACGCTCGCCTAATGCAACCTTGGCATAATTGACCGCTGCCCGAGCCCGCCCTAAAGCGGCTGCATCTTCGCAGGCCTTCGCCTGCTTCACCGCTCGCCTTGCCTCCATCAGCGCGCGCACCAGGTGCTGGCGCGCTTCGTCTGAAAGCCCGGGATTGCTGCAGCGCCAGAGCTGGCCGTTGACAACGAAATAGCGCCCGTCCGGTGTGCGTGGGTATTTGGCGCCGGTTTGCGAGCGGCTCATTTGCCCGCCCGCAAAAAATCAGCCCACTTGCGCACCAGGTAATTATGCTCATCCATCACTGAGTTCCAGACCCTGATACGGCCCACACGCTCGGCGTAGGCGCCCCCTTCGCGTAGCTGCCCAGGCTCGATCAGCGGTTCGCCATCACTGCCCAGCAACTGCTCGCGGGCTGGCTTGCCCTCGTACCAGTAATCCCACTCAGCCGCCGACAGGTGATCGCGCGCGCGCAGTGGATTGGAAATGTAGAACCCTTGCCGGGCCATCATCGCGCCTGGCCAACCTGCCAACCACCAGTTCAGGTAGGCATAGGCCGCATCCTTCACCCCACCCTCAACGGCACGGGACAACGACAGGCCACCAAACCAGCCACGGTACCCCTCCCTGGGCACGGCCTGGCGGTACTGAATGCCTTCGCGGTGCAGCTGCATCAAGGCAGGCGACCAGACACTCTCGATGTGCACCTTGGGGCCCAGCATCAGCTTGCCTGCGTCGCGGTCATCAGACCAGAACGCGGCGAAATGGCCTTGGCGCTGAAGCTTGATGAGCACTGCCGCAAGCTGGTCGATCTCGTCCAGGCGCAGGTTCGCGATCACATCGAACGTGGCCAACCCCTTGGCCTGCACAGCCAGTGCAGCGTCCAACGCCCCGATGGCTGCATCGCTCTGCAACGCCACATGCCCACACCAGTTGGGGTCAACCAACCACGACCAGCTCTCGTTCTCAACGCCGAACCCCGGCGGCAGAAGGTCCGGCCTGTACGCAAAGCTGTCCGCGTTGTGGGTCAGCGGCAGCATGCTGATCCAGTCTGTCGGGCAGTTGGCCAGGGTCCGGTCATGCTGAACATACAGCCGGTCGCAGGGCAGGCTGCCGCCGGCTAGCTCATCCCCAGCGTGCAGCCGGCCCCGCTTGGGCAGGTCGTTGATCTCCTCCCACAAGGCGACCCGGCGGATGTCGATGGGCTGGATGGCGCCGGCCGGCCAGACAAAATCCATGCTATGGAACCATTGGTCGTACAGGTCATAGCGTTCAGGGTGCATCAACGCAATGCGTTGAACGGTCTGCACGTCGTGGATCTGGTACTCGATGCGAATGCCCAGTTCTTGCTCCGCGCGCAAGCGAATGGGCTCCAGTAGGGTGACCGATGTGCCCAATACCCGCAACGTGACCGGGCCACTCATGCCGCACGCCCCAGGCGCTGTAAAAAAGCCTGAAAAGAGCGGCGCAGCAGCTGGATATCCAGATCGCGCACAATGATCACCAGGCGCGAGCGCCGCGCCTGCCCAGGCCACTGGCGCAGATGCATGGGCGGATGCAGGCAGTGCTGTACGCCGTGAATGACGATAGGTTGTTCAGCATCGATCACATTCAAGATCCCTTTGACCCGCAGAATTCGGTCTCCGTGGCATCTTAGCAGCATCGACAACCAAACCCCGAAGGCAAGCCAATCCAACGGTGTTTCGTACTCCAGTGCACACACCTGGGCGCCGCCGTGGTGCGGCTGCCGGGTGGGCGCAAAAAGCAGCCACTTGGCGACCTCCTCATCGGGCTCCAGGCTTCTCAGCCCCTCGCCCAGAAGCTGCTCATCGCCCTGCCCGACCGTGCTCGCCAACGCGATCGATGCGGTCGGGTTAAGGGCTTGCAAGTGTGCCAGCAACGGGTCGAGCACCGTAGCGCTGACCAGGTCTGCCTTGCTCACCAGCAGCCGATCGGCAGCCGTGACCTGGCCCAGCCACTCGGGGTGAATCCGCTCCTGAAGCAGGGCGTGCTGGGCGTCGACCACCGTCACCATCAGGCCCACGTGATAGCGGCCGCGCAGTTGTGGGTCTCGCTGCAGCGTGGCAAGAATGGGCGCGGGATCGGCCAGGCCCGTGGTTTCCAGAAGCACGCGGCGAAAAGCCGGAACCTCCCCGCGCGCACGCTTGCCGTGCAGGTCGATCAGCGCTTGCTTCAGATCCCCCCTAACCGAACAGCAGACACACCCACTCGGGAGTAATACCGTGTCGGGGGCAACTTCCTGCACCAGCACGTCATCGATCCCCACCTCCCCATACTCGTTGATGAGCACCGCCGTGTCGCCCATGTCCGCATTGGCCAGCACCCGCTTGAGCAAGGTGGTTTTGCCACTGCCCAGAAAACCCGTCAGCACATTGATCTGCAGGCTCATGCCGACGCCTCCAGGTGATCGAGGATTCGCGGATCCAGGGGGTCAAGGGAGCGCCCCAGTATGCTTTCGGCGGTCTGCCAGAGCTGATCCAAGCCCGAGGCAACCCCTTGCTTGCCGGTAGGGCCTTGCACCAGATACGACGCCCCCTGCACGTCACTGACCTTGAGCCTGAAGGGTGCTACCACCTGATTGATCGCGGCGATACGCCGCAAGCGCTCGCGGCGGCCGGGGAGGCTCGTGTCCAGGGGGTCGCTCCAGTGCGCATCCTCACCGATCAGGCCGCAAAGTCCACACATGGCTCACCTCAAGGCATTACATCGCCGGAATTGGGGTTAAGGGTTTGGCCGACGAACAGGTTGCCGCCAGGCTCGCTCGCCAACAGCACAGCGATCGGTGCCACTTCTTCAGCCTTGCCGAAGCGGCCCAACGGCAGCTCCTTGGCCTTGGCAACCTTCCACGCCTGGCTGATGCCCTCCACCAGCGGGGTTTCAATCGGCCCTGGCGCCACGCAGTTGACCAGTACATTGTCTTTGCTCACCTCCAGTGCCAGCGACTTGCTGAAGCCGATCACGCCGGCTTTGGCTGCCGCATAGTGAGCCAGTTGTGCCCCGCCCTTGATCCCCAGCTGGGAGGCGATGTTGATGATGCGCCCCCACTGCTGCTCCAGCATGTGCGGCAGCGCGCGCTGGCTCGCGACAAACACGCTGGTCAGGTCCACCCGCAGCATCTCATCCCACATTTCCTGGGTCAGGTCCACACAGGGGGCCTGGGTCAGCATGCCGGCATTGTTGACCAGCACATCGATGCCCCCCAGCGCTGCGACGCACGCATCTACACCGGCTTGCGCACCCTCCCGGCTACCCACATCAGCGACAGATTCGATCACCTGCGCGCCGCGGTCGCGGCATTGGTTCGCGACCACCGCCAAACGCTGGGGGTCGCGGTCACACAACACGAGCAGCGCGCCCGCATCGGCGTAGGCATGGGCGATGGCCGCGCCGATGCCACTCCCCGCGCCGGTGATGACGGCGCGGCGGTTCTGCAATGGTTTCATGCTTGTTCTCCTCGCGGCCGCAAGGCGAGCTTGCGGCGCAGCAATTTCCTATTCAGGCCAGCGCACGGTAAGGCCGCCATCGATCACGATGCTCTGGCCGGTGATGTAGCTCGACGCGGGACCAGTCAGGAAGCAGACCAGGTCAGCAACCTCGCTGGCGCGCCCTACGCGCCCCAAGGGGATCGCCTTGCCCGCCTTGGCCAGGCCCTCGGCACCCAGGGAATTTTTGCTGTCCAGCGATTGCGGGGTTTCGATCAGGCCGGGAATGATGGTGTTGCAACGGATGCCCCTGGGGGCGAACTCCACCGCCAGGGAGCGGCACAGCCCGGGCACCCCAGCCTTGGCCGCTGCGTAATGCGCGTGGTCCTGCCAGCCATACACGCCACCGGCAATCGACGAAATGGCCACCAGTGCGCCGCCTTCACCGATGTGGCGGCTTGCGCTGCGGAAGGTGCGCATCACGCCGGTAAGGTCGACGTTGAGCATTTCATTCCATTGCTCGTCCGACATTTCCAGCAGCGGCGCCCGGCGCAAAAGCCCGGCGTTGGCCACGGCATAATCGAGCCGACCGAAGCGTTCGACTGCCGCGGCGGCGATGGCGTCCAGTGAAGCGCTGTCGGTAACGTCCATCGCCATCATCGAACATTCGCCGCCGGCCTGGGCGACCAAGCGCTGCGTTTCAGCGGGGTCATGCGGGTCGGCGGGCAGGTAGCCACCCATCACGCGCACGCCCATCCGGGCGTACGCGACGGCGACCGCCTGGCCAATGCCACTGGCAGCCCCAGTGACCAATGCTACGGGTCGAGACATGTGTGCAACTCCTGGTTATTTGACTGAAAGAGGTTCGACATGTCGGGCAGCAAGCATGATCAAGCCCGATAGGAAGCAAGGCAGCGCGCCGAACCAGAGCGCCGCGCTGTGCCATTCACCGCCGGTGGACAACACGCTGGTAATTCCCAGCCCGGCGACGATGGCGCCGATCGGCCCCATGGCATGCACGATGGCGCCGCCTGTGGCACGAATACTGGTGGGGAAGCTCTCGCCCATGAAAAACAACATGGCGGAGTAAGGGCCGGTCAGGAAGAACAGGCCAAGGCTGTACAAAGCGATGACCGTGACCAGGTCGCTGGGGCCCTGGATCATGGCGAAGAACGCCAAGCCGCCACACATCCAGCCCAGCGCTACGGTATTGCGCCGGCCAATCCGGTCCCCTAGCCAACCGTGAACCAGGTAGCCGATGAAGCCCACCAGGTTGGACAACACCAGGATCCACAAGGAGTTCTCGAACGACAGCTTGTGAACACTCACGATCACCGACGTGCCCAGCACGCTGAACACCTGGATAGCCGACCAGTTCAGCAGGATCGCCAGGCTCAAGACCACGGTCGGTCGCAGGGCCGCCCCACGGAAGGCAGCAGCGACACCGGCTTTGGCGTGCTCGTCGTAATCGACGTTGTACTCGCGCGCCAGGCTGCGTGCGGCAGGTTCTTCGCCCGCTTTGCGCAACTGGTGGATGCGCTGATGCACCTGGAACTGGGGGCTTTCCTTGAGCTTGCGCGCCAGGATGGCGACTACCAGCGCAGGTACAGCGGCGAAGATGAAGCAACCCTGCCAGCCAATGTGCGGCAGCAACAATGCCGTCAGGCCTGCTGCGATCAACGCCCCTACCGGCCAGCCGCTTTGCACCAGGCTGTAGACGAAGCCGCGGCGCTTGATCAGTTTCGGGTCGGTCGACGCCGCGTACACCTCGGTCAGGTAGGTAGCGTTGACCCCTTCTTCGGCGTAACCCAGCCCTGCCACCGAACGCACGGCAATCAAAGGCCCCTTGCCCATGCCGGCACACACTGCTGTCAGCGCAGAGCACAGTGCGGTGCCGCCAATAGTGAAGATGATCCCGCCACGGCGCCCGATCTTGTCCACCAGCGGCCCGACAATGAAGGCCACGACAGCGCCGCCGACCGCTACCCACGTGGCAATTTCCGCCTGTTCAGCTTCACTCCAGGTGAAATGCCCGCCCATGACCGGCAGCAGGGTGCCGAACAAGATGAAATCGTAAACTGCAAAAACCCAGGCGAAGAAAGCAATCCAGGTTGCGTATCTGACATCTCTGGATTCCAGCTGTACCGGTTTCCAGGTACCAGGCTCGGTCACAGGAGCCGTGGTGGTGGCTTGCGTAGTGGTCATATCGGCGCTTCTCTTGTTTTTGATCCGCTTGAAAACGTGCTAACCGAAGCAGTGGCTCAACGCTTGCGCGGTTGGCGCCGGATAAAGTCGTCGGCGATTTCGTCCATGGTGACGAACTTCACACCTGGGTGGCTTTTCATGTGCTCGATAAGCCGTTCGAGCATGAGCAGCACCTGAGGCCGGCCGGACACATCGGGGTGAATGGTGATGGGGAATACCGCGTAGTCATTCTCCCGGTAGACCCAGTCGAACTGATCACGCCACATCTCTTCAAGGTGGCGCGGGTTGACGAAGCCGTGGCTATTGGGCGATTTCTTGATGAACATCATCGGCGGCAAGTCATCGAGGTACCAGTTGGCCGGGATCTCGACCAGATCGGTCTCTTCACCGCGCACCAAGGGCTTCATCCAGGTATCGGGGTGCTGGCTGTAATCGATTTTGCTCCAGCTGTCCTTCACTCGAACGTAGTAAGGGTGGAAGTCGTTGTGCATCAGGCTGTGGTCGTACTTGATGCCCTTCTTCAGCAGCAGTTCGTTGGTAACGTTGCTGAACTCCCACCACGGCGCCACATAGCCCGTGGGCCGCTTGCCTGCCAACCGGGTGATGATTTCAATCGACTTGTCCAGAACGATTTCTTCCTGTTCCGGCGTCATCGCGATCGGGTTCTCATGGCTGTACCCATGAATGCCCACTTCATGCCCCGCTTCAACCACCGCCTTCATCTGCTCGGGGAAGGTCTCCACCGAATGGCCCGGGATGAACCAGGTTGTGCGCAGGTCATATTTCTTGAACAGCTTGAGAAGCCGCGGTGCGCCTACTTCCCCGGCAAACAGACCGCGCGAGATGTCGTCGGGCGAGTCCTCACCCCCGTAGGAGCCCAGCCAACCGGCTACCGCGTCCACGTCGACGCCAATCGATACAAAAATTTCTTTTGTCATTATCTCGACCTCTTGGTTATTCAATTGATTGCAGGTACGCCGCTGCCTGCCCGATGGGCTGACTCAAAGCCCGACGCACACGTAAGGCTCGATCGCCAACGCAGCTCGCAGCAGGGCCTTGTCGTTCCCACTCGAACTCGAAAGCAGCAGGCTGGTAGGTAGCCCTGCCTCCCCCTTGCCGCTTGGCAACGCAACGCCAGGCATGTCCAACATGCTGCCCGGCATGGTCAGCCGCAGGGTTGCCAGGTTGGTGGCAACGAATAGCTCAGCGTCCTCTTCCAGCGGTGCCAGCAGTGGCGCAACATGGCCGACGGTCGGGGTTACCAGGAATGCCCCGTCCAGCTCGCGTGCGATCTGTGCTTTCAGTGCTTCGGCAGCCTGGTACAGCAGCACTTGCTTGCTGGCTGGGTAGGCACGGGCGCCCTCCAGCCGCTTGCGCACACGGGGGTCCAGTTGCTCGGCCTGCGGGCTGTCGAGCAGCCCTTGGTAAAGGGCAAAAGCCTCGGCGCCGCCCAGCCAACCGATCTGCTCGATCACGTCCAGTGCTTGCTGGAAGGCTGGGACAGCTTTGTGCTCGACCACCGCGCCAGCGGCCGCCAACCGCTCTAGTGCCGCAACAAGGTTGGCCCTGACTTCTGGTTGAATGCGTGCATCGCCCAGCAACTGCGCATCCACGCAAAGCTTGAGCCCGGCGATGGGCAGGGCAACGGCGTCTAGCGGCATGCCAAGGTGGTCGCCCAGTAGCAGGTTGTCGAGGACGATGGCATCGCGCACGCTACGGGTAATGGGCCCCAGCGAGTCGAGGGACCGTGCCAGGGGGGTGACCCCCTCGAATGAGTACCGCTTGGCACTGCTGCGGTAGCCGACCAATCCATTGAACGCCGCCGGCACCCGGATGGAGCCGGCAGTGTCGGTCGACATGGCGATAGGGGCCACACCTTGGGCCACCGCAATTGCCGACCCCGATGACGAGCCACCCGGCGCGCGTGCGGCGCCGGCGAAGCCCGGGTTGGTTGGTGTGCCGAAATGGGGGTTGAGGCCCAGCCCCGAATACGCCAGCTCACTGAGGTTGGTCTTTGCCACGCTGACCATGCCCGCCCGGCTGAGCGCCGTGGCCAGTGCACAATCACGCGGCGCCGGTTGCGCGTGCAAGCGCACCTTCGCGCCTGCAGTGGTGATGTGGTCGGCCAGGTCGTACAGGTCTTTCCAGACTACCGGTACCCCATCGAAGGCAGACAACGGTTGCCCGGCTTGCCAGCGGCACCTGGCCGCAGCCGCTTCGCGCAGCGCCCGCGCCTCGCACAGGGTGATGAATGCAGCCGGCACCTGCTGAGCGCTCACCAGCGCCGCTTCCATCGCAGTGACAGGGTCGTGGGTTCCCGCGGCAAATTGCTTGGCCAGGGAAAGCGCATCGGCAAGCATGGCAAAACCTCTTAAATGTATATTTGTTTGATAAGTACATTTACGTAAGCATGCGTCGTGCCAACCTTGTGAAGCGGTTTATAGAAAAGTCCCCGCGCCGCGTTGGCCAAGGGTTGGCGATGGCGCGCGATACCCAAGTCCAGACTCGCATCTTGGAATGTATGTTTTACTGGATGATACATTTTGGGGTGTTCGGTAACAGCCTGCCCCAAAACCGTTCACAGCGGTGTCACCGGCGACCGGTCACATCTCGCTTCGCTTGTGCGAAACTGGCCTCCCACGCTTCACGAGAACCCTCTGATGTCTGCTACCCAGCCCCTTGAAGACCGCCCGGCCTCTCGTTACGAGATCATCCGTAACACCCTGCGCGATGCGATTCTGGGAGGGCAGACGGCGCCAGGGCTGGTGCTGGTGGAGGGGCCTTTGGCAGAACTGTTCGGCACCAGCCGGGTACCGGTTCGTCAGGCCCTGAACCTGCTGCATGAGGAAGGGCTGATCCGCCGCTTCGAGGGCCGGGGCTTTCTCGTCGACCCCCAGGGCACCAGCGAAACCCCGTTGCGCGCACCGCTCACGCGCAAGCTCCTGGGGCTGGAGCCACAAGAGGACCTGATCGATTACCGCCCGATAGGTGAGCGAATTTACGACCACCTTGCCCAGACGGTCGTGCGGTTCATGGTCTTTGGTCATTACCGGATCGATGAGCAAAGTGCCGCCGAAGAACTCAACGTCAGCCGGAATGTCGTCAGGGAAGCGTTGATGCGATTGCGCGACAAAGGGCTGGTGGAAAAAGAGCCGTACTCGCAATGGCTCGCCGGCCCGCTGACGGCCCAGGCGGTCAAGCACGATTACGAGCTACGGATGCTGCTGGAGCCAGATGCCCTGCGCCAAGGCGTCGAGCATGTCAGCCGCAGTGATCTTGAAGCGATGTTGCACCGCGTAGTCAGTGCGCAGGCCGCCGGCCGTGATGTGAAGCGCGCCGACATCGAACAGCTCGAGCAGGACCTGCATGTGACCTGCATCGCCGGCGTGGCCAATACGCGCATGGCAGCAGTCATTCGCCAATGCCAGATCCCCATGAATGTTGGCCGGGTCTTGCACGAAGCCCTGCAGTCCAGCAATGACGAAGCCATGCTGGTGGAGCACCGCCTGGTCTTCGAAGCCTTGCTGTACGGCACCGTCGACACTGCCTGTTCATGCCTGCGTGACCACCTGTGCAAGGCCCGCGAACGGACCTTGCAGCGGCTCAAGGTGCTGTCGGTGCTGCCCGAACCTGACGCGCCGGGCTATCTGCAAAGGCTGGCCTGAGGCGTCGGCGGGCCTGCACCCTCCCCGCGTTAAAAAGCGTACCGGGTGCTGAACATGACATTGCGTGGCTCACCGTAGTAGCCGGTGAAGAAGGTCGGGTCCAGGGCGCTGAAATACTGCTTGTCGAACACGTTGTTGACGTTGACAGAAGCGCTCAGCTGCCGGGTGATATCATAACGCGCCATCACGTTGAACACGGCATACTGTTCCTGCGTTGCCTTGCCCTGGCTCGTCGTCAGGCTCATGCCACTCTGCCAGTTCAGGCCCCCGCCGATGGTCAATGGGTTCAGGTCCCCTTGAAGACGGTAGGTCGTCCAGAGCTTTATCAGGTTAGCCGGTGCTTCGGTTCTGATGCGCTCATGGTCGGCATCCTTGGTAACGCTATGGCTGTAGCTCGCGCTGACATGCCAGTCGGGAAGCACTTCGCCAAAGATCTCCATGTCGATACCGCGCGTCTTCGCGCCGGCCACCGCGCGGTAGGCCGACTCGCGCACCGTGCCTTCCACGGTTTCACCCGTGGGAACCCCTAGGTTGTCCTGTTTTATTTCATAAAGGGCAATGGCCGTGTTGACGCGGCCGTCGAAGAACTCGCTTTTCAGGCCAACTTCGTAGTTGTCCCCTTGCCTCGGCTCCAGGTTCCTGCCGTTTTGCTCTCGTAGGGCTTGAGGCTTGTAGATCGTCGTGTAGCTGGCGTACACCGAATGAATGTCGTTGAGGTCATACACCACCCCGGCATAAGGCGTTACGAAGCCGCTTTCACGGCTTTCGGCAGTGCTGGACGAACGCGTGTAAGGCGGGTTGTAGATGGCTTTCTTCTTGTAGCTGTAGTCACCCACGCGCGCACCGACAATCAGCGACAGATCGTCCGCCGGCTTGAAGCGTGCAACCATGTACGCCGCATCCTGGCGAATCGTGGTGTCGTCATTCATCAGTTTACCGACCGAAGTCGGCCGCTCGGTGTCGTTGTCCCAGGTATGGATATTGGCCGGGCGCATCTCCAGGTCGTCATCGTCCGGGTCGCTGTAGTCGTTAAACTGCGAAGCGCTCAGGCCCAATACCAGTTCATGCTCGCGGCCCAGGAACTGGAACGGCCCTTGGGCCATGGCGTCGAGACCCAATTGCCGCTGGGCGCCATAGCCATCTCCCCCGTAAAGGTAGGCGCCCTCACCTGTTTCACGGTCAGGTGCCCCACCACTGAGCGAAGCCAGCGAATATTCCCGGGTGCTGTACATGTTGTTCACGGCCAGCTTCAGTTTCCAGTCGTTGGCCAGGCCGTGCTCAAGGGTCGCGAAAGTATTGAGCGTGTTCTGCTGGCGATAGCTCCAGCGTGCCCCGGCGTTGATGGAGCGTGGGAAGTCAGTCTGCCCGCCGTCGCTGTAGAACAACGGGAAGCTGGCGAAGGATACGCCACGCGGGTCATTCTTCTGGTAGTCGAAACCGACTGTCAGCAGCGTACTGTCGGTAACGTCAGCTTCCAGAATGCCGTAATAGGTCTGCTTCTCCTGCTGGTAGTGGTCAATGAAGCTATTGCCCTGCTGGTAAGCCATGACGGCGCGGCCGCGCAAGCGCGCATCGGCGGTCAGCGGGCCAGACACATCCACCTCGGTGCGATACGTGTCCCACGAGCCTGCGCCGGCACTGACCGAGCCTTGGAACCCGGCGGTTGGCCGCTTGCGGACCAGGTTGACACTGCCAGAGGGGTCGCCGCCACCGGTCATCAAACCGGTGGCGCCCCTGACGATTTCGACCCGGTCATAGACCGAGGTATCAATCAGGCTCTGCGGGCTTGCGCTGGTTTGCACGATCAAGGTGGTCGGGATGCCATCGAACTGGTAACTGTCCAGGGCATACCCACGCGAATAGATGTTCACGCGTTCACTGTCGATGTTCTGCACGGAAAGGCCTGGCGTCTGTTTCAGCACATCGCTCAGTGTGGTGAGTTGCTGGTCTTCCATGCGCTGGCGCGTCATCACGCTGACCGTTTGCGGGGTCTCGCGCAATGACAAGGCAAGCTTGGTGGCGGCGTTGGTGGCACCCGTGGTGTAGGCGCCGGTCCCTTCCGTGATGGCGCCCAGGCCCGCTGCATCGATGGTGGTAGCGCCCAGCTGCAGGGCCCCGCCGGCTTCCATGCTGGCGAGTACGAACCGTTTTTCGCCAGCCTGCACAATGCGCAACCCGCTGCCCTGAAGCACATGGGCGAAACCTTGTTCCACCTCGTAGCTACCGTGCAGCCCTGGCGAGCTCAAGCCCGCTGTTTGTTCCGAGCTGAAGGTGATCATCACGCCGCTGGCGGCAGCGAGCTGACTCAAGGTGGCGGCCAACGTGCCCGCAGGGATGTCATAGTCGATCGGCTTGGCCCAGGCAGGCGTCAACGCCAATACCGCGCCAGCAAAGCACAGGGCCCGTGCTGTGGGTTGGCCGCAAAGGCCAGAAAAGAGGGGGCGTACTTGCATGAAAAGTTTCCTGTCAGCGTTGGCAATGGGTGCGTCTGATGCGCACATGCAGGTAGAGCCGAAACAGGAATGAAAATCTGTTACCCCTCTATGCAGAAAAATTTACCGTCATGCCGCCTGGCGCTCCAGCCTTACCCAGTAACGGGTCAGGCGGCGGACCCGAACAGGCAGTGAGGCCTCGAGGTTGGCCAACGCGCCCTCGGTATCGTCGAGCAAAAAAGTGCCGGAGAGCCGCAGGCCGGCGATATCAGGCGAGCAGCTCAGCACACCGTGGCGATAGCGGGAGAGCTCGGCCAGTACCGCATCCAGGCGCCAGTCCACGACGACCAGCATGCCGCGCGACCACGCAGAGCCCTGCTCTGGCGCTGGCTGCAGGGGGCCTATGGTGGTTGCGCTGAAGCTCACCGCCTGCCCCGCTTCGGCGCGCAGTGCCTGGCCGAGGCCCAGTTGCGGCCTGACCCGCACGGCATGCGCTTGCACGGCAACCCGGGTAGTGCCATCGTCCTGACGCACCGTGAATCGGGTGCCGAGCGCCTCGACACGCCCCTGCGCAGTCTGCACGCTCAGGGCGCGAGGATCTTTTGCGGTATCGACCAGAATGGCACCTTGGCGCAACACGATCAGCCGTTGCTGGGCATCGAACAGCACATCCACCCGTGTGGCGGTATCCAGCACCAGTGCACTGCCATCGGCCAACGTCAGCCGCTGGCGTTGGCCGACGCCCGTGCTGTAGTCGGCGGCGAAGGGCGAAGCCCGATAGCCTGCCCAGCCGGTTGCACCGAGCCCGAGCAGCACGGCCAGCTGTTTGAGTACCGCCCTTCTATGCTGCCGTGCCTGCTCGAAGGTGGTGGAGACCACGCCGGCGGGTGCCAGGCTCAACCGGTGTTGCAACCGTTCTACACGCTGCCAGGCTTGTGCATGCGCGGGGTCGGCATCCAGCCAGGCCTGCCATTGCGCGCGAGTGGCTTGGTTGGCGCTACTGTCATTGAGGCGAACATGCCATTCAACCGCCTGGGCCAGCACCTGGTTCATTCGCCGTCCATCAACAGGCAGTGCATCAGGCCCTTGGCCAGGTGCTTGCGCACGGTGCTGACCGATACATTGAAACGCTCGGCTGCCTTTTCATACGTCAGCCCATCCAGTTGCACCGCTAGGAATATCTGCCGTGTACGCAGCCCCAGGCCGTCGAGCATGCGGTCTATGGCCAGCAGGCTCTCCAGAATGATTGCCCGGGTCTCGGTACAGGGTGCATGAACGTCCGGCCTGGACGCCAATGCTTGCAGGTACGCCTGTTCCAGGCTGCGGCGGCGGTACAGGTCGATGACCAACCCGCGCGCGATGGTCGCCAGGTAATGACGGGGTTGCTGCAGCGAATGGGCGGTGCGCGCGACCAGTACCCGTACGAATGTGTCCTGGGCAAGATCGGCAGCATCCGCCGAATTACTCAAACGTTCGCGCAACCAGCTACGCAGCCAACCGTTGTGATCCTGATACAGCCTGTGCAGGTGTTGATGGTGCGTCGTTTCCGTCACCGATCCGGACATCTTGTAACCCACGCGAAAACGAGAATAGGAATTCATCGCGATTGTAATGGGCTTGTATCTCGCTGGGAAGCTGTGCACCACCGCTAGCGGGTAGTTCACTTGAGTGTGAGTAACACCCAATGGGGCTGCTGCGCAGCCCATCGCCAGCAAGCCAGCTTTCAAAGGGATCGCATCAGGGCTGACAGGTGTTTGTCAGAAGATATGCAGCGCCTGTGAGATCGAGCGCCGCCCGCGCGGCGCTTCGCGGGTAAACCCGCTCCTACATTTGTTTCGGGCCAATTATGCCTGTGGTATTTGCGCGCGAACGCCTTGGCGCCCGACACGATATCGCGTTGTACAAACAAGGCGGTCGCGCGCGCCTGTCACAGGCAATACTGGCCCGAAAAAAACGTAGGAGCGGGTTTACCCGCGAAGCGCCGCGCGGGCGGCGCTCGATCTCACAGGCGCTGAAGATGCTGCGGCTACCCTTGCCAGAAACCATAGAATCTCCCACAGGACCGTGCAATGCTTGAGGGCTATGCTGTTCCTGGGGGAGCTGGCTTGCCGGCGATGGGGCACAGAGCGGCCCCACTTGATAAGTTGTGCGCGGTACGAGTTAGCGGGCGACCCAACTTTCGACTTCATCAGCGCCGTATTGCTGCTTCCACTCTTTCAACTGGCGGTGATTGCCGCCTTTGGTCTCGATAACTTCGCCAGAGTGCGGGTTCTTGTATTGCTTGACCTGTCGGGCACGACGCGGTGCTTTCGCTGTGGCAGCAGGTGCGGACTGACGGTTGGCCTGCGGATCGAGCAAATTGATGATGTCCCGCAGACTGTAGCCATATTCGGCGAGCAGGTCGCGTAGTTTTGTCTCAAACTCGATTTCTTTTTGCAGCTCGGACGAGCCTTTGAGCGCTTCAAGTTCAGCCAATTGCTGGGCCAGTTTTTGTTCAAGCTGACGAAACTCTGCCAGACGCGACATGTACTTACTCCGAAGTGGGTGGGGTGCTAGTTAGAGAATCCTAACGCGGTTCAAGTTCAAACCCAAATGACAATGAGCTCCAGCCCTGCGCAAGTTCTGTAATGGCGCCAGACACGACAGCGGTCATTAGCGCATGCGACAAAATAGCGCGTCACGGAACTTGAACTGCCCGTCACCGATACGGCTTAATGCGCGCGACGTTTTCATGGGTGATTCATGCTTTCAAGAGCGCGTGCGCATCTCTGTCTGTTCGCCTGCTTCGCCGTGCTGTTCAACCTGCTGGCGATGCCGCTCGACCGTGCCTTGCAAACACCCCGCGTCGACAGCCAATCCCTGATTCTCGGCAGCTTTTGCAGCCTGCACGGTGCACAGAGTCTGCCCAAGTCACTGCTGGCCCAGCTCAAGGCCGAGTTGCCACAACTCGATGAACAGCCGGACACGAAACACCAGGCGGGCGACTGCTGCTGTGGTCATGCCGCGCATAGCCTGCTGGCCAGCGACTACTATCGCCACCTGTTCCCGCGGTTCTGGCCCGATGCGCTTCTGCTCGGTGACAGCCACAGGTTGCCACTGCCGCGTGAGCAGTGGCCAAAGCTCAACCCCCGCGCCTCCCCCCTGGCCTGACCCGTCGCTGATTGCCAACGGCTGCCCCGTGACCTGCGGTGCGCAGCCCTGCCCGACTGTCTAGCCAGGAAACTTTCCATGCCTGCGTTGCGTTGTACCGCACGTGCTGCCTTGCCCGTGCTCGTTTTGTTCAGCCTCAGCCCCCTGACACTGGCCGTGGCCGAAACACTGCCTGCTGAAAACTCCACCCTCACCCTTGGCGCGGTCAACGTGACCAGTACCGAAAGCGGCCCGCTGGCCACCAGCAGCGTGCTCAGTTCGGTGGATATCCTGGGCGGCGACATCCTCGAGAAAATGCCGGTGGCCTACAGCTGGGAGCTGTTCAGGCGCGCGCCCGGGGTGTTGCTGACCGAATTCAACCAGGGCACCACCTCGGGCAAGCTGTCGTTTCGCGGCTTCAATGGCGAAGGCGAAGTGAACGCCGTGAAGTTGCTGATCGATGGCATCCCCAGCAACACCAACGACGGCAACATGCCCTTCATCGACTCGGTGTTTCCCATGGACATCGACAGCATCGAGGTGGTGCGTGGTACCAGCGATCCACGCTACGGCCTCAACAACATCGCCGGTAACGTCAATATCCACACCCGCACCGGGGGCAACTACAACAAGGCGCGCCTGCGCTACGGCAGCTTCAATACGCGTGAGGTGCAACTGGCCAAGGGCATCGAGACCAGCAATTGGACGCAGAACTACTTCTTCGCTCGCCAGCAGGTTGATGGCTACCGTGACCATGCCGATACCGAGCGCTACAGCTTCGGCGGCAAATGGTTCTATACCCCAGACGATGGCAGCTACCGCCTTGGTCTGATTGCCCGTCACTACGAGTCAGAGGCTCAGGAGGCGGGCTACCTGACCGAGGATGACGCCCGCCATCATCCACGCATGAGCAATGACTACAACGCCACGGACAAGGGTACCCGGCGGATGAACCAAGTCAGCGTGCACTTCGATAGCGACCTGGCCGACACCTTGTCGTGGTCGGCCAAGACCTACCTCAATACCTTCGACGATCGTCGCTGGACTCAATACTGGCGTACCAGCTCGCAACAGGAACGAGACACCTACGAAGACCAGTACGGTGCCATTACCTCGTTGACCTGGCGGCCACAGGTGGACTGGCTGCATGCCTTCGCGCTGGAAGGTGGCAGCGATGTGCAGAAGCAACAGAACCGCAGCGAGCGCTATCGCACCGTGGAGCGTGTACGCCAGGGGCAGACACGCGACCAGAACTTCGACTTCAACACGGTCGGTGCCTACGTGCAGGCGCAGATCGAGCCGTTCCAATCGTTGAAGATCGTGCCGGCCTACCGGGTGGACAAGATCAGCGGTGACTTCACCAACAAGATGACCGGGCAGGACTACGACATCAACGACTACGGGCTGATCAAGCAGCCCAAGCTCAGCATTGTCTATTCGCCATGGAAGTTTGCCAGCGTCTACGCCAACTGGGGCCGCACCTTCCAGGTCGGGACCGGCGCCGCAGCCTACAAGGTGCCGCCGCGCAATGAGGACCTGGCCCCTTCGATCAACGAAGGCTGGGAAACCGGCATCAAGTTCACCCCGGCCAGCTGGGTCGATGGCCGCGTGGCCTACTGGCAGCAGGACGCCTCTGGCGAAGTGAGCCGTCGCCTGAACGACCCCAGCGGGGAGTCGGACAATGTTGGTGAGACACGGCGCTGGGGCTACGACCTGCAGGTCAACCTGCACCCGAGCGAACGCACCGAGATGTGGATGTCGTACTCATGGCAATACTCGAAGATCCTTGAGCCGAGCAGCGCCCTGCCTGGCAGCAAAGGCAAAGAGATCGACCATGTGCCGCACCACCTGTGGAATACCGGCATCAACTACCAGGCCACGCCTGCCCTGCAACTGAGCGCCTGGGCAAACGGCCAGACCCACTACTACCTGGAGCGCGAGAACACCCAAGGCACCTACGGTGGCTATGTGTTGCTGAACCTGGGGGCAACCTACCAGGTCAGTGCGTCGATGAGCGTGGACCTGCAACTGAAAAACCTGACCAATCGCTATTACGCGTACGCCTGGTACGACCCGGATGGGGCGCACGCTTCGCTGCACGCCCCCGGTGACGGGCGTGCACTCTATGCCGGCGTGACGTTCGACTTCTGATGGCAAAGCGGGCTGGCCGCGGTGGCCCCGAGCAGGCGAGCAGACGCTCGCCTGTAGCACGGCCAGCCTGTTACAGGCTCATGTTCAACGACACGAATGCCGAACGGCCTGGGGCGGTCGAGAACATGGGCTGGTCGTTGCCGCCCCAGAAGAAGTTGTCGTACCAGACATATTCATATTCGCGGCCCAGCAAGTTCTTCACCTGCAGATCCACGCTGGTGGACGGGGTGATCCGGTAACTCACGCTGGCATCCACGACCACGAAGCCACCGTACTTACCCTGCTCGTTGAGCTCATCGATGTAGTAGCTACCCTGTGCCCGCCCCTGCGCGCCGAACTTCCAGTCGTCATTGTAGCGGTACTCTACGCCCACATTGCTGATGTAGCGTGGGGTGGAAAACACCTCTTTTCCTGACAAAGACTGGCCGTTGGCAGCCAGGCCCTTGACCACTTTCGCTTCCTGAACCGCGTGGGACGCCCAGACCGTCCACTGTTCATCCAGCTGTGCGCTGATCTGCATGTCCACGCCACGGCGGCGGGTTTCGCCAAGCCCCACCGTGGTGCCGGTGCTGGGCATGTTCGCAACTTCATCAGTCGCATCCTGCTGCCACAGCGCAAGCCGCGCCTGGGCACCCGGGAACGGCTGGAATTTCACCCCAACCTCCTTGCCCGTATTGATGGACGGGTTGTACGAGGCCTGCCCGGGCAGCAGGTAAGCCGGTTCCGCGGACCCGGTGAGCACCTGGAAGGTGCGCCCCCAGTTGGCGTAAACGTCGATTTCGGGGGTGAGGCTGTAGATCACGCTGAGTTTGGGTTGGCGGATCCAGCCATAGTCCTGCAGGGAGGCCTTGGCGCCGCCGAGCACCTCGGTGTTGCCGGAGAATTTATCCACCCGCATGGCCGGGATGATCTTCAGCGCATCGGTAGGCTGAATGACCGCCTGCACGTACCCGCCGATATTGCGCAGGGTATAAGAGTCGTCATTTTGCACGCGCGCCGGCGGCGCGTCGAAGTCGGTTGGCACACCGTAGTTGTAGCGCAGGCGACGGTACAGGTTGTCCTGCTCTTCGTAGTTGATGCCGCCATCGAGCGTCAGCAAATCGTTGGCGCGCCAGGTCAGGTTGCTGAGCATGCCGCGCTGCTGCTCGTCCCACTGGCGTCGCTGGCGAGGTGCGTTGCCAGGCCGGTAATCGGTGAAGGTGACAGTGCGGTCATCGTTGTAGCTGTTGTAGTACAGCTTGCTGCTCAAGCTAAGGTCGTCGGCCAGCTGCCAGTCACTGTGCACGCTCACCTGCTTCATGTCGCGGTCGTCACCATCATTGCCGTTCTTGGCAGGTGACTGGGTGCGGCTGGCGTGCAGCTGGTCACGGGTGAGGAAGCCCGGCTCCTGGGCTTGGTGATGATAAAGCCGGGCAATCAGCCCGACACGGAAGGTCTGGTCATCGTTGTTGACAAACCATTTGCCGCCCAACGCATATTTGTTCGAGTTGCTGTGGTCGCGGTAGCCGTTGCTGTCCTGCTTGGCAAGCATGTAGTTCTGGGCGAAGTTGCCCTCCTCGTGGCCGACCGCCAACTGCACTTCACGGGTATCGAAGCTGCCGTAGGTCACACGGCTATCGACATAGTTGCCGCCCTGGCGTGTGGCAAAGTTGATGTTTCCACCGATATTGTGCAGCCCATAACGCGGGTCGTTGGTACCGCGCACCACCTCGATGTATTCGATGTCCAACGGGAAAATCATGTCGATGAAGCGCTGGTTGCCGCTGTTGACGTTGCTTGGCACGCCATCGATCAACGTCTTGATGCCGTTGATGTAGCCCTCGCCGTTGAACGCACGGAAACTGACCTTGCCAGACTCTGCACCTTGCCCGGTTTCGGTCAACTGGATGCCTGGCATCTGCCCCAACAGCTGCCAGCTGTTCATCACGTTCTTGTCGCGCACCTGGTCGCTGCCAAGAACGTCGACCGAGGTCAGCACGTTTTCGGTGCTCAAGGCTACGCCGGTGGTCTGGGTGATGTTCACGTCACCGAGCGTGATGGTCGAGGTGCCGGTCTGTCCGGCGACAAGGTCAGGTGTGAACATTGCCGTGAAAATGGCAAACGATGCTTGGGGGAATCGCATGGATAGTCCTGAGTCGGGCATGGGTTGTTGTATGGCAGACAAATGCGCGGCAAGGCCAAAGGCCAGTGCTGCGCTGATTTATGTTATACCATAACTTTTTGCACCACTAGCGTTGGCTGCCGCTGCCCGATCCCGCCTTGGCGCTGCGCCGCCTGCCCCAGCAGAACCGCCGGCTGCGGGCTGCTGGTGCCAGGCGGTTCTTGGCCATGCTAGGAAAGCTGAGTTTTCTCCTGCCGAGCCTGAGCGTGCAGGCCTGCCAACACTTCCCCTGAGTGGGAGCCGGCTGTCTGCGCATTCTGCGCGTACAAACTGTTCCCCTGCGCATCAATGGCAACCACTGCCGGCCCCAGGCCGTTCACATTGATACGTGAAAGCCGATAGTGGGTGACCATCTCCGGCCAGCCGACCTCGACAACCCGCTGAATCGCCCGGGACAGCAAGGTGCAGCCGCCACCCAGGAAGGACAGGTATACGCACCCGACCTTCCTCATTGCCTCGACGCTATGTTCATCCAGGCCACCTTTGCCGCCGACCACCCGAAGGCCGAAACCCTCGATCAAGGTTGGCATGTACGGGTTGAACCGGGTGCTGGTCGTGGGGTTGATGTAGAGCATCTCGAAACGCTCGCCCTCCCCTTGGCTGTAGCCCCCAAGATGAAAAAGCGCTTGGCCGCGCAACTCGACAGGGGGGGCCTCGCCGCTTTCCAGGCAGTGCATCAACCGCTGGTGCGTGGGCAGGCCGGCGGTGATCACCACGTCGCCGTCAACCACCACCAGGTCGCCGGCACGAAGGGAACGGATAGCGTTTTCATCAAATGGCGCTTGAAGCCGCTTCATAGGGCGTTCCTCACTCGAAATAATCGACGCGACCGTCCGGGTGGATCCGGGCGGAACGACGTCGGTTGATCCAGCAGTTGAAGCACACCGCCACCGGCGTGAAACCATGGCCGGACGCGTAATCCACGTGCACCGCCATGGCCGTACTATCCCCCCCGGTACCCATGGGGCCGAACCCTGTGGCATTGACGGCTTGGCGCAAGCGTTCTTCCATGTCCGCCAGCACTGGCTCGGGGTTGGATGTTCCGATCTGGCGCAGCATGGCCTGCTTGGCCAGTTTCGCGGCGTAGTCGAAGGTGCCGCCAATCCCGACACCGATCACCACCGGAGGACAGTGCTGAGGGCCAGCCTTGAGGACCACTCCCATGACATACCGCTCGATGTCCTCAAGGCTTGGAAAGGTGAAGATTTCCAGTGCTGCCCAGCGCCCGGAGCCCAGGGCTTTGGGTGAACAGGTGATCTCGACGTAGTCAGCGTCATCGATCAATTCGAAGGTGGTGATGGGCATGTCCTTGCCCGCGTAGCCACGCTCAAGGGTCAGTGGGTTGGTCACATGGGCCAGCATGGGTGGCTGGATGGTGGCGACGAGGTCGCTGAAACCATCGGTGATGGCCTGCTTCACCGGCCCATCGAAATTGACCTTGGTGCCAACCTTGACGAAATACACCGGCACGCCCGAGTCGGAGCAGACAAAATGATTTTCCTCTTCCGCCGCGCGTGCGCTGGCGATCATGATGTCCAGGGTCTGGCTTGCGGTCTGATTGCGCTCCACGGCCTTCGCCTGGGCAAGCGCGCGCTTGGTGTCTTCAGGGATTTTCTTCAGCGAGCGCTCATAGAGTTCGGCAGTCACTTGGCGTAGCAAGTCCGACGAGATGGTACCCATTACAGGCTCCTCAGCATTGTTCTTGTAAGAAGCCAGGCAAGCCTGGCTTGAGGTGTTGCGTCAAACGCGTTCAAAGGCCAGCACCAGGCCCTGGCCGACCCCAACGCACATCGTGGCCAAGCCGCGCCGGCCGCCCTGCCTCAGCCTTGCCCATTACAAACGGTGCTCTGGACATCGACTCGACCCCAACGGCAATGGCCAACACCATTTCGCCGCAGGCAACTGCCCGATTGCGGTTGTCCTCACCGGGCACAGCCCAGGAACACTTCCTCGTCAGTGGGCTTTAACGACGGGCTTGCCGGCTTCAGCCGGGGTGCCCAGCAGGATCATCGCGGCGCCGGTCAGCATCAGCACGCCATAGGCGGCCTGGGATGCGGCCATGCTGCCGGTCAGATCGATCAGTGCACCCACCAGCGCCGGCATGAACACGTTACCGACACCGGCCAGTGTGGTGACCAGGGCGATGCTGCCCGCTGCTGCCTTGCCGGTCAGCAGGCTGCCGGGCAATGTCCAGAACGGACCGGTCGCACCCAGAACCGATGCGGTGGCGACGATCAGCAGAATCACCGAGACAGTGGTGCTGGGTTGCAGAATGGCCAGGGTCAACCAGCCAAGCGCCGAAATGCTCAAGCAGATCGCCACATGCCAGCGGCGCTCCATGACCTTGTCCGAATGCTTGCCCACCAGGTACTGCGCGATCACACCCACCATGAACGGCAGTGCCGACAGCAGGCCGACATGGAACAGGTCGGTGATGCCCGTTTTGCGAATGATGGTCGGCACCCAGAATGCAGCCGCCACTGCGCCACTGAAAACCGCGAGTGCGGTGAACGCCAGCACATACACGCGCTTGTCCTTGAACGCCCCCCAGAGGGAATGGTGTTCGTTGGCATTGCTGGTGTCATCTGCCGCCAACTCGTCGAGAATGACTTGGCGCTCCTGCTCGGACAGCCACTTGGCTTCCTTGGGCGAGTTGTCCAGCAACAGGTAGGTGGCAACGCCCATCACGCAGGCCGGCAGGCCGGCGACCAGGAACAGTATCTGCCAACCCTTCAGGCCGAACAAACCGTCCAGGTGCTGCATGATGCCGCCCGCCAAGGGCCCGCCGATCATGCCGGAAATAGGGATCGCAGCCATGAACATCGCCGTTACGCTGGCTCGGCGGTTACGCGGCACCCACAGCGTGAGGAACAGCAACACCCCCGGGAAGAAGCCCGCTTCGGCCACACCCAGCGCAAAGCGCAGGATGTAGAACATGGTTTCGCTTTGCATCATGGAGAACGCCGCACAGGCGATACCCCACATGATCATGATGCGCAGCACCGTCTTGCGAAAACCGATGCGCTGCAGCATCAGGTTGCTGGGGATCTCGAACAGGATATAGCCGACGAAGAAAATGCCGGCGCCGATGCCGTACACCATTTCGCCGAAACCAAGGTCAGTCATGAAGCCGAGCTTGGCGAAGCCGATGACGTTGCGGTCAATCAGTGCCAAGACATAGCAGATCATGAGCAGTGGCAGGATCTTCCATTTCACACGGGCGAACGTCCGCTGGGCGAACTGTTCGTCGGTGTAAGCCTGGACGGCATCTGCACTTTCGCGCGCTGTGATCATTGTGGGTTGCCCTGTTGTTGTTATCGGTTTTGCCGTCACACGAGCGTGCCGCTCAGTGTACGGCTATCAGCCAAGCCCTGGGCGCTTGCTGTGATCCCATGAGACCGCTGCACGACCTAAAAGTCAATAGGTCATTTTTATAGCCTATTGACTTTTAGGCCGTCCTCGCCGGTAATTGTGGTGGGCTGACGCGATGCCAGCCGATAGAAACGCCCCCACATAGGACAGGTAACAATGACAACAAACCTGAACCGGCAGCTGCTGACGCTGACCACACTTACCCTCGCCGTGTCGTCAGGCGTACAAGCCGCTTTTCTCGATGACAGCAAGACCTCGGTGGACTCCAGAACCTTCTATTTCCAGAACGATTACCGCGATGGCAGCGGCCAGAACCGCGTCGAAGAAAGTGCCCAGGGCCTGACCTTTCGCTTCCAGTCCGGCTACACCGAAGGCGACATTGGCCTGGGCCTGGATGCAGCACTGATGTACGGCCTCAAGCTCGACTCAAGTCCGCAGCGAAGCGGCTCTGGTCTACTGCCGCGTAACGCCGAAAGCCGCCCGGGTGGCCCCAGCTATGCCCGCGAGTCACAGGACGAATACAGCAAATTGGCCCTCACCGCGAAGGTGAGGCTGTACCAGGACACGCAAGTGCTGGTCGGTACCATCAACCCGAGCCTGGGCGTGTTGCAGCCAAGCACCACCCGGCTGTTCCCTCAGGACTTCCGCGGCACCCAGGTCACCAACACCTCGATCACCGGGCTGACCCTGCGCGCCGGCAGGCTCGACCGCGCCCGCCACCGGGACTCCACCGATTACCAGGGCATCGGTATCGCCTACGCCAACGGGCAATACCCACGCACCGACAACCGCGACTTCAAATACGCCGCAGCAGACTACGCGCTGGGCAAGGATGTGGTGCTCAGTTACAACATCGGTGAGCTAGAAGACGTCTACCGCCAACACTTCGTCGGCATCAAAGGCAAGTTGCCGGCGGGGCCGGGGCGCCTGGTCAGCGACATCAGGCTGTTCGCTTCCCGGGAAGCCGGCGCTGGCGACGCCGGCGCTATCGACAACCGGGTGTACAGCGGGCTGTTCGGCTACGAGTGGAACGGCCACACGTTGCAGGCCGGCTACCAGAAGGTCGATGGCAAAGGCGCATACCCGCAGCTGGAAAATACAGCCACCTACCTGCACACCGAAATGATGCTGACCAACTTCGCCAAGCAGAACCAGGCTTCATGGCTGGCGCGCTATGACTACAACTTCGCGGCTGCCGGCCTTCCCGGGCTGATGCTGACCGTGCGCTATGTGAAAAGTGACAACGCCCACGTCGTCGGGGTGCAGCACGATGGCCGCGAGCGGGAACTGGATACCGATATCGGCTACGTGGTGCAAAGCGGCACGTTCAAGGACCTCGCCGTGCGCTGGCGCCATGGCGTGCTGCGCAGCAATTACCAGCGCAACAGCGACCAGGACCGCCTGATCGTCGACTACAGCTTCAAGTTCTGATCCAGCTCATTCCACCCTCCCCCACGCCGGCCACGCTCTGGCGGGTGGGGGGCAGGGGCTTCTCCCCAACCGGAAGGTGTTCAATGAAACTGTCGAAATTAGTCGCCCCTCTGAGTGTCTTGTGCGCAATTGCGCTCGCCCCGGCCGCCTGGTCGCAGGACAACATCGCCCACCGTACCATCCAGCATGCCGACGCCACCATCGCCTACTCGGTACAGGGCCAGGGGCCGCTGGTGATGATCCTGGCCTCCACTGGTCGCGGCAGCGCCGAATTCGCCCCATTGGCCGAGCAACTGGTGCGCCGCGGCTATCGCGTGGTCTTGCCCGAGCCCAGGGGGGTGGCAGGCAGTAAAGGGCCGATGAAAAACGTGACGTTCCACGATTTCGGCGACGACTTCGCCAACGTGATCGCCGCCGAAGGCGGCCCGGCAATCGTTGCCGGGCATGCGTACGGCCAGTGGATCGCCAAGACCATCGCCAGCGACCACCCACAGGCTGTGCGTGGGATCGTGCTGCTTGCCGGTGGCGCACGCCAGTGGCCCAGCGAGCTGTCCGATGCCATCACCCGGATCAACGCCGAGCAAACGCCCGAGGATGAAAAACTCGCCGCGTTGCGCCTGGCCTTCTTCGCCGAAGGCAATGATCCGCGCCCCTGGCTGACCGGGTGGCACCCGCAGGTCACCCAAAGCCAGCGGGAGGCACGTGGCAATACCCCCAAGGAAAGTTACTGGGCAGGCGGCAGCGCCCCGATGCTGGACTTGCAGGCTGACGCCGACCCCTTCCGGCCCGAGCGCTCGCGCATGGAAACCAAGGAGGAGTTCGGCGATCGGGTAACGATCAAGGTCATCCCACATGCAAGCCATGCGCTGCCGGCGGAGAAGCCCTTGGAAACCGCCAACGCCATTGCCGATTGGGCTGATGGCTTACCTCGGTAAGCATGACGAAAAAAGGGAGATCATCACTGATCTCCCTTTGCGCCACCCCGCCTGATCAGCGCCCGACGAACACCGGGACGCGCTTCTCCACCACAGCCCGGGTCGCTTCACGGGCATCCTCGGTCGCCATCAGCCGGGTGCTGAAGCCCTGCTCGACCTGATAGCCGTCTTCGACCTGCATGAACTCGATCTCGTTGAGCGACGCCTTGCCCATGCGCAAGCCCAGCGGGCTCTTGCTCGCGATCAGCCGGGCCAGCTCCTGGGCCCGCGACATCAGCGCCTCAGGCGCCAGAACCTCCTCGACCAGGCCAATGCGCAGCGCCTCTGCGGCGTCGATCGGCAGCCCGGTGAAGAACATCTTGCGCAGGTTGCCCTGCCCGATCAAACGCCCAAGGTGCGCGCCGCCGCCACAGCGGCCGACGTTGATCTCCGGCATGCTGAACTTTGCCCGTTCGCTGGCGAGGCGGATATCACAGACTGCCGCCAGCACGGTTCCGGCACCCAACGCAGGGCCGTTCACCGCTGCGATCACCGGCACGGCGCACTGGCGTACCGCCGCGAAACATTGCCGCACGACTGCCGCACGCGCAGGGTCTTCATCGACGGTCGCGGCAAGGAACTCGTGCAGATCCAGGCCAGCACAGAAGGCCCGATCACCGGCAGCGGTGAAAATCACGCAGTTGACCGCCGGGTCGTTTCCCAGGCGGGTGAACAGTTCGCCGATAGCCTGGTAGTGGGCCAAGGTGATTGCGTTCACCGGTGCACGGTCCAGCGTGACGACCGCCACGCCCTCGTTGATCTCAAGCTTCAAATCTTGCATCACGCGCTTTCCTTACTGTCGAAACCGAAAAGATGAGCAGGGTTGTCCACCAGGATCTGACGAACGATCGCTTCGTCCCCTACCCAGTTCATGAACACGTCCAGCAACTGGCCGACGTCCGGCGATTGTTCGGCCATGCGCACAAAGGGCCAGTCAGACCCCCACAGCAGCCTGTCTGGCCGCTTGTTCACCAGGGCCTGGTGGAATGGCTGCAGCTCGGCGTATGCAGGTGCCTGACGGGACACCCGGCACAGCGACAGCTTGGCCCACACCTGGCCGCTGTCGAGCAGGGCCAGAAACTGCTGGAACGCCGCACCTTCCACGCCGGCCGCCACATCGAATTGCCCCATGTGGTCGAACACGATCGGCATATCGAGATGCCTGACCGTCTCGAAGACACGCGGGCAGTCCTGGGCCTTGGCCCAGATGTGCGCGTGCCAGCCCCGTTCGCGCATGCGTGGCGCCAATTGGCACAGGGTATCGACGCCTATGCTGCCGGCGTAACGCTTGCCGCTGCTGGGGTCGAGCATCTCGATAAAGCGCAAACCGCGTACACCCGCCTGATGCAAGGTGTCGAGGCTGGCGTCGCTGATGCTCGCATCGGCAACGGCGACGCCCCGTGCCCGGCCGGCCAGCTCACCCAGGGCATTGACCAGGGCGCGGGTATCGGTGCCATAAGGTGCCGGCTGCACCAGCACGCCCCGGTCCAGGCCGACGCTGTCCAGCATCTGGCGATAGACCGAGGGCGCCGCCAATGGAATCGCATACGTGGCCGGGCCGGTGGCAAAGGTATCGAGCGGGCCGAAGACGTGGCAGTGCACGTCACAGGCACCCGCCGGCACGCTTCGAGCGGTGTGCGCCGGCATGCGCGGTTCAATGGTGTCCATCAACGCTCCCCCATCGCAGGGTGTGCGCCAGCCTGGAAAACCGCCGGCGCCGGCTCTGTCAAACGCGGTAAGCCGCACTGGGCATCGGTTGCCACTTGCAGGGGCGCCTTGACCTCATCGGGCAACGGAATACGGTGCACGTTCAGGGTCATGGCAACCAAGGTGTAGTAGCCGATCACCGAAGACAATTCGACCACGCCCACCGTGCCCCAGCGCGCATGAATGCGCTCGTACACGTCTTCCTGAACGTCGCCATGCAGTTGCATCTGCCGGGCGAAGGTATAAATGTCCCAGGCCTCCGAGTCGTCGAACACCGGTGCCTCCCCTGCTGCAATGGCGTCGATGATCGTGCTCTGCAACCCGGCCTTGGCTGCGTCGTCGGCGTGAATATGCCATTCCAGCTGGCCATTCCAGCGCCGCGCAGTGACCAGGATCGCCAGTTCACTCAAGCGTTTGGGCAGCACCGTGTCGTAACGCAGTACCTCGCCCAGGCGCTGCCAGCGGTCAGCCAGCACCGGGTTATGCATGGCGGCCCGCAAAGGGCCCACAAGGCGCCCGCGGGGGCCACGGACAACGGCTTCATAAACTTCAGCCTGCGCCTCGGACATGGTGCGGGCATCAAACAGCGGAATTCTGGCCATGACTCACTCCTGCGAGGCGGCGGATGGAACAGGGATCGTGATGCCAAGCTCACGCAACACCTCAGCCGTGTGCTGGCCCAACAGCGGCGGTGCACGGTTGAAATCCAGGCTGGCATTGCGCATGCGAATCGGGCTTACCACTTGCGGTACCACGCCCGCCAGTGGGTGGGGCAGCTGACGCAGCATTTCTCGGGCCTGGACCTGCTCGTCGGCGAACACCATGGGCACCGTGTTGATCGGCCCGCACGGCACCTTGGCTGCTTCCAGCGCGCTCAGCCATTCCTGCAGCGGGCGCTCGGCAAGCCGCTCGGCGATAAGGCGCAGCAAGGACGGCAGGTTGTCGACCCGGGCCTGGTTGGTGGCATACAGGGGGTCGTCGGCCAGTGCTGGCACTGCAATCGCTTCGCAGAACCGCCGGAACTGACCGTCGTTGCCTACCGCCAGCACGATGTGGCCATCGGCACACTTGAAAACATCTTGTGGCTGTATGTTCGGGTGGCGATTGCCAGCGCGCTGCGGGGTCTTGCCCGATACCAGGTGGTTCATGGCCTGGTTCGCCAGCACCGCCGTCTGCACATCCAGCATGGCCAGGTCGATATACTCGCCCTCACCGGTGCGCTCGCGGTGCGCCAGTGCAGCCAGCACCGCCACGGTGGCATACATGCCGGTCATGATGTCGACGATCGGGATACCGACCTTCTGTGGCCCACCGCCCGGCAGGTCGTCCCGCTCCCCGGTCACGCTCATCAGGCCGCCCATGGCCTGGATCATGAAATCGTAGGCGGCGTTGTCACGCTTGGGTCCGGTTTGCCCGAACCCGGTAATGGAGCAGTAGATGATATCCGGCTTTACCGCCTTGAGATCGTCATAACCCAGGCCGTAGCGGCTCAAGGTACCGACCTTGAAGTTCTCCAGGACTATATCCGACGCGGCCGCCAGCTCCCTGACCACCTGCTGCCCGGCCGGGTCCGCCAGGTCGACGGTGACCGAGCGTTTGCCGCGGTTGACCGACAGGTAGTAGCCGGCTTCTTTCGTCGCGTTGCCTGCTTGGTCTTTCAGGAAGGGAGGCCCCCAGGTACGGGTGTCATCCCCGACCTCGGGGCGCTCGACTTTGATTACGTCAGCACCAAGGTCAGCCAGAACCTGTCCCGACCAGGGGCCTGCCATGATCCGGCTCAGATCGAGAACGCGGATATGTGAAAGTGGGCCTGCCATGTTATGGACTCCAGAGTTAGGTGGCGCTCGGCGCGTTGTCATCACGAATTGCGGTCGCGACCACGGCGGGGCGCGACTGGAACTGCTGATACCAGTGCGCCAGGGCCGGGTGGCCAGGGCGCCAGACAATGAATGACCAGCGAAAATCCAGCTGGCCAAGCGCACAACCGATGGCGATATGGCCTAGCCCGAAGGGTGCGGCTTCAAGCTCGGCTGCCTGGGCTTCCAGGGCGGCGAGCACGGCGTGGCATTTTGCGTTGAAGGCATTGAGAAAGGGGTCGTCGGCACAGTCGTGGGGCAAGCCACGGTCGTTGTACCAGTTGCGCCACAGCAACAGCACATCGATGAAACCGTCACCCAGCGCTTGCCAGGTCATGGCTTGCAGGTACCGGGCGCGGTCGGCCGGGACCAGCCTGGTGCCATTGTGCAGGCCATCGAGAAAGTCACAGATGACACGCGAGTCGTAGAGCTTGCGGCCGTCAGCCAGCACCAGCGTAGGAATCTTGTTCAAGGGGTTATCCAGCATGACCTGATCATTGAGCTGGTTCATGCCCACGACATTGCGCACGCAGGTGACGCGGTCGAGCAGACCCGTTTCGTGCAGTACGATCATCACCTTGCGTACGAACGGTGAGCGCGGCGACCAGTGCAGGGTCATCGCTTGGCTTGCCGGGTGGGGAGTAGAGACAAAGGTCACTTTTGATCCTATGTGCTAACTTTATGACCTTTTCAGTATAGACCTATCTGAAAAGCGCTTGCCATCCCCCGGGCAATGATTTTTTCTCAGGCGTGCGCAGGCGCGCTCAACTGGCTGGATTCGCGCGCCTCGAAGCGCTGCTGCCATTGGGCAAGCTGGGGGTGGCTGGCATGCCACGACACGTCGGCGAAGCGAACCGCCAGGTAGCCCAGGGCGCAGCCGATCGCGATATGGCCAATACCGTAGGCAACCGTATCCAGTTGCGCCACCTCATGCTCCAGCAATTGCAGGGTCGATGAGAGCTTGAGTGCGCTGGCGTGCAGGAAGTCCTGCTGCTGTTGAGCCTCGGGCCGCTCACGTTCATGTCGCCATACAATCAGCGTGTCACACAAGCCATCGCCCAACGCCTGCCAGCGCAAGGCTTGCCAACGCCTGTCGGCCTGCTGCGGGTACAGCCCCGGGCCGTGCCCGAGGGTATCGAGGTATTCACAGATCACCACAGAATCGAACAACACCGAGCCGTTACCCAGCTCCAGTGTTGGAATGCGCATCAACGGGTTGATCGCCAGCAGCGCAGCATTGGGCACGTACCGGGAGACCTTGGTGCGCACACAGCGCACCTGGCCTGCCAGCCGGCGTTCATGGATCACGCACATGACCTTGCGCACGAACGGCGACAGTGGCGACCAATGCAGCGTCATCCCGCCAGTCATACGCTGACCTTGACGTCGAGCCTGACCACGTCACCTCGGTATACCCCATCCCCGACGAACACCAACCGCCCCTGGTCATCGATGGCAGACCGGTAACAATAGGCAACCGGGGCATTGAGCGGGATCTCCAGCGCCTCTGCAGTCGCCAGGTCTGCCGTGCCAATGGTGATCGTCTGGTGCACTTCCTTCAGCGTCAGGCCGGGCAGGTCCTTGAGGATTCGCAAGGTAGTGTGGGTTTCAAGCAGTTTCGCCGGAATCTTGCGCACCAGCCGCGCATCGATGAATGCGTTACCGATGTAATACGGTTTGCCTTCGCGCAGATGGCGGCGCCGCCAGCACCGGTACTCCGGTGCCATTTCACCGATCTTGTGCTGCACATTGACAGGCTGGGCCTTGACGTCGAAAGACAGCACCTCTGTCGTGACCCCTTCCGGTGACAGCAAGAGGCCCGACCAGTCGGTGGGCACTTCACACCACATCTGCTCTTGTGGCTGCTGGATGACGAAGGTGCCCTTGGCACGGAAGCGCCGTATCAGCTTGTCCTCTTCGAGGATGTCCAGCGCTTGACGCACCGTTGCGCGTGCGACGCTGCACTCCGCGGCAAGGTCATCCACCGTGGGTATCTGCCCGCCTACCGGCCACAAGCCTTGCTCGATCCTGCGGCGGAACAACGTGGCCAGCTGGATGTAGCGGGCTACGCCACTGCGGCTGAAATCAATGCCTGACTTGCTGGCCAATGCATCTAGGTCTTTCATCAATTCGTCTCGTCTGTGAGCCCGTGGGGCATACCTTGATCGCGCGGCGGCAGTATCGCATAAACCATAGGTTTGCATTATTAGCCTTTAAGGTCTATTGGCAGTTAATTCTATAGGTCATCCTATTGACCTTTAAGGCCTCGTGTACGTACAGTGTTGGCATCATTCGCACACTGTCACACGGGTATCAGGCATGAGCACCGCACTGAGCAAAACAGCCAGCATTGGCATCATAGGGGCAGGCACGATGGGTGCGGGCATCGTCGCCGTGGCCTTGCGAGCCGGGCATACCGTGTACTTGCACGACACGCGCCAGCAAGCGCTGACCCAGGGCGCCGAAAGCGTCACCGCCTCGCTGGATCGATGGGTCAAGCGCGGGCACCTGACTGCCCGGCAACGGGACGAATGCCTGGCCCGGCTGACCCTGGCAGCCGAGTTGAGCGAACTCTCGGCGTGCGCACTGGTGGTGGAAGCCATCATCGAAAACCTGGAAATCAAGCAACAACTGTTCAGCGCACTCGAAGCAGTGGTCGGCGAGCACACCATCCTCGCCAGCAACACCTCCTCCATTTCGATCACGGCGATCGCGGCAACCCTGCAAAGGCCGCAGCGCATGGTCGGCATGCATTTCTTCAACCCGGCAACGGTGCTGCCGCTGGTCGAGGTGGTCAAAGGCGAAGCCACCTGCACAACCGTGGTAGCCCAGGTCAGCGAACTGGCCACCCAGTGGGGCAAATGCCCAGTCGAGTGCAAGTCAACGCCAGGCTTCATCGTCAACCGCGTGGCCCGCCCGTTCTACGCCGAAGCCCTGCTGGGCCTGGAAGACCAGGTGGCGCCTGCTGCAGTGATCGATGCCGCGTTGCGCGATGCAGGCGGGTTTCGCATGGGGCCGCTGGAGCTGATGGACCTGATCGGCCACGACACCAATTTTGCGGTGACGCGAAGCATTTACGACGCCTTCTTCCAGGACCCTCGCTACCGCCCTTCGCTCACCCAGAAAGCACTGGTGGACGCAGGGTGGCTGGGCCGCAAGACCGGCCGCGGCTTCTACCGCTACGACCCGGGCTCGACGCCCGATGGCATCACCTATGAAGCCGCTTGCCCGCAACCGACGCTGGTCCAGCAATTTGGCGATTTTCCTGGGGCCCAAACCGTTCGGCGCTTGGCCGAGGAACGTGGCTGCCACATCGAAAGGCACAACGGCGACGGCTATCTGATGGTCGACGGCGTGCAGGTACGCCCTAGCCTCGGGCTGACTGCCCTCGCGCTGGCGACCGCCCAGGAACTCGATCAGGTCGTGCTGTTCGACGCCTCCACCCACCTTGAAGCAGCCTCCCTGGTCGTGCTCAGCGGCGCCGACACCTGCAGGCGCGCCTCCCTGGATAGCGTGGTTGGCTTCTTCCAGGCGCTGGGCAAGCAGGTGGTCATCATCGACGACGTGGCGGGCATGGTCGTGACACGCACGCTGTGCATGCTTGCCAACGAAGCGGCGCAGGCCGTCAGCCAAGGCATCGCCACCGCGCAGGCGGTCGACCTCGCCATGCTCAAGGGGGTCAACTACCCGGTGGGCCCGCTGGCCTGGGCCGACGCGTTCGGCAACCACAACGTGGTCACCGTGCTGGACAACCTGGCCCGCGCCTGCCCCGATGGCCGCTACCGCGCCAATGCGCTGCTGCGCCGCAAGGCACTGACCAACACGCCCTGGAACCCACGCTGAATAGAGCCCGAACATGACTTCGACAAACCCCGTTCACCAGCAGATTCACACAGATGGCTACGCCATCATCACCCTCGACCGGCCAGAGCGTCGCAACGCCCTGAACCTGGAAATCAAACAGCTGCTGGCCGAGGCCGTAGAGGCACTGGCAGGCGACCCGCGCGTGCATGCCCTGGTGATCACCGGTGCAGGTGGCTATTTCGTCGCCGGCACAGATATCGCCGAGATGCGCGACATGACTCCCACTCAACACGGCCCTGCAAACCGGACGCCTGTTCGAAGTCGTCGACCGCTGCGAAAAGCCGGTGATCGCCGCGATCGAGGGCTACGCCCTGGGTGGCGGCTGTGAGTTGGCCCTGGCCTGCGACATCATTATTGCCTCGCGCACGGCGCGCCTCGGCCAGCCGGAAATCAACGTTGGCATCATGCCAGGCGCAGGCGGCACCCAGCGCCTGCTGCGCACCATCGGCAAGTACCGCACGGCGTTGCTCACCCTCACAGGTGAACCCCTCAGCGCTGTACAGGCCTTCAATGCCGGCATGCTTTCCGAAGTGTGTGACGAAGGCGCTGCACTGCAGCGCGCATGTGCCATCGCCGCGCGTATCGCCGCTCAGCCGCCCTTGGCCGTGCGGGCGATCAAGGCACTGCTGGCCACCGGTGAGGACGCCCCCCTGCATAGCATGTTGAAGCTTGAAAGAAGCGCCTTCGTGCAACTGTTCGACAGCGAAGACCAGAAAGAAGGCATGACTGCCTTCCTGGAAAAACGCATGCCAACCTATTGCGGGCACTGATGCCTGCTGCGGCAAGGCGAAACCTACCTGTAAGGACCCTTGAACATGCCGACCATCGTCAATCTCGGGCCCATCCCCGACATGCTGGAGCGCCGCCTGCGGGCGCGCTTCGAGGTGTGCCCCATCGCGCAGGCCGAAGCGCCCGAGCAGATCGAAGTGGCCGTGACCACCAGCATGGTCGGTGCCAGTGCTCAGCAGATGGCCCGGTTGCCGCGTTTGCAGCTGATCCTGTGCAACGGTGCCGGCCTGGACCGTATCGACCTGGCTGAAGCGGCAGCACGGCACATCGAGGTGTTCAATACCGCCGACGCGGTTACCACAGACACCGCTGATTACGCCGTGGCTTTGCTGTATGCAGCCAAGCGCAGGGTCACCCAGGCGGACCGCTTCGTCCGGGCCGGCCAGTGGGGCAAGGAAGCCTTCACGCCCACCCGCCGCGTCAGTGGCAGCAAAGTCGGCATTGTGGGGTTGGGCAAGATAGGCACGCTGGTGGCCCAGCGCATGCAGGGGCTGGGGCTTGAGGTGGGCTACCACACGCCCAGGCCAAAACCGGCAGCCGGGCTTGCCTATTTCGATCACATCGAGCAACTGGCGGCCTGGTGTGATGTGCTGGTGCTGTGCTGCCCTGCAACCCCCGCCACCGACCGGCTGGTCGGTAGCCGGGTGCTGCAGGCGCTAGGCAGCACCGGCACGCTGATCAATATCTCGCGCGGCTCCGTGGTCGCGGAAGATGACCTGATCCAGGCGTTGGGCCAAGGCGTCATCGCAGCCGCGGCGCTGGATGTATTCGCCAGCGAGCCGGCAGTCGACAGCCGCCTCGCCACCCTGCCCAACGTCATTCTCTCCCCGCATGCGGCTGCCATTACCGTTGAAACCAGGGCCGAGATGGCAGCGCTGCTGTACCAGCGCGCTGCCGCTCACTTCCAGGCCGGGCTCACGGGTTAGTGCACCGAACGGTCACGCCCATGTCAATGGGGCCCCATACGCCACCCAGCGGGATCACAAGCTCGGCACCTTTTTTTGACTCATTTTTCACAAGCGATGGGCGATCGTTGAGTCATCCCTACGTGTGATAGCAGTTCCCATTGGCCCGTCTAGCAGCGGGCTATCTTTTGTCCGCGATTTACGACCAGCGTCGGCAGTAGCCAATGCCAGCCACCGTTGCTGGCGCATCAGAACTCGGTGACCACGGTCACACCCGCGGTATCGAAGCGGTCCATGTTCATCAGCGCGTCGATGGACTGGGCCAGGCTGATGGTCTTGCCCACCAACTTTTCAGGGGCCAGCTTGCCCGAACTGATCATCTCGATCATGGCATCGTAGCGATGCGCTTGCATGCCATGGCTGCCGTAGATCTCCAGTTCATGGGCAATGACCTTGCTCATGGGGATCGCAGGCTGGGCGTGGTCTGCCAGCATCAGCCCGACCTGTACATGCCGGCCGCGACGGCGCAGGTTGTTGATGGAGTTGAAGCAAGTGGTCGGGTGGCCCAATGCGTCAAGCGACACATGTGCGCCGCCCCGGGTGATTTCCATCACCGCCTCCGTCACGTCCGCTACCTGACTGGCATTGATGGTTGCCACGGCGCCCAGTGCCCGCGCCAGTGCCAGCTTGTCATCCGCGATATCGATTGCGACCACATTGGCACCGATGGCCTGGGCGATCATCACCGCCGAAAGGCCCACGCCACCGCAGCCATGCACCGCGACCCACTGGCCTGCGCCGACCCTGCCCTGGTCCACCACCGCGCGGAATGAAGTGACGAAGCGGCAACCCAGACTGGCTGCAGTCGCATAGTCCATGGCTTCAGGCAGGGCGACCAGGTTCAGGTCCGCCTGATGGATACCCACGTACTCAGCGAAAGACCCCCAGTGGGTAAAACCGGGCTGGAACTGGGTGTGGCACACCTGCTGATTGCCACTGTGGCACTGCGCACAGGCGCCACAGCCGCCTACGAACGGAACGGTTACCCGGTCACCCACCTTCCACTGGGTCACATCGCCGCCTACGGCAGCGACCACGCCTGCCAGCTCATGGCCTGGAACGTGGGGCAGCTGTATGTCCGGATCGTGGCCTTTCCAACCATGCCAGTCGCTTCGGCACACGCCTGTGCCTTTGACTTCAATCACCACACCATGCCGCTCCGGGCTTGGATCGGCGATATTCATCAAACGCGGTGGCTGAGAAAAGGCTTCGTAGACGACAGCTTTCATGACTTTTACCCCTGCTGAAAACGGTTGGATGAGTCGTGGTTCCGGCAGCGCCCGAGCAGCGCCTTTCGGCGCCTATCAGTATGAAGAAACCGCCTGAAATTACCTTTCAGAGTTCGGTTGACATGGGTGCACAAGTGAAATAAACCTTCAAAAAGCTCATTGATTCTGAAGGATTTGCGCATGGCCGAGGCACTGGACAAAGTAGACATTGCAATAGCAGACAGGCTGCAACGTGACGGCAGGCTGTCGAACGTCAAGCTGGCCGAGCAGGTGTGCCTGAGTGAGGCATCATGCTGGAGGAAGCAGAAGCGGCTGGAAGCGAGCGGCGTGATAGAGGGCTACCAGGCCATACTCAACCGCAAGAAGCTGGGTTTGGGGGTGATGGCGTTCGTGCAGATTTCCTGCACCGACCACAGCGAAGAGGCGACTGCAAAGTTCGAAAAGATCATCGCGGCGGCTCCGCAGGTGCTGAGCTGCCACAACACCACGGGCGAAGCCGACTTCCTGCTTCAAGTTGTCGCTCGGGACCTGGACAGCTATAGCCGCTTCATCGACAAGGTGCTGCGCAAGCTGCCCGGCGTGGCAAGTATCAGGTCGAACCTGTCATTGCGCGAGATGAAAACAACCAACCAGTTCCCCGTGGCCGAACTCCTGAGCCTTTGAGCCGGGCTTGGGGCGCTGGCCGGCAGCGCTGGGCAACGCTGGTGGTCAGTCCTCCCGAATAGGCCGCTCCTGGCGTTCCTGACGCTCTTTCGCTTCGATGCACAGGGTGAGCCGCAAGCTCGGCACCGTGGAGGTCGGTGGGCGCTATACGTTCTTCTAGCGCCAAGCAGGCGTTCAGCGGGTGGTGCCAGCGGGCAGCCAAGTTGCACATCCGCCGCGAGCACGAGGCGCAGATACCGCCTCGGTGGACCCTTACACCTGCCGCAGCACTGCGTGTATTTCAGCCACTATCTGGCAGCTCGCCTGCTCGATGGTGCCTTCATTACGGCACAGCACCCAGCCCTGTTCGGCAACCGCACGTTCGAACGCCTCGGTGCAGGCTACCTGTTCATCCAGGGTGTGGATGACGGTACTGCGCAGCCCGCGGGTGCGCGCAGCCGCCCGGGCCCAGGAGGTTTCGGCGGCAGTGACCACGCCCACGTGCAGGTCAGGCACCTGCACGCCGCGCTCAAGGTTCAACTGCAGGATCTGCGCGAACGGCACGCTGCGGCGGAAGGCTGCGTCCGACGGGTACCAGCGATCGATCAGGATGATGCTGCCGGCCGGTTGCCGGGGCAGCACGTTTCGGGAAATCCAGGCACGGCTGTCGGCAAAGCGTTGGCAAACCTCATGCTCCAGCGTCAGGCAAGGGTTGCGAGCCAGCCTGTTGACCACGGCCATGGTATCGCCGCGGTAGGGATCGTTGTTTCTCTCGCACAGGCGGACCACCTTGTGCCCGCCCAGCCTGAGGGCTTGCGTAACGGCCTCCAGCAAGGTGGTCTTGCCGGTGCCTTTAGGGCCATCGAGAGAAACAAACAGCGGACGGTTCATCGTTCAAAACCCATAAGCGCAGGCGCGGGATGAGAGCATTGATCCCACCCCGCTTCAAGCGCTTCTGCTCAAGGAGTACATTTGTACTCCTCCGGAGACAGGCGGCCCATTCGCTAGCGCGAGGGTGCCCCCCCGTCAGATCTGCGCCTGCCCCCCATCGACGAACAACTCGGCGCCGTTGACGAAACTGGCATCGTCACTGGCCAGGAACACTGCAGCGTTGGCAATTTCCACCGGTTCGCCGACCCGGCCCAGCGGTACCTGGGCGGCCAGGTAATCGAGCAGGCCCTGCTGTTGCTGGGCGTCCGGGCCAGCCAGCTCCACCAGGCCGGGCGTACGGGTGGCACCAGGGCTGAGCGTATTGACCCGTACCCCGCGGTCCTTCAGGTCGAGGATCCAGCTGCGGGCCAACGCGCGCACGGCGGCCTTGGAAGCGGAGTACACACTGAAGGCCGCCGTACCCGAGCTACCCGCGGTCGAGCCGGCCAGAATGACCGAGGCGTTGTGCGACAGCAGCGGCAATGCCTTTTGCACCGTGAACAACACGCCCTTCACATTGCGATCGAAGGTGTCGGCGTAGTGCGCTTCGGTGATTTCGCCCAGTGGCAGCATGCTGCCGCCGCCTGCATTGGCGAACAGGACGTCGAGGCGCCCATGCTGCTGGCCGATCCGGGCATAGAGCTGGTCCAGCTGATCCAGGCGGGTGGAATCGACTGCCACCCCTGTCGCGTTGCCAATCAGCGCCACCGCCTTGTCCAGCTCTGCCTGGCGCCGCCCGGTGATGTAGACATGCGCGCCCTCCTCGGCGAAGCGTTTGGCGGTGGCCAGGCCGATGCCGGTGGTGCCTCCAGTGACCAGTGCGACTTTGCCTTCGAGTTTGTTGCTCATGGTGTTTCTCCCGTCAGTGTGGGTGAGTGACTGTGAGGAGAAGCGTATCGACCTGCAGGTAATTTCAAAATAGAATCATTTGAAAGTCATCATTGCAGAATTGAAATGGCAAGAATTCCGGATTTCGAAGGCTTGGCGATGTTCGCCAAAGTCGCAGAAGAAGGCTCCTACGCTGCGGCGTCCAGGGCCATGGGCGTGTCGGTGCCGACTGTTTCCCGGGCCGTGGCCCGCCTGGAGGAGCGCCTGGGTGGGCGCCTGTTCAACCGCACCTCACGCCAGCTGTCGGTGACCGAGTTTGGCCAGCGCATGGTGGACCAGGCCAGCGCGCTGTATCGCCAGGCCGAAGAGATGGAGAGCCAAGCGCTGGAACGGTCGGTGCAACCGCGCGGGCTGGTACGCCTGGCGATCCCCATGTCGTTCGGCCTGCGCTGGGTGGCACCGCTGTTGCCAGAATTGCTGGCACGTTACCCCGGCCTGGAGCTGGACCTGCATTTGTCCGACTCTACCGTAGACCTGGTGGCTGACGGCTTCGACGCGGCGTTGCGCATTGCCGCCCTGCCCGACTCTTCACTGGTGGCGCGGCATATCTGCGCAGTGACCCAGTACCTGGTGGCGGCACCCGGGTACCTCGCCAAGCATGGCCACCCTGCGCACCCGCGCGAACTGGCCGAGCATGCGTGCATGAGCTACGCCTACCGCGCCCGCAGCCAGGTGTGGCGTTTTACCCACGCCGATGGCACGCAACAGGATGTAACACCGCGAGGACCGTTGCGGGTCACCAACTCAGATGCACTGGTGGCGCCGTTGCTGGCAGGTGTCGCGCTTGCTGAACTGCCAGAGTTCATTGCGGCGCACTACCTGGCCGATGGTCGCCTGGAACGGGTATTGCCGGCATGGAGCATGACCCAGGGCGGCCTGTATTTCGTCACCCCTTCGGCGCGGAGTCGGCCACGCAAGGTGCAGGCATTGGCCGATTTCTTTGTCGAGCGCTTGTCCGCTGCTGCTTGGCGGGGCCCTCGGGCTGAGGGCTGAGCGCAGCGACCTGCCGGTGAAATGATTGGGGCCACCCTGCAGGCAGCCCCAAAGCGTCAGCTGGAGACTCAGGGCCGCATTGCGCTGGCCCTTTCACGGCGCCAGGACGCGCCCACCAAGGTGGGCTGCCCAGGCTCAGACCGCCAGCGCGCGCTCACGCAGCTCGCTATTGAGGATGCGGTCGTTTTCGCTGTAATCGACCGGGCAGTCGATCACGTGCACGCCTGGGGTCTTGATGCAGTGCTCCAGCAGCGGCAGCAGGCCGTCGGCGCTTTCCACGCGGTGACCATTGGCGCCGTAGGCTTCGGCATACTTGACGAAATCCGGGTTGCCGTAGTCCAGGCCGAAATCGGTGAAGCCCATGTTGGCCTGCTTCCAGCGAATCATGCCGTAGCCGTCGTCACGCAGGATCACCACGGTGATGTGCATGCCCAGACGCACGGCGGTTTCCAGCTCCTGGCTGTTCATCATGAAGCCGCCGTCACCGCACACCGAAATCACCGGGCGATCCGGGTAGACCAGGTGTGCAGCCATGGCCGATGGCAAGCCGGCGCCCATGGTCGCCAGGGCGTTGTCCAGCAGCACGGTGTTCGGCTTGTGCGCCTTGTAGTTACGGGCGAACCAGATCTTGTAGATGCCGTTGTCCAGGGCCACGATGCCTTCGGACGGCAGCACGCGACGAATGTCGGCCACCAGGCGCTGTGGGTAGACCGGGAAGCGGTCATCGTCGGCACCTTCGGCGATCTGCGCTTCGTTGGCTTCACGAATCGCCATGAGGCGGGTGAAGTCCCAGTGCGAAGTGTCGCCCAGGCCTTCAGCGATCTGCCACACGGCGTTGGCGATATCACCGATCACTTCAACCTGCGGGAAGTACACGGCATCGACTTCGGCGGAACGGAAGTTGATATGGATGACTTCAGTGCCGCCACGCACCATGAAGAACGGCGGCTTCTCGATCACATCGTGGCCGATGTTGACGATCAGGTCCGCCGCTTCGATCGCACGGTGCACGAAATCGCCGGACGACAGTGCGGCGTTGCCCAGGAAGCGCGGGCTGCGCTCGTCAACCACACCTTTACCCAGCTGGGTGGTGACGAATGGGATACCGGTATTATCGACCAGCTGCTTGAGGACCTTGGCGGTCATCTTGCGGTTGGCGCCGGCACCGATCACCAGAATAGGGCTACGTGCGGTGCGCAACTTCTCGATGGCAGCTTCAATGGCCACGTGCTCGGCCAGTGGGCGGCGGTGCAGGCTGCGCGGGATCGGCAGCGCGTCGGTCTGCTCGGCGGCGATGTCTTCCGGCAGTTCCAGGTGCACGGCACCCGGCTTTTCTTCTTCAGCCAGGCGGAAGGCTTCACGCATGCGCGAAGGGATGTTGTCGGCCGAAGCGAACTGGTGGGTGTACTTGGTGATGGGGTCCATCATGCCGCACACGTCGATGATCTGGAAGCGGCCCTGCTTGGACTTCTTGATCGGCTTCTGGCCGGTGATCATCATCATCGGCATGCCGCCCAGGTAGGCATAGGCGCTGGCCGTTACCAGGTTGGTGGCACCCGGGCCGAGGGTCGACAGGCTGACGCCGGTCTTGCCGGTCAGGCGGCCGTAGGTAGCCGCCATGAAGCCTGCAGACTGCTCGTGACGGGTCAGTACCAGTTTGATCTTCGACTTGCGCAGGGATTCGAGCAGGTCGAGGTTTTCCTCGCCAGGGATGCCGAATACATACTCGACACCTTCGTTTTCCAGACATTGCACAACGACATCGGCGGCCTTGGCCATTTAGGGTACTACCTCAAAATCTTTGGGGGATTGCAGCGAGATCGGCTGCGTGACTGAGATGTTGCAGGGGGTCTCAGTGGCGCGCATCGTAGGCCCTCTGGTTAATAATAATAAATATATTGTTATGATGCGTGGCATCACAGTTCGTTATAAATGCACTGACTAGGAAAGGTCTTACGCCCCAATGAACCTCAAGGCACTGCGTTGCTGCGTCGAAATCGTCCGCCAAGGCAGCTTCACCAAAGCAGCGCAACACCTGCACATTGCCCAGCCTGCGTTGAGCATGGCGGTTACCCGGCTGGAGGAAGAGCTGGGTGTGACCCTGTTTAACCGCACCACCCGCAAGGTGCTGCTCACGGCCGAAGGCGAGCAGTTTCTGCCACGCATTGCCTCGGCCCTGCGCGAAATGGATGTGGCCCGGCAGGAGCTGCGCGACATGGCTGACCTCAAGCGCGGCGAAGTGCGCCTGGGTATCCCGCCGATGTTCGGCCTGCACTACGTGCCAGGCTTGATGAACGCGTTCCGTCAGTCGTACCCCGGTATCGCCATGACCGTGTTCGAGGGCAGCGCCGCCGACATCGGCCAGCGCCTCGAACAACGGGAAATCGACCTGGCGTTGCTGGAATCGCGGCGCGTGCCGCAGGACAAGGAGTCGATCCTGCTGGGCAGCGACGAGATGCTGGCGTGCATGCACCCCGACCACCCCTATGCCGGCAAGGCATTTCTCACCGCCGAAGACTTGCGCAACACCGACATGGTGGTATTCGACCGGACGTTCGTGCAGCGCCACCTGCTGGACGCATTTTTCGCCGAACACGGTATTACCTACCAAGTGGCCCTGCAGAGCAATTTCGTCTCGCTGGTGGTGCAGGCAGCACTGGACAACATGGGCGTGGCCACCCTGCTGCGCTCGGTGCAGCAGCGTACACCGGGCATTGTCGGCGTGCCCTTCCGGCCAGCACAGCAGATGAGCTTCAGATTGTGCTGGCGTTCAGGGGAATACCTGTCGCTGGCCAGCAAACGCTTCATCGATTTCGCCGCGCAAACGCATTACCTGGAGCGCTGACCGGGGCCTGGCCCCTGATTTGAGCGGCGGCGTTGCCTCGACGTTACGCCCACCGATTGACTATCATCCCGCCTTGAACGTTTCAGCATGTTTCAATACAGGCCCAACAAGGGATTCAGATGTCAGTCCAGCAACTCCCCCCGTCGCCCAGCAAAAGCGCCGTCGCCAAGATGGAAGCCGCCATGGCGCTGGGCAGCTTCGCCATCGGTACCGGTGAATTTTCCATCATGGGCCTGATGCCCGACATTGCCAGCAACCTGCAGTTGAGCGAACCGCAAGTGGGCCACGCCATCAGTGCCTATGCACTGGGGGTCATGGTCGGTGCGCCGACCCTGGCGATTCTGGGCGCCAAACTGCTGCGCAAGCACATGCTGCTGCTGTTGATGCTGCTGTATGCGCTGGGCAACCTGGCCACCGCCCTCGCCCCGTCCTTCAGCGGCCTGGTGGCTTTCCGCTTCATCAGCGGCCTGCCCCACGGTGCCTATTTTGGCATCGCCGCGGTGGTGGCCTCGAGCATGGTTGCCAAGGACCAGCGTGCCGGGGCCGTGGCCCGGGTGATGCTGGGCCTGACGCTGGCCATGCTGCTAGGCAACCCTGTAGCCACCTTCCTCGGCCAGTACTTTGGCTGGCGCTCGGCCTTCGTGCTGGTCGGCGTGATCGCCCTGTGCACCATTGGCCTGGTCTGGCGCTTCGTGCCCCAGCCGCACGATGAGGTGCGCAGCGACCCACGCAAGGAACTGCGCGCCTTTGCCCTGCCGCAAGTGTGGATGGCACTGGGCATCGCGGCCATTGGCTTTGCCGGCATGTTCTGCGTATTCAGCTACCTGGCGCCGACCATGCTGCAAGTGACCCAGGTCGCGCCGCAGTGGATTCCGTTCGGCCTGGCGGCCTTCGGTGTGGGCGGTATCGTTGGCAACATTGCAGGCGGCAAGCTGTTCGACCGGTTGCAGTTCCGTGCGGTGGGCTTGGTGTTGGTATGGTCGATCGGCGTGCTGCTGTTCTTCACCGTCGCCGCGCAGGCGCTCTGGAGCCTGCTGCTGGGCATCGGCCTGGTGGGCACCATGATCGCCCTGGCGGCACCGTTGCAGATCCGCTTGATGGACATTGCCCATGAAGCGCCGAGCCTGGCCGCAGCGTCGAACCATGCCGCGTTCAACCTGGCCAATGCGCTGGGGCCTTGGTTGGGCGGTATGGCGATTACCGCCGGCATGGGCTGGACCAGCACCGGCTACATCGGCGCGGCTACCGCGCTGGTCGGGCTGGGTATCTATCTGGTCGCCCGGCGGATGCGTGGCGGTCATTGACCCGGCAGCGGCGCTGGGCAGGGGTAGGTTCACCGTCACACGGCGTTCGATGAACCTCCCCCCATTGCTCAACTCACTACCGTCAGCACCAGCCGCAGGCTGGGTTCATTCCTTCCCCTTCCAAGGAGATCACGATGCAGTACGTAAAGCTGGGTAGCACCGGCCTGGATATTTCCAGGCTGTGCCTGGGTTGCATGACGTTCGGCGAACCGGATGCCGGCACCCACCCCTGGACCTTGGGCGAAGAGGCCAGCCGGCCGATCATTCGCCATGCCGTCGAGCAAGGCATCAACTTCTTCGACACTGCCAACAGCTACTCTGCCGGCACGTCGGAAGTGATCGTCGGCAAACTGCTGAAGGCCTTCACGCGCCGTGAAGAAACGGTCATCGCCACCAAGGTGTTCTACCCACCGAACATGGGGCAAGGCACCCACCGGCCCAATGAACAGGGCTTGTCCCGCAAGGCGATCATGGCCAGCATCGACGCCAGCCTCGCGCGCCTGGGCACCGACTATGTGGACCTGTACCAGATTCACCGCTGGGACTACCACACGCCCATCGAGGAAACCATGGAAGCCCTGCACGACGTGGTCAAGGCTGGCAAGGCGCGCTATATCGGCGCTTCGTCGATGTATGCCTGGCAGTTCGCCAAGGCTCAGCAGGTGGCGGCCAGCAACGGCTGGAGCCGCTTAGTTTCGATGCAGAACCACCTCAACCTGCTGTACCGCGAAGAAGAACGCGAGATGATCCCGCTGTGCCTGGACCAAGGCGTGGGCTTGTTGCCCTGGAGCCCGATGGCCCGCGGCCGCCTCACCCGCCCCAACGGCCAGCAGACCGACCGCACCCGTAGCGATCTGTCCGGGCAGTCGTTCTATAAAGATACCGAGGTCGAAGATGGCCGGGTCATCGATGTAGTCGAGCAGATTGCCGGCGAACGGGGTGTGCCAATGGCCCAGGTCGCGCTGGCATGGGTGTTGGGCAAAAACGGCGTAAGCGCACCGATCGTCGGCGCCTCCAAACCCGCCCATCTGGATGATGCGCTGGCCGCGCTGTCGGTGCAGTTGAGCGCCGATGAAGTGGCACGGCTGCAGGCGCCGTATATCCCGCACGCGGTGGCAGGCTTCAAGTAGCGTGGGCCTTTGCCAGCTCGCCGGGTATGCCCGGCGTGCTGGCCAATGACGATGAAAGTATTACAATGCGCGTCCTCGCATTTGAATATTTTCTCTCATGAAATCACTGCTTTATGCCGTAACTCTACTGTTTTCCTTTAGCTTGCCCGCGTGGGCCACACCCCCTGCCACCTTCACCGAGGCCAAGGTCGTGGCCAAGCAGAAGGTGTACCTGGACCAAGCCAGCAGCGCCATGGGCGACTTGTATTGCGGCTGCAAATGGACCTGGGTCGGCAAGTCCGGTGGGCGGGTCGATGCGGCGTCGTGCGGCTATCAGACGCGCAAGCAGCAAAATCGCGCCGAGCGCACCGAATGGGAACACATCGTGCCGGCCTATACCTTCGGCAACCAGCGCCAATGCTGGAAGAACGGTGGGCGTGAGCATTGCGTGGACAGCGACCCGGTGTTCCGCGCCATGGAGGCCGACCTGTTCAACCTGTACCCAGCCGTGGGTGAGGTCAATGGCGACCGCAGCAATTTCAACTATGGCATGGTCAGCGGCAACGCCGGCGAATACGGCCAGTGCACCACCAAGGTGGATTTCGCCCAGCGTGCCGCCGAGCCCCGTGACGAAGTCAAAGGCCTGGTGGCGCGTACCACGTTCTACATGTACGACCGCTATCGCTTGAACATGTCGCGCCAGCAGCAACAAGTGCTGATGGCCTGGGACAAGCAGTACCCGGTGTCAGCGTGGGAAAAGGAGCGCGACCGCCGCATCGCCGCGATCATGGGGCATGCCAACCCTTTCGTCAGCGGCCAGCGCAAGTGGACGGCTGATTACAAACCCAGCGGGGTTGGCGTGGCGCAAGCGGCGCCCGCCCAGGCACCAGGCAAGCCGGGCCAGGCCAATGCGGGGGCGCCGGGCTCGGTGCTGGGCAACCGCAACAGCCACGTCTACCACCTGGCAGTGGGTTGCCCCGGCTACACCCAGGTAGCGGCCAAGAACCAGGTCAGCTTCGCCAATGAAGGTGAGGCGCAGGCGGCAGGTTACCGCAAGGCCGGTAACTGCCGCTGACGGCGCCGCCTGTGATCAGCCGTTGACCAGGTTCGCAGGCCGCTCCCCCGCCAGCGCGCTGAGCAGGTTGTCCACTGCACAGCGCGCCATGGCCTGACGAGTCTCTTGTGTCGCAGAACCGATGTGCGGGGTTGCCACCACGTTGTCCAGCTGCAGCAGTGGCGAGTCAACCGCCAACGGCTCCTGCACGAACACATCCAGCCCTGCACCACGGATACGCCTGGCGCGCAACGCGTCGATCAGCGCAGCCTCGTCTACCACCCGCCCGCGGGAAATGTTCACCAGAATCGCCTCGGGCTTCATCAACCCCAGCTCACGCGCACCGATCAGCCCTTCAGTACTGGCACTGAGCGGCACCGTCAGGCAGACGAAGTCCGCTTGCTGCAATAGCGCGTCCAGGCTGCACCGGCGCGCAGCATGGCGTGCTTCTACTTCCGGCTTGGCGCGCTGGCTGTGGTACAGCACGCGCATGCCAAAGCCTGCGGCAGCACGCCGGGCCAACGCTTCGCCAATACGGCCCATGCCGACGATGCCCAGCGTTTTGCCATGCACATCACAGCCAAAATGCGCCGGCCCCAGGTTGGCCTGCCAATGGCCTTCACGCACCCAGTTGGCCAGCTCCACCACCCGCCTGGCGGTCGCCAGGATCAGGGCGAAACCGGTGTCCGCCGTGGTTTCGGTCAGCACGTCCGGGGTATTGGTCAGCATCACGCCACGGCGGCTGAGCTGCGCAACGTCGTAGTTGTCCACCCCGACCGAAACGCTGGACACAACCTCCAGCTGCGGCGCCAGATCGAGCAGGCTGGCGTCCAGGCGCAGGCTGGCGCCCAGCAACCCGTGCGCCCCTGGCAAGGCATCGCGCAGGCGCGCCAGGCCATCGGGCTGGGCAATGTCCACCCAGGTCACGTCCACCTGGGCGTGCAGGCGCGCCATCAGGTCATCGGAAAGGCGCTTGTACAAGACGATTCGTTTTTTCATTGCAGTCATTCCTAAGGGTTCAGCGCCAGGCGCGTGCCATTGCGTTTGGCCCGGCCGGAGGTCTGGGAGGTATTGAGGGCGGCCGTCAGCGCCACGGCAGTCAGCAGCGCACCGCACATGAACAGGTACGAGGCGCCAGGCCCACCCGTGGCGCCATTGAGGTAGCCCACCAGCCAGGAGCCGCCGAAAGAGCCCAGCGCCCCCATGCTGTTGATCAGCGCCATGGCACCCCCGGCGACGTTGGCCGGCAGTATCTCGGGCACGATGGCGAAGAACGGGCCATAGGGTGCGTACATGCAGGCGCCAGCGACCACCAGCAGCGCGTACGACCACCAGAAGTGATCGGTGCCCAGGGCATAAGAGCCATAGAACGCCACGGCGGCGATCAGCAGCGGCGGCCACACGAAGCGCTTGCGCTTTTGCACGCGGTCAGACGCCCAGGACACGCCCACCATGGCCACAACCGCCGCCAGGTAGGGCACCGAGGCCAGCCAGCCGGCCTGCACAATGTCGACGTTGGCCGCCTGCTTGAGGATCGACGGCAACCACAGCACGAAGCCGTACACGCCAATGCTCCAGCAGAAGTACTGCAGCGCCAGGATGATCACCTGCGGCGAGCGGAATGCCTCGCGGTAGTTCTTGACCGGCTTGATGCCCTGTTGCTCGGCCGCCAGCGCCTGTTGCAGGTCTGCTTTTTCCTGGGCGCTCAGCCAGCTGACCTGGGCTGGGCGGTCATCCACCAGGCGCCACCAGAAGAACGCCCAGATCACCGCCGGCAGGCCCTCGATGATGAACATCCAGCGCCAGTCGTAATGCTTGATCAGGTAACCCGACACCACCGACATCCACAGGATGGTGACCGGGTTACCGAGCATCAGGAAGGTGTTGGCGCGGGAGCGCTCGGCACGGGTGAACCAGTGGCACAAGTACACCAGCATGGCGGGCATCACTGCGGCCTCGACCACGCCCAGCAGGAAGCGGATGCCGATCAGCATGTAGACATTGCTGACCATCCCGGTAAGCGTGGCCAAACCGCCCCAGAGGATCAGGCAGACGAATATCAGCTTCTTCACGCTGCGTTTTTCAGCGTAGATGGCCCCAGGTACCTGGAAGAAGAAGTAGCCAAGGAAGAACAACGCCCCCAGCAAGGACGACAGCACGGGCGTGATGTGCAGGTCTTCGGCCATGCCCGAGGCGGCGGCGAAGCCGTAGTTGGCGCGGTCCAGATAAGCCAGGCTGTAGGTGAAGAACACGATCGGGATGATGTACCACCAGCGACGCGGTGCCAGTTTTTGGCTTTGCATGGTCTTTGACTCCTGAGCTTGTTGTTTTTGTGGCAACAGGTGATTCCGGTTAGAGCATTCAGGCACTTCTGCGCAGGTCGTAGGCCTCCAGTTCGTGACGCAGCGGCAGCCCTTCCATGTCGCCGCGCGATTGCACGGCGCGGCTGCCGCACCAGTTGCCACGCGCCACCGCCTCTGCCACTGGGCGCCCCTCGAGCAGCGCGCTGAGCACGCCCACGGCAAACGCATCACCGGCGCCGACGGTGTCCACGACTCGGCTGACGGCTACAGGGGCGACCTGGCCCTCACCTTTGCCACTACGCCAGTAGGCCCCGGCGTCGCCCAGCTTGATCACCACCAGTTCCACGCCTTGGTCGAGGTAGAACGCTGCGATATCGGCGGGGCTGTGCTGGCCCGTCAGCAGGCGGCCCTCTTCCAGGCCAGGCAAGACCCAGTCGGCTTTGCTCGCCAGGGCATTGATTTCGCGCACCATGCTGGCCTGGTCCGGCCATAGCGAGGGCCGCAGGTTGGGGTCGAACGAGATGCTGCGCCCGGCTGCACGCATGGCGTCGAGCAGCCCGTGCGACAGTGCCCGGCAGCTTTCCGACAGCGCCGGCGGGATGCCCGTGGCATGCAGGTGGCGCGCTTGGAGCAAGCCAGGTTGCAGCAGCGCAGGCGACAGCCGGCTGGCTGCCGAACCCCGGCGGAAGTACTCGACCGCGGGGTCGCTGCCATCATCGCAACGGGCCTTGAGCTGGAAGCCGGTGGCGCAGTGGCCATCTATTTCAACCGCCGAACAGTCCAGCCCTTCACGGCGCAGGCTGTCGAGCACGAAGCGCCCCAGTGAGTCGTCACCTACCCGGCTCAGCCAGCGCACCTTGAAGCCCAGCCGCGCAAGGCCGATGGCCACGTTACTGTCCGCGCCGGCGATACGCTTGCCGAACTGCCCGACACTGGCCAGGTCGCCGCAGTGCTCGGCGACGAACATGGCCATGGTTTCGCCAAAGCACAGCACGTCATGCTCATGCATGGGCCACCTCCTGGTCAGCACCCAGCAGCGACAGGCTGTGCACCTGGGCCCGGGTCAGCGCCAACAGGTCGTCGCCGACCAGGGGATACTCGACGGCGCGTACCACCCCAGGGGCGAATTCGGCCAGTTGCTCGGCCCAGGCGCGCAGGTCTGGTGCTTGCGGCGGTACGGCGACCAGGCGGCCGTCGGCACGGCGCTGTACGCCCTTGCAATGCACATAGCGCACCCACCGACCAAGTTGGCGGGCAGCGTGCAACGCCACCTCGCCCTGCCAGTGCCAATTACCGATATCGAACGTCATGCCCAGGTTCAGGCCGTATGCATCGGCCTGCTCGAAGAAGCGCTGCAGGGGCTCGATTCTGCCGCCTTGCAGGGTCTGGTCGTTTTCCACCAACAGCAACGGCCCCTGCGCGGGCAGCAGCGCCGCCAAGGCCGAAAGGTCGCAGTGTTCATTGAAATGGCCCAGGGAAACCTTAAGCGCCACCGCGCCCAGCGCCCGCGCGGTGTCCAGTTTGTGCACCAGCGATGGGTCGGGTACGCCCTGCGCCGTCCACAGCTCCAGCGGGGTCGAATAAAGGCATTCCATGCCCAACCCGGCAATCACGGCGCCCAGTGCCGCGGCATCGGGTGCACTGGCGAACAATTCTTCACGCAACTCCACCCGGCTGACGCCTGCGGCGGCCAAAATGTCAAGAAACTGCTCCTGGCCACGTTGCCGGACAAAGTCGGCGCCATAGCTGGAGAGGCTGATGGAAACGGGGTTCGGGTACATTGTTTTTATCCTTTTGAAACCGGTTTCATTTTTATCCGGCAGCGTCAGGCTCAAGGCCTGCCGTTGCTTACTGTGGTTGGGTCGAGCCGCGGATGATCAGGCTGGCCTTGAATTCGATGCGCCGTGCCGCTGCACCATCGCCACGAAGCCGGCCGAGCAGGCTTTCAAAGGCTGCTACGCCGATGCGTTCGGTAGGCTGGGCCAATGCCGTGATGCCAGTGCCGACCAGGGGGTACCAGTCAAGATCGTCGAGTGCGACCAGGCCGACATCGGCAAACAGATTGCACCCGGCGTCATGCAGGGCCCGGGTCACGGCCAGCGTGGCAACACCGTTACAGGTAAAAATGGCCTGCGGGCCATGACCCCGGTCAGCCAGGAAGGCGGCCAACCGCCCTGCCAGGCCAGCGCCGGTTTCCAGCACCTGCTGGCGCATGCCTGGGCGGCGGCTGACCGAGGCCCCGAAGGCCTGCACCCGCTCCAGGCGCGAGCTGGTGCCATCGAGCGGCTCGCTGACCGCCAGGATATCCCGGTAGCCGCGTGCCTGCAGGTGGTCCAGGGCCTGCTCGACGGCGTCGGCATTATCCAGGCCGACCAGGTCGGCATTCAGTTCAGGGAGTTGACGGTCGACCAGCACCATGGGCAGGTCGCGCTGGAGGTTGAGCAGTTCGCCCGGGTGGTGCCCCAGCGTGTTCACGATCAGGCCTTCGACGTTGTAGCTCTGCAGGGCGACCAGGTGGTGGCGCTCTTGGTCGTCGTCACGGTTGGTGTTGCACACAACCAGGCTGTAGCCATGCTGGCGGCAGGCGGTTTCCACGCCATGCATCACGGCTACGGAATAGGGGTTGAGAATATCGGCAACCAACATACCGATCAGGCGCGTCTGCCCGCGCTTGAGGCCACGGGCCATTTGGTTGGGGCGGTAGCCAAGGCGTTCGATGACCTCGGCCAGGCGCTTGGCGGTGGCGTCGGCCAACAACTGGCGATCACCACCGATGTAGCGCGAGACGGTGGCTTTGGAAACGCCCGCGACACGCGCGACTTCGCTGATGGTGACCCGTTCGCGGGCATGGGCAGGCGCGTCGGTCATGGCTGTCCTTATGATTATTAGGTGGACGATGAAACCGGTTTCAATACACCAAAACTTGGTGCTTTCGTCAATATGCCGTTGGTCGGCCGAAGCGATCGGGCTGGCCAGCCGGGCAAGGCCAGGTTCGGCGACACAATGCCCTCGCCGAACCTGAGGCAATCCCTCTCAGCGCAATGCCTTCACATCCCCCGCGGTAACCGCCCCTGCCTGGTTACCCCAGCTGGTCCTGATGAAGTTCACCACCTCGGCAACTTCCTGGTCGCTCAGGCGCCAGCCAAACGCTGGCATGGTGAAGTTCGACGGTGCGGTGTGCGTCGCCGGCACCGTACCGCCTGCCAGCACCACATGGATCAGCGAGGTGGCGTCCGCCGTCTGCACCACCGGGTTGCCGGCCAGGGCCGGGAACACACGGGTGTAGCCCTGGCCATCGGTTCGGTGGCAAGCCGCACAGTTGTCGATGTACACCGCGGCGCCAGGTTTGCTGTCGTCACCGCGCCAGAGAGCGTCGGCCACCTGCTTGTCGTAGACATGCGGCTGGTCGTTCGGGTCGCTGGGCGGCAGGGTCTTCAGGTAACGGGCAATCGCCGTCAGGTCGGCATCGGTCATGTACTGCATGCTGTGCTCGACCACGTCGCTCATGCCGCCGAACACCGCACTGCGGTCACTGCGCCCGGTCTTGAGAAACTGCACCAGCTCGGCTTCGCTCCAACTGCCCAGGCCGTCCTTGTGATCGCCCCGCAGGTTCTTGGCGATCCAGCCCTCCAGCGGCGCGCTGCCGGCAAGGAACTGTTTGCCCTCGGCCGGGTTCAGCGCCTTTTCCTGCATGGTCAGCGCCCGCGGGGTGTGGCAGGCACCACAATGCCCCAGGCCTTCGACCAGGTACGCGCCACGGTCGACCACCGGGTCAGCCGCTGCCGAGGCTTGCCAGGGCGTTGCCGCAGGCGCGAACAGGCCACGCCAGATTGCCAACGGCCAGCGCATGCTCAGCGGCCAGGGAATATCGGTGGCCTGGTTAGGCTGCTCCACCGGCTCGACACCCTTCATGAAATAGGCGTACAGCGCCTGCATGTCCTGCTCGGTGATCCGCGCGTACGAAGGGTATGGCATGGCCGGGTACAGGGTGCTGCCGTCCTTGCCGATGCCTTTGCGTACAGCCTGGTCGAAGTCTTCGAAGCTGTAATGGCCAATGCCACTGGCGGACGGGGTGATATTGGTGGAGTACACCGTGCCGATAGGTGTTTGCATCGGCAGGCCGCCGGCGAAGGGCTTGCCCCCCTTGGCGGTGTGGCAGGCCACACAGTCACCGGCGCGGGCCAAATATTCACCCTGGCGCACCTGCGCATCTTCAGCGGCAACGGCCTGGCCAGCCACGCCGGCGCCCAGCAGCAGGGTTGCGATCAACATTGTTTTCATGCTCATCGCTCCTCAAGCCTGGACCAGCGGGCCGGGGTTTTTCAGGTACTGCTCGCGAATGGCCCGAGCCGACCAGTAGGTCAACGCTGCTACCAGCCCGGTGGGGTTGTAACCCAGCCCCTGGGGGAATGCAGACGCCCCCGGAACGAACACATTGTGGACATCCCAGCACTGCAGGTAGCGGTTGAGCGCGCTGGTTTTCGGGTCTGTGCCCATTATCGCGCCGCCGTTCAAGTGGGTGGTCTGGTAGCTGGCGGTGTTGAAGTGGTCCTTGACCTTCTTGCCCAGCACGGCAATCGCCTTGGGGTTCATCGCCTGGGCAATCTTGCTCAGCTTGTCGACCATGAACTGGTTCATCCTGATGTCGTTTTCCTGCCAGTCGAAGGTCATGCGCAACAGTGGCTGGCCGTAGGCGTCCCGGTAGGTCGGGTCCAGGTCCAGGTAATTGCCGCGGTAGGACTGGTGGGCGCCGTGGGCGTCCATCGACACCTGATGGGTGTAATAGTCGGCCGTGGCCTTCTTCCAGGCGCTGCCCCAGGCCGGGGTGCCAGGCGGGTTGGCAGTACCGGCGATCGGCCGGCTGCCAGCCTGGTTCACCCACATTGGCGAGCCACCGACGAAGCCATGCGGGCCATGGTCGAAGTTGTCGGCGTTGAAGTCATCGATGGCGATGCCATTGCCACCGGCGCCGATGAAGTTGTTGGTGTAGGTGTCTTTGTCGAAGAACGCCTTGACCGTGCCCATGTTCTGGTAGGCAAAGTTACGCCCGACCACACCCTCGTTGCTCACCGGGTCGTACGGTTTGCCGATACCGGAGAGCAGCATCAACCGCACGTTGTTGAACTGGAACGCCGCCAGGATCACCAGGTCGGCCGGCTGCTCCACCTCGCGCCCCTGGGCATCGATGTAGGTCACGCCGGTAGCCTTGCGCTTGCTGTCGTCCAGGTTCACCCGCAGCACATGAGCGTTGGCCCGCAACTCGAAATTCGGCACTTGGCGCAGCGCCGGCAGAATATTCACATTCGGCGATGCCTTGGAATACATGTAGCACACGTAGCCGCTGCAGAAACCACAGAAGTTGCACGGCCCCATTTGCGCGCCGTAGGGGTTGGTGTACGGCCCTGACGTGTTGGCCGAGGGCAGGTTGTAGGGTTTGTAGCCCAGGCTGCTGGCGGCCTTTTCGAACAACCTGGCCGATACCACGTTCTTCTGCGCCGGCAGTGGGAACGGGTTGGAACGGTCGGGTGCATAAGGGTTGCCACCCCGCCCCTCACCTACCAGTTGGCCCTTGACCGTCCAGGCCTGACCGGACGTGCCGAACACCTTTTCGGCAAAATCGAAATACGGTTCCAGCTCTTCGTAGCTGACGCCGAAGTCCTGGATCGTCATGCCTTCGGGGATGAACTTGCGCCCGTAGCGCTCCTCGTAATGGCTGCGCAGGCGCAACTCCACCGGGTCTACCCGGAAATGCACACCCGACCAGTGCAAGCCTGCCCCCCCCACGCCCTTGCCAGGCAGGAAGGCGCCCAGTTGGCGGTTGGGCAGTGCCACGTCGTTCACGCTATGGCGAATGGTGACGGTTTCTTTCGACACGTCTACGAACAGCTTCTTGCGCACGCTGTAGGTCAGCTCGTCGATTACCTGCGGGTAGCTACCCTCCGGATAGGTGTCCTGCATCGGCCCACGCTCCAGGGCCACCACCTGCAGGCCGGCTTCGGTCAACTCCTTGGCCATGATCGCACCCGACCAGCCGAAGCCGACAATGACGGCATCCACTTTTTTCAAAACAGTCGCCATGCCTCAGGCCCTCTCGCCGCGGATCGATACAGCCGGGAACGGGTACGGCTCGTTGCGCTCGACCCAGTCCATGAAGTCGGCGCGCGCGCCCGGGAAGCCGATCTGGGTCCAACCGACCATGCCCTTGTTGCCGCCATGAATCGGGTCGCAGAAGAACCCTTCACGGGTGTTCTGCACCAGCAGGCTGAAGAATACCGTGGCCGGTACTGCCTCGAACGCCAGCTCACCGGCCTCGACTTTACCGAGTATCCGGTCCTGGGTAGCGCTGTCTTGCGCAGCGAACACTTGCCCACTGTTGGCCTTGCACCAGCCATCCACTGCGGCGATACCCAAGCGGTAGATCTGTTGCGGGTTCAACTGCAGTTGATAGCCCAGTTCGGGTGGAGCGTCGGCGTTGAACGGGCCTTGCATGTACCACTGGGCCCCGGTCGCGTAGGGGGTATTCATCTGCCGGTCTATGAACTCGGCGGCCCCGGCTTCGAGCGCACCGGGCCCGAGGGCATCAGCAGGGATGATGCGCGCTACGGCGGCCTGCACGAAGGCCCATTCCTCGGCACTGAAGAAAGTTGGCTGGTACTTGCCCGCCGGTGGCGCCACCGGCACCTTCGGTTCCTGCTGCGGCGCGGCCAGCAGCTGGCTGGCACCTGCCCCAAGCCCGGTGCTGGCGATGGTAACCACTGGGATCAAGGTCAAGGTCTTGCGCAGAAAGTCCCTACGCGGGTTGTCGGGGGCATGCTCGGGCATGGTGAATCCTCATCGGCTGCGGGCGGCCTTATAAGCGCCATCTGGTGGTGTGCGGGCGAGTCTTGTTAGGCCTTCAAAAAGACAGCCGAGTAATCTAGCGCGTTCAGAAATCTTTTGAAACCGGTTTCAGTCTTGACATTGCGACCACGTGTACTCGCCCGCGCATAGGCCTGGGCGACGAAGCCCATTACAATAGGCCTACCTCATTCGATACCCAGGCCATGATTCAGTCCGACCTCGACCTGTTCGGCCCTCAGCCACAACGCCTGGCAAGCGAAACCGTGCTGTTGCCCGGGTTTGCCCTGGGCGAAGTCGAACCACTGCTCGACGCGTTGCGCCCGGTGCTGCGTGCCGCACCGTTTCGGCACATGCACACGCCCGGCGGGCTGCGCATGGCGGTGGCGCTGAGCAATTGCGGCACATTGGGCTGGGTCAGTGATGCACAGGGTTACCGCTACAGCCGTTCGGACCCGCTTACCGGCCAGCCCTGGCCTGCCTTGCCGCCGATATTGCTTACCCTGGCCAACCGCGCTGCCGCCATGGCCGGTTTCGACGGTTTCACCCCGGACGCCTGCCTGATCAACCACTACCTGCCGGGCACACGGTTGAGCCTGCACCAGGACCGTGACGAGCACGATTTCGGCCAACCGATCGTTTCACTGTCGCTGGGCCTGCCGGCGGTGTTCCTGTTCGGCGGGTTGCAGCGGGGCGACAAAACCCAGCGCATAGCCCTCAGCCACGGCGATGTGCTGGTGTGGGGCGGCGAAGACCGCCTGCGCTTTCATGGCGTACTGCCGATCAAGCCCGGCGTGCACCCGCGCATGGGCGAGCGGCGCGTCAACCTCACGTTGCGCAAGGCGGGCGGCTAGGCTTTGTCGGGCCTGTGCAACACAGGCATTAAATAGGTTGAACGACTGCGCACCCCAGGGTTCACAGAATAATTACAGTGCCGCCCGCCAGGAGTCCGTCATGCCCTGCCAGACCTGCCGCCCTTGCCGTAATTACCGAGTCGACTCCCTATGAGGATGCCCGGTCGCGCGCCCAATGCCTCACTGCAACTGGACTACGTTCGCGATACCCTGTTCGGGCCGGTCGCTCAGTCCGTGGAATGCCAATGCCAACTTGCACCCTTGAATCTGCAGGGCCGCCCGGCGCTGCGTGTGCACATCTGCCCACCGCTCCCACACAAGGTCGAGCGCGCCCATAGCGTGGCGTTCATGTGGGATGGTCGCAGCTACCATGGGGTCGTTCGCGACAAGGGCAAGTGTGGCGATGGCGGGTTGAACCTGCTGGTGGAGCTGCAGTAGGCGATCAACGGCTGGCGACTGCGCGCGGGCCTTCCCCCGCCAGCCAAGGCTGGGCGGGGGGCGCGCATTGCCATCAAGCGATGGACTTGAGCAGTACTGGCCGGCTGTCACGCAGGGTACGCAATTGCTCCACCAGGTTCCGCAAATCGCGGCAGGTATTGAGGCTGCGCAATGGCACCCCGCTGAGGGTGCAGCCCTCATCGAGGCTCTGGCCCTGACCCAGGCGGATGGTCAGGTTGGCGCCGTCCGGGCAGCTGGTTTCACAGCGATCTGGTAGGCAAGCCTGCTCGATCATCTGGCGCAGCTCAAGCGTGGAAACTCCTATCAACGACATGGTACGACCCTCTCCGTTGGATGGCCTGTTGTGAGGAAGTACGCCCTCGTGGGGCTGGGTGCCAATTGATATTGCGCATGCCACGGCGGCCGTCCATGCGCCGGGGCAATGATGATGCGGGTAATTCTCTAGCACCTTAGTGGAAGATCGTCTGCGCCAGCCGGGTGTTCGATCGCAGCGATGCACTTAACGACGAATGGTTACGCAAGCTTCAACAGGGGCTGGCACCCAGCCCCATGCCCTTCTACGGCCGAAGCTGGCCAAACCGCCCAGCATGAAAGTCGTCGAACGACTCGGCGATCTCCGCCTGGCTGTTCATCACGAACGGGCCGTAGCCCACGATCGGCTCGTCGATCGGCTCACCGCTCAGCAGCAACACGCTGGCACCTTCGAGGGCTTCAACCCGGACATCCGCCTGCTCGCGGTCGAACAGCACCAGGCTGGACGGCCCGGCTTCGCGCTCACCATTGACCCGCACGCGGCCGCGCAATACCACCAGCGCCGCGTTACGCCCGGCGGCCACCGGCAACGCCAAGGCAGCGCCATTGTTCAGGCGCAGGTCCCAGACGTCCATGGTCGTGAAAGTGCGCGCCGGCCCCTGGTGACCGTGGTAATGCCCGGCGATCACCCGCACACTGCCGGCCCCATCATCCAGCGCCACCACCGGGATATCGCTGGCCAGCAGCGTCTGGTAGCCCGCCGCCGCACGTTTGTCGCGAGCGGGCAGGTTGACCCACAGCTGCACCATCTCCAGCATGCCGCCCCGCTCGGCAAAGGCTGGCGAATGGAATTCTTCATGGATGATGCCGTTGGCGGCGGTCATCCACTGCACGTCACCCGGCCCGATCAGGCCACCGGCACCCGTGGAATCGCGGTGCTCCAGCTCGCCCTGGTAAACAATGGTCACTGTCTCGAAACCACGGTGCGGGTGCTGACCAACGCCGCGCCGGGCCTGGGTTGGGGTGAACGCATGCGGGCCGGCATAGTCCAGCAGCAGGAACGGGCTGATGTGGCTGGCCAGATGGTCATAGGTGAACAGGCTGCGGACCGGGAAGCCATCACCCACCCAATGGGGGTGGGGGCTGTGGTGGATACCCAGAATGGTTTTCATGAGAAGGCTCCTGTTTCGGTTTGGATCACCTTATCAATGATGACAATCAGCCGGTAGAGGACATTAACGGCCCACATCGTTCCACCACCAGAACAATCACCGCTGCAAGAAAGCCAGCACCTGCTCGGCTGCCATCGCCGGGTCTTCCTGCATGAAGCAGTGCCCACCGGCGACCTCCTGCGCGCTGATGCTGGCATTCAGCGACACCAGGCGCTGCACCGAGCGGGGCACAAATGGATAGGTGTGCTTGCCATAAATCACGTGGGTCGGTGTATTGATTGCACACAGGCTGGCCCACATGCGCTTGGGGAACGAGCTGAAGATTTCCACTTCGCGGCTGGGTCGGCACTTGAGCACCACGGCCTCGCCGCAATCGCCGATGGCATGCTCGACATACGCCTGCAACGCCGCATCGGCCCAGCCTTTGAAGATGCCCCGGCCCTGCAGCGAAGCCAGCGCCGCTGTGCGATCAGGCCAATGGCTGCGGCGGCTGGCGGCCTTGCGCGCCAAGGCATGACGCTGGTGCAGGCCAACCAGCGCCGCCGCGCCCATCACGCCGAGCATGCGGCGGCTGAACAACACCGGATCGAGCAGCACAGCACGGGCGAACAACTGCGGGTCACTGGCCAACATCAACCCGGTCAACACGCCGCCGAAGCTGTGGCCCACGGCAAACCGGGCCACCTCGCCGTATTCGCCACGGCCCGCTTCGAAGGCTTCCACGGCCAGCGCCGCCGTACGGTTCCAACCCAGAAACGCCCCGCCATGGTCACTATCACCGTGCCCTTGCACATCACACAGCCACAGGTCGAAATGTTCACCCAGGCGCATCAGCAACGGCTGGTAGGCCAAACAGCAAAAACCGTTGCCATGCAAGAAATGCAGCAGTGGCTTGCCGCTGGCCGGGGTTCGCCAACCACGCAAGGTGAAGCCTTCGGCGCATTGATGGGACCAGGGAATCAACTGCATGGGTTTACGGCACTCGCAACGCTAGGGGAACACCGATTCTACAAACAGCAGCGGGTACAGTGAAATCACCAGCAGCAGGGCCATCAGGACATTGAACAGCATCAGCCAGCGCGGGTTCTGCAGCAGGTTGCGCAAGGCGCTGCCGAACATCACCCACACGCCCACGCTCGGCAGGTTGACCAACGCGAACACTGCGGCAATGACCATTACATTGGTCACGTAGCCTTGCGCCGGGGTGTAGGTGGTAATGGCCCCCACCGCCATGACCCAGGCCTTGGGGTTGACCCATTGAAATGCGGCTGCGCCCCAGAAGCCCAGCGGCTTGCGCGCGCCAGGCGAGGCAGCATCCACAGGCCCTGAAGTGGCAATTTTCCAGGCCAGGTACAGCAAGTAAGCCGCACCTGTGTAGCGCAATACCGTGTACAGCGGCGGCCAGGCCTTGAACACTTCACCCAGGCCCAGGCCGACCGCCAGCACCATGACCATGAAACCGCAACTGATACCCAGGGCATGGGGAACCGAGCGGCGCACGCCAAAATTCACGCCCGAGGCCAGCAGCATGGTGTTGTTTGGACCTGGCGTGATCGAAGACACAAAGGCGAACAGCACGAAGGCGCTCAGCAGGTCGACAGAGGCAAGCATGGCGGGCATTCCACTTTCATCGAAGGTGCTGCCACACTACCTGAGTCGTCCTCCTCGGCGACCACTACAGTTAAAACAAATTATGCAGATACACTTTACTGTACTGCCATTCTGGATCAAGGAAGCCGCCTCATGAGCCTTCTCATTCGCCCTGCCGCGCCTACCGATGCCGCGCAGATCCTCAACTTCATCACCGAGCTGGCCGAGTACGAGCGCGCGCGCCACGAGGTGGTCGCGACCCTGGCCGATATCCAGCACAGCCTGTTCGGTGCAGGCAGTACCGTGCACAGCCTGGTCTGCGAACGCGATGGCCAGGCGATCGGCTTTGCCGTGTATTTCTACAGCTATTCCACCTGGCTGGGGCGCAACGGCATCTACCTGGAAGACCTGTACATCACCCCCGAACAGCGCGGTGACGGGGCTGGCCGCCAGTTGCTTCAGCACATCGCCCGCGAGGCGGTGGCCAACAACTGTGGGCGCCTGGAGTGGAGCGTGCTGGACTGGAACGAACCGGCAATCGGCTTTTATCAGAAGCTGGGCGCCGAGGCCCAGGATGAGTGGGTACGCTACCGCCTGGACGGGGACAAGCTGGCGGCATTCGCGCGGGGGTAACGGTTGCTTCAGCCAGCATGGGCACATGCGCGCCCTACCGGGCAATTGACGCCAGGGCCGCCCCATGCTCTCCTTACGCCTCACGTTCAGGTGCCCCTTCATGGGGTGAAACGGGAAACCGGTGCGTCGCAGGCCCTGACCAGGGCCCGACAATGCCGGTGCTGCCCCCGCAACGGTAAGCGAGCGAAGCGTCTGTACCACTGTGCCATGTAGTGCGGCATGGGAAGGTGACGCTTGCCAGGAGCCCTGCTCCTCCTCGCAAGCCCGGAGACCGGCCTGGCGTTCATGAACAACCCGCGGTGGGCGGGCGCTGTTGCATTCCCCTGGGTAACCGCGCCCGGGGCTGCCGCGCTTGCCCATTGCCCACAAAAAGCAGAGGAACGCGTCATGCCCGTCGCCAGCACCAAGCCACACAGCCTTGCCACCCCCGCTACTCTCAGCCAGCGCGTCATCATTGCCGTCGGTGCCAGCTTGCTGGGCCTGTGCCTGGTCTACTTCGCCGGGTTCTCGCACATCGAGGCGGTGCATAACGCCGCCCACGACACGCGCCACAGCGCCGCCTTCCCCTGCCACTGAGTACGCCCCCATGATCATGCGCATTGCCCGCACCGCGGGTTTCAGCGGGCTGCTCGCCGCCCTGCTGCTGACCTTGCTGCAAAGCTTCTGGGTGGCCCCGCTGATTCTTCAGGCGGAAACCTACGAGTCCTCGGCACCTGCCGCGCACCATGAGCATGGCAGTGAAGTGCCTGCCCATGAACACAGCGCCGAGGCCTGGTCGCCGGAAGATGGCTGGCAACGGGTGCTCGCCACCACGGGCGGCAACCTGGTGGTTGCCGTCGGCTTCGCCCTTGTTCTCGCCGCGCTTTACAGCTTGCGCGCACCCACGCGCGCCAGTACCGGTGCCTTGTGGGGGCTGGCCGGGTTCGCCGTGTTCTGCCTGGCCCCAACCTTGGGCTTGCCGCCCGAGCTGCCAGGCACCGCTGCAGCAGACCTGGGTCAACGCCAGGCGTGGTGGGTCGGCACCGCCAGCGCCACCGCGCTCGGCCTGGCCTTGTTGGTGTTCGCCCGGCACGGGCTGCTGAAACTGCTGGGCGCGGTGCTGCTGGTGATCCCGCATGTGCTCGGTGCTCCGCAGCCCGAGGTTCACCAAAGCCTGGCCCCGCAAGCCCTGGAAACCCAGTTCAAGCTGGCCTCGTGGCTGACCAATGCGGCCTTCTGGCTGGCCTTGGGCCTGCTCAGCGCCTGGTTGTTCCGCCGTTCCAGCCAGGCCTGATGGGCACTTTCTATGCCGGCTTTGGCTGCCGCCGGGGTTGCCCGGCGGCCACCCTGCACACCCTGTTGCGCCAGGCCCTGGCCAACCACGGCCTGGCACTGGCAGACCTGCGCGGCATCGCCAGCATCAGCCTGAAGGCTGACGAGCCGGGTTTGCAGCAGCTGGCCGAGCACCTGGGTGTGCCGTTGGTGCTGTACCATAGCCAGCACCTGCAAGCTTACCAGCCACTGCTCAGCCACCGCTCCGCCGCCGCCCATGCCCACACCGGGTGCTGGGGCGTGGCCGAGAGCACCGCACTGGCCCTGGCCGATCGGCAACAAGGCAGCCCACGGCTGTTGCTCAAGCGCCAGGTGCTCGGCCCGGCGACACTCGCCCTGGCCTGCTGAACGCTCCATACCCTTTTTTTGCAAGGACATTGCATGACCGTCTACTTCATCGGCGCCGGCCCCGGCGACCCCGAACTGATCACGGTCAAGGGCCAGCGGCTGATCCGCCAATGCCCGGTGATCATCTACGCGGGCTCGCTGGTGCCCGCTGCCGTGCTCGAAGGCCACCAGGCCAGTACCGTCATCAACAGCGCCGAACTGCACCTGGAGCAGATCATCGCCGCCATGCGCACCGCCCACGAACACGGGCAGGATGTCGCCCGCGTACACAGCGGCGACCCCAGCCTCTACGGCGCCATCGGCGAGCAGATCCGCCACCTCAAGGCACTGGGTATCGACTATCAGATCATCCCCGGGGTCACTGCCACCGCCGCCAGCGCTGCATTGCTCGGCTGTGAACTGACCCTGCCGCAAGTGGCGCAGACCGTGATTCTGACCCGCTACGGCGACAGTTCGCCCATGCCACCCGGGGAACAGCTGTCAGACCTGGCCCGCCACGGCAGCACCCTGGCGATTCACCTGGGGGTCAAGCACCTGCCACGGATCGTTGAAGCGCTGCTGCCCCACTACGGCACCGAGTGCCCGGTGGCCGTGGTGCACCGCGCCACCTGGCCAGACCAGGACTGGGTGCGCGGCACGCTGGGCAACATCGTCGAGCGCAGCGCGGCCAAGCACTTCCGGCGCACGGCACTGATCCTGGTAGGCCATGTCCTGGGGGATGCGCCGTTCGCCGAATCTGCCTTGTACCGTGCCGGTCACGCCCACCTGTATCGGCCTGGCGACTGAGCACGCCCGGGCTTGCCCCTGCGCATGATCAAAACTCCCGCTGCCTGCGCCTGAGCGCCCTCTCCTGTCCGACATCACCACTATGGCAGTGGTGATGTTTTTCCATTATTTGTAGGAATTTTCGACAAGTAGTCGGGAAACTATCAACACTTCTATACTCGGGATTACCAAACGTCAGGTTTGGTCGTATGGTGCTGCGCTTCCGATTAACCCGCTTGCAAACGTATTCCTGAGTGTTCCAGGAAGCGGACCACATCCTGACAGGAGTTTTCCCCATGACAACCGTGCTGATCGTCGACGACCACCCTATCGTGCGGTTGTCGTTGCGCCTACTGCTCGAGCGTGAGCGCTTTCATGTCGTCGGCGAAGTCGGCAATGGCAGCGAGGTGGCGCAGGTGGCCCGTGAACTGCGCCCGGACGTGGTGGTGCTGGATATAGGCCTGCCTGGCCTGGACGGCATGGAGGTCATCAAGCGCCTCCAGTGCCTGGAGCCAACCCCCAAGATCATGGTGCTCACCGGCCAGGCCACCGACCTGTACGTGCGCCGTTGCCTGGATGCCGGTATCGGCGCGTTCGTCACCAAGGAAGAGGACTACGAGGCCCTGCTGTTCGCCCTCAAGGCGTTGGTAAAGGGTTATTCGACGTTTCCGCAGATGTCGGTCAACAGCAACTCCCTGGAGAGCGAACCGGTGCGCCTGGCCAGCCTTTCCAACCGTGAGATGGAAGTGCTCCGGCGCCTGGCACGCGGGGAGAACAACAAGAATATTGGGACCTGCATGAACCTGAGCGCCAAGACCATCAGTACCTACCGGGGCCGCATCATGGAAAAACTCAAAACCGAATCGCTGGTCGAGATGGTCGACCTGGCCAAGCGCAATAGCGTCTACTGAGCGGCTGGCGAGCATGAAGTTCCTGCTGGCGAGCGCCTTCATGATCATCGGCCTGGCCAACGCCAGCGGGTTGCAGGCCAGCAGCGAACCCCGGCAGTTGTTGGCCCGCTCGGTCAGTGCTGCCGCGCCGCTGGTGCTCTCGGCCGAAGACCGCCAGTGGCTGCAGCAGCACCGGCAACTGGTGCTGGGCAGTTCGCGGCCGGACTACCCGCCCTTCGAGATCAATGTCAGCCCCCGTGATTACGAAGGCCTGAGCGCCGATTACGCCGGCCTCATCAGCGAGCAGCTTGGCATTGGCATCGAAGTGCGCCGCTTCGCCAGCCGCCACGAGGCCATCACTGCCCTGCATGAGGGGCGCATCGACCTGCTGGGCAGCTCCAACGCCTTCGAGGCAGCAGACGCCCACCTCAGCCTGAGCACACCTTATGCCGACGACCTGCCGGTGGTCGTGACCCGGGAGGGGCGCAGCCTGAAGGGCACGCCCGACCTGGCCGGCTTGCGCCTGGCCATGGTTGATCACTACCTGCCCGCCAACACCGTACGCAGCCTGTACCCCAAGGCGCAACTGAGCCTGTACCGCTCCACCCTGGCCGGGCTTGCCGCTGTCGAACTGGGCGAGGCCGACGCCTACCTGGGCGATGCCATCAGTACCGACTTCATGATCGGCAAAAGCTTCCAGGGCACGTTGAAGATCGACCACTTTTCCCCGGCCGCCCCCGAAGCGTTCGCGTTCGCCCTGTCCAGCGACAACCTGCACTTGCGCCAGCTGGTCGACAAGGCATTGGCCCGCATCAGTGAAAGCGAGCGGCTGAACATCCTGCGCCGCTGGAGCGGTGGCAATACCAGCCTGTTGTTACAGCGCCACCTGACGGCCCTCAGTGCCGAAGAGGAAACCTGGATCGCCGAGCACCCCGTGGTCAACGTGCTGATCAACACATCCCTGGCGCCATTGACTTTCAACGACGCCCAGGACAACGCCAACGGCATCACCCTGGATCTGCTCAAGCAGATCGGCTTGCGCACCGGGCTGCAGTTCAAGACCGTTGAAAGCACATCGGCCTACCACATGGTCGAGCGGCTCAAGCATGGTGACGCGCTGATGATCGGCGCCTTGGGCTACGGCGCCGACCGCGCCAGGCAACTGCGCTACACCCGGCCCTACCTGGTCAGCCCAAGGGTGTTGGTCACCCGCAGCGACACTACCGCGCCCGCCCAGGTGAAGGCCCTGGACGGCCAGCGTATCGCGGTGGTCAAAGGCTCGCCGCAACGGGCCTTGCTGCAGCAACGCTACCCGCAGGCCCGCCTGGTCGAAGTGGACAACCCGCTGGGCCTGATGGAGGCCGTGGCCAATGGCCGTGCCGACGTCGCCCTGAGCAACCACATCAATGCGGCCTACTACATCAGCCATGTTTTCAAGGACCGCCTGCGCATTGCCAGTGTGCTCGATGAAGACCCTGCCCTCGCCGCCTTCGCCGTAGCCGCCGACCAACCCCAGCTACAGGCCATTCTCGACAAGGCGCTGCTGAGCATTCCGCCTGAAGAACTGGCCCAGTTGATCAACCGCTGGCGCACCAGCTCACTGGTCAGCGACAGCCCGTGGCGCGACTACCGCACCCTCGCCCTGCAAGTGCTGGTGCTGTCGGCGCTGCTGCTGGCCGGCGTGGTGTTCTGGAACAGCTACCTGCGCAAGCTGATCAACCAGCGCACCGAGGCGCAACACGCCCTGCAGGACCAGCTGGCACTGAGCCGCGGGCTGCTGGAGCAACTACGCCAGGCCAAGGACGACGCTGAACAGGCCAGCCAGACCAAAAGCACGTTCCTGGCCACCATGAGCCATGAAATCCGTACCCCGATGAATGCCGTGATCGGGTTGCTGGAACTGGCGCTGGAGGACTGCCGTAGCGGCCGCAGCGATATCCATACGCTGCAGACGGCACATGATTCAGCGCTTGGCCTGCTGGAACTGATTGGCGACATTCTCGATATTTCCCGGATCGAGTCCGGGCACATCACCCTGCAACCCGTGCCCACGGACCTGCGCGAACTGGTGCGCGCCACCCTGCGCGTGTTCGAAGGCAACGCCCGGGCCAAAGGCCTGCACCTGCACGGCGAACTGCCCGCCGAACCTGCCTGGGTGCTGGCGGACCCGCTGCGGCTCAAGCAGATCCTCTCGAACCTGATCAGCAACGCCATCAAGTTCACTGACCGTGGCGAGGTGCAGGCCAGCCTCGTTCTGCCGGTTATCGCCGGCCATGACGTGTTGCCGGTGGAGCTGGATGTGCGCGACACCGGCATCGGTATCAGCCCTGCCGACCAGGCCCGCCTGTTCAACGCCTTTGTCCAGGCCGACGGCCCCAGGGCCCGCCAGGGCGCAGGCCTGGGCCTGGTCATCAGCCGTACGCTTGCCGAGCTTATGGGCGGCACGCTGAACCTGCAAAGCGTTCAAGGCGTCGGCACCCGGGTGCAAGTGAACCTGCAACTGCCCACCTGCGCCCCCCCGGCCACCATGCCCGAGGACGCGGCCCAACTGGAAAACAGCGACGGTCCTTTGAGCGTGCTGATCGTCGATGACTACCCTGCCAACCTGCTATTGCTGGAGCGGCAATTGCACACCCTTGGGCACCAGGTAAGCCTGGCGCAGAACGGTGATGCCGCCTGGGGCCGGTGGCAAGCGGCGCGTTTCGATGTGGTGATCACCGATTGCAGCATGCCGGTCATGGACGGCCATGAACTCACCCGGCGCATTCGCCAGTTCGAGGCCGAGCAAGGCCTGCCCAGGTGCCGGATTGTTGGCATCACCGCCAATGCCCAGGCCGAGGAACGTACCCGCTGCCTGGCCAGCGGAATGGACGTGTGCCTGTTCAAGCCGATAGGCTTGCGAACCCTCAAAGCTCACCTACCCCAGGCCCGCCCACCCGCGCCAGCAGCGCGCGCGGGCGGCTTGAACCTGGATGAGCTACGCCACCTGACTCAGGACGACGCGCAGCTCACAAAGCATTTGCTCGAGCAACTGTCGATCAGCGTTGGTGAAGACCTGGCGGCCCTGCGCGCGCTGGCGGCGGACGCGCCCGAAGAGGCGCTGCGTGCCTTGGCCCACCGCATCAAGGGCGGTGCCAAGATGATCAGGGTACGCGCCGTGGTCCAGGATTGCGAAGCGATCGAAGCGGCCCAGGCGCAAGGCTCGCCGACCGACGAGCCATGTGCACGGCTGCAAGCCAGCCTGCAGGCGCTGCTGGACGATATGCGCGCTGCGCTCAATGCAATTGCAGGGTCGAACTGATCTGGCTAATGGCATCGACCACGTGCCTTGAGCCCTGCTGAATCTCCATGATCACGGTGCCGGCTTCATTGGCCAGCGCCACGCCATGGCCGGTCCGGTTCAGGCTTGACTGCATGCTGGCCACAGCCAGCAGCGACAGGTCGTGGTTCTGCCGCACCACATCGACGATCTCCAGGGTGGCCTTGCTGGTGCGCGCGGCCAGGTTGCGCACCTCATCGGCGACCACGGCAAAGCCGCGCCCGTGTTCGCCGGCACGGGCGGCTTCGATGGCCGCATTCAGCGCCAGCAAGTTGGTCTGGTCGGCGATACCACGAATGGTCAGCACAATCTGCCCGATCACATCCGACTGTTTGCTCACCGCATCGATGCTGCGCGCTGCGTCGTTGAGCTCCACGGAAATCTGCTCGATCACCTGTACGGTCTGCTGTACCACTTCGGTGCCTTTGCGCGCGCAGGCATCGGTCTGCACCGAACTGGCATGGGCCGCATCGGCGGCACTTTGCTGGGTACAGACCTGGTGGGTGATGTCGCTGGCGAACTTGACCACCTTGTACAGGCGGCCCTTGCTGTCGAAGATCGGGTTGTAGGAGGCTTCCAGGTACACCGTCTGGCCTTGCTTGTTCACCCGCTCGAAGCGGTGCGAGTGGTATTCGCCACGGTTAAGCGAGGCCCAGAACTGGCGGTAATCGGCCGACTCACGCTCGCGCGGCAGGCAGAACAGGCCATGGTGGCGGCCTACCACCTCGTCGAGCCGGTAACCCATGGTGTCCAGGAAGTTCTTGTTGGCCTTGATCACCCGCCCTTGCGGGGTGAACTCGATCACTGCCATGGCGCGGCTGATCGCCTTCAGCAGGCTTTCGCTTTCATGCTCCAGGGCGACGCGCTGACTGATGTCGGACGCCACCTTGATCACACTGCTGACCTGGCGCTGGGCATCCAGCACGGGCATGTAGCTGGCCTCCAGCCAGACTTCACGCCCGGCCTTGTCGACGCGCTCGAACGTGCCGCTGATGGCCTTGCCCTGGCCAAGCTCATGCCACAGTTGCTGGTACTCGGCGCTCTGGGCATAGCCCGGCTCACAGAACAGCCGGTGGTGCTTGCCGCGCAGCTCTTCAGCGCTGTAACCCATGGCCTGGCAGAAGCGTTCATTGGCGTCGAGAATGGTGCCATCGGGGGCGAATTCGATCATTGCCATGGAGCGACTGATGGCAGCCAGTTTGGCCTGTACGTCGGCCAACGCCTGATGGCTGCGTTGGATCTCGACCAAATCGGATTTGCGATGGAAATCGAACATGACGCCGGGCCTCCTTTATGCGCGGTTTCATGAGCATAGATGGCCGTATGCGCGGTGCAAGCACAGTGCCATCGCTTTGTGATTATTCCATTTTTGTTAGGCCGGCACGCCGCCAGGGGGTGGTCAACGCCATTGCACAGGCGAGCGAATCAGGTACTTTCCCGCACCATCAGCTCAAAGCCCAGGTCCTGCTGTGCACTGGCCACCCGCTTGCCATCCAGCAACGCGAGCAAGGCTTGGGCTGCGCCCCGACCGACGGCAGCCCGCGGGGTACGGATAGACGTGAGGCGCGGCACCATGTGCGCCGAAGCCGGCAGGTCGTTGAAGCCCACCATGGCCACCTGGCGAGGCACCTCCACACCTTGGCGCAACGCCTGCAAGACAGCGCCCTGGGCCAGGTCGTCGTTGCAGAAGAAGATGCCGTCCACATCCGGGGCCTGCTGCATCAGGCGGCTGAACAGTGTGCTGCCCAAGGCAATAGAAGAAGGCTCCGGGGCCAACACTTCCAGTTCAGCAGCGTGCAGGCCCGCCTCGGCCAGGGCCTGACGGAAGCCCTCGGCCCGCTGCATCACCCGCGGGTCGAGTTGCGCGGCAATGAATGCCAGGCGCTTGCGCCCGCGCTCGATCAGGTGCCGCGCTGCAGCCCGCCCCGCCTGCTCCTGGGAAAAACCGACCGATACTGCCCCCGGCTCGCCCTTGAGCTCCATCATGTGCACGCAGGGTACGCCGCTGGCCGCCAGCAGCTGGCGGGCCGCATCACTGCGCTCAAACCCGGTCAGCAACATGCCGCAAGGCTGATAGGCCAGGTAATTGCGGATCAGGTTCTCTTCTTCGGCCAGGTCATAGTGATAGTTGCCGATCAGCACCTCGAGCCCACGCGGGCGCATGACCTCGTGGATGGCCTCCAGGGTATCGATGAACAGCTGGTTGGACAACGACGGGATCAGCACCACGATGGACTGGCTGCGCGCCGAGGCCAACGCCCGGGCCGCAGGGTTGGCCACGTAGCCCAGGCTGGCTGCGGCAGCCATGACCTTTGCGGCCAGCTCTGGCGCAACCGTGCTCACGCCGCGCAGCGCGCGCGACGCGGTGATCGGGGAAACCCCGGAAAGCCTGGCCACTTCAGCCAGGGTAGGACGACCTGTGGTACGGGAGCCGGTGCGGGACATGGATGTTGTAATTTTACTACTTGCAAGGATGGGGAACGGCCACTAAGGTAGCGCTGTCTCAGGATGCAGGCAATGTAATCTTTGGTAGCTGCCGCTACACGCGTGCTGCCAGGCGTCCATACTGCGTAAGGACAAGACCAATAACACCGGGGAGGTGGCTGTTCGTCAGCGACGAGACAGCGCTACCTCACCCCGCAGGAGGTACTGATGAATTCTCCCCTGTCCGCCATCGTGGTGATGGGCGTGGCCGGTTGCGGCAAAAGCTGCATCGGTGCTGCCATCGCTGCCCGAAGCGGCGGTCGCCTGATCGAAGGCGACGCTTTCCACCCTGCCGAAAACATCCGCAAGATGAGCGCGGGCACCCCCCTGGACGACGCCGACCGCGCCGGCTGGCTGGTGCGCCTGGGCGAAGAGTTGCAAGCCATCAGCCAGGCCGGCGAACGCCCGATCCTGACCTGCTCGGCACTCAAGCGCCGCTACCGCGACACCCTGCGCGAGGCCATGCCTGGGCTGGTGTTCGTTTTCCTCGAACTGTCGCCTGCCGAAGCCGAAAAGCGCGTGCTGGCGCGCCCTGGGCATTTCATGCCGGCCAGTCTGATCGACAGCCAGTTCGCCGCACTGGAATCGCCGCGTGGCGAGCCCCTGACCCTGGCCCTGGACGCTACCCAGCCCATCGAAGCCCTGGCCGAAGCGGTAGACCGCTGGCTAAAGCGCTGCGGTGAGCGGGGCCTGGCGCAGACCGCTTGACCCAGCGGTTTCCCGGCTCACCAAAGACAGCGCTACCCGACCCCGCGAAAGCGCGAAAAGTTCCCACAACGCTACGCCCAAAACAACGATAAGACCGAGGCCTTAAAACCATGTTCGGACTGGCTACTGATACCTTCCTGTTGCTCGACGCGCTCGTGACGATCGTCGGGCTGATCCTGCTGATCACCCACTTCAAGGTTCACCCCTTCGTCGCCCTCACCCTGGCGGCTGGCTTTTTGGGCCTGACCTCCGGCATGCCGGTGGCCAAGGTGATGAAGTCGTTCCAGGACGGCTTTGGCGGTGTACTGGGCTTTGTCGGCATCGTGCTAGCCCTGGGCACCATGCTTGGCAAACTGATGGCCGACTCCGGCGGTGCCGACCAGATCGCGCAAACCCTCATCCGCGCCTTCGGCAAGAAGAACGTGCACTGGGCCATGATGTTCGCCGCTTTCCTGGTGGGCATTCCGCTGTTCTTCGAAATCGGCTTCGTGCTGCTGATTCCACTGGTGTTCATCGTGGCCCGGCGCTCCGGGGTTTCGCTGGTGAAAATCGGCATTCCATTGCTGGCGGGCCTGTCGGTCGTGCACGGCCTGGTACCGCCGCACCCGGGCCCGTTGCTGGCAATCGGCATCTTCCACGCCGACATCGGCAAGACCATTTTCTACGGCCTGATCGTGGCGCTGCCTACCGCCATCATCGCCGGGCCGCTGTTCGGTAACTTCATCTCCCGCTACATTCCCGGCAACCCGTCGCAGGAGCTGATGGACCAGATCGCCAAGGAGTCCGACCAGGGCAACCTGCCGAGCTTCAGCATCACCCTGATCACCGTGCTGCTGCCGGTGGCCTTGATGCTGCTGAAAACCTTCGCCGACGTGGTGCTGCCTGCCGAGCACATCGTGCGCCAGTGGATGGACCTGATCGGCCACCCGATCACCGCCCTGCTCGCTGCCTTGCTGCTGGCCTTCTACACCTTTGGCTCGGCCCGCGGTTTCAACCGCCAGCAAATCATGAAAATGCTCGACCAGAGCCTGGCGCCAACCGCTGCGATCGTGCTGATCGTCGGTGCCGGCGGTGGTTTCAAGCAAATGCTGGTGGACACCGGGGTGGGCAACGTGATCGGGCAAATGGCCGTGCAAGCGGAAATTTCGCCGATCCTGCTGGCCTGGCTGGTGGCGGCGGTGATCCGTATCGCCACCGGTTCGGCCACCGTCGCGACCATCACCGGCGCGGGTATCGTGGCACCGGTGATCGACCTGGTGCCGGGCGTGAACCGTGAGTTGCTGGTGCTGGCCACCGGCGCCGGGTCGCTGATCCTGTCGCATGTGAACGACGCCGGCTTCTGGCTGGTGAAGCAGTACTTCAACATGACCGTGGCTGAAACCTTCAAGACCTGGAGCATGATGGAGACGATTCTTTCCATCGTCGGCATCATCTTCATCATGTTGTTGTCGCTGGTGGTGTAACCGCTGATCGGAACGATGAGCGTAACAATGGCACGTTAGCGTCACGGGTGGGGCCAAAAGGGAGTAAGCCCCACCCGACGCAACGGAGACTGCCATGAACCGCTCAAGCGTGCTGCTGATTGCCCTGCTCGCCTCGCCACTGGCGCTTGCCGCCGGCACTGGCCCGACCTACCCCGACGACCCGCACAACAACGCCCCGCAGCCCGGCGTGGACAGCACCCTCAACCCGATCGAAAAACCCATGCCGCGGGATACCGACCCGCGCATCAAGGGCAATGACCCGGACAGCCCGCCCGCCCAGCAGAACGACAATCGTGACTTGCCAGGCATGGACGGTACAGGGTCCGAAGGGACCGGTGGTGCCGACGCAGGCGGCGCTGGCGGCAGCCAACGCTAAGCCCGTGGCAGCGGGCCTTGGCACCGGCTTCGGGTGCAGGCCCGCACCCCCGATTCACCACACGCTGATCCCGACCTATCATTCAGCGTGATAATAGATTTCGGCCCGTTCGATTCGTGCCTCTCGCGCAAGACACTCACACTCCGCCCATCACTAATACATTGGCGGAGTTCTCCATGGAACAATCACTTAAACCCTTGCGCTTTCCCCTTGCGGCCTTGGCTGTGGTGGTGATCAGCGCTTGCGGCCGAACCCCCGACGCCGTGCAGGCTCCCGCCGCGCCGAAGGTCACCGTGGCCAAGGTGATCGAGCAACCGATCAATGAATGGGACGAGTTCACCGGGCGTCTCGAAGCCCCGGAAACCGTCGAGGTGCGCCCGCGGGTGTCCGGCCAGATCGACCAGGTCGCCTTCACCGAGGGCGCCCAGGTCAAGAAAGGCGACCTGCTGTTCCAGATCGATCCGCGTCCGTTCCAGGCAGAAGTCCGCCGCCTCGAAGCGCAGTTGCAACAGGCCAAGGCCACCGCCATCCGCAGCGCCAATGAAGCCCGCCGTGGTGAGCGCCTGCGCGACAGCAACGCCATTTCCGCGGAGCTGGCCGAATCGCGCAGCAGCGCCGCCGCCGAAGCCCGGGCCGGGGTCGACGCCATCCAGGCACAACTGGACCTCGCCCGCCTGAACCTCAGCTTTACCCGGGTTACCGCGCCGATCAGCGGACGGGTCAGCCGCGCCGCGTTCACGGCCGGCAACATCGTCAGCGCCGACGTGACCCCGCTGACCAGCGTGGTCTCCACCGACAAGGTCTACGCCTACTTCGACGCCGACGAGCGCGTGTACCTCAAGTACACCCAGCTGGCGCGCGAGGGCCAACGCGGCCAGAGCACCCCGGTATATCTCGGCCTGACCAATGAAACCGGCACCCCTCACCTGGGCCAGATGAACTTCGTCGACAACCAAGTCAACCCGCGCACGGGCACCATCCGTGGCCGCGCCGTGTTCGACAACCGCGACGGCCAGTTCACCCCCGGCCTGTATGCCCGGCTGAAGCTGGTGGGCAGTGCCCAGTACGACGCGGTACTGATCAACGACGAGGCCGTGGGCACCGACCTTGGCAAGAAGTTCGTGCTGGTCATGGACAAGGACAACAAGGCCGCCTACCGCGCCGTGGAACTGGGGCCGAAACTCGAAGGCCTGCGCATCGTGCGCAGCGGCTTGGGCAAGGACGACCGCATCGTGGTCAAGGGCCTGCAGCGCGTACGCCCGGGTTCGCCGGTGACGCCGCAGGAAACCCAGATGGCCAGCGAGCAGACCCTCGCCGCCCTCGCCCAGCAGCGCCAGGCCCTGGAGGCCAGCAACCCGGCGCCCAAAGTGGCGGGCAACAACGTGAAAAACGCCAGCGCCCAGGCGCCACGCGGTTAAGGGACCAGACCGATGAACCTCTCCAAATTCTTCATAACCCGGCCGATCTTCGCCGCCGTGCTGTCGCTGGTGCTGCTGATTGCCGGCTCGATCTCGCTGTTCCAGTTACCCATCAGCGAATACCCCGAGGTGGTGCCGCCAACCGTGGTGGTACGCGCCAACTTCCCGGGCGCTAACCCGAAAGTCATCGGCGAAACCGTGGCTGCGCCGCTGGAGCAAGCCATTACCGGTGTGGAGAACATGCTGTACATGTCTTCCCAGTCCACCGCTGACGGCAAACTGACGCTCACCATCACCTTCGCCCTGGGCACCGACCTGGACAACGCCCAGGTGCAGGTGCAGAACCGCGTCACCCGCACCCAGCCCAAACTGCCCGAAGAAGTGACCCGCATCGGTATCACCGTTGACAAGGCCTCGCCCGACCTGACCATGGTCGTGCACCTGACCTCGCCGGACAACCGCTACGACATGCTCTACCTCTCCAACTATGCCATCCTCAATATCAAGGACGAGTTGGCACGCCTTGGCGGCGTGGGTGATGTGCAGCTGTTCGGCATGGGCGACTACTCGCTGCGCGTCTGGCTCGACCCGAATAAAACCGCCTCGCGCAACCTCACCGCCAGTGACGTGGTCGCGGCCATTCGTGAACAGAACCGCCAGGTCGCCGCCGGCCAGTTGGGCGCCCCGCCCGCCCCGGGTTCGACCAGCTTCCAGCTGTCGATCAACACCCAGGGCCGCCTGGTCAACGAGGAAGAGTTCGAGAACATCATCATCCGCGCCGGCGCCGACGGCGAAATCACCCGGCTGAAAGACATCGCCCGGGTCGAGCTCGGCTCCAGCCAATATGCCCTGCGCTCGTTGCTGAACAACCAGCCGGCAGTGGCACTGCCGATCTTCCAGCGCCCAGGCTCGAACGCCATCGAGATCTCCGACGAAGTACGGGCAAAAATGGCCGAACTGAAGAAGGACTTCCCCGAAGGCATGGACTACAGCATCGTCTATGACCCGACCGTGTTCGTGCGTGGCTCCATCGAGGCGGTGGTGCACACCCTGTTCGAAGCGCTGGTGCTGGTGGTGCTGGTGGTCATCCTGTTCCTGCAAACCTGGCGCGCCTCGATCATCCCGTTGCTGGCAGTACCGGTATCGCTGATCGGCACCTTTGCGGTCATGCACCTGTTCGGCTTCTCGCTCAACGCGCTGTCATTGTTCGGCCTGGTGCTGGCCATCGGTATCGTGGTGGACGACGCCATCGTGGTGGTGGAAAACGTCGAGCGTAATATCGGGTTGGGCCTCAAACCCCTGGAGGCGACGCAGAAGGCCATGGCCGAAGTGACCGGCCCGATCATCGCCACCGCCTTGGTCCTGTGTGCGGTGTTCGTGCCTGCTGCCTTCATTTCTGGCCTGACCGGGCAGTTCTACAAGCAGTTCGCGCTGACCATCGCCATTTCCACGGTGATCTCGGCATTCAACTCGCTGACCCTGTCACCGGCGTTGGCTGCCGTGCTGCTCAAGGAACACCATGCGCCCAAGGACCGTTTCTCGCGGTTGCTGGAAAAACTCCTGGGCAGCTGGCTGTTCGCCCCGTTCAACCGCTTTTTCGACCGTGCCTCGCACCGCTATGTGGGCGGCGTGCGCCGGGTCATTCGCTCCAGCGGCATCGCCCTGTTCGTGTACGCCGGCCTGATGGGCCTGACCTACCTGGGTTTCTCGTCTACCCCCACCGGCTTCGTACCGGCCCAGGACAAGCAATACCTGGTGGCCTTCGCCCAGTTGCCCGACGCCGCCAGCCTCGACCGCACCGAGGCGGTGATCAAGCGCATGAGCGAAATCGCCCTCAAGCAACCTGGCGTGGCCGACTCGGTCGCCTTCCCTGGCCTGTCGATCAACGGTTTCACCAACAGCCCGAACAGCGGCATCGTGTTCACCCCACTCAAGCCGTTTGACGAGCGCAAGGACCCAAGCCAGTCGGCTGCCGCCATCGCTGCCGCGCTCAATGCGCAGTTCGCCGACATCCAGGACGCCTACATCGCGATCTTCCCGCCACCGCCCGTACAAGGCCTGGGCACCATCGGCGGCTTCCGCCTGCAGATCGAAGACCGCGGCAACCTGGGCTATGAAGCCCTGTACAAGGAAACCCAGAACATCATCGCCAAAAGCCACGAGGTGCCGGAGCTGGCGGGCCTGTTCACCAGCTACCAGGTCAACGTGCCGCAGGTCGATGCCGCCATCGACCGGGAAAAGGCCAAGACCCACGGCGTGGCGATCAACGACATCTTTGACACCCTGCAGGTCTACCTGGGCTCGCTGTACACCAACGACTTCAACCGCTTCGGCCGCACTTACCAGGTCAACGTCCAGGCTGAGCAGCAGTTCCGCCTCGATGCCGAGCAAATCGGCCAATTGAAGGTGCGCAACAACCTGGGGGAGATGATACCGTTGGCGACCTTCCTCAAGGTCAGCGATACCTCCGGGCCGGACCGTGTGATGCACTACAACGGTTTCATCACCGCTGAAATCAACGGTGCCGCAGCGCCCGGCTACAGCTCCGGCCAGGCCGAGGCGGCCATCGAAAAACTGCTGAAAGCGGAACTGCCCAACGGCATGACCTTCGAGTGGACCGACCTGACCTATCAGCAGATCCTGTCGGGCAATACCGCGCTGTTCGTGTTCCCGCTGTGCGTGCTGCTGGCCTTCCTGGTACTGGCTGCCCAGTACGAAAGCTGGAGCCTGCCGCTGGCAGTGATCCTGATCGTGCCGATGACCCTGCTGTCGGCGATCACCGGTGTGATCGTATCGGGTGGCGACAACAACATCTTCACCCAGATCGGCCTGATCGTACTGGTGGGCCTGGCGTGCAAGAACGCGATCCTGATCGTCGAGTTCGCCAAGGACGAACAGGCCAAGGGCCTCGACCCGCTGGCTGCCGTGCTCGAAGCGTGCCGCCTGCGCCTGCGGCCGATCCTGATGACCTCCATCGCCTTCATCATGGGTGTGGTGCCGCTGGTCTTCAGCTCGGGTGCAGGCTCGGAAATGCGCCATGCCATGGGTGTGGCGGTGTTCTCCGGGATGATCGGCGTGACCGTATTCGGCTTGTTCCTCACCCCGGTGTTCTTCTTCCTGATCCGCCGTTTCGTCGAGCGTCGCCAGGCCCGCAAGGCCGACCGCGTGCAAGTGCTGGAGAACAACGCATGAACCTGCTCAAACCCCTGACGCCAAGCCTGCTGGCCCTGGCCCTGGCCGCCTGCGCGGTCGGCCCGGACTACCAGGCCCCCGCCACCGCACCTGCCCAGCTGGGCGCTGATGCGCAAGCCAAGGCCTATGACCGCAGCCACTTTGAAAGCTTGTGGTGGAAGCAGTTCGACGACCCGGTACTGAACCAGCTGGTGCAGGCTTCGTTGACCGGCAACCGGGATCTGCGCGTGGCCTTTGCCCGCCTGAAGTCGGCCCGCTCGATCCGTGAAGACGCCGAGAACGACCCGTTCCCGGTGGTCACCAGCCGTGCCAGCAGCGATATCGGCAAAGGCCAGGTTCCTGGCCAGACCGAGCAACGGGTGAACAGCGAACGCTATGACCTTGGCCTGGACATGGCCTGGGAGCTGGACCTGTTCGGCCGCATCCAGCGCCAGATCGAAGCCAGTGAAGCGCAGGAAGCGGCCGCTGCCGCCGACCTGCAGCAGTTGCAGGTCAGCCTGATCGCCGAACTGGTCGATGCCTATGGGCAATTGCGCGGTGCACAGCTGCGCGAGAAGATTGCCCTGGCCAACCTCAAGACCCAGCAGCAATCGCGTAGCATCACCGAAACCCTGCGCGACGCCGGGGTCGGCAACGACCTCGACGTGGTGCGCGCCGATGCCCGCCTGGCCGGGGTCGAAGCGACGGTGCCGCAACTGCAGGCCGAACAGGCCCGGGCGCGGCACCGTATCGCCACCCTCCTCGGCCAGCGCCCCGACGCCCTCAGCGTTGACTTGTCGCCCAAGGCGCTGCCGGCCATCGCCAAGGCGCTGCCGGTGGGCGACCCCGGTGAACTGTTGCGCCGCCGCCCGGACATTCGCAGCGCCGAACGCCAACTGGCCGCCGCCACGGCCAACGTCGGCGTCGCCACCGCCGACCTGTTCCCGCGGGTCAGCCTCAGCGGCTTCCTGGGCTTTACCGCCGCGCGCGGATCGCAGCTCGGCTCGTCGGCAGCCAACGCCTGGGCCTTGGGCCCCAGCATCACCTGGGCGGCGTTCGACTTGGGCAGCGTACGGGCCCGCCTGCGCGGGGCCAAGGCCGACGCCGAAGGCGCCATGGCCAATTACGAGCAGCAGGTGTTGCTGGCACTGGAAGAGTCGGCCAACGCCTTCAGCGACTACGCCAAGACCCAACAACGGCTGCTGTCGTTGATGCGCCAGAGCGAAGCCAGCCGCAAGGCGGCGCAGCTGGCCTCGATTCGCTACCGCGAGGGTACCGTGGACTACCTGGTGCTGCTCGATGCCGAACGCGAACGGCTGAGCGCCGAAGATGCGCAGGCGCAGGGCGAGGTCGAGCTGTACCGCGGTATCGTGTCGATCTACAAAGCGCTGGGGGGCGGCTGGCAACCACAGAGCGTGGCCAGCGCGCACTGACCCAGGCACGACGATGGCCTGTGGCGCTACACCGCTGCAGGCCGTTAGCGCAGTATGGCGTGGTTATGGTCGATGTCGGGCACAGGCACCTGCCCGCGCTGCTCGACCAGCCACTCGCGCATGCGCTCGGTGTCGAATATCTGCCCCTCATCCATCATCGCCAGGATGAGCGACTGGGACATTCGGTAACACCCGCATTGGGAACAGCGCCGCTCCTCCCATCCAAGGTTGCATTCGACGGATTCCGCATGCCCTGCGCAAATCAGACAACTCATGTTAGCCCCCTTTCTTGTTCTTCCGTGGAGGTGATGGAGGTAGTGCAGTAGGTGGAGACTGGACTCCTGACTGACATGGGATATTCATGCCAACTTGAAAATTCCGTACCTTTAGTCTGGAAAATTGCGAGCAAGATCACAGCGGCAAACCGCCCGCGCTCGACCGCAAGCACAGTCTTTCCCAGCCGTTGCCTACGCTCGACACCCCACTATCATGAGCGCTGCTAAATCATTAGTGATTTATCTTCAATATCATTCATGCAAGACCCTGCCTAGAATACGGCCTGAACACGGACATCACGTCGCTCGCGCCACGGCAATAGTTGCCTGCTTGCACTACCCAACGGCGCTAGCCAGGCATCAGGACACCGCACAACATGGCTTACGCACCGCAATTCACTGTGCAGCGCATCGCTTTCGACGAACACTACCAGCCCGGCGAAAACACTCGCATCACCACCAATTTCGCCAACCTGGCGCGGGGAAAAAACCGCCAGGAAAACCTGCGCAACACCCTGCAGATGATCGACAACCGCTTCAACGCCCTGGCCCACTGGGACAATGATTGTGCAGACCGTTACAGCGTAGAGCTGGATATCATTTCGGTAGAACTGCACCTGCACAGTGAACAGCGCAGCAGCGGCCTGCCGCTGATCGAGCTGTTGCAGACCCATATCGTCGACCACACCACCAACCGCCGTATCGACGGCATGGTCGGTAACAACTTTTCCTCGTACGTGCGGGACTACGACTTCAGTGTCTTGTTGCTGGAACACAACAAGGGTCGGCCAAGCTTCAGCACGCCGGACAACTTTGGCGAACTGCATGGCAAGCTGTTCAAGTGCTTCATCAACTCGGCCACCTACAAGGCGCACTTCGACAAGCCGCCGGTCATCTGCCTGAGTGTGTCGAGCAGCAGGGTTTACCACCGCACTGAAAACCAGCACCCGGTGTTGGGCGTCGAGTATCACCAGAACGACCACTCGCTGACCGACGAATACTTCAGCAGGATGGGGCTCAAGGTGCGCTACTTCATGCCGCCCGGCAGTGTGGCGCCATTGGCCTTCTACTTTGCCGGTGACCTGTTGGCCGACTACAGCAACCTGGAGCTGATCAGCACCATCAGCACCATGGAAACCTTTCAGAAGATCTACCGCCCCGAGATCTACAACGCCAATGCGGCAGCCGCAATGGCCTACCAACCGAGCCTCCAGCACCAGGACTATTCGCTTACACGCATTGTCTACGACCGCGAAGAGCGCAGCCGCCTGGCGCTCGAACAAGGCAGGTTTGCCGAGGAGCGCTTCGTCAAACCGTACCAGGCAACCCTGGAGCAATGGTCCGCTCAATACGCCGGCTGATCACCTCAACGCACAAGGTAACCGCTGATGAACACGCTACTTCCCACCTCCACTGCCGGCAGTTTGCCCAAGCCTTCCTGGCTGGCGGAGCCTGAAACACTCTGGTCACCCTGGAAGTTGCAGGGCGCGCAGCTGGCCGAAGGCAAACAGGACGCCTTGCGCCTGGCCTTGCAGGAACAGCAGCACGCGGGCATCGATATCGTCAGTGACGGCGAACAGACCCGCCAACATTTCGTGACCACGTTCATCGAACACTTGAGCGGGGTCGATTTCCAGCAACGCCAGACCGTGCGCATTCGCGATCGCTACGACGCCAGCGTGCCCTCGGTGGTGGGTGCTGTCGCGCGACAGGCACCTGTGTTCGTCGACGATGCCAGGTTCCTCCGCCAGCAAACTGCCCAGCCAATAAAGTGGGCGCTGCCGGGCCCCATGACCATGATCGACACGCTGTATGACAGCCATTACAAAAGCCGGGAAAAACTGGCCTGGGAATTTGCCAGGCTACTCAACCAGGAAGCCCTGGAACTGGAAGCGGCGGGCGTCGATATCATCCAGTTCGACGAACCGGCGTTCAATGTGTTCTTCGATGAGGTCAACGACTGGGGCGTGGCCGCCCTGGAGCGCGCCGTTCAAGGGCTCAAGTGCGAAACGGCGGTACACATCTGCTATGGCTACGGGATCAAGGCCAACACCGATTGGAAACAGACCCTGGGGGCGCAATGGCGGCAATATGAGCAGGTGTTCCCGACGTTGCAGCAGTCGAGCATCGATATCATTTCGCTGGAGTGCCACAACGCCCATGTGCCGATGGAACTGCTTGAGCTGATTCGGGGCAAGAAGGTCATGGTCGGTGCCATCGATGTCGCCAACCCTGCCATCGAAACGCCCGAAGCCGTGGCCGACACCCTGCGCAAGGCGTTGCAGTTCGTCGACGCCGACAAGCTCTACCCCTGCACCAACTGCGGCATGGCCCCACTGCCGCGCGCGGTCGCCAGCGGCAAGCTCAAGGCGTTGAGCGCCGGGGCTGCCATCGTTCGCCAGGAACTGACCGCCAACGCGGGTTGAGGGTATTGAACCGCCTGCTTGGCCTGGCCGGCATGGCGGTACGCACCAACGCGGTTCAAAAAACGCGGCTGCACACCAGGCGCCCTGTTTTGATGCACGCCGGCCGGTCAGCCGGCCGCCACCTCACCACGCCTGGGCCAGGCGCCGCCCAGCAAATCCGCTGCCCACCGCCCATTCCCTGGCCTGCCCGGCACTGCACCGGGTTTCCGGCACTTTCATTGCAATGCTGGTTGGTGAACGGAATGCACCCGCAACCCAACGCGACCGAGGCTGACGACACCCCCACTTACCAGCAAGGCAGCACCCTGAAAGACGCAGATGAACGGCAATGAAGCTGCCGGTAACGGCGGCAAGGAGTGGGTATGTCCCGGGCTTTTTTCAATGAAATGTACGACGCGAACGGCAGCTGCCGCCCGCACTACCAGGAGTTCGCCCGCTGGCTGGCGAACACCCCGCTGGAGCTGCTGGAGCAGCGCCGGCGCGAGGCCGACCTGCTGTTCCACCGCGCCGGTATCACCTTTACCTTGTATGGCGACAAACAGGACACCGAGCGGCTGATCCCCTTCGATATCATCCCGCGCAGCATCCGCGCCAGCGAGTGGCGTACGGTCGAGCGCGGCTGTATCCAGCGCGTGCAGGCCCTGAACCTGTTCCTGGAAGACATCTACCATGACCAGCGCATCCTCAAGGCCGGGATCATCCCGCCAGAGCAGGTCCTGGCCAACGAGGGTTATCAGATCGCCATGCAGGGCCTGGACCTGCACCGGGGCCTGTATGCGCACATCGCCGGCGTGGACCTGGTGCGCGATGGCGATGGCAGCTATTTCGTGCTGGAAGACAACCTGCGCACCCCCAGTGGTGTCAGCTACATGCTCGAAGACCGCAAGATGATGATGCGCCTGTTCCCCGAGCTGTTCGCCGCCCAGCGCATCGCGCCCATCGACCACTACCCCAACCTGCTGCTGGACACGCTCAAAAGCGCCAGCCCGCTGGATAACCCCACTGCTGTGCTGCTTACCCCAGGACGCTTCAACAGTGCCTATTTCGAGCATGCCTTCCTCGCCCGCGAAATGGGCATCGAGCTGGTCGAAGGCGCCGATCTGTTCGTGCGCGACGAGCATGTGTACATGCGCACGACCGCCGGCCCGCAACGGGTCGATGTGATTTACCGCAGGCTGGACGACGACTACCTCGACCCCCTCTCATTCAACCCCGACTCGATGCTGGGCGTGCCCGGGCTGATTTCGGTGTACCGCGCCGGCAACGTAGTGCTGGCCAACGCGGTGGGCACCGGCGTAGCCGACGACAAGTCGATCTACCCTTATGTCGCCGACATGATCCGCTTTTACCTAAGCGAGGAGCCGATCCTCAACAACGTACCGACCTGGCAATGCCGCAAGCCGGCCGACCTGTCCCATGTACTGGCCAACCTGCCCGAGCTGGTGGTCAAGGAAACCCAGGGCTCCGGCGGCTACGGCATGCTGGTCGGGCCCGCCGCCACTGCCGCGCAGATCGAGGACTTCCGCGCCCGCATCAAAGCGCGCCCACATGCCTATATCGCGCAACCGACCTTGTGCCTGTCCACCTGCCCGACCTTTGTCGACAGCGGCATCGCGCCGCGGCATATCGACCTGCGCCCGTTCGTACTGTCGGGCGGCGAAACCCGCCTGGTGCCAGGCGGCCTGACCCGCGTGGCGCTGAAGGAAGGCTCGCTGGTGGTCAACTCGTCGCAAGGCGGCGGCACCAAAGACACCTGGGTGGTGGAGGACTGAACCATGCTTTCGCGAACTGCTTCCGATCTGTACTGGATGTCCCGCTACCTGGAACGTGCGGAAAACCTGGCGCGCATGCTCGAGGTCAGCTACTCGCTGTCACTGATGCCGCAGGCGGGGCGCAGCGACGGCCATGCCGAACTGGCCATGTCACTGTTGGCCTCGGGCACGCTCGACGACTACATCCGTCGCCACGCCGAGCTCGACACCGAGCGCATGCTGCACTTCTTCGCCCTTGATGCCACCAACCCCGGCAGCATCTACTGCTGCCTGCAGGCGGCCAGGACCAACGCCCATGCAGTGCGCGGGCGGATAACGGCCGACATGTGGGAGAACATCAACGCCACCTGGATCGAAATGCGCAACATTGCCAGCAACGGGCTGGGCCGCTACGGCATCAGCCAGTTCTGTGACTGGGTCAAGGAGCGCTCGCACCTGTTCCGCGGCGCCACCTCCGGTACCATCATGCGCAACGATGCCTACAGCTTCATTCGCCTGGGCACCTTCCTGGAACGGGCCGACAACACCCTGCGCCTGCTCGATGCGCGCTATGAAATGTTCGGCGAGGCCTCCGACGAGGTCAGCGACGACTCGGCCCGGGGGTTTTACCAGTGGAGCGCCTTGCTGCGCGCCCTGACCTCCTACGAAGCCTTCAATGAAATCTACCGCGCCGCGCCCAGTGCCCGGCCGGTGTCAGAATTGCTGTTGCTGCGCGTCGACGTGCCGCGCTCGCTGCATGCCTGTATCGAGGAGTTGGACCAGATCCTGGCCGGCCTGCCTGGCAGTACCGGGCGAGCGGCCCAGCGGCTGGCTGCGGAACTCAACGCGCGGCTGCGCTACACCGCCATCGACGAAATCCTCGACGCCGGGCTGCATCCCTGGCTCAGCGATTTCATCGGCCGCGTCAACCAACTGGGCCAGGCGGTCCATCACTCCTACCTGGAGGTTGTATGAAACTGTCCATCCGCCACGACACCACCTACAGCTACGCCAGCGATGTGTCCAACAGCATTCAGTTCCTGCGCCTGACCCCGCGCAGCAGCGAACGCCAGCGCATCGTCGAATGGCAACTGGACCTGCCTTGCAAGGTGAAGGGCCAGATCGACCCGTATGGCAACATCCTGCATGTGCTGACGCTGGACAAACCCCATGGGCATCTGGCCCTCACTGCCAGCGGCCAGGTCGAGATCGACCCGGGCTGCGAACAGGAGGCAGCCTGCCAGTCACCCCTGCCGTTCTTGCGCGGCAGCCACCTGACCCTGGCCGACGATGCGCTGGTGGCCTTCGCCGCCCAGCAATGCGGCACGCACCGTGACCGCGCCGCATTGATCGACCTGATGCAGGGGCTGGCCGAGCGCATGCCCTACAGCCCAGGGTCGACCTGCGTCGGCACTACGGCCAGCGAAGCGTTCAATGCCGGTGCGGGCGTGTGCCAAGACCATACCCATGCCTTCCTGGCCTGCGCCCGTAGCCTGGGGGTACCGGCCCGCTATGTTTCCGGCTACCTGTGCACCGAGGATGAACAGCACCTGGCCAGCCATGCATGGGCCGAAGCCTGGGTCGACGACGCCTGGTACAGCTTCGACATCACCAACCGCCTGACCCGGCCCGAGCGGCACCTGAAGCTGGCCGTGGGCCTGGACTACCTCGATGCCTGCCCGGTCAGGGGCGTGCGCCGTGGGGGTGGCACCGAGTCCATGCAAGCCAGCGTCCACGTGCATCGCCAGTGACGCCTGGCCCTCAAGCCAGCCTTGCTGCGCGCCTGCAGCAAGGCCACTACCTCTGCCACACAAGGGAACTTGCATGACTTACTGTGTCGCCATGCACCTGCAAGACGGGCTGGTTTTCATCAGCGACTCACGCACCAATGCCGGTATCGACCAGATCTCCACCTTTGCCAAGTTGTTCGTCTTCAGCGTACCGGGTGAGCGCCTGATCGTGCTGCAGACGGCGGGCAACCTGGCAACCTCGCAGTCAGTGGTCAACCTGCTGCAGCAGCGCAGCCAGGGCAGCGGCCCGCACCTGCTGAATGTCGCCACGCTCTATGATGCCACGGTGCTGGTGGCCGATACCCTGCGCGAAGTGGTGTGCCGCGACCGCAGCAAGCTGACTGCCGGTATCGACCTGAGCAGCTCGTTCATCGTCGGTGGCCAGATTGCGGGCGGGCCGATGGCGATCCACAACGTCTATGCCCAGGGCAACTTTTTCCAGGCCACGCGCGACACGCCTTTCCTGCAGTTGGGGGAAAGCAAATACGGGCGGCCCATACTCGACCGCAACCTTGACTATCGCACCCCGCTGGATGAGGCGTTGCGCTGTGGCCTGATCTCGTTCGACTCCACCATCCGCAGCAACCTGTCGGTGGGCATGCCCCTGGATTTGCTGGTGTACCGTGCCGATGCCCTGGAGGCACCGCAGCCCATCCGCATCGCCAGCGACGATGCCTATTACCAGCAGATCCGCCGGCAGTGGGGCGAAGGCCTGAAAACCTTGCTGGCCGAGCTGCCGGCGCCGCCGTATGGCTGAAAAACTAGCCAGCAGCCCCGCCCTCATTGCGGTTGCCCCCACAAAAGGCCTCGTCGGTCCGCGGACACGCAGTCACCACAGACCAGCGTAGGAGCGGATTTACCCGCGAATGCGGTGGCGGCTGCAACGGTGAATGGTCAGGAATTTCGCCAGCAGGCCCGGCCTCTTCGCGGGTGAACCCGCTCCTACAACGGGCGGTGCCTATCCGCATTACGTAGCCATCAACAACCAGCGAATGCGGCGGCGGCTGCAACGGCGAGTGGCCAGGAAATCCCGCCAGCAGGCCCGGCCTCTTCGCGGGTGAACCCGCTCCTACAACGGGCGGTGCCGATCCGCAGATATGTAGTCATCACCGACCAGTGTAGGAGCGGGTTTACCCGCGAATGCGGTGGCGGCTGCAACGGCGAATGGCCGGGAAATCCCGCCAGCAGGTCCGGCTTCTTCGCGGATGAGCCCGCACCCTCAACGGGCCGTGCCGCCCCCAATACGCTTCACCCCCCTCAGCCAAGCAACTGGCTCAATACCGCACGCAACTTGCCTGGTTTCACCGGTTTGTTCAGCAACGGTGCGCCAAGCTTGCGCAACGAGCGCCGGCACTGGTCACTGCGGTCGGCAGTGATGATGACCGCCGGTATGGCGGTGGCGAAATGTTCGCGCAACTGCCGCACCACCTCACACCCCACCACGCCGTGATCCAGATGAAGGTCAGCCAGGATCAGCTCCGGAGCGCGGCCTTCAAGCGCCTGCAAGGCACCCTGCTGGTCGGTGGCGGTAACCACCTCGCAGCCCCACTGCCCCAGCAACGCGCCCATGCTTTCGAGAATGCTCACTTCGTTGTCCAGCACGAGCAGGCGACGGCCCGGCAGCGGGTTGCCGGCAGTGGGCGGGGGCAGCGCGGGCTGCAGGGGCGGCGGCAGCGCCTGGCCAAGCGGCACCTCGATGCTGAACACCGACCCACGCCCAGGCCACGAACGCACTTCGATTCGGTAGCCGAGAATCTTGGCGATCCGCTCGACGATGGCCAACCCCAGGCCTACCCCCTTGCGGTCCGCCGCGCGGCCAACGTCCAGTTGGTTGAACTCCAGGAATATGGCTTGCAAACGGTCCTGGGCAATGCCGCGCCCGCTGTCCCATACCTCCAGGCGCAAGTGTTCGCCGCGGCGCCTCGCGCCCAACAGAACCCGGCCCTCGTCGGTGTAGCGGCAGGCGTTGCTGAGGAAGTTGCGCAGAATGCGCGTCAGCAAGCGCAGATCCGTGCTGACGGCATAATCGGCAACCCTGGCGTGAAATTTCAGGCCCGCGGCATCGGCCACCGAGCGGAATTCTGAAATCAAAGGCGCAAACAGCTCGTCCAGGCGATAAACCGCCACATCGGGCCTGACCGCAGCCTGGTCGAGCCGCGAGATATCCAGCAAATCGGTCAGCAGGTCTTCGGCGCCCTCCAGCGCCTGGTGGGTACGCTCCACCAGCACATGTTCGGCGTCTGGCAGCGGCCGCTCACGCAAGGTGGAGATCAACAGGCGCGCGGCGTTCAGCGGTTGCAGCAGGTCATGGCTGGCAGCGGCCAGGTACTTGTCCTTGCTGCGGTTGGCGGCTTGGGCAGCATCGCGCGCCTCGATCAGCTCATCGGTACGTGCAGCAACCCGTTGCTCCAGTTCATCATTGAGCTGTTGCAGGCGCTGCTGGGCCTGCTTGCGCTCGGTGATATCGGCCACGAACCCTTCAACCAGGCCTTCGTGACCGGGCTTGAGCAGCAAGTTCATCAGCACATCGAGGTGGCTGCCATCCTTGCGCCGCAGCCGGGTTTCATAGCCATGCAGGCTGTGCTCCCTGGCGAGAATCGCGGTAATCGCCTGTAGCTCTTGCGCACCGCCATCGAACAGGTGGGTCGCCAGGTCGGTCAGGGAAAACAGCACTTGCTGTGGGTCGTCATAGCCGAGCATGCGGGCCAGTGCCGGGTTGGCAGCACGCATGCCGTCCTGCAGGCTGGCCTGGAAAATGCCGTGTACGGCGTTCTCGAACAGCCATTTGTAACGGTTGCGCTCAGCTTCCAGTTCATCCAGCCGGGCAGACAATTCCGGGTAATGGCTTTTGCGCGCCGAGTGGTCGCCCAGGCCCAACAGCCCTGCCAGCGCGCGCTGCTGCTCGTCAGAGGGCCTCGCCATAGACCACCTCGACATCTCGCTGGCTCGACGCGCGCGGGTTGGTGAGGATGCACGGGTCATCCATCGCATGTTGCGACAGGAACGGAATATCGGCCGTGCGCACCCCGTGCAGGCCCAAGGTTTCATGGAAGCCGATGGCGTGCTTCAGGGCAATCAGGTGTTCCACCAGGCGGCCGCAGATCTGCCGGTGGTTGAGGCCGCGGCAGTCGATGCCGAAGACCTCGGCAATGACCTTGAAACGCTCGGGCGCCGAACTGTAGTTGAACGCCACCACGTGCTCGACCAGCACCGCATTGCACAGGCCATGAGGCAGGTCGAGGAAACCGCCGAGGCTGTGCGACATGGCATGCACCGCGCCCAGGATCGCGTTGGAGAACGCCAGCCCCGCCTGCATGCTGCCAAGCATGATCTTCTCGCGCAGGGCGATGTCGCCGGGGTTGGCGATCATTTCTACCAGGTTGCCGTTGATCAGGCGCATGGCTTCCAGCGCATGGGGGTCGGTCAGCGGGCCATGACCGGTAGACACGAACGCCTCGATGGCATGCACCAGCGCATCGATGCCGGTACAGGCCGACAGGAACGGGTCCATGCTCAACGTGGTTTGCGGGTCGATCAGCGACACGTCGGGCACCACCGCCTTGCTGACGATGGAGAACTTCATGCGCTCCTGCTGATTGGAGATGATCACGAACTGCGACACGTCGGCCGAGGTACCGGCGGTGGTTGGGATCAGGATCAACGGCGGGCTGGGCACGCGAATCATGTCCACGCCCTCGAACTCGAGGATGCTGCGCCCGTGGGCGACCACGATACCAATGGCCTTGCCGCAATCCATCGGGCTGCCACCACCGACCGCGACGATCACATCGCAGTGGTTCTGCCGGTAGATCTCGGCGCCGAGCATCACCTCCTCGACCCGGGGGTTGGGCGAAACGGCCGTGTACAGGCAATAGTCGATACCCTGCGCCTGCAGGCTGGCCTCGACGTCGGCCACCCAGCCAGCGGCAATCACCCCAGGGTCGCTGACCACCAGGACCTTGCGCGCACCAAAGGTCTTGGCGTAGTTGGCCACATTGTGGCGGCAGCCGGCACCAAAGATGATTTCAGGCGAAACGAACTTGCGAAGGGGGCTGAAACTCTGGCTCATCGTAAAGCCTGTTCTTATTGTTCTGGAAGATAACCGCCAGCGTAAAGCATCCCGCGGCGAAAGCAACCAGACCAAAGCGGCACAGGCATCATTCGATCCACGCCTTGGCGCGGGCCACCTCCAGGAACGCCAGTACGTCCTCGCCAAGGCCGGGAACCTCGGGAAAACGCTGTGCCAGCTGGTCGATGATCGCTGCCGTACTGCGCTGGCCGTCCAGCAACTCCAGCACCCAGCCAGCGCTGGCGTTGAGCTCGATGACGCCCCCCGGGTACAGCAGCACATGGCATGCCTGCAACGGGTCCCAGCGTAGCCGCAAGCCCTTGGCCAGGGCCAGTGTCTGCTGGCGGTCGATCAGTTTCACGTCAGGCACCGGGCGTGGGGATCCGGCCACCTTGACGGTGGCCGGTAGACGTCAGCGATTGGCGAAGTACATCGTCACTTCAAAGCCAATGCGCAGGTCGGTGTAGGCGGGTTTGGTCCACATGGGGCATGTCCTCTTCTTGTGCCGGGCGATTCCGGTAGAGGCATTAATGCATGGGCGGTGGTGCGGGCGAATGCTACTTTGGAACGAGTTTGCCGGGTGCATTGGTAGCAACGGGGTTGCCCCACATTGCCGTCAGGCCAGCCAGGGCGCCTGGGGAGGCGGCCCGGCATTCGTTGCACCGCTACAGCAATGAGGGTGGCTGCGCAGCCGGGCCGCGACACAAAGCCGCTGCTCCAACCGCGCAGGTTCATCAGGGGGTCAGAAGAAGCCCAACGGGTTGATGTCGTAGCTCACCAGCAGGTTCTTGGTCTGCTGGTAATGGTCGAGCATCATCTTGTGCGTCTCGCGGCCCACACCCGACTTCTTGTAGCCACCGAATGCCGCATGCGCGGGGTAAAGGTGGTAGCAGTTGGTCCACACCCGCCCGGCCTTGATGCCGCGGCCCATGCGGTAGGCGCGGTTGATGTCGCGGGTCCACAGGCCGGCACCTAGGCCGAACTCGCTGTCGTTGGCGATCGCCAGGGCCTCGGCTTCGTCCTTGAAGGTGGTCACCCCCACCACCGGGCCGAAGATCTCTTCCTGGAACACGCGCATCTGGTTGTGGCCCTTGAGCAGGGTCGGCTGAATGTAATAGCCGCTGGCCAGATCACCCTGCAGGCGCTCGGCAGCACCGCCAGTGAGCAATTCGGCACCCTCCTCCCGAGCAATCTGCAGGTACGAGAGGATCTTGTCGTACTGCTGCTCCGACGCCTGAGCGCCGACCATGGTTTCGGTGTCCAGCGGGTTACCACGGCTGATCTTGGCGATCTTCTTCATCACCTCGGCCATGAACGGTTCGTAGATCGACTCCTGGATCAGCGCGCGCGACGGGCAGGTGCACACCTCGCCCTGGTTGAAGAACGCCAAGACCAGGCCCTCGGCGGCTTTCTCGATGAACGCCGGCTCCGCCTGCATGATGTCTTCAAAGAAGATGTTCGGCGACTTGCCACCCAGTTCGACAGTCGACGGGATGATGTTCTCGGCCGCGCACTTCATGATGTGCGAGCCCACCGGGGTGGACCCGGTGAAGGCGATCTTGGCAATACGCTTGCTGGTGGCCAGCGCCTCTCCAGCCTCACGGCCATAGCCCTGGACGATGTTCAGCACCCCGGCCGGCAGCAGGTCGGCGATCAGCTCGGCAAAAATGGTGATCGACAGCGGCGTCTGCTCGGCCGGTTTCAGCACCACGCAGTTACCCGCCGCCAACGCCGGGGCGAGTTTCCAGGCGGCCATCAGCAACGGGAAGTTCCACGGGATAATCTGCCCGACCACACCCAGCGGTTCGTGCAGGTGATACGCCACGGTGGTCTCGTTGATTTCCGCCGCGCCACCTTCCTGGGCACGAATGCAGCCGGCAAAATAACGGAAGTGATCCGCCGCCAGCGGCACGTCGGCATTCAGGGTTTCGCGTACGGCCTTGCCGTTGTCCCAGCTTTCGGTAACCGCCAGCACTTCGAGGTTCTGCTCGATTCGGTCGGCGATTTTCAGCAGTGCCCGGGCACGCTCCTGCACCGAGGTCTTGCCCCACGCGTCAGCCGCGGCATGTGCAGCGTCCAGTGCGCGCTCGATATCCTGCGCGGTAGAGCGTGGGAATTCGGCAATCGGTTGGCCGTTGACCGGCGAGCTGTTGGTGAAGTACTGGCCAGCCAAAGGCGCCACGAACTCGCCATTGATGAAGTTGCCATAGCGCGGCTTGAAGGAGACGACGGCGCCTGGGGTTCCGGGTTGTGCGTAGATCATGCTGAGCCTCTGCAGGTCAATGCCTGTCCCACGACAGGCGATATGCCGATGGTAAGAAGCCCCGCCTGCCAGGCGAATGCATCGTTGGCAGCGGGGCTCTCGTCATTTGGTAGTAGGGGTCAAGGTTTGGCGCTGGCGGTCTGCTGCAACTGCTTGGGCAACTTGAAGGTCCAGAGCATGCCGCCCTGGTTGAAGTCCTTGACCCGCTTGGCCACTTCGCCGCCCCACAGCGGCACCGCGCCGCCCCAGCCGGACACCACCGACACGTACTGCTCGCCGTCCATTTCCCAGGTCACCGGCGAACCGAGCACGCCAGAGCCGGTCTGGAACTCCCAGACCTTGTCGCCGGTCTTGGCGTTGAACGCCTGCAGGAAGCCTTCCGGGGTACCGGTGAACACCAGGTTGCCCTTGGTGGTCAGTACCCCACCCCACAGCGGTGCATAGTTCTTGTGGCGCCACACTTCCTTGCCGCTGACCGGGTCGATGGCACGTAGCACACCGATGTAATCTTCGTTGAGCGGCTTGATGGTGAAGCCGGCGCCCAGGAACGCCGCCCCTTTCTTGTAGGCAATGCCCTCGTTCCAGATGTCCATGCCCCACTCGTTGGAGGGCACGTAGAACAGACCGGTGTCCTGGTTATAGGCCATCGGCATCCAGTTTTTCGCACCGAGGAACGCCGGGGCAACGAACACCGAGCTGCCCTTGGCTTCGCTACCCGGTGCCCCCGGGCGGCTGGCCTCGTTGTAGATCGGCCGGCCGTTCTTGTCCAGGCCAGTGGCCCAGGTGATTTTGTCGACGAAGGGGAAGCCGCGGATGAACTTGCCGTTGGTGCGGTCCAGCACGTAGAAGAAGCCGTTGCGGTCGGCAGTGGCGGCGGCCTTGACCTCTTTGCCGCCGTCCTTGTAGTTGAACGAGATCAGCTCGTTGACGCCGTCAAAGTCCCAACCGTCGTGTGGCGTGCTCTGGAAATGCCATTTGATCGTGCCATCGTCCGGGTTCAGTGCCAGGCGCGATGAGGAATACAGGTTGTCCCCTGGGCGCAGGTGGGAGTTCCACGGCGCCGGGTTGCCAGTGCCGAACAGGATCAGGTTGGTTTCCGGGTCGTAGTAGCCGCCCAGCCACGGCGCTGCACCGCCGGTCTTCCACAGGTCGCCCGGCCAGGTCTTGCCGGCTTCGCCACCGGAAATACCGTTTTCGATGGCCTTGCCGTCCTTGTACACATACCCCATGTGGCCTTCCACGGTAGGACGCATCCACAGCAGCTCACCGTTTTCCGGGTTGTAGGCCTGGATCTTGCCCACCACACCGAACTCGCCGCCAGCCACGCCGGTAATCAGCTTGCCGTTGACGATCATTGGCGCGGCGCTGATCGAATAGCCTTCCTTGTGGTCGGCCACCTTCTTGCTCCACACCACCTTGCCGGTGTCCTTGTTCAGCGCCACCAGCTTGGCGTCGAGGGTGCCGAAGAACACCAGGTTGCCGTACAACGCCACGCCCCGGTTGATCACGTCGCAGCATGGGCGGATGTCATCGGGCAGGCGCGCATCGTACTGCCACAGTTTCTTGCCGGTGCGCGCGTCCACGGCGAATACCCGCGAGTAGGAGCCGGTCAGGTACATCACCCCATCCTTGATCAGCGGCTGCGCCTGTTGGCCGCGCTGCTTCTCACCGCCGAAGGAAAACGCCCAGACCGGGCGCAGTTCCTTCACGTTGTTGGTGTTGAGCATGTCCAGCGGGCTATAACGCTGGCCCTGCACGCCCAGGCCATTGGTCACGATCTGCTGGGGGTTCTTCGGGTCCTGGAGGATGTCTTCAGTGCTGACGGCGGCGTGGGCAGCGCCGGCCAGCAACATGGCGCTGAGCACCAGGCTCACGGCGAACGCGGGACGACGTGGGGATCGGGTCATGTCGGCTACCTTTGGTTTTTTTGTTGTGCCCGGGAAATTTTCCCGGTGTGCCGGGAATTCTTGGTCCCGGGGTGTTTGCCAACAATTGCTCGCAGTGTGGAGATTTCTAGTTCCTTGGTAGCAGCTGCCTTTTAAACGAAAGGGGCGCAAAGCGGCCCCTGGGTTGGTGTCAGCGGAAATTGCCGGCGCTGCTGCGCCGCCCTTTCGGGGCGCATGGCCGCTCCCACGCCGTAGTGTCTGGCTCAGGGCGTACTATCTACCCGCCGAAGTTGCTGGCGTTCGTACCACGGGTATAGGTGGCTGACACTGCGAATAAGCTCGTAACGCGTCAGGCTCAGGCCAGCAAAGCGCTCGGGTATCGGGCTGCGGATCATTTCGGCCATATCGTCGCCACGGGCGGCGCCGTCGCGCAGCAGGTTGTCCAGCCAGGTGAGGTAGTCGCGCATCTGCACAAAGGGTTGCGCATCACTGGCCAGCGGCCCGTGGCCGGCTACCAGCTGCTTCCAGGGCAGCGCCTGCAAGGTGTCGAGGTCGTGCAGCCACACATCGAGGCCCGGGCTGTTGGGGGTGGTCAGGGCACGCTGATAAAACAGCAGGTCGCCGGCAAACAGCACCCCGGTCGTTTCATCGAGGATCGCCAGGTCCGCACCGGTATGCCCGCGTAGCCCGAGCAGGCGCAGGCGGTGCCCGCCCACCTCGCGCACACCCGGCTCCACGACCCGGGTCCGCAGCACCACCTCGGTGCCTCGCATCCAGTCACCAACCAGGCGGTACATGTTTTCCGCCATGGCATCGCCTTGCTCGCGCAGCAACGCTGCGGTGCCGGCCAGGGCGCCGATGGGCACGTCGGTGAACGCCTGGTTGCCCAGCACATGGTCCGGGTGATGATGGGTCAGCAGCACTTCCAGCACCGGCTTGTCGGTCACCGTGGCAATCGCCTGGCGCAAGGCCTCGCCATAGCGTCTGGACGGCCCGCTGTCGATCACCACCACCCCCTCGTCGGTCACGATGAAGGCCGTGTTGACCACGTTGCCGCCATTGGCCTTGGCGAAGTTGTCGGTACTGCCCTCCAGCAGCCAGGTACCCTCGGCAATCTGCCGGGGGGCGAGCCGGTAATCCAGGTTGGCCTGGGCCGCAAGGCCCAGGCACAACAGCAACAGCAGGATCCAACGCATGGCAGGCGCCTCGGTTCAGGGGTGGATGGCGACCGCGCTCAAGGCACTGCCGCTTCGAACTGGTTACCGCTGTTGTCCTGCAACAACAGCCGGGTCGGCCCGGGGCCCTGGATATCGAAACTCAGGTTCGGGTTCTCGCTGACTGCCGGGTACAGCGTCAGGCTGGCCAGGCGCTGGCCATCGGCGCCTTGCAACTCGGCATGGTTGAGGTAGAACTCGGGAATGCCACTGACCAGGCCGTTGTCCATCGGGTGCGCCACCTGCAGGCGCAGGCGGCTGCTGTCGCCACGCGGGTAGCGGCCCCCCAGCACCTCGCCGAGGTGCTCTTCCCAGCCGGGCTGGGTGCGCACCACGCTGGGGGCGGTACAACCACCGCCGGCAGCATCGATCAGGGTCGAGCCCACGTGCCACAGGCCGTCGCGCGTGAGCACCGCCGCGCGAAGTGGTGTGGCCTGCTCGATACGGATACGCAGCGATAACCACGGCAGTACCCGTTCGCCGGGCTGGAAGTCGACAATGCGCGGCAGCGGGTTGAGTTCGGCCCAGGCAATGATGCGCACCACCTCGCCAGTGAACGCGCGGGCATCGATTTCCAACGGCACCTGGCGTGCGTCCTCGGCAAAAGGGGGAGCCAGCAGCTTGACCCGCTCATCGAAGACGAACGCTGCCTGGTCGAGCAGTTGCTTGTGGTAGAAGTCCCACATCACCGAGGGCACCGGGTCCTGGCTGGCACGCGGCTCGCTGGCCAGGGCCTGGCTTGCCCAAGGTAGCCAGCAGGCCAGCAGCAAGGTTGCTTTGAGGTTCATGATCCGCTCCCATTTACCGGGCTGCCGAGCCCAGGCTACTGGTACATTTCCGGCACCTGGTAACGCAGGCCGTACTGGGCATAGATCGCCTGCATGCGCCCCTCCCGTATCAACACCTCTAGCGCCTCCTCGACCGCATAGGCCAACTGCCGGTTGCTTTCATGCACGGCCATGCCGATGTCCCAGGCCTGCTTGCCCAGGTTGGGGTACGCATTTTCCGCCAACGCCAGCTGTGGGTTCGCGGCCTCATGCAGTTGCCAGTCGACCTCGCCGCGCATGGCCATCACCGCGTCTACCTCACCGGCCTGCATGGCGGCGAAGGCTTGCTGCACGCCGGGGTAATGGTGGGTCTTGGCGCTGAGCATGCCGTTGAACACCGAGGTTAGGTAGAACGACGGCACGCTGTCGACCTCTACCCCGATTGGATGCTGCTGGAACACCGCGACACTGGCCACCGTAGCCAAGCGGCGGCGGTCATAGGCCACCTGCCAACGTTCTTGCTGATACGGGCCGAACATCACCACCTGGGCGTTTTCCAGCTCGCCCAGCTCGTTGCGCTTCTGCGCATAGTCGTGGTCGTAGGGCACTCGCAGCATCAGGTCTGCCAATTGCTGATGGCGCAGCGGGCTGCCGCGCCAGATGTAGTCCCGCAGGTCGTCGTCGAGCTTTTCCCCAGGCGGCGCCCAGATCAGTTTCAGGCGCACGCCCATCGCCTCGGCCAGTGCCTGCGCCAGGTCCACATCCACGCCCCGCGGCTGGCCGTGGTCCTGGAAACTGTATGGCGCAAAGTCCTTGTACACCGCGACCTTCAGCTCCCCGGCAGCGATGATCGTGTCGTAGTTGCGCACTTGCGCCTGGGCCGCCGCACAGCACAGCAACAGGGCACCGAACAGCACCGCCATCAGGCGCATGGCCGTTACTCCTCGACGTGCACGCTGTCCAGGTATGTGCGCACCGCCCACAAGGCCTCCTGGCTCAGGTAGTCGGCCATTTTCGGCATGTACACGCGGCCGTCGCGCACCGCGCCATGGCGCACACGCTCGACGAACCATTCATCGCCGGCGTCGCCGGCATCGAGCAGCCGCAGGTCCGGGGCAATGCCGCCAGACTTGGCTTCCAGGCCATGGCAGGCCGCGCAGTTCTGGTTATAGGCCGAGGCGCCGATCTCGACTGCCTTGTCGTGTTCCGGCGAGCTGCGGTAAGGGTTGACCGCCGCCCAGCCGTCTGCGTCCAGGCTCACCCCAGCGTCCTTGACCGGGGTCAGCCCCTTGGTCTCTACCGCCTGTGGGACTACATTGCCATGGGCCCAGGCCGTACCGGTCATTACCGCGCCGGCCAACAAGGCTGCAGCAAGCCACACATTGCGTTTTGTTGTCATTGTTATGCCCTCACCATTGCACGCAAAGCCTCAACCACAGAGGCCGTGTCGCCATCTTAAAAACACCCGCCACCCGGCCGAATGCTGCTTTGGTGGTCGCGCCTTACTCCCTTGGTAGTAGGGCTTGTGGCGAACGGCCAAATGAGGTGCCGGCCGGGAACTCTTCCCGGCAATGGCGGGATTTTTTCCGTATCCGGCGAACGCCCCGGCGGCCCACCCTGTGCAGGCCAAAACCTCCACTGGGAACTGCAACCATGACAATAAGATCGCTACCCGCCCTTTCCCCGCTGGCCTTGAGCGTGCGCGTGCTGCTGATGGCCGGTAGCCTGGCCTTGGGCAGCGTGGCAACAGCGGCCACCCCCCCTGCGGCAACTGCCACCAAGAACGTCACCTGGGAAGACATCGCCAACGACCACCTCACCACCAACGACGTGCTGCAGTACGGCATGGGCACCAATGCCCAGCGCTGGAGCCCGTTGGCCCAGGTCAACGACAAGAACGTGTTCAAGCTCACCCCGGCGTGGTCCTACTCGTTCGGCGACGAGAAGCAGCGCGGCCAGGAATCGCAGGCCATCGTCAGCGACGGTGTGGTCTATGTGACAGGGTCGTACTCACGGGTATTTGCCCTCGATGCCAAAACCGGCAAACGCCTGTGGACCTATAACCACCGCCTGCCCGACAACATTCGCCCCTGCTGCGACGTGGTCAACCGGGGCGCCGCCATCTACGGCGACAAGATCTACTTCGGCACCCTCGACGCGCGGGTCGTGGCCCTGGACAAGCACACCGGCAAGGTGGTTTGGAACAAGAAGTTCGGCGACCACAGTGCCGGCTACACCATGACCGGCGCGCCGGTGCTGATCAAGGACAAAACCAGTGGCAAGGTCCTGCTGATCCACGGCAGCTCGGGGGATGAATTCGGCGTGGTCGGGCAATTGTTCGCACGCGACCCGGACACCGGGGAAGAAGTGTGGATGCGGCCTTTCGTCGAGGGCCACATGGGCCGCCTGAATGGCAAGGACAGCACCCCGACCGGCGACGTCAAGGCACCGTCCTGGCCAGATGACCCCACCACCGAAACCGGCAAGGTCGAAGCCTGGAGCCATGGTGGCGGCGCCCCTTGGCAAAGCGCCAGCTTCGATCCGCAAACCAATACCATCATAGTCGGGGCAGGCAACCCGGGGCCTTGGAACACCTGGGCGCGTACCTCGAAAGACGGCAACCCGCACGACTACGACAGCCTGTATACCTCCGGCCAGGTCGGTGTAGACCCGAGCACCGGCGAGGTCAAGTGGTTCTACCAGCACACCCCCAACGACGCCTGGGACTTCTCCGGCAACAACGAACTGGTGCTGTTCGACTACAAAGGCAAGGACGGCAAGGTGGTCAAGGCCACCGGCCACGCCGACCGCAACGGCTTCTTCTATGTGGTCGACCGCAACAATGGCAAGTTGCAGAACGCCTTCCCCTTCGTCGACAACATCACCTGGGCCAGCCATATCGATCTGAAGACCGGGCGCCCGGTGGAAAACCCCGGCCAGCGCCCGGCCAAGCCGCTGCCGGGTGAAACCAAAGGCAAGCCAGTCGAGGTTTCACCGCCATTCCTCGGCGGCAAGAACTGGAACCCCATGGCCTACAGCCAGGACACCGGCCTGTTCTACATCCCCGGCAACCAGTGGAAGGAGGAATACTGGACCGAGGAAGTGAACTACAAGAAAGGCTCGGCCTACCTCGGCATGGGTTTCCGCATCAAGCGCATGTACGACGACCACGTCGGCACTTTGCGTGCGATGGATCCGACCACCGGCAAACTGGTGTGGGAACACAAAGAGCACCTGCCACTGTGGGCAGGCGTGCTGGCAACCAAGGGCAACCTGGTGTTCACCGGCACCGGCGATGGTTTCTTCAAGGCCTTCGACGCCAAGACGGGCAAGGAGCTGTGGAAGTTCCAGACCGGCAGCGGCATCGTGTCCCCGCCCATCACCTGGGAGCAGGATGGCGAGCAGTACATCGGCGTGACGGTCGGCTACGGCGGTGCGGTGCCGCTGTGGGGTGGCGACATGGCCGAACTGACCAAGCCCGTTGCCCAGGGTGGCTCGTTCTGGGTGTTCAAGATCCCGAGCTGGGACAACAAGACCGCCCAGCGGTAATCGCCTGAGGTGGCGTGTACCCGGGGCCGCGTTGCGGCCCCTTCCCCTGGTGCTTATACCCACGAGAGCCATTCGCCATGAACTACCTGCCCATTGCCCTGCTGTTGGCGCTCTCGCCTGCCCTGGCCGCACAGGCCGAAGACGCGGGCGACGATGCCCCACTGACCATCAACGGCTGCGTCATCGCCGAAGCCAGCCAGTGCCCGGGTGCCAACCTGCGCGGCGCCAACCTGGCCAACCAGGACCTGCGCAAGATGAACCTGGCCGGCGCCGACTTGCGCGACGCCGACCTGCGCCACGCCCAACTGGACCTGGCCAACCTGGAAAAAGCCCGCCTGCAAGGCGCCAACCTCACCCGCGCCAGCCTGCAGCAGAGCAACCTGCGCCTGGCCGACCTGAGCAATAGCCACCTGGTGGCCATTCAGGGCTGGGGCTTGTTCGCCCAAGGCGCGCAGTTCGAGAACGCCGACCTCAGCGCGGCCTATCTGCAGTTCGCCCGGTTGTCCGGGGCCAAGTTGCACAAAGCCAACCTGCAGGCTGCCGACCTGGAAATGGCCTGGCTCAGCAAGGCCGACCTGCAGGAGGCCAGGCTGGCCGATGCCAACCTGCAGGAGGCCAAGTTCGGCCAGAGCAACCTGGCGCGCGCCGACCTGCGCGGCGCACGGCAGCATTACGGGAATTTCCAGGAGGCCAACATGGAGGGATGCACAGGCTGCCCCGAAACCTGGGACAAATGACTGATTGCCCCTGCCTGTAGGAGCGGCCTTGTGTCGCGATGGGCTGCAAAGCAGCCCCGGCAATTTGTGCACCATGCTGAAACCCTGGGGCTGCTTTGCAGCCCATCGCGACACAAGGCCGCTCCTACAGGCAGCCCATCCCGACACAAGGCCTACCCCGCTACCCGCACCAGCCCCAGGTCAATCCCCAGGTGCACCAGCTCGGCATGCGAGCTGACCTGCAGCTTGCTCTTGAGCAAGGTCAAATGGTTGGACACGGTCTTGCCACTGATGCACAGTTGCTCGGCAATCAGCCGCGCCGGGGTGCCCTTGGCAAGCATGACGAAAATCTCCAGCTCGCGCTGGGTCATGCGCTGCAGGCGCGGGTCGCTTTCATTGTGCGGGGTGGTGCAGGCCAATTGCGTGGCCAGCGGCTGTTCAATGTAGGCATGCCCGGCCAACACACGCTGCACCGCCTCGATCAGCACCTCGGGCGCCGAATTCTTGGTCAGGTAGCCCGACGCCCCGGCCTCCAGCGCCTGCCGCACCAGGGGCAACTCGTCGTGCATGCTGAAGAACAGCACTCGCAGCTGGGGCAGGCGCTGACGCAGCCGGCGGGTGGCTTCCAGGCCGCTGATGCCCGGCAGGCCGAAGTCCATGACCACCAGGTTGGGCACCTGCTCGTGCACCAGGGCCAGCGCCTCTTCGCCACTGGCCGCTTCGCGCACCTGGATGTCTGGCAATACCGCCCGCAGCAGGCTGGCATAGCCTTGGCGGACCACAGCATGGTCGTCGACCAGTACGATATTCATCACACCTCCTTGGGGATGTTCAGCGCCAACGCCCAACCGCCACCCGGGCGGCTGAAAATGCGTAATTCACCCCCCAGGCTGCGCGCGCGTTCGGCCATCGAGTGCAGGCCAACCCCAGGCCGGCGCGGTTGGCGCGCGCCGCACCCGTTGTCGCGCACGAACAAGCGCAACCCTTTGGCGCTGCGCTGCAGGCGCACCCGCACCTGGCTGGCGCCGGCATGCCGGGCGACATTGGTCAACGCCTCCTGCAGCAGCCGGTACAAGTGCGTCCTGCTCGGCGCGGGCAAGTCTGGCAAATGCTCGCCAACCCGCAGCCGGCAATCGATGCCCTGGCTGGCCTGCCACTGGCTCACCAGCAGGCCAACGGCCTGCGCCAGCGGCATGTGTTGCAGCGCCACCGGATACAGGTCTTGTACCAGGGCACGAAACCCTTGCTGCAAATGTTCGCAATTGAGTTCCAGCTGCTGTGTGGTCTGCTTGACCACGGCGGGCTGGTCGGCCGCCATGCGCAACAGGCAGCCCTGGGCGCGAATCCCGGCCAGGTATTGCCCAAGGTCATCGTGCAGGGCCTGCGCCAGCCGGGTGCGCTCCTGCTCCTGCACCGCCAGCAGGGCCTGGGTCAGCTGCGTATTGTCGGCCCGGGCCTGCTCCAGGTTTGCCACCATCGCGTTGAAGTGCGCAGCCAACTGGCGTGCCTCCGGCAGGTTGGCCTCGCGCAACCGCACGGCCAGGTGCCCCGCCGACACCTGCCGCAGCGCCCCCAGCAATTCAGCCAGCAGCCCCATGGCCCGCCCGACCGCCCAACGGATGGTCACCAGGCTCAATACCAGCGCCAGGCCGCACAAGCTCAGCAATTGCACCAGCGACTCCCAGACTTCGTCGATTTCATCGCGGGCATCCACGGCAATCAGCACCCGCCGGCCATCGCTCAGTGTCAGTAAACGGCCACCTGGGTGGTGTTGACCGAACAGCTGGCGGCCCAGCCAGGCATCCACACCGGCATCCCCCGGCAACAGGGCGGCATCGCCAGCTGCCAGCCAATGCACCCGTACATGGCGCAGGTTCTGGGTCAGGCCCGGCTGCAAACTGGCCGGGTCACGCTCGGCAGTCTCGGCAAGGTAGGTCACCACGGCTTCGGCAGACTGCAGCTCACGCTCCACGTCGGCCACAGCCTGGTGCAGCAGCACCCCGGCACAAGCCACCGTCACCAGGGCGAAGCAGCCGGTGACCCAAAGGTTGATGCGCCACAGCGCAGACAAGTTGAACAGGCGCATGGGAGCTCTCTTCAGGGGTGCCGAGGCCCATCGTAAAACCGTAGGTGGCGCGGGAAATTACTACCTTGGTACCAGCCGAGCGCTACTTTCTGCATATTTCCCGCGCCCGGTGGGGTTCCTATGCTGGCGCCATCTGCCGTGGAGTGTGTCATGCGCCAGCCTGCCCACCTTGCCTTGTCCTGCCTGCTGGCCTTGGTCGCCGTGTTGTCCGCGCCCCTTGCGTCGGCCGCTGCGGGCCAGGCCGACGCCCTACTGCACGTGGGCATCGGCTATCTGGGTTACCGGCCCGACCCGGGCCCGCTGCTGTCCAATATCATCCCCGAACCGGCCGACGCTGGCCTGCAGGGCGCCGAGCTGGCGATCGTCGACAGCAACAGCACCGGCCGTTTTCTCAAGCAACAGTTCCAGCTGGCCAGCGCCAACGTGGACAGCCCCGAGGCGCTGTTGCAGGCGGCCCAAGCACAACACGAGCAAGGCCTGCGCCTGTTCGTGGTCAACGCCCCGGCCACCAGCCTGCGCGCGTTGGCCGCGGCGCTGCCCGACAGCCTGCTGTTCAATGCCGGCAGCCCCGACGACAGCCTGCGCAGCAGCCAGTGCCTGGGTAACGTGCTGCACAGCCTGCCGGGCCGGGCAATGCTCGCCGATGCGCTGGTGCAGTTCCTGGTGCTGCGCAAATGGCAACGCGCGCTGCTGGTGGTCGGCCAGACCGCAGATGACCAGGCCTACGCCGCCGCCCTGCGCCGCTCGGCGAAACGCTTCGGCGTGCAGCTGGTCGCGGAAAAAGCCTGGACCTTCGACAACGACCAGCGCCGCAGCGCCCAGGCCGACATGCCGCTGTTCACGCAAACCGCCGAATACGATGTGGTGCTGGTGGCCGATGAGCGCGGTGACTTTGGCGAATACCTGCCCTACCAGACCTGGTACCCGCGGCCAGTGGCGGGCACCCAGGGGTTGACCCCCACCGGTTGGCACAAGACCGTGGAAACCTTCGGCGCGGCGCAACTGCAAAAACGTTTCGAGGCCCAGGCCGGGCGCTGGATGAACGACCGTGACTTCGCCGCCTGGATGGCCGTGCGCAGCATTGCCAGCACGGTCAGCAAACTGCGCCAGGCCGACCCACGGGCGCTGCAACAGCTGCTGCTCAGCGAGCAACTGCCCCTGGACGGTTTCAAAGGCCGCAAGCTCAGCTACCGGCCCTGGAACGGCGAGCTGCGCCAACCGATTGCGCTGGTACAGCCTCGCGCACTGGTCAGCACGTCGCCACAAGAGGGCTTCCTGCACCCCTTCAACGAAATGGACAGCCTGGGCTACGACAAGCCCGAAGTGACCTGCACGTACCCCTGAGCCGACAACCACAACAACAAGGAATACGCCATGCGCCGCCCTCTGCTTTCCCGCGCCCTGCTCTACCCCAGCCTGCTGACGGGCGCCCTGGCGCTGGCCTGCGGGCATGCGGTGGCCGCCACTGCCTGGGTGTCCAACGAAAAGGACAACAGCCTCAGCCTGATCGACCTGCAGACCCTGGAGGTCATTGAAACCCTTGCGGTCGGCCAACGCCCTCGGGGGCTGCTGCTGTCGCATGACAACAAGTTGCTGTACATCTGCGCCAGCGATTCCGACCGGGTACAGGTGATGGACGTGGCCACCCGCAAGATCATCAAGGAACTGCCCTCCGGCAAGGACCCCGAGCAGTTCGCCCTGCACCCCAACGACCGCTGGCTGTACGTTTCCAACGAAGACGATGCGCTGGTGACCGTGATCGACACCGTGACCGACCAGGTACTGGGGCAGATCGATGTTGGTATCGAACCTGAAGGCATGGCCGTCAGCCCCGATGGCAAATGGGCGGTCAACACCAGCGAAACCACCAACATGTTGCACTGGATCGACACCAGCACCCAGACCCTGGCCGACAGCACCCTGGTCGACCAGCGCCCGCGCTTCGTCGAATTCAGCCAGGACGGTTCCAGGCTGTGGGCCTCGGCGGAAATCGGCGGCACGGTGACTGTCCTTGACGTTGCCACGCGCCAGGTGCTGAAAACCCTGAACTTCCAGATCAAGGGCGTGCACCCGGACAAGGTCCAGCCGGTGGGCATCAAGCTCAGCGCGGACGGCAAGTATGCCTTCGTCGCCCTGGGCCCGGCCAACCATGTGGCGGTGATCGATGCCAAGACCTACGAGGTGCTCGATTACCTGCTGGTCGGGCGGCGGGTCTGGCAGTTGGCGTTCTCCCCCGACCAGCGCCGCTTGCTGGCCACCAACGGGGTCAGCGGCGATGTATCGGTAATCGATACGCAGAACCTCAAGGTGCTCAAATCGGTGAAAGTCGGGCGCTACCCCTGGGGCGTGGTGGTCACCCCATGAACGCCCTCGAGGTGGCCGATGTGAGCTTCGCCTACGGCCAGCGCGAGGCGCTGCGGCAGGTCGGTTTCAGCCTGGCACCGGGCCGTTTTGCCGCGTTGCTGGGCCCCAATGGCGCCGGCAAGTCGACCCTGATCGCCCTGCTGACCCGCCTGTACGACCTGCAGCACGGCGATATCCGGGTGTGCGGCTGCTCGTTGCGCGACGCCCCGCGCCCGGCACTGCGGCAGATGGGCGTGGTGTTCCAGCAGAGTACCCTGGACCTGGACCTGAGCGTGGAGCAGAACCTGCGCTACCACGCCGCGCTGCATGGCCTGTCACGGCGCCAGGGCAACCAGCGGGTAGAGGCCGAGCTGGCGCGCCAGGGCCTGGGCGAGCGCCGCCACGACAGCGTGCGCGAGCTGAATATCGGCCACCGCCGGCGGGTAGAAATCGCCCGTGCGCTGCTGCACGAGCCACGCCTGCTGCTGCTCGACGAGGCCAGCGTCGGCCTCGACCCGGCCAGCCGCCTGGCGCTCAACCAGCACGTGCGGCAGCTGTGCCGCCAGCAGCAGTTGAGTGTGCTGTGGACCACCCACCTGCTGGACGAAGTGCAGCCTAGCGACGACCTGCTGATTCTCCATCAAGGGCGCCTGGTGGCCAGCGGTACCGCCGATGCCCTGAGCTTGCAGCACGGCGGCGACCTGGACCATGCCTTTGCCCACCTGACCCGGCAGCCTTCAGGAGCCCACACCCGATGAACGCCTACTGGCAGTGTTTCAACGGCATCATGCTGCGCGAATGGCTGCGCTTCGTATTGCAGCGCACGCGCCTGCTCAGTGCCCTGGTGCGCCCGTTGCTGTGGTTGCTGGTGTTCGCTGCCGGTTTTCGGGCAGCGCTGGGCATTGCCATCATTGAGCCGTACGACACCTACATCCCCTACGAGGTGTACATCATCCCGGGGCTGGCCTGCATGATCCTGCTGTTCAACGGCATGCAAGGGTCGCTGTCGATGGTCTATGACCGGGAAATGGGCAGCATGCGCGTGCTGCTGACCAGTCCCCTGCCGCGGCCGTTTCTGTTGGCCAGCAAGTTGCTGGCGACCTCGCTCATTTCCTTGCTGCAGGTGTACGCGTTCCTCGCCATTGCCTGGGTGTACGGTGTGCAACCGCCGGCGGCGGGGTTGCTGCTGGCACTGCCGGCGCTGCTGCTGGTGGCGTTCATGCTCAGTGCCCTGGGGCTGCTGCTGTCTAACGCCATCCGCCAATTGGAGAACTTTGCCGGGGTGATGAATTTCGTGATCTTCCCGCTGTTTTTCCTGTCTTCGGCGCTGTATCCGTTGTGGAAGATGCGCGAAGCCAGCGAGTGGCTGTACTGGCTGTGCGCGGTGAACCCGTTCACCCATGCCGTGGAGCTGGTAAGGTTTGCCTTGTACCAGCGCCTGAACCTGTTGGCGCTGCTGGTGTGCCTGGGCTTGACGGTGCTGTTCACGCTGCTGGCGATCGCCACCTTCAACCCCCAGCACGCAGCGTTGCGCAAGCCGCGATGATCCCGTGGCCTGGCGCAGCCCTTACGGGCAGCGCTAAGCCACCTACTACTTTAGTACTGCATTTACTGTCTATCGTCGCATTCACAAAGCACCGCTACTGGCATGTAATGGGCTCATAACAAAAAGGAAGAACCCCATGCCACGTGCCCTGCCCCGGCTGCCACGCCCCTTGCTGGCGGCACTTTCACTGAGCCTGACGCTGGGCATTGCCCAGGCCGACACGGCGCCGCTGTTCTCTGCCGACGGTTACCGCATCACCCTTTACCGCAGCCCGACCCCGGCGCAGGTCGAGGGCGGCCAGGTGGTAGACACCGCCACATTGCAACGCCTGCTCAGCCAGCAGCCGCGGCCGGTACTGATCGACGTGTACCGCCGCCAGTGGCTGCAGGGCCGCTTCATCGAAGACGAGCCGCACGCCAACCTTCCCGGCAGCCTGTGGCTGGCCAACACCGGCGATGGCGAGCTGAGCCCGGCCTGGCAGGCGTACTTCGCGCAAAACCTGCAAAGCGCCACCGCCGGGCACCCCGACCAGCCTGTGGTGTTCTACTGCCGCGCCGATTGCTGGCTGAGCTGGAACGCGGTAAAACGCGCTAAAGCCCTGGGTTACCACAACCTGTACTGGTACCGCGACGGCATTGACGCGTGGCAGCAGGCCAACCTGCCGCTGCAGCCGGCGCAACCGGTGCCTTTGCCCTGATCTGTTCAACTGCCACTGCGTGCCCTGCTCCATCCAATAAAAACAAGGTGAAAAGGCCATGTACAAAATTCTGATTGCCGACGATCACCCCCTGTTTCGCGAAGCCATCCACAACGTCATCAGCGATGGGTTCCCAGGCAGCGAGGTCATGGAAACCGCCGACCTGGACAGCGCCCTGGCACTGACCCAGGCGCATGACGACCTCGACCTGATCCTGCTCGACCTGAACATGCCCGGCATGCACGGCCTCAACGGCCTGATCACCCTGCGCAACGAAGCACCGACCACGCCGGTGGTGATCGTGTCGGCCGAACAGGAGAAACAGATCGTGCTGCAGGCCATCACCTACGGCGCGGTGGGTTTCATTACCAAGTCCTCGCCGCGCTCACAGATGATCGAGGCGATCGAGCAGATCCTCAACGGTAATGTCTACCTGCCGCCCGACATCATCCGCGCGCAGAAAAGCAGCACCAGCCGGCGCCAGAACGATGCGCCGAGCTTCCCGCCGGAAATGCTCCAGGCCCTGACCCGCAAGCAGTTGCTGGTACTGGAACGCATGACCAAGGGGGAATCGAACAAGCAGATCGCCTACACCCTGGATATCGCCGAGACCACGGTCAAGGCGCATGTGTCGGCGATCTTGCGCAAGCTCAATGTGCACAACCGCGTACAGGCCATTCTCAGTGCGGGCGATATCGATTTCGCTGACTACCTGCGGCGCTGACCGCCTGCAGCTTCATGGGGGCCGCTTTGCGGCCCCAATAGCACAGGCCCTAGCCTTGGATGCCCAGCAAATGGCTCATCGCAGTCTTCAATTTCAACGGCCGCACCGGCTTGTGCATCAGGGTATGGCCCAGCTCACGTATCTGCTGCTTGAGGTCGTTGCTGTAATTGGCCGTGATCATCAGCGCCGGTAGCGGCTGGGTGCGGCGGGCATTGATCCGCGCCACCGCGTCGAGGCCGGTGCAGTCATTGTCCAGGTGGTAGTCGGCAATCAGCAGGTTGGCCTCGGCGTGGTAATTGTCCACCTGGCGCGCCAGGTCTTCCTCCGACAGCGCGGTGATCACCTTGCACCCCCAGCCTTCGAGCAGCGTGCGCATGCCGGCACAAATGGCCGCATCGTTGTCCAGCACCCAGACTTGCGCCCCACGCAGGCGTTCGAACATCGGTTCGCACACGGGCTGGCTTGGCTGGGCCTTGGGCGCAACGGTGCTCAACGGTACCTCGACGGCAAACACCGATCCCTTGCCAAGCCATGACCGCACGCGGATGCGATGGCCCAGGATACCGGCGATCTTCTCCACGATCGCCAGGCCCAGGCCCAGCCCGCGATCCTGCTCGGGGCGCTGCACATCACCGCGCCGGAACTCCTGGAACATTTCCTCCAGGTGTTCCTCGGCGATGCCGATGCCGCTGTCCCACACCTCGATCCGCAGGCCGCCACGCAGGCGCCGGCAACCCAGCACCACCCGCCCGCTGCGGGTGTAACGGATGGCATTGCTGAGCAGGTTGCGCAGAATGCGCGCCAACAGCTGGATATCACTGCGCACCACCGCCGAACACCCCACGAAATGCAGGGCCAGGCCCTCACTACGCGCGACCTGGGCATATTCGGCCGCCAGGTTGTCCATCAGCTCGCTGAGCGCGAAAGGCGCGATATCGGCCTTGATCACGCCCGCATCAAGTTTGGAGATGTCGACCAGAGTGCCCAGCAGGCTCTCCACATCCTCCAGCGAGTTGCTGACATTGCGGACCAACTGGGCACTGTGCTGCGGTTCGCGGCTTTCCAGCAACGCGCTGGTGAACAGCCGCGCCGCATTCAGCGGTTGCAGCAAATCATGGCTGACTGCAGCCAGAAACTTGGTTTTCGACAGGTTGGCCTGTTCGGCCTCGCGCTTGGCTTCGCGCAGCCGCGCTTCTGCCTGGCTGCGCTCTTCGATTTCCCGCAGCAACTGGTCGTTGAGGCTGGTCAGCTCCGCCGTGCGCTCACGCACCCGCTGCTCCAGGTGCTGATAGGCCTGGTGCAATGCCTGCGCGGTATTGCGCCGCTCGGTGATATCGCGGATCAACACGAAGATACCCACCACCTCGCCGCTGGCCAGGCGGTTGGGTACATAGGAGCGCAGCATGTAGCGCTCCTGCCCCTTGATGTTGGTTTCGGCAAACTCGAAGGTCACGCTCTCCCCCGCCAACGCCCGCGCCACATAGCTCTCAAGGCGCTGGTAATGCTGTTCGCTGTGCGCCTCGCGCAGGCTCTGCCCCAGCATCACGCCACGCGGCCAGCAGTACCATTCCTCATACACCTTGTTGGTGAATTCATAGACCAGGTCGGCATTGAGGTAGGCGATCAACGCCGGAACGTTGTCGGTAATCAGTCGAATCTGGTGCTGGTGCGCGGTCTCGGCCCGCTGCCGGGCCTCGCTGAGCAGGTGGTTCACCGCCTTCAGCTCGGCCATGGCCTGGCTCAGCGCATCGGTGCGCTCGCGGACCTGCTCGGCCAGCACCACCGAATGCTGGAATGCCGCGTACGGGTCGTTGCCGCGGGTAACCCCGGACTCGACACGTTCGATCAGCGCGCCATTGATGCGCTGCAGCTTGTGGTTCTGCTGCTGCAGCCGGGTCACCTCGGCCTGCAGGTCAGCGACCGACAGGAGGCCGGTTGCGGGCAATGGCGACGCCGGTGAAGGTCTGGTTGATATGCATGCCATTGAACTGTTCTCCGTAGGTGTTGAACCCGACCACCCGTTGCTCGCGCAGAAACGCCCCCACCGGTTCCAGGCTGTGTTGCCCCTCCAGTTCCAGACGCCGCAGGAAGCAGTCGCAACCAATGGTCAACAACAGCGGGCCCAGGCGCTGGTGCAGGCCGTCGAACAGCTGATGCAGGTTCGGCAGAAACGGCCCTGGGGTCATGGCCGTGAGCACGATGCCGTTCTCCACGGCACAGTAGAAACTCAGGCTCAAGTCACCGTGCACACGCTGGACGGCGCGCATGTAGTACTGGTCGTGAATGCGCACGGCCAACGGGTGCGCGGCGAATACCCGGTAATCGAGCGCCGCCACCGGCACACCGATAAGGCGGGCGTATTCCTCGGCAGCGGGTTCGGCATTCAACTCGAATACCCGGCGCTGGCCGCTGTCGGCGCCGGTGACCACCAGTTTTTCCTGGCGCGGCTGAATGTGATGGGTGGTGAACACTTCAAAGTCGAGCCAGGTGTTGACCAGCACCACCACCGCTGCGCCGCTGTGGAAGGCGCCGCCGTGGTAGACATGCGTGCGGTTGAGGTAGTTGTCGTCGCCGGCCGAACCGCCGAAGTGCGGGATGTCGCCCAACGCCGCGCTCAGGGCAGCGAGGACCATCTCCTCCCGGCTGGACAGCCCGTCGAGCAGGGTCAGGGCAAAGCTGTGGCCTTTGATCGGCGCCAACGAATTGCTGCGGCAGGTGCCGACCAGCCGCTCGACCATCTGTTGCGCATCGATGAGGCTGAAGTGCTCCATTTCGTCGATCAGCCCGGTGGCGATGGAAAAGTGCCGGTGATCGAAGCCCAGCGCGGTCACGCAGTTGCGGCCGTACCCCTGCGGGGTGATTTCGCCGGCACTGGTGCAGCCCACCAGGCGGATGCCGCCAAACCCCTGTTCCAACGCCTGGGCCAGTTCCTGCAGGTTGTATTCGGCGGAACAGAAAAACAGCACCAGGCCCAGGTGGGGGTGCAGGAGCTGTCGCGCCAGGTCCTGGGCGGCCAACCGGGCATCGGTGGCCTGGGACATGGCGCTGAGCACACCGTCGTTGAGGGCCTGTTGCATCAAAGTCTCCGGCGCTGGGCGGCTGAGGGTGCAGTGTACGAAGCCGGGTGCGTGGGGCGAATGCTACTTGGGTAGCGGGTGGGCGGGCCCAAGGGTGTAAATGCCAGCTTCACCCGCGCCTCCCTCGCCGCCCCGTGATTACCAGGTCAGCACTGCGCCCACAGCCAAGGTATCGGTGTCTTCGTTCTGCGCACTGCCCTCATGCCCATCGATGGAGAACTGGTTGTACTCGGCCACCAGCTTGAGGTTGTCGTTGACGTCATGGAACAATGCCACACCACGGGTCTTGTAGTCGGCACCGCTGCCCACCGCACCGTTGCCATCGTCCTTGGTCTTGCCATACGACAGCGCCACGCGGTTTTTGCCGAACCTGTAGGAGCCCTGCAACAGGTAGCCGTCGCTGTCCACATTACGCAACACCGGCTCGCCCGCGTTATTGGTGAAGAACGGGTTGATGCCTTTGGCCTGGAACCCCGAGCCGGTCAATGACCAGCCGCCCAGCTTCGCCTGCACCCCATAGCCAACCCCTTTGGAGGTGACGGACTTGACCGTCGAGTCGGTGTTGTCCGAGGTCTGGTAGCTACCGTTGACCCAGCTGTAGATCTGCGCCCCCGCCAGGTCGAACTGGTAGGTGATTTCGCTCTCGGTGCGTGGGTTTTCCTGGTAGGCCTTGCCGGTCGGGCTGCTGTCGTTGGTATCCACGGGGTCCATGATGCCCACCGCCACGCGCAGGCCGTCCATCACCGGCGTGCGGTAGGTGATCTGCGAGGTGGGGAACGGATAGGGGTAACCGCTGCCGATGTTGCCGAACGACACCCCGCCGCCATCTACCAAGCCCAGCGTGTCACTGACCTGGCCATAACCGGCCAGCAGCTCGTCCAGCAGGATGTTGGAGCGCGCGAACAGGCCAAAGTCCTTGCCGATCAGTACTTCGCCCCACTCAGGGTTGGCCACGGTGCCGTAGAACTGGCGCACGTCGATGGCGGTATCGGTGCCGTTGGTTTCGCTGTCGTTGATGGTGACCCAGAACGACGCCCGCGCGCCGAGTTTCAAGTCGTCTACCTGCTTGCCCATGTTGAACCCGATGTAGTTGGGCAAAAAGCCCATCTTCACCCGCGACTGGCGCCGGTCGAACTGCTCGCCCTCGCGGTCGACCTTGCTGTTGACATAGAAGGCGTTGATGTAGCCATCGGTGGAGAATGTCGTCTGGTCCTTGTCGTACAGCATGATCTCGGCCTCGGCGACACCGCTCAGGCCCAAGGCGGAAACACTGGCGAAGGCAGCAGCGAGAAAACGAGGCGGCAGGTGCTTTTTGTTGTTGTGCATGGCGCGCTCCAAACGGGGGACAGGATGTCGGAGGCGATTATCAGAAGCCGGCAGGCCACCCGGAACGCTGCTTTGGCGTGGGTTGGCGGGTGCTTTGGGGCGGAGGGTGTGGCGCGGTGATTTGGTCTTGGGACCTGCTGGGGTCGGGGTGGCAAGACTTAGGGTGTAGGCAGGCGTGGCAGGCGGGTATCAATACGCCTGAATGAACCGGGGCCTGGGGTCCCTGTGGGAGATTCTATGGTTTCTGGCAAGGGTAGCCGCAGCATCTTCAGCGCCTGTGAGATCGAGCGCCGCCCGCGCGGCGCTCGATCTCACAGGCGCTGCATATCTTCTGACAAACACCTGTCAGCCCTGATGCGGTCCCTGTGGGAGCTGGCTTGCCGGCGATGGGCTGCAGGGCAGCCCCAATTACACGACGGTTCAGGAAGCCAGTGCCTGCGAACGCGGGCACGCGGGCATCTCGTAGCGGTGTGGCTGCTGCCGGGCCAGGCGGGCCTGCACGTCCACCGCTGCGGCCCTGACCTTCTGCGCCCAGTGCTGGTCCTGCGGGCACACCACCACAACGCGGAAACCATGGTCCACGCCTTCCAGCCGCACGCCTTCGGAGTCATCCACATGCAGGTCGATATCGAACGCCGAAGGCAATTTTGACGGGGAATGCTCCAGGCCATTCTGGGCCAATATGTGCTGGTGGCGGTCACTGTTGACCACCCCGTCGACATGAATGCCGTACAGCAGCAACCAACGGCGGATGTACGCTGGGGTGCGCCCGGACGAGGTATAGATCCAGATGCTGCAGCCCTGGCGGCGCAGGTCGCGAATCAGCTCGCGGGTACCGCTGCGCAGGGGCTCACCGAGCCAACGGTGGACGAAGCCCGGCAACCTGCTGTGCTCGGCGGCCGCGTGCTCAGGCTGGCAGGCCAGGGTGTCGTCGATATCGAACGAAATGCGCACCTGGCCACGCTTGAGCTTGCGCTCGATGGCCTGCCGCCCGCGCTCTATCAGGGTGAACGGTTGCATCAGCGCCCTCCCGCGCAAACAGGCACCGGGGTGGCGCCCAGGAAGAACTTGCCGGGCGCAGGCGCCTTGGCTTCGAGGAACGCGGCGTACTTTTTCTTGATCTTGGGCAGTTCGTACAAAGCCTTGACACCGTGTTTGGCGGAATTACGTATGACCGAGGACGGGTTGAAGTAGCCCTCGGCGTTGTCCAGCGACAGCACGAATGGCGGCAGCCCGGCTCGCATCAGCAGGTAACTGACAATGAGCGAGCCGGTGCGGTTGTTACCTTCGATGAACAGCTGTGGCTTGCTGAGGATACGTACATACACACCGGCTGCCCGCTTCCAGATCGAATCGCTGCGGTAGGCGCAATACCAGTTGTGCAAGTCCTTGATGCCACCTTCCACATTGTTGAAAAAATGCGCTTCGGTTGCGGCCAGGTGCGCCGCGAACTCCTCGCGCCGGGCCGGGTCACGGCCGCACAGCACCGTGGCGTTGATTTCCAGCATCAGGTTCAGCTGTTGCAGGTCGAACAGGTCTATTCCGCGAGCGACATAGTCGTCAATCAGCGCGTAGCCTTCAACCACATTCAGCAGCACCTCGTCGGTGAACGGGTCCCGCGGTTCGGTAAAATGTTGGCTCAGCTCGGCAAAATGGCCCTGCACCTCGCGCAGTGCGCGCTCTACCGCAGACAGATCTAATCGACGCATCGGTTGCATTGGAAATCCTGGGTAACACTTTAACCAAAGGTTGTGCGGGCACTGCCGCAACCTCCCTGGTTGCAGCACCGCCCCCTTGTGCAGCGATGGGTCAGCTGAACTTGCCGCTGATGTAATCACTGGTCAGTTGTTCACGTGGGTTCTGGAAGATCTGCGCGGTCGGCCCCATCTCGACCAGGTAGCCGGTACGGGTACCCTGCGAGATATCGACCGAGAAGAACGCCGTGGTGTCGGCAACGCGAATCGCCTGCTGCATGTTGTGGGTCACCAGGGCGATGGTGTAGTCCTTCTTCAGCTCGACCATCAGCTCTTCCACGCGGCGGGTGGCAATGGGGTCAAGTGCCGAGCACGGCTCGTCCAGCAGCAGCACTTCCGGCTCGGTGGCAATGGCCCGAGCGATACACAGGCGCTGCTGCTGGCCGCCGGACAACGACAGGCCGCTGACCTTGAGCTTGTCCTTCACTTCGTCCCACAGCGCCGCGCCTTGCAGGGCGTGTTTCACGCGGTCGCCCAGGTCGCCCTTGTAGCGGTTCAGGCGCAGGCCAAAGGCAACGTTGTCGAAAATGCTCATGGAAAACGGATTGGGCTGCTGAAACACCATGCCGATGTAGCGGCGCACCACTACCGGGTCTACGCCCTTGCCATACACATCCTGGCCCAGGAAGTGCACGTGGCCCTCGAAGCGGAAGCCTTTCACCAGGTCGTTCATGCGGTTCAGGCTACGCAGCACGGTACTCTTGCCGCAGCCGGACGGGCCGATGAAGCCGGTAATCTCGTTCTTGCGGATCGGCACATGGCTGTCGCGCACGGCCATGAAGTTGCCGTAGAAGATCTTGTCCAGCTTGCAGTCCATGACGATGGGTGTGGCTTCGCTGGCCACGGGAGCGGCACGTTGTGCGGTGGATACGTTCAAGATGGATGCTCCCTGTTCTCAATACTTGGGCTTGCCGAATACACGGCTAAGGATGTTAATGACCAGCACGATCATGACCAGCACCAGCGAGGCCGCCCAGGCGAGCTCCAGCTGGTTGTCGAACGGCATGCCAGAGAAGTTGTAGATCAGCACCGCCAGCGAGGCAGTGGGGTTCATCACTGCCAGGTCACCGTTGTGGTAGATCCAGTAGTTGCTGAACAGCGCGGTGAACAGCAATGGCGCGGTTTCACCTGCGGCGCGGGCCACGGCCAGCATCACGCCGGTGAGAATGGCCGGCAAGCCGGTGGGCAGCACGATCTTGCAGATGACCTGGGCACGGGTGCAGCCCATGCCGTAGGCAGCGTCCTTCATGATCTTGGGTACCATCTTCATCGCCTCTTCGGCGGTCAGTACCACAATCGGCAGCATCAGCACCGCCAGTGCTACCCCGCCTGCCGGTGCCGAATAGGTGCCGGTAGTCATTACCACCAGAGCGTAGGCAAACACACCGGCCAGGATCGATGGCAGGCCGGTGAGCATCTTGGCGGCAAACCTTGCAGTGTTGGCCAGCTTGCTGTCCGGGCCCAGCTCGGCAAGGAACACCGCGGCCAGGATACCCACCGGTACCGCGATGGCGGCAGCGATGCCGACCATGACGAAGGTACCGGCCATGGCGTTGCCGAAGCCGCCGCCCATCTCGAACCCCGTCGGCGGCAGTTCGGTAAACACTTCCAGGTTCAGGCGGGCGCCGCCGCGGGTGATCAGCATGTACAGCACGGAAATCAGCGGCACACTGGCCAGCAACGCGGCCAACCAGGCCAGGATGGTCAATACCAGGCTGCGCAGGGCGCGGCCTTCGAGCCGGCGCTGCAAGCTGGGCAACGCGGCGGCAGGGGTTGTCAGGTTGGTCATTGTTTATTCCCCCGCTGGGCGTAGAGCATGATCATCGAGCCAAGCACGTTCACCAGCAGGGTGATGAACATCAGTACCAGTGCCGCATACATCAGCACTTCGATCTCGTTCGGGCCGGCTTCCGGGAAGTTCAGCGCCAGCAGCGCCGCCAAGGTATTGGCCGGGGCGAACAAGGACACGGAAATGGTGTTGGCATTGCCCACCAGCATGGCCAGCGCCATGGTTTCGCCCAGTGCCCGGCCAAGGCCCAGCACCAGCGAGCCAAAGATACCGGTGGCCGCAGAAGGCACCATCACTTTCAGGATGGCCTCCCAGTGCGTGGTGCCCATGCCGTAGGCGGCCTGCTTGGTTTTCATCGGCACGCTGGTCAGCGCGTCTTGCGAAACGGCAGCAATGGTCGGCAGGATCATGATCGCCAGAACCAGTGCGGCCGGCAGCAGGCCGGGCCCGCTGAGGGAGGTGCCAAAAAACGGGATCCAGCCCAGCTCGCTGTTCAACCAGGTGGTCAGGGGGCGAATGGCCGGGATGACCACATAGATGCCCCAGAGGCCATAGACCACGCTGGGGATGGCGGCGAGCAGCTCGACGATGGTGCGGAACACCGCGGCAAGCCTGGCCGGAAGGAAATCCTGGGTGAGGAAAATGGCCATGCTGACGCCGAAGAAACCGGCAATCAACAGGGCGATGAACGCGCTGTAGAGCGTACCCCAGATCGCCGGCAGAATACCGTACTTGCCTTGGTTTACATCCCAGACAGTGCCCAGGAGCACGTCGAAACCGTGCTTTTCAATGCCGGGCAGTGCCTTGCGGCCCACTTCGTAGACCAGCGCGAAAACCAGCGCCAGTACCAGCACCACCCCGATACGGGCAAGCGCACGGAAGGTGCGGTCGACCAGAAAGTCTTTCGTAGACGGCGGCTGGCACGCGGAATCGGGATTATCCGGTATGGCAAAAGGTGTGTTCATGGCGTATTCCGGGACAAGGGACAAACACCCCCGGCATGGCTTCATGCCGCTGCCGGGAGCGCCTGGGTGTTACTGGATGTTTGCAGACGCTTTGCGCACCTGGTCGACAACCGATGGCGGCAGCGGGATGTAGCCCATGGAGTCGGCAATCTTCTGGCCCTGGGTCAGGCCGTACTCGACCATCTCACGCATGGCCTTGGCCTTTGCCGGGTTGCCGTTGTCCTTGCGGAAGATCATCCAGGTATAGGAGGTGATCGGGTAGGACTTGGCGCCTTCCGGGTCGGGCAGGTTGGCGACCAGGTTTTCCGGCAGTTTCACCGCTGCCAGGGCCTCGGCACCGCTTTCGGCATTCGGCACCACGTACTGGCCAGCCTTGTTTTCCAGGGCAGCGAAGTCCACCTTGGCCAGCTTGGCGAAGCCGTACTCGATGTAGCCAATGGCACCTGGGGTCTGGCGAACGGTAGCGGTCACCCCGTCGTTCTTCGGCGATTTGATGAACTTGTCGGTCGCTGGCCAGTTGACCGTGTTGCCCTCACCCAAGGTGCTCTTGAAGTCGGCGTTGATGGCCGACAGGTGCTTGGTGAATACGGCGTTGGTGCCACTGGAGTCGGCACGTACCACTACGGTGATGGGCAGGTCAGGCAGCTTCATCTGTGGGTTGGCAGCGGCAATTTTCGGGTCGTTCCACTGTGTGATCTTGCCGAGGAAGATGTTCGAGTACACATCGCGCGGCAACTTCAGGCCCTTGGGGTTGCCGGGCAGGTTGTAAGCCAGGACGATTTCGCCGGCGGTCATCGGCAGCAACTGGACGCCTTCGGCAACCTTGGCGATGTCGGCCTCGCTCATGGCCGAGTCGCTGGCGGCGAAGTCGACGGTCTTGTTCAGGAAGTCCTGAACGCCCGCGCCACTCCCCTTGGACTGGTAATCAACGGTAACGCCCGCTGTGTTCTTGCTGAAATCTTTGAACCAGGTCAGGTAGATCGGTGCCGGGAAGCTGGCGCCGGAACCGGTCAGGCGTACGTTTTCAGCAGCAAATGCAGCAGAAGTGGCGCAAAGCGAAACGGCAACGGCGAGTGCAGCAGACTTCATCAGGCGAATCATCGAAAAGCGCTCCTTGTGATGGCCGGCACACTTTGCATCAGCTGTGTTACAGCTTTGTGACCATTGAAAGGCAGGCCGTTCGTTGATCCCGATTCGGACAGGTGTATGCCACAAGGTATGCAGCGCCTGTGCGATCGAGCGCAGCTCGCGATGCGCCGCGCGGGCGGCGCTCGATCTCACAGGCGCTAAAAATGCTGCGGCTACCCTTGCCCGAAACCAGAGAATCTCCCACAGGGGCGGTTGTCGTCGATGCACGGCCGCGCTGCCGCTCGTCCAGTGACCGGCACTCTCTGGCGGGGAGCGTCTCAACCGTTCAGGTATAACTGCAGGAGTGAACACCATGCCACGCGGCGACAAAGGCAAGTACACCGAAAAACAGAAGCGCAAGGCCGAGCACATCGAGCACGGCTACGAGGATAAAGGCCTGCCCAAAGAGGAAGCCGAAGCGCGCGCCTGGGCCACGGTCAACAAGCAATCCGGCGGCGGTGAAAAGCAAGGCGGTTCGGGGAGCAGCACCTCTGCCAGCGAGAAGAAAACCGCCCGCGCCGATTCGGCCAGGCGGGCAGCACACACCCGCCAGGGGCAGGCGCGTTCATCTGGCAGCTCGCTGGAAAGCCAGACAAAGGAAAGCCTGCTGAAGGAAGCCCGTGGCAAAGCGATAAAAGGCCGCTCCAGGATGACCAAGGCCGAACTGGTCGCAGCCCTGCGCAAGCACGGCTGATTGCCCCCTCACCGCTTGGTGAGGGCCAGCCGTACGTGATCAAACCATGCCGGCGATCTCCGCAGCGTCGGCATCCGGGCAGCGGTTGCGGCAGTCACACTCGAATTCCGCCTGGGCTCGGGTGCCAAAGTTCAAGCTCAAACGCACCTTGTCTTGCGTATCGTAGAGGTCGTAACCCTCGCCCAATGCAGTCGGAAAACCAAGCCGCCGAGGCTGAAACTCTTTCTTCAGCGGCACTGCGGGAACCACAACGAAGCGTGTTTGCATGATCATCCCTCTGCGGCCGTGGTTTAGTATTAGTACCGCTATGTGAAAGCATCAAGACGACTCATGCAATATTTTGGGTCGGCGGTCTGCATGCCAACGCGTCATTCGCCAGCAACCGCTCTGCGCCCAGCGTTTCATCGATGGCGCTAATGTTCACTATCACGCCGTTCGCCTGTCGGCCGCCCACACCCATCCCTATAATCCCCGGCCAATCCCCCCTCCCGCGCCTGCTACAGGCGTCATCCCTCCTTGGAATTCACCACCATGCCAAGTGCCAGCCAGGCCCCACGGGGCCGTCCTGAACATAATCAACAGAGCGTGACCCAGCAGTGGCTGGCGATCCTCTCGGTCGCCATTGGCGCCTTCGCCCTGGTCACCAGCGAATTTCTGCCAGTGGGCGTTCTCAACGATGTCGCCAGCGACCTGGGTATCAGTGCAGGCTTCGCCGGCCTGATGGTCACCCTGCCCGGCATCATGGCCGCGCTGGCCGCCCCGGCCATTTCCGTGGGCGTTGGCGCGCTGGACCGGCGCTACCTCCTGATCGGCCTGACGCTGATCATGATCATCGCCAACGGCATCGTCGCCTATGCGGGCGACTTCAGCCTGCTACTGGTCGGCCGGGTACTGTTGGGTGTCAGCATCGGCGGCTTCTGGGCCACGGCCATCGCCCTCAGCGGGCGCCTGGCACCTGAGGGCGTCGGCGTGGCCAAGGCCAACTCGATCATCATGGCCGGGGTGACCCTGGCGACGGTGGTGGGCGTGCCGGTAGGCACCTGGCTGAGTGGCCTACTGGGTTGGCGAATGACCTTCCTGGTGACTGCATTGGTGGGCGTGCCCGTGCTCTTGGCGCAGGTGTTGCTGCTGCCGCGGCTGTTGCCCGAAAAAGCCATTGCCGTGCGCGACCTGCCGGCGCTGTTCATCAACCCGCAAGCGCGCGTTGGCCTGATCGCCGTGCTGTTGATTGGCCTGGCGCACTTTGCCGCCTACACCTATGTAGCGCCGTTCTTCAAACAGAACGCCGGCTTCGACGGCCCGACCATCGGCTCATTGTTGCTGCTGTATGGCGTGGCCGGGTTCATGGGCAATATCTTCGCCGGCTTCGCAGCCAACCGCAGTGTGCGCCATTCGCTGATGCTGATGGCACTGCTGATCGCCGCCAGCACAGCGCTGTTTCCGTACTTCGCCACCGGCCTGACCGGCGCGGCGATGCTGATTGCGCTATGGGGGTTTGCCTTCGGCGCGTTCCCGGCCTGCGCCAATATCTGGATGTTCGTGGTCGCACCCAAAGATGTCGAGCGGGGCATGCCGCTGTTCGTTGCCTTGTTCCAGGTGATCATTGCCGTGGGCTCGTTCTTTGGCGGGCAAGTGGTGGACCATATGGGCACTGCGGTGCTCTTGAGCCTGGCCACGGCGCTAGTGGGCTGTGGCTTCGTCACCGTTCTGGTGCTGGGGCGCAACGTCAGTAACGGCTTGGCCGAGCAACCTGCGTAAATGGCCGAGCGGGGTTGGCGGCCCTTGCCCCCCGCATCGGCAAGTTGTCATCCGTTCAGCTGAACAACCGGGCCAGGCACGCCAGCTTCTTCTTGTAAGAGCGGCGTGCCTCCAACGCCTGCTCCAGGCTGACTTTCAGAAAGCGTGCCTGCTGATTCGGCTGCATCTGCCCGATAAGGTCGAGGTCGGCGCTGATCACCGTGCCAATCATGGCGTAGCCACCGCCCGATACGGCATCCCGGTGCAGGATGATCGGCTCCAGCCCGGCCGGTACTTGGATCGAGCCGATGGGGTAACAGCTGTCGACGATGTTGGAAGGGTCCGAACCAGCACCGAACGGTTGCTCCCGTGGCTGGAAACTCAAGGCACTGCCACCTTTGTAGCGGTAGCCGATGCGATCCGCCTCGGAGCCTACCGTCCAGGCTTCGGTGAAGAAGCTTTGCGCAGCAGCCTCGGTCAGCCGGTGAAAATACAACCCCGGCACCACCCGCAGCACCACTTCGCCGCCCAGGGCCTGACGCAGTGCCATCGGCAGGCTTGCGCCGGCGCGGCCGTTGCCGGTGGGCGTACCGACCGGCAACAGGTCACCGGCCAGCAACTTGCGCCCCTGGAAGCCACCCAAGGCCCCTAGCGCGTAGGTCGATCGGCTCCCCAGCACCTCGGCCACATCAATACCCCCCGCCACTGCCAGGTAGGCCCGCGCGCCCGCCGTCGGGAAGCTGAAACGCAGCACCTGCCCGGCGCGCACGGCAAATGCCGTGTCCGGCCGCTGCCCGCGGCCATCGAGCAAGGCGGGCATCTGCGCACCGCACACTGCCACCAGCGCATCTGCCTGGAACTCAAGTTCAGGGCCGACCAGCGCACATTCCAGCCCGGCAGCGCCCGGCGGGTTGCCCACCAGGTAGTTGGCTGCGCTCAGGGCATACTGGTCGAGCGCGCCAGATGGCGGAATGCCCAGGTGGTAATAGCCTTCGCGCCCCAGGTCCTGCACGGAGGTCGCCAGGCCCGGTTTGAGTACCTTGATCATACCAGCACCTCCTGCAGCGATTTCGGGTAGCCGACCGGGTCGGCAAGGAATGCGTCCAGGGAAAACACCACCGGGCGAATGCGCAGATCGAAACGGCCCTCCTCCACCTCAGCCACTGCCTGGTCATAAGCGCGGCGGTCGATGGGTTTGAATTGCACGATGTCACCTGGGCGGAAGAACACCATGTGCTCCTTGAGGTAGTTCAAGGTCTGTTGCGGGTCGTAGATCGGTGCCGGGGTGACGCCGAACATCTGGTAACCGCCCGCGCCGCGCACCGAATAGATGCAACCGAAACAACCGCCATGGCCCAGGGTCAGGCGGGGCGTGTCGGTACGCGGCCGCAGGTACTTGGGCACCTGCAACTGCCGCTGGCGCTCGACCATCTGGAACATGAACGGCAGGCCGGCGACGAAGCCGACCATGGAAACGAACCACGGTGCACCGCTGTGCGCCGCAATGAACGCGTCGACATCGGCCAGGCCATTGATGCGGGCCGCGTACTCCAGGTCGGTGCTGGCCGGGTCCTGGTGGCGGTCACGGAAGCGCATCAAGGTTTCGTGGGTCCAGGGGTCGTTGTACAGCACCGGAATCTCGATGATGCGGGTATGCAACGAACGCTCGGCCACCGCCTGCGCTTCGGCACCGCGCACCGCTGCCAGCAGGGCATCGGGGGCGATGCGGTCGGGGTCGAAACGCACCTGGAACGACGCATTGGCCAGGCACACATCCAGCACGCCGTCCAGCGCCAGGCGCTCTACCGCACGGGTGACGGCCATACCTTTGAAGAAGGCTTCCAGCGACATGCTCTCGCTGACCTCGGCAAACAGGTGCTCGTCGGCGCCGAAGCTGTAGCGAATAGGCGTTGTAGCAAGCGATTCGGCCATGACTGTTCCTTTTCTTGAAATCTTTATAGAAAGGCAGGCGAAAACAACAGGATCAGGCTCCGGCCTGTGGCTGCCGGATGCCAGCGTCAGCGTGGTGAACGCACCACGATGCCAGCCTGGTCCAGCGCCTTGCGCGTGGCCTCGACCAGGTCGAGGGCGCCCGGCGTGTCACTGTGCAGGCAAATGGAGTCGAACTCGATGGCCAGGTCCTGGCCCTCGACAGTGCGCACCACACCTTGCCGACAAGCCCGCAGTACGCGCTCGGCGACCGCCAAAGGCTGGTAGCCCCTTACGTTACGGGTGAACACGATCGAGCCGCTCAGGTCGTACTCGCGGTCGGCATAGAACTCGCGCACCACCGGCTGACCAAGCTCCTGGGCAATGCGGCAGATCACCGAGCCGGGCATGCAGAACAGCAATAACTGCGGTTCGATCAGCCGCAGGTTTTCCACCAGCAAGCGTGCAGCTTGCTCGTCCCGGGCCAGGTGCATGTAAAGCGCCCCGTGGGGTTTGATGTGCTGCAGGTTCACGCCCTGGGCCCGGGCGATTTCACGCAGCGCCCCGAGCTGGTAGAGCATGTCGTCGACCAGTTCCTGCGCCGATGCGTTGATGTGCCGGCGACCGAAACCGACCAGGTCGCGGAACCCCGGGTGTGCCCCCACGGCAACCCCCAGGGCCTTGGCCCGCTCGACCGTACGGCGCATGGTGCCGGGGTCGCCGGCATGAAAACCGGTGGCGATATTGGCGCTGCTGATGTAGCCCATCAGCTCGTCATCCACGCCGTCGCCAATGGTCCATGGGCCAAAGCCCTCGCCCATGTCCGAGTTGAAATCCACTGCTTGCATGACCGTATCTCCCTGGCGCTTGTGGCTGCATGCAAGCCACGTTAGATTCTCCCCTACCCCTTGGGAAGATCTATAAACTGAATGGGTGTCTTCGGAAAAACAGATACCCCGGGAGCCTGCCGTGTCACTTACCTTGCGCCAGGTGCGCTACTTTGTCGCCACTGCCGAAATCGGCCAGATCTCTCAAGCTGCCATCCACCTCAATATTTCCCAGTCGGCGGTCACCACGGCAATCAAAGAGCTGGAGGCCATGCTCGGCGTGTTGCTGTTCCAGCGTTCAGCCCAGGGCATGAACCTGACCGAAGCCGGCCGGCATTTCCTCAACCGCGCCTACGTCATCCTGCGCAGCGTCGACGATGCGCTGAACAGCCCATTGCCGGACATACGCGCCAGCGGCCTGTTGCGCCTGGCAGCCAGTTACACGGTAATCGGCTACTTTCTGCCGCACCACTTGCAACGCCTGGAGCACTGGCACCCCGACGTGACCCTGGAACTTTACGAACAGGAGCGCAGTGCCATCGAGCAAGGCCTGCTGGAGGGGCGTTTCGACATGGCGGTGGTGCTGACCGCCAACCTGACCCACCCGGCTATCGTTTCAGAAACGCTGTTCAACTCCGAGCGCCGCCTATGGCTGCCCGCGCACCATCCCCTATGCGAACGCTCGGCCGTCAGCCTGGCCGAGGTCGCCACAGAGCCGTTCATTTTGTTGACAGTGGATGAAGCCGAGCACAGCGCCATGCGCTATTGGCAGCAGGCCGGGCAACGGCCCAGCGTGCGCGTGCGCACCAGTTCGGTGGAGGCGGTGCGCAGCATGGTCGCCAATGGCAGTGGCGTAGCGATCTTGTCAGACCTGGTGCACCGGCCATGGTCGCTGGAGGGCAAGCGCATCGAAACAGTGACCATCAGCGACCCGGTAGCGCCCATGAGCGTGGGGCTGGCCTGGCACCGCGAGCGGGCGTTCAGCCCGGCGATGCAGGCTTTGCGCAATTACTTCCACGGTGCCTTCCTGGCACCGCAGCAGTTGGCTGCCCGGCGCTGAGCACGCTGTGCCAGGCATTTCGTGCAGGGCCTGGCCCCCGGCCGAACGATCCGACCGCTCTGCCGTCATAACCTGAGCCGGTGCCGACACGCAAAGAGGACGCGAAATGACCCAGCCCGACCCTGCATACGTGAAATGGCTCGAAGCGCGCGCCATGCTCAAGGCTTCCCAGGAGCGCGCCAGCCTGTACTCAGGCCAGTCGCGCCTGTGGCAACAACCCTACGCCGAGGCACAGCCCCGCCGGGCCACGGAAATCGCCTCGGTCTGGCTGACCGTTTACCCCGATGCCATCATCGCCCCAGAGGGCTGCTCGGTGCTCGGTGCCCTGGCCCATGAAGCCTTGTGGAAGCGCCTGTCGGAAATCGGCATTCAAGGCCTGCACACCGGGCCGATCAAGCTGTCCGGCGGTATTCGCGACCGCGAGCTCACGCCCAGCGTGGACGGCAATTTCGACCGCATCAGCTTCGATATCGACCCGCTCTATGGCAGCGAGCCGGAGCTGATCCAGATGAGCCGCATGGCCGCCGCGCACAATGCGGTGACCATCGACGACCTGATCCCCTCGCACACCGGCAAGGGCGCCGACTTCCGCCTGGCGGAAATGGCCTATGGCGCCTACCCGGGCCTGTATCACATGGTGGAGATACGCGAGGAAGACTGGCACTTGCTGCCCGAGGTGCCAGCCGGACGTGACTCGGCCAACCTGCTGCCCGCACAGTGCGACGAGCTCAAGGCACGCCATTACATCGTCGGGCAGTTGCAGCGGGTGATTTTCTTCGAGCCGGGGGTCAAGGAAACTGACTGGAGCGCCACACCACCGGTCACCGGTGTCGACGGCAAGACCCGGCGTTGGGTCTACCTGCACTACTTCAAGGAAGGCCAGCCGTCGCTGAACTGGCTGGACCCCACCTTTGCCGCCCAGCAGATGATCATCGGCGACGCGCTGCACGCCCTGGATTGCCTGGGTGCACGTGGCCTGCGCCTGGATGCCAACGGTTTTCTCGGGGTGGAAACCCGCGCCAACGGCACCGCCTGGTCGGAAAGCCACCCGCTGTCGCTCGTCGGCAACCAATTGATCGGTGGCATGATCCGCAAGGCCGGCGGTTTCAGTTTCCAGGAGCTGAACCTGACCCTCGATGACATTGCGCAAATGTCCAAGGGCGGTGCCGACCTTTCCTACGATTTCATCACCCGGCCCGCCTACCAACATGCCTTGCTGACCGGCGACACCGAGTTTCTGCGCCTGATGCTCAAGGAAATGCACGCCTTCGGCATTGACCCGGCCTCACTGATCCATGCCCTGCAGAACCACGACGAACTGACCGTGGAACTGGTGCACTTCTGGACCCTGCACGCCCATGACATGTACCTGTACAAGGGTCAGACATTACCAGGCAACATCCTGCGCGAGCATATCCGCGAAGAAATCTACGAACGCCTGTCGGGCGAGCATGCGCCCTACAACCTGCGCTTCGTCACCAATGGCATCGCCTGCACCACCGCCAGCCTCATCACTGCGGCACTGGGCATCCGCGACCTCGACCAGATAGGCCCGGCGGACATCGAGCAGATCCAGAAACTGCACCTGCTGCTGGTCATGTACAACGCCATGCAGCCGGGTGTGGTGGCGCTGTCGGGCTGGGACATGGTCGGCGCCCTGCCCTTGCCTGGCGAAGCCGTGGCCGAGCGCATGCTCGACGGCGATACCCGCTGGATTCACCGCGGCGGCTACGACCTGGCCGGGCTCGACCCGCAAGCGGACACGTCTGTGCGCGGCATGCCGCGGGCGCGGGCGCTGTATGGCAGCCTCGACAGCCAACTGGACAACCCTGACTCGTTCGCCTGCAAGGTGAAAAAACTGCTCGCGGTGCGCCAGGCCTACGGCATTGCCACCAGCCGCCAGGTACTGGTGCCGGAGGTCAGCAGCCCCGGGCTGCTAGTCATGGTGCATGAGCTACCGGCCGGGCGCGGCATCCAGATCAGTGCATTGAACTTCAGCCAGGAGGTGATCGCCGAGGAGCTACTGCTCACGGGCTTCACGCCAGGGCCGGTGGTGGACATGATCAACGAAACGGTCGAAGGCGACCTGACCGAGGATGGCCGTTTGCTGGTGAACCTGGACCCGTACGAAGCGCTGTGCCTGCGGATCGTCAACAGCACCGGGCATGTGTGAGCAGGCCAGCGCCCTGTTGCCGCCCTGGGTGTGCCCGGTGGCCTGCCTGGGCAACACCTGGGCGTTGGCGCCTTGCTTTTGAGGCCGCACAGGCATAGCGTTCGGGTGTTTTCTTTTCGCGCCCAGGAGCAACACCATGTACACCGGCATCGTCCAGGCCGTCCGCCCACTGCTTGATGTGACCAGCTACCCGGGCCACAACCAGTTCACCATCGACCTCACCCCGGAACTGCTCGATGAGTTGAAGATCGGCGCCAGTGTCAGCGTCGAGGGCACGTGCTTGTCCGTCACCGAGATCGACGGCAGCCACGTCAGGTTCGATGCAATGACCGCCACCCTGGAACGCACCAACCTGCGCAATTTCAAGGCCGGCCAGGGGGTTAACATCGAACGTTCGGCGAAGATGAACGCAGAAGTCGGCGGCCACCTGATGGCTGGCCATATCGCCACGACTGCAGAAATAGTTGAACTGGCGATCGAGCAGACCGGCGCCTTCATCCGCTTTCGCATGCCGCCGCAATGGGGCAAATACGTGTTCCCGCGGGGCTTCATCGGGGTGAACGGCTGCAGCCTGACCGTGGCCGACGTGGAAGACAACCTGGTCACCATCAACCTGATCCCGGAAACCCTGCGCCAGACCACGTTCGCCAGCTACGCTGCCGGCGATCTGCTGAACATCGAGGTCGATCACCAGACCATGGTGCTGGTGGATGTGGTCGAACGCACCATCAAAGGCACCCTGGCCCGCGAAAACCTGTTGCCCTGAGGCCTGCCGGTGCTACCTCATCCCATTACTACCCGCACAGCCAGGCGCTTGCGCCTGCAAGTGCTGCGTGGCCGCGTGGGCCTTGGCCTGGTGGCCGGCCTGTCGGTCCTGGCAGGCATGACCGACGCCATTGGCCTGCTGGCCCTGGGCGACTTCGTCTCGTTCATGAGCGGTAATACCACGCGCCTGGCGGTGGCGATCAGCAAGGCTGACCTTGCCCTGGTGCTGCGCCTGAGCGGCGCTTTGCTGGGCTTTGTCGCGGGTAACACGTTGGGGGTAGTGCTGGCGCGCGGCTTCCGTCGCCGGGCCTGGCCCGTGCTGGTGGTCGTGGCGGCGTTGCTGGCCGGCGCCGCAGCGTGGCCACTGGCGGCCACCTTCCCGGCATTGCTGGCCGCGACCCTGGCCATGGGCATGATCAACGCGGTCGTCGAGCAAGTGAACGGCCTGCCCATCGGCCTGACCTACGTCACCGGCGCGCTGTCACGCTTCGGCCGCGGCCTTGGGCGCTGGTTGCTGGGCGAGCGGCGCCACGGCTGGCGGGTGCAACTGGTGCCGTGGGCAGGGATGCTGGTGGGCGCCGCGTTGGGCGCCTGGCTGCAACACCACCTGGGCCTGCGGGCACTGGCCGGCAGTTGCGTGCTGGCGTGCCTGCTGGCCCTGGTGTCGCGGTTCATTCCACGTGCCTGGCAGCGTGGCTACATGCCGCGCTGATCAATCGATGCGCGGGTGCTGCTGGACCAACAACTTGCGCTTGGCCTCAAGCTCGGCGATCTGCTCGTCGATATCCTCGATCTTCTGCTCGATGTTGTCGTGGTGCTCCTGCAGCAGCTCCCGCGCCTCGTCGATGTCCGATGCCGCCGGTGCGGCACCGCGCAACGGTTTGTTGGCGGTTTCCTTCATGGTCAGGCCGGTCACCAGGCCCACCGCGGCGATCACCATCAGGTAGTAGGCGGGCATGTACAGGTTGCCGCTGCTTTCCACCAGCCAGGCGGCGATGGTCGGGGTCAGGCCGGCGATCAGCACGGAAATGTTGAAGGCACTGGCCAGTGCGCTGTAGCGGATGTGAGTGGGGAACATCGCCGGCAACGTCGAAGCCATGACACCGATGAAGAAGTTCAGCAGCACGGCAATGATCAGCAGCCCGGAGAAGATCAACCCCAGCACACCACTGTTGATCAGCATGAACGCCGGAATGGCCAGGGCGAACAGCCCGATACTGCCGACCACGATAAACGGGCGACGGCCGAACTTGTCGCTCAGCAGGCCGATGATGGGCTGCACGAACAGCATGCCGACCATGATCGCGATGATGATCAGCACGCCATGGTCTTCGCTGTAGTGCAGGTTGTGCGACAGATAGCTGGGCATGTAGGTCAGCAGCATGTAGTAGGTGACGTTGGTGGCGATCACCACGCCAATGCAGGTCACCAGGCTACGCCAGTGCTTGGTCGCCACCTCCTTGAATGACACCTTGGGCCCCGACGCCAGGCCTTCACGGTCACCCTGCTCCATCTTGTCGACGTGCTGCTGGAACGCGGGGGTTTCCTCCAGTGCGTTACGCAGGTAGAGGCCGATGATGCCCAGCGGCAAGGCCAGGAAGAACGGCAGGCGCCAGCCCCATTCAAGGAACCTTTCTTCTCCAAGCACCGTGGAAATGAGCACCACTACCCCGGCGCCCAGCACGAAGCCAGCGATCGAGCCGAAGTCCAGCCAGCTGCCAAGGAAGCCGCGCTTGCGGTCAGGCGCATACTCGGCCACGAAGATCGACGCGCCGGTGTACTCGCCGCCCACCGAGAAGCCCTGCGCCATTTTCGCCAACAACAGCAGTATCGGCGCCCATATGCCGATACTGGCATAGGACGGTATCAAGCCAATGGCAAAGGTGCTGAGGGACATGATGACGATGGTGGCGGCAAGGATTTTCTGCCGGCCGAACTTGTCGCCGAGGGCGCCGAAGAACAGCCCGCCCAGGGGGCGAATGAGGAATGGCACCGAGAAGGTGGCCAACGCCGCGATCATCTGCACACTGGGGTCGGCGTTGGGGAAGAACACCTTGCCCAATGCATAGGCGACAAAGCCATAGACACCGAAGTCGAACCACTCCATGGCGTTACCCAGTGCAGCGGCAGTGATCGCCTTCTTCATCTTGGCATCGTCGACGATCGTGATGTCCTTGAGGCCAATAGGTTTGACGCTTTTCCTGCGAGATTTCATGCCTGTATCCCTGTCGATCAATGCTCTATGGCATCTGATACAACGGGACACAAAATAATTCAGCGCTTAATGAATTTTTGTAGGGAATTGCGCTGGGGGCGGGTAAGCCCGCCCCCAGGCCAGGGGAGCTGCTTTGCTGCTCAAATGCCTTCGCGGGCCAGGTCCATGGCGAAGTAAGTCAGGATCAAGTCGGCACCGGCGCGCTTGATAGCACCAATGCTTTCGCGCACCACGCGGCCTTCGTCGATGGCACCGGCCAGGCCACCGAACTTGATCATCGCGTACTCACCGCTGACCTGGTACGCCGCCAGGGGCAGGCGCGAGGCCGCACGGATGTCGGCAATCACGTCAAGGTAGGCACCGGCCGGCTTGACCATCAGCACGTCTGCACCTTCCTGCTCGTCAAGCAGCGATTCGCGCACGGCCTCGCGGCGGTTCATCGGGTTCATCTGGTAGCTTTTGCGGTCACCTTTGAGCGCAGTGCCACCCGCTTCCCGGAACGGGCCATACAGCGACGAGGCGAACTTGGTCGAATAGGCCATGATCGCAGTGTCGTGGAAGCCTGCACCGTCCAGCGCGCTACGAATGGCCTGGACCTGGCCGTCCATCGCCGCCGAAGGTGCGATGAAGTCGGCACCGGCAGCGGCGGCGATCACCGCCTGCTTGCCCAGGTTGGCCAAGGTGGCATCGTTGTCCACGCCCTGGTCATGCAGCACGCCGCAGTGCCCGTGGCTGGTGTATTCGCAGAAACAGGTATCGGACATCACTACCATTTCCGGCACGGTGTCCTTGCAGATACGCGACATGCGCGCCACCAGGCCGTTTTCGTTCCAGGTGTCGCTGCCAACGGCATCCAGGTGGTGAGACACACCGAAGGTCATCACCGATTTGATACCGGCGCGGGCATAGCGCTCGATTTCCTGGGCCAGCCGCTTCTCAGGGATGCGGTTCACGCCGGGCATGCTGCTGATGGGCACGAAGTCGTCGATGCCTTCTTCCACGAAGATCGGCAGGATCAGGTCTTCAAGGCGGAATTCGGTTTCCTGGAATACGGTGCGCAGGGACTCGTTCTGGCGCAGGCGGCGAGGACGAACAGAGGGGAATTGGTTGGACATGACTGCTCCAGGGAATTTGAACGGCGTATACCTTATGCCTGTCAGGGGCCAGTGAAAAGGCCGGATGACGAGATATTGTCCTGCATCAAAGGTAATGGCCGCGCAGGGTACTGGCTGAACCGGTGGCGCCCGCTTCGGGGGGGAACCTGCGAAGCGGGCTGCACCGGCAGCACATTATTGCAGCCAGGGCGGTGTCGGCTCCTCGGCCTTGGCCGGGCCGTTTTCCGCCTCGGCACGCGCTGCCCGGCGCCGGGCCTCGTCCAACCGGGCGGCGTCGATTTCCCGCATCACCCCGCCAACGTCGGCTTCATGCTCGTCGTCCTGGAATACGCCGGTCAACACGGTATCGGGCAGCAACTTGCCAGCCTCGTACAACGCCCACATTTCCTGGGCATAGCGCGTGCTCTTCAGCTCTGGGGCAAAGCGCCCGAAGTAGTGGGCCATGTTGTCCACGTCACGCTGCAGCATGCTGAATGCGTGGTTGTTGGCGGCGGCGTCCACTGCCTGCGGCAGGTCGATGATCACCGGCCCGTCCGGGCCGAGCAGCACATTGAATTCGGACAGGTCGCCATGGACCAGCCCGGCACACAGCATGAGCACGATCTGGCGAATGACGAAGGCATGGAACACCCGCGCCTCCTCGGCCTCCAGGTGCACGTCGTTGAGCCGGGGTGCGGCATCGCCATCGGCGTCGGTCACCAGCTCCATCAGCAACACGCCGTCCTGGAAGTCATAGGGCTTGGGCACCCGGACCCCGGCGCCGGCCAGGCGGAACAGTGCCGCCACTTCGGCGTTCTGCCAGGCGTCCTCGGCCTCTTTGCGGCCGTACTTGCTGCCCTTGGCCATGGCCCGGGCCTGGCGGCTATTGCGCACCTTACGGCCTTCCTGGTATTCGGCGGCCTGGCGGAAACTGCGCTTGTTGGCTTCTTTATAGACCTTGGCGCAGCGCACCTGGCTACCGCAACGCACCACGTACACGGCGGCTTCCTTGCCACTCATCAACGGCCGCAGTACTTCGTCGACGAGGCCGTCTTCGATCAGGGGTTCGATTCTTTTGGGTGTCTTCATCAGGCTGCGTTCGGGGTCCTGGCTGTGTTGACGGACATCCTCTCACAGCCTGCTGCGACATGCTCGTCTGTCTTCACAATGGGTGAACCCAGGCGGGTTGTGGCAAGATGAATTTTTCTTAAATCGCCGGTTGTCTATTCTTTGGCACAATCGAGTCTCCATTAGATGCCCAGGAACCAGCATGCCTCGCGTACTGACCATCGAAGACGACGCCGTCACCGGCCAGGAAATCGTCGCCGAACTTACCAGCCATGGCCTTGAGGTGGAGTGGGCCGACAATGGTCGTGAAGGCCTGGCCAAGGCCATTGCCGGTGGTTACGACCTGATCACCCTGGACCGCATGCTGCCCGAGGTCGATGGCCTGACCATCGTCACGACCCTGCGCAACCTCAAGATCGCCACTCCGATCCTGATGATCAGCGCCCTCTCCGACGTCGATGAGCGGGTGCGCGGCCTGCGCGCCGGCGGTGACGACTACCTGACCAAGCCATTCGCCTCCGACGAAATGGCCGCCCGGGTCGAGGTGCTGCTGCGCCGCAACAGCGTGCCGATGACCCAGACCCGCCTGCAGGTCGCCGACCTGCAACTGGACCTGATCAGCCACGAAGCCCGCCGCGGCGACAACACCCTCAACCTGCTGCCCACCGAGTACAAACTGCTGGAGTACCTGATGCGCCACAGCGGCCAGGTCATAACGCGGATGATGATTTTCGAGGAAGTGTGGGGCTACCACTTCGACCCGGGTACCAACCTGATCGACGTGCATATCGGCCGCCTGCGCAAGAAAATCGACTCACCCGGCCAGTCGCCGCTGATCCGTACGGTGCGGGGCTCCGGCTATGCCATTGCTGAACCCGTCTAAAGGCTGGAGTTCGTCCACCAGCCGCCTGCTGGCACTGTACAGCTTTCTGTTCGTAGCCTGGAGCAGCATCCTCATGGGGGTGCTGTACTTCGAGGTTTCCAGCTACCTGAACAAGCTCACCCGCCATTCCATGCTGCAGCGCCAGCACCTGTTCGCGCACATGAGCGGCAAGCAGCTGGACGACGCCCTGATCGCCAGCCAGGCTTTCGAGGAACGCAGCTTCGACGCCTATGGCCTGTTCGATGCACAACTCAACCCGCTGGGCGGCAGTGTCCGAGCCCTGCCCCCGGGGCTGCGGCTGGATGGCAAGATCCACGAATTGAAACGTTGCCTGGACGTCGACGATCCGCGCATGCCCCGCGACAGCTGTGACGCGGTGGCCATCAAGGTGCAGGATGGTCGCTGGCTGGTCCTTTTTCGCGATAACGGCTCATTGTTCGTCGTCACGCGGATCATTCTCGACGCCTTGCTCTGGGGTATTTCCTTCACCCTGATCCCTGGGTTCGCCGGCTGGTACCTCCTGCGCCGCCGCCCGCTGAAACGCATCCGGGCCATTCAGGCCCAGGCCGAGCTGATCGTCGCCGGCGACCTCACGCACCGCCTGCCGCTGTCGGCCCGGCGCGACGAACTGGACATGCTGGCCGCCATCGTCAATGCCATGCTTGACCGCATCGAGCGGTTGATGCACGAGGTCAAGGGCGTGTGCGACAACATTGCCCACGACCTGCGCACCCCACTGACCCGCCTGCGCGCCCAGCTGTACCGCATCCGCCAGCAAAGCGACAACGATTCCGCGCAAGCCGAGGCACTGGACCAGGCCATCGGCGAAACCGACACCCTGATGGCGCGCTTCCGTGGGTTGTTGCGCATCAGCGAACTGGAAGACCGCCAACGCCGTGCCGGCTTCGTGCAGCTTGACCCTCAGGGTTTACTGACAGAGCTGCACGATTTCTACCTGCCGCTGGCTGAAGATGGTGGCATTCGCCTGGAGCTGCACCAACCTGGGCACTTGCCGGCACTGCACGGCGACCGCGAGCTGTTGTTCGAGGCGCTGGCCAACCTGGTAGGTAACGCGATCAAGTTCACCCCGGAAGGTGGGCAGGTGCGCGTGGCTGCCACCCAGGACGATACCGGCGTGCACGTCGCCATCGAAGACAGCGGGCCGGGTATTCCGGCAGAAGAACGCACGGCGGTACTGAAGCGGTTCTACCGCAGTGATGAAGGCCACCGCCACGCCGGGTTCGGCCTGGGGCTGTCGATCGTTGCGGCGATCGTCGACCTGCATGGGTTTGGTCTGGAAATTGGCGAGAGCCCTTTGGGTGGGGCCAAGCTGGTACTGCATTGCCCATTGGCCGGGCTGGCCAAGTAACCATCGGGGCTGCTTTGCAGCCCATCGCGACACAAGGCCGCGCTGTAGGCGCAACTGTCTTTCTCAAAATTTGAAAAGCCTGTGCGATTCATTGTGGAAGCGGGCTTGCCCGCGAAGCAGGCGACGCGGTTTCTGGCACCGGCTGCGCCGGTGTTCGCGGGCAAGCCCGCTCCCACAAGAACAAGGCCGCTTAGGGTTATGCAATCACCTGGAGGCGCACCGGCCTTTCTCCAAATTTGAAAAGCCTGCGCGATTCATTATGGGAGCGGGCTTGCCCGCGAAGCAGGCGACGCGGTGCCTGGCACCGGCTGCGCCGGTGTTCGCGGGCAAGCCCGCTCCCACAAGAACAAGGCCGCTTAGGGTTATGCAATCACCTGGAGGCGCAACGGCCTTTCTCCAAATTTGAAAAGCCTGCGCGATTCATTGTGGGAGCGGGCTTGCCCGCGAAGCAGGCGACGTGGAGTCTGGCACCGGCTGCGCCGGTGTTCGTGGGCACGCCCGCTCCCACAAGAACAGGGCCGCTTAGGGTTATCCAATCACCTGGAGGCGCAACGGCCTTTCTCCAAATTTGAAAAGCCTGCGCGATTCATTGTGGGAGCGGGCTTGCCCGCGAAGCAGGCGATGTGGAGTCTGGCACCGGCTGCGCCGGTGTTCGCGGGCACGCCCGCTCCCACAAGAACAAGGCCGCTTAGGGTTATCCAATCACCTGGAGGCGCAACGGCCTTTCTCCAAATTTGAAAAGCCTGCGCGATTCATTGTGGGAGCGGGCTTGCCCGCGAAGCAGGCGACGCGGTGTCTGGCACCGGCTTCGCCGGTGTTCGCGGGCACGCCCGCTCCCACAAGAACCGTGTCATCTTCGAGTCCGGCATTGCGGCCTTGTGTCGCGATGGGCCGCAAAGCGGCCCCCATTGCACCGATCAGTCAGCCAGACGCCAGGTAGTGGCACCCTTGCTGTCTTCCAGCACCACGCCCATGGCGGTCAGCTGGTCGCGAATGCGGTCGGACTCGGCCCAGTTCTTGTCTGCCCGCGCCTGCAGGCGCGCCTGGATCAGGCCCTCGACCTCGGCCGCGTCGACCTTGCCTTCGGCGCCCGCACGCAGGAAGTCATCGGCGTCCAGCTGCAGCACACCCAGCACATCACCCAGCTCCCGCAGGCGACCGGCCAGGCCGGCAGCAGCGTCTACATCGCTGTCGCGCAGGCGGTTGATCTCACGCACCAGGTCGAACAGCACAGCGCAGGCCTCGGGGGTGCCAAAGTCATCATTCATCGCCACGCTGAAGCGCTCGACAAAGGCCTCGCCGCCCTTGGCCGCCACGCGTGGCAGACCGCGCAAGGCGTGGTAGAAGCGTTCCAGGGCGCCCTTGGCGTCGCGCAGGCTGTCTTCCGAATAGTTGATGGCACTGCGGTAGTGGCTGGCCACCAGCAGGTAGCGAACCACCTCCGGGTGGTACTTCTCGAGCACATCACGGATGGTGAAGAAGTTGTTCAGCGACTTCGACATCTTCTCGCCATTGATACGGATCATGCCGCAGTGCATCCAGGCGTTGGCGTACTGCTTGCCGGTGGCCGCCTCGCTCTGGGCAATCTCGTTCTCGTGGTGCGGGAACTCCAGGTCGCTGCCGCCACCATGAATGTCGAAGCTCTCCCCCAGGCAGCAGGTGGACATCACCGAGCACTCGATGTGCCAGCCCGGACGGCCCGGGCCCCATGGCGACTCCCAGCTTGGCTCGCCCGGTTTCACGCCCTTCCACAGCACGAAATCGAGCGGGTCTTGCTTGGCCTCGTCGACCTCGATGCGGGCGCCGATGCGCAGGTCTTCGATCTTCTTGCGCGACAACTTGCCGTAGCCCACGAACTTGCCGACGCGGTAGTACACGTCGCCATTGCCCGGCGCGTAGGCATACCCCTTGTCGATCAGGGTCTGGATCATCGCGTGCATGCCGGCGATATGGTCGGTGGCCCGTGGCTCTTGGTCTGGCGGCAGGATGTTCAGGCGGCGCTCGTCTTCGTGCATCGCGTCAATCATGCGCGCCGTCAGGGCGTCGAAGCTTTCGCCGTTCTCGTTGGCCCGGTTGATGATCTTGTCATCGATGTCGGTGATATTGCGCACATAGGTCAGTTCGTAACCGCTCTTGCGCAGCCAGCGGGTGACCAGGTCGAACGCCACCATGCTGCGGCCGTGGCCCAGGTGGCAGTAGTCGTAGACGGTCATGCCGCAGACGTACATGCGCACCTTGTTGCCATCCAGCGGCTTGAAGGTTTCCTTGGCTTTGGTCAGGGTGTTGTAGATGGTTAGCACGGCGGTTCCTCAGCTGCCCCAGGAGTCACGCAGGGTGACGGTGCGGTTGAACACCGGGCGGCCCGGCTGGCTGTCTTTCAGGTCGGCGCAGAAGTAGCCTTCGCGCTCGAACTGGAAGCGGTCCTCGGGCTGCGCCTGGGCCAACGACGGCTCGGCACGGCAACCGCTGAGCACTTGCAGCGAGTCGGGGTTGATGTTGTCGAGGAAGCTGCCGCCCTCTTCGGTCTTTTCCGGGTTGGCCGAGCGGAACAGGCGATCGTACAGGCGCACTTCGCACTCGACGCTGCCTTCGGCCGGCACCCAGTGGATCACGCCTTTGACCTTGCGGCCTTCCGGGTTCTTGCCCAGGGTGTCCGGGTCGTACGAGCAATGCAGCTCGACGATGTTGCCGTCGGCGTCCTTGATGGCTTCGTCGGCACGGATCACGTAGCTGCCCCGCAGGCGCACCTCACCGGCTGGCTCGAGGCGCTTGTAGCCCTTGGGCGGCGTTTCCATGAAGTCGTCGCGGTCGATGTACAGCTCGCGGGAGAACGGCAGCACACGCACGCCCATGTCTTCCTTCGGGTGGCGTGGCAGCTCCAGTTGCTCGACCTGGCCCTGCGGGTAGTTGGTAATGACCACCTTCAGCGGGCGCAGCACGCACATGGCACGCGGTGCGGTGCGATCCAGGTCGTCACGGATGCTGAACTCGAGCATCGACATGTCGACCACGCCATCGGACCGGTTGGTGCCGATCATTTCGCAGAAGTTGCGGATCGAGGCTGGGGTGTAGCCACGGCGGCGGAAGCCGGACAAGGTCGACATGCGCGGGTCGTCCCAGGCGTCGACGTGCTTTTCGTCCACCAACTGCTTGAGCTTGCGCTTGGAAGTGATGGTGTAGTTAAGGTTCAGCCGGCTGAACTCGTACTGGCGCGGGTGTGCCGGCACGGGCAGGTTATCGAGGAACCAGTCGTACAGCGGGCGGTGGCCTTCGAATTCCAGGGTGCAGATCGAGTGGGTGATGCCCTCGATGGCGTCCGACTGGCCGTGGGTGAAGTCGTAGTTGGGGTAGATGCACCACTTGTCACCGGTCTGGTGGTGGTGGGCATGGCGGATGCGGTACAGGATCGGATCGCGCAGGTTCATATTCGGCGAGGCCATGTCGATCTTGGCCCGCAGCACGCGCTCGCCGTCCTGGAATTCACCGGCTTTCATACGGGCGAACAGGTCGAGGTTTTCTTCCACGCTACGGTCGCGGAACGGGCTGTTCTTGCCTGGCTCCTTGAGGTTGCCGCGGTATTCCTTGGCCTGCTCGGGGGTGAGGTCGCAGACATAGGCCTTGCCGCGCTTGATCAGCTCGACCGCCCAGTCGTGCAACTGGTCGAAGTAGTCGGAGGCATAGCGCACATCACCGGCCCAGTCGAAACCCAGCCATTTGACGTCGCGCTGGATGGCGTCGATGTACTCCTGGTCTTCCTTGGCCGGGTTGGTGTCGTCGAAACGCAAGTGACAGGCGCCACCGAATTCCTTGGCCAGGCCGAAGTTGACGCAGATCGACTTGGCGTGACCGATGTGCAGGTAGCCATTGGGCTCCGGCGGGAAGCGGGTGACGATGCTGCTGTGCTTGCCCGAATCCAGGTCGGCCTGGATGATCGGCCGCAGGAAGTTCGCAGGGACAGCGGGGGCGCCTTTGGCAGCGGCGTTGGGCGCGTTGTCGGCAGTGGGCTTGCTCATAGGATCCTTGAATGCACGTGTCCGGCCTGGGTAGGCCGATTGAATCAAAGGGCCTATCATAGCCGAAGCAGTCAAGCTGCCGACAGTCGGGCCCGGATAAACTGGCGTGATTTATCACGGCTTTTTGCCGTGGCGTGGCAAAATGGCCAATGCGCGCCATGTGTCGCGAGCGCCCGAGCCTGCGTCAGGTGTAAGCACGCGCCCTGCGCGCCCTCATTCCCGTATGCCTTGAAAGAGCGAATTTCAGCATGTCCAAAGTCAAACTGAGCACCAACCACGGCGATATCGTCCTGCAACTGAACGCCGAAAAAGCTCCGCAAACTGTTGAGAACTTCGTTCAATACGTCAAAGACGGCCATTTCACCAACACCGTGTTCCACCGTGTGATCAAAGGTTTCATGATCCAGGGCGGTGGCTTCGAGCCTGGCATGAGCCAGAAGAAAACCCGCGCCAGCATCCAGAACGAAGCTGACAACGGCCTGAAGAACACCAAGTACAGCATCGCCATGGCCCGCACCATGGAACCGCACTCTGCCTCGGCCCAGTTCTTCATCAACGCTGCCGACAACGACTTCCTCAACCACAGCGGCAAGAATGTGCAGGGCTGGGGCTACGCGGTGTTCGGTGAAGTGATCGAAGGCCGTGAAGTGGTCGATGCCATCGAGAAAGTCGCCACCGGTTCCAAAGCCGGCCACCAGGACGTGCCGAAAGACGACGTGATCATCGAGAAAGCCGAGATCATTGAGTGATTCTGCTGATCTCTGATCTGCACCTGCAAGAAGAACGCCCGGACATTACCCGGGCGTTTCTTGATCTGCTCGATGGCCGCGCGCGCCACGCCCAGGCGCTGTACATTCTTGGCGATTTCTTCGAGGCCTGGATAGGCGACGATGCCATGACGCCGTTCCAGCAGTCGATCTGCCGTGCCCTGCGGCAGCTTGGCGACAGCGGCACGGCCATCTACCTGATGCATGGCAACCGTGACTTCCTGCTTGGCCAGCGTTTCTGCGAGGCGGCCGGCTGCACGTTGCTCGACGACCCCTGCGTGATCGAGCTGGGCGGTGAGCAGGTATTGCTGATGCACGGCGACACCTTGTGCACGCGCGACGTGGGCTACATGAAAATGCGCCGCTTGCTGCGCAACCCGTTGAGTTTGTGGGTTCTGCGCCACCTGCCGCTGTCGGCTCGCTACAAACTGGCACGCAAGCTGCGCAGCGAAAGCCGCGCCCAGGGGCGGATGAAATCCACCGAAATCGTCGACGTCACGCCAGAAGAGGTGCCCAAGGTAATGGCGGCGCATGGCGTGCGTACCCTGGTGCATGGCCACACCCATCGGCCAGCGATTCACAAGCTGGTCGTGGACGGCCAACCGGCCCGGCGCATCGTGCTGGGCGACTGGGACCGCCGGGGCTGGGCCTTGCAGGTTGACGAGCAAGGGTTCCAGCTGGCGCCGTTTGACTTTTCCTGAAGGCAATGTCGCCGGCAACCCGGCCCCCAATTCCCTCCAGGCCCTCAATACCCTGGGGAGCTTGTGGGCGCTGGCTCGCCGGCGATCGGGCCAAACTGCCTTAGTGCTGTGCCACTGGGCCCTTGTCGGCTTCACTGATCACCACTTCGCGGTACTGCGGGTCAGCCTTGATCTGTGCCTCGGTAAAGGGAATTACCGCCAGCTGCTTGGCCGCAAAGGCCTTGGTCTGATCGCTGGCGTGTGCCGAAGCCGCCTCGCTGGACTGCGAAAACGCCAGTAACCCGCGGGCCTCTGGCCCCTTGTCGGTGAAACTGACCAATTGCAGATAACTGGTACCACTGACCACCAGGCGCTTGCCCTGCCCGTGCGGCACACTGTACATCGCGTTGTACACGCCCAGGGCCTGCGGGCCACCCGGTACCGGCGTACCATCGAGTGCCTGCTGCACCTGCCCCCACTTCACCTGTGGCGCCATACCGCTCTCGGCCACCTGCTGCAGTGAGGCCAGTGCCGCCTCGTGCACCCGCTTGCGCACGGCCGCCTGCTCCACGGCCAGCCCGCGCGGGGTGTGTTGCGGGTCAGCCGGGTCGAACGCAACCCGCCAGCTGCCCGGGTGCTCAGCCAAGGCCGTGACCAGGTTGTGGAAATGCACCAGGCCAACGCCGCTCTCGAGGTCGGCCTTGCCATCCCAGTTCGCCAGGCTGGTGCATAGGGCCTGCACGTCTGCACTGGCGCCCTGGCACCATTGCAGCAAGTCCGGCAGCACCAGGCTGGCCAGATAGACTTCGTCGTCAGTGACCATGCGCTGCAGGTCATCGACGCCCAACCGCGCTTTGCCCTGCAAGCGCTGCAGGGCAAAACGGCCGCGCATGCCCAACGGCTGGTCACTGCGGCTGACCAACGGCGAAAACCCGGTCAGGGGCTGCGCCGGGTTGGCCAGCCACGCCGGGTCGTTGGAGTTTTGCACGTAATCGTCGCGCTCAAGGCTTGGCAGCAACCTTGCCGGGAAAATACCCGGTTGTGCCGCCTGCGCATCGACCTTCCACTGGCAGGCGCTGCGTGAGCCGTCCAGCACCACCAGGCTGCCCGGCGCTTGCGGGTTGCTGCAACTGTCGAGCATCTGCTGGTCCACATAAGGCACCACTGACTGGTTCAGGTACAAGGCCCTGCCCGCCTGGTCCACGGCAATGGTGTTGACCCAGGGGATGCCCTGCAATTGCTCGACCGAGCCGCGCATGGCCGCCAGGCTTTCGGCCCGGTTGATCTGGTTCCACTGCTGCAGCACGCGGGTGTTGTCCAGATTAGCGTCACGCAGGCTGTAGGCCGCATGAGCGTCCCAGTCCAGGCGGCCAGGCCATTGCACCACCGGACCGAACTGCGAGCTGTAGACCTCACGCTGTACCTGGCTCAGTCGCCCATCCTCACCCTTGACTGCCACGCTGACGGTTTGCCGGGCCAGCGGCAATGACTCGCCGTCGAGCAGGTAACGGGTCGGGTCCTTGGGATCGAGCTGCAGGCGATAGAGGGTGAAGTGTTTGGAGGTATCGACGGTATGGGTCCACGCCAGGTGTTGATTGAAACCGATGTTGATCAGCGGCAGGCCTGGCAGCGCCGCGCCCATGACATCAAGCTGGCCGGGGATGGTCAAGTGCATCTGGTAGAAGCGCATGCCACCCACCCACGGGAAATGCGGGTTGGCCAGCAACAGGCCATGGCTATTGGCCGAGCGCTGGGCACCCACCGCCACGGCATTGCTGCCACGCTCCGTGGCAAACCGCGCCTGCCGGGCCAGGGCGGTGGCATAGCCGGCGGCCGCGAGCTGGCTGCTTGCCCCTGGCGGATGCGCCCCCGCCAGTGCCTCCACGAACTGCCCAACCCCGCCTTCGGCCAGCAAGCGGCGGGTCAGCTTGACCAGGTCCTGGCTGCTGATCGGCCGCACCCACTCACCCGTTCCGCACTCGGCCGGCAAGCCCTGGCGGCGGCGCTCGGCCAGCGCCCGGTTATAGCCACTGGCATAACCGGCCAGCAGTGCCTGTACCGGCGCCGGCTGCGCCTGGAGGAAAGCGCCGACAGCGGCCGGGCTGTTGAGCCAGGTGAAGAACAGGTCGCTGCTGAGGTTGTCGCGTTGCTCCAGGGTCTTGCCCGTGGCGCCGAAGTACCGCGAGCGCTCGCCATTGACGGTCAACACTTCATTGGCCAGCAGGCACAGGTTGTCCTGGGCGTAGGCATAGCCGACACCGTAGCCCAGGCCGCGCTCGTCCTTGGCCACGATGTGCGGCACGCCGAAGCTGGTGCGGCGGATCTGGGCGCTGGCGTCGGCTGCAGCAGGCTGCGCCGGCGCAGTGGCGCTATAGGCCACCAGGGCGGTCGCCAGGCTGGCGCATGTCATGGGGCGGAACAGTGAAAACACGGGCATTCCTCGGGGTCGCGGGTTATCCCGTTCAGACGAATGGCCAGATGAAAATTTTACGTTTTACAGGGCGATGGAACGTCTTGATGAAAAACAGGCATTTTTTTAACGCGTGCGTTGCAGTTTTTGCGCTCTCATTCGTCCTAGTAAGTGAGGCAACCACATTTCGGGTTCGTCCACGAAAAGGAGCATTCACATGTACAACCCGCAACCCTCATTACTGGCTGGGCGCGCCCCAGGCAAGGCGCCCAAGGGACAGGGCGCATTTGCTGACGAACGCACCGGCAACGAGCAGATCCGTGAATTGCTGCGTACCTTCGGCCTGCGCACCAGCCTGATCCGCCTGAAGGTAATCGACGCCCTGCACGCCGCCGACCGCAATGGCCGCAGCATTGGCGTGCGTGGCGTGCATGCGCAACTGGAGCAACTGGATATTCCGCTGTCGTTCCTCAGCGTGCGCGAAGTGCTCAAGCGCCTGTGCAGCGAGGGGGTGATCCAGCTGGGCAGCGACAAGTGCTACAGCCTTGCCCCGCAGGCACGCGCCATACTGGAACAAGTGCCCGCGCGCTGAACGCCTGGCCGGCCAGGCTTGGCCGGCCCGCGCAGGTCAAGGCTTGACCTTGCGCCGCAGGATGCCATTGATCACCACCACCACCACGGCAATGGCGATGGCCAGCATCTGGAACGTCTGTTCACTGATAGTGCCCTGCTTCTGCAGGTGGGACAGGCCCAGCATCAGGCCCAGTACGACCAGTATGATCAGAAGTGAATATTTGAGGCGCTGCACGTGTGTCATCGAAGGTTCCTTGCAACATCAGGGGCAAATGGCTCGCAATGAGCGGCGGCAATGATACAACGGCCACCGGCCCCGGCGCTGCATTTCCTGCTGGGTCAGGCGGTGACAGCCTGAAAGCATGAGACCTCCAAGCACCCATGCCGGAGGCACCGTGTACAAACCCTTGCTCCTCACTTCGCTGTTTTTCTCCCCCTTCTACGTTCATGCCCTGGATACCCAGCAGGTACCCGCCGAGCACTTGCTGGAGCTGGGCCGCGAGCTCGCGACCCACGCCGGCAGCAGCCAATGGCAGCAGCTGTGGCAACGGGTACGCCAGGCCGGCTACCTGGACGGGAACAACAGGCCGGTGAACTTCACCGTGCCCACCACCCGCCTTCCCCGCCTGGCCCGCGAAACCCTGGCCCAGGCCGACCAGGTGCAGGCCGTACGCCAGTCCCAGGCCCTGTACCGACGCAGCTTTGACGGGCAGGTGATCGGCCAGCGTGATGGGCAGCCCTTGCACAGCCTGTGCCTGCTGGTGGATTGGCGAACGTTGCCTGCAGGCATGCGAACCGCGCCGCAAGCCTACCTGCACAGCGCCAGTCTGCTGAGCAGTTTTCCCTGCGACTGAGGGTTGAGCACCCTTCCGTTAAAAACGGCAGTGAGCGAGCGAGAAATCACCCGATGCAGCCTACCGACAACGCCATTTCCTACATCCGCGGATATTGCTGCCTGCAAAACCTGTTCACCGAAACTACAACCGCCAACCCATATGCCGCCTAGCGACACGCCTTGGCTGTCGCACAGAATTTGCTCACACCCTTCGACATAACGCCACGGGTGATCGGGTCGCATATCCCCTTATCCCGAAGGAGCGCCACATGCAAACGCCAGACTTGAGCCAGATCGATATCAGCCAATTGCCCCACTCGTTGCAGGCACTGATCACCTGCATCGGCATCGACAACGCCTACCAGCTGACCTGCGCGTTCGGCGGCAGGCCCAAGTACATCCCCAAGCACCGCGAGCGCACCAAGCTCGCCGACGTACTCCCGCCCGAAGCGCTCGATGCGCTGATAAAGCGCTTTGCCGGGGTAGCCCTGGAGATTCCCAAGGCAGACCACTTCCTGCGCCAACTGCGTAACCAGCAAATCCAGAAAGAAAGCGCCAACGGCCTGTCCCGCAGCCTGCTGGCCAACAAGTACGGCCTGAGCCTGCGCCAGATTGGCAACATCCGCCGCCAGGAGGCGTGCGCCCGCTGAACCCCCCTGCCGCCCAGACCACCCTCGGCGGCGCCAACCCACTAGAAAGAGCATCCCACTATGTCGATAGACAACAGCCTCATTGGCTCGGTCATCAATGCCCTGCCCATGGATCGCATGATCGCCGGCCCCCTGCAAGCAATGGTCCAGGCGCAGGTTACCGCGAGTAAATCGTACGCCGACTTCCTGATGCAGGTATGCATCCAGAACGGCAAGGCCGTGGCCATCCAGTTCGACTATGACGAAACCATCGTCGACGAACAGGGCGAATACAAAGGTGTGGTCAGCAAGACCATGAAGGTGCCGCTGCTGGCGGCCATTACCCACCCGAACATTACCATCGAGGAGGGTAATGTCGAATTCGAGCTGGTCATCAACCAGATGTCGGAGGACGTGACCAGCAAGGACATGAACGCCACTGCAAGCGGCTCGATCGGCTGGGGGCCGTTCAAGCTCAACGTCAGGGGCAGCGTCAGCCACAAATCCACGCAAACCCGCAAAACCGATACCCGCGCCCGCTATGCATTCAATACCACACTCAAACGCCAAGAGCCGCCGGAAGCGGTCATGCGCTTGATCGAGTTCCTCACCGACGCTGCGACCAAACCTACGGTGGTCAAAAACGCCGCCCTGGAAAGCCCAGACCAGATCTCGCAGCGCGATACCCTCAAGAACCCGGCAGCCGACACACCGGGGCTCAAGGTGGAAAACGACAAAGCACCCGGCGCTGCAAACAAACCCACGGACAAAGCTGACAAAAAAGGTTGAACCAAACCTTGATGTTTTTCGCTCACTTCCGCCTGGCCCCTTGATCAGCAACAAGGGGCCATTCTGGCCTGAGGAACCCACGCAATGGACAAGGCCCCCGCGCCCATGACTTCAATCGACCTGCGCGAGATCACTCGCGGCCTGCAAGAAGCCGCCAGTGCCACCAACAGCCTGATCGCGCAGCAGTACATCAACCTGTTCGACCAGTTCTTCGAGTGTGACAGCGAAGCGTTGGGCGCCCCCATGAAAGCCAAGATGGTGGAAGTGGCCATGGACGGCCAGCACATCATGCGTGTACCGCTGTTCGCCCTGGTGTCGCCCAAAGGCCTGGCGCTGGAGCGCATGCAGGTTGACCTGTCGGTGCGCGTAAAAGGCACCGAAGCACAGCCGGCACTACTGCCCACCAGCGAGAACAAGGCCGCCAGTTTCAAGGTCACCATCGGTGGCCAGGGTCGCCAGGGTGACAGCCGTGACCCTGACGAAGTGCAGATCCGCATGCAATTCCAGGCCAGTGAGCCGCCTGAAGCGCTGAACCGGCTGATCGAGGAGTACACCAGCCTGATCACCCCGGTACGCGCCCCCACCCCGCCACCCTCACCCGACAGCAATGAGTTCATCGACGCGGCCACCGTCCGTTGACGGCGCCGCTGCGTTCAACCTAGAAGTCGCGCTTGTAGAAGATATCCAGGGAGCTGGCCAAACCGCTGGCCGCCTCCAGGTAGACCTTCTTGCTCAACTTGTAACGCAAAGCAATGGTGTTCGCTGGCTCGAACACCCCTACCCCGTAACGAAGGCTCAGCTTCTCGGTGAGGTTGCCACTGGCCACCACGCTGGTGGTATTGCCCGAGCCTTCGGTATCCAGCTGGAAGTCGTCGATGCCCAGGCTGGACGCCAAGCTACCGGTGATACCGGCGCTGCCGGCCAGGCCAAGGCCCAGTGCCGCTTCGGCGAGCATGTTGTTGTCCTCGCCGGAGGTGCCCAACGGCCGCCCCAGCACCAGATAGGACAATGCCTGCTCCTGGCTCATGGCCGGCTCCGAAAACACCTGGCTGGTCGGCTGTTCGGCACTGCCACTCAAGCGAATACCGGCAATCACATCGTCTACCTTGCGGATGGCCTCGATGTCCAGGTAAGGCTGGTCGATCGGCCCGGCGAACAGCAGGCGGGCGCGGCGGATAGTCAGGCGCTGGCCGTAGGCGCGGTAGCGACCATCGGCCAGGCTCAGCTCACCCCGTGTGTCGAGGTTGTCACCGATGTGTACATGGCCAAGCAGGTTGGCGGTAAGGCCAAAGCCGGTGAACGACAGCTTGTCCTGGCCCACTTCGACGTCAATGTCCATGGCCATCGCCATGGGTGGCTTGCCCTCCTCGGTCTGGCGGCCAACGATGACCGTATCGTCCGAGACCTTGACGGTAGAAGGCGGTAATTCGCGCACGGTGATCTTGCCTTTGGGCACCAGCACTTTGCCGGTCACCGCCAGTTTGTCGTCGATCAAACGCAAGGTCAGGTCCGGGGCGACCTCCAGCGTGGCATAGGGCTCCACCGTGATCGGCAGTTGCTGGCCTTGCAAGCGCACGTCCATGCCCAGCGCCTGGCCCCAAGTGAGGTTGCCGCTCAACTGCCCGCGCCCTGCTTCGCCGCTGCGCCAATCGCCTTCCAGGCGCACCTGCTCACCGGCGATCTGCGCCTGCACAGACAGTGCCTGCAGGCTGGCTGGCAGCTCTGCGCCGCTGATTTCGCCGCCACTGAGCGCCAGGTTGCCGTTGACCTGCGGTGCCAGCAAGGTACCCGAGAGCTGGCCGCTGCCATTGAGCTGGCCGGCCAACCGCTCGACCATCGGCACGAAGGGCCGGGCCACCGAGAGGTCCAGGCCCGCCAGGCGGAAATCACCCGACAGTGGCTTGTTCTTGCCCAGCGGGTCGAGCCGGGTGTTGACGTTCAGCTCACCCAGCCGCTCGCCACGGAATACCAGGCGCGTGTCGATACGCCGCGGTGCCAGGGTACTGTCCAGGCGCAGGGCCTGATACGGGAAGTCGATCCAGCGGCCTTTGTCGCGCACGCGCAGGGTGCCGCCACTGGCATCGACCACCACGCTACCCTTGGGGCCACTGGCCGGTATATCCAGGCTGATGTCGGCGTTGAGCAGCCCCTGCCAGGCGAAGTCCTTGGGCAGCCACTGCGCCAGGCTGCCCAGCGGGAACTGCTTGAGGTGGTAGCGCAAGCGCGGCTCCGGCGCCAGGCGTTGGTCATCGCCACACAGGCTGGCCTGGCCAGAGCGCCAGCAGTGGGCACCGAAATCGAGCTGGCCGTTGGCCAGCCGCTGCAACCGCGCCGGGGCCTGCAACTGCCAGTCCTGGCCACCGGCCTGGACTCGCCCGCTGGCCAGTCGCCCGCGCCAGTCGCCCTTGCTCAACTGGCCATCCAGCCCCAGGTCAAGCTTGAGCTGCGGGCCGTTCAGGGCCAGGTTCAGGGCCTGCTGGCGAATGTCACCCTTGCCGCTGGCCTGCAACGTGCCCAGTGCCGTGTCACCCAGGTGAATGCCGGTGGCCTTGAGCTCGACCACCCCACGCTGGGCGCTGTCGAGCTTGGCATCCAGGTTCAGTTGTTGCAGGCGGTTCTCAGCCTGTGCCAGGCGCTGGCCCTGCAACGTCAGGGTGCCTTGCGGCGCCTGCAGCGTGCCGGCGACATCCACGCGCCCCTTGACCTGGCCTTGCAGCCGGGGCCACAGCTGGCCCAGGCGGGGCAAGTCGAGGTCGATGCGCCCGGCCAGGCGCTGCTGCAGGCTGCCACTGCCATTGATACGGTTGTCCCCCAGCTGGATCGCCAGCGCACCCAGTGTCCAGCGCTGCCCGGCCCCTTGTGCCTCGGCCTTGAACACAGCCGGCTGGCCGCGCAAGCGCCCCTTGAGGTCAAGCTGGGCATCCAGGCTCAGCACGTCATCCTTCAGCTCGCCTTTGGTCCGCAATGGCCCCGCAAGGGTGCCAGGCAGCTCGGCCAGCCAGTAGGCCGGGTCGAGTGCAGACAGTTGCAAGTCGACATCCCACGCCAGGGTATCGGCAAAGCGCACTGCAACACTGCCGGCAGCCTTGCCCTGGCCGGCGGTGAGCGCCAATTGTGGCAGCCTGACCTGATCCAGGTCGCCTTCGAAAGGGCTGGCCAGGGTGAACGCCCCTGCCGGGCCGTCAAGATCACCGGCAAAGGTCCCCTGATACTTGCCATCACGGTAATGCACACGGGTATTGAAGCGCTTGAGGGTAACCTGTGGCGGCGTTTCCAGCGGATACAGGCGCAGCCAGGGAAAATCCTGCCAGTCCAGCTGGGCATCGGCGGTCAGGCCTTGCTGCCAGTCTGCCGTGGCTTGCAGCTTGACGCGCTGGGTGTCGCCGGCGGTAAGGTCGAGGGCGTCGAGCCTGGCGCCCTTGCTGTCGACCAGGCCGGACAACGCCAGCGCGATCGGCGATTGTTCTGCGGGCAGGTTGGCGCTACCCGACAGCTGATAGCCCTTGAGCAGGTCGCCTTTGGCTGCCAGATCGAGCTGGTTCAACTGCAAGGTGTCAGGCAAGGAAGCGGCCGGCTTGAACGCTTCGGAACGGATCTGCAACGTCGCAGGCAGGTGCTCGGCCAGGGCCTGCAGCGTGCCGCTCAACGTAGCGTCCAGGTAGCCGCTGCTGGCTCCCGAGAGGTTCAAGGTCTTTTGCAGTTCACCCTCGGCGTTCAACGCCAGCTGCCAGGGCTTGCCCTCTACTGCCGGCAGCTGCAGTTTCGCCTGCAGCGTTGTCGGCCAGTCGCCTTCGGGCTGGATATGGCCTTGCAGGTTCAACAGCAGGTCGTCGCGCTGCAGGTGCAGGCTGTCGATCTGCATCCCGCCGCGGGTCCAGTGCGCTGCAAGCTGCACGTCGCCCAGCAGGTCGCTGCCGTCCAGGCGCAACTGCCCCACCTTCACCTCGCCCAGTTCGATGGCCACCGGCAGGCGCAGTGCCGGCAATTGCAGTGGGCCGCTGTCGGCCGGCTCGGTGCTTGGGGCAAAGGCCATGTCGATGCGCTGTGCCTGCAAGCGGTCGATGCACAAGGTGGCGCGCAGCAGGCAGGCAGGCGACCAGGCCAACTGCGGGGCCTGCAGCTCGACCGTGCTACCGGCGTCGGCCCAGCTCACCCGGCTGGCTTGCCAACTGCCCCCCAGGCGGCCCTGGAAGTCGGTGACCTGCAAACCGGGAACCTTGCCCAGCGCCCAGCGGCTGCCGGCCTCGGTACCCAGCAGCAAGCCTAGGGCCAGGCCCAGGCCCGCCAGTAATCCAGCCAGGCCCAGCAAGGTATATCTGATTACGCGTTTCACAACTCGGGCCCCATGGAAAAGTGCAGGCGAATGCCACCGTCGTCATCCAGCGCCTTGGCCAGGTCCAGGCGCAGCGGCCCCACCGGCGACACCCAGCGCACACCAAAACCGACCCCGGTTTTCAGGCTGGGCAGTTCCAGGTCGTTGAACGAGTTGCCTTGGTCGACGAACGTGGCAAGCCGCCACTTCTCGGTCAGCGAGTACTGGTACTCGACACTGCCGGCCACCAGGTAACGCCCGCCAATACGGTCACCGTCGCTGTTTTCCGGCGACAGGGTCTGGTAATCGTAACCGCGCACGCTCTGGTCGCCACCGGCAAAGAAGCGCAGCGACGGCGGGATATTGTTCTTGAAACCGTTGGTTGCGCTGCCGCCGAACTGCACGCGGCCAAGCAAGCGGTGGTTGTGGCCCAGGGTGGTCAGGCCCTTGAGCAGCACGTTGCCGTGCAGCAAGTTGGTGTCCGACACCAGCCCTTCCTTGGCCACCTGCACATCGAATTGCAGGCGGTAGCCATTGTGCGGGTCGATGCGGTTGTCACTGCGCAGGAACGAGTAGCTAACGCCGGGCATCAGCAGGTTGCTCAACCCGCTGTCGTCGCCCAGGCGGTACTCTTCGCGTTGGTATTTCAGCGAGATGACCCGTTGCCAACCGCTGGGCAGCTTGCTGTGCCACTCGGGGCCCACCGTCAGCAGCTTGCTGAGGGTGTCGGTACCGGCAAGCTCTTCATTCTGATAGCCGCCGGCAAAGCGCAACTTGTCGGTCAACGGCGGGTCGAGGGGTATGTCGTACCACAACCCCACGTTCTGACGCGGCGCCGACAGCTCGGTTTCCCAGCCATAGCTGTGGCCTTGCGGGTTGACCCAGTGACGGGTCCAGTTGGCCTTGCCGCGCGGCCCGACGTCGGTGGAGTACCCCAGGCCCAGCCCCATGGTGCGGGGTTTGCGGGTTTCCAGGCGCACGTCCACCGGTATGTCTTCCCCCACCGCGGCGGTGGGCGCCGCATCCACCCGTACCCCGTCGAAATAACCGCTCGACTGCAGGTCGTTGTTCAGTTCGGCGATCAGCTCCGAGTCGTACGGGGTACCCGGCTTGAACGACACCATGCGCTGCAGCAGGTCCTCGTCCAGCGGCGTGTCGCCGCCAAACGTGACTGCGCCAAGGCGGTAGCGCGGGCCACTTTGGTAGACCAGTTCGATATCGGCCACCCCGGCCTGCGGGTCCACCGCCAGGCGCTGGCGGCTGAAGCGCCCGCTGAAAAAGCCGTAACGCGACGCCTGGTTCTGGATCAGCCGCTTGGCATCCTCGTAGGTACCGTGGTTGAGCTGTTCACCCGGGCGCAGCGCCCGGCTGTCGGGTACCCGGAAGGCCTTCATGTCACTGGCCGGGCCCTCGATGCGCACCGTGACGTTGCGCAGCCGAATCGGCTCCCCCGGGTTGATGCTGAGGATCAACTGCGCAGAATGGTCGGCATCGCTGGCAGGCTTGACCTCGCTGTCGATCTGCGCCTGATAGTAGCCAAGTGCCTGCGCGGCTTTGCGCGCCTGCTCCTCTGCACCACGACTGAAGCGCAACAGTGCTTCTTCATCGCGGTCACCCAGTGAGCCTATATAGCCTTCGACATTGGCCTTGAGCGCCTTGTTGGCCGGTTTCACCTGCACCAGCAATTCGCTCTGGCCCCATGCTGCAAAACTGGCCGCCCAGATAACCAGGCCCCAGGTCAATCTTCCTGAATACGTCATGCGGCGAATGCTACCAGACCCGAACGCTCAAGGGAGCCGCCTTGCGGCCTGTTCAGGCCAAAGCGGATGTCGAAGCCACGGGGTTTGGGTGAAAGAATACCCGTTCCCGGATCGGCCCTATGGCCACCTCACCAATTTCTTCGTAGCCCTGGCGCTGGTAAAACGCCAGATAGTGCTCATTGCCCGTGTCCAGCACCACGCCTTGAGTACCGGGGTCTTCGGCGCACCAGTCATGCACAGCTTGTAACAATTGTTCGCCGTACTGCTTGCCTTGAAACTGCGGGTGCACCCCAAGCAGTGGCAGCACATGCACCTGATCACTGGGCAGGCAGGTCGACAAAGCGGCCTGGTAGTCCATGTAGCGCCGCGTGCAGCGCAGGCCGGTGCCGAGCATCATGCGCAGGCGCCAGGCCCAACTGTCCGCCACACCCAAGCGGCGCAGCGGGGGCACGATCAGGGCCACAGCCACCAGGCGATCGTCCACCAACAAGCCGATCGCAGGCAGTTGCAGGTAGAAGTGCTGGCGTACCCATTCACGCACCATCACCCGCAGGCGGCGCTCATAGCCTGGGCGCTGGGCTTCGAAGATGTAGGCAAAAGTGGGTTCGTTGCGGTAGGCGTTGTACAGCAGCGACCGTACCTCGCGGCTGTAACCATCATCGAGCAGGCAGACACGGGCGGGAGCGGCTGTGGTTTCGGGCATTGCGGGCAGACCTCCTGGAATGGGCGTTCAGAGCCTTGGAGGTTGCGCTCCGCGCTTCGTTCCACCCTTACAGCACGTTAGCAGCAGGCCTTTGGCCCCGCCACGCTGGTGATCGCCGGCGATGTCCGCTAGCATCGCGCCTTTTACCGGGATTGTCTTTCCATGAAGATCGTCTGTTTCAACATCAACGGCCTGCGAGCCCGCCCGCACCAGCTGGCAGCGCTGATCGACAAGCACCAACCAGACGTGATCGGCCTGCAGGAAACCAAGGTCAGCGACGAGCAGTTCCCGTTGGCCGACGTGCAGGCGCTGGGTTACCACGTGCACTACCACGGGCAGAAGGGCCACTACGGTGTCGCCCTGCTCTCCCGCCAGGCGCCGCTCAGCCTGCACAAAGGCTTTGCCGGCGATGAAGAAGACGCCCAGCGCCGCTTCATCTGGGGCACCTTCGCCGACGCCCAGGGCAACCCGATCACCATCATGAATGGCTATTTCCCCCAAGGCGAAAGCCGCGACCACCCCACCAAGTTCCCGGCCAAGCAGCGCTTCTACAGCGACCTGCAGGCACTGCTGGAAAGCCAGTTTCGCAACGACCAGCCAGTGCTGGTGATGGGCGACATGAACATCTCGCCGCAGGACTGCGACATCGGCATTGGCCCGGACAATGCCAAGCGCTGGCTGAAGACCGGCAAGTGCAGTTTCCTGCCGGAAGAGCGCGAATGGATGGAGCGCTTGAAAGGCTGGGGCCTGGTGGACAGTTTCCGCCACCTGTACCCAGACGTGAACGACCGTTTCAGCTGGTTCGACTACCGTAGCCGCGGCTTTGAAGACGAGCCCAAGCGCGGCCTGCGCATCGACCTGATCATGGCCTCGCAAGCGCTGGTGCCGCGGATCATGGCGGCAGGCGTGGATTATGAACTGCGCGGGATGGAAAAGTCGTCCGATCATGCACCGATCTGGCTTGAGTTGAGCTGACCGTGTGACCGCAACATGCCTGCCGGGGCGGCTCGATCGCGACACAAGGCCGCGCCGGCAAAGCCTGGGTTACAACCCCAGGCGCAGCACCTCGCCTACCCCCGCCCCGCGCACATCGTCCGCCGCGCTGACCAAGGCAAAGTTGTACGCCCCATGCGACCAATATCGCGCCTCCAGCTGGCCATCGACCCGTTGCCCGTTCGGCATGCGCCGAAAGCCTTCGCTGGGTGAACGCATGAACAGGCTGATACGCTGGCCCTTGCCGTCCTCGAACACCAGCAAGGCTGCGGGCCCTTGCTCGTTGCTGAGCAACCGCGCGCCCACCGGTTTGAAGCCATAGCCCGCCAGGTCTGGCAACTGCCCGACACGGTTGAAGTGCCGGCCCAGCCAATCGCGCAACTGCCCCGGGTCGCTGGCCTGGATATCCAGCGCCTGGCTGGCGGCGAACAACTTGTGCGCCTGCACGGCATCGGCCATCGGCAGCTCGGCGTTGGCCAGGGTAGCATCGCGGGCCTGCCAGCCGCCCAAGCCCCCTACACCCAGGGCCAGCACCACGGCCGCTGCCGCCGCCCAGCGCCGCTGCCGGCGTTGGCGCAGTTGCCGCCGCAGCTGGCCCAGTTCCAGCGCGGGGGCACTGGCCGGCTCGCCAAGCCCGGCCAGCGCCGTGCGCAGCCGCCGGGCATCGGCGCGCCAGCCTTCCACACGTGCCGCCGCCTGCGGGTTGGCCGCCAGCCAGGCCTGCACCTCGGCGCGCCGCGCCGGGTCCAGGCGCTCATCGACATAAGCGTGCAGTTCATCTTCGGTGGGGATAAGGCGCGTCATTTCAATCTCCGCAAGGCCGGTGGCTGGGGTGAGCCTTCGGTCAGTTCACGCAAGGCATTGCGCGCCCGCGACAGGCGCGACATTACCGTGCCGATAGGAATGCCCAGGGCCTGGGCGGCCTCCTTGTAGCTCAGGCCCTCGACGCTGACCAGCAACAGCAAGGCACGCTGCTCGGCGCTCAGCCGGGAAAACGCTTGCAAGTCAGCCTGGGCCAGGATGATCGCTTCAAGGTTGTCACCAACGGCTTCGTCATCGCGCTCGGCCCGACCGAACCAGGACAGCCAGCGCGCATGCAGGCGTTCGCGGCGTTTGCCGTCCAGGTACAAGCGATACAGGATGGTGAACAGCCAGGCACGCAGCGCCTGCGCGTCGCGCTGCTGGTCGCGTCGGCTCAGGGCGCGCTCGACGGTAGCCTGCACCAGGTCGTCGGCGCTGCCCGGTTCACGGGTCAGCCATAAGGCAAAGCGGCGCAAGCGGGCGAGCAGCTCGCGCCACTGCTGGTTGTCCAGGTCGTGCATGGTCAGGTCCGGCCTATGGGGCAGTCAGTGTAATGGGCAGACGCGTGCAGACCTATTTTATTCCCCCCGAGGGAATAAATAGCGCGCTACCCCGTCGTACTGGCACCTTCACTGAACCGGACGCACACCATGAACTCACCTTTGCACGGCCCGGCCAAGGCCTTGCGCCTGGCCGCCATCGGCGCCGTGATGCTGGCAGCAGGTGCCGGCTTCGCGTATGCCGCAGGCTGGCTGGGCCAACCGCAGTTGACCCCGCAACGCATCATCGACACCTTCGAGGCCCAGGCCGGGCACTACCCCGGCTACCGCAAGAACCACGCCAAGGGGCTGTGCGTCAGCGGTTACTTCCAGCCCAGCGGCCAGGCGGCCAGCCTGTCCACGGCGCGCGCATTCAGCCAGCCGCGGGTGCCGGTCATCGGCCGTTTCGCCATCGGCGGGGCCAACCCGTTCGCCCCGGACACCGGCATACCAGTCCGCAGCCTGGCAATTGAGCTGAGCACCGATGACGGCCAGGTCTGGCGCACCGGCATGAACAACCCGCCGGTGCTTGCCGTCAGCAACCCCCAAGGGTTCTACGAGCAGGTGCTGGCCAGCGCACCGGTCAAGGCTACCGGCAAACCCGACCCGGCCAAGCTGCAGGCGTTCTTCGCCGCGCACCCGGAAAGCGCAGCGTTTCGGCAATGGGCGGCCAGTTACAAGCCCAGTGACAGCTTCGCCAACACGCAGTACCACAGCATCAATGCCTTCCGCCTGATCGACGCAGCCGGCGCGGCCCACCCGGTACGCTGGCAGCTGGAGCCACAGGCGCCGTTCGCCGCGTTGCCTGGGCAGGTCGACGACAAGTTGTTCCTCCAGCACGACTTGCAGCAGCGCCTGGCCCAAGGCCCGTTGCGCTGGACCCTGCGCCTGGTGCTGGCGGAACCGGGCGATGCGGTGGATGACCCGGCCCGCCCCTGGCCTGCGGAGCGGCGCAGCGTAGACGCCGGCACCCTGGTGCTGGAGCAGGTCGATGCACCTGAGCAAGGGGCCTGCCGCGACATCAACTTCGACCCACTGATCCTGCCGCAAGGTATCGAAGCCTCCAACGACCCGATCCTCGCCGCCCGTTCCGCCGCCTATTCGGAATCTTTCAACCGCCGCAGCCGTGAATCGCTCGGCACCGGAGCCCGCCCATGAAGCCCGAAGCCTTCCACCCCCTTGCCCGCGCGCTGCATTGGTTGATGGCCGTGCTGATCCTGGCCATGCTGTTCATCGGCGTGACCATGGTTGCCGACCTGTCGTTGCGCCACCCTGTACTGATAAGCCTGCACAAGGCCACCGGCCTGGCGTTGCTGGTGCTGGTCGTGCTGCGTATCGGCGTGCGCCTGGCCGTACCCCACCCGCCACTGCCTGCAGACCTGCCAACCGTGCAGCGCTGGGCTGCCGGCGCGTCGCACCTGGCACTTTATGGCCTGATGCTGGCGATGCCGCTGCTGGGCTGGGCCATGCTGTCTGCCGGCGACTACCCGCGCCCGCTCGGCCTGCCCGCGATCGCGCCGCACAACCTGCAGCTGTATGCCGTGCTGCGCCAGGCCCATGGTTGGGCGGGCTACTTGCTGTTCGCCACCGTATTGGTCCATGTAGGCGCGGCGCTGATGCATGCCTGGGTGCGCCGCGACGGCGTGTTGCGTAGCATGTGGCCTGGCCCCCTGCGCCGCAATCAATGATCTGAGGCAGCCCAGGGCGGTCGACCTCCATCAATGACCGGCTGTCACCGGCCCTACTGCCCTGGAAACCCCATGACCCTCGCAAAGGATCCTGCAACGCTCAGCCTAGCCAGCACCCTTGATCTACGCCCGCTGCTGCTGGCCAACATGGCCTGTACGATGTCGATGATGGCCTTCGTCGCCTTGATCGGCCCGATCGCCCGCCAGTTGGGCATGGCCACCTGGCAAGCCGGCGCCGCCATTACCGTGGCCGGCGTGGTCTGGGTGTTGCTGGCCCGCCCGTGGGGCCGCGCAGCTGACCGCCTTGGCCGTCGGCGCGTACTGCTGCTGGGTAGCGCGGGTTTCACCTTGGCCTACTGGCTGTTGTGCCTGTTTGTCGAAGGTGCACTGCGCTGGATGCCAGGTGCAACAATGGCCTTCATCGGCCTGATGGTCGCACGCGCTTGCATCGGTGCCTTCTATGCCGCCATTCCGGTCGGCTGCAACGCCCTGATCGCCGACCATGTCGGGCCGCAGCAGCGGGCACGGGCCATGGCTTCGCTGGGGGCGGCCAACGCCGTGGGCCTGGTGGTCGGCCCAGCCCTGGCAGCGCTGTTGGCGCGGCATAGCCTGAGCCTGCCGTTTCTGGTCATGTCGCTGCTCCCTGCCAGCGCCTTCGTTGTGCTGCTATTGGCCCTGAAGCCACAGGCGCTTGCACACAGCCAGCCGCCCACCCCGGTCAGGCTCAACGACCCCCGCCTGCGCCGGCCGTTGCTGGTGGCATTCAGCGCCATGCTGAGTGTGACCGTGTCGCAGATCACCGTCGGCTTCTTCGCCCTTGACCGCCTGCAGCTGGGGCCAGCCCAGGCCGCCCAGGCTGCCGGCATTGCCCTCACCACCGTGGGTGTGGCGCTGATGCTGGCCCAGGTCATGCTGCGCCAGCTGCAGTGGCCACCGCTGAAGATGATCCGGGTCGGTGCCACGGTTTCGGCGCTGGGCTTTGCCAGCGGCGCGCTGGCGACCACGGCCCCATGGCTATGGGCCTGCTACTTTGTGGCGGCGGCGGGCATGGGTTTTGTATTCCCGGCATTTTCGGCCCTGGCCGCCAATGCCATGCAGGCCAGCGAGCAAGGCGCCACGGCCGGCTCCATAGGTGCAGCCCAGGGCATGGGGGCGGTCATCGGGCCACTGGCCGGGACCTTGGTCTATGCCGTGGACCCGCGCTTGCCCTTCCTGGCCGTGGCAACGCTGTTGTTGCTGGTCGGGCTGTGGCCAATCCCGCGTGAACAAAGGCGTTGAGAAGCACAGCGCGCAACGCGGCAGAGTATGTTTTAATGCGCATCGCTCGTTATTTTAAACACCTCTGATTACAAGGCGGCTATGGACACGGGGACGCGACTCAAACTGGTGCGGGAACGCAACAACCTCTCCCAACGGGAATTGGCCCGCCGTAGCGGGCTGACCAACTCGACGATCTCGCAGATCGAACAGAACCGCGTGAGCCCTTCGGTCAGTTCCTTGAAAAAGCTCCTTGAAGGCATTCCCATGAGCCTGGCGGAGTTTTTCAGCTTCGACGAGCCGGTACGTGAAGAGCGCTATGTGTTCCGCGGCGGCGAGCAGCCAGACCTTGGCCGGAACGGCTTGCGCATGCTGTTGGTCGGTGCCAGTGTCGAAGGCCGGCAGATGCGCATGCTGCGTGAGCTGTACGCGCCTGGCGCAGACTCGGGCGAACCGATCGTGCATGCCGAAGGCGAAGAATGCGGGCTGGTCACGCGGGGGACTGTGGAGCTGTGGGTCGACGGCCAGGTCAGCGTGCTCAACTCGGGTGATGGCTACTACATCCCCACCACGCTGCCGCACAGCTTCAAGAACATCGGCCCGGACGAGGCCGAGATCATCAGCGCCAATACCCCGGCGAACTTCTGACGGCATGAACAGCCGGGTGGTCTATCAACGCCTGCGTGACGCAGCGCTCGGTGTCCATACCCTGTCGATAGCCCAGCGCCATGACCACGCTCTGGTGGACGTGATCATCGACGGCTGGCAACTGACCCTCGCGCTGGACAGCGAGGTCCTTGCCCAGTGCATCCACTGCACGGCCCCGTGCGGGGCGCAGGCCGGGCTTGATGCCTGGCAACGGTATGGCAGCAACCCCTGCGATCTGCTCAGCCAGTGGGAACGCACTCAGCTGGAAGGGCTGCTCGCCCCCTGCTGCAGCGCTGCCTCGACGAAGTCCAGGCGGTCCTGACCGAAGAACATGTCTTCGCCGACAAAGCACGTCGGCGCACCAAATACCCCCCGCTGCACCGCTACCTCGGTCGCCTGCCGCAGTGCTGCCTTGATTTGGTCATCTGCTGCCAGTGCGTGAAACGCGTGTGGGTCAAAACCGCCTTCAGCCAGGGTGGCGTCCAGTACCGCCACATCGCTCAGGTTGCACTGCTGGACAAACAAACCCTTGAACAACACCGCCAGCAGCCCCTCGAAACGCTCCGGCGAACGCAACTGCGTACCCATGACGCCTCGCATCAGGTGCAGCGTATTGACCGGAAAAGCCGGCGGCAGCCCAAACGGCACCCCGTAGCGGGCGGCAAAGCGCGCCAGGTCGGCGAACATGTAGCGCCCTTTGGCGGGGATCATCGCTGGCGAGGCGTTGCCCGTGGCCTGGAAGACCCCGCCCAGGAGCATTGGCCGGTAGTGCAGCGTTGCGCCGTGGCGGGCGCATAGCGCCGGCAGCTGGGTCCAGGCCAGGTAACTGGCTGGGCTACCCAGATCAAAGTAGAAATCGACGTGCTTGTGCATGGTCATGTCCTTGCAGGGAAAAGGGTTTACCAGCTTTCCATCCAGGGCCGCAGGTCCAGCTCGAAGGTCCAGGCGTCGCGGGGCTGGGCGTGCAGGAACCAATAGCTGTCGGCGATGTGTGCAGGGTTGAGGATGCCACCCTCATCCTTGAGGGCGTAGCGCTCGGGGAAGCTGTCGCGAATGAAGGCAGTGTCGATGGCCCCGTCCACCACCACATGGGCGACATGAATATTGCGCGGCCCCAACTCGCGGGCCATGCTCTGGGCCAATGCGCGCAAGCCATGCTTGGCGCCGGCGAAGGCGGCAAAACCGGCCGCGCCACGGGTTGCGGCGGTGGCGCCAGTGAACAGCAGCGTGCCGCGCTCGCGCCGGACCATGCGCCGGGCTACCGCCTGGGCAGTCAGAAAGCCCGCGAAGCAAGCCATTTCCCAGATCTTGAAATACTTGCGTGGGGTTTCGTCCAGAATGCTGCATGACACATTGGCACCGATGTTGAACACAAAGGCTTCGATCGGGCCGATATCGCGCTCGATGGTTTCGACCAGTTCCGCCACGTCGTCTTCCTTGCGCGCATCGGAGCCGAACCCGTAGGCCTGGCCACCGGCAGCGCGTATTTCTTCCAGCAACGGCTGCAGCTTGCCAGCCTGGCGCCGGGTGACACAGGCGATATAGCCTTCGCGGGCGAAACGCTTGGCAATCTCGCCGCCGGTGGCGTCCCCTGCACCAATCACCAGCACGACCTTCGGTTGTTCTGACATGCTTGCACCTATTGGTAAATGATCGTTTAGTAAACGAACGCTATGCTATGATGCCGACTTTCGTCAAGCCGTCTTGCAGAGGCACGCCCATGCGCTACTCAAACGAACACAAGCAGCAGACCCGTGAACGGTTGCTCGCCAGCAGCGGTGCGCTGGCCAAGCGTGGAGGCTTTGCCAGCACGGGCGTCGCCGGCTTGATGAAAGCCATTGGCCTGACCGGGGGGGCGTTCTACAACCATTTCCCGTCCAAGGATGACCTGTTCACCGAGGTGGTCCGGCAGGAACTCTGCAACAGCCCACTCGCCCGGCTGGCCAACCAAGGTGCCAGCCGCGAGCGCCTGGCCCGCTGCCTGCAGCAATACCTTAGCCTGGCGCACCTGCACAACGCCGAGCAGGGTTGCCCATTGCCACCGCTAGGGGTGGAGATAGCCCGCGCTGACGCGCCTGTGCGGGAAGTGGCCGAGCATTGGTTACTGCAGCTGCACCAGGCCTGGAGCGCCACCCTGGAGGATGAGCAGTTGGCCTGGGTATTGATCAGCCAGTGCGTGGGTGCACTGCTGGTTGGCCGCATGCTGGTCAGCGAAAGCGTGCAAGGCCAGGTGCTTGGCGCCAGTCGCGCGTTTGTCGAACGCGCGCTGGAGGGCGACTGATCACGGGTTGGCGGGGGGTTGGCGGGTGCCCGCCGCAGCACGTTCAGCGCCTGCCAGAGCCTCTGGCAAACCCTCCTCACGGCTGGCATAACGCTGCGCCAGCACTGCGCACACCATCAACTGGATCTGGTGGAACAGCATCAGCGGCAGGATCATCGCGCCAATGCCACTGCCCACGAACAGCACCTGCGCCATGGGCACGCCCGTGGCGAGGCTTTTCTTCGAGCCGGCGAACAGGATGGTGATACGGTCCTCGAGGTCGAAGCCCAGCGTTTTGCCCAACAAACGGGTAGCGAACAACACCACCGTCAGCAGAATGCCGCATACCGCGAACAACCCGGCCAGGTGCTGTGGCGAAACCGTGTGCCACAGACCGGTCACCACTGCCTCGCTGAAGGCGGTATACACCACCAGCAGAATCGAACCCTGGTCGACCACCTTCAACCAGCGGGCATTGCGCTTGACCCAAGCGCCAATCCAGCGCCGCGCGATCTGCCCGGCCACGAAGGGCACCAGCAGTTGCAAGGTGATCTTGAGTACCGCATCCAGGCCGGAGCCAGTATCGCCACTGGCGCCCAGCAACATCATCACCAGCAATGGGGTGAGGAAGATACCCAGCAGGCTGGACGCCGCCGCACTGCAGATGGTCGCCGGCACGTTGCCGCGGGCCAGCGAAGTGAAGGCAATGGCCGACTGCACGGTTGCGGGCAAGGCGCACAGGTACAGCACACCCAGGTACAGCTCAGTGCCTACAAGTGGCACGAACAGCGGCTTGAACGCCAACCCCAGCAGCGGGAACAGCACGAACGTGCAGGAGAACACCAGCAGGTGCAGGCGCCAATGCCCGGCGCCAGCGATGATCGCCTCACGCGACAGCTTGGCACCGTGCAGGAAGAACAGCAGGCCGATGGCAAGGTTGGTCAGCCAGCCGAAGTACACCGCCCCGTCGCCTGAACAAGGCAATACAGTGGCAATGCATACCACCCCGAGCAAGGCCAGGGTGAAATTGTCGAACAGCATGCGCAAATACTTCATCACGGCTCCCGTCTTGTCATTGTGCAAGGGCAGACGATAAGGTTTCCGGCTTTTCAGCGCTAACGCCGGAACCCCCTGGGGTATCGCTCAACGGACACCATGCACACAAGGAACCGCCCATGCCGCGCTTGCGCAATGCTTTGCTTGCCACCACCATCACGCTTGCCTTGGGCCCTACCACCGCCCAGGCTCACGGCCCGTTGCAGGCCAAGGTCGACCAGGTCGTCCGCCCGCTGATGCTGGAGCAGGGCATCAGCGGCATGGCCGTGGCCATTTATGCCCACGGCCGTGCGCACTATTTCAGTTACGGCGTGGCCAGCAAGGCCGACGACGTGCCGGTAAGCCGTGACACGCTGTTCGAGATCGGCTCGTTGAGCAAGACCTATACCGCCACCTTGGCCGCGCTGGCCAGCGCACAGGGCAAGCTGGACCTGTCGGCGCCGGCCAAGCGTTACCACCCGGCGTTGGCAGGCGCCCCTATGGGCGAGGCGGTCGTTCGCGATCTCGGCGCCTACAGCGCAGACTGCCTGCCGCTGCAGTTTCCGGATGACGTCCACACGCCGCAGCAGGTCGTAGATTTCTTCCGGCACTGGCAACCACGCGCCAAACCCGGCACCCAGCGCTGCTACTCCAACCCTAGCCTGGGCCTGTTCGGCGACCTGGCCGCCCGCGCACAACAGCATTCGTTTTCGACACTGATGAGCGAAGGGCTGTTGGTACCGATGGGCCTGCGCGCCACCTATCTGCAAGTGCCTGCCAGCGCCCAGGGCCTGTACGCACAAGGTTACGATGCCGCCGACAAGCCGGTACGCGTCAGCCCCGGCCCCTACGCCGACGAAGCCTACGGGATCAAGACCAGCGCCCGCGACCTGCTGCGCTATGTGCGCCTGCACCTGCAGCCGCAGGGCCTGCCACCGGCGCTGCAGCAAGCCTTGAGCATTACCCGCCAAGGCTACTTTCAGGTCGGCGCCATGACCCAGGGCCTGGGTTGGGAACGCTACCCCTACCCGGTCGCACTGGACACGCTGGTCGATGGCAACAGCCCAAGGCTGATCCGTGAACCGCAGCCAGTCACGCGCTTGCAGCCAGCCCTCCCAGCGCTGCCTGCGGCCTGGTACAACAAGACCGGCTCTACCAATGGCTTTGGTGCCTACGCTGCGTTCGTGCCCGCCGAACAGCTGGCGGTGGTGTTGCTGGCCAACCGCAATTACCCCAATGAGGCTCGGGTACGTGCTGCCGTTGCGATCCTTTCCGACCTGTAGAAACGCCGCGGATTGTCGAACAAATCGACACTATGTAGTGAGAAAAAATATTCACTACAAAATGGTTGACGCCGTTCATCGCCCTTGTGCATGATGAAGCTGTCTCCCTGATCGGGGGCGGTGGCAAGGGTATTCCAAACGGCCTGCGCGGTAACGCAGGCCGTTCGTGGAGCGGGAAACTGTCCAAAAGGCAGCGTGAGAAAGCCCCTGTTGCGATGCTGCTGTAGCAGCGTTGGTAGTGCGCTACACCGTGGTAGCGCCAACTGTGAAAATCACCTACGAATGGGTAATGGGGGCTTTATGATGAACTTGAACAACAATCCGACAATCGACCAATTGGCCCAGCTGTTCGCCGGCCGCAAAGACAGCCTGGACGACCACCTGCTGTGGGTCAGCCAAACCGGTGAAGTGCGTCTCGATCGCCTGCCACCGAATACCGTCGAAGCTGAATTTGAAGAGCACCTGCCCAGCATGCGTGCCCGCTTCAAGGTTTACCGTCGTGGCCAAGGCTACGTTGGCAAGAAGGCCGCCGCCGACACCGAGTTCGTTGGCCGTGTGCTGCAGACCCTGCAACAGGAGTGGCCCGCTGCCCGTGAGCAGCAGGCGGTCAAGGTGATCGAACCGCTCAATTGAGGTTGCCACCGTTAGCAGAGCCCGGCCTGAACAGGCCGGGCTTTTTCATGCCTGGCGCCGCTGGCGGCGGGCTGGCGGCAACGGCAATGCCCCTGTCGCCATGGCCCTGGCGCGGTCGACACCCCAAACCATGGCACGGGTCATGGTCTCGCCCGGCCGCGCGGGGTAGTACTCCTCCACCAACGCCCGCCCATCCCCGGCATACAACCCCAGGAACAATTGCGTTGCGCCCAGGCGCGACAAGCGCACCTGCACATCCAGTGTGGTGCCATCGCTGAGCGCTTCGTCGTGGCTGCGGCTGTGTAGGTGGGCGTCCGCCCATTGCCAATAAGTCTGTTCCCTGACGCGCATGAGCATCCAATCCTCCGTTGCTCGAATGTGGCGTCAGCAAAGCACAGTCTTGGCGGGCCGGCGAGTGTTACCCAATCATTTCATGAGGCGGGTCAACGAATGGCCAGAAAAAATCCGCCGTCGGAAAGCGCGGGGTTACTTCTTCAGCGGCACCCGGGGCATGAAGCGGCCCTTTTTGCTGCGCTGCAGATGGGCAGGCTGCAGCTGCTCGGAATCATCCAGGGTCATGTGGGCGAACCCCAGCCGGAATGCCGCCTGGCCGCAACGCACCTGGCTGTTGATCGGAAACGCATCGTTAAGATCTTCGAAAAAAGATTCGCTCATGCCCTGTCTCCCTTCAGCGGCAACGCGCCGGCAACCAGAAAAGCTGCCAAGTGACGCGGCCTGTAAAAATGAGACTAGCCGGTCATTTACAGACCAGTGCGGCAAAGCCGAGACAGCCGACCAGTGGCAAACCGGCCTTCACCGCAGCCGCACTGCGGTGCCGGTGACAAACACGACGACCATGCCGCCTTGTACCGAAGGCATGCTGATCTCGTAATCCACACCGACTACCGCATCGGCTTGCAACTGCTGGGCGCGCGCCTTGAGCTCTTCGGTGGCCTGCTCGCGGGCCTCGCGCAGTGCGCTTTCCAGGGTTTGTGAACGGCCCCCCAGTACGTCGCGAACCCGCGTGAAGAAATCCCGGACGAAATTGATGCCCTGTACCGATTCGGCGCTGACCACGCCCAGGTATTCGGCGATCGGGCGGCCTTCAAGTTGGCTGGTAGTGGAAATGATCATGCAAGCGCTCCGTTGGCCTGGTCTCGTACAATGAGGCCGATTCTAACAGAGCCTCACTTTGGCAATTGGGAATGGAGCCATACCACCCGGTCAACGCTTCAGCCACCCTCGCGTCAGGCGCTGGCCGCACGCAAGCGCCGGCCGATCCGCGCGCCGAATACGTTTACCAGCAGCCCGGCCATCACCAACAATGCGCCCCAGCCCTGAATTGCGGTCAGTCGTTCGCCCAGCAGCAATGCCGACGAACTCAAGCCGATCACCGGCACCAGCAGCGAAAAAGGCGCGACCTTACCGGCCGGGTGGCGCGACAACAGCTTGCTCCACAGGCTGTAGCCGATCATGGTGGCGACAAAAGCCAGGTACGCCAGCGCCAGCACCGAGCTGAGGCTGATGTTGGCAAGCGCATGGCCAATACGCTCTGGGCCTTCCAGCCACCAGGACAACGCCAGGAACGGCAACGGCGGGATCAACCCACCCCAGATCACCAGGGCCACCAGGTCGACCGAGCCAAAGCGCCGGGTAATGATGTTGCCAAGCCCCCACATGGCACCGCCGCACAATGTCAGCAGCAGCGCCACCATCGGCACGTGGCCACCGTCTTCGCTGCCGATCAGGGCCAGGCCACTGGCCGCCACCAGTAGTCCCAGCACACTGGCCAGGCGCAGCCGTTCACCGAGGAACAGCGCGGCGAAGCCGAGCGTAAAGAATGCCTGCGATTGCAGAATCAGCGAAGCCAGCCCTGGAGGCATGCCGCTGTACATGGCCTGGAAGAGAAAGGCGAACTGGCCCAGAGAGATGGTTGCGCCGTAGGCGATGAGCCAGCGCCAGGGCAATTTGGGTCGCCTGACCAGCAAGACCGCGGGAAACGCCACCAGCAAAAAGCGCAGTGCCCCCAACAGCATCGGTGGCAAGCCGTCGAGGCCAACCTTGATGACTACAAAGTTGACTCCCCAGGCAACAATCACCACCAGGGCGATGAGCAGGTCCTTGAGCGGCACGGCAGATTCCTTCTTCAGGCGTTCTAGACATATTTCGTTACAGCATAAGGCTATAACTCTGAAGAGGACCAGCACAGTTGTGGCCTAGGCTGGCGCAACAGTCTGACTGTTGCGTCAACCTGTAACGTTGATGCATAACGCAGAAAACCCGCGAACACTGCGTACTCACGGGTTTCCAGTGCCCTTGAGCAGGGCACGATCAGCAGCGCGGACTTGCCGGCACCTGAGCCTTGCAAGCCTTATCGCTGTGCATCAAGCCGCCGCAAACAGCTCACTGGCGATCTGCGCCTGTGCGGCGTCAAGCGCCTGTGTACGCTGCTCCGGGCCGTAGGCCAAGCCGTGAGCGCGCACGATTTCCAGGTCGGTGACACCAATGAAGCCCAGGAACACCTTCAGGAAGTCTTCATGCCCAGCACCCGTTGGCTGGCCAGCGTGCAGGCCACCCGCGGTCGAAACCAGCACGACCTTCTTGTTACCGCACAGCCCCTCAGGGCCCGCCTCGGTGTAGCGGAAGGTCTTGCCGGCCACCGCAACGCGGTCGATCCAGGCCTTGAGCTGGGTCGGCACGCTGAAGTTGTACATCGGCGCGCCTATCACCACGGCATCGGCGGCCAGGAATTCTTCCAGGGTCTGGGCGCTGAGCTTGGCCTCGAATGCCTGGGCGGCATCGCGTACGTCTTCCGGGGTACCAGCGGCTACCAGCGTGGCAGCAGAGAAGTGTGCAATGGCATCGGCAGCCAGGTCGCGGTACACCACTTCAACGCTGGGGTCTGCGGCTTTCCAGGCTTCGACCACCTCGCGGCTCAACTGGCGCGATGCGGAATTGTCACCCAGGATGCTCGAATCGATGTGCAACAGTTTCATGGGACTCTCCTGTGAATGAAGACCGCATCAGTAAGCGATCACGATGGAGAGAATCCTACCTGAGTGATTAATCACTGATAAGTTACATAAAATGCGCTAGTTTGTCTCATGAGTGGAACAATGAGAGCTGTTCATGCAAGACCTCAATGACCTTTTCTATTTTGCCCGCGTAGTGGAAGCCGGCGGTTTTGCGGCAGCGGGGCGCCAGCTGGGCATTCCCAAGTCACGCTTGTCCCGGCGCATTGCCGAACTCGAAGAGCGCCTGGGCACCCGCCTGCTGCAGCGCACTACCCGGCAGTTGAAACTCACCGCAGTCGGCGAGCGCTACCTGCATCACTGCCAGGCCATGCTGCTGGAGGCCGAAGCTGCCGATGAGACGGTGGCCAGCATGAGCAGCGAACCACGCGGGCGCTTGCGTGTGTCCTGCCCCGTGGCGCTGGCCCACGCGTTTCTGCCGCAGGTGATCAGCCGCTTTCTCGAACAGTACCCACTGGTGCAGTTGGACATGGTACTGCTCAACCGCCGGGTCGACCTGATTTCCGAAGGTATTGACGTTGCCCTGCGCGTGCGCGACCTGGGCGATGAAGACCCGGCCTTGGTCACCCGCCGCCTGCGCCAGGCGCAAATGCAGCTGGTTGCCGCCCCAGGCTTCGCCGACCACATTCGCGACCCTGCCGAACTGGCGACGTTGCCGGTACTGGGCGCCGCCGAGGCAGACCGGCTGGTGCACTTTCGGCTGCTCGGCCCCAACGGCAAGCAACAGGACCTGGCCCTGGAGCCGCGCCTGGCGATCGACGATTTCGTAGTACGTAATGCCGCTGTACGAGCTGGCCTGGGCTTTACTGCACTACCCAGCATGTTTTGCGAGGCGGAACTGGAACGCGGCGAGCTGGTACGCCTGCTGCCTGAGTGGTCGCTGCCAGGTGGCTACCTGCAGGCGGTTTACCCGCACCGGCGCGGCCTGTTACCGGCTGTACGGGTGTGGATCGACCATCTGGCGGCGTCGTTCGAGGCGTGTGGAGAACGATACGTATGAACGCGAACATGAGCGAAGCTGAAGTAGCGGCGTTCTGCCTGGACCTGCCGGGTGCCCAGGAAGACTACAAGTGGGGGGGTATCCGGGTGTTCTCGGTGGCCGGCAACAAGATGTTCGCGGTACTCGACCTGGCCGGCGCAGGGCTGTCGTTCAAGGTGGCCGACGATTTGTTTCTCGGCTATTGCGACCGCCCTGGGGTGCGACCTGCGCCTTACCTGGCACGGGCACGCTGGATCAGCATGGCGCCGCCCTACCCCATGGGCCGGGACGAACTGTGTGACTTACTGCAGCGCTCGCACCAGCTGGTGGTGCAACGGTTGCCGAAGCGGTTACAGGTGGGTTTACTGCTGTGAGACCGGCTGCCCCGCTTCGGTGCCACCCATCACCCTAAAGGCAGAAAGCGCCCGCCGAAAAACAGCCAGTCTGCCCAGAACACCTGGTGCAACAGTACGATTGCCCAGAACAGCAACTGGTAAGAAACCTTGCGGGTCTTATGCCGGAACAGCTGCTGCGCCAGCAACGCACCCGGCCAGCCACCCAGCAGCTCGCTGGCATGCAGCACTTTTTCGGGCGTGCGCCAGGCCTGCTGACGTGCCTGGTGTTTGTCCTGCCAGTACAGCATGACGCTGACCAGGCTCATCGCTGGGTACAGCGCCAATGGCCACCAGGCCTGGTCAAGCCAGGCCATGCGTGACGCGCCCAGCCCTGGCAGCACGCACAACACGGCCAGCACCAGCAGCTTCAGGCGCAGGTTGCGTACACCGTCCAGCGGCGCGGCACGACGCCCCTCAGCCATGCACCGAGGTCCAGTTGACCCAGCCGAACTGCCAGGTAGCCAGAATGAACAGGCCGAACACGATGCGATACCAGGCAAACGCGGCATAGCTGTGGTTGGCGATGAACTTGAGCAGCGCACGCACGGCGATCATGGCGAAAATGAACGAGGTGACGAAACCGATGGCGAACACCGGCAAGTCATCCGGCTGGAACAGGTGGCGGTACTTGTAGCCCGAATACACAGCCGCGCCGACCATGGTCGGCATGGCGAGAAAGAACGAGAACTCTGTGGCCGCTTTGCGCGACAGACCGAACAGCAGCCCGCCGATGATGGTCGAACCTGAACGCGATGTGCCGGGGATCATGGCCAAGCACTGCACGAAACCTATTTTCAGCGCATGGCTCCAACGCATGTCGTCGACATGGTCAACCTCTACCCGATGCGTGCGCCGCTCGGCCCACAACATGATCACCCCACCCACCACCAGCGCTGCCGCCACGGTGACCGGGTTGAACAGGTACTCGTGGATCAGGTCGGCGAACAGTACGCCCAGTACGACCGCAGGCAGGAATGCCAACAACAGGTTGCCGCTAAAGCGCCGTGCCTTGGGTTGGCTGCGCAAGCCCAAAACCACCTCGCAAATCCTGCTGCGAAACTCCCACATCACGGCCAGGATCGCCGCCAGCTGGATGATGATGTTGAAAGCCATGGCCCGTTCACCGCCAAAACCGATCACGTCGGCGACGATGATCTGGTGGCCGGTACTGGAAATCGGCAGGAACTCCGTCAGCCCCTCTACTACGCCCAAGATGATTGCCTGGAAGGCAGTCCAAAAATCCATCATTCCCCCGGTGGAGCGCTGCTCGCAGCAGGCCCCTTGTTCTTGATCTGTTGACGATTGCCGCACGCGGACCGGCTTTTTACAGCGACTGTTGGGACCAGCGCCAGTGGAAAAGTTCACGGCGGCTAAAGGTTTCATCTTGCGCGGCCGAAATCCTGTCAGAGCACCTTTGCAAATCCGTTACGCAACCGTCTGCAGACTGAGACAAGGATAGCACTTAGCCATTAGTCGAGTGGGGCATGGCTGCAAACCGTGCTTGGATGCAGATGAATAAAAAGAACAATGTGGGAGCGGCTGGATGAACACTTTGAGATCAATGTCGATCAGCCAACGCCTGTGGCTGATCCTGGTGGTGGCGGTGGCCATGCTGGTGGTGCTGGGGCTGCTGATGCTGCGCCAGATCCACGGCGACCTGTACCAGGCCAAAGCCGAAAAGACCCACCACGTGGTGGAAACCGCCGCTGGGGTACTGGCGTATTATCAGGGCCTGGAGGCAGCCGGCACGCTCAGCCGTGAAGCCGCCCAGCAGCAAGCGCTGCAAGTTGTCCGGGGCCTGCGCTACGACCACGACGATTATTTCTGGATCAACGACCTGGGGCCGAAGATGATCATGCATCCGACCAACCCCAAGCTCGACGGCCAGGACCTGTCTGCTATCCGCGACCCCGACGGCTTTGCCGTGTTCAATGAAATGGTCGCCCTGGCGCGCCAGCACGACGCGGGCCCGGTCAACTACCGCTGGCCCAAGCCCGGGGCGAGCGAACCGGTGGCCAAGACCTCCTACATCCAACTGTTCAAGCCGTGGGGTTGGATCATCGGGTCCGGCGTGTACGTCGATGACGTGCAGGCCGAATTCGCCCGCCAGTTGCGCGATGCCTCGCTGGTTGGCCTGGGCATTGCCCTGCTGATGGCGCTGGTGGTGATGCTGATCGCCCGCAGCATTGCCCGCCCCCTTCAGGAAGCGGTGCAGGCCATGGGCAATATCGCCAGTGGTGAAAGTGACCTGACCCGGCGCCTGGACACCCATGGTCGCGACGAAATCACCCGCCTTGGTGAACACTTCAACCGTTTCAATGGCAAGCTGCAGGCCGTGGTCGGCCAATTGCAAGGGGCCGCCCATGCGCTGGCCCAGTCGGCCGGGCACGTGGGTGACAACGCCGGTGCCGCCGAGCAGCGCAGTGCCCAGCAGTCGCTGCAGATGGACCAGGTGGCTACCGCCGTGAACGAAGTGACCTACGCCGTGCAGGACGTGGCCAAGACGGCCGAACAGGCTGCTGGGGAAATGCACAGCGCCCAACTGCAGGTCACCCAGGGCCAGCAAGCCATCCACGGCAGCCTGGCGCAGATCGACCGGCTGTCGCTGACCATCGAACAGGCTGTGCAGGTGATCCGCGACCTGGCCGAGCACAGCACGCGCATCGGCGGCGTGCTCGACGTGATCCGTTCGATTGCCGAGCAAACCAACCTGCTGGCGCTGAACGCGGCCATCGAGGCGGCCCGGGCTGGGGAGCAAGGCCGCGGCTTTGCCGTGGTCGCCGACGAGGTGCGCCTGCTGGCACAGCGCACCGCGCAGTCCACGGCCGAGATCCATACCATGATCGAGCACCTGCAAAGCCAGTCGGACGCCGCTGTGCGGGCAATCGACACCAGCAGCGAGGCCTCGCGCCAGACCGTCGAACAGGCCCGCGAGGCCGGCGCCAGCCTGGACGCCATCAATAAGGCGCTGAACAACCTCACCGCCTTGAATGCGTCCATTGCCAGTGCAACCCTGCAGCAGGCGCATGTGGTCGAAGAGATCAACCGCAACGTGCTGGACACTGCCGGGTTGTCCCAGCAAACCGCCGATGCGGCGCGCCAGTCCAGCGATGCCGGGTGGCCCTGGGCCAGTTGAGCGAAGAGCTGGAGCAGTTACTGCGCCAGTTCCGCGTGTAGTAAGGGCTGCCGGCGGGCGCGGCTACACCTTCGCCCGCCGACCAGCTACAATCGCGCCCCTTCCCCGCAGCCAAGGATCGCCGATGTCCGGCCTTGAACTCATCGCCGCCGTCCTCGGCGTCATCGCTGTCTGGCTCACGGTCAAGCAGAACGCCTGGTGCTGGCCGATCGGCCTGGTCATGGTGCTGATCTATGGCTGGCTGTTCTATGAGGTGAAGCTGTATTCGGGCATGTTGCTGCAACTGGCCTACGCCCTCCTGCAACTGTACGGCTGGTGGCAATGGCAACGCCCCGACCACACTGAAGACGCCCGCCAGGTCTCGCGCTTGCATGGCCCGGCGCTATTTGCCGGCCTGGCCGTCGGGGTGCTGCTCAGTGCCGCGCTGGGCGCGGCCATGGCCCATTGGACCGACGCCGCAATGCCCTGGCTGGACGCGACCCTGACCGGCTTCAGCCTGGTGGCACAACTGTGGATGGCGCAAAAGCGCCTGCAATGCTGGGCCCTCTGGGTAGTGGTCGACACCCTCTATGTCGGCCTGTACCTGCACCAGCAGCTGTACTTCACAGCAGGTTTGTTCGCGGTTTTGACCCTCATAGCCGTACGCGGCTGGCTGGAATGGCAACGCGACCCGGCATTGGTGCAGCCATGAGCGCGGTGCAGGCGACGAAAGTACTGGTGCTGTGCGGCCCCGAGTCCAGCGGCAAAAGCTGGCTCAGCGGGGTGATCCAGGCGCATTTTGGCGGTTTGGTGGTGGCCGAGTACGTGCGTCACTTCATCGAGCAGGAGCGCCGCGATACCTGCTATGCCGATATCCCCAGCATTGCCCGTGGCCAACTGGCGTGGGAAGACCAGGCCCGCGAGCAGGCGCCCCCCTTGCTGGTCCTCGACACCCACCTGCTCAGCAACATGCTCTGGAGCCAAACGCTGTTCGGCGACTGCCCGGCCTGGCTGGAACAGGCCCTGCTCGCCCGGCATTACGACCTGCATCTTTTGCTAAGCCCACACGGCGTGGAATGGGTCGCCGACGGCCAGCGCAGCCAGCCGGACGTGCGCGATCGGCAACGCTTTTTCGAAGACAGCCGGGCCTGGTTGCAGCAGCATGGGCAGGTGTACCAAATAATTGAAGGCAGTTGGCCACAGCGCCAGTTGTTGGCCCTGCAAGCGGTTGCTAGAGTCGTTGATAGCGATACGCCAGCCTGCCCCACCGAGTGTTAAGCCACTGACACAGGCCCCTGCGGCACAACCCCCGAAATCAGGCGGCTGCCCCCACTCGCGGGGTGAGTGTCAAGCGGGTGAAACACCGCTGCGAAATCCCCCTTCCGGCGACGCCACAGCAGGCCCGCCCGGCCATGCCGATGTGCAACTGTTTCACGGCTGACACACCACACCCCACGTGCGTCTTAGCTGTCATCGCCAAGCGCCTGATTTTCATACCAATTCAAAAAGCGGCACACCTTCTGCTCTGTCCTTCGCATCGCTGATCAGGCCCAGCGCTCAAAGAAGGAAGTGCCGTCGTGAGGAAAACAGCCAACCACCTTTATCACGCCTTGCTGATGGGCTGCGTACTGGGGTCACTGAGCCTGACGGCGCAGGCCGACAAAGGGATCATCACCATCACCCGCGACGTGCAGGTGCGTAACGCCACCATCCCACCATTGCAGCCCGATCCCAATCCGACCACCGTCAACGCCAACCCCTCTGCCTATGTGCTCAAGCAGACCAACGAGCTGAGCGACGGCGACTTCGCCGCCATCAGCAGCGGCGCTGGCATCAGCAACATGATCACCCAGCAGACCAACAACCTGGGCGGCAACCTCGGCAACCAGAACCAGTTGCCCAACCTGGCCGGCGGCCGCGGTACCGGTGGTTCCGGTAACGGCATCGCCAACATGGTCAACTCCAGCGTGCAACGTGGCCTGGCGCCGCTGCAAATCCTGACCGGCGGGGGCAAGTGAGATGAAGTACATGCTGCTGATGCTGGCTGCGGTGTGCAGTGCGCCCGCCTTCGCCCAGTCCCCCGTTCCGGTCATCAACAACGCTGACATCGACAGTTCCGGCAGCCGCTACCAAGGCAACCTCAGCGTCAACCAGGCCGCCGGGGACCAGCAGCAGCAGGCCAATGCCCGCGCCATCGCCGTTGGTCCCGAGGCAAACGCCAGCACTCAGATCCGCCAACAGCTCAACACCCCCGCCGACCCGAGGATGGACGCCCGCGCGACCATTCAGGGCAACGCTTTCAGTAACGGCAGCGGCGCCCTGGGGGTGAACCAGAGTGCAGGCGCCAACACTCAACAAGCCAATGCCATGCGCATCAGCATTGGCGCACAACCGCAAAGCATCGACGACAGCGTCCTCATGCAACAGAACGTGACGCTGCTCAACAACTCCGGAGCAACGGACATCCCAGCCGGCTATCGCCAGGTCACCACCAGTGACCAGGCCTTCACCGGTAGCCGTGGGGTGATCCAGTTGAACCAGAGTGCCGGGGTGGGAAACCGCATGGCCAACACCTTGAGCATCCGGGTCGCGGACTGACCCTTTCAGTTAAGAACGACACTTAACCTACTAGAGTACGGAGAATCACCATGAAACCCTCGATGGCAATCAAGCCTCTGGTTTTCGCAATTGCTGCGGTCATGGCTGTTGCTGTACAAGCTGGGCAAAACGACCGGCGCGGTGACCACCATAATGGCAACAACAATGGCCAGCACACGCCTCCTGCCACCAAGATCCCGGTGTATGCAACCGCCAATGCCTGGGACACTCAATCCAGTACCAACAATCGCATCACCAACCAAGGCACCATCAACGAAGCCGAGATGAGCGACTCGGGCACCGGCTCCAGCGGCAACGTCGGCATCAACGTCGCGGCCGGTAACGGCAACCAGCAGGACAACGCTGCAGCCATCGCCAACGCCGGCTCCGAATCGAGCCTGGACAACAGCTTCGTGTTCGGCATGGCCAACGCCACAGCCGACGTTGTGCAAACCAGCCGCAGCAACCGGGTAGACAACTACTCGACGCAATCGTCGGCGCTGATGAGTGGTTCGGCCAGCGGGGCTGAAGGCAATATCGGCATCAACGTGGCCGGTGGCGACCTCAACCAGCAGAAAAACACCATGGCCATCGCCAACACCGGCGCCCCATTGGGCAACGCCACGGCGACCGCCTCCGCCAACCAGTCAGGCCCAGGCCTGACGGTGAACAACAGCGCCGACCGCACCTACCGGGTAGACACGCTGACCTTCACCACGTCGGCCAGCGGGTCGAGCTCGCGTGACGGCACCTTCAACTCGACCGATGACCGCAGCGCGTCGTCGAGCTTCAGCGTGGCCGGCTCGCAAAGCGCCAGCAACAGCGGCTCCAGCGGCTGGAACTCCAGTGGTTCGAGCAGCGCCAACGCCAGTGGCTCCAACAGTGCCAGCGCCAGCGGTTCCAACAGCTGGGGCATGAACGGTTCGGCCAGCGGTTCCAACAGCTCGTCCAGCAGTGCCAGCCTGAACGCCAGCCTGGCTGCAGCAGCCGACGCGACCCGCACGGTCACCACCGACGACGGCCGCCGCGAACGCTCGCGCACCAGCAGCTTCGATGGTTCGCTGAACGCCTCGCTGAACGCCTCGATCGACAAGTCGCACGAAAGTGCCTATGACTCGTCCTTCGAGAAGGCATTCGACTCAAACTACGACAAGTCGCACCAGTCCTCCTACGACAAGTCGCGCGATTCTTCGTACACCAAGTCTCATGAGTCCTCGTACGAAAATGCTTCCGCCTCTGACTTCTCCAAGTCTGGCGAGCAATCGCATCAGTCCTCCAACGACGTCGCCAAGAGCTACAGCGAAAGCAGTGCTTACGACTTGAGCAATACCGTGTCCTTCCAAGTGCTGACCCCGACCGGCTGGGCCAACCCTGTTACCAACACTGCAACCCTTAGCGGTTCGGTCAACGGTGGCAGCGGCAACCTGGGCGTGAACGTGGCCGCCGGTGTAGGCAACCAGCAGAGCAACTCGCTGGCCATCTCCAACACCTCGTTCTAACGCTGCAATCAAGGCCCCCTTCGGGGGGCCTTTCTTCAACAGAACAAGAAGGCATCCGATCATGCGCATTATCGCCTTGGCGTTTTTACTGTGCCTGGCCAGCGTGAGCGAAGCTGCACAAATGCCGCTGGCAGTGATGCCCGGCGGCGCCGTGGTATTCAAACCCCTGCAAAGCGTGCGCGAGCGCAAGTTCGCCGACCTGGTGCAACAGAAAACCGACTTCAGCTGCGGTGCGGCTGCCCTGGCGACCATCCTGCGCCAGGCCTACTGGCTGGATGTGGACGAACATCAAATCATCGAAGGCATGCTGGCCCACGCCGACCAGGACCTGGTGCGCACCCAGGGCTTTTCGATGCTCGACATGAAACGCTACGTGGAAAGCCTGGGCATGCGTGCCCGCGGCTACCGTGTAGCGCCCGATACCCTGCACAGCGTGCGCATACCGGTGGTGGTGTTGATGGATGTGCGTGGCTACAAGCACTTCGTGGTCATGCAGAAAGTCGACAAGGGCTGGGTGTATGTCGGTGACCCGGTGCTGGGCCACAGGCGCTACAAGGTTGACGACTTCCTCAAGGGCTGGAACGGCATCATCTTCGCCGTAATCGGCCAGGGTTATGACAAGAACAATGTCTTGCTCGACCCGCCTCTGCCGCTGACCGCCAAGGGTCGAGTGAACAATTTCACCCCGGTGCAGGACGCAGAGCTGCTGGACTTTGGCTTCATCAAAAGCGACTTCTTCTAACGATTCGTCCAATGATAAGGAGCATGACGCTCCCGGGAGCCCGCCATGAACAACCCCTTCCTGCTGGCCTTGGCCTGCCTGGCTGCCAGCCTGCCGGTTCATGCAGAAACGTTCAAACCGATCGAATTGAAGGACCAGGAACTGGCAAATTTGCGTGGTCGATACGTGATGCCGGGGCGCATCGTAAGCTTCGGCATCGTCATGAGCAGCACCTGGCAAAATGCCAAAGGCGACGTGATTGGCGCCAGCAGCAGCCTGCAGGTGCAAGCGTCGACAATCAAGCCACAATTCTACGTGTCGACGATCAATGAAAAAGGCACCGGCAGCGCGGCTGGGGCAGCCACTGCGCCCGGTACCGGCAGCGTGACCGGCGGTGCCGGGCTGGCCACCAGCGAGGGCGTCACCCAGGTAGTGCGCGCCGCCGGTGATAACAACGGCGCATACAACAACGTCGACATCAACGTCACCAAGGCCAACCAGGCACCGGTGGTGCAACAGCAGGGCCAGGCGCTGGCCGCCGGTCAGACCCTGAACGCAGAAAACGGCGCCGGTTCGCTGAGTGTCTCGGCCAGCGGCGTGGGCGTGCAGCTGAACATCAACGCCAGCAACAACCAGGGCAGCAGCATGCAACGCCTGGCCCAGGGCGGCCTGATGCAGAACACCACGCTGCTGGGCAACGGCAACCTGGTCAGCAACGTCACCTCCCTCAATGTGGTCATGCGCGAGAGCGTGCCGACAGCGGCTTCACTCAATGGCAGCCTCGATCAGCTCAAAGGCCTTCGCACTTTCGGATACTGATCTACGCTCAGTCTCATCAAAAGTAGTTGGAAGGGACGGCAACTCCATGTACCGATCTTTTACGCTCAAGGCTTTTGTGTGTCTGACTACCCTGGCCCCGGCCACATTGCTGTATGCCGCTGCCGACCCGCAGGTCGAGGCACTGAAGCAGGAACTGACCGAACTCAAGCGCCGGTATGAGGCCCAGCAGCAAGCGTTGATGGTGCTGGAACAACGCGTGCGCCAGGTTGAAGAAGCCCCGGCGGCGGCCCCACCCAAACGCCTGGTCAAGTCGCCTGCCGAAGGCGTGAAGGGTGGCCAGACGGTAGCTTCCGGCGCCCCTGGCACCACTGGCAGTTCCTATGGCCAGGCCCTGGCTGCCGACTCGGAGCCGGCGCAGAGCGTGTCCAACCTGTATGACGAGGCCAGCGGCTTCTTCGGTGGCGGCAAGTTCAGCTTCGAGACCGGCCTGACCTATACCCACTACGACACCCGTGCACTGACCCTCAACGGGTTCCTGGCGCTGGACTCGATTTTCCTGGGCAGCATCAACCTCGACCGCATCAAGGCCGACAACTGGACCTTGGACATGACCGCGCGCTACAACCTGGCGCAACGTTGGCAGTTCGACATCAACGTGCCGGTGGTGTATCGCGAATCCACCTACTCGTCCGGCGGTGCCGGCGGCTCGGGCGCGGCCACCTCCGATGCCACCGTCACGCGCGACCCGGAAATCGGCGATATCAATGTTGGCGTGGCCTACAAGTTCCTCGACGAAGACGAAACCTGGCCGGATGCCGTGGCCACCCTGCGGGTCAAGGCGCCGACCGGCAAGGACCCGTACGGCATCAAGCTGCGCGAGGTGGACGGCAACAACAACCTGGCGGTACCGGACAGCCTGCCGACGGGCAATGGCGTGTGGTCGATCACCCCAGGCATCTCGCTGGTCAAGACCTTTGACCCGGCCGTGCTGTTCGGCAGCCTGTCCTACACCTACAACATGCAGGACTCGTTCAGCGACATCAGCCCGCAGGTCAACAGCAAGGTGCCGGGCGACGTCAAGCTTGGCGACTCCTGGCAAATCGGCGGGGGCATCGCGTTCGCGCTCAACGAGAAGATGAGCATGTCGTTCTCGGTGTCGGACCAGTTTGCCCGCAAGAGCAAGATCAAACCGGATGGCGGTGACTGGCAGTCGATTTCCAACAGTGACTACAACGCGGCCAATTTCAACATCGGCCTGACCTTCGCCGCCAGCAACAACCTGACCATCGTGCCCAACTTGTCCATTGGCCTGACCGACGACGCCCCGGACTTTTCCTTCAGCCTGAAATTCCCCTACTACTTCTGAACCTCGCATCAGCCGGGCCCGCGACTACGGGCCCGGCTTTTGGTAACCACCCTTGTAGCGCCCGCCTTCCCGCCCGCTCGCCTGTTATCATTCAGCACAGTTTGATGACGATTCAATGGCAAAAGGGAAGTTTTTGTGAAGAACCTGTCCGACCACCCACGTGCCCGGCTTGCCGCTCTGGCAGGCCTGCTGTTGGTGATCCCACTGGGTGCGCGCGCCATGCTGGGTTGGTCCAACCCCCTGGGTTACCTGTCAGACCTCGCCCTCGGCAGCCTGCTGCTGTTACTGCTGCAGCGCCGGCCGTGGTGGCTGGCGCTGCCGGTGTTGCTGGCCTGGGCGGCCCTGTGGGTCGCCTCGGCCGAACTTGTCAGCGCGGTGGGCCGTTTGCCAACCAGCGCCGACCTGGCCTACCTGGCCGACCCGCAGTTCATGGAAAACTCCACCGGCGGCGGCCTGGCCCATGCCTGGCTGCCCTGGCTGATGGGTGGCGGCCTGCTGGCCTGGCTGGTGCTTGCCTGGCGCAGCCGTACACAGCGCGGCCGGGCGCTGCCGCGCAAGGCCTGGGCCATCCCGGTCGTGCTGTTCGGCGCCCACTGGGGCAGCCAGCAACTGGCACCTTCCGATGCCGACCAGTGGCGGCAATACAACCTGGGCCATCAGTTGCTGTCTGCCGGCGTGGGCCAGGTACAGCGCCAGGCCGATGAGTGGCTGGGCACTTCCCAGCCCTTCACCCCCCTGCCCAGCATTGGCCTGACGCAATCCGACCTGCACGGGCAACGACTGCTGTACGGCCCGGGCCGTGCGCGCAATTTGCTGGTGATCACCCTGGAAGGCATCCCCGGCGCTTACCTGCGGCCCAACCGTCAGGCGTTGAACAGCCCCTTCGATGAAGAGCTCATGCCCAAGCTCAGCAGGTGGGCCGAGCGCGGCATGAATACCCCGGACTACGTACTGCACACCCACCAGACCATTCGTGGGCTGTACGCCATGCTGTGTGGCGACTACGACAAGCTGGCCAACGGCACCCCCAAGGGCGTGGAACTGCTGACCCAGAACGAACGTAACCAGGCCTGCCTGCCGGCGCAGTTGCGCCAGGCCGGGTTCACCACCCATTACCTGCAAGGTGCGGGCCTGCGTTTCATGGCCAAGGACCGCATCATGCCCCATATTGGTTTCGAGGCTGTACATGGCCTGGAGTGGTTTGCCAACAAGAACTACCTGGACTTCCCCTGGGGCAAGGATGACCGCGCGTTCTTCGAGGGCGCATTGAGCTACGTGAGCCATTTACAGCAGCAGGACAAACCCTGGATGCTCACGTTGCTGACCGTCGGTACCCACCAGCCCTATTCCGCGCCGGCCGAGTACCTCGAACGGTTCGACACGCCGAAACAGGCGGCAGTGGCCTACCTGGACGACGCGGTTGCGGCGTTCCTCGACAGCCTCGAACGCCAGGGGGTACTCAAGGACACGCTGGTGGTGCTGACCTCCGACGAGTCGCATGGCATCGACGGTGTGCGCCTGGCGTCCTCCTGGGGTTTCAACCTGACCCTGGCCCCGGAGCAGGCGCAATTGCCAAGGCTCAAGCAAGGGACTTATGGCCACATCGACCTTGCCGCTTCACTGCTCGACTACTTCTCGCTGCCGATCCCCATGGCCCTGGGCGGCCGCTCGCTGTACCGCGACTACGCCACCGGCCGCGAAATGATCGCCTACACCAACGGCATGCTGCGCTACCACAACGGCCAAGGGGTGTTTACCGAGTGCGATTTTCAACAACGTTGCCGGCGTTACGCCAGTGAGGGCTTCATCGCCGGGCAGGCCCGCTACCTTGGCAGCGGCGATAACCTGCTCGGGCAGCAGATCGGTGCCCTGGCCGGCGTGCTCGACCAGTCGCTGCTGCAGACGCCGCTGAACCTGCGCTACCAGTTTGGCGGCCCTGCGCCGATCAGGTTGCGCAAGCGCATCCAGGATGATTGGGCCGATAACCTGATCGGTGCCCAGTACCTGGAAATGCCGGGGGGCTCGCGTACCCGGGTCCGCATCAAGGTCCGCTCGCTGGACCCAAGGCACGTGGCCTATATCCAGCTCAAGGCCAAGCAACTGGAACAGGACGTACCGCTGGGTCTGCCTGCCGAGGTGCAAGTCACCACCGATCAACCACTGGAGATGGACTTCCGCTTCGACAACCCGACCGATCGCAAGGCGTTTTCCTTCCACTTGCTGGGGTATGGCGGCGGCCAGGTGGAAGTCAGCGACTTCAGCGTGATCACCGCGCTGCCTGGCGATGAAGAGGCAGCCGAGGAACTGGGTGACGAGCCTATCGCCCATTCTGGCTGAACAGGCGACAGCTCAGCGGTGCAGGGCACCGCCCACGCCGGTGTGCGCGGCCGTTTAACCGCGCACACCCAGCATTCCGCGTTCCACAATGAAATCGATCACTGCCTGCAGCCCCTCTCCTTTCTTCAGGTTGCTGAAAGTCCATGGGCGCTGTGGGCGCATGCGCTGGGTATCGCGCTCCATCACCTCCAGCGAAGCCCCCACATACGGTGCCAGGTCGGTCTTGTTGATCACCAGGAAGTCGGACTTGGTGATGCCCGGGCCACCCTTGCGCGGAATCTTCTCGCCCTCGGCTACGTCGATCACGTAGATGGTCAGGTCGGCCAGCTCCGGGCTGAATGTGGCGCTGAGGTTGTCACCGCCGCTTTCCACGAAAATGACTTCGAGGTTGCCGAACTTGCGCGCCAGCGCCTCGACCGCCGCCAGGTTCATGGACGCGTCTTCGCGAATCGCCGTGTGCGGGCAACCGCCGGTTTCCACCCCGACGATGCGCTCCGGCTCCAGCGCGCCGGCTTCGGTGAGGATGCGCTGGTCTTCCTTGGTGTAGATGTCGTTGGTGACCACGGCAATCTGGTAGTGATCGCGCATGGCTTTGCACAGGGCTTCGAGCAGTGCGGTCTTGCCGGAACCGACAGGGCCGCCGACACCGACGCGCAGGGGTTGTTGATAGCTATGCATGCAGGCAGTCCTCAGGAACGGAACAAACGGGTGTATTGGGTTTCGTGACGCGATGAGGCAATGGCCAGCAACGGCAGGCCACCCCCGAGCTGGTCGTCGCCCAGGGTCAGGGCCTGGTCGATGGCTGCGGGCAAATCGGTGGCCAGGTCACGCAGCAGGGTCTGGGCCGCCTGCTGGCCGAACGGCACCAACTTGACACCGGCCATGACCGCGCCCTCCAACCAGGCAAAGCCATGCCCCAGGGCCAGTTGGCGCAAGGGGATGGCCCAGTGCACAGCCAACCAGGCCATGCCGCCCAACTGGGTCAGCTCGAGGCTGGTCCGCCACGCCGGCGCCTGGCCCAACTGCCAACCGTCGAGTAGCCGTGCCAGGGCCGCCCCGCGCTGCTGTTCTTCCAGGCGCAACTCGGCGGTTTCACGGTTGGCCAGCAAAAACCGGCTCCAATGAGCAAAGGCCTGCGCATCCTCGGCCTGGCAGGCCTGGTACAAGCGGGCGAGCACCGGCCAGTCCAGGCCGACCAGCGTGTCGTGCAACTGCTCACGCTGCCACGCAGTGAAGCCGTGCACATCCCTTACCCAGCCCGCCTCCACGGCCCACTCCAGGCCCTGCGAATAGGTGAAGCCACCTACCGGCAGGCCTGGGCTGGCCAGTTGCAGCAGGCGCAGCAACGCCAGATCGCTGTTCATCAGCCGGCCAGTACCAGCGCGGCGCCGGCCAGCAGGCCACCGCCGAAAGCTTTTTGCAGGCCAGCATGGCGGCGCAGCAGGCAACCGACCGCAAAGCCGGCGGCCAGCAACAGCCCGCTGACCGTGACAAAGCCGGCGCTGAACTGCCAGAACGCGCTTGGCGTGGCCTCGACGCCATGCGCCCAGCCATGGAACAGCGCGAACACCGGCATCGCCAAGGCCAGCAGTCGTTGCCGGCCAGGCAGCAGCACGGCACCTGCGGCCACCAGCAGCGACACAGCGATCAGCGTTTCCATGCCCAGCACGTCCCCGAACAGATGCCCACATATCGCCCCGCCGAACATCGCGGCCAGGGTCGCCAGTGGCAAGGTCAGGTTGCGCCGGGTCAGCGCCGCCAGTACGCCGGTCCCCAGCAGCATCAGCAGGTGGTCGAGCCCGGTCAGCGGGTGCAGAAGGCCGTCATGCAAGGGGTTGCTGTCATGCCCGGGGTGGGCGAAAGCCGGCACGGCCAGCATCAGCAGAAACAGGGCGAAAGTCTTTTTCATCGGTTGCTCCAGGGCAGTTCAGGAATGGGCAGGCAAGCGCACGAACGGGTGATCGTGGGCGTGAGCGTGGCTGTGGCTGTGTGGCGCACTTTGGTAAGCACCCGCTTCGGGCTCGAACGGGGCCTGCTCGGCCTCGACAGTCAGGCCCAGGCCACGCAGCATCTCGTCCAGCACATGGTCATGCTGGAAGCGCAACAGGCCGGGCTCGATCTGCAGCGGGACATGGCGGTTGCCCAGGTGGTAGGCCGCGCGCGCCAGCAGGTGCGGGTCGGCACAGCGCACGGTGGACACCGCCTCGGGCGCTGCCAGCACGCGGATCAGCTGGGTGCCCTCGGCATCGGCCAACAGTTCGCCGCCACGCAGCAGGTGGCCACGCTCCAGCATCAGGCCGGCTTCGCGACCATCGTCCAGCGTCACCCGCAGGCGGCTCTTGATGCGGCTGTCCACATCGAGGGTGACGGTACCCGTGACAGCACATGTGCCGGGTTCGGTAATCCGCTGGGTCAAGACAATCATCGGTGCTCCTTCAGAACAGGAAATAGCGCTGGGCCAGCGGCAGTTCACTGGCCGGTTCGCAGACCAGCAGCTCGCCATCGGCGCGCACCTGGTAGGTTTGCGCGTCGACCTCGATCAGCGGTTGCAGGGTGTTGTGGACCATGTCCGGTTTGCGCACCCGGCGGCACCCGTCCACCACGCCGATCAGGCTGCGCAGGTTCAATTGCTCGACCAGGCCACGGTCCATGGCGGCCTTGGGCAGGAAGGTCATGCGCGTGGCATGGCGGGCTGCGCCCAACGCGCCGAACATCGGGCGGTAATGCACCGGCTGGGGCGTGGGGATGGACCCGTTGATATCGCCCATGGGCGCGGTGACGATCATGCCGCCCTTCAGTACCAAGGCGGGCTTGACCGCGAAAAATGCCGGCGACCACAGCACCAGGTCGGCCAGCTTGCCCACTTCGACCGAGCCCACCTCGTGGCCGATGCCATGGGTGAGCGCCGGGTTGATGGTGTACTTGGCGATGTAGCGCTTGACCCGGAAGTTGTCGCTGTAGCGGGTATCCGGTGCCAGTGGGCCACGGCGCAGCTTCATCTGGTGCGCCACCTGCCAGGTGCGCAGCACCACCTCGCCCACCCGGCCCATGGCCTGGGAGTCGGACGAGGTCATGGCAAAAGCGCCCATGTCGTGGAGGATGTCCTCGGCAGCGATGGTTTCACGGCGGATGCGCGACTCGGCAAACGCCACGTCCTCGGCAATGCTTGGGTCCAGGTGGTGGCAGACCATGAGCATGTCCAGGTGCTCGTCCACCGTGTTGATGGTGTACGGCAGCGTCGGGTTGGTCGAGGACGGCAGCACGTTGGCCTGCCCGGCCGCACGGATGATGTCGGGGGCATGGCCGCCACCGGCACCTTCGGTGTGGAAGGTGTGGATGGTGCGGTCACCGATCGCCGCCAGCGTGTCTTCGATACAGCCCGATTCGTTGAGCGTGTCGGTATGGATGGCCACCTGGATATCCATTTCTTCGGCTACGCCCAGGCAACAGTCAATGGCCGCCGGTGTCGAGCCCCAGTCCTCGTGCAGCTTGAGCCCGACCGCCCCGGCAGCGATCTGCTCGCGCAACGCTTCAGGGCGCGAGGCGTTGCCTTTGCCCAGCAAGCCGATGTTGATCGGCAGGCTGTCGGCAGCCTGCAGCATGCGCGCCAGGTACCACGGGCCTGGGGTGCAGGTGGTGGCGTTGGTTCCGGTAGCCGGGCCAGTGCCGCCACCGATGAAGGTGGTGACACCGCTGTTGAGCGCCTCGTCCACCTGCTGCGGGCAGATGAAATGGATGTGCGAGTCGACCCCCCCGGCAGTGACGATCTTGCCCTCGGCGGCGATCACTTCGGTGCCTGGCCCTACGGGTATGTTGACGCCTGGTTGCACGTCGGGGTTGCCGGCCTTGCCGATCACGGCGATACGCCCGTGCTTGATGCCGATATCGGCCTTGACGATGCCCCAGTGGTCGATGATCAACGCATTGGTCAACACCAGGTCCATGGCCTCGGCGGCCAGCATCTGGCCCTGACCCATGCCATCGCGGATGACCTTGCCGCCGCCGAACTTCACTTCTTCGCCGTAAACGGTGTAGTCCTTCTCTACTTCGACCCACAACGCCGTGTCGGCCAAGCGCACACGGTCACCCACGGTAGGGCCGAACATGTCGGCATAGGCCTGGCGGGAAATACGGCTCATGCCCTGCCCTCCAGTGCGCCCATCACCTTGCCCTGAAAGCCGTAGACCTCGCGCTTGCCAGCGTAAGCCACCAGTTGCACGGTACGGGCCTGGCCCGGCTCGAAGCGCACGGCAGTGCCGGCCGGGATATCCAGGCGAAAGCCCAGGGTTGGCCCACGCTCGAACACCAGCGCCTCGTTGACTTCGTAGAAGTGGTAATGCGAGCCGACCTGCACCGGGCGGTCGCCATGGTTGGCTACGCTGACGCTGACCGTGACGCGGCCACTGTTCAATTCGATGTCGCCAGCGGCGACCTGGATTTCACCTGGGATCATGCGGCGTTCCTCGGCAGGTTCAGACGATCGGGTCATGCACGGTCACCAACTTGGTGCCATCCGGAAAGGTCGCTTCGACCTGTACGTCGTGCAGCATCTCGGCGATGCCAGGCATGACCTGGTCACGGCTCAACACCTCGCGGCCCATGCTCATCAGCTCAGCGACGGTGCGCCCATCACGGGCCCCTTCCAGCACGGCGGCGCTGATCAGCGCTACGGCCTCCGGGTAGTTGAGTTTCAGGCCACGGGCCAGGCGCCGTTCTGCCAACAAGGCGGCAGTGAACAGCAGCAGTTTGTCTTTCTCTCTTGGGGTCAGCTCCATGGCGCTCTCTCAGGTGGCCCAGATACGTGGCGGGCAGGCTGGCAGGCCGAGCACGGCCGGACGCAGCACATGCCACAGGCGTTGCAGGGTGCGTTGCAAATGTTGGTTGTCATGGTCGAGCAGGCGGATCACCAGCAGCGAACCAAGCAGCGTCGCGCCGGCAGGGGTGCCCAGCTCATCGAGCATGAGCCTTACCTGCTCCAGCAATGCCTGATCGGCCGGCGCGGCACAGAAGGTGGCTAACAGTGGGTGGCCGCCGAGCTTGCCCAGCTGCCCGCCTTCGATACGCAGGCGCTCATGCAGGCCCGTTTCGCCGGCCAGGGTGATGTGCAACAGGCTGTCGAGGGCGCCCTGGTCGAACCGCTCGAGCATCACCGGGCGGCCCAGGCACAACGTTTCCCAGGCCAGCAACCGGGCGCCGGGCTCTAGGGTAAAGTGGCTGGCGAGCCTGGCACGGGCACCGGAGAAGAAAATGCTGTCCTGGGGCAACCATTCAAGGGTGCTGCCAGCGGCCAGGTGGAAGCGCTGGGTCAGACGTGCGGTCGGGCCGATGCTGCGGTAAAACTTGCTGGCACCGGGCATGGTCAGCAGGGCGTGGCTGCCAGTTTCCAGCTGAATGTCGAGCTCCAGGCGATCGCCGGCAACGATGCCACCCGGCGGGTGCAGTACATACACATGGCAGGGTGCACCTTCCGGGTAGAAGGGGCGCTGCACCAAAAGAGGTCCGAAATGTTTCCATGCACCAAGGCGGGTCGTGCCCGCACGCTGGACAAAGCGCAACTGCAGGTGGGCGCTCCAGCCTGCGTCGTCTGGGTGGTGTTCGATCTGCTCCGCGAGCGACATCCTGCGGCCCCTGAAATCCGTGGCCTGCTGGCCGGTAAGAGGGTCAGCGGCGGGCGCCGGTTAGGGCGCACGGCCTGACCACTCGATCAAATTCGCAGGCTGGATATAGCAGGTTGCGGGCCAACTCCGCAGGTGAAGGCAGATGAATTATTTTTACCGGTCGCTCTGCCATCGGGCACCGCCGCGTGGGCCGCACAAAGCGGGGGCGTGCCCAGGCCCCGTTTCGGTGCTGGCGAGGCCTACGCTGGTCGGCGCTCAGTAGTCGAAACGGTCTACCGCACGGCGGCGTTCGTTGTCGTCACGCCGGTCGTAGATCGCCGTGGTCTGGATGTTGGCATGGTGTGCCAGCTTTTGTGCAATGGACAGGTCGTGCTCCTCGATCACCCGGGTGATGAACGCGCGGCGGAAGTCATGCGGCATGATCTTTACTCCCACCTGCGCCCCGCGCTGGCGGGCGATGTAGTAAATGGCATGCTTGGTGATACGCGCCCGGGTGATGTGATTGCCGCGGCGGATGCGGTTGAACAGGAACGGGTCGTCTTCGACACCGGCCGGCAGGTCCTGGCGGCGCAGGTCGAGCCACGCCTGCAGCTTCTCGAACGCCCAGGGCGGCGCGTACTTGATCAACTGGTGGTTGCCCTTGCCCACCACTTGCAGGCTGCGCGCGGCGAAATCAACCTGGGCAAGGTCGATGTCGACCGATTCCGACTTGCGCATGCCTGTGCCATACAGCAAGGCAATGATCGCCGCATCGCGCACCCCTTGCGGCCGCGGGTCGGCAGCGCACACCTCCATCAGTTCGCGAATCAGGCTACGCCGCAGGTTGCGCCCGGGCGGCAGGCGGGTGCCGGTTGCCGGCTTGACCTCGCGGATGCGTAACAACTGCTCGTGGTCGATCAGGCCCTGGCGCCAGGCCTCGTTCATCACCCCACGGATGGCGTTGACGTACAGCGAAGAGCTGTTGGGCGCGTAACCATCGGCCCGCAGGGCGGCCACCAGAGCGATCACATGGCCGGGCTCGAGCCGATGCCAGGGCACGTCGACGATATTGCAGTCGACGAACCCCAAGCGGTCGGCGGCGTCCTGAAGGATGTAGCGCATGGTTTGCTGGCTGGATGGGGCCAGGCGGGCCATGTACTGCAGCAGCGGATTTTTCGAGAGGTCGGACAAAACGTGAATCCTGTAGCGGGGCGTTGGCCGGCAGCACAGCGGGCCGACGCTGGAGCAGATCAAAACGGCATGCCAGCGAGTCTGCTTGACAAACTAACGGTCAGGCCATTCTGGCCCGAGAAAGTGCCATCACCTTGATATACAAGGACTTTGCATCAGGCATGGAGGTGATCTTACCCCAATCGAGCCCCCTGAACGACCTTGGGCCTGCCGGCGCAGTGCCAGGTGCTGAACGCAGCGGTCAGGTACACTGCTCGCCTTGCGGCCACCAGCCCGGGAACATCTGCTGCACCCTCGGCTCGGCGAAACGCTCATCGATCAACACCAGCACACCACGGTCCTGGTCCCCCCGAATCACCCTCCCCGCTGCCTGGATCACTTTGCGCACGCCGGGGTAGAGATAGGCATAATCGAAACCCGCGCCAAATTGCCGACCCAGGCGCTGCTTGAACTGCTCGTTGACCGGGTTGACCTGGGGCAGCCCGAGCGTGGCGACGAAGGCGCCGATCAGGCGGGTGCCCGGCAAGTCCACCCCTTCACCGAACGCACCACCCAGCACGGCAAAGCCGATGCCCTGGCCGTCGGCGACAAAGCGGTCGAGGAACGCCTGCCGGGCCGCCTCGTCCATGCCCGGGGCCTGGGCCCACAATGGGATCTGCGCGTGGCGCTCGGCCAGCAGCCCGGCGACCTGCTGCAGGTACTCGAAACTGCTGAAGAACGCCAGGTAGTTACCCGGCTGGCGCTCATACTGCCGGGCAATCAATTCGACGATCGGCGCCAGCGAAGCCTGGCGCTGCTGGTAGCGGGTAGACACCTGGCTGGCAATGCGCACCTGCAGTTGTTCGGCACGAAACGGCGCTGCCACCTCCAGCCACGCTGTATCGGCCGGCATGCCCAACAGGTCGCTGTAGAACTGCCGCGGGCTCAGCGTGGCAGAGAACAGGGTGACGCTGCGCGCTGCGCGCATGCGCGGTGCCAGCAGCCGTGCCGGGGTCACATTGCGCAGGCACAAGGTCGCCAGCCGGCGCTTGCGCGGCCCTTGGCGCTGGCTGATATCGAACAGGAAATGCTCGTCGAACAGTTCGGCTACCCGGCTGAACTGCAAGGCCTGGTAGAAGAACTGCAGCACCTGCGGGTCGATGTGCGTGGGCGCCTGGTTCATCTGCTCCTGGATCAACCCGATGCACTGCTGCAGGGTGCGCAAAAGGTCATGCGGCAGCGCTTCGCTGGCCTGGTACGGTGCCCGTTGCTCTTTGTACAGAGCGTTCCACTGGCGGTTCAGGCGGTCCAGCGCACTGCCCAGCCCATGGGGTTTGCTCTGGCGCAACGCCAACAACTGCCCCTGATCGAGGCTGGCGCTGTACATGCCCCGCCCACGCTCGACCAGGTTGTGAGCCTCGTCGACCAGAACCGCGACCCGCCACTGATTGAGCTGTGTCAGCCCGAACAACAAAGCGTGGGCGTCGAAGTAATAGTTGTAATCGGCAACCAGTACGTCGGCCCAGCGGGCCATCTCCTGGCCCAGGTAGTACGGGCACACCTGATGGGCCAAGGCCACTTCGCGCAGGTGGGTACGGTCCAGCAGCGGCACGGCCGCAGCGGCCTTGCGCGCGGCTGGCAAGCGGTCGTAGAAGCCGGCCGCCAGCGGGCAGGACTCGCCATGGCAGGCTTTGTCCGGGTACTCGCAGGCTTTGTCGCGAGCGATCAGTTCCAGGGTGCGTAACCCAGGCTGGGTATCGCCCGTGGTGATCTGGCGCATGGCATCCAGGGCCAGCGCCCGGCCCGGGGTCTTGGCCGTGAGGAAGAACAGTTTGTCCAGTTGCTGGGGCACCATGGCTTTGAGCAACGGAAACAAGGTACCCAGGGTCTTGCCGATGCCGGTGCTGGCCTGGGCCATCAGGCAACGGCCCGTGCTCACCGCCTTGTACAGGGTTTCTGCCAGTTGCCGTTGGCCTTGGCGGAACGCTGGGTAGGGAAAGCGCAGCGCCTGAAGGCCGTGGTCACGTTCGCAAAGGCGCTGCTGCTGGAACTGGGCCCAGCCCAGAAAGCGCTGGCACTGGACCTGGAAGAATGCCTGCAACTCAGCGGCCGTGCAGTGCTCACTGAACAGGGTCTGGCTGTCGCTGTCGACGTCCAGGTACACCAAGGCAACCTCGATGCTCGCCAGTTGCCGGGCCTGGCACATCAGCCAGCCGTACACCTTTGCCTGCGCCCAGTGCAGCTGGCGGTGGTTGGCCGGTTGCCGGGCCAGGTCGCCACGGTGGGTCTTGATCTCTTCCAGCCGGTTGCAGGCAGGGTCGTAACCGTCGGCACGCCCCCGCACCCGAAGGCCTTCGAACTGGCCCTCGAGGGTAATTTCCGACTCGTAGCCGGCCGCACGCCTGGCCACTACCCGCTGGTGGCCCTCGATGCCCTCCTGAGCGGTGGGCGACGGCGTGAAGCGCAGGTCGAGGTCGCCGACCTTGGCACTGAACTCGCACAAGGCACGCACCGCCACGCTGTAGCTCAAGCGGCGTCACTCCAGCGCACATGGCAGACCGCGACAGGCAGGCCGTGCTCCTGGCAGAACGCCAGCCAGCGCAACTGATTGTCCTGCAGGCGGTCACCGGGGCCTTTGACCTCGACCATGCGATAACCCCCCTGCTCGGGCCAGAACTGGATCAGGTCGGGCATGCCCGCACGGTTGCTGCGAATGTCCTGCAGCAGGCGCACGAAGCAGTGCTTGAGTTGCGCAGCCGGCAGGCAGGTCAAGGCCTGCTGCAGTAGCGCTTCGTTGAGCATCGACCAGTACACGAAGGGTGACTGCAGCCCGTGTTTGGCCGCATAGCAATCCAGGATCGCCTGGTGGTGGCTACCATCGTCGAGCCGCGCCAGGCATTGCTCGAACAGGGCACTACGGCGCTGCTGGAAGTCGCTGTCGTGCAGGTCCTGCGGCGCGGCCTGGAACGGGTTGAAAAAAGCGCCAGGCACAGGGGCGAAGATCGCCTCCCAGCACAGCAGGCCAAACAGGCTGTTGAACAGCGTGTTCTCCACATAGTGGGCCTGCCCACCCTCGGCGGCCAAATGCTGCCGCACAGCCTCTTCAACGCCTAGCGCGGCGTGCTCGCGGGGCAATTCCAGTTCGATCAGTGCCAGCGGCGCCACGCGCTGGCGGCGCTGTGGCGGGCCACCGAGCTTGCGCGCCAGGCGTGGCAGCATACGCTCCAGCGCCTGGACCTCCAGTGCGTTGGCCGGTGCCGCTGCCAGTTGCAACGCCAGGGCATGGGCCTGCGGCCAACGTTCACTGCGCTCAAGCACCCGCACCTGGCGAATACGCGCCTGGGCATGGCTGCACTGCGCATAAACCGCCATGGCCTGGTCCCAGTCACCCAGGCGCTCGCATTGCTGGCCCAGGGCGAACTGCAACCGCGCACGGCGCCGGGCCAGCCAAGGGTTGTCGCAGTGCAGGTGCTGTATTGCCGTGATTATCGACTGAGGGTGTTCGCCCTGCTCCAGGCGCTCGGCACACTCATGCAGCACCATGGCCAGGTCGATATCGGCGCGCTGCTGCAGGGCGCGCGAATCCGCGCTGAAGGGCACCTGCTCGTAGCGCAGCAGCCCCAGGTCGGCAAGCACGAAGTCTGACCAATCCTGGTAGAGGTTGCCGAAGAACAGCAGCCGCATGCGGTCGCAGAGCGGTTGCAGGCACCACTGCAAGATGCGCAACTCACTGCCCGGGTACCACTCGGCCAGAGACCGGGCGGCCAGCTGCAACGGCTGCAACTGGGCCAGCAAGTCATGCTTGGCGGCACGCGGGCGGGTCAATTGGGCGGCGAAACAGCACGCCAGTTCGTCTTTGCGCAGCAAGGCGAACAGTTGCTCCAACTGCAGTTGCTCGGGCTCGCGGACCCAGCCCAGGGCCTTGAGCGGCTGCAGGGCCAGTTCGGTGTCGCCTATTTCCTCATAGACGAGGCGGTCGCTGCGAAACAATTCGCCCTTGCGCATCACCATGCGCACCATCAAGGCCTGGGCTGGCGCGCTCAGTTGGCCGAAGGCATGGATGAACGCCAGTTCCTGTTCATCGAGCAGGTCCTGGTAGCGCTGTTCGACCCACAGCAGTACCTGGCGGAAGTTGTGCAGGTAATAGAACGGGTCGTCGACGGAGTGGGCAATCACGGACTGGGTCAGGTAGCGGAAACAAGGTACTGGTTATACATACAGACCCATGGGCCTGGCAAGTGCCGTGGGTCAGCTCGCCCCTGCAAGAACGGCCGCGAACGCGCCCTTGGGCATGCAGTGCCCTATGATTCAGCGGGGAACCGCCGCACCCGCCTGCGGCGAAGTTCCAGGGCCTGGGCCAGGCGCTGCACGGCTTGTTGCAGGTCACCTGGGCAGTCGCCCAGCCAAATCAGCGCCAGGTGCTGCCGGTAGCGGCCCTGCAAGCTGAACTGTTCCCCCGGCAATGCATGCAAAGCGCAACCTGCCAAGGCCGTGGCAATGGCATCCCAGGCCAGCGGCTGCTCGAAGCGCACCCACAGCATGCGCCCGCCTTGCGGGGGCTCCAGCGCCACCCGCTGGGCGAACTGCGCGCGCAACGCACAGGCGAGGTTTTGCGTGCGCTGCTGCTGGTTGCTGCGCAACGCCACCAGTTGCGCTTCAATATCGCCCTTGGCCAACAGGTGGGCCAGCGCCAACAGCCGCAGCGGCGCAAGGCGGAACGCCCGCTCGCAGAACGCCTTGGCCAGGGCGGCATCCAGGCTCAGTACGTAGGCATACGGCGCTTCGGGCCCTACTGCAGCCTCGAACGCCCCCATGATCAGCAGCCTGCGTGGATCGACCCAATCGCGCAGGCGGGTCGCGGGCGGGCCGTTGTAGCAAAGTTCGCTGTCCAGGTCGTTCTCCAGCAGCCATACGCTGTGCTGACTCAACAGCAGGCCAAGCTGCTGCTGGTAATGCAGGGAGACCAACCGCCCTTGCGGCAGGCCAAGACAGGACGGCATCACCAGCAGGCGTACCGGCTCGCAGCCCAACAGCCTGGCCACGGCCTGCAGGTCCGGGTTGCCACGTGGATCGGGTGGCACCTCCAACACCCGCATGCCAGCGCGCGCCAAAGCACGCAGCACGTGCCCGCAACAGGGCGACTGTACCAGCACCGTGGTGCCCCTGTGCAGGGCCAGCGCTGGGAGCAGCGTTTCCAGCAACGCCGACACTTCCGGGGCCAAGTGGACTTCATTGGCCCGCCAGTACTGGCGCGAGCAACGGGTGTAACGCTCCGCCAGCGCGTCACGCAGGCGCGCACTGCCCTGCACTTCCCAAGGGCCAGCGCCGCGCTCGCGCTGGCGGGCCAGGCGCCGCTCGTGGGCGAACAAGGCGCGCTCCAGCAACGGTTGTGCGGGCTGGGGCGCCTGCCGGGGCATGCCACCTTGCTGCAGGTCAGCCAGGCGAACGAAATAGCCCGAGCGTGGCAGGCAGTGCACGCGGCCCTCCTCTTCCAGCAGGCTGTAGGCGCTCTGCACCGTTGCCAGCGATACCCGCAGCCGCCGCGACAGCTCACGCAAGGACGGTAGCCGGTTCGGACCACCGGCCGCCGCCTGGCCAATCAACGCTTCCAGGTAGCGGTAGACCCGCCGATAAGCGAACTCGCCGGCCGCTGTTCGCGCCATTAAAGGTGCCTCGCGGGGCTGTGCCGCCGTTCAGCGGCGTGGCGCGGCAACAGCCGCAAGTGCGCGTCGCGGCGCGCCAACGCACTGAGCAGGCGCCACGCAGGTAGCGGCATCTTACCGCCATAGACTGCCCGCAGTTGCGCCAGTGACAGCCCGCTGGTGTTCACCAGCCAGGCTTTGACCGCCGCAGGGCACGGTTTGCCCTGCATTGCTCTGTGCAGGTATGGCAACGCCACCAGCATGTCGGCATGGCGAGCGCGCAGAAAACGCTCGAGGTTCTTGCCCTGCCTGGCGAACGGTTTGCAGAGCAGGCATTCCAGTTGGGCCTGGCTGAGGCCATAGGCCTTGCCAAACTGCAGCACAGGGTCTGCGGCAGGCTTGCTGTTGCCCGGCGCCCCAGCCAGGCTCAAGGGCGGCCGAGTGGCCTGAGGCTCCAGGCTGCGGGTCCGCAGCTCCTGCAACTGAGCCAACGCCAATGGGTCGACGAACGCGGCCAACGGCGAGCAGGCCTCGTCGTCCGCCGCGAAGTGCCAGCCCAGCATGGCATCCAACTGCTGCCCGTCCAGCAACGGCGGCAGCAGGTCATCAATGGCTATCAACCGCACCGGCCCCCCCTTGAGCGCAGACCCCGCAGGCTGATCCGCCGGGTTGCCGGGCGCCAGCCCCACAGCCCCTTGCAAGCGCGCCAGGCCCTCGGCCAGCGTCGACAGGCAGTGGTGCGCCAGGTAAGGGCCACGTTGACCCGCCAGGCGCTGGCTATGCAGCGCCCACGCCAGGTACCGCCGGCGCTGCCCTGCGGGCAAGGCGGTGACCATCGCGTCGGCGGGCGCCTGGGCCTGCAGCGCGAAGCTTACGGCCGCCGCCAGTTCCAGGTGCAGGCGGCTGCCCAGCAAGGCTTCTGGCCTGGCATCGATCAGGTGGCCAAACATCAGCAGCGCTTCCCTGGTCGGCAACCAGCGCTCGGACGCTGCACGGGGGCGGCAACTGAACGGTACCACTTCGCGCCCCTCGATCATTTGCAGTTGCACCCGCGGATCATCCTGCATGAACAGCGCGCTGAAGCCTTGATCGAGCCCGTGCAACGTAGGGCTACCGGCCACCGGCAAACTCACCACCAGCACGCGCAGTTGGAAAGTAACCGGCGCACGCATGGCGATGCTCAACTGCGCAGCACGCAACATCGCCAGTAGCCGCGCACCCTGACGATCACTGCCCTGCAATACCTGCAGGCGAAAGGTGCCGATATATTCAGGCCCGCCTGCGGCTACCAATAAACGTTGTATCAACAACTGCAAGGAGGCCCGTTGCGCCTGAGACATATGGGCGAGCAAGCGCTCGAGTACTTGCTGGTAGATATAATGCATTGCCTGGTCGTGAATAGCAGTCACGGATCACCTCACCACTTCGAGTAGCCGGCGCATATCCAAGCAAGTTGTTCAGGCTTACTCTGCGCCAGGCTTTTACAGAAGAAACTTCCTACAATTGAATAAAGTGACGTGAGCCTTCACTGTCGCCAGGCCATGGAGAAAAACATACCCCTGCAATGCTCTGATTCAGGCCTAGCCGTACGCATCCCCCACTCCTTTGCACAAAGTATCATTGCGCCATTATCGAGTGATGCGAAGCGAATTGAAGATACAGATCACGGTAAAAAAACCATTCAGCAAAGCGCCAAATTCACCTTGACCCTCTAACCACGCACATGCAACCGCAAATGATTGGCGGCATGTTTCCAGTGGCATTTAATTAATGAATTATATGTAGTCCGCTTCGTCTTTTATTGTAGGAATATTCCCACTTTAACAATGACGCTACTTTATTCCGCGCACAAAAAACCCGGGGCTGGCCCGGGTTCACGGTGAACTGCAGTGGTCAGTGTGACGCCATATCCAACACCACGCGCCCACCGCAGGGGCACTGGTCCATGTAGCGATGCGCCTCCACCACCTGCTCGAACGGGTACACCTTGATGATCTGCGGGGTCAGCAACTGGTCGGCGGTGAACTGGTTGATGTCGCGCAAGGCACGCTGCAGCGCCACCTGGTCCTGGCTGATACCCAGCTCCGGCTTGCCAGTGAAGTTACCGATGCAGTGCACATAGAACTGGATGTTCTTCTGGAAGGCCGCGCAGGCTGGGAACGGCGTCTGGTTGCCGCCTTGCAGGCCATACAGTACCAGGCTGCCACGCGGTGCCAGCACATCGCCAAGCAACGACATCTGCGGCCCGCCCATGCCGTCCAGAACCATGTCCACGCCGCGCCCATCGGTGTACTTGCCAACCTGCATCAACAGGTCCTGCTCTTCGGTGACGATCACCTTGTCGGCGCCCAGGCCCAGCAGGTAGTCACGCTGCTCGGCATCCTTGGTGGCAGCAAACACTTTAAGCCCCAGCGCCTTGCCCAACTGTACGAAAGCGGGGCCGGCACAGTGGCTGGCGTCGGTGACCAAGGCAGTCTGCCCGGCCTTGGCCCGTGCCAGGTCAACGTAGGCGAAATAGGCAATCAGCAGCGGCGTATAATGCACGCTGGCCTCGATCGGGGTAAGCACCTGCGGATAGCGTGTGATCGCGGTCCGTGGCAGCACGATGACATCGCCGTATACCGGGTGGTCATTGGCGCTGGTAGCGGGAAAACTGGCAACCCGGTCACCCACGGCAATGTCTGCGATCCCTTCACCGACCGCCGTCACCACACCCGCCATCTCATGGCCGATACCGGCCGGCAGGCGTGCCTGCGACGGCGCCAGGTTCTGCCGCCAGAGCACGTCATACCAGCTGACGCCAACCGCCTCGACGCGAATTTGCACTTCGTCGGCAGCGGGAGACGGTTCGGCCTGCTCCTCGCAACGGAGCACATCGGCAGCGCCGAACTTGTGGAAACGGATCATGCGGGACATCGCACACCTCGCCTTTGTGAACCTCTAATTACCACTGACTCTATCCGGGCTTTTGCAGTAAGACCACCAGTGGTCATTAATAGTCGACATGCCTGTCATCGATTGGGCACCTGGCTTTCCGTGCAATTGGCTCCCGTAAAGCCGTGCAGGGTAACAGCCTTTGGCCTTAATATTCACCCCTGCCCCCCTTCAGGCGAAGCGCACCGATGAATCGAAACGACCTGCGTCGTGTAGACCTCAACTTGCTGATTGTGTTCGAAACGCTGATGCACGAGCGCAGCGTGACCCGTGCCGCGGAAAAACTGTTCCTGGGCCAGCCGGCCATCAGCGCGGCCTTGTCGCGCCTGCGCAACCTGTTCGACGACCCGCTATTCGTACGCACAGGCCGCAGCATGGAACCCTCGGCGCGGGCCCACGAAATCTTCGCGCTGTTGTCGCCGGCGCTGGATTCGATTTCCACCGCGGTCAGCCGCGCAGCCGAATTCGACCCTGCCACCAGCAATGCCGTATTCCGCATCGGCCTGTCGGACGACGCCGAGTTCGCCCTGCTGCCGCAACTGCTCAAGCGCATTCGCGCCGAGGCCCCTGGCATCGTGCTGGTGGTGCGCCGGGTGAACTACCTGCTGATGCCGACCCTGCTGGCCTCAGGGGAAATCTCGGTGGGCGTCAGCTACACCAGCGAACTGCCCGCCAACGCCAAGCGCAAGGTGCTGCGCCGCAGCGCGCCGAAACTGCTGCGCGCCGACAGCGTGCCTGGCAGCATCACCCTGGACGATTTTTGCGCGCGGCCACATGCATTGGTGTCATTCGCCGGGGACTTGTCGGGCTTTATCGACGAGGCGCTGGACGAGCTGGGTCGCAAGCGCCATGTCGTGCTGGCGGTACCGCAATTCAACGGGCTGGGGAGCTTGCTGGCGGGTACCGATATCGTGGCGACCGTACCGGACTACACCGCCGATGCGCTGACGGCTGCCGGTGGCTTGCGGGCGGAGGACTTGCCGATACCGGTACGTAGTTTCGAGCTGCACATGGCTTGGCGCGGCGCGCAGGATAACGACCCGGCGGAGCGCTGGCTGCGGTCACGGATACAGATGTTTTTTGGCGACCCTGACAGTCTTTAGGGGCGATGGATTCGGTTAATGACTGAGCTTCACTACAAGAACCGACACATCGCTTGCACAGTTCTCACTAACCTGGGCGATCACACAGCCCTACGGGTTGCGCTGTCGCGCAGAGATCCCAATTCGTAAGCGCCTCGCGGGCTGTATGGGGGCGGGCGTGTCGAGGCGTCCAACCGCCGCGAAGAATCCAACGCGGTGGCTGGCGCCGGCTACGCCGGTGTTCGCGGGCATGCCCGCTCCCACAAGTCCCCGTTAAATCGATATGTTGTGGATTGTTACATGAGAGAGCACCGAATCAGCCGCGTAGAAACCACCCACGAAGACCCTGCCATCGGTGCGTTCCTGGGTTTGCTGGAGGCTGATGTCCGAAACGGACGCAACCTCACCACCCTACCGAAAGATTTGGCGCAAACCATGCTCGCCAACACAACCCACTCCGTAAACCTGGACGAAGATATCGACGGTGAGGTCGCGCTCTGAGGCTGCGACATGACTGGACACTGTTGTTCCATGACGGTGTGACTTTACAGCTACGCAAATTGCAAGAAGCCGCCGCCCGGGCCGAGCAGAACGACCCGCAAGGTTTTGAGAGCAAAGCTAACGTCAAGCTGTTTCGGGCATTGAGCCATCTGATCATGGAGGCTGTGCCTGCCGACCCGGCCGTGATGAGTTCCGCCAAGGCAATACGCTGGGCACCGCCTACCGACATCGGCGGCGCAAAAATCGGCAGGCGCTTTCGGCCGTTCTTTCGTTACGACTCAAGATCCGAGTTCATCGTCTATGCATGGGTAAACGACGAAAAACCCTCCGGTCTGCGGGCAGCAAATCCGATCCCTAGGCCGTATTCGTGAAGATGCTGGGCCGCGGCAACCCTCCTGATGACTGGGATCCGCTGATTACCGCAACGCGTAGCGACTGGGGCAAGCCCAAAGCATAAGCGGCACGCTTTGGCGAGTGGGTGCAGACAATCGCTTATTCCGGATCAAAGCGTGCCGGGGTGGGGTTTTGCCAGGCGGGCTTTCTGTCTTCTTGACTGTCGAAAGCGCGACGCGCCGCGCGGAATTCCTCGGCGTTTTCGACAACCCACATCCAAACGGGGGACATCCGTACCAACAGTTCCATCCCCAGCGGCGTCAGCTCATATTCGACGCGCGGCGGAATGTCCCCGAACTCCCGTCGAAGCAGTAATCCATCCCGTTGCATGGCGCGTAGCGTCTTGGTCAGCATTCGCTGGGTCACCCCGGTCATCTGCCTTTTTATCTCGGCGTGGCGCATCGAGCCGTACACACCCAAGGCATGCAGGATGCCCAATGACCATCGGCTACCTGCGTGAGCGAGGACTTCCCGCCTGACGCCATCATCCTCTTCTCGGAGCGTTTGGCAGATAGCTTCTGCCTGGCTCAGAGTATCCTGATTAGCCATTTATTCCTCCCAGGTATCACACGTGTGCCTTCTTACGAGTACGGCTTGGCCATGCCAGCATTCGCTCATGGTACAGGCCCCACACCTCAGGAGAAATCATGATCGAAACAACCCCACTATCCCCTCAATCCATTCTGGTTCTCGGCGCCGGTGAACTGGGTCTCCCGGTGTTGCGCAACCTCGCGCGAGTGGCCAAACGCGCACCCGGCTCCCAAATTAGCGTTCTTCTCCGGGGCTCGACCATCAACACCCAGGTGCCGGAGAAAAAGGCCGAAATCGACGAGCTTCGGGGGCTGGGCATCCAGATGGTCACTGCGGATCTGGTGAACGATTCAGTTGAACAGCTAGCTGGCGTGTTCGCTGGGTTCGATACCGTCATAGGCTGTGCCGGCATGGTCGCGGGCCGGGAAACCCCGATGAAGTTGGCAACAGCAGCGCTGAGGTCGGGCGTGAAGCGCTACTTTCCATGGCAGTTTGGTGTGGATTTCGAAGTGATCGGTCGGGGCAGCCCCCAGGATCTTTTCGATGCTCAACTCGACGTACGCGAGGCGCTTCGCGCGCAAGATAAAACTGAATGGGTGATTATCTCGACGGGCATGTTCACCAGCTTCCTTTTCGAGCCCGTGTTTGAAGTCGTCGATTTCGACAATGACACCGTTAACGCTCTCGGCGGTCTCGGCGGTCTCGAGAACAGCGTGACGCTGACTACCCCAGACGACATCGGCGCTCTCACGGCGGAAATCGTCTTCTTCGAACCTCGCTTGCGCAACGAGATTGTCTATCTTGCAGGGGACACGGTGTCGTATGGGCAAGTCGCGCACATCCTCGAGCACGCGCTGGGTCGTCCTTTCAAAACCAACGTGTGGACTGTCCCGCACCTGATGGACGAATTGAGAAAAGACCCTACTCATCACATCAAAAAGTACCGTGCTGTATTCGCTCAAGGCAGAGGTGTGGCTTGGCCAAAAGCGGGAACCTTCAACGAACAGCAGGGGATTCCAGTCACCACCGCCGAGCAGTGGGCGCGGGCGAATCTTGCGAGCAAGTGAGCGCGACGACAGAAGCTGACTTGCGAGAAACGCCTCGGCTCGACAGGGGATGCTGAACGACGAAAAACCCAAGGCTATCCACACAGCACATCCGATCCCTGCGCCGTATTTGAGTAGGCCAGCCTGCGAAAACACGCCATACTCACGGTTTTACAACTCAGCCATGTGTGGCCAATGTCCGAACCGAGCCGTCCAGTCCCTTCCCTCTTTCGTCATTCACGCTGGCGAGAATGGCGTCAGCGGCTGGCGTTCTGGATCGGAGCGCTGCTGGTAGGGCTGGTTGCGCTGGCTTTCGCTTGGCTGGCCGACGAGGTCTTCGCCTCGTTCAAGCGCTTGGTGGGCCGGGCACCCTGGGCTCCCCTGCTGATAACCCCAGTGGGTTTCGCCTTGCTGGCCTATCTGACGCAACGCTGGTTTGAGAATGCCAAAGGCAGTGGTATTCCCCAAGTCATCGCTGCCTTGGAAATACCCTCTCGACGGCTGCGAGCCCGATTACTCTCGCTCCCTGTGGCTGCCGCTCGCATGAGCCTGACTTTGGGCGCGCTGCTGGTCGGAGGCTCGGTTGGCCGCGAAGGCCCCACCGTGCACATCGGCGCGGCTGTGCTCTATACCTTTGGCCGGCGCCTGGGCCTGCATGGCCGGCGAACAATCGCAGGCCTGGTGCTCGCCGGCGGCGCAGCAGGTATCGCAGCGGCCTTCAATACCCCATTGGCGGGCATTGTGTTTGCCATCGAGGAATTGAGCCGCACGTTCGAGCAACGATTCAGCGGGCTGGTGCTCACTGCGGTGCTGATCGGCGGCGCCGTTACCCTCGGCTTGATGGGGCATTACGCCTATTTTGGCGAAATCAGCGGTCGGGTGCCGACGGGCTGGGGCTGGAGCGTCGTACCGGCTTGTGCAGTGCTAGGTGGGCTGCTGGGTGGCTTTTACGCCAAGCTTGTGCTGCCAACCGACAAGGGGTTGCTAGGCCGCCTATGTGCGGCACGCGGGCGTTACCCCGTGCGTTTCGCTGCAATCTGTGGGCTGTTGCTGGCCACTTTTGGGCTCGTGTCTGGCAATCATGTATTTGGCACTGGGTACGAAGAAACACGCGCCTTGCTTGAAGGCCAGCCGATCACGGACTCAAGCTTTCTGCTGTGGAAGTTCTTGGCCAATGTCGTTTCCTACCTCTCCGGTATTCCTGGCGGTCTGTTTTCGCCCTCGCTCAGCATAGGTGCGGCATTTGCGCCCGTGTTGGGTTTGATCCCCAGTGTCGACCCGCAAGCATGCGCACTACTCGGCATGGGTGCCTACCTGGCGGGTGTCACGCGCTCGCCACTCACTGCCTCGGTCATCGTGCTTGAACTGACGCACAGCCCGGACCTGGCCATTCCCATGCTGGCAGCAACACTGATGGCCGCCGCCATCTCTGGCTGGGTATCGCCCGTCTCGCTCTATCATGCCCTGGCCAAGCAGATCATCGACAAGCTTCATGTCCCGGCGCCGGTCGTGCCCAAACCTGGCAGTCGCGAACAGTGAACCATCCTGCTTTTCCGGCCTGATGACACGCGCCTGGGGCTCGAGCATTCGGGCCGAAAAAAGGCGTGTTGGCCAAGGTCCTGACCAGCGGATGCACCCAAGTGCATGTTCATACCGTCGCGCATTGTGCCGACAGTGTTCGCCTGGAGCATCATGCCCGCCCTGCAAAGCACCTACCCTCCCCCAGTCAACGGTGTAAACCCGCCACCCCGCCACCCGATCCCATGGAAGCCCTGGACATGCTTACCCACTTCAGACCTGCCGAGGCCTCGGACGCGCCCGATATCGCGCGCTTCTTTCAACTGACATCAGAAGGCATGGCCGATTACATATGGAGCAAGCTGGCCGCGCCGGGAGAAGCATTGCTGACTGTGGGTACAGCTCGCTATGCCAGGGAACAGGGTGATTTTTCATACAAGAACTGCCTGATGGCCACGTGCGAAGGTCGCGTCATCGGCATGATGCACAGCTATGCACTGCACGCGGCCCCTGACCGGCAGGTCGAGACCGACCCGGTACTCGCGCCTTACGCCGACATGGAAATACCCGACACCTTGTACATCTCAAGCCTGGCCCTGGATGAGGCCTGGCGCAGCCAGGGCCTGGGCGTGCAGTTCCTTCGCCACGCCCAGCAACGCGCTGAGGACCTTGGCTTGCAGGGCCTGTGCCTGATCGACTACGCGCAAAACCACGGTGCACGGCGCTTCTACGAACGCCATGGCTTCAAGATCGTGAAAACCTGCCAGATCGTGCCGCACCCGATGCTCGCCGTCACCGGCGAAGCCTATTTGATGTATCGCCCTAACCCTAACCCGCTCGAGAAATAACCATGACCCAGAAACTGACCGTGTTCCGCGAGATGGATATCCAACCGGTGCGCGACCTGCCCTTCTTTGAAGAGGTGGTGGAAGGCGACCCGCACACGCTGACGTCCAAGTACTACCACGATGAACAGCAAGGTCGTATTTCCGGCGAATGGGAAGCCAGTCTCGGAGCGTGGCGTATCGACTACAAAGTCTGGGAATTCTGCCATGTGTTGAGCGGGCGCTGCGTGATCGAGCTCGACGGCTGTGCGCCGGTCACCCTCGCCGCTGGCGACACGTTCATCATCGAGCCCGGCGCCAAAGGCAAGTGGACTGTGCTGGAGGACATGAAAAAGAACTTCGTGATCCTCGTGCCCGCAAACTAGCCAGCGCAGGCGCGTCAGCGAGCCTGTCAATTCAGCGGCGTGAAGCTTCCACGGCGCTGAATACCAGCATGCCCACGAGCATGGCCGCCACGAACAGCCAAGCCTGCCAGTAGCCGCCAATCAGCAGCACCAGTGCCGGGCCCGGGCAGATGCCAGCGATCCCCCAGCCGACCCCAAACATGAGGCTGCCGCCCACCAGCCGCTGTCATTATGGCATTGCGGGCAGGCAGCCTCCATTGAAGGTCGCGAACAGTGCCCGTGCCAGCGCACCCCAGGTGTTGTCGTGCAGCCCTTTGACAACTGCCACGTCACCCCTGGGAGCGCTTGGGCGAGATCACCAGCACACTGGACGACAAGCGGTGCAGTACCCGTTCGGCAGTACTGCCGATGAACCAGCCGATACCACGGTGGTGATAACTGCCCATCACCAGCACATCGGTGTCATGGTTGTCCATGAACAGGGCCAGCGCCTTGGCAGGGTCACCAATGCGCATATGGCGGTGCTCGACCGCTATGCCGTTGCGCTCGGCAAGTGCCTGGAAGGCATCGCTCTGGGCTTCATGCAGTGTGTGCGCCAAGTTGGAATCGAACACAAACGCGTGTTCCCGACTACCGTCGGCGTCCAGGTACATCGAGCCCAGATCGTAGGCATACAGCAACTCGATTTGCGCATCGCACTGCAAGGCCAGTTTCAGCGCCTCGCTGATGATCTGGTCATTGAAACCTTCGATCTGATCCTCTGGCCTGGACAGGTCCACAGCTGCCAGGATCCTGCGCGGCAACGCATGGCTGGCCTTGTGCACCAGGTGCAGCGGGACGCGGGTTTCGCGCAGCAGTTGTATATCCAGGGAAGTGAACATGGCGCGTGCCCACCAAGGCTCATGCTCGAAGGCCTTGATCAGCATGGCGAAGGGCTGTTCGCGCAGGTGCACCAGAATCTCGTTGAGCGGGTGCTGCACCCACAGCACTTCGGTGGTCACGGTGAGACCGGTGCGGCGCATCGGTTGCGCTTGGGCTTCAAGCCAGTCGCGGTGCTGCTGCACATAGCCTTCGCGCATCGCGGCCAGTGCCTGTTCATTGACCAGGCCTGCGGTCGCAAGGCCTTCCACATAGTCGAACGCCACAATATGCAGCGCCATGCCCTTGGCCTTGGCCAGCGCGGCGGCGCGGTCGTAGACGGGGGTTCGGCGCATCAGCGGCGACGCTATCAACAGCAGTCTTTGCGGGGTTTGCATGGCACACCTCAACGGTTGCGTGACTTGCTCGCAGCATCGTTCAGCCGTGCTTGGCAGACTTGACGTTTGTCAACCGACCCGCTCACGGACCAACGGCATCCGTCACACCGAGGTTATTTGACACAGATCAAACTGTTGCCGGATGACAGGCGCAACCTAACCCCACCGCAACGCCCTAATCCGTCAGACCTTGTCGGCCAGTTGCAAGCAGCAGTGGTTCCTTGCCAGTACAGGCTTTGGAGACCCCTATGAACGTGTTTATCGCCACCAACACCGAAGACAACCGCTACTGGGTCCACATGGACAGTTGGCAGGTACGTTTCAGCACGCTCGCTGAAGCCCAACAGTTCGTCGACCGGCTCAACGCCCGCCTCAACGCACGCCATTCGCCGCACATGCTCGCCAGCTGGTCTGCGCATACAGGCGTCACTGGCCAGGCGGATAAGCAATGGGCAAGGGAGGCATGAGCATGCAGGGTCAACCGAACTGTAAACCGCTGGAACCGCCAGCTTGCCCGCCGGTTCACCTGAAACCATTGACCACGCTGTGCAGTGAATGCCGGGTCAGCGGCCTGTGCCTGCCCACCGGCCTGCCCCTGTATGACAACAGCTGCCTTGGCGCACTGATCGGGCCGCGCTTGCGCATGCGCAAGGGCGCCTCGTTGTTCAACGCCCATGATCCGCTCACCACGCTATATGCCGTGCGTTGTGGCAGTTTCAAGACCAGCCTCAATACCGCCGATGGGCAAGGGGTGGTGATCAATTTCTGGATGCCGGGTGACGTGCTGGGGCTGGATGCCATCGCCACCGACCACCATGTCTGTGACGCCATCGCCCTGGAGGACAGCGAAGTCTGCCCCATCCCATACCGGCGCTTGCAAACGCTGGCACGCGACTTTCCGGTATTGCAGCAAAGCCTGAACCGCTTGATGAGCCGGGAGATCGTCCGAGAGCATGAGCGCGTGTTGATGCTGTGCAACCTGACCGCCGAGCAGCGCCTGGCCAACTTGCTGATCGGGCTGTCCAGGCGGTTCGTCAACCGCGGCTACTCTGCCCACGGCTTCCTGTTGCGCATGTCGCGCGAGGACATGGCTTCGTACCTGGGCCTGCGCCTGGAAACGGTGTGCCGAGCGGTCGCCCGCCTGCGCGCGCAAGGTATCGTCAACCTGCACGGCAGGCTGGTGGAAATACTCGACATGCCGGCCCTGATGGCCCTGGAAAAAGGCGAGCCAGGCAATGAGTGCCTGCGAGCCCTGAACGTGCCATGCTCGATACGCTGAATGTCGGCCACGGCGCCGTGGCGCTGGGCATCGGCATGCTGGTTGGCCTGGAGCGGGAGCGCAAGAAACGTGGCGATGAGGAACAGGCCGCCGCCGGGCTCAGGACCTTCGCCATCACGGCGTTGCTCGGTTACATCAGCAAGCGGCTGGGCGGCCCGATGCTGGTCGGGATCAGCAGCCTTGGCCTGGGGCTGCTGCTCTACCTGCAGTGGCGCAACGCACCCGCGGCAACGCCAGATGTCACCGGCCAGATCGCCCTGTTGCTGGTGCTTGCCCTGGGTGCGTCAAGCGTTGCCGAGCCCGAACTTGCCGCTGCGGCAGGGGTGGTCTCGACCGTCTTGCTGGCCCTGCGCCGCGAGTTGCATCATTTCGTATTGCAGCAACTGAGTGAGCATGAACTGCGCAATGGCCTGACGTTGCTGACGGTGGCCCTGGTGGTACTGCCACTGACTCCGGACCGCCTGCTGGGCCCCTACCACGTGCTCAACCCACGCACGCTCTGTACCCTGGTGGTCCTGCTGATGGCGGTTGGCGCCATGGGCCATATCGCCATGCGCCTGGTGGGCACCCGCTACGGCCTGCCATTGAGCGCGATCGCATCTGGCTTCGCGTCCGGTTCGGCGACCATCGCCCTGCTGGCCCATGACGCCAGGCGCCAGCGCGCAGCGGTGCGGCCCATCGCGGCGGCGGCGGTTTTGTCCAACCTGGCGACAGTCACGCAGTTCGCCTTGGTGCTCAGCGTCATCGACCACCACCTGCTCGGCCCTTTTCTGCCCGCGCTCGGCCTCGGCGCCCTGGTTACCGCCGCTTACGGCCTGACGCTGCTGGCCCCTTGGCGGGCCATTTCCAGCAGCCCGGCTGTGAGCCCCAGCGCTGGTGCCTTCAGTTTATGGACAGCGCTCATCATCACCCTTGCCCTCACCGGTATCGCGTTGCTCTCGGCCTTTCTGCTGGAGCACCTGGGCCACAGCGGCGCGAGCATCGCAGCGTTCCTCAGCGGTCTGGGCGATGCCCACGCCGCCACAGCGTCGGCGGCCGCGCTGGTGGTCGCGGGCCGGCTGCAGGTGACTGATCTTCAGGTACCAGGCATGATGGCACTGACGGGCAACACGCTGAGCAAATGCGTGTTGGCGTTCAGCAACGGTGGCTACGACTTCGCGCGTTACCTGGTGCCGGCGCAGCTCGGCATACTGGCGGCGATGTGGCTGGGCATGCTGATTTGAGCGCCATTTCCATGAGCCTGCCAACCTGCCCTACGCTTTGTGCAATGGCAACAGCGCCGCTGCTGCGCAACCGATAGAGGTTCAATAGCATGGATGACCCACTCGCCAAACTCGACCACTACATCGAATCACTCGGTCCCATCGCCGATGCTCTCGAGCAGCAAGTAGGCCCTTGCCCCACTACACGCCCAGTGCTGATCGCGTGGCTAACGCAGATCAAGCAAACTGACCTTGCACGTATGCCTATCGGCAAAAAGCCACCCAGCTTGCCTGCCAGCTTGAAAGCGGCCTACCGCCGATGGGCGAAACTGGGGGCCAGAGAATAAGGTCAAAAACCCGCCTCAACAACTGTCGGGCAGCCGTGTGCGGAGCATTGCGATGTTTCCCGCGGTCGAATTGCTAACAGACTTCTGGCACTGCTACCTGATGGCGGGTACCCCACCTGCCATTTAGCGTGTGCCAGGCGTGATTCGGCTCACACAAAGGCTAAACGGCAGGGAAAAGACAAGTATGGTCGCGTTTGATCTGCACAGGATGTTGCTAGGCGAATTCCCATTAACCTTCCTGTTGGAGGTCGCCGTCCGGGTATTAGCGGCTTTCATGGCCGTTTTTTATTTTCTCAAGTTCAGCGGGCGCCGTGGGATCAAGCAGCTGTCACGCTTTGAACTGGTAGTGATTCTGACGCTGGGGTCTGCGGCGGGCGATGTGACGTTTTATGAGGATGTGCCGCTTCTGCCGGTAGCCCTGGTGTTCATGTCGCTGCTGCTGCTGTACCGCGGCACCATCTACCTCATGAAACGAAGCAAAACCTGCGAGGCGTGGATTGATGGCCTGCCCATCACCGTGGTCAAGGACGGGATGTACGAGGTCCATTCGCTGCGCAACCTGAACATTTCAGCCAATGAACTGTTCATGGAGCTGCGCCAACAAGGCGTAGAGCATCTGGGGCAAGTCCGCTTGGGCCTGCTGGAGACCGATGGCGACCTCAGCCTGTATTTCTACACTGCCGAGGACACCCGGCCGGGCTTGTCAGTGCTGCCTGCCGAACACCGCCCGGAATACAGATCCCCACCCGCGGCCGGGCTATACAGCTGCGTGGGCTGCGGCTTTCCAACCTACCATGAGGCTGAAGATACGCGCTGCTGCGCACGTTGTGGCCACGGCGTCTGGTCGCCGGCACTGGACACCTTGCGCAGTCGATAAGGCAGGCTGCCCAAGCCGGCGAGGCTAAAGCTTGAAGCGGACATGAATACAGCTCTTGCTATCCTGGCGGTCAACGCTCACCGCGGCGCTACCATAACCAGAGTAGCTTTTGACCAGGCGCATACCCAGGCCGGTGCCCGTCGGCTTGGGGTAGTTGTCCGGGAAGCCATCGCCTTCATCGCGAACGGTGAGCAATGCATGGTCGCCTGCATGCTTGACCAGCACGTCAATGGTGCCTTTGCCGTACTTGAGCGCGTTGGTGATCAGCTCGGAGATGACCAGGCCCAGGGGCGCCATTCGTTCGGGCGGCAGAACGAAATCATCGGCCTCCAGCAAGATTTTGCGGTCTGCCAAGGCCTTGCCCAAATCCTCGAGCAATGCGTTCAGGTAATCTGCAGCATGCACGCCCTGGTCTTCAGCGGCCTGGTACAGCCGCTCGTGAACACTGGCAATGGTGACTACCCGACCAGCCGCTGTTTCGAGCTGCAGCTTGACCGCCGCGTCAGCTGCCAGGTTTGCCTGCAACAGCAATAATGTGTTCACCAGATGCAGGCTGTTCCTGACCCGATGATGAATCTCCTCCAGGTAGAGGTCGCTGCGGTCTTGCCGGGTGTTCTGCGCCTCGATCAGTGACAGCAGTTGGGCCTCGTACTGATGACGTGCGGTGATGTCCCGCGACACGGCGATCACCCGTTCAACCTGACCATCCACGGCCATGATCGGCGCCACCGTCACATCCCACCATTTCGGCTCAGCGGGCGATAGAGGGCAGTACGCCTCGAACCGCATGGTCTCACCTGCGCCGACTTTGCCGAGCGCCTCCCATACCAGTGACCTGGATTCCTCTGGCCATAGCTCATGCCAGCGCTGGTCTACAACCTCAGCGGCGCGGGCATTCATTAACGTCAACCCAGCTTCGTTCATGAACTCGATGTGGCCATCGGCAGACATGATCTCCACCCAATCAGGGCTGGCGTTGAGGATTGTCTCGGAATAAGGGTCAGGGTGATGCACCTCGCTCCCTGCGGCAATGCGTTCAGCGGCGAGTGAAATGACGGTGGCAATGCCCTCCAGAAACACCAGGTCGCTTTCAACGAAATCCTCGCCGTTGCTGCTGTCGGCCTCGAGTACGCCGAATGGCCCAAGCACACCGCGGATTGGTACGTTGATCGCTCGCTCGATACCATATTTTTTCAGCAGCTCAGGGGTGCGGAACCGATTTTCCATGCCAAGATGATTCGACAGTACTGGCCTGTAAGTTGCCAGCGCATACCCCGCCGGGCTGGCCTCGTCCCCTCCCACGGTAGCTCTGCCGATGTCTGCCGGGTCCCAACCAACCCCATGGGACAAGACGAAGCCATCGCCGTCCAATTCAGGTTGGAGGATCTTGGCATAGCGTGTGTTCATGCCCTCGGCAACGACCTCACAGGCCCGCGTCAGCAAGTGATCAAGCTCCGTGACTTGCAGCGACACCACGCCAAATTCGACGACCAGTTCGTGTTGGCGGTGCAGGCGTGCATGGGTTCGATTCAAGGCTGCACGGATTGTTTCGTCCGTAGGTAGCTGCTGCATAGGGTTCCCTTTGTAGTGTGCAGGAACGCGCCCAGCCTCCACCCATAGCGAAGGCGGTTCGCTTACCGCCTCCCTACGATAGCCGTAATCCATTTCCGTGCGCCAGTGCTCGACTCACCGCTTAAGCGCAGGGCTGATCATCACTGGTCACTGTACGCCGTAAACACAGGACGCGGTGCATAACATGACGAGGCGTCGCAGCGGCACTTCCCTTGTTTGGCCGGTGAGTAAGGCGCTGTTCACAGCAGGCGCCCACCCGCGGTGGTTACAGTTCGTACGGGCTGACCATGAGCCGCGTAGCACGATCGCTCAACCCTTCCACCGCTGTAACCCGGGCAATTTCAATACCATTGCGGACGATGACAACCACCGTGCCATAGATGACTTGTTCCAGGATGTACTCAAGGCTGGTCTGGGCTTCGGACAGGTCATATTTAACTTGGTGCACGATGGCTTTCCTTTTGGGATGTTCGATTGGGGTGAGGTTCACGCCCTCAAGCCCGCTGCCCGGGTCAGGCAACATGCTGGTCAATATAATGATGCGCGCAAGGGGAAATGTGCTGCCTAAAAACACCCCGTGGAAAGCTATTTTCGATTGATTATTCGCTTTGATCGCTATCAGCACATTATCTATTCGCCCACATCAAAAGGCAGAGTCCTGCCCGGCTCCGCTCCGGCCACGTGCAAATCGACTTTCCAATCGCGAGGCATCAGCCCATTTTCATTCCTGCAGATAAAGTCTTGTTTCATGCAGGCTATTTTTTCAGTGAATTGAAACGCATAGCCTGCACCCATGTTCTTTCCTCTCTGGATACAGCTCATGAAAGCCGTCGTTTATAGCCAGCCCGGTTTACCCATTCAAAACCCACAGTCGCTCTATGACACCGAATTGCCCGCTCCCCTGGCGGGTGCCAGGGACCTGTTGGTCGAGGTCAAGGCCATTGCGGTAAACCCTGTCGATACGAAAATACGGGCAAGCCGTGGTGGCGAGCAGCCACAAGTGCTTGGCTGGGACACCGTCGGCATCGTGCGCGAGGTGGGCAGTGAAGTGACCCTGTTCAAGCCCGGGGATGAGGTGTTCTACGCGGGCGCCATCGATCGCCCCGGCAGCTACAGCGAGCTGCATGTTGTCGACGAGCGTATCGTCGGGCACAAGCCTCGTAGCCTGGATAACGCCGATGCTGCGGCGTTGCCGCTGACCTCCATCACCGCTTGGGAGTTGCTGTTCGACCGCCTGGGCATCGAGGAGCAGGCTGGCCAAGGGCAAAGCCTGCTGGTGGTCGGCGCTGCCGGCGGGGTGGGCTCCATCCTGATCCAGCTTGCCAGCAAGCTTACGCAATTGACGGTGATCGGTACCGCGTCAAGGGCTGAAAGCCAAAAGTGGATCGAGGACTTGGGTGCGGACCATGTCATCGACCACACCCGGCCGCTTGCCCCTCAGCTTGCAACCCATGACCTCGAGTCTGTCGATTATGTGATCAGCCTGACGCACACCGACGCGTACCTGGACCAGTTGATCGAGGTGCTTCGCCCACAAGGCAAGCTGGCGCTGATCGACGATCCGGCGCAGCTGGATGTCGTGCCCCTCAAACGCAAGTCACTGTCGTTGCACTGGGAGCTGATGTTCACCCGCTCGCTGTACCAGACCCACGACATGATCAAGCAACACGATCTGCTCGAACGTGTCTCCAGCCTGGTCGATGAGGGGGTTCTGCGGACAACCCTGGGCGAGCACTTCGGTGCAATCAATGCCGAGAACCTCAGGCGTGCGCACGCCGTCATCGAGAGCGGCAAGGCCCGAGGCAAGATCGTGCTGGAAAGCTTCTGAGCGGAGCGCGAAGCGATCAGCGCCCGTTTCACGGGGCGGTGGCACCGCTCGTCGCTTGATCGGCGCATTGGAACCAACGCGTGCGTACCAGCCTCCTCGAACCGGTATGAGCGTTCTCAACTGCAGGAGCTTTTACCATGCGCGACTACCCTACCCCGCCGTTCCCGTCTCAACCGCAAAGCGTTCCTGGTACGCAGCGCAAGATGGAGCCATACCCGGATTGCGGCGAGCAGTCCTATACCGGCCATGGCCGGCTCACAGGCAAGATCGCCCTGATCACAGGGGCCGACAGTGGCATCGGCCGGGCTGTGGCTATCGCCTATGCCCGTGAAGGTGCAGACGTTGCCATCGGCTACCTCGATGAGCATGAGGATGCGCAGGAAACCGCACGCTGGGTCGAGGCTGCAGGCCGCCAATGCCTGCTGCTGCCTGGTGACCTGGCGCACAAGCAACACTGCCAGGCCATCGTGGCCAAGACCGTCGAGCGGTTTGGCCGCATCGATATCCTGGTGAACAATGCAGCGTTCCAGATGGCCCACGAAACCCTGGAGGACATTGACGATGATGAATGGGTGAAAACCTTCGATATCAACATCACCGCCATTTTCCGCATCTGCAAGGCGGCGCTGCCTTCCATGCCCAAGGGCAGCTCGATCATCAATACCAGTTCGGTCAACTCCGACGACCCATCCCCCAGCCTGCTGCCGTATGCGGCGACCAAAGGTGCCATCGCCAACTTCACGGCGGGCCTGGCGCAGTTGCTGGGCAAAAAGGGTATTCGCGTGAACAGCGTAGCCCCAGGGCCCATCTGGACCCCGTTGATTCCGGCGACCATGCCGGATGAGGCGGTCAGGAACTTCGGCTCCGGCTACCCCATGGGGCGCCCTGGGCAACCCGTGGAGGTTGCGCCGATCTACGTGCTGCTGGCGTCTGACGAAGCCAGCTACATCAGCGGGTCGCGCTATGCCGTCACTGGCGGTAAACCGATTCTTTGACTGCACAGGGCTCGCCAGCAGGCGAGCCCTGCTTCGACAGCAGTGTGGCCCATTGCGCTGAACCAATGGCCTTGGATGTGCGTCTACTGCCACACCACAATGAGTCGCTCTGCCATGGCAACAGACCCGGTGATGGCCGCGCTCGGCTACCTTGAAGACAACCACTTGATCCTCACCACCGCTGAGTCATGCACAGCTGGGTGCATGGTCGCGTTGTTGGCTGCTGTGCCCGGCACGGGCGAGGTTCTGGAAAGTGGCTATGTAGTCTACTCCCCTAGCGCCAAGAAGCGCTTGCTTGGCGTGAGCGCCGAAACCATCGAGCGCTATGGCCTGACCAGCGAAGCCGTTGCCTGGGAAATGGCCTTGGGCGCCTTACGCGACAGCCAGGCCAACGCCGTGATCGCCACGACTGGTGTGGCAGGCCCCGGCGCCGAATCTGGGATACCGCCAGGCACGCTATGCTTTGCCTGGGCCTTCGCTGGCGAACCGGTGGGCGTTTTTACCCGCACCCAACGATTCTTCGGCGAGCGCGCCGAGGTCATGCGGCAAGGGGCCTTGTTCGGTCTAACCCGCCTCGCTCACTACCATCAACGCTGGCTTCGAGGGGAGCGCGCCTGAAGCGTATCCACCAGGGGTGGGTAGCAGCGGTTGTCGGCCGGCTAGGTCTTCGACCCGGTTTCACCCCCAGGCTTCGCGCCAAGCATCGCATGGACCCTGCCAATCAACTCGTCAACGGCGAAAGGCTTGGTCAATAAAGCCGAGGGGTCACGCAACAGCTCATGTTCGAACAGTGTGGGGTTTGTGTAGCCGGTCATGAAAATCACGGGCAGCCCCTGGCGAATCTGGCAGCCGGCCGCCGCCATCTCACGGCCATCTATGCCGCCAGGCAGCCCAATGTCAGTCACCAGCAAATCAATGCGCGTGTCCGAGGACAGCAGCTGCAAGCCCGCCTGGCTATCAGCCGCCTCGATGACTGTACAGCCCAACCCGCCCAGCACATCACTGACGAACAGGCGCACAGAAGGCTCATCATCAACGATCAACACAGTACGGTCAGACCACCGGCCACACAGACTATGGTCAAGTGCTGCACGGCCCGCCAACTGCGGCTGGCCCCTTTCTGCCGGCAGCGACAATTCAACCCGCGTCCCCACCCCCTTCTCGGAGCTGATCCGCACCTGGCCACCCGACTGCTTGGCAAAGCCATAGACCATCGACAAGCCCAGCCCAGTGCCCTCACCTATCGACTTTGTGGTGAAGAACGGCTCGCACGCCTTGGCTAGCGTATCTGCAGACATGCCCGTGCCGTTGTCGGTGACGCTGATGGTCAAGTATTCGCCTGGCTGCAGTTCGGCATCCAGCCCAGGGCCGGCTACCAAGGTGTGGTTGATCGTGGCGATCGTGATCTTGCCAGGCTTCTGCGCAAGGGCATCCCGCGCATTGATGCACAGGTTCAACAGGGAGTTCTCGACCTGTACCGGGTCAACCAGGCACGTGGCCGACTGCGCGTTCAGCTTGACCTTGAGGGCAATCGACGGGCCGACGGTGCGACTGATAAGGTCCTTCAGGCCATCGACCAGCTCATTGACATCGGTGCGCACCGGCAGCAGGGGCTGCCGACGAGAGAACGCCAGTAACCGATGCGTCAACGCAGCGGCTTTCTGCGCGGCCCGGTGCGCGACGTCGAGGTACCGCTCAACGTCCGCAGTCCGCCCAGCCTTGCCGCGCATCCGGGCAAGGTCGAGGCTGCCAATGATGCCGGCCAGCAGGTTGTTGAAATCGTGGGCGATGCCACCGGTGAGCTGACCTATAGCCTCCATTTTCTGCGACTGGCGCAGTGCCTCCTGTGCCGCCTCACGCGCAGCAACCGCTTCGCTGACCCGCTTCTCCAGCGTGCGGTTAAGGTCCAGCAGTTCAGCCTCTGCCTGCTTGCGGGCGGATACATCAATGGAAGAGCCGATCAGGCCGATGATCTGCCCGGCTTCATCCACAAGCGGGGCCTTTACCGACAACCAGGTCGTTGCCGAGCCGTCAGGCATGTCGACCCGCTCTTCAACCTGCACAGTCTTGCCGCTGCGCATGACCTGCCGGTCCGTTTCCATCACTTGACGCGCCTGGTCTTTGTCTTCCAGAAATTCCAGGTCGGTCTTGCCCAGGTAGAATTCGGGCGGTTTGCCGATCAGCTGCGTCGCGCCGTGGTTGGCGATGAGCATCCTGCCGTCGAGGTCCTTGGCGTACACCACACCCGGCACGGCGGCAGTGAACGTACGCAGCAAAGCCGAAACTCGATCGCGCTCCGCCTCTGCCGCCCTGCGCGCCTCGATGTCCATGAGCACCCCCGGAAAGCGTACGGCCCGCCCGGCGGCGTCCAGTTCAGCATGCCCGTTGGCCTCGATCCAGTGGTAGATACCCTCCTCGTTGCGGACCCGATATTCACAGCGGAATGCCCCGCCGCGGGCCACCGCGTCCTGAATATCGCGGTGCACACGTTCACGGTCATCGGGATAGATCGCCGTAAAAGCTTCAGCCAGCGGAATGCCTGCCTTACATAGCTGGGCAGAGATCCCGAACGACCGGGAGAAGCGCTCATCTGCCGTTACCCGGTCGTTGGGGATATCCCAGACCCAAGTACCCACTACAGCGGCCGCCTGCAGAACAAGCCGCAATTTTTCCGAGGAATCATCTGCAATAGAGAGTAATTCAGAACGGGCATTCAATGCCGACTGTGCGGCAACCCCTTCTTTATTCATTATCCACCTCTGTGGGAGCCTCATAATCCTGGCAATCTCGGTAGCCGCTGCTCACCGACATATGACGCTGGGTACAGGTCACGGACCAGGCTGTACATGAAGGTGTACAGAGACTATTACGCTAACGCAATGGGTTGGACCGCAAGCAGCTGCAAACAATTCAATTACTGGTAGGGTGCAGCCGTTGGCGGCGGCTCAAGTAACGCCGGTTGGCCCATCCAGCACCTGCCGGACCCGGCGGGCGAGGTCATGGGGCTGGCAAGGCTTGGATATCACCTCGAACTCCGAGCCGCCGATGTCGGTGCGCTCGATCGAATTTTCGGCATAGCCAGTCGTGAGCAATACCTTGATCTGCGGTTGCAACCGGCGCACCTCCCGGGCAAGCATGACGCCGTTCATGCCGCCTGGCATGATCAGGTCGGTGAACAGCAGGTCGTAGCGCTCGCCGGCCTGTATGAGCTTCAACGCTTCCCGCGCATTGAGCACCATGTCGGCAGCGTAGCCGTAATCCTCGAGCACCATTTTTGCCAGCTCTGCCACATCCGGCCGGTCTTCGACGATCAGAATACGTTCTGAGCCGCCACTGCGTTCGACGGTCTTCACGGCGGGCTGCTGGACGATCTTGGCATCGTCGACCGGGAAGTAGAGGCGCAGGGTCGTGCCTTCCCCCTCCTCGGTGTAGATGCGTGCAGCCCCACCTGATTGCCTGGCGAAGCCGTAAACCATCGACAGGCCCAGCCCCGAGCCCTTGCCCTCTTCCTTGGTGGTGAAGAACGGGTCCATGACCCGGTCACGGATGCTGGCCGGCATGCCAATGCCATTGTCGGTCACGGACAGGCTGACATAGTTGCCGGGCAAAAGGCCGTCGAAGGAATGATTGATGTCGGTGACCAGCACATTGCGGGTTTCAATGAACACGTGCGGGCGCTTGCGCCCTATCAGCGCGTCGCGCGCGTTCATGAAGATATTGAGTAGTGCCACCTCGGCCTGCGTGGGGTCGATGCGACAATTGCGCAGGTTGGCCTCGAAATCGAACTCCACCAGCACATCGGCGCCGAAGGTCCGTTCCATCATGGGCCGCAGGTCTTCGACCAGGTGGTTGAGGTTGAGCACGCGCCCATGCAGTTTCTGCTTGCGGGCAAAGGCCAGCAATTGCTTGGTCAGCGTGCTGGCGCGCTCCACCGCCGTCTGCGCGTGCCCCACACTGCGCCGGATGCGATTCAGGTCGACCTGGGTCTTGTCGGCTTCGTTGGCAATCAGACCCAAGTACCCACCCATCACCTGCAACAGGTTATTGAAATCATGGGCGATACCGCCTGTGAGTTGGCCCAGCGCCTCCATTTTCTGGGCCTGGCGCAAGGCGTCCTCGGCATCGCGACGGCGGCTGACGTCCAGCTGCGAGGCAAAGTGATAGATCAGGTCGCCGCGCTCGTTGAAGATCGGCGAGATGAACAGCGCGTTCCAGAAGCTGGAGCCATCCTTGCGGTAATTGAGAATTTCCGTGGCGATATCCACACGCCGCTCGATGCTATCTCGCAAGGTTGCCACCACCTCGGTATCGGTTTCCGGGCCTTGCAGGAACCGGCAATTGCGCCCGTGGATCTCTGCCAGCTCATAGCCGGTCATGTCGAGGAACGCCCGGTTGGCGAAAATGATGGGGTTATCGTCACGGTTGGGGTCGGTGACGATCATGGGCATCCGCGTAGTTTCCACGGCCGCGAAGAACATGTCGTGGGGCAGCTCGGAAATATCCCCTGAAGCCTGGTTACTGACGCGGGCCTTTTTACTGCTCACGGAAAACTCCTCGATCATTACCGATGCAGGTCCAATCTGGACAACGACAGCGGGCAGATTGCTCAATGCAGACAGCAGCGTTGCCGGGCCTGCGCTACCGGCGCATGAGGCCCACCGAATTTGCCAATAAATCGCCGTTTCTGAACATTGCCGACTTGCCGAGTTCCCTGGCATGGACCATCTTGAAAGCAGCCACCGCAGGAGTCGTATCCATGAGAGCACTGACTTACCACGGGTCACAGGACGTTCGTGTCGACAATGTTCCGGATCCTGTCCTCAAGCACGAGGACGACGTCATCTTGCGAGTCACCGCCACGGCCATTTGCGGCTCTGACTTGCACCTGTACCACGGCAGGATCCCGCAGACCGAACCTGGCGACATTTTCGGCCACGAATTCATGGGTATCGTCGAAGAAACCGGGCCCGGAGTGACCCACCTGCAGGCCGGTGACCGCGTGGTGATCCCGTTCGTGATCGCGTGTGGTAGCTGCTTCTTCTGCCAGCTCGACCAATTCGCCGCCTGCGAGACCACCAACCGCGGCCACGGCGCCACCCTCAACAAAAAAGGCATACCACCCGGCGCCGCCCTTTTCGGTTACAGCCACCTGTACGGTGGCGTGCCGGGCGGCCAAGCCGAGTATGTGCGCGTGCCGAAGGCTAATGTAGGCCCGTTCAAGGTGCCGACGTCGCTGCCCGACGACAAGGTATTGTTCCTTTCCGATATCCTGCCCACCGCCTGGCAAGCGGTGACCAACGCCCAGGTGGGTCAGGGTTCGACGCTGGCGATCTACGGTGCTGGGCCGGTCGGGCTGCTGAGTGCCGCGTGCGCGCGCATGCTGGGCGCCGAAACCATCTTCATGGTCGATGCCAACAAACACCGCCTGGCGTTCGCCCGCGACGCCTATGGCGTCGTGCCGATCAACATCGAGGAAAACGACGACCCGGCCGACAGCATCATCCGCCACACCCCGGGTATGCGCGGGGTAGATGCAGTGATTGACGCAGTGGGTTTCGAAGCCAAGGGCAGTACCGCCGAAGCGGTGTTGACCGCATTGAAGATCGAAGGCAGTAACGGTAAGGCGCTGCGCCAGAGCATTGCCGCCGTACGCCGCGGGGGGATTGTCAGTGTGCCAGGGGTGTACGCCGGGTACGTTCACGGGTTCATGTTCGGCGATGCCTTCGACAAAGGCCTGACCTTCAAGATGGGCCAGACACATGTGCAGAAGTTCCTGCCCGAACTGCTCACCTACATCGAGAACGGGCGCCTGCAACCCGAACTGATCGTGACCCATCGCATGGCACTGGAAGAGGCGGCCGCGGCCTACAAGATGTTCGATCAGAAAAGTGACAACTGCCGTAAGGTCATACTGGTTCCAGGTGCTGCGCCAAGTGGCCTGGCCGCTGACGTTGGCACAGGGGGACCAGGTCATCGTTAAGCCGAGGGTTGCTAGCGTCGGCGTTGCTCAGGCCAGCTGAATGAATAATGCGTAGGCACCCAGGATTAGCCAGAACACCAGGAATATCCAGGGTGTACGCAGCGAGAACAGCAGGGACTTGCGGTGCCCGGCCTGTGATGTTTCCGTCTCACTGAACAGGGGCGACTCGTCATAGGCCAAGCCCATCAACGGCTCGCTGCGTAGCAAATGGCTTTGTTTGAGTTGCCAGTGCTCGATGATCCGATAGGCCGCGCGGATACCGGGCCAAGCATTTAGCGAGCTGAGTATGCCAAGCAGGGCCAGAAACGGCGGCACCACCAGGGTGAACATTTCGCCCCAGCTCTGGTTGAGGTTGCCCATCGATGACACGAACGCGATCACCAGAAATGACTGTGCGGCCAGGTAGGCGTCGGTGCGGTTGGCAAGAATACTGGTCTCATACTGGATTTCACCGCGATAGAAATCCAGCCGCTCCTTGGGTGAGCCGAACATACGAGCGTTGTCCGCGCTGATCTCATGCTCCGGCGTAGTGGGGGTGATTATGCGCGGCACAGGTCGGCTCCTGAAGGGGGTGAGTTATTGGTTGCAAAACAGCCCACGCCTCAGGCGCTATGCACACCCTTCTCGCGCGCTTCCTTCTGGGCGGTGGAGTCATGCGAAGTGCCCCCGGAGCCATCCGGCCGCTGGGCATCGTTGTCGCGCTCCTGTTCGCCGGTGGTTTTGGCCTGTTTGACAGTTTTGTCTTTTTCGGAAGGTCTCATGGTGCTTATCCTTTACTGTGTTCTGGTGATGAGGGGCCGGTACCGCGCTTGATGCCCCGTGGCCCCCAGATACCCCAGACGGCCAGGCCGACAATTGGCAGCGCGAGCAGTAGCAAGGCCCACATCGCCTTGGTTGCATCGGCCTTGTCGCTACGAAAGACACTGACAATTGCCCAAAGATCGACCAGCAGGATGATCACCATCACAGCGATCCAGAAATATGTCACCGGCTCATTCATCTCAGCTCTCCTGGTAAAGGGCCGGTTTGAACAACGGCCTCTTAATCAGCTGAAGCTTTAGCGCGCCACGAAGTTCAGCGGGTCTTGCTGAAGCTGGACCAACGGCAGGCGGCGTGCAGGCAGGTATCAGCTTTTGCCCGGCCCGCCGTTCGAGAACTTCTTCACATCAATGGGCTGCGCAACGAACTCAGGGCCATCGCCCGAGGCGCGCCAGCGCACGTTTCCGATGCCATAGCGCTCAGCCATGGGGCGGCTGACCTTCTTGATCGTGTGCTGGCCAAAGCGGGGGATAATCCCCACCCCTGCGTCACAGCTCGCCCAGTGCCAGGCTTCGGCGTTGTCCATACGCTCCAGGCGGATGATGAAGGTGCGGAATTCACCGTGAAGCTCATACTCGATCACATACAACTGCTGCCCTGCCATTGGACTCTCCTCCATCGATTCAGGCTAATGGAGTAAACCGACGCGAGAAAATTCAGAAATTTTTGACCACTTGGTCATTGCCCTGCTCAGCACGCCGGTTCGCTGATCAACCGCATTGAACCTTGCCGCTTGCCACTGGCTCAACACTTCGCAACCGTGAACTTTTTCCCGCCTATGAGGGGTACCCCATGAACGCAATCGAACTGTTGATCCAGGACCACCAACTGGTGAAGAAACTGCTCGAAGAACTGTCCTCGACCACCGAGCGCGCGGTCAAGAAGCGTGCAGAGCTGCTTGCCCGGATCAAGCAGGAGGTCGACATCCACACGGCCTTGGAAGAAGAGATCCTGTACCCGGCGATCAAGCAGGCCGGCGGCAAGGAAGAGGCCAAGATGTATTACGAGGCCAAAGAGGAACACCGCACTGTCGACTCGCTGGTCATTCCGGATTTGCTGCATACCGAAACCGGCACCGTGGAGTTCGCCGGCCGGGTCAAAGTGATGAAGGAGCTGCTCGAGCACCATATCGAGGAGGAGGAAAGCGAACTGTTCCCGACTGCCCGTAAGCTCTTGGGCAAGCAGGAGCTGGAGGAAATGGGGCTGGCCATGGAGGCGCAGAAGAAACTGCTCAAGGAAGAACAGCGAGCGGCATGACCTTGGCCTGCGCGCCCTCCCAGGGCGCGCAGCCACCGGCTTTATTCCGTAGGGTTTTCGGTGTTGATCATCGGCACTGCATCTGCCAGCGAAAACGCCCGACGCTGCTCACGCCGCCGGGCGAACGGGCGCGCAGGCAACGGTTCCAGGCGTTGCGGCTGGCCGCTCAGCAAGGCGCGCTCGATTGCCGCCACCACCCGCACGTCGCGCCAGCCTTCTTCACCGTCAGGTTCCGGCATTTCATTGCGCAAAATGCAATCGGAGAAGTAAGCGGTCTCCCCGGCAAACTGGTCGACAATCGGGTTGACGTGCACACGCGTTTCGCCACCGATCGTGGCACGGTAACTGATAGCGACCCCTTCCCCGTAGCCGAAGCAAGGCGAAGCTTCGATCTCGCCTTCCGTACCCAACAGCTGGAAGCGCTCCGTGTCTGGCAACGTGTAGCTGATGGTGAACTGCGCCAGCCGCTCCTCGGGAAAGCGCAGGCTGACAGTGACCGTGTCCCAGGTGTGCAGGGTGCTGCCCGGCGAGTGGACCCCCACTGCGCTGACCTCGATCGGCTCGGCATTGAACAACTGGCGGGCCATGTTCAGCGGATAAGGGCCCATATCAGGCACCGGCCCGGCAGCAAAACCGTTATGGGCTCGGTGGTTGCCGGGTTTGACACGTTGGGTGAAGGTCGAGGTAAACAACCGCGGGTCGCCGAAATGGCCTGCATGCACACGCTCGATCATGTCCAGCGTGCCAGGCTCGCAGTGCAAGCGGTAGGCGATCATCAGCTTTGCCCCCGAGCGGTGCGCCGCCTCGATCATCGCTTGGCAATCAGCCTCGCTGGTGCCCATCGGCTTCTCCAGCAGCACATGGATACCGGCCTCCAGTGCGGGGATCACAAACTCGCGATGGCGAAAATTAGGCGTGGCGACATATACCGCGTCCACCTCACCGGCGCTTAGCAGCGTCGTGTACTCCTCGTAGGCATAGGCTTTGAGCCCATAGTGGGCGGCCAGGTGAGTAGCCTTCTGCGCATCGCCGGTGACCAGTGCAGTGATTACCGAGTTGTCGGTCTGGCCGATGCCGGGCATGAACGCACCTTGGGAAATCGAACCACCGGCCACTACGCCATAGCGGATCTTGCCTGCTGCGGTGGGCATTGAACTGCTCCTTTTCATCAGGATGGTTGAGCACTTGAGTCATGGAAATGGGCAAGCCCACAGGTTGAGAGGTTCCATAAATCTGCCTGCCCCGGGCCGTCAGGTATTGTGAACCACGCCAGAAAGAATGCGGTCCCACCATCAAATGCATGTGTTTGGGTAGCTTTGATGACCGACTTGATCGACTGGCTTGAATGGCCTGCCATGATCCTGACAGTGTTGGCCGCCTGGTGTATTGGCTCACGCCGGCCCGGCAGGCGTAAGCTTGGGTTCTGTTGCTTCATTGGCAGCAATGTGCTGTGGGCGATATGGGGCTGGCAGGCACAAGCCTGGGCACTGATCATTCTGCAGGTATGCCTGTGCGGCATGAACTTGCGCGGCTGGAAGAAAAACACAGCCATGGAAGCGGGCTGAGCCCTTACGCATCTGCAGCCATAGGCTGTTTGCGTTCAGCCAGGGCTGCCGCGCAACCCTGGCTCACGGCCGTCAACCTTCAGTCGATCAACAGCTCAACTTTTGCCCACCTTTTCATCGACCTGCGCCAACTGCCGCTTGATGGCCTCGGTCTCTGCTTCCTGCTCTTTGATGGACGTAGGCGTAATCACCTTGTCTACCGTTTCGGTCTTGGGGTCGGGTTTCTCCAAAACATGGCCAGGCACCTGCTCGCCACGTTGTGCCTCGTCCGAGGAAATGGGGCGTGGAACCTTGTCGCCAGTCTTGCCATCGGTGTGTTTCATGAGTTTCTCCTCAGCTGCGTCAGGTGTATTCAGAAGAGCATGCAGGCTGGTAAAAGTTTGATTTGCATTGCCCCACTGGCGTAGCGACAGCGTCGTCAAATCGTCAGTTTCTGTACCCTTGGGCAGATTGGATGGAACGGTCGACGTGGCGACACCGCCTAACGCCTTGCTCACTCACCCAGCGGAGAACCAGCATGATCGACCCTTCTCATCCCGACCCCTATGTTGACGAGATACCCCACAACCCCGGCGAGCCGGTACCCGAACCCAAGCCACCGAAGCAGGCGCCCGATTGGCCGGAAGGCCAGGTTCCGCCTGAGGAACAGTCCGATGGTTGAACCCAGCGTTGCGCCATCCGTCGGCAGCAACGCACGGAAGGTGCGCTGACCAGGACCAAATAATGGTGATCAACCTCGATGGAGACTCACCATGAAAACTTACAAGCCCCACACGCTGTTGTTGGCGCTATGCCTTGGAGCCAGTGCGCCGCTGGCCCTGGCCGCCACGGACATGAATGACCAGCGTGCCCCTGCTACCCATACGGATGACAGCGGCCACATGAACGGCAACGGCGGCGCGACCGGGTCCGGCACACCCAGCGATGGCATGGGCACCGGCTCCGGCGGTACCGACAGCAACGACACGGATAAAACAGGCGGAGATGGCACCACCCACGGCTCGGGTAGTGGGGGGACGGGGAACGGCACCGGAACAGGCCAGGGTGGCGGATCTGGCACAGGTGGCAGCGGCGCCGGTGGTTGAGCCAGCCGGCGGTAGCGCGGTATGCGCCCACTCGGGTGGCCCGCGCGCACTCACTTGAAACTTTACCGCCTGCTGCTCAGTCCAGACCCCTATCGATCACGCCTAGGGAGAACATGATGAGCAGCACAGTAGGTGACTTTCTGGTGGAGCGTCTGTACCAATGGGGTGTGCGGCGTATCTTTGGCTACCCCGGGGTCGGTATCAACGGGGTGTTCGGTGCCTTGCGGCGAGCTGAGGGCAAGATCCAGTTCGTGCAGGCACGGCATGAGGAGATGGCCGCATTCATGGCCAGTGCACACGCCAAGTTCACCGGTGAACTGGGCGTGTGCATCGCGACTTCCGGCCCAGGCGCTTCGCACCTGCTGACGGGCTTGTATGACGCGCGCATGGATCACCAGCCGGTTCTGGCGATTGTCGGCCAGCAGGCGCGCGCCGCGCTCGGCGGGCACTATCAGCAGGAGCTGGACCTGGTGTCGATGTTCAAGGACGTTGCCGGGGCCTTCGTGCAGCAGGCGTCGACCCCAGCGCAAGTACGGCACCTGCTTGACCGCGCGGTGCGCACGGCCGTCGGCGAGCGCCGGGTCACCGCTGTCATTCTCCCCAACGACTTGCAGGACCTGCCTTATGAGGACCCACCGCGGGCCCACGGCACCGTGCACTCCGGCGTTGGCTACAGCAAGCCCAAGGTGGTGCCCTTCGCAGCCGACCTGCAACGCGCCGCCGAGGTTCTGAACGCGGGGCGCAAGGTGGCGATACTGGTGGGCGCCGGCGCGCTGCAGGCCAGCGAACAGGTGATGGCGGTGGCTGAAGCACTGGGTGCTGGCGTGGCCAAGGCGCTGCTGGGCAAGGCGGTATTGCCCGACGATTTGCCGTGGGTCACCGGGGCGATAGGCCTGCTAGGCACCGAGCCCAGTGCGCAGCTTATGAACGAGTGCGACACTTTGCTGATGATCGGCTCTGGCTTTCCCTACGCCGAGTTCATGCCCAAGGAAGGCCAGGCCCGTGGCGTGCAGATCGACCTGCAGCCGGACATGCTCAGCTTGCGCTACCCGATGGAAGTCAACCTGGTGGGAGATGCCAGCGAAACACTGCAGGCCCTGCTGCCGCTACTGGAGCACAAGGCCGACCGGCGCTGGCGGCACAAGGTCGAAGGCTGGCGCGGCAAGTGGGACAAGACCTTGGCCAAGCGGGCCATGGCCAAGGCAGACCCTATCAACCCGCAGCGGGTCGTGCACGAACTTTCCCCGCGCCTGCCCGCCCATGCCATTGTCACCAGCGATTCGGGTTCCTGCGCCAATTGGTATGCCCGCGACCTCATGGTGCGCCAAGGCATGCAGTGTTCGTTGTCAGGGGGCCTGGCGAGCATGGGCGCGGCGGTACCTTATGCCATCGCCGCCAAGTTCGCCCACCCGCAGCGTGGCGTGGTCGCGCTGGTAGGTGACGGCGCGATGCAGATGAGCAACTTGGCCGAGCTGATTACCGTTGCCAAGTACTGGCAGCAATGGGACAACCCGCAGTGGATCTGCGCCGTGTTCAACAACGAAGACCTCAACCAGGTCACCTGGGAGCAACGGGTCATGGAAGGCGACCCGAAGTTCGAGGCTTCACAGTCAATTCCTGATGTGCCTTACCACCTGTTCGCCATCTCCATCGGCCTGCAGGGTATCTACGTGGAGCGAGAGGAGGATATCGCCGACGCGTGGGAGCGGGCGCTGGCGGCTGACCGGCCAGTACTGATCGAGTTCAAGACCGACCCGAACGTTCCTCCCCTGCCCCCGCACATCAAGTTGGAGCAGGCCAAGAACTTCGCCAGCAGCCTGCTCAAGGGCGACCCTGACCAGGCTGGGGTCATCGTGCAGGCCGCCAAACAGGTGCTCAGCTCGGTGCTGCCGGGCAAGAAGTAACGCACTACGTGACTGCGCTACCGGCATGGGCCTCGCCTGTTCCGGTAGCCACCAGGCAGAGCGCTTTGCCCGTTGCCTCAGCTGCGGCGGCGGCCGCCCAATTCCACCCACACAGGGGCGTGATCGCTGGCCTTGGCCTCATTGCGCACCCAGGCATCTACTCCCGCCCCTTTCAGGTAAGGGGCGAGCTGGCGGTTGAGCAGCAGGTGGTCGATGCGCAGCCCGGCGTTGCGCGCCCAGTGATTGCGAAAGTAATCCCAGAAGGTGTACACGCGCTCGTCGGGGTACAGGTGGCGAACGGCATCCGTCCAACCTTGCGTCAGCAGTTGCTCGAAACAGGCACGGGACTCTGGCTGCAACAGGGCATCCTTGAGCCAGGAACGTGTGTCGTAGATGTCCAGGTCCGTGGGCACCACGTTGAAATCACCCGCCAGGAGCGCTGGGTGCCCATTGGCATACAGCGTTTGCGCATGCTGGATCAGGCATTCGAACCAGCGCAACTTGTAATCGAATTTCGGCCCAGGCTGCGGATTACCGTTGGGCAGGTACAAGCACCCGACCAGCACCCCATGCGCCGCGGCTTCCAAATAACGGCTCTGGGTGTCGTCCTCCATGCCTGGCAGGCCACGGCGCACTTCCAGCGGGTCGCTGCCACGCGCCAGAATGGCCACGCCGTTCCAGGCGGGCTGACCCTGGTAAACACAGCCGTAACCCGCTGCCTCGATCTCCTGGCGCGGAAACTTGTGATCCGCGGCCTTCAATTCCTGCAGGCAGGCGATGTCGGGCCGTTCGCGCTTCAACCACTCCAGCAATGCGGGCAAGCGGCTGCCGATACCATTGATGTTGAAGGTGGCGATCCGGAGTTTTTTCATGCGTCAGGGTCATTCACGTGGGCCTGAACTGCGTCTTGCAGCGCTCGCACATGAGCCTCGTCGGCCAGTGCCTTGAGCGCCAGCCAGTCGTCCCAGTCGAGGCTGCCATCGTCGCGCAGGGCCTCGGCGGTGCGCAGTAGTTCATGATGGTAGGCGTCTGGCGACTCGCTGCGGTAACTGACGTCATCGTACTGCGCGTACCACGCTTCCAGTTCGGGAATGCTGCGTTCGATACTCATGGCGCTGCCCTCGCTCAATCATTAAATATGAGAGCCCGTTCGTCATACGATGTTCATTCGGGGTGCATCGGCGGTAGAAAGTGGCCGGCCACTGCACAGCAGAACGGAGCATGAATCGGCAAAAAAACCCGTGCTTCAAGCACGGGCCGCTCAGTGAGCAACACCCGCTCTGGATCAGTTATCCAGTTCGTCCTTGACGATCTTGCCGTCGCGCGGATCGACCTTGAACTCGTAGTGCTTGCCATCCGCTTTGATGCCCTCACCTTCCCAATGGCCGTCATCGGCTTCGATCTTGGTGATTTGCGTGTAGCCAGCACCCTTCAGCGTCGCTTGCGCCTGGTCTTTGCTCACCTTCCAGTCAGCACCAGGCTGGTCCGCCCATGCCGCCGTACTGCCCAGCGCGGCCGCCAGTGCCAGGCCAGTGAACAATCGAGTCATCATCTTCATCGCCACCATCCTTTTTCATGAAAGTTAGCGGTACGACTGGCGACCGCACTGCAGCGTTCAGTTTTATTACCGGGGCATGGATGCGTTGTCATCAACCAGCACCGCTGGTGAATCGCGTTGGAACTTCATGGTGGGGCGATGGCCTCCTTCTAAGGCCTATCGAAAACGGAGAATCACGATGAACAACAAACTCAACGGCAAGCGCGTAGCATTCCTGGTGACTGACGGTTTTGAACAGGTCGAGTTGACCGGCCCGCGTGAAGCCTTGGAAAAAAGCGGCGCTGTGGTCGATGTCCTCAGTGAAAAAGAAGGCACGGTACGCGGCTGGAACCATGACAAACCGGCTGATGAGTTTACGGTGGATGCGACATTCGACAGCGCGCAGGTGGATCTGTACGACGCCATTGTGTTGCCGGGCGGGGTGCAGAACTCCGATACCATTCGCCTGATCAAGGGCGCGCAAGCGCTGGTGAAAAGCCACGCTGCGGCAAACAAGCCACTGGCAGTGATCTGCCACGGGGCCTGGCTGCTGATATCGGCGGGCCTGGTGAAGGGCAAGCGGATGACCAGCTACCAGACCTTGGAGGACGATATCCGCAATGCCGGGGGTGAGTGGGTGGATGAGAAGGTGGTGGTAGACGGCCACCTGATCAGTAGCCGCAAGCCGGACGATATCCCGGCCTTCAACGATCAGTTGATCAAAGCACTGAGCGAATGAACCGCGTCAGCCAACGCAGGCCGAGGTCGCGTTGATGCTGTGAGCTTTGCGCACCCGATCATGCAGCGGGTGCTCAAAGCTCCAACCGGCCTGCCAGCAAGGCACTCAACACCCCCGCAAGGTCATCCCCCTGTTCATCCAGCAGCCGCAGCGGTATGCCTTGCAAGACCGATTCTGAAGCGGGAAGCCCCGCACCGACCAATGCCAGCGGGCACGCGATGTCCATCTGCAAGGCGCGCAGCTGGCGGGCCAGTGTTGCGCTCACCGGGCCCTTTAGGGCAATCACCAGCGCCGCAGGCTGCACGGCGGCGCAGACCAGCGCCAGCTCTTCCAGTGGCTGATCACAGCCAAGCACATCAATGCGCTGTTGCTCACTGCTCAGCAACAGACCGGTGCACAGCAACTGCGCTTCAGCATGCCCTTCAGTGCCCGCCATTATCACGCGCGGCGCATTGGCCTGGTTCATCTGCAGGCGCATCAGTAAGCGCGCACGCAAGAAATTATCGAAGAACACCCATTGGCTGCGTTGGCCGAAGGCTCGCCCGGCGGCCAGTTGCTGCCAGACCGGCATCAGCACTTCGCGCAGCACCGTAGCCTTGGGCAACAACGTGAACAACTGGCCGTGCAGCGCATCCAGCGTTTGGGCATCGAACGCCTGGGTAGCACGCAGCAGCGCAGCCCGCCAATCGGCGAAGGCCGAATCCGACTGCACGGCGGCTTTGGGCTGGGCGGCGAGGCGCTCACCGACCTTGCTGATCGGCAGCCCGTGGTTGGTCCAGTGCAGAATGTCGCGAATACGCTGCACGTCCTCCGTCGTGTACAGCCGGTGACCACCGTCGGTGCGCTGCGGGCGGAGCAAGCCATGGCGCCGCTCCCAGGCGCGCAGGGTCACCGGGTTGATGCCCGTCAGGGTGACCACATCGCGCATGGGCAGCAGGTCAGCTTGAGTATTGTCAGTCATTGCACGGGTCGTCCGGGAAGTGCCCCATTCTAAACCGATACACACCTTCTGCGCAGTGCCGAACTGGGTCATCATGCAGCAAACTGCGCGCGAAGCCCTGCACAGGGCTACGCTGCGCTTACTGAACATGACATTTGCGTAGGTAGCGCTACATGATCACTGCAAAACTCCTGCAACTGATGGTCGAGCAATCCAACGACGGCATCGTCGTAGCCGAGCAGGAAGGCGAAGACAGCATCCTCATCTATGCCAACACAGCCTTCGAGCAGCTGACGGGCTACCAGGCCAGGGACATCCTGTACCAGGACTGCCGCTTTTTGCAGGGCGCCGACCATGACCAGGAAGCGGTAGACCGCATCCGCGAGGCGATTCGCAAGGGCGAGCCCTGCCGGGAAGTCCTGCGCAACTACCGCAAGGATGGCAGCCCGTTCTGGAACGAATTGTCCATCAGCCCAGTATTCAACTGGGCGGATCAACTGACCTACTATATCGGTATCCAACACGATGTTTCCCGGCAGGTAGAGGCCGAGGCGCGGATCAAGGCCCTGGAAGCCGAGGTTGCTGAACTGCGGCGGCAGTTGGCGCAACGCGAAAGCTGAAAATAGCTATACAAAAACTTTGACTTGTACAATTTTTGTCGTAGGCTTCGAGTATACCTGTACAACAATCTGGTGTTGTACAGGATTATCCGGAGCCGAGCATGTCCGCTTACCTGCAGCAGTTCGCTGAACGCTTTGCCCACCTTGACGTGAACAGCCTTGGTTCACTGAACACCCTGTACAGCGAAGATGTTGTCTTCCGCGACCCCCTGCATCAGATTCACGGGCTGGATGCCCTGCAGGCCTATTTCGCCCAGTTGTACGCCAATGCCCGCGATATCCGCTATGCCTTTGCCGCGGCGGACGAGGTTCTACCCGGCCAGGGATACCTGCGCTGGACCCTTGAGTTTCGTCACCCACGGCTGGCACGGGGCGCACCGATAACGGTGCAAGGCTGCAGTTTTCTACAGTGGCGCGAACGCGTCCATTTTCACCAGGATTTCTTCGACGCCGGCGCGCTGTTGTATGAGCACGTTCCACTGGTGGGCGGGGCCATTCGCTGGCTCAAAGGCAGGCTGGCATGAGCCGCTGCTGGTTGACAGGTGCTAGCAGCGGGCTTGGCGCAGCCCTTGCGCAAACGCTGCTGGAACAAGGCCACCAAGTCGCGTTGGGCGGTCGTCGCAGCCAGGCACTGCTGCCGTTGGCCGAACGTTACCCGGGGCAGGTACTGTTGGCCGAAGGCGACATTGCCGATCCTGCACAAGTGGCACAGATCGCCGCCCGCATCGAGCAAGCCTGGGGGGGGCTGGACATGGCGGTGTTCAATGCAGGCACTTGTGAATACCTGGAGCCCGGCCACTTCGACCCAGCGCTTGTCGAGCGCGTGGTGCGCACCAACCTGATGGGCGTGAGCAACTGCCTAGCCGCCGCCCTGCCCTTGCTGCGGGCAGGCAAGCGCCCGCACCTGGTGGTGGTCGGCAGTTCGGTAACCTGGCTGGCATTGCCCCGTGCCGGGGCCTACGGGGCGTCCAAGGCAGCCGTGCGGTACTTGGTGGAGTCGCAGCGGATCGATCTGGCACGCGAGGGTATCGACGTGACGTTGGTCAGCCCGGGCTTTATCGACACGCCGTTGACCCGTCGCAACGACTTCCCCATGCCGCAAATGTGGTCTGCCGAGCGCGCGGCACAACATATTGCCAAGCGCTTGCCCCGGCGCCCCCTCGAAATCAACTTCCCGGGCCTTTTCACCTGGGGCTTGCGCGTGCTCGGGGCCCTGCCCCCGCGTCTGCGCCTGGCCCTGGGCCTGCGCCTGGCCCGCCACGAACAGGACTGACCCATGCGCATCGCCATTATTGGAAGCGGCATTGCCGGCCTCACCTGTGCCTACCTGCTCTCCCGTCGCCACGCGGTCACGGTGTTCGAAGCCGCCAGCTGGGTCGGCGGCCACACCCACACCGTGGACGTGGACTGGGCAGGCGAGCGCTATGCCATCGATACTGGCTTCATCGTGTTCAACGACTGGACCTACCCGAACTTCATTCGTTTGCTGGGCCAACTGAATGTGGGCTCACAACCCACGCAGATGAGCTTCTCCGTAAACGACCCACTCAGCGGCCTGGAATACAACGGTCACAGCCTGAACACCCTGTTCGCCCAACGCAGCAATCTGCTGTCACCGGGTTTCTGGGGAATGCTGCGCGAAATCCTGCGCTTCAACCGGCAAGCCATCGCTGATCTGGATGCAGGGCGCATAGCCGATCACACCACACTGGGCAGCTATCTTCAGGCACAAGGCTACGGGCAACGTTTTGTCGATCACTACGTGGTGCCCATGGGCTCGGCGATCTGGTCGATGTCCCGGGCCGACATGCTGGCTTTTCCGTTGCAGTTCTTCGTGCGCTTTTGCCGCAACCATGGCCTGCTGTCGGTCAATCAGCGGCCGCAATGGCGGGTAGTAGAAGGTGGTTCGCGCAGCTATATCGGCCCGCTGAGCCGGCGGTTCGCCGAACAGGTGCGGCTCGACTGCAAGGTTCACCGCGTCGACCGAGATCAGGATGGGGTGACCCTGCACAGCGCTGCCGGCACCGAGCGCTTCGACAAGGTGGTGTTCGCCTGTCACAGTGACCAGGCGCTTGCCCTGCTGCAAGCACCGAGCACACAGGAGCAGGCAGTACTGGGTGCCATCGGCTACGCCGACAATGATGTGGTGCTGCACACCGACACCCGCCTGCTGCCCCGCCGGCGCAAAGCCTGGGCCAGTTGGAACTACCGCCTGGCCGGCGACGGTCAGGCACCGGCCGCGCTGACCTACAACATGAATATCCTGCAAGGCCTGCAGGCGCCGGTAACGTTCTGCGTGAGCCTGAACCAGACCGCCCTGATCGACCCCACCCAGATCATCGCCCGCTTCAGCTACGCCCATCCGCAATACAGCCTGGCGGCGCTGGCGGCACAGGCGCGGCATGCGCAGCTGCAAGGCGGTCTGCACAGCTATTTCTGCGGGGCCTACTGGGGCAATGGCTTTCACGAAGACGGCGTCAACAGCGCGCTGCAGGTGGCCAGCCACTTCGGGGAACAGCTATGAACAGCGGTCTGTGCCTGGGCTGGCTCAGCCACCGGCGCCTGAGCCCGCGGCCGCACGCATTCCGCTACCGGGTCGGCATGTTCTACCTGGACCTGGACGAGCAAGCCTGGCTGATGACCCTGTCGCGCTGGTTACGGCGCTCGCGCCTGGCGCCGCTGAGCTTCCGAGAAACCGATTACCTGCCGGCCTTTACCGGCCAAGGGCAATCGCTGGCCGGTGCCGCGCGGCGGTTGGTGGGCCGGGCCACGGGCCAGGTGCCCGAAGGGCCGGTACGTCTGCTGACCCAGCTGCGTTGCTGGGGACTGGCCTTCAACCCGGTGAGCTTCTACTTTTGCCACGACCGCGATGGGCACCTGGCGGCAATCCTGCTGGAAGTACGCAACACCCCTTGGCAAGAGCGCTTCCACTATGTGCTGCCCGTACAGGGCGGGCTGGCCCAGCCGTTCGCGGTGAACAAGGCCTTTCACGTGTCGCCGTTCATGCCGCTGGACATGGACTACCGCTTGCGCTTCCACCTCGACGAGAGCCGGGTACGCATCCACATGGAAAACTGGCAAAGCGGTCTCAAGGTCTTCGAAGCCGACCTGGCATTACGGCGCCAACCCTTGGACCGCCCCGCCTTGCACCGCTACATCCTGGCCTTCCCCTGGATGAGCCTGCGCACCCTGACGGGTATCTACTGGCAAGCCCTGCGCCTTTTCTGCAAGCGCACGCCTATTCACGACCACACCGCCAGCCAGGCTGACCTGGCCCTTGGCCAACCTTGCGAGGACTCCGATCATGTCAAATCCCACCCTGAGCGTTAGCAAGTCAGCAGGCATCGCCCCTTGGTTGGGCGCGCTGGCGCGCAACGCTGTACTGGCACAACTGGGCAAGCTGCGCCATGGCCACCTTCGTGTGCTGTGCCATGGGCAACAATGGGCCTTCGGTGATGCCGCCAGTGCCCTGCAGGCGGAGGTGGAAATTCTCGATGATGCTGCCTGGAACCTGCTGGCGAGCAATGGTTCGATCGGTGCCGGTGAGGGCTATATCCATGGTTACTGGCGCAGCCCCGACCTGGCCCTGGTCACCCGTCTGTTTGTCGCCAACCTCGAGGTGCTCGACGCCCTCGAAGGGGGCCTGGCGCGGTTGGGCCGGCCCGCCCTGCGCCTGCTGCACCGGCTCAACCGTAACAGCAGGCGCGGTGCGCGACGCAACATACTGGCCCACTATGACTTGGGCAACGCATTGTTCGAACAACTGCTGGACCCGACCATGATGTACTCGGCTGCCCAGTTCGAGCACCCCGACCAACCCCTTGAACAAGCCCAGCTTCGCAAGCTGCAACGCATCTGCGAGAAGCTTGAACTGGGCCCGGAAGACCACCTGCTGGAAATCGGCACTGGCTGGGGCAGCCTTGCCATCCATGCCGCCAGCCATCATGGTTGCCGGGTCACTACCACGACCCTGTCACAGGCCCAGTACAGCCATACCCTGCAACGGGTCAAAGACTTGGGGCTGGAGCGGCAGATCACCGTGCTGCAGGAGGACTACCGCGACCTGCGCGGCACATTCGATAAACTGGTGTCGATCGAGATGATCGAGGCTGTAGGCCACCGCTACCTACCCACGTACTTCCGTCAGTGTGGGGCGCTGCTCAAGCCCGATGGCCTGATGCTGATCCAGGCGATCACCATTCGCGATCAGCGCTATGCCCAGGCACGGCGCTCGGTGGACTTCATCCAGCGCTATATTTTCCCCGGCGGCGCCCTGCCCTCGCTCAGCGTGCTAGTCGATACGGCCAGCCGCCAGACAGCGCTGAACCTGGTTCACCTGGAGGATTTCGGTGTCGACTACGCCCTGACGCTGCGGCACTGGCACGACAACCTGAAGCAGTCGCGCGCCTCGCTCGCGGCGTTGGGTTATGACGAGACGTTCCAGCGCCTGTGGGAGTTTTATCTGTGCTACTGCCAGGGCGGTTTCGAGGAGCGTGCCATTGGCGTGGCGCAGCTGCTGTGGGCGGCGCCGAACGCGCGTCGCGCGCCGCTGCCTGTACCGGCGTGATGGTTACCCGCGGCCAGGTTGCCAATGGGCTGTGGCTGCAATTGGGCTGGTGGTTGTGCGTATGGGGTGCCAGCACACCTTGGGTGCTGATGCTGGTGCCTTTGGGGCTGGCGCTGCACCTATGGACATGCACACAACCGCGGGCAGAAGCTTGGGCGCTGTTACGCGTGACCATGGCTGGGTGCCTGCTGGACAGCCTGCTAGGCAGCCTTGGTGTATTTGATTTTCATGCCTGGCCGTTACCCTTGTGGCTGGCATCGATGTGGTTGGTGCTGGCCAGCGGTTTGCGCCATAGCCTGGCTTGGGCTGGTCGGCCGTTTTTGCGCGGCGCCGTGGTCGGCGCGGTTGCCGGCCCCCTGGCGTATCTGGGCGGCGCCAGGCTGGCCGATGTCGCGCTGCCCCTGGGGCCTTTGGCAACCACCCTGGTTCTAGTGCCGATCTGGGCCTTGGCCCTGCCCTTGCTGGTGCGCCTGGCTGCGTGGCGCTGAGCGGCGACAGCGCTCGGAACAATAATGCACCTCGTCCCAGCAACGCGCCCAGCGCTTGCGCCAGGTGAATGGCCGGCCACACACCACGCACACCTTGCTTGGCAGGTTTTGCTTCTTCACAGCGGCCTGCCTGCATCCAGTTCAGCGAGCAATTGCTCGCCACGCTGCCACACGCCATCACGGCGCGCGGCAGCCATGCGGTCGAGGTTACGGTAGACCATTGCCAGGCGCGGGTTGGCCGACAGGCGTTGACGGTGGCGCATAAGAAAATGCCAGTACAGCGCATTGAACGGGCAGGCATCGGCTTCCACCACTTTGTCTACCCGATAGCTGCAGGCCTTGCAGTGGTCGGACATCCGCTGGATGTAACGCCCACTGGCGCAATACGGTTTGGAACCCAGGTAGCCACCGTCGGCATGCATCACCATGCCAAGCGTGTTGGGCAGTTCGACCCAATCGAACGCGTCGATGTAGACCGCCAGGTACCATTCACAGATGGCGGCAGGCGCGATGCCTGCCAGCAGGGCGAAGTTGCCGGTCACCATCAGCCGCTGCACGTGGTGCGCATACCCAAGCCGCAGCGTTTGCCCTATCGCTTGCGCCATGCAGCGCATGCGGGTGTTGCCGGTCCAGTAGAACTCGGGCAAGGCACGGGTGTTGCCGAAGTGGTTCAGTGCGGCGTAGTCCGGCATGCGCAGCCAATACACGCCGCGCACATACTCACGCCAACCGATCAGTTGGCGGATGAAACCTTCGGCCGCGTTGAGCGGCACCCTGCCGTCGCGCCAGGCCTGTTGCACGTCTTCGCACAACTGCCGCACATCGAGCAAGCCTATGTTCAGGGCCGCGCTGATGCGTGAATGGAAAAGATAAGGTTCACCTTCGGCCATGGCGTCCTGATAGTCACCGAATGCGGCCAGACCGAAGTCGAGAAAATGCTGCCACAGCTCACCCGCCTGCTGCTGGGTGACGGGGTACTCGAACCCGTCTATCTCGCCATAATGGTCGCCGAAGCGCTGGCGTACCAGCGCCATGACCGCCAGGGTAATGGCATCGGGCGTGAAGCGCGCCGCGAACGGAGCGCCCAGGTTGCGAGGCAGTGGCTTGCGGTTTTCGCTGTCGAAGTTCCAAGCCCCCCCGGCAGGGCTGCCATCGGGCTCCAGCAACAGGCCGCACCGCTTGCGCATACCGCGATAGAAATGCTCCATGCGCAACTGCCGGCGACCGTCGGCCCAGCGCGCGAAGGCCTCACGCGAGCACAGGAAGCGGGTGTCGCGGTGCCACGTCAAGGGCAGCCCGGAATCGCGCAACGCGTGCTCGAGCCGCCACTCGCCACATTCGGTCAGGTCGATCTGTGCCGCGCCAAGCTGTTGTTGCCAGCGTCGCAATTCGCCAACGATGCTGCCGCTGTTTTCGCTGTCATCAATCGGCACGTAGTGCACTTGCCAGCCGCGCTCGCGCAGCGCCTGGGCAAAATGGCGCATGGCGCTGAAGATGAGCACGATCTTTTGCGGATGGTGGGGCACATAGCGCGCTTCGCCCTCCACCTCTGCCATCAGGATAGCGTCCTGAGCAGGGTCCAGTGCCCTAAGGCTTGGCAGCTCCAGCGATAATTGGTCGCCCAGGACCAGGCCCAGGCGCATGGGGCGGCCTACCACTGGCTGGCCAAGGTAATCGGCACGCGCAATGGCGCGATGGGGCCGTCACGTTGCCCGCACATTTCATCATGCACCAACTGCTGCACCAGCACGCATGGCACCTCTGCCATGTCGGCCAGCAAATCGCGCAGTTCGGTGGTGGAGCGCACCCGCACAGGCTGCCCTTGCGCATCGCTCAAGGTAACCGGGCCGGTTGCGGTAATGGCACGCAGAACGTAGAAGCCACCTTCCAGCGACAGCACTTCAAGCTCTTCGATCTCGCCCGCATCCACGTGCTGGGCCAATGCATTCAGGTTCATGGCGTAGCCTCCGGCAGACGGCGGAAGAACAGCGTGATCTGGCCGATCTCCACACCTAGTTTGCTCATGCTCGAGCGGTTGATCAGCGTGTCGTCATCCATCAGGTACATCCAGTCGTCCAGGTCCACCTCCCAGTGCTTGCCGTCCACCGGCAAGTCCAGCCGGTAGCGCCAGCGCAGCGCATTGCCCGCCACTTCGCCGCGGGCCTCGCCGATCACGTCGCCGGCCGTGCCCCGCCAGCGCCCAGGCCCATCCGGCACCAAGGTCCAAGTGCGCTGTTGGCGCGTACCGTCGCTGTACACGAAGTGCTCGTCGAGAATCAGCCGCTCACCTTCCCGGCGGCTGTCGATGCGCACATGAAACCGCTTGACCACCTCGCCGGAACGCTTCTGGAACATGCCCCAGGCCTGAACCGGTCGGGAGAAGAACGCAGCCAGGTCGAACTTGGGTTGCTCACCGGCATAATGCTCGACCCCCACGTTGCCGCAACTGCCCAACAGCAGGCAGCCAACCAGTAACAGCGCTTTGCCAACGTTCATGTCACGGCTCTCCATCGGTGCCGGCCAGCCCAAGCAAGCGCTGCCGTAATTGTGGGTCCCTGGCATTCGGGCCAAGCCAGATGGCGAAGAATGCCCGTGCGAAGACAGGGTCGGTGATTGCGCGGCTGAGTTTGCCGTCAACGTAAAACCGGCAGCCTTGGCCCGGCAGGTAAACACCCGTGATGCGCATGCCGGGGTGCACGTCGACGAATGCCTGTTGCAATAGCCCGGTCAATTGCGCGCTGCGTTGTGCCGTCATGCTGCCCCCGTCGAGCCTGCGCATTTCTGCAAGGCTGGCTTCGACCAAGGTGTCTCTGGACAGCGAGCGGTGGTATCGCAGCTCCAGCGCGAACGGCTCATCCCAGCGCTGCACGGGGCCAGCTGCCCACAGCCGCGCACTGTACAAACGCAGGCCCCACCAGCTGAAATCGCCTTCACCCAGCCGTTGTGCGGCCGGCACATCCACGCGCCAGTCCGCCACAGCCGCCGTGGCCAGGGCGGTCAGCAACAGACACAGGGATGCGAATCGGGCTGGGACTGCCATGCTGGCCTCGGCTGCCGTGACTAATATTGTACAAACATAGCAGCTTGTACAGGTTTGTCACCCAGAACGTACAGTTTTTTGCATCACTTCAAAGGCAGCCGCAGGGTTGCCGCCAAGCCCCCGCTCGGTCGGTTCTCAAGGTGAACATGACCGCCCAGGCGGTCAATGATGGTGGCGACAATGGACAGCCCCAGCCCGGCACCGTTGGGGCTGTTACGGCTGTAGAAGCGCTCGAATACGCGCGCGATGTCGGCCGGTTCGATACCTGGGCCATCGTCCTCCACGATCAGCTCGAAACGGTTTTCCAGGCGCCTGAGCAGTACGCTGATGCGCCCTCCCGGGGGCGAGTGCTCGACGGCGTTGGAAACCAGGTTCTGGAACGCGATGGTCAACGCACCGGCGTCGATGCCTAGGTGGTGATCACCCTCACCGATATCCAGCGATGGCTCCAGGCCGCGGTCGAGTATCCAGGGGGTCAGCTCGGCCATCGTGTCGGTGACCACTTCACCCAGGTCGACCTTGACCGCGGCGTGCTGGCCCAGGCGCGGTTCGACACGGGCCAGGGTCAGCAACTGGTTGACCACCCGGGTCAGCCGGTCCACACCGCCAATCAGAAAGCCCAGCGCCTTGTGCCGTTCGGCCTCGCTCGCGGCCTCGAGTGCGTTCTGGGCATGCAGGCGCAATACCGCCAGCGGCGTGCGCATTTCATGGGCGGCGTCGGCAATGAAGCGGTGCTCGCGCCGCAACATGTCTTCGATCTGCGCCAGCAGGCGGTTGATGGCCGCTTGCATGGGTTCCAGCTCCGAGGGCAATGGCGCCAGGCGCAAGGGTTCGAGTGAATCGGCGTGGCGCGCGCGAATGACCGTGGCCATGTTCTGCAAGGGGCGCAGCCCCCAGCCGATCGCTACCCATACCAGCAACACCAGGGCCAGGCTGCCGAGCAGGAAGGGGAACAAGGTATGGCGCACGATCCGGTCGATCAGGTCGTAGCGCACATCATCGCGTTCACCCACCCAGATGACCCAGTGCTTTTCGGGCACCGGTAACACGAAGCCGCGCCATTGTCGGTCACCACTGGAAAAGTCGTAGAACCCGGGTTCGGATGGCGGCAGCGACAGCTGCGGGGCACTGGGTGTATGCACCAGCAACACGCCCCCCTCACCCCATACCTGGAATGCCAGCTTGCTCTCGTAGGGGTGGCCAACCCGGTGGTGGCCGGCCTGGGCCAAGGCGTCGTTGAAAGCCTGGTACATGGCCTGGCGCGAGCCGCCCTGGACCGGCAGGCTCATGACCCCCTGTAGCAGGCGGGCATTCTGCGCCAGGTGGGCGTCGTACACTTCGTTGATTTCATGGCGACTGTCATGGTAGTTGTACAGCGTCAGCAGGCCTGTGCCCAGCAGCAACAGCAGCATGACCCGCCACAACGTCCTTCGCCGCAACGAGGTCATGCCTTGCCCTCGACCAGGTAGCCAATGCCCCGCACCGTGCGGATCAGGCCGTTGTAGAGCTTTTTGCGCAGGTGGTAGATGTGCACTTCCAGGGTATTGCTCTCAGGCTCTTCATCCCAGCCATACAGCAGCTGTGTCAGGCGTTCGCGGGTGAACACCTTGCCCGGCTGGGCCAGCAATTCATGCAGCAAGCGGTACTCCTTGGGGGTCAATATCACTTCCAGCCCTTTGTAATGCACCTGCTGGGTAGCGGGGTCGAGCATGACCCCCGCATGCTCGATCAATACCTTGGCACGCCCGGCGCTGCGCCTGAGCAAAGCCCGCAAGCGGGCCTTCAGCTCGTTGAGGTCGAACGGCTTGACCAGGTAGTCGTCAGCGCCGGCATCCAGCCCGGCGATGCGATCATCCAGAGCGTCCCGCGCGGTGAGGATCAGTACCGGCAAGCTATTGCCAGCGCCTCTCACGCGCCGCAGTACCTCGATGCCATCCAGGCGCGGCAAGCCCAGGTCCAGGATGGCCAGGTCGAATGTTTCATGCAGCAACGCGTGCATGCCATTCTGCCCGTCGCGCAACCAGTCGAGCGTATAACCCTCCTGGCGCAAGCCATCGCAGATCCCCTCCCCCAGTGCGGTATCGTCCTCAACCAGCAGTAGCCGCATGTTCAGTCCTGTTTGTCCTTGATTGCCTTGAGTAAAGCCGCGATATCCGCCCGCCGGCCTTGGTCCGCCAGTTCACGGCCCGGCCGCGGCGGCGCCTGCATAGCCTTGTGCAAGGCAGCAGTGGCTTCAGCGTAGCGCTTTTGCCGGTACAAGTGGTCGGCCCAGAAATAGTTGCTGTCGATGCCGTTGGGGTTGATCTTGAGGGCTTCGCGCAACAGCTGGTCCGCCTTGTCGCTGTCACCGAAGCCTATCGGCCAGCCCGGCACCTGATCGTAGAGCGTGCCAAGGCTGGTATAGGCCGAGCCCTGCAGCGCATCAGGGTCCAGCTTCATGGCCTGCTCCAGGCTCGCCTTGGCTGACTTGACCTTGCCCAGCGCACCGAGCCCGCCCACGGCGCCAGCCCAGCTGCTGTTGATGATGCCTTCCCAGATCAGCGGCTCGGGGGTGCCGGGGTGCTGCCTGACGAATGCCGCCGCATCACCGGACAACTGCTCGAAGGCATCGGCACGTTGGGCCTTGGGGGTCTGGTACTGGATTTGTGCCCAACGCTGTTGCAGCGCGCTGAGTTGCTGGTTGCCGGCTGGGTCCAGTGCCCAGGTGAACGGGGTGAACGCCAGCAGGCTGATGAAGGCCAGTCGCTTCATTTGCTCGACTCCTTGATATGGCCGCCAATGTAGCGGCGAATGACAGGCAATTGCTTGCGCAGGGCACGGTCGACCACCCCAGGCAACATGCCGTTGATGCGTACGAAGAGCTTTTCCGGCCACCCCAGATACAGCTCGCTGCGTTCCGACTGGACGGCCACGAGCACGGCGCGGGCGACATCAGCCGGGTCGTCCATGCCAACCTTCAGCGCCTGGTTGAGCGCGGTCGCGGCGCTGCTGTTCATGGTGGTGCGGGTGGCCCGCGGGGCGGCATACAGCACATTCACCGTGGTATCGGCCAACTCACGGCGCAACGCCTCGGAGAAACCGCGCAGGGCGAACTTGCTGGCACAGTAGGTGGCGTAGCCGGGGTAGCCGATCGAGCCGTAAGTGGAACCGACATTCACCACCAGCGCCTTGGGTTGCTCGCGCAGCAGGGGCAGGCAGGCACGGGTCAGCTGCAGGGGCGCCTTGATGTTGATGTCGAGCAATTCATCCAGCGCGTACTCGTCCAACTGGTCCAGCAAGGCAAAACGGTTTACACCGGCGGCATTGATCAGCACATTGACCCCGCCCATTTCACGGGCGCGGCTGACCACCTGTTCACGCCCGGTCGGCGTACGCAGGTCGGCCGTTTGCCAACGCAGGCGCTCAGGGTAGCGGTTCATCAGACCCGCCAGCTTGCCCATGTGCCGGCTTACCGCCAGGACCTGGGCACCGGCTGCACACAATTGCTCGGCCAGTTCCAGGCCGATGCCGCCACTGGCCCCGGTCAGCACCACCACCGACTCATGCAAGCGCATGCTGCACCTCGGCATGCTCAGTGCGTGGCAAACCTTCGAACATGGCGGTATACAGCTGGTACACCACCTTGGCGGCGTGCAGCACCGCCTGCTGGTCGGCCACGTCGTCCAGCCGGTCCATCAGGCTTTTGTAGGTGACCATGTGGTCCTGGTCCAGCGCGCCGTGGGAACTGAGGTAGCTGAAGGCCTGGTTGGGCAACCCGAGGGTGCTCTGGATCGCCCCGGCAGCATGGGTGGCCAGGGCGATGCTGGTGCCCTCCAGCACGTTGACCATGCCGAACAACCCCACCGGGTTGCCCCGTGCGATAAGGTCGTACAGATAGGCAACCATCAACTCGATAGGCAAGGCAGGCCGGCCGTCGCGTACCGCCTCCCAGTCCCCGCCACAGGCCTTGATATCGTTGAGGATCCACTGCTCGTGGCCGTACTCCTCCTGGATGTACTCGCACACCGCGCCGCGCAACCACTCCAGCCGCGCCGGCAGCCGCGCGCCGCACGCCATCATCAGCGGTACGGTATGGCGAACGTGGTAATAGGCCTGGGTGAGGAAGGCGATGTAGCTGGCCCGGCTGACCTGGCCGGCCAGCGCCTCGCGAATGACCGGCACCGCGAACAAAGCCTGACGTTCGTGGCTGGTTTGCAGCTGCAGGGTGTCGAAAAATGACATGGTAGACCTCATGACGGAATGTCGGACAACAAGGATTGATAACGCTGCAGGATCGCCTCACGGCGTGGGCGGCCATTGGCGGTCAGGGTGTGCTCGGCGACCGAGAATGGCGCTGGCAAACGCCGCCAGGCATGCACCCTGGCGTAGTCGGGCAAACTGGCATTACTGTGCTGCACGGCCTGCTCGATAGCCGCGTCCGTGGTGCCCGGGGCGAGCGGCCAGAGCAAGGCCACGTTGCGCGGCATGCCCTCGCCATGAACGAACGCCTGGGCGATCACCCCGCTCTGGGTCAGCTCGGCTTCTACCCATTCAGGGTTGACGTTGCGCCCGAAGCTGGTGATGAACTGGTGTTTCTTGCGCCCGTTCAGGTGCAGGTAGCCTTCATCATCGAAAAAGCCCAGGTCGCCGGTGGCCCACCACGCGGTTTGGCTGGGCGTGTCGCCCAGATAGCCAAGCAGCAGGGTCCCGGCAACCAGCACCTCACCGTCTTCGGCGATACGCACCTGCACATGCGGCAATGGCCGGCCGACACTGCCCGGGCGCACCGCACCGGGGCGGTTCAGCGCCACCACAGAGGCACATTCCGACAGCCCGTAGCCCTCGAATACCGGCAAGCCTACGGCCTCGGCCCGCGCCAGCAGGCTGGGCGCCACACGGGCGCCACCCACCGCAACGAAACGCAGCATGCCAACCCCCATCAGCCCGCGCTCGATTGCAGTGACCAGCCCCAGCAGCAGTTGAGGAACCAGAATCAGGCTTTGTGCGCCGCTCAAGGCGATGGCCCCGAGCAGCCGCTTGAAATCGACCTGGCTTGCCCCCCCCATGCCCAACTGGGCCTGTGGGTACAGCATGACACTGGCCCCTGCCAGCAAGGCGGCGTAAACGCCCAGGTTCTCCAGCAACACGCCCAGCGGAAGCACAGCGAGGTAGCGCCGAGGCTGCGTAGGCCGGCTGGCCTGTTCCAGTTCGTGTGCGACCCGCAACATGGCCTGCGCGCTCAGGCACACGCCTTTGGGGTTGCCGGTACTGCCAGAGGTGTAGGTGACCTTGGCGGTGCCTTCAGGCAGGGCCACCGCAGGCAGCGCTGGCCGCGACCAGAAGCCGTGCTGGTCGACGAAACCCAGCCGCCCGAGCAAGCTCTCCCAGGCGGGCGGGCCGAGCACCAGGCTGGCGCCGCTCTGTTGCAGGCAATGCTCCAACTGGGTTGGGCTGAAGAAGGTGGGCACCGTCACGCAGGCGCGCCCCGAGACCAGCGCGGCCAGGTCCCACAACAGCAGTTCGGGACCGTTATCCAGCCCCAGCACCAGCACACCGGCCTGACGCTGGCGCAGGGCCTCGGCACGCTGTAGCACCTCGGCAAGCAACTGCTTGTAGGTGTAGCGTGCACTGGCCCCTTCCAGCGCGGGCGCATCACCATGGGCCAGCAATGCCTGCCAGAAACGTTCAAGTTCAAGCGGCATGGCCGGTCTCCTCGTCCAGCACCGGAAAGCCCAGGCGGCGAAACACACCAGCGCTACGCAGCAAGTCGAAGCCTTGGCCGATTTCGCCCGCGTACACCTGCGGATGCTGGGCGTAATAGCTGCCCCATTGCGCAACGGGCTCGTCCAGGCGTGCCGGGTCGGCCTGCGCCAGCACTGTAGGTGCCAGGCCCAGGCGCTGGAAACTGTTGATCAAGGTGGAGGCACCGGTGAACGCCACCCACTTCAGCCCGCGGGTGGCAAGCAGCCAGGTCACGGCGGTGATCATGATGCGTGCGCTGCCGGCGCTCAGCGACGCCAGGTTGCCGACCTCGACCATGCACTCGCGCGCAACGGGCAGGCTGGTCAGTCGCGAAATCGCCGTTTCCAGGGGGACGTCCAGGTAATGCTCGAGAAACAACGGCCCACTGCTGGCCGGGCGCAGACCCGCCGCCGCAATCAAGTGCCCATGGCTATCCCGCAATGCCAACAATTCGGGCAAGTAGTGGTGCACATCAGCGTGGTGAACTTCAGCGAAACAGCGATGAATGAAGTGCTCGAGTTCTTCCCGGTCAGGGTCGCCCGGCAGGTGCAGGGACAAACAGCCGTGATGCGCTGCATGGGTGCCTATCGGCAGTGGGAGCAGGCTGCTCCACAGGGTATGGGTCATGGGACTCCCCCCTAATGAATGGGTTGAGCGAAGTATCAGTGACGAATCTGAAGGGAATCTGAAGCTGGCTGAACAAACGCCGGGAAACCGAAGGGGCGATAGCCAAGCCGTTGCTTTTATCTATCGCCTGGCCCAAGCTCAGCCCTTCTTGCCGCCATGGACCCCACGATGCCCAGACGCAACCGCTACCTGATCGCCGTGCTGCTGTTGATCCTGGTATCGGCGCTGTTCGGGTACCTGTGGCGCGATACCCCGCCAGCCCAGCCGGCCTTGCCGGCGCATAGCTATGCCAAGGCCCTGCGCCAGGCGCACGACGGTCGGCCCGGCGCTGCCAGGGTGCTTTACCAGCAGTTGCAACGCACCGACTTGCCCGCCATCCGGCGCGCAGCCCTGTACGCCGAGCTGCCCAACTACCCTTCGCCACTGGCCTTGAAAATCGCCCGGCAAGACCTGGAACACGCCGAGCCACTGGTGCGCCGTGCCGCCATCGCAGGTATCCGCCGGCTGCTGCCTGCCGCGCAGCGCAGCCTGGTGCTTGGCCCGCTGCTGGACGATGACGACCAAAGCGTGCGCTTCGCTGCCGTGGACGCCTTGCTTGGCCTTTCCCCGGATGACATAGGCCTGTATTTCGGCCCGCTGCAGGCGGCCCTGGAGCAATACCAGCAAGCGCTGGCGCAACAACCCGAGGAAGCAGACGCGCAAGTGCACCTGGCGCGCTTGTACATGCACGAAAATGACTACACCCAAGCTGCGGTAGCCCTGCAACGTGCATTGACCGTCGCCCCAGGCAACCTCGACGCGCTAGCCACCCAGGTGCGCCTGCTGGAACGTCAAGGCCAGCACGATGCCTCACGCCAGGTGCTCGGCAAGGCATTGGCCCTCAGCCCGGACTCGGCCTTCCTGCAATACCAGCTGGGGCGCTGGCTGATCCGCCACCAGCAACGTGAGTACGCCTTGCTGGCACTGTCCCGCGCGGTTGAACTGGACCCGGACAACGTCGATTACCGCTATACCCTGGCGGTGACCCTGCATGCGCTGGAGCAAGTTGATGCGGCGCAGAAGCAGCTGGAAACCGTGCTCAGCCAGCAACCGGCCAACCGTCGCGCGCGGGTGTTGCTGATCCAGTACTGGAAAGAATCCGGCCAACTTCAGAACGTGCAGGTGCTGCTGGCCGAGCTGGAGCAGCAAAACCCGGATGACCCCGCCCTGCAGCAAGGCCTCTAGGCCTGCCTGAAACCTGTTGAACCCTGAGCCTGTGCCCAGGGTCCAGTGGTTATCAGGCCACTCTGCAGGAGAATTGCCTTGGCCAGTTCGTTGGCGCTGGATGAACGTGCGTTGATCCTCGCCCCACCGCCGTTGGCGGCGCAAACCTCACACCTGCTGTCGGCGGCCGGCATCGATTGCCTGTGTGCCACCGACCTGGGGCACCTGCATGCGCGCCTGGCAGAAGGCGCCGGCCTGGCGATCATCGCCGAGCAGGTGTTCAACGCAGGCCCTAGTGCCCTGCTGCAGGCCTTTATCGACCAGCAACCGCACTGGTCGGATCTGCCCATCGTGCTGGTGACCCAGGGTGCATGGTCGGCCAGCCGCGTGCACAATCACCCGGTCGGCAACCTTACCCTGCTGGTGCCCCCTTTCGGCGACGACCAACTGCTGCACATGACCCAGTCCGCGCTGCGCCACAGGCGTCGGCAATACCTGACCCGCGACCAGCTTAAAAACCTGCAGCAGCGGCTGGATAACGGGCTCGCCCAGCCTGATGAGCCGACGGAGCGCTACGCCCAGGCCCGCTTCCAGGCGCGCAAGATGGAAGCTATCGGCCAACTCGCTGGCGGCGTGGCCCACGATTTCAACAACCTGCTCACCAGTATTGGCGGCAGTCTCGAGCTGATCGACCGGCGCCTCAAGCAAGGCCGCGCCGACGGCCTGGACAGTGTGTTGCGCCTGGGCCGCGAAGCGGTGTCACGCGCCGCCCGCCTGACCCACCGTCTACTGGCCTTCTCATGCAGGCAGTCGTTGCACAGCCGATGCGTCAACCTGCACACCCTGTTGCAGACCAAGCAGCTGAAGGCTCAACTCAAGCCTGGGATAAAGCTGCAGGTGAGCATCGCCAAAGGCCTGTGGAACGCGGAAGCTGACGACCGGCAATTGCGCGAGGCCCTCGACAATCTGATCCTCAATGCCTGTGAAGCCATGCCCAGCGGTGGCCTGCTGCGGATCGAGGCAACCAACCAGCATGTCTACAGCAGCCCCATGGCCGACGGCCCCCTGACCGCCGGCGATTACCTGCGCCTGAGCGTGATCGATAACGGCCAGGGCATGGCGCCAAGCACACTGGAGCACGCATTCGAACCCTTCTTCAGCACCAAAGCGACCAGCCAAGGCATCGGCCTGGGCTTGTCGATGGTGTACGGGTTCAGCAAGCAATCCCATGGCCATGTCACCCTGCACAGCCAAATTGGCAAGGGCACGCGGGTAGACCTGTACCTGCCGCGTCACATCGACCAGGCACCCTCGCCCGCCCAACCGTTGGTACCTGCGCAAGCCACACACGGCCACCGGGTGCTGTTGGTCGAGGACGACCTGCATGTTCGCGAACTGCTGTGCCAGGCCCTGCGTGACAATGGCTTCACGTGCCTGAGTGCGGCCAACGCCGAGGAGGGGCTTGAGGTGCTACGCGCCTCGCAACCCATCGACCTGCTGATCAGCGACGTAGGTTTACCCGGCATGAACGGTCGGCAACTGGCGGAGATTGCACGTAGCTTGCGCCCCCGGTTACCGGTGCTGTTCATTACCGGCTATGCGGAAACCGCGATGGCGCGCGAGGGCTTTCTGGGGTGCGATATGCACCTGATCTGCAAGCCATTCGAACTGCGACAGCTGCAGGAACAGGTGGCCATGATCCTTGGCCAACCCTGAGGGGCTCACTGTTCGAGCATGCGCAACGCCTGGTCTGCCAGGTCTGCCAGCGAAAACGGCTTGTTCATCAACGCTGTGCCAGGCTGTTCGAGCAACTGGGGCTCCACCGGTTGCCCCGCATAGCCCGTGATGAACAGGATGTTCTGCTGTGGCAGTTGCATGCGCATGGCCTTGGCCACCTGGCGCCCGCTGAAGCCGCCCGGCAAACCGATATCGGTGATCACCAGGTCGAACGGACCGTCATGGCGAAACCGCTCCAATGCGGTGTTGGCGTCGCTTGCGTCAACCACCTGGAAACCGCGCTCAACCAGGTATTCGCGCATGACCGCGCGCAAATTGAGCTCGTCATCCACCAGCAGCAGCCGCTCGCCCTGGGCCATGCGTTGCGGCCTTTGCACCGGTTTGCACTCATCAGGAAGCGGTTCGAACGTTCTGGGGAACAGCATCGACACCTTGGTCCCCTGGTTCGGCGCCGACTCGATCCACGCATAGCCCCCCGACTGGCCGACAAAGCCGTAGACCATCGACAGCCCCAGGCCGGAGCCACGGCCGATGGGCTTGGTGGTGAAAAACGGCTCGAACGCCTTGGCGATTTCCGCAGCCGACATGCCGTGGCCGTCGTCCTCCACATGCAAGGCCACATAGTCGCCTGGTGGCAGCCCGTTTTCGTCCGGGAAAGCGGCGGTCAAGCGTTCGTTGACGCTGCGGATCGTGACATTGCCACGTTCCAGGCACGCCTCGCGGGCGTTAGCACACAGGTTGATCAATGCATTCTCGAGCTGGGCGACATCCAGGTTGACCACCCACGGGGCGACGTCCAGTTGCCAGTGCAGACACAATTCTGCACCCAGGGTCCTGCGCAAAAGCGGCTCGCACAGGCGCAGCTGCCGGTTGAAATCCAGCGGCTTTGGCGCCAAGGGTTGATGGCGGGAAAAGGCCAGCAAACGGTGGGTCAGCTCCATGGCCCGCATCACCGAATCGCGCGCAACATCCACATAAGTACCGATCCGCTCCGGGCGCCCCTCCTGAAGGCGGCGCTGGAGCAGCTCAAGGCTGCCGCCGATACCAGAAAGCAGGTTATTCAACTCATGGCCCATGCCCCCGGCCAGTTGCCCCACGACTTCCATGCGTTCAGTGTTGCGCATCAGCGCTTCAGACTGGCGCGCGGCCTCTTCGCGGTCCTCGCTGATATCCTGGCCAACGACAGTCAGCAAGCGCCCATCGAAGCGCGCGCTCCAGCGAAAGGTCTGGTAATGCCCCTCGCGGTGCCGCAAGCGGGTCTCGATCTGATCGACGCTGCTGGCTTGCAATAGCGCGGACACAACCACCTGCACCTCGGTCCGGTCTGCCGGGTGCACCAGCTCCAGTACCGACAACCCCTGGACCTGTTGCTCGTCCCAACCCAGCACCCGGTGCCAGGCGGGGTTGGCGGCGTGCACCTTCAGCTCCGGGGTAACCATCATCATCGCATCCCGAGACATCTGCCAGATCTGCTCGCGCTCCAGCACATGGCGCTCGACCTGCCGCTCGAAGTCTTGCGCCTGCTCGCGCCAATGCCGGTGGGCCTCGACGCTGGCAGTGGTTTCGATCACCGTATGCAGAAAGCCCGCGACCTCGCCTTGCTCATCGTGCAGGGGCGCGTAACCGAACGCGCACCAGAGGGGCTCGCCGCGCGCGTCACTGCCGATGCGCAAGGGAGGGTCCTCGACAAAGCTCGACTGCCCTTCCAAGGCCTTGAAAACCCAAGGGCCGACTGCCGGCCAGGCTTCGCGCCACAGCGTATCGAACGCCTGGCCGAGCCCATCGGCAGCGCCGCCGCGCAATGCACGGTAGGCATCATTGTGCACCACCGTCAGGTCTGGCCCCCAGACCACGGCACAGGGGAACGGCGACAGGTGCATCATATCGACAGCAATGCGCAACGAAGCCGGCCAGCGCGGCAGCGGCCCTAGCGAGGTGCGGCTCCAGTCCAGTTGCACGATCCGGTCGTCCATCGGCCTGCGGGCTGCGGCAGCAGGCGGATGAAGGCTGATCTGTGGCTCAAGGCCAAGTGATGATTTTTTGGCGACCAATGTCATGGCTCCAGCATAGCCAAGGGGCTCTGGGTAATGCTATTGAAGTTAGCACAGCACGTACTGCCCACCATGGCGGACTTCAAGGTGGCAGCTATGCTCATTAGGTTTTCCCTCGGGCCAGGGAGCGTCGGCCCACCCTGGCTGCCCACGGGAGTATGGTCATGAGCAAAAAAATGCTGGTAGTGCTAACCAACACCGCCAAGTACCCGGCTCTGAAGCGGGCGACAGGGCTATGGCTGGGTGAAGCCGTGCACTTTGCCGCCAAGGCCGAAGATGCCGGCTATAGCCTCGATTATGTCAGCCCTCTGGGCGGTTATGTCCCGGTTGACCCACATAGTCTGCAGATGGCACCGGACCTGGACTGGCAGTGGTATGACAACAAGTCTTTCATGACACGCCTGGGCCGCACGCTGAGCCCTGGGCAAGTAGTCGTCGGCGAGTACAGCGCCATCTATTACACCGGCGGGCATGGCGTAATGTACGACTTTCCCGACAACCAGCCGCTCCAGGCGCTGGCGCGCCAAATATACGAGAACGGCGGCGTGGTGGCGGCGGTGTGCCATGGCGTGGTCGGCTTGCTCAACGTCAAGCTGAGCGACAACAGCCTGCTTTTGAAAGACCGTCAGGTGACGGGTTTTTCCAACACGGAAGAGAAACTGGTCGAGCTGGACAAGGTAGTACCGTTCCTGACGGAGAACGAGCTGCGCGCCCGTGGCGGTCGTTACAGCAAACATGACGATCCTTGGCAACCTTTCGTGGTGGCCGATGACCGGCTGATCACCGGGCAGAACCCAGCCTCAACAGCGTTGCTGGCCGACAAGGTGCTGGCCCAGCTGGCAGGCAGATAACGCTTACGCAGGTTTGCGCAATTACTGTCACGCACGCTTTCTTCGGCCTACAGCCGTACGAGCGTTGAAAACCTAGGCTTTGGGCTCGGCTGTTCAACTGGAACAGCGTTGCAGCGGAGCGCAATAGGTCTATGTCGTACATCGTCAACGCCGGGCGTAGCATGCTGGAGTTGCTGTTGCTCATCGTGGTGGGGCTGGTGCCCGTGGTTTCCGGGTTGCTGGTGATGATCCTGCAACTGCAAACGAAACTTGCGGAAAACGCGACTATTTCCGTGAAGGAAGCGGTTTACAGTGTCGATCAGGCATTCAACCGCATGCAGGAAACTGCGTTGCGTTCACTACCGCTGGCCGGGCAGCCTTGTGCGAGCGCCATGAACACTTTGCAGGATCAAGTCACCAGCCTGTCCATGCTCAGGTCACTCACGCTGGTAAAGGACGAGCAGGCCTATTGCAGTACTACGCCGGACCCGCTGGAGGATTTGACCGCATTTGCCACATCTGGCCGCCAGGTCGAGATTTCCTATGGGCTCGCCGACACCCGCCGCAAACTGCTGGTAAACCTGTATACGGCCGACAATAACCAGGGGGTCATCGTCACGGCATATGCCTCGCAGCTTCGCAGCGAGCTGGACGCTTTCCAGGACGGGTTGACGCTGCTGCTGGAATTCGACGACCGCTACCTGTGGAGTGGCGGCGACAGCCGCGCCGGCGCCCGCCCCTCGCAGGACGAGTTTTCGACCAGCATGCTTTCGCAGAAATATGGATACCGGGTCGTAGGCGGCTATGCCGAAGGCTTCACCGCGCGGGAGATTCGCCAGTCGATGCGCCAGACCCTGCCCTCCCTGATGCTGGTGGGGGTTCTGACCGCCTCGGTGGTTTTCCTGGCGCTGATGAAAGGGCGCGCCAACAGGCGTGGCCGCGCCGCCGAAGGGACATGACGGCGGCGCTACCACCAGCGTATCAGTCGGTGCTCAGCACGCCGCGACGCACCTGATCACGCTCGATGGATTCGAACAGGGCCTTGAAGTTACCTTCACCAAAGCCGTCGTCGCCTTTACGCTGGATGAACTCGAAGAACACCGGCCCGAGCAGGGTTTCCGAGAAGATCTGTAGCAGCAGGCGCTTGTCTTCCGGCTGCGAGGCGCCGTCGAGCAGGATACCCCGCGCCTGCAACTGATCAACCGGCTCGCCATGGCCGGGCAGGCGCTCTTCGAGCATTTCGTAATAGGTTTGTGGCGGCGCCGTCATGAAGCGCATGCCGAACCCCTTCAGCGCGTCCCAGGTCTTGAGCAGGTCATCGGTCAGGAAGGCAACATGCTGGATGCCCTCACCGTTGAACTGCATCAGGAACTCCTCGATCTGCCCGGCGCCCTTGGACGACTCTTCGTTGAGCGGAATGCGGATCATGCCATCCGGGGCGGTCATCGCCTTGGAGGTCAGGCCGGTGTACTCACCCTTGATGTCGAAGTAGCGAATTTCACGGAAGTTGAACAGCTTCTCGTAGAAGCCCGCCCAGTAGGCCATGCGCCCACGGTAGACGTTGTGGGTGAGGTGGTCGATGATCTTGAGGCCGGCACCGACCGGGTGGCGGTCGACACCCTCGATGAAGTTGAAGTCGATGTCGTAGATCGAGCTACCTTCCTCGAAACGGTCGATCAAGTACAGTGGCGCACCGCCAATGCCCTTGATCGCCGGCAGGCGCAGTTCCATCGGGCCGGTTTCGATTTCTACCGGCTGCGCGCCCAGTTCCAGCGCACGGGCATAAGCCTCATGGGCATTGCGCACACGGAAGGCCATGCCACATACCGATGGGCCATGTTCCGCGGCAAAATACGACGCGATGCTTTTAGGTTCGTTGTTCAGAATCAGGTTTATGCCACCCTGCCGATACAGGTGCACATTCTTGGAACGGTGAGTCGCGACCTTGGTGAAGCCCAGCATCTGGAATACCGGCTCCAGCACGCCTGGGGCCGGGGCCGCCAGTTCGATGAATTCGAAGCCCATCAGGCCCATTGGATTTTCAAAGATATCTGCCATGTTCGTGTCCTCATCTGCAGCTAAAAATTAATGATTGCGTGGGATGCGGAACAGAAATGGCGGGGAGCACGGGATCCCTCGCACGCTACGGGCGAGGAAGTCACCTATGATCAGCTTGAACCCATGGTATGTCATATGGACCCATTCTCGGCGGGCTTGATCCTTCGGCACTGAAGGACCTTATTGTTTTATTCGTAAACCGATTCTACATTGCGTAAATCCCTTTGTCGCGTTTTTGTTAAGGCCTCTGCCCGACTAACGGCTATGCTCTGTTGACCCTTCAGCGTAGCCCTTCAACGTAGCCACCCAGCATGCCCCTTACAGCCAAACACCGCAGCGTCTTCAGTTGGCGCACCCTGCTACCGCTGGTGGTCGGCATGGTGCCGGTAGTGAGCGGCCTGGCGATCATGAGCTGGCAGATCGAACGGGAAATGCAGGCCAGCAGCCACGCCACCACGCGGCACGTGCTCGGCCATATCGAACATATCCTTGACAACCTGTCGAGCGCCGCCGACAGCTTGCTGGCGCACACCGACGTTCCCTGCGAGCAAGCCCAGTTGCTGCTGCGTACCCAGGTCACGCGCAACGCCTTCGTGCGCTCCACCAACCTGTTCAGGCACAACAGCATTTATTGCACGTCGCTGTTCGGCGCATTCGATGAGCCAGTCAACTCCGCTGACTATGTCGATGGCAAACTGTGGCTGATGGATGGCAACTCGGTCACCCCCGGCCACCCACTGTTGGTGTACAGGGCCAGCCAAGGGGACCACGGCGCAATCAGCACGGTCGACGGCGATCACCTGCTGACGGCGCTGCGTTTGATAGGCGCCGACGAAGCGTTGTACATTCGCGTCGGCGACGCCTGGATGGGCAAGGACGGCATCGTGCACCATGGCCAGCCACCGGTCGCTGACCACGCCAATGTGCTGCTGGCCTCCACGCGTTATCCGCTAAGCGTACAGGGCGGGTACAGCGCCGCCGAGCAAAGCCGGCTGTGGCGCAGCCATTACCCGGCCCTGCTCGGCATGCTGCTGGTCCTGGGCGTGGTCGCCGGCCTGGTATGCCACTGGCAGGTGCGCCGTGCCAACTCACCCCGCGCCGAGCTGAGGCGGGCGCTGGAGGCCGACGAATTCCTGCCGTACTTCCAGCCGGTGGTGCGCAAGGGAGATTACCGCTGGGCCGGCGTCGAAGTGTTGATGCGCTGGAACCACCCTCAAGAGGGGCTGGTACGCCCCGACCTGTTCATCCCCTATGCGGAGCACAGCGGGCAGATCGTGGCCATGACCCGGGCACTGATGATGCACACTGCGCAAGCGCTGGCGCCCTATGCGACGTTGCTGGAGGACGGCTTCCACGTGGGCATCAACATCACGGCCGACCACTGCCGCGACCTGACCTTGCTGGAGGACTGCCGGACGTTCCTGCAGCACTTCCCCCCAGGCCGGGTAGTACTGACCTTGGAGCTGACCGAGCGCAAGCTCATCGAACCCACCCCCGTGGCGCTTGAACTGTTCGAGAAGCTCGATGACATGGGGGTGAAGATCGCACTCGACGATTTTGGTACCGGCCAGTCCAGCCTCAACTACCTGCTTCAGTTCAAGGTCGATTACCTGAAGATTGACCAGCGCTTCGTGGCCATGATCGGTGCCGATGCGCTGTCGGTGCATATCCTGGAAACCATCATCGAACTGTCAGCCAAACTGGGCCTGGGCATTGTCGCCGAAGGTGTGGAAACCGAAACGCAGCGCGATTACCTGGCTCGCCATGGCGTGGACTATCAGCAAGGCTACCTGTTCGCCAGGCCCATGCCTGCAGATCAGTTTCTCGAAGCGCTGGCCACCCGCCCGGGCGCCTCGCGGTTGCCGCAAGCCGCGCCCCCTGAGATCATCGGCGGCTGACCTAACCGCTCCACTCCTGTATTCGAGGCATTCGTGTCAAAAGGCATTGTTTCATCCGTCGTGGCGTCCTGCATGTTCGCCGTGATGTACTTCTATACTTCGTTGCTCAGGCCACTCGATGGCGAAGAGATATTCGGCTGGCGCACGCTGCTGACCCTGCCCTGCCTGACCTTGTTCATGCTGGTTTCCAAAGACTGGAAACGCGTCGGCCAATTGCTGGGGCGAGTGCGCCGCACGCCGGTGCTACTGCTCGGCATGCTCGGCACTTCGTGGCTGATGGGGGTGCAATTGTGGCTGTTCCTGTGGGCGCCCCTGCACGGGCGCAGCCTGGAAGTGTCGATGGGCTACTTCCTGCTGCCACTGGCCATGGTCCTGACCGGGCGACTGGTGTATGGCGAGCGCCTGTCACGCCTGCAGGCCGTGGCCGTGGCCAGCGCCGCACTGGGTGTGGGCCACGAAATCTACCAGCATGGCAGTTTCGCCTGGGAAACCCTGGTGGTGGTGACCGGTTACCCCGTCTACTTCGTACTGCGCCGGCGCTGCGGCACCGACCACCTCGGTGGCCTGTGGTGCGACATGTGCCTGCTGCTGCCGTGGGCGCTGTATTTCGTGATCCAGGGGCCGCTTTCCAGCGCCGACCTGCAGGCGCACCCAGGGTTGTACGCACTGATTCCGCTGCTGGGGGCGATCAGCGCCTGCGCCCTGATCGCCTACGTGCTGGCCAGCCGCTTGCTGCCGTTCAGCCTGTTCGGCCTGCTCAGCTACGTCGAACCCGTGCTGCTGGTGGGCGTGGCGTTGCTGCTGGGCGAAACCATCGGCCCAGACCAGTGGTTGACATACCTGCCGATCTGGGCCGCCGTGCTTGTGCTGGTGCTCGAAGGTTTCAAGCACCTGCTGCGTCAACGTCGCCGTTCGGTGTAAGGCGCACCTGCCTTACCCGCCGTTCTTCGATCGCCTCCACGGTCAGCGTCCAGCCATTGCAACGCAGCTGATCACCCACCATTGGCAGGCGGTCGAGCAGGCTCATCACCAGCCCGGCGAGGGTCTGATAGTCCTCGGTGGCCCGGGCGCTGAAGCCGGTACGCGCCTGCACCTGGCTGAGGTTCAAGGCACCACTGACCACGAAACCCTCACCTTCCTGCACGATGCCAGGGCCGTCAACTTCGCTGGCATCCGGCAGTTCGCCAGCAATCGACTCCAGGATGTCGGTCATGGTCAGCAGGCCAGTGAAGTCACCGAACTCGTTGACCACGAAGGCAATGTGCGTGGACTGGTCGCGCATCTGCTCCAGGGCGTTGAGGATACTGAAGCTTTCCAGCAGGTTCAGCGGTACCCGGGCCATGCCTTCCAAGTCGGGCTGGTTACCCGACAGCAGCTCCTTGAGCAGCTCTTTCTTGTGCACGAAGCCCAAAGGCTCGTCGATTCGGCCGCCGCGTATCAGCGGCAGGCGCGAATACGGCGAGTTGGCCAGGGCCTGGGCAATGGCCTCGGGCGGCTGCGCCAGGTCAATCACGTCGACCTCGGTACGCGCGGTCATCACCGTGCGAATCGGCCGCTCGGCCAGGTTCAGCACGCCGCTGATCATCACCCGCTCGCGCCGGTCGAACAGCACCTGTGCTTCGCCACCCTCGACCAGGTCGGCGATTTCCTCGCCCACCTCGTCAGCTTCGACGCGACGGCCGCCCAGCAGGCGCAGCACGGCATGCGCAGTGCGCTCACGTAGCGGCTTATGCTGCTGCAGGCTGCGCTTGCGCCGGGCACGGGCCAGCTGGTTGAACAGTTCGATCAGGATCGAGAAGCCAATGGCCGCGTACAGATAGCCTTTGGGTATGTGGAAGCCCAGGCCTTCGGCGGTCAGGCTGAAACCGATCATCATCAGGAAGCCCAGGCACAGCATGATTACCGTGGGGTGGGCATTGACGAAGCGGGTCAGCGGCTTACTGGCAACGATCATGATGCCGATCGAGAAGATCACCGCGATCATCATCACCGACAGATGCTCGACCATCCCTACCGCAGTGATCACGGCGTCCAGCGAGAACACCGCATCCAGCACCACGATTTGCGCAACGATGGGCCAGAACGCAGCATGACGCAGTGTGCCGCTGGCTTGGGTCACATGCCCTTCAAGGCGTTCATGCAACTCCATGGTGGCCTTGAACAACAGGAACACACCACCGAACAGCATGATCAGGTCACGGCCAGAGAAGCTCTTGCCGAACACCTCGAACAGCGGTGCCGTGAGGGTGACCATCCAGGAAATGCTGGCCAGCAGGCCCAGACGCATGATCAGCGCCAGGCTCAAGCCAATGACCCGGGCACGGTCGCGTTGCTGCGGGGGCAGCTTGTCCGCCAGGATGGCGATGAACACCAGGTTGTCGATACCCAGCACCAGCTCGAGGACGATAAGCGTCAACAGGCCTAGCCAGGCCGTAGGATCGGCTAGCCATTCCATTAGCGGGTACTCACGAGGGCAGCGTCACGAGGACGGGGAAGGTTTGGCCAGGACGGCCACGAACTGGGGGGCTCCGCGAAGGTGCTCATATGGACCTTGATAACAATTAGGGAGAATGATGCTACAAGGACATCAGGATTGTCCGACAGCGTAAAACTATTACAAAACCTGTAACAGGCCGGCGGGCGGAATGAGGCCGGCCGCTGGGCGCACATTTCGACGGGTCGCCTGGTGCGGGTACTTTTGTTCAATACACCCCACCCCGCGACCGGCCAGCATAGCCGCCTCACAACAAAATGGATCTCCTTCATGAGCTTGTCCCTCTCCATGGCCGCCTTCGCACTGGCGGCTTCCATCTCCCCCGGTCCGGTCAATATCGTCGCGCTCGGCAGCGGTGCCCGCCATGGCCTGCGGGCCAGCCTGGGCCATGTGACCGGCGCCACGCTGGGCTTCTGTGTGTTGCTGGTGCTGGTCGGCCTGGGCCTTCACCAACTGCTGGTGCGCTGGCCGGTGCTGGGCCTGCTGTTGCACTGGGGCGGTGTGGCGTTCCTGCTGTACATGGCATGGAAACTGGCCAGTGACAGCGGCGAGCTGGGCAGCACACACTCCGAGCAGGCACCGTCGGCCTGGCATGGCGCCGCCATGCAGTGGCTCAACCCCAAGGCCTGGTTGGCAGCGGTGGCCGGGGTTGGCGCCTACACGAGCGGCGAGCAGCATCTGCTGTGGCTGTTCACCTGGATCTACGGGCCAATCTGTTTCGTTTCGGTAGCGTGCTGGGCCTGGGCTGGGAGCGTTATCCGCCAGTACCTGGGCAACCCGCGGCATATGCGCCTGCTCAACCGAGGGTTGGCCGTGCTGCTGTGCGGCAGTGCGCTTTACCTGGTGATCTGAGGCCGGCCCGGCCCGCCTTTGGCGGCAGACGCTGGCCTATGCAGGCGTGCACGCGCGGGCGCCAGCATTGCGGTAATGCCCCGGTGTTGCCGCCAGGTGCTGCTTGAAGGCGCGCTGCAAGTGCGCCTGGTCGGCGAAACCGACTGCTTGTGCCACCTCGGCGATAGCCCGCCCTTGGCGCAGCTGCGCCCGCGCCAGTTGCACGCGCTGGTCAAGCAGATAGCCGTGGGGGGTCAGCCCGAAGTGCTGGCCAAACGCCCGGATCAGGTAGGAACGCGAAAGGCCACAGGCAGCACAGATATCCTCAAGCCGCAGTGCATCGCAGCGATGGGCACGGATGAACGCGGCTGCGGCCTCCAGCCGTGGGTTACGCACTTCGGCGACCTGCGCACTGCCCTGCAGCAGGGCGGGCAATTCGCGGAACAGCGCGACCAGGCGCGCCTCGCGGTCCGGTACAGTGGCATCGAACAGCTCGGCAAAAACCTGCAACAGCCGCTGGTACAGCACGGCAGAGGTGCTGAGTGGCTGCACCGGCAAGGTGAACCCCAGCGCTTGCAGCCACGGCCAGTCGACGAACAGCATCAGGTAGGACCACGGCTCCCCTGCAATCGGGTTGCAGGTATGCACGACCCCAGGGTTCATCAGGACGGTAGTGCCCGCCGCAACCTCATGGCGCTGATCGCCATTGAGGTAAGTGCTACGCCCACCGGTGATCACCCCAATGGAAAAACTTTCGTGGGAGTGCGCGGCGTAGCACACCTGGCGCCCGTCACCTACCTTGCGGGCCTCGACAAAGGGTAGCGCAGGGTCGCGCCAGAACCGTGATACCTCGATCATTGCCATCCCCAGTTGCCGTGTGCCTGGATACTACACAGTTATTGCGGGAACAGGTCCAGGGTGCGTTCCACTTCACCGATATCGACCCTGAACCCGTCGCCCTCCGGCAGACCGACCACGAAGCCGAAGTGCTGATGATCACGGTCGGTCAGGTACTTGTAGTAGCTGACGAAGCGGTTCGGCGGCTGCAGCGTCAGCAGGCAGCCGCCGGGCTGCAGCACATTAACGCCATGCACCAGTTGGCTACCCTCCACGCCAATCACCACCTTGGCCCCGGCGCAGGCGGCGATGATGCTCGGCACATCCGACTTGAGCGGGTTGACGATGCGAAAACCCCGAGTAACCCGCAGGTGCTCGGCAAGCGCCAGCTCGTTGCGCAGCAGGCGCAGGTCACCATCACCGCCGCGCAGCAGGAACACACCCGGGTGCGGCGCATGGGCGACATGCGCCAACAGCTTGTCGCCCATGGCACGGTAGCGGGCATGCCGGCTGCGGTTGTTGCTCTGATCGTCGAACAGCACCAGCTCCCGGAAAAACGCGCTGCGCAGGCGCAGCGGCTGCATGTCCAACCAGGCTTCGTAGGCCGGCGCCTGGGTGAACAACGGGTACCTGGCCGACGGTGCCGTAGTCACCGGCACACCCTCGTTGCAGGCCAGCGCATACGTGGGGCAATCCTCCATCAGCCAGGTGCCGAACCACGAGTTGCCATTCTGCGTGCAGTAGATGGCAGCGCGGTCGATTTCATGGTCCACCACAATGCGCGGGAAAGTGTTCGGCTTCTGCGACAACCAGTGGCTGGCCTTACCTTTGTACAACGCCCCGTCGACCAGCCAGACATCCTTGATCAGGTAGCCACGGGTCGGCCCTTGCAACGCACTGATGCCACCCTCCATGGTGCGCGCCGGGTGCACGTAGGGGTAGAACCGCTTGCCTTCCCATCCAGTCACCCGCTCCAACTGCCCCGGCAGGTAAATGGCCGGTGGCGCCACCGTGGTCTCGCCCGGGGCGATGTCCCAACTTTTGCTGGCAAGGCTTTTGACGTCGATCGGCGGGGTTCTGCCCAACCGTTTGCGGGCGATGTAGCGGTAGGCAGCGAGGGTCCAGCTGCGTTGCGCAGCGGCCGGCGAAGCATTGAACTGCGAGATGTCGCTTCTCATGAAGCGTCCCCCCTTGATGACGAAGGTTCAGCGCAAGGCGCAAAGTGATGACTCAACGCATCCTTGCGCCCCTTCAACTGCACACTACGCGCTGCATGATGGGGGGAGACTGCTGGTTGGCGTAGCGGTTGCGCAGAGCTTGCACGAAGGGTTCGCCAATGGCGTTGTCGCCGTAGAGGTAGATCTTGTGCAGGCCGCCGAACACCATCTCATGGTAGCGGCTGGCAACTTCCTCATCGCTGGGGCCTGCTGGCAGGCCCAGGTGCAGGGTCAGTTTGTCGCCTTCCATGGCAAACATGGGCGTGTCCCAGAGAAACTTCGCCGCGCCGGTCTTCGGCAGCCGCACGAACAGGTAAGCATGGTTGCCCAACGAATCGATGTCGCCCCCACGCCGCCGCTTCCACTTCAGCAAGCCGTCGTCCGGGCGCGCCAGGCACAGGCCGATGTCGTAATAATCGAAGCCGTGTTCCAGTGCCCATTCCAAGGCCATGAAGGTGGTGATCGAGTTCACTTCGCGCAACTTCTTGGCATCTGAAAACACCGCTTCGCAATAGCCGAAGCGCAAGGTGCTCCAGTAACGCTTGCCATCGCGCACCACTTCGCAGCCAAGGTGGCAGCCGATAACCTCATCGCCGCAGGTGATCAGGTCGAGCCGCCCGACACTCTGGGCAATGCGGAACACTTCGTCGGTGGGAAACTGCGCCGCATGAATGCCTTGCCTGGCAGTCGCGTACGGCCGCAACAGCTCACGGTCGGCCATGGCAATCTCGTCATCGGCAAGTGCCTGACGCATCTGATAAAGCGGGCGGTTCTTGCGAATGCTACGCCGCAATTCACTGTCGTAACGCGCGGTGATGTCTTCCAGGGGGCGCCCCAGTGGCACCACGGCGCTCAGATAGTGCGGCACCGACAGCGCGCCGGTAGTGGGCATTTCGCTGATCAGCACTACATGGTCGGCAGGTGCGCTGGCACTGGCGCTTTCCACGATCGCTGCACTGCCCTGCCCCTTGCCGCCAATCAGCAGCTTGGCCATTTCCCGTTGGTGCTTGCGGCCGATGTAAAGGATCTCGTAAGGGCTTTCCTGTTGCAGCCGAAACCTGGCAACTTCCCAGCGCCACAAACAGGCGCGCGCCATGACCTCACGCACTTGGCTACCCAACTGTCTGATTTCGTAACGGGTGGAGGGCGATATGAGTTTCCGCGCCGCTGCGGTCAAGGTCGCTTTCATTTCTGCTTCCACGTCCATTGAAGTGCCAGGGGTGTATCGGAACAACAGATAAACAGCGAAAAACACTTAACGCATTGATATTGAACGGTGACACCGTAAATAAACTTCACATTCAGTAACAATTTAAGGTGGCCCAAATCACTTTGGCAAGTGGCACTTGGCTGGTATTTGTCTGAATTATTCTGGCGCCAAATTTCCTGCCGCCACTGCGTTTATTGGCAATAAATTGCTATAAGCGTGCCGACATCACGGTAACCTGTTACCACTTCGCTATCGATAACTGGCGTTTGATGCCTTCTTTGCATAAAGAGGTGCATCATCATGATAGGCAACAATCCCCACCACGCCCTGCTCGCGGCACAACTGCCGCATTGGGCGCGTCGTGCCACCCCTGGGCAATGGGGCTTTCTACAGGCCAGTCAACTTGACCCGTGGCAGTTGCAGGACGAGTTCAACAATGCCGCACCCGACCTGCGCGAGGCGGTTTTCGCCAGCCATAACCAGTTGCTGCATGCGCAAGCGGCGTTGGCAAAGGCGCTCAATGGGCTCAAGCAGATCAGTGAGTTTGCCGAACCGCTGCTACACGGCCGCCTGGCAGAACACGGGCTGGATACGCCCTTGCTCGATACTCAACTATTGCGGGTCGAGCACGATTGGCATTGGCTTGGGCTGTGCCATCTTTCCAGCCATCGTCGCGATAACCTGCTCCAGACTGCCCTGCAGAACTTCGCCGATGATGAAACGTTCACACCCGAGAGTGCCATCGCCAGAAGTGGTGATATCCAGGTTTTTGCAGTTGAAGTACCCGGCACGGTACCGATTGGCATGCAAACGCCCGCAGCACACTTCACCCTGCGGTCCGAGCGCTACCAGGTGAAGCCCCTGCCTCTGGCCCCCCAGGCATTCGCGGCGCTGTGCCGGGAGCTGGACCTGGGCGGCGCCTACCAGACCCACCTGGACCAGCACCTGGCCCGGCCCGAAACCCGGGCACTGGCTGTGCGTTTACAACAAGCACGCTTGCGCCTGGCCGCCGACCTGGCCTACCTGCGGCACCAGCTGGACGGGGCCTCGCGGGACGAAGTGCAGCGGCTGCTACAAGGTCACCCCGTGCAATGTTGGCAGCTGGCGCTGTTTGGCATCCCCCTGCACGAGGTCATGCTGATCGATGCCGGCGCGCACGGGCTGGTACTGCATATGCCGGGCCACGAACCGGCCCTGTACCTGTGCAGTGACCTGGCGGCGGTGCACGCCACACTGGCAACCCTGCTTGTGGAACCCGCTGAACGTCAGGCATTCGCCGCCTATATCCAGCAGGATGAACAGGCGCACTTCTTCGACGTGCTGCAGCAGAACCTGGATGCGGCCGGCAATACCGCCTTCGACCGCCCATGGCCACGCGCAGCGCAGGCTGACCTGCGCCTGACCCGCCAGGCGATCACGCGCGAACCGTTCGGCTACTGCCATGACCAGTATCTGCTGCGCCTCAAGCATGAAGCCAGCCTGCTTGCGGTGCCCACCGCAGCCGCGGACGCCAGCGCCAGGGCCAGGCGGCTCGAAGCGTGGGAAAACCTGGGCTGGGACGCGCTCAATGCCGCCGCATTCTTCGTGCCCGGTGTCGGCACCTTGATGCTGGCAGTGACCGCCTGCCAGCTGCTGGGGGAAGTGGTGGAAGGCTACGAGGACTGGCAAGCAGGCGACCGCCAGCTGGCCCTGCGACACCTCGAGGCTATCGGCCTTAACCTGGCCCTGCTCGGTGGCTTCGTGGCGGCGGGCCAGGTGCTGCCCAAACTGTTCGGCAGCCCTTTGATGAACAACTTGCAGGAGGTGCGCAGCGATGATGGCCGCTACCGGCTTTGGAACCAGGACCTGGCACCTTACCGCAGTGACGTGCAACTTCCGGCCGACGTGCATGCCAATGCCCAGGGCCAGTACCTGCATGAGGGGCGCCTGTTCATCCGGATGGACCGCCACCTCTACGAACAACGCTTCGATGACGCCCGGCAACAATGGCGCATCGTTCATCCACAAGCAGCCGAAGCCTGGCAGCCGCCACTGGAGCACAACACTCAAGGCGCCTGGCGCGGTGAGCACGAGCAACCCGGCGACTGGTCGTTAGAGACAAGCGTACGCCGCCTGGGCGAGGCCTACGCCGCCTTCACCCCAGCGCAGGTCGAACAAGCCGGCCGCATCTGCGGCATCGACAACGAGCAGCTGCGCCAGGTGCATGTCGAAGGGCTGCCACCGCCCCCGCTGCTGCTCGACACCCTGCAACGCCTGAATGCGCAAGCCGCGGTGCAGGCCCTTGGCGACAGCGCACCGCCAGGGCTGTTCCAGCAACTGTACGAGGGCAATGGCGCGGTAGCGCCAGCGGTGCAGCAGCTACTCGACACCTACCCAAGGCTAACGTCCCCCCTGGCCCGGCGCATGCTGATGCGTTTGAACGCCGCCGACACCGCTGTCTGGCAAGCGCATGGCAAGCTCCCTGCGTGGTTTGGCATGCAGCTGCAACAGCTGGACAGTGAATTGCCGCTGGTCCGTGCCCTCGAGGGTGTGGTGCAACCGGCATTTGCCAGCGACGACAGTGAACGGTTGGTGTTCAGTGCACTCGACGCTCTGCCAGGCTGGCCCCGCGACCTGGGCCTGCAACTGCGCGCGGTAAGCCCTCAAGGGCCGCTGCTGGCACGGGTTGGCACTGAGCACGCCAGCCTGCAAAGCCGGGTAATCAAGTCGGCAGAAGGCTACGAAGCAGACCTGGGTCAGCGGCCTGCCCCGGCAAAACGGGATCGGGACCTTTGCCGTGCAGTGGCGCAGGCGCTGCCAGCGCATGCCCGGCAATCCCTGGGTACGGCAGCCGACGGCAATGCCTTACGCCAGCACCTGCTGGGCTGGGTTGCCGAACACCGGCAGACCCTGCCACAGCGCCTATGGGGCCCGCGGGCCGTGCGGCCCAGGCCAACGGCTGGCTTGCGCGGCGGTCGCCCGCTGGCGCCGCTTGCGCCTCAGCCCCGGCAAACCGGCTCGGTAGAAGGCGCTTATCGGCGGATCTACCCCAATGCCAGCGATGCCGAAATCCAGGCCTGGCTGGGCCATGGAGAGGAGGAGCCACTCGCCGACGACCTGAGCTCGACCACCCAACGCCTGCGCGATCTGCACCAGCGCCTGCAGGACCTGCGTGCCGACCTGCAACGCTGGGTGCAGGCAGACCCTGCGCGCGCAGCGCAGCGCCAGCCAGCGGTACGCCCTTTGGTCAACGCCTGGCGGCGCCTTTCAACCCTGCCGTTTGCCGCCACGGGGCGCATGTATAGCCTCGAGCTTTCCGGCCTGGGGCTGAACGACGAGGACCTTGCGAGCCTGGCGTTGCCGGATGATTTCGCCCATGTCGAGCACCTTTCGCTCACTTATAACAACGAGTTGAGCCACTTGCCGGCAGCGTTCACGCAGCGCTTCCCCAACCTCAGGCGCCTGATGCTGTCGGATTGCCGCTTCGACCGTGTACCGCGCCTGCCCCAGCCGTGGCAACTGCACTGGCTGGACCTGGACAGCAACCGGATTACCTGGGATGCCAATGCCCAGCAAACACTGGATCGCTACACGCGGCTGGTGCAGCTGGACCTGTCGGACAACCCGCTGATCAGCGCACCGGACCTGCGTAATCTTGCGCAACTGAAAACCCTGTTCCTAACCGGTTGCAGCCTCGTCGAGCTGCCGCAAGGCCTGGACCAGATCAGCGAACCGTTCGTGCTGGACCTGGCCTCCAACCAGTTTCAGCACCTGCCCGCAAACTTCGCTGTCCCCCGGCCCGTCGCCGATGCCTTGCGCCTTGAAAGCGAGTGGCTGGGCGCGCCCCTGCGCGCTCAGATCGACGCCTACAATGCCGCGCACCAGGTCGACCTGCTGGTCAGCGAAAGCGACTATCTGGATTTCTTTGAGGAGACTGGCCCCGACGAAGCGGCGCTGTGGCAGCGCCTGCCACTGCCGTACCGCCGTGACCTCAGAGCTTTGCTGGACATGGAGCCATTCCTGTCGCAACCGCAGCAAGCACGTGTGGAGTTCTGGCGACGGCTGGCCGTGCTCGAGGCCGATCCGGAACTGAACCAAGCAGGGTCGAGACCCCCGGCGCACGAACTGTTCACCCAGCAGCTTTAGGCAACAAGCGGCGCCTGGTCGATCAGCCAGGCGCTGCGCTCAGGGGTGTACCACACTGGTGTTTTTCCCGGCGCCGGTGCATGCTCAGTGCTGAAGCGATTCACCTGGCTTGAAATCCGCCCTGTAAATGTGAGGTGCAGTAACCATGGACCGTCTGCTCGATTCACTCTTCCCCACCGCTGATAGCATCCCGGAAACCTGGCGCCTGGGGGGCCCAATGGAACAACGCGAATACCTGGTCAACGGGCAACTGCGAACCTGGGACGGCCCGCTGGCCACGGTGCGCAGCCCAGTGTGGCTCAAGCAGGGTGACGAGGAGCAGCAGGTCATACTGGGCAGCGCCCCCTTGCTCGATGCGGATACCGCCCTCACCGCCCTCGATGCCGCCGTGCAGGCCTACGACAAGGGCCGCGGCGCCTGGCCGAACATGCGGGTGGCCGAGCGTATTCAGCACGTCGAGACCTTCCTCGCCCGTATGCGCGAACAGCGCCAGGCGGTGGTCAAGTTGCTGATGTGGGAGATCGGCAAGAACCTCAAGGACTCGGAAAAGGAATTCGACCGTACCTGCGACTACATCGTCGATACGATCAATGCCCTCAAAGACCTCGACCGCCGTTCCAGCCGCTTCGAACTGGAACAAGGCACGCTGGGCCAGATTCGCCGCGCCCCGCTTGGCGTGGCGCTGTGCATGGGCCCCTACAACTACCCGCTGAACGAAACCTTCACCACGCTGATCCCGGCGCTGATCATGGGTAACACCGTGGTGTTCAAACCGGCCAAGTTCGGCGTGCTGCTGATCCGCCCGCTGCTCGAAGCGTTCCGCGACAGCTTCCCCCCTGGGGTGATCAACGTCATTTACGGGCGCGGCCGCGAAACGGTCAGCGCACTGATGGCCAGTGGCAAGGTCGACGTGTTCGCCTTCATCGGCACGCACAAGGCTGCCAGCGATTTGAAAAAACTGCACCCACGCCCGCACCGCTTGCGCGCGGCCCTGGGCCTGGATGCCAAGAACCCTGGCATCGTGCTGCCGCAGGTCGACCTCGACAACGCGGTCGAAGAAGCGGTGACCGGGGCGTTGTCATTCAACGGGCAGCGCTGCACGGCCCTGAAGATCCTGTTTGTGCACGAGGACGTGGTCGAGGCCTTCCTCGACAAGTTCCAGCGCAAGCTGGCCGCGCTCAAGCCCGGCATGCCGTGGGAACCTGGCGTGGCCCTGACACCCCTGCCCGAGCCCGGCAAAGTCGACTACCTCGATGGCCTGGTCGCCGATGCCAGGGCCAAGGGTGCCCAGGTGCTCAACGAAGGCGGCGGCCACAGCCGCGGCTCGTTCTTCTACCCGGCGCTGTTGTACCCGGTCAACCACAGCATGCGTGTGTACCACGAAGAGCAGTTCGGCCCGCTGGTACCGGTGGTGCCCTACCGCGACCTGCAAACGGTGATCGACTATGTGCTGGACTCTGACTACGGCCAGCAACTGAGCCTGTTCGGCAACGACCCGCAGACCATCGGCAGCCTGGTCGATATATTCGCCAACCAGGTCGGGCGCATCAACATCAACGCGCAATGCCAGCGTGGCCCTGACACCTACCCGTTCAACGGCCGCAAGAACAGCGCCGAAGGCACCTTGTCGGTGCATGACGCCTTGCGCGTATTCTCGATCCGTACGTTGGTGGCCACGCGCTTCCAGGAAGCCAACAAGGAACTGATCAGCGACATCATTCGCAATCGCCAGTCCAGCTTCCTGACCACGGACTACATCTTCTGACCGCTCGCTTTTGCGCCTGCATGACCGATTCCAGGCAACAGGGCACCGCACCGGTGCCCCTTGCCCAGGCGCATCGACATGGCAGCCCAACCCAAGACTGAGCGCCGACGAAAGCCGCGCCCGCACCCGGGGACATGTTCGGCGTAACTGAGCGGCGAGTTGAAAGCGGCAGCGCTTTGCTTGAAGCTTGAGGCTCGTAGCTTGGAGCTGCTTCATGCGAATCATCGACAAAACCGCCACCCAGGTGCGCAGCCTGACCCCTGCCGAAGAAGAGCTGCTGGTCGGCTTTGCCACAGGCACCCTGGGCGGCCCGCGCCTGCTGCAGGCCAATCAGCTACTGATGAAGGTGCGCAATGCCAACCAGTGGCTGGCCTGCGATTGCCGTAACGACGCCTTGCCGGTGCTCAATGTCACGCTCAATGGCAACACCGGCACGTTGTTCCTGAAGAACAACCCGGGTACCGCCGAGCATGCGCCCGGTTGCCCCTTCAGCAAAGACGAGCGCGAAGCCGCCGAGCGCGAAAACAACCCCGCGCCACCCGCCGCCTGGCTGCCACCCGATACGCCCCTGCGCCTGATTGGCGACTTCCGTGCCGGCGGCGCTGGCGAGGGTGGCGAAGGCAGCGAGCGACGCGCACAGCAGCGCCTGCTGGCGCTGTTGCTGACCTGGATCGAGACCAGTGGCCTGAACCTGTATGTCACGCACCTGAAGAAGGACCTGACCGGGCAGTTTGCCGAACTGCGCAGCGTGGCAAGCCGCTACCCGCTGCTGGAGCGGGTGCCGGCCAGCAACTACCTGGAAACCCGCCTGGACATGAAGCACATGATGATGCTCAAGGCTCGGTTGCGTGAAGCCAAGGTGTTCGGCAACCACCGCCGGCACGGCCTGTTGCTTGACTGCGTCGATCAGATCAAGGGGCGCAAGCTGTTCAACAACCGCAACGAAGACGGTTTCGACTTCCAGGGGCATCACTTGTACTGGGGCGGCAGCCGCACCGGCGGACCGCTGCTGGCGCTGACGCTTTATTCGCCGACCAGCGCCGGCAGCCACTACTACGAGCTGATCCATGTGGCCAGCGTGCCCGTGCTGTCCCGCGCCCACCTGTTCCCCGTGTACCGCGACGAAGAGCGTGAGCCGCTCAAGGCGTTGGTGTCGTTGGTCGACTGGATGGCCAGCAAGGGTGTGAAAGTGCAGATGCGCCGGCCGGTGATTGGTGGCGAGGTGGCAGACGAGTTGGTCATGACCTCGGATCAGGACCGGGTATTGTCGATATCGCTACTGGAACAACCGCTGGGCCCCGAGCCGGACGCGGAAAACTTCAAGCGCTACGCCGATTTCAAAAGCCCGGAAACCTTCCGCAAGTTCGTTGCCGGATTCTTCATGCGCGAACGTTGAACCGCGGCTGTTTTTCGCACGCATTGGCGCCATGGGCCAGCCTGCACTAGCGTAGTGCTACCAGCCAGGCAAAACGTTCATGCGGAGCCCCAACCCATCATGCCGGACCTGCGCCCGAACCCGACGCTATGCCTGCAGTACCGTGCCGAGCAGCCTATTCACCAAGCCTTCCTGCAACAGGCTGAGCGTTGTCCCGAAGCCCCTGCAATCATCACAGCGGACAGGCTTTGCACATACGCCCAGCTAGCGCAGATCAGCCAAGGCATCGCTGCGCATTTGCTGGAAAATACCGCCAATAGCGACGACCGTGTGCTGATTGTTGCCGAACGGGGCGCGGCGCTGGTCTACGCCATGCTTGGCTGCCTGCGCGCCGGGCGGGCGTTCAGCGTGGCCGATGCGGCCTACCCTGCCGCCCGCCTGCAGCAGCTCGCCAGCAGCTTGGCACCTCGGGTAGTCCTGCGCTGTGGCCAGGCACACGTCGAAGCCGCAAACGCCAGTGTGCTGTCTGTGCCGCAGGACCCGGTCGAGGCACTGCACGCCTTTCACCGGCCAAAGGCGCAACTGCCCGCGGTCAGCGCAGAGCAAGCGGCGTACATCACCTTCACCTCGGGCAGCACCGGCGAGCCCAAGGCGATCGTTACCCATCATGCGCCGCTGGTGCACTTCATCGACTGGCATGTGCAACAGCACGGGTTGACCCAAGCCGACACGTTCTCGTTACTGTCCGGCCTCGGCCACGACCCGGTTTACCGCGATGTGTTCACGCCACTGTCGCTGGGCGCCAGCATTGCCTGCCCGGCCCAGGCCAGCATTACCGACCCTGCACAGCTGGCCAGCTGGATTGCGTTGCACCGCGTCAGTGTCATTCACCTCACCCCACCGCTGGGCAAGCTGATCGAGACCGGCGCGCAGCTGCAGGGCCAGCTGTTCAGGCAACTGCGTTACCTGTTCTGGGGCGGCGATGCACTCAGCCCGGCGCTGTACCAGCAAATGCGTGCCGTGGCGCCGAATGCCGTCAACGTAAATTTCTATGGCACCACCGAAACCCCGCAAGCCATGGCGTACCACACGCTCGACCCGACCGCGGAACAGGCCCGGGTGCCCCTGGGCAAAGGCATCGCCGATGCTCAACTGCTGGTCGTGAACGCGGCCGGGCAACTGGTGGGCGAAGGTGAAACCGGCGAAATCCTGATCCGCAGCCCCTACCTGTCCCTTGGCTATTGGGGCGACCCGGCGCTGACCGAAGCCAGGTTCATCACCAACCCGTTCACGGGGCTGGCCAGCGACCGCTGCTACCGCACTGGCGACCTGGGCACTTACCTGGCCGATGGCAGTGCCTGTTTCCTCGGCCGGGCTGACGGCCAGGTGAAAGTGCGGGGGCACCGCGTGGAACTGGCGGAGATAGAAAACGCCATCAGCCGTCTGCCTGTTGTCCGGCAGTGCGTAGTACTGGCCAACCATGACCACCCCTTGCCCCGCCTGATTGCCTACTGCGTCCTGCATCAGCCCGGCAGCGCCGACGACCTGCGCCTGGCTGTCGCCCGCCACTTGCCGGACTACATGGTGCCGGCACTGTTCATCTTCGTGCAGGCCATACCGCTGACCCCGAACGGCAAGGTCGACAAACGCGCCCTGCCCGCCCCGGTTCAAGAGCCGACCAGCCAACCCTCGTCAGCGCTGGCCGAGAAGCTGTCCCGCGAGTGGGCACGAATACTGCGGGTGCCGCGCCTGGACCCGCGCTTGAGCTTTGTCGAGCTGGGCGGTGACTCGCTTTCATTCGTACAGGCCTCGAGGGTACTCGAGGGGTTGATCGGCCACCTGCCAGAGCGCTGGGAAAGCCTGCCGGTCAACCGGCTGGCCGAGCTCAGCGCACCGCATGAAGGCGGCTGGCGGGCCATGGAGATGCCGGTGTTCGTGCGTATGCTCGCCATCATCCTGATCGTGGTCGGCCACCTCAGCGGCATGAGCCCTTGGCCGATCGTGGGCGAAACGTCGGTACTGTTCCTGGTCTCAGGCATCAGCCTGGCGCGTTTCCAGCTCAAGGCCATTGAAACCCGCGGAGATGCACGCACACTGCTGCCGTCCCTGGCCGCAATCGTGGTGCCAACCGTGCTGTATACCGCCCTGCTGCAACTGGTGTTCGACCGGGTGCATTGGCAATCGCTGCTGTTAGTGTCCAACTGGTTTGCGACCGGCGAGGTTGGCCTGTTCAACTACTGGTATATCGAAGTGCTGGTGCAGATGATCGTGATCATTGGCCTGGTGCTGTCGAGCAAGCGGGTGCGCCAGGCCGTCAACGCCGCCCCGTTCCGCTGGCTGATCCTGGCTGCCTGTACGCTGGTAGCGGTGGATGTGTTGCTCGACCGCTGGGTGTTCGACGCCAGTGGCCTGCTGCACCGGGTGCCGCAACACTTCCTGGCGGTGATGGTGCTGGGCATGGCCGTGCACCATGCCGATACCCCCGCACGCAAAGCGTTGGCCAGCGCGGTAGCGGTGCTGGTGGTCGCAGAACTGGACCTGATGGCGGTGGCCGGTATTGGTTGGCAGGCCGTCACCCACTACGTCGATATTGCCTTGCCGGCGATGCTGGCGCTGATCTGGCTGCGCGCAGTCCCCGTACCGGCCTGGCTGGCACGTGCGGGTGCGGTGATTGCTTCGGCCACCTTGTTCATCTACCTGACGCACTTCCAGTTCCAGTCGGTGGCGGACCGTATCGCCCCATACCTGCTGTTCGAGGTTGCCTTGGCCATCGCCGGGGGCGTGGCCGCGAGTGTTGCGTGGAATACCAGCACGCGCTGGCTGCTCAGCCGCTGGCGGGCTGGCCGAAAAACGCGCGGGGATGATGACGGGGTGCAACGCGTGACCTAGCCCGCCAGTTCAGCCAGGACTTCAGCCGACGTGGTGACCTGGCGGAAGTGGTGCTGCCATAGCTCGATGCCAAGCTTGCCGGAACGGTCCAGCGAGGAGCCGACCGTCATGTCGGTGACCAGGGTAGGCATCAGCCCGGCATCGAACAGGGCAAAGCCGGCGGCCAGCACACAGGTTTCGGTCTGCAGGCCACACACCAGCACGCGCTCCACGCCCATTTGCCGGATGTACGCGATCGCTTCGGCGCTTTGCCCGTAACCATGCTTGACGAACACCTGGTCAGCCTCCACCAGGCTTTCGTCCTCTGCCGCCGGGTGCCAGCCAAGCTGGCGGGCAAACGGCGTGACCCGCTCGTCGTGCAATTCGACCGAGGCTACGGTAGGAATATTGGCTGACAACCGACGCAGCCCATCGACCAGCCACTCGGGCGGGCTGAAGGTGGACTGGACATCGACGATTAACAACACCTGGCGCATGGGCGAATTCCGGCACGGGCAAAAGCGCGGAGTATAACGCGCTTGCACTGCTGCGGTGGCCACCCACGTCTGGCTGGCGCTCAGGCACGGCCAAACTGTCCAGTAAAGGCTTGCCCCCCGGTCACATCCGGCGCTGTTTCAGCTATGATCGGGCATCCCGCCGAGGACGCCGTGAACCATGCCCGTAGACCTGCACGCGTTGTACCCCAGGCTGATCCACCTGATGCTCGACACGGTCTTCGTGGTCGACCGGGACAACCAGATCATCTTTGTCAGCGATGCCTGCGAAGCGCTGCTGGGCTACCGGGCATGCGAGCTGGTCGGTACCGCGATTACCGACCACATGCACCCCGAAGACCTGGCAACCACCCGCGCTTCGATCCTGCGGGTCATGAACGGCCAACCGCATTACGACTTTCACAACCGCTACATCCGCAAGGACGGTGGCGTGGTACATATACTCTGGGCGGCCTGTTGGTCAGATGAGGCCCAAGCCCGCATCGGCGTGGCGCGGGACATTACCGCCCAGCACCAGGCCGAAGCCGAACTGCGCTTTCTGGCGCATCACGACCCGCTGACCCGGCTGGCCAACCGGGCCATGTTCAACCAACGGCTCGACGCCGCGCTGGCCAGCGCCCGGCGGCATGACCGCCCGCTGGCATTGCTGTTTCTCGATATCAACGATTTCAAGCAAATCAATGATAACCACGGCCACAGCGTGGGCGACCGGGTACTGTGCACACTGGCCCGGCGCCTGGAAAGTTGCGTAGCGGGCAGCGCGACGGTGGCGCGGATGGGCGGTGACGAGTTCACCGTGCTGTTGCCCGATTGCCCGTCAGCCGAGGTCGTGGCCGCACAGGTGCAGCATATCCTGGCCGTCATGGCCGAGCCGCTGGATGCCGAGTTGGCCGGGCTCCAGGCACCTTCCTGCAGCATCGGCATCGCGCGCTTCCCCGAAGACGGCACCGATGCCGACATGCTGCTGCGCCATGCTGACGGCCACATGTACCGGGTCAAACGGCAACGCACCGCGGCAGGCTGAACACAGATGAACAGGCGCGACCCTGAAGACGCTTTGCTCGACAGCTGGCAGCACAATGCCCAGGCCTGGATTGACGCGGTACGCAGCGGCGCCATCGAGAGCCGTCGCGAGGTGACTGACGCCGCCATCGTACTGGCGATACTAAGCCGCCAGCCCAGCCGCATACTCGACCTTGGCTGCGGAGAAGGCTGGTTGCTGCGCGCGCTGCATGCCCGGGGTATCGAGGCGGTGGGTGTCGATGGTGATCCGGCGCTGGTGGCGGCTGCGCGGGCTGAAGGCGCCGCGCAGGTGCACCTGGCCAGTTATGCGCAGCTGGCTGCTGCACAGGTGCAGGTGGGCGAAGACTATGACCTGGTCTGCGCCAACTTCGCCTTGCTGCACCAAGACATCATCCCGTTGCTGGCCGCGATGGGTGAGTTGCTGGTGCGGGGTGGTGCACTGGTGATCCAGACCCTCCACCCCTGGAGCGCCGCAGAGGGCGACTATCAGGACGGCTGGCGTGAGGAATCGTTTGCCGGATTCGCCGGGCACTGGCGGGCGATGCCATGGTACTTCCGCACCCTTGGCAGTTGGCTGAACGCGCTGGAGATGGCCGGGTTGCGCCTGGTTGGCCTGCAGGAACCGCAGCACCCGCAACGCGCGGTGCCGCAGTCGCTGCTCCTGGTAGCCGAGCGCCGTTGAAACTGGCGCGGCCTGGCGTCGCCATGGGGCGCATGACGCCCCAGGCTCCAGCGCCACCGCGTGGTCAGAGCACCGGCTTGCGCACTGCGCCGCTCCGGGCTTTGGCCATGGCCGCCAGGCGCACCGCGACGTTAGCCGCACCGTAGCCGCTATAACCCCCCTTGCGCTGGATGATCTCGAAGAAAAAGCGCTCTTCAAATGGCTCGGTGTACACATGGAACAGCTCGCCACCCTGGGCATCGCGGTCGTAGAGCACGTTGTAGTAAGCCAACTCGCTGAGGAACTCGTCGTCGAAATCGAAGCGCGCCGCCAGGTCGTCATAGTAGTTCAGCGGAATTTCCAGCAACGGCACACCGGCCAGCTTGGCGCGCGCCACTTCGCTGAAGATGTCGTCGCAATCGAAGGCAATATGGTGCACCCCGGAACCGCGATAACTGGACAGCGCATGAGCAATGGCGGTGTTGCGGTTTTCCGAAATGTTCAGCGGCAGGCGCAAGGTGCCGCACTGGCTGCGCAGGGCTCGGCTCTTGACCAGGCCGTACGGGTCGGGCAGCACCACCTCGTCGTCGGCGGCGAAATCGAACAGGCTCTTGTAGAACAACACCCAGCTGTCCAGCGACTCGGCTGGCAGCGCCAGGGCCATGTGGTCGATGCGGCGCAGGCCACCGGTGGCGGTTGCGCTCGGGTCCAGGCTGAAGTCGGTGTCATACAGGGTATGCCCGGCGGTGCCCTGCTCTACCAGGTACAACAGGCTGCCATCGGGTGCGCGTACCGCTGGCACCTCGCACTCGTTGGGGCCGACCAGGCCGCGGAACGGCTGGCCACGGTAGGCAGTGGCACGCTTGAGCGCAGCCTGCTGGTCCTTGACCCGCAGCGCGGTGGCGCACAATGACGGGCCATGGGCTTCGAAGAAGTTGTGGCCAAAGGAGTAAGGCTCTGCGTTCAACACGATGTTGATATCGCCCTGGCGCAGCAGTTGCACTTCCTTGCTGCGGTGCTTGCCCGCTTCGGCAAAGCCCAGCCGCTTCAGCCAACTGCCGAGGCGCGCGCCTACGGCCTCATCGACCGCAAATTCCAGGAACTCGACGCCGTCATAGCGACTGGCCGCGGGTGGGGTGAACAATACGCCAGGCTCGATCGGGGTATTTTCCTGTTCCAGGCGCAGCCGGGTTTGCTCTTCCAGGTACAACAACGAGCGCAGGCCGTCGGCGGCGTTCTGCCGGGTGGGCGCTGCACGGAAGCCGTCATTGAAGATTTCCAGCGACAGCGGGCCACGGTAGCCGGTGGCCAGGATCGGCGCGAGGAAGCCGGCCATGTCCATTTCGCCTTGCCCCGGGAAGCAGCGGAAGTGGCGGCTCCACTCCAGCACGTCCATCGCCAGGATCGGTGCGTCAGCCATCTGTACGAAGAAAATCTTGTCGCCAGGGATGTCGCGGATCGCGCGCGGGTCGCCCTTGAGCGACAAGGTATGGAAACTGTCGAGGATCACCCCGAGGGACGGGTGGTCAGCCTGACGCACCAGGTTCCAGACCTGCTGGTAGGTGTTGACGTGGCGGCCCCAGGCCAGCGCTTCGTAACCGATACGCAGGCCACGCTTGCCAGCATGTTCGGCAAGCAGCCGCAGGTCGTCGACCAGCACCTGTTCATCGCCCAGGGCATCGGCCTGGACGTTGCTGCACACCAGCACCAGGTCAGTACCCAGCTCCTGCATCAGGTCGAACTTGCGCTCGGCGCGGTCCAGGTTTTTCTGCAGGCGGTCGCGGCGGCAGCCTTCGAAATCACGAAACGGCTGGAACAAGGTAATGGCAATACCCAGGTCGGCGCACATCTGCCGCACCTGGCGGGGGCTGCCGGCATAATAGAGCAAGTCATTTTCGAAGATCTCGACGCCGTCGAAACCGGCGGCGGCGATGGCTTCGAGCTTTTCCGGCAGGGTGCCGCTCAAGGACACGGTAGCGATCGAACGCTGCATGGCGGGAGTTCCTTGTTGTTTGGAAGGTATACAGTGCCAGACAGGCAGAAAGACCTGTCACAGTTTATGGCACGATCGATTATTCGCAGGTAGAGTCGCTGCTTCAATCTCTTTGTACGGAATGGTTAGTTTTGCGTTCGATTATCGCACAAAACCCGTTTTAGCGAATTGCCAGTCAACTGGCCCGTGGTCAACATGATCCACAGACGCAGGCACACCGACCGCTGCCTCCTGCCTTGGCAAACACCCCTGGCGGAACCTGCGCAAACAACAATAACAACGGAGACAACGATGGCTCACTCCAGCTCGCAAGCAAAAAAAGCGACCGCCAGTGGATGGATAGGCTCGGCACTCGAGTACTACGACTTTTTCATCTATGCCCAGGCCGCTGCACTGATTTTCCCGCAGATCTTCTTCCCCAACACCGACCCGAAAATGGCCATCATCGCTTCGCTGGCCACCTATGGCGTGGGCTACCTGGCGCGCCCGGTGGGTGCCTTCGTGCTGGGCCACTGGGGTGATACCCGTGGCCGCAAGAACGTGTTGCTGCTGTGCATGTTCCTGATGGGCCTGTCGACCATGGCCGTGGGCCTGCTGCCCACCTACCACGACATCGGCTTCCTGGCACCGGCCTTGCTGGTGGTGCTGCGCCTGATCCAGGGCTTTGCCGTGGCCGGGGAAATCTCCGGCGCCAGTTCGATGATCATGGAACACGCGCCCTTCGGCCGAAGGGGCTACTATGCCAGCTTCACCCTGCAGGGTGTACAGGCGGGCCAGGTCATGGCAGCGGCGGTCTTCCTGCCACTGGCGTACTTCATGCCCAGCGAAGCCTTCAATGACTGGGGCTGGCGCATTCCCTTCCTTATGAGCGCCATCGTGCTGATCGCCGGTTTCATCATCCGCAAGGAAGTGCACGAAACCCCGGCATTCGTGAAGGAAGAGAAACAGGACAAAGTGGCCAAGTCGCCGATCAGCGAAGCGTTCCGCCACAGCTGGAAGCACATGGTGCTGGTGATGTTCATGGCCCTGATGAACGTGATTCCGGTAGTCGCCACCATCTTCGGTGCGGCCTACGCGGTGCAGCCGGCCTATGGCATCGGCTTCGACAAGAGCGTCTACCTGTGGATCCCCGTGGTCGGCAACATCGTCGCGGTGCTGGTGATTCCGTTTGTCGGCAACCTGTCGGACAAGATCGGCCGCCGCCCGACCATGATTGCCGGCTGCCTGGGCTCGGGCCTGCTGGCGTTCGTCTACCTGTATGCGATCAGCATTCAGAACGTGCCACTGGCATTCATCACCTCGATCGTCATGTGGGGCATGGTCTACCAGGGTTACAACGCGGTATTCCCAAGCTTCTACCCTGAGTTGTTCCAAACCCGCTACCGCGTTTCGGCCATGGCCATTGCGCAGAACATCGGCACCATGCTGACCGCCATGTTGCCGGCGCTGTTCGCCCTGGTTGCGCCACCCGGCTCGGACAACATCCCGCTGGTGATCGGTGGGCTGGCGTTCTTCATCACTTGCGTGTGTGCCCTGGCGGCCTACATTGCCCCGGAAACCCATCGCCTGGCGATGGAAGACCTGGGTAACCCGCAGGCCAAGCCGATGGAGAAGCAAGCCTATGAAGCCAGCCGTAAAGGCAGCGTCCAGGCGGTAAGCCACTGACAGGCGCGGGGCCGCAAAGCGGCCCCAGCCATTTCAGCCCTGAACCACGCCCTGCAAGCGCGCCCACAGCCGCTCCACATCACCCCGCTCGGTCGGCAAGGCGCCGACCGACACCCGTACCATCCAGCGGCCATCCAGCGTCGCCGGGGTCACGTAGGCATCGCCGCTGGCGTTGAGCCGCTGCGCCCAACCCTGGGTGTAGGTGTCCAACGCCTCGCCCTCCAGCCCGTGCGGCCGATGACGAATGCACAAGGTCTGCAACTGCACGGGCGCCAACAGCTCCCAGCCTTGCGCAGCGCTGACCTGCCCAGCCAGCCAGCGGGCATTGTCCAGGTCGCGTCGCAGCCGCGCCTGCAACGCTTCCACGCCCTCGCTGCGCAGCATGAACCACAGTTTCAACGCACGGAACCGGCGCCCCAGCGGGATGCCCCAGTCGCGCAGGTTCTTCACCTCGCCATCCACTGCCGACTGCAGGTAGCTGGGGTTGGTGCTCATCACCCGGATCAGGTGCTGCGGGTCGCGCACGTAATAGATCGAGCAATCGAACGCCACGCCCAGCCACTTGTGCGCGTTGACCACCACCGAATCGGCCAGCTCGATACCTTCCCACATCCAGCGGCATTCCGGCAGGATCATCGCCGAACCGGCCATGGCCGAGTCGACGTGCAGCCACAGGCCATGGGCCTGGGCGATTTCGCCGATCGGGCGCAGCGGGTCCAGGGCTGTGGTGGTGGTGGTGCCGGTGGTGGCCACCACGGCGCAGGGCTGGTTGCCGGCAGCCAGGTCCTGCTCGATGGCCGCCTGCAAAGCCTGCGGGCGCAGCGCGTAGTGTTCGTCGGTGGGGATCAGGCGGATGTTGTCACGCCCGAAACCGGCCAGCAACGCGGCCTTGTCCACCGAGCTGTGGGCGTGGGCACTGACATACACGACCAATGGCCTGGCTTCGGCCTGCAGGCCACCACGCACCAAAGCGTAACCGGTGGCGCGTTCGCGGGCGCTGATCAACGCCACCAGGGTGCTGGTCGAGGCGGTGTCCTGGATGACCCCGCTCCATTGGCTGGACAAACCCAGCAACTGGCGCAGCCAGTCGAGGGTGGTCTCTTCCAGTTCGCTCAGGGCCGGGCTGGACTGCCATGACAGGCCCAGCACGCCCAGGCCGGTACTGAGGAAGTCACCCAGTACCGAGGACAAGGTGCCATTGGAGGGGAAGTAGCCATAGAAGTCAGGGTGCTGCCAGTGGGACAGGCCAGGCATGAGCAATGCGTTGACGTCGTCGAGAATGGCCTCGAAGGGTTCACCTTGCTGGGGGGCTTGCCCTGGCAAGGCGGCCTTGAGGTAACCGGGTTCGACCTGGGCCATGACCGGGCGCTCGCCCACGGTCTGGCGGTAGTCGGCGATCAGGTCGATCAGCTGGTGGCCGTATTGGCGGAATTGTTCGGGGGTCACGCGGGCTCTCCTTTGGTCATCCGTAGCCTGTTATGGCCCTGTCGCAGGCAAGCCAGCGCCCACAGCACGGGACGCTGGCTTGGACAGAGCCAGCACAGGCAACACAATGCCCCCAGTCTAGGCACCTATGCCCAGACGAATACCCCCATGTCACGCATAGTTGCTATGGCAAACGCGCATGCCCACCCTGCACGCCGAACTGCGACTGGCGCCACAGCTCGAACACCCGGTTGCGTAACCAGCGGTGCTCGGCCGAGGCCTGCAGACGCTGGTGCCACACTACCCAGTAGCGCTGGCTATGGTCGATAAACCCCAGCGGCCGCCAGGCCAGGCCATGCAAGCGGCTCAGTTGCCGGGCAATGTGCTCGGGGACGGTGGCCACGGCCTGGCTGCCGGCAACCACCTTGACCGTGGCGCAGAAAAACGGCACCTCCAGGCTGACCCGCCGCTGCAGGCCCTGGGCGCGCAGGTGGCGGTCGATGAAGCTGTCCTTGTCACCGCCACCGGAAATACGCACGTGCTTGTGCGCCAGGTAGTCCGCCTGGCTGAGCGTGGCTTGCGCCGTCAGCGGATGGTCGCGGCGCATCAGGCACACCGCGCGGTCCTCACCCAGCAGGCGCCCGTGCAGGTTGGGTGGCGACTCGTCGAACAGCGTGGTCGCCAGGTCGATCTCGCCGCTGGCCAGCAAGGCATACTGGCCTGCCTGCCAGGTGCGGTATTCCAGGGAAACCCCCGGCGCTTCCTGTTCCAGCGCAGCCACCAGCAACGGCAGCATGTGTTCGGCCACATAGTCCGAGGCAGCCAGGCAGAAGCGCCGCTCGCAGCGGGCCGGGTCGAAGACTGCGGGCTGCCGCAGGGCCTGTAGCTCTTCAAGCACTTGCCGCAGGGGCTCGACCAGGGTTTCGGCGTGTTCGCTGAGCACGTAGCCACGGCCTTGGCGGACCAGCAAGGGGTCGCCGAACGCTTCGCGCAGCAGGGCCAGTTGGCGGCTCAGGGCCGGCTGGCTGACGCCGAGACGCTCGGCAGCATGGCTGAGGTTCTTCAGCTGCAGCAGGTAGTCGAGGGTGCGCAGGTGGGCGAGGCTGAGGGAGGCGAAGGTGGGGTTCATCGGGGTTCGGCTCCGGACCGCTGCGAGGGGCATTGCCCTCGTTTCGCGACACAAGGTCGTGCCTACAGAAGCGGCCTTGCGACGCGATGGGCCGCAAAGCGGCCCCCATTGCACAGATCAGTCGGTCAGACCAACATAAACGTTCTGCACATCATCGTTCTCGTCGATCGCTTCGAGGAACGCTTCAACCTCAGCCAGCGCTTCGGCACTCAGGCTGGCCGCGCTCACCGGGTTTTTCGGGGTATAGCCGATTTTCGCCGAGGTCACGGTGAAGCCATGCTCGGGTAGGGCCTTCTGCACCGCGTCCAGGTCGGTAGTGTCGGTAATGAACAGGGTCGAGCCCTCTTCTTCACCTTCTTCGAAGTCCTGGGCGCCGGCTTCGATGGCGGCCATTTCCGGGTCGGCATCGCCTTCGGGGGTGGCTTCGATCAGGCCGACATGGTTGAAGTCCCAGGTCACCGAACCGCTGGCGCCCAGCTGGCCCTTGCGGAACAGCACGCGGATCTGCGCAACGGTGCGGTTGACGTTGTCGGTGAGGCACTCGACGATCAGCGGCACCTGGTGCGGGGCAAACCCTTCGTAGCTGACGGCATGGTACTGCACGGCCTCGCCGTCCAGGCCAGCGCCTTTCTTGATGGCGCGTTCCAGGGTTTCACGGGTCATTGAGGCTTTCTTGGCCTGCACGATGGCCAGACGCAGGCGCGGGTTCATGTCCGGGTCGGCGCCAGATTTGGCCGCAATCTGAATTTCCTTGGCCAGCTTGCCCATGATCTTGCCCTTGGCATTGGCAGCTGTTTCTCTATGCTTGGCTTTCCACTGTGCGCCCATGTCGACTCTCTTTGTTTCAGCGGCCGGTTCAGGAAGCGACCGGCCAAAAGTGGGTGCAGTTTATACGCCCTCACGCATGGGTTCGACAAGAAATCTCATCAGCCTTGATCCGCCTTGCCTGCCGCCGTGGCAGCCACCTGGCGCTGAACTGCCCCTAGCGGGTAGCGATCACGAACAACCTCGGGAACGGCAACAGCACCTTGCCATCGGTGGCCGGCGGATAGTCGCGCTGCATGGCCTGCAGGTACATCTGCAAGAAATCACCCTGCGCCTGCTCGTCGAGCCTGGCCAGGTAAGGGCGTAAAGCCGAGCCTTTGAACCACTCTACCACGGCCTCGGCGCCGCCCATCAGCGGGTGGTGGTAGGTGGTGCGCCATACATCGACCCGCGCGCACAGCGGGCTGAGCAGGTCGTAGTAATAGGCCGCCCCATGCCGGGGTGGCAGTTGCAGGTCGGCGAACTTCGCGGCCCATGGCCCCTGGCTGGCAATCTCGCGCAATTGCCGGTGGGCAGGCTCATCGAGGTTGTCGGGGGTCTGCACCGCCAGGCTGGCGCCTTCGCTCAACTGGCGCACCAGGTGCGGGTACAGGTCGGCATGCTCGGGCACCCACTGCAGCGAGGCGTTGGCAAGGATCAGGTCCTGCGGCTCCGGGGCCGACCAACTGCTGATGTCGGCAACCACCGTGCGCACCCGTGGGATGCACAGGCGTTTGCGTTCCCGGGCCTTGGCGATCATGTCCGGGTCGCTGTCCAGCGCCGTTACCTGGGCATCGGGGTAACGCTGCAGCAGTACCTCGGTGGAGTTGCCAGGGCCGCAACCCAGGTCGGTGGCGTGGCGTACCGGCCGTGACGGCACAGCGGCGAGCAGGTCGCGCACGGCGCGTGTACGTTCGTCTTCGAACAGCGAATACTGGGTGGCGGACCAGGCCATGTGCAGCTCCTCCAGGCGGGTGATACGTGGAGCATACGCCATGTGACGCCCGTCTAGGTCGCTGCGGCACGCGCAATGAACTGTTGGGCTGCCTGCAGGGTCATCTGCTGTATGCGCACCCCCCTGAAAACCTATATCGCCATTGCCATCCTGGCCCTGATCGCGGCTGCCGCCCTGCTCGGCTCACCGTGGATGAACCAGGGCTTTCACTTGCCCGCCGAAAAAACCCAGGCCCAACAACGCGAAACGGCCGGGTCCCCACGGGAGCCGGCCGTTTCCAAGCGCGAGTGACGCTTAGTGCTGCTTGCTGCCAGAGCGGATCTGGTGCACCACACCCATGGCCACCACGATGGCCGCGGCCACACCGGTGGAGATCACCAGGATCTGGTAGTCAGGCATGAAGGCCATGGTGACCAATGCCGCCACGATGAAAGCGATGACCAGGTAGGTCAGCCAGGGGAACAGCCACATTTTCAGGCGCACTTCCTTACCCTCAGCGATCAGCTTGCGGCGCATGCGCAGTTGCGAGAAAGCGATCACCAGGTACACCAGCAGGGCAATCATGCCAGTGGTGTTCATCAGGGTTTCCAGCACGTCTTTCGGGCGCAGGGTCTCACTGAAGTTGATCAGCGCGCAGACCACGGCCACCGCGCACGAACCCATGATCGCGTACACCGGCACCCCGGTGCCGGCGCGGGTGATCTTGAAGAACGACGGTGCATCGCCCCGCTGGGCCAGCGAGAACAGCATGCGCGAAGCGGTGTAATGGCCAGATATCAGGCAGCTGCTGACCGAAGTCAGTACCACGAAGTTCATCAGCAGCTCGGCGTACGGCACGCCCAGCAGCTCCAGGGTACGGCGGTAGGCGCCATAGCCGGAAACCCCCAGGTGCGGGTCGTTCCACGGTACCAGGCAGACGATCAGGAAGATCGAACCGACGTAGAACAGGCACACCCGCCACACCACCGAGTTTGTCGCCTTGACGATCTGTGCGGCCGGGTCTTTGGCTTCGGAAGCGGCAATGGTGACGATTTCTGCGCCGAGGAAGGCGAACATCACCCCCAACAAGGCGCCAATGACCGTGGTAATGCCGTTGGGCATGAACCCTTCGGCGGTGAGGTGGCTGATGCCACGGACTTCACCGAACTGCCAGACGTTGGTGACCGCAGCGGTACACACGATCAGGAAGCAGACGATCGCGATCACCTTGATCAGGGCGAACCAGAACTCGAACTCACCGTAGTGCTTGACGTTGAAGAAGTTGACGGTGATCAGCAACAGGGTCGTGGCCAGCACGAACACGTTGACGCTCACATCCGGGAAGAACCCATGCAGGATCTTGCCGGCTACGTAAGCTTCCCAGGCCATCAGAATGACCCAGTACCACCAGTAGAGCCAGCCGATGGTGAAGCCGGCCCAGCGGCCGATGGCACGGTCGGCGTAGGTGGAGAACGAGCCGGTATCAGGCGAGGAAGTTGCCATTTCACCCAGCATGCGCATGATCAGCACCACCAGGATGCCGCCTGCCAGGTAGGCCAGGACAGCGGCTGGGCCGGCGCTGTGGATCACGCTGCCGGAACCGACGAACAAGGCGCCGCCGATAACCCCGGCGATCGACATCATCGTCAGGTGGCGCGACTTAAGCGAGGCACTGAGCTTGCTCTCGTGCCCGCTTTTCGCGGTGGTGGTAGTGGATGTTGCGTCCATCAGTTGTGTACCCCGTGCTTCTTTTTATCCAAGGAAAACCGTGAAACCCCGATGGCTGGCGGCTTCACCTGTACATCAGTGCTAATGCGGGCAGGATGGTGTGCGCGAACACACGCAGGCCTTCCATGGCGGCCTGCTGACGCGCCCCAGGGCTGGCGCCTGGCGCGAACTGAACATGCTATTGGTGGCGATATCTGACACCTAATGTAAAAATGTCCGACGCAGAGAGCCATGCACAGTGGCATCAAACTCGCACTGCACTGTACAGGTCGCCTATGCAGTACACCCTGCAATTGCCTGGCGATACGCACCCTGAAGGCCCCGAATGCTCGAACTACATCCAGACTCCTCGACCCCGTTGGTGAACCAGATCATCGACGCGCTGCGCGAGCTGATCGATAACCAGACCCTCAAGCCTGGCGCCAAGGTACCCTCGATTCGCGCCTTTGCCGCAAGCTACTCGGTGAGTACCTTCACCGTGGTCGAGGCATACGATCGCCTGGTGGCCCAGGGCTTGCTGGTGAGCCGGGGCAATGCAGGGTTTTTCGTCAACCGCGCGGCGGCCGAGCTGCTGGAGCAGCACAACACCGAGGCCGACACCAGTCGACCAACGTTCAACTCCGAGTGGTACCTGCAACAGATTTTCGAGATCCGTCAGTTGCCCTACAAACCCGGGTGTGGCTGGCTGCCCAACGACTGGATGTACGAAGACGGCCTGCGCCGTGGCCTGCGCCAGGTGGCCGGCAGCCCGCTGGAGCTGTCGGGGTACGGCGACCCCATGGGTCTGCCGGAGCTGCGTGCACTGACCGCACAGAACCTGCAGCAGGAATTGTCGATCGTCGCCAACCCGGCGCAGCTGATGTTGACCCACGGCGCCAGCCAGGCGCTGGACCTGGCCGCACGCACGCTGGTACGGCCGGGGGACGTGGTGCTGGTGGACGACCCGGGCTATCCGAACCTGATGAGCATCTTGCGTACCCTGGGCGCGACGCTGGTCGGCGTCCCGCGCACCCCGGCTGGCTACGACCTGAACCAGCTGGAGCAGTTGCTCGCCCATCACCGCCCGACGGCGTTCTTCACCCAGCCGCACCTGCACAGCCCGACCTGCTCACGCACCCCGCTGCCGCAGCTGCACCGGCTGTTGCAGCTGGCCAGCCAGCACGGCTTCCGCCTGGTCGAGAACAACCTGTACGCCGACATGGTCGCCGAGCCCCAGCCCTGCCTGGCCAGCCTCGACCACCTGCAGCAGGTGGTGTACGTGGGCAGCTATTCGAAGAGCATTTCGCCCAACGTGCGCGTCGGCTTCATGCTGGCCAACCCCGAGCTGATGCAGAAGCTGCTGCAGCTGAAAATGCGTTCGGGCTTGACCACATCGCAGGTGATGGAGCGTGTGGTCTATGCCGCGGTCATCGACGGCCGCTGGCGCAAGCACCTCAAGCGTCTGCGCCAGCGCCTGGCAGAGGCGCATCAGGAAGTTGGTCGGCATCTGCATCGATTGGGCTTTGAACTGTTCATTGAGTCCGACGAAGGCATGTACATCTGGACCCGCCATCCGGCGATCCCGGACAGCGCGGCATTGCTGGACGACGCGCTGGAGAAAGGCATCATGCTCGGGCCTGGGCAGTTGTTCATGGTCGATGCCAAAGCCACCGGCTGGATGCGCTTCAACGTGGCGTTCAGCACCGACCCGGCGATGTGGGAGTTGCTGGAGAAAGTGTTGGTCAAGCATGTGCGTCGGGCTGGGCTTTAAGCCATACCGGGCGTGTGAACTTGAGGTGTGCTTAGTACGTGTGGGAGCGGGCGTGCCCGCGAAAGGGCCGGGCCTGCGGGCCAGTTTCTGCCAGGCATTATGCGTTGCCGGTACCACCGTATTCGCGGGTGAACCCGCTCCTACATTGATCGATGATGCCGGCCCGGCCCCGCAGGACCGCAGGCCACCCCCGCCCGTCGTAGGAGCGGGTTCACCCGCGAAAGGGCCGGGCCTGCGGGCCGATTTCTGCCAGGCATTGTGCGTTGCCGGTACCACCGTATTCGCGGGTGAACCCGCTCCTACATCGATCAATGATGCCGGCCCGGGTCCGCAGGACTACCGGCCACCCCCGCCCGTTGTAATCGATGGACTCGCCCCCGCCGAGGCATCACAGTGCCACGGTGGCGTTCGAAGAAGCCAACGCAAGCGAGGGCGAGACCACCGATCGATGATGCCGGCCCGGCCCCGCAGGACAACCGGCGCACCTCACGTTGTAATCGATGGACTCGCCCCCGCCGAGGCATCACAGTGCCACGGTGGCGTTCGAAGAAGCCAACGGCAGCGAGGGCGAGACCATGAAAAAGCATAGCTCCAAGCAAGCTTCTCTGTCTTCCACTGATGTGGAATCTTGCACCACCATTGCGATCGACCTGGCCAAACAGGTCTTTCAATTGGCAGGTGAGGATGCTACTGGCAGGGTTATCTACGAAGATCGCATTAAATCGCGGCAAGCTTTCCACGATTTCCTGATCAGATTGCCCTCCACAGTGGCCGTCTTGATGGAGTGCGGCCCTGGTGCACAAGCCTGGGCAAGGCTGTTGCAGACCCAAGGTAACCCAGTGCGTATTCTTCCTGCGCAGCGCGTTGCCGAACACCGCAGCGGTGCAAAGAACGACCGCAACGACACCCATGCCATTTTGCGTGCCGGCCGAGATAGCAGCATCGCGGCGATACCCATCAAGAGCACCGCAGCATTGGCCATCCAGGCCCTGCACCGTGTTCGGCGCGGCAGCATCAAGCGGCATACAGCCTTGGGTAATCAGATGCGTGGCTTGCTGCTTGAGCACGGCGTATCCATGCCGCAGGGCGATGCAGCGATCATCAAGCATGTGCCGCGGTGCCTGGAGGATGCTTCTTTGCCTTTGCCAGACTTGTTGCGCGAGCTGCTCGATGAGCTGTTGGCTGACTGGCTGTCCCTGGGTGAGCGCATCGCCCGGTTGAGTAAGCGGCTGGAAGCGACAGCTCGCGAGGACAAGGTTGCGCAGAGACTGATCACCATTCGTGGCGTCGGTCCCATCACCGCCACCGCGATCGTCGCGAAGCAGACAGAACCCAGCCGTTTCGCCAGTGGCCGAATGTATTCAGCCTTCTTCGGCATCGTGCCCGACCAGCACAGCAGCGGAAACAAGGTCAGATTGGGCAGGATGAGCAAACGAGGTGATGGCTACATACGCAGCCTGATGATTCAGGGCGCGCATGCTGTCTTGAGTCAGCTAAAGCCTGATTCCGATCAGCCAGACGATCGCCGCCTCTTACGCTGGCTGTCTCGCCTTGGACGCAAGGAGGCGGCGATCAGACTGGCTAATCGGAATCTGCGCATCATCTGGGCGCTGTTGCAGAGCGATCAGGTTTATCAACGCAAACCGAACAGCAAGCCGGAGGCGGCTATGAGCCTCTGACCAACCGAGTAATGCCACCGGGGCGCTGAGCGCTCCAACCCCTGCTAGTGAACATCGACCCTTGGTAAGACCGTCGCAGATTGATGCCTCCGCTCCTACAGGCCTGTTAGTGGCCTCAATGTAAACGGCACTCTGCGAGCTCACCACGATGGTGGCCAGAAGCAAAAAGCTTCCTCGAATAGGCCTGATACATAGATGCAACCGGGTTCCTATGTTCAAAAGCAGCTAGACAGTGTGGGCGAGTCCATACATAGGAGCGGGTTCACCCGCGAAAGGGCCGGGCCTGCTGGCCGAGTTCTGCCTGACATAGCGCTTTGCCGGTACACCCTGTTCGCCGGTAAGCCCGCGAAACAGACAGCATGGTAGCACTCACCGCCAGTCCGCTTTGTCAGCAAAAAACGCGCGAGCGTTCGCCTCCAGGCTCTGCAGATGGTACCCCCCCTCCTGCACGACCAGGCATGGCAAGCGCAACGCACGGATACGCTCACCCAACACGCCAAAGCCCTCGGTCGTCACCGCCACCTTGCTCTGGGGGTCCAGCTCGTAGATGTCGAAGCCCAGCGACAACACCAACACTTGCGCACCAAAATCCTTCACCGCAGCCAGTGCGGCGTCCAGCCGGCTCAGGAAGTCCGCTTCGCTGGCGCCGTGGGGCATCGGCAGGTTGAGGTTGTACCCCTCCCCCTCACCACGGCCGCGCTCGTCCTCGAACCCGGCCACGCCTGGGTAGAAGTTGGTCGGGTCGCCGTGCACCGACACATACAGCACATCGCGCCGGTCGTAGAAGATTTCCTGGATGCCTTGCCCGTGGTGCATGTCGGTGTCGAGCACCGCCACCCGGCTGTAGCGGCCGCGCAAGGCCTGGGCAGCGACGGCAGCGTTGTTGATGTAACAGAAGCCACCCGCCGCATCGAACCGCGCATGGTGCCCCGGAGGCCGGCACAGCGCGTAAGCCGCGGGCTCACCCTCGGCAATGGCCTTGGCGCCAGCGACCGCGCTCTGCGCGGACCAATAGGCCGAATGCCAGGTACGCTCGCCTACCGGGCAACTGCCATCGGCCAGGTAGCGCGCGGCCTGGGCGAGAATGCCACGCAAGGCATTGGGCTCACGCACGAAGATATTGGACATGACCTCGTCGCCCCAGTCATCGGGCACTTCCTTCCAGCGCGCATGGGCTTCTTCGAGGAAGGCCAGGTAGGCCTCGCCATGCACCGCCGCCAGCGGCTGCAGGCCGGCATCCTCTGGCTGGAGGATATCGAAGCCAAGGTCCCTGGCAGCCTGCAACAGGCGCTGGGCGCGCTCGGGCACCTCTTGGGGGGTGCGCATGGCGCCACGCGAGTAGTAGCTGCGCGGGTGATGCAGCAATTGTTCAGGGTGGAAGTAGCAACGCATCAGGCCTCTCCTGGTTCGACACGGCCGGCACGGGCCAGCACGGCATTGAGCAATACATCGGCACCCTGGCGTGCATCGTCGGGCAGAACATCCTCGGCTTCGTTGTGGCTGAGGCCGCCGATGCAGGGAATGAACACCATCGCCGTCGGGCAATAGCGAGCCAACAGGATGGCATCGTGCCCAGCGCCACTGACAATCGACTGCTGCGCATAACCCAGCGCATCCACCGCTTGCTGAACAGCGGCTACACAGTCCAGGTCGAACGGCGTGGCCGGGCTGACCCAGTGCCGTTCGATACGCACCTGCAACCCGCGCTGGCGGGCGATGGCCTGCAGCGCCAGGGTCAGGTCGCGCTCCATGGCCTCGATGGTTTCATCGCGGTGGTGGCGCAGGTCCACCGTGAATTGCAATACGCCGGGTATGGTATTGCGTGACGACTTGGCGATGGTCAGCTCGCCGACAGTGGTCAGCGCCTCGGGGGCATAGTCTGCTGCCAGCCGCTCGAGCGCCTGAATCATCTGCGCCGCACCGTACAAGGCGTCCTTGCGCAAGGGCATCGGCGTGGTGCCGGCGTGCGCGGCCATGCCTTCGACGGTCACATCCAGCCAACGAATAGCCTGGCCACCACTGACCACACCAATGGCCTTGGCGTTATCTTCAAGGATCGGGCCTTGCTCGATATGCGCTTCAAAATAGGCATCCACCGGCCCGCCCAGCGGCCGCTGGCCAGCGTAACCGGTACGCTGCAATGCTTCGGCGACGCTGATGCCTTGCGCATCGCGTATGGCCAAGGCTTGCTCCAGCGCCAGGGTGCCGGTGAACACGGCCGAACCGAACATCGCCGGTGTAAACCGGGCACCTTCCTCGTTGGTCCACACCGCGAGCTCCAGCGGCTTTCGGGTACTGATGCCCAGCTCGTCGAGGCGGCGCACCACCTCCAGCCCGGCCAGCACGCCATAGACACCGTCGAAACGGCCGCCCTCCGGCTGGGTATCCAGGTGGCTGCCGATCAACACCGGGGCGGCATCGGGGTCGGTGCCAGGGCGGCGCGCGAACAGGTTGCCGATGGCATCCACGCTCAGCGTCAGGCCCGCTTCGCGGCACCAGTGGCTGAATAGCTCACGGCCAGCCTTGTCTTCGTCGCTGAGGGCCAGGCGGCAACTGCCGCCGCGGGCGGTGGCGCCGATTTCGGCCATGGCCATCAAGCTCGCCCACAGGCGTTCGCCATTGCTTTTCAACATGTGCAGGTACTCCAGAATGAATCGGTTCGCTTAGGCCAGCTCGAGCTGCTGGCTGCGCGCGTACTGGCGCGCCAGGGCAAGCACGCAGATCAGAGAAAGGGTGGCGATCAGGGTGTAGAACACTGCCATCGGCCACCATTGCCCTGTGAAATGGTGGGCCAGCCAGGTGCCGATCAAAGGGGTCAGGCCCCCGGCGATGGCGCCACACACCTGGTAGGCGAGGGAAATGGCGGTATAGCGCACACGGGTGTCGAACATGCCGCTGACGTAGCCTGCGATGACCGCGTAGAACGAGGCCATGCAGGCAGCGGCCAAGGCGATGCCGAGCACGATCAAAGGGCCTTGGCCCGAGCTGACCAGGGTGAACATAGGGTAAGGCGAGGCCATGGCCAGCACGGCCACCAAGGCCAGAAAGCGAGTGGCGCCGAGCTTTTCCGACAGCCAGGCAGCCAAGGGCTGTACGCAAAACTGGATGATCGCCACGAAGAACAGGCACTCCAAGATCAGCGAGCGCTCCAGGTGCAGCTGCTGGGTGGTGTAGCTGATCATGAAGGTATTGGTGAAGTAGACCCCGGCAATGCCCAGGGTGTTGGCACCGATGCACAGCAACAGCGGGCGCCAGGCGCTGCGCAGCACCTCGAAGACCGGTGCCTGCTCCTTGCGCCGGGCCGTTTCTGCCTGCTCGCGGCTGGCGATGAACGCGGGCGACTCGTTAACCCCCAGGCGAATGGCCAGGCCGACCAACAGCAGCAAGGCGCTGGCCAGGAACGGCACGCGCCAACCCCAGCTCATCAGGTCTTCTTCCGGAAGACGGGTGACTGCGCCAAAAGCCAGCAGTGACAGAATCAGGCCCGCCGGGCTGCCGAGCTGGGCGAACGAGGCGAAAAAGTTGCGCCGCCCCTTGGGGGCATGCTCGCCGGCCATCAGCACGGCCCCGCCCCACTCGCCGCCCACCGCAATGCCCTGGACGATGCGCAGCAGGACCAGCAGCACCGGCGCGCTGGCGCCAATTTGCGCATAGGTCGGCAACAGGCCGATGCACACCGTGACGATGCCCATCATCAGCAAGGTGATGACCAGCGATTTCTTGCGGCCGATACGATCGCCCACATGGCCGAAGACGATTCCGCCCAGCGGCCGGGCGAAAAAGCCCACGGCGAAGGTGCCAAACGCTGCCATGGTGCTGAACAGGCTGTCATCGGAGGGGAAGAACAAGGCACCGAACACCAGGGCCGCGGCGGTGGCATAGATGTAAAAGTCGTACCATTCGATCATGGTACCGATGAAAGCGGCGGCAGCGGCACGGCGTGGCTGGGCGCAAGTGACGGGCTTCATGGGGGCTCCTTTGCTTGTTGTTCTGGCAGGAGTGACGGGAATTCACGGTCGCGCTCTGGCGGCGCTTGGCTTGAGGGCCTCGATGCCTGTGATTTATCGGGCCAGGGCTATGATTAGTCAATTTTCTATTTATTATTCCAACTATTAACCCTGCTTATCATAGAGCCTTGCCATGTCTGACCGCTTGCTCAACGACCGCCTCGACTGGAACCTGCTGCGTACCTTCCGCGTCATTGGCCAGGAACTGTCCATCAGCCGCGCCGCTGCCCGCCTGCATCTCACCCAACCGGCAGTCAGCCAGGCCTTGAAGCGCCTGGAAGAACAGCTTGGCCGCCAACTCATCGCCCGCCGTGGGCCGCGTTTCGTGCTGACCGAAATGGGCGAACAGCTGTTCCAGCTGGCCGGCGAGGTGTACGGGCAGATGTCGCAGATCGGCAGTTTGCTGGCGCAGCCCACCGACGAACTGGTGGGCAAGGTGCGCTTGCTGATGATCAGCCGCATCGTCAGCGACCGCTTCGACGCCTTCCTCGCCGACTTCCATCGCCAGCACCCACGGGTGGACCTGGAAATCGACGTGATGCGCAGCTCCGACATCGTCGCAGCCTTGCAAGAGAAAACCGCCAGCGCAGGCTTGAGCTTGAACCGGCGCGCCCAGCCCAGGCTGGAGCAACGACTGTTTCTGCGCCAGCGGTACGCGTTTTTCTGTGGCAAGCACCATGCGCTGTTCGGCCAGGCCGAGGGCGACTTGCAGCGGGAGAACTTCGTCAGCTTCACCAGTGACCAGATTGGCGGCATGTTGTCGCCACTGACCATTTTCCGCGACCAGCAGGGCTTTGCCGGGCGCATCGTGGCCTCGTCACCGAGCCTCGAGGAAGTGCGCCGCCTGGTAATTGCCGGTTTCGGCATCGGCTGCCTGCCCGAGCACGTGGTAGCGCCGGATGTTGCAGCTGGGCTGCTGTGGAAGCTGCACCCGCTGGAGGGCATTGCCGATGTGGACATTCACCTGTTGTGGAACCGGGAGCAGCGCTTCAGCCGGGCCGAACAGGTGTTCATCGAGGGGCTGCAACAGCGCCTTGACTGACCTGCAGCGCCACCACCGGCGCTGCCAAGCGCGCATCGCGCCGGTGGCCTTGGCCGCCTTGTGGTGCAACTTGGATCCGATCAGGGGAAAGGGTATGCTGATACATAGCTAAATGCCATCACCCAGGCCGGCGCGATGCCTGCCTTCAAGGACGAACCCTTTGCCCAGCCACCCTACCCGCCATACCATTGCCCGCCAGTGGCAATTGCTCAAGCTGCTGCCAGGCCGCCACCCGGGCGTGAGCTCCACCCAGTTGCAACGTGCCCTGAGCGGCGTGGGCCACACCACCAGCAAGCGTACCGTAGAGCGCGACCTGGTCGAACTGGCCGCCCTGTTCCCGCTGCAATGCAACAGCAAGGGCATGCCCTATGGCTGGTACTGGCAACCGGGCCTGAGCCTGGAGCAAGCGCACCAGTTGCAACCCGACGCGCTATGCCCGGCGGCTCAGGTGGAGCTGCGCGCCTGGGTCGATGACGCCCTTGCCCGGCGCCTGGAGCAGGCGCCGCTGTCGGCAGATATGCAACTGACCGCGCAGGGCGACGGTGGCGCTGTGCTGGTGGCCACGGTAGACGACAACCGGGCACTGATGAGCTGGCTGCTGTCCCAGGCCGGCTCTATCCGCGTGCAGGCCCCCAAGGCGCTGCGCCTGGCCATGCTGGCGCAATTGCGCCAGAGCCTGGCCCTGCACGAAACGGTTGGTTGAAACCGTTGGCGGGCGTTACTGGCGCAGCCGCTCCAGGGCCTGCAGCACGAACGCGGTAGCGCGCTCCACCTGCCCTTCCCGGCAGGCGATACCCAACTGCCGCCACAGCCCGGGCCGCAGCGGTCGGTGGGCAATGCGCTGATCAAGCTCGGCGGCCTCCCCTTCTTGCGGCAGCAACGTCGCGCCATACCCGGCACCGACCAGCTTCTTGATGGCATCGTTGTAGTTCAGCTCGATACGCGGCTCGGGGTGCAACCCCGCCGCCGCAAACCACTCGGTTGTCACCCGCGACAGCTGGGTAGTGCTGTCATTCAAGATCAGCGCCCGTTGCGCCAGCCACGCAGGCGTGACCTTGGCCGGGGGCTGCCAGTCGGCCGGCACGTAGGCCAGGATCGGGTCGCGCCGCCAGGGTGTTACGGCCAGCCCCTTGACTGCCACCTGCGGCAACGCCACCAGCGCGACATCCAGCGTGCCCTCGCGCAAACGCGCCAGCGAGGCTTGCGAAGTGAGCACCTGCACTTGCACATCGATCCCCGGATGCTCCACCCGCAAGCCGGCCAACGCCTGTGGCAGCAAGTGGGCGATGGCCCCGGTCGAGGCACCCAGGCGTACCCGGCCGCTCAGGCCCTGCACCTGGCGGCGAACTTCGTCCAGCGCTTGGTCCGCGTCGGCCAGCAAGCGACGGGCGCGGGCCAGCAGCGTTTCACCGATGGCCGTGGGCCGTACCTGGCCGCGGGTACGGTTGAGCAACGGGGCGCCGACGCGCGCCTCCAGCTCGGCCACGTGCAGGCTGATGGTGGGCGGCGCCAGGTTGAGCTGGCGAGCCGCCTCGGCAAATGAACCCAGGTCGCTGATGAACACCAGCGTACGCAGGCGGTCGAGGCTGATTTCGCGCATGGTCGCTGCGGCTTCCTCACAAAACAAAGACTGACGGCTGAACGCCAAGGCAGCTTCAAGGGGCAGGTTCACCGCCAAAAGGCCAGCGCATCATTCAGAAAAGCTGAATGCGCTGATCATGATATTCAAATTTTCTTTAACAGCGCCACCCGCGAACATAGCCCATCCCTTCTCAATCCGGACCCCCGACCATGCATACCCCTGTTGTCTTCATCGACGGTGACCAAGGCACCACCGGCCTGCAGATCCACGCTCGCCTGCAAGGCCGCACCGACTTGCGCCTGCTGATCCTGCCCGAAGCCGAACGCAAAGACCCTCAACGGCGTGGCGAGGCGATCAACAGCGCCGACATCGCCCTGCTGTGCCTGCCCGATGCCGCCGCGCGCGAAGCGGTGGCCGCCATCCACAACCCGCAGGTGCGGGTGATCGACGCCAGCTCGGCACACCGCACCAGCCCAGGCTGGGTGTATGGCCTGCCCGAACTGGCTCCGCAACAAGCCGAACGCATTGCCCAAAGCAAGCGGGTCAGCAACCCCGGTTGCTACCCCACGGGCGCCATCGCGTTGCTGCGCCCGCTGGTCAAGGCGGGCCTGCTGCCTGCCGATTACCCGCTGAACATCCACGCCATTTCCGGCTACTCCGGCGGCGGCCGTGCTGCGGTAGAACGGCATGAACAGCCCGCCGCCGCCAAAGCCCCGGCCTTGCAGCTGTACGGCCTGGACCTGGCGCACAAGCACGTGCCCGAGATCCAGCAGCACGCCGGGCTCTCGGCACGGCCCCTGTTCATGCCTGGCTATGGCGCCTACCGCCAGGGCATCCTGCTGAGCATCCCGCTGCAATTGCGCCTGCTGCCCGGGCAGGTCAGCGCCGAACAGCTGCAGGCCTGCCTGGAACAGCATTACCAGGGAGCCCGCCATGTTCAGGTAATGCCCCTGCACCAACAAGGTGGCGCGGCCAACCTCGACCCTGAAGCCCTGAACGACAGCAACGACCTGCGCCTGGCGCTGTACGCCAACCCTGAACACGGCCAGGTACTGCTCACCGCCATCTTCGACAACCTGGGCAAAGGCGCGTCGGGTGCGGCGGTGCAAAACTTGGACTTGATGCTCGGCGCACTACAGGCGCGCGGCTGATGGGTCAAAACCGGTTAGACTGTACAGCCCGCGCCCTCCCTGTGCGGGCTGTACAGTCTAACCGCCGGAGCCTGCCCCCAGATGTTCATCCTGAGCCGCCTTGACAGCGTGCCGCCCGAGTCTTTCCAGAACCAGATCCGCGAGCTGGTGATTCACAACGTCGGTGAGTTGAGCAGTGTCGCGATCACTGCAGACAACCCGCTGTACCCGCTGTACCAGTACGGCGTCGGCATGGAGGTGCATCAGTACCTGCAAGCCCTGGACGGTAACCGCGGCCTGGCCGTGGCACTGACCCTGGCACTGGATGCCGAAGCGCCTGACCAGTTGTTGGGCTTTGCTCTGTCGCTACCCGCCGAGGACGATAAGCAGGCCTGTGCCCTGGCATTCATGGCCGTACGCGCCAGCCATCGCCGCCAGGGCATCGCCCGGGCGCTGTTGGGCGACCTGCAGGCGCGCCATGCCTGCGTCGAGCTGAACGCCTTCGCCAACCAGGTACCGTGGTTCGAAGCCATGGGTATGCAGGTGGTGGCCGCCAATGGTCCGCAAGTGCTGATGAGCAGCACCGGCCAGGCCAGCGGGGCTCTGATCGGCCGCCTGGACATCGCCCCCATCTACCAGACCGCCGAGGTGCTGCAGATTCATACCTACCTGCTCAACCAGCAAGGCGAAGATGCGATGATCGAAGCGGAGCAGATGCGCGACGAGCGGCTGGACGCGCTGACCGCACAGGCGCAGGAGTGTGTGCGCCAGCGCCAGCACGTGCACTGATCGCACCGTCAAGCACAACGCTCAGGGCCGCACCGCACCGCTCATGCTCGGCGCGGCCCGGCGGCTCAGCCATGCACCCAGCGCCGGTGCAGCCCGCGCGCCAGGGCATCGAGCAGAAAGCCCAGCACACCGATCAACAGCACCATTGCCATCAGCTCGGAGTACGCCAGGCGGTCGCGGGTATCGAGAATGAAATAGCCCAGCCCTGCACTGACCCCCAGCATTTCGCAGGGCACCAGCACGATCCACAGGATCCCGATGGCCAGGCGCACGCCCGTCAGCACATGACCTATCACCCCCGGCACAATCACCTTGCACAAGGTTTCCCAGCGCGTGGCACTCAGGCTGCGGCTCAACTGCAGCCAGCGCGGGTCCAGTTGCCGCACCCCGGCGGCGGTGTTGAGCAGGATCGGCCACAACGCGGCGAACGCCAGCAAAAAGTAGATCGGCTGGTCACCCACGCCCATCAGCATCACCACCACCGGCATCCACGACAACGGCGAGATCATGCGCAGGAACTGGAATGCCGGCGTGGTCGCCGCCTCCAGGTGCCGGTAGCTACCTACCAGCAACCCCAACGGCACACCGATCAGCAACGCCAGCAACAAACCGACCAGGATGCGCTTGAGGCTGACCCAGATATGCCCGTAGACCTCGCCCTGCCCCAGCAGCTCGACCAGGCTGGCCAACGTGGCCTGCGGTGCAAACCGGGCCGACAGGCCATCAGCCTGGCCGAACACGGCGACCCCGGCCCACCACAGTGCCAGCAAGCCCAGCAAACCGGCCAGGCCAAGCCCGGCATGTACTACGTGCGTACGCATCAGACGGCGAGCTCCTCGCTGCGCTCGTAGTTGTCGGCTATGCCGAACACCGACGGCCCGCCCACGGCGGCAATGGCGTTACGCACGAAGCGGTCATCCACCAGGTCGCGGGCAGTCTGCGCCGGGTCCAGGCCGGCGAGGAACGCGTGGTCACCTTCGATCAGGGTGCGCTGCAAGCGCTTGACCAGTGCTTCGGTGTAGCTCGGGAACGGGTAAGGCTGGAAATCGATGCGCTTTTCGTCCCACTGCTGGTGGCGAATAGCGCCGCTGGCGATGTAGCCGGCACGGTCCTCGGCCGCCGGGGCAAGGACCTTGGCCAGCACCGCCGGGTCATGGGGCGTGTACTTGTTGGCGCCAGCACGCGACAGCAAGGCTGCTGCTTCGGCGCGGTGGTCGCGGGTCCAGTGCTGGGCCTTGACGATGGCATTGACCACCTTCTGCGACCACTCGGGGCGGGTGTCGAGGTCGTGTTCGTGCATGAACACCACGCAGCAGGCATGGTTGCGCCAGACATCGCCCGTGAAGCGCTGCACGCGGCCAACCTTGAGGTTCTCGGCCAGGGCGTTGAACGGCTCTGCGACGATGTAACCGGCAATGCGCTTGCTGGCCAGGGCCGGCGGCATGTCGGAGGGCGGCAACACCAGCAGGTTCACTTCATTGTCTGCCAACGCCGCACTGGCCGGCTTCGACACCGGTGTCAGGCCGTTGTCATTGAGCATCTGCTGCAGCACGACGTTATGGATCGAGTACCAGAAAGGTATGGCCACGGTCTTGCCACCCAACTGCTTCATGTCTGTGATGTCGGGGGCGACGGTCAGGCCCGAACCGCCAACGTGGTTCCACGCCACCACCTTGGCCGGCACCTTGCTGGCATAGCGCGCCCACACGGTCATTGGCGACAGCAGGTGAATGACGTTCACCTGACCAGAAATGAACGCCTCGATCACCTGTGCCCAGCTGCGCAGCAATACCGGACGTTCGGCCTTGATACCCTCGGCTTCAAACAGGCCGTTGTTGTGCGCCACCAGCAAGGGGGTGGCGTCGGTGATCGGCAGGTAACCGATACGTACCGGCGCGTCCGGTTCGGCAGCGGCGCGGGCCTGCAGGCTCGACAGCAACGGCAGTGCACCGGCGGCGGTGAGCATGGCGCCCAGCTTGAGAAAATCACGTCGTGAAGACGAGGAACAGCAGTCATCCATGCACATGGACAGCCTCCGAGGCCTGTGGGGTTGGGGTGGGTTCGACCGTGCGGCTTGCTCGCCGGAGCGTCTTGAGGATTTCGATGCGCAAGGCGCCCAGCTCTTCGACCCGCTGCGTGCGCGGCTGCGGCAGGCCGATCTGCCATTGGCCGAGGATGTGCGCTGGATGGTCGCCCAGCAGCAGCACACGGTCGGACAGCAACAGGGCTTCGTCGATATCGTGGGTGATCAGTACCGCTGCCGTGTTGTGGGTGGCGATCAATTGCAGCAGCAATTGCTGCATGTCGGCACGGGTGACTTCATCCAGTGCGCCGAACGGTTCGTCGAGCAATAGCACTTCGGGCTGCCGTGCCAGGCAACGGGCCAGCGCGGTCCGCTGGGCCATGCCGCCAGACAGCTGCGCCGGGTAGTGGCTGCGGGCATGGCCCAGGCCCACGGCGGCGATAGCGTGGTCGATACGTGCACGGCGTTCGGCAGCCGCCAGCTTGGGCTGGCGGGCGAAGTCCAGGCCGAAGGCGACGTTTTTCTCCAGGCTCAGCCAAGGCAGCAGGCTGGGGTCCTGGAAGGCTACCGCCAGGCGCGGGTGTGGGCCCTGCAGCGGCTGGCCATGCAGCCGCACGCTGCCACCACCCGGCTGCTGCAGGCCGGCCAATACCCGCAACAGGCTGGACTTGCCAACGCCGCTGGGGCCCAGAATGCTCACCACCTCGCCGCGCCCCAGCTGCAGGTCGAACTGCGCCAGCACTTGCTGCCAGCCGCCCTCGCCTGGGTAGCCCAGGCTGATGTCACGGGCTTCGAGCAACGTTGCACTCATGCGGCGCCTGCCTGGCGGTGCAGCTCGGCCCGCAGCTGCACCAGGCTGGGCGTGACGATCGGCACGAACGCCGATTCGCGCCAGCGGCGGGCAAAGCCTTCGCCATACTCGCTGAGGTAGGCTTTGCCACCACTGGCCTGCAATTCCAGTTGCACCGCGTCGGCGGCGCCTTCGGCCAGGGTAATGCGCAGCTTGAACAAGGCCGCCGGTTGTTGCAGGAAGCGGCCATCGAGCAAACCTTGCTTGAGCTCGCTGACGGTATTCTCCAGGCGCTCGCTGAGCACCTGGCGGGCTTCGTCCAGGAATGAGGCACGCCCCTGCAGGTGGGCCTGCACTTCGTCCAGTGCCCGGCGCGCCAGGCCAATGGCCATGCCGCACTGCAACGCCAGGAAGGCCGGGCGGACCTGCGGCAGGAACGCGCGGGCATTGTCGTGCAGCAACCAGTCACGTGCCAGCGGCACCTGGTGGAAGGCCAAGGCAGCGGTGTTGCTCGACTGCAAGCCCATCAGCTGCAAGTCGTCAGAACGTTGCAGGCCCTGGGCATCCGAAGGAATGGCCAGTACGAACGGAGCACCGCCCGCGTCGTCCTCGATGGCCGCCGCTACCACGAACCCGCTCTTGCGCAGGTTGGTCACCCAGTGCAGGCGGCCCTCAAGGTGCCAGCCATCGCCCGCCGGGCGGCCGCGCACTTGCAGGGCTTCGATGCCAGAGAGGAACTTCATGGCATTGGACAGGCCGGTGGCACCGGCCAGCTCACCGGCCAGTAGCTGTGGCAGCAAGCGCGCGCGCAGCGGCTGGTTGGGGCTTTGCAACAGGTACTCGATAAAGGCGCGCTGGCCCCAACACACGAAAGCGGCAGCCAGCGAACGGCTGGCAATGGCAGCGATGGCCTCGACGGCGTCGGTCACCTGCCCGCCCGTACCGCCCAGGGCCGGGTCGACACCCACGCGCAGCAGTTGCGATTCGGCGATTTGCGCCAGCACGTGCTGCGGCTCGCACAGGCCCCGATCTATGGCCTCGGCATTGGCATCCAGCCACTGTCGAAATGCACAATCCTGCATGGTCTTGCTCCTTTGAGAACGCCGGGCCGCCTGGCGGCCCCTTTGCGGCACATGGCCACTCCTACAACTACCGCTGTACCGCCGCTAGCAGGGGCAGATCATGCAGTGGGCTGCCAGCGGTACTTGCCAAGCTCGTCATTGAGCGGCGTCTGGGCGAACACATTAGCAAAGTTGCAAAGGGTTGCGAGGCTCACGCCAAGAATCACTTCCAGCGCATTGCCCTCGCTGAAGCCGGCATCCCGGAATGCCTGGTAGGTGGCCTGGCTGACATTGCCGCGGGTCGCGATCACTTCGCGGGCGAAGGCGGCCAGGGCTTCGTAACGGGCATTGGGCAGCTCGCCGCGGGCCCGCAGGGCCTCGACCACCTCCTGCGGCAGCTTGGCCTTGTTCAACGCCACGGCGGTGTGCCCCGCCACACAGAAATCACAGCCATGTTGGGTGGCGGCAATCAGTTGCACCACTTCGCGGTCGGCCAGGCTCAGGTCGGACTTGCCGTTCAATGCCGAAACGGTCACGTAGGTTTCCAGTGCCGCTGGCGCGTTGGCCAGCACCCCGAGCAGGTTGGGGATGAAGCCCGAATTCTTCTGCGCGTTCTCAAGGAACGGGCGCGCTGCTTCCGGGGCGCTTTCCAGGGTGTGTAAGGTAATGCGCGAGGACATGGAGTGGTCTCCCTGATGGATGTCACTACAGTCTGGTGGTTATAAGAAGTACCCTCCATATTCATCAGTCGCCTTTCCTTGCTCCTGAGTCTTTGCATTAGATGATTTCGTCCGCCGCGCTCGTCGATTGGTTATTAGAAGGCCTGGAGCTGGATGCCAGCCTGTTTCATGTCGGCCGCTACTGTGGCGGCTGGCACGCCAGCACCCAGGGTATGGGCCGTGCCAGCTTCCACTTGGTGGTGCAGGGCGATTGCTGGCTGCACCTCGACGGCCAGGCGCAGCCGGTGTGCCTGAAAAAAGGCGACGCCGTGTTCCTGTTGCGCGACCTGGGTTATCGCCTGTCCAGCGACCAGGACGCGGCAGGCGCCTGTGCGCAACCGCGTCAAACCATGCAGGCGCTGGACGGCGACGCCAGCGATGGGGTCGGCCTGGTCTGTGGCTTCTTCCGTTTCCAGTCGGGTTTGTCTTCGCTGATTGTCGAGGGCCTGGCCGACTGGATCCTGCTGCGTGCCGAAGACCCCGCCGGGAGCGCGGCAGGGGCGTTGTTCGGGCTGATCCTGGATGAATGCCAACGCCAAACCGGGCCTTCGCAAACCTTTCTGGAGCGCCTGACGCACTTGCTCTTTCTGTATGCACTGCGCCAGCAAGTGCATGCCGGGCAGCCCCTGGGCGGGCTGATCGCGCTTGCTCGGCAGCCAGCGTTCGCCGGGTTGCTCGAGCTACTGATCGAGCAACCCGGCCAAGCCTGGACACTGGAGAGCATGGCGGCCTGCACCGGGTTGTCGCGCTCGGCTTTCTTCAAACGCTTCAGCGAGCTGGCCGGGCAGTCGCCAGGGCAAGTGCTGCTGGCGTTGCGCATGCGCCATGCTTGCCGGTTGCTGCAGGCGGGCAACACGGTGGAGCAAGTGGGTGCACAGGTGGGATACCAATCGGTGGCCGCTTTTACCCGGGCCTTCGCCAAGGCAGTAGGCATACAGCCAGGGGCCTACCGGCGGGGCCACGAAGGGCGTTAAGCGGCTCTACTGCGGCGCAAGCCGGCTTGCGAGGCGCCACGTTGAAGCTGATTTCCCGGATAAAACCGACAATTTTCCTTGGGTTTATCAGCAGATCCCGTAACTTGAATGCCTGTTCAAGGATGATGGCCATATGGCATCATCACATCCAAAAACAGAAAGAGGGTGAGACCTACAACCGACTTTGCGATGCATCCCGAGCCTGGCGCCACTGCGTTTACACCGGCAGCCGCCTGCGTTCTCGAGGCCTGCACGCCACCATCAAGGAGTACTTCATGCAGTTAAGGAATTTGAAGATCGGCATTCGCGCAGCAAGCGCATTCACCCTGTTGGGCATTCTGGTGCTGGTGATGGGCCTGATCGCACTTTACGAGACCCGGCAGATGGACACCGCCACAGACGAAATCCGCATCACTTGGATACCTGCCGTGGTGGCCCTCAGCGAAATCAGCACCGACCTCGGTCGCGCCCGGGCCGTCACCCTGCGTGCGACACTCAGCAACGATACCGGCGAACGCGCCCGCGACCTTGAGATGCTACAAGGCATCAACCAACGCCTGACAACCAGCCTGAAAAACTACGACAGTACCATCGTCGAGGCCGACGATCGCGCCCTGTTCAATGCCTTCACGGCGGCTTACCAGCAGTATGCGGGCCTGCAGGCCAAGGTGCTGCAGGACATCACAGCCAACCGCATTGCCGAAGCCGAGCAGCAAGTCAGCGGGCCATTGAGCCAGTATGCCGACAACATGATGCATGCCATGGCCGCCTTGATCGACTACAACGGTAAGGGCGCCGAGCAAGCCTCGCAGCGCAGCAGCGATGTGGCTGACGAAGCGTTCAAGGCGCTGATAGGCGCGCTGTTGGTGATTGTGCTGGCGCTTGCTGCCATCGCCACCCTGCTCACCCGCAGTATCGTGCGGCCGCTGGCCGAGGCCGTGGCCGTGGCTGAACGCGTTGCTACCGGCGACCTGACTCGCGAAATCCAGGTGGTGGGCCGCGACGAGCCGGCGTTGCTGCTGCGCGCGTTGAGCCGCATGCAGAGCAGCCTGCGCGACACCATTCGGCAGATAGCCGCCTCGTCCGACCAGCTGGCCTCGGCATCCGAAGAGCTGCACACCGTCACCGAAGACACCAGCCGAGGCCTGCACCAGCAAAGTGCCGAAATCGACCAGGCGGCCACGGCCGTCAACCAGATGACCGCGGCGGTCGAAGAAGTGGCCAACAACGCGGTGAGCACCGCAGACGCTTCCAGAGGTGCCGACCAGACTACCCGCGATGGCCGCGACCGGGTCAATCAGGCGCTGGCCTCCATCCAGCACCTGGTGGCAGACGTGACCGGCACTTCCAGCGAAATCGAACAGCTGGCCAGCAATGCCAGCGAGATCAGCCGGGTGCTGGATGTGATCGGTGCAATTGCCGGGCAGACCAACCTGCTGGCGCTCAACGCCGCTATCGAAGCGGCCCGCGCCGGTGAGGCAGGCCGTGGCTTTGCGGTGGTGGCGGACGAAGTTCGTGCCCTCGCCCACCGCACCCAGCAGTCGACGGCAGAAATCGAGCAGATGATTGCCGGGATCCAGAACGGCACCGAGCGCGCGGTGACCGCGATGCACAGCAGCCAAGGGCGTGCCACGGGCACGCTGGAAGTGGCCGAGGGTGCCGGGCAGGCGTTGGAGGTGATTGCCGAAGCGATGGCCTCGATCAACCAGCGTAACCTGGTGATAGCCAGTGCCTCGGAACAACAGGCGCAGGTGGCCCGTGAGGTGGACCGCAACCTGGTGAATATCCGTGACCTGGCCATGCAGACCTCGGCGGGGGCCAACCAGACCAGTGCGGCAGCGCAGGACCTGTCGCGCCTTGCCGTGGACCTGAATGGCATGGTGGCACAGTTCAAGGTCTGATCTGAGATAGCCGGGGCCGCATCGCGGCCCATCGCAGGCAAGCCAGCTCCTACAAAGCAGGGGCTGGGCTTTCGGAAGGGCCTGGCGGCGGGCCGGTGAATTTATCTTCTTTGAAGGCCCATCCCTCGCTCCATATCATCAATCAACGCTTTCGCCATCTCACTGAGAATACGCGCAGCGCTACCCGCAATCCGATCATTCTCCATCTCTGCTTCTGTCGTGAGGTGACGGATGCAGCCAAGTAGCACAGACAACTGCGTGAACGCATGACTGAATGGCACGTTTGGTCGCAGGCAGAAGAGATCGAACGTTTCCAAACCCGCTGTGAAGGAGTTTCTTGGATCATCGCTCATGACATTGCTCCAAGATATGGGTACTGGTGTGGTTCGACAACGCGTGAATGGCTCTACACAGCAGACGAATGTTCATTCCCATGGCGTCCCGAGTAAGGCCGGGACCGCTGTCGATCAGGACGGTCGTGGTGTGATTGACGGTATGAATCAAGGCACTGAGAAGCTGCTCACATTCTTCGATGCTAGGAAGATCTTGAAACGAGAGATTGGGCGGGTCGAGTTGCAGAAGTTCTGAGGCAGGTGGATCGGGTACGAGCTTTTTCATGATTGAGCTCCTTTGAACGAACCAGGAACTGCCCCCTCGTCGTCTCAAGGATTTGGGTGGCAGTCGTGCGCGGTTTGAGACCCGGGACACATGAATACCGGCCAGGCCGAAGCCTGCCCGCGCACGACCGCCATGAAGCGGTGCCAACACATGTAGTCCGGGTGTCTCAAGCCCGGTCACCTGAAAAGGCGACGCAATGAAGTTATCTCAGGGTGGGCTTTCCCGGCTACGTAGCGACTTCTGACGCACTTGTAGGATAATTCGCCGCGCGAGGTGAACTAAAGCAGTTTGCTTCATGTTCGGAAATTTCTTACAGGTCGATGGCCCTGGCGGGGGCTACGCCCATCCCAGTGCTTGCGCGCCCCCTGTGGGAGCTGGCTTGCCTGCGATGGGCTGCGAAGCAGCCCCTCTTGCAGCCACACGTGACTATCAGTCGTTCACACTCAAAACCCGCCCCGCCTTCTCGCCAGCCTTGCTGCGCGTGGCCAGGCAGTAGTACAGCGGCACCGTCACCAGCAAGCCGAACAGCCAGGACAGGTCGGCGCCTTCGACCAGGTTGGAGTACGGCCCGACATACAGCGAGGTATTGGCAAACGGCAGCTGCACCAGGATGCCGCAGGCATAGGCAACGATCGCATGGTGATTGAAGCGGCCATAGATGCCGCCGTCGGCACTGAAGATCGAGGCGATGTCGTACTGGCCCTTCTTGATCAGGTAGAAGTCGACCAAGTTGATCGAGGCCCACGGCACCAGCACCAACAGCAGCGCCAGGATCAGGCCGATGAACTGGCCGATGAAATCTGCCGAGGCGTTCAGCGCGACCATACCGCAGCCCAGCAGTATGACCGAGGCCAGGATCACCCGAACCTTCACGCTGGGGGTCCACTGGGCAACGAAGGTCTGGATTGCAGTCACGATCGACAGCACCGCGCCATACAGGTTGAGGGCGTTGTGGCTGATGATGTTGAGCAGGAACAGCACCATCAGGATCGGCCCCAGCCAGCCGGTGGCCTGCTTCACCGCGTCCATCGCATCGGTGCCTTGCGGCACGCACAGCACCGCCACCGCACCGAAGCTGAAGCACAAGATGGTGCCCAGGGTAGCGCCGAAATAAGTCGCCCAGAACGGCTTGGCAATGCCGACTTCACGCGGCAGGTAGCGTGAGTAGTCCGAGGTATACGGCGAGAAGCTGATCTGCCAGATCACACCCAGCGAGACGGTGGCGATGAAGCCCGACAGGTTGAAGGCGCCGCGGCTGAAGAAATCGGCTGGCAGGTCCTGGATGAACATCATGATGAAGCCGGCCAGCAGTGCCGAGCCCATTACCCAGGTGCCGATACGGTTGAGGATGTGGATGAAACGGTAGCCGACCACGCCGATGGCGGTGGCGCTCAAGGCGCCGATCACGATCGCCCCTGGCATCGGCACGCTCGGGCTGATGCCGTGGATGGTCTTGCCGGCCAACACGATGTTGGAAATGAAGAAGCCAACATAGATCAACGCCGTGAAGAACACGATCAGCAAGGCGCCATAGCGGCCGAACTGTCCACGGCTCTGCACCATCTGCGGAATGCCCAGCTGCGGTCCCTGCGCAGAGGCCAGGGCGATGACCACGCCCCCGACAAGATGGCCCAGCACAATGGCCACCAGCCCCCACAACAGGTTCAGGTGGAACACCTGTACCACCATGGCACCGGTGACGATCGGCAGTGGCGCAATGTTGGTACTGAACCAAAGGGTAAACAGGTCGCGCGCCTTCCCATGGCGCTCGGCAGGTGGCACATAATCGACCGTGTGATTCTCGACAAACTGGTGTTGCGACGACGGTTGGGACATGGTTTTCAGCTCGAAAGGTCGTTTTTATCGTTGTAAGGAAACCGCATCTAGGCGGCCTCTCAGCTGCGGACCATATTATGGTATTCCAAACTTTTGACAACACTGATCCGCACGAAAAAGCGGCCACTGTTCTGTTTGAAAAACCCCGGCGACAATCCACCACACCGGGCAAAGCCTTGTATTCCGTGGCCTTGCGCCGCTTATCGTGAAAATGTGCGGCTGAAAATTCTGCTTGCAAAATAGGTATTACGGTATACCATCAGACACATCAACGATAAAAACCGCGGACCACCGCAGCCTTTTAGAGGTAAACCCGATGATCGACGCAACCGTCTACAAGAACGTCCTGGGCTCCTTCCCGTCCGGCGTTACCGTCATCACCACCCTGGACGACGACGGCTCGGTCGTCGGCCTGACCGCCAGCGCATTTTCCTCCCTGTCGATGGAGCCGCCGCTGGTGCTGTTCTGCCCCAACTACAGCTCCGATTCCTACCCGGTACTGATCAAGCAGAAGCGCTTCGCCATTCACCTGCTCTCGGGTGAGCAGCAGGCCCATGCCTACGCGTTCGCCAAGAAAGGCAAAGACAAGGCCAACGGTATCGAGTGGACCCTCAGCGAGCTGGGTAACCCGATCCTGGCCGGCGCCACGGCGGTCATCGAGTGCGAGCTGTGGCGCGAATACGAGGGTGGCGACCACGCCATCATGGTCGGCAAGGTGCACAACCTGATCGTTCCGGCCCAGGCGCCGCGGCCGATGGTGTATTGCCGCGGCAAGATGGCCAGCCTGCCGGCCTTGGCCTGAAGCCCATTGTGAATCGAGACAGCTGGCGCCCCCCTGCCTGGCGCCAGCCCCTTTCAAGCGTTGAGGAAAGCCCCATGAAATTTTCGTTGTTCGTACACATGGAACGTTGGGATGAACAGGTTAGCCACCGCCAGTTGTTCGAAGACCTGACCGAACTGACCCTGATGGCCGAAGACGGCGGTTTCAGCACCGTGTGGATCGGCGAACACCACGCCATGGAATACACCATTTCGCCAAGCCCGATGCCATTGCTGGCGTACCTGGCGGCACGCACCGAAAAGATCCGCCTGGGTGCCGGCACCATCATCGCGCCGTTCTGGAACCCGATTCGCGTGGCAGGTGAATGTGCCCTGCTCGACGTAATCAGCAACGGCCGCATGGAAGTGGGCCTGGCCCGTGGCGCGTACCAGTTCGAATTCGACCGCATGGCAGGTGGCATGCCGGCCACCGACGGCGGCAAGGCCCTGCGCGAGATGGTGCCGGTGGTGCGCAAGCTCTGGGAAGGCGACTATGCCCACGACGGCGAAGTCTACCAATTCCCCACGTCCACCAGCGTACCGAAGCCGTTCAACGCTACGCCGCCCATGTGGATCGCCGCCCGCGACCCGGACTCGCACAACTTTGCCGTGGCCAACGGCTGCAACGTCATGGTCACGCCGCTGATGAAGGGCGACGAAGAAGTACTCGACCTGAAGAACAAGTTCCAGGCCGCCCTGGACAACAACCCCGACGTACCGCGCCCGCAATTGATGGTGCTGCGCCACACCCACGTGCATAGCCCGGCCGAGCCGGACGGCTGGAAGGTGGGCGCCCAGGCCATTTCGCGCTTCTACCGCACCTTCGATGCCTGGTTCGGCAACAAGACCACCCCGGTCAACGGCTTCCTGGAGCCAAGCCCGGAGTCCAAGTTTGCCGAAGTGCCGGCGTTCCAGCTGGAGAACATCCGCAAGAACACCATGATCGGCACCCCGGAAGAGATCATCGCGCGTATCCGCTATTACCAGGAGCTGGGTGTCGACGAGTTCAGCTTCTGGTGCGACAACAGCCTGCCCCACGCCGAGAAGAAGAAGTCCCTCGAACTGTTCATCAAGGAAGTGGTACCGGCGTTCGCCTGAATTCCCATTGCCTGAAACATTGCGGGACGCAGCCCGCTCCCGTAGGCCCATGCGGCTTGCGCGAGCGGGCTTTTTTAGCGGCAAGCGGCAAGCGGCAAGCGGCAAGCGGCAAGCGGCAAGCGGCAAGCGGCAAGCTACAAGCTACAAGCTACAAGCTACAAGCTACAAGCTACAAGCTACAAGCAAAAGCAAAAGCAAAAGCAGATCTGCTTTCGACTTTCGACTTTCGACTTTCGACTTTCGACTTTCGACTTTCGACTTTCGACTTTCAGCTTACGACTAGCAGCCTCCCGTCCCCCCGCAAGAGAAATTTCCCGCCCCCTCTTGCACAACAAATATTATGGTATACCATCAGACAACAAGAGCTGATAACCCTCACCAGGAGCCACCCATGAGTTTCGAAATCCGCAAGATCGTCACCTACTCCGAAGAGACCCGCATCGAAGGCGGCAAGGCCACCGACAAGCCGGTGACCATGGTCGGCCTGGCCGTGGTGATCAAGAACCCATGGGCCGGTCGCGGTTTCGTTGAAGATCTGAAGCCGGAAATCCGCGCCAACTGCTCGGAGCTGGGCGCGCTGATGGTCGAGCGCCTGACTGCCGCCATTGGTGGGGCCGACAAGATCGAGGCCTACGGCAAGGCCGCCGTGGTGGGTGCCGATGGCGAAATCGAGCATGCCTCGGCGGTGATCCACACCCTGCGCTTTGGCAACCACTACCGCGAAGCGGTACAGGCCAAGAGCTACCTGAGCTTCACCAACAAGCGTGGTGGCCCAGGCACCTCGATCCAGATCCCGATGATGCAGAAAGACGACGAGGGCCTGCGCTCGCACTACATCACCCTGGAAATGCAGATCGAAGACGCACCGCGTGCCGATGAAATCGTCGTGGTGCTGGGCGCTGCCGACGGCGGCCGCCTGCACCCGCGCATCGGCAACCGCTACATCGACCTGGAAGAACTGGCTGCCGAAAAAGCCAACGCTCAATAACAACAACCAAGACGGGCCGGGGCGTGGCGTGCTTACCCGCCGCGCCCGACCTTCAAGGAGCGCCCTCCATGATTCAGCCTGTCGCTGAACGCACACCTGCCGGCACCAGCTACCTGTCCGTCGGCCAGGGTCAACCCGTGGTACTGATACACGGCGTGGGCCTGAACAAGGAAATGTGGGGCGGTCAGTTCGTTGGTTTGGCCAACGACTACCGCGTCATCGCCTATGACATGCTCGGCCATGGGCAAAGCCGCGTGCCGGCCGCCGATACCCCGCTGGAAGGCTATGCCGACCAGCTCGCCGAACTGCTCGACCACCTGCAAATCGCCCAGGCCACGGTAATCGGCTTTTCCATGGGCGGCCTGGTTGCCCGGGCTTTTGCGCTCAACTACCCGCAGCGCCTGGCGGCACTGGTGGTTCTCAACAGCGTGTTCAACCGCAGCCCCGAGCAGAGCGCCGGCGTTATCGCCCGCGCCGCCCAGGCCGCTGAACTGGGCCCCGACGCCAATGTCGACGCAGCCCTCGACCGCTGGTTCAGCCGTGAGTACAAGGCCGCCAACCCGGCCCAGGTCGCTGCTATCCGCCAGGTACTGGCGAGCAATGACCCGCAGGGCTACCACACCACTTATTCGCTGTTTGCCACCCAGGACATGTACCGCGCCAGCGATCTGGGCAGCATTCAGGTGCCGACACTGATCGCCACCGGCGAGCTCGACTCGGGCTCCACACCGGCCATGACCCGCCAGCTCGCGGCGCGCATCCCGGGTGCGCACAGTGTGGTGCTGGCCGAGCAACGGCATATGATGGCGGTGGAAGCACCGCGTGAAGTCAACAAGATGCTGCTGGACTTCCTCGCGCAAGCCCGCACCCTTACCGAATCCGCCAAGGGGATTGTTGCATGACCCTCGTTCGTTTCCAGATGTGCATCGACGGCCAATGGCGCGATGCCCAGAGCGGCAAGACCTTCGACAGCCTCAACCCGGCCACCGCCCAGGCCTGGGCACAGTTGCCCGATGCCGACGAGGCCGATGTGGAGCTGGCCGTGCAGGCCGCCCAGCGTGCCTTCGACAGCAAGCAGTGGCGCAGCATCACGGCCACCGCGCGCGGCAAGCTGCTGCGTCGCCTGGGTGACCTGATTGCCGAGAACAAAGAGCACCTGGCGCAGCTGGAGAGCCGTGACAACGGCAAGCTGATTCGCGAAACCCGCGGCCAGGTCGGTTACCTGCCCGAGTTCTTCCACTACACCGCCGGCCTGGCCGACAAGCTCGAAGGTGGCACCCTGCCGCTGGACAAGCCCGACCTGTTCGCCTACACCGTGCACGAGCCGATCGGTGTGGTCGCCGGCATCATCCCGTGGAACAGCCCGCTGTACCTTACCGCGATCAAACTGGCCCCGGCCCTGGCGGCCGGCAACACCATCGTGCTCAAGCCGTCCGAGCACGCTTCGGCGACCATCCTGGAGCTGGCCCGCCTGGCCCTGGAAGCCGGCTTCCCGCCGGGTGTCGTCAACGTGGTCACCGGCTACGGCCCAAGCACCGGCGCGGCGCTGACCCGCCACCCGCTGGTGCGCAAGATCGCCTTCACCGGCGGTGCAGCCACTGCCCGCCACGTGGTGCGCAGCAGTGCCGAGAACTTCGCCAAGCTGTCGCTGGAGCTGGGCGGCAAATCGCCGAACATCATCTTCGCCGATGCCGACCTGGACAGCGCCATCAACGGCGCCGTGGCCGGCATCTATGCCGCCTCCGGGCAAAGCTGCGTCGCCGGCTCGCGCCTGCTGGTGCAGGACGAGATTTTCGACGAGTTCGTCGAGCGCCTGATTGCCCGCGCCAAGCGCATCCGCATCGGCAACCCGCAGGACGATGCCAGCGAAATGGGCCCGATGGCGACCGCGCAGCAGTTGGCCGTGGTCGAAGGCCTGGTCGCTGCGGCCAAGGCTGAAGGCGCCAAGCTGCACATGGGTGGCAAGCGGGCCGAGGTCGAAGGCGAAGGCTGGTTCTACGAACCGACCTTGTTCGAGTGCGACAGCAACTCGATGACCATCATGCAGGAAGAAGTGTTCGGCCCGGTCGCGGCGGTCATCCGCTTCAAGACCGAGGAGCAGGCGCTGGAGATCGCCAACGACTCGCAGTTCGGCCTGGCGGCCGGTATCTGGACCCGCGACCTGGGCCGCGCCCACCGCCTGGCCCGTGACGTGCGCTCGGGCATCATCTGGGTCAACACCTACCGCGCCGTGTCGGCCATGGCCCCGATCGGCGGTTTCAAGAACAGCGGCTACGGCCGTGAGAGTGGCATCGATTCGGTGCTGGCCTATACCGAGCTGAAGACCGTGTGGATCAACCTGTCCACCGCGCCCATGCCCGACCCGTTTGTGATGCGCTAAGAGGTAGCACGAGATGATCGAACCTGGCATCTACAAAGACGTGATGGGCTCCTTCCCGTCCGGCGTCACGGTTGTCACCACCCTGGACGCCGACGGTGGCATCGTCGGCATCACCGCCAGTGCCTTCAGCGCCCTGTCGATCGACCCGGCGCTGGTGCTGTTCTGCCCCAACTACGCCTCTGACACCTACCCGATCCTGCGCGACAGCAAGCAGTTCGCGATCCACCTGCTGTCGGCCGAGCAAACCGCCGAGGCCTATGCGTTTGCCGGCAAGGGCAAGGACAAGGCCAAGGGCATCGAGTGGCACCTGAGCGAGCTGGGCAACCCGCTGCTGGCGAAGGCCACGGCGATCATCGAATGCGAACTGTGGCGCGAGTATGACGGCGGGGACCATGCGATCATCGTGGGTGCGGTGAAGAACCTGGTGCTGCCCGAGCAGCCGGTCACGCCGATGGTGTACCACAAGGGCAAGCTGGGCGCCCTGCCGCCTTTGGGCTGATAGACCTTTGAGCCGGTGTTGGCTGCTTCGCGGGCTTGCCCGCTCCCACAGGGACGGCGCAGTTCCCGAGACCTGTGCATTACCTGTGGGAGTGGGCAAGCCCGCTAAGAGGCCACCGCCGATGTCCCTGTTTCATTCCGGAGCACTGCGCATGAGCAATGACAAGTACGAGAAAGGCCTGCAAATCCGCACCCAGGTACTGGGCGAAGACTACGTCAACCGCTCGATCCAGAACGCCGACGACTTCACCAAGCCGTTGCAGGAACTGGTTACCGAATACTGCTGGGGCCACGTCTGGGGCCGTGAAGGCCTCTCGCTCAAAGAGCGCAGCATGATAAACTTGGCCATGATTTCCGCGCTCAACCGGCCCCACGAGCTCAAGCTGCACATTCGCGGCGCATTGCGTAATGGCCTGAGCCGTGAACAGATTCGCGAGATCCTGCTCCAGGTCGGCATTTATTGCGGCGTGCCCGCGGCGGTGGACAGCTTCCGCCTGGCCCGCGAAGCGTTCGCTGAAGCCGATGCGGAGCCAACCCGTTAACACCGGGCTGTTCGAACCCACGCAAGGAGCACCCAAGGTTCGTGGTGCTATTGCGGTTGCGGCCGGGCAGCCTCTTTAAGAGCGCACTTGATGAAACGCCAGCCACTCGACGACAGCTTCAAGGTCAACCGCAACCCCGTTACCCTGCGCGAAATCGTGCTAGACAAGCTGCGCGCGGCGATCATGAACTTCCACCTGCTGCCTGGCGACCGCCTGGTCGAACGCGACCTCTGCGACCGCCTTGGGGTCAGCCGTACCTCGGTTCGGGAAGCGTTGCGTCACCTGGAATCCGAAGGCCTGGTGGAATTCGCCGACGCCAAGGGCCCACGGGTGGCCATCATCACCCTGGAAGACGCCCGCGACATCTACGAGCTGCGTTGCGTACTCGAAGGCCTGATCGTGCAGCTGTTCACCCTCAACGCCAAGGCGAAGGACATCCGTGCCCTGGAGCGCGCGCTGGAGGTCAACCGCGAAGCCTTGGAAGAAGGCGAGTTGCAGCAGGTGCTGGACTCGGTTCAAGGCTTCTACGACGTGCTGCTGGAAGGCTCCGGCAACCAGGTGGCGGCGCAGCAGTTGCGCCAGTTGCAGGCACGCATCAGCTACCTGCGCGCCACCTCGGTGTCGCAGGAAAACCGTCGTGGCGCCAGCAACCGCGAGATGGAAAAGATGGTCGAGGCGATCAAGGGGGGCGACCCGCTGGTTGCCCACCAGGCCTCGGTCGACCATGTGCGTGCGGCTGCCAAGGTAGCCCTGGATTACCTGCGCCAGAAGCAGGAAGACCACGTCAAGGTGCGCGACATCGTCGAGCCCTTTGCGCTGAAGGATCCACGTATTTAACGCCACGCACAGGCCGCTGATCATGCCTAACGCCCCGCGCTACTGCCCGCACTGCACCAAGGAACTGGCCCGGGGCGTTCCTGCAGGTGACACCCACGAACGCCTGCATTGTGGCGGCTGCGGCTACATCCACTACATCAACCCGAAGATCATCGCCGGGTGCATCATCGAGCGCGACGGCAAGTACCTGCTGTGCCAGCGTGCCATCCCGCCACGCCCCGGCACCTGGACGTTGCCGGCGGGTTTCATGGAAGCAGGCGAGACCACCGAGCAGGCGGCGCTGCGCGAAGTGTGGGAAGAAAGCGGCGTGCGGGCCGACATCATTTCCCCGTACTCGATTTTCAGCGTGCCGAAAATCAGCGAGGTCTACATCATCTTCCGCGCCATCGTGACCGAAGAAACCGGGCAATACGGGCCGGAAACGTTGGCGTACAAGTTCTTCGCACCGGATGAGATCCCTTGGGATCAGATCTACTACCCGGCGATCCGGCAGATTCTCGAACGTTACATCCTGGAGCGGCAGGCTGGGGTGTATGGCATGTACATGGGTAATGACGATACCGGCAAGGTGCACTTCATGCGTTAGCCTGTGCGGGCCCTATCGCGGCAAGCCGGCTCCCACAGGATCACCACAGCATCGAAGGGTTTGATGTGCCTGTGGGAGCTGGCTTGCCGGCGACAGGGCCAGTGGGGTCAGTTGATTTGCCCGGCTATCAGCCCGAGCGCCACGGTAATCATCGCCCCCCCCGGACACCCGCCCTACCAGCGTGGCCGCGCCGGGACGGGTGCTCAGCACGGCCTTTGCGCCATACCCCAACTGATCGAAAAACCCTTACCGAACTGCAAAAAGGCAACACTTCCTGGCGCCCCAAAAATGCCCAGGGCGCACCAGCGAAGCTCACCCATCACCGCCCCCACAACGCGCAACCCCTCTACCCCAAGCCCCTCAGCCAACTGGCACCCTCCTTGCTACAGTCAGCCGCTTAAGCTTTTGTCAGCCTTAGGTTTTTTAAGGCTTAAAGGTACATATTTACTAATTTCCCGTTACCCCAGCGGCCCGCATCATCGCTCCAACAAGAACGCGTCGCCCATCGCCGGGACGCACCCGGGCAGTTGCCAATGCCCTACCTTGCCTTGGAGTCAGTCATGACCAGTGCAGCCAATTCGGCACCCCTGATAGAAAAACACACGATCGGCTATGTGCCACCGCAAGACCGCCATGGAAAGGTAAGGGATCTGTTCACGCTGTGGTTCGGCGGCAACATTGCGCCGCTTCCCATCGTCACCGGCGCGTTGGGCGTGCAGCTGTTTCACCTGAACCTGATATGGGGCATCGTCGCCATCCTGGTGGGCCACCTGCTCGGTGGCGTGCTGATGGCCCTGCACTCGGCCCAGGGCCCGCAAATGGGCATCCCGCAGATGATCCAGAGCCGTGCCCAGTTCGGTACCTTGGGCGCGCTGCTGGTAGTAGTGATTGCCGGGGTGATGTACATCGGCTTCTTCGCCTCCAACATCGTGCTCGCCGGCAAGTCTTTGCACGGTGTGGTCGACGCCGTACCGGTGCCGGTCGGTATCGTCATCGGCGCGCTGGGTTCGGGCATCATCGGCATCATCGGCTACCGCTTCATCCACGTCCTCAACCGCATCGGCACCTGGGTGCTGGGTATCGGCATCGTGGTCGGCTTCGGCTATATCTTTACCCATGTGCAGAGCGACGACTTCCTCAGCCGCGGTAGCTTCAACCTGGCCGGCTGGCTGGCCACCGTGTCGCTGGCGGCGCTGTGGCAGATCGCCTTTGCCCCCTACGTGTCGGACTACTCCCGCTACCTGCCGGCAGACGTGAAAGTCAGCTCGACCTTCTGGACCACCTACCTGGGCTCGGCCCTGGGTTCGAGCCTGTCGTTCATCTTCGGCGCCGTGGCGGTGCTGGCCATTCCGGCCGGCATGGACACCATGGATGCGGTCAAACTGGCCACCGGGACCCTTGGCCCCGTCATGCTGGTGCTGTTCCTGCTCAGTGTCATCAGCCACAACGCCCTCAACCTGTATGGCGCGGTGCTGTCGATCATCACCCTGGTGCAAACCTTCGCCTACCGCTGGATCCCGACCGCCAAGAGCCGCGCGGTACTGTCGCTGATCGTGCTGTCGGCGTGCTGCGTGGTCGCCGTGTTCGCTTCGGCGGACTTCATTGGCCACTTCGTAGACATGGTGCTGGTGTTGCTGGTGGTGCTGGTGCCGTGGACGGCGATCAACCTGATCGACTTCTATGCCATCCACAAGGGCGACTACGACATCCAGTCGATCTTCCAGGTCGATGGCGGTATCTATGGCCGTTACAACCCGCAGGCACTGCTCGCTTATGCGGTAGGTATCGTGGTACAGATCCCATTCATGAACACGCCGCTGTACGTGGGGCCGATTTCCGAGCACATCAACGGCGCCGACCTGTCGTGGCTGGTGGGGCTGGCGGTGACTTCGCCGCTGTACTGGTGGCTGGCCAGCCGTGACAGTGCTTACCGGCGCCGGCAGATGAGTGCCAAGCTGGCCATGGGGCATTGACGGTTTCCTTCGGGCCTTTTTACGGCTGGCCCGGAGGTGAATGGAATATGGGGGCACTCCTGCAATGGGTGTGCCTCAAGCGCTGCTTGACCACACGCCTGCTGGCGATCATGAACGATGCAAACGGCTGACACGGCGCGGCAAGGCAACGACCGATGTCGTGATCTGACACGTACACGTCGCCTGCGATCGGCTTGCGAATACTGTCTACAAAAATAATACACACATCGACCCGCCCCGCGCCGTGGGCTGGTCGACGTGGTATCCGCGAGTAATACAGCCTCGCTTCACAATTCCAACGCTGTGGCGCCTCTCTGCACCGTGCAATTCGCCCGGGCTCATAACGATAAACTCCCAGTACTCGAGACCCGCGTGGCGCAGCCGGGAGTGCATGCGCGCGCGACATTGTGAAGACTTGACTGCCATGATCGCCAGTTCCATCCCTGTTGCCGGTGCTGCCGCCGGCCGGCGTAACGCCCTGTGCGTTGCGCACCTTGCCGCTTTGCTGTTTGGCCTGACCGGTATCCTCGGTCACCTGATCGAGGCTGACCCTAGCATCATTACCTTTGGCCGCGCCACCTTCGCTTTCATCGCCCTGGGCTTCGTCGCCGGGTTGAAGGGCACTTGCCTGCTCGACGCGCTCACCGTGCGCAACCTGCCGGTACTTGGCCTGACCGGGGCCCTGCTGGCTACCCACTGGGTGACCTTTTTCATCGCCGTGAAGGTCGGCGGCGTTGCAGTGGCGACCCTCGGCTTTGCCAGCTTCCCGGCATTCATCGCCATGATCGAGCGCGGGGTGTTCGGCCAGCGCATGAGCGCGGTGCAAGGCCTGCTGCTGTTGCTGGTCAGTGCCGGGCTGGTGCTGGTGGTGCCCACCTTCAATCTGCTCGACAAAGGTACGCTAGGCCTGCTTTGGGGCTTGGGGTCGGGCCTGGCGTTCGCCCTGCTGGCGGTGGCCAACCGCCGCACCAAGTCGAGCATGAATGCCCTGCAGGTAGCGTTCTGGCAGAACGTGGTGGTGGCGGCACTGGTGGGGCCCTTCGCCTTCACTCACCTGGGTACTACCAGCCTGGCGGGCAGTGACTGGGTCAACCTGGCGCTACTGGGTGTGTTCTGCACCGGGCTGTCGCAGTTCCTGTTCGTCAAGAGCCTCGAAGGGCTGGAAGCGCGTACGGCGGGTATGATCATTGCGCTGGAGCCGGTGTACGCGATCATCGGGGCGTGGTGGTTGTTTGGTGATGAACCGAGCCTGCGCATGATGGCAGGGGCTGCGCTGATTGTGCTGGCGACTCTCCTGGCAGCGGCACTCAAGCCGCTGGCCGAACATGGCGAGGCAGCCGCTGCGCGCAGTGACGCTCCGGTCGGCCGGGCGTCAGCCCTGAGATGAAGGGCCGCGGGGGGCACTGGGTCGCAGTGCCGCCTGCCCCTCAAGCTGCACCCTAGCCCCCCTCGGGCAACAGGCTGCGATCAAACATGAACACCCGCCCACCCAGCGGCGTGTACTGGTACAACTGCTGCGGCCGGCCCAGCCTGGGCTGGTTCTTCTCGCCCGTGTCCTTCACCCACCCCAGCTCACGCAAGCGCTCCAGGCGTTTACGCAGCGAGGTGCTGTTCACCGTCTGCCCCAGGCATGCCTGAACCGCCCCCAGGGCATCGAGCACGGTGAATTTCTCCGCCAGCAGGTACAGCGGCAAGCTGCTGTACACGGTCTTTGCCGCCAGCCGCTCGCGGGCCCGCTCCACCAGCAACGTGTGGTCGAAAGGCAAGAGCACCTTGCGCGCCAACACACTGTCCAGGTCGAAAAAGGCCAACTGCTCACCCAAGGCTGCCTGCCCAGGGCCGATCAAGGCGAGGTAATAGGTGCTCAGCGACCAGCCCCGCGGATCGCGAAACGCATTGCCCTCGGTACCCACCTGCTCCATGTAGCACGGCACCAGCCGGGTTTTTTCGCGCAACGCGCGCTCGGCCGCGGCCTCCAGGCTGATGTCAGGGGTGCGACCATTGACGATCACCCCCGGCAACGCCCACTGACCGGCATGCGGTTCGCGCTCACGGCGGTGCAACAACACTTGCAGATGATGCGCATCGGGGGCCAGGCGCAGGGTCACGATATCGACACTGGCCAGGACTTCAACTGTACTCACCGGGTTGCTCCTCATTCACTGGCTTAATAATCCACCAGAGACACTAAGTAAATCAATAAGCAAATCCACGGGGAAAGACGCTTGACACACTTAGATCACCAGGTAGATTATGTAGCCAGTCCAGCAAGGAGAACCGCCATGAAAATCGCCAGTTTCGATGTCGATGCGCAGAACGGCTTCACCGGCAACGCGCCGCAGGAACTCCCGGTTCCCGAAGGCCATGAAATTGCGGTTGACCTCAACACCATGGCCCTGCGCGCGGACCTGCGCCTGGGCAGTAAAGACGCCCACCCGGCCAACGCCGCCTGGGTTGTCGCCGACCCGGCGCACATGCTGCAGCCCCTGCAACTGGCCAACGCCGACCTGACCTGGGTCAGCCACTGCGTCCCCGGCACCCCTGGGTTCGAGCTGCTGCCTGGCCTGCCGGCGCCCATCGATTACGACTATTTCGTTTGGAAGGGTGTCGAGCCCGACCTGCACCCCTACGGCGCCTGCTATCACGACCTCGCCGAACGCCGCTCCACGGGGGTCATCGAATACCTCAAGGTACAGCAGGTAGGCGCGGTGATCGTCGGTGGCCTGGCCCTGGACTACTGCGTCAAGACCACCGCCCGGCAACTGCGCCAGGCCGGTTTCGAAGTGCTGCTGTACCTGCCGGCCTGCCGCGCGCTGACTCAAGCAGGCGCTATCGAGGCGTGCGGCGCCCTGGCCGCCGAGGGGGTCATCCTCTGCGGCGACGAGGCCGCGCTCGACCACCAGCTTGCCCTGTTCAAGGAACAACGCCCATGAGCGAAAGTGTTTTCGGCCCCCGCATCATCCAGAACCTGCTGGACACCGACTTCTACAAGATCACCATGATGCAGGCAGTGCTGCACAACTACCCCAACGCCGAAGTGGAGTGGGAGTTTCGTTGCCGCAACGACGAAGACTTGTCTCCCTACCTGGCTGAAATCCGCTACCAGGTAGAACAACTGGCCGAGGTCACGGTGACCCATGACCAGTTGGCCTATCTGGAGAAAATCCCTTTCCTCAAACCGGATTTCATCCGCTTTCTCAGCCTGTTCCGTTTCAACCTGCGCTATGTACAGGTGGGCCTGGACGCCGCCGGGCAACTGGCAGTGCGCGTACGCGGGCCTTGGTTGCACGTGATTCTCTACGAGATCCCGCTGCTGGCGATCATCAGCGAGGTGCGCAACCGCTACCGCTACCGTGACGTGGTGATCGAACAAGTCGGCGAGCGCCTGTACCAGAAGCTCGACTGGCTGAAGGCCGAGGCCAGTGCCGAAGAGCTGGCCGGTTTCCAGTTGGCGGACTTCGGCACGCGCCGGCGCTTCTCCTACCGGGTGCAGGAAGAAGTCGTGCATATCCTCAAGCATGATTTCCCGGGGCGCTTCGTTGGCACCAGCAACGTGCACCTGGCGCGTGAGTTCGAGCTCAAGCCGCTGGGCACCATGGCCCACGAATGGTTCATGGCACACCAGCAGTTGGGCCCGCGCCTGGTCGACAGCCAGGCCGCCGCACTGGAATGCTGGGTCAGGGAGTACCGAGGGCTGCTCGGCATAGCGTTGACCGACTGCATCACCATGGATGCCTTCCTCGGCGATTTCGATCTGTATTTCGCCAAGCTGTTCGATGGCTTGCGGCACGACTCTGGCGATCCACTGGTGTGGGCGGAAAAAGCCATTGCTCACTATGAACGGCTGGGGATCGACCCAAAGAGCAAGACCCTGATCTTCTCCGATGGGCTGGATTTTGCCAAAGCGCTGGGGCTGTACCGGGCGTTGCATGAACGGATCAATGTGAGCTTCGGCATTGGTACCCAGTTGACGTGCGATATCCCGGGGGTAGCGCCGATGAACATGGTTATCAAGATGACCGCGTGCAATGGGGCGCCGGTGGCGAAAATTTCCGACAGCCCTGGCAAGACCCAGTGCCGGGACGAGAATTTCGTGGCCTATATGAAACACGTTTTCAAGGTGAATTGATGGCGGCTGTGCCGGCTTCATCGCGGGTGATCTTGCGCCCACCAAGCCGGCACTGTCAGTCCACCTGCGCCACCTCCTATCCCCCACCCTAGGGAGCTGCCAATAAACCCTCCGGCGGCATAAGCTGAAACGGGCCGACTAATCTGTGCGGCCCGCCTTAACACGTTAGAAATTGAAGGTATAACGCATGATCAATCGATTTTCATTGGCGCTGTCCGCATAGGTCGATCGGTTCGTAGCGTTACGCCATTGAAAAGAGACGCCTTTGGCTGGGCCACTCTGGATGACATAAGAGAGGTCGGTCACTCGCTCCCACTCTTCACCCTCGCTCCCATTTTGACGAAGTGAAGCGGCTTGGCGGGTTGTTAGCAGAGCAGGATCAATATCATCGCCTTTCGTATATCGGGTGGTGAAAAGCAATCCAGGCACGCCCAACGCGGCGAAGTCATAATCGTATCGGGCGAACCAGACACGCTCGTTGGGCGCAGTGAATGTACTGACCAGCGACTCACCGAACAGGTAGGTATCTGTGCCGTTTATGAACGCAAATGGCGTGTCGCCCCACGCCTTCTGATAGCCGCCCCCGATGATGTGCCCATTTATGCTATAAGCAACGTAGCTACTCAGTGTCCGGTTATCTACGCTACCCAGTTTTTTAGCGCCGGTTTCGCTGGCATCGAAAAAGCGAACATCCGCAATGACATCACCCTTCAAAAACGGCCGACTGACTTTGATTTCGCCGAAGTAGGACTTGTAGAGATCATCAAGTTCGGCGGCGTGCAGGCTAAGTCGCATGTCCTTATCAGCTTTGTAATCGAAGGCAATGTAATTGTAATGGTCAGCTTCGACCGGGGCATAGCCAAATACCGTGAGTGATTCGAAATCGGTAGAGTTACGCTGTTTCACAGCGTTGACCCTTGTGGCCGTAACCGTCAATGCATCAATATCGTTGACCGTCAGAGAACCCCCGCGAAAAACCTGAGGCAACAGGCGACTGTTATTGCTCCAGAGTAAAGGCATCAGAGGACTTAGCCCTCCTACTCTCAACTCAGTCTTGCCTACCCTGGCTTTGGCGGTGGCCACGAATTTTCCATACTCGTCTTCCACGTTTCTGTCGGAATCGAAGGGCAATAGTCCAGATCCCGTTCTGTCAGGGCTAGCGTCAAGCTTGACCCCCAACAAGCCCATGGCGTCGATACCGAAGCCCACGGGGCCTTCTGTGAAGCCGGATTGCAGGTTCAGGATAAAGCCCTGTGCCCACTCATCGCGCTTGGACTGCGCAGCCCCATCATTACGGAAATCGCGATTGTAATAAAAGTTTCGAAGCTCGAGACCACCTTTGAAATCTTCCACGAACGCAGCAGAAACATAAGGCGTCACCAGCAGAGCAGCAGAACAGGCTAATGACTTTTTATTAAAACCACCCATCACAGGCACCCTTATTATTGTTGTATGTTTGTGCATGAGCCGCAGGTCACCCCCATGCAAATGATGAACGTCGACCCCCTGCCTACAGCGCCGACATCAGGTCAGATCGTGTGAAACAATGACCTTGTTCCTCACCACCGTGGAGTCCGCGCGCGACTGGTTGATCAGGGTCACAGCAACAGCACCTACCAGACCGGCAAGGCCGATTGCCATGAAGTTCTGCTCCAGCGGCAAGGCCATCGATACGAGTGCCCCAATCAAAACTGGCGCGACTATCGCTCCGATACGACCGACCCCCGACGCAAAGCCCACACCCGTTGAACGGATGGTGGGGGGGTAAAAATCCCCGGCATACGCATAGGCCAGAAGTTGGGTACCGAGCGTGGAGCCACCCACGATGAACACGACGACGAAGAGCAGTTCAGTAGAACGCGTGTAACCCATTAGCGTGAGTGCAACTGCACCGACCACGTAAAACACCACCAACACCTGCTTGATGCTGAATTTATCGCTGAGCCAGCCACCGAAAAGTGCACCGAATATCGACCCGAGGTTGAACACAATAACGAAATTCAGGGCGGAACCGAGGCTGAAACCCGCCATGGCCATGAGCTTGGTGAGCCATGAGTTGAGCGCATATACCATGAAAAGCCCAGTAATGAACGCCAGCCAGATCATGACGGTGCTGTAGGCACGCCCTTCCTGGAAAAGGCTTCGTACAGGCTTGTCTTGCTCGGCAACAATATGAGGGTTACCGACAAGCGTAGTGTCATCCTTGATCATAAGTTCAGGACGAAGACGACGTGCAATGATTTTCAACTCGTCTTCCCGACCTTGCTTCAACAGGAAGCCGATAGAGTCGGGCATGGTCTTCAATATGAAAGGAATCAAAAAGACTGGTAGGGCTGCTACGTAGAAAACATATTGCCAGCCGTAGCTTTCGATCAGTTGCTTACCCGTGAGCGCTACCAAAATTCCGCCCACCGAATAGCCCGCGAAAACGAGGGTCACCAAGCGGGTGCGAACCTTCATGGGCGAGAACTCTCCCATCTGCGCCGTGCAGATAGGCAACACACCGCCGATTCCCAACCCTGCGATAAAGCGCAGGATGCTAAAGGTTAACGGATTGTCAGTGAAACCAGCGGCAGCAGTGAATAGGCTGAAGAGAGCCACACAGATTGCAATCATCTTTGGCCGACCTATACGGTCTGCCAGCGTCCCCAGAAAAATTGCCCCCAGCATGGTGCCAAACAAGGCTGAGCCAGCCATAACGCCGGCACTGGTTGCGTCAATTTGCATATCAACCATGATGGCTGGCAGTGCTGCCCCCACCACTGCCAAGTCGTAACCATCAATGATCAGTATCAGCACGCACCAAAAAAGAATCAACCCATGAAAGCGATTGAACTTAGACTCTCCGGCCAACGTGAACACATTCAAAGCACTCATACCGTATCTCCTTCAATCTTATTTTTTTCTACTGAAGTGTACTTACGTGTCGCGATCGCAGGCCAATCCAACATGCTCGACTGTCTGCATGAAACTGCCAGGACTGTCTTTCAGCCCAGGCACAATTTACGCACCCGCCCCATGCCTGAAGCCGAAGTACTTGCGGTAACTACTTTGATAAACGCGAGGTAGCGAGCCAGCACTTGGCGCTGACACGGGCAGGGACATTCTTTCCGGCCACCACAACCACTCAAGTCACGCCTGTTGGTCTCGAACGGTGATGATGGAGAGGCAGAAGTCGAGTTCGCCTAATTCGGGCGTTTGGGAGAGCAATCATTAAAACGGGTGCGGGCAATCAGGTCTTCAAATGTGCAGTGTGTACTGACACCGTGAGAGCCTTCGCCAAAGAGGTCGCTTTGGTCAGCTTGAGCATTGCAATCACAGCGTTCAATACATGCACCCACAGACAACCAGGGTCCACATGTTTGAAGATCAACAACATGCTGATAGCCAAAGCTAGGTAACGCAGGAAAGTAACAAGGCATCACGATGCGTCCCTCTGATTTGTTCTTATTGGGGAGAAGTCGCTGAAGCGTCAGAAAAATAATCGCCTTCGAATGACGTGCGTGACAATGGTAAAAGCGCCCAAAATCTGTGACCGGATTTGCCACTCACGATCGATAACTTCAGAAGGATTGTCCACGCACTTGCAGTGATAGAGCGGTGAGGGGGAGTACCGGTGCGGGCGACGTTTTGTGCTATGCCATGCACAACGCCAGAAACCGCGCCGCCGCCCGCGAGGGCGTAGCGGCGTGCGGCATCAATATGGAAAAACGACGCACCAATGCCTGGGGATGCACCTGCAAGCGTTGCAAAGCACCGTCCTCGTGGCGTATGGACATGGCTGAAACAAAGCCGATGCCCATGCCGGCACGCACCGCTTCCTTGACCCCCTCCACACCGGCGATTTCCAGCGCCACACGCATGGCTACGCCATCACGGGCGAATGCCCGCTCGACGATCTGCCGCACCCCCGAGCCGCTTTCACGCAACACCAACGGATAGGCCCCCAGCGCCGCCAACGACTGCTCGTGCGTGCCTGCCAGGGGGTGCCCGCGCGGCACGATCGCCACGATTTCGTCCTCGCGCCACGGCGTGGTGTGCGTGCCAAGGGGCAAGTCCTGGCCGGGCGGCCCCTCGATGAGGGCGATATCGACGCTGTCCAATGCCGCCACGATCTCCGCCGTGTTGCCATGCGAGGTCGTTACCAGCACGTCCGGGTACTGCCGATGAAAATCGGCAATCAGGTAAGGCAACAGGTAACTGGCGGGCGTGGTGCTGGCGCCAATGCGCAAGGTGCCGCGCTCCAACCCGCGCATGGCCTCGCGCAGGGCCTGGGCTTGGCGGAAGGTATCGCGCAAGCGCTCGGCGTGTGCGAGCAGTTGCTCGCCAGCCGCTGTCAGCCGCACGCCGCGACCGGCACGTTGGTAAAGGGGTTCGCCGAACGCCTCCTGCAGCAGCTTGAGCTGCCCGGAAACCGCAGGCTGCGACAGGTGCAGGGCCTGGGCCGCATGGCTGATGTTGCCATGCTCGGCAACGGTGGCGAATGTTATCAGCTGTTCTGGGGTCATTAACGGAAAATATCAGCTAAACGGATACTTGCCATCCTAAATTACGATTTTTTATAAGGTTATAACCGGATTAACGTAGGCCTCGTCGAATCATTGCCCGGAGGACTCACATGGCCACGGTACCGTCCCACCCTGCCTATACCCCTACCCTTTCCACCAAAGGGCGGCTCAATGGCATTCTGTTCGTCGCGCTGTTTGCGCTGGCTGTGACGCAACTGGCGGCCATACCCGCCATCGCCAGGCTTGGCATCAGCCCGCTGATTGTCGGCATCGTCGCCGGTGCGCTGTATGGCAACGCGCTGCGTGACGGCGTGCCGGCAAGCTGGGCCGCGGGTATCCATTTTTCCGCTCGCGGCTTGTTACGCATTGCCGTGGCGTTCTTCGGCCTGCGGGTGAGCCTGCAGGAAATTGCCGAGGTAGGCTGGTCGGGGCTCATCGTCTCGCTGCTGGTGGTTGGCAGCACATTGCTGATCGGCCTGTGGTGCGGCATGAAAGTCTTCAAGCTCGACCGCGACACCGCGCTGCTGACGGCCGCCGGTAGCGCCATCTGCGGGGCAGCCGCCGTGCTGGCATTCGAATCGGCGCTGCGCAGCGCCCCGCACAAGAGCGCTATGGCGGTAGGCAGCGTGGTGCTGTTCGGCACCTTGTTGATGTTTGTCTACCCCTTGGCGATCAACGCTGGCTGGCTGCACCTGGACACCTTGGGTTCCGGCCTGTTGCTGGGCGGCACCATCCACGAAGTGGCCCAGGTGGTCGGCGCCGCCAGCAACGTCAGCCCGGAGGTCACCCACATCGCGACCATCGTCAAAATGACCCGGGTCATGCTGCTGGTACCCGTGCTGCTGGTGGTCGGCCTGTGGATCAGCCGCTCGCGCCAGGCTGGCCAAGGCAAAGGCAACGGCCGCATCGCCATGCCCTGGTTCGCCTTCGGCTTCCTCGCCCTGGTGCTGGTGAACTCGCTGCAGGTGCTGCCCGGCAGCGTGACCCAGGCGCTCAACGGCCTGGATACCTTCGCCCTGACCATGGCAATGACGGCACTTGGCATGGAAACGCGCTTGAACCAGATTCGCCAGGCCGGGCCACGGGCGCTGGCGACCGGTGCGCTGCTCAACCTGTGGCTGGTTGGCGGCGGCCTGGCAATCACCCTTGGGGTGCAGAAGTTGTTGAGCTGATCGACAACCGGGCGGCGAAGCAGGCGCAGCCCTGCAAAGGTTTTTCACCGCCCCCCTCGTTGCCGCCCACATTTCTCGGTATGGTGTTGTCAAAGAAGGATGTTTTACCCGCACAGGAAAGACTTAGATGCCTCAACGCCATGTCATCAATGCATCCGTCAGCCCCAAAGGCAGCCTGGAGACGCTGTCACAACGTGAAGTGCAGCAACTGAGTGAAGTTGGTACCGGTAGCCTTTACACCTTGTTCCGCCAGTGCGCCCTGGCCATCCTCAACACCGGCGCCCATGTCGACAATGCCAAGACCATCCTTGAGGCTTACCGGGACTTCGAGGTGCGTATCCACCAGCAGGACCGTGGCGTGCGCCTGGAGCTGCTGAATGCCCCGGCCGACGCCTTTGTCGATGGCGAGATGATCGCCAGCACCCGCGAAATGCTGTTCAGCGCCCTGCGTGACATTGTTTACACCGAAAGCGAACTGGCCAGCCAGCGCATCGACCTGGAAAGCTCCCAGGGCATCACTGATTACGTGTTTCACCTGCTGCGCAACGCCCGCACCCTGCGCCCGGGTGTGGAGCCCAAGATGGTGGTGTGTTGGGGCGGCCACTCGATCAGCAGCGAAGAGTACCAGTACACCAAGAAGGTCGGGCACGAACTGGGGCTGCGCAAGCTGGACGTGTGCACCGGTTGCGGCCCTGGCGTGATGAAGGGCCCGATGAAGGGCGCGACCATTGCCCATGCCAAGCAGCGCATGCATGGCAGCCGCTACCTGGGCCTGACCGAGCCGGGCATCATCGCTGCCGAGGCGCCCAACCCGATCGTCAACGAACTGGTGATCCTGCCGGACATCGAGAAGCGTCTGGAAGCCTTCGTGCGTGTCGGCCACGGCATCATCATCTTCCCCGGTGGCGCCGGTACGGCAGAGGAATTCCTCTACCTGCTGGGTATCCTCATGCACCCGGATAACCACGAGCTGCCGTTCCCGGTGGTGCTCACCGGCCCGCGCAGTGCCGAACCCTACCTGCAGCAGTTGCATGCCTTTGTCGGTGCCACGCTGGGCGAGGCGGCGCACCGCTTGTACGAGATCATCATCGACGACCCGGCAGAAGTTGCCCGGCACATGGTCGAAGGGCTCAAGGCGGTGAAGCAGTTCCGCCGCGAGCGCAACGACGCCTTCCACTTCAACTGGTTGCTGAAGATCGAGGAAAGCTTCCAGCGCCCCTTCGACCCTACCCATCAGGCCATGGCAGAACTGGACCTGCGCCGCGATCTGCCACCGCACGAACTGGCGGCCAACCTGCGCCGGGCGTTTTCCGGCATCGTCGCCGGCAACGTCAAGGACAAGGGTATCCGCCTGATCGAGGAGCACGGTCCTTATCAGATTCGTGGCGACAGCGCTGTGCTCGATCCACTGGGGCGGTTGCTGCAGGCGTTCGTCGACCAGCACCGGATGAAGTTGCCCGGCGGGGCGGCGTATGTACCGTGCTATCAGGTTGTGACCTGACAGCACCTTGCGCTAATGCGCGTCAGTCATGCAACTTGGGGCCGCGTTGCGGCCCATCGCCGGCAAGCCAGCTCCCACAGGGATCGCCTCAGGGCTGACCAAGGCTGAAGCCTCACTGGCCAACCCCCGCCATCGACCGCTCGACAAAACGAATACTGTCCCGCCCACCCCGCTTGGACTGATACAACGCCACATCACCCTGCTCGATCAGTGCCGCCAGACTCGCCGGCGGCTGGTCGAACAAGGTGGCGCCAATACTCAGCGTCACCGCCTCCGGCGTCGGCACCGTCTTGCCCGCATACAGCTGGAACTGCTCCCGCAAGATCCCACCCAGGTCCAACACCCGCTCATTGCTGGTGCCACTGAGCAATATGACAAACTCGTCCCCGCCCAAACGCGCTGCCAGCGACCGCTCCGGCAGCACCGTACGGATCATCTCGCTCAGGGCAACCAGCAACCGATCCCCGGCAATATGCCCATGCAGGTCATTGACCAGCTTGAAATTGTCGATGTCGATCAGCAGCAAAGCACCGGGCTGGGTGGGGCTGACGTTTTTGAAAAAAGGGGCTGCCCGCACTTCCAGGGCCCGCCGGTTGTACAGCGCGGTCAGTGGGTCGCGTGCCGCCAACCGGGCAATCCGCTCCTCGCGTCGGTAACGCACGGTGCCAGTCATCGACAAGGCAATCAGCATGATCGCCATCGCCCCCTCCACCAGCGAAACCTGAATGATCAGCCCGCCAAACGTGGCCAGGTCAATCAAGGTACCCGGTGCAATCGCAATGATTGCCTTGACCACATAGAACACACCATGGAGCAACAGCACGTAGCGCAGCTGCACCGCGCCAACGCTCAACGACTTGCCATGGGGCCGCAACAGGAGGCTCGCCTTGAGGGTCAGCGCCGCCACCAGCAACGAGTTGACCATCAACATCACCTTCGACCACTGCGGCCCCACGGGCAACAGCAGCAAGGCGAACCAGACCAGCACAATGATCAGCCACGCCCGTGACAAACGCTCTTGGGTAAAGCGCAGCACACCCCACAAGAAAAACCCATGGGCCACCACCAGCAAGCCATTGGCGAACCAGATGCCGATGAACAGCAAACCGAGCCCGCGCAACAAGGCCAGCACGCAACCGACCGTGATGGTGGCGAAGCCCGCGCTCCACAACAGAAGCGAGGACTCGCGAACACTGCGCCATTCAATTGCCAAATACAGGGCAGCCGCTGCTGCCAGGGCAACCGAAATGGTCAGCATCGTAGCTGGATCTAGCGCCATATACGCTTGGGCCTATCTGGTTAACAAGGAAAAAGGGCGCGATTGTATGCGCTTGTGATGACTTTTCAGAGGGGCTCTGGTCGGGAGCCTGTAAATCATAGCTCAACCGCAGGAACGCCTGCGGCAGCACCGATATCATATTGATATCACCGCAGGCTGAATAGCTGACCTGACGATCAGCCACCTTCCCTTCATGAGGCCCACGGTCAGGCCCAGGCAGCCATTTCCTTGCGCCAGATCGTTACGCTACCGCGCTGTGCTCCAGCCGGTGTCACAACACCCGCTTGATCAACGGCTCCAGGCGGCTGTAACGCAACCGCCGCAGGAACCGACGCACTTCCTTGGGGTGTTCGGCCTTCACGCCCAAGGTCTCCAGTGAATCGATCGGCGGCGCGAACCGGCGCAACCCGTCGAGCTCCGCTTCACGCGGCGCCAACCATTGCCCATGCGGGTCGTCGATCAGCAAGCCGTTCTCCAGGTCCAGGTTGAACCCCCGCGGGTTCAGGTTGTTGCCGGTCAGCAGCGAATAACGCTGATCGACCCACACCCCCTTGGCATGAAACGTATGCCCCGGATCGTTCCAGATGCGCACTTGTAGCTGCCCGCTGGCTATCGCCGCCTGGCGGCGCCGAACGAAGGTGCGCAAGGTGTCCTCGTACAGGTAAGGCAACGCGCCACTGGCACTGAACGGTTCACCTGGCGGGATATAGAAGTCGTTCGCTGTGCGGTCGCCGACAATCAACTCCACCCGCACCCCCCGCGCCAACGCTTGGTCAAGCTCGCGCATCACGACACGTGGCGGGTTGAAATACGGCGTACTGATGATGATCTGCGCCTGCGCCGCCGCCAGCAGCGCACACACGGCCCGGTTCAACCGGTTGCCTCGGCCCACCCCCAGCAGCGGTATGACCCGCAGGCCCTGCCCTGGCTCAGGGGCCGGGGCCTGATAGGCCATGCGCCGCAACCGGGCGCGCAGGCGCCGGATGTCACCGCGCAGGCTACGGGTAGAAGGTGGCGCCGGCAGATCGAGACGCGGCGTGGCGGCCGGATGCAGCAGGCGCTGCACCAGGTCGGCCATGGCATCCGCCAGTGCCGGTGACTGGAACAGGTGATAGCGGTCCAGGCGGTAGCGTTCGAAACGGTGCAAGTACACGTTGTTCAGGCTGGCACCGGTATAGATCACACAGTCGTCGATGATGCTGCCCTTGAGGTGCAACACCCCAAACAGCTCGCGGGTCTGCACCGGCACCCCATGGATGGCGATCTCCAGCCCGTGCAACTGGCGCTGGGCCTGGTACCAGGCCGCATTGCCCGGCTGACGCCCGGCCCCCAGCAGCCCGCGGCGGGCGCGGAACCAGTCGACCACAACGGTGATTTGCAGGCCTGGGCGCGCGGCCTTGGCCTGGTACAAGGCGTCCAGTACTTCCTGGCCTGCCTCGTCTTCCTGCAGGTACAGGGCCACGATGACAATGCGCCGGGTGGCCATGCCGATACGCTCGAGCAGGCAGGCACGGTAGGCCTTGGCATCGGGCAGCACCTGAATCGAGTCGGGTGCGATAGCGTAGCCTGGCAGGCTTGCCAGCAAGGTTTCGGGGTTCACTGACAATCACCTTCTCTATGCGATCACTGTCGGCCCTGCCAACGGGCAGAGCCATTCCTGGCCGCTGCGCCCTGGGTGTAAGATCGACCCGGCAACGACCTATAACAACAAGCACCACGCGAGGCCCTGTTTTCTCACTGCCCCTGACAAACCACGGCTCAGCTTGCACAGGTACAGCGCAATGGTCCACCCCGTTTCTGCAAACCCGCCGCTTTCTAGTGTAAAGCGTTGTTCGGTCAAGACCTTCGGCTTTCTGATTTTGCCCAATTTCACCACGATCGGCCTGGCATCGGCCGTCGAAACACTGCGCATGGCCAACCTGGCCGCACACCAACCCTTGTTTCGCAGTGTATTGATTGCGGCGGATGAAGCACCGGTGGTGGCCAGCAACGGCATGCGCGTACTACCCGACTACAGCATCGCCAACGCCCCTGCCCTGGACACGCTGCTGGTGGTAGGCGCCAACCCGATCGACCGTGGCCGCGGCAACCGCCCGCTGATCGAGTGGCTGCGCCACCTGGCACGGCAACACCTGCCCCTGGGCGGTATCTGCACCGGCAGTTACCTGCTGGCCAAGGCCGAGCTGCTCACCGGCTACCGCTGTACCATCCACTGGGAAGACCTACCAACCCTGCAAGCGCACTTTCCCGGCATCGTCATCTCCAGCCAGCTGTTCGAGCTGGACCGCGACCGTTATACCTGCTCGGGCGGGGTGGCGGCGATGGACATGATGCTGCAACTGGTAGCCCGCGAGCCCGGTGGCCAGGCTATTGCCGCCAAGGCCGCCGAACTGCTGCTGTGCGATCGCGTGCGTGGCGAGCGCGACCGCCAACGGGTGCCGTTGCGCACCCTGCTCGGCAGTGCCCAGCCCAAACTCAGCCAGGTGGTGGCGATCATGGAGGCCAACCTCGAGGAACCGCTGACCCTGGAGGAGCTGGCCAGCCTCAACGAGGTGACCGTGCGCCAGCTCGAAAGGTTGTTCCACAAATACCTGCAACGCACCCCCAGCCAGTACTACCTGGAACTGCGCCTGTCGCACGCACGGGAGTTGCTGCTGCGCAGCGATGTGCAGGTGCGCGAAGTGGCGCTGGCGTGCGGGTTCAGTTCGCCAGCGCATTTCTCCAAGAGCTACAGCCGGTTCTTCGGGTTGTCACCACTGGGCGAGCGGCGGCAGGCCTCGCTGCACTGACAGGGGTCATGGGCTAGGTCAGGTTCGCACCCTTTGCGCGACGTGCGTAGCCAGGTGAGTCAATCTTCCAGCGCAGAGTGAGCTGTTTCCCGGCACATCAGCATGGCCACCAGCGCCACCAGTGCCGCTGCCAGCAAGTAACCCGCCGGCGCCAATTTGCTGCCGGTCACCTGGATCAGCCAAGTGGCAATGAACGGTGCAGTGCCGCCAAAAAGCGCATTGGCCGCATTGAAGCTCAAAGCAAAACCGCTGAAGCGCACCCGCGTGGGAAACAGCTCTGCCAGCAGGCACGGCAAGGTCCCGTCGTTCATGGCCAGCATCGCACCGAACAGAATCTGGATCGCCAGGATCACCAGCAGCGGTTGCCCGTCCAGCAGGCTGAATAGCGGCACGGTCAGGCCAAGGAACAACAGCGATGCCACCACCAGCATGGTTTTGCGTCCAAACAGGTCAGACAGCCGCCCCATCAGGAAAACAAGGCCGATATAGGTGGCCAGCGACACCGTCGAAGCAATGAATGAGTCCCGCTCGCTCATGCCCATTTCAGTGGACAGATAGGTCGGCATGTAGCTGAGCAGCAAATAGAACGCCACCGCGTTCAGGCAGGTAACCCCCATGCCGATAGCCAGGCTGCGACGATGCTGGCCGAGCAGTTCGCGCAAGGGCGCCGGAGCAATGCCGGCCTTGGCTTCCAGGCGCTGCTCCATTTCCAGGAACTTGGGCGTGTCCTGCAAACTGATGCGGATGTAGCGCCCCACCAGGCCAAACGGCGCCGCTAGCAGGAACGGCAGGCGCCAGCCCCAGCTGTGCAGGGCTTCATTGCTGAGCGCTTCATGCAACAGCGCGACGAACGCTGCCCCGAACAACAGGCCCGCCGCGGTACTGGCAGGCACAATGCTGGTGTACAAGCCACGCCGGCCCGGCGGCGCGTACTCGGCCAGGAACGCTGCTGCACCGGCATACTCACCCGAAGCGGAAAACCCCTGCACCAGTCGAATCAGCAACAGCAGCGCCGGCGCCCATAGACCGATCTGGGCGTAACCGGGTAGCAAGCCGATGCAGAAGGTGGACAGCGACATGACCAGGATCGACCACGACAACGCCTTGCGCCGGCCATACCGGTCGCCGAAATGGCCCCAGACGATGCCGCCCAATGGGCGTACCAGAAACGACAGGGCGAACACTGCAAAGGTTGCCAAAAGGCTGGTGGCCTTGTCGGCCTGCGGGAAGAAGGTGGCGGCGATGATGGTGGCCAGGTAGCCATAGGCTGCGTAGTCGAACCATTCGACGAAGTTGCCCATGAAACTGGCCCGGGCAGCCCTGCGCAGGGCTTGGCGTTCGGCGCTGTGCGAAACGCCAGCGACGGCGGATGGGTCAAGGGTGGTGCTGGACATGACGGGTACCCCATGGTTGTTCTAATTGGAGGCAGGGTGTGGTGGTCATACGGGATATTGTTGTTGTGTGTAGTGGCTTTGGCGCCGACACACCGGCGCCCTCAGGGCGCTGGCGTGCCGGCGATGAAGCCGGCATCAGTCTTATGTGCGAATGATGTTGTGCTCCGGCCCATACGGGAACCGAGTGATGTTTTCGGCACCGCTGTCGTTGACGATCAGGATGTCATGCTCGCGATAGCCACCGGCCCCAGGCCGCCCTTCGGGCAGCATGATCATCGGCTCGATCGACACCACCATGCCCGGCTCCAGCACTGTGTCGATGTCTTCGCGCAGTTCAAGCCCGGCCTCGCGGCCGTAGTAATGGCTCAAGGTGCCGAATGAGTGGCCATAGCCGAAGGTGCGGTATTGCAGCAGGTCATGGCGAAGGAAAATGTCATTCAGTTCACGGGCAATGTCGCTGCAGCGCATGCCTGGGCGCACCAGTTTCAGTCCGGCTTCGTGCACCTCGACGTTGGCCTGCCATAGCCGCAAGTGCGCCTCCGGGCAGTGGTCGAGGAACAGCGTACGCTCCAGGGCGGTGTAGTAGCCGGCGATCATCGGGAAGCAGTTGAGGCTCAGGATCTCCCCCTTGCCAACCCGGCGGCTGGTGACCGGGTTGTGTGCACCGTCGGTATTGAGCCCGGACTGGAACCAGGTCCAGGTGTCCATCAGTTCGGCATCCGGGAAGCGTCGGGCAATCTCGCGCACCATCGCCTGGGTCGCGTGCAGCGCCACCTCGTACTCCGGCACCTGGTCACGCAGTGCCTCGACCACCGCAGCCCCGCCGATATCGGCTACCTGTGCACCGTGGCGGATCAGCGCCTGTTCCTCGGCCGACTTGATCATGCGCATGCGCATGCAGGGCGCGCCGATATCCACCAGCTCGGCTTTCGGATAGCAGGCCGCGAACTTGGCGTGGTTCTGCAGGTTGAGGTGGTCGTACTCCACCCCAATGCGCGAGGCCAGGGGCAACGCCTGCTGGATCGCGACGAAGTAGTTGTCACGTTGCCAGTCGGTGTAGACGATATTGTCCGTGCCGACCGTACGCCGCCACGGTTGCCCGCCATCGATATTGGCGCTGACCGAGACGACCTTGTCCTGGGTAACGACCAGCGCATAGGGGCGGCCGAACGAGCAATAGAGGAAGTCGCTGTAATAGTTGACGTTGTGGTACGAGGTGAAAATGGCCGCTTCGATGTCGTGTTCCGCCATGTACGCCCGCAGCCGGGCGTGGCGGGCGGCATATTCCTGGGCAGAAAAGGTCGGCTGCACCTTGTTGCCGTTGCGGATTTTCAGGGTCTTGGGCATTTGCATGGTCGGGTTTCCTTGTCGTTGTGAGCACGCTGTTCAGGCCGGCCGCCTGAGAAGCATTGCAACAGAACCGACAAGGGCACTTTTGTATCTATCCGACCTGGAATTGGCGGGATCGCCAATGGCGAAGGGGGCTGCCCAGCAGCCCCCGCAGGTTCCTCACTTCAGGTCAAAACGGTCCAGTTCCATGACCTTCTCCCAGGCGGCAACGAAATCGCGCGCGAACTTGGCGCCGCCATCACCGCTGCCGTACACCTCGCTCAACGCGCGCAGCTGCGCATGCGACCCAAACACCAGGTCAACGCGGCTTGCGCTCCATTTCACTTGCCCGCTCTTGCGGTCGCGGCCTTCGAACGCTTCGTTGTCTGCCGAAGTCGGCTTCCACTCCACGCCCATGTCCAGCAGGTTGCGGAAGAAATCGTTGCTCAGGGTACCGACCTTGTCGGTAAATACGCCCTGTTGACTCCCCGCATGGTTGGCACCCAACACGCGCAGCCCGCCGATCAGTACGGTCATTTCCGGCGCGGTCAAGGTCAACAGCTGCGCCTTGTCCAGCAACAACTTCTCGGCTTTGACGCTGTAGCGGCCCTTGCTGAAATTTCGGAAACCATCCGCCAGCGGCTCCAGCACGGCGAACGATTCCACGTCGGTCTGTGCCTGCGTAGCATCGGCACGGCCCGGGCGAAACGCCACACTCAGGTCATGACCGGCGTCCTTGGCAGCCTTCTCCACGGCAGCGGCACCGGCCAGCACGATCAAGTCGGCCAGGGAAATGTGCTTGCCGCTGGCAGCGAACTCGGCCTGGATGTGCTCAAGCGCCGCAACGACCTTGCCGGTGCCCTGGTTGGCCACCCAGTCTTTTTGCGGTGCCAGGCGCAAGCGACCACCGTTGGCACCGCCGCGCTTGTCAGAGCCCCGGAAGGTCGATGCTGCAGCCCAGGCCGTGGCCACCAGCTCGCCCACGCTCAGGCCCGTGGCCAGCACCTTGGCCTTGAGCGCGGCAATGTCCTGCTCGCCCACCAGCGGGTGGTCGACGTGCGGGATCGGGTCTTGCCACAGCAGCTCTTCATTGGGCATTTCCGGGCCCAGGTAGCGCGCCAGCGGGCCCATGTCGCGGTGGATCAGCTTGTACCAGGCGCGGGCGAAAGCATCTGCCAGTTGCTCAGGGTTGTCCTTGAAGCGCTTGGCGATAGACCCATAGATCGGATCGAAGCGCAGCGCCAGGTCAGACGTGAGCATCGACGGCGCGTGGCGTTTGGCCGGGTCGTGGGCATCCGGTACGGTGCCCGCGCCTTTGCCTTCCTTCGGTGTCCACTGGTGGGCACCTGCGGGGCTTTTGGTCAGTTCCCACTCGAAGTCGAACAGGTTGTTCAGGTACTCGTTGCTCCACTTCGTCGGCGTCGAAGTCCAGGTCACTTCAAGGCCGCTGGTGATGGTGTCGCCGCCCTTGCCGGTACCAAACCTGTTGGCCCAGCCCAGGCCCTGCAGTTCCAGCCCTGCGGCTTCCGGCTCGGGGCCGACATTGTCGGCAGGGCCGGCACCGTGGGTCTTGCCGAAGGCATGGCCGCCGGCGATCAGCGCCACGGTTTCTTCATCGTTCATGGCCATGCGGCCAAAGGTTTCACGGATGTCCCTGCCCGATGCGACCGGGTCGGGGTTGCCCTCCGGCCCTTCCGGGTTTACGTAGATCAGGCCCATCTGCACGGCGGCCAGCGGGTTCTCGAGGTTGCGCTCGCCACCGAGGTCTCGGCTTTGTTCCTGCGGGTGCTTGGCGGGCTCTGCCACCAGGTCCCCTTGCCCGGGCGGCTGGGCCTTGGCCTGCTCCTTGCCATAGCGGGTATCGCCGCCCAGCCAGACCTTTTCCGAGCCCCAGTAGACATCTTCGTCCGGCTCCCACACATCGGCGCGGCCGCCAGAGAAGCCGAAGGTCTTGAAGCCCATCGACTCCAGCGCCACATTGCCCGTGAGCACGATCAGGTCGGCCCAGGAAATCTTGTTGCCATACTTTTGCTTGATCGGCCACAGCAGGCGTCGGGCCTTGTCCAGGCTGACGTTGTCTGGCCAGCTGTTGAGCGGTGCGAAGCGTTGCTGGCCAGAGCCTGCGCCACCGCGGCCATCGGCAATGCGGTAGGTGCCGGCGCTGTGCCAGGCCATGCGGATGAACAGCGGGCCGTAGTGGCCGAAATCGGCCGGCCACCAGTCCTGCGAATCGGTCATCAACGCGGTCAGGTCTTGCTTCAGGGCCTGGAAATCCAAGCTTTTGAAGGCCTTGGCATAGTCGAAGTCCGGGTCCATGGGGTCAGACTTGGACGAGTGCTGGTGCAGAATTCTGAGGTTGAGCTGGTCAGGCCACCAGTCACGGTTGGTGGTGCCGCCACCTGCGGTTTGATGGAACGGGCATTTCGATTCGTTCGACATCTGCGGGTACCTATGGGTCGATTATCCAGTTTTCCGGTCTGTGCCAGATGTTCGCTCAGCCGAGCAGGCGTACGTGCCTTGCCTGATCAGGTGTAAACGGGGCCTTGCGAAGCTGTCACAACAGGTGGGTGCGGTCTTGCACAGGGGTGCTGCCCCCACCGGAGCGCGGAATTCGCGGGGCCAGGGGAAAGACTAGCCCAGCCTGGGCGCAGGTCTAATAGAGCAGCTGTTTGGCGGTGATAGGTTGGCTCTTTCAGCGCCGCAGCTTCAGCCACCAAGCCGCCGGCACATCCATACAAGGCACGACGCGGCGGCCCGTGCTTCAATACAGCGCAAACCCCTTAGCTTCGGAACCCAAGCCTCATGAACCGCAACGACCTGCGCCGCGTCGACATGAACCTGCTGGTGCTGTTCGAAGCCTTGATGATCGAACGCAACCTCACCCGCGTTGGTGAAAAGCTGTTCATCACCCAGTCCACCGTCAGCGCCGCCCTCGCCCGCCTGCGCGAACTGTTCGACGACCCCCTGCTGATCCGCAGCGGGCGCGCCATGGAGCCCACGCCACGGGCGATGCAGATCTTCGCGGAGCTGGGCCCGGCCATGGATGTGATTTCCGCGGCCATCAGCCGCGCTCGCGAGTTCGACCCGGCCAGCAGTTGCAACGTCTTCCGCCTGGGGCTGTCGGACGATGCCGAGTTCGGCCTGTTTCCGGCCTTGCTGCAGGCCCTGCGTGAAGAAGCGCCGGACATCAGCGTGGTGGTCCGGCGGGCCAACTTTCTGTTGATGCCGGGCTTGCTGGCCAGCGGTGAGATCTCGGTGGGAGTGAGCTACACCACCGACCTGCCGGCAACCGCCAAGCGCCGCAAGCTGCGCGATATCGGCGTGCGGGTGCTGCGCGCCGACGATCGCCCGGGGCCACTGACACTCGACGAATACTGTGCCCGGCCGCATGTGATGGTGTCGTTCTCCGGTGACATGAGCGGCAACATCGACCTCGACCTGGCGCGGATCGGTCGATCCCGCAAAGTGGTGCTGGCGGTGCCGCAGTTCGGCAGCCTGCGCGCCCTGCTGCGCAACACCGAACTGATCGCCACGGTACCTGACTACGCTGCCTGTGCACTGGTCGAGGACAGTTGTCTACGCGCCGACCCTGCACCGTTCGAGATCACCGAGGCCGAGCTGTCGATGGTCTGGAGTGGCGCCCAGGACAACGACCCGGCCGAGCGCTGGCTGCGCGAGCGCATCATGCAGTTCATGGCCAGCCAGCCTTGACGATGGCCAGGCTTACTTGCCCCGCTGCATCCACGCCGCCCCCAGGCCGCTGAGGCAGATCACCGCGATACCCACCAGGCTCAAGGTATCCGGTACCTGGCTGTACACCACCAGGCCAAGCAAGCCGGCGAACACGATCTGGCAGTAGCTGAACGGTGCCAGCAACGCGGGTGCCGCATGGCGGAATGCCTGGGTCAGCAACAGGTGCGCGGTCATGCCGAAACCGCCCAGCGCCAACATCAGCAGGGCATGGTCCCAGCGCGGCACTTCCCAGAAGAACGGCACCAGCGCACTCATCGCCAGCGTATTGCACAGCCCCGCATAGAAGTTGCTAGTGGTGGGGCTGTCATGCGCGGCGAGAATACGCGTCAGCAACTGATAGAAGCAGAAGCCCAACGCCGAGCCGAACGGGTACAGAATCGCCGGGGTGAACATGGCCCCACCCGGGTGCACCACCACCAGCACGCCGATGAAACCCAGCACCACGGCCACCCACTGCGCCACGGTAACCCGCTCTTTGAGCAATGGCGCCGACAATGCGGTGACCAGCACCGGGGCGAGGAAGTTGACCGCCGTTGCCTCAGCCAGCGGCAGGTACTGCAAGCCTGTGGTGAACAGCAGGCTGGTGCTCAGCAGGCTCAGGGCGCGCAAGGTCTGCAACAGCGGGCGGCGGGTACGCAGGACGTTCAGGCCGGCCTTGGGCAGGAAAATGCCGGCCATCAGCAGGGTATGCACCACATAGCGCGCCCATACCACCATCACGATCGGGTAGAGGCCGCCGAGGAATTTGGACAAGGCATCGTGGCTGGCGAACAGGAACGTCGCTACCACCACCAGGGCGATGCCACGCAAGGGTTTGTTGACGCCGGACAACGGTGTACTGGAACTCATGGCTCTCTCGATGACGACGCCGCCATAGGCCGCGCCAGGGGGATGACCGCGCAAGCGGAGCCTGGCGGATGCAACAGCTGGGATTCTAGAAGAGATGCCGCAACATAAGGAAGTTCATTTGCCGCAGGCCGGGGCTGAACGCAATTTCCGTTCGCTGATCGACCACTTTGCGCGCCGCGCGCATGGCCCGTGCCGCATTGATCATCGACCATGGAGCCTCACCCGGCACACTGTACAAGGAATAGACATGCAAAGGCTCACAACCCGTAACGGCCTGGAACTGCCTGCCCTGGGCCTGGGCACCTGGCCAATGACCGGCAGCGCGTGCACCCAGGCCGTGCGCCAGGCACTGGAGTTAGGCTACCGGCACATCGACACGGCCACCGCCTACGAGAACGAAGCCGCCGTCGGCCAGGCTCTGCGCGACAGCGAGGTCCCGCGCGAGCAGGTCCACCTGACCACCAAGGTCTGGTGGGACCGGCTGCAACCCAAGGCAATGCGCGCGTCGCTGGAAGCCAGCCTGCGGGCACTGGGCACCGAGCAGGTGGACCTGTTCCATATTCACTGGCCCGGCCAGCATGAAGACCTGGCCCGCAGTATCGAGACCTTGGTGGCCCTGCGTGAAGAAGGCAAGGCACGCCACATTGGTGTGGCCAACTTCCCCTTGGGGTTGCTACGCGAGGTCGTGGAACAGCACGGGGCGCCGTTGTCGGCGATCCAGGTGGAGTACCACGTGCTGCTCGGCCAGCAGCCGCTGCTCGATTACGCCCGTCGCCACGATCTGCTGCTCACCGCCTATACCCCGCTGGCCCGCGGCCAGGCGGCGGCGCACCCGGTGATCCAGGCTATTGCCGGCAAGCACGGCGTACTGCCCAGCCAGGTGGCGCTCAAATGGTTACTGGACCAGGACGGTGTGGCGGCGATCCCCAAGGCCAGCAGCCGCGAAAACCAGTTGGCCAACCTGGCGGCGCTGAACGTGCAACTGGATGACGAGGACCGCGCTGCGATTGCCGAGCTACCGAAAGACCAGCGAGTGGTCAGCCCGGCCTTTGCCCCGGACTGGAATAGCTAACCAGGGCCGCGCGGGAGGCGCTCAGTGGCGGGCGCCACTCACCAGGTAATTGATTAATGCGGGCTCATCTGCCAGGTCAATGGCCCGCACTGGGCGCGACAGGTTCCCCAGGACTGCGTCGCAGAATGCCACCGCGGTTGGGTCCTGGGCATAGCAACGCAGCAGCCAGTCGCCCCCGTCGCCGAGCAACTGCAGCGCCACTGCCCGGCCGATGCCTTGGCGGCGGTACTTCTTCAAGATGAACAGGTCGGCCAGCTCCAGGGCGTGAATGCCAGGCAGCTCGCTGCGCTCGACCAGCACGAAACCGGCGATGAAACCGTCGGCCAGCACCAGGTAGGCACCCCAGCCGGCAGCCTGCCAATAGCGCTGCAGGTGTTCGTCATGAATGTAGAAGCGGCCGTCCAGTTCCACATCTTCCTCTTCCCAGTCGGAAGATTCATAGGCATAGAACTGGTACAGGTTGCGGATCAGCGGCGCCTGGTCGGCGGTGGTTGGCAATAGCGTGATAGGCGGCATGATGCGGCGCTCGGGTAAAACGGCGGATTCTAGATCATCCCGCCATTGCAGGCCTGCATATGCCGTCAATCCTGCTCGGCAAACGCCTGCCCGGCATCCCAGCCACCGCCTAGCGCGGCCACCAGTTGCACACTGGCCACCAAGCGCCCTTGCAGCAGGTTCAGCACACTGCGCTCGTTACTCAACGCGGTGGCCTGCACGTTGACGACGTCCAGGTAACCGATCAAGCCTGCGCGGTACTGGTTTTCGGTCAGGCGCAGCGATTCGCGGGCGGCATCCAGCGCTTCCTGGCGCACCACCGCTTCATCACCGTAGACCTTCAACTGCACCAGCAGGTTTTCCACTTCCTTGAAGCTGTCCAGCACGGTCTGCCGGTACTGCGCCACGGTCTGGTCATACACTGCCACGGTACGGTCAACCTCGGCGCTGCGCTTGCCGGCGTCGAACAGGGTAAGCGCCAGTTGCGGCCCCACCGACCAGTAGCGGTTGGGCAATTCGATCCAGTTGTTGAAACTGCTGCTGGAATACCCCCCATTCATGCTCAGGCTGAGGTCCGGGAAGTACGCCGCCCGCGCCACGCCGATATTGGCGTTGGCAGCCATTACATTGCGCTCGGCCGCAGCAATGTCTGGCCGACGCTCAAGCAATTGCGAAGGCAGTGACACTGGAATGCGCGGCAGCGCAGGGATAGCCTTGCTGTCGGCCAGGTTGAAGTCGGCCGGGGGCTTGCCCAGCAACACCGCAATGGCGTTCTCGAACTGTGCACGCTGCCAGATCAGGTCGATCAGGTCAGCCTGGGTGCTTTTCAGCTGGGTGCGCGCCTGGGCAACCGCATCGGGGCCGGCAACGCCGGCGCGGTACTGGTTTTCATTCATCCGCAACGAACGCTGATAAGCTGCCACGGTCGCCTCGAGCAAGCGCTTCTGCTCGTCGATTACCCGCAGTTGCAGGTAGTTCTGCACCAGTTCCGACTGCTGGCTCAAGCGGATCGAGGCGAGGTCGGCGAGGCTGGCTTGGGCACTGGCCTGGTTGGCACTCAGGGTTTCCCGCAACTTGCCCCACAGGTCGATTTCCCAGCTCACGCCCAACTGCGCATTGTAGGTGTCGCGTATACCGCTGCTGTTGTTGGACAGGCTGGAGCTGGAGCTACCGGTCCCCTGCGCCGAGCGGTTCTTGCTGGCACTCAGGTCAAGGCTGGGAAACAGCGACGCACGGCTGCTGCGCACCAGCGCCTGGGCCTGGCGGTACTGGGCTTCGGACTGCGCCACGGTCTGGTTGCTGCGGTTCAGTTCCTCGACCAGCGCATTGAGCCCGGCGTCGCCATAGATTTCCCACCAGGCGCCACGGGCGATGGCATCGGACGGCGTCGCCTGGGTCCAGCCCTCGGCGTGTTTGAACTGCGCCGCCGTGCTGTCCAGCGCCGGGCGCTGGTAGTCCGGGCTCAGGGTACAGGCACTGAGCATGGCCACGCACAACCCGGCGCTGAGCAGGCGCGAGCCACGCCCGCGGGTCAACGCCTGCAGGCCACGGTGCAGTGGGGAGTGGGCAAATGTCATAGCGGGGTTTCCATGGCGGCGTCGGTGCGCACACCGCGCCAACGGTTGAAGCGGTGGCGCAGGCGGTCGAGGTACAGATAGACCACCGGCGTCGTATAAAGGGTCAGGATCTGGCTGAACACCAGGCCACCGATGATGGTCAGGCCCAGCGGCTGGCGCATTTCGGCGCCTTCGGCCCGGCTCAGCAGCAGCGGCAAGGCACCGAGGATGGCCGCCAAGGTCGTCATCAGGATGGGCCGCAGGCGCAGCAGGCACGCGCGGCGAATCGACTCCTCCGGAGACAGGCCCTGATGACGCTCAAGCTGCAGGGCCAGGTCGATCATCAGGATGGCGTTCTTCTTCACCACACCAATCAGCAGGAACAACCCCAGCAGCGAGATCAGGCTGAACTCGCCACCGGTCAGGTACAGCGCCAGCAAGGCACCGACGCCGGCCGACGGCAACGTGGAGAGAATGGTCAGCGGGTGAATGTAGCTTTCATACAGAATACCCAGCACCAGGTACACCAGCAGCAATGCACCCAGGATCATGAACGGCTGGCCCTGCTGGGTCTTGGCAAAGGCATCGGCGCTGCCGCCGAGCTTGGCGATCACCCCCTCCGGCAGGCCCAGGGTCGCCACTGCCCGCTCCACGGCGGCCAGGGCCTGGTCGGGGCTGTAGCCCTCGGCAATGTCGAAGGCGATGTCTTCGGCAGCAAACTGGCCTTCGTGGCTGACCCTGTCGTTGGCCAGGGTATTTTCGTAGTGGGCGATGGTCGACAACGGCACCCGGGCGCCGTCAGCGGTGATCACCTGCACTTGTTCGAGGGTGCTGGGGTCCCAGGCGTATTTCGGGTTGATTTCCAGCACCACCTGGTACTGGTTGAGGCTGTCGTAGATGGTGGAGATCTGGCGCTGGCTGTAGGCGTTGTTCAGCACCGTGGTGACCATGTCCATGTCGATCCCCAGCCGCTTGGCCTGGTCGCGGTCCACCACCAGCGTCACCTGCTGGGTGCCACCCCCATCGCGGGCGTCGATGGCAGTCAGCTGCGGCAGCGCGCGCAGCGCCGCGACCACCTTCGGGAACCACTCGCGCAACGCCGCCAGGTCGCCGCTTTGCAGGGTGTACAGGTACTGCGACGAGGTCTGGTCACGCCCGCCACCCCCCAATTGCAGGTCCTGGTCGGCCATCAGGAACAGCCGCCCACCCGGCACCTTGGGCATCTCTTTGCGCAGGCGCTCGATCACTTTTTGCGCGTCCAGCTTGCGCTCGCTGATCGGCTTCAGGCGCACCAGTATCATGGCGTTGTTGGTACCGCTGTTGCCACCGATGAAGCCGGCAACGCTCTGCACCGCAGGGTCGGCGAGCAAGGCGCGACGGTAGGTTTCCATCTTCGGCTGCATCACGCTGAAAGACAGGCCATCGTCACCGCGGATAAAGCCCATCAGTTGGCCGGTGTCCTGCTGGGGCATCAGCGTCTTGGGCACCACCACATACAACGCGATATTCAGGCCAATGGTTGCCAGCAGGCTGAACAGGGTCAGGCGCTTGTGGCGCAGGGCCCAACCCAGGCTGCGGTCATAGGCGTCGACCATGCGCAGGTGGAGCTTGTCGCTCCAGCGTTGCAGGCGGGTCTGCTCGGCGTTGTGCGGCCTGAGCCAGCGCGCGCAGAGCATCGGCGTAAGGGTCAACGACACCACCAACGACACGATGATTGCCGCCGCCAAAGTGATGGAAAATTCCTGGAACAGGTTGCGCACGATGCCGCCCATGAACAGGATGGAAACGAACACCGCCACCAGCGAGACGTTCATCGACAGCAAGGTGAAGCCGACTTCCTTGGCGCCCAGGAAGGCCGCCTTCATGGGTGGCTGGCCGTCTTCGATGTGCCGGGAAATGTTCTCCAGCACCACGATGGCATCGTCCACCACCAGGCCGGTGGCAAGGATCAGCGCCATCAATGACAGGTTGTTGAGCGAAAAACCACACAGGTACATGACAGCGAAAGTACCCACCAGCGATACCGGCACCGCCAGGCTGGGGATCAGCGAGGCGCGCAGGCTGCCGAGGAACAGGTAGACCACCAGGATCACCAGCACCACCGCGATCAGCAGGGTGTGCTCAGCCTCCTTGAGGCTGGCATTGATGACCGGCGACCGGTCCATGGCCACGTTCAGCTGCACGCTGGCGGGCAGCAGCGACTGCAGGGCCGGCAGCTGCGCCTTGATCTGCCCGACCGTCTCGATGATATTGGCGCCAGCCTGGCGGTTGACCACCAGAAGCACTGCCGACTGGTCATTGAAGAAGCCACTGTTGTAGCGGTTTTCGACCCCGTCGGTAATCGCAGCCACGTCGGACAGACGCAGAATGGTCCCGTTCTGCTGGCGAATGACGATGGGCTCGTAGTCCTTGGCCTTCTCCAACTGGTCATTGGCGCGCACCTGCCAGTTGCGCTCGGCGTCTTCGACAAAACCCATGGGCCGGCGCTGGTTGGCGTTGGCCACCGCGGTGCGCACTTCATCCAGTGACAGGCCGTACTGGTTGAGCAATTGCGGTTCGACGGCAATGCGCACCGCCGGCAACGAGCTGCCGCCGATCTGCACCTCCCCTACCCCGGACACCTGGGCCAGGCTCTGCGCCAGAATGGTGTCGGCCAGGTCGTACAGCTGCCCCTTCTGCAACACGTCCGAGGTCAGCGAAAGCACCATGACCGGCGCCTGCGATGGGTTGATCTTTTTGTAGGTAGGCATGCTGCGCATGCCGCTGGGCAGCAGGTTGCGGGTGGCATTGATGGCCGCCTGCACTTCACGCGCCGCACCGTCGATATCACGGCCTATCTCGAAACCGATGATCACCCGCGTCGAGCCCTGGTTGGAGCTGCTGGTCAGGGTGGTCACGCCAGCGATGCTGCCCAGCTTGCGCTCCAGTGGCGTGGCCACGGTAGAGGCCATGACCTCGGGGCTGGCACCGGCCAGGTTGGCCGACACCACGATCACCGGGAAATCCATTTCCGGCAGTGGCGCAACCGGCAGCAGCTTGAAGCTGACCCCACCCAGCAGCATGATCGCCAGGCTCAGCAGCATCGTCGCCACCGGGCGACGAATGAACGGACCCGACAGATTCATGCTTCGGCCTGCTTCGCACTATCGGCCGGGCGCCAGCGGCGCGCCAGGCGGTCGAAGTACAGGTAGATGACCGGCGTGGTGAACAACGTCAGCACCTGGCTGACCAGCAAGCCACCGACCATCACCAGGCCCAGCGGCTGTCGCAGCTCGGCGCCGGAGCCTGTGGCCAGCATCAGTGGCACGGCCCCGAACAGCGCCGCCAGGGTGGTCATCAGGATTGGACGGAAGCGCAACAGCGCCGCCTGGTAGATGGCGTCACGGGGGCTCATGCCTTGATGGCGTTCGGCTTCGAGGGCGAAGTCGATCATCATGATCGCGTTCTTCTTGACGATGCCGATCAGCAGGATGATGCCGATGATTGCGATCATGCCCAGGTCGTTGCCGCTGATGAGCAAGGCCAGCAAGGCGCCGACGGCCGCCGACGGCAGCGTCGAGAGGATGGTCACCGGGTGGATGTAGCTCTCGTACAACACGCCCAGCACGATGTACATGGTAACCACCGCTGCCAGAATCAGCAGCAAGGTGCTCGACAGCGAGGCCTGGAAGGCGTCCGCCGCCCCCTGGAAGCGGGTTTGCACCCCCAGCGGCATGCCGATGTCCTTCTGGACCTGCTCGATCACCTGCACCGCTTCACCCAGTGACGCGCCATGGGCCAGGTTGAAAGACAGGGTCACGGCCGGGAACTGGCCAATGTGCGAGATCGCCAATTGGGCCTGACGCTGCTCGATGCGCGCCAATGCCGACAGGCGTACCTGGCCGCCATCGGCAGCCTTGACGTGGACCGACTCCAGCGCCTGCGGGCCGATCACCGCGGCATCTTTGGCCTGCAGCACCACGCGGTACTGGCTGGCCTGGGTGTAGATGGTCGAGATCTGCCGCTGGCCAAACGCGTCGTACAAGGCGTTGGTGACCTGCGACACGGTGATGCCCAAACGGCTGGCCATGTCGCGGTCGATGACCAGGTACACCTGCAGGCCTTTGTCCTGCAGGTCACTGGCCACATCGGCCAGCTCGGGGCGCTGCTGCAGCGCCTGCACCAATGTGCCGCTCCATTGCGCCAACAGGTCGGCATCGGGCGACGACAGGCTGAACTGGTACTGGGTGCGGCTGACGCGGTCTTCGATGCTCAGGTCCTGCACCGGTTGCATGAACAGGCGAATGCCCACCAGGCGGTCGACTTGCGGCTGCAGCCGGCTGATCACTTCGCTGGCCGTGACGTCGCGTTCGCCGTGGGGCTTGAGGTTGATCAGCAAGCGGCCGCTGTTGAGCGTGGCGTTGTCACCATCGACACCAATATAGGACGACAGGCTTTGTACGGCCGGGTCCTGCAGGATCACCTTGCTCAAGGCCTGCTGGCGCTCGCTCATGGCGGCGAACGAAGTGGACTGCGGCGCTTCGGAGATGCCCTGGATGACCCCAGTGTCCTGCACCGGGAAGAAGCCCTTGGGCACCACCATGTAGAGGAACACCGTCAACGCCAGGCTTGCCACCGCCACCAGCAACGTCAGTGGCTGGTGCCTGAGCACCCATTGCAGGGCGCTGCCGTAGTGTTTGATCAGCCAGTCGATCCAGGCGCCACTGGCACAGTAGAACCGGCCCTGCTCTTCTGCCTTGGGTTCACGTTTGAGCAGGCGCGCGCACATCATTGGCGTCAGGGTCAGCGACACCACCAGGGAAATCAGGATGGCCACCGCCAGGGTGATGGCGAACTCGCGGAACAGGCGGCCGACCACGTCGGCCATGAACAGCAGCGGGATCAGTACCGCAATCAGCGAGAACGTCAGCGATATCAGGGTGAAGCCGATTTGCCGGGCGCCCTTGAGCGCGGCCTGCATGGGCGTTTCGCCCTCTTCGATATGGCGGGAAATGTTCTCCAGCATGACGATGGCGTCGTCGACCACGAAGCCGGTGGCGATGGTCAGCGCCATCAGCGTGAGGTTGTTGACCGAGAAGCCGGCCAGGTACATCACGCCGAAGGTGCCGATCAGCGACAGCGGTACCGCGATGGACGGAATGAGGGTGGCGCTGGCCCGGCGCAGGAAAACGAACGTGACCATGACCACCAGCACGATGGCGATCAGCAGTTCGTGCTGGACATCTTTGACCGCGGCGCGGATGGTCTGGGTACGATCGGTGAGCACCGACACATCCAGGCCCGCAGGCAGGTTGTCGGTGATCGACGGCAGCAGCGCCTTGATGCGGTCTACCACTTCGATCACGTTGGCACCCGGCTGGCGCTGGATGTTCAGCAGTACCGCATGGTTTTCGTTGGCCCAGGCTGCCAGGCGCTCGTTCTCGGCACCGTCGACGATTTCTGCCACGTCCTTCAGGCGCAGCGGCGCACCGTTGTTGTAGGCCAGGATCAGGTTGGCGTATTCCTCGGGGGAGCGCAGCTGGTCGTTGGCGTCGAGCATCGACACGCGGGTGGGCCCGTCGAAGTTGCCCTTGGGCTGGTTGACGTTGGACGCGCCGATCAGCGTGCGGACATCTTCAAGGTTCAGGCCATTGGCCGCCAAGGCATCGACATTGACCTTGATCCGCACCGCCTGGCGCTGGCCCCCGGCGATGCTCACCATGCCCACGCCGCTGATCTGCGCAAGCTTCTGCGCCACCCGGGTATCGACCAGGTCGTTGAGCTTGGGCAGCGGCATGGTCTTGCTGGAAATGGCCAAGGTCAGCACCGGCGTGTCGGCCGGGTTGACCTTGTTGTACACCGGCGGCGCCGGCAGGTCGCTGGGCAGCAGGTTACTGGCGGCGTTGATCGCGGCCTGTACCTGCTGCTCGGCAACGTCCATGTTCATGTCCAGGTTGAAACGCAGTGTGAGCACCGATGCGCCGCCGGAGCTGGTCGAGGCCATTTGCTCAAGCCCAGGCATCTGGCCGAACTGGCGCTCCAGTGGCGCGGTCACCGCGCTGGTCATGACCTCCGGGCTGGCGCCGGGGTACAGGGTCATGACACGGATGGTCGGGTAGTCCACCTGCGGCAAGGCAGAAACCGGCAGCAGCTTGTAGGCGATCAGGCCGGCCAGCACGATGGCCAGCATGCTCAGCGTGGTGGCGACCGGCCGCAGGATGAACAGGCGCGAGAGGTTCATGCGCCCGCCTTGCCTGCTGCGGCACCAGGCTGCGCTTGCCCTGGCTGGCCCTCACCGGCATGTGCCGACCCTTTCGCATCCTGGCCCTGCAGTTTCTGGCCTGGGGTCGTCGGCACCTGCGAGCTGTTTTCGACCACCTCTACCTTGGTGCCCTCGCGCAGGCGGTCGGTACCTTCCAGTACCAGGCGGTCGCCGGCCTTCAGGCCATCGAGAATGACGCTGTGCTCGCCATCACTGGCGCCGACCTTGAGCTTGCGTACATTGACCGTACTCTGGTCGTTGACGACGTAGGCGAACGTGCCGTCGTTACCGAACTGAATGGCTGCCGCCGGGGCCATGACCACCTGCTTGAGGGTGTCGGCCAGCAAACGAACGTTGACGAACTGGTTGGGGAACAGGGCCAGGTCCTTGTTCTCGAAGCGGCCCTTGAATTTCAGGGTGCCGGTGGTGGTGTCGATCTGGTTGTCGATACTGGCCAGTACCCCCTTGGACTGCAGCTTGCTGTCACTGCGGTCCCAGGCCTCGACCGGCAGGCTGGCGCCGCTGCGGTAACGCTGCAGCACGGTGTCCAGTTCGGTTTCCGGCAAGGTGAAGGCAACGCTGATGGGCTCGGTCTGGGTGATGACCACCAGGGCATTGGTGTCGTTGGCCGCTACCAGGTTCCCCAGATCGAGCTGGCGCAGGCCCACCCGGCCGTTGATCGGGGCGCGGATCTGGGTGAACTCCAGGTTCAGCCGGGCATCGTTGACTTGCGCCTGGTTGGTCTTGACCAGGCCCTGAAACTGCGCCACCTGGGCCTCGGCCGTGTCGAGGGTCTGCTTGGCGATACTGTCTTCGGCGTACAAGCCTTTGTAGCGGGCCAAGTCGACCTGGGCGTTCTTCAACTGCGCCTGGTTCTGTGCCAGCGTGCCTTCGGCCTGCTGCAGCGCGATCCGGTAGGTGCGCGGGTCGATTTCGGCGAGCAGGTCGCCGGCCTTGACCTGCTGGCCTTCCTTGAAGTGGATTTTGACCAGCTCGCCTGCCACGCGGCTGCGCACGTTGACCGTGTTGGTCGCAGTCACTGTACCCAGCGCCTTGTAATACAGCGGGAAGTCACCCACGGTCACGGGTTCGACCCGCACAGGCACCGGATCGGTGGAACCACCGAAGCCCGGGCGGCCGCCCATGCCCATGCCTTTGCCACCACGCCCGCCGCTGGCGTCCTTATGCCCAGGCGTTGCTGCAGGCCACAGCCACCAGGCCAGCGCAGCCACCAGCAGCAGGATCAGCAGGCCGAGCAGCCAGCGACGAGGGGAACGGGAATTGGACGCTTGCATGGGTTGAACGAACCTTGTTCGGAATGACGGCTTGGGGAGGGTGAACGATAAGCACTGGCATCGTTTTAGCAAAGGGCCTTTACCAGAGGTTTACCTTTGGCTGACGTTGCCAAGACGCGGAATTTTAAATGAAAACGGCCCGGAACGTGTTCCAGGCCGTTACAGGGTGTTGCTTGGAGCGCGCTGAGGGCTGTGGGGTTCCACAGCCTGCGCCGGCCCCTTCGTGGCTAAGCCTGCTTATACAGGGCTGCCACGACCTGCAAGCGCTACGCTACAGGGGCGCTGCTTACTTCAGTACCGCCAGTGCAGCCTCGTAGTCCGGTTCTTCAGCGATTTCGCCGACCAGCTCGCTGTGCAGCACTTTATCGTTCTCGTCCAGCACCACCACGGCGCGGGCCGCCAGGCCAGCCAGCGGGCCATCGGCGATTGCCACGCCGTAGTTTTCGAGGAACTCGCGGCCACGCAGGGTCGACAGGTTCTTCACGTTCTCCAGCCCCTCGGCGCCGCAGAAACGTGCCTGCGCAAACGGCAGGTCGGCGGAGATGCACAGCACCACGGTGTTGGCGACATCGTTGGCCTGGGCGTTGAACTTGCGCACCGAAGTGGCACAGGTTGGGGTGTCGACGCTCGGGAAGATGTTCAGCACCTTGCGCTTGCCGGCGTAGTCTTTCAGCGACTTGTCAGCCAGGCCTTCACCCACCAGGGAAAAAGCCGGAGCCTGGGCGCCGGCCTGTGGCAGGTTGCCGTTGACCTGAACCGGGTTGCCTTTGAGAGTCACTTGAGCCATGACGAAATCCTTATGCGGGGTTTGAAAAGGACACCGAGTTAAGCATGAAGGCGGCCGAGTGCCTATGGGGGCGGGTGAATTTGTTCTATTCCCGGATAATGTTTGTGAACAAACTTCCGGCTTTCTCGCCCCTTGCCGGGTGAGTTTCACGCGCAAAAAAACCCGGGCGGCGCCAGCCAACCCGGGCTTGTTTCATAGCCCGCCGTGACTCAGCCCAGCAGGCCGTACACCACCGAAGTCAGCGCAACCAGGCCCACCACTACCACGAATACGTTGGACGCCGCGCCGCTGTACTTGCGCATGGACGGTACACGGCGGATGGCGTACATCGGCATCAGGAACAGCAGCACCGCAAGGATCGGGCCGCCGAGCGATTCGATCATGCCGAGGATGCTCGGGTTGAGGGTGGCGACGATCCAGCACACTACCAGCATCAACCCTGCAACCACCCGGTCCAGGGACTTGGCACCCGGGCGGGCGCCGGTCTTGGCGATAATGCCCTTGAGGCCTTCACTGGCACCGATGTAGTGGCCGAGGAACGACTTGGCGATGGCCACGAAGGCAATCAGCGGCGCGGCAAACGCGATGGTGGGGTTGCTGAAGTGGTTGGCCAGGTACGACAGGATCGACAGGTTCTGCGCCTTGGCTTCAGCCAGCTGGGCGCTGCTCAGGGTCAGCACGCAGCTGAACACGAAGAACAGCACCATCACCACCATCAACAGGTGGGCACGGCGCAGAATCTGCCCGCTGCGCTCATCGGCGTGGTCGCCGTAGCGGCGTTTCTGATCCACGGCGAAGGCCGAGATGATCGGCGAGTGGTTGAAGGAAAACACCATCACCGGAATGGCCAGCCACAAGGTGTGCAGGAAGGCCGAGGCCGGTGGCACCTGGGTGGCGCTATCGAGGATACCGCCAGTCCAGTGCGGCACCAGGTACAGGCCCAGCAGCGCCAGGGCAACGATGAACGGGTACACCAGCAGGCTCATGACTTTGACCGTGGCCTGCTCGCCGCAGCGCACGATGGCCAGCAGGCCAAGAATCAGCACGAACGACAGCATGGCCCGTGGCGGTGGCTGCAGGTGCAACTGGTGCTCGATGAAGCTGGACACGGTGTTGGTCAGCGCCACGCTGTAGATCAGCAGGATCGGGAAGATGGCGAAAAAGTACAGCACGGTGATCGAGGTGCCCGCCGTGCTGCCGAAATGCTCCTTGACCACCTCGGTGATATCACCACCGGTGCGCCCGGAAAGCACGAAACGGGTCAGACCACGGTGGGCGAAATAGGTCATCGGGAATGCCAGCACGGCCAGGATCAGCAGCGGCCAGAAGCCGCCAAGGCCGGCGTTGATCGGCAGGAAAAGGGTGCCAGCACCGATGGCGGTGCCGAACAGGCCCAGCATCCAGGTGGTGTCGTGCCGCGCCCAGTTATCGAGGGTGGCGGGGGTCGATTCTGCAAAGCGTTGTTCAACGCTTGGGGCCTGCTCATTCATTCCGGGTGAAGCTCCACTCGCAAGACTGCAACAGGCTGAGAATGGCGAAATAGTGCGTTCGCCCAACTCAACCGGAAAAGAGGGGCGCGATTGTGCACGGAAAGGTTGCACTTGCGAAGCCCTTTTCCGAGGGGCGGTTGCACTTGTCTTTACAAGTGGCAGGCATCGCGGGTGTTGCGCGGTGGATGCAGGAGCGGCCTTGCAGCGCGAACGGGGTGCTCAGCACCCCGATGCAGGGTTACTTCTGGACGGCAGCAAACGCCTCGGCTACCCGTTGAAGGTTGGCCGGGCGCAGGCCGGACATGCACACGCGGCCGCTATCGATCAGGTACACGCCAAATTCGTCGCGCAGGCGGCGGACCTGCTCGACGCTGAAGCCGGTGTAGCTGAACATGCCACGCTGGCGCAGGAAGAACTGGAAGTCCTGGCCTGGAAGCAGCACGGCCAGGGCATCGACCAGCGCCTGGCGCATATCCAGAATGCGCTTGCGCATCACTTCGACTTCCTCGGCCCACTGGGCATTCAGGCCGGCATCGCCGAGCACACCAGCCACCAGTTGGGCACCGAAGTTGGGCGGGCTGGAATAGTTGCGGCGCACGGTGGCCTTGAGCTGGCCCAGCACGCTCTGTGCGGTGGCCGCGTCGTCGCACACCACTGACAAGCCACCGACCCGCTCGCCATACAGCGAGAAGATTTTCGAGAACGAGTTGCTGACCAGGCACGGTACGCCGGCACGGGCCATTTCGCGGATGGCGTAAGCGTCTTCGACCAGGCCCTCGGCAAAGCCCTGGTAGGCGATGTCGAGGAACGGGATCAACTGGCGGGCCTTGACCACTTCGACCACTTGCTGCCACTGGTTCTGGGCCAGGTCGGCACCGGTCGGGTTATGGCAGCACGGGTGCAGCAGGACCACGCTATTGGCCGGCAGCGCTTGCAGGGTGGCCAGCATGCCGTCGAAGTCGACGCCGCGGGTGGCCTGATCGAAGTACGGGTAGGTGTTTACCTTGAAGCCGGCACCCTCGAAGATGGCACGGTGGTTGTCCCAGGTCGGGTTGCTGACCCAGACTTCCGACTGCGGAAAGTAGCGCTTCAGGAAGTCGGCGCCGACCTTCAACGCGCCAGAGCCACCTACGGTCTGCACCGTGGCCACGCGCCCACCCGTCACGGCCGGGTGATCGGCGCCGAACAGCAGCGCCTGAATCGCCTGACGGTAGCTGGCCAGGCCTTCCATAGGCAGGTACAGGGACGCTTCATGGTCCTGGCCGGCGATGCGCTTTTCCACCGCATCCACCGCCGCCAATTGCGGCACCACGCCGGCCTCATCGTAATACAGGCCGATGCTCAGGTTGACCTTGTCGGCACGCGGGTCGGCCTTGAAAGTTTCCATCAACGAGAGGATCGGGTCGCCGGCATAGGCATCGACATGTTTGAACACAGCGTGCAGCTCCTTGGATCAGGACAGTACGAAAAGTCAGCCCTGAGCATACCCGCACACACGGCTCAGGAACATCCACTAATGTGCAAGGTTGTCTATGCAACATTGCATGGCCAGGGTTTTATGCTGGCAGTGATGGCCCCATCGCCGGCAAGCCAGCCAAAGGGATCGCATCAGGGCTGGCAGGTATTTGTCAGAAGATATGCAGCGCCTGTGAGATCGAGCGCCGCCCGCGCGGCGCTTCGCGGGTAAACCCGCTCCTACATTTGTTTCGGGCCAATTATGCCTGTGGGATTTGCGCGCGAACGCCTTGGCGCCCACCACGATATCGCGTCGTAAAAACAAGGCGGTCGCGCGCGTCCGGCACAGGCAATACTGGCCCGAAACAAATGTAGGAGCGGGTTTACCCGCGAAGCGCCGCGCGGGCGGCGCTCGATCTAACAGCCGCTGCAGATGCTACGGCTACCCTTGCCAGAAACCATAGAATCTCCCACTGTGGGCGCTGGCTTGCCGGCGATGAGGCCGGATCAGCCAAGCAACGCTTTCAGGTCTTGCAATTCCTGCTCGGTCAGCGCCACTCCCTCTTCTTCGGCCACCTCGCGCTCGCGGTAACGCCGTTCACCCGGCATGCGCGTCAACCCTGCCCCCTGCATCTGCTCCACCAGATCGCGACTGCGCTGGGCAAAACGCTCGCCCTCGGCCTTGCTCGGGTCGATGACGATGATCAGTTGCCCGGTCCATGGCGTTTTCGCCCCCGGGTGCTCCGACCAGTCGAACTCCCAGGAGAAATGCCCGCCTGTCAGTGCTGCCGCCAGCAATTCGACCATCATCGACAGCGCCGAGCCCTTGTGCCCGCCGAATGGCAGCAAGGCACCGCCCTCGAGAATCGCCTTGGGCTCGGTGGTTGGTTCGCCATTGGCATCGACACCCATGCTTTCGGGAAGCAGCTGGCCGGCACGCGCGGCAATCTGCACGTCGCCGTGGGCCATGGCGCTGGTGGCCATGTCGAAGACGATCGGGTCATGCTCGGCGCAGGGTGCTGCAAAGGCGATAGGGTTGGTGCCGAACAGAGGCTTGCGGGCCCCATGCGGCACGACGCAGGTCATGCTATTGACCACACTGAGGGCCACCAGGCCCTCTTCAGCGAACGGCTCCACGTCTGGCCACAAGGCGGCGAAATGGTGCGAGTTGTGGATCGCCAGCACGGCAATGCCGGCGTTGCGCGCCTTGGCCACCAACAGGTCGCGGGCCGCCGCCAGTGCGGGCTGGGCGAACCCGCCAGCGGCATCGACGCTGACATAGCCGGCGGCAAGGTCACTGACCTTGGCCACGGCCCGCCCATCGACCCAGCCGCTGTTCAGCGTGGACACGTACCCCGGCATGCGGAACACCCCATGGCTATGGGCACCATCGCGCTGGGCGCTGGCACAATTGTGGGCCAGCACCCTGGCCACGCTGTCGCTGCAGCCATGGCGCTGGAAGATAGCCTGCAGCAGGCCTTGCAGCTCGGTAAACGGCACGCGCACGACGGTGCCGGTGGACGGTGCGGACATCTGAAGCTCCTTGTTGATTTTGGAGTGGCTACAGCGTTGCAACGGCAAAACTTTTCCGCGAGTGACAGCTATCTGTCAAATGTTGACTTATTGGCAGAAAACATTCATTTTCTTCCCAAGCCTTACCTTCTGGAGCCCCAGCATGAGCCAACCGATCAAGCAACGCCTGGAAGCCAGCCTCGACGGGGCCGCAGCGTCAGGCCGCAAGATCGCCACCTACATGCTCGCCAACCTGCACGAACTGCCGTTCCAGACCTCGGCCAGCATCGCCGCCAAGCTGGGCGTCAGCGAATCCAGTGTCGGGCGGTTTTGCCGCTCCCTGGGTTATGCCCACCTCAAGGCACTTAAGCAAGATCTGCAGAGCGACCTGGGCGATGGCCCGTGGCTGGTGGGCGACCGCTTGCACGATTACCGCCAGCGCCAGGACGCCAGCGACAACGGCGGCAGCCTGGAACTGGAAATGGCCGCCCTGGTGCGCGTGCACGAGTACCGCCAAGGCCCGGCCTGGCACAACGTGGCCCAACGCTTGGCGAGCAAGCGCCGGGTCTTTGTTGCAGGTTTTCAGACCGAGCGCGGCGTGGCCATGTGCATGGGCCACTTGCTGCAATACCTGCGCGATGGGGTGCAACTGGTCGACCTCAGTGCCGGGCACTTTGCCGACGTGCTGCTCGGTAACGCCGCAGACAGCGCCCTGGTGGTGTTCGAGGCGCGCCGTTATTCCCGCCATGCCCTGTTGCTGTGCCAAAAGGCGCGCGAGGCGGGCATTGCGGTCACCTTGGTGACCGACACTTTCTGTGACTGGGCCGATGCCAACGCCGACGAGGTGTTCCGCATACCCACCGAATTCAATCTGTTCTGGGAATCCACCTCGGCCATGCTGTCGTGGGTACACCTGATGGTCAACGAGGTCTGCAAGAAACTCGGGCCGGATGTTGAAAAGCGCTTGGAAGCAACTGCCGCTCTACATAACGAGTTCGTCGGCTACACCACGTGGTCGGCGGGCAAACAACAATAGCAAGAGTGCAATGAGGTGCGAGATGAACAAGTCCATGGCCTTGCTGGGTGCGTGCGCCCTGCTGCTGGCAGGTGCTGCCAGTGCCGAAACCCTGCGCTTCGCCACCGAGGGTGCCTACCCGCCGTTCAACTATGTCGACGCCGATAACCAGTTGCATGGCTTCGACGTCGACATTACCCATGCCCTGTGCGAACAGATGAAGGTCGAGTGCACGCTGGTGGCTCAGGACTGGGAAGGCATCATCCCGGCGCTGATGGCGCGCAAGTACGACGCGGTGGTGGCCTCGATGATCGACACCGAGGAACGGCGCAAGAAAATTGCCTTCACCGACCATTACTACCGTACCCCGTTGACCGTGGCCGTGGCCAAGGACAGCAAGATCACCGATGCCCAAACCCACTTCAACGGCTACACGGTTGGCGCCCAGTCGTCGTCCACCCAGGCCATTTATGCCGAGGACGTTTACGCCAAGGCCGGCGCTGACGTGAAGCTGTACCCGACCATGGACGAAGCCAACGCGGACCTGGCCGCCGGCCGCCTGGACGGGGTGATTGCCGACAAATTTCCGCTTCAGGAATGGATCAGCAAGAACGGCGGTGACTGCTGCAAGATTCTGGGTGATGTAGCCAACACCAAGGCCGATGCCGCCATTGCCGTGCGCAAGGATGATGAAGCCTTGCGCCAACGCCTGAACACCGCGTTGCAACAGATCGTGGCCAACGGCACCTATCAGAAGATCGCCAGCAAGTACTTTGCATTCGATATCTACAACTGATCTTCAAGCCCTCATTGCCTCACCGGGCCCTATCGCCGGCAAGCCAGCTCCCACAGGTTGCCCACAGACCTTAAGAACAGCGGTTTACCTGTGAGAGCTGGCTTGCCGCCGATGAGGCCGGTGAGGTCAACACAAGGTGTTCGTCATGCTCGATCAATTGTCCTTGCTGTCCTTGGCCAGCGGTGGCTGGGGCCAGGCGCTGCTGGCCGGCGCGCTGGTCACTGTGTCACTGGCCCTGGCCTGCCTGCCCATCGGCCTGCCGCTGGGCCTGGTAGTTGCCCTGGCGGCCCGCTCGCGCAAACGCCTGCCACGGGCCTGGGCCACCACGTTTTCCACCGTGTTCCGCGGCTTGCCCGAGCTGCTGACACTGCTGATCATTTATTACGGCTGCCAGATCGCCGCGCAGAAGGTCCTTGCCGCCCTGGGCTATGAAGGTGAGTTCCTGATCAATACCTTCGTGGCCGCCATGATCGCGTTCAGCCTGGTGTTCGCCGCATTTTCCAGCGAGATCTGGCTGGCCGCTTTCAAGACCTTGCCCAAAGGCCAGTGGGAGGCCTGTTCGGCCTTGGGGCTGAGCAAACGCACCGGGTTCTTCAAGGTGCTGCTGCCGCAGTTGACCCGCATTGCCCTGCCCGGCTTGTCCAACAACTGGCTGTCGTTGCTCAAGGACACCTCGCTGGTGTCGACCATCTCGTTGGTCGACCTGATGCGCCAGACCAGCCTGGCCGTCAGCGTGACCAAAGAGCCCATGTTCTTCTACGGCGTGGCGTGCCTGGGCTACTTGCTGTTCGCGGCATTGTCCGGGCGCGTGTTCGCCTACATCGAGCGGCGGAGCAACCGCCACCTGCAAGGAGCGCGCGCATGAGCCTCGACCAATTGCTGGCGCTGGTGCTCGACCCTGACCTGCTGGAGCGTTACGGCCCGCGCTTTGTCGACGGCCTGCTGGTCACTGCCAAGCTGGTCGCCATTTCCTTCAGCCTGGGCGCGCTGCTGGGCCTGCTGCTGGCGCTGGCGCGCCTGTCGCACAACCTGCTGTTGCAACGCCTGGCGGCAGGCTATGTGTACCTCTTCCGCGGCTCGCCATTGCTGGCCCAGTTGTTCCTGCTGTACTACGGCCTGGGCTCGTTCAAGAGCTTCTGGCAGGACGTGGGCCTGTGGTGGTTCTTCCGCGAGGCGTGGTTCTGCACCTTGCTGGCGTTCACCTTGAACACCGCCGCCTATCAGGCCGAGATCTTCCGCGGCAGCCTTATGGCCGTCGCCCCGGGCCAGTATGAGGCGGCGCGGGCCTTGAACCTGAAGCGCTCGACGACCTTCTTCAAGGTGATCCTGCCGCAGTCGCTGCTGGTTGCCATCGGCCCGCTGGGCAACGAATTGATCCTGATGATCAAAGCCAGCGCCATTGCCTCGCTGGTGACCATCTACGACCTGATGGGCGTGACCAAACTGGCTTTTTCGCGCAGCTTCGACTTCCAGATCTACCTGTGGGCCGCAGTGCTCTACCTGGTGATCGTCGAGGTGGTGCGGCGCCTGCTGAAACACTTGGAAGCCCGCCTGGGCCGCCACCTGAACTGACCGAAGGATACGTTCCATGCATTGCCAGACCTTAGTCCTGGGCGCCGGCATCGTCGGCGTCAGCACCGCCCTGCACTTGCAAGCCCGCGGGCGCCAGGTGGTACTGCTCGACCGCGACGAACCGGGCAGCGGTACCAGCCACGGCAACGCCGGGCTGATCGAGCGCTCCAGCGTCATCCCCTATGCCTTCCCACGGCAACTGGGCGCCCTGCTGCGCTATGGCCTGAACCGCCAGCCCGACGTGCGCTACAGCCTGGCGCATCTGCCCAAGGCGGCGCCGTGGCTGTGGCGCTACTGGCGCCAGTCCGCCCCCGGGCGCCTGGCAGGTGCCGCCGCCGATATGCTGCCATTGGTGCAGCGCTGCGTGGAAGAACACGACGTGCTGATCGCAGCTGCCGGCCTGCAAGGGCTGGTGCAGGCCAAAGGCTGGATCGAGGTGTTCCGCGATCCGACGCTGTTCAGCCAGGCCAAGGCCGATGCCAAAGGCCTGAGCCGTTACGGCCTGCAGTTCGAAATACTGGAATGCGGCCAGTTGCAGGCCCGCGAACACCAGCTGGATGCCACCGTGGTCGGCGGCATCCACTGGCTTGACCCGAAAACCGTCATCAACCCCGGCGCCCTCACCCGTGGGTATGCAGCCTTGTTCCAGCAACGCGGCGGGCAGTTCCTGCATGGCGATGCGCGCAGCCTGCGTCAGCACCACGGCAAGTGGCAGGTCGACAGCCGCCGTGGCCCGATCACTGCCGACGAGGTTGTCGCCTGCCTGGGCCCCCAGTCGGCCGACCTGTTCAGCGGCCTGGGCTACCGGATACCGCTGGCGATCAAGCGCGGCTATCACATGCACTACGGCACCCGTGGCGGCGCGCAACTGGAGCACGCGATCTGCGACACCCAGGGCGGTTATGTGCTGGCACCGATGGCGCGCGGCGTGCGCTTGACCACCGGTATCGAGTTCGATGCCGCCAATGCGCCCGCCAACCAGATCCAGCTGGGCCGTTGCGAAGCCTTGGCGCGCAAGCTGTTCCCCGCGCTGGGCGAGCGCCTGGACGACGCACCGTGGCTAGGGCGGCGCCCGTGCCTGCCCGACATGCGCCCGGTCATTGGCCCGGCGCCACGCCACCCAGGGCTGTGGTTCAACTTTGGCCACGCCCACCATGGCCTCACCCTGGGCCCGGTCAGCGGCCGCCTGCTGGCCGAACTGGTGACCGGGGAACGCCCCTTCACCGACCCCGCGCCTTACAGCGCAACCCGTTTCGACTGACCCCCGCGGGAGCACAACACGATGACCGCACTCTTGAGCCATGCCACCGCTACCCCTGAAACCGACCCGCGCGCGGTGCTGATCCGCATTGAAGGCTTGAACAAGCACTACGGGGCGTTCCATGTCTTGCGCGACATCGACCTGCAGGTACGCGAAGGCGAACGTATCGTCCTGTGCGGGCCTTCCGGCTCGGGCAAGTCGACGCTGATTCGCTGCATCAACCGCCTGGAAATCGCCCAGCAGGGCACTATCGAGGTCGCCGGCGTCGACCTTGCGACCAACGCCCGGGAGGCGGCGCAGGTACGCAGCGACATTGGCATGGTGTTCCAGCACTTCAACCTGTTCCCGCACATGAGCGTGCTCGACAACTGCCTGCTCGCCCCCACGAGCGTGCGTGGGCTATCGCGCAAGGATGCCGAGGAGCGGGCGCGCATGTACCTGACCAAAGTGGGCATCGCAAGCCAGGCGCACAAGTACCCCAGCCAGTTGTCCGGCGGGCAGCAGCAGCGCGTGGCAATTGCCCGCGCGCTGTGCATGAAACCGCGGATCATGCTGTTCGACGAGCCTACGTCGGCCTTGGACCCTGAAATGGTCGCTGAAGTGCTGGATGTGCTGGTGCAACTGGCCGGCACGGGCATGACGATGCTTTGCGTCACCCACGAAATGGGCTTTGCCCGGCAGGTGGCCGAGCGGGTGCTGTTCCTGGAGGGTGGGCAGATCATCGAGGACAGCCCGCCGCAGGTGTTCTTCAACCACCCACGCACCGAGCGGGCCAAGGGGTTCCTGGCGCAGATCCTGCACTGATTGCAGACCTGTCACTGAACCTGTGGAAGCGGCCTTGTGTCGCGAAAGGGCTGCGCAGCAGCCCCGGCAATACATGCACCAGTGCTGAAATCCGGGGGCCGCTTTGCGGCCCTTTCGCGACACAAGGCCGCTCCCACAAAGACCGCGTTGACGTCAAGCCGCCTATTTCATTGCACCGCTGCAAAGACCCAACTGCGTCGTTAAATATTATTGACCGCGCCCCTCGCCAAACCCACGCCGCGACAGGCCCGCATCGGTTCAACCCACCAAAAACCGGCGCATTTCCCGCCCCGAAGCCCCTTTCAGTCGTTTGACATATCGAACGGCTCTGGCAAGCTATCTACAGGCCCCGACCGGCATCGTCAGCTCGACGAGCCGGCAGTGCTCGGGGCTCCAGGCGCCATTCAGAGCCCCGCGCCGTGCGCCTGCACAACAACGACAGGTCGAACCTGTCCCAAGGTGACATATGTCCAACAGCAACATTGGCAACAAGCAACCTTCCCTGCGCAAACCCGTCGTCCTGATGACCATGGGCAGCCAAGAGCGCAAAGGCCATGACTACCAGGTCATGACCCACAAATACATCACCCCGCTGGTCGAGTTCGCCGATTGTGTCCCGGTGCTGGTGCCCACTTGCTGCGGCATTGACGACCTCGAGACCTATCTGGACATGGCCGACGGCGTGTACCTGACCGGCGCTGGCAGCAACATCGACCCTGCGCTGTACGGACAGGAAAACCAGACCCCAGGCAAAGGCCAGGACCAGAACCGCGACCTGTTCGACATTCCGCTGGTCAAGGCGGCGCTCAAGCGTGGCCTGCCCATCTTCGGCATCTGCCGGGGCATGCAGGAAATCAACGTGGCCCTGGGTGGCGACATTTACCAGAAGGTGTACGCCGAACCGGGTTTCAACGACCACCGGGAAAACCCGGAAGACCCGGTCGAAGTGCAGTACGCCCAGGTTCACAGCGTGAAGATCAAGCCAGGCAGCTGGCTGCGCGACACTTTGGGTTGCGACGAAATCCGCGTCAACTCGCTGCACGGCCAGGGCCTGCACACGCTCGGCGCCGGCATCGAGGCCATCGCGCATGCTGAAGACGGCCTGGTCGAGGCCATTCACGCGCCAAGCATTTCGCCGTTCCTGTTCGCCGTGCAATGGCACCCAGAATGGCAAGCCGCGCAGAACCCCGACTCGATCAAGATTTTCCAGGCCTTCGGTGACGCGTGCCGCGCCCAGGTCCGCAAGGCGCAGGTCAAGCGCGCTGCCTGACCTACAGTTTCCCCTGCTTTGATCGCGGGGCGGCGCAAGGCCGCCCCCGCCTCCCCCGGTCACCCTCTGCTGGTCCCAGAACATCTGCCGTGGAATCGGGCGGCGGGTTTGTGCCTGTCTTTGCGATCGTTTTTTTCTTTTGGCCTTTAGAGATACGATGACTGCCGGGTGGTGGTCGTCGGTTTTTCAGCGCCTGTCAGATCGAGCGCCGCCCGCGCGGCGCTTCGCGGCTAAAGCCGCTCCTACGTTTGTTTCTGGCCAGTATCGCCTGTGCCAGGCGCGCGCGACCGCCTTGTCTGTACGACGCGATATCGCGCCATGCGCAAAAGCGTACGCGCGCAAATCCCACAGGCATAATTGGCCCGAAACAAACGTAGGAGCGGCTTTAGCCGCGAAGCGCCGCGCGGGCGGCGCTCGATCTACTACCCACCACACATATCGAGGCGAACACGTAGAAGCGGGCACGCTGGCAGAAAACAAAAATCTCAAAAAGCACTGGTCATCTCCGAGGTTGTACGATAACTTACCTCTAACGCAAAACAACACCTCCACCCAAGCGCCACAGGATGCCAACAACAATGAATCCACAAGAACTCAAATCCATCCTCTCCCACGGCCTGCTGTCTTTCCCGGTCACCGACTTCAACGCCCAGGGCGACTTCAACCCGGCGGGCTACATCAAGCGCCTGGAGTGGCTGGCCCCCTATGGCGCCAGTGCCTTGTTCGCCGCCGGTGGTACGGGCGAGTTCTTCTCCCTGGCCGCCAGCGAATACAGCCAGGTCATCAAGACCGCAGTCGATACCTGCGCCACTTCGGTACCGATCCTCGCCGGCGTGGGTGGCTCCACCCGCCAGGCCATCGAATATGCGCAAGAAGCCGAGCGCCTGGGCGCCAAGGGCCTGCTGCTGCTGCCGCACTACCTGACCGAAGCCAGCCAGGACGGTGTTGCCGCCCACGTGGAAGCCGTGTGCAAATCGGTGAAGATCGGCGTGGTGGTGTACAACCGCAATGTCTGCCGCCTGAACGCCGACCTGCTGGAGAAACTGGCCGAACGCTGCCCTAACCTGATCGGCTACAAGGACGGCCTGGGTGATATCGAGCTGATGGTGTCGATCCGCCGCCGCCTGGGTGATCGCTTCAGCTACCTGGGTGGCCTGCCAACCGCAGAAGTGTATGCTGCTGCCTACAAGGCCCTGGGCGTACCGGTCTACTCCTCGGCAGTGTTCAACTTTGTGCCGAAGACAGCGATGGACTTCTACAACGCCATCGCCCGCGACGACCACGCTGCCGTGGCCAAGCTGATCGATGATTTCTTCCTGCCCTACCTGGACATCCGCAACCGCAAGGCTGGCTACGCCGTGAGCATCGTCAAGGCCGGCGCCAAGCTGGCCGGTTACGACGCAGGCCCGGTGCGTACCCCGCTGACCGACCTCACCGCCGAAGAGTACGAAATGCTCGCCGCGCTGATGGACAAGATGGGCCCGCAGTAAGCGCCGCTTGCGGCCTGCCATATGCCGCGCCCGGAGTGGGCCTGCCCCGCTCCGGTTACCATTCGTGAGCCCGCACAAAAATAACTAGTGGGAGTACAACCAGCATGCAAGCGACTAAAAAGACGCATGTGCGCTACCTGATCCTGTTCATGCTGTTCCTGGTGACCACGATCAACTATGCCGACCGCGCGACCATTGCAATCGCAGGCTCCAGCCTGCAGAAAGACCTCGGCATTGACGCCGTAACCCTCGGTTATATCTTCTCCGCCTTCGGATGGGCTTACGTGGCTGGCCAGATTCCTGGTGGCTGGCTGCTCGACCGCTTCGGTTCCAAGAACGTCTACGCCTTCAGCATCTTCACCTGGTCGCTGTTCACCCTGTTGCAGGGCTTTGTGGGCGGCCTTCCGGTTGCCTGGGCAGTCGTGACCCTGTTCACCTTGCGCTTCCTCGTCGGTTTTGCCGAAGCCCCGTCGTTCCCGGGTAACGCCCGTATCGTCGCGGCCTGGTTCCCGACCCAGGAACGCGGCACCGCCTCGGCCATCTTCAACTCCGCGCAGTACTTCGCCACCGCCCTGTTCGCACCGATCATGGGCTGGATCGTGTTCAGCTTCGGCTGGGAGCACGTGTTCGTGGTGATGGGGGCGCTGGGCATCATCTTCTCGATGGTGTGGCTGAAAACCATCTACAACCCGCGCCAGCATCCACGCATCAGCCCGGCCGAGCTCGAACACATCGAGCAGAACGGCGGCCTGGTCGACACGGACCAGAAGCGCGGCAACGATGGCCCGAAATGGGGTTACATCAAGCAGCTGCTGACCAGCCGCATGCTGCTGGGCGTATACCTGGGCCAGTATTGCATCAACGCCATCACCTACTTCTTCCTGACCTGGTTCCCGGTGTACCTGGTGCAGGAACGCGGCATGACCATCCTCAAGGCCGGCTTCATCGCCTCGCTGCCGGCGGTATGCGGCTTTATCGGCGGCGTGCTGGGTGGGGTGATCTCGGACTGGCTGCTGCGCCGTGGCAACTCGTTGACCTTCTCGCGCAAGCTGCCGATCGTCTGCGGCCTGATGTTGTCGACCACCATGGTGTTCTGCAACTACGTAGACGCCGAGTGGATGGTCGTCGGTTTCATGACCCTGGCCTTCTTCGGCAAAGGCATCGGCGCGCTGGGCTGGGCGGTAGTGGCAGACACCTCGCCGAAGCAGATCGCCGGCCTGTCGGGCGGCCTGTTCAACACCTTCGGCAACATCGCCTCGATCACTACGCCTATCGTCATCGGCTACATCATCAGCGCCACGGGTTCGTTCAAGTGGGCCCTGGTCTACGTCGGCGCCAACGCCCTGGTAGCGGTGTTCAGCTACCTGGTGATCGTTGGCCCGATCAAGCGTATCGAACTGCGCGACGACGCCCCGAAGCCACAGGCTGAGCCTGCTGCCAACGGCGAACTGGCCAGCTCGCGCCATTGAGTGACACGCCCGCGCCGGCTCGTTCGGTGCGGGCGGATGTACAAAAAAGCCTGAGAACCTGACAAGTAGGGCCCAAACATGCAGTTGATCGAACATTCAGACTCGCCCCGCTACGTGCGCCTGCACGACGATGACAACGTCGTGGTGGTGGTCAATGACGGCGGCCTGGGCGAAGGTGCCCGTTTTGCCGACGGCCTGACCCTGGTCGAGGGCGTACCGCAAAGCCACAAGGTTGCCACCGTGACCATCGCCAAGGGCGAGCCGGTGCGCCGCTACGGGCAAATCATCGGTTATGCGCTGGAAGACCTGCGCCAGGGCAGCTGGGTACAGGAAAGCCAGCTGGCCATGCCTGCTGCACCGGAACTGGACAGCCTGCCACGCTGCGATGCCGTGCCACAGCCGCTGCCGCCACTGGAAGGTTTCACCTTTGAAGGCTACCGCAACGCCGACGGCACGGTCGGCACGCGCAATATCCTTGGCATCACCACCACCGTGCAGTGCGTGACCGGCGTGCTGGAGCACGCGGTCAAGCGCATCCGCAGCGAACTGCTGCCCAAATACCCCAACGTCGATGACGTGGTAGCCATTACCCACAGCTACGGCTGCGGCGTGGCCATCAACGCCCGCGACGCCTATATCCCGATCCGCACCGTGCGCAACCTGGCGCGCAACCCCAACCTGGGCGGCGAAGCGCTGGTCATCAGCCTGGGCTGCGAAAAGCTGCAAGCCGGCCAGGTGATGCACGACAACGACCCGTCGGTAGATCTCAGCGACCCGTGGCTGTACCGCCTGCAGGACGCCAGCCTGGGCTTTGTGGAAATGATCGAGCAAATCATGGCGCTGGCCGAAACCCGCCTGAAGAAACTCGACCAGCGTCGACGCGAAAGCGTACCGGCCAGCGAGCTGATCCTCGGCATGCAGTGCGGTGGCAGCGACGCCTTTTCGGGCATTACCGCCAACCCAGCGCTGGGTTATGCCGCCGACCTGCTGGTACGTGCCGGTGCCACCGTGCTGTTCTCGGAAGTGACCGAGGTTCGCGACGCCATCTACATGCTGACTTCGCGCGCGCAAAACCAGGCAGTGGCCGACGCGCTGGTAAGCGAAATGGACTGGTATGACCGCTACCTGCAGCAAGGCGCTGCCGACCGCAGCGCCAATACCACACCGGGCAATAAGAAAGGCGGCCTGTCGAACATCGTCGAAAAGTCGCTGGGATCGATCGTCAAGTCCGGCAGCGGGGCCATCCAGGGCGTGCTTGGCCCAGGCGAGCGGGTCAAGGGCAAGGGCCTGATCTTTTGCGCCACCCCGGCCAGCGACTTTGTCTGTGGCACCCTGCAACTGGCCGCAGGCATGAACCTTCATGTCTTCACCACAGGCCGCGGCACGCCGTATGGCCTGGCCATGGCGCCCGTGGTCAAGGTGTGCACCCGCAGCGAACTGGCGCAGCGCTGGCCCGACTTGATCGACATCGACGCCGGGCGCATCGCCAGCGGCCGCGCGACCATCGAGGAGTTGGGTTGGGAGCTGTTCCACTACTACCTCGACGTCGCCAGTGGCCGCAAGCAGACCTGGGCCGAGCAGCACCGCTTGCACAACGACATCACCCTGTTCAATCCGGCGCCGATTACCTGATGCCCTGGGCAGGCTCGCCCAGCACTCTTCATTCAGCCACCCTCACAGGAGCACCCCATGCCTGATATCCTCGGCCACAACTTCATCGCCGGCCAGCGCAGCGCCGCTGGCGCACAGCGCCTGCAGAGCCTGGACGCCAGCACTGGCGAAGCCCTGCCGTACAACTTTGCTCAGGCTACCGAGGGCGAAGTCGACCAAGCTGCCAAAGCCGCGGCCGCTGCTTTCGCCGAATTCCGCCAACTGCCCCCGGCGCGCCGCGCCGAGTTTCTGGATGCCATCGCCGCCGAACTGGACGAGCTGGACGATGCCTTCATCGCTATCGTCTGCCGCGAAACCGCACTGCCCGCCGCACGTATACAGGGTGAGCGCGGCCGTACCAGCGGCCAGATGCGCCTGTTCGCCCAGGTGTTGCGCCGTGGCGACTACCTTGGCGCACGCATCGACCTCGCCTTGCCCGAACGCCAGCCACTGCCACGCGTGGACCTGCGCCAGATGCGCATTGGCGTTGGCCCGGTCGCGGTGTTCGGCGCCAGTAACTTCCCGCTGGCGTTCTCCACCGCAGGTGGCGACACCGCCGCGGCGCTGGCCGCCGGCTGCCCGGTGGTGTTCAAAGCGCACAGCGGCCACATGGCAACCGCCGACTTGGTCGGCTGCGCCATCACCCGCGCAGCCGAGCGTACCGGCATGCCCAAGGGGGTGTTCAACATGGTGTTCGGTGGCGGCGTGGGCGAGTGGCTGGTCAAGCACCCGGCCATCCAGGCTGTAGGTTTCACCGGCTCGCTGAAAGGCGGCGACGCCCTGTGCCGCATGGCCGCAGAGCGCCCCCAGCCGATTCCGGTGTTCGCCGAGATGTCCAGCATCAACCCGGTGATCATCCTGCCGGGCGCCCTGGCCAAGCGTGGCGACGCCATCGCCCGTGAGCTGGCCGGTTCGGTGTGCCTGGGCGCAGGGCAGTTCTGCACCAACCCGGGCCTGGTCATCGGGCTGCAATCGCCACAGTACAGCCAGCTGTTGGCTGAGCTGGGTCAGCACCTGGGCCAGCAGGCCGGCCAGGTCATGCTCAACGCCGGCGGCCTGCGCAGTTATGTCGCTGGCCTGGAGCACCTGCACGCCCACGCCGGTATCGAACACCTGGCCGGCCAGGCACAGCAAGGCAGCCAGGCCCATGCCCAGTTGTTCAAGGCCGATGCCCGGTTGCTGGTCGAGTCCGACCCATTGCTGCAGGAGGAAGTGTTCGGCCCCACCACCGTGGCCGTGGAAATTCAGGATAACGACCAGTTGCGCGCTGCCGTGCTTGGCCTGCGCGGCCAGCTGACCGCCACACTGATCGGCGAGCCTGAGGACTTTGAAGCCTTTGCCTGGCTGGTACCACTGCTGGAAGAGAAAGTCGGGCGGATTCTGCTCAATGGTTACCCGACAGGTGTCGAGGTGTGCGATGCCATGGTCCACGGCGGGCCGTACCCGGCAACTTCCGACGCCCGCGGAACCTCGGTCGGCACCCTGGCTATCGACCGTTTCCTGCGCCCCGTGTGCTACCAGAACTACCCGCAGGCGCTGTTGCCAGCGGCCCTGCGTGACAACAACCCACTGGGGCTGCGGCGGTTGGTGAATGGGCAGTGGCGCGACGGGGCGATCTGACGCCCCTTTGCGGCACGGGCCTCAGGCCCCTTGCGCCTCAGCCTCTTCATGCACCTGACGCAAACGCTCACGGCTATTGCTCAGGTGCATGCGCATGGCCATTTTGGCCCCTTCGCTGTCTCGCCGTGCAATGGCTTCATAGATGGCTTCATGCTCATGGCGCAGCCGGCTCATGTAATGGGCCTGGTCATCACGCGCCAAGCGCGCTGAATTCAACCGGGTCCGGGGGATGATGCTGGTGCCCAGGTGGTTGAGAATGTCGGCGAAGTAATGGTTGCCACTGGCCTGGGCAATGCGCAGGTGAAACTGGAAATCGGCCGACACCGCATCGGTAGCGTGGGCCGCCCCCTCGTTCAGCTCATCCAGCGCCGCGCGCATGCCGGCCAGCTCGTCATCGCTGCGGCGTTGTGCAGCAAGCCCCGCCGATTCGATCTCCAGCGCAATGCGCAACTCCAGCACCGCCAGCACCTCACGCAGGGTAACGACGGTCGCCGGGTCGATCCGGAAGCCCCCGGTCGCCGGCGCATCCAGCACGAACGTACCGATGCCGTGGCGGGTTTCCACCTGCCCGGCGGCTTGCAGCCGCGAAATGGCCTCACGCACCACCGTGCGGCTGACGCCCTCTTCGACCATGATCTGCGACTCGGTCGGCAGCTTGTCGCCGCGCTTGAGCTGGCCGCTGCGAATACGCTCGGTCAGCACCGTAACCAGTTCCTGGGCCAGACTGCGTGGCTTGCGCCGGGTCCTTGCCTGTACCTGCTGCTCTGTCATCGCCCTGTGTTTCACCTTGAAAGACAGCGCTTATCATAGCGCAAGCAGTTGTACGATCACATATGCCGCGTGCGGATTTCAATGCCTGTCTGGGGCTGCACCTACCCGACAACACCTGGAAGTGCTGGCACAGAGCCTGCGCTGCAAGATACTGTGCGTTTCCACCTCACGCATCCATGGAAGGAACTGCCAGTATGAAAACCTTTGACCGCCTTTTGCTCTGCTGCGGCTTACTGATCCCCTTGTGGCTTTTGGCCGGGGTCTGGCTCACTGCACTGGCGTACCCCGGCTACGACCATTTCCAACAAGCCATGAGCCAGCTCGGCGCGGTTGGCTCGCCCGTGCAGCGCTGGTCGCCATGGGTCAACAATTATCCTCTCGCGGTCTTGTTCATCTTGTTTGCCTTGGGCCTCGCGCGGCGCTGGCACGGCTCGAAGGTGGCGTTGTCGAGTGCAGCTCTAGTATTGATGCACGGCCTCGGTAGCCTGGGCACAGGCTGGTTCGCCTGCGACCCAGGCTGCGCTGCGGCGCAACCTTCCAGCTCACAGCTGCTGCACAACCTGTCGGGGTTGCTGATGTTCCTTTCACTGACCCTGGCGAGCGCCCTGTGGGCGTGGCTCGGGACGCGTCTGGCCGGCAGCCAGGCCGTCGCGCTGCTGTCCGCCACGAGCCTGATACTTGCCATCGTCACCGTCGCACTCATGGCCCAAGCGGCACAAACCGGGCAGCTGTTCGGCCTGTACCAGCGCCTCAACTACGGGGTGTCGGTACTGTGGATCGCCTGCCTTGCCTGGGCTAGCCTGCGCAACCCGGCTGCTGGGTCATCGCACAGGGCCACCCGCTGACGGCAATTTGCTGGCCCCCCACCTTTGCAAGTGAAGGCAAACTTCGTTCCCCTTCAATTGCTTAGGACAGCAATATGCGAGTACTTCTAGCTACGATGGCCGGCTGCCTGCTCGCCACATTCGCTTTCGGCGCCCAGGCCAGGGCACTCAGCCAGAATGATCGCCACACCTGCCAGTGGGGTGCGCAAATAGCCGGTGAAGCCCAGCAGGCCAAGCTTGCCGGGGTCACCCTGTACGCTACGCGCAAGAAGCTTCAGGTGCGAAAGTTCGCCAAACCGTGGATGCGCATGACCGCCTTCGGCATTACTGAACAAACCTATAACAGCCGCTCCAGGCTCAAGCCTGCGGCAATCCGGCAGACCTATTACGAGCAGTGCGTGCACCATGCAGTTGCGAAGAGATAGGTGTTTTGTTTCAAGCGGTTATAGATCAAAGCTAAAGCACTTTATTAATTGAAAAGCGCCGCCACGGGGCCCCTGCCGTGAAGCAAGCTTCAAGCAGCCCCGGACGGCGCCCAGTGCGGAATCAGCAGCCGCTCAACACCGCCGGGCGGCGTTCCCCGGCAAAGAACAGCGGGCGCAAGCGCACCCCGATCAGGTTGCCGGCGTAAGCCGCCACCAGCCACAGCCAGCCATGCACGCTGCCCGAAGCAATACCGCTGAAGTACGCTCCGATATTGCAGCCATAGGCCAGGCGCGAACCATAGCCCAGCAGCAGCCCGCCGATCACCGCAGCCAGCAATGACGGCAGCGGAATTTTCAGGCTAGGCGCAAAACGCCCGGCCAACCCTGCTGCCAGTAGCGCACCGAGCACGATGCCCAGGTCCATGACCGTGGTGATGTCCTGCCACAACGGCGAAGCCAGCGCCTTGGCGTTGGCCGGTGCCTGCCAGAACACCCAACTGGCGACATTCACGCCCAGGCCTTCAAGCACCTTGGCGCCCCACAAGGCGAAGGCCGAGGTGATGCCCCACGGCCGCCCCGCCAGGGCCAGGGTCGCGTAGTTCAACACGGCCAAAGCGATGGCGCCCCACAGCAGCGGCCAGGGGCCCCGCAGCAATCGCCGCAAGCCGCGCTGCGCACTGCTGACAGGCGCCTCCAACCCGCCATGCCGGCGCTTTTCCAGCACCACGCTGGCCCACGCGATCAGGCCGAATACGCTAAGGCTCACCAGCAGCGCCGGCGCCACGCCCCACGCCTGCACGATCGAGGTGGCCGGGAACGACGGTAAGGCGAACCACCAGTCAGCGTGGTGGGTAGCGCTGACCGAGCCGATGATGAAGAACAGCAAGGTCACCAGCATGCGTGCGTTACCCCCGCCAACGGTGAACAGCGTGCCCGAGGCACAACCGCCGCCCAGTTGCATGCCGATACCGAAAATGAACGCACCGAACACCACCGAAACACCGGCCGGGGCCACAAGGCCGGTCACGGGTGAGCCAAACAGGCTGCCTGCCGACAGCGCCGGGAAGAACAACAGCACCGCCAGCGCCAGCATGAGCATCTGTGCGCGCAGGCCCGCGCCCCGGCGTTCGTTGATGAACACCCGCCAGGCTGAGGTGAAACCAAAGGCCGCATGGTACAAGGTCAGGCCAAGTGCGGCGCCGACCATGAGCAGCAAGGCCTGCTTGAAGCCGGCGTTGAGGTTCAGGAACCAGGCACCGGCCAGCAGCACAAGCAGGGCGACAAGGGGCGCGCCGAAGCGGCGCGGTGCGGGTGTTGCGATTGCGGAAAGACCCATCGAAATACTCGGATAACAGTGAAACGGTTGGCGAGTATACCCGCAACTGTCAACCGGGGCTGCGTATGGTCCGGGTATTTGCTAAGCCGTTCAAAGCTGCCTGCTCCCACATACTGCACAGCACTCAAGCCATGCGCCGTACCTGAGGGGGATTCTATGGTTTCTGGCAAGGGTAGCCGCAGCATCTTCAGCGCCTGTGAGATCGAGCGCCGCCCGCGCGGCGCTTCGCGGGTAAACCCGCTCCTACGTTTATTTCGGGCCAATTATGCCTGTGGGATTTGCGCGCGAACGCCCTGGCGCCCACCACGATATCGCGTCGTACAAACAAGGCGGTCGCGCGCGCCTGTCACAGGCAATACTGGCCCGAAACAAACGTAGGAGCGGGTTTACCCGCGAAGCGCCGCGCGGGCGGCGCTCGATCTCACAGGCGCTGCATCTTTTCTGACAAACACCTGTCAGCCCTGATGCGATCCCTGTGGGCTTGCCGGCGATGAGCCGCACGCGTAACCGGCCACCCTCACCGATTGCGCGTAACCCGCCACACGGTATTGGCCAGGTCATCCGCAATGATCAAAGCACCGCGTGGGTCCACCGTCACCCCAACCGGGCGACCGCGGGTCTTGCCATCTTCACCCCGGAAACCCGTCGCGAAGTCAATCGGTTCCCCAGCCGGTTTGCCATTGCTGAACGGCACGAAGATGACCTTGTAGCCCACCGGGTTCGGCCGGTTCCAACTGCCGTGCTCGCCCACGAATACCCCGTCGGCAAAACCCTCACCCATGGCCGGGATCGAGAAGTCCACACCCAATGCCGCCACGTGCGAGCCCAGGCTGTAATCTGGCTTGATCGCGGCGGCGACCTTGTCCGGGGCCTGCGGCCTTACCCGCTCATCGACGTTCTGCCCCCAGTAGCTGTAGGGCCAGCCGTAGAAGCCGCCGTCACGCACCGAGGTGAGGTAGTCAGGCACCAAATCGGGCCCCAACTCATCGCGCTCGTTGACCACTGTCCACAACTGCCCGGTCTGCGGCTCAATGGTCAGTGCAGTGGGGTTGCGCAGGCCCGTGGCGTAAGGCCGGTGCGCGCCGGTTTCGGCATCCACCTGCCAGACCATGGCGCGGTCGATCTCCACCTCCAGGCCGCGCTCGGTGATATTGCTGTTCGAGCCGATGCCCACATACAGGTAGCGCCCATCGGGGCTGATCGTCAGCGCCTTGGTCCAGTGGTGGTTGATCTGCGCTGGCAGGTCGGTGACCTTGGTCGGCGGGCCGTCGGCCTTGGTCTGGCCTTCGGTGTAGTTGAAGCGCACCAGGGCGTCCTGGTTGGCCACGTACAACTTGCCGTCGGCAAAAGCCAGGCCATACGGCGCGTTGAGGTTTTCCGCGAATACCGTCTGCACCTCGTACTTGCCGTCGCCGTCGGCATCGCGCAACAAGGTCAGGCGGTTACCGCCTTTGACTTGGGTGTTGCCCTTGGCCTTGATCTGGCTGGCAATCACATCCTTGGGCTTGAGCTTGGCCGCGCTGCCGCCCCTGCCTTCGGCCACCAGGATGTCGCCATTGGGCAATACCAGGCTCTGGCGCGGAATCTTCAGGTCGGTGGCAATGGCTGTGACGCTGTAGCCTTCAGGAACGGTCGGTTTCTGCTCACCCCAGGCCGCCGGCTGAGCGATCTTCATGCTCGGCAACAAGCCACGTTGTGGCTCGGGCAAGCGCGGGTCCGGGCCATGGGCCTGGGTAGGCTCGCCATCGCCACCACAGGCACTCAACAGCAGCGCCACACTCAATACACTCAACGCGTGCAAGGGCTTCATGCTTCACCTCCAGAACGCAGGTTGCTCAAGCCGGTCCAGGCTGCGGCCAGTGCAAGTACGCTCACCACCACCGACAGCACCAGCCCTGCTGGCATCACCGCCCAGGCGTCCTTGGCATGCTCGAAGGCATTGATCAGGCCAAGCACCCAGGTCACCAGCAGCAGCACGAAGTACAGCGTCGGGCGCCCGCCTTTGCGCTCGGCGCGGATCAGGTTGGCCAAGGCAAACAGCAGCGCCAGCCCGCAGAACACCAAAGCCCCGGCGATCAGCCAGGCGGCGAAGTTGCTCCACTGGATCTGGTAGCTGTTGTAGTAGGCGATATCGCTCAGCAGCGCGCCCAGGAACAACGGCACACTGCCGGCCAACAGCAGGGCGTGCAGCGGGCTGGGGGTGCGCCGGTAAAGGGTGTGGTCGGATGTGGTCACGGTGCCTCCTTTTCATTCGGTGACCCAGGCTGACGGGGTGGCCATCAGCCGTGCGCAGGGTGCGCCTAGCAAAGGAGCCCTGCGCAGCGCCGATAGTTCACCGCTTCGCTGCAATGAAACATCTTGTAAGAACCGCCCCCCAGCGTTCACACCATTGGGCTCAAGCAACCAGCAGCGCCTCAGCAGATGCCCTGACAGGCAAAACCCCCAGGCATTCATTTATTGAAGTTATTGAAGGCACCGCTGTAGGAAGTTACTGAAAACCCAACTCAGAACCGAACTTTCGTACAACCTAACAACGAAGAATGCCCTGCAAAAATCTCAAATTATTTCCCCACTTGCGTTGCTCTGACCGGCGCGCTAACACTGGTGCCATCACGCACTGGAGGAAGCCCCATGTCTCATCTTGCCCAGTTCCGCGCCCTCGAATGGCTGCTCGCCAACAAGAAAGACGAACTTCAGTTCATCAAGGTTGACCCCCAGCTTCGCCGCGAGCTGGAGTTCGAAAGCAAACTGCACGACCTGCTGGCCGAATATCAATTCGGTTTAAGGCAGGTGCTGAGCATCATGGCACCTGAGCAGCGCCACACCTTCGACCTGTTCACATGGCAACCCCATGCACTGGTTTCACCGACCGGTTTCCGGGCGCGGCTCAGCAAGTTTTATCAAAACCCCTATACCGGTGAAGTCGTCGAAGCCAAGAGCACCTTGCACAAGACCTTGCGCCAGTGGATCAAACAGTACAGCCGCGCCGAAGTGGAAAGCTGGGTGTTACCAGGTGCTTTGCTACCACGCAGCCTGCGCGAATAACCAGCGCCGGCTCAGCGGTCGCCCTGACGCCTGGCCGGCACACGCAAGCGTTCGGTAACCGAACATAAGACCGCCTCTTGAATTGACGCTGCCGCCCGCACTGCTCACCATGCACCGGCCTTACATGCCCCCTTGCCTGGGAAATGGTCACGCACCCGCAGCACCGCAGTTGAATACAATTTCAAGAAACGAGCCGTCATGAACAACTCCAAGACTCACCCCGCCGCGCCCCGGATGCCCCAGGGCTCGATCGGCGACAAGCTTCGCGCCGCCTTCGGCGTTGGCAAGACCCGCTGGGGCATGCTGGCCCTGGTGTTCTTCGCCACCACCCTCAATTACATCGACCGCGCCGCCCTTGGCATCATGCAGCCTGTCTTGGCCAAGGAAATGAGCTGGACGGCGATGGACTACGCCAACATCAACTTTTGGTTCCAGGTCGGTTACGCCATCGGCTTCCTGTTGCAAGGCCGGCTGATCGACAAGGTCGGCGTCAAACGGGCCTTTTTCTTCGCCGTGCTGCTCTGGAGCCTGGCCACCGGCGCCCATGGCCTGGCCACCTCGGCTGCCGGTTTCATGGTTTGCCGCTTTATCCTTGGCCTGACCGAAGCGGCCAACTACCCGGCTTGCGTGAAAACCGTGCGCCTGTGGTTTCCGGCCGGCGAGCGGGCTATCGCCACCGGTTTGTTCAACGCCGGTACCAATGTCGGCGCCATGGTAACCCCAGCGCTGCTGCCACTGATTCTAGCCGTGTGGGGCTGGCAGGCCGCATTCATCGCCATGGGCTGCCTGGGCCTGGTGTGGGTAGTGCTGTGGCTGCTCAAGTACTACAACCCTGAAGGCCACCCGACAGTGCGCCAGAGCGAGGTGCAGTACATCCAGCAAGATGTCGAGCCCGAGCCGACCCGGGTGCCGTTCAGCCGCATTCTGCGCCTGCGCGGGACCTGGGCGTTCGCGGTGGCCTATGCGATCACCGCACCGGTGTTCTGGTTCTACCTGTACTGGTTGCCGCCCTTCCTCAACCAACAGTACAGCCTGGGCATCAATGTGACCCAGATGGGTATCCCACTGATCATCATCTGGCTGACGGCAGATTTTGGCAGCATCGGCGGTGGCATTCTGTCGTCATGGTTGATCGGCCGCGGCGTGCGCGCCACGACGGCGCGGTTGCTGTCCATGCTGGTCTTCGCCTGCACCATGGTCAGCGTGGTATTGGCCGCCAACGCCAGCGGCCTCTGGGTCGCGGTGGCGGCCATTTCGCTGGCGGTGGGGGCGCACCAGGCCTGGACGGCGAACATCTGGAGCCTGGTGATGGACTACACGCCCAAGCACCTGGTGAGCACCGTGTTCGGCTTCGGCAGCATGTGCGCAGCCATTGGCGGGATGTTCATGACGCAGATCGTCGGCAGCGTGCTGACGGCTACCCACAATAATTATGCCGTGCTGTTCACCATGATCCCGGCCATGTACTTCCTGGCTCTGGTGTGGATGTACTTCATGGCGCCGCGCCAGGTCGAAAGCGCCTGAGGCGCTGCTCAGTTACCTCTACGGGGCCCTTGCGGGCCCTTTTTTTGCGCCCCGGTCAACGAAGGCGCGGCGCACTGGCCACTATCAGACCTTGGCCAATACCGCCCTGGCGTGGTCCAGCGCCATGCGCGCACGCTGTTCGCCGCTGATCCCTTGTTCCAGCAACTGCCGGGTAGGGATTTCCAGGCTCAGCGGGAGGGTCGCCGGTAGCGCACGCAGCAGCCCGACCAGATCGGCATCGCCATCACCCGGGAAGCGCCGTTCGTTACGCGCCTGGCGCAGGATTTCGTCCATGTCGGCCGGCACAGGCCCCGCCACGTCGCATAATTGGGCATAACGCATGCGTTGCGGCGCCAACTGCGCCAGGTCGCTCAGCGCAGAGCCGGAGCGGTTGAAATGGAACGCGTCCACCAGCACGCAACCATTGGCCTGATCGGCGTTGGCTACCACGCGCATGGCCTGGCGCAAGTCGCGTACATCGGTCCAGGGCATGAACTCCAGGTGCGGGTGGATGCCATGGCCCGCCGCCAGCTCGCACAATGCGGCAAAGCGCTCGGTGAGCCGTGCTTCGTCCGGGTCGTTGCCTGCCACCAGCAGTTCGGTGCCCCCCAGCTCGGCACCTACCGCCAGGATGGCTTCGAGATCCGCCACGCAGGTGTCCGGCTTAAGGCGCAGGATCTCCAGGTCCAGCACCTGGATGCCGGTATCGCGCAGGCGTGCCTGGGTCTGCCTGCGCAGATCGGCATCGGCCACCAGCGGGTAGTGCTGTTCCTGCTCGGTGGCCGGCATCAGGCGCAGGCCAACATGGCTGTAGCCAGCGCGGGCAGCAGCCTCAACCATGTCCGGCGGGGACAGTTCGAGTACCGTCAGGGCCGCGAGGGAAAATATTCGATCAGTCATTCGTCGTCACCAGAAAGAGGGTATCAGGCAATGTGCTCGGGAGCACAGGCGCGGCCGCTGGCGGCAGCCTGGCGGATCGCTTCGATCAGTGCCAGGGTGCGGCCCGCGTCGGCGGCATCGACCAAAGGCGGCTGTTCACCGCGGGCGACCCGCACGAAGTGCTGCAACTGCAGGGTCAATGCTTCACCGGCGGGTATGCTGTGCTGGTGCTGTAACAACGGTGTGTGCCACCCCGAACCCGGCTCGGCGTAGTGCCAGTGCTTGAGCTGAGGAATGCTCAGTGAGCCCTGGGTGCCGGCCAGCAGATAACACGGCTGGCCATCCTGGCGCGGGTAGACCGGGCTTTCACCCGAGTCGAGCTCCCAGCTCCAGGGCGCCGCTACGGCGTCCGAGCCGGTCAGGCTACCCAAGGCGCCATTGGCGAACTGCAACAGCACGGCGGCACTGTCTTCGTTGGCGAACCCCCGCACGTCGTTGCGGGTGAAGGCCTGCACCTGTACCACCTCGCCGCACAAGTAGCGCAGCAGGTCGAGGTCATGGATCAGGTTGGTCAGCAAAAAACCCGCACCCGGCTCGCGGCGCCAGGCGGTGTCGAAGTAGCTGTCGGGCTTTTGCAACTGCCACAGTGCGGTGACATTGATCAGCCGGCCCAGCCTGCCTTCGCTGATCACTTGGTGCGCCTTGGCGATCAGTGGATTGTGCCGACGATGGTGGCCGACCAATACCGGCACCTTGCACCGCCGCGACGCCTCGACCAGCGCCCGCACCTCCTGCAGCTGCACGCCGACCGGTTTTTCCACCAGTACCGGCACGCCGGCTTCGACGCAATCCAGCGCAGTGGCCACGTGCTGGTTGTTCGGGTTGGCGATGATCACCGCCTCGGGCTGCACGCGTTGCAGCATCTGCCGATGGTCGGCAAAGTACGGCACGCCACAGTCGACGGCGAAGGCTTCGGCCTGCGGGCCGGGGTCGGCCACCGCGCACAACTGGGCCTGGGGTACATTGCGCAAGTGCTGGTAATGCTGGCGACCCATGATGCCAGCGCCGACCAGGGCGATACGAAGGGGTGCGTTCAACAGCCTGTCCTCTTGTCATTGTTGTGGTGCGAATATGAAACAGCGTTCCACAATGCACCCTCAGCAATTTAGAACCAGGTTCAACTTTTCAGAAGAGCCTGCTGAACAGACTGTGCGGTAATCGACCGGAATATCCCTCAGGCAAACAGTTCGCTGGCGTGGCTGGCGGCAGATAGTTCCTCGGTGGCCGCCAGCAATAGAGGGGCCAGCTCGGCCAAACGGCTTGGCGCCAGGCGTGCACTGGGCCCGGCAATGCTCAGCACGCCAATCACCTCGCCGCTTTGCGGGCGCCGCACCACCGCAGCCAGCGCCGAGGTGCCCACCGCCGAGGTTTGTTCGACCCACGCATAACCCCGCTCGCGGGCGCGGTGCAGGTAGGCAAGCAACTCGTCGGTAGTGCGCGGCGCATTCGGGCCGAACTGGCCCGGGTCGGCAATGCCTTGGCGCAGCACCATCTGCAGCGCCTGCTCATCGTCCAGGCTGGCCAGCCAGGCGTGCCCGGAAGCGGTGTAGAACAGCGGCGCGTCGCGCCCCATGTCCGGGTCGTAACGCAACCCGGAGCGCGCGCCCTGGGACTTGGCGATCCAGGTCTGCCGCCCCCCATCGATGACACCAAGGCGCACCAGCTCACCACTGCCCTGGGCCAGGCGGTCGAGAATCGGCTGAATAACATCGGCACCACTGCTGGCCAGGTAACGGAAGCCTTGGGCGACCAGCTTGGCCGACAGCTGATAGCGGCTGTTGTCACGGTTCTGCCGTACGTAGCCCAGCCGCATCAGCTCGGCCAGCATGCGGTGTGCGGCGCTTTTAGGGATCTCCAGGCGCTCGGCCAGGGTTTGCAATGCCAGGCCCTGAGGCTCACCGGCAAGGCTCTCAACAAGATTGAAGGCGCGTTCGATCTGACTACCAGCCATGACACAGGTCCTTGCTACGTTTTGCGAATTCTAGAAGATGATTCCATATTCCCGATAGCGTACAGATGCAATGCCCTGCCAAGTGTTCGATTATCGCCCGCTTGTTGAGTGGGCGGCCAGCCGTGCCCTTGCGGATCCAGGCAGGCCAAATAAGAATATGGAACAACGTTCCAATAACAACACAGGATTTGTGCGATGCCCCCTGCCCCCTTCGAAACCGAATGCAATGTACTGGTGATAGGTTCAGGCGCCGCCGGGCTGGCCGCCGCTGTGACAGCTGCCTGGCATGGGCAAAAGGTGATTCTGGTAGAAAAAGAGCCGGTGCTGGGCGGCGCCACGGCCTGGTCCGGTGGCTGGGCCTGGGTCCCGCGCAACCCGTTGGCACGCCGCGCCGGCATCGACGAAGACATCGAGCAGCCACGGACCTACCTGCGCAATGAGCTGGGTGCCCATTACGATGCCGAACGGGTGGACGCCTTCCTTGAAGCCTGCCCGCACATGGTGGCGTTTTTCGAGAAACACACGGCGCTGCAGTTTGCCGACGGCAATGCGATACCGGACATGCACGGCCACACCCCTGGCGCCGCCGAAGGTGGGCATCAGGTGATTGCCGCACCGTACGATGCCCGCGAGGTGGGTGCACTGCTGCCACGCCTGCGCCAGACCCTGCGCGAAACCTCGTTCATGGGCATGCCGATCATGGCCGGCGCCGACCTTGCCGCGTTCCTCAACATGACCCGTTCGCCCAAAGCCTTGCTGCACGTGTGCAAACGCTTCGGCCGGCACATGTACCACCTGGCCCGCCATGGCCGGGCCATGCACCTGGTCAACGGCGTGGCACTGGTAGCGCGGCTGGCCAAGTCGGCGCAGGACCTGGGCGTGCAGCTGCAGGTGTCGGCGCCGGCCAAGCATTTGCTGGTCGAAGCGGGCCAGGTGTGCGGCGCGCTGGTGACGACCCCGCAGGGCGAGCAGCGTATCCGCGCCAAGGCAGTGGTACTGGCAGCGGGCGGCTTCCCTCACGACGCTGCCCGCCGCCGGCAGCTGTTCCCCCGCGACGCCAGCGGCCACGACACCCTGGCCCTGCCGCCAAAGGGGTGCTCTGGCGATGGCCTGCGCCTGGGCGAGGCAGCAGGTGGCGTGGTGGCCACCGACCTGCAGTCGCCGGTGGCCTGGGCGCCGGTTTCGCAGGTGCCGCATGGCGATGGCACTGTCGGCCATTTCCCGCACATCATCGAACGGGGCAAACCGGGCATCATCGGGGTGCTGGCCAACGGCAAGCGCTTCGTCAATGAAGCGCACGGTTACTATGACTATGTGGCAGCCATGGTCGCGGCAGTGCCAGCGGACCAGGAGGTGTGTTCGTGGCTTGTGTGTGACCACCGTTTCTTGCGCCGTTATGGCTTGGGCCATGCCCGCCCGGCGCCACTGCCGGTGTGGCCGCATGTGCGCAGCGGCTACCTGAAACGTGGCGCCACACTCGAAGCGTTGGCGGTTGCCTGCGGCATCGATGCGGCCGGCTTGCGCGCCACCGTCGAGGCCTTCAACAGCCATGCACGCCACGGCCAGGACCCGGCCTTCGGCCGCGGCTCCACTGCATTCAACCGCAAGCAAGGCGACCCGCAACACCCAGGCCCCAACCCGTGTGTGGCGCCGATCGAACAGGGCCCGTTCTACGCGGTGAAGGTGAAGCCGGGTTGCTTTGGCACCTTTGCCGGGTTACGCACCGATGGCCAGGCACGGGTACTGGATGCCAGCGGCCAGCCAATCAGCGGGCTGTACGCGGCAGGTACCGACATGGCCAGTGTGTTCGGTGGCTGGTACCCGTCTGGCGGCATCAACCTGGGGCCCGCGTTGACCTTCGGCTACGTGGCAGGGCGGCATATTGCCGGGGTGCAGGCGTATGAGTGAGCGGCCGGCGGCAGTTCGTGCTTGCCGCCGGCCCGGGTTCAGCCGCGCAGCTGGTACCAAGTGGTCTTGAGCTGCGTGTACTTGTCGAACGCATGCAGCGACAGGTCGCGGCCGAACCCCGACTGTTTGCCGCCACCGAAAGGCACCGTGACATCCAGTGCATCGACCGTGTTCACCGACACGGTACCGACTTTCAGCGCCCGTGCCACGCGGTGCACCTGGTTGAAGTCGTCGCTCCACACCGAAGCCGCCAGGCCATAGATGCTGTCATTGGCCAGGCGCACCGCCTCCTCTTCACTGTCGAAGGCACTCACTGCCAGTACCGGCCCGAACACTTCTTCCTGCGCCAGGCTCATGCTGGCATCGACCTGGGCGAAGATGGTCGGCTCGATGTAGTTGTCCGAACCGCCGATATGCAACCGCCGACCGCCACACACCAGCCGCGCGCCCTCTTGCCGCGCGCGGTCGATGGCGGCCTGGATACGCGCTGCCTGGCCGGCATCGACAATCGCCCCGGCGCGGCTCGAAGGGTCCAGCGGGTTGCCAGGCTGCCATTGCCGGGCCTTGGCCTGCAGGCGCTCGATGAACTCATCGTGGATGGAACGCTGCACATACAGCCGCGAGTTGGCGGAGCAGACCTCACCCTGATTGAAGAAAATACCAAAGGCCGCCTTTTCCGCAGCCAAGTCCAGGTCCTGACAGTGCTCGAACACCAGGTTGGGGCTCTTGCCCCCGCACTCCAGCCATACCTGCTTGAGGTTGGACTGCGCCGCGTATTGCATGAAGTACTTGCCCACCTGGGTGGAGCCTGTGAACACCAGGCAATCCACGTCTGGGTGCAGGCCCAGGGCCTGCCCGGCCTGCTCGCCCAGGCCCGGCACCACGTTGAGCACGCCTTCGGGCAACCCGGCTTGCAGGGCCAGTTCGGCCAGGCGCAAGGCCGAGAACGGCGACTGTTCGGCCGGCTTGAGCACCACGCTGTTGCCCGCGGCCAAGGCCGGCGCCAGCTTCCAGGCGGCCATGTCCAGCGGGAAGTTCCACGGCACCACCGCCGCCACCACGCCCAGGGCCTCACGGGTGATGGTGGCCAATGCATTGGCGGCTGTCGGCGCCACCTGGTCGTAGAGCTTGTCCAGCGCCTCGCCGTACCAGGCAAATACCTGCGCCGACCCGGGCACATCGATGTTGTACGCGTCCATGACCGGTTTGCCCATGTTCAGCGAGTCCAGCAATGCCAGCTCTTCGCGGTGGGCCATGATCAGTTCGGCCAGGCGCTGCAGCACTTGCTTGCGCTGCCCGGGGGCCATGCGCGCCCACGGGCCGTGCTCGAAGGCCTGCCGTGCGCTGGCCACGGCCAGGTCGACGTCGGCCTGGGCGCAGGCGGCGACCTGCGCCAGCACCTGGTTGGTGGCGGGATTGATCGCGGCAAAGGTCGCGCCACTTTGTGCCTTCACGGCTTTGCCAGCGATCAGGGCGCTGGCCGGCAGGTACAGGTCCGCCGCGCGTTGCTGCCAGAATTCGAGGGTGTACATTTGTACTCCTTTCAAGCGGTTGTGCTGACTGACTGTCAGAGCTTGCCAACCAGGCGCGCCGTGCGGTCAACGGCGATGCGGGTTTTTTCCACCAGCTCATCCAGCTCGCTGTGGTTGGCGATCAATGCCGGCGCCATGATCATCCGCCCCAGGGTGGAGCGAATGATCACCCCCTCCTCGAAGCCGAAGGTCCGGCACTGCCAGGCCAGGTCGTTTTCATTGGCAAAGCGCTTGCGGGTAGGCTTGTGCTCTGCCAGTTGCAGCGCCGCCACCAGGCCTGCGCCCTGCACCTGGCCAATCAGCGGGTGGTCGGCGAACACCTCACGCAGGATGCGCTGCAGGTAGGGGCCGGTGTCGTCCTTCACCTGGCGCACGATGCCTTCGTCACGCAGGGCTTTCAGGTTGGCGATGGCCACCGCCGCTGCCACCGGGTGGCCGGAATAGGTCAGGCCGTGGGCGAACACCCCGCCCCGCTCCACCAGGGCTTCGGCTATGCGCTTGCTCAGCACCAGCCCGCCCATGGGCACGTAGCCGCTGGTCAGGCCCTTGGCAATGGACAGGGTATCGGGCTGGAAGCCGAAGTATTCGTGGGCAAACCATTCGCCGGTACGACCAAAGCCACCAATCACCTCGTCGGCACACAGCAGCACATCGTACTGGCGGCAGATGCGCTGGATTTCCGGCCAGTAGCTTTCCGGCGGGAAGATCATGCCGCCTGCGCCTTGGAACGGCTCGGCAATGAAGCCGGCAACGTTTTCGGCGCCCAGCTCCAGAATTTTTTCTTCCAGCTGCAAGGCACAGCGGCGGCCGAACTCGGCCGGGCTCAGCTCACCGCCCTCGGCGTACCAATAGGGCTCGTCGATGTGCGCCACATCCGGGATCAGCCCACCCATTTCGTGCATGAACTTCATGCCACCCAGCGCCGTGGCCGCCAGGGTCGAGCCGTGGTAGCCATTCCAGCGGCCGATCATGATTGTCTTGCTCGGCTGGCCGACCACCTGCCAGTAACGCCGCACGGTGCGGATCAGCACCTCGTTGGCCTCGGAGCCGGAGTTGGTGTAGATCGCGTGGCTGTAGTGCCCGGGCAGCAGGCTGAACAGCAGCTCCGAAAGCTCGATCACCGCCGGGTGGGTGGTGTGGAAGAACATGTTGTAGTACGCCAGCTGGTCCATCTGCCTGGCGGCAGCGGCGGTCAGGTCGCGGCGGCCGTAACCGAGCTGGGTGCACCACAGCCCGGACATGCCATCCAGGTAACGCTTGCCCTCGCTGTCCCACAGGTGCAGGCGCTCGCCACCGACGATCACCCGCGGCCCTTCGGCGTTCAGCGCCTTCTGGTCGAGGAAGGCATGGATGTGGTGCGCGGCGTCGGCTGCCTGGTAGTCACGGGTCTGGCGTTGCGGGGCGAAAGGCGCATTCATTGTTGGTTTTCCTTTGCGGTGGGGTGCACGGCAGCGGCGCTCAGCGCCGCTTGCCCATATAGCTTTCCAGCGGGTCCTTGCCCAGCACGCCCTGGGCATTGGCCAGCGCGTCGATGAACAGGGAAAACAGCTCGGACTGGGTGCCGATATCGAGCTTGGCGTAGACATTCTTGCGGTGCGACTTGATGGTGTCTTCCGACACGCCCAGGCGCTCGGCCAGCGACTTGGTCGAATGGCCGCGCAAGATCAGCTGGGCAATGCGGCATTCGCGCTCGGTCAGCAACGAGCTGCCGAAGTTGTTCAGCGCAGCGTGAATACGCTGCTCAAGGATGTTCTCGAAGCGCCCGGCACGGTTGTCGAAGCCGGCGAAATGCTTGCCGAGTACCGCCAGCACCCACGGCGTGATGTGCCCGAACAGCGCACGGGTTTGCGGGTCGAGCTTGTCGGTGAAGGCCAGCGACACGGCCAGGCTCTGGCCGGGGGCCAGCTGCAGGATGTAGTTGAGTTCGTCTGCCAGGTGCGAGTGGCGGTAGAACGACTGGTAGTACTCGCTGACCCCAAAATGGTCAGGTGCCACCTCGAACAGGCCGTAGCAGCCAGACCCCAGCTGCTCCAGGCAAGCACCGTAGAACGGGTCGAGCAGGTAGAAACCCGACAGGTAGCGGCTGACGTTGCCTTCGGGCTGCCAGGGCGCCTTGTCGTCCTGCTCGAACAGCGCGCAGGGCATGCCGTCGTGCGGGTACAGGTACACCGTGGTGGCCTGGATCGGCCGGATCACGCCCAGTGCTGCAAACAGGTTGGCGGCGAAGCCAGGCCGGCCGATTGCCTCGGTGACCTTGGCCTGGTGCTCGAACCACTGTTCTGAAAGCAATTGGATAGTCACTGTCGGCCTGCCATATGGAGTAAGGCACCGCCGCCAGTGCGGTGCGTGGTTGGGCAGATACTCCCATGGCAGGGGAACCTGCGGAATCACCCTTTGGGGTGAGCCCAGGCAGCGGCCAGCCGGCTCACCCCAAAGGGTGATTCCGGGTGCTGCCGGGGTGTGGGAGCATCAACCCGCCCCAGCGCTGCGAGCCTTGCGCTCGACCTCCTTGCACGACACCCCCGGTAACGAGCCTGCTCGCCTGCCGCGGTGGCCTGCATCCCTTTCCAGGAGTTAGCAATGCATACAACAACAACTACAGCTCACCCCACCACCCCGCCCGCCATCGCGCAACCTGCCGCCAGCAGCGGGCGTTTGCGCCAGTCCATGAGCATGACCGCCCTGGTGCTGTTCGGCCTGGCATACATGGTGCCGCTAGCGGTCTTCACCACCTATGGGCTGGTCACCCAGATGACCAAGGGGCACCTGCCCACTGCCTACCTGGTGACCCTCGCCGCCATGCTGCTGACCGCCTACAGCTACGGCCGCATGGTCCAGGCCCACCCCTACTCCGGCTCGGTCTACACCTATACCCGCAAGGCCTTTGGCAGCCACATCGGCTTCATCACCGGCTGGACCCTGCTGCTCGACTACATTTTCCTGCCACTGCTCAGCTACCTGCTGATCGGCATCTACATGTCGGAATACTTCCCGGCCATTCATGCCTGGGTGTGGGTGGCAGGGTCCATTGCGCTGGTCACCTTCCTCAACCTGATCGGCATCGAGTCGATCACCCGCGTCAACTGGATCCTGGTGGTGACGCAACTGGTGTTCATCGTGGTTTTCGTCGGCCTGGCCGTGCTCAGGCTGAGCGGCCAGGCCGAACCCGTTTCGCTGCTGGCGCCGTTCCACCACGACGGTTTCAGCGTGCCGTTGGTGATGACCGGCGCGGCCGTACTGTGCCTGTCATTCCTGGGCTTCGATGCGGTCTCGACCATGGCCGAGGAAACCAGCAACCCGACCTACCGTATTCCGCTGGCGATCCTTGCTGTGTCCCTGATCGGCGGCTTGCTGTTCCTGGTGGTGTCGTACTGCGCACAACTGGTCTTCCCCGATTGGGGCAGCTTTGCCGACCCGGACTCGGCCTCGGTGGACGTCATGCGCCGGGTAGGCGGCGAACTGCTGGTCAGCGCATTCACCGCCACTTACGTGGCCGGCTGCTTCGCCTCGGCCATGGTGTCGCAAGCCAGCGTGTCACGGGTGCTGTTCGCGATGGGCCGTGACGGCGTGCTGCCGCGGGCGTTTGGCCAGCTTGCAACGAAAAAGCGCGTACCGGCCACCGCCATCCTGGTGGTCAGCCTGCTGTCGCTGATTGCCTTGGTCATTACCCTCGACACCGTGGCCAACATGATCAGTTTCGGCGCACTGTTCGCCTTTTCGGCGGTGAACCTGGCAGTGGTCAAGCACTACCTCATCGACCGCAAGCTGCGCGGTGCCGGTAATGTGGTGCTGTACGGCGCCATACCGGGGCTAGGTTTTCTCAGCACGCTGTGGCTGTGGAGTAGCCTGACCAGCCTGTCGTTCAGCATTGGCCTGTGCTGGATGGGCATGGGCCTGCTGGTACTGCTGGGGCTCACCCGGGCGTTTCGGGTAACGTTGCCGGCCAGGCCAGGCGAAACTCATTGATGAAATCCACGTGCGAGGCTTCAATAGGCACACCCGAACCGGGAACCCAGTTCATCAAAGAAGCCACCCATGTACTCTTCCGAACGCCTCAAAGGCATTGACGTTTTCGTCGCCGTCGCTGACTTGGGCAGTTTCACGGCAGCTGCCGAGCGGCTCAACCTGACCAGCTCGGCCATCAGCAAGAGCGTGGCCCGGCTGGAGGCCCGCCTGGGCGCCCGGCTGTTCAACCGCACCACGCGCAGCCTGTCGCTGAGTGAAGCGGGCGTGGTGTTCTATCGCACCTGCACCTCGGTCCTGGCCGACCTGGAAGAAGTCGAGCACACCCTGGCGGCCAGCGATGGCCAGCCCCATGGCAAAGTGCGGATCGAACTGCCCGCCTCTTACGGTCGCCTGCATGTGCTGCCGCTGATCCTCGACTTCATCCGTCTGCACCCGTTGCTGCAGCCGCATGTGTCGTTCTCCGACCGTTTCGTCGACCCGGTGCACGAGGGCATCGATATCGTGGTGCGCATCGGTGGCCCGGATGCCTGGCCGGCGGCGCTGGGCCACCAATACTTCGGTGCCCAGCGCCTGATGTTCTGTGCCGCGCCTGGCTACCTGGAAAAGCATGGCGTACCGCAACACGAGCGCGACCTGGAGCACCACCACTGCGTGGGTTATGGCCACACCGACGGCCTGGTCAGCCCGTGGTACTTCAAAGGCCGCCACCCCGGCGAAATGGAGCGGCGTAGCGTGCAGCCGCGCATTGCCGTGGGCGATGGCGAAGGCGAAGTGGCAGCGGTGCTGGCCGGCCATGGCATCGGCCAGCTACCCACCTGGCTGACCCAGCAGTACCTCGACCAGGGGCGCCTGGTCGAAGTATTGCCGGCGCTGGCCACCGACGGCTTGCCAATGAACCTGGTGTGGCTGAAAAGCCGCGAAGGGCTACCCAAGGTCCGCGCCTTGCTCGACTACCTGCTACCGCGCCTGGCGCCTCACGGCAGCCGGGCCTGCGCACCGGGCTGAGGCGCCAGCCGGCCCACCACGGGCACCAACGCCAGCGCCAGCAGGGCGATGCCAGCCGCCACGTAGCCCACGTAGCCGACCCCCAGGTGGGAGATGGTCATGCCACCCAGCACGGCCCCCAGGCCGATACCGGCGTTGGCCGCCGACACATTGGTGGTACCCGCCAGGGCTTGGGCATGGGTGACCGAACTCATCACCCGCACCTGGCTCACCGGGTACAGTGCCGTGTTGGCAACGCCCCACAGCGCCAGCGCCAGGCAGAACAGCACTACCCCCTGGGCCAGCGGCACCAGCGCCGCCATGCCAATGGCCAACAGCACCAGGAACAGCGCGCTGGCCCTGAGCGGTGAGCGGTCCACGGCCCGCCCGCCGATCCAGTTACCGAGCAAGCCGACCGCGCCAAAGCCCATCAGCCACCAGCCGGTATGCGCCGGGGCCACGCCCGCTACCCGCTGCAGCAGATCGGCCAGGTAGGTGTAGCCCGTGAACATGGCCGTGAACACCACCACCGACAGCAGCACATTGGCCAGGAAAAAACGCTCTTTGAAAATGCGCGCCTGCTGCATGAAGTCGACTTTCGCCGTGCGCGCCACGTGCGGCATCCATACCCACATCGCCAGCGCCATCAGCAGCGACAACGCGGCCAGGATCCAGAATGCACCGCGCCACCCCACCGCCGTTGCTGCCACGGTCCCCAACGGGATACCCAGCAACATCGCCGCCGAGATACCCAGGTAGACCTTGGCGATGGCCTGCCCGGCCCTGTCGCGCCCAGCCAGGTGGCCGGCGGTTTCACTGGCGGTGCCCCAGAACACCGGCAGCGCCAGTGCCGGAATCACCCTGGCGACGGCCAGCACCCAGAAACTGCCGGAGGCAGCAGCCAGCGCATTGGCTGCGGCGAAGACCAGCAAAATGCCGATGAACAGGCGCTTGCGGTCCAGGTGCGCCAACGCCGCCGTCAATAGCGGGCCGGCCAGCATCACGGTGAATGCGAACAGGGTGACCAACTGCCCTGCCAGTGATATGGAAATACCCAGGTCCTGGCTAAGCGCGGGCAACAAGCCAACGATGAGAAATTCGGTGGTCACGATCAAAAAGGCTGAAAACGCCAGAATGGCAATGCTGATCGCAGCGTGCCGGCTCGGGGTGGCGACCCCAGGGCTTGGTTCAAAAGCGGACATCAAGACAGGCTCCAGAAATAAGGTCACCAGTCTATTGGCAAAATGAATTCGTATTTCTGGTGTTATTTCACTAATCGGATGACTGGATTTCACCAATGAGCCGCTGATGTATACAACTTTAACGATTCCTGATTACATACGCGCTCGCCTACGACCTCGGTAATCGCCCAGGCGTATTGCGACGGGCTTAAGCCATGTCATTTACCGCTACCAAGAAGACCCTCCTCGTCAAAAACGCCCAACTGCTGGTCACCATGGACAGTGAACGCCGCGAAATCAAAAACGGCGGCCTGTACATCGAAGACAACCTGATCAAGCAAGTGGGCCCCAGCGACAGCCTGCCACAGCACGCCGACGTGGTGCTGGACATGGCCGGCAAGGTGGTCATCCCCGGCCTGGTCAACACCCACCACCATATGTACCAGAGCCTGACCCGCGTGGTACCGGCGGCTCAGGACGGTGAACTGTTCAACTGGCTGACCAACCTGTACCCGATCTGGGCTCGGCTGACCCCGGAAATGATCGCGGTGTCGACCCAGACCGCCATGGCCGAGCTGCTGCTGTCCGGCTGTACCACCTCCAGCGACCACCTGTACATCTACCCCAACGGCTGCAAGCTCGACGACAGCATTCATGCCGCCAGCGAGATCGGCATGCGCTTTCATGCCGCGCGCGGCAGCATGAGCGTAGGGCAAAGCCAGGGCGGCCTGCCGCCGGATACGGTGGTCGAGAAGGAAGCCGACATTCTGAAAGAGTCGCAGCGCCTGATCGAGGACTACCACGATGCCAGTCACGGGTCGATGCGCCGCATCGTCGTGGCGCCCTGCTCGCCGTTCTCGGTCAGCCGCGACCTGATGCGCGAAGCTGCGGTGTTGGCGCGCCAGTATGGCGTTTCGCTGCACACCCACCTCGCCGAGAACGTCAACGACATCGCCTACAGCCGTGAAAAATTCGGCATGACGCCCGCCGAGTATGCCGAAGACCTCGGCTGGGTCGGCCACGACGTCTGGCACGCCCACTGCGTACAGCTCGACCAGCATGGCATCGAGCTGTTCGCCCGTACCGGTACCGGGGTTGCCCACTGCCCTTGCTCGAACATGCGCCTGGCCTCCGGCATTGCCCCGGTGCGCAAGATGCGTGACCACGGCGTTGCGGTTGGCCTGGGCGTCGACGGTTCGGCCTCCAATGACGGCGCCAGCATGATCGGCGAAGTGCGCCAGGCCCTGCTGCTGCAGCGGGTTGGCTTCGGCCCCGACGCCATGACCGCCCGTGAAGCGCTGGAAATCGCGACCCTGGGCGGCGCCAAAGTGCTCAACCGCAACGACATCGGCGCTCTGGCACCGGGCATGGTCGCCGACTTCGTCGCGTTCGACCTCGGCCATGTGGCCTATGCCGGCGGCCACAACGACCCATTGGCCGCTCTGGTGTTCTGCACCCCGACCCAGGTTCACACCAGCGTCATCAATGGCCGCGTGGTGGTCAAGGACGGCCAGCTGGCCACTGTCGATCTGCCACGGGTGCTGGAACGCCACAACCAGCTGGCCCTGCAATTGGTCAGCGGCGCCTGAACACTACGGCAAGCCAGCCGTTTGCGCTGCACCCGCGTGCTGTGGGCTCGCCGGCGGGATGGGCTGCAACGCAGCCCATTGCCTCAGTTGCGCAACACCTGGTCGCCGGCATTGGCCGGCAAACGCAGGCCGTCCAGCAGGGCCACGCCGCGTTGGCAATGACGGTGGCGTCCAGGGTCTCCATGAAGAACGTGATGGCAACCAGCAAGGCAGTGCAGGTGGTCTGGCGCGAGCGCTGGGCGGCTGCCGGGTGGGCCAGGGTGCCAGGGCGTTGCGTTGGCGGCCCGGTCATGGGCAACCGAGCCGCCGTTCGTGGGCGCGGAGCTGCACGGGCACGTTGGCAACCATAGGCCTACTCCAGCGCGATGGTCAGGCGATCGATCACGGCACCGGTTTCGGGGCGCACCCCGCGCCACCAGGCAAACGCCTCTGCCGCCTGCTCCACCAGCATGCCCACACCATCGGCCAGGCGCGCCACACCTTGCTCACGGGCCAGGCGCAGGAATGGCGTGAGGCCTTTGCCATAAGCCAGTTCGTACGCCAGCCGGGTATTGGCCAAGGCCTCGGCAGGCAGCGGTGGCAACTCACCGACCAGGCTGGCAGAGGTGGCGTTGACCACGATATCGAAAGCCTGCCCCGGCAGTTCTTCGTACCGGCTGATACGCAGCCGCGGGTGATTCAGCTCATTGCGCAGCGCCACGGCCTTGGCCATGTCGCGGTTGGCGATCACCAGCTCGGCAGGGCCGGTCTGCAGGAACGGCAGCAGCGCCCCACGCACCGCGCCGCCCGCCCCCAGCACCAGCACACGACGCGCACGCAGCGGCTCCCCGAGGTTGACCTCGATATCGCGCAGCAGGCCTATACCATCGAAGTTCTCTGCCACGATGCCGCCGTTCTCGAACTTCAGGGCGTTGGCTGCGCGGGCCAGCTGCGCCCGTTCGCTGCAGCGCTCGGCCAGTTCGAAGGCGCGCAGCTTGAACGGTGCCGTGATGTTCATGCCCAGCCCGCCCTCACCGCGGAACGCCAGCACCTGGGCCTCGAAGCCCTCCAGCGACCCCTCGATTGCGCCATATTCCAGCTGCTGGCCACAGGTTTGGGCGAACAGCCCGTGGATCAGCGGAGACTTGGTGTGGTTGATCGGTCGGCCGATCACTGCATAGCGGTCGCTCATCGTGCCTCTCCATGGGTGAACAGCACCCCGTCTGCCTGCATGGCGGTGATTTCTTCGGCGCTGAAGCCAAGCCCGGCGGCGACTTCGGCGTTGTGCTGGCCCAGGTCCGGGGCCACCTGGTGGATGGTGGTGTCGCAGTCGGAAAAACGGAACGGCAGGTTGGGCAGGCGCAGGGTGCCATAGCGCGGGTGATGCTGTTCGACGACCATGTTGCGCGCCTGAATCTGCGGGTCGGCCAGCACCTCGTCGATACGCTGTACCTTGGCGCTGGGCACGTCGATGGCATCGAGCAAGGCCAGGATAGCCGCCACTGGCCGCGCGCCTACCCAATCGCGCACCACCGCCAGAATTGCCTCGCGGTGGGCATTGCGGCCATTCACACTGTGGTAGCGGCTGTCGCTGGCAAAACCTGCCGGGCCGCCATTGGCTTCAAGCATGGCGGCAAAGCGCCGCCAGGCGTCATCGACCTGGGCGGCGATGACCAGGTCGCCGTCGGCGGCACGGAACACCCCATACAATGTCGAGGTGGGCATGTCATGGCCAGTCTGCTCGGGCAGTACGGTGCCGTTGGACAGCGTGAAGCACTGCACCGCGTACTCATGCATCGACACCAGCGTGTCGTACAAGGCCATGTCGATGTGCTGGCCACGGCCACTGCTGAGGCGCCCAAGCAAGGCGGCATTGATGGCTGCCACGGCGTGGATGCCGGTGTACATGTCGCCCAGCGAAATGCGCAGCAACGGCGGTGCTTCGCCCGGCACGCCAACCATCTGCATGATCCCGCTCTTGGCCTCGGCGATCAGCCCGAAGCCGGCACGGTGTGCATCCGGCCCCGTGTGGCCATAGGCGGAAATCGAGCAGTACACCAACCGCGGGTTGCGCGCCGCCAGCTCGGCATAGCCCAACCCCAGCTTGTCCAGCGCGCCCGGCCGGTAGTTTTCGATGAACACGTCGGCCGAATCGGACAGGCGCTGCATGAAGGCCTTGCCGCGTGGGTCCTTCATGTTGACGCTGACGCCCTGCTTGCCCATGTTCAGTTGCAGGAAGTAACCGCTTTGCTGGTCATCCAGGGTGAATGCGTGCTGGCGACCGGCGTCGCCGCTGCCTGGCCGTTCAACCTTGATCACCTCGGCGCCCAGCGCCGCCAGGCAACGCCCTACATAAGGCCCGGCAAGAAAATGGCTGTAGTCGATGACGCGGATACCCGCCAATGGCAATGCCTGGCTCATGCTGCCCCCTTGCACGGCACCATCAGCCGGTGCTCGCCGCGTTGCACGACCTGGCCGTGCTGGTTGATCAGCTCCGACGGCAGGACCACGATGCCCCAACCCGGGCGGCTTTTACTCAGGCGCATCGCGCCAACGCGCATGCGCACATGCAGCACATCGTCGACCTTGATCGGCAACACGAAATCCCAGGTCCAGCCCAGTGACATGCCCGGCACGAAGCGGTAATCGCATTGGGTCTTCAAGCCATCGGCGATCGACAGGCCGAACAGGCCGTGGGCAACCAGGCAGCCAAAGTGGCTGGCATTGGCATACGCCTCATCGACATGCACCGGGGTATGGTCACCGGTCAGGTCGGCATAGGCCAGGATGCGTTCGCGGGTGACGGTGTAGCTCGGGCTGATGCATTCATCGCCCTCGCGGGCGTCGTCCCAGTACTTTTCAGTCACGCTCATGGCTGCACCTGCGCACGTGGGTTGATAGCCAGTGCCTGGGCCACCGTCGCCTTCGGCAATGCCTGGATGAACTCCACCGCCAGGCCGTCGGGCAAGCGCAGCCAGTTGCGGCCCTGCGGCATTGCACTGACGCCGAAACGCTGTGCTGCCGCCAGCACCGCTTCCAGGTCTTCGCACATGATCCCCAAGTGCGCCATGCGCCCTTCAGGCCCTGCAAAGTCGGGCTGGTGGATGAACTGCAGGCCGCCGAGGGTCCAGTACTGGGTCGGCTGCTCGGGGTCACCCTGCGACTCGCGCAGGGTCATGCCGCACACCTCACTGAAAAAGCGGATATGCCAGTTGATGTCACGCACCCAGAAGGCGACGTGTTCGAGGTAGGCTTTCGGCTGGCTCATGGGTTGTCCTTGTTCTGCTGGTCGGCCATCGCACGTTCGATGCCTTTGATACACGCCACCAGGGTGGCGTTGACGGGGGTGGCGACGCCGTGGCGCTGGCCCCAGCGCACGACGGAACCGTTGATGAAGTCAATTTCAGTGATCGAGCCTTTTTCCAGGCTTTGCAGCATCGAGGTGCGAAAGCTCGCCGGCAGGCCTTCGGCGGCCAGTTGCCAGGCTGCCTCGGGGCTGGTCAGGCTCAGGCGGATACCGGCGCGCTCGGCCACCGCGATCGCTTCGGCAACGGCCGCCTTGGCGGTGCTCGCCAGCAGCGGCTCGCTGTACAGCTGGCCATAGCTGAGCCTGGTGATGGCACTGAGCGCACCGGTGGCGACGTTGACCAGCAGCTTGTCCCACATGGTGCCGAGGATGTTGTCGCTGACCGTGGTGGCCAGGCCTGCACCGTTGAATACCTCGGCGATAGCCTGCACGCGGGGGCTGCGCTGGCCGTTCAGTTCACCGATGTGGGTCTGCTTGCCGGCCACCCCGGCGCGGATCGCCCCCGGCGCCAGCAGCACGCCGCCGACATAGGTCTTGCCAGCCAGTACCCGCTCGCGGCCGGCCGCCTGGGCCAGGATATCTTCGTGCCCCAGGCCGTTCTGCAGCGACAGCAGCAGCGTTTGCGGGCCCAGAAGCGCCGTGGCCCCAGCGATCGCCTCGGCGGTGTGGAACGACTTCACCAGGACCACCACCAGGTCGGCCACCCCCACCTCATCGGCGCACGTCGCCGCGTGCACGCGGACCTGGCGCTGGCCGCGCTCATCCTGCACCTGCAGGCCGTGCTGGTTGATGGCCTCGACATGCGCACGGCCTCGGTTGAGCAGCCAGGTTTCATGCCCGGCTTCGCTCAATGCCGCGCCGATGGCGCAGCCCAGGGCGCCGGCGCCCAGAATGCAGATTTTCAAATCGCAGACCTCCGTGGTTTGCGATCACATTATGCAGCCACGCTTATTAGCGCTATACAATGCGGCAAATAGCCCCATTGAGATTTGCAATAATGACCGCTGCCCCGGTACTGCCCGAACCCAAGCTGCTGCAACTGTTCGACGTGCTCTATCACTGCCGTAGCGTTACCCGCGCCGCTGAACAGCTGGGGCAGAGCCAGCCGACCATCAGCATCTGGCTGGGCCGCCTGCGCGAACAACTGAACGACCCGCTGTTCGTGCGCACCCCTGGGGGCATGGCGCCCACCCCGCGCGCCGACCAGTTGATCGGGCCGTGCCGCGAAGTCCTCGAATCACTGCGCCGGCTGGCGGCCTGGGAACCGCAGTTCCAACCCGCTACCGCACAACGGCGCTTTCGCCTGTGTGTGAGCGACGCCAGCCACATCACTTTGCTGCCCAGCATCCTCAACCACGTGCGCAGCCACGCGCCCGGCATTCGCCTGGAGGCGGTACGCATCGATGGCAACAGCGAAAGCGCGCTGGAGTCGGGTGAAGCTGACCTGGCGATCGGCTTCGTACCGTGGCTGGGCGGTGGCATGTACCAGCAAGTGCTGTTCGACCAGGACTGGGTGTGCCTGAGCGCACGCGGGCACCCGCGCCTGGCCGGCGGCCTGAGCATGGCCTGCTACCACGCCGAAGGCCATGTGCAGATCAGCGCCGGCACCGGCCAGAAGCTGCTGGAAACGGCACTGGCGCGGGCCGGCATCGAGCGCCGCATCGTGCTGGAGCTACCGGCGTTCCTGGGCCTGGGCATGATCCTCCGGAGCACCGACCTGATCGCCACACTGCCCCGCCATATCGGGCAGACGTTGGCCGACATGCATGATTTGCAGGTGCACGACTGCCCGTTCGCGGTCGAGGGTTTCACGGTCAAGCAGCACTGGCACGCCCGCTACCACCAGGACGGGGGTAACCGCTGGTTGCGCGCAGTGGTCCATGGGTTGTTTGCCCGCGACGGCTCAGCCGGCTCGCGCAAGGGCTCCAGCCGTGCAGGCGCCTGACACCGCGCAATGCTTGCTGCTGGCCGGGGTGGCAAGCATGATGGGCGCATTACGTTCATGCCACGGATATACCGATGACCGCAGCCCCCCCCTCCGTTTCGCAGCCAGGCCGCTGCCAACGCTTGAAAGCGGCCAGCAGCCGCGACCATGACAGCGTCGATCAGCTGGTCATGGCGGCACGGCCGTTTGAGAGCCGCGAGCGCTACGGCCGGTTCCTGCAGGTGCAGCATGGTTTTCATGGCAGCTTGCTGGCGTTGTATCAGGACCCGCAGCTCAATCGGCAACTGCCGGGGCTGTCGGCGTTGTCAAGGTTTGCCGCGGTGCAGGCCGACCTGCTGGACCTGGGCCTGCCCACGCCACCGCCGCCACCTGCGGTGTGCGCCAGCCCGGCGCAGGCGTTGGGCTGGCTGTATTGCAGCGAGGGGTCGAACCTGGGGGCTGCGTTTCTGTTCAAGTACACCCAACGCCTGGGCCTGGGTGAAGACCAGGGCGCCAGCCACTTGGCCCCGCACCCTGATGGCCGTGCACTGCATTGGCGTGAGTTTGTGGCCCGTTTGGACGCCCTGGCGCTGGATGAACAGCAAGAGGCCGAGGCGATAAACGGCGCAATCGCTGCGTTCGAGCATTACCGCAGCCACCTGCGCGCGGTGTTTGCCGAACGCTGATCCGGTTTGGGCGGCGCGGGTTGCATGCCGCAGAGTTGTACAAGTTATTGCTGCAGCGAACTTTTTCCTGGTTACTGGTCTATGAGAGTGGCTCAGAACGGTCACGGCAGGCGAAGCGGCTTGCCTCACCGCTGGCCTGATAGCTCAATTGTGATCAGAGGTGGGCTTCGCTCATGAAAATACAAGTCGCCAGGTGGATGCTGTTCGGTCTGTTCTCGCTTGCAGCAGCGGGCACGGCTTCGGCCCTGCCACTGAAACCGGTCGAGGTGGCGGCCCCGGCCGTTCAGCCAGCGTTGCCTGCGGCCAGCAACCCTTGGCCGAGCGTGGCCAGTGCGGCCGCTGTTCAGCCGGCGACCCTGCTGGCCCATGATGACCACCGCTGGCACGACCACAGGGGCGACTGGCGCCGCGAGCAGTGGCGCCGCGAGCAGGCCCGGCGCGACTGGGAGCGGCGACGTGACTGGGAACGCCGCCGGGATTGGGAGCGCCGCCATGAGCGGGCGATGCACCAACGCCACTATGACGAGCACCGGCACTACCGCCGCTGAAGCCGACACACCGGCTGCTGGCGCTTCAGTCAGCCTGGAGTGGGGCAGCACCCACCCCTTCTGTTTCCAGCTTCAAACGGTCAGCCTTGCAGATGTACCTGGGCTTGCGCGGCGCGAGTTTGGCGCTGGCTTTCTTCTGGTGCGCCTGCAACAGCTGCTTGATCTTCTTACGACGGTTCATGGTCCACACGGCCTTTGAGTACGGTTTAGCTGCCGCCATCATACCCGTGCAAGCAACCCGCTGCGCACGGCTGCTGCGCAGCGGGCTACGACCAAGGCCCGATGGCTTCTCGCCTTGACGTTATTTTCACAGTCCACAGATTAGCGTCACGCCCTTTCCGGCCACGCACATATTTGCGGGCTACCAAGGTACGACGAGGCACACGTGTCACATACCACTTCCCCTTCCCGCGTGGACTGGGCCGGCCTGGGCTGGCTCTTGCTGTTCTTCTGGTATTTCTCTGGCGTCACCCAGGCACTGCTGCTGTTCAGTGGCACTACCGGTTTCTCGGGTTTCCGTGATGCGTTCTTCCTCAGCAGCCTGTGGCTGGCCCCGGTGCTGCTGCTGCCCCGCCTTACCCGCGCCACTGCGGCGCTCATCGGCCTGCTGCTGTGGGCTGCTTCGCTGGTTGGCCTGAGCTATTTCGGCATTTATCGCCAGGAGTTTTCGCAGAGCGTCATCTTCGTGATGTTCGAGTCCAACACCGCCGAGGCTGGTGAGTACTTCAGCCAGTACTTCAGTGCCTGGCTGGGCCTAGCGTTGCTGCTGTACACCGTGGGGGCAGTGCTGCTGTGGCGCCGCGTGCGCCCGGTCTACCTGCCGCTGCGCAGCCGCCTGCCAGTGGTGGTGCTGTTGCTGGCAGCCAACCTGGTGCTGCCGTTCTACAAGCAAATGGTCACCCAGGAGCGCAATTTTGCCGATGCGCTGGAAAAGGTACAGCAGCGCATGGAACCTGCAGTGCCTTGGCAATTGCTGGTCGGCTACCGCCAGTACCGCCAGCAACTGGACAACATGCAGGCGCTGCTGGCGCAGAATGCTGCCCTGCCGCCCCTGCAGAACCTGCGTGACAACAGCGGTTCGGCACCGCGTACGCTGGTCCTGGTGCTGGGCGAATCGACCACCCGCGAGCACATGCACCTGTATGGCTACAACCGTGACACCACCCCCAACCTCGACGCGCTGGCCGCCGACGACAAGGGTTTGACCGTATTCCGCGATGTGGTGTCACCCCGCCCCTACACCATCGAAGTGATGCAGCAGATTCTGACCTTCGGCGACGAGCAGGCCCCGGACCGGTTCCTCACCGACCCATCGCTGATCAACCTGATGAAACAGGCAGGCTACAAGACCTTCTGGATCACCAACCAACAAACCATGACCAAGCGCAACACCATGCTCACCACCTTCTCGCAGCAGACGGACGTGCCGGTGTACCTGAACAACCAGCGCAACCAGAATGCCAGCCAGTACGATGACGTGGTGCTCGCACCGTTCGAGAAGGCCCTGCAAGACCCGGCCCCCAACAAGTTCATCATCGTGCACCTGCTGGGCACCCACATGGACTACCGCTACCGCTACCCGGACGCCTATGCGCACTTCACCGACAAGCAGGGCGCACCAAGTGCACTGACCGATGACCAGGTGAAAACCTACAATTTCTACGACAACGCAGTGCGCTACAACGACTTCGTGGTGTCGAGCCTGATCAAGCGCTACGCTGCCGGCAGCCCGAATGGCTTTCTGGTCTACCTGTCCGACCATGGTGAGGACGTATACAGTTCTGGCAACCACGACCGCCTGGGGCGCAACGAAAGCGCGCCGACCCGGCCGATGTACACCATTCCGTTCCTGGTGTGGACCTCACCCAGCTGGCAGGCCCAGCACCCGCGGGACCTGCAGGCGATGGCCAAGCGCCCGTACAGCAGCTCGCACCTGATCCATACGCTGTCGGATCTTGCCGGTTTGAGCTATGACGGCTTCGAGCCGGCCAAGAGCCTGGTGAGCGCGCAATTCGTGGCGGCACCGCGCTGGATCGGCGACCCCTACCGCAAAGCCGGCTTGCACCCGTTCGATCAGTTGCCTGGGGGCAAGGCAGCGGGTGAGCAGCAGACGGCCAGTCGCGAGGCTCAACAGTAAGGCAGGCGCCTGGGCTCTGCGGCGCAGCGCCTAACGCTGCGCTGCGCGGCGAGCCAGCAGCGCGTAACCCAGGCCCAGCACACCCAGCGCCAGTACCACCAGCAGCCCCATGAGCTCGCGGCTGTAGCGGGCCACGGTTGCCGGGAAGCCGATCACTTCGTGATACACCTGCACATTGGCTGCGCCGTCGGCATGGGTAATGCTGACGCCGCCCTGGCGGATCTGGGAATAATCGGCGTCGAAATACACCCACACCTTGCACCGGCTACCCGGCTCGATGACAGGGATGTCGACTTGCGCGGTAGCCTGCTCCAGCAGTGTGTCGTTGCCAGCAGCATCGCGCACCTGCACCAGGCCTTTGCCTGGCAGGCGCACTTTGACCTGGCGCACCGGCGCATCGCCACTGTTGTGCAGCTCGATGAGCAAGCCGGTACGGTGGTCCACCAACCCCGCCTCGAACGGTTTGGCGAACAGCTGGGCGTACGGCAACTGAGCCAGTTCGACCAGGCGCTCGACCTGATCGTGGCTCAACTGCCCCTGGCTGATGCTGTTGATGCGCCCCTGCAACTGCTCATACTTGAGCTGGTCGCTGGCTTTGCTGATGCGCTCGCTGAACTGGCCAGGATAGGTGAGGTAGGCATACGTCAGTGACGCTTCCAGCCGCGGGTTGCCCCTGAACAACGCGTAGGCGGCCGACAGGACCATCAGGCCAACCAGCACCGCGACCAGGAGCTTCCCCACCTTGTCCCAACTCAATGCGAACCTCCTTTTGAGGTGATGCAGACGATTCAAACCGCCCAAGGGTGCCAAGTTCATGGCCCCCAGGCAACCCTGTCTACTCGATGCTCTCCTTCTCGCGCGCCTGGCGCATCTGCAGCAGCTGGCCATCGACCAGCGCCTTGGCCATGCCCGCCAGGTAGAACGTGGCCTTGATCATCACCTTGCGGTCACTTGGCCGGTCGATGGCCTTGCGCGTGATTTCAGTAATGCAGCCCATGATGGCCGAGGCTTCCGTCAGCGCGGTTCGTATCGGCAACTGCGGCCGCATGTGCACCAGTTCGGCATCGGGGTGGCCGAAACGGCTGGCCGCCGCCACCACATTGAGCGTGTTGTTGTCTTCGGGGGTGTCGTTTTCCATGTTCATTCCTCGGGGGGTTGAGCGTGCCGAGACTAGGCGGCGGCCTGGGCCACCACAATGACTTGAGCCTGGAACGGCTCATTTTCGGAAATGCCCTACAAAATTACCGTGCCGCCCCCCCCTTGCACCCTGCCCCTTGACCGAGACCGGGCAGTGGCGGACGATCAACCACCCCCACTCAGGACGAACATCATGCTACGGATATTGGGCAGAGCCTCTTCCATCAACGTGCGAAAAGTCCTGTGGGCCTGTGCCGAATTCGAGGTCGCCTTCGAACGCGAAGACTGGGGTTCGGGCTTCAAGGCCACCGACACCGCGCAATTCCTGGCATTGAACCCCAACGCCATGGTTCCGGTGATCCAGGATGGCGACTTCACCCTGTGGGAGTCCAACAGCATCATCCGCTACCTGGCCAACCGCTATGGCGCCACCGCGTTCTACCCCGGCGAAGCACAGGCACGGGCCAGGATCGACCAATGGATCGATTGGCAAGCGTCAGACTTGAACCGCGCCTGGAGCTACGCGTTCATGTCGCTGGTCAGGCATTCGCCCGCCCACCAGGACCCCGTGGCGCTGGCGGCGGGTTGTGCGGACTGGGCGCGTTACATGCACATCCTCGACCGGCAACTGGCCACCACCGGGGCCTACGTGGCCGGTGCCCAGTTCACCCTGGCCGATATTCCTATCGGCCTGTCGGTCAACCGCTGGTTCGAAACGCCGTTCGAGCACCCGCACCTACCGGCTGTGCGCGACTACTACGAGCGCCTGAGCGAGCGCCCGGCTTACCATCTGCATGGCCGTAACGGCACCCCGTAAAGCCACTCGGCGCGGTCAGCCTGGCACATTGCAATGTGCCACGGCCGCCCCGCGGCCACGCCAGGCAAACAGCAGCACCAACACCAGGCCCAGCGCCGCCATCGTCGCCCCTGCCAGGGCAATCGCCGCGTAGCCCAACCCCACATTGATCACCGCGCCCCCCAGCGCCGCACCGATCGCATTCCCCAGGTTGAATGCACCGATGTTCACCGCCGAGGCCAGGTTGGGGGCATCCTTGGCCGCTTCCATCACGCGCATCTGCAGTGGTGGCACCAGGGCGAAGCTGGCCGCCCCCCAGACCAGGATCGCCAGTGCCGTGGGCAGTGGCCAGTCCAGCACCAGCGGGAACACCAGCAGCACGGCAATCAGCACCGCCAACGACAGGATCAAGGTGCGCTCGACTGAGCGGTCCGCTGCCTTGCCGCCCCACACGTTGCCCAAGGTCAGGCCGACACCGAACAGCACCAGCATGGCGGTGACGAACGTGGTGGACGCGCCAGCCTCGTTCTGCAGGATCGGCGCAATGTAAGTGAACACCGTGAACATGGCGCTGGAGCCCACCACGGTCAGCAACAACGCCGCCAGCACCGGCCCCCGCACGAGCACGCGGATTTCGGCCATGGCCCCGTCGCCTTTGGGCGAGGGTACGTTCGGCAGTGCATACCACAGCGTGGTCATCGCGATCAGGCCAAGCCCGGCGATGCCCCAGAATGCCGTGCGCCAGCCCAGCATTTCACCAAACCAGGTGGCCAGCGGCACCCCGCCGATGGTGGCCAGTGTAAGGCCCATGAACATCGCTGCCACTGCCCCGGCGCGCTTCTCGGGCGGTACCACGCTGGCGGCGACGATCGAGCCGATGCCAAAGAACGCGCCGTGGTTCAGTGACGTGACCACGCGGGCAACCAGCAAACTGGCGTAGTCACTGGCCAGTGCCGACATCAGGTTGCCCAGGGTGAAGATCGCCATCAAGCCGATCAACAGGTAACGCCGCGGGATCCTTACCGTGGCCAGGGTCATCAGCGGTGCGCCGATCAGCACACCGAGGGCATAGGCACTAACCAACAGCCCGGCAGCAGGTATGGAAACGCCAAGGTCAGTGGCGATGCTGGGCAACATGCCCATGGGGGCAAACTCGGTGACACCGATGCCGAAGGCACCGATGGCAAGTGCGACCAGAGGTGGATTGATACGCATGGCAAAAACTCCTTAGCTGTGCGGCAAATGCTACGATCTGCTTCCCTGGCGCACTAGACAGCCTTTTTGCCAATCACCTTTGCTTGCGAGGCACAAATGGACTTCAGCGGTAGATCCGGTGAAATGGCGGTTTTCGCCAAGGTGGCGGACGCGGGCAGCCTGTCTGCCGCCGCCCGCGCCTTGAACCTGACCCCTTCGGCGGTCAGCCGCATTCTCGCCCGCACCGAGCACCGGCTGGGCACCCGCCTGCTGCTGCGCACCACCCGCGCCCTGACCTTGACCCCCGAGGGCGAGGCATACCTGCGCGGCGCGCGGCGGGTGCTGGCCGACCTGCAGGAAGTCGAGGATGCGATCGCCGACCAGGGCGTGCCGCGCGGGCGCTTGCGCATCAGCGCCGCGCAAGGGCATGCCCGCTTGACCGTGGTGCCGCTGTTGGCGGCGTTCAGCGCGCGTTACCCGCAGGTACTGGTCGACCTGACCATCAGCGACGAGGTGGCCGACATTCACGCCGGCCAGGCCGACGTTGCGCTGCGCTTTGGCCACCTGCCCGACAGCTCGCTCAGCGCCCGCCCAATTGGCGAAACCGGCCAGGTGGTCGTGGCCTCGCCCGAGTACCTGGCGCGCTGCGGTACGCCGCTGGTGCCTGAAGACCTGGCCGGCCACAACTGCCTGCACTTCAATTTCCGCCGGGCCGTAGCAGACTGGCCGTTCCGCCGCGACGGCGAGGTCTTTGCGTTGAAGGTGCGGGGCAACATCGAATGCAGCAGCGGCGAAGCACTGGCACAGCTGGCCAGGCTGGGGGCAGGCGTGGCCCGCATCGGCACCTTCACGGTGGCCGATGACCTGGCCAGCGGGCGCCTGCTTCCGCTGCTGGAAGCCTACAACCCTGACGACCGCGAGCCGATCCATGTCGTGTTCGTGGGCGGGCCGTCGATGCCGGCGCGGGTGCGGGTGTTCGTGGATTTTCTGGTGGAGCAGCTGTCACCCCCCCTTGTAGGCACTTGAACGCAGGGAAGGTTGGGTTATCGTGGGTCCCCCATAGTACTGCCAGGGCTCGACCACCATGCGCATTGTCATCCCCGACGACTATCAGGACGTGATCCGTACCCTCGACTGCTTCAGTCGCCTGCACGGGCACGATGTCCACGTACTGCATGCCCCCCAGCCAGCGACGCTCGAGCAATTGGCGGCACGCTTTGCCGACGCTGACGCGCTGGTACTGACCCGCGAACGCACCCGCATCGACGCAGCCCTGCTCGATCGCCTGCCAAGCCTCAAGCTGATCAGCCAGACCGGCAAGGTCTCCAGCCACCTCGACCTGGCCGCCTGTACCGCCCGTGGCATCGTGGTGACCGAGGGCCGGGGCTCGCCAGTCGCCCCAGCGGAGCTGGCCTGGGCGCTGATACTCAATGCCCGCCGCCAACTGGTGCCGGCCATCGATGCCTTCCGCCAAGGCCACTGGCAAGTCAACCTGGGGCAGGCACTGGCTGGCCAGGTGCTGGGTATCTGGGGCTACGGCAAGATCGGCCAACGCCTGGCCCGCTATGCGCAGGCGTTCGACATGCCGGTGCTGGTGTGGGGCAGCGACAGCAGCCGGGCTGCAGCCGCGGCGGATGGGCACCGGGCCGCGGCGTCACGCGAGGCGTTTTTTGCCGAAGCGGATGTTGTCAGCCTGAACTTGCGCCTGTCCGAGCAAACGCGGCACCGGGTAACGTTGGACGACCTGACACGCATGAAGGCGGACGCCCTGCTGGTGAACGTGAGCCGCGCGGAACTGATTGCGCCAGGGGCGTTGCTGCAAGCACTGGATACAGGCCGGCCAGGTTATGCGGCGGTGGATGTGTACGAGCAGGAGCCGGTGCTCGACCCCGGCCACCCCTTGCTGCGCCACCCGCGTGTGCTGGCCACGCCCCACCTTGGGTATGTGGAAAAGACCGGCTACGAGCTGTATTTCGGTGATGCCTTCGACAATGTGCTGGCGTTTTTCGGGGGGGCACCGCAGAACGTGGCCAACCCGCAGGTGCTGGCAGCAGGGAACTGAGTGTTTGCCAGCAGATATGCAGCGCCTGTGAGATCGAGCGCCGCCCGCGCGGCGCTTCGCGGGTAAACCCGCTCCTACGTTTGTTTCGGGCCAGTATTGCCTGTGCCGGACGCGCGCGACCGCCTTGTTTTTACGACGCGATATCGTGGTGGGCGCCAAGGTGTTCGCGCGCAAATCCCACAGGCATAATTGGCCCGAAACAAACGTAGGAGCGGGTTTACCCGCGAAGCGCCGCGCGGGCGGCGCTCGATCTCACAGGCGCTGCATATCTGCTGACAAACACCTGTCAGCCCTGACGCGATCCCTGTGGGAGCTGGCTTGCCTGCGATGGGCCGCAAAGCCCCTGCACTACAGGCAGGCCTACGGCGCGGCGTTCTGCGCCGCAGCAGGCAGAACTGCGCGCTTACGCTGCCCCAGCAACGCGCGCGCTGCCAACGCAGCCACCACCAGGCCGGGTGAGGCCGCCAGCAGCAAGCCCCCTACCCCCGCCCCCGCCGCCAGGATTTGCCCGGCAGCCAACGGCCCGGCCATCGAGCCCAGTCGACCTACTGCCACAGACGCGCCAACGCCTGTGGCGCGCACGTGGGTGGGGTACAGCGTGGGTGCCAACGCATACAGCACCAGTTGCCCACCAATGGCGCAATAACCGGCGGTAAAGCCCGCCACCAGCATCAGCGCAAAACTGCTCGACAGCCCCAGCCCAGCCAGCGAGGCCAGCATCCCGGCGTAGGCGATGAACACCGCACGCCCGGCATGCCCGCGGTCCATCATGCGCCCGGTCAGGAACGAGCCTGCTGCGCCGCCAAGGTTGAACAGGATCTGCACCGCACCCGCCTGCGGCCGGCTGTAACCCTGGCCCATCAACAACGACGGCAACCAGTTCAGGAGCATGTACAGCACAGTGAGGGTGAAGAAGCACGCCAGCCAGAGCAGCAGCGTGCGGCTAACCTGCCCCGGCCCGAACAGCTGGGTCAGCAACCCCGCATCACCCGCGCTGGCAGCAGGCCGGGCGCGAAACGCCTGGGACTCTTTCAGCCACAGCATCAGCACCAGGGCAATCACGATCGGCGCAATACCGCCCACGTAGAACACCACTCGCCAGTCTTCACCCAACCCGGCCATGCCGATCACCGAAGCGATCGCCCCACCCAGCGGCACGCCGCAGTAGGTCACACTCACCGCAGTACTGCGCAGGTGCTCCGGCGCCGCCTCGCTGGCCAGGGCGATCAGGATCGGCAGCGCTGCACCAAGCCCCAACCCTGTCACCAGCCGTGCGATCAACAGCGTGCTGTAGCTGTCGGCATGCGCAGTGCCAAGCGAAAAACCACCGAACAGCAATACCGCGACGATCAACACCGCTTTTCGGCCCAGCCTGTCGGCCAGCCAGCCGCCGATGAACGCGCCCGGCAACAGCCCGAGCAACCCTGCGCTGAATACCCAGCCGAGCATCGCCGAGGTCAGCGCGAATTCCTTGGCCATGTGCGGTGCAGCGACGCCGGTGGCCTGAAGGTCCAGGCCCTCAAGCAATGCCACCAGAAAACACAGGCCGATGGTGAGCACCGGCTTTCTTGCAGCTGTGGATGAATGACTCATGTGTGGCCCCTGTTGTTGTTATGGGTCGAGAAGTCAAAGCCTGAATGTGGCACGCAATGAAACGATCGAAGAATCTTCGCCGCCGGCCTCCTTGATGCCAGCGCCAACGTCGTAGTACTTGAGGTCCAGGTCCAGCGTGAGATTGGGTGTGGCCAGCCAACGGGCGTTGGCCCGGTAGATAGTGCCGACATGGCGCCCGGTTCCCCGGGTGTTGGCCAGCATGCTCATGCCCGGCATGTACACCCCGTCCTCTTCGCGTTGCTTCCACACCGCCAGCACGGCCGGCTCGAAGCGCACCGTGCGCGAAGGCGAAAACCCGAACGTGGGCCCGACCACGATCAAGTTGCTCAAGGTGGTCAGGCTGGCTTCGCCATACACGCCGTTGCGCGGGAACAGCGGGTCGAACGTACCGACCTTGCCATCGCCAGGCTCGCCATCGCCGCTGGCAGCATCGACGCGCAGCCCCAGGCGGGGTTGCCACGGGTGGGCGAAGGTATAGCCACTGTCACTCGACAGCGCCCAGGCGCGGATCGATGCGCCGCCCAGGTGGCCCCGCTGGCCAGCCAGGTTCCAGCTCCAGTCAAGCGCTTGATAGCGGCCGAACAGGCGAGTGCCGAAGGTGTAGCGCTGCTCGTCGCCGACCTCGCCAGCCAGGCTGCGCGCGTCGGTCTGCAGGCCAAAGCCGAACAGGTCCATGTTCCAGCTGGGGGTCAGCGGCAACGTGCTGTACAGCCCATAGAACTTCACCGCGTTGTTGCTGCCGTCATCCCAGCTGTCCTCACCGGTTTTCAGTGGCCTGACGGCGAAGGCGTCGAGCTTGTAGCCGCGCTTGAGGTTGAGGCTGGCGCGCACGCCATCGAAGCTCAGGCGCAGGTTCGGCGCGTCTCGGTAGGTGACGAAGACCTGATCGCCATAGGCCATTTCCTGACGACCGACGCGGGTGGTGTACCGGCCTGCGGCAAAGTCATGATTGAAGTCGATGAAGGCCTGGCGGATTTCGTTGCGGCCCTCGTCGTTGGGCGAATACAGGTCCTTACCGAAGGCGCGGGTGTTTTCCACCTGCAAGAACGTGCGCAGCCTGTCATCGAACAGGTGCAAGTCGGCATGTGCCTGCAAGCGTTGCAGCAGGTAGGAGTCGTCTTTCAGGCCCCGCAAACCGAAGAAGGGTTGGTTCAATGCGTCGGCACGGTAGCGGGCCTCCGCGCCAAGCTGCAGCCAGGCCGACTCGGACAACCGGTGGTAGCGCAGCCCATCGAGCGGGTCACTGGCCTTGGCGGGGTCATCGAGGAAGCGGTAGTCCTCGACCCAGCGCGGCGCGCCGGGCCGGCCTGGCCGGCTCCCTTCCAACGGGTTCGCAGCATACGTGTACTGGCATAGCGAAAGCAGCACAACGGGCACCCATGCCCGGTTCAACGGCTTGGTCATCAGAAGTTTCCTTTACTTGTTCTTATAAAATTGGATAACTCTGTTAACTATTATTTTTATTAACCATAGTGCCGTCAATGGTTAAGTGCTGCCGACAAGCGACCTGCGCGCATAAGCGTTCGCTGATCGAACGCTTATGCGCCAACCGCCTGCGCAAATCCGCCCTTGGCCGCTAATATCGAAGCTGCGTGGTGTCTAACCTGAGGGTAAGCACTGCCCTTCACCTACCAAAACAACAAGAGCATCTCAATGAACTGCCTAAAATCCCTTGCCGCGCTCGGCCTGCTGGTGCTCGGCACCAGCCAAGCCATGGCCGTCCCTATCGTTAAACAACCAAACATTCTGCTCATCGTGGCTGACGACCTCGGGTTTTCTGACCTGTCAGCACTGGGCAGCGAAATTCAGACCCCCAACCTGGACAGCCTGCTGGCCGACGGCCGCCTGATGCTGGACTTTCATGCCGCGCCCAGTTGCTCCCCTACGCGGGCGATGCTGATGTCCGGCAACGACCCACACCTGGCCGGGTTGGGCATGATGGCCGAGGCACGCAAGCGCCTGCCGCCTGGCACTGAAGTGCGCCCCGGCTACGAGGGTGTGCTGGCAGGCAATGTCGCCACCCTCGCCGAGCTGCTGCACGATGCCGGCTACCGGACCTTCATTTCCGGCAAATGGCATTTGGGCATGCAACCTGCGCAACAGCCGCAGAACCGCGGGTTCGACCAGGCCTACGTGCTGCTCGAAGGCGGCGCCGCGCACTTCAAGCAAGCCAACATGCATTTGCAGCCGAACTACAGCGCAACCTTCCTGCACAACGGTGAACCCATCGCGCTGCCCACCGACTTCTACTCCAGCACCTGGTTCACCGACCGCCTCATTGGCGCGATTGACCAGCCCAACCCTGGCAACAAACCGTTCTTCGCCTTCGCCGCCTATACCGCGCCGCATTGGCCGCTGCAGGCACCGGACCAGTACCTGGCGCAATACCGCGGCCGCTATGACCAGGGCTACGAGGCCATCGCCAAACAGCGCCTGGAGCGCCAGCGCAAGGCCGGCCTGGTACCGGCCGACTTCCCGCTGGACGCACAACTGGAAGGGGTGCCGAGCTGGGCATCGCTCAGCGCCGAGCAGCAACGCCAATCGGCGCGCACCATGGAGGTCTACGCCGCCATGGTCAGCGCCCTGGATGCCGAGGTGGGCAGGTTGGTAGCGCACCTGCGCCAGCGGGGCGAACTGGAAAATACGCTGATCCTGTTCATGTCCGACAATGGCCCGGAGAACGCCTCACGGGTGGACCCGACGTGGATCAGCCAGCACTTCGACAACCGCCTGGACAACTACGGCCGACGCGACTCGTTCCTGATGATCGGCTCGGCCTGGGCCCAGGTCAGCGCCTTGCCCAGCCGCCGCTACAAGATGACCACCTACCAGGGCGGCATCCGCGTGCCGGCCTTTGTCTACTACCCGGCCACGATCAAAGCGGGGCGCAGCGAAGCGCTGGCCAGCGTGCGCGACATCATGCCCACCCTGTTGCAACTGGCCGGTGCGCCGATGCCCGGCATCAAGTACCGCGACCGCGATATCGTGCCGCCGCAGGGCAGTTCGGCACTGGACTACCTGCAAGGCGACGACACGCTCATCCATGCCGGTGACGAAGCCCTGGGCTGGGAAATCAACGGCAGTGCTTCGCTGCGCAAGGGCCCGATGAAGCTGCTGTGGGATGCCACCGACGGCAAACCGGCGTGGCACCTGTACGACCTGCGCAAAGACCCAGGTGAGCACCACGACATCGCCGCTGTGCACCCCGAGCAAGTGGCACAGATGCTGCGCGACTGGAAGGCCTACGCCCAGCGCAGCAATATCGTGACCGATGCCGATGGCCGCCCCGCCAGCCCTGCCAGAGTGGCGAGCCCGGCGGTGGCCAGCAAGCAATGATCGGGCGTGCAGCCGGCTGCGCACTGCTCGCCGCCGGTTTGCTCGCCATTGGCTACAGCGCCTGGCCGCAAGCGGCGGCCCCGGCGCTGCTGTGTGATGGCTATGGCGGTGTACCCGCCCCCCGTGAAGGCCCCTGGCGGGACGGCATGGTGCAGCTGCCCGGCGGCAAGTTCAGTTTCGGCTCGGACCGCTACTACGACGAGGAGGGCCCCGCCCACCTGGCGCAAGTGTCGGCGTTCTGGATCGATGTACACCCGGTCACAAATGCCCAGTTCGCGCGTTTTGTCGCGGCGACCGGCTACCTCACCCATGCCGAGCGGGGGATCGACACGGCCGACGACCCCAGCCTGCCCCAGCACCTGCGCGTGCCGGGGGCAATGGTGTTCAAGCAAGGGCCGGATGTGCTGCGCCCGGGTTGGCAGTTCGTGCCCGGGGCAAGCTGGCGCCACCCGCAAGGCCCGGGCAGCGACTTGCAAGGGCTGGATAACCACCCGGTGGTGCAAGTGGCACTGGAGGATGCACAGGCCTATGCGCGCTGGGCCGGGCGCAGGCTGCCCAGCGAGGCGCAGCTGGAATATGCAATGCGCGGCGGCCTGCAGGATGCCGACTTCAGTTGGGGCATGACCGAACTGCCCAAGGGCAAAGCCATGGCCAATACCTGGCAGGGCCAATTCCCGTACCACAACGCCGCCACCGACGGTTTCACCGGCACTTCGCCGGTGGGCTGTTTCCCGGCCAACGGCTTTGGCCTGTTCGATGCCGGGGGCAATGTCTGGGAGTTGACCCGCACGGGTTACCGCCCTGGCCATGCGCCGCAGCGCGACGCTGGCCTGGACCCGCCCGGGCCAAGCCTGGACGACAGCCAAGACCCTGCCGACCCCGGCGTGAAAGTGGCAGTGATCAAGGGGGGGTCGCACCTGTGTTCGGCAGACCGCTGCCTGCGCTACCGGCCTTCGGCGCGGCAACCTCAGCCGGTGTTCATGGCCACTTCACACGTGGGCTTCAGAACGGTGCGGTAATGCTGGGCAACGGGGCAGCGGCCGCCACCACGGCCGCTACCTGGCGGTCGAAATCGAGCATCAGGTAGTTGCAGAAAAAGCCGATGCTTTCCTGCTTTTGCAGGCGCAGTGGCGCGTCCACCGGCAGGGCCTGCAGGCAACGCTCGGTGCGCGCCCAGGCAAACGCCTGCAACGCCGTGGCACACAGTTGCAGGAAGTCGCCGGCCGCGCGGTACGGGTACTCGGGGTCAGCGGCCGCCTTGGCCATGACCTCGGCAAGTAGCCCTTGCAGCACCGCACATACCTTCTGCAGAACCGCAGCCGCCATGCCGGTGCCGGCTTCTTTACGCAGTTCGCCCAGCAGCAGTGCCATGCCCGCCCCGCCGTCACCCAGCACCTTGCGCAGCAGCAGGTCGTTGGCCTGCACCTCGTTGGTGCCTTCGTAGATCATGGCGATGCGGCTGTCGCGCAGCGTTTGCTCGATACTGAACTCGCAGGTGTAGCCATAACCGCCAAACACCTGCAGGGCCTTGCTGGCCAGGGTGAAACCTTGCTCGGTGAAGGCGGCCTTGATGACCGGTGTCAGCAGCGCCGCCAGCGTCGCCGCCTTGGCCCGTTGCCCGGGATCAGTGGCCGCTGCGGCCACATCCAGCCAGTGCGCCGCCCAGTAGCCCAGTGCGCGCATACCTTCGCTGCGCACCCGCAGCTCAAGCAGCACCCGGCGCATGGCGGGGTGCAAGTGAATGGGGTCGGCTTGGCCCTTGGGCTGCCCGGGCGCATTCATCTGCCTACGCGCCATGGCGTATTCCCGGGCGCATTGCCAGGCGGCCTCGGCGTGCGCCAGCCCTTGCAAGCCAACGTGCAGCCGGGCCGAATTCATCATCACGAACATCGCCGCCAGGCCGCCGTGCGCCTGCCCCACCAACCAGCCGCTGGCCGCTTCAAAGCGCAATGCACAGGTGGCGCTACCGCGGATACCCAGCTTGTGCTCCAGGCCTTCGCACTGCACCGCATTACGCTGACCGTCTTCCAGCCATTTGGGGACCAGCAGCAGCGACAGACCGCGGCTGCCGGTCGGCGCGCCCGGCAGCCGCGCCAGCACCAGATGCACGATTTGGCGGGTCAGGTCGTGGTCGCCGCCGGAGATGAACAGCTTGTTGCCCGTGATGGCATAACGGCCGTCGCCTAACGGCTCGGCGCGGCAGCGCAACAGGCCCAGGTCGCTGCCGGCCTGGGGCTCGGTCAGGCACATGGTGGGCAGGATCTCGCCACTGACAATACCAGGCAGGTAGCGTGCCTGCAGTTGTCCGCTGGCATGCGCCTGCAGGCATTGGTACGCGCCATGGGCGATACCGGTGTACATGGCCCAGGCATGGTTGCTGGCGAAGAGCATTTCCTGCAGCGCAGCGTCGAGCACCAGCGGCAACCCTTGGCCGCCGAACTGCAGGGCACAGGCCAGTGCCGGCCACCCTGCCTCGATATAAGCCCGGTAGGCCGCCGGGAAACCGTGCGGGGTCCGCACCTGCCCCTCCTCCATACGGCAACCCTGGCGATCACCTGTGGCGTTCAGCGGCACCAGCACCTGTTCAGTGAAGCGGGCGGCTTGTTCCAGCACCTGCCACGCCAGGTTCAAGTCAAGGTCGGCATGAGGCGGCATTGCCTGCCAGGCCTTATCAGCCTGGAGCCAATGTTGCAGCACGAATTGCATGTCCAGCAGGGGGGCCTTCCAGGCCATGGAACACCTCTTGTTCAGGCAGTGAAACGGGGGTTTTCGATGAGCAGCGCCATGCCTTGGCCGCCGCCTATGCACGCAGCAGCCACCCCATAGCGCAGGTTGCCCTGCTGCAGTTGCCGGGCCAGTGTGTGCACCAGCCGCAACCCGGTGGCGGCCAGCGGGTGCCCGAGGGCAATGGCGCCACCGTGAACGTTGAGCTTTGCCACATCGAGCTGTAGCGCCTGGGCCACCGCCACCACCTGCGCGGCTTGCGCTTCGTTGATTTCGAAGCGGTCTATCTGGTCTGCGCGCAAGCCGCTGCGGCGCAGTAGCAGCTCGATGGCCGGCACCGGCCCGATACCCATGGTGTGCGGCGATACGCCTACCGCCGTGGCCATCAACAGTTTCGCCAGGGGCGGTCGCGTGCAACTGGCGTAGGGCGCCACCACCGCCGCCGCCGCCCCATCGGCCACCGCGCAACTGTTGCCTGCGGTTTGTACCCCACCAGGGTGCACGGTACGCAGCCGCGCCAGCGCTGCAGCATCGGTGGGCCGTGGGTGGCTGTCGCGGCGCACTTCGGCGAGCCCGCGTGGCAGTTCGATACCGCGTGGCTGGTAGCCTTCGGCGAAGAAGCTTTCGCTGCTGATGCTGACGATTTCCTCAGCGAACCAACCGGCCTGCTGGGCCTGTAACGCGCGCTGATGGCTGCGCAAGGCCCAGGCATCCACGGTTTCCCGCGCCAGGCCATGCTCACGGGCCAGGTTGTCTGCGGTGCCGATCATGTCCACATCGGCCGCCGGGTCGTACAACGCCTCCCAGAGAAAGTCCTTGAACCCCACCGGCGCCCCCAAGCGGAAGCCGCCCCGGTGTTCATAGGCCGCGATCGGGTTGCGGGACATGGATTCGGCACCTACGCACAGCACCTGTGGCGCCCCGCTGCGCAGTTGCTCGGCCGCCTGGCGCAACAGCTCGAGCCCCGTGCCACAGATGCGCTGTACCGCCAAGGCCGGCACTGCCAGCGGCACGCCACAGTAAAGGCCGACATGCCTTGGCAGGAAATAGGCATCGAAGCTGGCCTGGGCCATGCTGCCGGCCAGCACGCTGCCCACGGCCTGCGGATCGCTACCGGCACGCGCCAGCACCGCCCGCCCGGCCTTGATGGCCAGGTCAATGGGTGACACGGTTGCCAGCGCACCGCCAAGGTCAACCCAAGGGGTGCGCACCATTTCGACGATGGCAACGTCGTCGAACACAGTGCACAGCCCGCCGCTCATGGCCGCGCCTGTGCGTGCAACTGGCCCGGGGCTTCGCGGCGATACAGCGCCTCGACCAGGGCAGCGCGCCGCTGCAACACCGCACGCTGGTTGATCGAGCCCTTGTCGGTGATTTCGCCCGCGTCGATCGAGGGCGGCTCTTCGAGCAGGGCCAGCCATTCGATGCGGCTGGCGTTGCCTTGGGCGTCCCGGTTCAGGTGCGTCAGCCAGTTGGCAAACCACTGGCGCACCGCGTCGCTGCCCAGCACCTGGGCGTCGCTGGCCTCTGCCCCAAGCCCCGCCAATTGCCGGCACTCGGGTAGCCGCGGGAACACCAGCATGCCCAGGCACTCGCGATCGGGCGCCGCGACCACGACGTCCTGCACATAGGGCGAGCCTTCCAGCACCGCACGGTTGCGCAGTGGCCCGACACTGACGAATACACCCGACGACAGCTTGAAGTCCTCGGCGATGCGGCCGTCGAACATCAGGCCCTGCTCCGGCTGTTGCGGATCGGCGAGTTTCAGGGCATCGCCCGAGCAGTAGAAGCCCTCCTCGTCGAACACCTCGGCGGTCTGCTGCGGCGAGCGCCAGTAGCCCGGCATGATATGCGGGCCGCGAAACCGCGCTTCGAGCTTGTCGGCCTGAGGCACCAGCTTCACTTCACAACCTGGTGCCGGCAAGCCGACGTAGCCGGCCATCGACAGCGGCCCGGTGGTAAAGGTGCAGGACGGCGCCGCCTCGGTCATGCCCAGGCCCGCCATCATGCGGATACGCTCGCCGCAGTGCTGCTCGGCGATACGGTCCAGGCGGTCCCAAACGCTTTGCGAAAGCCCCGCTGCGGCAAAGAAGAACAGCTTCATGCGGGCGAAGAACACCTCGCGCAGCTGGGCGTCCTGCTCCAGCGCCTTGGCCAGCTCTTCCCAGCCCCTGGGTACGGTGAGGTAGGCCGTGGGCGAAATCTCGCGCAGGTTGCGCAAGGTTTCCGCGAAGCCTTGCGGGGTCGGCTTGCCGGCGTCCAGATAGAAACTGCCGCCGTTGTACAGGACGATGCCCAGGTTGTGGCTGCCGCCGAAGGTGTGGTTCCAGGGCAGCCAGTCGACCAGCACCGGCGGCTCTTCGGCAAACACCGGGAAGGTCTGCAGGAGCATCTGCTGGTTGGCGCAGAGCATGCGCTGGGTGGTGATCACCGCCTTGGGCAGCTTGGTGGAACCCGAGGTGGACAGGAACTTGGCAATGGTATCGGGCCCGGTGGCGGCGAACGCAGCGTCTGCCGGCGCCAGATCACAGGGCTGCAGCAGGCTGGCAAAACTGAAATGGCGGCGGCGTGGCGGCTGGCCGTGCACGCTGACCACCGGCACCGACTCATCCAGCACGGTATCGAAGGCACGCTGGAACGGCTGGCTGTCGGTAGCGAACACCAGGCCAGGGGTCAGCACCTCGCAAACGTGGCGCAGCTTGGCGAAGTCCTGCGACAGCAGTGCGTAGGCAGGCGACACCGGGCAGTAAGGAATGCCGGCATACATGGCCCCCAGGGCAAGCTGCAGGTGCTCGATGTCATTGCCGGAAAACACTACCAGCGGCCGTTCGGCGCCAAGGCCGAACCCCAGCAAGTGGGCAGCGATGGTACGTACCTGGTCGAGCATCTGCGCATAGCTGACTTCACGCCAGCCACCGCTGGGCTCGCGCGCGGCGATGAAGGTGGTGTGCGGGCGCACGCGCGCCCAGTGCAGCAGGCGGTCGAGCAGGCGCGCCGGCAAAGGCGCCAACGGCTCCAGCGGCAGCATGCGCAGCACACCGTCGGTTTCACTGACCTGCACTTGTGGGTGCCCAATGGACACCTGCCGGTAGCGCGGCGGTTGGCCAGGATCGGATGACCGCAGGCGGGCTTGGGTATTCACGCAGGTTGCTCCTTGTTCTTGTTGTACAGGCTGCCGCCGCCGGGCATTGCCCGGGGCGGCCCATTGCGTGTTGCTCAGATGGGGTAATGCCGGGGGCCCTGTTGCAAGGTAACCCAGCGCAACTGGGTGAACTGGTCGATGGCCGTGCGGCTGCCGAAGCTGCCATAACCGCTGGACTTCACCCCGCCGAAGGGCATTTGCGCTTCATCGTGCACGGTCGGCCCGTTGATGTGGCAGATACCCGATTCCACGCGCTGGGCCAGGGCCAGCGCCCGGCCGGTGTCCCGGCTGAAAATGGCTGAAGACAGGCCAAACTCCGAATCGTTGGCCAGTTGCAGCAAGGCCTCGTCACCTTCGGCGCGCAGCACTACAGCCACCGGCCCGAACGACTCCTCGCGGTACAGGCGCATGCTGCTGTCGACATGGTCGAGCAGCGACGGCTGCAGGATGCTGCCGTCCAGCTGGCCGCCGCAGACCAGGCGAGCGCCCTTGGCCACGGCATCGTCGATCAGCGCCTTGATGCGTTCGCCCGCCGCACTGCTGACCAGCGAACCGAGCACCGAGTCGCTGGCCTGGGGGTCGCCAGCACGAAGCCCGCTGACCTTGACTGCCAACTTATCGACAAAGGTATCGGCAATGCGGCTATCGGCCAGCAAGCGCTCGGTGGACATGCAGATCTGGCCCTGGTTGAAGTAAGCACCAAAGGCCGCCGCTTCGACCGCGGCGTCCAGGTCGGCGTCGTGCAGCACCAGCAACGGCGCCTTGCCGCCCAACTCCAGCAAGGCCGGTTTCAGGTGGCGTGCGGCCAACTCGCCGACGATGCGCCCCACCTGGGTGGAGCCGGTAAAATTCACCCGCCGCACAGCGGGGTTGGCAATCAGGCGTTCGACCACCGCTGGCGCATCCTCCGGGGCATTGCTGATGACGTTGACCACGCCGTCGCCCAGCCCCGCATCCTGAAGCACCTGGCCGATCAACCGGTGCACCGCCGGGCTCTGCTCCGACGCCTTCAGCACGACGGTATTGCCGCACGCCAGGGGCATGGCGATGGCGCGCGTGGCCAGAATGACTGGGGCATTCCAGGGCGCGATACCCAGCACCACCCCGCACGGTGCGCGCAAGGCCATGGCGAAACTGCCAGGCACATCCGAAGGGATCACCTCGCCGGTGACCTGCGTGGTCATGGCGGCGGCTTCACGCAGCATGTTGGCCGCCAGCTTCACATTGAAGCCGTACCAGTTGGCCATCGCCCCGGTTTCACCGGCCGCAGCGATGAACTCGCCGGCGCGTGCCTGCAGCAGGTCTGCGCCGGCCAGCAGGCGGCTACGTCGCTCACTGGGCGCCAGCGCTGCCCACGCCGGGAATGCCGCGCTGGCGGCTGCCACAGCGGCATCGGCATCGCCCAGCGAAGCCGCGGCCGCCTGCGATACCACTTCACCACTGACCGGGTTGCGTCGCTCGAAGGTTCGTCCATCGCTGGCGGGGCACGACCGCCCGCCAATCAGCAAAGGCACCTGCAACATGCTCATTCCTCTCGTTGTATTCATGGGCACTATTCGCGGGCTGCCGCCAGGGGCGGCGCGGCCCGCTGGCACTCAACGCTTGTAAGCCTGCAGGCCTGGCTTGATGCTCTTGTCGTCGAGGAACTGCTTCATGCCCTGCTCGCGCCCCCCTTCGGTGTCCAGCAGGCGGGACTGGTCAAGCTTGGCATACAGGTAGTCTTCGTTCTGCTCCCAGGTCAGCTCGCGGCAACGCTTGAAGCCGTTCTTGGCGGCACGCAGCACCACCGGGTTTTTCTCCAGCAGGTTCAGCGCCAGTTCGCGGGTGGTTTCGCGCAGTTGCGCCAATGGCACGCTTTCGTTCACCAGGCCCATTTCGGCCGCCTTTGCCCCACCGAAGGTCTTGCCGGTCATGATGTAGTACAGCGACTGACGGTGGCCCACGGTATCGGCCATGGCCTTGCTGACCAGGTTGCCGGGCGGGATGCCCCAGTTGATTTCCGACAGGCCGAACGTGGCTTCGTCGGCACAGATGGCCAGGTCGCAGGCCACCAGCGGGCTGAAACCGCCGCCGAAACACCAGCCGTTGACCATGGCGATGGTCGGTTTGGCGTACATGCGCAGCAGCTTCCACTGCCACTGCGAGGCATCGCGGCGGATTTTTTCCTGAAGGATTTCCGGCCCGGCGTCCACCTCGCGGAAGTACTCCTTGAGGTCCATGCCGGCCGTCCACGACTCCCCGGCACCGGTCAGGACCAGTACGCCAGCCTCGGCGTCCTGCTCCAACGTTTCCAGCACGTCGATCATTTCCCGGTTCAGGGTGGGGCTCATGGCGTTGCGTTTTTCTGGCCGATTGAGCGTGACCCAGGCAATGCCCGACTCCAACTCGACTTTCACGGTAGCCCAACGGCCTGCGTATTTGCTCATGGTTCTGCACTCTTGTTGTTCGGGGTGATGCCTTCAAGCTAAGGGAGCAAATTAGTTATGTCAATTAACTATTATGAAAATTATCCTTTGCAGCATTTCAGCCACCGCTCTTTTTCACCTGCCCTCCTCTAGCCGGATCCTGCCAAGGCAGGCAAACTAGGTAACTTTCTTACCCATGCCCCAGGAGCCATTCACCCGATGGGAAGGTCTGCCCGCACTACCGATACCGCTGCCACCGCCGTTTCCGGGGCGGATGTCGTGCTTGAAGACTTGATCGGTTATGCCCTTCGCCGTGCCCAGTTGAAGCTGTTTCAGAACTTTATCGGCCGGCTGGCTGCCCATGATCTGCGCCCGGCGCAGTTTTCGGCGCTGGCGGTGATCGAGCAGAGCCCAGGGCTGATGCAGGCGGACCTGGCTCGCTCGCTGGCCATCGAGCCACCCCAGGTGGTGCCGCTGTTGAACAAGCTGGAAGAACGCGCCCTGGCCGTACGGGTGCGCTGCAAACCGGACAAGCGCTCGTACGGGATTTTTCTCAGCAAGGCCGGTGAAGTACTGCTCAAGGAGTTGAAGCAGATCGCCAGCGACAGCGACCGGGAAGCGACCGCGGCACTGAATGACGAGGAGCGCGAGCAATTACTGCGCTTGTTGACCAGGATCTACCAGGCGTAAAACCTGTGAGCCGTGCTACCGCGGTACTGCTGCCGGTAGCGCATGATCTGCAATGACCCGGTGTACTCATTGGGAGTACCCCGCAGTGCCGAGGGCGCCCCATGCACCTGATCCCTGGATTGACCGGGCAAGCCAATGCCCTGATAGGCGGCGCCAGCCAAGGCATCGGTCTGGCACTGTGCCAGGCCTTGCTGGCCCGCGACGATATCGACCTGGTGTGGGCGGTATCGCGCAGTGCCAGCCGTAGCAGCGCATTGCTTGCGCTGACGGCCGCACACGGCCAACGCCTGCGGCTGGTGGATTGCGATGCACGCGACGAGGCGGCCCTCGCAGCACTGGCCAGCACGGTCAGCGCTGGCTGCAAGCACCTGCACCTGGTGGTGAGCACGCTGGGCATTCTGCACCAGCAAGGCGCCAAGGCGGAAAAATCCCTGGCCCAGCTGGACCTGGCCGGGTTGCAGGCCAGCTTCGTGACCAATGCCTTCGCCCCCATTCTGCTGCTCAAGCACTTGCTACCCCTGCTGCGCCAACAGCCGGCCACCTTTGCCGCACTGTCGGCGCGGGTGGGGTCGATCGGCGACAACCGCCTGGGCGGCTGGTACAGCTACCGCGCAAGCAAGGCGGCGCTGAACCAGCTGTTGCACACGGCAAGTATCGAGCTGCAACGCCTGAACCCGGCGGCTACGGTATTGGCGCTGCACCCAGGCACCACCGATACCGCGTTGTCGCGCCCATTCCAAAGCAATGTGCCGCCGGGCAAGTTGTTCGAGCCGGCGTTTGCCGCTCAGTGCGTGATCGACCAGGTAGGCCGGACAGACCCAGCCGACAGTGGCAGCTTCTGGGGATGGGACGGCCAGCGGATCCCGTGGTGAGCCGCTTCGGGCTGCAGGGCCGGCCCGAGCCTTGACCCCGGCCCTTGCGCCGCCGCATGCTCGCAGGCTTGCCCCCACGTACAAGGAACGATTGCATGCTGCTGCAGCCCCTGGCCACCCACACCGAGCTGGGCCTGGGCCCATTCGCGCAATGACGCTGTTGTACCTGAAGCTAATCGTCACCCCTTTGCTGATGTGGGCCATTTCCCTGGCGTCGCGCCGATGGGGCGGCCTGCTGGGCGGGCTGTTGTCCGGCATGCCCATTACCTCGGCACTGGTCATGACCTTCCTGTGCCTGGAACAGGGCAGCACCTTTGCTGTAGCTGCAGTGCCTGGCGCACTGGGCGGCCTGGTGGCGGTGCAGGCGACGTACTGCTGCTTCATGTGGAGCACCCGTCGGGCAGCGCTGGTACCCGCCGTACTGCTGGCGTTGCTGGCCTACGGCCTGGTGGCTTACGCATTTACCCACTGGGGCAACCTGCACCTGTCGGTTGCCGCAGCGCTGGTTCTGATCGGGGTGCTGATACGCGCCAGTGGTCGCGAGCCCAGCCCGGACATGCTGGCCCGCCCCAAGCACCGATACTGGGAAATTCCACTGCGCATGGTGGCCGCGACCAGCCTGCTGATGCTGACCACAAGCCTGGCCGACTGGCTGGGCCCGGCAACCAGCGGCATGCTGGCACCGATACCGGTAATCGCATGGCCGCTGGTCGTGTTTGCCTACCTTCAGAATGGCCGGCCCGGAATGGCCGCGATGGTGCGGGGCAATGCGATTGGCGCGGTGGGGGTGATCGCGTTCTACCTGGTATTGGCAGCACTGCTGCAAGCCTGGGGCGCCGCGGCTGCCATCGGCCTGGCAATCGCCAGTGCCGTGGTGCTGACCATAGGGCTTGCCGCCGCATTACGGCGGCGCTGAAGTTCAGCCTGCCACGCCAAGGGGTGGCGGGCTCACCCGGTGGGCTTGGTCACGCCACGTCGATTTGGGTCAGCCCCATTACTTTGGCCTGGGCCAGGACTTCTTCCGGGCTGGCATCAGCGGGCGGCATCAGCAAACTGTTCTCGCCGTCGCCGAAGTGCAGCACCATCAGGTGCAGCGCTGCCTGGTGCAGGGCAAGCTCGGTCTGTTCGAGCTCGAAGGTGTGGGTGCAAGGCTGGCCATTGAGTTGATAGCGGACCGTATAGGCGTGCATAAGAACCTCTTGATTGAACAAGGACTCAATACCTGACCGGTCGGGCAGAAATTAATTCAGGTAAATAGCGGCCGCCTGGCCCTTAGAACCAAACGACCGCCAGGTTGGCGCTGCCCTGCGTTTACTCGGCGCCCGGCGGTATGCCTTCCTTGTTCTTGTCTTTCAAACGGGCCTTCTCCTCTTCCGTGGAATGGGCTGGCACTTGGGTCTGCTGGTCTTTCTGCTGCTCGGCCATGGGCATGTCCTCTTCGATGGTGGCTGAACGATTACCGGCACTCGTCACGGTTGCTGGAGCTGCATCGTTTTGCGGTGCAATGCGATGAATGGCGCCTCGGCAGGGTCGATGCGGTCCATCTCGGCCGCGATCCGGTGCCAGTAGGGATACTGGGGCGCGATCCGCGTGGCCTGTTCCATCTGTTCCAGGTCTTCTGGCAAAAGCACCAGCTCGGTCGCCTGCAAGTTGTCATGCAACTGCTCGAAGCTGCGCCCCGCCGTGATCACGCTGGTGATGCCTGGGCGGTCCTTGAGCCAGGCCAGGCATACCCGTGCCGGCGAGCAGCCATGGCGCTGGCCGATGGTGATCAAGGCTTCGATGATGTCATAGGCCCGCTCGCGATCATGCACGTAGGGTTCTGGCCAGTCATTGCCCTGGCGGGTGCCCTTGGGGGTCTGCTGGCCGCGCCGCACCTTGCCGGTCAGCAACCCCTCGCCCAAGGGCCCCCACACCAACGTTGCAACCCCTTGGTCGATGGCCATGGGCAGCAATTCGTACTCGGCTTCGCGCGCCTCGGGGGTGTAGTAGATTTGCTGCGATACCGGCTGCTGCCAGCCATTCACGCGCGCGCTGCCCAGGGTTTTCATCATTTGCCAGGCGGTGTAGTTGGACGTACCGAAGTAGCGGATCTTCCCGCTCTGCACCAGGTGGTCCAAGGCCGCCAGGGTTTCCTCCACTGGCGTCATACCATCCCAGTTGTGTACCTGGTACAGGTCGATATGGTCGGTACCCAGGCGCTTGAGGCTGGCCTCGCAGGCGCGAATCAAGTGGTAACGCGACGCCCCGCTGTCGTTGGGGTTGTCGCCCATCGGGCTGCGCGCCTTGGTCGCAAGGATGATCGACTGGCGGCGCTGGGCCAGCGCCTGGCCAACGATTTCTTCGGCAAGGCCGTGCGAGTACAAGTCGGCCGTGTCCACCATATTGACGCCGGCATCGAAGGCCATGTCGAACATGCGCCGTGCCTGGTCGACATCCACGCTACCGGTTTTTTCGAATGCGCCACGCCCGCCGAACGGGACCGTGCCAACCACCAGCTCCGAAACCAGCAGGCCAGTGTTGCCGAGTGCGCTGTATTTCATGGGCTACCTCCATTGCATAAGACATGCAATACCGACGGCCCATGGCGCTGAAACGTTCAATCAGGTTGGCCTAACCGGCTGGGGCAAGCGACCACGCGCAAGGCCAGCCTGGTATTCAGAACACCGACCAGCCAATGCGTGCGCTCAGCAACTCCAGCGCGGCCATGCCCGCCAGCGAGTTGCCCGCCGCGTTCAGCTCCGGCGACCACACGCACACGCTGAACTGCCCCGGTACGATGGCGACGATACCGCCGCCCACGCCACTCTTGCCCGGCAACCCTACCCGGTAGGCGAAGTTGCCTGCCTCGTCATACAGGCCGCTCGTGGCCATGATCGAGTTCACCTGCTGGGTCTGGCGACGGCTGAGGATTTGCTGACCGCTGTGTTTGCAAAAGCCATCATTGGCCAGAAAGCAGAATGCCCGCGCCAGGTCCAGGCAATTCATGCGCAGTGCGCAGTAGCTGAAGTAACTGCGCAGCACCGTTTCCACCTCGTTGTGGAAGTTGCCAAACGACTGCATCAGGTAAGCCATGGCCGCATTGCGCGCGCGGAACTGATACTCCGAATCGGCGACGCGAGTGTCGATCTGGATGTGCGGGTTACCGGACAGGCGCCGGACGAAATCGCGCATCGACAAGGTTGGCGCAGCGAAGCGCGACTGGTTGATGTCGCAGATGACCAAGGCCCCTGCGTTGATGAACGGGTTGCGCGGGCGCCCGCGCTCGAACTCCAGCTGCACCAGCGAGTTGAATGGCTGGCCGGACGGCTCATGGCCAAGCCGCTCCCAGATCGCTTCACCCGAATGGCCTATCGCCTGAACCAGGCTGAACACCTTGGAAATGCTCTGCACCGAGAACGGTTCCAGGGCGTCGCCTGCACAGTAGTGACTGCCATCGTTGCTGTAGACGGCGATGCCCAGTTGCTTGGCCGGCACGTCGGCCAGCGCAGGAATGTAATCGGCAACTTTGCCCGTGCCGATCAAGGGGCGTACTTGTTCAAGGATCTCGTTCAACAGCGTTTGCATGGCGGGCCCTGGTTCAGTCCCCCTCGACGACGGCGGGGGTCGCATTCTTGACGCCGAGTGCGTGAAGGAAATCACACATTTGGCAACAAACTCCCCCGTCGGCGCCGTGCGCCCTGCAAGGCGTGGGCTGCCGCCATGCTCAAGCCAGCGTCAGCTCAATGCCTCACGGCTGTGCTGGCCGTCGACCAAGCGCTGCAGCCCCAGCGGGTTGGCATTTTTCAGCGCATCGGGCAGCAGCGCATCGGGGTAGTCCTGATAGCACACCGGGCGCAGGAAGCGGTCGATGGCCAAGGAGCCGACCGAGGTGCCACGGGCATCGGAGGTGGCCGGGTAGGGCCCACCATGCACCATCGCTTCGCACACTTCGACACCGGTGGGGTAACCGTTGAGCAGCAGGCGCCCTGCCTTGCGCTGCAGCAGCGGCACCAGCGTGGCGAACTGCTGGAGGTCTTGCGGCTCAGCGATCAGGGTGGCGGTGAGCTGCCCGTGCAACGCTTGCACAGCGCGGCGAAGCTCGGCTTCGTCGGCGACTTCGACCAGTACCGTGGCAGGCCCGAACACTTCTTCCTGCAACAGTTCGTCACCGTTCAACAGCAGGCTCGCATCGGCCTGGAACAGCTGGGCCCAGGCTTGGTCGCCAACCTGCTCGGCACCGGCCAGGTGGCGCACGCCTGGGTGCTGGTGCAGGCGCTGCACGCCACTGGCATAGCTGCGCAAGGTGCCGGTATTGAGCATGGTTTGCGCGGGCTGGTCGGCCAGTTGCGCAGCCAGCGCCGCAGTGAAGGCGGTGAATGCCTCACCGGCAATGCCAATGACCAGCCCGGGGTTGGTGCAGAACTGCCCGCAGCCCAGCACCACCGACGCCGCCAGCGCCTCGGCCACCTGCTCGCCGCGCGCGCGCAACGCCGCGGGCAAGACCAGCACGGGGTTGATGCTGCTCATTTCAGCGAACACCGGAATCGGCTGCGGGCGTGCTGCCGCCAGGTCACACAGGGCCCGCCCGCCCTTGAGCGAACCGGTAAACCCCACCGCCTGGATGGCCGGGTGGCGCACCAACGCTTCACCCACACCGCTACCGTAGACCATGTTGAACACCCCGGCAGGCATGCCGGTCGCCTGCGCCGCCCGCTCGATAGCTTCGCCTACCTGCGCTGCCGTGGCCATATGGCCGCTGTGCGCCTTGACCACCACCGGGCAGCCAGCGGCCAACGCTGCTGCGGTGTCGCCGCCGGCAGTGGAGAACGCCAGGGGGAAGTTGCTGGCACCGAACACGGCTACCGGCCCTACGCCGGTACGGTATTGGCGCAAGTCCGGGCGTGGCAGTGGCTGCCGGTGTGGCTGGGCGCGGTCGATGCGCGCCGCCAGGTAATCGCCGCGGCGCAGTACCTTGGCGAACAGGCGCAGCTGATTGCTGGTTCGGCCGCGCTCGCCCTGGATGCGCGCAGCAGGCAAGGCCGTTTCGCGGCACACCGTGGCGATGAAGCTATCGCCCAACGCATCCAGCTGGTCGGCAATGGCATCGAGAAACTGCGCGCGACGCTCGGGCGCCATGCCGTTGTATTCGACGAATGCCGCTTCGGCGGCCTCGGCACCGGCAGCCACCTCGCCAGGGGTGGCCTGGGTGAAGACCCCCGGCAAGGCTTCGCCGGTGCGGGCATCGAAGCTTTGCAGGTGAACGCTGCCAGCAGCGCTGCGCTGGCCGCCAATGAAATTGCTTGCAGACATGGTTGACTCCTGTAACAAGAAAGAAGGCCTGGCCCTCACAGGCTTTTCACCAGCCCCGGGCGAACCTGCCCGGGCGCTGCGGCAATGCCGTTGCGCAGCGGCTGGCCAAAGGCGTCGAGGCTGATTTCGAAGGTATCGCCCGGTCGGGCCTGCACGCCGTCGGCGAACGACAGTGTGGCGGTGCCGAAATAGTGCACATGCACATCGCCAGGGCGCAGGAACTGGCCGTACTTGAAGTGGTGGTACTCCAGGTTCTCGAAGCTGTGGCACATGTTCTGCTCACCAGACAGGAACGGCTTGCTCCACAGCACCTGGCCATCGCGCAGAATGCAGCTGGTGCCTTCGAGGTGCGCTGGCAACGCCCCCAGGCGAAGCTCCGGGCCAAAACTGCAGGCGCGCAGTTTGGAATGCGCCAGGTAGAGGTAGTTGCGCCGCTCCAGCACATGGTCGGAAAACTCGTTGCCCAAGGCGTAGCCAAGACGGTACGGGGTATTGCCCGGGCCGATCAGGTACAGCCCGACCAGCTCTGGCTCCTCGCCGGCGTCTTCGGCAAAGGGCGGTAGCGGCAGGTCGGCGCCGGGGCGCACCACGATCGCGCCGTCGCCCTTGTAGAACCACTCCGGCTGCGCACCCTCCTCACCCGCTGGCGGCCGCCCGCCCGCCAGGCCCCACTGGAACATGCGCATGCTGTCGGTCAAGGTACCTTCGGCCTGTTGCTGGTGCATTTTGTCGCGGGTGGCGGCGCTGCCCAGGTGGGTCAGGCCGGTGCCGGTGACCAGGCAGTGCGCCGGGTCCGGGTGGTCCAAAGGTGGCAGCACACGGCCCTGGGCCAGCAAGGCCAGGTAGTCGTGCCGCTCACCCAGCCCCGCGGCCTGGACTTCACTGGCCAGATCGCGGCCTGCGGCAATGGCCTGCAAGGCCAGCTCACGGGTGCTGCTGGCGCCCAGCACTTCAAGGGCGTACTCGCCTTCCACCACGCCCACATGGCGTGCGCCGGCGGCGCTTTCAAATTGAATCAGTCGCATGGTTGATGTGCTCGCTTGTCGGTTGCAAAGTTCAGCGGGCGCCTTCGGCGGCCCGCGTGGAAGCCAGGCGTTGGCGACGCTCCAGGCGGTTGTAGACGACGCCGGTGAGCAGCACGCCGAACAGCATCACCACGGCAAGGAAATACAGCCCCGAAGACAACTGCCCGGTGTGTTCCTTGAGCGCGCCGATACCGAACGGCCCCAGATAGCCGCCAAGGTTGCCGATCGAGTTGATCAGGGCGATGCCGGCGGCTGCGCTGGCACCTGAAAAGAACCGCCCAGGCAGCGTCCAGAAGATGGCCGTGCAGGAAAACAGCGCAAACGCCACCACGCACAGCGCGGCCAACTGCAGCACCGGCACCGTCAGCCAGGCACTGAGGAACAGGCCTATGGCGCCCAGCGCACACAGCAGGCCCAGGTGCCCGTAGCGGTCGTTGAGGCGGTCGGAGCTGCGGGGCATGATCAACAGGCCGATGATGCCGAATAGGTAGGGCACCGCCGAAACGAAACCCGTGACCAGATCGCTGCCGCCAAACTGGTGGATCAGCGTTGGCAGCCATAAGCCGAGACCGTAGATGCTCAAGGTGACCGGCAGGTAGAACAGCGCCAGCAACAGCACGCGCCCATCCTTGAGCGCATGCAGCGGGTTGCCATGGCGGGTCTGGCCAAAATCACGCAGGTCGTTGGCCAGTTGCTCCTGTAGCCAACTGCGTTGTGCCTCGCTGAGCCAGCGCACCTGGGCAGGCCCGTCCGGCAGCAGGCGCAAGGTAGGCCAGGCGAGCAGCACCGCCGGGGTGCCGATGCAGATGAACAGCCACTGCCAGCCATGCAGGCCGTAGCTGCCTTCCAGCCCCAGCAGCGCGCCGGAAAGCGGCCCGGTGATCAGCATGGCCAGGGGCTGCGAGAGGATGAAAAAGCCCAGGATCTTGCCGCGATGCCGCACCGGATACCACTGCGTTATGTAGTACAGCACCCCCGGAAAGAAGCCCGCCTCGGCTGCGCCGAGCAAGAAGCGCATCACGTAGAAGCCATTGGGCCCGGTCACGAAGGCCATGCCGATGGTAATTGCACCCCACGTCACCAGGATGCGGGCGAACCAGCGTCGCGCGCCAAAGCGATCGAGCAGCAGGTTGCTCAGCACTTCGAACAGAAAATAGCCGATGAAGAACAGCCCGGCACCCAGGCCATAGGCTGCGTCACCCAGGCCGATGTCGGCGCCCATGTGCAGCTTGGCAAAACCCACCGCCGAACGATCGACGTAGGCCACCAGGTAAAGCAGAACCAGAAAAGGGATGAGTTTCAGTGTGATCAGGCGGACAAGCCGCTGCTCCTGAATCATGGCGATGTCTCCAATTGTTCTTGTAATGAGCACAGCACCCGGCCGGGGCTTTTTGGCAGACCGCTAACCTGGCGACAGGATCATATAGTAATACTATTTGGAACAACAAGCCTTCACATGCGCGATTTCACGCAGTACAGTTAGGCAATAGCCAACTAATAGTAATACTAATAAGGTCTCCCGATATGTCTGACGCCAAACGCCCCCTGCGCTCTGCCCAATGGTTCGGAACCGCCGACAAGAACGGCTTCATGTACCGCAGCTGGATGAAGAACCAGGGCATTCCGGACCATGAGTTCCAGGGCAAGCCGATCATCGGCATCTGCAACACCTGGTCGGAATTGACGCCGTGTAACGCGCACTTCCGCAAAATTGCCGAGCATGTGAAAAAGGGCGTGCTGGAGGCTGGCGGCTTCCCGGTGGAGTTCCCGGTGTTTTCCAGCGGCGAGTCCAACCTGCGCCCCACCGCCATGCTCACCCGCAACCTGGCGAGCATGGATGTGGAGGAAGCGATCCGCGGCAACCCGGTGGACGCCGTGGTGCTGCTGACAGGCTGCGACAAGACCACCCCAGCGCTGCTGATGGGCGCTGCCAGCTGCGATGTGCCGGCGATCGTGGTGACCGGCGGGCCGATGCTCAACGGCAAGCACAAGGGCAAGGACATTGGCGCCGGCACCATCGTCTGGCAGATGCACGAGGCCTACAAGGCCGGCCAGATCGACCTCAACGAGTTCCTTTCCGCCGAAGCTGGCATGTCGCGCTCGGCCGGCACCTGCAACACCATGGGCACCGCCTCGACCATGGCCTGCATGGCCGAGGCACTGGGCACCTCCCTGCCCCACAATGCCGCCATCCCGGCAGTGGATGCCCGCCGCTATGTCCTTGCCCACCTTTCCGGCATGCGCATTGTCGATATGGTTCGCGAAGACCTGCGCCTGTCGAAAATCCTCACCCGCGAAGCCTTCGAGAACGCAATTCGCGTCAACGCCGCCATCGGCGGCTCGACCAACGCCGTTATCCACCTGAAGGCGATTGCCGGGCGCATTGGCGTAGACCTGCAACTGGAAGACTGGACCCGCGTTGGCCGCGGCACGCCGACCTTGGTCGACCTGCAGCCATCGGGCCGCTTCCTGATGGAAGAGTTCTATTACGCCGGTGGCTTGCCCGCGGTCATCCGCCGCCTGGGCGAACATGGCCTGCTGCCCAACCCCGGCGCGCTGACGGCCAACGGCAAAAGCCTGTGGGCCAACTGCGAGGCCGCGCCGTTATATGACGAAGCAGTGATACGCCCGCTGGCCAACCCACTGGTGGCCGATGGCGGTATCTGCATCTTGCGCGGCAACCTAGCGCCCAAGGGCGCGGTGCTCAAACCGTCAGCCGCCACCCCGGCGCTGATGCAGCACCGTGGCCGCGCCGTGGTGTTCGAAAACTTCGAAGACTACAAGGCACGCATCAACGACCCAGAACTGGATGTAGACGCCAATTCGGTACTGGTGATGAAGTACTGCGGGCCCAAGGGCTACCCGGGCATGGCCGAAGTCGGCAACATGGGCCTGCCGGCGAAGTTGCTGGCCCAGGGCGTAACCGACATGGTGCGTATTTCGGACGCACGCATGAGCGGCACTGCCTACGGCACCGTGGTACTCCATGTGGCGCCCGAGGCCGCAGCAGGCGGGCCATTGGCCGCAGTGCAGGAAGGTGACTGGATCGAACTGGACTGCAAGGAGGGCCGGCTGCACCTGGATATCAGTGCCGAGGAACTGGCCGGCCGGCTGGCCGACCTGCAAGCCCCGCCGCAGTTGATCAACGGCGGGTATGCCAAGCTGTACCTGGACCATGTGATGCAGGCCGATGAAGGCTGCGATTTCGACTTCCTGGTGGGCTGCCGTGGGGCAGCGGTGCCCAAGCATTCACACTGACCAGCCGCACCCCGCCAATGAAGGAGCGGGCTCAGCCAAGTACACCGGCGAAGCCCGTTCCACCCACGCTATTTCCCGCCAACGAAGCCAACTGCTGCAACCTGGCCAAACGGCCGCCGGCCCATCCACTGATGCTATGATGCTCTCCCCCGCTTGAAGGACCACCCGCGCCCCCCATGAATTACCGCCAGCCCTCCACGCGCAAGAGCATGCACACCACTCTGGTACAGGACCTCGGCCTGCAGATCGTCTCCGGTCAACTGGCGCCCGGGCAGAAGCTGCCCAACGAGGCCAGCCTGTGCGAAAGCTACGCGATCAGCCGGCCGGTGTTCCGCGAAGTGATGCGCGCGCTGACTGCCAAAGGCCTGGTCGAAGCCCGCCCGCGGGTCGGTACCCTGGTGCGGCCACGCCATGACTGGCACATGCTTGACCCAGACGTGCTGCACTGGCTGATGCAGGCCACGCCGCAGAAGGACTTTTTCAATACCTTGTCCAGCGTACGCTGGGTCATCGAGCCCGCTGCCGCCGCGCTGGCCGCCACCAACGCTACGGCCGAAGATGTGCAGTCGATCAGCGAAGCGTATCAACGCATGGAAGCCGCGCGCACCCATGAAGAGCGGCTGCAACCGGACCTGGACTTTCACGCACGCATCGCCGACGCCACCCACAATGACCTGCTGGCCTACCTGTGCAACATGTTGTCCATGGCCCTGCGCGAATCGGTGCGCTATTCCAACCAGCGGCCAAACTTCGACCAGCTCGCCCTGCCCCGGCACAAGGCCATTTTGACCGCCATCCAGAACGGCGACGCACTCGGTGCACGCCATGCCTCGCTGGTACAGCTTGAGGATGCCCGCGTGGCACTGAGCAAAGTATTGGGGCAGGACCCGACCAGCTAAGGCAGAAGGCCGCCGGGTGCTTATTGCAGGGCGGCCTTGAGGGGCACGGCAGACACCCCTGTTTCGGCTATCTGCCGCGCACGCATGCTGTCCCAGGCCAAGGCACGAACCAATGAGCGCTTCGGCCAGTCGTCGTAGGCCTCTTCGTGCAATGCCATCCCGGAACGGGCATACACCCCCAGGAACAGCTGCGTGGTCCCCCCGCGCGAAAGCCTGACCTGTACATCTATCCGGCTGCCGTCTGCCAGGGTTTCTTCATGGCTGCGATGGTTCAGCGCAGGGTCGACCCACGCCCAGTACACGTTACCCCTCATCCGCATAGCGCCTCCAGCGATCGAAATTGGCCGTACCCCAAGCCGTGCGGCTTACCCTACTTTGGGATTAAACCGATACAACTGGATCGACCGCCGAGCGTGCGTATGTGCTGCAATTATTTATGAGCCGCATTTGCCATGAACTACCGTCAATTGGGCTGGGTGCGCTGCGTGCACGCTCAGCCCTGGCAACCTGCAGGGGCCAATGATGAACAAGATAGGAGAAAGATGAGACCAGGCGCGATGCCGCTGCGCGGGCGCAACTAAGCGGTCAACGCCGGCAATTGGCTTGATAGCAGCTCAGCGGCCGTAGTATTGAGAATGGCTGGGCTCAGCTTGTCTCTGAGGACCCACTTGCAGGCCACGATCTCATTGCGAGCCACGGGTTTTTCCTGATCATCGACATGCGTAGTGAACACATGGTGAATGGTCGACCCCAACTGTAGGGTGCACAGGTGAAAGAGACCGTGGCTCTCGATGGACGTTTCTTCTTGCAGCTCCCGCGCAGCCGCTGCCACAGGCGACTCGCCCGGTTCGATAGCGCCGCCGGGGAAGTTCCACTTTCCGCTTTTTTTCCGTACCAGCAAGATCCTGCCGCTTCGCAGGCAGAGGACCGTTGCCCTGTCTTTGATCTTGGCTCCGCGCGCCTTCTTGTCCCGCATACACACACTCAGCTCGTCAGTAGGTCCATGCCCGTATCGTTCTAGCCAATAGAGACTTGCTTCCTGAAGACTCACTTTGGGGACGACTCGTTCACCCTGAACGGCACAAATCACACGCTGAGTACTTTATTTTCACCTCAATTTCACGCTTGCAGAGGGACAATCAAGCCATCCCCATGTGAAGCACCTCTAGCCCGACTAGCAGCGGGCTTTCTTTTGCCTGCGAGAAACACAATGCCTTCGGTGTCGAATGAGTCAAAGGCAGTGTCGGCTACCAGTTTTGCAGTTTGAATGAACCTGAGGCAGGCGCGAACGGCCGCAGTACACCACTGCGGCCGTCTCGACGCTGGATAGATTAGGATCTGCCGCGGATGGCCTCGAGGCGATCCCGACCAGCCTGTGTGATGGCGTTCTCCCCTTCATCGCTGATGCGATACCGGCCAGACGCCATCTTGGCGATTGTGAACTGGACCAGACCGCTTTCGGATAGGGCTTCGCCCGCTTCGAAGCTCATTGCCTGTTCCAGGTCGAAGATTTTGATCTCTCCGATTTTGTAGCGGGCGAAGGCTACCAGAGCGTTATCCAATGCTTGTTGGCTGATCTTTCGAGCGACTTCCATTCGACCTCCCAGGTCATGAGAGTCCCGGTCCGTGGGATTGGCGACAACGCACCGGGGGGTTGTTGAAGGCGGACCGTACTATGCCATCAGGGAAGTCGCTACTGGCTTTGCATCCAGGCTGGATGGGTGGGCAGGTCGTGGACGCCGCGCTACGAACAGCCCCGCCTCACTTCCACGTTCAAACACAACGGGCCGTCAAAGCAATACATCGGCGTTTTTGCCGAACGAATGCCTGTAGCCCCGGCAGAACGCCCCCCACTCTTCGCCATCCCAGCCTGACCGACGCTTGACCTGCCGCAAGTCATGACGGGCGGCCTGTTTGGCGCTGAAGCGCCTCCTGGCCTTTTCCAGGTCTAGCAAGGCGACAATCACGCCTGGCGCCCTGAAATCGACGAAGACATGTTTCAGATACAAGCAACCGTGCTGCCACTTTCCAAGATTCAGCTTGCCAAGTGCTCGGCCATACGCTTCAAGGATTTCGAGATAGCGATGATGCCCTAGCGTGTTTTCCAGCTGCCGGGCACGGAAGTCTTCGAGCGACACATAGCCCTCCAGCGCCGCCGTGACCATCACGGCCTGCCACTCTCCCTGGTGTTTATGAATATGGCTGTACACAAGCTCGGGCGTACCCACGCCCAGCGCTGCGGCGGCACGCACAGCCTTTGCCTCGCGTGCAACGGTTGGGTGGCCGAAAGGGTGACGCAGGCTTCGATAGACATGCCCGACTTGCTGCTTTTTATAGAACGTCAGCCCGCCCAGCTCCACCCGTAACACACCGCTCTCACCTCCCCTGCGGACATTAGGCGGCTCTACCCACACGCCGGGAGCGTTGAGAACATCAGCCAGCAGTAACTCGCCAAGCTTCACATCGGTCGGATTTGCAGTCACGGAACACCTTCACGCTTGGCGCCAATTTGGCTGAAATATCTTGAAAACAAAAGTGAAAGTATATGGAAACCGAAGGGAAATCAGGGTGGCAGAACTGACACAACACCTATCCATTCGGCCAACGCCGTGGCGATTCTCATCTTGCAGGCTGTGCTCCAGCCCTCCCCCCTTCCTTTCACCTATAACCGCGCCATACAGGTGCCAGCGAGCTACATTGGCGCCTGGGCGGCATCTGACACCATGGTCAGGCCTATTTGCCGCCACTGCCGGTAAGGAATTGGAATAAGGTCTCGGCGCAGGCGCTAATCCCCTCCAGAAGCACCATCTCAAAGCCATGGGTATTCTCGGTCGGTATCGCAATGCAACCGGCCCGTGCATCGATCCCAGCACTCAGTACCGCACTCGCATCAGACGCAAAATCGACGAGCAGTGCACACTGGGCTTCATGACCTGCCCTTCGGCAGGCGGCGATCAGGTCCTGCACCACAGTGCGGCTGTAGTACCCCTTCTGGTCGCCAGTATTGATGATCGGGTTGGCCGACAGCTCGGTGCCATACTCCTCAAGTACCGGGCCCACCTCAACGGCGATTGTAGTGTCGCCGGGCAGCCGGGACGCTGCATACATGGCGCCGGCATTCGATTCTTCCTCCAGCGTTGTAAGCACGAACCAGACATCTTGCTCGAGTTGTTCTCGCTGCGCGCTCAGCAGCTTCGCACAGAGAATGACAGCGCTTAGCGGCGCTCGGTCGTCGAGAAAGTGAGCGGCAATACAGTCATGTACCCTGAAGGGCTTACGCCAGTGCTGACTGAGCACCACTCGAGTACCAGGCCGAACGCCAAGCGCCTGGAGCTCTGACGGGGTCTTACGGGTGACGATGTGGACATCTTTCCACTGCACATTACCTGCCAGCACGTCTCTTCCATCCGGAGTCCGACCGCTGTTGTGCATTGAGCCGTAGGACAACACCCCGGGCAGGATATGCCCATCGCCCAAGATATCGACAGGACAGACGCCAAAGCTTATCGGTTGCGCGCCACCTAGAGCGAGCACCTCCAGTGAGCCGTTGCTCTGCACATTTTTGACGATCATCGCGATCTCATCGAGGTGGGCCATAACGCGTATGGCCGCCTCTGGGCGACAAGCGCGGGTGCCACGAATCACCCCCACCACATTGCCAGCACGGTCGATGTGCGTTTCGTCACAGAATATGCGCAGCTCGCGATAACAAATGGCCCGTACTTCATCTTCTTGCCCGCCCGGCCCTCGGGCGTTGAGGAGTTCGGTCAGCAATGCCTCGGTTTCCAAAACGTTACCTCCATGTTCGCACGCACATGTATACAAGCCAGCTGGATGTAGACCGAGTAGTCACACGCTACTGCGGAAATTGGGCTCCGAGCGCTGAGATGAGCCCGAAGCTGAATTCGGTAGAAAATGCGAAAGGGATGGAATTCAATTGGATTGATAACCCGCACCGCTGGCGGCAAACCTATCCGCTGCTTGCAGGGCACTTCCAGCGTTTGTCATCGATGGGCACAGCCCCATCGCCAAGGCAGCGCGCCTATCCGATCCGCCTCGCATCACGGCGCACTGCTTGAGGGGGCACACCAAAACCTCGGATAAATACCTCACGCATGTGTCGACGATCCCTGAACCCGGTTTCCCTTGCGACCGTGTCCAGGCTGTGGCGACTCTGTTCGATCATTAGCCGAGCGGCCTCCAGCCGTAGGCTTTCCACCGCTTTTGCAGGAGACTGCCCGGTTTCGGCGGTGAACACCCGGGTGAATTGCCTTGGGCTCAGGTGCGCAACCTCTGCAAGCTCCTCAACACTCAACGCCCTGTTCAAATGCTTGCTTGCATAGTCCAAAGCGCTTTGAATGCGGTCAGACTTGGGCGCCAGGGCAAGCAACTCAGAGTGCTGGGATTGCCCCCCCGACCGGCGCTGGTGCATGACAAGCCTATGAGCTACCGATTTGGCAACCTCCGCCCCCAAATCCTTCTCCACCATCCCCAATACCATGTCCAGACCTGCGGTCATTCCCGCAGAGGTCCAGACAGGGCCGTCCACAATGAAGATCCGATCCTCTTCCACCTCAATGCTCGGGTGCATGCTTTGAAGGGCTTTGGCATAGGCCCAGTGGGTAGTCGCGCGCCGGTTATCGAGCACACCCGCTTGAGCCAGGATGAAAGTGCCGGTGCAGATGCCCGCGATGCGCCTGGCGCTCTGGGCAAACCCCTGTACGCTCGACAGCACCTGGGCAGCGGGAGGCGTAAGCGGCGTGAGTGTTCCTGTGATCATCCAGCTATCTGCAAGCCCTGGGGCATCCAATGCCAGCGTGTCGATGTGCATGCCCAGGGATGACCGAATGATCCCGCCTGATACCGAATAGTTCTGGATCCGGTACACAGGCTCGCCCGCGACCAGGTTCGCGAACTCAAAAACCGCCTGGGTGGCCAGTGACATGACCTGAAATCCGTCTGTGACCAAGTAGCCGATTCGATGCATGACCCCGCTCCATAAGCAATGTCCTAAAACATGACTATAAGCGTCATTTAAGACAAATCTGTTTTTTTGCATCATGGCTCCACACCCAACCAACGGAGCTGGACCATGACCCAGGAATACAAAGGCACCGCCCTGATCACAGGCGCATCCACCGGCATCGGCGCCATTTTTGCAGACCGACTGGCCCAACGTGGCTATGACCTGGTACTGGTCGCCCGCAATCGTGACCGCCTGAACGCGCTTGCCAGCCGCATCACCAACCAGACTCAGCAGAGCGTTGAAGTGTTCCCCGCTGACCTGGCCAACGCAGCGGACCTGGCGCGGGTGGAACGCAAGTTGCGCGAAGACGCCAGCATCAACCTGTTGGTCAACAACGCCGGCATTGGCACACACACCCGTTTGCTGGACAGCGACGTCGAGCGCATGGCCGAGATGATCAGCCTCAACGTCACTGCACTCACTCGGCTGACTTACGCCGCAGTTCCAGGCTTCATCGCTCGCCAACAAGGCGCGATCATCAATATCTCATCGATCGTCAGCCTGGCACCGGAAATGCTCAATGGCGTGTACGGCGCAAGCAAAGCGTACGTCACGGCCTTCACACAGTCACTGCACAAAGAGCTGGCAGACCAGGGGATCAAGGTTCAGGCGGTGTTGCCAGGCGCTACGGCTACCGACTTCTGGGAGATCGGGGGGCTGCCCGTCGAGAACCTTGATCCCAACATCGTGATGTCGGCAAGCGACCTGGTAAGTGGCGCCCTTCAAGACTTCGACAGCGGTGTGCTGATCTCCATCCCGGCCATGCAGGACATACAGCATTTCGAGCGGTACGAAAGCAGCCGCACGGCGCTGTTCGGACACCTCTCCAGCAACAAACTCGCCCCGCGTTATGGCGTTTGATCACTCCATTGAAAGGAAACAAATCATGAAAACCAGCGCCAATACCCTCTTCATCACTGGCGGTACCTCGGGCATCGGCCGCGCGTTGGCCCAAGCGTTCCACCAGCGTGGAAACAAGGTCATCATCGCGGGCCGACGCCAATCGTTGCTGGATGAAATCGCCAGCGCCCATCCCGGCATCGACACCGTTCTGCTGGATATCAATGACCCCCAGCAAATCAAGGATGTGGCACAGGAGGTTATCCGTCGCCATCCCTCGCTGAACGTCATCATCAACAATGCCGGCATCATGCCTTTCGACAACCCTGGCTCTGGCGATCTTGACGATGAGCAGGCTGTAGGGCTGCTGCAGACCAACCTGTTGGGCCCGGTGCGTGTTAGCGCCGCGTTTGTCGAACACCTCAAGCGCCAGCCTGATGCCTACATCATCAACAACAGCTCGGTACTGGCCTATCTGCCACTGGCGGCGACAGCCCTCTACTCGGCAACCAAAGCCGCGATTCACTCCTACTCGCTGTCGCAACGTTTTGCCCTGCGCGATACCAGCGTCAAGGTACTGGAAATAGCACCGCCGTGGGTCGACACCGATCTGATCCACAAAAGTGGTGATGAACGCGCCATGCCGCTGGACGACTTTATCCAGGAAACCCTGGAAAAACTGGAGACAGCAACCACCGAAGTACTGGTTGACCGCGTCGTGCCACTGCGCGCCAACCAAGGGCCAAACGAGCACGAACTGATCAACCAGTTCAATCAGGCGCTGGCCGACAACCCTATCCCTGTGGCCTGAACAGGCACGTATTGGACAACCTGGAAGGAAGCAAAATCATGACCCGAATTGCTGCTTTGCCCCTTGACCGAGCGCCAGCCGCTGCGCGCACTGCCCTTCAGGGCATTGAAAAAGGCTTGGGTTTCCTCCCCAACGCTTTCGCTACCCTGGCTCACTCGCCAGCAGCCTTGGCAGGCTATCTCGCCCTGTCACAAGCACTGAGCAAGAACAGCCTCACACCTGCCGAACGTGAAGTGGCGGCACTGGCGGCTTCTGAAGTTAATGGATGCGACTATTGCGTCGCGGCTCACAGCTTCTTCGGTGGGAAGACCGGACTGAGCGCTGATGACCTGTTGGCAGCGCGGGCCGGCACGCTGAATGCAGTCGCTGCACTGGCTCGGGCTATCACGCTCAGCCGCGGCCAAGTGAGTGACGAGCATCTCTCGAACGCACGGGCAGGAGGGTTGGACGATGCAAAAATCGTCGACGTCATCGCGCAGGTCTCGCTGCTGACGTTGACGAACTACCTGAACAACGTGGCGCAAACAGACATCGACTTTCCACCGAAAGCGACCTGACCTGCCTCAAACACCGCCATGAAGCACGCACGCTCTACTGTAGGAGCGGCCTTGCGTCGCGACCGGACCGCATAGCGGTCCCCTGCTCACCAGCCCCTTACAGCAATGCCAACCTCAAGAAAAAAATCAGCACTCCTGACAAAATTTCCCCGTACGCCCCCAGTAATACATCACCAAGCCAATCTAGCCGAAGGTTCACGGCTTCATCAGCGGCTCGATGCCGATCCATTTCTTCACCGGGTGATAACACAACTGCAGTGGCGGAATCGCCACTGTGCGCCCCTGCACCTGCAAACTGCCCAGGTGAATGGTCCACTTGGAATCAGCGTTCAGCTTGTCCGTCTGGAAGATCACATACGCCGAGCCGTAGCGCTTGTTGTTGGTGAGCTTGGGAATCATCCGGTGCACTTCATCGCTGTTGATGTCGTACGGGGACGGCCTGGCAGCCCGCTCATTCACTGAGGGATAGTCGTAGATATCGTTGAGGCCCACGTACACCTCGGGCCGCGCATTCAGGCGCGAGCCGTCTTCGAAAATGATGTAGGCCTGGCGGCTGTCGTACAGCACCGGAATCGGCGGTTCACCACGTTTTGAGTCGGTGGACGGGCGCTGGCGGTCTTTGTTGTAAGCGATCATCTGCACGAAGAACTCTGGCCGCGGGTATTCCTCGCCTGGGTACTGCACGTGCAGGCCTTGCTCGTAGCGCTTTTCACCCCACTGTGCCGCGTGGTCGTAGAGGTAGGTTTCCAGGTAGAGCGTGGTTTCGCCCTGCGGGCCTGGCACTTTGAACTGGAACTCGGATTCGCAAAGGTCTGCGTAGGCGGCCCGTTCGCGTTTCCAGGGGAGGCACGCGGTGAGTGAGGCTGTGGCCAGCAACAGCAGGAGGGAGGTGGCGCGCTTGAGGTTGGTCATGACCTGCCTTGGTCTGGGTGCGATGGGGGCAGTTTCGGGGGATTCGAGGGCGGAAGTCCATGGTGACCGTTTGCCATCATTGGGACATGACTGGATACAGGGATGGGGGGGTTTGCTTTTCGAGAGGTTTGTTGGGTTGGCAGAACAGAGAACACTGCGAAAATTGACGGCAAATACGGGGAAAGCATCAGAAAAAAGAACTTCCTTGTAGGGCATTTCCCAAAGATACTCCCTGGGCCTGATTTTCGTTGCACACGCAAATCGTGGGACATAGTCTCGATCCGTCGCTGCCAATTCAGCGACCGACCTTGACGGGCCGCTAATTGTTGTTCGTGTGCATACGCTTAATGGCGGCTGTACGTACGGGCACATTGTGTGCGCCGAGTGCCAACAATCTCGGTCCGTCAACCTACGTACAGCTGCCACCCTTCCTGCTTGACGGCTAACTGGTGTGCGGCTCAACCATTGTTGGAGCGTGAGCATGCTGAAGATAGTCCCTGATCCTCCCCTCAAAACTCTCTGCCTTGAAGAAACCTTGATCCAGGCGACGGAATACGCGCTATGCGCTGCGACCGTTGTGCATCAAGCGATACTGCTGCAGCCCAAGTCGCCACTCTCGATTCTGATGACGACTTCGATGCATGAATTGGAGACGCTGCGCGCTTTGCTTGAGTCCGCGTTGGCTCAGCTGCAGGTGCCCACCGAGCCCAGCACTTCGCACTGAGGCCTAGTTGATTGTGCCGCTTGGGCATGATCCATCACCGGCAAGCCAACTCCCGACAGTTAACTGACCTACGTCGCAGGCTTTGGCGCTTGTGAAGAAGTGTGGAGATTGCTGGCAATAAGGCCAGCCCAGGTACTTGAGATTTCTGGGAGATTGAACAATGTCTACAGAAGAAACCAGATTCACCGTTGGCAAAACTACCTTTTACCAAGGTGCAAACCAAACCCATCCCCTTTTCCGCATCGAAGCTGGCATCCCGTGCCAGAGCGCCCGTGAGCAGGCCTCGGAACTGATGGGTTATGCACGGGATATGACCTTGGACGGTTTGATGGAAGACAAACCGCAGCTGATATGGGCTTCGCATTATCTATGCGCTTTGGCCAAAGCGCTAATGGATGATGCAGAGTTGGGGATGATGAAGAACTGCTAACGGTTGGCAGCAGGGCATCGCCCTATGTGTGAGCTATCCTGCGTCGCAAAAGGGCCGCGCAGCGGCCCCGTGAACTTTTCAGAACATAACTGACCAACTAGCGAATGGCTTAATCAATCACTCGATAGCGCACGCTCTTCGCTGTTGCTCCTCAACGCCACATCAAGAATTTCTACCTGATAACGATAGCGAGCCGCAAGAAACCCTAACAATATCGCTGCTATTGAGAACCCAAACAAGAAGGCTCCAACCCAAAGTAATACTGTATTGCCAAGATTATCTAGCTTGAAGCCTGCTTCGACTGTCTGGCCGACCCAGCCAAAACCTCCAAATTCCCCGACAAATGAGTATGAGGTTGCTAGCAGACCCACAACTGCTGTTTTCTCACCAAAAAATCGCCCCGATTTAGCATGTATTCGACTCATTCTCCTTTCGAGCCAAAACTTTGCCTCCGTCAAAACAACACGCTCATAACCATCCAGTTGACTTGCCAAATTGCGCTCATGACGGACATCCTCACACAAGCCAATAAGGGCAAGAGCCTTCCATTTCCTGAGCAGCATCAATGACGCTATCATGGGGATTATTAGTGCAGCCAAAGCCAGAAACGTTGTAAGCACAAACAAAACCACTACAAATATTTTGGCGGCTGTGGACGGAGGTCTAATATCATAAAAAAATACGAAAAGACCATTCATTAGCAAGAAAATAAACGAAGCCCCTAAGCACCAATTAGCTATTATTTGCGCCTTAGCCTCTAAATCGGTACGACGTACTTTGCGCGGCTCACAGCTGTTCAGTATTTCTAAAACCTTGATCGTATTATCAATCGACACTGACACCTTTTCCTCCATGATACTAGACGCTGGCGTACTCCTTAGCCAACTCGCAAAAAAAAGCCCAGTCGTCACCGACTGGGCTTTTTCGTTTCAATAATGGTCGGGACGGAGTGATTCGAACACTCGACCCCTTGCACCCCATGCAAGTGCGCTACCGGGCTGCGCTACGCCCCGACTGGGCTTGAAGCATGTTCTCAATACTGCCGAGAACGTTGAAGAATGTACCCTAACCCTCTGATAAATGAAAGCTTTTTCTCAAAAAAATTTTCACTCACCAGAAAAGCCCAAGCTCACTTCTTCAACACCACCAGCACATCCTCCAATTCGACAATCATCTGCCGGATCAGCTGCTTGTACTGGCTCGAATCATCTTTAGCCTCATCACTGGAGAGCCGCAACCGCGCCCCGCCAATGGTGAACCCCTGCTCATACAGCAGCGCGCGAATCTGCCGGATCATCAGCACGTCTTGCCGCTGATAATACCGCCGGTTCCCCCGCCGCTTCACAGGGTTGAGCTGGTCAAACTCCTGCTCCCAATACCGCAGCACGTGTGGCTTTACGGCACACAACTCGCTCACTTCACCAATGGTGAAGTAGCGTTTGCCCGGTATGGGGGGCAGTTCGTCGTTATGGCTTGGTTCCAGCATAGGCCTCAACCCGGGCCTTCAACTTCTGCCCTGGACGAAAGGTGACGACGCGCCGTGCGGTGATCGGGATTTCTTCCCCAGTCTTGGGGTTGCGGCCCGGCCGCTGGCGTTTGTCGCGAAGGTCGAAGTTGCCGAAACCGGACAGCTTGACCTGCTCGTTCTCTTCAAGTGCGTGCCGAATTTCTTCGAAAAACAGCTCGACCAGCTCCTTGGCCTCACGCTTGTTAAGCCCCAGCTCCTCGTACAGCCTTTCGGCCATCTCAGCTTTCGTCAGAGCACCCATGCCGTTATTTCCTTAACGTGGTGTTCAACCTTTGTTCGAGCGAGGTGAGGATGTTTTGCAGGGTAGTGTTCACCTCATCGTCGTTAAGAGTGCGCGATGGATGCTGCCAGGTCAAGCCGACGGCCAGGCTTTTTCTATCAGGATCAATACCTTTACCCTGGTAGACATCAAACAGCCTGAGGTCTGTGAGCCATTCGCCTGCATTGTCACGAATTAATTCAAGCACCGCGCTGGCTGCCACGTCACGGCCGGCGATCAAGGCCAGGTCACGACGGGTTTCCGGGAACTTGGACAGTTCGCTGAATTTCGGCAGGCGGCCTTGGACCACGTCGCCCAGCACCAGCTCGAACAGGAACACCGGGCGGTCCAGGTCCAGGGCTTTGGCCAGCTCTGGGTGGATGGCGCCGAGGTAACCGACCAGCTTGCCGTCGCGCTCAATGGCGGCGGTCTGGCCTGGGTGCAGGGCTGGGTGCTTGCCGGCGCTGAAGGTGAAGTCGCTCAGGGCACCGGAATAACCCAGCAAGGCTTCCACGTCGGCTTTAACGTCGAAGAAATCGACGCCGTCGCGGCCGTTCGCCCAGCCTTCTGGCAGGCGGCTGCCGGTGACCACGCCAGCGATCATTGGCTGCTGCTGCAGGTCACCCAGCTGGCCGACGAAGCGCAGGCCGCTTTCGAACAGGCGCACGCGGTCTTGCTGGCGGTTCAGGTTGTGCTGCAGGGCTTTGACCAGGCCCGGCCACAGCGAAGCACGCATGGCGGCCATGTCGCTGGAAATGGGGTTGGCCAGCAGCAGCGGCTCTACGCCCGGGCTGAACAGTTCGAACAGTTTCGGGTCGATGAAGCTGTAGGTGATGGCTTCCTGGTAACCGCGGGCAACCAGCAGGCGGCGCAGGGTCGGCAGGTCACCGCGGGTTTCCGGCTTGCCCTGTGGCGCCAGGCGCGCTTGCGGGTAGCGGACCGGCAGGTTGTTGTAGCCGTACAGGCGGGCCAGTTCTTCGATCAGGTCCACTTCCAGGCTGATGTCGAAGCGGTGGCTTGGTACGGTGACGGTCCACTCCCCTTCGGCTGCCTTGCTGGTGGTCAGTTCCAGGGCGTTGAGCAGTTGCTCGACCTGGGCTGGGTCCATTTCCATGCCAAGCATCTGGGTGATGCGTTCGGCGCGCAGGGTAACCGGGGCCACCTGCGGCAGGTGCTGCTCGCTGACCGCTTCGACGACCGGGCCGGCTTCGCCGCCGACGATGTCAAGCAGCAGCTGGGTGGCGCGTTCCATGGCTTCGCGGGCCAGGTGCGAGTCGACGCCGCGCTCGTAGCGGTGCGAGGCATCGGTGTGCAGGCCGTAGGAACGGGCTTTACCGGCAACGGAAATCGGCTCGAAGAAGGCACTTTCCAGGAACAGGTCGCGGGTTTTTTCGGTGTTTACACCGCTGTGCTCACCACCCATGACGCCGGCGATGGCCAAGGCCCGGGTGTGGTCGGCGATCACCAGGGTGTCGGCGCGCAGGGCCACTTCCTGGCCGTCGAGCAGAACGAGCTTTTCGCCCTCTTCGGCCATGCGTACGCGAATACCGCCGTTGATTTCTGCCAGGTCGAAGGCGTGCATCGGCTGGCCGAGTTCGAGCATCACGTAGTTGGTGACGTCTACGGCGGCGTCGATGCTGCGCACGTCGCTGCGGCGCAGGCGCTCGACCATCCACAGCGGGGTTGGCTTGCTCAGGTCGACGTTACGGATAACGCGGCCCAGGTAGCGCGGGCAAGCAGCCGGGGCGCTGACGTCGACCGGGCGCACTTCGTCGTGGGCCGGTGGTACGGCAGGCACTACCGGGCGGCTGACCGGGGTGTCGTACAGGGCGCTGACGTCACGCGCCAGGCCGGCGATAGACAGGCAGTCACCGCGGTTCGGCGTAAGGCCGATTTCGATGCTGGCGTCGTCCAGGCTCAGGTAGGTACGAATGTTCTCGCCTACCGGGGCATCGGCTGCCAGTTCCAACAGGCCGTCGTTTTCTTCGCTGATTTCCAGCTCGGCAGCCGAGCACAGCATGCCGAAGGACTCGACACCACGCAGCTTGGCCTTCTTGATCTTGAAGTCGCCAGATAGCTCGGCGCCGATCATGGCGAATGGCACCTTGATGCCTGGGCGGGCGTTAGGGGCGCCGCACACGACCTGGAAGGTTTCCTGGCCGTTGGTTACCTGGCACACGCGCAGCTTGTCGGCGTCCGGGTGTTGTTCGGTGGCCAGGATCTCGCCTACCACGATGCCGCTGAACTGGCCGGCAGCGGGGGTAACGCTGTCGACTTCAAGGCCGGCCATGGACAGGCGGGCAACCAGTTCGTCACGAGAGACTTGCGGGTTTACCCAACCGCGCAGCCACTGTTCACTGAATTTCATGCTGTTCTCCTGAAAGTTGCGTCGATTGGGCCTAGCGGAATTGCGCCAGGAACCGCAGGTCGTTGTCGAAGAACAGACGCAAATCGTTGACGCCATAGCGCAGCATGGCCAGGCGCTCGGCCCCCATGCCAAAGGCGAAGCCCTGGAACGCTTCCGGGTCGATACCAGACATGCGCAGCACGTTCGGGTGGACCATGCCGCAACCCATCACTTCCAGCCAGCCGGTTTGCTTGCACACCCGGCAGCCGTTGCCGGAGCACATCACGCACTGGATATCGACTTCGGCGGACGGCTCGGTGAAGGGGAAGAACGATGGGCGGAAACGCACCGCCAGTTCTTTCTCGAAGAACACGCGCAGGAATTCTTCGATGGTGCCCTTGAGGTCGGCGAAGTTGATGTCGCGGTCGATCAGCAGGCCTTCGACCTGGTGGAACATCGGCGAGTGGGTGATATCCGAGTCGCAGCGGTAAACGCGGCCCGGGCAGACAATGCGGATGGGCGGCTGGGTGGACTCCATGGTCCGCACCTGCACCGGCGAGGTGTGGGTACGCAACAGCATGTTGGCATTGAAGTAGAAGGTGTCGTGCATCGCCCGGGCCGGGTGGTGGCCGGGGATGTTGAGCGCTTCGAAGTTGTGGTAGTCGTCTTCCACCTCTGGGCCTTCGGCAATGCCGTAGCCAATGTGGGTGAAGAACTGCTCGATGCGCTCGAGGGTACGGGTGATCGGGTGCAGGCCACCGGTGGCCTGGCCACGGCCTGGCAGGGTGACGTCAATGCATTCGGCAGCCAGGCGAGCGCTGAGCTCGGCTTCTTCAAAGGCAGCCTTGCGGGCATTGAGCACAACGGTAACGCGCTCTTTGGCGTCATTGATCAGCGCGCCGACTTTCGGCCGCTCTTCGGCTGGCAGGTTGCCCAGGGTCTTCATCACCTGGGTCAGCTCGCCTTTCTTGCCGAGATAGTTAACCCGGATCTGTTCCAGGGTAGTGATGTCTTCAGCGCGCTCCACGGCCTCTAGGGCTTGGGAGACCAGCGCATCCAGGTTTTCCATGTACAGACTCCAGATACGAAAATAGGGGAAGAGCTTTGAAGGCTCTTCCCCTATCGATGACGTTCAATGCCCGGCGCCGCGAGCGCCGCCGGGTGATTGTCGCGGGTACTTAAGCCAGAACGGCTTTAGCTTTCTCGACAATCGCAGCAAACGCCGCTTTTTCGTTCACTGCCAGATCGGCCAGAACCTTACGGTCGATTTCGATCGAAGCCTTTTTCAGGCCAGCAATCAGACGGCTGTAGGACAGACCGTTGGTGCGGGCACCGGCGTTGATACGAGCGATCCACAGTGCGCGGAACTGACGCTTCTTCTGGCGACGGTCGCGGTAGGCGTATTGGCCAGCCTTGATGACCGCTTGCTTGGCTACACGGAATACGCGCGAACGTGCACCGTAGTAACCTTTAGCCAGCTTCAGAATTTTTTTGTGACGCTTACGAGCGATAACGCCGCGCTTAACACGAGCCATGAGTAACTTCCTCTATCTTAACCAGAATTAACGTACGCGCAGCATGCGCTCGACTTTTGCCACGTCGGACGGGTGCAGCAAGCTGGCACCGCGCAGTTGACGCTTACGCTTGGTCGACATTTTGGTCAGGATGTGGCTCTTGAAAGCGTGCTTGTGCTTGAAGCCCGAAGCAGTCTTCAGGAAGCGCTTCGCAGCACCGCTCTTGGTTTTCATTTTTGGCATGTTGGAACTCCGCATTCGATAAAATTACACATAATCATCAGGCCTGCCGTGCCCGGGAGATTATTTCTTTTTCTTGGGGGCGATGACCATCATAAGCTGGCGTCCTTCCATCTTAGGATGCTGCTCAACGGTGCCGTATTCGGCGAGGTCGGCTTCGACCCGCTTCAACAGCTCCATGCCCAGCTCCTGGTGGGCCATCTCACGACCACGGAATCTCAGAGAGATCTTGGCCTTGTCCCCATCGGTAAGGAAACGTACCAGGTTGCGTAGTTTTACCTGGTAATCCCCATCCTCCGTCCCTGGACGAAACTTGATTTCTTTGATCTGGATCTGTTTCTGGTTTTTCTTGGCTTCGTTAGCCTGCTTCTTCTTCTCGAAGAGGTGCTTGCCGTAGTCCATCACCTTGCAGACAGGTGGTACTGCGTCTGCAGAGATTTCTACCAGGTCCAGCTTCGCTTCATCAGCGATACGCAGCGCTTCATCAATCGAGACGATGCCAACTTGCTCGCCGTCTGCGCCAATTAACCGAACCTCGCGGGCCGAGATATTCTCGTTGATCGGGGCCTTCGGTACAGCACGCTTATCGTTTCTCATTTCACGCTTAATAGTCATTACTCCGATTCTTGGCGACCACGCCGGGAAACCGCTTGATTCAGCAGCTCAACGAACTGGGCGACGGGCATGGAGCCCAGGTCAGCACCTTCGCGAGTGCGCACAGCGACGGTTCGCGTTTCGACTTCGCGGTCCCCTATAACCAAAAGGTACGGGACCTTGAGCAAAGTATGCTCGCGGATTTTAAAGCCGATCTTCTCATTTCTCAAGTCCGACTTGGCACGGAAACCGCTACCGTTCAGAGATTTCTCCACCTGAAGGGCGAAATCGGCCTGTTTGTCGGTGATGTTCATGATCACCGCCTGGGTCGGTGCGAGCCAGGCCGGGAACACGCCAGCGTAGTGCTCGATCAGCATGCCAATGAAGCGCTCGAACGAGCCGAGGATGGCGCGGTGCAGCATCACCGGGCGCACGCGGCTGTTGTCTTCGGCGATGTAGCTGGCATCCAGGCGCTCTGGCAGGTTCGGATCGTACTGCAGGGTACCGCACTGCCAGTTACGGCCGAGGCAGTCACGCAGGGTGAACTCGATCTTCGGACCGTAGAAGGCGCCTTCGCCTGGCTGGTATTCCCACTCCAGGCCGGATTCGTTGAGGGCGTCGGCCAATGCACCTTCGGCACGGTCCCACAGCTCTTCGGAACCGACACGCTTGGCCGGGCGGGTGGACAGCTTCATGGCAATGTCGCTGAAGCCGAAGTCCTTGTACACGTCCAGGGTCAGCTTGATGAAGTCGGCTGCTTCTTTCTTCACCTGCTCTTCGGTGCAGAAGATGTGTGCGTCGTCCTGTACGAAGCCACGTACACGCATGATGCCGTGCAGGGCGCCGGATGGCTCGTTGCGATGGCAGGCACCGAACTCGGCCAGGCGCAGCGGCAGGTCGCGGTAGCTTTTCAGGCCCTGGTTGAACACCTGCACGTGGCACGGGCAGTTCATCGGTTTTACCGCGTAGTCGCGGCTTTCCGACGAGGTGGTGAACATGTTCTCGGCGTAGTTGGACCAGTGGCCGGAACGCTCCCACAGAATACGGTCGACAACCTGCGGGGTCTTGATTTCCTGGTAGCCGTTTTCGCGCTGCACGCCACGCATGTACTGCTCAAGCACCTGGTAGACGGTCCAGCCGTTGGCGTGCCAGAACACCATGCCCGGGGCTTCTTCCTGCAGGTGGAACAGGTCGAGCTGCTTGCCGATCTTGCGGTGGTCGCGTTTTTCGGCTTCTTCGATGCGCTGGATGTAGGCTGCCAGCTGCTTCTTGTCCGCCCAGGCGGTGCCGTACACGCGCTGCAACTGCTCGTTCTTGGCATCGCCACGCCAGTAGGCGCCGGACAGCTTGGTCAGCTTGAAAGCCTTGAGGAAGCGGGTGTTGGGCACGTGCGGGCCACGGCACATGTCGACGTATTCTTCGTGGTAGTACAGGCCCATGGCCTGTTCGTCCGGCATGTCTTCGACCAGGCGCAGCTTGTAGTCTTCGCCACGGGCGGTGAAAACGTCGATGACTTCGGCGCGCGGGGTGACCTTCTTGACCACGTCGTAGTCTTTGTCGATCAGCTCCATCATGCGCTTTTCGATCGCAGCCAGGTCTTCAGGGGTGAAGGGGCGCTCGTAGGCGATGTCGTAATAAAAGCCTTCGTCGATCACCGGGCCGATCACCATCTTGGCGGTCGGGTACAGCTGCTTCACCGCGTGGCCGACCAGGTGGGCGCACGAGTGGCGGATGATCTCCAGTCCCTCTGCATCTTTAGGGGTGATGATCTGCAGGGTGGCGTCGTGGCTGATCAGGTCGCAGGCGTCGACCAGCTTGCCATCGACCTTGCCGGCCACGGTGGCCTTGGCGAGGCCTGCACCAATGGATGCGGCGACATCGGCTACGGATACGGCGTGATCAAACGAACGCTGACTGCCATCGGGAAGAGTAATAACGGGCATGGCGCCTCCTCTCCTAGTGGTGACCCCTACCAAAGGTCACGTGGGTTGGGATGAGCCAGTACAAGATCCAACCTGCCTTCCTGCAAAGGAAGCCTGCCTCACAGTGGCAGAAGCCTTTCGGCTTGCGAGGGACGAACCAGAGTGACTGGAAAGAAAAATGGCTGCGCCCGGCAAAGGCGCGAACATAAGCCGAGCATGCTAGCACGCGGGTTGCATCGCCGGCAGAAATATTTGGAAATTACAGGGTTGGGGTGAACTAACCCGGAAAAAGCCCTATCAGACTTTGGGAAGCAACCTACTCTTGATGAGACCTTAACCCAAGGAGTAACTGGTTATGCGAGTTCCGTCTCTTCTGGCCCTGGCGGCCACTGCTGCCCTGCTGCTGCCGGTAGCCGCGAACGCTGGCAACTTCCCACCGGGGAAAGAGGCCGGCTACATGGCCCAGTGCACGCAGGTGGCCAGCGGCCAGGGCGTTGATGCTGCGACTGCAAAGAAACACTGCGACTGTGGCGCCCAAGCCATCAAGAAGAACTTCACCGATGCCGAAATTGCCGACCTGGACAGCAAGGATGGCGTGGACGCCAAGCTGATGCAGAAAGCGCAAACGGTTGTGAAACAGGCCTGCGCACCAAAGGGCTGAAACCTTAAAGCCAAAGTCGGCCGGTAAATCTTTGAGCTGGATCAATATCCGGCGAAGGTAAAAGGCGCTAGATGCGCAGAAATGGACTATGATACGTCCCGTGCTCCGTAGCCTCGGCCGCATTGCACCACCGAAAAAACTAAATGTTCTGGAGATTCACCCATGTCCAATCGCCAACAAGGCACCGTCAAATGGTTCAATGATGAGAAAGGCTACGGCTTCATCACCCCAGCAGGCGGCGGCGACGACCTGTTCGTTCACTTCAAAGCCATCGAATCTGACGGCTTCAAGAGCCTGAAAGAAGGCCAGACTGTTTCCTTCGTCGCCGAGCGCGGCCAGAAAGGCATGCAGGCTGCACAGGTTCGTCCGGAGTAATTCGGATAGCTGTAAAAAAACCCGCCCTCGTGGCGGGTTTTTTTATGGGCGCGCCCAAGGCCCATGGCGCTCCGCTTTTTTGTACAAACGTCCTTGTGTCGCGATGGGCAGCGCAGCGGCCCCGGCGATTTGGCCGGTAGTGCTGCGGGGCCGGGCCGGTATCATCGAACGATGTAGGAGCGGGTTTACCCGCGAATACGGTGGTGCCGGCGACGCACAATGCTGGCAGAAACTGGCCAGGAGGGCCGGCCCTTTCGCGGGTGAATCCGCTCCTACAACGGGCGGGGGTGGCCGAGAGTCCTGCGGAGCCGGGCCGGTATCATCGATCGATGCAGGAGCGGGTTTACCCGCGAATACGGTGCTGCCGGCAACGCACAATGCCTGGCAGAAACTGGCCAGCAGGCCTGGCCCTTTCGCGGGTAAACCCGCTCCTACGAGCTGAATCAGCCGCAGTTGACGCGGTTGACCACACCCTGCTCATTGACGTTCAGGTTCAGGCGCTCGGACCGGTACTCCAGGGTTACCACGTCGTGCGGCTTGAGAATACGCGCCATTTGCGAACCACTGGCCTTGCGCGCCTGCTCCAGCAACTCGGCACTGGCTTGCTTGCCCATGGCAAAGTCTGCGCCGCTGGCATCGCAGCGGCCGTCGTTGCCGGCCGGCGCAGCCGGTGCAGCCCCACCGGCGTTACCACCAGCATCGCCACCAGTGCTGCAACCAGCCAGGACAGCAGCCATCGCCAGGGTTGCCAGGTAAGCACGGGTACGGAACATGAAGCCTCCTAAATCGGTATGGGAATGTCTGATCCGACAGTTCCGCTCATCGTTTGTTGCAAAACCGGTCAAGTCTACCTGAACTCGATCAACGAAGGGGAAAAGCAATCGTGACCGGATTTTGCACAACCCGCTGCGTTTGCCATATGCTTAGCGCGCACGGTCACTGGCGCAAAGCCATGATTTGCTGCAAGAAGTGGAGTGCATCCCGCCTCCATCGAACACCAGGGTCAGGTGTTCACCCCTTCGTTCCGGGCCCCTAGCGAGAGCTTTTCATGAGCAGCCACACCATCGATGCCGATATCAAGGTCAAGTGGGCCGAGGGCCAGAGTGCGTACAGCCCTGGCACACCAGAGGAGTTGCTGTTGATCGGCATCGACCTGCTGGTGCGCGACCGCGGCCCCGAGGCAGCACGCAGCTTCATCGAGCAGGTGCTGGAGCGCTACGCCCCGCACGCAGCTATTGCAGCCGCGCCAACCGGGCGCTAAGCAGGTCGAAGAGGCCTTGGGCGTCACCCTGCTCCACCCACAGCACATTGGCCGGCTGCTTGAGCACGCCGTACCAGTCAGCGACGGTCTGACCAAAGGTCGGGCCTTCGCGGCTGTCGATGCTCAGGTGAATGCGCCGGCCGCTGAACAGTTCGGGCTTGAGCAAGTAGGCAATGACGCTGGCGTCATGCACCGGACCGCCGGGCATGCCGTACAACGCCATGTCGTGCTTGATATACACGTTGAGAATGTCCACCACCCGCTTGCTGGCTTGTGTATTCACCGCCGCCAACTGCTGCAGCCGGGCGTCGCTTGTCAGCAGCTTGTGGGTGACGTCCAGCGGTAGATAGGTCAGTTGCACCCCGCTGGCCAGAACCACCTGGGCTGCATGGGGGTCGGCGTACAGGTTGAATTCTGCCGCCGGCGTGATGTTGCCGCCGTTGAAGTGGGCGCCGCCCATGACCACCACCTCCTTGATGCCCTTGGCAATCTCCGGGCGCTGGATCAGCGCCAGGGCCAGGTTGGTCTGTGGGCCGAGCATGGCCACGGTGATGCTGTGCGGCTTGGCAGCCGCCAAGGTGTCTACCAGGTACTGCACGGCGTTGCCGGCGGCCAGCGGGGCTTTCGGCTCATGCACTTGAACGCCGGCCAGGCCTTCTTCGCCGTGCACCTCTGCGGCATAGACAGGTGCGCGCACCAGCGGGCGGCCGGCCCCCGCGTAAACCGGGATGTCTTCGCGGCCAGCCCATTCGCGCGCCAGCCGCGCGTTGCGGGACGTTTTATCCAGGCGCACATTGCCGGCCACGGTGGTGATGGCGCGAATATTGAGTTCCTCTGGCGAGGCCAGGGCCAGGAACAACGCGACCACGTCGTCGGCACCGGGGTCGGTGTCGATGATCAGGTCGATGGGGGCAGCCTGCAAGCTGGTGGCAGTGAGCATGAAAGCGAGTCCTTGAAGCCAGGGCTTGAGCATGGAATGGCACTCCTGTTGCCTTTGGTGAAAAACGGCCGACGCGCCGGGCGGCACCGGCGGCTGGTCAACGGGTCAGAACGTGACGCCGGAAACCAGCGCGATATTGCTGTAGGGCTGGCACTCACCGGTACGCACCACCGCGCGCGCACTGCGCGACAGCACCTTGAATGCTTCATGGCTAAGCCATTCGCGCTTGCCCAGCTTGCCCTTGAGACGCTCGAGCTCGACCAGCGCTGGCGGCACCACTTTCTGCATTTCCTCGGCCAGCACATGCCGCTCCACCTGAAGCTCGCTCAGCACGGCCCGCAACACACTGGCGAAGTCCGGCAAGCCAGGGGTGATCGCCAGGTCGATCATTTCCACGCCTGGCGGCACCGGCAGGCCCGCATCGCCGATCACCAGGATATCGCCATGGCCCATGCCGGCGATGGTGCGCGACAGGGCAACGTTCAGCAGCGGGGTTTTCTTCATGGCACCAGCTCCGCCAGGTAAGGGATTGATGGCTGCGCGCCAGCGCGTGTCACCGACAGCGCCGCAGCACGCTGGCCGAAGGCGATGGCCTCGCCCTCCTCCAGGCCACGCACCAGGCCCGCAGCGAAGCCGCCAATGAAGGTGTCGCCAGCAGCAGTGGTGTCCAGCGGCTGCACCACCGGCGCGGGGTAATGCTGGTGCCCCTCGGGCGTTACCAGCAACGCCCCTTGCGCGCCCAGCGTGACGATCACCTTGCCCGCCCCCGCCTGCAGCAAGCGCTCTGCGGCAAGCTGCGCGCTAGCCTGGTCGGTCACCGCAATGCCGGTCAGCGCTTCGGCCTCGCTTTCATTGGGAGTGAGGTAATCGATGAACGCGAACCATTGCACAGGCAACGGGCCGGTGGCAGGCGCCGGGTTGAGAATCACCTGCTTGCCCAGATCGCGCGCCCGCTTCAGCGTCCAGGCCACTGTCTCGAACGGCACCTCCAACTGGCAGATGACCACCTGCGCAGCCTGCAACAACGCCTCAAAGTGCTGCACCGACTGCGGCGTTAGCAGGCCGTTGCCGCCGGGGATGATGACAATGCAATTCTGGCTGGCGGCATCCACGGTGATCAGGGCTACACCGCTGGACACGCCCGGGCAGGTACTGACGCCCTGGCAGTCGATACCTTCTGCGGACAATGCCTGGTGCAACTGGCGGCCATAATCATCATCACCGACATTGCCAATCATCGCCACGCTGGCGCCCAGGCGCGCAGCCGCTACGGCCTGGTTGGCCCCCTTGCCGCCCGGCACCGTGAAAAAATGCTCACCGGGCAGGGTTTCGCCGGCGCGAGGCAAGCGCTGGGCGCGGACCACCAGGTCCATGTTGAGGCTGCCGACCACCACAACCTTGGCATTCATGACAGTTCCTTAGCGTTAGCGGTAATCGTTGAACAGGTCCGGGCGCGGCCCGGTGGATTCGCGCAAGACAATGCGCGGGGCGACGATGCGCTGCTCGGCCATGCCTTGCCGGGGTGTGCCGATGCGCGCCAGCAACAGCGAGGCAGCGCTCTCGCCCAGTTCGCGGATCGACTGGCCCACGGTGGTCAACGGCGGGTACACGTAGCGGCTGAGCTCGATGTCGTCGAAGCCGATCACCGACAGTTCGCCGGGCACGTTGATATTGCGTTCGGCGGCAGCGCGCAGCACGCCGAAACCGATCATGTCGTTGCCCGCAAAAATGGCCGTAGGTCGCCGCCCCTGCAACATTTGCGCAGCGGCGGCATGGCCGCCCGGGCTGGTGAAGTCGCAGTGCAGCACACGGTCACTGTGCACCGGCGCCTGCGCCTCGGCCATGGCCCGATGAAAACCGCGCAGGCGCAGCTGGGTTACCCCGGTATCGGCGGGGCCGCCGATATAGGCGATGTCGCGATGCCCCAGGGCCAGCAGATGCTGGGTGGCCAGGTAAGCGCCGTGCTCATGGTCGATGCGCACCAGGTCAGCGTCCACCCCTTCCAGCTCGCGGTCGACGATCACCATGGGCGTACGTACGCCGGCCAGGCTCTGCAGCAGGTCGCTGTCCTCGCCCACCGAAGCCACCACCAGCCCGTCGATGCGCTTCTCCAGCAACACGCGCAGGTAGCTGCGCTGCTTTTGCGGGTTGTCGTCGGAGTTGCACAGAATCACGCAATAGCCGTTGCGTTCACAGGCATCCTCGATGCCCCGCGCCAGCTCGGCAAAGTAAGGGTTCACGCTGCTGGGCACCAGCAGGCCGATGGTCGCCGTGCTACGAGCCTTCAGCGAACGCGCCACGGCACTGGGCACGTAGTCGAGTTCGACAATCGCAGCCTCCACTTTCTGCCGCACCTGCTCGCTGACCGGTCGGGTCTTGTTCAATACATGGGACACCGTGGTGTAGGAAATACCCGCCAGTGCCGCGACATCTTTGATGGTTGCCATGTTGTCAGTTCCGCCGGCCTGCACGCCGGCTACGGTAAGTGTCGAGCACCACGGCAATGACGATCACCGCCCCGGTGATGATGCGCTTGGTCGGTTCGCTGGCACCGATCTGCGCCAGCCCAGCGGCCAGCACGGAAATGATCAGCACGCCGAAGAAAGTGCTGATGACCGAGCCGCGCCCGCCCATCAGGCTGGTGCCGCCGATCACCACGGCGGCAATGACCTGCAGTTCCAGGCCAGAGCCCGCATTGGGGTCGGCCGCCTCCAACCGGGAGATCTGGAACAGCGCAGCCAGCCCGGCCAGCAGGCCCATCAGCGCGAACACCAGCACTTTGTAGGGCCGTGGGTCGATACCCGCCAGGCGCACGGCCTCTTCATTGGTGCCGATGCCGATCAGGTAGCGGCCGAACACTGTACGGGTCAACACCAGGTGGGCCAGCACGATCACCAGCAAGCCGATGATGAACGCTGGCGAGATGCCGAAGGCGACCGGGTTGGAGAACCAGGCATAGGCATCGCCGATGTAGGCGGTGCGCGAGTCAGTGAACTGGTAGGCCAGGCCGCGGGCCATTTCCAGCACGCCGAGCGAGACGATGAACGACGGGATGCGCCAGGCCACGGTCACGCTGCCGGTAATGCTGCCGGCCAGCGCAGCCACGGCCATGCCCAGCAGCGCGGCGGGTAGCACGCCCCAGCCCCAACCGAGCATGGCCACGCTCACCGTCGACGCAGCCAGGGCCAGCACCGACCCCACCGACAGGTCGATACCGCCGATGATCAGCACGAAGGTCATGCCTACCGCCAGTACCATCAGGTCCGGGATCTGGTTGGCCAATGTGCTGAAGGTGTTGTAAGACCAAAAGTGGCTGCTGAGGAACGAGAACAGCACGATCATCGCCAGCAAGGCGCCGGCCAGGCCCAGGTAGGTGCCCAGGCCATAATAGGAACCGTTGCGGCGCACGGCGGCGCCTTGGCTGTCGAGCGGTGTGGTTTTCATACGTCCATCCTGGGGGCTGCCTCATGCAGCAGAGCGTCACGTTTCTGATAACCGGCAAAGGCTGCCGCCAACAGTTGATCCTGCGTCCAGTGCTCACGGTCGAAGGTGTCGATCAGGCGGCCGGCAGACAGCACGGCAATGCGGTCGCAGATCAACATCAATTCGCGCAGGTCGCTGGACACCACCACCAGGGCCTTGCCTTGGCGAGCCAGTTCGGCCAGCAGGCCGTAGATGTCGAACTTGGCACCGACATCGATACCCCGGGTGGGCTCGTCGAACAGCAGCACCTGGCAGTCGCGCTCCAGCCAACGGCCGATCACGACCTTCTGCTGGTTGCCACCAGACAGCTCGCCAACCACCTGTTGCGCACCGGCGCTGCGAATACGCATGGCCTGGATCTGACGCTCGGCCAAGGCCCTTTCCGCCTCGCCGTCGAGCACGCCGGCCCGTGACACAGCGCCAAGGTTGCCCAAGGCAATGTTGGCGCTGATCGACTGGCTCAGCAGCAGGCCCTCGCCTTTGCGGTCTTCGGTGATCAAGGCTATGCCGGCGCGCACGGCCGCCTTGGGCGAATCGATGGTCACCGGCTGCGGTGGCTGGCCCAATGCAATGCTGCCGCTGTCAGCACGGTCGGCGCCATAGATCAGGCGCAACAACTCGGTGCGGCCCGCGCCGATCAGGCCAGAGATGCCGAATATCTCCCCTGCCCTGACCTCGAAAGAAACCTCGCGCACTTTGTCGGTGCGGGTAAGCCGGTCGACCTTGAGCAAGGGGGCGCCAAGCTGCCGCCGACCCAGGTCGATGTGCTCGCCCAGTTCGCGGCCCACCATGAGGTTGACCAGTTCGGCGCTGCTGTAGCGCTGGATGGGCTCGTCACACACCTGCCTGCCGTCGCGCAGTACGACAATCCGCTGGGCCACGCGCTGCAGTTCTTCCAGGCGGTGCGAGATGTACACGATGGCCACCCCCCGCGCGCGCAGGCGGTCGATCTGGGTAAATAACAGTTCCACCTCACGCGCGGTCAGCATCGCGGTGGGTTCGTCGAAGATCAGCACGTGGCAGTCGCCGATCAGGTTACGGGCGATTTCGACCATTTGCTGGTGGCCGATACCCAGTTCGCCGACCGGGGTATCCGGGTCGATCGCATCGAGCCCGACCCTGGCCATGGCCGCCGTTGCCAACTGGCGCAGGCGTTTGTGGCTGATCCAGCCAAAACGGCTAGGCAGGTTGTCGAGAAACAGGTTTTCCGCCACGGTCAAGGTTGGCAGCAGGTTCAGTTCCTGCATGACCATACGCACGCCAAGGCGCTCCGCCTCGCTGCGGCTGGCAGGGGCGTAGGCCTGGCCGCGGTAGATCATGTGCCCGGTGGTGGGGGTTTCCAGGCCGCTGATCAACTTGGACAGCGTGCTCTTGCCCGCACCGTTCTCGCCGGTCAGGGCCAGCACTTCGCCGGCCCGCAGGTTCAGGCTGACCTCGCCCAGCACCGGCTGGGCATAGGTCTTGCCAAGGCCGCTGGCAGCGAGCACCACTTCATTGGCCGATGCAGGCATGGCCGGTTCTCCTGGCAGGGTCGGGGCTACTTGGTAATGAGTTCGACTGGAGTCTGGATGACGTTGTCGGCATCCACGTCAGGCTTTTCGCCTTTGACCATTTTCAATGCGGCCTGAATACCGAATACGGCTTGCTGGCTGGCGGCCTGGTCAAGGGTGGCGAGCACGCGGCCATCGGTCAGCATCGGCTTGATGGCGTTGATATTGTCATAGCCGACCACTTGCACCTGGCCCGCCTTGCCGGCGGCACGCACAGCCGAAACCGCACCCAGCGCCATGCTGTCGTTACCGGCCAGCAGGGCCTTCAGGTCGGGGTATTCGTTGAGCATGGAAGCGGCGACGGCGTTGCCTTTGTCGATCTCCCAGTTACCGCTTTGGACCGAGACGATGTTCATTTCGGCGGCTTCCATGGCGTCCTTGAAGCCTGCCGTGCGCTGCTGGGCGTTGGTGGTGGTCGGCACCCCTTCGATGATGCCCACCTGGTCCCCGGCCTTGAGCTTCTGATGGGCCAGGTAGTCACCTACCATACGCGCCCCCTTGCGGTTGTCGGGGCCAACGAAGGGCACGCTGATGCCTTTGCTCTTGAGCAGCGCAGGGTCCAGGCGGTTATCGATGTTGATCACCACCACGCCTTTGTCCATGGCTTTCTTCACCGCTGATACCAGCGCCTTGGAATCGGCCGGGGCAATCACCAGCGCCTTGGCGCCGGCGTTGACCATTTGCTCGACGATGCGGATCTGTTCGCCAGTGTCGGTTTCGTTCTTGATGCCGTTGGCAATCAGGTCGAACTCAGCGGCGTGGCTTTTCTGGTAATCCTTGGCACCGTCTTCCATGGTGCGGAAGAACTCGTTGGCCAGCGATTTCATGACCAGGGCGACCTTGGGCTTGTCTTCGGCGTGGGCGGCAGAAAACGGCAGGGCAAGGGAGAGTGAGGAAACGACAGCGAGGGCCAGCAGACGACCGGGGAACGGCAGTTTCATGGACGATGACTCCGAATCTTGTTTTTTTATCGGATCGCAAACGTTTGCGGTACGTAACTATGGAAACAGTACCGGGGTTTGTCAAATCCGTTTTTCAGGTCAGCGGTCGAAACCGTTGGCGCTGATTATCCAGAATCTTTCCGTAAAACCGAACACCTTTTCCTACGCCTGTTCGGTTTCTCGAATGGAACACTACCCCCCGCAATGGCACTCCTGGGTCGCGCCGGGCTGCGCTGCAACTGCGCCAACCTGCGCTGCCGCCGTGATTTGCGGGCTACTGCGTAGCGCCTTTGCGACTTAAGGCCGTGCCTGCACCCTAGCGCGCGCAAGCTGGTATGAAAGATGCCTTGCAAGCTGCGCGATTCAAAAACCATCTCATTTGGAAGAGAGCACAAGAACGATGAATGCCGCACTGAAAACCTTTGCCCCCTGCGCACTCGCCCTGCTGCTGGCCCTGCCCACCGCCGCCTCGGCCAAGGAAGCCGAAACCCGGCAGAAATTGGCCAACGTTGTCATCCTCGCTACCGGTGGCACCATCGCCGGCGCTGGCGCCAGCGCCGCCAACAGCGCCACCTACCAGGCTGCCAAGCTGGGAGTGGACAAGCTGATCGCCGGCGTGCCGGAGCTCGCCGACATCGCTAATGTGCGCGGCGAGCAGGTGATGCAGATCGCCTCGGAAAGCATCAGCAACGATGACCTGCTGAAGCTGGCCAAACGCGTCGCCGAACTGGCCGACAGCAAGGATGTGGACGGTATCGTCATCACCCACGGTACCGACACTCTGGAAGAAACCGCCTACTTCCTCAACCTGGTAGAGAAGACCGACAAGCCGATCGTGGTAGTCGGCTCGATGCGCCCGGGCACCGCCATGTCCGCCGACGGCATGCTCAACCTCTACAACGCAGTGGCCGTGGCCGGCGACCAACAGTCGCGAGGCAAGGGCGTGCTGGTGACCATGAACGACGAGATCCAGTCTGGCCGTGACGTGAGCAAGGCGGTCAACATCAAGACCGAAGCGTTCAAGAGCGCCTGGGGGCCAATGGGCATGGTCGTGGAAGGCAAGTCGTACTGGTTCCGCCTGCCGGCCAAGCGTCACACGGTCAACTCCGAGTTCGACATTAAACAGATCAGCAGCCTGCCGCAGGTGGACATTGCCTATGGCTATGGCAACGTGACCGACACCGCCTACAAAGCGTTGGCGCAACATGGCGCCAAGGCATTGATCCACGCTGGTACCGGCAATGGCTCGGTGTCTTCACGGGTAGTGCCGGCGCTGCAGGCACTGCGCAAGGAGGGTGTGCAGATCATTCGCTCGTCGCACGTCAATCAGGGTGGTCTCGTGCTGCGTAACGCCGAACAGCCAGATGACAAGAACGACTGGGTGGTAGCACACGACCTGAACCCGCAGAAGGCGCGGATTCTGGCGATGGTGGCGATGACCAAGACCCAGGACAGCAAGGAGCTGCAGCGGATCTTCTGGGAGTACTGATACCCAAGCAACCTCAGCAGCCACAGGCTGCTGAGGCCCGCTTCACGGTTGCCTAGAGGGCCATGACCATTTCGTGCCAGGCCATGCCGCCGTGATCGGAGGGCGAAGGCTGCACGTACTGGTAGCCCATCTTGCGGTACAGCTCGACATGTTGCTCCTTGCACATCAGGTGAATGGTTCGCTTGCCTTGCGCCTTGGTCCGCGCAATGAATTCATTCATCAGCCGCTTGGCGTAGCCTTTGCCTTGGTGCGCGGGGTCCACTACCACCGACATGATCACCACATTGGCTGCCTGCGGGTCATGCCCAACCAACTCTTTGAACGCCTCGTCAGCCATCACCACGGCATGGGCACAGCCGCTGTTGATGAACCCCACGATGCTGCCCTGCTCTTCGAGTAACAGGAAGCCCTGTGGATACTGGCTGATACGGGTGCGGATCTTTTCCAGGGTGGCCGCCTCGTCGCCCTCGTAGGCACTCACCTCAATCTGGTAGCAGCGCTCGGCGTCGGTGATGACGGGCTGGCGGAATTGCAGGTTGCTCATGGGGCAGGCTCCGGGAAACAGAATGGCAAGCCGGCCATTCTAAACCGCTGGCAGGCACGCGCGCAGCCGTTGCAAGGCACTTTGGCCACAGCGCTCTGCCACCGCGAAGCAGTACGGCTCAACCGTACAGGTAGTCGATATCCTTGTAGGCCAGCGGCGGCACCTGGCCCATCAGGAAGTCACGCAGCTTGTGCATCTGCCGCGCCTTGGGGCTGGCCTTGAGCCAGGTCATGTAGTACCCGTCTCCGGTGGCCACGGCATGCTTGAACGGCGTAACCAGGCGCCCGGCCGCCAGGTCGGCACTGGCCAGGACCAGGTCGACGACCGAAATGCCCAGGCCCTGCTGGGCAGCCGAAATGCCTTGGTCCAGCGTGTCGAATACCTGCCCCTGGTCGATACTGATGTGCAGTGCGTCCATCCGTGCCAACCAGCGCCGCCAGTCGCGCCGGTCGGGGGATGGGTGCAGAAACTCGCACTGCGGCAGGTCGCTGAGGGCTGGCTGCGCTTGCGCCATGTAATCGGGGTGGCATACCGGTATCAGCCACTCGTCGAACAGCTTGAAGCTGTCGATATCGGCAGGGAAGCGCCCGCTGGCCAAAAGAATGGCGCAGTCGTAGGGCTCGGAATAGAAGTCGACGCTGTCGATGTCCATCCACACGCTCGACAGCTGCACACTGCAGTGGTCTTCGTGCTTCTTGAACCCATCCAGCGCTCGCAGCAGCCAGCGCACGGTCAGCGTGGAAGGCGCCTTCAGGCGCAACCCGTAACGGTCCTGGCGCAACAACGCGCAGGCATTTTCGATGATCTTGAAGCCCACTTTCAGTTCTTGGGCCAGCACGCGGCCGTGTTCGGTCAGGCTCAGCTTGGGCCCACGGCGCTCGAACAGGTCGCAGCCAAACATGGCTTCGAGGGTTTTGATGTGGTGGCTGACTGCACCCTGGGTCAAGGCAAGCTCTTCGGCCGCGCGAGTGAAGGAGCCATAGCGTGACGCCACCTCGAAGGCACGCAGTGCGTGCAGGGCCTGGATGCGTTCCGACATGTCGATATCCCGAGCATGAGTGAGACTAATAGTAGGTCATAGTTCCACGCGTTTTACAACGCTAAGTGCGTCTCGGAAAATGCAGGTAAAAAACAAATATAACCAAGATCCTGCCTGCATATGACTGGAATGTTCATTTAAATTCACGCCTGGGGAAATCATGTTTACGGGATATGGAAATTGCTATCGCCTGGACGCGCTAGAGCTCACCGCTGAACATGGTCATGACATGCAACATTGGACGTACACCACCGTACAACAATTTCGCACCGTTCTCGCCAACCCCGAATTTCCGTGCCTGTTCGGCCGCAAGGCGGTAAACGGTGAAACCTGTTACATCCTGTTCGCACGCGCCGAGCAGCTGGCGGATGATATCGCACAGGGCCTCGCCGATTATGTGCACCTCATCGCACCCATTGCACCCCGGCAGCGCATCGGCAGCCCACTGGTGGTGTTTCTGCAGACAGCAGCCGACAGCAGCCTGAGCGAACAACAGGCACTGGCCTGGAAGGTGCTGCGTGGGGTACATGCACGCGACCCCCACCCCTGGCCACAGGGGATACCGACCGACCCCGCCGATACCGGCTGGTCGTTCTGCTACGCCGGCATGCCGTTGTTCATCAACATGAACTTCCCCGGCCACCAGCGCATGAAAAGCCGCAACCTGGGCCAGCACATCACCTTCGTCATCAACCCCCGGGAAAACTTCGACGAAGTGGCCGACACCCGCAGCGAAAGCGGCCGGCGCATCCGCGCGCGCATCCGCGAGCGTGTGCACCACTACAACGACGGCGTCGTGCCCGACACCCTTGGCGCGTTCGGCGATGCCGACAACTACGAATGGAAGCAGTACCAGCTGCAGGAGGCAGGTTCGCTGAACCCGTCGCGCTGCCCGTTTCATACCCACACCGCACACCAGCCGACACCCGACATACTGATCGAGAACTGACCGTGAATACCGCACTCACCGCCACTTATGCCCTCACCGTCCTGCTGCTGATCGCCACGCCCGGCCCCGTGGTGGCACTGATCGTCAATACTGCGGCCGCTTCGGGCTCGCGCAAGGCCATGTTCACCGCCGTTGGCACCAACTGGGCGTCCCTGGTGCTGATCGGCGCAGCCGCCTGGATCATCCTCACCAGCGCGGCCATCGACAAGACCTGGCTCAATATCATGAGCCTGCTGGGCTGCCTGTTCATCGGCCACATTGCCGTGGGCACCTTGCGCGAGGCGCTGCAGGTGCCGGCTGCAGCGGCCTCGAACGAGGCCCCGAACGAGGCGGCCAAGCCCGGCCGTGGCGGGCTGCTGCAAGGGTTCATGGTGGGCATTTCCAACCCGAAGGACATCATTTTCTTCATCGCCTTCTTCCCGCAGTTCATCCAGATCACCGAGTCGTTCGGCAAAAGCATGGTGGTCCTGTCGCTGCTCTGGGTGGCCATCGACTTCGCCGTGCTCAGCCTGTACATCTTCGCCATCGGCAAGATCGCCTCGCAGCGTAGCAACCGGGTCATCAGCCTGGCGTCAGGCGTGGCGCTGCTGCTGATCGCCGCAGGCGGCCTGCTGTACAACCTTAAGGAACTGGCGGCCTGAAACTGCTGTGCAACCTACGGCGCCATTGAAGGAGCATTCATGAACCCCACCCATACCAGCCCGCCTCCTTCGCCGCTGCCACAGGACTACCAGCGCTTTCTGCTACGCGGCAGCCGCCGTGCGCCACACACCGTGCATGTGCACGAAACCGGCTACCGCTCTGGCACCATCAACACCGATGCCCTGGGCCTGCGCTACAGCCATTGCGCCGGCAAGCGCTTTTCTGCGGGCGAGCGCGGCGGCGCTTCACGCATCAACTTGCTGGTCGGTGGCTCGACTGCCCTGGGCATCGGCGCCAGCTCCGACGAGCACACCGTGGCTTCGCACCTGTCAATGCTCACTGGCGAAGTCTGGCTGAGCCTGGCCGGCTGCGGGCTCAATGCCAGCCAGGAGCTGCTGTTGTTCCTGACCCACCAGCATCGCCTGGGCCAGCTCGGCCACGTGGTCGTGCTCAGCGGCCTGAACACCCTGGCCCACGAAGCCCTGTGCGAAGTGCTCGCCAGCCCCGCAGCGGCCCATGGCAAGGCTTACCAGGACTTTCTCAACAGCTTCAGCGAAGGCCTGCAGCCTGCCACCGCCGCCCGCCGGCAATCGTTGTGGCGGCGCATCGGTCAAGCCTTGGCGCCGCCGCCGCCAGCCGAAGCCGTGGGCAGTTGGCCGCTATCTCCCCCGGAGAAGCGCCTGGCCCGCGCTGCCGACAACATTGGCCGCACGCTGCGGCAGTGGGACCGGTTGCTGGCCGACAGCCACGCCACCCTGACCTTCATCCTGCAACCGTTGCTGCCTTGGTGCCGGGAAACCCTGCCGGCCGGCGAACAGGCCATGTTGGCGGCACTGGAGCAGCAGCCGGCCAACTTCGACCGGCTGCTGGAAGGCGCGTTCGACAGCCAACTGCACTCGGCGTTTTTTCGCCGCATCAAGAGCCAGGCCGATCCGGTCCCCTGCTACGACATGAACGGCATGCTCAGCAGTTCACCCGTGTTCGGGGCAGATTTGTTCATCGATCGCCTGCACCTGAACGACCTGGGCAACAATGCCTTGGCCAAGGTGATCACCGCCAAGCTCGGCCTGGCCCAGGAAAAACACGCCCAGCGTAATGTCACCCCTATCAGGCTCGTCTGACAATTGCACAGCGGTCTTTCGGCCAGCCCCCTTGGCTGGCTAGAATACGTGGTCGTTCCGATTTCCCCGAGGCGCAATGCTTGACCGCCATGACTGTCGAAACCGTCCACCCTCACCTGGCCGCCCATGGGGTTCACCCGTGAGCCTGGTCCCGCGGCTGCCCGCGCTACTGGTTGCGTTACTGCCGCTGGCTGCCCAGGCGCTTGAGGTCACTATCGACCCGCATGCCGACCTACTCTACCGCCAGGCGTTGCCATTGCTGGAACAGGCCGACAATCAGGAAGAAGGCAGCAGCACCCTGCGCACGTCGCTGGGCACCGACCCGGAGCTCAGCCGCCAGGGGCAGGCAATGGCTCACACCTTGCCTACAGCGGTTGCCCTGTTGAAAAAGTCGGTCGAGCTGGGCCACCCGGTCGCCCAGTACCGGCTGGCCCTGTACTACATGACCTACCTTCCCGCAGCGCAGATCCCTGAAGCTGCCTGCCCATTGCTCGAAGCCAGCCTCAAGCAGGGCTTTGCCGCCCCCGCCCCGGCCATTGCTACCTGGTGCCAGCCCTACAATACCAGTAGCGATTACCGCACAGCCCTGGAGGCCATCCCCAGCATGGCCACCGTGTACGCCCCCTATTACCCGCAGCCTGCCACCCACTTGGCCTGCCGACGCAACCAGCCACAAGGCCTGGAAATGCTCTGGGGGCGACAGCGTGACTACCAAGCCGAGGTGTACCGCCTGCTCAGCGAACTCGACCCACAGCAGCGGTTGAGCCTGCTGCAGAAGGCGGTCGACATCAATGGCTGCGTGACAGCACAACAACACCTGACCCGGCACCCCTAGCCGGTGCCTGGGGGCATTATGGGCGTCGACGCCAAGGGCGCTGTCGACCAGCAAGATCGTTCAAGCCATCCCCCTGCCCGTCTGGCATGCTGGCCTGCCCTGTAAACGCAATGCAGACATCATGCCCCCTATTGCCCGCCAAGCCTTTCTCCACGGCGCCATCGCCATACTGCCGCTGTCCCTTGCTGTCGCCCCTTGGGGCCTGCTGGCCGGGTCGATGGCCATCGAGGCCAACCTCAGCCCTTGGCAGGGCCAAGGGCTGTCGGCCATTGTCTTTGCCGGCGCCGCGCAACTGGTGGCCATCGGCATGCTCAAGGCGGGCGCCAACCTGGCATCGATACTGCTGACCACTTTGCTGTTGACCTCACAGCACCTGCTGTATGGCCTGTCGATGCGCCCTGTGGTGTCCAACCAACCGCTGCGCTGGCGGCTGGGCCTGGGCTTTCTGTTGACCGATGAATTCTTCGCCCTTACCAGCCAGTACGACCAGCAGCAGTTCAACCGCTGGTACGCGTTAGGGGTGGGCCTGACCTTCTACGTTGCCTGGAACCTGTTCACCCTGGCCGGTATCCTGCTGGGCCAGAGCATTCCACACCTGGACCAGTACGGGCTGGACTTTTCCATCGTCGCCACCTTCGTGGCCTTGATCGCGCCGCTGGTGCGCAACCTCGCCACGCTGGCGTGCGTAGCCGTGTCGCTGTTCTGCTCGGTACTGTTCAGCTACTGGCACTGGGAGGCCGCCCTGGTCGCCGCCGGGCTGCTGGGCATGAGCGCCGGTTTCATCTGCCAGAAATTTGCCGGAGCACGCACATGACCTGGGTGCTGATTTTTGCCATGGGGGCCATCGTGTTTCTCAACCGCTACGCGTTTCTGGAACCGCGCCTGCCTTTACGGCTTAGCTCCAACGCGCGGCAATTTCTGGGCTTTGCCGTGCCGGGCATGCTCACGGCCATCTGCGGCCCCATCATTTTCCTGCCCGAGCACCAGCTCGAACTGAGCCTGCTCAACCCCTACCTGCTGGGCTCACTGGCGGCCATCACCTTGGTGCTGTTGACCCGCAGCGTAGTGCTGAGCATGCTGGTGAGCATGTTGATCTTTTTCCTATTACGCAGTTGGCTGGCATGAGCGAGGCACTGCGCGAGCAGACACACCTTTGGCAGGCGCCAGCGCTGGGTGACGTCGAGATGCTGCACGCGCGTTACGTTCAGCAGCGCTTTGCGCCGCACGTCCACGAGGGTTATGTGTTCACCGTGATCGAGTCCGGGGCCCAGCGTTTCTGGCACCGCGGCAGCGAGCACCTGGCCCCGGTCGGCAGCATGGTGCTGATCAATCCGGACGAACTGCACACCGGCGCCACCGCTCACGAAGCAGGTTGGCGCTATCGCGGTTTCTACCCCGACCATGAACGGGTCACAGGGGTGCTCGAGGAACTGGAGCTAGGGCGTCACGGCATGCCCAGCTTCAAGGCCAGCGTGATCCAAGACCCGGCGCTGGCCGTTGCATTCAGTCAACTGCACCAGTTGTCAGAAGCCGGTGCCAGCGCCCTGCAGCAGCAAACCGCCTGGCGCCAGGCGGTACTGGCGCTGGTGCAGCGCCATGGGCAATGCGCGGCGCCTTCGGCCCCCGGCCAAGAGCCCCTGGCAGTGGCCCGCGCGCGCGAACTGCTGGAAAGCCGGCTGGCCGACCCGCCTTCGCTGGAGGCGCTGGCAGCGGCGGTCAACCTGTCGCCATTTCACTTCGCCCGGGTGTTTCGCCAGGCTACCGGCCTGCCGCCGCATGCCTGGCTCAAACAGCGGCGCCTGGCCCGTGCACGGGAAATGCTGAAAAGCGGCCTGGTGGCGTCGCAGGTCGCGTTCGACCTGGGCTTCGCCGACCAGAGCCACCTGAGCCGGCAGTTCAAGCAGGCCTACGGCGTGCCGCCGGGCGTTTATCGCAGCGCCTGGTGGTCAGGCTGAGCTGTGGCACCTCGCCACAGGCAGGCCGCCTAGCCACTGCTACACTAACAGGGCTGAACGGAGGATCCTGCCATGTCCCAAAGAGAGCTCACCACCCTATTGTCGCTGATGAACCAGCGCCAGGCCTGCCTGAGTAGCGCGTGCAAGGAGATTGCCGACTGGATCGACCGGCAGGGCGATGTGCCCGCCGCAGGCAAGATTCGCGCGAGTTTACGGGCGCTGGAAGCCGACGAAGCGCAGGTCCGCAAGACCTTGACCTCGCTGACCCTCGACCGGCCACTGCCCAAGTTTCGCAGTTGACCGGCGCGCCAAGGCTACCTTGCGGGAGCCGGTCAGTGCTGCATGTGCATGTGATCGTGGCCGCCGCCCGCCCCGGCGGTCAGCGCGCGCACTTCAGCCTGCACTTCCACGGTTTCCTTGGCGCCTTTGGCGTCTTCGATGGTCAGGCTCAGCGGTACTTTTTCGCCTTCCTTGACCTGGCCGTTCAGGCCCATCAGCATCACATGCAGCCCATTCGGGTCCAGCGTAACGGCTTTGCCCGCGGGTAGCTCGACAGCCTTCACCTCACGCATGCCCATCACATCGCCGTTCATGGTCATTTCGTGTACCTGAACGGTATTGGCAACTGGCGACGCCACGCTCACCAGCTTGCTGTCGCTGCTGGCGGTCAGGGTCATGAATGCCCCGGTGGACTGCTGGTGCGGCACGCTGGCGCGCACCCAGGCTTCACTCACGGTGGTCTGGGCCAGGGCCGGCAGTGCCAGCCCGGCGAGGGCCAGGGCAGCCAGGCCACGTTTGATCGGTTGCATCAACATTCAGCAGATCTCCATCAGGGTGACCAGGTCTTCGGCGCATTCCTTGGCAGTCAGGGAATGGCCCAGGCTCAGGCGCAGGGTGCCACGTGTATCGTAGACGTAGCTGGTGGACGAATGAGAAATGGTGTAGGTGTCCCCGGCCGGGACTTTCTCGTAGAACACCTTGAATTCCTTGGCTACTGCGGCAATTTCTTCAGGGGTGCCGGTCAGTGCGATGAACGTGGGGTCAAAGGCCTTGACGTAGGCATCGAGCACCTCGGGGGTGTCGCGCTCCGGGTCCAGGGTGATGAACACCACCTGGAACAGATCGCGGTCGCGGCCGCGCAGCGTCTTGCGGATCTGCGCCGCACGCGCCAGCGTGGTGGGGCAGACCGCCGGGCACTGGGTGAAGCCGAAGAAAATCATGGGCATGCTGCCGTAGAAGCTCGACAGGGTGCGCACGTTGCCTTGCGGGTCCTTGAGGCTGAACTTGCGCCCGAGGATCTCGTTGCTCATGTTCTTGCCGTACTTGAACTCGAGCCCCCGCGCCGGGCTGCAGCCCGCCAGCAGGCCGAGCCCGAGAACGCCCATGCCGGCGACGACTGCCCGCCGGCTGTATAGATCATTCATGAAACCATCCTTTACAGGGAAGGTGCCGGCCCTCGGGATGGGCCAGTCGAAAAACCGGGGCATTCTGGCATGACACCCAGAGGGGTTCTACCCGACCTGGGCAGGTAAGGCCTGCAGCCCTTGAAATACGGGCTGCGGCCTGTTGTCGCAGGGCTTGAAAACGTAACACTTTATTGCTAAGTGCGCGGACTTTAGCGGCCTGTTCAGGCGCGGCCTCGTGTCGCGATCGGGCTGCAACGCAGCCCGAGCAAGCATGCGCCAAGGCAACGGTGCTGATGCAGCCCAGCAGCCGCCGGAAGGCTTAGTAGTAGGCGTTTTCTTTCTGGCTGTGGTCAGTCACGTCACGCACGCCCTTCAGCTCAGGGATACGCTCGAGCAGGGTGCGCTCGATGCCTTCTTTCAAGGTTACGTCAGCCTGGCCGCACCCTTGGCAACCACCGCCAAACTGCAGCACAGCAATGCCGTCGTCCACTACATCTACCAAGCTGACCTGGCCGCCATGGCTGGCCAGACCAGGGTTGATTTCGGTCTGCAGGTAGTAGTTGATGCGCTCGTTGATCGGGCTGTCTTCATTGACCATCGGCACCTTGGCGTTCGGCGCCTTGATGGTCAGCTGGCCACCCATGCGGTCGGTGGCGTAGTCGACCAGGGCATCTTCCAAGAACGGCACGCTGACCGCATCCAGGTAAGCGGTGAAGCTCTTGAGGCCAACGGCGGTGTCGTCAGGCTTCTCTTCGCCCGGCTTGCAGTAGGCGATGCAGGTTTCGGCGTACTGGGTGCCCGGCTGGGTGATGAAAATACGAATGCCGATGCCAGGCGTGTTCTGCTTGGAGAGCAGATCGGCCAGGTAGTCATGGGCGGCGTCGGTAATGGTTATAGCGCTCATGTAGGTTCCTCACAGACTTGCCGCCAAGTGTACGCCAACCGGCGCATCGAACAAAGTCCTAGTATTTGACTCGGGAAAGCGCGTAGTGCGGCTCGCCCCCTCGCGGGGCCGCCAGCCACGCTTGCATGCGCCGGTACAGGCCACGTTCCAGCCAGCAGTAGCTGAACCACGACATTAGTCCAATGGACGGCACGCACACGGCGAATACCCAGTAAGGATTCAATTGCAACCGCTGGCTGGCGAACCAACCGGCGTACAGCACCAGCACATGGATCAGGTACACGGAATACGAGCAGTCGCCCAGCGCCTTGAGCAGCCGGTTACCTTTGAACATCGGTTCCAGGGCGATGAAGGCCAGCACGATCATTGCGCTCGGCACCCCCCAATGCAGCAAGCGCTGCGATGCATCAAGGTGATAGATGGCCAGCCCTGCAGCCCCCAGCAGCAGCAACGCCAGAACGCGGCCCTGGCGGATCAGCCCATGGCGGTACAAGACCCCAAGGCCGATGCCGAGCAAAAACTCATAGATGATGTCGTTGTTGTAAAAGCGGCTGAGCAAGCCGAACCGCCCCAGCACCTCGCTGACCAGCAGCAAGGCGGCAGCCACCAGCAGCAAGTGGTGACGTTTACGCACAAGGAAAGCCAGGCCAAACAACAGGTAGAAGAACATCTCGAAGTTCAGCGTCCAGCCCACGTTCAAGGTGGGATACAGGCCATAACCGCCGGGGTTCTCCGCCGGGATGAACAGCAGCGACAGCAGCAAGTGATGCCAACTGAACACCTGGTGCGGCATCCATTGGCTGAACGCCAGCAACAGCAAGGCCATCAGGGCCGTATAGAACCAGTAGGCGGGAACGATGCGCAGCACCCGGTTGAGTAGAAACTGGCGCGGCTCGACCGGCTTGTCGCAGGTCGACAGGTAGATGACCAGCCCACTGATCACGAAGAAGATGTCCACGCCCACAGCGCCGCGGTCAGTGAGCAATTGGCCGACGGGGCCGGTGGCATGGAAGTCGAAGAAAATCTGCATGAAATGGTGGCAGACCACCACCCAAGCGGCGAACGCCCGCAATGCCTGAAGCGAATACAACATGAAATAACCTGCGCTTTTCGGTGCATTGAGGCCCGTATCGGCTGTGTGAGCACCGATACAGGCCACCTAACCCTTTCCGACCGCAGGTGTATCGGAAAGGTCAGCCAAACCGATCAGAGGTTTTCGTAGCGGTTCATGTCCAGCACCCCGGCCTCGAGCGGCTCGGTTTCCTTGATGTAGCTGCTCAGGTCATGGAAGTAGTGCCAGAACTCGGGGTGGCTGCGGCGCACGCCCCAGCGCATGACAATGCGTTCGAACTTCGCCGCATCGTCCTTCGCGTACTCCATGTCCTCGACGAACTCCGGCACATCCTTGGTCGGGATGTTGAACATGAAGTTGGGGTAACTGCTGAGCACACCGGGGTACAGGGTCAGGGTGTCCAGGCCAGGCTGGTAGCGATAGGCCTCGCCAAGCAGGAAGGCCACGTTGCTGTGCGCGCGGTTGCGTAGCAGGCTGTACACCTGACGCTGGCCGCCCTGCCCTTCGATGCGCAACATCGTCGCCTCAGGCAGCTGGTTGATCACCTTCAGCCCGGCCGCCGGGCGCGAGACCAGGCGGCTGAGCGACTGTTCGGCATTGCGGAACTCTTCGCTCATTTGCGGCCGCGAGCAGAAGGCGCCCTGGCAGCGGTTGATCGGGTCGGGCGCGGCATTCAGGCTGCCGGTGCGCTGCAACAGCTTGAGGCCGAAGTCACGCGTGGGGTTGCGCGGGTCAAGCTTGATACCGCTCGGCGTGTCGCTGTCAATGTCCTCGTAGTCCAGCCACATCTTGACCTTGCCGCTGTTCTGGTACCAGTCGCCAAGAATCGCCTTGCGTTGGTCTGCCGGCATCAGGCGCAGGAAATTGACCTCGGCACCGTTGCGAATCAGGTCGAAGTACAGGCGCGTCTGCAGCTGGTGGGACACGTTGCCATACACATCGAAATTGACTGCCAGCTGGTAATAGGTGCGTTCGAGCAGCGGGTAGTCGAACAGCCAGACGGTAAGGGGCACATCGCCGACCAGGCCCTTGGTGACCGAGGCGCTGTCGAAATGACGGAATATGCTCAGCAGGGCATTGTCGTTACCGGCCCACAGCGTCGCCCAGCCTGGGGCCGGCATCTCGGCATAGGCTTCCCGGCGCAGCTTTTCATACGCGTTGCGCTTGTCGCGGTACGCGTGCCACAGGCTCAGCACACTGCCCACGTCGTCGTTCTGGCCTGGCATGGCCAGCAACGGCGTGGCTTCGCCGCGGTAGTGCGCATCGGTGATGTAGCGGTCGTGCGCGGGCTCCTGGAACAACGCCCAGAAGTTGTCGCGAATCACGTCGGTGGCGATCTGCCCCCGGCAAACAGGCCCGCGGATGAAGGTGCGCACGAAGTATTCGGCGTTATCCAGCATGAACTGGTAGCGCGCCACCGCCGGGATGGCCTCGAAGGTTTCGAACGGGTTGGCGCGGTGGCGTGGGCCATAGCCGGGCAGCGCGCTGGCATGCCAGTCACCGGCATAGAACAGCTGCTTCACCCGCTTGAGCTTTTGCGGCCCCATTGGGTAGGTGATGTGCGTCTTGTGCACGATCACGCCCTGCACCGGGATCAACCGGTAATAGAAGTCGGTACCTGGCGGGTCGTTGGGCCGCCGCGTGGCGATGATGTCAGCCGGCTGGCCGCTTGGCGTGCGCGAGCGCACCCACTGGAAGAAGTGGCCCTGCTCGCCCCCTGCAAAGTAGATATGCGCCAGGAACAGGTGCTCGTACAGCCAGCGGCCAACCAGCGCTTCGGTGGAGCCTGGGCGGTTGAGCAGCTCCTCCCATTCGACGATTTGCCGGGCTTCGGCAGCGCTGGGTTGAATCGGCTGGTATTCGACCGGTGCGCCGGCGGCCAGCCAGCGGCGCATGGTGTCGTATTGCTGGTCCGTCAACCCGGTCACGGCCAGCGGCATGCCTTCCTTGGGATGTGCGCCGGCGTAGGCATCGAACTCATGGGGCAAGGGGCACATGTTGTTGCGGTTCAGGCCCAGGACGATCTCGTCAGGCACCTTGGCATTGGGCGTGAGTGGCGTCTTGTGCCCCAGTTCGAGCATGCGCGCCATCAGCGCGGCTTGGCTGCCCTGGTTGTCGAGCACCGAATAGAACCCTTTCTTGCGCCACTCGCTTTCGCTGTGGGCGTCGTAGAACAGCCGAGTGGTGGGCACTGCCTGGCTGCGCTCGCCCTGGTACACCGGTACCTTGCTGGCCCCGCGTACCGCGCCTTCGGGGCTTTCCAGCTTCAGCTGGCAGGCGGCATCGTTGCAGGCGTGGCAGGCCACGCACTTCTCGGTGAAAATGGGTTGAATGTCCCGGGTATAGGATATCGCCGGGCTCGACTGGGGGGCTTGCCCAAGCACCGCGCCACTGAGGAGCAGGGCGAAAGCGCCGGCAAGGATACGTTGCACCATGTGCGGAAAGTCCTGGTTCTTGAAGCCATCACGATTTGTTGCCTGGTCGTCCTTGGCCGCGGTTTTTCACCGGCTAGGCCAACATGAGCAGAATTCATGGAAATGGGCGATGCACCTAAAAACCGCGCAGCTTTGTTATGATTCGGCCCCTTCTGATATTCGCCCGACCAGGTAGTTCCTATGTCCGACCGCAGCGCTCGTCTCCAAGCACTCCAGAACGCCCTCAAAGAGCGCATCCTGATCCTCGACGGCGGCATGGGCACTATGATCCAAAGCTACCGGCTCGAGGAACACGACTATCGTGGCACGCGTTTCGCCGATTGGCCAAGCGATGTCAAGGGTAACAACGATTTGTTGCTGCTCAGCCGCCCAGACGTGATCGCTGCCATCGAGAAAGCCTACCTGGATGCGGGCGCGGATATTCTCGAAACCAACACCTTCAACGCCACGCAAATCTCCCAAGCCGACTACGGCATGGAATCGCTGGTGTACGAGCTGAACGTCGAAGGCGCACGCATTGCCCGCCAGGTGGCCGATGCCAAGACGCTGGAAACTCCCGACAAGCCGCGCTTCGTTGCTGGCGTGCTCGGCCCTACCAGCCGCACCTGCTCGATTTCACCCGACGTCAACGACCCTGGTTACCGCAACGTCACCTTCGACGAGCTGGTGGTCAACTATGTGGAGGCCACCCGTGGCCTGATCGAAGGCGGCGCCGACCTGATTTTGATCGAGACCATCTTCGACACCCTCAACGCCAAGGCGGCGATCTTCGCCGTGCAACAGGTGTTCGAGGAGGACAGCATCGAACTGCCGATCATGATCTCCGGCACCATTACCGATGCCTCCGGGCGCACCCTGTCGGGCCAGACCACCGAAGCGTTCTGGAACTCGGTACGCCACGCCAAGCCGATTTCCGTGGGGCTGAACTGCGCCCTGGGCGCCAAGGACCTGCGCCCGTACCTGGAAGAACTGTCGACCAAGGCCGACACCCATGTCTCGGCACACCCCAACGCCGGCCTGCCCAACGCCTTCGGTGAATACGACGAAAGCCCAGCCGAAATGGCTGCGGTGGTCGAGGAGTTCGCCGCCAGTGGGTTCCTCAACATCATCGGCGGTTGCTGCGGTACCACCCCAGGCCACATCCAGGCCATTGCCGAAGCGGTCGCCAAATACCCACCACGCGAGATTCCGGAAATCGCCAAGGCCTGCCGCCTGTCGGGCCTGGAGCCGTTCACCATCGACCGCCAGTCGCTGTTCGTGAACGTCGGCGAGCGTACCAACATCACCGGGTCCGCCAAGTTCGCCCGGCTTATCCGTGAAGAGAACTACACCGAAGCCCTGGAAGTCGCCCTGCAGCAGGTCGAAGCCGGCGCCCAGGTGATCGACATCAACATGGACGAAGGGATGCTCGACTCCCAGGCCGCCATGGTGCGCTTCCTCAACCTGATCGCTGGCGAACCGGATATCTCGCGCGTGCCGATCATGATCGACTCGTCGAAGTGGGAAGTGATCGAGGCGGGCCTGAAGTGCATCCAGGGCAAGGGCATCGTCAACTCCATTTCCATGAAAGAAGGCGTGGAGCAGTTCAAGCACCACGCCCGACTGTGCAAACGCTACGGCGCCGCCGTGGTGGTCATGGCCTTCGACGAAGTCGGCCAGGCCGACACGGCTGCGCGCAAGAAGGAAATCTGCCAGCGCAGTTACGACATCCTGGTCAACGAAGTGGGCTTCCCGCCGGAAGACATCATCTTCGACCCGAACATCTTCGCCGTCGCCACCGGTATCGAAGAGCACAACAACTACGCCGTCGATTTCATCGAGGCCTGTGCCTACATTCGCGACCACCTGCCGCATGCGCTGAGCTCGGGCGGTGTGTCCAACGTGTCGTTCTCGTTCCGTGGCAACAACCCGGTGCGTGAGGCGATCCATTCGGTGTTCCTCTACCACGCGATCCAGAACGGCCTGACCATGGGTATCGTCAACGCCGGCCAGCTGGAAATCTACGACGAAATTCCCGCTGCGCTGCGCGAAAAGGTCGAGGACGTGGTGCTCAACCGCACCCCGCACGGCACCGACGCCCTGCTGGCAATCGCCGAAGACTACCGCGGCGGTGGTGTCACCAAAGAGGTGGAAAACGAGGAGTGGCGCTCGCTGCCGGTGGAAAAACGCCTGGAGCACGCGCTGGTCAAGGGTATTACCGCTTTCATCGTCGAGGACACTGAAGCGTGCCGCCAGCAGTGCGCACGCCCGATCGAAGTGATCGAAGGCCCGCTGATGAACGGCATGAACGTGGTCGGGGACCTGTTCGGCGCGGGCAAGATGTTCCTGCCCCAGGTGGTCAAGTCGGCCCGGGTGATGAAGCAGGCCGTGGCGCACCTGATCCCCTTCATCGAGGCCGAGAAAGGTGACAAGCCCGAAGCCAAAGGCAAGATCCTGATGGCCACGGTGAAAGGCGACGTGCACGACATCGGCAAGAACATCGTTGGCGTGGTGCTGGGCTGCAACGGTTACGATATCGTCGACCTTGGCGTGATGGTGCCGGCCGAGAAAATTCTGCAAACCGCTCGCGACGAAAAGTGCGACATCATCGGCCTCTCCGGCCTGATCACGCCGTCGCTGGACGAGATGGTCCACGTTGCCCGCGAAATGCAGCGCCAGGGCTTCACGCTGCCGCTGATGATCGGGGGCGCCACGACGTCCAAGGCGCATACCGCCGTCAAGATCGAACCGAAGTACAGCAACGATGCCGTGGTTTACGTTACCGACGCTTCGCGCGCGGTTGGCGTGGCTACTCAGCTGCTGTCCAAGGAACTCAAGCCAGGCTTCATCGAGAAGACCCGCCAGGAGTACGTGGAGGTACGCGAACGCACCGCCAACCGCAGTGCCCGTACCGAGCGCCTGAGCTACGCCCAGGCCATCGCCGCCAAGCCGCAATACGACTGGGCCGGCTACCAGCCAGCCGTGCCCTCCTTCACCGGCGTGAAGGTGCTGGAAGACATCGATCTGCGCACCTTGGCCGAATACATCGACTGGACACCGTTCTTCATTTCCTGGGACCTGGCCGGCAAGTTCCCGCGCATCCTCACCGACGAGGTGGTCGGCGAAGCGGCCACGGCGCTGTACACCGATGCCCGTGAAATGCTCGACAAGCTGATCGACGAAAAGCTGATCAGTGCCCGGGCGGTGTTCGGCTTCTGGCCAGCCAACCAGGTCGCCGATGACGATATCGAAGTCTACGGTGCAGATGGCCAGACCCTGGCCACCCTGCACCACCTGCGCCAGCAGACCATCAAGCCGGACGGCAAGGCCAACTGGTCGCTGGCCGACTTCGTCGCGCCCAAAGGCAGCGGCGTGACCGATTACGTGGGGGGCTTCATCACCACGGCCGGCATTGGTGCCGAGGAAGTGGCCAAGGCCTATCAGGACAAAGGCGACGACTACAGCTCGATCATGGTCAAGGCCCTGGCCGACCGCTTGGCCGAAGCCTGTGCCGAATGGCTGCACGAACAGGTGCGCAAGCAACACTGGGGTTATGCCCGCGACGAGCAACTGGACAACGAAGCGCTGATCAAGGAGCAGTACCGCGGCATCCGCCCGGCACCGGGCTACCCGGCCTGCCCGGACCATACCGAAAAAGAAACTTTGTTCCGCCTGCTCGACGGAACAGCCATTGGCGAAACCGGGCCAAGCGGGGTGTTCCTCACCGAGCACTTCGCGATGTTCCCGGCCGCGGCGGTCAGTGGCTGGTACTTCGCCCACCCGCAGGCGCAGTACTTTGCCGTGGGCAAGGTCGACAAGGACCAGATCGAGTGTTACAGCGCGCGTAAAGGCCAGGACGTCAGCGTCAGCGAGCGCTGGCTGGCCCCTAACCTGGGTTACGACAGCTGAGTCTGCCGGGGCCGCCTTGCGGCCCTTCGCGCCCCCCGGTGGCGGCTGCCCGGGCCCGTTTGCTTCGGCATGCGCGGGCTCAGGTCGCGAACGGGTTGCACGGTAGCGGCAAACCCCACCTACACTGTCCCTGATTGCCTCTGATTATTCAGGAGCCACCATGGACGATTCCAGCCAAGGCAAACCGCCGACCTTCTGGCAGATGCTGCACAGCATCCTCGCCGCCGCCTTCGGCGTGCAAAGCGGCAAGAACCGCGCCCGCGACTTCACCCATGGCAAGGCAAGCCATTTCATCGTCATGGGCACGCTGTTCACCTTGGTGTTCATTGCCGTGCTGATTGGCCTGGTGCAACTGGCGCTGCACCTTACCGCGCGTTAATCACCTGGCGCAAAGCACAACGCCTGCGCAATGGCTGCCGCAGGCGCCTTGGCTGCATCACGGTTGGAAGGTGCGAGTCACTGGTGGCTGACCCAGTACACGGCGGTGACGACCACCAGCACGATCAGGCAGAGGATCGCCCAGGCATCGACGCTGCTGTCAGCTTTGCGGACCTTGGTTGAGTTTCCCATTGCATTGCCTCTTGTAGTGGTTATGGGAATGCACTTCACAACCAGCAGTTAAGACGAGCAATGCCCTTCTCTCAAGCAGGGTCTTTCAATATTCGACCGGCGACGTCAAAAACGGGTATTGGTAACTGGCAGGCCGCCCTTCGGCGCTGTAACGCTGAAAATCCACGCCATAGTCGTCCCGCTCCAGCAGTTTCAGCCAACGCCTGGCCTTGGCCTGGTCAATCACCTGCATGACCGGCGCCGTGTGTTCGCGCAAGCCATCACGGTTCAGCGCCAGCCCCTGGGCATCATCGTGCAGCATTACCATGGCCCAGCCACCGAGGGTGAAGTGCCCACCCAACAGCACGCTCAAGCGGCCGTCGATGCGCGCACGCAGCGCCTCAGGCGAGCTGTTCACAGCACCGAACAACACGTCACGCCCCGGCGTGCGGCCTGCTTCCTGGAAGGCTTGCATGGCGCCGAAGGCCATTTCATCATTGGCCGACCACACCAAGCCGATGTTCGGGTAACGCTGCAGCAGCAGCTGTGCCTGCTCGTAGGCCCGCTGTCGGCTCCAGCCGCCATACACCACCTGGCGCAGGCGCACCTGGGGGAAATCGGCCAGCGCCCTGCGCATGCCCTGCTCGCGCAGTTGCGAGGCCGGCGTGGTCTTGACGCCGACAAACGCCAGCAACTCCACCGGGCCATGGCCACGTGGCAATTGCGCGACCATCTGATGCAACATCTCGAAACCAGCCTGTTCGTCATTGCTGGTCAGTGTGCCCAGTGGCGCGGCGAACTTGTCGGGCTGGGCCAGGATGCTGCGCTCCTGGCTGGCAGTTAGGCCATTGTTCACCAGCAGCAGCTTCACCCCCGTGCCGCGCGACAGGCGCAGGATTTCCGGCGCCACGTATTGCTCGTTGACCACTACCAGGTAATCGGGCCGCTGCGGCGCGGTGAGTATCGCCCGGGCCTGGATCAACGCCTGGTCGGCACTGCGCTCGGTGTATTGCACGCGCAGGGTCATGCCCAGCTCCTGGGCGGCGGCCTGCATGAACCGGCTGTAGCTGTTCCAGAACGTCTCGCTGGACAGCCCCGGGTTGAGGAATACCACCGAAGCCGGCTGTGCGCTCGCCGCCAGCGGCAAGGCAAGACAAACGCTTTGGCACAACGCCTTGAGCATGGGCTGACATCTCTGTAACGCAAACCGCGGATTATACCCGCCACGCCATAGACCGGGCACAAATGGCAGTCAATCTCACATAGTCCATTTGGTTCTTTTCATATGCAAAAACATCACTTTAGCGCATAAACGCAACCTGCTATCGTTCCCCGGCTCCGTACCGGAGTGCGCGGCCGTGCGCGCGAATAGCTGCATGCCTGAGACAGGACTTATATGTACGTATACGACGAGTACGATCAGCGGATCATCGAGGACCGCGTCAAGCAGTTCCGTGATCAGACCCGCCGCTACCTGGCCGGTGAGCTGAGCGAAGAAGAATTCCGCCCTCTGCGCCTGCAGAACGGCCTATACATCCAACGTTTCGCGCCGATGCTGCGTGTCGCCGTGCCGTACGGCCAGCTGAACGCCACCCAGGTTCGCACCCTGGCCAAGATCGCCCGCGACTACGACAAGGGCTACGCCCACATTTCCACCCGGCAGAACGTGCAGTACAACTGGCCGGCGCTGGAAGATGTTCCGGACATCCTTGCCGAGCTGGCCAAAGTGCAGATGCATGCGATCCAGACCAGCGGCAACTGCCTGCGCAACACCACCACCGACCAGTTCGCCGGGGTTGCTGCAGACGAGGTCATCGACCCGCGGCCATGGTGCGAAATCGTGCGCCAGTGGACCACTTTCCACCCGGAATTCGCCTTCCTGCCGCGCAAGTTCAAAATTGCCATCAATGGCTCGCAGGAAGACCGTGCCGCCATCGAAGTGCACGATATCGGCCTGGAGCCGGTGCGCAATGCGGCCGGTGAGCTGGGCTTCCGCGTATTGGTAGGCGGCGGCCTGGGGCGTACCCCAGTGGTCGGCTCGTTCATCAACGAATTCCTGCCGTGGCAAGACCTGATCAGCTACCTCGACGCCATCCTGCGCGTGTACAACCGTTACGGTCGCCGTGACAACAAGTACAAGGCGCGGATCAAGATCCTGGTCAAGGCCCTGACCCCGGAAGTGTTCGCCGAAAAGGTCGAGGCCGAAATGGTTCACCTGCGTGGCGGCAGCACTACCCTGACCGAAGCCGAAGTGCAGCGGGTATCGCGCCACTTCGTCGACCCCGAATACCTGGCCCTGGACAACGTCGACTTCACCGCCCAGGACGCCGAGTACCCAGGCTTCGCCCGCTGGCGCTCGCGCAACACCCGTGCCCACAAGCGCCCGGGGTACGTGGCCGTGACCCTGTCGCTCAAACCCACCGGCGTGGCCCCGGGTGACCTGACCGACAAGCAGCTGGACGCCGTGGCCGACCTGGCCGAGCGCTACAGCTTCGGCTTCCTGCGTACCTCGCACGAGCAGAACATCATTCTGGCCGATGTCGAGCAGCGCCAACTGCACGCGCTGTGGCTGGAATTGCGCGAAAGCGGCTTCGCCACCCCGAACATCGGCCTGCTGACCGATATCATCTGCTGCCCGGGCGGTGATTACTGCTCGCTGGCCAATGCCAAGTCGATCCCGATCGCCGAGTCCATCCAGCGCCGCTTCGACGACCTGGACTACCTGTTCGACATCGGCGAAATCGACCTGAACATTTCCGGCTGCATGAACGCCTGCGGCCACCACCACGTGGGCCACATCGGCATCCTCGGCGTGGACAAGAAGGGTGAGGAATTCTACCAGGTGTCGCTGGGCGGCAACGCTGCACGCGGCGCAAGCCTGGGCAAGATCCTCGGCCCGTCCTTCGCCCAGGATGACATGGCCGATGTGATCGAAAAGCTGATCGCGGTGTACGTCGAGCAACGTACCGAGGAAGAGCGTTTCATCGACACCTACCAGCGTATCGGTATCGACCCCTTCAAGGAACGCGTCTATGCAGCGAATCATTAAGAACAATCAGATCGTCGACGAAACCTGGCACCTGCTGCCCAAGGAAACGTCTTTCGACGAGCTGACCAACTGCGACGACTACATCGTTCCGCTGCAGATGTGGCGTGACCATGCCCATGTGCTCAAGGCCCGCGACGGCGGCCTTGGCGTGTGGCTTGACAGCGACCAGGAAGCCGAAGAAATCGGCGAAGACGTGCAGTACTTCCAGGTCATCGCCTTGAACTTCCCCGCCTTCACCGATGGGCGCAGCTACTCCAATGCGCGCCTGTTGCGTGACCGCTACGGCTTCAAGGGCGAGCTGCGTGCCATTGGCGACGTATTGCGCGACCAGTTGTTCTACATGGCCCGTTGCGGTTTCGATGCGTTCGCCATCCGTGCCGACAAGGACCCGGAAGACGCATTGCAGGGCCTCAAGGACTTCTCGGTGACCTACCAGGCCGCTACCGACGAGCCGCTGCCGCTGTTCCGTCGCCGCTGATTGCCACCTGCAACACCCACGGCCCGCCGCGATGGCGGGCCGTTTCATTTGCGCCCGCCTGTACCGCTCAACCCTGCCCCAGCCTCCTCCCCGCCCACCCACGCCTGCGCCCTTTTTTGCCTGAGGCTCAAATGTCCTTGGTCGAATCCCGCCTTAATCAAAGCCCGTCAAACTTGCACACTGCTCCACACTCAAACAACGGACGGGGCTGCACCCTCTGGCTGAAACCCAGCCCCTTCCCTCACCTATCAGGAGCCACCTCATGAGCATTCCATCTTTTGGTCTCGGTACTTTTCGCCTCACAGGCCAGACGGTCATCGACTCGGTCAAGGCCGCCCTCGAGCTGGGCTACCGGGCCATCGACACCGCGCAGATCTACAAGAACGAAGCAGAGGTCGGCCAGGCCATCGCCGAGAGCGGTGTAGCACGCGGTGAGTTGTTCATTACCACCAAGATCTGGGTCGACAACTATGCCCCTGGCAAGCTGCAAGACAGCTTGAAGGAAAGCCTGAAAAACCTGCGCACCGACTACGTGGACCTGTTGCTGATTCACTGGCCAGCCCCGGGCAATGGCGTTGACCTGCCCGACTACATGGCCGCCTTGGCCGACGTCAAGAAAGCGGGCCTGACCCGCCAGATCGGGGTGTCGAACTTCAACATCGCGTTGACCGAGCAAGCCATCAAGGTGGTGGGCAAAGGCGAAATCGCCACCAACCAGATCGAGCTCAGCCCGTACTTGCAGAACAGCAAGCTGGCTGCTTACCTCGAGGCGCAAGGCATCACTGTCACGTCCTACATGACCTTGGCCTACGGCAAGGTGCTGAAGGACCCGGTGCTGACCGAGATCGCCACCAAGCACAAGGCCACCGTGGCCCAGGTTGCCCTGGCCTGGGCCCTGCAACTGGGCTACGCGGTGATCCCCTCGTCGACCCAGCGCGAGAACCTGGCCAGCAACCTGTTGGCCCGTGGCTTGAAGCTGGATAACCAGGACATGGCACGCATCGCCACGCTGAAACGCAATGGCCGTGAAGTCAGCCCGCCGGGCCTTGCCCCTGATTGGGACTGAGTCACTCTGCAGGGGGCATTGGACCGAGCGCCACTTTGCACGGCCAAGCCGTGTACAGTACGCCTACAACAATGCCCACAAAGGAGCCCGGCCCATGAGCGTAACGCTGTCCCCCCTGCACATCGACTGCGATTTCGATTCCGGCAATATCCAGGTACTGGATGCCAGCAACCCGGCCCAGGTGCGCCTGGCCATCCGCCCGGACACCCACAGCGACCATTACCAGTGGTTCCACTTCAGGGTCAGCGGGCTGACGCCGGGCCAGGTCCACCGTTTCAGCCTCGACAACGCCTCTGGCGCTTCGTACAAGCATGCCTGGAGCGGCTACAACGCCGTTGCCAGTTACGACCAGCAACGCTGGTTCCGGGTGCCCAGCCAGTTCGATGGCAGCGCGCTTTCGTTCGAGCTCAAGGCTGAGCAGCCGCAGGTCTGGTTCGCTTACTTCGAACCGTACCCGCGCGCCCGCCACAACCAGTTGATCGAGCGGGCCCGGCAACTGCCCGGTGTCGAATTGCTGGCCAGCGGCCGCAGTGTGCAAGGCCGGGACATTCCCTTGCTGCGGGCGGGTGATGGTGCCGAGGGCAAGCGCAAGCTATGGCTGATCGCCCAGCAACACCCCGGCGAGCACATGGCCGAATGGTTCATGGAGGGCGTGATAGACCGCCTGCAGGCTAACGACACGGTGATCCAGCAACTGCTGGGCAAAGCCGATCTGTACCTGATTCCCAACATGAACCCCGACGGCGCCTTCCTTGGCCATTTGCGCACCAACTTCAAAGGCAAGGACCTCAACCGTGCCTGGCAGGACGCCAGTGTCGAACTCACCCCGGAAGTGTTCTTCGCCCAGGCGCAGATGAAGCAATATGGTGTGGATGCCTTCATCGACGTACACGGTGATGAAGAAATCCCCCATGTATTCACGGCGGCGTGCGAGGGCAACCCAGGCTACACGCCCCGGCTGGCAAAGCTTGAGGCGCAGTTCCGCAGCACCTTGTGCAGCCTTACTCGCGACTTCCAGACCGTACATGGCTACACCCGGGACGAGCCTGGCCAGGCGAACACCACCCTGGCCTGCAATGCGGTGGGCATGGCGTACGACTGTCTGTCGCTGACCCTGGAGATGCCATTCAAGGACCACGACGATGCGCCAGACCCCGTCAATGGCTGGTCTGGCGCGCGCTCGAAGGCACTGGCCGGCGCCGTGCTGGAGACGTTGGCACGCATGCTTGGCGACTTGCGCTGACCCTGCGGCTGCTTAACGCCTTCAAAACTGCACATCCAGAATCACACTGTCGGTATAGCTCGCCGCGGGGGGCGTGGCCTGGTCGGTGTAGACCTTGGCGTTATAGTTGAACACCTGGCTGCCGGTGCCGGTACCAGCACCGGGGTTCACATCCGCATCAGTGCTCGCACGGCGTGCCGCACCGACCGCGCCCCACCGCACCGCACCGGCACTCTTGAAAATGTCGTATGCCAGGTAATTGCTGGTAGTAGATTTCATGCGCCGCCTGCCATTGGCCACGTTCTGCCCGTCGTCCAGGCCCACCGTGTAGTTGCTGCCCTTGGTGCACGACACACTCAGGCTCTGGCTGACCGTGGCGAACCCTGCCACCACCGGGGCGCTGCCATAGTTGATGTTGGGTGTGGTGATCTGGCAATCGTTGGTCACTGTCAGGCTCACGGTCATTGTCTTGCTACCTGAACCGATGTCGCGCCCAAGGCACACGCCGAGCAAGCCAATGCCCGAGCAGTAGTCCCAGCTCCAGGCAACGGTCAGGGTTTCCTGGTACAGGCCAGCGGCGACATTGCTGCCCACCTGGGTGCGCATGTACAGCGGCACCGACTTGGGGGTGGTGCCGCCGAGCAAACCCAACAGGTCGAGAATGCCGGTACGGGCAAAGTCGTAGGCCACGCCGCGGGCAATCGGGTAATTGGTGGTGTTGTCGCCATACACCGTGTAAGGAATCACATCCCCCGTCGGGCCGACCAGGCCACTGCTGGGCGATGTGATAGTGAGATAGAAATGGTCGCTGTTGCTCAGCACGCTCAGCAGCGACCCTGTGCACTGCAACCCCGAGTTCAGGGTCGAGGCGTTCTGTGCCGTGGTGCGCACCTGCGTAGAATTGGGGCTGCCGAACGCGGCCGGCAGGGTCGCCACCGATGAGCACAGCCCCCAGGCGCCCCCCATCGGCAACCACAGCAAGCTCGCCAGCAGGCCCCGCTGCCAGGCCGTCATCGGCACACCAGCGGCCCAAGCAACGGGATCGAACCTTGCGCCTCGGGGAAGTCGAACTCGACCTGGCAGCGCCCGCCCCCCTCCAGCACGACCCGCAGGCGGTTGCGTGGCGACAGGTTCTCCAAGTACACCAGCCCGTCCCAACCGACCACAGCCTGGCTGCCCGATTGCTCGTGGGTCACCCGGCTGCCCAGCTTCAGCGGCTGCTGGTTGGCATCAACCAGCTCGATGCTGGCCGCCAGTACCCGTTTCAGCGGGAACTCCAGCAGGTAGCCACTGCCGCGGCGCACGGCCACACGCTGCTCCACATTCGGCGCCAGCACATCGGGCGGCAGGTCCATGGGGTCGATCTCGTACTTGCCGCGGTAGTAACCACTGCTGTACGGCACCAGCAGGTGGCCGCCGGCATCGGTGCGGCCGACCTCCTGGTTTTCATAACGCACCGGTACATCGGCATAGCCGTCGGTACTGACCACAACGAAAGCGTCGTCGATCCGGTTGGCGGCGAACAGCCCATCCATCCAAACCAGCGAGCCACTGGCATCGGCCCAGCGGGTCGTTTCGCCGCTGCTGCCATATACGCCGGCCTGTAGCTGTACCGACTGCAAGCGCCAGGTCACATCGGCCTGGCGATAGGCATCGCGGTCGCTACCCTGGGCATAGCCGAGGTTATAGCCCACGCCGCTGCCTACCGGCACGGCGCGCCCGTAATTGACCCGTTGCAGGGTTTCACCGGTGTTACTGCGTTCCAGGCCTAGCGCCAGCGTGCCATGGGTGTCGAAGGGAATCACCAGTTGCGCCTGCACGGCCCACTGGCCGCCAGCGATTTCGCGGTTGGCGGACAGGTACACGCTGCTGCTGCCCGACAACGGCCTGCTGTAGCTTAGGTTGATCAGCCGGGTTCGCGTGCCGTCGGCAGCGCGCACGTCAAAGTAGCCGGCACCGACGTTGCCGTACCTGTCAAGGTTGAGGCTGAGGCTGACCTGCTCGCTGCGTGTGCTTGCCTGTATGTCCGGGGTGTCGACCCGGCTCAGGTCGGCATAGTCGGCACGGCGTTGCAGGCGCTGGTAACTGAAACCGAAGCGCTGGCTGTTGTATTGGTAACCCAGCGCGACCTGCTGCCCCTGATCGCCGTCGAAACGGCTCTGGGCGAGCGCGGCATTGAGCACACCGAAGTTGCCCAGCCGCAGGTTGCCACCCAGGCCACCCAGCATCAGCGAGGCAGCGGTTTCAAGGTGGGTTTCCACGGTGAACGTGTCGCTTACCCCATGGCGCAGGCTGGCGCTGGCCGCCCCCGCGCCGTAGGCAAAGTCCCGCACACCGTAGTCACGCCTCAGGCTCCCGGCCGCTATCGAATAGTCTGACAGGCCTTTTTGCAACAGGCTGCTGGTGACGTAGAACGGCAAGGTGGTGGAAACCTGCCGGCCCAAGGCGTCGGTGGTGACCACCACCGCTTCGCCGGCACCGTTGATGAACGGCACGTTGGTCAGCGTGTAGGGGCCTGGCTGCAATTCGTTGGAACTGGCCTTGTAGCCGTTGATGAACAGGTCGAGCGAGGTCGGTACCGCGGCTTCGCCGGCAAACGCCGGCAAGGGGTAGGTGACCAGGTCCGGCCGTGCGGCGAAGTCGCGCGACAGTTGCACGCCGCCCACCCGGACCGAACGGGTCCAGGGCAGTGCCCCGGTAACGAAATCGCCGGCCTCGTAGGTCAACAGGCGCTGCTCGTCGGTGAAGCGCCAGGTGGTGTCGTAGCGCAGGAAGCCCCGCCTTGCCGGGTCGGCCTGCGCGCCATTGAACGATTGGCGCCATTGCCCGGTGCTGGCGAAGGTGCCCCAGTCATCGAACACCCGCAGTTCGTTCCACGCCGCCAGGTAGGTGCCGCCGTCATCGGTGTCGTTCAGGTACAGGTCGTAGTTGAACAACGCGCCGAAGCTGCTCCGCGCATCGTTGGGCGGGTACAGGTTACGATCGCCGACCTGCTGCTCGGGCAACCAGGCCGGGGGCACTTGCAGCAACAGCCGCAGGGTCCGGCTGTCATAATCGGCGTGCAGCCCGCTCACCGCGTCCAGGGCGACTTCGCCCTGCGGGTCGCCGGGCAGTGTCACACCCGCCGCACGCAACACGGCGCTGTCCAGGTACAACTGCCCGGCCCGCTGCTGCACCGGCACCAGCTCAGCCTTGGGCATGCGGTTCACCATCAGGTCGAGGAACAGCGTGGCGTCGGCGATGGCGGACAGCTCCGTGGGCGGCGGCGGCAGGTCGTCGGCCAGCGCCAACGCTGGGCCAAGCACGGCCAACTGCAGGCACCCGCGGCGCAACCTCAGCGCTAGCCATTTCACACACGGTATCCAACCATTGCCGGGTCCTCCTTGGCCCCTGCGCTGCATTCAGGTGCTGGTTCACTGCCCTTGGGGTATGGTGCCGGCCGTGGCCTGGCCGTTAACCCGGCCTTGCAGCACACTGCCTGTATTCGTCGCCATGGGTGCCGGCCAACGCATACTCGAACCCGGCAGCACATAGCCCAGCAAACCTTCGACCAGCGCCTTGCGCTGGCCGCCCTGCTGCAGCACCACGTCGGTCAGCCGTGCATGCACCGGGCCGGTATTGCGCAGCTCCACATAAGGCTTGCCCTGCACCGTGACCGGCCGCCAGCTCAACTGAGGCTTGCCCACGCTTTCGGCCTTTCGCTGGCCCTCGGGGTCCGCCTTGCCCCACAGCCCTTCGCCGTAGACGAACAGCGGTACGGAATAGCGCATCTGCAGCCGAATGGCGGCCGTGGTGCCGGGGCCGGCCTTGTCGAGCGGGATGGCCGGCGGAATTTCGTCGATGATGATGCGATAGGCCTTTTCCTGGCCGGCAGGTGAAGGGCCGGTGCGGGTCAGGCGGATCAATTGCTTCTGCCCAGGAGGAATATTGGCCACCGGCGGGCTGCCGATGATCTCGCGCTGGGCCTGGAACTGCTCCTGGTATCGCCCTTGGTGCCAGGCAAACACCCGCACCTGCAGGTTGGCAGCCTCAGTACCGCGATTTTCCAGCCACAGTGCGCCGGCTTTCTGGTCGGCCTCCAGCACCGGGTCGATCGGCCAGATCAACACCGAGGTGGCTGCCGCAGCCGGCAGGCTTGCCAACCACCACAACCCGATCAGCCCACCCGCCCACTTCGCGCCTACCGCCATTAAGCTCTCCTTAGCACGTGTCATTGGCGCCGCTGGCGTTCACCAGGTCACCATCACTTGCACAACATCGGTATAAGTCCCTGCCGGCAGCTTGCCGGTCAGCTGAACCCGCCCATACACCGGCAGCTTGATCGCCGTGGCGTCGCTGTAGCTCACGGTGGCGCTCTGCCCTATGCCCAACGGCTGGCTGTAGGCGGCATCCCGGTACAACTGGTAGGCCAGGACCTGGCTGCCGCTGGTGTTCTTCAGATAGCGCGTGCCGCTGGTACTGTTCTGGCCGCCGCCCAGGCTCATGCTCACCGCCACACCCGGGGTGCACTGGAAGGTCACCGTGGTGCCACCCAGCGAAGTACTGACCACGCTGGTGGACAACGCCGACTGGGTGCCATAGTTCAGTACCCCATACTGGCTGACACCGCCCACCACCAGACACCCGGCAGCGACCTGCGCCGCGACCGTGAAGGTGCTGGTAGTGGCCGCATCCAGTGGCGCCGCCAGTAGCGCACCAAGGCCAGCCAGGCCCACCGTCAGCCAATGGCGCATGGCTCAGAACGACAACTCGACGGCTACCGTGTCGGTGTACACGCCAGCCGGCAACCCGGCCTTGCCACGCGCCTGGCCGTAAAGGTTGACGGTTTGTGCCACACCGGTACTGGTTGGCAGGGTGATGGTGCCATCGATGGCCAACACGGTGGTGCGCCCGGAGTCGGTATAGAAGTCGTAGGGCACGAAATTCCCCGCGCCATCAGCCAGTGCACGGGTGCCGCCGGTCGATTGGCCGTCATGCGACCCTGCACGCACACGAATCGCCGGCACCGTGCCCGCCGAGCACAGGATGCTCAACGCGCCACCGCTACCCAGCACCTGTGCGTTGGCCGTGGTGAACAAGGCATCCTGGGTGCCGAAATCCAGCGAGCCGAAGTTCAACCCCGAGGTGCCTGAACTGCCATTCACCTGGCAGGCAGCTGTCAAGGTCAGCGTCGAGTTGATGGTCCCGGTCACCGTGGCGGCCTGGGCCTGCGTGGCCAGGGCCAAACCCAGGCCGGCGAGGATGCAGCATGAAAGGTTCGTTCGCATCGGAGTCTCCTTGCGTGGTTACCAGTCCAGAGTCACCCGGAGGGTGTCGCGGTACAGCCCGGCTGGCAGCGCGCGCGGTTGCGCCACCACCACGCCATAGATGGGGATCGGAATCTGTTGCGTGCTGCTGATGGTGAAGGCCCGTGCTTGGCCAATGCCGTAGCGGCTGTTGCCGCCTGGGTCGACTGCCAGTTGATAAGGAATCAGCTGGCTGCCGTTGCTGAGGCGGCGAATGCCGTCGTCGCCATGCATGCCACCATTGATGCGCACGTTGAATGCACGGACTTCGGGGGTGCAACTGATCTGCAGGCTGCCCTCGCCGCCCGCTTCATCCACCCGGCTAAGCAGCGGCTGGTCCCAGTTCGGGCCCCGCTCGCCGAAATCCAGCAAGCCCGGGTTGGCCAGGTTCGCCGGCTGCGCCTCGTTGCTGCTGATCTGGCAGGCGGCGCTGATCACCAGCCGCGCCTGAATGAAGCCAGTGGAGCTGCCATGCGCTGCACCGCCTGGCACCAGTAACGGCCCTAGGGTCAACAGCAGGATCGAGGTGCGGTTCACAGCTGCGCGTCCTTGTGCATGGCGGCATCCTCACCAAGTGACCGTGACTTTCAACAGGTCGGCGTACAGGCCGGCTCTGGGCACCCAGGCCAACGTGTCGATTCGCGCATACAGCGGCAATTCGGCCGCGCCGCTATCGGGCACCCGGGCAGCCTGCGCAACGTTCACTGGCAGTGGCTCGCGCCAGGCCGCATCGCGATAGAGCCGATAAGGAATAGGCCGGCCCTGGGCATCGTCGCTGGCCAGGAAGCGCACGTCGCCAGCGCCGCCATGTTGGCCGCCGTCGACCTGTATTTGATAAGGGGTGTCGGGGTTGCACTCAAGGCGCGGTGGGCGCTGGCTCAGCAATACCCCAGTCAGCGGTGCGGCCGGGCCGTCCAGCCGCGGTACAGCACCCAGGTCGATTCGCCCAGCAGCCTGCGCGCCCGCATCGCGGGTCTGGCTGACCAGCATGCAGCCGCGCTGCACCAGCACCCGCACCTCCACCAGAAAGTCTGCCGCTACGCCAGCGTTGCTCAGTAACAGGCCAAACAACCCGGCCAGTAAGCGCTCCTTCACCTTGCTGTCCTTATCGCCCTATGCTCAGTTGAGCGTAGCAGCGAGGCACGGCGCCAAATGCTGAGGCCGACCGTTTTTTGGTATTAGCAACAAAGCGATAGCGTTCGATAAAAAAAACCGCGGGGCGCAGAACCCATCGTGTTTCATGGACCTCCAATAGGCAGAAGCCGGCGAATGGTCCGATATTCTGATAAGGTGTACCTCCATCATCCTGCCTCAAACTCGTGCGGCAAGCATGGACCGACAAGACAGGAGCTTTCAATTGATGACTGCAGATAGCACGCTCGCCCAAGCCGTGGAGCGTTGCGCTCAGGAACCGATCCAGGTGCCCGGCAGCGTCCAGCCCCACGGGTTCCTGCTGGTCGTCGACGAAGCCGACTTACGGGTACTCCAGGCCAGTGAGAATGTCGAACAGTGGCTAGGCAAGCCGGCCAGAGAACTTATCGGTTGCCATTTTACAGAGCTGGTCAGCGACGGTTTCGACCTGCGCATGCACCTTTCACGGTTACCCGACGATGAAGTGTTCCCCTTTCATATCAGTGATGTGCACCTGCGCGAAGGAGCACCGCACACTACAGCCCTGCACCTGCTGGCCCACCGTCACGACCAGGTGCTAATCACTGAATTGGAACCACCGCGGCTTCCGTCCGACCTCACCGGGCAAGGCGATTACTACCCGCTGGTGCGCAACTTCGTCAGCACCCTGCACCTGGCCGGCAGCCTTGAAGAGCTGCTGCAGCAAACGGTGGTTCAACTCAAGCGCATCACCGGTTTTGGCCGGGTCAAGGCTTACCGCTTCGATGCCGAAGGCAATGGCCAAGTTCTGGCAGAGGTCGCCGACCCGGGCTACCCCAGCTACCTGGGGCTGTGCTTTCCGGCCTCGGACATCCCGCGCCAGGCGCGCGAACTGTACCGGGTCAACCGTATCCGCGTGATCGAGGATGCCAACTACCACCCTTCGCCGCTACTGCCGGCAGCCAACCCGCGTACCGGCAAGGCGCTGGACATGAGCTTTGCGACACTGCGCAGCGTTTCACCGGTGCACCTGCAATACATGCGCAACATGGGTACCCTGGCGTCGATGTCACTGTCGATCGTGGCCGATGGCAAGTTGTGGGGGCTGATCTCTTGCCACCATCAGCAGCCCAGGCCTGTAGACCTGCGTACGCGTACCGCGTGCGAGCTGCTGGCCAGCGTGCTGTCGTTGCAGATCGAGTCCCGCGAGTCGCATGCCAGCACCAGTAAGGTATTGGAACTGCGCCAGCACATTGTCCGCATGATTTCGTCCATGGCCGACCATGACAGCGTCAGCGATGGCCTGCGCGACGTGCCCGAAGTCCTGTTGGCCTTTGCCGACGCCCAGGGCGCCGCGGTGATCTCGGCGGAGCGCTGCGACCTGTTCGGCCAGACGCCACCCACCGCCCAGGTCACGGCGTTGGTGCACTGGTTGAGCCAACGTAACGACGAACATGTATTTTGCACCGACAACGTGCGCCGCGACATCGACGAACTGCCCGAGCTGGCAGACCATGCCGGTGGCGTGCTGGCCGTCGCCATTTCGCAGATCCATTCGCACTACCTGCTGTGGTTCCGCCCCGAACAGGTACGCACGGTGGATTGGGCGGGCCAGCCGACCAAGCAGGTGGGGCCACAGGGCAACCTCGACCCGCGGCACAGTTTCGAGCGCTGGCAGGAGCAACTGCATGGCTACTGCGCACCTTGGGAGCCACTGGTGGTCGAGGGCGTGCAAGAGCTGCGCACGGCGGTGCTGGGCATTGTGCTGCGCAAGGCCGAGGAATTGGCACAGCTGGCCAGTGAACTGCGCCGCTCGAACAAGGAACTTGAGGCGTTTTCGTACAGCGTTTCCCACGATCTGCGCGCGCCGCTGCGGCACATTGCCGGCTATACCGAGCTGCTCGGCGAAATCGAGGGCGCAGGGTTAAGCGAGCGTGGCAAGCGCTTCCTGCAGCATATCGGTGAAGCCGCCAATTTCGCCGGCAGCCTGGTGGACAACCTGCTCAACTTCTCGCAAATGGGCCGCTCTGCCCTGCGCATGTCCGATGTCGACCTGAACGCCCTGGTCGAGGCTATCCGCAGTGAACTGGCGCCCGACTACCAAGGCCGCGAGATCGTCTGGGACATCGCGCCACTGCCAAAGGTGATCGGCGACCCGGCGTTCATCAACCTGGCTTTGCACAACCTGATCGCCAATGCCATCAAGTACACCCGCGGTCGTGAGCCCGCGCGCATTTCGATCAGCGCCAAGCAACACCCGGACGAAACCGAAATCTGTATCCGCGATAACGGCGTGGGCTTCGACATGGCCTACGCCAACAAGCTTTTCGGGGTATTCCAACGCCTGCACCGCATGGAAGAGTTCGAAGGCACTGGGATTGGCCTGGCAAGCGTGCGCCGTATCATCGAGCGCCATGATGGCCGTGTCTGGGCCGAGGGCCAGATCGACCATGGCGCCAGTTTCCACTTTTCTCTACCGCGCCAACCCGCGACTACCCGAGGTACCTGAACAATCATGCTCAAACCCATCCTGCTGGTCGAAGACAATCCAAGGGACCTGGAGCTTACGCTTTTGGCTCTGGAGCGTAGCCAGTTGGCCAACGAGGTTATCGTCCTGCGCGACGGTGCCGAGGCGCTGGACTACCTGTTGCGCCGCAACGCCTATGTCGATCGTGATGACGGCAACCCTGCGGTCCTGCTGCTGGACCTCAAGCTACCCAAAGTCGATGGCCTGGAAGTGCTCAAGGAAGTGCGCGCCACTGCCGAGCTGCGTAGTATCCCCACGGTCATGCTGACCTCCTCACGCGAAGAACCCGACCTGCTGCGCGCCTACGAGCTAGGGGTGAACGCGTATGTGGTCAAACCAGTGGAATTCAAGGAATTCGTCGCCGCCATCTCCGACCTGGGGATCTTCTGGGCCGTACTGAATGAACCACCACCTGGCTCACTGCGGCTGAACCGTCGCGGTAGCAATTGAGGCCGCCGCAACGATGCCGCAAACGCCGTTGAAACTACTGATGGTCGAAGACAGCTCGATGGACGCCGAGCTGACCTTGATGCGCCTGGAACGCAGCGGGCTGCATGTGCAATCGCATCTGGTATTCGACCATACGGGCGTCGAGCGTGCCCTGGAGCAGGACCACTACGACCTGATCCTTTGCGACTGCGTGCTGCCGGGCTCGTCCGGCACCGAGGTGCTGGCAATCGCCCAGCGCCTGGCTGCAGACACCCCGTTCATTTTTCTCTCCGGGATCTACGGCGAAGAGCACGCCGTGGAAATGATCCGCCTGGGCGCTACCGACTATGTGCTGAAGAAGAACCTGCCGCTACTGCCCAAGGCGGTACGCCGGGCATTGACCGAAGTGCAGGAGCGCCAGCGCCGGCGCCGCGCCGAAGAGGCGCTGGTCGATGTCGAGGCGCGGGCGCGCATCGCCATCGACGCCGCGGGTATGGGCACCTGGGACCTGCGCCCGCAAGATGGCCTGTTGATATGCGACGAGCGCTGCAAGACCCTGTTCGGCCTGCCCGCCAGCGCCGACATGACCATGCAGGTATTCTACGACGGCATCTACCCTGACGATCTGGCGCTGGTGCGCGATGCCGTCGAATACGCCATGCTGCCCGAAAGCGGTGGCCAGTACCGGGTGGAGTTTCGCACTGCCCAACCCAGTGGCCAGGACCCGCGCTGGTTGCTCAGCAGCGGCCAGAGCCAGTTCGTCAACGGCCAGTGCGTGCGCTTTTCCGGCGTGCTGCAAGACATCAACACCCAGCGCCTGGCCACCCAGGCACTGCGCCAGCTCAACGAAATGCTGGGCGAACGGGTCGAGCGCCGTACGCGGGAACGCGACCGCGCCTGGGAGCTGTCACAGGATCTGCTGGCAGTGCTGAACAAGGACCTCACCCCGGTGGCGCTGAACCCCGCCTGGGAAGCCAGCCTGGGCTTTTCCCGCGAGCGCCTGAGCCAGTCGTCGCTGTTGCACCTGCTGCCCGAAAGCGATCAGGAACTGCTGTTGACCGAACTGGCCGCGCTCGCGCACGGCCGAACCAGCGCACGTTTCGTTGGCCGTATCCTGCACGCCAGTGGCCAGCAACGCTGGCTGTCGTGGGTCGTGGTGCCCGAAGACACCCTGCTTTACGTGGTCGCCCGCGACATTACCAGTGAGCGCGAAACCGCGCTGGGCCTGGCCGAAGCCAATGCCCGCCTGCGCGAGCAGATCGATGAGCGCGAGCGTATCGAGGCCGCCTTGCAGCAGATGCAACGCCTGGAAGCGGTCGGCCAGCTGACTGCCGGCGTGGCGCACGACTTCAACAACCTGTTGACCGTGATCCTCACCGGTGCCAGTTTCCTAGAGCGCGACCTGACCAGGGGCGACCTGGACAAGGCCCGGTCGCGCCTCAAGCATGTTCGCGAAGCGGGTGAGCGCGGCGCCAAGTTGACCTCGCAATTGCTGGCCTTCTCCCGTCGCCAGCGCCTGGAGCCGGTACCGCTGAACCTCAACCGCACCCTGGCGGGCCTCGAGGAACTGTTACGCCGTACCTTGGGCGGCAACATCTCGGTGCGCCTGGACCTGGACCCAAGCCTGTGGCAGGCGCTGACCGATCCTACCCAGACTGAAATGATCATCCTCAACCTGGCCATCAATGCCCGCGATGCCATGCCCGATGGCGGCCAGTTGATCCTGGCGACCCACAACACCTGCATCGACACCCCCCCTCAGCGCCCGGAAGACCCGGAGCGAGGCGAATACGTGATGCTGAGTATTCGCGACACCGGGTGCGGCATGAGCGAAGAGGTGGTGGCCAAGGTGTTCGAGCCGTTCTTTACCACCAAGGATATCGGCAAGGGTTCAGGCCTTGGGCTGGCCCAGGTCTTCGGTTTCGCCAAGCAGTCCGGCGGTGGTGTGCGCATCGATACCAAGCCGGGGCGTGGTACCGAGGTGGCGGTATACCTGCCAGCGGTGAAAGACCGCGCGGTCAGTGAACCGGCAGCAGCCATGCTCAGCCTTTCGATCAACGATAGCGGCCGTAACCGGACCGTGCTGCTGGTGGACGATGACCACCTGGTACGTGACATGCTCGGCGATGTACTGCGCCAGTACGGTTATCAGGTACGCCAGGCGCACAGCGGCGAACAGGCACTGGCGTTGCTGGATGACGAGATCGACTTGCTGCTGACCGATTTCGCCATGCCGGAATTCAACGGTGGGCAACTCGCCTTGGCGGCCCGCGAGCGGCGCCCGCACCTGCCGGTGGTGTTTCTCACCGGCTATGCGGAGTTGCAAGGGTTGGAATTGCCGGGCAGCCTGGTGATGCAGAAACCGGTGCAAGCCGATGAACTGGCGCGGGTGCTCAACGAGATGCTGGGCGGCCTGGCAGTGCGCCAGGGCTGACCAATGGCTGGGCCGCTTTGCGGCCCGGGGCCATCGCAACGCTGCGGCCACAGTGGGTGTGGCATTTCACGCGCGCAAAAACGACAAAACCCGACGCTCATCAGAATAAGCACCGGGCAAGTTACGTTTGAAACTAAGAAATGGCAGGGGCGGCTGGATTCGAACCAACGCATGGCAGGATCAAAACCTGCTGCCTTACCGCTTGGCGACGCCCCTGTATCGGATGCAGCGTGGGCTGCTCTGACAATTCCAAGTGAGTGACAACTGCGAGTTGTCTTGGAATGCGCGGCACTTTAACAACAAAGTTTCGGTCTGTGAACCCCCTGATGAAAAAAAATTGCCAAAAAACAGCGGCTTAGTCATTTCTGCCGCCGCCGCATACCATCCGTCGTTTTCTTCTCGCTTCGCTTCAACACATTCGTATTCCTCCCTTCAAATCAGATAACCCATCTGCATTTACCAAGGAGGAACCCATGCCTGTCTCTCACGACCTTTACCAGGACCTGCACTACCCACGCGAGATCGTTCAACAACGCCGCCAGGTCGACAAGGCACTGGATCGCTTGCTGGATGAGTACGTCGATATCGACAACCAGGTACTGGCCGCCGAGGCCATCTCGGCAGGCAATTTCGTCGACGAGGACCTGCGCCACCTGAAAGAGCGCCGCCTGGCGGTGAAGTACATGATCGAGCGCCAGCTGGAACGCAAGGCATAGCCCAGCGGCAGCGGTGGCGGCGACACCTATCGCGAGAAGTGATGATTGCCGCGCAATTTCTCTATTGGTCAAAATCGCCGCCCTCGGGCAAGCTGCACACTGCCCCGTCAATGCCCAAGGAGCTGTGCTTTTGCCTGCCTGGATCCCTACCCCGCTGCGCCAACTTGGCCAACGCCTGCGCGGCGCTGCCGCGCATCAGAGCGAACTGCTCGACTGGTTCGAAGACAAGGCGCACAGCCGCGGTTATCAGCTCAGCGATGGCCAGCGCCGGGTGATCCACTGCATGGCCAGGCAACTGGCACAATTGGAGCAAGGCCAAGCGCGTAGCCTGTACCTGTACGGCTCGGTCGGCCGGGGCAAAAGCTGGCTACTCGACGGCTTCTATCAGGCCGTACCGGTCGAGGCCAAGAAGCGCCTGCACTTTCATGATTTTTTTGCCCGCCTGCACCAAGGCATGCACCGCCATCGCGCGCTGGACGACGCACTGGGTGCGACCCTGGACGAGCTGATTGGCGATTGCCGAGTGCTGTGTTTCGATGAATTCCATGTGCATGACATTGGCGATGCCATGTTGCTCACCCGGCTGTTCAATGCCTTGTTCAGCCGCGGGGTGTTCCTGCTGGTGACGTCCAACTACGCGCCTGAGGGGCTGCTGCCCAACCCTCTGTACCATGAGCGTTTCCTGCCGGTGATCCGCCTGATCAATAGCGCGATGGAGGTCCTCGAAGTCGGTGGCGATACCGACTTTCGCAGCCTGCCGGCCAACCGCGAGCAGCAGCAGTTCACCCAGGGGCATTATGTATGGCCCGGCACTGCGGCGCAGCGCCAGGCATTGCAGGTACCCGCCCCGCAGCCCGTGCAGCTGGACGTGAACAAACGCCCACTGCGCGCCCTGGCGGTGGATGGCCGGCGCGTGGTGCTTGGCTTTGACGACCTGTGCGAAAAGGCCACGGCGGTGATCGACTACTTGGTGCTGGCCGAGCAGTACGACGAATGGGTCATCGATGGGCTGGATGACCTGGCGGACTGCTCCCTGGCGGCGCAACAACGTTTCGTCAACCTGGTGGATGTGCTGTACGACCAGGACAGGCAGGTGACGGTGATCGGCAAACGGCCGTTGGAACAAAGCCTGGGTGGGCCGCTTGCCGACCTGATGCGCACCCGCAGCCGCCTGGGGCAACTGCAGGTGGTCGGGCCCCAGGGCTAAACCGCCCTGGGCAAGTCAGCCAGCAGCGCCTCGATCTCACCCAGCACTGCCGGGTCGTCCAAGGTCGAAGGCGGGATGTAGTCCTGCCCATCGGCAATCTTGCGCAACACCGCCCGCAGGATCTTCCCGGACCGGGTCTTGGGCAGGCGCTTCACCAGCCGCAACCGGTTGAAGCACGCCAACGGGCCTATTTCCTCGCGCACGCTGGCCACCAGGTCGACCAGCAACTGCGCCTCGGCGATGCCCTCGCCGTCCTTGAGCACCACCAGCGCCAACGGCACCTGGCCCTTTATTTCATCATGCACGCCAACCACCGCGCACTCGGCCACTGCCGGGTGGCGCGCCACCAAGTCTTCCATTTCCCCCGTGGAAAGCCGATGGCCGGATACGTTGATCACATCGTCGGTGCGCCCCATGATGTAAACGAAGCCATCATCGTCCAGGTAGCCGCCATCGCCCGTGTGGTAGTAGCCAGGGTAGCTGTGCAGATAGGCCTGCAGGTAACGTGCGTGGTCGCCCCACAGCGTCTGGCTGCAACCGGGCGGCAATGGCAGGGCGATCACGATCGAGCCCTGCTGGTGGGGGCCCAGCAGGCGCCCTTCGTCGTCCAGCACACGTACGTGATAGCCGGGCACGGCGCGGTTGCTCGAACCCGGCCGGGCCGCGCTGCCCTCCAGCCCCACGCAGGGCGCAGTGACTGGCCAGCCGGTCTCGGTCTGCCACCAATGGTCGTGCACAGGCTTGCCACTCACCTGCTCCAGCCATTGATGGGTGCTCGAATCGAGCTTTTCACCCGCCAGGAACACATGGCGCAGCGAGCTGAGGTCATGGTTGCGCACCCGCTCGCCCTGCGGGTCCTCCTTGCGAATGGCACGCATGGCCGTGGGCGCACAGAACAGCGCATTGACCCGATATTGCTCGACCACCCGCCAGTAGGCAGCGGCGTCTGGCGTGCGAATCGGCTTGCCCTCGTAGAATATCGTGGTGCAGCCGCTCATCAACGGCCCGTAGACGATCAGCGAGTGTCCCACCACCCAGCCCACATCGGAAATACCCCACCACACATCACCGGCTTGCATGCCGTAGATGTGGCGCATGGCGTAACACAGTGCCACTGCGTTGCCACCGTTTTCGCGGACGATACCCTTGGGTTTGCCCGTGGTGCCTGAGGTATACATGATGTACAGCGGGTCACCGGCGTCCAGCGCCACCGGCTCCACCGCCTTGGCGGTCTGCACCGCCACCTGCCAATCCAGGTCGCGCCCTGGCAGCAGTTCGGCCTTCACCTGCGGCCGCTGCAGCACCAGTACCGAGCGCGGCTGGTGCCTGGCCAGTTGCAGCGCACGGTCGACCAGTGGCTTGTAGGGGATGACCTTGTCGAACTCCAGCCCGCAGGAAGCCGTCAGCAGCAGGGCCGGCCGCGCGTCATCGATGCGCAGCGCCAGCTCGTTGGCGGCGAAGCCACCGAACACCACCGAATGCACGGCGCCAATCCGCGCACAGGCCAGCATGGCCATGGCCGCCTGCGGCACCATGGGCATGTAGATGATCACGCCGTCGCCTTTGTTAACGCCCAGTTCGCGCAGCAAGCCGGCCAGGCGCGCCACCTCGTCGCGTAACTGCAGGTAGGTGTAGGTTTGCTGCACGCCAGTCACCGGCGAATCGTAGATCAGCGCCAGTTGCTCGCCACGGCCCTGCTCGATCTGGTGATCGAGGGCCAAGTAGCAGCTATTGAGCCGGCCATCCGCGAACCAGCGGTGGGTACCATCGGCGTTCTCTTGCAAGACCTGGGCAGGTTTGTGATACCAGGCCAGGTGGGTGGCCTGTTCCGCCCAGAAAGCGGCAGGGTCGGAAATGGACTGGGCGTAAGTGTGCTGGTAGCTCATATCGAAAGGAACCCGGTACTTGTTGTTATTGAAGGGCGAACCTGGAGTATGGCCTGCACCAACCACCTCGCCAGGCGACTAAAGTCACAACCGACCTGCAAATTTGCATAACGCGCCAATGCGCCCTATTTCGGTGCAACCCCCCTACAATAGGCTCCCCCTCAAGCCAACGAGCAGCCCATGGATATCGAACAGGCCCGTACCTTTCTGGAAATCGTGCGTTGCGGCAGCCTGGTCGCTGCCGCCGAGCGCCTGTTCGTTTCGCAAACGGCGATCACCGCCCGGGTGCAGCGCTTAGAACAGCAGCTGGGTTGTCAGTTGTTCGTGCGCAGCCGCAGCGGCGCCAGCTTGACCTGCGATGGCGAAGCTTTCGTCAGTTATGCCAACCAGTTGGTGCAAACCTGGGAGGCGGCGCGCCGTGACCTGCCGCTGCCCGTGGGCTGCCAGCAGGTGCTGCATGTGGGGGGTGAAGTGAGCCTGGGCAACCCGATGATGCTCGATTGGGTCAGCGCCCTGCATCGCGAACTGCCCAGCCACGCGATCCGCAGCGAGGTCAGCGACGGCGAGGCGCTGCTGCGCAAGGTCGAGATGGGCCTGCTGGACGCTGCGCTGGTCTACCAGCCAACCTATGGCCCGGGTTTGCAGGTCGAGCAGTTGATGGAAGAAAAGCTGATCCGCGTGCGCCGGGTCGATCGACCCGAGCCGTATATCTACATCGACTGGGGCGAAGCCTTCCGCCGCCAGCATGACGCGGCCTTGCCCGACTGCGCGCGCCCGGCGCTGAGCTTCAACCTCGGACCACTGGCGCTGCAGTTCATCCTCGACCAAGGCGGTAGCGGCTACTTCCGCACACGAGTGGTTCAAGCCTACCTCGACAGTGGGGTTTTCGAGCGAGTCCCGCAGGCGCCGGAATTCACCTACCCAACCTATCTGGTCTACCCGCGCAAACGCGACAGCGAGGCCCTGCAACAGGCGTTCAGCGTGCTGCGCCGGCTGGTGGCCGCCGGCGCAAGCGACTGGTCACAACGCTGGGACCCTGTTCTCTGAAACCTGTTGGGCCTTGCTGAGCAACTGGCGCTGGAGGCCGGCAATCAGGTCGGTCTGGGTGATCACCCCCACCAGGCGCCCATCGTCGAGCACCGGCAGGCAATGCAGGCCTTGTTCGCACAGCAGCGGCAGCAGGCGCTCCAGCGGATGCTGGCTACTGACGGTGACCACTGGCTGCATCATCACCTGGGCCAGGCGCACGGGCGGGCGGCCGAACAGTCCGCGCCAGGTGAAACGGCCACGTTGCATGGCCGGGCCGACCAGATCGCTGAGGCTGACAATGCCCACCAGTTTGCCCTGCTGCAGCACCGGCAGTGTTTTCAGATGATGGCTGGCCAGCATGGCCCAGGCCCGCTCCAGCGTCGTGTCGGGGCTGGCGAATTGCACATCGCGAGACATCACTGACGCCGCGGTGATGCCGCCCAGGCTGCGCTGCAAGGCATGCTGCTCGGTGGCCAGGATAATGCGCTCCAGTTCGTCCCGGGTGACGTCGACGAACTCGCCCAGCTCTTCGAGGGCATGGTCCAGGTCTTCGCCGCGCACGCCAACGCGCTCGGTAGGCAGCGGGTCATGGGTATGGTGCAGGTCCTTGCGGATTACCGCGCCTTTGGGGTAGCGCACACCCGTCAGACGGTTGTAGAGCACTGCCACCGCTACCAGGATCAGTGCATTGAGCAACACCGGTTGCAACAGGTGGTCACCCAGGGCGGTCAGGCCCGGGTCGGCCAGTACCGCACTGACGGCCACCCCGCCACCCGGCGGGTGCAGGCAGCGCAGCAGGCACATGACCAGGATCGAGATCCCCAGCGCCACGGCGGCCACCCACAATTCGGGGCCCAACCCCTGGCGCATGGCCAGGCCAACAGCGCCTGCCAGGGCGTAACTGCCCAGCACCGGCCAAGGCTGGGCCAACGGGCCAGAGTGCACCGCGAACACCAGCACAGCCGACGCGGCCAACGGGCCGAGCAAGTGCAGAGCGATGCCCGGGCCGTAGACCATGCTGGTCAGCCAGCCGGCGAGGAACAAGCCAAGCAGTGCACCAATACCGGCACGCAACCATTCTTTGGGGGGGATATTCAGGGCGGGCGGCAATAGCCGCAGCAGACGACTTTCGGAACGCGAGGCAGGCATTTGAACTATCGGGGTCGTGTTTTTTTCGGTTTGAAAAGAAAGCCCAGGGCAGCTGCCTGGGCCTGGTATTGCGCAGGCAATATCACAAGGGGCTCCGTCCGTGGAGAGATGGAAACCACGCGGCTTCGTGAAGGCATTGTGCCGAGCGCGGCGCGAATGGGCCAATTCAAAAAAATGCGCCTGTACTGCAATTTTTTTGCAGTGCCTATCGGCAAAGCAGGCCGCCGCAGCCGCAGGAGCGGCTCGGGACCACTAGGCCTTGCGCGGCAGGTTCAGGCTCACCCGCAGCCCGCCCAACGGGCTTTGCTGCAACGCCAGCTGCCCTCCCCAGGCCTCCACGATGTCGCGCACGATGCCCAACCCCAGGCCGTGCCCGTCCACCTGTTCATCCAGCCGCGACCCGCGCCCCAGCACCTGCTGGCGCTGCCCCTCTGGAATGCCTGGCCCATCATCATCGACCCACAACCGATACCCTTCGGCATCCGCCTCGGCCCCCAGGCGCACTTCGCTGTCAGCCCATTTACAGGCGTTGTCCAGCAGGTTGCCCAGCAATTCCAAAACGTCTTCACGGTCCCATGGCAGTGACAGCCCGGGCGGCACATCACTGGCCAACAGCAAGCCTTCGCCGTGGATCATGCCCAGGGTTTCGAGCAGCCCGGGCAACTCGGCATCGCAATCGAACTGCGCGCCTGGCAGGGCGTCGCCGGCCAAGCGCGCCCGGTTCAACTCACGGGCCAGTCGTTGTTGGATCTGCTCCAGTTGCTCACGCATCTGCGCGCTGACTTGCGGCAAACCCTTGAGGCGCTCGCTCGACGCCAGGCTGAGCAGCACCGCCAGCGGGGTTTTCAGCGCATGGCCAAGGTTGCCCAGGGCATTGCGTGAACGGCGCAGGCTGTCTTCGGTGTGGCTGAGCAAATGGTTGATCTGCCCCACCAACGGGGCCAACTCGCTGGGGACTTCGGCATCCAGTTGCGAACGCTGCCCCTGCTGCAGCTGGGCGATCTGCTGACGAGCCCGCTCCAGCGGCCGCAACGAGCGGGTGACGGTGATGCGCTGCAGCACCAGCACCAGGATCAACGCCACCAGGCCCATGCCCAGGCCGATCTGTTGCAGGCGTCGGAACCCCTGGCGTACCGGGGAATAGTCCTGCGCCACGCTAATGGAAATATCCTGCCCCAGGCGCCGGTAGTCGGCACGCAGTGCCAACAGGTGCTGCCCTTCCGGCCGTAGCTCATGGCTGTCGGAAAGCCCTGGCGCCGCCGGTTTGGGCATATCCAGGTCCCACAACGAGCGAGAACGCCAGGTGCCCTGATCGAAGTCGATGCGGAAGTAGTAGCCGGAAAACGGCCGCTGATAAGCCGCCGAGATACGCCGCTCGTCCAGCTGCAGGCCGGACGGCCCCCGCACCAGGGCCACCAGCAGGTTCTCGCTTTCCTTGCGCAGGCCGTTTTCCAGGTAGCGTTGCAGGCCGGCTTCGAACAACCACAGGGTCAGTTGTGCCAGCACCACGCCCACCACCACCAGCACAGCGACCAGGCCCAGGCTCAAACGTGCCTGGATCGACTTCACTCGGCGCTCCCGGCGTAGATGTAACCTTGCCCACGGCGGGTTTCGATCACGCTGCGCCCCAGCTTGCGGCGCAAGTGATTGACGTGCACCTCCAATACATTGGAATCACGCTCGGTTTCACCGTCGTACAGGTGTTCGGCCAAGTGGCTTTTGGACAGGATCTGCTGCGGGTGCAGCATGAAGTAGCGCAGCAAGCGAAACTCGGCAGCAGTCAGCTGGATATCTACACCGTCGCGGCTCACGCATTGGCGGCCTTCATCCAAGTGCAAGCCGGCCGCTTCCAGCCTGGGCTGGTTGGCCAGGCCGCGGGCACGGCGCAAAAGCGCCTGTATGCGCAACTGCAACTCTTCGGGGTGAAACGGCTTGCTCAGGTAGTCATCGGCCCCCGCCTTCAACCCTTCGATACGCTCGGCCCACGAGCCGCGCGCGGTCAGGATCAGCACCGGCGCGGCCAACGCAGCGGCACGCCACTGGGCGAGCACCTCCAGGCCCGGCATGCCCGGCAAGCCGAGGTCGAGGATGATCAGGTCATAAGGCTCGCTCTGGCCCTGGTACACCGCGTCACGGCCATCGGCCAGCCAGTCCACGGCATAGCCCTGGCGTTGCAAACCGGCGATCAGCTCATCGGCCAGCGGTACGTTGTCCTCGACAAGCAACAGGCGCATTCAGTCGTCTTCCTCATCTTTAAGCAGGGCGCCGGTGCTGGCGTCGAGCTTGATTTCGCGAACCACGCCAGCAGGTGTCAGCAGCTCGACCTCATATTCGTAGCGATCATCGTCCTCTTCCAGTTCGGCTTCCAGCAAACGCGCCCCGGGGTAACGCCCCAGGGCGGTTTCCAGCAGCTGTTCGAGTGGCAGGATGACGCCCTTTTGCCGCAGCTTCAGGGCTTCATCCTGGTCGAGGTCGCGGGCGGCTGCCAGCGAGCACACGGCCAGCAGCGCCAGCGCCAGGTAGCGCGCTGGCCGTGGTAAGCGACGCATCACTTGTCTTGCTCGTCCTTCACCACTTCACCGGTCTTGGCGTCCAGTGCCACGTCCCATTCCACGTTCTGGGTATCGCGCAGCTCGACTTTGTAGATGTAACGGCCGTACTCGTCTTCCAGCTCGGAATCAGTAACGGTGGCGCCGGGGTGCTTGGCCATGGCAGTGGCCTTGAGTTCGTCCAGCGACTTGATTGTCTTGGCGTTTACCAGTTTGACCACTTCGTCGGGCTGCACATCCTTGGCGAAAGCGGCATTGGCGCCCAGGGCAAGGGCGGCGGCGGTGAACAGGGCAGTCAAGGTTTTCATCGTGCTTCTCTCCTGAGAGCTGTACAAGTTGTCTACGGGGTTAAGATTACCCGGCGGTCCTTAATTCAACCTGAAAGCAACGGGCGGCATGATAGCGCAGCCTGCGGGGCCGTGTGATGTTCCACCGCGCCGTTGCATCGGCACGCAGTATTAGCTTCACCGAACCTTATAATCACCGGCTCGATACCCAGGAGATCCGTCATGAGCGCCATCCACATCAAATACCCTGCGCTCACGTTCAAGGCGGGCCAACGTGCCCTGCAGCATATCCGCGAGCGCGGGCTACAGGCGGCCGATGTGGGTGTGCTGCCAGGCGCGGCAGGCGGGCCGAAGCCACTCGGCATCCAAGGCCTGGACCTGGCCCTGTTCGGTGAGTGGCTACCGTCGGCACCGCGCCAACGCGCACTGATCGGCGCCTCCATCGGCGCCTGGCGCTTCGCCAGTGCCTGCCTGCAAGACCCGGTGGCCGGCATCCGCCGGCTTGGCGAACTGTATACCGAGCAAGACTTTGCCAAAGGGGTTACACCGGCAGAAATCAGCCGCAGTTGCGCAACAATGCTCGATGACCTGCTGCAGGGCCGCGACGCCCAGTTGCTGGCCAACCCGCACTATCGCCTGAACATTCTGGTGGTGAAAAGCCACGGTCAGCTCGCCCACGACCAGCGCGCCCGCCTGGGCCTCGGCCTGGGCTCGGTGGCCGCCAGCAATCTGTTGGGCCGGACACGCCTGGCCCGCCACTTCGAGCGCATCATCCTGCATGACGCGCGTAGCGCGCCGCCGCTCGATGCCTTGACCGACTTCCCTTCGCGCTGCCTGCCGCTGGACTTGGCCAACCTGCGCCAGGCCCTGCTGGCCTCGGGCTCGATTCCGATGGTCATGCAGGGGGTGAAGGACATTCCCGGGGCGGGCGCCGGTACCTACCGCGACGGCGGCTTGCTCGATTACCACCTCGACCTGCCCTACCACGGCGACGACCTGGTGTTGTACCCGCACTTCACCGACAAGGTCATACCCGGCTGGTTCGACAAGGCGCTGCCCTGGCGCAAGGGCGATGCCAGGCGGCTGCAGAACGTGTTGCTGATGACGCCCTCACCGCACTATCTGGCCGCCCTGCCCTTCGGCAAGTTGCCAGACCGCAACGACTTCAAGCGTTTCATGGGCGATGCCGCGGGGCGCAAACGCTATTGGTACAAGGCTATTGCCGAAAGCCAGCGGCTGGGCGACGAATTGCTGGAACTGGTCGCCACCGGGCGACTGCATGAACGCCTGCAAGCCTTGTAGCGGTCATGCTGTTAAACTGCGCGCATTATTGATTCACTCAGAGTTCTGATAGCGTGGAAATCTTCAAGGATTCCACAGTGGATTCCCGCCTAAAACCGGACAATCTCGACAGAAGGCAAGGCGCCCGTATATGGGCGCTTATGCCGTCCTGATTCGTCCCGTTATGACTCTCCACATCCTTTATTAATTAGTACATCATCCAGTACATCCAACGAACAGACAGAGGCAATGTACTAGTGGCACTCACGGACACTGCGGCCAGGCAGGCCAAGCCCCGGGAAAAGGGATACACCCTGGCGGACTCGCTCGGGCTAACTCTCTACGTGGCCGAGAGCGGCGTGAAGAGCTGGCACTTTAGGTTCACCTGGCTTGGAAAGCAGGCCAGGATTTCGCTTGGGACTTATCCGGAGATCGGCTTGAAGGAAGCGCGTGCGCGGAGGGATGAGGCGCGCGAAGAGGTTGCGCAAGGTAAGGACCCGCGCGAATCGAGGAGGGAGAAGAAGATTGAGCGCCTGGGCGCCCAAGAAAGGACATTCCGCCGCGTCTATGAAGAGTGGCTTGAATTCAGGAAGGGAGGCCTGACCGAGTCGACGGTCAAGGTTATTTCAAACGCAATGGAGCTGGATGTACTTCCGGCATTTGGCCCGCGCCAGATCGACAGCATCAGGCGCGCCGACGTGATTACGCTGATCCGCCGCATAGAGCGGCGCGGCTCGATCACTACCGCCGTTAAGACTCGGCAGTGGACGGGCCAGGTCTTCCGCTATGCGGTTGCGATCGGAATGATTGAGGTAAACCCCACGGCGGAAATGCACGCTGTGACAGAGAAGATGGCGCCGCACAAGAACCGACCGTTCCTGACCTTCGACGAGATGCCGAGCATCATCAAGGCTATTGAGGAGAGCCAGTCAGGCCTACAGCTGCAGTGCGCCACCAAGCTGCTCATCCTTACAGCCTGCCGCCCGGCAGAGGTGCGCAAGGCCGAGTGGTCGGAGATCGACCTAGAAACCGCGACCTGGTCCATCCCGGCCGCCAAGATGAAGATGCGCCGCGACCACGTGGTGCCACTATCGCGCCAAGCGGTCGAGATTCTGCGCTTGATGCTTCCGATATCCGGGAACCTGAAGTACGTTTTCCCGAACCGGACGGACGCCGTTCGGCCGATCGGCATCAACTACGCGGTGAACCTGATGGATCGGTGTGGCTATACCGGCCGCCAGTCGCCGCACGGGTTCCGGCACTTGTTCTCGACCGAGATGAACAGCCGCGGCTACAACAAGGACTGGATCGAGCGCCAGCTTGCCCATGCCGACAGCAGTACAATCCGCGACGTGTACAACCACGCCACCTATATAGAGCAGCGCCGCGGGATGATGCAGGAATGGGCTGACATGGTATTGCCGGATCGTCATTGACGAGTCTAGCGGCGGTCATGGTCCCGGATACTGTGGGTCACCACCCCCCAAACCTCGAACTGGTCACCCTCCATGATGTACCTGGACGGGAACTTGGGGTTGTCCGGCACCAGCACCACCTGGCGGTCACGGATCATCATCCGCTTGCAGGTGGCATCTCCGTTCAGCGCGGCGATGATGATGCTGCCAGACTTGGGCTCAGCCAGGCGATCGACTATCAGCAGGTCACCGGTATAGATGCCGGCGTCCTGCATGCTGTCGCCCTCCACCTTGACCAAGTAGACGTTGGGCGCGCGCAGCTTGAGCAAATCGTCGATGGAGACCTGCAGGTGGTCAGTTTCTGAGGGCATGGTTGAAGGCATGGTGGCTGGCCTATAACTGGATATAGATACAGTATCTTATGGGCCAACCCATTCAGGCAACAGCCGGTCAGCGGCAGGATTCAACAGCGGCCTCCAGCTCCTTCTCGTAACCGATCCGCTGCCGGCGCTCGGCCAGCAGCGCCCTCACCTTCACTTCCAGGCTGTCGGTCTTTCGCAGGCCGGCAGCTGCCCAAGGCGGAACAGCTACCTCCGGCGCCCGGCACGGCACCTGCACTGGCACCTCGACGCGCACGTACTGGACCTCTGGCGCGACCTTCCCTGCGCAGCCGGCAATCAGAGCGATGCCTGCGAGCACCCCCACCCCGCGCAGGATTCGACCTGCAGCACCTGCACCGCCTGCACCGCCTGCACTTTTGTGCAAGACCTGCACTTGTTCGATGCTCCTGCAGGGTCCACCTTGGTGACCACCCTCAATCCCAGAAGTCATGCGGGTTTCAGTGGTAATTTCGCCTGCTTGGTGGCCGGGCAGGCCCACCCCTAAATCGGTCATAGCCCTAGCTCCTGATCGATGATCGAGGTGGCGGCCGCGCATAGGTCGCCACCGGTTCGCTCCTGCTGCAGGCGGTTTGCCGCTGCGTAATCGTCCTTGGCGCTGGCCCTGGCCTCACTCACCGCCTGCTCTGCCCTGGCCTGGCGCTCATTCGCCGCCAGGGTCAGGTCGCCCAGGGCCTTGGCCTGCTCCTGCGCCAGGCCGGCGAGGTTGTCACGGGCGGCCTTGCAGTTGGTTGCCTGGTCCTGCTCCGCATCTAGCAGCGGCCGGAAGTGGTTTGTGGTTGCCCAGATACCGACGGCCATGCCGAGCAGAACCAGCAGGCCGGCGCCGGCGAGGCGAAGCAGCCAGGCTTTCATGCCGTCTCCAGGAACAGGTCCCGCTCAGCGGCCCGCCGGCGGACCAGCCCGGACAGCACCTGCCCGCCGGCCTTGTTCCAGCGCGAGAACTGCTCGGCAGCAGCTGCGTAATTACCTGCATTGAGCAGACGGCGGAGCGTGGACGATTCAAGATTGGCCGCGCCCAGGTTGTAGGTGAAGCTCATCAGGGCATCCCACTGGTTTTGGTTCATTGGGGCCGTGACCAGGCGCTGCACTTCTGGCTCGAAGCGCTGTACGTCGTTCAGCAGCATGCGTTCGGCCTGTTCCTTGGTGATCGTCATCCCCGGTTTCACGCCCCGGGTGGTGCCATAGCCGATGGTCCAGACGCCGACCGAATCCTGATAGGCCTGCAGGCGCAGGCCCTCGAATGACTTGATGAGGCTCAAGCCACGTTGCGATGTGCGCATGGGTTTTCTCCAGGCGAAAAAAAGCCCGCGCTGGGCGGGCACGCTTATAGATTTAAACTATCTATTCTGAGCTCATGTTTCTGATGAGAAAGTACGAATTAGAAAACTCTTGACTTACACCCTCACGGGAGCTCCTATCAATAAATGAAATACTACGATTCTCTTCTGTACATATCATCTTCATAAATAGTTCGTGATGACTAGCTGAAATAGAACCATCGGAAAACATTTTATATAATCTAGAAACAAGCAGATCACATTCTTTTTTGATTTGGTCTGGTGAGTCTAGCCTGCGAACCAGTTCTATAGATTCAAAAATCGATGAATAAACATTCATAATATTCACTTCTTCGACTGAATGTTTTTTACGTGATCTTCGTATTTACTATCTACTGAACACATATCAATTTTAACTATTTTTGAAACAAGCCCTGCCTCACGAAGACGATCAAGAACAATCTCTGGATTAATCAAGAACGGGCCTGCCATTGTATGCGATTTAACATTTGCCGGAATGTAATATGGATCAAGCCCTATTACCTTATCAAGAGCTTCGAGTGTGTTGTAGGTAGATTTTTGACTAGGCTCACGCTCTATGTAGAACACCTTTGTCCCAGGCCGAGAAAAAATAAGATTGTGCATAGCGCTTCCGATGACGCCACAATAGACTTTCGACTTTCTCGAAATCTTTATCTGATCCTCTATGCTCATAGACTCTGGATACACAATCTCCCATCCATTCTCTCGAAGCTGAGCCTCTAATTCATCCTCGCCAAAAACAGGCCTTACCCTAAACTTTGTCCTTGAGAAATAAATTGGCCTGGCATTTTCTTCGGGCCTATCAAAGTAGTTGCCAGAAACATTTTCAGCTATCGTGGCGCAGACGTTGCGGTGAGAGAGGAACGCTTCTTCTCCCCCAAGCCTAAGAGATGGGTCAGGAATGGTTATCCTAGAAAACCTCAAAGGCCTAGTGATAATTGCAATCTTTTCTAGAGGAATACCCATTTTTTTAAATAGGTACTCCCCAATTTTACATGGAGCAGAATGACCTGGATGCGCATGAAAGAATATTTTGTCAAATTCGAGGTGATTGAGCATTCGCCACATTCTCGTCATTGATTCAATCAGGAAGTGGCCGTAGTGCCCTCGATAGAGAAATCCTCCATACACAGCATTTCCATCAAAGTCCTCCGCTGATTCAGGTTCGCATCTGCCGTAAGCCATAATCGGGGACTTTACGCCACGAAAGAGCCCAGAGCTCGCAATAAAGTCCCCATCGCTGGTGAAAATTCCGCCCTGCATCTCCTGCGGCCCAGTCCTTGGAATCGCCTTGCTAGGCATGGCAACGGCGCCTTCATAGACCTCGCAACCTGGCAGGTCGAACCTGATTTTGACAGCCATCATCCTTCCCCTTCGACGCATCAAAAGCAGGTACGATAGGCTGGGCTAAACCCTGGGTCAATACCACTTTCCCTTTAGGTCCTGAGCGTTGCATCAAGATCGAGAATTAGGTAGTTGCACGCCCAGTTTGTGCCGTTGAACTCATACTCCATGTAATATCGATTGGTGTTACCAGAACGGATGACGTTCAGAACTGTGCCGCCAGAACCATTTAGTATGCTGACGGTGTGACCAGCAGCAGATGCGTTTACATATTTAATTCGGATCTTGTCGCCTGCAGTTGCGCCAATCTTAGAAAGAACCAAATTAGCTGTCAGAGACGTTCCACTAAGTGAAACGGTAGTCATCCCAGACTTTGGCTGCATTGCAAAGTCAGAATTAGAGTTTATGACAAGCGAACCTGGGGAGTTTAAAGCTCCTCGGCTGGAGCGCTCAACATAAATTCCTGTTGGGTTGAAACCAGCTGGCAAAATAACCAGGCTGGAATCTGTGTTGGATGCGTCGATATCTAGCATCTTTACATCAGTAGTGTTGAAATATGTATTCTGCACTCTGCAGAACTCATTCATTCCCCTCGCCGAACCTCCGCGCATCCGCAGTCCACTGACGCTGTCAAGAAGTATTGCTCCCGTCATCTGTAAAGAAAGATCGAAATCCTGAATGCGCAAAAATGTAGAAGCGCAATTGGTAAGCCTTATCGCGTAGGAGTCCGCAAGAGCTACAACGCTTCCAGGCACGCCATGTATTGCTCCTATAGTAACCTTGTAGTTGCACTGAGATAGATCTACAGCTGACCAGCCTGCTGAGTGAGAAGCCATCGCCGAAGATCTGTAGTAGCTGTTTGGGCCGATATTCAGCTCTACCCGCTTCGTGCCAATAATTCCGCGATAGGAGCAATTGAAGTGGTTATTATGGACAAAACCACCAGGCTCTTCGCCAGAGTTTGAATAGTGCAATCCAATCCAGCAGCTTACCGCTTCATTTCCGTGTATCTCATGGCCCTCTACGCCGTCCCCAAGCTCCCACGCTTTGGACATGCTTGTACACGACCCATCATAGATTGAAATTCCAATAGCACCGGTTGCGGATGAGAACACTACCCCTTTGCATGGGTGAGCGCTGCCATCTGTATCCGCTGGGTTCCACCCGCCAAAAAAAGAGTACCTGTTCAGACGGAACTGACGGCAATCGCCAATGCTAAGAACTTCGCTCCAATAGTTAGTTGCGATAGTCAAAGACAGGTTATCGTCGCTAGATTGCAGGCCGGAGAAGTCGAAACGATATTGCCGATTCCAAGCATTTGCGCTTTTTGGCGTAACAACAGCTCTTCCGCCTGCGACTGTCGTAGTGATTCGAGTATTCCGGATTCCACTCAACTGCTTGAATCCAGAGTTCGCATCAATGTAGGTGAAGAAGTCACCGCCAGCAGGCCCGATATACCTAATCCTGAGCTGATCGTTCCCGTCGATAATCACGCCGATAGGCAAGGTCACTGGGCCAGAGGAAATTACGCCTTTACCAGTGAACCTGGTGACCCCGCTATTCAGAGCAGCCTGAAGCGCTGCTGTACTATCGGTGGCGCCCGTTAGGTCAATGCCCGAATACGAGCTGAAGTCAACGGAAATTAAGCCTAACAGGTTGTAAACTTTGGACTTAATGTAGTTCCAAACGTTCAAGGCGCTAAACTTTCGAACGCCATCCGGCCTGGAAGCCGAAAAAAAATCACTGTCATTCACCGAGTTCAGCTCATCAGCTGTCACGATGACGTTTTCAGTGAATAGCTCAAGCTCGACTGGGTCTAGCCAGTCTACCCCTATTCTGCCATCGCTAGAGGCGCGCGGGGTATTTCCAGGGGCAGGATCTTCTGTAATTTTCTCCTCCAAAGAGGCGATTGCAGCAAGGCTGTCATTTGCAATCCAGCCTTCCGACTTGTAAATGTACTCGACCTGTTCGGCGGTGTTGAAATAACGGTCGCCCGGCTGAAGCGGAAGCCCATTGTCGCGGAGAACCGGAGCAGTGGCAGCTGGAGCCAAGAAGCCCGCAGTCCGAGCTGTCGCAACGTCCGCGGCATCTTCTGCGGCCTGCGCAGCTTGGTTGGAGGCGTCCAGCGCCGCTTGAATGGCGGTAGCTGACAGAGCTGTCTTGCCGGTATTTACTGCCGTGCCGCTCTGATTCTGCCATACGGCATAGATCTCATCTGCGTCGTTCGACTGCACCAAGAAGATGCCTTGATCGGCCGTTTCTGCCAGGCCGGCCGACACATTCGGGTAGATGGTCGTGGAGATACTGATCTTCTCGGCAGCGTCCTGCTGTATTTCCAGAACCACCTGCTTCAGATTTTGAATGTCGCCCGATTGGGTAGGGATGCTGTCGGCATTCGCAGCATCGTTGGCGAAGCGGAAAACGATGTTGCTGCCGACTTCCGCGCGCACAGTCGCGATCTCAAGGCGCTGAGTTTGATCAGCCATGTCATTTCCTTTGGGCGAGTTTGTAGAGCGCGCCTGGGCGCGGTCAGCGAAACGAGGTGTTAGGAGATCCAGCCGCCGGAGAAGAAGCTGCTGGTATCGTTGATGAGCATGTCGGCCACGGCATCGAAGATGGTGTCGACCTGGTCATCGTGGTCGTGGCTGTCGTCGGCCGTGAAAGCTGCGGCCTCGGTGAGGAAGGTGGTGACCCAATCAGTGGTGCACAGGTCCTGCCCCCGGTGATCCTTGACGTGCGTAATGGACTTGCCCTGCTCGTCGTAGATCGCAGGCACGAATACACGGCCGGACTTGAACCAGGGCACGGCGTCCATGCAGCGGGTGACCTTGTTGGAGGCCGGGCCGCGCGGCTGGGGCTCGATCTGGATAGAACCCTTCTTGCTGATGGTCTGGATGAGGCCGGTGCCGCTGGACTTGTCCTCGACGCGCATGTACCGCAGGGCCGCGGGCCGGAATTGGTCCCACGGCTTCCAGCGCTCCCAAACGCGCAGCGCCTCGGCCTCCAGATCGCCAGCGTCCCACTTACCGCGCACGATCTCGATGATGTACAGGTTTCCGTCGATGCCCAGGCCACAATGGCTGAATACCGAGAAGTCGTGCTGCTCACCGGTCTTCTGGGCGGTATCCACGTAGACGCCACGCCAGACCAAGAACGGCAGCTGCTCGTAGGTCTTGAACCAGTCCGGGTCGATCATGCCGCCCGTGAGCGCCACGGGCTCCTGCTGGTACTGGCTGACCATGGTGTAGGCATCTTTGTCCCACAGGGCCATCAGGTCGTAGACCGACTCTTTGGCCGGCCAGTAGGACCAGTATTCGACGCCGCCACGCACCACCGAGGGTCCGCTGAACACGTCGCGCTCCGCGTGCTCGCGGATGCCATCGGGCAAAGATGCGATGTACTCGCGGGTGACCAGGGCCGGCACCTTGATGTGCGCGAAGTCCAAGCCCATACCACCCTTGAGCAAAAAACCGGACACGTCGTCCGTGTGCAGGCGCTGCTGGGTGCAGATGACGGGGGTATCAGGCGATGCGCGCCGGCTGCGCAGCGTATTTGTGACGATACGCTGGGCCTTGGCCCGCATGGTCGCCGAGAACGCGCTGTCGGCCTTCTCCGGGTCGTCCAGGTTGATGAAGCCGGTGAAGTCCTTGGAGATGTAGCCGCCCCTGCAGCCGGTGATCTGGCCGCCGGTGGAGCGACTGAACAGCTGGTGCCTGATGCGGCCCTTGCCGTCGATCAGCGACCAGTTCTCGACATCGGCCTTTCCCATCGAAACGCGCCAGAGCTCCTGGTACTCAGGGCTGGATACGATCGACCGGATGCGGCCGGAGTTCTCCACCACCAGAGAATTGGAGTAGGAGACGTTCAGCGTGCGCGTTCTGTCGCGCACTGTCATGGCGTAGGCTGGAAGGTGGATTGACCAGTACTCGGTCTTGGTGCCACCTGGTGGCATGTTGAACACGACGTTCTTCAGTTCGCCACTGAGCACGCGCAGCGCTGTGTGGTCCATGTACCGGTGGTGCCAGTTGCAGAGCATCTTCATGCCCTGGTTCAGCTGGAACCACACCCTCATGAACGAAAGCGGCGAGTGTTCACTTATACTTTTGGCGGCCTGCTTCTCCTCGATGCTCATGGTTTCCCAATCGAGGAGTGCACTCATAGGCGGGCCAGTACCGACTCAAGGGCTTCCTGGTCAACCTTGACCGTGGATTTCGTCTCGATGGGCGCACCATCCTTGCCGGTCAACTCAACAATCTGCTTGTCGAGGCCCAGGAGCTTTGCCTTGCCCATCGAGGCCGTGACCATGGCCGAGGCCTTGCCGGTCTCCTTGCCGAGCAGGCGAGCCTCTTCCAGCTCAGCCAGGAGCGTGTCCACGGTGATTTCGTGACGTTCCATGACCTTGATCCTTAATTCTTCGATGCGTGCCTGAACGAGAGGGTTTTGTAGAAGGTTGTAACCCTCCCGCTGGGCTGTTTTGTCGGCCATGTTGGAGGTGTTGTAGGACCGCCGGTAGGCCTCGGAGGCGTTCCCGGTCTCGACATAGGCGAGGCAGAAAAGCTCCATCTTGTCGGTGAAGCGTCTCTTCGGCTTGCGTTCCATATCTCACCTACGGGCTGATCAGTTTCCACTTGTAGCCGACCCACTTCGGCAGCTTGCCGGCAGTGAAGATCGGAGGCTTCGTTTCGGTGCACCTCGCTGGAAGCAGCCAGTTGCCAGGCACTTGCGGGTCGTGCTCTGCTAGGGTCTCGCCCAGGTAGAACCCGTTAAGGTCGTACTGGTAAACGATTTTCTGGTTCATAGGTATCGAATCCATCTCACCTGGGTCAGGTTTACCGATCTCGCTTCAGTGCCCCCATTGGAGCCGATGCTGACAGTGTGGGTGTGGGACCCGGCATCGCTGGTGTTGAGCGTCTGAGTTCCTTGCTCGATCTGGTCGCCAAGAACTGCATCGTCTTGAGGAACGCCAGATACCAAGTCACGAGGAAACGTCATTGTGTGCCGATGAAGACCGGCCGATCCGGTTGAGGCGCTATGCGAGTGACCGAGGTTTTGGCTGGGCTGAGGAAACCCATCCATGACCCTCCCGGTATCAATGCCCCTTCCGTCATCAAGGCAGCGAGGAAACATCCCGCGCCAGTCAGGAAGCCGGAACTCAAGGCTTGACTCGCCACCAGTGTTGAACCTGGTCCCAATTACCGCGAACAACTTGGCGTAAGCTGACCGGAGCAACGTTGAACCTGTGCATTTCAGCCACCCAGGGTCAGGCGAACCGTTATGGGCCACATCCTTGTATTCACCAACGCTGAATGACGAATAGAGGCTTGCTCCTATCAACCTCCAGAACGTCGGGCTGCTGGCCGGCGGGTTGCCAGCGTTGTTGTTGGCGATCGACTCATAGAACAGGCCATCTTCTGGTGTGTAGCACGGGGCGCCCACGGAATAGATTGCTTGGGCGTGATACTGCATAACCCCTTTTCGTTCGAGGTCCTGCAGCGCCGAGTCAACCCGGTTGTGCCACCAGTTCTCCTGGCCCGCCGGCGGCGCATCCTTGTCCTGACCGCCTTCCCAGCCCGTCACAATCCTGATTTCGGCCGGCTCTTGAAACACAGTGGAGGAACTCTGGCCCTCGACATTCTCTGCCCAGCGGCGGTTGAAAGGCTGTCGTGCCATCAGGAAACGTCTCCGGGCAAGGTGAAGTTGGCGTAGTTAAAGATCAAGCTTGAGGTGCGCTCGATCTCATCAATGTTGGTCGGGAGCACGTAGATTTGCCCTATGCGGGTACCCTGCGGCCTGGGGATGAGGTCGAAGTTCTCGAGCAAGAACTGCGTGGTGTTGTCCAGTTCGGAAGCGATGCCAATGTCGAACGACTTGTCGCCATTGCTGTTCAGGGCTGTGACCTTTACCCCTATAACGACCTCGAGCAGCTTGATGATGCTGTCGCTGGTGCCGTCGCTGACGTTTCTGGCGATCTTCGCCTTGATCAGCTTGCGGTACAGATCATTGTTTAGGGGGGCATCGATCGACGCGCCGTCGCCGATGTAGGGCGCGACGTTGTAGTTGGTGTAGTTGTCGTTCCCGGCATAGCCAAAGACGTCATAGGCCGCGCCGCGCAGTATTGGCCGCGGCACGCCGACGATGCGGCCGATGACATCCAAGTCCTCACCGGTTACCGTGTCGACGTCGTAGGCCGAGTAGATCTGGCTGATCGGCTGTTCAAGCTTCTCGTTGGCGATGGTCGGTGTCAGCGTGAGCCACCGCGTCATCCGCTGTTTGCCGCGGTACTGGTTGATGATCCGCTTTTTCGCGCGCGCTACGTGGTCCATTTTCATAGCGGCACCGATACCGTGATGTTGTCAGGGTCGAAGGTGGCCAACTCTGCGATATCCGGCTGGATTGGCGTTACACCCTGGCTTCCGGCGCTAAGGCCAATCGTCAGGCTGGTGATGTAGCTGTCGCCGTACTGACCAAGCACCTTGTTGACCGGGGTGTAAAGGCGCCCCACGGGCACTACCTCGCCAATGTCGTACCCCCCCTGATTGAAGCCCTTCACCTGGTCACCGGAGAACAGCTTCTTGGTCGAATCCTCGACGATGGCGTCCTTGATCCGCTGCTCGATGTCGCTTGGCAGGGTTCCCTTGCGCTGGACGGTGACCGAAACGTAGATCGGCAGAGCCACTGCGCGCTGGAAAGTCATGGTCTCGATGTTGCCCGTCGATGGCGAGGTGATTTGAACCTTGACGCCTGTCGCCCCCGGCGGATCAACCCAGGTATCGGTCTTGGTGCTGTAGCGGGGATACATCGGGGTGCCTGGGTTGTACTTCGAGTACATGGCCTGGCCAATGCCCTGGTCAGTGCCGCCGTTCACGATGACCGCGATGGCAGTGTATGGAATGCCGTCAGGGTCGGCCGGGTCGTCGCTGTTGTTCTCCAGAATCTTCACGTCGGTCACGCCGGCGACGTTTGCAACGGCTGCCAGCATGTTGTCTTTCATGTTGCTGCCGGGCAGAGATACCGAGTTGTTCCGGCGGGCGCGGAATTCAACGTCCGACTCGGCGTCTTCGCCTGGGGCAGCAGCAGCATTGGTAACCGAGGACCAGCCAGGGTACGGCGTACCGATCACTGTGAGCTCGCCGGCTCCCGCCAGGACGCGGCCTGGCGTTACACAGGTCGCGAATCCTGTGGCGCTCTGCGAGACGCCGATCACGATTGCCGCGGTGGTCAGCCAGAGCGTGTTATCGATCCTGCTTCGGATCTGCGAGTTGGCCGGAAGCACGGTACCGGCCTGGCCTGTGATAGTGATCGGCGCGACCGAATAGGTGGCATCGCGAATGGCCACGCCGGAGATCTTGCCGATGTTTCGCAGGGCCTCGCCGGTGGCGCTGTCGGGGTCCTTTGCACGGTAGGCGGCCACGAGGCCCTCGTCCAGGTTCGCCATCATCTCGGCCTCGATGCCGATGCGCTGGCCATCTGGTGAGTCGGCGTCGATGTTCCAGTCTGGGTCGATCGCCAGCGTGCGCGCATTGATATCGGCCAGGTAGTCGTTGAGCGACGCGCCTGTGATGCCCTGGTCGGTGATCTCAGCCATTTAGACGATTGCCTGTACGAAGTTAATGTCTGCGCTCTCGCCTGAGGCGCTGGTGATGGTCGCGGCCACGGTCAGCTGCCTGGTTACCGCATCCGAGGTGACGCTGAAGGCCGTCATGCCCACGCACCCAGGGGTAAGCAGAATGCGCCGGCGGATGATCGACTCGCGGGTCGCCAAGCGCGATCCCTTACCCAGGACTCCGCCGAACCAGTCGGTTCCGTCAGCCGTATTCAGGAACCACTCGCCCAGGAAGAACTTGAGCCGGGTGCGGACGTTCTGCGCCACCTCTTCGGCTGAATAGCCGGTCAGCAGCTTTTCTTGGCCCATGGCCAGGTCGCCGTTGGCATCGAGCTTGCGCACGGTCATGGAACAGATACCCCACTGGTGCCAGTGCCTGGCTGAACTCCGGAATGCTTGTGCAGCTTCAGGCTGATCGGGCCGGCGAAAACGTCGCTCGGCGTGGTTACCAGGCTGGCAGGACTGATGGTCACCCCATTTATGTTCACCGTGCCGTCGGCGCCGATAGTGATGAACCCGGCGCCGTTGCTGAGCGATATTGAGGTGTCATCCTTAAGCCAGGCGTACATCGACCCGCTGTTGTTGCGCAGGCGGATGCCGTCATTGGCGAAGTCGGTGATCGCCCCTGGTACAGATCGCACGCCGGGCATGAAGTAGGCATCGTTCATGGAGAACCGGCGCGGCTCGGACTTCGCCGCTACGCCGCCTTGGTCGACCCAGGAGTCGATGCACTCTTGCGAGAACATGATCGACCCCTCGACGCCCTCGGCCACCCGGCACTCCAAAGTCCCCCCGGAAGCGCCCCAGAATTGAACTGGAACGCGGACGATAGGCAGGCGTGGCTCGGCGTTGCCAAGCCGGTCTTCGATCATCAGGCCGATTTGCACCTGGGCCAGCTGCGTAGCGGGGTCGAAGCTCAGAACGTGCCCAGGAACGCTGGTGCGTACGTTGTCCTTGAGGTACTCGCCAAAGATCTCGCGCAGCATCTTGGCGAACTGTTCCCGTGTGCGGGAGGCCAATGGGTCTTTCATCGGGTCGCCCTATCAGAGATTCCGGACTGGGCCATCGTGTCGAGCCGCAAGCAGCTGATCTGGGTTTCCCACGGGTCGCCGTGGGAGTCACCGATGACGGCCAGGGAGTTGATGCGGTAGAAGCCCTCGCCGATCGTGCGGGGAACCTCGTAGAAAAAGGCCCCGGAGAATTCGAACTGCGGGGCCATGGACTCGAGTTTGATGGTGTCACCCAGCTTTAGCTTGGGGTTCAGGGTGCACCTGATTCCGACCTCGGTGTCGGTCACCACTGGGGAGCCGATCATTCCGCTGGCGGCACTGATCACGAACACTTCGTTGGGCATGGCGAAGCCATTCTTGATGATCTTGGTGGCGCCGTTCTCGATCATCCAGTCAAACCCCCAAGTGCTGGCGAGCTCGTTCATGCATGCGACCGGGCTGCCCTGGAGTACGGTCCCCCCGGATCGGCGTTTGAGGTCTGAGAAGTCCCCGAAAAACTGGATTTCCCCGCCAAAGCGCTCGGCGCACTCCTCGATGATCTGGACCGGGTCCGTCTCGGGGGACAGGGTCAGATTGATGATTCGCTCGTCCCGCTCCTTGGCTTGTGAGCGGCAGAAGAACTTGACGCCCCGCGTTGAGCCGCCGTCCTCCATGACCTTCTGCACGTTGGTGATCTGGCCCAGGAACACGCTGCCGAAGGTGCTGGAATAGCCGGCCTCCAGCGAGATGAACTCGTATTTCTTGGCCGTGCCGTCGCCCAGCATCTGCCTTGTCGAGTAGTCGGACACGTTGTAGATGGTGATCTCGGCCACGCTGAACGCATTGCCGGCGAAGTGGATGATCTGGAACGTGATGCGCAGGCCGTCACCGTCAGGGCGCATCTCGTAGATCTTGCCGCCCGAGTCACGGCCAAGCTTCAGCCGGTACCGGCGCAGGTAGATTTCATCACTCATCGGACCACACCAGCGTATTGTCGATGCCCAGGTTGTTAGGGGTCGGCTGCTTACCCTCAAGGGTGAGAGACCCGTAATTCACCTTGGGCGGCGGGTACAGGCCGGCCAGCAGATCTACACCTGGCAGAAGGAAGCGCCCAGACGTTAGATTCAAGCCGGCAGCTGTACTGATATTGACGCGGAAGACCTCAAGCCTGGCCATCCACTGCAACTCCAATGTCAGCGTGTTGCTGCCTAGCGGGGCGCTGAAGGTCTGAGCCGGCAGGGGTTGAACCTCAACCCTGTACCGGCTCACTGGATCACCTCGACAGATGCAAACCCAGAAGAAACCATCGGGGCGCCCTGTGTGGCCACTGGGTCGTTCTGAAGCAGCTGGTCTGCTGAGGTAACGCCCCGGGTTACTTGTGAGCTGATGACCCTGGCCTGCTGCAATTCGGCAACGAAGACCAAGCCATCTTCATCATCGGGCCTCGTACGCTGATCCAGCCTGATCAAGACCATGTTCTTGAGCGTTTCGTACTCGGTGACCAAGTCGAATCGGGACCGGGATTGCAGGAGCGCCGTCAGGGCGGCCCAAGCGGTTGCGGCACGGGTAGCCTCGCTGCCAGACAGCAGGTAGGCCGAAACAGTCGAAATCGCCGCCCCTGCCACGCCGCCAATGGCGCTGGAGATCGCGCCGACGCCCATCATGCCCAAGTCATCCAGGCCGATGCCCAGCGGAGTATTGGATACCGCACCGGTCAGCAGGTAGCGGTCAGGCAGCAAGCGGGCATGGTCGTTGCCGTTGGTGCCGAACTCCACAGGAAACTCGGTGAGCTGAACAGCCTTGCTGGTCGCCCCCTCAAGCTTGGCATCGAACTCAATGGGGCCAAGCATGGGCAGCGTTTTGGAAAAGATGCTCATGACCCCATCGGCAATACTCATTTTTCCGGGCTCCTGAAGTCTTGGGTAGTTTGGTCAATCAGCTTGCTCAGCTTCTCGTTCCACAGCTGCTCGACTTTGCCGGTATCCGCACCGTGGATATGGAACTGGCGGTTGTCCACGTTTTGCACTTGCTGAGCGGGTGCTGATGGGCTTGCAGCGGCGGATACTGTTGAGCCCGCAGGCGTAACCACATCGCTTGCCGAATACTGCTCTGGCGCCCGGCGCTGCTTTTTCGCCCAAGCGTCGATTTGCTCCAAAATGCTTGGGCCTTGCTGCCCAGACTTGGAAAGGTCAGCCTGGACCTTGGCCCATTGCTCTGGGTCGCGCAGGTCCACAACCGGAGCAGCAGATGCCGGCGCCTGAGGCAGTCCGTAGTTGTCAGCAATATCGCCTCGCCTTGAAACCTCGCCATCGGCGTCTGCCGGGCGCTCGTAGTAACGCGAGACGATGCCCGCGGCCTCCCTGGCGCTTGCTGCCAACTTCAGCCGCTCGCCAGCTGACTTTTCGGCCCCGTTGGTCAGTTCGTGGTTGATGAACTCGAGCTGTTCGGTAGCGGTGGAGCTGCGAATGTCCTTGCCGGAGTACTTGGCGAAGTTCGCCTGCCTGTCCGGGTGCCACTGGGCCAGGCCGTAGGCATTTCCGCCGTCGCCCACGGCATCTGGTCGGAAGCCGCTTTCCTGCTCCAGGTTCGCCGCAATACCGGCGGCCTGCTCGGCAGACCAGCCCTTGGCGCGGAAAAAGTCCATGACGGCTGCAGCAGCCTCAGATCCGCCCTTGCGAAGTCGGTTATTCAGCAGCTCCTGGTCTTCACCAGCGTTCAGGCTGCCGGAGTACAGCAGCGCAGCCGCACCACCGCCGGCAATGGCCAGGCCAGATGCGCCTGCAGCTGCACCGCCCGCGGCCGCGCCGGCGGCACCAGCAGCGCCTGCAGCACCGCCCAGGCCTACCAGTGCACGCAGAGCGGCAAGCCCCTTCAAGGCGCTGGCGCCGCCCATGAGCACAAGGGCGGCTGAGACCAGTTCGATGTTTTTGGCAAGAGTACCGAAGAAGGCCTCCAGACCAGAATCCACCAGGTCCTTGTTGTCGCGGTAGAAGGCGGTGAAGTCCTCGGCCAACTCGGCAAAGGCCGGCACCAGTTCGCCAGCGATGGTATTGCCCATATCGGTGAACACTAGGTTCAGCTCGGCGTTCGCCTTGGTGAGGCGTGCCGCGTCCTCGACCTGCTTTTGGGTCATGATGCCCAGCTTGTTGCGGGAATCCAGCTGCTTCTCTACCTCGTCGCGCCCCTTCATCAGCAGGCGGATGGTGTTCTCGTCGAAGCCCAGCGCTTGGCCGGCGAGGCGCTGGTTCAGCGGCGTCATCTTCTCGAAGGCGCCGGCGATGTTGGCCAGGGCCTCTGCCGTGTCCTGCGCGCCAATGATAGCGTTCGGGTCCAGGCCCAGCTTGGCTACGTCGCCGAACCAGCCGACGTTACCGGTGATGGGCGATGCCATCAGGTCCTGGATCTTCTGCATGGCCGCAAAGGCGTCTTGCGCATTCCCGCCTTGGGCGGCCAGTGCTTGGCCCAGCGCCTGCACATTTTGCGTGCTTAGCCCGGTCAGGCGGTTGAAGTTGTCCAGCGCGGTGCCGGCGTTCTTGAAGTCGCCCACCACCTTGTCAATGGCCAGCTTGCTTGCCAGCACGGCGCCGAACTGCAGAGCCGACCTAGTGAGGCCGCCAAAAGCCGCATCGGCCTTCTGGAATGACTTCTCGTCGACCTTGATGCCCAGGGCGATCAGGAAGCTCTCAAGTACTTTCACGGGTTCGCTCTCCGGATCTCGTCGTGCAGCTGCCGCACGTAGAGCATTTCATCCATCGCCAGGTTGGCGCGCTTGACCCAGCCCAGCGAGTAGGTGCCGTCAGTGAGGTCTTTGTAGGTGCAGAGCGGAGGACAAACCCCAGGGATGCCTACGCAGGGTCGCCAGAGGTCCCAGTCGATGGCTGGGTTGAGGCGTTCTCCTGACTCGCCCCTGGCTCCCCGGCTGAAGCGGTAGAGTTCTGGAAGAGGGTCAGGAGTCCGGTAAAATCCTCGAACACGTTCCCGAGAGCCAGCACCACCAGGGTGAAGTAGGTCTTCAGGCGGCCAGAAAACTGCTGCATGCCGACCAGCTGGCCGTCCTTGTGCAGCTGGCTCAGCATCGTGTCGCAGATGAAGTTGAAGTCATCCTCTGGGATGCGCGACAGCATGACGCCAACGATCTGGCCGGCGATGGCCACAGAAGACGCGGCGCCCAGCTCGGCCTGGGCCAGGCCGCGAATCAGCGGCTCGACCCCGTATTTGCCGAGACGGAACAGCACGGCGCGCTGTTTTTCGGCGCTGGGCATGCCGAAGGTGTAGGTCACACCCTCGTGTTCGATGGTTCGAACGTAATCTTGAGCCTGGGTCATACCACCTTGTCCTTGTTGAATTCCATGATGAACGTAGCGTCGTTCATGCCGGGGCCACCGCGCGCCATCGACTTGCCGCGAGTGATGACGCCTTCTGAGAAGACGGCACCTTCCAGGCCGGCAATTGAGGCGTAGGAGCCAGAAACTTCGGACTTAGCGTTGACCTGGGCCTGCAATGCCAGGGCCTGCGGGCTGCCTGGCATCAGGTTGACGGTCAAGCGCAGGCCCGGGTTCTTGCGGTGAAAGCGGACAGCGTTGCCGCCCAGGCCCCGACTCAGGATCGCCTGGTCATCGATTGGCTCAACAGTGAATGGGGGGTCGGTGCGCCCCCAGTCGTCCAGCACGCCAACGCCAGTGATCACCACGATGGTGTTTTCTACAGACAGGTCACTCAGTGCCATGCTCTGGCTCTCCTCAGTCGACGTTGACGGTCACGTCTACGGCGTGGATGGCGCCGGCACGGAACAGGCGCATGATGATTGGGGCAGCCAGGCGCTCTGCGCGCTCGGCGTCGGTGAGGTCGAGAATGTCGTCAGCCTTGCTGAGGATCTCGTAGCCATCGCTCAAGACCTCTTCTCCGGTCTCGTCGCTCGTGTACTGTCGAGCGCCGAGGTAGCCGTTATCGATGAAGCGCTGGCCGATCTGCGCAGCAGCATCGATCAGGACCTGCTGACCCTCTGAGGTCTGCTTCAGCTTGGTTGGCACATTGGCCAGGGCGTTGTACAGGTTCACTCGCAGCGAGTTCACGAAGCCATCCAGGTTGAACACGTCGTCTATGTACTCGCCAAAGCTCGACGTGGACTTCGAGTTGATCACCCGGCCGGCGTCAACCTGGCCACCGGTCTCGACCACGGTGTAGAACGGGGCGCCTTTCTGCTTCATCGCGCTGTACGCGGTGATGGTCAGGTCTTCCGCAGTGATTCCTGGCAGCTTCTTGAACTCGCCGGTGATGGTCGAGTTGGCCGCGTTGAAGTTGACGCGGCTGAACACGGCGCCCAGCTCGAAGCCGGCATAGGGGGCGGTGGCGTGGCTGAGCAGGAATGCCCGGCGCGAGCCCTGCAGCTTGGCCTTGCTGACGATGTCAGTGGAAAGGCTCGGATCGCGTACGGCTGCCTGGTTGGTGGTGCCGGCGTAGAACTTGCCAGCAGCATCCCCGGCAACGATCAGCGCCAGGACGTCGGCGTCGTTGGCCCGGATGGTGGTCTCGAACTCGTACCAGTAGAACCAGATGCGCTTATTGATCGCATCATTCATCGACTCGACCGGGCTGTCATCCTCCTGCCGTAGGTAGATGCGCAGGGACTTTGGCTTTGGCACGGCAGAGAACCAGGCCAGGGCCGCCAGATAAACATCGGACGCGATGTTGAAGTCTGCCGCCACCGCCGCAGCGCCTCCGTAGTCCCGGTAGCTGCCCTCGGCAAACGTCGTGTCGGTGGACGAGTCGAAGTCGGCGAAGACCATGCCAGCGCCGAAGTTGGCAGTGCCCAGGCCGGCCGCACGGATGTTCGTGACAATGTTGATGATGTTCTCAGCCGGATAAGGCATTTACTTCCCCTTGCGCGATGGCGCCAGATTGTTCGGTTTGAACCTCGAAGCCGACGCGGTAGATCCGATTGATTCGGTCTTCAGCCACGGATTCGCCGTAGAGGTACAGGGTGACCTGGGAGCGCTCTTCCATTGCCGCTTGGTAGAGGCCGGTCAGGTTGTTGATCGGTGATATGCGGGACCAGCCCAACTTGGCGCGGCGCAGGATGCTCTTGATCGGCTCGCGCTTGTTCGCCTCGCACAGGGTCATGGCCATGCCCATGGCGCCGGCGCGGTAGATGTTGACGCTGAACCCGATGGTGAATTGGGTGGCCACCCGCTCGATGATGTCCTCAAAGCGCGGGTCATCAGTGGCTGGCACGTTGCGTTGCGTCTTGAGTGCCTGGCCGAACTGGGCCGGGCTGTCGATGCGCACTGCGGCGTAGGTGCCGGTTGGGGCCGATGTGCCCGGGTCGCCGACGATCACCTTGTTGGCCGGCAGGCCGGTGGCCGCGACCACCACCTGGCACACGACCTTCGTGAGGGCGATGGTGTCAACCATTGGCGTACCCCTGCAGCTTCTCGATTTCGGCCGGGTCAAGCTTGGCGATCACCGCCCGGCAGAAGTTGTGCCAGGGCCGGTAGTCGGTGGCCATGGCCTTCCACCAGGTGGCGGGCTGGCCTGGCGTCTCGGCGAATACCAGGATGTCGGCCAGATTTCCGGGGGTGGAAACCTCGATCCCCTTGCCGTCGTTTCGGTGGATGACCCTGATGTCGTTGATGCGCTCGGCGCCGATCTGGAGAAACTCAATCTCCTTGTCGCTGGCCGGCTGGACGTTGGCGTCGAATGTGTCGAGCAGCGTCATGGTCAGCTTCGGCTCGAAGTCGATGATCTCGCTGCTGTAGCGCATGCGTTGCACGCCGCGATGCGACACAAAGGGGCCGCTGACGTGGCCGCGCATGTTCAGGCCCATCAGATGCCCTCCTCAAGGGGATCGGTGCTGTCGTCGATGACGTAGCGGATCGACTGGCGAAGGGCTCCGGTGTCGATCAGCGGGTTGTCCGAACCCTTCTTATCGATGGTCGACTGAGCGTTCGGAGGCGTGCGCAGGTCGGTCATGTACTGCTTGACGTGGCCCTCGGCCAGGCTGCCCATCTGCTCGAGCAGGACGCGCATTTCCATGTCGCCAGAGAGGACTTTTGGCAGCATGACCTCAGCAAGGCGGCGGTAGACCGGGGCACCTTCTTCAACGGCAGGCTGCAGCACCGGGCGGGCCGGTATGAGGCCGTCCGCCGACCCGAAATTGTTCACGGCCATGATGGTGGCGTAGTTGACGCCATCCTCGTACTCGCCAGCGCCCTTGGGCACACCGACCAGCACACGCTGCTCGCGCTCCAGGCTCTTGGATAGATCCTTCAAAGCCTGCTCGGCCTGCTGGCGACCGATGAGGCTGACGGTTGGCCGAATCATACGCAGATCGCTCCCATTCCGGCCCGCTGCCGCAGGTGCAGGTACTCAAGCCCGTACGGGGTTAGCGCAAGAGCGGCCTCCCAAACTGTGAGCGATGCGTTCGCGCCTGGGACGGCGTAGGACACCGACTCATCGCGAACGCTCTTGCTGGCCACGGCGTAGGGCGTGGTGGCGCTGCCATCGGTGCCGGTAGCGGCAGTGGTAGCCGCATTCCAGGTCAGGTAGTGCGCCGCCAGAGCGAACCAGCCGCGCTGCAAGAACGAACAGGGGCCATACAGGCCCCAGTTGCCGCAGGTGCCGAATTCGCCCTTGGCGATGTTCAGCGCCTTGGTGATCTTGGCGTCTGACCACTTGGCCGGGTCGGCGAACTCTTCGTAGAACTCGCGGAATTCAGCGACCATCTCTGGCGTCACTGGGATGTTCAGTTCGGCCATGGCGGGTCATTCCTCGGTGGGCGGCTCGGGCTCAGGCGATGGGCCAACCTTTATCCAGCCGGCCCGGTAGTAGTTCGTCGACTTCAGGTGCTCAGCCTCTCGGTCGTCGAAGTTCTCGATCGCTTCGCCAGGGGCCAAAGAGAGGTCGGCAAGGTCGATGCGATGCGAGCTGATGTTCGTGATGGAAGCCATCAGGGTCTCCAGTCATAGGCCCCAATGAGGGGCCGTGACACTGGGTTACTTCTTGGCGGCCAGCTTGGCCTGGGTGTCTTTCAGCTCGCCTTCCAGCTTGCTGGCACGCGCCGACTCCTGGGTGAGGCGATCTTCCAGGGTCTTGATCTGCTCGGGATGCCCCTTGGTGGCGGCTTCCAGATCGGCCAGCTTGGCCTGGGCGGCGAACAGGTCAGCCTTGAGCTGGGTGTTCTCCTCGGTCAGCACCTGCAGGTCGCCATTGGCGTCGTCAGGCTGCTCCGGGGCGCCGGCCACAAGCAGGCCGTGCTGCTCCCAGAACGAGCCCTTGGCCAGTTCGAACTGATCCTCGGTGGTCTGCCCGCCTGGCTGCACAGAACTGCCATCCGATAGGACGACAGGGTTGGCGCTGACGTTGGTGTAGATCTTCTTCGAAGACATGGTGACCCCCTCAGATGCCGTCTACGTAGGCGTGGCTCAGCGGAACCCGCAGTTCGGTACCTGCGGTGCGTACGACGCCGGCAGCTTCGAAGCGCAGGCCGCCGTGCGACGGGATCGGCGCGTTCAGCTGGAACGGCATCGGCAGGTGGAACTTCGCGAACTGGGCGTTCTTTGTGTAGGCCATCATCCGGTCAGTGCCGCCAGCACCGGCACCGGCCAGTTGCAGGATCGGCTCGAACGTGATGTTCAGCACGCGCTCCAGGTAGCTCACCAACGTTTCCGAGGTGTTCGGAATGCGGAAGGTGGTCAGCTGGCCGTACTGCTTGAGCGGCAGCAGGATGTGGGTCGGGCGGAAAATGCTGTTGGTCTGCACCTGGTAAACCTGAAGGATCAGGTTGTTCAGCAGGGTCAGCATCTCGCTTGCGGCCGTGTCCGGGTCCTGCGCCAGGATCTGGGCGAAGGTCTTGTTCGCGCCACCCAGCAGGGTGCCAGTAGCGAGCACCGGAACGCCGGGGTACTTGATCAGGCCGCCGGTAGCCAGCGAAGGCCAGCGCGCATCGCCGACAAAGGCCACGCGGTCAAGCCACTGCTCGGTCAGGGTGCGGGTCGCGATTGGCTTCTCGGCCAGGTAGTTGATCGCACCGCCGAAGCCCTGGGCATTGGCCATTTCCATGGCCTTGCCGACTTCGATCTGGGTGTAGGTGTAGCCCAGGCCAGCCTGGACAACGTCGACACCGCCGATCTTCGAGGCGATTTCGGCCAGTGGAAAGTCGTGCGACAGGTCACCGATAGGAGCCGGCTCACCCTTGTAGTCCAGCACCTTGAAGCCGATCGACTCGATGTAGTCCGGGGCGGAGGTGTCTACGGCCAGCACGCGGGGATACTTGATCTCCGGGTACGGCTGTCGCAGAACCTCCTGCTCGATGTAGGTCAGGTTACCGACCAGAAAGCCCAGTTGCGCCTGGGCCGCAGCGTCCATTGTTCTCATGTGAGCGCTCCTTAGGCGGCAATGGTGGTTGGGTTGAGAGCCTTGACTTGCATCAAGGCCAACTCGCCGGCCGCAGCAGCGGTCAGGAAGGTGCAGCCTTGCAGCACGTGGTTGCCTGCGGTGGCAGCGTTGGTCAGTTCGCCAGTGGTTGGCTTGGCGTAGACCTGGGCGCCGATGGTTGCGCCGTCAACGGTGCGAACCCAGACGCGGCCGTTCGATACGCGGCTCACTTCCTCGCCGATGCGATAGCCGCCCACTGCGTTGCCGTTGGTGGGGTTTGCAGTGGAGCCGGTAACGTAGCTGGAGCTGACGCCGACCGTCTTGCGAACCGAGATGCCTTTGAAGAAAGCTGCGCCTGCGCCTGGAAGTGCGTCGCGCTTGTCACCGGAGCCCTGCACAACGGCGCGGGCGAACGGGATGGCAACATCTGCCACGCCAGAGGTGATGTCGGCCATCGACAGGTCATTGATCTGACCCTCGAAGGCCTTGCCAGCGTACTGGCCAAAGGTGTCGATTGCGGTCGCCATTACTTGGTCACCCCGTTCAGGAAGTTGTTGTAGGCCTCGGAGCCGTCATTGGTCAGCTTCGGACGGTTTTTCAGGTCATTGGCCAGGCTGCGCAGGCTGTCGTTGGTCGACTTCTTGTCGTCCTCGTCATCCTCATCGGTGGTTTCCTTCGCATCCTCCTCGGCGGAGTCGAACGCGGCAGTGATGTAGGCCTCGGACTTGCCGGCCCAGTCACGGGTAGGCTTCAACTGGGCCAGCGCGGCGCGCTTGATCTCCAGCGGGGATACCAGGCCCTTGCTGTCGAAGTTCTTCACGATCTTCGAGGCGGAGGCGATGGTGTCGAGGGTGAGCTTGACGCGCTCGCCGATAGCGGCGTCAGAGGTGGCTTTTTTCGCCTCTTCTGCCTTCTCTTCGGCTTCGTCTTTGGCCGCTTCGGCCTTGTCTGCGCGCTCGTTGGCTTCATCCAGGGTTTTCATGAGGCCTGACACGGCGTCTTCGACTACCGTTGCGGTCTCTTCGTCGAGGATGACGGAGCGGCTTTTCTTGGAGTCTAGGAAGACTTTCCGGGTCGCCATTGGGGGGATACCTTTCGGTTTGTGGTCAAAAATGCGGGCGACCTTGCCGGCCCGCGCTGCATCAACAACCGCGAAGTGGTTGTATTTGATGATCCGCTGCACGTACTCGTACGACTGGCCGTCAGGTGCGATGCCAGCCTCGGGAACGTATTCTGCGGTGTAGCCAGGCGAGAGCTCAGCCTTGCCTGACTCGATGTCGTCGATGGCCGACTGATCCTTGATGATCATGTCGACGACCGCGTTTTCACCGTCCTGCTCGTAGCCGCGGGCGTGGCCGACCGACACATCACGGAAGGTGGTCGAGTCGACCAGGTCCTCGGGGTGGTCGTTGGTCACGTCCTTGTCGATCGCTGTGGCCATCGACTCAGGACTGAACAGCTCCTCGGCGGGCTTGTAGACGTTGACGATTCGGGCCGGGCCCGGCAGGTCCAGTTCAGTCGAAACGTACTGGTAGACCCCCGTGCGGGCCGCGATGCCCTTCACGCAGAGGTAGCCCTCAGGCGTGCGGGTGCGGGACGTAGGCTTGAAGGCCTCGTCCAAGGTCATTTTTTTCATGTGCTACCCGTTCTTGTCGGGGAAGTAGTTCACGCCGGGGATGAGGGATATCCCTACGCACCGGCAGAGCGGGTGGTGCTTACCAGGGTGCAGGTTGGTCACGCCGCGCCAGGTGGCGCCTTCGCTGACCTTGTACACGCCAGGGCCATAGCCGATGTCCTGCTTGGCGATGCCATAGCAGCTGATCTTGGCGTTGGGGTACTTGCCGCTGGGGTCACCAGAGACACGCTGATCGTTGGCCGTCTCGACGCGGTAGAACTCGATGCCGGCTGCCGTCTGCCGCTGTCGCGTCAGGTCACTGTTCAGCTGCGACACCTGGTCCCGAGCGATCAGCTTGGCGCGCCTGGAGCTGACACCGGTCTGCTCCTGAATCTGCTTGGCGATGGCCGTAGGAGCGAGGCCGCTCTTCATGCCGCCAAGAACGATTGTCTCTACCCGCTGGAAGTACTCGGCGGGGATGGACTTGATCAGGTTGACGTTCTCGGCGGTCGAGGCTTCGAGGTAGTCGACCATGCCCTTGGGCTTGGTGATCAGCTCGAAGTCCACACCCACGGCGCGGTTGACCGACTTGCGGAAATCTTCGGCGTTGTCGGCCTCGGCCCGACTGATGGTGCCGGCCGCCACCCGACTGGCCTGCTGATCGAACAGGCTGGTGGTGAATGTCGACGACACCCGGCGTATTACCGCGAGGATTTCGTCAGTCCAGCCATCCAGGGTCACCAGGCTGTCGGCGGTGTATTGCGGCTTGAGTCGAGCCAGCTCGGGGCCCAGCACTGCATACAGCTGCTGCGACATATTGCGCACCAGGGCGTTTAGCTCGCCCCGATAGAAGCGCTCTGCGCCCTCACTTGGCTTTACCGGATCAGGCGCCCGTGGCTTGCGCTTTCTTGCCATCAGGGCCTTGGTCGTCGCCGTCAGGGCCTCCAAGGGTGAAGGCTTCGAGGTTTTCATCGGAGCCAAGGCCATTGTCTTCGTCCTTCTCTCGCTGCACCTGGGCGGCGATCTGCTCGTCGGTGATGGCGTATCGACCTTTGGCCTGCGCGCGGGTCATGGCGTGGCTTGGGCGGATGATGCGGTTCTCGATGTTGATCGCATCGGCCTGGGCGTCTGCCAGATCCTCTTGGGCTTCTTCCACGCTCGACTTCTGGTAGAGCGGGTTCCACTCGAACTCGATGTCGTCGGGGTAGGTGCCAAGGGCGGACCGAATCAGCACCTCATCCAAGCGTTCCAGGTCTCGGCGCATCTGGCCGTCTTGCTTGCCCTTGATCGTGCCGTGGTAGGTCTTGAGGTCGCCGTCACCGGTGGAGTTGAGCCCTGCAGCGGATTGCCCCCATAGCTCGGTGACGGGCATCTCTGCCGCGCCTGCCGTCCACACCATGAACTGCTCCATGATCTGGCTGAGGCCGGAGAAGGCAACACTGCTGCGCTCGTACTTCTCATGGTCTTGGTCAAGCAGGCCAAGGTTGATGATGCCCTTGAGCATGCCGAACATGCGGTAGCGCTCGGTGATCTGATCACATTGAGCGCTGGCCAGGGCGCCTTGCAGGCCCTTGACGCTGATGGTGTCTACGTTGGCCTCAAGCACCAGCGAGGCAATACCGCCCTTGGTGGCCACCACGTCGCGCAGGTCTTCCATGCAGCGACGCAGGCGGCTGTCACCCCAACCCTGTTCGAACTGAGCCATACGGCGCGGCAGGCGGGCGCCCGTGCGGCGGATGACGTGCGAGTAGTGGATAGGCTGCTGGCCGTTCACCACCGTGTAGATCTCTGGCAGCATCCAGTTGGGCGCCAGGGGGTCGGTGAAGTTGAACTGGCTCGGCTGAATGTCCCAGCGGTCGAACACGACGATGTTCTTCAGGCCGCCCTTCTTAACCTTGTTCAGGTCGAGGGGCTTGCTCAGGTCCTGGCCGGTGATCATCAGCATGGCCGCGCCGCCGTAGAGGTCAGCCCAGCAGCAGGCATCCAGGTACTTCTGCTGCACGCCCAGGCGTCGCTCCTCGGCAGCGATCTTGCTCGCGTCCTTGCCGTTGAAGCGGCGCCACTCGCGCAGGGCATCTTCGTTCGGCTTGTCCACGATGCGGCGGGCCAGCCAGTTCGACTGGTAGGCCGCTTCGAGCTCGTAGGGTGTGACGAACTGGAACCCGAACTGGTTGTGCGTGCGCTTGTCCCGGTTGGTGCCTATGTTGGCTACCAGGTTCTGGAGGCTGTCGCTTGTGACAATTCCGCCAGACGGCACTTGAATTCGCGGTTTTGATGTGGTCACAGGTTTTTACTCCGCGCCACGGTGGGACGCTTTACAGTCCAGGGCGTGCAAGCAGCCGGATTTCAATTAGGTGCACCTGAAGGCCTGAGACGCTTGTTTGTGCCCTCACCACCATCCAATGCATCCCTCTTCGGAAGATGGGCCGACGTGCCATGATGCACTCCATAGCCCAGCGCAGCGCTGCAGGCGAATGGAGAGTCATGACCTCTTGGGCGGCCGACACCGAAACGTATTTCGACTTCCCAATCATTTACTGCCCCCGCGCCACAAAATGGCACTTCATGATTTCGTGGCGCGGGTCAGCAGGTAATTACTGGGGCAACGCCGCCAGGCCATGCAATGTCGCTCGGGCGAAGATCCAAGGTTCGAAGCCCTGGAGATCCAAGGCTTGGCGACTGATATGCGGGCGTCACCTTTTTGAATACTGTTTTCAGGTGCTCCGTGATCGACATCCACTGCTCAGGCGTAGGATTCTCGCCTGCGGATAATTCGACGAAGCCATTCAGCCAGTAGGCGAATTGTTCAGGGGTCATGGGGATTTCCTCGCGCCACGAAACGGCGCATTTCGAATTTGTGGCGCCCTACCCGGGCTGGAGCACGTGGCCGCGCCGGGCGACCGCGTACAGGACAATCCCCAGCTTGAGGATCACGCCGTACAGGGTGGGCACATGACCGTTCATGGCCAAGACGAACGCGCCGAACGCGCCGATGGCCACCAGGTAGAACGCGATGGCCAGCAGTGGCGCATCCATTGGCCTGATCCGGCGCAGGTAGTCGCACGCGGCGATTACCACTAGCACGCTCAGGAAGGCATTGGTGCCGATCAGCATTGAAATTAGGGTCGAGCTCATCAGGTAGCTCCCTTGGCTCCGAACTGACCCACGAGCGACTTCAGCACCGGGATGATGTTCATTGCCAGAAGGCCTATCAGAAAGGCCACGCCGTATTGGGTTTCTCCGCTGGTGCCTAGGCTGAAGTAGCTGATGGCGAGCGGGGTGCAGAAGACTGCCGAAGCGAAGCCGGTGAAGAAGGCGGCGACCGCCTGGCCCCGGGTGAGGCCGCGCAGGAAGGTCAGCGAGAGGATCGCTCCTGCGAAGCCGCCAATGATCACACCGTACTTCACCAGCAGGACGCCGGCAGTCGTGCTTGCTGGTTCGGCCATGAGTGGTTCCTAAAAAATGACCCGATTTAGACCCTTATTAGGGCGCGGGCAAGTAAAAACGGTACACAGAGAGTCAGTTACATGGCCAACAGGCTCTATGCCAGGCATCGGCCGGTATGATTACCTAGGCACAAAAAAGCCCGCACAGGGCGGGCAAAGAGGGATCGTGCTTTTTTAAATCTGGTGGCTGTAGAACAGCGAGTACGACTCGATACCGTCGTTGGGCTGCTTAATGCCAGCGTTGGAGTAGTGAATCGCTCGGATGCCAACCTTCTGCGTCTCGCCGATCTTCAAGCCCGCACCGATGCGGTCTTCGAAGTTGAAGGCCGAACCAAAGTCCTGGTCACCTGCGGACGTACCAGAGAAGACCGCCAGGCCGATGCCAGCCTCAACGAATGGCTTCACGTTACCGCTGCCGAACTCGTAAACGAAAACTGGCGCAAAGGACAGCGAGTGAGCGCCACCGGAAGCATCTCCTGCTTCCCAATAGGTATACCCAGCATCCCAGTAACCGGTTAGACGGCCAGTACTGGATTCAAACCAGCTTTTGTCCCAGTTAAAGCCAACGCCTGCACGCGCCGTAATGCCGCCTTGACTTGTCGCACCCAGCGCACCGGAAAGCTCAGCTGCTCCGGCAGACGCAGCAAAAAGGGACAGTACTGCAGCAGCTAGAACGGTTTTCATAATCACGGTCTTCCATGTTTGTTTAGTTAGCAACCTATCAGAATCATAGCGCCATCAAAACGTTCCGTGCTACACAAAAAAAATCTGACCTCGCCAGAGGTGGCGTCGGGCCTCTTGAGGGCCTCATTGGGCAATAAAACCCGGCTTTTGGGGCCGGGCCTTGATTAGGTGCTAATTGTGAATCTTGGTCGCTTACGGCGTTGCGCTACGCCCCGGCCATCCCAAGGGTGGCCAGACTCGTTCCACTCACTGATGACCGACTCAACCTTGAGCCTCATGCGGGTGTGGCGGCACTTCTGGAGCTTCTCGCACAACGCCTTGACTGGCTCGGCCTTGAACCACTCTCCCCGCACATGATGCGCCTGCATCTCCAGGTGGAGAATGGATTCGACCTTGACGCCACCTTCAAGCACGCAGTGCACCAGCAGCTCTCGCGCTGACCCTACCTGCATGTTGACCAAGCGAGCGCTCAAGTCTGTGGCATAGCCGATCTTGACGAACTCGTCTCCGGCAGCGCCAATGATGTAGACGACTTTCATGCCAGCCCAGGCGGAATCAGGAGCTTTCGGCTTCGGCTGATGGCCTGCGCAGTAATGGGTGCCTTCCAATGCGTCTCGGAGGCAGCGTGAGCGCTGGCAAATGTTGTAGCTGGGGAGACTGGACGTCTCGATGAAGGGGAAGCGATGGATCTGGGTCATGAAATCTCCAGACCATCCTATGATCGTTGCTGCCATCATCAGGCGCAGGAATCACAGGATGGACGTATATTGGCTCATTGGCTCAATCGGCGTCAAGCGACATCTGCTACCAAAAGGCCTTCATGGTCGAGAATGTGCTGGGCTTCTACCAGTGCAGCGTCTACTTCGCGCTCCAAGGCCCTACGGATGTCGCGCCTCCAGCGCTCCTGGGTCTTGATTGGGTGTGGATCATCACTCCAGTTATCCATCTCATACCAGGCCGCCGGCAAAACGCTCGTGCTACGCTTACCGTCTACGCCAGGCAGCTTGGGCATGGCCCAGGTCAGAATGGCGCACTGACGAAATCGGTCCGGGGCTGGCGAGCGATGGGTGCGCGTCAGCTCCTCGATGGCAGAGTGCTTGCGATCAACGTGCGTCGAGTACTTCGCCACCAAGTGACGCCAGTGCGATGGGCTTAGGTTCTTGTGCAGGCGACTGAACACCATGCAGTCGAAGAGAAAGGCTGCCTCCTTGCCTACAATTGCACCCTTCTGCTTTGCAGCCTGCACCTTGGGTTCGAAGTCGAACCCGCCTGCGCTGTTGATCGTTTCGGCCGCAAGGGCACGAACTACTGCCGACACTACGCTCTGATAGTTCACTGCCCGTTCTCCTTCTTGCGGCGACTCGAGATGAAGATGCCACGCACTATCGCGTACCCAGCAATTGAGTAAGTGGTAAAAATAAACACGCCCAGCATGAGCAGCTGGCCGCTGTCGGTTGGTGTCCAGTTCATGCTGCTGCCCTCCGTAGGTCTCTGAGCTTCTGCCTGTACAGGGCCTTGATGGCCTGCAGGTCTTCGATGGTCAGGCGCTGAGGCTTATGAGGCCCCTCGAGCCATTCCACTTGGTCGGCGCCGATGCGCTTCACCAACCGAATGCGGTACTCGACTGCGTTACCCGACAGGTTCCGGTTGCACTTCACGCACTGCCGGTGGACGTTGAGCGGCTCGAAGCGCAGCTCCGGGCAGGCGCCCACCGACCGGTAATGTCCGGCGTCCCAGCGGCTGCCGGTGATGAGGTCGTGGTCGCTCGACAACGAGTCGCAGCTGATGCACGGCAGCCCGGCATCGCGCTCGCGGATGTAGGCGTTGAACGCGGTCTGGGCCTCGGCCATGTGCTCTCGGCGGGTTTTAAGCTTCTCCCGGCGCTCCTGCAGGTCCTGGCGGGCCTGTTTGCTGATGGCCTTGGCCGCAATCTTCTGCAGCTTCGGGTCCTTGGCCATGGCCTTGGCGCAGGCCATGCTGCACACCTTCTGCGTGGTCATGGTCGGCTTGAATGGCTTGCCGCAACCTGGTGCCTTGCACCTTTTCGGCTTCGGCGTTTTCGTGGCGGTCATTGGTACACGCTCCCAGGCTGGCTAGGCGCGTTACTGTCGGTGCACGCCAGGTCGTGATCACTCGCATGGGGGCAGCGCTTGCAGCCACACACCGGGCACAGAATCATTTTGGTGGACGACAACGGCACCCAGCCGAATGGACCTTCCATGCCTAACCGGTGATCTTTGATGCAGCGGTGACATTCGCATTGGTGAGGCATGACTACGCGCATGGTTAGGCCTCCTTGGCTTTCTGCTGCTCGGGCTCGAAGTCTCCGCGCAGGGGCATCAGGCTCGTCTCTGCGTATGCCACGCTGCGGTCATCACCAGGTCGGGCGCAGATCCAGCCAAGGGCCAGGGCCGTGTAGGTCAAGCCATCAGGCCCCTTGAACGCTTCGCCTGGGGAAAGCTTGTGGAGGAGGTCAACCACCGTGCCAGCAGGCACGCCGGGAACCGGGTAAATGGTCAGTGCCAGGTCGCCTACGTTGAAGTTGCTCATCAGTAACGCCCCTCCCACAGATCCTTTTGACTCCACCGCACCTGGTGCTCGGCGCCGAATGCTTGAATCCACTCCAGCAGGCTGGCGCACTGCTTCACGCTCAGCTGGCTTGTGCGCTCGTACACGACGTCGAAGCCGTTGCCGTCCACCGCCGGTATCAGTTGGGGCTGTTCGCCGCTCTCACGGAGCCAGGCAGCCGTCAAGAGGCGCTTCCAGATCAGGACGTCCCATTTCTTGCCGGCGTGCTCGACCTGCTTGGCGATATCGCTGAGGCAGGCGTGGAGCTTCTTGTTCTGCTCGCCGCTGCGGTCCTGGTCTTTGATCACGATCTTCTTGGGACGGGTGAAGTCCTGCGCCTGAAGGAGACCGAACAAACGGTTGGCGTCGGCCATGCTGTGCATCACGAAGTCAGTCATCGTCGCCTTCCTCGGCCGTTTCAAGGACCAGTTGCTCAAGAGATACGAACCCGACGGGAGTCAGTTCCCAGCACGGCGGCAATTCGCAGTAGCCGAACTCACCGTACTGGCCTGGGAAGTAAGCGCAGTCGAACACGTACGATCCGGCGCCCTTATCGAACCCCTCGCCGTCAGCCATTTGCTTTTCAATCTCCTGCAGACGCTCCACAGTGATGCGGCCACTGACTGCCGTGATGAAGGTCTCGTCGCCCTCGCCCATGTGCAGCACTTCAACAATCAGGTCTTTCCTGAAAAGGTCGATGGTCATGACGCCACCTTCAGGCCCTGGGCCTCGATTGCATGTCGAACCTCCTCCGCGTAAAGAACTTGAGGGTCCGTGTACGAGCCATTCATGTGAGCCTCGGGCAACTCCACCACCACGGCGGCGCGGCTTGCCTGCCAGGATGCCCAGGCCGTCTCTTTGAATTTCTCCATGCCAGAGGATTCGAACCACGCCTCGAACTGCTCGCGGCTGAGGTCGCGCATCTTGTTGGTGTCCATCAGTGCTTCTCCTCGAACCGGCAGACCAGGGTCTTCCCATCAAGCTCAGAACGAACTTCGAGAGCCTTATCGCGCTGGTAAACCGCCCCGGTGGCGATGACGAACATGACCCAGAAGGCAACGAAGAAGAACGTGGCAACGGCCTTCGGTTTTATTCCGGAATCCATCACACCCCCTCCCCGGCCGGCAGCCCGGCGCGCTTGATGTTCAACTGAGCGACTGCGGCGCGTGTCTGCCGCTTGCGCAGATAGGTTTCGATGCGGCGGCGCTGGTCTTCCTTGGCTCGTTCGCGGTCTTTCTTGGCCTTGGCGGCCTTGAGGATGCAACGCACCTCGGCGAGCTTTTCCCGAGTCTTGGCGCTGGCCTGCGGACGCACCTCACCGGTGAGCAGGCCGGCAATGGCCTGACCGTCCTGGGTGATTGGCGCGATACGCAGATCGGCCAGGTACTTGGCCCCGGTCTCGTGGGTGATGAGCTGGGCCCGAACTGCCGACTCAATCGCAGTGACGCGGCGGCCCTGGTCGTAACCCAGCGAAACCTCCCACTTGGCCGGCTGATCCTCGGCCCGGGCAAAGCTGACCAGACGTTCGTAGGCGCTCATGAAGGCCATCCGGGCGCCGACCTTGTCGCCGGCCTCGAGGATCGGCTCGGAGGCGATCATGGCCTGGCGGATTTCAGTGGTGAGCACCACGGTCTCGTGCTCATCACTGGCTGCCAGGGCGATCGACCACGCCTCATCCTTGCCAGGACGGCTATCAGCCGCGTGGATGTGCTTGAGGACCATGCCGAGCGAAAGGCGCCCAGCAGGCTCTCTACGGCACGCGCGCAGTGCACCAATGATCACGCCAGGCTCATAGGCCGAAAGGTCCTCAGCGATGAGCTGAGCGCCTCCAGCGCTGATGGTCTGCCCCATTGCCTCGGCAGTGGCGCAGATTGCGCCGGCCAGTTCGGCTTGCTGCTCAGAGGAAAGCATTGCGCTGCCCTCCCTTGCCGTTGAGGATCGCGTCAGCCGCTTCCTGTGCCGCGTTGATGTTTGCCTGGGTCTGCTCCTGCTGGCGGGCAGTCGTGGCGTTCATCTGGCGGTTGGTCACCCACTGAGTGTGGTAGGCCTCGGCCTTGGCCAGCAGGTCGCCCAGGTTGTGGCAGCCGTTGATCAGCTTGGCGTCGTTGATCCGCAGGTAGAACGCGGCGACGTGGTGGGCGTTCTCAATCCCCAGGCGGTCAATCAGCTGGCCCATCTGGCCGCCGGCCTTCGCGTTCCACACCGGCCAGGTCTTGTAGCGCTTGCGGTAGGCCATCGCGTAGTTGGCCCAGGCCTTGAAGGTTTTGCAGGACTGATCCTTCGGCCCTGGCATATCGGCTGGGATTTCGCAGCGCGGCTCTTCGCTCCCAAGAGGGATCAACGCAACCACTTTTCCGGCAGGCTGGTTCGGCTCGTCCGAACCTTCCTGCGAACACTGACTGGTACCCTGATTGGTATCCTGATTATTGGTATCCTGATTTGTCGGATTTTTTTCCGACCTTGGATCGGATTTTTTTCCGACCTTGCTCGGATTTTTTTCCGACCTAGATCGGATTTTTTTCCGACCTTCAGGGCCAGCAGGTGGGGTCGGATATTTTTCCGAGCCATCGAGCTTCTGGTTCCACTCGGTAGCCTTCTCCGTCAGGCGGAACAGAGTGATGCTGGAGGTGCTGGAAAGCTCGATCAGGCCTACCTCTTCCAGGGCTTTCAGCATGCGATAGGCAGTGTCAGGCTTTCCGGTGAGAAGCGGCAGCTCGTCGGTGATCTTGGCCTTACTCAGGGCGAAGTAGATCCCGTCCGGCGTCTGCATAGGCTTGGCCCAGCTCGGGCAGCCGTAGACGAACGAGAACAGCAGCGCCTGCTGGGAGTTGAGCCCCCATTCCAGAGCTTTCACCTGGTTGATGGTGAGGGTGAATTGCATGTCACGCCCCTTTCTTGAGTGCTGCGGTCAGCAGCCGGTAGTAGCGCTGGAAGCGTTCAGGCTCATCCACCTCAAGGCTCCAACCAAGATCTCCGCAGCCATAAGGGCCGCAGCCGTCGATTTCGCCACGGCACCCGCGCTCATCAGGGAAGTGCTTCTTGATGATCGCGCGGGCTTCCTTGTTGATCGCGGCAGCCTTGGTCAGGAAGCGGCGGCCAGCAGTCGGGGCCAGGTAGACGGTGGTTTGTTGGACGACGATGCTCATTGACCGCACTCCTTGGCCATGGCCGCGTCAACGGCTTCGTCGAGTGTTTCCTCGTTAATCACCAGGTTCTGCGGGGTGATTCCCGCGAACACGCCGCCCTGGCTGATCGTGTCGAGGTTGCGGTGACGTATCCAGCGATAGCGCTCGGCATCAAGCCGAAGACCATCAGCCATGGCCTCGAAACCGTCACGCGCGGTACGCATGAATAGGAGGTCGCGGCCCGCATCGTTCAGCCGCTTGTAAAGGCTCTCTCGCTGAACTTTGGCTGTCTCGTATGCGCCCAGCAGCGTGCCGGAACCGGAACACTCCCCGCACGTGACCTGCACAAAGTGCCCATCAGGGCTGGAGTCGGAAAGCGCCCATCCCTCTCCAGAGCCCTTGCAGGCAGGGCACAATGGCTCTGTCTGCAGGGGCGAGGATGGCGGAGCGGGTGGCGGCGATGACGGACGCTCAAAGCCATCAGGCGAATCGCTGATGTTGATACCGTCTTTGCTCATGGCCGGCTCTCCAGAGAAGTGAAAGTGCAGTTGTCCATGGAGGTGAGCCACCACTTGCCACTGTCGAATTTTTGCCACATGTTTTTGAGCGTCGGGTGGCGCTTGAACCAGTGCCATTTGCCCAGCCAGTGCCGCGCGTATTGCGCGTCTTGAGGGGCTTCATTCCAGTTCGGCGCGCTCATGCTGCACCCCGCACTGCCTTGTCGTGGGTGTGCAGGCCGTCCCAGTTCTTCTTCATGGGCAGCTCGCCGGCCAGGTAGAGCTCGTACAGGCGCACGGCGCCCTTGCGCAGGAGGATCGGCGTGTAGCTGATGAACGCCTCTTTCCCGTGCGGGGTGATCTCCTGCTGGTGCTCGGTCATGTACTTGTCGCGGGCGTAGGCGGCTACGCGGTAACGGGTACCGGACTTGCTCTCGTTGTAGAGCCAGTTGCGACCTTCGAGGAAGTGCCCGACCTGCATCACGTTGACCCCATTGAGGCCCTTGCAGAACTGCACGTGGCTCATGCCTTCCTTGAACAGGTTCTCCAGGTGGTCGATCTTCTTGGCCTGGGCCTCGACTTGGACGGTGAGCAGGACGCGGGCTTTCTCCGACTCCAGGGCCATCTGGAGGATTTCCAGCTTGCTGAGGTCGGCAGGTGCGGCTGGCTTGGATTCAAGCGCAGTCATGCGATCGAAAACCTTGGCCTGCAGCTCGTAGCTGTACGACATTGCCATCAAGCACGCTTCCCGCTTCGGGAATGAATAGCCGCGACGAGCGCGCCCATAGCCGTCAGGGAGATCGGCTGAAAAATCAGCCGATGTCGCGCCGAGCACTTCCGGCACCTTGGCCAGGAAGTTCTTGTGCATCAGCTTTGGGTATCCCTCGCAAGGGAAGCTCATGCCGGCGGCATAGGCCTTGGCCTTCCTGTCGTCATTGATGAAGTCAACGAGTTCAAGGCTCGTCATCATCGGCGCCACGAAATCGTGGTTCGCATTTTGTGGCGCGAGGGCCACGGTATTGCTTTGGATGGTCTGGTGCATATATGATGACCTCACACAAGCGTTACGAATGCAGTACAAGAAGCCACCCTGCCCGGTGGTTTTTTTGTGCCTGCCATTTGAGGGTCTCTTGAGCCCCTATGTGAGGGCCTCACCTATCCGGTAGAGGGCCTCTTCAGTCCCACCAGCTCCAAAACCGGGGCCTTTCGCCTTCCTACGAATACAGTTGCGCCGGACGTAATTGCTTCGAGCAAGACCTCATTCACGGCCTCCTCAAACGTCCAACCCCTGGCTTCCATCAGGCGATGAATCTTGGTTCTGGTTTCTGGCGGCACGTTCTCTTCACAAAATTCCATCGTGCCCTCCTGAGGGCCTCTAGCCCGCGATATCCTTCAGATCGTCAGGCATGAGGGCTTCGATGCCGCCATTCACAGCGGCCCACTCGAGCATCTCGAACAGGTAGGTCGCGTACTCGCGGCGAGCCTTGTGGGCAGCGCGCTGCAGTTGCCGATCAAGCAGTGGATAAAGCCGGACCTTCCTCGCCAGGTCTCGACGTTGTGTCAGTGGGTCTTTGAATCCCATAGGGGTACTGCTCCTTGCGGTTGGAATTTGTTAGGCGGCGGATTTCTGGGAAGGGAACGGGCGTTGCTCAACCGCTTCGAATCCGCCATCGGGAAGCTGGAACACGCTGATGTCGCGCTTAGCGATCAGCGCCTTGTGGATTGCCGGGGCCGTCACACGAAGAAGCCTGGCGGCTTCGGACTGCCCTTTTTCAGCAACGAATTTGTCGAGGGGGGTCGCGTTCATGGTCTGGCCTCGGTTGTTCATGAGCCAGATATTAACCATCGGTTGATTCTTTGTCCATACCGATGGTTTCTGCCATTTATTTAACCGTTGGTATATGTTCGCGCCATGACTAAGAAACGAATCCTCCCCCCTGACCGCCTGGCTGAATGCGAGGCGGCGCACGCTCTTTTCTTGGCGCGCAAGAACGAGTTGAAGCTCAGCCAGAAGAAAATCGCCGACGAGGCAGGAATGACGCCGGCTGCGGTGAATCTCTACTTCAAGGGCATCAACCCGCTGAACGCCAAGTTCGCCGCGGTGCTCGCGCGCCTACTAGGCGTGCCGGTAGAGAAATTCAGCCCTCGGCTTGCCGATGAGATACGCGGCATGCGCATGGCTCCGTCTGCCGATGCCGACCACAAGGCCGGAGCTGCGGAAAAGGTCATGGCTATGCTGCGCCAGCATGCGGGGAAGAAGCTGGACGATGAGGCCCAGCAGAAAATCGCGGCGGCCGTGGCTGATTCCCTGGTGGATGAACGCCCGAGCAATGTCGTGTCTGCGGACTTCTCGGGACTCAAGGTCAAGAAGGACGAAATTTTCATCCCTCAATACGACATTCGCGCCTCGATGGGCCACGGCCAGGTGCCCCCGGACTACACGGAGGTCATGCGCAATGTCATCGTGAAGGAATCGGTTCTTCATGAGAAGGGCGTGACGTACACATCCCAGTCTGCGCTGGCCATGATCTTCGGCTGGGGCCAGAGCATGGAGGGCACGATCAACGATAAAGACCCGCTCATCGTGGACCGTGGCGTGAACGAATTCGTGGGAGACGGTATCTACGTGCTGACATGGCATGGACACCTGTACATCAAGCGCCTGCAGTTCTTCGATGAAGACCATTTCTGGCTAATCTCGGATAACGAGAAGCACAAGGATCAGCAGGCCAGGATCGATGACGTTACAATCCATGCCAAGGTCTTGCTCATCTGGAACGCCAAAAAGGCGTAGCTGGCCGGGAATTTACTGCAGCGTTGAGAGGGATCTTGTGTCATTCATAAAGAAGCTAGTGATCGTGCTGATCCTCATGGCTGCCGCCGGATACCTTGCGATCATATGGGATGCCCATAAGGGCCTGGTGGAAACAAGTGAAAAACTTGCCAGGCAGCTTGGCGCCGAAATTATTGATAGCCTAGCTGATGCCGGACCGGACTGTCAGAGATCCGTAAATATTGACTCGATCGTTGTGAAAACCGATTCCCCTTTTTCGAGTTCTGGCACGGCCTCAATTTACATTTCTGGAGCGAATGGCCGAGCTCTTGCGCTTGATTACTCGATTTCTGCGGCTGGCCAGAAGGTCTACCTCAAGCCAAAAAATACCACCTCCAATCAAGCGCAGATCATGCAATTCGCCTTGAGCGGATGCCGGTAGCCTTTCCGAGCGCCAATATTGAGCCCGCCTAGAGCGGGCTCTTCCGTTTCAGAAGGGAGCTTCTTCCTCAACAGCCTCCAGCTCTTCAATGGGCGCCTCGCGATCCTCATCGCTCTGCATTTCCCACTCGATTTTTATCCCGCCCTCCTCCAGCTGCGTGATCTCCAAGCCGTCAGTCTCGCCAAGGATGCGCATCATCTCGTCCCATTCAGCATCCCCATCCGTGTCCAGTCGATGAATGGCAACCCAGCGCTGCTCCTGCGCTTTTGGATGGTTGATCATGTTGGACATCCTCAAGCCCAGCCGCTCTAGCGCGGTCATTCCTTGGCGCTGCTGCGTTGGCGCCGTCTTGTTTTGCTTGGCCATGACACCTCCTTAACGACTGTATATGCATCCAGTTATTCGAATCATAGCGCACGCCCTCAAAAAATAAATTAACCATCGGTATTGACGACAAATCTATACCGATGGTTAACTACATCCATCGAGGCGCTACACAGCCCCTCGGGAGGCCCTCAAGGCTCACCGCTCTTTACACAACTCAACCGATTCAAGCTCCTGCCGGGAAAGGCGTTAGCGAATCCACATAGCCATGCGGCTCCCTGGGATTGGCCGTATCGACCTCGGTAAGCGGGAGCGGCAACACGAATTTTTGAATTAGCGCCCTGAGCTTCGGCACAGATGGGCGCCGGACCTCATGCACCCTGCCCCATCAAATCAGGGCACCAGAGCTGCAGCGTGCATGTTGTAAGGACCCTTGATCCAGGCGAACAGATGCTGATTGCCGACCTGGGGAGGAAGCTCGCCGCCCGAACCAAGCCCAAGGATGGCGCCTGACCTGCGATCAGCAGCGGGAATGGCGCCCACATTGCTGACGCAACAAACCGCGACCGACGCCAGTAGCGGGTCGCGGTGCACCACGAGATTCACTGAAGCACCTGGGCTACCGGGTGCTTTGGGAATCCACTGGAGGAGCACAGCATGAGCATCACATTCGACGCGGATAGCGTCAGCGTTGAGAGCATTGGCCGGAACAGTCAGGTGCGCGTGACGGTTGAAGGCAAAGGTAGCGACATTGCTGAGTCGCTCCACATCGACGACCGCCTGCACGACCTGGATCCGCACGAAATCGTGAACCACATCGGCGCGGGTAATCTGCTGGAAACCATGGACGAGGCCGAGATCTCCGAATGGCTGACCAGCAGCGATGTCGATCCGACGGAATTCCTCAGCGCCATTGGCGAGGAAGAGGTTTTGCGCTGGCTCAACAACGAGTGAGCGCCTCGTCAGCCTGACGTTAACTGCCCGATGCCCTGCTCCCCATCGCAGGGTGTGATCGGGATGCGACTTGTAGTTTGCCTCGGTGGATCAGGGGCGCCACACCAAGCTGGTGCGGCCAGTCAGGTAGCGCTGCCGAAGCTGGCGTAAGTCTTTGGGGTTCGAATCCCCGCCAAGTCGCATCACCGATACACCCCGCACCCCCTTCCCTTCACATACGACCGCATCGACAGGTGCCGGGCTTTGCTCTTCACGCCCAGCTTGGTCCCTGGTGCCCGGCACCTGATCAATGCGGTTGCTCAACACAATTTTGAGGTGGCCATGAGTGATCAGCTCGATCTCTACGCTGACAGCGCCCAGGCGCGCGCCCTGGATCGGCGCCTGTCAGGTGATTTTGAAGTGTACTGGGCTGCCGGAATAACGCCCGAGCAGGCTGCAGCTAACAACCGGGCTTGGCTCGCCATGATCCGGAAGCAGGAAGAGCACCAGAAAGCCGAAAGCCGCCGCGTGATCGGCGCGGCCCTCGAAAAGATGGAAGCCATATGCGGCTCAGGCGCCGCCCGGAGGACAGCATGAACAATTCAACGCGTAACGATGTGATCGGCATGATCGAATCTCGCCTTGAGGCCATGGCTAAGGGTTCGGATTCGCTGAGCGGTCGTGCACGGCTCGAGGGTGAGATTGAAATCGCCATCGACCTGGCGCACCTCACCGGCGCCATCGACCTCCCTCTGCGCAACCACTTCATCCAGCGCCGTGACCGCATGATCGCCCACAATCACCAGCAGTGGGAGCAGCAAGCCCGGAGGTTCTCATGAGCACTGCACCGGTCAAATCGCTGATTGATGAGCAACTTGAGCAGATCGAGCGCAGCCTGGCCATCATCGGCGCAGGCGTGCCCCGCGAACTTCCAGTTCAGCAGCTGCGGCCAGAGATCGTCGCGGCGCTCAAGGCTGGGCAGATCGCCGTGAGGCCAGCGCGATGACCCGATACCAGCGCGCCCGCCGCCTGGTGATCTGGCGCGGCTCCTTCTCTGCCCTCTTCGCCTGCACCGCCTTCATGCTTGCCAGCGCCCTAGCCGGCAGCATCACCTCCTGAGGTAACCATGAACACAACACCCCGCCTGGCCGCCCAGCTCGACTGGATGACGGTCGGTTCGTTCTCGCCTGAGCAATACCAGGGCGACGAGCGCAAAGAGTACGAAGACGAAGCTGCCCGCATTGAGCGGCAGTGGGACAACCAACCGAACTGAGGTCGCCCCCATGTTCAAGAAAGCCGAACGCAAGCAGGCCAAGCTACGGCTGGCACTTGCTGGGCCATCCGGGTCTGGAAAGACCATGTCAGCGCTGCTCATGGCCAAGGGCCTGGGCGGCCGGATCGCGGTGATCGACACCGAGCACGGCAGCGCGTCGCTGTACGCCGACATCGCCGACTTCGATGTGCTGGAGCTGCACGCGCCCTACTCGCCTGAGCGGTACGCCGAGGCCATCACCGCCGCCGAACAGGCCGGCTACAGCGTATTGATCATCGACAGCTACTCGCACGAGTGGACCGGCTCCGGCGGGTGCCTCGAGTCGAACGAGAAGCTTGCTCACCAGAAGTTCAAGGGCAACACCTGGGCGGCCTGGAACGAAACCACGCCGCGACATCGCAAGCTGACCGACAAGATCCTGACCAGCCCGCTGCACATCATCTGCACCATGCGGAGCAAGACCGAGACGGTCCAGGGCGAAGGCAAGAAGGTGATCAAGCTCGGCATGAAGTCTGAGCAGCGCGACGGCACCGATTACGAGTTCACCGTGGTGCTTGATATAACCCACGACGGCCACGCCGCGATCGCCAGCAAGGACCGGACAAAGCTGTTCGACCAGCCTGAGGTGATCAGCGAGGAAACCGGGCGTCGTTTGCTGGCCTGGCTCAATGACGGCAAGTCGCAGGCCGACCTGCAGGCCACTGCGCTGCAGGATGCCCTATCGAAGATCCCGGTGACCGAGACCATGCAGGAGCTGCAAAGCGTGTACTCGGCAGCGTACCGGATCCTTGAGCAGTCACCCGACCACCTGGCGCAGCTGAATGCCGCCAAAGACCAACGCAAAGCCGAACTCGCGGAGAAAGCAGCATGAGGGGCATCAACAAAGTCATCCTGGTCGGCACCTGTGGCAAGGATCCCGAGGTCCGCTACTTTCCCAATGGCAACGCGGTCACCAGCCTGAGCTTGGCCACCAGCGAGGCCTGGACCGATAAACATACCGGTCAGAAGGTCGAGAAAACCGAATGGCACCGGGTGGTGCTGTTCGGCAAGGTTGCCGAGATCGCCGGCGAGTACGTGCGCAAAGGGTCGCAGTGCTACATCGAAGGCAAGCTCAAAACCCGCGAATGGGAAAAGGACGGCATCAAACGCTACGCCACAGAGGTGCACGTCGACATCAACGGCACCCTGCAGCTGCTCGGGGGCGGCCGGACAACCAAGGCGGCGGCCAGCAGCAACAGCAACAACGCCAGCAACAGCAACAACGCCAGCCTCAGCAACAACGCCAGCCTCAGCAGCAACGACAGCAACAACGTCAGCAACCGCAGCGCCAGCAGTACCAACAGCCGCGCCAGGCGCCGCAGCAACAGAACCAGCAAGCAGGGTATGGGCCGGACCCCGAAAGCTTCGACGACGATATCCCATTCGCCCCGCTCCACCACCTGGCGGGCGCATGATTGCCACCATGTCTCAGCCTGTGCCCGCCGTGAAGTACGCGGCGGCCATGGCCAGATCCACTGGTCAGCCTTGGGGCGTATACCGAGGAAACAAGCGTCTACTGGTGGTTATGCCGTCTGGCTCGACGAAGAAGACGCCAATTGAGGTGTGCCACCCATGAGACGCATCCAGAAACTCACGCAGCAGCGTCGCCGCCAGCTGCACATACACATGCCGCCCAGCGGATTGAAGGAGGTGCCGTATGGCGATGTCACCAAAGGAGCGCGACAAGAAACGGCGAGAGAAGCAGGAGCGCCTGGGCGAGCAGGACTTGCGCATCAAGGCCACTGCAGCGCACGCCGCACAACTTGCTGACCTGATGGCCTGGGGCGAGATAACCGAAAGCGGCGAGGCGCTCACCCTGCTGATCTACCACGCACACAAGCTGGGGCGGGAGAAGTTCACCTTCTTCGCCGCAGGTGCACAGCTTGAGATTGAGAGCGACCAGCAAATCAAGGCACAGCGCACCGAGATCAGGCTGATGGCCAGGCCCGGCACTGCCCGGCAGATCGAGGAAATGGGCGGATGGATCAATACGTCCGACCGAAGCTTCGTCATCCGCCTGCTGATAGAGCGCGCCCATGCACTGGGGCCGATTCAGGCCCTCACACTGCTGTCTCTGCCTCCGCGCCACAAATTCGCAATCAGCGATTCCGTGGCGCGCACCCTCTACGAGTGGCGAATTCAGCGTCAAATTCGAGCGAAAGACATCCCGCTGGAAGACGACCCAGACGACACCGGCCTGTTGCTGCTCGGCACCGGCTGAACCCCACCGAATCATGCCGCTTCCGGCCACGGAGGGCGGCGCATGCATGGAGAAAGCCATGGACAAGCACACCAAGATCCTCATCGAGGAGATTCCCGGTGAATGGACCGATCGCACCAGGTCCGGTCATACCAATATCTGGAACGCGAAGGACCACGAGCGGCCGCACCATAACGGCCTTCCCGAGGTGAGACTCGATCCGCCAGAGAAGGGCCTGTACGCCGAAAGCATCGACGGCGCTTGGTACTGGGTATCTGGCTGCAACAAGTGCAATGGCGAAGTGGGCAAATGGAGTTACATCGTCTGCGACGTGCACAACGTCTGCAACTGCTGCGGAACCCATCGCTCCCAGCTGACGGACACCCCGTGGGGCACTCGAGACGGATTCAACTGCAAACCGTGCCAAGAGCGTATCGACGCAGCAGCCAAAGCAGAGGCCCTGGCCAAGTTCGCAGAAGCTGAGTACGACGACTCGGACTTCGAGCATCAGGATGAATGCAAGTGTCCGCATTGCGCCTCTGTCATCCACATCGAAACCGAGGACTACCGCGACCAATCGATGTCCTGCGACGTTTGCAATGGTGACTTTGAGCTGACCCTCAACTACGAGGTCACCTTTAGCACCAAGGTCATTGGCGAGCGAGTTTTGGCCTGACCCTCCCGCGCTGCCCGCCAGCGCCTCCCCCCTATTCAACGATAACGCCTCCCCGGCGAGGGCGGCGCCTGCACGCAAGGACCACACGATGGCCGAATACAACATCGTCAGTATCAGCGGCGGCAAAGACAGTGCGGCTACCCTGCTTGTAGCGCGTGAGCTGGAGGTTCCGAATCTCAGCGGCGTATTCGCGGACACAGGGCATGAGCACCCAGCCACATACGACTATGTGCACTACCTGGCAGAAGCCACGGGCGTACCGATCCGTTGGGTCAGGGCCGACTTCACCAGGCAGATCGCAGGCAAGCGCAAGTTCATCGAAACGAAATGGCGTGAGAAGGGAGTCCCCGAGGCGGTGGTGCTCGGCGCGCTGGAGGTTCTGCACCCCACGGGCAACCCGTTCCTCGATATGTGCCTCTGGAAAGGCCGGTTCCCCAGCACCAAGGCACGATTCTGCACAGACGAGCTGAAGCGTAACCCTATCATTGAAGACGTGTTCATGCCGCTCATGACCGGGGAGAAACTGTTACTTTCGTGGCAGGGGGTCAGGGCCGATGAGTCGCCGAATCGACGCTACTTGACCGAGTGCGATGAGGTTGGCGGCGGTCTCTTCAACTATCGCCCGATTCTCAAGTGGCCTGTTGAAGCAGTGTTCGAGGCGCACCGCGCAGCAGGCATCAAGCCGAACCCGCTATACCTGCAGGGTTGCAATCGTGTGGGTTGCATGCCCTGCATCATGTGCGCAAAGGACGAGCTGCGCGAGATCGCTTCCAGGTGGCCGGAAGAGGTTGCCAGGGTCCGCGAGTGGGAGCGCCTGGTAAGCATCGCCAGCAAGCTCGGTGCCGCGACCTTCTTTGCTGCCGTTACCGACCCGACCGTCAGCCCCGCCGACAAGGTGAGCGCTGCCACCCACGGTATTGATCGCATGGTCTCCTGGGCCAACACAGCACGCGGCGGTCGCCAGTTCGACATGGTCGACCTGATCGCTCGCACCGATAGCCAGAAAAGCTGCTCCTCGGCCTACGGCCTCTGCGAATAACACCCCTTATCAATTTCACGCCTCCCCGGCGAGGATCGCCCATGTCTGCATTTCTGAAAAAGAACCCGCTCGACTTCAAAACCCAGTACGGCCTTGGCTTCGCTCCGCAAGACGATGAGATCGTAGTGGACTTCTTCTGCGGTGGCGGCGGCGCCGGTACTGGGCTGGAAATGGGCCTGGGCCGGCCGGTAACGGTGGCCAAGAACCACAGCCCTGCAGCCATCAGCATGCACACCGCCAACCACCCTGCAGCGCGTCACTTCACCACTGACGTGTTCGAGGGTGACCCTGACGAGGAATGCCAGGGCCTACCAGTTGGCTGGTTCCACATGAGCCCCGACTGCACCCACCACAGCCAGGCCGCCGGCGGCCAGCCGCGCAAGCGCGAGATCCGCAACCTGTCGTGGATCGGCCTCAAGTGGGGCGGCAAGAAGAAGCCCCGGGTGATCAGCCTGGAGAACGTGAAGCAGATCCTGCAATGGGGGCCGCTGATCGCCAAGCGCGACAAGGCCACCGGCCGGGTGATGAAGCTGGACGGAAGCGTGGCCGCCGTTGGTGAGCGGGTACCGGTGCAGCAGCAGTTCCTCGTGCCAGACCCGAAGCGCCGCGGCATCACCTGGCGTCGTTTCGTGCAGTTGCTCGAAGGCATGGGCTACCAGGTGGAATGGCGCATCATCAAGGCCTGTGATTTCGGCGCGCCGACCAGCCGCGAACGCTTGTTCATGATCGCTCGCTGCGACGGACAGCCCATCGTGTGGCCTGAGCCTACCCACGCCAAGCACCCAGCCAAGGGCCAGCAGAAGTGGCGCACGGCAGCCGACTGCATCGACTGGAGCGTGCCGAGCAAGAGCATTTTCGGTCGCAAGAAGGAGCTGGCAGCTGCAACGCTTCGACGCGTGGCCAAGGGCATGAAGAAGTTCGTGCTGGACAACCCGCAGCCTTTCATCGTGCCGATCGCGAACTGGTCGGGCGAGCTGGCCCAGTCTGCCAACGAACCTCTTCGCACGGTCACCTCGTGGCCACGCGGCGGATCTTTCGCCATGGCCAGCCCAGTGATGATCGGGGCAGGTGGGCCGGTGTACGCTGGCAAGCCTGCGCCAGCCGATCAACCTATGGGCACGCTGATGACGCAGAACCATCGCGCCCTGGTCACCGCCTTCATTGAGCAAGCGAATGGCGGGTTCAACACCACGCCAGCCAAGGGCGCGGACGAGCCACTGACCACGGTCACCAACACCGGCAGCCAGCAGCGCCTGGTGACGGCCAGTCTGGCCACGCTCCGGCGCAACTGCGTGGGCCGCCCCGTAGATGACCTGGTGCCGACAATGACCGCCGGCGCCGAACATCACGCCTTGGTCGAGTACAAGCTGTCACCCGAGCATGAAGAAGGCGCGCTGCGCGTCGCAGCGTTCTTGATCAGCTATTACGGCACTGAAAACACCAGCGCAGCAGACGCGCCAGCACCCACCGTGACCACCAAGGACCGTCTGGGCTTGGTCACGGTCTTCGTGAAGGGCACGCCGTATGTGATCGTCGACATCTGCCTGCGCATGCTCCAGCCGCACGAGTTGTACCGGGCCCAGGGCTTCCCGGCCAGCTACATCATCGACAAAGGCGCAGACGGCAAGCCGTTCACCAAGACCGAGCAGGTGCACATGTGCGGCAACAGCGTCAGTCCGCCACCTATGGCTGCGCTGGCGCGGGCGAATGATCCTTGGCGTGCTTTGCAGCGGGATGCGGTGGCTGCCTAGCCACCGCTACGCCTCGGCTTAAATGCTCCTGCCGGCGCGTATAGCCTCGCGCTGCTCAGGTGTAAAACGCCATAGTCCGATCGATGCACCAACCGTGCATCTGCCGTGCTGCTCGAAGCGGCGGACGTATTCAACAATGGTGCCATCTGCGGTTTTCATCGTCTTGAGCTCGTATTTCATACACACCTCCAGGTTGGATGAGCCTCGATGTTAACGGATCTTTGCGCGCCAGCGGCTAACGACTGCGCCATTACTTGAAGAACAGTCAACAGTAACCCCTCTCCCCTCTATTCACTGCCGCGATATGGCGGCCAAGGAATCGTCATGCCTGAAGAAATCAAGCTGATCCAGCCGGCGCCGGTCGTGCGCGACGAATACGGAATGTACGAACACCCGGAGCTGCCCGACTTCGACGAGGGCGACGGCGAGAAGTGCAAGGCTTGGGTCGCGCAGCAGGGCCTGCAGCTCGTTATGGTCCATCTGGAGACAGATGCGCCGGAAGAGATCGCAGATCGCTACTTCCAGTCCGATGAGCCGCACTGCGGCTATTGGGAGCCGGGCATGCCTGAAGGGGATGGCTGGTTCTGCCTGGCCATTCATGACACCGACGACGGCCCGGTTTGCTGGTGGGGTCGTCGAGTGGTGACGCCATGAACCGCCTCGCCCTCTGCCTCCTGCTGCTGGCCACCGGCGCCAGCGCAACCGAGAAAGTCATCGACGTGCAGCACGACAGCCAGCGCGGCGTCACCTGCTACCTGCTCAACGGGGTCGGCATCAGCTGCATCCCCGACAGCCACCTGCAGGCCGGCAAGGAGCGCCAGCTCTCCCCGCACGAAACACAACCCGAACCTACACCCGCACTGGCGCCTGGGCGCTGGATTGATGAGAGGTATGAGCTGTGAGCAAGATCGATTGGAGCAAAGGGCCTGAGTGGGCAGACGGTCACGGCCTTGTGGCCCACCACGGCATTACCGAGGTGTGGATCAACATGGAGCAGTACGCCGTGGTCGGCGCCGAGGATCGCGCTTATCCCTATGGCGGCGGCACCGGCGATCACCGGCACAATTTCACGCAGGGCCAGATCCAGTACATCACGCCGCGGCCGTCGCGATGGGATGGTGAAGGCCTTCCTCCAATAGGCCAAAAAATAGAAATGAAGCACAAGCGCTCCACGGAAGACTGGGCTCGGCCTGGATTCCAAGAGGTGATCATCACCGCCATGGGCGCGCAGCTGTTCCTGGTCACCTACCGCGAGGGTGGCGAAGAAAACTGCGGCCACCTTAGTGAATACGAATTTCGGCCGCTCAGTTCTCCTGAGCAACGGGCGGCGGAAGAACGCCAGCGGGCTGCGCGACAAATGTGCCTGGACGCCGGGCATGAATCCCCAACTCCCGGGCAGATCAAAATGGGATTGACGCTGTACGACGCCGGCTACCGCAAGCAGGTGGCGCCATGATCGCCCTCGCCTACATGGCCTACCTGATCGCAAGGAGGCCGCGATGAGCTGTTACACGCTGTACGACGAAAACCGCAACCCAAGGGGACATATCTGCGGCGACCTGGGACCGCACTGTTCTGGATGCGGCGATGTCTCGGCGAACTTGTGCGATTACCCGGTTGGCGATGGCAAGACCTGCGATCGCAGCCTGTGCCGACATTGCTCAACCGAAGTTGCCCCTGACGTCCATTACTGCGCGGCCCACCATGCTGAGTGGAAAGCCTTCCGCGACGCCGGCGGCGTGAAGCGCGAGCTCGAAAACGTCGTTCCGTTCAAGGGCGCCTAACCACACCCCCAATTACTCAAGCCCGCCGACATGCGCGGGCATGGAGAGCTATTGCCATGACCAAAGAAGAACTGGCCGCCCAACTGAACGGCCTCGAATACCCGACCCGCATCCCCGACCCGCTGATCATCTCAGCACAGAGCGCTGGCCTGGTGATCCTCTGCGGTGCCAGCGACGACCTGATGGAGTTCTACGGCGCCCGCCGGGAGGAGATCGGCTGCTACGACGGTGGCTATGCCTATGTCGATCAGGATGGCCCGCTTCCCGACCCTGATTGCCTCGACGATCGCGACAGCGATGGGGCCATGAAGTACTACCAGCGCAAGGCCAATGCCATGCCGATTGAGGCCTACTGGTGCAAGGAAGAAGGCTACAGCTGGACTTATAAGACCGACATCCCGCATGCCTCCTTCGAGGTGGTCGAGGATGGCGAGCCCTACTGCCGCGGCATCGTATTTGCCCTGGCCGATCTGGCCTGACCACCAACCTGCCGCCGCCGGCGGCGTGGAGACCATCCTATGCCAATCATTACTGTCAAGACCACCATCACCACCAGGTTCGACATTCCCGAGGGCCTGAGCATCGACATGATCCGCCACCAGGCACTGCCCGTGCTGTCCGAGGACGAAGAAGGCACCGATGAGGTGGGCAGCCTGCAGGAAACCGCGCTGAACATGGTTTTCCTGGGTGATGCCGATCCCCGATCGCGAACCGTCGAGCATTCGATTGTTGAGGGAGGCGACCATCCATGAACCTGTGCTACGTCACGAAGATCCTCGGCGAGCCGTACCGCAAGTTCGGCCACTGGTGGGTATCGGCCGAGTACGAATCGGAAGGCCGCCCAGGCAAAACACAGCTCATGTTCCGCACCGAGGAAGCCGCCCGGGCGGCGAAGGTCGGATATCACTTCACGGCCTGAGGAGGCTATATGGCACAGTTAGATGGAATTGATCGCCTGCTTCGCCTGCCCGATGTGCTCCGCATCACTGGCATGGGGCGCAACACCGTGTACACACGAATTAAGGAAGGAACATTCCCAAAACAGGTTAAGATAGGACCAAAATCGGTCGCCTGGCGTCAGTCAGACATCAACCAGTGGATGGCCTCACTTAACCCCAGCGACGACCAATCAGTACATTGAGCAGTACACTGAAACGCCAGATTCCGCTCAAGCCCATATCCCATCAGCTTTACAGGTCCACCAGTGGAAATCTTCAAGGAATTTACATTCGAATCGGCCCACCGCCTGCCCCACGTGCCTGCCGGGCACAAATGCGGCCGCCTGCACGGCCACTCGTTCAAGGTCGGCCTGCACCTGACCGGCCCGCTGGACCCGCACACCGGCTGGATCCGTGACTTCGCCGAGGTGAAGGCCATTTTCAAGCCGATCTACGAGCAGCTGGACCACAATTACCTTAACGACATTCCCGGCCTGGAAAACCCCACCAGCGAGGTAATCGCCAAGTGGATCTGGGATCAGGTCAAGCCGCTGCTGCCTGAGTTGTCCAAAGTCCGCATCCACGAGACCTGCACCAGCGGGTGCGAATACTACGGCGACTGAAACGAGGGTCAGGCGGCCCCTATGCTCAGCACCTGGAGATGCAGGTAGCCTGCTTCACCTTGCACCTCGCTGAGGTAGGGAAAGCCGTCCTCGACCAGCCGCCTGACCGTCTTGCCATGCAGGCTGACCAGGCTCACGTCGCTGACCGAATCGCCTTCGGCAAGCTGCTCTGGCATTAGGCCATCGAGGCGCCAGAGCATGGTGCCGGCGGCCAAGGCGTCATGGCCAACGGCCTCCGTGGCCGAGTACAGGGCCAGATAGCCGTTGCGGCTGACATCCAGGCGGTGACCGCGCCGCCGCCAGTGCGGATGGTTGTCTTCGTCACCCACGGCGCGGATCTCGAAGTCGTACTCACCATCGGTCTCGTAGCAGCCGAACCAGAACAGCGTGCGGAATTTGCGACGTGAGATCACATACGCCGGTGCCACCGTGTCGGTGTAATGGTCTTCGCCGGCGTGCAGCCAGCCACCACTGGTAAACGGCGAATCGCCATTACCGGTGTCACCAATGGGCACGCCTTCAATCTGCCCTTGCGTGCTCAAGCGTGGCTGCCAGTACAGCCTGGCAATGAAGCTTTTCTGAGGTTGGAATTGGTAGTGGGACATGCCGTCGAGCCCTCTTCACTGGCGGAAAAGGAGGACAGTAGTGAGTGTTGTCGCCCACTTGCAGCCGGAACCCGCTCCCAGGCCGTGTACGAATAGCCTCGAACCCCGGCGAGGGCGCTCGCCTAGCCCAGCGAGCTGTCGAGAAACGCAGGGGCGATGTAACGCTGGTAGTGCGCTTCGGACAAAAGGAAGAATTCGCGGTCGATGGCATCGCGCAATTGCGGCAGTTCCCAATCGCGGAATTCCGGCAGCAGTACCATGCCGTAGGCTTCCAGATCACGGATCATCCGCGCACCGCGGGCGATCAACTGGTACGCCCAGCAATATTCCGACTGCTGGTCGACGAAGCGGATGGAGCGCTGCTCCAGTTGCTGGCGCAACAGGCTTTTGTCGAACACCTCGAGCTTGGCCATCATGACCTGCACCAGCAACTGCTCAAGGCGCAGCCACACGGCGCGCTTTTGCGCGTCATCGTAGCCGTTCCAGTGGATCACTTCGTGGTGGAAGCGCTTGCAGCCGCGGCAAACCGTGTCCCCATACACCGTGGAGCACAGGCCGACGCAAGGGGTCTTGATGGACTTGTTGGACATGAAAAACAACAGCTTGGCGGTGGAACACGCACCCATGTTAGCCCTTTGTCTAACCAGGGTCACTCGTTAAAGTCATGTTCTGCGCCTTACCTTCGAGCTTTTTTTGCCGTAGAATCATCCGGCCTTTTCACAGGCAACAATGTCCGTAGGAAGCTGTTTTCAAAGCGTCACGAGCACAGTTGATCCGGTAGAACGGCGTTGGCCCGGGCCATGCATCCCTCGCATGCCCGCGCCAGCCCTCATCAGCACCCCGTTCTGCAGGCGTAAAACTTTGAAAGCAGCTTCCGTAAGGATTCTTTGCGACCCTGGCCGGGCGGCTCAAAAAGCCGTGGCGGCGCATGGGTGCATCGAATGCTGGATGAGCGTCCCGGACCCCCTTTAGGGACCACTGATGAGGGAAATAACTGTGCTTGAAGCCTACCGCAAACACATCGAAGAGCGCGCCGCCCTGGGCATCGTGCCCCAGCCGCTGAACGCCGAACAAACCGCAGGCCTGGTCGAGCTGCTGAAAAACCCCCCGGCCGGCGAAGAAGCCTTCCTCGTAGAACTGATCACCCACCGTGTACCGCCAGGGGTCGACGAAGCTGCCTACGTCAAGGCTGCGTTCCTCTCTGCCGTCGCCAAGGGCGAAACCCAATCGCCACTGATCGACCGCAAGCACGCCACCGAACTGCTGGGCACCATGCAGGGCGGCTACAACATCGAAACGCTGGTCGCGCTGCTGGATGACGCCGAACTGGGCGCCGTCGCGGCCGAACAGCTCAAGCACACCTTGCTGATGTTCGATGCCTTCCACGATGTGGCCGAAAAAGCCAAGGCTGGCAACGCCAATGCCAAAGCCGTGCTGGAGTCCTGGGCTGCCGGCGAGTGGTTCACCTCGCGCCCGGCCATCGCCGACAAGTACACCCTGAGCGTGTTCAAGGTGCCTGGCGAGACCAACACCGACGACCTGTCCCCTGCCCCAGATGCCTGGTCGCGCCCTGACATCCCGCTGCACGCCCTGGCCATGCTGAAAATGGCCCGTGACGGCATCGAGCCGCAGCAGCCGGGTTCGGTAGGCCCGCTGGCCCAGATCGAAGCGGTCAAGGCCCAAGGCTACCCGGTTGCCTATGTCGGTGACGTGGTCGGTACCGGTTCCTCGCGTAAATCCGCCACCAACTCGGTGCTGTGGTTCTTCGGCGACGACATCCCGTACGTGCCGAACAAGCGCGCTGGTGGTTTCTGCTTCGGCACCAAGATCGCCCCGATCTTCTACAACACCATGGAAGACGCCGGCGCCCTGCCGATCGAGTTCGACTGCACCAACCTGGCCATGGGCGACGTGATCGACGTCTACCCGTTCAAAGGTGAAGTGCGCCGCCATGGCAGCGACGAGCTGGTCACCACCTTTGCCCTGAAAACCGAAGTGCTGCTGGATGAAGTGCGCGCTGGCGGCCGTATCCCGCTGATCGTCGGCCGTGGCCTGACCGAAAAAGCCCGTGCCGAGCTGGGCCAAGGCCCATCGGAGCTGTTCAAGAAACCGGAGCAGCCAGCCGACAGCGGCAAGGGCTTCACCCTGGCGCAGAAAATGGTCGGCCGTGCGTGTGGCTTGCCTGAAGGCCAGGGCGTGCGCCCAGGTGCCTACTGCGAACCGAAGATGACCACCGTCGGCTCCCAAGACACCACCGGCCCGATGACCCGTGACGAGCTGAAAGACCTGGCTTGCCTGGGCTTCTCCGCTGACCTGGTGATGCAGTCGTTCTGCCACACCGCGGCCTATCCGAAGCCGATCGACGTCACCACCCACCACACCCTGCCAGACTTCATCCGCACCCGTGGCGGCGTGTCGCTGCGCCCAGGCGACGGCATCATCCACAGCTGGCTGAACCGCATGCTGATGCCCGACACCGTGGGTACTGGCGGCGACTCGCACACCCGCTTCCCGATCGGCATCTCGTTCCCGGCCGGTTCCGGCCTGGTCGCGTTCGCCGCAGCCACCGGCGTCATGCCGCTGGACATGCCAGAGTCGATCCTGGTGCGCTTCAAGGGCAAACTGCAGCCTGGTATCACCCTGCGTGACCTGGTCCATGCCATCCCTTACTACGCCATCAAGCAAGGCCTGCTGACCGTCGAGAAAAAAGGCAAGAAAAACGCCTTCTCCGGCCGCATCCTGGAAATTGAAGGCCTGGACGAACTGACTGTCGAACAAGCCTTCGAGCTGTCCGATGCTTCGGCCGAGCGCTCTGCTGCCGGCTGCACCATCAAGCTGCCAGAAAAGGCCATCGCCGAGTACCTGAAGTCCAACATCACCCTGCTGCGCTGGATGATCGGCGAAGGTTACGGCGACGCCCGTACCCTCGAGCGCCGTGCCCAAGCCATGGAAGCCTGGCTGGCCAAGCCTGAGCTGCTATCGGCCGACGCCGATGCCGAGTACGCCGAAATCATCGAGATCGACCTGGCCGACGTCAAAGAGCCTGTGCTCTGCGCGCCGAACGACCCGGACGACGCACGCCTGCTGTCCTCGGTTCAAGGCGAGAAAATCGACGAAGTGTTCATTGGTTCGTGCATGACCAACATCGGGCACTTCCGCGCTGCCGGCAAGCTGCTGGAGAAGGTCAAGGGCGGTATTCCGACCCGTCTGTGGCTGGCCCCGCCAACCAAGATGGACGCTCACCAGCTGACCGAAGAAGGCTACTACGGCATCTACGGCAAGGCCGGTGCACGCATGGAAATGCCAGGCTGCTCGCTGTGCATGGGTAACCAGGCACGTGTGCAGACCGGTTCGACCGTGGTCTCCACCTCGACCCGTAACTTCCCGAACCGCCTGGGCGACGCCACCAACGTGTACCTGGCGTCGGCCGAGCTGGCTGCCGTGGCTTCGATCATTGGCAAACTGCCGACCGTCGAAGAGTACATGCAGTACGCCAAAGACATCGACAGCATGGCTGCCGACGTCTACCGCTACCTGAGCTTCGACCAGATCGCCGAGTTCCGCGAAGCGGCTGCCAACGCCAAGATCCCGGTGGTACAGGCGTAAGCTGAGCGGCAAGTTGTAAGCTGCAAGCTACAAGAAGAAGCCCTGGCAGAAATGCCGGGGCTTTTTTTTGTTCCTCACCGGCCCTATCGCCGGCAAGCCGGCTCCCACAGGGGGTCCATCAGGGTTGTCAGGCGCTGAACATCTTGTGGCGAGCACCTGTCAGCCCTGGTGCGCTCCCTGTGGGAGCTGGCTTGCCGGCGATAGGGCCGCGCAGCGGCCCCGCTTGAGGCCGAGCGCCAGGGGTGGCTTAGAAGCTGTCGCCAGGCACGCGAACCCAGCCCTCCATCAGCACGCGAGCACTGCGGCTCATGATTGCCTTGGTCACTGTCCACTCGCCGTTTACCTGGCGGGCTTCGGCGCCCACCCGCAGCGTGCCCGAAGGATGGCCGAAACGAACGGCGCTGCGCTCGCCCCCGCCCGCGGCCAGGTTGACCAGCGTACCGGGAATGGCCGCCGCCGTACCGATCGCCACCGCCGCAGTGCCCATCATGGCATGGTGCAGCTTGCCCATCGACAAGGCACGTACCAACAGGTCGATCTCGCCTGCCAGTACCGCCTTGCCACTGGACGCCGTGTAGGTGCTGGGTGGTGCGACGAAGGCCACTTTCGGTGTGTGCTGACGCCCGGCAGCCTGGTCGACATGGTCGATCAGGCCCATACGCACGGCACCATGGGCACGGATGGCCTCGAAGCGCAGCAGCGCTTGCGGGTCACCGTTGATGGCGTCCTGCAACTCCGTACCGGTGTAGCCGATATCGGCAGCATTGACGAAAATGGTCGGGATGCCGGCATTGATCAAGGTGGCCTTGAAGGTGCCGACACCCGGCACCTCAAGGTCGTCAACCAGCTTGCCGGTCGGGAACATGGCACCGCCGGCACCGTCCTCGTCCGCAGCCGGGTCAAGGAACTCCAACTGCACTTCCGCTGCCGGGAACGTTACCCCATCCAGCTCGAAGTCACCGGTTTCCTGCACTTCACCTTCAGTGACCGGCACGTGGGCAATGATGGTCTTGCCGATGTTCGCCTGCCAGATCCGCACGGTGGCCACGCCGTTGCGTGGAATGCGCGCGCTGTCGACCAGGCCGCTACTGATGGCGAACGACCCGACCGCAGCAGAGAGGTTGCCGCAGTTGCCGCTCCAGTCGACAAAGGCCTTGTCGATGCTGACCTGGCCGAACAGGTAATCGACATCATGGCCCGGCTTGATGCTGGGCGACAGGATGACGGTCTTGCTGGTGCTGGAGGTCGCGCCGCCCATACCGTCGATCTGCTTGCCGTAAGGGTCGGGGCTGCCGATAACCCGCAGCAATAGCGCGTCGCGGGCAGGGCCTGGGACCTGCGCCGGCTCGGGCAGGTCTTGCAGGCGGAAGAACACGCCTTTGCTGGTGCCGCCACGGATGTAGGTGGCGGGTATTCTTGTTTGCGGTACATGAGCCATTGCTTTGCTGTCCTGTCTGATAGGCATGAGACCCTCGGGCTTGCTTTGCAGCCCATCGCCGGCAAGCCAGCTCCCACAGGGACCGTGCTGCCATCGAGATTGCGCGACTCCTGTGGGCGCTGGCTCGCCGGCGATGGGCCGCAACGCGGCCCCTGCTCTTGGGGTTAGGCGGTAGCTTCGAGGAAGTCCTGGGCGAAGCGCTGCAGCACCCCGCCCGCTTCGTAGATCGAAACTTCCTCGGCCGTGTCCAGGCGGCAGGTCACCGGCACATCGATGCGCTCGCCGCTGGCCCGGGTAATCACCAGGGTCAGCGTAGCGCGCGGCGTACGCGCACCCAGCACGTCATAGGTTTCGCTACCGTCCAGCCCCAAGGTCTTGCGGTCGGTACCGGGTTTGAACTCCAACGGCAGCACGCCCATGCCTACCAGGTTGGTGCGGTGAATGCGCTCGAAACCTTCTGCGACAATGGCCTCGACACCGGCCAGGCGCACGCCCTTGGCCGCCCAGTCACGCGACGAGCCCTGGCCGTAATCGGCACCGGCCACGATAATCAGCGGCTGCTTGCGCTGCATGTAGGTCTCGATCGCCTCCCACATGCGGGTCACCCGGCCTTCCGGTTCAATGCGCGCCAGCGAGCCTTGCCTCACGCTGCCGTCTGCGTTGCGCACCATTTCGTTGAACAGCTTGGGGTTGGCAAAGGTCGCGCGCTGGGCGGTCAGGTGGTCACCGCGGTGGGTGGCGTAAGAGTTGAAGTCTTCTTCTGGCAGGCCCATTTTCGCTAGGTACTCGCCCGCAGCACTGTCGAGCATGATCGCGTTGGATGGCGACAGGTGGTCGGTGGTGATGTTGTCCGGCAGCACCGCCAGCGGCCGCATGCCACGCAGGGTACGCTCACCGGCCAGGGCGCCTTCCCAGTACGGCGGCCGGCGAATATAGGTGCTCATGGGTCGCCACTCATACAACGGTGCCACTTTCGGCCCGCGGTCTTCCTCGATGGCGAACATAGGGATGTACACCTTGCGGAACTGCTCCGGCTTGACCGCCGCACGCACCACGGCGTCGATCTCTTCATCACTGGGCCAGATGTCCTTGAGGCGGATTTCCTGGCCATCGACCACGCCCAGCACGTCCTTCTCGATGTCAAAGCGAATGGTGCCCGCAATCGCATAGGCGACCACCAAGGGTGGCGAGGCCAGGAAGGCTTGCTTGGCATACGGGTGGATACGCCCGTCGAAGTTGCGGTTGCCCGACAGCACGGCGGTGGCGTACAGGTCACGGTCGATGATTTCCTGCTGGATCACCGGGTCCAGGGCACCAGACATGCCGTTGCAGGTCGTACAGGCGAAGGCGACGATGCCAAAGCCCAGTTGCTCCAGTTCCTTCTCCAGGCCAGCCTCTTCCAGGTACAGCTGCACCGCCTTGGAGCCCGGGGCCAGCGATGACTTGACCCACGGCTTGCGGGTAAGGCCCAGCCTGTTGGCGTTGCGTGCAATCAGGCCTGCGGCGATCACGTTGCGCGGGTTGCTGGTATTGGTACAGCTGGTGATGGCGGCAATGATCACCGCACCATCAGGCATCTGCCCTGGCACTTGCTGCCAGCTGCCGGCAATGCCTTTGGCCGCCAGCTCGCTGGTGGCCACGCGGGCATGCGGGTTGGACGGGCCGGCCATGTTGCGTACCACGCTCGACAAGTCGAAGCTCAGGGTACGCTCGTATACTGCGCCGGCCAGGCTGTCGGCCCAGAGGCCGGCGACCTTGGCGTAGGTTTCCACCCGTTTGACCTGCTGTTCTTCACGGCCGGTCAGGCGCAGGTAATCGATGGTCTGCTGGTCAATGGCGAACATGGCCGCCGTGGCGCCGTACTCCGGGGCCATGTTGGAGATGGTCGCGCGGTCCCCCAGGGTCAGGGCGCGCGCACCTTCACCGTGGAACTCCAGGTAGGCGCCGACCACTTTCTGCTTGCGCAGGAACTCGGTCAGGGCCAGCACCAGGTCGGTGGCGGTGAGGTTCGGCGCCAGCTTGCCGGTCAACTCGACGCCGACGATTTCCGGCAGGCGCATCCACGATGCTCGGCCAAGCATCACGTTTTCCGCTTCCAGGCCACCCACGCCAATGGCGATCACGCCCAGGGCATCGACGTGCGGGGTGTGGCTGTCAGTGCCCACGCAGGTATCCGGGTAGGCGATGCCATGGTCGGTGTGCACCACCGGCGACATCTTCTCCAGGTTGATCTGGTGCATGATGCCGTTACCCGGCTGGATCACGTCGACATTCTTGAACGCTTTCTTGGTCCAATTGATGAAATGGAAGCGGTCCTCGTTACGTCGGTCTTCGATGGCGCGGTTCTTGTCGAACGCTTGCGGGTCATAGCCGCCGCACTCGACAGCCAGCGAGTGGTCGACGATCAGTTGTACCGGCACCACCGGGTTGACCTGGGCCGGGTCGCCGCCCTTGTCGGCGATGGCGTCACGCAGGCCGGCGAGGTCGACCAGCGCGGTCTGGCCGAGGATGTCATGGCACACCACGCGCGCCGGGAACCACGGGAAATCGAGGTCGCGCTTGCGCTCGATCAGTTGGCTCAGCGAGGCGTCGAGGGTGGCCGGGTCGCAGCGACGCACCAGGTTTTCGGCGAGAACGCGCGAGGTGTACGGCAGGCCGTCGTAGGCGCCGGGCTTGATCGCCTCGACCGCCGCGCGCGCATCGAAGTAGTCCAGGTCGGTGCCTGGCAGGGGCTTGCGGTATGCAGTATTCATATCGTTATCAGGCTCGGTCACGGTATTCGGTATACAGATCTGGCCAATGGGGTGCTGCGCAGTCCCTGTGGGAGCGGCCTTGTGTCGCGATTGGGCTGCACAGCAGCCCTGGCGATCTATGCCTCAGCGCTGCTCGATCGGCACGAACTGACGCTGCTCGACGCCGACATACTCGGCGCTCGGGCGGATGATGCGGTTGTTGGCGCGCTGCTCGAACACGTGCGCCGCCCAGCCAGTCAGGCGCGAACAGACGAAAATCGGGGTGAACAGCTTGGTCGGAATACCCATGAAGTGGTAAGCCGAAGCATGGTAGAAATCGGCATTGGGGAACAGGCGTTTCTGCTCCCACATGGTCTTGTCGATGGCCTCGGAAACCGGGTACAGCACTTTGTCGCCCACCTCATCGGCCAATTGTTTCGACCAACCCTTGATCACCTCGTTGCGCGGGTCGGACTCTTTGTAGATGGCATGCCCGAAGCCCATGATCTTGTCTTTGCGCTCGAGCATGCGCAGCAGCTCGGCAGTGGCTTCCTGCGGGCTCTGGAAGCGCTCTATCAGCTCCATGGCAGCCTCGTTGGCGCCCCCGTGCAGCGGGCCGCGCAACGTGCCGATGGCTGCGGTAACGCAGGAATACAGGTCGGACAGGGTCGAAGCGCACACCCGGGCCGTGAAGGTCGAGGCGTTGAACTCGTGCTCGGCGTAGAGGATCAGCGACACGTTCATGACCTTGACGTGCAGCTCGCTGGGCTTCTTGCCGTGCAGCAGGTGCAGGAAGTGGCCGCCCAAGGTGTCTTCGTCGCTGCTGCAGTCGATGCGCACGCCATGGTGGGTGAAGCGGTACCAGTAGCACATCACCGCCGGGAACAGGGCCAACAGCCGGTCGGTCTTGTCGCGCTGGGCTTCGAAGGTGAGCTCGGGCTCGAGGGTACCGAGCACCGAACAACCGGTGCGCATCACGTCCATGGGGTGGGCGTCGCGGGGAATGCGCTCGAGCACTTCCTTGAGTGCCGGTGGCAGGTCACGCATGCCCTTGAGCTTGTGTTTGTAGTCGGCCAGTTCAGCCTGGGAGGGCAGCTCGCCGTACAGCAGCAGGTAGGCGACTTCTTCGAATTCGGCACCAGCGGCCAGGTCACGCACATCGTAACCGCGGTAGGTCAGACCGGCACCGGCCTGGCCCACGGTGGACAGTGCAGTCTGGCCGGCGACCTGGCCGCGCAGGCCTGCGCCACTGAGTACTTTTGCTTCGGCCATGGTGTTTCTCCTTTCTTGAACTTGTTATGGAAATCTGGCTGGCTAATCGGGTTTGCCTGTACCCGCCTTTTCGCGGGCAACCCCGCTGCCATGCGGGGCTGGTGTTGTCACTGGCTCAGCCCTTCTTCTGGGCAAACAACGCATCGAGGCTCTGCTCGAAGGCGTGGTAGCCAATGGCATCGTAAAGCTCCATGCGCGTCTGCATGGTATCGATCACGTTCTTCTGGGTGCCGTCGCGGCGCAGCGCGGTGTAGACATTTTCGGCGGCCTTGTTCATGGCGCGGAACGCCGACAGCGGGTACAGCACCAGCGAAACATCGACCGCCGCCAGCTCTTCGGTGGTGAACAGCGGGGTGGCGCCAAACTCGGTGATGTTGGCCAGGATGGGGGCCTTCACCCGGTCAGCGAAGGTCTTGTACATCTGCAGCTCTGTGATCGCTTCCGGGAAGATCATGTCGGCACCCGCCTCGATGCACGCTGCGGCGCGGTCCAGGGCAGCGTTCAAGCCTTCGACGGCCAGGGCGTCGGTACGTGCCATGATCACGAAGCTGTCGTCGCTACGGGCATCGACGGCCGCCTTGATGCGGTCGACCATTTCCTGCTGGCTGACGATTTCCTTGTTCGGCCGGTGGCCGCAACGCTTGGCGCCAACCTGGTCCTCGATATGGATCGCCGCCGCACCGAACTTGCTCATCGAGCGCACGGTGCGCGCCACGTTGAAGGCCGAGGCACCGAAGCCTGTATCGACATCCACCAGCAGCGGCAGGTCGCACACATCGGTGATACGGCGCACGTCGGTGAGCACATCGTCCAGGCCAGTGATACCCAGGTCCGGCAGGCCCAGGGAGCCTGCGGCAACGCCGCCACCGGACAGGTAGATGGCCTTGAAACCGGCGCGCTTGGCCAGCAAGGCATGGTTGGCATTGATGGCGCCAACCACCTGCAGGGGGCGTTCAGCGGCGACAGCATCGCGAAAACGCTGACCGGGTGTGCTGTTCACAGTCATTTCTCACCTCGTGGGTTATTGTTGTGGGCGTCCAGATAGTGACGCTCGATATTGCGCTTGGACGCACCGATGTGACGGCGCATCAGAAGTTCGGCCAGTTCGCCGTCACGTTCGGCGATGGCATCGAGAATGCGGTGGTGTTCGGCAAAGGCCTGGCGCGGCCGGTTGGGCGTGGCCGAGAACTGGATACGGTACATCCGCACCAGCTGGTACAGCTCGCCGCACAGCATCTTGACCAACGTCTGGTTACCGCTGCCCTGGATGATGCGGTAATGGAAGTCGTAGTCGCCCTCCTGCTGGTAGTAACCCAGGCCAGCCTGGAACGCGGCATCCCGCTCATGGGTATCGAGCACCCGGCGCAGCTCGTCGATATCGGCCTGGCTCATGCGTTCAGCGGCCAGGCGGCAGGCCATGCCTTCCAGGGACTCACGAATCTCGTAGAGCTCTATCAGTTCGGCATGGTTGAGCGACACCACCCGTGCGCCTACATGAGGCACCCGCACCAGCAGGCGCTGGCCTTCCAGGCGGTGGATGGCCTCGCGCAGCGGCCCGCGGCTGATGCCATAGGTGCGTGCCAGCTCTGGCTCGGAGATCTTGCTGCCAGGGGCAATTTCCCCTTTGACGATGGCCGCCTGGATACGCCGGAAGACGTTTTCCGACAAGGTTTCCGAATCGTCTGCCAGCATCGGGCCAGGGGTGGAAAGGTCTTGCATATTGTCGACACCTTGGTAAATCTCTTCGCCAGAAGTTAATCATTTAAGCCAATCAAGTCAAAGACAAAATCAATATTGTCGACAATCGTCTAAGAACGAACTTACGCCAGCCAAGCGCTGTCAGATCGCGCACCGCTGGCGTCAATACGTCGTCGTGATAGAATGCCGCGCCTCCGATGGGGTATGGATAGCCTGTCTGTCATGCATTCATGCTTGTTGACAGATGAACGAGGAAGCTTGCGCAGTAGTTGCCAGTCACCTTGACCTGAACCTTGCCTAGAACCTTACACTGCATCGCGCCAGGATTATGAGACTCACACCCGTTTTATTGCTGCTCTGCCTCACCCTGCTGCCGGCCATTGGCCAGGCGGCCGGCAAGACCGTGTACGGTCTCAATGAATACGCACGCCTGGGCGACCTGGACCTGGAAGTGGCGGCCAAACTCGATACCGGCGCCAAAACTGCTTCGCTCAGCGCCCGCGACATCAAGCGCTTCAAGCGCAACGGCGAAAGCTGGGTGCGCTTCTACCTGGCCATCGATGCCGCCCACTCGCACCCGATCGAACGGCCTCTTGCCCGCGTCAGCAAAATCAAGCGCCGAGCAGGCGACTATGATGCTGAATCGGGCAAGGCCTACACCGCCCGCCCGGTCATCGAACTCGAAATCTGCATGGGCCAGGCCTTGCGCACCATCGAAGTCAACCTCACCGACCGCAGCGCCTTCCAGTTCCCGCTGCTGATCGGCTCCGAGGCGCTCAAGCACTTCGACGCGCTGGTCGACCCAAGCCTTAAATACGCGGCCGGCAAACCTGCCTGTGCCACCGACGCTCCCAAAGCAGAGTAATCCCGATGCGCTCTCTTACCCTCCATCTGAAAGTCCTGATCACCGTACTGGTGTTGTTGGGCGTGGCAGTCACGGCTTATCAGATCTTCTTCCTCGGCATCCCGGTGACCGAGGATGAAACCGACGACCTATGGAACATCGACGCCAAGGTCGAGTTCGTGGCCAGCACCAAGGACCCGGTCAAGGTGCAGATGTTCGTGCCGCCACTGAACCGCGACTACGTCAGCCTCAACGAGAGCTTCATCTCCAACAACTACGGGGTCAGCGTCAACCGTGCCGATGGCAACCGCAAGGTCACCTGGTCGGCCCGTCGCGCCAGCGGCAACCAGACGCTGTACTACCGCCTGGTGCTGACCAAGCGCTACAGCAACGAAAAAACCGCGGTGAAAGGCCCGACCTTCCGTGACAGCCTGGCCATCGACGGCCCCGAAAAAATCGCCGCCGAGGCGCTGATGGCGCCCATCCGCCAGCATTCAGCCGATGTCGAGACGTTCGTCAGCGAGACCATCAAGCGGGTCAACAACCTCAACGATGACAACGTCAAGCTGCTGCTGGCCGGCGATACCTCACCGATGAAAAAGGCCCAGGTGATCGACCTGCTGCTGTCGATTGCCCACGTACCGATGGAAAAGGTGCACACCATCCGCCTGGTGGCCGATACCCCGCAAACCCCCGAGCTGTGGCTGCGCAGCTACAACGGTAACGACTGGCTGTACTTCAACCCGGACACGGGCGAGCAGGGTCTGCCCAGCGACCGCCTGCTGTGGTGGACCGGTGACGACAACCTGATCACCGTCGATGGCGGCAAGAAGGCCAACGTCACGTTCAGCATGAACAACAGTGAAATGAATGCCATTCGCCTGGCCAAGCTGACTGACGAGAACACCGACGCCGACTTCCTCGAATATTCGCTATACGGCCTGCCCCTGCAAACCCAGCAGACCTTCATGATCATGGTCATGATCCCGATCGGTGTGCTGGTGATCCTGGTGCTGCGCAACCTGATCGGTATCCAGACCCTGGGCACCTTCACCCCGGTGCTGATCGCCCTGGCCTTCCGCGAAACCCAGCTGGGCTTCGGTATCGTGTTGTTCACGGTCATCACGGCATTGGGCCTGTCACTGCGTTCGTACCTGGAACACCTGAAACTGCAGATGCTGCCGCGGCTGTCCGTGGTGCTGACCTTCGTCGTGGTGCTGATCGCGGCGATCAGCCTGTTCAGCCACAAGCTGGGTCTTGAACGCGGGCTGTCGGTGGCCCTGTTCCCGATGGTGATCCTGACCATGACCATCGAACGCCTGTCGATCACCTGGGAAGAGCGTGGCGGCGGCCATGCCATGAAAGTGGCCATCGGCACCCTGTTTGCCGCATCGCTGGCACACCTGCTGATGATGGTGCCAGAGCTGGTGTATTTCGTGTTCACCTTCCCGGCCGTGCTGCTGATCCTGGTCGGCTTCATGCTGGCGATGGGCCGTTATCGCGGCTACCGTCTGACCGAGCTGATGCGCTTCAAGGCATTCGTGAAAAAGGCAGACGTGTGATGTTTGGCCTGATCAAGACGTGGAAAGCCCTGGAGGCCCGGGGCATCATGGGCATCAACCGGCGTAACGCAGACTATGTGCTGAAGTACAACAAGCGCAGCCTGTACCCGATTGTCGACGACAAGATCATCACCAAGGAGCGTGCCCTCGCGGCAGGTATCCACGTGCCGGAAATGTACGGCGTCATCGAGACAGAGAAGCAGATCGACAAGCTTCACGAGATCATCGGCGGCCGCAACGACTTCGTCATCAAGCCGGCACAAGGTGCCGGCGGTGACGGCATCCTGGTGATCGCCGACCGCTTTGAGGACCGCTACCGCACCGTTTCCGGCAAGATCATGAGCCACGAGGAAATCGAGCACCAGGTCTCGAGCATCCTCACCGGCCTGTACTCGCTGGGCGGGCACCGTGACCGGGCGCTGATCGAATACCGGGTCACACCCGACCAGATCTTCAAGAGCATCAGCTATGAAGGCGTGCCCGACATCCGCATCATCGTGCTGATGGGCTACCCGGTCATGGCCATGCTGCGCCTGCCCACCCGGCAGTCCGGCGGCAAGGCCAACCTGCACCAGGGCGCCATCGGTGTGGGGGTCGACCTGGCTACCGGCGTGACCCTGCGCGGCACCTGGCTGAACAACATCATCAGCAAGCACCCAGACACCACCAACGCGGTAGACGGCGTGCAACTGCCGAACTGGGACGGCTTCATGAAGCTGGCCGCCGGGTGCTACGAGCTGTGCGGGCTGGGCTATATCGGCGTGGACATGGTCCTGGACCAGGACAAAGGCCCGCTGATTCTGGAGCTTAACGCCCGCCCAGGGTTGAACATCCAGATCGCCAACGACTGCGGGCTGACCCAGCGCACCCATGCCATCGAAGCGCACATCGAAGCACTGGCAAAGGACGGCCTGACGGAGGACGTCGAGCAGCGGGTGAAGGTGTCGCAGGGCTTGTTTGGGCACGTACACCCGGGCTGACATCGCCGGGGCGGCTGCCACAAGGGGTAGGTAATCTCCTGGGGCAGCCGCCTTGCGTCGCGACCAGCCCCAGGCGCCAAACACACGGTTGAATGTCGCGCCCAGCGCTAGGCGCTGCTCCCGCACAGGTCTACAATCGCCCTCCTCGCTTTTACATCGCCGTCCATACTGATGCCGACCTGTACGCTCCACCCCCTGCCCTACCAACCCGACCCAGCCGCCTATTTCGCCCGCCTGCGCCAGGCGCCCGGCGCGATCCTGCTCGACAGCGCCCGCCCTGGCGCCGAGCGTGGGCGCTTCGATCTGCTCAGTGCCTGGCCGCTGCAACAACTGCAAGCCGAACCCGCAGAGCATGGCCGCGCGTTTCTCGCCCGCCTGCGCGAGGGCCTGGCGCGCCTGGGCAGTGCCGATTTGCCCAGCGGCGTAGAGCTGCCTTTCGCCGGCGGCCTGATCGGCTACCTGAGCTATGACTTCGGCCGCCGCCTTGAACACCTGCCAAGCAGCGCCGTGGATGACCTCGGCCTGCCCGACGCGCAACTGGGCCTGTATGCCTGGGCGCTGGTCAGCGACCACCAGTGCGGTACCAGCCAGCTGGTGTTTCACCCAAGCCTGGCGCAGCACGAGCGCGAACGCCTGATCAGCCTCTTCGCCGGCAGCGAGCACACGCCTGATGGCGACTTTCAGCTGCTAGCACCCATGGCCGGCGACTTGCAGCCTGCGCAATACCAGGCCGCCTTCGACCAGGTGCAGCGCTATATCCAGGCCGGTGACTGTTACCAGATCAACCTTACCCAACGCTTTCGCGCGCCGTGCAAGGGCGACCCGTGGCAGGCCTACAAGGCACTGCGCCAGGCCTGCCCGACGCCCTTTTCGGGCTATCAGCAGTTGGCCGACGGCAGCGCCCTGCTTAGCTTTTCACCCGAGCGCTTCATTCGCGTCAGCCAACGCCAGGTTGAAACCCGCCCGATCAAGGGCACCCGCCCACGCGCCAGCGACCCAGGCGAAGACCAGCGCAATGCTCAGGCGCTGTTACACAGCCCCAAGGACCGCTCGGAAAACCTGATGATCGTCGACCTGCTGCGCAACGACCTGGGGCGTACCTGCGAGGTGGGTTCGGTGAAAGTGCCGGAGCTGTTCAGCCTAGAAAGCTACCCCAACGTGCACCACCTGGTCAGTAGCATTACCGGCCGCTTGGCCAGCGGCAAGGACGCGCTGGACCTGATCGCCGACAGCTTCCCTGGCGGCTCGATTACTGGCGCGCCGAAGATCCGCGCCATGCAGATCATCGACGAGCTGGAGCCCACGCGGCGGGCACTGTACTGCGGCTCCCTGCTGTATGTGGACGTGCGCGGCGAAATGGACAGCTCGATCGCCATTCGCAGCCTGCTGGTCAAGGATGGCCAGGTCAGCTGCTGGGGTGGCGGCGCAGTGGTGGCCGATTCCGAGTGGCAGGCTGAGTACGAAGAGTCGATTGCCAAGGTGCGGGTGTTGCTGCAGACACTGCAAGGCCTGTGAGCGCCAGCCCGTCCAGACCCTGTTTTTTTGTTACCATCACCCCCACTACGAGCGCACAGCGCCACAGCCAAGACGGAAACTGCCTGATGAGCCAACCCTTCGACGTCGCCGCCCTGGCCGCGACCTATGCCAACAAATCCCCGCAAGACATCCTCAAGCTTGCCTTCGAGCACTTCGGCGACGACCTGTGGGTTTCCTTCAGCGGCGCCGAGGACGTGGTGCTGGTCGACATGGCCTGGAAGCTTAACAAGCAGGTCAAGGTATTCAGCCTCGACACAGGCCGCCTGCACCCGGAAACGTACCGGTTCATCGACCAGGTGCGCGAGCAGTATGGCCTGCCGATCGAAATCCTCAGCCCGGACCGCGCCCAGCTTGACCCCTTCGTCAAGGAAAAGGGCCTGTTCAGTTTCTACAAGGACGGCCATGGCGAGTGCTGCGGCATCCGCAAGATCGAGCCATTGCGGCGCAAGCTGGCGACTGTCAGCGCCTGGGCCACTGGCCAGCGCCGCGACCAGAGCCCTGGCACTCGCAGCCAGGTGGCAGCGCTGGAAATCGACAGCGCCTTCTCCACGCCCGAGCGCACGCTGTACAAGTTCAACCCGCTGGCGCAGATGAGCAGCGCAGAAGTGTGGGGTTATATCCGCATGCTGGAGCTGCCGTACAACAGCCTGCATGAACGTGGCTTCATCAGCATCGGCTGCGAGCCCTGCACGCGCCCGGTGCTGCCGAACCAGCATGAACGTGAAGGGCGTTGGTGGTGGGAAGAGTCCACCCAGAAGGAGTGCGGGTTGCACGCTGGCAACCTGATCAGCAAGGCTTGAATCCCTAACGCCGCTGTAGAACCGGGGGCGCACAGCCCCCGGTGTTCGCGTTTCAGTGCACGGGCAGTTCGACCCCTTCGAACAGCGCTTCCAGCTCCTGCTTGTTGTGGCACTGGATTGCCTTGGCCATCACCTCGCGGGTCAGGTGCGGCGCGAACTTCTCGATGAAGTCACACATGAAGCCGCGCAGGAAGGTGCCACGGCGGAAACCGATTTTGGTGATGCTGGCCTCGAACAGCTCGCTGGCATCGAGTGCCACCAGGTCGCTGTCGAGCTTGGCGTCCACTGCCATGCCGGCAACGATGCCCACGCCAAGCCCCAGGCGCACATAGGTCTTGATCACGTCGGCGTCGGCGGCAGTGAACACTACCTTCGGCGTAAGGCCGCGGTGGTTGAAAGCTTCATCCAGCTTCGAGCGCCCGGTGAAACCGAACACATAGGTCACGATCGGGTATTCGGCTACGGCCTCCAACGTCAGCTTGGGCAGCTTGGCCAGTGGGTGACCTTGCGGCACGACCACACAGCGGTTCCACTTGTAGCATGGCATCATGATCAGGTCGCCGAACAGTTCCAGCGCCTCGGTGGCGATGGCAAAGTCGACCGTACCGTCTGCGGCCATTTCGGCAATCTGCATCGGTGAGCCTTGATGCATGTGCAGGGACACTTCCGGGTATTGCTTGATGAAGCTGCTGATCACCGGCGGTAACGCGTAGCGCGCCTGGGTATGGGTGGTGGCGATGGACAGCGTGCCCTTTTTCTCGTTGGAGAATTCCTGGGCGATCTGCTTGATGCTCTCGACCTTGCGCAGAATTTCGCCGGCGGTATTGATGATGCGCTCACCCGCCGGGGTCACGCGGGTCAGGTGTTTGCCACTGCGCGCGAATACTTCAACACCCAACTCGTCTTCCAGCAGGCGGATCTGCTTGCTGATACCCGGCTGGGAGGTATACAGGCTCTGCGCCGTCGCGGAGACATTGAGGTCATGATGCGCCACTTCCCAGATGTAGCGCAGTTGTTGAAGCTTCATAGATTTCCCTCGGTTCAGCGATGAGTCAGCGGCAGCAAGCAGCGACGATATATAACTATATTAGTGGTTCCGGAAATAAATCTAGAACAATTTTGTTACATGCTGCGGATTTGCCCTACAGCCACTCTCACGTTTTCCTACGCCCCAAATGCTGCGCCAACGGCACCATGTAGACCGGGACCGGCGACAGTTGCAGCAGCCGCACCGCCGTGCGGCCGATTGGCACATCCACCCCGGCACCGGCACTGTGGCTACCAAAAATCAGCAGGTCGACACTCAGCCGTTGCGCCTGATCCAGAATGACCTGCGCCGGGTCGCCCTGGCGAACACGTACGGCCTTGATGACGGCAAGGTCGGCCTCCTCGCCCAGCTCATCGCGAAAGCTCTCCAGCACGCGCTGCTCTATATTGGCCATTACTGTATTCACCCCCTGGCTGTGCAACTGGTCGAGCGTTTGCTCGTCGAGGTAGCTTTGCAGGAGAGATTCAGCGAACTGGCCCATGGGCTCGACCGCATGGATCACGTACAACTCAGCCCCGAATGTCCGCGCCAGCGCCAGCGCATGTTGCATGACAAACGGGGCATAGACACCGAGGTCGGTGGCGTACAGCATGGAGCGGATCATTCGACCTCCTGGACTGCCGCTGCGGCAGATCAAGCTTCAGCTTAGCAGCGCGGCAGAGGCACGCTTCGCCGTCCGGCGCGCTGCACGGGTGAGCTGTACCGGGCTGGGAATACACCCCGGAAACGCTCACAGCCGGCCTTGGTGCCGGTCGATGAACAACAGCGCCTGGTACAGCATTTCCATGCGCGGCAAGCGGCAGCCAGCCGCCCGCGCCTGCGCCAGCGGCTCGGCATAAATGGCCTGTAACTCCAATGGGCGCTTGTGTGCATGGTCGTGGTACATGCTGGGCCAGTACTCAGGCATGCGCTCGGTGACCTGGAACAGGTGTTGGGCGTAGCCTTCCGGCAGCACATGGCCGCATGCTGCGGCACCTTGCACAACTTCTGCCATCAGCGACAGGACCAGTTCACGGCTGGCGGCGTTGCCCATCAATGCAGTGGTGCTGGCACCCAGCAATACCGAGAGGCCGTTATAAGGCACGTTCCACACCAGCTTCTGCCAGCGCGCCAGCGCCAGATTCGGCATGGCGTGCGAGTCGATGCCCGCCGCCTGGAACAAGCCTGTGCCCTCACTGACCAGCGCCGTACCACCATCGCTGGCAGGCCCGCTGTGATAACCCAGGTTTACGGTACCCAAGGCCTGATGCCGGATCACCCCTGGCCCCTGCCGGTTGACACAGATGAAACACAGCCCGCCCAGCAGGTGCATGTCGCGGCGCAGTGCCGGGCGCAGCTGCTCCTCGACCCCCAGGCCGTTCTGCAACAGCACCACTTTGGCACCCGGTGCGGCAGCCTGGACAATCAACGGGGCCAGGTGGTCGTTGCTGGTAGCCTTGGCCCCGATCAACAACCAGTCACAGGGCGGCATATCGGCGGCCCTGGCATAGGCTTGCACCTTCATTTGCAGGGTGCCGTGCTCGGCACTGTCCAGGCTCAGGCCATGCTCACATACCGTCGGGTACTCGCTACGCAGCAGAAAATGCACATCGAAACCGGCCTTGGCCAGCATCAACCCATAGAAGCCGCCAATGGCGCCACTGCCAATGATGCCAATACGTAGTGCGCGCGAATGCATGCCAATCTCCAGCTAACAGGTAGGCGTTCTTTTTACACCGGTTGGGCAACGCTGGGCAGGCCATTCGCGCTTGAACCCTTGGTACAGGTAAAAACCCCACAATGACTGGGCTCAGCCCATTGTCCCGCCCCTTGTAACGCGCTAAGGTTCGGCTCCCCGTTGCGATTATTCTTGCTGCTGGGCCGCACGGGGATTGTTGGCGGCCGGCACCCGTGACCTGACGAGTAACACGATGGCTGATTTACCGATCGATGACTTGAACGTTGCCTCCAACGAGACCCTGATCACCCCTGATCAGCTCAAGAAGGAAATACCCCTCAGCGCCAAGGCCCTGCAGACCGTGACTGCCGGCCGTGAAGTGGTGCGCAATATTCTCGACGGCAAGGACCATCGCCTGTTCGTCGTGGTCGGCCCTTGCTCCATCCACGATATCAAGGCCGCTCACGAATATGCCGAGCGCCTGAAAGTACTGGCGGCAGAGGTGTCCGACACCCTGTACCTGGTCATGCGCGTGTACTTTGAAAAGCCGCGCACCACGGTCGGTTGGAAAGGCCTGATCAACGACCCGTACCTGGATGACTCGTTCAAGATCCAGGACGGCCTGCACATCGGCCGCAAGCTGCTGCTGGACCTGGCAGAAATGGGCCTGCCGACCGCGACCGAAGCGCTGGACCCCATCTCCCCGCAATACCTGCAGGACCTCATCAGCTGGTCGGCGATCGGCGCCCGTACCACCGAATCGCAAACCCACCGCGAAATGGCCTCGGGGCTGTCGTCAGCAGTAGGTTTCAAGAACGGCACCGATGGCGGCCTGACCGTCGCCATCAACGCCCTGCAGTCGGTGTCCAAGCCACATCGCTTCCTGGGTATCAACCAGGAAGGCGGCGTGTCGATCGTCACCACCAAAGGCAACCCTTACGGGCACGTGGTACTGCGCGGCGGTAACGGCAAACCCAACTACGATTCGGTCAGCGTTGCGCTGTGCGAGCAAGACCTTGCCAAGGCCAAGATCAAGGCAAACATCATGGTCGATTGCAGCCACGCCAATTCCAACAAGGACCCGGCCCTGCAACCGCTGGTGATGGAGAACGTCGCCAACCAGATTCTCGAAGGCAACCAGTCGATCATTGGCCTGATGGTCGAAAGCCATCTGAACTGGGGTTGCCAGTCGATTCCGAAGAATCTGGAAGACCTGCAATACGGCGTGTCGGTTACCGATGCCTGCATCGACTGGTCGGCAACCGAAAAAACGCTGCGCAGCATGCATGCCAAGTTGAAAGATGTATTGCCGCAGCGCAAGCGTGGCTGATTGACGCCCTGCTAAGCGAGCGGGCTCACCATGGCCCGCTCCTCATGGCCTGGCTCAGGCCTTGGTGGAGTGCCGCTGCTGGCGCTCCATGTAGCGCTCTACGTATGAACACGACGGTATCACCGTGTAGCCCATCTGCTCGGCATAAGCCAAGGCCTGCTCGGTCAGCGCGGCAGCGATACCACGGCCGCGCAAGGCGTTAGGCACAAATGTGCGGTAGATATCCAGCGTTTGCTTGCCCAGGTCCATGTACGTCAGGTAGGCACGATGACCGTCCACGGTGGTCTCGAACTGATGACCGGCCTGGTCATGGTGGATGGTCAACGATTCGCTCATCACTACTCCTCGCAGGTCTTTCAGGTAGACCCTTCCCTTAACCGATGGTGGTTTATCCGGCACAGAATGCTCTACGCCACCTGTTGCCCATACGACCGCTGGACGATTGCAATCGTTCGAGTCTTCTGGCGCTCACAAGATAGTAGGCGCGGCATGCGGATTTACTCAAGGTTTCGGTAGTTAAAAAGGGCCAGGTGCTACCCTCTTCACTTAGTGCCGTGGTCCCCGCAGCCGCCGGATGCTCTAGCCCTTAAGACGCCGAAAGACCGTGTAAGTCACCGGTAGTTCAACAAAAAAGTTGCTCTACTACAATTGCTTGCGATCACGGCAGGTTTTTGTTCACGCCCAGCTCGCACAGCGTGCCGTGGCCACGTCAAGCAACATTTTTTTTGCAGTTCTTGCGCTCAGTCAGTTTACTTACTACAAGTAATGAGTACTATGTACGCCGGCCAGTTTCTCTTTTCCGAGAGATGGCTATTTAATAGAAAGTCCTTGAAGGGGAACACGATGAACAACGTTCTGAAATTCTCTGCTCTGGCTCTGGCCGCAGTTCTGGCTACCGGTTGCAGCAGCGTCTCCAAAGAAACTGAAGCTCGTCTGACTGCGACTGAAGACGCAGCTGCTCGCGCTCAAGCCCGTGCCGATGAAGCCTACCGTAAGGCTGACGACGCACTGGCAGCCGCTCAGAAGGCTCAGCAGACCGCTGACGAAGCCAACGAGCGTGCTCTGCGTATGCTGGACAAAGCCAGCCGCAAGTAATAATCCTCACGGATTGTTAAAAAGCCGACCCACTTGTGGGTCGGCTTTTTTTTGCCTGCTCTTTGCCGGGCGTTGCGACTGTAACGAAAAGGGCCGCACAAAGGCGGGCCTCCCTGTACCGCCAATACCTTACTGCAGTTCTGGGGGAATGCTGGAAACCACCGGTGTGCCTGCCTGGTTTTCGACCGGTACGGCAATTTCTACCGGCATGCCATCTTCTGCAGCCACCACATCACGCACCATGTCCCAGTTCATGCGCAGGTTGTTGGCCAGGTCTTCGCGCTTGAGCAAAGCATTGATGACAGCGGTATGCTTGTCGACTACCGACGGATTGCCCTGGTCATCCAGCGGAGTGTGTGCCTCGAGGTACACCTTGCCGCCACTGATACCAAACTTGTAAGGCTCGTTGATGATGCGCACCGGCGTACCCACCGGCACCAGCTTGGACAGCTCCAGCACGTTGTTGTTGAGCATGCGGAAGCAACCGTGGCTGGTGCGCATGCCGATACCGAACTTCTTGTTCGAACCGTGGATCAGGTAGCCCGGCACGCCCAAGGTGAACTTGAACGGCCCCAGCGGGTTGTCCGGGCCTGCCGGCACCACCGCAGGCAGGATATCGCCGTCTGCGGCATGCTCCTTGCGGATGGATGCGGGCGGGGTCCAGGTCGGGTTCGGCGTCTTGGCGATGATCTTGGTGTTGGCGATCGGCGAACCCCAGCCTTCACGACCGATACCGAGCGGGAAGGTGTACACCACGTTTTGACCTTTCGGGTAGTAGTACAACCGGTACTCGGCCAGGTTGATGACCACGCCTTCGCGCGGGCCCGGTGGCAGGATGTAGCGGGTGGGCAGGATGATCTCGGTGCCGGCGCCGGGCAACCACGGGTCCACGCCCGGGTTGGCAGCGATCATTTCCAGGTAGCCGAGGTCGTTGGCGGTGCCGATATCGGCGAAGGTGTCCTCGTACTTGGCCTTGATCACATGCACCTGGCCGACGATGTCATCACCAGGAGGTGGCAGTGGCAGCTCCAGCGCAGCAGCGGGGCCTGCTACCAGCAGGGCGGCCAGGGACAGGCTACGGGTGACGGCAGGAAAGCGCGGCAACATCCGGTAAATCCTTCGAAAGGTGGGTCAAGAGAATCGATTGTACACCTGCACTGGTGCCAGCGGGAGGCATTGCTGAGCGGCAAGCGTTTCAGATGATGAAAGGTGCGGGTCGTTCAGCTGCCGTGCAGCTCAGGCCATACCGGGCGCATGCCACGCCGCTGGGCATCGAGGATGGCCCGGCACAGCTCGCACAGGCGGCCATCGCGATAGATCGAGCGCGGCACCCCCGACCAGCGCGGCTGCGCAGGCAGCAGCCCACCGCACAAGGTACGGTCTACCGGCACACCCAGCTCGAGCTGCCGGGCCACCAGGTGCACGCGGACCTCTTGGCAGGCAAACAGGTCAAGCTGCTCATCGGGCTCGATCAATTGGTAGGCGTATAGGGACCAGGCGGGGCGCGGCATCGGTGGCACTCGAAACGGGGGGCGCAACATTAGCCGAAAGCTGCCCCCGTTTAAAGCATCACAGCAACGGTTTTATCGCCGGCCAGGCATTTTCCAGCAAGCGCTGCTGGGCACCCTGGGCCGGATGAATGCCATCAGCCTGCATCAACGCTGGCACACCCCCTACCCCTTCAAGGAAAAACGGCACCAGCGGAACCTTTTTTTCCTTTGCCAACTGCTCATACACCTTGGCAAACGCACCTGTGTAGCGCGAGCCGTAATTGGGCGGCAGGCGCATCCCCAGCAGCACCACTTTGGCGCCAGCCTGTCGCGAGCGCTCGATCATCGAAGCAAGATTTTGTTGCAATTGCGCAGGCGGCTGCCCGCGCAGGCCATCGTTGCCGCCCAGTTCCAGTACCACCACGCTGGGCTTATGCGCTGCAAGCAGCGCGGGCAAGCGCGCCAGGCCACCTGCACTGGTGTCGCCACTGATCGACGCATTGACCACCTTGCCGTCGAAACCTTCCTTCTCCAGCCGGGTCTGCAACAGAGAGACCCACCCCTGGCGGCTATCCAGGCCAAAACCGGCGCTGATACTATCGCCAACCACCAGCAACGTTCCCGCCGCCGCGCTCTGGGCCAGGCAATACAGGGCCAGACCGGCACTCAACCACCTTATTCGCATCGGATTCTCCATGGGCCCCAGCATTCTCGTTGCGCAGAACCTTAGCAAAGTGGTCCCCAGTGCGGAAGGTGACCTCGCCATCCTGCACGCCCTGTCCCTCGACCTGGCCCAGGGTGACAGCCTGGCCATCGTTGGCGCCTCGGGCTCGGGCAAGTCGACGCTGCTTGGCCTGCTCGCGGGTCTGGACCAACCCAGCGCTGGCAAGGTAATACTTGCCGGCCACGACCTCGGGCCGCTGGATGAAGACCAGCGCGCCCGGGTGCGCGCCGAACACGTCGGCTTCGTGTTCCAGTCGTTCCAACTGCTGGACAGTCTCAACGCCTTGGAGAATGTCATGCTGCCGCTGGAGCTTGACGGGCGCAACGATGCCCGCGAACAAGCGCGCAACTTGCTTGAAAGGGTCGGCCTTGGCGCGCGCCTCAGCCACACGCCACGCCAGCTGTCAGGGGGCGAGCAACAACGGGTGGCCATCGCCCGCGCCTTCGCCGCGCACCCTGCAGTATTGTTCGCCGATGAACCCACCGGCAACCTGGACAGCCACACCGGCGAACGTATCAGCGACCTGCTGTTCGAGCTGAACCAGGAGCGTGGCACCACGCTGGTGCTGGTTACCCATGACGAACGCCTGGCCCGCCGCTGCCGCCGCCAGATCCGGCTGGACGCAGGCCGCCTGGTGGCAGCGGTGGAGGCCTGATGAAGCACATGCCGCTGTTCCGCCTGTGGGGCCTGGCCCTGCGCCAGTTGCTTCGCGACCTTCGTGCCAGCGAAGTGCGGGTGTTGTTCTTCGCCCTGCTGGTGGCGGTGGCAGCCAGCACCGCCATCGGCTATTTCGGTGCCCGCCTGAACGGCGCCATGCAACTGCGCGCCAGCGAATTCCTCGGCGCCGACCTTGTGTTGCAGGGCAGCGCCCCGGCCCGTGAACAGCAACTCGCGGCCGGCCAGGCGCTGGGCTTGCGCCATGCTCAGGTGGTCGAGTTCACCAGTGTGGTCGGCGGCGATAGCGGTATCCAGCTGTCCAGCGTGAAGGCAGCCGACAGCGCCTACCCCCTGCGTGGGCAACTGCGCAGCGCCGCGGCCCCGTATGGTGCTGAGCGCCCAGGTGGCGGGCCGGCGCCCGGTGAAGCATGGGTGGAACCGCGGCTGTTGGCGGCCTTGGGGCTGTCGATAGGCGACAGCATCGACGTCGGCATGAAAACCCTGCGCATGAGCCGGGTACTGACCTATGAGCCAGACCGAGCCAACAACTTCTACAGCCTCACGCCGCGGGTGATGATCAACCTGGCCGACCTGCAGGCAACCGGGGTGATCCAGCCCGGCAGCCGGGTGACCTACCGCGACCTGTGGCGTGGCGACGGCGAAGCACTGGCGCAGTACCGCCAGGCAATTGAGAAAGACCTGGCCGCCAACCAGCGCCTGCGCGATACCCGCGATGGCAACCAGCAGATCGGTGGCGCCCTGGGCAAGGCAGAACGCTACCTGAACATGGCCAGCCTGGTGGCAGTGTTGCTGGCCGGCGTGGCCGTAGCCTTGTCGGCCAGCCGCTACGCTGCACGGCGCCTGGACGCCAGTGCCCTGCTGCGCTGCCTGGGCCTGTCGCGCCGGCAGGCCCTTGGCCTGTACTGCCTGCAACTGACCATGCTCGGCGTAGTAGCGGCGCTGGCCGGCGCGCTGCTGGGCTGGCTCGGCCAGCTGGGCCTGTTCCGCGTACTGCACGGCCTGCTTCCCAGCGTGGTCCCAGCCGGGGGCGTAATACCGGCCCTGGCCGGCATCGCCACAGGACTGGTAGCACTGGCCGGCTTTGCCCTGCCACCGATCGCGGCGCTGGGCCAGGTGCCGCCATTGCGCGTACTGCGCCGCGACCTATTGCCGATACCGCCCAGCAGTTGGCTGGTATACGGCGCAGCCCTGTTCGCGCTAGGCCTGATCATGTGGCGGCTGAGCCTGGACCTGCTGCTGACCTTCGCCCTGCTGGCTGGCGGCTTGGTTGCTGCGCTGTTGCTCGGTGGCCTGCTGCTGCTCGGCTTGCGCAGCCTGCGCCGCTTGCTGGCCGGCGCCCCGCTGACCTGGCGCCTGGGGTTGGGCCAGTTGCTGCGCCACCCCATGGCCGCCGCTGGCCAGGCGTTGGCGTTCGGCCTGATCCTGCTGGCCATGGCCTTGGTCGCCCTGCTGCGGGCAGAATTGCTCGACACCTGGCAGGCCCAGCTACCCAAGGATGCGCCCAACTATTTCGCCCTGAATATCCTGCCAGACGACCGCGCGCCGTTTGCTCAGCACCTGCAGCAGGTCAACGCCGTCGCGGCGCCGCTGTACCCGGTGACACCGGGGCGGCTGGTGCAGATCAACCAACAACCGGTACAGCAGATCGTCAGCAAGGATTCGGCAGGCGAGCGCGCCGTGCAGCGCGACCTCAGCCTGACCTGGGCCGCCGAACTGCCCGAAGGCAATGCGTTGACAGCCGGGACCTGGTGGCAAGCATTGCCCGGCGAACACGAAACCCCCGGGGTATCGGTGGAAGCAGAGCTGGCCAAGAGCCTGAAGCTTCAGCCTGGCGACATGCTGACGTTCGATATCGGCGGCCAACAGCGCCAAGCCAGGGTCAGCAGCTTGCGCAGCGTGCATTGGGACAGCTTCCAGCCCAACTTCTACATGATCTTCCAACCCGGCACCCTGCAAGGTCTGCCGACCACCTACCTGACCAGCTTCTACCTGGCGCCGGGGCATGACCTGGACGTGGTGAGCCTGTCACGTGCGTTTCCGGCAGTGACCATCCTGCAGGTCGATGCCCTGCTTGACCAACTGCGCAGCATCCTCGCCCAGGTGACTCTGGCCGTGGAATATGTGCTGCTGTTCGTGCTGGCGGCAGGGCTGGCGGTGCTGTTCGCCGGTTTGCAGGCAACGCTGGATGAGCGCATTCGCCAAGGTGCCCTGCTGCGTGCGCTCGGCGCGCCCAGGCCGCTGCTGGTCAGGGCACGGCGGATCGAGTTCGGCCTGCTCGGCGCAGCCAGCGGGTTGTTGGCGGCGGTGGGTTGCGAACTGATCACACTGGTGCTTTACCGCTATGCCTTCAATTTGCAGTGGGGGCCGCATCCCTGGCTGCTTTTGCTGCCATTGATAGGGGCTTTGCTGGTAGGCGGTGCGGGGGTGATAGGCACGCGGCGGGCGCTCAATGCCAGCCCTTTAGCGGTACTGCGGGACAGTTGAGGCGACACTGTGCAGGCCCGGCATCCGGGCCTGCACAAGCAGCCTCAATTCACTGCCCATAGCTGATGCTGTTCACATACCAGGTGGCTTCACCGGTAGGTGTGTGTACCAGCACTTCGTCACCCTCCTGCTTCTTCAGCAAGGCGCGGGCCATGGGTGAGTCGATCGAGATGTAGTCATTGCGCCCGTAGATCTCGTCATAACCCACGATGCGAAACTTCATGGTCTCGCCGTCGTCGTTCTCGACCTCGACCCAGGCACCGAAAAACACCTTGCCTTCCTGCTCGGGCGAATAGGCCACCACCTTCACATCCTCAAGACGCTTGCGCAAATACCGCACCCGGCGGTCGATCTCGCGCAGCAGCTTCTTGTTGTACTGGTAGTCGGCATTCTCGCTACGGTCCCCAAGCGACGCCGCCCAGGTGACCTTCTGGGTGATCTCGGGGCGATAGACCCGCCACAGGTGGTCCAGCTCTTCCTTCAGCGCCGCGTGGCCTTCGGTGGTGATGATGTTGGTACTCAACAGGCGCTCCTCAGCGGCGGGTGATCAGGCCCTGGCGCGCGATACGGGTGAGGTGGCCGATGACCTCGGCAGCGTCCTGCGGGCCGGGCGACTGAATGACCGCGAGGTCGAAACGGTCCTGCCCATACTGCGCAAGATTGCAGGTGTCATCGGCGAACTGGATCAGGAATGCGCGTGCCTGGCCCTTGCGCCGGGACAGGCCTTCGAGGTGACGCAAAAGAGTGGGCTGATGCTGGCCGCCGAGCAGGATGCGCGGCGTGCGGGACGCCTGGTGTGCAGGCAGAGGGCTCAAACAGACACTGGTACGTGGGCAACTCATGGTGCTTCTCTCCGCCTCGCGAATCCCGCTGGGCAGCGGTGGGAGGCGTCACCGAACCAGCGCTTTAGCGGTATTTCGGATGAGCCGCACAAGGGGCTTTCCTGCGCCCCGCAAGTAGCTGTTTAAATCGGCGCAGGCGGTATGCTAGAGCGATGAGCTTCAAGTTGCAAGCGAGAAGCCGCAAGCAGAAGCAGGCCGAAGAAAGGCCCGCCCTTGCTTGCGGCTTGTCGCTCACAGCTTGCAACGGGTCAGCGGGCGATCAGGCGGTCCAGCGAGAAGCGCCCGGCGCCTTCGATCATCACGGCAACGGTACCGGCGAGCAGCGCCAGGGCAAACTCGTAGCCGTTGTTGGACATGAACAAGCCATTGCCAATGTGAACCGAGAAAATCGCCACTATCAGGGTTACGCTCAGTGCCAGTGCCGCCGGGCGCGCCAGCAGCCCCAGCACCAGGGCCAAGCCGCCGAAGAACTCGGCGCTACCGGACAACAGGGCCATCAGATAACCCGGCGCCAGGCCGATGCTTTCCATCCACTGGCCGGTGCCTTCCAGGCCATAGCCGCCAAACATGCCGAACAGCTTTTGCGCACCATGCGCCATGAAGATGATGCCGACCAGTATACGGATAATGCTCAGGCCGGCGCCGGCACGGGTGGAAAACAGGGCATTGAGCGTGGTGTTGTTCATAGCGAAGCGTCCTTGAGGCGGTGCAGTTGTGTTGAGATGGACGCCATCTTAATCAGTTTAGCAGATATTAAAATCGCAAAAAACCCAGCCTACTCATCTATGAATTCGATACTTCATCGCTTGGTTAAACGCTCAAGCGCGGCACGCTCGCGGTTGAATGCCAGGTAGTACTTGTTGACACTGTTGACGAAGTTCACCGGCCCCATGCCCACCTGCTCCATGGCAATACGCTCGGTCTGGAAGAACCATTGATTGCCATTGAGCCCGCGTCGGCGAGCTTCGGCGCGCATGGCCTGAACGCGTTCGGGGCCAAGGTTGTACGCAGCAAGCACGAACGCAATGCGCTCGCGCTCGTTGATCTTGGGGCTGGCGAAAAACGTGCGGCGGATCAGCGCCAGGTAACGCGCGCTGGCCAGCACGTTGCCGTCTACCGTGGCCGTGTTGCTCACCCCCACACGCAGGGCTGCTGTCGGGGTGATCTGCATCAGCCCGTGGGCGCCACCGCTGCCGCGTGCGGCCGGGTTCAGCGTCGACTCCTTGAACGCCAGCGCCGCTAGGTTCAGCCAGTCGATCTGTTGCGCCTGCCCATGCTTCTGCAACACCGCCCGCAGCGCTGCCAGACGCCGGCGGTCCTTGCTGGCCAACGGGTTGTGCACCCGATACTGGCGGCGGTAAATCCGCTCGAACGCGGCATCCTGGTTGTCTGGCGCCCGATAACCCTTGAGGAAACGATCGACTGCAGCGAGCAGCTGCGGCGCATCACGCCCCACATACCAGCGCATGGCCTGCGGCGGCCCCAATCGCACACCGCTGTGCAGGCGAAGGCGCGGCATCACCCGCGCCCAACGCCGAGCGATTGGCTGCTCCACCACAGTCAGGTGGTAGATGCCGGCCTGAACCATCTCCAGCACATCTTCCACGGCCAGTGTCGGGTCGACCCACTCCACCTTGATCGGCGGCCGCTTGCGCAGGGCCAATTGCTGGTTGGCCTGCTGGATGAATGGGCCCGCCGCGCTGGCAGTGGTCAGTGCCACGGTTCGCCCCGACAGCTGCTCGAGCTTGCTGAAGCTGCGCTCGCCTTTGCGCCCAACCAGTGTTAGCGGCACATGATCGAGTAGCGGTGCGCTGCTGCTGACACCCCGTACAGTGCCGGGGTCCAGCAGCTCGCCCGGTGCAGCAAGGTCGCCCTCGCCACGCGCCAGGGCGCCGAGCAATTGCTCCTTGGCCCGCGGTATGAGCTGAAGCTCGATCTGTTGATCGTCGTCGCTGCGCGCGTTGAGGAAGTGTTCCAGGGCGCGCAGGCGGTAATACTCGATGCCGACCGGTTCACCCTTGACCTCGCCCGAGCTATTGCGGCTTTGGTTGACCAGCACCCGCAGCACCTTGCTGCTGCGGATCTGCTGCAAGTCGCGAACCTTGGCGGGCGCAGGGTTCTGTTGCGGCCCTTGGGTTTGCGCAAGGGCGGCCCCGGACAAGACCAGCCCGAGCGCCAACAGGAAAGTGAGCCAGAATCGCATGCGCAAAAAGATCCATTCGGGGGCGGCATACAGGGTCGCACGCCAAGTGATAAATGACGGAAAAAGACCCCGGACACAGCATGAAGTTCTTGGTTTTGTTCAGAAAAACCCGGTTTTTGCTATGCTGGCCGCTCCGCGGCACGAGATACCACCATGCAACTGATCGATATCGGCGTCAACCTGACCAACAGCAGCTTCCACGACCAGCAGGCGGCCGTCGTCGAGCGCGCCATCGAAGCCGGGGTGACCCAGATGGTGCTGACGGGCACCAGCCTGGCAGTCAGCGAACAGGCACTGGAGCTGTGCCAGCAACTGGACGCCAGTGGCGCGCATCTGTTTGCCACTGCCGGCGTGCACCCCCACGATGCCAAGGCATGGGAGGCCGGTAGCGAAGGCCGGCTGCGCCAACTGCTAAGCGAGGCACGGGTACGTGCTGTGGGCGAATGCGGCCTGGACTTCAACCGTGATTTCTCCCCTCGGCCCCTGCAAGAAAAAGCCCTGGAAGCCCAGTTGGCGCTGGCCGTTGAGCTACGCCTGCCGGTGTTCCTGCATGAGCGCGATGCCAGCGAGCGCTTGCTGGCCATTCTCAAGGATTACCGCGACCATCTGAGCGCGGCGGTCGTGCATTGTTTCACTGGGGAGCGTGAGGCGCTGTTCGCCTACCTCGACATGGACCTGCACATCGGTATCACCGGCTGGATATGCGACGAGCGCCGGGGAACGCACCTGCACGCGCTGGTGGGCAACATTGCCGAAGGCCGGCTGATGCTGGAAAGCGATGCCCCCTACCTGCTACCCCGCACCCTGCGCCCCAAACCCAAGAACGGCCGCAATGAGCCGGCCTTCTTGCCGCACGTACTGCATGAAGTAGCCTTGCACCGGGGTGAATCGGTCGAACATACGGCAGCGCACACCACAGCCACGGCACGGGCGTTCTTCCAGATCTGAGCTGGCGGGGCCGGTTGAGGCAGGAGAACAACACCGTTGTTTTTTCTTGATACAAGTCAACAACGGCTCTGGCACGAGCCGGGACAATGATGGCACCTTGCCGATATTGTTTTCGCTCAACTCAGAGAAGACCTGCCCATGGGTGCCTGGCTTAGCAATGTTTCCTTGAAGTACAAGTTCTGGGCCGTCAACGCGGTGGCCTTTGTCACGACCTTGCTGCTGGTGTTGTATGCCGTGCACCTGGAGCAACGCGCCCGCGCCGAGGTGGCCCAGGTACAGGCGGTGCAGCAAGCCGAGCTGCTGGCTGCCTGGCCAAGCCAGCAGCCAATACCGCGCCATGCCAATGTGATTAGCTGGTCAGCCGGGCAAACACCTACCTTTGCCGGTGAACCGCTCGAGCGCCTGCGCGACGGCCAGGGCTGGGTGGACCTGCCAAGTGCCTGGGTGCTGGGCGACAACCCGCTGCGTGGCGCACAGGTCGTGCACAAGGGCGATCAGTACATGGCGGTAGTGGCCCAGTCGCCCAGCCTGCGCCAGGTGTTCTTCGAACGCTTCAGCAATTACGCGGTATGTGTCCTGATTCTGATGCTGGCCATGCTCGCTGCCTCGCAACTGCTCATCCGCTTTCTGCTCAGCCAGCTCAATACCCTCAAGGATGTGATGCTGCACGTGGAAAAAACCGGCGACCTGGCAGCCCGTGTGCCACTGGCCTGTGGTGACGAGGTCGGCCAGATGGCCGGTGCCTTCAATGCCATGCAGGCCACTTACCACCGCGTCGTCAGCACCGTCGCCCACACTGCCGCGCAGCTGGACTCAGGCGCTGCGCGCCTGGCCGCCAGCATGAACGATGTGCGCCACGGCATGCTTGGCCAGCAAAGCGAGACCGACCAGGCGGCCACCGCCATCAACGAAATGTCGGCAACCGTGCACCACATCGCCCAGCATGCTGGCGCTACCCGTGACCTGTCCCAAACCGCCGACACCCTGGCCGGCAGCGGCAAAGAGGTGGTAAGCCGGGTACAGGATTCGATTGCCGGGCTGTCCAGCGGTGTTCAGCAAACCGCCGAGATGATTCGCCAGTTGGCCGATGACAGTCAGAACATCAACGGGGTCGTCAATGTGATTCACAGCATCGCCGAACAAACCAACCTGCTTGCGCTCAACGCCGCCATCGAAGCCGCACGCGCCGGCGACCTAGGGCGCGGGTTTGCCGTGGTCGCCGATGAGGTGCGCAACCTGGCCAAGCGCGTGCAAACCTCCACTGACGAAATCACCACAATGGTCTCGGCTTTGCAGTCGGGTACCCGTGATGCGGTGGAGTTCATGCAGGAAAGTTCGTACAAGGCTGACGATTGCGTGCGCCAGGCTCAGGAAGCCGGTGCAGCCCTGGCCGAGATCACCGGTGCCGTGGCGCAGATGCGCGAGAGCAACACGCAGATTGCCGTGGCAGCCGAGCAACAAAGCCAGGTGGCCGAGGAAATGAACCGCGCGGTGGTGAGCATTCGTGACGTCACCGAACAGACCGTGCAACAGACGGTGGGCTCGGCCACCACCAGTAGCGAGCTGGCGACCTTGGCCGGGGCGCTCAACAAGGCCATCGGCCAGCTCAAGCTATAGCTACCATAGCCAGCCTCGATTGACCCCCATGCGCGGGCAGCACTAAGCTTTGGGCATTGGATGAGGAAATGCCCATGAGTAAACGTCTGCCCAACCTGCCCGCCTGGCAATGGCGCGGCTACCACCACAACCACCGTCACCCGACCAACCTGGTATTGCACCTGATTGCCGTCCCGTTGTTCATCCTGGGCGCGCTGCTGGTACTGTCGGGCCTGTTCGGGCTCGACTTGAGCCAGATCGCGGTGGGTATCATTGCCTTGGTTGCCGGCTTGGGCCTGCAGCGCCAGGGCCACCGCCTGGAAGCCCAGCGACCTGAGCCGTTCGCTAACCGCCAGGATGCCGTGCAGCGGCTGCTGACGGAGCAGTTCATCACCTTTCCGCGCTTTGTTCTCAGTGGCGCCTGGCTGAAGGCATGGCGGGAGCGTCACAAGCACCGACGCTGAGCCGATGGTCCGGTGCCGGCTTGTCAGGCGAACACGGTGACAGTCTGCCGGCTCAGCGCCAGCAATTCACCTTGGGCGGTCCACAGTGCTGCTGCCGCATGGCCATAGCCATCCCGGGCATATTCGGTCTCAACGCAATAGCGGCACCAGTCCTGGGTAGAGACCTTGACCACAGGCTGAATGAACTCGATCGTCCAGGTCAGCGTGCTGCCAGCTGCGGGTTGCTTCAGGAACGGCATCAGGCTCGGCGGCCATGCATCGACCAAGGCAAGCAGGTGCGCTTCATTGACGCTTTCTTCGGCGACATCGCGCAAGCGCACCCAACCGCCCATCTTCCTCGACTGATTACCACTGAACGGCAGCCCGCCCACCGCCCAGCGCAAGGCCACATGGCGCATGAATTCCGGCGTGACCCCCTTGATATAGGGCAGCTCCGGAGCCGCCTCTTCGAGTGCCTTCATTTCCGTGGCCGGTAACGCCGGCACCTGCACGACCGAAGGCCGCCCTGCCCCGAAGCTGCCTTGTACCACCGTCACCACCTGGCCTGCCTGCACCGCGCGGCCAAGCAAGGTACTGACCGCCTTGCCCTCGCGCAGCACCTCCACCTCGAAGCGGATGGGTATATCTGCCGCTGCAGGGGCCACGAAGGTGATGGCCAGGGAGCGCGCTGGGCGGCTGTCACACAGCTTGAGGCGCATCGCCTCGTACACAAGGGCCGCCATGAGGCCGCCAAAGGCCGCTCGGCCTTGCGCCCAGGTCGGCGGAATGCTGACTGCGTCGGGGTTGGCCCGCACGGCGTCGAGCAGTTGATTGAAATTCATGGGCCGGCTCCTGCCTGCGGCGAAAAGGGTGTGCCCATCCTAGCCAGCAAACGCGGGACGAACAGCCCCTATTTCGGTCATTTCCCGGGCTGGCGCCGTGCAATGGCCTTGGCCAGCGCGGCCAAGGTCACATCGGCTCGTTGCTCGGCCTCCTGCAACTGCTGCTGCCAAACGGCTTGGCAGGGTGCCAGGTCGGCGTGCTCACGCGCCTGTAGCAACCACTGCAGGCGATCGTGCCAGTCGCCCAGGTCGGCTTGCGCTTTTTTCAGCAGACGCTGCAGTTTCTGGTTGGCATGCTGGAGTTGCGGGTAGGCCTCGTCGCCATAGCGCGCACGCTTGATCAGCAAACGTAGGCGGTGACGGTCGTGCTTGGGGTCCTGCAAGGCTTGGTGCAGTTTGCGCCACTGCTTGACCAAACGCTTGTCGATGCGTTTGCCCAATGCCTTGGCCAAGCCTTCGCGGCCAGCTGCGCGCAGGAACAGTGGAAAGGCGTCGACAATCGCCAGCACCCGGGCCAGCTGCTGGCTGTGGGCAACGCTGGCGTAGGTACTGCCGCGGCCTTGCATGCGGCGTTGCCCAGCTTCGGTGTAACCGCTACCGATCAGTTGCGCTGCCAGAACTTCCTGGTCACGCAAGGGCGTGGTCAGAGCCCCCAGCGCGCTTGCAGCGGCCTCCAGCTGCTCCACGCCTGGCAGCGCCCTCAAGGGCCGTAGCAGGCTGCGCAGCCGCCGTACGGCAATGCGCAGGTCATGCAGGGCCTCGCTGTCGGTATCGGCAGCCAGACGTTCGCGACACGCCAGCAGGCGAACCTGCAAGGCCAGTATCTGGGCAACGACGGAGTCAAGCATGCCAGACATGGAACGCTCCTCGATCAACGCCCGGCGCGGGACTCACGAATGTAGAAGCGCGCCTTCTCGGCTTTACGGGTGCAACTTTCATAACCTTCAAACTGCTGCTGGGTTTTAGCACCGGTCAGCAATGACAAAGCCTTGGAATAACTCACGGCCCCGGCAAAGCCTTCGGCCTTGGCCAGGTCAAGCTCCTTCCAGGCGGCATCCAGCTGGGTCGCACAACTTTCTCGGTAGGCCGTCTTGCCTGCGCAGCCGGCAAGGGCCAGAGCAATCAGGGGAAGGCAAATCCAGGCTTTCATCGTTGATACCTCAAGGAAAAAAACGGTGGCATTTCGACGCCCCGGCAGTTCAAAAGTGCCCTGCCCGGTAGGCTTTGCCAAAGCGGTTTTACTACAGTAGCTGCACACAATCTACATTGAAGCAGAGGCGACGATGGGTGCATTGTAGAAGCATGATGGCACTGGCCGGGGAAAGTTGATGAGTAAACGCGTGGCGCTGGTACTGGGATCGGGCGGGGCCCGAGGGTATGCACACATTGGCGTGATCGAGGAAATCGAGCGCCGGGGTTACGATATCGCCTGCATCGCTGGTTGCTCCATGGGTGCGGTCATCGGTGGCATCTACGCCGCCGGCAAGCTGGATGAGTACCGCAACTGGATCGAGAGCCTCGACTATCTGGATGTGTTGCGCCTGGTGGATGTCAGCTTTCGCCTGGGCGCCATTCGCGGTGACAAGGTGTTCGGGCAGATCCGCAAGATCGTGGGCGAGATCAATATCGAGCAACTACGCATCCCCTACACGGCGGTTGCCGCCGACCTGACCAACCAGCAGGAAATCTGGTTTCAGGAGGGCTGCCTGCACCAGGCCATGCGCGCCTCGGCGGCCATTCCCAGCCTGTTTACGCCGGTAATGCAGGGCAACCGCATGCTGGTTGATGGCGGTATCCTGAACCCGCTGCCGATCGTACCGGTGGTGTCCAGCCATTGCGACCTGATCATCGCAGTCAACCTCAACGCCACCAACCAGAAGCAGTACCAGCTGCCCGTGATCGAGCGCCCGGCAGCGTTCAAGATGCGCTTCGATGCCTTGCTCAGTTCATTGGGCGCACACCTGCCGTTCCGGCGCAAACCGGCCGAAGAATTGATCCGCATCGAACAGGAAATCGTCGCCGAAGGGTTGGCACAGCCTAACCCATGGCAAAGCGAAACCGCCAGCCCGGACGCACAGCAGCCGGCGGCTGCGCCAGAGCGCGAAGGCGCGCCGAAGTCGGCTACCGGTTCGTTCATCATCGACAACGTGGGCCCAGCCTCGCTGCTGGACTTGATCAACCAGAGTTTCGAGGTCATGCAGACCTCATTGGCGCAGTACAAGATCGCCGGCTATCCGCCGGATGTGCTGATCAACGTGCCGAAACGGGTATGCCGGTTCTTTGAATTCTACAAGGCGCCCGAGCTGATCGCCTTGGGGCGCGAGATCGCGCGGGACACGCTGGATAATCATGAAGGGGTGAAGCGCTAGGCCGGAGCAGGCAACAGAAACAGAACGGGCCGCACTAGGCGGCCCGTTCGTCATGCAGCGATCACGTCAGTAACGGGTGATGTCGGCATTGGCTTCCAGCTGCTTGCGGTAGGCCGCGAAGTCTTGCTGGCCGGCCCGCGAGGCGAGGTAGCGGCGAATCTGCTGCTTCTCTTCGTCGGTGGCGGTAGTGCCTTCGTTGACGCCGTTGAGCTGCAGCACCACCAGGCTACCGTCACGCAGCACGATGCTGCCATACACCGGCTTGTCCTTGGCTTGCGGTTTCGCCAGGCGGAACAGCGCCTGCAGCTCCTCAGGATCGATGCCTTCCTCACCGCGGGTCACGGCTTCGTGGGTTTTCCAGCCCTGGCCCTCATGCACACTGCCAGCAGCAATGGAACCGTCGCGCAGGCCGGCGATCAGCTTGTCCGCCTTGGCCTTGAGTTCGGCCGTGGCCTTCTCCTTGGCCAGGTGCTCGCGGATATTCTGGGCCACTGCCTCCAGCGGCAGTTGCTCAGGCTTGCGGTGCTCCTTGACACGCAGTACCACGGTGGTTTCCGGGTCGAGCTCGATGGCGGTACTGTTGGCCCCCTCATCCAGCACTTCTTCGGAAAACGCAGCCTGCACCACCGAACGGTTGGCAGTGATGCCTTCGCCGCCTTCGCGACCGAATGGTGCAGAAGTGTGTACCTTGAGGTTCAGGTCCTGGGCCGGCTGGGCCAGGTCGGAAGCCTCATAGGCAGCATCTTGCAGCTGCTTGCTGGCATCCACGTAACGCTGCTCGACCAGTGGGGTCTTCAGATCACGGGTAAGCTTGTCCTTCAGGCTGGCGAAGCTCGGCACTTCTGGCGCCTGTACGCCCAACAGCTTGATCAGGTGGTAACCGAACTGGGTACGCACCGGCGCCGATACCTGGCCATCCTGCAGCTTGTACAGCGCCTCTTCGAAGGCCGGGTCGTACACACCCGGGCCGGCGAAACCAAGGTCACCACCGTTGCCGGCCGAACCCGGGTCCTGGGAGAACTCCTTGGCCAGGGTGGCAAAGCTCTCACCCTTGGCCAGGCGCTGCTCGATCTCTTCGGCACGGGCCTTGGCCTGTGCGTCGCTGACCTTGTCGTTCACTTCGATCAGGATGTGCGCCGCGTGGCGTTGCTCGGCGAGGTTGGCGATTTCCTTCTCGTACTGTGCCTTGAGCTCTTCGTCGGTCACCTTGACCTGGTCGAAGTAGGCAGACTTTTTCAGCTCGATGTAGTCGATCACCACCTGGTCAGGCGACATGAATTCCTTGGCGTGCTGGTCATAGTGCGCCTTGACCTCGGCGTCGCTGACCTTGACCGCAGCCGGGTCGGCCTTGAAGGTCAGGGAGGCGAAGTCGCGGGTCTGCTTCTCGAGGCGGGCGAAGGCATCGACCTGCTGGTCGGTGACGAAGCTGCTGCCGGCCAGGCCGGTGCGCAACTGGCCGATGAGCATTTCCTCGGCCAGCATGTCGCGGAACTGCATGCGGCCATAACCCATCTGGCGAATGACCTGGTCGAAGCGGTCGGCGCTGAATTTACCGTCTACCTGGAACTCCGGCGTTTGCAGGATCACCTGATCCAGCGCGGCATCGGAGAAGGCGAACTTGGCGTCCTCAGCGCCCTGCAGCAAGAGCTTGCGGCTGATCAGGCCCTTGAGGGCCTCTTCACGCAACAGTTTTTCATCCAGCAGCGCTGGGTCGAAGTCCTTGCCCAGCTGTTGCATCAGCTGGCGGCGCTGCATGTCGGCCGCCTGGCTCAGCTCGTTCTGGCTGATGGTCTGGCCGTTCACCTTGGCGGCGTCCTGGCTATGTGTGGCGGCCTGAAAAATGGCTTCGAAACCGGTCAACGCCATCAATACGACGATTAGGCCGATGATGGACTTGGCAATCCAACCTTGTGAATTGTCCCTGATATTTTGCAGCATGCGTCCCCCAGAAACGGCTGTACCACTGCGTCGACAACCGCGGAGCGTGGGTAGAATCCTGATAAAAGAAAGGCGCATCCGAGGATGCGCCTTTGCTTAGCAAACGTGTCAGGCGGGAACGTTTGCGCCCCGCCATCAGCGTGCTCGGACCTGGCCTGGCCGGGTCCGGCTGAAGACGACTTAGTTGACGGCGTCTTTCAGGCCTTTGCCTGCCTTGAAACCTGGAACCTTGGCGGCTTCAATCTTGATCGCCTTGCCGGTTTGTGGGTTACGGCCAGTACGCTCGGCGCGCTCTTTGACCGAGAAGGTTCCGAAGCCAACCAGAACGACGTCGTCGCCTGCTTTCAGGGCACCGGTTACGGACTCGATCACAGCGTCCAAAGCTTTACCTGCAGCAGCTTTGGAAATGTCAGCCGATGCGGCGATAGCGTCAATCAGTTCCGACTTGTTCACTCTAAGTCCCCTTATTTCTCTATTGAGTTTGTTTCTAAGTATGTAATGGAAAGCTTACGAAACGTACGTTGGGAGGCTTGTTGACAATAACGAGCCGCTTTATAGCAAGGCCTCGAAAAAACTGTCAAGGAAAGCCTCCCAGACAAAAACCACTAATGCGTGCTGATTCTTTCCTTGGCATCGCCGTCGCGCTTCTCTTCTTTCGCGACGATCTCGGGAGCCACATCTGGCAAGGGCTCCGGGGCGTATTGCAGCGCAATTTGCAGGACTTCGTCAATCCATTTAACGGGTTTGATCTGCAGATCCTGTTTGATATTTTCCGGAATTTCCTTCAGATCGCGAACGTTCTCCTCCGGAATGATGACCGTCTTGATACCGCCCCGGTGTGCTGCCAGCAGTTTTTCCTTCAACCCGCCAATTGCCAGCACCTGGCCGCGCAAGGTGATTTCACCCGTCATGGCGACATCAGCGCGCACCGGGATCTGCGTAAGGGCAGAGACCAACGCCGTGCACATGCCGATACCGGCACTCGGGCCGTCTTTCGGCGTGGCCCCTTCGGGCATGTGGATGTGCACGTCGTGCTTCTCGTGGAAACCGGCGGCTATACCCAGGCTGTGGGCGCGGCTGCGCACCACGGTTTGCGCGGCGGTGATCGATTCGACCATGACATCGCCCAGCGAACCCGTCTTGATCAGTTGGCCTTTGCCCGGGATGACCACGGCTTCGATGGTCAGCAACTCGCCGCCCACCTGGGTCCAGGCCAGGCCGGTAACCTGGCCGATCTGGTCTTGCTGCTCAGCCAGGCCGTAACGGAACTTGCGCACGCCCAGCAGGTGCTCCAGCTGCTCGCTGGCCACCTTGACCTTGACCTGCTTCTGCCCGGTATGTTCCTTGACCACTTTACGGCAGACTTTGGCGATCTGCCGCTCCAGGCCACGCACACCGGCCTCACGGGTGTAGAAGCGGATGATGTCGCGAATCGCCGAGACATCGACCTCCAACTCGTCTTTCTTCAAGCCGTTTGCCTTGACCTGCTTGGGCACCAGGTACTTGATGGCGATGTTGATCTTCTCGTCCTCGGTGTACCCCGGCAGGCGGATGATTTCCATGCGGTCCAGCAGCGCCGGTGGAATGTTCATCGAGTTCGAGGTGCACAGGAACATGACGTCCGAGAGGTCGTAGTCGACCTCAAGGTAATGGTCGTTGAAGTTGTGGTTCTGCTCCGGGTCGAGCACTTCGAGCAACGCCGAGGCAGGGTCGCCACGCATGTCGCTGCCCATCTTGTCGATTTCGTCGAGCAGGAACAGCGGGTTGCGCACACCCACCTTGGTCATCTTCTGGATCAGGCGGCCAGGCATCGAACCGATGTAGGTACGACGGTGACCACGGATCTCGGCTTCGTCACGTACCCCGCCCAGTGCCATGCGCACGAACTTGCGGTTGGTGGCGGTGGCGATCGATTCGGCGAGCGAGGTCTTGCCGACGCCGGGTGGGCCTACCAGGCACAGCACAGGACCGCGGATTTTCTTCACCCGTTTCTGTACGGCGAGGTACTCGAGGATGCGCTCCTTGACCTCTTCCAGACCATAATGGTCGGCATCAAGGATTTCCTCGGCCTTGGCCAGGTCCAGGCGGACTTTGCTCTGCGCCTTCCACGGCACCTGCACCAGCCAGTCGAGGTAAGAGCGCACCACGGTGGCTTCGGCCGACATGGGCGACATCTGCTTGAGTTTGTTGAGCTCAGCCTGGGCCTTGGTCAAGGCATCCTTGGGCAGGCCGGCAGCTTCGATGCGCTTTTTCAGCTCCTCGACTTCGTTGTGACCTTCGTCACCATCGCCGAGCTCTTTCTGAATGGCCTTCATCTGCTCATTCAGGTAGTACTCGCGCTGGCTGCGCTCCATCTGCTTCTTGACCCGACCGCGAATGCGCTTTTCCACCTGCAAAAGGTCGATTTCGGCATCCAGCAGTGCCAGCACGTGTTCCACGCGGGCGGTGAGGTCGACAATTTCGAGGATTTCCTGCTTCTGCTCGATTTTCAGGGCCATGTGCGCAGCCATGGTATCGACCAGCCGCCCTGGCTCTTCGATGCTGTTCAGCGACGACAGCACTTCGGCAGGGACTTTTTTGCCCAGCTGCACGTACTGCTCGAACTGCGACAGCAGCGTGCGCACGAAAACTTCCGACTCGCGCTCGGCAGAGTCGGTTTCGTCGATCAGCGAAACTTCGGCACGGATGTGCCCTTCCACTTCGGTGAAGCGCTCGACCGCGCCGCGCTGCTCGCCTTCGACCAGCACCTTGACGGTACCATCAGGCAGCTTCAACAGTTGCAGCACGGTGGCCACGGTACCGACACGGTACAAGGCGTCTTCGCCAGGGTCATCATCGGCTGGGTTTTTCTGGGCCAGCAGAAGGATCTGCTTTTCGCCCGTCATCGCTGCCTCGAGGGCTTCGATGGACTTTTCACGCCCCACAAACAGCGGGATAACCATGTGCGGGTATACAACGACATCGCGCAATGGCAAAAGAGGCAAGTCGAGGGTGGTCTTCATGATTTCGCCTCTACAGCGGCCTTGTGGCCGGAAACCGGTGGAAATGATGCTTGGACCTAATGTGGGGGCAGGCTGTGGAAATTACAAGCATCAGCTCAGGAAAAGCATGAAGGGGCCCGTAGGCCCCTTCATACTTGCAACCACAGACTGGCCTTTGCCTGTATCAGGCGTCTGGCGCAGCCTTGGCTTGCGGTTCACTGTTCTCGTAGATCATCAGCGGCTGAGAAGTGCCGTCGATGACGCTCTCGTCGATCACCACCTTGCTGACATCCTTCTGCGAAGGGATCTCGTACATGGTGTCGAGCAGCACGCCTTCGAGAATCGAACGCAGGCCACGGGCGCCGGTTTTGCGCTCCAGAGCCTTGCGTGCCACGGCCTTGAGTGCATCGCTGCGGAACTCCAGGTCGACGCTTTCCATCTCGAACAGCTTTGCATACTGCTTGGTGAGGGCGTTCTTCGGCTCGGTGAGGATCTGCATCAACGCAGCCTCGTCCAGCTCGTCCAGGGTAGCCAGCACCGGCAGGCGGCCGACGAACTCCGGAATCAGGCCAAACTTGACCAGATCGTCCGGCTCGACCTCACGCAGGGACTCGCCAACCTTCTTGCCCTCTTCTTTGCTACGCACCTCAGCGCCGAAACCGATGCCACCTTTGGTGGACCGATTCTGGATGACCTTTTCTAGGCCCGAGAACGCGCCACCGCAGATGAACAGGATGTTGCGGGTGTCAACCTGCAGGAACTCCTGTTGCGGGTGCTTGCGCCCCCCTTGCGGTGGTACCGAGGCCACGGTCCCTTCGATCAGCTTCAACAGCGCCTGCTGCACACCCTCGCCCGAGACGTCACGGGTGATGGACGGGTTGTCCGACTTGCGCGAGATCTTGTCGATTTCGTCGATGTAGACAATGCCCATCTGGGCCTTTTCCACGTCGTAGTCGCACTTCTGCAACAGCTTCTGAATGATGTTCTCGACGTCCTCACCCACATAACCGGCCTCGGTCAGGGTGGTGGCGTCGGCAATGGTGAACGGTACGTTCAACAGGCGTGCCAGGGTTTCGGCGAGCAGGGTCTTGCCCGAGCCGGTAGGCCCGATGAGCAGGATGTTGCTCTTGCCCAGTTCGACTTCGTCACCCTTCTTGTCACGCTGGTTCAGGCGCTTGTAGTGGTTGTACACCGCTACAGCCAGCACCTTTTTCGCGCGCTCCTGACCAATGACATACTGGTCCAGGATGCCGCTGATTTCTTTCGGCGAAGGCAATTTGTGCGCGCTGCTCTCGGCCTGGGCTTCCTGCACCTCCTCACGGATGATGTCATTGCACAGGTCGACGCACTCGTCGCAGATAAATACCGAGGGCCCGGCAATCAATTTGCGCACTTCGTGCTGGCTTTTGCCGCAGAAGGAGCAATAGAGCAATTTGCCGCTGTCCTCGCCGTTACGGGTGTCAGTCATTCGATCGATCCAATCCGGTAGGCTTGCAACACAAGATGAAGGCAATTGCGGGCTTTTTCAAGTCCGCAGGTGGGCGCTTTGGGCACCCACCTGCTCTGACCCCCCGGTTCAGGAGGCCAGTTGCCGCTTGTCGTAGACCGAGTCGATCAGGCCATACTCGGCTGCGCGCGAGGCGCTCATGAAGTTGTCACGTTCGGTGTCACGCTTGATGGTCTCGAGATCCTGGCCGGTGTGGTAGGCCAGCAACTCGTTCAGGCGCGCCTTGATATTGAGGATTTCCTGGGCATGGATCTCGATATCGGTCGCTTGGCCCTGGAAGCCGCCCAGCGGCTGGTGAATCATCACGCGCGAGTTCGGCAGGCAGTGACGCTTGCCCTTGGCACCTGCGGCCAGCAGGAAGGCGCCCATGCTGCAGGCCTGGCCGATGCAGATGGTCGAGACGTCCGGCTTGATGAACTGCATGGTGTCGTAGATCGACATGCCCGCGGTGACGGAGCCGCCCGGGGAGTTGATGTAGAGATGGATATCCTTGTCCGGGTTTTCCGCTTCGAGGAACAGCATCTGCGCTACGACCAGGTTGGCCATGTAGTCTTCAACCGGGCCAACCAGGAAAATCACTCGCTCCTTCAACAGGCGCGAATAGATGTCGTACGCACGCTCGCCACGGGCGGACTGCTCGATAACCATCGGGACCAGGCCGCCTGCGGCCTGGATGTCAGAGCTCTGCTGAATATAAGAATTGCGGGACATGTCCTGCGCTCACTCCCAAATAGTCATGGCTTGATAACGCACAAGCCAGCTCGAAGGCTGGCTTGTGGGGTTTTCCTACGAGAGAAAACGTATTACTCAGCTTCGGCAGGAGCCTGGGCTGGTTTTACGGCATCTTCGTACGAGACCGACTTGTCGGTCACAGTCGCTTTCTGCAGAACAGTATCTACAACTTGCTCTTCCAGCACAACCGAACGCACTTCGTTCATTTGCTGGTCGTTCTTGTAGTACCAAGCGATGACCTGCTCAGGCTCCTGGTAAGCCGAAGCCATTTCTTCGATCATCTCGCGCACCTTGGCATCGTCCGGCTTGAGCTCGAACTGCTTGACCACTTCGGCGACGATCAGACCCAGCACTACACGGCGCTTGGCTTGCTCTTCGAACAGCTCGGCAGGCAGCTGGTCAGGCTTGATGTTGCCACCGAACTGCTGAACAGCCTGGACGCGCAGACGGTTGACTTCGTTTTCCAGCAGGGCCTTCGGTGCTTCGATCGGGTTGGCGGCCAGCAGACCGTCCATGACCTGGTTCTTCACCTTGGTCTTGATTGCCTGGCGCAGCTCACGCTCCATGTTCTTGCGAACTTCGGCGCGGAAGCCTTCCAGGGTCGATTCCTTGATACCGAACTGGGCGAAGAACTCTTCGTTCAGCTCAGGCAGCACAGGGGCCGAAACGCTGTTGACGGTGATGGTGAACTCGGCGGCTTTGCCGGCCAGGTCCAGGTTCTGGTAGTCCTCTGGGAAGGTCACGTTGACAACGCGCTCTTCGCCAGCCTTGGCGCCCACCAGACCGTCTTCGAAGCCCGGGATCATGCGGCCGGAACCCAGTACCAACTGGGTGTCTTTGGCAGAGCCACCGGCGAACGCTTCACCGTCGACCTTGCCAACGAAATCGATGTTGACCTGGTCGTCGTTCTGCGCGGCGCGCTCGACAGCTTCGAAGCGGGTGTTCTGCTTGCGCAGCACTTCCAGCATGTTGTCCAGGTCGGCGTCGGCCACTTCGGCGCTCAGGCGCTCGACGTTGATCGACTCCAGGCCGGAAACGGTGAACTCCGGGAACACTTCGAAGATGGCGACGAACTCCAGGTCCTTGCCTTTTTCGAACGACTTGGGTTCAACGGACGGGGCACCTGCAGGGTTCAGCTTCTGCTCAACGATGGCCTCATAGAAGGAAGCCTGGACCAGATCACCGAACGCCTCCTGGCGTGCATCGGCTTCGAAGCGCTGACGGATCACGCTCATTGGCACCTTGCCTGGGCGGAAGCCGGCAACCTTGGCGCGCTTGGCAGTCTGTTGCAGACGCTTGTTGACTTCGTTCTCGACGCGCTCGGCCGGAACGGCGATGGTCATGCGGCGCTCGAGAGCGGAAGTGTTTTCAACAGAAATTTGCATGGATATTCCTCGTTGCACAGACGTTAGCCGGCGTTAGCCCGACTCCAGAATCAAGGGCAAGCATTCTAGTGAGTCGCGCGGCAGAAGTCACCCCACACGGGACGACGGGAAACCACGCCGGTCGATTAGCTTTCAAGGCCCGCACGGCGCGCCGCCGAGCCTCCTTCATCAAGAGCGGCACCCTGCCCATGGCGCAGTGCAGCCGTAATAACTTGTCAAACAACTGCCAGTGGCGATTCGCTGCCTTTATTCAGGGTCGATTTCGTTGAACTGGCAGTATTCTTCCCACTCCAGGCCCAGCGCCTCGGCGACCTCGCGGTGCGTTTCAAGGCGCATGGCGTGCAACTGTTCCGGGCTTTCGGCTATCAGTTGCAGCGCCAGCTCCCAGGGCTGCAGCCCCTGCTCCTGGGCCATATCTTCGAACGCCCACTCGATCTGCTGGGCCTGCTCGCGCGCATCCAGCTCGCGAATTTCCTCGAGCAGCTGCGGGTTGGCTTCGGCAAAGCGCTGCAGCGCCAAGGCCTGACGGGCTTCTTTTGCAATCATCGGGCTGTTCCTCTGCCGGCCAACTGGGCCGGCGCTTCAACCGGCTGAAATCTAACAGCTTTTATTGGGCTGCCACCAGAGCATTGCAAGGGGAGAATCACGAAGAATTTGTGCTGAACCTTGCAGTACCGACATGACGGAGCAATGAAAGCAAAAAAGGCGCCTGGTCTCACGACCAAGGCGCCTCTTTAAAATATGGGGTGGACGATGGGAATCGAACCCACGACAACTGGAATCACAATCCAGCGCTCTACCAACTGAGCTACGCCCACCATAGTGCGGTGTTACGGTACAACCTTACAAAAACATGGTGCGGACGAAGAGACTCGAACTCTTACAGCTTGCGCCGCTGGAACCTAAATCCAGTGTGTCTACCAATTTCACCACGTCCGCGTAACGCTTAAAACAAAGGCGCCAGATGCTATCGAGGCGCCTTCGAAAATATGGGGTGGACGATGGGAATCGAACCCACGACAACTGGAATCACAATCCAGCGCTCTACCAACTGAGCTACGCCCACCATATTGCATTACAGCCAACTTGCTTGCCAAAGCTGCCTAATGGCGCACCCGGCAGGACTCGAACCTGCGACCATCCGCTTAGAAGGCGGATGCTCTATCCAGCTGAGCTACGGGCGCTTAAGCTTCAAGCCTAACCGAACAAGTATTCAACAGCTAACTGCCAAACGACCCATTCTGCCCGACTTAGCCAACCAGTGCTAGGCTGTGCCCGACAAGTGCGGCGAATCTTATAGGCGACCCCGAAAGTCGTCAACACCTTTTTCAAAAAAATTTAAATTATTTAAGGGCTTAGGGGATTTGCCCGACCACCCGCCTTTGCCCTTCGCCCATGTCGTGCGAGAATGCGCGCTCTTTATTGTTTCCTTCTCGATGGTTAATCACGCGTCTATGACTGCACACCTAATCGATGGCAAGGCAATCGCCGCCAGCCTGCGCCAGCAGATCGCTCAACGTGTCGTGGAGCGTCGCCAGCAAGGCCTGCGTACGCCGGGCCTGGCGGTGATCCTGGTCGGCACCGACCCCGCCTCCCAAGTCTATGTCTCGCACAAGCGCAAGGACTGCGAAGAGGTCGGCTTCATTTCGCAGGCTTTCGACCTGCCCGCCGCGACCACGCAAGAAGCCCTGACCGAGCTGATCGACCGTCTTAACGACGACCCGGCCGTCGACGGCATTCTGCTGCAGTTGCCGCTGCCGGCGCACCTGGAGGCGTCGCTGCTGCTCGAGCGCATTCGCCCTGACAAAGACGTGGACGGCTTCCACCCGTACAACATCGGCCGCCTGGCCCAGCGTATTCCGCTGCTGCGCCCCTGCACACCAAAAGGCATCATGACCCTGCTGGAAAGTACCGGCCAGGATCTGTACGGCATGAACGCCGTCATCGTCGGCGCTTCCAACATCGTTGGCCGCCCAATGGCCATGGAGCTGCTGCTGGCCGGCTGCACCGTGACTGTTTGCCACCGCTTTACCAAGGACTTGGCCGGCCATGTCGGCCGCGCCGATCTGGTGGTGGTAGCCGCAGGCAAGCCGGGCCTGGTCAAAGGAGAGTGGATCAAGGAAGGCGCCATCGTGATCGACGTGGGCATCAACCGCCAGGCAGATGGCAAGCTGGTCGGCGATGTGGTCTACGAGACTGCCCTGCCCCGCGCCGGCTGGATCACCCCAGTGCCGGGCGGAGTTGGACCGATGACCCGGGCGTGCCTGCTGGAAAACACACTGTACGCGGCGCAAGAGCTGCACAAGTAAAGCAAGTAAAGATTGCACATGGCGAAAACGGCACCTCTGGCAGGTGCCGTTTTTTTTGCCCGGTTTCAAGGGCTTGGGCTTGATGCAACCTGGAGAAAGGCCAAACGCACAGCGCAATTGGCAGGGAGCTTGCATTGGCCGTATGGGTCGGCCCTGTTCGAATCTGGTTCAAGGGTATCACCGGCACCGGGGGGCGTGTTCGCTCACGTGCCCTGCTCAAACCACGAACTTTACGCCGCGCACCGAACTAGAGCGCGGCAGGCCCACTCGCCCCATAACTGGTCAGACCGGTAAGGCCAAAAACCCTTGCAAAGAACGATTTTTCGCGCTTTTATGGCCTGGCGCTGAACAAACCGGTAAGACCACAATAATTAAGTCCTGCGCTCTTTCGCCCCGTGCGGCTACCGAAGCAAGGACACCGATCTGAGACTTCTCCCATGCTCAAATGGTGCTCGCGTTCGATATTCCTGCAAGTCGTGCTTGGCCTTGCCCTCGGCATTGCCTGCGGCCTCAGCTTCCCCGACCTTTCGTTACAACTAAAACCCCTCGGCGACGGCTTCATCAAGCTGATCAAGATGCTCATCGGCCTGATCGTGTTCTGCGTGGTGGTCAGTGGTATCTCGGGCGCGGGCGACCTGAAAAAGGTCGGGCGCATCGGCTTGAAGTCGGTGATCTACTTTGAAGTGCTGACCACCCTGGCGTTGGTGATCGGCCTGGTATTCGCCTTCAGCAGCGGCATCGGCAGCGGCGCCAATATTCACCTGGACCAACTGTCCAGTGCTGATGCCAGCAGCCTGGCCGAGCGCGGTCAACACATCCATGGCGCCGCGGCGTTCTTCATGGACCTGATCCCTACCTCGGTGATCGGCGCCTTCGCCGACAACAACATCCTTCAGGTGCTGCTGTTTTCGGTGCTGTTCGGCAGCGCATTGAACCTGGTGGGCGACTCGGCCGCCGGCATTTCGCGGCTGATCAACGAACTGAGCCATGTGATCTTCCGCATCATGGGCATGATCGTGCGCCTGGCGCCGATCGGTGTATTCGGTGCCATCGCCTTCACCACCAGCAAGTACGGCCTGGAATCGCTGCAGCACCTGGGCGGCCTGGTAGCGCTGTTCTACCTGACCTGTGCAGGCTTCGTGCTGATCGTGCTGGGTACCGTGATGCGCCTGTCGGGCCTGAAACTGCTGCCACTGATCAAGTACCTGCGTGAAGAGCTGACCATCGTGCTGGGCACCGCCTCTTCCGACGCCGTTCTGCCGCAGATCATGCGCAAGCTGGAACACCTGGGCATCGGCAGTTCCACGGTGGGGTTGGTGATTCCCACCGGCTACTCGTTCAACCTGGACGGTTTCTCCATCTACCTGACGCTGGCCATCGTGTTCATCGCCAACGCCACCGGCACACCGCTGGAGATGACTGACCTGCTGACCATTCTGCTGGTGTCGCTGGTAACTTCGAAAGGCGCGCACGGCATCCCTGGCTCGGCGCTGGTGATCCTGGCGGCCACGTTGACTGCCGTACCGGCAATTCCGGTTGTCGGCCTGGTGCTGGTACTTGCGGTGGACTGGTTCATGGGCATCGGCCGGGCATTGACTAACCTGATCGGCAACTGTGTAGCCACCGTGGCAATTGCCCGTTGGGAAAAGGACATCGACCTGGAGCGTGCCAACAACGTACTGGCAGGCAAACCCGGCTTTGCCCCGTTGCCACGCAAACAGCCCAATGCCCATCAGCAGGAATTCTGAGTGAACGTGGCCGGCACTGATGCCGGCCCTTCAAGGAGCGAACCGTGATCAGCTCATCGACCGTCGTCAACTCAGTGGTGGAAAAACTCCGCCAGGCCCTGGCCCGCGGCCAGTGGCGCAGCGGCGACATGCTGCCGGGCCAGCGCGAGCTGGCTGAACAACTGGGCATCAGCCGGCCCAGCCTGCGCGAAGCGGTAACCGTGCTGGAAACCCTGGGCCTGGTGCGCGCGCTGCCGGGCAAGGGCGTGCTGGTGCTGGATGCCGAAGCTGCCGCCCTTGAGCCGGGGCTCGATACCAGCGCCGCCGCCAGCCTGGCTGATGTACTGGAACTGCGCTACACCCTTGAACCGTTCATCGTCGGCCTGGTGGCACAATCGGCCAACAGCCAGGACATTGGCCAGTTGCGCCTCACCCTGATGGACATGCGCGAAGCGCTGGAGGCCGATGACAGCGAAGCTGGGGTCAGGGCCTATATCGCTTTCCATGAGGCCCTCTTCGCCCTGACCACCAACCCGATCTTCCAAAGTGTCGTGCAGCAGACCGGCAACGCCCTTAAACAGAGCGCCGACATGCTGCGCAATTCACCGGAGCATCTGGCCGCAAGGCTGAAGGAGAACGAGGCAGTGGTACGCGCCATTCGCGAACGCAACAGTGCCCTTGCCAGTGCCCAGATGCGCCAGCACATCCTGGCCGAAGGCTCGCGCATGGGCATCCCGCTGAACATCCCGGAAGAACACCTGCATCCATGACCTGAGGAGAGCGACCATGAACGCCGCCCCCCACTTGCCTGCCCTGCTCGCGGCCGGCGAAACCCGCCTGTCGGCCGAGCAAATCTACCCACGGCTATTCGACGCCATTCTCGAACAGCGCCTGCCCCCCCGGCAGCCTGCTGCCCGAGCAGGCGTTGGGCCAGGCCTTTGGGGTCAGCCGTACTGTAATCCGCCGCGTGCTCGGGCGCCTGTGTGATCAGCAAGTGGTGGTGCAGCGCCCCAGCCACACCGCGCACCTGGCAGCGCCCGGCCCCGAGCAAGCGCGGCAGGTACTTAGTGCCCGGCGGTTGGCGGAGACCACCCTGATCACCCTGGCCGCACAGCGCGCACGCCCTGCGCAGATACGTCAACTGCGCCAGTTGGTTGAACGTGAGCGCCAGCACCATGAAAGTGGCGAGCGCTGCGCGGCGATCCGTCTGGGTGGCGAGTTCCACCTCAAACTGGCGCAAGTGGCGGCCAATGCGCCCTTGGCACGGTTTCTCAACGGCCTGGTCCCGATGACCTCGCTGATCATTGCCCGCTACGAATCGCCGTGCTGCGAACATTGTGCGTGGGAAGAGCATGCGGCGATCATCGATGCCGTGGAGCAAGGCGATGCCGAGGCGGCATTGGGGCTGATGCACACCCACCTCGACCGGCTGGAAGAGAAACTCGACCTGGCGTAGCCCGAGCGCAAAGGCCAAGCCCGCTACTGAAGGCTATGCACCGGTCCAGCAGCGGGTGTACCACGCGGTGGACTGTAGAGCCGGCGTCAAGCCTTGGCCATGGCCGAGGTCGGTAAGCCGAAGATTTGGTCAAACATCCAGTTGTAGGCAAAGGTGTAGCAAGGGATCAGCACAATGAACGCCATGTCCACCAGCAATGCCTCTACCAGCGTCATGTCCAGCCACCAGGCAATCAGCGGAATCAGATACACCACCAGGGTCAGCTGAAAGCCGACCGCATGCGCCACCCGTCGCGCTACGCTGCGTCCGCGCTTGGCCTGGCGGCTTTCCCAGCGCTCGAACAACGTGTTGAAAATCAGGTTCCAGAGCATGGCAATGGTTGTGATCATCACCGCCAATGGCCCGGTATGCGACGCCTGGCTGTCCGACAGGTAAGCCAGCCCGAGGGTCGACATGCTCAGCCCTATCAGCTCATAGCACGTCACGTACACCAGTTTGCGCTTCAGACCCTGCACCTACATTTACCTCCAATCACAATAAAGAAGGGCGCGATAATGATTCACTTTGCTTGACAGCAAAAGTCAGCAGCTGTCAGATCTACTGACAGGAGGCTGCCATGAATTTTTCCAGCGACAACATCCAGCTGTTTCTTGCCGTGCTCGACCGCGGCTCGTTCTCCGCCGCCGCTCGCGCCCTCAAACGGGTACCGTCGGCGGTCAGTATGGCTATTGGCAATCTGGAAGCGGAGCTGGGATACGGCCTGTTCGAACGCGGGCCGCGCGAAGTTCGGCCCACCGCCCGGGCCTTGGCCCTGGAACCGCACGCCAGGCTGATTGCCGAGCAACTGGGGCTGCTGCAAGTCCATGCCTTGGAGCTATCACAGGGCCTTGAAAGCAGCTTGACGCTGGCGGTGGTGCCTGACATCAATCACCGCCCGTTGCTGGCGGCTATCGCCGACCTCGGTGTGCGCCACCCATTGCTCGATATCGCTTTGCTTAGCGCCCCGCAGGAAGAGGCCCTGCACTTGCTGGACAGCGGCCGCGCCGATCTTTGTGTGGCTTTCGCTGGCCTGCAGGTGGATGCGCGCCGGGGCTTTCAGCACATCGGTATGGAAGCCTTGGTCGCCACCCTCGCCCCGAGCCACCCGGCGCTGCGTGAAGCACGCATCCACTACCTCGAAGACCTGACCCGCGTGCGTCAGATCCTGGTGCGTAGCCGTGACCTGCCGCTGGCCGATCCACGCCCGCTGATCGGCGCTACGCACTGGTCTACCGACAGCTTCGACCTGGCCCTGCAGATGGTCGAAGCCGGCCTGGGCTGGGGCGACCTGCCGTTATCTCGGGTGGCCCCACTGTTGGCAACCGGGCGCCTGGTGCGTCTCGCCTTTCGTAATACCCACAACGAGTTGCAACTGCCGGTGCATATCCTGTGGCGAAAACAACAGCCATTGCAGCAAGCAGCGAGATTGCTGATAGAGCAATTGGCCAAGGGCTAAGCGCCGTCTGTCGAAAGGCCTGTAAGAAATTACTGTAAGTACTTCAATGTTTTACCCCCGGAGCCGATATCCCGGTCGATAGGCCCCGCAGAACGTCATAAGCGCCCTGCGTCCTCCCCACATTGGCTCAAGGTCTCGAAACATGAACCTGAAATTTCGCCACAAAATCCTGCTCAGCGCCTGCGGCGTCGTGGTCCTGGCATTCGCCCTGTTCACGCTTTATAACGACTACCTGCAACGCAACACTATCCGCCAGAACATAGAAGCCTCGGTGCAGCAGTCCGGGGCCCTGACCGCCAGCAGCGTGCAAAACTGGATGAGCGGGCGCATCCTGGTGCTGGAAAACCTGGCACAGGATATCGGCCAGCAGGGTGCCGGCGAGACCCTGGCCGGGTTGATCGAGCAACCCTCCTACACGCGCAACTTTCTGTTCACCTACCTGGGTCAGGCCAACGGCGTATTCACCCAGCGCCCGGACGCTCAGATGCCTGCCGGTTACGACCCACGCCAGCGGCCCTGGTATGCAGCGGCGGCCAATGCCGGGCAAACGGTGCTGACGCCACCTTACCAGGGCGCGGTCGGTGGCCTGATGGTCACTATCGCCACCCCGGTGAAAAGCAAGGCCACGGGTGAAATGGTCGGTGTAATTGGCGGCGACCTGACCCTCGATACTCTGGTGGAGATCATCAACTCGGTCGATTTCGGTGGCCTCGGCCACGCGTTCCTGGCCGATGCCAATGGCCAGGTCATCGTCAGCCCGAACAAAGACCAGGTCATGAAAAACCTGAAGGATATTTACCCCGGCAGCGACCTGCGCGTTGCCGCCGGCATGCAGGACGTCACCCTGAACGGCCAGGACCGGATCATTTCGTTCGCGCCGGTCGCCGGGCTGCCTTCGGCCCAGTGGTACATCGGCCTGTCGATCGACAAGGACAAGGCCTACGCTGCACTCAGCCAGTTCCGCACATCGGCCATCATCGCCATGTTGATTGCCGTGGCGGCCATTGCCGGCCTGCTGGGCCTGCTGATTCCGGTACTGATGCGCCCGTTGACCACCATGGGCCGCGCCATGCGCGATATCGCCGAGGGTGAAGGCGACCTGACCCGCCGTCTGGTGGTGCAGAACCAAGACGAATTCGGCGAATTGGCAACGTCGTTCAACCGTTTTGTCGAACGCATTCACGCCTCGATCAGCGAAGTGTCGTCAGCCACCCGCCTGGTGCATGACCTGTCAGAGAAAGTGGTCAGCGCGTCGAATGCGTCGATCAGTGGCTCCGAAGAACAGAGCATGCGCACCAACAGCGTGGCAGCAGCCATCAACGAGCTGGGCGCCGCGACCCAGGAAATCGCGCGCAACGCCGCAGATGCCTCGCAGCATGCCAGCGGTGCCAGCGAGCAGGCCCACGGTGGCCGGGAAGTGGTGGAAGAAGCGATCAACGCCATGACTGCGCTGTCGCAGCGTATCAGCGAATCGTGCGCACAGATTGAAACGCTCAATGCCAGCACGGATGAAATCGGCAAGATTCTCGACGTGATCAAAGGCATCTCGCAGCAGACCAACCTGCTGGCACTGAACGCGGCGATCGAGGCGGCACGCGCCGGCGAAGCGGGTAGAGGCTTTGCCGTGGTGGCCGACGAGGTACGCAACCTGGCCCACCGGACCCAGGAATCGGCAGAAGAAATCCACCGCATGATCACCAGCCTGCAAGTCGGTTCACGCGAAGCGGTGCACACCATGAATACGAGCCAGGTTTCCAGTGAGCAAACCGTGCAAGTGGCTAACCAGGCCGGTGAGCGCCTGGCCAGCGTCACCCAGCGTATTGGCGAGATCGACGGTATGAACCAGTCGGTGGCCACCGCTACCGAAGAGCAGACAGCCGTGGTGGAAAGCCTCAATCTGGACATCACCCAGATCAATGCGCTGAACCAGCAAGGGGTGGAGAACCTTAATGAGACCCTGCGCCACTGCGATCAACTGGCGCAGCAAGCCGGCCGCTTGAAGCAGCTGGTGGGGAGTTTCCGGATCTGAGAAGCCGGGGGCGCCCAGCGCCCCTAGCTTTACGCGGTTATAACCTAATAACGAACAAGTCTATTTGGCTATAAAAAAATCTATATGCTGGCTGCATCCGATAACGGGCAATGTTGGGCGGTCGAGTAGCGTATGGATGTAGGTTCTTTTGGTTTCACCATTGCGGGACTGGTCGTGGGTTTCATCGTCGGCATGACCGGCGTCGGCGGCGGCTCGCTGATGACCCCGATCCTGTTGTGGTTCGGTATCAACCCGGCAACGGCTGTCGGCACCGATTTGCTCTATGCCGCCATCACCAAGGCCAGTGGGGTCTGGGTGCATGCACGCAACAAGAACATCGACTGGAAGATCACTGGCCTGCTCAGCCTCGGCAGCGTGCCTGCGGCCGCATTGACCCTGTGGTTCCTGAGCACCCTGCATACCGACACCTCGGCGCTCAATGCCATCATCAAACAAGGCCTGGCTGTGGTGTTGATCCTCACCGCGTTGGCCATTCTGTTCAAATCGCGGCTGCAGGCTTTCGCCAGCCACCATGCCGGCGATCACTACCACCTCAGCGCAGGTGCGCTGAACACCCTCACCGTGCTGACCGGCGTGGTACTGGGGGTGATGGTCACCCTGACCTCCATCGGCGCCGGTGCCCTGGGTACCGTGGCGTTGTTCCTGCTGTACCCGTTTCTGGTCACCCGTCGCCTGGTCGGTACGGAAATCGCCCATGCCGTGCCGCTAACGCTGGTGGCAGGCCTTGGCCATGCCGGCATGGGCAATATGGACTGGCCGCTACTGGGCTACCTGCTACTGGGGTCACTGCCGGGCATCTACCTGGGCAGCCACCTCACCGGGCGGATCTCCGACCGCGTGCTGCGTCCGTGCCTGGCCGCCATGCTGTTGTTGATCGGCTACAAGCTGGCGTTTTGAAATTCACCCAGGCGCAGCCGCCACTGCCCGGTATGGCTCAGTTCCAGGCGTGACAACGGCAACACATCGATACGCTGCCCGGCACTCATCGGGCAGCCTAGTACCTGCACCAGCACGGCACGCATGACCTGCGGATGGGTGACCGCCAGCCATTCACCCGGCCTGTCGAACGCCGCCAGCCAGGCGGCCATCCGCTGGCACAGCGCAGCGAACGACTCCCCACCATGCACGGCACTGGCTGGCTCCTGCAGCCAATCGGTCAACGCTTCTGGTTGCTCGGCCTGCAACTGCTTAAGCGCCATGCCCTGCCAATGCCCGAGGTCGCAATCGGCCAAGGCGGGCTCGACATGCACTGTGCTCGACAACCACGCCGCTGTTTCGCAGGCGCGCCGCTCTGGTGCCGTCAGCAGCTGCACAGCTGGCAGCACAGGCGCTGGCGGTTGCGAAAGCGGCAATATGCCGTCATCGGCGCGGTGCAGGCGCCCGGTCTTCTGGGCCCGAGTCAGGGCATGGCAAATGAGGGTCAAGCGGGTAGCTTTCATCAAGTGTCTCGGGTGGCTGGCTGGTGCACAGTGTTTGGCATGCTGCGAGGCAGGCAAGCTGAACACTATGCCAGCTCTGGCTCCTGCGCCACCAATGACCAACCGCCACGCCCATCCACCTCCAGCCGGTGTGTATGAAAACCTGCCAGGGTGCTGCGGTGCCCGACACTGAGCAACAGTGCACCAGGCATTTCCGAGCGCAGCAGCGCATACAGGGCATGCTCGAGCCCCTCATCCATCGCTGAGGTGGACTCATCAAGAAACACCACCTGCGGCCGGTTGAACAGGACCCGGGCAAAAGCCAGGCGCTGCTGCTCACCCACCGACAGAATATGCGACCAGTCGCAGCTGAGCTCCAGGCGCTCGGCCAGATGCCCAAGATTGACCTGGTGCAGTACTTGCTGCATACGCGCCTGATCCTCTGGCTGACCCACTACCGGGTAGGCAATCACCGTGCGCAGGTCCCCCAAAGGCAAATAGGGACGCTGCGACAGGAACAGCGCCTGATGGCCCAGCGGGCGCCGCACCTCACCTTCGGCATAGGGCCATAGGCCAGCCAGGGCGCGCAGCAGAGTGGTCTTGCCGCTGCCTGAAGGCCCCTTGATCAACAGCGCCTGGCCAGCTTGCAGGCTCAGGTTCAGATCAGTGATCAGGGCGTGTCCATCCGGGCGCAGCACCTTCAGGTCGGCAATCTGCAGCGCATGGGCCCGCTCCGCGGTGAGTACCCGCGGCAATGCCCTTGCCTGCGCGTTGGCATCGAGAAAACCGGTCAGACGGTCCAGCGTAGCCCGGTACTGCGCGAATGCGTCGTACGATTCACGAAAGAACGACAGTGCATCCTGCACCTGCCCAAATGCCTGAGACGTTTGCATGACGTCACCCAGCTTGATTGCCCCGCTGAAGAAGCGCGGTGCCTGCAGAATGAACGGGAATACGACCGCCACCTGGCTGACCCCCAGGTTGAAACCACTGAACTTGAGGTTTCGGAATACCAGTGCCCAGGCATTCACGATCAGTGCCGCGAAGCGCCCCAGCAAGGTGCCCCGCTCAACCTCGCCACCTTGGTAGAAAGCGACGTTCTCGGCATTTTCACGCAGGCGCATCAGCGCATAGCGGAAGTTGGCGGTGAGTTTTTCGTTGAGGAAGTTCAGGCGAATCAAAGGCTGGCCCAGGCGGAAGGCGATCCAGGTGGCAATGATCACATACAGGTACACTGCAAACACCATCGCCCTGGGAATTTCAACACCGGCCACGGCCAACGGCGCCGACAACCCCCAGAGGATCCCGGTGAACGCCACCAAGGACACCAGCGCACTGACTGCCCCCAAGGCCAAGGACAGGGAGTTGCTGACGAAGGCGTTCACGTCCAGCTCGATACGCTGGTCGGGGTTGTCGACTGGTTCGGCAAGAAATTGACCACGGTAGTAAGCATCACCGTGCATCCAGTCACGGGTCAGCCGCTCGGTCAACCATACCCGCCAGGTGATGCTGAAGGCTTGGGTCACGTAGAAAGTGCAAAGTGATCGCAGCACATGGATGCTAGCCAGCACGGCGAAGACCCCGAGCAGGTACCAGAATGCCACTTGATTCAAGCCTTGGAGAGCGCTGTAGAACCCGTTGTACCAGAACGAGAACAGCACATTGAGGCGTACGGAAAACAACGTCAGGACCAGCAGCAAGGCAAACACCAGCAGTGGCCGCCAACTGCGTTTGTAACTGAAATAAGGCCCCGCAAGTTGCCAAAACTGGCTGCCCCAGCGGGCGTAGCGTATGGCCAGAATAGCGGCGGCTGTGAAGCCGACAAAGGTGATGAACGAGGCGATTGCCAGCCAACTCAGGCTCTCTTGCAAGGCCTGGTGCCAGTTCATGTCCATGGTGAAAGTCCGTGCTGAGTATTTCCGCGAGCGTAGCACTGCCCTATAACGCTTCAAGCATACATGACGTACATTTCATGAAAGCTGGCTGGCACCCGCTGCGCCGGTGTTCGCGGGCACGCCCGCTCCCACAGGGATTGTTGTGAGGCCAGGGGACTTTTTGGGAGCACAAAGACAAAACCCCTACCTGCCTGTGCAGATAGGGGTTTTGCGAAATGAATCTTGACGATGACCTACTCTCACATGGGGAAACCCCACACTACCATCGGCGATGCATCGTTTCACTGCTGAGTTCGGGATGGGATCAGGTGGTTCCAATGCTCTATGGTCGTCAAGAAATTCTGTAGCCAGAATGTCCAGATGGACAGCCCAGCGAATTCGGATATGTGATGTTTGTGATGCGTTGCGAACTTTCGGTTCATGTCATCTTCACCACCGCAATCTGCGCTAGCAAATTGCTTGGGTGTTATATGGTCAAGCCTCACGGGCAATTAGTATTGGTTAGCTCAACGCCTCACAGCGCTTACACACCCAACCTATCAACGTCGTAGTCTTCGACGGCCCTTTAGGGGATTCAAGATCCCAGTGAGATCTCATCTTGAGGCAAGTTTCCCGCTTAGATGCTTTCAGCGGTTATCTCTTCCGAACATAGCTACCCGGCAATGCCACTGGCGTGACAACCGGAACACCAGAGGTTCGTCCACTCCGGTCCTCTCGTACTAGGAGCAGCCCCTCTCAAATCTCAAACGTCCACGGCAGATAGGGACCGAACTGTCTCACGACGTTCTAAACCCAGCTCGCGTACCACTTTAAATGGCGAACAGCCATACCCTTGGGACCGGCTTCAGCCCCAGGATGTGATGAGCCGACATCGAGGTGCCAAACACCGCCGTCGATATGAACTCTTGGGCGGTATCAGCCTGTTATCCCCGGAGTACCTTTTATCCGTTGAGCGATGGCCCTTCCATACAGAACCACCGGATCACTAAGACCTACTTTCGTACCTGCTCGACGTGTTTGTCTCGCAGTCAAGCGCGCTTTTGCCTTTATACTCTACGACCGATTTCCGACCGGTCTGAGCGCACCTTCGTACTCCTCCGTTACTCTTTGGGAGGAGACCGCCCCAGTCAAACTACCCACCATACACTGTCCTCGATCCGGATAACGGACCTGAGTTAGAACCTCAAAGTTGCCAGGGTGGTATTTCAAGGATGGCTCCATGAGAACTGGCGTCCCCACTTCAAAGCCTCCCACCTATCCTACACAAGCAAATTCAAAGTCCAGTGCAAAGCTATAGTAAAGGTTCACGGGGTCTTTCCGTCTAGCCGCGGATACACTGCATCTTCACAGCGATTTCAATTTCACTGAGTCTCGGGTGGAGACAGCGCCGCCATCGTTACGCCATTCGTGCAGGTCGGAACTTACCCGACAAGGAATTTCGCTACCTTAGGACCGTTATAGTTACGGCCGCCGTTTACCGGGGCTTCGATCAAGAGCTTCGCTTGCGCTAACCCCATCAATTAACCTTCCGGCACCGGGCAGGCGTCACACCCTATACGTCCACTTTCGTGTTTGCAGAGTGCTGTGTTTTTAATAAACAGTCGCAGCGGCCTGGTATCTTCGACCGGCATGAGCTTACGGAGCAAGTCCTTCACCCTCGCCGGCGCACCTTCTCCCGAAGTTACGGTGCCATTTTGCCTAGTTCCTTCACCCGAGTTCTCTCAAGCGCCTTGGTATTCTCTACCTAACCACCTGTGTCGGTTTGGGGTACGGTTCCCAGTTATCTGAAGCTTAGGAGCTTTTCTTGGAAGCATGGTATCAACCACTTCGTCGCCTAAAGGCAACTCGTCATCAGCTCTCGGCCTTGAAATCCCGGATTTGCCTAAGATTTCAGCCTACCACCTTAAACCTGGACAACCAACGCCAGGCTGGCCTAACCTTCTCCGTCCCTCCATCGCAATAACTGGAAGTACAGGAATATTAACCTGTTTTCCATCGACTACGCTTTTCAGCCTCGCCTTAGGGACCGACTAACCCTGCGTCGATTAACGTTGCGCAGGAAACCTTGGTCTTTCGGCGTGCGAGTTTTTCACTCGCATTGTCGTTACTCATGTCAGCATTCGCACTTCTGATACCTCCAGCAAGCTTCTCAACTCACCTTCACAGGCTTACAGAACGCTCCTCTACCGCATCATCATAAGATGATACCCGTAGCTTCGGTGCATGGTTTGAGCCCCGTTACATCTTCCGCGCAGGCCGACTCGACTAGTGAGCTATTACGCTTTCTTTAAAGGGTGGCTGCTTCTAAGCCAACCTCCTAGCTGTCTAAGCCTTCCCACATCGTTTCCCACTTAACCATGACTTTGGGACCTTAGCTGACGGTCTGGGTTGTTTCCCTTTTCACGACGGACGTTAGCACCCGCCGTGTGTCTCCCATGCTCGGCACTTGTAGGTATTCGGAGTTTGCATCGGTTTGGTAAGTCGGGATGACCCCCTAGCCGAAACAGTGCTCTACCCCCTACAGTGATACATGAGGCGCTACCTAAATAGCTTTCGAGGAGAACCAGCTATCTCCGAGCTTGATTAGCCTTTCACTCCGATCCACAGGTCATCCGCTAACTTTTCAACGGTAGTCGGTTCGGTCCTCCAGTCAGTGTTACCTAACCTTCAACCTGCCCATGGATAGATCGCCCGGTTTCGGGTCTATACCCAGCGACTAAACGCCCTATTAAGACTCGCTTTCGCTACGCCTCCCCTATTCGGTTAAGCTCGCCACTGAATATAAGTCGCTGACCCATTATACAAAAGGTACGCAGTCACCTAACAAAGTAGGCTCCCACTGCTTGTACGCATACGGTTTCAGGTTCTATTTCACTCCCCTCTCCGGGGTTCTTTTCGCCTTTCCCTCACGGTACTGGTTCACTATCGGTCAGTCAGTAGTATTTAGCCTTGGAGGATGGTCCCCCCATATTCAGACAAAGTTTCTCGTGCTCCGTCCTACTCGATTTCATTGATAAGAGATTTTCGTGTACGGGGCTATCACCCACTATGGCCGCACTTTCCAGAGCGTTCCACTAATCTCAAATCAACTTAAGGGCTGGTCCCCGTTCGCTCGCCACTACTAAGGGAATCTCGGTTGATTTCTTTTCCTCAGGGTACTTAGATGTTTCAGTTCCCCTGGTTCGCCTCTTGCACCTATGTATTCAGTACAAGATACTCAGCTTATGCTGAGTGGGTTCCCCCATTCAGAGATCTCTGGATCACAGTCTGTTTGCCGACTCCCCAAAGCTTATCGCAGGCTACCACGTCTTTCATCGCCTCTGACTGCCAAGGCATCCACCGTATGCGCTTCTTCACTTGACCATATAACCCCAAGCAATCTGGTTATACTGTGAAGACGACATTCGCCGAAAATTCGCATTTCGCTCAATTAAGAGCAGAACTCACAAATTTTACCTTAGCCTGATCACACACCAGTGAAAGTGCATGTCAGTCTATATCTATCACATATCCGAATTTTTAAAGAACGGTCTGACAAAAGTCAGAAATCAACATTCATCAACGAATGTTCATTTCTGAATTCTCATCAGCAAATGAATCAAGCAATTCGTGTGGGAGCTCATCAGCAGGCTGATGTCGTCGATTAAGGAGGTGATCCAGCCGCAGGTTCCCCTACGGCTACCTTGTTACGACTTCACCCCAGTCATGAATCACACCGTGGTAACCGTCCTCCCGAAGGTTAGACTAGCTACTTCTGGTGCAACCCACTCCCATGGTGTGACGGGCGGTGTGTACAAGGCCCGGGAACGTATTCACCGCGACATTCTGATTCGCGATTACTAGCGATTCCGACTTCACGCAGTCGAGTTGCAGACTGCGATCCGGACTACGATCGGTTTTGTGAGATTAGCTCCACCTCGCGGCTTGGCAACCCTCTGTACCGACCATTGTAGCACGTGTGTAGCCCAGGCCGTAAGGGCCATGATGACTTGACGTCATCCCCACCTTCCTCCGGTTTGTCACCGGCAGTCTCCTTAGAGTGCCCACCATAACGTGCTGGTAACTAAGGACAAGGGTTGCGCTCGTTACGGGACTTAACCCAACATCTCACGACACGAGCTGACGACAGCCATGCAGCACCTGTGTCAGAGCTTCCCGAAGGCACCATTCCATCTCTGGAAAGTTCTCTGCATGTCAAGGCCTGGTAAGGTTCTTCGCGTTGCTTCGAATTAAACCACATGCTCCACCGCTTGTGCGGGCCCCCGTCAATTCATTTGAGTTTTAACCTTGCGGCCGTACTCCCCAGGCGGTCAACTTAATGCGTTAGCTGCGCCACTAAAATCTCAAGGATTCCAACGGCTAGTTGACATCGTTTACGGCGTGGACTACCAGGGTATCTAATCCTGTTTGCTCCCCACGCTTTCGCACCTCAGTGTCAGTATCAGTCCAGGTGGTCGCCTTCGCCACTGGTGTTCCTTCCTATATCTACGCATTTCACCGCTACACAGGAAATTCCACCACCCTCTACCGTACTCTAGCTTGCCAGTTTTGGATGCAGTTCCCAGGTTGAGCCCGGGGCTTTCACATCCAACTTAACAAACCACCTACGCGCGCTTTACGCCCAGTAATTCCGATTAACGCTTGCACCCTCTGTATTACCGCGGCTGCTGGCACAGAGTTAGCCGGTGCTTATTCTGTCGGTAACGTCAAAACAGCAAGGTATTAACTTACTGCCCTTCCTCCCAACTTAAAGTGCTTTACAATCCGAAGACCTTCTTCACACACGCGGCATGGCTGGATCAGGCTTTCGCCCATTGTCCAATATTCCCCACTGCTGCCTCCCGTAGGAGTCTGGACCGTGTCTCAGTTCCAGTGTGACTGATCATCCTCTCAGACCAGTTACGGATCGTCGCCTTGGTGAGCCATTACCTCACCAACAAGCTAATCCGACCTAGGCTCATCTGATAGCGCAAGGCCCGAAGGTCCCCTGCTTTCTCCCGTAGGACGTATGCGGTATTAGCGTTCCTTTCGAAACGTTGTCCCCCACTACCAGGCAGATTCCTAGGCATTACTCACCCGTCCGCCGCTGAATCAAGGAGCAAGCTCCCGTCATCCGCTCGACTTGCATGTGTTAGGCCTGCCGCCAGCGTTCAATCTGAGCCATGATCAAACTCTTCAGTTCAATACTGCTTGGGTTTTTAAGAAACCCTAAACTTGGCTCAGCAACCTCAAATGACTATGTGATTTCTCGCATGGCCACTTGTGATGCTGATAATCTTTTTGACTATCAGTCCATACTCACAAGCACCCACACGAATTGCTTGATTCGATTTGTTAAAGAGCGATTGGCTGAGAGTGCTTCGTCTCAACCGAGGCGCGCATTCTACGCCTTCCTCATTTACTGTCAAGCGTTTATTTTGAAGTTTTTTGCGAGAAACTCGTTTAGCTTCAAACACTTGACTCAACACAGTGGCTGGCAGTGCCTGCTACCGCGTTGGAATGGTGCGCATTATAGGGCGGCGATTTTGTAGGTCAACCTTTAATTTCAATAATTTAGGTTTTCCGCAGAATCCCGGCAGCCGAGCAACAGCGTGCTCGCCCTGCACCCTGCCCTGCACGCTAGTCAGCGCTACAAAACCTCTGCAGGGCACCTTGCCCACTACCCTGCTAATTGCGCACTATATTGCTCACCCCCCCCTTCCAAGGAATGCCGCCCTTAAATGAACACCCAGCCCCGCAGCCTGGCCGCCACCCTCTTTCCGATAGGCTTGCTGCTGATTGCCATGGCATCTATCCAGTCAGGCGCTTCCTTGGCCAAAAGCATGTTCCCCATCGTTGGCGCACAGGGCACCACCACCCTGCGGCTGATCTTCGCCAGCATCATCATGCTGCTGATACTGCGCCCCTGGCGGGTTCGCCTGACCGCCAAAACCCTGCGCAACGTCATCATCTATGGCATGGCCCTGGGCGGCATGAATTTCCTCTTTTATATGGCACTGCAAACGGTGCCCATCGGCATTGCCGTGGCCCTTGAGTTCACCGGTCCGCTAGCCGTGGCACTGCTATCGTCGCGTCGACCCACTGACTTCCTCTGGATCGCATTGGCCATTATTGGCTTGCTGCTCTTGCTGCCAGCCGGCCATGGCGGACAAGCACTTGACCCTGTGGGTGCAGCCTATGCCCTGGGCGCGGGAGTTTGTTGGGCACTGTATATCCTGTTCGGGCAACGCGCCGGGGCCGAGCACGGCATCCAGAGTGCCGCCTTGGGCGTTGTAGTAGCCGCCCTGTTCGTCGCACCTATCGGCATCGCCCATGCCGGCAGCGCATTGCTCACACCGGCGCTGATTCCCGTAGCACTGGCCGTTGCAGTGCTGTCCACCGCCTTGCCCTACAGCCTGGAAATGGTTGCCCTAACGCGCATTCCGGCGCGTACTTTCGGCACCCTCATGAGCATCGAGCCTGCATTCGGGGCGTTATCGGGCCTTGTATTCCTTGGTGAAGTGCTGACAACTACACAGTGGCTGGCGATCCTGGCGATCATTGCGGCCTCTGTGGGCACCACGCTGTCTATGCGCAAGGAAACCAGCCCACCCATCGCCGCCGATTGATATGAGAAATATTTCCATTTGAGAGCGTATTAGTGATTGTCGCGATCGGCCCCGCTGATTAAGCTGTCACAGCATCATAATTTTTATGCTATTTACTGAAGCGAACACCGACGCTGAGGACATTCAGGAAGAACCGAAGCGATAACGACAGGGTCTGACATTGGATTCGCCCTGCATATAAGGACAGGAATGAAACGTATTTTTCTCATCCTGGCCATCTTGGCTATTGCTGGATGTGCCGCCACGGCCAAGACCGAGGTCAAAAAGGGCAAAAAGGGCCTGCATATCAATTGCTCCGGCCTTTCATCCTCGTGGGACAAGTGCTACAGCAAGGCTGCAAGCGCTTGCAGCACCCGCGGTTACCGAGTGGTCGCGCGGTCTGGTGACAGCGACGAAGAAGAAGGTGACTATTTGTTCGGCATCAATCCAGCGGGCTATACCAGCCGCAGCATGATCGTCATCTGCAAATAGTAGCAAGGGCAGCGCATCGGCTGCCCTCTTCGCCGCGCTTTACAGCGGCGCTGTACGCGCTTTGAGCCAACCCAGCGCATCCCCTTTCAACAACGGGGCCAAACGCTCCCGCACGTGGGCATGATAGCCATTGAGCCACTCCAGTTCGCCCTGGGTCAGTCGTTCGGGCAGGAGGCAGCGGGTATCGATCGGGCACAGTGTCAAGGTCTCGAATTTCAGGAAGTCACCGAAGGCGCTGGTGCCTGCTTCGCGGTTGACCACCAGATTCTCGATGCGTACCCCCCATTGCCCAGGCCTGTAAGTGCCCGGCTCGATCGAGCTGATCATACCTGCCTGCATGGCCGTATGGGGCGCCGGTGCCGCCTGGTAGGCAATCACTTGCGGCCCCTCATGCACATTGAGGAAATAGCCCACCCCGTGCCCGGTCCCATGCCCGTAGTCGACCTGATCAGCCCAGATGGGCGCGCGCGCGATGGCATCGAGCAGCGGCGACAGGATTCCGCGGGGGAACGTAGCCCGCGACAGGGCGATCATGCCTTTGAGCACGCGGGTGCAGTCTTCCTTCTGCGCGTGGCTGGGAACGCCCACCGGTACCATGCGAGTGATGTCAGTAGTGCCCCCCAGGTACTGCCCACCCGAATCGATCAGCAACAGCCCGTTGCCTTCGATGCGTGCATGCGACTGCTCGGTGGCGCGGTAGTGCGGCATCGCACCATTGGCATTGAAGGCTGCAATGGTCGAAAAGCTCAGCGACACGAAATTCGCCCGCCGTGCACGTGCAGCACTCAATTGCTCGTCCACTGTCAGCTCGGTGACGACCTCTCGGCCAAGGTTGGCTTCCAGCCAGGCGAAGAATTCGCACAACGCCGCCCCGTCTTCCTCCATGACCTGACGGATGTGGGGAAGATCAGCGTCACCTTTGCAGGCCTTGCTCAGGGTGGTGGGGTTCAGCCCCTCGACCAGCTCCACATCCGCCGGCAAGTTGGCCAACAGGCTGCAGGTGACGCGTGCCGGGTCCACCAGTAGCCGGCTGCCTGCCGCCACGGCAGCCAGCGCCTGCCCTGCTTCGCTGTAGTCGCGCACTTCGACACCGTCGCTCGCCAGTACCTGGCGCAGGTGCGCATCCACCTTGCCTTGGCCAACGAACAGCATGGCCTGCTGCTGGCTGACCAAGGTGAAGGCCAGAAACACCGGGTTGTATGAGACGTCGCTACCGCGCAGATTGAACAGCCAGGCAATGTCATCGAGGGTGGCAATGAAGTGCCAGTCGGCCCCCTTGGCCTGCATGGCCTGGCGCAACTGCGCGAGCTTTTGCGCCCGGCTCGTCGTGGCGTGCGGCTGCAAATGCTGATAGACCGGATTGCCAGGCAGCGCCGGACGCCCGTCCCACACCTCGCCTAGCAGGTCCTGGTCGGTTACCAGCCGCGCCCCGCGCGCCTTCAGGCGCTCTGCCAATTGCCGCGCCGAGGCCAATGCCATGACGGCACCATCGACTGCAACGGTGCCGTTGGGCTCGGCGTGCTCGCCCAGCCACTCCAGCGCGCCAGGCTTACCCGGCGACAGCTTCATCAGCTCAATGCCACTGCCGGCCAATTCGTGCTCGGCCTGTTCCCAGTAGCGGCTATCGACCCATAGCCCGGCAAACGCCGAGGTGACCACCAGCGTACCCACCGAGCCATGAAACCCCGACAGCCACTGGCGCCCTTGCCAATAGCCGGGCAGGTATTCGGAGAGGTGCGGGTCGGCCGAAGGCACCAGCAGGGCATCGATGTGCCTTGCGGCCATGGCTTGGCGCACCCGCACCAGGCGCTGTGGCACGCTTTGTTCAAAGGGGGTATGCACGTTCATGCGCTCTCCTGCGGCTACATCAGGGTTTATCCAATAGGCGGATAATGGAGCAGGCGCCAAAGCCCTGCAATCGCCCAGGCGTGAACCGGAACCGTCCTACACCAGGACCACCGATCCAGTATTGCTGAACTTCCGCAAGGTCATGGCTTCACACACTGTACATTCGCCACACACAGGCAGCAGACCATGCCCAGTGCCTGCCCCGCTAAAACTGCAGTCGTGCTGCTCGACACTCGGGAACATACGCCCGAGCATGAGCGGGCTGTGCACCTGAAGCTCGCCGAGGGTCTGGCGCGCTTGCTGGGCTGCCCCCATGTGCAGCCCGCGCGGCTGCCTGTCGCCACCGACAACTACTATTGCATTCCGACCGAAACCCTGACCGACACCGAGCAGGCTGCCAGCCTGGGCATTGTCAGTGAGTCCGATCTATTCGGCGGCTTGGTACCCTGCCCCTACATGGCCACCAAAGCCATTTCCCACCCGCTGCCTGCGGGAGCCTGCGGCCCAGTGGGCTGGACCGATGGCTTCGCCCGCCAGGCGGGCGGCGCTTTGCTGCGCGGTTTTACGGTGTTCAGCAAAACCGATGCCCACCATGCTGCAGCCTTGCTGCTGCGCGCTGGCCCTGTGCGCATCAAGCCGGTACGGGCCAGCGCAGGCCGCGGTCAACAGGTGATCACCGCACTGGAACAGCTGACGCCTTTACTGAGCCCTATGGACGACCAGCAGTTGGCGGTATGGGGGCTGGTGCTGGAAGAAGACCTGAGCCAAGTTCAGACGTTCAGCGTTGGCCAGGTACGGGTGGCAGGCCTCATCTGCAGTTACCATGGCACCCAACAACTCACCCGTGACCATCAGGGCTGCGAAGTGTACGGGGGGTCTGACCTGATAGTAGTCCGTGGTGACTATCAGGCCCTGTTGCAACGCCCCCTTGAAGATCACCTGCGGCTGGCCGTGAACCAGGCCATGGCCTATGAGCAGGCTGCCGAACGGCATTTTCCGGGCTTTGTGGCGTCGCGGCGCAACTACGATATCGCCCGCGGCACCACTGCCTCAGGCCAGCTATGCAGCGGGGTGCTCGAACAATCCTGGCGCATGGGCGGTGCCAGCAGCGCCGAGCTGCTGGCCTTGCAGGCGTTTGCCGACGACCCGGCACTGCAGCAGGTACGTGCATCCACCCATGAAGTGTTCGGCGGCGCCGACCTGCCCGCCGATGCCACCCTTTTCTATCAAGGAAACGACAGTGAACTCGGACAACTCAGCAAATTTGCGCGGATTCGCGAGCATGGCCATTCAGAGTGAAACCGTTGAGCTGCAGGTGGAGAAGGACCGCATTGCCGGGACCTTGGTCAGCCCCGGCAGCAAGATGCCAGGTATTCTCTTCGTCCACGGCTGGGGTGGCAGCCAGCAACGTGACCTGGCTCGCGCCCGGCACATCACCGGCCTGGGCTGCGTGTGCATGACCTTCGACCTGCGCGGCCATGAAAAGACCCAAAGCCAGCGCCTGACCGTTACCCGTGAGCAGAATCTGCAAGACCTGCTGGTGGCTTACGACCGCCTGATCAGCCATCCGGCGGTCGACAGCGACGCCATCGCCATCATCGGCAGCAGCTATGGCGGCTACCTGGCCACCTTGCTGACCAGCGAACGCCCGGTGAAATGGCTGGCCCTGCGGGTACCGGCCATGTACTGGGACGAAGAATGGGACAGTCCCAAGCAAGCCCTTGATCGTCAGCGCTTGAACGCCTACCGCCAGCGCCCGCTGGGCCCGGCCGACAACCGCGCCCTGGCCGCCTGCGCCGAGTTCGTCGGTGATGTGCTGCTGGTGGAGTCCGAACACGACGACTATGTACCGCACAGCACCTTGATGAGCTACCGCTCGGCATTCGTCAGCGCCCACTCACTGACCCACCGCATGGTCGACGGCGCCGACCACGCGTTATCCAGTGAAGAAAGCCAGAAAGCCTACAGCTCGATTCTGGCGGCATGGATCAGCGAAATGGTCATCGGTGCCCGCCTGGACCGCTACCCACACTACGCACCGTGGTACGCCTGACCCTCCCCCACTTGGCAATGCAGGCCGCCATCGGCGCTGCGCGCCAGGCTGCGCAGGGTCTGGTAGGCTGCAAAATTGACACCCCGTGCCTGGTGGCGGCGCAACAACTCGAGGAAGGGTTCCTCGTTGAAATACTCGGCCGCCGCCGACCAGGCCTGGCGTGACTGCCATTGCAGGTACTGCAGCACCCGGCTGCCATCGTCGCTTGCCTGAATACTGACGCCTTGCAGGCCTTCGCAGCGCACCGCCAACACTTCGCTGCGCGCCACCAGCGCTTGAGCCAGCGCCTGCTGGCACGGGCTTGGCACTTCGTATTCGATCATCTGGGTGAACCACAGGGCTTGAGGGTTTGCCGACATCGACAGTCTCCTGGCTACGGGCGCATGCAGCGCGATGCCGAGCAGGGTAAAACCTCAAGTTAAGTCAAGGTCAAGCAGTTTGTGCACGCGCTACGCCGTTACCGCAAAGCGTCGCCGGTACTCACTCGGCGTCAACCCGGTGATGCGCTGAAAGACTTTGCGAAACGCTCCCGGATCCTGATAGCCAACCCCCCAGGCGATCTGCTCGACATTGCGCCGGGTGAACTCCAGCAACCGGCACGCGCGCCCTACGCGCACCTGTTGACAGTATTCGGTGGGGCGCAACCCGGTGGCGGCTCGAAAACGCCGCAGGAACGTGCGCGCTTCCAAGCCCGCGCAGGCCGCCATTGCAGCCAGGTCTGCATGCTGCCCATCACTGCCCTGCAGCCAATGCTGCACTTTCAGGATGGCTTCGTCGCCATGGTCCAGCCGAGGGTTGAACAACGCCCCGGGCAATGCCGCGGTGACAGGTTCGACTGCCAGATAGCGGGCAGTTTCCCGCGCTACCGTCGCCCCCAGAAAACGTTCGAGCAGCCGCACCCCCAGGTCGGTCCAGGCCATCAACCCCGCCGAGGTGACAATGTCGCCGTCGTCCAGTACCGGCTGCTGGGTCTGCACGCGCACGTTGGGGAACCGCTGCGCCAGCGCCTGCACGTAGTTCCAGTGGGTACAGGCCGGGCGACCATCCAGCAAGCCACTGGCGGCGATGAAAAACACGCCGATACACACCGACGCCAGCACCGCGCCACGCCCGTGCAACAGGCACAGGCACGACCGATGCTGTTCCAGCAAGTCGCCATGCGGGATCGATTCCAGGCTTGGCGGGATGATCAGGACACGCACACCTGCCAGGTCGACAGCCGGGCTGCCAGGGGCCAGCTGCAAGTGACCTGCGACGTCGGCCTGCCAGCAGCTGATGCGCACCTGCGGCAACGCGACAGCACCCAGTTCGGCTGCGACCCGATTGGCCACGGTAAAGAGGTCGCGCAGGCCATACAGGGCAGCCTGCTGTACACCAGGGTAAAGCAGCAAGCCGATGTCCAGCCTGGCCGTGTTGTCAGTTTTCACCCGCATAGTGTCGTTCACGCCAATCCTCAGGTCGGGCCCCACAGCCTATAACTAACGCCAACCCACGACTACTGCCACAGGAGGCAGCATGAACAAGCACGCGCTGATTATCATCGACATCCAGAACGACTACTTCCCAGGCGGCAAGAGGCCCCTCGATGGGGCTGAGGCAGCGGCCGAAAACGCGGCCCGCGTGCTGGCCGCGGCCCGCACGCGCGGCGACCTGGTGGTGCACGTGCGGCATGAGTTCACCAGCGCCGATGCGCCATTCTTTGCCCCGGGTTCGCCGGGCGCCGCCTTCTACAGCAAGGTCCAGCCGGCTGCAGGCGAGCCGGTGATACTCAAGCACAAGGTCAACGCCTTTCTCGAAACTGGCCTTGAACAAACGCTCCGAACGCATGGCATCGAAGCCGTGACCATCGTTGGCAGCATGAGCCACATGTGCATTGATGCCGCTACCCGGGCAGCCGCCGACCTGGGCTTTGAAGTGACCGTGGTGGACGATGCCTGCGCGACCCTGGCACTGGCGTTCGACGGCAACCAGGTGCCAGCGGCCCAGGTGCAAGATGCGACCATGGCAGCGCTGGCCTTCGCCTACGCCAAAGTCGTGAAGACGAGCGAATGGGTGCCCGGCCAGGCATGAAGTGCTCGGGGCGCTTTGCGCCCCACCCCGCCGGCAGATCACTTGCAAACCACCACGGGGCGGCGAACTTGCGCGGCCTCAGATCACCACATTGCGCACAAACCGCACCGGCACGGCGCCATCGTTCCGGTAGGCGTACCGGCAATTGCTGGGGAATACCTGGAACTGCCCCACCTGCAGGCGATGTTCCATCCCCTCGATGATCAGGGTAAGTTGCCCTGCGCACACATAGATCTGCTCACTCCAACCCTCGGCATCGGCCTCGCTGGCATAACGCTCGCCTGGCGCCAGGGTCCACTCCCACAGCTCGACCTCGCGCCGCGCCGAACTGGTGCCCAGCAAAACGGCCCGGCTCTGCGGGTGCTCGCCCGCCCAGGCCAGCTCTTCGATACGCCCTGGATCACGCCGGTCCGGCGCCTGGATCAGCGTACTGAAGGCTACCCCCAACGCCTCGGCGATCAAATCCAGGGTGGTCAGGCTGACGTTCTTTTCCCCCGCCTCGATGGCCACCAGCATGCGCCGGCTGACACCCGAGCGTTCAGCCAGCACCGCCTGGCTCATTCCGGCGGCGTTGCGCAGGCTGCGAACATTGAGGCTGACGTGTTGCAGCACCGAAGCACGGTGCGCGGAATCTTTGTGCACTATATTGCTCACCGTTCTGTATTGCGCAGTATACTGCCCACTTTGCGGCGATTGTGCGCCGCCTGACGCCGAGTGTGCAAGACCATGATCCAGCCCAGCAGCAAGCCAACCCCTACCGTTACCTTTCGCCTGAGCAAGGCAGAAGTCGTGCTGGTGTTCATTACCATGCTGTGGGGTGGCACCTTTTTGCTCGTCCATAACGTGATGAGTGTCAGCGGCCCGATGTTCTTCGTCGGCCTGCGCTTTGCGGCAGCGGCGTTGTTCGTGGGCGTGGTGTCAGCGCGAGCGCTGCCTGGGCTGACCTTCACCGAGCTCAAGGCCGGCATGCTGATCGGTGTCACGATCATGCTCGGCTATGGTTTGCAGACCATGGGCCTGCAAACCATCAGCAGCAGCCAGTCGGCGTTCATCACTGCGCTGTATGTACCGTTCGTGCCCCTGTTGCAGTGGCTGGTACTCGGCCGCCGGCCAGGCCTGATGCCCAGCATCGGCATTTGCCTGGCGTTCGCCGGCCTGATGCTGCTGGCCGGCCCGGAAGGCGGCAGCCTGCATTTCAGTGAAGGCGAAATGGTGACCTTGGTCAGCGCTGTGGCGATCGCCGGCGAGATCATCCTGATCAGCCGCTACGCCGGACAGGTCGATGTGCGTCGGGTCACCGTTGTCCAGTTGGCGACCGCGTCAGTGTTGGCGTTTTTGATGATCGTCCCGACCCAGGAGCGCATCCCCGACTTTTCCTGGCTGCTGCTGGCAAGCGCCGTAGGCCTGGGCGCGATGAGTGCGGTAATCCAGGTGGCGATGAACTGGGCGCAGAAGTCGGTCTCGCCCACCCGGGCAACGCTTATCTATGCCGGTGAGCCGGTGTGGGCTGGTATCGTCGGGCGTATCGCCGGCGAACGGCTCCCCGGCGTGGCGCTGCTGGGCGGCCTGCTGATCGTGATCGCGGTGGTGGTCAGTGAACTCAAGGTACGGCGGCGCAGCGAAAGCGCCACAGCGGATGGCGAACAGGTATCGGGTGAGGGGCAGGCAGGCCTATGAAGCAGCCAACTGCAGCTATGCTTTGTAAAAAACTGTTATAAAAAAATCACTTGTCACAGTCTATTTGTAGGATTCTGCGACAGCTTGCGTGTTGGTGATCCCCCCCCCGGCACGTATGATCCTTGCAAACTTCTCCAGAATAGGCCGCTATGTCTTTGATAGTGCTATTGCTTCTGCCGTTCGTGGGCAGTTGCCTGGCAGCCGTGCTGCCGCACAACGCACGAAACGCCGAGTCCATCCTTGCCGGGCTCGTAGCCCTGGTCGGTACCGTCCAGGTAGCACTGCTTTACCCTCAGGTAGCCCACGGCGGGGTGATTCGCGAAGAGTTCCTGTGGCTGCCCAGCCTGGGCCTGAACCTGGTGCTGCGCATGGACGGCTTCGCCTGGCTGTTCTCGCTGCTGGTACTGGGCATCGGCACGCTGGTGTCTCTGTACGCGCGCTACTATATGTCACCCCAAGACCCGGTGCCGCGCTTCTTCGCCTTTTTCCTGGCGTTCATGGGCGCAATGCTGGGGCTGGTGATCTCCGGCAACCTGATCCAGCTGGTGTTCTTCTGGGAGCTCACCAGCCTGTTCTCTTTCCTGCTGATCGGCTACTGGCACCACCGTGCAGACGCCCGCCGCGGCGCCTACATGGCACTGATGGTAACGGGCGCAGGCGGCCTATGCCTGCTGGTGGGGGCGCTGCTGCTCGGCCATGTGGTCGGCAGCTACGACCTGGACAAGGTCCTGGCTGCCGGCGACACCATCCGCCAGCACGCGCTGTATCCGGTGCTGCTGCCGCTCATCCTGATCGGCGCTCTGAGCAAGAGCGCCCAGTTCCCCTTCCAATTCTGGCTGCCACACGCCATGGCAGCGCCAACGCCGGTATCGGCCTACCTGCACTCCGCGACCATGGTCAAGGCCGGGGTATTCCTGCTGGCCCGCCTGTGGCCAGTGCTCTCCGGCAGCGAGGAGTGGTTCTGGATCGTCGGCGGCGCCGGCGCCATCACCCTGTTGCTCGGCGCCTTCGCCGCGATGTTCCAGAATGACCTGAAGGGCCTTCTGGCCTACTCGACCATCAGCCATCTCGGCCTGATTACCCTGCTGCTCGGCCTGAACAGCCCGCTGGCCGCGGTCGCCGCGGTGTTCCACATCCTCAACCATGCCACCTTCAAAGCCTCGCTGTTCATGGCCGCCGGCATCATCGACCACGAAAGCGGCACCCGCGACATACGCCGCCTCAGTGGCCTGATCCGCCTGGTGCCCTACACCGCCACCCTGGCCATGGTGGCCAGTGCCTCGATGGCTGGCGTGCCCTTGATGAACGGCTTCCTGTCGAAGGAAATGTTCTTCGCCGAAACGGTGTTCATCAGCTCCACCGCCTGGGTCGAAGCCGCGCTGCCGGTGGTCGCCACTCTCGCCGGCACGTTCAGCGTGGCGTATGCGCTGCGCTTTACCGTCGATGTATTCTTCGGCCCGACGGCCCAAGACCTGCCGCACACCCCGCATGAACCGCCGCGCTGGATGCGTGCACCGGTGGAGTTACTGGTACTCACCTGCCTGGTCGTGGGCATTTTCCCCGCGCAGTCGGTCGGGCCGCTGCTGGCTGCCGCGGCACTGCCGGTGGTTGGCGGCACCCTGCCGGAATACAGCCTGGCGATCTGGCATGGCTGGAATGCGCCGCTGATCATGAGCCTGCTCGCCATGAGCGGCGGTATCGTTTTGTACCTCATGTTGCGCAAACAGCTGCGCCGGGGCCGCTTCCCTTCCCCGCCGGTGATCGAGCGGTTCAACGGCAAGCGCCTGTTCGAATACGGCCAGGTGCAGTTGATGCTGCTTGCCCGGCGCATCGAGCGCCTGCTCACCAGCCGGCGCTTGCAGTCGCAGCTATTCATGCTGGTGGTCGCCGCATTCTTGGCCGGCCTCACGCCCATGCTCTACAGCGGCCTGAGCTGGGGCGAGCGGCCGAAAATTCCCGGGTCAGGGGTATTCGTCGCGCTGTGGCTGATCGCAATCGCCTGCGCCATTGGCGCTGCCTACCAGGCCAAGTACCATCGCCTGGCAGCCTTGACCATGGTCAGCGTCTGCGGCCTGATGACCTGCATTACCTTCGTCTGGTTCTCCGCACCCGATCTTGCCCTGACCCAGTTGGTGGTGGAAGTCGTCACCACCGTGCTTATCCTGCTCGGCTTGCGCTGGTTGCCTCGGCGTATCGAAGGCGTCTCGCCATCGCCCGGCAGCCTGGAGCGTGCGCGCATACGCCGCTTGCGCGACCTGCTGCTGGCGGTACTGGTTGGTGGCGGTATGGCCTTGTTGTCATATGCCATGCTGACCCGGCCGACACCCAATGACATCTCCTCGTTCTACCTCAGCCGCGCACTGCCGCAGGGCGGTGGCACCAATGTGGTCAACGTCATGCTGGTCGACTTCCGCGGTTTCGACACCCTCGGTGAAATCACCGTGCTGGTGGCCGTGGCGCTGACCGTATTCGCCTTGCTGCGGCGCTTCCGCCCACCCAAGGAGAGCATGCAGTTGCCGGCCCAGCAGCGCCAACTGGCGCCTGACGTGGTCACCGACCTGATCAACCCGCGGCATGCCACCGATACCGCACTGGGCTTCATGATGGTGCCAGCGGTGCTGGTGCGCCTGCTGCTGCCCATCGCCCTGCTGGTCTCGATGTACCTGTTCATGCGCGGGCACAACCAGCCAGGGGGCGGTTTTGTCGCTGGCCTGGTAATGTCGGTGGCGTTCATCCTGCAGTACATGGTGGCGGGCACCCAATGGGTCGAGGCGCAGATGAGCCTGCGGCCGCTGCGCTGGATGGGTACCGGCCTGCTTTGCGCAACCCTCACCGGTGGCGGCGCCATGTTGCTCGGCTACCCGTTCCTGACCACCCATACCGCCCACCTGCACTTGCCCTTGCTGGGCGACGTGCACGTGGCCAGTGCGCTGTTCTTCGATGTCGGCGTGTACACCGTAGTGGTCGGTTCGACCCTGTTGATCCTCACTGCGCTGGCGCACCAGTCGGTGCGTGCCTACCGCCCGGGTAACCCGGCGAAAACCAACCAAGCAGGAGCCGCCTGATGGAAGAAGTCATTGCAGTCGCCATCGGAGTGCTGGCCGCCTCGGGCGTGTGGCTGATCCTGCGCCCGCGTACCTACCAGGTCATCATGGGCCTGTGCCTGCTGTCGTACGGCGTCAACCTGTTCATCTTCAGCATGGGCAGCCTGTTCATCGGCAAAGAGCCGATCATCAAGGACGGCGTGACCCAAGACTTGCTGCATTACACCGACCCGCTGCCGCAAGCCCTGGTGCTGACCGCCATCGTGATCAGCTTTGCCATGACCGCGCTGTTCCTGGTGGTGCTGCTGGCCTCGCGGGGCCTGACCGGGACCGACCACGTCGATGGCCGGGAGCGTGACGAATGAGCGACATGAGTCAACTGATCGTCGCGCCCATCCTGCTACCGCTGGTCACGGCGGCCATGATGCTGCTGCTGGGCGAAAAACACCGCCGCATCAAAGCCCGTCTGAACCTGCTGTCGACCCTCACCGGCCTGGCCATCGCCGTCAGCCTGCTGCTATGGGTACGTACCCAAGGCCAGGCGGAGTCGATCGGCGTGTACCTGCCGGGTAACTGGCCAGCGCCATTCGGTATCGTGCTGGTGCTGGACCACTTGTCTGCGCTGCTGCTGACCCTGACCGGGGTCATCGGCTTCAGTGCCTTGTTGTTTGCCCGCGCCCGCTGGGACGGTGCCGGGGCCAGTTTTCACGCACTGTTCCAGATCCAGCTGATGGGCCTGTACGGCGCGTTCCTGACCGCCGACCTGTTCAACCTGTTCGTGTTCTTCGAAGTGCTGCTGGCCGCTTCCTACGGCCTGTTGCTGCACGGTTCGGGACGCGCGCGAGTGCGTGCCGGCCTGCACTACATCGCCATCAACCTGTTTGCCTCGTCGCTCTTCCTGATTGGCGCAGCAATGCTGTACGGCGTGACCGGCACCCTGAACATGGCTGACCTGGCCCTGAAGATTCCGCTGGTGCCAGAAGCTGACCGTGGCCTGCTGCACGCCGGTGCAGCCATCCTGGCCATGGCCTTCCTGGTCAAGGCCGGCATCTGGCCGTTGAACTTCTGGTTGGTACCGGCCTATGCGTCGGCCAGTGCCCCCGTGGCGGCGCTGTTCGCCATCATGACCAAGGTCGGCCTGTACGCCTTGTTGCGCCTGTGGACGCTGCTGTTCTCCGGCCAGGCGGGGGCTTCGGCCCATTTCGGCGGTCAATGGCTGGTGTACGGTGGCCTGGTGACCCTGGCGGTGGCCGCAGTGTGCATTCTCGCAGCGCAGCGCCTGGAACGCATGGCAGCCCTGAGCATCCTGGTCTCGGCCGGCACCCTGCTCGGCGCGGTCGGCTTTGCGCAGCCTGCGCTGACCGGGGCGGCGCTGTTTTACCTGGTCAACTCGACCCTGGCCCTGTGCGCACTGTTCCTGCTCGCCGAACTGGTCGAACGCTCGCGCTCGGCCAACGAAGCGCCGCTGGACGAAGAAGAAGATGTAATGCCGCCCCCGCTGGAGTCGCTGCACCCACCCAAAGGGATCAACCTCGATGACGAGCAAAAGGCGGTGATCGGCCAGATCATCCCTTGGACCATGGCTTTCCTGGGCCTGAGTTTCATCGCCTGCGCCTTGCTGATCATCGGCATGCCGCCCCTCTCGGGCTTCGTCGGCAAGCTCAACCTGATCAGCGCGTTGTTCAACCCACACGGCCTGGGCGGCCCGGTCGAGCAGCCCCTGAGTGCCGCCGGCTGGGGGCTGGTAGCGTTGCTGATACTCTCGGGCATGGCTTCGCTGATCGCCTTCGGCCGGGTTGGCATTCAACGCTTCTGGAAGCCCGAAGAGCGCCCGTCGCCGGTACTGCGCCGGTTCGAATGCCTGCCGATCGTCATCTTGCTCGGCCTGTGCATCTTCCTCAGCCTCAAGGCCGAGCCATTGCTGCGCTACACCCAGGACACCGCCGCCAGCCTGCAGGCGCCAGATGCCTATATCGATGCCGTAATGGCCGCCCGGCCGATCCCTGGCCCGACTTCGCCCGGCGCCGAGGTGCTGCCATGAGCCGCATGTTCCCCGCCCCGCTCCTCTCGGTCTCGCTGTTCGGTCTGTGGCTGCTGCTTAACCTCTCGCTCAGCCCCGGTAACCTGCTGCTGGGCGCTGCCCTGGGCGTGCTGGCGCCACTGCTGATGGCTCCCTTGCGGCCGCAGCACGCACACGTCAAACGGCCGCTGGCCGTGGCCCGGCTTATCGGCCGGGTCGGCGTCGATGTCATCATGTCCAACCTGCTGGTTGCCCGCGGCGTGCTGCGGGCCGGCAAGCAGCCGCCACGCTCGGCGTTCGTGCATATACCACTGGCCCTGCGCGACCCGCACGGCCTGGCGGCACTGGCGATGATCACCACGGTGGTGCCTGGCACGATCTGGTCGGAACTGGCTCTGGACCGCAGCGTATTGCTGCTGCATGTGTTCGACCTGGACGATGAAGCGGCCTTCGTCCAGCACTTCAAGGACACGTATGAACGCCCACTGATGGAGATTTTCCAATGACAGGCCTGCTCGCCAACGCTGTCCTCGCCAGCCTGTTCATTTTCGCCCTGGCCATGGCCTTGGCGCTGTTCAGGCTATTCCGTGGCCCGTCTGCCCAGGACCGGGTCCTGGCGCTGGACTACCTGTACATTCTGGCCATGCTGACCATGCTGGTGCTGGGTATCCGTTATGCCAGTGACACCTACTTCGAAGGCGCCCTGTTGATTGCGCTGTTCGGCTTCGTGGGCTCGTTTGCCCTGGCCAAGTTCCTGCTGCGCGGTGAGGTGATCGAATGACTGAAACCCTGGTACTGCCATTCTGGCTGGAACTGATCACCGCCGCGCTGCTGATCACAGGCAGCCTGTTCGCCCTGGTCGGTGCAGTGGGCCTGGTACGCCTGAAAGACTACTTCCAACGCATGCACCCACCGGCACTGGCCTCGACCATTGGCGCCTGGTGCGTGGCACTGGCCTCGATCATCTATTTTTCGTGGTTGAAGGACGCGGCGGTGCTGCACGCCTGGCTGATTCCCGTACTGCTGTCGATCACTGTGCCGGTGACCACGCTGCTGCTCGCCCGGGCAGCGCTGTTCCGCAAGCGTGTGGCCAAAGAGCCAGTGCCTGAAGAGGTCAGCAGCGGCTGCGACAGTGGCAACTGAAGGTCTGCCGCCTCACACCTGGCTCAGGCGCTGCAACTCGCGGCGCACCATGGCGGCGTAAGGGGGCGGGCCGAGCCTGTACAGCTCTGCCGCCACCCAGTTCAACCAGGCCCCTTGCAGTGTCTCGCGCCGGGCCAGCATACGCTGCGCCTCGGCTACGGCAGCTGCGTGGTGCTGCCGATGAAACTCCGCCCGGCTGACGGGCGCCTCATCAGCTGCAGTCATTCACTGGCCTTGAACGTGGTCAGCTCGCCCTTGCGCCATTTGGCAACCTTGCCGGTTACCGCCTTGAGCAACTTGCCCAGGCCTTCCTGTATCTGCTGCTGCGCGGCGAACACCAACATTACCCCTTGGCCTTCGCGAAATACGATGCCTTCGCCTTCCGGTACGGAAACGAAGGCGTAATCACCCACGCCATAGACATTCAACTTGATTTCCCGGAAGCGCATTTCCAACTTGCCGCCTTCGCGGCTGGGCAATACGGCAGCGCGGAAATGGTCGCCAACTTTCAGTTCCAAGCGCTGTTTATCGTCGACGACCAAGGCACTTTCAGTGTCGATTTCGGCCATGTAAAGGCCTTCGGGATTCTGTTCGGTTACATAGATGAAGCGGCCCTGGAACAGTTGGGCCAATTTACCGCGCAAATCGCCGAGGGCGAACAACGCATGGGTATCAAGTGTGCTGACTGCCAATGAAGTAATCCTCAACCGGTTACAACCCGCCCTCACCCAAGCTCGGGGAGGCACGGCCATGTCTTATCGATAGGCGAAAAGAGTAATAAAGCGATATACGAAATGTCTGTGCCCGCCGACGATGCGGCGCGCAGGAAACTTTACTCTGGTTTGCCAGATTCGCCTTCAACCGAAGACGTTTGGCCCATTCCCGGCACGGGAAACGTGATGCCTGAGATCACTCGCCAGAAAACACGACCAGGGCGTGAGCCTGCAAGAAGGTAGGCCCTGGTGCGCATTACTGTAGGACAAATATGCCCGAAAACACTGAAACCCGTCGAGAGGCAAACAACATTTTCAGGCGGCGAGCCCTCTTTTCATTTGTTGCTGCCAGGCAGCCTGGCACTCCAACGCTTCCTCGCGCGTGGCAAAAGCGGTACCGCGCCGCTCACCGTTGACCAGCACCACCCAGCAGACACGCTTGCCCAGTGCCTGCATTGTGGCGGGCACACCTGAACCGATCATCACGGCCACATCGACTCGGCTATGCATGATTCCCTCCGGGATTTAAGTAGCACCCTAACGATATAGCCATGATACGCCTGCGCCCAAGGATGAAACAGCGCCGCCCGGTACAGCTGTGTTACGCCTGCAGCAACAAAAAACGGGGCGACAACAAACGCAAAAAGCCCCAGGGATCGCTCCGTGGGGCTTGGCACCGTGCGCGGGCTTAGACCTGGCGCTGGTGGCGGTCGAGCTGCTCGTGGCGCTCTTGGGCTTCGATGCAGTACTTGGTGGTCGGGCTGATCAGCAGACGTTTCAGGCCGATGGGCTCACCGCTGTCGTCGCACCAGCCGAAGCTTTCGTCGGCAATACGGTCCAGGGCCATTTCCAGCTGAGGCAGCAGGCGCTGGTCGCGGTCGATGGCGTTTACCAGCCAGCTGCGCTCTTCTTCGACCGAAGCCACGTCGGCTGGGTCCGACGGCGTGTCCAGGCCTTCGATGGTGGTGCGGCTGAGCTCGATGCGTTCATGGGTTTCGACTTTCATCGCCTGCAGCAGCTCAGTGAAGAAGGCGAGCTGGTCGGCGTTCATGTAGTCATCGGCCGACATGGCCAGCAACTGTTCCTTGGTCATCGATTTCTCTATGAAAAAATGTGCATTTGGGCGATTCAGGTGCCGCCGACGCCTCGGCATCGGCAACGGAATTCTTCAAGCGCCAATCGGCACTCTTTTACAGGGGGCGGCAGTCTAAGGCGCCACGTCGCGTGGAGCAACTGCAAAAGGCTGCGAATTTGCTTTCCGGCACCAGAATCCGCTGGTCGGTGTCGAGCTGGCAGCTGGGGCCAGCGCCCAGATGGGTTGCGCGCCGAGCGGATCGGAGCCGCCCAGGCGCGAACAGTTGGTCACACACTTCAATCAACGGTCGTTGAACTGTGCCTCACGCTTGGCAATGAAAGCGGCCATGCCTTCTTTCTGGTCTTCGGTGGCGAATGCCGCATGGAACACACGGCGTTCAAACCGAACACCCTCGCTGAGGGTGACTTCAAACGCGCGGTTAACGCTTTCCTTCACCATCATGCTCACCGGAATCGACTTGCTGGCGATGGTCGCCGCAACTTTCAGTGCCTCCTCCACCAGCTCGGCCTGCGGCACGATCCGCGCCACCAGCCCGGCCCGCTCCGCCTCTTCAGCGCCCATCAGGCGACCGGTCAGGCACAGCTCCATCGCCTTGGCCTTGCCGACCGCCCGGGTCAGGCGCTGGGTACCGCCCATGCCCGGCAGTACGCCAAGGTTGATTTCCGGTTGGCCAAATTTGGCATTGTCGGCGGCGAGGATGAAATCGCACATCATCGCCAGCTCACAGCCGCCGCCCAAGGCAAAGCCGGACACCGCAGCAATGATCGGTTTGCGGCGGTTGGCGATACGGTCGGCATCGCTGAACAGGTCATCGACGTAGATCTGCGGGTATTGCAGCTCGGCCATTTCCTTGATGTCGGCACCCGCGGCGAACGCCTTCGCCGAGCCGGTCAGCACCACACAGCCGATATTCGCATCGCGCTCCAGCTGGTCGAGGGCCTGGTTGATTTCGCCGACGATCTGCGCGTTAAGCGCGTTCAGCGCCTGCGGGCGGTTGAGGGTGATCAGGCCGACCTTGCCGTGGATATCCAACAGGATGGTTTCGAATGCCATGCAATCTGCTCCTTCAAAGGTTGCGCGCAATGACCATGCGCTGAATGTCGCTGGTGCCTTCGTAAATCTGGCAAACCCGAACGTCGCGGTAAATCCGCTCCAGCGGGAAGTCGCTCAGATAGCCATAACCGCCCAGGGTCTGCAAGGCGTGCGAACAGACCTTTTCGGCCATTTCCGAGGCGAACAGCTTGGCCATCGATGCTTCCACCAGGGCTGGGCGCCCGGCATCGCGTAGCGCAGCGGCGTGCAACACCATCTGCCGGGCCACCGCGATCTGGGTCGCCATATCAGCCAGGCGGAACGCCACCGCCTGATGTTCGACCAACGCCTTGCCGAAGCTTTGCCGCTCGTTGGCGTAGTCACGCGCCACTTCAAACGCCGCCCGGGCCATGCCCACCGCCTGGGAAGCAATGCCGATACGGCCACCCTCAAGGTTGGCCAGGGCGATCTTGTAGCCCTCACCCTCCGCACCCAGCCTGTTGGCCACCGGCACCCGCACATTGTCGAAGACGATCTGGCAGGTGTCGGAAGCGTGCTGGCCGAGTTTGTCCTCTACCCGTGCCACCTGGTAGCCGGGTGAATCGGTGGGCACGATGAAGGCGCTGATGCCGCGCTTGCCGGCATCCGGGTCGGTTACAGCAAACACGATCACTACCCCGGCGTTCTGGCCGGAAGTGATGAATTGCTTGCTGCCATTGAGCACGTAATGGTCGCCATCCAGACGGGCGCGGGTCTTCAGGCTGCTGGCGTCAGAACCCGCCTGCGGTTCGGTCAGGGCAAAGGCACCGAGTATCGCGCCGCTGGCCAGCGGCGTCAGGAACTGCGCTTTCTGTTGCTCGCTGCCAAAGTGCAGGATCGGCACGCAGCCCACCGAGTTGTGTACGCTCATGATGGTCGAGCATGCGCCATCACCTGCAGCAATCTCCTCCAGGGCCATGGCATAGGCCACGTAGCCGGTGTCGCTGCCACCCCAGGCTTCCGGCACCAGCATGCCGAACAGGCCCAGCGCGGCCATTTCGTCGATCGCCTCCCTGGGGAAGCGGTGCGCCTTGTCCCACTGTTCTGCAAACGGCTTGAGGCGCTCCTGGGCGAAAGCACGGACCGCGTCGCAAATCTGTTGTTGCTCGTCAGTTACCAGCATGGTTCACCTCAGTACAGGCATTCGACCGCCATGGCCGTGGCTTCGCCACCACCGATGCAGATGGCCGCTATACCCCGGCGCAGGTTGTTCTGGCGCAGGGCCGACAGCAAGGTCACCAGGATGCGTGCCCCGGATGCCCCGATCGGGTGGCCGAGGGCACAGGCGCCACCGTGGATGTTGACCTTGTCATGGGGCAGGTCGAGGTGTTTCATGGCAGCCAGGGTGACCACGGCAAAGGCTTCGTTGATCTCGAACAGGTCGACCTCGGCCAGTTTCCAGCCCGTGCGCACAAGCAGCTTGTCGATAGCGCCGATGGGCGCAGTGGGGAACAAGGCCGGGGTATCGGCGAAGGCCGAATGGCCGTGAATCACCGCCAAAGGCTTGAGCCCCTGCTTTTCGGCTTGGGAGCGGCGCATCAGCACCAGTGCCGCAGCCCCATCGGAGATCGAGCTGGCGTTGGCCGCGGTCACCGTACCGCCTTCACGGAAGGCCGGTTTGAGCTGTGCAATCTTGTCCAGCCGCGCCTTTGGCGGCTGTTCGTCGTCCTTGATGATCCGCGTTTGCTTACCCTCGGTGACCTCCACCGGAATGATCTCGGCGGCAAAACGGCCACTCTTGATCGCGTCCTGGGCGCGGGTCAGCGAGGCAATGGCAAACTGGTCCTGGGCCTCGCGGCTGAAGCCGTTGGCCTGGGCACAGTCTTCGGCAAAGGTGCCCATCAGGCGGCCTTTGTCGTAAGCATCTTCCAGACCGTCCATGAACATGTGGTCGATGATCTTGCCGTGGCCCATGCGGTAACCACCGCGGGCCTTGTCCAGCAGGTAGGGGGCGTTGGTCATGCTTTCCATACCACCGGCCACCACCACCTCGGCGGTGCCGGCCAGCAGCAGGTCATGGGCCATGATCGCGGCCTGCATGCCCGAACCGCACATCTTGTTCAGGGTGGTGCAGGTGGTGTGCTTGTCCAACCCGGCACCCAGCGCCGCCTGACGCGCCGGGGCCTGGCCCTGGCCGGCCGGCAGGACGCAGCCGAACAGCACCTGCTCGACACTGGCGGCATCGATGCCGGCGCGCTCGACTGCACCACGGATGGCGGCACTGCCCAGTTGCGGCGCGGTCAGGCTCTTGAGGTCGCCTTGCAGGCCGCCCATGGGCGTGCGCACGGCGCTGACGATCACAATCGGGTCATTGCTGAGGGTCATGGTCATCCTCCTTATTTGGCAGCCATGCGCAACGCACCGTCGAGGCGGATCACCTCACCGTTGAGCATGCTGTTCTCGATGATGTGCCGCGCCAGCGCGGCATACTCCTGCGGGCGGCCCAGGCGTGGCGGGAACGGCACCCCAGCGGCGAGGGAAGCGCGTACGTCTTCGCTCATGCCGGCCATCATCGGTGTTTCGAAGATGCCCGGGGCGATCGTCATCACACGGATACCGAAGCGGGCCAGTTCGCGGGCTGCCGGCAAGGTCAGGCTGGCAATGGCGCCCTTGGACGCGGCATAGGCCGCTTGGCCGATCTGGCCATCATACGCCGCGATGGAGGCGGTGTTGATGATCACGCCACGCTCGCCATCCTCGCCGGCAACGCCTTCAGCCATGGCGGCGGCAGCCAGGCGCAGCAGGTTGAAGCTGCCGACCAGGTTGACGTTGATCACCTTGGCGAAGCTGGCCAGGCCATGCGGTCCCTGTTTGCCCAGCACCTTCTCGGCGCCCACGATACCGGCGCAGTTGATCAGCCCGTGGAGGCTACCGAAGGCACTTACGGTTGCATCGACTGCTGCCTGAGCAGCCTGCTCGTCGCTGATGTCAGCCACCGCGAAACGGGCATGCTCGCCCAGTTCACGCGCCTTGGCCTCAACGGCCTGGGCATTGAGGTCAACCAGCATGACCTTGGCACCCGCTTCCACCAGCATCTGCGCAGTGGCAGCGCCCAGCCCGGATGCCGCGCCGCTGACGATGAAGTGTTTGTTCGCTATTTGCATGGTCGGTTTTCCTTTCAGGCGCTGGCAGGGGTGGCCTGCTGCGCTTGTTGTTTGGCGACTTCCTGGTTGCGCAGGATGAAGCGTTGCAGCTTGCCGCTCGGGGTCTTGGGCAGGTCGCTGACGAATTCGATTTCGCGGGGGTAGGCGTGCGCGTACAGGCGCTGACGCACATGCTGACGCAATGCCTCTTCAAGTTCGGGGGTGCCGTGATAGCCGCTGGCCAACACCACGAACGCCTTGATCAACTCGGTGCGCTCCGGATCCGGCTTGCCGATCACCGCAGCCTCGATCACTGCCGGGTGTTCGATCAACGCGCTTTCCACGTCGAAAGGGCCAACACGGTAACCAGAGGTGGTGATCACATCGTCACTACGCCCGACGAAGCTGATGCTGCCGTTGCGGTTCAACTCGACGGTATCGCCGCTCAGGTAGTACTTGCCGACGAAGGCCTTGGTCGGCAAACCCTGGTAGCCAGCGAACCAGCATAGCGGCGACCGCTCGCGGTCGACCGCGAGAATGCCCGGCTCGCCGGCCGGCAGCTCGCGCCCCTGCTCGTCCAGCACCACGATCCGATGGCCTGGAATGGCGAAGCCGGCCGAACCCGGATGCACCGGGTGCTGCAGGCCATGATGGTTGCACAGCACCATGCCCAGTTCCGTCTGCCCGTAGTGGTCGTGGATGGTCACCCCCAATTCGTCGGCAAACCAGCGAATCACTTCCGGGTTCAGCGGCTCACCGGCACTGCTGACAACACGCAGGCGGCCCTTGATCGGCGCCGCGAAGGCATTGCCGGCCGCGATCAGCAAACGGTAAGCGGTGGGCGACCCGGCCAGGTTGGTGATGCCCAGCGTTTCGATCACCCGCACACAGCTTTCGACACTGAACGGGCCATCGTAGAAGGTAGTGGCATGGCCCATCGCCAACGGCCCGGTGACGGCGTAGTACAGGCCATAGGCCCAGCCGGGGTCGGCCAGGTTCCAGAAGTTGTCATCGCGGCGCAGGTCGATGGCATCGCGCATGTAGCCCTGGAAGGCGACGATGGCGCGCAACGGTACTTCCAGCGGCTTGGCCGGGCCGGTGGTACCGGACGTGAACATCAGCAGGAACGGGTCGTTGCCCGAGCGCATCACAGGCTCGCATTCAGGCGCGGCGCCGGCCAGGCACTGGTGGAAATCCAGCTCGCCACTGCGGGCGTTCACCGTGATGAGCGTCGGGCAGGCGTGCACATCGTCCAGCTTGCCCCGGTTGACGCTATCAGTGACCACGACACGGGCGCGAGACTGTTCGAGACGGTGCTCGATGGCCTTGGGCCCGAAGGCGGTAAACAAGGGCTGGTACACCGCCCCGAGGCGCCAGGTGGCCAGGATGCTGACCAGCAACTCGGGGGTGCGTGGCAACAGCCCAGCCACCCTGTCGCCCGCCTGCACGCCTTGCGCCTTGAGCACATTGGCGAACCGGGCGGCCAGCATGTGCAATTGCTCGAAACTGTAGCGGGCAGTGTGGCCATCGCGATCAACATGCAGCAGTGCCACCTTGCCACCGCCTACGTGGCGGTCACAGCACTCGACACACGCGTTAAGGGTTTCGAGGTTGCCGTGCAGCGCCCCAGCTACGGTGTTGCCAAGCTCGAACAGGCGAACAGCCTCGGCGTAATCACGCATCGTCGGACTCCTGGTTTGTTGTTTTTGGAGTTAACCATCGGTCCGACGATGTTCGCGCCGCGCGTCACCCGCGGCAATGGCCAAAGCTGTCAATCTGGGTGACCGGTTTGGCCGTGCGCAGGCCGTGCAATGCGCTCGTGCGCTACCCTGCGACGGGTCAAGCCCTGTTCAGACGTTCCCGGGTCAAGCGCAGGGCCAAGGCTTCCAGTGCCTCCTGGCGGTCGCGCATCAGCGTTCGGGCCTGGGCGTCGTAGGCACCACTGCCCAACTGCTGCATACGCTCTTCCAGCGCCTCCATGGCCTGCTCGAATTGCTGCTGGATCAGGGCGAAGTCCTGTGGGTGTTCGGCGCGCAACACGTCAATCCAGAAGTCCCGCTGGCTGATGTAGCGCGTGATGTCTTCACTCGCCTCCCCGGCCAGCACTGCATCGCAGGCACGCTCGAGGTCGGCTTCAGAGACCTCGGCCAACGCACCGAACAGCATGTAGCGTGGCTGGCCGATCAGGTTCAAGCGTTCAGCCAGTCCTGTTCGGTAGGCCAGGCTGACCTCGACTTCCTCTTCGGCATGATCGCCGCGCTGCCAACGGCCATCCGCGTAGCGGCTGTCGATGTCCGCCCTGGCCAGTGCCAGTACGGTGTCAAGGCGGTACAGGCGCCGTGCCAGCAACAGCCGCGCATCACCGGTAGCCACAGGCTCACCGCCCTGGGTGGCGTGGAGTACCTGGTACCGGACCTCCAGGTTGCTGAAGCAATTGGCGAGATTGTCGGCGCAGGCACGTGGTTCGTCGGCCAGCGCGAACAAGGCTTCGCGCAGGTCGCGGTCCCACGACAGCGCCTCGACCAGGGTCCACACCCTGGCGCCCAATTGTTCAGGCGCAAGGCGAAACTCGGCACTTTGGGTCATCCCCACCAACAGTTCGAAGAATGCATCACTGCTCGGTTCGCTGCGCAAGGCCTGCCACTGCTCGCGGCCGCGGGCCTGGTCAGCCTCTGCGCGCGTGCCCAGCCATGCGTGCATGGCCTGCGCTTCTGCACCTTCGCCAAGCATGAGCGGGACGGGCACGATTTCAGGTGCATACAGTTGCTCGCGCAACGCAGTGGGCAGCGCGTTGCCTTCCAGGTCCACGACTTGCCTCACCGCGACCGGGGCGTCGAGCAATGCCTGGGGCAGCTCGGCAATCTGGTTGTCGCGCAGATCGGCATACTCCAGGCGCGCACACCATTGCAGGCCTGAAGGCATGCTCGTCAGCCCGGTACGCCGCAAGCGCAGCCGCTGCAGCCGGTGCAGCCCCGATACATCCAGCTGCAGAGCGCCCAGCGGGTTGTCGTTCAGGTCCAGCCGGCGCAAATTGACGCAGCGCAACAACACAGCCACTTGCCCGGCACTGGGGCGGATGCGGTTGTTGCGCAGTATCAGCTGATTCAGCTCCGGCATCTCCTCGATGCCCTCGGGTAGCTCACGCAAGGCATTGTCGCTCAGGTCTAGCGTGCGCAGGTGCCGGAAGCAGCCCAAAAAACCCGTGGGCAGCGCTGGAACGTGCAAACCTGTCAATGTCAGTTCCGCTACATGGCCAAAGCTGGTCCCCTGCGGCAACGTCGGCAACGCCTCCACAGCCATGTCAGTCACACGCAGCCTTAGGCCGACCGGGTTGTTTTGCGCATCGAACACCCGTTCACCTTCCAGTCGCCAGGCGCGGAGCAGGGCAGAGGCCAACCGGCGGCGCGCATGCCGGGCCGGGCCCATCACGCGCAACATCCAGCGCTGCAGCGCTTCGTCGAGGCGCCGGAATTCCTGCTCCTGCCGCAACAGGCTGTCGAAGGCCGAGCCGTCGATTTCCGCCATGATCCCCAGGTAGCGATCGACATCGTCATCGCTCAACGACGGATAAAGGCCACGCAGGCGGTTGCGCAACATCTGCTCGATCGACGAGGCCGATGGTAGCCTGCTGACGCCACCACCGAGCAGGTAACCCAGGCGACCGTCAGGTAACCGTCGCATCGAGGCGCCCAGTGCTCGAGCCTCACGCCACCCAAGCAGCTTCATCAGCTCCGAGCAACGCGCGGGTATCGCGCCTTGCAGGGCCAGGCGCAAGCTTTCGGCAGCAGACCCACCCGTATTGCCCAGGCGCTGGCGAGACGCGCTCGGCATGCACGTCGCCAGTACCTCGAACAGCCCGGCGGGTTCTGCCACCTGCAGGTCGGCAGGCAGGCCCTGCTGGTCATACAGGGTAAAGGCCCCTTCGCGCCAGACCATCACCAGCGTTCGCTGGCCACCCGCTTGGGGCAGCAACCGCTCCTGTAACGGCCCGAACACTGAACCGTCCCGCAACTCGAGGTTCAGCATGCTTTGCGCAAACCCTTGCCGACGCAGCAGGGCAAAAGCCAGTGCCACCGCATCGGGGTGGCAGCTGCTGCGCAGGTAGAACGATTCGCGCGCCCTGGTCAGCCGGGCCTGCTGCAACGAGGCACGGGCCCGTTGCGCCAGGCCAAGGGGTACCCGGCCTGTGCTTTCCATCTGCGCCCGCATGGCATCGCTGGCGTGGCTCAGCACGTCCAGCGCATAGGCGTGCGGCAAGCCGGGATAGTCCCGCACCAGCAGGCTTTGCAGAGCATCTTCACCGAGGTAGCAACACGAGAAGTACTCGAACATCCGTTCGCGCAGGCGCTGCGCATGCAGCTCAATCAGCGCGAGCTGGGCTGGCAGCGTATCCGCCTCGATATCCAGCTCATGCACGCACCACTGCAACAGCTCGGTATCGCTCACGGCGGTATCGAGCTGCTGGAAAAACGTCGCGATCCTGGCATCCACCGCAAAGCGCTCGAGGGTGTCGCGCAGCTGAACCGGAAGCGGCCGCTCCTCGACCAGCAAACCGCGCAGAAAAGCCTCGTCCACCTCCGTTACTTTCAATATTTGCGCCAACCGCTCTGGGGCAAGCGATTGCGCGGCCGGCCATAACCGCGCCAACAAACGTGCCGTGCCCTGCCATTCCAATGGCCGCTCGGTCACCAGGCGCCAGGCGCGCTCGCCATTGGTTCGCAGGGCTGGTCCGTAAACATCGGGACCCTCTCGGTGCAACAACCGCCAGGTACCGTTGCGATCCTCGCGCACGCTGTACAATGCCTCATCGCAACGCCACCAATGGCCGCTGCCATCGGTCAGCAGACCGTTCTCCAGCGTGGTCAATGGCGCTGCTGGCAGCGCCTGGCGGTAAGGGGCCAGATCATCGTGCCACAAGCGTGCCTGGCCCGCCTCGTTGGTCACCGGGTGCAGTTGCCCGACAAAGGCGCTGTGCAAGGCATAGGCCCCGCCAAGCACAGCGCCGTTGACCGCCAGCGAGGTGGCAACCTGCATCACGTGCTGCAAGGCTTCGTGCTGATGGCCCTGGCTCCAGTCACAGAAACCTTCGAACACCTGCCCCAGCAGCTGCCTTGCCATGTCGGCCATCAACAGCGTGCCAACCACCGGCACGAACAACCCGGCCAGGTTCAGCAACACCTCGCCGACGCCCTCCAGGGCACGCAATCGCTCAGCAGCCGCATTGCTATCGGCTTGCTCGGTAGGTACCGCCAGGTATCGGGCATCCGCCTTGAGTCGCTGAATATGCCAGGCGGCCATTTGCTCGAAAATCGGCGCTGCCGTCGCGAGCCCGCGCGGTTGCAGATCAGGTTCATCATCTTGCAGGCGTGTGGCGAGCAACGCCTGGTAGCCAGCACGCTCGCTGAGCGCAATTCGCCGCGCAAACGCGCCGCGGTACTGGGGAGCGGCCATTGCCGCGACCAAAGCCCGGTTGGCGCTGGGCCAGTCAGGGTAATACTGCAGTGGCCGAGCCTGATCATCCGGCAGGTACAACAGCACCCCTTTTAGCAGCAGTAACCTACCCACCCCACCGACCCCAGGTGACCACGAATCCTGCAACTCGATGGCCAGGGCGCCGTCCACCCGGCAACCCAGCACCTGCAGCCCACCCACCCGTACAAAATGACTAGCAGGATGCGTAGGGGTAGCGCCACGACCCAGTTGGCGCAGCATCCGTGCCTCATTGATCTTGAGCTGCCCCTTGAGGGTGGCAATCTCTGTGGCGAGCGCCAGTTCAAGGCGCTTGTCCACGGCCAGGTCGCGTTCGAAGGCAGCGTTCATGACCGCCGCCAGATGCACCTGGTACGCCTTGCCGACATCGGCTTCTCGGCAAGCGGCCACGACCGCGTCGATATTCGCAGCCAGGACCTGTTCGTCACGTTCAGGCGCGACAGGCGGCCGTACCAGTGCGGTCTGCTCGAAGAACGACTCCCTGGCCTTGAAGTTCTGCAACAGCTTTTCCAGCGCAGGCACCCTGACGAAGTACGATTCGAACTGACGGATGCCGCCAAGGTCCACGCGCAGGCGCCGGCGCTCCTCACGCCAGGTCAGCCGATCAAGCGGTACAGCAAGGCCCAGGGCGCCGTTCAGACGCGCCTCGGCAAACGCCATCAATGGCTGCAGGTGTGCGGTAGCGCTGCTGAGTGTGCGCTGGCTGGCAAGGTGCGCATCCAGTGCAGACTGCAGCGCAGCAAGGCCCGCAGGGCTGGCCTTGCTTAGCCAGTCAGGCAAGCGGTTGGCAATGAAGCGCTCTACCGGGTTTTGGAGCCAAGGTTTTGCAGGTTGCGAGGGCATGGTCAGTGTTCCTTGACGGGGATCATGATCCCCGACTGTGCCGCCTCCCCCAGCGGCGGTGGCAGCAGGAAACGATCGCCAGCCGCCAATGCCCGGCAGTCATCCTGAAGCGCGCTCAGTCCTGCTGCCCGACCCCGTGGACAGGTCCATCGCCTCGCGGGTCAAACGCAACAGCAACGCCTCGATCGCCGCCTTGCGCTCTTGCGCCAGCGTATCGAAATCGCGCAGGTAGGCGCCTTCATTGGCCGCCTCCGCACTCAGCCCCTCCATGCGGCCCCAGAAAGGCGCTTCCACGGCGTTGAACGCTGCAGGTTGTTCGCGCCGCAGGTACTCCTGCCAGAAATCACGTTGCGCGATGAAGCGGGGCAACTGCTCGGTAGCCTCCGCTTCACGCACCGTTGCAGCCGCTGCAGTCAGTTGCTGCCGGCTGACCGCGGCGATGGTCTCGAACTGCATCGTTCTCGGCTGCCCTGGCAGGTCCAGCTCTTCAGCCAGGCCGGTGCGATACGCCAGGCTGACCTCGACTTCATCCACATGCTGCCCTTGCGCCAAGCGCGCCTTCACATCCTCTCGGGCCAGGCGCTCCACCTGTTCCAGACGAAACAACTGCCTGGCCACACGCAAGCGGGTGAGCCGTGCGGCCACGGGTTCAGCCTGTTGCAATGACTGGCGCAGATACAATCGCACTTCCAAGGCACTGAAACAGCTCGCGACGCTGTCGGCGCAGGTCCGCGGGTCGGCAGCCAGGTTGAACAGTTCTTCGCGCAATACCGTGTCGTTCTGCATCGCCTCCAGCATGCGCCACACACGCCGCCCCAGATCCTCGGGAATGACCTGGTAATCACGCGTCTCGGTCAGCTCCGCCAGCAACCGGAAGAACGCGCTGCTGCCCTCCTCACGCTGTACGCCATCCCATCGGGCTTCACTCAAACCACGCTGCGGTGCCGCGACCAACGCCAGCCAGCGTTCGCGTGCGCTGGCGATGGCCAGCAAAGGTGCATCCACCGCAGCCTCGGCTGCGCCCAGGGCAAGCATGCGCCGCCTGACGGCCAAGGACAACGGATTGCCAGATAACTGCACCGCCAGCCGCAAGGCCTCAGGCGCTTGCAGCAGCGGTTCTGGCAGAGCACCGATATGGTTGTCGCGCAAATCCGCGAGCTCCAGCAACCGACAACGGTGCAACTGTGCAGGCACCGTCAGCAAGTTGGCACCGCGCATGTGCAGTTCGCGCAGGCGGCCCAACGTGTCCAACTGCAGTGTAATGGCGCCCAAAGGGTTGTGATTCAGATCGAGCATACGCAGGCGTGTCAGGCTGCCAAGGGTTGCAACACCCGCCGCGGTCATGCGGATGTGGTTGCCAGCCAGGCTGAGGTTGGTCAAGTGCGACAAATGCCCGAGGTCGGCGGGCACCTCGCTCAGGCGATTGCCACTCAGGTTCAACCAGCGCAGCTGAGCAAAACAGCGTAAAAAGCTGGCCGGCACATGTTCCACCGCCAGGTTGCTGAGTATCAGTTCAGCGATATGGTTGAAGTCGGTGCCGGGCGGCAGCTCCGGTAGGCTGCGCAAGGGTATGCCCGTCAGGTTCAGGCGCATGCCATGGAACGTCCCGTGCTGGTCGACGATCCGCTCGCCGATCAGGCGCCAGCTGCGTCGCAGTTCGCCGGCAACAGAGAGGCGCGCCGCCTGGCTGGCACTGTTGCGGGTACCCTCCACCCAACGTGCCAACGCGTCGCTGAACCTGCGGTACTGCTGTTCCTGCCGCAACAGATTGCAGAACGCCGAACCTGGCCGCTCCAGCAGCAGCTCCAGAAAGGTCTCCACTTCTTCTTCATTGAAACCTGGATAGAGGCTTCGAATGCGGGCACGCAACACGCGCTGGCTGAAGTTACCCGCTGCGCCCCTGCCGCTGAGCACGTAGCCAACCCGGCCATCGGGCAGGCGCCGAACAGGGTTTGGCGGCATGCCAACATCACTGACACCCAGTAATTTCAACAGCGCACCACGCCCCTGCGGTAGCCAGCGTTGCAGGGCCAGGCGCAGTGCACTGCACGCCTCGTCGCCCTGCCAACCCAGGCGTTGCCTGTCAGCCGTGGGCAGGCAGGCCAGCAGCGCTTCGTAAAGCTCAAGTGGCCGCTGCGCGCTGGCCTGTAGCTCGGTACCGGCTGCGTCATACAGCCGGTAGTGGCCCTCGTGCCGGACCATCACCACGTGGGCGGCGGTTTGTTCCGGCCCAGGCAGTGCCGCCCGCCGACGACCCGCAATCGACCCCTCGCGTAGCTCCACCTGCGCTGTTGCTGGCCACTTGGCGTGCTCGCGCAATAGGCAGAACACCAACTCGTCCAGGCCGGGATGGTGGCTGCCAGCCAGAAACAGCCCTTCACGCATGCGCGTCAGCCTGGCCACCTGCAAAAGCTCACGTGCCTGCTGCGCCACTGCCAATGGCAAACGCGCCTGCGTGCGCAGGATACCGCGCTGCTCGGTCGTGATGTGCTGCAGCACATCCAACGCGTAAGCGTCTGGCAAGCCCGGAAAATCGCGCTGTACCAGCCAGACCTGGGCGTCAACCTTCAGACGGCGACCGCCCAGGTAATCCAGCAGTTGGGGGCGCAGGCTGGCCGCATGCTCGGTAACCCGCTCCACTTGCTCATCCCGCGACAGTGCCTGCAGCCCGAGGGCGTCCAGGCACCATTGCCAAAGCTGGCCGTCTGAGCTGCCGACACGGGCGAAGAAACGCTCGATCCTTTCATCTGCGCCAAAGCGCTCCAAAGTGTCACGTAGGGCGACTGGCAACGGACGCTTCTCCACCAGCAAGCCGCGCAAATGCGCCTCGGATACATCAGCCACCTTGAGCACCTGCGCAATGCGCGCCGGGCCCAACGATGATGATGCAGGCCACAGGCGCTGCAGCAGCATCTGGGTGCCTTGCCATTCCAGCGGCCGTTCGCTGGCCAGTTGCCAGGAAGCTTCAGCGTTCCACTCCAGGTAAGGACCGAAGGCCTTGTCATCGGTGACGTCCTGCAACCGCCAAGGGCCATGCTCACCCTGCGCTCGTACCCGCCAGTAGCGACCGTGGTGGTACCACCAGTGCCGCCCCCCATCGGTCAGCAGGCCATTGTCCAGTTCGCGCAGTGTTCCGCTCGGCCGTGCACTCTGGTACCGCGTCAGGTCGTTCGACCACAGCCGTTGCTGCCCTGCATCGTTGGTGACGGGCTCCAGGCCATCGACAAAAGTACTGCGCACGAAGGCACGCGACACCACCGTGGCGCCGCCGGCTACAGCCGCCGTTACTGCCAGGTTCTCCGCCACCCCGAGCAAATGCTCGATGGCCTCATGCTGATGGCCCAGGCTCCAGTGCCTGACCCCTTCGTAGACCTCCGCCAAGGTCTGCACGACCATGTCCGCCAGCAACAATGCGCCAACCGTCGGCACGAACAACCCCGCCAGGTTCAGCAGTGCCAACCCTGCCGACGCCAACGCTTGCTCACGTGCCAGCGTCTGGCTGGAATCGGCATCAGCGGTGGGTACCGCCAGGAACCGCGCATCCTCGCGGATCCGCTGCAACTGCTGTAACGCCAAGCCCTCGAACTGCCCCTGCGGCAGGTTGGCGAACGTCGGTTCCAGATCAGGATCTTCATCGGCCAGCCGCTTGGCCAGCGTAGCCACGAACCCGGCCCGCTCGTGCAAAGCAATACGTTCCACCAGCGTCGCAGACCGCGCGGGATGTTTGAACATCTCGACCAGCTCGAAGTTGATCGCACGCCAGGTGACCAGATGCCGGAGGGCAGCGGGGGCATCGTCCGACAGCACCAACATGACGCTGCCAGCATATCCCTGGTTGTCGTTGCCAACCTCCACCACCAGTGCCCCATGCACCGTGCAGCCGAGCACCTGCAATGGGCCACAGCGCACAGTACGTCCCCTCGAAAGGGCAGTTTTGCGGCCCGCCACGATATCGCGCACTATCTGTACTTCCTCTGCCGGCAGAAGCCCGCGGGTGGCGGCTATCTCCAGTTGCAAGGCCAGGGTTCGGCGCAGGCTGGTGGCCAGTGTTTGCTCAAAGGCAGGGGTGAACAGCCGGGCCAGGTGTTCCTGATAACGTGCGCCCACATCGGTACTGCGGCAGGCCTGGACAAGTCGTGCCGCATCATCGAAGGCCACCTGTTCCGGCACATCGGTAGCGGGGTTTGCGGGGTATACCAGTGCCGTCTCCAGATAAAAGGAGTCGCCGCTGGCAAAGTTTTGCATCAACCTCTGCAACGCCGGCACCCTCACGAAGTAAGACTCATCCGTGGGCAATTTTCCTGGCTCGACCTTGAACCTGCGCCGCTGCTCGCGCCATTCCAAGCGGTCGAGATCCAGCAGCGTGCCGCCTTCCCGGTAAAGGCCCTGGGTCAGCAAGCGGCGGGCAAAGGCATCGATCGGCTTCAACTGGCGGAGTACAGCCGACATTTCAGCCTGGCTTGCGAGGTAGGCGCTATAGGCATCGCGCAGCGCCATGATTTGTGAGGCGCTGGCCCGCCTCAACCAATCAGGCAGAATCTGGCTGATGAAATCATCCGTCGCGCGTTCGAGCTTGGGGTGCAGTGGCACCTGTGGCATGAAGGGGCACTCCTTTGGCTGGAAACCCCCGACGCTGAAGCATTGGCACTGTGTGCAGCAGACGGAATCAGTTGCCAGCGTGGCGCGCCTGGATCACCGCGCGGTATTGGCCCGGGTTGCAGCCGAACCACTTGCGAAAAGCCTTGTAGAACGAACTGGCATCGGCAAAACCCAGCCGTTCGGCGATCTCGCCCATGGCTGGCTCGGCGCCAACCAGCCAAGTGGTGGCTAGCTCGCGCCGCACACTGTCCTTGAGCCCCTGGTAGGTCTGCCCCTCTTCGGCCAGGCGCCTGCGCAGCGTAGAAGCAGACAGGCACAGCGTTTGCGCCAGGTGCTCCAGCGCTGGCCATTGTGCAGGTGCCTGGCGCAGCAGATCGGTACGAATGCGCCGCGCCAGGCTGGACGGGTCGCGGTAACGCACCAGGATGTTGGCGGGCGCTTCGGCAAGAAAACGCTGCAATTCCTGCTCGCTGCGCCGCACCGCCAGGCCAAGGCAATCGGCGGGGATGATCATGCGCGTACGCGGGCGCCCGAACTGCAGGCTTTCGGAAAACATCACCCGGTAATCATCACAGAATGGTGGCTCGGCGCAGCGCAGGTCGATCGCCAGGATGGGGATGCGCCGCCCGGCCAGCCAGCAGGCCACGCCATGCACGATCATCCAGAAGGTGAAGTAGGTGAAGGCACGGCGCGGCTCCGCGCGCGGTTCGTTGATAACGATCTCGGCCAGACCCGGTTGGCGCACCAGGCACGGCTGCAGGTCTTCGAGCATCAGTGCCAGAAAGCCCAGGGCCGTTTCCAAGCCCTGCCCCAGGGTTGGCTGAGCCATGCTCGCACGGCACATGAACGCCAGGCTACCCGTGCGCAGCCCGCGAGGGTCCATGGCAAAGAACTCGTCATTGCAGCGCCGGGCCAGCAAGCGCCACAGGCGCGCATAGGATTGCGCGGCAACGCGCGCCTCGGGCATCTCAAGGCAACTGGCATCGATGCCGGCACGCGCCAGCAGGGCGGCATTGGCTTCGCTCGTTGGGCAGGTCTGCATCAACGCCTCACGCACCAGTTGCATGGAAATCGTGTCTTTCGTGCTCATCGGTTGTTCCGGGCCCATTCACCGGCCATCTTAGGCCGCTGGCGCGAAAACACCAGCCCTTGGGCACACCGCGCAACTGCCATGGCAGGCCGTCACTGCGGCAATTGCACCTGTGGCTTGGCCTCGGCGAAGATCGACCAGCTGGACATGAACAGCGCCGCAATCAACGGCCCGATGACGAAGCCGTTGAGCCCGAACACCGTCAACCCACCCAATGTGGATACCAGGATCAGGTAGTCCGGCATGCGCGTGTCCTTGCCTACCAAAATCGGCCGGAGCAGGTTATCCACCAGGCCGATGACCAGCACCCCGAACGCGGTCAGGATAATGCCCGGCAATATCGCCCCGGTCAGCAGGAAGTAGACGGCCACGGGTGCCCAGACAATGCCCGCGCCAACCGCCGGCAGCAGCGACAGCAACGCCATCAGCACCCCCCAGACCAGGGCACTGGGAATATCCAGCACCCAAAAAATGAAGCCCCCCAATGCACCTTGGGTCACGGCCACCAGCACATTGCCCTTGACCGTGGCCCGAACCACGCGGTTGAACTTCAGTTGCAAGCGGCGTTTCTGGTGCTCGGGCAGCGGCACGGCCAGGCGCACACGGCGGGCCACATCGGCGCCTTCACGCAGGAAGAAGAACAGCAGGTACATCATGATGCCGAAGCCGATCAGGAACTCGAACGTACCCTGGCCAAAGCTGAAGGCCTGGCTGGCCAGCACCTGGCTGCCCTGGGTCGCCCACTTGGTGATCTTGTCGCGCAAACCATCGAGGTTGCCCACGCCCAGGTGGTCCAGCCCGTTTTGCGCGAACGCCGGCAGCATCTCCTTGCCCCGTTCGACGTAACCGGCAATGTCCAGTTGCCCGCTTTCGATACGTTGGTACAGGGTCGCGCCTTCCTGCACCAGCAGCAGGCTGGTGATGATCACCGGCAGCACCGCCACCAGCAGGCAGATCATGGTCGTGGTGATCGCTGCCAGGTTGCGCCGGCGACCAAAACGCATCACCAGGTTGCGCTGCAGCGGGGCAAACAGGATAGCCAGCACAACCGCCCAGAATATCGCGCCGTAGTACGGCAGCAGGATCCACACGAAGGCAATGGTCACCAGCGCCAGGAGCACCGCAAGGGCTTTGTTCTGTAGGGCAGTTTCGTTCATTGCAGGTCCTCGAATGGCGTGTGCGATATTAGTTCGCGCCGCTTGGCCAAAAGTGCCGCTACATCCGTTGATATATATCAAAACCTGCACCGGCCGCGTGCCTTAGCATCCGCGCCCTTTGCCCCGGTGCGCACCATGACCCTGATCAGCAAGCCCGAACTCCTGGCCCCTGCCGGCACCCTCAAGACCATGCGCTATGCCTTTGCCTATGGCGCCGACGCGGTCTATGCCGGCCAGCCGCGCTACAGCTTGCGGGTGCGCAACAACGAGTTCGACCACGCCAACCTGGCGCTGGGCATTGCCCAGGCCCACGCGCTGGGCAAGCGCTTCTACGTCGTGGTCAACATCGCCCCGCACAACGCCAAGCTGAAGACATTCCTCAAGGACCTGGCACCGGTGATCGCCATGGCGCCGGACGCGCTGATCATGTCCGACCCCGGCCTGATCATGCTGGTGCGCCAGCACTTTCCGGACATGCCGGTGCACCTGTCGGTACAGGCCAACACGGTAAACTGGGCCAGCGTGCAGTTCTGGCAAGGCATGGGCCTTGCTCGGGTGATCCTGTCACGCGAGTTGTCGCTGGAAGAAATCGGCGAAATCCGCCAACAGGTGCCGGGCATGGAGCTGGAAGTGTTCGTGCATGGCGCCCTGTGCATGGCCTACTCCGGCCGCTGCCTGCTGTCGGGCTACCTCAACAAGCGTGATGCCAACCAGGGCACCTGCACCAATGCCTGCCGCTGGAAGTACGAAGCCACGCCCGCCACCGAGAACGCCGTGGGCGACATCGTTCGCGAAGTGCAGCCCACCCTGGGCCTGGGCGCCCCTACCGACCAGGTGTTCCTGCTGCAGGAAAGCAACCGGCCCGGTACCGAAATGCCGGCGTTCGAAGATGAGCACGGTACCTACATCATGAACGCCAAGGACTTGCGCGCCATTCAACACGTGGAACGCCTGGTCGGCATGGGCGTGCATTCGCTGAAGATCGAGGGCCGCACCAAGTCGCATTTCTACTGCGCCCGCGCCGTGCAGGCGTACCGCCAGGCGATCGATGACGCAGTGGCCGGCCGCCCCTTCGACCACGCGCTGATGGACAACCTGGAATCGCTGGCACAACGGGGCTACACCGAAGGTTTCCTGCGCCGCCACGTGCACGACGAGTATCAGAACTACCAGCGTGGCAACTCGGTGTCCGAGCGCCAGCAGTTCGTTGGCGAGCTGACCGGGGTGCGCCTCGACGGCCTGGCCGAGGTCAAGGTGAAGAACCGCTTCAGGGTGGGCGACCACCTCGAGCTGATGACCCCACGTGGCAACTACCATTTCGACTTGCAGCGCCTGTGCAATGTGCAGCGGCAGGCCATCGAGGTAGCGCCGGGCGATGGTCACGTGGTCTACCTGCCGATTCCGGAGCAGGTCGCCCTCGACCACGCGTTGCTGATGCGTGACCTTACCCCCGAAGAAGCCACCCACTGAGAATCCTGTACTATGGAGCGGTTTGCTCTGAAGGAGTGGTGCGACATGCTGCGTAAACATCTGTTGACCCTGGGCCTGCTGGCCATGAGCGGCCTGGCCCAGGCTGGCGACACCATCGACGTGTACCGCGACCCCAACTGCGGCTGCTGCAAAGCCTGGATCAGCCACCTGCGCGAAAACGGTTTCACCGTCAACGACCATATCGAACCGAACATGAGCGCGGTCAAGCAGCGCCTGGGCGTGGCCCCACGCCTGGCTTCGTGCCATACCGGGGTGATCGACGGCAAGTTCGTCGAAGGCCACGTGCCGGCCGAACAGGTACGCCTGTTGAGCCAGCGCAACGACCTCAAGGGCCTGGCCGTGCCGGGCATGCCGATGGGCTCACCGGGCATGGAAATGGGCGACCACAAGGATGCCTACCAGGTGATCGGGGTAACCCAGGGCGGCCAGGACACCGTGGTCGCCAGCTACTGATGCTCGGCCTGTGGGCGCTGTTTTTCAGTGCCTTTGGCGCGGCCACCCTGCTGCCGCTGCAATCGGAAGCCGTGCTGGTCGGGCTGTTGCTGGGCCAGCCCGAGGCCTGGGCCACCCTGCTGCTGGTCGCCACCTTGGGCAACGTGCTTGGTTCGGTGGTGAACTGGCTGTTGGGCCGGGCCATCGAGCACCTGCGCGACAAGCGCTGGTTCCCCTTCAGCACCGCGCAGTTGGCACGTGCGCAGCAGCGCTACCAGCGCTGGGGCCAATGGTCGCTGCTGCTCAGCTGGATGCCGGTGATTGGCGACCCTTTGACGCTGATCGCCGGGATCATGCGCGAACCGTTCTGGCGTTTCCTGCTGCTGGTGAGCGTTGCCAAAGCAGGGCGCTATGCGCTGCTCACCATGATCACCCTGGGCTGGTTTCACGCTCGGTAACACCTTTCACCCGCCCCCTGGTCCAGGGGCTGTTACAGTGCTTTTTCCTACAAGGTTCTACAGGGAGTTCCCCCATGTTGCGCGCAACAGCTCTGGCCTTGGCGTGCCTGGCCGGCGGTTCGGCCTTCGCTGCCGAATCGCCCACCTTCGGCCCCCAGCTCGAAGGTTTCCGCTACCCGCATCCGCTCCAGCATTTCGACTTCAAGTCCCAGGGCCAGGCCCTGCAGATGGGCTACATGGACGTGCCTGCACAAGGCCAGGCCAACGGCCACAGCGTGGTGTTGATGCACGGCAAGAACTTCTGCGCCGCCACTTGGGAAACCACCATCGAGGCGCTGAGCAAGGCCGGCTACCGAGTGATCGCCGTCGACCAGGTCGGCTTCTGCACGTCCAGCAAACCGGCGCACTATCAGTACAGCTTCCAGCAGCTGGCAGAGAACACCCATGCCCTGCTGGAGCGCCTGGGAATCAAGCGTGCCAGCGTGCTCGGCCACTCCACCGGGGGCATGCTCGCCACCCGTTACGCGCTGATGTATCCGCAACAGGTCGAGCGGCTGGCGATGGTCAACCCGATCGGCCTGGAGGACTGGAAGGCGCTCGGCGTGCCCTACCGCACCGTGGACCAGTGGTATGCCCGCGAGCTGAAGCTCAATGCCGAAGGTGTACGCGAATATGAGCGCAAAACGTATTACGCGGGCCGCTGGAAGCCGGAATACGAGCGCTGGGTGCAGATGCTGGTGGGGCTCAACCAGGGCCCCGGGCATGAAGCGGTAGCGTGGAACTCGGCACTGATCTACGACATGATCTTCACCCAGCCGGTGTACCACGAGTTCAAGGACCTGCAGATGCCCACCTTGCTGTTGATCGGCGACAAGGACAGCACGGCGATCGGCAGTGATATCGCGCCGCCGGAGGTCAAGGCCAGGTTGGGCAAGTATGCCGAACTGGGGCCGCAGGTGACCAAGCTGATCCCCAAGGGTGAGCTGATCACCTTCGAAGGCATGGGGCACGCGCCGCAGATCGAAGAGCCGGTCAGGTTCAACCGCACGCTGATCGAATGGTTGGGGCGGTGAGCGGCTGTCGGGCCTGGCCCCCGTCATCCAAACCGCTGCAATTGCATCTCCCGTAGCCGGCTCAGGGTGCGTTGATAAGGGAACGCCAGGTACCCCTGGGTGTAGAGCGCATCGAGCGGTACGTGCGCCTCCAGGTACAACGCCACCCGGCGGTCATAACATTCGTCGACCAGGGCAATGAACCGGCGCACCGCGTCGTCGTTGGGCGACAAGGCGGGCAGCTGGCGATCGCCCGCCGCTACCCGCAGCGCCGCATCCTCGGTGCCACGGGCAATGCGCCCCGCCCGCTGTTCACCGCCCAGTGCCGGCACTGCCGATACCAGAATGGCTGCAAAACGGTCGCACAAAGCCATGAAGTCCACGGCTGCCAGGGGTTGCTCGCACAGGTCGGCAAAACGGCACCAGATGGCGTGATCATTGCGGCGCACCACCTGGATCTGCCGGGCGCCGATCAACAACGGCCGGTCGGTGCCGCTATCGTCCGGGCCAAGCTGGCGGAACACCTCGCCCAGCCGGCTGGCCTGCCCCGCCTCCACCACCCAGTAGCGCTGCCGCGCTGCGCCGGGATGCAGGCGGTGATCCTGGCCGCCGGCCACCGGCAGCACCTGCATGTGCCGCTGTATTGCGGCGATAGCCGGCAAGAAGCGCTGGCGGTTGAAACCGTCGCGGTACAGGTGCTCGGGTGGCTGATTGGAGGTGGCGACAACCACCACCCCCCCGTCGAACAGCACCTGGAACAGCCGGCCAAGAATGATCGCATCGCCAATGTCACTGACGAACAGTTCGTCGAAGCACAATACCCGAATCTGGCCGGCGAGCTCCCGGGCCAGCGCTTGCAATGGGTCGGCAGTGCCATTGAGCTGGAACAGGCGCTGGTGCACCCAAGCCATGAAGTGGTGGAAATGCTGGCGTCGGCTGGGCACGGTCAGGCAGCGATGGAACTGGTCCATCAGCCAGGTCTTGCCACGGCCGACCGGCCCCCACAGGTAGATACCCTGGGCCGGGCGGCCCTGTTCAACGGCCTGAAAACAGCCCTGCAAGGCGTCAACGGCCCGCGCCTGGGCAGGGTCGGCGATATAGCCCTGGGTAGCCAAGGCTTGCTGGTAAAGGGATTGCGGGGTCATGGCCATGCCGCATTCTACACGGCCAAGGCCGCGTCAGGTTCAGGGCTCCTTGCTCAGGCCGACCTTGAGCAGCGCCCCATCCTTGTCATCGGTGAGTACGTACAAATACCCATCCGGCCCCACCCGTACATCGCGGATGCGCGCTTTCAGATCACCAAGCAGGCGCTCTTCATGCACCACCTTGTCACCCTTCAATTGCAAGCGGATCAGTTCCTGCGTGGCCAGCGCACCAATGAACAGGTTGTGGTCCCACGCCTTGAAGGTGGGGCTGTCGTAGAACGCCATCCCGCTGATGCCCGGCGACTTCTCCCAGACATGGTGCGGGTCGACCATACCCTTGACATGCTTGCCCTTGGCCTCGGGAATCGGCAACAGTGAATAATTGATGCCATGGGTGGCGACCGGCCAACCGTAGTTCTTGCCGGCCTCGGGAATGTTGATTTCATCACCACCGCGCGGGCCGTGTTCGTGGGTCCACAGCCTGCCAGTCCAGGGGTTGAGCGCGGCGCCTTGCTGGTTGCGATGGCCATACGACCAGATTTCCGGCCGCACATTGTCCCTGCCGACAAACGGGTTGTCCTTGGGCACTTTGCCATCCGGCCAGATTCGCACGACCTTGCCCTGCAGTTTGTCCAGGTCCTGCGCGGTGGCGCGCTGGTTGTTCTCGCCCAGGGCGATGAACAGGTAGCCATCACGGTCGAACACAAGCCGCGAGCCGAAATGGTTACCCACCGACAACTTGGGCTGCTGGCGGAAGATCACGTTGAAGTTCTCCAGCCGGGCGCGGTCTTCGGACAATTGCCCGCGGCCGACCGCCGTGCCGGCCTTGCCGTCACTGCCCTCCTCGGCGAAGGACAGGTAGACCGTGCGGTCTTTGGCGAAGTCTGGCGACAACGCCACATCCAGCAGGCCACCCTGGCCCTCGGCCCACACTTTCGGCACGCCATTGATGGGCGGGCCGACCTTGCCCTCGGCGTTGACCAGGCGCAGGTTGCCGGCACGCTCGGTGACCAGCATGTCCTTGCCACCCGGCAGGAACGCCAGCGCCCATGGGTTGCGCAGGCCATCGGCCACGGTGCTGACGGTCAGGCTGCCTTCTTCACTGGGAAACTGCTGTTCGGACGCGGCCTGGGCCAGCAGGGGCAGCAGCGCAGCGGCGGTCAGGGTGGCTAGCCAGGGTGCTCGGAGCATGCACAATTCCTTTCAAGTGGGCTTATGGCGCACGCGGGTTGTCGCGCGCTGGCCGGGACGGTTCCAGGTTCGGGGTTTGCTGCTGGCGACGCAGGTTGTCGCCGTTGCCGATGCCGCGGTTGTCCAGCGTGGGCACACGCTGTTGCGGCTCGGTAGACGGGCCGCGCACCGGCGGGGTGGCCGGCAGGCTGCCCTGGCGGCTATTGGGGTTGGCGCGCTGAATCGGGCTGTTGTACGGGTTCCGGTAGTCGGCAGCGAGCTGCAACGGCGGCTGCGAAGCCGCTTGCACGGGCAGGCACAAGGCCAGGCCAAGGGCCAGCGTGGGCAATGTCGGACTCATGCTTCACCTCCTGTACGAAAACGCGGCGCCTGCTGGCTTTGATAGCCGAAGGCGCCAGGGGTTCGCGGCCAGATGTGTGAAAGCAGGTGGAGTTGCATCCTGATGTTTCAGCAGGCGCCTGGGGCCGCTGGCGGCCCCGCCCTCATTGGCCGGTATCGACCTTGTGCCGCGCGGCATACAGGCACAGCATCTCCATCGCCAGGGTTGCCCCAGCCAGTGCGGTAATGTCGGCATGGTCGTAAGCCGGTGCCACTTCCACCAAGTCCATGCCTACCAGGTTCATGCCGCGAAGCCCGCCGAGAATTTCCAGTGCCTGCACCGTGCTCAAGCCACCACACACCGGCGTGCCGGTGCCAGGCGCGTAGGCCGGGTCCAGGCAGTCGATATCGAAGGTCAGGTACACCGGGCGCTCGCCCACGCGCTGGCGAATGGCCGCAATGACCGCCTCGGTGCCCTGCCGGTGCACCTGCCGGGCGTCCAGGATGGCGAAGCCCTGGCTGTCGTCGTTGGTGGTCCGCAGGCCGATCTGCACCGAGTGGGCGGGGTCGACCAGGCCTTCACGGGCGGCATGCCAGAACATGGTGCCATGGTCGATGCGTTTGCCCTCCTCGTCCGGCCAGGTGTCGCTGTGCGCATCGAAATGCACCAGCGCCAGCGGGCCATGGTGGCGGGCATGGGCCTTCAACAGTGGGTAGCTGATGAAATGGTCGCCGCCCAGGGTGAGCATCGCGCAGCCGGCTTGCAGAATGTGTTCGGCATGGGCTTCGATGCTATTGGGTACCGACTGCGGCGTGCCGCTGTCGAAGGCGCAGTCACCATAGTCGATCACCGCCAGGTGATCGAAGGGGTCGAACGCCCACGGCCAGTGGCGGGCCCACGCCTGCTGCACCGAGGCGGCACGAATGGCCCTGGGGCCGAAGCGTGCGCCGGGCCGGTTGCTGGTGGCGGTATCGAACGGTACGCCGCTGACCACCACATCCACCCCACGCAGGTCGCGGCTGTAGCGGCGGCGTGAAAAACTGGTGATGCCGGCATAGGTACTTTCGGCGGCAGTGCCATACAGGCTGTCGCGGGTAATGGCCTGGTCGTTGTTCAAGGCTTGCTCCACGGTCGGGCTCCTCGGTCTGCAGGATTATTGCCGGCTGCGAAAGGCAGTCCACAGGCGGTTGCGCTGGCGCAGGTCGGCCAGGGCCATGCTGCGGTCGGCGAACAGCCGCTGACGGACTTCGGCCGGCGGGTAGATATCCGGGTCGGTGCGCACGGCTTCATCCACCAGCGGCGTGGCGGCCTGGTTGGCGTTGGCGAAAAACAGCGTGTTGGTCAGCGCCGCCACCGACTCGGGCTTGAGCATGAAGGCGATGAACGCCCGCGCCGCCTCCGGGTGAGGTGCATCCTTGGGGATGGCCAGGTTGTCTTGCCACACCAGCGTGCCCTCGCGGGGGATGCGGTAGATCAGCTCGAACGGCTTGCCGGCACGCCGGGCCTGGTCGGCGGCCATGGCGGCATCGCCGTTGTAGGTCAGCGCCAGGCACACGCTGCCGTTGGCCAGGTCGCTGATCTGCCGGCCATTGGCAACGTAGCTGATCGACGGCTGCAATTGGCCCAGCAGCTTCTGAGCTGCTGCAAGGTCGTCCTTGTTCTGGCTGTACGGGTCCTTGCCCAGGTAGTGCAAGGCCACGCCGATCACCTCTTGCGGCGAGTCGGGCATGGCGATCCCGCAGTCTTTCAGGCGGCTGGCGTACTCAGGCTTGAACAGCAGGTCGAGGCTGTCCAGCGGTACCTCGCCCAGGCGCTGGCGCACCGCCTGTACGTTCACCCCCAGGCCCAGCGTGCCCCAGGTGTAAGGCACTGCGTAACGGTTGCCGGGGTCGGCCGCGGCGAGCTTGGCCAGCAGGTCGCGGTCGAGGTTGGCGTAGCCGGGCATGGCCTGGGCCTGCAACGGCTGCAGGGCATTGGCCTTCAGCGCCCGCGCCAGCACCGTGGCGGACGGCACGACAACGTCGTAACCGCTGCCCCCGGTAAGCAGTTTGGTTTCCAGCACCTCGGTGGTATCGAAGGTGTCGTAGCGGACCTTGTAGCCGGTCTCCTGCTCGAAGCGCTGGAGGGTCTGCGGGGCGACATAGTCCGCCCAGCTGTAAAGGTTCACGACTTTCTCTTCGGCTTGCAGCGGCAAGGCCAGTACCAGCGACAACAGGCACAACGATGAACGCATGACAGACACCTCGGCAAATGGGTGGATGCCGCGAGCATGTCAGCCGGGTTACATTGAAGAAATGGCAAGTTTGCAAAGCTGACATTCATCAGGAGCAATGCAATGCTCGGACAAGTGCATGACCCCGACCTGCACCTGCTGCGGCTGTTCGTCACTGTAGCCGAGGCCGGTGGTTTCAGCGCTGCACAGGGGCTGCTGGGCTTGAGCCAGCCCACCATCAGCCAACGCATGGCCCAGCTGGAAACACGCCTGGGCTACCGCCTGTGCAGCCGGGGCAAGGGTGGTTTCCGGCTGACCGAGAAAGGCCGGATGCTGTTGGAAGCCACGCGCGCGCTGCTGCTGAACATCGAGCAGTTTCGCCAGCAGGCCAACGGTGTTGCCGGGCGACTGCTGGGCACCGTGCGCATCGGCCTGGCGGAAAACCAGGACAAGCAAGTGAGCCTCAAGCTGGCGGCGGCGATCACGGCATTTCGCCGCCGTGACGAGTCGGTGCAACTGGAACTGATCAGTGCGCCACCGGCGGAGCTGGAGCGGTTGTTGCTGGAGCAGCGGCTGGACTACGCCATCAGCTATTTTTCCGGTAAACAGGCAGCGTTCGACTACCAGCCCGTGTTCGAGGAACGGCAGCGGCTGTATTGCGGCAAAGGGCATCCCTTGTTCGGCGTGCCGCAGGTGCCGCACCAGCGTTTGCTGGAGCAGGACCAGGTGCGCCACCCGTACCGTTTCATCGAAGGCGACGAGCCGTTCCAGAGCAGGCACGGCATGGCGGTGGCAGAACAGATCGAGAGCGTGCTGACGTTCATTCTATCGGGCAGGCACATTGGTTATCTGCCATGTCACACCGCTCTGGCGTGGGAGGCCGAAGGGCAGCTGTGGGCGCTGGACCCGGGGCTGGATTTTGTCGTGCCGTTTACCCTTGCCCGGCACCGGGGCCAGGTGGCCGGCGAGGCACAGCAGGCGTTTGCCGAAGATGTATTGGCGGCCTTCGCCTGAAAGCCAAGCACGGTGCCTGTAGGAGCGGCCTTGCGTCGCGAAGGGCCGCAAAGCGGCCCCGGCAACCAATACTGAATGCTCAACCCAAAGGGCCCCAGGCACCCCTGCCATGCGCCCAGGCTCAGTAAGCCAAGCTCCAGGTCAGCGTATAGGTGCGCCCGCGCCCCTGGTAGTCATACAGGTACGCCGGCCCGTAGGTCGGCGAATAGAACAGCGTCGCGCGCTGCCCCCAGACCGTACTGTACTGCTTGTCCAGCAGGTTCTGGATACCCGCGCTGAAAGTGCCGAAACCGGTGTCCTGGCTGGCCAGCAGGTCGAAGGTGGTGTAGCCGTCGATCTCATGGTCGGCGTCGTCCTTCAGGCTGAACGCGTGGTTGGCCTGCAGCCGCGCGCTGCGGCCGTCTCCCTTCCAGCCAACGAAGCCGGTGGCCTTCGACAGCGAGGCATAGCGGGCATCGCGCTTGATCCAGCCGCCGTCGACAGCCTCTTCCTCGGAGCGGGTCAGGTGCAGCGTGCCGCCCGCTTCCCAACCGCTCTGGAAGTGGCGGGTCAATGCCCCTTCAAAGCCGAAGTCACGGCTCTTCTGCTCTTCGACATTGATGGTGAGCGTTTGCGAGTCGACGTTGATGATCTTGTCCGACCAGATGTAGTACAGCGCTGCCTGGGCGTCCCAGTCCAGGTCGGCATAGCGCCAGCCCAGTTCCACCTGACGGCTCTTGATCCCGGCCAGGGGGTTGTCTGCCACGCTCAGGCCCGGCTTGCCGTAGTACTTGGCCGGGTCTGGCAGGTCGAAGCCTTCGCCGTAGTTGGTCCACACCTGATGGCCATTCTTGAAGTCGTAAATGGCGCCGACGTTGAACAGGTTGACCTGGTAATCGTTGCTGCCGCCGGGCACGCCCTTGAAGTCGCTGACATCCACGTCCATCTGCTGGCGCCGGGCGCCGCCAGACAAGGTCAGGTTGTCAGTGGCGCGCCAGTCCAGCTGCCCATACAGCGAAACGCCGTCCACCCGATAGCTCGGGTAACGTGCGGCCTTGCTCTCCTTCTCCAGGTCCAGGCCACCGGATTCGGACGAGGTCTGTGCGTTGAAGGTGGTCTGCTCGGCACTGAAGCGCTCGCGGTCCAGGTCAACGCCATAGGTCAGCTTGAGCGTGTCCCATTGCTTGGCGAACAACCCCTTGAGGCTGGAAACCTCGAAGTTCTGCTGCGAGGCAGCAAAGTACACCCCGCGTGAGCCCGTAGGGGTGGCCCGGTTGTAGTACGGGAACGGGTAGAAGTTGTCGTCTTCCTTGCGGTACGACGCTTGCAGGTAGAAGTCCTGGCCGAGCACGTCGCTGTGGTGGTAGTTGGCATTGAGCAGCAGGCGCCGGGTGCGCGGCTCCAGGCCGGCTGAATAGCCGCTGCGCAGCTCGGCATCTTCCAGGTCGGAGGGCGCGTTGTAGTTCAGGTTGGGGAAGTAGATACCGGTACTGCCGTGGTTGCCCGAGTCGTAATACTGGGCCAGCAGGTCAAGGCTCTGCTGCTCGTTCAACTGCATGCCCAAGCTGCCGAGCACATCGATCGTGCGGTTGTACTGCAGGTCGGTCTGGGTGTTGTCGATGAAGATCTGCTCGCCCGATCCGTCGTAGAACGCTTCGTTCTGCTCGCCGGAGATACCCAGGCGGGCATTGATCCGCTCGTTGCCGCCGCTGATCGACTGGGCAAAGCGGGTGGCCAGGTCGTCGCTGTTGTTGAAGCCGCTGCTGGCACCTAACTGGGTCTCGAAACGGGCCGGCCCGGGTTCGCCCTTCTTGGTGACAATGTTGATGATACCGCCGGTGGCGCCCCCGCCGTAGATGGCGCTGGCACCAGACAGCACTTCGACGCGCTCGACATTGAACGGCGAAATACTGTCGAACTGGCGTGACAGCCCCCTTGAACTGTTCTGGCTGACCCCGTCGATCATCACCAGCACATTGCGCCCACGCATGTTCTGGCCGTAGTTGGTGCGCCCTTCCGGTGCCAGGTCCAGGCCCGGCACCAGCTTGCCGATGGCTTCCTTCAGGCTGACGCCACTGTCGATCTGTTCGCGCAGTTGCTGTTGGTCGACCACCCACACGGTCCCGGGGATTTCGCTGATTGCCGTGCTGGTGCGCGAAGCCACACTGACTTCGATCGGCTTGAGGTTGACCGCCTGCGGCGCAGCCTCGGCCTTGCGCAGGGTAACTGTGCGGGCATCGCTGAATTGCCAGCCCATGCCACTACCGGCCAGCAATTGTTGCAGCGCCTGCTCGACACTGTAGCTGCCGCGCAGGGCCGGGCCGGCCAGGCCGGCGACATCGCTCGTGGTGTACAGCAAGTGCAGGCCAGCCTGGTCGGCAAACGCGGTCAGGGCCTGGTCCAGCGGCTGGGCAGGCAGGTCAAGCTGAACCTGCCGGGCCTGCAGTTGGGCGTTTTCGGTGGTAGTCGAAGCGGCCGCATGCAGCGGGCCGCTCAGCATGGCCAGGGCACTGCAAGACAACAGGGCATGGTGAAGTGAACCGCGGCGGCGGGGCAAAGGCTTGGGCATCAGAGACACGTAGGCGCTTCCTGACAAGTCGTAAATGAGAATGAGTTGCTGATCAGTCTCACTACGACGATCTGGCTTGCAGGAACTTGCAGTGCCCACTGCAAATTTTTTCTGCGCTGGCCGCTCAATGCACCACGGCCAACCAAGGCAGGTAGGTCACCTTCAGCCCATAACGCTGCTCCAGGCTGCGCAACAGCGCCTGCGGCTCATCCAGGTCGAAGACCCCACTCACCTCCAACGCCGCCAGCTTGCTGTCGGACAGCACGATGCGCCCGTGCCGGTAACGCTCCAGCTCTTGCAGCACCTGCCCCAACGGCTTGCCATTGAAGATCAGCTTGCCCCGCTGCCAGGCCAACTGGGCACCGGCATCCGCCGCTACTGCCAACGGCTGCTCGCCGACCTTGGCCTCGCCACGTGCCAGTACCACGTGCCCATCACGGCGCACGCTGAAGGTGGCGGCACGCCCCTGCACCGCTGCACCGGCCGTGTCCACCACGAACGGCCGGGCATCATTCGCCACTTCGAACAGCGCCTCCCCTGCAGCCAGCACCACGCGCCGCTCATGCTCGCTGAATACCACGCGCAAGGCGCTGGCACTGTTCAGGGTGACCCGCGTGCCATCGGCCAACGTCACGACTTGCCGCTCACCCACGCCAGTGTGGTAATCGGCCAGCAACATCGGCGCCTGCTGCCAGGCGACCAAGGCGGTAATCAGCAACACCCCGCAGGCCGCTACGCCCGCCTGCTGCAGCCACCGGCGGCAATGGCGCAGGGCCTGGCCAATGTACTTGGCCACCATGCTTTGCGACACGCCAAGGCGTTGCGCGACCTGCTTCTGGGTCAGGCCGTCTACGCGGTTCAGCAACAACGCCTGGCGGGCCTTGCAGGGCAACTGCAACAGCGCCTGATCGAGCAGTTGCAGGCGCTCACGCGCCAGCAACACCGCCTCGGGCTCTGGCGCTGGGCAGGCTAGCTCGCCTGCCCCGTCGCAATCATCGTGGCTGGCCGCAATGCGTTGCTCGCGGCGCAGGGCGTCGATCGCCAGGTTACCCGCCACGCGGAAGATGAAACTGCGCGCGTGCAGCACCGGCAAAGCCTGCTCGTCGATGTGCACCAGCTTGAGGTAGGTTTCCTGCGCGACGTCGGCGGCACGCTGGCGGTCGCTCATGCGCCGGGTCAGGAACTGCAGCAAGTCGTCGTAGTGCTCCTGGAAACTCGCCAGAAGGCCCGACACAGGTGAAGTCAGCATGGGTTTGGGAACGACCAGTAAGAGAAGTTATCGGCTGTTAATGAGAAACAGTATCTTTCATCTAGGCCAACACTTTCAACGCCGGCGCGCATTTGCCACACTGACGGCTCGTTCACTTAGGCAAGGTCGTACCCATGGTTGCCCGACTGCACCGCTACACCCGCCTGCTCATCGCCCTGTGCCTGACCAGCAGCCTGGCGGCCTGCGCGCTCTTGCAGCCACGCGACCCGCTGAACATCAGCGTGATCGGCATAGAACCGCTGCCGGGGCAGGAACTGGAGTTGCGCATGGCCGTGAAAATGCGGGTGCAGAACCCCAACGAAGAGGCAATCGACTACAACGGCATCGCCCTCGACCTGGCGGTTAACGGCCAGCCACTGGCTGCCGGGGTCAGTGACCAGCAGGGGCACATTGGCCGCTACGACGAGGCGGTGATCGTGGTGCCGGTGAGCATCACGGCGTTCTCTTTCCTGCGCCAGGCCTACGGGCTGGGCCAGGTGGGTACCCTGCAGGGCCTGCCCTACAAGCTGCGCGGCAAGCTGGCCAGCGGGCCATTGGGCACCGTGCGCTTCACCGACGAGGGCAAGCTGGACCTGCCCAAAGGGGCCAACTGGTAAACAGCGGGCGCTTAGCGGTTGGCGCTGGCTGCTGCCATCAGCTTGTTGACTTCGCTGCGGACCATGCTGGCGTATTCGGGCGGCGACATGCCCTCCAGCTCAGCGCGTACCCACTCGGCCCATTTGCCCTTGCGCCGTGGCTTCTCGGCGATCAGCCGGGCGGCTTCGCCCTTGGCCTTGCCCAGGTTGGTCTGCCACAGTTCGAACAGCCGGGCCTTCTCTGCCTCGATCTGCGCCCGTTCCTCGAAGCTCATGTTGGCCAGATTGAAACTCATGCATCACCTGCTAGACCGTAAATGGCGGCTATGTTACACCAACGCGCCAACCTCACGCCGAAGCAACTTTTCCGGCGCGCAAGTATCCATTGTTCAAACCACCCATCGACGAGGACACTTTCATGGCCCGGAAAAAAGCCACGCTGGCCGACAGCGACCAAATCAAGGACCAGGTCTTCAGCGAATTGCAGGCGCTGATCGAAGAATCGGAGAAACTGCTCAACGACAGCGCTGCCCTGGTTGGCGAAGAAGCCGACAGCCTGCGCGCGCAGGTCAGCCTGAAGCTGAAACAGGCACGCCAAGCCGCCGCAAACGTGCGTAACAAAGCGCAGCCCATGGTCAATGCCACACAGGACTACATCGGTGGCCACCCATGGCAAACCGTGGCCATTTCCGCCGGCCTCGGCCTGGTGGTGGGCCTGCTACTGGGCCGGCGCAACTGACCGAGCGGCCGCGCCGGCGGCACGAATCAGGCGGCCTGCGCCAGCGGAATCCCGCTGTGGAAGCGCAACTCCTGGTCCGGTGACTGGATAAGCTCCGCTTCCGCCGCACGCACCAGTTCAATGCGGCGGGCAATGTCCGCCACCTCACCATAGTGGTGCGCCAGTTTCAGGTAACCCTGGTAATGGCGCGCCTCGCTTTTCAGCAGGCCGTGGTAGAAACGGCCCAATTCTTCATCCAAGTGCGGCACCAACGCGGCAAAGCGCTCGCAGCTGCGCGCTTCGATGAACGCCCCGACCACTAGTGTATCCACCAGCTTGACCGGCTCATGGGCGCGCACCAGCCGGCGCAGCCCCGATGCGTAGCGCCCCGCCGACACCGGCCGCAGCGGTACACCACGGCGTTTCATAAGGCGCAGCACCTGCTCGTGGTGCACCAGCTCCTCGCGCGCCAGGCGCGACATCATGTTGATCAGGTCAAGGTGGGTGTTGTACTTGGCGATCAGGCTCAGGGCAGTGCTGGCGGCCTTGAATTCGCAGTTCTTGTGGTCGATCAGCAAGGTTTCCTGGTCGGCCAGCGCTGCTTCGATCCAGGCGTCTGGCGTCGGGCAGCCCAGGAAGGCATCGATTTCGGGGGTCAGGGACATGAGCATGCAACCACACGGAACAGGCAGGGCTGGCGATTATACCGGCGGCGGCGGTCGGCGCCAGTGGCTATGCTTGATGTGTATCAAGCACCCGACCGGGCAGCGGGGACTATAGTCAGGCATTGGTCGCCCCCTTTGACTGGAGTTAACGCCCATGCAAGCCATCCGCAGCATTCTGGTGGTGCTCGACCCCGAACACGCCCACAGCCGGGCACTGACCCGGGCCAAGCTGATTGCAGGCGTCACCGGCGCGCGCCTGCACCTGCTGATGTGCGACAAACGGCATGACCACAGCGCGCTGTTGAGTGTGCTGAGCCGCCAACTGCACGACGACGGTTATGACAATGTCTCCCACGAAGAAGCCTGGCGCGATAACCTGCACGACACCATCATCGACGTGCAGCAGGCCGAAGGCTGTGAGCTGGTAATCAAGGAACACCGCCCCGACAACCCGCTGAAAAAGGCCCTGCTCACCCCCGGTGACTGGAAACTGCTGCGTCAATGCCCGTGTGCCGTGCTGATGGTCAAGAGCGAGCGGCCGTGGACTGGCGGCAGGATTCTGGCCGCGGTGGATGTGGGCAACCAGGACGAGGATCACCGCCGCCTGCACGCCAGCATCATTGACCATGGCCATGACATCGCCGCGCTGGCCAAGGGCGAGCTGCATGTCATCAGCGCACACCCGTCGCCCATGCTGTCGGCGGCCGACCCGGTCTACCAGTTGAGCGAAACCATCGAGGAACGCTACCGTGAAGCGTGCAAGGCGTTCCAGGCCGAGTACGCCATCAGCGACCAATGCCTGCACGTGGCCGAAGGGCCGGCAGATGTACTCATCCCCCACACCGAGCAGGGGTTGGATGCGGTGGTGACCGTGATCGGTACGGTGTGCCGCACAGGGATTATCGGGGCGTTGATTGGCAATACTGCAGAGGTGGTACTCGATAAGCTGAAGGGCGACGTGCTGGTGCTCAAGCTCGAGGAAACCAGCGCCAATCTGGCCGAACGGGTCCGGGGTTGACGCCCCTGCAGGCGCGCCACGGGGGCGAGCCTGCACACGGGCGCAGGTACCCGTCAGCCCAATGCTTCACGCACCTTCGGGTCCAGCCCCTCCCCGTCGTTGGCTGCAATCCACTCCAGCAGCTGCCTGCGCATGGCCGGCGTCCAGAAGCTTTGCAGATGCTGGCGTACCCCCTGCACGGCCAGCGCTCGGTTAGGCTCGCTATCGAAATAATGGGCAATCTGGTTAGCCATCTTGACCAGGCTGGCGCTGCTCATTGGCGTACCTCGGCTTTCTCCGCTGTGCGGCGCTCCTGCAGCAGGCGCCGCTGTTCGTCACTGAAGTCCTGATAGCGCTGCTGCCATTGCGAGGGCTGGAACACTTTGACCACCTCCACCGCCGTGACCTTGTACTCGGGGCAGTTGGTGGCCCAGTCGGAGTTGTCGGTGGTGATCACGTTGGCCCCCGACTCGGGGAAGTGGAACGTGGTGTACACCACCCCCGCGGCCACTCGCGCACTGACCTTGGCGCGCAGCACCGTCTGCCCGGCACGGCTGCCAATGCCAACCCAGTCGCCATCCTGGATACCCCGGCTTTCGGCATCGGTAGGGTGGATTTCCAGGCGGTCGGCGTCGTGCCAGGCCACGTTGCCGGTGCGCCGCGTCTGCGCGCCGACGTTGTACTGGCTGAGGATGCGCCCGGTGGTCAGCAACAACGGGTAGCGGCTGTTGACCTTTTCGTCGGTTGGCACATAGCCGGTAAGCATGAAGCGGCCCTTGCCCCGCACGAACTGGTCGATGTGCATGGTTGGCGTGCCATCCGGCGCCGCCTCGTTGCAGGGCCATTGCAGGCTGCCATGGCGTTCGATTTCGGCGTAACTGACCCGGCGGAAGGTCGGGGTCAGGCGGGCGATTTCATCCATGATCTCGGACGGGTGGCGGTAGTGCATCGGGTAGCCCAGGGCGTCGGCCAGGGCGATGGTAGCTTCCCAGTCAGCCTTGCCGGCAAGCGGTTCCATGACCTTGCGCACCCGTGAAATACGCCGCTCGGCGTTGGTGAAGGTGCCGTCTTTTTCCAGGAACGAACTGCCTGGCAAAAACACATGGGCGAACTTGGCGGTTTCGTTGAGGAAGATGTCCTGTACCACCACGCACTCCATCGCGAGCAAGGCGGCCGTGACGTGCTGGGTGTTGGGGTCACTTTGGGCAATGTCTTCACCCTGGCAGTACAGCGCCTTGAAGCTGCCGTCCAGCGCTGCCTCGAACATGTTGGGAATACGCAGGCCCGGGTCGGGCTGCAAGGTCACGCCCCAGGCCTGCTCGAACTCTTCACGCACCGCTTGGTTGGAGATATGCCGGTAACCGGGCAACTCATGGGGGAACGAACCCATGTCGCACGAACCCTGCACGTTGTTCTGGCCGCGCAGTGGGTTGACCCCTACCCCTTCACGGCCGATGTTGCCGGTGGCCATGGCCAGGTTGGCGATGGCCATCACCGCGGTGCTGCCCTGGCTGTGCTCGGTCACCCCAAGGCCGTAATAGATGGCCGCATTACCGCCGGTGGCGTACAGCCGGGCGGCGGCGCGGATCTGCTCTGGCGCTACGCCACACACCGGGCCAAGCACTTGCGGGGCGTTCTCGGCACGGCTGACGAAGTCGCGCCAGCGGGCAAAGTCTTCGGTTTCGCAGCGGGCATCGATGAAGCCCTGGGCCAGCAGGCCCTCGGTGACGATCACATGGGCCAAGGCGTTGAGCATGGCCACGTTGGTGCCAGGGCGCAGTTGCAAGTGCAGCTCGGCACGGGCGTGCGGCGCGTCGACCAGGTCGATGCGCCGTGGGTCGATCACGATCAGCCGCGCGCCCTGGCGCAGGCGGCGCTTTAGCTGCGAGCCGAACACCGGGTGGGCGTCGGTAGGGTTGGCACCGATCACCAGTATCACGTCGGCCTGCATCACCGAGTCGAAGCTTTGCGTACCTGCCGACTCGCCGAGGGTCTGCTTCAGGCCATAACCGGTCGGTGAATGGCAGACCCGCGCACAGGTGTCGACGTTGTTGTTGCCGAACGCCGTACGCACCAGCTTCTGCACCAGGTACGCCTCTTCGTTGGTGCAGCGGCTGGAGGTAATGCCGCCAATGGAGTCACGCCCATACTTGAGCTGGATACGGCGCAATTCGCTGGCGGCGTAGTTCACCGCCTCGTCCCAGCTGACCTCTTGCCACGGGTCCTCCAGGCGCTTGCGGATCATCGGTTTGGTGATGCGGTCCGGGTGGGTCGCGTAGCCCCAGGCGAAACGCCCTTTGACACAGGCGTGGCCATGGTTGGCGCCGCCGTTCTTGTCCGGGACCATGCGCACCAGCTGGTCCCCTTTCATTTCTGCGCGGAACGAGCAGCCCACACCGCAGTAGGCACAGGTGGTGACCACCGAACGCTCGGGCTGGCCCAGTTGCACCAGGCTTTTTTCGGTCAGGGTCGCCGTTGGGCAGGCCTGCACACAGGCGCCGCACGACACGCACTCCGAAGCCAGGAAATTGTCCCCGCCGGCCGCCGCCACCCGCGACTCGAAACCACGCCCGGTGATGGTCAGGGCGAAGGTGCCCTGGATGTCCTCGCAGGCGCGCACGCAGCGGCTGCAGACAATGCACTTGCTCGGTTCATAGTCGAAATACGGGTTGGAAACGTCCTTTTTCTCCGCCAGGTGGTTGGCGCCTTCGTAGCCGTAGCGCACCTCGCGCAGGCCAACCTGGCCAGCCACGGTTTGCAGTTCGCAGTTGCCGTTGGCCGAACAGGTCAGGCAGTCCAGCGGGTGGTCGGAGATATACAGCTCCATCACGTTGCGGCGCAAGCCGGCCAGGCGCGGGGTTTCGGTGCGCACCACCATGCCTTCGCTGACCGGCGTGGTGCACGACGCCGGGTAGCCGCGCATGCCTTCGATTTCCACCATGCACATGCGGCACGAGCCAAAGGCTTCAAGGCTGTCGGTGGCACACAGTTTGGGGATGCTGGTGCCGAGCATGGCCGCGGCGCGCATCACCGAGGTGCCGGCCGGCACGCTGATGGCACGGCCATCGATGCTCAGGCTGACCTGCACGTCGCTGTCGCGAGCCGGGGTGCCCAGGTCGGTTTGCGGGTCGAAGAAGTTGATCACTGTGCGGCCTCCGTGGTGGTCAGCCCGAAATCGGCGGGGAAGTACTTGAGGGCGCTGGCGACCGGGTAGGCGGTCATGCCACCCATGGCGCACAGCGAACCGTACTGCATGGTGTCGCACAGGTCGCGCAGCAACAGGGCGTGGTCATGGCGCTCGCCCGTCTCGCTGCTGGCGATCAAGCGGTCGACCACCTCCATGCCCCGTGTCGAGCCGATGCGGCACGGGGTGCACTTGCCGCACGACTCCTCGGCGCAGAACTGCAAGGCAAAACGCGCCATGCTGGCCATGTTCAGGGTGTCGTCGGCGACCACCACACCGCCATGGCCGAGCATCGCGCCCATGGCGGCGAAGGCTTCATAGTCCAGCGGCGTGTCGAAGTGGCTGGGCGGCACCCAGGCGCCAAGCGGGCCCCCGACCTGCGCAGCTTTCAGCGGCCGGCCACTGGCCGTGCCGCCCCCGTAGCCCTCTACCAGCTCGCGCAGGGTCAGGCCAAAAGCCCGCTCCACCAGGCCACCGTGGCGCACATTGCCGGCCAGCTGGAACGGCATGGTCCCCAGTGAGCGGCCCATGCCGAAGTCTCGGTAGAACGCCGCGCCCTTGGCCAGGATGATCGGCACCGAGGCCAGGGTGAGCACGTTGTGCACCAATGTCGGCAAGCCGAACAGGCCTTGCAGCGCGGGCAGTGGCGGCTTGGCGCGGACGATGCCGCGCTTGCCCTCGATCGATTCGAGCAGTGCGGTTTCTTCACCACAGATGTAGGCGCCGGCCCCCACCCGTACCTGCAGCTCGAAGGCCCGGCCGCTACCGGCCACGTTGGCCCCCAGGTAACCGGCCGCGCGGGCGACGGCAAACGCCTGCTCGAGCACACGGATGGCGTCGGGGTATTCCGAGCGCACGTAGATGTAGCCCATGTCGGCGCCCACGGCGAGGCCGGCAATGATCATGCCTTCGATCAGCAGGAACGGGTCGCCCTCCATCAGCATGCGGTCGGCAAAGGTGCCGGAGTCGCCCTCGTCGGCATTGCACACCACGTACTTCTGGCCTGCGCCAGCGTCCCGCACGGTGCGCCACTTGATACCCGCCGGGAAGGCCGCCCCCCCGCGGCCGCGCAAGCCGGAGTCCAGCACGGCAGCGACCACTTCGGCGCCGTCCAGCGCTACCGCGGCTTCAAGGCCGGCGAAACCGCCGTGCGCCCGGTAGTCGTCCAGCGACAACGGGCGGGTAATGCCGGCGCGGGCAAACAGCAGCCGTTGCTGGGTCTTGAGGTAGGGGATGGCCTCGACCGGCCCAAGCGCCAGCGGGTGCTCGGCGGGCTCACCGGCCAGGGCATCGAGCAGCGCCGGCACGTCTTGTGCGGTAACCGGGCCAAAGCCGAGGCGGCCTTGCGCACTGTCGCACTCGACCAGCGGCTCCAGCCAGTACAGCCCACGCGAGCTGGTGCGCTGGATTTCCAGCGGCAACTGGCGCCGCTCGGCTTCGCGCTGGAAGGCCTCGGCGACCTGGTCGGCGCCCACGGCGCGGGCGACCGAATCACAGGCAATGAACAGCGTCAGCATGCTGCATCCTCCTGGCAGGCATTGACCAAGGCGCGCAAGCGCTCGGGGGTGAGCCGTGCGTGCACCTGGCCGTCGAGTTCCAACGCGGGGGAGCAGGCGCAGGCGCCCAGGCAGTACACCGGGCGCAGGCTGATGGCGCCGTCTGCGCTGGTGCCATGGTCGTCGAGTGCCAGCTGTTCACGCAGCTGCGCCGCGAGTGCTTCGGCGCCACGGCTCTGGCACGACTCGGCGCGGCACAGGCGCAAGGTATGGCGTGCCGGCGGCGCAGTGCGGAAATCATGATAGAAACTGATTACCCCACGCACCTCGGCCAGGCTGAGGTTGAGGGCATGGGCCAGTTCGGGAACGGCGGCATCGGGGATGTAGCCTAGGTCATGCTGGATAGCATGCAGCATCGGCAACAGGGCGCCCGGGGTGTCTTTGTCGCGCGCCAGAATGCGCTGGATAACGGGCAGTTGGAGCAATTCATCAGGCATACAGCGGACCTCGGCATCACGGACCCTGCCTGTTTTCTTGTAATGGCAGGTATCCAGCGTGTTCTGCTGCGGCACGCCGGCAACGTCACGGTTGCGCGATGGCGGCGGCCTCCTCGCTGACGGCCGCGCATCTGCGTGCGCTGGTCCGACGGCATCCTGCAAGCATGGCACTTATGCCGCCGAAGGGTTGCGTACGAGCGACCAGGCGCATCCTGAAACCGACGCTGGTCAGCCCTGGCCGTGGGCCTTGAGCTTGAGTTTTTCGGTATCGACGCGGACGAACACCGAGTCCGCCGTCACGGTCAGCACATCGCCAGCCCAGACTTCACAGATCACCCGGCTTTTGCGCCCTACTTCACCTTCTACCCGGGCCTTGAGCAGCAATTCGATGCCCATCGGGGTGGGTTTCAGGTAGGTCAAGCTGAGAGTGCCGGTCACGCAGTCGATGCGCGGCACGCTGCCCGGCGCGCGGCCTTCGTGCCGGTAGTGGTAGGCCATGGCGGTCCAGTTGGAATGGCAATCGACCAACATCGCCAGCAGGCCGCCGTAGACCAGGCCTGGCCAACCGCTGAAGGTGCTGTCCGGGGCATGCCTGCAGACCAGGTGGATACCATCGGCATGCCAATGGCTTTGCAGGTGCAACCCGCTGGGGTGGGAGCAACCGCAGCCGTAGCAGGTACCGTCTGGTGCCGCCATGGCCTGGAGGGAAAGGGGCTGGTCGTTCATACGCTTCCTGTGCTGATGAAAAAGGGGGCGCGCAACGCCCCCATTAAAGCAGAAACATCAGGCGGCCTGCGCAACCACGCGGCCGCGCCGCTGGGTCAGCGACACCAGCAGGATGAACACAGTCACCGCGGCGGTCATCAGTGTTTCGTAGCGGTAGGCATCGCTGAACAGCATGTAGCCCAGCACCATGACAATGGTGCCGATCACCAGCCAGGTAAGGTAGGGGAACAGCCACATTTTCAGCTCCAGCGGGCGCCCTTCGCGTTCGGCGCGCGCCCGCATGCGCAGCTGCGACACGGCGATCACCAGGTACACCAGCAACGCGATGGCACCGGTGGTAGACAACAGGAAGCCAAACACCTTGCCAGGGAATACATAGTTGACCAGGCAACCGGCGAAGCCTGCCAAGGTGGAGAACAGCACGGCCACGGTCGGCACCCCAGAGCCAGAAATGCGCTTGGTCATGCTCAGCGCCTGGCCACGCGCGCCCAGCGAATAGAGCATGCGCGAGGCTGTGTACAGGCCCGAGTTCATGCAGCTGGTCACTGCCACCAGCACCACCAGGTCGACCAGCAGCTTGGCCCCCGGCACGTTCAACACCTCCAGCACCCGCTGGAATGAACCGACCGCCTTCAACGCCGGGTCGTTCCAGGCCACCAGCGACACCACCAGGAAGATCGAGGCCAGGTAGAAGATGGCGATGCGGTAGACCACCAGGTTGGTGGCACGGCGGATCTTGTCTTTCGGGTTGGCGGTTTCGTCAGCGGCGATGGTGACGATTTCGGCACCGAAGAACGAGAAGATGGTGATCAGCACGCCACCCAGTACGGTGCCGAAGCCGTTGGGCATGAAGCCGCCATGGTCCCACAGGCGGCTGACCCCGGACACCTCGGCCAGCGGCCAGAAACCGAACACCGCCAGCCCGCTGACCACGATGAACGCAATGATCGCCACCACCTTGACCAAGGCGAACCAGTACTCGAACGCACCGAAGTTCTTCACGCTGACCAGGTTGGTGCCCGCCAGCACCAGCATGATCAGGAAGGCGAACAGCCACGAGGGCACGCCTGGGAAGTAGGCATGCAGGATGTCGGCGCCGGCGATGGCTTCGACCGGAATGATCAGCACCCAGAACCACCAGTACAGCCAGCCGATGGTAAACCCAGCCCACGGGCCGATGGCCTCGCTGGCATAGGTCGAGAACGAGCCGCTGTTGGGGTTGGCGATGGCCATTTCACCCAGCATGCGCATGACCAGCAGCACCAGCAAGCCGGTCATGGCGTAGGAGATGAGGATCGCCGGGCCAGCGGTGGCAATGGCATTGGACGAGCCGATGAACAGGCCGGCGCCGATGATGCCGGCGATGGAAATCATGGACACCTGGCGCGAGGTCAGGCCGTGCTGCAAGGAGCGCTGTTTCTTGTTGTCGTGAGAAGCCATGAAGAACCCTCGAATGGGTCGGCCGCGGCATGGCGGCTGAAGGTCGGAGCAGAATTCTTTTAAATTTCTGATGCGCGTTGTTGTTGTTTTGCAAAGACCAAAAGCGGGTTAACGACCTCCTCTTTACATGACCGGTTGTCATTGTTGATCCAGGTCAGTATTAATCTATAGGCCGGGGTCAACAAACGACCTTTTCGAAACACATGATTCCGTTTTGGAATGAACTCCTCACTTTTTTGCTCGGTATTCGCCCGTCATGTCCAAACGCCTGATGCCCTCGACCACCGCCCTTCAGTGTTTCGAAGCGGCCGCCCGCCACCTCAGCTTCACCCGTGCGGCGCAAGAGCTGCACCTGACCCAGAGCGCAGTCAGCAAGCAGGTGGCGCAGCTTGAAGACATGCTCTCGCACTCGCTGTTCCAGCGTATTCGCCGGCGCCTGCACCTGACCCCGGCCGGCGCCCTGTACCTCACCGAAGTGAACAAGATCCTCACCCAGATCGATATTTCCAGCCGCTACATCCTCAGCTATGGCGACGAAACCGAAGTGCTGCGCATCGCTACCCAGCCCACCTTCGGCGCGCGCTGGCTGGTGCCCAGGCTCAAGGGCTTCGGCGACCGCTACCCGCGTATTCACCTGGACATACGCAACGAGCTGGAGCCGTTCGACCTGGTCCAGGCCAAGGCCGACATCGCCTTTTTCTTCGGCCAGGGCACCTGGCCCGGGGCAACCTGCATCGAATTGTTCAGTGAAGAGGTCGTGCCGGTGTGCAGCCCGCAGCTACTGGCCAGCCACCCTTTCGACAGTGCCCAGGCACTGACCGAGCACCGCTTGTTGCAGTGCGTGTCGCGGCCCGAAGCTTGGCATGAGTGGTTCCTGGGGCTGGGCTTGCACAGCCAGAACAGCTACCACGGGCCGCGTTTCGACACCTTCTACCTGTGCATCCGCGCGGCCATCGCCGGTTGTGGCATCGCCCTGATCCCACGCTACCTGGTGGCCGAGGAATTGAGCGAAGGCAAGCTGGTGGTGGCCTGGGACCACCCGGTGCCAAGCAATGGCCGGCACTTCATCGCCCATGCCGAACATGCCGCCGAAGTGCCCAAGATAAGGGCTTTTGTGCAGTGGATACGGGAGCGGGTAGCTGAGGGGGATTGATTTGAATGGCGAAGTATCGGCCAGATCACGAATCCATGGAATGACCGCAATCGAATAATTCGTTTGCGGAATAACCTGCGAACACGTTTGGATAATAAGAAACTCGAACAAGGTCCGCGTGCACCATGAACCAGGAAAGTATCAGCCAATCAATTGCCATCGTTCACCCAATCACACTTTCCCATGGTCGCAATGCCGAAGTCTGGGACACTGACGGCAAACGTTACATCGACTTTGTCGGCGGTATCGGCGTGCTCAACCTGGGCCACTGCAACCCGGCCGTGGTCGAGGCCATCCAGGCCCAGGCCACCCGCCTCACTCACTATGCCTTCAACGCCGCCCCCCATGGTCCGTACCTGGCGCTGATGGAGCAACTGAGCCAGTTCGTACCGGTCAGCTACCCGCTGGCCGGCATGCTCACCAACAGCGGCGCGGAAGCCGCGGAAAACGCCCTGAAAGTGGCCCGTGGCGCCACCGGTAAACGGGCCATCGTCGCCTTCGACGGGGGCTTCCACGGCCGCACCCTGGCTACCCTGAACCTCAACGGCAAGGTCGCCCCGTACAAGCAACGGGTGGGCGAACTTCCCGGGCCCGTCTACCACCTGCCCTACCCCAGCGTCGACACCGGGGTCACCTGCGAACAGGCACTCAAAGCCATGGACCGCCTGTTCAGCGTCGAGCTGGCCGTGGAAGACGTGGCGGCGTTCATTTTTGAGCCGGTGCAGGGAGAAGGTGGTTTCCTGGCCCTCGACCCTGCCTTCGCCCAAGCCCTGCGCCGCTTCTGCGACCAGCACGGCATCCTGATCATCATCGACGAGATCCAGTCAGGCTTTGGCCGCACCGGCCAGCGCTTCGCCTTCCCGCGCCTGGGGCTCGAGCCCGACCTGCTGTTGCTGGCCAAGAGCATTGCCGGGGGCATGCCCTTGGGTGCGGTGGTCGGGCGCAAGGACCTGATGGGGTCATTACCCAAGGGCGGCCTCGGCGGCACCTACTCGGGCAACCCCATTGCCTGTGCGGCAGCACTGGCCAGCCTGGCGCAGATGACCGACGAGAACGTGGCTACCTGGGGTGAGCGCCAGGAGCAGGCCATCGTCAGCCGCCACCAGCGTTGGACGGCCTCGGGCCGGTACCCGTTCATCGGGCGCCTGACCGGCGTGGGCGCCATGCGCGGGATTGAATTCGTCAATGCAGACGGCAGCCCGGCCCCGGCGCAACTGGCCAAGGTGCTGGGCGCGGCGCGCGCCAAAGGCCTGCTGCTGATGCCCAGCGGCAAGGCGCGGCACATCATTCGCCTGCTGGCACCGCTGACCATCGAGGCCGAGGTGCTCGAAGAAGGGCTGGATATCCTCGAGCAGTGCCTGGCGGAGTTGAACTGAGCGTTACAGGCCCAGTTCTGCCGGGGTGAGCATGTCGGACTCGAACGCGATCCAGCCGCCTTCGAGTTCGGCATGGCCATTGACGATCGGGCCGTAGTAGGTCAGGCCGTTCTCCAGGGTGACGCAAATGTGCGTGGCATTCTTTTCAGGCGCCGCGAGCGTACCGACGAAATGCACCTTTTTCAGGTTTTCGGTCACCGCCTCCAGGCCAACGCGCATATTGGGGTTCTCCGAGGCCTCGGTATCGCCCCCACGGTCCTCGGCGCTGATGGTGACGGTGGCGATGTACGGGTACTGGGTGCTCAAGCGGGGTTACCTCAATGGGTGGGTGGGCGTACGGGCGCGTAGAGTACGGCAGGCGTTGCCTGTTGTCTCTACTGGCCTCATCGCTGGCAAGTCAGCGCCCACAGGTATACAACCCTTGAATACGCTGCAGCCCCTGTGGGAGCGGGTTCACCCGCGAAGCGGCCAGCCCTGCAACAGGTGATCTGGCCGCCCCGATCTGTTAGGGTGCCCGCCGATGCACGCCACACCACACGAGGATCCCGAGTGAGCGCCGAAGAACCCCTGATCGCCGACCTGTTCGATGTCGACAAACGTCTGTCCCTCAAGCCGGTGGTGGACTTCAACAGCTACCTGCGCAACGCTTTCGGCGAGGGCCCGTGCCGCTGCCACCGCTGCGTCGAAGGTGCCGACCCCAGCACCTATAGCCCCGCGCACACCTTCACCTTCGACGGCCGCCCGTGGCACCGCCGTTTCGCCAGCACCGCCGGCAGCGATGTGGCCCAGGTGCTGAAGAAAGCCTGGCTGTCCTATACCAAGGCTGACCTGAACCTGATCGGCGCGCTGGACCTGGCCACGCTCAAGACCTTCACCGAAGCCGGCCTGCACCCACGCTTGCTGGCCCTGCTACCGGCGTGTGGCCTGGCTCGCGAAGTGGATGGCCAGTGGCTGCTGCAGGCCCAGGCCGACTGACAGCCCGGCGGCACGGCAGGATTCCACGGGTCTGCTAACGTGGTGGAATCCGCCCAGCCGCAGGTAGTCCGCCATGGCCCGCACAACGCCCATCGAGCTGTACCGCAACATCGGCATCGTCGCCCACGTCGACGCCGGCAAGACCACGACCACCGAGCGAATCCTGTTCTACACCGGGGTCAACCACAAGATGGGCGAGGTGCACGATGGCGCCGCGACCATGGACTGGATGGCGCAGGAGCAAGAGCGCGGCATCACCATCACCTCGGCGGCGACCACGGCCTTCTGGCAAGGCTCGACCAAGCAGTTCGCCGACAAGTACCGGTTCAACATCATCGACACCCCCGGCCACGTCGACTTCACCATCGAGGTGGAACGCTCGCTGCGCGTACTTGATGGTGCCGTTGTGGTCTTCAGCGGCGCCGACGGCGTCGAGCCCCAGTCCGAGACGGTCTGGCGCCAGGCCAACAAGTACCATGTGCCGCGCCTGGCCTACATCAACAAGATGGATCGCCAAGGCGCCGACTTCCTGCGGGTGGTCAAACAGATCGACCAGCGCCTGGGCCACCACCCGGTGCCAATCCAGCTGGCGATTGGCAGTGAAGAGCATTTCATCGGCCAGATCGACTTGGTCAAGATGAAAGCTATCTACTGGAACGATGCCGATAACGGCACCAGTTATCGCGAAGAAGAGATACCTGCCGAGCTCAAGGTGCTGGCCGATGAATGGCGCGCGAAGATGGTGGAAGCCGCGGCTGAGGCCGATGACGAACTGACTGAGAAGTTTGTTGAAGGCGAAGCGCTGAGCATCGACGAAATCAAGGCCGGCCTGCGCAAACGCACCCTGAACAACGAAATCGTACCCACCATCCTCGGCTCCTCGTTCAAGAACAAGGGCGTGCCGCTGATGCTCGATGCGGTGATCGATTACCTGCCTGCCCCGTCGGAAATCCCGGCAATCAAGGGCACCGACCCCGACGACGAAAACAAGCACCTGGAACGCCACGCCGACGACAAGGAGCCGTTCTCGGCCCTGGCCTTCAAGATCGCCACCGACCCGTTCGTCGGCACCCTGACCTTCGCCCGGGTGTACTCCGGGGTGCTCAGCTCCGGCAATGCCGTGCTCAACTCGGTCAAAGGCAAGAAAGAGCGCATCGGCCGCATGGTGCAGATGCACGCCAACCAGCGCGCGGAGATCAAGGACGTATGCGCCGGTGACATCGCTGCGCTGATTGGCATGAAGGACGTGACCACCGGCGACACCCTGTGCGACATGGACAAGCCGATCATCCTTGAGCGCATGGACTTCCCCGACCCGGTGATCTCCGTAGCCGTGGAACCGAAAACCAAGGCCGACCAGGAAAAAATGGGCATCGCCCTGGGCAAGCTGGCCCAGGAAGACCCGTCATTCCGGGTGCGCACCGACGAAGAAACCGGCCAGACGATCATCTCCGGCATGGGCGAGTTGCACCTGGACATCATCGTCGACCGCATGCGCCGTGAATTCAACGTCGAGGCCAATATCGGCAAACCGCAGGTGGCCTACCGCGAGAAAATCCGCAATACCTGCGAGATCGAGGGCCGCTTCGTCCGCCAGTCCGGCGGCCGCGGCCAGTACGGGCATTGCTGGATCCGCTTCGCCCCCGGTGACGAAGGCAAGGAAGGCCTGGAATTCGTCAACGAGATCGTCGGCGGCGTGGTGCCCCGCGAATACATCCCGGCGATCCAGAAGGGTATCGAAGAACAGATGAAGAACGGCGTGCTGGCCGGCTACCCGCTGATCAACCTGAAGGCAGCGGTGTATGACGGCTCGTACCACGATGTGGACTCCAACGAGATGGCCTACAAGATCGCAGCGTCGATGGCCACCAAGCAGCTGTCGCAAAAAGGCGGCGCGGTACTGCTGGAGCCGGTGATGAAGGTGGAAGTGGTCACCCCCGAGGAATACCAGGGCGATATCCTGGGCGACCTGAGCCGGCGCCGGGGCATGATCCAGGACGGCGACGAAACCCCGGCGGGCAAGGTGATCCGCGCCGAGGTGCCGTTGGGCGAAATGTTCGGCTACGCCACTTCGATGCGCTCGATGACCCAGGGCCGGGCCAGCTTCTCGATGGAGTTCACCCGCTATGCCGAGGCTCCAGCCAGCATTGCCGATGGCATCGTCAAGAAGAACCGTGGGGAGTGATTCATTCCCCTGTGCCAGCCTCTTCGCGGGCACGCCCGCCCCCACAGGGACAGCTCCTGCGCCATTGCTGTGGGAGCGGGCATGCCCGCGAAGAGGCCAGCACAGACAATAACCTTTCTCAGTGCTGCTCCCCTGCCCGCTTCAACAGCTTCTTGCACCGCTCCGACAAATGCACCACGCGCAGGTGCTTGCCCGCCTTAGCATAGCGCTCGCGCAAGGTCTGCAGTGCGGCAACCGCCGAATAATCGACAAAGCTCAAGTGCTGGCAGTCCAGCGTGACCTGGGCCGGGTCGCTGGCGGCATCGAACTGGTCGAGAAATGAAGTGGTCGAGGCGAAGAACAGCGTGCCATGCACTTGATAGCGTTTGCTGCCATCGGCGTCTTCATGGCTGTCGGCGTACAACTCCCGGGCATGCTGCCAGGCAAAGTTCAGCGCCGCGATCACGATGCCGAACAGCACTGCCATGGCCAGGTCGGTAAACACCGTGACCACGGTCACCGCGATGATCGCCAGTACATCGTTGACCGGCACCTTGTGCAACACCCGCAAGGACGCCCAGGCAAACGTCTGCTGGGCCACCACGAACATCACGCCAACCAGCGCCGCCAACGGAATACGCTCGATCAACGGCGACAGGAACAACACGAACAGCAGAATCATCACCCCGGCTACCACACCCGACAGCCGGCCACGGCCATTGGAGCTGAGGTTGATCACCGTTTGCCCGATCATCGCGCAACCCCCCATGCCACCGCACAGGCCCGACACCATGTTCGCGGCGCCCAATGCCACGCACTCGCGGTCCGGGTAGCCGCGGCTTTCGGTGATTTCGTCGGTCAGGTTCAGCGTGAGCAGGGTTTCCAGCAAGCCGACCATGGCCATCAGCACCGCGTAGGGGGCGATGATCTTGAGGGTTTCCAGGTTCCACGGTACATCCGGCAGCGCCAGCCCCGGCAGGCCGCCAGCGATGTGCGCCATATCGCCCAAGGTGCGGGTGGGCAAGCCGAGCAGGTACACCAGCAAGCCAACGCCGAGAATCGCCACCAATGCCGGCGGTACGGCGCGGGTGAGCTTCGGCAATAGGTAGACCACCGCCATGGTCAGCGCCACCAGGCCGATCATCAGGTACAGCGGCGTACCACTTAGCCAGTGCTCACCGTTTTTGAAATGCTCCAGCTGGGCCATGGCAATGACAATGGCCAGGCCGTTGACGAAGCCCAGCATGACCGGGTACGGCACCAGGCGCACCAGCTTGCCTAGGCGCAGCAGGCCGAAAAGAATCATCACCACCCCGCCCAGCAGCACCGTTGCCAGCAGGTACTGCGCGCCGTGCTGCACCACCAGCGCCACGATCACCACCGCCATAGAGCCGGCAGCCCCGGATATCATCCCCGGCCGACCGCCGAACAGTGCGGTCAAGGTACAAATGATGAACGCCCCGTACAGGCCCATCAGCGGGTTTAGGTGGGCGACCAGGGCAAAGGCGATGCACTCGGGCACCAAGGCGAACGAAGTGGTCAGGCCGGCGAGCAGGTCGGCGCGAAGTCGGGCGGGTTTCATGGGCATCCTGTAATTAGCCGGACAACAGCCTGGGGCACTTGTACGGCCTTTAGAGCGGGCAAAATTCTGAGGCGGGATGTTACGGAATTTGTCTGACAGCAGCCACCGCGCAATGTAGCCGAAGGGCTCTCAGGCTGCCTGGCAGGGCCTGTGGAGGGCGATTATCTGCAATTATCTCGCTGACTATAATTTATAGTTTACTGGATAAAGCCAGGATAAAAGGCAGTTTTTTGATGTGCATCCAGCACAGGCAGGACGCCTTTGCCATCATGGCAACCCCACCTGCGGAGATCATGGACATGCCGCTACGCCCCCTATGCGCCGCCCTGCTGCTGGCCGCCAGCCTCACCGCCCAGGCCGCCACCGAGGTATTGCCGCTGCAGCACCGCAGCAGTGCCGAACTGCTGCCTGCCGCACAGGCATTCATCGCCAAAGACGGCACGGTCAGCGCCTTCGAGAACAAGTTGATCGTCAACGCCAGCCCGGCACGCATCGATGACTTGCGCGCCCTGCTGCAACAGCTCGACACCCTGCCCAAACGCCTGCTGATCAGCGTGGACAACACCGACAGCAACTTCCAGGACAACCGGGGCAACGGCCGGGTCATTCGCTACGGCACCAGCAACCGCGACGGGGGCATGCAGCAAGTACAGGCCAGCGAAGGCCAGCCGGCGCTCATCCAGGTGGGCCAGAGCATTCCGGTTACCAGCACCAGCACCGACAGCTACGGGCGTATCCAGAGCAACACCGAATACCGCAACGTGACCCAGGGTTTCTATGTAACCCCAAGCGTGAGTGGCGATACGGTTCGCCTGCAAATCAGTAGCAATAATGACCGCATCAGCAACGAACGTGCAGATGTAGTGAAAGTGCAAAGCACCGACACAACCATCACGGGCAAGCTCGGCGAGTGGCTCCCACTGGCAGGCTACAACCAGCAGAGCCAAGCCGAGCGCAGCCCCGCCAACCGCAGTTACAGCACCCAGCGCGGTGAAAACATGACTGTGCGGGTAAAAGTCGACGTTCTGGACTGATCCTAGGCAATTCAAGGCCTCGACCAAAGGCCTTGAAACTGACTGACAAGTCGTATTAGACCAAAGATGTAGTAAGCACAAAAAACCACTACAAAACATTTGACAGGGTGTTTTTCCCAAGGGCATGATGGCCTCGCTCCCGCTAATCAGGGGCCCTGGCAAGGGCCTTCGAGGCGCGCTCCTCCCACCCCCGGAGGCGCCTTGTGTCTATACGGCCCACAAGGCGGTTCGACGGGATTGCGACTGCAACGAAGAAGTTGTCCCGAGGACGGAAGCGCATCACCGCAGTACTGGCAATCGCGTAGCACCGCAGTTAGGCATCCACGAGCCGACCTGCCGGGGCGCCCTTCGCCTGGCCTGCACTCTCCTTCCCCTTCGAGCCTTCGCGTTCGCCGCCGCACGCCTGCGAACAGGACAGCCGCCAGGCACCTGATCTGCTCCGAGCATCAGCACAATTAACTCAAGATCGATGCGACGAGGTTTATTTCCATGGCACTGACACGCGAACAGCAAATTGCAGCCCTCGAGAAAGACTGGGCCGAGAACCCGCGCTGGAAAGGCGTGACCCGTACCTACACCGCCGCTGATGTCGTTCGCCTGCGTGGCTCCGTGCAACCCGAGCACACCTTTGCCCGCCAGGGTGCAGAAAAACTGTGGAAGCTGGTCACCGAAGGTGCCCACCCGTCCTTCCGCCCCGAGAAAGACTTCGTCAACTGCATGGGCGCCCTGACCGGCGGCCAGGCAGTCCAGCAGGTAAAAGCCGGCATCCAGGCTATCTACCTGTCCGGCTGGCAGGTTGCCGCCGACAACAACTCGGCCGAGTCCATGTACCCGGACCAGTCGCTGTACCCGGTCGACTCGGTACCCACCGTGGTCAAGCGCATCAACAATGCGTTCCGCCGCGCTGACCAGATCCAGTGGAAAGCGGGCAAGAACCCAGGCGACGACGGCTACATCGACTACTTCGCCCCGATCGTGGCCGACGCCGAAGCCGGTTTCGGCGGCGTGCTGAATGCCTACGAGCTGATGAAGAACATGATCGAGGCCGGCGCCGCCGGCGTGCACTTCGAAGACCAGCTGGCCTCGGTGAAAAAATGCGGCCACATGGGTGGCAAGGTACTGGTCCCCACCCAGGAAGCCGTGCAGAAGCTGGTGGCCGCGCGCCTGGCTGCTGACGTGTCGGGTGTGCCGACCATCATCCTGGCCCGCACCGACGCCAACGCCGCCGATTTGCTGACCAGCGACTGCGACCCTTACGACCAGCCATTCGTGATTGGCGAGCGCACCCGTGAAGGCTTCTATAAAGTGCGCGCCGGCCTCGACCAGGCCATCGCCCGCGGCCTGGCCTACGCGCCGTATGCCGACCTGATCTGGTGCGAGACTGCCAAACCGGACCTGGACGAAGCCCGCCGCTTCGCCGAAGCGATCAAGAAGGAGTACCCGGACCAGATCCTGTCGTACAACTGCTCGCCTTCCTTCAACTGGAAGAAGAACCTGGACGACGCCACCATTGCCAAGTTCCAGCGCGAACTGTCGGCCATGGGCTACAAACACCAGTTCATCACCCTGGCCGGCATCCACAACATGTGGCACGGCATGTTCAACCTGGCGCACGACTACGCCCGCAACGACATGACCGCCTATGTGAAGCTGCAAGAGCAGGAATTCGCTGACGCCAGCAAGGGTTACACCTTCGTCGCGCACCAGCAGGAAGTGGGCACTGGCTACTTCGACGACATGACCACCGTGATTCAGGGCGGGGCATCGTCGGTGACTGCCCTGACGGGTTCGACCGAAGAAGAGCAATTCCACTGATAGTGGCTTGCGGTTGAACGAAGGCCCGGCGCTTGTAAAAGCGCCGGGCCTTCGTTTTTGCCGGTACCGGCCCTTTCGCGGATGAACCCTGTAGGAGCGGCCTTGTGTCGCGAAAGGGGTGCGTAGCGCCCCCGGGATCTGTGCGCCACCGCAAAATTGCCGGGGCCGCTCTGCGGCCCTTTCGCGACACAAGGCCGCTCCTACAGACGAATCGCGCCTATCAAGGGTGCTTCTGTGCTGCATGCCAGTTCAGCTTGCCGGCTCCCCATTTGTTTCGGACCAGTCCATCCTGGGCCAGCGCATGCGACCGCCTAGTACATACGGCGCGGTATCGAGCCATGCGCCAGAGGGGGCGCGCGCAAATCACACAGGCATCATTGGCCCGAAACAGATGTGGGAGCCGGCTTGCCGGCGATGCGCCGCGCGGGCGGCGCTCGGTCTCACAGGCGCTGCATTCCTTTCGCCATACAAATGGCAGCCCTCACGCGACCCAACGGCAGCCCCAACAAACCCCATAATCAGGTCTATGTTGAGGCAACAAACCAGCAAGGACCGCATCAGGGCGGCGAGGTGCCTGCCTTGGTTTTTGCGGTGTTGCGCAGATCGAGCGCCGCCCGCGCGGCGCTTCGCGGCTAAAGCCGCTCCTATGTATGGACTCGCCCACACTGTCTAGCTGCTTTTGAACATAGGAACCCGGTTGCATCTATGTATCAGGCCTATTCGAGGAAGCTTTTTGCTTCTGGCCACCATCGTGGTGAGCTCGCAGAGTGCCGTTTACATTGAGGCCACTAACAGGCCTGTAGGAGCGGAGGCATCAATCTGCGACGGTCTTACCAAGGGTCGATGTTCACTAGCAGGGGTTGGAGCGCTTAGCGCCCCGGTGGCATTACTCGGTTGGTCAGAGGCTCATAGCCGCCTCCGGCTTGCTGTTCGGTTTGCGTTGATAAACCTGATCGCTCTGCAATAGCGCCCAGATGATGCGCAGATTCCGATTAGCCAGTCTGATCGCCGCCTCCTTGCGTCCAAGGCGAGACAGCCAGCGTAAGAGGCGGCGATCGTCTGGCTGATCGGAATCAGGCTTTAGCTGACTCAAGACAGCATGCGCGCCCTGAATCATCAGGCTGCGTATGTAGCCATCACCTCGTTTGCTCATCCTGCCCAATCTGACCTTGTTTCCGCTGCTGTGCTGGTCGGGCACGATGCCGAAGAAGGCTGAATACATTCGGCCACTGGCGAAACGGCTGGGCTCTGTCTGCTTCGCGACAATCGCGGTGGCGGTGATGGCGCCGACGCCACGAATGGTGATCAGTCTCTGCGCAACCTTGTCCTCGCGAGCTGTCGCTTCCAGCCGCTTACTCAACCGGGCGATGCGCTCACCCAGGGACAGCCAGTCAGCCAACAGCTCATCGAGCAGCTCGCGCAACAAGTCTGGCAAAGGCAAAGAAGCATCCTCCAGGCACCGCGGCACATGCTTGATGATCGCTGCATCGCCCTGCGGCATGGATACGCCGTGCTCAAGCAGCAAGCCACGCATCTGATTACCCAAGGCTGTATGCCGCTTGATGCTGCCGCGCCGAACACGGTGCAGGGCCTGGATGGCCAATGCTGCGGTGCTCTTGATGGGTATCGCCGCGATGCTGCTATCTCGGCCGGCACGCAAAATGGCATGGGTGTCGTTGCGGTCGTTCTTTGCACCGCTGCGGTGTTCGGCAACGCGCTGCGCAGGAAGAATACGCACTGGGTTACCTTGGGTCTGCAACAGCCTTGCCCAGGCTTGTGCACCAGGGCCGCACTCCATCAAGACGGCCATTGTGGAGGGCAATCTGATCAGGAAATCGTGGAAAGCTTGCCGCGATTTAATGCGATCTTCGTAGATAACCCTGCCAGTAGCATCCTCACCTGCCAATTGAAAGACCTGTTTGGCCAGGTCGATCGCAATGGTGGTGCAAGATTCCACATCAGTGGAAGACAGAGAAGCTTGCTTGGAACTATGCTTTTTCATGGTCTCGCCCTCGCTGCCGTTGGCTTCTTCGAACGCCACCGTGGCACTGTGATGCCTCGGCGGGGGCGAGTCCATCGATTACGCTTGTTTCGGGCCAGTTATGCCTGTGGGATTTGCGCGCGAACGCTTTGGCGCACGCCTCGATATCGCGACGTACAAACAAGGCGGTCGCGCGCGCCTGGCACAGGATGGACTGGCCGGAAACAAACGTAGGAGCGGCTTTAGCCGCGAAGCGCCGCGCGGGCGGCGCTCGATCTCACAGGCGCTGCATTCCTTTCGCCATGCAAATGGCCGCCCTCACGCGACCCACGCCAGCCCAACAAACCCCACAATCACGTCTATGCTTGTGGCAGCACCGCACCCACGGCAGCGTTGGCCGGCCGCTTCATCAGCCAGTCATGACCCAACCACTAAAGTATTGACCCAGAGCGGTGCAACCGCTGCGCAAAGCTGCTAGAACACGGCCCTTTCGCATTTACAAGTGAGGCGACTCGCCAGATGAACTTTACAAGGCTCAGAGCAGCCGAATTAAATGGCATCAGGCCAAATGATATCAATTATCATTCCGAAACTAGTAATTCGTTACCACTCGCAAGAAACATAATTAACAAAAGCTCACCCAATGCCCGAATTTCAAGGCTTTCAGCCATTTACACGCTGCTGTTGTACTAAATCCTACGGATAAATTTGCTACAGAAATTTTACTTGCACCAGGTTTACCCATAAAATCAGCGCGATTGATTCAGCTGCGACATTTGGTCACTGCATGTGCGACACCAGGTCGCCGCTCTACACTTATTTCAGACTGCAGAGCTGGGTCTCTGTATAAGGATTTCTAGCATGTCCGATTCGGCAGGACTCATCGCCCACAACTGGGGCTTTGCCATCTTCCTCCTGGGTGTCGTCGGCCTGTGCGCCTTCATGCTCGGCCTGTCCAGCCTGCTCGGTAGCAAGGCATGGGGCCGCGCCAAGAACGAACCCTTCGAATCCGGCATGCTGCCCGTCGGCAGCGCCCGCCTGCGCCTGTCTGCCAAATTCTATCTGGTCGCGATGCTGTTCGTGATCTTCGATATCGAAGCCCTCTTTCTCTTTGCATGGTCTGTGTCCGTCCGCGAAAGCGGCTGGACCGGGTTCGTCGAAGCACTCGTTTTCATAGCAATTCTGTTGGCAGGTCTTGTCTACCTATGGCGCGTCGGGGCACTTGATTGGGCTCCCGAAGGTCGCCGCAAGCGGCAAGCGAAGCTGAAACAATGAGGCTTTGGCATGCAATACAATCTAACCAGAATCGATCCGGATGCGCCTAACGAGCAGTACCCGGTCGGTGAACGGGAAACCGTCACCGATCAACTGCTGGAGGACCAGGTCCACAAGAACATCTTCATGGGCAAGCTCGAAGATGTGCTGCGTGGCGCGGTCAACTGGGGTCGCAAGAACTCACTGTGGCCGTACAACTTCGGCCTGTCCTGCTGCTACGTGGAAATGACCACGGCCTTCACGGCCCCCCACGACATCGCCCGCTTCGGCGCCGAAGTCATTCGGGCCTCGCCGCGTCAGGCCGACTTCATGGTCATCGCCGGTACCTGCTTCGTGAAAATGGCGCCGATCATCCAGCGCCTGTACGAGCAGATGCTCGAGCCCAAGTGGGTGATCTCCATGGGGTCGTGCGCCAATTCCGGTGGCATGTACGACATCTACTCGGTCGTTCAGGGGGTCGACAAGTTCCTCCCCGTGGACGTCTATGTGCCTGGCTGCCCGCCACGCCCTGAGGCTTTCCTGCAAGGCTTGATGCTGCTGCAGGAGTCGATCGGCCAAGAACGACGCCCGCTTTCCTGGGTTGTTGGTGATCAAGGTATTTACCGTGCCGAGATGCCAGCCCAGAAAGACTTGCGTCGCGAGCAGCGCATTGCCGTAACCAACCTGCGCAGCCCCGACGAAGTCTGATCCAGCGACCTGCCGCCCGCTCCCCATGGAGCCGGCGGCCTGGCTTCATTCTTAACGTTGACCCAAAGCGACCGAGACCATGACAGCGGACAACGCTATTTTCATTCCGCCCTACAAGGCTGACGACCAGGATGTGGTCGTCGAACTCCACAACCGTTTTGGCGCCGAAGCATTCGTCGCCCAGGAAACCCGCACCGGCATGCCCGTGCTGTGGGTAAAGCGCGCCCAACTCAAGGAAGTGTTGAGCTTCCTGCGTGGCGTGGCCAAGCCGTACAGCATGCTGTATGACCTGCACGGCGTCGACGAACGCCTGCGTACCCAGCGCCGCGGCCTGCCAGCCGCCGACTTCAGCGTGTTCTACCACCTGCTGTCGATCGAGCGTAACAGCGACGTGATGATCAAGGTGTCGCTCAGCGAAGGCGACCTCAACCTGCCATCGGTGACCAGCATCTGGCCGAACGCCAACTGGTACGAGCGCGAAGTCTGGGACATGTTTGGCATCGACTTTGCCGGCCACCCGCACCTCAGCCGCATCATGATGCCCCCCACCTGGGAAGGCCACCCGCTGCGCAAGGACTACCCGGCCCGTGCCACCGAGTTCGACCCGTACAGCCTGACCCTGGCCAAGCAGCAGCTCGAAGAGGAATCGGCGCGCTTCAACCCCGAAGCCTGGGGCATGAAGCGTCAGGGCGCCAACGAGGACTACATGTTCCTCAACCTCGGCCCCAACCACCCTTCGGCGCACGGTGCATTCCGTATCGTGCTGCAGCTGGACGGTGAAGAGATCGTCGACTGCGTACCGGACATCGGCTACCACCACCGTGGCGCCGAGAAAATGGCCGAGCGCCAGTCCTGGCACAGCTTCATCCCCTACACCGACCGTATCGACTACCTCGGCGGGGTGATGAACAACCTGCCGTACGTGCTCGCGGTGGAGAAGCTGGCCGGCATCCAGGTGCCGCAGAAGGTCGACGTGATCCGCATCATGCTCGCCGAGTTCTTCCGCATCACCAGCCACCTGCTGTTCCTGGGCACCTATATTCAGGACGTGGGTGCCATGACCCCGGTGTTCTTCACCTTCACCGACCGCCAGCGGGCCTACACCGTGATCGAGGCGATCACCGGTTTCCGCCTGCACCCGGCCTGGTACCGCATCGGTGGCGTCGCCCACGACCTGCCGCGCGGCTGGGACAAACTGGTGAAAGACTTCGTCGAATGGCTGCCCAAGCGCCTCGACGAGTACACCAAAGCGGCCTTGCAGAACAGCATCCTCAAGGGCCGTACCATCGGCGTCGCTGCATACAACACCAAGGAAGCACTGGCCTGGGGCACCACCGGTGCCGGCCTGCGCGCCACCGGTTGCGACTTCGACCTGCGCAAAGCCCGCCCTTACTCCGGCTACGAGAACTTCGAGTTCGAAGTACCGCTGGCCCACAACGGCGATGCCTACGATCGCTGCATGGTCCGTGTCGAGGAGATGCGCCAGAGTATCCGCATCATCGACCAGTGCCTGCGCAACATGCCGGAAGGTCCGTACAAGGCGGATCACCCGCTGACCACGCCCCCGCCGAAAGAGCGCACCCTGCAGCACATCGAAACCCTGATCACGCACTTCCTGCAAGTCTCGTGGGGCCCGGTGATGCCGGCCAACGAGTCGTTCCAGATGATCGAGGCGACCAAGGGCATCAACAGTTACTACCTGACGAGCGATGGCGGCACCATGAGCTACCGCACCCGGATCCGTACCCCGAGCTACCCGCACCTGCAGCAGATCCCTTCGGTGATCAAAGGCAGCATGGTCGCCGACCTCATTGCGTACCTGGGCAGTATCGACTTCGTTATGGCTGACGTGGACCGCTAAGCATGAACAGCACGCTTATCCAGACAGACCGTTTCGCCCTGAGCGAAACCGAGCGCTCGGCCATCGAGCACGAAATGCACCACTACGAGGACCCGCGCGCGGCGTCCATCGAAGCCCTGAAGATCGTTCAGAAGGAACGCGGCTGGGTGCCGGACGGCGCCATCCACGCCATCGGCGAAGTGCTGGGCATTCCGGCCAGCGACGTCGAAGGTGTAGCCACCTTCTACAGCCAGATTTTCCGCCAGCCAGTCGGCCGCCACATCATCCGCGTGTGCGACAGCATGGTCTGCTACATCGGCGGCCACGAATCGGTGGTCAGCCAGATCCAGAGCGAACTGGGCATCGGCCTTGGCCAGACTACCGCAGACGGCCGCTTCACCCTGCTGCCGGTATGCTGCCTGGGCAACTGCGACAAAGCCCCGGCGCTGATGATCGACGACGACACCTTCGGTGACGTGCAGCCGGCTGGCGTTTCCAAACTGCTGGAGGGTTACGTATGACCATTACTTCCTTCGGCCCGGCCAACCGCATCGCGCGCACGGCCGAAACCCACCCGCTGACCTGGCGCCTGCGTGATGACGGCGAACCGGTATGGCTGGCCGAGTATGAATCGAAGAACGGCTACGCCGCCGCGCGCAAGGCGCTGGCAGACATGTCCGCCGACGATATCGTGCAAAGCGTCAAGGACTCGGGCCTCAAGGGCCGTGGTGGCGCCGGCTTCCCCACCGGGGTGAAGTGGGGCCTGATGCCCAAAGACGAATCCATGAACATCCGCTACCTGCTGTGCAACGCGGACGAAATGGAGCCCAACACCTGGAAGGACCGCATGCTGATGGAGCAACAGCCCCATCTGCTGGTGGAGGGCATGCTGATCAGCGCCCGCGCCCTGAAGGCCTACCGCGGCTACATCTTCCTGCGCGGCGAATACACCACCGCCGCGAAAAACCTCAACCGCGCCATCGATGAAGCGAAGGCCGCAGGCCTTTTGGGCAAGAACATCTTGGGCAGCGGTTTCGATTTCGAGCTGTTCGTGCACACCGGTGCCGGGCGCTACATCTGCGGTGAAGAAACCGCGCTGATCAACTCGCTGGAAGGCCGCCGCGCCAACCCGCGCTCCAAGCCGCCCTTCCCTGCTGCGGTGGGTGTATGGGGCAAACCGACCTGCGTGAACAACGTCGAAACCCTGTGCAACGTGCCCGCCATCGTTGCCAACGGCAACGACTGGTACAAGTCGCTGGCCCGTGAAGGCAGTGAAGACCACGGCACCAAGCTGATGGGCTTCTCCGGCAAGGTCAAGAACCCGGGCCTGTGGGAACTGCCGTTCGGCGTTACCGCCCGCGAGCTGTTCGAGGACTACGCCGGTGGCATGCGTGACGGCTTCAAGCTCAAGTGCTGGCAGCCAGGCGGCGCCGGTACCGGCTTCCTGCTGCCCGAGCACCTCGATGCGCAGATGTACGCCGGTGGCATCGCCAAGGTCGGCACCCGCATGGGTACGGGCCTGGCCATGGCGGTCGACGACAGCGTCAACATGGTGTCGCTGCTGCGCAACATGGAAGAGTTCTTCGCCCGCGAGTCGTGCGGCTGGTGCACCCCTTGCCGTGACGGGCTGCCGTGGAGCGTGAAAATGCTGCGCGCACTGGAAAACGGCCAGGGCCGCGCCGAAGACATCGAGACGCTGCTGGGGCTGGTCAACTTCCTTGGCCCAGGCCGTACCTTCTGTGCTCACGCACCAGGTGCCGTCGAGCCATTGGGCAGTGCCATCAAATACTTCCGCTCGGAGTTCGAGGCCGGTGTGGCGCCTGAAAGCGCTGGCACCCTGCGCCCGAACCTGGCGAAGCCGATTGTGGTCGGCGCATAAAAAGATAGAACGCGGGTGGTCCGTGCCACCCGCCAGCCCGCCGGCAGGCCCGAATGACTCGTGGCGTGCCGCAGGCTCACCGATTTCCATTAGCCACGCCCGCTCACGCGGGCCAACGAAGAACTTTGAACAATGGCCACTATCCACGTAGACGGCAAAGCGCTCGAAGTCAACGGTGCTGACAACCTGTTACAGGCGTGTCTGTCACTCGGCCTCGACATCCCTTATTTCTGCTGGCACCCCGCGCTTGGTAGCGTGGGTGCCTGCCGGCAGTGCGCGGTCAAGCAGTACACCGACGAGAACGACACCCGTGGTCGTATCGTCATGTCCTGCATGACCCCTGCTTCCGACGGCACCTGGATCTCCATCGATGATGAAGAGTCCAAGGCGTTCCGCGCCAGCGTCGTCGAATGGCTGATGACCAACCACCCGCACGACTGCCCGGTGTGCGAGGAAGGCGGTCACTGCCACCTGCAGGACATGACGGTAATGACCGGCCACAATGAGCGCCGCTACCGTTTCACCAAGCGTACCCACCAGAACCAGGACCTCGGCCCGTTCATCGCCCATGAGATGAACCGCTGCATCGCCTGCTACCGTTGCGTGCGCTACTACAAGGACTATGCCGGCGGGACCGACTTGGGTGTCTACGGCGCCCACGACAACGTGTACTTTGGTCGCGTCGAAGACGGCGTGCTGGAAAGCGAGTTCTCCGGCAACCTGACCGAAGTCTGCCCAACGGGCGTGTTCACCGACAAGACCCACTCCGAGCGCTACAACCGCAAGTGGGACATGCAGTTTGCCCCGAGCATCTGCCATGGCTGCTCCAGCGGCTGCAACATCAGCCCGGGCGAGCGCTACGGCGAGCTGCGCCGTATCGAAAACCGCTTCAACGGTTCGGTGAACCAGTACTTCCTGTGCGACCGCGGCCGCTTTGGCTACGGTTACGTCAACCGCACGGACCGCCCGCGCCAGCCAAAACTGGCCGACGGCACCAAGCTGGGCCTGGACGCCGCCCTGGACAAGGCCGCCGACCTGCTGCGCGGCCGCACCATCGTCGGTATCGGGTCGCCACGCGCCAGCCTCGAAAGCAACTACGGCCTGCGTGAGCTGGTCGGTGCCGAGTACTTCTACTCGGGCATGGAAGCTGGCGAGCTGGCCCGGGTGCGCCTGGCCCTGGACGTGCTGAACAACAGCCCGCTGCCGGTGCCGACCCTGCGCGACATCGAAGACCACGACGCCGTGTTCGTGCTGGGTGAAGACCTGACCCAGACCGCTGCCCGCGTCGCGCTGGCTGTGCGCCAGGCGACCAAGGGCAAGGCCGAGGCCATGGCCGAAGCGATGAAGGTGCAGCCTTGGCTCGACGCTGCCGTGAAGAACATCGGCCAGCACGCGCTGTACCCGCTGTTCATCGCTTCGCTGGCTGAAACCAAGCTGGACGACGTGGCGCAAGAGTGTGTGCACGCAGCCCCCGCCGACCTGGCCCGCCTCGGCTTCGCCGTGGCCCACGCCATCGACCCGAGCGCCCCGGCCGTCGAAGGCCTGGACGCCGAAGCCAAAGCCCTGGCCCAGCGCATCGCCGACGCCCTGGTGGCCGCCAAGCGCCCCTTGGTGGTAGCGGGCACTTCGCTGGCCGACCCGGCCCTGATCGAAGCCGCCGCCAACATCGCCAAGGCCCTGAAGCTGCGCGAGAAAAGCGGCTCCCTGAGCCTGGTGGTGCCAGAGGCCAACAGCATCGGCCTGGCCATGCTCGGTGGCGAGTCGGTAGATGCCGCGCTGGACGCCGTCATCAGCGGCAAAGCCGATGCGATCGTGGTGCTGGAAAACGACCTGTACGCCCGGGTAGCGGCTGCCAAGGTCGACGCAGCACTGGCGGCCGCCAAAGTGGTGATCGTCGCCGACCACTCGAAAACCCCGACGGTCGACCGCGCCCACCTGGTGTTGCCGGCCGCCTCGTTCGCCGAAGGCGACGGTACCCTGGTCAGCCAGGAAGGCCGTGCCCAGCGCTTCTTCCAGGTGTTCGACCCGCAGTACCTGGACAGCAGCATCCAGATCCACGAAGGCTGGCGCTGGATGCACGCCCTGCGTGCCACCCTGCTGAACAAGCCGGTCGACTGGACGCAACTGGACCACGTGACCAGCGCCTGTGCTGCTGCCGCGCCGCAACTGGCCGGCATCGTCAATGCGGCGCCAAGCGCCGCGTTCCGCATCAAGGGCATGAAGCTGGCCCGCGAGCCGCTGCGCTACTCCGGCCGTACCGCCATGCGCGCCAACATCAGCGTGCACGAGCCACGTACCCCGCAAGACAAGGACACCGCGTTCGCCTTCTCCATGGAAGGCTACTCGGGTTCGGCCGAACCGCGCCAGCAGGTGCCGTTCGCCTGGTCCCCGGGCTGGAACTCGCCGCAAGCCTGGAACAAGTTCCAGGACGAGGTCGGTGGCCACCTGCGTGCTGGTGACCCGGGCGTGCGCCTGATCGAGTCGCAAGGCGACCGCCTGAACTGGTTCAGCGCCATTCCGGGCGCCTTCAACCCGGCCCGTGGCACCTGGACGGCGGTGCCGTTCTTCCACCTGTTCGGCAGTGAAGAAAGCTCCTCGCGCGCCGCCCCGGTGCAACAGCGTATTCCGGCGGCCTACGTGGCCCTGGCCAAGTCCGAGGCCGACCGCCTGGGCGTCAACGAAGGTGCCCTGCTGAGCCTGACCGTTGCCGGTGTGGCCCTGCGCCTGCCGCTGCGTATCAATGAAGAGCTGGGCGCTGGCCTGGTCGCGCTGCCGAAAGGCCTGGCCGGCATTCCGCCTGCCATCTTCGGTGCCCCCGTCGAAGGTCTGCAGGAGGCAGCACAATGAGCTGGTTCACCCCCGAAGTGATCGATGTGATCATCCAGGTCGTCAAGGCTATCGTGGTGCTGTTGGCCGTGGTGGTCTGCGGCGCCCTGCTCAGCTTCGTCGAACGCCGCTTGCTGGGCTGGTGGCAGGACCGCTACGGTCCGAACCGTGTCGGCCCGTTCGGCATGTTCCAGATCGCAGCCGACATGCTGAAGATGTTCTTCAAGGAAGACTGGAACCCGCCCTTCGTCGACAAGATGATCTTCACCCTGGCGCCAGTCGTGGCCATGAGCGCCCTGCTGATCGGCTTCTCGATCATCCCGATCACCCCGGGCTGGGGCGTCGCCGACCTGAACATCGGCCTGCTGTTCTTCTTCGCCATGGCCGGCCTGTCGGTCTACGCAGTGCTGTTTGCCGGCTGGTCGTCGAACAACAAGTACGCCCTGCTGGGCAGCTTGCGGGCGTCGGCGCAGACCGTGTCGTACGAAGTGTTCCTGGGCCTGGCGCTGATGGGCGTGGTGGTGCAGGTGGGCTCGTTCAACATGCGCGACATCGTCGAGTACCAGGCGCAGAACCTGTGGTTCATCATCCCGCAGTTCTTCGGCTTCTGCACCTTCTTCATCGCTGGCGTGGCCGTGACTCACCGTCACCCGTTTGACCAGCCGGAAGCGGAACAGGAACTGGCCGACGGCTACCACATCGAGTATGCCGGCATGAAGTGGGGCATGTTCTTCGTCGGTGAGTACATCGGCATCATCCTCATCTCGGCGCTGCTAGTAACCCTGTTCTTCGGCGGCTGGCACGGCCCGTTCGGCATCCTGCCGCAACTGCCGTTCCTGTGGTTCGCATTGAAGACCGCGTTCTTCATCATGCTGTTCATCCTGCTGCGCGCCTCGATCCCGCGCCCACGCTATGACCAGGTGATGGACTTCAGCTGGAAGTTCTGCCTGCCGCTGACCCTGATCAATTTGCTGGTGACCGCTGCGCTCGTGCTCTACAACACGCCAGCCGTCGCGGCCCAGTGAGGATTTGACCCATGTTCAAGTATATCGGCGACATCGTTAAGGGCACAGGCACCCAGCTGCGCAGCCTGGCCATGGTGTTCTCCCACGGGTTTCGCAAACGCGACACCCTGCAGTACCCCGAAGAGCCCGTGTACCTGCCGCCGCGCTACCGCGGCCGCATCGTGCTCACCCGCGACCCCGACGGCGAAGAGCGCTGCGTAGCGTGCAACCTCTGCGCGGTGGCCTGCCCGGTCGGCTGCATCTCGCTGCAGAAAGCCGAAACCGAGGACGGCCGCTGGTACCCGGAGTTCTTCCGCATCAACTTCTCGCGCTGCATCTTCTGCGGCCTGTGTGAAGAAGCGTGCCCGACCACCGCGATCCAGCTGACTCCGGATTTCGAAATGGCCGAGTTCAAGCGTCAGGACCTGGTGTACGAGAAAGAAGATCTGCTGATCTCCGGCCCCGGCAAGAACCCTGACTACAACTTCTACCGTGTTGCGGGTATGGCCATCGCTGGCAAGCCGAAAGGTGCTGCACAGAACGAAGCCGAGCCGATCAACGTGAAGAGCTTGCTCCCATAAGGACAGAAAGATGGAATTCGCTTTCTACTTCGCATCCGGGATCGCCGTGGTTTCCACCCTTCGGGTGGTGACCGGCACCAACCCCGTGCACGCCTTGCTATACCTGATCATTTCGCTGATTTCCGTGGCCATGATCTTCTTCTCCCTCGGTGCGCCGTTCGCCGGTGCCCTGGAAGTGATCGCCTACGCCGGCGCCATCATGGTGCTGTTCGTGTTCGTGGTGATGATGCTCAACCTAGGGCCGGCCTCGGTCGCCCAGGAGCGCGGCTGGCTCAAGCCAGGCATCTGGGCCGGGCCGGTCATCCTTGGCGCCCTGTTGCTGGCAGAGCTGCTGTATGTGCTGTTCGTCAGCCCGAGCGGCGCTGGCATCAGCGGTACCACCGTGGGCCCGAAAGCCGTGGGGGTCAGCCTGTTCGGCCCTTACCTGCTGGTGGTCGAACTGGCGTCGATGCTGCTGCTGGCGGCAGCTGTGACCGCCTTCCACCTGGGCCGCAACGAGGCGAAGGAGTAAATCATGGGTGCTATCCCTCTCGAACATGGCCTGGCAGTCGCCGGCATCCTGTTCTGTTTAGGTCTGGTTGGCCTGATGGTCCGCCGCAACATCCTCTTCGTGCTCATGAGCCTGGAAGTCATGATGAACGCCTCTGCCCTGGCGTTCGTCGTCGCCGGGGCCCGTTGGGTCCAGCCCGACGGCCAGGTGATGTTCATTCTGGTGATCAGCCTGGCAGCTGCCGAGGCCAGCATTGGTCTGGCCATCCTGCTGCAGCTGTACCGCCGGTTCCACACTCTCGACATCGATGCTGCCAGTGAGATGCGCGGATGAACCTTCTCTTCCTGACTTTCGTCTTTCCCCTCATCGGCTTCCTGCTGCTGTCGTTCTCGCGGGGACGGTTCTCGGAGAACCTGTCCGCGCTGATCGGCGTCGGCTCGGTAGGCCTGTCGGCGGCCACGGCCGCCTACGTCATCTGGCAATTCAACGTCGCCCCACCTGAAGGCGGCGCTTACAGCCAGTTGCTGTGGCAGTGGATGTCGGTGGACGGCTTCGCGCCGAACTTCACCCTGTACCTGGACGGCCTGTCGGTCACCATGCTTGGCGTGGTCACCGGTGTCGGCTTCCTGATCCACCTGTTCGCCTCCTGGTACATGCGTGGCGAAGCCGGCTACTCGCGCTTCTTCTCGTACACCAACCTGTTCATCGCCAGCATGCTGTTCCTGATCCTTGGCGATAACCTGCTGTTCATCTACTTCGGCTGGGAAGGCGTGGGCCTGTGCTCGTACCTGTTGATCGGTTTCTACTACAGCAACCGCAACAACGGTAATGCCGCACTCAAGGCATTCATCGTCACCCGCATCGGCGACGTGTTCATGGCCATCGGCCTGTTCATCCTGTTCGCCCAGCTGGGTACCTTGAACGTGCAGGAGCTGCTGGTGCTGGCACCACAGAAATTCCAGGCGGGCGACACCTGGATGGTGCTGGCAACGCTGATGCTGCTGGGTGGTGCGGTGGGTAAATCGGCCCAGCTGCCACTGCAGACCTGGCTGGCGGACGCGATGGCCGGCCCTACCCCGGTTTCGGCACTGATCCACGCCGCGACCATGGTGACTGCGGGCGTGTACCTGATCGCCCGTACCAACGGCTTGTTCCTGCTGGCACCCGACATCCTGCACCTGGTAGGCGTAGTCGGTGGCGTGACCCTGGTACTGGCCGGCTTCGCCGCGCTGGTGCAAACCGACATCAAGCGTATCCTCGCCTACTCGACCATGAGCCAGATCGGCTACATGTTCCTGGCCCTGGGCGTCGGTGCCTGGGACGCGGCGATCTTCCACCTGATGACCCACGCGTTCTTCAAGGCACTGCTGTTCCTGGCCTCCGGTGCGGTGATCGTTGCCTGCCACCACGAGCAGAACATCTTCAAGATGGGCGGCCTGTGGAAGAAACTGCCCCTGGCCTATGCCAGCTTCGTGGTCGGTGGCGCGGCCCTGGCCGCCCTGCCGATCGTGACGGTAGGCTTCTACTCCAAGGACGAGATCCTCTGGGAAGCCTTCGCCAGCGGCAACACCGGCCTGCTGTACGCCGGCCTGGTGGGCGCGTTCATGACCTCGCTGTACACCTTCCGCCTGATCTTCATCGCCTTCCACGGCGAAGCCAAGACCGAAGCGCATGCCGGCCACGGCATCAGCCACTGGCTGCCGCTGGGCGTACTGATCGTGCTGTCGACCTTCATCGGTGCCTGGATCACCCCACCGCTGGCCGGCGTGCTGCCTGAAAGCGCCGGCCATGCCGGTGGCGCAGCCAAGCACGCGCTGGAAATCACCTCGGGGTCGATCGCCATTGCCGGTATCCTGCTGGCAGCCCTGCTGTTCCTGGGCAAGCGCAGCTTCGTCAGTGCGGTGGCCAACAGCAGCATCGGCCGCGTGCTTTCGGCCTGGTGGTTCGCTGCCTGGGGCTTCGACTGGATCTACGACAAGCTGTTCGTCAAACCTTACCTGCTGATCAGCCACATGCTGCGCAAGGATCCGGTTGACCGCGGCATTGGCCTCATCCCTCGCCTGGCTCGCGGCGGCCACGTCGCCATGAGCAAGACCGAGACTGGCCAACTGCGCTGGTACACCGCCTCGATCGCCGTTGGCGCAGTGCTGGTACTCGGCGCTGTGGTAGTGGCTGCGGTATGACCATGAACTTTGCGAACCTTGCGACCCTGCAAAAGGAAACGAACCCGTCATGATTTTGCCTTGGCTGATCCTGATCCCCTTCATCGGCGGCTTCCTGTGCTGGCTGGGTGAGCGCTTCGGCGCCACCCTGCCACGCTGGATCGCGCTGCTGACCATGTCCCTGCTGCTAGGCATCGGCCTGTGGCTGTGGGCTCACGGCGATTACACCCTCGCCCCCGCGCCTGGCGCCGAACCGGCCTGGGCCCTGGAATACAAAGTCCAGTGGATCCAGCGCTTCGGCATCAGCATCCACCTGGCCCTCGATGGCCTGTCGCTGCTGATGGTCCTGCTTACCGGCCTGCTCGGTGTGCTGTCGGTCCTGTGCTCGTGGAAAGAAATCCAGCGTCATGTCGGCTTCTTCCACCTCAACCTGATGTGGATCCTGGGCGGCGTGGTCGGTGTGTTCCTGGCACTGGACCTGTTCCTGTTCTTCTTCTTCTGGGAAATGATGCTGGTGCCGATGTACTTCCTCATCGCGCTCTGGGGTCACAGCTCGGCAGATGGCAAGAAGACCCGGATCTACGCGGCGACCAAGTTCTTCATCTTCACCCAGGCCAGCGGCCTGATCATGCTGGTGGCGATCCTTGGCCTGGTCCTGGTCAACTACAACACCACCGGCGTGCTGACCTTCAACTACAGCGACCTGCTCAAGGCCCAGTTGCCTGCGGGCGTGGAATACCTGCTGATGCTGGGCTTCTTCATCGCCTTTGCGGTGAAGCTGCCGGTGGTGCCGTTCCACTCCTGGTTGCCTGACGCTCACGCCCAGGCGCCCACTGCAGGTTCCGTGGACCTGGCCGGTATCCTGCTGAAGACTGCGGCCTATGGCCTGCTGCGCTTCGCCCTGCCGCTGTTCCCGAACGCCTCGGCCGAGTTCGCGCCGATTGCCATGACCCTGGGCCTGATCGGCATCTTCTACGGTGCGTTCCTGGCTTTCGCGCAAACCGACATCAAGCGCCTGATCGCCTTCTCCAGCGTCTCGCACATGGGCTTCGTGCTGATCGGTATCTACTCCGGCAGCCAGCAGGCCCTGCAAGGCGCGGTAATCCAGATGCTGGCCCACGGCCTGTCGGCTGCGGCGCTGTTCATCCTGTCGGGCCAGCTGTACGAGCGCCTGCACACCCGTGACATGCGCCAGATGGGCGGCCTGTGGCACCGTATCGCCTACTTGCCCGCCATCAGCCTGTTCTTCGCCGCCGCCTCGCTGGGCCTGCCCGGCACCGGCAACTTCGTCGGCGAGTTCCTGATCCTGCTCGGCAGCTTCGTGCATGTACCGTGGATCACCGTGATCGCCACCACCGGCCTGGTATTTGGCTCGGTGTACTCGCTGATCATGATCCACCGCGCCTACTTCGGCCCGGCCAAGAGCGACACCGTACTGGCCGGCATGGACGGTCGCGAGCTGATCATGGTGCTGGGCCTGGCGGTCCTGCTGATCCTGCTGGGCGTGTATCCGCAGCCATTCCTCGACACCTCTGCCGCCACCATGAGTGGTGTGCAGCAGTGGCTCGGCTCCGCTTTCACTCAACTCGCTTCGGCCCGGTAAGAGCGCTATGGAATTCACCACTCAACACTTCATCGCATTGGCGCCGATGCTGATCACCACCATCACCACGGTGGTGGTGATGCTGGCGATCGCCTGGAAGCGCAACCACTCGCAAACCTTCCTGCTGTCCACCGTGGGCCTGAACCTGGCGCTGCTGTCGATCCTGCCGGTGCTGAAGGTGGCACCGTTGGCGGTCACCCCGCTGCTGACCATCGACAAGTTCGCCTGCCTGTACATGGCGATCATCCTGGTGGCCACGCTGGCTTGCGTCACCCTGGCCCACGCCTACCTGGGCGAAGGCTCCAAAGGCTTCCCGGGCAACCGTGAAGAGCTCTACCTGCTGCTGCTGATGTCGGCACTCGGTGGCCTGGTGCTGGTCAGCGCCAACCACCTGGCGGGGCTGTTCATCGGCCTGGAGCTGCTGTCGGTGCCGGTCTACGGCCTGGTGGCCTATGCGTTCTTCAACAAGCGCTCGCTGGAAGCCGGTATCAAGTACATGGTGCTGTCGGCCGCCGGGTCAGCGTTCCTGCTGTTCGGCATGGCCCTGCTGTACGCCGACGCCGGCAGCCTGAGCTTCGACCAGATCGGCAAGGCCCTGGCGGCTACCAGCATGCCAAGCCTGGTCGCCCAACTGGGCCTGGGCATGATGCTGGTCGGCCTGGCCTTCAAGCTGTCGCTGGTACCTTTCCACCTGTGGACCCCGGACGTGTACGAAGGCGCCCCGGCGCCGGTTGCCGCGTTCCTGGCAACCGCCAGCAAGGTCGCGGTGTTCGCCGTGGTCGTGCGCCTGTTCATGCTCTCCCCTGCTGCCAGCAGCGGCGTGCTGAGCACCGTACTGGCGGTCATCGCCGTTGCCTCCATCCTGGTCGGTAACCTGCTGGCGCTGACCCAGAGCAACCTCAAGCGCCTGCTCGGTTATTCGTCCATCGCCCACTTCGGTTACCTGCTCATCGCCCTGATCGCGAGCAAGGGCCTGGCCCTGGAAGCCATGGGCGTGTACCTGGTCACCTACGTGATCACCAGCCTGGGCGCCTTCGGGGTCATCACCCTGATGTCCTCGCCCTATGGTGGCCGTGACGCCGATGCCCTGTACGAATACCGCGGCCTGTTCTGGCGCCGCCCGTACCTGACCGCAGTGCTGACCGTGATGATGCTGTCACTGGCGGGCATCCCGCTGACCGCCGGTTTCATCGGCAAGTTCTACATCATCGCCACTGGCGTCGAGTCGCACCTGTGGTGGCTGGTTGGGGCGCTGGTGATCGGCAGCGCCATCGGCGTGTACTACTACCTGCGTGTCATGGTCACCCTGTACCTGGTCGAGCCGAACCTGCGTCGCCACGACGCACCGCTGAAGTGGGAGCAGCGCACCGGTGGCGTCATGCTGCTGGCCATCGCCATTCTTGCTTTCGTACTGGGTGTGTACCCGCAACCCCTGCTGGAAATGGTCCAGCAAGCCGGCCTGCAATTGATCGGCTGATTGCCCTGGCAATGAAAACACCCCGCTGATGCGGGGTGTTTTTTTATGTGCGCGTTTTAGGTCGCTGAGCATGCCAGCTCATTCACCAGGGCTACCCAGCCCTGCGCCCGGCAGGGCCGCCTTGCGCAAATCACCATTGGCTGAAGGCAGGTAGACTTCCGGGTTGGGCATGCCGCTGGGCGACAGTTCATGGGTCATTTCGAATTCGGCACGCACCGACCAGCCACAGGCCTCGGTTGTGCATTGCAAATAAGCGATGCGCAGGAAAATATGGCGACCTTCACTGGTGCGTATGCGCATCCGGCTGTGGCAGTGCGGGCAGACAAGCTTGTAAGTACTCACGGCAAATACCTGCAAGCACTGTTCAGGTTCAACTTCAGTGAGAATGCTCGCCGGAGTGTGTCAGTATTGGCCACAAAAGCGGGACTATTCTTCAGGTTGGTGTTTCTCATTGCAGAAATGCTCCTTAAAACGCAGGGCTGTATTCATAACGAGTAGTTTAAGCCCATGGAATATCATTAAACCAGTCATGGATATTTGTTATGAGTACTCACGTACTGGCTGCGGTGCTCACGCGGCTCAAGCTTCTAACTGGCGCGCAGTCCGACGCCGAGCTTTCGCGCGCACTGTCGGTGAGCCCGCAGACGCTCAGCAGTTGGAAGGTGCGCGATAGCATTCCCTATTCCCTTTGCATCGAGATCGCCAGGCAACACGCCTGCTCGCTGGACTGGCTTCTGCTAGGCCATGGCGAGCAGGCCCCGGCAAGCCGAGGGTTGGGAGGTTGGGAAGCCGATGTGCTTGAGCGCCTGCGCACCTTGTCGCCCAGCGACCGCCAAGCCATCTTGCTGTTCATCGAAGACAAGCAGCGTATCCGGCAACTGGAACAGCAGTTGAGCGAGCTGACGGGCTAACCCCGTTTTCGCCAGCGCTGGATCAGTTCACGCGGGTCGAGGGTGTCGACCAGCACCATGACCTTCAGGCTCACCGGAATGACGATTACCGCTGCCACAAAACCGGCCATGCCACGTGACAGCAAAGGCACCGACTCCGAAATCAGCGGCTCGAACAAATGGCCCACGCCTACGGTGACGAACACCAGCAACAGTTTCTTGGCCAGTGTCAGGCGCTTGGCGGTGTTGGTGATCAACCGGTCGCGCGCAGCGCTGACCAGCAACGCCCCCAGCAGCGCGGCGAACAACACGTTGCCTTCCACCCCCAGCATCTGTGCCAAGGTTGAACCCAAGGGGTCGCAGAACCATTGTTCAGGCATGTTCAAGCCCTCGTCGCGATTTATCCCGGCAAGGCGTGCAACCGAAGGTGTGCAGGATCGCGGCTTCGACAAAACGGGTGTAACACACGCGCAAGGCGCGCCCATGGTCATGCCCGGCCACGTCCTCGAGGCGTTGGTAGCCCCGCTCACGCAGCGCCGCTCGCCAGCGGGCGAACTCGCTTGCCGCGGCAATCACGGCACAGCGCGCGGCGAGCTCCAGCGCCGCATCACTGACTGGCTGCTGCAGCTTCAGGCGTTCATGCAACCTGCCCAAGTCCACCCGTGGCCAGAACGGGTCGTGGCTATCGGCAATGCGCGGTAGGCGATCGGTACTCATGTGTCACCTCCTCATTGCTCGGCCAGCATGCCGTAACGAATAGCCTTGATCACTGCAGCTACCCGGGTGGGCACATCGAATTTGCGCAGGATGTTGGACACGTGGAAATTCACGGTCGACTCCTTGCACTCCAGGATCTGCCCGATTTCCCAGGAACTCTTGCCATAGGCGCACCACAGCAGCACCTGCTGTTCACGTGGTGTCAGGCGCACCGGGGCGTCCGTCGGAGGGTGCTGCGAATGTCGAGCGTTGTCGGTCATGTTTGAACTCCACGGGTGAATGAGCACGGCACGCTTGCCGATCTGCGTTCACCTTACGAAGCCCGGGCAGCAGCCTCCATCGCCGCCGGTTGTAAAGAACTTTCGTACAAAAGCGTCTGACGAAAGCAGCGGGAAAATTAGTGCTTTTCTTCGTGCTCCCGGCGGCATTTCGCTCGTCTCAACGCCGTTGTCCATTCGCCTTTCGCCTGGAGTCGTACAATGCGTCGCGTTTTGCCCCTGTCATCCTGCCTGGGCCTGCTGGCTGCCATCGGCGCCACCCAGCCTGCCGTGGCGGCACCCTCGGTCGAGCTCGACCAGGTCCTGATCACCGACGAGGAGCAGACCGAACTGACGGCGGCAACCCAGCGGCTGCGCGAAATACCGGGCGCCAGCAACCTGGTGGACATGCAACGCGTCGGCCAAGGCCGGGTGGCCAGCAACCAGGACGTGCTGGCCTACCAGCCCGGTGTGTTCGCACAATCGGCAGGCAACGACGGGATCAAGTTGTCGATCCGCGGCTCAGGCCTCAATCGTGCCCCGGGGGCACATGGCTCTGGCGTGTACACGATGTTCGACGGGCTGCCATTGACCGGCCCGGGGGGCACCCCCTACGAGCTGTTCGAACCCTTGTGGCTAAGCCGCGCCGAGGTGTTGCGCGGCGCCAACGGCTTCGATCTGGGCGCGCTGGCACTGGGTGGCGCGATCAACTACGTCACCCACACCGGCTATGACGCTGCACCGCTGCAGGTACGCTACGAGGTGGGCAGCCGCGGCTACCAGCATCGGCATATCAGTTCGGGCCAGGTGCTGGGCAACCTCGACTACTACGTCGCATTGACCGATGCCGAATACGACGGTTACCAGGCTCACAGCAGCGGCAGTGCCAAGGGCGTGGCTGCCAATGTCGGCTACCGCTTCAACCCCAACCTCGAAACGCGCTTCTATTTGCGCTACCGGGAAACCGAGAACGAACTGGCCGGGCGCCTGACCAAGGACCAGATCAAACACCACCCCCGGGCGGCCAACCCGGCCTACCTGGCCCGTGACGATAGCCGCCCGCAACCGGGGAGCACCTGGGTAGGCAACAAGACTACCTTCTACCTCGACGATGACGCGCGGGTGGAAGCCGGCCTGGTTTACCACGACTACCCCATGGACCTGCGCGAAGGGCCGATGCGCTTGAAGGTGGCCTATACCGACGTCAGCGGCACGCTCAACTATTCGCGCCGCGCCAGCCTGTACGGCCACGAGAGCAAGACCACCCTCGGCTGGCGCACCACCAAACACCTGCCAAACAGCGGCGCGTCGCAGTTCGCCCGCACTGGCGACGTGTTCGGTGCAAGAACGCGGGACTTCACGTACCAGGGCTCCGATACCGTGCTGCATGCCGGCAATGACCTGGAACTGGTGCCCAACCTGTGGCTGACCACCGGCCTGGCGATGATCTACACCCGGCGTGAAAGCGACGTCACCTACCCTGCCGAGGGCGGCAAAGTGAGCATGCATGACTGGGATTACGCCCCCCGTGTGGGCTTGCGCTACGACCTCCGGCCGGACCTGCAGGTGTATGGCAACCTCAGCCGTTCGGTCGAGCCGCCACACCCCTGGTCGCTGATCTGGAGCGCACCGAGTACTGGCGGCAAACAGATCCAGCCGATCGAAATGCAGAACCAGACTGCAACTACCCTGGAGCTGGGCGCACGTGGCGATTCGGCCATCGGCCGCTGGGACCTGGCCTGGTACTATGCACAGGTGCGCCACGAACTGCTCGCCGTGGAAGTGGTGCCGAACTTCACCTCCGAGTTCAATGCCAGCGCCACGGTGCACCAAGGTGTGGAAGCCGGCCTTGTCAGTACGTTGTGGGAACGCTCAGGCACGGGCAAATTGAGCCTGCGCCAGGCCTATACATTCAGTGACTTCCACTACCGCGATGACGAGGCGTTCGGTGACAATCGCATGCCCGGCATCCCCATGCACTATTACCAGGCCGAGCTGCGCTACGACTGGCCAAGCGGTTTCCATGCCGGGGTGAATACCCAGCTGGCGTCCAAGGTGCAGGTGGACTATGCCAACAGCTACCACGCTGATGAATATGCCCTGCTCGGCGCGCGCATCGGTTGGGATTCACCCCGCCAGGACTGGCAGACCTGGCTGGACCTGCGCAACCTCACCAACCAGCGTTATGCAGCGACGGTGACGCCCGCCTACAACGATGCCGGTAATGACAATGCGCGCTCCACACCGGGCGAAGGCTTCAGCGTATACGCCGGGGTTTCCTACAGCTTCCGCTGACGCATGAGTGCCCCTTGCAGCAGCGGGCCAGGCCACTGCGGCAAGAGGCATCGCAATAGTGGGTTGGCGGTTCAGACCGACCGGTTCAGCTTCACCCATGAAGCAAACTTGTCGATGAAGGCCTGCAGGAATGGCCGGGTCTTGTCGTTGAGCTTGCCCGACTCTTCGAACAGGTTGGCGGCACCGCCAATGTAGGCTTCGGGCATCTGCATGCACGGCATGTCCAGGAATACCAGCGCCTGGCGCACGGCATGGTTGGCACCAAAGCCGCCGATAGCCCCTGGCGAAACGCTTACCACTGCGGTGGGCTTGCCGCTCCAGGCACTTTGCCCGTAAGGCCGCGAGCCAACGTCAATGGCGTTCTTCAGGCAGCCGGGGACCGAGCGGTTGTATTCAGGGGTGACGAACAGCACGGCATCGCTGCGGCGGATCTCCTCGCGAAACCGTGTCCAGGACTGAGGAGCGCCTTCGGCCTCGACATCCTCGTTGTACAGCGGCAGATCGCCAATTTCGACGATTTTCAGGGCTAGACTGGACGACGCCAGCTCCGCAAGCGCGCGGGCGACCTTACGGTTGTAGGACTCCTTGCGCAAGCTACCGACGACAACCGCAACCGAATACACCTGGCTCATGGCAATTTCCTACCTATACGGGTTAAAGGACGTTGTAGTTATAGATGACCGTTTCTCGCCGCTTTGGTTTTTTTTCATCGACGCGAAAACTTCCAGCCCTCCTGCACGGTCTATGACTACAGACATTTCCTACGTATTTCAGAGGTTTCCACCCAAATGGCAGCAGTAATGGTCGGCCAATTCCACGCCCGTGACGCCGAAGGCCGCATCTACCCCGTGCACGAGTTTCAGGAGTCGACCCTGCAACTTGACGGCAGCACACTGGGCGCCCCCATCACCACCTACCGCCTGGCCATCGGCGACAAGGTCAATTACCTGGGCGAAAACCGCTTCGAACTGGCCCGCAGCGGTGTCGAGCTCATCCGCATTCCGTGAAGCAAGCCGTGGCGCATGGCCGGTGATGGATAACCGGCAGCAGCAAGACAGATCGCCACAATCAGCCGGCAGCTGATTCGGTCAGCACCTGCCACATCGAAGGCCCGCCTGCCGATTTGGCTATGGCTGCCAACCGCTCGGCATGCGCTTCCAGCTCTTCGGCATTGGCCATGATCACGCGCCCCGGCGCTCGCCCGGTGATCCGGCGGATTTCGCTGCCGCCGCCAGCCTGCCCGTCACCCTCGGCATCCGCCCCATGGCCGGCCAGCGACAGGCTGGTCTGGCCACCGGTCATCGCCAGGTAGACGTCGGCCAGCAGTTCCGAGTCGAGCAGTGCGCCGTGCAGCTCACGGCCCGAGTTGTCGATATCGTAGCGTTTGCACAGGGCATCGAGGCTGTTGCGCTGCCCCGGGTGGCGCGAACGCGCCAGCAGCAAGGTATCGAGAATGGTGCAGTACTGCGAAACGTCCGCGCGATCCTGCTGGCCCAGCAAGGCGAATTCGTTGTTGATGAAGCCTACGTCGAACGCCGCGTTATGGATGACCAGGGTAGCGCCCTGGATGAACTCGAAGAATTCATCGGCCACATCGGCAAAGCGCGGCTTGCCGACCAGAAACGCATCAGTGATGCCGTGGACGTTGATCGCCCCCTCGTCACTCTCGCGGTCCGGCTGCAGGTAGACATGGAAATGCCGCCCGGTCAGCCGCCGGCCGATCACCTCGACACAGCCGATTTCGATGATCCGGTGACCTTCGCCAACCGGCATACCCGTGGTCTCGGTATCGAGAATCACGTACCGTTTATCTTGCTGCTGCTCCACGCCGGGCGCTCCAACTTGCATCAGTTACAAAGCGGCGATTGTACCCCAGCTCAACGCTGGGCGCGCACCTCATCGACCCCACGGTTGGCCAACTGGTCGGCCCGTTCGTTGCCGGGGTGGCCGATGTGCCCGCGCACCCACTTCCAGGTGACCTTGTGGCGGTTGACCTGCTCATCGAGCAGTTGCCACAGGTCGGCATTTTTAACCGGCTCCTTGGCCGCGGTTTTCCAGCCGCGCTTCTTCCAGTTGACCATCCACTCGTTGATGCCTTTCATCACATACTGCGAGTCGGTGGTCAGCACGACTTCGCATTCACGCTTGAGCGACATCAGCCCCTGGATCGCCGCCATCAGCTCCATGCGGTTGTTGGTGGTTTCACGTTCGCCGCCCCACAGTTCCTTCTCGACGCCCTTGTAGATCATCAGCACCCCCCAGCCACCCGGGCCAGGGTTGCCCTTGCAGGCACCATCGGTAAACATTTCGACGCTATCGCTCATGTACCACTCTTGAATTCAGTGCTTGTCAGTTTCAGGGTTGGCTGCCGTGCGGTTGACCTTGGCCAGCGGCAGCGGCAGCAGCTTGCCCATGGGTTCGCGGCGCTGCTGACGCAATGGCCGCAGCCCGACCACCATCTTGCGCGCCACCAGCAGGTATACCCCACCACCGGAGCCTTGCCAGCCGCCGGCCAGCCGCTCCCAGCCTTGCAGGCGCTGCTGCCAGGCGGGTGAGGCAAGCGGCGGACGATAGCACCCGAAGCGGCGTTTCTCCAGCGCGAAGCCCAGCAGGTTGAGCCAGTCGCCAACCCGCGACGGCGAGATGCAGCGCGCCTTGCGCAAGGCGCCATGGCTGAAGAAATGACGCATGCCCCAACTGCTCCACGGGTTGATGCCCACGATCAGCAAGTGCCCACCCGGGCGCACGGCACTGGCTGCCTCGCGCAGCAGGCCATGCGGCGACAGGCAGAAGTCCAGGCCATGCTGCAGCACCACCACGTCGGCAGCATGCTCGCTGAGCGGCCAGGCCTGTTCCTCGCAGACAATTTCAACCCCCGGCAACGGCGCACCCAGGCGCACATTGCGCTGCACCTGGGGCGCCTTGGGCGGTGCTTCGGCGCAGGGCCCGTAATGCACCAGGTAACCGCCAAAAAAGCGCCCCAGCTCTTCTTCCAGCAGTTGGTCTTCTTCCTTGAGCATCAGTTGGCCGAGTGGGCCATTGAACCACTCACGGGCCAGGCTGATCAGCTCGACCCAGTCCGGATCGGCCTGGGCAAAGGCTTGGTCGGTCATTGCGATCTCCCTCGAAGGTTCTCCCACCGCGCCATCGCGGCTAAGATGCCTTCATGTGCCACGCTAGGTGAATCGGATCCGCACCATGATACAGATCGATGCTCTTCCCGCTTTCTCCGACAACTACATCTGGTTGTTACAGGATACTGCCAAACGCCGTTGTGCGGTGGTCGACCCCGGCGACGCCGGCCCGGTGGAGCGTTGGCTGGCCGCCAATCCCGGCTGGGCGCTGAGCGACATCCTCATTACCCACCACCACAACGACCACGTCGGCGGCGTGGCACGGCTCAAGCAACTGACCGGCGCACGGGTCTGTGGCCCGGCCAACGAACAGATTCCCTGCCGTGACCTGGCGCTGGACGGGGGCGCCGAGGTTAAAGTGCTGGGCGTGGTGTTCCAGGTGCTGGCGGTGCCCGGCCACACCCTGGGCCATATCGCTTTCTTCAGTGAGCAGCCGGCAACCCCGCTCCTGTTCAGCGGCGATACCCTGTTCGCGGCCGGTTGCGGGCGCATGTTCGAGGGCACTCCCGAGCAGATGCAACCCGCCCTGGCCCGCCTGGCGGCTCTGCCCGCGCACACGCAGGTGTACTGCGCCCATGAATACACGCTTGCCAACCTGCGCTTCGCCAGGGCCGTCGAGCCTGACAACCCGCATGTGCAGCAGCGCTTCGACGAGGTGACCCGGTTGCGCGCCGAGAAGCGCATCACCTTGCCGTCAACGATTGGCCTGGAGCGCCTGACCAACCCTTTTTTGCGCACCTCTGAAACATTAGTTAAACAAAAAGCAGACGAATGGAAGGGACATTCAAACGCTACGCATGTCGCTGTTTTTGCTGCCTTGAGGTCTTGGAAAGACACCTTCTGATAACCGCAAGATATATCGCAATGTGTGTTCAACGGTTGACCCGGCCCGGAGCGGTTTCTAGAATCGCCGAAATTTTTTGCCCGGATACCTGTCTCAGCCGATGTCTTCCCGTAGCCGCAGAACCTCTCATTCAGTCGCCCTGACGCGCCTGGCCCAAATCAGTGCGCTGGCTCTGGCCGCCACTCTGGTGGGTTGCCAGAGCACCCGTCAGCTCGACGAATCCGATAGCGTTCGCGCGCACAACTACCAGGCGCGGATCAAGCACAAGCCCGCGCCGCTGCTGGTCAAGCCGGCCGAGCAGGCGCCACAGGACGTGTGGGAGCGCATGCGCCAGGGCTTTGCCCTGCAGGACAGCATCGACGTCAACCCGCGCATCGAGCAGCAGCGCCTGTGGTTCGCCAGCAACCCCACCTTCATCGAAAGCGCCGGCGAGCGCGGCAGCCTGTACCTGCACTACATCGTCGAGCGTCTCGAGGAGCGTGACATGCCCCTGGAGCTGGCGCTGCTGCCAGCCATCGAAAGCGCCTACAACCCGATGGCGTATTCGCGGGCCAGCGCCGCAGGCATGTGGCAGTTCATGCCGGCAACCGGTCGCCACTTCAACCTGCGGCAGACCAATTTCTATGACGGCCGCCGCGACATCACCGCCTCGACCAATGCTGCGCTGGACTACCTGACCCGCCTGCATGACATGTTCAACGGCGACTGGCTGCTGGCCCTGGCCGCCTACAACGCCGGCGAAGGCACGGTCAGCCGCGCCATCGAGCGCAACGAGAAGCTTGGCCTGCCGACCGACTACTGGAACCTGCCACTGCCGCAGGAAACCCGTGACTACGTACCCAAGTTGCTGGCGCTGTCGCAGGTGGTGTCCACGCCTGAAGCCTATGGCGTCAATCTCACCCCGATCGCCAACGAACCGTACTTCGAAGCAGTGGCGATCAACGAACGCTTGGACCTGACCCGGGTCGCCGCCTTCGCCAACATCGACGAGGACGAGCTGATCCAGCTCAACCCTGCGTTCAAGAAACGCATGACCGTCGATGGCCCGAAACAGCTGCTGGTGCCGACCGCCAAAGCACAGCTGCTTAGTGCCAGCCTGTCCAACCTCAACCCCGAGCAACTGGTCAGCCTGCAACCGCCAAAAGCCGCATTCGCCCGCGCCGTGGCAGAAGCCAAGGCACCGATGGCCACACGTAGCTACCGGGTCAAGCGGGGTGACAACCTCGGTGCCATCGCCAAGGCCAACCGCGTTTCGGTCAAGGACATCAAGCGCTGGAACCGTCTGTCTGGCAACAACCTGCGTGCCGGCCAGGTACTGGCGCTGCGCGGTGGCAATGCACCAAGCGCTGCTGGCAACCGGGTAGCCGCCTCTGCAAAGCGCTCCACCCAGTACAAGGTTCGCAAAGGTGATTCGCTGTACCTGGTGGCCAAGCGCTTCAACGTGGAAATGAAGCACCTCAAGCGCTGGAACCCGCGCAGTGGTCATGCCCTCAAGCCCGGGCAGACCCTGACCGTCTACGTCGGGCATTGAAAGTCGCAAGCTGCAAGCAGCAAGAAAAAAGCAATTCGCGTACATCGCCGCTTTTTCTTGCAGCTTGAAGCTTGAAGCTTGCCGCTCTCTTTTCCCCGGGCATTGAAAGCCTCAAGCTGAAAGCTACAAGCAGCAAGAAAAAAAGCAATTCGCGTACACCGCCGCTTTTTCTTGCAGCTTGAAGCTTGAAGCTTGCCGCTCTCTTTTCCCCGGGCATTGAAAGCCTCAAGCTGAAAGCTACAAGCAGCAAGAAAAAAGCAATTCGCGTACACCGCCGCTTTTTCTTGCAGCTTGAAGCTTGAAGCTTGCCGCTCTCTTTTCCCCGGGCACCGAAAGCCTCAAGCTGAAAGCTACAAGCAGCAAGAAAAAAGCAATTCGCGTACACCGCCGCTTTTTCTTGCAGCTTGAAGCTTGAAGCTTGCCGCTCTCTTTTCCCCGGGCATTGAAAGCCTCAAGCTGAAAGCTACAAGCAGCAAGAAAAAAGCAATTCGCGTACACCGCCGCTTTTTCTTGCAGCTTGAAGCTTGAAGCTTGCCGCTCTCTTTTCCCCGGGCACCGAAAGCCTCAAGCTGAAAGCTACAAGCAGCAAGAAAAAAGCAATTCGCGTACACCGCCGCTTTTTCTTGCAGCTTGCAGCTTGCAGCTTGAAGCTTGAAGCTTGAAGCTTGCCGCTCTCTTTTTCCCACCCCCCCAAGCTGTTACTGTACGCCGACAAAAGCCCAACGCCTCTGGATCGGATGCCGACTTGATACGTCCCCTCCTGCTGTCAATCAGCCTGGCCTTGAGCTTTCCCGCAGTCGCGATGGTGAGCGAAAGCCACGGATACGCGCAGTTCGGCACGCTCAAGTACCCAGCCACGTTCACCCACTTCGACTGGGTCAACCCGCAAGCGCCCAAAGGCGGTACATTGCGGGCGATGGCCTTTGGCACCTTCGACACCCTCAACCCCTATACCTTCAAGGGGTCGAGCCCGGTTACCACGCCCAACTTCCAGCAGTACGGCATCAGCGAGCTCAACGAGCCGCTGATGATCGGTACCGGCCAATACGACCCGTCCGGCGACGAGCCCACCTCCAGCTACGGCCTGATTGCCCGCTCGGTGGAATACAGCGAGGACCGTAGCTGGGTGGTGTTCAACCTGCGCCCGGAAGCCCGCTGGCATGACGGCAAGCCGATCACCTCGGCAGACGTGGCCTTCTCCTACCGCACGTTGCTCAAGGACGGCCACCCGATCTACCGCACCAACCTCCAGGAGGTGCAGCGGGTCGACATCCTCGGCCCGCTGCGCATCCGCTTCGTGTTCAAGCGCGCTGGCAACCCATTGCTAATCCTGCGCCTGGGCGAGATGCCAGTGCTGCCCAAGCACTACTGGCAGCACCGTGACTTCAAGGCCACTACCTTCGAGCCGCCATTGGGCAGTGGCCCGTACCGCATCACCGAGGTGCAGCCAGGGCGCCGGCTGGTGTTCGAGCGCGTCAAGCGTTACTGGGGCAAGGACCTGGCCGTCAACCGAGGCAAGTACAACTTCGATCGCGTGGAGTACGAATTCTACCGTGATGCCACGGTGGCCTTTGAAGCGTTCAAAGCCGGTGAATTCGACATCTATATCGAACACCAGGCGAAAAACTGGGCCAACGGCTACAACTTCCCGGCCGTGCGCCGTGGCGAGGTGATCAAGGCGCAGATCCCGCACCGCATCCCCACGCAAACCCAGGGCCTGTTCATGAACAGCCGCCGGGCGACCTTCAGCGACCCGCGGGTACGCCAGGCACTGGGGCTGATGCTCGACTTCGAGTGGACCAACCGCGCACTGTTCAGCAACGCCTACCGGCGCTCGACCAGCTACTACCCCAACAGTGAGTTCGCCGCCAGCGGTGTGCCCACCGGCAAGGAATGGCTGCTGCTGGCGCCATTGCGTGGCCAGTTACCCGCCAAACTGTTCAGCGAACCGTACCAGGTCAGCCACACCGCCGGCCGTGGCGTCAGCCGCGAAACCTTGCGCCAGGCACTGGCCCTGCTCGCCGAGGCGGGGTGGAAGCTGAACGGCCAGCGCCTGGTCGACAGCAAAGGCCAGCAGTTGCGCATGGAGCTGTTGCTGGTAAACCCCAACCTTGAACGCATCCTGCAACCTTATGTCGAAAATCTGTCCATCATCGGTATCGATGCGCGCTTGCGCACCGTGGACCGTGCCCAGTACAAACAACGCCTGGACCAGTTCGATTTCGACATGATTCTGATGACCCTCAATCAGACCCTGAGCCCCGGCCTGGAACAGTGGTTGTACTTCCATTCGAGCCAGGCCGGCACCAAGGGCAGCAAGAACTATGCGGGGGTCAAGGACCCAGTGGTCGACCACCTGCTCGATACCCTGTTGGCCGCACGCACCCGCGACGACCAGGTGGCTGCCGCCCGCGCCCTGGACCGTGTCCTCTCATGGCAGTACTACATGATCCCCAATTGGTACCTGGACAACCATCGCCTGGCCTACCGCAACCGGTTCGCCTTCGTCACCACACCGCCCTATACCCTTGGGCTGAACAGCTGGTGGATAAAGACTTCGGAGAAAGCCCAATGATGCCAACGCACCGCCTGCGCCGGCTGGCTGGCAGCCTGTTGCTCGCCTGCCTGAGCCTTCCCGCCCTGGCCGCACCGCAACATGCGCTCACCCTGTACGACGAGCCGCCCAAATACCCTGCCGACTTCAAGCACTTCGACTACGTGAACCCCGAGGCGCCCAAGGGTGGCACCTTCCGCCAGTCCAGTTTCGGCGGGTTCGACAGCCTCAACCCGTTCATCAACAAGGGCGTGCCGGCCGAAAACATCAGCATCATCTACGACACCCTGATGCGCCAGAGCCAGGACGAACCCTTCACCGAATATGGTCTGGTCGCCGGCAAGATCGAGAAAGCCCCGGACAACAGCTGGGTGCGCTTCTACCTGCGCCCGGAGGCACGTTTCCACGATGGCCACCCCATGCGTGCCGACGACGTGGTGTTTACCTTCAACGCCCTGATCAAGGATGGTGCGCCGCTGTATCGCCAGTACTACGCCGACGTCGCCGAGGTGGTCGCCGAAGACCCGTTGAAAGTGCTGTTCAAGTTCAAGCACCAGAACAACCGTGAGCTGCCGCTGATCCTCGGCCAGTTGCCGGTGCTGCCCAAGCACTGGTACGAAAACCGCGACTTCAACCGCGGCAACCTGGAAATTCCACTGGGCAGCGGCCCGTACAAGGTGGCCGAGGTCAAGGCCGGGCGCTCGGTGCGCTACGAGCGGGTCAAGGACTACTGGGCCAAGGACCTGCCGATCAACCGCGGGTTCTACAACTTTGATGTCATGACCTTCGACTCCTACCGTGACACTACCGTAGCCCTGCAAGCGCTCAAGGCCGGGGCGTTCGACTATGGCCTGGAAGTCAGCGCGAAAAACTGGGCCACCGCCTACGACGTGCCCGCCGTGCGCGAGGGCCGGCTGATCAAGGAAGAGCTGCCCAACGGCAACCCCACTGGCATGCAGGGCTTCATTTTCAACATCCGCCGGCCGGTATTCCAGGATGTGCGCGTACGCCACGCCTTGAGCCTGCTGCTGGACTACGAATGGACCAACAAGCAACTGTTCAACGGTGCCTACACCCGTACCGGCAGTTACTTCGAAAACTCGGAAATGGCCGCCCGTGGCTTGCCCAGCGCCAGCGAACTGAAGATCCTTGAGCCGCTGCGCGGCAAAGTACCCGACCAGGTGTTCACCGAGGCCTTCCACAACCCGGTCAGCGACGGCAGCGGCATGATCCGCGAGCAGCAGCGCCAGGCCTACAAGCTGCTGCAGGAGGCCGGCTGGAAGATCGTCGACGACAAGATGGTCGATGCCCAGGGCAAGCCGGTAAGCATCGAGTTCCTGCTGGCGCAGACCGAGTTCGAACGCATCCTGCTGCCGTTCAAGCGCAACCTGGCTGACCTGGGTATCGAGCTGAACATCCGCCGGGTCGATGTTTCGCAGTACATCACCCGCCTGCGCTCGCGCGATTTCGACATGATCGTCGGCGGCTATCCGCAGTCCAACTCGCCCGGCAACGAGCAGCGCGAATTCTGGTCCAGTGCCGCCGCCGACAACCCCGGCAGCCGCAACTTCATTGGCCTGCGCGACCCGGCCATCGACCAACTGGTCGACCAGCTGATCAATGCCGACTCGCGTCAGAGCCTGATCGACCATTGCCGCGCCCTCGACCGGGTATTGCTGTGGGGCTACTACGTGATTCCCAACTGGCACATCAAGACCTGGCGGGTAGCCTACTGGAACCACATCGGGCACCCGAAAGTGTCGCCCAAGTACGACATCGGCATCGACACCTGGTGGATCAAGCCCGGGGTAAGCCCGGCCGTCAGCGCAACCCCTGCGGACGAGGCCAACTGAGATGCTGGCCTACATCCTGCGCCGCCTGCTGCTGATCATCCCGACCCTGTTCGGCATCCTCATCATCAACTTCATCATCGTCCAGGCTGCCCCCGGTGGCCCGGTCGAACAGATGATCGCCAAGCTCGAAGGCTTCGAGGGCGCCACCAGCCGCATCGCCGGCGGCGGCGCCGAGGTGTCCGTGGCGGGCTCCAACTACCGTGGAGCCCAAGGCCTGGACCCGGCGCTGATCGCCGAAATCGAGCGCATGTACGGGTTCGACAAATCGCCGCCCGAGCGCCTGTGGATCATGATCAAGAACTACGCCCGACTGGACTTCGGCGACAGCTTCTTCCGCGATGCCAAGGTCATCGACCTGATCATCGAAAAGATGCCGGTGTCGATCTCGCTGGGGCTGTGGAGCACCCTGATCATGTACCTGGTGTCGATCCCGCTGGGCATCGCCAAGGCGGTACGCCATGGTAGCCACTTCGACGTGTGGACCAGCTCGGCGATCATCGTCGGCTATGCGATCCCCGCCTTCCTGTTCGCCATCCTGCTGATCGTGCTGTTCGCCGGCGGCAGCTACTTCGACTGGTTCCCGCTGCGCGGCCTCACCTCCAACAACTTCGACGAGCTGAGCACCACCGGCAAGGTGCTGGACTACTTCTGGCACCTGGTGCTGCCGATCACCGCGCTGGTCATCGGCAACTTCGCCACCATGACCTTGTTGACCAAGAACAGCTTCCTCGACGAAATCAACAAACAATACGTGGTGACCGCCAAGGCCAAAGGCCTGAGCCGGCCACGGGTGCTGTATGGCCATGTGTTCCGCAACGCCATGCTGCTGGTGATTGCCGGCTTCCCTTCGGCGTTCATCGGTATCTTCTTCACCGGCTCCCTGCTGATCGAGGTGATCTTCAGCCTCGACGGCCTGGGCCTGATGAGCTTCGAGGCGGCCATCAACCGCGACTACCCGGTGGTCTTCGGCACCCTGTTCATCTTCACCCTGCTGGGGCTGGTGGTGAAACTGATCGGCGACCTGACCTACACCCTGGTCGATCCACGCATCGACTTTGCCAGCCGGGAGCACTGACATGGCCTTGTCCCCCCTCAACCGACGACGCTTCGAGCGCTTCAAGGCCAACCGCCGTGGCTGGTGGTCGCTGTGGCTGTTCCTGATCCTGTTCGGCCTCAGCCTAGGTGCCGAACTGATCGCCAACGACAAACCGATTGCCGTGCGCTACGACGGCCAGTGGTACTTCCCCGCCTTCAAGCGCTACCCGGAAACCACGTTCGGCGGCGAATTCCCGCTGGAAGCCAACTACAAGAGCCCCTACATCCGCGAGCTGCTGGCCAAGAAAGACAGCTTCGTGCTGTGGGCGCCGATCCCGTTCAGCTACCAGAGCATCAACTACGACCTGCGCGTTCCGGCCCCGGCACCGCCCTCGGCGGACAACTGGCTAGGCACCGACGACCAAGGCCGCGATGTGCTGGCGCGGGTGATCTACGGCTTCCGCATATCGGTGCTGTTCGCCCTGACCCTGACCGTGGCCAGCTCCATCATCGGCGTCCTCGCCGGCGCCTTGCAGGGCTTTTATGGCGGTTGGGTCGACCTGGCCGGGCAACGCTTTCTGGAAATCTGGTCGGGGCTGCCGGTGCTGTACCTGCTGATCATTCTTGCCAGCTTCGTGCAGCCGAACTTCTGGTGGCTGCTGGGCATCATGCTGTTGTTTTCCTGGATGAGCCTGGTCGACGTGGTACGCGCCGAGTTCCTGCGCGGCCGCAACCTGGAGTACGTGCGTGCCGCCCGAGCCCTGGGCATGCGCAATGGCGCAATCATGTACCGGCACATCCTGCCCAACGCCATGATCTCGACCATGACCTTCATGCCGTTCATTCTCACCGGCGCCATCGGTACCCTCACGGCCCTGGACTTCCTCGGCTTCGGCCTGCCCGCCGGTTCGCCCTCGCTGGGCGAGCTGGTGGCCCAGGGCAAGTCCAACCTGCAGGCACCCTGGCTGGGCATCAGCGCCTTTGCGGTGCTGGCGCTGATGCTGAGCCTGCTGGTATTCATCGGCGAATCCGCCCGCGACGCCTTCGACCCGAGGAAGTGACATGAGTGAACAGAACCTGATCGAAGTGCGCGACCTGGTCGTCGAGTTTGTAACCGGCGACCAAGTCAACCGGGTGGTCGATGGCATCAGTTTCGACATCCGCAAAGGCGAGACGCTGGCGCTGGTCGGTGAAAGCGGCTCGGGCAAGTCGGTGACAGCGCACTCGATCCTGCGCCTGCTGCCCTACCCCTTGGCCCAGCACCCCCGCGGCAGCATCCACCATGAAGGCAAGGACTTGCTGCAGCAGAACGAAAAAACCCTGCAGCGCATTCGCGGCAACCGCATTGCGATGATCTTCCAGGAGCCGATGACGTCGCTGAACCCGCTGCACTGCATCGAAAAGCAGATCAACGAAATCCTTCTGCTGCACAAGGGCCTGACCGGCAAGCAAGCCACTGCGCGCACCCTGGAGCTGCTGGAAATGGTCGGCATCCCGGAGCCACGCAAACGCCTCAAGGCCCTGCCCCACGAGCTGTCCGGCGGGCAACGCCAGCGGGTGATGATCGCCATGGCCTTGGCCAACGAGCCGGAACTGCTGATTGCCGACGAACCGACCACGGCGCTGGATGTGACCGTGCAGCTGAAAATTCTCGACCTGCTCAAGGAACTGCAGGCACGCCTGGGCATGGCGCTGCTGCTGATCAGCCATGACCTGAACCTGGTGCGGCGCATTGCCCACCGCGTGTGCGTGATGCAGCGCGGGCAGATTGTCGAGCAGGCTGACTGCGCGACCCTGTTCAGCGCGCCGCAACACCCCTACACGCAGATGCTGATCAATGCCGAGCCCAGCGGGCTGCCGGCGCATAACCCGGTAGGCGCGCCGCTGCTGCAAGTCGATGAGCTCAAGGTCTGGTTCCCGATCAAGAAGGGCCTGCTGCGGCGTACCGTCGACCATGTCAAGGCAGTGAACGGGGTCAACTTCAGTTTGCCGCAGGGGCAAACGCTGGGCATCGTCGGGGAGTCCGGGTCGGGCAAGTCGACATTGGGCCTGGCGATCCTGCGGCTGATTGCCAGCCAGGGGGGTATCCGCTTCCATGGGCAAGACCTGCAGGGGATGAACCAGAAAGCCGTGCGCCCGTTACGGCGCGAGATGCAGGTGGTCTTCCAGGACCCCTTCGGCAGCCTCAGCCCGCGCATGTGCGTGGCAGACATCGTTGGGGAAGGCTTGCGCATTCACGGTATCGGCAATGCCCAGGAGCAGGAAGCGGCCATCATTGCGGCGCTGGAGGAGGTTGGGCTCGACCCGGGTACCCGGCACCGCTATCCGCATGAGTTTTCGGGTGGGCAGCGCCAGCGCATTGCCATCGCCCGGGCACTGGTGCTCAAGCCGGCGCTGATTCTACTGGATGAGCCAACCTCGGCGCTGGACCGCACGGTGCAGCGCCAGGTGGTGGAGTTGCTGCGTAATCTGCAGCAAAAATACAACCTCACTTACCTGTTCATCAGCCATGACCTGGCGGTGGTCAGGGCACTGAGCCATCAGTTGATGGTGATCAAGCATGGGCAGGTGGTTGAACAAGGGGATGCCCAGGCAATCTTCCATGCACCGCAGCATCCGTATACCCGGCAGCTATTGGAGGCGGCGTTTCTGGAGGTGGAGCCTTCGTGAAGCCGCCCTGGGGTGATGCGAGCCTGGGCGGCGAGTTGCCCGCTGCCTGGCTACAGGTCTTCGCTCACCCGCCCAACGGCCGCCACCACTTGCCTGGCACCGGTCTGAATACCGCCTATGGCCGTACTCGCCTGGGTAACAAAATCCACCGCGTTGGCCGCCTCCTGGCGGCTGCGCTCAACCTCGCTGACCGCCTGGTTAGCCAGCAGGTGATTGTGCGCGACCACCGCATCGATCTCGGCCGTGGCGGTGCTGGTGCGCCCGGCCAGCTTGCGCACTTCATCGGCCACCACGGCGAAGCCGCGCCCCTGGTCGCCGGCGCGCGCAGCTTCGATCGCGGCATTCAGGGCCAGCAGGTTGGTCTGCGACGCAATGGCCCCAATGGTCTGCACGATCGTACTGATGACCGTCGACTGTTGACCCAGGGCAGCGATGGTATCGCCGGCGCAGTGTAATTGGCTCGCCACGTTTTGCATGGCCTGCTGCATGCCCTGCATCACCGTGACACCATCGCTGGCGCTGGCGTCCGTGCGCCGGGAAATGTCCAGCGCCATGTTGGCCGCCTGCCTTACCGCCTGTTCACGCTCGACCTGGGCGGTCACGACCGTGGCGAACTTGACCACTTTCACCAGCTTGCCGCTGGCATCATGGACCGGGTTGTAGCTGGCCTCCAGCCAGATCTCGCGCCCTTGGCTGTCAATACGCCGGAATCGCCCGGTCACGTACCGGCCAGCATTGAGCGTGCGCCAAAACGCCGTATATTCGGCACTGGCGGTTTCCTTGGCATCACAGAAGATTCGATGATGTTGGCCGACCAGCTGCTCCAGGCGGTAGCCCATGGCGGCGAGAAACATCGGGTTGGCAGCCTGCACCCTGCCGTCCAGGCCGAACTGGATCATCGCCGTGGAACGCAGCAAGGCCTCGAGCAACGCCTGGCTTTCCAGCCCAGGCGCGGCCAGCCACTGTTGCAGGGGCATGCCCACGACATCGCCCGGCGCGGCGCCGAGTGCCTGGGCAAAACCCGCGGTGCACTCCGCGATACGGTTCTGCGCGTCCAGGCGCAGCATGGGACCCTGCTCGAGTTCGGCCAGGCGCTGACGCAGTTGCACGAGCTCGGCCTGTTGCGCTGCCAGTGCAGTTTTGAGGTGGCGATTAAACATCAATAAGACCTGCGATGTTATGCATCATGAATGGAAATCAAGCGACAGACACTTTCTGTTGAGTGTCGTGAAACCACGCCTTGAAAACGGCTACAGGCATCGGTCTGGCGATGAAATAGCCCTGCGCTTCAACGCAGCCCCAGGCACAGGCCTGGACCAGCTGTTCGGCGGTCTCGATCCCCTCGGCGGCCACCTGATAGCCCAGTTCGTTGGCCAGCCCTGCCACCGACTGGACCAACAATGCTTCACGCGTGCCCGAAGCGGCGCGGTGTACCAGCGACCTGTCGAGCTTGACGATGCTGGCGGGGATTTGCGTCAGGTAAACCCAGTTGCTGTAGCCCGTGCCGAAGTCATCGATGGCAATGACGATGCCTGCCTGGTGCGCGCGCAGCAGTTGCTGCAGCACTTCTTCGGGCTGTTCGATCAAGACACTCTCGGTGAACTCGAGCTGTACCCGCTGCGGCTCGATGGCCTGGGCCTGCAAGCTGTGCAGCAGTGCATCCATGAACCCTGCGCTTTCCAGGTCGCGCGCGGTGACGTTGAAGCTGAGACTGAAATCCAGGTCCCGGGTACAGGCCAGCACGCGCAAGGCTGCGCGCATCACCCAAAGGCTGAGGCTGGTCATGAGCGCGGTTTTTTCAGCCAAAGGAATGAACTCTGCCGGGGCCACCTCGCCCAGCAACGGGTGGCGCCAGCGCAGCAAGGCTTCGGCAGAACAGCATCGGCCCGAAGGCAGCTCGATCCGCGGTTGCAGGTGCAGGCTCAGTTCATCGTCGCTCTGCAGCGCCTGGGTCAACGACGCCAGCAACAGGAACGCCCGGCGTTGCGCAGCGTCCACTTCCGGCTCGTACCACCCATGCCGGCCAGGCCTGCGCCGCGCGGTATCTGCTGCCGCAACTGCCCGGCGCATCCACTCCATGCCGTCACGGTCTTCGCCCTGCTGCGTGATAGGGGCAATGCCGATACCGGCGTCCAGCAACACCGGAATCTGGTGGCATTGCGCAGGCGCCTGAAGGGCGTCGACAATCCGTTCGCACAACGGCTCTACGTCGTCTGCGTCTTCCAGCAGCACACCGAAGCGGGTGGGGCTGATCTTGTACAACGACAGGCCGTTATCCAACTGGCTGGCGATGCGCGCCTTGGCCTGCAACGTCAGGTCGTGGGCGAAGTTGTAACCCAGGCCGCGGATGATATCGCTGAGGGCCTCGGCGGCCATGATGTCCACCGCCAGCAGGGTCAGCGACTTGCCGCGGTCCAGGCCCGCTACCACATCACATTCGAGCTTTAGGCGGTTGAACAGGCCGGTGGCCTGGTCGTGAAAATTGTTGCGACGCATGCCGGCGATGATGTGCATGGCCATTTCGCTGAAGGATGTCAGCATCGACCGTTGCGCCTCATCGAGGGCGGGCCGAGGGGCGGTATCAATGATGCAGAAACTGCCGATGGCCACCCGGCTGTCGACCAGCAGCGGGGCCCCGCAATAATAGCGAATGCCGGGCTCACCCGTGACCAGAGGGTTGTCGGCAAAACGCGGATCCAGGGCAGCGTCCAGCACTTCCAGTGGCTGCGCCTGCAAAATGGTGTGTGCACAGAACGAAACATCCCGTGGGGTGGCATCGGCGGCCAGCCCGGCCTTGGCCGTGAACCATTGCTCACACTCCCCTACGATCGAAACCAGGCAGATCGGCATGGAAAAGTAGCGGCGGGCCATCTCGACCAGCGCAGTAAGTTCGCAGCTCTGCGGCTGGTGCAATACGCACCATTCGGCGATCTTCGCCAAACGGTCGGGTTCATTGGTCGGAACGGGGGCAACTTTCATGACATCTCACCTGTCCCACGCGGACCCAAGCATAGAGTAATAGCACTACGCTACATCAATACTTGTACAGAGAGAAATTTTTGTACAACTATTCGTATTATATTTCGACAAACGGTGCGGCAGCAGCACCTGTTTCCTAAGAGATCAGGCCATCAGGGAAGTTCACCACTCCCGTTTCACGGGCTGGAATACCCGCGCTCAGGTTGTACAAGCCACGCTGAGGATCATCAGAAAAATTGACGACGATCGTCTTTAGTCATCAGCCAGCTAGCGCATAAAGTCGCTCCGTCCACCCGCCTCAACGGTAGAGCCCATGTCCAGTCACCACCCAACTGCCTCCCCTGCCCTCCACCTGCTGGTTCAGCGCTCCAGCTTGCCAGGCCCCGTGCTCGGCACCACCCAGGCGCAAAGCCTGCTACAGGCCCATTACGGCCTGACGGGCGAGTTGTCGGCCCTTGGCAGCCAACAGGACCTGAACTTGCGCGTGGTCGCGCCGCAAGGCAGCTTCGTGCTCAAGGCGTGCCATGGCAGCTATGCCCAGGTCGAACTGGAGGCCCAGCATGCGGCCCTCGCCTACCTGCGCGAGCATGGCCTGCCTGTGCCAGGCGTGCGCCGGGCACTCAGCGGCGAAGCCTTGCTGGCCCTGGACGTCGAAGCGCAACCACTGCGGGTAAGGCTGCTGGAATACATCGAGGGGCAACCGCTGACGCGCCTTGCCCACCTCCCGGCGCAACTGATGGCCGAACTGGGCGGCCTCTGCGCAAAGCTTGACCAGGCCTTGGCCGGTTTTGACCACCCTGGCCTTGAGCGCACCCTGCAATGGGATCCCAAGCATGCGCAAACGCTGATAGAGCACTTGCTTCCCGTGCTGAACGATGCCGACCAGCGCCGCCGTATCGCACAGGCCACCGCCGTGGCTGCCGAACACCTGGCCCCCCTGATCGGCAGCCTGCCAAGCCAAGCCGTGCACCTGGACATCACCGACGACAACACCGTGTGGGCGCGCGACGACCAGCGCCAGTGGCAACTGCGAGGGCTGATCGACTTCGGCGACCTGCTACGTACCTGGCGCATCGCCGACCTGTCGGTAACCTGTGCGGCGCTGCTGCACCACGCCGAAGGCGACCCGCTGCGGATCCTCCCGGCGGTCAGTGCCTACCAGGCCCTCAACCCACTGACCCATGCCGAGTTGCACGCCCTGTGGCCATTGGTACTGAACCGCGCCGCCGTACTGGTGCTGAGCAGCGCACAGCAGTTGGCAGTGGACCCAGACAACCAGTACACCCGCGACAATGTCGCCCATGAGTGGGAAATTTTCGACACCGCCACCGCCGTGCCCTTCGCCCTGATGCAGGCAGCGATCCTGCGGGCTGCCGGGTTGCCGGTCGCCACGCCAGACATGAGCGGCTGCGCGCCGCTGCTTCCCGAACTGCAAGGGCAGGCGGTGCACCGGCTCGACCTCGGCGTGCTCAGTGCGCACTATGAGGCGGGCAACTGGGAGCAACCTGGCTTCGACCAGCACCTGCTCACCCGGCAACCTGCCCCGGCCTGCACCCTCTACGGGCAATATCGCCTGTCGCAAACCCATATCGACCGCGCCGCAGAACCGGCCACTTGCGCCCTGGGCGTTGAACTGCATGTGCCCCACGCCAGCCTGCTCCAGGCACCGGCGGCCGGCACCTGGCAGCGCCATGGCGATACTGGCGGCTGCCTGCGTACTGCGCGCTGGGCCTTGTGGCTGCAAGGCCTGCAAGATGCGCCAGCCGCTGGCCAGGCCGTGGCCCAGGGCCAGGCGCTGGGCCGTAGTTGCGGCGTGCTTCGCGTGCAAGTGTGCCTGGGCACCGACACCCAGCCACCTTTCTTCGCCACCCCGTCCCATGCCGATGCCTGGCTGGCCCTGTGCCCTTCCCCCGCGCCGCTGCTGGGCCTGGACTGCGATGCCGAGCCACTGCCTGACCCACAGGCCCTGCTGGCCCGTCGCGACGCCAGCTTCGCGCGCTCGCAGAAACACTACTACGCGCAGCCACCCCACATCGAACGTGGCTGGCGCAACTACCTGTTCGACATGCAAGGCCGCGCTTACCTCGACATGCTCAACAACGTTGCGGTATTGGGCCACGGCCACCCGCGCATGGTCGCCGAGTCGGCGCGGCAGTGGTCGTTGCTCAATACCAACTCGCGCTTTCACTACGCGGCCGTCACCGAATTTTCCGAACGTTTGCTGAAGCTGGTACCCGAAGGCTTCGACCGGGTTTTCATGGTCAACAGCGGCACCGAAGCCAACGACCTGGCGATACGGCTGGCCTGGGCCTACAGCGGCGGGCGCGACCTGCTCAGCGTGTTGGAGGCCTACCACGGCTGGTCGGTGGCCACCGATGCCATCTCCACGTCGATCGCCGACAACCCGCAGGCGTTGCACACCCGCCCGGACTGGGTGCACCCGGTCGAGGCGCCGAATACCTTCCGCGGCCGCTACCGTGGCGCCGACAGCGCAGCAGACTACCTGCGCGATGTCGACACCAAGCTGGCCGACCTCGATGCCCGTGGCCGACAGCTGGCCGGCATCATCTGCGAACCGGTGTACGGCAATGCCGGTGGCATCGCGCTGCCAGCGGGGTACCTGCGCGAGGCCTATGCCAAGGTCCGGGCCAGGGGCGGTGTGTGCATCGCCGACGAGGTCCAGGTCGGTTACGGCCGCCTGGGTGAATACTTCTGGGGCTTCGAGCAGCAAGGCGTGGTGCCCGACATCATCACCATGGCCAAGGGCATGGGTAACGGCCAGCCGCTGGGGGTGGTCATTACCCGCCGCGAAATTGCCGAAGCACTGGAGGCCGAGGGCTATTTCTTCTCCTCTGCCGGTGGCAGCCCGGTCAGTTGCCGCATTGGCATGGCAGTACTGGACGTGATGCAGGAAGAAGGCCTGTGGGACAACGCCCGCGACACCGGGCGCTATTTCAAGGCGCGCCTGCAGGCGCTGGTCGACAAGCATCCGCTGGCCGGCGCCGCGCATGGCTCGGGCTTCTACCTGGGCCTGGAACTGGTGCGTGACCGCGAAACACTGGAGCCCGCGACGCAGGAAACCCAGCTGCTCTGCGACAGGCTGCGGGAATTGGGCATCTTCATGCAACCCACAGGGGATCACCTGAACATTCTCAAGATCAAGCCGCCAATGTGCACCAGCCGGGCCAGCGTGGATTACTTCGTCGATAGCATCGACCGGGTGCTGGGTGAAGGGCTGTAGCGGCTCACCTTCTGCGAGATCGAGCGCCGCGCGAGCGGCGCTTCGCAGATAAACTCCACGCCCACCTGGCGGCCCTTTTTCGGGCGAGCACAGGCGCACCAATATGGCGCACGCACTCCATCCCGCCACAAAAAGGCGCGGCATCAGCACGCAATTACCCACCCCGCTTCATGCTTGTTCACATCCATTCACAAACGCCAACGTTTGCGTCTAGCCCGCATGCTCTCAAATGTGACCAGTGGGTCACCTTTTCTGCCTTTTCTCTCCTACACTCGGTTTTCGGCCCGCGATTTGCTCAATGGAAGAGTGACGAAAATAAGTCGAACTTTACGGAACGCGGGCAGGTCAGGAACTAAGTAGGCCAAACGCAACGGGATCTCCCAGCTTCGGCCACCACCCCTACCCGCTCAAACGCCTTCGGCCGGAACGCCGAGAGCGCGGTGCCTGCGCGCACGACCTTGGGGCATGGAAAGCAGTACGTATTCAGCAAGCAGAGAGAACCAGTACGAAACAACGCCACGGGTGCCAGCACCCGGCAAGCATAGGGACGGAGAGAAGTATGATCAGTGCCGCTGTCGAGCCACACGTAAACACCTTCACCACCGATAAGCGCGAACCGCTCACCCCGGATTTCGCCACGACAGCCAAGGCACCCGGCGCCCAGCGCCAGCACAACCCCAACAAGCGCAAGATTCTGTTCGTGACCTCGGAAATCGCCGACCTGGTCAAGACAGGCGGCCTGGGTGACGTGTCTGCAGCGCTGCCGCGCGCCCTGGCGCACCTGCACGATGTTCGGGTATTGATCCCGGGCTACCCGCAGGTGGTCGAAAGCGACAACCCGATCCATATCGTCGGCGAACTGGGCGGCCACGCAGCCTTGCCGCCATGCAAGATCGGCCGCATGGACATGCCCGACGGCCTGGTCATCTATGTGCTCATCTGCCCCGAACTGTACCAGCGCGACGGCACCCCCTATGGCGCCAACAACGGTCGCGACTGGCCAGACAACCACATCCGTTTCGCTCGCCTGGGCCTGGCCGCAGCGGAAATCGCAGCCGGCGAAGGCATGATCCACTGGAAGCCCGAAGTGGTGCATGCGCATGACTGGCCTGCCGGCCTGGCGCCAGCCTACATGCACTGGCGCGGCCTCAACACGCCAACCCTGTTCACCATCCACAACCTGGCCTACCAAGGCGTGTACAGCCGTGGGTGCAGCCCCGAACTGGCCATCCCGGAACATGCCATGCAGCAGGAAGGGATGGAGTTCTACGGCAAGCTGTCGTTCCTCAAGGCTGGCCTTGCCTACTCCAGCCACATCACCACGGTCAGCGCCACCTATGCGCGGGAAATCACCACCCCGGAATTCGGCTGCGGCCTGGATGGCTTCCTCGCCAGCAAAGCCCAGCAAGGCCTGCTTGGCGGCATCCCCAACGGTATCGACGAAAGCTGGGATTCGGCCACCGACAAGCACTTGCAGCACAACTTCAGCATCAATGACTGGGAAGGCAAGGCACGCAACACCCAGGAAGTGCGCCAACTGTTCGGCCTGGACGACTCCGAAGGCCCACTGTTCGCAGTGGTTTCGCGCCTGGTTTACCAGAAAGGCCTGGACCTGACCTTGGGCGTGGCCGACTACATCGTCGAACAGGGCGGGCAGATTGCGATCATCGGCCGTGGCGAGCCGGAGGAAGAACAGGCCATGCGTGAGCTTGCGCTGCGCCACCCAGGCCGTATCGGGGTACGCATCGGCTTCAACGAAACCGACGCCCGGCGCATGTTCGCCGGCAGTGATTTCCTGCTGATGCCCTCGCGCTACGAGCCCTGCGGGCTCAGCCAGATGTATGCCCAGCGCTTTGGCTCGCTGCCAGTGGCGCGCAATACCGGCGGCCTGGCTGACACCATCGAGTGCGGGGTCACGGGCTTCCTGTTCAACGAGTCGACCGTCGACAGCTACCGCGAAGCGCTTGGCCGCGCCTTCTATGTATATGGCAAGAAGGACCTGCTCAACGCCATGCGCTGCCTGTCGATGACCCAGCCGTTCAACTGGTGCCAGGCGGTGGAACCCTACGCCCGGCTGTACGAAGACCTGGTCAAGCAAGCACAACTGAGCCACTACTGAGCGAGGGCAGTAAGATGCACAGGCATGGCGCACACTTGCTGGACGCCACGTCGGCGCGCTTCGCCCTCTGGGCACCCGATGCGCGCAGCGTGAGCGTGGAACTGGAGCAGCAGCCGGCTATCGCCCTGCAGCGCGATGAAGACGGTTGGTTCAGCGGCGTGGCGCCCTGCCAGGCCGGCGACCGTTACCACTTTCGAATTGATGATGAACTGCAGGTGGCCGACCCGGCGTCGCGCTACCAGCCTACTGGCGTGCACGGCCCCAGCAAGGTGGTGGATGTGGCCAGCTACCCCTGGCAGCACCCGTGGCTAGGCCGCCCCTGGCACGAGGCGGTCATTCAGGAACTGCATGTGGGGCTGCTCGATGGCTACCAAGGCGTAGCCCGGCAACTGCCGAAGCTGGCCGCGCTGGGTATCAGCGCAATAGAGCTGATGCCCCTGGGGCAGTTCCCCGGCGAGCGCAACTGGGGCTACGACGGCGTATTGCCCTATGCCCCGCAGCACACCTACGGCAGCCCAGAGCAACTGTGCGCGTTGGTCGACCAGGCCCATGGTGAAAAGCTGATGGTGCTGGTGGACGTGGTGTACAACCACTTCGGCCCCGACGGCAATTACCTGCACCAGTATGCCAGCCCGTTCTTCCGGGAAGATCGGCAGACGCCTTGGGGCGCGGCCATCGACTTCCGCCGCCCGCAGGTGCGCGAATACTTTATCCAGAACGCACTGATGTGGCTGTGCGACTACCGCTGCGACGGCCTGCGCCTGGATGCCGTACATGCCATCGACCAACCCGATTTTCTGGTGGAACTGGCCGACCGCGTGCGTGCCGCAGTGGAGCCCGGCCGCCACGTGTGGCTGGTGCTGGAGAACGAGCACAACCAGGCCACCCTGTTGCAACAGGGCTTCGACGCGCAGTGGAACGATGACGGCCACAACGCCCTGCATGTGCTGCTCACCGGCGAGACCGAAGGGTATTATGCCGACTACAAGGACCGCCCCATCGACCAGTTGGCACGCTGCCTGGCCGAAGGCTTCGTGTTCCAGGGCCAGGCCAACCGCCACGGTACGCCGCGCGGCGAACCCAGCGCGCATCTGCCACCCAGTGCCTTCGTACTGTTCTTGCAGAACCACGATCAGGTAGGCAACCGCGCCCTGGGCGAGCGCCTGACCCGCCTGTGCCCACCGCAGGCGCTGCGCGCTGCCACCACCTTGCTGCTGATGGCACCGATGATCCCCTTGCTGTTCATGGGGGACGAAGAAGGCAGCTGCCAGCCCTTCCTGTTCTTTACCGACTTCCACGACGAACTGGCCGATGCAGTGCGCGAAGGCCGCCGTGGCGAGTTCGCCCATTTCAAGGCCTTCGCTGACCCCGAGCAGCGCGAGCACATTCCTGACCCCAATGCCAAACAGACCTTCGAGGCATCACGCCCCCACAGCAAGCAGGTGCTGGCCGGCTGGCACGGTCTGTATCAGCAGTTGCTCGCCCTGCGCCGCCACCATGTGATCCCGTACCTGCCTGGCAGCTGCGCGCTGGGCGCCGAGGTGCACGGTGACAAGGCAGTGACCGCACGCTGGCGACTGGGCAATGGCAACACCTTGCGCATCGACCTGAACCTGGCCGACAGCCCGCAGCTGGTCGAGCTGCCGCCACCGCCTTTGCGGTTGTTCGACAGCGGCGATGCTCGCCACCCCGACAGCCAACTGGCGGCGTACAGCTGCGTGGTCAGCCTGCTTCCCCCTACCCAGGAGCGCCCATGAGCGAAACCGCCCTGCACCGCTTGGCGAACCGCGTCGGGCTTAGCCGTGACTGGATCGACGCCAATGACCGCCCTCAGCGCGTGAGCGACCACGTGCTGCGCAACCTGCTCGAAAACCTGGGCCACCCGGCCGGCGACGATGCGGCAATCGCCGCAAGCCTACAGACCCTGGAAGCCGCCGACGACAGTGAACACCTGCCGCCCTTGCTGACGGCCGACCATGGCCAGCCGCTGGACCTGTCGCGCTATTTCAGCGCGGCCAGCGTCGCCCGCTGCACCCTCGAGGACAGCGCCACGCTTGTGCTGGAACTTGACCGGCAGGCGCGCCTGCCCGGTGAACTGCCTGTCGGTTACCACCAGGTCGAGATCGACAGCCGCCGCTTCACGGTGGCCGTAGCGCCGCCCCGTTGCCATAGCCTTGACGACAGCCTTGAGCACAGCGCGCAGCAACCACCCGCGCGCTGCTGGGGGCTGGCGGTTCAGCTGTACAGCCTGCGCCGCCCTGGCGACGGTGGTTATGGCGACTGCCTGGCCCTTGAACAACTGGCCCGCTCGGCCGCAGAGCGCGGCGCCGATGCCCTGGCCATCAGCCCTATCCATGCCCTGTCGGCCATCGACCAAGAACATTACAGCCCCTACTCGCCCTCCAGCCGCCTGCTGCTCAATACCTTGTACGCCAGCCCCGCCGCCCTGCTGGGCGAACGGGAAGTGCGCATGGCCATCGAAGCCTGCGGCCTGGAACAACTGCTGGAAGAGCTGCAGCAGCGCCCGCTGGTCGACTGGCCCCGGGCCGCCAGCGCCCAGCTGCGTGTGCTGGAGGCGCTGTACCAAGGGTTCAGCCAAGGCAGCCACCCGCTGCGCGAGGACTTCGACAGCTTCCGCAAAGCCGCCGGTGAAGCGCTGGAGCATCATTGCCGCTTCGAAGTGCTGCAAGCCCATGCCGTGGAGCATGGCCTGGGCGCCGACTGGCGGCATTGGCCCGCGCCCTGGCAAGACCCCTGTCACCCGCAAGTCCAGGCCATCGCCGAGGCCTACCCGGCCAAGGTGGAGTTCCACGCGTTCTGCCAATGGCTCACCGAGCGTGGCCTGCAACGCGCCCACGAGGCCGCCCGCGGCAACGGCATGAGGGTGGGCCTGATCGCCGACCTGGCAGTTGGCGCCGACGGTGCCGGCAGCCAGGCCTGGAGCCGCCAGGACGAATTGCTGTCGGGCCTGAATGTGGGCGCACCGCCCGACATTCTCAACCGGGCCGGACAGAACTGGGGTATTTGCGCCTTTTCGCCCGAAGGCCTCAAGCGCAACGGCTACCGCGCGTTCATCGAAATGTTGCGGGCCAACCTGGCGCATGCCGGCGGCCTGCGCATCGACCACGTCATGGGCCTGCGTCGGCTGTGGCTGATACCGCAAGGCGCCGAGCCCAGCGAAGGCGCCTACCTCAACTACCCGCTGGAGGACCTGCTGCGGCTACTGGCGCTGGAATCGCTACGCCACCAGGCCATCATCCTTGGTGAAGACCTGGGCACGGTGCCCGCCGGCCTGCGCGAAGCCCTGGCCGAGAAAGCCGTGCTGGGCATGCGCGTGCTGCCTTTCGAGCAGCGCCAGCCTGGGCAGTTCACGCCCATACTCGACTGGCCCGACAACGCCCTGGCCACTACCGGTACACACGACCTGGCGCCCCTGGCCGGCTGGCTGAAAAACCGCGATATCGACTGGAGCCACCGCTTGCAACTCATTGACGCTGCCACCGAACTGCACTGGCGCCACGACCGCCAGAAACAACACGACGGCCTGCGCCGCACCTTGCAAGCCAACTATGGCGTGCTCAAGGACGATGACGCCGTGATCGATGCCGCCATCCGTTATGTGGGCCATACCCGGGCGCCCTTGGTGCTAATACCGCTGGAAGACCTGTTGGGCTGCGACGAGCAACCCAACCTGCCAGGCACCACCACCGGCCACCCCAACTGGCGCCGGCGCTTCGCCCGCCCGGTGCATGAACTGCTGAATGACGACGATGCCGCGCGGCGCCTGGAGCTGCTTGCCCAAGCCCGCGAACAAGCCTGGGAGCGTGACCGATGAAGCCCTTGAGCGCCACCTTGCGCCTGCAGTTCCACAGTGACTTCACCCTCGACCACGCCGTGCCGCTGGTGCCCTACTTCGCTCAACTGGGCATCAGCCACCTATATGCCTCACCCATCCTCAAGGCCCGTGCCGGTTCACGCCACGGCTACGACGTGGTCGACCCGACCCAGGTCAACCCCGAGCTGGGCGGCGAGGCGGCGTTGCAGCGCCTGGTCGCGGCCTTGCGCCAGCATGGCATGGGGCTGATCCTCGACACCGTGTCCAACCATATGGCGGTAGGCGGTGCGGACAACCCGTGGTGGCAATGCCTGCTGGCCTGGGGCCGGCGTAGCCCGTACGCAGAATTCTTCGACATCCAGTGGCATTCCAGCGATCCGCTGCTGGCCGGGCAATTGCTGTTGCCGTTCCTGGGCAACGACTATGGCGTGTGCTTGAAAAACGGCGAACTCCCGCTGGAGTTCGACAAGGACCGGGGGGTGCTGCAAGTCGCCCACTACCAGCACCGTTTCCCGATTTGCCCGATCGACTACGGCTGGATCCTGGCGCTGAGCCCGGACCCCGCCTTGCAGGCCCTGGCGCAGCACTTCACCGCGCTGGGCGAGGCTGCCACGCCACTGGCTGACGCCCTGCCGTTGCACGCCGAACTGGCGCGCCTGGTACAGCAAGGTGCCGACCTAGAGTCGGCGCTGGTGGCGTTCGACAGCCGTGCCGAAAGCGGCTTTAAACGCCTGCACCTGCTGCTGGAGCGCCAGACTTACCGGCTGGCCAGCTGGCGCACCGCCGCCGACGACATCAACTGGCGGCGCTTCTTCGACATCAACGAATTGGGTGGCCTGCGGGTTGAGCGCGCGGTGGTGTTCGAGGCGACCCACGCCAAGCTCTTCGAGCTGATCGAACGCGGGTTGGTAGACGGCCTGCGCATTGACCATATCGACGGCCTGGCCGACCCGCGCGGCTATTGCCGCAAACTGCGCCGGCGCGTCGACGGCCTGCTGGCCAGTCGGCCGCTGAACGCGGCGGTCGAACACTTCCCGATCTACGTGGAAAAGATTCTCGGCAGCGGCGAACACCTGCACCTCGACTGGCACACCGACGGCACCACTGGCTACGAGTTCATGAACCAGGTGTCGCTGCTGCAGCACGACCCGGCCGGTGAGGCACCGCTGACCGAGTTGTGGGCCAACATCAGCGAGCGCCCGGCCTTTGCTGAAGAAGTGCGCCAGGCGCGCCACCTGGTGCTCAACGCCAGCCTGGCAGGCGACTGCGAGTCGGTAGCCCAGGCGCTGTTGCAGGTCGCCCGCAACGACCTGATGACCCGCGACCTGACCTTGGGCGCGATCCGCCGTGCCTTGCAGGCGCTGGTGGCGCACTATCCGGTGTACCGCACCTACTTCAATGCTTGCGGGCGCCCGGCTGAAGACGAAGTGTTTTTCCAGCAAGCCCTGACCAATGCCCGCCAGGACCTGGCCGAAGCCGACTGGCCGTTGCTCGACCACCTGGAACAATGGCTGGGTGGCCAAGGCTGGCGGCAATTGCCGCCGGGGCGCGCGCGCAAGCAGTTGCGCCATGCCTGCGTGCGCTTCCAGCAACTGACCGCGCCCAGTGCCGCCAAGGCGGTGGAAGACACGGCCTTCTACCGCAGCGCGCGGCTGCTGTCGCGCAACGATGTGGGCTTCGAGGCCGAGCGTTTCAGTGCCCCGATGGCGCACTTCCACAACGAAGCGCAACGGCGCCTGCGCGACTTCCCCGACAACCTGCTGGCCACCGCCACCCATGACCACAAGCGTGGCGAAGACACACGCGCCCGCCTGGCCGTGCTCAGCGAGCGTGGGCCGTGGCTGGCCAGCCGCGTGGAGCACTGGCGCGAGCTGGCGGCGCCGCTGCGTGCGCCGCTGGAGGACGGCCTGGCGCCCAGCCCTTGCGACGAGCTGATGCTGTTGCAGACGCTGCTCGGCAGTTGGCCGCTGGACCTTGACCTGCACGACGCCAACGCCCTGCGCCAATACGCCGACCGCGTGCGCCAGTGGCAGCAAAAGGCCCTGCGCGAGGCCAAGCTGCGCAGCAGCTGGAACGCACCGAACGAAGCCTACGAGGCGGCCTGTGCCCGCTACCTGGACGGTTTGCTGCTGGGCAGTGAAAACCAGCAGTTGCGTCAATCGGTGGCCGATGCCGCACAACTGCTCGCCTGCCCCGGCGCCCTCAATGGCCTGGTGCAGGCCCTGCTGCGCATGACCACCCCGGGCGTGCCCGACCTGTACCAGGGCAACGAATACTGGGACCTGAGCCTGGTCGACCCGGACAACCGCCGCGCCGTGGACTACGCTTTGCGGCGTGCCACCCTGGAAAGTGCCACACCCGTGGCCGAGCTGCTGTCGCACTGGCGCGACGGCCGCCTCAAGCAGGCCTTGGTCGCCCGTGTGCTGGACTGCCGCCAGGCGCACGCCGAGCTGTTCCGCCGCGGTGCCTACCTGCCGCTGACGGTACAGGGCCGGCATGCCGACAAGGTCGTCGCCTTCGCCCGGCTGGGTGAAGGCGAACGCGCCATCGTCGTGGCCCCACGCCTGGCCAACAGCCTGCTCGGCAGCGCGCCAACACCGTTGATCCCGGCACAGAACTGGGACGACACCCGGCTGGTTTTACCGTTTGCCGTATCACCTGCCAATTCGACGGGACTTTTCCCATGCGCGGCGGTCAGCTCATCAAGGGAGCTGATGTTGAGCGCCGTGCTGGCGGAGTTTCCGGTCAACCTGTTGATCCAACAATCTTGAGCATCAGGAGCGTTTCGATGAGTGTCGATGAAAAGCGTATTCGCGAATTTGCCTACCAGATCTGGGAGTCAGAAGGTAAACCCGCCGGCCAGGAAGACCGTCACTGGGAAATGGCCCGCAAGCTGGCCGAGGCCGAGGCCCTGGCGCCAAAAGCCGCACCGCGCAAGCGGGCCCCTGCCAAAGCCAAGCCAGCAGCCCAGCCCAAGCCGCCGGCCGAGCCCAAGGTAGCGGCCCTGCCGGGGGTAAAACCCGCTGCGGCGAAGAAACCACGGGCGGTGAAAAAGCCTACTGCCGGTTAAACCGGTTGCGGCCACTTCGCGGCCTGCCCGCTCCCCCACGATTGCCACACGGCTGGCGGTCATGGCTGACTTAGGGGGAGCGGGCGCCACCAAGAGGGCACCAGGGCAGCACAGCATCACCCCATACCTTCCACCACGGCCATTTGAGGATTGCCATGAGCCCCCGTATCCCGAAGAAAACCCGCTCGGTTGCCCCAACCCGCATCCGCGAAGGCCAACCTTTTCCCCTGGGCGCCACCTGGGATGGGCTGGGCGTCAACTTTGCCCTGTTTTCGGCCAATGCCACCAAGGTCGAGCTGTGCCTGTTCGACTCCACCGGCGAGCATGAGCTCGAACGCATCGAGCTGCCTGAATACACTGACGAGATCTACCATGGCTACCTGCCCGATGCGCACCCGGGCCTGGTGTATGGCTACCGCGTCTATGGCCCGTACGAGCCGCAAAACGGTCACCGTTTCAACCCCAACAAACTGCTGATCGACCCTTATGCCAAGCAGCTGGTCGGCGAACTGAAGTGGTCCGAGGCGCTATTTGGCTACACCATCGGCCACCCCGACGACGACCTGTCGTTCGATGAACGTGACAGCGCCCCCTTCGTGCCCAAGTGCAAGGTGATCGACCCGGCCTTCACCTGGGGCCGTGACGAGCGCGTACAAGTACCTTGGGAGCGCACCATCCTCTACGAGGCGCACACCCGCGGCATCAGCATGCGCCACCCCGCCGTGCCGGAGGAGCTGCGCGGTACCTTCGCCGGCTTGGCCAACGACGAATTGCTCAAGCACATCAAGGACCTGGGTGTTTCCAGTATCGAGTTGCTGCCGATTCACGCGTTCGTCAACGACCAGCACCTGCTGGACAAGGGGCTGAACAACTACTGGGGCTACAACAGCATTGCCTTTTTCGCCCCCCACCCGCGCTACCTGGCCAGCGGCAAGATCGCCGAGTTCAAGGAGATGGTCGCGCACCTGCACGACGCCGGGCTGGAGGTGATTCTCGATGTGGTCTACAACCACACCGCCGAGGGCAACGAGCGCGGCCCGACCCTGTCTATGCGCGGTATCGACAACGCCTCGTACTACCGCCTGATGCCGGATGACAAGCGCTACTACATCAACGACTCCGGCACCGGCAACACCCTGGACCTGAGCCACCCCTGCGTGCTGCAACTGGTCACCGACTCGCTGCGCTACTGGGCCGGCGAAATGCACGTGGACGGCTTCCGCTTCGACTTGGCGACCATTCTTGGCCGGTACCATGACGGCTATAGCGAGCGCCACGGCTTCCTCGTGGCCTGCCGCCAAGACCCGATGCTGAGCCAGGTCAAACTGATTGCCGAGCCGTGGGACTGCGGGCCAGGCGGCTACCAGGTGGGCAACTTCGCCCCCGGCTGGGCCGAATGGAACGACCGCTTCCGCGACACCGTGCGCGCCTTCTGGAAAGGCGATGAAGGCCAGCTGGCCGACTTTGCCGCGCGCATGACGGCCTCAGGCGACATGTTCAACAACCGTGGCCGCCGGCCGTACTCCTCGGTGAACTTCATCACCGCCCATGACGGTTTTACCTTGCGCGACCTGGTGTCGTACAACCACAAGCACAACGAGGACAACGACGAGAACAACCAGGACGGTACCGACAACAACCTGTCGTGGAACTGCGGCGCCGAAGGGCCGACCGAAGACCCGGCCGTGAACGCCCTGCGCATGCGCCAGATGCGCAACTTCTTCGCCACTTTGCTGCTGGCCCAGGGCACGCCGATGATCGTGGCGGGCGACGAGTTTAGCCGCACCCAGCACGGCAACAACAATGCCTACTGCCAGGACAGTGAGATCGGCTGGATCAACTGGGACCTCGACGAGGAAGGCAAAGAGCTGCTGGCCTTCGTCAAGCGCCTGACTCGCCTGCGCCTCACCTACCCGGTACTGCGCCGGTCGCGGTTCCTGGTTGGCGATTACAACGAAGCGATCGGGGTCAAGGACGTGACCTGGCTGGCGCCGGATGGCGGCGAGATGACCGTGGAGCAGTGGGAAGACCCGCACGGCCGCTGCCTGGGCATGCTGATCGATGGCCGCGCGCAGGTCAGCGGTATTGCCCGGCCCGGCGCCGAGGCAACCGTGCTGCTGATCGTCAACTCGCACCATGATGTGGTGCCGTTCAAGCTGCCGACAGTGCCGGATGGCGATCACTGGAACTGCCTGATCGACACTGACCGGCCCGAACTGCGCAAGGGCCAGCACCTACAGTTCGACAGCACCTTCGAGGTGAAGGGGCGCTCCATGGTGTTGATGGTGTTGCAACGCGAAGACGAGTGAACCGGGTAGGCGCGGTGGGCAGTGCCCGCCGCGGCCTCTTGAGTGCATGTGAGATCGAGCGCCGCCCACGCGGCGCATCGTGATGCTTTGCTCGCTCCGTTTGTTTCGGGCCAGTTATGCCTGTGGAATTTGCGCGCGAACGCCCTGGCGCCCACCACGATATCGCGTCGTAAAAACAAGGCGGTCGCGCGCGTCTGGCACAGGCAATACTGGCCCGAAACAAACGAGCGGGTTCACCCGCGAAGGGGCCGGGCCTGCTGGCCAATATCTCCTGGGTATTCACCGTTGCCGCCACCACCGTATTCGTGGCTAAAGCCACTCCTACATTGGGCGGTGGTGCCCCGCCCGATGTAGGAGCGGGTTCACCCGCGAAGGGGCCGAGCCTGCTGGCCAATATCTCCTGGGTATTCACCGTTGCCGCCACCACCGTATTCGTGGCTAAAGCCACTCCTACATGGGGCGGTGTACCCCGCCCGATGTAGGAGCGGGTTCACCCGCGAAGGGGCCGGGCCTGCTGGCCAATGTCTTCTGGGTATTTACCGTTGCAGCCACCACCGTATTCGTGGCTAAAGCCACTCCTACATGAGGCGGTGTACCCCGCCCGATGTAGGAGCGGGTTCACCCGCGAAGGGGCCGGGCCTGCTGGCCAATGTCTTCTGGGTATTTACCGTTGCAGCCACCACCGTATTCGTGGCTAAAGCCACTCCTACATGGGGCGGTGTACCCCGCCCGATGTAGGAGCGGGTTCACCCGCGAAGGGGCCGGGCCTGCTGGCCAATGTCTTCTGGGTATTCACCGTTGCCGCCACCACTGTATTCGTGGCTAAAGCCACTCCTACATTGGGCGGTGTACCCCGCCCGACGAGCGGCTTTAGCCGCGAAGCGCCGCGCGGGCGGCGCTCGATCTCACAACCGCCGCATATGCTGCGGCAAACACGCCGCCACTGCCCGAGCGTGGCGCTAGCAATCATTCTTCATAGCGCCCTCGCGGGAAATAGCGAACGCCGCTATAGCCTCACAGTTTTTCTTTTGAATCAGCGCTTTGGTCACCCCCACAAAAGGTGAACGGGCCTTTCACGTTTTCTTGACGCAGGCCCTCCCCTCTCCTTAGCTGAAGATTACCGAGCAGTAAAAATCTCGCGCCGAGCCTCTAGCGCGCGCCTTTGGGCGCGTGTGCCGAAGCGGGCGTGCTGGTTTGGGTCGCCCTCTGTTTTGCCGTACAGCCTGTGACAACAGACCAGGTCCTCAAGCTGTACTTCACAAGAGCAAAGGAGACCCGCCATGAAAACCACTTCGAGCCCCGTGCGCATCGACCGTCTTTTCTACGCGGTTTCCACGTCGCTGCTTCTGGCAACCCCGGTGGAAACGTTCGCGTATGAGTGGTCACAGCTTTATCCGCCCCTACCCCGCAACGGCACACAAGCGCCCGAACCGCTCGCAGCGCCCGACCAGCAGCTGATGACCGGCCCCGAGCTGTTCGTGCGTGCAACGCCAGCAGGCGAGGTGCAACGCGCCGGGAGGGTGGTCGGCCATAACAACCTGCAAGGCAGCTTCAATGGCATGCGCCCGCTGCTGGGCGACAAGCCGCGCAATGCTACGCAACTGAGCGGGGAAAGCCTGGGCATGTACTGGAGCATGGCCCACGCACAGGGCTGGCACCTGGATGCCGTGGCCGTGGGTTCGCGCATCGAGGTGGATGGCGGGGGTGACACCGGCCAACGGCCGGGCGACAGCGGCCACGCGATGACTTTCTCGGTGGAGGGCGGCTATCCGATCCCCCTGGCTGGCAGTTGGGTGATCGAACCCCAGGCGCAATTGATGAACCAGCAGTTCTTCCCCGGTAGCCAAGGGCAGCACGCAACCCGGCAGGCCTACGACAGCCAGCCCAGCTGGAGCGGCCGAGTCGGCGCCACATTGTCCGGGCGCTATGAAATGCGCGGCATGCCCCTGGAGCCTTATGTGCGGACCAACGTGTGGTATGACTTCAGCAACCCTGACGAAGTGAAGCTGGAACAGGTCGACAAGATCTCCAGTTCGCGCTTTTCGACAACGGTGGAACTGGGCCTGGGGCTGGTGGCGCGGGTAACGCCCTCGGTGGCCATGTTCGTCAGTGCCGACTACAGCAGCGATGTGGATGGCAATGACCTCAATGGGCTGATTGGCAGCCTTGGGGTGCGCATGCGATGGTAGCCTGCGCTGGCCCTGGCGCCGGCAAACCAGCGGCGGGGCCAGCACAGCAGATGCATCAGACGGGCTTCATCACCAGCACACCCAGCGGGGGCAGGTTCAGGGCCAGCGACTGCGGCTGGCCGTGGCTGGCGATGTCTTCGCTGTGCACCAGCCCAAGGTTGCCGACATTGGAGCCGGCGTACATCTCGGCATCGCTGTTCAACAGCTCCTGCCAGCGCTCGCCGAACGGCACGCCAATGCGGTAACCCTCACGCGGAACCGGAGTGAAGTTGGCGACCACCAGCACGGGTTCGCCACTGCTGCTCCAGCGCAGCCAGGCAAACACGCTGTTCTGCGCATCGTCACCGATCAGCCACTGGAAGCCCTGTGGCTGGCAGTCCTGCTCATGCAACGCCGGGACTTCGCGGTACAGCCGGTTGAGGTCACTCACCAGGCGTTGCACGCCTTGGTGCTCAGGGTACTGCAGCAGGTACCAGTCCAGCTGGCTATCGTGGTTCCACTCCCGCCACTGGCCAAATTCGCAGCCCATGAACAGCAGCTTCTTGCCGGGGTGGGTCCACATGAAGGCCAGGTAAGCGCGCAGGTTGGCGAACTTCTGCCAGCGGTCGCCGGGCATCTTGTCGATCAGCGAGTGCTTGCCGTGTACCACTTCGTCGTGGGAAATGGGCAGGATGAAATGCTCGGAGTAAGCATACACCAGACCAAAGCTCATCTCGTTGTGGTGGTGCGCACGGTGGACCGGGTCGTTCTGGATATAGTGCAGGGTGTCGTGCATCCAGCCCATGTTCCATTTGTAGGCAAAGCCCAGCCCGCCCTGCTCGATCGGCTGGCTGACCCCGGGCCAGGCGGTGGACTCCTCGGCGATGATCAACGCCCCCGGCGCCTCATGGGCCGCCACACCGTTGAGGTGGCGAATGAAGTCGATGGCCTCGAGGTTTTCGCGCCCGCCGTGGCGGTTGGGCACCCACTCGCCGGCCTTGCGCGAATAGTCCCGGTACAGCATCGAGGCCACCGCATCGACGCGCAGCCCGTCGATGTGGAAATGCTTCAACCAATGCAGCGCAGAGGCCATCATGAACCCGCGCACCTCATTGCGGCCCAGGTTGTAGATCAGCGTGTTCCAGTCCTGGTGGTAGCCTTCCAGCGGGTTGTCGTACTCGTACAGGGCCGTGCCGTCGAAGCGCGCCAGGCCATGTTCGTCTGTCGGGAAGTGCGCCGGTACCCAGTCCAGCAATACCCCGATGCCGCCCTGGTGGCAGGCATCGATGAAGGCGGCGAAGTCCTCGGCACTGCCGTAGCGCGAGGTGGGGGCGAACATCGACAGTGGCTGGTAGCCCCAGGAACCGCCGAACGGGTGTTCCATGATCGGCAGCAGTTCAATATGAGTGAAGCCCAGCGCCTGCACATACGGCACCAGGCGCTCGGCCAGTTCCCGCCAGTTGTAGTAGCGCCCGACCTCGCCGGCCTCGTCCATTTCGCAGCGCCAGGAGCCGGGGTGCAGCTCATAGATCGACAATGGCGCGTTGTACGCATGGCGCTGCGCCCGTTGCGCCATCCAGTCGTGGTCTTGCCAAGCATGGCCCAGCTCACCCGCTACCTTGGACGCCGTGCTGGGCGGCAATTCGGTGGCGCGGGCCAGGGGGTCGGCCTTCAACGGCAGGATGCCATCCTTGCCGAGCACTTCGAACTTGTAGGTTTCCCCCACGCCCAGCCGTGGGATGAACAGCTCCCACACCCCGGCACCATGACGCAAACGCATCAGGTGGCGGCGCCCATCCCAGTTGTTGAAGTCCCCCACCACCGATACCCGCCGGGCGTTGGGGGCCCACACCGAAAAGCACACCCCGTCGACCCCCTCGACCTGCACCGGCTGCGCGCCGAAACGCCCGGACAGGTCGCGGTGGTTGCCCTCAGCAAACAGGTGCAGATCCATTTCGCCCAATTGCGGACCGAAGCTGTACGGGTCCTCGGTCACCTGCTCGCCACCGGCCCAGCCGATCTGCAGCAGGTAAGGCTGTGCTGTATCGAGGTGCGCGGTGAACAAGCCCGGCAGGCTGCCTTGCGCCATTTCGGTGAGGATGCGCCCGTCTTCGCGGGCAAGAATGCGCACATTCAGGGCGCTGGGCAGGAAGGCGTTGACCACCTGCCCGCCAGCGCCGTCGTCATGGGGGCCGAGTACCGCAAATGGATCGGCGTGTTCGGCGCGGGCCAGGGCGTCGAGGTCCCGTTGCCGAAGGCCACCGTTTTCACGCGTTGTTACGTTCATTCTGACTCTCCCCAGGTACTGATCAGTCCATGCAAGCCATGCAAAGGCACGGCCAGCCAACTCGGCCGGTTCTCGGCTTCATAAGTAATTTCGTAGGCCGCCTTTTCCAGGCAGAAAAGCTCCAGCGCAGCGCGCTCGCCTTCCGCCTGCTGCCAGGCGTGGGGCATGGCAGCGGTGGCCAGGCCGTACGCCTCGATAAAGGCATGCCGCGACTGGTGCAGGTACTGCCGGGCCACCCGTTGCCGGGCCTGCCGTGCCGCCTCGGAAAGGTCCACCGTAGACGCGCTGCGCAAGATCATCGCAGCAGCATAGTCGAACGACCGCAGTACGCCGCTGACATCTTTGTAGGGGCTGTGTTTGGCCCTGCGTTCTTCCAGGGGCCGGGCCGGCTCACCCTCGAAGTCGATCAGGTAGGCATCACCCTGCACCACCAGCACCTGGCCCAGGTGCAAGTCACCGTGCACACGCATCAGCAAGCCGCCCTCGGCCTGCTCGGCCAGCTGGCGAACATGCTCGACCAGGCCATGACGCTGTTGTTGCAGATCATCGACCAGCGCCTGGCTGTCGCGGTCCAGGTGATCGCGGTGCTGCGCCAGCAGGTCAAGGGCATGGGTCAACTCGGCACTGATCTGGGTCACCCAGCGTTCGCGGTCCTGGGCATCGCTGGGCCACGGCTGGAAGGCCGGGTCATCGGTGGGTGCTGCCAGCAACACGTGCATCTCGCCCAGGCGCTGGCCGAACAAGGCGGCGAAGGCTGTGAGTTCGGCCAGGGCGTCGGTATGTACTTCGGCATCCGACCGGGTGGGCTCCATCTGGTCACGGATGGCGCGCTCCAGGGTATTCTGGGTCCAGGCCCAGGCATCGCCCTGGTTGCTCAGGTAGCCTTGGGCGATCATCAGCAGGTGCGGGGCTGCCTGCGCATCCACGCGGCTGACCCAGGCCAGCAGTGGCGAGATATTGGTAAAGCCGGCGGCGGTCAGGTAGGCGCTCATTTCCAGCTCCGGGTGAATGCCCGGATTGACCCGGCGGATCAACTTGAGCACCACGCGGTCGCCGATGACTACCGAGCTGTTGGACTGTTCGGCGCTGAGGTAGCGCACCTCGCTTTCTTCATTCAGCCCCAGGCCGGCCAGTTGCTCGGTGCAGTCGAAACGCAGCTCGCCATCAGCGTCGCCGCACGCCAGCCGCGTGCGTTCCTGGCACGCACGCAATACGGCGCGGATGAACGGCTCGAGCACGAACGCATCGGTAATCAGACCCACCTGATGGGCCCGGCGCACCCGGGACAACGCCAGTTGCTGCGGCAGCGCACTGTTGATCTGCTCCTCGGGCAGCAGCCCGAACGGCAATTGATAACGGGTGGCCACGCCGTCGCTGAGCACTTCGAGCTCGCTGAGCAATACCGGTGTAGGGGCGGTGCCGAAACGCACGCCATAACACAGCCGTACCTGGTCTATGGGCCCTTCCTTGCCCGCGAACCAGCGCCGTTTCGGCAGGTACTGGGGCAGGATGTTGGTTTGCAGAGTGTCGCTGGCAGGCGCCGCCAGCAGTTCTTCCATGCGTTTGCGCAATACCAGCGTAATCAATTCGGGTAACCCCTCGGTGGGCTGGGCGTGCCAGCTGGGCATACGGTCGTGCGATGCCAGCAGGAACCAGTAAAAGCCATAAGGTGGCAAAGTCAGCAGGAACGGCAGCTGACCGATCGGCGGAAAGGCACTGCCGCCGAGCATCTCCACCGGTACTTTGTCGGCGTACTGTGACAATTCCAGTTCTGCCGCCTGGGCGGCGCGGGAAACGTTGGCCACGCACAGGATGACCTCGGTGTTGCCATCGGCATCGGTGTATTCGCGAATGTAGGCCAGGATGCGCCGGTTGCTGGGGCTCAGCGTGCGCAGCGTGCCACGGCCGAAGGCTTTCTGCTGCTTGCGCACCGCCAGCATGCGCCGGGTCCAGTTGAGCAGCGAGTGCGGGTCATGGCTTTGTGCCTCGACGTTGACCGTCTGGTAGCCGTACAACGGGTCCATCACCGGGGGCAGCACCAGGCGCTGTGGGTCGGCGCGGGAAAAACCGCCATTGCGGTCCGGCGACCATTGCATGGGGGTGCGCACGCCATCGCGGTCGCCCAGGTAGATGTTGTCGCCCATGCCCAGTTCGTCACCGTAGTACAGCGTGGGCGTGCCGGGCATTGACAGCAGCAGGCTGGTGAGCAGTTCGATGCGCCGGCGGTCACGCTGCAGCAAGGGCGCCAGGCGCCTACGAATGCCCAGGTTGATGCGCGCGCGGCGGTCTTCTGCGTAGTAGTTCCACAGGTAGTCGCGCTCGCGGTCGGTGACCATTTCCAGGGTCAGCTCATCGTGGTTGCGCAGAAAGATCGCCCATTGACAGTTGGCCGGGATCTCCGGAGTCTGACGCAGGATGTCGGTGATCGGGAAACGGTCCTCCATGGCCAGGGCCATGTACATGCGCGGCATCAGCGGGAAATGAAAGGCCATGTGGCATTCGTCGCCGTCGCCTTCGCCAAAGTACGGGCGGGTGTCTTCCGGCCACTGGTTGGCTTCGGCAAGCAGCATGCGGTCTGGGTAGTTGGCATCGATCTCGGCGCGAATGGCCTTGAGCACCCCGTGGGTTTCGGTGAGGTTCTCGTTGTTGGTGCCGTCGCGCTCGATCAGGTAAGGAATGGCGTCCAGGCGCAGCCCGTCCACGCCCAGGTCGAGCCAGAAGCGCATCACCCCGATCACCGCCTTGAGCACCTGCGGGTTGTCGAAGTTGAGGTCTGGCTGGTGCGAGTAGAAGCGGTGCCAGAAATACTGGCCTGCCACCGGGTCCCAGGTCCAGTTGGACTTTTCGGTGTCGAGGAAAATGATGCGGGTGCCATCGTACTTCTGGTCGTCATCGGACCATACGTAAAAGTCGCGCGCCTTGCTGCCGCGTTTGGCGTGGCGGGCGCGCTGGAACCAAGGGTGCTGGTCGCTGGTGTGGTTGATGACCAGTTCGGTGATGACCCGCAAACCACGCTTGTGCGCCTCGGCGATGAAGCGACGGGCATCGGCCATGCTGCCGTAGTCCGGGTGCACGGCCTTGTACTCGGCGATGTCATAGCCGTCGTCGCGCCGCGGCGAAGGATAGAACGGCAGCAACCACAGGGTGTTGACGCCCAGCTCGGCAATGTAGTCCAGCTTGCTGATCAGGCCGGCGAAATCACCGATGCCATCGTTGTTCGAGTCGAAGAACGACTTGATGTGCAACTGATAGATGACAGCGTCCTTGTACCACAGCGGGTCGTCGATGAAGGCTGCCGGGCGGGAACGCTTGGCCATGAGTGACTCCTTGCATGTCTGTGGACCGTGTTGGCTGGCGTTGCGGCTGCCGTGCAGCCTATTTGCCGCGATAGGCCGCAAGGCGGCCCGGTACATATGCCCTAACCGGCCTTTTCGATACGCCAGATGCCGAATGGTTGGTGCCAAGGTTCAATGCGCATGAACTGGGTCTTGCCGTACCACGACCAGCGGTGACCATTCATCAGGTCTTCACCATGGGTTTGGGCGTTGTCATCGAGCCCCAGCTCCCACAGCGGCAGCTCGAAGTGCGCCTCCTGAGCGTTGTGCGGGTCTAGGCTGATTGCCACGAGGATGTAGTTGTCGCGCTCGGGCGTACGCTTGGCGAAGTACAGGATGTTGTCGTTCCAGCAGTTGAAGAACGCGACGCCGAGGTGGGTTTGCAAGGCCGGGTTCTGCCGGCGGATGCGATTGAGCTGGGCGATCTCGGCAATGATGTTGCCGGGCTGGCTGAAGTCGCGCGGGCGCAGCTGGTATTTCTCCGAGTCCAGGTATTCCTCCTTGCCTGGCAAAGCGGCGCTTTCGCACAGTTCGAAACCGGAATACATGCCCCACAACCCTGAGCCCATGGTCGCCAATGCTGCACGAATGAGGAAACCGGCACGCCCGGAGGTGTGCAGGAAGAACGGGTTGATGTCGGGGGTATTGACGAAGAAATTGGGGCGGTAGCACTGGCTCCATGGCGGCTGGTTGAGTTGCTCGAAAAATTCGCGCAGCTCTTGCTTGGTGTTGCGCCAGGTGAAGTAGGTGTAGCTTTGCGCATAGCCGACCTTGCCCAGGCGCGCCATCATGGCGGGCTTGGTGAACGCCTCAGCGAGGAAGATGACCTCCGGGTACTGGCTGCGCACATTGGCGATCAGCCATTGCCAGAACGGCAGCGGCTTGGTGTGCGGGTTGTCGACGCGGAACGTCTTCACGCCCTCCTCGACCCAGCCCACCACCACATCGCGCAGCGCCAACCAAAGGCTGGGTACTGCGTCGGGGGCATAGAAGTCGACGTTGACGATGTCCTGGTATTTTTTTGGCGGGTTCTCGGCATAGCGGATGGTGCCGTCCGGGCGCCAACTGAACCAGCCCGGGTGCTGTTTCAGCCAGGGGTGGTCCTGGGAGCACTGGATGGCGAAGTCGAGGGCGATTTCCAGGCCGTGCTCGGCAGCGGCCGCCACCAGGCGGCGGAAGTCTTCGCGGCTGCCCAACTGCGGGTGAATCGCTTCGTGGCCACCCTCTGCACTGCCGATGGCATACGGGCTACCCGGGTCACCCGGTTCGGCCGTGAGCGCATTGTTGCGCCCCTTGCGGTGCTGCAGGCCAATAGGGTGAATGGGCGGGAAGTACAGCACGTCGAAGCCCATGTCACGGATCATCGGCAACCGCTGGTGCACATCGTTGAAGGTGCCATGGCGCTGCGGGTCGTCAGTGATCGAGCGCGGGAACAGTTCGTACCAACTGGCGAACTGCGCTGCCGGGCGGTCCACATCGAGCGGGAATTCGCAACTGCGGGCCAGGTAGCTGCGGTGCTCGGCCTCGGCCATCAGCCGGGCGGTGCGCGGGTCCAGCAGCAGCGCCACCTGATCGTCACTGCCCACCTGCGCCAGGCGCTGCAGCACGGCCTCAAGCTCGTTGCGCACGGCGCCATCGCACAGGGCAATGCCCTGGCCGAGCATCAGCCGCCCCTCTTCCAGCTCCAGCCTGACCTCGACGCCGGCATGGTACTTTTTTTCCAGGTCGTGGCAGTACGTGGCGAACGGGTCGATCCAGGCCTGGATACCGAACACGTGCGGCCCCAGCTCGGTGGGGGTGAACTCGGCCAACCACAGGTCATTACCCGCCGACTGCATCGGCACCGAGTGCCAGCGCTGGCTGTGCGCCGGGCGCCAGTTGAGCACCACGGCCAGGCGGTCGTGGCCATCGCTGTAGACCTTACTGCTGACGGCAACCGGTTGACCACTGATCGCCTTGGCGGCGAAGGTGCCGGCGTCGAGCACCGGCTGGGTGTCCTCGATCACGATGCGTGGGGCCAGCAGCGCCTGGGCCAGGCTGATGGCCTGGTCAGGATGATCGTTGGCCATTGGCACGCTTTCAAAAAGCTCGTTTCGTGACATCGACCTTGCTCCCTCAGGCTGGTGGCGGTAAGGGTTCAGAGCCGGGCGCGGGCGTGAGGGTTCAAAAAAACTGAGCGAATCGCAGCTGGCCGAAGTCCAAGCCTGCAGTACCTCTTCAAACCACCCACGCGAGGTCAGGCCATGAACATTCCAACGCCACCGGAAACCCCCGATCCGAACATCGACGACCCGAGCTTGCCGCCGCCCGTGCCGGAACAAGAACCGGACGAGCTGCCGATCAAGCCAACCGAACCGCCGACGGTGGGCGACCCGCCGAACCAGGAACCACCGGTGAAAGCCTAAGGGTAGACCAGCTTACCGACCTTGCCGCCTGCAAGGTCGGTACGGGCGCGCAGCCGCGGGTGCGGGCGAACCGGACAGCCCGGTCAGTCAACTCGCGCCATCGGCGCAGAGTTCGGCGATGCTGATCTCGCGCATGCGAAACTTCTGCACCTTACCGGTTACTGTCATCGGGTATTCGTCTACAAAACGGATATGCCGCGGCACCTTGTAGTGGGCTATGCGGGCCTTGCACCAGCATTGCAGCTCTTCGGCGGTGGCCGTGTGGCCAGGGTGCAACTTGACCCATGCGACAATCTGCTCGCCATAACGGCTGCACGGGATACCGATCACCTGGGCGTCCGCCACTGCCGGGTGGGTATAGAAGAATTCTTCCAGCTCGCGCGGGTAGATGTTCTCGCCACCGCGAATGATCATGTCCTTGTTGCGCCCCACGATCCGCACGTAGCCGTGCTCGTCCATCACCGCCAGGTCACCCGAGTGCATCCAGCCGGCTGGGTCGATGGCTGCCGCGGTACCTTCGGGGTTGTCCCAATAGCCGAGCATCACGCTGTAGCCGCGGGTACATAGTTCGCCGATCTCGCCGCGCGAAACGATACAGCCGTCAGCGTCTACCAGCTTGTTTTCCAGCTGTGGCTGCGTACGGCCAACGGTGGTAACACGCAGCTCCAGCTCATCCTCCGGCCCGGTTTGCAGCGAAACCGGGCTGGTTTCGGTCATGCCATAGGCGATTTGCACCTCGGCCATGTGCAACTGGTCGATCACCCGGCGCATCACCTCGATCGGGCAAGTCGCCCCCGCCATGATGCCGCTGCGCAGGCTGGAAAGGTCCACCTGGGCGCGTAGCGGGTGGTCGAGCATGGCGATGAACATGGTAGGCACGCCATAGAGAATGCTGGCACGCTCCTCGGCCACCGCACGCAGGGTGAGTTCGGCATCGAAGGCATCATTGGGGTAGATCATGGTGCTGCCGTGGGTGATGCAACCCAGGTTGGCCATGACCATGCCAAAGCAGTGGTACAGGGGCACCGGGATCACCATGCGGTCGCGCTCGCCCAGGCCCAAGCTTTCGCCGACCATGAAGCCGTTGTTGAGGATGTTGTAGTGGCTCAGCGTGGCGCCCTTGGGTGCACCGGTAGTGCCGGAGGTGTACTGGATATTCACCGGTTGGTCGAACTGCAGCCCGCTTTGGCGGGCCAGGTAGGCTTCGCTCGAGGTTTGCCCGGCCAGCCCGGCCAGGGCTTGCCATGCCAGGAAACCGGCCGGGGGGCGGGCTGCCAGGCTGATGACCCCGCGCAGCTCGGGTAGGCGCTGGCTGGCCAGTGCGCCCGCGGGGGCGCTCGCCAGCTCTGGCACCAGCGCCTGAACCATGGCGTGATAATCGGAGCTCTTGAAAGCATCGGCGCAGACCAGCCAGCCGCACCCGGCCTGGCGCAACACGTATTCCAACTCACCCACCCGGTAGGCCGGGTTGATGTTGACCAGAATCGCCCCGACCTTGGCGCTGGCCAGTTGCAACACGCACCATTCGGCGCAGTTGGGTGACCAAATGCCCAACCGGTCGCCGCGGTTCAGGCCCAGCGCCATCAAGGCGCGGGCACACGCGTCGACCTGTTCGGCCAGTTGCCGCCAGCTGTAGCGCACGCCCTGGTGGCGCGAAACCAGGGCTTCGCCACCGGCGCAACGCGCCACGGTGGCGTCAAAGGCCTGGCCGATAGTCTGGGTCAGCAACGGTTGGTCCTGGCGGCCGCGGGTATAGCTTGGTTGACTCATGGGTGTCCCTTCTTGTGGTTGTTCTGGGCACGGCTGAAGCAAGCGGAGATACTCTGGCGTAGATTTACGTTTACGTAAAGGTGACGATTGGATTGACAGCCACTGCACTCAGGTTTACGTTAACGTAAAGGTAATGAACAATACCGATCTCAGGCATGAAGCCGAACCCCGTGGGAGCGGGCGCGCCCGCGAATGCGATCATTCAGGAAATGACGGCGGCCCTGCTGATGCATTCGCGGTCGCGCCCGCTCCCACAGGGTCCGACAGCTCCATGAGCTACGGTCTAACCCATTTCAAGAACAACAAGGTGCCCCAGCATGCATTACCCCACCCTGAACTTCGCCCTGGGCGAAACCATCGACATGCTCCGTGACCAGGTGCGCACCTTCGTCGCCGCCGAGCTGGCCCCGCGTGCCGCGCAAATCGACCACGACAACCTGTTCCCTGCCGATATGTGGCGCAAGTTCGGCGACATGGGCCTGTTGGGCATCACCGTTTCGGAAGAATATGGCGGCGCCGGCCTCGGCTATTTGGCCCACGTGGTGTCCATGGAGGAAATCAGCCGGGCCTCGGCGTCGGTGGCACTGTCGTACGGTGCCCACTCCAACCTGTGCGTCAACCAGATCAACCGCAACGGCAGCCACGCACAGAAACTCAAGTACCTACCCAAGCTGATCAGCGGCGAGCACATCGGCGCACTGGCCATGAGCGAGCCCAATGCCGGCTCCGACGTGGTGTCGATGAAGCTGCGCGCAGAAAAGCGCGGCGACCGCTACGTACTCAACGGCAGCAAGACCTGGATCACCAACGGCCCGGACGCCAATACCTATGTGATCTATGCCAAGACCGACCTGGACAAGGGTGCCCACGGCATCACCGCGTTCATCGTCGAGCGCGACTGGCCAGGCTTCAGCCGCAGCAACAAGTTCGACAAGCTGGGCATGCGCGGTTCCAACACCTGCGAGCTGTTCTTCGACAACGTCGAGGTACCGGAAGAAAACATTCTCGGCCAGCTGAACGGCGGCGTACGCGTGTTGATGAGCGGCCTGGACTACGAGCGCGTGGTGTTGTCGGGCGGGCCGACCGGCATCATGCAAAGCTGCATGGACCTGGTGGTGCCGTACATTCACGACCGCAAGCAGTTCGGCCAGAGCATCGGCGAGTTCCAGCTGATTCAGGGCAAGATCGCCGACATGTACACCCAGCTCAATGCCAGCCGCGCCTACCTGTATGCCGTGGCCCAGGCCTGTGACCGTGGCGAGACCACCCGCAAGGACGCTGCCGGGGTCATCCTGTACACCGCCGAGCGTGCTACGCAAATGGCCCTGGAAGCCATCCAGATCCTTGGCGGCAACGGCTATATCAATGAATTCCCGGCTGGCCGCCTGCTGCGCGATGCCAAGCTCTACGAGATCGGTGCCGGCACCAGCGAAATCCGTCGGATGCTGATCGGCCGCGAACTGTTCAACGAGACGCGCTGATCTGCGCCAGAGGTCATGATGATTCTCAAGTCACAGCTCAATACCAAGGCGGCGGATTATGCCCATAGCCATGCCGCCATGGCCGCCCAGGTCCAGGCCCTGCGCGGCCTGCTGGCCCAGGTCGCCCAGGGCGGCGGGCCCAAGGCTCAGGAACGACACACCTCCCGCGGCAAACTGTTGCCACGCGAGCGCATCGACCGCCTGCTGGACCCGGGCTCGCCGTTCCTCGAGATTGGCCAGCTGGCGGCCCACGAGGTGTACGGCGAGGACGTGCCGGCTGCCGGGGTGATCGCCGGCATCGGCCGCGTAGAAGGCGTGGAATGCATGATCGTGGCCAACGACGCCACGGTCAAAGGTGGCTCGTACTACCCGCTGACGGTGAAAAAGCACCTGCGTGCGCAGGTCATCGCCCAGCAAAACCGCTTGCCGTGCATCTACCTGGTGGACTCGGGGGGTGCCAACCTGCCCCGCCAGGACGAGGTGTTCCCTGACCGCGAGCACTTCGGTCGGATCTTCTTCAACCAGGCCAACATGAGCGCCCAGGGCATCCCGCAGATCGCCGTGGTGATGGGCTCGTGCACTGCCGGTGGTGCCTACGTGCCGGCGATGGCCGACGAAGCGATCATGGTGCGCCAGCAGGCGACCATTTTCCTCGCAGGGCCGCCGCTGGTCAAAGCCGCCACGGGCGAAGTGGTCAGTGCCGAGGACCTGGGCGGGGCCGATGTGCACTGCCGTACCAGCGGCGTGGCCGACCATTACGCCGACAACGACGAACACGCCCTGGCCATTGCCCGGCGCTGCGTGGCCAACCTCAACTGGCACAAGCTGGGCAAGCTGCAACGCCTGGCCCCGGTGGCACCGCTGTACGCCGCCGACGAGCTGTATGGCGTGGTGCCCGCCGATGCCAAGCAGCCGTTCGATGTGCGCGAAGTGATCGCCCGGCTGGTCGACGGCTCGCTGTTCGACGAATTCAAGGCGTTGTTCGGTACCACCCTGGTCTGCGGCTTTGCCCACCTGCATGGCTACCCGGTGGCGATCCTGGCCAACAACGGCATCCTGTTCGCCGAAGCGGCGCAAAAAGGCGCGCACTTCATCGAGCTGGCCTGCCAGCGGGGCATCCCACTGCTGTTCCTGCAGAACATCACCGGGTTCATGGTGGGCAAGAAGTATGAGGAAGGCGGTATCGCCAAGCATGGCGCCAAGCTGGTGACCGCGGTGGCCTGCGCCCAGGTGCCGAAATTCACGGTGATCATCGGCGGCAGCTTCGGTGCCGGCAACTATGGCATGTGCGGCCGTGCCTACGACCCACGCTTTTTGTGGATGTGGCCGAACGCGCGGATCGGTGTGATGGGCGCCGAGCAGGCCGCCGGTGTGCTGGCCCAGGTCAAGCGCGAGCAAAGCGAGCGCAGTGGCCAGCCGTTCAGTGCCGAAGACGAAGCCAGGCTCAAGCAGCCGATTCTCGACCAGTACGAACAGCAGGGCCACCCCTACTACTCCAGTGCCCGGCTGTGGGACGACGGCGTCATCGACCCGGCGCAAACCCGCGACATACTGGGCCTGGCACTGTCCGCTGCGCTGAACGCGCCGATCGAAGCGAGCCGCTTCGGCATTTTCCGGATGTGACCTATGAGCGATTTCAGCACCCTCGAAGTGATTCGCGACCCGCGCGGCTTCGCCACCCTGTGGCTTAGCCGCGAGGACAAGAACAACGCGTTCAACGCGCAGATGATCCGCGAGCTGATCGTCGCCATCGATCGGCTGGCCGACGATACCGGCTTGCGCTTCGTACTGCTGCGCGGGCGTGGCCGGCACTTCAGCGCCGGTGCCGACCTGGCCTGGATGCAGCAGTCGGCGCAGCTGGACTTCAACACCAACCTGGATGACGCCCATGAACTGGGCGAACTGATGTACGCCCTGCACCGGCTCAAGGTACCGACCCTGGCCGTTGTCCAAGGTGCGGCGTTTGGCGGCGCACTGGGCCTGATCAGTTGCTGTGACATGGCCATTGGCGCCGAAGACGCCCAGTTGTGCCTGTCGGAAGTGCGCATCGGCCTGGCCCCGGCGGTGATCAGCCCGTTCGTGGTCAAGGCCATCGGCGAGCGTGCCGCGCGCCGCTATGCCCTGACTGCCGAGCGCTTCAGCGGTACACGGGCCCGCGAACTGGGCTTGCTGGCCGAGGTATACCCCGCCAGCGAGCTGGACGCACAGGTGGCGATATGGGTGAACAACCTGCTGCACAACGCCCCGCTGGCCCTGCGTGCCACGAAAGAGCTGCTGCGTGAAGTGGACGACGGCGAACTCAGCCCGGCGCTGCGCCGCTACTGCGAAAACACCATCGCCCGCATCCGCGTCAGCGCCGAAGGCCAGGAGGGCCTGCGCGCCTTCCTGGAGAAACGCCCACCCGCCTGGCAAACCGCTGAGACCAAGGAGCCGCGCCCATGAGCCGCCCCGCTTTGACCACCCTGCTGGTCGCCAACCGCGGCGAAATCGCCTGCCGCGTGATGCGCACCGCCAAGGCCATGGGCCTGACCACCGTCGCCGTGCACAGCGCCATCGACCGTGACGCGCGGCATAGCCGGGAAGCGGATATCCGCGTGGACCTGGGCGGCACCAAGGCCGCCGACAGCTACCTGCTGGTCGACAAGCTGCTGGCTGCTGCCAAGGCCAGCGGGGCCCAGGCCATTCACCCAGGTTACGGTTTCCTCTCCGAGAACGCAGGCTTCGCCCGCGCCATCGAGCAGGCGGGGCTGGTTTTCCTCGGCCCACCGGCCAGCGCCATCGACGCCATGGGCAGCAAGTCGGCGGCCAAGGCGTTGATGGAGGCCGCCGGGGTCCCCCTGGTGCCCGGTTACCACGGCGAAGCCCAGGACCTCGACACCTTCCGCGATGCGGCCAGGCGTATCGGCTACCCGGTGCTGCTGAAGGCCAGCGCTGGCGGTGGGGGCAAGGGCATGAAGGTCGTCGAGGAGGAAAGCCAGCTGGCCGATGCCCTGGCGTCGGCCCAGCGTGAGGCGCAGGCGTCGTTCGGCGATGCGCGCATGCTGGTGGAGAAGTACGTGCTCAAGCCGCGCCATGTGGAAATCCAGGTGTTCGCCGACCAGCACGGCCATTGCCTGTACCTCAACGAGCGCGATTGCTCGATCCAGCGCCGCCACCAGAAGGTGGTCGAAGAAGCCCCCGCCCCCGGCCTGTCGGCCGAACTGCGCCAGGCCATGGGCGAGGCGGCGGTACGGGCGGCGCAAGCGATTGGCTATGTCGGTGCCGGTACGGTGGAATTCCTGCTCGACGCCCGTGGCGCGTTCTTCTTCATGGAAATGAATACCCGCCTGCAAGTGGAGCACCCGGTCACCGAGGCCATTACCGGCCTGGATCTGGTGGCCTGGCAAATTCGTGTGGCGTGCGGCGAGGCCCTGCCGATCACCCAGGATCAGGTGCCGCTGATCGGCCATGCCATTGAAGTTCGCCTGTACGCCGAGGACCCGGCCAACGAGTTTCTGCCGGCGACCGGCACGCTGGCGCTGTACCGTGAATCGGCAGCTGGCGAAGGCCGGCGGGTGGACAGTGGCGTGAGCGAAGGCGATGCGGTGTCGCCGTTCTACGACCCGATGCTGGGCAAGCTGATTGCCTGGGGCGAAAACCGCGAGCAGGCACGCCTGCGCTTGCTGGCGATGCTCGACGAATTCGCCATTGGTGGGGTGAAGACCAACCTCGCGTTCCTGCGGCGCATTCTGGCGCACCCGGCGTTCGCCGCGGCGGAACTGGATACCGGCTTCATTGCGCGGCACCAGGCCGCTTTGCTGCCGGCACCACAGCCGCTGCCGGTCAGCTTCTGGGAGGCCGCAGCCGAAGCCTGGCGGCAGGGCCAGGCCGGGCAACAGCGCGAAGATGACCCCGGTTCGCCATGGGCCGAGCGCAGCGGCCTGCGCCTGGGCCTGCCAGCGCGCAGTAGCCTGCACTTGGTCAGTGCTGGCCAGGACCACGCTGTGGGCCTGGAGCACAGTGCGGCGCCCACCTGGCAGTTACTGGGCGAGCAGTTGGTGCATGACCACGCCGGCGTGCGTCGCCAGCACCTGGCGATGCGCCGCGGGGCTACGTTGTACTTGCAGTGGGGCGGCGAGATGCATGCCATCGAAGCCTTCGACCCGATCGCCGAGGCCGAGGCCAGCCACGGTCACCAGGGCGGCTTGGGTGCCCCCATGAACGGCAGTATCGTGCGGGTGCTGGTGGCGCCGGGGCAGGCGGTGGAGGCCGGTACCGCGCTGGTGGTGCTGGAGGCCATGAAAATGGAGCACAGCATTCGCGCGCCTCATGGCGGTACGGTGAACGCGTTGTTCTGCCAGGAAGGGGATATGGTCAGCGAAGGGACGGTGCTGGTCGAATTGGCGGAGTGAGTTGTCTAGCGGGGGTTGGCTGGTTGATGGGGCGCCGGGGTGGGGCTGCCAGGTGTTCGCCATACCCTTTGCAGCGCCTGTGAGATCGAGCGCCGCCCGCGCGGCGCATCGCGGGTAAACCCGCTCCTACGCTTGTTTCGGGCCAATTATGCCTGTGGGATTTGCGCGCGAACGCCTTGGCGCCCGCCACGATATCGCGTCGTAAAAACAAGGCGGTCGCGCGCGTCCGGCACAGGCAATACTGGCCCGAAACAAACGTAGGTGTTCGCCATACTCTTTGCAGCGCCTGTGAGACCGAGCGCCGCCCGCGCGGCGCATCGCCGGCAAGCCGGCTCCCACATCTGTTTCGGGCCAATTATGCCTGTGGGATTTGCGCGCGAACGCCTTGGCGCCCACCACGATATCGCGTCGTACGAACAAGGCGGTCGCGCGCGCCTGTCACAGGCAATACTGGCCCGAAACAAACGTAGGTGTTCGCCATACCTTTTGCAGTGCCTGTGAGACCGAGCGCCGCCCGCGCGGCGCTTCGCGGGTAAACCCGCTCCTACGTTTGTTTCGGGCCAGTTACGCCTGTGGGATTTGCGCGCGAACGCCTTGGCGCCCACCACGATATCGCGTCGTACGAACAAGGCGGTCGCGCGCGCCTGTCACAGGCAATACTGGCCCGAAACAAACGTAGGTGTTCGCCATACCTTTTGCAGTGCCTGTGAGACCGAGCGCCGCCCGCGCGGCGCATCGCCGGCAAGCCGGCTCCCACATCTGTTTCGGGCCAATTATGCCTGTGGGATTTGCGCGCGAACGCCTTGGCGCCCACCACGATATCGCGTCGTACGAACAAGGCGGTCGCGCGCGCCTGTCACAGGCAATACTGGCCCGAAACAAACGTAGGAGCGGGTTTACCCGCGAAGCGCCGCGCGGGCGGCGCTCGATCTCACAGGCGCCCCACTACCCAAGCCCTACACCCACCAGCCTCACAACAACCTAAAAACAGCTAGAAGGAGCCGTGCGCCCGCACAACCACCCCCAGAAATTCACAACCGTCTTCACACAGAACCGTTGGGTATCGAGTATTCAGCGGCTTGAGCATCTTGTCTCCGCCCTCCTCGACCAACTGCCGTAACACTGCTGGCCGCCCGGGCTGACGCGCAATCACCAGCCGGCCAGGCTCCGCCTGCAAGCCAGTATCCACCAGCACACGCATGCCTTCAGGCACGCTCCTGCCGCTGGTTGCATTCATCGAGTCATTTTCAACCACCAGCCAGAACGCATTACCTGCAGGCATGTAGTCCGTCTGCTCGTGCATCTCGCTGGTTTCAGGCAAAGGCCCGTGCAAGTCGGACCAACTCAGCACCGGGAAGCGAAAGCTCGCATAGCGCAGCGCTTCGGCCGACACTGGCTGCTGGGCCGCATAGCGACCAGGCGCTTCACGAACGATGTCACGCTCAACAACCATGACTTGTGCTTCCAGAAACACCAGCCCAAGTTTCTCGAGTTTCTCGTTTATCGTCTCCAACGTTGGCCGCCGCGTGCCCCGCAACCAATGACCCACGCCGCCCTGAGTCATGCCCAGACGTTCAGCCAGCTTCAGTTGGCTGAGGTTGTGTTCGCGCTTATAGCGCTTGAGAAATGCGTTCCAGTTTTCCATGAGCGGCAACAATACGGACTGTATTAGCCGCAGCAATACACAAATTGAATTATTTATTCGACAAATAATAGTACAGATTGACCTATCCTGTGATTCCAGTGTGCTTGAAGGGAAATCAGAAGGTGTCGCTATGAAACTACCGAAAAACGACGAAACAGATCTCGACAGCGAAGCAGCCCGCCGCGCCCTCGACTACTACCTCAACCCCAACCCGCCGCGCCCTACGCTGGACAACAAGATCTGGACCCTGCACGAAGGCGTGACCAGCGAGCAGGCCGAGGAACACGCCATCGCCCTGCTGCGCTGCGCTGCGGCCACCGCACAGGAAACCGCCACGCACCAGCACGGCAGCCAGCGCGAGCTGACCTTCGCGCTGATGCACATGATGGACATGGCACGTGCGCTGCTGGAGCACAAGCAACGTGAAGACCGGGGTTTGTAGGTAAACGGAAGGGAGAGCACGTGATGGCCGCGTAACGGCAAAGGCCCCGATTGCCGGGACAAGGAAGCGCACCGGTAAAACTTTTTTACCGGGATGATGAAAATTCATTTGACTGGCAAATGATAACGATTATTATTGCACTCAGCTGATCGCGAGATCTGCTGGATAACCTGAAAGCTTAGGTCGCTTTCAGATTATCTCCTCATCAGGCTAATCACGGTTTTTGACCCGGCTTTTTGCCGGGTCTTTTTTTGGGCTCTTCAGGCTAATGAAGATCGTGATGGCGCGCATGGTAGCAAATGTGTTTCAGGGCGTGAACGCTCATTACAAAACTTTGCGCAATCAGCACTTGAGAATCAATCTCGTTTCGCCTACGCTGCTCACGCATCACGGAAGATGCCCCCCTTCCCCTTTGTAGCGCAAGGAGCCGGTCATGACCCGTCTGCTGCTGCCCCTCGAACATCCCACCGCGGTCAATGGCCCTGATGCCGACAATGCCCTGCTGCACGCGCTGAAGCGGCTGCCACGCCGGGTGCAGCAAGTGATGCTGCTGAGCCGCCTCGACCAGCTGGACTTCGCCAGCATTGCCACCCGCCTAGACCTGCCACTGGCCACTGTCGAACGCAACATGGACCAGGCCCTGATGGCCGGGCGCTCGCGCCGGGATGTGCTGGCAAGCGTGGCCAGCCAATGGTACGTGCGCTTGCAGAGCCCCCAGGTGACCGCATGCGAGCGCATCGACTTCCGCCGCTGGCTGGACGCAGATGCCGCGAACTTGCAGGCGTTTCACCAAACGGAATTACGCTGGCGCAGCCTGCTGGGGCCGGCACGCCAGCTTGGCCAGGAGGGTTGGTACCGGCAAGGCCGGGCGGCGCTGTCGCTAGGCGGCTGCTCGGTGGCGGTCGGGGCTGGGCTGGCGGCGTTACTGGTGTGGGCATGGTGCAGCTGATGCCCGCTGCCGGTTCACTTCAGGCCCGCCAACTGCAGCCCCTCTGAAGCCTGCCCCCTCAGCCCATTACGCTGCCAATGAAATTCGCCAGCTCCGCCGTACGCGGCGCGGCGAATACATCACGTGGGTCACCGGTTTCGTGAACCTTGCCGTGGTGCATGAACACCAGCTTGTCACCCACTTCCCGGGCAAAGCGCATTTCATGGGTCACCATGATCAAGGTCATGCCTTCCTTGGCCAATTGCCGCACAACGCCGAGCACTTCGTTGACCAGTTCCGGGTCGAGCGCCGAGGTGATCTCGTCGCACAGCAAAACCTTGGGCGACATCGCCAGGGCGCGGGCGATAGCCACCCGTTGCTGCTGCCCGCCAGAAAGGCGGTCCGGGTAGGCGTCGAACTTGTCGCCCAGGCCAACCCTGGCCAGCATTTGCTCAGCCAGTTGGCGGGCCTGGGCCTTGCTGGTCTTCTTCACCACCTGCGGCGCGAGCATGACGTTCTCGCCTACCGTCAGGTGCGGGAACAGGTTGAACTGCTGGAACACCATGCCGACTTTCTGCCGCAGTGTGCGCAGGTCGGCGCGCGCGGCATCCAGGTACTCGCCATCCACTTCGATCACGCCGTCACTGATCGACTCCAGGCCGTTGAGCGTACGCAGAAAGGTACTTTTGCCGGAACCGCTACGGCCAATGATGGCGACCACTTCACCCTCTTCGATGCTCAGGTCTACGCCCTTGAGCACGTGGTTGTCGCCATAGTACTTGTGCAACGCAGACACTCTAAGCAGGGGCATGCAGCCTCCTTTCCAGGTAACGGGCGCTCAGCGAGAGCGGGTAGCAGAGCATGAAATAACCCACGGCTACCAAGCCGTAGATCAGGAAGGGCTCGAAGGTGGCGTTGGCGAGCATGCCGCCGGTCTTGGTCAGCTCGGTAAAGCCGATGATCGAAGTGACCGCCGTGCCTTTGACCACCTGCACCGAGAAGCCAACGGTGGGTGCCACGGCAATCCGCAGCGCCTGGGGCAGGATCACGTAACGCATCTGCTCCAGCCGGGTCATGGCCAGGCTGCCGGAGGCTTCCCATTGGCCACGTGGAATGGCCTCGACGCAGCCGCGCCAGGTTTCGGCGAGAAAGGCACTGGTGAACAACGTCAAGGCGATGGCCGCCGCCATCCAGGCCGAAATATCGACGCCGAACAGGGCAATGCCGAAAAACACCATGAACAACTGCATCAGCAGTGGCGTGCCCTGAAACAGCTCGATATAGCCCTTGGCGGCCCCGCGCAGCACGAAGTTGTCAGAGAGGCGCGCCAGCAGCACCAGCAGGCCGGCGACGCCACCGCAGATGAACGCCACCAGCGACAGCAGCAGGGTCCACTGCATGCCGACCAGCAAGTTGCGGACGATGTCCCATAAGGTGAACTCCATTCATCGCCTCCCCATCAGAAAGCGCTGCCCGAACCACAGCAGCACCTGGCGTACCGCAATGGCCATGATCAGGTACAGGCCCGTGGTCAGCAGGTAAGTCTCGAACGCCCGGAAATTGCGCGACTGAATGAAGTTGGCTGCAAACGACAACTCTTCGGTGGCGATCTGCGAACAAACCGCCGAGCCCAGCATGACGATCACGATCTGGCTCGACAGGGCCGGCCAGACTTTGGCCAGCGCCGGTTGCAGGACCACATGGCGAAACGCCTCGGCGCGTCTCATGGCCAGTGCCGCCGCCGCCTCCAGTTGCCCTTTGGGAATGGCCTGGATACCGGCGCGGATGATCTCGGTGGAATAAGCCCCCAGGTTGATCACCATGGCCAGCACCGCGGCTTGCCATTCTGTCAGGCGCACCCCCAACGCGGGCAAGCCAAAGAAGATGAAAAACAGTTGCACGATGAAGGGCGTGTTACGGATCAGCTCCACGTACACGCCGAACAGCACATCGAACGGTTTGAGCCGCCAGGCACGCGCCACAGCGCCAAGTACGCCCAGGGCCACCCCGAACAGGGTGCCCACTGCGGTCAGCTGGAGGGTGAACAACGCCCCCTTGAGCAGCAGGTCGCCTTGGGCCAACACGGGCGCGAAATCGAATTGGTAGGCCATCAGTCAGCGAATCCAGAGGCAGTTCAGAGGTCGGCCGGCAATGGTTGCTTCAACCATTTTTCAGCATTGCGGTTGAGGCTGCCGTCTGCCTTGGCGGCATCGAGGGTGGCATTGACCTTGGCCAGCAAGGCAGGCTCCTGCTTGGCCAGCCCGACGTACACGGGCGAGTCCTTGAGCTTGACCTTCATCACCGGCACCTTGGCCGGGTTCTTCTCGGCGATGACAGCCATCACCACGCTGCCGCTGGCAATCAGTTCGACCTGGCCAGACAGGTACGCTGCGATGGTGGAGTTATTGTCCTCGAACCGCTTGATGACCGCGCCTTTGGGGGCAACCGCTGTCAGTTCCATGTCCTCGATCGAGCCGCGGGTCACACTGATGGTCTTGCCGGCAATGGCACCGATGTCGCTGATCGAGGTCTGCTCCGGGCCGAACACGGCCAGGTAGAACGGCGCATAAGGGCGGGAGAAATCGATCACGGCTTCGCGCTCGGCATTCTTGCCCAGGCTGGAGATCACCAGGTCGACCTTGCCCGTGGTGAGGAACGGAATGCGGTTGGTGCTGTTGACGGGCGTGAGGGCCAGCTTGACGCCCAGCTTGTCCGCCAACAACTGCGCCGTGTCGATGTCCAGGCCGCGGGGCTTGAGGTCGGGGCCAACCGAGCCGAACGGTGGAAAGTCCTGGGGCACGGCCACTTTGAGCACGCCACGGGCGGTGATGTCGGCCAGGGCGTCGGCCTGGGCCTGGGCAGCGCCCAGTGCGCCACCACACAGCAGCGTCGCCAGCAACAGGGAGCGGATGTTTTTCATGGGAAAGCCTCGGGGTATGCAGAAGGTCGTTAGCGCTGAAACTGCACAGCCCGTGCCAGCATTGGCGCCTGGCCCCGGAAAAGCCCTGGGCATGCGGCTGTTTGCGGTCTTACTGGTCTGAACAGTCAGCCCATCAGCCCTGGCCGTGCCCCGCTTTCGTGCAGCCTGCCCTGCCCTTGCGCCAGCACGGAGCGAGGCTTGCCAGACACCCGGTAAAGCCTTTACAAAGCGCAGACCGCTTACCAACTGGTCTGAACAGATGCTCGACACGCTCCCCCGCGCCGTTCCGGAAATAGCCTTGCAGGCCATTCGCAAGCTGATCGAGGCAGGCGACTATCAACCCGGCGATGCCCTACCCTCGCAACGCGACCTGGCCGAGCAGTTGGGTATCAGCCGTGCGTCGCTGCGCGAAGCGCTGTCGTCATTGAGTGCGCTGGGGGTGGTGAGCGTGCAACCGGGCAAGGGCGTTTTCGTCCAGGCGCCCTCGGCACCCCCGGCGGCCACGTTTTCCTGGCCATACGCCGAACAGGTATCGGCGGTCGATACCTTCCAGTTGCGCTATGCCTTGGAAGGGTTCGCTGCAGGCCTGGCGGCCCTGTACCTGACCGGTGCGGATATCGATGCGCTGGAGGCGAATGTCGAGGCGATGCGCCAGGAGCTGCGTGCCGGCCGTTTCGACGCCGCCGCCCGCCTCGACTACGCCTTCCATCGGCGCCTGCTGGAAGCCAGCGGCAACCTGGCGATGCTGCAGGTGATCACCGCCAGCCAGGACATTTTCCTGGAAAGCCAGAAACTGCCCTTCATTCGCCCAGAGCGGGCCATGGAAACCTGGCAAGAACACCGCAAGATCCTGCGCCAGCTGGCCCGTGGCAACCAGGCCGGTGCACAGCGTGCCATGCAAGAGCATATCCGCAATGCGGCTGCCCGTACCGGTGTGGTATTTGCGGCCTGACACCCAGCCATCTTGCAGCCGCCGAGCCCGTGGTTTTCCGCAGCTTTACCAGGCCTGGTCAGAGCTGAAACCGGCGCAGCTGCCCCTGCAGTGAATTGCCCAAACCGGCCAACTCGAGGCTGGCCTTGCTGGTCTGTTCGCTGGCGGTCTGCCTGTTCGGTGATGTCGCGCACATTCAGCACATGGCGATTGATTTCTTCGGCGACAGCACCCTGCTGTTCGGCAGCCGCCGCGATCTGCTGGGTCATGCCCTGAATGCCGCCGATGCTGTGGGTGATGAGCGCAATGCCTGCATCGCGGGCCAGTGCGCTGCGCCAAGGCACGCACCTCGTCCGCGACTACAGCGAAGCCACGCCCGGCCTCGCCTGCACGCGCGGCCTCGATCGCCGCGTTCAATGCCAGCAGGTTGGTTTGTTCGGCCACCGCCTTGATAACGTCGAGCATGCTGCCAATGCGCCCGCTTTCTTCAGCCAGTGTACTCACCGCTGCGCTGGTCAGCTCCACCTCGGCAGACAGGTTCTCGATGCGCGCAATCGCGCTTTTGACGATGTCGCCGCCACTGACAGCATCCTGCGCCGCCTGGTTGACCGAGCGCGCGGTTTCGACCGCGTTGCGGGCCACATCCTGCCGCATCACGGGTATCGTCCTGGCGCATCTGCATCTGCTGGTCGTACAGGGCCTGGCTGGTCCGCAGCAATGCATCACCCTGCTTCTGGATGTCCTTGAGCAGGGTGTCGATGCGGGTCAACGCCGCGCGGTGAGTGTCCAGCGAGGCCCGGTAGGCGGTCGCAATGAAATGAATGCGAATGGGCAGCTGGGCGCGCCGTCCAGGCGATAAAGCGGACCGGGCCGGGCTCAGGCGATATTTGAGGCAGCGCGAGAGCGTGACAGGGTCACATAAATCAATCAAATGCAAATATCGAAGCAATTGTTGCGAATGCGGAATTAATAGCAGCTATTCACGGCGTTTCCCTATTGCCTGCATCCGATCGGGGCAGGCTTTCACTGCATGGCCTTTTGACGCTATTTTGCTGAGGTGCCGCTTTACGTCAGGCGCTTGAACATCAAAGGAATACCGTCATGCGCACCATTTGGTTCTTGTTACTCCCGGGCACACACATTCTGGACCTCGGCGGGCCGTTGCAGATCATGGCCAGCCTGGAAGAGCTCCGGTTGGCGCCGGTCAGCGTCCGTTGCATCGCAGCCAGACAACAGATGAGCAGCTATCAAGGTGTGACCTTGAGCGGCTTGCATCCCCTGCCAGAGCAGCTTTCGCCCGAAGATTTGCTGTTCGTGGTCGGCAACAAGCTGTCTACCAGCCCCAGCGATGCTGCGACCTTGGCCGCAACCGCGCAGTGGCTGGCGAACGTGATGGGGCAAACACCAACCGTGCAACTGTGTTCCATCTGCACCGGCGCGTTCCTGCTGGGCGAAGCCGGGCTGTTGAACGGCCGTGAATGCACCACCCATCATCGCTATGTCGGCCTGCTGCAGGCACGCTACCCAAAAGCCAGGGTGCTGGAAAATCGCCTTTTCGTGGAGGACGACGGTGTGTTCACCTCGGCGGGCGTGTCCAGCGGCACCGACCTGGCCTTGCATATCGTGTCGCTGCACTTCGGCAAAGCCGTGGCCAACCAGGTGGCCCAGGAACTGGTGATCTACCGTCGCCGTGCCGGCGAAGATGTGCAACTGCGCGCGGCAGACCTGGCACGCAACCACATCCACCCGCTGGTACACGCGGCCCAGGACTATATCGATACGCACCTGGGCAGCAGTTTCAGCTTTGAACAACTGGCCAGCCAGTTCAATGTCAGCTACCGGCACCTGGCACGCCTGTTTCGCGAGAACACGGGGCAAACCCTGCAGGACTACCTGCGCGCCCAACGCATTGACCTGGCCCGTGACCTCTTACGCGGGAGCCGCCTGAATGTGGAACAAATCGCCGAACGTTGCGGTTACGGCAGCAGCCATGCCTTTCGCCTGGCCTGGCGGCGGGAAATGCCGCAACCGCCACTGCAGTTTCGCAGCGTGATCACCCAAGACAACACCTAGTATCAGCGACCACTCACGGTGGGGGTGGCGAAACTGTCTGTGAAAAACGCTACCACAGCCTTGCGCGACGCCTCCCGGGCTGCTGGGTCCGGTGCCGAACGCCCCAAGCCGCCCTGGCCACGGTGCAGGAACGGGTCCTTGTATTCCTGCGCGGCTTCCAGGCCATTGAAACCATGCTCGGCACCAGGGTAGACCAGCACCTTTGCCCGTGCCTGGTCTTCGGCAGGCAGGCTTGCAACCAGTTTGGTACAAGCCTTGGGGTCATCATCGTACTGGTCCTTTTCACCGACCAGCACCAGCAGGCGGGCCGGCGCCAGGTGCTTCAAGTCATAGCCTGGCACACGGTTGTATCCCCAGCACACGGGATAGAATGCTGCCAAGGCTACGGGGCGTACCCCAGAGGCCTGTTGCAGCTCATCGTCGATGGACGCAGACGCCGCGAGCATCGCCTGGGCGCCACCCCATGAAAACCCGAGCACCCCTACCCGCTCGCTATCGACCCCTGGCTGATTGGCCAGGTAAGACAAGGCGCCCGCCAGGTCCGGCAAGGTATCGTGAACCCGGGGCGGCCGCCCCTGTGCGCCGCCAGCCAGCCGGCGCGCGCCCCACATGTCCAGTTCCAACGTGGCGATGCCGCGGGCATTGAGGTCGGCCGCGTGCAACGGCCCGCGTGAGTCCATCCCCGCCGAGCCGTGCAATATCACCACAGCCGGTGCTGGCCCGGCTTGGTTGGCCGGCATAGACAGTACCGCTGGCACCCTGATCGGTTTCAGTTTGCCGGCAGAAGGCAGGGGCTGGCTGTAGAACGAAACCAGCCGTTTGCTGACGCTGGCCACAGTCTCGCCAGCGTTGGATGCAACCTCAGCCTGGGCCGCTGCAAACGGCAGCGCACACCCCAACAACAGGCTGATGGCCAATTTTTTATACATTTCACGACTCCTGAATGCCCCTACGGGCTCTTATTGCTGCTGTTTCACAAAGAACGGACGCCCGTCTCAGCCGCACATCGTCATCGCGGCCACACCCTCGATGGGCCAGCGGCCAAGCGCCATCGGGTCCAGCACCACCATTGCGATCAGCACACAGCACCCCAAGCCGAACGCCACGGCATAACCGCGCACTTGCCGGGCGGTGCACGCGCCATACACCGCGACCAGGGCGAGCAATTGCATGCCCACGGCAAACACCCCGATGGAGAACCCGGAAGCGAGCAGTTCAGCCATTGGCCACCACACTGCGGGGGCGGCCCGGCGCTGCCTGTACCGTGGGTTGGTAGGCCACGGCATCGAAGGCCTGTTGCAGGTCGGCCTTGATATCGCTCACCCGCTCCAGGCCGACGCACAGCCTGATCAACCCGTCGGAAATGCCGGCGTGGCGCCGCGCTTGCGCATCCAGGCGGCCATGGGTGGTGCTGGCCGGGTGCGTGACCATGCTGCGGGTATCACCAATATTGGTGCAGCGCGCCACGCACTGCAGTTGATCGATCCATTGCCAGGCCGCTGCCTGGCCGCCGCAGATCTCGAAACTCAGCAAGCCGCCATGGCCGTCCTGTTGCCTGCACGCCAAGGCATGCTGAGGGTGTTGCGCCAGGCCGGTGTAATGCACAGCGCTGACCAGGGGTTGTTCGCCAAGCCACTGGGCCAGCTCCAGGGCGCCCTGTTGCACGCGCAGCATGCGGATTTCCAGGGTTTCCAGGCTTTTGAGCAACAACCAGGCATTGAACGGGCTGCAGGAAATACCCAACGTGCGCAACACGCCCCTCAACACCTGCATCAGGCTTTTGGAACCGGTCACTACACCGGCCAGCGCACGCCCCTGGCCGTCCATGTACTTGCCCGCCGAATGGATGACCAAGTCCGCACCCAGGCTGTGCGGGCGCTGGAGCACCGGCGTCAACAGGGTGTTGTCCACCACGACCAGCGCATCCTTGGCGTGCGCCAGAAGGCTGATGGCACGGATGTCACCAATTTTCAGCAGCGGGTTGGAGGGAGACTCCAGCACCGCCAGGCGGGTCTTGTCGTCGATCGCCTGCTGCCACTGGCCCAGGTCGGTAAGGTCGACGAACCGCGCCTCGATGCCGAACCGCGCCATGTAAACGCTGAAGGCACTGGCGGTGGTACCGAACACATCGCGGCTGCAGACAATGTTGTCACCCTGCTGCAGGAACCCATGGCACAGCGCGGTGAACGCGCCCATCCCGGAAGCGAACGCCACCGCGTCTTCCGCTTGTTCGAGCGCCGCCACGCGGCCTTCGAAGGCTTGCACCGTGGGGTTGGTGAAGCGGCTGTACACATTACCCTGCTGTTGCCCGCTGAAACGTTCTGCAGCCTCTTGCGCCGACGCAAAGGTATAAGCAGACGTCATGGCCAATGGCTCGCAGAAAACATCGGACAAATCGCTGACCCGATTGCTGTGCAGCGCCGAAGTTGCGTCAAAGCCGTCCAGGCCAATCGCAGACGATTGCATGGTGCATCTCCTAGTTTGCATTGAACAATGCGCAGTTGATCGGGGCTATTCCGCTTCAGCCACTGGCGGGGCCGAGGCTTCTGCGACTACACGTGCCGAAACCAGCCACAGGGAGGCCAGTGCAGCCATCACGGTGGCCGTCGCCAGGCCAACCAGGGTCAACTGGTAGCTTTGATGCCGGTCGAAATCCAGGGCGCCGAGCTGTGTGGCCAGCAACGCACCCAGCTGGTGTACGAGGAACAGCAGGCCAAACACCTTGCCTTTGATTTCGGCGCCATACAGGGCAAAGCAGAATGCTGACGTGAGCACCACCGTACCCAGGTAACTGGCACCGAACAGCACAGCAAACAGGTACGTACCCAGCGGCCCGGGCGTGGTCAGCAGGACGATCACCGCCGCCGTACGCAGCAGGTAGAACATCATCAGCAGCAGCCCTTTGTTGTAACGGGTAGCCAGCCACCCTGCCATCAGGCCACTGACCAGTTCCAGCACACCCAGCAAGCTCAGGCCGCTGGCCTGTACCGAGCTAGGCAGCCCCTCGCCCTGCCAAAACGACACCAGGTGCACGTCGATGAACGCCATGGTGGCCCCACAGCTGGCGAAGCTGAGGGCCAATACGAAGAACCGCGAATCACGCAACAGAAACGCGACCGAGTGCTTGACCAGCGCCGCCTGCGGGTCGGGCTTGAGCGCAACGGTGCGCGCCACCCAGTACAGCGCCAGGCTCAACGGCACCAGGAAGATCAGGCCGACCCAGGAGAACACCGGCTGCCAGCCCACGCGCTGCTGCAGCATGATCCACAGCGGCGAAAGCACGATGAAGCCGATCGACGTACCATTGGTCACGAAAGCGAAGGCGAAGGCCTTGAAACGCTCTGCGACCAGGCGATCGACCAGAATGCCCATGGGTACGTAAGTCATGGCGGCAAGGGCGAAGGCACCCAGCAGGCCATACAACAGGGTGAACAGCATCAGCTGGCTGCCGACCAAGGTCACCCCCAGCAGCACCACCCCTGCACTTACGCTGCCCAGGGCAACCGTGCTCAGCGGCCCAACCCGGTCGCTCAGCCAACCCACCACCGGCGACACCAGGCCAATGGTCAGCACGAACAAAGAACCTGCCGTGGCCAAGGCTGCACGCCCGCCACCGAAATGCGTGGCCAGGTCGACGAAGTACACTTGATACAGCCCTTTCAGGGCGCTGGACAGGAACATCACCACGAAGCCGACTACCAGCACCGAGACGATCAGGGTTGAGCTGAATTTCTGTTTCATGGCCAATCCTCTGCGCGGGGTATTACACCGCTTCGGCCTGGGGAGCCCGGCAATACACCTGGTACATGTTTTCGTACATCGCGTAGAACAGCTGGCAGGTGTGATCGACCGCTTGCAATGCCTCTTGTTGCATCTGGGCCGTGGTGCACAGCTGCGAAACCAGATCCAGGCCTTCGTTGACGTGGCCAACGTCTTCCTTCTGGTGCACGGAGAAGAACAGCAAGTCGTGCTCGGTCAGGCCGTACGCCCGGCCGAGCAGCACGTGACGTGCATCACCGGCAACGGTCTCGAGGTTTTGCCCTTCGCTGGCGATCATCACCGCGGCCGCCCCCACGTGGTAGCGCGCCGGGTCACGTACCGCCTGCAGGCGGTAGTCGATCAGCTCCCAGGTGGCCGGCAGCGGTTGCTCGGCATCGCGCTCGGCATCGCTGATGCCCAGTGCACGCAAGAAATTCTGCATGAGCACCACATGGTTATCGGTGCGCGAGAGCCGCCCGGTCTCCTCCTCGAAGCAGTTGGTGATCAGCGCGCGCTTGTGGGCAGGCAGCGGGCAATGGAAGAACAGGTGCTCCACATAAGTCAGGAAGTACTTGGTGAGTTGGTAACCTTGCAGCGCAACCTTGCGCAGCAGCGGCTTGTTGCCTTCAGGTGAAAGCAGTGCTTCGAAGATCGGGTGAGACAGCGTCAGATGGTGGTGCAGTTTCTGCTCCAGCTGATCGCGAAAGGCGGCAGTCGACAAGGCCATGGTGGCGTTCCTTGAATGATGAAAAAGGGGGGCCCTTGGCGGCGATGGCCGCAGGCGAACGATTGAGGGCGCTTCAGCTCAGGTTGAGTCGCTGGGCCAGGCTTTGTACTGACTGGGCCATGTAGTGGCCGCGGTGCTTCTCACCGTTGACCCGCGCGTAGTCGTCGAGCACGCCGTAGGTCTGAAACCCGAAGCGTTGCCATAGGCGGTGGGCACGGGTGCCTTCGCGTACGTCCAGGGTCAGCAGTTCGATACCCTTCGCCTGGCACAGCCGCACGATTTCCGCGAAGGCCCGGGCCACCAGCCCGGAGCCCCGGTAGTCTGGGTGTACCACGCCTTTGCTCAGGTCAGCGATGTGGCGGCAGTTGGGCATGCTGCTACGGGACAGAATGACCAGGCACGCCGGGCCGGCAGGTGCACGGCCGAGCAAAGCGTAGGTATGCCCGCCCTCGATACGCGCCTGCAACGCCGCGGCGAAATCGACACCTTGGTCGACCGACATCGCCTGCTCGTAGCCCAGCACCCCGCCATCCTCAACCGTGCTGTTGATGAGCTTCATGATGTCCAATGCAACAGTACGGTCAGCCCGTTGTAGCCATTGCAACTGCGCCTCGGTGGAAACTTGTGGCGCCAAGGAGAGGGAAGTGTTCATGGTGAAATCCCGTGTACGTTCAGGCAGGGATTTAACCGTTTAGGTGTAACGTGGAGTAAGCAGGCAATCGGACAGAAAACGGAAAGATAGTGACAACCCTCAACCTGCCCGGGAACCGCGGCGCAGACGCTGTGCTGCACCGCGCCGCCTGCTCGGCGGGCAGGGTCGCGCCCCCGCCCGGTGCCGTGGCATTTTTCAAACGATCCCTGCGCCCCTGCGAACCCCGCCTTACAGCCGGGCCTCAAGCGGCTGCTGCAGCAACCCACGGGGTAACTGGAAGCCCTTGAACGGTTCCTGGGTAATGGGGTTGAACGCTTTTTCAGCGCTGAGCCGGTAGCGCATCACGCCATCACCGGTGCTGAAGCTCAGGTCCACGCTGGTTGCGGTTCGCCCATTGAGCGAACCGCGGCTGAGCAAGCGGAACATCGACCAGGGGCCTCGGTACTCCAGGCGGCTGCTACTGCCGTTCTGCCTGAGCAGGGTCAGGTTACTGCGCACGTGCCGGCCAAGCGTGTTCGGCCAGATGATGCCGGTGAGCTGCCGCGGGCCATGGGTGTAGGCAATCAGCTGGCCGTCAAGGTCCAGCAGGCTGGTGCGCTGGTTAGCGCTGAGCCCCAGCGGCTCGATGCTGAACTGCACGCTTAGGTTGCCACGCTGGTCGAAGAAGGTTTCGCGAATGCGGTTGGCCAGCGCCAGCTGCTCGATCACATCGCTGCGAATCAGCGACTGCCCTTGCGGGCCGGCGCGCAGCGCCTCGAGGTTGTCGTGCAGGAACGCCCTCAGGTATTGATCACTGAAGCGCTGCAACCGCCCCTGCGGCCCGAAGAACGCCTCGAAGTCATCCAGCGACGCATCCGGCGCCCTGGCCACGAAAGGGTAACGCCCGGCAAGGCGCTGCTGGAAGAAGCTGTAGACCTCGGTGTCCCAGCGCCGCTCCAGCTCGCGCAGGGCTTCGATGTGCAGCACGCGGGCGGTTTCATCGGCCACTTTCCTGGCGTGGTGATTGAGCGGTTCAGGCAAACCGGTGGCCACCCGTTGCAAGGTGCCGATCGGGTCCGGGCCGGTCATCGCAAAACGCTGCTGCACCGCTTGCAGGGCGGCCTTACCCCGGTCTGGGCTGCCCTGCACGGCCTTGGCGTAATCGTGCACGGCCACCATGGCCGCCAGCACTTCATCGTAGTAGCTTGGCTTGTCTTGCGTTGCATGCAGCATCCCGTTCAGCCCCGCAAAAGCCCGCTGGATGGCCCAGGCCTGCTGGCGTTCGGGCTCGCTGCCTGTGGGCATGAGCGTGTCGCTGGCGCTGCCCGTGTCGAGTACCTCAGCCGATGACAGCGAAGTGTTGGCGTTCACCGTAGCCAGCAGCCGATGCCACGGCGCCGCGGGCCCGGTCAGCTGCTGCAGGACCATTACGCCGTGTTCGAGGTCGTGAAAATCCGCCACCGAAACGGCATTCAATGCACGCCGCCAGCTGTTGATGTAATCGGCGCTGTACAGGTTGCGCAGACGCTCGTTCAACACCGCCCGGTCAGCGTCCGAGTACTCGAGCTGGCTGCGCTCACCCAGCGCCCACTGGTCGATCATCGCCATGTCGGCGAAGCCTTGGCTGTGGGGCTCGAAGTACTCCTTGAAACCCTTGGCGGTGTGTATCGGCGCTAGTCGCACATCCTCGCCGCTGGCCCCAGCCGAGCGCTGGAAAACCACGTCGAACGCGGGGCCGACCTGCTGACGCAAATCCAGGCCCGTGAGCAGGTGTTCCTGAGCCTGCTGCTTGAGGCCGGCATATACCCGCTCCGGTAACGGCACCTTGCGCAACGCCGCCTGCACCATGGCGATACGCTGGCGGTACTGCGGCAACTCGGTGTCGGCATAGGCCAAGGCGTACTTCAGGTGGCGCATGAGGTCGCGCTGCAGCTGCCCTTGGCCAGGAAACTGTTGCTGCCACTGGCGGGCCATCCACGTCTCGACCCACTCAGGCCGCCGGTTCTGGCGGTCTTCCAGCATACGGTAAACCCGCAGGGCAGCCATTTGCCGCTCACTGCCTGGCGTAGCGGCATCCATGGCGTCGATCACGCCACTGGCCAAGGCCGGCAGGAATCGCCTGGAGAGCAAGCTGAGGTAGGCCTCATCGACACGCGGGCCAATGATACGCCCCTGGTAGAGGCCTAGATCGGAGATACCCGGCCAGGCGGCGCGGTAGTCGCCAAACACCGAAACCGCATCGCGGATCTGGTCCAGCGGCTCCAGCAGGTTGCGCCCGGTCGGGTCCAGCCGCTGATCCACCTGGTGGTGGCTGTACTCCCGGCTTTTGGCCAGCACGTTGGCGGCCTTGGCGCCATTGATGTCGAAAAAGCGCTGCCAGCTGGCTATGGCAACACAGAAAGCCAGTACGCCTACACCCGAGCCGACCCATAACAACTGGCGCTTGCTGCGCGCTACCTTGATGTTGTCTCCGGCAAGCCCCGCCTCCTTGTAGATGACACGCCCGAACGCGTGCTGGATGAAGTAGGCAAACGCTTTGCCTTGCGCCTTGCCCTCCAGCAACGGAAGCGCTGTGTTGTAGGGCTGGGCTGACTCGCGCACGAAGGCATTGAGCACGTCACCTTGCTGAATGACCGAAGACCAGTACACCCCCCGCACCAGGGCGGGTGTGGTGTAGCGGTCACTCGCCAGCGTTTCTTTCAGGAAACCCAGCAGTATCGGGCGCAAGCCGATCAACTGGGCATGCAACGAGAACAGCCGCGCGCGCTGCGGCGCACTGGCCAAGGTATCGAGTCGATCCACCACCTGCTCGAACAGCCGGCTGAGCAACTGCTGGTAATGATCGCCATACTCCTCCAGCCAGGCATCGAAGGTGCCGACCGTATCGAGCTTGAAGGTGAAGCCCAGCATGTTTTCCCGCAGGTCGACGGGGAGGCCCGCATAGAGCTGGTCAAAGCCGTCCAGCAGGTCGAATTTGCTCAGTACCACATACAACGGCAGGCGCGAGCCCAACTGGGTGCTGACTTCGTACAGCCGCGTGCGCAGCCTGTAGGCCAAGGCAACACGCTGCTCGGGCGTACCCTGCAATAACGCAGGCAGGTCCACGACCAGCACCATGCCATTGAGTGCCCGCTGGCTGCGATTGCGTACGAGCCACCCCAGCAGGTGCTGCCAGAGCCTGGCGGGTGTAGCCGGTGGCACTTGCGGGGCACCTGGCGCCCCGGCGAGCGAGCCTGCCGGCGAGTCCTGCCTGATAAAGGCCCCGGGCGGATCGATGATCACCGCCTCGTTGCTGACCCACCAGCCTATCGGGAAGGCCAGGGCCTGCGCCTGTGTACCCCGCGCCTGCACCGTGTCGATCCGGGTCAGGGAAAAGCTTTGCTCCGTACGGTCAATGAAACTGGACTTGCCCGCATGCTGGTCGCCTATCACCAGGTACCAAGGTAATCGGTACAGGGCACGCCGCCCTCCGGCACTGCCAAGCAATCGCGCCAGCCCTTGGTCCAAAGCATTTTCCTGCGCCCGAAGCAACGGCAATACGCTGTCCAGCTCTGCGGCCGCCGCCTCGTTGCGCTCTGCCTGAAGGCGCACGTAGCGCCTGCGCAGCACCAACAGCCAGCACAGCAGCGGCACCAGCACAAGCACCAGGCTGGCTAGACTGCGGTGCGCGATGCTCGCCAGCGGATGCTGTTCGCGCCATGCCCACTGTGGGCCAAGCCACCAGATGGCGACCAGCATCAGCACGCTGCCCAGCACGAGCAGCACAGGCATGGCCAGGCCGACTCGAGTGGCCAGGGGCAAAAGCCAACGTTTCAATAGCGTCCATCGTTGATTCATGGCGGGTCCTAGTCCTTGTTCTGATCGGCCAACGCATCAGGGGCGGCATGCTGTTGCAGGCGTTTGAACACCTCCGGTTCCCAGGCACTGGCCATGGTTTGCTGCATGGTTCGGGCAACGCTGGCGCACAGGTCCTGGGCCAGCCACGAGACGCCGCGCGCGGCCAGCAGATCGGCCGCGATCACGGTGGTGTGGCAGCGCTCACGCGGCGCGCGAATATCTGCCTGCATGGCCTGGAGCCTGAGCAAAACCGGCTCTACCCCACCGCTTTCCAGCTGGCTGACAAGTTCTTCGCGCAGGCCCACGAATTCTTGCGCCGTTTCAGCTTGCGGTTGCTGGCCTGCGCCTTTGAGCCAGGCCAGGCACTGGTCGTCCAGAAACGCCGTGCCGTCGCTGAAGCACAACTGCTGCAAGGCGGGGATACGCTGTACGAACCGGGCAGTCGCTGCGCGGATGGCTTCAGCCACCTCAGCCATTGCCAACCGGGTGGCGGCGGTGGCCGCAAGGAAGCTGCCGCGTATCCAGAAGGGGCAAGCCGACACGCTTTTTTCGATCCGCTGCAGCAACGCCGCGTCGAACGCGCTGCCGGCAATGGCCTCTTCATAATCGCTGGCGATCTCCAGCGGCACCGCCATCAGCTCGGTGCGGTGACCTTGCCCCGCTTGAGGCGCGGCCTGGATGTGAGCCCACAAGCCGAACCGACGCAACTGATAACCCGTTGGATCGTAAGGGTCCTGCTGGTTGATCAGCTCAGCCATGCTCAGTACCGCCCTTCGTGATTCACGCTCGTTGCCCAGGGACACGCGGGGCATGGGTGTGGCGATGACTTCGGCCAGTGGCGCGGGCTTGATGACGGGCGCCGAAGCCCTGGCCGCAACAGGCTCGCCTGCGCCACTCGCCAGTTCCGAGTGCTTGCGTAGCCGTCGCGCCACATCTTCGAGCATGGCGTCGTCCAGCAGGGCCACGGCTTGCAGCTGTTGCAACCGCAGCAGGGCCTGTTGCGCCCCGGCCGCATGCGCAGGGCTATAGGTGAAGCGGTCTAGGTGCGGCAGGGCCTCGTTCAAACGGTTGAGCACCAAGCCAACCAGCTTGCGCTTACCCAGGTAACCCTTGGGCCCTGGCTTGGGATAAGCCGTCTCCCAATAGCGCTCGACCATGCCGGCCAGCAAGGTCAACGTGAGCGCCCAGCGTTCCCAACACGCACTGCGAAGCCATGCGGCACCCAGGTGCGCCACGATGCGCAGATGCTTGCACTGCTGCCCCAGGTACTGGCGCGACGCTTCCTCGATGTAGACCCAATCGATAGTGGCCTCCTGCAGACCACCCAGCTTGACCATTTCCTGGTCGATGGCCTGGTAGGTTTCATCCTCCACATCGAACAGGCCGGCCGGTGCCTGCGCGTCGATGGCTGTGAGCAACCGGGCGATTTCCTGTGCATTGACCTCGGCTACCAGCGACATGCCTTGCGCACCTCGCCGATAAGCGGGTCGAGCCCCTGAGCGTCGAAGACCAACCCGCCAACGGCAGGGTTTTCGCTGTGCACCTGGATGCGCCGGGCCCCGATCAGCTGCCTGATCTGCTCGATTCCGGGCAGGCCGCGGCCGGCATCGAGCACCTGACCGTTCTCCGTTACCTGCCAGGGCGTCGCGGCGGTGGCGCCGTGCTCCCCCTGCAAGCGCACCGTTAGCCGGCTGGCATCCACGGGGTGTGCGGCGATCAGTTGCAACCGGGAGATGTTCTGCAAACAGCTGATTACCAGGTAGGGGTGCGGTGCAGCCGAAGCGATTGCGGGTGCAGAGATCGTCAGCCCCTCGTTTTCACGCGTGAGCCGGAACGTCAAGTCGTCGGCCTTTCGGCCTGTTTCATAGGCCAGCACACGACGCACCGTGGGTGAGTCCTGCTCCGGTGCCGACCACTGCGCGACCACGCGGTGCGCAGGTGTTCCGGCGGATTGATCGAAACAGGCCAGGCGCTCAACGTTGGATACGATGCGCGAGCAATTCTGATCGGCATGCACTGGCAGTGGCATGCAGTTGATTATCAGAAAAAGACCTGCGCCAGAGGTATGTTTCGCCAGGCATCGCAATTAAATTCCCTCTCGATAGTACATATGCCCTGCATCAGCTCCGCTGATACTTAAACGCATTCACGGGCACTCCTACCCGCGAACGGCAAGAGCCTAGCTCATAAAAAATCGCGAATACAAACAAATATTTTTTTACACTTTGCCCCTCGACCGAATAACAATTTCAGGCGCAAGGTTTTTACGCAAGCGGCAATGACTACCCCGCTCTTGTTTATATCATAACCAAGTCTGAAGGAAATTTCCTACAAACTAAATCAGAACTCATGAACAACTATCAGGGACTTCCCACACAAACCAAGGAGAGATTCTGCGATGGCAAAGCCCACAGGATCGGTTGCACCCAAAGAACGAATCAACATCCGATACGTGCCCGCCACAGGTGATGGACAGGCCGAAGTAGAGCTGCCGCACAAGATGCTGGTGATGGGCGATTTCGGCCTGGATGACGCCCGCGCGCTGGAAGACCGAACGGTCATGCGCATCGATAAACACACCTTCAACAATGTGTTGAATGACGCCGACGTCCGCCTGGCCATGTCGGTGCCCTCCATGCTCACCACGGCTGCCGATGCGGAGCTGGCAGTCCGCCTGCAGTTCAGGTCGCTCAATGACTTCGCACCAGACGGTATCGCTCGCCAGGTACCGGAGCTGAGCAAGCTATTGGAGCTTCGCGAAGCACTGGTGGCCCTGAAAGGCCCGCTGGGCAACGTGCCCGCGTTCCGCAAGCAACTGCAAAACCTGCTGAGCAACGAGCAGGCCCGCAAGCAACTGGCCGAAGAGTTGAACCTGGTGCTTGAAGCGCCAAAAGAAGACTGAGACAACGGAGCGTCCCATGGCAAAGTCAACCAACACTTCCCTCGCCGCTGAACGGTCGGGCGAAACATTGAGCAACGCCACGTTGCTCGACCAGATCATGGCCGAAACCAAACTGGTGCCCGCACAAGAGGGCTATCAAGTTGCTCGCCAAGGTGTATCGGCCTTTATTGCCGAAATACTCAAAAGCAATGATCCAGATCAACTCATCAACAAACACCGCGTCGACCAGATGATTGCAGAGCTGGACCGGGTGCTCAGCCAGCAGATGGATACCATCCTCCATCAACCGGCATTCCAGGAACTTGAATCTTCATGGCGCAGCCTCAAACTGCTGGTCGACCGCACAGACTTCCGCGAAAACATCAAGCTTGAAGTATTGCATGTCAGCAAAGCAGACCTGCTCGATGACTTTGAGAATGCGGCCGATATAACGTGCAGCGGTATGTACAAACACGTTTACACCGCAGGGTATGGGCAATTCGGTGGTGAGCCGGTGGCGGCCATGTTGGGTAACTACCCTTTCGGCCCCGCTGCTGCAGACATCAAACTGTTGAGTTACATGGCGTCTGTCGGTGCCATGGCGCACGCCCCCTTCCTAGCCGCCCCCTCACCGGATTTCTTCAATTTGAGCAGCTTTGAAGAGCTGCCCAACCTGAAAGAGATCAAAGACATCTTCGCAGGGCCACGGCATGCCAAGTGGCGCGCCTTCCGCGAAAGCGAAGACGCTCGGCACGTTGCACTGACCGGGCCGCGTTTCATGCTCCGCTCGGCCTACCACCCTCAGGAACAGCCGATCAAAACCTTCAACTACGAAGAAAACATCGACGGCCGACACGACAACTACCTGTGGGGCAACTCCGCTTTCCTGCTGGCCAGTTGCATCAACGACAGCTTTGCCCGCTACCGGTGGTGCCCGAACATCATTGGCCCGCAGTCCGGTGGCGCCGTCGAGGACCTGCCCGTGCATCTGTATGAGGCGCTGGGGCAGTTGCAGGCGAAAATACCAACCGAGGTGCTGATATCCGACCGCAAGGAATTCGAGCTGGCCAAAGAAGGCTTCATCGCCTTGACCATGCGCAAGGACAGCGACAACGCCGCGTTCTTCTCGGCCAATTCAGTCCAGAAACCGAAGCAGTTCCCCAAGACGCCGGAAGGCCTGCAGGCACAAACCAACTACAAGCTCGGCACGCAACTGCCCTACTTGTTCATCGTCAATCGCCTGGCCCATTACATCAAGGTGCTGCAACGCGAGCAGATCGGCAGCTGGAAGGAACGCCGCGATCTTGAGGCCGAGCTGAACAAATGGATCCGGCAGTACGTCGCCGACCAGGAGAACCCTTCGGCCGATGTGCGCAGCCGTCGCCCACTGCGGGCCGCAAAGGTCGTGGTTTCAGACGTTGCCGGGGATCCGGGCTGGTACCAGGTCTCGCTCGCCGTGCGCCCGCACTTCAAATACATGGGCGCAAACTTCGAAATCTCGCTGGTCGGCCGGCTTGATACCGAATGAGTGGGTTTTTCAATCGCTTGGTGACGGACCCGTCTGCAACCCGCACGCCTTCCCAGCAAGAAAATGCTGCCGAAAAGATTGCCGCCATCAAGCGCCACCTGGAAACGCTACTCAATGCACGTCAGGGCTGCTCACAAAGCAGCCCTGAACTGGGCCTGCATGACTTCAACGGGCATGCCACAAGCAGTGGCGACCTGTTGAAACAAGTGAGTGCCGACATACGCCGCACCATTCAGCGCTTCGAGCCGCGCGTGCACGTGCGCGCGCTCAAGGCCATGCCCGCGTGTCACGCCCCGCTGGAGCTGCATTTCAGGCTGGACTGCCAGGTGCAGGTCAACAACCACCACGAGCAGCTGCAACTGGAGCTGCTGGTCAACGGCCATAGCCGCCATACCCGAGTGAGGTGACCGATGTCACTCAAGGATCGATTCAGCGAAGAGTTGCGTTACCTGCATGAACTGGGCAACGACTTCGCTACCGACAACCCACAACTTGCCCGGCTGCTGGGCAAAGGTGGCAGCGACCCGGACGTTGAACGGCTGATGGAGGCTTTTGCCTTCCTCACCGCCAAGTTGCGCCTCAAGCTGGAGGATGACCTGCCAGAGCTGACGCACCCCATGCTGCAGTTGCTGTGGCCCAATTACCTGCGGCCCCTGCCGAGCGCCACGATCATTCAGTTCACGCCACTCAAGCAAGCGCTCAGCCAATCACACCGCATTCCCAAGGGCTCACCGTTGTTCTCCAGGCCTGTGGATGGCGTGCCTTGTGAATTTCGCACGTGCACGGCCGTGGACATCCACCCGTTCGAGATCGAATCGGTCAGCGCTACCCAGACGCTCGACAGTTCGGTAGCACGCATCGAACTGCGCACCCTGGTCGAGCGCCCCTTGAACACGCTCGGCTGCGACAGCCTGGATTTTCACTTGAGCGGTGATGACAAAACAGCCCGCACGCTCTACCTGTGGCTCGCTCAATACCTCAAGCATGTGGCGGTAACGATCAATGGCCAGGTGCGCCGGTTGCCGGCCAGCAGCATCATTTTTCCGGGCTTCAGCGCGAATGAAGGGCTGCTGCCGTACCCGCAGAACGTCTTCGACGGCTATCGGATCCTGCAGGAATACTTCGTGTTCGCGAAGCGCTTCCACTTCTTCAGCGTTAGCGCACTGCAGAAAGTCTGGCCCGATCAAGCGACTCGGCAGGTGAGCATCGAACTTCACTTCACCCGCCAGCTACCTGCCTCGTTGCGTATCGGCATGGCGGATTTGCGCCTGTTCTGCACGCCGGCGGTCAACCTGTTCAGCCACAGCGCCGAACCTATCGACCTTTCCAACCGGCAGGCCCCTGCCGAGCTGACCCCCAGAGGGAAAGAGCGGCATGCGTATGAGATTTTCAGTGTCGACAAGGTGGTCAGCACCCGCACCACGACAGACGGCAGCAACGGCGAACACCTACGCACGTTCCGCCCGTTCGAATCGTTCGCCCATGAAATCGAGCATGCTCAAGGGCGCACGGCGTTGTACTACCGCTACACCCTCGAGGAGTCCTTGCGCAGTGAAGGCGTCACGCACCGCATCGCCTTCGTGCGTGCCGATGCCAACGCTTACACCGGTGAGCTGGAAACGGCGTCCATCGACATGACCTGCACCAACCGCGATCTGCCCCTGGCGTTGGGCGTCGACGACATTGATGTGGTTTGCGAAGCCACGCCAGCGCTGACCACCTACACCAACATCTGCAAACCCACCCGCCCCTACCGGCCAGTGCTGGATGGCCAGTTGCAGTGGGCGCTGGTTTCCAACATGTCGCTCAACTACCTCTCGCTGCTGTCTGCCGAGCCGCTGAAGGCGGTGATCCGTGCCTATGACTTCGTGGCCTTGCACGACCTGCAGCAGACGCGCACCACTCACAAGCGCCTGGAAGGTATTCGCGATGTTCAGACCGAGCCTTTGGATTGGCTGATCAAGGGCCAGCCCATTCGCGGGCTGCGCACACGGCTGAAGCTGGACCAGGCCGCCTTCCTGTGTGAAGGCGACCTGTACCTGTTCGGCTGCGTGCTCGCGCACTTCTTCGCCCTGTACGCCAGCATCAATTCCTTCCATCAACTGGAAGTGATCAACATCACCAACAACGAGCACTACACATGGCCCATCCAGACCGGCAAACAACCGCTGATCTAGCCAACAGGCTGCTCGCCGAGGCACACCAGTACAACTTCTACCAGTTGCTGGAGCGTCTGCACGGCTTGCACGGGGATGGCCTGGAACCGCGCTGGCCGGACCAGGCCACCCGGCTGCGCGTGCGGCTGGCCTGTGACCCACGGCTGACCTTTCCGGTTTCCGACGTGTACAAAGCCGAACGCATGCCCGGGGCAGAAGACCGCTACCGCGTGTGCGCCACCTTCATGGGCCTGCATGGCACTGACTCACCCTTGCCTGCCTACTACCTGGAGCAGGTGGCCTACGAACATGCGCAGGGTATCGGTGTGCGGCCAGCCTTTTTCGACTTCTTCAACCACTACCTGCTCAGCCTGCTGCACCGCGTGTGGCGCAAGTACCGCTACTACATTCGCTTCCAGCCAGGTGCCAGCGATGGCTTCTCCCAGTACATCTTTGCCCTGCTGGGGTTGAATGACAAACAACTGCGCGGCGACACGCCTTTGCCCTGGAGCCGCCTGCTCAGCTTCGCCGGTGTCATCGCCAGCCGCAGCCGCGCACCGGGCACCGTCGCGGGCATCATCGCCCACTGCTTCGACCTGAAACAGGTGCATATAAGGGAGTTCGAGACCCGCTCGGTGCCTACGACAGCCCGGCAACTGGTAAGCCTTGGCTGCAGCAACGGCGAGCTGGGCACTTCGTTTCTGGTCGGCAGCCGCACGCGAACGCGCAGCAGCAAGTTCACCATCGTGATCAGCGAGCTGGACCAAACCCAGCTGCGTGGCTTGCTGCCCAGCGGCATCAACTTCAATCGCTTGCGCGCCTTGATCGACTTCCTGCTGCGCGATGGGTTGGCCTACGACCTGGAATTGCGGCTGCAGCAGAACGCGCTGTCGCCCTTCTGCCTGCACCCGAGCCAAGGCGCCCACCTGGGCTGGACCAGCTTCACCGATGACCGCCATGGCCAGATCAGCCCCGTGGTGCGCTTTCGGGGGCGCTCATGAGCACATTGACCTTGAACATTACCAACCTCGACCAGTTGCAGCACAACGTCACGGCCCGGCACACATTCGATCGCGTAGGCGGCACCATCGGCAGCGTGGGGGCCGCGTGGCTGATCAATGACGGTGCACAGAGCGTGGCACCGATCCACTGCGAGATCCGCTGGCTGGAAGGCAGCTTCTGCGTCATCGACCGCTGCGGGCGCACCTACCTGAACGACAATCTGGGCAGCCTGGGCACGCGGTCAGCCAGGCGGCTGCTTGAGGGCGACCGGCTTCGTGTCGGCGCTTATCGGCTGTTGGTCCAGCTCTCGCCAGCGGATGCCCGTTCGCTGGAGGCGTTATTCAACCCCGACTCACGGGTGCTCGACCAATTCATCCTGGATGCACCTGCAGAACGTTGGCCTGCCCAGCCCGCAACGGCCCCGGTCGCCGAAATTTGCTCGGTATTCGCCCAAGGTATGGGCAACGATCCCTTGGCAGCACTGGACGCGGTGACGCAAGCCACGGCGCAGAACCCGCTGGACCGCCTGGTTGCAGGAGAACGCCCATGACGCGTCATTCACTGGTGGCCGGGCTTCTGGCAACACTGATCGGGCTCACGGGGTGCACCGCCCTGAGCAAAATGGGCCAGGTGGCGCTGAACCCTTCGATACCCGTCGGGCCGACCAAGGATCACCCTACCGAAATTGCTTTCAGCATCAACGCCAGCCCCACACTCAACAGCAACCCCAGCAGTGTGGACGTGCTGGTCGAGCAAGAAAGCAGCCTGGCCCCCAGCCCCTACGCAGTCACCTTGAGCGCGGGCGACCCCTACGCCCTAGTCGAGAAGGTCGGCACCCTTTTCGAGTTTCTTCAGGAGCAGTACCCGGCGGCCTCGCCTGTCGAGTTACCAGAGGAAGAGGCCGATCTCCCGCTTCGCTCGCCCTTCGAGCACAGCACACCCGGCCGCTACGAAGACGCGAACATGGTGCTGACCTTACCGCGCAACACCACGCTGGCCACCGAAGCGGTGGCTACGCCCATGGCTATCAAGATCCTGCAACTGCGTGACGACTCATTGCTGCGCAACAGCCTTTATGAGCTGTTGGACAAAGACCCCGCCAAGGCGCTGCGCAGTACCTACATTCGCGATGACGATTACCTGCTGCACCCTGGGCAGTTCAAGTTCATTCCCTTTACCGCCATCGAGCCCGAGACCCGCTTCGTTGCCGTGATCGCCGATTACCGCAACCAGGACGATGCCACCTGGCGCCAGGTACTGCGCATTCCACCGCGTGGCCACCAGATCATCCTGTCGGTGTTGCTCAACGACACGCAAGTTTTGCTCAAGGAAGAAGACTGATGGCGCCTGCAACCCTGCCCTTCTCGCTCACTCACGCTGACACGGAGCGCTCATGAGTTCACGTAATCCCGTCCTGTGGCCTGAAGGCCTGTTCGTCAAACCGCAGCATTTCCAGCAAGCTACCCGCGCCGCTGAAGCAGCCCAGCACCAACGTTTTGCCAGCCTGAACGCGGCCTTTTATGGCTTCAGCGAGCTGCAACTGAACGAGGAATACCTGAGCCTGGGCAAGGTCGCGATCACCCGCGCCCGCGGCATCATGCCGGACGGTACGGTGTTCGACATCCCGGCAGACCTGCCGCCGCCGCCGCCGCTGGAAATCGACGACGACGGCGCAAAGGACAGCGAGGTTTACCTGTGCCTGCCGCTGCGCACCGAGGGCGGTCGAGAGGTGAGTTGGCCCGACAACGCCGCCAATTTCCGCTACAGCGCCCAGCCCCAGGAAATCAAGGACACCCACAGCGCCGATGGCGACTTGGCCCAGGTCGATCTGGCAGTGCCCAACCTGCAACTCAAGCGCAAGGCTGACGACAGCAGCGCCTACACCCGCCTGGCACTGGCACGTATTCTGGAGCGGCGAGCCGATGGCAGCCTGCAACTCGACGAAGGGTTCTACCCAACCAGCGTCTCGGTACGGGCTGTGCCCGCACTGCAGCGTTACCTCGAAGAAATCACCAACACCCTGCGCGAGCGCTCACGCAACCTGGCCAGCCGAATCGGTGCTGCTGGCCAATCCGGCATCGCCGATATCCGCGACTTCAACCTGTTGCAAGCCATGAACCGCTGGTGGCCGTGCTTCCAGCACCTGGCCAGGCAGGGGCAGACACACCCTGAGCAGCTGTACCTGCACATGAGCCAGGCCTGCGGCGAGTTCGTGACCTTCACCGACGAAAGCCGGCTGCCTGCTGAGTACCCCGCCTACCAGCACAGCGCATTGCGTGCGTCGTTCAAACCCCTGCAGGACACGTTGCGCCGCGCCCTGGGTACGGTCCTGCAACCGCGGGCGGTCTCTCTACCCCTTAACGCGCTGGACTACGGGGTAATGACGACGACGCTCGAAGACCGCCGCCTGATCGATGACGCGGACTTCATCCTTGCCGTGCGTGCAGACATGCCGCCGCCGACCTTGCGCCAACTGTTCATGCAGAAGGCCAAGGTCACGTCCCTGGAAACCTTGAATGACCTGGTGCACAAGCAACTGCCCGGTATTGCGCTACAGCCGCTGCCGGTCGCGCCGCGCGAGCTGCCCTTCCATGCAGGCTTCAGCTATTTCGGGCTCGACCGCCGCGACCCGGCCTGGGCCTGCATGAACACGGCCAGCGGTTTCGGGATTCATATCGCCGGGGAATTCCCGGGGCTCGAATTGCAGTTCTGGGCGATCAGGAGCGAGTGAAATGCACGCGAACAACGCGAACGACCAACCAGGTGATGGCCGCGCACCTATGAAAGCTGAGCAGCTGCGCTGGATGCTTGAAAAAACTGCAGCCACCAAGGGTGCAGGATGCTCGACACCCACGGCAGAACCCGATCCGGCGGGTGAAGGCTACCCAGCCGATCCGGATTTCCAACTGCGAGGCGGCTACAGCAACGTGATGCTGGACGCCGCCGCCCCTTTGCTCGGCTTGGTCATGCGCATCCGCACGCTCGATACACTGCCCAACCTCGAACAGGTGCACCGGCAGGTGCGCAACCAGATCGAAAATATCCAGCAAGAGCTGCGTCAGCATGGCTACGAGACCACGCCACTTTTGGCGTATTCCTATGGCCTGTGCCTGTTCATCGATGAAGCCGTGATGGAAAGGCCGTGGGGCCAGGCAAGCCTCTGGAGCCAGGAGCCCCTGCTCAGCATCTACCACAGCGAAACCTTTGGCGGCGAAAAGATCTTCACCGTGATCTCGCGCCTGATGCAAGAACCCCAGCGGTACCAGGACGTGCTGGAGTTCATGTACTTCATTCTGTGCCTGGGGCTTAAAGGCAAGTATGCCCTCGCCCCTAAGGGCGACGAAACGTTGAATACCCTCATTCACCAACTCCACGCAATCATCCGGGAGCTGCGTGGGCCTACCCCGACAACGGTCTGCGACCCTTACACCAACGTTGCCCCGCGAAACTTCCGCATGAACCGGCAATGGCCTTGGTGGGGCCCTCTGGTGCTTTCAGCCCTTGCGATGGCCACGGCCTACGGCATCTACAGCTACCGCCTGCACCTGATCACCCATGAGGTGCTGCAGTCACTCAACGGCATCTTGCAGCAGTAAACAAGCAGCACACGCGAATTCAATGAATTGATGGGGCATTTGCCCCGTTGAAAAAGCCCATCGATTCCGATGGCCACGCAGCCGCTTGTGCGCGTGCTTTTCCACATGGACGCAGGAGAAAACTGCCATGCCAACACCCGCTTACATCGTAATTGAAGGCACCACTCAAGGCCTTATCACTGCCAAAGCGTTCACACCAGACTCAGTCGGAAACGTCTACGTGGAGGGCCACGAGAACGAAATTCTAGCTCAAGAAATAAATCACAGAGTAACCGTGCCGACAGACCCTCAAAGTGGGCAGCCTGCCGGGCAGCGCGTTCACAAACCGTTCAAATTCACATGCGCACTGAACAAGGCGGTCCCGTTGCTGTATCAAGCACTAGTAACGGGCGAGGTTTTACCAATAACCACCATTCGTTGGTATCGCACATCGAGTGAGGGAAAGCAGGAGCACTTTTTCACTACCGAGTTGGTTGACGGCGTCATCGTAGACATTAACTCCGTGCTGCCGCATGCACAGAATCCGGATAACGCTAATTACACGCAGCTCATCGAGGTATCGATCAGTTACCGCAAGATCAGTTGGGAGCACAAAGTAGCCGGGACGTCGGCTATTGACGACTGGCGCAAACCCATTGAGTCCGCCGCTTGACCTGAATAGGCGAAAGCCGGGCAGTAATACTGCCCGGTTTTTAGAACTTCGAACTGCGGATTAGAATGCCCATGTCCTACCAATCTGATTTGCGTTACAGCTTCCAACCTCTGGTTGGCAAAGCTGAATTTGAAGTGGTGTCATTTGAACTCAGGGAGGGGATCAGCACGCTTTTCGAACTGGAGCTGACATTGATCAGCTTCGAAAACGATATCGACTTCGGCCACCTGCTCGACAAACCGGTGCTGCTCACTATTTGGGATATAGATCGACCGGTGCGTTACGTGCACGGCTTGGTCAGCCGATTCAGCCAGGGCGAAAGCGGCTTCTACCGTACCTACTATCACGCCTTGGTAGAGCCCATCCTGGCGCGCGCCGGGCTTCGCTCAAACTGGCGGATCTTTCAGCAAAAGACCGTCCCGCAGATTCTTGAGCTGATGCTCAAGCGTCAGGGCATCGATCAATACGAGCTTCGCTCGGGCATGGATCACCAAGTGCGCGAGTTCTGTGTACAAGCGGGCGAGACTGACCTTGCCTTCATCGCCCGCCTGGCGGCTGAAGAAGGCTTCGTCTATCGCTTCGAGCACAGTGAAACCCTGCATAAGCTGATCATCACGGATCAGCTGCTATCCCTGGGGCTGATCAGCCATGGGGCGCTCAAGACCGACAACGGTGACGAAGGGTTCTTCGACGGCGAAGACGTTATCGACCCCGACACCGTGCTGTATCAGTCCGACAGTGGCGGCGATCAGGCAAGGCCTTGCCTGTGGCGCTTGCGTTACAGCGAGCACGTCAGAACCTCGCGACAGGTCCAGCGCGACTACACCTTCACCAACCCGGCGTATCGCCAGGAACACCGTGCTTCAGGCGCTTTCCTGGAACACCAGTCCAGCGACTACGAGCGCTTCGACTACCCCGGCCGCTACAAGCGCGATGCCGTGGGCAAGCCGTTCACCGAAAACCGTATCACCGCCCTGCGCCATGATGTGCGCATCGCGCAGGTGCAGGGCGATGACGTCAGGCTGCAGCCTGGCCTGAGCTTCACACTCACAGGCCACACTCGCGACGACCTAAATGTGCATTGGCGTGTGAACAGCGTGGTTCACAAGGGCAGCCAGTTCACCAGCCTCCAGGAAGAAGCAGCCGGCGTCGATCAAAGCACGCGCTATGAGCAAACCGCCCAGCTGGTACCCGGCAGAACCGAATGGCGCCCTGCTCCGCTCGAAAAACCCCGCGTGGACGGCCCGCACATGGCAACCGTGGTCGGCCCTGCGGGCGAGGAGATCTACTGCGACGAATGGGGCCGGGTCAAGGTCAGCTTCCCCTGGGACCGGGAGAGCAACAACGACGAGTTCAGCTCCTGCTGGGTGCGTGTATCCCAAGGGTGGGCAGGTGGCAGTTGGGGCTCGATGGCCATCCCGCGCATCGGGCAGGACGTGGTCATCCAGTACGTCAACGGCGACCCCGACCAGCCGATGATCACCGGGCGCACCTATTGCGGTAACCAGCTGCCGCCCTACGACCTGCCCGACCACAAAACCCGCATGACCATCAAGAGCCAGACCCACAAGGGTGATGGCTTCAACGAGCTGCGTTTTGAGGACGAGCTGGGTCGACAGGAAGTGTTTATCCATGCGGAGAGGGACCAGAACAACGTCGTCAAACACAACGAAACCACCTTCGTCGGCAATGACCGCAGCGAGCGGGTGGACCATAACGAAACCATCTCCATCGGCGACCACCGCACCGAAGACGTTGGCAAGAACGAAACCATCAGCATTGGCGCCAACCGTAGCGTGACCATCGGTGCCAACAAGACCGAGATCATCGCATTGGCCAAGGCATTGACCATTGGCGCGGGCTACCAGGTCAGTATCGGTGCCGCAATGAACACGACAGTTGGTCTTAGCCAAAGCGAACAGGTAGGCATTCACAAGTCCGTGATCGTTGGCAACCGCTTTAACATCACAGCAGGCGACGAACTCAGCATCACGGTTGGCAAAGCGTCGTTGGTCATGAAGTCCGACGGAACCGTGCTGATCAACGGCAGCAACTTTGACTTCAGTGCCACAGGGCCTGTGCAAATCAACGGCAAGGATGTCGATCTCAACTGAAGGGGTAACCCAGGATGGAATTTCGCAACCTGACGCCGTTTGACGTCATGTGCTTCAGTGCGCTCAGCAAACTGGATATAGAGCACCCAGTGATTGTGATGAAAGTTGGCTATCGACTACAACCCATTGCCAAGAAACCAGGGAGCTTTTCCGCTGAAGTAATCGATGATGACCCTGTTCCACTTTGCCTAGCCGATAAATACTATGGCGAGGAAGGGCGCAGTAGCGTCAAGGAAGAGAGTGATTTAGCACCTTTCAAACCTCGCTGTGATGTTATTGTCAATGGACATGCCTATGCACCAGGCATGGAAGCTGCGCGCTCGTGGACTGCTGGTATTCGCTTGAGCGAACCTGCGGCGCCAGTAGAGATAAATATTGCATCACCAAAATCGTCCACTGCTGACGGACCTCCCACCGAGCAACAGTTATATGCATGGCGGGATGCACAAGCGGAGGCAACACTGCGCCGCGCTAATGCCCCAACTCGCAATATCTTGTTGAACAAGCGGCTCCGCTTCACCGGGCCTCGGATCTTCAAGCCAGGCCTGTTTACAGGGTGGCATGTGACTGAAGCAGAACTTGCCGAGCGCGTACCACTGCAATGGGAATACGCTTTTGGCGGTTCAAGCATTTTGCATAACCCTCAATTTCCTGATCGTGCCTCTGAGCCTCATATCATTAATCAGGTTTGCTATAGCAATCCACTGGGCCAGGGATGGGTCGACCCTCGTCACTTAGAGTTCGCGAACTCAATTGAGCAGCCGATAGAGGCCTTGCTGGCTCCTCAGATTGAACAAATCAATGACCCCATTACCAAACTTGCAAGTAGCCATCAGCCCGATGGTGATGTCACGGCTAAAGAGATGGCCGAGATATCCAGAGCGCTCACTCACCAGCCAGCAGGGTTTGGAGTAGTCGGGCGCGCTTGGGCGCCACGCCTTGCCCTCGCGGGCACCTATGATGATGAATGGCGGGACACTCGCTGGCCTGGCCTCCCTGCCGACTTTGAGTTTGGCTATTGGAACTGTGCTCCTGAAGATCAGCAAACAGCCTTCTTGAGGCCTGATGTACAGATCGAATTGTTCAACCTGACCTCACATGAAAACGGCCACAACGGTCGTCTGGTCATTGAATTACCAGGTCATCGTCCATTTCTGCTGGCACGGCTTCACAACGGTGCGCTGATTCCCATTCCTTTACTCACAGACACCCTGGTTATCGACACAGACGAAATGAGTTTGTCGTTGACTCATCGAATCAGTCTTCCCTCTACCGAACCTATCCGTGCACTGGAAGCCAGGTTCGAGATCGACCCCACAGCCCCACTCATAAAACGCGCCCGCCCCACAAAACTAACTGAAGGGGTGAGAGGCTGATGGCAGAGAATATACTTGCTCGTAAACAAGAAAACTGGAGAGTCGTCAGCATCGCCCCCGATGTTTGTAAAACTCCCATGGGTGGCGCGACCCCGCCTGTTCCCTATCCCGTCACTGCTGAGCTGAAGATAGCAACTGGCGTAGCGAAATCCGTGCGTGTCAACGGCAAACCAATTGTCGTATATGACATGAGCTTCGTACCTAAAACTGAGGGGGATCAGGCAGGTGCGGCGAAAGGGATCGTGAGCAATACCGTTGGTGGCAAATGTTATCCGCAAGAAAAGAGCAGCACAGTGCGCGCCGAGGGGAAATTGGTCGTCCGCCACAATGATCTATTTTGGATGAATGGGTCGTAGTCATGGACGAACCTTTAGAAATTAAAATCAGTAAGTTCCAACAATACATAAGCGATACGCACAGTATCGCCACCTATCAAGAAGGTAATGCCGTAGTCGTTCAATTCTGGAACGGAAAAATACTAACAACCAGAGAGCACCTGTCTTACGAAGAATATACAAAATTTCGCGCAGACGTCCCAGAATATGGATTGCCCGACTACGCACCGCCGAGAACAACGAAAGATGAGCATATAGGAACAACCCCCAATGGAAACACTGTAGGTCGAGTCATAGGCTTAGTCGACTTATCCAACAAGAAAAACAGCGACTACAACCCCCCTATCGATGAAGAATTAGATCCTGAGCTCAACTCTGAAGACAACACACTCAACAATATACAACTGAGTCTTGACTTGTTAAGCATTATCCCTGGGATCGGAACAATTGCTGGGGGCACTAACGCTGCCATGAGCATAGGACGGGGGAATTACACTGAAGCAATGGCATCTGCCGCAGCAATGATTCCGTTTGCTGGGGGACTCATTAAAGGTGGAGTACTCATTGGAAAAACTGGCGGAAAATTCAGCAAAATAACGGCTAGGTTACGAGATGGAGGAAAAGGCAAGCGTGTTATAGACCCGCGCTGCATACTCCGCCCATATAAAATTAAAGGAAGACCGACATGTCCCCCGCCCCTGACCGGCCACCATGTCGTCCCAGACCGTGTTTTTCGATTAGGCTCAAGGACGCGAATTCCTGGTGGGATTTCCAAAAATGATGGGTTAGTGATATGCGTTCAGGGCAAAGATCGGACAGGTGAGCATGGTAGAATTCATCGAATTTACGATCCGGAAGAACAGGCTGTGGGTCTACTCAACTCACCGAGGGGTACCGCCCCACTGCTTATATTAGAAGAAATTGGCGCCAGAGCAGTCAGCAGAGTAACAAAATGCAATGAAGCCAACCTATTAGCGCAGCTTAGAGGCTATCACCAATCCAAAGGATTGCAGCTTGACTTCATAGGCAGAGCCGACCCATATGGACATATTACTAAAACCATTCCTGTAGAGTCAGTTGGCTCAAAATCCAATTCAGGCACAGGACCACTTTGAATGAAAAAAACAAACAATTCCAGCATCACGATGCTGGCCGGGACCGCGATAAGCGAAACCATATATTACATGACTGGCACGCTAGACAATCTAGCCAGCGACATAATTTTCACAAGAATGTTTATTTATGACGATAGTGCGACACCCTCCAATCAATGGTTCCATCACGACCTACCGGGTTGGGCAGTGATATCTACCTGTTTAGTTCCTGCGAATCCCACAACTCCCCGGCACGTTTGTTCGCTAAGCGAGCAGGGTGATGTCGAACTCTATAGCTCCGCAGGAATCAGAATAGAAAAAATCAAAGGTGCCGGCCTCGGTCACATAGAGGAGAGCCGAGGCTATATGACTCGCATCAGACATATAGGAGATGCGCTATACGCATGCGGGTATGCCGGGCAGGTATACAAGAGGCAAAAAGAAAAGTGGGAGCGCTTTGATGCCGGAATCAGAGACAAAAGCCCCAGCTCCCTCACTGCCATCGCTACTCCCTTAGACTTGATTGATATTCACGGACTGCACCAATCTGATATATACATTGTTGGAAGCGAAGGTTTCATTGCTCACTACAACGGAATCAGTTGGTCAATACTCCCCCCCGTAACCAGGGCATGCCTGTACGGCATATTTATTCAGTCGGAGAGCGAGGTCTGGGTTGCCGGATCAAATGGCACCATTCTAAAAGGGAACGCCATAAATGGCTTTCAAGCAATTTACCGAAAGACGCTTGACTGTGACTTTTATTCTATAGCAAATCTTGAGAATGAATATTACATTGGCGCAAGCGACGGGTTATACAACATGCGTTATGGCAAAATACTAAAGGTCAATCTGCCCGAGAAAATCATTGAGATCGACTCAATAGAGACAAAGAATGGAACACTTTGGGCATTAGGATCTAAAAAATTAATTAGATACGATGGAACCACCTGGAAGTTGATTAATCACATTGACAACAACTAACCTTATCTTTCAAGCCAGTGCAGAGGCATCACTATGCACTGGCAGTACGTACAAATACCACCATAATTTCACAATACCAAACCACATTACAACATTACTCACTGTAGGCGCCCGATTAACAGCACGACCTCACTCCTGAAAAGCAGGCTTTATCCACATAAGACCGAGACCATCGCATTGACCAAGGCATTGACCATTGGCGCGGGCTACCAGGTCAGTGTCGGTGCGGCAATGAACACGACAGTTGGTCTTAGCCAAAGCGAACAGGTAGGCATCCACAAGTCCGTAATCGTTGGCAACCGCTTCAACATCACAGCAGGCGACGAACTCAGCATCACGGTAGGAAAGGCCTCGTTGGTCATGAAGTCCGACGGAACCGTGCTGATCAATGGCAGCAACTTTGACTTCAGTGCCACAGGGCCTGTGCAAATCAACGGCAAGGATGTCGACCTCAACTGAAGGGATAACCCAAGATGGATTTTCGCAACCTGACGCCTTTTGACGTCATGTGCTTCAGTGCGCTCGCGCCCGACGGTCAGGAACATCCTGTCATAGCCATGAAGGTCGGTTATCGACTTGAACCGTTTGAGGGCTGTCCTGGCAAACTCCGAGCCATCGTCATTGATGACGAACCCGCGCCGCTTTGCATGGCCGATACCTACTATGCAGAAATCGGCAGCAGTTCTGTATTCGAAGAGAGCGACCTGGCGCCATTCAAACCACGCTGCGATGTCATCATCGTCGGCCATTCGCATGCACCGGCAGGACAACCTGTAACTTCGTGGGAAGCCGGTGTCCGTGTTACATCGACCCGTCCCAAACAAGTAATCCCTGATCCGCCCTCCCCGAAGCGCGCGCCGAATGTTTATCTGACCGCCGATGAATTGCAGGCGCACCAGGCAGAAGTGCTGGAAGTTCGCCGTCGCAACAGAGAACAGCTCACGCCAATCGTGTTACTGGACAAGACCCTGCGTTTCAACGGTCCACGAGAGTTTCATCATAACTTCTTCGGCTGGCATCTCACCGATCCAGAACTTGCCACGCGCGTTCCTCTGCGCTGGGAACATGCTTTTGGAGGCACCAGCCAGTTCGCCAATCCCGAATATAGGCATAACTCCAACGCCTCGGAGCTCCTGCTCAACGAAGTGTGCTTCAGTAATCCGCTGGGCTGTGGCTGGCTGGAGCATCGCCATGAAAAGCTGCATTACGAGCAGACCGGCGAAAAGCTCGCCAGCCTGTCGGCGCCCCAGATCGAGCATTTGGACGCCCCCATCGAGCGCCTGTTGCGCTCGCAGCATCCAGCTGGCCCGCTAAATGCCACTGCCATGGCGGAGGTGGCGGCCTCTTATGGCTGCAGGCCGGCCGGCTTCGGCATCGTTGGTCGCGCCTGGGCACCGCGCTTGGCACTTGCTGGCACTTATGACGAAAGTTGGGAAGACAACCACTGGCCGGGACTGCCACAGGACTTCGATTTTGGCTATTGGAACGGAGCCCCGGCTGACCAGCAAGTTGCTTTTCCTACACCAGATGCACGCGTTGCCCTATTCAACCTGATTGATCCATCCCTGAGCCAGGATGGGCACTGTGAAGTCCAGCTCCCAGGTCACCGCCCCTTCGTGCTCATGCGCATGACCAACGGCGGAATGCTGCCGCTGCCAATGCTCACCGACACATTGCGCATTGACACCGATGCCATGACCCTGTCGATGACGCACCGCATCAGCCTGTCCAATTCGCTTGATATTCGCGTGCTCGAAGCGCGTTTTGAAACCAATCCCGACGCTCCCATCATTCGGCGCGCCCCACACCGCAGCGGGGAGCACGTCTGATATGGCCGATAACGTAATGGCTCGGCAGCAGACTAAATGGACGGTCATCAGCATCGCGCCAGACGTTTGCAAAACACCGATGGGCAGCAGCGTTCCACCCGTGCCTTATCCGGTCACGGCAGAGCTGAATACCAGCACCGGTGTGGCGAAAAGCGTGCGTGCTAATGGCCATCCGGTGGTTGTCTACAAGCGCAGTTTCACTCCCAAGACCATCGGTGACGCCGCTGGCCAAGCCAAAGGCGTCAAGAGCGATACCGTCGAAGGCAAATGCCACCCGTTGGAGCACAGCAGTTCAGTGCGTGCGGAAGGCTGTCACTTGGTTCGCCATGGGGACCTGTTCTGGATGAATGGAAGTTGATGCCATGAGTGAGCAACCCATTCAACTGGACACGCTGCATGTCCAGGTACAGGAAGTATCGCTACGTAAGCTGCCAAACGGCCCAGACAGGATGTTTGTGCAGACTGATGGCGCCGGCAAAGTGCTGGTGGACTTTGCCGATGGGGCCAACGAGTGGGGCAAAGCCCTAGAACTCAACGAGGAAGAATACGAAGCGTTGCGCCAGGAGGCGTTTCACAGAGAACTGGCAGACTTACAGGACATACCGACCTACACTGAACTTTACCCATTCGCAGGCAACAGTGGCGCCATCACGTCGCCCAACGGCAACACGCTGGGGCGCGTAAACGGGGAAACGCCCGCGATGGGTAAAACTGCTGATGACTCAAATGCTGACGTGGAGATCCAGACACCGGAAGAAGGCATAACGGGCGCGCAGATGCTGGACGGCCTTCAGCTGGGGCTGGATATTGTTGGCCTGATTCCAGTGATAGGTGAGTTTGCCGATGTTGCCAACGCGGGCATCAGCCTTTCTCGGGGGGATTATGCGGGCGCAGCCTTGTCATTGCTTTCAGCTATTCCGTTCGTGGGTTACGTGGGTACGGCAGGCAAAGTCGGACGATATGGCACGAAAGCGGCTGCGGAAGCGTCGGCCAAGGCCGCCAATGAAATGGCAAACCGATCCGCTAAGGAAGCCGCTGAAAAGACAGCTAAGGAAGGCTCCGAGCATGCTATAAAACGCGCAGATGGCGTGGCATCCAATAGCAAGGATGGTGCAAAAGCTACTGCTACCAGTGCTGCTGAAGATGCCTCGCCTCGTTTTTCTAACGATACACCGGACGGAAGTTTTTCAATTTCAGATTGGACAGGCTATCCAACGGGCGTCCCCGTACCGCAAGGGCCATTCAGATTACTGGAGGGCGCGGAGTACAATTCCGCCAGAGAGGCTGCCAATAAGGCCAATAGAGCTCTCCGCCGAGAACAAGGCCTCGTAGGTAAGCCTGTGGACGTGCATGAAATAAATCCAGTAAAATTTGGTGGAAGTCCAGCGGACCCGGCCAATAAAGTTATCCTACCTCGGGATGTTCATCGGCAGCAGGTAACTCCTTGGTGGAATCAATTGCAGAAAGACTTAGGAGAAAAACCATGAAATACGACCTAACAGAGGGACAACTCAATGGTCCAGCTGAAATCTCGACCATTGACAATCTATCAAAAAACTTGGCAGCGACACTACCCGAGAGTTATATTGAATTCCTTAGAAAGCACGATGGTGGCGAAGGATTCATTGGCGACAATTACATAATTTTCTGGAAGGCAGAAGAAGTAGTCGACTTCAATCGCGAATATGAGGTCGAGACTTATGCGCCAGGTATATTTTTGTTCGCCTCTAACGGCGGAGGGGAAGGTTATGGATTTGACACATTGAATGCAGCACTGCCGATAGTTCGGATTCCCTTTATAGGAATGGATCGTCAGTATGCCATCTCGGTAGCGAGTGACCTTCCCGATCTATTTGCTCAATTGGCGGACTAAAATGATTGACAAGAATAAGCACTCACGACCTAAAGGCATGGAGCTCTTCGAGATTAAACCCGCTATCGTTGGTGGTGATCCGATAAACCCTGAAAACAAAACCTGGTTAACGAGACAGCAGCACTTTGAGGCTGTGCGGTACTGGAACCGAATTATCACTAGCCTGCGTAACAAGCCAGAGTAGAGAAATACTCCTCATTCAACTTGTCGCCCGATGACGACAAGTTGATACTCCCTACACACTTACATTGCCATTAGGAAAAAAAGGTGACCGGATAGATAATGTGCGGTACAACCGACTAACTATTCTCGCTACAGGCGAACGTTACCCATACCCACAAACATCAGGCAAACGCCTTTTGTCTTGCCGCGATATGGCTGCGGGCGCTGGATAGGGCATTCGTCGCTGGATAGCGGCGCATCGATGCCAGAAGACAACGGGATAAGTCGTAGGGGATTTCTGCTTAACGTCTTGTGAGCGCGGCGCGGTCATCTATCCGGTGAGTGCGTGCTCCGCATTGTTTGCTGCGCAGTGGCTGCGGCAAGCGCTGAATGCGGGCACATCCTCAATCGACGTCAACGGTCGCCCAGGAGAGTCAAAGATGACCCAGCCCATCCAGGCCTTGATGCTCGACACTGAACACCGCATCCTCCGCCGACCCGACGTGGAGCGCAAAACCGGCTTCAAGCGTGCACACATCTACGCACTGATCGCCCAGGGAAAGTTCCCCAAGCCCATCTAGCTCGGTGTGCGTGCGGTCGGCTGGGACTCCCTGGAGGTCGAGCGCTGGCTGATCGACCGTGTTTCACCACGCGACTGAGGGGCGCTGTCATGCATGTGACCGCGATCGCCTCGACCAAAGGCGGGGTGGGTAAGACCACCACCGCTGCCAACCTGGGCGGCTTGGCCGCCGATGCCGGGTTGCGAGTGCTGCTGTTGGACCTGGATGTGCAGCCTACCCTGTCCAGCTACTACACCCTACCCCATCGGGCCCCGGCTGGGTGTTACGAGCTGCTGGCCTACAACGAATCCAGCCGCTCGCAATTGATCTGCCGCACCGCCATTGAGGGCTTGGACCTGGTGGTGTCGAATGATGCGCAAGGCCAGTTGAACACCCTGCTTTTGCATGCACCGGACGGCCGCCTGCGACTGCGTAACCTGTTGTCATTGTTCCAGCCACACTACGACCTGTTGTTGATCGACACCCAGGGCGCACGCAGCGTACTGCGGGAGATGGCGATTCTGGCGTCCGACCTGGTGCTGTCGCCGGTTACGCCGGAAATCCTCGCGGCCCGCGGACTGAGCCGGGGCACCCTGCAGTGCTCAGGAACCTGGCGTCCATTAAGGCAGGCGCTATGAGCAAACCGCCCAACTTGTTCCCGCCAAAACCGAGTGGTGCCCCCCATCCGCTCGAAAAGCCCCGTGTGGACGGCCCGCACATGGCGACCGTCCTCGGGCCGCCTGGTGATGAGATCTATTGCGATGAATGGGGCCGGGTCATGGTCAGCTTCCCCTAGGACCGGGAAAGCAACGAACAACAAACTCAGCTCTTGCTGGGTGCGGGTATCCCAGGGTTGGGCCGGTGGCAATTGGGGAGCGGTGGCCATCCCGCGTATCGGCCAGGACGTAATCCAGTTCCAGGCAGAAGGGCATAGTCAGCGACCAACGACGCATAAGGCAGGCGCTCAGGTAGGTAGTGTAGCCGCATAGAGCTCCTGGCCGTTGACCTTGGCGGCCTTGGGCACAGCGATGAACAGCCGTGCCCTGCGCCCGATGACACATGGCTCGATCGCACGCTCCGCAACGTTGTACAGCCAGCGTTTCAATTGGCCCAGAATCATTGGCGCGTGAGCCGTGTCTTCCACAAAGGCAGCCAGTTCATCCGCTTGCAGGAGGAAGCCGCTGGCACCGATCAAATCACTCCGAGGCAAAAACCGCCTCTCCGCGATCTCAGCGTTATGTGCCCCTGTTCAACATTCTGGCGCTTTGCTTGATCGCGGCTGTGGCGCTACAGTTGACCAATTGAGTAGGATTTAACGCTCATACTCGTTGTACGGCTAGTTTCGTCCTGGATACAACACCTCCAGATCACGTCGGGGCGGCCTTGAACGGAGGTGCGATGATTAACCGAACAGCGGCTGACTGGCAGCGCCTGCAAGACCTGCCGGCGCTGCTTGAACAGCTACCTACCCTCGCTGCAGAACTGGCGTTCCCCTTCTACAGCTTCACCTTTAGCAGCCAGACCCATCAACTCAGCGCAGGCAACCTCCCGCCACAGGGCACGCAATTGGTCCAGGCAGCTCTGGACTTGCGACCAGACACTCGCCAATACTCGAACATGCCCGTGATGTGGAGCGAAAACGCATTGCAGTCTGCCCCAGGCTCATGGGCGACGGCTTATGCACTGGGCCTACGTCACGGCTGGATCCAGCCGCTTCACGACGGTAGCGCCCACAGCAGCCTGACGCTGCTGCGCCCTCACGTCAGCGTGTCGATCACCGAGCATTACGAAAAAGCCGCGTGGGTCATGTGGCTGGGTGAACGCCTGCATCTGGCCGCCGCCCGGGAGGCAAGCCTGGCTGAACGCGAACATGGGCCGGCCTTTAACCCAGCTCTACGAAATCGCTATAATTGAAAATGTACTTGGAATTTCGTGGCTGGCAGAAACGAAAAAAGACGCCGAAGCGTCTATTTTCGATGATTTACAGACCTCAATCGAAACCTGTAAATCGATATTTGGAGCGGGAAACGAGACTCGAACTCGCGACCCCGACCTTGGCAAGGTCGTGCTCTACCAACTGAGCTATTCCCGCGTCGTGATGGGTGCCATTCTAGCGGTTTCAAAAACCGCGTCAACCCCTTGATTCAAAAAAACTTTTACTTCTGCTCCGAACCTTCGCGCAGGTGCGGCCAGGCCGCCAGCAGATAGTGCGCCATCGACCACAGCGTGAGCCCCGCCGCCACCAACAGCAATGCATAGCCGAGAATCACCCAGAAGGTCACCGCTGGCGGGTTGCCCAGCAGGATCACCAGCGCCAGCATCTGCGCTGCGGTTTTCCACTTGCCCAGGTTGGACACGGCCACGTGTGCCCGCGCGCCCAGCTCGGCCATCCACTCGCGCAGTGCCGAAACCACGATTTCACGGCCTATGATCACCGCCGCCGGCAGGGTAAGCCAGAAATTGGCGTGGGTCTGTACCAGCAGCACCAGGGCCACCGCCACCATCAGCTTGTCGGCCACCGGGTCGAGGAAGGCACCGAAGGGCGTGCTTTGCTGCAGGCGACGCGCCAGGTAGCCGTCCAGCCAGTCGGTGGCAGCGGCAACCGCGAACACGCTGCTGGCGGCCATGTAACTCCACTGGTACGGCATGTAGAACAGCAGAATGAAGCACGGGATGAGCAGGACGCGTAGAACGGTGAGCAAGTTTGGAATATTCATCGGTACGACTGGCCGCAAGTTGAGCCGGCATTCTACTCGCTATGCAGGCTGGCATAAATTGATTCGGCAAGCTTTTTGCTGATGCCGGGCGCTTTGGCAATTTCATCGATACTGGCGCGGTTGAGCTCCTGCAGGCCGCCGAAATGTTTCAGCAGGTCGCGGCGGCGCTTTGGCCCTACCCCGGCAACATCTTCCAAGCTGGACACCCGCCGCGCCTTGCCACGCCGGGCGCGATGGCCGGTGATGGCAAAGCGGTGGGCTTCGTCACGGATCTGCTGGATCAGGTGCAAGGCCGCAGAATCGCCCTTGAGGGTGAATTCGTGGTGCACGTCGTTCAGGTACAGGGTTTCGAAACCGGCCTTGCGCGTGACGCCCTTGGCGACACCCAGCAGGGTCAGTTCGCTGAAACCCAGCTCCTGCATCACATCGCGGGCCATGTTCAGCTGGCCTTTGCCACCGTCCACCAGCAGCACGTCGGGCAGTTTGCCCTCGCCGTCCTTGATGCGCCCATAGCGGCGGGTCAGGGCCTGGTGCATGGCGGCGTAATCGTCGCCAGCGGTGACGCCTTCGATATTGAAGCGGCGGTAGTCGGACTTGATCGGCCCCTCGGGGCCGAACACCACGCAGCTGGCTACGGTGGCTTCGCCACTGGAGTGACTGATGTCGTAGCACTCCAGGCGCTGCGGCACTTCGTCCAGGCCCAGGACCTCGGCCAGGGCCTCGAAGCGGGCCGCCATGTGCTGACGGTTGGCCAGCCGAGCATTGAGCGCCTGCTCGGCGTTGGTCACGGCCAGTTGCTGCCAGCGGGCCCGGGTGCCCCTTACCCGGTGGCTGATGGTCAGCTCGCGCCCACGCAACGTGTGCAGGGCCTCGGTAATGGCGGTGAAGTCTTCGTGCACAACGTTGACGATCAACTCGCCTGGCAGTTCGCGCTCTGCATTGCCCAGGTAGTACTGGGAAAGAAAGGCGGCCATGACCTCGGCCAGGTCCTCCTCGATGCCCACCTGCGGGAAGAAGTTCTTGCTGCCCAGTACCCGCCCACCGCGCACGCTGATCAGGTGCACGCAGGCGCCACCCGGGTTGACGAAGGCAGCGATGACATCGACATCACCTGTGCCACCTTCGATGTACTGCTGGTCCTGCACGCGGCGCAGCAGGCTGATCTGGTCGCGCAGTTCGGCGGCCTTTTCGAAATCGAGGGCCATGGCGGCTTTCTCCATTTCGGCATTCAATTCATTGCCCAACTGCTGGCTGCGCCCTTCCAGAAACATCACCGAATGGCGCACGTCCTCGGCATACTCCTGGGCGCTTACCAAGTCGGTGCACGGCCCTTTGCAGCGCTTGATCTGGTACTGCAGGCAGGGCCGGGTGCGGTTGGCGTAATAGCTGTCTTCGCACTGGCGCACGGAAAAGGCCTTTTGCAACAGGCTGAGGCTTTCGCGTATGGCGCCGGCGCTGGGGTATGGGCCGAAGTAACGGCCCTTGGCCTTTTTCGCGCCCCGATGAATACCCAGGCGGGGAAACTCCCCGTCAGACAAGAACACGTAGGGGTACGACTTATCGTCGCGCAGCAGGATGTTGTAAGGCGGCCGCCATTCCTTGATCAGGTTCTGCTCCAGCAGCAACGCCTCGGTTTCGTTGGCGGTGATGGTGGTCTCGACCTGGGCAATGCGCGCAACCAGCGCGGCGGTCTTGGGGGCCAGGCCGGTCTTGCGGAAATAGCTGGCCAGGCGCTTTTTCAGGTTCTTGGCCTTGCCCACATAAAGCAGGCGGGCGTCGACGTCGAACATCCGATAAACGCCGGGGCGACCACTGCAGGTCGCCAGGAATGCGCTGGCATCAAAAAAAACGTGGGACATGAGGTTTACAGGCTTGCGTCAACCATACCGTGGCGAACGGCCAGCAAGGTCAATTCGACGTCGCTGGTGACCGAGAGTTTTTCAAAGATCCGATAACGGTAAGTATTGACGGTCTTGGGCGAGAGGCACAACTTGTCGGAGATGATCTGCACTTTCTGACAACCGACGATCATCAGGGCGATCTGGATTTCCCGCTCGGACAAGGCGTCGAACGGCGAGCCTTGTGGCTGGAACGGCTTGAGCGCCAGCTGCTGGGCGATCTGCGGGCTGATGTAGCGCTGGCCGGCAAACGCCAGGCGGATGGCCTGGACCATTTCATCGAGCCCTGCGCCCTTGGTCAGGTAACCGGCAGCGCCGGCCTGCAGCAAGCGCGTGGGGAACGGGTCTTCCTCGCACACGGTGACTGCAACCACTTTGATGTCCGGGTGGCTGCGCAACAGTTTGCGAGTGGCTTCCAGGCCACCGATGCCGGGCATTTTCACGTCCATCAGCACCACGTCTGGCTTCAGCTCACGGGCCAGCTTGAGCGCCGACTCGCCCGAGTCCCCCTCACCCACCACCTGCAGGCCGTCAATGTCGGCCAACATGCGCGTAATACCGGTTCGTACCAGATCGTGATCATCGACGACTAAGACCCTAATCAAGCACACACCTCATCAGCAGGGCGATTGGATCCCGCCACCTTAACAAAATTTTTCACAGTGGGCCTAACGCATTACTTCCGTCAGAAACGTCCGACACTCAGCTGTGAGAATCCATACTGTTTACCGGGGTTTAACATGACCCGTCAAGCGCGCCAACAGGTGGGCAACGCGCCAGCTGATCATCGATATGGATCCTTGATGCCTACGCCGTTCGCGCTGGACACGCCAGCGCCTGACGATCACTCGATAGCGCGCTGCATACGCACGAAGCAATCGTCTTCGCCCATCTCGATAAACCCATGGCGCTGGTAAAGGCGGCGTGCCGGATTGCTGCGAAACACCATCAGCCTGAGCAGCGGCAACTGCCGCTGCCTGGCCCACAGTGCCAACTGCTCCAGCACCCAACTGCCAACACCGCGCCCGCGGTGCTCGGGGAGCAAATGCAACTCGCGGATGAACAGGGCCTGGCGGTCCTGGCTGAGGCTGCAGTAACCCAGCACCGCGGTGCCATCTGCCACCAGCCACTGTTCGCGCCAGTCCCAGGCCTGGTCGAAGGCGTCTTCCAGCCATAGCAGACCGTATTGGCCGTAATAAGGCAGCATGGCGCGGCGAGTCAGGTCGCGGGCGAAGGTGCAGTGGCTGGTGGTGGCAGGAATCAGTTGCAGGCACATGTCAATCAACGCTCGCGGTCGCGGTTGACGTTGTGCCCGGGGCTGGCCAGCAGGGCAGTCCCAGGCACCGATGCACGGAGGCGATCAGTAGGTTCGCCAGGTTGGCGAGGGGCTGCTGGGTCAGGCCTCAGGCTGCTCGGCAGCAGGCTCGGCGGCAGGGGCTGCAGCCTGTGCCTTGGCCTTCGCCCGGTTACGGCGTTCCTGGCTGCGGTGCCGCGCAGCCTGCTGCTTGGCATGCAGTGCCTGTGCAGCAGTCACAGTACCCGCGGCTTGGCCGCTGAGGTCCAGGCGCGGTGCATTTTCGACCATGCTGGCCCAGTACCGGGCGCCGCGACACCAAGTGGAAATACCCAGCTTCAGCTGTTCACGGGTAAGCCCGAGCAGCTCCAGGTGTTGCTCGGCATCCTTGAAGATGCCTTCCTTGAGCGGCACCTTGGGGGCCGGGTTGACCGGGAAGGCCAGGGGAAAATGCTTCTGCAAAGGCCAGATCGCAGCGACCGCCGGATCGTGTTCGCGCGGCTTCGCCTGCGGGGACGGCTTGCGCTTTGGCTGTTTCGCGCTTTCGGCCTTTACCTGCTGTTTCTCCGCCCGCAGGCGGTCGCGTAGCTCTGCTAGTTGTTCAAAACCCATCGTTCAATTCACTGCTTGTGGTTGATTGCGGGCTGCAAGGATAACCCATGCAGCCACCCCAGTGTTTGCAGGTCATCTTTCCATCAGCTGAACACCCACAGCACCCGCGTTGGTTTGCCGGTCAGGTTGGCATAACGAAAGCTGGCATGTGGCTGCAGCTGGAAACTGTCATTGGCGCGCAGGGTAACGGGCTCACCGCCGTCGAGCCACACGGTCAATTCGCCTTCGAGCACGAAACACCCCTGCTCCGAGCTGTCGTTCAGGTACTCCTCGCCACTGCTCGCCCCAGGTTCAAGGTGGCTGTCGAGCATGGAGAATGCGCCACTGATGCTGGGGGATGCCAGCACATCGGTGATGCCACCGGCCAGGTGCAAGGTGCGGCGCTCGTGCGGGCGGGTGACCCAGTCGAGCTCGCGGGGCTTGGCCAGCTTGTAGAAGTAGGCAGTCGACACACCGAGCTCTTCGCTGATGGCCGTCAAGTCGGCGACGGTCGGGCGCGAAACACCGCGCTCGACCTGGGACAGGAACCCCACCGAGCGGCCAATACGCTGGGCCAACTCGCCCAAGGTCAGGCCCTTGAACTTGCGCAGGTCGCGAATCAGTACTGCCAGACCTTCGATTTCTTCGTGCACTTTCATAGTTGAATCGCGACGTTCGGACGGAAAAACAATGCCCTGAAAAGTACAGGATTCAACCTGCAAAGCAAAATGCTTCCACGCCTTGCTGCGTGCCCGCCAGGCGAACCGGGGCCGCTTTGCAGCCCCGCTGAGGCTACCTGCCGCTCAGCGAACAGCCTCATACGTGAGGTCGAGGCATTTGCGCGCCTTTGCTACCAGCTCGTCGATCTCGGCAAGGCTGATCACCAAAGGCGGCGCGATGATCATCGTGTCGCCCACCGCGCGCATGATCAGGCCGTTGTCGAAGCATTGCTGGCGGCAGATCATGCCTACGCCATTGCCTGGGTAGCGGGTGCGGCTGGCCTTGTCTTTGACCAGCTCGATCGCGCCCAGCATGCCCAGGCCACGCACCTCACCGACCAACGGGTGGTCGGCCAGCTCACGCAGGCGTTGCTGCAGGTATGGCGCAGTCTGTTCCTGAACCTGCGTGATGATCTGCTCGTCGCGCAGGATGCGCAGGTTCTCAAGCGCCACCGCCGCGGCCACTGGGTGGCCGGAATAGGTAAAGCCGTGGTTGAAGTCGCCACCTTCGCTGACGACCCGCGCCACCTCGTCACGCACGATCACGCCGCCCATCGGGATGTAGCCCGAAGTCAAGCCCTTGGCGATGGTCATCAGGTCGGGCTCGAGGTCATAGTAGTCAGTACCGAACCACTGCCCGGTACGGCCAAAGCCGCAGATCACTTCATCGGCCACGAACAGGATGTCGTACTTGGCAAGGATCTGCTTGACCTTCGGCCAATAAGTGTCCGGCGCAATGATCACGCCCCCGGCACCCTGGATCGGCTCGGCGATGAAGGCTGCGACGTTGTTTTCGCCCACCTCCAGAATCTTGCGCTCCAGCTGCCCGGCGGCCCACACACCGAAGTCGGCCTCGGTCATGTCGCCGCCCTCGCCGAACCAGTACGGCTGCGGGATATGCACGATATCCGGGATCACCCCGCCCTGCTGGTGCATGCCGCTCATGCCCCCCAGGGCAGCGCCTGCCACGGTAGAGCCGTGGTAGCCGTTGATGCGGCCGATGATCACCTTCTTGTCGGGCTGGCCTTTCAGCGCCCAGTAATGGCGCACCATGCGCAGCACGGTGTCATTGCCTTCGGAACCGGAGCCGGTGAAGAACACATGGTTCATGCCTGGCGGGGCCAGGTCGGCGATCGCCTTGGCCAGCTCCAGCGCCGGTGGGTGCGCGGTCTGGAAGAACAGGTTGTAGTACGGCAGCTGCTTCATTTGCTGGCTGGCGACCTCCGCCAGCTCATCGCGGCCATAGCCGACCGCCACGCACCACAGGCCAGCCATGGCATCAAGGATCTTGTTGCCCTCGCTATCCCACAGGTATACGCCCTTGGCCTGGGTGATGATGCGCGGGCCTTTCTCGGCCAACTGTTTAGCATCGCTGAACGGCGCCAGGTGGTGGTCGCGGCTAAGCGCTTGCCAAGCCTGGCTCTGCGAATTCTGTGCACTCATCGTCTTCACTCCATCAGGTCGCGCAGGCGCGCTGCGCGGTGGGTTGCTTGCGGTTCTGGCGCAGCAGCCAGCGCTGGCGGCAAGCCGCGCCGAACGCCTGGAACAGGGTCAGGTACTGCGGGTTGTCCATGACCTGGTACTCGGGGTGCCATTGCACGGCCAGGCTGAAGCCCTGGCCGTTGTCCAGCGAGATCGCCTCCACCAGGCCGTCGGGCGCCAATGCCTCCACCCTCAACCCCGGCGCCAGCACATCGATGCCCTGGCCGTGGATGGAGTTGACCTCGAACACTGCCGGCAAGCCCAGGCGTTCGAGCAAACCGCCTGGTTGCACATGCATGGTGTGGCGCGGGCCGTATTGCTTGGCAATTGGCTCGCCCGCGCCTTCGCGGTGGTCCTTGAATGCGCCAGCCTCATGCACGTTCTGATGCAGGGTGCCGCCCAGTGCCACGTTCATTTCCTGAAAACCACGGCAGATGCCCAGCACCGGCACGCCGGCAGCGATCGCCGCGCGCATCAGCGGTAATGTGGTGGCGTCTCGCAGCCGGTCGTGTTGGGTGCCCTCGGCACTGGCCGCGCCGTGGTAGTGAAACGGCTCGATATTGGACGGCGAACCGGTAAAGATCAGCCCGTCCACCACCTCAAGGATGTCGGCGCTGTCGAGCAGCTCGCCCAGGCTGGGTATCACGATGGGCAGGCCGCACGCAGCCTTGGCTGCCGCACGTGCATACTTCTCGGCAATGGTCTGGGTGGCATGCTGCCCGCTCATGGTGGTGCAAGCGGTGATGCCGATCACGGGCACACGTGGCATAGCGTCCTCCGGCAATGGGTATTGCGCGTGGTTTAGGTTGGCAAGGGATGGGGGCGAACTGCAGGCGCTACAGGAACCAGCGATACTCGCGGGCATCGATGTGACGCATGAAGTCCAGTTGCTCCTGGTACTTGTTTTCGCAATAGACCATCACGAACTCGCTGCCCAGGCCTTGCTCCAGCACCGGGTGATGACGCATCGCGGCCAGGCCGCTGAGCGGATCCTTGGGGAAGTCGATGCCGCTCTGGCGGTCGTCGTTCAGCGGGGCGATGGGCTCGACGCCCCGCTCCAGGCCGTACTCCATACCGGTGAGAATGGCCGCCAGCACCAGGTAAGGGTTGGCATCTGCGCCTGCCAGGCGGTGCTCGATGCGCAGGTTGCGCGTGTCGGACTCGGGGATGCGAATGCACGCATCACGGTCCTCGAACCCCCAGCTGGCCTTGCTCGCAGCGTTGACCATGGCACCGTAACGGCGGTAGGCGTTGTGGTTGGGGGCAAAAATCGGCATACAGTGCGGCAGCAGCTCAAGGCACCCCGCCACCGCATGGCGCAGCTTGCGCTGTTCGGCAGCGGCAAGCAGGTTGTCGCCGGCGTTGTCGTATAGGCTGACATGCACGTGCATGCCGCTGCCCGGCGCATCCAGGTAAGGCTTGCTCATGAAGCTGGCACGGTAACCGTGCTTCAGCGCAATGCCCCGGGTACTGCGGCAGAACAGTGCCGACCAGTCTGCCGCGGCAAGGGCATCGTCGCTGTGCGAGAAGTTGATCTCGAACTGGCCTGGGCCCAGTTCGGCAGTGATCACGTTCGCCGGCACGCCTTGCTCATTGGCGCCGTCGACCATTTCATGCAGCACCGAGGAAAAGCGCGAGAGGCGCTCGATGTGCATGTTCGGCTGGTCGTCTGGGTCGCCGGTGGCAGGGTCACGCGGGTAACGGGGCAAGCCGTTGTCCAGCGCGCGATCAAACAGGTAGAACTCCAGTTCGAACGCCACCACCGGGCGTATGCCTCGCCTGGCCAGGCGCTGCAGCACGCGGGCCAGCACTTCCCGTGGCTCGAACTCGATCGGTTTGGCGGTGCCGTCGGAAGTGATCAGCATCTGGGCGCTTGGTTCTTTTTCCCAGCGCACCGGCTTCAGCGTACCTGGCACCAGCCGCCGTACGGCATCCGGGTCACCGTCGGCAAAGCAGTAGTCACCTATCGGGTAAAGACCGCCCTGGGTACCCAGCAGCACGCAGTTCTGCGGCAGCTTCAGCGGTGCACCAGCTGCAACCTTTTCCAGCATGTCGATGGGGTAGCGCTTGCCGTAGAAATGCCCGGGAATGTCCAGCGCAATCAAGTCGACATAACGTATGGCCGGGTGCTGCGCTCGAAACGCACGCACTTCAAGCAGCAAATCCGCAGAGGGGGCACTCATGTTCTTGTCCTTGTGAGGTGAACCAACTCAAGTGAAGACCCGCCCTTGAATGCCGCCGCGTTTGCAAGGGCTTCAACCTCTGGCACGCCTTCAATAGCCTGGGCGCTCGTGAAATTTCCGAATACATTTTTCATGAAAAAATACATTAAAAATTTCACGCGTCAAGATTATCTGCGTGCCGCCGGGCTGCGCCTGCGCGACTTGGCTCCTGTCAAGCGCAACAAGCCAGTAGCTTAACTACTGGTTCTTAGAAGCTTGACTGTCTCCCTTGCCACGCGAGAGCGCTGCTATGGTGGAAGCACTTACGGAATCAATGAACGCCAACCTGGGAGGCAGTATGACAGTAGACAAAGTTGCAATTATCACGGCCGGTGGCAGCGGCATGGGTGCGGCCGCTGCCCGGCGCCTGGCCGCGGATGGTTTTAACGTGGGCATTCTTTCTTCATCGGGCAAGGGCGAGGCCCTGGCGGCCGAGCTTGGCGGCATCGGCGTCACTGGTAGCAACCAATCCGTTGAAGACCTGCAGCGCCTGGTAGACGCTGTGGTCGGCAAATGGGGCCGCATCGATGTGCTGGTCAATAGCGCAGGGCACGGCCCACGTGCGCCTATCCTGGAGATCAGCGACGAGGACTGGCACAAAGGCATGGACACTTACCTGCTCAATGTCATTCGCCCGACACGCCTGGTGACGCCCCACATGCAGCGGCAAAAGGGTGGCGTGATCATCAACATTTCTACCGCCTGGGCCTTCGAGCCGAGCGACTTGTTCCCCACTTCTGCGGTGTTCCGCTCGGGGCTGGCGGCCTTCAGCAAGATCTTCGCCGACACCTACGCCGCCGATAACGTGCGCATCAACAACGTGCTGCCGGGCTGGATAGACAGCTTGCCGGCCACCGAGCAACGCCGCGACAGCGTACCGCTCAAACGTTACGGCACCCGCGAAGAAATTGCCGCCACCATCGCGTTTCTTGCCGGCGAGGGTGCTGCTTACATAACCGGGCAGAACATCAAGGTCGATGGCGGCCTGACGCGTAGCGTCTGAGACCGCTGACGAGACAAGCGCTTGCTCACTTGCTGGTGGTCGAATAACCAACTCCCACACTGGGGCGGCAACCAGGCAAGCGCTTCGCGCTGGCGCACGGGGTAACAACTGCGCACCTGAAATGTGCACAAAATTCCCAACTCATGTACTCGCCCGCTAGGCAGGCATTGGCGATCCACCACGAACCCCTTGCAACTACCTGCGCCTGATCGATTGGTACGAATCTTGTTTGTATACAAATCCAAAAACAAAAGTACACAACCATCATGGAGTTCCGATGGCGTCGATTTCGCGTTCCGATGTTAGCCAGCTTGATGCATGCCCCACCGCCACGGCCGACGCCGGCCAGGTCACATTGAGCCCGCGCCTGTACAGTGCCGACCTGGCCCCGACCCGTGCCGCCAAGCGCACCTGGGGTCGCTACAGCCTGTTCGCGCTGTGGACCAATGACGTGCACAACATGGCCAACTACTCGTTCGCCATCGGGCTGTTCGCCCTGGGCATGAGCGGGGCGCAGATTCTGGCCGCCTTCGCCCTCGGTGCCTTGGTGATCTACGGCCTGATGAACCTGTCCGGCTACATGGGTCAGAAAACCGGCCTGCCCTACCCGGTCATGTGCCGGATCAGCTTCGGCATCCATGGCGCCCAGGTTCCGGCACTGATCCGCGCGGTGATCGCCATTGCCTGGTTCGGCATCCAGACCTACCTGGCTTCGGTGGTGCTGCGTGTACTGCTCACCGCCATCGCCCCAGACCTCAAGGCCTACGACCAGAACAGCATCCTCGGGCTGTCGAGCCTGGGCTGGGTCACCTTCCTCGGCATCTGGTGCGTGCAGGTGGCAATTTTCGCCTACGGCATGGAAATGGTGCGCCGCTTCGAGTCGTTGGCCGGGCCGATCATTCTGGTCGCCTTCGCCAGCCTGGCCGGCTGGATGTACTGGCGCAGCGGCTTGTCGATCGCCTGGTCCAGCGGCAACGCCCCTACCGGTTCGGCCATGTGGCTGAAGGTGCTCGGCGCGGCTGCGCTGTGGGTCTCGCTGTACGGCACCATGATCCTCAACTTCTGTGACTTCACCCGCAATTGCCCGGACCGGCGCACCATCAGCGTAGGCAACTTCTGGGGCCTGCCGGTGAACATGCTTGGTTTTGCCCTGATTGCAGTGGTACTGGCCGGTGCGCAGTTCAGCATCGATGGCAAGCTGGTGCAGAGCCCGACCGAAATCGTTGCGGCCATCCCCAACACCGCCGGCCTGGTATTGGCTTGCCTGGCTTTCCTGATCGTGACCGTGGCAGTGAACATCATGGCCAACTTCGTCGCCCCGGCCTACGTGCTGACCAACCTGGCACCCAACCTGCTGAACTTCCGCCGCGCAGGCTTGCTCAGTGCTGCCATTGCGGTCGTGATCCTGCCCTGGCACCTCTACAACAGCCCCTCAGTGATCGTGTACTTCCTCGGTGGCCTGGGCGCCCTGCTCGGCCCGCTGTACGGCATCATCGTCACCGACTACTACCTGGTACGCCGCAGCCGGGTGAACCTGCCGCAGCTCTACAGCGAAAGCAGGCAGGCGGCCTACCACTACAGCGGCGGGGTCAACCTGCGTGCCGTCGCGGCATTCGTGCCGGCGGCACTGATCGCCATCGTGCTGGCGCTGGTGCCAGCCTTCGACACCTTGTCGCAGTTCTCCTGGTTCTTCGGCGCCGGCCTGGGTGGGCTGATCCACTACGCCCTCGCCAACCGCAACGCCAGCTACCTCGCGGTGAGCGGCGAGAGCATTGCGGTGGATAGCGCGCATCACTGACCGGGGCACGATCAGCCGACTGATGAGGGCCAGTGATGCTGGCCCTTAGCCCGCACGGATGCATGCGTGTAAAGAGGTCTGCACCTCCACTGCGCGGCCCCCTGGCACCTTCCCGGCGCGCATGCCCCACGACCCGCCTGACCCGCAGGGCCACCCGCGTAACCGCGCCAAACGACACCACCCTACTCCCAAGCTTTGGTTGCCCGCTGCCGGCCGGCCATTTGCAGGCAACTATTTTTTTGTCCCCGTGCATCCAATAGGCCCCGTGGTGGGTATTGCTGATGGGTGGACCATGACCGCCCAGCCAAATGACCTGTCAGGAGCATTACCCATGAGCCATACCTACTCCGCTTGCCTGCTCGCCTGCAGCCTTGCCCTGGCGCTGCAGACCGCCCACGCGCAAACCGCCGTGCCCACTGCCGTCCAGGTGCCCGAGGGGCATCGCGTTATGCTGGAGACCGTCGGGGTCGGCGAGATCACCTATGAGTGCCGCGACAAAGCCGATGCGGCCGGCCAGACCGAATGGACCTTCGTTGGGCCCAAGGCCGTGCTCAATGACCGTAGCGGCAAACAAGTGGGCGACTACTTTGGTCCTCCCGCCACCTGGCAAGCGAAGGATGGCTCGAAAGTCACCGGCAACCAGTTGGCGCTGGCCCCGGCAGACAAAGGCGCCATTCCTTATCAACTGGTCAAGGCCAACCCGGCCGAAGGTAAAGGCGCCATGCAAGGCGTCAGCTACATCCAGCGCCTGGCCACCCGCGGCGGCGTGGCCCCTACCAGCGACTGCACGGCCCAGAACAAGGGGGCCAGGCAGGTCGTCCAGTACCAGGCCGACTATGTGTTCTGGACAGCCAGGTAACGCGCGCCGGCGCCAACATCCAGCAGCGGATGATCTAAGCTCGATGGCAAGCCCCCGGCTGGATGGCCGGGGTACCTCGCCAGACACAAGGAAGCCGTACACCTTGAATTCGCCTGTCACCCCATTCGACTTCCACCAGTGCCTGGAGGCCTGCGCACAGGGTGACCGGCGAGCCCTGCAAGCGCTGTACGACCACGAAGGGCCACGCCTGCTGGGCGTAGCCCGGCGTATCGCGCGTGACAACGCCACGGCCGAAGACATCGTCCACGATGCGTTCATTCGCATCTGGACTGGCGCTGCCAGCTACGACCCCGCGCGCGGCTCGGCCCGCGGCTGGATCTACAGCATCACACGCCATCTGGCATTGAATTCGATACGCGATACTCGGCGTGAAACTGTCTTGGACGATGCCGACATGGCTGCCGTGCCCACCTTGCCGGGCAGGCTGGATGACCTGGCCCTGTGGTCAGGCTCGGCAAAGATTTACCGTTGCCTGGAACAATTGCAGCCCGGCCCGCAGCACTGCATCCTGCATGCTTATGTGGACGGCTGCAGCCACGCCGAAATCGCCACTCTGCTGGGCGCCCCCCTTGGCACCGTCAAGGCTTGGATCAAGCGCAGCCTGAAAGCACTGCGGGAGTGCCTGGAATGAAGCCGGAGACTGACGAAGCGCTGGACACCCTCGCCGGCGAGTTCGTATTGGGCACCTTGCCGCCGGAGCAACACACGGCAGTGGCTGAGCGCCTGCGTACCGACTCAGCCCTGCGCGCCGCAGTGGATGCCTGGGAGTCGCGCCTGCTGGAACTGGCCGCGCTGGCCGCGCCGCAGCCACCGAGCCTGCGCCTGTGGGGCCGTATTCAGCGCAGCCTGAACGAGCTGGAGCCCCCGGCAAGCGAGCGGCGAGCCAAGTGGTGGCAACGCCTGGGCCTGTGGCAAGCACTGACGGCCGCCGGGTTGGCGGCCAGTGTAGTGCTGGCGTTCACCTTGCTGACAACGCCCCCACCCGCGACGCAATTCGTGGTGGTGCTGGTGGCACCGAGCAGCCAGGCCCCGGGTTGGGTGGTGCAGACCAGCGACAGCCGCACCATCGAGCTTCTCCCGCTCGGCAAGGATGCGCTCCCTGAAGGCATGGCCTTGCAGTTCTGGACCAAGGGTCCGCAGTGGGGGGCGCCAGTATCCCTGGGCCTGGTGAAACCCGGCGAACCCTACAGGGTCCCCTTGCAGAGCCTGCCACCGCTGGAAGCCGACCAGTTGTTCGAGCTGACACTGGAGAAAGCCGGCGGCTCGCCTACCGGCCTACCAACGGGGCCGGTCAAGTTCATAGGCCGGGCGGTGAAAGTGATTTGACCCCTTTGCGTGCCGGCCGGCGAGAGACAGAAACGGTACGCCACAGAAAGCCTGGGAATCATGGGCCGTAGCGAGTTAAATGGTGGCCCTTGCTCGATTGCCGTAGCCGGCAGAGCTGGCCGGCCCGGGTAAGCGCAATTGATGCCCCCAATCAACCGCAGTCTCATGAAAAGGAAGTCGCGCCAATGGAAGTACGTTGCACCTCACTGGAAGAAGTCCGCCACGGGATTGATGCAATCGACCGCAGCCTGGTTTCGCTTCTCGCCCAACGTGGCCGACTCGTGGCGCAAGCGGCCGCCTTCAAAAAGACGACCGATGACGTTCGGGCGCCTGCGCGGGTCGAGCAGGTGATAACGAAGGTTCGCGAAATGGCGGAGCAAACCGGCGCTTCAGCGGAGGTGGTGGAGCAGGTTTACCGGACGATGATCGCGGCCTTCATCAATGAAGAACTGACCACCCACGCGAAGCTGGCCACTGCACCTTCGGGGGATTGAAGAGGCATGCAAGGCGGCCGATGATCAGTCACCGGTTCGAGGCCAGAGCACGGCCTGCGCCACGATCACATCGCTGCCATTGAAGGTGACTGCAGGTGAGCCATGTAACTGGCACCCCATTTCCAAGGCCTCGCTGACCCGCCGGCAGAAGGCGGCGTTGTCGGGGCCGGTCAGCACGCGGTAAATGGGCAGATCATTGGGTGGTGGGCTCATCGCTTTCTTCCTTGGCTCACGCGGCGCGCGTTGTGGCTGATGATCCTGTTGGACATTCGGTAACAGTTGCATCGATCATCGGTGCTCTACTGTATGCGCGCCAACAGGGCTTGGCTACCGGTGGATCGCGCCAGCGTTTCAGCCTTCCTGGTCGAGGCGCGCTACCGGGGCAGCCCCCCGATAACCCTCGCCTCTTTCAACTCGGCGTACCGTCGCTTTGCCCAGGCCCTCGCGACGTGTTTGCAGGCGAACACCCGGCTCTCTTGGTAGACTGTCGCCTTGTCGCGATCAGTGCGGAACTGGACGAGGTAGCGGGTGCTGCCATCGACCCTTTTCCAAGATTGGTACATGTCGTATGTCGGTTGGTACTTTGTACCAACCGCCTGGGTAAAACCGCCTCGAACCAGTCTTTGAAAGCCAGCACACCGGTATCGGGGCATGCCCAAGGAAATTCGATGTTCTGAATGCGCACATTGCTAACAGTGTGGTTATGGGCGGGGAGCTGGTGATCGTCGGCGACCCCGATACACTCTCTTGCACCAGCCACGAAGCTTTTCGCATGGCCAAGGCTGCTCAGGTGCACGCTGGCTTGCTTACTAGTGGGGTGGACGCGGATGATTTTTTCCTGGAGCACTTCGACTTGCTGCAAAGCGTTCTTGCCAACGCTTCAATGGGAGTTGGTGCAGTCGGTGACGGCTGGAGCAGGCATCTGCAAAATATCAAGGACACACTTGAGGAGATCGAGAAATTTCATCGCGATTACCTCGGCTCTGGCACCTTGAGTGCCCGCGACGCGTTTTATGCCAAGCGCACCGCTTTGTTCATGAAGCTCGAAAAGCAGCTGGGTAACTTCATCGCGTACGGTTCAGGGTTACGTAACCAAGGAAAGGTCAAGCAGGCATTGGGCATCTCGACCCGCAGCTACCTCCACTCAGGCGAGATCGCCGGCTATGCCGACAAGGTGTCTGGTGTTGCCAAAGCGTCGAATTTGGTCAAGAAAGGCACGTATATCGGTACTGCGCTGGATGTGGCTGCCACAGGCTTGTCGATTCATCAAGCCTGCACAATGGGCCGGGAGGACCAGTGCCGCCGCGCCAAATACGTTGAAAGCTCGGCGTTGCTAGGCGGCCTGGGAGGTGGCAGCCTCGGTGGGTATGCGGGAGGTATGGCAGGAACTGGTGCTTGTGTAGTCGTTCTGGGGGCTACTACAGGCGGCCCTGGAGCGCTGGTTTGTGCTGTGATAGGCGGTGCAGTTGGCGGTAAAATCCTCGGAGACATCGGGAGCTGGGGAGGTGAGATGGTGAGTGATTTTTTATATCGTGAGGTATCGGAGTGAATGCAATTGACCCTGGATTGATTGCGCTGTTGATCCTTGCGCCCATAGTTCTGTCTATGATCGTGCTGTGTTACATCGCACATAAATACACTGAGCACTTTGAGTCGTTACTCTCGAACTGTACGTACGTGGCCGGCAATAAAAAAATATTCCAGCATGCAGGCTTACTTGGCAAAGTCATGCGCACGGGGTCGATCTCTTTGGTGCTGGCGATACCGTCAATCTTTTTGCGCAGAGGCTTGATTGACTTGAATGAAGTCAAACGTTTTCCGCCCAACATGAGACGATTATTGGTGAGCATGTTAGCCATCCAAATGGTACTGCTCATTGCTCTAACCATTTTCCACTATGTATATCGTTGAAACTTAGGGATTCTCCAATCAAGTCAGCACAGGCCGTCTGACCTGTGCTGAAATAGCCCTCCGTCCACTGCCCTATACAAGCCCTCCGTCTCATGAGTCAGATGAGCCTTTCCGATTTCGAGTAACGCCGGTAAGCGCAAGCAAACCCTTCGCGAGCGTTTCATGGCCGAGATGGAGCAGATGCTGCAGTGGAGCTGATTCGTGGCATTGATTGAGGCGCACTACCCAAAGGCCGGCGGTGGTCGCAAACCATTTTAACTGGTTGCGCCATCCGGCGTCGGTAAATCCATGCGGCCAAGTGGTAGCGGCTACCTCCCAACGCGAATACGCAAGCGAACAGACCGGCCAGCAGGCTCGCGCCCCACAGCGCGCCTCGGTCATCGATGAGTGCGGTCGTAGCGGGCGCTTCAGGGCGGTACAACATGTTAACCCGGTCGCCAATGGCGTAGCCGAACATCAACCCAGTTTCGGGTGAGCTGATCACTCTGCCAGTGGCGTCCCTAAAGTCGATTTGTGGATGACTGCCGCCCGCGTTCACAGCGCTGACATTGCCTCGGGCGCGGTTGGCGTGAACTACAAAGCCCAAGCGGTCCAAGCGGTCTTCAACTAACCAAAATGTAAAGCAGACCAGAAACAAGCCCACCGGAATGAAAACCGAGGCACGGAGGCTGTCCCCCGGGAACAGGATGGCGTCTTGCCCATGGCTGGTTCCTTGGTTCGTCCCGTAAACGCATTTCATTGCAGTGAATTTGAAGAGTGCTGTCAAGCCAGAGCCAGCAGGAGTGGCGATCGGAGGCCTCGGTTTGCAGTACTCCTTTCCGTGAGTGTCTGCAATGGGTCGAAAGCAGCCGTTCGCGACTGACGGCAATCGACCCAAAGCCGATGCCTATCACGAGTAAGCGCTGAACAGAGGTAGCACCGTTACCCACCCGCGTACCCACTCGGGCGCCGATTTTAACCGGTGCCTGAATGATCTGATCCAGCCACTTCCAACCTTTATACCCATCCCCTTGCCCACGCAAATGGGTATAACGCCGCAGCGAGTTCCAATCACGGTGACCAGATACGCTTGAGACCCTCGGTATGTCCCAGTCCATTTCAAACAGCCGACTCACCCCTTCGTGCCGCAAGTCATGAAAGTGAAGATCCTCTATCCCTTTCATCTTGCATGCCTTCGACCAGGCTGTGCCGATTGAAATCCGTGTTGTACGGGAATATCTCGAGACACTCTCGGGGCATGCTCTGCACGATGATCCACGCCTCATCCGGCACGTAACACCAGACATCGTTGCCGATCTTCTGGCCGGGTTTTTTCATGTCCGGGACCTTCACTGCCTGCCGGTGCTCATCCAAATCTTCCCACCGTATGCGTGTGATCTCGTCCATCCGGCGGGTCGAAAAAATCGCGAAGCTACTACCTTGGGCATGCGGATGACGCTCGGACGCCGCTGCAACATCTCGAAGAAGTGCTCCATCACCTTATCGATCTCATCCAGCGTAGGACGCCGATCCCGCTCTCTGCTCTTCAGGTTGTAACCGAATTTCTTCAGCACGAGGCGCGCATCTGGCATTGCTTGCGCGTCAATTTCATACCCCCACGCCGCCCTAGCCAGGGACAGCACCGACCCCAGGTGCGCCAGGTCATTACCGGCCGTCTGCGGTTTAATGCTTCCTCCTTCAGGACTCATCCGCCACAGCGCGTAATCCAACAGCACCTGCTGGCTGAGGTCGGAATCAGCCTTCTCGACCAAGTAGCTGTTCTTGATGGCATTCAGCGTTCGCTGCTTCGTCTCCCCCAGCAGCCGGGCTTTCTCGGCTTCTACCAGGTAGCGCTCGATCATTTCTTTGAGCGTGTGCCCCTTGCGGCTGGCCCGCTCAATCGCGCCAGAAACCGCCAATTCGGTCTCTCGTCGCTTCGCCCAGGCCTGAGCGGCCTGCTTACGGGCGAATGTCTGGGCTTCTTGGTAAACTATGACACCCTTTTTCTTGAGGCGGATCTGGACGGTGTAGCTGACCGTCCCATCGGCCTTTTTCCTTGCTCTGATCGTTGCCATGATTTTCGGTGGTACAAGCGTGATTGGCGGTGGTACATCGCTCCACTGTCACCCCAAAAACGCCCAAAAACGGCACAAAAATGCGTAGACCAGAATGCCCCTAGAATCAGCCTCAAAGCCACAAACCACGCGCCCTGAGCCGTCACGCCGCTTCAGCGTTGCCCCCATGATGGATCGGGTCGATTAAACGGGATGGCCCAGTAATTACTGGGCTTTGATGGCGCGTGAAGATTTGCTAAAGCAAAAATTCAGCAAGTAAGGCAGGATGACCCGTTGAGTGGTCATTTTTTAGTCAGGAATTTGTGGCACTCCGGTCTGGCATTGCCGGTGCTTCTCACAGGCGTCGGTCATGATCCCGAATGCTGTGGGTCACAACGCCCCAAACCTCGAAGTGGTCACCCTCAAAGATGTACCTGGACGGGAACTTAGGATTGTCCGGCACCAGCACCACCTGGCGGTCACGGATCACCATCCGCTTGCAGGTGGCCTCCCCGTTCAGCGCGGCGATGATGATGCTGCCTGACTTTGGCTCAGCCAGGCGGTCGACCACCAGCAGGTCACCGGTGTAGATGCCGCCGCCCTGCATGCTATCGCCTTCCACCTTGACCAGGTAGACGTTTGGCGCGCGCAGCTGGAGAAGATCGTCGATGGAGACCTGCAGGTGGTCAGTTTCTGAGGGTATGGTTGAAGGCATGGTGGCTGGCCGATAACTGGATATAGATACAGTATCTTATGGGCCTACCCACTCAGGCAACAGCCGGTCAGCGACTCGCCTTCATGCCGTCGATCACTACCTCGCAAGCCAGCCCAGCTATTCGGCTTCGCTCAAGCGCTGCTGCGAGGTCACCCGCCATTCGGTCAGCTTCTTCAAGCAATCCCCCGAGCACCACGACGGCAGAGGCTCCTGCCTGGCGCTGCTGGGTAGCGATGGCACCGCAGGTGGCTGCTCGGCCGGCGCGCAGTCGATCGATTTCACCCCGCAGCCCACCAGCAGCAGACTCAGCAGCAGCGGCGCGGCCCTGGGCCAATTCCAGTTGTTGTCGTGCACTTTCGCCCTCCTTGTCCGCCACAGCTTGGCGGCGTTGTTCTTCCTGTCGGGCCTGGGCCGCAGCGCGCCGGTCGCGCTCAGCTACCTGCAGGCGGTAATCGGACAGTTCGGTTCGGGCCTGGGCCGTATCGCCCTGGGCGACCACCACGCGGTACTGCTGGCCGCCAGCGACCAACACCAGCGCGATCAGCCACCAGCACCAGGCCGGCACCGTGACGAGCCAGTTCAAGACGCCTCCAGGAACAGATCCCGCTCAGCGGCCCGCCGGCGGACCAGCCCGGCCAGCACCTGCCCGCCTGCCTTGTTCCAGCGCGGGAACTGCTCGGCAGCAGCTGCGTAATTACCTGCATTGAGCAGACGGCGGAGCGTGGACGATTCAAGATTGGCCGCGCCCAGGTTGTAGGTGAAGCTCATCAGGGCATCCCACTGGTTTTGGTTCAGCGGTGCAGTGACCAGGCGCTGCACTTCTGGCTCGAAGCGCTGCACGTCGTTCAGCAGCATGCGTTCGGCCTGTTCCTTGGTGATCGTCATCCCCGGTTTCACGCCCCGGGTGGTGCCATAGCCGATGGTCCAGACGCCGACAGAATCCTGATAGGCCTGCAGGCGCAGACCCTCGAATGACTTGATGAGGCTCAAGCCACGTTGCGATGTGCGCATGGGTTTTCTCCAGGCGAAAAAAGCCCGCGCTGGGCGGGCTTTATTTGATCAAGCCGCTGCTGCGGCCTCGATGAGCATTTTTTCGAGAGACGCCAGCTCTGTTCCGGCGAGAGCCGAACCGAAGGCTGTGAATGCGTTGCTCACCATAGGGCGGGTGGCATCCGATGACTGGCCTGCAACCCGCAGCGCACCCATGTTCAGCTCAGGCTTCAGGCCTATAGTTTTCACGAGGTCGTTCGTGTAGTTCCACATCTCGACACCGTCATAGCGGATGCTGATGCGCCCAAGGTTTCGATCGAAGATGAGCACCACAGCCGTCAGCTTGGTAGCGCTCAGCTTCTTCGCCCACGCGCCAGACGTGGCCTCTGAGAGAGCTAAGGTGCCGAAGTTGGCGACGATTGCGCCCGATCCGGCGAGGTTGGAATAGACCCCCCACGGTGCCGACGCATCGGAAGCAGCGCCAGAAGTGAGGCTGCCGAATGCAAGTTGGTCAGCGCACACACAGCCGATGGTGAAGGAACCGGAGTTCACAAACGGGTTCATGCCCAGCGCCTGGGCGATAGCTGTGACCTTGTATCCCGTCTTGCCGTTGACCATGGTGACGAAGTTTGCCAGAGCGTTGGACGAGCCGTAACTCGGGATGGCGAACTGCTCGACGCGATCAAGAACGACCCCGCTTTTGGCTCCATATGGCGCCAGGCATGGCCAGAACTTGATGCTCGGGATGTTCACCACCTCATCCTCAGCCTGGGAATAGTCGATCTTCGGTGCACCTGGTACCGATGCTGAACCTGGGGTGCGGAGGGCGTAGAGAGGCATTATTGAAGCTCCATTGAGAAGGCACACAGCCAGTTGAACAACGGCTTGTTGTCATATCGGGAGAAGTCGCGCATATCGGAATCGCGCACGCAGCCGCGCCGGCCTGCGCCAGATTGAGGTGAGTTGAGGCCTGGTTGCAGCGCGTAGGTCAGGGTGGTTCCTGCTGCGATTTCTGCGGTTGCCGTAATAACGATGGACGCACCGTCAGCCCCAGCCACTACAGAGGTAATAGATCCGGCGGATAGCTCGAAGCCGGCATTACCAGGGTCAACGATACTCACCGCATCAACTACCACCCTGCCGATTGGGCCCGGTGTGGCTGCATTGCCGTTGGGCAGGTTATTCAGCTTTAGCGTCAGGGTGGAACCTGAGCGAACTGCCGAAACAACTTTGAGGGGCTGCCACTTGCCGCTGACCTGTGTGAGGCGTTCGGCGCGCGCTTCAAGCTCGCCCATCTTGATGTAGCCGTCGGCAGTCATGTGGTACTGGTCGAAGTAGCCATAAGCGTACTTGGGCCCAACCATGACAATGCTTGGGTTTTCGTTGTGGGCCTGCATCTGTGCCAGCGGGATGGCAGGTATCGTGCCGCTTTCACCGGTCAGCATTTGCGAAATGAAAGCAACTGGCGCAATGGCCTGCCCAGTTATTGCCACCACGTCGGCCCGGTAGTCACTGATCCATTCAGCCAGGATTGCCACGTACTGGGCCTGAGTTGTGTCCTTCTGGCTTTCGCCATGGACAATCGACAGACTTGGCACCTGGTAATCCCAGCCGTTTGCTTCTGCGATGTTCTTTGCCGCAGTCACGTGGGCAAGCGCGTTGCTGTAGGTGGTAGTGCCCTTTTTCAGGCTTGCATACGGCACGCCACCAACCGCGGAAATGCTGTAGAGCAGACGCGGGCTTATCGAACTGGTTCTCTCATGCCAGCGGCGCAGGGCGAGCATGTAGGAGGTAGCCGGGCTTTCACCCAGAACTCCAGAAACGTATTCTCTAACCGGCTCGAGAGCGGTGGCGCCTACCCATGAGGTTGGCCTTGGTCCGCCGGGAAGAGTGAACAGGTATTCGGAATACCCCGCGGGCGTGAATGGCGAGAACAGATTGCCGCGCCTTCCTTCAATGATGTACTCGCCGTTGGCATCGAGAACTATGCCTCTTGCGGCAAGTGCAAGGCTCTGACCTGTGACCAGCTTGTGAAAAAGCACGTTACCGTCACGGTAGATGTGCCCATCCTTAGTGATCGTGTGCGGTTGCGCGCTCGAACCGCTGGACTTGAGCGCCCTGACCATATCGAACGCCACTGCATGGGCGGCCAGCCATGTGCCTACCTGGGTCAACTGGGTGGCACCAAGCGGGTCATAGGCCCAGACCTGCCCATCAGCAATAGCCGCCTGACGCTTGCTTGATGGCTTGTCGTTCTGCTCCTGAATCAGCTTCGAATCGTAGCTAACTGTCGGGGTAGGCGGACTGGCATCGCCAGATTGCATCATCACCGACTCACCGGAAAGGAACAGAGTCGCTTGCTGGTAAGCCTCGGTCAGCGGGCGCTTGCGGGCTTCAACCGGCTGGAGAACCGAATCACCCATGGTCAGGAAAGGGCCCTGGCGAAGATCTGGACCAAGCGGGCGTTTCTTTTGCACGGGTAGCGATACCAGCATGTTGCCGATGCTCCAGATCAGGGGTGCTTGACCGGTCACAGGCCCAAGGGGCCGCTTGCGCGGCGTGATGTCTGTGCTCAGTGCTGGCTGAGGAGACGGTTTACGCCAGGAAGAGGTGTCAGCGCTCCATTGGTAGAAGCCGTTCTTCGTCAGGTCGGCGTCCGACTGAACCCAGGCCAGCTGGCCGTCATAGATCGGCACATAGGCGAGCATTTCGGCATAAGTGTCGAACCCTTTGTTGCCAATGTCGCTTCCCAGGTCGGCGGCGGTCTGCTCCATGTCCTCGATGGCAGAGTCTGCGGCCGTATTCACCCTTTCCTGGGCATCCGTGACCGTAGCTCCGATCTCGTTTTCCGCGGCGATAGTCAGGTTATGGAATTTTTGCCAGGTGACCCGAGGCCTGCCGAACCGGTCAAGGAACGAGTCCGCCGTGCTGTTCATCCCCTCGTCAAAATTCGTCGCATTATCGAACAAGTCCCGCGGGTCGCTTGAGCCGAGTGGGTTGTTGGTGTTGTTAGCCATGTTTTCTCCGGGCACAAAAAAGCCCGCGCTGGGCGGGCATGCTCGTCAGGGTCCGGTCAGGCCGGCGGGAATAGGTCGTCGTAGGTGTAAACGCGGGAGTCGTATGGCATGCCCTTCATTGACACGTTTCCGTCCTTGCCTGGGTCTGAGCTGGTGATCAGTGTTGGGTATGCCCATCGGGACGCCTGGCCGAACAGTATGTGCGGCGGCTCCGGGCTGTTCAGGTCAGGGGTGAAGTCCAATGCTGCGACCACGGCGGTGTAGTCGTCGATCCGCACTGCATCCCAAGGTCCGGAGAGGGTTCCATCCAGGCGCCGCAAGCCAATCAGGTTGGCCTCAGTGAAGGACCAAGCCAGGGGCTCAGAGCTGTGCAGAAGGGTCCCCGACCCGGTTATCGAGAAGTCCAGCAGGATCGCACTCTGGCAACGCTTAGGCGCATCGTCTGCAACGGCCGCAAAGCTCAGATAGCCGCTGTTGCTGCCGTCCATCTCGGTTTCCCAGGTGTAGATGTCGGTCCGGTACTTCTGGTGACCGCGCCTGCGCATGCCGAAGCGCCAGGCCCTGGCTTTTTCGCTGAACCCGGGCATCTTGATCTTCTCGACCTTGGTGCCCAGATCGCCTGGCCAGCGGCACTCGACCGTTTCCCACGACCAGGTTTCTCGGGAGAAGTACTCCACGTCTACGCCATCGAAGTCGTTGATCGACGGCATGGCGCCGCTGATCTTCAGCATCTTGGTCATGTTCTGTGGCGAGTAGGTCTGGGTCTTCGGTCCGTAGGTCACATCGAACGCTGCACGCGCGCTGTCACGGACCGGGCGCAGAAGGCCACGGAAGGTCACCAGCTCACCAAATCCGCACGCCAGCGCGTTGTTGACCATGTCCTTGACGGTGATCGTGGAATCCAATGTCTCGTCATAGGTGTCCCATCTGGCCACGCAAATTTCGTGGAATGCCTGCCACTCAGGCATATCCAGGTCGTCTTCCGTGTAGCCGCGTTGCTTCAGCTGGTAGATGCACCAGGGCACGATGTCGCGAGTTGGCCCGGTGCCGCCCTCCATCAGCGGAAGAATGCGGGTGGCCTCCACGCTCACCTGGCTTTCCGACTGCGCAGAGAGCCGGTCACCGCCCCGAATGTTGCAGGTGATCACCGTCAGTCCTGGGTAGCTGGTGGGCGAGTTCTGCATCCGCCCGCGCAGGTCAGTCCATGTGGCGTCATCCCGCGCCTCATCGTTGATCCGGCCGGGCCGGTCCACATACTGCTTGCGGATGCGCGCCTCGGCTCGCATTGCGTACGGGAGCGAGATGCGCTCGGTGAAGCCCTGGGCATCCAGCGATCCGCCAACGTTCATCTTCTCGATGACTGTCCACCCGCCAGCCACGTCCATGTCGCGGTACTCGAAGACGTAGTAGGTCGGGATCTCGTAAATCTGCCCTTCCCGGCCGATACCTGCCAGGCCATTGGCGTAGGTTACCGTCCACTCAAGCTCGGTCACCTTCTCGTTTTCCGGGCAGCAGGCGAACGGGCCGCGGTACCCACCCTGCAGGTTCGAGGCGTCCAGCGTGATCAAGCCATTGACCGTCTGCATGCTGTTGAAGCCAGGCCAGCCCGCATCGGTCGAACCAGACGAGGTCAGCCTGTCCACCTCGATGAGGCTGCTGCTGAATGCGGTGATCCGGTACCGCAGGCCGCGAGGGCCGATAGTGGCCAGGCCTTGGCCAAGTGCAAGGCCCACCACCGGCGCGCCGCCGTCGTAGTCCAGCGTCATTTCAGCTGGCTGCTCTGGTATTGCGCTGGTTGTCGCAGTGCCTGTGGTTCGAACTGGCGCTGAGCCAAGAATGGTCGAAGCCCCGGTATGGTTGATAGGCAAACCAAGAAACGGCGTCGTTTCCACAAAGCGAAGACGGCCACTGCTCTGCTGTGCCTGGAATGGCGCTCCTGCGAGCAGTGAATTAAGCGTGGAAACAAGGCCGCTGAGGTCGGTTGTGGCAGTATTCAGCGTGATCGGGTAGCTGACCGCGTTGCGCACCAATGTGAAGCTAAGCGGCGTAACGTCAAAGTTGTATCGACTTGGCGCGGCCGACCCGGTCATGGTTGAGGCAGTTCCGGGATTGGCTGGCACACCCGGGCTGTATGGCGTATAGCTGTGCACCACGTATAGGCCGGCGTTTGCACCAGCAACCTCGATGAGCATGCCAGCCGTTGGGTTCAGCATTTCCAGCGGGCCGCGGATGATGTCGCGCCCGGCGCCGCCGTCGATCACCGTGTAGGTGTAGGGGGACAGAACCCGAATGATGATGCCGTTCGACCAGTCGGGCCGGGAACTGGCCGGAGCCGGCCGGAACGCTGATGGTGTCGCCAACAAACTGGTATGCGGAGGCAGTAGCCGAACGGGTGAGTTCGGTTGCCATGGTCAGCTCCAGGCCGGCCGAACCGCTCGAGCTTGCCCCCACTTCCGGCACGTTGAACCAGTTGATGTGGGCCGGATCTGCCGAAAGGTCAGCGCCTGGCGCGGATAGATCGTGAACGAAGCATCTGCGCCGAGGGATATCAGCGGGGTTTCGCCAACCTTCACCTTGGTCGATGGAACTTCGTATTCACCCTCACCGATGTAGAGCAGCATTTCGACGCGCTGGTCACGGGGAGCCAGGTGGTAGCGGCGTGGCTGGGTCAGGTACGACGGGTAAACCCGCTGGTGGCCGGCGATCTGCCGCACAGGGTCGCCCAGTTTGACCTTGTTGCCCTTGGCGCTGGCCTCGGTCAGGGGGTCGCCCTGCTGGGTGCCGGCGCTGGATGGCATGCCTGGCATCTTGGGCATGATGGACTTCAGCACCGCCTTGGCGCCTTTGAACAGGGCGAAGGTGATGGAGAACGGGTCAGTGCCCTTCGGCTCGCGGTAGATCTGCAGCAGGTCAGCGGGCTTGAACTTTACCTTGTGCCAAAGGTGCTGCTCGATCACCTCGTCGTTCAGCACAACGCTGATTGGCGGGCTTTCCCGGCGCTCGTACGATGGGGCCAGGGACTTCAGCCACTCCTCGATCGACATTCGGCGGTCGGTCTTCCAGGTGCCGAGAGGCGCCGTATCACTCAGCTTGTTCGGGTAGAACTCGATCACGGTAATAGACCACCTTGGGGTGAGCGGCTTCAAACTCGCCGGTTGTCCGGAGGCATGCGCCGCCGGGGTTTGTGTCCAGCACCTTCAACCTGCCTTCGCTTTCCACCACCACGCCTACGTGCAGGCACAGCGAGCCGCGGAACACGGCGGCGATCGCGCCGGGCTCGGGCTGGCACTCCTCCATGCCCTGGCGCAGGTCGTGATAGGCCTCGGTGTTGGCCCTGGGCTTGTTCTTGCCCACGGCGCCCAGGCTGGGCAGCAGCGGCAGGCCGAATACCTGGTGGCGCACGGCGATGCACATCCCCCAGCAATCGAAGGCAATAGGCCCCCGTGCACCCTCGCGATACGGGGCGCGCATGAATTTCTCGATCATGGTTAGAGGTACTTGAGGCCAGGTGCCAGGGTGGTGGTCAGCACGGTGCGCAGACCGTTGGTGTTGAGCAGGTCGAAGAAGCCAGCGGTGAGCTTGGCCACGTCGTCTTCATACTCCCGGCTCAGCAGTGTCATCCGGTACCGCTCCTGTGGGAAGGACAGGTCTTCAGCCAGGTAGCGCCGGAAGGTGATGATGAAGCGGTCGCCGGCCTCCCTCGCCTCCTCCACGACCTCCTGCACCTCCCCGGTCACGTTGTCCAGGCCGAGGACCAGGTTCTGGAACGCGCTGTTGTCGTTCTTCGGCAAGGCCAGGTCCATGGCCATGGCCACAAACGTCAGCGTTCGACCGTCCTCGGTTGTGCACACCCGGTCTTCCCAGCCAGAGCAGTACAGATGGGAGACAGTGTCGCCCTCCTTCCTGGCTTCGATGGTGTCCACCAGTTCGCCCCTGCCCGAGGCATAGCACTCCTCGATCAGGCTCATGCTTGTGGCCACTCCCTGTTGATGGCGAGGTCGATTATTTCTTTGCTTAGCCAGTACTGAGGGAACTGCTCCCACGGCGCCGGAATCAGCGGCCGCTCTTTCAGCTCAACAACTGCCGAATAGCGCCAGCGGGTGATTTGGGTGAGTTCAGGCCCTTGGTACATCCCCTTGAAGTGCGCCTGATAGGTCATGAAACCTGCAGGCGTCTGGAGCTGGATCTCGAACCATTCCAGCCCATTGTTGATGGCGCGGGCGTACCAAGCCTCAAAAAGTCCGGCCTCGGCCTGGCTGAAGTTGAAGTTGAACCGAACCTCAGTGGGAACGTAGCGGTGCCGGACGCGATACCGCGTTCGCCCTGTCACCATTTGGGTGGCCCGCATCGGGTCCACCGTACTCAGGCCATACCCCTCCTGAAGAGGAAGCGGCAACTCTGCCGGGTATTGAATCATTGCCATTCCTCGAAGGAGCCGCCCGACAGGGCGGGCCTGGCTGCGGTCCTGCGCCCAATGGCGCCCATAAAAAAGCCCCGATTGACGGGGCTTTCTACTTCTTACTCTGCTTTTTCTAGCTGGCCAAGGCTGAATCCTGTTACTTGGCTCAGCCTTCCACGCCAAACCATCCCTGCCCCCTTGCTCGAAGGTATTGACCCGCTCGGAGTCCAAAACTGAGCATTGATCAGATGAATAAAGATGGTGTTGCCGGCATCAGGGGATTCATCTTCTTCATAGTACCTGCTGCCAATATTGCGAAGAGTTTTACGTGTCCCCTCTGCTGCCTCAGGAGTGAAGCGGGACACGAACTGCTCGGTATAAGCATCGAAGTACTCTTGCCCAGAAACCAGCACCCCGGAGATCATGCCTCCGGCCATCCAAAGGGTGATCGGCTGATGGAAGTCCTTTGCTAGATTCGCATGAGTAACGAGGTGCTGCAGCAGCCAATCCCTGTCCACCTTGTCATTTACATTGGCCGCTTCAGCGGCCAGGTTCACTGCATTTTCCATGAAGCATCCTCCGTGAGTGGATAGGCATTCTATGCACCAAACGTGGCCATATGCCACCCACGTTACCCGCCATTCCGCCTCCATCCATAGGCGCCCTCTCCAGCATCCACAACATCGCCGTAGCCAGAGGAGAACTGCCCAGCAACCTCTTGCACAGCCCTGTCGGTTGCCTCTCGGATAATGAAATCGATGTCTCCGTTAGGCATGCGGCGCTGCTCCACCCGAGCGCTGGAGTAGTTGTGGACGTTGATGTTTTGCTGGATTCCAGACGCGCTGGCGGTTCCGGACTGAGAGCCGCCGGTCACGCGCGTCGACGAGATCGGCGTGACATTGCCAGTTCGCAGCGCCTCCACAGCCGACACGCCACCGAAGCGGCGAATGTCGGCCTGAGACCAGACCACCTCGCCCTTGTGCACCACCCCTGCAGGCTCGTACTTACCGCCTGCGCCGGTATAGCCGCCCTCGGAGAATCCCTTGAGCAAAGCGTATGCAGCCACAAGTGCAGTTCCGCCAACTACAGCTGCTGCACCGAACGAGCCGATAGAGGCAACAAGCGCGGCGGGAGCCCACGACGCCAGCGTCTCAGCTGCTGCAGCCAGGTTGGCGGTCAGGACAGTGCCGATCGACGACAGGCTACTGGCCGTCGTGACCGCGTCCGTAGTCAGCTTGGCCGTGGTCTTGACGCCTTCCGCGGCTACTGTCTCGGTTGCCTCAGCTTCGATCCCGGCAAGCTTGAGGGCCTGCATGACAAGGAACCGAGCTGTGATTTCCGAGAACGCGCTGAGCATCGAGTTGGCAATGTCGCCGGCCAGGTTGCCGAATGCATCGCCTAGGCTTTCCGTACCCTTGACCAACCCTTGGATGCTGCCGGAAATCGACGAGGTGGCGTCACCCAGAATCGACTCGGTCGCGCTCCTGGCCTGCTCGTTGTAGTTGGTGGCGAGATCGACGTAGTTCTGCCACGACTCCGATACCCCAGTGAGCCACTCCGACCGCATTGCATCCTGAGCGGCGTAGTAGTTCTGCTGGTCGACCATGCGTGTGGCCAGGGCTGCTTGCAGGGCCTGCGTCTCGCCCTTGTAAAGGTCAGAATCCTCAGCGGTTGGGTTCTTGATCTTGTTGTAGTCGTAGGTCAGCTTCTCCAGCTTCCGCTGATAGTCCTGTTGGATTTTCAGGTCATCTTGGAGTCGCTTGCGGGCTCGGTCGCTCTGACCCGCTCCGGCTAACTCGGTCGCCTGACCCTGGCGAGCAAGGTCAGTTTCGGCCTTGAGGCTTTCCGCGAAAGCTACAAGCTTGCGATTATTCTCAAGCCGCACTTGGGTCAGCTGATTCGCCTTCTCAAGCTCAGCGTTCTGCTTCTGCTGCGCCAGGTTCAGCTCAGCCATCGCCAGAACCTGCTTCTGCGACGTGGTGAGGGTTTTCTTCTCCTTGAGGTTGGCGATCTCGGTTTCGAGCTCGATCAGCTTTTTGGCTTCGGTGCCGAGCCTCTGAGTCTGGTCTACCTCGCCAGCGATTACGCGGCTTTGCTGCTGCAGCACGGCGTAGCGCTGGCGGGCCTCGTCCAGCATACGTTGACCGGCGTCATCGCGAACCGTGGGTGCCTTTGGATCCTTGAATTGCTCGGAGATGTTCGCTCTAACCCTGGCCACAGTTTCTGGCGCGAGGCGCGAGTCATTCGGGTTGTTTTTCCGGATAACTTCAAGCGACTTCTCGTATTCCTTAAGGGCCTCAGTGCGCTTCCTTGCATTCGTCCAAGCAGACTTTTCAAGCGCATCCACCTTGGCCATCGCGCTAACCGTTCGCTCGTTCGCATCAGCTGCCTCCTTGTCGAACTTAGCGATGTCGTCTTGGGCGGCCTTTTTGTCCTTGAGGAACTGGAGCTCGTCGGTGTAGAACTCCACCATCTTGTCTTTGTCTTGGAAGAACCCAACATCACCACGCTGAGCGCTTGCCAGATTGGCTTGGGCCTGCGCGATATCTGCATCAATGTTGGGACGACCGATATCCTTGAGGCGATCCGCAGCATTTGCCACAGCGTTGTAGCCACGCTCCCAAAAACTCAAGTTTTCAATGATCTTGGGGGTGCGATTATTGATCGCATCAGCAAATGCATCCGTCGCCAGCTTGACCGCATCAGCGTGTTTTCCCTGCTGCTCAAGCGCCGTGATCTGGGCGTAAACAGCTGCCGTCAAGTAGTGATATTGCTTGTTGAGCGCTGCCGAGGCCTTGACCGGCTCATCCGCTAGTTTGCCGAACTCTGCCACTGTGTCAGATACGGCCTTTCCTGTGGCAACCTCCATTGATACCGCAGCTTGGGCGACCTGCTGGAAGCTTTCGCCGGCGATCTTCCCGCCACCAGCTATTTCAGCGAGGGCGGCAGCTGCCGCACCAGTGGAGCCGACGGTTGAGCTGATCTGGCGGGCCATGCTACCAAGTCGGTCGGCAGTAACCCCTGACGCACTCCCCGTTAGGATGAGGGCATTATTGAAGCGGTCAGCCTCTTCCGATCCCTTATAGAAGGCATACCCAAGTGCTGCGGCGCTTGCCACCGCAACGCTAAGAGGCGTGATGAGACCAAGGATGTATCCGCCCATGGCCCTGGCTGCATCACCTATACCCCCGAAGGAGTCCTTGATCTGCGAGCCCTGCTGAAGGAAGACCGTCAGCGGTGCTTGACCGCCTTGCAGGCTGATGAAAATGTCAGAGAACTGCGCGGGAAGCATCCGCAGAGCGGCTGCGTTCTGCTTTGCAGTGTTGCCCGTGCGATTGAGGCTATCGTCAAACCCGGTGAGCGCGGCCCGCGACTGGTCAATACGTGTTTTGTACGATGCGAAAGTATCGGCATCGAGGTTGCCGAGCTTGTTTTGCTGGGCCAGCTTTCGCTCCTGCTCATCCAGCTTGTTCAGCGCCCGGGTGGTTGGGTCAATGCTGGCAAGAAGGTCTTCCAGACTTTCGACCTGGCTGACGGTCGCAGATTCTGCCTGCTTGGTCGCTGCTGTGACTTTCTGGGTGGACTCTGCCAGGCGCACCTGGCTCGACGACAGGACCATGTTGCCAGACAGCAAGCCCTGCTCTGCCTCCGAAAGGCCCGTCGCAACATTGGCGAGATTTCGCTGCTCCTGGGCTGCACGAACCGAAGCATCAGCAATCGCAAGGATCCGGGCCCGAGCCTGCTCAGCGGTCTCACCTACTTCAGTCTGCGCTCGAGAAACGCCAGACAGTGACGCCAAGGATTCTTGGATCTTTCTGTTGTAGACCTCATACGCTGCACCATTAATCTGCCCTGATTCCCGAGCCTGGGCCAGAGCTGTTTCCTGAGCGGCAAGGTCATTGAGCTTCTTGGTGAGAGGGTCAATCTTGCCCAGCAGACTGTCGAGCTCTTTGCGCTGATTCGCGGCTGCCTTTGCCGCGGCATCTGCGCTTTTTGCAGCAGTATCAGTCGAAGAGGATGCCTTGTCGTTGGCCGCCTGGACCTTTGCCAGGGACATCGCAAGGTTAGAGTAGTCCCCGCCAGACTTACGTAGGGTTGAGCTTGCCCTGATGCCAGCCTGTTCAAGAGCTTCGAGGGCGGCTCGAATATCAGTTACTTGCTGCTCTGCGCTGCGCCCATCTACCTCGAGCTCAAGGCGGGATTTGAGTGCCATGCTTTTCTCCTGGCAACAAAAAACCCGCACTTGGCGGGTTTCTGTGGTGTTCTGCTGTTTGTCAGGTGGCTGGAAGCTCGCTGCCGCAATGCTTGCACTTGATAGCTGCCGCCATCACCTGCTCAGCACAGAATGGGCAGGTCTTCTTTTCAGGGGTGTCTGCAGCTGTAACTGGCTCTGCCATCGCAGGAGCGACCACTACGGCCTCTTCTGGCTTCTTGAACGCCCAGATCAGCGCGGCAACCCACCCGATGATGGTCCATCCCAGAAAGAGGTTAAGCACGGCGATCGACTGGAGATTGCTCTTCTTCCTGATCCACGCCTCAAACGTCGGCAGCAGGTACAGCGCCGGCACAAAGAACAAAGCGCTGAACGCAATGGCTACGCCAAGAGAGTTAAGCGCTGGCTCTCTGCCCATGGATACGCTGTATGCGGCGAAGAAGGCCAGAATTACGAATCTGACAAAGAACATCCCTGACTCCGAAGTATTCGACTATGCGGCAATTTACCATCAACTCGCCGCACAGCGAAGAGATCAGGTCAGCTTCGACAGCCCCGCAGCCTCTTCAAGGCGTGACAGACGGCGTTCAAGCAAGTCATCTGCCTTGCGCTTTTCCTCGATCATCGCCTCAGGCGACAGCGGGCTATCGTCTTGATCCGCTTGATCGCCAGTCTGGTCCTGCTGTTCTGCCATGGCTCCTCCGTTAATCCTCTTCTTCTGCCAGCGCGACCTCATCCAAGGCGAATATCACCTCGTCGACCAGGCGCCTGGGCAGCGGCAGCGGGTGCACCTCAAGCCAGTCAGTGATCTCGCGGGCAGATAGCCTCAGCGGCTGCACTGCGGCGGCACCAACCAGATAGCGCCGGCCTCGGGCAGCGTTACGGAAAGCGTTCAGCAGGCTGCCGGTGATCACATCCAGGTCCGGCTCATCCGGTACAGCAATGCGGAGCTTCCGATAGATCAGGCTTCGCTTCGCTGTTCGCTGGCCCCATTCCCGCTCCCATTCGAAGCGGGCGATTGCTTTCCCTTGATTTCCTCGAGCTCCGCCCGGTTGTCGGCAGCAATGGCTGCGGCGCGACGCAGGACGAAGTAGAAGAAGTCAGCATCACCGCGCAGCATTTCGGTGCAGGTGTTCTCGCTGTAAGCCAGCGGCTTGCCGTTCTCGTCCTGGGCGCCCTGCCAGTCCTGCACGATAAACGACGCCAGGAGCAGGCAATGGTTGTCATGCTCAGACTTTTCGCCCTCGATCACGCCTACTGCTTCCTGGCCGAACTGGGCATCGTTGCGCGCCAGGCGGCGGCGCATACGCTCCAGGGCTATCTGGTACTGCTGGTTGTCCAGCGGCATCAGCAGAATCTTGGTATCGGCATCGAACTCTTCCCAGCGCGCCTCGGCGCTCTTGGTGGTGTCGATCTTTTTCAGCTTGAGAGCCATGAATCATCCTCACGCCACGCCATAAAATGGCCGCCCCGGCCGGCGTTGTTGCCAGAGCGGCCGAAATGGATCAAGAAACGGTAATGGTTGCGGTGTCGGTCTTGGTGCCGTCGGCTACGCTGGTCGCAGTGATGGTCGCGGTGCCGGCACTGATACCAGTTACGAGGCCGCTGCTGCTGATCGATGCAACACCTGGGGCGCTGGACGACCAGATAACGTTCTGCGGCGCACCCGATGGGGTGACGGTCTTGGTCATCTGCTGGGTATCGCCAACATCCAAGGTGGCGGTGGCCGGCGAGACATCGACAGCAGTCACAGCAACGACAGGAACGCGGGTCACGGTCGGTGCAACCTTGGCCACGGTGTAGTTCAGCGTGACCTCGATCAGGTCGCGCTTACCGCCGTTCGGCAGGTCACCGTCGATCTCGATTGCCGGGAAATCAAAGATGTACTGGTTGCCCAGGCTGTCTTCGATAGGGAACGACAGCGCGATCGGCAGGCGGGTGAAGGTGTTCTTCCAGATCTGCCAGGCGCGGTTCGACCAAGCCATGGTGATGGTGCCGGTGATTGCCGCCTCGGTGGCGATCTGCGCGCCCGGGCCGAGCTTACTGGTGCCGATGCAACGCTGCGCCTGGAGGCTGTTGTCCAGATTCACGGTCAGCGCCGAAACGCATGCCACGCCTTCCAGAGACTGGCCATCAACCGTCAGGGTGCCGACGTTGATGTTCGACATGAACGGCGTAGTCGTCGGCGGATTGACCGGGGTTACGGTGTTCGAGTCGCCGTCGGCGTAGTCCAGGCCAACCATGGTGAAGGTGGCGGTGATCTTGCCGTCGGAAGGGATGTCCAGGGCAAAGACCGACGCGTGCATGCCCTTGAACAGGGTGTACACGTTCACGTCGTTGAAGTTTTTGGCGATGGTGAAGGTGCGACGGGTATCGCCCACCGTCAGGACGTTGCCGGTCCAGGTGCCGTAGAAGGCTGCCTCAAGCAGCTTATCGAACGAACCGAAGGACAGCTCGCCGACCAGGTCGCCCTGAATGTCGGCACTGGTGGCCACCGAGCCTTGGCTGATTCGGGATTCGGTGATCTCGTCACTGACTTGGGTGTTCACAGTCGGAGACAGAGTGTTGCTGGTCAGGCGCAGGGTATCCCAGTTGCCTGTGGTGGGGGTGATGCCGGGGGTGACCTCGGGGATGAGGTAACTGGTAACGCGGGCGCCAGAGGACATGCGCATGTCTCCTTTCTGCGGGCATAAAAAAACCCGCTCGCGGCGGGTGGGTCATGGTGTAGCGGGTCAGCCGGCGCGGAACCGGATGTTCACGTTGATCTGATGGTAGCTCTCGAAGTCGCCCACAACATGCTGGGATGCCTCAAGGCACTCGATATGACCGCTCTGCCAAGACTGGAAGTGCTCAGACAGGGCGTCGGCCAGCTTGTTGATGGCTGACAGCCCGGTTGATCGGCGGCAGAAGCACTGGATCACAACCTGACCAGGCCGGCGGTAATGCGGCTTTTCTGCCATGCCAGCGAACCCGGCTGTGGCGTACTGGATTTCGAAGGCGCACCAGAGGCCGGTTGCGGGAGGCTTGAACACCCCCCCATTCGGGTATTCGGCGTTCGGGTATTCAATCCGGGCCTGCTCGATGCCGGTGAACGAAGCCATCCTGGCAGTGAGCGTCTTGTGGACTGTTTCGAAAAGTACGGTCATGTCCATTTCTCGGTTACGGCGATGAAGGAAATTCCGTACACGCCCTTAGGCGCCATGCGGCTGTATCCGTCAGGCGTGATCTTGACACTTGGGCCGCTGGGGTAGCCCCCGAACTCAATAACCTCACCGTACGCGCTGTTGTTCTGCACGAAGACCGTGCTGAAAGGTTTCAAATCTGTCAGTGCGGCACGGGCCGCGTTTAGGGTCTCGGTTCCAAGGATGTCCAGCTTGGTGTTTACGCTGTAGTCCTCAGCACCGATCGAAACAATGTTGTCGGCCATGTAGTTGCCGCTGTCGATCGGCGCGTGGATCGTGATCTCCTGAACCAGTTCGATGACGATGCTGCGCTGCATCTCCACTAGGTCCTCTTCGACCTGATCGGCGAACAACACGGGCGACAGCGACCAGCCGGCCATCACGACCTCCTGAGCTGCAGGCGGTATGTGGCCGATGCTGGGTCAGCCCTGGCCGTCTTGACCTCGTAAGTGAGCTGCTGCGAACGGTCCATCAGGTCAGGCGCGGTTACCTTGTGACCAACAGCCGGAACATCGTTTATCTCATTGGTGAGAACAGTCAGGCGAAGATCCCCGACTAGGATGTTGATATTGTCGATCCTCCGGTCTTCGTAGCGAGACAGCACGCCACGGCCCGCATACGTCACTGGCTGCGCCGTGCTGACCTCCTCGACCGGATCCCAATCGCCAGGCCCCATGTATTCGCCCGTGAAGTCCACGACCGCATCAGCCAAGTCTGTATCGAAAGCCTCGGCCAGGTCAGCCTGCAGCTCGTCTCGAAGTCCCATATCAGCCCCTCACGATCTTGGTCTGGCCGCTGCTATTCAGGTAATGCGCCAGCAGCGCCAGGGCGAATGACTCGCCTGCACTGATGGCGCGGGAGGAATCGGAGTAGGTTTTGCTGCTGGAAACTCCGTCAGCGTTAACCGACTTGCTCAGAACGCCGGTCTCCTTCCTGCCGTAGATGTTCCCTGCCGCAGCCTCTCGTGCAATCTCGGCGCCGGCCTGGATTACGTCGTCCGGTACCGGATCGAATTCAGGCAGGCCGAGATTGGTAAGCCAGGTGTTGGCCATCAGCACCGCCCGGGCCTTCTGGTCGTCGGGCGCCCAGGTCGGCCCAAGCAGGGTGTCTACCTGCTCGACGGTGATGTAGGTGGTCATTACGCGGCCTCGTCCAGCAGCTTCTGGAGGTCTTCCAGGGTTACGGCAGCAGCGAATTCGACGCCTTTTTCGGTCAGCTTGGCCTTCAGGTCGTCAGCCTTGACGGCATCGTCGAGCAGCTTCTGCAGTTCTGGCTTGGTAGCCTTATCGCCGTAGGTGACACCCTTGGCGTCCAGCGCCGCACGGATCTCATCCACCTTCAGCGAACCACCGGCCTTGGATTTCTCCTCCTTCGCCGGTTCCGGGTGCTCATAGCCATCAGGCGCGAAGCGCGCATCGATGATCTTGTAGCCCTTCTGACGCAGTTCGGCCTTTCGCTCAGGGCTGACCGGGTGTTTCTCGTAAATCACTTTCTCGCTCATGGCGATCTCCTGGGAAGGCGCCCCGAAGGGCGCGGTGCCGGTTACTTGGTGGCGTCACCGATGGTCAGTACGCCAGCCGAGGCCTTGATGCTGTTCGCCACCAGATCCCAGTTGGTACCGGTGGACAGCTCGGCGTTAGTCGGCGACTTGCCGCCGTTGGCGGTGTCCCAGGTGTAGCCCTTGAGGCCCAGGCCGAAGGTGTAGTCGGCCTGCATGGTGGTCTCGATACGTTCCTTGCCGTTGGAGGTCTCGATGTTGGTGATCAGGTCAGAGCCATCCATCACCACCGCGGCGCCGTCGGCCAGGCTCAGCACCTTCTGCTTGTTCGGGGTGCCGGCCTCGTACAGCGCAGGGGCATCGGTGATGATCACGGCTTTGCCGAGGATGTCGACCACCTGCACGCCGGAGAACTGGAACAGACGCTCGGCGTTGGCGAGGTTCTGGCCGACCAGCTTGTGGTACATGGCACCAGTCATGACCTGGGCCACCAGGCGCTGGGAAGCGTCACCGAACAGCGCGTGGGCGTTGTTGATCGCGACGTAGGTCACGCCAGCAGTCGCCGAAACGTCGTTGGTGGCGGTCGGCTGGTTGCCAATGGCACCGGCCAGGGCCGAGATGGCGGTGTTCAGCTGATCCGCCATGATGGCTTCAGACAGGTTCCGGCTGATCACTTCCAGCGCCTCTTCCGGGTTCTTCTGGATCCAGGACAACTGGGAAGGCTCCCACAGGATCGGGCCGAAGCCGCCGGCGATCTTCACCGAGTCGTACTGCTTCTGGGCCAGCGGGGTGGACGCCTGGGCGCCGTTGGCAGCGTAGCGGTCGACGCGACGCTGGGCGCCGTGCAGACCTGCCCAGAACGATTCCTGCAGGAAGTCGCCGTCGATGCCCTGGGTGGTCAGGCGGATGGCGCCGGCCGAGGATGCGTTGAACTTCTCGACATCCTGAGCCAGGGTCTCGATGGTGGTGCGCTTGAGGTATTCGTTGAATACCTTCATGTTCGAAAGGGCCATTGGGCCTCCTTATTCGCTTGCGGTCAGGCCCTTGATGGCTTCCAGGCGTTCAGCCTTGGTTCCACCGAAGTTGCCCTTCGTGGTTTTGTGCTGGCCACCGCCGTTCGGCGCGCCGCCGCCATTGGCGCCGGAGCTCTTCAGGATGTGGTCGCGATGGGGGTACTGCGAGACGAGGGTTTCGAGTGCTTCGTTGAAGTCGGCCAGTTCGCCCGGGCGAGCGCGACTGAAGATCTTCTGGCCCTGGGCGTCGTACGCGACGACCTTGCCTTCCTCGATCTTGAAGTTGCTGCCGAAAGCGGCTAGGACCATGTCAGCGGGAACAGCCATCTTCTCGGCGATGAACTGGGAGCGCGCAAAGCTGCCGCCGATCTTCTCGGCATACAGCTGCTGCTCGAAGGTCTGCGCCTTGCCGTTGGCTTCGTCCAGCTGGGTTTGGAAGGCCTTGCTGATTTCGCCCTTCACCTTCTCGATCTCGCCGGCATCCACCAGCTTCTTGGCGTCGAGGTTGGCGACGATCTCCAGGGCTTTCTTGGCGGCCGCAGCATCTTCGATGCCTTCGAACGCCTTCGCAGTTTTTTCGAAGCTGTCCGCGCGTTCACGGTGCGACTTCGCCTCGGCATTCAGCCGGGTGATGGTGTTGCGAGTGCCGACCGCATCGAAGGCGACGTCCTTGCCGTCGTCATCGGTGTAGACGGGCTTACCATCTTCGATAACTGCGTACTGCTTGCCATCCACTTCAACAGTCTTGAGTTTCATTTCGTCTCTCTGGGCCATCCGGCCTATTGGTGAGCCATCCGGCCCCAGGTCGCCCCGTCCATCCGAACCGCAGGCATGAAAAAGCCCCGCACTGGGCGAGGCTTTGCAATTGCGCGCCACGAAATGGCGCTTTGGTGTTTTGTGGCGCGGGCTACAACATCCGCTCCCGCAGCTCATCGAGCGTCAGGAACTTGCCCTTGTCGTTGTAGAAGTCCTGCAGCTTCAGCTTGTCCTGGCGCAACAGCTTGCCGCGCTCAGGCCCTAGGATCCGATCCTGCCTCGCTGCTGGCTGACGCTCCAGCCACTCCCCGAATGTCGTCTGCTGGGGCGACTGGCCGTCCATCAATGCCATGGCCTCGGAGTCGGTGATGCCAAGCTCTTTTGCGCTCTTAAGCACCGGCCACTTGGATGACCGACAGCAGAAGTGCAGCCTGCCCGGGCCGGCAAGCCATGGGATCTTGTGACCGATGGGCTTGTAGGTACCCAGCGTGTAAGGCAGCCGGTCACGGATGCGGCACATGACCGTGGTCCTGCTATCCAGGATGCTGATCCACTCGACATGGCTTATGAGGACGCTGTTTGCCTCGAATACCTTGTCGCTTGCCACTTCCGCTGCGCTCGATACCGCTGAACGCACCACCGATTCGAGATCACGGCGCGACTTCTGCAAGACGCCGTCGGCATACCGCTCTGCCCTTGTTCCCATGATTGACCGGACGACTTCAGCAGCGTGCTTGCCATTCACAACGCCTGCTCGCACAGCATCGCGGATAGAGGCTGCACGCCCAGACTCAATGCCGGCCAGCCATTCGCTGATCAGCCTGCCCTGAAATGGCAGAGCTCTCGCGGCTGACTGCACCTGGGCGAAATCGGCCGCCTTGATAGGAAATTGATCCTGCACCAGAGCGGGAAGCACGGCCTGAAGCGCGCGGTGCACGAACGACAGCTCGTACCGAATCAGGTCATCGGTCGACTGGGTCAGGGCCTGCCGGACTCGGGCGAACACAGCCCGGTTGATTCCCAGTACGCCGGCCAAGGCCAGCGCTACGGATGCTTCGGACAGGTCTTGGCCGATTCCGTCGATCTCCTCGATGAGCGCGGCTCGCAACTCAGGGTCCTGGCTGTTCAGGATCTTGATGATTTCAACGACCTGGGCATTGCTCAGGTGCGCAAGATCTACCTCATGCCCAATCAGCTCATCCAGCAGCTTCTCGTTGGCCGTCTTCATCACAGCGTACCGAGTGCCGGGCCCTGGGCCTCAATCTTCGCCAGTTCCTCTTCCCAGTTGTATTCGTCGCTGATCACGCCTCGGCGCTGCATCTCGGTGAACAGCGTCTCCTTGCTGATCATGCCGGCATTGGCCATGGACACCAGCGTCGGCAGTGAAACCTCAGGCATGTAGTCCACGTCGAAGTTGCCACGCATCTCGACCGTGCCGCCATCGCCAAGGCCGCGATAATCGGCCATGAACTGGAGCAGCTGCGCCAGGCAGTCGGCGAAGTGGTGCGCCATGCGCGCCAGTGGGGACAACTCCTGCGCCGCCTCCTCTTCCGCCTGGGTGGCGGTCTTAGTGGCCGTTTTGTCCGGCGTCAGCAGCTTGGCCCCGGCCATGCGCATCTCGTTTATCAGGTCCTGCAGTGCGGTTCGTCCCGACTCGACGGCCTGGCCGGTGTGCTCGACGTACTTGAGGTCGCCATCCTTGGGCAGATCGGTCAACTGGCCGGTGCCAACCTTGAACTCTGGCGGGATCACCTTCCCCTGGTTGTCGTACTGGGTCTGGATTCCGATGCGAACCAGGATCGGCACGCGAATAACATGCAGGATGTTGTCCTGGTCGCTCTGGCTCTGCCAGTGCTTCACGTTCAGGTGCGCCAACTCAATCAGCGGCGGCTTGGCCGTCATGAAGCCGGTACGGCCGGTGTAAAAGGTGACCCACGGAATCGCGGTCAGGCTATTGGTGCCGTCCTCGTGCAGCTCCCAGGTACCGCCAGCTGAGGCCAGCTTGCCACGCACGGCCTTGGCCGACCTGCGGTAGGTTCGCCAGGAGCCCGGTTTCAGCACGCGAATCTGGTCGACGCACTTGGCGCCGAACTCGCCGTCCTCCTCCTCGACCACCTCGATGTAGCGGACCATGGTCAGGACACCGCCCTTGGAGCGCCAGCCCAGTACCTGCTCAGGCCTCACCATCACAACGTAGGGGCGCACACCAGCGGCCTGCTCATCGGCCTGGGTCTTCAGCTCTCCCGCTGGCGGGTGATCGACGAAGGCATGGCACAGGCCGTGGCTCAGGCCCTCGGTGAAGAAGCCGACCGCCCAGGAGTTGAGGTCGTTGCCGGAGTGGTCGATGTCCTTTGTCATCTCGACAATGGCCTCTGGCACATCGTCGCCCACCTGCAGCGGCTCTGCGAACACGCGGGAGGTCATGTTGCCGACAGTCTCGGAGTACGCAGGCAGCAGGGTCGAGAGACGCAGGCGCTCCTTGTAGGCCTCGTCATCTTCGGCTGGATACTGCGGCAGCAGGGCCTTCCCTGCGGCCCGCATCACCATCGTCCCACCCATCAGCGGCGAGATCACGGCCCAGTAGGCGCGCATCGCGTCGACAGCGGGCAGCGTGATGCTCGGGTTATCGCTCATGGTCACATTCTCAGGGATTGGCTTGTGGTCGTCGCCACGTTGATCGGGTATCGCTTGGCGATGAAGTAGCCTGCGGCATCGTTCATGTGGTCATGACCCTTCTTCGGGTCCTTGTCGGGTTCGCCATGCTTGTCATAGGTCTGCCGCTCCAGGCACAGCGCCAGCTGTGGGCACTGGTCCATGTTGACCTTAAGCCGGCGTTCGCCGTAGCTGTTCAGCAGCATGGCGTTGACCGAGTTAACCCTGTCTTTGACGCTCGGGTTATGGGCGTCCACGATCACCGTGAATCCGGCCTTGCGCAGCAGGGACAGGTCAGACTCGCTGGCGTTCTTGCTACTGGTGTTCTGACCGCTGGCGTCGGGATAGACCGCTATGCCGTGGCCGGGGAACCTGGCCTTGATCTTCTCGATCATCTCAGGCGTATCGCGCACCGAGTGGAACTCATCTAGGGCCAGGGGCAGCCCGTCGCGGACGACGTAGACCACCGCGGCCATCTTCATGACGTTGAAGTCCATGCCGATATGCAGGGCCTCGCCAGGCTTGATTCGCTCGCTTGTGCGGCTCTCGCTGCGGCTGAAGGTGTAGTAGACGACGCCGGCATAGTTCTCGAAGCTGGCCTCGTACTCCTGGCGGAACGTCCGCGGGTCCATCTTGCGGCGGGCCGCATCCAGCTCCTCGGCCGGGACGTTGCCGCCCTGCAGCGATGTGTAGAGCCAGCTCTTGTGGTCTGGCTCGCCACCGGTCTGGCCGTCGCGGTAGGTGTCGAAGCAGTGATTGAAGCCTTTGGGGGTGCCGATGCGCAGCGCATGGCCTCCCTTGCACTTGCCGACACCAGGCACGAAGTACTCGCAGGTGGACAGCATCGGTCGCAGGACTTCCTCCCAGGCCGCCCACTTGCAGTCCGCCCATTCGTCCACCAGCACGAAGAACAGGCCGGAACCACGCAGGTCGTCGTAGTTCTCCAGGCCTACACATCGGATCAGGTGGCCGCTCTTGAGCGTGATCAGCATGTCCGACTCGTTCGGCTTGCAGTCCCGCCACTCTCGCGGGATGGCTTGCTTCAGCCGGCGCCAGAACACCCGGCGGGCTTGCTTCTGCGTCGGAGCCGCGTACCAGATCTCATCCTCGACGCTCACGCCCCACTCTGCAGCCAGGCGGGCCGCGCGGCGCATCTCTGCCTTGCCAAGGAAGGTCTTGCCGAATCGGCGACCGCATACCGCATCGCGGAAGCGCGCGTTACGCTGGAAGCCCCAAACGTAGATGTTCGCCTGCTTGGGCGTCAGCTTGACCGGCGCCTCATAGGTACGGGGTAGCGGGGGCATTCTCGTCTGGCTCCAGCTTGTACTCAGCAATGGCGTGCTGCTGGTCCGCCTGGGAGCCCAGGGGCTTGTCGGGTTCGATCTTGCGGTTGACGTACATGTCGCCGCATTCCTTGGCCGCCTGCTCGTACAGCTGGGCGGTCAGCGCTAGGTTGCGCATGTTCTCGGCCTTCTCTGCCATTCGGCTCAGGCCGCGCAGTCGATAAGCACGGTTGGCGATCGGGATATCGCTGGTTTCCTCTCGAAACCTGGCCCTGCACTCGTGAAAGTAGTCTTTCCACTTCTGCGCCAGATCGCGCCCCGAGTACTTCGTCGGGTCGTATCGTTCGCACAGCTGCCGGGAGACATCGATCCCGTATTGATCCTTGACGGCCTGCGACACCTGGCTCGGGGTATCGAAGCAGGCCAGGGCCTGAACAATAAAGGCCTTCACCTCATTTTTCAGGGCTGCCATAGGTTTGGGTTCCGTCAAGGGCTGTCAAGGATCAAGCCGACTTGAGCAGACAGGTTCCGCAGGCCCTCGCAATGTTGATCTTGGCCACCTCAGGCGGCCGGCTTGCAGCGTCGATCAGCTGCTGTACGTCGTGGCTGGCACCGTAGCGGCGAACCACACCGACGAACTCCTCCACATCGTGGCCACGCAGCGTCAGGCTGGGCAGCCCGTCCTGGGTGAACTTCGGCGCGCCGTACTGATCGAGCTTCTGGGCAATGTGGTACAGCTCATGTTCGATGAGGGCGCAGAACTCGGTGTCGGAGCACTGGGAGCAGTAATCCGCAGCGAGGGTGATGACGAAGCCCGGCACCTCGCCGAACCAGTCGATCATCTGCTGCTCTTGCCTGGCCTTCTGCCACCCGCCAGTTCGAAACATCACAGCCTCGGCCTGGCCTACCACGGTTCGACCTTGCTTCTCGAAGCAGGCAGACGCCCACAGGAAGCGTAGCGGCGCGTCGATCAGGTGCGCGTGGTCAGGGTTGTGCAGCTCGCCACTCTCGCTGAGGATCGCTGCCTGTACCCATTCGCCCACCTCGGGCGCTGGCTGAAGCCTGGTTCCGAGCATCGATAGCTCGGTCAGCTCAAGGAGATCAGCCGGAGGAACTGGCCTTTCCATGCTGGTCAATCCTCATAGTCCGAACCTTGCCGCCGGTGTAAATATCCCGCTTCATCGCGGCGCGCACAGCCTCTTCGGCACTTGCGCCCATGTCCATTGCTGCCAGGGCATAGGCCGAGCCGCTGCCGATCGCGTCAGGGTTGGCCGGGTCGAGGTCATGCCGCCATACGCCGGTCTTGTCGTCATGGCCTACCATCTGCAGCCTGCCGCCATCCACCACGTAGCCCGAGCACTCGACAGGCACCGGCGATGGCGTGCCGAAGTAGGCCGCAATCAGGGCCTTCTCGTCACACACGGCACCGGATAGGAAGAAGCTGACGCCATCCACGACGGTGAGCTTTTGGCAATCATCGGAAACGATGGAGCCACTGCGGGTCTGGCGGGAGTCGTAGGCAATCACGCCATCCTTGTAGGCGATGGTGGTCATTCAGGATGAACCTCGATCTTGATGCCGCGCCCCACCCAGTAGCTGAAGCGCTCAGGGCATGGCTCTCGGCCAGTCAGCCGGGCCATGACGAGGACGCCGGCCAGGTAGTACTTGAGCCACCACTTATGGCGGCAAGCGATGCGCACGGTTACCGATGCCATTTGGCTGTCCTCGCGCCACGAAACGGCGCATGTCTATTTTGTGGCGCGGATCAATCAGCCTTGCGGGCCGGCAGTTTGAAGTCAGTGACGCGGTCGGCAATGTTGCGCACCTTCTCGACACCGAGGAAGCCGACCCATCCACCTACAAACGTGGACATGCTCTGCGGCAGGCCGAAGAACTCCAGGCCGCTGATGATCGTCAGGGTCAGGCCGCCGCAGATCGCACCCTCGACCAGCATCTGGCGACGGGTGCCACCTCCGTAGGTGATTCGCAGAACAGCCATGGCGCAGGAAAGGCCTGCCGCGTACAGGAGGGGCGAATGCTGGCTCAACCACGCAAGAGCAATCGCCCAGGTGTCTGGTTTGTCTGGCATGTTGGACATACTCGATATCCCCTGAGGGGCGGCAAGAAGAAAAGGCCCGGAGGGAGGCCCTATTCAGGGACCGGGCAAACGTGCGGAGCAGCACATAACGAAATTGGAGCAGATACAGGGACTCGAACCCTGAGCCTCCGACTTGGAAGGACGGCGCTCTAACCGATTGAGCTACATCTGCATGTGTGGGTCTCTCCCCACCTGTCCGCCAAAGACCATCCCAGCGCTGGCACCCTGATGCACCAGTCTCGCCGATCCGATCTCGCGCCACCCATCAGCACAGTGATGGAATGGGTGCGCGGGCTGCCGGTGTTTTTCCGTACACCACACTACCGGCTAGCAGTGTCCAGGCTGTCCCGTTAGGGCCTGCCCTGGCTGCAGTTGCGTTTACTGCTGAAACAAAAATCCCGGCGCTTGGCCGGGACTCTTGAGGCCCTCTTCGGGCAATAAAAAACCCGGCGCAATGGCCGGGTTCTGGTGTATCACTCCTCAACACGCGCAGGAATGACAGGATGGGGATATATTCGGCAATGCGGCAAAGGATGTCAAGCTGCCATCTTCACAAATAGCTCTTCTCGCTCCAGAAGCTCTACGCCAGCGTTTATGGCCTCGCCTACCATTTCCTCCAGGGCCTTGTGGATCTTGCTCCGCCAGTCACGGCGAGTGCGCTCCGGGGTGCCCTTGTTGTCATCCCACAGGTTCATGTCATAGATGTTCGCCTGCAGGATGGCGGAGGACCGCTTTCCGTCTGCTCCAGGCTTCTGCGGCTCTGCCCAGGTCAGCACTGCATAGAACTTGAAGTGCTGGTGTGCGTGGGTGGCGATCACCCGGCCCAGCCCCTTGATGGCATGGCCCCTCTCTGTAGTGTCCAGGGTGTAGCGCGCAATCAGCGCATCCCAGTGCCGCGGCAGCAGGCGCTTGTGAAGCAGGCTGCGATACTCGCAGTCCATCTCGAAGCGCTCCTGGCGACTCAACCCGCCGTAGCCTGCGCATCCCTGGTCAGCGTCGACCCAGGCCGCCGAAGCGGTTTTCCCTTCCGATCCAGCCAGCAGGATGCGGATCAACACGGAAGTCTTGTTCATGCCTGCTCCTCATTCTTGCGGCGGCTTGCGATGGTCTTGGCGCGGACGACGCACCAGGTGGAAGCGATTGTCATGGCCAGCAGCAACAGGCCGGCCGTATCTGCGATAGTCCCGGTCATGCTGCTGCCCTCTTGAGTTCGCGAAGTTTCTGGCGGTACAGGGCCTTGATGGCCTGCAGGTCTTCGATGGTCAGGCGCTGGGGCTTATGAGGCCCTTCGAGCCATTCAACCTGGTCGGCGCCGATGCGCTTCACCAAACGGATGCGGTACTCGACCGCGTTCCCCGACAGGTTCCGGTTGCACTTCACGCACTGGCGGTGGACGTTCAGCGGCTCGAACCGCAGCTCCGGGCAGGCGCCCACCGACCGGTAATGGCCGGCATCCCAACGGCTGCCGGTGATGAGGTCGTGGTCGCTGGGCACCGAGTCGCAGCTGATACACGGCAGTCCGGCGTCGCGCTCGCGGATGTAGGCGTTGAACACCTTCTGCGCTTCGGCTAGATGCTCGCGCCGATCTTTCAGCTTTTCCCGGCGCTCCTTGAGCTCTTCCCGGGACTGCCGGGTGATGGCCTTGGCCGCGATCTTCTGCAGCTTCGGGTCTTTTGCCATTGCCTTGGCGCAGGCGATGCTGCACACCTTCTGTGTGGTCATGGACGGCTTGAAGGGCTTGCCGCAACCTGGCGCCTTGCACTTTTTCGGCTTGATCTCGGCTACGCGCATGGCTCGGCCTCCTGCTTCGGGTAAACCGTCCAGTTGCCAATGCCATTCCATACGCCGGCGCCGCCCATATGCCGCACGCTGCCTTTGGGTGCGCCTAGGACGGTCATGAACATCTCACCCCAGATAATCGGTGCGTACATCCAGCGTGGGCATGGAATAGGGCGGAATCCGTGCTCTTTTCCGCAGGCCCACGCGAACCTCACAAATGAGCCGGCGACGATAGCGGCGTAGATGACTGAACCTATGGCTCGACCAAAGATCCAGAGGTGCAGGCCAAGACCGCACAGGAACATCCACCACGCGAACCAAAATGCGAATCCCTGACTCATGCCGCCTCCTCGCTCAGAAGATCGCTGAACACCACACCCTGCGGCGCGAACTCGGCCACGATGCGGTCGGTGTACTGGCAACCCTGGGCTCGGTCGAATAGGCGGGTCACCGGGAAGCCATCCGGCCCGAACATGGCGCACGGTCCCATCAGGCGAAGCTTCACCTCATACGGCAGGTGGATGAACGACTCGGCCCAGCCGGTGCGGAACTCCTCGCAGCCAGCGCGCACGATCGGCACGCCGAAGTGCAGCTTGCAGTACCGACGCACATCCTCGATGTCGCCCATCTCGGTGCTTTTGGCGATGCGGTCGTACATCGCAAACCACAGGGCGTTTTGGTCCAAGGTGCGGTCCTTGCCCGGGCGCATGCTGACTACGACGAACTTCTTGTCGCGGAACAGGCGGGTGAGCATGGTCACGGCCTCGGAGAGCTTGGCCTGGCAGTTCACAGAGATTTTCTCAGTCATGGTCATTCTCCTTGCCGTGGCGACGGCGGAAGTCAGCCCACAGCAAGCGCATCAGATCCAAGCGCGCGGACTGGAGTCGGTAGCAAGCGATTGGCAGTACGCCCACCACGAGCACGATGAGAATCGACGCCACCAGGCCGGTGGCCGCCATGAAGAACTCAGCCATGGGATGCCTCCTTTCCAGCCGGGTTAGTCAGCCAGTGCAGCGCCAGCGGGCCGCATGTGACGACCATCAGAATGGTCATGGGGCGAAGGCCGCCATCGACAACAACGCCAATGACGCCGTAGAGGGCGCACAGAAACAATGCAACCTGAGTTCTGCTCATTGGGATGCCTCCTTGCCCATGGCCGCCGCATGAATCTTCGCCACGCACCCAGAAAGGTCGTGTTTCTTCTGGAAATACTCGCTTGCATAAGCGCCCCAGGTAGCCACTTCCTCGGAAGCCTCCAGAAGCGCCTTGCGCAGCGCCTCGCTCTCGCGCTGCAGTCGGGAGACTTCAGCGGAAAGAGCTTGTACGTTGTTCGCATTGTTCAGGTCATGGCGCCAAGCCTTGTCGAATTCCTCTTCCATCCGCTCGATCTCTACGATCAGGGCCAGAATGGTCTTTGGCATCGCCACCTGGAGATAATCCTGCACCGCTTTGACTTCATCAGGGTCGGTGCCCACAGCCATCGTGATGTTCACATCGCTCGTGACTGCGTTGGCAGCCTCGGCCAGTGCCTTGAGCTGTGCTTTGTCGATTGTCATGACGCCACCTTCAGGCCAGCTTTCTCCAGCGCATGGATCGTGTAAGAAGGGGTTTTCGAGCACATGGGGTCGGTCACCTTGGCAGCCTTCTCGGCATCGAACACGGTCATGCCGCCACCGCAGGCCACGTAGTCGGCAACCCAGTGCGATGGTGCGCCCAGATCCACCACCACGGCTTCGCGGGAGGCCTGCCAGGCCCACCAGACCATCTCTACCCAGTAGTTGTCGTACATTCCCTGCTCACGCCTGCGCACCTCGTAGAACGATGGATTGGTGAGGAAAGCGCCGTCCCGCTTGAGGAGATGAATGGCAGAATCCATGAACCCTTCGCCGAACTTGGCCACCTGCTCTGCGATGAAGGCTGCCTCGAACTGCTCGCGCATCTTGTTGGTGTCCATCAGTGCTTCTCCTGCATGCGGCGCGGCCTGCTGCTCGGCTATGGGGATGTATTTGCTTCCTGCCGCTTTCCACTCCCTAACCGATCCAGCCGCTCGCGCTGGGACCACGTCGGCGGCAAAGCCATTGCCGGATGAATAACGCACGGCCCTGGCGTGTTCTTCGTGGGTGATCTCCTTGGCCGCCTCGAGCTCGAAGGTGTAATGCGAGGATCCGTCGGGCTTCGTTTTGTCGGTTATCACAACCCCGTCAGGCGTCACTGCCAAGACGATGTGATACGGGCAAAACCGTTCGTGCCAGAAGTCGCCTGGCTGCGGCTCTCGAAGGTGGAGCTCATTCACTTGGTTGTCCGGCTTACTCACACCCCCTCCCCGGCCGGCTGCCCGGCGCGCTTGATGTTCAACTTGGCCAGTAGGTGTGCTCGACACGCGGCTGCGCTCGACGGGACCTGCTGGACTTCCAGCAGGCGGGCCTGCCGTTGGCTTGCATACTCGTCGGCCAGCTCAACCAGGCTCTTCTGGCTGTCGTGGCCGATGCCGGTGGCGATCTTGCCGTCCAGTGGTTCGCCCTCCTGGGCGCGGCGGACGATGATCTCGTAGGCCCGGTCGAATCGACGGTGCAGAGCCTTGTCGGTCGGCTGGGCGGCGCGCAGATCGAACAGGCCGGTGGCTACGGCAGCCAGGCGGACACCTTCGTGGCTGTAGCGACCTTCCAGCGCCTCCATCCATGCGTCATCAGCGGCGGGCAGGCCCAATCGCTCCGGCGACGGCTTGCACCAGCCGATGAACTGGCCAACGCTCGGGGCGAACGGCGAACCGCTACGGCGGCACTCCTCGATGGCGTAGCGCACCTGATTGATGTCGCTGATGCCGGCGTCGATCAGGCCCTTCGTCCAGCTGCGCTTGGCAGCCTTAAGCGCCTTGTCATCCGGCCAGGCCTGCTTGTGGGCTGGGAAGATGGCTTGCAGCTGACGGAAGATCTTCTCCACCACCTCGCCGGTGGCGTCGTCGACCACGCCCAGCGGCACCCCGGCAACCGGCATTGGCTGGCTGACCTGCAGGGCACGTGCAGCTGCGGGAATCATTTGGGTGACGTTCTTCATAGGTCATCACTCGTGTCGTGGCGCCAGCTGGTGTCGCTGAAGTCGGGGCCATTGCGGACAGTGCGGTCCTGCTGTGCACCGGGCAGCACCTTCTCCGGGAACAAGCCGGTCCAGCCGTTGCTGATCGACTGGTTGATCACGGCGTCAGGCGCGTGGTGGCCAGCCAGGGTCTTGGCCTGCTTCGCACAGGTGGTGGCCGTCAGCGGCTTGCGGATCTCTTTGCGGTGCTGGCACCAGTCGGCCCAGGTTTGCTCGCTCACGTTGGCGGGCTTGCAGGTCATCGGGTCAAACTTCGAAGCTTTCTTCTTCGCCGAGGGAGCGGCAGCGACCGTCTGCTCTACTGATTCAGTGACTGGTTCAAAAGAGTGACTGGTTCTGGTGCTTTCTGGGCCTACAGGGGGTGTAGGCTGTGGGCCTACACCTGTGCTTTCTGGGCCTACAGGGGTGCTGTTTTGGCCTACAGGGTTGCGCAGGGTCAGGTAGTACAGGTTGGTTGAGTTGCCCTTTGGCCCTTCGCGGTTTTCGATGCGCACCAAGCCTTGCGCTTCCAAGTGCTTGATATGCTTGCGAACGGTGCTCCGGTCGATCTCGCACTGATCGGCAATGTGCTGGTACGACGGCCAGCATTCGCCCTGATCACTTGCGTTGTCGGCCAGCTTGATTAGCACCAGCTTGCGCAACGGATTACCGACCTTGGTCTTCATGGCCTTGACCATCAGTTCCATGCTCATGGCGACACCTTTGGCAGAACCTGGCGACGACCTTCTGAGTCAATTGCGCTCACAACTCCGTCAGCAACCAGCCGATCCATAAGCCGGCACGCAGGCCCGTAGGCGATCTTGAAATGCCGCTGAAGGGCGGAGATCGAGGCACGCCCCGATTCGCGGACGAACGCTTCAGCCAGCAGTGCCTGGCCACGCTCCTCGTCGTCGATACGCTGCATTAGCGCCGAGACTTCCGGGCTGATTGCGGAGTCCTGCGCAGCCTCGCGGGAGGCCTGCCAGGCCCAGGCGGCAGCCTTGAGCATTGCGGCGGCATCATCGTTGGCCGTGGCCGTCATCTCGCCGAAGCCGAATTCAGCTCGGAAGGCGGCCAGGAACTCGGCCTTCATGCCATCTGGCATGTCGTGGATGCTCATGCTGCACCTCTGGAGACCACCAGGTCGGCAAGCTCAGCGAAGCGGTCCACATACCAGTGAGGCTGCGTCTCGCGCGGGGATTGAGGGCTGGTCAGGTTCTTGCCGTAGCGAAGGCCCTTGTCAGTGATGGCCCAGAACGTGACCGTCTCCTGCTTGGAGTTCTTGCGCTGCATGACCTTGAGCAGGCCGGCCTGCTGCAGGGCCTTGTTGAACGACGCGGGCGACATGCGGATACCGTTGTCTTTTAGCAAAGCGGTCAGGGCCTTGGTTGGCAACGAACTTCCGCCAGCTGCGTCATCCGGCGCATCCACGGCATAGCTGGGCAGGAATTTCGGATCGAGTCCGTTGTTTTCAGCGATCTTGGTCAGCATCTGCATCTGACAGGAGGCAGCGGGCTTCAGCAGGCGTGTGAAGCACTCCATGATGGCGATTTCGCCTATGACCTTGGTACCGTTGGCCATTACCGCCTGGCGCGCCTCGGACTGGCCTTCAAGCTCACGCCAGCGGCGAATTACCTTCATGCGCAGTCCGGCGCTGTAGCCGGTAAGGAGGCAGTCGGTGTGCTCGCGATCGAGCAGATACTCGACCTGCTCGCGGTTCTGCCCGTCCAAGTAGATGTGCTCAAAACTGAGTACATCTGCTTTCAGTTCGGCCAGCATGGCCACAATGTCACGCTTGACGTTGGCGTGACGCTTTCCAGTCAAGCTGGCTATCTCACGCGACGACATCGTGCGCGCCACGAAATCGTGGTTCGAATTTTGTGGCGCGAATGCCACGGTATTGCTTTGGATGGTCTGATGCATATATGATGACCTCACACAAGCGTTACGGATGCAGTACAAGAAGCCGGTCTAGCCACCGGCTTTTTTGCGTCTGCGGTTTGGGTGCTGTTGTTTTCAACGGCAGTTCCTCATGAGTCCCTCAGGGGCTTATTAGCCCTTGCGAAACGACCGAACGTTGCTTCGGCCAGGCTCTGTTCTCGTCATCCGGTTGAGAGCCTCATTGATGATTTGTGCCGCCAGTTGCTCAGGGGTTAAGCCCTTCTGCCTGGCGAGATACGCCAGATCCGAATTGCCCTTCCCGTCGAGCTGGATCTCCAGCTCTTTGCTTTCTGGCACAGGGCCTCCTCGGCCACTTCAGGCCACGTCAGTCTTCGCGTTAAGCTCTTGCATCATCTGGTCGAGACCGCGCTCCAGAATTTCCCTGGCGAGCACTGCCTTCTGCGTGCGCTTGAAGCGAGCCATCGCCGACAGCAGATCGTCGGCAGCCTCATCCAAGCGAACCTTGGTGGGCTTGTTGTGCAGGTGGTCGGGGTCGAAGTACGACACGGTGGGTTCCTTTGTGGTTGAAAGTGGTTAAGCGGCGGAAAGCGCGTGGGTCGGGTTGCTGTCGATCTGGCTCCATGGGAACGAAGGACACAGATCGGCACGATTCACAGCGCCATTCGTAAGCGCCTCAATCTGTAGTGCGCGCTTGGCTGGGACCGTGCGCTCTCCTGAACACCATTGGTTGACGGTGGGTGCCGCAACATTCAGCCGGCGCGCCAATTCCGCCTGGCTGCCCAGCACGCGGGATGCTTCTTTGGCTGCTTCTGCTGATTTCATGAGTTCTCTCCTGGAGATTTACCGATGAATATAAGGCATTACCTTATTTCGTACAAGCCATTGCCTAATCGCGCTAGCGATAGGCCTAATTAGGCAATGCTTACCGGACCAGAATTAGGTGCAGCCATTGATGCTGCGCGGATCGCCAAGGGCGTATCTAAGAAACAGCTCGCAGACGACTTCCAGGTGAAGCCTCCGTCGGTACAGGGCTGGGTGAAAAACGGCCGGATCGACAAGTCCAAGCTGATGGACGTGATCGCTTACTTTTCTGACGTGGTGGGTCCTGAGCACTGGGGGCTTCGCCCTGGCTTCTCCTACGAGAGCATTCAGGACGTCACTTCGGAACCTGTCGCAGAGCCGGCGCCAACTTCAGCTGCCGACATGGTTCGCGCCATGCTCGCCAAGCAAGGCAAGAACTTGTCGGATTCGGCGCGCGCGCAGTTGATTGCAGCCGCCGAAGCGACCGATGATGGAAATGTGATTACCGTAGACTTCACCCGACCTGGCCTGGTCGGAGATGAGGTCCGGATCGCCCACTACGATATCCGGGCTGCAATGGGTGGCGGCCAGCTCCCCCACGACTACCCGGAAATGCTCAAAGACATTCGCGTCAGCCCCAGTCACCTGCGGGAAATCGGCGTCGAGTTCGAAGAGCACTACCACCTGAAGGTGGTCACCGGCTGGGGCCAGTCGATGGAGCCCACCATCAAGCACCGTGACCCGCTAATCGTGAACATCAACGTCCGCGACTTCGTGGGCGATGGGGTGTACCTATTCGTCTGGGATGACCTGCTCTACATCAAGCGCCTGCAGGTGGCTGATGAGGAGCACTACGAGATGATTTCGGACAACCCGCGGCACAAGGATCGGCTGATCCGCCGGGACATGACCTACATCCAGGCCCGGGTGCTGCTGGTGTGGAATGCGCACCTGGTTTGAGGGAAACATAGAAACAATGCGCGTTGGAGGCGCGGCGGATGGCACAAAGTGACTGGGTAGTTTTCGTAGACGAAAGTGGTGACCACAGCCTCGCCTCCATAGACGAGAAGTATCCGATTTTTGCTCTCACCTTCTGCCTCATCCACAAGGATGAGTACATTGATCGACTGTCTCCGAAGGTGAACAGGCTCAAGTTCGACCTTTTCGGGCATGATCACGTGGTCTTCCATGAGGCTGAGATCGTCCGCAAAAAAGGCAAGTTCTCGAAAATGGGGAAGGAGGAGCGTGATCATCTGATGACTCGGCTTTCCGAAATCATCGACGAAACTGCCCTAAATCTCTACGCGGTCATAATCGACAAGGTCGCGCACAAAGCCAGGTATGCCAACCCGGTGCACCCCTACCATTTAGCCATGCAGTTCGGGCTCGAGCGAATTTCCAGGCACATGAATAAGATTGGCCAAGGTGATCGTGAGCTGCATTTCGTGTTTGAGGCACGAGGAAGCAAAGAGGACGCCGACCTCGAGCTCGCATTTCGACGCGTCTGCGACGGTGCGAACTGGAATGGTGACAGGTACCCATTCCAGATTTGCATTGCCGACAAGAGAACCAACTCGGTTGGCCTCCAGATAGCCGATCTAACTGCAAGGCCGATAGGGTTGTCGGTTCTTAGGCCTGATCAGGCGAATCGTGCATATGAAGTCCTGACCAAAAAGCTCGGTCAGTACGGAAAAAAGGTTTTCCCATAAGCCAGAAAAGCGAAAGGCTCCTGAGAATGTCCCAGGAGCCTAGCGCCGGCCGCGTAGTCGCAACCCATTTGGGATTCGCGAAGCCGTAGCATTCGCGCATCCTTTCATAAATTACAACAGATATTGGTTAACCCGTAAAGGTTAACTTAGAAAGGCGCCGCCTCCTCTACCCTCTCTTCCTCCCAGCCCTTCTCCACGACCAGGTCGTCTCGATCATCGGCGCTCTGCTCCTCCCAGCGCACCGTGACGCTCTCGTCATCATTGAACGTCAGGTCCAGCTCCGGCGTTTCAGCCAGCAGCCCCATCACCTCCTCCCACTCCATGTCTCCATCCGTGTCCAGGCGATGGATTGTCACCCAGCGCTGCGACTGCGCGATCGGGTGATTGATCATGGACGACACCCGCAGACCCAGCCGCTCAAGGGCAGTCATCTCTTGGCGCGCTTGTGGGGTCGACTTCTTCTGCTTGGCCATACCTTCCTCCGTTAACTGTACATCCATCCAGTATTAGGCAGAGCTTACCCGAGCCATCGAACGATGCAAGCCCGGAGAGCGGATTAGGCACTTATGAAAAAAGTTAGGCATTACCTATTTACAAGAATTAGGCATTGGCTTATCGTTCATTCCATCGAGGCGCTACACAGCCCCTCGGGAGGCCCTCAAGCCTCACCGCTCTTTCACATTGATGGGAACCTCGCGGATCGATCCCGGCAACGGCACAGCGCGAGCAATAAATTCGATCCCCATGCCAGCTCTGGAACTGGTGAGCAGACCGCATTGCCTCTACCGGCGACCGGCGATCAGACAGCCCCGAAAGGCTGCCCACGACAGGGACAACCCTGTACGGCTGACGAAGGCGAAACGCCTAAACCGAGAGAACGACCCGGGCATGCAATGCGCCCCGCCACCCCGGCGGTAATGGGACAGAACGATTCACTGAAGCACCTGGGCGACCGGGTGCTTTGGGAATCCACTGGAGGAACACAGCATGAGCATCACATTCGACGCGGATAGCGTCAGCGTGGAGAGCGTGGGCCGGAACAGCCAAGTGCGTGTGACGGTTGACGGCAAAGGCAGCGACATTGCCGAGGCGCTGCACATCGACGACCGCCTGCACGACCTGGAGCCGCACGAAATCGTGAACCACGTCGGCGCCGGCAAGCTGCTGGAGACCATGGACGAGGCCGAGATCTCAGAATGGCTTGCCAGCAGCGATGTTGATCCGACCGAATTCCTCAGCGCTATCGGCGAGGAAGAGGTTCTGCGCTGGCTCAACAACGAGTAAGCGCCATGTCAGCCTGACGTTAACTGCCCGATGCCCTGCTCCCCATCGCAGGCTGCATCGGGGCGTGATCTGAATGCGCAGGCTGATGCGCGGACGCATCCGACAACAAGCCGGGTGTTTGAGCTCTGGTAATGACCCTGAGCAGGCGGACACCCCGAGCCGGAGACCAGCACCGGCCAGATCACACCCCGATGCATCCCGCATCCCCTTCTTGAGTGCCGCTGCTATCCCAGCGTGTGATCACCGGAGGATTTGCCATGTAACAGGACAGCACGCCCAGGCCTACCAGCTGGGCACTGCTTCAGAGAGCAATACCTTTGATGAAAGCCCGGGCGACCCTCGGGCTTTCACGCTTCACCCCTTCCCTTCACATACGACCGCATCAGACAGGCTCCAGCCCTGCGCTCTCACGGCGCGCGGTAGGTTTGGTCACCTGCGCTGGAGCCTGCCTCATGCGGTCCAGACGAGGACATCCCAATGTGCAACTGCGCATCTGAAGTCGAAGCCAGAGCCAAGGAAAAGATCGCCACCCAGCTACCCGATGGGGCTCAGTCGCTCACAGTCGAGCTTCAGGGCATGGCGATGATCCTGGGCAAAACGCTGGAGACCAAAAACAAGCTCAACCTGCACGTTGAGTATCAGGCGCCCAAGCGCGCCGGCGGCTTCAAGACCGTCAAGCAGGACCTGTCGATGATCGGCAGCTACTGCATGTTTTGCGGTGAGAAGTACCCGGAGGCGGCATGAGCGGATGGATCAAGTGCAGCGACAGGCTGCCCGAGCTACAGGATGACTCTGTTCTCGCTTACGCCGACGGCACCTCACCGCACGCTGGGCAGAATGCATGGCCGAAGGGCGGGATGGACATGGTGCACATCGAAGACTACTTCGGCGATGTCACCGCTGGCCTGGATGACGCCGGCAACCAGCTCTACACGAAGATGTACTTGAGCAACGGCGTCACCCACTGGCAACCACTTCCAGAACCACCCACCGAGTAACCCACCACCTGGAGGCGACCATGGCTCACGAGCAGGAGCTTTACGCAGACAGCGCCCAGGCGCGCGAGGTCGACCGCCAGATGCGCCTTTTCGGCGATACCAGCTGGTCGGATCACCTTACTTCTGAACAGGCCAGGGCGAACAACGAGGCCTGGAACACCATGATCCGCGAGCGTGATGAACGCCAGCGGGCGGTAAGCCGCCGTGTGCTGAGCGCGGCACTCGACAAGATGGAAGCCATATGCGGCTCAGGCGCCGCCCGGAGGACAGCATGAACAATTCAACGCGTAACGATGTGATCGGCATGATCGAATCTCGCCTTGAGGCCATGGCCAAGGGTTCAGATTCTCTGAGCGGTCGTGCCCGGCTCGAGGGTGAGATTGAAATCGCCATCGACCTGGCGCACCTCACCGGCGCCATCGACCTCCCTCTGCGCAACCACTTTATCCAGCGCCGTGACCGCATGATCGCTCACGATCACCAGCAGTGGGGGCAGCAAGCCCGGAGGTTCTCATGAGCACCTCACCGGTCAAATCGCTGATTGACGAGCAACTTGAGCAGATCGAGCGAAGTCTGGCCATCATCAGCTTCGGGCGCCCCTTCAACGAGGTGATCGGGCTACCTCGTGACTTGCCAGTGGCCAGCCTGAAGCGCCAACTGAGCGCCACTATGAAAGGCCGGCGCATCGCTGTGAGGGTCAGGCCGTGACCCGCCAGCAAGCGCGACGCTGGGCATTCTGGCGCGGCAGCTTCATTACGCTATCCCTGTGCACCGCATGGATGTTGGCCAGCGCATACGCCGACCGCATCACCTCCTGAGGCACCCCATGAACACAACACCCCGCCTGGCCGCCCAGCTCGACTGGATGACGGTCGGTTCGTTCTCGCCTGAGCGGTACCAGGGCGAAGAGCGCAAAGAGTACGAAGAAGAGGCCGCTCGCATTGAGCGGCAGTGGGACAACCAACCGAACTGAGGGCATCCCAATGTTCAAGAAAGCCGAACGTAAGCAGGCAAGGCTACGGCTAGCACTTACCGGCCCATCTGGATCAGGCAAGACCTATTCCGCGCTGCAACTGGCCATCGGCCTGGGCGGCCCGATCGCGGTAATCGATACCGAGCACGAAAGCGCCTCGCTGTACGCCGACCTGACCGACTTCGACGTCATGGGGCTGAGCGCGCCGTACTCGCCGGAGCGGTACATCGAGGCCATCAAGGCCGCTGAGGCCGGCGGCTATTCGACGCTGATCATCGACAGCTACTCGCATGAATGGGTCGGCTCCGGTGGCTGCCTTGAGATCAACGACACGATCGCCAAGCAGCGCTACAAGGGCAACACCTGGTCGGCTTGGAACGAGACGACGCCGCGCCATCGCAAGCTGGTCGACACCATCCTGACCAGCCCGCTGCACATCATCTGCACGATGCGCAGCAAGACCGAGACGGTCCAGGGCGAAGGCAAGAAGATCCTCAAGCTTGGCATGAAGTCCGAGCAGCGTGACGGATCTGACTACGAGTTCACCGTAGTGCTCGACCTCCTCCACGACGGCAACGTTGCCGTGGCCACCAAGGACCGTACCCGGCTCTTCGATCAGCCTGAAGTGATCAGCCCAGAAACCGGCCGGCGCCTCTTGGCCTGGCTGAACGATGGCAAGTCTCAAGCTGATCTCCAGGCTGCGGCACTCGACGACGCCCTGTCGAAGATTCCGATCACAGAAACGATGCAGGAGCTGCAGAGCGTGTTCTCGGCAGCCTATCGCGTCCTCGAGCAGTCCCCTCACCTCCTTGCGCAGTTGAATGCCGCGAAGGACCAGCGCAAGTACGAACTCACCCCTCAGGAGCAATCAGCATGAAAGCCTGCATCTTCGACAGCGAAACCACCGGCCTGAACGACCCTCAACTGGTCGAGGCCGCCTACCTGCAACTGGCTGCCATTCCTGGCCTGCCGGTGGCTACCGAGTTCCTCCAGCGCTACAAGCCGGGCAAGCCGATCGAGCTCGGTGCCCTGGCCACCAGCCACATCCTCGACGAGGAGCTGGCGGATTGCCCGGACCATAAGGAATTCCAGTTGCCCGCCGAGATTGAATACCTGGTCGGGCACAACGTCGACTACGACTGGGGCGTCATCGGAAAGCCAGAGCTCAAGCGCATCTGCACCGCGGCGCTGAGCCGTCGTCTGTGGCCTGACGCCGACAACCACTCGCAATCGGCGATGATCTACCTCCACTACCGCGAGCAAGCGCCAGGCCTCCTGCGCAACGCCCACGCCGCGCTGGACGACGTGAAAAACTGCCGCCTGCTGCTGGTCAAGATCCTCGATGCACTGGCTACTGAGCTGGGCCGCCCGGTGACCGAATGGGAAGAGCTCTGGAGCATATCGGAAGACGCCCGCATCCCGACCGTGATTGGCTTCGGCAAGCATCGTGGGGCCAAGTTCAGAGACCTGCCAGCCGATTACCGCCGCTGGCTGCTCAACCAACCTGACCTCGACCCGTTCGTTCGCAAAGCACTGCAGCGCTAGGAGACACCATGGCCCGCGGAGTAAACAAAGTCATCCTGGTCGGCACCTGCGGCCAGGACCCCGAGGTCCGCTACCTGCCGAACGGCAACGCGGTCACCAACCTCAGTCTGGCGACCAGCGAGGCGTGGACAGACAAGCAGACCGGCCAGAAGGTCGAGAAAACCGAATGGCACCGGGTGGTGCTGTTCGGCAAGGTCGCGGAGATCGCCGGCGAGTACCTGCGTAAAGGTTCCCAGTGCTACATCGAGGGCAAGCTGAAAACCCGCGAGTGGGAGAAGGACGGGATCAAGCGCTACGCCACAGAGGTGCACGTCGACATCAACGGCACCCTGCAGTTGCTCGGGGGGCGGCCTGACAACCAAGGCGGCGGCCAGCAGCAACAGCAGCAACGCCAGCCTCAGCAGCAACGACAGCAACAACGTCAGCAGCCGCAGCGCCAGCAGTACCAACAGCAGCGCCAGGCGCCGCAGCAACAGCCAGATCCAGACGACAGTTTCGATTCTGACATCCCCTTCTAAATCCTATCGGAGGCGCCATGAAGCACTGCAACCAGTGCGGCGCCCAGAAAGCGGTCAGTGATTTCTACCCTCGGCGCGCGGCCTGCAAAGACTGCGTGAAAGCCAAGGTGCGCCTGAACTATGCGCAAAATCGTGAACATTACCGTGAGTATGAGCGCAGTCGTTTTCAAAGCCAGCACCGTGTAGAAGCTCGAAACCGATACGCCGCAAGCAAATCAGGCAGGGATCGATCTAACGCAGCAAAGGCTGCCTACATCGAGCGCAACCGTGCAAAGCGCGATGCTCACATGCAGGTCGAAAATGCCGTGAAGCGAGGCGACCTCTGGAAATCACCATGCTGCATGGCTCCCGACTGCTTCAGCACCACCAACATCCAAGGCCATCACGCCCAGTACGAAGACCCGCTATCTGTGGTGTGGCTGTGCGCGAAGTGCCACGCACAACTGCATCGGGAACACCGCCTAATGCAAGGTATGGCTGAGACATGATCGCCACCATGTCTCAGCCTGTGCCAGCCGTGAAGTACGCGGCGGCCATGGCCAGATCCACTGGTCAGCCTTGGGGCGTATACCGAGGAAACAAGCGTCTACTGGTGGTTATGCCGTCTGGCTCGACGAAGAAAACGCCCATTGAGGTGTGCCACCCATGAGACGCATCCAGAAGCTCACGCAGCAGCGTCGCCGCCAGCTGCACATACACATCCCGCCCAGCGGAATCATGGAGGTGCCGTATGGCGATGTCACCCAAGGAGCGCGACGAGAAACGCCGCGCCAAAGCCGCCCGGTTGCAGGAAGAAGACCTACGCTTGAAGGTTCGACCAGGGACTAAACAGGCCCTGCTGGAGCTGATGGAGTGGGCCGGGATCGAGGAACAGGGCGAGGCGATGACGCTCATGATTCATCACATCGAAGCGCTCGGGCATCACGCGCTGTTCAGGATCGCGCGCCACGAAATCGATGCTCACCGATCTGTGGCGCGGACTGAGCCACTTCGGTTGTCAGCCAGGAAGCGAACCGGACAGCACCTGCGCGCCATCTGCGGCTGGGCTGACGCCACCTACAGCCAGATGATGGAGGCGCTGATCCACGGCATCCACGCCCTGGGCCGGATGCACGCGGCGAAGTTTCTCACCCCGCCGCGACACAAGATCAGCATCTCACCGCGCCTGGCCCTGGCCTTCGACCGGAAGAGCATGCTGATGATTCAGCAGGATCCAGGGGAGCAGATAATCGCTCCAGGCACAAATCAGCCCTAGTAGTCCTTCCATACCGCATCAGAAGGAATGTTTCCAACTACTGTCTTCTCACAGTCGCCGCAGAGAATCAGAGCTGGCTGGTCGATAAAGCCTGAACTGTAGCGGTCAAGGTACGCGACAAATTTATGAGAACCGCAGCAACTTGACTTGGGTGCGGCAGTTTTTGCCGGCTGCTCAGGGTCACGTTGAAGTGCTCCGGGAAACGCTCCAACAACAGTTCCGCATTCTACGCAAGAAAGCAGACCGATCGGCTTATCTGCTCTATCGACTTCAGCGATCTTTCCAACGAAGTTGAGACTTCCGCATCCCTCTGCTTGGCATGTCGGCTTGAAATCATCATTCAGCTTCATTCATCACTCCTTGTGCCCGGCCCCATGCCGGTCACCCGTAATACCCCATCCCAAACCAAATTGCCACCATGTGGACCGGCCCGATTTAGGGTGTGACATGACCCGCCGGTGGGGCTCAGCTAATGAATTCAAGAAACACCCATGACCCCACAATCGTAAGCACCACCACAGCTACTACCACGAAGACCATGTAGCGAAAATCGCCCTGGGTCATTACGGCATTCCCCCAAATTCTTAGTGTTTCAGGGGTAGAGCAACTCTCATACCAACACCATGCCGCATCCGGCCACGGAGGGCGGCGCATGCATGGAGAAAGCCATGGACAAGCACACCAAGATCCTTATCCCCGAGATTCCCGGCGAATGGACTGAAAGGATCAGGTCCGGGCATACCAATATCTGGAACGCGATGAGCCACGACCGTCCGCATCGTAATGGCCTGCAGGAAGTGAAGCTCGACCCGCCAGAAAAAGGGCTGTACGCCGAACTTATCGACGGCGCCTGGTACTGGGTATCTGGCTGCAACAAGTGCAACGGCGAGGTCGGCAAGTGGAGCTACATAGTCTGCGATGTCCACAATGTCTGCAGCAGCTGCGGAACTCACCGCTCTCAGCTGACCGACACACCATGGGGTACTCGCGACGGTTTCAACTGCAAGCCTTGCCAGGAGCGACTTGATGCGGCGGCCAAGGCTGATGCTCTGGCCAAGTTCGCAGAAGCTGAATACGACGACTCAGATTTCGAGTACCAGGACCAGTGCAAGTGCCCGCACTGCGCCTCTGTCATCCATATCGAAACCGAGGACTACGGCGACAAGACGATGTCCTGCGACGTGTGCGACGGCCAGTTCGAGCTGACCCTCAACTATGAGGTCACCTTTAGCACCAAGGTAATCGGCGCGCGCGTTACGGCCTAACCCTTCCGCCCTGCCCGCCAGCTCCTTCCCCTATTCAACGATAACGCCTCCCCGGCGAGGTACCGCCTATGCCCGCGTATTACAACGAGATCGACCCATACGCCGCGCAGTGGCTCCGCAACCTCATTGCCGCGGGCCATATCGCTCCAGGCGACGTTGACGAACGATCAATCGAGGATGTGCACCCCGATGACCTCAAGCCTTACACCCAATGCCACTTCTTCGCCGGCGTCGGCGTTTGGTCCTACGCCCTTCGCCGCGCCGGCTGGCCCGATGATCGACCTGTTTGGACTGGTTCCTGTCCGTGCCAACCTTTCAGCGCGGCAGGCGCGGGAGCTGGGTTTGATGACGAGCGGCACCTGTGGCCCCACTTCCATTGGCTCATCAGTGAGCGCCAGCCTGCAGTCGTCTTTGGAGAGCAGGTTGCAAGCAAGGACGCAGACCCTTGGCTCGACCTTGTACAAACTGACGTGGAAGCCATGGATTATGCCTTCGGGGCTATCGCGTTCCCGTCTGCGGGCGTCGGTGCTCCGCACATCCGGGATAGGACGTACTGGGTGGCCCACGCCAACGGCAGCACTGGCAGAAAAAGGGGTGCGCACCTTCGAGGGCGGCCTCATGGAGGCGATGCGCAACCATGGTCCGGATCTGGCAGCGGCAGCGTGCCTAACGGGCTGGGCAACCCAGGCTGCGCGCGATTGGATCAGCGCCTCGGGATCGTCGGAGTTCCTAGCGGGCCGCCTGGAGCAATCCAGGGGCAAGCCCTTGAGCGAACAGGCATTCACCCTTGCAGGGTGGCCAACTTGCACGGCGACCGATGCCATAAAGCAGGGGAATGTAGCGCCGCGCCCGGGAATGATGGGTCTGTCGGAGACTGCAGCTCTCTTGCGAGAGTCGCCACAGCCGGCCCGGTTAACGGCCTCTGGGCAGATGCTGACTGGCTCTTCTGCCGGGATGGAAAGTGGCGGCCAGTTGAACCCGGCACATTCCCGCTGGCTCATGGGGCTACCAGCCGAGTGGGACGCCTGCGCGCCTACGGTAACGCCATCAATGCGGAAGCGGCAACGCATTTCATAGCCGCGTATCTCGAATCCATTTGAAGCCATTCCGGCGAGGTTACTCATGCCCACAGAAAACAAAATCAATTGCCCTGCACTCCACCAGCGCAGCGATAGCTACCCGTATGGCGATCGAGTGCCGCGCACGGTCAAGATGCTGAAGACCGTCACCGCCGACCCAATGCCTGGCATCGGGCTCGCCTACATCAAGGGCGATGCGCCGGTGGCGAAGGAAGGTCAAACCTATCCCGTGTGGACGAATAGCCACGGCGCCGTCACGGCGGTAATGGGCGACGGCATGCGACTTGGCCTGCGACCGGCAGAGTTCGAGGTCGAGAGCTGGCACCACCTTGCAGCTGAGCAAGCCCACCCCGAGCCTATAGCCTGGATGGTTGATACTGCCTTCTGGTGGACCAAAGAAGAGGCAGAGAGGGATGCGGCGGAGACTGGGCTGCCGATTGTTGGGCTGGGGCCGATTACCGTAGCGGCATCCGGCGAACAGCACCAGGACACTCCAGTGGGCGAAGTCGTAGCGTTCAGCGAGGGCCTGCATGAAATTGCTTGGGCTGCCGGGCGCATGCCACGGCTCGGGGCCAAGCTCTGGACCCACGCCGATCCTGTCGAGGTTGAGCGGCTGCGCGATGCCTTAAGGCTCGCAAAGCACTGGTGCGATGCCGCTTTGAACGCTATCCAGATGGGCAGTGGTAATCCTGATGCACTCAATGACGTTGCCTGCCTGCTACGACATATGGCCAAGGATTTGGATTCCACAGCTCCTGCCAGCGCAGAGCCGAGCGCGCCGGTTGAGATCGACGACCGGGCAGGCTTCGAAGCGTATGCGCTCGACAAAGGTTGGCTGTCTCAGCACCTCAAGCAGCGACCAGACGGCAACTATGAAGACTGGGGTGTGAATCCCGAGTGGCAAGCCTGGAAGGCTCGCGCAGCCCTGGAGCGCAAGCCGCAGGTGAAGTCGTGAGGACGCACTTCGTACCATTCACCGACCTGGAAGGCCTCGAGCAAGCGCCCTGCGGCACCTGGTTAGGGGAGTCCTCCGAGCTGTCAGGCGACTGGTCCGAAGTCGATTGCCTGCTCTGCCAGAAACGCAAGAAAAAGATCCTCGCATCCGCAGCAGACGAAGAGCGCTTCATCGTCGAGCAGATGGGCGACATGGCTGCATTCATGCGCGCACAAGGCTAGACCACCACGGAGCACATTTGTACTCCAAGCTGTAACCCCTCTCCCCTCTATTCACTGCCGCGATATGGCGGCCAAGGAATCCGTATGCCCAGCGCACAAACGGCGGCACGGTGGTGCCCGGACGAATGCCCGATAACAGGCCGCAAGTTCTTCATGTGGATCGAGCACCCAGATGGCGGGATGGTGCCGACCTATGGTGGTCCTTTCGACAGCTACACGATCCCGACCCGCGACGGCGACGAAGGCTTCTGTTGCGAGCGGTACGACCACGATTACGGTGGTTGGCGCGGCGACGAAATGGTGGGCCTCAAGCTGATCGACGACCAAAGCGACGAATGCGAACACGGCCAAGTTGCCGAGCTGCAGGCGGAAATTGAACGACTCAAGGGCCAGAGCCGAACCATCACCCTGGCGGGTTGCGAATACACGGAAGATGACCTCATCGGTACTGCGGTTCGGTGCGTCAGCGGAACAAGCAGGCAAAAGACCCCGCGCTGGGTACTCATGATGGACGCCTTTGTCTGCGGCTCAGGCGTAGCCCAAGCGCTGTGTCGGCGTTACGGGCTGGACCCGGACGAGGGCCTGCGCAAATGATCCGCCTCGCCCTCTGCCTCCTGCTGCTGACCACCGGCGCCAGCGCAGACCCCCGGGAAACCCGACAACTGCCTTACAGCGCAGATGTCTACCACGACGACCAACGTGGAGTGACCTGTTGGAAGCTCTCGAATGGGCTGAGCTGCATCCCCGACAGCCAGCTGCAGGCCGGCAACCAGCGCCAGCTCTCCCCGCACGAAAACCAACCCGAACCTACACCCGCTCTGGCGCCTGGGCGCTGGATTGATGAGAGGTATGAGCTGTGAACAAAGAACGACTCAAGCAGTTGGCCCGCGCAGCCACCAAGGGCGAGTGGGAGCGAGACGGTAATCAGGTTTGCCCGGTGGCGGATCAGAGCAAATCTCTAGCCACCTTCATGAGCGTGCCGGATGCCGCCTTTGTTGTGGCTGCTCAGCCTGCGGTGGTGCTCAACCTCATTCTGGAAATCGAGCACCTCACCAGCTCTCTGGCCCGAGTGACCGAGGACCGCGACGGCCTTCTTGAAGCAGGAGCACACCTCCTATGATCCTGCCCCTGATGTACATGGCCTACCTGATCTACAGGGGGCCGCGATGAGCGCAGTTGCCAAGGTGCTCGACCCCTGCAGCGCCAGCCGCATGATGTGGTTCGACAAGGAAGACCAGCGCGCCCTGTTCGGTGACATCCGCGACGAAGAGCACCTGCTCTGCGACGGCCGTGTGCTGAAGGTTGAGCCCGATGTGCTGATGGACTTCCGTCGCCTGCCCTTCGAGGCCTCTACCTTCCGCCTAGTCGTGTTCGATCCGCCGCACCTAACCCGGGCCGGCGTCGATAGCTGGATGCGCGCCAAGTACGGACTACTGACCAGCGACTGGCGGGAGGACATCCGTCAGGGCTTCGCCGAGTGCTTCCGCGTGCTGGAGCCCGAGGGAATCCTGATCTTCAAGTGGAACGAAACCCAGGTGCTGGTCAGCGAGCTGTTGGCCCTCACCGATGAAAAGCCCCTGTTTGGCCACAAGTCCGGCAAGCGCGAAAAGACGCACTGGATCACCTTCATGAAGCGCCCAGCTTCGGACTAACCCCCTCCCCTACAACTCAAGCCCGCCGACATGCGCGGGCGAGGAGCAACCATGTCTGATTTTCAGACCACGACCGAGCCCGTGGCCCGGAAGCGCCATACCTGCTGCGAATGCCGCGGGCACATCGATCCCGGGCAACGGTACCAGCTGGTGGCTGGCTGCTGGGAAGGCTCGATGGAAAGCTTCAAGACCTGCCTTCCGTGCGTTCAGGCCCGCGATTGGGCGACAGCCCAACCAGAGTGGATGGGTGACGGAGAGCACCTGTACTACTTCGGCATGCTGGAAGAGGATTTGGCCAACCTGGCTCCGGAGGTTTCACCAGGTGACGGCCGCCGTTTCCGAGCCTATCGACTGCAGGTGCAAATTTGCCGCCGCCGTGACGCTGCGCACTCACAGAAAGCAGCCTGACCACCAACCTGCCGCCACCGGCGGCGTGGAGACCATCCATGAACCTGATCGACTGCTACGTCACGAAGATCCTCGGCGAGCCGTACCGCAAGTTCGGCGCCTGGTGGGTATCGGTGGAATACACGGCCGAGGGCTGGCCTGGAACCAAAGAACTCATGTTCCGCACCGAGGACGCCGCCCGCGCGGCGAAGGTCGGGCACCACTTCACGGCCTGAGGAGGCTCACATGAACACCTATTTCCTGCTCATGGCCCAGTACGGCGGCCAGGCAATCATCCCACTCGAGCGCGTGTGCCTCGACTACTTCAGCCATCTGACCCCGGAAAAGATGAAGGGCAAGGTGGCGCGGGGCGAGATCAACCTGCCGCTGGTCTGCATGGAGAGCAGCCAGAAGTCAGCACGTGGCGTGCACCTGAACGATCTGGCTGCCTATCTGGACGCGCAGCACCAGAAGGCCAAGACCGAGCACGACAAGCTCATGGGTCGCGGTCTTCGACGCGTCTCTTGATCCTCTTCTGGGCCTCGATCACGGGGCCCGTTATCACCTTCTCGATCCATTCCCATCCTTTATATGGATCGCCATTCCCCCGCAGGTGCGTATAGCGCCGCATCGAGTTCCAATCCCGGTGACCAGAAACAGAGGCCACCTTCGGGATATCCCACCCCATTTCGAACAGGCGGCTGACGCCATCGTGGCGCAGGTCGTGAAAGTGCAGGTCGTCTATCTCCAGGAAGTTGCAGGCCCTGGTGAAGGATGCCGAAATCGACTTCGAGTTGTACGGAAACACCTCATCGGCTACACGAGGCATCGACTGCAGGATCCGCCAGGCCTCATCCGGCAGATGGCACCAGACGTCGTTACCGTACTTCTGGCCCGGGTTCTTCATGTCGGTGATCAGCGCCGACCGATCCTTCTCGTTTAGCGCGTCCCAGCGGACTCGAGTGATCTCCTCCTGCCGGCGGGTGGAGAACAGCGCGAACAGCGTGACCCGCAGCATGTCGATCTCCTGCTTGCGGCGTTCGCGCATCTCCTCGAAGTACTTCAGGATCTTTTCGAGCTCGCCCAGGGTAGGCCGGCGGTTACGCTCACGGCTCCGGGTGACGGCGCCCATCTTGCGCAGCACCTTCCTTGCATCCGGCATGGCGTGCGGATCTACCTCATAGCCCCAGGCAGGCCGAGCAACAGACAGCACGGCGCCGAGGTGGGCCAAGTCGTTGCCCACGGTCTGCGCCTGAATGCCGTCCTTCTCCATGCGCCACATGGCGTAGTCCACCAGCTTCTGGCTGGTCAGTTCGCTGTCGATGACATCGCCCAGCCAGGTTTCCTTGATGGCCAGCAAGGTGGCGCGCTTGGTCTTGCCAAGCGGCCTGAGCTTCTCGTACTGGTCGAGGTACTTCTCCACCATGTGACGGACGGTTACCCCGCTCCGGTTGGCCTTCTCGATCGCGCCCGGCTCGTGCAGTTCGGCCTCGCGCTTTCGGATCCAGGCCTGGGCCGTAGTCTTCCGATCGAAGGTCTGGCTTTCCTGATAGACTTTCACGCCCTTGCGCATGATCCTGATCTGGGCGTCGTAGGTGGTAGACCCGTCTTTCCTTTTGCGGGTAGTGATAGTGCCCATTTTGCTAAATCCTCCGATGCCTTTGCTGAAATTCAGCAACGGGGTTTGGAGAATAAGCAAAAAAGGTGGCAAACGATAGAGAATGAGAGAAACCCGAATGCACCCCGAAACACCAGAAAACGCGGCCCGCTCAATTGATACGGTAGTAAGGCGGTTTTCTGTTGCTCCGATGATGGACTGGACAGACCGCCATTGCCGCTTCTTCCTGCGCCTGCTGTCCAAGCAAACCTTGCTCTACACCGAAATGGTCACCACCGGCGCCCTGCTGCACAACGACGCTGACCGTTTCCTGCGCCATGACGTTTCCGAGCATCCGCTGGCCCTGCAGCTGGGCGGCAGCGTGCCTGCCGACCTGGCGGCCTGTGCCCGCCTTGCCGAGCAAGCCGGCTACGACGAGGTCAACCTCAACGTCGGCTGCCCGAGCGACCGGGTGCAGAACAACATGATCGGCGCCTGCCTGATGGCCCACCCGGCGCTGGTGGCCGATTGCGTGAAGGCCATGCGCGATGCGGTAGCCACCCCGGTGACGGTCAAGCACCGCATCGGCATCAATGGGCGCGACAGCTACGCCGAGCTGTGCGACTTCGTTGGCCAAGTACGCGAGGCGGGCTGCCGCAGCTTTACCGTGCATGCGCGCATCGCGATTCTGGAAGGGCTTTCGCCGAAGGAAAACCGCGAGATTCCACCGCTGCGCTACGACGTGGCAGCACAATTGAAGGCCGACTTCCCGGACCTGGAGATTGTGCTGAACGGCGGAATCAAAACCCTCGGCGAGTGCCAGGCGCACCTGCAAACCTTCGACGGGGTGATGCTGGGGCGTGAGGCCTATCACAACCCGTACCTGCTGGCGGAAGTGGATCAACAACTGTTCGGCAGCGAAGCTGCCGTGATCAGCCGCAGCGAGGCGTTGGCGCAGCTACGGCCGTATATCGTGGCGCACATGGAAAGTGGTGGCGCGATGCATCATGTTACCCGGCACATTCTGGGGCTGGCCCAGGGGTTCAAGGGCGCCCGGCGCTTCCGTCAGTTGCTGTCGGCGGACATTCACAAGGCGGCGCAGCCGCTGGCCGTGTTCGACCAGGCAATGGAGCTGCTTCAGGGGCGCTGATGCGCCGTGTAACGACAGCGGTAGCAGATGACGCCAGCGCGCGCGGTGGTTTGGTGGTGTGCGGAACCTCGGGGTGGCGCCGGACTCGAATATCATCTTCACACCACCCTTCGTGGCAGGCCCGCGCCTACCGGCCCTTGAGCGGCCGTCGGGGCTCGGGTAATGTCGAGTCATTGCACAGGACAGAGCACGCCCATGACCTCCAAGCTGGAACAACTCAAGCAGTTCACCACCGTGGTCGCCGATACCGGCGACCTGGACGCCATCACCCGCCTGAAACCGGTCGATGCCACCACCAACCCGTCGCTGCTGCTCAAAGCCGCCGCCATCACGGGTTACGCGGACCTGCTCAAGCAGGTCAAGGCAGACGCCAAGGGCAATGTCGACCTGGCCTGCGACAAGTTTGCCGTGGCCGTGGGTTCGGGCATCCTCAAGGTCATTCCCGGGCGTATCTCCACCGAGGTGGATGCCCGCCTGTCATTCGACGAACCGGCCCTGCTGGCCAAGGCCCGGGCGCTGATCGACCTGTATGAAAAAGCCGGCGTCGGCCGTGACCGCGTGCTGATCAAACTGGCCTCGACCTGGGAAGGCATTCGCGCTGCCGAGAAGCTGGAAAAGGAAGGTATCCAGACCAACCTTACCTTGCTGTTCTCGTTCGCCCAGGCCCAGGCCTGTGCGGATGCCGGGGTGTTCCTGATTTCGCCGTTCGTGGGCCGGATCTACGACTGGTACAAGAAAAGCACCGGCCAGGACTACGTGGGCGCCGAAGACCCGGGTGTGCAATCGGTCACGCGCATCTACAACTACTACAAGGCCAATGGCTACGACACCGTCGTCATGGGTGCCAGCTTCCGCAACATCGGCCAGATCGAACAACTGGCGGGCTGCGATCGCCTGACCATCAGCCCTGACCTGCTCGACCAATTGAGCAGCGACCAAGGTGAGTTGCCGCGCATGCTCAAGCCAGGCAATGCTGGCGAAGCCAAGCAGATGCTGAACGAAAGCCAGTTCCGTTGGGCAATGAACGAAGATGCCATGGCCACTGAGAAACTGGCCGAAGGCATCCGCCAGTTTGCCCGGGACCAGGAAAAGCTGGAAAAACTCATGGCTGATAAGGCCTGAGTAGTCTCGGCCTTGCCAGGCGGGCGTAAGGTGGCAAGCACCTTGCGCCCCATTCGTTCTACCGAGCACCTGATCGTGTTTTGAATTCCAGGGCCTGATCGCGAGTACATCCGCTGCTGCATCGGTTTATGCAGGGGCGGCTTTACCTGCGACCAGGCCCATACTTTTCCCGAGCTGTTGATGACCGCCCCTACACTGCTGCCCCTCGTACTCGCCGGCCCGGTCCTGCGGCGCCTGGAACCCCAGCGCCTGGCTATCTGGCTGGTTGCCACCGAACCGCTGCACGCGCAATTCGTCTGCCCCGCCAGCGAGGCCCAGGTCGACTGCCAGGTGGTAGCCGTAGGCAAGCAGGCCTTCATTCACCTGCTGGACATCCATTTCAGCGACCCCCTGCCCTGCAACCAGCTGCTGGACTATGACCTGCTAATCGATGGCAGGGGCATCGCCGATTGGGCACCTCACCTGCTCTACCCCGGTAACCAGCGCCCCAACCTGGTGTTGCGCGAGCGCCTCGACCACCTGCTGCATGGCTCCTGCCGCAAACCGCACCACCCTGCGGCCGACGGCCTGCTGTGCGCCGACCGCCTGCTGCAGGCTTGCACAACCCCGCAAGACCGGCCCGCCGTGCTGCTGATGACCGGCGACCAGGTGTATGCCGACGACGTGGCCGGGCCGATGCTGCGTGCCATCCACAGCCTGATCGCGCGCCTGGGCCTGTTCGACGAGCAACTTGAAGGTGCGGTGGTCACCGACAGCCAGGCGCTGTACCAGCACCCGGCCAGTTACTATCACCGCGCAGACCTGTTGCCAGCACAGAAGCTCAACGAAACCCTGCGCGAGCGGTTTTTCGGTGGCAAGCGCAAACCGATCTTCTCTTCCAGCAACGCTGACAACCACCTGGTGACCTTCGCCGAAGTCATGGCCATGTACCTGCTGGTGTGGTCACCCGTACCGTGGCAGCTGGTCGACCTGGCCATGCCAGCCGGGCTCAGCGACCAGCACCAGGCCCGTTACCAGCACGAGCTGCCGCTAGTCCGCGGGTTTGCCGACAACCTTGGCCAAGTGGCCAGGGCCATGGCCCACCTGCCCTGCCTGATGATCTTCGACGACCACGACATCACCGACGACTGGAACCTGTCGGCACAATGGGAGCAGACCGCCTACGGCCACCCGTTCTCACGGCGGATCATCGGCAATGCCCTGCTCGGCTACCTGCTGTGCCAGGCCTGGGGCAATGCCCCGGACACCTGCAAACCGCTGCTCGGCCAGTGCCAGGCACTGACCGGCGAGAACCAGGATGCAGTGATCGGTGAGCTGCTGCGCTTTCAGGGCTGGCAGTTCAGCCTGCCCACCGAGCCACCCTTGCTGGTGCTGGACACCCGCACCCGCCGCTGGCGTAGCGAAAGCAACCTGGCCAGGCCATCCGGCCTGCTGGACTGGGAAGCGTTGAGTGAACTGCAGCAGGCGCTGCTCGACCACCCATCGGCAGTCATCGTTTCACCGGCGCCGATTTTCGGCGTGAAGCTGATCGAGACGGTGCAGAAGGTCTTCAGCTGGCTGGGTTACCCCTTGCTGGTCGACGCCGAAAACTGGATGGCCCACCGCGGGGCGGCGCAGGTCATTCTCAATATATTCCGCCACTCGCGCACACCCGGGCACTACGTGGTGCTGTCGGGCGATGTGCATTATTCATTCGTCTACGAAGTGCTGATTCGCCACCGCCAACGCAGCCCGCACTTGTGGCAAGTGACCAGCAGCGGCATCAAGAATGAGTTCCCCCGGCGCCTGCTGGATGTGCTGGACCGGCTTAACCGCTGGCTGTACTCGCCGCGCTCGCCGCTTAACTGGTTTACCAAACGCCGGGAAATGGAGGTCGTGCCACGCACGCCCAGCCACAGCAAGGCCGGGGAACGGCTGTGGAACGGCGCAGGGCTGGGGCAGGTGTTTTTTGATCAGCAAGGGCGGCCAGAGCGCATGTATCAGTTGGATGCGGGTGGCGCGCAGGCAACCGAGTTTGTCAGGGCCCCGTAGCCAGGCGGAGCGTGGCCAGGCCAACCTCTTGCGAAGTGACGCCGCTACTACCGCGCGCGCCCGTCACGGCACAGTACCTAGCTGCGCTCCAGCGCATTCACCAAGTCATGGAACGCTTCGCGGTTGGAGTCATTCAGGCCCATGAGGATCTTGTGCGCCTCCAGCACCTTGGAACGCACCACGTCTTCGTTCTGGTCCTGCGATGGCAGGTCGGTCAGGCACTCGGGGCAGGGAATCGGCCGATCGACGATGTTGAACACCTGATCGAAGCCCATCGATTGCAACAGCCGGGAGATATCCGGATTGGTGGTCACTACCGTCGGCAGCAGGCCTACCTTCTGCCGCGACAGGATCGACAGCTTGGCCAGCAGGCCCAAGGTGGTGCTGTCGATGCTCTCGGTTTCGGTCAGGTCGATGACAATGGCCGAGAAGTTCAGCGCCGTGAAAATCTTCTCGATCGTTGCATCCAGCGCCGAACACAAGGTCAGGCGCACTTCACCGACAAATTTCAGTACAAAGGTACCGCTCTGCTCGGCGAACTGGATTCTACCGGTACTCATTGAAGGTTCCTGCTTAACACCAATAGGGCGATATCATCCGGCATCTCCCCAAGCGTAGCCAATCCAAAACGTTGACGCAGCCCATCCAGGCTACCACCTGCTGCCTTGACGATCTCCGGCAAGGCGGCTTCTTTATCTTTGAGCGTATCACCCGGCAAAAGGTCCAGAATGCCATCGGACATGAGGCTGATGCTGAATTGCGGCGGCAGCTCCACGACCAGGTCCTGGTAAGTGGCCTCGTCAAACAGCCCCACCGGCAGGCCACGGCCTTCCAGGTAGCGGGCGTTGCCTGGGGTATACAGCACCGGCAGCGGCAAGTGGCCGCCAACGGCGTAGGTCAGCAGGCCCGAATCCTCGTCTATCACGCCACCCACCATGGTCACGTGCTTGCCCAGCTTGCTGTTGATCAGCCCGCGGTTGATGTGGCTGAGCACTTCCGACGGCTTGAACTCACGCATCTTGTTGCGCTTGAGTTCGAACATGAGGCGTGTGGTCATGAATTTCAACAGCACGGTGACAAAGGCCGACGACGCGCCATGCCCGGAAACATCGGCAAGGTAGAAGGCGATACGCCGGTCATCGACGCGGAAGTAGTCGACGAAATCACCCGACAGGTACAGCGACGGAATGATCTGATGCTCGAAGGCAAACTCGCCGGCAGCCCATGGGCTTTCCGGCAGCATGTTCATCTGTACTTGGCGGCCGGCGGTCTGGTCTTCCTGCAGCAGGTGCAGGCTGGCCTCCAGTTCGCGGTTGGCGGCTTCGAGCTTGTCGCGGTAGCGCTGGTTTTCCAGCACCAGGCGCGAGCGGTCGAGGGCACGGCGCACCGAGTGCTCCAGTACGGCCAGGTCTTCCAGCGGCTTGATCAGGTAATCCGCAGCCCCCAGGCGCAGCGCTTCCACCGCATCACTCATGACGCCGGCACCGGACACCACGATCACCGGCACCTGCGGCGCACGCTCGCTGACCTGGCGGATCAGTTCGAGCCCGCCCATCTGCGGCATGCGCAGGTCGCAGATCACGAGGTCGGGCTGGTGCTCTTCGAAGACCTGAAGCCCCTGCTGGCCATTACCGGCCTGGAGCACGCTGAAACCACTGTCTTCAAGATACGCGGCGAGGCTCGCACGGACCACGTCGTCGTCATCGATGATCAGCAGCGTTGCACTGGTATTCTGCATGTGGGCGAACGGCGCCGATTTAGGTTGGTGCAGCGGTGTCGGCAAGGCAGACGGCCAGCTACGGGAATTCTTTGTGGTCATACTCTACTTGAGTTGTAGGACAAGAACACCTGCCCGGCAACTGTCGGCAACTGTGAGAGCAACCTTGTAAGGCGCAGACGGTACTCCCATCCGCCAGGGGTTTCAAGCATGCGTGGTTCGACCTCATCGCTCTTTACAGGGCAAATCACCGGGAGTTATAAGAAAGTCGACCAGCGCAACCCGATGGGAAGGATGCAGCATGCCCCACACGCCCTCCAGTCACAGCGAGAAACGCGATTTCATCCGCATGCGCATCGACGCCGAAGTCAGCTTGTTGCACGAAGGCCAGGTCATCGCGGCGCGCTGCCTGGACCTGTCCAGCGGCGGCATGCAGGTGCAGGCGCCAGAGCATTTTCAGGTAGGTCAACAGCTCGAAGTGCGAATCGACTCCGACCACCCGGCCTTGAAGGGGCTGCACGCCAGCACCGAGGTGGTGTGGATCGCCGACCAGCCAGGCGGCCAGCAGAAGTTCGGCCTGAAGATTCTGGCAATGCATTGAAGCGGCGCCCGAAGCCAGCAGGGGCGGCCTAGCGCGGGCGCCCCTGCACAGCGCGATCGGTCAGAAGTCGTCTTCGACTTCGCCATCCTTGACCTTGAACTCGCGGTTCTGCAAGTAGGCATTACGAATGAAGATGTACTTGTCGCCTTGGATCAGCTTCTCGGCCGACAACAGGCTGGCGCGGGTGTCGATCACGTCCAGGGCGAAGATCGAGTTGCGGGTCGGCACGTGGTCTATGTAACGGTAAGGCTTGGTGTAGGTGTCCGGGTACCTGGCCACGCCATCACGCACGGTGCTTGGGCCCAGCAGCGGGATGACCACGTACGGGCCACTCGGCACGCCCCAGTAGCCCAGGGTTTGGCCGAAGTCTTCGTCGCTGCGCTGCAGGCCCATCTTGGTGCCCACATCGAAGAACCCACCCAGGCCAAAGGTGGTGTTGACGATCAGCCGCGCAGTGTCCACGCCGGCTGCGTGGGGCTTGAGCTGAAGGATGTTGTTGGCCAGGTTGGTCACATCGCCCAGGTTACGGAAGATGTTGTGGATACCGTCTTCGAGAAACTGCGGGGTAACGGCCTCATAGCCCTTGGCCAATGGCTTGAGGGCATAGGTGTCTACCGTATCGTTGAAACGGAAGATCGGGCGGTTGACCGCTTCCCAGGGATCTTCCTCGGTGGCCGCCTGGGTGGCGGCCACGGGCGCCAGCAGCATGCTGGCACAGACACAGGCCTGGGTGACTCGATCGATCACACTGGCACCGATCCTACGCATAGATGTCTCTCCATCGGGTTTCTCGGCCGCCAGCGCAACGGGGCGCGTGGCGTTAAGGCGGCAGTATAGAGGCTTACGGGCTGTTAGACAGCTTTACACATTTTTGCTCAATATTTTGTGAACAACTGTTGCAGCAGACCCCACTGTCACAGCGCGGTAACAATCAGCCAATAGCCTGCGGCGTATTTGGGGACGCCGCCATGCACGCTACACCCGCCTTCACCGCTGTGCTGTTCGGCCTGCGCGGTTGCCTGGTACAGGCTGTCAACGGCGCACCCGCACCGGCCCCCGGTGCGCTGGCCATCCTCGCCAACCTGCATCAGCGCCGCGTACCCTGTATCTGGCTGGATGAGCTTGCCGACCCGCCAAGCCAGCGCATGACCCAGGTGCTGCCTGAGTGGCTACCAGGGCTTACGGTGACCGACCCGGGCTTGCCAGCACCCAATGCCTGCTGGCAAGCACTGATGCAGCTGGGCAGCCAACGCCTGGCAGGCTGTGTACTGGTCAGTGGCGACCCGCGGTTGCTGCAGGCGGGGCTCAACGCCGGGCTGTGGACGGTCGGCTTGGCCGCCTGCAGCCCACTGTGCGAACCCAGGTCCGACCAATGGCAAGCGCTGCCCCCTGCGGAACAGGACCTGGCGCGCGGCAAGGCGACCCTGGCGTTGTTCAGCCTGGGCGTGCATTCGGTGATCGACCACCTGGAAGCGCTGGATACCTGCCTGCAGGACATCGCCCGGCGCCGGGCCAAAGGTGAAAAACCCTGATACAGCCATGTTGACGCGGATCATGCAAAGCGCCGGCAGGTGGATTACGCTGAAAGCAGGCCAGAACCTTTGCCGCTTCGCTGAGGTCCATGGCTAGCCAAGCCATTGATGGAGAAAAGCCAATGCCTGCCCGCGAATTGCAAGAGCGCCTGAACACCTTGCGCGAGCAACTGGACCGTAACGTACCGCTTTCGGAAGAAGAGCTGGCCGCACTGCACGAAGAAGCGCGCCAGATCGAGGCTCAGCTGAAACTGGAGGAAGCTACCCCGGATAACAACCTGGTGGATGGCGTGAACCTGGCGATCGAGCGCTTCGAGGCCGAACACCCCGACCTTACCGCCACCCTGCGCAGCATTGCCAACTCGTTGCACAGCATGGGGATCTGACACCACGAAGGGGTGCATTGCACCCCTTCTGCGTTACCAGCCCTTACTGGCGAACCAGCCGCTGGTTATCCGGGCTGATGGCACCGGTGCTGCGGTACGGGTTGATATCCAGCCCCCCGCGGCGCACATACCGTGCATACACGGTCAGGTGCTCCGGCTGCAGCAAGTGCTTCAAGTCCAGGTAAATGCGCTCCACACACTGCTCGTGGAAGTCGGCATGCTGGCGGAAGCTGATCAGGTAGGTCAGCAAGCTGGCGTGGTCCAGCGCCCTGCCCTTGTACTCGACGACCACGCTGCCCCAGTCTGGCTGCCCGGTAACCGGGCAGTTGGACTTGAGCAGGTGGCTGTGTACGGTTTCTTCGACCACCCGCTCAGGGCTGCAGCGCAGCAGCTCTGGCTGCGGCCGTGCGTAGTTGCTGATGGCAACGTCCAACGCATCGATGCACAGGCCGGGCAACGCCACCACCCCCTGGGCCTCGACCTCTGCCAACGTGCGCACCTTCACCCCAACCGGCTTGCCCGCTGCTGCCGACAGGTCCTTCGCCAGGCATGCCTGCAGCTCGTCGAGGGTGGCGAAGACTGTCTGGTTCAACGAGTTTAGGTACAGTTTGAACGACTTGGACTCGATGATGTTGGGCGAATCGGCCGGAATGGCAAACTCGCCAATCGCCACCACGGGCTTGCCAGAAGGCAGCAGCCAGCTCAGCTCAAAGCAGTTCCAGTAATCCACACCGTGCCACGGCAAAGTCTGGGCGGTAACACCCAGCTCGGCCCACTTGGCGGTACGCGGGATCGGGAACAGTTGCTCCGGGGAGTAGGTAGCGACGTATTCGCTGGCTTTGCCCAGCGGGGAGTGTTCGGCAGCGGGATGCATGTAAACTGACCTGGAGGTTCGGAATTGCCCCTAGTCTACCGGTTTTGCACCCCGCCTTGCAGGCCCCGTCACTCGATGGTCAGCGCCCCGACCATGCCGGCCTGGTAGTGCCCCGGCACATTACAGGCGAACTCGATAGGCGCCGACTTGCGGAAGGTCCAGGTCAGTTCAGCGCGCTGGCCGGGCATCACCAGCACCGTGTTGCCGCCGCCGTGCGCGTGCCCACCGCCGTGATCCTTCATCTGTTCATGGCCCATCATTTGCCCATGGTCCATGCCCTGGTGGTTCATGCCTTCATTGAACAGCTTGCCTTGCATGGCAAGCATTTCCTTCTGGTGTTCGGCGTGCATGGCCTTGTCGCCCAGGTTGAATTCGTGTGGCAGCTTGCCTTCATTCACAAGCACGAAGCGTACGGTTTCGCCAGCTTTAACCTGCAGGCTCTTGGGCTCGAAGACGATATCCTTGAGTACCACCTCTACGGTGCGCGTGGCCTTGGCCGCCGGGGCTGGCGCGCCGAAGGCAAAGGTGCCGGCCTCGCCGGCTAGGGCCGGCAGGCTGGCCATGGCAAGGGTGGCGGCGATGAACAGGCGCTTCATGATGACTCCGGGAATACACGACAGGATGAAGCCACATTAGTCACCGCTGACTGGCAACTGGCTGACAGCAAGATTACAACTTTGTCAGGTTGGGCATGCAGACACATCGTCACGTATCATTTCAGCCACCCCTGCGGCTTAGGCACTGGGTGCGCCCGTTTCCACCGCCACCGCAAGCCAGCTGAAACCTTGGTACCTCTATGAAACTGCTGATCGTCGAAGACCAGGCCCGTACCGGCCAGTACTTGCGCCAGGGCCTGAACGAGGCCGGCTTCGCCACCGAACTGGCCAGCGACGGGGAAACCGGCCAGTTCCTTGCCCTGAGCGGCGACCACGACCTGCTGATCCTCGATGTGATGCTGCCCGGTCGCGACGGTTGGCAGATCCTGCAGGCCGTGCGCCAGGCCGGTCGGGATACGCCTGTGTTGTTCCTGACCGCGCGCGATGCCGTCGAGGACCGGGTGCATGGCCTGGAGTTGGGCGCAGACGATTACCTGGTCAAGCCATTCGCCTTTTCCGAACTGCTGGCGCGGGTGCGTAGACTGCTGCGCCGTGGCGCCAGCCCGAGCCAGGACACCAGCCTGAGCCTGGCCGACTTGCGCCTGGACCTGATCCGCCGCCGCGCCGAACGCGCAGGCAGCCGCATCGACCTGACCGCCAAGGAATTTTCCCTGCTGGAACTGTTGCTGCGCCGCCAGGGCGAGGTGCTGCCGAAGTCGCTGATTGCCTCACAAGTGTGGGACATGAACTTCGACAGCGACACCAATGTGATCGAAGTGGCAATCCGCCGCCTGCGCCTGAAAATCGACGACCCGCACCCCAACAAGCTGATCCACACCGTGCGCGGCATGGGCTATGTACTCGAAGAGCGGCCCGCGTGATGCGCCGGGTATCGCTCGGTAGCCGCCTGGCGCTGCTGTTCGCCGCCTGCACCGCCGCCGTTTCGCTGGGCGCCGGCCTGTTGTTCAACCGGGCCAGTGAGCAGCACTTCATCGAACTGGATCAACAACTACTCGCCTCACGGCTGTCGCTGCTGCGCACGCAACTGGCCGGCATCCATACCGCCGAAGCGCTGAAGGCGCGCCTGCCCGCCCTGCGCGAAGTGCTGAGCCATCAAGCCGACCTGGGCATGCGCATCAGCGGTGCCGACGGCACGCCCTGGTTCACCAGCCGCAGCGGCCTGCCGCCGGCAGTGCTGCCGACGGGGCTGGGCACCCAGCATGCCCAAGGGGCGGACTACCGCAGCCTGACCGCGCCCTTGGCGCCGGGCAGCCACGCATCGCCACAACTGGCGTTGTACCTTGATATCACGCACCACCAGCATTTCTTGCAAGGCATGCAGCGGCTGATCTGGCTGACCGTCGGCCTGTCGGCGCTGGCCACCGCGCTGCTGGGCGCCTGGGCGGCCCGCAGCGGTCTGCGGCCGTTGCGGCAAATGGGCCAGGTGGCCGCTGGCGTGTCGGCTCGCTCGCTCACCACCCGCCTGCCAGTGGCCCAGATGCCCGAAGAACTGGCCGAGCTGGCCAGCACCATGAACGCCATGCTGCAGCGCCTGGACGACGCGTTTCAGCGCCTGTCGGCGTTCTCTGCCGACATCGCCCACGAGCTTCGCACACCGCTGTCCAACCTGCTGACACACACCCAGGTCACCCTCACCCGCCCGCGCAGCCTGGAAGAATACCGTGAGGCCCTGCATGGCAACCTGGAGGAGCTGCAATGGATGGCGCAGATGATCAATGACATGCTGTTCCTCGCCAAGGCCGACCATGGGCTGCTCGTGCCTGGGCAAGCGCCACTGGCACTGCATGAGGAAGTGGATGCGCTGCTGGAATACTACGCACCGCTGGCCGAAGACGGCGACGTCCAGATGCTGCGCGAAGGTGAGGCCATGCTGCACGGCGACCGGCACATGCTACGCCGGGCTCTGTCCAACCTGCTGGATAACGCCCTGCGCTTTACCCCGGCAGGCGGGCAGATACGGGTGGCCCTGGCAGCGGGGCCCAGCATCAGCGTGGCCAATACCGGCGTGGCCATCGAGCCCGCGGCCCTGCCACGGCTGTTCGACCGCTTCTACCGGGTAGACCCGGCACGGCGCGAAGGCAGTAGCGAGCATGCCGGCCTGGGGCTGGCGATTACCCGGTCGATCGTGCAGGCCCATGGCGGCAGCATTCGCGCAGAGTGCTCGCAGGGGTGGACGCGCTTCGTGATCGAATTCACGTAAGGCCGTTGAAACAGGCTGCCTTGCAGCCCGCTGCGCAAGCCTTTCGCTGTGGCTCAAACGGCCAGGCCAATCGCCGGCTGCACCTGCGAAGCCCGGTAGGCCGGGTAGATGGTTGCCAGGAAGCTCATCACCAGGCCGGCGGTGCAGATCATCAGCACATCGCTCCCCTCCAGCTGCGACGGCAAACTGCTGACAAAGTACACATCCGAGGTGAAGATGTGCTGCCCGCTCACCCGCTCCAGCCAGCCGACGATCTGGCTGACGTTCAGCGCGGCAATCACGCCCAGCACCCCGCCAATCAGCGTGCCGACAATACCGATCAGGCTGCCCTGGACCATGAACGTACCCATGATCTGCGCTGGCGTGGCGCCCAGGGTGCGCAAAATGGCGATGTCCGGGCCTTTGTCGTTCACCACCATCACCAGGGTGGCGATGATGTTGAACGCCGCCACTGCAATGATCATCATCAGCAACAGGCCGATCATGGTCTTTTCCATCTTCATCGCACTGAACAGGCTGCCCTGGGTGTGGGACCAGTCATCGGCACGGTAGGCATCGCCCAGCCCGGCGGCGATGGCCTTGGACACCTGCGGCGCGGCGTACAGGTCGTGCAGCTTCAGGCGCACGCCTTGCACCTGGCCCGGCGCCCAGCGCTGCATCTGGCCAGCATCGGCCATATGGATATAGGCCTGCGAGCCATCCAGTTCGGCGCCGACCTTGAAAATGCCGACCACGGTCAGGCGCTGCATGCGCGGGGTGATACCACCCGGCTCCTTGCTGATTTCCGGCACGATCAAGGTCAGCTTGTCGCCGGTATTCAGGCGGAAACGGCGGGCCGTGAGCTCACCGATGACCACGCCGAACTCACCGGGCTGCAGGTCCTGCAAGCGGCCCTGGACGATGTGCTGGCCGACGATGGAGACCTTGCTCTCCTCGGCCGGGTCGATACCACTCACCTGAATCGGCTGCATCGCGCCCTTGTACGAGAGCATGCCTTCCATTTCGGTAATGGGCGCGGCGGCCATCACTGCCGGGTTCTGCAGCGCCGCATCGGCAACCTGGTGCCAGTCGCCCAGTGGCTGCACACCAAGGATGGCGGCATGCGGCACCAGGCCCAGGATGCGCGAGCTCATTTCGCGCTGGAAGCCGTTCATCACCGACAGCACCACGATCATCGCCAGCACGCCCAGCGACAGGCCGATCATCGAGGTCATGGAGATGAACGAGATGAAGTGGTTGCGGCGCTTGGCTCGGGTGTAGCGCGCGCCGATGAAAATGGGCAAGGGTCTGAACATGTACGAAATCACCCAATGAAAACAGGAAAACGGGGCAACGCCTGTTACCCCGTACAGTCGCTCAGATCGCCACCAGGTGGCCGTCGTCGAGCTTCAATACACGGTCCATCTGGCGCGCCAGGCTGAGGTCGTGCGTTACCACCAGAAACGCTGTGCGCGAAGCATTGGACAGCTCCTGCATCAACTCCTGAATACCCTGGGCAGTATGGTGGTCGAGGTTGCCGGTAGGCTCGTCGAGCATGACTAGGCCAGGGCGGTTGACCAAGGCCCGGGCAATGGCCACACGCTGGCGCTCGCCACCCGACAGCTCAGCCGGCTTGTGGTTCAGGCGGTGGCCCAGGCCTACGCGCTTGAGCAGCGCTTCGGCCCGCTCGCGGGCCTCCGGGATGGGCGTGCGGCCGATCAGCAACGGCATGCACACGTTTTCGATGGCGGTGAATTCCGGCAGCAAATGGTGAAACTGGTAGACGAAGCCCAGCTCACGGTTGCGCAGCAGGCCGCGGGCACGCTCACCCAGCGCCGACAGCTCTTCGCCCGCCAGCCAGACGCTGCCCTGGGTGGGCCGGTCAAGGCCGCCCAACAGGTTCAGCAAGGTGCTCTTGCCAGAGCCCGAGCTGCCGACAATGGCGATGCGCTCACCGGCATGCAGCTCCAGGTTGAGGCCGGACAGCACCTGTACCGACTCCGGGCCCTCGTCGTAGGACTTGCCCAGGTTGCGGCAACTCAGAACGGCTTTATCACTCATGCGCGACTCACTCATAACGTAGCGCCTCGGCAGGCTGGGTGCGGGCCGCACGCCAGGCCGGGTACAAGGTGGCGAAGAAACTCAGGACCAGCGCCGCGCCACAGACCATGTACACGTCCTGGGCCTGGATCTGCGATGGCAGGTAATCGATGAAATACACGTCGGCATTGAGGAACTTGTGCCCGATCAGTTTCTCGATGCCGGCGATGGCGGCACTGACATTCAATGCGGCAAGAATGCCGACCACGGCGCCGATCAGGGTACCGATCACCCCGATCACCGTGCCCTGGACCATGAAGATGAGCATGATTTGCCCGGGCGTCGCGCCGAGGGTGCGCAAGATGGCGATGTCGCCACGCTTGTCGTTGACCACCATCACCAGCGTGGAAATGATGTTGAACGCGGCCACCGCCACGATCAGCAGCAACAGCAGGCCGATCATGGCTTTTTCCATGCGGATCGCCTGGTACAGGTTACCGTGGGTACGGGTCCAGTCGCGGCTGTAGAACTCCTGGTCACCCAACTGCTGGGCGATGCTCCAGGCCACCCGCGGCGCCTGGAACAGGTCGTCGAATTTCAGGCGCAGGCCCTGCACCTGGTCGGGCTTCCAGCGGTGCAGGCGCGACAGGTCGCTGATGTTGGTCAGGCCCAGGTAGCCGTCGATCTCGCCCGCGCCAACGTGGAAGGTGCCGACCACAGTGAAGCGCTTCATGCGCGGGAACATGCCGGCCGGGGTCACGCTGACCTCGGGGGCAACGAAGGTGAGCTTGTCGCCGATGGCCACACCCAGCTTGGCCGCCGCCTTGTCACCGATCATGATCCCCCACTCGCCCGGCGCCAACTGGTCCAGACGCCCCTGCAAGACAAAGTTGTCGATGATCGACACCTCGCGCTCGCGGGCCGGGTCGATGCCATTGAGCAGCACTTTCTGCACCTTGCCATCATGGGTCAGCAGGCCCTGCATCTGGGTGAACGGCGCAACCGCCACCACCTGCGGATTCTGCTTTACTTGTTGGGCAAGGGCCTGCCAATCGGCAATGGGTTGGCCGCTCTCCAGCGTGGCATGCGGGATCATGCCCAGCACGCGGGTACGCATCTCGTGGTCGAAACCGTTCATCACCGACAGCACCACGATCATCACCACCACGCCCAGGGCGAGGCCGATCATCGAGGTCAGGGAAATGAACGAGACGAAGTGATTGCGACGTTTGGCACGGGTATAACGCGTACCGATAAATGCGAAAAGAGGTCTGAACATGTCGGGGCTTGTTCGGATGAAAGGGAACGTCCTTGTGGCGAGGCGCCTACGGCGGCTTTACACTCGGACCACCGCCGCTACCTTGGGTTCGCCATGACGACATTAGACGAAGAAGATCGCCGCGAATACTACCGCATCGACGATCGGATCGCACTTCAAATAAGCCCCCTCAGCGCGGCCGAAGCCCTTGACCCAGATGTATTGCAAGATGATTCCCCACTGTTCAACCTGCTCAGCGAGCTGCACCTGTCAGACTTCGAGGCGCAGCACCTGCTGCGCCAGCTGAGCGACAAGGACCGCACGCTGGCCGCCTTCCTGCGTGCGCAGAACAAACGCCTCGACCTGCTCAGCGCAGTGGTTGCCCAGACCCTGCTCGGCGCAGTCGGGCAACCCCAGCCAGTGGTCATTTCCGAAGGCGGTATCGAATTTACCCAGCACAACCCGCTTGCCCCCGGCACCCGGGTCAAGGTGAAAATGGTGCTGATGCCACGTGCCCACGGCCTGCTGCTGCGCGGTAAAGTCACCCACTGCGACCAGCGCCCGGGGGGCGGCTACGACGTCGGCACCGAGTTCATCGACATGACCGACGCCCAACGGCAACTGCTGGCCCGTTACATCCTGCAGCGCCAACAGCAGCAACGGCGCCAGCAACTGGAACAGAACAGCCCTGCATCCTGAACCTGTTTTCTCTGATCTGAAGGAACGAACGTGACCCTGATCTACGGCCATCGCGGCGCCAAGGGCGAAGCACCCGAAAATACCCTGACCAGCTTCCAGCAATGCCTGGCACACGGCGTGACCCGCTGCGAACTGGACCTGCACCTGTCAGCCGACAACCAGCTGATGGTGATCCACGACGCCACCCTCAAGCGCACCACCGGCCGGCGCGGCAAGGTGGTCGAACACCCGGCCGCCGACCTGGTCAAGGTCGATGCCCGCAAGGGCGGGCCAGGCCACGTGCAGCCCTGCCCGATTCCCACGCTGGAAGAGCTGTTCCAGAAATGCCCGTTCGAGCACTGGCAACTGGAGGTGAAAAGCGCCTCGCGCACGCGCGCTGCCACCACCGTTCTGGCCATCCGCGAGCTGGCCCAGCAGTACGGCTTGCTGGACAAGGTCACCATCACCTCCAGCTCGCGCGAAGTACTGGGTGCAGCCCAGGAGCTGGTGCCAGACGTGAAACGTGGGCTGGTGGCGGAGTACGCCTGGCTCGACCCGTTGAAGGTCGCCCAGAACTACGGCTGCGACTTGCTGGCCCTGAACTGGACGCTATGTACCCCAGAACGCCTGCTCAAAGCACAGGCCCAAGGTTTGCACGTGTCGGTGTGGACGGTCAACGAGCCGGCACTGATGCGCCGGCTGGCTGACTTTGGCGTGGACAGCCTGATTACAGACTTTCCCGGTTTGGCCAAGACCACCCTCGGGCAGGGTTGAAATCGGTCTCTCCGACCGGCTCAGGCCACCGGTCGGAGCCGCTCAAAAAAGCCGGTTCAGGCCGTCGTAGGCAGCTACCCGGTAGGCTTCGGCCATGGTCGGGTAGTTGAACGTGGTGTTGACGAAATACTTCAGGTTGTTCTGCTCACCTGGCTGGTTCATGATCGCCTGGCCGATGTGGACGATCTCCGAGGCCTGGTAGCCGAAGCAGTGAACACCCAGGATTTCCAGGGTTTCGCGGTGGAACAGGATCTTCAGCATGCCTTGCGGCTCGCCGGCAATCTGCGCTCGCGCCATGCTCTTGAAGAACGCCTTGCCCACTTCGTACGGCACCTTGGCCTGGGTCAGCTCCTGCTCGTTCTTGCCGATCGAGCTGATTTCGGGAATGGTATAGATGCCGGTCGGCACGTCATTGACGAAACGCCAGCTGCCGTTGTCTACGATGCTGCCAGCGGCCGAGCGGCCCTGGTCATGGGCGGCACTGGCCAGGCTTGGCCAGCCGATCACGTCACCGGCGCCGTAGATGTTCGGCACGGTGGTACGGTAGGCCTCGTCGACCTCGATCTGGCCCCGGCTGTTGACCTTAATGCCAATGTTCTCCAGGCCCAGCTTGTCAGTGTTGCCGGTACGGCCGTTGCACCACAGCAAGGCGTCGGCCTTGATCTTCTTGCCCGACTTCAGGTGCAGGATCACACCGTTGTCCAGGCCTTCGACGCGCTCATAATCTTCGTTGTGGCGCACGGTGATGTTGTTGTTGCTGAAGTGGTAGCTCAGCGCCTGGGAAATTTCCGAGTCGAGGAAGCTCAGCAACTGGCCGCGGTTGTCCACCAGCTCTACCAGCACACCCAGGCCACTGAAGATCGAGGCGTATTCGCAACCGATCACACCGGCGCCGTAAACGATCAGCTTGCGCGGGGTGTGGCTGAGGCTGAGGATGGTATCGCTGTCGTAGACGCGCGGGTGGTGGAAGTCGATGTCGGCCGGGCGGTAGGGGCGCGAACCGGTCGCGATGATGATGTGCTTGGCATTGAGCTTTTCCACCACGCCGTTCGAGCACACCACTTCCACGGTCTGCTCGTCGGCAAAACTGCCGGTACCGACGAACACGTCAACGCGGTTGCGGGCGTAGTAGCCCGTGCGCGAAGCCACCTGCTTGGCGATGACCTTCTCGGCGCTTTTCAGCACGTCCGGGAACGAAAACCAACGCGGCTCGCCAATGGCACGGAACATGGGGTTGGTATTGAACTGCATGATCTGCCGCACCGAGTGACGCAGTGCCTTGGACGGGATGGTGCCCAGGTGGGTGCAGTTACCACCGACCTGGCGACGGTCATCGACCATCGCAACCTTGCGCCCTGCTTTGGCGGCGTTCATTGCCGCGCCCTCACCGGCCGGGCCGGAACCCAGCACCACTACGTCGTAGTTGTAGACAGCCATGCGTACTCCTTCAGAACTGGCCCGCAAGCCACGGTCGCTCGCGGGACGCGATCATGCCGCCGGGGCGCCATGAGAAAATTCGGGTGCAGTCTAATCAAGCGTGAACGCCGCGCACATTAACCCTTGGTCGCGTCGTAGGCCAATTTCGCCCGCACTACATATGCTTTACCGATCCCTGGCGGCAATCATCCCTGCTTGCGCTTTCACTCGCCTTTCACCGCCTGCGCAAACGCGGGCGTAGCTTGGAAGACGCAGCCACCCCCGGGCCGAGTCACCCGAACGGCGGCACGGTCATGCGCACCGGGCGCCGGACACGGGCATCGAAAGGGGGTGCCAATAGCGCCGGCCATTGTCCTCGAAATAGTGCCGCTCGTCATCCGAGCCCAAGTGATTTACCGGGCGTACGCACCTGCAACGGCCGCAGGAACATGAAAAGCAGGCAAAAAAAACGGGAACCCGAAGGTTCCCGTTTCTTCATTGCCTTACACGTGAATCAGCGTGGGAACGCAGGCGGGTTCACACCGGCCATGTCTTCCATCACGCGAACCACCTGGCAGCTGTAACCGAATTCGTTGTCGTACCACACGTACAGAACAACACGGTTGTCATTGGCGATGGTCGCTTCAGCGTCCACCACACCGGCGTGGCGCGAGCCCACGAAGTCGGTCGACACCACTTCCTGCGAGGCAACGTAGTCGATCTGCTTGTGCAGCTCCGAGTGCATTGCGGTCTGGCGCAGGTACTCGTTGATTTCGTCGCGAGTAGTGGCCTTTTCCAGGTTCAGGTTGAGGATGGCCATCGAAACGTTCGGTGTAGGTACGCGGATGGCGTTGCCGGTCAGCTTGCCCTTGAGCACTGGCAGTGCCTTGGCAGCAGCGGTGGCGGCACCGGTTTCGGTGATGACCATGTTCAGCGGCGCGGCGCGGCCACGGCGGCTGCCCTTGTGGAAGTTGTCGATCAGGTTCTGGTCGTTGGTGAACGAGTGAACGGTTTCGACGTGGCCGTTGACGATGCCGTACTGATCGTTGATGGCCTTGAGCACCGGCACGATGGCGTTGGTGGTGCAGGAAGCCGCCGAGATGATCTTGTCATCGGCCGTGATATCGCCGTGGTTGATGCCATGCACGATGTTCTTCAGCGCGCCCTTGCCAGGCGCGGTGAGGATCACGCGGGCAGCGCCCGGGCAGGCCAGGTGCTGGCCCAGGCCGTCGGCATCACGCCATACGCCGGTGTTGTCGACGATCAGCGCGTTTTCGATACCGTACTGGGTATAGTCGACTTCGCTGGGGTTCTTGGCGTAGATAACCTGGATCAGGTTGCCGTTGGCGGTGATGGTGTTGTTGGCTTCATCGATGGTGATGGTGCCATCGAACGGGCCATGCACCGAGTCACGGCGCAGCAGGCTGGCACGCTTGACCAGGTCGTTTTCGGCGCCCTTGCGCACAACGATAGCGCGCAGGCGCAGGCCGTCGCCGCCACCGGTCTTCTCGATCAGGATGCGCGCCAGCAGGCGGCCGATGCGGCCGAAGCCGTACAGCACCACATCAGTGCCTTTGCGCGCCGAAGCGTTCTGCTGGCCAACCACTTCGGCCAGCTCTTCACGGACGAACTGCTCGGCAGTGCGGCCATTGCCTTCCTGCTTGAACTTGTTGGCCAGCTTGCCCAGGTCGACCGAAGCGGCGCCCAGTTTCAGCTCGCTCATGGCTTTGAGCAGGGGGAATGTCTCGTGGACGGACAGTTCGGTTTCGTCGGTTTGGCGATGACGCGCAAAGCGGTGCGCCTTGAGGATCGAGATAACCGAACGGTTGATCAGGCTGCGGCCATAAATCGAGCTCACCACATTGTTGTTGCGGTAGAGCTGACCGATAAGCGGGATCATCGCTTCAGCCAGGGCTTCACGATCGATCCACTCACCAAGACACTGGTCGGGCTTCTGAGTCACGGGAACCTTCCACATGTAGGGACAGAAAAAAGGGGCTACATTATGACGCCCCAACACAGAACCGGCAATGAGCGCCTGTCGCAGTGAGCCAAGCCAGCATTCATGCCCTTTGGAGCCTGACAGCCGGCACCGTCACCGGTACAATCGGTCTCTTTGCCGCAACGCTTGGAGTGCAATCTCCCGTGTCAGTTCTGCGCCTACCGCAAATGTCGGCCACGGCCGGCAAACAAACCTGGGGCAACCTGCCCGGTGCCGCCCTCAGCCTTGCCATCGCCGAGGCCGCCAGCAGCGCTGGCCGCTTCACCCTGTTATTGACGGCCGACAGCCAGGCCGCCGACCGTCTGGAACAGGAGCTGCGTTTCTTCGCACCCGACCTGCCGGTGCTGCCGTTTCCCGATTGGGAAACCCTGCCCTACGACCTGTTCTCGCCGCACCAGGACATCATCTCCCAGCGCATCGCCAGCCTTTACCGCTTGCCTGAGCTGAGCCACGGCATCCTCGTGGTGCCGGTGACCACTGCCCTGCACCGCCTGGCACCCACGCGCTTTCTGCTGGGCAGCAGCCTGGTGCTGGACGTGGGCCAGACCCTCGACGTGGAGCAGATGCGCACGCGGCTGGAAGCCACCGGCTACCGCTGCGTCGACACGGTCTATGAGCATGGCGAGTTCGCCGTGCGCGGTGCACTGATCGACCTGTTCCCCATGGGCAGCAAGCTGCCCTACCGCATCGACCTGTTCGATGACGAGATCGAGACCCTGCGCACCTTCGACCCCGAGACCCAGCGCTCGATAGACAAGGTGGATTCCGTGCGCCTGCTGCCTGCGCGCGAATTCCCCATGCAAAAGGACGAAGTGACCCGCTTCAAGGCACGCTTTCGCGAACGCTTCGACGTCGACTTCCGCCGCAGCGCGATCTTCCAGGACCTGGCCAGCGGTATCATCCCCGCCGGTATCGAGTACTACCTGCCCCTGTTCTTCGAAGAAACCTCCACCCTGTTCGACTACCTGCCGGCGGACACCCAGGTGTTTTCGCTGCCGGGGGTGGAACAGGCCGCCGAACACTTCTGGAACGACGTGCGCGGGCGTTATGAAGACCGCCGTGGCGACCTCAGCCGGCCACTGCTGCCACCGGCCGAGCTGTTCCTGCCGGTCGAAGACTGCTTCGCCCGGCTCAAGCAGTGGCCGCGGGTGGTGGTCAGCAGCGACGACCTGGAAGCCGGCGCAGGGCGCGAGCGCTTCCCGGCGCGCGCCCTGCCCAACCTGGCGATCGAGGCCAAGGCCAACCAGCCACTGGCCGAGCTGGCCAGCTTCCTCGACCAGTTCCCCGGCCGCGTGCTGTTCACCGCTGAATCGGCCGGCCGACGCGAGGTATTGCTGGAGCTGCTCGAACGGCTGAAGCTGCGCCCGCACACCGTTGATGGCTGGCACGATTTCATCACCGGTGCCGAGCGCCTGGCCATCACCATTGCCCCACTGGACGAAGGCCTGCTGCTGGACGACCCGGCCATTGCCCTGGTCGCCGAAAGCCCGCTGTTCGGCCAGCGCGTCATGCAGCGCCGGCGCCGTGACAAACGTGGCGAAACCGCCAATGACGCGGTAATCAAGAACCTTACCGAACTGCGCGAAGGCGCACCGGTGGTGCACATTGACCACGGCGTAGGCCGCTACCTGGGCCTGGCCACGCTGGAAATCGACGGCCAGGCTGCAGAGTTCCTGACCCTGGAATATGCCGAAAACGCCAAGCTCTATGTGCCAGTTGCCAACCTGCACCTGATCGCCCGCTACACCGGCAGCGACGACGCCCTGGCACCGCTGCACCGGCTGGGTTCGGAAGCCTGGCAGAAGGCCAAGCGCAAGGCTGCCGAACAAGTCCGCGACGTGGCCGCCGAACTGCTCGACATCTACGCCCGGCGTGCCGCGCGCAAAGGCTACGCCTTCGCCGACCCGTCGGCCGACTACGCCACGTTCAGCGCCGGCTTCCCGTTCGAAGAAACCCCCGACCAGCAGGCCGCCATCGAAGCCGTGCGCGCCGACATGCTCGCGCCCAAGCCGATGGACCGCCTGGTCTGTGGCGACGTGGGCTTCGGCAAAACCGAAGTGGCCATGCGGGCGGCGTTCATTGCCGTGCACAGCGGCCGCCAAGTGGCTGTACTGGTGCCGACCACCCTGCTCGCCCAACAGCACTACAACAGCTTCCGCGACCGCTTCGCCGACTGGCCGGTGACCGTGGAAGTGATGAGCCGCTTCAAGTCCGCCAAGGAAGTCGCCGCCGCCGCTGCAGACCTGGCCGAGGGCAAGATCGACATCCTGATCGGCACCCACAAGCTGCTGCAGGACGACGTACGCTTCAAGGACCTGGGCCTGGCAATCATCGACGAAGAGCACCGTTTTGGCGTACGCCAGAAGGAGCAGCTCAAGGCCCTGCGCAGCGAAGTCGACATCCTCACCCTCACCGCCACACCCATCCCGCGTACGCTCAACATGGCGGTGGCAGGCATGCGCGACCTGTCCATCATCGCCACGCCGCCGGCGCGCCGCCTGTCGGTGCGCACCTTCGTCATGGAGCAGAACAAGAGCACCGTCAAAGAGGCGCTGCTGCGCGAACTGCTGCGCGGCGGTCAGGTGTACTACCTGCACAACGATGTGAAAACCATCGAGAAATGCGCAGCCGACCTCGCCGAACTGGTACCCGAGGCACGCATCGGCATCGGCCATGGGCAAATGCGCGAGCGTGAACTGGAACAGGTGATGAGCGATTTCTACCACAAGCGCTTCAACGTGCTGGTGGCGTCGACCATCATCGAAACCGGTATCGACGTGCCCAGCGCCAACACCATCGTCATCGAACGCGCCGACAAGTTCGGCCTGGCCCAGTTGCACCAGCTGCGCGGCCGGGTTGGCCGCAGCCACCACCAGGCTTACGCCTACCTGCTCACGCCTACCCGGCAGAAGGTCAGCGCCGACGCCGAAAAGCGCCTGGAAGCGATCGCCAACACCCAGGACCTTGGCGCCGGCTTCGTGCTGGCGACCAACGACCTGGAAATCCGCGGGGCCGGCGAGCTGCTGGGCGAAGGCCAGAGCGGGCAGATCCAGGCCGTTGGCTTCACCCTGTACATGGAAATGCTCGAGCGCGCAGTCAAGGCCATTCGCAAAGGCACCCAGCCCAACCTGGAACAGCCACTGGGCGGCGGCCCGGAGATCAACCTGCGCCTGCCGGCGCTGATCCCCGAAGACTACCTGCCCGATGTGCATGCCAGGCTGATCCTGTACAAGCGCATTGCCTCGGCGGCTGACGAAGAGGGCCTCAAGGACCTGCAGGTCGAAATGATCGACCGCTTCGGCCTGCTACCGGAACCCACCAAGAACCTCATGCGCCTGACGTCGCTCAAGCTGCAGGCGGAAAAGCTCGGCATCAAGAAAGTCGATGCCGGCCCCAATGGCGGCAAGCTCGAGTTCGAGGCTGAAACCCCGGTAGACCCGCTGACCTTGATCAAATTGATTCAGGGCCAGCCCAAACGCTACAAGTTCGAAGGCGCGACCCAGTTCCGCTTCCTGGTGCCGATGGAGCGCCCGGACGAACGCTTCAACACCTTGGAGGCGCTGTTCGAGCGCCTGACCCCACAGCCTGCCTAAGGAAGATCCATGCGTGCCATCCGTTGCCTGACCCTGCTGCTGGCGCTGTTCGCGCCAGCCGCCTTCGCCGAAGGCCTGTATCAGGTAGAAATGATTCTGGTGCGGCAGAACAGCGTGCCCGCCTTTACCAGCCCGTTCGCACCGGAAGACTGGAGCGGCGGTGCTGCGCGCCTGCACAAAGACGCCGAGCAACGCCCGGCGCTGGAAGACGAAGCCACCCGCCTGGAGGCGACCGCAGACTACACCGTGCTGATGCACAAGGCATGGCGGCAACAGGTGGGCGACCAACCCAGCCGCATCGCCTTGGGCGAAGGCACCGAGCAATTCGGCCATTTCCCTATCGAAGGCAACCTGAGCATTGCCCAAGGGCGCTTTATCGCGGTGGAGGCCAACTTCTGGGTCAACCAGCTGGATGGCAACGGCAGCGTGCTGCAAAGCGAGCAGTTCAAGCAAAGCAACAGTAACGTCAAAGGTGGGCAGCTGACCTTCCTCGACGGTGGGCACCTGGCGGTGCTGCTGAAGATCACGCCACCGGGCACGCCGAAAATGCCGGCCATGGACCCGGAGATGATGGAGCAGTAAGCGCATGAAGCCAGATGCCGCCGAGTTGGTGAATCAATACCCGAACTGGACCCAGTCGTTCAGCAAGGCCACCCTGCAGCGCGCAGAACGCTATGCCGATGAAGGCCGGGTAGAACTGGACGCTATCTACCGCCAGACCATCACCGCCCGGTGCGAAGGCAGCGGCGACAATGTCTACCAGCAAACCATCGAACTGCACATTGCAGGCGGCCGCTGCCACGTCGAGGGTGAGTGCGACTGCCCGGTACGACAAAACTGCAAGCATTGCGCTGCGGTACTGTTCACCCTCAGCGGCCCCGACATCAGCACCGAGCCTGTGCAAAGCCCACCGGGTATGCTGTCGGCCGAACTGCAGCACTGGCTGAGCGGCCTGGAGCAGCCGCCGGCCCAGACCGGCGCAGCCGATGACAAACGCGGGCGCATGGTCTGCTACCAGCTGCAACTGACCGATGCTGCCGGCTGTTCGCTGCTGGTGCGCAAAGGCACACGCAGCGAGGACGGCATCCGCTTCAGCCGGGTGCAGTCACTTTACGATTTTCTCTACGAGCCGCCGCGCTTCGTCACCGACCAGGACACGCGCATCCTGCGCCTGCTTGCGGCATTGAACCAGGGTGCCGGCCAGGACCGCGGCTACCAACTCAAAGGCCAGGAAGGCGGCGAACTGTTCCAGCGCGCACTGGAGACCGGGCGCATGCTGTTCGACGTCAACATGCCCCTGCTGCACGAAGGCCCGCCGCGCCCCGCCGAGTTCCGCTGGGTACGCCAGGACAACGGCAACTACCGGGGGCTGTGGTACAGCGGTGAGGAACCGCTGCGCTGCGTCATCCCGCTGCTGCCGCTGTACTACTTCGATGTGCAGGCGCAAGAGGTGGGCAAGGTCGAACACACCCTTGACCCGCACGTGGCCGTGCAGCTGACCATCGCCCCCGATGTGCCGGAACACCTGGTCGTGCCCCTGAGCCACAAACTCAATGCCCTGAGCCACAAGGTGCCGACCCCAGCCCCCGTGCGAGAGCAAGTGATCGAGGACATCCAGCCACAGGCCCTTCTGGCCCTCGGCAGCCTCGAGTACACCGCCTACATGCCGAAAACCGGGCGCATGCAACGGCAGATGCAACATCGCGCCGCATTGGCGTTCGACTATGACGGCCTGCAAGCCAGCGGTAGCGACGACAAGCCGCTGACCCGCCTTGCAGGCAACACCAGCCAGCGCATCCGCCGCCAGCCCCAGGCTGAACAAGCCCTGCGCAAAGTGCTGCGGGACTTCGGCTTCAGGCCTGCAACCCGGCAGAGCAAGGCATTGCCCGACAGTGCCGGGGAAATGTATCAACTGCCCGACGACGAAGCCTGGCTGCACTTTGCCCGCGAAGGCCTGCCACGCCTGCGCGAAGCCGGCTGGGCCATCGACACCCACCGCGATTTCGCCTTCAACCTGCAAGAGGTGGAAGACTGGTACGCGACCATCGACGAAGCGCCGGGCCATGAATGGTTCGACCTGGAACTGGGCATCGTGGTCGATGGCCAGCGCCATAGCCTGTTGCCGATCGTGCTGCAACTGCTGCGCAGCAGCCCAGAGCTGTTACGCCCCAGCGAACTGGCCCGGCGTAGTGATGACGAGCACCTGCTGATCGACCTGAACCGCGGCCGCCTGGATGCCCCGCCCTTGCGCGTCGCCCTGCCCTATGGCCGTATCAAGGCGGTGATGGGCACCGGCGAGCTGTACCTGCACGAAGGCAGCGTAGGCCCGGCCCTGCGCCTGGACCGCGCCGACGCCGCGCGCCTGAACCAGATCGAAGGCATGCCGCTGCATTGGGAAGGTGGCGAGCATGTGCGCGACCTGGGCCGCCGCCTGCGTGACGCGCGTGACCTGCAGGTCGCACCGCCAGTCGCGCTGCAGGCCAGCTTGCGCCCCTACCAGCAGCAAGGCCTGAACTGGCTGCAGGCCCTGCGCGAAATGGGTACCGGCGGCATTCTTGGCGACGACATGGGCTTGGGCAAGACCCTGCAGGCCTTGGCTCACCTGCTGCTGGAAAAGGAAGGCGGGCGCCTCGTCAGCCCAGCCCTGGCGGTAATGCCGACCAGCCTCATACCGAACTGGCTGGACGAAGCCGCGCGCTTCGCCCCCGACCTTCGTGTACTGGCCCTGCACGGGCCAGGGCGCAGCCAGCATTTTGCCAAGCTGGGCGACTACGACCTGGTCCTCACCACCTATGCGCTGCTGCCCCGCGACCTGCAGCACCTGCGCGCTCACGCGTGGCACGTACTGGTGCTGGACGAGGCACAGAACATCAAAAGCAGCACCAGCAAGGCGGCCCTGGCCGCCTGCGAACTGCAGGCCACCCAGCGCCTGTGCCTGACCGGCACGCCGATGGAAAACAACCTGGGCGAACTGTGGTCGATCTTCCACTTCCTGATGCCCGGCTGGCTAGGTGAACTGAAGCGCTTCAACCAGGACTACCGCACGCCGATCGAGCGCCACGGTGACAGCGAGCGCATGGCCCACCTGGCCAACCGCGTCCGGCCGTTTCTGTTGCGCCGCACCAAGGAGCAGGTGGCCACCGAGCTGCCGGCCAAAACCGAGATGGTGCACTGGGTCGAGCTCAGCGACGCCCAGCGTGACACCTACGAAGCGGTGCGCGTGGCCATGGACAAAAAAGTCCGCGATGAAATTGCCCGCAACGGTGCCGCGCGCAGCCAGATCGTGATTCTCGATGCGCTGCTCAAGCTGCGCCAGGTGTGCTGCGACCTGCGCCTGGTAAAAGGCGCGGAGAGCAAGGGTAACCAGGCCGACAAGGGCAAGCTGGGGGCACTGCTGCAAATGCTCGATGAGCTGCTCAGCGAAGGCCGCCGGGTACTGCTGTTTTCGCAGTTCACGTCGATGCTTGCACTGATCGAGCAGGAACTGCAAAAGCGCCAGATCCGTTACAGCCTGCTCACCGGCGATACCCGCGACCGGCGTACGCCAGTGCAGCAGTTCCAGCAGGGTGACAGCGAGGTGTTCCTGATCAGCCTGAAGGCCGGCGGCGTGGGCCTGAACCTGACGGCGGCAGACACGGTGATCCACTTCGACCCCTGGTGGAACCCGGCTAGCGAAAACCAGGCCACCGACCGCGCCTACCGCATAGGCCAGGACAAACCCGTGTTCGTGTTCAAGCTGATTACCCGCGGCACGGTGGAAGAAAAAATACAGGCACTGCAGCAGGAGAAGGCCGCGCTGGCGGCGAGCCTGCTCGATGGCGGCCAGGCTGGGCAGTGGCGACTGGGGGATGAAGAGATCGATGCCCTGTTTGCACCGTTGCCGGGCAAGCGTGGGCGCTGATGCCCTCGGGTCGGCCGTGAGGGTTGGCTGGCAGTGAGGCCGAGCGCCGCGCCGGCGGCGATCTCACAGGCAACCAGAAACCTGCTACAGCGGCGACAGGTCAGTCGACCAGTTGCGCCTCTTTCAACGCGCCCAACGCCGCTAGCCAGCGTGGCTGCTGGCGATAGTCGGTACGCGCAAAGCCCTGCCCGCGCATCCGGGCGATACGCGGCGAGGGCCTGACCTGCATGCGCTGCGCTGCGCTCAGTGCCAGCTCTGCCGCCGCGCGGTCATTGCAAACCAGGCCCATGTCGCAGCCGGCAGACAATGCCGCCTCGATACGGCTGGCCGCATCGCCCACCACATGGGCACCGGCCATCGACAGGTCATCACTGAAGATCACTCCGTCAAAGCCCAGCTCGCCACGCAGAATGTCCTGCAGCCAGCGGCGCGAGAAGCCGGCCGGCTGGTTGTCCACCTGCGGGTAGATGACATGCGCCGGCATCACCGCCGCCAATTGCCCGCTCAGGCGGCTGAACGGTACAAGGTCGGCCTGGCGCAGTTGCGCAAGGCTGCGCTCATCGGTGGGAATGGCCACGTGCGAATCGGCCTCGGCCCAGCCATGCCCCGGGAAGTGCTTGCCGCAGGCAGCCATGCCTGCGGCATTCATGCCCCGGATGAACGCCCCGGCCAACTGCGTCGCGCGCAGCGGGTCGCCCTCGAAGGCGCGGCTGCCCACTACGGCACTGCGCTGGTGATCAAGGTCAAGCACCGGAGCGAAGCTCAGGTCCAGGCCCACTGCCAGCACTTCGGTCGCCATCAGCCAGCCACACTGCTCGGCCAGGTATTCGGCGTTGTCGTTGTCGGCCAGCGCGCGCATGGCGGGCAGGCGCACGAAGCCCTGGCGCAGGCGTTGCACACGGCCGCCCTCCTGGTCCACCGCCAGAATCAGATCGGGGCGTATGGCGCGGATGGATGCGCATAGCTCACGCGCCTGGCGCGGGCTGTCGATATTGCGGGCGAAGATGATCAGGCCGGCCACTTCGGGCTGGCGCAGCAGGTGACGGTCTTCGGCGGTCAGCCATTTACCGGCGATGTCCACCATCAGGGAGCCTTGCAGACTGACGGTCATGGGTATTCCTTAATTGAAGACTGAACAGAAGCGCCGCTAGCTTAGCCCAAGCGCCCCGCCGCGCCCAGCCTTCAGGCCTTGGCCGTGGCGGCGCTGCTCTTGGTGCGCGGGCGCAGCTGTGCAGTGGCCATGGCCGGGTCGGTGACGCCACTGTCCGCCCGCATGCCGGCCGCCAGGAACGGCACCATCAGGCGCATGACCTGCTCGATGGACGTGTTGATGCCGAAGTCGGTTTCGGCGATGGCCCGCAGGGCCTTGATACCGGACATGCTGAACGCGGCCGCCCCCAGCATGAAGTGCACGCGCCAGAACAGCTCCAGCGGCGGAATACGCGGGGCCGCCTCGTTGACCAACAGCATGTAGCGGCGGAACACCTTGCCGTACATGTCTTCCAGGTAGCGCCGCAAGTGCCCTTGGCTCTGGCTGAAGGCAAGGCCCAGCAGGCGCATGAAGATCGACAGGTCGTTGTTGCTGCGCGGCTGCACGGCCAATGCCTGCTCCACCAGCATTTCCAGCAACTCTTCCAGGCTTGGCTTGTGCTCGGGCTTGGCCTGGCGGCGCTCCAGTTCACGCTCGAGGCTGGCGCAGAACGGGCCCAGGAAGCGCGAGAACACGGCCTGGATTAGCGCTTTTTTGGAGCCGAAGTGATAGTTGACCGCCGCCAGGTTGACCCCGGCCTTGCTGGTAATCAGCCGCAGCGAGGTTTCAGCGAACCCTCTTTCCGCGAACAGCTGCTCGGCAGCATCGAGAATGCGTTCAACGGTTTCCGATTGGGCCATGACTACTCCGACTACTCCGCCAGACAAACAGTTGTTTGAAACATACGTTTCAGCCCTGCATCTGTCAAGGCTCGGTGACCGGGCGGTCGCCGTCGGAAAACAGCGCGCGTCGTGCCTCCGGGAGGGGGCGTTCGACTTTTCTTGCAACGTGTGGCTTGAAGCTTACCCAGTACTGTATATAATCCCAGTCACTGTACAAAAAGCCAGAGCGCACAACATGCTGAAACTGACGCCACGCCAAGCCGAAATTCTCGCGTTCATCAAGCGTTGCCTGGAAGACAACGGTTTCCCGCCCACACGTGCCGAGATCGCTCAGGAACTGGGCTTCAAATCGCCCAACGCTGCCGAAGAACACCTCAAGGCCCTCGCCCGCAAGGGTGCCATCGAAATGACCCCAGGTGCATCCCGCGGCATCCGCATCCCGGGCTTCGAAGCCAAGGCCGAAGAAAGTGGCCTGCCCATCATCGGCCGTGTGGCTGCCGGTGCGCCGATCCTGGCCGAGCAGCACATCGAGCAATCGTGCAACATCAACCCCGCGTTCTTCCACCCCCAGGCCGACTATTTGCTGCGCGTGCACGGCATGAGCATGAAGGACGTCGGTATTCTGGACGGCGACCTGCTGGCGGTACACACCTGCCGGGAAGCACGCAACGGCCAGATCGTCGTGGCCCGCATCGGCGACGAAGTGACCGTCAAGCGCTTCAAGCGCGAAGGCAGCAAAGTCTGGCTGCTGGCCGAAAACCCCGAATTCGCCCCCATCGAAGTCGACCTGAAAGAACAGGAACTGGTGATCGAGGGCTTGAGCGTCGGCGTCATTCGCCGCTGATCCAGGAGGCGTCATGCAGCAGTTCATTCACGTACCCGAGCAAGCCCAGTTGCCGTTGTTCGAAGCATTCCTTGCCCAACCCGTACTTCCTGGCTTAAAGGCCAGCGAACTGGCACGCAAGCACAGCGACCCCGAGCTTTTCAGCGAACTGTCGCTGCGTGGCGCCCAAGGGCACTGCCAAAACCTGCTGGCACCCATACTGCGTGAGTTGAGCGAAGAAGACGAGACCCGCTGGCTGACCCTGATCGCGCCACCGTCTAGCCTGACCCAGGCCTGGCTGCGCGACGCAGGCCTCAACCGTGAACGGATCCTGCTGCTGCAACCCCGTAGCAATCAGAGCCCATTGCAGCTGGCCTGCGAAGCCCTGCGCCTGGGCCTTAGCCACACAGTGGTCAGCTGGCTGGGTAGCGTGAATGCCACTGCCCGCCAGCAACTGCTACGGGCAGCCACTACCGGAAATGCACAAAGCCTGAACATCCGCCTCGGCTGATGTTCAGGCTTTGCCTGTTACTTCAAAACGCCAGGCACCTGCTGCACCCTTAGGGTTCAGTGCAGCACCCGCGGCCCTTCGTCACGCTCAACCTCACCTTCCATCAGGCGACCGGCCATCTGCACGCCCACGCTGAGCATAGCCTTGGCCACTTCAACATGTTGACCCTGCAGGAATACCTTGGCGTCTTCCGAGAAATCCAAGGTTACCAGTGAGCCTTCATCCTCGGCGCGACGCAGTTCGATGCGGCCATCAGGCAACTCGACAATTTCCAGAAAAGACGTAGACATAAATGGCAGTTCTCCGCGAAAGGCCAGTATTGTATCAGCCGTTGCCGCGATCAGCACTCACTCAACGCGTCGCGAAAACGCCTGACCAGGCCTTTGAGGTTATTGCGCCAGCTTTCCAGCTCGGCACGGGACAGCGCTGGATGCTCGGGCTCGTCAAGGTTCACGGCCTGAATCAGCGGCTGGGTAACATCGGTTTTTGGCGCTTTCCTGGCGACAGGTGGTCGGAACAAATCGGCATAAGCACTGAGCATTTGCGCCAGCCAGGTTTCACGTTGGCGCGCCAGCTCCAGCAGCTCGGCCACCTCGGGGATGGCGATGCCGTTCAGGCTGTCGTCGGCCAGCGCCTGCTCCACAGTTGCCACAACCGGCAGGCGGTAGTAAGCACCAATTTCATGGCACATGCCCAGTAGCGCGCCGTACAGGTGAAACAGCGCAGACTCGCGCTCGGCTTGTACCAGGCCTTGGGCATTCATGGCCTGGCTCTGCTCGGCCTTGGCCATGGCCTCGAGGGCGAGCCCGGCAAAGAACAGTTTCTGGTTGGTGCGGGTGTAGGTTTCCTGGGCCATTTCTGTGCCCTCCCTTCAGGCTGCAAGGCAAGTTTCTGCATCATAAATGATTGGGGCCGCAAAGCGGCCCCAATTACAGCACTGAAGGCTCAGCGCTTGTCTTCTACCTTCCAGGCGCCACCGTCGTAGAACGCCTTCCAGCCGGTCGGTTTGCCATCGACCTCGGACTGCACGTACTGCTCCTTGGTTTTGCGGCTGTAGCGGATGACTGCTGGGCGCCCGTCCGGGTCTTTCTGCGGCGCATCGCACAGGAAGTGGTATTTCGGGTCTATCTCGTGCTTGTGCGGCACGATTTCCATGACCAGTGGTGCCCGGGTTTCGCGGTTCTTGGGGAACTGGCTGGCCGCCAGGAACAACCCCGAGGCGCCATCGCGCAGCACGTAGGTGTCGTCCACCTTTTCGCACTTGAGCTCAGGCATGTCCACCTTGTCCATCTTCGGTGGCGCCGCCTCGCCGTTTTTCAGCAGTTTGCGGGTGTTCTTGCAAGCCGGGTTGGTGCAGCCGAAGAATTTGCCGAACCGGCCGGTCTTCAGTTGCATCTCGCTGCCGCACTTGTCGCATTCCAGGCTAGGCCCTTCGTAACCCTTGATGCGGTAGTTGCCTTCTTCGATTTCGTAACCAGCGCAGTCCGGGTTGTTACCGCAGATGTGCAGCTTGTGCTTCTCATCCAGCAAGTAGGCATCCATCGCCGTGGCGCAGATCGGGCAACGGTGCTTGCCCAACAGCACCCGCGACTCGGACTCACCCTCGTCGTCCGCAGCGATTTCATCGCCGGGCACCAGGTTGACGGTCGCCTTGCAGCGCTCTTTCGGCGGCAGGCTGTAGCCAGAGCAGCCAAGGAATACGCCAGTGGAAGCAGTACGAATCATCATTGGCCGGCCACATTCCTTGCACGGAATGTTAGTCATGGTCGGCTGGTTGGCGCGCATGCCGTCTTCGCTCGACTCGGCCGTCTGCAGCTTCTTGCTGAAGTCACCATAGAACTCGTCGAGCACGTTTTTCCAGTCACGCTCGCCCTGGGCCACGTCGTCGAGGTTCTCCTCCATGTCGGCCGTAAAGCCGTAGTCCATCAGGTTGGAGAAGCTTTCCGACAGGCGCTCGGTGACGATGTCGCCCATTTTCTCGGAGTAGAAGCGGCGGTTGTGCAGGGTCACATAACCCCGGTCCTGGATGGTGGAAATGATCGCCGCATAGGTCGACGGGCGACCGATGCCGCGCTTTTCCATTTCCTTGACCAGGCTGGCTTCGGTGAAGCGTGCCGGCGGTTTGGTGAAGTGCTGGCTCGGGTCGATCTGCAGCAACTTCAGCGCTTCGCCCTGGACCATTTCCGGCAGTACGTCGTCTTCACCGGGCTTGCTCTGTTGTGGCAGCACACGGGTATAACCGTCGAACTTCAGGATACGGCCCTTGGCGCGCAGCTCGAAGTCGCCGGCAGCCACGGTAACACTGGTAGACAGGTACTGCGCCGGCGGCATCTGGCAAGCCAGGAACTGGCGCCAGATCAGCTCGTACAGGCGCTCGGCGTCGCGCTCCATGCCACTGAGCTTGGTCGGGTGTGTATTCACGTCCGACGGGCGAATTGCTTCGTGCGCCTCCTGGGCGCCTTCTTTGCTGCCGTAGACCAGCGGCGCGTCCGGCAGGTACTCCTTGCCGAACTCACGCTCGATGTAGCTGCGGGCCATGTCCAGGGCATCGGCCGACAGGTTGGTCGAGTCGGTACGCATATACGTGATGTAGCCAGCTTCGTACAAGCGCTGGGCCATCATCATGGTCTTCTTCACACCAAAGCCCAGGCGGTTGCTGGCGGCCTGCTGCAGGGTGGAGGTAATGAACGGCGCCGACGGCTTGCTGCTGGTCGGGCGATCTTCGCGCTTGACCACGCTGTAGCTGGAAGCTTTGAGCTTCTCCAGCGCGGCCATGGCCTGGGCTTCGTTCAGCGGCTTGAACGCCTCGCCATTTTCACGCGCCACCTCGAAACGCACCTTGGCGTTTTTCGCGGTGCCGAGGTCGGCGTGGATTTCCCAGTATTCTTCGGGGATGAACGCGCGAATTTCACGCTCGCGCTCTACCACCAGCTTGACCGCTACCGACTGCACGCGACCGGCAGACAGGCCACGGGCAATCTTGGCCCACAGCAGCGGCGACACCATGTAGCCAACCACACGGTCAAGGAAACGCCGAGCCTGCTGGGCGTTGACCCGATCGATGTCCAGCTCGCCCGGTTGCGAGAAGGCTTCCTGAATCGCCTTCTTGGTAATTTCGTTGAACACCACGCGCTTGTAGCGGGCGTCGTCACCACCAATGGCCTCGCGCAGGTGCCAGGCAATGGCTTCCCCTTCGCGGTCCAAGTCGGTTGCGAGATAGATGGTGTCGGCATCCTTGGCCAGGCGGCGCAGCTCTTCGATCACCTTTTCCTTGCCAGGCAGGATCTCGTACTTGGCTTTCCAGCCGTGGTCGGGGTCGACACCCATGCGCGACACCAGCTGGCGACGGGCCTTTTCCTTGGGTGAAAGCGCCGGGGCCTCACCCGCAGCCTTACCACGCTTGGCGGCCGGCTCTTTGCTTGCGCTGGCCGAACCGCTGGTGGGGAGGTCTCGGATATGGCCGATACTCGACTTCACCACGTACTGGTTGCCCAGGTACTTGTTGATGGTCTTGGCCTTGGCCGGGGATTCCACAATGACCAGCGATTTGCCCATGGATCGGAGTATTCCTGAATCTGAAGATGAAAAACGCGTCAGGTGCCGACACGCGGCACCGCTATATATAGTGGCAAAAGTGTGAGGTCAAGTTCGAACGATCATGCGTGCGACTTGCCCAGCAACCCGGGCAGCCCCTCTTCGGCCTTGACCAAAGCAAAGCGTGGCACCTGCTCGCCGTCAACCTCGACGGACTCCTGGAACATCGAAAGTGGCCTTACCCAGAAGCTGTAGTCACCATACAGGCACTGGTAGAAAACCATCCACTCTTCGCTCTCGGAGTGCCGCGCAACGCTGAAGACACGGTACTCAGGCCCTTTGTAATGCCGGTAGACGCCTGGCTGTATCTGCATGTTGCACACCCTCCTGAATAAAACCTGAAAAAACAAAACCGGGGCACAAGGCCCCGGTTGCTGTCCAGCGGCGCGATCAGACGCGTTCGAAGACAGTGGTGATACCTTGGCCGAGGCCGACGCACATGGTCGCCACCCCCAGGGTACCGCCATTTTGCTTCATGACATTGAGCAGGGTGCCGGAAATACGTGCCCCAGAGCAACCGAACGGGTGGCCCAAAGCGATGGCGCCGCCGTGCAGGTTAACCTTCTCATCCATCTTGTCGAGCACTTTCAAATCTTTCAGCACTGGCAAGGCCTGTGCAGCGAAGGCTTCGTTGAGCTCGATGAAGTCGATGTCGGCCATGGTCAGCCCGGCACGCTTGAGGGCTTTCTGGGTCGATGGCACCGGGCCGTAGCCCATGATCGCCGGGTCCACACCGGCCACCGCCATCGAGCGGATCACCGCCAACGGCTGGATACCCAGGTCCATGGCGCGCTGGCCAGACATGACGATCATGCACGACGCGCCGTCGGTGATCTGCGACGAGGTACCGGCCGTGACCGTGCCCCCTTTGGGGTTGAATGCCGGCTTGAGCGACGCCAGGCCTTCGAGGGTGGTTTCCGGGCGAATGGTTTCGTCGAAATCGAACACCTTCAGGAAGCCGTTCTCGTCGTAGCCCTGCATCGGGATGATTTCATCCTTGAACTTGCCTTCGACCGTGGCCTTGTGTGCCAACTGGTGCGAACGCAGGCCAAACAGGTCCTGCTGCTCACGGGTGATGCCATGCATCTTGCCGAGCATTTCTGCAGTGAGGCCCATCATCCCGGAAGCCTTGGCGGCATGCAAGGACAGGTGCGGGTTAGGGTCCACGCCGTGCATCATGCTGACATGGCCCATGTGCTCCACGCCGCCGACCACGAACACATCGCCGTTGCCGGTCATGATGGCCTGGGCGGCGGTGTGCAGCGCGCTCATCGACGAGCCGCACAGGCGGCTGACGGTTTGCGCCGCGGAGGTGTGCGGGATCTGCGTCATCAGCGAAGCCATGCGGGCGATGTTCCAGCCCTGCTCCAGGGTCTGGTTGACGCAGCCCCAGATCACGTCCTCGACCTCTTTGGGGTCGACCTTGCCGTTGCGCTCCAGCAGCTTGCTGATCAGGTGCGCCGACATGTCCTCGGCGCGGGTGTTGCGGTGCATGCCACCCTTGGAGCGGCCCATTGGCGTGCGACCGAAGTCGACAATCACCACGTCTCTTGGATTCAGGCTCATATCAAATCTCTCGCTCTAGCTCGTTGACCGCTCAGTTAAAGAAGCGCTGGCCATTCTTGGCCATTTCACGCAGCTTGGCGGTCGGGTGGTACAGCGGCCCCAGGTCGGCATAGCGATCGGCCAGGGCAACGAATTCGGCGACACCGATCGAGTCGATGTAGCGCAGCGCACCACCGCGGAAGGGCGGGAAACCAATGCCGTAGACCAGACCCATGTCGGCTTCGGCAGCGGTCTCGACGATGCCGTCTTCCAGGCAGCGCACGGTCTCCAGGCACAGCGGCACCATCATCCAGTTGACGATGTCTTCATCGGTGACTTCGCGCTGTTCGAACACGATCGGCTTGAGCACGTCGAGCACGGTGGCGTCGAACACTTTCTTCGGCTTGCCACGCTTATCGGTTTCGTAGGCGTAGAAGCCTTTGCCATTCTTCTGCCCCAGGCGGTTGGCCTCGTACAGGGCATCCACCGCCGAGCGGCGCTCGTCCTTCATGCGGTCAGGGAAACCTTCGGCCATCACGTCACGGCCGTGGTGGCCGGTGTCGATACCCACCACGTCCATCAGGTAGGCCGGGCCCATTGGCCAGCCGAACTTTTCCATGACCTTGTCGATGCGCACGAAGTCGACACCGGCGCTGACCAGCTTGGCAAAGCCGCCGAAGTACGGGAACAGCACGCGGTTGACCAGGAAGCCCGGGCAGTCGTTGACCACGATCGGGTTCTTGCCCATTTTCTTGGCATAGGCCACGGTGGTAGCCACAGCCACTTCACTGGACTTCTCGCCACGGATCACTTCCACCAGCGGCATCATATGCACCGGGTTGAAGAAGTGCATGCCGACGAAGTTTTCCGGGCGCTTGAGCGCCTTGGCCAGCAGGTTGATGGAGATGGTCGAGGTATTGGAGGCCAGGATCGCATCGTCCTTGACCTGCCCTTCCACTTCCGCCAGCACCGCCTGTTTGACTTTCGGGTTCTCGACCACGGCCTCGACCACGATGTCGACATTGGCAAAGTCGCCATAGGACAGGGTCGGGCGAATGGCATTGAGCGCCTCGGCCATCTTGGCCGGGGTCAGGCGGCCCTTTTCAACGCGGTTGCCAAGCAGCTTGGAGGCCTCGTTCAAGCCCAGCTGGATGGCTTCCTCGCGGATGTCCTTCATCAGGATCGGGGTGCCCTTGACCGCGGACTGGTAGGCGATGCCGCCACCCATGATCCCGGCGCCAAGCACGGCAGCCTGCTTCACGTCGTGGGCGATTTCGTCGTGCGCCTTGGCCTTGCGCTTGAGCTCCTGGTCGTTCAGGAACAGGCCGATCAGGCTCTCGGCAACCGAGGTCTTGGCCAGTTTGGCAAACCCGGCCGCTTCGACTTCCAGTGCCTTGTCGCGGCCGAAGTTGGCGGCCTTCTGGATGCTCTTGATGGCTTCGACCGGGGCCGGGTAGTTCGGCCCGGCCTGCCCGGCTACGAAGCCCTTGGCAGTTTCGAACGCCATCATCTGTTCGATGGCGTTGAGCTTGAGTTTTTCCAGCTTGGGTTGGCGTTTGGCCTTGTAGTCGAGCTCACCGCTGATGGCGCGCTTGATCAGGTCGATGGCGCCAGCCTGCAGCAGCTCGGGCGCAACCACGGCATCGACGGCGCCGACTTTGAGGGCGTCTTCGGCGCGGTTTTCCTTGCCGGCAGCGATCCACTCGATGGCATTGTCCGAACCGATCAGGCGCGGCAGGCGCACGGTGCCGCCAAAGCCCGGGTAGATGCCCAGCTTGACTTCCGGCAGGCCGATCTTGGCGCTGCTGGACATGACACGGTAATCGGCGGCAAGGCACATTTCCAGGCCGCCACCCAAGGCGATGCCATTGATGGCCGCGACGGTCGGCACTTCGAGGTCTTCGAAGGCGTTGAAGATGCGGTTGGCTTCCAGGTTGCCGGCGACCAGTTCGGCCTCGGGCAGCTTGAAGTTGTCGACGAACTCGGTGATGTCGGCGCCGACGATGAACACGTCCTTGCCACTGCTGACGATAACGCCCTTGACCGAGGCGTCGGCCTGGATGGCGCCTACGGCCTCGCGCAGCTCGTTCAGGGTCAGGCGGTTGAACTTGTTGACGGACTCACCCTTGAGGTCGAACTTGAGCTCGACGATGCCACTTTCAAGAGCCTTAACCGTGATGGCTTTACCTTCGTAAATCATCAACTGATCTCCACGATATGGAAGCTGAACTGTACACGCCGATCGCTGCAGCGGAAGCAGGCCTAGCTGCCCCGCCCAGGCACACCCGTCAGCGCGCTAGTCGGAAGTATGGCTTGGCGTGGTGACATACAAACGCTCAATTCATACGCCCGTTTGATTTGGGTGTGCACACATTCTCCGAAAAGATCTGCGTTGTCAAATGCTCACGAGCACGAAGAAAACGCGACTTTCCGGTCATTGTGTACCGTGCGCGCAGCAAACCATGATGACAGTGATCACCGGTCATTCATGCCAGCGATCAACCCCCGCGATTGCACAGCGCTGCACATTTTCGCTTGCGCGCCGACCGGGTATGGCTACACTGCCACTTGCGTGAATGAATACCCGGCCTGCCTGGCCTTTTCTGCGAAAGCAGAACGCAAAGCGGCGACTTGGCACCCCACCCCTTCAGGGGTTTGCCAAGCCGCCGCTTTGTCGTTGTAGGCGCGGTATTGTGTCTTGAGAGGGGATTAGACACAGTTGCTCCTGCAAGTACGGCGACACGTCCAAGCCAGCGCAGGCCCTGTGGGAGCGGGCATGAACGCGAACACCGGCGCAGCCGGTGCCAGACACCGCGTCGCCTGCTTCGCGGGCTTGCCCGCTCCCACAGGTGAATCGCGCTGGCTTTTCAAATTTTGAGAAAGACAGTTGCTCCTGCAAGTACGGCGGCAATCCAAGCCAGCGCAGGCCCTGTGGGAGCGGGCATGCCCGCGAACACCGGCAAAGCCGGTGCCATCCACCGCGTCGCCTGCTTCGCGGGCAAGCCCGCTCCCACAATGAATCGCGCTGGCTTTTCAAATTTTGAGAAAGACAATTGCTCCTAAAGGGATCGTGTTTAACTGAACTCAGGCGAGGACTTCGAGGACGTAGGCAACATCCTGCAATACAGCCGTATCGCCCCGTTCAGTCCAGTACAACGCGATCATCTGAGCATCCGCTTCGACCTTGTAAACGCTCGCCGGCAAGCGCGCCAGCGCCTCCACGTAACGCGGGTCTTCGCAGGGTTCGCGGTACTGGTTCCACCACACCCCCGGGCTGACCTGCCAGTAGCTGAAGCTGTTCTGGTGCCCATGGCGGCGCGCCCGGTGGTACTGCGGGCAAGGACTTGGCGGCTCCTTCTCCAGCCAGTGCGGCCACTGTTGCGGCGCCAGCTGCATGGCCAACCCCATACGTCGGGCTTCCAGGCGCAGCTTCATCTGCTCGCTCTGCTTGCGCGAACTGCGCAACCAGGAAAATGGGCTGAGAATCAGCGCAAGGATTGACACCACCAGCAATACCGTCATATCAGTAGATTCCATAAAGCGTTGCAAATGAGCTGGTTAGCCATTTTTCACGGAAGACCCGCCCGAAAGCGACCATACTTCCTTTATCGCGATTGTCAGGAGTACTGCTCATGCCCTACGAACATTTGTTGGTCGCGGTCGACCTGACCGAAGAATGCGACCCGGTGATCAAGCGCGCCATGGCCTTGGCTGCCCCATCGAACGCCAAGGTATCGCTGGTGCATATCGTCGAGCCAATGGCCATGGCGTTTGGCGGCGATGTGCCGATGGACCTGTCGCAACTGCAACAACAGCAGTTCGACCAGGCTAAAGAACGCATGGACCGGTTGTTCAACAAGTACCCAGACATTAATCGGGGCGACTCGCACCTAACTTACGGCCAACCGCGCCAGGAAATCCACCAGCTGGCCAAGGACCAGAAGTGCGATCTGATCGTGGTCGGCAGCCATGGCCGCCATGGTCTGGCGTTGCTGTTGGGGTCCACTGCCAATGACGTGCTGCACGGTGCGCCGTGTGACGTGCTGGCGGTGCGCTTGCAGAAGAAGGACTGATTCAACCTGCTCCGGCCCTATCGCCGGCATGCCAGCTCCCACAGGGCCACCATAAGGTTTGAAATCCATGGTGCCTCTGTGGGAGCTTGCCGGCGATAGGGCCGGAGCAGGCTAACAACTATCAGCCTTCCAGCTCAGCCCAGCGCTCTACCAATACATCCAGCTCACCCTGCAGCTTCTCAATCCTGGCCAGCACTGCCGAAGTTTCCGCAAGCGGCCGCTGATAGAAGCCCGCCGCATTCACCTCTTCCTGAGCTTCAGCCATGCGCTGCTCCAGCGCGTCGATCTGCCCCGGCAGCATTTCCAGCTCACGCTGCAGCTTGTAGCTGAGCTTCTTCTTCGATGCCTCCTCCACTACCGGCGCAGCAACAGGCGCAGGCTTGGCCTCGACCTTCTCCACCACCGCGCTGTTGAGGGCCGACTTGCCGCCTTTGCTCTCGGTCACGCCCAGCAGCCTCGGCGAGCCACCCTGGCGAATCCAGTCCTCATAACCCCCTACATACTCGCGCACCTTGCCCTCGCCTTCGAACACCAGGGTGCTGGTGACGACGTTGTCGAGGAAGGCCCGGTCGTGGCTGACGATCAGCACGGTGCCCTTGTAGTTGGACAGCACCTCTTCGAGCAGTTCGAGGGTTTCCACGTCCAGATCGTTGGTCGGTTCGTCGAGCACCAGCAGGTTGGCCGGCTTGCTGAACAGCTTGGCCAGCAGCAGGCGGGCACGCTCACCCCCCGACAGCGCCTTGACGGGTGTGCGCGCACGCTGGGGGCTGAACAGGAAGTCGCCCAGGTAACTGAGCACATGGCGGTTCTGCCCATCGATCTCGATGAAGTCACGGCCTTCGGCGAGGTTGTCGATCACCGTCTTTTCCAGCTCGAGCTGGTGGCGCATCTGGTCGAAATAGGCCACTTCCAGCTTGGTGCCGCGCTCGACCTTGCCTGAAGTGGGCTCCAGGTCACCGAGCATCAACTTCAGCAAGGTGGTCTTGCCGGTACCGTTGGCACCCAGCAGGCCGATACGGTCTTCGCGCTGCAGGACCATGGAGAAGTCCTTGACCAGCATCGGCCCTTCGGCATGATGGAAACTCACGTTTTCCAGCACCATGACCTGCTTGCCGGACTTTTCCGCTGCCTCGATCTGGATGTTGGCCTTGCCCTGGCGTTCGCGGCGCTCACCACGCTCTACCCGCAGGGCCTTCAAGGCACGCACGCGACCTTCGTTGCGGGTACGGCGGGCCTTGATGCCCTGGCGAATCCACACTTCCTCTTGGGCCAGGCGCTTGTCGAACAGCGCGTTGGCGGTTTCTTCGGCGGCCAGTGCGGCCTCCTTGTGTACCAGGAAGCTGGCGTAGTCGCCGTTCCAGTCGATCAGGCCGCCACGGTCCAGTTCAAGGATGCGGGTGGCCAGGTTCTGCAGGAACGAACGGTCGTGGGTAATGAACAGTACCGCGCCGTTGAAGCCGCGCAGGGCCTCCTCGAGCCAGGCAATGGCGCCGATGTCCAGGTGGTTGGTCGGCTCGTCGAGCAGCAGCAGGTCGGGCTCCGACACCAGCGCCTGGGCCAGCAGCACCCGGCGGCGCCAGCCACCGGACAGCTCGGCCAGGGTCTTGTCGGCAGGCAGTTGCAGGCGGCTGAGGGTGCTTTCCACCACCTGCTGCAGGCGCCAGCCGTCGCGGGCTTCCAGTTCGTGCTGAACATGCATGAGCTTTTCCAGGTCATCGTCGCCCTGGATGTTCATGCTCAGGTGGTGGAACTGCGCCAGCAGTTCACCCACGCCGTCGAGGCCGGCCGCGACCACGTCGAACACCGTGCGCTCATCGGCCACCGGCAGTTCCTGCGGCAGTTCGCCGATCTTCAGGCCCGGGGCACGCCAGATTTCCCCGTCGTCGCCCTTTTGCTCGCCCTTGACCAGGCGCAGCATGCTCGACTTGCCGGTGCCGTTGCGGCCGATGATGCACACCCGCTCGCCACGAGCGATCTGCCAGGACACTTTGTCCAGCAGCGGCATGGCGCCGAATGCGAGGGACACATCGCTGAATTTGAGCAGGGTCATGTTGGTCTCCATAAATCGGGCGCGCATTCTACCTGACTTGGGCCCCCGACGGCAGCAGCCAGGCCAATCGATGCACGCGTGGCGACATCCGGTCGACGTTAATATGCCGATACAAGCACAGTGCTTTCACCCGCTGCCGGCAAACGGCTAAGCTAAGGCAATAGCTTCCAACAGTGCTGGCTCCGCCGTCACTTCCCCATGGTTCAACTGCCCGGACGTATCATGCGCAGCCGCCTGTTACAAATTGCTTCCTGCCTGCTGCTGACCGCTGCCACCAGCGCGGCACAGGCCACCGACCTCACCCTGCAGCGCCAGTACTACGACGAAGCCAAGCGCGCGCTGGCCAAGGGCGACAAAGGCCCTTACCTGCGCTATGCCCAGGCTCTGAGTGACTACCCGCTGACCCCGTACCTGGCCTACGACGAGCTCACCGCCCGCCTGAAAAGCGCCAGCAACCAGGAAATCGAGGCGTTCCTCGCCAAGCATGGCGACCTGCCCCAGGCCAACTGGATGAAACTGCGCTGGTTGCGCTGGCTGGCCGAACGCGGCGAGTGGGACACCTTCGTCAAGTACTACGACCCCAAGCTCAATTTCACCGAGCTCGATTGCCTCAACGGCCAGTACCAGCTCAGCCATGGCCTGCGTGCCGAAGGCAACGCCACCGCCGAAAAGCTGTGGAACGTGGGCAAGTCGCAACCTGCCGCGTGCGACACACTGTTCGGCATGTGGGCCGCTGAAGGCCAACTGACCGAGAGCAAGCGCTGGCAGCGCACCAAGCTGGCGGCCCAGGCGCGCAATTACAGCCTGGCCAATAGCCTGGTCAACGGCCTGACCACCCTCGGCCCGCAAGGCCGGCTGCTGGTCGACGTGGCACAGAAGCCTGAGCTGCTCAACCAGCCATCACGCTTTGCCCCGGCCAACGAGGCGATGGCCGATGTGGTCAGCCTGGGCCTGCGCCGCCTGGCCCGCCAGGACCCGGAGCGGGCCATGGCGCTGCTGGACGACTACGCCCAGCGCATGCATTTCTCCCGCGAAGAAAAGGTGGCCATCGCCCGCGAAATAGGCCTGACCATGGCCCGCCGCTACGACCCGCGGGCGCTCGACCTGATGACCCGCTACGACCCTGAGCTGCGCGACAACACCGTCAGTGAATGGCGCCTGCGCCTGCTGCTGCGCCTGGGCCGCTGGGAAGATGCCTACGAGCTGACCCGGCGCCTGCCTCAGGACCTGGCCAGCAGCAGCCGCTGGAAGTACTGGCAAGCGCGCAGCCTGGAGCTGGCACAGCCGAACAACCCGCAGATCCCGCTGCTGTACAAGACCGTGGCGCGCGAGCGTGACTTCTATGGTTTCCTCGCCGCCGACCGGGCCAAGACACCGTACCAGCTGAACAACAAACCCCTGTTGCTGAGCCCGCAACTGGTGAAGAAAGTACGCAATACACCCGGCATCCAGCGGGCACTGGAATTCCATGCCCGCGGCCAGATCGTCGAAGGCCGCCGCGAGTGGTACCACGTCAGCCGGCACTTCACCCGCGATGAAATGGTGGCCCAGGCGCGCCTGGGTTATGAATTGCGCTGGTACTTCCCGGCCATCCGCACCATCAGCCAGGCCCAATACTGGGACGACCTGGACATCCGCTTCCCGATGGCCCACCGCGATACCCTGGTGCGCGAAGCCAATGTGCGCGGCCTGCATTCGAGCTGGGTATTCGCCATTACCCGCCAGGAAAGCGCGTTCATGGAAGACGCACGCTCCCCGGTAGGCGCCAGCGGCCTGATGCAACTGATGCCGGCTACCGCCAAGGAAACTGCGCGCAAGTTCAGCATTCCCCTTGCCTCACCGGCACAGGTGCTCAACCCGGACAAGAACATCCAGCTGGGCGCCGCCTACCTGAGCCAGGTGCACAGCCAGTTCAACGGCAACCGGGTCCTGGCCTCAGCAGCCTACAATGCGGGGCCCGGGCGCGTGCGCCAGTGGCTGAGGGGCGCCAAGCACCTGAGTTTCGATGTGTGGGTGGAGTCGATCCCGTTCGACGAAACCCGCCAATACGTGCAGAACGTGCTGTCGTATTCGGTGATCTACGGGCAGAAACTGAACTCACCGCAGCCGCTGGTGGATTGGCATGAGCGGTATTTCGATGACATGTAAGGTTCGCTGAGCCCTTGCCGGCCTGTTCGCGGGTAACCCTGTGAGCAGGCCAGTGTCAGCATGCCGCTATTCCAGGATTTCCACGTCCATCCCGACCTCAAGCCACCCGCTGCCATCCGCCGCCAGGTTCTGCCCGAACAGGATATCGCCTTCCTTTTCGCGGAAGGTCCTGAGCGTGGCCATCGGTTCGCGGTCTTCACTGCGCTCGCCGGTGGCGGGGTCGATGGTGGTAAAAATACACCTTACACTCGGTTTGAGCAGCCGGAATTCGAGGGTGCCAATGCGGATACGCTTCCAGCCATCCTCGGCGAAAGGCTCGGCCCCCTGCACCACCAGGTTCGGCCGAAAACGCAGCATCTCCATGGGCCGCCCCACACGGCGGTCAAGTTCGTCCAGCGAGCCCTGGCCGATCAGCAACAAGGGGAAACCATCCGGAAAAGCCGCGCGATCGCTGTTGAAGCCATAACCGTTGGGCAAGTAACGGGCACGCTGCTCCGGGCAATGCACCAGGCGCACAGCCTTGCCCAGCCACTCGCTCAGCCAGGCCGCCGCGGCATCGCCGGCGTCTGGGACGCGCAAGGTATCGCGCCAGATCGTCACGCCACGCAGGCCGTCATCGGCAGGGGGCACTGCCACCCTCAGCGAGGCGCGCCCAGGCGCCTGCAAGAGCAGCTGGCCGCCGCCGTCATCGTGCGCCGCGATCTGGCCAAGGCGTGGCCAGGCACGCTGGGTCAGGAAGCGTCCGTTTTCTTCCTCGACCACCATCCAGCGCCGGTCACCCTGCAGGCCCAGCAGCCCCACCGGCGAAGCGCGCAGGCTTTGCGCTTGGCACGACTTCACCGGGTATCGGTACAACTCACTCAGAAACATCCCTGCCGCCTCGCGTCTTGGCAAATGCCAAGCTTATACCGGGCAGGCGTGGCGATCACGCGGTGGCCGTATCCAGCTGCAGGCGCTGCTTGACCACGTCGACAAGGCGATCGGGCTGGAACTTGGAAAGGAAGTTGTCGCAACCCACTTTCTTGACCATGGATTCATTGAAACTGCCCGACAGCGATGTGTGCAGCACTACATAGAGTTGGCGCAGCCGCGCATCGCTACGAATCTCGGTGGTCAGGCGGTAGCCGTCCATTTCCGGCATTTCGGCGTCGGTGAACACCATCAGCAGCTTTTCACATACGTCCTCGCCCGCATCGGCCCAACCCTTGAGCATGCGCAGTGCCTTCAGGCCATCACTGGCCACATGCAGTTTCATGCCCAACTGGGACAAGGTGTCGCGCAACTGCGCCAGGGCCACACTGGAGTCGTCCACCAACAGCACCTCCCGGCCTCGCGCCCTTGCCAGCACGGGGTCGGCCAGTTTCTCGCCAGAAACCCGGGCGTTGTAAGGCACGATTTCAGCCAGCACCTTTTCTACGTCGATGACCTCGACCAGTTGATCATCGACTTTGGTGATGGCAGTCAGGTAATGCTGGCGCCCGGCGCTGGACGGCGGCGGCATGATCGACTCCCAGTTCATGTTGACAATGCGGTCGACCCCTCCCACCAGGAAGGCCTGCACCGAGCGGTTGTACTCGGTGACGATGATGGTGCTGTCGGGCGTGGGTTGCAGCGGGCGCATGCCAATGGCTTGGGACAGGTCGATCACCGGCAACGTCTGCCCACGCAGGTTGACCACGCCGCAGACGAACGCATGGCGCTGGGGCATCAGGGTGAGCTTGGGCAGTTGCAGCACTTCCTGAACCTTGAACACGTTGATCGCGAACAATTGGCGGCCCGCCAGGCGGAACATCAGGATTTCCAGGCGGTTCTCACCTACCAGTTGCGTGCGTTGGTCTACCGTGTCGAGAATGCCAGCCATTGGAAAGCCCCCAGGCTTGAGTCGAAAAAGGTGAATTGACCTACCCTGTATCGGCGGCTTGCCGCACACCTTGACCCTTGCGGGAAAATGCCGAGCCGGCAATTGATATCACTTTACCATCATGCTTTACTGCCGGCACCTTGCGCGATTTCAGCAGCCTACATCAGGGAAACCCCTAGGGGCAGTCAGGTGGAACCTGATATTCGCGATATCCTTTAGCCATTAATGTGACGCCATTCTCATTGCATGAATGGAGTCAGGCTTTTGCTAGCTATCGTTGCGGTGTGCCCGTCACCTGCGCCTACCCCACGCGCGGGGACCTGATCATGGACACCGCCTTAGCGTTCGACAACGCACTGCAGGGCTTCCTGCTGGATGCCCAAGTACTGCTGACCCAGGCCCAGGAATGCCTGCAGCATCTGGAATTGATCGACAACGATCCGGACGCCTGCCGCTGCCTGGACAGCACCCTGGCCAGCCTTGCCGGGCAAGCCACCCGCCTGGGCGCGCGCGAAGTTGCCCATTACGCCACCGCGCTTCACCAGTTGCTGGCCCCGGCCTGCCAAAGTGGCTGCCTGCAGCCTGAAGCATTGCCTGCGATCGAGGCGTGCCTGACCCTGCTGGCCTGGCAACTGGAGTTGCTCGATAGCCGAACCGGGCGCTTGAACCTGGATATCGGCGAGCAATTGGTGCTGCTGGGCGAGCTGGCCAAGGTCGTGCAGCAGCCCTTTGCACCTGCGTGCGCGTCCTGCGATGAAGCAGGCAAAACGTGCGATCACCCGCATGACGCCATGCGCTCCGGCAGCCATGGCAGCCGGTCGTACCGCGCGCACTAACCTGACCAGAAGTGCAACTAAGTACATGCACTCAAGCCCTGTGCTGGTCGAACTTGCAAAGTTCGCAAAGTTTCAGGACGGCCAAGTTGAATCATTACCGCCTTAGTTGCAATGCAGGTGCGAGCAGCATGACCCGCAGGTGGCACTTTGCTACCCGGCACCGCCCTGTCAACAGGCGTTTCGGAGCGTTACCCAGCCGCGACCTACGCCGTACGAAGTGTTAATATGCGCCCCCAGAAACACTTGCAATCACAAAAAAGTTTGCACATCAGGTGCTCGACAAAACAGCGGAAGTACTGCGCCAAAGCCTCTGACCCGCATTGTGCAAGGCCTTTATCAGCAATACTTCAGTGGCTTCCCTATTTATGCTCCCACGCTTGAAACTTGCCATGCGTAGCCGCCGCCGCGTTGCCCTGCTGCGCTGGCTGACAGTCGGGCTGTGTGTGGCCTCGCTGGTCACTCACCTGATGCTGTACCTGGCCGACCTGGCAATCCCGGCCGGCCTGCTGCTTTTGCAGTTGGGCGCAACACTCGCCGCCGCCCTGCAGTTGGGCCTGGGCGCAAGGTCGATCAGCCTGCGCCCAGCTGAACTGGCCGAGCGCATGCTCAAGGTGCAGGAAGACGAGCGGCAACACCTGGGCCGGGAGTTGCACGACGACATTGGCCAGTTGCTGACTGCCGCCAAACTGCAACTGCAATGGCTGAAGCGGCGCATGCCGGCCGAGTTGCAGGGCCACTGCGATGCGCTGCACAGCACCCTGGATGACACCCTGGGCACGGTGCGTAACGTGTCGAGCCTGCTCAACCCCAGGCAATTGGCGAGCCTCGGGTTGGAAGCCAGCTTGCGCGCGCACTTGGTCCGCACGCTGGGCAGCAGCAGCGTACACTGGAGCCTGGCGTGCAACCAACGCCTGGGCGGCATCGACGATGCAGTGGCCATGGCAGTGTTCCGCATCACCCAGGAAGCGGTCACCAACATGCTGCGCCATGCCCAGGCACGCAACCTGGTTGTGCGCCTGCAACGCACCCCTGCCGGGCTGGCGTTGTCGATTCACGACGATGGCTGCGGCTTCGTCCCCGCCCGGCACCCGGCCGAGGCCGGCCAACGCGGCCTGGCCGGCATGCAGGAGCGGGTAACGGCCTTGCAGGGCAGCCTGCAGATCACCAGCCAGCCTGGCCAGGGTACACGGATAGAAGCGATGTTCCCGTGGCCACCGCGCACCCAGCAACGCGCCAGGAGTACTGTTGCCCATGACCTGTAGATTGCTGCTGGTCGACGACCACTCGCTGATCCGCGCCGGTGTACGTGCGCTGGTTTGCGATATTCCCGGTTACAGCGTGGTCGGTGAGGCCGACGATGGCAGCCAGTTGCTTGAGCAGGTGCGCGCACTGGCGCCGGACATTGTCCTGCTGGACATTTCCATGCGCTCGACCAGTGGCCTGGACGCCCTGACCCAATTGCGGGCCTGCGGCAGCACCTGCAAGGTGCTGATCCTGTCGATGCACACCGATCCGGACCTGATCATGCGCGCCCTGGAAAGCGGTGCCCATGGTTACCTGCTCAAGGACACCAGTGCCACCGAGCTGGAGCAGGCCCTGGAGGCGGTACGCCACGGCGAGCGCTACCTGAGCCCGGCCATCGCCCACACCGTCATCAACCAGGCGCTACAACGCAACAGGCCGGGCGCGCAGGGCAACAGCGACCGGCATAACCTCACGGCGCGCCAGCTGGAGATCCTGCGCCTGATCGTGCGCGGCAAATCGACCCGGGAAATTGCCACAGGCCTCGGCCTGTCGATCAAGACCGTGGAAACCCACCGCTCGCAAATCATGAAGCGCCTGCAAATTCATGATGTGGCTGGCCTGGTACTGTTTGCCGTGCGCGAAAAAATCATCAGCCTGGACGACTGAGCAGCGGCGACCCGGCAGGCAGGTGCAGGCGCAACGCTGCGGGCCGGGCTTCGAAACGCAAGTTGGTAGTCTGCAAGGGCTCGCCATCGAGGTTGAGGTCCAGGCCCTGGGCGCTCTTGATCTCGACCCAGGGCAACCTGGCACGGACGAACAGGCCATCACCGGCCAGCAGGTCACGCAACGTGCCCAGCATTTCCTGTGGGGCAGGCAGCACGGCGATATCGAGCAAGCCATCATCGACTACCGCATCCGGGCACAGCTCCTGCCCGCCTCCCGCTTGGCGGCCATTGCCGATACCCAGTGCCAGCAGATCCCCTTGCCAGTGGAAATCCGGCCCTAGCAGCTCGACCGAAGCCGCCTGCAGTTCGCTGAAGCGTGTGAGGCCGGTGAACAGATAGGCCGCGGCGCCCAGGACCTTCTTCAAGTCTTCGGACGTATTGGCCGTGACCTGGCTGCCGAACCCACCCGTGGCCATGTTGAGGAACAGCTGGTCGCCGGCCTGGCCCAGGTCTATGGGCTGTGCCGCCACATTCAACAAGGCCAGCGCAGCGGCAGGCTCCAGCGGAATCCCGGCGGCCTTGGCAAAATCGTTGGCGGTGCCCAACGGCAGTAATACCAGGCTGGCATCGGTCCCCGCCTGCCCCATGGCCTCGGCCACATCGCGCAAGGTCCCGTCGCCGCCACCGGCGACAATGTGGCTGTAGCCTGCCGCCAGCGCCTCGGTCACCAGGCGCTGGGCATCGCCCGCCTCCCAGGTGACCCGCACATCCAGCACCCAGCCACTGTGGCGCATGTCGTGCACGGCATCGCGCAGTTCGTCGTTCATCGCCTGCTTGCCGTGCAGGACCAGCATTGCCTTGCGCGCTTGCATAGGCGCATCTCCCTGAGGTTGACCAACCCTATCTCGACCACGGGCACGCGTGGATCGTTGCATGCCGCGTTCAAAAACAGCCAGCTGCGTGTCGCGCGTGGCAGGCGGTGTTCCCTGCAGCAGGCCGGCTCGGCTGGTTGAGAAGATAATGGCATTTTTTCCACAGCCGACAATGCCCGACTATGCTGAGTCGAGACACTTTTGACAGGTTTTTGACCCTAGAAGCGAATGAGCAAAGGCGAGTCAGCATTTTGACTGTGAAATGCCCTGGCTTGCCCGCCACGGACGCACCTCCCGGCCCACTTCTGCAAACGGCCGACAGGTGCGTCTTGCCATCTGCAGCCGTCAGCGAGGACCACGGTCATGCGTATTCTCTGGACACTGCCTTACCTGCCTTGGCCGACCACCAGTGGCTGCAAGACTCGCCAATACCACCTGATCCGGGCACTGGCCCAGCGCGGCCACCGCATCACGCTGCTGGTGCAATCGAAGGTACCCCTCAACGACGCTGCACGCGAGGCGCTGGAACCGTACCTGGAACGGCTGATAGTCCTGCCGCGCAGGCCACTGCATAGCCCGCTGAACCTACTGGCATCGCCGATCATCGACTACCCCATGCGGGCGATCATCAACGGCCTTTGCGCAGCATTGCGGCACCGCTTCGAGCAGTTGCTGGAGGAGCCTTGGGACGTGATCCAGATCGAGCACAGCTATAGCTTCCAGCCTTTCGAAAAGGCCCTGCAGGGCCGCGGCCTTCCCTTCATGCTCAGCGAACACAACCTGGAGTCGGTTACCGGCAGCGCCTGCCATGACCGCCTGCCGTTATGGCTACGCCCGCTCAATGCCTTCGACCGGTGGCGCTACCGGCGCTGGGAACAGCGCGTGCTGGGCCAGCCCACCGAGCTGGTAGCCGTCAGCGCTCACGATGCCGAGCTGATCGGCCAGATCAGCAGGCGCCCGGTGAATGTGGTAGTCAATGGCGTGGAATGTGATTTCTACCAGCAGGTGCAACCGGCGCTGCATAGCCAGCGCCTGCTGTTTGTCGGCAATTTTGAATACGGCGCCAACCTGGAAGCCATCGAGTGGGCGCTGGAAGACATCATGCCGCAGGTGTGGCTGAGCAACCCGGCCGTGCGCCTGGCGATAGCCGGGCATGCGATGCCGGCCAGCTGGAGGCTGCACTGGAATGACCCGCGGATCGAATGGCTCGGCTATCGCCCCGATCTGCGTGAACTGCAAAGCCGCTCAGCCCTGTTTTTTGCGCCGCTGCGCTATGCCGGTGGCTCGAAGGTAAAAATCCTTGAAGCCATGGCTGCCGGCTTGCCGGTAATCAGTACCGGCAAAGGCGTTTCCGGCCTGGCGGTGAACAACGGCGAGCATTACCTGGGCAGCGATGACAGTGATCAACTGGCCCTGCTGATCACCCAGTTGCTCAACCAGCCCTGGCGCATGAGCCAGTTGAGCGCGGCCGGGCGCCAGTTCGCCCGCCAGCGCCACGACTGGAGCGTGGCGGCTCAACAACTGGAAACCGTGCACATGCGCCTGACCCAGGCGGCACCGGTGCCAGGGCCGCTGGCCGATGCCTGGCTGGGGCGTTCAGCCAAGTAGTTCGCTGAAGGGAATGAATGGCACGCTGTCACCCGTTTTCGGCGTGCTGCCTTCGCGCACCTCCACCAGCCCGTCAGCCCAGGCCGCGCTGCGCAGCACACCCGAACTCTGGTTCTTGTAGATGCGCACTTGGCCGTGCTCGATGCGCGCGCGCAAGTATTCGCGGCGGCTACCGGGTTTGGGCCAGTCAAACCCCGCCGGCATGTCGAAGCGCAGCGGCGTGACATTGCCCACCCCTTGGCGACGCAGCAGGTAGGGCCGGGTCAGCAGGCCAAAGGTGACCAGGGTCGAGGCCGGATTACCCGGCAGGCCGATCACCGGCACGCCCTGGTAATGGCCGAAGGTCAGCGGCTTGCCCGGCTTGATCGCCAGCTTCCACAGCGCCAGCTCGCCCGCTTCGCGCAGTGTCGCCCCGAGATAGTCGGCCTCGCCCACCGACACGCCGCCAGTGGACATGATCAGGTCGACATCGCCCAGCCCGGCCAGGCAGGCACGGGTCTGCGCCAGGTCATCCGGGAGGATGCCGGCGTCGACCACCTCGCACCCCAGGCGCAGCAACCAGCTGACCAGCAGCCGACGATTGCTGTTGTAGATCTGGCCGGGCCCCAACGGTAGCCCGGGCTCGACCAGTTCGTCGCCGGTGGACAGCACCGCCACTTTGACTTTGCGTACCACCTCGAGCCGGGCGTGGCCCAAGGTCGCCGCCAGGCCCAGTTCGATCGGCCCCAGGCGCGTGCCGGCGTTCATCACCTGCTCGCCCTTGCGGGTTTCCTGGCCCTGCGGGCGAATGTTCTGCCCGGCGCGCAGCGCCTCGACGAAACGTACCCGGCCATCCTCCAGCACCTGGGTGTTTTCCTGCATCTCGACGCAATCGGCACCTGCGGGCACCGGGGCACCGGTAAAGATGCGGGCACAGGTGCCCGGCTGCAGCGGCTGTGGCGCATGGCCGGCGAAGATGCGCTGGCTGACGGGCAACGGCTGGCCCTGCCAGTCGGCCAGGCGCAGGGCATAGCCGTCCATGGCACTGTTCGGCCAGGGCGGCAGGTCGAGCGAGGCCACCAGGTCGGTCGCCAGTACCCTGCCTTCGGCTTCGGCCAGGGGCAGGCTTTCAGTTTCCTGAATCGGTGCCGCCTCGGCCAATGCCAGCAATTGTTCCAGGGCTTGCTCTACCGGCATCAGCGGCCGTGGCTGGCTGACCTCAGCCACGGCTGTCACAGGCCGTTGCCTGCTTCAGATGCGGGACAAAGTTGCACGGCCGATGGCGGGCGTCGAGTTGCTCGGCAAGAATGCCGTCCCAACCGGTGCGCACAGCATTGGTCGAGCCTGGCAGGCAGCACACCAGGGTGCCATTGGCCAAGCCGGCCAAGGCCCGCGACTGCACCGTGGAGGTACCGATATCCGGCACGGAGATCTGCCGGAACAACTCGCCGAAGCCATCGACCTGTTTGTCCAGCAGACAGGCTACCGCCTCCGGCGTGCTGTCGCGGCCGGTAAAGCCAGTGCCACCGGTAATCAGTACCACCTGCACGCGCTCGTCGGCGATCCAGGTGGCGACCTGCGCGCGGATCTTGTACAGGTCGTCCTTGAGCAATACCCGCTCTGCCAGGTGATGACCGGCCTCGCTCAACCGGTCGACGAACATCTGGCCAGAGGTATCGGTTTCGGGCGTGCGGGTGTCGCTAACGGTGAGCACCGCGATATTCAGCGGCACGAAGGGGGTATCTGCCTTGGCTTTCATGGGGGTCCGTCACAACAGGATAGGTTGGCCGCAGTTATATCACAGCGCACTTTTACCGGGTGGCGCCCGACAGGCTTGCCCTGGATCAACCGCGCGGATTTGTCCCTATGATGCACTTGCAGTGAACTTGCACTAAAGTCCTGCGTCATAACTGTCATCTAGCACCATCGCACTTGGAGAACCACGATGATCAAACGGACCCTACCCGCCTTCCTGCTCGCTTTGGGCCTGGGCACCCTTGCCGGCTGCTCCACCCCAACCGTCATCACCCTGAACGATGGCCGAGAAATCCAGGCGACGGATAAACCGTCCTACGACGAAGACTCCGGCTTCTACGAATTCGAGCAGCTGGACGGCAAGCGCACCCGCCTGAACAAGGACCAGATCCGCACCGTGAAAGAGCTGTAACCGCGCCGCGCTTTCAGCAACCCTTTGCACAACAGGGGCTTGCGAGCAAAAACACGATGCAGTAGGATTTTGTTCATCGGAGTGTAGCGCAGCCAGGTAGCGCGTCTCGTTCGGGACGAGAAGGCCGCAGGTTCGAATCCTGTCTCTCCGACCAAATCCTCCAGAAGCCCGCTGATGCGGGCTTTTTTGTGCCTGGCAGCGGGTGGTGCTGAGAGGCCGATAGCCACCTGCACTCACCCGTCACCCTATGTCAGCCGCTGGTGAACTGCAGAGCCGCCAGCCGGGCATACAGCGGGCTTTGCTCAATCAATTGGCGATGAGTGCCCACCGCCACCAAGCGCCCCTGGTCGATGACCGCGATGCGCTCGGCGTGCTGGACCGTGGCCAGCCGATGGGCGATGACCAGCGTGGTACGCCCGGCCATCAGGCGAGGCAGTGCTTGCTGGATCAGGTGTTCGCTTTGCGCATCGAGGGCGCTGGTGGCTTCGTCCAGCAACAGGATCGGCGCGTCTACCAGTAGCGCCCGGGCAATGGCCAGGCGCTGGCGCTGGCCGCCGGAAAGCCCGATGCCACCCTCCCCCAGTGGCGTCTGATAGCCCTGAGGTAATTGCCGAATGAACTCATCGGCATAGGCGCCGCGGGCTGCGGCTTCGACCTCGGCCTGGCTCGCCTCGGGGCGGCCATACCGGATATTGGCCTCCACCGTGCCGCGGAACAGCGAAGGGTTCTGTGCAACCAGGGCAAACTGCCGTCGCAGCTGCTCAGGGTCGAGTTCTGTCAGCGGCTGGCCGTCGAGCAGGATGCGCCCTTGCTGGGGGTCGTAAAACCGCAGCAACAGATCGAACAAGGTCGACTTGCCGGCCCCTGAAGGGCCGACCAGGGCCACGGTCTGGCCAGGCTCGATGACCAGGCTCAGGCCAGCTACCGCTGCCACGGTGGGCCGTGACGGGTAGGCAAACACCAGTTCCTGCAACTCGATGTGCCCGCGGGCCCTCCGCCCCAGCACGCCGCAGGCGGCCAAGCCAGGCAGGATTGCGCTGCGTGCGGCCAGCAGTTCGGCGATGCGCTCGGCAGCACCGGCGGCGCGCTGCAGTTCGCCGATCACTTCACTGAGGGTGCCGAAGGCGCTGCCGACGATCAGGCTGTAGAACACGAAGGCGGCCAACTCGCCGGCGGATATGCGCCCGGCGATCACATCCATGCCGCCCACCCACAGCATCACCCCAACCGCCCCCAGCACCAGTACGATCACCAGAGTGATCAGCCAGGCCCGCTGGGCAATGCGCTTGCGCGCCACGGTGAATGCCGCCTCGACCGTGTCGGCAAAAAGTGCGCGGTCGTGTGCCTGATGGTTGTAGGCCTGCACAGTCTTGATCTGCCCCAGCGTCTCGGCCACGTAGCTGCCTACGTCGGCGACCCGGTCCTGGCTCTGCCGCGACAGCCTGCGTACGCGGCGACCAAACAGCAGGATGGGTGCCAACACCAGCGGCAGGGTCACCACCACGATGCTGGTGAGCTTGGGGTTGGTAATGAACAGCAGCACCACACCGCCCAACACCATCAATGCATTGCGCAGGAACATCGACAGGGACGAGCCGATAACCGATTGCAGCAGCGTGGTGTCTGCTGTCAGCCGCGACTGGATCTCGGCGCTGCGGTTATCTTCGAAAAAACCGGGGTGCAGGCCGATCAGGTGGTTGAACACGGCCCGCCGCATGTCCGCCACGCACCGCTCGCCAATCCAGGACACCAGGTAGAAACGGCTGAACGTACCCACCGCCAGGGCCAGTACCAGCAGCAGGAACAGCCCGATGGTCTGGTTGAGCTGGTGCGCGGAACGGGTCATGAAACCCTGGTCGACCAGCAGCCGGATGCCTTGGCCCATCGACAAGGTGATGCCCGCAGTGACCACCAGTGCCAGCAAGGCCAGCAGAACCTGCCGGCGATAGGGGCGAACGAACTGCCAGGCCAGGCGCAATGCCCGGCGTGGGTGCGGGGAAACCGATTCGGGCATGGCGACGATCACTCTGGGTGGCGAAGGCCCAGACTACCACTCATCAGGGCTGGGGAACGCGGGCAGGTGGCTATAGCCTATCGATCTAACCAGGGTATGGAGCTTTGCCAGCGTTTCTGTTGGACTGGTATTGCCGTGACGAGCCTGTCGTCACCGGCCAGTCACGGTGCAGGACTACCCTGAGTGTTCACCTGATGAGGAGACCATGCATGAGCTTGCAGCCTACCAGCGACAACCAGCAGCCCCGGCCGAACCAGCAACCCCAGGTATGCGGTTCGATCATTGATGCCCAGGGGCGCGAAGTACCGATCACCGAGCAGATGATCCAGCAGGCCTGCAAGGCCCTGGAACAGAGCCGGGTCGAGCGCGTACGCAAAGGTTGAGCGGCGAATTTCTTACAACCCGGCGCCTGCGCCGGGTTTTTATTTGCCCTGAGTTCTGTACTGGCCCCTTGCGGCCAGGCCCGGCTGGGCGCGCTCGCCCGGGCGAATGCCCGTGCAGCGGCCGGCACGCCGTCAGACCAATACGCCACCCAGCGCACTGACCAGTTGCGCCAACTGCGGCGCCTCGCCACGCAAGCGCACCGCCAGCCCCTCGATTTCACGTCGCGCTGGGTACTGCTTGCGCAACTGGTCGAACGCGGCACGCTGTTGTTGTGGGTCGTCGCTCAGGCTGCGTCGGAAATCGGCATCATCACGGCGCGGGTCATACACGGCGCGGCACAGGGTGGCCAGGGCCCAGGCCGGGTCGGCGCTGGCATCCAGCTCGATTTGCGCCAGCGGCGGGCGCGGCAGCAGGTCGGCCAGTTGCACCTGCTCATCCACCCCGAGGAAGCGGCACAGGGCCTGGTAGATCTGCGCGGTGCCACGCTGGCGGCCGTCGAGGCTGTAACCGGCAATATGCGGTGACGCCAGGGTACACAGGTCGGCCAGTTGCAGGTCGACTTGCGGCTCGCCTTCCCATACATCCAGCACGGCATGGATGTCGTCGCGCTGCAACAGCAGCTCGCGCAGGGCGGCGTTGTCCACCACCGGCCCACGGCTGGCGTTGACCAGCCAGGCACCAGCGCGCAATTGTGCCAATTGCGCCTGGCCCAGCAAGTGCCAGGTGGGGTAGCCGCCGCTACGCTGCAACGGGGTATGCAGGCTGATCACATCACACTGCTGGACAATGGTTTCCAGGCTGACGTAGTCACCGCCTTCAGCGGCCTGGCGCAGCGGGTCGCATACCAGCACCTTCCAGCCCAGACCGCGCAGCACACGTACCAGGCGCCCCCCGACTTCACCTGCACCGACCACGCCGTAGACCCGTTCGGGCAGCGCAACGCCATCCAGTTCGGCCAGGGTCAACAGGCTGCCCAGCACATAATCGACCACACCGCGGGCATTGCAGCCTGGCGCGCTGCTCCAGCGAATGCTGGCTTCGGCAAAATAGTCCAGGTCCAGGTGATCGGTACCGATGGTGCAGGTACCGACGAAGCGTACCCGGCTGCCTTCGAGCAATGTGCGATCAACCTTGGTCACCGAGCGTACCAGCAGGATATCGGCATCCTTGACGCTGGCGGCATCGAGGCTTCGGCCGGGGTAGCGGCGAATTTCCCCGAAGCCTTGGAAGAAGGCATCGAGCAGCGGGATGTTTTCGTCGGCAACTATCAGCATGGCGCTCTCCTGTCTGGGGAGCGCAGTGTAGGCGCATCGCCGGGTGGGTTGCACAGGGTTTCAGTCGGCTTTTTTGCGAATCCAGTAAAGGAAGGTGCCGGCGTCTTCCTGCTGTTGCACGAGTTCGTGGCCGAGGAAGTTGCAGAACTTGGGAATGTCGCGGCGGGTGGACGGGTCGGTGGTGATGACCTTGAGCAGGCCGCCGGCGGCCAGGTTGCGTACGTGCTGGTGCAGCATCATCACCGGCTCCGGGCAGTTCAGGCCGGTGGCATCGAGGATGGCGTCGGGGGTGAAATCGGTCATGGGGGGGCTCCGAAAATGATCGCTATTGTCGCGCATCACGCGGCGGGGTCCAAGCGCGGCTTTGCAGCCCATACGCCCGGACGGACGTTGCCAAAGCCCTTTGCGCCCCTACGGCGCGTCAGAGGCTTCAGCGCCACGTACCCATCACCGCACGGTTTCTGATCTGGCTCTTGCTCTTGATCTTGCTCTTGCTCTTGCTCTTGCTCTTGCTCTTGCTCTTGCTCTTGCTCTTGATCTTGATCTTCGCGACTTCAGGAGGCCGAGTGAAGGGCATGCGGAGGGAGGTGACGGGCATGGATGCCCGTCAAGCGCTGAGGCCCCAGGGATGGGGCCTGCAGCGCGTACTCCCGGGAGCATGCCCGTAGCGAGGGAACCCCGGAGCGTAGCGCAGGGGCCGGATGACGGGAGCGCAGCGTTTTTTGGTTACTTTTTGTCGCGTCTGACAAAAAGTGACTCGCCGTAAGGGCGAAAAGGTGACTATGCGTCGCTATCGCAGCTGGAGTTTCGCGCTATCAAAACCAGCGCTCAAGATTTCAAGCTCTGCAAAGTGTGGGCGTTAACCATAGGTATTCGTTCGCGGCGGCGGCGCCGAGTCACTTTTCCGCCCTTACGGCGGGTTACTTTGGTCTTGGCCAAAGTAACCAAAGCCGCCCGCTCCCGTCATCCGGCCCCTACGCTACGCTCCGGGGTTCCCTCGCTACGGCATGCTCCCGGGAGTACGCGCTGCAGGCCCCGTCCCTGGGGCCTCAGCGCTTGACGGGCATCCATGCCCGTCACCTCCCTGCGCATGCCCTTCGCTCGGCCTCCTGAAGTCGCAATCTGCGTCGCCTGTGCTACCGCGCGTTTAGAAGCAAAAGCAAAAAGCAGAAGCAACAGCAGCGCTTTAGTGGGTTTCGCAGCGCGCAACCAAACCCCGCCCAGATTTTGATCTGGCTGTTGATCTTGATCTTGATCTTGATCTTGATCTTCGCGACTTCAGGAGGCCGAGCGGAGGGCATGCGCAGGGAGGTGACGGGCATGGATGCCCGTCAAGCGCTGAGGCCCCAGGGATGGGGCCTGCAGCGCGTACTCCCGGGAGCATGACCGTAGCGAGGGAACCCCGGAGCGCAGCGCAGGGGCCGGATGACGGGAGCGCAGCGTTTTTTGGTTACTTTTTGTCGCGTCTGACAAAAAGTGACTCGCCGTAAGGGCGAAAAGGTGACTATGCGTCGCTATCGCAGCTGGAGTTTTCGCGCTATCAAAACCGGCGCTCAAGATTTCAAGCTCTGCAAAAATGTGGGCGTTGAAACCGCATAGGTATTCGTTCGCGGCGGCGGCGCCGAGTCACTTTTCCGCCCTTACGGCGGGTTACTTTGGTCTTGGCCAAAGTAACCAAAGCCGCCCGCTCCCGTCATCCGGCCCCTACGCTACGCTCCGGGGTTCCCTCGCTACGGGCATGCTCCCGGGAGTACGCGCTGCAGGCCCCGTCCCTGGGGCCTCAGCGCTTGACGGGCATCCATGCCCGTCACCTCCCTCCGCATGCCCTTCGCTCGGCCTCCTGAAGTCGCAATCTGCGTCGCCTGTGCTACCGCGCGTTTAGAAGCAAAAGCAAAAAGCAGAAGCAACAACTGCGCTTTCGTGGGTTTCGCATCACACAACCAGACCCCACACAGCTTTTGATCTTGATCTTGATCTTGATCTTCGCGACTTCAGGAGGCCGAGCGGAGGGCATGCGCAGGGAGGTGACGGGCATGGATGCCCGTCAAGCGCTGAGGCCCCAGGGATGGGGCCTGCAGCGCGTACTCCCGGGAGCATGACCGTAGCGAGGGAACCCCGGAGCGCAGCGTAGGGGCCGGATGACGGGAGCGCAGCGTTTTTTGGTTACTTTTTGTCGCGTCTGACAAAAAGTGACTCGCCGTAAGGGCGAAAGGGTGACTATGCGTCGCTATCGCAGCTGGAGTTTTCGCGCCACCAAAAACCAGCGCTTAAGACTCCAATTATCGAACCACCCCCCATTGCCCGGCCCCACCCTCAAGCACCAACCACCGATTCAACGAGGTTTCAGATCAAGCCGCCGCAAATGGCATGTCACTTCCTCACGGTCGTGATACAGCTGCTTGCACGCAATCGAAACCCGCACCTTGCGTGCCTTGAACGTCGCCTCCATGCGCTCGAGCAGCCGCCGTACCTCGGCATAACGCTGCTTCATCGGCAACTTCAGGTTAACCACCGCCTCACGGCAAAGCCCTTCACCCAACCAGGTTTCGATCAGCGAAGTCGTCCGCGCCGGCTTCTCGACGATATCGCACACCATCCAGTCCACCGGTTGCCTGGGTTGCCAGGTAAAGCCATCGGCCATCAGGTGCTGGACCAGGCCGGTATCCATCAGGCTCTCGGCCATCGGCCCATTATCGATAGCCGTCACCAACATGCCACGACGCACCAGCTGGTAAGTCCACCCTCCCGGCGAAGCCCCCAGGTCGACGCCCGTCATATCATCGCCCAAGCGCTGCTCCCACTGCTCACGCGGGATGAACTGGTGCCAGGCCTCTTCCAGCTTGAGGGTGGAACGGCTGGGCGCCTCGCGGGGGAACTTCAGACGCGGGATACCCATGGGCCACAACGCGCTGTTGTTGGCCGCAGCGATACCCGCAAATACCCGCCGGCCACTGATGAAGGTCAGCAGCAAGCGTGGGCGGCTGGCGTCGTCGACCAGGCGCCCGGCCTTTTCCAGGGCCTTGCGTAAAGGCACTTCGAACTTGCGGCAGAACGTCGATAACGCCTTGCCCTCGTTGCTGTCCAGCACTTCCAGCCACAGGCTGCCGAACACCGGAAAACCAGCCAACTGCGCCAGCAGCACACTGATGCGGTCACTTTCCGGCAACTCGACAAACGCACCCCGGGCCCATTGCCGCGGGAAGATCAGCTGATTGAAACGCAGCTCCCCCATCAACCGCTCGGCACCGCCCTCCTCGCTACAGACAAACTCGGCGCTGGCACTGTGCGGCTTGCCTTTGGCATAGCCCACGACACCCAGGCGGGCGGCATGTTCGCTGATCTCGGCGCACACCTCACCCTCGAAACCGGGCCGGCAATGCATGAACAGGGTATTCATCTCTCACTCCACTACGGCGGGCGCGTCACAGGCGCCGGCAGGGCGGCGATGATAAAGGAAGTTCGGAACCTGCGACACGCCCCGCCGGTCCAGAAAAGGGTCAGGTGGCCTAAACCGGTCTAACCTGACCTTTCAGCCAGGTCCGTGCCGTGCGGGCCGATACACAACGGTGCTACCGGCAAACCGCAATTAAATGCCGGGCACCGGCGCAGAAGGAGTTGGCAATGCCCTCGCTCGATAGCCTGAACACCCTCAAGCCGCTCAAGGTTGGCGACCAGACCTACCACTATTTCAGCCTCACCGAAGCCGCCCGCCAGCTGGGTGACCTGCAACGCCTGCCCATGTCCTTGAAGGTGCTGTTGGAAAACCTGCTGCGCTGGGAAGACGGCAAAACCGTGACCGGCGACGACTTGCGCGCCCTCGCCCAGTGGCTGGGCGAGCGGCGCTCCGACCGCGAAATCCAGTACCGCCCCGCGCGCGTACTGATGCAGGACTTCACCGGCGTACCGGCAGTGGTCGACCTGGCCGCCATGCGCGCCGCCATGGCCAAGGCCGGCGGCGATCCGCAACGCATCAACCCGCTGTCACCGGTCGACCTGGTGATCGACCACTCGGTGATGGTCGACCGCTACGGTACAGCACAAGCCTTCAGCGAGAACGTGGATATCGAAATGCAGCGCAACGGCGAGCGCTATGCCTTCCTGCGCTGGGGCCAGAACGCCTTCGACAACTTCAGCGTGGTACCGCCCGGCACCGGCATCTGCCACCAGGTCAACCTGGAATACCTGGGCCGCACGGTATGGACCCGTGAAGCCGATGGCCGCACCTATGCCTTCCCCGACACCTTGGTCGGCACCGACTCGCACACCACCATGATCAACGGCCTGGGCGTTCTTGGCTGGGGGGTCGGCGGCATCGAAGCCGAGGCGGCCATGCTCGGCCAGCCCGTATCGATGCTGATCCCGGAAGTGATCGGCTTCAAGCTGACCGGTAAGCTGCGCGAAGGCATCACTGCGACCGACCTGGTGCTGACCGTGACCCAAATGCTGCGCAAGAAAGGCGTGGTCGGCAAGTTCGTCGAGTTCTATGGCGACGGCCTGGCCGAGCTGCCGCTTGCCGACCGCGCCACCCTCGCCAACATGGCCCCGGAGTACGGCGCTACTTGCGGGTTTTTCCCGGTCGATGACGTCACCCTCGATTACCTGCGCCTGTCTGGGCGGCCAGAGGCGACCGTGCAACTGGTCGAGCAGTACTGCAAAACCCAAGGCATGTGGCGCTTGCCCGGCCACGAGCCGCTGTTCAGCGACACCCTGGCGCTGGACATGCACGAGGTCGAAGCCAGCCTCGCCGGGCCCAAGCGGCCTCAGGACAGGGTGGAGCTGGGCCAGGTCAGCCAGGCCTTCGACCACTTCATCGAACTGCAACCCAAGCCGCTGGCCAAGGAAGTCGGCCGTTTGGAAAGTGAAGGGGGTGGTGGCGTGGCCGTTGGCAACGCCGACCAGGCCGGCGAGATCGACTACAGCCACCAAGGCCAGACCCACACCCTGCGCGATGGCGCCGTGGTGATCGCCGCCATCACCTCGTGCACCAATACCTCCAACCCCAGCGTGATGATGGCTGCCGGGCTGGTAGCCAAGAACGCCCTGGAAAAGGGCCTGCAACGCAAACCCTGGGTGAAAAGTTCGCTGGCACCGGGCTCCAAGGTGGTCACCGACTACTTCAAGGCCGCCGGGCTCACGCCTTACCTCGACGAACTGGGCTTCGATCTGGTTGGCTATGGCTGCACCACCTGCATCGGCAACTCCGGCCCGCTGGATGAAGCCATCGAGAAAGCCATTGCCAACGCGGACCTCACCGTGGCCTCGGTGCTGTCGGGCAACCGTAATTTCGAAGGGCGCGTTCACCCGCTGGTCAAGACCAACTGGCTGGCCTCGCCGCCCCTGGTCGTGGCCTATGCGCTCGCCGGCAGTGTGCGCGTGGACCTGACGCGTGACCCGCTGGGTACGGGCAAGGACGGCCAACCGGTGTACCTGCGCGATATCTGGCCCACCCAGCAGGAGATCGCGGCGGCGGTGGCCAAGGTCGATACGGCCATGTTCCACAAGCAATATGCCGAAGTATTCGCCGGCGATGCCCAGTGGCAGGCCATCGAGGTGCCCCAGGCGGCCACCTACGTGTGGCAGGCCGACTCCACCTATATCCAGCACCCACCGTTCTTCGACGACATCGACGGGCCGCCACCGGCCATCACCGACATTCGCGGCGCCCGCGTGCTGGCGCTGTTGGGCGACTCGGTGACCACCGACCACATTTCCCCTGCCGGCAACATCAAGGCCGACAGCCCAGCGGGGCGTTACCTGCGCGAAAAAGGTGTGGAGCCACGCGACTTCAACTCCTATGGTTCGCGGCGCGGCAACCACGAAGTGATGATGCGCGGTACGTTCGCCAATATCCGAATCCGCAACGAAATGCTGGCGGGCGAGGAAGGCGGCAACACCTTGCACGTGCCCTCGGGTGAAAAACTGTCGATCTATGACGCAGCCATGCGCTACCAGCAGGAAGGTACCCCGCTGGTGGTGATTGCCGGGCAGGAATACGGCACCGGCTCCAGCCGCGACTGGGCGGCCAAGGGCACCAACCTGCTAGGCGTGAAGGCAGTGCTGGCGGAAAGCTTCGAGCGTATCCACCGCTCCAACCTGGTGGGCATGGGCGTGCTGCCGCTGCAGTTCACGGCCGGGCATGACCGCAAGGCGCTGGGGCTGACCGGCAAGGAGCAGATCGACGTGCTGGGGCTGGCCGGCGCACCGATTCACCCCGGCATGCCGCTACAGGTGCGCATCACCCGCGAGGATGGCCAGCAGGAACAGATCGAGGTGCTGTGCCGGATCGATACCGTCAACGAGGTGGAGTACTTCAAGGCAGGCGGGATTCTGCACTATGTGCTGCGCCAGCTGATTGCAGGTTGAGGGCGCAGCCGCACTGGAAAACCTGCGACACCTGCCAATCGAGCGCCGCCCATACGGCGCTCGATTGCTCAAGCACCCTTGCACCAAAATCGAACACCTTTCGTCACGCATGTTAAATATACACTCAATAATCCCGGTGGCTTGCCGATACCCATCCAAAGCCCTGCGGACTATCACCCCATGCGTAACAACCAGCCGATTACCCAGAGAGAACGGACTTTCCCTGCCCAGCAGCGGTTGATCTCCACCACCAACGCCAAGGGCGTGATTACCTACTGCAATGATGCCTTCATCGACATCAGTGGGTTCACCCGCGAAGAACTGACCGGTGCGCCGCACAATCTGGTGCGCCACCCTGACGTGCCGCCAGCGGTGTTTGCCCATATGTGGCAAACCCTCAAGCAAGGCCAGCCGTGGATGGGTATCGTCAAGAACCGCTGCAAGTCGGGCGACCACTACTGGGTCAACGCCTACGTCACACCGATTTTCGACAACAACCAGGTGGTCGGCTTCGAGTCTGTGCGGGTCAAACCCACCGCCGAGCAGATCCGCCGGGCCGAGGCCCTGTACCAGCGCATCAACCAAGGCAAGCCGCCGGTACCGCGCCGTGACAAATGGCTGCCGGTGCTGCAGGACTGGCTGCCGTTCATCCTGATCAGCCAGGCGGGCTTCCTGATTGGCAACTGGCTGGGCCATTCCTGGGGCTTCGCGTTGGCCGCCGCGCTTTCCGTACCGCTTGGCCTGATCGGCCTGAGCTGGCAGCAACGCGGCCTCAAGCGCTTGCTGCGGCTGGCTGAACAGACCACCTCCGACCCGCTGATCGCGCAGATGTACACCGACAGCCGTGGCGTGCAGGCCCGCCTGGAAATGGCCATGCTCAGCCAGGATGCGCGCCTGAAAACCTGCCTGACCCGCTTGCAGGACAGCGCCGAGCACCTCAGCGACCAGGCGCGGCAGTCCGACGCCCTGGCACACAAGAGCTCTTCGGGGCTGGAACGCCAGCGGGTCGAAACCGAACAGGTCGCCGCCGCCGTCAACCAGATGGCCGCGACCACCCAGGAAGTTGCCAACCACGTGCAACGCACAGCCGATGCCACCCAGGAAGCCAACCGCCTGACCAGCCAGGGCCGGCAGATTGCCGGGGAAACCCGCGAGGCCATCGAACGCCTGTCGACAGCAGTGGGCGAAACCGGCCAGACCGTCACGCAACTGGCCAAGGACAGCGACGAAATTGGCGGTGTCGTCGATGTGATCAAGGGCATTGCCGACCAGACCAACCTGCTGGCATTGAATGCCGCCATTGAGGCGGCGCGGGCAGGGGAAATGGGCCGTGGCTTTGCTGTGGTGGCCGACGAAGTGCGCCAGCTGGCTCAACGCACCGCCGAGTCCACCGGGCAGATCCACAGCCTGATCGCCAAGCTGCAGCAAACCGCCAGCAACGCCGTTCTGACCATGGAAACCGGCCACCGTCAGGCGGAGGAAGGCGTTGCTCGCGTGATGCAGGCTGACGAAGCGCTGCTCGGCATCAGCGAAGCGGTCGCCAACATCACCGACATGGCGACCCAGATCGCCGCCGCGACCGAAGAGCAGACCGCCGTCGCCGATGAGATCAGCCGCAACATCAGCACCATCGCCGAACTGGCCGACCAGACCGCCGAGCAGGCACAGCACTCGGCGCTGTTGAGCGAAGAGCTGACCACTACCGCCGGGAGCCAGTACTCACTGGTGGAGCGCTTCAACCGCTGACCGCAGGCCTGCGCGCCGCGAGGGGGCTGCACAGCAGCCCCTGGCTGGCAAAGCATGCCCAGGCAGGGTTACCATGCCAGGCTCAAGCGGCTCTCGAAATAGCGCTCTTCGCCGCTCAACGGGTCGGTGAAACGCAGGCTCTGCGCCAGCAGCTTCAATGGCCGCTGGTAATCGTCCGCCGTGTCGAGCAACTGCGGATAGAACGGGTCATTGCTGATGCCCGCGCCCAACGCAGCCATGTGCACCCGCAACTGGTGGGTCTTGCCGGTGACCGGCGATAACCCGTACCGCCACAGCGCTCCACGCTTCTCCAGCACCTCGGCCAGGGTTTCACTATTGGCCTCGCCCTCTACCTCATGCATGCGGAAAAAGGGCTCGCCATGCACCAGGCGGCTTTTATGCACCAACGGAAACGCATGTTGCGGCAAAGCGGCCGCAATGGCCTGGTAGCGCTTGTCGATGCGTCGCTCGGGGAATAGCCGCTGATAAGCGCTACGCGTCTGCGGGTTGGCAGAGAACAGCACAAGCCCGGCGGTATGCCGGTCGATGCGATGCAAGGGCACCAGGTGAGGGTTATCCAGCCTGCGGATCAGGCGGCGCAGCAAGGTGTGTTCAACGTACTCGCCGGTCGGTGTTACCGGCAGAAAATGCGGCTTGTCCGCCACCACCAGGTGCTCGTCCACGTGCAGCACGTGCTCTTGCACCGGGATCGGTCGTTCGTTCGGCACTTCGCGAAAATAGTGCAAGCGCATGCCCGGTTTGTAAGGCAGCTCGGCAGCCACTGCCTGCCCCTGGGCGTCCAGCACCCGCCCCCTGGCAAAGCGGTCGAGCCACTGGGCACGGTCGATGGCCTTGAAATGGTCACACAGGCAATCGAGCACCGTTGCCCAGTGACCGGGTGGCAGGCACACGGTGCTGGCTTGCTGGCGGGCGGGGTCGAAAGGCGTGGACATGGCAGGGCTCGGAACAGGCACGGCCGCGCATTATCACCCAACCCCGCCCCATCAACCAGCCTGGGCCAGCGCCTCGCTGCGCTCCTTCAACCAGCGCAGTACCTGCACCGGCTCCCAGCGGCCAGGGTCGTAGAGTGCGTAGAGCGCCCCTTGGTACCCGACTACATCGAGCCCACGGTGGTAGCCGGCCCGCTGGAACAAGGCTTCGATCTCGGCAAAGCAGGTATTGAAATGCACCTTGCCGAAGGGGGTGCGGTCATCGGTCACCAGGCCTTCGAGGCGCAGTTCCAGAACGGCGTCGGCCACCCGCTCCACAGGCATGCGGTTGACGCTGTACTTGAGTTGCTCGACGTTGAGCATGGCTTTACCTCGATACTGTATTTATATACAGCATACGAACATCCTCGCGTCGCAGTCAATGCGCTTCATTGCAGCCCCGCCAGATAGCCGCTGCCCTTGCGAATGGTCAACACCTGGCGCCGCGGGATGCCCCGCGCCACCGACAGGTGCACCCACTTGTCGAATTCCAGGATGAGTTGATCGAACGGCACTGTACTTTCGCTGATCCGTTGCACGGTCTCGCGCGGGCTCACCTCTATGACCGTGAAGTCAGCCGCCAGCCCTTGTACATGCTGGCTGTTGGCGGCACCGCCAATCAACCGGTTGACTTTCTCGCTACGGTAGCCGCTGCTGACAATGATGGGCACGCCGAACAGCGCGCGCACCTGCTCCAGCGCACAACACAGCAATTGCAGGTTGGCCCTGGCTTCAGGTGGCGGGGTGTTGTCGAACCCATCCCTGGCGGCGAGCTGGGAAACGGTCAGTTCAGCGAGGGTAAAATGTGGTGTGATCAACATGGCAAGCGGTTCCGATGATGGCTAGGGGCACCGGCACTGGTGCGCCGGCGCCTGATCATCAGTGCGCATCACCTGCCATGGAGCAGGGTTGTAACTCCCCTGTTGGCGTCATTGCCCCAGGAACGCCACCACCTGCTCGGCATCGAACGGCCAGTGCAACTCGGCACCGTTGTCACAGCGCCGGAGCACCGGAATGACCAGCCCATAGCGTTCGAACAAAGGTTGGCTTTCGGCAACATCGACCAGCTCCACCAGCAGGCCATGATCGACGAAGGGCATCAGCACCGACTCGGCCACTTCACACAGGTGGCAGCCGAGGGTGCCGAACAGTTGGCATTCAGGCAGCATGGGCGGGTCCCGAGGTGGCATGCAGAGAAGCCTATTCTAGGACCACCACGGCCATCGTGCACCTTCAATCCTGGCTGGTGGCGCCGATACGGTGCAGCGACAGGTCGGCGCCCTGGAACTCCTGTTCATGGCTCAGGCGCAGGCCATGCACGGCGCGCAGCGCACCATACACGGCAAAACCACCGGCAAGTGCCACCACCACCCCCATCAGGCTCCCCAGCAGTTGGCTGACCAGGCTGACGCCGCCCATGCCGCCCAGTGCCGCCTGGCCGAAGATGCCGCAGGCAACCCCACCCCACACGCCACACAGACCATGCAACGGCCAAACACCCAGCACGTCGTCGATTTTCCAGCGGTTCTGGGCCGCGGTGAACGTCCACACGAACAGCCCGCCTGCCACCAGGCCGGTAGTCAGCGCACCGATCGGGTGCATCAGGTCTGAGCCGGCGCAAACCGCCACCAACCCGGCCAACGGCCCGTTATGCAGGAAGCCAGGGTCGTTGCGCCCGGCCAGCAACGCCGACAACGTGCCGCCAACCATGGCCAGCAGCGAGTTGATCGCCACCAGGCCGCTGAGCCCCTCCAACGTCTGGGCGCTCATCACGTTGAAACCGAACCAGCCAATGATCAGGATCCACGAGCCCAGGGCGAGAAAGGGAATGCTCGAGGGCGCAAAAGCTACCAGCCGACCATCGCGATAGCGCCCGCGGCGGGGGCCGAGCAGCATCACCGCCGCCAGCGCAAGCCAGCCGCCCATGGCATGCACCACCACCGAGCCGGCAAAGTCATGGAACGGCGCGCCAAAGCGGGCCTGCAACCAGGCTTGCAGGCCCAGGTTGCCGTTCCACACCACGCCCTCGAAGAAGGGGTAGACAAATGCCACGATCAAGGCGGTGGCACACAGTTGCGGCAGAAAACGCGCACGCTCGGCGATGCCCCCGGAAATGATCGCCGGAATGGCTGCAGCGAAGGTCAACAGGAAGAAGCACTTGACCAGCGCATAGCCATGGTCGGCGGCCAGCGTTGCAGCAGGCTGGAAGAAGTTGACCCCATAGGCGATCCAGTAGCCTATAAAGAAATACACCAGCGCCGAAATGGCGAAGTCACTGAGGATCTTCGACAAGGCATTGACCTGGTTCTTGTGGCGTACGGTGCCCACTTCGAGGAACGCGAAGCCGGCATGCATGGCCAGCACCAAAATGGCGCCCATGAGAAGGAACAGGGTGTTGGAACCGTGGACCAGGGAGTCCATCGCGCTGTGCATGTTATCCATGAAATAGGCAGACCTGCTGAAAAAAGGCACCAGGACAGTTCAAGAACCTGCATCCCTGCACCGAATCGGTGCCAGTCATCGCCCTGTTTCCGTTGCGTGGGCAGGACCTGCGTGGTTTTTTCTTGGGTTTGTCGAGGATTGCGTTAAGGTTTATCGATATTCGCCGCGTGGGCGCCCTGAATCGGCGCAAAAACCGCCAGAGGCGCCCCGCAACGTGGCAAACACATAGCAAGGCGCATACCAGCACACGCGGCTGTACGCTCACTTGAACCTTCCGCGCGTGCTATCACTCGAACTACCAACATTCATCGACAGGGAGAGACACATGGCCAGCAATTCGGCAAAGACTGCACAAGAGATATTGATGGCTGACTTCCAAGCTTTGGTGCGCGACACCGAAAAGCTGCTGGCCGATACCGCCAACCTGGCCGGCGACCAGGCCGAGGAGTTGCGCGGGCAGATTCACGAGCGCCTGGCCCAGGCACGCGAAGCCCTGCAGTTGACCCAGGAGTCGGTACGCGACCGCGGCCAGGCTGCGCTGGGCAGCGCCGAGCAGTACGTACAGGAAAACCCATGGCAGGCCATCGGCATCGCTGCCGGCGTGGGCCTGTTGATCGGCCTGCTGGCCAACCGGCGTTAAGGGGTTCCCATGGAGAACGAAGCCAACGGCGCCGGCGCATCGGGCAAGCGCCTGGGCGCAGCCGCGCTGGGGCTGCTGCACAGCCATATCGAGCTGTTCGGTATCGAGCTGCAGGAGCAGAAAGGCCGCACGCTAAAGTTGCTGTTGTTCGCCGGCCTGGCACTGGTATTCGCCCTGCTGCTGCTTACCGCCCTGTCGGGCTTGCTGCTGGTGCTGCTGTGGGATAGCTATCGCCTTGCCGGCATCATCGGCCTGTGCGTGTTCTATAGCTTGGCCGCACTGTATTGCGGTGTACGGTTGAAGGCAGCGGTGTTCGACGAGTCATCCCCCTTCAACGCTACCCTCGAAGAACTCGCCAAGGACCGGGAGCGCTTGTTGCCATGAACCTGCCACAACTGCCGAACACACGAAACCCACGCGAGCTGCGCAAGGCATTGCTGCGCCTGCGCATGGAAATGCACCGCCAGGAGATCCGCCACGAATCCGGGCAACTGCTGGCACCGTTGCAGCGCATGCGCGGCATGGGCAGCTCGCTGCACGACGGCTTGGGCATCAAGCGCGCGCCGCTGTGGGGCATTGGCGCTGTGGTAGCACTGGGCTTCATGACCGGCAAGGGCGTGCGCAGCGGCAATCTGGGCAGGCTTGTGCGCCTGGGCACCAGCCTGCTGCCGCTGGTGCGCCTGTACCTGCAAGGTAGCCGCCGCCCCTAAGGGGGGTGAATGGGTACAGGCTCACCCGCGAACGCATCGGTGGCGTCACCGGCCGTTCGTGGGTAATCCATGCCTGCGCCCAGCGTTGCCCCTGCCACTTGCGCGCATGCACAGCACACCAGAAGCTATAGCCTTTGACCCCCTGGAGAACGCGCCTTGGACTGGCACACCCTGCTCACCCGCGAACGTCTGGGCAAAGCCCTGTATAGCGCTGAAGAACTGGGGCGCAGCCCCTTCCACAAAGACCACGACCGCATCATTTTCTCGGGCGCCTTTCGCCGCCTGGGGCGCAAGACCCAAGTGCACCCCGTCACCAGTAACGATCACATTCACACGCGCCTGACCCATTCGCTGGAAGTCAGTTGCGTGGGGCGTTCGCTGGGCATGCGCGTGGGGGAAACCCTGCGCGAAAGCTTGCCAGACTGGTGCGCGCCCAGCGACCTGGGGATGATCGTGCAGTCGGCTTGCCTGGCCCACGACATCGGCAACCCGCCATTCGGCCATTCTGGCGAAGACGCCATACGTCACTGGTTCCAGCAGGCGGCCGGGCGCGGTTGGCTGGACGATATGGGTGATGACGAGCGTGCCGACTTCCTCAATTTCGAGGGCAATGCGCAAGGTTTTCGCGTGCTTACGCAGCTGGAGTACCACCAGTTCGACGGCGGCACCCGGTTGACCTATGCCACCCTTGGCACCTACCTCAAATACCCCTGGAGCGCCCGCCATGCCGACGCCCTGGGCTACAAGAAGCACAAGTTCGGCAGCTACCAGAGCGAGCTGCTACTGCTGGAACAGATCGCCCGCAAGCTGGGCCTGCCACAGCTGGAGCACCAGCGCTGGGCGCGCCACCCGTTGGTGTACCTGATGGAAGCGGCCGATGACATCTGCTACGCGCTGATCGACTTGGAAGACGGCCTGGAGATGGACTTGCTGCAATACGGCGAAGTCGAAGCCTTGTTGCTCGACCTGGTCGGCGACGATCTGCCGGAAACCTATCGCCAGCTGGGCCCCGGCGGTTCTCGCCGGCGCAAGCTGGCCATCCTGCGTGGCAAGGCCATCGAGCACTTGACCAACGCTGCCGCCCAAGCTTTTGTCGAGCAGCAGCAAGCGTTGCTGGCCGGGCAACTGCCAGGCGACCTGGTCGAACACATGCACGGCCCGGCCAAGCGCTGCGTGCTGCAGGCCAAAGACATGGCGCGCAACAAGATCTTTCAGGACAAGCGCAAGACCCTGCACGAAATCGGCGCCTACACCACACTGGAAATCCTGCTGAATACCTTCTGCGGCGCGGCGCTCGAACAACACGGCGGGCGCACGCCATCGTTCAAGAGCCGACGGGTCATGGACCTGCTCGGCAACAGTGCACCAGACCCACACGGCTCGCTGTACAACGCGTTCCTGCGCATGATCGACTTCATCGCCGGCATGACCGACAGCTACGCCAGCGAAATGGCCAGGGAAATGACCGGGCGCTCGGGCCCGGGCTGAGGCATGGCGGTGCAGACCGGCCAGCGTGCCGGTGCTGTACCTGTGTTAAAGGAAACTTCCTACATATACCGAGGGCAAATTAAACAACACGTTTAATTTGCCAACGAAAAGTTACCAAATGCACTTTGACATTGCGGCGCGCACGATTATCTCGTAGCCGGTTTTGCTTTATCTTGTAAGCCATTTCCCATATAGGGCTAACAGCCCTTCCTTGCATGCCCGTCGACTTCCAACTGCGATAAGGTGCCACCTGTCACCCCAATTGACCGCAGGCAAGTTGAACATGCATTCCATATTTATTGTTGACGATCATCCGGTCATCCGCCTTGCCGTCCGCATGCTGCTGGAAAACCAGAATTACAAGATTGTCGGTGAATCGGACAATGGCGTGGACGCGATGCAGATGATCCGCGAGAGCCACCCCGACCTGGTCATCCTCGACATCAGCATCCCCAAGCTAGACGGGCTGGAAGTGCTTGCGCGCTTCCAGGCCATGGCGCTGCCCATGAAAGTGCTGGTGCTGACTGCCCAGGCCCCGGCGTTGTTTGCCGTGCGCTGCATGCACTCGGGTGCTGCCGGTTATGTGTGCAAGCAGGAGGACCTTGGTGAACTGCTCAGTGCAATCAAGGCCGTGCTGGCCGGTTACAACTACTTCCCCAGCCAGGCAATAAAGCATGACCAGGCAACCACGAGCGACCTGCAACTTTTCCGCCAGGTAAATGATCGCGAACTGATGGTACTGCAACTCTTCGCCCAAGGGCGCAGCAACAAGGAAATTGCCAAGGGCATGTTCCTCAGCAGCAAGACCGTGAGCACTTACAAGAAGCGCCTCATGCAAAAGCTGCAGGTCAGTACGTTGGTCGACCTGATCGAGATGGCCAAGCGCAACGCATTGGTCTGAGCATGGTCATGGCCCGCCCTTTCGCCCGCTTGCTGCTCGCGCTGCTGCTATTCAGCAGCGCGGCACTGGCCACCCACCACGAAACTGCATCGTACACGCTCCTGCCGCGTTCATCGGCTATGCCAGCGCCACCGGAACTCAACGCCGAGCAACGGCAATGGCTTGCAGGGCGCCAGGAACTGGTGCTGGGAACCTCGGCCCCTGACTACCCGCCGTTCGACATCACCAGTGGCGGCCGTGACTACCAGGGGCTTACCGCCGAATATGCAAACCTGATCGGCACGGCCCTGGAGCTGCCGGTCCGGGTGCTGCGTTTTCCCAGCCGGCAGGCCGCTTTGGAAGCACTCCGGCAAGGCGACATCGACCTGCTGGGCAGCGCCAATGGCTACGAAGCGGCCAGCGGCGGCCTGGCCTTGTCGCACCCCTATGCCGTGGACCAGCCGGTGCTGGTCACACGCGAAGACGAAACGCGGGCACTGGACACGGGCCTGGCCGGCATGCGCCTGGGCATGCTCTATCACTACCTGCCCGAGGCAGAACTGCTCAACGCCTACCCCGATGCCGAGCTGCTGACGTTCGAGTCCTCCAGCCAGGCGTTGAATGCCGTAGCGTTCGGCCAGGCCGATGTGTTCATCGGCGACACCATTTCCACCCACTACCAGCTCAACCGCGGCCACCTGCCACGCCTGCGCATGGCCAACTTCGGCAAGCATGAAGCCATCGGCTTTGGCTTTGCCCTGCGCCAGCAGGACACCGTACTGAGGGAACTGGTCGATACCGTCCTCGATAGCCAGCCCCCCGCCATGCGCGCCAGTATCTTCAAACGCTGGAGCGCCGGCAGCGACCTGCTGTTGACCGACCGCAACCTGCAATTGAGCGAAACGGAGCAACAATGGCTGCAACAGCACCCTGTGATGCGTGTGGCCATCGACGATACCGCTGCGCCCTTGTCCTACTTCGATGGCTCGGGGCACTTTCGCGGCATCACGGCCGACCTGCTGGAGCTCATTCGCCTGCGCACTGGCTTGCGCTTCGAGGTGCAGCGGGCCAGTGGCATCGCCGACATGATCGCCCGCTTGAAGGATGGCCGCGCCGACGTGATCGCCGCCCTGGCCATCGCCGGGTTGGTCGACAAGGACCTGCAGATCAGCCGGCCGTACCTGGAAAGCGCCTATGTTCTGGTCAGCCGCAAGGACAAACCGGCCCCAGGGTCCCTGGAACAGTTGCAGGGCCACCGCATCGCCTTTACCCGCCACAGCGCCCTGCATGCCACGTTGCCGCAGCATTATCCGCACATCGGCTGGGTCGAGAGCGCCAGCGCGTTCTACTCCATGGCGTTACTCAACAGCGGCGCAGTCGATGCGGTGATCACCACCCTTATCGATGCCAACCACGCCCTGGCCAGCAACCCCGACCTGGTCATCCGCACCTCGGTCGGCGGGGAGCCCGCCAACTACGCCATGGCCACCAACGCGTCTTCACCGGCACTGGCCTCGATCCTCGACAAGGCCCTGCAGAGCATTTCGCCCGAGGAACTGGGGGTCATCAACAACCGCTGGCGCAGCTTTGGCCCGCACGAAGACAGCAAAAGCCAGAGCTACCGCCGGCTGGCGCTGCAGGTGGTATTGGCCACGGCGGTGCTGCTTCTGCTGGCGTTGCTCTGGAACGCCCGCCTGCGCTTGCAGATCCGCCAGCGCCAGCGCGCCGAAAGGGCGCTGAACGACCAACTGGCATTCATGCGCGCACTGCTCAACGGCACCCCTCACCCTATGTACGTGCGCGACCGCGATGGCCGCTTGCAAAGCTGCAACTACAGCTACCTGGAGGCGGTGCAGGCCCGCTCCGAGCAGGTTATCGGCAAACAGCTGAGCGCCAGCCTGTTCGCTGACGCCGAACAGACCCGGCAAATCCAGGCTGATTACCACAAAGTGATGGCTGCCGGCTCCCCCCTGATCATGGACCGCCCGTTGCGGATCAAGGGCCGGGAGATGACCATCTACCACTGGATCCTGCCCTACCGTGATTCGCTGGGTGAGGTGCAGGGCATCATCGGCGGCTGGATCGACATCAGCGACCGCCGCCAGCTGGTCACGGAACTGCGCCAGGCCAAGCAGCAGGCCGACGATGCCAACCGCGCCAAAAGCACCTTCCTGGCCACCATCAGCCACGAAATCCGCACCCCCATGAATGCGGTCATCGGCATGCTCGAACTGGCGGTCAAACGCGCCGATCAAGGGTGGGTGGACCGCAGCGCGCTGGCCTTGGCGCACCATTCGGCCAAAGACCTGCTGGGCCTGATCGGTGACATTCTCGATATCGTGCGCATCGAATCCGGGCATCTGTCGCTGGCCCCCGAGGTGGTCGACCTGGCAGCCTTGGTCGAGTCGGTGGGGCGCATGTTCGATGGCCAGGCACGGCAAAAAGGCCTGGCGCTGGAAGTGATCATCGATCCGGCCGCACGTTGCCACGCGTTGCTCGACCCCCTGCGTTTCAAGCAGGTGCTGTCCAACCTGGTGAGCAACGCCATCAAGTTCACCGAGCATGGCCAGGTACGCATCTGCGTCAGCCTGCTGGACGAACGCCCTGGCAGGCCTGCAATGCTGGACCTGGAGGTGCGCGACAGTGGTATCGGTATCCCTGCCAAAGACTTGGAGCGCCTGTTCAACCCGTTCATCCAGGCCAACCCTCACAGCCAGGGTGCCCGTGCGGGCACCGGGCTCGGTCTGGCCATCTGCCGCAACCTGTGCGACATGATGGGGGGCAGCCTGACCATCAAAAGCCTGGAGGACGTCGGCACCCAGGTGCGCCTGAAGATGCCGTTGCAACGGGTCGATGCTGCAGCGCAACCCGCCCAGTTGCCGGAATGCCTGGACGCTCCCGACCCCGGTCTGCGCGTGCTTGTGATCGACGATCACCCGGCCAACCTGGAACTGATGGCGCAGCAGCTCGGTTATCTGGGCCTGCAGCATGCCAGCGCCAGGGATGGCCGGGAAGGCCTGGCCGCCTGGCGCGCAGGTGATTTCGACGTGCTGGTGCTGGACTGCAACATGCCGCACATGAACGGCTACCAGCTGGCAACCGCCGTGCGCACCGAAGAACGCCATGGCCAGCGGCCGCGCTGCACCATCCTGGGTTATACCGCCAACGCCCAGCCAGAGGTGCGTCGCAAGTGCCTGAGCGCCGGCATGGACGACTGCCTGCTCAAGCCCATCAGCCTGAGTACGCTCAGCCAGTGCCTGGCGGGCATTCGCCCGCGCCGCCAGCAATGCCCCCCGGGCAGGTTGTACGAACTGGACGGCCTGGCGGCCGTGACCGGCCCAGCACCCGACGACCGTCAGCGTTTTCTGCAAGCGCTACTGCAGAGCCTGCAGGCCGACCTGCTCAGCTTGATGGCGCTGGACCCACAGCACGACAGCACGGCCATCTCCGACCAGGCCCACAAGGTGCTGAGCGCCGCGCGTATGCTCAAGGCACCCGCCCTGATGGCGGCATGCGAAGCGCTTGAAGCCGGCACCCTTACCACTGCCCAGCTACGCTTGAAGCGCCAGGCACTGGCACGCCACATGCGCCGGGTGGAGCGCGCCCTGGCCAGGGAGTTGGCGCCAACCGCCGACACTCAGGCAGGCAGCCACGCGTGTTAACTGGTAGACTGCGCGGCGTTATTACCTAAGAGGATTGTTTCATGGCCACAAACCGCTCCCGTCGTCTGCGCAAGAAGCTGTGTGTCGACGAGTTTCAGGAATTGGGCTTCGAGCTGAACCTGGAATTCAAGGAAGATCTGGATGACCAGGCAATCGATGCTTTCCTCGACGCGTTCCTGGCTGAAGCCATGGACGCCAACGGCCTGGATTATGTAGGCGGTGACGATTACGGCCTGGTTTGCTCGGTCAAACGCGGTTCGGTCAGCGAAGAGCAACGCGCCGCCGTCGAAGCCTGGCTCAAAGGCCGCAGCGAACTGACCAAAATCGAAGTCAGCCCGTTGCTGGACGCCTGGTACCCGGAAAAGCCGATCAACAAGGCTGAGTAACCCTCAGCCCGGTTCGATCGAAGAAAGGCCACCTCTCGAGGTGGCCTTTTTATTGGCGATGGTTTTCCGTCGAACGTGGCGCATCGTCGCTACGCTTGGGGCATAATGCGGTTTCTTTAGCTCGTGGGGCCATCATCGCTTACAGCCCCAATGTCCTTTTCCCTCGCTGCAGGGTATTTGCTCACCATGATCAAAACGCTTCGTCCCCTCGTACTTGCCGGCCTGCTATTGCCCTTCGCCTTGCCCAGCCAAGCCGCAGCCGTCAACACCACCTTGCCTGCCAAAGTGCAGCAGGCGCTCAAAGCCAACAAACTGCAAGACACCGCGCTGTCGCTGGTCATGCTGCCCCTGGATGGCCCCGGTGTTCCCACCGTGTTCAATGCCGACGTGTCGGTGAACCCGGCCTCGACCATGAAACTGGTCACCACCTACGCAGCCCTCGAGCTGCTTGGCCCGACCTTTCAGTGGAAGACCGAGTTCTACACCGACGGCACCCTGAGCAACGGGGTGCTCAACGGCAACCTTTACCTCAAAGGCGGCGGTGACCCCAAGCTGAACATGGAAAAGCTGTGGCTGCTGATGCGGGATCTGCGCGCCAATGGTGTGCGCACTGTCACCGGTGACCTGGTACTGGACCGCAGCCACTTCGTGCAACCCAACCTGCCCCAGTTCAACGACGACGGCGGTGACGAAAACAAGCCGTTCCTGGTCAAGCCCGACTCGCTGCTGGTCAACCTCAAGGCCCTGCGCTTTGTAGCCCGCAACGATGGCGGCAAGGTCACCATTGCGGTGGAGCCACCGATTGCCAGCATCCGCATCGACAACCAGGTCAAGCCTGTGGCCTCGAAACAATGCAGCGGCGATGTGCGCTACAACCCAGTGCCTCAGGCCAACGGCATCAGTGTGACGGTCAGCGGCCAACTGGGTGACGGTTGCAACTCGCAGACTTACCTGGCCCTGCTTGACCACCCGACCTACGCGGCCGGTGCCGTGCGTGCCATCTGGAACGAGCTGGGCGGCACCATCCAGGGCGGCGACCGCATCGAGAACGTGCCCAAGAGTGCCCGCCTGCTGGCCCGTGCCTTCTCCCCAGACCTGGTCGAAGTGATCCGCGACATCAACAAGTACAGCAACAACACCATGGCCCAGCAGTTGTTCCTGAGCCTTGGCGCACAGTTCCGCACCGATGCCGATGGCGACGATGCGCGTGCCGCACAGCGCGTGGTACGCCAGTGGCTGGCAAAAAAAGGCATTACCGCGCCGCACCTGGTAATGGAAAACGGTTCAGGCCTGTCGCGAGCCGAGCGAGTCAGCACCCGGGAAATGGCCGAGATGCTGCAGGCGGCCTGGAAGAGCCCCTACGCTGCCGAATACATGAGTTCGATGCCGCTGGTGGGCATGGATGGCACCATGCGCAAACGCCTCAAGCGCACCGCCATGGCCGGTGAAGGGCACATCAAGACCGGCACCCTGAACACGGTCCGCGCAATAGCCGGTTTCAGCCGCGACAGCAACGGCCACACCTGGGCGGTGGCGGCGATCCTCAACGACCCGAAACCATGGGGTGCCTCGCAGGTACTGGACCAGGTGCTGCTGGACCTGTACCGCCAGCCGAAACTGGCCGGCAGCACCGCTGCCAATTGATGCATTGAGCGCCGCCGGCGCGGCGCTCGATCTCACAGGCGCTGAAGATGCAGTGACCAGCACCTGGCAGCGCGGTCAGGTCGACTCGCCCTCTACCCGGTCCCGCCCGGCCTGCTTGGCCGCATAAACCCCGGCATCGGCGCGCAACAGCAATGCATCGGCGCCCTCCCCCCGCCGCCACCCGGCCACGCCGAAACTCGCGGTCACTTGGCCCACGCCGTCTACTGGGTCATTGCGCACGCCTTGCCAAAGCTCCAGCGCCAGCACACGCGCCTGCTCGGCATCACTGCCCGGGCACAGCACCATGAACTCCTCCCCGCCCAGCCTGCAGAACACATCGGTCCGCCGTAAGCGCTGGCCGATGCGCTGGCACAGGCTACGCAGCACCCGGTCACCGACCGCATGGCCGAAACGGTCGTTGATGCGCTTGAAGTGATCAATGTCGAGCATGATCACGGCCAGCGCCTGGCCACCTCGCAGGGCACGCTCCAACTCGTTTTTCAGCCGTTCCTGGAAGTAACGGCGGTTATGGATGCCGGTCAGTGAATCGGTCACCGACAGCCTGCGCAACTCGTGTTCCACGCCCTTGAGATCGGAAATATCGGTCAGATAGCCATGCCACAAGGTGCAGCCCTGCTCGCCCACTTCCGGCGTTGCCTCGCCACGCACCCAGCGCAAGCCCGCCTGGGGCAGGCACACGCGGTACTCCTCGCGCCACGGCGTCAGGTGTTCGGCCGAATAACGCACCGAGCGGCTCACCCGCTCCAGGTCATCAGGGTGAATGCGTTCGTACACTGCGGCGGCATCTTCGCGCAGCTGCTGCAGGTCAAGCTCATAAATGTCGTACAGCCCCTTGCTGGCATAGGGGAAACACGAATGGCCGTTGGCATCCAGCCTGTACTGGTAGATGCCGCCCGGTACTTCGGCACTGAGTTTTTCCAGCAACCGGTCACGCGCAGCCAATGCCTCGTGCACCCGACGCCGCTCGGTGACATCGATGCAGATGGCCAGGTAACCCACCCACAAGCCCTGCTCGTCCAGCATGGCGGTCACCAGCATGTTGGCTACCAGTTGGCTGCCGTCGGCGCGTACCAGGGTCCACTCACCCGGCTCGGCCCCCTGTTCGTATACCGTTTCGGCAAACAGTGCATGGCCCCCCGCAATGGCGCGGCCAAAGCGCAAACTCAAGGCGTGGGCGCGCTGGCTCAGCTCCTCGGCCAGCACCAGTTGCTCAAGACGCAGGCGGCCAATGGCTTCACTGGCCGGGTAACCGAGCATGCTTTCGGCACCGGCATTGAAGGTGCTGACCACCCCTTTGAGGTTGGTGGCGATGATGGCAACCTGGGTCGCGGCATCCAGCACGCTGCGCAGCTGATTGTGAGTGCCGCGCAGCGACTGTTCGCTGATCTGCAGCTCTTCGGTGCGCTGCGCAACCAGGGCCAAGGCCCGTTGACGCTGGCTGAACAGGCTGAACAACAGCACGCTCAGCAGCAGGCTCAGCAAATCGCCCAGGGCACCGACTGCCAGCACCGCCGAAGAACGGTTGGCCTGCAAGAATGCCAGGCTGGGGCGGATACTCAGCAGCAACTGGCGGTCCGCCAGGTGCAGCACCTGATCGCAGACCAGCGAGAGAGGCGCCACGGGGTTGTTGGAGTCGTAGAGAACTTCTGGGCCCTGCCGCCCGGACGGGTCAACCAAGCGTGTTACCAGGTTATCGTCAGGCGCCACTGGCCGGCCATCGCCGATCAGCTCGGGCATGCTCAACAAGGCCAGCACATAGCCCGCTGCAGCGCCGTGGGTCGCGGCAACGGCGAACACCGGCGCGACCATCAACAGGCCGCCCGCGCCCTGTTCGCTGGCATTCAACTTGAGCGGCTGGGACACCGCCATGCTTCCCGGCACCAGCGCCCGCGCAAGCACGGCCCGGGCCGCATCCTGCGCGGCCAGGTCGAGACCATAAGGCAGCCCCGGCGAGGTGCCTGATGCGTTATAGAGCACGGGAAAATACAGGTCGCGCGCGGGAGCGCGGCGCCATTGCCCCTGTTCGTCCTGATCGCGAATCACAAAGCCCGGGCCGGCAAGGGTGCTGGCCTGGCGTTCAAACACGGCGCGCTGAGCAGCCTCTACACGCGGGGCCCAAGCATAGGCCTGGGTACGGTGCAGCAGCGGCCGGGCATAACCGTCAAATTCCCGAGGGGTTATTTCGTCGGAATAGCTGAAAAACCACCGCAGCCCATCCAGGCGCTGGTGCTGTTCGGCAAAACGCTCGGCGATGCGGCCAAAGCGCTCGCCCGCCAGCAGCTCGAAGCGCTGGCGCAGCTGCTGGTTGTAAAACGACTGCGCGGCCAGGGCCAGGGCGGCCGTCAACAGGCCGCCGGCCAGCAGCGCAATCAAGGCCATCAGCCAGGCGGACATCGCCTCTGCGCGCAGGCCAAGCACCCGCGCAAGCACGCCACACTTTGACATACACCCGTCTCGTCACGTCAGCGTCCTGCGGATTATCCTGCCCTGCACTCAGTTATAGCCAATTGCCACTACCGACGCAATGTACCCCGTCGGCTCAGCGCAGCTGCAAGCGCCAGGCGCGGTGAATACGGTTGTTGCGGGCGAAATCCGGGTCCAGGGTCTGGGCCGTGATTTCCTCCACTGCGTAGCGCGCCATCAGGTGTTCGTCCAGCTGGAACTTGCGGAAGTTGTTGGAGAAATACAGCACGCCACCGGGCGCCAGGCGGGCCATGGCCAAGTCCAGCAACTGCACATGGTCACGTTGCACGTCGAACACACCTTCCATCCGTTTGGAGTTGGAGAAGGTCGGCGGGTCGATGAAGATCAGGTCGTAGCTGTCACGGTTACCCTCCAGCCAGGCCATGACATCACTCTGCTCCAGGCGATTGCGCTCGGAGTAACCATTGAGCGCCAGGTTGCGCCGCGCCCAGTCCAGGTAGGTCTTCGACAGGTCGACGCTGGTGGTGCTGCGCGCGCCGCCCTTGGCCGCGTGCACGGTGGCCGTGGCGGTGTAGCAGAACAGGTTGAGGAAGCGCTTGCCGGCTGCTTCGCGCTGAATCCGCATGCGCATCGGGCGGTGGTCGAGGAACAAGCCGGTGTCGAGGTAATCGGTGAGGTTGACCAACAACTTCACGCCGCCTTCGTTGACCTCCTGGAAACGCCCCTCGGTAGCCTGACGCTCGTACTGGCGGGTACCGCTTTGCCGCTCGCGGCGCTTGAGCACCACGCGCTGGGGAGCAATGCCCAATGCCTGCGGGATGGCCGCCAGGGCATCAAGCAGGCGCGCCTGGGCCTTGTCCGGGTCCACCGAGCGTGGTGCGGCATATTCCTGCACATGTACCCAATCGTGGTACAGATCGACTGCCAGGGCATATTCAGGCATGTCGGCATCGTACAGGCGATAGCAGTCGACCTGCTCGCGCCGGGCCCATTTGCCCAGTTGCCTGAGGTTTTTCTGCAGGCGGTTGGCAAACATCTGTGCCCCTTCCGACAGGCGGGCCGGCTCGCTGGTGACGGGCACCTGCTGGCCGACCTCACCGGTGTCGGCCGGTGCCTCGCGACGCTCACCGGTGACGAATTGGTCAGGCTGCACCTTGAACAACAGCAGCTTGCACGGCAACGCGCCGTTCCAGAACGCGTACTGCTTGTGGCTGCGAATGCCCATGCGCTTGCCCAGTTGCGGCGCACCGGTGAATACCGCAGCCTCCCAACCCATGCATGCCTGGCGCAGGCGCTCGCCAAGGTTCTGGTAGAGATACAGCAGGCTGGCTTCATCACCCAGGCGCTCGCCGTAGGGCGGGTTGCTGATGACCAGGCCTTTCTGGTTCTGGTCCGGGCGCGGCTCGAAGGTGCTGACCTCGCCCTGGTAGATTTTCACCCAGTCACCCAAGCCTGCGCGCTCCACGTTGTTACGGCCCGGCTGAATCAGCCGCGGGTCGGCCTCGTAGCCACGGATCCACAGCGGGGGTTTGGCCAGGCCAGCCTGGGCACGTGCCTGCGCTTCTTCATGCACCTTGCGCCATAGCGCCGGCACGTGGCCGAGCCAGGCGCTGAAACCCCAGCGTTCACGCTTGAGGTTGGGCGCGATATCGGCAGCAATCATGGCGGCCTCTACCAGGAACGTACCCACACCGCACATCGGGTCGGCCAGCGCACCACCTTGCGCGGCAATACGCGGCCAGCCGGAACGGATCAGCACAGCAGCCGCCAGGTTTTCCTTGAGCGGCGCGGCGCCCTGCTGCAGACGATAGCCACGCTGGTGCAAGCTGTGCCCGGACAGGTCGAGGGACAGGATCGCCTCGCCGCGCTCCAGGCGCAGGTGCACGCGAACGTCAGGATCGATCTTTTCCACCGACGGGCGCAGGCCTTCGCGGTTGCGCAGCTTGTCGACGATGGCATCCTTGACCTTCAACGCACCGAAATGGGTGTTGTCGATGCCCGAGCCATGGCCGCTGAACTCGACAGCCAGGGTGCCATCGGCCGCCAGGTGGTCCGCCCAGTCCACGGCGTGCACACCGTCATACAGGTCGTCGGCGTTCTTCATGGAAAAACGCTTGAGCACCAGCAGCACCCGGTTGGCCAGGCGCGACCAGATGCACAGGCGGTAGGCGGTCTCCATGTCGGCGGCGCCGCGGATGGCCGAGGTGTGCTCACGCACTTCGTCCAGGCCAAGGCTTTTGGCCTCTTCGGCAAGCAGGCCTTCAAGGCCTTTGGGGCAGGTGAGGTAGAGTTCGAAACGGTCCGACATGAATATTCCAGAGCCTTGGGCTATTGACTGACGAGGCGACGCATCGCCCCGCGATGTTTGCCCGCACGCCTTTCCAGCAGGCGTGCAGGTGGCCGGTTGGGCACACTCGTGTGCCGCAGCGGGCCGGGCCACCTGACAGATCTGCGCTTCGCCGGGTGGCAAAGACAGCTTAGATCATCAGGCAGTACGAAAAATTCTGGCGACGTAGAGCGCTGTGTGACCCTTCGTCGCATTTCAAATTATTTCTCTGTTCCTTGACTGACGCTGGCAAAATGACGTCAATGATCGGCAAACCCCGATCGTAGCGGGCTCAACTCTAAATAAGGTTGAGTCGCATTTCTTTACTTATCCCCACACCCTCACAAACGTTACGTCCTTATGACAAATCGATCATTCACACCGTGACTCGCATTCGATAGAACTGGTCTCAGGCCGCTTCGCAACGAGGCGGCACATTCAGCTCGCCACGCCGGCAGCGAGCGCAAACCGGCAGAAAGACTCTGCCCGGCCTCGGAGAGGCCGACGGGACATTACAGTCAACAAGTGAGGGCAACACCCTATGAGAAGACTTAAGCGTGATCCGTTGGAAAGAGCATATTCACGTGGCTACCAATACGGGGTAACCGGCAAATCCCGCGAACTTTGCCCATTCAATCTTCCTTCTGTTCGCCAAGCCTGGATCAACGGCTGGCGTGAAGGTCGCGGCGATAACTGGGACGGTATGACTGGCACCGCTGGCATCCATAGACTCAACGAAAATCACGCCGTAGGCTGATCGAGGACACTGAATTCGATTTACCATGCACGCCCCAACCGGGCGGCGGGCTTAGGCCCAGGGGCCCCTTCAAGGGGCCCTTTTTCATGCGCTGGCAAACCCCGCCAGGCTAGCGAGGCATCGCCGCGATCGCATCCACCGCTTCGCGAATCAGCGCCGGCCCCTTGTAAATGAAGCCCGAATAGATCTGCACCAGGCTCGCCCCAGCAGCGATCTTCTCGGCAGCGTGGCGCCCTTCGGTGATGCCACCGGCGGCAATGATCGGCAACTTCCCACCCAATTCACCCGCCAGCACCTTGACGATATGGGTGCTCTTCTCCAGCACCGGCGCGCCTGACAGGCCACCTGCCTCGCCCCCATAAGGCAGCGCTTCGACACCCTCACGGCCCAGCGTGGTGTTGGTGGCAATCACTGTATCCATGCCCGACTCCATCAACGCAGCCGCCACCAGGGCGGTTTCTTCGTCGCTCATGTCGGGGGCGATCTTGATCGCCAGCGGCACGCGCTTGCCATGTGCAGCAGCCAGCTGCTCACGGCGCTCGGCCAGGGCATCGAGCAGTTGCTTGAGCGAATCGCCGAACTGCAGGCTGCGCAGGCCCGGGGTGTTCGGCGAACTGACGTTGACCGTGATGTAGCTGGCAGCGGTATACACCTTGTCCAGGCAGATCAGGTAGTCGTCCACCGCGCGCTCGACCGGGGTGTCGAAGTTCTTGCCGATGTTGATACCCAGCACACCGCTGTAACGCGACGCACGAACACGGCCAAGCAGGTGATCGACACCCAGGTTGTTGAAGCCCATGCGGTTGATGATGGCGGTGGCTTGCGGCAGGCGGAACAGCCGAGGCTTGGGATTGCCCGGCTGCGGGCGCGGCGTGACGGTGCCGATTTCGACGAAACCGAAGCCCAACTGCGCAAAGCCGTCGATGGCCGCGCCATTCTTGTCCAGGCCGGCGGCCAGGCCGACCGGGTTGGCAAAGTTCAAGCCCATGACCGATACCGGCAACGCCGCCGGTTGCTTGCACAGCATGCCGTTGAGGCCAAGACGGCCACCGGCGCCGATCAGGTCCAGGGACAGGTCGTGAGAAGTTTCCGGGGAAAGCTTGAACAGCAGCTGGCGGGCCAGGGTATACATGGGCGGGCAAGGCTCAGGGTGAGTGAGGGGGCGATTATAGCTAGCGCGGCGCCGGCATGACAGCACATCGTGGGGCTGCGGAGCGAGGTGATCGCGTAAATGGCACATCGGTTGCACCCCAAGTGCCCACAGCCTTATCAGTATGGGCGAGGAACCTTGTGAACACTGCACCCCGAGCAACGCCCCTGGCCTGGGTCAACGGCAGCGACGCGCCGGAGAAACCCAGCCTCAACATCGGTTTCATGGGCCTCACCGACTGCGCCTCGGTCGTGGTCGCCGCCACCCAGGGCTTCGCCCAGCAGCACGGCCTGACCCTCAACCTTAAGCGCCAGGGCTCGTGGGCCGGCCTGCGGGACAAACTGGTCAGTGGCGAACTGGACGCCGCGCACTGCCTGTATGGGCTGGTCTACGCCGTGCACCTGGGCATCGGTGGCGTGCCGGGCAGCGACATGGCCGTGCTCATGGGGCTGAACCAGAACGCCCAGGCCATCAACCTGTCCCCAACCCTGCAACGCAAAGGCGTGACCAACCCTGAAGCACTGGCGCGGCTGGTGCACCAACATGGCCCACGGCTGACCTTTGCCCAGACCTTCCCCACGGGCACCCACGCCATGTGGCTGTATTACTGGCTGGCCAGCCAAGGCATCCACCCATTGCGTGACGTCGACAGCGTAGTCGTACCGCCTGCGCAGATGGCCGCACACATCCAGGCGGGGCGCATCGACGGCTTCTGCGTCGGCGAGCCGTGGGCCGCCGACGCGGTCGCCAAAGGCCAGGGCTTCACTCTGGCCACCAGCCAGTCGATCTGGCCCGACCACCCGGAAAAGGTCCTGGCCTGTGCCCGCGCCTTTGCCGAACAATACCCCAACAGCGCGCGCGCGTTGATCAAGGCGATCCTCGCTGCCAGCCGGTTCATCGAGCAAAGCCCGGACAACCGCCGCAGCGCCGCGCAACTGCTCAGTGGCAGCGCCTACCTGGACACCGCGCTGGCCAGCATCGAGCCACGCCTGCTGGGCCACTATCAGGACGGCCTGGGCAACCACTGGCAAGACCCGCACGCCCTGCGCCTGTTCGACCAGGGCCGAGCCAACTTCCCATACCTGTCCGACGGCATGTGGTTCATGACCCAGTTTCGCCGCTGGGGCCTGCTGCGCGAAGACCCGGATTACCACCAGGTCGCAGGCCAGGTCCAACAACTGGCGCTGTACACCGAGGCCGCCCAGAGCCTGGGCGTGGCATGCCCGGCGCACCCCATGCGCAGCAGCCTGCTGATAGACGGTGGCCGCTGGGACGGCAGCGACCCCTACGGCTATGCCCGTAGCTTCAGCCTGCATGCGTTGGGCGAGCTGCCCGACGCCCAGGTTGGCAGGTAAGGGGGGACGACCATGCTGCGCATCCTGCTGATCGACGACACCCAGAGCAAACTAGGCCGCCTCAAGGCCGCTTTGACCGAGGCCGGCTTCGACGTCACCGAAGCCCCAGGCCTGACCATCGACCTGCCCGCCTGCGTCGAAACGGTGCGCCCGGACGTGGTGCTGATCGATACCGATTCACCGGACCGCGATGTGATGGAGCATGTGGTGCTGGTCAGCCGTGACCAACCCCGACCGATCGTGCTGTTCACTGACGAACACGACCCCGGGGTGATGCGCCAGGCGATCCAGGCAGGGGTCAGTGCCTATATCGTGGAAGGTATCCATGCGGCGCGGTTGCAGCCGATTCTGGACGTGGCCATGGCTCGCTTCGAAAGCGACCAGGCCCTGCGCGCCCAGTTGCTGGCACGCGACCAGCAACTGGCTGAACGCAAGCGTATCGAGCAAGCCAAGGGCCTGCTGATGAAAATGAAAGACTGCAATGAAGAACAGGCCTACACCCTGATGCGCCGCCAGGCCATGAGCCGCCAACAGAAGCTGATCCAGGTGGCCGAGCAGATCATCGCCATGCACGAGATGCTCGGCTGAGGGGGCCGGTGCACTGCCTGGCCACCCTGCCCAGGCACAGTTGGCCCATCTCTTGCTGAACAAAACGCACCGGTAACCAACGGCGGTTGCCCCACTTAAATTCCGACAAAGACGTCGCTCACCCCTCCACAGCCGTGGAGCGGGTGGCGGCGTCTTTTTCGTTCCGTTGCATGACCGAGTGAGGTGTTCGATGAGTACCAGCTTCTGGAAGTCCGGGCATGTGCCCACGCTGTTCGCCGCGTTCCTGTACTTCGACCTCAGCTTCATGGTCTGGTACCTGCTGGGCCCGCTGGCGGTGCAGATTGCCGCCGACCTGCAATTGAGCGCACAACAGCGGGGCTTGATGGTGGCGGTGCCGATCCTGGCCGGGGCCATCCTGCGCTTTGCCATGGGCGTGCTGGTGGACCGCCTGTCGCCCAAGACCGCCGGGCTGATCGGCCAGGTAGTGGTCATCGTCGCGCTGGCCGCTGCCTGGCGCCTGGGCGTGCACAGCTATGAACAGGCACTGCTGCTGGGCTTGTTCCTCGGTTTTGCCGGCGCCTCGTTCGCCGTGTCGCTGCCACTGGCTTCGCAGTGGTACCCGCCACAGCATCAAGGCAAGGCCATGGGCATCGCCGGGGCCGGCAACTCGGGCACGGTGTTCGCGGCCCTGCTCGCCCCGGCACTGGCAGCCGGCTTTGGCTGGAACAATGTCTTCGGCTTTGCACTGCTGCCACTGTCGCTGGCGCTGGTGGTATTCGCCTTGCTGGCACGTAACGCCCCACAACGGCCCAAGCCCAAAGCCATGGCCGACTACCTCAAGGCACTGGGCGACCGCGACAGCTGGTGGTTCATGTTCTTCTACAGCGTTACGTTCGGTGGTTTCATCGGCCTGGCCAGCGCCCTGCCTGGCTACTTCAGCGATCAGTACGGCCTCAGCCCGGTCACCGCCGGCTACTACACGGCGGCCTGCGTGTTCGCCGGCAGCCTGATGCGCCCGCTCGGTGGCGCCCTGGCCGACCGCTTTGGCGGCATCCGCACGCTGCTGGGCATGTACAGCGTAGCGGCCATCTGCATTGCTGCCGTCGGCTTCAACCTGCCCTCCGCGGCCGCCGCCCTGGCCCTGTTCGTCAGCGCCATGCTCGGCCTGGGTGCCGGCAATGGCGCAGTGTTCCAACTGGTGCCGCAACGCTTCCGCCAGGAAATCGGCGTGATGACCGGGCTGATCGGCATGGCCGGTGGTATGGGGGGCTTCCTGCTGGCGGCGGGGCTGGGCACCATCAAGCAGCACACTGGCGATTACCAACTGGGGTTGTGGCTGTTCGCCAGCCTGGGCCTGCTGGCCTGGTTCGGCCTGCACGGCGTGAAACAACGCTGGCGCACCACCTGGGGCTCGGCGGCCGTGACCGCAGCGCGGGTCTGAGGCACACCCATGAGCCTGCAACTGAGCTTTGCCCAGGCCAGTGCCACCGGGCCACGCGCGGAAAACCAGGATGCCTTGCGCCTGGTCACCCCGGCGCCCGAACTGGCCGCCAGCAAGGGCTACCTGTTCGCCCTGGCCGACGGGGTCAGCCAATGTGCCGACGGTGGCCTTGCCGCGCGGGCCAGCCTGCAGGCGCTGGCCCTGGACTACTACGCCACGCCGGCCACCTGGGGCGTGGCCCAAGCCCTCGACCGCCTGCTGCTGGCACAGAACCGCTGGCTGCGCGCCCAAGGGAATGGTCAGCCGTTGCTGACCACCCTCAGCGCACTGGTGCTGCGTGGGCGGCGCTTCACCCTGGCCCACGTAGGCGACTGCCGGGTGTATCGTTGGCACGCCGGCCAGCTGCAGTGCCTGAGCGAAGACCATGTCTGGGACCAGCCCGGCATGCAGCATGTACTCAAACGCGCGCTGGGCCTGGACCAGCATCTGCTGGTGGATTACCTGGAAGGCGAATTGCAGCCGGGTGAATGTTATCTGCTGGTCAGCGACGGTGTCTTGGCCAGCCTGGGCGACCAGCACATCCAGGCGGTGCTGCGCGAGCAACCCGACCTGCAGCTGGCCGTGGACACGTTGGTTGCCAGCGCCCACCTCAACGGTAGCCAGGATAACGCCAGCGCCATGCTCGTGCAGGTCGACCAACTGGGCACGGCGAACCTTGGCGACACGTTGGCGCAACTGCAGCACTGGCCTGTGCCCGAGCCATTACGGCCAGGCCTTTTGATCGATGGCTGGCAGGTCGAACAACTGCGCGCGCACAGCCGTCAGTCATTGTTGTACCGGGTGCGCGATGGCCAAGGCCAGGCGTGGCTGCTCAAGACCTTGCCGCCCGAGCGGCGGCAGGAGCCTGGTGCGGCGCAGGCCCTGCTGCTCGAAGAGTGGTTCATGCGCAGGGTCGCCGGCCGGCACTTCCCCGAGCTGCACGCCTGTAGCCAGCGCCAGCAGTTGTACTACGTGATGCGCGAATACCCTGGCCAGAGCCTGGCCGCGCTGCTGGCCGAAAATGGCCCACTGCCGTTGGCCCAGTGGCTGGAGCTCGCCCGGCAGTTGCTACAGGCGGTGGGGGTGCTGCACCGGCGCAACCTGCTGCACCGCGACATCAAGCCCGACAACCTGCACCTGGGCTGCGATGGCCAGTTGCGCCTGCTGGACTTCGGCCTGGCGTACTGCCCCGGGCTCTGCGAAGACCCGCAACATGCCTTGCCCGGCACCCCGTCCTACATCGCCCCGGAAGCCTTTGACGGCCTGCCGCCCAGCCCACGCCAGGACCTGTATGCCGCAGGCGTGACGCTGTATCACCTGCTGACCGGGCACTACCCGTACGGGGAAGTGGAAGCTTTTCAGCGGCCACGCTTCGGCCAACCGGTCAACCCTGCGCGCTACCGGCCCGACCTGCCGGAGTGGCTGCAGCACCACCTGCAGCAGGCCGTGGCCGCCGACCCGGCGCAGCGCTTCGAAACCGCCGAACACTGGTTGCTGCTGCTCGAACGGGGCGACCGCCAGGAATTGCCCGGGCGGCCACGGCCATTGCTGGAGCGCGAGCCACTGAAAGTCTGGCGCACCCTGGCCGTGCTGTCGCTACTGATCAACTTGATATTACTGCTCGCCCTGCTCAAGGGCTGAATGCAGCTTGCCAATGAGGAAACGCGGATGAATGCAAAAGTGTGGCTGGTCGGCGCCGGCCCGGGTGACCCGGAACTGCTCACCCTCAAGGCTGTACGCGCCTTGCAGCAAGCGGCAGTGGTGATGGTCGACGACCTGGTCAACCCGGCAGTGCTGGAACATTGCCCGCAGGCGCGGGTTATTGCAGTGGGCAAGCGTGGTGGCTGCCGCTCGACACCACAGGCGTTCATCCAGCGCCTGATGTTGCGCCACGCCCGCCAAGGGCGCTGTGTAGTGCGGCTCAAGGGCGGCGACCCATGCATTTTCGGCCGCGGCGGCGAGGAGGCCCTGTGGCTGCAGGGGCATGGTATCGAGGTGGAAATCGTCAACGGCATCACCGCAGGCCTGGCAGGCGCCACGCAGTGCGGTATTTCCCTGACCTCGCGGGGCGTCAGCCGCGGGGTAACGCTGGTGACCGCGCATACCCAGGATGACAGCGCACTGAACTGGGCAGCATTGGCCCAGGCTGGCACCACGTTGGTGGTGTACATGGGCGTGGCCAGGCTGGAGCAGGTCCGCCAAGGGTTGCTGGACGGGGGAATGGCACCCGGCATGCCGGTGGCCATGATCGAGAATGCCTCGCTCCCCGAGCAACGCGAGTGCAGGAGCGATGTGCAGGGGATGGTCGAGGATGCGCGTGGGTTCGCTTTGCGTAGCCCGGCGATCCTGGTGATTGGCGAGGTGGTTGGGGCGCAGGTCGCTCAGCAGTGGGTGACCGCTACCGGCTGACAGCCACGGCCCGCCGGCCGGTAAAATCCAGCCAAAGAAAAACCCGGCCGAGGCCGGGTTTTTCGTGAAGCTTCAAACCAATTACTTGGCCTGGGCTTCTACCTGAGCTTCAACGCGACGGTTGATAGCACGGCCTTCTTCGGTGGCGTTGTCAGCAACCGGACGGGTTTCGCCGTAGCCAACCGAGTCAACACGGCTGGACTCTACGCCGTACTGCTGGGTCAGGACTTGCTTGACAGCGTTGGCACGACGCTCGGACAGCTTCTGGTTGTAAGCGTCTGGACCCACGGAGTCAGTGTGACCTTCAACCACGGTGGTGGTTTGTGGGTACTGCTTCATGAAGTCAGCCAGGTTCTTGATGTCGCCGTAGCTGTTTGGCTTGACGACCGACTTGTCGAAGTCGAACTTCACGTCCAGCTCAACACGAACGACTTCGGCAACAGCCGGGCAGCCGTCAGCATCAACGGTAACGTTGGCCGGGGTGTCTGGGCACTTGTCGACGTTGTCGCACACGCCGTCGTTGTCGGAGTCGGAGCAAACTTCAGCAACAGGTGCTGGAGCGGGGGCTGCGGTTTGCTTCGGGCTACCGCCGAAGTTCAGACCAACACCAACGCTTGGGGCCCACTCGGTGTCGCCCTGGTCGATGTTGTACTGGGCTTCAACGCCAGCACGGGCGTAGAACATGTCGGTGATGTACCACTTGGCACCGGCGCCAACGTTGGCGAAGGTGGAGTGGTCACGACCGCCACGGCCGGTCTGGCCCAGCGACTGGTGCGAGAAACCAGCGGAAACGTACGGACGGATAGCGTCGTACGGGTTGTTGAAGTGGTAAACGGCGTCCAGGGCGGTGTTCGAGCCCTTGATGTTCTTGCCGTCATCGCCACGAGCATTGTGCACTTCGTCGTAGCCCAGACGCAGTTCAACGTCGTCGGTCAGGAAGTAACCGATCGAACCGCCGAACAGGTTGCCGTCGTTCTTGAAGTCGCGCTGGCTGTCGAAGAATTCTTTCTTGTAGAAGATTTCAGTCTCGACCGCGCCTTGACCTTGTGCCATAGCGCCAATCGAGGTGGCGGCTACGAGCGAACCAATGGCCAAGCCCAAGGTGTTTTTCAATTTCATCCGTTAAATCCCCATCTGGTGATAGTTAAGCAGTCCCACCATAAACAAGGGGGACAACTCGACGGCAAGTCTAGCAGAACTCGCCGATTCGTTAGAGATATTTGCAGACGACTAAGTTTCATCGAGACCCGCAAATTTCTCACGAAGCTTGTCTAGCGCGCGCTTGTATCGCATTTTTGTAGCGCTCAGGCCCATGTGCATGATGTCGGCGATCTCCTGGAACTCCAGCTCTGCGACAAAACGCAGCACCAGGATCTCGCGGTCGATCGGGTTCACATGCACCAGCCACTTGTCCAGCCCGCCTTTTTCTTCCGGCTTCGGTGCCTTGTCCTCGGACGCCTCTTCAACAGGGTCCAGGCTCAGGGCATCCATCAACCGGCGTTTGCGGCGCTCCTTGCGGTACTGGGTAATGCACTCGTTGTAGGTGATGCTGTAGAGCCAGGTCTTGAACTTGGATTTACCCTCGAAGTTCTTCAGACCGTACAGCACCTTGAGCATCACTTCCTGACAGACATCGTCCGCGTCACGGTCGTTCCCTAAATAACGTGCACAGACGTTGAACAGGGTCCGCTGGTAGCGCCGCATGAGCTCCTCATAGGCACGGGTGACGTGGTACAGCTCCTCATGCGAACGCGCCACCAACTCTTCGTCGGTGAGCTCGCGAGGGTCATAACGCATGGGCGGCGTAGGAACTTTATTCAAAACGGATCTGGCCGACAGTCAGGTCAATGTCGCCGCGCGACCCCGTGGGTCGAATTTCGCGGCGGCATACATTAACAGCTTTCACGCGGTTAGCGGCTATTGACTCGCTGTTCCAGCAGCTCGCGGTTGGACAACGACACCAGCTCCCCCTCCTCGGTCAGCAGCGTGGTTTTCACCGTGCCGATTTCCTCAATGAGCCCTTCGACCTCTCCAATCCGCACCTGCTGGCCTACCTGGTACAACTCGCGAACATAAATGCCGGCCAGAATCTGCCCGGCAATTTCGCGGCTGCCCAGGCCCATGGCCAGGGCAACCGCCAGACCAACGGTAATCAGGCCGATGACGATCACATGGTTGAGCAGGTCGGTTTTCACCTCCAGCTGGCTGATGGCCACCGAAATGCTGATGATGATGACCAGCCCTTGCGCGATCCGCCCCAGGCCAGCCGAATACTCCAGGCCAATGCCTTCTGCAGCACCGCGCACCAGGCCATTGGCCACCTGTGCCAGCAGCACACCGGCCAGCAACACCAGGGCCCCGCCGAACACTTTCGGCAAGTACAGGGCAAGCATGTCGAGGGTCGCCGAAACCCGCTCCAGGCCCAGCGATTCAGCGGCGGAAACCAGGAAGATGAGCAGTACGAACCAGTAGACGATCTTGCCGATCAGGGTGGAAATGGGCACCTGAATGCCGACCCGGCCCAGCATTTTGGTCAGGCCGGTACCCGCCATCAGGCGGTCCAGGCCGAATTTGGCCAGCAGTTTGGACAGCAGTGTATCGAGCAGCTTGGCTACCACGAAACCGAGCAGCACCACGACCAATGCGCCGAACAGGTTAGGGATGAAGTTCGCCACTTTGGTCCAAAGGGCGGTCATCGCGGTGACCAGGCTCTGGGTCCAGAGATCGAGTTCCATATTCAATCGGCCTTATCTGCTTTGCTGCCAGCGGCAGCGTTGCGGGAAGTGTGTCGACGCACCGGCGCGACATGCGCCGAGCCATTGTTCACGGCAATCAGCAGCGCCTGGCTCCAGCGGCCAAGCAAGCTGAACAGATCACCCGCACCGACCTGGCGGTTGGCGGTTTTCAGCACGCGACCCAAGCAGGCAGCGTCATCCCGGTCGTCCCGGTCGTTGCCGGAGGGTGACGCCTTGAGCAGGTCGCGCAGGGATTCTTCAAACGGATCGTGCATGTGCACCTCGCGCAGTGTCAGCTAGAGACGAGATGGCCCGGCGATGGGTCACACATCCGATTGGCACGAATGTTTCGAATGGTGTGATGTACGCCTGCAGCCCGCCCACGCTTCATACCCATCGCAACCGGCGGAACAACCACCACTGCCCCACCGCCAGCCCTAGCACCACAAGGCAGGCGAACAGGAAGCCGTAGGGGTTTTGCGCCCCCGGAATGCCACCGACATTGATGCCCAGCAGCCCGGTGATGAAGCTCATCGGCAGAAAAATGCAGGTGATGATGCCAAAGCGGTACATGGTGCGGTTCATCCGCTCGCTGCGGCGACGGTCTTCGCTCTCCAGCACCAGCGCGGCGCGCTCGCGGGTCAGCTCCAGCTCCTCCAGGTAGCGGATCAGGCTGTTGTTCAGCTCGTTCCAGTAATCGGCATCGGCATAGGCGAACCAGCCCCACTTGCTGCGTGATAACTGGGCATAGATTTCCCGTTGCGGGGCCAGGAACCGGCGCAACCCAGCGGCCCGCCGACGGATCTGCTGCAGGCTGCCTTGTTCGGGGGTATACCGTTCGTCGGATTCGACCTTTTCTTCTTCCAGGTCGACCAGTTCGGCGAGGTCACTGACCAGCCCCTGTACCTTTTCGGTCAGCAGTTCCCCCATCAGCAGCAGCAGTTCGGATGCGGATGTGGGCCCCCTGCCCTGTTCCAGTAGCTGGAGCACCTCGTCGCTGGCGCGCAGGGGCCGCAAGCGCAGCGAGATGAACCGCTGCGCCTCGGCGAAAATGCGCACCGAGACCATGTCTTCCGGCTCGGCACCCGGGTTCAGGTTGACCCCACGCAAGAACAGCAGCAGTTGTTCATCGGCCATGGGCAGCAAGCGCGGGCGGGTATTCTCCTCCAGCAGCAGCTCGCAGGCGAACTCGCTGAGGCCGCTTTCATGCAACAGCCAGGTACGGGTTTGCGGGTGGCTGCGATCCCAGTGCAGCCACAGGCTCTGCTGGGGCTGCAATTGCAGGTCGGCCAGTTCGGTACGGGCAATCGAGCGCGCGCCGCCTTTGCCATCGAGCACCAGGGCATGCACCAGCCCCCACTGCGCGTTGTCTTCCTCGAACATCAAAGCTCCATCAGCGCGTGCGGCGCATCACTCCGGCATTTTCAACGGGCTTGGCGACACCAGCACGCCATTGTTGTCGGCGTACACATACTCGCCCGGGCGGAACGTCACGCCGGCGAAGGTCACTGCCACATTGAGGTCACCGATGCCGCGCTTGTCGGTCTTCATCGGGTGGCTGGCCAGCGCCTGCACGCCGACGTCGGTCTGGATCAATACATCGACGTCGCGTACGCAGCCGTAGATCAACAAGCCTTCCCAGCCATTTCTGGCAGCCTTCTCGGCAAGCATGTCCCCCAGTAATGCCCGACGCAGCGACCCACCGCCATCGACTACCAGCACCTTGCCTTTGCCATCGAGTTCGACCTGCTCCTTGACCAGCGAGTTGTCCTCGAAGCACTTGATGGTAACGATCTGGCCGCCAAACGAATCACGGCCACCGAAGTTGCTGAACATCGGTTCCAGCACCTGGACCAGGTCCGGGTAGGCGTCACACAGGTCGGGCGTTACGTAATGCTGCATGGGAAGCTCCTGTCAGTCACAACGAAAGCGGGTATCGGCCAAGGCTACACCGTAGAGCCCATTGCAGTCATCCGGGACTAGATAGTCATGTGTGTTTTGCCTGTGCCGGCCCTATCGCCGGCAAGCCGGCTCCCACAGGATTGTCACAGGTTCGCAGGCTTGTGCAGTACCTGTAGGAGCGGGCGCGCCCGCGAAGAGGCCAGCACAGGCGACGCAAACTCAGCTGACCGGCACAGGCTCTGCAACCACTGTGGACGCATGCACCGGCAACAGCGGGTTACGCAGCCAGCGCTCCACCAGCGGCCACACCTGCACCTGCGCAGCCTTGCTCACCAGCATGTCGACATGCCCGAAAGTGTCGAAACCTTCTTCACGCCCCAGCCGCAGGAACTGCTTGCGCTCGCCCCCCACCTGTTCAAACAGCTTGCGGCAGGCCCACACCGGGTCCTGGAAGTCGCCGGCGCCGGCCACTGCCAGTAGCGGCACATCGACCTCGGCCAGCCCTGCCCACCAATCCTGCTTCTTGTCGCCAAAACGCCCGAACAGGCCATGCCAGCGCAGGCTTTCCAGGGCCAGCCCTAGTGGTTCGTCCTCTGGCCCACGCTTGAAGCGCGGCCCGGAAATCTGCCCCCAGCGCTTGAGCAGCCACTTCGCGCCCCAGGCCACTGGCGGGACCTTCAACGGCCAGTACACGCGGCTGACCTGTGTGCCGAACAGGGCCACGCTCGCAACCTCGTCGGCGCTCAGAAAACCGCCACCCAACGCTGCCACAAGGGTTGTCCCGCCGAGTGAGTGGCCCACCCAATGCGGCGCCTGGCCGGCTTGTTCGCGCACGAAGGCGTTGATGGTTGGCAGGTCTTCACGGGCATAGCCGGCTACGGTGTTGAGTCGCCAGGCCGCATTGCGTGGCGACAGACCATGGCCACGCATTTCCGGGATCCATACGTCGAAACCGGCCCGTGCCAGATAGGCCCCCAGGCCGATGCCCTTGGGCGAATACCAGAAACGCCGGTTGGAAAAACTGCCATGCAGCAGAATCACCGGCACGCCCTGGGCCTGCTCCTGGTCGGCCAGCCCCAGACGGGTAACGGCCAACTCCACACTGGGATCAGGGCTGTTGCCGGCCTTGATCCGGTACACGTCTTCACTGAGGTCGCCGCGGCGCTCGGCACTGAGCAAGGCCACGGGAAATAAACGGCTACTGCTTTGCATAAGGTTGCTTGGTGCACAAAAAAGGGCGGGATCCATTGCTGGAACTCGCCCTGGAAAAAACCAGGCGGGGGCACGCCAGACGCCCCCCCGCGTTTATTGCGTCAGGCTGCGCCCTGGCCTTCGGCGAGGAAGAACCAGGTTTCGAGTACCGAGTCCGGGTTCAGCGACACGCTCTCGATGCCCTGCTCCATCAGCCACTTGGCCAGGTCTGGGTGGTCCGACGGGCCCTGGCCGCAGATGCCGATGTACTTGCCAGCCTTGTTGCAGGCAGCAATGGCGTTGGCCAGCAGCTTCTTCACGGCCGGGTTACGCTCGTCGAACAGGTGGGCGATGATGCCCGAGTCACGGTCCAGGCCCAGGGTAAGCTGGGTCAGGTCGTTGGAGCCGATCGAGAAGCCGTCGAAGTACTCCAGGAACTCCTCGGCGAGAATGGCGTTGGACGGCAGCTCGCACATCATGATGACGCGCAGGCCGTTGTCGCCACGGGCCAGGCCGTTTTCGGCCAGCAGGTCGACGACCTGGCTGGCCTCGCCCAGGGTACGCACGAAGGGCACCATGATTTCGACGTTGGTCAGGCCCATCTCGTTGCGTACGCGCTTGAGCGCGCGGCACTCGAGTTCGAAGCAGTCACGGAACGACTCGCTGATGTAGCGCGAGGCACCGCGGAAGCCCAGCATCGGGTTCTCTTCTTCCGGCTCGTACAGCTTGCCGCCGATCAGGTTGGCATACTCGTTGGACTTGAAGTCCGACAGGCGCACGATGACCTTTTTCGGGTAGAAGGCCGCGGCCAGGGTGCTGATGCCCTCGACCAATTTCTCGACGTAGAAGCCGACTGGGTCGTTGTAGCCGGCAATGCGCTTGTCGACACTGTCTTTGAGGTCGGCAGGCAGACCTGCGTAGTTCAGCAGTGCCTTGGGGTGCACGCCGATCATACGGTTGATGATGAATTCCAGACGCGCCAGGCCGACACCGGCGTTGGGCAACTGGGCAAAGTCGAAGGCGCGGTCCGGGTTGCCGACGTTCATCATGATCTTGAACGGCAGCTCGGGCATGGCATCGACCGAGTTCTGCTTGACGTCAAAGCCCAGCTCACCCTCGAAGATGAAGCCGGTGTCGCCTTCGGCGCAGGAAACCGTGACGCCCTGGCCGTCTTTGAGCACCTGGGTGGCGTTGCCGCAACCGACCACGGCCGGGATGCCCAGCTCACGGGCGATGATCGCCGCGTGGCAGGTACGCCCACCGCGGTTGGTGACAATGGCGCTGGCGCGCTTCATCACCGGTTCCCAGTCCGGGTCGGTCATGTCGGAAACCAGCACGTCGCCTGGCTGCACCTTGTCCATTTCCGACACATCGTGGATCACGCGGACCTTGCCGGCGCCGATGCGCTGGCCAATGGCACGGCCTTCAACCAGGACCGTGCCCTTTTCCTTCAGCAGGTAGCGCTCCATGACATTGGCGCTGGAGCGGCTTTTCACGGTTTCGGGGCGGGCCTGGACAATGTACAGCTTGCCGTCGTCACCGTCCTTGGCCCATTCGATGTCCATCGGGCGCTGGTAGTGCTGCTCGATGATCATCGCCTGTTTGGCCAGTTCGCTGACCTCGGCGTCGCTCAGGCAGAAGCGCGCACGTTCGGCGCGGTCGACTTCCACGGTTTTCACCGAACGGCCGGCCTTGGCTTCATCGCCATAGACCATCTTGATCGCCTTGCTGCCCAGATTGCGGCGCAGGATAGCCGGGCGGCCGGCCTGCAGGGTGTTCTTGTGCACGTAGAATTCGTCGGGGTTTACCGCACCCTGTACCACGGTTTCACCCAGGCCATAGGCGCCGGTGATGAACACCACGTCGCGGAAGCCTGACTCGGTATCGAGGGTGAACATGACACCGGCGGTGCCGGTTTCGGAACGAACCATGCGCTGCACACCGGCAGACAGGGCGACCAGTTTGTGATCGAAGCCCTGGTGCACGCGGTAGGCAATGGCACGGTCGTTGAACAGCGAAGCGAACACTTCCTTGGCCGCGCGGATCACGTTGTCCACGCCGCGAATGTTGAGGAACGTTTCCTGCTGGCCGGCGAACGAGGCGTCCGGCAAGTCTTCAGCAGTGGCAGAGGAGCGCACGGCAACGGCCATGTTGTCGTTGCCAGCGGCCATTTCGGCAAACGCCGTACGGATTTCCGCATCCAGACGCGCCGGGAAGTCGGCTTCCATGACCCACTGGCGGATTTGCGCGCCGGTCTTGGTCAGGGCGTTGATGTCATCCACGTCGAGGGCGTCGAGCGCCGCATGGATCCGGTCATTGAGGCCACTCTGCTCGAGAAAATCGCGGTACGCCTGCGCCGTAGTGGCAAAGCCGCCCGGCACCGATACACCAGCACCGGCAAGGTTGCTGATCATCTCGCCCAGGGATGCGTTCTTGCCCCCCACATGCTCCACATCATGGACGCCGAGCTTATCGAGGGAAACTACGTACTCTACCAAGGTGATCTCTCCACTAACTGTGTTGGAAAAGCTCAAAGGGCGCCCGCCTGTACGCTATGACTTGGCCGGGCGTTTGTGGCCTGTACCTGGAAAATAGGCTTTGCAAATGTGGCAGAATGTCGACAGCCGCATTCGGCAAACCGAACTTATCATATCCAAGAATCTTCATCAGCTTAAGGCCCAGGTCGCAAATGAAACGAACCGCGTTCTTCATCTCCGATGGCACCGGTATCACAGCCGAAACCCTGGGCCAGAGTCTGCTCGCGCAATTCGAGAGCATCCCGTTCAACAAATTCACCCGGCCGTACATCGATTCGCCCGACAAGGCGCGGACCATGGTCCAGCAGATCAATGCCGCGGCCGAGCGTGACGGTGTGCGCCCGATCATCTTCGACACCATCGTCAACCAGGACATACGTGAGATCCTGGCCACGTCGAATGGCTTCATGATCGACATCTTTTCGTCGTTTTTATCCCCACTTGAGCAGGAATTGACCGCCCATTCGTCGTATTCCGTGGGTAAGTCCCATTCGATCGGCGGCAATTCCAACTACATGGAACGCATCGAGGCGGTGAACTTCGCCCTGGACAACGACGACGGCGCGCGCACGCACTACTACGACAAGGCCGACCTGATCCTGGTGGGTGTGTCGCGCTGCGGCAAGACCCCCACCTGCCTGTACATGGCCATGCAGTTTGGCATCCGCGCCGCCAACTACCCCCTGACCGAAGACGACATGGAACGCCTGCAGTTGCCGGCAGTGCTGAAAAAGCACCACAACAAGCTGTTCGGCCTGACCATCGACCCTGACCGCCTCACGGCCATCCGCCACGAGCGCAAGCCCAACAGTCGTTACTCAAGCTTTGCCCAGTGCGAGTTTGAAGTGCGCGAGGTGGAGAGTTTGTTCCGCCGGGAGAACATTCCCAACATCAATTCCACGCATTTTTCGGTGGAAGAGATTTCGGCGAAGATCCTGGTGGAGAAAGGCGTGGAGCGGCGGTTCAAGTAGGAAAGCTTCAAGCTTCAAGCTTCAAGTTTCAAGAAAAAGCGGGGGCTGTGTACAGGATCTAAACGGTGCTAAAGCCAGAAGCTGCAAGCGAAACCAGTGAGGTCCGCTTGCAGCTTGTAGCTTGTAGCTTGTAGCTTGTAGCTTGTAGCTTGTAGCTTGTAGCTTGTAGCTTGTAGCTTGCAGCTTGCAGCTTGCAGCTTAAGCAGGCACCACCGCGGCCTGCCCGCTCATGGCCAGGTCGACCAGCTCGCGGTTGGCCACCGCATACATCGCATAGTCGTTGCCGCTGGCATTGCGCAGGTCATCGAGCATCGCGCGCCAGCGCTCTACCATCACCCGGTGCTGCTCGGCCCACAGCGCCACACGGGCGTCCATGTCTTGCGGCCCGTCGGCCATTTGCAGGACCGAAATGGTGATCGCCCGCTGCTGCAAGTCGATGTCGTCACGGAAGGCCTCGCGGGCCAGCGCCTGCCAGTTGTTTTCCACCGGCAGGTTGCTGATTTCCTGCAGGTACCAGGTCAGGTCCAGCGCGCTGCCCACGGCGAAGAACGCCTTCGCCACCTGCGCCGGCTCATGCCCGGTAACGTCAGCCGCTTCGATGATCGGCAGCAACGTGTACAGGTGGCTGGTACCGGCCACCATGCGCGCAAGCAGTTCCGGCACGCCAGCCTCGACGAAGCCCTGGTAGCGCACCATCCAGCGTTCGCGGGTCGGGCCTTCGAGCAACTCATCCAGCTTGAGCCCGAGCTGCGCGATTTTCGGCCCGAAGTGCGCGGTGTCGCGCCCGGCGTCCTGCTCGTTGCGGCGGCTGCGCAGGAACCAGCGGGTTGCACGGCGGCCCAGGCGCATCAGCTCGTCCATCAAGGTCAGCTGGACCTCCGCCGGCACCTGGTAGTCGAGGGCCTCGATCTGGCGGAACCAGTGCGGCAGGTGGAAGATGTCGCGCACGATCACGTAAGCCCCGGCCACGTTGGCCGGGCTCATGCCAGTCGACTCCTTGAGACGCTGGACGAAGGTGATGCCCATATTGTTGACCAGGTCGTTGGCGATCTGGGTACTGACGATTTCACGCTTCAGGCGGTGGCGGCGCATGGATTCGGCGAACTTGCTGACCAGCGACGGCGGGAAGGCGGTTTCCATGTCGCGCGTCAGGTAGTCGTCGTCCGGCACCTGCGACTTCAGCAACTGCTCCTTGAGGTCGATCTTGCTGTACGAGATCAGCACCGACAGCTCGGCGCGGGTCAGGCCATGGCCGGCGGCCAGGCGTTCGGCCAGTTGCTCCTCGGAGGGCAGGAACTCGATGGCACGGTCCAGCTTGCCCCGCGCCTCCAGGTCAGCCATCAGGCGCTTGTACTCGGCAATGCGTTCGCGGGCGCGGCGGGCGGCCAGCGACAGCGCCTGGGTCTGCTTGTAGTTGTTGCCCAGCACCAGGCTGGCGACTTCATCGGTCATGCTGCCGAGCAGCTGGTTACGCTGCTTCTCGGTCATGTCGCCACCCTGCACCACTTCATTGAGCAGGATCTTGATATTGACCTCGTGGTCAGAGCAGTCCACGCCACCGGCATTGTCGATGAAGTCGGTGTTGGTCGCCCCGCCGTGCAGGCCGAACTCGACCCGGCCAAGCTGGGTCATGCCCAGGTTGCCACCCTCGCCCACCACCTTGCAGCGCAGCTCGTTGCCGTTGACCCGCAGCGCGTCGTTGGCCTTGTCGCCGACGTCGGCGTGGCTTTCGCTACTGGCCTTGACGTAGGTGCCGATCCCGCCATTCCACAGCAGATCGACCGGGGCCTTGAGCAACGCGTTCAGCAACTCGGTCGGCGTCAGGCGGTCGGCTACGATGGCGAAGCGTTCTTTCATCTGCGGGCTGATGGCAATGCTCTTGGCGCTGCGCGGGAAGATGCCACCGCCTTCGGACATGATGCTGGTGTCGTAGTCGGTCCAGGCCGAGCGCGGCAGGTCGAACAGGCGCTTGCGTTCGGCGAAGCTGGAAGCCGGCTCGGGGTTGGGGTCGATGAAGATGTGCAAGTGGTTGAACGCGGCCACCAATTGCAGCTTTTCGGACATCAGCAAGCCATTGCCGAATACGTCGCCGGCCATGTCCCCCACACCGATGACGGTGATCGGGTCTTCCTGCACGTTGATGCCGCGCTCACGGAAGTGCCGCTGCACGCCGACCCAGGCGCCGCGCGCGGTAATACCCATTTTCTTGTGGTCGTAACCGGCCGAACCGCCCGAGGCGAAGGCGTCGCCCAGCCAGAAACCGTAGTCGATGGCAATGCCGTTGGCGATGTCGGAGAAGGTCGCGGTGCCCTTGTCGGCGGCCACCACCAGGTACGGGTCGTCATCGTCGTGGCGCACCACGTTGGCCGGCGGCACCACGCCGCCATCCTTGAGGTTGTCGGTGATGTCGAGCAGGCCGGAAATGAAGATGCGGTAGCACGCCACGCCTTCGGCCGCGATCTCGTCACGGCTGCCGCCCAGCGGCAGGCGCCGCGGCAGGAAGCCACCCTTGGCACCCACCGGCACGATCACCGAGTTCTTCACCTGCTGGGCCTTGACCAGGCCGAGCACTTCGGTGCGGAAGTCTTCTTCGCGGTCGGACCAGCGCAAGCCGCCACGGGCCACGTTGCCAAAGCGCAGGTGCACGCCCTCGACCCGTGGCGAATAGACGAATATCTCGAACTTGGGCACCGGCTTGGGCAGCTCGGGAATCAGCCGCGGGTTGAACTTGAAGCTGAAATACGACTTGTTCTGGCCGTTGGCGTCCGGTTGGTAGAAGTTGGTGCGCAGGGTGGCCTTGATCAGGTCCAGGTAGCGGCGCAGGATGCGGTCTTCGTTGAGTACCTGCACCTCGTCCAGCGCGGTCAGAATGGCCTGTTCCAGGCGCTGCTGCTTGTCGTCCAGGTCGTCCTGGGTCAGCTTGCGCGCCAGGTAGAAGCGGGTCTTGAACAGCCGGGTCAACTCACGGGCGATGTCAGTGTGGTTGTTCAGGGTGCTGGCGATGTAGCCAAGGTCGAAGCCCAGGCGGATCTGCTTGAGGTAACGGGCGTAGGCGCGCAGCAGTGCCACGTCGCGCCAAGGCAGGCCGGCAGTCAGCACCAGGCGGTTGAAGGCATCGTTCTCGGCATCGCCGCGCACGATATGGATGAACGCGTCCTGCAGGGTGTCATTGAGCTGCTGGATATCCAGGCTAAGGCCTTCGCTGTAAGTGAAGGCGAAGTCGTGGATCCAGTATTCACGGCCACTGGCATGGCGCAGCCGGTACGGGAACTCGCCGAGTACGCGCAGGCCGAGGTTTTCCAGAATCGGCAACACATCGGAGAGCGCCAGCGGCGTGTCCACGTGGTACAGCTTGCAGTGCAGGATGCGCTCGCCGACCTGGGTCAACGGCTGGTAGAAGCTCATCGCCAGCGGCTTGCTTTCCGACAGGTTGAGCACGTGCTGCAGGTCGACTACCGCCGAGTGGGCGGCGAAACGCTCGCGGTAGCCCGCCGGGAAGCCGGTGGGGAAATCGGCGAGGATGTTGGTGCCCTGGGCTTCGCCGAAGTTCTCCACGACCAGCGCCGAATAGTCGTCGCGCCACGAGCGGCAGGCCTGCACCACTTCGCGCTCCAGCTGCTGCGGGTCGATGTCGATGCGGTTTTTCGGGTCGACCCGAAGAATCAACTGCACGCGGGCCAGCACCGACTCGGAGAAAAACGTCCAGAACTCGCAGTCGCTGGCCTTCAGGCGCTCCATCAATACCTGCTGGATCTTCTGCCGCACTTCGGTGGAGTAGATTTCCCGCGGCACGTAGGCCAGGCAGTAGCAGAAGCGGCCGTACGGGTCCTTGCGCAGGAACACGCGGATCTTGTTGCGCTCCTGGATCTGCACGATCGCCATGACCGTGGTGAACAGCTCGTCGATTGGCGTCTGGAACAGGTCGTCGCGCGGCAGCACCTCCAGCACCTGAGCCAGCTCCTTGCCCAGGTGAGCCTTGGGATCGAAGCCCGAGCGGCGCTCCACTTCCGCGACCTTGACGCGGATGTACGGAATGGCATGCACACTTTCGCCGTACACCGACGAGGTGTACAGGCCCATGAAGCGGTGCTCCTTGATGACGTTGCCGTCGGCGTCCAGCTGGCGAATCGAGACATAGTCCGGGTAGGCCGGGCGGTGCACGCGACTGGGCAGCGCGGCCTTGGCGAACGACAGCAGCAGCGGCTCATTGAGGTAAGCCACGGCGTAGTCTTCGATGCGCAGTTCGTCGGCCGTCAGGCCCACACGCAGGCGGCGCGGCAAGCCGAGGAACGACTGTTCGTCGTAGACCATCTGGCCGCCATCGGCAGTGCTGGCGACGGTGAATTCCTCATAGCCGAGGAAGGTGAAGTGGTTGTCCAGCAGCCACTCGAGGAAGGCCTTGACCTCGCCCTTCTCGTTTTGCGCCGGGCCGAACGCGGTTTGCTCCACCTTGGCGAGCACTTCCTGCAGCTTGGCTTTCATCGGCTCGAAGTCGGCAACCGCCACCCGAACCTCAGCCAGCACCTGTTCGATCTCGCGGGTCAACACGGCCAGTTCGGCGGCATTGGCGCAGCGGTCGATCTCCAGGTACATCAGCGACTCGTGCTGCACACCCTCGCCCCGGCTGCCCTTGGGCAGCAGCTCCAGCAGCTCGCCGTTTGCGCCCCGGCGCACGCTGAGCACGGTGGTTTGCAGGGTGTGGATGCTATAGCCACGGCGGTTGAGCTCGGTGCGTACCGAGTCGACGAGGAACGGCAGGTCGTGGTGCAGCACCTCGACCACGGTATGGGTCGACTGCCAGCCGTTGCGTTCGTAATCGGGGTTGTACACGCGTACTTGCGGGTACTGGGGGTCGAAACGCTCGATGATGCGCCAGGCCGACAGGGTGCAGCCGGCCAGGTCGGAAAGCCTGCGCTGGGTGAGTTCGTCCAGAGAGATGATGCCGAAGAACTGATCGGCGAACAGCGCCACTTGTGGCAGGGACTGTTCGCTGATGTGCTGCGCCAGGGCCGCTTGCAGTTGGTGCTGGAAGTCGGCTTTGCTGGCTGCGGTGAAGAACGCCATCTGTGGTACTCCGCTTGGGCTTTGTAATAGTTGAAGCGTCGCTGCGTGCGCCATTTACGGATCAACGATAGCCAACCCGTGGCAAGGCGGACGGTAAAAACCAGAGGTGGAACGTGCGCAGGCACGCCCGGGCTTGGCGAAGCTTAACGACTGATCGGTCATCAAGGCTTGCAGCGCTGCGACAATTTCGGTCAAGGGGCGGTAACTTTACGTTTATGCATGTAGCCAAGACTGTCAGAATTCCCTTCCGTTTCCTTTGATCCGAGCCTGCTCATGCAAATCAACACCGCCCTGCTGTTCGCCACCCCTTGCGATGACGAGGAAGACAACATGGCGACCCTGTGCTGCCATAGCGACAAGGGCCAGATGTTCCTGCTTACCCGCTACCCGGACGAAGACACCGTCGACCTGACCCTGGATGACGAGCCGTCGACGCTGGACGGGCTGAAAGTGACCTTGAGTGCCAAGCGCCTGCTGATCGAAGTGGCCGCCGGTGACCGCGATGCGCTGAAGGGGGATGAGGTGCTGGAAATCAACCTGACCAGCGACCTCAGTGACCTGGATGAGGTGAAGGAAACCCTGGAGAACATCCTGGCCGGCACTGGCACCTTCGTCTGCGAGCTTTAGGGCTTCATACGCCGCGCGTCGCCCCTGATCATGCCAGCGCTTGTTGCATTGCTTTAGCCTGCGCCCGCAATGCCTCACAAAACGGCTCCACCGCAGCCGAAGCCGGCCGATGATCCGGGCGGATCAGCATCACCTGGTATGGCACCGATACCCGCAACGGCCGGATCGGCAGCCCGCCCTGCGCGGCCTCCAGCCCGCTCAGCGGGTTGATGATGGCAACCCCCAGGCCCTGGCGCACCATGGCGCAGACCGAGGCCGCACTGGTCGTCTCGATCACCGTTCGGCGGTTCACACCCGCCGCGCGGAAGTGCTGGTCCAGTTGCTGGCGGTAGGTGTCCAGGCTGGCCAGGTTGATGAAATCGACTTCGTGAAAATCGCTCAACGCCAGCTCGGCCTTGGCCTGCAACGGGTGGTGTTCGGGCAGCACGCACACCATGTTGGCGCTGAACAGCCGCTCCCCATACGCCCCGCGGGGTATCTGCTCGACCTCGGTCAGGCCCAGGTCGTGCTGCTGGGCCACCAGTGACTCCTCCAGCAACGGCGATTCCTGGGCCAGAATGCTCACACTCACCCCCCGGTGCTGCTGGTGGAAGCGCTGGCAGGCCTTGGGCAGCAGGGTTTGCGAGAACAGCGGCAGGCAGGTGATGGCCAACCGGCCCTGCTCGAAATTGCGAATGGCCTGGGCAAAGCGGTCGATCCGCTCCAGCCCGACATAGGCGCGCTCCACCTCCTCGATCAACAGAAGTGCCTGGGCTGTCGGCACCAGCCGCCCACCTTCGCGCTGGAACAGGTTCAGCCCGGTGACCTGCTCCAGCCGGGCCAGCTCGCGGCTGACGGTGGGCTGCGAAGTGAACAGCAGGCGAGCTGCAGCGGTGACGCTGCCCGCCGCCATGATGGCGCGGAACACTTCGATATGGCGGACGGACAATTTCACGGCAACGCCCTGCGTAATGACAGTGGCCATATCAGATATGAATGGCCGACAGAAAAAAAGCTATTTTTCTGAATTCCAGCTTTATCGCATCCTGCTTTCCTTCCTGGTATCACCTGAGCGAGTAGCGCCAACATGACAACACCCTTCACCCTCCTGGCCGAGGCAGTGCGCCAACATGGCTCGCCGTTGTGGGCCTACGACACCGGCACCATCGCCGAGCGTGTCGAACAGCTGAAGGTGTTCGACACCGTACGCTTCGCCCAGAAAGCCAACCCCAACCTGCACGTGCTGCGCCTGATGCGCGGCCACGGCCTGGTGCTGGACGCCGTGTCGCTGGGCGAGATGGAGCGGGCCTTCGCTGCCGGCGCCAGCGTTCAGGGCGATCCGGCCGGCGTGGTGCTGACCTGCGATGCACTGGACCGGCCTACCCTGGAGCGGGTGGTGGCAGAAAAGATCGAAGTGAACGCCGGCTCCATCGACATGCTGCGCCAGCTGGGCGAGCGCTCCCCTGGGCACCGCGTGTGGGTCCGCATCAACCCCGGCTTTGGCCACGGCCACAGCCGCAAGACCAACACCGGCGGTGAAAACAGCAAGCACGGCATCTGGCATGAGCAGCTGGACGAAGCGCTGGGCGTGATCAAGGCACACGGCCTGCACTTGGTCGGCGTGCACATGCACATTGGCTCGGGCGTGGATTACCAGCACCTGGAACAGGTAGCCCGCTCGATGATCGAGCTGGTCGGCCGCCTGGGGGTGGACATCGAGGCATTTTCCATCGGGGGCGGGCTCTCCACCCCCTACCGCAGCAGCGACAAGCCGGTCGACCTGCAGCGCTACGCCCAGACCTGGGCAGTGGCACGCAAGGAAATCGAAGCGATGCTCGGCCACCCGGTGCGTATGGAGATCGAACCCGGCCGCTTCCTGGTGGCCGAGTGCGGCTACCTGGTGGCCGAGGTGCGGGCGGTGAAACAGGTGGGGCGCAATACCTTCGTGATGATCGACGCCGGCTTCAACGACCTGATGCGCCCGGCCATGTACGGCGCGTACCACGGCATGACCCTGCTCGATGCCAACGGCCAGCCGGTGGAGCGCCCACGCCAGCCAACCGTGGTGGCCGGGCCGCTGTGCGAGTCGGGTGACGTATTCACCCAGGACGACCAGGAACTCACCCCGCAAGACCTGCCGCAAGCACAGGTGGGCGACCTGCTGGTAATTCACGATGCCGGGGCCTATGGCGCATCGATGTCGTCCAACTACAACAGCCGGCCACTGCTGCCAGAGTTCCTGATCGAGAACGGTGCACTGCGAATGATTCGCCGGCGGCAGACCGTGCAGGACCTGCTGGACCTGGAAGCGGGCTTTTAAGCACCCTTCTGCCGGCTAGGCCATACCGCCCATGTAGTACTCCAGGCGGCCGCGCAGCCAGCGCTCGGCCGGGTCATTGTCGGTAGTGCTCAGCCAGACCATGGCCAGCTCCAGCGCCGTGGCGGCGAACGGCAGTTGCTCGGCCTGCAGGTTGCCCCAGCGCTCCATCCCCTGGGCGGCGTAATCGGGGCAGCAGGCCAGCAGTTCGGTACCGGCCAGGATCGCCGGCAGCGTACTGAATTGCGGCACCGACAACACCACCTGGCGTTCGCGCCCCAGCTCCTTGAGCCAGTCATCGACTACACCGTGGGTATTGGCCGTAGGCGAGACCTGAACGTGCGGGCGGGCGCAGAACTCATCCAACGTCAACGCCGTGGTGGATTTGTCGGCGCGCACCACCCTTGCCTGCATGCTGCGCAATACCTTGCGCTTGGCATTGGCCGGCAGGCCCCGGGTCTGGCTGATGCCGACCGTGACATCACCCGCCGCCAGCAGGTCGGGAATGCGCCAGTAATCCACGTGCTGCACCACCACCACCACGTTCGGCGCCTCGACCCGCAACGCCCGCAACAACGGCGGCAACAGCCCGGACTCGACGTCATCGGACAAACCGATGCGAAAGGTCATCTTGCTGGAAAGCGGGTCGAAGTCGTGGGTCAGGCTAAGGGCCACAGACATCGCATCCAGCGCAGGCGTGAGGTGCTTGATCACCTCCTGGGCGCGGGCCGATGGCTCCATGCGGTTGCCCACACGGATCAGCAACGGGTCATTGAACATCGCCCGCAACCTCGCCAGCGCAGCGCTGACCGTAGGTTGGGCGACGAACAGCTTTTCTGCCGCGCGGGTAAGGTTGCGCTCCTGCATCAGCGCTTCGAACACCACCATCAGGTTGATATCGGCTTTGCGCAGTTCGTTGCGGTTCATTGGCGCTCCCGGCCCATTGTAGTTGTGCATGCTCGATTTCAGCATCGACAAGCACCCTGGTCGAGTCAACGTTGGTAGATAACCTGGCAGCACGGCCCTTGGCGGCGACCTGATTGCCCGACAACGGACAGTCCGGTTACCCTTGCTTCCCACCCCCTCACGGCCGCCCCAGCCGTGCTCCGCCCAGGCTCCCACCGCGATGAACCGTAAAGCTGACCCGCCACCGTCCGACTGGGTAATCCGCAGCGACCAGCCGGGCGGCATCGAGCGTATCGAGGCCTGGTTCGGCAGCCACGGTTACGACCCGCATCGTCATGATACCTACTCGGTCGGGCGAACCCTGGCCGGCGTGCAAAGCTTCCATTACAAGGGCTCGCTGCGCCACGGCATACCCGGCAACACCCTGGTGCTGCACCCGGACGAGCTGCATGACGGCATGGCCGGCACCAACGCAGGCTTTCGCTACCGCATGGCTTACGTAGACCCGGCCCTGATCCAGAACGTGCTGGGTGGCCAGCCGCTGCCCTTCATCGCTGGCGGGCTGTCCAGCGACCCACGGCTGTACCAGGCCAGCGAGGCACTGGTACAGGCCGTGGACCACCCATTGGAGCCGCTGGAGCAGCAGGACGCCCTGTACGACCTGGCCATGGCCTTGTTGGCGGTCGGCGGCAAACCACGCGGGCGCAAGCGCCTGGACTACCAAGCCGCCGAACGTGCCAGAGCTTTCATCATGGCGCACCTGCACCAGAGCATTACCCTGGACATGCTCGAACAGGCCAGCGGCCGTGAGCGCTGGAGCCTGTCGCGTGATTTTCGCACGCTGTACGGCACCAGCCCCTACCGCTTCGTCACCTTGCGCCGCCTGGACTGTTTGCGGCGCATGGTGGTCGACGGGTTCAGCCTGGTCGATGCGGCCCTTGCTGCCGGCTTTCATGACCAGAGCCACATGACTCGGCATTTCACTCGTTGCTATGGGGTGCCGCCCTTGCGTTGGCTGGAGCGCCTGCGCCCCACCCGCTGACTTGCAGGATCGTACAAGATGCCCATGTTGCAGACCGTTAGGCTGGCCACTCCACTCAACGAGGAATTGTCATGTCTGAAGCCCGTATCCCCTCCCAGCCTGCCAACCTGCTGCACAAAGCGTCGCTGATCGAGCAGCAGTGGAGCCCCAGGGTCGTTGCCGAAATGAACGACTACCAATTCAAGGTGGTGCGCATCGAAGGCGAATTCATCTGGCACGCACACCCGGAAACCGACGAAGCGTTTCTGGTGCTGGAGGGTGTTCTGCGCATCGATCTGCCCGATGGCTGTGTGTACGTCAATCCCGGTGAGCTGTACGTCGTGCCGCGCGGTATCGAACACAGGACAGCCGCAGAGGGCGAAGCGAAACTGATGATGATCGAGCCCCGCGGCATTCTGAACACCGGGCATGAGGGCGGCGAGCGCACCGCCGTCAATGATGTCTGGCTCTGACAACAGAAGCCGCTTTATTTGTTGCGCGTAGCACTCGCCTGGCAATAATTCACCACGTTCAACTGCCAAACAGCCATTTTTGTCTTGCTCACCCCTTTTCCATGCCCACCATCGCAACCCGATGAAAATCCACCGCCGTATAATTGGATCCAATATCGAGGATGCCTTGAATGCGAACACTGGAAATGGACTACGGCCACGGCGACCAGGTTGCCAGCCATTGCCACGCTGAAGACCAGCTGATCTATGCCGCCAGCGGTGTAATGCGCGTCAGCAGCGCGGGAGGCGACTGGGTGATCCCCGGCGGGCATGCACTGTGGGTGCCTGCCGGGGTCAGCCACGCCATCCGCATGCAGGGCGTGGTGAGCATGCGCACGTTGCTGCTCGACGCCGGCATCGCGTGCTGCCAGGTCATCGTGGTATCCGGCTTGCTGCGCGAACTGATCCTGGCCGCGTCACGCATGCTCGACCGGCGTGACGGCGAGCATGCGCGGGCATTGATCCTTAACGAGTTGTCCGCCGCTCGGCGCATCCATGCCTTCGTGCCCACGCCCTCGCACCCGCGCTTGCGTGCCTGGTGCGAGGGCTTTCTCCAGTACCCGGCCCAGGACCTGACGCTGGCGCAGTGTGGCGCGCAGTTGAACCTGAGTGCGCGCAGCGTGGCGCGGCTGTTTCAACGCGAACTGGGCATGTCGTATGGCGAGTGGCGCGCCCGCGCGCGGGTAATGCTCAGCCAGCAATGCCTGGCGCAGGGTCAGCCTATTCTCAACGTGGCGCTGGAGCACGGTTACCAAAGTGCAAGCGCGTTCACCGCCATGTTCAAGCGCATCCTCGGCTACGCGCCGAGTGACTGGCAGCACAACCTCACACGCGGTCACTGAACAGCAGGTTGTCCCGCTTGCGCGCAGGCTTGTCCTGCTTGCGACAGCGCCGCTTCCCCATCCCTGGTTAACCTCGCATCACCCCCTTCAAGTGACCTGTGTGATGCCTTTACTGCACTTTTCTCCCTTTGCTGCCCGGCTGGGCGCCACGCTCGCCGTGCTGGGTGCCCTCACGGCGTGCACGCGGCAGCCGGCCCCCGCCGCGCCGCCACCCGTGCTGCAGGCAAACCCGTTGGCAGACCTGCCGGCGGGGGTCAGCCAGCAGCCGTTACCCGCGCAATGGTGGGCGCTGTTCCAGGACCCGCAACTCAACCACTGGGTACAGCTGGCCCTGGCGCATAACCAGGACCTGGCCCAGGCAGACGCCACTGTGCAGGCCATGCTGGCGGGTATCGGTGAATTCGACGCGCGGCGCTGGCCCACCACTGCGGTGGAGGTTGGCGCAACCTATGGCAAGAGCGCGGAGGACCAGACCCTGGCCGAGGCCACTGACAGTCATGCGCCGTCACAATGGCAATTCAGCCCCGGCATCGAGCTGGCCTACCAGGTGGATGTCTGGGGCCAGGTACGTGCGGCCATCGAGCGCGCCCGCGCTCAAGCCGATGCCAGCGCTGCAGCACGGGACCTGGTACGCCTGCAGGTGGTCACCCAGACCAGCCGCGCCTACCTGGCTCAATGCGTGTATGGCGCACGCCTGGCCCAGGCCAGGCAGTCGCTGCAAAGCCTTGAGCGCAGCGTGCAACTGAGTGAACGCCAGCAACAGGCCGGCGTGGCAACGGCGCTCGACAGCGAGCGGCTGCTGGGCTTGCGTGAGCAGGTGCGGGCGCAACTGCCGATGCTCGTTGCCAGGCGGCAAATGGCGCTTTACGAACTGGCCATGCTCAGTGGCCAGGCGGTTGCGGCACCGGTAGGCGACTGCAGCGCCATCCCCACGGTATCGGTGCCGCTACCGCTTGGCGATGGGTGGCGCCTGCTTGAGCGAAGGCCGGATCTGCGCCAGGCAGAACGGGAACTGCGGGCTGCTGCGCTGGAGACCGAAATCGCCCGGGCGGACCTGTACCCGAAGGTCAGCTTCGGCGCCTCATTGACCTCCACCGCCGCTCACCTGGCCGACCTCGGCGACAGCCGCGCGGTGATGTTCGGGATCGGCCCGCTGATTCACTGGCAGTTTCCCAACCTGAAGGCCAATCGCGCGCGGGTTGGCAAGGCTCGAGCATTGCAGCAGGCGCAGGTCGCCCGCTACCAGGGCGTAGCGTTGAATGCGCTGAAGGACGTGCGCCAGGCCCTGGCGCGTTACGCCGGTGAGCGGCAGCGCCTGCAGGCACTGGAGGCAGCGCTTGGCCATAGCGAGCGGGGCTTTGCCCTGGCCCAGAACAACTACCGCGCCGGCACGGTGGACGGCCTGGCATTGCTCGACAGCGAACGCGAACTGATCCGCTTGCGCGCCAGCCAGGTCGAGGCCCAAGGGCGCCTGGCGCAGGCACAGGTCAACCTGTTCCGCGCGCTGGGTGGGCGGTGGTAGCTCGCAGCAACAACCAACAGGGCCGCGATGCGGCCCATCGCCGGCAAGCCAGCTCCCACAGGGACCGCGCTGGGCCGAACGCTTTTTCAATGATCAGGGAGTGGCTGCCCTGTAACGAACGCCAAGGCCAGCGCGGTCCCTGTGGAAGCTGGCTTGCCGGCGATGGGCTGCTTAGCAGCCCCAACATCAGAAATGGAAACCGAACATGAATGCCGCCGTAGAACAGAACGCCCCCGCCGAAGCACAGCAAGCCAGCCCCAGACCACGTCGCCGCCCGGCATGGATCGCCGGCGGCAGCCTGGCGGCCGTCACGGTGCTGGCCTTCGCCAGCTACTGGCTCACCACCGGCCGCTACCTGCAGACCACCGACGATGCCTATGTCCGTGCCGATTGGGTGGCACTGAGCCCGCGCGTTGCCGGCTATGTTGCCAAGGTGGAAGTGGCGGACGACCAGCCAGTCCAGGCCGGCGATGTACTGGTACGGCTGCAAGACCAGGACTACCGCGCACGTGTCGAGCAGGCCCAGGCCAGCGTGGCCGAAGCCCAGGCAGCACTAGCCGCCGCACAGGCAGGCCAACAGCTGGCGGCCGAGCGCATCAACCAGCGCCAGCACGCCATCCAGCAGGCTGAAACGACCGTGCGCAGCGCCACCGCCGAACGCCAACGCACTGCCCTGGACGTGCACCGCTACCGCGGCCTGGTACGCGATCAAGCGGCCACCGCGCAGCGGCTGGAAAGTGCCAACGCCCAGGCGGCCCAGGCACAAGCGGCGCTGCAAGGGGCCCAGGCCGCGCTGCGCGAACAACGCGCTCAACTGGCCATGGCCAAGGCCCGCTCTACCCAGGCCGACGCCGAACTGCAACAGCGCGCAGCCGCCTTGGCCCACGCCCAGGCTCGCCAGCAACTGGCCAGCCAGGACCAGCACGACACCGTGATTCGCGCCCCGCTCGCTGGCATCGTGGGCCAACGCCGCGTGCGTGCTGGCCAGTACGTGGTGCCGGGCCAGCCGCTGCTGGCAGTGGTGCCGGTACAGCAGGCCTACGTGGTCGCCAACTACAAGGAAACCCAACTGGCCCGCATGCGCCCCGGGCAACCCGTGGAAATCCGCGTCGACAGCTTCGCCGGCCAGCCACTGCACGGACGTGTGGCCAGTTTCTCCCCCGCCTCGGGCAATGTCTTCGCCCTGCTGCCGTCGGACAACGCCACTGGCAACTTCACCAAGATCGTTCAGCGCTTCCCGGTGCGCATCCTGCTCGACCCAGCGCCCGCAGGCCCGCAGCTGCTGCCGGGCATGTCGGTGGTGAGCATCGTCGACACCCGCCCTGCCGAGGTTGCCGATGGCCACTGAGCAACCCGTCTCGTTGCGCGCCTGGGTCGCCGTGCTCGGCGGCCTGTTCGGCTGCTTCATGGCCGGCATGAACGTGCATGTCACCAGCGCCGCGCTGCCGGAAATCCGGGGTTCGCTGGGCGCCAGCTTCGAGGAAGGCTCATGGATCTCCACCGCCTACCTGGTGGCGGAAATCGTCATGATCCCGCTGACCGCGTGGCTGGTCGAAGTGTTTTCGCTGCGCCGGGTGATGTGGACCGGCTCGCTGATCTTCCTGCTGGCCTCGGTGGCCTGCTCATGGGCCCCCAACCTGGAAACGATGATCACCCTGCGCGTAGTGCAGGGTGCGGCCGGCGCGGTGTTGATCCCGCTGTCGTTCCAGTTGATCATCACCGAGCTGCCAGCCAGCAAGATGGCCATGGGCATGGCGCTGTTCAGCCTGGCCAACAGCGTGGCACAGGCGGCCGGGCCGTCGATTGGCGGCTGGCTGACCGACGCCTATTCATGGCGCTGGATCTTCTACCTGCAACTGTTCCCGGGTATCGCCCTGCTGTTCGCCATCGCCTGGTCGATCGACGCCAGGCCAATGCAACTCGCGCTGCTGCGCAAGGGCGACTGGCTGGGTATCGCGGCCATGGTCATCGGCCTGGGTGGCTTGCAGATCGTGCTGGAAGAAGGCGGCAGGCTGGACTGGTTCGGCTCATCGTTCATCATTGGCATGAGCGCGATCGCCGCCATTGCCCTGGTGGTGTTCGTGGTTACCCAACTGCGCGGCCAGCGCGCTTTCATCAATTTGCGCTTGCTGGGGCGTTACAACTTTGGCGTCGCCAGTGTGGCCATGTTCATCTTCGGCGCGGCAACCTTCGGCCTGGTGTTCCTGGTGCCCAACTACCTGTCGCAACTGCAGGGCTTCAGCGCCCACGACGTGGGTGTAGCACTGATCGCCTATGGGGTGGTGCAGTTGCTGCTGGCGCCCATGATGCCGCGGCTGATGGGCTGGACCAGCGCCAAGTTCATGGTCGCCAGCGGTTTCCTGATCATGGCCCTGGGTTGCTGGCTGGGGGCAAGCCTGAGCGCCGACAGTGCCGACAACGTGATCATCCCATCCACTGTGGTACGTGGCATCGGCCAGCCGTTCATCATGGTTGCGTTGTCGGTGCTGGCGGTGGCCGGGCTGGACAAGCGTGAAGCCGGGTCGGCGTCGGCCGTGTTCTCGATGCTGCGCAACCTGGGGGGCGCGGTGGGGACGGCCGGGTTGACCCAGTTGGTGGCCACCCGCGAGCGTTTCCACAGCGAACGCATCCACGAGCAGGTCAGCGTGTTCGAGCCGGGCATGCAGGAACGCATCAACCACACGGTGCAGAGCTGGTTGCCGCAGCAGCAACAGGCGCTGGAGGGGTTGGCGGCAACCATTCGCCGCGAAGCGTACCTGATGGCCTACAGCGACGCGTTCTACCTGGCGTGCCTGGCCTTGCTCGGCTGTGCCCTGGCGGCGATGCTGTTGCGGGCCTGGCAGAACACCTGAATAACGTCAGCGGGCCCCGTGGATGCTGGGCTGCACCGCTAGGTGCAGCCTGCTCGCCGACCACCCGGCGCAGGTCGCTGGTACACTCTGGGCCGACGACAGGTGCGAGGCAGAACACAGGTATGAACCCGACGCGCTATGCCACCGTGGCCAAGGATTTGATGGCAGGCATTGCCAGTGGCCGGTATCCGGTGGGCAGCCTGCTGCCGACCGAGCACGAGCTGTGCGACCTTTACGGTGTGAGCCGGCACACGGTACGTGCCGCGATCGACCAGTTGCTCGGCCAGGGGCTGGTATCGCGACGCAAGCGCGTCGGCACCCGGGTCGAGGCCAGCAGCCCCCGCGGGGGCTACACGCAGTCGCTGGCCAGCGTCGCCGACCTGGCACAGCTGGCGCCAGATCAGCGCTGGCAGATCCGCGATGTGCAGCACTTCGTTGCCGACCTGGGCCAGGCGGCACGGCTGGGGCTGGTGCCGGGCGAGCACTACTTTTGCCTGTCGAGCATCGCCGTGGCGGGGGCGCAGGCTGCGCCGCCGCTGTGCTGCACCCATGTATATGCACAGCGGGACTACGGCGAAGTCATCGAACGCGCCCGCGAGCAGCCCGAACAGCCGATTGCCAGGCTGATCGAGCAGCATTACGGCCGAGCGATCGCGGTGATCGACCAGCAGGTACGGGCGCTAGCGCTGACGGCAGAGCTGGCCCACGCGCTGAAGGCGCAGGTGGGTTCGGCGGCGTTGCAGATCATTCGCCACTACCGCGAAGAGAACGGTGACCTGATGGCCGTGGCCGAGACGATCCACCCGCATGACCGCTTTACCCTGGTTACCCAGTTGCGCCGGGATCGCGCAGCGGGGTAACCCGTTTCAAAACCTCAGGCGCCCTTACGGCGCTCAACCCAAGGCAAGGTCGACAGGCATGGCAGCAGACAACACGCGGATGCTTACAGTGGGCGAAGTCGCCAAGCGCAGCGGTGTGGCGGTGTCAGCGCTGCACTTTTATGAAGCCAAGGGGCTGATCGCCAGTGTACGTACAGCAGGCAACCAGCGCCGCTATCCGTCCTTGGTGCTGCGCACGCTGGCGATCATCAAGGTGGCGCAGCGCACCGGTATTGCGCTACAGGAAATCAAACAGGCGTTGAGCCGTTATGCGCCCAACACCAAGCTGACGGCGGCGCAATGGGGCGAGATGTCCACGGCCTGGCGCGAAGACCTGAATGCACGCATCCGTACCCTGGAGGCGCTGCGCGACAGCCTCGACAACTGCATTGGCTGCGGCTGCCTGTCACTGCAGGACTGCCCATTGCGCAACCCCGGGGATGTGCTGGCCAAGGAAGGGAGCGGCGCGCGGATTCTGGAAAAGAAGGCGCGCTAGCCTCGCCACCCACGCCACGTGCGATTCGTTGCAGGAGCGTGTGGCTTGAAGGTGGTGAGTAGTTGGAACCATTGCGGCCCTTCACCTCCCTAACCCTGTGCTGTCAACCCAAAGCCGCTTACAGGAAGGAACATAGCCATCATGAAACGCGAACAGATCGAAGGTGTTGCCGAGAACCTTGCAGGCAAGGCGCAGAGCGCTGTAGGCCGGCTGGTCGAAGACCCGGCGCTGGAAGCCGAAGGCGATGCGCGTCAGGCGGCAGGCCAGGTGACCAAGACCTATGGTGATGCCGTGGACACGGTGTCTTCGTTCGTCAAGGAAAAGCCTATCGCCGCACTGGCCATCACCGCCGCCGTCACACTGGTGATTTCTCGCCTGCTGCGTCGCTGACCCAGGGCGCAACAGGCGGTTAAGGGCCGGACATGTCGTCCGGCCCGCACCATCACCGGCTGGCGATATCGTAGGCAAGACGAAGGTGCAATACCTGTGGGAGCGGGCATGCCCGCGAACACCGGCTCAGCCGGTGCCATGCAGCGCGCTGGTTTCTTCGCGGGCTCGCCCGCTCCCACCGGGATCGCGTCAGGGCTGGCAGTTGTTGGCCAAAAGGCGCTGAAGAGGCTGTGGCGAGCAACTGGCAGCCCCGATGACTAGAGCGCTACCCCGCATGCACCTCATGTAGCTTGCTTCCTGGATCAGGCTTTTCTGATCTTTGCCAAAATAGCTGTCCAGTTGGCCACTTCGGAAATATCCTACGAGTCGCATCCTCTGCCATCACCTGTTCAATGGGAACCAGTGTCTCTAGGCTCTATCCGTCGCCGAATACCTTGGCGATCGGGTGTGGTAGCCCAGATGCTTTTTTCCATGACAGTCTATGGCGGCTGTGCGTGGGAGGCTTTCGAGCCTGCCTGGATTGGAAAATGCCCGGGTCTACCACCTCGCGTACAGTCGCCACCCATTCACGTGGTAGTGATGGTTGGCGGCCTTGAGGAGCATTTTCCAATGTTGAAGAAAATAGTCCCCGATCCACCTCTTCCTTGCACCTCCAACCGCCCCTTCGGCCGCTGCGACGCTGGCCATGATCCCCTTTCACCGTCAACCCGAACATTTCCGCCGAAGACGCTCTGGTCCATGTAGCCCTGTACCTACGCAGCGCTTATGAAACCGGCTACAAAGCCCTGGACTACATGCGCGAAGAAGGCCGTGGCATGTTCTGGTCGAACCTGCATGCGATTGAAATGGCCGAGGGTGTGATTGAGGCAATTCTCGATGGCATCGAGTCTTCCCCACCACGGACAAACAGCCCCTCACAGGCATAGCGCAGCGATCAAAGCCGACGCAGTAACCTGTGGGAGCGGGCATGCCCGCGAACACCGGCTCAGCCGGTGCCATGCAGCGCGCTGGTTTCTTCGCGGGCTCGCCCGCTCCCACAAGCTGCGTCGCGCTTATGAATTGAGTTCTATGCGCGACAGCGCAGCCCGTAGGGCTGTGTGATCTCCCACAGGGGTCGCATCAGGGCTGGCAGGTGTTGACCAAAAAGTGTTGAAGAGGCTGTGGCGAGCGACCTGCGGTGTTAGTCATTCTTGCCCAACATGTACTGGTCAAAATGCTCGATATGCTCGTCCAGGTTATCTTCGAGCATCATCCGGTACTGCTCGCAGAAGTATTTCAGGATCTCGTCCCGCGCAGCGCCCAGTTCTGTGCCGCTCTTGAAACTGCGGGCGCTCATCCAGGCGCTGAAGCGCGCGGCACCAAAGGTCAGCGAAGCGCTTACCTTGCCCAGGTCCTCGACCCTGTCGATCTGCTGGTTGGCCAGTTCTATGTGCGCATCGGCACGGTCGTAGAAGGCCTGGTCGGTAACTTGGGTCATGGCGGTTCACCTGGTTGTGCAAGACGAGCGAAAGGCCAAGCCTTGCATGTCACGGCGCATACGTGCAAGGCTGAAAAAGGATTACCAAAGTCGAAAAAGGACTCACAGTACCTCATGCTCGGAATCACACGTATCCATCGCTATTTGCGCCCACTGCCTGCAAAACCGACTGCAGCCAGTGGGCGTGACCTCAAGGCCAAACGTGCCGCCCGCCTCGCTTCCAGGTTCGCCAACCTGCTGTGCACCCCCCGCTCCATCCCGCCCTACCTCTGCGTCACCCCCCAGCGCCCTCCTGTCGACCGCGTGCCCCCTACCTGACTGCCATTGCTGCAGCTCGCACGCCATGCTCGCCTATTGCAGGCGGGATGTACGACCCACCGACAAGGGGCAACAACCCATGCTTTTCTTTCACGGCAAACGCATCCTCAGCGCTATCTTCGATATGGATGGCACCCTCTTCGACACCGAACGCCTGCGCTTCAAGACCCTCAAACAAGCGTCGCTGGAAATCTTCGGCAAGCCGCTGGGCGAGCACACACTGCTCGGCTCTCTGGGCCTGAGCGCGAAAAAAGCCGAAGCCTTGGCCAAGGCGCATAACGGCGCAGACTTCCCCTATGCCGCCATCCGCCAGCGCGCCGATGAACTGGAGCTGGAGTACGTGCGCAATCACGGCGTGCCGATCAAGCCCGGCCTGCTGGAGGTACTGGAACGCCTGCGCAAGGCCGGCTTGACCATGGCCGTGGCCACCTCCAGCCGCCGCGCCATCGCCGAGGAATACCTGATCAACGCCAATGTGCTGAAGTACTTCGACATCACCGTGTGTGGCGATGAAGTCAGCCAGGGCAAACCCCACCCGGAGATCTTCCTGAAGGCCGCCCGCGCACTCAACTGCCCGCCAGCGCAGTGCTTCATGGTAGAAGATTCGGAAAACGGCATGCTGTCGGCCATGCGTGCCGAGGGCCAGGCGATTCTGATCGAAGACATCAAGCCACCTGCCGCCGACATCAAGGCCGGCGCACTCAAGGCTTACCACAGCATGCCGGAGTTCCTCGCCGACCTGAATGCATGTGTGCCCGAGCTGGGCATGCCCGCGCTCAGCGAACCCTTCCCGGCGTCGTTGAACCAGTTCCGTGTCGGTATTCATGGCTTTGGCGCCATCGGCGGCGGTTACCTGACCCAGGTGTTTTCCCATTGGGACGGCTACACCCGGCCCTGCGAAATCATCGCCGCTACCCGCTCACGCATGCTGCGCGAGAGCGTGAGTGCCTTCGGCAGCTACAGCGTGCGCTATGGCAGCACCTCGTTCGACCAGACCATCGACAATGTGCGCATGATCGACCTGGGCGATGAACAGGCGGTGATCGCCATGTACAACGACGCCGAGATCATCGGCCTGAGCCTGCCTGAACAGGCCATTCGCAACCAGGCCAGGGTAATTGCCCAAGGCCTGCTGCAGCGCTTCGAGCGCCGCGGCCGCGAACTGACGTTGCTGATCGTGCTGAACAAGGTGGGTGGCGGCGCGTTCGTGCGCCGGCATGTGCAAGCCGAGCTGGCGACATTGTGCCCGCCAGCGATCTGCGAGCAGGTAATGCTCAAGACCCATTTCGCGGAAACGGTAGTCAGCCGCATCGTTTCCAAGCTGAGCAACGATGCGCTGGTGCGGCAATTGCGGATCAAGTCGCAGATGTTTCGCAACAGCCTGGAAGAAGAGCCTGCCGCACCCCGCAGTGCCTCGGCGCCGCCGGCTGAATACGAGCGATTGCTCGGGCATTTCAGGCCCTTTGCCCAGCCCAGCAGCGCCATGAGCCAACTGCACCTGGTGCTGTTCAACAGCGAAGCCGACATGCCGTTGTATGTCGAGCGCGGCAGCGACCTGCTCGAAGGCCTGCGCCAAGTGCACACGGTGCCGGATATTACCCAGATCCAGGTCATCAAGAACCGCCTGTGGAACGGCCCGCACGCGATCATTGCCTGGTACGCCAGCCTGCTGGGCCATGCGTGGGTGGGCCAGGGCATGGGCGACGCCCGCGTCAATGCCCTGGCCGAGCGGCTGATACGCCAGGAAGTGGCGCCCGCCCTGGAAGCGGAGTACCCGCAAATGACCGAGGTGATCAGCCGGTTCGCCGACGCCTTCCTGGCGCGCTGCAAAACCTCGTTCAAGGACCCGTGCGCCCGCGTCGGCCGCGACCCGCTGCGCAAACTGCAGCGAAATGAACGTATCCTCAGCAGCATCGAACTGGCCGGCAGGCACGGCATCGACACACCGGCCCTGGCCTTTGGCGCGGCATTGGCCATCCACCACGCCCTGCGCTGCGACGATGCGAAGAACCTCGATGCCCAGGCGATCAGGCAGGTGTACCTGGACCATGATCGCAGCGTCGAGGCTGTGCTGACCTATCAGGGCAGCAGCCATGGCAAGCGCTTCCCGGCGTTGAACCCGCTCAGCGACGCGCCGCTGATCAACGCCATTGCCGAGGCCTTCCGGCAGTACCAGCACGCGCACCCTGCCCCGCTGCCCACCCCGCTCTGCATAGGCGCGTAACCCCCCCTCTTGCCGCGGCGCCAGCTGCGAACACCAGCCCAGCCGGTGTCAGCGCCTGCGCCGCGCGCTTTGCCAACGCCTCCTCGCGCACCTCCTTGCCGCCCGGCATGCCGCCTCTGGAGCCCTGCTGCAAGCAAATTGTGTCATTACCTGCTTGAACATGACACAGAGTGTCATTATGATCGCCGTGTGTCCTGGCGACCCTCCTGTGTCGCTCAGCAACCCACCGCCTTTCCTGCAGGTACCGCCCATGACGACCACCATGCATGCCCCCAAGGACCAACTGGTCAAGCACGCCCAGCAGCAGATGCTGACGGCCCTGGCCGACAACACCTACAGTACCCGGCAAAAGCTGGCCCTCACCTGCCGCATCCTGTTCGACGGCGGCCACGACTCGGGGCTGGCCGGGCAGATCACCGCCCGCGCCCAGGAGCCTGGCACCTATTACACCCAGCAACTGGGCCTGGGCTTCGACGAAATCGCCGCCTCCAACCTGCTGGTGGTGGACGAAGACCTGACAGTGCTGCAAGGCCGCGGCATGGCCAACCCGGCCAACCGTTTCCACAGCTGGCTCTACCGCGCCCGGCCTGACGTCAACTGCATCATCCACACCCACCCGCTGCACAGCGCCGCCCTGTCGATGCTCGAGGTACCGCTGGCCATCTCGCACATGGACCTGTGCCCGCTGTTCGACGATTGCGCCTTCCTCAAGGACTGGCCTGGTGTGCCGGTAGGCAATGAAGAAGGCGAAATCATCGCGGCGGCCATCGGCGACAAGCGCGCGATCCTGCTTTCCCACCATGGCCTGCTGATCGCTGGCGGCTCGATCGAAGAAGCCTGCGTGCTTGCCCTGCTGTTCGAGCGGGCCGCCAGGATGCAGTTGCTGGCCATGGGGGCCGGTGACATCCGCCCCATCCCCGAAGCCCTGGGCAAGGAAGCCCACGACTGGATCTCCACCCCTAAGCGTCATGGCGCCGCGTTCAGCTATTACGCGCGGCGTGCCTTGCGGGCCCACGGCGACTGCCTGGCCTGACTCGAAGCTGTACTCTTCCCTCAACAACGGCAAAGGTGCCTGGTCATGTCTACACCTGTAATTCGCGGCGTCATCGGCTACACCATCACTCCCTTCTCGGCAGACGGCACACTCGACCTGGAGGCTTTGGGCACGTCCATCGACCAATTGATCAAGCATGGCGTGCACGCCATCGCGCCGCTGGGCAGCACCGGCGAAGGGGCCTACCTGAGCGACAGCGAATGGGAAAGCGTAGTGCGCTTCAGCCAGGCGCGCATCGCCGGGCGCGTACCCAGCGTGGTCAGCGTCTCCGACCTGACCACCGCACGCACCGTGGAGCGTGCGCGCCTGGCGCAGGCATGCGGGGCCACGGCGGTCATGGTGCTGCCCGTTTCGTACTGGAAGCTCACCGAAGCCGAAGTGGTGGCCCACTACAAGGCCGTCGGCGCCGCTATCGACATCCCGATCATGCTTTACAACAACCCGGGCACCAGCGGCATCGACCTGTCGGTGGAACTGATCCTGCGCATCCTCGCCGAGGTGCCGAATGTGACCATGGTCAAGGAAAGCACCGGTGACATTCAGCGCATGCACCGCCTGTTCCAGGCCAGCAAGGGTCAGGTGGCGTTCTACAACGGTTGCAACCCGCTGACCCTGGAGGCCCTGGTGGCAGGCGCGAGCGGCTGGTGCACCGCCGCGCCCAACCTGATTCCGGCATTGAACCTGGCATTGTGGGACGCCGTGCAGCAAGGCCAACTGGCCGAAGCCCGCACGCTGTTCTACCGCCAGTACGAACTGCTGGAATACATCACCCGCCGCGGCCTGCCCACCACCATCAAGGCCGGCCTGAAGCTGCTGGGCCAGGATGTCGGCGCGCCCCGCCTGCCGTTGCAGGCGCTGGATGTGCAAGGCAGCGACTATCTGAAAAACCTGCTGACCGAACTGGCTGCCTGACCCTCGACAGCGCAGCCCTTTAAGCGCGGGTTACCCGCGCAACAGGCAACGCGCTGGGTGGCGGGATCGCTGCCGGCGTTTGCATGGCCGCCTTCGGGCGCTGCGCAGCGACGCCCGCCAAGCGGGCATTCCATCCCCCTTGCCGTGCGCCAGGCGCGCACGCTGTCTACAGGTCCCGACATGCGCTACGTTGCTGCCCCCAAGCTGCTGACCCAGGTTGCCGCCGTACATTTCGTCAGCCATGTGCACATCATGCTGGTCCCGGCACTGCTGCCAGTGCTGCCCTCCCTGCTGGGGGTCGGTTTCGTCGAACTCGGCGTGGCCTTGGCGGTGTTCAATATCGTCTCTGCCCTGGTGCAAGCCCCGCTGGGTTACGCCGTCGACCACTTTGGCGCGCGCAAGGTGCTCAAGGCCGGGCTGCTGTTGGGCAGCCTCAGCTTCCTGCTACTGGCAGCCAGCCCCGGCCATGCGGTGTTGCTGGTGAGCATGGCGCTGGCCGGCCTGGCCAATGGGGTGTACCACCCGGCCGACTATGCGCTGCTAGCCAAGGGTATCGAGCCAGACCGGCTGGGGCGGTCATTCTCCATTCATACCTTCGCAGGCTTTCTCGGCTCGGCGGTAACCCCGGCAATATTCCTCGGTATCGCTGCCGTGTTGGGCACACGGGCAGCCCTGGCGACGGGCGCAGTGTTCGGCGCTGCTGCGCTGCTGTTGATATCGCTACCAGGCAGCGGGGTGTACCGGGTAAAGGAGATGGGCAACCCGGGCAATGCCGGCGCGCCCCCGGCAAATGGCCGAGTGCGCTTGTTCACACCCATGATCGGCGTGCTGACAGTGCTGTTCATATTGCTCAACCTGAGCACCAGTGCCATCGAGAAATTCTCCGTTGCCGCACTGGTGCAAGGGCAAGGCCTGACCTTGGCCTGGGCCAATACCGCGCTTACCGCCTTCTTGCTCTGTAGCGCCGCCGGGGTGCTGTGTGGCGGTGCCCTGGCCGACCGTACCCGCCGGCATGGCCTGGCGGCGGCGCTGGCTTTCGCCCTGGCCGCTGTGCTGACCGCAGTGGTGGCCCTGGGTGTGCTGCGCGAATGGGCATTGGTGGTGGTGCTGGGCAGCATCGGCCTGCTGACCGGAATGATCGCTCCGTCGCGGGATATGCTGGTAAAAGCGGCCGCGCCCAAGGGTGCCGAAGGCAAGACCTTCGGGCTGGTCTCGACCGGGTTCAACATCGGTGGCGCCGTCGGGCCAGTGGCGTTCGGTTGGATGCTCGACCGGGGGCTGCCAAATGGCATTTTCGTTGCTTCGGTAGCGTTCATGGCGCTGACGGTGATGCTGACCGTGGCGCAGGAGGGGTACAGGGCTCGAAAACGCAGGAACGCGCAGCGATGAGTGAATGGAGTGGCGACCCCCTCCTGCCACCCCAGACACATTCACCCCACCGGATTCCCATGCACTACTCGCCCCGCCACCCCCGGCCGGTTGACAAACAACACATCCAGCACGCTGTTACGCAACCCTTTCAGCGCATTCCAGTTCGCCGAAGCATGCACATACTTGTCGCGCAATAACCGCTGCTCTTGCTCGCTCAGCGCCAATTGCCCGGTTTCGCCCAAAGCGAAGCCATGCAGTTTTGCGCTGATCACCTGCAATTCAGCCGGCAAACGGTGCTCCGCCTGGCCGCCCAACGGCGCAAACGGCACGCCAGCCCGTACCGCCAGCTCGCGCATCACGCTCAGGTAGACGCGCGACAGGTGCCCGGCGACCTCCCGCTCGCGGGCTACCGCTGCGTAGACTTGCTTCTCTGCTTCACGCGGGTGGCCGCCAGCGATTGGCTCCTCCCAGGTGATCACCCGTGGCCTGGGTTCCCCCATGTCGGCAAAATCCGTCGCCAACAGGCCCTGCATCACGGCATGCACGCGGCACTGCCCGGCAGGCGTCGCCACCGGCACGCGCTGGGACTGGGGTTTGCACAACAGCACCTGTTCCCATGTGGTTTCCGGGTAGCCGCCACCGATATTCGAGTGCACACCCGGCAGCACTATGTCGTGGCCACTGCTCACCAGCGGGAAGTTATGCCGCTGCTCATCGCGGGCCACCAGTTGCACCACCTGCCGGGCAATACCCGCCCCCAGGCCCAGGCGCAAGCCACCGTGGCGCTCGTCGGCGGGGTCGAAGTCGCCCTGCAACGGCGCGATGATCGCGGCCACCGTGTCGAACAAGCCCATGAAGTTGATCGCGATGTCACACGCCACCGGCAACAATTGCCCGGCACCGTCGTGCAACAGGTTGGCCAGGTGGCGAACCGCCGCCGCGCCACGGCTGAAGCCGAACAAGTCGAACTCCAGGCGTGCCGGCACCCACTGCGGGTGCGCCTGGCACCAACCCTGCAGTTGCCCGGCAATCACCTGCAACGCCTCGTGCACACGGGCTTCGACGCCCGTGCGGCCACGCCCGGTCGCGCAGGCATACACCGGGTCGGTTTCACCGGCCAAGGTGCCGATGCCTTCCATGTAGCATTTGAAAAATACCCAGCGCGCCTCGCCATCGGCCGCTTGCGCCGGATACAGCGCATGCAGCAGGGCCACATTGCTCAGCGCATTGGCATAACTGCCGCCGTGCCGCGCCAATGCCGTGGCGTTGTACTGATTGTTACCGGTGCCATCGAAGAACACCCCGAAACGCAGGGTTACCCGTCGAGGGGTCGGCGTACCGCCGTTGCTCGCTACCATCTTCGTGCCTTGTGCTTGACCCAAAAGCACAAGCAGGCGCCAGTACGCCGTCAGGCAACATCAGGCAATCGCCAACCCTTCGTGAGAGATTTCCTTACCCCAGGCCCGCTGCAGCGATAAATTTACCCCATGCCATTAGTCGCCGCCCCCCCGGATGGATTAAAGTATCAGCCCTTGCCAGGGCAGCTGTCGTCAGCCGCCTCCGGCCCCCTACCAGGAACCGTCGCCGATGGAACACCGTGAAGCGCTGATCGCGCTGCGCACCTTTCTTTCAACCCAGATCCTAGGCCAGGAGAAACTGGTCGAGCGGCTGTTGATCGTGCTGCTGGCAGACGGCCACATGCTGGTCGAAGGGGCGCCCGGGCTAGCCAAGACCAAGGCCATCAAGGAGTTGGCCGAGGGCATAGAAGCGCAGTTCCACCGCATCCAGTTCACCCCCGACCTGCTTCCGGCCGACATCACCGGCACGGAAATCTACCGTCCGGAAACCGGCAGTTTCGTCTTCCAGCAGGGGCCCATCTTCCATAACCTGGTGCTGGCCGACGAAATCAACCGCGCACCGGCCAAGGTCCAGTCGGCACTGCTCGAGGCCATGGCCGAACGCCAGGTCAGTGTGGGCCGCAGCACCTACGACCTGTCGCCCCTGTTCCTGGTCATGGCCACGCAGAACCCGATCGAGCAGGAAGGCACCTACCCGCTGCCCGAAGCCCAGCTCGACCGCTTCCTGATGCACGTGAAAATCGGCTTCCCGGACGCCGCGGTCGAGCGGCGCATCCTGGCGCAGGCCCGCGGCGAAGCGCTGGGCGGCGAAGTGAAACCCGAACGGCGGGTCAGCCAGCAGGCGATCTTTGCCGCGCGCAAGGAAATCCTCAACCTGTACATGGCCGATGCCGTCGAGGAGTACCTGGTGCAGTTGGTCATGGCCACCCGCACCCCGGCCAAATTCGATACCGAGCTGGCCGACTGGATCGCCTACGGCGCCAGCCCGCGCGGTTCCATTGCGCTGGACCGCTGTGCACGTGCCCACGCCTGGCTGGCCGGGCGCGACTTCGTCAGCCCCGAAGACATCCAGGCGGTGCTGTTCGACGTGCTGCGCCACCGCATCATCCTCTCCTTCGAAGCCGAGGCTGCGGGGATCGACCAGGACCGCGTGGTCCAGCGCATCCTCGACGTCGTCGCCGTTGCCTGACCCCATGCCCACTGCGCACCTGGCCGAACCCGGCATCCGCATCGGCCTCGCCGAGCTGATCGACATGCGCCACCGCGTGCGCGAAATCCAGCTGTTTTCCAAGCCCGGCCAACGCAGCCCGCTGGTCGGCCTGCACCATTCCAAGCTGCGCGGGCGCGGTGTGGACTTCGACCAGGTGCGCGTGTACCAGGCCGGCGACGACGTGCGCAACATCGACTGGCGGGTGACCGCACGCACCCAGGAGCCCCACACCAAGCTGTTTCACGAAGAACGCGAACGGCCGATTTTCATCCTGGTCGAGCAGAGCCAGCGGCTGTTCTTCGGCTCGGGCCTGATGTTCAAGTCGGTGCTCGCGGCCCAGGCCGCCGCCTTGTTCGGCTGGGCCGCGCTGGCCCATAACGACCGCATCGGCGGCCTGGTGTTCGGCGACAACGAGCACCACGAAATCAAGCCCCGGCGCAGCAAACAGAGCCTGCTGCAGTTGCTCAACCGCATGGCCAAGGTCAACCAGGCACTGCACACCGAGGCGGTTGCCGGGGCCGACAGCCTGGGCCTGGCCCTGCGCCGCGCCCGCGAAGTACTGCGCCCGGGCAGCCTGGCCATCGTGATTTGCGACGAGCGTTCGCTCAGCGCCCAAGTGGAGCAGCACCTGGCCATGCTGTCACGGCATTGCGACCTGCTGCTGCTGCCGGTGTCCGACCCCCTCGACCATGCCCTGCCGGCCGCTGGCCTGCTGCGTTTTGCCCAACGCAGCGCGCAGCTGGAGCTCGACACCCTCGACGCCAACCTGCGCCAGGCCTACCGCCAGCAGGCCGAAGCCCGCATCGAGCGCTGGGAGCTGCTGGCGCAAAAGCTGCGGGTGCTGCTGATGCCGCTGAGCACGCAAAGTGAAATGATCGAGCAATTGCGCGAATACCTGAGCGCACAGCGCCCGCGGAGCGCGTCATGAACCCACTCGATCAGTTGCAACCGCTGATCGAACCGGCGCCCATCGGCCTATGGCCGCCAGCACCCGGCTGGTGGGCATTGCTGGTCATCCTGCCAATGCTGGGCTGGGGCCTGTGGCGGCTGCGGCACTGGCGCCCGCGCAAGCGCCGCGTCGTACGCGCTGAGCAACCGCTGGACCCGGTGCGGGTAGAGGCGCTGGCCGAGCTGGCACGCCTGCCACGCCCCTACGACGGCGCCCCCGCCGGCGCCTGGCTGCAACAGATCAACGCCCTGCTCAAGCGCCTGTGCCGCAGCCACTACCCGAGCGCCAACAGCCATACCCTCAACGGCCGCCAGTGGCTGGCATTTCTCGACAACCGCTGCCCGGCAGCCGGCCTCACACGCTGGATGGTGCTGGTCGAAGGCGCCTACAAGCCCGAGTGCAAACTCGACGACAAGGCCATCGCCGGGCTGAGCCAAGCCGTCGAAACCTGGATCCGCAAGCATGTTTGAACTGGCCTGGCCGTGGGTATTTGCCTTGTTGCCGCTGCCGTGGCTGGCGCGCCTGCTGCTGCCCGCCGCCGATAGCGGCGAACCGGTACTCAAGGTTGGCTTCCTCAACGAACTGGAAGGCCTGGCCGGGCGGCGCGCACGGCTGAACCTGCCCACCTGGCGCCAGCAAGGGCCATTCGTGGTCATCTGGCTATTGCTGCTGTGCGCTGCCGCGCGCCCGCAATGGCTCGGCGACCCGGTGCCGGTGGCGGCCAGCGGCCGCGACCTGCTGGTAGCGGTGGACGTGTCTGGGTCGATGGACTTCCCGGACATGCAGTGGAAAAACGAAGACATCAGCCGCCTCGACCTGGTCAAGGCCCTGCTCGGCGATTTCCTGCAGGACCGTGAAGGCGATCGCGTGGGCCTGATCCTGTTCGGCAGCCAGGCCTACCTGCAAGCCCCGCTCACCTTCGACCGGCGTACCGTGCGCACCTTCCTCGACGAAGCGCAAATCGGCATCGCCGGCAAGAACACGGCCATCGGCGACGCCATTGGCCTGGCGGTGAAACGCCTGCGCCAGCGCCCGGCGCAAAGCCGGGTACTGGTACTGATTACCGACGGTGCCAACAATGGCGGGCAGATCCACCCGCTGACGGCAGCCCGCCTGGCAGCCCAGGAAGGCGTGCGCATCTACACCATCGGCATTGGCGCCAACCCCGAAGCCAGTGGCACCCCAGGCCTGCTCGGCCTCAACCCGAGCCTGGACCTGGACGAAGCCGCACTCAGGGAAATCGGCGAAATCACCCACGGCGCGTACTTCCGCGCGCATGACGGAGCCGAACTGGACGCTATTGGCGACACCCTCGACCAACTCGAACCGGTGGCCCAGCAACCGACCCAGGCCCGCACCGCCCAAGCCCTGTACGCCTGGCCGTTGGCCCTGGCGCTGCTGCTGAGCGTGCTGCTCGTGGTGGCCGTGCAATGGCCCGACAACCTGATGCAGCGCCTGCTGCGCAAGCCGCGCTTCTTGCAGCCACACCCGGAATGGCGCCAACGCCTGAAGCGCTTGCGCTTGAGGAGGCGGCGATGATCGACCTGTGGCCGCAATGGTTGCGCCCGCTGTGGCTGCTGGCCGTGCCCTTGCTTGGCTGGCTGCTGTACAAGCTGTGGCATCGGCGCAAACGCGCCGGGCGCTGGCAGCTGATCCTGCCGCCGGCATTCCACGCTGTGCTGCTGGGCGGCGGCAACGGCAACACCAGCAAACTGCCGTGGGTGGCGCTGGGCTTGGCATGGCTACTGGTGATCCTGGCCCTGCTCGGACCCAGTTGGCAGCGAGTGGAAGAAAACCGCCAGCGCCCAGCCGACCCGCTGGTGATATTGCTGGAGCTGACCCCGCAGATGCTTGCCGAGGACAGCCCGCCCAATCGCCTGGAACAGGCCCGGCGCAAAATCCTCGACCTGCTGGAGCACCGCCGCGACAGCCAGACGGCGCTGGTGGTGTATGCCGGCTCCGCACACACCCTGGTGCCGCTGTCCGATGACCTGGCCACCACGCGCAACCTGCTGGAGGCCATCGACCCGTCGATCATGCCCAAGCCCGGCCAGCGCGCCGACCTGGCCGTGCAGAAGGGCCTGGCCCTGCTGGCCCAGAGCGGGCTCGGCCAGGGCCGCCTGCTGCTGATCGGGTCGTCGCTCAGCGCCCCGGAGCGCCAGGGCATCGCCCAGGCCCTTGGCCGGCAGGGCCCAAGCCTGCTGATGCTGGGTATCGGCAGCCGTGACGGTGCTCCGGTGCGCCAGGCCAACGGCGAATACCTCAAGGATGACCAAGGCGGCATTCTGGTGCCCCGCCTGGACAATGCCAGCCTCAAGGGTTTCATCAACGGCACCGGCGGGCGCTACCGGCATGCGCGTATTGACGACCTGGACCTGCGCGGCCTGGGCCTGTTCGACCAGCCGCGGGCCGGGCGCAACGACGGCCAGACCCTGCAGTTGGACAGCTGGGCCGACCAAGGCTACTGGTTGCTGATTCCGCTGCTACTGCTGGCCGCGTGTGCCGGCCGGCGCGGTTGGCTGTTCTGCCTGCCGTTGCTGCTGGCCCTGCCCCAGCCCAGCCAGGCTTTCGAGTTCCAAGACCTGTGGCTGCGCCCCGACCAGCAAGGCCAACGCCTGCTCGAACTGGACCGCCCGGCCAGCGCGGCTCGGCACTTCCATGACACGCAGTGGCGCGGCCTGGCGCTGTACCAGGCTGGCGACTACGCGGGTGCGGCCGAGGCATTTTCCCAAGGCGACACGGCCGCCGACCACTACAATCGAGGCAATGCACTGGCCCGTGCCGGTGAGCTGGAAGCGGCCCTGGACGCCTACGAGCAGGCGCTGGAGCGCCAACCCGATCTGCAAGTGGCACTGGACAACCAGGCGTTGGTGCAACAGCTACTGCAGCAGCGCCAGGCCAAAGCCGAGGAGCAACCGCCCGGTAACGATGCCCAAGGCACTCCCGGCAGCGACACCGAAGGCAACAGCAGTTCGGCCAACAGCGCCGCCCAGGGCACCCCCAGCGGTGATGAACAAGCCAGCGCCGAGCAGCCTGGCGAAAGCAGCAGCAACAGCCAGGCCGCACCGGGTAACCAGCCCGGTGCCGATGAGGGCGTCATCCAGCCGCCCGAGCGCCCGGTGTCGACCAGCCTCGACGCCGAACAGCGCCAAGCCCTGGAACAATGGCTGCGGGAGATCCCCGATAACCCGGCGGAGCTGCTGCGGCGCAAATTCTGGTACGAACAGCAACTGCAACAGGAAACCCCACGATGAGTCGCTTCGGCGTCTTGCTCCTCTCCCTGCTGTGGGCCACCCTGGCCCAGGCTGAACCCCTGCTGCAGGCCAGCGTCCACCGCACCCGCCTGGAGGCTGGCGAAAGCCTGGAACTGACCCTGGAAAGCCAGGACGTCACCCAGTTCGGCAAGCCCGACCTGCGCGCCCTGGAAGGCGACTTCGAGGTGCGCGGCACGCGCCAGTTGAACAGCCTGCATACCCTCGACGGTGAAACCCGCGCCAGCACCCGCTGGATCATCACCTTGCTGCCGCGGCGCAGCGGCAGCCTGCGTATTCCCGAGCTGCAGCTGGGTCAGTCACGCAGCCAGGCCATCGACCTGCAAGTACTGCAGGCCGATGCCAGCCGCCAGGACACTTCACAGGTGTTCATCGAGGCCACCCTCGACAGCCCCGACGTCTACGTGCAGGCGCAGGCTGTGCTCACCTTGCGCATCTATCACTCGGTGGCGCTCTATGACGACAGCAGCCTGAGCCCGCTGCAGCTGGAAGGCGCCAAGGTCGAACCGCTCGGCGAATCGCGCACCTATGAAAAGGAAATCAATGGCGTGCGCCACGGCGTGATCGAGACCCGCTATGCCGTGTACCCCCAACAAAGTGGCACGCTCGAGATCCCGCCACTGACGTTCAGCGCCACCGCCGCAGCCAGCAGCGACGAAACCCCGCAAGCCAATGGCACGGCCCGTGCCGGGCACCAGGTACAGGTCAGTTCGCTGCCGCTGCGGCTGGCGGTACGCCCGATTCCCGCCGCCTGGCCTGCGGGTGTGCCGTGGTTGCCGGCGCGTAGCCTGACGCTGGAAGAGCACTGGAACCCCGACCCCGGCAACCAGCAGGTACAGATTGGCGACTCGCTGACACGCAACATCACCTTGCGCGCCGAAGGCCTTTCCAGCACCCAGTTGCCGCCGTTGCCCGCCACCGAAATCACCGGCCTGCGCCGTTACCCCGACCAGCCGCTGCTGCGCAACGAAATCAACGAACGCGGCATGACCGCCAACCGCGAGGAACGCGAAGCACTGGTGCCCACCCATGCCGGCACGTTGGCCCTGCCGGCGCTGGAAGTGGCGTGGTGGAGCACCCGTGAAGATCACCTGGAGCAAAGCAGCCTGCCGGCGCGTACGCTGAACGTGCAAGACAACCCGGCATTGAGTGCCGACAGCCCGGTGGGCGATAACAGCAGCGCCAGCAGCGCGCTGTGGCCTTGGCAATTGGCGACTCTGCTGTTCGCCCTTTCCACCGTACTGGGCTTCGCCCTGTGGTGGCGCGCCCGCTCGCAACCGGCGGTGCTGCGTGCGGCCCAGAACGGGCCAAGCCCGCGCACCTTGCTGGATGACCTCAAGCGCGCCTGCCTGGCGAACGACCCCCAGGCCACCCGCCAGGCGCTGGACGCCTGGGCCCGGCAGCAACCGGAGACCCTGGCCGAGATGGCGGCACGCTTCGTGCCGTTGTCGGATGCGCTGGATGGGTTGAATGGCGCGTTGTACAGCGAGAGTGGGCAGTATTGGCAGGGTGGGGATTTGTGGCGGGCGATCGGCACGATACCGCCGGCCGAGCAGGTGTTGTTGCCGGCTGGGGAGAATGGCAGCTTGCCGCCGCTTTATCCCAAGTAGCCGGCTGCCGGCCAGGGCCTCTTCGCGGGCATGCCCGCTCCCACAGGTACAACGTATGCCTGAGCTTTGCGCGGTGCCTGTAGGAGCGGGCGCGCCCGCGAACACCGGCGCAGCCGGTGCCAGCCCTCCCCCCATTCCCCGCCCTGCCCCCCACCCCCCTGCTTGGGTTACCATACCGCCCTCGCGCAACGCCCATCCCCAAAGCCAAGCCCTCTGGCTTGCTCGACTCGACACCACAGGTCATCCATGCGTCTGTTTCATACCTCTGACTGGCACCTGGGCCAAAGCCTGCACGGCCAGGAACGCGATTTCGAACACGCCTGCTTCCTCGACTGGCTGCTCGGCCAGCTTCGCCTGCGCCAGCCGGATGCGCTGCTGATCGCCGGCGATATCTTCGACACGGTCAACCCCCCGGTCAAAGCTCAGGAGCGCCTCTACGACTTCATCGTCAAGGCGCATGAACAACAGCCCAAGCTGGACATCGTGATGATCGCCGGCAACCACGATTCCGGCTCGCGCATCGAGCTGCCTGCCGCACTCATGCGTCGCCTGCGCACCCACGCCCTGGGCCGTGTGCACTGGCTGGACGAGGGCCAACTGGATGCCGAGCGGCTGCTGATCCCGCTGACCAATGGCCGCGGCAAGGTCGCAGCCTGGTGCCTGGCGCTGCCCTTCCTGCGGCCGGCCGAAGTCACCGGCCCCAACCTGGGCGACGACTACCTCGAAGGCATCACCCAGGTGCACCAGCAACTGATCGCCGCAGCACTGCACAAACGCAAGAAAGACCAGGCGCTGATTGCCATCAGCCATGCGCACATGGCCGGGGGCGCAGTGTCGGAAGACTCCGAGCGCAGCCTGATCATCGGCAACGCCGAGGCGCTGCCGGCCAAGCTGTTCGACAAGTCCATCAGCTATGTCGCCCTCGGCCATCTGCACAAACCACAGAAGGTCAACCGCGAAGAACGCATCCGCTACAGCGGCTCACCGATCCCGCTGTCGTTCGCCGAAATCAACTACCCGCACCAGGTGCTGGAGGTGGAACTGGACGGCAGCGGCCTGGTCAGCGTCGAGCCGCGCCCGGTACCGCGCGCCGTGGCCTTGCAACGCATCGGCCCGGCACCGCTGGGTGAGCTTTTACAGCTACTGGCAGATCTGCCGGTAATCGACCTACTGGAAGACCCCAATCGCCAACCCTGGCTGGAGGTGCGGGTCATTCTCGACGAGCCGCAACCGGACCTGCGCCAGCAGATCGAGACCGCGCTGGCGGGCAAGGCAGTGCGGCTGGTGCGCATCAGTGCCGAGTATGCTGGCCGCAACAGTACCGAAGATGATGACCTGGCCTTTGTCGAACTGGCCCAGATGACCCCGCAAGACCTGTTCAGCCGGGCCTGGGAGCAAGCCTACGGCAGCGCTGTCGACGAGCAGGCGCTGGCCGACTTTGCCCTGCTGTTGCAGGACGTGCAGCAGGAAGAGGAACAGCCATGAAGATTCTTGCCATCCGCCTGAAGAACCTGGCATCGCTGGCCGGCCCCGTCGACATCGACTTCACCGCCGAGCCCCTGGCCAGCGCCGGCCTGTTCGCCATTACCGGGCCCACCGGCGCCGGCAAGAGCACCCTGCTCGACGCCCTGTGTCTGGCCCTGTTCGGCACCGTGCCGCGGCTCAATGACATCGGTCGCGAAGCCAAGGTGCCGGATGCCGACGGCGACATTCCCACATCCGACCCGCGCAACCTGCTGCGCCGTGGTACTGGCAGCGGCTTTGCCGAAGTCGATTTCGTCGGCGTCGACGGCCGCCGCTACCGTGCCCGCTGGGAAGCCAACCGCGCCCGCGACAAGGCCAACGGCAAGTTGCAGCACAGCCGCCAGAGCTTTTACGACCTGGACAGCGAACAGGTCCTGGCCAGCGGCAAGAACGAATACAAGCAGTTGGTCGAGGCCCGCCTGGGCCTGAACTTCGAGCAGTTCACCCGCGCGGTGATGCTGGCCCAGAGCGAGTTTGGCGCGTTTCTCAAGGCCGACGACAGAGAGCGCAGCGAACTGCTGGAAAAACTGACCAACACCGCCATCTACACCCGCCTGGGCCAGCGCGCGTTCAGCAAGGCCCGCGAGGCCGGTGAGGTGCACAACGACCTGCTCGCGCGCGCCAGCCACCTGCTGCCGATGGACGCCGAAGCCCGCGCCCAGCTCGACCAGCAACTGGAGCAGGCTCAGCAGCAACTGAAGGCTGACCAGGCCGGTGAGCGCCAGCTGGAACAGCAACGCAACTGGCTGCACGAGCAAAACCGGTTGCAAGCCCAGCACGCCGAGGCGGCCCGCGCGCAGCAGGCCGCCGAGCAGGACTGGCAGCAGCTGGCCGAACCGCGCCTGGACCTGCTGCGCCTGGAGCGCCTGGCCCCTCAGCGCCATCAGTTCCACCGCCAGCAGGCGCTGAACGCACAACTGGCCCCATTGGCGGCAAGAATTGCGCAGCAGCAACAGCAGCAGGACGAACTCCAGGAACGCGCCAATGCCCTGGAGCAAGCACTGAACGCCGCCCGCCAGGCGCTCGCCGACAGCCAGGCGCAACACGCCGAGAGTGCCCCACGCCTGCGCCAGGCCTTCGCCGCCCAGGACAACCTGGCGCGCCTGCACGAAGCGCTGGCCGCGCAACGCAGCAGCAGCCAACAGGCTGAACAACACGTCGCCGATGGCCAGCAGCAGTTGCAACAGCTGGAGGCCAACCAGCAGCGCAGCCTGCAGCAATTGGCGCAGATCGACAGTGCCCTTGCCGACAGCGAGCACCTGGCAGGCCTGGCCAGTGCGTGGCACGCCTACCTGCCACAATTGAAACAGGTAATGCTGATTGGCGGCCGCCTGGCCAAGGGCCGCGAAGAGCTGCCCGGCCTGCAGGCCCAGGCCAGCCAGGCCAATGTGCAGCTGCAGGCCGAGCGCGATGCCTACGAGCTGCTGTTCCGCGAAGCCAAGGCCGAACCCCAGGCCCTGGCCGAGCAGATCGACCTGCTCGGCGGCATGCTGCAGGACAACCGCAAACAGCAGCGCGCCGTTGAAGAAATTTCGCGCCTGCACGGCCGCGAACTGGAACTGCGCCAGCACCTGGACAGCGTTCGTGAACGCCAGCAACAGGCCATGCAGCAACGCCAGCAGTTGATCAACGAAGGCACCGCGGCCAAGGCCGAGCTGGAGGCGGCCGAACAGGCGCTCAACCTCACCCGCCAGCTGCTGGAGCGCCAACGCCTGGCGCGCACCACCAGCGTAGAGGCACTGCGCGGCCAATTGCGCGATGGCGAACCCTGCCCAGTCTGCGGCAGTGCCGAACACCCGTTCCACCAGCCTGACGCACTGCTGCACAGCCTGGGCCGCCATGACCAGGCTGAAGAAGCTGCCGCGCAGCAACAGGTCGACACCCTGAACGGCAAGTTGGTCGAGCTGCGCACCCAGCTGGGCGTGGTCAACGCCCAGCTCAAGGACTTCCAGCAACAACAGCAGCAACTGGGCGATCAGTTGCAACCGCTGGTGGCGCAAGTTCAGGCGCACAGCCTGTGGCCGGCCCTGGCCCCGCAGGATGACAAGGCCCGTAGCACCTGGCTGGCCAGCCAGCTGCAGCGCCTGGAGGCGGAAATCGCGCAGGACGAGAAGCGCCAGAGCGCGCTGCTCACGCTGCAACGCGATGCTGCCCGCCTCAACCAGCAACTGCAGGCCGCCCAAGACGCTCAACAGCAGGCCCAGCGCCACCTCGAGCAACAGCACCAGGCCCTGGCCAACGACGAGCAGCAGTTGCAGCAAGGCTTGCACGACTTGGCCGGTGTGCTGCCCGAGCAGGCCCTGAAGGCACTCGACGAAGACCCGGCCAATGCTTTCCTGGCCCTGGACCAGCAGATCGCCCAGCGCTTGCAGCAACTGGAACAGCGCAAGGACGAACTGGAAGAACAGCAGGCCCGACAAACGCAACTCGACAAGCTGCGCGACCAGCACCAGGCCCGAGTGCAAGGCCTGCAGCAGTTGCAGCAGCAAGTTGCCGCCCTAGACGAGCAGCGCCAGCAGGCCCAGGCCGCCCTCGGCGAACTGCTCGGTGAACACGCCACTGCCGAAGCCTGGCAACAGCACATGGACGCCGCGCTGGACCAGGCCCGCGCCCTGGACGCCGACACCGCCCAACGCCTGCAGGAACTGCGCACGCAAGCCTTGCAACTGGCCAGCGAGCTGAAGGCCGACGGCCAGCAGCAGCAGGCGCTGGTTGCCGAATGCCAGCAGTTGCAGGGCCAGATCGCGCAGTGGCGCAGCCAGCACCCGGAGCTGGATGACGCCGGGCTGGACCGCCTGCTGGCCATGGAGGATGCGCAGGTCGCAGCATTGCGCCAGCGCTTGCTCAGCGCGGAAAAAGCCATCGAACAAAGCCGCGTATTGCTGCAGGAACGCGAACAGCGCCTGCAACAGCACGTGGCCGACATGACCGTGGACACCACGGCCGAAGCCCTCGAGCAAGCCCTGCTGGAGCTGCGCGAGCGCATGGCAATCCACGAGCAGCAATGCGCCGAACTGCGGGCGCAGCAGGCCGATGACCAGCGCCGCCAGCAGGCCCATCAGGCACTGGCAGCCGAGATCGAGCAAGCCCGCCAGCAGTGGCAGCGCTGGGCCCGCCTGAATGCCCTGATCGGCTCGGCCTCGGGCGATGTGTTCCGCAAGATCGCCCAGGGTTACAACCTCGACCTGCTGTTGCACCACGCCAACAGCCAACTGCGCCAACTGGCCCGCCGTTACCGCCTCAAGCGGGGCGGCAGTGCCCTGGGCCTGTTGGTCCTGGACACCGAAATGGGCGACGAGCTGCGCTCGGTGCATTCGCTGTCCGGCGGCGAAACCTTCCTGGTGTCGCTCGCGTTGGCCCTTGGCCTGGCTTCGATGGCCTCCAGCACCCTGCGCATCGAATCGCTGTTCATCGATGAAGGCTTTGGCAGCCTGGACCCCGAGTCGCTGCAGCTGGCCATGGATGCCCTTGACGGCTTGCAGGCCCAGGGGCGCAAGGTGGCAGTGATTTCCCACGTGCAGGAAATGCACGAGCGCATTCCGGTGCAGATTCAGGTGCGCCGCCAAGGCAATGGCCTGAGCGAAGTGCAGGTGTGCGGGTGATCCTGTACTCGTTCCGTCGCTGCCCGTGGGCCATGCGCGCGCGCCTGGCCCTGCGCTATGCAGGCTGTGAGGTCGAGGTGTGCGAAGTGGCGCTGAAGAACAAGCCGGCAGAACTGCTGGCCTTGTCCCCCAAGGGCACGGTGCCGGTGCTGGACACCGGCAGCGAGGTGCTGGAAGAGAGCCTGGATATCATGCGCTGGGCGCTGGCGCAGAACGACCCGCAGGATTGGCAACTGCGCGCGAACCCCGTGGCGGCGCAGCAGGCGCATGCCCTGATCGCACGTAACGACAGCAGGTTCAAGGCGCAGGTGAACCTGTACAAGTATGCCGAGCGCTACCCGCAGCACCCTCGCGCGTACTACCGCCAGCAGGCCGAGGCCTGGCTGGCAGAGCTCGAAGGGTTGCTGGAGAGCCGGCCGTACCTGTTGGCTGACCAGCCGAGCATCGCCGACGCCGCCTTGCTGCCGCTGATGCGCCAGTTTGCCGGGGTGGAACCGCAGTGGTTCGCCGAGGCCGCTTATCCGCGGCTGCGGAGCTGGCTGGAGGGGTGGTTGGCATCAGACCTGTTCCGCTCGATCATGGCCAGGTAGCTTCACCTCACCCTGTAGGAGCGGCCTTGTGTCGCGAAAGGGCCGCAGCGCGGCCCCGGCAATGTCGGCGGTAACGCCAGAACCCGGGGCCGCTGCGCGCCCCTTTCGCGACACAAGGCCGCTCCTACAAGGCGTGGTGTTTGATATCAGTCGATGAACTTCAAGTCCGAGGGTGCGTCCTGGGCCAGAATCTGCACCGTCTCGCCCAGCTTGCCAGTCTTGGCGTCACGGCGCATGACCACGATCTGGTTGCTCTTCTGGTTGGCTACCAGCAGGAAGCGGTTGTCGGGGTCCAAGGCAAACTCGCGGGGGTGGTCGCCTTCCACGGAGCGGCGCTGCACAAAGGTCAGCTTGCCATCGCCCTCGCCAACCGCGAACACCACGATTTCATTCGCTGTACCGCGATTGCTCACGTACAGGAAGCGCCCGTCGGCCGACAGGTGCAACCCGCCCGCCGCCTTGGCCGTCGACGCCGAGTCTTCGGTCAGTGCCAGGCGCTGGCCCACGCTCAGGTCCGCACCCCTGACATTGAACATCACCACTTCACCGCTCATTTCCAACGTGAGGTAGGCATGCTGCCCCGTGGCATCGAACAACAGGTGGCGTGGTCCGCTGCCTGGCGGCAACGCCACCGACGCCGGCGTGGCTGGGCTCAGCGGCTGGTCCGGGCTGGCGCCGTCGTAGCGGTAGATGAATACCTTGTCGGCACCGAGGTCGCAGGCGTACAGATACTGCCCATTGGGTGACGACACCAGTGAATGCACATGCCCCCCCGCCTGGCGCTCGCGGTTCACGCCACTGGGCCGGTGTCGCAGTTGCTGCACGACCGGCTTGAGCTGACCGTCCCTGGCTACCGGCATCACTGCCAGGCTGCCGCCGGGGTCAGGGTTGACCGCGTAGTTGGCCACGAACAGGTAGCGCTGGTCGTGGCTGAGGCTGGCATGGGTTGGCTCGTCGCCTTGGCTGGCCACCTGGTTGAGCGGCTTGATGTCGCCCTTTGCACTGACACTGAAACTGCTGGCATTGCCGCCCGGGGTTTCATTGACAGCGAACAGCAGGCGGCGGTCGGCCGACAGCACCAGCCACGACGGGCTGACACTTTTCACCACTTGCTGCGGGGTAGGGTCGATGTGGCCACGTTGTTCGTCGAACTGGTAGCGGTAGATACCCTGGCTGGCACCATCGGTATAGCTGCCCACCAGCAGGGTCGCGGCGTGGCTCGGGATAGTCAGGCTCATCAGGCTAGTGGTCAGCAGGGTCGTCCAGGTGCGGTTCATCTTGGTCTTCATCCGGGGCGCGAAAGGCACTCATGCAGACTAGCCGATGCGCGCCGTTGGCATCGTCCAGTTGCCACTCGTCACCCATGGGGGTCGCCGCGGCGACCTGCTCGGGGGTAAACGACCAGCGGCGCAGTTGGCGGCCGTCCATGCACTCGACGCGCAGGCCAGTGGTATCGGCGGTGAAGTCGAAGGCGTGCAGGCCGTCGATCAGGAGCATGTCGCAGGACTGCAGGGCGTGGCTGAGGGAGGACATTGGGTTACCTGTCAGGGAAGTGCTGCCAGTATAACCCTGTGACATCCCTGTGGGAGCTGGCTTGCCGGCGATTGGGCCGCAACGCGGCCCCCTGCCTTCAATGGGCGAAAATCGACCCCCCTTGCTTGCCCACCATCTTTTCCGGCTTGATCAGGAACCGCGCCAGGGCCGGCAGCAGCCACAACGCCCCGAACATGTTCCAGAGCAACATGAAGGTGAGCATCAGGCCCATGTCGGCCTGGAACTTGATCGCCGAGAAGATCCAGGTGCACACACCAATGGCCAGGCACAGCCCGGTGAACAGCACTGCCTTGCCGGTCGAGCGCAGGGTCTGGTAATACGCCTCCTGCAACGGCAACCCGGCGCGCAGGAAGCTTTCCAGGCGGCTGTAGATGTAGATGCCGTAGTCAACGCCAATGCCCACGCCCAGCGCCACCACCGGCAAGGTGGCCACCTTCACACCGATGCCCATGTAGGCCATCAGGGCGTTACCCAGCACCGAGGTCAGCACCAGCGGCAGAACGATGCACAGGGTGGCGGCCAGCGAGCGGAAGGTGATCAGGCACATCACTGCCACACAGATGTACACCAGGATCAGGATCGTCAGTTCGGCCGACTTGATCACCTCGTTGGTCGCGGCCTCGATCCCGGCATTGCCTGCTGCCAGCAGGAACTGCAGGCCCTCCTTGTTGTGGCTGTCGGCAAACGCCTGGGCTACCGCCGTGACCCGCTCCAGGGTTTCGGCCTTGTGGTCGTTGAGGAACACCAGTACCGGCGCCAACGAGCAGTCACCGTTATACAGCCCGTCGGCACGGGCGATGGAGTTGTTGAGGATGTCGGGGTTGCGCGACAGGGTTTCCCATTTCAGGCTGCCCTCGTTCATGCCCTTGATCACCTGCTTGGACACGGTGACCAGGGAGATCGCCGACTGGACCCCCGGCGTGTTTTCCATGGTCCACATCAGCTCGTCGATCGGGGTCATGGTCGAGTGGATGGAACACTGCTCGGCCGGCGTCTTGACCATGATCACCAGCACATCGGAACTGGTCGAGTAGTTGCTGATGACGAAGTTGTTGTCCTGGTTGTAGCGCGAGTCGGGGCGCAGCTCCGGCGCGCCCTGGTCGAGGTCGCCGATTTTCAGGTTCTGGCTGTACCACAGGCCCCCGCCGAAGGCGAGCAGCGCCAGCGCCACCGACACCGGCGCCACCCTGGCGCTGGCAAAGTTCGACAGCAGGCGCCAGAACGGGTGTTCGCGGGTGGCGTCCTTCTTGCTGCGTTCGATGGCCTTCTTGCTGATGCCGACGTAGGAGATGGCGACCGGCAGCAGGATCAGGTTGGTGAATACGATCACCGCCACCCCGATGGACGCGCCGATGGCCAGCTCGCGAATCACCCCGATGTCGATGATCAGCAGGGTGATGAAGCCCACCGCATCGGCCAGGATGGCGATCATGCCCGGCAGGAACAACTGGCGGAACGTACGCCGTGCAGCGGTGAGCGCGTTGTCGGCGTCACTCGACTGCAAGGCGATGCCGTTGATCTTCTGCACCCCGTGGGAAATGCCAATGGCGAAGATCAGGAACGGCACCAGCATCGAGTACGGGTCCAGGCCGAAACCCACCGCGTGCATCAGGCCCAGTTGCCAGACCACCGCCACCAGGGTGGTGATGAGCACGGCAATGGTGCTGCGGATACACCAGGTGAACCAGTACAACAGCACCCAGGTGATCACCAGGGCGACGCCGAAGAACATCGCCACCATCACCAGGCCGTCGATCAGGTCACCGACCTTCTTGGCAAAGCCGACAATGTGCACTTTCACATTGGGGTTCTGCGCCTGGAACTTGTCACGCACCTTCTCTTCCAGCAGGTGCGAGAACTGCTGGTAATCCAGTTTCAGCAGCCGGCTGGGGTCCTGCGGGTCAGGGTAGCTCTCCAGCAGCGGCACATCGATGATGCTGGACTTGAAGTTGTTGCCGACCAGCCGCCCGACCTGGCCTGACTTGAGCACATTGTTGCGCAGGGTATCCAGGCTGTCCTGGGAACCGTTGTAGGTGTTGGGGATCACCTCGCCACCGGAAAAACCCTCTTCCGTGACCTCGCTCCAGCGCACGCTGGGGCTCCACAGCGACTTCAGCCCGGCACGGTCGACCCCAGGCAGGTAAAACACCTCGTCATGGATCTGGCGCAGGGTCTCCATGTAATCCTTGTCGAAAATGTCACCCTTGACCGCCTCCACGGAGATGCGCACGGTGTTGCCGAGGTTGGCCAGGTCGTTGCGGTGCTCCATCATCTGCTCGATGAACGGGTGCTGCAGCGGGATCATCTTCTCGAAACTGGTGGAGGGGCGAATCTGCGTCGCCTGCCAGAACAGGAAAATACTGATCAGCACGCACAGCGCGATGACCACGGGGCGGTTGTTGAAGATCAGCCGTTCGAGCAGCGTAGGTTTGTCCTGGTGATGCGGATGCATGGTGATGCTCTCCCGGCTGGTCATTGGCGCGGCTCCTCGGCAGTGCGATCGGCACCCTGCGCGGTTGCCAGGTGCACACCGCCCTGGCCCACCAGCAGCAGGCCGCCACTGGCCAGGCCACTGACGCCGGCCAGGGCGATGCGGTCGGCACGGTTGTACACGCTGAAGGTCTGGCCATCGTCGGTACTGCGCAGCACGCTGCCGCCGTTGCCGACCAGCACCAGGGCGCCATCAGCCAGCAGCGCAGCGCCAGCCAGGCCGAATTCCAGGCTGCCGCGCGCGGCCTTCAGTTCGACCTGCTGCCAGCTGTCACCGAAGTCGGCTGAACGGAACAGGTTGCCGCGCAAGCCATAGGCCAGCAGGGTGCGGGGTGAACGGGTGCCGATCACGCCAAACAGCGAGCCCTCGTAGGGGCCTTGCACCTTGGCCCAGGTCTGGCCGTTGTCTGCAGAACGGAACATGCCGCCCTGCTCGCCAACGATGAACAGGCCGGCATCGCGCACCTGGGTGATGCCGTTGAGGTGCAACTGGTCGGGGTTGTCCAGGCGCTCGGCCACGTCCTGCCAGTGCTGGCCGCCGTCAGTGGTTTCCAACAAGGCACCGTAGGCCCCCACGGCAAAGCCATGCCGGGCATCCAGGAAGGTGACATCCAGCAACGGCGCTTCACGGGAAAGATCTTCGAACTGCTTGCTCCAGGTGGCGCCGCCGTCGCTGCTGGCGAGCACCTGTGCGTCATGGCCGACGGCCCAGCCGCGCTTGTCGTCGATGAAGAACACGGCGGTGAGCAACTGCCGCGTGGGTACGCGGGCTTGGGTCCAGGTGTTGCCCTGGTCGTCGGAGAACAGGATATGGCCGCGATCACCGACCACGACCAGACGCTTGCCAGCGTGGGTGGTGCCGATCAACAGGCTCTGGCTGGCCTTGGCCGATTCGGTGGAGTACTGGTCGGCACTGGCGGCTTGCACGCTGCCGGCCCACGCGCCCAGTGCCAGCGCCAATGCCGCTGCCAATGGCCAGGCGCGGCGCCTGTTGTGTTCCCTCATGACTGTCCCCTTGGTGTTTTTATTCGGCGGGTCAATGCATTGCAGGCACTGCGAAAAGCCTGATCTAGAGGCCTGCAACAGCTTGAAGGGATCGTAGCGGGGATGTTCGCGGGATTACAACGGGCGGGGTGTTATGTTTTGTTGTCGGCCTGAAAAGCTTCGCGGGTGAACCCGCTTTTACAGGCACCGCACCGCCCATGAAAGCAGTGCAGTTCCTGTAGGAGCGGGTTCACCCGCGAAGAGGCCAGCCCAGGCTACAGAAGCATCAAGCCAGGCTCTTGCTCACCACTTCATACACATCACTGGACAGCTCACCCGAAGCGAGAATCCGCTCCAGCTCGCCCTTCATCAGCGCCTGACGCGCCTCGTCATACTTGCGCCAGCGGGTCAGCGGCGCCAGCTGACGCGAAGCGATCTGCGGGTTCAGCGCATTCAGTTCGATCACAAGGTCGGCCAGGAAACGGTAGCCAGAACCATCGGCGGCATGGAAGTTGACCAGGTTCTGCCCGGCAAACGCACCGATCAGCGCACGCACCTTGTTGGGGTTCTTCAGGGTGAACGCCGGGTGCTGCATCAACGCCTTGACCCGTGCCAGCCCGCCCGGCAGCGTGCTGGCCGCCTGCACGCTGAACCACTGGTCCATCACCAGGGGGTTGTCCTTGAAGTGCTCGGCGAACGCCTCCAGCGCTTTCGCCCGCTCCGCCTGGAACGGCGAGTTGACCAGCACCGCCAGCGCGGTCAGGCGCTCGGTCATGTTGTCGCAGTGTTCGAACTGCTCCAGGGTCGCTTCCAGCACGTGCGGCTTGCCGCTCAGCATCAGGTACGACAAAGCGATGTTCTGCAGGCTGCGGCGGGCGAAGTGCTCGGCCGAGGCCACATAGGCAGTGCTGCGCGACGCTTCGCGGTGGGCCTGGTAGCGCGCCCACAACGCGTCGAACAGTTGCTCGGCGATCTGCTGGCGGGCGAACTCGCGGGCGGCATGGATGGCGTCCACGTCGGCCACCTGGCTGATTTCGGTGAGGTAGGCCTCACCCGGCAGCGAGAGCATTTCGGCGACCATGGCCGGGTCCAGCGACGGGTTGCCCAGTACCGTGCCCAAGGCCGTGATCAGGCGCTGGTCCAGTTTCAGGGCTTCACCACGCTGGTGCTGGCCGATCAGTTCCTGCAACACCTGGACCGCCAGCTGCTGGCCCGCTTCCCAGCGGTTGAAACCGTCGCTGTCATGTTGCATCAGGAACATCAACTGGTCGCGGTCGTACGGGAAGCTGAGCTTGACCGGGGCGCTGAAGCCACGCAGCAGCGACGGCAGCGGCTTGGCCTGGATACCCTGGAAGGTGAAGGTCTGCTCGGCCTCGGTCACCGAAAGTACCCGGCTGGTGGCTGGCTCGACCGCCGTGGCGGCGCCCTCACCTGCCAGTTGCAGCGGCAGGTCGTTGCCGGCAGCATCCAGCAGGCCCAACTCCACCGGGATCACGAACGGCAGCTTCTCGGCCTTGTCCGGGGTGGGCGGGCAGTTTTGGCGGAACGTCAGGCTGTAGGTCTGGGCGGCGGCGTCGTACGCCTCGCTGACTTCCAGGCGCGGGGTGCCTGCCTGGCTGTACCAGCGCTTGAACTGGGTAAAGTCCACGCCGTTGGCGTCTTCCATGGCCTTGATGAAGTCGTCGGTGGTCACCGCCTGGCCATCGTGGCGCTCGAAATACAAGTCGCTGCCTTTGCGGAAACCTTCGGCGCCCAGCAAGGTGCGAACCATGCGCACCACTTCGGCGCCCTTCTCGTACACTGTCAGGGTGTAGAAGTTGGAAATCTCGATGAAGCTGTCCGGGCGCACGGGGTGGGCCATGGGGCCGGCATCTTCGGCAAACTGGTGAGTACGCAGGTAGGCCACGTCCTCGATACGTTTGACCGTGCGCGAGTTCATGTCGGCACTGAACTCGGCATCGCGGAACACCGTGAACCCTTCCTTCAGCGACAGCTGGAACCAGTCGCGGCACGTGACGCGGTTGCCCGACCAGTTGTGGAAATACTCGTGGGCGACCACACCTTCGACACGCTGATGCGCGGCATCGGTGGCCGTTTCGGCGCGGGCCAACACACAGCTGGAGTTGAAGATGTTCAGGCCCTTGTTTTCCATGGCGCCCATGTTGAAGTCGTTGACGGCAACGATCATGAAGATGTCCAGGTCGTATTCACGGCCGTAGACTTCCTCGTCCCAACGCATCGATTTCTTCAGGCTGACCATGGCGTGGTCGCACTTGTCCAGGTTCTCGGGCTCGACATAGATGCGCAGCAGCACATCACGGCCCGACTGGCGCGTGAAGGTGTCTTCGACGCACCACAGGTCACCGGCCACCAAGGCGAAAAGGTAAGCTGGCTTCTTGAACGGGTCTTCCCAGGTGGCCCAGTGGCGGCCATCCTCGGCCGGCCCGCTGCCGGTGGGGTTACCGTTGGACAGCAGCACCGGGTAGCGATGCTGCTCGGCGATCACCGTGGTGGTGAAGCTGCTCATCACGTCCGGGCGGTCGAGGTAGTAGGTGATCTTGCGGAAACCCTCGGCCTCGCACTGGGTGCAGAACATCTTGCCGGATTTGTACAGGCCTTCGAGCGCAGTGTTGCTTTCCGGGTGGATCTTCACGCTGGTGTCGAGGGTGAAGTGCTCGGCTTGCGGCTGCACGGTCAGGCTGTCACCGTCCAGCTGGTAATCGGCGGCCTGCAATTCCCGGTCATCCAGCGCGGCACGCAGCAGCTCAAGCTGCTGGCCATCGAGCACCAGCGGCGGCAAGCCGGCACCGCGTGCCGGGTTGCGACGCATCACCAGCTGCGCGTGAACCAGGGTGTGGTCCTCGAACAGCTCGAAGGTCAGGTGCGTCTCGTCGATCAGGTACTCGGGCGCCTGGTAATCCTTCAGGTAGATCACTTGCGGTTGTTCGGTGCGCATGTGCAGGTCCTTTTTACTGGAGCACGGCCAACTGGTAGGCCGTGTACTTGCGAATATTGATCACACCGGTGTCGAAGATCAGGTACTGGCCCTTGATGCCCAGCAGCGTGCCTTCGGCGACCGGGTCCTTGTCCAGGTTGAAGCTGACGATCTTTTGCGGGTAGGCCTGGACCGGGTAGTTGATCTGCACCACTTCGGCGTCCGGCAACGGCTGGATCGCCTGCAGGCCGAAACGCCCCTGCAGCTCGCCCAGGCGCTCGGCGCACGCGTCGAAAACCTGCTCGCGAATGGCCGCCAGGTCGAGCACCTCGGCATCGCCTTTGAGCAGTGCACGCCAGTTGGTGCGGTCGGGCACCTGGCTGCGCAGCACGTCTTCGACCAGGCCAGACTGCTGGCGGGTAGCCACGCGCATGATCGGCAGGGCCTGGCTGGCCCCCTGGTCGAGCCACCGGGTGGGCAGTTGGCTGGCGCGGGTGATGCCGACCTTGATCCCTGACGAGTTGGCCAGGTAGACCACGTGGTCGGTCATGCAGAACTGCTCGCCCCAGGCCGGTTCACGGCAGGTGCCGGCCTCGTAGTGGCATTTTTCCGGGGCCATGATGCACACATCGCACTGGGCCAGCCGGGTCATGCACGGGTAGCAGTAACCTTGGCTGAAGCTGGTCTTGGTGCGCTTGCCGCAATGGCTGCAGTGAATGGCGCCAAGGTATTCCAGGCGCAGGCGCTGGCCGATCAGCGGGTTGACCGGCACCTGCGTGTCATCCAGGCGGAAGCTGTACTGGACCACCGGCGCCTGCAGGCTTACCGCCATTTTGCTCAACGAGCCACGAGCGAGTTCGATCAATGTACCGAGTCCGACTTGAACAGAATGTTGGCGATCGGCGCAGACTTCGACGCGCATTCCTGCGGGCCCATGTAACCGGTGCGCTGGTCTTCTGGCAGGTTTTTCATCTCCCAGGCGATGACGGCCTGCAGCGACAGCTCTTTCTGCTCGGCGGTGAGCTTGCGGCCATCCGACCATTTGCCGATTTCCACGGCCAGTTTCAGGCTTTCGTAGATTTCCGGGGTGATGTTTTCAATCATTTGCGCGAAAGTGGACATACAGTCTCCTGATTCAAGCCGACAGTTTACGCCGGGCCAGCGCCCCACCCAAGAGCCCGGTCAGGCATCCGATGAGCAGCCCGCCAACGTGGGCAGCGTTGGCGATCTGGCCAAGGCCGAGGCTGCCGACCACACCGGTCAGGCACACCACCAGCCAGATCAGCATCATCACCAGCACACCCTTGGGCAGGTTGAAGTAACGGTTCGGTGCCAGCCACTGGAACAGCCATACATGCCCCAGCAGGCCGTACAGTACGCCAGACAGCCCGCCGAACAGGCTCGGCCCGCTGGTGTAGTGCTGCGCCAGGTTGGAGACCAGGCTGTACAGCAGGGTCAGGCCCAGCAGCATCCAGGGGCCCTGGCGCAGCTCGATGCGCTTGCCCAGCTCCCAGTACCACAGGCTGTTCATGGCCAGATGCAGCACGCCGAAGTGCAACAGCATGGGTGATACCAACCGCCACCATTGCCCTTGGTCGAGGGTTTCTGCCAGCGGGGTGAAATACAGGTAGTCGCCCTGCACCCGGAAGTCGAGGAAGGTAAACCAGCTGATGGTGGTGAAGTTGTCGCCCAGGCTGGTGAGGCCTGCGACGATGAAGCACGCCAGCAGGGTGAGCGTGGTGACCTTGCAGGCTCGGGCCTGTTCTGCCAGGGACGGCACTTTCGCAGACATGCCCGCTGCCACCGGCTCGGGGGCAGCCGGCAGCTCGGCGTTGCCTTGCGGGTAGCGCTGGTAAAGTTCGCGGACGTCTTCGGCCAGGGTGTCGGGCGCCCAGAGTACCTGCACGTCCCCCTCTTCGCTGACCCGGTGCGGCACCTGCAGGCGCTGCAGCATGTGAATGAAGCCGCTGAGGTCGACCGACAGCGGCAGGCGCATCACTTCGATTATGTTCATTGATTGGCCTGTGGGCGGTCTACGTCGACCCACACGAACTTGTGCGGGTCGATGCGGGTTTCGTCATCCAGCCGGTAGGCCGCCAGCTTGCCGTACAGCACCGCGCTGTAGTCCAGGCAGGCCAGGTTGGGGCGAATCGGCGCGGGGTGGCCGCTGCGCCAGTAGTGGCCGACGAACAGCATCGGCTCGTCTTCGGCATAACGCAGCAAGGCATTTTTCTGGCTGTGGCTGAGCGGCGCATTGGCCACCTCGGCCGGCAGGGCATCGGGCTGGAACACGATATCGCCGTAGGTTTGCGGGTCTTCCTCCCAGAACTTGGTGCGGAAGAAGGCGCGCGTCAGGCCGTCGCCGCCGGTCAAGGTCAGGCCGTCGGGCAGGCGCATGTCGGTACCGCGCAACAGGCGGTTGCACACGGTGGCGGCAAAGCTGTTGCTCACGGCAGAAGCCTGGATGAAGTGTTCATCGATGCGCCCGTCGGGGTACTGCTGGCGCAGCGGCTCGATCAGTTGCCGGTCCCAGCAGGCGTGCACCAGGCGAAAACGCCCGGCATCGATGAACAACGGCAGCTGGTAGAACCAGTTGACGAAGTCGTGCCAGTCAGCGGGGTGCTGGGCGAACTGGGCCAGGGTTTCGTCGATCAGCCGGGCGTGCCGCGGGGTGTGCTCGCGGACGAAGGCCTTGCCGCTGCCGGGCAGCGCCGGCGTGACCCAGCCCAAGGCGTTGTACTCGTGGTTGCCCATGATGCAGAACGCCTGGCCAGCCTCGACCATGTCGTGGACGATGTGCAGGGCCTCGCGGATGCGTGGCCCACGGTCGACGATGTCGCCGAGGAACAGCGCCTGGCGCCGCGGGTGGCGCCACACGCCGGCCACGCGCTTGTAGCCGAGGGTATCGAGCAGGCGTTCAAGGGTATGCGCACAACCGTGCACGTCGCCGATGATGTCGAAACTGCGCGCCGGGTCGAGCATCAGTCGTCACTGCTCCCCAGGCGGCTGCCCCAACCAAGCTTGGTGCGGCAGACCTCGTAGTAATTGTGGTCGAGCGGGTGGATCAGGCGCAGCTTCTGCGGTTTTTTGCTGACCGTAATGGTGTCGCCGGGGGCGCAGGTGAAGTGGTTCTGGCCATCACAGGAAACTTGCGGGTAGATCTGCAGGTCCTTGGACACCACGATCTTCAGCTCGCTGTTGCCGTCGACCACGATCGGCCGCCCCGACAGGGTGTGCGGGTACATCGGCACGATGACGATGGCGTCCAGCTTGGGGTGCATGATCGGGCCGCCAGCCGACAACGCGTAGGCGGTGGAGCCGGTTGGGGTGGCAACGATCAGGCCGTCGGCCTTCTGGCTGCAGACGAACTGGCCGTCGATATAGATTTCGAACTCGATCATGCGCGTGGACTTGCCCGGGTGCAGCACCACGTCGTTCAGCGCATCGCCCTGGCCAATGGCTTCGTGATGGCGGCGCACCTCGGCCTGCAGCAGGAAGCGGTTTTCCACCAGGTAGTGGCCGTCGAGCACCTCGGCGACCTTTTCTTCCAGCTCGTCGGGGCGGATGTCGGTGAGAAAGCCCAGGTTGCCCCGGTTGATGCCCAGCACCGGAATGTTGTGACGGGCCAGGGCCCGGGCGGCGCCGAGCAGGCTGCCGTCGCCGCCCACCACGATGACCAGGTCGCAGACTTCGCCCAGCAGCTTGCGCGTGGAGGTCTGCAAGCCATGCCCGGGCAGCACTTCGGCAATGGTGTCCTCGAGAATCACGTGCAGGTGGCGGTCGAGGAGGAATTTTTTCAGTCGGCGGATGGTGTCGAGCACCTGCGAGCTACCGAGGCGACCGATGATACCGATATTGCGAAATTGCTCCATGGGGCTCCTGCAAGGCTCTGCGGCGGGTGACGATGCGCCGATTATGGGCGAAACCACCGGGCAGCGGCAAACCGGCTATGCTCGCAGGATGACGCCCTTCAGCCAACTCCACGATCTGCCCAAGCAACTGCAGCGCCCGGCCGTGCGCGACCTGGCCTGGGCAGTGCTGTCGCCGCCCTTGCTCGGCGCCGCGCCCTGCCCTCAGCGCCACCCGCTGGCGGGCAGCCTGTGGGCACAGCAGCCGCACCGCCTGGAGCAGTGGCTGCGGGCGCTGGATAAGGATGACCATCCGCTGCGCGACTGGCTGGCGAAACTGGGCAGCCGGCGCCTGGGGCTTTACTACGAACGCCTGTGGCAATTCGCCCTGAGCCACGCTCCGGGCATTGAGCTGCTGGCCGCCAACCTGGCCATTCGCGAGGGCGGCCTGACCTTGGGCGAGCTGGATGTGCTGCTGCGTGATACAGATGGGGTCCACCACCTGGAGTTGGCGATCAAGCTGTACCTGGGCCCGCCAGGTGGCGGGCACGATACCCAGGCCTGGCTGGGGCCAGGCTGTCATGACCGGCTGGGGGCCAAGCTGGCCCACCTGGCGCAGCACCAGTTGCCGATGTCACGGGGGGCGCACAGCCAGCAGGCGCTTGCTCGGCTAGAGGCGCAGCAGGTGCAGGCGCATATGTGGCTGGGGGGCTATCTGTTTTATCCGTGGCCTGGGCATGCCGAGCCTCCCGTAGGCGCCAACCCGCAGCACCTGCGCGGGCGCTGGGTCAGGCGGCGGGATTGGGCCATGGCAGTTGGCGAGCGCTGGCAACCGCTGCCGCGGTGCGCGTGGCTGGCGCCAGCGCGGGTCGAAGCGGCGCAATGCTGGCAGGCAGAGCAGTTTGCAGCATGGCTGCATGTGCTGGACCCGCAGGCCCCGGCGCAACTGCTGGTACGGCTTGAGCAGGAGGCCGATGGCGCCTGGCAGGAAGCCGAACGGGTGTTTCTGGTGGCTGACAATTGGCCGCAGCTACACCGTGATTGATGCAGGCCTGACGCAGGTCAACGCCAGGCCGCACAAAAGCCCGTGCAGGCAACACAATTTTCACAGGCCTGGCGCAAAGATCTGCTGCCAGTAGGCATTAAAGTGACACCTGAGCGCCAACAAGAGCGCTATTTAAACCTGATGACGAGGACTGATCATGGTTTCATCCACCCCAGCACCGCATTACGCACGCCTGTCCATTGCCCTGCACTGGCTGATGCTGGTGCTGCTGGCCGCTGTCTACGCCCTTATCGAGCTGCGCGGCCTGTTCCCCAAGGACAGCGCCGAGCGCAACCTGATGAAAGACCTGCACTTCATGCTTGGCCTCAGTGTCTTCGTGCTGGTCTGGTTGCGCCTGGCGATGCGCCTGAGCCGGCCTACCCCGCCGATCCTGCCCAAGCCGCCCGCCTGGCAGACCGGCCTTGCCCACCTGATGCACCTGGCACTGTACCTGCTGATGATCGGCATGCCGCTGGCCGGCTGGCTGATCCTCAGCGCCGCCGACAAACCGGTACCGTTCTTCGGCCTGGAGCTGCCGCACCTGATCGGCCCGAACCCGGACCAGGCCAAGTTCATCAAGGGCTGGCATGAGCGCGTCGGCAGTTGGGGCTACTGGCTGATCGGCCTGCATGCGCTGGCCGGGCTTTACCACCACTATGTGGTGCGCGACAACACGCTGTTGCGCATGCTGCCCTACAAATAACCACGTCGGCCTTGCAGGCCGCCAGTATGCACGAAGATCATGCGGCTGCCGGGCGCCAACAGCCCGGCAGCAACATGATCGCGCAGGGCCAACAGGGCCTTGCCGGTATAGAGCGCTTCCAGCGGCACCCCCGTGTGCTGCTCGCAGTCGGCGATGAAGGCCAGCAGTTCGTCGTCGAACCGGGCAAACCCACCTCGGCAGGCCTCATGTAGCTGGTAGCCATGTGCGCCCGCCAGCGCTGCCACCCCTTGCGCCACCCCATGGTCTGCAGGCACCGCCAAGGCGCCATGCACGGTACGCGCGCCCGCCTCGGCCATGACCAGGCCAGCCACGGTAGTGCCTGTTCCGGCAGCCAACCACCAGCCATCGTAGTCCGGCCAGCCCAGGGCCGAGATCTGCGCTTGCGCCTGCTGCACAATCAGCGCGCAGCCCTGCGCGCCAGCCAGCCCACCGCCGCCTTCGGGAATGCACTGCCAGCCCGGATAGCGCGCTTGCCAAGGTTCCCAGAAACCGGGCTGGTGGCGTGCGCGGTAGCCGCCATAACCCAGCCAGTGCAGGTGCATGCCCAGCGCTTGCAGGTCACGTACGGTGGGCGTGTCCTGGGCATGGCCGCGTAACAGGCCGGCAGTGGCGAAGCCAAACCGCTTGCCGGCCGCAGCCAGCGCATGCAGGTGGTTGGAGTGGCTGCCCCCCAGGCTGATCAGCCCGGGGGCATTGCCAGTGGCGGCCTGCTGCAGGTGGTGGCGGAGCTTGAACCACTTGTTGCCGCTGATCAGCGGATCGATCAGGTCCAGGCGCAGAATGGCCACCTGCACCTGGGCGTGTTGCAACCACGGCAGGTTCAAGCGTTGCAGTGGGGCTTGAGGAAGGTCGAATGCATGCATGGATCGCAGTTTACAGGCAAAGCCCGGGGCAGCGCCTGTGGGCTGCCCCCGCCGATCTCAGAGCTGCGCCGCCAACCGCGACCCTTGGTTGATCGCCCGCTTGGCATCCAGTTCTGCCGCCACGTCGGCGCCGCCGATCAAATGCACCGATTGCCCCGCAGCCACCAACCCATCCTGCAGTTCGCGCAGCGGCTCCTGCCCGGCGCAGATCACGACGTTGTCCACGGCCAACACCTGCGGCTCACCGCCCGCCACGCGAATGTGCAAACCGGCATCGTCTATGCCCAGGTACTCGACACTGTTAAGCATCTGCACGCGCTTGTTCTTCAAGCCGGTGCGGTGGATCCAGCCGGTGGTCTTGCCCAACCCGTCCCCCACCTTCGATGCCTTGCGCTGCAGCAGGAACACCTGACGCGCCGGCGCATGCGGCTCGGCCTTGATGCCGGCAACGCCGCCGCGTGCCTCAAGCCGGGTATCGATGCCCCACTCCTTCCAGAACGCATCACGGTCCAGGCTGCTGGCCCGCCCTTCCTGCACCAGGTATTCGGATACATCAAAACCGATACCGCCGGCCCCGATCACGGCGACCGCCTTGCCCACCGGCTTGCGCTCAAGCAGTACATCCAGGTAGCTGAGCACCTTGACATGCTCGACCCCGGGGATGGCCGGGGTGCGCGGGGCAATGCCAGTGGCCAGGATGATCTCGTCATAGCCGCCCTGCACCAGCGCCTGCACATCCACGCGGGTATTGAGGTGCAGGTCGACGCCAGTGCTCTGCAGCTTGTTGCGGAAGTAGCGCAGCGTTTCGAAGAACTCTTCCTTGCCCGGGACGCGCTTGGCGACATTGAACTGGCCGCCAATTTCGCTGGCAGCGTCGAACAGCGTCACGTGATGCCCGCGCTCGGCGGCAACGGTGGCGGCGGCCAGGCCCGCCGGGCCGGCGCCGACCACGGCAATGCGCTTCGGCGCTGGCGCAGGCAGGTAGTTGAGCTCGGTTTCGTGGCAGGCCCGCGGGTTGACCAGGCAACTGGTCAGCTTGCCGCCGAAGGTGTGGTCCAGGCAGGCCTGGTTGCAACCGATGCAGGTATTGATTTCGTCGGCACGACCGGCAGCAGCCTTGTTGACGAAATCCGGGTCGGCCAGGAACGGCCGAGCCATCGAAACCATGTCGGCATCACCTTCGGCCAGCACCGCCTCGGCCACTTCCGGGGTGTTGATGCGGTTGGTGGTAATCAGCGGAATGCTCACCACACCCCGCAGCTTGGCCGTGACCTTGCTGAACGCCGCACGCGGGACCTTGGTGGCGATGGTCGGGATCCGCGCCTCATGCCAGCCGATCCCGGTGTTGATCAGGGTAGCGCCGGCCTGCTCGATGGCCTTGGCCAACTGCTCGATTTCCGCCCAGTCGCTGCCGCCCTCGACCAGGTCAAGCATCGACAGGCGGAAGATGATGATGAAGTTCGGCCCTACTGCCGCGCGTACCCGGCTCACGATTTCCACCGCCAGGCGCATGCGGTTTTCGTAGCTGCCGCCCCAACGGTCGGTGCGCTGGTTGGTGTGGGCGGCGAGAAACTGGTTGATGAAGTAACCTTCCGAACCCATGATTTCGACGCCGTCGTAACCGGCACGCTGGGCCAGCACCGCGCAATTGACGAAGTCGGCGATCTGCTTCTCGATGCCTTGCTCGTCCAGCTCCTTGGGCTTGAACGGGTTGATCGGCGCCTGTATCGCGCTGGGTGCCACCTGCCGTGGGCTATAGGCATAGCGCCCGGCATGCAGGATTTGCAGGCAGATCTTGCCACCGGCGGCGTGCACCGCCTCGGTGACGATGCGGTGCTGGTCGGCCTCCGCCTCGGTGCTGAGTTTGGCCGCGCCGGAATACACCCCGCCTTCATCATTGGGCGCAATACCGCCGGTGACCATCAGGCCGACGCCGCCCCGGGCACGCTCGGCAAAGTAGGCCGCCATGCGCTCGAAACCCCCGGGGCGCTCCTCGAGGCCGGTGTGCATCGAGCCCATCAGGGTGCGGTTGCGCAAGGTGGTGAAGCCAAGGTCCAGCGGGGCAAGCAGGTGCGGGTAACGTTCGGCGGCCATGGAAAGGTCCCCAGGTGGCGTGATTCACGGTATGCGGGCGCCTCACCGAATGGCGGGCCTCCGTCGTTTGTCTGTCAGCGACATTAAACAGCCGTTTGAATTGGCTCAATGATCGAAACTGACAAGTTATTGATCCTGGCAAACAGGGCGCTTACCCTAGATAGCCTTCGTCAGCCAATGTGCCGTTCTGTTTCATGCGAAAACTTCTGGCAAGCGCCCTGGCGCTGGTAATGATCGCCGCGCTCTGCGGCTACGGCTTCTGGAGCCAGCAGCGCCCGGAAGGCCACTACCTGTCCGACCTGCGCATCGAACTGGCGCTGGACCATGGCGTGCCGGGCGACCGCGGCAACCTGTTGGGTATCGAGCCGTTGCTGTTCCCCGGCGACTACCAGAACCTGCAACGCCTGCACCGCAAGCTGGCCGCCTACCTGGAGCAGGCGCGCGCCCAGGGCCTGGTCGGCCCGCGCACCGTGGTCGTGCTGCCGGAACACATCGGTACCTGGCTGTGGGCACGCGGCGAAAAGAACGAGCTGTACCAGGTCACGCAGAGCCGCGAGGCCGAGCAATGGCTGGAACTGAGCAACCCGCTGCGCTACGCGCTGGCCATGCTCGCGGCCGAGGGCGACGACCGGCGTGCCGACGCCCACCTGCGCATGAAGGCTGAGCAGATGGCTGCCGACTATCAACAGCTGTTCGGTGGCCTGGCCAAGGAATTTGGCGTGACCCTGGTGGCCGGCTCCATCGTGCTGCCGGCCCCCTATGTGCAACAAGGCGTGCTGCATGCCGGCCGTGGCGCGCTGTTCAACAGCAGCGTGGTGTTCGCCGGTGACGGTTCCCTGCTCGGCCAACCGCAACGCCAGCAATACCCCGACAGTGACCTGCGCCGTTATGTGCAGGAGGGCCACGATTATCCGCTGCAGGTCGTGCAAACCCCCGCCGGGCGCCTGGGCGTGCTGGTGGGCAGTGACAGCTGGTACCCGCAGAACCATGAGCAACTGGCCAGCCAGGGCGTGCAGCTGGTGGCCAACCCGGTGTTTCTCAGCGGCAAAGGCAGCTGGCAAGCCCCCTGGCGTGGCAACCGCCACCAGGCGGCCAGTGCCGGGCTGGCCGTGCAGCGTGGCCAGGTCAGTGAGCAAACGGCCTGGCAACGCCTGACCGAGGCGGCCGGGGCCGGGGTCAGCAGCATGAGCGTGTTCATGCGCGGGCAGTTCTGGGAACACGGCAGTGACGGCCAAGGCTTCGCCCGCCAGGCCGGTGAGTTGCTGGCAGGCACGCCGAGCCCTGGCGCCCGCTTGCTGAACCTGTGGTTGTAAGGCCATGGCCCGCCCCCGCGTACGCCTGGGCGAGCTGTCGGTCGGCTTTGTTCAGCCGCTGACCGAGGCCCTGCGCGAACTGGGCCACGCCCCCGAACCGCTGCTGCGCCGCTATGGGCTGGAGGCACCGCGCCTGAGCGAAGCCAACGCGCGCCTTTCGATCCCGCGCTACATGCACCTGGGCCATGCGGCCATCGAACAATGTGGCGAAGCCGCGCTGGGCTTGCACATGGGCCGCCTGAGCCGGCTGGCCCAGGCGGGCCTGGCGGGAGTCACTGCGGCCCAGGCGCCAACCGTGGGCGAAGCCGCGCGCACCTTGCTGCGCTTCGAACCGCTGTACGCCGCCAACTACCGCGGCCAGTCCAGCTTTCATGAAGACGCCGAAGGTGCCTGGCTGCGTTTCTACTCCATCAGCCCCTACAACGCTTACAACCGCTTTGTGGTGGACTCGGTGCTGGCAGGCTGGCTGGCTCAACTGGCCGACCTGGCAGGTGTTCCGCTGCAGGCCGAGCGCCTCGAAATCGAATTTGCCGCCCCCGCCTACGCCGCGCAGTACCAGGCGCTGTGCAGCACCCCGGTGCAGTTCGCTGCCGACGGTAATCAATTGCGCCTGAGCCGCGCCACCTTGCAGTTGGCCAACCCCAGGCACTGCCCCAGCACCTGGCAGCACCTGCTGCAGTTGTGTGAAGCAGACATGCTGCAGCGCACGCGGGTGCGCAGCCTGGGTGAGCGCATCACCCACCTGCTTGGCCCATTGCTCAACGGTGGTCGCGAACCGGACCTGGTCGAGGTAGCCCTGCACTTGCAACTGCCCACCTGGACACTGCGGCGCAAGCTGGCCGAAGAAGGCACGCGGTTTCGTGACCTGCTCAATGAAACACGACGCGACCTGGCCGAGACCTATATCCGTGATACGGAACTGGCGTTCGGCGAGATTGCTTATTTATTGGGGTTCGCTTCGGCCGAGGCCTTCCAGCGCGCGTTCAAGCGCTGGACGGGCCTTACGCCGGGAGAGTTTCGCCGCAGCCAGCGGCGGGCAGGTCAAAGCTCGGTGGCGTCGTCGGCCGGTTCCGGGGTGTCCAGCTCGTAGGCTTGGGATTCGAGTAGTTCTTCCTGGTATTCATCCATGGTCCTGCTCCCTCTTTACTCATTTCATCTTCGTAGTTATCGCCGTCATGCTAAGCCAGTGGCATGACGCAATGATGACAACCTTATGATCGGGCAACGCGGCCATCGTTCCAGTGAAGACGCTATGCAACGCTGCTCGAGTACCACAAAATCCTTTTTAGGAGGACAGGCGTTCAGGCGCCAGCGGAAATGTTTTCAGGAATTGTCAGCCCAGTCGCAATAGCACTGGCGACGAGCTTGGCACGCTCGCTATCAAGCACCTCATACGCGGCCTGCAGCGTCTGAATCTTGGCCTGGATTTCAGCCATTTTGCCAGTGACCAGCAGTGCACCCTGCACGCAATCGAGGGTATTGCCGCGCCTGGCGGCCAGTATCTCCCCTATTTCGGCAAGCGTGAAACCGCCCCGCTGGGCAGTTTGCACGAAGTTCAGGTCAGCGACGGCCTGCTCGCTGTAGCTGCGATAATTGTTGGCTTGCCGCTGGGCCACGATCAGCCCGAGCTGCTCGTAATAGCGCAACGCATGGCGGCCGACGCCGCTGCGGCGCTCCAGCTCCCCGATGTTCATGGCACAAAACCCCTTGACCTTAGAGTGCGCTCTACACCCTAACCTGCGCCCATCTTGCAGACAAGGAAACTGACATGAGCGTGGAATGCTTCGTTACCGGCGGTAGTGGTTTTATCGGCCAGCATCTACTGGCGCGGCTCACCGCCACCGGGCACACCGTGCGGGTGCTGATGCGCCACCCGGAAAACCTTGCCCGGCTCCGTGAACAGGTAGGCCGCCTGGGGGGCAAGCCTGAATGCGTACAGGCAGTTGCCGGCGATATCGGCACAGAAGGCCTTGGGCTCAGCGAAGCCGACCGACAATGTGTGTCGGCTGCCGCAGTGGTGTTCCACCTCGCGGCGCACTTCACTTGGGGGCTGCCTCTGGAACACGCCCGTGCCGTGAATGTGCAAGGTGCGCTGCGGGTCGCGCAGCTGGCGGCTAGCCAGGGCACCCGCCTGCTGATGGTGGGCGGCTACATGCTGCAGAATTTCAGCCACCTGGCCAGCATCGGGGTGGATCACGAGCACCCGGAACATACCGACTGGCCCGCGGTTTACCGCCGCGTAGGCGGTTATGAGGCGAGCAAGCTGGAAGCGCATTTCGCCGTCATCCGCTACATGCAGGGTGCGGGCGCAGCGTACTCGATCGTTCACCCTGCCACGGTCTGCGGCGACAGTGTGCGCGGGCACATCCTCGACGGCCAGCCGTTGGCAGCGCTGATTAGCGGCCTGGCGTTGGGCCGGTTCAAGGCCATTCCGGGTTCGCCCAGCCATTGGCTGCCACTGGTCAGCGTCGACTACTTGGTTACCCTGATGGCTTGCGTGGCATTCGACCCTTCGATGGCCAACCGCCAAGTGCTTGCACTCGACCCGCACACCCCTAACCTGCAAGGCTTGCTGGAGGACATCGCCGCCACCCTGCAGGTAAGAGCCCCGCGCCACCATGTGCCGATAGGCGTGCTGAAGTGCTTGTTGGCAATTCCCGGGGTAGCGACCCGCCTGGCAATCAGCCCCGAGTCGCTGAACTTCATCCAGCCGCAGCGCTTCGACCTGAGTTTCAGCGAACAACTGGAACGCAGGTATCAGCTCACTCACCCGGACATCAAACACACATTGGCAAAAACCGTGCGCCACGTCGAACGCAACCTGGGCCACGGCAGCATGCCTGGCGCAAACATACCGACCAACACCTGAACCCACATGGCCGCGCAACCGCCTGCACGTCGCCCCGGCGCGGCCGACCACTCAGGCTGACCCGCCAGGGCTGACTGCGGCGCTTATCCCTTACCAGAGGGCGATGTCGTAGGTCAGGTAGATGCGGTTGCTGTCACGCCCGCGGGAGAAGTCGGAGCGGTACACGTAGTTGCGCAGCTTCACCCCAAGGCCCTTGACCGGCCCGGATTGCACCACGTAGGCCAGCTCCATGTCGCGCTCCCACTCGCTCAGCCCAGCGTCAGCCGAGCGCCCGTTATCCCCGCTGAGGTAGCGGGTCATGAAGGTAAGCCCTGGGATGCCCGCCGCAGCGAAGTTGTAGGCATAGCTGGCCATCCAGGTTTTCTCTTCTTCCTCGATGAACTTGCCGATACCCACGTTACTGAACGAGTACACCGTGGCGCCGCTGATGTAGGGCAGCCCGGCCTTGCCGTCGAGCACCTGGTAGCCACCCCCGAATGTGTGCCCGGAATGGGTGTACGACAGTTGCCCGCTGAACATGTCATTGTCGATTTCGCCGCCCCGGGCAGCGCCGCTGTCGCGGCTGTTGAAATAGCGCAAGTCGGTGGTGAGCACGCCGCCGGCCAAGGGCAGGTCGTAAATCAGGCCGGCAAAGTCCTGGCGGTAGAAGTGTTCCAGCTGGCCGTGGAAATAGCTCAACTTCAACTGCTTGTTGACGGCGTAATCGGCGCCGGCAAAGTTGAAATCGCCAGACTCGCCACCGCTGTAACCGTCCAGGTACAGGCCAGTGCTGTCAGAGGAGTCGCGCAGCTTGAAGCGGTTCAGGTGCCCGGCAGTCAGGGTCAGGTTGTCGATGTCGGTGCTGGTCAGCTGGGTGCCCTGGTAGGTTTGCGGCAACAAGCGGGCATCGTTGTAGATCAGCACCGGGGTTTTCGGCAGCAAGGTGCCATGCTTGACCACGGTCTGCCCAAGCCGCGCCTTGGCCGTCACGCCGGCACTGGCAAACTCGTCTGCGGCGCGGCCATCGTCATGCGTCGGCAGCAAACCGGTACCGCTGCGGCCGCGGCCCGAATCGAGCCGCACGCCGAGCAGCCCCATGGCGTCGAGCCCCAGCCCCAGCGGGCCCTGGGTGAAACCGGACTGATAGTCGAGCAGGAAGCCCTGCGCCCATTCCACCCGCTCGCTCTTGGCGGTGGCAGCGGCGCGCGGGCTCATGCCCTGTTCGTCGCGGAAGTTTTCGTTGAAGTACACATTGCGCAGTTGCAGCTTCAGCTTGCTATCGTCGACGAAACCGGCGGCGCCGGCCACAGGCAGCCAGCCGCACAGCAGGCCACAGGTGGCCCCACGGAAAACAGCTCGGGACATGATTGATACTCTATTGTTGTTTTTGGGTGAGCGGGGCGCCGGTCGGCGCCCGAAGCAGTTCAGACGAAGAAGGACAAGGCACCGGTGGCCAGCGCCAGCGCAGTGATCACCAACGATGTGAGCACCGCCCATTTCACCGTGGCTTTCTGGAAATCACCGATGTCGCGGTCGACCATCCCCACCAACAGCAGGGTCGAGGCCACCAGTGGGCTCATCAGGTGCACCGGCTGGCCCAGCACCGAGGCGCGGGCGATTTCAATCGGGTCGATGCCATAGGCGGTCGCGGCATTGGCCAGGATCGGTACCACGCCAAAGTAGTAGGCGTCGTTCGACAGCACGAAGGTCAATGGCATGCTGGTCAGGGCCACCACCAGTGGGAACCAGTGGCTCCAGGCGGCAGGAATCCAGTCGACCAGGGTCTGCGCCAGGGCGTCGACCATCTTGGTGCCCGAGAAGATACCGGCGAAGATGCCCGCGGCAAATACTAGCAATACCACGGTCATGGCATTGCCCGAATGGGCGAGGATGCGTTCTTTCTGCAAGTCCAGTTGCGGGTAGTTGATCATCAGCGCGGCGACGAAGCCGATCATGAAGAGGATCGCCGCGTGCATTACCCCGAACACCAACGCGGTCATCACGGCGATCACCAGGGCCAGGTTTACATAGGCCAGGCGTGGGCGCTTGTAGGGAGCGTCGCCAAGGATTTCCTTGATGTAGCAATTGCCACCACCCGACTCCAGGGCGATGTTCCCGATGCGGCGACGCTCGGCACGGCCCAGCAGGAAGGCGGTGAATACCACCCAGGCAGCGCCACCGATCACGGTCGGCAACATCGGGATGAAATATTCGGTGGCGTCCAGGCCCAACGCGGCGATGGCCCGGGTAGCCGGCCCGCCCCAGGGGCTCATGCCACTCATGATGCTCAGCGACAGCATCGACACCGTGGCCAGGATCATCGGGTTCATGCCGATGCGCTTGTACAACGGCAGCATGGCCGCGCAGGTGATCATGTACGTGGTGGTGCCGTCACCGTCCAGCGCCACCACCAGCGACAGCAGCGCGGTGCCGATGGCGATCTTGACCGGGTCGCCATTGACGCGCTTGAGGATCTTGCGGATCAGCGGGTCGAACAGGCCGGCATCGATCATCAGGCCGAAGAACAGGATGGCGAACAACAGCAGTGCGGCTGACGGTGCCACCATTTTCAAGCCATCGAGCATCATCTTTCCCAGGTCGGGGGCAAAGCCACCGATCACTGCGAAGACAATCGGTACGACGGTGAGCGCCACGATGGGGGACAGGCGTTTACTCATGATCAGGTAGGTGAAGGTCACCACCATGATCAGGCCCAGGAGTGCGAGCATGGTTTTTTCTCTTGTTTTTATTGTGTTGCGGCCGCCAGCAGGGCAGACGGCCCCCTACCCCACCCGCACCGTCAGGTTGCTGGGTGGGATTTCAAGTCAGCGAGGACAGATGGAAAAGGTGTTCAGCCGTGGTGCCGAGGCTCCGCAGCCCAGTCGGCCTGTGCCGTATCGGCTTCGTCTGCAGCGGCCGGGATTCCGTTCAGGCGGCGCAGCAGCGTTTTCCGGTCACAGGCATTTTCCGACAAGGAGATGACCACGGTCGCCACAGCGTTGCTGGCCAGGCTGGTCAGGGCGCGCGCTTCGGACATGAAGCGATCGATACCGATCAGCAAGGCAAGCCCGGCCAGCGGGATGTCGTGAATCACGGTGAGGGTCGAGGCCAGGGCCACGAAACCACTGCCGGTCACGCCTGCTGCCCCTTTGGACGACAGCAGCATGATCGCCAGCATGGTCACCGTCTGGCCGAGGGTCAGGTCGATGTTGCAGGCCTGGGCAATGAACACCGCGGCCAGCGACAGGTAGATGGCCGTGCCGTCGAGGTTGAAGGAATAGCCAGTAGGCAGCACCAGCCCTACCACGCCCTTCTTGCAGCCCAGTTTCTCCAGCTTCTCCAGCATGCGCGGCAGCACCGGCTCGGTGGAGGACGTGCCGAGCACCACCAGGAATTCCTCGCGGAAGTAGCGCAGCAGCTTCCACAAACTGAAGCCATACGCACGGCAGATGCCGCCGAGCACCACCAGCACGAAGAACGCACAGGCGATGTACAGCGTACCGACCAGCTTGGCCAAGGCACCCAGCGAGGTCACGCCGTACTGGCCGACCGTGAACGCCAGTGCACCGAAGGCGCCGATGGGGGCGAAGCGCATCAGGTAGCCGAAGATGCGGAACACCATGGTCGAGGCCGATTCCAGCACATTCAGTACCGGCTTGCCCTTCTCGCCCATGGACGACAGGGCAAAACCGCTGAGCACGGCGATGAACAGCACCGGCAGCACCTCACCCTTGTTGAACGCACCGATGAAGGTGTCCGGGATGATGTGCATGAAGAAGTCGACCACACTGAGCTTGGCCGCCGACGCAGCGTACTGGCTCAGCCCGGCAGTGCTGAGGGTCGCTGGGTCGATGTTCATGCCGACGCCAGGGCGGAACAGGTACACCGCCGCCAGGCCGATCATCAGGCTGACCACGGTCAAGCCCAGGAACAACAGCAATGTCTTGCTCATCAAGCGCCCCAGGGAGCGCTTGTCGGTCATGCCGGCGATACCGGTGACGATGGTGCAGAACACCACCGGGGCAATCATCATCTTGATCAGCTTGATGAAAGCATCACCCAGCGGCTTGAGCGCAACAGCCTGTTGCGCCCAGAAGTGGCCGACCACTACGCCCAGCAGGACGGCGCAGAGGATCTGAAAGTACAGCGATTTGGCGAGTCTCATGAGGCATCACCCATTGTTGAAATTGTGCGGATGCGCTTGTTGCAAATGTTTGGAGCTGAACGGCTGCCAGAGCTACCCGGCCAATCTGCGGAATGTAGGGGCGTAAACGAAACCTGAGAACAACCGTCGGGCGGTTCGCACCACCGAGGCCTGGATGGTCTTGCCATCGGCGCCGGTGCGCGACAATGCCACATCGATGCCACCGCTTGGGTGTTCCAGGCGCACTTCGGTCAATTGCTCGGCGCCCTCGCCCAGCAGCTCACCAATCACGGTGCCAGGGCTGACACAGGCAGTGGCCAACCCGATCGAACCTGTAATGGCCAGCGCGCGGTGGCAGCTGTGCGGCATGAAGTAGCGAACCTGCAGGGTGCCGTCGTAGCGCGGCTTGGAAACCAACACCGGCTTGGGGATGACCATCCCGCTGACATCGCCCAGGCCCATGGCCTTGCCGGCCTTCAGGCGCAGCGCTTCCAGGCGCTTGAGCAGGTCTTCGTTGGCATCGAGTTCGGCAGGGGTTTCAGAACCGGTGACACCGAGCTGGCTGGCCTCGACCACCATCATCGGCATGGCCATGTCGATGCAGGTGACCGGTACACCATCGATCACGTCCGTGGCCTGGCCGGTCGGGAACAGCTTGCCGGTCTTGCTGCCAACCGCATCGAGGAACGTCAGCTGCACCGGGGCGGCAGTGCCCGGAACGCCATCGATCGCCGTGCGGCCTTCGTAACGCACGATCCCGCCGGGGGTTTCCACCAGCGAGTTGACGAACGTTCCGGTGTTGAGGTTGCGGATACGCACCAGGGTCTTGCCTTCCTGGCCCTTGACCAACCCTTGCTCGATGGCGAACGGGCCAACGGCGCACAGCATGTTGCCGCAGTTAGGGGCAGTGTCGACCCGGCGCTGGGCGACCATGACCTGCACGAACAGGTAATCTACGTCAGCGTCGGCATGCAGCGATGGGCTTACAATCGCGACCTTGCTGGTCTGCGGGCTACCGCCACCGATCCCGTCGATTTCCAGTTCATGCCCGGAGCCCATCAGGTTGATCAGTAATTCGTCGCGCTCGACCACGTTGGCAGGCAGGTCCCAGGCGTGGAAAAACGGCCCCTTGGAGGTGCCACCGCGCATGAGTACGCAAGGAATTCGTTGCATGATTTCGCACTCTTGTTGATCAATGGACATCATTGATGTTGTGGACACAAGATTGACAGGGATGGATAAATCAATCCAATGCAAATATCGTAGCTATTATTCCGATCCAGGCATCAATTAAACACCGGGGCCAGAGAGCGATTCGAGATGGAATATGAACTCCAAGACATCCGATCTTTCGTGAAAATCGCCGAACTCGGCAGTTTCCACGAGGCTGCGGAAGCGCTGCATTTGTCCCAGCCGGCGCTCAGCCGGCGGATCAAGAAGCTGGAAGAAGGGTTGGGCACGTCCCTGCTTGAGCGCACCACCCGTCGCGTCAGCCTGACCAGTGTCGGGCGCGACTTCCTGCCCAAGGCCAGGCGCCTGCTGGATGACTTCGAAGACTCGATCCTGAGCATTCGCGAGCTGGCCGAGCGCCAGACCGGCCAGGTGACCCTGGCCTGCATCCCCACCGCCGCGTTCTATTTCCTGCCGTCGGTGATTCGCGACTACAACGAGCAATACCCGAAGATCCGCATCCGCCTGCTTGACCTCAGTGCCAACGACGGGCTCGAAGCCGTGCTGCGCGGTGAAGCCGACTTCGGCATCAACATGATGAGCGGCCAGCACCCGGACATCGAGTTCGTCTCCTTGGTACAGGAGCATTTCGTGTTGGCTTGCCGTCGCGACCACAAGCTGGCAAACCGGGAATGCGTGACCTGGACGGAACTGGCCGACTACCGCCTGATTGGCGTGGGCCGGCTGAGCGGCAACCGAATGCTGCTGGACCACGCCCTGTCCGGGCTCAACCTGCGGCCCAAGTGGTTTTATGAAGTGCAGCACCTGTCCACCTCGCTGGGCATGGTCGAAGCCGGGCTGGGCGTGTCGGCCATGCCCAGCCTGGCCATGCCCAACGCCGACCACCCAACGCTGGTCAGCGTGCCGCTGACCGAGCCCGAGGTCACTCGCACCCTGGGCCTGGTCTACCGGCGTGGCGCCTCGCTGTCGCCGGCGGCGGAGAAATTCGTCTCGATCCTGCTGGAAAAGTGGCCCAACCGCTGACCGGTCAGCCTGGCGTTGGCCTGGGTGCAGCGAGGGGTGCAGGGCGGCAGCACTCATCGTCATTCCCCGCCCAGGCCGAGGGTGTTGGGGCGGCGCTTCTCGATGGCGAACTTGAGCAGGGCGGCCGAGCGGAACAGCCCATGGGCAAACTTGCCATAGGGCAACGTGACGAACAGCGCCATGACCGTACCCAGGTGCAGCGCCAGCACGATCGCCATTGCTGCGGTATCACGCAGGCCCAGCAAGGCAAGGCCACTGGCGCTGACCAGCAGCAGGAGCAGGATGAAGGCACGGTCCATGGGGCGCTGGGCGACGTCGCCCTGCTCCGGGGCCCGGCGCAGGTTCAGCGCCAGCAACCCGAGCGGGCCGACGATCAGGCCGATACCTCCCAAGGTACCCAGCAGCACCGGCGCGCTGAGCAGCGGGTATGGCGCCTGCTGGCCCAGCAGGTAGTGGTAGCCGGTAGCGACCACCGTGGCGGCAAAGCACAGCATGAAGCCGTAGAAGGTCATGTGATGGAAGCACCGGCGCCACAGCGTGTAGCGGTCATCGGCATTGTTGCAGCCCTGGCCGTGGCCACCGTCCAGGTACTTCAAGGTCAACACCGCGCTGGTTGCCTCCAGCACGGCCCCTTGGGCGGGTTGCGCCTGGGCGTTTGCAGGCGTTACAGCACGCCAGAAGCGACGTACCGCCACCCCAAGCGCCAGGCCCGCCGCAGCGAATACCCCACCGAACATCAATGCCAGGGTATTGTGCGGGAATACCGCGTAGAAGTTTCCGGCCAGCCGCCCCGGCAACAACGTGCCGTTGAGCCACAAGGTCAGCAGCAGGAACAGCGATAGGGCCAGCGACAGGGCAACGGCGACGTAGGTGCCGTTGTGCTGATACAGCCGGCCGAAGCGGGCCGGCCAGGCATACTCGGCGTAGGTCTGGCCACGCACCTTGGCCATGGCCTGGGGCACGTTCACGGCAAATTCGTGGGGGGCGGCGTACTGGCAGGCATGCAGGCAGGCCCCACAGTTGTGGCACAGGTTGGCCAGGTAGTGGATGTCGGCCTTGCCGAACTCAAGCCGACGGGTCATTGCCGGGAATACGGCACAAAAGCCCTCGCAGTAGCGGCAGGCATTGCAGATACGCATTTGCCGGTCGACTTCCTGCTCTTCCAGGTTCAGCGCAGGTATCAGTTCAAGTGCTGCGGGTTGGGCGACGGGCTGGCGTGCTTCAGGCAGTTGCGCGGTCATGGTCGTTCTCGTGTTCTGGATGGTCGTGGCCGGTTGCGACAGCGGCGCTGGTGCCGGCGATGCGGCCGAAGGCAGTGCCGATGGACATGCCGACACCTGCCGTGTAGCCCTTGCCCAGCACATTGCCCGCCATCATTTCGCCGGCGACGAACAGGTTGGGGCTGGGCCGGCCGGCAAAATGCACGGCCGCCGTTTCATCGGTGCGCAGCCCCAGGTAGGTGAAGGTCACGCCGGGGCGCAGCGGGTAGCCGTAGTAAGGCGGCGTGTCGAGCGGCCGAGCCCAGTGGCTTTTCACCGGTTGCAGGCCTTGGGTGTGGCAGTCGTCCAGGCGGGTGTGGTCGAATCTGCCGACCCGGCAGGCGCGGTTGTAGGCCTGCACCGTCTCGACGAAGGCCGGCACGGGCAAACCGAGCGACGCCGCCAGCCCCTCCAGGGTATCGGCGCGGGCGCCCGAGAACACTGGCGGCATGAAACGGCCAAGGGCTTTCTGGTCAATGATCGAGAAACCCACCTGCCCTGGCTGCTGAGCCACCAGCCGGCCCCAGATGGCATAGCGCTTGGGCCAGAAATCCTCGCCTTCATCGTAAAAGCGCTGGCCGTCGCGGTTGACCACCACCCCCAGCGACACACAGTCGATACGCGTGCAGATGCCGCCGTCGTAAAGCGGCGCCCGGGCGTCGATCGCCACCATGTGCGCTTGCGTAGGGTCGCCGATGGTATCGGCACCCTGTTCGATCATGCGGCGCAACAGCACCCCTTCGTTGAAACGCGTACCGCGAATCAGGAAGTTGTCCGCAGGCCATTCGCCCCGCTCGTTCTGCCCCCAGGCATCGCGCAACCACTGGCGGTTGGACTCGAAGCCACCGGCCGCCAGCACACAACTGCGCGCCTCGATACGTTCGCCCGGCAGGGCGCGCCCCTGAACCTCGCGCGCCGGCACATGGGCCGCAACGAAGCGGCCGTTGTCCAGCTCGATGTCGGCCACAGGCGTGTCGTAGCGTATCTGCACGCCCAGCTTTTCGGCACTGCGGAAATAGGCATTGACCAGCGCCTTGCCACCGCCCATGAAAAACGCGTTGGTGCGGGCAGTGTGCAGCGCACCGGACAAGGAAGGCTGGAAATGCACGCCATGCCGGCGCATCCAGCCCCGGCAACTGGCAGAGGCGCGGATCACCAGGCGCGCGAGCTTTTCGTCGGTCTGGCCCCCGGTCACCTTGAGCAGGTCCTGCCAGAACTCCTCCTCTGGGTATGCCTCGACCAACACGTCCTGCGGGGCGTCATGCATGCAGCGCAGGTTGCGCGTGTGTTGGGAATTGCCACCACGCCAGGCGCGGGGTGCGGCCTCGAGCAGCAGCACGCTGGCTCCGGCCTCGCGCGCCATCAGCGCGGCACAGAGGGCGGCATTACCCCCTCCGATGACTAGCACATCGATCATTTCGCCTCCAGGTCACGAAGCGCCGAATGGTCGGCTGCTCCTCGTGGCCAGGGACTTTAATCAGTGCCCGGGCGGGGCGAAACGCGATGACAGCGGGGGGGCCTTCAGTTTTTCTAAAGGGTGGGCAAGCGGCGGGCCGCCGTCAGAGCAGCCGGGCGCCAGGCCACCGCCCCTGCTCCACCAGCGCCCGCGCTACTTCCTGCAGCACGATCCGGGTCGCCAGTGCAGCCGGTGACAGCTCGTCGTCGGCCAGGCTGACCATTACGTTGCGGCGCTGCGCCTGGGCATCATCAATGGCATATACCCGCAACCCCGCCTGGTGCGCCCGGGCCACCGTGGCGCCCGGCTGCAGGGTGGCAGCATGGCCCGCGCAAACGCAATCCATCAGCAGCGACAGGCCATCGACTTCCATGACAATGTTGGCCTCCAGCCCGGCACGCTCGAAGATCGCGCGCAGGGTCGCGCGCAAGCCGTGCTGCGTGCTGGGCATCACCAAGGGCAGCGTGGCGATCTGCTGCAACGTCAGCGATTCACCCCATTCGGGGCGCACCAGCGCGGCGGGGATGAGTGCAAACAGCCGCTCGGTGAGCAGCGGCCGCACATCCAGCCGCGGCCCCGCTTCTGCCTGGAACAACACCGCAAGGTCAAGGTGCCTGGCGTTGAGCTGGTTTACCAGGTAGCCCGAGAGCATCTCCACCAGGTGCAGGCGGATGTCGGGATAGCGTTCACGCATCCTGTCGATCAGCGCCAGGCCCAGCACCGACGCTGTAGTCGGCGCCAGGCCCACGCTGACATAGCCGCTCATGCGGCCGCTTTGCGCGGCCAGCACAGCGTGCTCTGCCTGGCGCAGGGCCAGGCGCGCGTGGTACTCGAAGGCCAGGCCCGCAGCAGTCGGCGACACGCCGGTGCTCGAGCGCGTCAGCAACCGGGTACAGACCTCGCTTTCCAGCTTTGACAATTGCTGGCTCAGTGCCGAAGCACCGACGCCAAGCTCGACCGCAGCCCTGCCAAGGCTGCCGTGCTCCAGGACACTCAGGAAATAGCGAAGTTGACGTAACTCCATACAGCTCTCTTTCAACCATAGGGGCGTATCCTTGCGCATCTTAGCCTGTAGCAGGCCCGAGGGCGCGGCCAGCACCTGCAGCCTGCCGCCGGAACTCTGGACCGTCAGGGCTGGCGGTTCGGCAGGTGCAGCTTGGGCGAGCGAACAGGCCGATGAAGAAGCCAGGACCGCAGCACAGGACAACATTCGAACCACGGGCGTTCTCTGCGCAGTAAAAGCACGGCATGCTAGCGAAGCGAGAAACGCCTGCGGCATGAAGCAGCCATCAAAAATGTTTCACGTACAGTTTTCGGAGCCCTTTCCACACCCAGTTGTCGATTGAACAACGACTACCGAGCATTGCCTGGGAAAGCCCGTGTGCCTGTCCGTCAGGGCTGGCGCACACAGCAGGCGCGCTCCCCCCATGATCCCTTTCGAGACTGCATCTTGGCCAGACCACGCTCTCCCGCTTCTCCCGACGGCGCCCTCGACTGGCTGAACTTCTTTTTGGCAGATGTGCGTGACGGGCTTGGGCCGTACCTGGCCATCTACCTGCTGGCGGTGCATCAATGGCAGCCGGCTAGCATCGGCCTGGTAATGAGCCTGGCAGGCATTGCGGCACTGTTGGCGCAAACCCCGGCAGGGGCATTGATCGACCGCACCAAAGCCAAGCGTGCCGTGGTGGTGATCGCTGCGCTGCTGGTGACTGGCAGCTGCCTGCTGTTGCCGTGGATTTCCTCGTTCAGCGGGGTAGCCTTGACCCAGACCATCAGTGCCCTGGCGGGCTCGATCTTTGCGCCAGCGATCGCCGCCATATCCTTGGGCATCAGCGGCCCCAAAGCCTTTACCCGCCGGGTAGGCCGCAACGAAACCTTCAACCATGCCGGCAATGCCTGTTCGGCACTGCTGGCCGGCGGCCTGGCGTATCTGTTCGGCCCGGTAGTGGTGTTCTACCTGATGGCCGTGTTGACCGTGGCCAGTGTCGTGGCGGTGAGCTGCGTGCCTGCCACGGCCATCGATCACCAACTGGCCCGCGGCCTGATGCACGGCCCCGGCGGTGATGACGCCCCTGCAGGGCTGCGGGTACTGCTGCACAACCGGACGCTACTGGTATTCGCCGCGTGTTGCGCGCTGTTTCACCTGGCCAACGCGGCCATGCTGCCACTGGTCAGCCAGAAGCTCTCGCAGGTCGACCTGCAGCTGGCCACCCCGCTGACCTCCGCCTGCATCGTTGCCGCGCAACTGGTGATGGTGCCCATGGCGCTGCTGGTAGGCGCCAAGGCCGAACACTGGGGCCGCAGGCCGTTCCTGCTGATCGGTTTCCTGATACTGCCGCTTCGCGGGGCGCTCTATGTGGTGTCTGACAACCCGTTCTGGCTGGTGGGCGTGCAACTGCTCGATGGCATCGGTGCCGGGATCTTCGGTGCGCTGTTCCCGATTGTGGTCAAGGACCTGACCGAAGGTACCGGCCGATTCAATGTGAGCCTCGGCGCGCTGACCGCGGTGTTCGGGCTGGGCGCCGCGCTCAGCCCTGGCATCGCCGGGCTGGTGGTGCAAGCTGCAGGCTACGATGCCGCGTTCCTGACCCTGGCGGGTATCGCCGGGGTCGCCTTCACCCTGGTGGTGCTGGCGCTGCCAGAAACGCACCCGCGCAGCCTGCCAGCGCCACTGCCCACCCCGGTCGGAAACTGAGCGCCTTATGCCTGTCAGTGAAAGTGCATTGATCATCTGGGCGGTCGCCGCGCTGGCTACCTGCGGCGTCATTTTGCGCCCATGGCGCGTTCCGGAGTACGTCTGGGCCATGGGCGGGGCGGTGCTGCTGGTCGGCCTTGGCCTGATGACGCCTCGGCGGGCGCTGGCCGCGGTGGCCGAAGGCGGTGACGTCTACCTGTTTCTGATCGGCATGATGGTACTGGCCGAACTTGCTCGCCAGGAAGGCTTGTTCGACTGGCTGGCACGTTATGCCGTGCAACATGCGCGGGGTTCCGGGCAACGGCTGTTCGACCTGGTATTCCTGGTGGGCACGCTGGTTACGGTATTCCTGTCCAACGACGCCACGGCCGTGGTCCTGACCCCGGCAGTCTATGCCGCATGCAAGGCCGCCAAGGCCGAGCCACTGCCCTACCTGTTCATCTGCGCCTTCATCGCCAACGCCGCGAGTTTCGTACTGCCTATCTCCAACCCTGCCAACCTGGTGGTATTCGGCAGCCATATGCCGCCACTGCTGGACTGGCTACGCCAGTTCAGCCTGCCTTCCCTGGCCGCAATCTGCCTGACCTATGGGGTGCTGCGGGTGACTCAGCGCCGGCAGATACGCCAACCGCTGGCGCTGAGCGTGAGCGGCGAGCCCCTGACGACTGGCGCCCGCCTGTGTGCGATGGGTATCGTGGTCGCCGGCGCGTTGCTGCTGGGCGCCTCGGCACTGGATCGGGCGCTGGGGCTGCCAACGTTCTGTGCCGGGGTGGCGACCACGGCACTGATCCACCTGTGGCAACGACGCAGCCCACTGCCGGTGCTGCGCCACGTGGCCTGGGGCGTGCTGCCCTTGGTGGCAGGCCTGTTCATCCTGGTCGAAGCCGTTGCACAGACCGGGCTGATCGAGCGCCTCGCCCAGGCACTGGCCAGCCTGTCCGCGCAAACACCGGTTACCGCCAGCTGGGTCGGCGGCGTGGGTGTGGCGATCGCCAGCAACCTGATGAACAACCTGCCGACCGGGTTGATCGCCGGGTCCATGGGCTCGCTGGTGGCGCTGCCTCAGCAAACCACTGCAGCCTTGTTGATTGGCGTCGATCTAGGTCCGAACCTGTCGATTACCGGCTCCCTGGCCACCCTGTTGTGGTTGGTGGCGATTCGCCGGGAGGGTGAACATGTCAGCGCGTGGCGCTTTCTGTGCCTAGGTGCGCTGGTGATGCCGCCTGCCTTGGCCGCCGCGCTGCTGGCCCTGTGGGTATGACCGGGCCCGCCAGCGACTGCTGAAGCATCAAGGCGTGGACGTGGCTGCCTCGGATGGCTGCGTATCCTGCTGCACCTGAATCGGCGCCGCTTCGGGCGGTGGTGCCAGCGGCTGCGAACCCTGGCTGTCATCCACCACAGGTGCCACTGGCGCCTCCGTGGCTGGGGCAGCCGCTGCTGGCGCGGGCTGCGCTTCGGTGACTGGCGCGGCCTGCGCGGCGGGCGCAGTTTCAGCAGCGGGCGCCGGCGCTGCCGCCGCCGGGGTCGGTGTCAGTGGGTTCGCCGCCGCTTGCTCCGGCAGCCCCAGGGTAACCGCCGGTTTTTCCACTTTTGGCGCTTCGACCTTGGCTTTGCTGACCTTCTTCGGTTTGGGCAGGTAACTTTCCACCAAGGCAAAATAGCGATCGTAGAATTGCGCCGCCGTTACCGTCTCGCTCGCGACCTTGACCATCGAGTCGTCGCTGGAGCCAATCGGCATCGACACCGAACCCAGCACGCCTACGCCCAGGCTGGCCGAGGTGTTGGACTTTTTCAGCGCGTAGCGGTCCTGCAGGGCGTTGGCGAACATGGTCGAGTGCTGGTCGTCACTCGCGTCTGGCGCGCAGGTAACGTTGAAGCTGATCTGCAGGTGGTTTTCGCTGTTCTGCTGGAAGCTCTTGTTGCCCACCACCTGGTTGGCACCGCTGCTGGTGATGATGTAGCCCTGGCTGAGCAAGGCGCGCCGCGCCGCCTCGCAAGAGCCGGCATCGCTTACCGGGAAACTGCGCGAGAACGTACCCGAGTCAGCGAAGTTCTCGTGCTCGTAGACGGCCGCTTTTTTCGAGGAACAACCGCTCACGCCCGCCAGCACCAGGGCCAGCCCGAGCGCACCAAAGACGGAAGATCTGGTCATTGCGTATTCCGGGTATGTCGAGAGGGTGCCTATTGTGCAACACAGCAGGCGAGCACACCAACCACTGGTCGGTGAAGAACCTGTAAGGTTGGTGTAAATGTGGGCCCAGGCCAATAACAGCCAGGTACCAGAACGAAAAAAGCGACCCGAAGGTCGCTTTGACGTTGCCTCAAGGCGTTCATGGGGCCTTGGGGCGAAGATGGCGCAGCGGACGGGACTCGAACCCGCGACCCCCGGCGTGACAGGCCGGTATTCTAACCGACTGAACTACCGCTGCGTATCATTCAGGCTTGCGCCCGATTGAAACTGGGTCTGACCTTGGGGCACGAGGGCCGCAAGGCAGGCACAAAAAAAGCGATTGGATCATCGCTTCTCTTGTGTTTGTTTCAAGGCGTTCTAGGGACCTTGAAACGAAGATGGCGCAGCGGACGGGACTCGAACCCGCGACCCCCGGCGTGACAGGCCGGTATTCTAACCGACTGAACTACCGCTGCGTATCGTTCAGGCTTGCGCCCGATTGAAACTGGGATCAGCCCAAGGCGTTGGCCTTGTGGCTCCAGACCGGTGTCAGGCACCGATCTGTTACTGAAAAATGGCGCAGCGGACGGGACTCGAACCCGCGACCCCCGGCGTGACAGGCCGGTATTCTAACCGACTGAACTACCGCTGCGCAGTGCGTTCCTCTCTGGCTTTGGGTTTCTTGCGAAACCTGAAGCGGCAGGAACATCTCAGGAAGTGGTGGGTGATGACGGGATCGAACCGCCGACCCTCTGCTTGTAAGGCAGATGCTCTCCCGGCTGAGCTAATCACCCTCGCGATGTTACTTGTTGCGTTTGCTTCGCTGAGGCCGCGAAATTTACGCAGGTGGCGAAGCTAAGTCAATAGCCCCGTTGGATTTTTTTCGAAGAAGTGGCAAGTGGCAAGTGGCAAGTGGCAAGTGGCAAGTGGCAAGTGGCAAGTGGCAAGTGGCAAGTGGCAAGTGGCAAGTGGCAAGTGGCAAGAACAAGCATGGGGTCGCTTGATGAATTTCTGAACCCTACAAATGACGAAGGAACCTTGCGGCCCCCTCTTGCAGCTTGCAGCTTGAAGCTTGAAGCTTGAAGCTTGAAGCTTGAAGCTTGCAGCTCAGGTGTAGATCATCTTGCGGGTCATGCCGCCATCGACCACGAACTCCTGGCCAGTGACGAACGCCGCCTGCCGTGACAGCAACCAGGCAACCATGGCAGCCACATCCTCCACGGTCCCTACCCTGCCCGTTGGGTGCTGGGCGTGGTCGGCTTCGCTCAACGGCTCGGCACGGCGCTGCGCCGGGTCACGGGCATCGATCCAGCCAGGGCTCACCGCATTGACGCGGATCTCCGGGCCCAAACTCATCGCCAGCGCATGGGTCAAGGCCACCAGGCCGCCCTTGCTCGCCGCGTAGGCCTCGGTATCAGGCTCGGACTGCCGCGCCCGGGTGGAGGTGAGGTTGACGATCGCCCCGTTGTGCGCACGCAGGTACGGCGCACAATGCTTGGCCAGCAGCATCGGGCCATTGAGGTTCACCGCCAGCACCCGGTTCCACTGCGCCAGGCTCAGGCTTTCCAAGGTCTGGTTGTGCGGGTTGGCGATCGCTGCATTGCACACCAGTGCATCCAGGCGGCCAAATTGCCCGAGCACCTCGGATACCCCGGCACTGACCTGGGCCTCGTCGGCAACGTCCATGGTGATGAACCAGGCATTGTCACCCAGGGCCTTGGCCACCTTGGCGCCCCGCTGCCGGTCAAGGTCGCTGAGCACCACCTGCCAACCCTCGCAGATCAACCAGGCGGCAATGCCCAGGCCGATGCCGCGCGCGGCTCCGGTCACCAGGGCTACCCGGCCGTTGTGGCCCGGGGTGCTGCCGCCAATCTGCATCACAGTGCGGCCAACCCGCGCGCCAGGTCGGCCTGCAGGTCTGCCACGTCTTCCAGGCCCACGGCAACGCGGATCAGGCTGTCGCGAATACCTGCAGCCTCACGCTCCTGCGGCGACAGGCGGCCGTGGGACGTGGTGGCCGGGTGGGCGATGGTGGTCTTGCTGTCGCCCAGGTTGGTGGTGATGGAAATCACCCGAGTGGCGTCGATGAAGCGCCAGGCGCCCTCTTTGCCGCCCTTGACCTCGAAGCTGACCACTGCACCAAAGCCACTCATCTGGCGCTTGGCCAGGGCGTGCTGGGGGTGGCTTGGCAAGCCGGCGTAATGCACCTTCTCCACGCCGTCCTGTTGCTCCAGCCACTCAGCCAGGGCCTGGGCACTTTCGCAATGCGCACGCATGCGCAACCGCAAGGTTTCCAGGCCCTTGGTGAAGATCCAGGCATTGAACGGGCTGAGGGTCGGGCCTGCGGTACGCAGGAAGCCCACCACCTCTTTCATCTGCTCGGCTCGGCCGGCCACTGCGCCGCCCATGCAACGCCCCTGGCCGTCGATGAACTTGGTCGCCGAGTGGAACACGATATCGGCACCCAGCTTCAACGGTTGTTGCAGTGCCGGGGTGCTGAAGCAGTTGTCGACGACCAGCATGGCGCCATGGGCATGGGCAATTTCACTGAGGGCAGTGATATCGACCAGTTCGGCCAGCGGATTGGATGGCGATTCGACGATCAGCAGCTTGGTATTGGCCTTGATGGCCTTTTCCCAGCCCGCGAGGTCGGCCAGCGGCACGTAGTCCACCTGCAGGCCGAAGCGCTTGAAGTACTTCTCGAACAGGCTGATGGTCGAGCCAAATACGCTCTGCGACACCAGCACATGGTCACCGCTACTGCACAACGACATGACCACAGCCAGCAGCGCCGCCATGCCGGTGGAGGTGCCCACAGCCTGCTCGGCGCCTTCCATCGCGGCCAGCCGCTCTTCAAAGGCACGCACCGACGGGTTGGTGTAACGCGAATAGACGTTGCCTGGCGTTTCGCCGGCAAAGCGCGCAGCGGCGTCGGCCGCCGTGCGGAACACATAGCTGGAGGTCAGGAACAGCGCTTCGCTGTGCTCGCCTTCCGGTGTACGGCTTTGGCCAGCGCGCACCGCCAGGGTGTCGAAACCGACACCCTCGAGGTCGCTGTCCAGTCGCCCGGCATCCCATTGATCCGTCATGCCGTCGCTCCCTGAATCAGTTGTTGTAGAGGTCGATGATCGCGCTGACCGCCTGGTTCTTGACCTTGGCCAGGTCGTTGCGGGCCTGCTCGATGCGGTCGAGGTAGGCTTCGTCGATATCGCCGGTGACATACTCACCGTTGAACACCGCGCAGTCGAAGTGCTCGATCTTGATCTTGCCGCCGCCGACCGAGTCGATCAGGTCCGGCAGGTCCTGATAGACCAGCCAGTCGGCGCCAATCAACTCACCCACTTGTTCGGTGGTGCGGTTGTGAGCGATCAGTTCGTGCACGCTCGGCATGTCGATGCCGTAGACGTTGGGGAAGCGCACTGCCGGGGCTGCCGAGCAGAAGTAGACATTCTTGGCGCCGGCTTCGCGGGCCATCTGGATGATCTGCTTGCACGTAGTACCGCGCACGATCGAATCGTCCACCAGCATCACGTTCTTGCCACGGAATTCCAGCTCGATGGCGTTGAGCTTCTGGCGCACCGACTTCTTGCGCGCAGCCTGGCCAGGCATGATGAAGGTACGGCCGATGTAACGGTTCTTGACGAAGCCTTCGCGGAACTTGACACCCAGGCGGTTGGCCAGCTCCAGGGCGGCGGTGCGGCTGGTGTCGGGAATCGGGATGACCACGTCGATGTCGTGATCGGGGCGCTCGCGCATGATCTTGTCGGCGAGCTTTTCACCCATGCGCAGGCGCGCCTTGTACACCGACACACCGTCGATGATCGAGTCTGGGCGGGCGAGGTAGACATGCTCGAAGATGCATGGCTGCAGCTTCGGCGCTTCGGCGCACTGTTTGGTGAACAGCTGGCCTTCCTCGGTGATGTACACCGCTTCGCCGGGTGCCAGGTCGCGGATCAGGGTGAAACCCAGCACGTCCAGGGCGACGCTTTCGGAGGCGATCATGTATTCGACGCCTTCGTCGGTGTGACGCTGGCCGAACACCACCGGGCGGATGCCGTGCGGGTCACGGAAGCCGACAATACCGTAGCCGGTGATCATTGCCACCACGGCGTAGCCACCTACACAGCGGCTGTGCACATGGGAAACGGCAGCGAACACGTCTTCTTCGGTCGGCTGCAGCTTGCCGCGCACCGCCAGCTCGTGGGCGAACACGTTGAGCAGCACTTCCGAGTCGGAGTTGGTGTTGACGTGGCGCAGATCGGACTCGTAGATCTCCTTGGCCAACTGTTCGACGTTGGTCAGGTTGCCGTTATGCGCCAGGGTGATGCCATACGGGGAGTTGACGTAGAACGGCTGGGCCTCGGCCGAGGTCGAGCTGCCCGCGGTCGGGTAGCGCACATGGCCGATGCCGATATTGCCCACCAGGCGCTGCATGTGGCGCTGCTGGAACACGTCGCGCACCAGGCCATTATCCTTGCGCAAGAACAACCGGCCGTCATGGCTGGTCACGATACCGGCAGCGTCCTGGCCGCGGTGCTGGAGGACCGTAAGCGCGTCATACAGCGCCTGATTGACGTTCGACTTACCGACGATACCGACGATGCCACACATGCGACGCAACCCCTACTTTGATGAAACTTGAGTGAATAGCGCTCAGGGCTTAGCTGGCCCGAGCAACTGTTCCTTGAACGGAAGATCAGCCGGAGCGCTGATCAGACCACCGGGCGACCATTGGCCGGCGAAACCCAGAATCAGGTTTTTCGACCAGTCGGCGACCAGAAGAAATTGTGGTATCAGGCGCGACTCCTGCCACCAGGTGTCCTGTTGAACCGGCCCCAGGCTGATCAGGCCGATGGCCACCACTACCAGCAAGGCCCCGCGCGCGGCGCCGAAGGCCATGCCCAGGAAACGGTCGGTGCCGGACAGCCCGGTCACGCGGATAAGCTCGCCGACCAGGAAGTTGACCATGGCCCCCACCAGCAAGGTGGCGACGAAAAGAATGGCGCAGCCCGCGATGACGCGCATCGATGGCGTCTGGATGTAGCTTTCAAGATACACCGAGAGCGAACCGCCGAACATCCAGGCAACCGCACCGGCAATGATCCAGATGAGCAAGGACAAGGCTTCCTTGACGAAGCCGCGCTTGAGACTGATCAGTGTGGAGACGGCGATGATCGCGATGATCGCCCAATCAACCAGGGTAAATGCCACGGCGCTGCCTGCAGACGTTAGAGGCGGCGCATTTTACCAGAGCGGTGGGGGCTTGGGTAAGCGGAATGTCAGGTGGATGGGTGTTTGGTTCATCGCCGGCAAGCCAGCTCCCACAGGGACTGTATAAACCTCACGCTATGTGCAGCTCCTATGTCAGGTGGATGGGTATTTGCGCCATCGCCAGCACGCCAGCTCCCGGGGACTGCATAAACCTCAAGCCATGTGCAGCCCCTGTGGGAGCTGGCTTGCCGGCGATGGGCGGCAAAGCCGCCCTGGCGATATCAGCCGCGCTCAGGCTGGAAACGCACCACAAAGCCTTTCAGGCTGTTCTGGCGGTTGACCGCATCGCGCACGCGCTCGGCCTCAGCGCGCTCGATCAATGGCCCCACATACACCCGGTTCATGCCGCCGGCCGAACGGATATAGGCGTTGTAACCCTGGCTACGCAAGGTTTGCTGCAGCTTCTCGGCACCGGCGCGGTTGGACAGGCTGGCCAGCTGGATCGACCAACTGACCGGCAGCCCGTTGACGTCGATCTTCGATGGCGCAGCCTGGGCCGGCGTCGCTGCAGGTTTGGTTTCGACCTTGGCCGCCGGTGCGGACGCCTGCGGCTTGACCGGCTGGGCCTGTGCCTGGGTCTGTGGCGAGGCCGTGATCGGCTGGCTGGGCGTGCTGGCAGGGGCAGTCGACTCGTCGACCACCACCGGCGCCGGCTGCGGTGCTTCAGGAACTTCCTGCGGCTGCGGCACGGTCACCGGGTCTACCTTCACTTCCGGCAGGCTGGGCATGGCAGGTGCCTGCGGGGCTTCGACGCGCACCTGGCGCATCTCGTCCTCGCGGGTGAACAGCATCGGCAGGAAGATCACCGCCAGTGCCACCAGCACCAGCGCACCGACCATGCGCTGTTTCATCCCTTTATCCAGCACTGCCATCTACTCTACCCTCCTGGGCATGCCGCTCCAGCCACGCCAGGGCCTGGGCGACACAGAAAAACGAACCGAACAGCACGATCTGGTCATCTGCCGTTGCCTGCGCGCATTGCCCTTCGAGGGCCGCGTCGACTCCGGCATAAGACTTCACCGTCGCGCCAAGGTTCGTCAAGGCTTCGGCCAACTCGGCAGCTGGCCGGCTGCGCGGGGTGTCCAGCGGGGCCACGGCCCAGTCATCGATCAACCCGTGCAGCGGCGCGACCACGCCTGCCAGGTCCTTGTCGGCGAGCAGGCCGAATACCGCCAGCCGGCGCCCCTTCAGCGGCCGGCTCGCCAGGCGCCGGGCCAGGTACTGCGCCGCATGCGGGTTGTGCCCGACATCCAGCAGCAACTCCACCGGCCGGCCCTGCCAGACCAGCTGGCGACGGTCGAGACGCCCGGTAATCCGGGTATCCAGCAACGCCTGGCGCACCTGCGCGGCATCCCACGGCAGGCCCATCAACAGGTACGCCTGCAGGGCCAGCGTGGCGTTTTCCATCGGCAGGTCGAGCAACGGCAGGCCGTGCAGCTCAACGGGCGCGCCATCGGCAGCAGTGCCACGCCAGTTCCAGCCGTTTTCGGCGCTTGCCAGGTCAAAGTCACGGCCGCGCAGGAACAAGGGCGCAGCCAGTTCGGCGGCTTTTTCCAGCAGCGGTTGTGGCGGGTCGAGATCGCCGCACAGGGCCGGTTTGCCCGGGCGGAAGATACCGGCCTTCTCAAAGGCCACCTGCTCACGGGTGTCGCCCAGGTAATCGACATGGTCGACGCCGATACTGGTCACCAGGGCCAGGTCAGCATCCACCACGTTCACGGTGTCCAGGCGCCCGCCAAGACCCACTTCCAGCACCACGGCATCGAGCTGCGACTGGTGGAACAACCAGAACGCAGCCAGCGTGCCCATCTCGAAGTAAGTCAGGGAAATATCGCCCCGCGCCGCCTCCACGGCGGCGAAGGCTTCGCACAGGCGCTCATCGCTGGCCTCCAGGCCATCGATCAGCACCCGCTCGTTGTAACGCAACAGGTGCGGCGAGCTGTACACGCCCACCTTGAACCCCTGGGCACGCAGCAACGAGGCCACGAAAGCACAGGTCGAACCCTTGCCGTTGGTGCCGGTCACGGTCACCACGCGTGGCGCCAGCTTACCCAGCGCCAGCCGGGCAAGCACCTGCTGCGACCGCTCCAGGCCCATGTCGATGGCCGAGGGGTGCAACTGTTCGAGGTAGGCGAGCCATTCGCCCAGGGATCGTTGTTTCATCACGCGACGGCAGCCGCCTCACGCGCTTGCTCGGGGGTTTCCTGGCCAGTCATCTGCGCCAGCAGGCGAGCCAGGCGCGGGCGCAGCTCACCACGGGAGATGATCAGGTCGATGGCGCCATGCTCCAGCAGGAACTCGCTACGCTGGAAGCCTTCAGGCAGCTTTTCGCGTACGGTCTGTTCGATCACACGTGGGCCGGCGAAGCCGATCAGCGCCTTCGGTTCACCGACGATGACGTCGCCAAGCGTGGCCAGGCTGGCGGATACACCGCCGTAGACCGGGTCGGTCAGCACCGAGATGAACGGGATGCCTTCTTCGCGCAGGCGCGCCAGCACCGCCGAGGTCTTGGCCATCTGCATCAGCGAGATCAGCGCCTCTTGCATGCGCGCACCGCCGGAAGCGGAGAAGCAGACCATTGGGCAACGGTTCTCCAGGGCGTAGTTGGCAGCGCGGACGAAGCGCTCACCGACGATGGCGCCCATGGAACCGCCCATGAACGAGAACTCGAAGGCACTGACCACGATCGGCATACCCATCAGGGTACCGCTCATGGAGATCAACGCGTCTTTTTCGCCAGTCTGCTTCTGCGCGCCGGTCAGGCGATCCTTGTACTTCTTGCTATCGCGGAATTTCAGGCGGTCGACCGGCTCGAGGTCGGCGCCCAGTTCGGCACGGCCTTCGGCGTCGAGGAAGATGTCGATGCGCGCGCGTGCGCCGATGCGCATGTGATGGTTGCACTTGGGGCAGACATCGAGGGTTTTTTCCAGCTCCGGGCGATACAGCACGGCCTCGCAGGACGGGCACTTGTGCCACAGGCCTTCAGGCACCGAGCTCTTTTTCACCTCGGAACGCATGATCGAAGGGATCAGTTTGTCGACTAACCAGTTGCTCATGCTTTTTTTCTCCAGTATTGGCAGGCGGGGGCCGTTATCGTCGGCCTGCCCTGCCCTTGAGCTCAAAATCTTTTACGAAACGATGATGGACCGGCCGCCAGGGCTTCCAGCGCGCCAGTCCACCGTTAATGCGTTGTGTTGCCGCCACCATGGAGGCGGCTGCCCGGCAGGGCTGCGAATGCTATGGACGATGGCGCGCAGCCAGCCGTCACATCTGCCATCATGCCTGCCTTACCGCCTGCATGAAGGCTTCGATCTTCGCGGCGTCCTTGATGCCTTTGGCCTGCTCGACGCCACCGCTGACATCCACTGCGTAGGGCCGTACCTGGGCAATGGCCTGGCCGACATTGGCCGCCGAAAGCCCACCGGCAAGAATGATCGGCTTGCTCAGCCGCGCCGGGACCAGGGACCAGTCGAACGCCTCGCCGGTTCCCCCAGGCACACCCGCCACATAGGTATCGAGCAGAATGCCGCGAGCGCCGGCATAGCGCTGGCAGGCTGCCTCGAGGTCATCGCCCGGGCGCACCCGCAGGGCTTTGATCCAGGGGCGGTGGTAGCCCTCGCAGTCTTCCGGGGTTTCATCGCCGTGGAACTGTAGCAGGTCCAGCGGAACCACTTCGAGGATCTCGTTCAATTCGCACCGCGAGGCATTGACGAACAGCCCTACCGTGGTCACGAACGGCGGCAGTTCAGCAATGATTGCCCGCGCCTGGCGCGCGTCCACTGCACGTGGGCTTTTGGCATAAAAGACGAAACCGATGGCATCGGCCCCGGCCTCGACAGCAGCCAACGCGTCTTCGATGCGGGTAATCCCGCAGATCTTGCTGCGAACATAGCTCATGAAACGCGAACCCTGATGATAACGGTCAAAGGCCGGATCTTAGCAAATGGCTTTTCGCCCGTCAGTCCGCCAACCCTTCGTACCCGCTTAAAAAGTGTGGGCCAATGTAACGCCTTGGCAGGGTGAATGTGTCGGGGTACTCCACCTGCACCAGGTACAGGCCATAGGGATGGGCGGTTACCCCGCCTTCGCGGCGGTCACGCCCTTCCAGCACCTCACGCGCCCAACTTACCGGGCGTTCGCCGCTACCGATGGCCATCAACACGCCGGCAATGTTGCGCACCATGTGGTGCAGGAAGGCGGTGGCGCGCACGTCCAGCACGATCATCTGGCCATGGCGGGTAACCCGCAGGTGGTAGATATGCTTGATCGGCGACTTGGCCTGGCACTGGCTGGCGCGGAAGGCGCTGAAATCGTGGGTACCGAGCAGCGACTGTGCCGCCTGGGCCATACGCTCGACGTCGAGCGGGCGGTGGTTCCAGGTCACCTCCTCGGCCAAGTGCGCCGGGCGGATCGGGTCGTTGTAGATGACATAGCGGTAGCGCCGGGCGCATGCCTTGAAGCGAGCATGGAAATCAGCCGGCATCGGCTGCGACCAGACCACACTGATGTCGTGCGGCAGGTTGAAGTTGGTGCCCATGGTCCAGGCACGTTCGTCGCGCACGGCACGGGTGTCGAAATGCACAACCTGCCCACAACCGTGAACACCGGCATCGGTGCGGCCGGCGCAAACCACGGCGATCGGCTCGTTGGCGACCTTGGACAGCGCTTGCTCCAAGGCTTGCTGGACACTGGGCACGCCGCTGGCCTGGCGCTGCCAGCCGCGGTAGCGTGCGCCCTTGTATTCCACGCCCAGGGCGATGCGGGAGTAGCCTTCGGCCGCGGATTCGGTGGCGGCGGTGTCGATGATGTCCAAGAGCATGCAACCTGTGGGGTGTACGAAATGGCGGGGATTATAACGACAACGGCAGCCGCGTAGGGCTGCCGTTGCTTGTTCACTGTAACCGAGGGCCGCCTCGCCGGCGTCAGACCAACCGGGACAGCATGTCCTTGGCTTCCTGGCGCTGAGTGTCGTCGCCGTCCTTCACCACTTCGTCGAGGATATCGCGTGCGCCCTGGCTGTCGCCCATGTCGATATAGGCGCGGGCCAGGTCCAGTTTGGTGGCCACTTCGTCACTGCCGGAGAAGAAATCGAAGTCGAGATCGTCCAGCGGCTCGGGCTCTGGCTGCGCGGCTGCATCTTCGCTGGTGAAGTGCGGTTCCAGCGAGGGCGCCTCCAGGCTCTGCGACAGCTTGTCCAGCTCGGCGTTCACGTCATCGAGTTCCGAGGCAAAGCTTTTGGCTGCGGGAGAGTCGTCTTCCAGCGACAGTGACAAGTCGAAGTCCGAGGGCAGATCGAACTCGGAGACCGGATCGAACTCTGGCACGCTGTCGAACGCCGCCAGCTCGGCAGCCACATCGCCCGCGGCGGCGTCGGCTGCTGGCGCAGCAGCGGGGGCGACGGGTTCGGTGACATCGAGGTCGAAATCCGACAGGTCGACCGCGGGTTGCGGCTCGGCCTGGGCCAGCATGGCTTCGAAATCCGCATCGGCGTCGGCTTGCAGGTCCTCATCCAGGGCGAACGACTGCTCTTCAGGCGGCACACCTGGCTGCACGGGCTCGTCCAGCACCGGCTCGGCAATCACCAGCTCATCAGGCACTGGCTCCTGCGCCGCGGGCTCGTCGAGCATCGGCGCGGCCAGCTGATCGTCCTCGGGCAGGTCTTCCCCCAGGCTCAGGTCAAAGGTGTGGTCCAGGTCCGGCTCGCCCAGCCCCTGATCCTCCAGGCCGGCGACGTCCAGGATAGGCACTTCATCGAGAGGGTCCAGCCCGGCATCAGGTTCAACGCCAACCTCCGGCTCAGCCACTGCCTGCGGTTCGAGCTCTGGCACCTGCTCAGGCACCCCTTCGGCCACCACCGGCGCCGCGGCATCGTCGTGCAACAACTCCTGCACGTACTGCTCGTCCATCTCGGCCGCCAAAGCTGCCGCACCCAGGCCGGCAGCTGCCAGGCCCAGCATGGCTGGGTAGCGTTCTTTCAACTCGGCCACAGCGGCGCGGTTGTGCTCGCTCCCTGGCAACTGGCGCTCCTGCTCGGCGAAGGCCGTCTGATCACCCTGGCGGGCGTATACGTCCATCAGTTTCAGGCGCAGGTCATCACGGGCCGGGGCAGCGGCCACGGCAGGCTCGAGCAGATCGGCGGCACGGTTCAGGCGCCCCTCGGCCAGGCACTGGTCGACCTCCGCCAGCAGCGCGGCGTGAGGGTCTGCCGGTGGCTCTGCGGCAGCCGGTTCGGCCACTTTTTCCGCAGCCACGGCAGCGGCAGCCGATGCGGCGACCACTGCAGGCGACAAGGTTACGCTCGGCTCGGCCACTTCGACGCCGTCGAAGCTTTCGGTGTCGGTGTCGAAACCGGTGCCCTGCTCTTCTTCCAGCGCCCGCGCCATGCGCAGGTGCTTTTCCGCTTCTTGTTGAGCCTTGCGCTTGCGCGCCAGCAGCCACAACAACAGGGCCAAGACCAGAATGGCAGACCCGGCGATCAACCACAGCAGCCAAGGGTTACCGAGAATCTGCTCGAGCGCGCCGTTCGCCTGGCTGGCCGCGGCCGGGGCAGGCTCTGCCGCCGGCTTGCTGGCAGGTGCAGCCTGGGTGGGGGCTGGCTCGCCGCTCTCGGCACCTGCCGCAGGCGCTGACGCGGCTTGCGGCGCGGGCGCCGGGGCGACGCCTGCCGAGGGCGGCGTGGCGGCGCCCTGCGCCTGAAGACGCGCCAACTGGTCGTTTTTCAGGTCGATCAGACGCTGCAGCTTGTCCAGCTGGCTCTGCAGGTCACTCATGCGGCTCTTGAGTTCGTCGTTGTCGCGGCGGCTGGTATCGAGACTTTCCTGCGCCACCGCCAGCTTGTCGCTTAGCGCTTTGGCCTGGTCGGCCCCCGCCTGGTTGCCCGGGCTGACCAAGCGCAGGTTGTCGCCCTGGGCAACACGTGCAGGCGCGGCGTCGGCGGCGCCGCGGCGAGTGGCATCCAGCTGTCGGGCACGCGGGCCTAGCCGACGGCCTTCACGCCAGGCCGTGTACTGCTCGGCCACTTCCCGGTTGGCCTCAGCCTGGGGGATGCTCTGAACCTGCTGCTGGTCCGGCAGGCGCAGCACCTGGCCAACCTTCAGCTGGTTGATGTTATTGCCGATGAAGGCATCCGGGTTCAGGGCCTGGATGGCGATCATGGTCTGCTGGATCGAACCGCCCTGGGTGTTGCGCGCGGCAATCTGCCACAACGTGTCGCGACGCTGGGTGGTGTAGCTGCTGGCAGCGGTACTGGCCGGGTTGAGATTGCCAGCAGCCGGTTTGTCGCCCTGGGCCTGGGCCTGGTCGAGCAACACGCTGTAGTCACGCAGCAGGCGGCCCTGCGGCCACATCACCTGGACCAGGAACTTGACCACGGGCCCAGGCAGCGGCTGGCTGGAGGTCACCCGCAGCACGCTTTTGCCATTGGGGTTGATGACCGGCGTGAAGGTGAGGTCTTCGAGGTAGGCCGCGAATGGCACCCCGGCCTTGCTGAACTCTTGCGCAGGCGCCAGGCTGGGTGCCACTTCGGCGGCCTTGAGGTCGCGCACGTCGAGCAATTCGATCTCGGCGTCCAGCGGCTGATTCTGTGCCGACTTCAGGGTCAGCTCCCCCAGGCCCAGCGCATTCGCCATGCCAGACGACAGCGCTGAAGCTGCAGCCATGGCCAGAACCAGTTTGCGAATTCGAAGCATGACCTCTTCCCTTGTATGAATCGTCCCGAAACCTGCATGCGGAGCAGGACAAAAGTGCTCGCCAGTATCTTTTACAGCCTGTGTTTAATCAACAATTGCGCCACTTGCACAGCGTTGAGCGCGGCACCTTTGCGCACGTTGTCGGTAGTCAGCCAGAGGTTGAGCTGCTGCTGTTCATCAATACCGCGCCGTACACGACCAACATAGACCACGTCTTGCCCGACTGCGTCACCAACCGGGGTTGGATAGTCATCATTTTCCACCCGTTCGATGCTGTCGGCGGCCTCCAGAGCCTGGTTGACCGCGGCCAGATCGACCGGGTGACGGCTTTGCACGGCCACACTGAAGCTATCGCCGAAAAACACCGGGACTTGAATGCAGCTCACGGAAATCTTCAGCTCAGGCAGGCCGAGCAGCACACGCACCTCAGAGACCAGGCGGCGCTCCAGCGCGGTATGGCCCTGATCGTCGGCGGCACCGACCTGGGCCAACAGGTTGAACGCCACCTGCCGGTCGAAGAAGCGTGGCTCCAGCGGCCGAGCATTGAGCAGTTCGGCCGTCTGCCTGGCCAGTTCGCTGACGCCCTCGCGGCCTTGTGCCGAAACGGCCAGTGCAGCCATCACCTGGATACGCTCGATCTCCAGCAGGCCCTTGAGCGGCGCCAGGGCGACGGCCAAGGCGACAGCGGCCGAGCACGGGCTGACAATTCGCGCGGGCAGCGCCAGGCCGGCGATGCGCTCGGCGTTGGCCTCGGGCACCAGCGCCAGGGCCTCGTCCAGGTCACCGGACAGGTCGATCACCGTGCAACCGGCTTGCAGCGCCTTGCCGGCAAAGCTGCGGCTGACCGCAGCGCCAGTGGCGAAGAACGCCAGCTTCACCTGGCCGAAGTCGAAGCTGTCGACTTCGCGAACCTTCAGTTTCTTCCCGGCGAACATCACGCTGCTGCCGGCAGACTCCATGCTGGCGAGCAAGTGCAGGGTCGCCACGGGAAAATCCAGTTCTTCGAGGATCTGTACCAAGGCTTCACCGACGCTGCCGGTGGCGCCGACGACGGCGATGTCCAATGGGTGTGTCATGGTAGGGATCCTCTTGCAGAAAACGGCGGGGGCGGCACTTTACTCGGATTGCAGGGTTTTGTCTGTGACGGCTTTAGCTTGGTTGGGCCAGCTACGGTAGCAGACTGCTTGACGGGGCCAGCGGTGGTTCGCCGAGGCTGCAGCAGCTGGCGCCAAACAAAAAACCCGTGCTGTTGCCAGCACGGGTTTTCAGACGAACCAGAACGATCAACGCTCCAGCAGAATCCGCAGCATGCGGCGCAGTGGCTCGGCAGCGCCCCACAGCAGTTGGTCACCCACGGTGAACGCGCCCAGGTACTGCGAGCCCATGTTCAGCTTGCGCAGGCGGCCAACCGGAATGTTCAGGGTGCCGGTGACCTTGGTCGGCGACAACTCCTGCATGCTGATTTCACGCTGGTTAGGCACCAGTTTCACCCAAGGGTTGTGCTGGCTGATCATGCCTTCGATATCGGCAATCGGCACGTCCTTGTTCAGCTTGATGGTCAACGCCTGGCTGTGGCAACGCATGGCGCCGATGCGCACGCAGATACCGTCGACCGGAATCGGGCTCTTGAAGCGGCCGAGGATCTTGTTGGTCTCGGCCTGGGCCTTCCACTCTTCACGGCTTTGGCCGTTCGGCAGTTCCTTGTCGATCCACGGGATCAGGCTGCCAGCCAGCGGTACGCCGAAGTTCTCGGTCGGGTACGCTTCGCTGCGCATGGCCTCGGCGACCTTGCGGTCGATGTCGAGAATGGCGCTGGCCGGGTTGGCCAGGTCGTCGGCGACGGCCGCGTGGGTAGCACCCATCTGCTTGATCAGCTCACGCATGTTCTGCGCGCCGGCGCCCGAGGCTGCCTGGTAGGTCATGGCACTCATCCACTCGACCAGGCCAGCTTCGAACAGGCCACCCAGGCCCATCAGCATCAGGCTTACAGTGCAGTTGCCCCCGATGTAGTTCTTGGTACCGGCGTCCAGCTGCTGGTCGATGACCTTGCGGTTGACCGGGTCGAGGATGATGACCGCGTCGTCCTGCATGCGCAGGGACGAGGCGGCGTCGATCCAGTAACCCTGCCACCCGGCTTCACGCAGCTTGGGGAAGACCTCGTTGGTGTAGTCGCCGCCCTGGCAGGTCAGGATAACGTCGAGGGTCTTGAGTTCTTCAATCGAATAAGCGTCCTTGAGCGGCGCTGTATCCTTGCCCACGTTCGGGCCTTGGCCACCCACATTGGAGGTGGTGAAGAACACCGGCTCGATAAGGTCGAAGTCCTGCTCCTCCAGCATCCGCTGCATGAGCACGGAACCGACCATACCGCGCCAACCGATCAGACCTACACGTTTCATCGCAACTACACCTTTGCTAAAAGTGGGCCGCCACCAGGAATTTGGGGTGGCGGGCCAGAGAGATTACAGATTCCGCAGGGCTGCGACTACTGCGTCGCCCATTTCCTGCGTACCAACTTTGGTGCAGCCTTCCGAGAAGATGTCGCCCGTGCGCAGCCCCTGGTCCAGAACCAGGCTCACGGCCTTCTCGATCGCCTCGGCGGCGGCCGACTGATTGAAGCTGTAACGCAACATCATCGACACCGACAGAATGGTCGCCAGTGGGTTGGCGATACCCAGGCCGGCGATGTCGGGGGCCGAGCCGTGGCAAGGCTCGTACATGCCCTTGTTGTCGGCATCCAGGGAGGCCGAAGGCAGCATGCCGATGGACCCGGTCAGCATGGAAGCTTCATCCGACAGAATGTCACCAAACATGTTGTCGGTCACCATCACGTCGAACTGCTTGGGGGCGCGCACCAGTTGCATGGCGGCGTTGTCGACGTACATGTGGCTCAGTTCCACATCCGGGTAGTCCTTGGCCACGTCTTCGACCACTTCGCGCCACAGCTGGCTGGAAGCGAGCACGTTGGCCTTGTCCACCGAGCACAGCTTCTTGCCACGCACGCGGGCCATGTCGAAACCGACACGCGCGATGCGGCGCACTTCGCTTTCGCTGTACGGCAGGGTGTCGTAGGCCTGGCGTTCGCCACCTTCCAGCTCACGCTGGCCGCGTGGGGCGCCGAAGTAGATGCCGCCGGTCAGCTCACGAACGATGAGAATGTCCAGGCCGGAAACGATCTCGGGCTTGAGCGAAGACGCATCGGCCAGTTGCGGGTAGAGGATGGCCGGGCGCAGGTTGGCGAACAGGCCCAGTTGCGAACGGATTTTCAGCAGGCCGCGCTCCGGGCGGATATCACGCTCGATCTTGTCCCACTTCGGCCCGCCCACCGCGCCCAGCAAGACCGCGTCGGCCTTGCGCGCACGCTCCAGGGTTTCGTCGGCCAGGGGCACGCCATGCTTGTCGATGGCAGCGCCACCAATCACATCATGCGCCAGGCTGAAACCGAGCTGGAACTTGTCGTCGGCCAGCTCCAGCACCTTGACCGCTTCGGCCATGATTTCCGGCCCGATACCGTCACCTGGGAGAATCAGAATCTGCTTGCTCATGCTTTCCTCTATCCATTCACACGGCGCGGCCAAGCGGGCCCCACCGAAAAAAACTTATCGCTCTGCCCACAGCACCAGTACATCGCTGCTGAACGAGCCATCGCTGTCGATCTGATAATACTGCCGTACTTCTTCGCCCATGGCTTGCTGCAATTGGCGGATAGCCACGCGCATCGGCTCGGGGGTACGCATGCGCTCGACCCAGCTGGAAAACTCCAGGCGCAGCGGCTGGCGGGTGTGGCTACGCACGTGCAAACCGGCTTCGCTGACCTGGCGCTGCCATTCGGCGGCGGAATAATCGCGCACGTGGCTGGTGTCGCGCAGCACTTCTACCGTTTGCAGGTAGGTGTCGAGCAGCGGGCTGCCCGGTGACATCACGTCGATGAACGCCGCCACGCCGCCTGGCTTGAGCACCCGGCGCACTTCGCGCAAGGCCAGGCCCAGGTCGCTCCAGTGGTGGGCCGAGTAGCGGCTGAAAACGAAGTCGAACGATGCATCGGCGAACGGCAGGCGTTCGGCCGCGCCGCGTTCGGTGATGATATTGCCCAGGCCGCGCTCGGCAGCGGCGCTGGCGACCACATCGAGCATGGCCTGCGACAGGTCGTAGGCGACCACTTCGGCGACCAGCGGCGCGACGTGGAAGCTGACATGCCCGGCACCGCAGCCCAGGTCCAGCACACGGGCGGCGCCCTGCCCGGCCAGTTCGGCCTGGAGCAAGGCAAATTCACTGCCCTGGGCGTGCACAGCGCTGCTGAGGTAGGCACTGGCTTGTTCGCCGAACTGGCGTTGGACCACGTCGGTGTGTTGGCTGCTGGTCATGTCTTAATCCTTTATGGGTCTGGGTTGGCTCTACGGGCGCTATCGCCGGCAAGCCAGCGCCCACAGGAGCACCACAGCCTGAAAGTTGTGGGAACCCGGTGGGCGCTGGCTTGCCGGCGATGAGGCCAGCAAACCCGGCTACATCATTCAGGCATCCCGGAACAGCCAAGGCTGCGCAGCACGGTGCTTGCCCTCGAAGGCTTTGATCGCATCGCTGTCCTGCAGGGTCAGGCCGATATCGTCCAGGCCGTTGAGCAGGCAGTGCTTGCGGAAGACGTCGATCTCGAAGTGCAGCACCTTGCCGTCTGGGCGGGTCACTGCCTGGGCCTGCAAGTCGATGGTCAGCTGGTAGCCCGGGTTGGCTTCCACCTGCTTGAACAACTCGTCCACTTCCTCATCGCTGAGAATGATGGGCAGCAAGCCATTCTTGAAGCTGTTGTTGAAGAAGATGTCAGCGAAGCTCGGCGCAATGATGCTGCGCAAGCCATACTCGTCCAGCGCCCAAGGGGCGTGCTCGCGGCTGGAGCCGCAACCGAAGTTTTCCCGCGCCAGCAACACACTGGCACCTTGGTAGCGTGGGTAGTTGAGCACAAACTCCTGGTTGACCGGGCGCTTGCTGTTGTCCTGGTAAGGCTGGCCCACGTCCAGGTAACGCCACTCGTCGAACAGGTTCGGACCAAAGCCGGTGCGCTTGATCGACTTGAGGAACTGCTTGGGGATGATCTGGTCGGTGTCTACGTTGGCACGGTCCAACGGTGCGACGAGGCCAGTGTGCTGGGTAAAGGCTTTCATGCTGCGCTCCCTTGGATCAACTCGCGAACATCGATGAAATGACCGGCTACCGCGGCAGCGGCGGCCATGGCCGGGCTGACCAGGTGGGTACGCCCACCGGCGCCCTGACGGCCTTCGAAGTTGCGGTTGGAGGTGGAGGCGCAATGCTCGCCGCTCTCCAGGCGGTCCGGGTTCATCGCCAGGCACATCGAGCAGCCTGGTTCACGCCATTCGAAACCGGCTTCGAGGAAGATCTTGTCCAGGCCTTCACGTTCGGCCTGCGCTTTGACCAGGCCCGAACCCGGCACGACGATGGCTTGCTTGACGCTGGCGGCCACCTTGCGGCCCTTGGCGATTTCCGCCGCGGCACGCAGGTCTTCGATGCGCGAGTTGGTGCACGAGCCGATGAATACGCGGTCCAACTTGATGTCGGTGATGGCCTGGTTGGCCGTCAACCCCATGTACTTCAAGGCACGTTCGATCGAGCCACGCTTGACCAGGTCGGCTTCGGCGGCCGGGTCCGGTACGCGCTGGTCGACGGCCAGGACCATCTCGGGCGAAGTGCCCCAGCTGACTTGCGGCTTGATCTGGCTGGCATCCAGCTCGACCACGGTGTCGAACACCGCGTCGTCATCCGACACCAGGTCTTTCCACGCCTCGACCGCCTGCTTCCACTGCTCGCCCTTCGGCGCGTAGGGGCGCCCTTCGACGTAGGCAACGGTAGTGGCGTCGGTGGCCACCAGGCCCACGCGGGCACCGGCTTCGATGGACATGTTGCAGATGGTCATGCGGCCTTCCATCGACAGCGCACGAATGGCGCTGCCGGCGAATTCCATGGCGTGGCCGTTGCCACCGGCGGTGCCGATCTTGCCGATCACGGCCAGGACGATGTCCTTGGCGGTGACGCCGGCCGGCAGCTCGCCTTCCACCCGGACCAGCATGTTCTTCATTTTCTTGGCGACCAGGCACTGGGTGGCAAGCACGTGCTCGACCTCGGAGGTGCCGATACCGTGGGCAAGAGCCCCGAACGCGCCATGGGTCGAGGTGTGCGAGTCGCCGCAGACCACGGTCATGCCCGGCAAGGTGGCGCCTTGCTCCGGGCTGATGACGTGGACGATGCCCTGGCGCTCGTCGTTCATCTTGAATTCGACGATGCCGTATTCGTCGCAGTTCTCGTCGAGAGTCTGCACCTGCAGGCGCGACACCTGGTCGACGATGGCCTCGATACCGCCCTTGCGCTCTGGCGTGGTTGGCACGTTGTGGTCCGGCGTCGCGATGTTGGCGTCGATGCGCCACGGTTTGCGGTTGGCCAGGCGCAGGCCTTCGAAGGCCTGGGGCGATGTCACTTCGTGGATGATGTGGCGATCGATGTAGATCAAGGACGAGCCGTCATCACGGCGCTTGACCTCATGGGCTTCCCAGAGTTTGTCGTAGAGCGTTTTGCCAGCCATCAGACTGTTCCTCATCAGCGTCTTTCTGTGCCAAAAACCCCTTGGCTTGTATGGACGATGCTATGGGGTTAGATTGAATAACTCAAATTCATAATTTTTATGCTTTGGATAGCCAAAAGGAATACCAAACCATGGACCTGGCCAACCTTAGTGCCTTTATCGCTATTGCGGAAAGCGGCAGCTTTTCCGGGGCAGCGGAACGCCTGTTCCTGACCCAGCCCGCCATCAGCAAGCGCATCGCGGGCCTGGAGCAGCAGCTGGACGTACGCCTGTTCGACCGTTTGGGGCGTGAAGTGACGTTGACCGAGGCCGGGCGGGCACTGCTGCCCCGCGCTTACCAGATCCTCAACGTCCTCGATGATACCCGACGGGCGCTGACCAACCTGAACGGGGCAGTGAGTGGTCGGCTGACCCTGGCCACTAGCCACCATATCGGTCTGCACCGTCTGCCCCCGCTTTTACGGGCGTTCACCCGCGAATACCCAGCAGTAGCACTGGATATTCAGTTCATGGATTCAGAACAGGCCTACGACGAAATTCTTCATGGCCGCGCCGAAATTGCCGTGATCACCCTGGCGCCCGAACCGCACCACCTGGTCAAGGCGGTACCGGTATGGAACGACGCCCTGGATTTCGTCGCGGCGCCTGAGCACCCGCTGGCCAACAACCAGGCAGTGAGCCTGGCCGATGTCGCCCGCCACCCGGCGGTGTTCCCCGGTGGCAACACGTTTACCCACCATATCGTCCAGCGCCTGTTCGAAAGCCAGGGCCTGACGCCGAACATCGCCATGAGCACCAACTACTTGGAAACCATCAAGATGATGGTATCGATCGGCCTGGCCTGGAGCGTGCTGCCGCGCACCATGCTCGATGAACAGGTTGCACCCATCGCCTTGCCCGGCATACAGCTGTCGCGCCAGCTAGGCTACATTTTGCACACGGAGCGTACGCTGTCGAACGCGGCCAGGGCGTTCATGGCGTTGCTCGACAGCCACGCGGGGTCCGCCTGACCGGCCGTCAGCCCGGCATTTCCAACTCCAAGGACGCGTCTTACGCCAAAGGTCTGGTACCGATGCCCAAATCAGTGAACCGCTTTTTGCGCCTGCCGCGAATACCTGCGGCCGACCCGCAGGAATCCGAGCAGGCCTGGCAGAACGCCCCACAATTGCTGGCCGCGCTCAACGGCGCTCGCCTGGGTGCCTGGCTATGGGATATCGAAAGCGGCCGGGTCAGCTGGTCACGCGGCACCCAGGCGCTGTTCGGCTTCGACCCCCAGCGCCCGCTGCCCGCCGATGCCGATTACCTCGACCTGCTGCCCGAAGAGGACCGCGCCCGTACCCGCCAGGTGTTCCAGGCGATTTTCAACGGCGAGCCGGTGGAACGCGCCATGCGCCACCGCATCCGCTGGCCGGACGGCAGCCTGCACTGGCTGGAGATCAACGGCAGCCTGACCCACGACCAGCATGGCCGGCCACAGATGATCGGGGTGGTACGTGAAATCACCCGCCAGCGCGAACGGGAAGCGGCATTGATCAACTCGGAGAAGCGCTTCGCCACGCTGTTCCACCTCAGCCCCAACGCCATTTTGCTCTCCCGCCGCCACGACGGCATGATCTTCGAGGTCAACCAGCATTTCGAAGACATGTTCGGCTGGCCTGGCAGCCAGGTCATCGGCAAGACCAGCCTGGAGCTGGGCTTGTGGGTCAACCCCGAGCAGCGTCAGCAGGTAATCGAATCGACCCGTGCCAACGGCGACCCGCAGATCATGGAGGTCCAGTTCCGGGCCATCAGCGGCAAGGTGCACGACGGCATTCTCTGTACCCAGGGTATCGAACTGGAAGGCGTGACCTTCCTGATCAGCACCTTCGTCGATACCAGCGAGCGCAAGCGCGCCGAGCAGGCCCTGAAAGACAGCCAGGAGCGCCTGGACCTGGCCCTGGACTCGGCGCAGCTGGGCACCTGGGACTGGCATATCCCCAGCGGCATGCTCTATGGCTCGGCCCGCGCCGCGCAGTTGCACGGCCTGCCGCCGACTCCTTTCCACGAGTCGTTCGACGCCTTCTTCGAGGGTGTACCGGAACAAGAGCGCAACTCGATGCGCCAGGCCTACCGAAGCCTGCGCGAAGGCCCTGCCGGCAACTACCAGATCACCTACCGGGTGCAGCTGGAAAACGGCGTTTCGCGCTACATCGAGAGCCGCGCCCGGCTTTACCGGGACGACCAGGGCAACCCGCTGCGCATGGCCGGCACGCTGCTCGACATTACCGACCAGGTCGAACGCGAGCAGCGCCTGAGCGCCTCCGAGGAGAAGTTCGCCAGCCTGTTCCAGGTCAGCCCTGACCCCATCTGCGTTACCCGCCAGGACACTGGCCAGTTCATCGAGATCAACCCGGCCTTCACCCAGAACTTCGGCTGGAGCAGCGAGCAAGTGCTTGGCCGCACTGCCGAGGAGATCGGCTTGTGGGCCGAATCCATCGAGCGTGCGCAACGGATCGAACGGGTGATCCGCGAACAGGCGCTGAGCAATGTCGCCGTGGTCGTCAACCATCGCAGTGGGGCGCCCCTGACGTGCGTGATCTCCAGCCGCCTGATTACTGTCGACGACCAGCCCTGCAGCGTGACCACCCTGCGCGACATCACCCAACAGCAACGCGCCGAAGCGGCCCTGAAATCCAGCGAGGAAAAGTTCGCCAAGGCCTTCCACTCCAGCCCTGACGCCATCACCATCACCGAATACAACAGTGGCCGCTACCTGGAAGTCAACGATGGCTTCTGTCGCCTGACCGGCTACAGCGCTGCGCAGGTGGTGGGCAAGACAGTCTACGAAATCGGCATCTGGGCCGATGACAAGCAACGCGGCGCCTTGCTCGCCGAGCTACGCGAGCGCGGCCGGGTTCATCACCGCGAGATGCTTGGGCGCAACAAGCGCGGCGATATCCTGACCGTGGAGGTGTCGGTCGAGCGGATCACCCTCAATGAAGTGGACTGCCTGTTGCTGACCGCCCGCGACGTCAGCCAGCTGAAGAACGCCCAGGCGCAGATCCGGCACCTGGCCTACCACGACCCGCTGACCAACCTGCCCAACCGCGCGCTGCTGATGGACCGCCTCAGCCAGCAGATCGCCCTGCTCAAGCGCCATAACCTGCGCGGGGCGCTGCTGTTCCTCGACCTTGACCACTTCAAGCACATCAACGACTCGCTGGGCCACCCGGTGGGCGACGCGGTGCTGAAGATCATTACCGCGCGCCTGGAAGCCAGCGTGCGCCTGGAAGACACCGTGGCGCGCCTGGGCGGCGACGAGTTCGTGGTGCTGCTCAGTGGCCTGGAGGGCAGCCGGGAAGTGGTGGAAGCACAAGTGCGCGAACTGGCCGACACACTGCGCGAGCTGCTGGCCGAGCCCATGTCGCTGGATGGCCAGCGCCTGCAGGTCACGCCAAGCATCGGCGTGGCGCTGATCCCCGACCATGGCGCCACGCCGGCCGACCTGCTCAAACGCGCGGACATCGCCCTGTACCGGGCCAAGGATTCCGGGCGCAACACCACCCAGCTGTTCCACACCACCATGCAAAAGGCCGCCAGCGAACGCCTGCGCATGGAGAACGACCTGCGCCTGGCCCTGGCCCGCGGCGAACTGGCGTTGCACTTCCAACCGCAGGTGGATGCCCGTGACAACCGCATCGTCGGTGCCGAGGTGCTGCTGCGCTGGCACCACCCGCAACTTGGCCAGCAGCCACCCGCGCAGTTCATCCAGGTACTGGAGGAAAGCGGGCTGATTCTGGAAGTGGGGAGCTGGATCCTGGACGAGGCCTGCGACGCCTGCGCGCGCATGCTGACGGACGGCCTGATCGACGCCGACGACTTCAGCCTGTGCGTGAACATCAGCCCGCGGCAGTTCCGCCAGGCCGACTTCGTGGGGCGGGTACTGCGCAGCCTCGACGACTACCGCCTGCCACGCAAGATGCTGAAGCTGGAAATCACCGAAGGCATCGTCATCCAGAACCTGGAAGACACCATCAGCAAGATGCGCGAGCTCAAGCGCTACGGGGTGAGTTTCGCCATGGATGACTTCGGCACGGGCTACTCATCACTGACGTACCTGAAGCGCTTGCCGGTCGATGCGCTGAAGATCGACCAGAGCTTCGTGCGCGATGCGACTGTCGACCCGAACGATGCCGAGATCGTCCGTGCCATCGTCGCCATGGCCCGCAGCCTGGACCTGGCGGTGATTGCCGAAGGGGTCGAGCTCACAGAGCAGCTGGAGTTTCTGGAGCAGCTGGGGTGCTACCTGTACCAGGGCTACCTGCATAGCCGGCCGTTGCCGTTGGCGGAGTTCCGGCAGATGTTGCTGGAAGCACCCGCGGATTACTGACTGGAACGCCGGTGTCGCCGTTTGCGCAGGGCCAGGCAAAAAAAGGGCACCCGAAGGTTAATGCCAGTCAGTTAAGTAATTTGTGGCCGCTTTGCGACCCTTCGCGGGCACGCCCGCTCCCACAGGGGATAGCGCATTTCTTGAGTTCAGCGCTAAACCTGTGGGAGCGGGGGTGCCCGCGAAGGGCTGCAAAGCAGCCCCAGTTACGCAGGCATTAACCCAAAGGTGCCCTTGTTTACAACGACCCCATCAATTCAGCGCTGGCTTGTCGCCGTTGATCGGGATGCGCTTGGCCTTGGCTTCTTCAGGCACGATGCGCAGCAGGTCGATGCTGAGCAGACCATTGGCCAGGCCGGCAGCCTTGACTTCAATGTGGTCGGCCAAGCGGAACGACAGCTTGAAGGCGCGCTGCGCGATACCCTGGTGCAGGTAGGTCACTTCAGCATCACCATTGTCACGCTTGCCACCGGTGACGGTCAGGACGCCCTTTTCGACCTGCAGGTCGAGGTCCTGCTCCTGGAAACCGGCTGCGGCAACCACGATACGGTATTGGTCATCGCCATGCTTTTCCACGTTGTAGGGCGGGTAGCTGCTACCAGCCTCATTACGGGCCGCAGATTCGAACAGGTCATTGAAGCGGTCGAAGCCAACGGAATGACGGAACAGTGGAGCAAGAGAGAAAGCGGTAGTCATGGTCATAAACTCCTGAGTATCAGCAAGTAAGTCATTGCGCGACCCGAATTCGGCATCGCGTACTCAATAGATAGGGCCGAGACAACGGCTTTCAAGGGGGTAAATTGAAAAATCTGCAGAGGTGAACAGACCGATGGCCGATCAGGCAACACAGGCCTCGGCCACCGCATCACAGCCCAGCAACCGGCTGATGCGCGCACAGTCATCCTCGCGGCGCAACTCGGCAAACAGCAGCACCGCCTCCGGGTAGCTACGGGTCAGCATGGCCAGCCACTGCTTCAGTCGGCCGGGCGCATAACGCGGTGACAGCTTGGCCTGGGCCTGGCGCCAGAACTCGCGCAGCAGCGGCTGCAGGTCCTGCCAGCCCAGCGGCTGGTAATCACGCCCATCCCGCGCCGCGGCTATCTGCAGGCCAAGGTCAGGGCGCGAAACCAGCCCACGGCCAAGCATGATGTCCTCAGCACCACTGACCTCACGGCAACGCCGCCAGTCGTCCACGGTCCAAATCTCGCCATTGGCAAACACGGGCACCTTGACCACGTCCTGCACCCGCGCCACCCACTCCCAATGGGCGGGTGGCTTGTAGCCCTCGACCTTGGTCCGCGCATGCACCACGAGGTGCGCCGAGCCGCCATCAGCCAGCGCCATGGCACAATCCAGCGCGCCGGCCGGGCTATCGAAGCCCAGGCGCATCTTCGCGGTTACCGGGATATGCGCAGGCACCGCGCGGCGCACGGCATGCACGATGGCATGGAGCAACTCCGGCTCCTTGAGCAGCACGGCGCCACCGCGGGACTTGTTCACTGTCTTGGCCGGGCAGCCAAAGTTCAGGTCGATGACCGGCGCGCCCAGTTCACAGGCCAGTGCGGCGTTTTCCGCCAGGCATAGCGGGTCCGACCCCAGCAATTGCACGCGCATGGGCACCCCGGCAGCCGTCAGCGCCCCCTGGCGCAGCTCGGGCGCCAGCTTGTGGAACGACGCCGGCGGCAACAGGCGGTCGCACACCCGAATGAACTCGGTGACGCACCAATCTATACCGCCCACACGGGTCAGCACGTCGCGCAGGATGTTGTCGACCAGCCCCTCCATGGGGGCCAGAGCAATTTGCATGTCGGGGTCTCGGCGGAAAAAGGCGGCAGTCTAACAAAAAAACCCGGCGTTTCAGGCACCGATCAGCGCCGGCCCATAACCGTCGAGAAATTCTGCCGGCATGCGCCTGGGCTTGCCGCTGGAAAGCTCGATGCAGGCGAAGGTGGTCTGCGCTCGCAACAGGGTCACACCGTCACGCGGGCGTTGGAGTTGGAAACGCCGGGTCATGCGCAGGCGCTGATCCCAGTCGATGATCCAGGTGGCCAGTTGCAATTCGTCGTCTTCGTAGGCGGCCGCCAGGTAATCGATTTCGTGGCGCACCACAGCCATTGCACGGTCCAGCCGGCGATACGCGGCAAGGTCCAGGCCCAGGCGCTGGGAGTGACGCCAGGCACAGCGCTCCAGCCAGGTGACGTAGACGACATTGTTGGCGTGGCCGAGGCCATCGATGTCCTCGCTGCCGACGCGCAGGTCGATGACGAAGGGTGTTGGCAGGTCCCAACTCATGTTCGCTTCCTTGGCGCAAAAGCCGATTTAGCAGCGCCGAGCGGGTCAATGTCCAGCGACATCGCCATGCTCCAGGGCCAAAGCACCCTGCGCAGCCTGCAGAATGCGTTCGCCAGGCAAAAGCCATGGCCCTATTCCAGAGCAGGTATGACAGGGAAAACGGGGGAAGGGAAAAAACAAAAGGCTCATTCAATAATCGAATGAGCCTTCAAAGTCCCGCAAAACGCGGGTAAAAAAATTGGCGTCCCCTAGGGGACTCGAACCCCTGTTACCGCCGTGAAAGGGCGGTGTCCTAGGCCACTAGACGAAGGGGACATAACCTTCGCAAAGATTCATTTGCATGAACCCTGGCATAAATGGTGGAGCTAAGCGGGATCGAACCGCTGACCTCCTGCATGCCATGCAGGCGCTCTCCCAGCTGAGCTATAGCCCCGAAACAAAAGGCTCATCAATAATCGACGAGCCTTTTTAAGCCCTGCAAAACGCAGGAAAAGTGGCGTCCCCTAGGGGACTCGAACCCCTGTTACCGCCGTGAAAGGGCGGTGTCCTAGGCCACTAGACGAAGGGGACATAACCTTCGCAAAGATTCATTTGCATGAACCCTGGCAGAATTGGTGGAGCTAAGCGGGATCGAACCGCTGACCTCCTGCATGCCATGCAGGCGCTCTCCCAGCTGAGCTATAGCCCCGGATTTTTAGCCTCGCGGCCCAGCGACATCTACAACATCGCTTGTGCAAAACTGGCGTCCCCTAGGGGACTCGAACCCCTGTTACCGCCGTGAAAGGGCGGTGTCCTAGGCCACTAGACGAAGGGGACGAACCTTCTTACCTTCAAGACCCGGTTGCTGGACCCGGTCTTGCTTACCAGCCTGGGCTGTTAAGCGGAATTTGGTGGAGCTAAGCGGGATCGAACCGCTGACCTCCTGCATGCCATGCAGGCGCTCTCCCAGCTGAGCTATAGCCCCACAATGTCGCTTTGAACCGAACCGCTGACTGGGTGCCTGGCGCTTCGTTTACGTTCATCGCTGTGGACGGGGCGCATATTAAGATCGGATTGCAGGGCTGTCAAACGAATTTTCAAAAATAACCAAAAATTTTTTCACAGATAACAATCACTTACCGCCCTACCCCGGTTTTTGGGCTTCAGCTGGGCCTGTGGGAGCGGGCGTGCCCGCGAATGCGATCGTAGATCAAACACCGCATTCGCGGGCGCGCCCGCTCCCACAGGTTAGGTGTAGTATTGAATCAGGCGATGGAAGCCAGCAGCTTTTCCCACTCTTTGTTTTCCTTCTTCGACACACCACCCAGCAGGTCCAGGGCCTGGCGCAGGCGGTAGCGGGTCAGGTCCGGGCCAAGGATTTCCATGGCGTCCAGCACCGATACCGAGCTGGCCTGGCCGGTGATGGCCGCGAACATCAGCGGCATGGCATCGCGCAGCTTGAGCTCCAGGGCCTCGACCACAGCCTGGATACAGCCGGTGATACGTTCTTTTTCCCACTGGCGCAGGCTTTCGAGCTTCCACAGGATCAGCTGGATGACCTGGCGCACCTGGTCGGCCGACAACTTCTTGCTTTCGAACAGCTTGGCGTCCAGCTTCAACGCGCCTTCGAAGAAGAAACCGCCCAGCGGGGCGACCTGGCTGAAGGTTTCCACCCGGCCCTGCACATGCGGGGCGATCTTCATCATGTAGTCGCTGTTGAACGCCCACTTCTGCAGGCGCGCCGCGAACTCCTCGACCGGCAGCTCGCGCAGCCACTGGCCGTTGAGCCAGGACAGCTTCTCGATATCGAAGATCGGGCCGCCCAGCGAGATGCGCGACAGGTCGAAGTGCTCGACCATCTCGGCCAGCGAGAACTTCTCGCGCTCGTCTGGCATCGACCAGCCCATGCGGCCCAGGTAGTTGAGCATGGCTTCCGGCATGAAGCCCATGCGCTCGTAGAAGGTGACCGACGTCGGGTTCTTGCGCTTGGACAACTTGGACTTGTCGGGGTTACGCAGCAGCGGCATGTAGCACAGCTTGGGCTGCTCCCAGCCGAAATACTCGTACAGCTTGATCAGCTTGGGTGCCGATGGCAGCCATTCTTCGCCGCGCAGCACGTGGGTGATGCCCATCAGGTGGTCGTCCACCACATTGGCCAGGAAGTACGTGGGCAGGCCGTCGTTCTTCATCAGCACCTGCATGTCCATGCGATCCCACGGGATTTCGACATCGCCACGCAGCATGTCCGGCACCACGCACACGCCTTCGCTTGGCACCTTCATGCGGATGACGTGCGGCTCGCCAGCGGCCAGGCGGCGCTGCACTTCCTCGTCGCTCAGCAGCAAGGCACGGCCGTCATAGCGCGGGGTTTCGCCGCGGGCTTGCTGTTCGGCACGCATCTGTTCCAGCTCTTCGGCGGTGCAGAAGCAGTAGAAAGCGTGGCCGGCGTCGACCAGTTGCTTGGCGTACTGGGCGTAGATCTCGCCACGCTCGCTCTGCCGGTAAGGGCCGTGCGGGCCGCCAACGTCCGGACCTTCGTTCCATTCGATGCCGAGCCAGCGCAGGGCATCGAAGATCTGCTGTTCCGACTCGCGCGTGGAGCGCAACTGGTCGGTGTCTTCGATGCGCAGGATGAACTCACCGCCGTGCTGCTTGGCGAAGCAGTAGTTGAACAGGGCGATGTAGGCAGTGCCAACATGAGGGTCGCCGGTAGGCGATGGCGCGATACGCGTGCGTACGGTGGTCATGGAGAGTCTCGAACGAAAGATGAAACAAAGGCGGGATGTTAGCAGGTGGCGGGCACCGGGCTCCAGCAATGGCGCGAACGTCACTTGCCGACTGGCCATCTGCCGCTGTTAAATTTATTTACATTTCTGCAACGACAATCCCCCATGCCTGCCCAACTCAAACGCCGCCTGGCGATATTTTTCACCCTGGTGGCCATCATTGCCCTGGCTTTCCTGGCCCACTGGTATTTCAAAGGGCGCTTCTACGAAAGCACCGACAACGCCTACGTACAGGGCGAGATCACCCGTGTCTCCAGCCAGTTGGGCGCGCGCATCGACAGCGTGCCGGTCGAAGACAACCAGCATGTCAACCAGGGCGACCTGCTGGTGCGCCTGGATGCGGCCGATTTCGAGCTGGCCCTTGAGCGCGCCCGTGCGGCACTGGCCACCCGCGAAGCCGAGTACGCCCAGGCGCAAAGCCGCCTTACCCAGCAAAGCAGCCTGATTGCCGCCGGCCAGGCCCAGGTGGCCGCCAACAAGGCCGCGTTCGACCGCTCGCGGCTGGACCTGAGCCGCGCCGAGAAACTGCGCAAGCCAGGGTTTGTGTCGGAAGAACGCGTCACCACCCTGTCGGCCGACAGCCACGTTGCCGGGTCGCAAGTGGACAAGGCCCGTGCCGACCTGCAAAGCCAGCGCCAGCAGGTCAGCGCACTGAATGCCGACCTCAAGCGCCTTGATGCGCAGATCGCCAATGCCCGCGCCGACCTGGCCCAGGCCGAGTTGAACCTCACCCGCTGCGAGATCCGCGCGCCCATCAGCGGCACCATCGGCCAGCGCAGTGCCCGCAATGGCCAGGTGGTGCAGGCCGGGGCTTACTTGCTGTCGATCGTGCCTGACGAAGACATCTGGGTGCAGGCCAACTTCAAGGAAACCCAGATTGGGCATATGCAGCCAGGCCAGCGCGCCGAACTACTGTTCGACAGCTACCCCGATACGCCGATCGAAGGCCGGGTCGACAGCCTGTTCGCAGCCTCGGGGGCGCAATTCAGCCTGCTGCCACCGGACAACGCCACCGGCAACTTCACCAAGGTGGTCCAGCGCATCCCGGTAAAACTCACCTTCCGCGCCGACAACCCTCTGCACGGGCGTATTCGCCCGGGCATGTCGGTCACTGCCACCGTGGATCTGCGCAACGAAGACGAAGGCCACGATGGCCGCTGAACAACTGCTGCGCCCGACAGGGGAGCCCAGCCGCCGCGACTGGATCGCCGTGATGAGCGTGATGCTCGGCGCCTTCATGGCGGTGCTGGACATCCAGATCACCAACTCTTCGCTCAAGGACATCCAGGGCGCGCTGTCGGCCACCCTGGAAGAAGGTTCGTGGATCTCCACCTCGTACCTGGTCGCGGAAATCATCATGATCCCGCTGACGGCCTGGCTGGTGCAACTGCTGTCGGCGCGGCGCCTGGCGGTGTGGGTTTCGGCCGGGTTCCTGCTGTCTTCGTTACTGTGCTCGATGGCCTGGAACCTGGAAAGCATGATCCTGTTCCGCGCCCTGCAAGGCTTTACCGGCGGCGCGCTGATACCGCTGGCATTCACCCTGACCTTGACCAAACTGCCGGAGCACCACCGCGCCAAGGGCATGGCCATGTTCGCCATGACCGCCACCTTCGCGCCTTCGATCGGCCCCACCCTGGGCGGCTGGCTGACCGAGAACTGGGGTTGGGAATACATCTTCTATATCAACATTCCGCCGGGCCTGGTGATGATCGCTGGCCTGCTGTACGGGCTGGAGAAAAAGGAGGCGCACTGGGACCTGCTGAAAAGCACCGACTATGGCGGCATCCTCACACTCGGCCTGAGCCTGGGCTGCCTGCAGGTATTTCTCGAAGAAGGCCACCGCAAGGACTGGCTGGAATCGCACTTGATCGTAGCCCTGGGCAGCGTCGCCTTGATCAGCCTCATCACCTTCGTCATCCTGCAGTTTTCCAGGCCGCACCCACTGATCAACCTGCGCATCCTCGGCAACCGCAACTTCGGCCTGTCGAGCATCGCCAGCCTGGGCATGGGCGTCGGGTTGTATGGCTCGATCTACCTGCTGCCGCTGTACCTGACCCAGGTGCAGGGCTACAACGCCCTGCAGATTGGCGAAGTGATCATGTGGATGGGTATTCCGCAGTTGTTCCTGATTCCGCTGGTGCCGCAGCTGATGAAGGTGGTATCACCCAAGGTGCTGTGTGCGCTGGGCTTCTGCCTGTTCGGCGCTGCCAGTTTCGGCTCGGGGGTACTGAACCCTGACTTTGCCGGGCCGCAGTTCAACCATGTGCAGATCATTCGCGCACTTGGCCAGCCAATGATCATGGTCACCATCTCGCTGATCGCCACCGCCTATATTCAGCCGCAGGACGCAGGGTCTGCGTCGAGCCTGTTCAATATCCTGCGCAACCTCGGCGGCGCCATTGGCATTGCCTTGCTGGCAACACTGCTGGACGCGCGGACCAAGGTGTATTTCGATTACCTGCGTGAGGCCGTGGTGCCCACCAACCCCCAAGTGGCCGAGCGCCTGGCGCAACTGACGGAGCGCCTGGGGAGTGACAATGCAGCGCTGGGCAAGCTGAGCGAGATCACCCACCAGCAGGCGCTGATCATGGCTTACAACGACGCCTTCCACTTCGTCGGGATTGGTTTGGCGGTAAGCATGGTGGCGGTGCTGCTGACGCGCAAATTGCCCCAGGGCTTGAAAGCTGGCGAGGCCCATTGAGCTTGTTGCGATGCACCCACAGGGCCGGCGCCAGCCTTCAGCTGGTGATCAACCGCTCACGCAGCTTGGTGATCTCGTCACGCAACTGCGCCGCGGCTTCGAATTCCAGATCGCGGGCGAACTGCATCATTTTCTCTTCCAACTGCTTGATACGCTTGGTGATCTCCCCAGGCGTGCGCAGTTCGGCCTCGTAACGGGCGCTCTCCTCCGCGGCCTTGGCCATGCCCTTGCGCTTCTTGCTGCGCGCACCCGGTACGGTGGCGCCCTCCATGATGTCGGTAATGTCCTTGATCACGCCCTTGGGCACGATGCCGTTGGCTTCGTTGAAGGCGATCTGCTTCTCGCGGCGGCGCTCGGTTTCATCGATCGCCCGCTGCATCGAGCCGGTGATGTTGTCGGCGTACAGGATGGCCCGGCCATTGAGGTTACGCGCCGCACGGCCAATGGTCTGGATCAGCGACCGCTCCGAGCGCAGGAAGCCTTCCTTGTCGGCATCGAGGATCGCCACCAGGGACACCTCGGGCATGTCCAGGCCCTCACGCAGCAGGTTGATCCCCACCAGCACGTCGAAGGTACCCAGGCGCAAGTCACGGATGATCTCTACCCGCTCCACCGTGTCGATGTCCGAGTGCAGGTAGCGCACCCGCACATCGTGATCGGCCAGGTAGTCGCTGAGGTCCTCGGCCATACGCTTGGTCAAGGTGGTGGCCAGCACCCGTTCGCCGGCAGCCACCCGCTTGCGGATCTCCGACAGCAGGTCGTCGACCTGGGTCAGCGCCGGGCGAATCTCGACCTGCGGGTCGACCAGCCCGGTGGGGCGCACCACCTGCTCCACCACCCGCCCGGCATGCTCGGCCTCGTAAGGCCCCGGGGTGGCGGAAACGAAGATGGTCTGTGGGCTGACACTCTCCCATTCATCGAAGCGCATGGGCCGGTTGTCCAGTGCCGACGGCAGGCGGAAGCCATACTCGACCAGGGTTTCCTTGCGCGAACGGTCGCCTTTGTACATGGCCCCCACCTGCGGCACGCTGACGTGGGATTCGTCGATCACCAGCAGCGCATCGGGCGGCAGGTAGTCGTACAGCGTTGGCGGCGGTGCACCCGCCGGGCGGCCAGACAGGTAACGCGAGTAGTTTTCGATGCCATTGCAGTAGCCCAGCTCCAGGATCATCTCCAGGTCGAACCGGGTGCGCTGCTCCAGGCGCTGGGCTTCGACCAGCTTGTTGGCCTTGTGCAGGTACTCCAGGCGGTCCTTGAGCTCTGCCTTGATGCCCTCCACGGCATCCAGCAGGGTTTCCCGCGGGGTGACATAGTGGCTTTTGGGGTAGAAGGTGAACCGCGGCAGCTTGCGGAAGACCTCGCCGGTCAGCGGGTCGAACGCCGCGATGTTCTCCACCTCGTCATCGAACAGCTCGACGCGGATGGCCTCCAGGTCCGATTCCGCCGGGAAAATGTCGATCACATCCCCCCTTACCCGGAATGTAGCGCGGGCGAAGTCCATCTCGTTGCGGGTATACTGCAGGTCGGCCAGGCGGCGCAACAGTGCGCGCTGGTCGAGCTTGTCGCCGCGGTCCACGTGCAGGACCATTTTCAGGTAGGTCTCGGGGCTGCCCAGGCCGTAGATGCACGACACGGTGGTGACGATGATCGCATCGCGGCGCTCCAGCAGCGCCTTGGTCGCCGAGAGACGCATCTGCTCGATATGGTCGTTGATCGATGCATCCTTCTCGATGAAGGTGTCCGACGACGGTACATAGGCTTCCGGCTGGTAATAGTCGTAGTAGGAGACGAAGTACTCCACCGCGTTATTGGGGAAAAACGCCTTGAACTCACCGTACAGCTGCGCGGCCAGGGTCTTGTTCGGCGCCAGCACCAGGGTCGGGCGCTGGACCTGCTGGATCACGTTGGCAATGCTGAACGTCTTGCCCGAACCGGTCACCCCCAGCAGCGTCTGGTGCGACAGCCCGGCCTCGATGCCCTCGACCATCTGACGGATCGCCTCGGGCTGGTCGCCGGCAGGCTGGAAACGGGTAACGAGCTGGAACTCGGACATGACGGACCTCGCGGTGCTGCAGCAACTGTAAATTTAGCCAGTAGTCTATACCCAAATGCGCCCGCAAGGGGCGGCTTTCAAGGCACAGCCACAACCAGGTATTACGGTTGACCGGGCAATCAGACCGATGGTCAAAAAATATTTGCGCAAATACCCGGAAAAGCCGCGCCAGAGTGTCGCGGTCACCGGTCGGTATCACTATACTGACTCCCCGTTTGTGCACCGCTTCAGTGCATTCGGCTGGAGCGTGTACGCCCTATCACTCTCCAATCAGAGCCGAAGTAACAATGAGCCTGTTTTCCGCTGTCGAGCTGGCACCCCGCGACCCTATCCTGGGCCTCAACGAAGCATTCAACGCCGACCCACGTACCGACAAGGTCAACCTGGGTGTTGGCGTGTATTGCAATGAGGAAGGCCGCATTCCGCTGCTGCGCGCCGTGATCGAAGCCGAGACCCAGCGTGCAGCCCAGCATGCCTCGCGCGGCTACCTGCCGATCGATGGTATCGCCACCTACGACCAGGCCGTGCAAAAGCTGCTGTTCGGTGCCGAATCGCCACTGCTGGCCGCCGGCCGCGTGGTCACCGTGCAGGCCGTCGGTGGTACTGGCGCACTGAAAATCGGTGCCGACTTCCTCAAGCGGATCTCGCCAAACGCCGTGGTGGCCATCAGCGACCCGAGCTGGGAAAACCACCGCGCCCTGTTCGAGTCGGCCGGTTTCCCGGTGCAGACCTACCGCTACTACGACGCCCCGAGCAACGACGTCAACCGCGCCGGCATGCTAGAAGACCTCAACGCCCTGCCCTCTGGCTCGATCGTGGTGCTGCACGCCTGCTGCCACAACCCGACGGGCGTCGACCTGAGCCTGGACGACTGGAAAAACGTGCTGGAAGTGGTCAAGGCCAAAGGCCACGTGCCGTTCCTCGACATGGCCTACCAAGGCTTTGGCGACGGCATTGCCGAAGACGCCTTCGCGGTCCGCCTGTTCGCTGAGTCGGGCCTGGAGTTCTTCGTATCCAGCTCGTTCTCCAAGTCGTTCTCGCTGTACGGCGAGCGCGTGGGTGCGCTGTCGGTGGTTACCGCCTCCAAAGACGAAAGCACCCGCGTGCTGTCGCAGGTCAAGCGCGTGATCCGCACCACCTATTCCAACCCGCCCACCCACGGCGCAACCATCGTCGCTACCGTGCTGAACAGCGCCGAGCTGCGCCAGATGTGGGAAACCGAACTGGCCGAAATGCGCGAACGTATCCACGGTATGCGCAAGCAGATGGTCGCGCTGTTGGCCGAATACGGTGCCAACCGCGATTTCAGCTTCGTCGGTCGCCAGGTCGGCATGTTCTCCTACTCGGGCCTGAGCGTAGAGCAGGTGGCCCGGTTGAAGAACGACTTTGGCATCTACGCGCTGGACACTGGCCGCATCGCTGTGGCTGCGCTGAACCAGAGCAACATCCATGTCGTCACCAAAGCGATCGTGCAAGTGCTGTAACTGCTTGATTTGCCAGGGGGTGGCTTGACTTCCCCCTGGCGATCGGTATGATGTGCGCAGATTCCGCGATAGCTCAGTCGGTAGAGCAAATGACTGTTAATCATTGGGTCCCTGGTTCGAGTCCAGGTCGCGGAGCCAAACATTGAAAAAGCCCCCAGCTGTCACAGCACCCGGGGGCTTTTTCGTTTGCTGCGAAGCCGGCGACGCACGCACAATCCAATCAGCTGCTGCGCCCAATCGGGTAGAACTCGCCACCGCTCCAAACGCCCAGCCATGGCTCGCCATCGATCTCGCGCGGCACCGCCAACTCCACCATCTGGTAGAACACATTGCGGTGTATCAATGCCTCGAGATTACTGCGCATCAGCACGTACGGCGACGGCGCTTGCGTCACCGGATCGGTGACTACCCGTAGCGGATTGGCCGGGCCGGCCTCTACCTGATCCTCGACATTGCTGGTAAAGCGCAGCACCTGCTGCTCGCCCTGCCCTTGCACCTCCAGCGCCACTGCCACGAACGGCGCATCGTCTACCTGAATGCCCACCTTTTCCACCGGGGTAATCAGGAAGTAATCGTCACCATCGCGGCGCAGGATGGTAGAGAACAGCCGCACCATCGGTTTGCGGCCGATGGGCGTGCCCAGGTAATACCAGGTGCCATCGCGGGCGATACGCATGTCGATGTCACCGCAGAAATCCGGGTTCCACAGGTGGACCGGCGGCAGGCCCTTGGCCTTGGGGATCTGCGCCAGCAGGTCGTTGGCCTTACCGGTGTCGCTCATCACACTCGCCTCACTCACTCATGCCCAGAAGGCTACGAGCGTACTCGCGCATCGGTGCGGCAAGCAAATCCTCGGGGGTTTTGTCGTGGAACGTCAACAAACCGCCACGGCTCTTGATGCGAGCGGTATCGATCAGGTAGCGGGTATTGGTTTCGATCAGCATCATCTGCACCACGCCGCTGTCCCAGCCCAGGCGGTCGACGGCTTGCTCGTCGTACCACTCGTCACCATTGCCGATGCGGTCGTCGGTGCGGGCAAAGCGGGTATACAGCACATAGTCGGCACCGACCGAACGGGCCTGCGCAATGGCCTCTTCCAGGCCCAGCGGGCCTTGGGCGCGGCGCACAAGCGGGAAATACTCGACGAAACTTTTGAACGCCTGCTCGGCCACTACATTCTGCCGGGGTACCGGGCCCTTGCCAGGCGGCACGAATGCGCCCTGCCCTATGAAGATGAACGAGTCAGGCTGCAGGCGAATCGACAGCGTGCGCCGGGTTTCGCTATGGTCCAGCAGCCCTGCGTCGCTCATGTGATAGCGGACGCCCTCGCCCATATCGCTGACATTCATGCAGCCGCTCAACGCCATCAGCGCCAGCAGCAAGACCAGGCTACGCATCTTTCCTCCAGTGACCGGCGACGAAAAACCGGCGAATAGCCGGCGGATGCAGCTTTTGCGCCAGCTTCAGCCGCCGATGACCTTCATCACGGTCACACCGCCGGAAAACGCCAAAGCCTGCTTGTCAGCCAGGGCCTTGACCAGCAACCGTTGCAGCGCGGGCAAGGCTTGGTGGCGTGGCTTTTCCAGAAGGTCGCCAACGAAATGACGATTACCCGACGACAGGCAGCCATGCAGCCAACCTGTGGATGACAGCCGCAGCCGGGAGCACGTCCGGCAGAACGGCACGCTCTCATTTGCAATGACGCCGAAGTGCCCCTTGCCGGGGATCTGATAGCGCATGGCGGTGGCGTCCACCGGCGCAGCGACACGGGCGAAGGCGTGCTGACCGCCGATCAGCGTGAGCAGGTCATCGAGGCTGACAAATTGTCGCAGGAAAGCAGAGTGGTCACGCGCCAGGTGGCCCATACGCATCAGTTCGATAAAACGCAACTCAAAGCCACGCGCCATGCAGTAATCCAGCAACGGCAGCACCTGGTCGAGGTTTTGCCCGCGCATCGGCACCATGTTCACTTTGATCTGCATGCCCATGGCGCGGGCCCGCTCCATCGCCGCCAGCACCGTGGCCAGGTCGCCGCCGCGGGCGATCTGGCGAAACGCCAACGGGTCCAGGGTGTCGAGCGAAACATTCAGCCGGCGAATTCCGGCTGCCTGCAATTGCGGCAACTTACGGCCCAGCAGCTGACCATTGGTAGTCAGCGAAATATCCTCGAGGCCGAGCTTGGCCACCGCGGCGAGAAAGGGATCCAGGCGCGGACTGACCAGCGGTTCACCACCGGTGATACGCAAGCGCTCGATGCCGGCTGCTTCAATCAGGTAGGCCACGCCACGCGCCAGTGCGTCTGCCGAAAGCTCATCCTGCGCCGCCACCAGGCGCTTGCCGTCGGGCACGCAATAGGTACAGGCGTAATTGCAGGCAGCCGTCAGGCTGACACGCAGGTTACGAAACCGCCTGCCTTGACGATCGACGATCATGGATGACTCCGGCATGGATAGAAGGGCCGGCAAAAGCTGACTCATAAATCAGGTTTTTGCAAGCCCTGTACACATAGCCGGTGGGGCGTAGCTCAGTGGGACGGCTCCGGGTCGCGCTTGCGCTTGTTGCCCATGCGCACGCCGATGTCCATCAGGAACTGGAAGAAGCCTTCCTGATCTTCCAGCACATTGCTCCAGAACGGTGAGTGGTACAGCGCAACGGCACCATGCACCAGTGCCCAGGCGGCGCAGTAATGGAAGTAAGGAGGCACGTCTTCGAGCTTGCCCTCGCTGATGCGGCCCTTGATCAGCTGGGTGAGGCGGTCGAAGTTGGAGGCACGGATGCTGTGCAACTGTTCGACCATTTCCGGCACCTGGTTGCCCTTGACCACCTTCTCTTCCAGGCGGTCGAACAGCCGGTAACGCTGAGGGTCACGCATGCGGAATTCGAAATAGGCACGCGACAGGGCCTCTTTGTCACGGTCGACGTCGGCCGAGTGCAGCAACCCGTTCAGGTCGCGCTCGTAGTCGAGCATCAGGCGCAGGTAAATTTCGGCCTTGGACTTGAAGTGCTTGTAGATCGTGCCTTTGCCGATGCCCACGGCGTCGGCGATCATCTCGACGGTGACGCTGTCTTCACCTTGCTCGAGAAACAGCTTGAGCGCGGTATCGAGGATTTCCTGTTCGCGACGGCGAAACTCACGGACCTTACGAGGTTCTTTCTGCATGGGAAGGACTGGATGACAATCGAAGCGGTTTATTATGCCTAACTTGCGGGAAATTGCACGGATCTTCAGAGCATGGCTGTGTTTCAGGATGCTCTCGGCCATACGCTGCGGGAGGAACCAGACGCGGGCGTATTCCAAATTTGTTTAAAAAACGACCAATAGCCACTGGCAGGCCGCCAAACCTGGCCAATACTAGAAGTGTTGGCGCGGCGCATCCCCCCTAGCGGCGCGCCGATAAAGGTGCTCAGGGACCGCGTACCTTTGTTTTACTCCTAATGGTCTTAACCCGGATTCCTCCCCCAGAACCCGGGTTTTTTTTGTGTGTTTGCGGCGGGCGTTGGAGGTGGGATTTTTGGGGATGGTACGAGCGCCGCTGGTGTTCGCCGAAGCATTTGCAGCGCCTGTGAGATCGAGCGCCGCCCGCGCGGCGCTTCGCGGCTAAAGCCGCTCCTACGTTTGTTTAGGGCCAATTATTCCTGTGGGATTTGCGCGCGACCGCCTTGGCGCATGGCACGATATGGCGTCATACAAACAAGGCGGTCGCGCGCGCCTGGCACAGGCGATACTGGCCCGAAACAAACGTAGGAGCGGCTTTAGCCGCGAAGCGCCGCGCGGGCGGCGCTCGATCTCATAGGCGCTGCAAATCCTTCGGCGAACACCTGCGGCGCTCGATCTCACGGGCGCTGAATTTGTTGTGGCAGGCACCTCATGGCCCTCACACAACCTTCAACTCCAATGAATCAACCCACCCGCGCTAACGGAAACAACCGCTTGAAGTTAGCCGTTGTCTGCTCAGCCAATTGCCCATAACTGGCCCCGCGCAGCGAAGCCACATACTCCGCCACTTCTCTCACATATTGCGGCAAGTTCGGCTTGCCGCGATACGGAATCGGCGCCAGGTACGGCGAATCGGTCTCTACCAACAAGCGGTCGACCGGCACTTGCCGCGCCACTTCCCGCAGGGCATCGGCATTGCGGAAGGTAACGATGCCAGACAGCGATATGTAATAGCCCAGGTCCAGCGCCGCCTTGGCCATGTCCCAGTCTTCGGTAAAACAGTGCAGCACGCCAGCCTGCGGCAGATTGGCCTCGCGCAGTAGCGCCAGGGTATCGGCCCGCGCCGCACGGGTATGCACGATCACTGGCTTGCCGGTCTGCCGCGAAGCCTCCAGGTGCAGGCGGAACGAGGTCTGCTGCAATTCAGCGGCTTCAGGCTCGTAGTGGTAATCCAGCCCGGTTTCGCCAATGGCCACCACATGCGGGTGGGCCAGTTCGCGCAACAGCCACTCCAGCGCCGGGGTTTCGCCCGGCGCCAGGTCCAACGGGTGTACACCGACCGAGCAGTCGACATCCGCGTACTGCTCGCTCAACGCCTTTACCGCGCCGGCGTTTTCGGCACTGACACCGATGCACAGGAAATGCCCCACCCCGCGATCACGCGCCGCCTGCAGCGCAGCATCGAGCGAGCCCTGATGGGCACTGAGGTCAAGACGGTCAAGGTGGCAATGGGAGTCTACGAGCATGGGATAGCGGCACACATGGAAAATGGGAAATCAGCGGGCGCCCGGCAGTTGCAGCCAATGGGCCAGCAGCGATTCGAGCAACAGGGTTTGATTGAGGTTGGCCTTGCCCAGCACCTTCTGGCGCTGTTCGAGGATCCACGCCTGCACCTCCAGCACCTTGGCCTGGCGGCTTTTCTGCGCCAGGTACTGCACCACCTTGCGCATATCGGCCAAGCCTAACCCCTCCTCGTCCTGGGTCAACTGGTAGCGCAGAATGAGGTGCGCCCAATCGCAGAACCAGTCGAATACCCTCAACACCGGCACAGCCTTCCAGGCTTCGGCCAGCTGGCTGGGCGATTGCTGTTGCTTGAGTAACTTCTTCACCCCGTCAGTAACCAGCGCACGCTGCTCGCGCACTCCCTGCGCCTGCAGGCTGACCGCCATCAGCGGCGAACCGGCGGCCAGGGTCAGCAATTCATCGCGCTCGGCCTCGGCCGTATCAGGCAACGCCGCGGCCAACCAGGCCTGGCTCTGGGCCAGGTTCGGCTGGGGGCAGGCCACCTGCTGGCAACGACTCTTGATGGTCGGCAGCAGCCGGCTGGGCTGGTGCGTGACCAGCAGCAACACGGTGTCGCCGGAAGGCTCCTCAAGGCTTTTCAACAGTGCGTTGGAAGCATTGACGTTCATGGCTTCCACCGGCTCGATCAACACCACCTTGCGCCCACCCAACTGCGCCGTCTGCACCACGAAGGCCACCAGCTCGCGGACCTGGTCGACCTTGATCGGCTTATCGGCCTCTTCGGGCTCAAGGATGTAGTTGTCAGGGTGGCTACCTGCCTTCAGCAGCAGGCAGGACTTGCAGGTGCCGCAGGCATCGAGGCCTTGCGGCTGCTGGCACAACAGGCGGGCCATCAGGCGCTCGGCCATGGCCCGCTTGCCAATGCCCTGCGGACCGTGCAGCAGGTAGGCATGGGCATGCTGACTGCGCCCGGCCAATTGCTGCCAGAGCGCCTGCTGCCATGGGTAGGCCTCAGCCACGGCACCGCTCCACGATGGCCGGCAACAGCGCATCGATAGCACGCTGCACGGCCGCGAGCGGCTGTGCGGCATCCAGCAGGCTGTAACGCTGGGGTTCGCGCCGAGCGCGCTGCAGGTAAGCCTGGCGCACAGCCTGGAAAAACGCCTGGCCCTCCTGCTCGAAGCGGTCGAGGCGACCGCGCGCAGCGGCACGGGCCAAACCGACTTCGACCGGCAGGTCGAACACCAGCGTCAGCTGCGGGCGAAGGTCGCCCTGGACGAATTGCTCCAGGGTGGCGATACGCTCGACCGACAGGCCGCGGCCACCGCCCTGGTAGGCATACGTGGCATCGGTAAACCGGTCGCACAACACCACAGCGCCACGGGCCAGCGCCGGGCGGATCACCTGCGCCAGGTGCTGGGCGCGGGCAGCGAACACCAGCAGCAGTTCGGTGTCGGCGGCCATGGGTTCATCGCTGGGGGCCAACAGCAGTTCACGCACCTTCTCGGCCAGCGGCGTGCCACCAGGCTCACGGGTCAGCACCACATCCAGGCCATGCTCGCGCAGGCGCGCCGCCAGGTAGTCGCGGTTGGTGCTTTTGCCCGCGCCTTCGGGGCCTTCCAAAGTAATAAACAAGCCGCTCACAGGCAGTCCTTAATGTTGTTCGTCGGGCGTTGCCGGCTCGGCCGCCTGGGCATCACCGCCGGGAGCGGCCGGCGCCGGCTGCTCTTCGCTGGCCGCTGGCGCCGCGTCATCGTCACCCGGTTTTGCCGGTTGCTGCGGCGCGGGGCTGGAGCGATAGTCTGCCCGCCGCTTGAGCTGAAACTCCCGTACCGCCGAGTTGTGATCGTTGAGGTCGTCGGAGAACACATGGCTGCCGTCGCCACGGGCGACGAAGTACAGGCTGGTTCCATCGGCCGGGTTGAGCGCCGCGTGAATCGCCTCGCGGCCGACCATGGCAATCGGCGTAGGCGGCAGGCCGGTGATGGTGTAGGTATTGTAGGGCGTAGGCTCGCGCAGGTCGGCTCGGGTGATCTTGCCGTTATAGCGTTCACCCATCCCGTAGATAACCGTCGGATCGGTCTGCAGCATCATGCCCAGGCGCAAACGCCGCACGAACACCCCGGCGATCTGCCCGCGCTCTTGGGGGATGCCGGTTTCCTTCTCCACCAGCGAAGCCATGATCAGCGCCTGGTAGGGATCGCGGTACGGCAGGTCGGTGGCGCGCTCGGCCCATTCCTTGGCCAGCACTTCTTCCAGGCGCATGTAGGCCTGCTGCAGCAGTTCGACGTCGCTCATGCCGCGCACGAAGCGGTAGGTATCGGGGAAGAACCTGCCCTCAGGGAATACACCGGTATGGCCGAGCTTGTCCATGACCTCGGCGTCCGACAGGCCATCCAGGGTGTGCTTGAGCTTTTCATGCTTGGCCACGGCCGAGCGCAGCTGGCGGAAGGTCCAGCCCTCGACCAGGGTCAGGTTGTATTGCACCACGTCGCCCCGGCGCCAGGCGTCGAACAGCTGCTCGACGGTCATGCCAGGGGTAAGGCGATATTCGCCGGTGTGCAACGGGGTACCGGCCATGTTGAAGCGCCAGTACAGGCGCAACCAGACGGCGTCGTCGAGCAGCCCTTCGGTTTGCATGCGGTAGAACATGCGGTTGGGGGTGGTGCCATTGGGCACGTCGAGCAGGCGTTCCTGCGTGACGTGCAGTGGCTGCTCCAGGACCGAGTTGATTTTCCAGGCCGACCAGCCTAGCGCCAGACCGGCGAGGATCAGACCCATTTCCAGCAACAGCAGGAATTTACGTCTCACGAATTCAGGTTTCCAGTAACGTACGGGCAACGGCCTGCAGTTTTCGGGTAAGCGGGCCCGGCGACCAGTTTAACGCGGCAAGCCCGCGCACGGGCCACACGCCATAGACGCTGTTGCAAACAAATACTTCATCGGCCTGCTCCAGCGCATCATACGGCAGGTCGCAGACGTTGGCCGTAATACCCTGCAAGCGCGCCTGGTCGAGCAAGGCACCGCGCATGACCCCGGCCACGCCACAACGGCTGAGGTCGGCGGTAAAGAGCACGCCGTCGCGCACCAGGAACAGGTTGCTGTATACCCCTTCGATCACCCGGCCTTGCCCGTCACGCATCAGGCCCTCGGCATGGTCACTGTCCTGCCATTCGGCACGGGCCAGCACCTGCTCCAGGCGGTTGAGGTGTTTGAGCCCGGCCAGCAACGGTTGTTCCCCAAGCCGTGTCTGGCAGGGGAACAAGCGTACGCCCTGCTCGGCATGGGCAACAGGATAGCTGGGTAACGGGCCGCCCTGCAGGATACGCCGGGGCACGGCATCGGCAACCGGCGCGTAACCACGCTGGCTGTCGCCACGGGTGAGGATGAGTTTGGCTACCCCGTTGCCGAGCTGGCTGGCATAACGCAGCAATTCCTCACGCACCTGCGCCAGGTCGGCGCCAATCGCCAGCCGCTGGCAACCCAGCGCCAGGCGGGCGAGATGGCCGTCCAGCAGGCTGGGCCGGCCATGCCGAACGGCGATGGTTTCAAACAGACCATCGCCGTAGGCCAGGCCGCGGTTCTGCAGATTGAGCGCAGTCGCGGGCTGGCCGTCGATCCAGCTGAGCATCAACCGGCGAACCGGCGGAACACCAGCGAGCCGTTGGTGCCACCAAAGCCGAACGAGTTGGACAACACCACATCAATCGGCATGCTGCGCGCCTGGTGCGGTACGAAGTCCAGGTCGCAACCTTCGTCCGGTTCGTCCAGGTTGATGGTCGGCGGCGCCATCTGGCTGTTGATCGCCAGCACACTGAAGATCGCCTCTACCGCGCCAGCTGCCCCCAGCAGGTGGCCGGTCATCGACTTGGTCGAGCTGACTGCCAGCTTGTAGGCGTGCTCGCCGAATACGCGCTTGATCGCCGCCACTTCGGCAATGTCGCCCGCGGGGGTCGAAGTGCCATGGGCGTTGATGTAGCTCACGTGTTCCGGCTGGATGCCAGCATCGCGCAGGGCGTTGGCCATGCAGCGCGCAGCGCCTTCACCGGAGTCTGGTGGCGAGGTCATGTGGTAAGCGTCGCCGCTCATGCCAAAACCGATCAACTCGGCATAGATGGTCGCCCCACGGGCCTGGGCATGCTCCAGTTCTTCGAGCACCAAGGCACCGGCACCGTCGGACAGCACGAAACCGTCGCGGCCTTTGTCCCATGGGCGGCTGGCGCGGGCAGGCTCGTCGTTGCGGGTGGACAGCGCGCGCGAAGCACCGAAGCCACCCATGCCCAACCCGCAAGCGGCCATTTCGGCGCCGCCGGCAATCATTACATCGGCTTCACCGTAGGCGATATTGCGCGCGGCCATGCCGATGCAATGGGTGCCGGTGGTGCAGGCCGTGGCAATGGCGTAATTGGGGCCCTGCAGGCCCAGGTGGATCGACAGGAAACCCGAGATCATGTTGATGATCGAGCCCGGCACGAAGAATGGCGAAATGCGACGCGGCCCCGAGTCATGCAGGGTGCGGCTGGTTTCTTCGATGTTGGTCAGGCCACCGATCCCCGACCCCATGGCCACGCCGATGCGCTCGCGGTTGGCGTCGGTGACTTCCAGGCCGGCATTACGCACCGCCTGGAACCCGGCCGCCAGGCCGTACTGGATGAACAGGTCGAGTTTGCGGGCCTCTTTGGCCGACAGGTACTGCTCCACCTCGAAGCCTTTCACCGAGCCGCCAAAACGGGTGGAGTAGGCAGACAGGTCCGTGTGTTCGATCGGACCGATGCCACTGCGGCCAGCCAGAATGCCCTGCCAGGTGCTCGGTACATCGGTACCCAGTGGCGACAGCATACCCATACCGGTGACCACGACGCGTCTACGCGACACAGTACTCTCCTTTTCTAATAACAGAGTCTCTTGGCATTGCATTCAAGCGCTGGAATGAAATGGCAACAGGCTCTTGGTGCGCGGTGAACGAGGCGGCCTGGACAATACGCGGCGCTCGCAAAGAAAAAACCGCACGCCAGCGAAGGCAGTGCGGTTTTCCCCGACAAGTAGCGTCGACGGTAACGTCTTAAGCCTGGTGGCTCTTGACGTAGTCGATAGCAGCTTGAACGGTAGTGATCTTCTCGGCTTCTTCGTCAGGGATTTCGGTCTCGAATTCCTCTTCCAGAGCCATCACCAGTTCAACGGTGTCAAGCGAATCGGCACCCAGGTCATCGACGAAGGACTTCTCAGCAGTCACTTCTTCTTCCTTGACGCCCAGTTGCTCGGCGACGATTTTCTTGACGCGTTCTTCGATGGTGCTCATACCTAGTTTTCACTCCTAATGGATATATGCAGGCAGCTGGCCGGTGGCTAATTTTATAGAAAGACGTTCGCTTTTCAAGCTGAACCTGCCTTCAGGCTAGTCACCGCACCCGCTGTCTGGAATCTGATTGCAGCTTTATAACGGATTTTAGGCTCGCAGTATGACTCTTTTTTTACGAAATCCGTCACATTGAGTTGCAGGGTTACATGTACATCCCGCCGTTGACCGGCACGGTTGCACCGGTTACATAGGCTGCACCGTCCGAAGCCAGGAACGAAACCACCTTGGCAATTTCGTCGGCCTGCCCCAGGCGGCCCAGTGGAATCTGGGTTTGCAGGGCTTCGCGCTGCGCTTCAGGCAGTTCGCGGGTCATGTCGGTATCGATGAAACCAGGGGTCACCGAGTTGACGGTAATGCCACGCGAACCGACTTCACGCGCCAGGGCGCGGCTGAAGCCTTCCAGCCCGGCCTTGGCAGCTGCATAGTTGGCCTGGCCAGCGTTACCCATGGCACCGACGACCGAGCCGATGCTGATGATACGACCCCAACGGGCCTTGGTCATGCCACGCAGCACGCCCTTGGACAGACGGTAGAGGCTGTTCAGGTTGGTGTCGATCACGTCGAACCATTCGTCGTCTTTCATGCGCAGCATGAGGTTGTCGCGGGTGATGCCGGCGTTGTTGACCAGAATGGCCGGGGCGCCGAACTGCTCACCAATGGCAGCCAGTACCGCTTCCACCGACTCGGCGCTGGTCACGTTCAATTCCATGCCGGTGCCGGTAATACCGTGCTCTTTCAGGGTGGCGGCGATACGCTCGGCGCCGGAGGCCGAAGTGGCGGTACCAATCACGGTTGCGCCCTGGCGGCCCAGTTCCAGGGCGATGGCCTGGCCAATGCCACGGCTGGCGCCAGTGACCAGTGCAACTTTACCTTGCAGGCTCATGCAAGCTTCTCCAATTCAGGCCAGTGCCGCGCGGGTGGCGGCAACGGCGTCAGGGGTATTGAGGTTGTAAGTGGTCACGCCATCGGCGCAACGCTTGTTCAGGCCAGCCAGCACTTTGCCCGGGCCGCACTCGACCAGATTGACTGCACCATTGGCCGCCAGGGCCTGCACGCACTCAACCCAGCGTACCGGCTGGTACAGCTGCGCCAGCAGGTCCTGCTTGAGGGCATCGAGGTCGGCCGCGATGGCGGCGGTGACGTTCTGTACCACCGGAATCTGCGGGGCCTTCCACTCGATGGCGTTCACCGCATCGGCAAAGCGCTCGGCAGCCGGCTTCATCAGGGCGCAGTGCGAAGGCACGCTGACAGCCAGCGGCAGGGCGCGCTTGGCGCCTTTGGCCTTGCACAGCTCCATGGCGCGGTCGACCGCCGCCTTGTTGCCGGCGATGACCACCTGCCCTGGCGAGTTGAAGTTGACGGCACTGACCACTTCATCTTCAGCCGCTTCGGCGCACAGCTCCACGACCACAGCGTCGTCCAGGCCGAGAATGGCGGCCATGGCCCCGTGCCCGGCAGGTACCGCTTCCTGCATCAGCTGGCCACGGCGCTCGACCAGGCGCACAGCGTCTTTCAGGCTGATGCTGCCGGCAGCGACCAGGGCGCTGTACTCACCCAGGCTATGACCGGACACGAAAGCTGGCGTGGCACCGCCCTCTTCCAGCCACAGACGCCACAGCGCGATGGACGCGGTGAGGATCGCCGGCTGCGTCTTGTCGGTCTGGTTGAGTTGCTCTTCCGGACCTTCCTGGACCAGCTTCCACAGGTCGTAACCGAGTGCTTCAGAAGCTTCCTTGAAGGTTTCGATGATCACTGGCTTCTCGGCGCCGAGCTCGGCGAGCATGCCCAGCGACTGGGAACCTTGACCGGGAAAGACGAATGCGAGAGATGCAGACATTGAACAAGCCCTTATGATCTTGTCGTCGGATAGGGTACGCCAGGCCTTGGGCCAGGCGCGGAATCTGAAAGCTTGGATGAAGACGCAGACCAAGCGGTCACATTTAAGCACTTCATCGGTGATATGCCTAAGGTCTTTGTTTGCCTGCTCGGGCCCCGTCGCAGGCTAAAGCAGCAGGTCCTCCAAACGCCCGTGCAAACGCTGCGGCAGATTCTCCTGAATCTCGATCAACGCCCGCTGGATGGCACTCTGGAACCCCTGAACGCCCGCGGAGCCATGGCTCTTGATGACGATACCCTGCAAACCCAGGAAGCTCGCGCCATTGTGCCGGGCCGGGGCCAGGTCGGCCTGCAGACGCTTGAGCAGGGGCATGGCCACCGCTCCAGCAGCCCGCGCCAGCAAGCCACCCTTGAACAATTGCTCGATCCGCGCACCGATCATGGTGGCCAGACCCTCGCTGGACTTGAGCAGGATATTGCCAACAAAGCCGTCGCACACCACCACATCAGCCTCGCCACGGTACAGCCCGTCACCTTCGACAAAGCCCACATAGTTGAGCCCGCGGGCATTGTGCAACAGGCTTGCCGCCAGCTTGACCTGCTGGTTGCCCTTGATGTCCTCGGTACCGATGTTCAGCAACGCCACGCGCGGGCGATGAACACCCAGGGCCTGGGCGGCCACCGACCCCATCACGGCGAACTGGTACAGGTTTTCGGCACTGCAATCGACATTGGCACCCAGGTCGAGCAACTGGCAGTAACCGGCCTGGGTCGGGATCGCCGCCACCATGGCCGGGCGATCGATACCCGGCAGAGTCTTGAGCACGAAGCGTGACAACGCCATCAGCGCGCCGGTATTGCCGGCACTGACGCAGGCCTGAGCCTTGCCATCACGCACCAGTTCAAGGGCGATGCGCATGGACGAGTCCGGCTTGCCACGCAGCACCTGGGATGGCCGCTCGTCCATGCCGACCACTTCACTGGCGGCGACGATTTGCAGGCGCGCGCGATCCGCAGCCGCAAGGCCGCTGACAAGATCTTCCAGGAGGGAGGGTTGACCGACGAGGGTCAGGTGTAACGAGGGGGTAGCGGAAAGGCAGGCAATGCTAGCCTGAACAATGCTGCGGGGACCGAAGTCCCCGCCCATTGCGTCGATCGCGATGACCTGAGCGGACAAGGATTACTCGTCAGCGCCCTTGTCGACCACTTTGCGACCACGGTATACGCCTTCTGGCGAAACGTGGTGGCGCAGGTGTACTTCACCGGTGGACTTGTCTACCGACAGCGCGTTTTCCGACAGAGCGTCGTGCGAACGGCGCATGTCACGGGCAGAGCGGGATTTTTTGTTCTGCTGAACAGCCATAATTGATTAACTCCTAAACGTTTGGGTCACGCTTTAACTGCGCCAAAACACTGAACGGGTTGGACCGCGATACCTCGTCCTTGCTCGATTCGGGCTCGTCTGCGCCCGCCGGCTGCTGGCATTCTTCCGGATGATGAGCAGGCACGATTGGCAGGGCGAGCAGAAGCTCCTCCTCGATCAATGCCTGCAGATCCAAAGGATCTTCGCCCAGTTCCAGCACGTCATAGCCTTTCGGCAACGACTGGGTATTCGCACCCTCCTTCACCACAGCGTAAGTGCATTCGCTATGGATCGGCAGGGTGACCAGCTCAAGACAACGCTGGCAAACCATTTTGACTTCGACGTCCAGCTCGCTGTGGATAACCACCACGTGCTGTTCATCTCGTTCAAAATCGAACTTCGCCTGCACCGTACCGACATTGTCGGAAAGCGGGTCGCAGAGTCTTTCCAAATCAGCGAGCTGCAGCGAACCGTTAAGGGTTACGCCACGATCGGCTAATTTGCGCGGGTCAACGTGAGGTGGAATCGGGTCATTCAACATAGGCGCAGCATAATAGGGATGCCCCCCGCCCCTGTCAAAGGAAATTAGGCGGCATCGTGCGTGATAGAATTTGTTCAACTGAATCAGGAGTCTACCATGCTTCCTCTGTTACTGGCTTCCAGCTCTGCCTATCGCCGCGAACTGCTTGCCCGCCTGCAGCTGCCTTTCACCTGGGCAAGCCCCGACATAGACGAGCAGCGCCAGGTCGACGAGCCGGCGTCAAAGCTGGTGCGGCGCCTGGCCAGGCAGAAGGCCGAGACACTGGCGGGCAACCACCCCGGGCACCTGATCATCGGCTCGGACCAAGTGGCCGTACTGGGCGAACAGGTGCTGGGCAAGCCACATACCTTCGAGCGCGCTTGCGAGCAATTGCTGGCGTGCAGCGGGCAGCAGGTGAGCTTCCTGACCGGGCTGGCGCTGCTCAACAGCGCCACCGGGCAATGCCAGGTCGATTGCGTACCGTTTACCGTGACCTTGCGCGAACTGAGCCGGGAGCAGGTGGAGCGCTATGTAGCGGCGGAGCAGCCGCTGGACTGCGCTGGCAGCTTCAAGGCGGAGGGGTTGGGGGTGAGTTTGTTTCAGAGTACCCATGGCTGCGACGCCACCAGCCTGATCGGGCTACCGTTGATTCGGCTGGTGGACATGCTGACCAAGGAAGGGGTGGTGATTCCTTGAGGGCCTGGGGCCGCTTTGCGCCCCATCGCCGGCAAGCCGGCTCCCACAGATACTGCACAAGTTTTGAGAACTGTGGGGCGCCTGTGGTAGCCGGCTTGCCGGCGATGGGGCCTGAACAGGCTATCAGCGCAGCTGTGGCCCCTGGAAGCCCATCCACATGGCCAGGTGCTCAGCCACACTGGCCCCGACCCGCTTGGAGAAGCGGTCAAACGGCGATTCCTGCACGGTGAAGTCCACCAGCTCCTTCTCGCCCACGATCTCGCGGGCCACATAGCTGGCACTGCCCAGCCCATCCACCAGCCCCAGCGCCTTGGCCTGCTCACCCGACCACACCAGGCCACTGAACAGCTCCGGGTGCTCCTTGTCTTTCAGGCGCTCGCCACGGCCCTGCTTGACCATGGCGATGAACTGGTTGTGCGTGGTGTCCAGCACCCCTTGCCAGAACCGCGTCTCCTCGGGCTTTTCCGGCGAGAACGGATCAAGGAACGCCTTGTGCTCACCCGAGGTATAGGCGCGGCGTTCGACACCCAGCTTTTCCATGGTGCCGACAAAGCCATAGCCGGCCGCCGTTACCCCGATCGACCCCACCAGGCTGGCCTTGTCGGCGTAGATCTCGTCTGCGGCACTGGCAATGTAGTACGCACCGGACGCCCCCAGGTCGGCGATCACCGCGTACAGCTTGATGGCCGGGTATTCGGCACGCAGGCGGCGGATTTCGTCGTACACGTAGCCGGCCTGTACCGGGCTGCCACCCGGGCTGTTGATGCGCATCACCACTGCCTTGGTCTTGCTGTCCTTGAAGGCCTCACGCAGGCTCTTGACGATATTGTCTGCGCTGGCTGCCTCCTGGTCGGCAATCACGCCGCGCACCTCGACCAGTGCGGTATGGCTGGCACCGCGCGAGGCGGCCTTGTCCATATCCATCAGCGGCGAGAACAGCGCCAGGATGCCGAACAGGTAAACGAAGGTCAGCAGCTTGAAAAAAATACCCCAGCGCCGTGAGCGGCGCTGCTCCTGCACACTGGCCAACAGGGTCTTTTCCAGCAGTTGCCAGCTCTTGCGCTCTTCGCGCTCCCCGGGCTCGGCCTCGGGGGCTTTCCATTCGTCTGCCATGCTCACCTACCTTGGAAGTGGAATTGCGGCCCCAGCCAACCACTCGCGCAGCTGGGAAAAATGCTCGATGCACGCCTGCGGGCCGAACTCGGCCAGCGCCTGTAACGACATGGCACCATAGCCCACGGCCACCGAATGCATGCCGGCATTGCTGGCCATTTGCAGGTCAAATGCAGAATCTCCGACCATCAGCGCTCGCTGCGGTTCTACACCACAATGGCCGAGAATTTCCTCGAGCATCAGCGGGTGCGGCTTGCCGCGGGTTTCATCAGCGGCGCGGGTAATGTCGAAAAACGCCTGCCAGCCGTTGGCCTTGAGCACCCGATCCAGGCCGCGACGGGCCTTGCCGGTGGCCACCGCCAGGCGGTAACCCTCGGCGCGGAAGGCGTCAAGCGACTCGCTCACCCCCTCGAACAGCGGCGAAGGCTGCTGATCCAGGGCGGTGTAGATATCAGCGTAATGCTGACGGAAGCTTTCGACCTGAACGGGCTCCAGGTGCGGGTACAGGGTATGGATGGCCTCGTCCAGGGCCAGGCCGATGATACCCTTGATCGCATCATCACTGCGTTGCGCCTCACCGGCACGCACGGCAGCCGCGTTCATGGACTCCACGATGCGCCCGATGGAGTCGGCGAGCGTGCCGTCCCAGTCGAAGATCAGCAGTTCATAAGCTTTTTTCATAGGTCACGGCGCACTCAGCCGCTCCACCGTCTTGGCCCAGACTTCGTCCACCGGCGCCTCAAGCTTGAGCTCGCCACCGTCCGGCAGCGGCACGGTCAGCGCGTAGGCATGCAGGAACAGGCGTTTGCCACCCAGCTCGCGAATTTCGCGGCTGAAATCTTCGTCGCCGTATTTGTTGTCGCCGGCGATCATGTGCCCGGCATGCAGGGTATGCACGCGAATCTGGTGGGTACGCCCGGTGATCGGCCGCGCCTCGACAATGGTGGCGAAATCGCCGAAGCGACGCAGCACGCGGAACAGGGTCAGCGCCTCCTTGCCCTCATCGTTCACCTCGACCATACGCTCGCCCGAGCGTAGGTTGCTTTTGAGCAGGGGCGCGTTGACCTGTTTCTTGGCCGTGGGCCAGTGGCCCCGCACCAATGCCATGTAGCGCTTGTCCACGCCATCACCGCGCAGCGCCGCGTGCAAGTGGCGCAGCATGCTGCGCTTCTTGGCGATCATCAGCAGGCCGGAGGTGTCGCGGTCCAGGCGGTGCACCAGCTCCAGCTCCTTGGCGTCGGGGCGCAGCTGGCGCAGCGCCTCGATCACGCCGAAGCTCAGGCCGCTGCCGCCATGCACGGCGATGCCGGCGGGCTTGTTCATCACGATCAGCGCCTTGTCTTCATAGACGATGGCCGCCTCCAGGCGCTGCAACAGCCCCTGGGCAACCGGTGCCGGCTCGTCGCGCTCCGGCAGGCGGACGGGCGGCACCCGCACGATATCGCCGGCCTGGATCTTGTACTCGGGTTTCACGCGGCCCTTGTTGACCCGCACCTCACCCTTGCGCAGGATGCGGTAGACCAGGGTCTTGGGCACGCCCTTGAGCGCCGTGATGAGGAAATTGTCGATGCGTTGGCCGGCAAGCTCCGGCGCGACTTCGATCAGCTGTACGCCGGAAGTCGGAGGGGTATTGGTCGTCATGGCGGGAATCATAACAATTTTTTATGGAATTGAAGCACTTAATCATTGCTGCTATAGTCGCGAACGCCGCCAAAAGTGGCAGGCCAGCAAAACCAGGCCCTGAGCCGGCTGCTGACCTACGCAATTCTCCAGGACGCGAGGCCGTCCTACGGGGTTTTCGCCAGTTTACCGAATTGTCTGGAATCGCCACCAGCGCCGTGTAGAGAAGACCGAAAAAAACGACAAGTGTGGTTGTTCACCTGCTTACCCGATTCTTTTCGTTGTAGCTCTGCCCGCCCCGTCGCTTCCACGCAACGCCAGGCGAATGCTCCGGAAACAACAGCCTTGGACATGTAATGGCGTCAGCTTCCCATTCGAAGCTGGCGAAAAATGCAACCCGTTGCGGATTCAGCGCGCGGCAGCACCCGAATTATCAGGGATACGTGCAGGGTGGAGATGCACAGCCCTCGGACCGTGTAGCACCGCGTCCGGCCAGCAGCCGATTGAAGGCTGGTGAGCGGATAAGGTCCTGAACAGATGCCCCCGGGCGTCCACGGCTGACGGTTGATTCCTCCTCCTGACTGAGTGCACAAGGCCCGCTTGGTTGATTCGGATACCCATTCGAAGCCACCGGGGCCTTGTTGGCACCGCAGCAAACAGGACGCGTCGTCGCGACAACGGCAGGCTGGGCAACCGGCTGGTGCCGAACGTTGCTCGACACGGGGGTGGCCCGGCCACCCTTTGCGCACCTTGGCACCGACCATGAGACGTCGTGTGTGCCGAACGCCGTTTCCGGCAGCCCGGAAACCGACGGTACAACATGAAAAGAATGCTGATTAACGCAACTCAACCCGAAGAGTTGCGTGTAGCCCTGGTGGACGGCCAACGTCTCTACGACCTGGACATCGAGTCCGGCGCGCGTGAGCAGAAAAAGGCCAACATCTACAAAGGCAAGATCACCCGCATCGAACCCAGCCTCGAAGCCGCCTTCGTCGACTTCGGTTCCGAACGTCACGGCTTCCTGCCGCTGAAAGAAATCTCCCGCGAATACTTCAAGAAAACCCCGGAAGGCCGGGTGAACATCAAGGAAGTGCTCAGCGAAGGCCAGGAAGTCATCGTTCAGGTCGAGAAGGAAGAGCGTGGCAACAAAGGTGCCGCCCTCACCACCTTCATCAGCCTGGCTGGCCGCTACCTGGTACTGATGCCCAACAACCCGCGCGCCGGTGGCATCTCGCGCCGCATCGAAGGCGAAGAGCGCAACGAACTGCGCGAAGCCCTGAACGGCCTGACCGTACCGGGCGACATGGGCCTGATCGTGCGCACCGCCGGCCTGGGCCGCAGCAGCGAAGAAATGCAGTGGGACCTGGACTACCTGCTGCAGCTGTGGACCGCCATCAAGGAAGCGTCCCTGGACCGCGCCGCGCCGTTCCTGATCTACCAGGAAAGCAACGTCATCATTCGCGCCATCCGCGACTACCTGCGCCAGGACATCGGCGAAGTATTGATCGACAGCATCGACGCCCAGGAAGAAGCCCTGACCTTCATCCGCCAGGTGATGCCGCAGTACGCCAGCAAGGTCAAGCTCTACGAAGACAGCGTACCGCTGTTCAACCGCTTCCAGATCGAAAGCCAGATCGAAACCGCCTTCCAGCGCGTGGTCGACCTGCCGTCCGGGGGCTCGATCGTGATCGACCCGACCGAGGCCCTGGTGTCCATCGACATCAACTCGGCGCGCGCCACCAAAGGCAGCGACATCGAAGAAACCGCCCTGCAGACCAACCTGGAAGCGGCCGAGGAAATCGCCCGCCAGTTGCGCCTGCGTGATATCGGCGGCCTGATCGTCATCGACTTCATCGACATGACCCCGGCCAAGAACCAGCGCGCCGTCGAAGAGCGCGTGCGTGAGTGCCTGGAAGCCGACCGCGCCCGCGTGCAGGTGGGCCGCATCTCGCGCTTTGGCCTGCTGGAAATGTCCCGTCAGCGCCTGCGCCCATCGCTGGGTGAAAGCAGCGGCATCGTCTGCCCACGTTGCTCCGGCACCGGCATCATCCGTGACGTCGAGTCGCTGTCGCTGGCCATCCTGCGCCTGATCGAAGAAGAAGCCCTGAAAGACCGCACCGCCGAAGTGCGTGCCCAGGTGCCAATCCCGGTGGCGGCGTTCCTGCTCAACGAAAAGCGTAATTCCATCACCAAGATCGAGCTGCGCACCCGTGCGCGCATCATCATCCTGCCGAACGATCACCTGGAAACCCCGCACTTCGAAGTCCAGCGCCTGCGCGACGACAACCCGGAAGTGCTGAACAACCAGTCCAGCTACGAAATCGCCGCCAGCGAAACCGAAGAAGCACCACAACCGACTGCCACCCGTACTTTGGTTCGCCAGGAGGCGGCAGTGAAAACCGCCCCGGCCCGCGCCAATGCACCGGTACCGGCCCCCGCCGAAGAGCAGCAGCCTGCACCTGCCGCCCCCGCGCCGAGCGCGCCGGAGCCAAGCCTGTTCAAGGGCCTGGTCAAGTCGCTGGTCAGCCTGTTCGCCGGCAAGGACGAGCCTGCCGCTGCCCCGGTCGCCCCTGCCGCCGAAAAACCGGCCGCCGAGCGCAGCCCACGCAACGAAGAACGCCGCAACGGCCGTCAGCAAAGCCGCAACCGCAATGGCCGCCGCGACGAAGAGCGTAAACCACGCGAAGAGCGTGCTGAGCGCGCACCACGCGAAGAGCGTCAGCCACGCGAGGAACGCGCTGCGCGTGAAGAACGTGCGCCACGTGAAGAGCGCGCCCCGCGCGAAGAACGTGCACCACGCGAAGAGCGTGCACCACGCGAAGAGCGTGCACCACGTGAGGAACGCGCCCCACGCCAGCCACGCGAAGACCGCCGTGGCAACCGTGGCGAAGAGCGCGTGCGCGAACTGCGCGAGCCGCTGGATGCCACCCCGCCAGCCGAGCGTGAAGAGCGCCAGCCGCGCGAAGAGCGCGTAGCCCGTGAAGAGCGTGCCCCGCGTGAAGAACGCGCGCCGCGTGAAGAGCGAGCACCACGTGAAGAACGCGCGCCGCGTGAAGAGCGAGCACCACGTGAAGAGCGCGCCCCGCGTGAGGAGCGTGCACCACGTGAAGAACGCGCCCCGCGTGAAGAGCGTGCACCACGTGAAGAACGTGCTCCGCGTGAAGAGCGCGCCCCGCGCCCACCCCGTGAAGAGCGTCAGCCACGCGCGGCCGAAGAAGCGGCCGAACAGGCTGCCGAGCTGGCCGAAGAGCAACTGCCGAATGAAGAACAACTGCAAGACGAGCAGGAAGGCACCGATGGCGAGCGTCCGCGCCGCCGCTCGCGTGGCCAGCGTCGCCGCAGCAACCGTCGTGAACGTCAGCGCAATGCCAATGGCGAGCTGATCGACGGCGAAGAAGAAGGCAGCGACGAACAGCCACAGCAGCACCAGGCCACCGAGCTGGGTGCTGAACTGGCGGCCGGCCTGGCCGTGACTGCCGCTGTCGCTACCAGCAACATCAGCAGCGACGCCGAAGCCCAGGCCAACCAGCAGGCCGAGCGCGCCACCGCTGACGTCGTTGCCGCTGCAGCAACCGACAACAGCGAAGCCGCCCAGCCGGTTGAGCAGGCTGAAAAGGTCGAGCAAGTCGAAGTTGGCACCAAGGTTGAAGAAGTGGCCGTGGCCCCAGTGGTCGAGCAGCCGGTCAGCGAGCCTGTAGCCGTGGTCGAGGCAACTGCCGAGCCAGTGGTCGAAGTCGCGCCACAACCGGTCGTCGAAGAAGCGCCTGTTGTCGAGCCGGCCGTGGCTGTCGAAGCTCCGGTAGAAGCGCCAGCTGTCGAAGCCGGTGAAATCGAGCAGGCCCCGACCGTGGTCGAGGCTGCGCCGGCTGCCGAACAGCCTGCCCCGGTTGCCGAAGCCCAGCCAGAAGTAGTGGCCGAGCCTGCACCTGTGGTTGTCGAGCCTGCGCCGGTCGCGGCCCCAGCCGTGGTAGAGCCTGCCACTGTCATGCTGGCCAACGGCCGTGCGCCGAATGACCCGCGTGAAGTTCGCCGCCGCAAACGTGAGGCCGAGGCTGCCGCCAAAGCCGCGCAGGAAGCTGCTGCAGCCGCCGGAGAGCCAACCCTGGAAACCGCCGATGAGCAAAAGCCTCATCATGGTTGATAGCCAAGGCTGAATGAAAAAGCCCCGCCAGTGCGAACTGGCGGGGCTTTTTCTTGGCCTATCACTTTATGTCAGCGCCGGCGCTGCCCTTTGTAGGAGCGGCCTTGTGTCGCGATGGGGCGCGTAGCGGCCCCAGATTTCAGCGTCAATGCAAATATTCCTGGGGCCGCTTTGCGCCCCATCGCGACACAAGGCCCGCCCCTACAGGTTCTGCACCGCCCTCTAATGCAGCGGTAAACCTGTGGGAGCAATCAGTACAGGTTAGGCTCCATCTCCAGCTCAACCCCGAACCGTTCGAGGATATCGGCCTGGATCCGTCGCGCCAGCGCATGCATCTGCACCCCGCTCGCCTGGCCATAGTTAACCAGCACCAGCGACTGCAAACGATGCACCCCGGCATCACCTTCGCGATAACCCTTCCAGCCCGCCTGCTCGATCAACCAGCCCGCCGCCAGCTTCACCTGGCCATCAGCCTGGGGATAAGCCACCACGCCCGGGTACTGCGCACGAATACGCTCAACCAGTTGCGTCGATACCACCGGGTTCTTGAAGAAACTCCCGGCATTGCCCAGCTCTGCCGGGGCCGGCAGCTTCTCGCGACGAATGCTGCAGATCGCATCACTGATCGCCTGCGCAGTCGGCGTAGCCACCCCCTGCTGGGCCAGGCGTTGGCGCACCGGTCCGTAGTCCAGGTGAGCCTGCAAAGTACGACTCAAGGCGAACCGAACGCGCAGGATCAACCAACGCCCAGGGTTACGCTTGAACAGGCTGTCGCGATAACCGAAGGCACATTCCGCCAGATCGAAGTCCCGCAGCTCGCCAGTTTCGCGATCCAGAGCGGTCAGACCAACGAACACGTCCTTGATCTCGACCCCATAGGCCCCCACGTTCTGCATCGGCGCGGCGCCCACGGTACCGGGGATCAGGCTGAGGTTTTCCAGCCCGCAATAGCCCTGCGCCAGCGTCCACTGCACGAACGGGTGCCAAGGCTCACCGGCCTCGGCCTCGACCACGATGCGCTCGCCATCGTCGCTTAGCACGCGGCGGCCACGGCTGGCCATGTGCAGCACCAGCGCGTCGATATCGCCGGTCAACAGCAGGTTGCTGCCGCCACCGATCACCAGCACCGGCAGGCCGCGCTGGTGCGCCTGCGTCAGCGCCTGGCGTATCTGCTCGTCATCATGCGCCTGGCTGAAGTACCGCGCCTTCACGTCGATGCCGAAGGTGTTGTAAGGCTTGAGCGATACCTGCTCCTGCCATTGCCCGGTCATAACCGCCCCTTGATTTCCAGCACCAGCGCCTGGCAGGCCGATTCGATCAGGTCGAGTACCTGCTCAAAGCCATCGGCGCCGCCGTAGTACGGGTCAGGCACTTCATCCAATGCCGCACCATAGCGGCGCAGGAACAGGTCAAGCTCGCCCGTCGCCGTTGGCGGGCGCAGGGCACTCAGGTCGCGAAGGTTGCTCTCGTCCATGGCCAGCACCAGGTCGTATTCGGCGAAGTGCCGCTGCTTGACCTGCTGCGCGCGTTGCCTGGACAAGTCATAGCCACGCGCCTGCGCCGCCTTGCAGGTGCGGCTGTCGGGTGGTTTGCCAACGTGCCAGTCGCCCGTACCCGCAGAGGCCACATGCACGCGGTCGGCGAGCCCGGCAGCCTGTAGCTGGTGGCGCAGCACGCCTTCGGCAGTCGGCGAGCGGCAAATGTTGCCCAGGCACACGAACAGTACGCGCATCAGGCCTCCAGCAAGCGCCGTACGCGCTCCAGGTCTTCAGCGGTATCTACGCCCACGGCAGGCGCTTCGATCGCGTCCTCGACGTGGATGCGTACACCGTGCCACAGGGCACGCAACTGCTCCAGGGCTTCGGTCTGCTCCAGCCAGCACGGGCCCCAGCTGACGAAGTCGTGGAGGAAGCCCACGCGGTAGGCGTACATGCCGATATGGCGGCGGTAAGGTACGCCGGCGGGCAACTGGTCCTGGCCTTTGGCGAAGGTGTCACGCGCCCACGGCAGCGGCGCCCGGCTGAAGCTCAGGGCAAGGCCATGCTTGTCGCTGACCACCTTCACCGCATTGGGGTTGAACACGGTTTCCGGCTCATGGATCTGCTCGGCCAGGGTGGCGATGGCCGCTTGCGGGTGAGCAGCCAGGTTGGCAGCTACCTGGTCGATGATCACCGGCGGGATCAGCGGCTCGTCACCCTGCACGTTGACCACGATGGCATCGGCCGCCAGGCCCAGTTGCGTCGCCACTTCAGCCAGGCGGTCGGTACCCGACTCATGGTCGACACGCGTCATCAGCACTTCGGCGCCAAATGCCTGGCAAGCTTCGAAGATGCTGGCATCGTCGGTAGCAATGACCACGCGGCTGGCCGCGCTCTTGCGCGCCTGCTCCCATACATGTTGCACCATCGGCTTGCCGGCGATGGCCAACAGCGGCTTGCCTGGCAAGCGCGTGGAACGCAGGCGGGCAGGAATCACCACGGTGTAGTCAAGGCTCATTTGTCCAGGCGCTCGTCGTCGGTCAGGGTACGTGCCTCGCTCTCCAGCATGACCGGGATACCGTCGCGAATCGGGTAGGCCAGGCCGGCACCCTTGCTGATCAGCTCGGTCTTGTCGGCGCTGAGCTTGAGCGGGCCCTTGGTGATCGGGCAGGCGAGGATATCGAGCAGTTTGGTGTCCATTGAAGGCTTCCTTTAGGCCAGATGGCCAGAAATGAAAACGGGCTCAGGGCTGGTGCAGCAAACGCTGCAGTTGGCTGTCGAACCAGGCGCTGAATGCCGGCGTGGGCTGTGCTTCGACAGCCAGGTACCACCAGTCGTCGGCGGCGAAGGCGCGGCATTTCACGGCGTCTTTCTCGGTCATGACCAGCGGTAGCGGTGGGCTGAAGGCCAGGCTCCGGGCGCTGAATTGTGCATGGTCGGCAAAAGGGTGCGGCAGCGGCTGCCAGTTTAGCCCCAGCAGGGTATTGAAGAAACGTTGCGGGTTGCCGATACCGGCCACCGCGTGCAGGCGCTGGCCGGCGGGAAAATGGTCGAGTGCGCGGCGCTCGCCGCTGCGCAGGTTGACCAGTGCGGATGGCTGCAGGCGCAGGCCAAAGCCACCGGCACGGTCTTCGCCGGCACCATTGAACAGCACCGCGTCGGCGCCCTGCAGGCGTTCGGCAGGCTCGCGCAGCGGGCCGGCCGGCAGGCAGCGGCCGTTGCCCAGGCCACGCGCGGCATCGATCAGGACCAGCTCCAGGTCACGTGCCAGGCGGTAGTGCTGCATGCCGTCATCACACAGGATCAGGTCCAACGGTTCACTGGCCAGCAGGGCCTGCACGGCCCTGGCGCGATCTGGGTCGATCATCAGCGGTACCCCACTGCGCTGCACGATCAGCAGCGGTTCGTCCCCGGCCTGTTCGGCCGACTGGTCGGCCAGCACCCGCCACGGCAACTGCGGCGGTTTGGCGCCATAGCCACGGCTGACCACGCCGACTTTCAGCCCCTGCTGGCGGCAATGCTCGATCAGCCAGAGAATCATCGGTGTCTTGCCGGTGCCACCCACGGTGATATTGCCCACCACGATGACCGGCACCGGTGCGCGGTAGCTGGCACTTTCACCCTTTAGAAAGCGCGCGCGCTTGCGCGTGACCACGCGGCGGTACAACGCCTCCAGCGGGCGCAGCAGCGCCAGCGCCGGGTGCCCGGCGTACCAGGCGGCGAGCAGGCGGTCGGCGATAGCCATCAGGGCGTGCCCTGGGCCGCCTCGACGGTGGTCATGCGCAATTGGCTGAAGCCGAGCTTGCCGGCAGCATCCATCGCAGTGACCACAGCCTGGTGCGGGGTCTTGCCATCGGCACTGATGGCCAGCGGCAGCTTGTTGTCACCACCCGACTCACGCTCGATGGCCTCGCTCAGGGTGGCCAGGTCGCTCTTGGGCAGCAGGTGGTTGTTCACCGAGTACACGCCTTCGGCGCTGATGGTGATTTCCACCAGCTTGCCCTGGTCGGCCGGCGCCTGCTCGGCACTGGCGGCCTCTGGCAGCTCGACCCGCAGCTGCGTTTCACGGGTGAAGGTGGTGGTGACCACGAAGAACAGCAGCAGCACGAACACCACGTCGATCAGCGACGCCAGGTTGATGTCGACGTTCTCCCGCTGGCGATTGCGCCGGAACTTCACGCCTTGCCTCCAGCCACTTCCACTTCGCGGTCGCCCTGCAGCACTTCCACCAGCTTGATCGCCTCCTGCTCCATGCCCACCACCAGTTCATCGATGCGGCGCAGCAGGAAACGGTGGAAGAACACCGCCGGAATACCAACCATCAGGCCCGCCGCCGTGGTGACCAGGGCCTTGGAAATACCACCGGCCAGTACCGCGGCGTTGGCGGTCATCTGCGTGCCCATGAAGGCACTGAAGATGTCGATCATGCCCAGCACGGTGCCCAGCAGGCCCAGCAGCGGGGCCATGGCGGCGATGGTGCCGAGGGTGCTGATGTAGCGCTCCAGCTCGTGAATGACGCGCGAAGCCGCCTCTTCGATGCACTCTTTCATGATTTCGCGGCCATGGCGCGAATTGGCCAGGCCCGCGGCGAGGATTTCACCCAGTGGCGAATCGGCGCGCAGCGCCTTGAGCTTGTCACTGGTGAGTTGCTTGTCCTTGATCCATATCCAGACCTGGCCGAGCAAGTGTGGCGGGGTGACGCGGCTGGCGCGCAGGGTCCACAGGCGCTCGATGACGATAGCCATGGCAGCGATGGAGCTCAGAATGATCGGCAGCATCATCCAACCACCGGACTTGACCAATTCCCACACAGTAAACGCCCCTTCGGATAAAGGCCGCCACTCTACCATAGGCACGGCGGAGGCTCATCTGCCGGAGGTCAGGGAGCATGCCTTGGATGGGTATCAGGGCTGACAGGGGCATGCCTTGGGTGGGTATCAGAGCTGACAGGTGCATGCCTTGGGTTTTCCAGCGCCTGTGAGACCGAGCGCCGCCCGCGCGGCGCATCGCCGGCAAGCCGGCTCCCACATCTGTTTCGGGCCAGTTACTCCTGCACCTTAGGCGCGCGCACCCTTGGTGCATGGCTGGATATTGATGAAAGACAGAGGCGACACCTTCAATATCGAAGGGAACGAACAAGGCGCGCAGCGGTGAGTTCACAGGAGAGACTGGCTCAAAACAGATGTGGGAGCCGGCTTGCCGGCGATGCGCCGCGCGGGCGGCGCTCGATTTCACAGGCGCTGCAACTGTCATGGCGAACCCCTGGGGCATAGAAAATGTCATGGCAAGCACCTGCAAGCCCCTCCCCTCACTCCCCCCGACCCCGCCAGAACCGCCGCTGCCCCCGCATCCCCTCAACCTCCCCCCACCCGCCCAACACCAACCGCAAAGCCCCCTGCACCGCCGTGTCATGCACCACCACCCCATGCCGCCGGTACCGCTCCACCACCTGCGCATGCGGGTGCCCAAAACTATTGTTGCGCCCCCGCGATATCAGCACCCCACGCGGCGCCGTGGCACGCATGAACATCTCGCTGGAAGAACTGCGGCTGCCATGGTGCGGCGACTGCAGCCAGTCAATGCGTGGCGCGTCGGTCGCCGCCAGCCAGGCACGCTCCGCCCCCGCTTCCATGTCGCCGGCGAGCAACAACCGTTCCCCCTGCGCCTCCTCGACCAGCAACACACAGGAGCGGTCATTACTGCTGCGCCCATCCGCCCAGCGCCACAGCGAAAAACGCACGCCATCCCATTCCCATTGCTCGCCACTGGCACAAGGTTGCAACTGAACATCATCCAGCGCTTCCCCACCGATAACCCGCTCGACCGGCAAACCCCGCTGTATCGCCCCAGCACCGCCGGCATGATCGGCGTGGGCATGGCTGATGAGCATCACGTCCAGGTGACTCACCCCCAACTTGCGCAAGGTCGGCAACACCACCCGCTCCCCCAGGTCGTAGTCGCCCCTCGCCGGCCCGGCGTCATACAGCAGGTTGTGATGCCGGGTGCGCAACAGCACCGCCAAGCCTTGGCCGACGTCCAGTTGCCAGACCTCCACCTGCCCGAAAGGCACCGGCTCGCGGGGCACCCAGAGGGCCAACAGCATCACCCCGCCCAACCCTCGCAGCGGCACGCCACGGGGCAGCAGCACCAGCAAAGCCCCCAGGCAGACCAGCAGCCAGGCCCATAGCGGCAGGGCTGGCGGCACCCATGCCGGGCGTTGCTGCGCAACCAGCGCCAGCACCTGAAACAGCACATCCAGCAAGCCACCTGCCAGCCACAACAAGGCCTCCCCAGCCCCACCCAACGGCAACAGCAAGGTACCCAGCAAGGCCAACGGCAGTACCGCCAGGCTCACCCAGGGCACCGCCACCAGGTTGGCCAGCGGCGCACTCAGGCTCACCGGCAAGCCCACAGCCAGGAGCACCGGCAACAAACCGATGGCAATCACCCACTGCGCCCGCGTCCAGGCTTGCCATGGCCGCCATGCCCCCAGGCGGGCACTGAAGCAAAACACCAGCGTGGCCACGGCGCCGAACGACAGCCAGAAGCCCGGAAGCAGTGCCGCCAGCGGCTCGACCAGCAACACGGCCACCAGCGCCAGCAACAGTGGCAGGAACGCCCCCAGGTGCCGAAAACGCAACCGCCACAGCAACACCACGGCCAGCATCAGGCAGGCACGCTGTACCGGCACCCCCGCGCCGGCCAGCCAGCCGTAGGCCAGTGCCGCCCCCATGGCCAGCGCGCAGGCCGAGGGCAGCCATGGCAGACGCGCGGGCCACAGCCCCCAGCGGGCCAACCCGGCGACCAGGCCATAGAGCAAACCGGCGACCAAGCCAATGTGCTGGCCGGAAATCACCAACAAGTGCACCGTGCCGGTGGCCTGCAACGTCTGCCAATCTTCCCGCGCAAGACCGGCCCCGTCGCCGAGCACCAGGGCCACTAGCGCGGCCTGCCGGCCGTTGGCATCGACCGCCAGCAAGCGCTGGCGCAGCGAGTCCCGCCACCCATAGCTGGCCGGCGCCAGCAGTTGCCCCGCCTTCACCGTACCGGTAGCACCGACCCGCCGGGCCAGCAGCTGCGCTTCACGGTCCGGCCCATGCGGGTTCAACAACCCTGCCGGGCGCTGCAAGGTCACTGCCAGCCGCCACTGCTCGCCAGCCCGAACCGGCGGCCCGTCGAACCAGCTGACCTGCAGGCGTTGCGGCAATTCGGCACGGCGCGAACGGGCGGCCTCCAGCTCGAAACGCACACCGTGCGCAGTGCGCGCCGGCAAACCGACCACCCGCCCCTCCAGCCACAAGGTGCGGCCATCCAAAGCGGCCGCCAGGCGGTCATCCACGGCCTGCTGGGCAGACCAGCTGGCCCAGCACAGCCCCAACAGAAAACAGCCCAATGGCCACCCGCGGGTGAACAGGCAGACGCCAGCGCAAGCCGCCAGCACCCACAACCACCCGTCCGGTGGCAATGCAGGAAGAAAGCCCAGGCACAGCAGCCCGAGCGCAAGCGCCAACATCCCTGTGCGCATGAGGTAGAGCTCCAGAAGCGAAATCACCTTCTGAGGCATAGCCCAATTGCCGGCACGGCTTGCTCAACAATTGTCACAAACTCTGAACGAGGCTGAGCGGGAATAAGGGCATACTGCCCGGGTCAACGCTCCGGGAGCCTACATGCCGCGCCGACTTTTCAAACGCTACATGCCGGACCCGACCAGTATTCGGGAACACAAGTCCTTACGCTTTTTCGGCAAGTTGCTGCACGACCCGAACCTGTGGCACCTGAACCGCCATTCGGTGGCGCGGGCCATGGGCGTTGGCCTGTTCGCGGCACTGATCCCGATGCCGGCGCAGATGCTGCTGGCCGCCGCGCTGGCCATTCCAGTGCGCGGCAACCTGCCGATCGCGGTGAGCCTGGTATGGTTGACCAACCCACTGACCATGCCGCCGGTGTTCTTCGTCACCTACATGACCGGCGCTTGGCTGATGCAGGTACCACCGCGCACATTGCCCGACGAACTGACCTTCGAGTGGATCACCGACCAGCTGTCGACGCTGTGGCAACCCTTCCTGCTCGGCTCGGTGGTGTGCGGCGTGGTGCTGGGCATCCTTGGCTACTTCGGCACCATGCTGTACTGGCGCTGGTGGGTGGGCCGGCAGTGGCGGCGGCGCCAATGCCGGTGCAAGGCCTCAGGCGCGCATGCCGCGGCCGCTGACCAGCAGGCGCACACACAGCAGGTAGAGCACCGCGGTGGCCACCAGCATGAAGGTGATCGCCGTACCAATGCTGATATCCGACACCCCTAGGATGCCGTAGCGGAATGAGTTGACCATGTGCAACACCGGGTTGGCCAGCGACACGGTCTGCCAGAATGGCGGCAGCAGGTTGATCGAATAGAACACCCCGCCCAGGTAAGTCAGTGGCGTCAGCACGAAGGTCGGGATGATCGAAATGTCATCGAAGTTGCGCGCGAACACCGCGTTGACGAAGCCCAACAGCGAGAAGATGGTCGCGGTCAGCAGCACCACGGCCACGGTCACGCCCAGGTGGTGCACCTGCAGGTCGGTGAAGAACATCGACAGGATGGTCACGATCACCCCCACCGCCAGGCCACGCAACACGCCACCCAGCACATAACCGACGAGAATGATGTGCGGCGATACCGGCGACACCATCAACTCTTCGATCGAGCGCTGGAACTTGCTGCCGAAGAAGCTCGACACCACGTTGCCATAAGAGTTGGTGATCACCGACATCATGATCAGCCCGGGCACGATGTATTGCATGTAGGTGAAACCACCCATGTCACCGATCTGCCGGCCGATCAGGTTACCGAAAATCACGAAGTACAGGACCATGGTGATCGCGGGCGGCAGCAGGGTCTGCGGCCAGATGCGCAGAAAACGCCGCACTTCACGGTAGACGATGGTGTTCAGGGCGACCCAGTTGGTACGCAGTTCCACACTCATACGGCCACCTTCGACAGGTTTTTTTCCACCAGGGACACGAACAGCTCCTCGAGTCGGTTGGTCTTGTTGCGCAGGCTTTGCACTTCGATGTTCTGCAGGGCCAGCTGGCCGAACAGCGCGGTAATGCCGATGTCCTTGTCCACCTGCACTTCCAGCGTGTGCGGGGTCAGCAGCCGGCAAGGGTAGCCTTGCAACAGCGGCGCCGTGGCCAGGTCCTGCTTGAGGTCGAGGACGAAGGTTTCGACATGCAGCTTGCCCAGCAACTGGCGCATGCTGGTGTTCTCGACGATGGTGCCGTGGTCGATGATGCCGATGTTACGGCACAGCTGCTCAGCCTCTTCCAGGTAATGGGTGGTGAGGATGATGGTGATGCCCTTCTGGTTCAGCTCGGTGAGAAAGCTCCACATCGACCGGCGCAGCTCGATGTCCACCCCGGCGGTAGGTTCGTCCAGGATCAGCAGGCGCGGCTCGTGAATCAGCGCGCGGGCAATCATGAGGCGGCGCTTCATGCCACCAGACAACGAACGCGACTGCACGTCGCGCTTGTCCCACAGACCCAGCTGGGTCAGGTATTGCTCGGCGCGCTCTTTGGCCAGTTTGGGCGGGATGCCGTAGTAGCCGGCCTGGGTCACCACGATATCGAAGGTTTTCTCGAACTGGTTGAAGTTGAACTCCTGCGGCACCACGCCCAGGCAGCGCTTGAGCGCGGCGGGCTCGCGGTCCAGGTCATGGCCGAACACGTTGACCGTGCCGCTGGTCTTGTTCACCAGCGTGGACAGGATGCCGATGGTGGTGGACTTGCCGGCGCCGTTGGGGCCGAGCAAGGCGAAGAAGTCACCTTCGGCAACGTCCAGGTCGATGCCCTTGAGGGCCTGGAAGCCGTTGCCGTAGGTTTTGGTGAGCTGTCGGATGGACAGGGCAGAACTCATAGCGGGTCACTTACCGAAGAATAAGGTGCAGGACACGCCAGATAACGTCACTGGCGCAGTGAGTGCGGCCAATGGTGCAAGGCCTGGCCGCACAAGTACAGTCATGTGTATTGATAGTGACTATCGAAACAGCCGTGGTGTTCGATTCAGGTCAACGCCGTCATCACCGCAGCCTGGTAGGCCGGGCGTGCCTTGAGTCGTGCGTACCAGTCTTCCAGATGCTGCATGGCCGGGCGCTCGATGGGCAGCTCGAACCAGGCATAGGCTAAGCACCCCAGTGGGATGTCGCCCATGCCGATCTGGTCACCGGAAAGATACGGTTGCTTGGCCAGGGCTGCATCGGCCATCGCCAGCAGCTCGGCACAGCGTTTGTGCGCAGCGTTGATCGCCACCCAGTCGCGCTGGTCTTCCGGGGTACGCAGCAGGCCCCAGAACAGCGGGCGGAAGGGGGTTGCCAAGGATGACGTGGTCCAGTCCATCCACTTGTCGGCCAGGGCGCGCTGGCGTGGGTTTTCCAGGTACCAGCCTCGCTCGGCGCCGTACTCGGCGCACAGGTAGCGGACAATGGCGTTGGACTCCCACAGGACCAGGTCGCCGTCCTCCAGCAGGGGCACCAGGCCGTTGGGATTGAGCGCGCGGTAGTGCGGCTCGTTGACCACGCCGAAGGCGCCGCCGGCGTCGATGGACGCGAAGTCCAGGCCCAGTTCGTGGGCAATCCACAGCGCCTTGCGCACATTGCTCGAATTCTTGCGGCCCCAGATCTTCAGCATGGCAACGTCCTTATGAATGTGGAGGGCTGCACAGTCTACTCCAGAGTTTTCTCGCCTGTACCGGCCTCCTCGCGGGCGCGCCCGCTCCCACAGGTGTCTCACCAGTCTCGAACCCTGTGATATCCCTGTGGGAGCGGGCGTGCCCGCGAAGAGGCCGGCACAGGCTGAAAATATCCTGAAACTCCCACCGCCACACCCTGTCACTGTTCTGACCCTGCCGTTCACAGCGTTGCGTCTAAGCTATCCGGGACGGCTCAAGCCCTTGGTTCCAAGGAGGACCGATTATGTTGCTGTTATGGTTGGTAGTGCTGGTGATCGGCGCGGCATACCTCACGCACCGGCGCCTGGCGCCCCTGCAGATTCTCGGCAGCGTGGCGGCCTATGCCCTGCTGATGAGCATTTTCAGCAGCGCCCCCGGCTGGCTGCTAGCGCTGATCTGGATCGTGCTGGCGCTCAAGGTAGCCCTGGTGGCGCTGCCCGACTGGCGCCGCAAGGTGTTCACCGGCCGGGTGTTCAACTGGTTCCGGCGCACCCTGCCGCCCATGTCGCAAACCGAGCGCGAAGCGATCGACGCAGGCACCGTCTGGTGGGACGGCGAACTGTTCAGCGGCCGCCCCGACTGGCGTACCCTGCTGGCCTATCCTGCACCAAAGCTGACCGAGGAAGAACAGGCCTTCATCGACGGCCCCACCGAAGCGCTCTGCGCAATGGTCAGCGACTGGCAGATCGGCCAGGACCTCGACCTGCCGCCCGAAGCGTGGGCCCATATCAAGTCGAACGGTTTTTTTGCCCTCATCATCCCCAAGGAATATGGCGGTAAAGGTTTCTCCGCCTATGCCCACTCCCAGGTGGCGATGAAGCTGGCGACCCGCAGCGGCGACCTGGCGTCGACTGTGATGGTGCCCAACTCCCTGGGGCCCGCTGAGTTGCTGCTGCACTACGGCACCGATGAGCAACGCAACCACTACCTGCCGCGCCTGGCCCGTGGCGAAGAAATCCCCTGCTTCGCCCTCACCGGCCCATTGGCCGGCTCCGACGCTGGCGCCATGCCCGACACTGGCGTCATCTGCAAAGGCCAATGGCAAGGCGAAGAAGTCCTCGGCCTGCGCCTGAACTGGGAAAAGCGCTATATCACCCTCGGCCCGGTCGCGACCCTGCTGGGCCTGGCCTTCAAGGCCTACGACCCGGACCATTTGCTGGGCGAGCAGGAAGAACTGGGCATCAGCCTGGCCCTGATCCCTACCGACACCCCCGGCGTCGAAATCGGCAAGCGCCACCTGCCGCTGGGCGCTGCCTTCATGAACGGCCCCAACAGCGGCAAGGACGTGTTCATACCGCTGAGTTTCCTGATCGGTGGCCAGGCCATGCTCGGCAAGGGCTGGATGATGCTGATGAACTGTCTGTCGGTTGGCCGCTCGATTTCTCTGCCCGCCGTCGGCACGGGGGCGGCCAAGTACACCAGCCTGGTCACCGGCCAATACGCCAATATCCGCGAGCAGTTCAATGTGCCGCTGGCGGCCTTCGAAGGCATCCAGGAATCCCTGGCGCGCATCGGCGGCAACGCCTGGCTGATGGACAGCGCCCGCCTGCTCACCGCCAAGGCCGTGGACCTGGGCGAAAAGCCCTCGGTGCTGTCGGCGATTCTCAAGTACCACCTCACCGAGCGCGGCCGAGAATGCATCCAGCACGCCATGGACGTGCACGGCGGCAAGGGCATCATCATGGGCCCGAACAACTACCTGGGCCGGAACTGGCAGGGGGCGCCGATCTTCATCACGGTTGAGGGCGCCAATATCCTCTCGCGCAACCTGATGATCTTCGGCCAGGGCGCCATCCGTTGCCACCCGTTCGTGCTCAAGGAAATGGCCCTGGCCGGGCGCCAGGACCACGACCAGGCACTGCGCGAGTTCGACGACCTGTTGATGCAGCACATCATGTTCGCCGCTGGCAATGCGGCCAGTACGTTCATCCACGGCATCGGCCTGGGCCGATTTGAGAAGGTGCCGGGCGATGCCTTGAGCCAAGGGTATTTCCATGCCCTGAACCGTCAGGCTGCCGCGTTCGCGATGCTGGCCGACCTCTCCATGATGCTGCTCGGCGGCGCGCTGAAGCGGCGCGAACGTTTGAGTGCGCGCCTGGGGGATGTGCTCAGCCATCTTTACCTGTCCAGTGCCGCCCTGAAGCGCTACCACGACCTTGGCTCACCCGAGCATATGCGGCCGCTGTTGCGTTGGGCCATGGAAGAGAGCTTGGGCCAAGCGGAAAAGGCCTTGGATAGCCTGCTCGACAACTTCCCGAACCGCTTCGTCGGCTGCGCCCTGCGCGTGCTGGTTTTCCCATTCGGGCGCCGTCACACCGGGCCGAGCGATGAACTGGACGCCGAGGTGGCTGCACTGATCGGCCGTCATAAAGGCGACCCAGCGCTGGAAGAACTGCTGGCCGGCTGCTTCAGGCCCCAGGCTGAGGGAGACCCGGTAGCGGCCCTCCAACGGGCCTGTGACTTGCTGGGTGAAGCGGCCCCCCTGCAAAAAGACGTGCACCAGGCGCTCAAAGATGGCCGAGTGCGGCCCGCGCCCGGGCAATCGACCATAGAGGCCGCCGTGGCGGCGGGTGTGCTGCAGTCGACCGAGGGGCAACGGTTGCTGGCAGCCGAGGCAGCACGGCGGGCTGTGATCGACGTGGACGCCTTCGACAAGGATCAGTTGCTGCCCGAGCCCGGCAAGGTCCGCTAGACCGGAGCGGCCCATGGCGGGCCGCACTGTCTCCAAAAGACATGATCTGGCGTATACTCCGCGACCGTTTCAACGACACCGAGGACCGCCCCATGGCCACCCCCAATCTGGAATACCACCTGCAACTGCTGAACCACTTGCGCACTATCCTGGTGGCTTTGAGTGAAGCCGAGCAGGTACCAGAGGAAAGCCACGCTCTATTCCTCGAACGCTTCGACGAACTGCTGACCCTGCTGCCGCAAGACCCGCTGGAAAGCCAGTACCTGGGCCAGGACCTGATCTGCCAGGTGATCCAGCGGTACCCGCAAATCGCACACTTGGTGCCCCGCGACCTGCTGTGGTTCTTCGGCGGCGATTGCCTGCATTACATGCCGGACGAAGAACTCGATCTCTATCAGCGCCTGGAAGAACTGCGCTACGAAGCTGAACGCAAAGGCGAACCCTTCGACTGGAACCTGCAAAAACGTACGCTTGGTTCGCCCGATCTCCCCCACTGATGCCACGGTTGCCCGGTGACACTGTGTAGAAGCGTCCCCGGGAAACTGCCCTTCGCGAATAGAGCATTATTTCCTACGCGCTCTTGTCCCATTACTTAACGTTATTCGCGGTCTTCCTACATTCGCCCTATTCGCCCGTCCATAAACTGTTCGAGTTCCGCAAGTGCACTGCTCACTCGCGCTCCGGAACCTGCGGAGTTCACGCAGCCACCTGAACTTGATTATGGACATCACGATGAAAAGACTGCTTTTCCCGCTAGGCCTTGCGCTGGCGAGTACAACCGTTTCAGCGGCGACAGAAACCGGCCGCATCGACTTCACGGGTTACATCTACGCTGGCGGCACCTGCCCAATCGAGGTGGTCGAGCCGGGCATGGGCGTCCTGCCTTCCGTTTCCATGGGCAACTTCCTGCCCAAGCACTTCCCGGTAGTGGGTACCACTTCACCGGAAAAGGCGTTCGCACTGCGCATTACGCCCGACGCGACTTGCACGCCCAGCACCAAAGCCAAGGTCACTTTCGAAGCCTTGCATGGCGTAGTGGGTGGCGACGAGCTCTACGGGCTGCGCCGGGGCGACGGCACAGCATCGGGCCTGGGCGTACTGATCAAGGATCAGAATCACAACATCCTCAAGCCCGACATGGAGTCGGAAGAGTACGACATTTCTCCGTCGCTACCGACTGACATGCAGTTCTATGCAGCTTACCAATCGACAGACGCGGTAGTGACCGAAGGCCTCGCAGAGGCCCGCGTCAATTTCTCGGTCGAACTGCCCTGACGATTCACTCCAGGTGCCGCCCGCGCACCTGGAGTTTTCCGCTACAACCTCACCTCGAACGGTCTCGACATGAATGTTCTGACGTCAGGCAGGCGCTTGCTATGCGCTTGTCTGTTGCCGCTCGCCCTGGCGCCTAACGGTGCCCAGGCAGCGCTCACCATCAGCACCACCCGCATCGTCTACGACGCTCATCAACGCAGTGCCTCGGTAGTTGTCGCCAATCCCTCGGGGCAGCCTTATGCCGCACAGGCTTGGGTCAACACCGAGGCCGACGACACCACTACCAGCGTGCCGCTCGTCACCACCCCTGCACTGTTTCGCCTGAACCCAGGCCGAGAGCAAACCGTGCAGATCAATGGGTTACCCAATGAGTTACCCCAGGACCGCGAGTCGCTGTTCTTCTTCAACCTGCAGGAAGTGCCACAAGCCGACCCGGACTCGGCTGCTCGCAATACGCTACGCATCGCCCTGCGTACACGCATCAAGCTGTTCTATCGGCCCACCGCCATCGCCGGGAACCCGGCACGCGAGCTGAAAAAGCTGGAGTTCTCCACCGTGCAGGAGGGCGGCCGCCGCTACCTGCAAGTACGTAATCCCACGCCTTATCACTACGTGTTCAGCCGGTTCGAGCTGCAGCTCGCCGACCAGCGCCACCCGCTGCGTGAGGCCGACATGCTGCGCCCGCTAGACACGCAACGCTATGCGATACCGCGCCAATTCGGCACGAGTGGCCTGAAGGTCACCGTTACGTTCATCAACGATTACGGTGGCCTGACCCAGCCTCTGACCCTCCCCGTGCAGGACGCTATCTGAGCGTAGCGAGTCGCCTTCAGGAATGGAACACATGAACCCATCACCAACCTGTCCTGACAGCGAGTCGGTGCGGCGAGCGCTGCTCGCGCTCAGCTGTCTAGTACCCCTGCTCGTGCAACCGGGCAGAGCCATAGCTGCACCTTTCGAAGCCGGTTTTCTTCGCCAAGACCCCCGCCAACCTGGCGCCAGCGCCCTGGCGCTCGGCGCCTTGAGCGACGAACAGCAACTACCGCCGGGGCGTTACCGGGTGAGGCTGATCGTCAATCTCGAGGACATCGGTGAGCACTGGCTGACGTTCGAAAACGATGCCCGCACGCAAACGCTCGAAGCCTGCCTCCCCCCGGCGCTCCTAGGTGAATTGGGGTTGCGCCTGGATGCACTGGAGGATCCGACGGCCACCAGCCTCCAGTGCCTGGACCTGCCGGGCGTAGTGCCCGGCGCGCAAGTGAACTTCGACAGCGAAAAGCTCCAGCTATCGCTGTCCATACCGCAAATCGCCTTGCGCCGTGATGTGGCAGGCTATGTCGATCCCCAGCGTTGGGACAGTGGCATCAACGCAGCATTCGTCAATTACCAGGCCTCGGCGCGACGCAGCGACGGCTACCAGAGTAGCCAGTACAGCCAGGACCTGTACCTCAATACCGGTCTGAACGTGCAGGGCTGGCGCCTACGCAGCCAACAGTCCTGGCGTCAAGACAGCGGCAGCGGGGCACACTGGGACAGGACCAATACCTTCGCCCAGCACGACCTGCCCGGGACGTGGGGAGCCGTGACCTTGGGCGAGTCGTTCACCGACAGCCAGGTGTTTCGAAGCATTCCCATGCTCGGTATCCGCGCGAATGCAGACCAGGACATGCTGCCGGATGCCCTGCGCAGTTATGCCCCCGTGATCCGCGGCGTCGCCCAGAGCCGCGCCAAGCTGGAAGTCTGGCAGAACGGTTACCCGATCTACTCCACCTATGTCAGCCCTGGCCCCTATGCCATCGACGACTTGAGCGTAGGTGGTACTGGAGAACTGGAGGTGGTGCTGACCGAAGCTGACGGGCAGGTGCGCCGCTTTCAGCAACCCTATGCCAGCATCGGCAACCTTCTACGGCCTGGGGTCTGGAACTACAGCGCCGCAGTGGGGCGCTACAACCCGCCCGACAAGTTCGACACCCCGGTATTCTGGCAGGCCGGCCTGGCCATGGGCACGCCCTGGCGCTCATCGGTGTACGGCGGGGTGATGTCCAGCACCGGGTATCGCGCAGTCGCGCTGGGCATAGCGCGCGACCTGGGCGAGCTGGGGGCGCTTTCACTGGATGTGACCCACGCCAGCAGCGAGCTGCCAGCGCCGCACCGCGACCTGCAGGGCCAGAGCTATTCGATGCGTTACAGCAAGAGCTTCGGCGCCGACACGCACCTGCGCTTCGCCGGTTACCGCTATTCCACCCCAGGGTATCGGGATTTCGACGAATGGGTCCGACAAGGCAGCAACGAACGCAGCTTTCTCGGCAGCCGTCGCAGCCGCCTCGAGGCCTCTGTTTACCAGAAAATCGGCAAAGGGCACTCGGTCAGCCTGAACCTGTCGCAGCAGGACTACTGGCAGCGCCAGGACGTACAACGTCAGTTCCAGTTCAATTTCAGCGGCTATCATGGCTCGCTCAACTACAACCTGTATGCTTCGCAATCCTTGACCAGCGCCGGCTCACACAGTGACCGCCAAATTGGCCTGAGCCTGTCGATGCCCTTGGAGTTCGGCGCCGCCCACCGGCTGTCGACCGACGTGTCGCACAGCGCCAGTGGCAGTAGCCTGCGCACCTCACTCAGCGGCCAGGCGGGACAGGAGCTAGGCTATAACGCCAGCGTTCAGCGTGATCAGCAGCGCAATGATACCCTTTCACTGGCCTTGGCATACCAAACACCGCACGCCAGCCTCGGTGCGGGAGGCGTGCTGAGCGAGCGGTACCGTAACGTATCGGTGAATGCCAGCGGCGCCGTGCTGCTGCATGAAGACGGCCTGGCTTTCGGCCCCTACCTGGGAGACACCATGGGCCTGGTTCAGGTGCCAGGTATCGCCGACGTCGGCATACGCCAGGGTGGCGCAGCCCGTACCGATGCCAACGGCTACGCGCTGATTCCTCACCTGCGCCCCTACAAGCCTAATGCCTTGGTACTGGATACCGACCAACTCGGGGCGGATGTGACCATCGAAAATGCCACTGCCCAGCTTGTGCCACGGCGCGGAGCGGTTGTCAGGCACCGCTTCGAGGCCCGCCGCATCAACCGCATGGTGCTGACCCTGCACAACGCCGAAGGCTACGTGCTGCCCTTCGGCGCACAACTGCTCGACCACTCGGGAGAGGTCGTAGGCATGGTCGGCCAGGGCGGGCAGCTATTGCTGGCCCTGGATGAGGGTGAGCACACCCTGACCGCGCACTGGGGCGAAGACGACCAACCACGCTGCCAGGTGCAACTGAACCCTGCTGGCCTGCCCATCTCGGGCGGGTATCGACAGCAAACCCTGACCTGCAACTGACTCACCAGCCTTGGCCGGTCGCCCACGGGTTGACCGCCAGACAAGGATATTCAATGTTCAGCCCCCGCAATACCCTCGCTATCACCACGTTGATCTGTACGCTCGGCTTCCTGCCGCACGGCCAAGCAGCGCCAAGCGCAGCCCCCTCCTTTTGTACCGTGGAGCTTCACGGGCCTATTCCCATGACCTATCACCGTGACCTGGGAACCTTGCACGTGCCGCGCGACGCCCCGGTCGGTACGGTCATCGGCCAACTCGACCCTGAAACCTGGGAAACGACCGACGGCGCAAGGCTTATATGCTTTCATTTTGGCGACGGCGCCTACATGCGCTTGCACCTCAACGCGAGCGTGCCCATTGTCCCACACCCGTTGCCACCGATCGGCGGTGAACCCTCAGATGGACACATTCTCGAAACCGGTATTGACGGCATAGGTGTGCGCATCCGGGTCAAGAGGCCGCTTGACGGCGTTATATCCAGTAGCTTCATTCCAGAGAACGGTGACACGCGTGTGCCTTACGTCGCTTACAGAGATACCGACAACGGTCTTCTCGGAACAATATTGGGGCTCCTTTACACACAGATCACCTTCGTCAAAACCGGTAATATCGCACCCGGCCCCCACAGGATCGCCGCCAAGCAGATGTTCAATGCCGTCCTCGATTTCAATAACTTCGGTGAAGCGTTCAAGTTCCTGGTATCGGCCACCATCGTCCAGGCCGAGTGCAGTATCGTCGGCGACGCGGTGAGCCCGAACCCCGTGGTGCTTGGGGAATGGCAGAAAAGCGACTTCACCGGACCAGGGTCGCGCACCACGACCGTACCGTTCACCATCGCCTTGAAAGGTTGCGTAGCCGACCCTGGCGGCAATAGCCGGGTGACGCTGCAATTGGACCCGACCAACGGCTCGCAGGCCGACCCGCGCCACCCCGGCGTTTTCAGCATGGGCGCTGGCGCGGACGCCGACGGCGTCGGGATCCAGGTGGTCAAGAACGATAGCTCGCCTTTCCCCCTGGAAGTCGAGCACGACATGCTGCCGATCAGCTCGGGCGACATGCGCCTGGACCTGGGTGCCCACCTGTTCCAGACCGAGGACACCGTTGTCCCTGGCGCTGCCAGCGGCGCGCTGAACTTCACCCTGCGCTACCGCTAGCGCGGCACCGCGACAGGTTCAAGCCGGCCCGGAGGTGCCCGTCAGCACGTCCTGAGCATCGTAGTGGTACTGGTGGCTGGCCTGGCCATCGAAGACTTCGCGCAGCCGGTTCACGCCATCATAGATCAAGGTGCGGCCTGCCTCGTCGCACGTCATATTGCCATTGGCATCGTAGGTGAATGACACAGGTGGCGGCACCGACCGATCTGCAGGGTAATGGACCAGACCGGTCAGCTGCGCCGGATCCAACGGGTTGTCGAAATTGTAGCGCGTCCTGTGGATCTGGCCTTCAGCATCGGTGGTGGTCACCAGGGTAATGTTGTCCAACTCATCGAGCATGAATGCCTGCCGCGCGATCACATTGCCCCACGGGTCCTCGGGGGCCTGCAATGCAGGCTGCCCACCCTCGCCCTTGCACTGGTAATCCGTCAACCGATTACGAAGGTCGTAGTTAAAGAACTCATCGCGCAGTACCGTGTTGCCTTCGCACAACGTACGTTGCACCAAGTTATCGATGTCGTTGTACACCTGCGTCAAGCTCTGCGTCAGGCCACCGCCGAAATCGAACGTACGCAAGACCTCACGATCGAACTCGTCATACATCAAGGTCGTCACCAACTGCTGGTCGCCGTCCTTCGTCGTGATGGAATGGGTGCGTCCGAATGCATCGTAGGTGAAGTCCGCCGTGGTGGAGCCCAAAGTCGTCCGGGACAAGCGGCCGCTCTCATCATAGTCATAGGTCTGCACGCCGCCGAGCACGTCCTGGTAACTCATCAGGCGCTTCTTGACGCTATAGCCGTACTTCATGGTGAAGGTCTGATCATCGCCGTTCGCGGCTGGCGCAGTGTAAGTCCGTGTTTCCTCCTTCACCTCCCCGGTACTGTAATAGCTGCGCACGACCGTCTGGTCCCCCGCGACGCAACTCAACAGCCGCCCGTTCTGGCGATCGTAGTCGTAGATGTCCTGTTCGTTCGCCAGCCCTGCTCGATCGGTTCCCGACGCAGCGATAGTCCTGCTGACGGGCTCATCGACAAGCGTTGGCAAGTAGTCGTATTCGACCACATCGCCGCTGGGCATGGTCACGGTTTGCGGACGCAGTTGGCTGCCGTTGTAAGTGTAGGTTTGCAGCCGGCCGCCAGTGGTGGAGGTGCTCATCCGCCCCAGGCCATCGAAGCTCTGTTCGCCCAGTATCTTGCCGTTGATCGCTATGGACGTTGGCAGGTCGTCGGCACTGTGCGACGCATACGTACGCACGACAATGTGATCATACGGCAGCTTATGCTCGAGCAAGCGGTCGAAGACGTCATACTGGTACTGGTTGACCCGTGTGTTGATGACCTCGCGGGTGTGGCGCCCCAACCCATCGTAGCTGTCTTCCTGAATACTGATCGTGTTGCCCTCGATATCTTGCCGTTCGGTGCGTACCTCTTTGTCGAAAAGGTTCAGCCAAGTGACCGTCACGCCCGACTTGAGCCACTGACGGGTTCCGTCCGAAGCCTCCGCCTCGACCTCGTCCCAGGCCCGAGTGACCACCCCGTCGTGCCCAGCGACCCCTACCGGGTCGGTATAGGCATAATGGTGCACCCGGTCAGGCCCAACCGTGCAGCATCGTTGCCCCCAGTCGTCATGACGGTAAGTCGTGCGCAGTTGCAACAACTTGCCGTCTACCCAGTCGATGTCTTCTTCCGCTATTTGTTCTCCCAGCGCGTTGAAGGCAGCGCGATAGGTCGGATGCAGGTCACCACTGCCATCAATGAGCGCATCGACGTCCTCGCGCAGTTCAGCGATGACCCGATTCAAACCGTCGAACTCGCTGCGGGTGGCCACCGACTTGACGTCAAAGCTCAGTTGGCTTGCCTGCTCGCCGGTAGCGGCACAAAGCTGGTACTGGTAACGCCGACTGGCTTGCTCGGGCCGGCCGGGCGCGACAGTCTCGCAGGTGACCCGGTGCAAGGCGTCGTATTCGTAGCGTATTTCGACATCGTTGTCGTCGCGCGTCAGCAAAGGCTCGTCGAGCACTACCGAATGCTGGGACACGATGGTTCGGGTAGGCGAGTGCTGATCGTCGCCTTCGAGCGAACCGGTCAGGGTTTCCTGGACCTGGAGCACGGTATTGCCCAGCAGCGCGGTCTGGCCAGCAGTGTAGGGTTGCTGGCTATACGCATACCGTGTGGTGAGGTCGCCACCTTCCATGCGCTGAACCTTGCGCCGCGGTCGAGCGTATGTCCAGCGTTCGGCGGGGTCGGTCTCGTACTCGTAGGTCATTTCCTGCCACTGCCGTTCAGTGTCGGCCGGCAACATTTCCACCAGGGTCTCGCTGTCGAGTGCATACCACGGCGCAAGCTCCACGCCCGCCTCGCCATCATTGCCCAATGCCGCCAGCGTCGCATAACGGTAACGGCTTACCAGGACGCTGGCCGCGCCCACACCGTTTTCGGCCGGCACCACGGTTTTCTGCTTGAGGTCTCGGGTGAACCCTTCAGGGTCGGCGTCATGCCCGTCCTGATGCGACGCGTCATACCACTGCTGCAGCGTCTTCACCCCAGTGGCATCGACCTGCTCCAGCAGGTTGCCGAACCGGTCATACCGCGTCAGGACGCTCTGTTCACGGCGCAGGGCCGATTGTGAAAGGCGCCACCAGGCCTCGGTACTCTGGGTGGGCAATTGCATATTGGCCGGTTGCTGGGCGAACTCAATCATGTTGCCGTCACTGTCGAGTTGCACGTTGTACACCGTGCTCGAGCGTTGAACACTGTCGTTCTGGACGGTCTGTGTACTGGTTTGCAGGTGGAACTGATCGAACGCACGGGTAATGGTGCGCACCGGCTGTGCGGCGCCTTGCTCATCGGCGACATACCAGGTTTCCACCGACCCGTATGCATACGTGCCGACATAGCGGAACAGGTTGTCCAAGCCATCGTCCTGCCAGGTCACCGGCAGCCCGTAACCGAGGAAATTGTGCTTGTTGGGCCGGCCAGGATCGAGTTCGTAACCATAGCGCTTCTCGATCGTGGGTTGCTCGAATCCGGGGTGGATCAAATGGTGCGTGACCCGAGGGAGCGAGGTGCGTGCATTGCCGGGAAACAAATGGCCTTCGTCTTCATAGCGCAACGCTTCAAGGGCGCCGGTCGGGGTCTGCACCTCGACGATGCACTGCAGGTCGCGCATGGTTTCGTAGCGAAAGCGCCAGGAAGCTTGCTCCTCGGTCGGCAGTATGAGCCGGTCCACTTGCCCATCACCCCTCAGAAGCAACGTGAAGGCCGTGCGGGCCTGTGCGTCTTCCAGGTTGGGAAAAGTCGTGGCGTACAGCGCATTCCCTTCTCGCTTGATCTGCAACACAACCTCGCCATCGTCCTGGGTGACCGATGCCAACTGCGGGAAGCCACCAAAGTCCTCGTAGTACAGGCGTATGCCATGGCCTTGCGCATTGTATATTTCCACGGGCACGGCAAGGTTGCGGGCGCCTTGCGGCTTGAGCACTTCGACAGCGCCCGATTTGTGCACGATACGATAGCCTCGGTTGCCGTGCGCGTAGAAGTGGAACGTTTCGAGTTTCTGCTCTTTCATCACCCAGGGTTTGCCGGCGGGTTTACCAGTGACCTTGAAGCTTTCACCGGTGGCCAGCGAGACGACGTCCGTGGCGGGGTTGAATTGCGAAAGCCGCAACGTCCAACCCTTGCCGAACCCCGAATCGACGGTATTGAGCGGACTGTAGAACAACGGGAACTCGAACAGCGGCCCCTGCAGGAAGTTGCAATTGAGCCCGGGCAAGTTGACCGAGAATGTATATTGGCCAGTGCGTGGGTCGACACCGGAAGCGAGGTAACTCATGAAGTTGAAGGCGTTCGAATGAACGGCAGTGGAATCGGTCATGTTGGTATCTCCAGAAAGGATTGTGCGTGCGACCAGTCAGTAGTGATCGATTGATACACAAGACAATTTCCCTTTGATTTTTCCCTGATTATGAACATAGCTCACGCGTCGCACACCCCCCCCTTAACAATTCCATCCTTAGATACATGCTCTAAATCAGGAATGGCTATCCAACCCGTCGACATAGGATTTATATACACGCGCAAAATGAAATACCAATCCGGTGTTCTTTCCGTTCTACAGTTAGCCTCTGCGTACAAGCCGATCAGGGTCGCTGACGGCACATTGTTAAGCTTGAAGTAGGTCATCTGATCATTCTTGCAATTATTAGTATCATCATCTTTGAAGTCAAAGGTTTGTTCCCCTTTCATTCTTACTACTTCAATTGAACACCGATCCCCGCCGGGGCCATTGGCGCTGTCCCACTTTTCGGCGAATTCGATATTTCCGGCAAGCGCTGTATCGAGTGCCAGCAGCCCCAGTATCGCCAACATGCAGCCCGTACGAATTTTCATTATATCGCTCCTCTCGAATTGGCCCGCATCACGCTCCGCGGAGGTTGCTCGACTTTGAGTTCCACCTGATTGCGCCGCCCAACCTGAGTGGGCGGTCCGTAAGAAAGGCGCAGATAGTGGGCATTGCCGTCCTGGTCTACCAACTCGACGCCTAGATCTTTATCGACGGCAGCCAGCGCTTTCGCATTGAATGGAAAGTCGTCATGCCTGAAGTTGACGATTACCAACGCGCCGTCCTTGAAACCGGTGAGGTCCACCGTCTGCTTGAAGTCCCCGATCACTTTCTCCACATAAGGTTTCAGGCGGCTGTCATACTTTATTTCAAGTGGGGGCGGGCCATCGCCTTCCGTTTTTTCCAGGCGATCGCGGAAAATCCAGCCGGTATAGCTGGCCATCACCTCGTTGTTGTAGCTGCTTTCCCAAGTCAGCAGCGAGCAGGGCGGTGTTCCCACGGTGTCTTTTTCGTAGTCATTGAGCCAATAGAACTTGCATGTCTCGAAAATACCCTGACCATACTCCAGAATAAAGTAATCCTGGGTCCGGAGATGAAAGACGAAATCGTCCTCTACCGGGTCGCCCGGGGCCGCCGACCCGCCCTCGGCGCGCCAACGCCTAATGCTGTACTGCTCCTCTTTGAAAATAGGGCGAGGTATATGCTTGAATGTGAACGAGACGTTATCTAGGGTCTTTTCTGTCGAAACAAACTCGCCGCCCCCTTCCTTATGCAGCACCACGTTGAACTCGGCATTCTGGGCGCTCTCGTCGCGTGCGTGCAAAAAAAGCATTTTGAAGGTAACCCCTTCGTCAGCGTCGGCCAAACGCGTATGGCCCTGCCCGCCTTGGGACAGCCGGAACCGATTGCGCGTGGTGCGCGTTGCGTACAGAGACGTTGAGCCGCTCTCGATGCCTTCGTCCTCCTCATCCAGAATGTCGATGTCTATCCCCGACCGGCGATCGCGCAAGCGGATGCTGGCGATTTCCGTAGGGCTGAGCCAATACACCTCGTCTCCAGAAACGGGCTGAACCGGCTTCACCTTGATGTCTACCTGCAACTGTTGGTAACCGTTAGCAAATGCGCGCCCCTCATGCGTGCTCCCCACACCGCTACTGAGCGTTACCTGAAATATGTCTAGATCTGTCCAGCTCTTTTCCGGTTCCAGGCTCGAGACCGTCACTACCGCGTGCCCACCAGGGTAGCTCACACCGTTCTGGATAAACGCCAGCGCTACCACATCCGTGGCCGCGAGCAAGTCGGTGGGCGCGGTATACTGGCCCTGAGCATCGAGTACGCCATTGCCCAGTGCGCGCCAACGACGTTCGGCGCTGGGCAACCAAGTGGCATCGTCGTGCATGAACGTGCGTTGCTGGCCAGGCTTGATCACGCCTTGTTCGCTGGAGTTGATGCGGGCCGGCTGATAGCTGTTGTTGAGCACGACCCCGAGGCGCTGCTTGCCTTCGGCGTCGACAGCGATCTGCTGCAACGCCACGTCGTGGGTTATGCCCGCAGCAGGTTCGAATTTCGCTTGCCGTGCCTCTGGTAGCAAGGTGCCCAATGCAGGCCCCAGCAAGCGCCAGGACAAGGCATTGTCATCGGTACGCGAGGCGTTCAACCTCACCGGTTCCAGGCTGCCAACGGTCTTGTACAGCGCAGGCGCGAAGGCGACCGGCTGGTGCTGCACCAGCAACCGGGCGCTGGCCTTGCGCAGGACCCCGCCTTGCTCGTGCTCGGCGGTGATCACCACGGTCAGGCTGTTTTGGCCAATGGTCTCTACGTCGGCGGCCTGGTACAAGCCCGGGCGGCCACTCACGAACATGCCATCCGCCTTGCGCTGGTGACTGCGCAGGCTCATCGCCGTCCAGCGCGTCGCTTGTAGCGGCGCGCCATCGGCATCATGCAAGGTGAACTGGACCGTCTCCCCGGCCTGTAGCGTTCGAGTCGCCGGCGATAAGGTCAACAGACTACGGTGTGGCGCGATGTCGCCAAACACGATCAGATCCCTGGGTAAATCACGGTCGACCTCCTGGAACACCTGGCCACCAGGAAACAACAGGCTGCTGAGTACATCGAGACGGCCGCCGGTGACATGCTCGAGCATTTCCCGCTGGACCAGCAGCGACGCGGAATACCGTTCGCCATCGCCATCGTCAGGTATCAGGTAGGGGAATTCGCGGTCAGGCTCGAGGCCGATTGCCTCGTTGCCTAGCAGCTTGATGAACACCACCACCGCCCCAGCCCCATAGTTGTTCGCACCCAGCACTTGCGCCCCGGGCGCGGCCTGGGTACGAATGATGAAACGATCCGGTGTCAGCGGGCTTACCCCTTGAAGGTCGATGATGCCCAGGTCGAACAGGGTGCGATGCCGAGGTAACCCGGCGAACCAGCTACCGAGCCGGGGGTTCAATGCCTCGGCGAGCTCCCCTTCGTACAGGTTGCTGGCAAGGCGGGTGCCCTGGGACAGATCGAGCACCACGCGCCCGCGTTGATCGACGATACCTTGCACCTGGGTCAACTCGATGGCCATCTCCAGGGTGTAGCCCATGCTTTCGGACAGCTCATACCGGGCCAATAGCTCGCCCGTGCCGCCGTATTCGAGCACCTGACCGCCGATGATGTTCAAGGTCAAGCTGGCCTGCGAATCCTCGAGCGAGGCCGTTTCAAAAGACAGCCTCGGGGTGCCGAACTCGATCATGACCAGGGCGATGCGCTTGTCCGCTGCCTGGAATTCGAGTGAGCAGGGCGGCAGAAAGGTAAGCATTTCCAAACGGCTCAAGTACTGCTGCTCCAGCGCCCGATTGAGCCGAGCGCGGCTGAACACCGAGACCGCCCCCCAACCACGCGTACTTGGACCTTGCAGCCGAGCAATAATGTCGTTACGTGAATTACTAAGCATGTCGATTGCCTCGTGTCATTGCGGATCATTGCTGCCTGTGACGTTTGCCTCATGCCAGACGAGCTGCGAGAGCAGTGCCGAGTGGGCCGAAAGCGGTAGTGGCAGAATCGAGTAGCCCTCAAAGGTGCCGTACTCGGGATGCTGATAGCTGGCGGCGACCAGGGCGTAATGCTCGAAGGCCAGCGGATCGCTCGCGTACATGCCCTGCTTATCGATAGAGCCGGGGCCACCCAGCGGCAGGCTCCACGTCACTTCATCCAACAGGGTTCCGTTGAAACGCGCCTCCAGTTGCACACGGCCGCCCGGTTGCAGCGCGCCGAGGGCGATGTCGAGCAGCGGCTGGCGCTGCTCCACCAGCATGTGTACCTTGCGGCTTTCTCCTCGCCCATCGCTCACGACGATTTCGTCGATCACCCACGCCTTCTCGGGATCGGGGCTACCCGCGGTGTACGTACAGAAGGCCCCATCGGGGGTCGGTTCGAGGAGACCCGCCCCTGGCCCTGCGCCCTCGATAGACCAAGCCAGGTTGCCGCCGCCGTTCGATGCCGCGCTCAACTGCCCCTTATCCCCTGGCTGCAGCACCCTGATCAAGGGGTTGACGCTGATCCCGTGGGGCAGCACGGTAACCAGCACGTCGCTCGTCTGCTGGGTGGCCCTATCGGTCGCGGTGACCATGATGCGCGTGGCGAGGCCGCCCATGGCATTGAGGCCCGGCGCGGTATAGGTGCCAGTGTCGGCATCGATACGCCCCCACTCCCCCGAACTGCCGGGTAGGCCGGTCAACCGCCATTGCAGCGTGGCGTCGGCGGGCTCGACGGTAAAGGTGTGCACATCCCTGGCCTTGAGCACCAGCGGCGCATCGACAATCCGTAGCGTTGAGCCCTGCGCCCGCAAGGTACCGAACACCGCCGGGTTGATCGCTGTTTCAACCCGCTGGGGCACCGGTTGGCTGGCCTCACCCACCGTGAAGTCCTGCAGCAACTGCTCGCCGATATGCGCCGTCAGGTGGGGGGCCAAAGCGTTGTAGAAGGCCTTGTGAATCGAATACGCCACCGCCTCGTGAATCTGCGCGCGCGCTTCCATGGGCAGGTCGGGCGGCAGCCCGCCGGTGAGCTGGACCACCGGTGCACCAATGGCCGAAGTCTGCAGTTTGCCCTCGGTCATGAAGGCTGCGTCACTTGCCAGACCCAATTCGAACCGGTGAGCCAGCGTCACAGAGCCTGTCAGCGGCAGGCTGCTCCAGGACGAGCTTTCGCGCGGGCGGTATTTCAATGACAACGAGAACGACTGGCGCCAGGCCTGCTCGCTCGCCGGCGCCGAAAAGGTCGCCCGCAGGGTGTGTGCCTCTAGATCGAAACCGTCGAGCTGAAAGTCAAAAGCTTGCGAGCTGTAATCACTGCCAGGGACATAGAGTCGGCCTGCACGCGCCGAAAGCCCCTCGAGCCTGCCACCCTCGCCTCTCGTCCAGGAGAAATTGCCATCAGGAATCAGCCCCAACATGGCCTCGGCAAACGCCACCCTTTGCAACGCGGCCAGCGATAACAGACTGGTCACCTGCTGCGGGCCGGCGAACTCATCCGGTAGCAGGAAAGGCAACGGGGCACCCGGCAGCTCACCGTTCGCTCCGCTATCGAGCGTCGACCACAGCACGAGCGCCATGCGCTGCTCATCATCGCTGCGCTGAAACCTGGCGACCATATTTTTGCCAGCACGCAACGGCTTGTCCGGCGCAGTGCGGATGCCGGCCAACAGGAAGTAACGCTGTGCATCGCTCAGTTCGGCGAAATGGCCCTGGAAAAACTCCCCCCCCAGCATACCGTCGAGCGAAGAGCCCATTCCTTCCATGAAAAAGTCGTCACCGCTTGGTAGGTCAAGCTGAAGCCTCCCGTCAGCAGCGGCCAAGGTATGGTCGGATCTCAAACACAGGCTGTTCAGCGCATCGTAATGGGCCAATTGACGGATACCGCGCAGGCGCTGCAGCATGACCACGGTGCCTTCCACCTGCAGCGTCACACGCGCCACTGGCCGTGCTTCGGAAACGATGCTCAGGTCCAACTGGGGAGCCGCCAGGCGCACATCATTCAAGTTGTATGAGAGGTCGGTATGCTCGATGTCGAACTGGCCGTTGATCTCGTCGATGGCATTTCCATCGCGCCATCGCAACAGATACCCCTGGCGCATCGAATCGTTGAGCCCCCGGACGTCCAGGGCATGGACGAAATCCCACTTGGCCAGGTCTGGATAGCGGACCATCCACTCTAATATTGCCTCTACGGTATGTACGGACATGCAGATAGTCCTCTTGCTCGGTTATGGATCGGATGGCGATCAGGGACGACGCCCTGCCTGCCATATCGAAGCCGCTATGACCTCAGGCTCAGGGACAGCGCTTTGAACGGCTTGAAAGAAGCACCCTCATCGAAGCTCACACTGCCCTGAACCTGGAAAATCTGGTTCAATGCCAACTCACTCAGTTGGGCCCTTTCGAAATGGGCAACGATTCGCTCAGCCTCTTCCTCCTCTTCGCTAACGGCCACCTTGCAGCGCGGGTAGAAGGTTTTCGAGGCGCCCCCGACGAGCCCGTGAATTTCAAGAGTGACCTGTTGCCCGGCAGCCATGCCTTTCCAGTAGTCAACACTTAGCTCCAGCCCTTCGTCCGGCACCTTCGCCAGCGACACAGTGCCGTTCTCGACCGGTTGGCACTGGATGCCTGGGAGGCGGTCTTTGACGATGTCCTCAACCACGTGAAGCCGGTAGGCGTCGGAACTGCCCAGGTGTTCCCCCCCCAAGCTGACCGAGCAGGAAACCTCTACGACCCGGTCAAGATTCGGCAGTATCAGGTTGGCTGGGACAGCGCAGCGCTTCTGGTCGCTCGCTAGCGAAAAGCTTTGCGAACCCGCCTCGGTGAACCCCCGCCAGTGAGCGCTGAGTTCGGCTCCGACCGGCAGGTCTAAAAGGTCAGGTATCAAGATGGCCGAACCGAAAAGCAGCGAATTCCAGCCGTCGATGGAGCCGTCGTGCGCTCCGCCGTCGTCGCCAGGCACGGCGTCTTCCACGCTTGGAGTGGGCAGTTTCAGTTGTGTCTTGATGTCGATGCTCAGGTCTTGCGAGCGGCCATCGTAGCCACCCCGTGCGCACTGGTATGAGAGCAGCACCTTGTCGCCACGATGGTCACGTACCCACTGCCCATCGAGACTGAATGCAAAAAACTGGCTGTCCACTGACGTAAGGTCCAGCCGCATGCCGAGCGCCTCGCTGGTCCCCGAGGCATACTGCAGAAGCAGAACGACGCCGTCTCTGTCGGACATGCCAGCATAGGGTGCAAACTCGAGGGTGATACCTTCAGGGTAAGCATCGGGGTCGATGATCACCGTGCCGTCAGCACCAGGGGGAACGTCGCGCACCCGTGGCGGGGGCAGCAAGTCCGGGAGGCCAGGGTCGCTGTCCACTATCAGCAGCGTTTGCATGGGCGAATCGCTGAAGCGAGTGTTCCCCACATAATCGAGGCGGTAGGAAACCTTCAGGGCCAGGCCTCTCCCGGTCACGAGGATCGAATTCTGGAATGGTAAGCTGACTGCACGGTTTATATCGTCAGGCCCCACCGTGTGGCCAATGGTGCCTTTTTCGAGTTCTATATCACTGTCGGGGAAGACAAGCGACCACGAGCACGTGAACTGGTCCCCTTCGCTCATTGCCTGATACGGCAACAGCACAAGGTGCGCATCCTGGCCGCCCAGATCGTCGACCACCACGGTCAAGTCGTGAGACTCCATGAGCTGTGCTACAGGTAAGCCACCCTGGGCCGGTAATTCACGGTTGACATAAAAAAAACGGCGCAATGACGCTTCACAGGTTTCGCCCGGGGTGCCTACCCGAGTATGCGCATTGTAAGCGTAGAACACCCACCCGCCTTTCAGGCCACTGAACCTTACTGCCGGGATGAGGCAGTGATAGCAGCCTTGGTCATCCAACGCATCTACAACCAGTGCCACTTGAAGGTGATCCGAAGGGCTGCCGTCGGCCGCACAGCCGCGAAGATCGATATCGAGCGTGTCACCTACGACAATGCCCGGATAGCAGATCAGTGTGTCGAGCATGTCATCCAATGCATCGGCATCGAGGCTGTTGTTGGCATCGAGTGCCGGAACATCAGGCATCGGTAAAAACGGCATGGGGAACTCCATTGATGAGCGCTACTGAGGTCTCAGAAGCTCGCAATGGAACCTTTTTTACCCCTGCCCCCACCCCACGGGAAACTGGCAAATATGCTAGGTGGCACACCTGGATCACGCTGCTAAGGTCTGCAACAAACAGGCCCGGCTTCTACCGTGACCGGTGCCTGACCCAGTACCCCTGTTCCGAGGTCAGCACAATGACGCTCAATTCCAGAGTGCGCAGCAATGCCAGTAATTTCATCGAACAACTGCAAACCGGTGTCGATGCACGCACCGGCCAGTTCACCGTGAACCTGAAACTGCCTACCGTCCAAGCGCATGATCGGCGAGGGCCGGCGCTGGACATCGCGCTCGCCTACAACGCCTTGACCCCCATTGATGCAGGCTACGGGCTGGGCTGGGATATACCCCTGTCGCAGTTTCGCCAAAGCAAGGGGCTGCTCACCACCAACAGCGGCGAAAACTTCAAGATCATCAGCGACCCGACACAGCTCGGGCGCATGACCGTGGGCCAACAGAAGCTCGAAAGTTTTCACTTCTATCGCGACAGCGCAGCGGTTTTTCGCCTGGTGCACCGCAGCGGTGAGGTGGAGTTTCTGGAAGAGCGCGGCAGCGGCGAATTCCGTACTGCCGTGCCGGTGCAAATCTGTACCCCACAGGGCCATCGGCTGAACCTCGACTACGACACCTACGGCGGCCATCCTTACCTGTCCCGCGTTCATCAGAGCGACGGCGAGACACTGTTACGGATAGAACGGGCCCCGGGCCGCAACACCGTGGTTTTGTCGTTCAACCCCGACATCAGCGACCAGCCAGGCCCCTCCTACACACTGCACCTCGATGCCGAAGGCAAGCTCGAGCGCTTCGAGCTACCCACTGACGAGAAGGCTACCTGGGCCTTCGACTACCAAAAAATCAGGGACATGTGGTGTGTCGTGGAAATGCGTACGCCCATGGGTGGTGTGGAACGGCTGGAGTACGCCGACGGTGGGCATCATTTCCCCACCAGTGCCAACCGGCCCACATTACCCAGGGTCACCCGGCACCTGCGGCACCCTACCGCTGACGGCGACCCTGTCGACATCCGCTACCAGTACTGCATGGATGCGCAGCGTCCGGACGCCCGCAACTTCCTGGGCTATGAATTGAACTACAGCTGGCTCGACGATGGCCTGGACTACCTCTACCAGCACAGAGGCGACTACCGGTACGGCACCATCGAGACGTACTGGACAAACGACGGTAACGGCTCGCCGCGTGCGCTGCGCTCGATCAACCGCCATTACAACCGTTACCACCTGCTGGTGCTGGAGCAAACAAGCCAGGGCGAGGCGGTGGCACGCCAGACCATCACCTACAACCTGCACGACGATACCCACTTCGATCAGCAGCCGGCCACCTGCCAATTGCCCATCGAAACGCAATATTCCTGGTGGCTGACGAGCGCTTCGAGCGAGGTTTACCATGAGAAGGAATCACGCACGTACGACCACCAAGGGAACCTCAGGACCCTCACTCGGCGCGACGGGGTGCAGGAAATCAGCGAGTACTATCCGGCCGAGGGCGAAGACGGTGACGAGGGTGTCTGCCCCGCCAATCCTGAAGGTTTCGTGAGCTACCTGAAGCGACAGGTGACGATACCCGTAGCCGGGCCAGGAAATGCCGCCACGCTGGTCAAGCGTTTCGACTACAGGGCCCTGCCGGCACTGAGAGACCCTGAGCGAGCCGACTTGGCCGACTGGCATACCGTGACGCAAGAGCGAACGCTGCAGCTGGACAATCAACAGGAAGTCGAGCTGACCCGGCATGAGTACACCTATGTCAACGATATCGACGTACCCTTCCTGCATGGGCGGGTGGTGATGAAAGTGACCACCCGCGACTTCCTGCCTACCGTGGTGACGCATGCATTCAGCCAGCTGAGAGCCGACCAGACACTGGCCAATGTACCGGTGGTACAGACCCAGGAAACCCTCAGCGGGTGGGACGGCAGCGTATCGACGAGCCTGGTTCAGGAGTCGGCGTTCACCGGGGACGTGGTACTGCGCGAGGACACCGAAGGGGTTCAAGTACTCTATGAGTACGATGCCCTTGGGCGCCCGCAACGCGAAATTCTAGCCCCCGAGGACCCGCAACACCGTGCCGAGAACACCTGGCAGTACTATCTGCATTGCACGGAAATAGGCGAGGCACCTGGCACATCCACGACCTCTGTCGGCGGGGTCACCACCCGCACGTATGTCGACGGGTTCGGACGAGTGATCGGCGAGGCCCGCGACCACATCGACAAAGACGTCCCCCAGCGCCTGCACGAAACCCTGGAAGTACGCTATGACGCGCTAGGTCAAACCATCGAACGCACCGAGCATGACTGGTACCAGAACAATCCGCAGCCGCTTGTCACCCGCTTCGAATACGACGACTGGGGGCAATGCCATCGCACCACGACCCCCGACGGCGTCATTCACCACGAACAAGCCAAGCCGACCCGCGAAGGCATGGTGATTCGCAGTTGGCGCAGCAGCGGCGATCGCATCAACGCAATGACCGAAGCTTCGATGAACAGGTTCCAGGCCCCGGACCAGCTGCGCACGCTGGACGCCAGCGGCACACTATTGTGGACACGTAACTTTACCTACGATGGCCTTGGACGCATCCACCGCCAAACCGATGAACATGGCGACACCCAGAGCTTCACCTATGATGCCCTAGGGCGGCTAAGCAGCACCCGCCTGCCGGATGGGACGGTCCTTGAGCATGGCTACGCCGCCCACGCTGAAGCCGCGCTGCTCACCGAGGTTGCCCTGGTACCCGAGGGGGACCGTAACCAACGTGCGATATTGGGTTCTCAAGCGTTCGATAGCCTGCATCGCCGCACGCGTACCGACGTGGGCAAACAGAGCCATCGTTACCACTACCAAGGCGGACGCAACCGACCGTCAAGCTACACCACACCTGCCGGCGCGAAGATCGAACTGAGCTACCTGCTCAACCTGACCGGCGCGCCGATCGCCAGTGTGGCCCCCGACCAAACCTGCAGCTACGGCTACGACCCACGCAACGCCCAACTGGAACGCGCCACCAGCGAAGAGGGCGAGCGCCAGTACGAGTACGACAACTTTGGCCATTTGATCCGCGAGCAGTGGACAGGCAAGGATCAGGTAACCTGGACCACTCGTTACCAGCCATCGCTGCACGGGCGTATCCACCTGCGCGAGGACCAGACGCGCACCCCCACACGCTATACCTATGACGCCGCCGGAAGGGTGAGCAGCATGACCTGCGAACAGGTGACGGTCACCTACCGTTACGATACCCTCGGCCGGCTCGAGCACGTCACCACTACCGACCGGGCCGGTGGCAGTGAGCAGGTCACCACCCATGGCTACGATGACCACGACCGCGAGACCAGCCGGACCACCAGGGTCACCGGCCAACCAACGCGAACCCTGGAACAGACCTGGTACCCAGGTGAACGCCTGAAAAGCCGCACGCTGACCGAAGAGGGCACGCTGCTGCTGGGTGAAACGTTCGCCTACGACAACCGTGCTCGCCTGAGCATCTACAGCTGCACTGGCAGCGAATTACCCCGTGACGAACTTGGCCGACCGATCAGTAAAGAGATCTTCCTCTACGACGGTTTCGACAATATCAAAGTCGTCACGACTACCATCGAAGGAAAGCTATACCGTACCCTTTACACCCCCCGGGAAGACGACCCCTGCAAGCTCGCCAGCATTCAGCATCTGCCCGCACGGCCGGGCCTTCCCATACCGCCATTCGAGTACGACGCCAACGGCAACCTGCTCAACGACGAAGCCGGGCGCCGGCTTTGCTACGATACCCAGAGCCGTTTGCTGTCAGTGACCGACGCCTCCAGCCAGGTACTCACCAAATACCATTATGACGGTAACGGTGACCTTCATGCAGTCCAGGCCACCGGTCAACAAGCCACACAGGTGTTTTTCGAAGGGTATCGGCTGAGCCTGGCCATAGGCAACGCGCAGGCGCAACGAGTGCTATACAACGGCGAAGGGCCGGTGGCCCAGCAGGCGTGTGGCGAACCTGGCCAGACGCTGCTGTTGCAGACCAACGCCAGCCACAGCGTGATCGCCGAGTATCACTTGGGCGAGTTGCGCAAACTCAGCTATGGCGCTTACGGCAGCCTGCCGGAAAGCGAACAGGCCGCCGCCAAAGGCCTGTTGCGTTTCAACGGCGAGCTGGCCACGACTGCACTGGGCTGGTACCTGCTCGGGCGGGGCTATCGGGTCTACAACGAACGTATCCGGCGCTTTCATAGCCCCGATAGCCTGACCGTGTTCGATGGCGGCGATATCAACCCTTACAGCTACTGCCGCAACGACCCGGTGAATTTCCGCGATCCCAGTGGGCACGAGGGTGAGAGCAGCAGCGGCCGGCGGCGCTCCCCGGTCGAGGACGAGGTGCCCACCTACGGTGGCGGCGGTGGGAACTGGGAAGGATGGTTGATGCTGGGCGTCGGGCTGATTGCCACCGTCGCAGCGGTGTTTACCGCAGGGAGCTCGATCAGTGCACTGGTAGCAGCCGCCAGCGTCACCGCGGGAATGATCGCCAAGGCCACGGTGCTGACCATCATCGCTGCCGGCGCCGTCATCTCGTATGGTATGCAAATCTACGCCACCATCAAGCAGGACGAGAAAGCGAACATGATCGCTTTCGCGATAAACATCGCGGTGACGTTCGTGTCAATCATGTACGCGGCGTTTACAAAAATGGCCAGTCTTTTCAGGTCATTCAGGAGACAGTCTGGGTCGCCGGCGGCGCGGTCATCGAGATCATCAATAGTAAGAAGCAACTCCACGACGAGCGCTTCTTCGGTAAGTGACGACGCCGTGCCCTCCACCTCGTCCCGCGGTTCAACGTCAAGACGACCCTCGTTTATCTCAAATGCCAGCCTAAATGCGCAAAGAAGTGGGGCAAACAGCCGAACTTCATCGATAGCAGCCGGCGGGGAAGTGAATCAGCTCGAAAATACCATTCCACCGAGCTCGCCAGGAACTTCTTCCGCGATTGCAAGAACGTCACGGTCCAGTTCCCTGGCAAGTGATTATCTCTCGGAGTTCGACCGCCCCCCGCTTAACTACTCGTCCGGGTTAATCTGGTTTAAATCCCGTACTCAAGGGTGGATTCAGGTGAGTGAAGCCCAGGCCGAGCAAGTTCGGCGCAGGTGGGAACAGGCTTACTACGGTCGGGGTCTGTTCCCGTAGGCCGATCGGCCTAAAAACGCCCGATGCACCGCATCGGGCGTTTTGTTTTTCACGGCTATGTGAGGCTGCTCTGTGTACATCTGCACCGCCTCATCAACCATCTTTCTCGCCTGCGCCAGGTCATCTGGCTTGCTCAGCAGTAGCTCTGATGAATGGGGATGTAAACCTTATTCAGGTCGGGACATGCCTAGCATTTTTACCAGTAGTCCGATGGCCTGAACGGGCGCTAACGTAACGTCAGCGCCCCCTGGCATGCCAGGAACCGAATTCACCTGACACCTCTGTGCTTCGCCCCCTGCAAAGGAGTTTACGGATGAACAGTAAAGACTCACGCCACCCCAACCGACAGCTCGCCGACGAAGCCCGCCGCCAGTACCAGGCGCAACGGATCAAGCGCCTGGCCAGCCTGCCCATCGCCGCCCTCGCTGAGCCAACCGTCGCGGCAATCGTCGACCCTATCGACGGCACACTGAATGTGAAACTAATCGATCAAGATCTCGATGTGAGCATCCCAGAATGGCCGAACATTGCCGACGGCGACAGCGTGCAACTGTATATCAAGAGGCATGGCAGCAACGAAAGCATTGCTGTGAGCGAATCGATCCCGGCCGACGAGAGCACAACCTTCCCACTGAATGTGCCAATGGACCAGGCGCATCTAGAGCAAGAGGGGGCCTTCGATCTTTTTTACAAACAGATGAACGCCGACGGCAATTCGATCGACTCCGCCCCCCAGCCACTGCGCGTGGACCGCACACCGCCTTGGGGCCATCAGTACCCTGAAAAGCTGGCCCTGCCCGCCGTCCCCATCACCGATGCCTACCTGAAACTAAACCCGCAAGGTGTGACGGGTACCATTCCCGAGTATGAGGACAGCCAGAGCAACGACAAGGTTGCCGTCTATTACTTCAATGAGCTCCCCCCGGATAGCTCAGACGATCTCCCTGACCCAATCCTCCTCATCGACGTACCTGAAGACAGGCAGATCACCATCAGTGAAGATGACGTGCGTACCTATGGCGACGGTGGCTGCTATGTGGTCTACGTGCTGATAGACATCGCGGGCAATGCCAGCCGCATTTCCACTTACACTGCCCTGGACGTCGCGCTCGGCACCCTGCCCAGCGGTATGGGTGACCCGGTGGTGCCATTGGCCGCTCCCGACAATTTGGTGGATCTGGAGGATGCCCGAACTGGGGTGCTGGTGGAAATTCCCGCCTTCGAGAACTGGAAAAGCACGGACACCATCATTGTGAGCTGGGGCAACACCCCGCTTCCCAGGGAGCAGATCGGCTCCAGCCCGCACTTCCCTCTCGAGGTGCGCGTGCGTCCCGCAGCCTTGAAGGCGGAGTACACCGACGCACCCGAACGCCAAAGTACGCGTGTCTCCTATGAGCTGTTCAGGGGAACGATGTCACAGGGCACAAAGCACACGGACGTGGATGTCGACTTTTCGGTCATAGGCCCTGTGCGCCCTGATCCGGATCCGGACTGGCCAGGCGGAAACGCCAATCTGCCCACGCTCGAGGTTCGCGGCAAGGTATCCAACACGGCCAATACGCTCACGCGTGAGGATGAAAACCAGCCTGCCCGCATCAGCCTGACACGCTACACGGAGGCCAAGGACGGCGAGCGGATTCAATTCTACTGGAAAGGCGAACACGTTCCGGAAGCCAATCTGACCATCGACACCACGGAGCCCGTCGAACTGACGGCCGAAATCCCATGGGAATACATCTATAACGCACGTAACGATCCGCAATTGCCTGTGCACTACGGCATCACCGCCCCCGGAGAAACCAACGAAGAGCACTCACTCACCACCTTGGTGAACGCAAATGCCGTGGTGCTGCGGGCACCTGCGGTGAAGTTCGAGCGCACCTTCAAGCGCGCTGATGGCACGGAGGTGTTGAATTGCAATTCCCTCTGGGACCCAAACGATGGGAGCAAAGAGGCCGCGTTCCTCGTCACGATCCCGGACCTGACAAGCCTCGGCGTCTCGGCCGGCCATGTGCTGAAGATCACCTGGACCGCGCTGAAGGGGGAAAGCGGTGATATGCAAGTAGCTGAGTTGACCCAGAATCTGACCATCGGCACCGACCTGCCCATTACCGGCGGGGGATGGGAAATAAAACCTTACGAGGAAAAAATCTACCCTATCTACGATGGCGTCAACAGGGGGCGTGGACGGGTCGACTATGAAATCAGCGGCGGAGCGGAAACGATCAATGCCATCTCCGCTGAAATGTTGGTGAGTATTTTCAATGGCGGTGGCTCGTGCGAAATACCTTCTGGGGCCTGACCGGAATCGCTCTCCTGTCCGCGAGAGCGATGACCACTCAGGCAACTGGCGACTTTTCCTACATAACCTAGAGACCAATCTGAATACAGTTTTCCTTTTCGTAGAACTTTAGTTGCGTCCTAGACCTGAAAGGAAATAACTCATGCGAATCCATCGTACCCGCACGGCCCCATTCCTGGGGCTGAGCGGCTTTCTCCTGCTACCGTTCAGCCCAGTGACGGATGCTGCCCCTGTGTTCGACGACCAAACCATCGACGCCAGCACCCCCCGCCAGAGCTGGCAGGTAATCGATGGCAGCCTCACCGCCAACGGTGCCACCACCAACGAAATCATCGCCGAACCAGGTACTCGCGTAACGCTCAACGACAGCACCGTCGCCGCCAATGCCGCTGGCCTGCGGTTGCTGGGTGCTTCTGCGGTGGTCAACCGTTCGCAGCTCAGCAGCCAGAGCAACCAAGGCTTGCTGATGAACGAGGGTAGCCAGGCGCAAGTGTTCGACAGCCAGATCACCGGTGCCTTGCGCGGCGCCACGGTCAATGCCAGCACCCTGGAACTCACGCGCACCCAGGTCAGTGCAACCGCGGCCACATCGTCAGGCCTGGTGGTGCTCGACGGCACGCTGCGCGCCAGTCAAGGCAGCGTGATTTCAGGCGTCAACGAAGGGATATTGATACGTTCGACGCCAACCGGTACGGCCAATTCCGTGGTGCTGGACGCCAGTCAGGCAAGCGGCCAAGCCGGGCCGGCCATCCGCGTGGGCCAGGGTGGCGCGCCCGCCGATGCACAAATCGCCATACTCAATGGTTCGACCCTCAGCGCCGGTGCTGGCGAGGCACTGATCGACATCGGCGGCAATGCCACCGCCAATGTACGCGTCAACGCCAGCGACCTGATAGGCGACATCGTCGCGCAGCCCGACGGGCACGCCAGCCTGACCCTGGAAAACCGAGCGACCCTGCGTGGGCGCCTGGATAACATCGAGCGGGTAGCCATCGACAGCCTCGCCAGCTGGACGCTGGTCGAAGACAGCCAGATCGGCGCCTTGTCGATGAACGGTGGCAGTATCCGCTTCGGCGAAGCGGACGGCCAATTCCATACCCTTACCGCCGACAGCCTGGAGGGTAATGGCACCTTCGTCATGGCTGTGGACTTCAACACCCTGCAGCATGACTACCTCAACATTACCGGCCAGGCTACCGGTGACCATGGTTTACTGGTCAGCAGCAGCGGTACCGAGCCGCAAGCCGAGAGCCAGATGCACCTGGTGCATACCGGCTCGGGTGATGCACGTTTCTCGCTGGTCGGCGGGCCGGTCGACCTGGGCGCTTACTCCTACGACCTGGTCCAGCGCGACAACGACTGGTTCCTCGACACCAGCACAAGAACCGTCAGCCCAGGCACCCAAACCTTGCTGGGGCTGTTCAACACTGCCCCGACGGTGTGGTATGGCGAATTGGCCACCTTGCGCAGCCGGATGGGCGACGTACGCCGGGGTGGCGATACGGCCGGTACCTGGCTGCGCAGCTATGGCAACCAATACAACGTGTCGTCCAGTTCCACGACGCAGTATCAGCAGACCCAGCAAGGCATCTCGTTCGGTGCCGACATGCCGCTGGGCCAGGGCCAGTGGCTGGCCGGCGTTACCGCGGGCTACAGCAAATCCGACCTGAACCTGCCGCGCGGGGCTTCCGGCGAAGTCGACAGCTACCACCTGGGTGTTTATGCCACCTGGGTAGACCCGCAGTCCGGTTACTATTTCGACGCGGTCGGCAAACTCAACCGCTTCCGTAACCAGGCCGAGGTACGCCTGAGCGATGGCCAGCGAGCCAAGGGCGACTTCGATACCACCGGTGCAGGTGTTTCGCTGGAGGCCGGTCGCCATCTGAAACTGGGTGATGGCTGGTTCGTCGAACCCTACGCACAGGTCGCCGGCCTGATCGTGCAAGGCCGCGAAGTCACCCTCGACAACGGCATGCGCGCCGACAGCCAGCGCAGCCGCTCGTTGCAGGGCAAGGTCGGCAGCGCGCTGGGGCGTGACATCGCCCTCGAAGGCGGCGGCACTTTGCAGCCGTATATCAAGGTCGCCGCACTGCACGAATTCGCGCGCGGCAACGATGTGAAGGTCAACGACAATCGCTTCCACAACGACCTGGCCGGCACCCGTGGCGAAGTGGGCGCAGGCCTGTCCGCTCGCTGGGCGGAGCGCTGGCAGGTGCACGCCGAGTTCGACTACAGCAACGGGGACAAGCTGGAAAAGCCTTGGGGCATGTCACTGGGCGTCAACTATCGCTGGTAACGCATTCGCGTGGGGGCCCCGCGGCCCCCACGTAACATCAAGGAGAAACACCATGCGCCCAACGCCACTCGCACAACTCCCTCTTCCCACCATCCCGGCCCTGTTGCCGAACATTCCCGGTGGTCAACCCAACCTGCTACCGGTCAACGCACTGGCCGCGCCGCTGCGGGTCGAAGTGGTCATGTGGCTCAATTCAAAGCCAACCCCTGCAGCCCCAGAAACACTGAACCTGTATTGGAACAAGCAATGCGTCCACTCCAAAACCTGGGAGGCACCAATCGGGGAGGAAGAACTGTTCGTCGAAGTCCCTGTCGAGCATCTGGTGGAAGGCGAACATGAAGTGTTCTATGAGGTAGTGCTAGGTGACGGCAACCCAGCTTATTGCGAGCCACTGCCGATCACCATCGACCTGGCACCACCGGAGTTGCCGCAAGACAACGCGATCCACTTTCCGGAGGAAGTGATCCAGGATGGCGTCAGTGACCGCTACCTCAAGGCCCATGACGACCTGCTGCAGGGCAATATCGCACCCTACGACGATGCCGCGCCGGGCGATGTGGTGAAGATTTACTGGGGCGAGGCGCCCGACCCCAAAACCAGCACGGTCGTCGACCGTTACACCCTCACCCCGCAAGACCTAGGCCAGCCCCTGCGCGCCTGGATTTCCGGAACCGACATTCGCGACAGCGGCGAGGGCGGGCGCTGGGCCTGGTATGGGGTTCAAGACCGCGCCGGTAACCTGGAACACTTTTCCATACCAAAATCGCTGTACGCCCGCGCCACACCCCGAGGCCGGGTACTGCCAGCCCCCACGCTGGTCGAAGCCGAAGGCGGGGCGAGCCGAAGCATCTTGCGCCCGAATATGGCGACCCAGGGCGCCACCGTGCGGATACCGGACAGCGCCGACATCGGCCCTAACGAAAGCATCGAGGTATTCTGGGGCAAGCCGGGCGAAGAAGGTTCGTACAAGCCCCAGCCGCTGCAGCCCGATGCCCGCCTTTATCATGTGCCCCCTGAGTTCGTCGCCATTCATATTGGCAAGCGGATCGAGCTGTACTATGAACTCACCGAGAGGGAAACGGAGAAGTCGCCGGCCCACACCCTGACCGTGGACAACGTCGACCACCTGCCTACGCCGCAGAGCGATGCGATCGACGCTGGCATACTCAACCTCACCCGCCTGGGTACTGGCAAGGCCAGCCTGCATTCGGCCATCTGGCCGTTCATCGCAACTAGCCAGTTCATCAAGATCGAACTGTACGGGCGGAGCGCTGCCGATGGCTCGAATCTGCGCACCCAAATCGGCGAGAAGGCAGTCGTTAGCACGCAAGGCCGTATTGAACTGGGTGAGATCGACAAGGACAAACTGGCGCTCTATAAGCGCGACGAAACCCTGCGCATCGAGGCGTCGATCAGTTTCGACAACAAGAACAGCTGGCAGCCGATGCCGATCATCTTTCCATTGCTCGTGGACTGATGCCCCTTGGGCGATGGCCGGTCGGCCATCGCCCAAGGGCTTGGCGAGAACTTACAAACAACGCAATTGACGCAAGCCCTGCCCTACGACGACCTCGACCGATCCTGGCAAGGCACGCTGTTGCTCCGTCAATGGCAGGGGCAGAATGATGAAGCCGTCGAAGGTGCCGAGTGGACCTCCATCCACCTCGCAGGAGACCACCGCGTATCTGGACGCAGGGAGCGTTTCATCAACTTTGTAGAGCCCCGAGGCGTCCACGTCGCCGGGCCCCGCTATCACTTCCCACAGCCCACCCGTTATCGGATCGCCATTGAACCGGCTTTCGAGCTGAACGCTGCCCTCATTCATGGCGACCATCTGCACTTCGAGCAGCGGCTCACGATGCATGGCGATCTGATGGCAAACTCTGGTATTACCCGAGGTATCACTCACCGTGATCTGGTCCAGAACGTAGCTCGGCATTCTTTCACCATCTTTGGGCTCGTACGCCCTGTAGGTGGCGGACAGGCCATCGGCGGCGGGCTCGACGGAACCTGCCATCGCGTGCTCGGTCACCGACCAGCTGAGTTTGCCACCGGTCGTAAGTGTGCTCGCCAAGAGCTCCACTTCCTCTGTGTTGCTCGTTGCTTTCACTTGGGGGTTGACCTGCAAGACGTTGCGCATGATCGTCAGCAACGCAGTGGCCTTGGAACCGATTGCAGTCGCTGTGACGCGTACACGCGTGAATGCCCCCTCTATGAGTTCTGCCGGCGGTGCGGTATAGAGGCCATTCGAATCGATCGAACCCGCCTTCCCCATGCCGGGAATTGCCTCGACCGACCACCTAACAAATGCGGAAGCGGTGGAGAACTGATAAGACTCTCCAGCAGCCAGGATATGCTCGTAAGTATTCAGCTGCACCTGGGTGCGCGCGGGACTGATGTCTCCGAATGCCACCGCGTCATAGGGGGCCACGATGTCGGACACCCGTACCACTTCCCCGAAATTCATCGTCAGGACAGAACGGATGGGCTCTTCCATGGAGATCTTGATGGGGAGCAAATTCAACGCATCCCTTTCGATGCTTTTGGCGATCTCATGCAGGATGAGACCATCCTTCATGATCAAGCCAGCGATGGCCTTATGAACCGTAATAAGAAAGTCGCAGAAACGATCTAATTCCTTATCAGTCGGAGGTTCAAAAGTTCTGATCCGCCTAGAGCCTTTGACCCGTTGCGACCGACCGTTAGAAACCGTACTGGTAGAGGTATAGACGAGGTTAGCGGAATTTTTTTGACCTTTATAATATCCCGTTACTGTGGTATCAACGTGCACCGGTACTAAGGTTGTTAATCGTTCAACAAGATCAGGGCGATGCACCGCAGCATATACAACTGCGAACCCATACATCAGAAGAAACCAGGGATTCTCAAACCCCATGATAAGCACGTTAAAATCCTGCTTGACTGGCCATGAACAACAGACCCTGCCGTCGCGAGCCTCGAACTTCAATCCCTCAGCGGACACGTCTAGATTTTCGATTGCGTACCAGATGTTGACGTACCGATCCTGATAACCAAACTCTTCCGGAACTGGCATCTCAACGTAGTAAGGTGTTTCAGCCAAGGCTAGAACACCGCCGCTTACCTCAAGCCCAGATGGAAACCCATTATTGTCATAGTTCGTCTTGAATGTGCCGCCTGATATGACTTTCGGCAGCTCATGGCCCAATGCAGGTATTGAGAAATATCGCGTATCCATCATGACCGTCGCGGTATGGTCATCGGCTACCAGATACCGGAAGTCAGACCCTGGGGTGGGTTCGTCGCCGTTATAACGGGCGTTCTCCATCCTGACCAAGCCGAGCACACCCCCCTCGCTGCCCTCCCCCGCAGACTGTGTACGCATGATGAACGACTGTGGATGCATCAGCTCGTGCTCACCCCGCTGAATGCGCCCCAGCAGAAAACGCCGTTGCGCGTCGGGTAAAGACTCGAACAGCTCCTTGAAGACAAGCCCCCCCAGCGAGTTCTCATAAGACTCGTCGGTGAACGTCAACGTGAAATCACTGCTGTGCTTCAGATCCAACAGCAACTCGCCGCCATCACTGACAAGCCCAGGAACATCCGACAACTCCAGGTGCAGCTTCAGCACCGGCCCCTGAAGCGGGTCGATCCATTCGATCTCCCGAACCTGCCACTGGCCGTTGATTTTCTTTTTACTCAGTAAGTTACCGCCGATAACTCGCAGGGTCATGTCAGCCTTGGAGTTGTCCAGGGCTGCCGTTTCGAACGAGACTCTCGGGGTGTCGAGCACGAAACTTTCAAATCGGTACTGCCAGTCGTTACTGGCCGAAGAGACCATCCCACAGATCGGTGGAAAGTAAGATTCATCGGAAAAACGACGGATGTATTCCTGGAGCAAAAAGCGGTTGAGCGTCGCGCGATCGAATGCTGCGATCATTCCCCACTTGAGTAACCGACTGTCCATCGCCATCCAGTCAATAAGTTCGCTCTTGCTGGCCATGTCAGACCTCCTGATGATAGGTGCGCAGGCAGTCAAGCCCTGCTGTCAGAGTGACCGGAGCAGGTTCGCATGGGAGCAAGGAGGGGGGTACTGACAGTTTTATCAGTAGCGATGCGCCTGTTTTTCACCCAGGCACAACGAAGAATGCCACTCGAAAGAGTGGCATTCTTGATTTGGAGCGGAAAACGAGACTCGAACTCGCGACCCCGACCTTGGCAAGGTCGTGCTCTACCAACTGAGCTATTCCCGCATATTTGAAGCAGACCGTACCGTTTTGCTGAACGCCACAGCCTTGGAAGACTGGAGCGGGAAACGAGACTCGAACTCGCGACCCCGACCTTGGCAAGGTCGTGCTCTACCAACTGAGCTATTCCCGCAAATGGCGTCCCCTAGGGGACTCGAACCCCTGTTACCGCCGTGAAAGGGCGGTGTCCTAGGCCACTAGACGAAGGGGACACACGACACTTTTCAGTGCACCAGAACAGAACCTCACGATTCAGCCTGGATTTTCTTTTCCTGCCCCGCCATCAGGCGCTGCCGGAGAAACTGGAGCGGGAAACGAGACTCGAACTCGCGACCCCGACCTTGGCAAGGTCGTGCTCTACCAACTGAGCTATTCCCGCAATTTGGCGTCCCCTAGGGGACTCGAACCCCTGTTACCGCCGTGAAAGGGCGGTGTCCTAGGCCACTAGACGAAGGGGACACGCTGCTGGCATCGCTGCCTGCTTTCACTCCCTGCCGCGTTTCGCTGTGTGCTTTACGCTGCAAGTGGCGCGCATTCTATGGATGCTTGATACAGGCGTCAACCCCTTTGTAGAAATTTATTTAAATCAATGACTTCCGGGTGGGTTGGGGTGCAGATGCGGGCTGGCTTGTCGATATAGAGAACGGGTTTGCCTGTGCCGCTATTCGCTCCCAGGCAAACTCACTACACTCAACGCTGTAATTCTTCTTCAATGAGGCATTAACGGTGACACCACTTCTGATCACCCTGCTCATCGTAGCGGGTATCGCGTTGCTGATCGTGATCGGCTACCTCAACAATGTGGTCGAGAACGGCAAGCTGGAGCGCGCCCGCCTGAAGATCGAACTGGCCGACCGCCTGCGCCGCTGCGGCGAAATCACCGAGACCTTCCCGGGCCAGTTCATGACCCCGGCGCTGAAGCTGCTGCTGACCCGCCTGGAGCTCAACATCAACCAGCGCCAGCTGGCGCTGGACAAGCACAATGCCCAGTCGAAGGCACGCATGGCCGAGCTGGAAGGGCTGATCGCCCTGGGTGAAAAGATCCCGGTGAACAACCCGCCCAACCCCATTCAGACCGAGGTCAAGGCCAAGGATGTGCGCTTCTTGCTGGAGGCACTGCACAACCAGGTCACCCGGGCCGCGCAGGAGGGCTTCCTGCCCGCGCCGGAGGCCAAGCACTGGGTCAAGGAAATCCGCCACATTCTGGTGCTGCTGCATATCGAGTTCTTCAACAACCTCGGCCAGCAGGCCCTGCAGAAAGGCCAGCCAGGCCAGGCCCGCCTGGCATTCGAGCGGGGGGTGCAGTACCTGCGCAAGCAGCCGGAGCCGAAGGTGTATGAAGAGCAGCTGACGTACCTGGAGAAACTGCTGGGCCGGGCCAACGCCCAGGTGCTGGACCAGATGGAACCGGCCGAAGACGAACACAACGAACTGACCGAAGGGCTCAAGACCGATGAAGACGAGACCTGGAAGAAGAAGGTGATGTACGACTGATCCGGAATTTGTTGTGGATTTGATGGCCCTATCGCCGGCAAGCCAGTCCCACAGGTTACTGCACAGGTCTTCGAGCCTGCGGTTACCTTGTGGGGGCTGGCTTGCCGGCGATAGGGCCAGCCCAGGCAACACAACAATCAGCAGTCAGTCAGCTCCAGGAAGATCGCCGCCAGGCGCTCCAGCCCCACCTGGTCCGCCTCGCTGAATCGCGCCAGCTTCGGGCTGTCCAGGTCCAGCACACCAATCAACCTTCCCTCCTTCACCAGCGGGATAACCAGTTCGCTGTTGGACGCACTGTCACAGGCAATGTGCCCCGCAAACGCATGCACGTCTTCCACCCGCTGGGTCTTGCGGGTAGCCGCCGCTGCTCCGCACACGCCCCTGCCGAACGGAATACGCACGCACGCCACCTGGCCCTGGAACGGCCCAAGCACCAGTTGCTCATCGCGGTTGAGGTAGAACCCCGCCCAGTTCAGGTCGTCCACCTGGTTATAGAGGAACGCCGAAAACTGCGCGGCATTGGCGATGAAGTCACGTTCGTCGGCAAACAGCGCCTGCACTTGCGCCGCCAGCAGGTGGTAGCCGTCGAGGCCGACGCCACTGGCATTGAGGTCGATCATTTACTTTTGCTCCAGCAATTGCAGCCCGACCCAGTAGCGAGCGAACTGATAGGCACAACGGCCATTACGGTTACCGCGGCCGGTAGCCCAGCGCACGGCGAGAATTTCCAGCGCTTCGTCACGCTGCCAGGCCAGCCCGGCCGGGGCCGCCAGCTGGCCGATCCAATGCTCGACCACGTCAAGGAAGTGCGCCTGGGTGAACGGGTAGAACGACAGCCACAGGCCAAAGCGGTCGGACAGCGCGATCTTGTCCTCCACCGCTTCATTGGGGTGCAGCTCGCCGTCGACCCTCTTCCAGTTTTCGTTGTCGCTCTGCTTTTCCGGCACCAGGTGGCGGCGGTTGGAAGTGGCGTACAGCAGGACATTGTCCGGTGCCTGCTCGAGTGAGCCATCGAGCACGCTCTTGAGCACCCGGTAGTCGCCCTCCCCGGCCTCGAACGACAAGTCGTCGCAGAACAGGATGAAGCGCTGCGGCAGCTTCTGCAGTTGCTCGACCACGCGCGGCAGGTCGGCCAGGTGGTCGCGTTCGATTTCGATCAGGCGCAAACCGGCGCTGGCGTGCTCGGCCAGCAGCGCACGCACCAGCGACGACTTGCCGGTGCCGCGTGAGCCCCACAGCAGCGCATGGTTGGCCGGCAGGCCGTTGATGAACTGGTGGGTGTTGCGGCCCAGCTGGTCACGCTGTTTGTCGACGCCAATCAGGTCGGTCAGGCGGATGTCCAGGCTGACTTCCAATGGCAGCAAGTAACCGCTGCGGCCATCGCGCTGCCAGCGGGCAGCCAGGGTGGTGGCCCAGTCGATGTGCGGGCGCGGGGCCGGCAGCAGGGGTTCGAGGCGCGCCAGTACCGATTCGGCGCGGTCCAGGAAAGCGATCAAGCGAGCGTCCATGACGACTCCTAGCAATTTCAGTTTTTGGGGGCCGCTGCGCGCCCCTTCGCGGGCTTGCCCGCTCCTACAGGGATTGTGTTAGGCCTGGGGGCCCGCGAAGGGGCGCAAGGCGGCCCCCGCTTGGCGATCAACTGAAATGAACAGACAGACCCACCAGTAGCCGGGGATGATCGGCTATGCTTGCGCAGCGCAAGGAACGGGAAACCAGCTCGGGACTCATGGATATCAAGTTCACCAATCGCCTGTCATACAAGCAAGCCCGGTTGACAGTCCTGGTCGGCTTCATCCTGGGAACCTTGCTCAGTCTCATCCAGATCGGCATCGATTATGCCAGCGAAGACGCATCCATCAACCGTGAAGTGCGGGCCTTGCTGCAAATCAGCCACAACCCGGCCTCGCGGATCGCCTACAACATAGACTCGGAACTGGCCCTGGAACTGACCCGCGGCCTGCTGCAGTCGCCGGCGGTGTTCCGCGCACGGCTGATCGACAACAACCAGACGGTCCTGGCCGATGTCGAGCGCCCACGCCAGCAAGACCGCCTGCGGCCACTGAGCGACTTCCTGTTCGGCGAACAGCGCCAATTACGGGAACGCCTGTACCTTACCCATATGCCCGAGGAATACCTTGGCACCCTGTACCTGGACGTCGACACCTTCGCCTTCGGCAGCCGCTTTCTCGACCGCGCCGGCATCACCCTGCTCAACGGCTTTGCCCGCAGCCTGGTGCTGACAGGCCTGCTGCTGGCCCTGTTCTACCTGATGCTGACCAAGCCACTGGTCACCGTGATCAGTGCGCTCAGCGGCAGTGACCCGCGTAAACCCCGGCAAACCCGCCTGGAGTGCCCGCACGGCCATGAGCTTGATGAAATCGGCGTGCTGGTGAAGGTCGCCAACCAGCAGTTCGTCAGCATGGCCACGGAAATTGAGCAGCGGCGTACTGCGGAAAACCGACTGACCCAATACCTCAACGAGCTGGAAGACATCGTCTCGGCACGTACCAACGAGCTGAAGGCCAGCAACAGCAGCTTGAGCCTGACCAACCAGGAACTGGAACAGGCCCGCCGGCGGGCGCTGGACATGGCCCAGGCCCGCGCCGCCTTCCTTGCCAACATGAGCCACGAAATCCGCACCCCGCTCAACGGCATGCTCGGCATGATCGCCCTGGCGCTGGATAACCCGTTGCCCAGCGAGCAACGCCAGCAACTGGCGATTGCCCACGACTCGGGCAAGGTGCTGGTCGAACTGCTGAACGATATTCTCGACCTGTCCAAGTTCGACGCCGGCCAGCTGGAACTGGAGCGCATTGCCTTCGACATGGGCTCGATGGTCGAAGACACCGCCAACCTGCTGTCGCAGAACACCGCGCAAAGCGTGGAGCTGACCTGCCTGATCGCCAGCGACTTCCCCAGCAGCGTGCTGGGTGACCCCACGCGGGTGCGGCAGATCGTCAGCAACCTGCTGTCCAATGCCTTGAAGTTCACCCGCTTCGGCCGCGTCGATGTGCGCCTGGAGCGCCTTGTCGGCGGCGTACGCCTGCAAGTGCGCGACACGGGCATCGGCATCCCCGAAGAGGCCCAGGTGCGCATTTTCCAGCCCTTCACCCAGGCCGGCGCCGGCATCACCCGCCAGTACGGTGGCACCGGCCTGGGCCTGGCCCTGACCCACAACCTGTGCGAAGCCATGAAGGGCCACCTGCACATAAGCTCCGAAGCGGGCTTTGGCAGTTGCTTCACCGCTGAGCTGCCGCTGGCCGCACACACCGAAGCCATCCCGCCACAGCCCCTGCAGGGCCGCGTGGCCGCCCTGAGTGCGGCGGGCAGCGGGCTGCACGAGCTACTGCAGGCCTTGTTGCCCGCCTGGGGCTTGAGCTACCAGCGGCATGACAGCCGTACCACCCTGCAGGCCACCGCGTTCGACCTGTTGATCACCGATGACGTGGACCACCTGGTCGAACTGCGCCCGGCCCTGCAAGCGCCGATCCTGCTGGTTACCGCCTACGGCAACTTTCTCTCCCAGGAGCAGGCGCTGGCCCTGGCACCGCTGCACCAGCTGGCCCGCCCGCTGGCGCGCAACGCCTTGTACCAGACCCTGCGCCGAACCTTGCAAGGCCATGAGCCGGAACACCCACTGGCCACGCCGCCCGTGACCCAGGGCGAAGGCCGCGCGCGCATTCTGTTGGTAGAAGACAACCCGGTGAACCAGCTGGTGGCCAAGGGGATGCTGGCCAAGCTCGGTTGCCAGGTCGAACTGGCAACCCAGGGCGCCGAGGCCCTGGCGATGCTGGAACGGCAAGGCTTCGACCTGGTGCTGATGGACTGCAACATGCCGGTGATGGACGGCTACGAGGCCAGCCGGCGCATTCGCCAGAGCGGCCGCTGGCCGCACCTGCCCATCGTCGCCCTCACCGCCAACGCCATGCCCGAAGAGCGCGAGCGCTGCCGGGCCGCGGGCATGAACGACTACCTGGCCAAACCGTTCCGCCGCGAAGAGCTACTGGCGCTGGTCGACCACTGGGTGCCGCTTAGCGGCTGAGCAGGCGCTCGATGTCCGCTTCCAGTGCCTGCGGCTTGGTGAAAGGCGCGTAACGCGTGACCTGGCCACTGGCCGGGTCGAGCAGGAACTTGGTGAAGTTCCACTTGACCTTCTGCGAGCCGAGCAAGCCTGGGGCACGCTGCTTCAGCTCGACATACAACGGGTGGGTGCCGGGGCCGTTGACGTCCACCTTGCGGAACAATGGGAAGCTCACGCCGAAATTGCGCTCGCAGAACTGGGCAATGTCCCGCGCCTCGCCAGGCTCCTGCTTGCCGAACTGGTTGCACGGAAAGCCCAGCACTACCAGGCCACGCCCGCGGTAGGCCTGCCACAGTTGCTCCAGCCCCTTGTACTGGGGGGTAAACCCGCACTGGCTGGCAGTATTGACCACCAGCAGCGCCTTGCCGGGGAAGTCGCCGAGGGTCTTGTGCTCGCCGCCCAGGGTCACGCAGGGGATGTCCAGTATCGATCCAGCCATGGTCGGGCTCCGGTCAGTCGCGCGGGCGCAAGTCGATGCACACCGAGTTGATGCAGTAGCGCAGGCCTGTCGGTGGCGGGCCGTCGGGGAACACGTGGCCCAGGTGCGCATCGCAACGGGCACAGGTGACTTCGGTACGGATCATGCCGTGGGAGGTGTCGCGGATCTCGATCATCGCGCTGTCTTCGATCGGCGCGTAGAAGCTCGGCCAGCCACAGCCGGAATCGAACTTGGTCTGGGCGTCGAACAACGCCAGGCCGCAGCAGATGCAATGGTAGATGCCGTCGCGGCGCTCGCTGTTGTACTTGCCGCTGAACGGCCGTTCGGTGCCCTTCAGGCGGCAGACCTGGTACTGCTCGGGGTCGAGCATCGACCGCCATTCTTCCAGGGTTTTCTCGATCTTTTTCATGCAGGAACCTCGGCGGGCTGAATTTCACCCCACGCCGTCTTTTCCAGGGCGCGGGCGGCACGTATATTAGGTGGCTTCGTGTGCCAGGCGTTCAGTCTGGCATCCGCTTGCTGCCCTTTCAAACCTTTCGGCGGGGCGTAGCGCGTATTCTCAATCGGGATCCCATCATGCAGTTCAGCAAATCGAACAAGCTCGCCAATGTCTGCTATGACATTCGCGGCCCAGTGCTCAAGCACGCCAAGCGCCTGGAAGAGGAAGGCCACCGCATCCTCAAGCTGAACATCGGCAACCCAGCGCCCTTCGGTTTCGAGGCGCCCGACGAAATTCTCCAGGATGTGATCCGCAACCTGCCTACCGCGCAGGGCTACAGCGACTCCAAGGGCCTGTTCAGTGCGCGCAAGGCGGTGATGCAGTACTGCCAGCAGAAAGAGATCGAAGGCGTCACCATCGAGGACATCTACCTCGGCAACGGTGTCTCCGAGCTGATCGTGATGTCGATGCAGGCGTTGCTCAACAACGGTGACGAGGTGCTGATCCCGGCGCCCGATTACCCACTGTGGACCGCTGCCGTGAGCCTGGCCGGCGGCAAGCCGGTGCACTACCTGTGCGACGAGCAGGCCGACTGGTTCCCCGACCTGGAGGACATCAAGGCCAAGATCACCCCGAACACCAAGGCCCTGGTGATCATCAACCCGAACAACCCGACGGGCGCGGTGTACTCCAGGGAGTTGCTGCTGGGCATGCTGGCGCTGGCCCGCCAGCACAACCTGGTGGTGTTCTCCGACGAGATCTACGACAAGATCCTGTACGACGAAGCCGTGCACATCAGCACCGCCTCGCTGGCACCAGACCTGCTGTGCCTGACCTTCAACGGCCTGTCCAAGTCGTACCGGGTGGCGGGCTTCCGCTCTGGCTGGCTGATCATTTCCGGGCCCAAGCACCATGCGCAAAGCTACATCGAAGGCATCGACATGCTGGCCAACATGCGCCTGTGTGCCAACGTGCCGGCGCAGCATGCCATCCAGACTGCGCTGGGTGGTTACCAGAGCATCAATGACCTGGTGCTGCCACCCGGGCGCCTGCTGGAGCAGCGCAACCGCACCTACGAGCTGCTGAACGACATCCCTGGGGTGAGCTGCGTGAAGCCGATGGGTGCGCTGTATGCGTTCCCGCGGATCGACCCGAAGGTGTGCCCGATCCTCAATGACGAGAAGTTCGCCCTTGACCTGCTGCTGTCGGAGAAGCTGCTGATCGTTCAGGGTACCGCGTTCAACTGGCCGTGGCCGGACCACTTCCGCGTGGTGACCTTGCCGCGGGTGGATGACTTGGAAGCGGCGATTGGGCGGATCGGCAATTTCCTGAAGGGTTATTCGCAGTAGGGTTCGACGGGGGGGGGTGGGGGTTTCGAGAGGTTCGACGCGGGGGCGCGGGAGGCCACGAGAGGTTCGACGTGGGGGTGGTGGTGGGGCGCAGATCGAGCGCCGCCCGCGCGGCGCTTCGCGGGTAAACCCGCTCCTATGTATGGACTCGCCCACACTGTCTAGCTGCTTTTGAACATAGGAACCCGGTTGCATCTATGTATCAGGCCTATTCGAGGAAGCTTTTTGCTTCTGGCCACCATCGTGGTGAGCTCGCAGAGTGCCGTTTACATTGAGGCCACTAACAGGCCTGTAGGAGCGGAGGCATCAATCTGCGACGGTCTTACCAAGGGTCGATGTTCACTAGCAGGGGTTGGAGCGCTTAGCGCCCCGGTGGCATTACTCGGTTGGTCAGAGGCTCATAGCCGCCTCCGGCTTGCTGTTCGGTTTGCGTTGATAAACCTGATCGCTCTGCAATAGCGCCCAGATGATGCGCAGATTCCGATTAGCCAGTCTGATCGCCGCCTCCTTGCGTCCAAGGCGAGACAGCCAGCGTAAGAGGCGGCGATCGTCTGGCTGATCGGAATCAGGCTTTAGCTGACTCAAGACAGCATGCGCGCCCTGAATCATCAGGCTGCGTATGTAGCCATCACCTCGTTTGCTCATCCTGCCCAATCTGACCTTGTTTCCGCTGCTGTGCTGGTCGGGCACGATGCCGAAGAAGGCTGAATACATTCGGCCACTGGCGAAACGGCTGGGCTCTGTCTGCTTCGCGACAATCGCGGTGGCGGTGATGGCGCCGACGCCACGAATGGTGATCAGTCTCTGCGCAACCTTGTCCTCGCGAGCTGTCGCTTCCAGCCGCTTACTCAACCGGGCGATGCGCTCACCCAGGGACAGCCAGTCAGCCAACAGCTCATCGAGCAGCTCGCGCAACAAGTCTGGCAAAGGCAAAGAAGCATCCTCCAGGCACCGCGGCACATGCTTGATGATCGCTGCATCGCCCTGCGGCATGGATACGCCGTGCTCAAGCAGCAAGCCACGCATCTGATTACCCAAGGCTGTATGCCGCTTGATGCTGCCGCGCCGAACACGGTGCAGGGCCTGGATGGCCAATGCTGCGGTGCTCTTGATGGGTATCGCCGCGATGCTGCTATCTCGGCCGGCACGCAAAATGGCATGGGTGTCGTTGCGGTCGTTCTTTGCACCGCTGCGGTGTTCGGCAACGCGCTGCGCAGGAAGAATACGCACTGGGTTACCTTGGGTCTGCAACAGCCTTGCCCAGGCTTGTGCACCAGGGCCGCACTCCATCAAGACGGCCATTGTGGAGGGCAATCTGATCAGGAAATCGTGGAAAGCTTGCCGCGATTTAATGCGATCTTCGTAGATAACCCTGCCAGTAGCATCCTCACCTGCCAATTGAAAGACCTGTTTGGCCAGGTCGATCGCAATGGTGGTGCAAGATTCCACATCAGTGGAAGACAGAGAAGCTTGCTTGGAACTATGCTTTTTCATGGTCTCGCCCTCGCTGCCGTTGGCTTCTTCGAACGCCACCGTGGCACTGTGATGCCTCGGCGGGGGCGAGTCCATCGATTACGTTTGTTTCGGGCCAATTATGCCTGTGGGATTTGCGCGCGAACGCCCTGGCGCATGGCTCGATATCGCGTCGTACAAACAAGGCCATCGCGCGCGCCTGGCACAGGATGGACTGGCCCGAAACAAACGTAGGAGCGGGTTTACCCGCGAAGCGCCGCGCGGGCGGCGCTCGATCTCACAGGCGCCACCCCCCTTGCGGCAAACACCCAGTGGCCTTGAGGCAACCCCCAAGCCACCTGTTTCTTACATCCTGCAACGCTCTATCCCACTGCCCCCGCATCATCCTCTGCCATACTCCGCCGTACACAGTTTGAAATAGTCCCCCGATTGAAACGGCACCCCAGGCCCCTTATATACCCCGCAGTAAGCGACAATTCATCCGTCAGGAGAACGTAACAACCATGATGCGCATTCTGTTGTTTGTAGCCACCAACCTCGCGGTGGTGCTGGTTGCAAGCATTACCCTGAGCCTGTTCGGTTTCAACGGGTTCATGGCCGCCAACGGGGTCGACCTGAACCTCAGCAGCCTGCTGGTGTTCTGCGCCGTGTTCGGCTTCGCCGGCTCCCTCGTCTCGCTGTTCATCTCCAAGTGGATGGCGAAGATGACCACCGGCACCCAGATCATCACCCAGCCGCGCACCCGCCACGAGCAGTGGCTGTTGCAAACGGTCGAGGAGCTGTCTCGGGAAGCGGGCATCAAAATGCCTGAAGTGGGCATTTTTCCTGCCTACGAGGCGAACGCCTTCGCCACCGGCTGGAACCGTAACGACGCACTGGTAGCGGTGTCCCAGGGCTTGCTGGAGCGTTTCTCGCCCGACGAAGTGCGGGCGGTACTGGCCCACGAAATCGGCCACGTGGCCAACGGCGACATGGTCACCTTGGCGCTGGTCCAGGGCGTGGTGAACACCTTCGTGATGTTCTTCGCCCGGATCATCGGTAATTTTGTCGACAAGGTCATCTTCAAGAACGAAGAAGGCCAGGGCATCGCCTACTACGTGGCAACCATCGTTGCCGAGCTGGTATTGGGCATCCTGGCCAGCATGATCGTCATGTGGTTCTCGCGCCGCCGCGAATACCGCGCCGACGAAGCAGGTGCACAGCTGGCCGGCACTTCGGCGATGATCGGCGCCCTACAGCGCCTGCGGGTAGAACAAGGCCTGCCGGTGCACATGCCGGACACGCTCAAGGCCTTCGGCATCAACGGCGGCCTCAAGCACGGCCTGGCCGGCTTGCTGATGAGCCACCCGCCGCTGGAAGACCGTATCGAGGCCCTGCGCCGTCGCGGTTGATCCAACAGGCAAGCAAGGGCGACTTCGGTCGCCCTTTTTTGTGCCTGCCTGTGCAGGCTTACCCGCGCAAGGGCCGGCAGACCCGGTACACCCGCTCCAACACACTGGATGCCCCGGCCTGCAGAAACTTCGGACTTTCCCCGAGCACCTGCGCCTGCTCCAGTTCAACCACCTGCCAGCCCGCAAAGCCCTGCCTCAGCTCCTCATCCGCCACCGAAAACGGCGGCCCGGCCAGCAGCGACTGGTCGTAATCCAAGGTCACCACCAAGCCACGGCACCCGGCTGGCAACAACGCCGAAAGTGCCTGCGTGTAGCGCATACGCATGGGCGGCGGCAGGGCAATCAGCGCCGCGCGGTCGTACAGGCCCGCGCAGTCGCTGACATCCTCTGCCTGCAGGGCAAAGAAGTCCCCACACCACAGCTCCACGTCGCCACTGCGCCATACTTCAAAGTCGCCACGCGGCTGCACCTCGGCCTCAAGCTCATGCTCGCGGAAGAAACCCTCCACGGCCCGCCGCGAAAGCTCCACGCCCAACACCCGGTGCCCCTGCCCGGCCAACCAGGCCAGATCGAGGCTTTTGCCGCACAGTGGCACCAGCACGCGGCTGCCGGGCACCTGCTGCAATCCTGGCCAGTACCGCTGCAGATACGGGTTCACCTGCGCCTGGTGGAAGCCGATCTGGTTGTCGGCCCACCGTTGCTGCCAGAATGATGGTTCCATGAACACTCCCGATTTTTTGATGGTTTGCCAGTAAAAGTTGGTTTGGATTTCGATCTTTAGTTGATCGAAGATGAGTGCATCTTAACCTTCAGGACCCCGCCATGCTGCCCAGCCTGTTCATTTCCCACGGCTCCCCCATGCTTGCCCTGCAACCCGGCGCCAGCGGCCCGGCGCTGGCCGGGCTGGCCCACGCACTGCCGCGGCCGAACGCCATTGTGATGGTGTCGGCGCACTGGGAAAGCCGCGAGCTGCTGATCACCGGCGGCGCACATCCAGAAACCTGGCATGACTTCTACGGCTTCCCACCAGCCTTGTATGCGGTGCAGTACCCAGCGCCCGGTGCCCCTGCCCTCGCCAGCCGGGTCGGCGAGCTGCTGCAGGGCGCCGGGCTGGCCGCGCGCCTCGACCCGCAGCGGCCGTTCGACCATGGCGCCTGGGTGCCGTTGTCATTGATGTACCCCGATGCGAGCATCCCGGTGGTGCAGGTTTCGCTGCCCACCCAGATGGGCCCGGCGCTGCAAGTGAAGGTTGGCCAGGCACTGGCGGGGCTACGCCAGGAGGGCGTGCTGCTGGTGGGTTCGGGCAGCATTACCCACAACCTGGGCGAGCTGGACTGGCATGCCGGGCCCGACGTGATCGAGCCGTGGGCATTGGCGTTTCGGGATTGGGTAGTGGAAAAACTGCGGGATGATGACCGGGAGGGGTTGCTGGCTTATCGGCAACAGGCGCCGTTTGCGGTGCGCAACCACCCGAGCGATGAGCATTTGTTGCCGCTGTTTTTCGCCCTTGGGGCGGGGGGGCAGTTTGGCGTTGTGCACCAAGGCTTTACCTTGGGGGCGCTGGGGATGGACATCTACCGGTTCGACTGACGATTGCCGGGGGCTGCCGCGCAACCCCACAATGGCACAGGCAAAAAAATCCCCAGCCAAGGCCGGGGATTTTTCATTGCGCCAGGATCAATCCTCGCGGTAGCGGCGCAGCTTCAGCTGCTTGCCGGCCACGCGGGTGTCCTTGAGCTTGGACAGCAGCTTCTCGAGGCCATCTTCCGGCAGCTCGACCAGGCTGAAGCTGTCGCGGACCTGGATACGACCGATCGCGTCACGCGCCAGGCCACCCTCGTTGAGGATCGCGCCCAGCAGGTTCTTGGCGGCGATGCCGTCACGGGCACCCAGGGCGGTACGGCAACGCACGCGGCCTTCGGCCAGCGGCAGCGGCGCACGACGCTCGCGGTCGCCGCGGTCAGGGCGCTCGCTGCGCTCACCACGTTCGGCACGCTCACCACGCGGGGCGAAGCTCGGCACCAGCGGCTGCTCACGCTCTACCGCCGCCAGGTCCAGCGCCTGGCCGTTGGTGGCCTTGCGCAGCAGGGCCGAGGCCAGGGCACGAGCGCTGCAACCCAAGTCGTTGGTCAGGCGGTCAAACAGGTCACCATGGGTGGCTTCAGCCTCGGCAACCAGTGGCGCCAGGCTGTTGGTCAGCTTCTTGATGCGCGCATCAAGCACCGCCTGGGCGTTCGGCAGGCGCGCTTCGGCAACCTTCTGCCCGGTTACACGCTCGATCACCTGCAGCATGCGGCGCTCACGTGGCGTGACCAGCAGCAGCGCACGGCCTTCGCGACCGGCACGGCCGGTACGGCCGATACGGTGCACGTAGGACTCCGGGTCGTACGGCATGTCAACGTTGAATACGTGAGTGATGCGCGGTACGTCCAGGCCACGGGCCGCCACGTCGGTGGCGACAACGATGTCCAGGCGGCCATCCTTGAGCGAGTCGATCACGCGCTCACGCTGGTTCTGGGCGATGTCGCCGTTCAGCGCAGCAGCCTTGTAGCCCTTGGCTTCCAGCGCGGCGGCCAGGTCCAGGGTGGCTTGCTTGGTGCGCACGAAGGCGATCAGCGCGTCGAACTCTTCCACTTCCAGCAGACGCAGTACAGCCGGGATCTTCTGGTCGGCGTGGACCATCAGGTGGGCCTGATCGATCGCGGTAACGGTCTGGGTCTTGCTCTGAATTTTGACGTGCTTCGGTTCGCGCAGGTGGCGTTCAGCGATCGAACGGATCGACGACGGCAGGGTGGCGGAGAACAGCACGGTCTGGCGGGTAGCAGGGATGGCGTCGAAGATCACTTCGAGGTCGTCCATGAAGCCCAGCTTGAGCATCTCGTCGGCTTCGTCCAGTACCAGGTACTGCACGGTCGACAGGACTTTTTCGTCGCGACGCAGGTGGTCGCACAGACGGCCCGGGGTGGCGACGACGATTTGCGCGCCGTTGCGGATGGCGCGCAGCTGTGGGCCCATTGGGGCACCACCGTACACGGCAACCACGTTCACGCCTGGCATCTGCTTGGCGTAGGTTTCGAAAGCGGTAGCAACTTGCAGCGCCAACTCACGGGTTGGCGCCAGGATCAGGGCTTGCGGTTCGCGCTTGCTCACATCGATCTTGTTGAGGATCGGCAGGGCGAAGGCAGCGGTCTTGCCGGTGCCAGTCTGCGCCTGGCCGATCATGTCATGACCGGCGAGGATGATCGGGATAGATTGCTGCTGAATGGCGGACGGCTCTTCATAGCCGGTAGCCACTACGGCAGCAACGATATTCGGGTTGAGATCGAGAGCGGCGAAGCCGCCGGTTTCCTGGGTCATGGGTCTGCCTCTAGGTGCATCCGCAAAGACCCATGCTCCAAAGCTGCACATGCCTTGAAAGACCGTCAGGTCACCCAGGCAGCTTTGGCGGCGGGGATTTGCGAAAACGATTGAAAAAGAAAACTTGGGAAGGTCCGCCTAGCGGACGTGCAGCCGAAGCTGGACTCGGAGGATTTGCACCACCTGATTTTGAGGTCCGCTAAAAGACCGGCGCGTACTATACCTGAAATGTACGGTTAGGTGAGGAATATTTTCAGGGGCTGAAACGATAATCCCTGACGCTGCCACGTTCCCCGTAGGAGCGGCCTTGTGTCGCGAAAGGGCCGCAGGGCGGCCCCGGCAATATCCGCTGCGAAGCTGAAAATGTGGGGCCGCTGCGCGCCCCTTTCGCGACACAAGGCCGCTCCTACAGGGATCGCCACGGCTACGGCCGCACCTGCCATTCAGGTAGCCGGCCGAATCTCGCGGATCAAACCCTCGAGGCTGTAGCCCAACCGTGGCGCCAGCGCCTGCGCCCGGGCCCGCAAGCCTTCCATGTCCAGGGTCTGCTCCAGATCCGCCGGCACGAGCAGAATCACATTGCCCTCCTTCACCGGCAGTTCCCAGTAATGGCGGTGGTACAAGCCGCGCAGCAACGCAGCCCCCAGCGGCTTGCCATCATCGGTGGCCCACTGGTTGATCACCAACCAGCCGCCCGGGTTGAGTTGTTGCTGGCAGCTCGCCAGGAAGTTCCACGCCAGGTGCCCGACCCCCGGCCCATGGTCGGTGTACAGGTCAACGAACAACAGGTCGGCCTTTTCTGCGCTGGGCAGCAGCTCCAGGGCATCGCCAATGCGCACGTACAGCCGCGGGTCGTCGTCCAGGCCCAGGTACTGCATGGCCAGGCGCGGGACGTCCGGGCGCAGCTCGATGGCTTCGATATCGTCCAGCGCCAGGAACTTCATGCAGGCCTGGGTCAGCGTGCCCGCCCCAAGGCCCAGGAACAGCGCGCTTTCCGGCTGTTCATGGCACAACGCGCCGACCAGCATGGCGCGGGTGTAGTCGTACTCCAACCAGCTGGGGTCGGCGGTGAACACGCAGCTTTGCTCGATGGCATCGCCGAATTCCAGAAAGCGGTAGTCGTCCACTTCGTACACGCTGATGACGCCAAAGGCATCTTCCACCCGCGCCAGTAGCCGCTCTTGCCGTTGCGCCGTCATGCCTGCACCCGCCCGCACAAAAACGCGCATTGTCCGCCAACACCCCCGATGCAACAAGCGCAGCGCCAACTGTTACCATGGTCTCCAGCCGACAACCGACAAGACCGAGCCTGACATGAACCAACCGTGGAGCCCCGACAGCTGGCGCGCCCTTCCGATCCAGCAGCAACCGACCTACCCCGATGCCGCGCACCTGCTGAAGGTCGAACAGACCCTGGCCAGCTACCCGCCGCTGGTGTTCGCCGGCGAAGCGCGCGAACTGCGACGGCAGTTTGCCGAAGTGACCGAAGGCCGCGCGTTCCTGCTGCAAGGCGGCGACTGCGCCGAGAGCTTCGCCGAGTTTTCAGCGGCAAAAATCCGCGACACCTTCAAGGTGCTGCTGCAAATGGCCATCGTCATGACGTTTGCCGCGGGCTGCCCGGTGGTCAAGGTCGGGCGCATGGCCGGGCAGTTCGCCAAGCCCCGCTCGGCGGGCGATGAAACCATCGGCAACGTCACCCTGCCGGCCTACCGGGGCGACATCGTCAACGGCATCGGTTTCGACGCCAAGAGCCGCATCCCCGACCCGGAGCGTCTGCTGCAGGCCTACCACCAGGCCACCGCCAGCCTCAACCTGCTGCGGGCCTTCGCCCAGGGCGGTTTTGCCGACCTGCACCAAGTGCACAAGTGGAACCTGGACTTCATTGCCAACTCGGCGCTGGCCGACAAGTACCACCAGTTGGCCAACCGCATCGACGAAACCCTGGCGTTCATGCGTGCCTGCGGCCTGGACAGCGCGCCGCAGTTGCGTGAAACCAGCTTCTTCACCGCCCACGAAGCGCTGCTGCTGAACTATGAAGAGGCCTTCGTGCGCCAGGACAGCCTGACCGGCGACTACTACGACTGCTCGGCGCACATGCTGTGGATCGGCGACCGCACTCGCCAGCTGGACGGCGCCCATGTCGAGTTCCTGCGCGGGGTGCACAACCCGATCGGGGTCAAGGTCGGCCCCAGCATGAACCCCGAGGAGCTGCTCCGCCTGATCGACACCCTCAACCCCGCCAACGACCCAGGGCGCCTGAACCTGATCGTACGCATGGGGGCGGGCAAGGTTGGCGACCACCTGCCAGGGCTGATCCGCTGCGTAGAGCGCGAGGGGCGCAAGGTGCTGTGGAGCTCCGACCCCATGCACGGCAATACCATCAAGGCCAGCAGTGGCTACAAGACCCGTGATTTTGCGCAGATCCTCGACGAGGTGAAGCAGTTCTTCCAGGTGCACCAGGCCGAAGGCAGTCATGCCGGCGGCATTCATATCGAGATGACCGGGCAGAATGTGACCGAGTGCATCGGTGGCGCACGGCCAATCACCGAAGATACCCTGTCAGACCGGTATCACACCCACTGCGACCCCCGGATGAATGCCGACCAGTCGCTGGAGCTGGCGTTCCTGATTGCAGAAACACTGAAGCAAGTGCGGCGCTGACCCTCGGCGCCATACTCCCTCGGCCTGGTGCCGCGAAGCGCCGCCTGCGCGGCGCTCGCCCCCACCGGCGCGGTCAAACGCTCAAAGCTCGAACCCGAGCATCACCGCACACACAACCAGGAACACGCAGAACATCGCCCGTAACACCTTCTCTGGCAGCGCATGGGCCAGCTTCACCCCCCAGCTGATACTGAGCAGGCCGCCCACCGCCAACGGCAACCCTACCCCCCAGTCAACACTGTGATGCACGCCATAGGTCACCAGAGTCACCAGGGTGCTCGGCGCCGCCAATGCCAGCGACAGCCCTTGGGCCACCACCTGGGTAGTGCCGAACACACTGGTCAGGATCGGTGTGGCTACCACGGCGCCACCCACCCCGAACAACCCGCCCATGGTACCGGCAAAGCTGCCCAGCACCCCCAGCCAAGGCCAGGCATAACGCAGTTCGGCACTGGCTGGCGCCACTTTCATGAACATCCGCGCCACGTTCCACACCGCCAGCGCCACCAAAAAGCCGACAAAGCCCAGGCGCATGGAATGCGCATCCAGCCCCACGGCCCAGATCGAACCCAGCCAGGCAAACACGAAACTGCACAAGGACAGCGGCACGGCGTGGCGCAACTCGATGCGGTTGCGCTGGTGATAACGCCACAACGCCAGCAACACATTCGGCACCACCATGACCAGCGCAGTGCCCTGTGCCAGTTGCTGGTCCAGGCCGAACAGCACGCCCAGCGCCGGGATCGCGATCAGCCCACCGCCTATGCCGAACAGCCCCCCCATGGTGCCCAGGGCAGCGCCCAGCACGATATACAGCAACCACTCGATCATCAGGGCCTCGTTCGCCAGCAAAGTTGATAGCGGCATGCTAACCAGTGTGCGCTGGCGGGGAAACGCACAGCAGCGCACAATGGCTGTGCGTATTGTGCAAAAGCAAGGCAACCATGAGCCCCGATACCCTCACCGAGCAGCTAAGCCTGTTCCTGGACGTGCTGCAAAGCGGCAGTTTTTCTGCCGCCGCTCGCCGCTACCCGCTGACCCCGTCTGCGGTGGCGCGGCGCATTGACGCCCTGGAAAGCGCCGTTGGCAGCCGCCTCTTCACCCGCAGCACCCATGCCGTGCGCGCCACCCCGGCGGGCCACGCCTTTGCCGAGCGTGCCAGGCGCATCATCGAGGAACTGCGCCTGGCCCGTGCCGAGGCGGTGTCGCTGAGCAATGCACCGGAAGGGCTGATCCGCATCGACGCCCCCGCCGCGTTCGGCCGCCGCCACCTGGCCCCGGCCATTGCCGACTTCCTGCTGGCCTACCCGGGCCTGGACGTGCAGCTGCGCCTGATCGACAGCTTTGTCGACCTGCATGGCAGCCACCTGGGCGAAGTGGACCTGGTGTTGCGTGCCGGCCCGTTGGCCGATACCCGCCTGGTCGCCACGCCACTGGCCTACATGGTGCGCATCGCCTGCGCCAGCCCCACCTACTTGGCCAGCCGCGGCATCCCCGACTGCCCCAGCGAACTGCCCGGCCATGACGGCCTGGACTGGGACGGCCTGGCACCGCCGTATGCGTGGCGTTTCGAGGTAGCGGGGCAAACCCGCCTGTACCGCCCGGCCCGCATGCGCATGGCGGCCAACAACGCCGAAACCCTGTTGTTCGGCGCGCTGGCGGGGCTGGGCATCGCCCACCTGCCCACCTGGCTGATCAGCGAGTACCTGCTGCGCGGCGAACTGGTGCCACTGTTTTGTGACGCAGGCCTGCCCCAGGCTGAAAGCAGCGGCATTTACGCGCTACGCCTGGAACATGAAACGAACTCTCGCAGCCGTTTGCTGCTCGAATTTCTCAAGAGCCGCTTCAGTCCGATTCCACCCTGGGACCTGGCCCTGCGCAGCGGACTGCGCGAGTGATGCGTGCAGTGACGCGCAACGTGCCAGGATTTCCCATTGATTACCTTCAAGGACGTGCATGAACGCCGACACCCAAGCTTCCTGTGACGAGCTGCTGCTGGACAACCAGGTCTGTTTCGCCCTGCATTCCACCTCGTTGCTGATGACCAAGGTCTACAAACCACTGCTGCAGGCCCTGGGCCTGACGTACCCGCAATACCTGGCCATGCTCGTGCTGTGGGAGCATGACGGCCTGACCGTGGGTGAAATCAGCCAGCATCTGCTGACCGACCCGGGCTCGCTGACCCCGCTGCTCAAGCGCCTGGAAAGCGAAGGCCTGTTACAGCGCAACCGCAGCCGCGAGGACGAACGGGTGGTGCTGGTGCAACTCACCGACAAAGGCCGCGCCCTGCAGCAGCGGGCCAAGGAAGTGCCACAGTGCATCCTCAAGGCCAGCGGTCGCAGCCTTGAGCAGTTGCAGCAGTTGCAGGCCGAGTTGCTGGACCTGCGCGAGAACCTGCAGAAAAACCTTTAGCGGCTATGCTGGGCAATGGCCGTTCGGCTGAGCGGTGAATATTTATCTTGCGCGCTAACTAATTGCGCGCTAATTTAAATTCCACACCAACCCGCGTCCTCCCGCCAACGGGGGCGCACAGCGCATTAGCGAGGCTCAAGATGCAAAAGGTCACTCCGCTGTACATCGCAGAAGCTACCTCCACCGGTGGGCGCGACGGTAAATCCCGTTCCAGTGACGGCAAGCTGGACGTCAAGCTGAGCACTCCGAAAGAGTTGGGTGGGGCTGGCGGTGACGGCACCAACCCTGAGCAGATGTTTGCCGCCGGCTACTCGGCGTGCTTCATCGGCGCCTTGAAGTTCGTGGCAGGGCAAGAGAAAAAAGCCTTGCCGGCCGATGCTTCGATCACCGCCAAGGTGGGGATTGGCCAGATTCCTGGCGGCTTCGGCCTGGACATCGATCTGCACATCAGCCTGCCCGGCTTGGCCCAGGCCGACGCCGAAGCGCTGGTGGAAAAGGCGCACAAGGTGTGCCCGTACTCCAATGCCACCCGCGGCAATGTGGATGTGCGGCTGCACGTAGCCGTTTAAGCCTGCCCTCCAGGTGCAGCGATGCACAATTGGCAGACACAAAAAAACCCGGCCGAAGCCGGGTTTTTTGCCTTTCACAAGAAGCATTACTTCTTGGAACGGCCCTTGAAGCTGTTGTCGCGGGTGTCGATGTCGATCCACTCGTCGATCTGGATGAAGTCGGCAACCGAAATCTCGGTACCGTTCTTCAGTTTGGCAGGCTTCATGACCTTGCCCGAGGTGTCGCCGCGCGCAGCGTTCTCGGTGTAGACAACCTGACGGCTGATGGTGGTCGGCAGTTCAACCGATACCAGGCGGCCTTCGAAGAACACAGCTTCGCAGACGTCTTCCATGCCTTCTTCGATGTAAGGCAGAACAGCTTCGATGTCTTCTTCGTTCAGCTCGTACATGGTGTAGTCGCTGGTGTCCATGAAGGTGTACGAGTCACCGCTGATGAACGACAGGGTCGCTTCTTTGCGGTCCAGGATCACGTCGTCCAGCTTGTCGTCTGCACCGTATACGGTTTCGGTCTTGTAGCCGGTCAGCAGGTTCTTCAGCTTGGTTTTCATGATCGCGCTGTTACGGCCCGACTTGGTGAACTCAGCTTTTTGAACCAGCCACGGGTCGTTGTCGATGCGCAGCACGGTACCGGGTTTCAGTTCTTTACCAGTTTTCATTACGAAGTATCCGAATCTGGATGGATTTATAAAAATCGAGGCCGCATATCATAGCGAATTTCCATAAAAGTGTACTAGCGCCGTGGCAAGGTCCGGCTGAGCGGCCTGTTGCGCCGCCCAGCGCCGGGCGTGTTGCTGCAGTTGCGGCCAATACCGGCGGGCTGCCTGCCAGGCCTGGCCCATGTCCTGATCCATGTTCCAGGCCCGCCACAGGCCCAGCAACGCGGCGCCGGCATCGGCTGACAAACCGCGTCGGTAATGCGCCAGGAACGCTTCGAGCTTTTCCCAGTGAGCATTCTCGTCCTGCACGTAGATGTGCCACAACATGGGCTGCCCGGCCCACTGCGCTCGTACGAACGAATCCTCGCCCCGCACCGCATTGAAGTCGCAGCACCACAGCAGCCGGTCGAAATCATCCTGGCTGACGAACGGCAACACCTGCACGGTCAGCGCACCACGCGTGCGCACCTGCCCGGCCTGCAGCGGCGCCTCGCCAAGCCAGTGGCTGAGGCCGGCGACCACACGGCCTTGCGGCACCAGCAGGTGGCAGGCTTGGTCACCGGCAGCCAAGGCCTCGAGCCAGTTGCCCAGTTGCGGGTTTTCATAGGCGAACAGGCTGATCAGCAGCGCCCCGGGCGCGGGGCTTACAGCCAACCCCTGCAGGAACGCCTGCCGGGCAGCCGCCGACTGTTGCAACGCGTCGCGGCGGGCCAGCAGCTCAGCCTCGCGCAGCAGGCCACCGGTGTTCTCGGTGAAGCCGGGGAAGAAGAACACTTTGCGCAGGCCATTTGCCTGCGGCGACGGCAGACCATGGCAACCCTCTACCCAATCCTCGGCACTGAGGTATTCAAGGTTCAACCACAGTGGTGGCCGGGGGCAGGCCCGCATGGCCTCGACATAGGCCGCTGGCAACTGGCAGGCAAAGGCACCGATCACCACATCGGCAGGCGCTACCGGCAACCAGGCCGCCGGCCACTGGCGTACGTCCACGCCCTGCTGCCACTGCTGCGCAGCGTTGGCGTCGGCGCCGGGGCACATGGGCGTGAAGGCGTTGAGATCATCCACCCACAGGCGCACCGCCAGGCCATGCTCGGCCACCAACTGCCGGGCCAGGCGCCAGGTCACGCCAATATCGCCGTAGTTGTCGACCACGCTGCAGAAGATGTCCCAGGTGGCTTTCATGCGCCGTTCCCTTTAACTTGCGTAAAAACGCGGATTCTGCCCGACAGCATGCGACAATGCACCCCGCCCACTTGCCAAGGAGGCCGCCATGCCCCGCCGCCGTGAACTGACCATCACCCTGAAGCCGTTGCAGTTGATACTGTGCGTGGCTTTGGGCCTGTGGCTTGGCGCAATGGCGATTGCCCTTAGCCTGCTGCTGGCCCATCAACTGTGGCCGCTCCCGCCCGAGCGGCAAGCCGCGGCCCCGGCCGTGGCACCAGCACCGGCACCGGTGCAACCGGCCGATGCGCAAGCTGAAATGTTCGAGCGCTACAAGCACATGCTGCAGCAACAGGAACAACAACAGGCCGCTGAGGCTGCGCAGGGTAACCCGCGCAACCTGAACAGCCCCAAATGCCAGTTCTGGCTGCAACAGAATCGCACTGCACCTACCGACAAAAGCCAGGCCAACGTGCTGGAGTTCTGTTATTGACCACGCGCAAGCACCACCTGCTGGCACAGATCGTCGCCACCCTGGAACATGACCTGGACGTGCTGACCCGTGCGGCCCAAACCGCCTATGAAGCCGCCACGGCGGAAGAGAACATCGCCGAGAACAAGTACGACACCCTGGGCCTGGAGGCCTCGTACCTGGCCACCGGGCAAGCCCGACGCAGTGCGCAAATCCGCCAGGCGCTGCTGATTTACCAGCAACTGCTGCTGCGCGACTACGACCCGGCGCGCGGGGTGCAGGTGAGCAACCTGGTGACCCTGGAGGATGAGGCCGGCGAACAACGTCGGGTGTTTCTGGGGCCTGAGGCTGCCGGCCTGAAGATTGCCGCAGCAGACGGGCTGGTGACAGTGATCACGCCGCGCTCGCCGCTGGGGCAAGTGTTGCTGGGTAAGCGGGTGGACGATGAGGTGAGCCTGGGAGTGCAGGTACTGTTCGTCGTTGATGTTGCCTGACGCCTACTAACACTGCAGGGCATCGAAGCGCCCCGCCAGGCCCTGCTCGGCGAACTGCTCGACGATGAAATCGACGAATGCACGGGTCTTGCCCGGCAACAGCTTGTGCTCGGCGAAATACAGGCTGATATGCCCATCGTCCACATACCAGTCCGGCAACACCCGCTGCAACCGGCCGGCCTGCAGGTAGGGCACCGCGAACGGCAAACTCACCAGCGCAATCCCCAGCCCCTGCTCGGCCACCGCGCAGGCAGCGTCCGAATCGCTCATGGTCATGGCCTGGCGCAAGAGCAATGGCTGCTGTCCCTGCCAGCGGCTGGTCAACGGCCACGAGCGCACCCGCCCGGTCTGCGGCGAGCGGATCAGAATGCCGTCATGGCGCTGCAACACGTGCGGCTCATCGATCTGTGCATGCCGCTGCAGGTACGCCGGCGCCGCCACCAGCACCCGGTGCGCCGGGGTCAACTTGCGCGCCACCACCCCCGGCGGCAGTTCAAAACCACCGCCAATGGCCGCGTCGAAGCCCTGGCCGATCAGGTCGACCTGGCGGTTATCGAAATGCCAGTCCGGAGTAATGGCTGGGTAGCGGCGCAGAAATTCGCCCAGCAAGGGCAGCACGTACAAACGCCCGAACACCGTGCCCATGCTGACCCGCAGCAGCCCGGCCGGTTGCCCTTCGGCACTGGCCAGGTTGGCCACCGCATACTGAATGGTGCGAAAGCTGTCGCTTACCTCGCCAAGAAAACGCTGCCCTGCTTCGGTCAAGGTCAGCTTGCGGGTACTACGCTGGAACAACCGCACCCCCAGGCGCGCCTCCAACTGCGCAACGTGCTTGCCCACGGCAGCCGGCGTAATGCGCAAGCGCCTGGCCGCTTCGGCAAAGCTGCCTACCTCGGCACTGCGGATGAAGCATTCCAACGCGTTGAACGATTCCATGGCCATGATTGGCAACCAAAAGTTTACTCTGCTTATAGTGATTGCCATCTTATCAGCAGGTAATCGAGCGCCGATACTGCGCCTATCCAAGGCATTCCAGCCTGGCTTACAGCAGGAGATCAGCATGTCCAAGCAACTTACACTCGAAGGCAAGGTGGCCCTGGTACAGGGCGGTTCCCGGGGTATTGGCGCGGCTATCGTGCGGCGCCTGGCCCGCGAGGGTGCGCAAGTGGCCTTCACCTACGTCAGCTCTGCCGGGCCGGCAGAAGACCTGGCACGGGAAATCGGCGACAACGGCGGCAAGGCCCTGGCCCTGCGCGCCGACAGCGCCGATGCCGCTGCCGTGCAGCTGGCCGTGGATGACACAGTGAAGGCCTTCGGCCGGCTGGATATCCTGGTCAACAACGCCGGGGTACTGACGGTCGCGCCGCTCACCGAATTCGACCTCGCCGATTTCGACCGCACGTTGGCGGTGAACGTACGCAGTGTCTTTGTCGCCAGCCAGGCCGCAGCGCGGTACATGGGCCAGGGCGGGCGCATCATCAACATTGGCAGCACCAATGCCGAGCGCATGCCGTTTGCCGGCGGCGCGCCTTATGCCATGAGCAAGTCGGCGCTGGTCGGCCTGACCCGCGGCATGGCGCGCGACCTGGGGCCGCAGGGTATTACCGTGAACAACGTGCAACCAGGGCCAGTGGACACCGACATGAACCCGGCCAGCGGCGAATTCGCCGAGAGCCTGATCCCGCTGATGGCAATTGGGCGGTATGGCGAAGCGGACGAGATTGCCAGCTTCGTGGCCTACCTGGCGGGGCCTGAGGCGGGCTATATCACGGGAGCGAGCTTGACGGTGGACGGTGGCTTTGCCGCCTGATTGCGCCGTTGGTGGCGGGGCTGGGCTGGCGGGCGCTTGCCTTTGGTGCAGTGGCACACGGTAGATCGAGCGCCACCCGCCGCCCCCGGCCCCGCAAATGCATTGGCGCCGTGCCCGGCACTTGCCGATAATACCCCACTTGCTGCTGCCCGCTACGAGAAACACATGCCCGCCCCTCCTCTCAGCCGCACCCTGATCCTGCTGATGGCCACCGCCACCGGCCTGGCCGTGGCCAGTAACTACTACGCCCAGCCGCTGTTGCACAGCATTGCCCAGCAATTCGGCCTGAGCACCGCCAGCGCCGGCAGTATCGTGATTGCCGCCCAGCTCAGCTATGGCGCCGGCCTGTTGCTGCTGGCACCGCTAGGCGACCTGTTCGAGCAGCGTCGGCTGATTACCGTGATGACCGCCATTGCCACTCTCGGCCTGGTCATCAGCGCCTGTGCCCCTGGCCTGCCGTGGCTGATTCTTGGTACGGCGTTGACCGGCCTGTTCTCGGTAGTGGCACAAATTCTGGTGCCCATGGCTGCCTCGCTGAGCGAGCCGCAGCAGCGCGGCCGTGCGGTCGGCACCCTGATGAGCGGGCTGCTGCTGGGCATTCTGCTGGCGCGCACCGCGGCCGGCTTCATGGCCGAACTGGGCGGCTGGCGCAGTATCTATGTGCTGGCCGCCGTGCTGATGGCGATTACCGCCGTGGCGCTGTACCGCTGCCTGCCGCAACACCACAGCCATGCCGGGCTGAAGTACCCGGCGCTGATCGGCTCGGTGTTCCGCCTGTTCCTGGAAGAGCCGGTCCTGCGCTTGCGCTCGCTGCTGGGCCTGCTGGCATTCAGCCTGTTCGCCCTGTTCTGGACACCGCTGGCATTTCTGCTGGCAAACCCTCCTTACCATTATTCAGATGCGGTGATCGGCCTGTTCGGCCTGGCGGGTGCAGCCGGTGCACTGTCGGCCAACTGGGCCGGGCGCCTGGCCGACAGAGGCAAGGGCCAGCTGGGCATCACCGTGGGCCTGGTGGTATTGCTGCTGTCGTGGGTACCGTTGGGGTTTGCCCAACAGTCACTGCTGGCCTTGCTGCTGGGCGTGCTGATGCTCGACCTGGCGGTGCAACTGGTCCACGTGAGCAACCAGAACGCCGTGATCGCCCTGCGGCCCGAAGCGCGTACACGCCTCAACGCCGGGTATATCACCTGCTACTTCATTGGCGGTGCGCTGGGCTCTTTGTTGGGCACGCAGCTGTACCAGCGTCAAGGCTGGCTGGGCATCGTCGCGGCAGGGTTGGTCATCGGCGCCTTGGCATTGCTGGCATGGCTGCTTGCCGCGCGTAGAACCGAAGCTCGCCCCTCCGCCAAGGCGGCCTAGCCTGGTCGAAAAATCGACGCCAACTGGCGCCAGCACAAACGGCCAGGCGCATCTGCCTGACGGCCGAGCGCAACGCTGGATCGTCTTAGGGTAAAGGCGGCTGATAAGATGCCGCCTTTTCCCGGCCTGTCGCGCCTCCAGGAGCCCCCCGCATGCCCCCGCGCCCTCCCCGTCTGCCCCTGAGCCTGCTCGGCCTGGGCCTGGCCTTGCAGTGCCCCGCCGTGCTCGCCCAGGGCAGCGTGCTGCTGGCCCCGGTGCAGGTCGTCGATACCTACGCCAACGACGGCTACCAGGCCAGCGAGGCAGCAGTGGGTGGCTTCCAGCCCGCCCCCCTGCTCGACACCCCGGCTTCGATCAGTGTGTTCAGCCAGACACTGCTGGAAGACCGCCAGGTGCGCATGCTCAGCCAGGTGCTGCAAAGCGACGCGTCGGTTGGCGAAAGCTATGCCCCCATCGGTTACTACGAAAACTTCAATGTGCGGGGCTTTGCGCTGAACGCGGCCAGCAGCTACCGCATCAACGGCCAGACCATCGCCGGCGAACAGAGCGTCGCCCTGGAGAACAAGCAGCAGGTGGAACTGCTCAAGGGGCTGTCCGGGCTGCAGAGCGGCGTAGCGGCCCCCGGCGGCTTGATCAACTACGTGACCAAGCGCGCTGAAGCGGTGCGCAGCCTTACGCTGTCGACCAACGAACAGGGCGAGCGCTACCTGGCCACCGACCTTGGCGGCTGGTTTGGCAGCGAACAGCAGTTCGGCCTGCGCGCCAACCTGGCCCATGAAGACCTGCGCTCGTACGTCGACCACGCCGATGGCCAGCGCGACTTCGCCTCGCTGGCCTTCGACTGGCAGATCAGCCCCGACGCCACCCTGCAGCTGGACGCTGAATACCAGCACCGCGAACAGCGCTCGGTGCCCGGTTACCAGTTGCTCGGCGGCAGCGCAGTGCCGCACGGCATCGACCCGGATGACCGGCTGGCCTACCAGCACTGGGCAAAGCCGGTGCAGACCGACTCGCTGAACCTGGGCGGGCGCTTCGAGTACCGCTTCAACGACAACTGGACCGGCACCCTCAGCGCTTCGCGCAGCAAGGTGGTGATCGATGACTACAGCGCGTTTGCCTGGGGCTCGAGTGAAGGCGCGTACTTCGGCAGCACGGGCGATTACGACATCTACGACTACCGCAGCCCAGACGACACCCGCCGCACCGACGAGGCCCAGGCCCTGCTCACCGGGCGCTTCGATGGCTTGGGGGTGGGCCACGAACTGACCGTGGGCAGCAGCGCCCAGCGGCGCACGCTGGACCAGCGCCCGTATTACAACGAGTGGCTGGGTACCGGCAACATCTACACCGGGGCCCCGGCTTTCGAGCCGTCCGACAAGCCGCTTGGCGCCAGCCAGCGCCGACTGGACAGCCGCCAGTACGGCCCGTTCGTCAGCGACAGCATCCGTTTCAACGACCAATGGCAAACCGTGCTGGGTGCCCGTGAGATACGCCTGGACGAGCAGACCTGGGACGAGACCGGCGTTGCGGGGCGCCATACCCGCCAATACCAGCTGCTGCCCAATGCTGCGCTCATCTACAAGCCGCAGCCGGAGACCACCGTGTATGTCAGCTACGCCAAGGGGTTGTCTGCTGGCGGGACGGCGCCCTGGTTCGCCAGCAACGCCGCCGAAATCCTTGCGCCGACAACATCACACCAGCTGGAGCTAGGCGTCAAGCACGACTTGCAGGCGCTGAGCCTCAGCGCCGCGCTGTTTCAGATTCGCCAGGCCTACCAGTATGCGCGCCCCGACGGCGCCGGCAGCTTCACTTACGTGCAGCAAGGCCAGCAGAAGAACATCGGCCTGGAACTGGGCGCCAGCGGCTGGCTGACCCGCAGGCTGCAGGTGCAAGCTAGCGCAGCGGCCATTCGGGCGCGGGTGCAGGACAGCGGCACGCCCGACTATGAAGGGCACCAGGCGATCAACGTGCCACGCTTGCGCGCAGCTCTGCACGCCGAATACACCCTGCCGGTCGCAGGCCTGGCGTTGCTGGGCGGCGCACGCTACAGCGCCAGCAAGTATGCGAGCCAGGCGGGGAATGTGGCGGTTGGTGGGTATACGGTATTCGATGTAGGCAGCCGCTATCGTACGCGAGTCGGCGGGTATGACACGGTACTGCGGCTGACGGTGGACAACCTGTTCGACAAGCGTTACTGGCGCGATGTGGGCGACTACCTGGGTGACAACTACCTGTTCCAGGGCGCGCCGCGCAGTGCCCGGCTGTCAGCTTCGGTCAGTTTCTGATATTCAGGGCCGCGTGCGGCCCATCGCCGGCATGCCCGCTGCCACAGGGGCTTTGCAGCCGGCCCAATGGGCCTTGAAACAAAAAGCCCCCGTGCTTTTCAGCGCGGGGGCTTTTCGTAGAATGTGGCGGTGAAGAAGGGATTTGAATTTTCCCGCCTCGCAACCCTTTAAGCCCCGTATTTAGCGGGATACAGCTAACATAGTAGTACAATTGAGTAGTACAATTCGCTGTACTACCCCCCTCCCGCTGGGCAATCCCGATGGCAGACAACCTGATCCAAAAGAAAGGCGAATCCACTTGGTACGTGAGGCTCGCTGTTCCGGCAGACGTGCAACACAAGATCGGTAGGAAGGTGTTCATCCAGACCCTCAATACCGGCTTACGCAAGGAAGCCATGAGCAGGCGACTCCCAATCCTTGCCGAATGGAAAGCACAGATACAGGCAGCGAGGGACTTTCGTAAGAACCGTGGAGATGCATGGAAGGACGAGGTGGCGGCCCAGGTTACCCACTACAACCAGCAGTTCAGGGACATGAAACGGGACATTGCTACTGATGAGTCTAACCCAGAGGGCTACGACATCGTTAGTGAGCTGATTAGCAATCCAGCGTTCGCCAACTCGTGGCGGCAGGGCTTCTACAACCACATCGGCCCAGAACGAGAAGCCGAACTGGAGCGGTTGAAGGCACTTCCACAGGAAGAGCAAGCCACGAAAATGGCTTGGCTCGCTTTCCAACAAAAGACGTTCCAAGAAGACTTCTCAGCATTCTATACGGACAAACTTGACCTCTCCCCTACTGAGGTCGAGTCAATGACAGGCATCGTTGCTGAGCCGAAAGCCCACAAACCAAAGTCACCTATCACCAAGGCCAGACTCGCAGCCTTCCGTGAGTTCAGGGAGAGCCGTGGCGGTGCCGCAAAACATGTAGATCAACAATTGGGTAAAATGGAACGGCTCACCAAGCATCTGGCCAAACATGACCTAAAGCTCGACTTCGACGCGGTAGACCACTGGTTGCAGTCACTGAACCGAGCACCAAAGACACTCTCCCAATACCTTATGGCGGGCACTGCCTTCTGGAAATGGGCGATCAAGTACGATGCGGTATGGCGTGACGAATACAAGGACAAGGCGAATCCATTTACGGGCCATGACCTTCCACAAGGAGGCGGCTCTGAAACGGCTGGCCAGGACAGGGAGATCTACTCCTAAGAGGATGCCATCAAGCTACACAAAGCAGCCATGGACCATGGAGATCAAGCTCTCGCAGACCTGATTACGTTCGGTTGGTACACAGGCGGACGAATCGAAGAACTAACCCAGCTCAACCGAGAATCCGTGATCGTAGTCGATGGCGTCGAATGCTTTGACTTCCCGAAGAGCAAGAGCAAGGCGAGCAAACGTGTTGTACCGATCCATCCGAGCCTTCAACCAATCGTGCTCCGACTCCTGAATGATACGACTGATGGCTATTTGATCCCAACCAACACTAACAACCAGTACGGGAAACGTTCACACGCAATCTCGAAAGCGTTTGGCCGTCTCAGGACAGCCGCTGGATTCAGCTCACTGCACGTATTTCACAGCTTCCGTCACACTGTGGTGACTGAACTGATTCGAGCTGATGTACCGGATGCACTCGCCAAGGAATTGGTGGGTGACGAAACCGGCTCAGTTACTCATGACACCTACTATAAAGGGGCATCAGCCAAGCAGAAGCTTGAAGCGATTTCCAAGCTTCTTACGCTGCCGCTTAGCTAAACCACACATTAAGCCACTGTGAGAGCGCCACCGACACGCCAAGGATTCCAAGCATCAGGGGAATTACATTATCAGTAAACCAAGGCTTGCCAAGCAGCCCTTTAAAGAAGGCATACATAAAGATTAATGAATAGATCACACGATGGGGAGTAACTATATACCGCCTACCACCATGAGAAGTAACTTGCTCACCCCGCCTTATATATACCTTGATCAGAGAATAGCTAAGCTCAGCACGCTCTGGATAACTATAGTTCCATGGGTGCTTAGCTCCGCACTGATCTGACTGCACCCTTTCTATTTCCTCATGATATGAAAGAAGACCTCCCATCCTCAATCTTAGAATTTTCACCGGGACGCCTTCATCTTCTTCTAATGCTTTCTGAGCAAAGCGGTTGGCATCACGCTTGTAGAGCCTCTTGCACATCGATATCAAACATTCATCGACTACTTTATGCATACTTGCATCCGGCTTCAAAGCACGCTCTGGAAGACGCTGATAGAACCTGAGCAATAAGTATGCATTGATTGATGCTACAACCAACCAAACATACTCACCATTACGGTGCAGCTCCAACTGGCTCCCCATAATCTTAAGCTTAGCGATGTCGATACCAAAGAACCAAAGCAATAACACGAGAAGTGAGAAGCCAATTAGGAATCCACGAGCCTTATTGTAATCCGGTGAATCTACTTCATGCACAAACGCACCTCCCTTGGATCATCCGCTTTACACCGTATTCTATGCACGCCGCTGACAGGATTACACAGGGTGGAGGTGCCTTCTACACCAGCTGGGAAAAATAAGCTGGCTCGGTTCTACCGGCATGGCTAAGCGGATCGCCCTCCAGTCACTGTGTACGCCAGGCTTCTGTAAATAGCTTCAGCGGTCATGCAGGCGAGACGAAGCCCGCACGGAAGAGGGCTAATGGCACACATAAATCGGTTAGCTCTTGGTAGCACCCTTCAGCGTGTACCTCGCGTCATGCGTCGGGGGCTATGCGTAGCGTGAGGTTGATGGCTACAGATCGCATTGCACGCATAGTCGTCGAGGTCCAACAATTCGAATTCATCGTCGACAATTCGCCGCTATAGATACGCACAGGCATCGAGTGAACTGTTTTTTGTTGCAACGTACACGCCCGAAAATTCTGCATGCGAGGCGACGCCCCAGCGAAACAGGCACACCACTGGACACGAGGGCTGCAGCGAATACCCACCATTCACTCACAAAGTACGCACAAGTTATCCACAGGCGGTTACCTTGCAAAGACCCCTGTACCGCATTATCTTGTATCCCCAGAAACGCAAAACCCCCATATCTTGGGGGTTGTAGAGGTAAGCTAGCGAGCTGAGCACGGTCTGTCGCCAAACTTCACGTGCCCTGCTCGCCCTCCCCGATACGCGCATTTCTAAGAACGCATGAATCTGGGCAGGTGGTCATTAAGCCAATAGCGTGACCGTCACGTCAATACACATTCTGTGTACTCGTCGTCACGCCCAGAGGATTGCACCTTCTGCAATTCCTATAGAGAGCAATGACTACCATGCGTAGACGCCATCCTCGCCGCTCGTCGGCACCCCGCAATAAAACCGTGTACGTTCACGCCTATCCACGCTTCCGCTTCGGCCGCTGGGAGCATGTCTGCCAGCATTACCGCAGTGCTCCGCATCAGCTCACCTTCGAGTTCTAAGCCAACCAGGCCACACCCCCTTCGGGTGTGGCCACCCAAGGTAACACGAATGTCCAGCCATCAAAGCCGCGTCGATCAGCTGATAACGATCCACAACGAAGCAACAAGCAAATTCGATTACTTCATCCTCGGAGCAACTCTGGCTGCTTGTGCCTACCTTGCCCAGACAAACCCCTACGAACGGATCGGCCTGAACGAAGCGACGCTCCTGCTATTAAGCCTACTCATCTTCGCTGCCAGCGCTGCTTGCGGATTCAAACGCATCGAAGCAAACATCAGCTATCTACGCATAAACGCTGCTGCCCTTGCACACCCTAACAACCAACTGCGGGCAGAAACCTTGCAGCGACTTAAAAAGGATCGCGAAGCTCACCGCTGGTACAAAGCAAGGAATGTAATGCTCGTTCTTGGCTTGGCGTGCTACCTCGCTACAAATGTGTGGGCCACGTACCAAAGCAACGGATGGATTCCGGTGTAAATACCTTGCCCCCCGCCGCGAACGGATCGCATGGGGTGGGGGTCGCTCTATTACGCCAGCCTAGAAAATAACCCTGAGCCTTGAGTGTAGGATCTGGTCAGAAACGCCCCAGGTGCTTAGCGGCCCCCTCTCCGGGTCACTGGAAACGCTGGTTTTCTATAAATAAGTTACGTTGTTCAAGAGCGGAGATCCCCGATTCGCTCTCAGAGATCATGCAGCGTGGGTGTGTGAACATCTTCCCTTCCTCGTTGACTGTTCTCACTGTTGAAGCGAAGCCTGTTAGCGACAGGCCACCATCACACTAACTCTCCACTACATCACGCATCGGGCTGACCCAGTGTTTGTGCCTTAGCTCCAGGCGCGCTCACCACCATCACCTTGCCCCAGTGCCGCTTGACCGTAGACAACCCAATCCCCAGCTCACGAGCAACCTCAGATTGAGACTTGCCTTGTGCCTTTAACTCCAGCACTGCACGAGTGGTGTTAGTGGCTTCGGGTCTGCCCAGCTTCTTGCCTTCGGCCTTGGCCCGGTCAAGCCCCTGCTGAGTACGCTCGATCAGCAGATCACGTTCAAACTCTGCCACTGCACACAGCACTTGCATGGTCATCTTGCCTGCTGGCGATGTCAGGTCCACACGACCCAAGGCGAGGCAATGCACCCGTATGCCCGCAACAGCCAATTGCTCGACCGTCTGCCGTACATCCATGGCGTTGCGGCCAAGGCGGTCCAACTTGGTGACGATGAGTACATCTCCACACTCGATACGTTCCAGCAGCTTCTGAAAGCCCGGACGCTCAGAGGCGGGAACACTGCCTGAGATCTTCTCTTCCACTACACGGCTGGGCTGCACGTCGAAACCTGCCGCCTTCACTTCCTGCACTTGGTTCTCGTTGTGCTGAGATACGGTGCTTACGCGGCAGTAGAGGAAGGTACGGGACATGTCGGCGGGCTCCTTGTGGTTGTGTCATCGGTGGTGTCATCGGTGGTGTCATCAAACGTGGGGCCACCTTACCAAAAGGCCATATAGTTTCAACCCCTATTTTTATGACACCACTACAACCCTCCTTACGCTGGTGCCGACAACCGATCCTTTTATGAGCTACTGAGACCGAAGCGACTCAATCCCAGGGGTGATGCCTTCGGCGTTTGCATCAAGGGTGGCCAAGGCCCTCAACACGTCGTCATGCACCTTCGTAGTTCCTTGACCCACAGACTCACCTCTTCGACTGCTGCACGTAATGCCTGCTGGTTTAGAAGTAGCTCCAGGGCATCGGCTGTTATCTGATCCTTCATGTGTATCTTCATGTCTGGTGATTCGCTCCATCGTAGCCGATGGGGTGTTCTGGCTGTCTGGGGCTTGGGGATACATACCCTACTGCTGAAAACAGACGATTGACGATCAAATCCGTGTTTCCGTTGCAGAAACCTCAGTTTGAAAGGGATTAACGTGTCCGGCTTAGCACCAGCAAGCCACACCCCAGAGATAATGCGGGGTGCAGCGAACCGGACATAACAATCAGGGCAATACCAATGGATTAAACCTGATGATTTCAGGGAGTTTCCACCGGGTTAAACGGAGGTTATTGAACTACCCTTTTTTGCCAAGGTTTCGCTTGGACGGGAACACCATTGGAATAGCGAATTGAATTCGGGATGCCTGGCCGGTCTTGTCCGTAAGTTCACCACCGGTATTGAGGCCGAAACTAGCAACCCCAACTTTAAGACCAGCCTTGCCCGTTGTTGACCCCTCTGTCGTTACAGCCACATCAAAGCTCACCCGCTCGATAAGGCGATATTGAAACTTCGTGCTATCTTCTTCTGGTTTACGAGTAGAACCATATACCTGACTTGTGCTTGAGTGAAGATTAACATTGGTGGGGTTAACCTCAGCATCTGTATCAGCTAACGCTTCGCTTGCCTGTAGAATGCCTTCCGCTATCTGCGTCAGGCTGTTGGCGATGAAATCCTTTAGATCCATGAACAGCTCCTGTAACTGAATGTTCGGTGAAGCATCAGCATAGCTGCTTCAAACAATTCAGCCAAATCGCCAATGGGCAGGGTTACTGCTCAGTGCTCTCGCACGCCAGTAACATACATGTGTCGTTGACGACACAATAGATTGCACACCCGCTCCGCAGGAGACAGTCCGCCCGCTACTTCGAAGCTGTTTTGCACATCAAAGATTCTCCGGGGGTACTACGTATATACCCCCCGGAATACGTTCAGATGGTGTACACGCCGGTAGGCGAAGCTGTTGAACTGTGAAGGGACTTCACAATTTATACCATTAAGGAAGATCATGTGTGTCGTCTACGACACAGGTTAATACCATTGGAAGGGAAATGCCATTCTCTTGGGGCGGATACTTACGTATCCATATCCGCCCAATACACTTTTACGGTGCTAACTGCTCCTTCGGAGCGGGGTGTGCTGTTGTGTCGTTGACGACGGAGGTAATACTCTCGTGAAGTCCCTTCACCGTGCTTAGTTCGAGAGATTTCCTCTCTATTGTCAACACCGGGAATTCATTCTTAATACTTTCATTATTACTTAAAATCATTATTATTAGGGGACCAATTTGAACCGCTGACAGGGGTCAATTTGACCTACTGGACACGGTTCAATTTGAACTTCTGAATCAAGCCGACTCTCGAATGTCCCAATCCCATTCCGCAGTCTCATCGTAAGAGGGGCTGTGCACCAGTGTTGGCTTAGGCCGTTGCTGTATGGCCGGACTTACAGGCATTGTCTTAGGCTTCCCGACGGGCCCCGCAGAAGACAGAACAAGGTCCTGAACGACAACGTAGCTATTCGAGAATGCACAGCCGTTAACCCTTCTCTTCGTGGTACGGAGGTAGCCGTGCTTGGTCAGCTCCGCCAGAAATCGTTTCACGGTGCTAGGAGTGGTTCCAGACAGTGCCGCTATATCGTCATGGTTGTCGAACCATTCATTTCCACGACCAGTGAAGAAGTCGTATCGATCCTTGACTACCAGCCAAAGAATCTTGTTCGAGGGAGTAAACTGGACTTCTTCGCCGGTGGTCAGGCTGATGTAGTGCTGAGCGGCCATGAGGGCCTTGGGGAATATGCAGAATGCGTCAGTCATTTATGGTCTCCTTGTTCGGTTTGTTCAATAGGCAAGTCCTCTGGGTGGTTGCCGGTGTGTGTTGGTTGTCAAATCGCAGACGCAGAAAAACCACACTCCGAGATCACGTTACCGTGGCGGATGTGGGTTGTGGTGTTTGCGGCAAGTTGTCGACTATATGAGGATCCCGCAGTGAAGTCAAGGACCTTGGAATGACAATTGACTTCAATCGGGCAGCATAGGCAAAGTATGGCGCGAGCTCATGCGAACGACCTGAAATGATCTAGCACAATTTTAACAGACTCTTTATCGTAATAACCTAGATCACGCGGGTGATCCAGCATAGCCCAGTTAGTGCAGGCCTCGCAGATGCATAACAGGTATGTAACTTTAATAGGAAGCAGCATACTCAAGGTTTGAATATATTTCGACTTTGCTTGAGTAGGACAGGAATCCTGAATCAAACGAAATACAACACAGAAACTCGCAATAAGTGAATAAATAGAATCATTAGTCACACGATCCAGTTCTGCCAATATAGTTCTCGCATCCCCAGCTCCGGCCGCCGCCTCTATCTTTGCTTGTATGAGCCCTATAGCCTCTGCGCTTTTTACAGCCCGCCCTTCAATGATTAGCTCGAACCCTTTATACTCGTCAAGTGCTATCGTCGTGAACGTAAAGAAAGAACTTTCAAAGGCTTTCACGTCGGACTCCGCTCTTTCAAGCGCCATATCTTCACGCGAAGTACGATATTGAGTTATCAGCAAATAAATTGTTATAAAATTTAGGAGCGGATTCACCACCCCGCCAGTGAAATCACCGAAGGTACCCCAATCACCCTGCGAGTCAGACAACACGCCATGAAAGTTGCTGAAATAAAGCCCCCAAACCCCAACCAATAGCGCTATAGATACGTATAGAGCGTTATATTTCATGTACACCCTGCAATATCAAATGTTTAGTTCTACCATCACGTGACAACACTCGTCTGACCGTAACCCGTACCGGTCTTTCCTCGCCACGCGCACCAGACACTAAACTGTCTGCAAGTCGTATCTTTGCTGCTTGAGACAGGTACCCATGGACTGGGGAAAAGCTTATTGACTCTGCATCACCATCAGTGGTAAATCGACCTGTACCTGTGCGAATATTAAATCTACTTACCGATAAATCAAGTGTCTCCACTCGCTCACTCGTCTCGCCCCCAGCAAGATAGTCATAGGTCTGCTCGTTAAACTCAAGAATGGGCGTCTGAGCCCGATATACCGTAACCTGATATCCCTGCCCGGTGACAGGGTGATGAATTCGCTTAAGAGGGCGCTCTAGTCGCTCTAAGAGCGCCTCAGAGTCTTCCATATCATCTCTCAGCCACTTACGCGCAGCACGCCCGGTAACTGGCCTATTCAGACCTAACGGCGACCCCATATGGAAAGTTAACAGCTCGATAAAGCCATTCAATCCCAGATAGGTGAAATTGCTTATGGCGTTTTGATCCGTTAGCTCTAGTGTGAACTTTTGAACATACGAGCCTCTGTGATTCTCCTTGAACTTAAGGTCAAATCCGGAAGTTGCTGGAGTCTGAGTCTTTACTTCCTTGTTCAATATAGCATGTGTAGTAATACACACAGCCTCGGCAAACCCTCCAAGCGAATCCGCTCCATAGTAAGCATCTAATCCATTGAAATTCGTTTCGCCGCTATGATAGCGAGCGCTAAGCGTTATTCGCATTTCTGGTTTGAGACTCCATGCCTAGATTTCCGTATAACCATGCACGACTTGCAGCACGATGAATACCCAGCCGCCACGAATGATACCATATTGCCATCGCATAAGACTTATTGTCGATACTTAGCACGAACCATATCTGCATGTCAACCAAATTTAGCGAATTACATAAGTCTGGTTTGTCACATACGCCAACATCAGACTAGCCGTACCGCTTACCACTCACTATGACCTAGATGGTGTAGCGCCAAGTCAGAACCGAATGCAACTAGCGTCGTGTTCAGCAGCATCGTGGTCTATGACTCTACCATCATCAAAGTACAGTCTTACTGCCGCTCGCTCCGAATGCTCATACACGTTGTAAGGCTGGCCAGTCCATTTTGCTGACTCAGTACACTTATAACCCTGCTCAAGTAAACTGGCGTGTGCATCCACCACTGCATGGGAACCAAGCTTATAAACCATTTGGTAACTTCCCATATCGCCTGTCATAGCAGCTGGAACGGACTCCCCCTCTTCCAGCTCCTGAGACTTCTCCATCAGCTTGTCCAAGTCAAACAAAGCCAACTCAAGGAGCTTTCGCAGATGTTCGGCAGACTCGGCCTCAAGGCTGAATGTAAGCGCTCTATGTTTTTCCATCAGATCGACTCTCGTCACAGGATGTCATGGCATCCTAACCGCCATACTCTAGGTGCAGCAACGTTAGAGCAGGTAATAGAAGCCACAGTGACAACCGGGACAGCCAAACGGTTACGACCCGAATTGGAGAGCACGTCCTGCCGGAGCAAATCGGCTTAAGCTGGTGCTAGGTCGAGTAGTACAATCGAGTAGTACAATCGGAAATGAAAAAGCCCCGCAAACCATTGATTTGCGGGGCTTTTCAGAATGTGGCGGTGAAGAAGGGATTTGAACCCTTGATACGATTTCTCGTATACACACTTTCCAGGCGTGCTCCTTCGACCACTCGGACACTTCACCGTTTCTCTCCAAGCCGTGCGGCCCGTCGAGGTGCGCTAATTTAGTGAAAGCGTTCCCCTTTGGCAAGCATTTTTTTCAGTTTTTTCATGTATTTGCACCAGAGCCCGGCTGGGCGCTGACCGACCAGTCAGCCTTGCTGCTTTACCTTGCCCATCGCGCTGGGTAACGTCGGTGCCACGCCAACAAAAGGACTCTGCCATGAGCGAGCTGATTACCTACCACGCCGAAGACGGCATCGCCACCCTGACTCTGAACAACGGCAAGGTCAATGCGATCTCGCCGGATGTCATCAGCGCGTTCAATGCCGCGCTGGACCGCGCCACCGAGGACCGCGCGGTGGTGATCATCACCGGGCAGCCAGGCATTCTATCGGGCGGCTACGACCTGAAGGTGATGACCCGCGGCCCACAGGAAGCCATCAGCCTGGTTACCGCCGGGTCCACCCTCGCCCGCCGCCTGCTGGCTCACCCCTTCCCGGTAGTGGTCGCCTGCCCGGGCAATGCCGTGGCCAAGGGCGCCTTCCTGCTGCTGTCGGCCGACTACCGCATTGGCGTCGAAGGGCCCTACAAGATCTGCCTGAACGAAGTGCAGATCGGCATGACCATGCACCACGCCGGCATCGAACTGGCCCGCGACCGTCTGCGCCGCTCGGCCTTCCACCGGTCGGTGATCAACGCCGAAGTGTTTGACCCGCATGCGGCGGTGGATGCCGGCTTCCTCGACAAGGTGGTGCCTGCCGAGCAACTGCAGGAAGCGGCGCTGAGCGTGGCGCTGGAATTGAAGAAGTTGAACATGCTGGCGCACAAGAACACCAAGCTGAAGGTGCGCAAAGGGCTGCTCGAGGCCTTGGACACCGCCATACAACTGGACCAGCAACCTATGGGTTGAGCCTGCTGGCCGCGACGCGGGGCAGGCGTACGCTGCTCCCGCGCAGGAGCGGGCGCACCTGCGAAGTAGCCAGCACAAGCTGACACCGGCATTTGCCCCCACCAGTGCACAGCCGTACACTGCCCGGCGACTGTCTGGTGTGAGTCGTACCATGCTTTTTTTATTGCGCATGCTCCTGCTGGCGCTGCACTTTCTCGCCGTTGGCGTCCTGGGCCTGGCCATTGGCCTGTGCCGCCCCTTCAACCCCGACAACAGCCGCCTGTTCGCCCGCCTTTACAGCCGGCCGGCCACCTGGCTGCTGCGCATCAAGGTCAAGGCCGAGGTCGGCCCGCTGTGGGACCAACCACCCGGTTGCGTGATCGTCGCCAACCACCAGTCCAACTTCGATCTGTTCGTGCTGGGCCAGGTGGTGCCGCAGCGCACGGTCGCCATCGGCAAGAAAAGCCTGGGCTGGATACCGTTGTTCGGTCAGCTGTTCTGGCTGGGCGGCAACGTGTTGGTCGACCGCAACAACGCCTACCAGGCGCGCAAGGCCCTGCAGAAGACCACCCGGGTGCTGCAGAACGACACCTCTATCTGGATTTTCCCCGAAGGCACACGTAATGCCGGCGAGCAGTTGCTGGCGTTCAAGAAAGGCGCGTTTCACATGGCCATCGAGGCCGGCGTGCCGATCGTGCCAGTGTGCGTCAGCCGCTATGCCCGGCGCCTGAGCCTGAACAGCTGGCGCCGGCGCACCGTGATCGTGCGCTCGCTGCCGCCCATTGCCACCGCGGGCCTGACCCAGCAGGACCTGCCAGCGCTGGTGGAGCAATGCCGTGTGCAGATGCAACAGTGCATCGACCGCATGGAAGGGGAGCTGGGCAAGGGCTAGGTTGCTCTTCAGCCGTCTACAGCCCAAGCTATGAACCGTGTTCAACCGGAATAAGCGGGCAACCATGGGTCGAGTAGTGGCGTCAGCGGTGTACAGCGCCGGCCGGAAGGTCACCAACATCAGCATCGACGAAGGCAGCGAGTGGGCACGCAAGCCCGGGCATTTTGTGTGGATCGGCCTGGAAGAGCCCAACGCCGAGGAGCTGGCTACCCTGCAATGCCAGTTCAACCTGCATGAACTGGCCATTGAAGACGCCCTGGAAAAGCACAGCCGGCCCAAGCTCGAGACATTCGGCGACGCGCTGTTCATCGTCACTTACTCGCCGGTACGTCACGAAGGCAAGCTGGAGTTCATCGAAACCCACATCTTCGCCGGCAACGGCTACATCATCACCTGCCGCAACGGCCACTCCAAATCCTATGCCATGGTGCGCCAGCGCTGCGAGGCGCGGCCCTTGCTGCTGGAGCACGGTGAAGACTTCGTGCTGTACGCCCTGCTCGACTTCGTCACCGAAAACTACCAGCCAGTCAGCGAAGCCATCCATGGCGAGATCGAAGCGCTGGAGCAGAGCGTGCTGGGTGGCTCACTGCAAGAGGACGACATTCGCCGCCTGCACAGCCTGCGCCGCGATATCCTGCGCCTACGCCGCTACGTAGCCCCCATGGTTGAGGTCAGCGAAGAGCTGCAGCGCCTGAGCTTCCCCTTCATCGACAAGAACATGCGCCCGTATTTTCGTGATGTGCAAATCCACGTCACCCGGCAGATGGAGGACTTGTCGGGCATTCGCGACATTGCCAGCCAGACCATCGAGATCGGCATGTTCCTCGAGTCGTCACGGCAAAGCATCGTGCAACGCAAGTTTGCCGCGTGGGCGGCGATCCTGGCGTTCCCCACGGCGATTGCCGGGGTGTATGGGATGAACTTCCAGAATATGCCGGAGCTGAGCTGGCATTACGGCTATTTTGCGGTGTTGGGGGTGATTGCTGCGGGATGTACCGGGTTGTATGCCAGTTTCAAGAGGTCGGGCTGGCTATAGACCGCTTGCGGCCCATCGCGACACACGGCCGCTACGAGCGGGTTTACCCGCGAAGCAGGCTACGCAGTGGGTGGCACCGGCCTTGCTGGTGTGGGAGCGGGCGTGCCCGCGAAGAATCCAACACGGTGGATGGCACCGGCGTTGCCGGTGTTCGCGGCTGAAGCCGCTCCTACATCGGTAGCGTGAGCTGAGGTGGGTTTATCCGCGAAGCAGGCGGCGCGGTGGGTGGCACCGGCTTTGCCGATGTGGGAGCGGGCGTGCCCGCGAAGAATCCAACACGGTGGATGGCACCGGCGTTGCCGGTGTTCGCGGCTGAAGCCGCTCCTACATCGGTAGCGTGAGCCGTAGGAGCGGGTTTACCCGCGAAGCAGGCGACGCGGTGGCTGTGCTGGACCGCCGAGCGGCCTCCGGCAATCTCAGGCGTTACCGGAAAGCTTGAGCCGCGCCGCCTGGGTGAAGTCCAGCATGCGGTTCAATGGCTTGATCGCCTTGGGCACCAACGCGGGGTCGACAAAAATCTCATCCCCCCCATTGCGCAGGCAGTGCAGCACGCGCTCGAGGGTGTTCATGGCCATCCACGGGCAGTGCGCGCAGCTGCGGCAGGCGGCGCCGTTGCCGGCTGTAGGCGCTTCGACGAATACCTTGTCCGGGCACAACTGCTGCATCTTGTAGAAGATGCCGCGGTCGGTAGCAACGATGAAGGTCTTGTTCGGCAAGGTCTGCGCGGCCTTGATCAATTGGCTGGTGGAACCCACCGCATCCGCCAACTCGATCACCGCTTCCGGTGATTCGGGGTGCACGAGGATGGCGGCGTCCGGGTACAACGCCTTCATGTCAGCCAACTGGCGCGACTTGAATTCTTCATGGACGATACAGGCACCGTCCCACAACAGCATGTCGGCACCAGTCTGCTTCTGGATGTAACGGCCCAAGTGCTGGTCCGGGCCCCAGATGATGGTTTCGCCGTTGTCCATCAGGCTTTCGACAATTTCCAGTGCGCAGCTGGAGGTCACTACCCAGTCGGCACGGGCCTTCACCGCAGCGGAGGTATTGGCATACACCACCACGGTGCGCTCCGGGTGCTGGTCGCAGAACGCCGAAAACGCTTCGACCGGGCAGCCCAGGTCGAGCGAACAGGTGGCCTCCAGGGTCGGCATCAGCACGCGCTTTTCCGGGGTGAGGATTTTTGCCGTTTCGCCCATGAAGCGCACACCGGCCACGATCACCGTTTCGGCGGGGTGGTTCTTGCCGAAGCGGGCCATTTCCAGCGAGTCGGACACGCAGCCGCCGGTTTCTTCGGCCAGCGCCTGAATGACCGGGTCGCAGTAATAATGGGCGACCAGCACAGCGTTCTGGGCCTTGAGCTCGGCAGCGATGGCCGCACGGTATTCGGCCTCCTGCTCGGCTGTCAGCGGGTTGGGCTGCTTGGCGTCGAGGTGGGCCTGAACCAACAGGCGTTCGGAAATCTGGGTCATGATCGCTGGACCTGCAAGCGCGCGTGCGCATCAACGAGTGTATCACCCGGCCCTGACAGATCGACTAAGGGTGCCGGACGGCGCAGGCCGCCACGGCCCTCTGCGGGCGCGGATTATTATCGGAGGCCGAAGGCTACAGAGAATCCAGCGATTACTAAAGGGGTTTTTGTGTTGCCGGCGCTGGCCTGTTCGCGGGTAAGGCCGGCAACAGGCCAGCGCCGGATAACCATCACCCCCGCGGGGACAGCGCTGCGAGGTGCGCGGCCATCAGCATGGCGAACTCTTCCACGGTCATCTTCTGCCCATTGAAATCGACCATGCCATCGGCATAGTGCAGGCTGCTGACCACATCATCGCCCTGCACGGTGGCCAGGCCGCTTTGCACGGCCATCATGCCGACCATCTCCCCGGCCTGCCCCGACTGCATGGCGATCGCCTGTGCATCGGTTTGGCCATCGAGCAGCGCTTGCAGTGTCGCCAGGTCGCCAATCATGGGTTTGGACAGCGAGAGCTTGCCCTTCACCTCAGTGAGGACCTGTTTGCTCAGTTGGTCCGGCGGCAGGTCGAAGCTGGCCGGCGCGGCGAAATCCATGGCCAGGTTGAAGCGGCTCTCGCCGTTGGCGGTCTTGAACGACAGGTTTTCCAACGCCACCTTGGGCTTGGCCGCCAGCAGTTGCTGCAGGTCGCCCTGGAAGCGGGCCTTTTCGGCGTCGTCCATCTGGATTTGCGGCACCGGCTGGCCGGCAGCAGCGGCAGCTTCGAACTCCGGCAGGTGCGACTGGTACCATTTCGACAAGGCCTGCAGCGCCGGGGCATGGACAGAGGTGATGCTCACCGCCATTTGCGCCTTGCCCACCGCGCGGCCGTCCCAACTGATGTCCCCGACCTTGTACTCCACGCGGCCGCCCACGGTATCGGGGGTTTCAAGGCTCTGCAGGGCATACTGCTCCACGCCCTTGACCAGCAGGACCTGCTGTTTTGGCCCTAGCGTGACCTTGGCCTCGGCCAACAACAGGTCGACGTTGCCCACGTAGATATTGTCGTAAGGCGTGGCCGCCAGGTTGCCACCAAGCTTGAGACCCTGAAGCTCGAATGTGGCCGGTGGCTGGTCGTCATTCACCAGCTTCATCAGCAAACGGTCGGCATGGCCGTGGAACTTGGAGGCCTTGCCGTCCTTGTCGCCACTGACCTCCAATTGCATCCCTGAAAAATCGAGGCGGTTGCCGTCTGCCTTGTCGAGCTTGAGCGGGGCCAGTTGAATCTGGCTGACCACATCCCCCCCGTAACCCAGGCTGGTCTGCGCGCTGAGCGGCACCTTGCCGCCGGCAGCGTCGAACCAAGGCGCGACGGCATCGTCCTTCTGCAACGTGCTGTTGCTAACGGCCATCACCGGCACCAGCTTCAGCGCCTTGATGCGCGACCAGGGGAATGGGCCGTGCTCGATGTGGTCGGTCACGCCCACGTCGAAGTTGATCACCTCGCCTTCACCCACGTTGATGTCGCGGGCCTTGAGCCGGTACTGGGCGGTACTGCTGAAGAAGTGCTGTTCCAGCGACACCCGCTCGATACGCATGCTGCCACCGGTGGTGACCAGGGCCTTTTGCAGCTCGGCGTTGCTGCGGGCCACCGCGTTGTCCAGCTCGGCTGGCAACTGCTTGCCGGTGTACCAGGCGCCAGCGGTGGTTGCGACGGCGATGGCGACAGCCAGGCCGGAAAGAATGCCAACTGATTTCTTCATGAATTGAACCGATTGCTGTCCGTAAGGGCTGATTAGGCGGCCACGGGCCACACAGAGTGCGAAGAGTATCACCCCCACAGGCAAGGGACGCAGGGCAAAGTGCTGAAATCCTGCCTTTCGGAAGCGTCCGACAAACCGCCTAATCCGACGGTCAAATTGTTGATTTTTTCGAACACATCAATTGATCATAACCGCAAAAAAACGCGTAAAAACCGAACAAACCCCAAAAAGAATCGATAAATATTTCAATTGCGTAACATCTTGTCATGTTTAACTTGACACCCACCTACCCATCGTTTTTTATTTTCACCACTTTGCGCGTCCCCCGCGCCTTCCGCCGCTCCAACATAAAAGGTGAACAACATGGAGCCCACCCGCTCGCCCTTGCCGCATGCGCCATACCCCGTGCCCGCCGTACACGCCCAGCAACAGGAGCCATGCCAGCATGCAGCATGACCCTAGCGCTGCCGACAACGGCCAACTTCGCAAAACCCTGCGCCTGTGGCACGTGATCATCATCGGCCTGGCCTACCTGACACCGATGACGGTATTCGACACTTTCGGCATCGTCAGCGGGATAACCGCCGGCCACGTGCCCAGCGCGTACATCCTGGCGCTGGCCGGCATCCTGTTCACCGCAGTCAGCTATGGCACCCTGGTAAAACGCTTTCCGCAGTCGGGTTCGGCCTACACCTACACCCAGCGCGCGATCAACCCGCACGTGGGTTTCCTGGTCGGCTGGTCGTCGTTACTGGATTACCTGCTGCTGCCAATGGTCAATGCCCTGCTGGCCAAGCTGTACCTCTCGGCGATGTTCCCGGAAGTACCTGCGTGGGTGTGGGTGGCCGCTTTCGTGACCCTCATCAGCCTGATCAACATGCGCAGCGTGAACCTGGTGGCGCACTTCAACCTGCTGTTCGTGGGCGTGCAGGTGGCGATCATCGCCGTGTTCATCTACCTGTGCGTGCGTGGCCTGCACCATGGTGAAGGGCTTGGCACGGCCTGGAGCCTGATCCCGTTCGCCGACGGTCAAACCCAGTTCAGCGCACTGGCCGCCGGCGCCACCATCCTGTGCTTCTCGTTCCTGGGCTTTGACGCCGTCACCTGCCTGTCCGAAGAAACCCGCGACCCGGGCAAGACCATCCCGCGGGCGATCTTCCTCACCGCCCTGATCGGTGGCGTGGTGTTCATCACCGTGTCGTACTTCATCCAGGCCTACTTCCCGACCATGGCGCGTTTCCATGACCACGAGGCGGCGCTGCCGGAAATCGCCCTGTATGTCGGGGGCAAACTGTTCCAGTCGGTATTCATTGCCTGCACGGTGATCAACACCATCGCCTCGGGCCTGGCCTCGCAGACCAGCGTGTCGCGCCTGCTGTACGTGATGGGCCGCGACAACGTGATCCCGGCCCGCGTTTTCGCCCGCCTGCACGCACGCTACAAGACACCGGTACTGAACATTGCCGTGGTCGGCATCATTTCGCTGTCGGCGATTTTCTTCGACCTGGTGACTGCTACCTCGATCATCAATTTCGGCGCCCTGGTGGCGTTCAGCTTCGTCAACCTGTCGGTGATCAACCATTGCTACCTTCGCGAGGGCAACCGCAAGGGCCTGGCGAACCAGCTGAAGTACCTGGTACTGCCCACCATCGGCTTCTGCATCATCGTTTCGCTGTGGCTGGACCTCAATGCCCACTCGCTGATCTTTGGCGGTATCTGGGCTGCGCTCGGCCTGCTGTACCTGGGCTGGCTGACCAAGGCGTTCCGCTCGGCGCCCCCCAACTACGTGCCTGAATGACCCACGCTACCCACAACGCCCGCGCCTGGCCGCGGGCGTTGCAGTGTTCGAAAAGGAAAGCTCCATGCTGCTGCGCCGCCTCTCCATCCAATGGAAGATCACCTTGCTGGCCGGCCTTTGCCTGCTGGCGATCGTCGCCTTGCTGGTGGCCACCTCGCTGACTCAGGCACAGCGCAGTGCCACGCTGGTCAACCAAGCCAACACCGCCATGCTCGACAGCAGCGCGCGGCAGCGCCTGGCGGCCCACGCCGAAACCCAGGCCCTGCGCATTCAGCGCTACTTCATGGACGCTTATCAATACGGCAATGGCTTTGCCCGCCTGGTGCAAGTGCTGCAAGCCCGAGGTGGCAACGACCTGCGCGCCGAACTCACCCGCCAGGCGCGAGCCAGCCTGGCCGGCAAACCTGACATGATCGGCCTGTACCTGGTGTTCCAACCCAATGCACTGGACCAACAAGACAGCCAGTACCGCGGCCAGGACGCGGCGGGCAGCAACGAAAGCGGGCGCTTTTCGCTGTACTGGTCGCAGCCGCGCCCGGGCACCCTGGAGCGCGAAGCCATGCCAGAAGCGATGCTTGGCGACGCCAGCATCGGCAGCAACGGCGCGGCGAAGAACCGCTGGCTGACCTGCCCACTGCAGACCGGCACAACCTGCCTGCTGGAACCGTATCTGGACGAGGTCAACGGCAGCCAGGTACTGATGACCAGCATCGCCCTGCCCTTGCTGGAACACGGCAAAGTGGTGGGCGTGGTCGGCCTGGATATCAGCCTGGACAACCTGCAGCAGTTGAGCATAAACGGCCGCCGCGAGCTGTTCGAGGGTCAGGGCCAGGTGAGCATCGCCAGCGCGGGCGGCCTGCTGGCAGGCAATAGCCGCGACGCCAGCATGCTCGGCAAACCCGTTGAGCCTGCAGTTGCCGCTGGCCAGTTACGGGTTGCGCACCCCTTCACGCCCATTCCCGACGCCGCCCCGTGGCAGGTATTGCTGGAAGTGCCAGAAAGCGTGCTGCAGGCACCCGCGGTAGCCCTCAATCAGCGCCTGGATGCGCACAACCAGCGTGCCAACCTGACCAGCCTGCTGATCGGCCTGGGCGCGGCAGTGCTGGGCTTGCTGTTGGTGTGGCTGACGGCGCGCGGGGTCACCCGCCCCATCCTGGCGGTGGCTGCCCGGCTTGAAGACATCGCCAGCGGCGAAGGCGACCTTACCCGCCGCCTGGACTACGCCCGCCAGGACGAACTGGGCCAGCTCAGCGCGTGGTTCAACCGCTTCCTCGACAAATTGCAGCCGGTCATCGCCCAGGTCAAAGGCTCGCTGCAGGAGGCCCGCGGCACCGCCGACCAGTCGGCAGCCATCGCCAGCCAGACCAGCGCCGGCATGCAGCAGCAGCACCGTGAAATCGAGCAAGTGGCCACGGCGGCCAACGAAATGAGCGCCACTGCACTGGATGTCGCCCATAACGCCGCCCAGGCGGCCCAGGCGGCACGTACCGCCGACCAGGCCAGCCAGGAAGGCCTGCAGTTGATAGACAGCACCCGCCAGGGCATCGACCGGCTGGCACTGGACATGGACACGGCCATGGCCGACGCACGCGCCCTGGAGGGCCGCAGCGCTCAGATCGGCACGGTGCTGGAAGTCATCCGTTCCATCGCCGAGCAGACCAACCTGCTGGCACTGAATGCGGCCATTGAAGCAGCCCGTGCCGGGGAAGCCGGCCGTGGCTTTGCCGTAGTCGCCGACGAGGTGCGCGGGCTGGCACAGCGCACGCAGGTGTCGGTGGAGGAAATTCGCCAGGTCATCGAAGGCTTGCAGCAAGGCACGCAGGATGTCGTGGGCGCCATGCACGAGGGCCAACGCCAGGCGCAAGTCAGTGCCGCACGCATGGAGCAGGCCCTGCCGGCACTGCAACGCATTGGCGAGGCGGTGGCGGTGATCAGCGACATGAACTTGCAGATCGCCTCGGCCGCGGAGCAACAGAGCGCAGTGGCCGAAGAGGTGAACCGCAACGTAGCCGGCATTCGCGACGTTACCCAATCGCTGGCAGGCCAGGCAGACGAGTCGGCTCGCATCAGCCAGGCCTTGAACCGGCTGGCCAACCAGCAACAAGCGCTCATGGAGCAGTTCCGCGTCTAATCTGTGAGGGCTTCTTAGCGGGTACCCCCCCCACAGGGACCCGCACTGGCCTTTGAAGACATGCCCCCTGTAGGAGCGGGTTTACCCGCGAAGAGGCCCTCACAGGCACCACAGCATCATCGATTTTGCCGAGCACACCTTATGCAAACCGCACCCCGATCCTCGTTCTTCGACATCACCAGCGAACAGGGCCTGCTGCGCACCTCGATCGCCGTCACCCTGTTCATCGCCAGCATCGGCATCGCTTTCGGCGTGGCCTCCGGTTCGTTCTCGATCATGTTCGATGGCGTTTACTCACTGGTCGACGCCAGCATGAGCGGCCTGTCGCTGGTGGTGGTCAAGCTGATCACCTCGCATACCACCAGCGTGCAGATGTCGCGCAAGCTGCGCGAGCGTTTCACCATGGGCTTCTGGCACCTGGAGCCGATGGTGCTGGCACTCAATGGCATCCTGCTCAGTGGCGTGGCGGTCTATGCCCTGATCAACGCCGTCAGCAGCCTGCTGCAGGGCGGCCGACACCTGGAGTTCGGCATTGCCATGGTCTACGCGGTAGTGACCGTGATCTGCTGCGTGACCATCGCCCTGGTCGAGGCCCGCGCCAACCGCCAGCTGAAGTCGGACTTCGTGGCCATGGACGTCAAGGGCTGGGTGATGTCGGCCAGCATCACCGCTGCACTGCTGATCGCCTTCTGCTTTGGTTACGCGGTTCAGGGAACCTCATGGGAGTGGGTATCACCGTACATCGACCCGGCGGTACTGGCCCTGGTGTGCCTGGTGATTGTGCCGCTGCCGATGGCGGTGGTGCGCCAGGCCCTGGCGGAGATTTTCCTGGTCACCCCAGGCGACCTCAAGCTGCACGTGGACGAAGTGGCCAAGGCCTTTGTCGCCCGCCACGGATTGCAGTCCTACCGTGCCTATGTTGCCAAGGTCGGGCGCTCACGCGAGATCGAGCTGTACTTCATCGTACCCAAGGCCATGGCAGCGAAGACCATCGATGAATGGGACGCGTGGCGCAACGAGATTGGTGAAGCCGTGGGCGGTGAAGGGCCGAACCGCTGGTTGACGGTGGTGTTCACGGGTGACCCGGAATGGGCGGAGTAAGCGTTTGTTCATTGCAGAAGGCTTGCTAAGATCCCCCAAAAGCGTGATGCGATCAAAACTATGCTCAAAATATTCAGAGAACGACAATTCAAGAAAGCGTTCCGAAAACTGGGCGGCAAAGCTGCCGGTGGTTCTGGTTCCTTTAGCGCCCGTGCCTGCGCAACCATTGAGCAAGGTGTAAGCCTTGGACACGTCAGGGTAGAGTCGCCGTCGATAACCATCGGTGCCCACACGTATATCAGGAGTGGCAGCACGTTATCCGTGATTTCTGCAATCGGCCGTTTTTGCTCAATAGGATCCGACTGCACGCTGGGCCAGGAAAAGCATACCCACCCTACCGATTGGGTAAGCACGCACCCCTTCCAGTATGAAACGGGAGGCTTGTCCTATTCGCCAGGGGCCGCTTGGGTGACCCTGGGCCACGACGTCTGGGTCGGGCATGGCGCGACCATTTTGGAAGGTGTAGAGGTAGGCACGGGGGCAATCATTGCCACACGGGCAGTGGTGACAAAAAACGTGCCCCCCTATGCGATCGTTGGCGGAAACCCAGCCAAGTTCATCAAATACCGGCATAGCGCTGAAGTCATTGAGCGGCTGCTTGCTAGCCAATGGTGGAACCTGGATGTCGAGTACCTCAAACGCCTGCCCATGAACGACCCCGAGGCATTTCTCAAGGCAATTGAAAAGGGTGCACCAGCCGCCCCAGTACACTACTCGCAACTCTCCATCGCCAAGCGCAGGGTGCAAGAAGCGCCGTAGTGGGTTCAGCTTTATCAAACTTTGTCGATGGCCTTTGCGGTTGCGCGTCGAAGCTACTGACCAAGCAACGGCGCGGCTACATCCCGGAGCCGCTGCTTTTCTTCATCCAGGTGCAACGATGTCTGCGCACGTTTGACCAGTAAAGCGCCATGGTGTCGGCAATGCTTGCCATACCGCTGTGGATCGAGTTCAGCCAGACTGATCAATGCCTTGATCATCCGGATATCGATTTCCAACAGCCCTGCCCCGTCCCGTGCGATCAATGTAAAGAAGTCATCGAATAAATCGTGTACTTCGATGCACCGAACATGAACGCGTAGGCACTTCTCATCGACCTGGTCAGACGCCGGGGATTGCATCGACCACGTGGAAAAACACCTGACTCCACGGCCGATCACATCGATCACGGTCCCGGAATCATTGGTCGCCGGAGACAGGGCGCGCGAGGCGATTTCGGTTAGAACCGCAAGGCCGAAGCGTGGATCCTGGTCAAATGAGCGGCGTACACCAACCGTGACCGCGCGCAGGATTTCAGCCGCCAGCGCCGAGCCCTGTGGGGGAGGCGAAGCTGTGGGTAGCAGCCGCGCTATGGGCGCACCAATGTGGACAAAGGTGCCTGGCAGTACTTCCAGGTAGATCTTGAGCTGGTGCTTCTCGGCCACTGCCGCCAGGCCGCTGATATCGATGTGCTGGACGTAGCCAGTGTCGGTACTGGCAATCGTCAGCGCGCCAGTGGGCAGCACGCAGGATTCGGGATAAGGGGCACCACCCAGATAAGGCCAGCGGGCGCGATGCTCCAAGGCAGCCAGTGTAGCGGCCTCGACCCGATCAATTGTCTCGCCGACCCTCCCAAGCGTGGATAGGTGACCGATCCAGCGTAACAGGGTGTATACGATCAGGACGATCATCAACAGGGTCACCGCGAAAAGCACCACCCGCCCCTGAGCCCCATAAGCACCGGTACTCAGCGCGATGATGCCGACCAGGCTGAACAGGAACGAGCCAATGAACGTGGCCAGTGCATTCTGCGTTGTCGAATCTTCCATCACCAAGGTCGTCGCCCTGGGTGTCACGCCATTACTGGCAGCACCGTAGGCAGAAACGATGATACTCAAGGAAAACGTGGTCACCGCCAACATGCTGGAGGCGATGATGCCGAGTATCTTGTCGACCGAGTCTGCACCGATCTTCGCAGGCAGCGATGGCGGTACGAAGTCGCGTAAGGCGATGGCGAGCAAGGCCGTGACAACGCCAGCAAGCGAAAACAGCGTTGTACGGAACCACAGGCGTTTTGTCACTTGACGCAGGACCCAGCTCAACCGAGTGATCATTGTTTCTATCCTTATGGTGGTCAACGCTTCCGGGCACGGTTTGGCATTGCCCTCAGCTTGCGCCGTAGCGTTTGCATCATTGCGTTACTAGGCCGAAGCCAGTGGAAGTGGCCCATTAGATAGTGCGCCGAGTACAGGCGTAAAGACGACGCCCGCACCCAGAATGTCTGCAAATGAAACGATCACGGCCTACAGCGCCCGCGTGTCCTCTTAAAGCAGCGCTGCGATCACCGACCCATCCGCCCGTAGTTCGACGAACAAGTCTGAGCTGTTCCAGATCATGATATTAGGAAACTGGCGCCATGCTATTGACTGCGTGCGATTCATGACGATGCGGATCCTCGGTTACACACAGCCGTGATAGCCCGCAGACCCGCTAACTCATTGACTTTTCTGGGGCAGAAATGAAAAAGCCCGCCATAACTGGCGGGCTATTCCATGTTGACATCACGCAGAAGCGAGTCCAAGACTCGCCTCACACGGCTGCGAGACTAGAAAACGGCTATGGCAAGCCCCTATCTAGTACCCACGAACCGTTGTGAATATGGTGGGTCGTGTAGGATTCGAACCTACGACCAATTGGTTAAAAGACAATTGGGATCTAGGCCGAAATTTCCACCTAGGGAGGGGTTTTAAGCACCATTCCAGCGCCTAGCTAAGCAGCCTCTAATGAAATCCACATTAGAGGCATGGCAATGACACATCCGAAGAAAGCAAGACGAGCAGGTAAGGTTTCCACCAAAGGCGGCACCGGTAAATCCACTGGATCCACCAATCTGGGGGCATTCACTGCAGACGCCGGGCTGCGCACCCTCCTCATCGATCTGGACCCCGTCCAGCCTTCCGCATCCTCCTATTTCCCCTGGAGTACACCGCCCCGGGCGGCATTTTCGAGCTGCTGTCGTACAACGAGACCGACCCGGCCAAGATCATCTCCCGCACGTCGATCAAGAATCTCGACGTCATCATCTCGAACGACGCCAACAACCAGCTCAACAACCTCATACTGCAGGCGCCTGATGGCAGACTGCGACTAGCCAACCTGATGTCGGCTTTCGATGCCAATTACGACCTCATCCTCTTTGATACCCAGGGCGCCCGCTCTGCGATGTTGGAGATGGTCGTTCTTGCATCCGACATCATCCTCTCCCCCCTCCCCCCGAACATGTTGGCCGCGCGCGAATTCAGCCGTGGGACCATCCATATGATGGATGGCTTGCGCAGTTACGCACGCCTCGGCCTCACCATTCCCCACATCAACATCATCATCAACGGCCTGGATGAAACTGCTGACGCACGCGAGATCCACCGTACCGTCCGTGAAATTTTCGACGGGAACCCTGACTACACCGTCCTGCAATCGATCATCCCAGATGCCGTCATCTTCAAGAAAGCCGCGAGCCAAGGCGTGCCAGCGCATCGGCTTGAATATCGTCAACCGTCGAACCGTAAGTCGCCGTCGGCGCTGAACGTCATCCGCAACCTGGCTATCGAGGCGTTCCCAGAATGGAAAGACCGCTTCGAGGCAATGACCGAAGAGCGTGTTGCCGAGATCGCCAAGGAGGCCCGCCGCGATGAGTAAGCACGCGATAACCGAGGCTGCCGGGATCACGGCCGATGAAGTCCTCAGGATTGGGAAACTCTACAGCTCCAATGAGTTACGCGGCATCCAGAAAAAGCTGACATCCGCGTCTGGAGACCTGCACAAGCTAGCCAACGGTTGGAAGATGGGTGCCGGCTTGCTCGGATCGCTCGGTGACCTTCTGAGCATTGAACAGCGCGATCTACTGCGTAGTGCCGCACAACTCGTTGATTCGATCGGTCACAACGTGACCCATGCGAAGGAAAAGCGCGTTCGTTCCGAGAAAGAAACGAAACGCCGGCAAGATGCGCGTGATGCTCAGTCGAAACAGCTGGTAGCCCGTACGTTCCCCTTGCCTACCGAAACTCACGAAGAACTGCTGGAGACGATCAAAGCCGCACTCATTCTGAATCGTGCACGGCAGTTAAACACCTCCTACAACCCTTCTGAATTCAACGTTTACATCAGAAACGAGCTGAAGACACCTGCTCGGCTCCATGGGCATTCAGTGGAGCAACACCGAGCAGGTAATGTCAGATCACTCCGCTACTTCATGATCAGCGACCTGACCAGCCACCTTGCTTATGACGATGGTTCATCGGTTGAGGAACGCCTGCGGCTCCTGCAGGAGAAAGTGGCCGAAGCTGTAGGCTTGGCTGCCTTGACAGCAGACGAACGCGAGACCCTTCGCCTCTGGCAAGAGGCCTTGGTGCCTGCAGCGGACAGGCAGGAGGGCCAAGCATGAGCTTTGCCCTCATATCTCAATTCGCGGGCTCGCTTTGCCTGTATCTCATGAACTGCTCTGTGGCACTGGCCACTGCCTATGGCTTGGGCTCGATCTTCAAAGCCCCCCATGTCGAGCTCGCGTTGCAGGGAGCGGTCTACTCAGCCTATGCGCTCTGTGTCTTCGGCGTACTGAACTCCCTGGCCTTGATCGCATCCGCGCTGCGCAGCCGACCTCGCCGCGCCGGGGAGAGTTCATGATGGACAAGCAGAAGATCCTCGACAAGGTCACCAAGCTGATGTCCTTGGCCAATAGTCCGGGGGCAAACACGAACGAGGCCGCAACCGCATTGCGCCAGGCCCGCTCGCTCATGGCCAAGTACAACATCGAGTCCGACGAACTTCGAGCCAGCCAGGTTCTAGAAACAAGCGTCCCCACTGGCACTCGCCGCTCCCCCGCTGATTGGCTGCACTCCCTGGCCGCAACGTGCGCAGCCGCTTTCGACTGCAGCCACCTCTCCTACTACCACCCATTGAAAGGGTACTGCTTCAAGTTCCTGGGCAAGGGTATCGGCCCGGATCTGGCTGCTTATGCCTACAGCAGCCTCGTCCTGCAACTGCAGAAAGCACGTCGCGAGCATGTCTCGCAGCAGAAACGGTGTCAGCTGAAGACCAAACGACGTCGCGGCCAACTCTTTGCTGAGGGCTGGATCGGGGCAGTGGCCTACAAAGTTCGAGAATTCGCTGGTGACCTAGCCCCAGATATCCAGGCTGATATCAGTGCCTACTTGACCTTACATCACCCTGAGTTGAAGCGCTTCGACATCACGCCAAGCGAAGCCAAGGGCCACGATCGTAGCTCGCTGTACGAAGGAATTAAGCAGGGTCAGCGTGCTCAGCTCCACCGGGGAGTAGGCCGCAGTGAACAGCCAGGAATTGCCCAGGGAGGTGCCAGATGACCGATCTGATCCTTTCCCCTCCTCATTCCGTCGAGGCTGAACAAGGCGTTCTGGGCGGGCTGATGCTGGACAACGAAGCCTGGGATCTGGTCGGTGATCTACTGCAGGCCGACGACTTTTTTCTATCCCAACACAGGCTGATCTTCACTGCCATCCAGGAGCTGTCAGAGAAAAACAGCCCATTCGATATAGTGACGATTTTTGAGGCGATGGCCATCCCTGAGGAGGTTGGAGGCCTCTCCTACCTGGCAGAGCTGGCCAAGAACACTCCGTCTGTAGCGAATATCCGGTCGTATGCTGAGATCGTGCGCAACCGCGCCCATCTCCGCCGCATCATGTCCCTGTGTTTTCAGGGGACTCGGGACGCTGCTGAACTCGCCGCTGACGCGGCTGAGGTCCAGGACACGCTAGAGCAGAAGCTGTTTAAGCTGGGCGAAGGTCGTGTGGTTAGCGAATTCACCGACATGAATGAGGCATTGCTCTCTGTCGTCGACAAGATCGACGCCAATTTCAATGGCCATGTGACCGTGACCGGTGTGCCGACCGGGATCACCGATCTTGACGAGATGACCCGTGGTTTGCAGCCAGCCGATCTGATCATCGTAGGCGCGCGCCCCTCCATGGGCAAAACCTCGTTCTGCTTGAGCACCGTCGATGCTGCGCTGACCAATTCGCCTGACAAGATCGTGCTGGTTTTCAGCATGGAGATGCCTACCGAGGCCCTGATTTATCGAATGCTGGCCATTCTGGGCCACATCGATCTGAGCAGGCTACTTTCGGGTCAGCTGCAGGATGAGGACTGGCCCAAACTATCAGCCGCCGTCCATCGCATGAACGCCTATGGCAACCGACTGGTCATCGATGACAGCGCGAACCTGACCCCTGCCGCTATGCGAGCCAAGGTTCGACGTGCTAGCCGGCGTTTCGGGAAGCCTTGCTTGATCATGGCGGACTACCTGCAGCTCATGCGGAGTCCTGGTCAAGAAAACAGGGTCAACGAAATCAGCGAAATATCCCGATCACTGAAGGGGATCGCCAAGGAATTCAACTGCCCGTTCATGGCCCTCTCCCAGCTCAATCGGGACCTCGAGCGCCGTCCCAATAAGCGCCCTGTGAATGCTGATCTACGGGACAGCGGGGCTATCGAGCAGGACGCGGACCTCATCCTCTTTGTCTATCGGGACGAGGTGTACAACGAGGACACCGAACTCAAAGGCGTTGCCGAACTGATCATTGGTAAACACCGCAATGGCCCCGTCGGCTATGTCCGGGCTGCCTTCATCGCCAACCAAACCCGATTCGCAAACCTCACTGCCGATCATTGGCAAGGAGCTGCCGCATGACGTCCATGCAACCCCATCCGATTACGCATGCCTGCCATAGCTGTGGCCGGCACTTCGCACTGCATCAAGTACGGCAGGTGCATCCCGCCGAGCACACCCCTGAAGGTGAGGCAGAGGTCCTGGTATGCCCGGTCTGCGGCAGCTACGACCTCAATCCTCTTTCGGAGGTGCCCAATGCAAGTTGAGCAGATCTACCCTTCGATCCCTGCGATCGCAAACACCGACCAGTCGGCCTTGGCCTTTGCGCACCACTCTGGCGTCAACGCGGTTTGGCTGGATGCTCTCGGCCAGGTTATCTCACGGCTCACCCAGTTCGGTGAAACCACGGTGCCTGTTGAGCTGAATGAGGCTATGCAAGAGCTTGCCCGGCTGCAGTACATCGAGCTGGAAAGCCATGATGCTGGAACGCTGGCAGCGACCCTTCTTGGCCAACCAGCCCTGCTGACCAACTATTTCTGGTCCGTATGGGTACCAAGACATCTCCTGAGCTGCGGTCTGAAGGTGGCAGTAACCCCCTATCTGACCAGCTCCGATGACGAGGCTCATCATTGCACCGTGGTCTTCCGCATTCCTGGATCGCGCGAAACAGCACGTGAGTTCCTCACCGACCTGGCCACTCAATACCCCGGCTGCACTCCGGAAATCGTGGCCATCCAAGCCGGTGATGCGCTTTGCCAGAAGGAGGCCGGATCCAATGCGTAACCTCCTTCGCGGCGCGCACGACAGTGTTCGCCGGCTTGCCGAATTCGCCCTCTCCGAAGGCTGGACTCTCTCCCGCTCCAACAGCGGGCATCTGAAATTCAGCAAGTCCGGCTTTACACCGATCTTCACGTCTTGCACGCCCAGCGACCGCCGTACCGAGCGCAATACTCGAGCGCTGCTCCGCCGTGCCGAGGCCCAAAACAACATGTCCCGGGGGATTCAATAATGCCAATCCGACATGCAATCGTTCACCAGCTCGATAAGCAGCCCGACGGCAACCCGGCCGTACTTCACGCTCGTGACACAGAGCTACCGGCTACGGATGCCGTCGAGAACCTCCAGGCCGACCTGAACGACAGCTACAACGCCAAGCAAGGCAAAGCGTGGGGCTTCTTCCATGGGGAGTCGGGTGCGTACCCATTCAGCGGTTGGCTGAAACAGTACCTGGAGGAGCAGCAAGACTTCACCAGCTTCAGCCGTGTGTCTGTCGAACACCTGCAGAAATTGATTGAAGAGGTCAACCTGTCTACCGGCGGCCACGTGCTCTTCAGCCATTACCAACAAGGCCTGACTGAATACCTGATGATCGCTGTCCTCCAGCAGGTCGAAACCGTCGGCCTCGACGGTGATCTTAATGTTGTCGCCTCTCGCTACCTGGACACCAGCAACTTCTCCTGCGCGGCCCGGATCAACCTGAGCGAGTGGCGCAACAACCCAAACTCGAAGCAGTACATTTCTTTCGTTAAAGGCAAAAACGGCAGGAAGAGTTCGGACTACTTCCGCGACTTCATCGGGTGCCAAGAAGGCGTCGACGGGCCAGGTGAAACCCGCACGCTTCTCAAAGCATTCACCGATTACGTCGAGAAAGAAGATCTCCCAGAAGAAAGCGCCCGGGAGAAAACCCACGCGCTGCTCGACTATGCCACCACCCAAACGAAGCTGGGGCAGCCCCTCTCTCTTCAAGAGCTGTCCCAGACCCTCGATGAAGACCGCCCTCAGGCGTTTTATGACCACATCCGCAATAGCGACTACGGCCTATCCCCGGAGATCCCGGCCGATAAGCGCACTCTCAACCAGTTCCGCCGTTTCACCGGCCGCGCCGAAGGTCTGTCGATCAGCTTTGAGGCGCACCTACTCGGTTCCAACGTCACCTACGACGCCGACACCGGCTCGCTGACGATCAAGAACCTGCCCACTCAGCTCACCGACCAACTCAAGCGCCGCCAGTAAGGAGAACACCATGAACGCAACCAATTCCCGCACCGCTGACAAATTTGTGGTTCGCCTGCCTGATGGCATGCGTGAACGTGTCGCTCAAGTCGCCCGCGACAACCATCGCTCTATGAACAGCGAGATTATTGAGCGTCTTGAGCAATCGCTGCTCAATGACCAACACAATACTGCTCAGGTCCAGGCCGGTTCAGCAGACGACAATCTCAAGTCAGAGCTGGTTCGCGCTTACAAGATCATCGATCGCCTGCTGCAAAACGCCGTTCCTACACAGGCCGACATCCAGGAGGTGTTGCACCTGGTCCGCAAGCAAACTCCACTGGGTCTGTCCCACATTGCTGCGGTAGGAGCTTGATATGGCCGCTACAGACCTCAAAGCCAAGCTCCTGGCTCCAGGCTTCAGCCCTACAGGCTCCACCGCCGCCATGAGCGACCCTATCGCTGATACCCCACTCGTGCTGAGCATCGACGAGGTCCTCCCTTGGGAGGACAACCCTCGTACCACCCGTAACCCTCGGTACGATGAACTCAAGGAGTCGATACGCAACCGCGGCCTCGACACCCCCCCGCCTGTAACTCGCCGGCCAGGGGAAGAGAAGTACCGTATTCGCAACGGTGGCAATACTCGCATCTCGATCTTGAAGGAGCTGTTCCAAGAGACCAACGACCCGCTGTACCAGCGCCTCCACGTGCTGTTCCGCCCTTGGGACCAAGCCCGCGGTGAGATCATCATGCTCACCGGCCACTTAGCTGAGGATCTCAAGGGTGAACTCAAGTTCATCGAGCGCGCCGTGGGTGTGGGGAACGCAAAAGCGCTGTATGAATCCGAGAGTGGGGAGGTGATTGGGATTCGAGAACTCTCTCGCCGTCTGACGAAGGACGGATACCCAATCTCTCCTTCTCATATCAGCAGGATGCTAGACACGGTTCAGCACCTGCTCCCTGCCGTACCTGCTCTCCTCTACAATGGTCTCGGCAAGCCACAGATCGAGAAAATACTGTCGTTAAGGAAGTCAGCACTGGCCTGCTGGGACAAGCACTACAGCAATGAAGGCGTCGACTTCGAGATGTTGTTCCAGGACGTCCTTGCCCAGTTCGAAGGCGAGGCAGAAGAGTTCCTGTTCCAGCGTTTCCAGGACGAGCTCATCGGCACGATGAAAAAATCGCTGCTGTTGGGCTATGAGGACATCTTGCTGGAGATCACTCAACAGCAGGACAAGCTTCGTCGCTCGACGCCGGTGGTTGAATTGCCGATCACCAGTTCGACGTCCACTCCACCCGCGCCTGCGCCAGGCACTGGGGCAGGCCCTACCCTTCCGCCATCGCAACAACCATCTGAAGGTACTGGTCGCTCGCAGCGGTCTCCGCATACACCACCCCAGCCAGCAGCCCCAGCGCCGGGAGCCTTGCTCACACCAGAGGAGCAGCAGGAGCGAGTTGCAGGGCACATTGCGTCCCCAGCGAATCTCAGCCAGCGAGTGATCGAGACCAAAGCGAAGGTTGCCGCCCTCAGTGGGGAAACCCTACCCGATTTCAACGCGAACTGTCTGGTCGCCATTCCCGTACAGGCCGGGGGACTGCACCCCATCACAGACCTTTGGTACATCGAGCGGCAGATTGACCAAGCTGCAGAATTGCGCAACCAGGTAGCCCAGCTGGCAGTTGAGATTCTCGAGTCCGTCAACGGCCCAGGCGATATCCAGGCAATCGATGGCGGGATCGGTTTCAAATACAAACAGCCCGACACCGATGTCGAAATCACTGCAACAGCTCAACATACCGTGACGCTGCTTCAGTCATTGAGCGGAGCCATGGCTATCGCTCTGAAAATGCTGAACGAGCAACCAGATCCTGCCAGCGCATTAGGTGAGTTTGAATTTGCAGCCGGGTTAGGACAACTGCTGCTGGGCCAGCCCTTGAGTACTGAACAGTCTCCAGGAGACGACGGCCGTTTGAGCGACGGCGCGCTGGTCAAACTGTTCCGCATCATTCGACTGGCTCGCCGGTTGATCGACTTGGAAATCGAAGAGTTCAAACGGTCCTCGGAAGCCCAGGGCATCTGAACACTCGATGAGATGAATGGGAGGGAGTCTCAATGTCCAAGTCAACACTTAACGAAGCAGTTCTGTCGCAGCTTCTTGACCTGATGCGCAATGGCCAACTCCAGCGCTGTGTGGAGATGGGGGTTGAACCCGAGGTGCTGGGCCAGATCCAGCATCCAACAGTACTCAGCCTGCTCCGCAACACACCGGTCAGTTGGGTCAACGTGTCTATCAACAGCTCGATGATCCTCAAGCTTCTGACCGGGGCTGCTCGCTCAGAAGAGGAAACCCGCCTTATTGAGCGGGCAATCCGCTTGGGTGCCACTACAAGCTTGCTCAACAAGTTCTTCGGGCTCACACCTCAGGAGATCGCCCTTCAGCGTACCGTCATTGGGGTTCGAGCCCCGCGCGGACGTTGGCCCGAGCTTTCCGAGGATCAAGATCATCATATTTGGCACCGCTGGACCAAGTTGATGGGTGAAAACCGAGTGGAGCTCGAGGACAGCCTGGCCATGCTCGACGTTGCCATGCTGGTTGCAGAAGAACTGAGCACAGATGGCTTAACGCTTGCGCAGATCTGGTCTCGTATCACTCAGTGGATCGAACAAGGCCTGTATCCCAGCAGCAAGGAAAAGTCCCGAGTATCTGAACGTCGACAACTCACTCTGCTGGACGAGGGTGGCATACGCCGTGTCGAGGACTGCTGCCCCGCCTCCGCTCACTTTGGAGAAGGCGAACATAGAAAATGAAGCTCGCACGGTTCCCGATTTCCACGCTCCTAGATTCGGCCTCGGGGCAACTCGAGGCCCATGTACAGAAGAAGAGAGCTGAGGACACCGCCCCTACTGCTGCACCTGCTACCCCCTACTCCGGGATCATATTCAGCGGTAATCCGCATGAAACGGTCCCGCGTAAGCTCCTGCTCGACAATCGGCTCACCCCCTTGGAACGTAATTGTTGGCAAGTATTCCGATTACTTGTCAACGAAGATGGCATCACTGCCTTCCCCACCTATGACCAGCTACGGCCATACTTGGGCATGAACCCAGGGAAACATGCCTCTCGAGAAACCGTGGCAAAGGCCCTCACCGTGCTCCGTCTAACTCGTTGGTTGAGCTTGGGTAGGACCGTCCGCAATGAGATCAACGGACAGGTTCAGGGGAATGTCTATCTGCTCCACGACGAGCCAGTAACACCGGCAGAGGCCCTGGAGTTCGACAAGGACTACATGACCTTGCTGATGCAATCCATGGAGCATCAGAACAAAGCGATCAAGGACATCGCAGCGATCACCTGGCGCGAATTCACCAGCGATCCCGACGTGGGCCGACGCCTTCCCTCGCGCATTGACACGATTAGCGATCGGCTGAATGCCCAGACTTGGGCTGTAGAGACCAAGCATAACGCGCTGCCCGCACCTGAGTTCGGAATCCGAACTCAGCAAGATTTAGCCCCGGAAGGACTGAGTTCGGAATCCGAACTCAGTGAGAACTCAGCGAAACAGGGAGATCTTCCCCTCAGTTCGGAATCCGAACTCAGCCTAAAACCGCTGAGTACACCCTCAGTTCGGAATCCGAACTCTGACAGTACGTATACAAATACAGACAAGTCTGTATCTAAAAGCTTTGTACAACCGCGCGAGAGTGCAGGTGTGAATTGGTTGCTTGCCCTGGATCTTCTCAAGCCAGAGGACCGTGTGAAAGCACGAGAGATTATGGGACCTGTACCGGAGCATGTCCGAGAGGCGGTGATCAACCAGTGGAAACATCGATGCACAACTGGGAGCGTGGCCAAGCCACTTGCATACCTGACGACCCTTGCTGGCAAGGCCATCCGGGGCGACTTCAACGCTGAGTGGAATCCTTCAGCGCCCGCCGCAACTCCGACGCCAACGCCTCCACCGGCACGGACGGTTGCACGCCCTGCCCAGTCCCCCGCCCAAAAGCCGGCACCGACAGCAACCTCGATGCAGACAGCGAACTCCGCCCTGACTTCGCTCCAAGCCCTGCTTGACCCACGTCGCCGCGAGGAGTCCACCGATGAGTGAGTGGATGGGGCTTGAGATCACCCTAGGGCTTGGCTCCATCGTTTTGGGCATGCTGGCCGGTCGCCTCAGTACTTGGGTTGCCTGCTGGTTGCCTGCTTTCCTCGAGCAACAATGGCAGCGGGATGCTCGGGAACTACTCGGGCTGGATCTCGATAATCCTTGCGAGCTTCAAACGACCGGATCTCCGGTGCGTGGAACCTGGGCCGCGCAAATCGGCTGCGCTGTCTTGTCGTTAGTGGTGACGGTGCATTATGGGCCAACCATGCAGGCATTCTTTGCCCTGGTGTTCACTTGGTGTCTTCTGGCTTTGAGCTTGATCGACAGTGAACACCATATGCTGCCGGATGCGCTGGTAATACCCATCCTCTGGATCGGTCTCGCACTCAACTCCTTTGGAGTTTTCACGACACTGCACGAGGCACTTTGGGGCTGTGCCATGGGCTATTTGAGCCTTTGGTCAGTTTTCCACCTGGTCAAATTCATTACCGGCATAGAAAGCCTGGGCGCTGGCGACTTCAAGATGCTGGCCCTAATTGGGGCATGGACTGGCTGGCAGGCACTTCCCTGGACAGCAGGTTGTACCCTAGTACTTGCAGCCCTGGCATGTGGATACCTCAAGCTGCAAAAAGCTCTGTCCAGCACCTCAAGAATTCCTTTGGGTCCGTTCCTGGCGATGGCTGGCTGGGCAGGCATGCTGCTGCCACATCAATGGTAGGGCGTGTTGCCACTGGCAACACCATCCACCGATGCCGCCCATCTGAGCGGTGCTCCCGCGGGAAAACAGCCCGCCACTCATCGGCCCGAACAACTTCTCCACTGTTGCCACTGGCAACACTACGCACAGCCAACCAGACACACGGTCTTCACCCGCGTCGACAGTGACCGGCTGTTGCCACTGGCAACACTATGCACAGTCCAACCAACACACGGTCTTCACCGGGGGGGCGACGGTGGCCGACTGTTGCCACTGGCAACACCAAGCAGCGCCGACTGCCAGGCGGTCTTCACCGGCGCCGACGGCTTACCCACTGTTGCCACTGGCAACACTACGCACAGCCCAACCAACACACGGTCTTCTCCCGGGGGCGACGGTGACCGGCTGTTGCCACTGGCAACACCTCATAGTGGTGCAGGCCACATCTCCAAGGCACCGTTAAACCAATGACAAATCCAGCACACCGGGTTCTTCATTTATTACTGCGCCACAAACGGCCCGACAGCAGCATGGACATCGTTCACCCACCTTATATAAGGAAACCATGTCCATGGCTGACAACTATCAGCTCAACATCGGCTCCCTCAGGAGCCAGGTCCAGCTGACTCTCCACACTCACCATGCCGCCCGAATCTGGCTGGGTCGCCAGAAGACCGACGACAAACACAGCATTCTTGGGCTGGCTGGCTTCTGCCTCAAGATCAACCAGATCGATCGCGCCGCAGCGCAAGACGACCCGTACTCCGACTGGTGGATGATCAGGATCGAGGAGAAAATCCAGGAGGTAGATGATGCCCTCAAGGCCATCGACAGCCGCCTTGATGGAGTGATGGCCCAACTCCCCAAAGCACTCGAAATCGGCGAGAACCTCTCCATCCAGCCGCTGAAGCTGCCGCTCTTCATCTCCAACCCGCTGGGCTTCAAGGGCGTCCATCTACTGACTCAGTACGACGAAGTCGTCCGCCGCATCCTGCTGGCTCAGCACGTCGCCATGATCGGTCGCCGCGATGGCGAGATCTGGATCGATGAAGGTGCTCACCTGCTGCGCAGTCTTTTTGGGCTGGCCCAGCTCCATCGCTTCTCCGGCGCATCGCGTGACGACTTCGCCGCCAACAATGCCCGGGCTGAAAACGCGCGCGAAATGTACAAGCGCTACGGCGATATCCCCCAGGACATCCTGGAAGGCACCCGCCGCTCGAACTTCGCCCCGCCCATCCGCCGTGGCTCCGCAGGCCCGGTCGAGGATGTGGATGACGAATTCGAAGGCGAGGCATGACGCTCATGCGATCGGACACCCGACCAATGGAGGCACTGCAACAGAGTGCCTTCAAACCGCTGCAACAGGGTGCCTATCAGGGGCTGCAACAGAGTGCCTCACTAAAAGGCCTTTTAAAGCCCTTTAAAGGTAAGGGGGAGCTGGTCCAGTTGGCGGAGCAGTGCGCATCGCTGGAGGCGGGGCTGCGCACCCTTACCCAGGAAGTACTGGCCCAGGTTCGCCAACATCCATTCGCTCTGCTGCCCGTCAGGCTCATCGAGCAAAACACAGCAGCTGGCACAACCTTTCTTCGCTGGCAAAGCGTGCAAGAGCGGCGCATGGGTGTCGGCGTATGGGCTCAGATGGTTCACGCCCCCAAAACACCAATCCACTTGCTGCAGGACCTGTTTGCCCTGGAGCAACACCGAATCACCCTGAACATGCAGATCAGCCTCATCCACTCCATCGGCAAACAGGCCGCCGAATGCGCAGAAAAGATGGGGCAGGCCGAAGCCGAATATCAGGCTCGACTGCAGCAGGTCATGAACCCACCTCAACACTGAACGGGAGATACACCATGGGTACACCAGTAGTTTGGGAAGGCAACGTTGGTAACGCCGCTGAGCACCGGTCGTTTGCCAACGGCAACAAAGATCCGCGGCACATGCTGCGACTCAATGTGATGTTCGACAACTCGATCCCTGACGGCCAGGGTGGCTACAAGGATCGGGGTGGCTTCTGGGCCAACGTCGAATGGTGGCATCAGGATGCCGAGCGGTTTGCGGCTCTGTTTCAGAAGGGCATGCGCGTGGTGGTGATTGGTCGCGCGATCATGGATAGCTGGACGGATAAACAGAGCGGCGAGGAGGTGTCTGCACTCAAGGTCGAGGCCAGCCGGATCTCGATTCTTCCACACCGAGTCGAACACGTATCTCTGTCTGGCGGCGGTCAGCGTCCGACCAATCAACCGCAGGGTCAGCCACGCGGTCAAGCCGTCGGCGGCCAGGCTCAAAACGTTCCTCAGCCGACCCCCGAAGACATGCGCCACTACAGCGACAGCTTTGACGACGACATTCCCCTGTAGCCCCCCCTTAATTTGGCGCGCCACATCGCGAAGCTCCTGGTGACAAGGACGTCACTTCGAGTTTCCCCTCCCTTCGATGGGGCATCTCCACGGCATTCTAGCCACAGCCTGGCAGGCGATTTTTCAGGCGCCTCTCGTGAAGTCACTGGGGGCAAGGACGGATCGTCGCCACCTCATTCCGCTTCGAGGTATCGCCCCATGCACCACGACTACCCGGAATATCCATCCGTCAAAGCGACTGTAGACGCCTCGCGCTACATGGATGCGGTTCGAGCTCTCAATGGCGTCCGCCAGATCTTTTGCGACGGCGAATCCATCATGCTGCCGGAGGCCGAAGTGGAGGCCATCGAAATGCTTCGCCTCCGGTTCAATGCCACCTTTGAGTATGGGCAGGGCGAGGAGTATGAGTTTGCGACCAAGGCCTGGAATGCAGGAGTGAAAGCTGAGCTCCTTCGACTTGGGCAGGCAGTTTGCGACATCACAGGTCAACACGCTGAGGTGATGGTTCGTGCCGCACTGGATGACCCCAGCGCGACGCTGCTGGCATGGTCGGCACTCTACCGCTCAAGCATGATTCCCCACTAGCTGTGGTACACGGGCATTGGCGTGACAGCTATTTTCAGGCGCGCCACTCGTGAAGTTTCCGGAGACAAGGACGGATCGTCGCAGCCCCGTCCTCTGGACCTGCCGTCTGGTGCCTCGCATTTCTGGCGACAAGGACCTTCTGTTGCGGCCGCAGCTCGTGAAGCTCCTACGACGAGGACGCGAACTCGTAGCCCAAGGGGCGCTGCAAGCAGCGCTTGCCCAGGTCAGGGGCACATTTGAAATGACAGCGCTGGCAAATTACCATTTCCTGAAGGCATCTCCGCTCTACGGCTGCTAACTTGTATCGAAGTGAGGCACAGGGTCGTAAAAAACGCCCTTGTCGGGGAGTTGCTGGTGGCCAGGTCGTTTGAGGCGTGACTCGCCCGGCGTGAACAGGGCGTTGATGAGGAACAATCGATGCAGAACGAAGATGCCCAGGAGCGAAAAGCGGACAGGCGCCAGTTCAATAACCCCCATCCTGCGGTGGAGGCTGCAGGGGTTGAAGCCGCCGAGAAAGGGCTGCCCATATATGCCTGCCCCTACAAGCACCCTGCCATGCTGGCCTCCTGGCTGAAAGGGTACAAGCGCGCCCAGCAGCTCACCCTCAATTTTTGACCCTTCCTCCGTGGGCCTGAGCCGTACCGAATTCCCTCTCTTCCAGTTGACCATTTCACGTTGTGCCGTCCCCGGTCGGCGGCAAGAGTGCTCCCTGATTTATCTGTGCAGGGGCACCCTATGAAACTCATGATCATCGAGGCACCGGGCAAGCTGAAGAAGCTTGGGCCCATGATGAAAAAGATCCGCCCTGGCGAGCACTGGGTGGTGGTGGCATCTGGTGGCCATATCCGTGATCTCCCCCAATCGGGTCAGGACGACACGATGATCACAACCGGCGTCTTGAAAACCCTTCGCCCGGTCTACGAGATCCTGCCCAAGAGTGCCCGCAACGTCAGCACCATTCGCAAAGCGCTCAAGGACGCCACGGAGGTGTACATCGCCACCGACCCGGACCGGGAGGGAGAAAGTATCGCCTGGCACATACAGCAGGCGCTGGGGATCCGCGAGTACAAGCGAGTCACGTTCAATGAGATCACCCAAGCCAGAGTACGGGAGGGCCTGGCCAATGCACGGAGAATCGATGGGCAACTCGTTGCCTCACAAGAGTGCCGGCGAGTGCTGGACCGCCTGGTGGGCTACCTGGTCACGCAGGAGCTTCGCAGAGTCCTGGGCCAACCTACCTCCGCTGGTCGAGTTCAGTCACCTGCCCTCTACCTGGTGGTGTTGCGCGAGCGTGAAATCAGGAACTTCAAGGTGGTCCACCACTTCGGGGTAGAGCTGACCTTCAAGGACGAAACCACCGGTATGGACTGGACTGCCGTATGGCAACCGATCCCCGACTTCGCGAGCAAAGAAAACCCCTATATTCAGGACGGCACACTCGCGGCAAGGGTTGCCGCAACGCGCGCGGTAATTGTCGAGTCATGTGAAGACGGCAAGAAGCGGCGCCCGCCACCCCCACCGTTCATTTCATCCACCCTGCAGCAGGCGGCCAGCGTAGCGCTGAAATGGGACCCGGACAAAACCATGCAGGTCGCGCAGCGCCTGTACGAGCAGGGCGTGATCACCTATCACCGGACGGATAACCCCAACTTGGCCGATGAAGCCATGCCAGATATCCAGGCAGTGGCTCGCAGGCAAGGCCTCGACGTTGTTGACGAGCGCCGGACGTTCAAGGCTGCGGATAGCGCCCAGGAAGGTCACCCCGCAATTGCGCCAACCGCGTGGGAGGATGAAGTCGCAGGCGAGTCTGCTGAAGAGCAAGCGCTGTACAAGCTCATCCGGATCAGGGCGCTGGCCAGCCAGCTCGCAGACGCCATCTACGACGTGCGCATAGCCAAACTGCTGGCCAGGGGGCCGGATCAGAGGCCTCTGCGCTTCGCCGCGACTGGCAGCACTGTCGCCTATCTCGGCTGGATGAAGCTTTTGCAGAAGGACGAGACGGATGAAGAGTCGACCGACATCCCCAAGAATCCGGTGCCGGTGCTCGAACCCAAACAGATCCTCAGCGTGCTTCAGGGTGAGGTGCTCAACCAGAAGACGAAGGCGCCGGCACGCTTCACCAAGGCAAGCCTGATCAAGGAGCTAGAGCGACTTGGGATAGGACGCCCCAGCACGTTTGCATCGATCATCAAGAACATCACCGGAAAAGGCCTGGTCGTTGAGGAGAAGCGCAAATTGGTCCCAGGCCCGTTGGGGGTGAGCACCATCGACCAGTTGGAGGGCCGCTTCAGCTTCGTCGAACTGGCGTTCACCAGCACGCTGGAGAAGGACCTGGACCGAATCGCACGCGGGGAGGAGCAGTACGGGTCGGTGGTCGCCAAGTTCTTTCAGCATCTCCAGTCGGAGCTCGCAGCCCTCCGCCAGGCGCCCACAGTGGCGATGAAGGCGCGTTCGCCTGAAGCTTCATCAGGCACCCAGGGCGGCCATTCCTGCGGCAAGTGCGGGATGCCACTGGCGCGCCGCCAGAAGCGCGGTGATGGGGGTTACGACTTCTGGGGATGCACCGGGTACAAGGTGAACAACTGCCGTGTGAGCTACCCCTCGGTGAGCGGCAAGCCGGATATGTCCAAGCCCAGGGGCATGTAGCCGAAATGCTTCGGGGGCGGTAATCCATTTCTCCTGTAGCCGCTCTCCCCCAGCTGCCAATCTGCTCGCTCTTACGGGTGCGGGCAGGCGCACCTTGAATGATGACGTGTTGACTACTCATCCTCCCGGAGGTGCTTGTGGCTCGTTCCAAGAAAGTCATTGATCGGCTGAAGGCCGAGCAGGCGAACAATCCGAAGATCCCCCATTATGAGTCCCGGCCAGGTGAGTCATGCTGGCCGCTACAACCTGACGACATCAAGACCGCCGGGTACTGGAAGCAGGAACGCAGACGTGTGCCGAAGGGCGCAGAACCAGCTGCGTATGTAATCAGTGGCCAGGGAGGATCACTCCACGGCTCAGTGCTCTTAACCCGTTGGGTCGCGGCCTACCACCTCGACCAAACGGTGCCGATGAAGCCCAAGAGCGCGGACGCCAATTGAAACGACCACGCCTCCTCAACAGCCAGCCAGTGTTGCTCGAAGCCGCCGTGTTCGACGGCTACGACATGGGCATCCTCATGCCCTACATTGAGGGCGCAAACAAGGTCATGTTCGCACGTAGCGGGTTCTTCATTCGCCGCGGCGATCACCCGCTCTGCCGTTATTGGCGCGTGCCCAAGGCCAAGTTCATCGACGAGCTGGACCTGGTGTACCACCAGCTGATCGAGCTGGCCGGTGGCAAGGTCACTGAATCATGGCAGGCATTCCGCCAGAAGATCGAGAGCGCACTGGCCAACCCACGCCGAGACGCTTTCATCTCCGGAATGCTGCTGCGAATTGCTCCGCTAGCCGACGGCGGTGTGCTGCTGTCCGGAGATTATCATCCTGGAGTCGTTGCAGTGGCCCGCCGGATGCGGGGAGTGTTCCTGGGCAAATCCAGCTCGTGGCGAGTCAACGCCACCGCCGAGATCCTGCGCAGCAACCTGGTTCTGGAGCTCGGTCTTGTAGAGGATCAGTTCGAGATCCTGGACGTTGTACAGGAGCTCCTGGGCGATGGCTCTGTTACTCCAGCAGCAGACATTCCGCGCATCAGCCTGGGCGGTGCTCCTCAGGAACCCTCGACAGCCGCCAGCGGTGAGGAGAGCTCCAACGACATCTACCTCGCTGCCGTCTCGCCGATCGAACGCACCAAATTCTCAGATGCCATGATCGCCCAGGCCCTGGTCGGCTATTCCCTGCTCGATCACCAGCCTGCTGGCATCGCTCACCTGCTCCAGCGCACCAGCGCACTGCTGGCTGATGATATGGGCCTCGGCAAGACGCGCCAGGCCATCATCGCGGCGCATATCAGTGCAGCCGGTCGCCCGATCCTGGTGGTGACCCTTTCCTCGTTGCTGATCAACTGGCAGCGCGAAATCTTGGCGGTCTACCCCGACGCGACAGTCGCTGTGCAGAAGCACGACCCGCTGGTCCAATGGATGCTGATCAACTACGAGCGTCTCGGCGATTACGTGCTGCTGGCTGAGCATTACCACGTTCTAGTGGTCGACGAGGCGCACCAGCTGAAGGAGCCCACTGCCGAGCGTACACGCCATGGCTTCGATATCGCAGCCAAGGTGCCGAATCGCTATCTGCTGACAGGCACGCCTGTCCTCAATCGTGAGACGGAGCTGCACACCCTGCTACGTCTATCGGGGCACCCGGTCGGCCAGTTGCCCCTCAGCGATTTCTGCGAACGCTTCGCCGGCAGCCCAGAGTTCCGGCAAAACCTCCGGGCAGAACTGGGCGACTGGATGCTTCGCCGGCGCAAAGACGTTCTGCCCGGGCTCAAGGGTAAGCACCGCCAGTTGCTGCCCGTGGCGATGGGGGTGGAGGAGCGGAAGAAGTACGACAGCATTCGCCTCGAGGACAGGCCCATCTTTGCCAGGCTCGGCGCGCTTCGCCATTACCTGGAACAGGTGAAGGTCAGAGTCGCTATGGACCTGCTGGGCGAGCTGGACCCCGAAGACAAGGTCATCCTGTTCTGCGAGTTCAAACCCACCGTCGCGCGCCTCAAGGAGCTGTGCGATGCAGCCGGTATCGGGAACGTCACCCTGGTCGGCAGTGACTCACTCACCAAGCGCCAGAGGGCGATCGACAAGTTCCAGGGCGACCCCGACTGCCGGGCTTTCATCTGCACCACACAAGCCGCCGGTACCGGCAACAACCTCACGGCCGCCAACTATGTCTTCTTCCTGGGCCTGCCCTGGACACCCGGACAACAGGATCAGGCCGAGGACCGGGCGTACCGGAATGGTCAGCTCAGGACGGTGATCGTGAAGATCCCCCTCGTGGAGAACAGCATCGATCAGCAGCTCTGGCAGATGCTCTTAGCGAAGCGCCAAGTCAGCTTGGAGCTTATCGAGCCGGAAGAGCAGCAGGACGCCTTGGCCAAGGCTATGCTCGCCGCGACCATCAGCCAGTAGATCCGCGTGGGAGATCGACCAGCAAGCGTGCGATCTCCCAGGCCCATCCAAACTCAACGTAGATTGGTGAACCATATTTGTCGCCGGTCTTCCGACAGACCCAGCATTCGCCATCAAAACGCACTCCCCTGATGATCTCGGTAACGTCATAAACATCATCGGGTACGAGCACCCCTTCCCCGCCCAGAATGCCTTGGGCGATCGAATGGTTACCACCGTTGACCCAAGCTATGTTCAACGGCTGCATCAGGGTCACGCTATGGTTTGGATCCTGCACGAACGCGCCGAGCTCACGTCCCTCCCCGATCATGCCGAGGCTATTGAGTATGCTGCTTTCCGACCACAGAGTAGGGATTACCATGTCACTGGCCAACCGGATACTTGAGCTCTGATCCACTGGCCGACGGCAATTCTTCAGCAGAAATGCAGCCCAAGTGCCGTTCTCGGCGTGCCCATCCCACAGCCCACCAAGTGAGCTCATCCAGTGCAGCGACTGAGGGCCCGCATGCCGAGGTCGAAGCAGTGCGTCCCGTAAGTGGATGGCCTGAACGGGCCTGAGCACAATTTTTATGAGGTCTTCCAGGCCGCGCCGATTGTGTTCAGCGCTGAGAGTGTTCGCCCAGTCCATCAGGTGTTCGAAAGCGGCAATTCGACTGTCGAGCATTATCACCTCCGTTGATCTTTTCCAGTCCGAGGTCAGGCCAACCTCGGCGCCCCAAGCGGCTACTCACTTGCGTTCCATCAAGCGCGCCGGAAATTCTAACTCTGTGTGATATTGATTTCCTGCTGCATGAGAATCTGCTGGCTGTCACCGTGCCCTCAATGACTACAGGGGGCCTCATGATCAGGCAGTTGACCACTCTCTCGCTCGCCGCACTCGTTGCTGGTTGTGCGATTCAGAAGGCTGAGCAGCCGCCGAAGCCGGCGTTCGATAGCAGCCGTAATCCCGAATGGCTGTCTCCGGACATCTACCCGAACGGTGCAAGTCCGGAGAAGGAACCGGTCGTTCGGTATGGCCGCTACACCTTGGTGAGCACCCAACCCGATGCGAGCCAGCGCGACCTGATGGCACAGATCATCGACGTAACCATCCCGTCCAGCATGAACCCAAGCGTTAGGGATGCCATGCTCTACGTGGTCGACCGGTCAGGGTACGCCCTCTGCCCGCCCAGTTCGCAGCACGTCAACATCCTGTACACCCGACCTCTGCCGGCAGCCCAGTACAAACTTGGCCCGATGACGCTGCGTAATACCCTCCAGGTCCTCGCCGGCCCAGCCTGGCAGGTGAAGATCGATGAAGTGAACCGTCAGGTGTGCTTCGTGCTTCGCCCCGGTTACCAATTGCCAACCCCGTCGACGCCGGCAGGCGAGCTCTACGCCGACAAAGCGCGGACTCCTGAAACCAGCTCCGCCACACCGGGCTCGACGCCGGGCGTAGTCGTCGCCGCAGTGCCTAGTCCCCCTCCCATCTCCACCACTACGCCCGCTGTCGCATCCCCAGCGCCAGTGGCTCCCGCGCTCCCCCCAGTGGCACCCGCCAAGGATGGCTCTATCCCGGCTGCGACCGTAACCGCCGCGGCTAAACCTTCGACGCCTGCGTTCCCAGCACCGACAGTGCCGAACAAACAGGCAGCTTCCAAGCCAGCGGTTGCGGTCTCTAGTACCGCAGTCGGCGCCCCGCCCATCGAGGTCAAACCCGCTCCCCGGCCGCTGCCACAGGTATGGACGGCCGCAGTTGGATCAACGTTGCGCGAGACCGTTGAGGAATGGGCCAAAAAAGCCAATTGGCGAGTGATCTGGGCACAGGAGGACCTCAACTACCCCATTGAGGCCCCGCTGCGTTTCGAAGGGTCTTTCCAGGAAGCCATCAAGCAGCTGTTCCCACTTTACGACAACGCCCCTCGCCCCTTCGTGGTCGACGGCAGCGAGGGGGCGCAGAGCGTCCTGCACGTAGCTGAGAGGAAAAAGAAATGACCAAGTCCGCTTGGGCACGCTGGGCCCTGACGCCGATCGCCATGGCAATGTTGACCAGCTGCGCGCTGCAGCGCGTGAACGAGTCATTTGACCGCTCGGAGTATGAAGGGCGAACTGCAGGGCAATACAGCAAGTACCTCCAGAATCAGCAGCCTCAACAGGCGCGTGAAACCGTGGTGTTTAGCAACAAGCCGTGGGTGTCGACGCAGCCGCTGGTGAGCAAGCGTGGGCTGCCCTTCGCGCTCGATGCCGACATCGCGTATCGCCCGGCAGGGGCTGTCTCGATTTCGCAGCTGGCCCAGTACATCACCAAGGAAACAGGCCTGCCGGTAATCGTGGCACCTGATGCAATCAACCCGGCAATTCTGTCGTCTGGGAAGTCGGACAAAACGGCCCAGCCAAAGCCTCCTGTAGCAAACCCCGATAGCTTGGCCGGCCTCCTGCCAAGCTCAGTGATGGGTGGCTATGGTGATACGAGCACCTTCGACCTCGGCATTGGCTCCAGCAGCTTGATTTCGGGCCTCAAGTACTCAGGGAAAGTATCCGGTCTGCTCAACCAGGCGACCTCTCAGCTCGGCCTGTCCTGGCACTTTGACCAGGAACTACGAGGCGTGCGGATCACCTACTTTGACACGCGCACCTTCGATGTGTGGACCTTCGGCGATGTCCTGGAAATCGAGAGTACGGTGAAGTCCGGCCTGCTGACCTCGACAGGCAGCGGAGATACCGGCTCGTCCAGCTCTTCGGGCGCCACAGGGGAGTCTGGGAGCAACCAGAGCACCAAGTCGACCTATAAGACATCGTTGATGACCGACATCGAGAACGATGTGCGGGCAATGCTAAGCGTACAACCGCCCGGGCGCCTGTCGCTTTCCCGCTCCACCGGTTCGCTCACCGTCAGCGATCGCCCTGACGTACTGAACCGTATCGCGGCCTACCTCAAGGACACCAATCGCAGTATCACGCGGCAGGTACTTTTCAACGTCAAGGTCTATGAGGTGAACTTTACCGACAGCGATCAGACAGCCATCAACTGGAGCGCCGTCTACAAGTCGATATCAGGCAAATGGGGCTTTGGACTCAGCAACACCGTTGCCGGCATTAGCTCAGAGGCAATCTCTGCAACCGGTAGCATTCTGGACACGTCCAGCTCGCCGTGGGCTGGCTCGAAAGCCGTCCTCCAAGCTCTGTCGGAGCAAGGCCGGGTGTCGGAGGTCCGCTCGCCTTCGGTCACTACACTCAACTTGCAACCCGCGCCCATCCAGATCGGTAACGTTCAGAGCTACGTCGCCTCGAGCTCGACCACCACCACTGCCTCGGTAGGTTCAAGCACTGCCCTGACGCCGGCAACCATCACCAGTGGCTTCAACATGATGCTGCTGCCGAAGCTCCTGGACAAAGAAAACATGCTGCTGATGATCACGCTGAGCATCAGCAGCAAGCCCACCTTCAAGGACTTCGAAAGCAATGAATCGAAGATCCAGACCACAGACTATGACACCAAGAACGTTGCCCCCAAGGTACGCCTGCGGAGCGGTGAGACACTCGTCCTGACCGGGTTCGATGAGAACAGTGAAAACGCCGACAAGAGTGGTGTAGGGAGTGCAAGCTTCTTTGGCCTGGGCGGCGGTCGCAAGCGCGCTACCACCCACAGTTCCCTGGTCGTTCTGGTAACGCCGATCGTTCTACCCGACAGCCTGTCCAGCAGCTGGAGCATTCCTTACCCCCTCAGCAGCCATCAGTTCAGCTTGAACGGAACCGCTCCTGCCTCCCGCACCCACTGCAGGCCGCCACTCAGCGTCTGCCAGGTTCTTTGAGATGCCGACAATGAGCACTGAAACTCAGTCGCCACGCATCTCTCGGGTGCAGATTCTGCACCACCGAGGCCGAGCGTTCGTCACCGGATTGCGATGGCACCCGCTGGGCAGCGTGACTGGCCACATGAAGGAAGCTCGCCAGTTCGGTAAGGAGAACAAGCTCGATATCGTCACGATTCGACGTAACCCGCGAATTATCCAGGCCGGCTTCGTTGCTCGTACCGATGGTGTGACCAAAGGGATGTACTCCCTGGCCTCGACCCTGGCAGGCCAGCTCGGTGAGTCCTGGATCGCCGCGTGGCGAGTGAGCCCGGACGAGGATCGATACGCGCTTGTCGCTGTTTACAAGGGCGGCATCATCCCTGGCTGTGACGTCATTGGCTCGGAAGTCGAAATCCGCCGGCGAGTGGCGCAACAGCGCAGCCGCGGGATTGAGTTTGAAGAGTGGTATTTGCCCACCGAATTCGACATGGGGGGCAAACCACTCGATGTCGATGAGCTGCTCCAGCCGTCGAAGCTCAAGCGCGAGTATCGACTACGCCCATTGGTGTTCGGGCTATCCAGAGCAGAGCTGTCCCAGCTAGCAATCGCAGGCATCGTTGTTACAGCAGGGCTGATCGGTTGGTCGCAGTGGAGCGCCTACCAGGACCAGGTTGAGCTGGAGAAACGCTTGGCGGCCGAGCAGAAGCGGCTCGAAGAACTCGCCAGGCTGGAGCGGGAGAGTGGCAGCACTCAGCCTGCACAAGCCTTGGAGCACCCTTGGGCAAAACGTCCCTCAGTCGGAGACTTTGTGGACGGTTGCAGCAAGGTCATTTACTGGCTGCCCCCCAGCATCGATGGCTGGCTTTATGCCGACGCTGTGTGCGACGGCTCCCAGGTTCTGACCACCTACAACCGCACAGGCAACAGCACGGCAGCTGACCTCATATCCGCCACGAACGGCGTCTTTTCGGGTCCCCCTGCATTCTTCAACCAGGGTAATTCCGCGACGCTGCCTTACGCGATATCTCTGCCTGCAGCAGGTGACGAGCCACTGCTGAACGTAGCCGAAGCAACTGCCAATTTGACGTCGTCGCTTCATCGTTTTTCTCAAGAACCGACGCTCACTGAAGTGCCTGTTGCTGTTCCCCAAGAGCCCGCCCTGCCAGGACAACCCGCTCCTCCACCGCCTCCGCCCCCTGAGTGGAGGCAGTTTGAATTGAAGTACAGCACGGGTGTGCTACCGCACGACTCGCTCACGGACGCACCCGTCCAGGGGCTGAGGCTGCGCGAAATCAAGGCTGAGTATCAGGCCAACCATTTGATGTGGACTGTGACAGGTGATCTGTATGCGAAATAACGCCGTGGGCCTCTTGATCGTCGCGGCGTTCGCTACGAATGCCTTTGCGACCCCTTCGGAATTGTCTGGCATCAGCATTGGCGAACTGGGGAAGGTACAGAGCGAGACGATTCTGTTGAAGGCCAAGGCCGAACGAGCCAAGGCCGAGCGAGAAATGAAGGGCGAACCCACGCCATCGGTCCAACCGGTAAGCACTGGGATGAGTAATCCCTTCCCTGCGCCTCAGCCTATGCAGTACCTGCCCTCTGAAAGCAAAGCAGCCGCCAAGTCAGACCTCCCAGTGGTCAAGGCCGTCACGGGTTCAGCTCGCAGGATGCAGGCGACCCTGCTCTACAGCAGCGGTATCGAGGTTGATGCCCTGATTGGCCGCGAGCTGCCTGGTGGCTACCGCGTTGCTCAGATCACCCTGGACGGCGTAACGCTCGAGCGTAAGGGCAAGCGATTCCCGTTGGGGTTTTCTGACCAGGCCCCATCGGTAGCCATCCAGCCCCCTGCGCTCACCCAGCCAGCCAACGCCTTGCCCGGCATGTTCCAAACCAAGCCCTGAGGTAGCGCCCAGTGACCGTCCTTACAGCTCCAAACCCTGCCGATAGTCTGTCGGCAGATGCCGGCACAGCAGCTCTGTTCTCCCCTGCCTGTACCGTCTTGACGGCCCCAGGGGGCAGATTCGAGGTAAAGCCCGAGTTGCGTCTTTACTGCGCGCTAACCGAAGACGGCACACTTCATGTGTCGACCCAGCACCAGACTGATCCTTGGGTGATGGCTTTCATGGATCAGCTCGACCACGCAGGGTTCGACTACACGATCTCGACGTGCTCGATGACAGACATCAAGGCGCTTTACCAAACCTCCGCCCAGGCCGGCGTGGGTCTCGCGCAAGTCGATACCGACCGTCAGGCCCATGCCCTGCAGATACTGGGTGATGCCCATCGACGCGGGGCCAGTGACGTACACATCGTTGTTGGCCACGACATTTCCAAGATCTTCTACCGCCTACATGGACTGCTCTGGGAGGCACGCCAGGAGTCAAGCCTGGTCGGTCTGGAGCTGTGTTCAGCGCTCTACAACAGCATGTGTGACGTCACCAAAGATCACTACCAACCGCAGATCGCGCAAGACGCGCGCGTTGGTCGGGAATTCGTGCAACAGCTTGGGTTGTTCGGTGCCAGGGTAGCTACGCGCCCTCTCGTGGACGGTCCGCTGATGGTCATGCGGCTTCTTTACGACGATCAAAAAAAGATGACGCTCGAACACTTGGGCTTCTTGCCGGCGCAAATCGAACAGTTCGCGCGCCTTCGGAGTCTGCCGTATGGGGTGAACTTGATCACCGGTCCGACTGGCTCCGGAAAGTCAAAATCGCTGCAGGTGAACCTGAACTTACTCCACGACGAGACGCAGGGTACGAAGCACCTTCTGACTCTCGAGGATCCACCCGAGTATCCGCTAAAAGCCAATCAATCCCCATTGAGTAGCGGTGAGACTTGGAATCACGGCATCAAAAACTCAGTCCGCCTGGATCCTGACATTTTGATGTACGGAGAACTGCGGGACGTTGAGTCGGCCCAGGCCGCTTACAGCGGAGGGATGACAGGTCACCAGGTTTGGTCGACGTTGCACACGAATAACGCTGTCGCTTCCCTTCAGCGCCTGATCGACATGGGGGTACCCAAGTACCTGGTGACGGATCCTGCCCTCACCACCGGCATCATCAACCAGTCCCTGCTTCCAGTTCTCTGCCCTTCATGTCGCGTTCCATTGTCTAGGAACCTCGGGACGATCACTCCCGGCCTACTTTCTCGCCTTGAAAAACTGAGGATCGTCGACCAGGTCAATCTGCGCGGCGAAGGCTGCTCATGCTGTAGAAATCTCGGTGTCGTCGATCGAACCGTAGTAGGTGAGGTGTTGCTCACCGACATGCAGTTCATGGGTGTCTTCTCAGAGAGAGGTGCCAGCGCTGCGCGTAGGCATTGGGTTAAGGAGATGGGGGGCATTACCAAGATCGCTCATGCCATTACAAAGATCGAAATGGGAAGTATCGATCCTCGGCACGCAGAGACCATTATTGGTCCGCTCGATTTTGACCGCCAGTTAGTCGAGCTCTCCCATGTTTGATGCGCTCCAAGACTTCCGAGCTGGTTTGAAAGAGGCGTCCCGAGGTTGGGTCGAGACCTTCTATGCCAAGCAATTCGGGAAGAAGGAGCGCGTCCAATTCTACGAGAGCCTCATGGGCGTGCTCGAGGACGGGATCCCGATCGAGGTTGCTCTGGAGACGGTTGAAAAAGCCTTCAGCAACAACGGCAAGGAGCTGCATCCGGTATCGATAATCTGCGGCGAGATCGCAATGACAGTACGTGGGGGGAAGTCCCTGGCGCACTCCTGCAGGGCTCACGTTCCTTACGATGAAGCGTCACTGATCGAGACGGGAGAAGAAACCGGGAACCTGGTGCAGGCGTTTCGTGATTGCGTGCGGATCATCGAGATCCGCCAGCGCATTGGCCGGCTGGTCCGATCAGTAGTTGCGCTTCCATCGCTGACCTGGAGCCTGATGTGGGCGCTCTTGTATGTGATCGCCCTATGGATGGTCCCTTCAATGACAAGGCGATCGGACCCAGAATCCTGGACAGGTATTCCGGCGCTGCTTTACCACCTGTCCAACCTCGTCACCCATTACGGTTTGGCAATACTGATCGGCCTGCTGGCGGTGATCGCCATTGCTGTAACCACGCTACCCGTATTTTGCGGGCTCAAGATCAAACCTGACAGCCCGACCTGGCAGGTACAGGTGAGCAGGGTTCTGCAAGTCGCGCGCCTTCGCGTTGAGTCGTTCCCACCTTGGTCTCTGTACAAGGTTCTGCACGGCTCAATTTTCCTGTTGAACATGTCGGTGATGTTGCGCACCGGCATCAACCAGCTGGATGCCTTAGCCATCCTCAACAGGAGCGCTCCACCTTGGCTCAGCGAAAGGCTCGACGCGATTCACTACGGCGTGAGCTCAGGCAAAAACTTCGGCGAAGCGCTGAAGCTCGCCGGACACCAATTTCCCGATGCGATGGCCATCCACTATCTGGAGGTCCTGGCGACCCGCAAGGGATTCGCGGAGTCCATGGAGCGCTTTGCCAATCGCTGGCTAGAGCAAACCCTTCTTCGCGTTGATGCGACTTCCAAATTCCTGATCGCCATGTCCTCGGTGTGCATGGGCGTCCTGATGATCCTCGTGGTCATCGGGATCTTCCAGATGGCCGGAAGCGTAATGGACTCAACCAGCTTTTAAACAGTAACCAAGGAGTAACAAGCATGGTAACTCGTGCAAAACGTACACAAGCCGGCTTCCTGTCGATTGACGGTGTTTTCTGGCTGATGCTGATCGCGGTTGCGATCGGTTTCATCGTCTGGATGAGCTGGAGAATGATCGGCAACTCCGATGTCGCGATCGAACAGAGCAACATCAGCACCCTGATCGCAAACACCAAAAAGCTTAAAGGCTCCACTGGCTACGGGACGTCCGGGCAGAGCCTGGTAACGTCCCTGATCAACATCGAAGGCACCGGCTCGATGGGGATTTCCGGCACCACCCTGGTGAACCAGTGGAATGGTGCCGTGACGGTCGTCAGCAACGGTATGACCTTCACTATCTCCGAAGCCAACGTTCCGAAAAGCGCCTGTATCACTTTGGCAACCAAGGTGGCCAAAGACAAGCAGACCACTACCGCAATCAATGGCGGCACGGCGACCACGGGTGAAGTACTAGCGACTGCAGCAACCACCAGCTGCTCGAACAACGCCAACACCATGACCTGGACCACCTACTGAAGGAGCTTGGTGTGAGCGCCATCTCCGAAGCAAACTTCGTCGACCTCTACCTCGGCGACGGTTTCGCGGACGTGAAGGGGCTGCCTGGGCAGCCCACTCGTGTTCCTGCCCCTCAGGAATGGGGAGTCGAAATTGATCAACTGCGCGAGCGCTGCCAAGAGCACTTCAACAAAACGCAGGAACCTGAGTTCTCGCTGATTTTCGATGGTGCCGTTTACCGGGTTACCCAGCTCCAGGATCTCCACGCACAATCGCTCTTCGTACTGAGCAGGTCGGTGGTTCGGATTCTCCCGCTGGACGATCTCGGGCTGCCTGATGAACTCCATCGGAGCCTGTTCGACCCTGGCATACGAGGGTTGATATTCATCTGCGGTGAGATGGGCTCCGGCAAGACCTCAAGTGCGGCCTCGATGGTTGCGGCAAGGCTTGAGGAGCTTGGGGGAATGGGACTGACCGTCGAGGATCCACCCGAACCTCTGCTGCATGGCGAGCATGGACTTGGGCGCTGTATCCAGATCCCAGTCTCCCGTCGCCAGGGTGGATATGAGGAGGCGTTGATCCGGGCGCTGAGAACGCGCGCGGAGATCCTGATGGTGGGCGAAGTACGCGACACACCGACAGCCGCCCAAGTAGTCCAGGCCTCGATCAATGGTCATTTCATCATCTGCACCGGGCATGCCGGCAGCGCCACCAAAGGCATTGAGCGCTTGGCTTCGCTGGCACAGCCACTGATCCCGAATGCGAAAGACCTGCTGGCTCAAGGACTCATTGCCGTCATCCACCAGGTCCTGATCCCTGACGCATCTGGCTTCAAGCGGCTGAAACTTCAATGCCTGTCTCTGGTTGGAACCGACGCACCTGGTATCCGCGAAAAGATCCGTGCCGGCCAACTGCAGATGCTCGAGCAAGACATCGCCAACCAGTCCTCTAGGAGCCTCTGGAATGATCAATAAACGCAACCAGGCGGGGATGCTCGGCGTGGACGCCGTCATGGCATTGCTCGTGCTCTCTGTGCTCATCACCCTGGGCTCGGTGTGGATCATCAAGCAGATGGACGCCCAGGACTTCAGGATCGCTGCAGACAAGCAGAAGGCGGTCGCTGACGCGGTCAGCAAGTACCTCAAAGACAACTTCAGTACTGTGCTGGCGAGCGCCACCGCTACGAATCCGGTACAGATCACAGTACCGATGCTTCGCAACACGAACTTCCTGCCGGCCGGGTTCACGGACACCAATGGGTTTGGCCAGACGATCGTCGGGCTGGCTCGCAAGCCGAATGCCAACCAGTTGGAAGCTGTCGTCCTCACCACCGGTGGCCAGGCCATATCGGAGCTGGGCATTCGAACAATTGCAGAAAACCTCGGCGGCCCGGGCGGCTTCATTTCTTCGAGCAACACCAATGTGATTCAGGGCGTACGCGGTGGCTGGCAAGTGACCCTGAGCAACTACGCCATCAACCCCGGCGCCGGCCATACCGCAAGCGCACTGTTCCTGATGGATGGCCAACTCGCCAACGACTACCTGTATCGCAACGCGGTGCCGGGCCACCCCGAGCTGAACAGCATGAACACCGACCTCAGCATCGGGGGGCACAATATCAACAACGCAGCAGCCATCACTGCGTCTGGCAATGTGACAACCAGTGCGGACCTCAATGCTCGGAACGTGACGGCGACAAATACGGTGACTGCAGCAACCGCCAACATCACAGGGGAGACCTATACGGGCGGCTGGTTCAGATCGCGCGGTGATACTGGCTGGTACAACGAAAAATGGGGCGGCGGCATCTACCAGTCGGATCCGGACTGGGTGCGCATCTACAACAACAAAGGCCTCGCTACGGGTGGTGCCGTCGTCGCCGGTCAGGTCCAGTCCTACGGCAGCATCAGCGCGTCTGGGCGACTTACGACGGGGGAGTATCTCTCGATCGGTGGCCAGGCTGCTGAGGGTGCTGCCTGCAGCGACAACAGCCTGATCGCCAAAAACGCTGCCGGCCAAACCCTTTCCTGCCAATCAGGGGTATGGCGCTCCGCATCCAGTACAGCCCCCAAGTGCGCGGCTTACACCATCCCCGGGTACGCCGCGAACGACGTGACCACATACGCCTGCCCCGCGGGCTACACCAAGATCGGGTGGGACACCTACGGCCAGGGTTGGCGCTCGAGCACGACGCCCGGAATCATCATCGGCTCCAACGATTACTCGACCATTTTCTGCTGCCAGTTCTGACCCAGCGCCGCCGTGCCGGCGGCTCCAACTGCTCGATAAGCAATGATGGCTTTGTGACACACCCTCTAGCGGGTATCATGGCTTACCGCCTTACCGAGCTTCCAAGCAGCACTTACAAGGATTGAGAAGTGAGCAGTATCCATTTTGATGTAGATGCAGTGTATTGCATCTCTTTAGACACTCGCGAAGATCGCCGCCAGCTCTTCAGAGAAAGCATCGGCGAAGTAATCGATAACCCTGTCAACTTCCACATCGTTCAAAAACATCACGATCCCAAACAAGGTTGTTACGAGTCTCATCAGCAGCTGGCTCGCCTTGCCCTGGATCAGGGACTTGAGCGCATTCTTGTGTTTGAAGATGATGTGAAGCCTTATGAACTCAAAGCCTCACGCATTCAATGGATCAACCGGTTCATGCGTCGGCACCGATTCGAGGCGCTACACCTGGGCTACTCCATGGGCCGAACATGGCTGACGTGGTTTCCATTTATCGCTCGTGGACGCGTCGTAGCGCTGCATGCCTACGTGCTTTCGCGAGAAGGCTGCCAGATCCTGGCAAACACCCAATATGACGGCACACCTGTCGACGTCGTTTTCAAAAACACTATCCGCCAGCACTGCGTTTTCCCGATGATGTTCCGGCAGCACGCTGCCTGCGTAACTGGGAGCGACCTGGAGCAAGTGGTTAAAAATGAAGATGATTGGTGGGAGCGCAACTGGCGCAAGCATTGGCGGTCGCCGCTCAAGAACATGTGGAAAACGTTGCTGCGTTGGAATTTCTAACACGCTCATGATGCGGCTGGGGCGATCTCAGGAACTATTGGTCTTGACAAAGCCCCACAGGGCTGAACTTCACCCTCTGCACTCCAGGAGGCCAGGCAATGTCTTTCAACTGGATCGTCATAACCATACTTCTGATTGCCGTGGGGATAGTTTCCCTGCAGGAGGAACAGTCTCTCCAGCTCTCGGACTACGCCACGGTTGATTCGGTCAGCCGTAACTTCCTCGTTTACCGATCAGCTGCAGCGCAGTATGCCGCTGCGAACCCATCCTACACTGGCACGCCTGCAGATGCCGCCTTGTCGCTTCCCTCCTGGTTTTCCAAACCATCGGGCTTGGCCGCCTATGTGACGGCGGGACAGAGCTACACCTACTTCACCGGTGCCGTACCAGCGGGGCTACCTGCTGCCCTAGTGGAAAGAACCCAATCGATGTCCGTTGGGGTCAAGCGTTCCGGACTGCTGTACTCGCCAGTTGCTGGCGTGACGAACGTCACTATTCCTCCGCTTGTACCCGAAGGCGCGGTCGTAGCGCTCAACTAAAGAATTCAGGCTGCAAGGGCGTATCGGCTTGCATCTGTACGGTGCCGACAACATAATGCCATCAGCAATGGTTCAACCCCGCTGGCTACTGACGGTCATCAGTAGCGCCCAGGTGTTGTGGTTCGCCCCAATACCAAACCGTAAGCACGCTATAGCTCCGGGAAGGGCGTGCGGATCTGGTTGTGATTCTCCCTTTGCCTCCCTGCTCTCTCTAGTCGCGCAGCCGTCTAACTCGTGATGATCGAGTCCAAAGGCATACAGAGTCTCAAGAGATTCGGTGCTTCTTAGCTCCAAGGGCCACACCGGTGATGTGGCCCCACTCTTTTCTTTCCCTTTGGGTAGCCTGATGGACTTCAAGCGAGGTCCATCAGGCTACCCAATGGGTATTTCTCCCCCTGCCGGTGGCCCGCCGGCGATAAGCCGGGCTCCTTTTGTGCGCGGATGCGTGCCTCACGTTTGCTGGCCAAAGCCACGAGAATGGCCAGGTGATGAGAATCGAGACGATCAATGCCCAGGGATCGACGATTCCGACACAGGTGGCTCCTTCAACTTTTTTTTTCAAACACGGCTGGGTCACCTTTCAAGGGCTGATCCAGCCGGACTTCTCCCTCCATCTCTCCCCCCTTTCCCCCCTCCGCTTGACACAACCCTTCCCCGCTCCGATTATTAAGCCGTGATCTGCTGACGTCGTCAGCAACATGCCCCATGCAGCTCGGATCCGTAATGCTGCAGCACGAAGTCTGTGTGATCCACCAGCCCAAGGTCGTTTAGCTTCTGGTAGCACGACCGGTCGACCTCCGTCGATAGAAGCTCCTTCCGCAAACCCAGCGGGGAATACATTTCCCCGTGAGGGACAGTGTTTTCTCCGCATTTTTTAACCGCAGGAGAAACACCATGACCGCAATGTCCGCACCCTCCATCGGCTTCCGTTTTGGCTACGCGCTCGGCACCCTCACCCGTGAGTTCCTGCGCGCCATGAAACGTCCAGCCCCAGTAGTCCCAGCACATGTTCGGCCTGTTGTACAACTCGCGAACATAGCACCCACCCGCAGCGACTGGGATGAGCTTTGCCGCATTCCAACCCTCGCACGCCGCGGTGTTGATCTGAACCAGTGGTTCGAAAACAACACCAAAGCGGTACCACCGACCAAGCGCCGCACCCGTCAGCGCAAGCCGAGCAAATCCAAAGCATCAGAGCTGCGTATGGGCCCGCTGAACGACCTCATAGCTCCAGTTGCGATCTAACTCCCTCCAACCTCACCCAGTGCCAGGCACCCCACCTGGCAAGGTGAGGGCCTGGCGATCAAAGGAACGCCATGGTTTCAAAAAAACGTGCCGCTGTGGCAGACGACCTTCGCAAGATCGGAACGACGGCCGTTGCCGCCGCCCTCGTAGGTATCTTCCTCAGCACTAGCCGTCTCCTGACCGCTTTCGCCCTCGTGGTAGGTGTTGTAATCTGGATCACAGGCATTTACCTCACCCCGGAGGAATGACATGAGCCAAACCACATTCGGCATCCTCATGTTCACCGCCCTGCTCGTCATCTGCGTCGGCATGGCAGTTTGGGCCGATTGGCCTAATATCAAACGCCGGTGCCAGAAGATTCTTCGAGCACATTGATCATCGATTTTCCCTACATAACCCTCCACCTGGAGGGTTTTTTTCTTTCAGGGCTTGACAATGTGTTTCTCCGTTTCCATCCTTGTGACCGTGAGCTGCTGACGTCGTCAGTAACCCAAGCCCGAGCAGTCATGATCTGAAAGACTGCTACACCCACTGCGGTGTTGATCTCCCCAAAATCGCCAAGCTTCCGGAAGCGCGATTGATCAATCGAGAGATTGATGGAAGCCCACCCAACTTGCTACATCCCAACCCACGCGGGGAATACTTTCCCCCATGGGCGAAGTGTTTCTCCGCTTTCGCTATTGAAACTGGAGAATCACCATGAGCAACCAATCCAACGAAGCCAAATTCTTCGACCTGCACACCACTGGCATCGGCTACCTCAACCGTATCCGTGAAGTCAGCCCCCGCAAGGGCAAGCCCTTCACCTGTGTCACCGTTGCAGCTTTGCACGGCGCGACTGATAAAGCCGAGTATTCCTACATCGACTGCAACGTTGTCGGTGCTGAGGCAGAATCGCTGGTTAAACGCTGCCAGCAGGCCGTTGAAGCCAAAAAGAAGGTGCTCGTCTCCTTCCGAATCGGCGACATCTGGGCTGACGCTTTCACCTATGATAAAGGCGACAAGAAGGGTCAGGCCGGCGCAAGCCTCAAAGGCCGTCTGCTCTTCATCGGCTGGATCAAAGTTGACGGCAAGCTGGTTTACGAAGCGAAGCCGAAAAATGCCACCCCGCCCACTGACAATCAGGGACAACCTGGTGTTGATCAAACGTTGAATCAGGAACAACCTGAGCAACCCGTGAATCAGGGACAGCCAGTCGCCGACCAATTCGGTGAGCAACTCGACCATGACCTCGGTACTGATCTTCCCAAGGAAGCCAACCAGGCTGCATAACCCCTATCAAGGCGCTGATTTCAGCGCCTTCATATTCTGCCAAGGAGGCAGTCATGAAAATCCTGTTCGCGTTGAACCTTCTAATCCTGGTCGCCGCTGTAATCCTCGGCGACATTGTTTTCGGTGCCTGCGCTTTCATTGGGCTGAGCGGTTTCGCGATCAACGTGCTCAACCGCAAAGCCAGCACAGTCCCGACTGCGCTGCCCCACTGATCACTAACCTGATTCCTACCCAATAGGGGACGACGATCCCCTTCGGGAGGCGTTTTCCTCACAAAGGACTTCGCCATGCCCTACTGCATCACTGTCGCTGGAGATATTCAGCAGTGCTTCCCTGACTTCGCTACCGCGCGCTCAGATATTCTGGAGCTGCGTAACCAGGGTCAGAAACCTAGGCTGTACTACTCGACCTCATTCGCGCATCTGGGCTGTGAGATCGATGATAACGGGGTGCGAATCCCAGACTACACAAACATGCAGTGGTGCGATTACGCCAAGCTGCTTCCTCACTTCGCCTCATCTTGGTCAATCACGGATGATGAACTGTCAAATGACAGATATCGTCTTGTTGATGTCTATGCGCAGCTCAGCGGCCGTGAATACCATCTAGCTGACATGGCCTATGCCCGAGGCGAGATAACTCCCAAGGATCTTCGGGTTAATACACGCCTTATCAGGGTCATACAGGGTCTTATGGATCCGAATGATCTGTAGCATTTCACTTAACCGTATCGGGAACATCACCCGATCTGGCTGATGATCCTCAATGGAGAGACATCATGCCTCTGCTGAACTTCGAGCGAAATTTCGAACTCCTCTACGTACCAGTTAATTATCCCGACCTGGAAGGGTCAGTTCATTTCTCATCAGTCCTGTCAGCGTTTTTGTGGCTGGATGAGAATAAGCCTCGGGTATTGAACTGGGAGTTACGTGATGTACTCACCGACGGCATCGCTTTTTGTATCGATGCGACGTATGCCATCGAGCTGTAACAACCAGACATCCTTCGGCTGCGCTCTTATAAACCTTATCGGGTACATCACCCGAGCGGGTTGGTGACCCCCTCATCGGAGAATCACCATGTCTCAAGCCACCCAAGTCTTCAATGGCGTCATGTTCATCACCAATCCCTTCGAGAAACGAGTTGCCGGGGCCTTCATCCGCGTAGACGTGCTTGAGCGGCGGTTCGCGGACTCAATCAAAGCTAGCTCGAACCTCGCCCTGGATCGCTGTGGCCAACACTTCGAACTGTACGAGATGAGCCTGCTCACTACGCTGCGCGATCAGTATGCAGCTCTCACCTTTCCTCACGACCAGTTGTTCAAACGTGAGGCAGAACGGCAAGGCTTCCAGCTCGATGATGAGCACTACCGCGCTGTACAGGAAGCTAGTTCCAACCTCTGGGAAGATATCTACGAAGACATGATCTGACCCACCCTGTATCACCAGTCCTCCACCCCGAAGGGTATCCCTTAGGGGGGGACTTTCAAAGCAGGCACCTGGCAACTGTGAGGCCTCAGCCTACAGTCCGGGAAACGAATTCCGTATTGGTTCACTGTCGTTGACAGTGCCTCCCGGAGCCAGGGTTTAAGGCTCCAGCGCGTTGCGCCAACCCACCCAAGATCGCCTAGCACTCGGCAGCGCGATCACATCACTCAGTGATGGAGTGCCTTCTACTTTACCTACCCGCGGGGATCTCATCCCTCGCGGACTGAGGCCTCGCTCATTCTGGAGACCTCTGATGTCCATACCATCCGCCTCGTCCGAGGCATACCTCACCCTTCCGGTTGTCCTGGACAACGCTGCGTGGATGCGTGCGGTCTATCTCGAAAACCCTGACCGGGTAGCCGAAATGAGCCAACGCCTCGCTACCGTCGTACAAACGGCGTGGCAAGAACTCAAGCAGCAACCTCTGGCCAAGGCTTTTACCTTCGGCGTGTATACAAAGCGCCATACTGGCCGCCAACGTGACTGGGTTGCCCTCGCTTTGCGAGTCGTCACCCCCGAGAACGAGCCTGCCTACATCCAGATCCAGCTGCAGCCCACTGCAGACCCCGCCTGACACAGCCAGTTAATCACCCAGAGGGGTCACCCTCTGGGGTGGCTTCCTCTCAACCAGGAGCACGCCACATGGCACAATCACCCAACCCCTTCAACATCGCTACCGGCGATCACCCTGTACCTCATCCCTGCTGCAGCCAAGCGTTCGAGATCGCATCTGCACACTTGCCCGAGGAGGACTGGGAGGAGCTGCAGGCACTCGTTGAAACTGCTGATACAGCTCTGCTTCAGTTCGAGTGCTTCACCCTGCCCGACAGTGACGCCATCGGCTTCAAACTTCTCAGTACGCCCTGGACCGACCAACATCTGGGACAGTACTGGGGGTACGAACTGTCGACACTTCAAGCTCTGCAAGCCACCGAGGGCTTCAGTGAGGAGACCATCCGAGTACTCACTCTTGCCGCTCAGGCTGAAGTGAGGTTCCTGGTCATCGACCCCAACAGCAACGTTCTCGACGGTCTGCCGCTGTTCGACTGCTGACCACCTTCCACCCTCGCGGGGAACGCCCGCTGGGAGTTCCCCATGCTTTACGGGGAGCGCGCATGATCTCAATCACCGGCCAGTTGGCCATCCGCACCATCTCCGGCCGACTCGGGCTATTCAACGTCGGCCGCCTCAGTACCTCGATCGGTGAGTTCACCATCAAGGATGCTCTTCTGGATCAGTACCAGGAGGGTAAATACCGAGGTGATTTCGCGATCAAGCAGATTCGCCCATCGTATTACTCACACGGCGGTCGACTCGTTGTTGAGATCAGGGCTGAACTCGAGGGCATGACCCTGGAGGATGTCACAGGTCTCAGTCGCGAAGACGAAGAACACCTGCCAACCAACGTCCCTGACCCTCTTGAAGAGGACGGGCCACCACCCACACCGATACCGCCACGTCGGACTCCAAGTACGCCGGCGCGACAGCCCCAAACTGATGCCTTCGCCTCGGATGAGCCCTTCGGGATGAGTCCATCGGAGCCACCGAGCACGAACGACATCGATGCCGAGCTATTTGGCACGGTTTGGCCATTGAGCGAAACCGTGAGGCTCGACACCACCGTAGACCGACAACGGCTGCGCGCCCAGTGCACGCGGCTGGACCAGCTCGGTTTTACCATGGACTTCAAAACTCAAACCTGGACCAGGGCTTCGCCTTAACCCCCCCCTGCCAGACCACTGCCGCAGTCAACCTGAACCACACACCCTGAGGGGCCTCCTCGGGGGCTCCATTTATCTACCTGGAGCACCACCATGAACGCCATGTTCAGCCACTTGAGCAAACAAACCCTCGCCAACATTGAGGACCAGCTGTCCAACAACGAGGTGTCGACTGACGAGGAACTCGTCGACTTCTTCATCGAAGAGTTGGACCTCACACTGGACCAGGCTGAGGCTGCTATACGTCTCCGCGACCAGTACCGGATCCAAATATTCCTCGAGGGTCACGGCCCGCTGCACCAACAAGACAGTGTGGCTTTCGATCCGCTCACCAGGACCTTCAATTAACCACCAGACCACCCCGGGGGGCGTTTCCGCCCTCTGGGACGGACGCCTCCACAATGGAGGCCATCATGCACCCATCCCCCTTGTTTCAGATCGAGGAATGCCCGGACCTGTACGTCGACGCCTGTGTGTGCGACGAACAACGCAACTTGGTGTTCATGTCGGCCTGGGGTCGTGACACCGCACTACAGGAGTTTCTGGCCAGGCTCACACTTGGCCGGGAAGAGAATGGCCTTGAGCAGTTTCACATTCTCGTCGACGGGCGGAGCATTCCCGTCTTCCCCAACCAGGACCTGCTGGAAAAGCGCACCACACGGCAATTCCGCGGGACGTTGTTCGGCAGCATGTTGCACCTCTGGCTGTTCGATCGACGCGCCTCTGTTCCCGACCAAGCCAATCACTTCGCTTTCGCCCTCCTGGAGCGAAATGAAGCTCCACACCATCGACTCTGGCCGCTGGTAATCGAGACCTGCCCACTCCCCCTTCTCTCCCACTGGCGCGAGCCCGTGATTGAGGTACTCACCCAGCACCAGATGCTGATCGCCCTCCCTGGAGCGATCGGCAATGTCTGCGCCTGGCGACTCGCCATGAAGCTCGAGGTGCTCGAGCCTACTCTCGGAGAGCTGATTCGCCAGGGCGTACTCACCACTGAAGCTCAGGCACCTGCCTGAGCTCATCCACCAACTCAAAGGACACTCTATGGCCCTCATGTTTCCGCGCCTGGCGCGCAACTTTGCCCGCAACGGCTACTACCCCACCGATGAAATCACTCTTGAACGCACGCTGCAGGCACTCACTCCCGCCACTTCGGGCAGGATGAGGATCTGCGACCCCTGTGCCGGCGAGGGTGTCGCCCTTGCTGAAGCGGCTCATCTCTTAGGCCGCGACCAGGTCCAAGCGTTCGCCGTCGAGTACGATCTCGAACGCGCGGATCACGCGCGTGGCCTGCTCGACCGGGTGCTGCACAGCGACCTCTTCGACACCTTGATCAGCCGCCAGTCGTTCGGCTTGCTCTGGCTCAACCCACCCTACGGTGACCTGGTCGCGGATCACTCCGGTGCATCCCAGTACCAAGGCAACGGCCGCCGGCGCTTGGAGAAAGCCTTTTATCAACGCTGCCTCCCGCTTCTGCAGTACGGCGGCGTCATGGTGCTCATCGTTCCTCACTACGTGCTGGACGACGAGTTCACAGGATGGCTGAGCAACCACTTCGCCGAACTGCGCGTATACGGTGCTGCAGACCCCACCTTCAAACAGGTGGTGATCTTCGGCATTCGCGTACGCCGGCAAGACCTGGCTCGGGCCACCACCAACCAGGTGAGGTCCCGCCTGCAGGCGATCGGCGCTGGGCAGCAACTGGCCGAGGAGATCCCTGCCACCTGGCCATGGGAGCCGTACCTCATTCCGTCAGTTGCCAGCGAGCTGGAGCACTTCTACCGCATTACCCTGGAGCCGGAGCAATTCGCCTCCGAGATTCTGCGGCTGCGAGGCCTCTGGCCCGACTTCAACTTGCATTTCGGTCAGGCCGGCCTTCAACCCCGAGCCCCTGTCCGCGAGCTTTCTCGCTGGCACCTCGCCCTGGCCCTGGCCGCCGGCGCAATCTCCGGTGTTGTACGTTCGAAGTCGGGGCGCGTCTTGGTCGTGAAGGGTGATACCTACAAGGACAAGGTGCGCAAGACAGAATTCACCGAGGACGAGAAAGGCAACGTCTCAGAAGTCAGGATCCTCACCGACCGGTTCATTCCGATCATCCGCGCCTGGGAAATGACACCTTCCTCGGTGAACTACGGCAAGGTGCTGATCATCAGTTCCTCACCGGCGAGCAACGACGAAGCGCCTGCAACCGATCAGTCAGTTGCAACGCCGCTGTTCAACCCGGGGCAGATCATGATGACCGCCGCTGTCAGCCATCTGGTCGAAACCGGGCAGCTCAACCCTACTCCCGCGCTGAAACGCCATCTTGCTGGCGACTGGGGTGAGCTATGCGATGACGATCGGGCCTCCAATCAGCTTGCGCTTACCCACGGAGACCGTTTGTTCTCAGGCTACGACATCGACGCGGGCGACGAGTCCAGGCTCTGGATCATCACCGAAGCCGACCGCAGCTCCACCACCCTGCTGCTTCCCAGCGACTACTGACCCACGCCGCAACGGCGACAACCCCACACCGACCCACAGGGTATGCCCATACCCGCTGGGGTTTGTGCATGCCCTGCTTTCCCTGCAGGAGATGCACATGAACGCACTGACCCAAGCAGCCGCCTCGGCCAACTCCCCACTGAATATCAACCTGACGGCTTTCATCGACGAATTTGGCGATGAGCTACTGGAGTCGCTCAACCGCTCCAACCCTCCGGTTTATACCGGCAGCATTAACGAACAGCGCCAGGCCGTGATGGCAAGTCTCAAGCGCACGCCATTCGTGGCGCAAGCTGAGGTTGTCCAAGCCATCACGGCGCTTCTGCTCGATCGCAACGAGCAAGCTGCGATCATCAACGCCGAGATGGGTACCGGGAAGACGATGATGGCCATCGCAGTCGCTGCCGTGCTCCACGCGGCAGGCTACCGTCGAACCCTCGTCATCTCACCACCCCACCTTGTCTACAAGTGGCGGCGCGAGATCCTGGAGACCACACCAGGCGCCCGCGTCTGGGTGCTCAACGGCCCGGACACGTTGGTCAAACTGCTTAAGCTGCGTGACCAGGCGGGGCAAACCTATGACGGCCGGCCGGAGTTCTTCATCCTCGGCCGCGTCAGGATGCGGATGGGTTTCCACTGGCGACTCGCCTGCTGGAAGCGGCGCACTGCAGGTGGCCAGCGGCTGGCGGCATGTCCAGATTGCGGCCAGGTCCTCGAGGACCTGGAAGGCAACCTGGTCACCGTGGAAGAGTTCGAGCGCGGTGATCGCCGTCGCAACTGCAGTGCCTGCAACGCTGCCCTCTGGACGCTTATGCGCCCAGGCAAAGCTGATGGTGGGGACCGACGCTCGACAATCCTGAAGTCGATGTGCCGGATACCAACGATCGGCCCGGTCCGGGCGGAACGGCTGCTGAACGACTTCGGCGAGGACTTCCTGGCCTCGATGCTGGTCGACAACGTCTCAGAGTTCATCAACTTGATGGACGCGAAAGGCAACTTCGTCTTCAGCGACCGTCAGGCCAAGCGCATGGAGCGGGCGATGGCCAACATCGAGTTTGGATTCGGCGAAGGCGGATACCAGCCGACAGAGTTCATCAAGCGCTACCTACCCGATGGTTTCTTCGACCTGCTGGTTGTCGACGAAGGGCATGAATACAAGAACAGCGGTTCGGCCCAGGGCCAGGCCATGGGGGTGTTGGCCGCGAAGGCGCGTAAAACCGTGCTTCTCACCGGGACCTTGATGGGCGGCTACGCCGACGACCTGTTCTACCTCCTGTTCCGCATTCTCACCCAGCGCATGATCGAGGACGGCTACCGACCCAACGCACGCGGCAGTATGGCTCCTGCAGCCATGTCGTTCATGCGCGATCACGGAGTCCTCAAGGACATCTACACCGAGCGCGATGGCGATTCGCACAAGACTGCCAAGGGCAAGAAGCTGTCGGTACGCACCGTGAAGGCCCCAGGCTTCGGCCCTAAAGGCATCCACCGGTTCGTGCTGCCATTCACCGTGTTCCTGAAGCTCAAGGATATCGGTGGCAACGTGCTGCCCAGCTACCAGGAGGAGTTCATCGACGTGCCCATGGCGCCGGAGCAGGCCTCGGCCTACCAGCGCTTGGCGGCCACGTTGACCGCTGAGCTCCGCCAGGCCCTGGCCCGGAGAGACACCACTCTTCTGGGAGTGGTGCTCAACGTGCTACTGGCCTGGCCGGACTGCTGCTTCCGATCGGAGATGGTCAAACATCCGCGCACTCGAGACACGCTGGCCTTTGTGCCGGCGCTCTTCGGCGACCATGAACTGATGCCCAAGGAGCAGGCGCTGCTGAACCTTTGCCTCGAGGAGAAAGCGAAAGGCCGCAAGGTCCTTGCATATACCGTCTACAGCGGGACGCGCGACACCACGTCCAGGCTGAAGAAGGTCCTCGAGCAGGCAGGCCTTCGCGTTGCGGTACTGCGGGCCACGGTTGAAACGGCTCGGCGCGAGGACTGGATCCTCGACCAGGTTGACCGTGGTGTCGACGTGCTGCTCACCAACCCGGAGCTGGTTAAGACCGGGCTGGACCTGCTGGACTTCCCAACCATCGCGTTCCTGCAGACCGGGTACAACGTGTACACCCTACAGCAGGCCGCGCGGCGGTCGTGGAGGATCGGGCAGAAACACCCGGTCCGCGTAGTGTTCTTCGGCTACGCCGGCAGCTCGCAGATCACCTGCCTGCAGTTGATGGCCAAGAAGATCGCAGTGGCCCAGAGCACTTCGGGCGATGTGCCGGAATCCGGACTCGACTCGTTAAACCAAGATGGAGATTCGGTAGAGATGGCTCTCGCACGACAACTGATTGCTGCATAACTTAAGGCCACCTTCAGGTGGCCTCTTTTAATCTAGTTCCCTCAAACCTTCTTGTAGCTGCTAAATGGTGGCAGCTGGACCTTCTGACCGGACGCCGGATCAATCCATACAGGCTCCATATATCCCTCAAAACCTTTAAAGAGAAGGACAATGACCTGTCCATCTGGGAGCGCGAACTGATATTTGTTACCTTCTGTGAAGCTTGCCATGAAAGACCCTTATAATAATTGGTGAAGGTTTTAGTATGAGGAAGAACACTCAGCCCCCGCTAATTAGAGGCCACGCATGCCTTTACTTCCGCTTCAAAACACTTAGATAGCATCTAATCTTCTGCGTTCGCAGCCACAAAGGCGGGCGCGATGATCATACGGTCCAGAGGCTTATCATGTCTCCACTCCTTACCCGCCCCCTCGATCCAGCCCTTCAACATGGCAGCCGTAATCGGCGCGGGCCCTCGCATCGCATGCATGATCACAGCAGCACAGTGATGGTAGCCGCGCCTGTAAGTGCCTTCCCTCTGCACTTCGGCTGGCCCAAGGTCTGCACCAGGCTGCATGCCTCCATTCAAAATGGCTTCTAATGACAAATTAAGATGTTGGGGATCTTTCAGGAGCGCGGAATGTTCTTTTTCGGCCGCTGAAGCCGTGTTCCAATCTCGATGTCCATGCATGACAGCAACCGCTTCGAGAACCTGGCTATGGCTGAGAGGAACGTTATTTGCTGCTAGGTGGGTGCGCAGGCGCTTGGCCTGTGACTTCAGCGCTTCAATCTTGGTCATGATGTGTTCTCAATATACCGGCTCGCATCGCGTGTCGGACCCTCCTTTGCGACCTGCCGGTGAGAATCACCATTAGGGGGTAAAACCTTGCTTTCACCATGCCAATTCGGCGGAGGGGGCAGGCAGCAAGTGGCCCGGTCCTAAGCCTATTTCAGCCACAATTGATTATCAAGTCTTATAACGGGCTAAGGCTTATCCCTCTACTTCGGCGGAGAGCGAGGGCTGGGCTTGGGCATTACCGCGATATCTCCTTGCTACGGCAACCGGGTGAGTTCACTGACGATCTCTTCGCGGCAACGCAACCAGTTGCCTGCGATCGCCTGATGTCGGTAATGGATGGCATAAACCAGCGGTACGGCAAAGGCACACTGAGATCTGCCAACGTTCCAAGAAGCCCTGAGTGGGGTATGCGTCGGGAACTGCTGAGTCAGTCGTTTACGACCCGGTTAGATCAGCTATGGCGGGTTTACTGCAGATGAGGGTGGCGCGCCAGGCATTGGCCATGCTCTGTCTTAATGCAAAAAGCCCCGCCCTGGCGAACCAGAACGGGGCTTCCCCATTAATTAGAACCAGTCTTCATAATGGTCCCGCAGGAACTCGTACAGCTTGAAAGCTCTGTAACCATTCCAAACGAGGTCCCACAAACGTCCAAATTTAGACATTTCGGCCTCCTAAGTAGGTAAGGCCGAACCTCCAGCGCTTTTTCCAGAACACATAGCGCCTTCGAGTTACCGTTGATGGTCCCTGTGAGGTGGCCGGTTGAGAACCCCCGGATGGTCATCTGGCGCGGGTTCCTACGCCGCGTCTGGGGGATGAAACTGTTGCGTAACTGGCCACCTGCTTCGGGCAACGTGAGTGCAGGCAGCGCCATAATAGCTGCAAATCTGGCATTGTGCGATCATGGGCGGAAGCAGTCAGCTTTCAGCCAAGCCGAAAAGCGGATCGGTTTTCAGGCCACCGAAAACGGTCGGTACGTTCGTCGCATGCCAAAACGCAATCCCAATCGGACCACCACCATTTGCAAATCGTAATTTACGAACGTAAACTGAACGCACGTTGATGGTCCCTGTGAGGACTCGCAATTCAGCCCCCTAATCTGGATTGCACAAAAACCGCCTTCCCTAAAGGCGGTTTTTTTTTGCCTGCTGGAAAGTGAATCCAGTGTAACCCCCAGATGGCTGGTTCTAAACATTCGTGGCAATCGTTCACTGGCCGTCAGCCGAGAAAACCGTTTGTCCAGCACGCTCGTCCTGAGCGACCTGGGCTGCAAAGGTGGGTTTGCAGTCGCGGCGCTCGCCAGCAGATGGCGGGCCCTTTGGCATCGATCAATAAATTCCACACGGTCGGGCTAAGTATTTTCTGCTGAAACAGCATCATGGATGCGCGAGGGTGTACTCGGCTTCGAGAGGACACCCATGAAACTGCCGATCCGAAAATATCTGCCCATCGCCGCAGGACTGCTCATCCTGGGCGGCATCATCGCGTTCCAGCAATACCAGCTGTCGACCCTGTCTCGCGCTGTGAACGGAGCAGCAGAGAAAATTTCCATCGACGCACTCCAGAGCAGGGTGAGCGCGATCGACGATCGTCTCGACACTGTGTCAGGCAAACCCCTGGTCACGATGGAAGACTTCCGTGTTAGCCAGCAAACACTCTCGAGCCGGATCGATGCTGTGCAAGCCACGGCAAAGCAGGCCCACGAAGCTGCAGTTGAAGCCACTCGCTCATCCGCGACTGCGGGCGATCTCCTGGTACTGAAAGCCGACCTTGAGTCACTTGACGGCAAAGTGCAGAAAATGAGCAGGCCACAGGCCCAGGCAACTGCACCAGCTCCTAAAGCCTCCACTTCCAAACCGAAGGCGAAGCCCGCACCGGTTAAAGCCACGCCCATCCCGCAAGAGCCTCCACCATTTCAGATGGTCGGTCTCGAATACCGGGGCGGCGAGCGCTTTCTATCTGTTGCCCCCACCGGTAGCACGCGACTGAGCCAGATCTACCTGCTTCGGCCAGGCGAAGTGGTCAGTGGCAGCACCTGGCGACTCAAGGCTGTAGATGAACGAACTGCAACCTTCGACGCCGGCGGCACAACCCGAACCCTGAGCATCCAGCCATGAGAAAAGCATCATGAATCTACCAATCGTTCGAGCCATCGCCTGCGCCTGCGCATTTACTGCTGCGGGCATTGAGGCCGCGCCGCTTCCTTCCGCTGTAGGAGGAGGCGCCCCCAGTGTTCAACAGCTCACCAGCGAAAGCATCCTGTCGCAGGACAAGCTTCATGATAAAGCAGCGCAGGAGTGGGGCCTGACCTCCAAGGAATACGAGCGATATCAAGAAGTGATGCAAGGGCCTCGGGGGGTGTATTCGCCGGGGCTTGACCCGCTCACTGCACTCGGAATCGAAGCTCGATCGGATAGTGAGCGGCGCCGGTTTGCCGAGCTCCAGGTTCAGGCAGAGCGTCAACGAGTCGACAGGGAGCTCGCCTACCAGCGAGCCTACGATGAGGCGTACCAGCGTCTGTTCCCGGGCATCAATGCCATTGAGATTTCGGCCTCCCCTTCGACCCGGGCCGGGTCCGGGAGCGGCCCAGCTCTGGAAGGTAACGGGCGAATGGCACTCTTCGTCAAAGACGACTGCCTGCCCTGCATCGACCAGGTCAAACGCCTGCAGGCGTCCCAGACACCGTTTGACCTCTATTTCGTCGGCAGCCAGAACGACGATGAACGAATTCGCCGCTGGGCAATCCTCGCGGGTGTTGACCCGTCCAGTGTTAAAAGCCGACTGATCACACTCAATCATGACCAGGGCCGTTGGATTCGCCTCGGTCTCGGCGGCTCGCTGCCAGCGGCCGTGACGCAGGTGAACGGATCATGGCGCCGTCAATGAGTTGGTGGCAGCTCTGCCTGCTGCCGGTGCTACTGTTCGCCGGCAATGCGTGGGGCGTGGAAGATCCGCCACCAGCTTACAAGGCGATCGCCATCAGGCACGGGGTTCCACCGGTCGTGCTCTATTCAGTGGCGCTGCAGGAGAGCGGCACCCGCCTTCGGGGTCAGCTTGTGCCCTGGCCGTGGACGTTGAATGTCGCGGGCACCGGCTATCGCTTCGCCACCCGCGCAGATGCTTGCCGAGCGCTGTTGGTCGCAATTGCGACCGCTGGGCCCGCTCGAGTCGACGTGGGACTGGGGCAAACCAATATTCGCTCGAACGGGCATCGCTACAGCTTTCCCTGCGAAGGCCTGGACCCCTACAAGAACTTGGCGGTGACCGCCCAGATCCTGGCTGAGCAAAAGGCCAAGGGCGGAACCTGGATCGATGCTGCCGGGCGGTATCACCGCCCGGCCGGCGGCGCGCCGGCGGCAAAGTACCGAGGCTACTTCGCGAAACATCTCAGCCGGGTCACCGGCATCAATTTCGAGGTACGGACCCCATGACATATCCCCACGCCTGGCGGTCACACGTCTTGCAAGCCCTAGCCTTCGCGATGGTGACCAGCCTGGCCCTACCCACCAATGCTGACCAGCAAGCGGTGCTCACAGTAGTAGAGGACCGCGGCGGAGCATCCGCATTGCTCTACTACCAGGACATTGAGCCCGAGCCTGCGCACGCTCCCCCAGTTGTGACTGGTGTCAGGGCTGGAGGGGCTTTCCCGGTGTTGACTCCAGAACTGAGCCCGGGCCCAGTACAGGGACGGGTCATCAATGCAGCTGGTCTGCAGCCGATGTTCATCGTCGGGGATGATCCAATGTCGCAGGCCTGGCTCAAGCAGAAACTGCCGGCACTTCAAGGCCTGCAGGCAGTGGGACTCGCCGTGAATGTTGGCAACGCGGCACGACTGCAAGAGATCCGCCGCTGGGCTCCCGGGTTGCAAGTGATGCCCGTTCCTGCCAGCGATATTGCTGGTCGCTTGGGGCTGCAGCACTACCCGGTGCTGATCACAGCCACAACCCTTCAGCAGTGAGACCCGGTATGCGCCCAACACGACCTGTATCGCCGGTGTTCACGCTGATCATCAGCCATCCCCTGCACCGACCCGGCCGCGAGCAAATGATCGAGCAGGTCCGCCACGTGAGCGAGCTCTACGGTGCGCGCTTAACCGGGATCTCCGAGTTCAACGAACACGCATTCGCCCAGCGCCTGGCCGAACGGCTGACTCCGGACCAGGTCGAGGCAGCACGCGCTGAAGCCGACGCCCTGACCTACACCTCGAGGACGTGAGATGGCGACATATACCCTTGAATCTCTGCTCCGCCCCCCGGTAGAACTATTCACCACTGCCGTCTGCTATGTAGCGGCTGCACTCTGCATTGGCGCACCCTGGGCTTTTGCCCTGACACCGCTGTTCGGGATTGTCGCCGCCCTGGGCTTTATCTACCTGGGCACCATTCGGCTCCTGCAGGCGCGGAGGGTCCTACGCTACCAGGCGAATTTACGGCGGCTTCCCCACTACACCATGACCAGCGCTGAAATGCCGATCAGCAATGAGCGCCTGTTCATCGGTCGTGGATTCCGGTGGACACAGAAGCACACGCAACGCCTGGCCGACACCTACCTTCCCCAGTTCGCGGCCTACGTCGAGCCGACGAACCTCTATATACGTGCGCGCTGGCTGGAAGAACGTCTGGAGTTCGCCCCCTTTCCACTGAAGCTCATCACCAAGGTCACTGGCTGGGACTCCAACTGGAACCCCGCCAGGCCGCTGCCACCCGTGGGTGGCCTGCCCAGGCTGCATGGAATCGAGCCTGATGAGCAGAACGTTAGCCTGCCTCTCGGTGAGCGCGTGGGCCACACATTGGTGCTGGGAACCACACGGGTAGGCAAGACTCGCCTGGCTGAGGTCTTCATCACGCAGGACATTCGCCGAACGCATCGACGCGGGCCGCGAGTCCGTATGGGGCGCCGGAGCCAAACTTCCCATCGCTGGAGCCGGCGCCGGCGTGCAGACGCACAGGCCGACCACGAGGTTGTGATCGTCTTCGACCCGAAAGGTGATGCGGATCTGCTCAAGCGCATGTACATCGAATGCAAGCGCGCCGGACGCCTCGACGAGTTTTATGTGTTCCACCTGGGCTGGCCGGACATTTCCGCGCGCTACAACGCCATCGGCCGCTTTGGTCGGATCAGCGAGGTCGCCACCCGTATCGCTGGCCAGCTCTCCGGCGAGGGCAACTCTGCTGCGTTCCGGGAGTTCGCCTGGCGATTCGTCAACATCATCGCGCAGTCGTTGGTCGCCCTCGGCCGCCGTCCTGACTACGAACAGATCCGCCGGCACGTCATCAACATCGACGAGCTATTCATCGAATACGCCCAGAAGTACTTCGCAGAACATGATCCGAAGGCCTGGCAAGCCATCGTTGAAGTTGAAGGCAAGATCGATCGGAAGAACCTGTCATTCGCCATGAAGGACCGTCCGCTGCGCGTCGTGGCGATCGACATGTACTTGACCCAGAAACGCATCAACGACTCCGTCATGGATGGCCTGCGAAGTGCCGTGCGCTACGACAAGACCTACTTCGACAAGATCGTCGCATCCCTGCTGCCGCTCCTGGAGAAACTCACCACTGGTCGTATCGCTGAGCTACTCGCGCCCGACTACCTGGATCTCGCTGACCAGCGACCGATTTTCGACTGGATGCAAGTGATTCGGAAACGCGCGGTCGTATACATCGGCCTCGATGCGCTGTCCGACACTGAGGTCGCTGCGGCGGTGGGCAACTCGATGTTCAGCGACCTGGTCTCCGTCGCCGGCCACATTTACAAGCATGGCATCGATGATGGTCTGCCGGGCCATATGGCCGGTGGCAAGGTTCGCATCAACCTCCACGCTGACGAGTTCAACGAACTGATCGGGGACGAGTTCATCCCCATGGTGAACAAAGCCGGCGGCGCGGGCATGCAGGTCACCGCCTACACCCAGACCATGAGCGACATCGAGGCGAAGATTGGCTCGAAAGCCAAGGCCGGCCAGGTGATCGGTAACTTCAACAACCTGTTCATGTTGCGCGTCCGTGAAACCGCAACCGCCGAGCTGCTGACCAACCAGCTGCCCAAGGTGCAGATTTACAACAGCACCCCGGCGAGCAGTGCGAACGACTCGGTCAACGGGAAAACAGCATTCACCTCGAGCTCACATGACCAAGTGCAACTGGCGAGCGTGCCGATGATTGAGCCCGCCCACGTGGTCGGGCTTCCCAAGGGGCAGGCCTTCGCGCTCATTGAGGGTGGAAACCTCTGGAAGGTCCGCATGCCGCTTCCCGCGAACGACCCCGACGAGGTCATGCCCGGCAATCTGCAGGACCTGGCCGCAGGCATGCGACGTTCGGCGGCGTCCTCAAGCGACTGGTGGGAAGCCCCGGGCTATCAGGAACTGAAATCTGCGTTACCCGAAGACCTGGTTGAAGATTTCCGTCAGGTGGCCACCGATGACGCAGCTTGAGGTGTAGGCCATGGCAGACGACGTTTCAAAGAAGGCCGAACAGCAGCAGGAGCGACAGGAATCGCTGTTCAGCAAGATCTTCTGGTTCCCGTTCAACTTTCTCGGAGTGATGTTCGGCTCGCTGCTCGTCGCCATCTTGGTCGACTGGGTATGCCTGTACTTCTTCTGGCCAGAAGCTGGATGGCGACACGGTCAGCAAATGCTGGTCAGCGAGGTCAGCTGGTTATCCAAAGGCTTGGTCCACAGTGCCATCGTCCAAGAGCCGGGACGCACTGCGACATGGCTGGTCACCGAAGCTTATGACTGGCTGATCGTGAAGACCGGGATGCTCAGCTGGGTCCAGGGTATGGAGTCGATAGCCCACGCCGGGCCCCGCAACGAGATGGACATGCGCTACTGGGCCGCGCAAAGCGTCACAACGGTCCAGAACTATGTGCTTGCCGCTCTCTTCACCGTTCTGGTGTTTTGCGTCCGCTTGGTCGTGCTGCTGATGACCATACCGCTGTTCGCCATGGCGGCACTGACGGGTCTGGTCGACGGCCTGGTGCGCCGAGATCTGCGCAAATTCGGCGCTGGCCGCGAATCCAGTTACCTCTATCACAAGGCCCGCGCAACGATCATGCCGTTGGCTATTTTCCCCTGGACCTTCTACTTGGCACTCCCGATCAGCATCAGTCCCATGCTGGTACTGCTCCCCTGCGCCGCCCTGCTCGGTGTGTCCGTGAGCATCACGGCCGCGAGCTTCAAGAAGTATTTGTGAGGAAGAGCACGATGCAATGGACCCACGAACAGTCGCCGATCATCCAGTCGGAGGCTCCGAAACTCCTCATCCAGGCCGGCGCCGGCAGTGGAAAGACCACCACGCTGGTGGGATACGCTCAACATCACTCCCGACTGCGGATTCTCTATCTCTGCTACAACAAGTCGGTGGAGATCGCCGCACGGGGACGCTTCCCGCGCAACGTGGTGAACAAAACCGCACACGGCCTGGCCTACGCCGTCTATGGCACACAGTTCAGCCATAAGCAGACCAACAACTTGCGACTGACCGACATCGCCCGAGCGATCGATACGCAGGACTGGGAGTTGGTTAGAGACGTGCTGACCACCCTCAACAACTACATGGCCAGCGCCGACGATCTTATCGAACGCTGCCACTTTCCGCGGTTCCGTGACCGGCCGATGCTTACGTCCGCCCAGGAGCGCTACCTGAAGCAAGCGCTCGCAGCAGCGATGGGCATCTGGAAGCGAATGACTGACCTGCAGGACACAGCGGTGCAGATCACTCATGACGGTTACCTGAAGCTGTACCAGTTGAGCAAACCCGATCTGAGCCAGCGCTTCGACTGTGTTCTGCTCGATGAGGGGCAGGACGTAAACCCCGTGATCGCAGACATTGTGCGCATTCAGAACATTCGCAAGGTGGCAGTGGGTGATCGTCATCAGCAGATCTATCGCTTTCGAGGCGCGGAAGATGCTCTCAACGCCAGCTGGATGGCCGGGGCTGAGAAGCACTACCTGACCCAGAGCTTCAGGTTTGGGCCGGCAGTCGCCCATGTCGCCAACATCATCCTGTCCTACAAGGGAGAAACCAGGAAGCTGCAGGGACTGGGCGAGAAGACATTGGTGAAGAAAGCGCTGCCGGCTGGACTGCCGCACAGGACGTACATTCATCGAACCGTCATTGGGGTGATTGAAAACGCTCTGTGCCTGGTCACCGAGAAGCCCAAGATCTACTGGGTTGGCGGCATCGACAGCTACTCAGTGCGCGACCTCGAGGACCTGTTCTATTTCAGTCGACAGCAGCGCGACCTGGTCCAGAACAAAAAACTGCTCCGTGACTACCGGGACTATGCCCAGTACGTAGAAATCGCCGAGGTGAGCCAGGACAGCGAGATGATCCGCTCGATCAAGATCATCAACATGTATCCGGATCTGCCCCAGCGAATCTTGGCTCTACGCTCATGCACGGTGGATAAGGAGCTTGACGCAACTATTACGTTGACCTCTGCCCACAAGTCGAAAGGCCTGGAGTGGGATTTTGTCGGGCTCTTCGACGACTTCACGTCAGACCCGCTCTCACCGGATATCGATCCAGGCCGACGAGATGATGAGCTGAACCTTCTGTATGTGGCCGTCACCCGAGCGATGAAGATCTTGGCGATCAACAGTCTGGTGCTGTCCATTATGGAACGCTACGTCGACGCGCTCGCCCCCGGGGCACGTCAAGCGCGCGGCTGATTAAGTAAAGGAGGAACCATGAGCAAGAAATTCGAACACCGCGCTGAGTTTGTCGCTATCCCATTCAAGAACACGACTAGCGGCGCATGGATCTTCAAGAGCACTGAGCAGACGTTGGAACCCGATGTTGTGTCTCTCTTGTCCGAAGACGAGCCGCTGCAGACGAAGATGCTCGAGCTCGGCGCCGATGGCTGGGAACTCGTCAGCACGCAGCCAGTGTGCCGAGGGGAGATCAAGATGGGCAATCAAAATGCCCAGGCCTGGTCCTACGGATTTCCCATGCCGGTCGGATATCTGCTCTTTTTCAAGCGCGAGGCCGGGAACAGCGAGTTACCAGCCTGACCCATCCGTTGCCTAGCCTTCATGATCGTAACCAGGGAGAAGGGCCAACATGGCATTGGCTCTTCTGACCATCTCGATCAACTCGGACGAGCTAACTGCCCGACTGTGCTGCAACATCTCAGCGGCCAGGACCGCTTTATCGTAGCAACCCTCATCTCGGAAATGCACACCGAGAAAGTCCGAGACCCAAGTATCAAACGCCGGCAAATAAGTTTTTTGCTGCGGCATACGACTCCCCACAGATCAGTATTCCAGTACACCAACTCCCTGGCTTGACTCCGGCTCATCGTAATCGATGCAGTGGGCTCAGGCCGAACTGGGCTGATCAACTGCCTTATCGAGACAGGTTAATTGTACGGTTTCAAACCCTGATTGGCCTCGAGAAAAAATTCTACGGCCCCCAGATAAGTATTTCTTGAGGCGCCCCCCCACCTGGTCTCGGCATTCTGACATCCACAGTCAGTCGTCCCAGAGCCCAGCCGTGAACAAGCCATCCCTCCTCCTTGTATCTCCTCGCCGAATCCTGCTTGGCGCGCTGATCAGCGTCAGCGGCGGCTTTTCACTAATACCAAGCGCTCAGGCGGCCGGTGCATCAGAACAGGCCAACATCGAGGTGATGATCCGCCAGCTGAACGCGCTGGAGGACTCAGCGCGCCGCAGCGCCACGATCGCCAGCGAACCTGGCCAGCGCTACTACTTCGACTATGAACGTCTGGCCGGCGATATCCAGCGCGTTCGCCAGGGCCTGCAAGAGTACCTGACCCCAAGTCGCGCACAGCCGCGGGATCCGGCAGAGCTGGCGGGAAAATACACCCTCACCGGCGGGCGGATGCCATGAGCATGAGCGGCACTCAAGTCGCAGCTTTCAACGCTGCCAGCGGCATCACACCGCAGGCCAGCACCGTGCTGTTCGTAGGCACCGTCATCGCACTGTCGACCCTTTGGGGTGCCTGGGCGCTGTACAGCATCTACCGGGGCTGGGCGACCCAGAACATCGACAGAAACATTGCAGCCGCGTCGACCGTCAAGGTCATCGTCCTCCTGCTGATCCTATCCACACTCGTTCTCAGCTAGCCAAGGAGCTAACCGATGTCTATCCGCACCATCACCAAGTCACTCACCGGCGCCGCCGCAATGATCATGGGTCTGCACCCAGTCATTGCCGCTGCCGCCTTACCAGGAGCACAAGCCCCCACACGCGGCGAGGGAACGAGCTGGCTGCAAACCATCCAGAACTACGGTTACGACGGTTTCATGCTTATCGGGCTGTTTCTGCTCGGAGGCATGATGGTGGGGGTCGCCTCCCATGCCTACGGCGTTTACCACGATATCCATGAGGGCAAGAAAAAGTGGCGAGACCTGGGGCTCACCGCCGTTGTCGGGATCTGTCTGATCGGCGTTGGCATCTTCATGGTCACCAAAGCTACCGGCGTCCTCTAACTGGTGATGCGACATGGCTGAGACCACTTACCTGAAGGATGGAACGCTCGACTTCCTCCCCCACAACCTGAATAGGCAGCCCATCGTCATGGGCGGCCTCACTGCTGATGAAATGTGGGGAACGGTCGGTGTTTGTGGGGGGGTCGGAGTGATTCTGGGCATCCCTGTGTCGTTCTTGTTCGGCAACCCAGCTCTTTTCATCGCTTGCGCTCTTGTAGGTGGAGCTCTGGGCTTGACCGTGGCAAGCCGAATCCTCCGGAAGATGAAGCGCGGCCGGCCGGACACATGGTTTTACCGCCAGCTCCAGTTCTATAAGGCTCAACACCTCCCCTTCCTCGGTGGCCCCCAGTTGGTCACCCGGAAGGGTGCGTGGACATGCCGTCGTACAGGAAAGTAGGGATCTTCATGAGTTTTCGAAAACGAGTGGATGCTCAGCAGGCACACATCCTTAGCTTGCGAATCGCGGTCATTGTGCTGGGCGCAGTCAGTCTTTTTGCGTTCTACGGCTGGCACAAAGCCCCCGAAGACCTGACCGTGCATGTGCCGCCGGACCTCCGCTCCGGCAGCACTCGCAAATGGTGGGAAGTGCCGCCTGAGAACGTGTACGCCTTCGGGTTCTATATCTTCCAGCAGATGCAGCGCTGGGAGAAGAATGGGGACGACGACTACCAGGACAACATCGAACGCCTGGCCTCCTACGTTACCCCTGGTTGCAAGGAATACTTGAAGAAAGACTACGAGATGCGCCGTAACGCCGGTGAGCTGCGTCGCCGTGAGCGGAACGTCTCAGAAATCCCGGGTCACGGGCTGACCGACCCTGGCGTGCTGCGCGTAGAAGAAATCGGGATCAACGATTGGACAGTCAACCTGGATCTGCTCGCTGACGAGTCGGTGAACGGGGAGCGGGTCAAGCGCGCCATGACCCGCTACCCATTGTCCATTGTCCGTGCCGACGTCAACCCAGAGAAAAATCCATTCGGGTTGATGTGGAACTGCTACGCATCCAACCCACAACGCATCGAGGTCGATCTGCAAGCCACCGGGGTGAAGCCATGAATCTGCGCGCCTGGCTTCTTGCTCTGGGCCTCTTCGCAGTTGCCGATGTGAAAGCGGTAGAGCTACTGCAGTGGGACCGTATCCCCATGGCAATCCCGCTGATTGTAGGGCAAGAGCGCATTGTGTTCGTCGACCAAAACGTGCGCGTTGGGATGCCTCCCCAGCTTGTCGGCATGCTGCGCATCCAGAGCACCGGTGGCGCGGTCTACCTCTTGGCCAGCCAAGAAATTCCACCGACTCGGCTCCAGCTGCAGAACGTGGCCACCGGCGAGATCATGCTGGTGGATATTGCCGCAACACCGGCGGCAGAGGGCCAAGCCAAGCTCGAGCCCGCCAAGATCGTCGCCGGTGCGGCCCCTTCCACCTACTACGGCGATACCACCTCAGCACGAACTTCGACAAAGCGATCCGCGACGTCGGAGGAAGAAGAGGATGTTCCACCGCCCCCCCGCCATGAGACTCCAGCGCCGGTGGCCCTGACCCGCTATGCGGCACAAATGCTGTACGCCCCACTTCGCACCGTTGAGCCTGTCGCCGGCATCAGCCAGGTGCGTGTTGACCGGGCCCTGGATCTGAGCACTTTGTTGCCGGTATTGCCCGTGGAGGCATCAATCCTGGGGGCTTGGCGCCTCGACAACAGTTACGTCACTGCGGTCAAGCTGAGGAACCTGAGCGCCCAGCAGCTGACGATGAATGCCACAGAGCTGATGGGTAACTTCACCACAGCGACATTCCAGCACCCGTACCTTGGGGCTCGCGGAAACGCCAGCGATACCACCACGCTTTACCTGGTCACCCAGAGCAAAGGGCTGAAAGAGGCTCTGCTGCCGTCCTCGGTCAGCCAAATTGATCCGAAAGCAGGAGGGCGCCGTGGGCAGTCTGAAAAGTAATCCACTCCTCAAGTACCTGCTCATTCCGGTGCTGATCGTCGTGCTCATCATCCTGTTCAAGGGCGGGAGTAAAAAAGAAGAGGTGAAGGCTCCTGAAGATGAGCCGATCATCATCGGCGGCGACACCGCGCGCAAGCTAGGGGTGGACGGGGATACCCCGGCCGACACTCTCCGCACAGTGGTCGCTGAAAGTCGGGAGGTGAAAGACCAGATCGCGAAGGTGCTGACCGACAACAAAGAACTCAAGGACCAGAACGCAGAGCTCCAGCTCCGGCTTTCGCGCATAGATCAGAATGTCGACAGCAAGCTGAATGATGCGAAGGGCGAGCTGCAGGAGCAGGTTAAAAACCAGAGCCTGGGCCTACTGGACCAGTTCCAGCGTCAGTTGGATAACCTGTCGCAGAACCCCAATGCCGCTGGGCAAGACCTGCCTATCGGGCTTGGCGTGCAACCTGGTGACGGCGCAGGCTTCGACAAGGGTACGAAGTCCAATGGCCTCGTGTGGGTCGAGCCGACCGACGCCACTGCAGTGGACGCCAGCGGTAAGCCACTTCAGCCCGGCTCCCCCCAGGCAGCCAGCGGCTTCAATTTTCCCACCAGCTTTGGCAGCACCCTGGACAAAGGCCAGACCGTTCTCAACGCAACGGCGCAGAACGTCGGTGCTGAGATGTCTCCCCAGGATGCCCGCAAGCAAGTGCGCAAAGCCTATACCCTGCCTCAGAACTCGACCCTGATGGGGTCGGTAGCCATGTCGGCGCTCATTGGCCGCGTCCCGATCGATGGAACAGTCAATGACCCCTTCCCATTTAAGGTTTTGATCGGTCCGGACAACCTAACCGCCAACGGCATTGATCTCCCTGACGTCGTCGGCGCCGTCGCCAGTGGGACCGCATCGGGCGACTGGACATTGTCCTGCGTGCGCGGACAAGTACGGAGCCTGACCTTCGTGTTCGCCGACGGCACGGTTCGATCGTTCCCTGCCCCGGCCGAGGAAGCAAATGGCAGCCAGAACAACAATCAGAACAGCAGCAACGGGAATGGGCAGCCTGCGATCCAGGGCGGGCTCGGCTGGATTAGCGATTCCTACGGCATCCCCTGCATCTCGGGCGACCGCCGATCAAACGCTAAGGAGTATTTGACCAACCAATCCCTGGTGACGGCCGCGGGCGCCGGCATCGCCAAACTGTTGAAGGCCGATGAGCAAAATAGCTCAACATCCTTCAGCAGCGGAGGAACGTCATTCGGGACCACGGGCTCCTCGGGGAACTCAGCCATGGGCGCGATTCTCACCGGCGGCGTCAGCGACATCCGCTCCTGGATGAACAAGCTCTACGGCGAAGCCTTCGCCGCCGTGTACGTCCAGCCCGGGGCGAAGGTCGCCGTCCACTTGGACCAGCAGCTCGCCATCGACTACGAGATCAAAGGCCGCAAGGTCGATTACAACTCCGGAGCCAACCATGTATCTGCAAACTTGGACTAAGCCCCACCTGCAGGCCGGGGCCTGGCTCGTGCTCACCCTCCTTCTAGGCGGATGCACGACTGACAAAGACGAGCTGCTCCCCCACGGGGAAGCCAACATGATGGACGTGTGGCAACACGGAACGTCTGGAGGAAGCTCTGGCAGCTCCAACAGCAGAATGCTGCTGGATGCTCGCCAGGAACTTCGCCGGCCGCTTGATGAGGCGCAGGTGGTTCGCCAACAGACAGGTGCTGACGCCTTCACTCGCACGCCCCAGAACGAGATTTACAGCCAGTTCAAGCGCCTGCCGAATCCTGACCTGGTGATGTACGTGTTCCCGCACCTGGCTGGTACGGATCCGGTTCCAGTCCCGGGTTACACCACGGTGTTCCCGATGTATCAACGCGTGCAGTACGCCATGCCAGGCGAGCGTACGGAGGAGTACTGATGCAGTTCATCAGCAAATTGCTGGGCAAAGGCTCTGCAATGCCCATCGAGCCCGTGCTCGGCCAGACAGCGACCGAACACGAGCCAATCGACGACCGTCCCACAACGGTTAGTACAGCCATCAACGAGGAGCACCGCCTAGCTGCGAATGACCGGTACATCGCCCGCCTGGAGTCGATGGGCATCCCTTCCCCTATCGACTGGCAAAACCCTAAACGTCGGCCGGCTACGAAAGCTGACGTGTCGCGCATGTACGAGGTCAACCCGTCGTTCGTGGACATGCTGCCATGGGCCGAATATCTGCCCGAGGAAGAAGCCATGCTCCTCGAGGATGGCATTTCCAGGGCGGCGTTTTTCGAGTTGGTCCCGATTGGGACCGAGGGGCGCTCCGACGACTGGCTTCAACAAGCTCGCGATGCGTTGCAAGGCGTCCTACAAGACAGTTTTGACGAGCTGGAGAGCTCGCACTGGGTCGTTCAGCTTTACGCCCAGGACGAGACGGACTGGGGTGACTACCTGCAGAAACTCCAGGCCTACGTTCAGCCCCGGGCTGACAACACAGACTTCACCAGGTTATATCTCGCGCTGTTCCGCCACCACCTTGAATCCATCTCCAAGCCCGGTGGGCTGTTCGTCGACACGGCCGTCAGCAACCTTCCGTGGCGTGGGCAGACCCGGAAAGTCCGCCTGGTGGTGTACCGCCGGGTAAAGAAACAGGACCTCGTGGTTCGCGGTCAGGAGCCTGCCGCATACCTCAAAGCAATCTGCGATCGCCTCAAGGGATCCCTGGCCAACGCCGGCGTTACAACCAAACGCATGGATGGCCACGCTATCAAGCGCTGGCTCGTGGGTTGGTTCAATCCACACCCAGATCATCTGGGCACGACCGATAGCGATATCCGTCGATTCTACGACACGGTCTGCCAACCACCACGCGAGCTCGACGAGGGTGAACTGCCGGTGGCCAGCGGTACCGACTTTTCGGAGAATTTGTTCTTCCGAGAACCGCGCTCGGATGTCGACAGCGGCCTTTGGTCGTTCGACGGCATGCCGCACCGAGTTGTGATCCTCGATCGCCTGAAAAATGCCCCCCTTACCGGGCACCTGACCGGTGAGACCAAGCAGTCAGACTCATTGAACTCGCTGTTCGACCGCCTGCCTGAGGATACCGTGCTGTGTATCACCATGGTGCCGACCCCGCAGGATCTGCTGGAAGGGCATCTTGAACAACTCTCCAGGAAGGCCATCGGCGACACCCAGGCATCCAGCCACACCCGGGATGACGTTCAAACGGCACGGTCCATCCTCGGGCGTAAGCACAAGCTCTACAGGGGCAGTGTTGCTTTCTTCCTGCGTGGGCAGGATAAGGACGTGCTCGGGGAGCGCACGACCAGCTTGTGCAACATCCTGCTCGGCGCCGGCATGCAGCCAGTCCAGCCACAGGACGAGGTAGCGCCCCTGAACAGCTACCTACGGTGGTTACCCTGCAATTTCGACCCGAATGAAAACCGCGCTCTGGACTGGTACACCCAGCTGATGTTCACCCAGCACATCGCGAACCTGGCGCCGGTATGGGGGCGTTCCACTGGCACAGGCAACCCAGGTTTCACGCTCTCCAACAGGGGGGGAGCGGCGCTGACCTTCGACCCGTTGAACAAGCTCGATCGCCAGATGAACGCGCACCTGTTCTTGTTTGGTCCCACCGGCGCGGGTAAGTCCGCAACAGCCAACTACCTGATCATGCAAGCCATCGCACTGTACCGCCCAAGGTTCTTCATCATCGAGGCCGGCAACAGCTTCGGCCTGCTGGGGGATTTCGCCAAGCGGCTCGGTTTGACCGTCAACCGAGTGCGGCTCGCCCCAGGCAGCGGCGTGAGCCTTGCCCCGTTCGTAGACGCGGTGCAACTCGTCAAAAACAAGGACCAGGTCAAGGTCCTGAATGCGGCGGACGTGGATGCTTCCGATCAACACCTCGCCGACGCCCTGGCGGGGCTCGAGGACGACCAGCGGGATATCTTGGGCGAACTTGAGATCACTGCCCGACTGATGATCACAGGCGGCGAGTCCAAGGAAGATGCTCGGCTCACTCGGGCTGACCGCAGTGCTATCCGCCAGTGCATCCTCAACGCGGCCGAGCTGTGTGTCAGCAAGAACCGGCCAGTGCTCACTGAAGATATCAGCGCAGCACTCCAAGCGATGGCCAGCAACGACAAGCTCCCTGAAAGCCGGCGCAACCGACTCATGGAGATGGCCGAAGCCATGGGGATGTTCACCATGGGTACGGAAGCCGAGATGTTCAACCGTCCTGGTACCGCCTGGCCGGAAGCTGACATCACGATCGTAGACTTGGCTACTTACGCGCGTGAGGGCTATCAGGCCCAGATGGCCATCGCCTATATCTCACTGCTGAACACCATCAACAACATCGCAGAGCGTGACCAGTTCAAAGGTCGACCACTGATTGCCTTCACCGACGAAGGCCACATTCCATTGAAGGTCCCACTGCTCTCCCCGTACTCGGTCAAGATCACCAAGATGTGGCGAAAACTGGGTGCCTGGTACTGGATGGCGACCCAAAACGTCGACGACATCCCCCCAGAAGCATCGGCGCTGCTGAACATGATCGAGTGGTGGATCTGCCTGAACATGCCACCAGACGAGGTGGAGAAGATCGCGCGCTTCCGTGAACTCACGCCGGCACAGAAGACGATGATGCTCTCGGCAAGGAAGGAGAACGGCAAATTCACCGAGGGCATCGTCCTGGCCAAGCGGATCGAGATGCTGTTCCGGGTAGTGCCGCCCAGCTTATGCCTCGCCTTGGCCATGACCGAGCCAGAAGAAAAGCGGCAACGTTATGAAACCATGCAAGCGCTCGGCTGCGATGAATTACATGCCGCGCTGCAGGTGGCAGCAGACCTGGACCGCAAGCGCGGTATCACCCCTTTCCCCATCACCTTTCCCGAACAAAAGAAGGCCGTGGAGCGCGTGGCATGAGAGTCATGAATACCCTGACCCAGAACATCATTGATAACCTGACCCAGCTGCTCAAAGACCCCGGGCACGACACACTCCAGTCGCTGTCGGTTTGCGCACCAGTGCTCATTGACGAGCTGCAACAGATCAAAAATAACGCCCTCGATCGTCGCGACATCATTCCCCTGGTTCAGTCCGTGTTGGATGAGTGGCTGAAGCAGCATCCTCAACCGGAGGGGGCAATCCAGGATCTCCAAGTTGCGTTGCAGAATCTCGGCCGGCCTGGAGCCAATCCTGGTGAGTTAGGGGGGAAGCATGCCTAAGCTTAGGCTCAACCTCATCTTGTTTATTGTCATGGTGATCGCAGGCGTAGGTGTCTGCTGGCAGCTCGCGACGAGTTCGAATACCAGAAGCCCCGATGAGACCTGGTACTTCGGCCCCACGAATGCCAGGTGGGTAATCACTGAGTATGCAGACCTCGAATGCCCTTATTGCAGGGCATACACCCCGCAACTGAAGCACTGGGTGAGCGGGCAAGAGAACGTGAAGCTCGCGTGGCACCATTTCCCCCTCGATATCCATGGAGTTGCCGCACAATCGGAGGCGCGACTCGTTCAATGCGCAGGGTACTTAGGGGGGGCAGCGGTATTCTGGCAGGCGATCGAACTGGTTCTGCTGCGCACACGGGGTGATGGACAAGGACTCGCAGGGGAACTGGAGGTGCCCGGTGTGTCCACCGAGGCTCTTTCCAGTTGCGCTAGAGCAAACATGGACATCCGTGGGGTTGTAGACAAACAACTGGCTGTGGCCAAGAGCCGCGGCATTGCCGCTACCCCTACGATCGAGGTCACCGACAGTTTGACGGGGCACAGCATGCGCCTGGAGGGCCCCGTGGACAGCGCCGCGCTGTTGTCGGTCATCGATGCCCTCGCCGCCCAGGCCCCACTGCGCAAGGACTAGGCCAGGTAATGACCAAACTCACGGTATTGCGCAACGACAACAATGAAGAAGAAAGCAACCTGCCAAGCAGGTTCTTTCCCAGCGCAGGCTCTGGCCATGGATGGTTTCAGCTTGAGCCGGCTGGGGAAGAGTCACCCTCACACTCTGAGCTAAGCTGGGCTCTCCAGGAGTGGAATGACGACTGCGTCCTCATGGAGTACGACGCTGCCACAGGCAAAGGACGCTTCGTGATCGTCGACTGGTATGCGCCGGCGCCGGGGACCGTGCTCGAGCTGAACCTGCAGCGCGAAATGACTTTTGAGGAGCAGGATCCAGACGACGCGGAATGATTCTACTAGTTCACATTTTAGAGATCGCCCAACATCCGGAGGGAACGGATATCCCTTCACCCAGTCACACGCAGGGATGATGTCGAGGTGAGGTGGATGATGAAACTACAAGGATTCGCAAGCCGACACAGCTACTTGAGCGTCCAACTTGAAAAGCTCTACCAGCAGCTGTCCGGCCCTCCCGATATCGTGGGCTTTTCGGCGTCAGTCACGCAACTCAACGACGACATTTGCGAATTGCAGCGGGATGTCATGGAATCAGTAATACTCCGTTCCAGATCACCGGGTCCGGGGACCAGGTCTTCACCGACCGATTGACCCCAACTCACTCAGGCTCTCGGCGATCAAGAGGATCTCGAGGAGGTGTGACGGTCAGGGTGAAACTCCCGGTGAGGCTTTGTCGCAGCTCCTGAGGCATCCAGTAGGCAAACTGCACTAGCCACGCGCCATCCTTCAGCCGATGGGTTTCCTGGCGAAACTCTTCAACAGATGCTTCATCTATGCCGAGAAGGGCCGCCACTTCTGGGTTGGTGGGTATGCGGTCCATCACTAACCTGCCTCCCTGCGCCTTACCAATGTTGCAAAATACTCCAGCGCAATTGAACTGACACCAACCGTCTATCGGTCGGAGAGCTTGCCCGTTGTCATCCAGGAATAAGCGCGCTGAAGCGCCCATGTCATTGCCGTAGTCATCGTCTGATCTTTGCAGTCCAAATAGCCCTCCTCGAGCAGCAACTCACCATCTTGGGCATAAATCCCGAGAAATAGCTGAGTCTGGTTCGCCTTTGAGACCCTTACCTGGATGTTAATGAGGGAGCCATCCGCCATCCTCTCATCGAAGTTTCTGAAGTGCAGATCTGGATCTGCCCACTCCCAGAAAATTTGACCTCTGTTGCGCATGTCCCGTCCCAGGGTAAGTGACAATCCAGGCAGTATGGGGTTGTACGCCGGAATCCCAGAAATTTCCGTCAGCCCAGCTCCAGTCCCGCCACGAGCGCATCCAGGTCGATGAACTTGCCGTCAGTCTGGAAGGTGTAATGCCCGTTCAGCAGGATGTGCCGCCAGGCCGCTGGCGACATCTGCGTGATCAACGCCAGCGCCTTGGCATTGCCAGCTGCCTCGTACTTCGTCAGCAGCAGGGACAGGATCGCCGAGTTGTAGAAGATGATCGCGTTGCCGATCAGCCTGGCGCACTGGTTGCTGATCTCGATTTCGATGTCGGTGCGGCCGGTCAATTCCTTCTTCCCACCGACTTGGGCGATGGTCGAGCGTAGCTGGTGATAGGGGAGCCCGCAGAATTCGGAAAAAATCGTACGCTAAGGTTTTCCGGGCAATCGTAGCGGCCTGAACTTCCCGATCTCCAGCCTGCGGCTCTGCCGCCAGACGTAATCGCCAGTCAGGTTGATGTGCTCCCAGCCCAGCGGCAATAGGTATTGCAGCAGCTCGCCGCCCACCGACTTGCCAGCCTCGACCAGCCCCAAGTGATGCACTCCAGATACATCGTGTTCCATAGCACGATGGCCGTCACCAAGTTTGGGCTTCTGGCTCTGTAGCGCTGCGGCTCGAAGTTCCGATCCTGATTTTGCCTAAAACTGGACACTAGCTATTGTCTTTGAACAACGTCGATACGGTACGGGCAACATGGTCTGCACCGTCACTGATTTCACGCATAATAGTTGTTACAGTTGCGATCTGATCGTTGTTTTCTTCGGCGCTTCTAGCGATGCTGTTCATATCTATATTCAGTTGCTGAGTAAGCTTTCCGTTAGCAGTTACCACATTCTGGATTTCCACGGTGGCACTGCTAGTTCGAGCTGCCAACTGACGAACCTCGTCGGCTACTACAGCAAAGCCTCGGCCCATTTCACCCGCTCGGGCAGCTTCAATTGCGGCGTTAAGTGCTAGTAAGTTAGTTTGTTCTGCCACGCCTTGGATGATGGTAACAATTTTCTCGATATCTTTAGCCTGAGCATTTAGCTGTGTAATCGAAATAACCGCACCGTTTATTAAATTAAATGTACCCTGAGATAGTTCAATTGAACTAGCAAGGGACTCCATGCCCCGCACGGAAATTTGAGATGTCTCCTCGGCGGTGGTGAAGGAAAGCTCTGCGGCCTGACGGATTTCATCAGCCTTATGCTTCTGCGAGCTGACGTCGGTGGCAAATTTTAACACTTTCACAACCTGGCCGGCTTCATCAATGACGGGGTTGTAGGTGGCCTCAAGATAGATGGTCTCTCCCGATGCGGTCTTGCGCTCAAATTGCCCGCTTAAAAAAGTTCCTCCCTTTAAACTCTGCCAAAAATTTGGATTTTCTTGATAAAAATTATCGAAACAGAACATTCGGTGGTGTCGACCCTTGATATCGCTGAGGCGATAACCCATAGCACGGAGGAAATTCTCATTTGCATGCAGGATGTCACCGTTAGGTGTGAACTCGATCTCCGCCATCGAGCGGGAGATGGCTGCATGGACGGCTCTTAGTGAGAGTAACTCGTTTTCTCTCTGAGTGACATCTGAGCCAATCTTAATGATTTCAATAACTTTTCCATCTTGATTTTGAACTGGAATATAAGTAGCCTCAATCAATACTAAGTTACCGTCTTTGCGCAGCCGCCTAAATAAACCTGATTGAAGATGGCCGTCAGCCAATTTCTGCCAGAAGCGCGAATAATCAGCTGTGTTAGCATAATTCTTTTCGCAGAAAATTCTGTGGTGCTGCCCTGCTATTTCTTCGAGTTTGTAACCAAGCATCTCTAGAAAGATATTGCTCGCATAGATTACGCTCCCGTCTGGCCTGAATCTGATTTCCGCGACATTTCGACTTATTGAATCAAGCTGCCGCTGTAGTTCTGAGAGCTTATTTTCTGTGTCCAGCAGTTGTTTGTTTTTATTGAAAAACATAATCATTACCTTTGTGCAAATAAAATAATACTTGGGGCCCAATTTATACTGTATCGGTTAGGGAAGGTCTGAAGTAAGCAGCCGTTTTTAACGGCCTCGCTGTCTGAGGTTCAAAAAACACCGACTTAATCGAAAATCAGACCTTTCCTCCTGTCAGTTCACTGTTTTTTGCGGAATAGCACCTTTTCAGGGCTCATTGTCCACATCACAGGCGCACCTCGCCTGCATTCAACAGTCGTTTTCGCATCATCCACAGGTTCGATAAGGCAAACAGTGTGGTCTGCTGCGCGGTGTTTTTCACCAAGCCTCGGAAGCGGACTTTCGTATAACCAAACTGGCGCTTGATCACCCTGAATGGATGCTCAACCTTGGCCCGGACTTGAGCTTTCGCGTATTCGATTTTGCGGCGCATGCGACCGATCAGGCTCTTTTTTGCATGCTTCTTATAGCTGCTGGGGCGCGCTGCGATCGACCAGATCATCTGGCGATGTTGATGCTCCGCACGCTTCTCCACGCCGGTGTAACCGGCATCGCCAGAGACGTAAGTTTCCTCGCCATGCAGCAACTGATCGACCTGAGTCACGTCCGCCACATTCGCCGCCGTGCCCACCACGCTATGTACCAGACCGGATTCAACATCGACACCGATGTGCGATTTCATCCCGAAATAGTACTGATTTCCTTTCTTTGTCTGGTGCATTTCGGGGTCGCGTTTACCGTCCTTGTTCTTGGTCGAACTGGGCGCATGAATGATCGTCGCATCGACCACAGTTCCCTGACGCAGCAGCAAACCTCGGTCGCCCAAATAGCCGTTGATGACCTGCAAAATCCCACCGGCCAGCTCATGTTTTTCCAACAGCCGGCGGAAGTTGAGGATCGTGGTTTCATCCGGAATCCGATCCAAATGCAGCCCGGCAAACTGGCGCAGAATCGTGGTTTCGTAGAGGGACTCTTCCATCGCCGGATCGCTGTAGCCGAACCAGTTTTGCATCAGATGAACCCGCAGCATGGCCATCAACGGATACGCCGGACGACCGCCTTCACCCTTCGGATAATGCGGCTCGATCAACGCAATCAGGCCTTTCCAGGGCACGACCTGATCCATCTCAATCAGGAAACGCTCACGGCGGGTCTGCTTACGTTTGCCTGCGTACTCGGCATCAGCGAAAGACATTTGCTTCATCGGGGCTCAACCGTTCAGTTCGTGGGACAGCCGTATCTCACCAGATTTGGAAGTCTTTTTCAGAGTTTCCTTAGCGCAACCGCTTCTTGAGAGCATAGCTCTTTATAGTTGGAAAATTAGCGATTTGCAGCCATGTGTCATATTGAGCTATGCCCTAACTAGGCGTCAGGCCGGAACCTTGGGCCGCGTCAGGATAGTGTCATTTTCAGAAGACGACTGCACCAGTTGATTGGGCGTAATGGCTGTTGTGCAGCCAGCTCCTGACAGTTCAATATCAGAAGTGATCTGCACCAATCTCGACTATGCTCAATACTCGTGTGCACCAAAGCGAGGTGAGCATGGCGACGGACACCCCACGGATTCCAGAACAAGGCGTGGCCACTCTGCCTGATGAGGCTTGGGAGCGTGCGCGCCGTCGTGCGGAGATCATCAGTCCGTTGGCGCAGTCGGAGACGGTCGGGCACGAAGCGGCCGATATGGCGGCTCAGGCGCTGGGCTTGTCTCGGCGCCAGGTATACGTTCTGATCCGGCGTGCCCGGCAAGGCAGCGGCCTCGTGACGGATCTGGTGCCCGGCCAGTCCGGTGGAGGTAAAGGTAAGGGGCGCTTGCCGGAACCGGTCGAGCGCGTCATCCACGAGCTACTGCAAAAGCGGTTCCTGACCAAGCAGAAGCGCAGCCTAGCGGCCTTTCACCGCGAAGTCACTCAGGTGTGCAAGGCTCAAAAACTGCGAGTGCCGGCGCGCAATACCGTGGCCTTACGGATCGCTAGCCTTGACCCGCGCAAGGTCATCCGCCGGCGGGAAGGCCAGGATGCCGCTCGTGACCTACAAGGTGTGGGCGGCGAGCCTCCTGCCGTGACCGCGCCGCTGGAGCAGGTGCAGATAGACCATACGGTCATCGACCTGATCGTGGTCGATGACCGCGACCGGCAACCTATTGGCCGCCCGTACCTGACCCTCGCCATCGACGTGTTCACCCGCTGCGTGCTCGGCATGGTCGTCACGCTGGAAGCGCCGTCTGCCGTTTCGGTTGGCCTGTGCCTCGTGCATGTCGCCTGCGACAAGCGCCCTTGGCTGGAAGGACTGAACGTGGAAATGGATTGGCAGATGAGCGGCAAGCCCTTGCTGCTCTACCTAGACAACGCGGCCGAGTTCAAGAGCGAGGCCCTGCGCCGGGGTTGCGAGCAGCATGGCATCCGGCTGGACTATCGCCCGCTGGGACAGCCGCACTATGGCGGCATCGTGGAACGGATCATCGGCACGGCGATGCAGATGATTCACGACGAACTGCCGGGAACGACCTTCTCCAACCCTGACCAGCGCGGCGACTACGATTCCGAAAACAAGGCCGCCCTGACGCTGCGCGAGCTAGAGCGCTGGCTCACATTGGCGGTCGGCACCTACCACGGTTCGGTGCACAACGGCCTGCTCCAACCGCCGGCCGCGCGCTGGGCCGAGGCCGTGGCGCGTGTCGGCGTACCGGCCGTCGTCACACGCGCTACTTCGTTCCTGGTCGATTTTCTGCCGATCCTCCGGCGCACGCTGACCCGCACCGGCTTTGTCATCGACCACATCCACTACTACGCCGATGCGCTCAAGCCGTGGATTGCGCGGCGTGAACGCTGGCCGTCCTTTCTGATCCGGCGCGATCCGCGCGACATCAGCCGTATCTGGGTCCTGGAACCGGAGGGACAGCATTACCTGGAAATTCCCTACCGTACCTTGTCGCATCCGGCTGTCACCCTCTGGGAACAACGGCAGGCGCTGGCGAAACTGCGGCAGCAAGGGCGCGAACAGGTGGATGAGTCGGCGCTGTTCCGCATGATCGGCCAGATGCGTGAGATTGTGACCAGCGCGCAGAAGGCCACACGCAAGGCGCGGCGTGACGCGGATCGCCGCCAGCACCTCAAGACATCAGCTCGGCCGGACAAGCCCGTTCCGCCGGATACGGATATTGCCGACCCGCAGGCAGACAACTTGCCACCCGCCAAACCGTTCGACCAGATTGAGGAGTGGTAGCCGTGGACGAATATCCCATCATCGACCTGTCCCACCTGCTGCCGGCGGCCCAGGGCTTGGCCCGTCTTCCGGCGGACGAGCGCATCCAGCGCCTTCGCGCCGACCGCTGGATCGGCTATCCGCGCGCAGTCGAGGCGCTGAACCGGCTGGAAGCCCTTTATGCGTGGCCAAACAAGCAACGCATGCCCAACCTGCTGCTGGTTGGCCCGACCAACAATGGCAAGTCGATGATCGTCGAGAAGTTCCGCCGCACCCACCCGGCCAGCTCCGACGCCGACCAGGAGCACATCCCGGTGTTGGTCGTGCAGATGCCGTCCGAGCCGTCCGTGATCCGCTTCTACGTCGCGCTGCTCGCCGCGATGGGCGCGCCGCTGCGCCCACGCCCACGGTTGCCGGAAATGGAGCAACTGGCTCTGGCACTGCTGCGCAAGGTCGGCGTGCGCATGCTGGTGATCGACGAGCTGCACAACGTGCTGGCCGGCAACAGCGTCAACCGCCGGGAATTCCTCAACCTGCTGCGCTTCCTCGGCAACGAACTGCGCATCCCGTTGGTTGGGGTAGGCACGCGCGACGCCTACCTAGCCATCCGCTCCGATGACCAGTTGGAAAATCGCTTCGAGCCGATGATGCTGCCGGTATGGGAGGCCAACGACGATTGCTGCTCACTGCTGGCCAGCTTCGCCGCTTCGCTCCCGCTGCGCCGGCCTTCCCCAATTGCCACGCTGGACATGGCTCGCTACCTGCTCACACGCAGCGAGGGCACCATAGGGGAACTGGCGCACTTGCTGATGGCGGCGGCCATCGTCGCCGTGGAGAGCGGCGAGGAAGCGATCAACCATCGCACACTCAGCATGGCCGTTTACACCGGACCCAGCGAGCGGCGGCGGCAATTCGAGCGGGAACTGATGTGAAGCCTGCGCCGCGCTGGCCGCTGCATCCCGCCCCGAAAGAAGGCGAGGCGCTGTCCTCATGGCTCAACCGCGTGGCCCTTTGCTATCACATGGAGGAGCCCGACCTGCTGGAGCACGATCTTGGTCACGGCCAGGTCGATGACCTGGACACCGCGCCACCACTCTCGCTGCTGGCGTTGCTTTCCCAGCGGAGCGGCATCGAGCTGGACCGGCTGCGCTGTATGAGTTTCGCCGGATGGGTGCCTTGGCTACTGGACAGCCTTGATGACCAGATTCCAGACGCCTTGGAAACCTATGCGTTTCAGCTCTCGGTGTTGCTGCCAAGACTCCGCCGTAAGACGCGATCCATCACGAGCTGGCGTGCCTGGCTGCCCAGCCAGCCGATAAACCGCGCCTGTCCGCTCTGCCTGAGCGATCCGGAGAACCAAGCCGTACTGCTCGCGTGGAAGCTGCCCCTGATGCTGAGCTGCCCGCTGCATGGCTGCTGGCTGGAATCCTATTGGGGCGTGCCAGGGCGGTTTCTCGGCTGGGAGAACGCCGACGCCGAACCGCGCACCGCCAGCGACGCGATTGCGGCGATGGACCAGCGTACCTGGCAGGCACTGACAACCGGTCACGTGGAGCTGCCGCGCCGACGCATCCACGCCGGATTGTGGTTTCGACTTCTTCGCACGCTGCTCGATGAGCTGAACACCCCGCTTTCCGCGTGCGGAACCTGCGCGGGGTATCCCCGCCAAGTCTGGGAAGGCTGCGGGCATCCGCTGCGTGCTGGGCAAAGTCTGTGGCGACCGTATGAAACCCTGAATCCGATAGTACGGTTACAGATGCTGGAGGCGGCGGCAACGGCAATCAGCTTGATTGAGGTGAGGGACATCAGCCCGCCAGGCGAGCAGGCAAAGCTATTCTGGTCCGAGCCCCAAACCGGGTTCACCAGTGGCCTGCCGACGAAAGCGCCGAAGCCCGAGCCCATCAATCACTGGCAGCGTGCAGTCCAGGCCATCGACGAGGCCATCATTGAAGCGCGACACAACCCCGAGACGGCACGCTCGCTGTTCGCGTTGGCTTCCTATGGTCGGCGCGATCCCGCTTCCTTGGAACGGTTGCGCGCCACCTTCGTGAAGGAAGGCATCCCGCCGGAATTTCTGTCACATTACCTGCCTGATGCACCCTTTGCATGTCTTAAACAAAATGACGGGTTAAGTGACAAATTTTGACGGATAGAGCTTTCCGGCTCACACTGTCACATAATCGAACGTATACGTGACGGGTGAAAAGGTGCTGATCGGCTACATGCGGGTATCGAAGGCGGACGGATCCCAGTCCACCAATTTGCAACGCGATGCGCTCATCGCCGCTGGTGTGAGCCTTGCGCACCTTTACGAGGATCTGGCCTCGGGCAGGCGCGATGATCGCCCAGGGTTGGCTGCTTGCCTGAAGGCGCTTCGTGAAGGGGACACGCTGATCGTGTGGAAGCTCGATCGGCTTGGCCGTGATCTGCGCCACCTGATCAACACCGTGCACGACCTAACTGCGCGTAGCGTGGGCCTGAAGGTCCTGACCGGTCACGGTGCGGCGGTCGACACGACGACTGCCGCCGGCAAGCTTGTGTTCGGTATTTTTGCCGCGCTGGCCGAGTTCGAGCGTGAGTTGATTTCCGAGCGAACAGTCGCTGGACTTATCTCGGCGCGCGCTCGCGGCAGGAAAGGGGGGCGCCCCTTCAAGATGACCGCCGCCAAGCTACGCCTGGCGATGGCCAGCATGGGGCAACCGGAAACCAAGGTGGGCGATCTCTGCGAAGAACTCGGGATTACCCGGCAGACGCTCTACCGGCACGTGTCGCCCAAGGGCGAACTGCGGCCAGACGGCGTAAAGCTGCTCTCCCTCGGTTCAGCCGCATAAATGGAGGCGACCTGGAACGGGGCGCTGTTCAGTGCGGCAACGATCCGATTACCGGTGTCGACCCAGAGCAGCCGTAGAGCTTTTGGGAAAGCTGTCGTTCAACGCTTGAGTTAAGCCGCGCCGCGAAGCGGCGTCGGCTTGAACGAATTGTTAGACATTATTTGCCGACTACCTTGGTGATCTCGCCTTTCACGTAGTGAACAAATTCTTCCAACTGATCTGCGCGGGAGGCCAAGCGATCTTCTTCTTGTCCAAGATAAGCCTGTCTAGCTTCAAGTATGACGGGCTGATACTGGGCCGGCAGGCGCTCCATTGCCCAGTCGGCAGCGACATCCTTCGGCGCGATTTTGCCGGTTACTGCGCTGTACCAAATGCGGGACAACGTAAGCACTACATTTCGCTCATCGCCAGCCCAGTCGGGCGGCGAGTTCCATAGCGTTAAGGTTTCATTTAGCGCCTCAAATAGATCCTGTTCAGGAACCGGATCAAAGAGTTCCTCCGCCGCTGGACCTACCAAGGCAACGCTATGTTCTCTTGCTTTTGTCAGCAAGATAGCCAGATCAATGTCGATCGTGGCTGGCTCGAAGATACCTGCAAGAATGTCATTGCGCTGCCATTCTCCAAATTGCAGTTCGCGCTTAGCTGGATAACGCCACGGAATGATGTCGTCGTGCACAACAATGGTGACTTCTACAGCGCGGAGAATCTCGCTCTCTCCAGGGGAAGCCGAAGTTTCCAAAAGGTCGTTGATCAAAGCTCGCCGCGTTGTTTCATCAAGCCTTACGGTCACCGTAACCAGCAAATCAATATCACTGTGTGGCTTCAGGCCGCCATCCACTGCGGAGCCGTACAAATGTACGGCCAGCAACGTCGGTTCGAGATGGCGCTCGATGACGCCAACTACCTCTGATAGTTGAGTCGATACTTCGGCGATCACCGCTTCCCTCATGATGTTTAACGTAGAAGTAACCGGCGCTGCGCGGCTTTATCGCGCTGCGTCCGAGTTGACTGCCGGGTTGGGCGGCAACGCTTCGATAGAGCGAAGGATTGCCCGCACTATTGCCTCCCTTTTGAAAAGGTCATCCATCCTGTTTGGCGTATCAATATTCAGTGCGAAGAATACGGGGCCAGTCGGCCACTCAACCCATCCTACCCACCAACCCATGCGGCCTTCCCAGCCCGTCTTTGCGCGCAGTATCCAGTTGCGACCGGCTTCCACAATCATGAGGTCCTTGACCAAGCGCTGATGTTCTACCCGAAAGGGCAACTCGTTATGATAGAGCTTCCTGAGAAATGCAATCTGTTCTTGTGCCGCGATAGCAAGATTGCCATCTATCCAGTAATCGCCATTACTTGTCGAAGGATCGGCGTTGCCATAGTCGATTTGCTTCAAATAGCGTCGAGCCTTGTCTTCACCGATCTCTTTTGCAAATAGCTCATAAATCCAGACAGTAGAATTCCGCATTGCTGATCGCAAGTCTTGGTCTTGGTTGTGAGCTGCAAAGCTTCTTTTGATGCCGTCCCATCGGAAAACTTGAAACTCATCACGTGCAGCGCCTGCGTCAAGTGCAAAAAGTGTATGTGGAATCTTGAATGTCGAGGCCGGCGAGTAGCGTTTCTCTGACCGCACCTGATCAAAAACCAATATGACACGATCTGTTTGGCGTTCGTCTGCCACAACTATCGTGCCTTTGGCTTGAAATTCGCTGAAAAACTTCCGCCAGTCAGAACGTTCGCGCATGCCTTCTTGTGCATGCGCGAACGTGCCAAAAACAAAAGTGGAGAAAAGTATTGCGAAGATTCGGATTGCCATTAAGTTTTCCTTGACGCCCAACGTTTGACATGAGGGGCGGCCAAGGGCGCCAGCCCTTGGACGTCCCCCTCGATGGAAGGGTTAGGCATCACTGCGTGTTCGCTCGAATGCCTGGCGTGTTTGAACCATGTACACGGCTGGACCATCTGGGGTGGTTACGGTACCTTGCCTCTCAAACCCCGCTTTCTCGTAGCATCGGATCGCTCGCAAGTTGCTCGGCGACGGGTCCGTTTGGATCTTGGTGACCTCGGGATCATTGAACAGCAACTCAACCAGAGCTCGAACCAGCTTGGTTCCCAAGCCTTTGCCCAGTTGTGATGCATTCGCCAGTGACTGGTCTATTCCGCGTACTCCTGGATCGGTTTCTTCTTCCCACCATCCGTCCCCGCTTCCAAGAGCAACGTACGACTGGGCATACCCAATCGGCTCTCCATTCAGCATTGCAATGTATGGAGTGACGGACTCTTGCGCTAAAACGCTTGGCAAGTACTGTTCCTGTACGTCAGCAAGTGTCGGGCGTGCTTCTTCTCCGCCCCACCACTCGACGATATGAGATCGATTTAGCCACTCATAGAGCATCGCAAGGTCATGCTCAGTCATGAGGCGCAGTGTGACGGAATCGTTGCTGTTGGTCACGATGCTGTACTTTGTGATGCCTAACGCTAAGTTCAGCGGCAGTTTGTAAGTTGCGCGTTGTGGAATACTTTGCGAAGCAAACCACAAAAGCGCAACTTACAAACTGTCCAGCCACGTAGTGGCGTGCTGCAACGACTTGTTAGAAATTTAGTTGCTTGGTTTTGATGGTTTTTTACTTTCGTTTAACCCTTTAACCGCCTGCTCTAATGTAAGTTTCAAGAGTGATGCGTCTCCAACTTCACTGTGACTTGGAACAACCAGTTTTGCCTTACCATATTTGGACTTTAATAATTTGGCGGACTTTGGCCAAGCTTCTATATTTGCGTCACCCAAATTGCCTAAACCGTACGGTTTAATAAAACAACCACCGAATAATATTTTCCTTTCAGGCAACCAAACCACTACGTTATCTGGAGTGTGTCCCGGGCCTGGATAAAAAACTTCAATTTTATTTTTAACTAGCCAATAGTTAACTCCGCTAAATGAATTTGTGGCTTGAACCTTACCGTCTTTTTTAAGCAGTTCATTTGTTAATTCAGATGCATACGTGGGGATAGATCGAGAATTAAGCCACTCTATTCCGCCCGTGCTGTCGCTATGAAAATGAGAGGAAATGCTGCCTTTTATTTTATAGCCACGCTCCACAAACCAAGTGACTAACTTTTCAGTATCTTTAGCCGTAAATGGAGTGTCAATTAGGTAAGCCTCAGCATTTACAAGAACCACCAAACCATGTTTAGGAACAACGCCCCACCCGTTAACTTCTTCAAACGAAGTATGAACATAAACGCCTTCATCAAGCTTTTCAATTTTTAAATCTGGCAAAGACTCTGCTGCGGTAGCAATGCTGCAAAACAAAAATATAAAGAATACAGATAACTTGCTCATACTTTTCCTTTTCTAACTTTGTTTTAGGGCGACTGCCCTGCTGCGTAACATCGTTGCTGCTCCATAACATCAAACATCGACCCACGGCGTAACGCGCTTGCTGCTTGGATGCCCGAGGCATAGACTGTACAAAAAAACAGTCATAACAAGCCATGAAAACCGCCACTGCGCCGTTACCACCGCTGCGTTCGGTCAAGGTTCTGGACCAGTTGCGTGAGCGCATACGCTACTTGCATTATAGCTTACGAACCGAACAGGCTTATGTCCACTGGGTTCGTGCCTTCATCCGTTTCCACGGTGTGCGTCACCCGGCAACCTTGGGCAGCAGCGAAGTCGAGGCATTTCTGTCCTGGCTGGCGAACGAGCGCAAGGTTTCGGTCTCCACGCATCGTCAGGCATTGGCGGCCTTGCTGTTCTTCTACGGCAAGGTGCTGTGCACGGATCTGCCCTGGCTTCAGGAGATCGGAAGACCTCGGCCGTCGCGGCGCTTGCCGGTGGTGCTGACCCCGGATGAAGTGGTTCGCATCCTCGGTTTTCTGGAAGGCGAGCATCGTTTGTTCGCCCAGCTTCTGTATGGAACGGGCATGCGGATCAGTGAGGGTTTGCAACTGCGGGTCAAGGATCTGGATTTCGATCACGGCACGATCATCGTGCGGGAGGGCAAGGGCTCCAAGGATCGGGCCTTGATGTTACCCGAGAGCTTGGCACCCAGCCTGCGCGAGCAGCTGTCGCGTGCACGGGCATGGTGGCTGAAGGACCAGGCCGAGGGCCGCAGCGGCGTTGCGCTTCCCGACGCCCTTGAGCGGAAGTATCCGCGCGCCGGGCATTCCTGGCCGTGGTTCTGGGTTTTTGCGCAGCACACGCATTCGACCGATCCACGGAGCGGTGTCGTGCGTCGCCATCACATGTATGACCAGACCTTTCAGCGCGCCTTCAAACGTGCCGTAGAACAAGCAGGCATCACGAAGCCCGCCACACCGCACACCCTCCGCCACTCGTTCGCGACGGCCTTGCTCCGCAGCGGTTACGACATTCGAACCGTGCAGGATCTGCTCGGCCATTCCGACGTCTCTACGACGATGATTTACACGCATGTGCTGAAAGTTGGCGGTGCCGGAGTGCGCTCACCGCTTGATGCGCTGCCGCCCCTCACTAGTGAGAGGTAGGGCAGCGCAAGTCAATCCTGGCGGATTCACTACCCCTGCGCGAAGGCCATCGGTGCCGCATCGAACGGCCGGTTGCGGAAAGTCCTCCCTGCGTCCGCTGATGGCCGGCAGCAGCCCGTCGTTGCCTGATGGATCCAACCCCTCCGCTGCTATAGTGCAGTCGGCTTCTGACGTTCAGTGCAGCCGTCTTCTGAAAACGACAGATAGGGCCGATTCCAGCATTTTCTGACGCCTCGCCGGCAACCTCTAGGGCCTCAACCTGACAGGCCGTACGCTTAACGTACGATTTTTTCCGTTGTGCGCCAGGCATGGCGCGTAGTGCCGTGACTGGCGCTGTTCGGCTCACTGTGGTGGTGAGTCGGACGATTTGGAGGTGAAAGTCCTCTACACACCCGGCAAGGGGAAGTGTTAGCTGAAGGCAAGGGTGTCGCGGGTGACCGCGAATCTGAAGGAAGCCCGAGGCAAAATGCTGGTCTGACGTATAGGAAGCGGATAGAGGCGGCGTAGCGGGGTGAGGTAGCAACGATTGCCAAAGCCCGATACTTGCACGGAACGCTACGACGTAAATCCGACAGGCATAAGCAGGAAGGGCGCGCGAATTACCCTGGGAGATCTGTTTGGCCTGCCACGTGCTACCGGCACCGAGAGGTGGCGGGATGGGCGAACAGAAGTCAGCAGAGGCCGTAGTAGTTGCTCGGAACCGGAGCGATGAAGGGCTGAACCTGTCATGAGTGGATAGTCAGGTGTGCTCTCTGTTGGAGCGTAAGGCAGAAACGTCGTGAACAGCGGCGGTCGAGACCATCAGGAGGTAGGAGTCGGAAACTCCGAGGGCCGGTCTGGGCGCTTAGTTACCACAGGCGACACATCAACGGAACCAAGCTCGCTGACGCAGTCTGTCAGTAGGCAGGAACCGCCGTATACGGAACCGTATGTACGGTGGTGTGGGAGGACGGCGGGGGCGACCCCGCCTCCTACCCGATTTCTCTATCGTCCCCAAAATCGGCCCCCTGCGGCCCCCTGCGGCCCCCTGGGCGCGTTTCTGGTGCTAAGGTAGGCTTGCCCCCTGACTGACAGCTTCCGCGTTGTGTGGGCGATTCTGGAGGCTCTGACGCTGCTCCGGTTGCAGCGCTCCCGCCCCCTCTTTGGCGTTCAACCCTTACGGACTTGCAGGCGGCGGCAGTCGTCCAGGATGAGTACAGGCGGTCGGATCGCCTCGATCCATACTGTCCAACCCTTAGCGAGCCTTCAGGCGGCGCATAGGTTTGGTTCAGTTCGAGGTGGTTGGGTTGACGCCGGCGCGGCTTGCCGCGCCCTTGGTAAACGTTGCTGGCCGTAGGCCAGGCATTTTTGAGCGGGCGCAGGCCGCGACAGGCCGACGCGAAGCGGCGGGGCGAAGGGAGCGAAGCGACAGAAGGGTAGGCGCGCCCATAGGGCGCTAACGGCGGCTTGTATGTTGCTTGCAGGGCTGCGAGTTGCCCACAGGCTGAGAGGTTTTAAGAAGATTTAAAAGATTTAAAAGATTTAGGAGGAAAAAACGGCTTTTTATCTTTTGAAATCAAGGTCTTACGGATGTGGCCGGTTCCTAATAGACGGAACTCGGTTCCTAATAGACGGAACTCGGTTCCTAATAGACGGAACTCGGTTCCTAATAGACGGGCTATCCACAGCCTGGGAGGGAATACGCGACAAAACATGGTTTAGGGGTGCCCGCAGAATTCGGAAAAAATCGTACGCTAATGTTTTACGACACCTCCTTGAGGTTGCCGCGTTTACATCATTACCTGAACAGGTATAAAATTCCGTCATGACAAACAAAGAAAAACCGCTCGAATGGATCGCGAGCAGCCACAAGGATTTGATGGCGTTGCACGTCCGACGTGCGTCGCCGTTTCGGTTACGCGCTCTCGTTGGCGCAGATAGGCGATCAGGATGACGCAGCAAAGGTGCTCAAGGGGTTCGGTGGTGCCGGCGTGCTGGAGGTCGTCGAAGACGATGCCGGCGGCACCTATCGAGCGGTATACACGGTCAAGTTTGCGGAAGCGGTGTTCGTCCTGCACTGCTTCCAGAAGAAGAGCAAGAGCGGAATCGCCACGCCAAAGGCCGACATGGACATCATCCGCGCTCGGCTGAAGGTGGCCGAGGTATTGGCACAGGAGCTACGAAATGCAAAAACGAATCATTGAAGGCGTCGAGGTTCAGCGCAGCTCGGGCAACGTCTTTGCCGACCTTGGACTGCCTGACGCTGAAAAGCTCAAGATCAAGACCGGCCTGGTGGTCGAGATCAGGAGGGCCATGCGCGCCCTTGGGCTGACTCAACAAGCGGCGGCCAAACGCATGGGCATCCCGCAACCGAAGGTGTCGGGCATGATGCGCGGCGACTTCACCAATCTATCCGAACGCAAGCTGATGGATTGTCTGAATCGCCTCGGCTACGACATCGAAATCAAGGTACGGCCAGCAGCCGAGCCGATCGGGCATCTAACGCTCGCAACCGCTTAATCGGAGCCTCCTGATGGCAGCCCGCATCACCGACGACGAATGGGACGAACTGACTCCCGAGAATTTCGATACCACGGCACTGCTGCGTGCAGTCGATGCCGTGGACGTGCTGCGCGGCGATTTGAATGACAGCGCAGACGGCGCACCTCCGCAACTGCGCACCGACCTGTTGAAGCTGCATCAACTGGCAATGGCCGCGTTCAACGAGGGATCACGCAGCCGAGTGGCTGAGCTATTTGATCTCGCCGTGGATCTTCAGGATCAGGTTGATCATCTGATGACCTCGCTGGAACAAGTGCAAGAAACCCTGTCCCGGTTGACGGCGCTCTACCCAGAAAGCCTGTCCTGAATGTTCTTGGAGACAACCACATCATGAGCCGCAGCCGCCGCAAAACGCCCATCGTTGGGCACACGACCTGCCGTAGCGAGCGCGAGGACAAGAAACTCTGGCATCAGCGCTGGCGAACCCACGAGCGCACCGCGCTGGCCAGCGCGTCGCCGGAAGCTCTATGCGCCCATCTGCCTCTACTGGAAAACCAGGTCAGCAACGTCTGGTCGATGGGTAAGGATGGCCGCTCCTACTGGCCCATCAAGCGCCAGGCCGCCACGGCGGATCGCATTGCCAACCACAAGGGACGCAATCCGCAAGAGCGCGCCTCCCTGAAAAAGCGTCTGCTGCGCAAGTGGATGAGCAAATGAACCTGTCCACCATCGAGGCGCTGGCTATCGCTTGGGCGCGAATCGCTGAAGAAGCAGAACTCCCAGCCGGCTACGAGGGCACGGCGACGCCAGAGGCGCATCGGGCCTGCGAGGTGATCCAGGAGCGGATTCGAGAGCACGTCGTCGCCACCAATGACATGCGGCTGTTCGGCCTGCTGCACCTGCTTGGGCAGGCGTCGCTGCGCATGGAGCAAGCGCTGTGGCCGGAAGAATATGCGCGGATGACCCGCGAGGTCGAGGAAGCTCTCCGAGAGGCCGACGACCCCAACGCCAAGTCGTACACCCACGAAGAAGTCATGCAGGCGATGCAGGAACGCATCGACCGAGCGCGAGACAAAGCCATGTTGATCGGCTGACGGAAATTTCGGCGGTTCCGGCTGATCCAAGAATCTTGGCGTGACCTTACCTCCGCTCTACCGCTGGGTGCCAGCCTCGGCGCACGCCTAACCACCCAACTCAGAAAGGAAAATAAGTTGGTAAAACGCATTCCCGTATCCGAGCTTCGTCTCGGCATGTACATCCACAAGCTCGCCGGCTCTTGGGTTCGACACCCATTCTGGCGCGGCAGCTTCCTGCTGACCGAGCCTCAGGATCTCTCTGCCATTCGAGAATGTGGCGTCGGGGAGGTCTGGGTCGACTTGGCCAAAAGCCAAGTCGACCCAGAGAGCCCAGAGAGCCCAGAGAGCCCAGAGAGCCCAGAGAGCCCAGAGAGCCCAGAGAGCCCAGAGAGCCCAGAGAGCCCAGAGAGCCCAGAGCCCAGAGCCCAGAGCCCAGAGCCCAGAGCCCAGAGCCCAGAGCCCAGAGCCCAGAGCCCAGAGCCCAGAGCCCAGAGCCCAGAGCCCAGAGAATTGTCGGAGGAGCAATCTCTGCCGTCTAGTCCACTAAGCAAGAAAAGTGACGGCGCAACCTCAATGGAGAGCGAAATGTGTTATGCACGGAAACTCTGTCTTGCGGCCAAGTCCCAAGTCATGGACATGTTCCAGGAAGCCCGGCTTGGCAAGGCCGTCGACCCAAGCACGACGTTGCCGCTGGTCGGAGAAATCGCTGCCTCGGTGCTGCGCCAACCTCATGCCCTCATCAGCGTCGCACGCATCAAAACGCACGACGATTACACCTACCTGCACTCGGTTGCCGTCTGCGCCCTGATGCTATCGCTGGCCCGGCATCTCGATCTAGACGAGGAGCAAACGCGCCTGGCTGGCATCGGCGGACTGATGCACGACCTAGGCAAGGCCGCGATGCCGCTGGAAGTGCTTAACAAACCAGGCAAGCTCACCGATGCCGAGTTCGCCATCATGAAGCGCCACCCTGTGGAGGGCGCAAAGATGCTGCGCGCAGGCGGGGCCGAGCCCGGGGTGGTGGACATTGCCCTGCACCATCACGAGAAGATCGACGGAACCGGCTACCCGGATCGCTTGGCCGGTGACGCCATTTCACTCCTGGCCCGCATGGGCGCAATCTGCGACGTCTATGATGCCGTGACGTCGGAGCGAGCCTACAAAAAGCCGTGGGACCCGTCCGCGGCGATGCGGCAGATGGCCAAGTGGGAGGGCCATTTCGACAAACGCATCTTCCACGCCTTCGTCAAGGCCGTGGGCATCTACCCCGTCGGCTCCTTGGTTCGCCTGTCCTCTAAGCGTCTGGCCGTTGTCGTTGAGCCGGGAATGGAATCACTGCTGACTCCCAAGGTTCGCGTGTTCTTCTCGCTACGCTCGAGAGAGCCGATCCCGATGCAGACCATCGACCTGGCGGCCACGAGTTGCAAGGACAGTATCACTGGCCCCGAAGACCCGACGCTCTGGAACTTCAAGAACCTCGACGACTTGTGGATGGAATAGCCCCCACAAAACGACGGCCCCGTGAGGGAGCCGTTGAACATCGTCGAGCGATGCCCGTCCAGGGAGGGATGGCCGAGCTCGATTCTCCAGAAGGTAGCTGGTGACACGAGTGTTGAGCCCACCCAACTAGGGTGACGGAAATTTCTGGGGTTCCGGCTTACATCCCCAGTATGAGCCATATCCACAAGCCTGCCACGGCAAAAACGCTCCGTCTGCTCCACCCGACCTAACTCCCCGATAAATCCAAGCACCCTCAGATATCTATTTCCTACTGCGCCTGGTGGGCCGATCCGTTTTCCTGTATCGGTCCCCACTTCAGGTGCAGTCCCATGTTCAATCCCCTCCCGCCCTCATGGCGAGCAGTCCCCTTGCTCGTTGTCGCGTTGGCCACCGGCACCGCCCATGCCGAGATCTGGGCCATAACAGACTCAGCGCACCCACTGACTTCCGTACCAGCAGATGTGCGTGTCATCAAGCTCGATGACCAACAGCGCATCGAGGAGCAGTTGTCCCGAGAGCTGCCACCTAACCCTCACCAGGCCGCTCTCGCCGCACGACGGCTGATGAGCACTCCGGCAGGGGCCGCACTGATGCAACAGCTGGCCACCGCCCAGCAGGGAAATGCTGATGCCTGGAGTGTCGGTGTTTCGAAGGTGCCGGCGGTGGTCGTCGATCGCCGGTATGTGGTGTACGGCCAACCCGACGTGGCAACAGCCATGCAGACCATCAACCGTGCAAGGGGGCAATGATGAGGCGAATATCCAGACTGACCCTGACCGGTCTTCTTACAGCATCACTCCCGCTCTCAGCATCAGCGGCCATCAGTTCAGCGGCGATTATCGCCTCCACCAGTTCGCCTACCTGCCTTGAGTACAAAGTGGTCGGCATCTGCTACTGGCTGCTCTGCACCCCTGTTGGCTGCACGGTCAAAACCTCCACCAAAGTCCGGCATTACATCCCGGACGCGGTGGTATCTGCCTACGCCAATACCGGGGAAAACCCTTGGACAGAGGTGAGCCCGATGGGAGCGCCGAATGCGGCAGCGCAAGCCGGTAATGATGGAACAACCAACCACAACGCCGAGAACAACATCGCCAAGTTCAAGGAGGCAGACGTTATTGGCCATCCTGGGGCTGCGGTGTTCAGCCGGTTCGCCAGTTCCTTTGGCTATTCCTGCCACGGCGCGACCACGCCTTACGTTCCATACATGCTCAGCACGCTGGACACCCTTGCATGGCGGTACGGAGTACCCGAGTCCGTTTACCCGGAGGCCCTGATTCCGGGCATGCGTGAAGTCGGCGGCCTTCTATCGGCAGACATGTGGGGAAGCGTTTACCCACGCAGCGGCTTCATCCACCAGGTCGACGATTTTAAAGCCGGTGCTGTCATCGCCCAGCGCGCCGGCGACGTCACCACCCGTGTCGGTCAACCCCACGTGTACCTGCCAATGCGCGGTCTTGCAGAACCAGGCTACTGGCCTGCCGGCGAGCTGAAAGAAGGCGATGCCACCACAGGAAAGTGGCAGCAACTCACGCCAACCATGAGCCCCACCTGCGCCGTATTCCCCTCCCCCGGCCCTAATGCCGACGCTGTCGACGAAGCCTATGCGTGGGCCCTGTGGCGGCCCTACTCATGCTGCCAGCGTAAGGGCCAAACCTTCCTGGGAAGCACTGACTTCCAATGAGATATGACTGGAGAGTTCAATGAATAAATTATCCATCGCGATCATTCTCGCAGCTGGCATGACCAGCACCTGGTGCATGGCCGAGGCCGCCGACCCGATCAAGGTCGAATCCCAGGGCAGCGTGATCGGAGACGACGTGCTCTACAGCATCGGTGGTGGCAGTGCTGTCCAGATGGGCAGCGCTGGCCAGATGGAGAGCATCACCGTCGGTGCCGGCTGGCAGAACAACCTGGTCTGCGGAAACATGGACCTCAGCAACACGCTGCAGAACCAGCTGAACGGCGCAACGCAGGGTTTCCAACAGATCATGGGCAGCGTCATCCAGAACGCTACCGGCGCAGTCACGTCACTGCCGGCGATGATCCTGCAGCGGGCCAATCCCGCCCTCTATAACCTGCTGACGAACGGAATCCTGCAGGCGCGCCTCGACTACGACCGATCGAAGGGAACCTGCAGGGCGATGGCCGAACGCATGGCCGACATCGCGGGTGGTCAGATGGGGTGGGGCAAGGTTGCAGAGGGGCAAAAGATGGGGCAAGCCCTGGCATCCAGCAACGACGCCGTAGCAGTGGTCGACAAGGTCGAGGAAGCGCCTGGAACCAACGGCGTGACCTGGGTAGGCGGAAAGCAGGCCGGCGGCAACGGTCAGCAGCCTATCAAAGTGGTCGGGGACGTCGCGAAGGCAGGCTATAACCTTCTCAACAACCGCGCAGCTCAGGATACCTCGAGCATTCCGCAGGCCAGCTGCTCCAATGGACTGGTATGCGGCAGTTGGGAATCACCAGCCGAAGCCGCCCAGTTCGCAAACCGGGTCCTGGGTGAGCAGCAGATCCAAACCTGTGAAGGCTGCGCCACCACCTCGACTCCGGGAGTGGGCCTGACGCCGCTGATCCAGGAAACATACGACAAGAAGCTCGCGGCGCTGCAGGAGCTCTTGAAGCCGGGAACACAGATCACCTCCGAGAAGCTGCGTGAGGCCAGCAGCGACTCACTGCCCATCACCCGCGGCGTCGTAACCGCACTTCGTGACGAGCGTGACCAAGCTGTACTTACGTCCCGCCTTGCCTCGGAGGTGGCACTTGCAGACGTTCTGGAGAAAGCGCTTCTGATGCAACGCATGCTGATTACAGGCAGCAGGGAGCCGAATGTGAGCATGAACAAGATTGCCGTAGAAGCGACCCTCGGCCAGGTGGACAACCTCCAATTGCTAATCACGAATCTGAAGACCGAGCTCGATATGCGACAGCAGCTCGCGAACAACTCTCCGATGAAAATCATCGAACGCGGCAAGGCACGCTCCGAAAGTTCTCGCTCGATTTACAACGCGGCGCCTGAACAGGATCGCATGATTCAGCTGCAGAAGCCTGCCGGCAAGGAGTGACCATGTCCGAAGATGTCGAGAAAAAAGTCCACCCCCTGAAAGTCCTGCTCGGGGGCGTAGCTTTGAGCGTAGTGATGCTGCTGCTGAGCGTGTTGCTCGGCATCATCGCGGTCAATCACCTGGGTGTTTTCGACACTTGGCTGAAGTGGCGTGAGGGCAATTACCTGCCACTGCTGCTATGGCGACTTGCCCTCTACGGCAGCATCGTCATCGCCTGGTTGAAGCTCAAGGCGCGACTGCCCGGAACGGGGGATGGCCAACCATCTAAAGGCGCTCAGCGGGTCGAGTTCTTGGTGCTCCTGCTGTTCGTGATAATCGAAATCTCGAAGGCGCCAATCACCTGGTCGGAGGTGCTATGACGCTCTATACAAACGACTACCTGGAGTATTACCTCACCCTGGTAGGGTGGATCATCAACAACGGGATCTGGGACATGATCTCCGACACGGGGCTGTTTGCCCTGCCCTTCATCATCATCGTCGCCCGTGAGTGGATCAAGGTACGAGGAGAAGGTGCCGACGAAGGCAACAAAGGTGTGCTGTCCCTGGCTCGCATTGAAACCCAGCTGTACGTCGGATACGTGGTCGTTTCACTGTGTGCTGTGCCAGCCATCTCCGTGGGGTTTGACACTCTGCAGTTCGATCAGGCGCGAGGGAAGCAGTGCCAAGTGCTGACGCCGGCGCCCTCGGAGACAGGCTGGAACACCACCTTCAGCTCGTTGGCCGGCAAGAGCGCGAAGGTGCCGGTGTGGTGGGCGCTCGTTCACGCGCTGTCCAAGGGTTTGAATAGCGGTGCTGTTGCAGCCATCCCTTGCGGTACGGATCTCAGGCAAATGCGCATGGAGGTCGACGCGATGAGGATCGGCAACCCCCTGCTCGCGCAGGAGGTGGCAGACTTCACCCACGATTGCTTCGGTCCTTCCCGCGCGCGCCTGTTCATGCGTCAGCCCGACATTGGGTCGATCGCCAAAGACCAGAAGGCCCTGCAGGACCTGAACTGGATCGGGTCCCACTACTTGCTGAATACAGCTGGTTACTACGACACGGACTACTCCAGAACACCACGTACATCCTGGCCGTATGACACGAAACGAGATGATGGCATGCCTCAGGTGACCGGGGGCGGTGGGTACCCCACCTGCAAGCAGTGGTGGTCAGATGGGAGCATCGGCCTACGGGACCGACTGAAAGCCCAGGTCGACCCAAGTCTGCTGAACCAGTTCCTCGGATGGGCAAAGTGGCTGTCCCAGGAGGAAGTAACCGACTCGATGATTCGCCAGCTCGTGTCGCCATCCAGCCAGGTCAACGGCGACGTCTACACCGACTATGGCGGACAGATCGACGGAACCGTCTGGAATGGCCTTGCTCGTGCAGGGGGTACACTGGGGGTCGCCGTAGGCTCGCTGGCCTTCTTCCCGGCTATGGACATGGTGCGTCAAGCATTACCGATGGTAGTGGCCTTCCTCAAGATGGCCATGGTTATCTGCATTCCACTGGTACTGATAATCGGAGCGTATCAACTGAAGGTTGCCATGACCATGTCAGTAACAATGTTCGCCTTAATATTTGTAGATTTCTGGTTTCAACTGGCAAGATGGGTCGACAGCACTATCATCGACGTTTTATATGGCTCGGGCTCGCCGCACTTATCCTTTGATCCAGTGATGGGCTTGAACACCACGACTCAAGACGCGATTCTGAACTTCGTCATGGGTTCGATGTTTATCATTCTCCCAACCTTTTGGGTTCTAGCTCTTGGCTGGGCAGGAGTGCAAACAGGTACAATTCTTAGCGGACTGTCAGAAGGAACTGGAGCAGTGCAAAGGGCAGGTCAAAAAGCAGGCAATCTGGTTGAGGGCGGAGTAAAGTCGGTTGCTGGAGGAGCCTCAAAGAGCTGAGCGCATCATGGTGATACTGGCTTGATACAGCAAGTACTGAGCCAGTATCTATTTAACTGACCTACCATAAGAATCAAGCGGTCTTTCAAAAACATCCCGACCGTATGGTGCCTCTTCATCCTCAGAAAACAGCTCAACCTTTCCGAGGTCAACTTTGGAAAGTGCGTACAGACCGAGAGTCAGAGAAAAGACTGTCAGTAGCACCGACATAACCCAGCTGATCGAGTTGGCTAAAATGAGCGCAATAACCGTTGCTAGGAATACCCGTTTAACCCAACGGACTGTCGGATTGATGTCATGCATGAAGAAACGCGCCACGCTCCCCAGAGCCCGGCCCAAGCGGAAGGCAATCGATCGTTTGGCGGCTGTGGTCATGTTCCATCTCCTTGCTCTGTGAGAGCACCTTGCCATCAGATATACGACACCTTTGGCATTTCCGCAAGAGGTATGGCATAAAACGCCATCACCACTCATCAGGTTCACATCCATGGCCACCCACAATGTCGTCGTTCCAAAGCCGATGGAGCAGTCCATTGATGATTTAGTCAACACTGGTCGGTACCAGAACTTCAGCGAAGTCGTGCGTGCAGGCATCCGGATGCTGCTTGAGCATGAAGCAGCTGAGGCAGCCAGGCTCGAAGCACTGCGGAACGCAACATCAGTAGGCATCATGCAGGTCGAAGCAGGCCAGTACGATGAAATCGATCCGTCCAATCTGGCAGCCTACCTGGACAATCTTGGAAGACTAGCGGGCGATAAAGCATGAGTAGGGTCATGGTTCGCATGTCACCCCAGGCATGCATCGACATCGCCGATACGCTTCGCTTCACTGAGGTGAGGCTCGGTCAGTCCGTCAGGAATCGGTATCAAGACTTGCTGCAGGAGACGCTCCTCGCCCTAGCTGAACAGCCGACGCCGGCAGACAGCAAAATGCGTGATGAGCTTTCCCCGGGCCTTCGCAGCCTGCATCTGTCATTCAACGTGCTGCAGATGACTGACGGCCGTGTGATTAGACCTCGACATATCGTGTTTTACCGAACTGGGACAGATCAAATCGTTGAGATACTACGAGTCCTCCACGATGCTATGGAGGTCGCGCAGAATTTGAAACACCTGCATCAGCAGTAAAGGGTAAATGGCTCAGAAGCAAATGGGCTTGAATGGATAATGGAATGGATCACAAGGGTAAAAGCCCTACCCGAAAGGGCGGACGTAGTCCGACAAAAGGAAACGCTAGGAGCTTAATATGCAAGCAACTTGGTGGGAAAAAACAGTCGAGTACGGTTTCATCCTTAGACTCAACGCAGCCGGTCGATTAGATTTCGCAGCGCCGATTGCAGGCCGTCATGAGCGTTCATCAGGCGATGGAATTTTCGGAAAAGATAAAAAACTGGTACTTGTAGAGTTCAAGAGAGACAAATCAGAGATCGCAGCAGAGAAAACAATCTTCACAGACTACGACGTAGCTGCAAATCAGTTGAACCACTACAACCATCATTGGATTGTATATGGAGGCCTAACCAATGAGCAAAAATTAGGACTCGGGAACCAGAAATATTTTGACCCGAATGCTCGGTCCGCCGACCTGGCTGATATTCTTTCCATGGGCATAACTCACCCTGAGTTTATGAACTACCTTGAACAACTACAATATTACAGGAGTGCAGATGGGCGCGGCGGAGGTGGTCACGTCTCACCCGAAAGCATGTTAACGGTTCTAGGTGTTTCGCCGTCGGGAAAACTTGTTGGTAGCCTCAGCCTTGAACAATATAAGCATGAACTGAAACCTGCTCCACCTGCTCCACGTAACCCCCCTAACTCAAGTCCATCATTGAGGCCACGCGGCATGTAGTGATGGCGCATTGCCACGAATTCTAGAACCTCTCAGATACCCTTTTCCGTTGATGCCATCTTGGCATTAGGAGAAAAGCCCGCTCCATGCACACCCATGGAGCACCCTATGCACCTCCTATCATGGTTAGGCCGCCGTTCGGCCAAACCAACGCCAGAAGCCTCACCGCATGGCTTCCATCTGCCGGCGAAGGCTACTGCTCTGCTGCAGAGCCCCCTCCGCCAGCAGCTCCTGGAGAATATCTGGCGTCGGGCTTCGCTCTCACGAGCTCAGTTCAACACCCTCTACCTCAAGCCGCTCGAGCGCTACGCAGAGCTGGTGCAGCTGCTCCCTGCTTCTGAAAACCATCACCATGCCCACCTTGGGGGCCTCCTAGACCATGGCCTGGAGATCATGGCTTACGCCCTCAAGATCCGTCAGACGCACCTTCTGCCGATCGGAGCGCCACCGGAATCGCAGTCGGCCCAAGCTGAGGCATGGACCGCAGCCGCAGCGTACGGCGCGTTGCTGCACGACTTGGGAAAGATCGCTGTTGACCTCCGCGTGGAGCTCGAGGATGGCCGAGCGTGGCACCCGTGGCATGGACCGATCAGCCGTCCCTACCGGTTCAAGTACGTCAAAGGCAGGGAGTACCAGCTACACGGTGCTGCTTCAGCCCTAGTGTATATGCAGGTCCTGGACAGCGGGATTCTCGACTGGCTCAGTGGTTTTCCTGAACTATGGAGGCAGCTGATCTACCTCCTCGCAGGTCAATACGAGCACGCCGGCATCCTCGGCGAAATTGTGGTCCAAGCAGACAAAGCTTCCGTTGCCCAGCAACTGGGAGGAAATCCAGAGCGCGCGCTGACAGCCCCCAAACAATCACTGCAGCGGCAACTCGCCGACGGCCTGCGTTTCCTGGTGCGGGAGAAACTCAAGCTCAATCACCAGGACGGACCTGCAGATGGCTGGCTGACACAGGATGCGCTTTGGCTGGTGAGTAAGCCTGCAGCAGATCAACTCCGGGCATACATGCTGACCCAGGGTATTGAGGGAGTGCCAACCTCCAATGCCCCGTTCTTCAACATGCTGCAGGACCAGGCAATCATCCAGACCAACGCGCAGGATAAAGCGATCTGGAAAGCCACCATCGATAACGGCCGCGGCTGGAAGAATAGCTTCACCTTCTTGAAGATCTCGCCGGCACTCGTATGGCCCAATCCAGACGATCGCCCTCCCCAGTACGCCGGCACCCTCACCCTGGAGCAGGAACCGGAAGTAGTCACGCAGCCGAGTACGAGTGAAGAAACAGTTTGCGCGGTACCGGAACAACCCATCGACACCAGTGACGACACACCTCAACCGCCGGCGCGGCCCCGAGCGCTGGTACAGCCAGCTCCAAGCCAAGGAATCCAATCATCTGAGCGTGAAGAACTACTGTCACTGTATAGTAATATCACTGCGCCATCAGAAGAGCTAAGTGCTAGCCAAGGCTCAGCAGCCGCCTCCCCTCCCCATCAAGGACTAGAGGAGGTAGGGCGGGCTGACGATTCTCTAGCAGCCATAGCAAGGAATGCTGCACAAAAAGATGTAACCACAATGCCTACGAGTAGTTCGTTGGGAGGGGCTTTCATCGCTTGGGTAAAAGCAGGTGCCGCCTCCCATAAATTGATCATCAATGACACCAAGGCCCTGATTCACACCGTCGACGACACAGCAATGCTCGTCACCCCAGGGATCTTCAAGCGATATGTGCTGGAGCACCCGGAGCTTGAGAAGATCGTCGGTAAACCTGGGACAGCGGCCTGGCAGCATGTTCAACGCGCCTTTGAGAAAGAGAAGAGCCACCAGAAGACCAGCAAGCAGCTGAACATTTGGACCTACGATGTAATAGGTCCAAGGAAGACCACGCAGTTGAGGGGCTACCTGCTTCTTGACCCGAAGCTGATATTCCCCGAGCAGCCCATGAATAACCCAAGCTTGAGACGGGTGACGGAAGGGGCCGCCGAATGACGCCCGAGAATCTGCTCCGGGAATACCTAGTCGATCACGACCTCCGGCCGGCCAGTGCGAAAATCTACGGCGCGGCAATGAAGAAGCTGGAAAAGAACTTCGGCAAAGCTGTCGATGTGGAGTCTATCGATCGACGTGGCGTTCTCGCGTTGAGGAACAAGCTGATTGACGGAGGTCTATCGAAGCGCAGCTGGAACACCTACTCCAATCACCTCCGAACCATATGGGGGTATGGCATCGAGTACGGGATTCTTCCCAACACCGATGTGAACCCATTCAAGAAGACGACGGTAATTGCACCGAAGCGGCCGAGCAAAATCATTGACGGCGAGGCGATCCTCCGTGCGCGGCGCTGGCTCAGAAGCCTGGCTGACCAAGAGGAATCGACTGGCAGCCGTGCCAGGATCACGCCAGGGTGGTTCTGGCTCGCTACGTTCGAAATCTTCTACTACACGGGCATCCGGTTGAACGCACTACTGTGCATTCGGCTTCGGGATGTCGACTGGGACCGCCAACTCATCCTAGTACGAGGCGAAACAGAGAAGACCCACCGGGAGTTCCGGATCCCGATTATGGATGGTCTTGCGCCTCATATGCGTCGGTTGTTGGATGAAGCCGCTCGAGCTGGCTTCGCCGCCGAAGACCAACTCTTCAACGTCAATCGCTTCTCCCGCTATTACAAGCGGCATGAAATGAACTCCGACCAAGTCGAGGCGATGTACAAGAAGCTGATCGTCAAGCTCGGGGTTCGGATGACTCCGCACCGGTTCAGGCACACGCTTGCAACCGATCTGATGAAGCAGCCAGAAAGAAACATCCACCTCACCAAGAACCTGCTGAACCATTCCAACATCGCCACCACGATGAGCTACATCGAGGCCGACTATGACCACATGCGAGACGTGTTGCACGAGCGGAGCATGCAGCAGGGAGCATTACGTCTTGTACGGCGGGTGGATGACAGTGCTGCACCAAACTCGCGACTAGGTGAAGGCGAACAACGCATAGAGCCTGGTCGACGAAGAGCGATCGAACAAGATCATCAAGGAGGTGGCGACCCTGCACCAGGACATCTGCTGATTGAGTTCAAGCAGATCTGTGCCAGTGCTTTGCTACCGCCCGAAGATCTCTTTCAACCCAGCCTTCTATTCAGCCTGATGGCATCGACGACAGGGTCTACACCCTTTGCTCGATCTCATTCGGCTGACGCAGGCACGGTCTACAACGCACGCGCCTCCCCGAAGCTATGAGTCGACGAATGGCAATCAGCCACTACATCGACAGCTGATCAAGGGCAGATAGGACAGAACTGTCCCAGGTCTCTGGTGCTAGGAAACTGGCGCCATGCCTTTGGCTGCGCGGGTTTTGGGGGCCACTCGAGGCGAGTTTTCGCAGTGCTGAGTAGCACGCGAATCCGCTAAGTCATTGAGTTTTTTGGGCCAGAGACGAAAAAGCCCGCCATAAGCGGCGGGCTATTCCATATTGACATCACGCCGAAGCGAGCCTAAGGTTCGCTCCAGACGGCTGCAAGACTAGAAACTGGCTGGCAAGCCCCCCTTCCTAGTACATCACGAACCGCTGTGAATAGTGGTGGGTCGTGTAGGATTCGAACCTACGACCAATTGGTTAAAAGCCAACTGCTCTACCAACTGAGCTAACGACCCGTTGGATGGCGCGTATAATACTGATTTCTAACGGGAAATCAATACCCTCTGATCAGTTCAAGCGTAGCGCGTGGGGTCGTCGACACCGGCAGCCCCGAAACCATCGGCACGCAGGCGGCAGCTGTCGCACTTGCCGCAGGCACGCCCTTCATCGTCGGCCTGGTAGCAGGAAACGGTCAGGCTATAGTCCACGCCGCGGGCCATACCAGCCTGCACGATTTGCGCCTTGCTCATGTTCTGCAGCGGCGCCTGGATCCGGAAGCCCTGCCCTTCGACCCCAGCCTTGGTCGCCAGGTTGGCCATGCGCTCGAACGCTTCGACGAACTCAGGGCGGCAATCCGGGTAGCCGGAGTAGTCCACGGCGTTCACGCCAATGAAGATATCACGTGCCTCCAGCACTTCTGCCCAGCCCAGCGCCAGTGACAGGAACACGGTATTGCGCGCTGGCACATAGGTCACTGGAATACCTTCACCGGGTGTTTCCGGCACGTCGATGCTGCTGTCGGTCAAGGCCGAACCTCCGATACCGTCCAGGTTCAAGCCAATGACCTTGTGCTCGACCACGCCCAGGTCGCGGGCCACACGGGCAGCGGCGTTAAGCTCGGCGCGATGGCGCTGGCCGTAATCGAAGCTCATGGTATAGCAGCTGTAGCCGTCGGCCTTGGCCATGGCGACTACCGTGGCCGAGTCCAGGCCACCGGACAACAGGATGACTGCGCGTTTTTCTGTCATGTGTATTTACTCCTCAATCAACGCCCGGGTTCGTCGTTCCACAGCAGCTTGTGCAACTGCAGCTGGAAGCGCACGGGCAGGTTGTCGGCGACGATCCAGTCTGCCAGGTCGCTGGCGCTCACCTGATGATGGCTGGGTGAAAACAGCACTTCACCGGCACGCTCGGCCAGGTTGTACTGGATCAGCTTGGAAACTGCCCAGTCGTAATCCTCGCGGGAACAGATGACGAACTTGACCTGGTCGTTGCGGGTCAGCTGGTCGATGTTCGAATAGAGGTTACGGTGCGACTCTTCGGAACCTGGGGTCTTCAGGTCTACCACACGACTGACCCGGGTGTCGGTGCCGGCGATATCCAGCGCGCCACTGGTCTCCAGAGACACCTCGTAGCCGGCATCGCACAGCCGCTGCAGCAGCGGCAGGGCATTCGGTTGGGCCAGCGGTTCGCCACCGGTGACGCACACATAGCGCGGCCTGAAGCCGGCCACTTGCTCGAGGATCGAGTCGAGGGTACGAACGGTACCGCCACTGAAGGCGTAGGCACTGTCGCAGTACTGGCAGCGCAGGGGGCAACCGGTGAGCCGCACGAATACCGTGGGCAGCCCAGCCGTTCGTGTTTCACCCTGCAAAGAGTAAAAGACTTCGGTGATGCGTAATGTGTCTTGCATGCTCGCCACGGGCGTGACAGCTAAACAGGCTGCCCGCCTCCGTCAGGCACTGCCGCGGACTCGACATCGCGTTATCCGCAGCAGCGTGTTTACGAAAAAAGGGCCGTGATTCTAACGAAAAAACCCGCGACTGGCGCGGGTTTATTTCAAACGCAACTGCAAAGCGCCTTAGAGCTTTTGCAGGTCACGCTGTGCCAATTGCGCGGCAGAGGTGCCGGGATACTGGGTGATGACCTGTTGCAGGATACTCTTGACCTTGTCGGTGTGGCCCATGCGGCGCTCGACGTCGGCCAGTTTGTAAAGCGAGTCTGGCACTTTGCTGTGCTTGGGGTACTTTTGGCTGACCTGGGCAAACGCCTGGCTGGCGCCTTGCAAGTCACCCTTGGCCAAGTTCACCTCACCCAACCAGTACTGGGCATTGCCGGCGTACTGGCTGTTCGGATATTTGCGCAGGAAGGCGGTGAAGGCCTGGCTGGCCTTGTCGAAGTCTTTTTGCTTGATCAGGTCGAAAGCTGCATCGTAGTAGAGCTTCTCTTTCGCCGGATCACCGGGCTCGCTACTGGCGGCCGGTTGTTGCGCAGCAGCACCGGCTGCTGCACCGGAGGCGGCATTGGATGCACCACCGGAGGAATTGTCAGGGGTTGCGGCAGGTGCAGCACCACTGTTGATGCGACGGTCCAGGTCCTGGTATCGCTCCAGGTTTTCCTGCTTCATGCGCGACACATCGTTTTGCAGCTCTTCGATGATGCCTTGCTGACGGGAAAGCTGGTCCTGCATCTGTTGCAGCTGCATGAACAGCTGGCCCTGTGCAGAGGCAGGGGCCGAAGCCCCCGACCCGGCATAGGCGCCGCTCGTGCCATAACCCGCAGGCGGATAACTGCCTGCGTTGTCATCTACTACAGGGACCTCAGCCCAGGCCGCGAGCGGCAGGCTGAGTGCGAGGACGGTTACTACACGGCGGCACATACGCATAAGAACTTACTTACGCAGTTCTACGCGACGGTTCTGAGCCCAGGACTGCTCGTCGTTGCCGGTAGCAACTGGACGCTCTTCGCCGTAGGAAACCACTTCCAGCTGAGCAGGGGAAACACCCTGCAGAACCAGGTAGCGCTGAACGGCTTTCGCACGACGCTCACCCAGAGCCATGTTGTACTCGCGGGTGCCGCGCTCGTCGGTGTTACCTTCCAGAACAACGCGGTTGCCGTTGGCTTTCAGGTCCTTGGCGTGAACGTCCAGAGCGCGCATGGCTTCTGGCTTCAGGTCCGAGCTGTCGTATTCGAAGTAGAAGGTGGTGATTGCGCGCAGGGCCGCTTCTTCGCTCAGGGAGCCGTCGACAGCGCCAGTGTTGGCACCGTAGCCAGCGTTAGGATCTACAGCAGCGCCTTCGCCTGCGTTGTCACCGCCCTTCGAGGAGCAACCTACAGCTACGGCCATGGCCAGAGCCAGCGCAGCAAATTTACCAAACTTCAGCATTTCCATCGTGAAACTCCTAATGAAACCCCAGTGTGTTAAGCAAAACGTATTACGCCGCAATCAGTTCAGGTAAGGGGACCAGGACGGTTCTCTGACTTCGCCTTGAGCGGTAGGAAGTGGGAGCCTCACGCGGCCATTAAGCGACACGAGCATCAAGACTCCCCGGCCCTGCTGGCGGGTGGCGTAGATTAGCATGGTGCCGTTTGGCGCAACAGTGGGAGACTCATCAAGACTTGTTTCCGAGAGAATCTTTACACTTCCGCGCTGCAAGTCCTGTGCCGCCACTTTGAAGTTGGTAAAGCCCTGTTGGCGATGAATCATCACCAGGGTTTTCTCGTCTGCCGAAAGTTTCGGGTTGGCGTTGTAGTTACCCACGAAGGTTACGCGCTCGGCACCACCCCCACCGACCGACTGTTTATAGATCTGCGGTTTGCCGCCCCGGTCGGAGGTGAAGTAAATGGTGTTGCCGTCTTTACCCCAGAACGGCTCGGTATTGATACCAGGGCCGGCGGTTACGCGGCTGATCTGGCGCGAGGCCATGTTCATCACGTAGATGTCCGGGTTGCCGTCCTTGGACAGCACGAAGGCCAGGCGCGAACCGTCAGGCGACCAGGCTGGCGCGCCGTTCAGGCCCTCGAAGTTGGTCACCTGTTCGCGACGGCCGGTATCGATGTTCTGCACGAAGATGCGCGGGCGCTTCTGTTCGAACGACACGTAGGCAATACGCTTGCCATCCGGTGCGAACCGCGGCGACAGGATAGGCTCGCGCGATTGCAGCAGGGTGACTGCACGTGCACCGTCGTAGTCCGAACGCTGCAGGGTGTAGCGGGTATTGTTGGTGGAGAAGCGCTCGGCAGTCACGTACAGCATGCGGGTCGAGAACGCGCCCTTGATGCCGGTGAGCTTCTCGAACGACTGGTCTGCAATGTAGTGCGCCATGTCGCGCAACTGGTCGGTGCTGCCCGCCACGCTACCGGTCAGCACTTGCTGCTCGGTGGCGACGTTGAACAGCGCGTACTGCACCTGCAGGCGACCACCCGAGGGCACGATGCTACCGACCATCACGTACTGGGCACCCAGGGCTTTCCAGTCACGGAAGATCACTTCGCTGGCCTGCGACGGCTGGCTGATCATGTTCTGCCGCGGAATCGGCGAATAGTAGCCAGAGTTGCGCAGGTCGTTGCCGATGATGTCGGCAATGTCTTCAGGCAACACGCTACCGCCCTGCATACCGAACGGTACTACCGCGATGGGCGTGGCCCGGTCGCTGCCGCTGGTGACCAGGATGTTCTTTTCCTCTGCCACCGCCAAGCCTGCCACGCAGCAGAGCAAGACCAGCAGTCCTCTCAGACGTTTAATCACAACGCTAGATCCTCAGGTGTAAATGTCATCTTGAACGAACGATAACGGTTGAAATCGCTCGGCTTCATACCCTGCATCTCGGTCAAACGACCAATGTTCTTGACCGCAGCTACCGCCGAACTGTCGAACGGGCCGTCACCACTGGAACGGACCACGCTGACACTGGTAACGGTACCGTCCGGCAACATGCTTACCTGCAGGGTCACCGTCATGCCCTTGCGCGCGGAAGGCGGACGCGCCCAACCCTCGGCCGCGCGCATGCGGATCAGGTCGTCGAAATCGCCGGCCACCTGGTCACCTTGCTCGTCAGCCAGGGCCTGCTGCCGCTCGGTGGTATCGGACAACAGCTCGGCCAGGGCCTGGGCTTTCTTGTCTTCTGCCGCCTTGCGGGCCGCTTCCTGTGCCTTTTTCTTCTGGGCGTCTGCAGCGGCCTTCTTCTTGGCCTCTTCAGCTGCCTTCTTCTTCGCGTCCTCGGCCGCCGCTTTCTTCTTGGCGTCCTCGGCTGCTTTCTTCTTGGCCTCTTCGGCTGCCTTCTTCTTGGCGTCCTCGGCGGCTTGTTTCTTCGCCTCTTCAGCGGCCGCTTTCTTGGCCTCTTCTTCGGCTTTTTTCTTCGCTTCGTCCTCAGCCTTCTTCTTGGCGATGTCAGCCTGCTGCTTCTCGGCGGCTTTCTTCGCCTCGTCGGCCTTCTTGGCTTCGGCGGCTTGCTTGGCCTTGGCGGCTTCGGCGGCCTTGGCGGCGTCCTCGGCTTTTTTCGCCTCGGCGGCTTCGCGAGCCTCTTCGGCCTTTTGAGCGGCGTCGGCTTTCTTTTGTTCCGCAGCCTTGATGGCCTCCTGCTCGACCTTCTTCTGCTCCAACTGCTCGACTTCAGTCTGGCGCGACGCGGTCTTCTTCGCTTCCCCGGCAATCTTCTGGTTGGTCTGGGTGGTCGCCTGGCTCTTGGACTTGAGCTGGTAAAGGGTAGCCTGGACGATTGGCTTGGAAGGCGGCAGCTCAGGCGTCATGGCAAAACTGACGAACAGCAGGCCGAACACCAGCACATGCAGACCGATGGCCCAGACACTGGGCCAGAAGTAGCTTTCCGAGGCGGATGGCTCTCGCTGTTGCATCAGGGCGCCTCGGTAATCAGGCCAACGTTACCGACACCGGCCTTCTGCAACCCGCCCATGGCACCCATGACCGCGCCATAGTCGACCGCCTTGTCACCCCGAATGAATACCTGGGTCTGCTTGCCCTGGTCACGGCCGGCGGCAATGATCTTGGTCACGGCGTCGGTCATGGCCGGCAGGGTCATGGCCTTGTCCATCTGCTTGTCGGTATCGACTTCGCTGCCGAGGTTCCAGTAATAGGTCTTGTCGGCCTTGATGGAGATGGTGAGGATCTGGACGTTGTTGTCCTGCGGCAAGGCTTCGCTGGAAACCTTGGGCAGGTCTACCTTCACGCCCTGGTTGAGCATGGGCGCCGTCACCATGAAGATGACCAGCAGCACCAGCATCACATCGATGTAGGGCACCACGTTCATCTCGGCGACGGGCTTGCGTTTGTGGCGAACTCGGGCCATGGGCTTCTACCTGATTACTCTTCGCTGGTGTGCACTTTACGGTGCAGGATCGCCTGGAACTCGTCGGCGAAGGTGTAGTAACGACCGATCAGCACTTCGCTGCGCGCGGCAAAACGGTTGTAGGCAATGACCGCCGGAATTGCCGCGAACAGGCCGATGGCCGTAGCCACCAGGGCTTCGGCGATACCTGGGGCAACGGTGGCCAGGGTCGCTTGCTGGGCACTGGCCAGGCCGCGGAAGGAGTTCATGATGCCCCATACGGTACCGAACAGGCCGATGTACGGGCTGGTGGAACCGACGGTGGCCAGGAACGGCAGGCTCTGCTCGAGCTTTTCTTCCTCGCGCGAGATGGCCACGCGCATGGCACGGCCCACGCCTTCCATCACCGCGTCGGGGTCTACACCGGGCTGCTGGCGCAGGCGCGAGAACTCTTTGAAGCCGGCACGGAATACTTGCTCCACGCCTGAGTCCGGGTCTGGGTTGCTGCCTGCCTGACGGTACAGCTTGGACAGGTCGATGCCCGACCAGAAGCGCTCTTCGAAGGCATCCAGCGCACGACGACCGGCGCGCAGCATGGCGCTGCGCTGGAAGATCATGATCCATGAGGTGACCGAGGCGGCCACCAGGGTCAGCATTACCAGCTGAACCACCACGCTGGCATTGCTGACCAGACTCCACATGGAGGTATGGTCGACGACGTTAGCTTCCACGCTTATTCTCCTGCGTTCGATTGATTACCCGAGCCGTCCGCCGCAAAAGCGTCGCGCAGCTGGGGGGGTATGGCTCGGGGTTTGAAAGTGTCAGCACGCACTGCGGCCACCAGGAACTGCCCCTCGCAGAGCAGCGTTTCATCGTTTTCCCGCCAAACCTGCTGGACGAAACGCAGGCTGGCGCGATTGAGTTCAAGTACTTGCGCGGTGACCCGCAGTTGGTCGTCCAGCCGCGCCGGCGCGTGGTAGCGCGCTTCGCTGGAATGGACCACGAACAGCAGATTGTCTTCGGCCAGTTGCGACTGGGAGAACCCCAGGTGCCGCAGGCGTTCGGTGCGCGCGCGCTCCATGAATTTCAGGTAGTTGACGTAATACACCACGCCACCGGCATCGGTATCCTCGTAATAGACGCGACAACGGTGTGCGAACGGTTCCAGGCCATTTTGCGCGCGCATACTCTAGTGCTTACTCCTCGGCTTGCCAATCCGCTGTGGCAACTGTTTTTTCGTCATTAATGTCTTATTGCCAGCAACCATTCGGCGTGCCTGCGGTAGGACCACGAAAAGTCGGTTTCGATCTGTCATTCATCGCCCGGTTCCGAATAATCTGCGCCCTCCCCCAGGCGCCCTGGAATATTCAGGCCGAAGTGCAGGTAGGCATGCCGTGTGACGACGCGGCCACGCGGCGTGCGCATGATGTAACCCTGTTGAATCAGGTAGGGCTCGAGTACGTCTTCGATGGTATGGCGCTCTTCGCTGATGGCCGCCGCCAGGTTGTCGACGCCCACCGGGCCGCCATCGAACTTCTCGATCATGGTCAGCAACAGGCGACGGTCGGAATGATCAAAACCGCGCTCGTCGACGTCCAGCAGGTTCAACGCCATGTCAGCCACGGCCTTGGTGATCTGGCCCTTGCCGCGCACCTCAGCGTAGTCACGCACGCGGCGCAGCAGGCGGTTGGCGATTCGTGGCGTGCCACGGGCGCGGCGGGCAATTTCGTAGGCGCCCAGGTCCTCGATGGCCAGGCCAAGAATATTGGCCGAGCGGCTGACGATGGTGGCCAGGTCCTTGTCGCTGTAGAACTCCAGGCGCTGGACGATGCCAAAGCGGTCACGCAACGGGTTGGTGAGCATCCCGGCACGGGTAGTTGCACCGACGAGGGTGAACGGCGGCAGGTCGAGCTTGATCGAACGGGCCGCTGGCCCTTCGCCGATCATGATGTCGAGCTGGAAGTCTTCCATGGCCGGGTACAGCACCTCTTCGACAACCGGCGACAACCGGTGGATCTCGTCGATGAACAGCACGTCGTGCGGTTCGAGGTTGGTCAGCATGGCCGCCAGATCACCCGGGCGCTCCAGAATCGGCCCAGAGGTGCTCTTCACCGAAACGCCCATTTCATGGGCGATGATGTTGGCCAGGGTGGTCTTGCCCAAGCCTGGCGGGCCGAAGATCAGCGTGTGGTCGAGCGACTCGCTGCGCCCGCGAGCAGCCTGGATGAACAACGACATCTGCTCGCGCACCACCGGCTGACCGATGTACTCGCTCAGGCTCAGCGGCCGGATCGCACGGTCCTGGACTTCTTCGCGGTCGCGGCCACTGGCGGCGATCAGGCGGTCGGCTTCGATCACTTGGTAATCATCCCTTTCAGGCTGCGGCGGATCAGTTCTTCACTGCTCAAGCCAGCCTTGTCCTTGATCGCGGCAATCGCCTTGCTGGCTTCCTGCGGCTTGTAGCCCAGCGAGACCAGGGCACTGACTGCATCGGCCTCGGCGCTGGACGCGCTGGCGGCCGGCAACGGCCCATCCGACACCAGGGTGAACATGGCCGGCGAGGTTTCCCAGGCCTTGAAGCGGTCCTTCAGTTCGACCAGCAGGCGTTCGGCGGTTTTCTTGCCGACCCCCGGCACGCGTACCAGGGCCGAAGTATCCTGGGCCTGTACGCAACGTACCAGCTCGTCGACCTCCAGCCCGGACATCAACGCCAGGGCCAGCTTGGGCCCCACGCCGTTCAGGCGGATCAACTCGCGGAACAGCTCGCGCTCGCGCTTTTCGGCAAAACCATAAAGCAGGTGGGCGTCTTCGCGCACCACCAGATGGGTGTGCACAGTGACGGTTTCGCCCACTTTGGGCAGACGGTACAGCGTGGTCATGGGCACTTCGAGCTCGTAGCCCACGCCATTGACGTCGATAATCAGGTGCGGCGGCTGTTTTTCCGCCAGGGTGCCGCGCAAACGTCCAATCACGTTCCGATCCTTCCTCTCGGGGAGCCGGTCAACGACCGCTCAACCCTATCAGCAAATGCGGCGGGTGAATGCTTCACCCGGACAAATTTTGTATCTGCGCATGAAGCGCTCAAAGACGCAAGCGCCCGCCGCGTCGCCGCGCGGTGGCCAGGCCATGGGGCACCAGGCTGGAACGGGTATGGGCATGGCACAGGGCAATGGCCAGCGCATCGGAGGCATCGATCTGCGGCTTTTGCGTCAGTTTCAGCAGGTGCATGACCATCATCATCACCTGTTCCTTGTTGGCCCCACCGGTGCCGGCCACAGCTTGCTTGACCTGAGTGGCGCTGTATTCAGCGATTTCCAGGCCGGCTTCGGCAGCGGCAACGATAGCGGCGCCGCGCGCCTGGCCGAGCTTCAGCGCCGAGTCGGCGTTGCGAGCCATGAACACCCGCTCGATGCCCATGGTTACCGGGCCGTGCTGGGTGATGATTTCACTGACACCACGAAAAACGATCTGCAGCCGCTCGTGCAGCTCGCCGCTGCCGGTGCGGATACAGCCCGACGCCACGTACTCGCAACCACGGGCGGTCTGGCGGACGACGCCGTAGCCGGTGATTCGCGAGCCGGGGTCGATACCTAGAATCAGAGTCATAAAGCCCGTCGAAAAAATGATGCATCTCTACAAACTGCGCCGACCCTTTCGCGGGTAAACCCGCTCCTACAGGTACTGCACCACATTTGAAATGGGCGTAATACCTGTAGGAGCGGGTTTACCCGCGAAAGGGCCGGCACAGGCGCTATCAAACGCTCAGAGTTGGCACAAAATGCCAAATCACCTTAGCCGAGGTTTTCCATGATCTCGTCGGAAATCTGGGCGTTGGAGTAGACGTTCTGCACGTCATCCAGGTCTTCGAGCATGTCGATCAGCTTGAGCACCTTCTCGGCACCCTCCTGGTCGAGTTCGGCACTGGTGGTCGGCTGCATCACGATTTCCGCGTCAGCGGCCTTGAAGCCAGCCTCTTCCAGGGCGTTACGCACGGCATAGAAACTGTTGAACGAGGTGAATACCTCGAACGAACCGTCGTCGTTGGCTACCACGTCGTCGGCATCGGCCTCCATCGCCGCTTCCATCAACGCGTCTTCGTCCACGCCCGGCGCAAAACTGAGCTGCCCCTTGCGCTCGAACAGGTAGGCCACCGAGCCATCAGTACCGAGGTTGCCGCCACACTTGGTGAAGGCATGGCGCACGGCGGCGGCGGTACGGTTGCGGTTGTCGGTCATGGCTTCGACCATGATCGCCACGCCACCCGGGCCGTAACCTTCGTAGCTGAGCTCTTCGACGTTGTCGCTTTCGTTGGTGCCAGCCCCACGGGCCACCGCGCGGTCGATGATGTCGCGGCTCATGTTGGCGCCTAGGGCCTTGTCCAGCGCCAGGCGCAGGCGCGGGTTGGATGCCGGGTCAGGGCCGCCCTGCTTGGCAGCGACCGTCAGTTCGCGGATCCACTTGGTGAAGACCTTGCCTCTCTTGGCATCCTGGCGCTCTTTGCGGTGCTTGATGTTCGCCCACTTGGAATGACCAGCCATAACGACTCCGTTTTCCTTGAATCACAAACAGCCCCGCCCCATGACGGGGCGGGACGGGAAAATGCCTGCGCCGAAACGCAAAGGCGCATCCATGTGGATGCGCCCGGGACTGCTTATTCGACCTTGGTCTGTTCACGCAGTCGGATGTGCAGCTCGCGCAGGGCCTTGGCGTCGACCAGGCCAGGGGCCTGGGTCATGACACACGCGGCGCTCTGGGTTTTCGGGAAGGCAATCACTTCACGAATGGACTGGGCGCCAGTCATCAGCATGACCAGGCGGTCCAGGCCGAAGGCCAGGCCACCGTGAGGCGGTGCACCGAACTTCAGGGCGTCGAGCAGGAAGCCGAATTTCTCTTCCTGTTCTTCGGCTTCGATACCCAGCAGGCGGAACACGGCCTGCTGCATCTCTTTGCGATGGATACGGATCGAACCGCCACCCAGCTCGGTACCGTTCAGCACCATGTCGTAGGCACGCGACAGCGCGGTAGCCGGGTTGGCCTCGAGCTCTTGCGGGGTGCACTTCGGCGCGGTGAACGGGTGGTGCAGCGCGGTGAAGCTGCCGTCTTCGTTCTCTTCGAACATCGGGAAGTCGACGACCCACATCGGTGCCCACTCGCAGGTCAGCAGCTCGAAGTCGTGGCCCAGGCGGATACGCAGCGCGCCCAGCGCTTCGCTGACCACCTTGAACTTGTCGGCACCGAAGAACACGATGTCGCCGTCTACGGCGCCAACGCGGTCGAGGATGGTGTTGAGGTTGGCCTCGGGGATGTTCTTGACGATCGGCGACTGCAGGCCTTCAACCCCCTTGGCGCGCTCGTTGACCTTGATGTAGGCCAGGCCCTTGGCACCGTAGATGCCAACGAACTTGGTGTACTCGTCGATCTTGCTGCGCGGCATGCTGGCGCCGCCTGGCAGGCGCAGGGCGGTTACACGGCACTTCGGATCGTTGGCCGGGCCAGCGAACACCTTGAAGTCGACATCCTTGAGCTGGTCGGCAACGTCAACCAGTTCCAGCGGGTTACGCAGGTCTGGCTTGTCGGAACCGTAGCGGCGCATGGCTTCTTCGAAGGTCATGTGCGGGAATTCGCCGAATTCCAGGTCGAGCACTTCCTTGAACAGCTTGCGGATCATGCTTTCGGTCAGGCCCATGATCTCGCTTTCATCGAGGAAGCTGGTCTCGATATCGATCTGGGTGAATTCCGGCTGGCGGTCGGCACGCAGGTCTTCGTCACGGAAGCACTTGGCGATCTGGTAGTAACGGTCGAAGCCGGCCACCATCAGCAGCTGTTTGAACAGCTGTGGCGACTGCGGCAGGGCGAAGAAGCTACCGGCGTGGGTACGGCTAGGTACCAGGTAGTCGCGCGCGCCTTCCGGGGTAGCACGGGTGAGGATTGGGGTTTCGACGTCGAGGAAGCCATTTTCGTCAAGGAAGCGACGGATGCTGCTGGTAATGCGCGAGCGCAGGCGCAGCTTGTCGGCCATTTCCGGGCGACGCAGGTCGATGAAGCGGTAGCGCAGGCGGGTTTCTTCGCCGACGTCGGAGTACTCGTTCAGCGGGAACGGTGGCGTTTCTGCTTCGTTGAGCACGGTCAGCTGGTAGCCGAGGATTTCGATGGCACCGGACGCCATGTTGGCATTCACTGCACCCTCAGGGCGCTTGCGGACCTTACCGGTCAGCTGCACGACGTATTCGCTGCGCACGCGGTCGGCAGCGGCGAAAGTTTCGGCGCGATCCGGGTCGAACACGACCTGGGCCATGCCTTCGCGGTCACGGATGTCGAGGAAGATCACCCCGCCGTGGTCGCGGCGCCGATGGACCCAGCCGCAAAGGGTGACTTCCTGGCCGTCCAGGCTCTCGTTCAGTTGGCCGCAATAATGGCTGCGCATCATGATGGTGGTTTCGCTTCTCGTGATTCGTGTATTCGGTGGAGGCCTTGGCCGCCCGGAGGGCTAATACTGCAAGACCCGGTCACAGCATTCAACTCAGTCGGCCTTGTCGCCGCCTGCCAGATTCTTTTTCGCCCCGGTCTTGAAGTCGGTTTCGTACCAACCGTTACCGCTCAGGCGGAAGCCTGGGACCGACAGCAGCTTCTTCAGCGCTGGCGCCTGGCAGGCCGGGCAATCGGTCAGCGGCGCGGCGCTGATCTTCTGCAGCACTTCCATACGGTGCTCGCAGGATGCACATTGATAGTCATACAGGGGCATGGGTGTCTCTCGTCAACCAAAACGCTGGCTGCGGGGGCAGCAAAAAGCGGGATTATATATGGTTAGCAAGCACTGCGCAGCCCGCCAGGCGATCAGCGCGCACTTGGCGGGTTCTGCAGCCACGCCACGCAGATGACCCGGATCAGGCCGCTGAAGTTGCGTACACCACCCTGGCGCAGGTGGATCTCGCGGTCCACGTAGGACAACACCGCGCTGACCGAGCAGCGGTTGGCGGCGGCAATGCGCTCGAGGATCTGCCAGTAGACGGCCTCCAGGCGCAGGCAGGTGGAAAAGCCGTTGAGGCGCACGGAGCGCGACACCGGCTGGATCTGCAACATGTCGAAATCCGCCTTGAACGGATCGATGCACGGCTTCCCCGGCCAACGCCCCTGGCCATTTACACGCTTGCTCGCTTGCATCATGCGCCACACTTCCTCGTCACAGGTACCAGGTGGCCTATGAAGCGCTGATGGGCGCGGTTAAAGCAGCGGCAAAGTGTTCCTGCACAAACACTGATTGTCATGCACGACGCGGACTGTGGGAGCGGGCTTGCCCGCGAACACCGGCGTAGCCGGTGCCAGCCACCGCGCTGGATTCTTCGCGGGCACGCCCGCTCCCACACAGGCCGCGTCGCGCTTATGAATCGAGTTCTCTGCGCGACAGCGCAGCCCGTAGGGCTGTGTTATCTCCCACAGGGTTATGTGACAGCCTGGGTAATTATTTGCCGTCGAGCAGCACCCGCAGCATCCATGCGGTTTTCTCGTGCACCTGCATGCGCTGGGTCAGCAGGTCGGCTGTCGGCTCGTCACTGACCTTGTCGACCACCGGGAAAATACTGCGCGCAGTGCGCACCACGGCCTCCTGCCCTTGCACCAGCTGGCGGATCATCTCTTCCGCAGCGGGCACCCCTTCCTCCTCCTTGATGGACGAGTGCCGGGCATAAAATGCGTACGACCCCGGCGCCGGGAAGCCCAAGGCACGGATGCGCTCAGCGATGGAATCCACCGCCAGCGCCAGTTCGTTGTACTGCTCTTCGAACATCAGGTGCAGGGTGCGGAACGAAGGCCCTGTGACGTTCCAGTGAAAGTTATGGGTTTTCAGATACAGCACGTAGGTATCCGACAACAAGCGGGACAGCCCATCAACGATGGATTTGCGATCTTCTTCACTGATACCGATATCGATTGCCATGAAGTTCCCCTTTGCATAAGGCTTGAGACTCAAGCGGGCGACGACCACTGTAGCAATACTTGGCGCCTGTCGCATGTGACATGGCGCAACACATAGGCCGCCGGGCGGCCTGCGGTTTGAGTAGCCTGCGGCTTTACTGTTAAATAGGCAGCGTGCCACCCGTGCGGACTGTTATTGCCGGGTGCATAGGCTGGCCTGCCACGTGTTTGCGCTTTACACCTCATGCGCACCGTGCTGCCCGCTCTTCCTGTGATCGGCCTTATCAACTGTGAGCCAACCCCCATGTTCAAGATCGTCCATCTGGTGACGGGCGTAGCAGCTTTGCTGCTATCGCTCATACCCAGCCTGAAAACCGAAGCAACCCCCTTCCTCCAGCAACCCGACGCGGTCTACCTGGCCCTGCTTGGCCTGCTCAACCTGGTCCTGGCGCCAGTCGTGCCCCTGTATTACCGCGGCGCGCGCCAGCAACTGCAGCACCTGGCCTGTGCCTTGCTGGTGGTGGCCGTGGTGCTGCAGACCCTGACCCTGCTGGCCCGCCCGGAAATGGGCAACCTGGCAGCACTGGTCTGCGCCACGTTGGCCGTCGCCCTGCACCTGGCGGTGGGCTTTGCGCGCAGCCCGCGCAAGCCACGCAACAGCCAGCACACATCTCCAGATACCGGCAACCGCGATACCGGCACCGTGAAGTGGTTCAACACGTCCAAAGGCTTTGGCTTCATCTCCCGTGATTCGGGTGATGATATCTTCGTGCACTTTCGCGCCATTCGCGGGGAGGGTCACCGCATCCTCGTCGAAGGCCAGCGCGTGGAGTTCTCGGTGATGCACCGCGACAAAGGCCTGCAGGCCGAGGATGTGGTGGCCGTGACCCGCCGCTGATACCGCCAGCCCCAGCACGCACGCTCCCACAGGCCTTGACTACCGGCCTGTGGGGGCGCCTGCACCCGATCAGAACAGTAATCAGTGCATCAATAATGCGGCGGCGGCGCCTCGTCCCCTTCGCTACCGAATTGCCCCATCATTTCTTCATGACGCTTTATCAGCTCGGCCACCTGCAGCTGCAGGCGCTCGATCACCTTCGCCTGCTCGACCACCACATCATTCAATGCCTGGAGAGTGTCATCCTGGAAGGCCTGGCGGGTTTCCAGTTCGATCATGCGCATTTCCAGTGACATGTCAGGCCTCCTGATAACCGGCCAGCCCCAAGTCGCGCACGCGCTGGCGCACCGCCTGCAGCTGGGCATCGGTATAGGCCACTGGCGGGCACTTGCCCCAGACCGGGGCGGGCCAGGCAGCGTCGTCACGCCGGCGCACGATCACGTGCATGTGCAACTGGCTTACCACATTGCCCAAAGTTGCCACATTCATCTTGTCGGCGCGGTAGCTGGCCTTCAGCGCTGCTGCCAACTGGGTGGTCTCCTGCCAGAGCTGCTGCTGCTCGTGCGCATTCAACTCGAACAGCTCACTCACCTCAGCACGCTTGGGCACCAAAATGAACCATGGGTAATTGGCATCCTTGCTCAGCAGCAGCTGGCACAGCGCAAACTCCCCCAGCACCAGGGAATCCTGCTGCAAACGCGAATCGAGGACGAACACGGCATATCTCCTTAAGGCAAAAACGACCCGCATCGAGCGGAAAGCGGGGACGGCAAGGATACCCTGCACAATCCCGGTAACACAGCGCTACTTTTCGCACCAAAATGAGGCCATCTACCCACCCCTCCCACACCTGCCACCCCACAACCGACTCGGGATGAACAAATGGCGGTAACACATTGACTTTTATGAACGTGCTTTAAATTTTAATGATTCTCGAACTCAACAATACCAAAACGGCGCTCGCCCCCGTGTTTACGGCAGTTTCCGACCCTCGGTCGCCGGTTTTGTGAAAATTTCATGAACTGTTGCGAATTTTGAGCACGCTTGTTGCATTCCTTTCACGCCAAGTCGGCACGGCATCTGCAATGGCAGGTGAACGCGACAAATAACAACAGCGGCATTGGTTACCAGGGAGTTTCCTCAGCCGGCATCGGTAGTTACCGATTCATGACGGCTAAAGGAGCAGCGCTGGGGTTATACGGCCCTTATACCGGGGCGTGATTTGCGACATGGAAATACCTGAACGCGACATGGTGGAAAAGTTCCGTAAAGAGTGCCTATCGCCATATCGCCAAGAACAGTCAGCGTGCTATACATTTTCGCCGACATAACAAGAAAGAGCTGCTCCATATAACTAAAACACTTGGACGCAGCGGTACTCTTCCTAAAAACCAAAGGAGCAAATCACGATGCGCGTGATGAAGTGGAGCATGATCGCCCTGGCCGTTGCGGCAGGGACCTCGCAGTTGGCAATGGCCTCCGCACAAGATGAGTCCAAAGGTTTCATCGAAGATAGCAAGCTGAACGTCAAGACCCGCATGCTGTATTTCAGCCGTGACTTCCGCAACAACGCGCCTGGCAGCCAGAGCCGCGCGGAAGAAACCGGCCTTGGCTTCCTGGGCACCTTTGAATCCGGCTTCACCCAAGGCACCGTAGGCTTCGGCGTCGACGCCATCGGCATGCTCGGCCTGAAGCTGGACAGCGGCCGCGGCCGCGCCGGCACCGGCCTGTTCCCGACTGGCTCGGACGGTCGCTCGCAAGATGATTACTCGGAAGCGGGCGGCGCTGTGAAAATGCGCATCTCCAATACCGTACTGAAGTGGGGCGACCAGTTCACCGCACTGCCAGTATTCGCAACCGACGACAGCCGCTTGCTGCCAGAAGTTGCCGAAGGTGGCCTGATCACCAGCAACGAAATCGACGGCCTGACCCTGCACGCCGGTCACTTCACCGCGCTGAACGCCCAGGCCCAGACCTACCACGACAGCCTGCGGCTGACCGAGGCCAATGTCTTTGGTGGCACCTACGCCCTATCCGACAACCTCAGCACCAGCGTTTACTACTCGCGTGTCGAAGACCACTTCCGCAAGTGGTACGGCAATATCAACTGGGCGCTGCCGATCAGCGACAAGCAAGGCCTGGTGTTCGACTTCAACATCTATGACACCAAGTCCATCGGCAACAACCTGACCGGTGCATTCGTCAGCAAGTCCGACGGCAGCAACGAACTGGACAACATCGCAGCCAGCCTGTCGGCCGCGTACAACGTCGGCGCCCACACCTTCACCCTGGCCTACCAGAAGGTCACCGGTGACGGCGACTACGCCTACGGTGTAGACGGTGGCGGCACGGTCTTCCTGGCCAACTCCGTGGCCCGTTCCGACTTCAACGCCGAAGACGAAAAATCCTGGCAGGCTCGCTACGACCTGAACTTCGCTGAATTCGGCGTACCCGGCCTGACCTTCATGACCCGCTATGTACGTGGTACCGGTGCAACCACCCGCACCACCGACAGCGGCAAGGAATGGGAACGCGACATCGACGTCAAGTACGTGATGCAGAGCGGCCCGGCCAAGGACCTGAGCTTCCGCGTCCGTCAAGCTACCTACCGTTCAGCCGATGGCGTTTACTACGGTTCGCCTTCGATCGACGAACTGCGCCTGATCGTGGAGTACCCGCTGAGCATCCTGTAAGCCTGGCTTGCAGTGCCCCGCACCTGAAAAGCCCGGCGACCACGCCGGGCTTTTTCTTGGCTGACAAGCGTCACGCCCTGGGGCATCCTGTACGCCTTCGTTTCACCCCCGTACAATGCGGGGCTATTTCAACGTCTTAGGCAATCGACACGGCTAACCATGCGCACCAGTCAATATTTGCTCGCCACCCAGAAAGAAACCCCTGCCGATGCAGTGGTCATCAGCCATCAGCTCATGCTGCGTGCCGGCATGATCCGCAAACTGGCTTCCGGCCTGTACACCTGGCTGCCGATGGGCCTGCGGGTAATGCGCAAGGTCGAGGCCGTGGTGCGTGAGGAAATGAACGCCGCCGGCGCCCTCGAAGTGCTGATGCCAAGCATCCAGCCCGCCGAGCTGTGGCAGGAGTCTGGCCGCTGGGAACAATACGGCCCGGAACTGCTGCGCCTCAAAGACCGTCATCAGCGTGACTTCTGTGTTGGCCCAACCCACGAAGAAGTGATCACCGACCTGGCCCGTAACGAGCTGTCCAGCTATAAACAGCTGCCGCTCAACATGTACCAGATCCAGACCAAATTCCGCGATGAAATCCGCCCGCGCTTCGGCCTGATGCGTGGCCGCGAGTTCATCATGAAAGACGCCTACTCATTCCATGCCGACCAGGCTTCCTTGCAGGAAACCTATGACCGCATGCACCAGGCCTACAGCAACATATTCACGCGCCTGGGCCTGGACTTCCGCCCAGTGCAGGCTGACACCGGCTCGATCGGCGGCAGCTACTCGCACGAATTCCACGTACTGGCCGAGTCTGGCGAAGACGACGTGATTTTCAGCGACAGCTCCGACTACGCCGCCAACATCGAAAAGGCCGAGGCCATCCCACGGGAAACCGTGCGCCCTGCGCCTACCGAAGAGCTGCGCCTGGTCGACACGCCAAACGCCAAGACCATCGCTCAGCTGGTGGAAAACTTCGGGCTGCCGATCGAGAAAACCGTCAAGACCCTGATCGTGCGCGGCGCCGAGGAGGGCAAGCTGGTGGCCCTGATCGTTCGTGGCGACCACGAGCTGAACGAAATCAAGGCCACCAAGCTTGAACAGGTTGCCGACCCGCTGGTAATGGCCACCGAAGCCGAACTGCGCGAGGCAATCGGTGCCGGCGCCGGCTCGTTGGGCCCATTGAACCTGCCGCTGGAATGCATCATCGACCGTTCGGTGGCGCTGATGAGCGATTTCGGTATTGGTGCCAACATCGACGACAAGCACTATTTCGGCGTGAACTGGGAGCGCGACCTGCCAGTGCCACAGGTAGCCGACCTGCGCAATGTGGTTGAAGGCGACCCGAGCCCGGACGGCCAAGGCACCCTGATCATCAAACGCGGCATCGAAGTCGGGCATATCTTCCAGCTGGGCACCAAGTACAGCGAAGCGCTGAAGTGCCAGGTGCTGGGCGAGAACGGCAAGCCGGTCGTGCTGTCGATGGGTTGCTACGGCATTGGCGTATCGCGCGTGGTGGCAGCTGCCATCGAGCAGAGCTACGACGACAAAGGCATCATCTGGAACGACGCCCTGGCCCCGTTCCAGATCGCCCTGGTACCGCTGCGCTACGAAACCGAAGCGGTTCGCGAGGCAACCGACAAGCTGTACGCCGAACTGACCGCCGCCGGCTTCGAAGTACTGCTGGACGACCGCGACAAGAAAACCAGCCCCGGCATCAAGTTCGCCGACATGGAGTTGATCGGCATCCCGCACCGCATCGTGGTCAGCGATCGCGGCCTGGCCGAAGGCAACCTGGAGTACAAGCACCGCACCGAGCAGGACGCCCACCCGTTGCCGCTCAATGAAGTGCTGACCTTCCTGCAGGCCCGCGTTCGCCGCTGATAACCAATGCACGAGTAATCATGTTCAAGCGAAGTACCTTTACCCGGGGGGGCGCCGCACTGTGCGGCGCCCTGCTCGTCAGCGGCTGCGCCAACCAGATGTCCCAGCGCAGCGACCATGAGGAGCGCGTGGAGCGCAAACTGCTCGCCCACACCCTGCAGATCGATGTCGGCGAGCCGAAGGTGATGGAGCTGCCGCAACGGCGTGTGCGCGTGCATGAGCAAAAGCGTTTCGAAGTGACCGAGTTCGAAGTCACCCGCCGCTATGATCGCTACACGCCTTACCAGCCCTGGCGGGAGATCTACGAGATCCCGCTGGGTGCGGTGGCCGTTGTGGCCGGGGTTGGCGCCAACGTGGTCAATGTCTTCGCCTTGGGCAACCTGCCGCAAAGCATGACCCACGACTGGCTCAGCTATGGGGTGGACGGGCTCAACCCGTTCATGAACGTAGCGTCCAATGGCCGCGCCCAGCAGAACCTGGCCGGGATCAGCGAAGTGCAGAAAGGCCAGCGTGAAGAATCCACCAGCATGCCGTGGAGCGAACGCCTGGTCGAGGTCAAAGCTGGCAAGATGACTCACGAGCTGACCACCGACCGTAGCGGCGTACTGCGCCTGAACCTGCTGGACAGCCCGTTTTCGGAGCAGAACCTCAACCACGTCGGCACCCTGCACCTGCAAGTGCTCGACGAGGACAACGGGGTCCGTGGCGACGCCAGCCTGCTGGTCAGCGCCACCCTGCGCAACAAGCTGCTTGAGGCCCATGAGCTGATCTTCGATGACCTTGAAGATGACGACGTCAGCCAGTGGGTACACCGGGTCAAGCGCCTGTCCGAGCTGGGCCTTGAAGAAGAAGCCAGCGAAATGGAACAGAGCCTGATCGAGCTGACCCGCAACGACCCGGAACTGCAGCAGGAGTTTCTGCAGTCGCTGACCAAGGCTACCGGGCGATTGGTGGCTGACCCGGGGGCGCAATAACCCGGTCTCTACCCGCGCCACGCGTCGCGGTCACCTTGTGGATCGGCATTGCGTCGCCCACCGCGACGCATGGCCGCTTCTTTATATAGGCGCAAACAGCTCCAGCTGTTCATGCGCCCCGCGCAGATCGCGCAACCTTACCCCTACCCCCAACAACCGCACCGGCTTGCCACCGCGGGCGAACGCCTGCCCCAGCAACTGCCGGTAGCTTTCCAGGTCCCTGCCCGCACCCGCCTGTTCCAGCGTGGTTTGGCTGAAGTCATGAAACTTGACCTTGACGAAGGGTTTCTCTGGCCGGTAACTGCTGTCCATGCGGGCGATGCGTTCGTTCAGGCTTTCCAGCAGCTCCGGCAAACGCGCCAGGCAACTGGCCAGGTCCGGCAGGTCGGTGTCGTAGGTATTTTCCACGCTGACCGACTGGCGCCGGCTATCGTTGTGCACCGCACGCTCGTCAATACCTCGCGCCAACCCCCACAACCGTTCACCGAAACTGCCGAACTCGCGCACCAGCGCCAGGCGCGACCAGTCACGCAGCTGCAGGCAGGTTTCGATACCCAGGCGCGTCAGTTTGTCTGCAGTGACCTTGCCCACGCCGTGCAGCCTGGCCACTGGCAAGGCCGCAACGAATGCCTCGACCTCATCGGGGGTAATCACGAACAGCCCGTTGGGCTTGCGCCAGTCGCTGGCGATCTTGGCCAGGAACTTGTTCGGCGCCACCCCCGCCGACACGGTGATATGCAGGGTTCGCGCGACTCGCCGGCGAATATCCTCGGCAATACGGGTGGCGCTGCCCGAATACCATTGGCTGTCGCTGACATCCAGGTAGGCCTCGTCCAACGACAAGGGCTCGATCAGCTCGGTGTAGTCACGAAAGATGGCATGAATTTCCCGCGAGGCTTCGCGATAGGCCTCGAAACGCGGCTTGACGATCAACAAGTCCGGGCACAGTTTCAGCGCGTGGCGCGATGCCATGGCTGAACGCACACCGTAGGCACGCGCTTCATAGTTACAGGTGGCGATCACGCCACGGCGCTCCGCCGAGCCGCCCACCGCCATGGGCCGCCCGGCCAGGCGCGGGTCGTCACGCATCTCGATCGCGGCATAGAAGCAATCGCAGTCAACGTGGATGATCTTGCGCAAAGACATGGATGACCGTCAGTACTGTAAATTCATACAGATAGTATCGCATGGGGCCGCCCGTTCAACAGCTGACCCGCATGCCCGCGCGATAATCGGCCTGAAACGCCCGCCGCGCCTGAGCCGCATGCGGGTTCGATACGCTAAGGGTTTGAACAAAAAAGGTTTTTCCAAAACAATTGCTTGACACTCGCGCGCAAATCCGTAGAATTCGATCTCACAGGCGCGGGATGGAGCAGCCTGGTAGCTCGTCGGGCTCATAACCCGAAGGTCGTCGGTTCAAATCCGGCTCCCGCAACCAGTTTCGAGAAAAGGCCACTGTTAACGCAGTGGCCTTTTTCTTTGCCCGTGATAAAGCCAGTTTCCAAAAAGTCTCGGTAAATCAAAAAGTAGCGCTTGACACACACGCTGCACACTGTAGAATTCGCCCCACTGACGCGGGATGGAGCAGCCTGGTAGCTCGTCGGGCTCATAACCCGAAGGTCGTCGGTTCAAATCCGGCTCCCGCAACCAGATTCAAGATAAGGCCACTGTTAACACAGTGGCCTTTTTCTTTGCCCTTGAAAAAAGGTTTGAACCACAGCGTGATAATACTTGACACCTGACCGTCACACTGTAGAATGCGCCCCTCTGACGCGGGATGGAGCAGCCTGGTAGCTCGTCGGGCTCATAACCCGAAGGTCGTCGGTTCAAATCCGGCTCCCGCAACCATATTCGTCAGAACAAACCCCGCCTGTGTAACAGCAGCGCGGGGTTTGTTGCATTTGTCTCCTGCCACTCGCATGACCGGGTTTACCGATCCAACCTGCGGTGTTGAGGGGTCATCCTCTGGATGAACTATCTTTAACGCTGCCGGACGACTGCAAGTCATGTTGTCCGGAGTAATATCCGGATACGTTTTCCAAAGGGACTTTCACTTGGCCGCACCTCTCCTCCACCTCGCGCTGCTTGCCCGGGGCAATTCATGACTACGCACAACCCCGAACCCCAGGTACCGCTTGCCACGGCGCTGCCAGGTGCGGTTCAGCGCCTGCCGTTGCTCGAACGCCTGAGCCGCTACCGCCAGCCCATCGGCCTTGCGGTAACCCTACTGCTGTTCACCATGGCCCTGATCGCTTGCCGCCACTTGCTCAGCGAACTGGACATCTACGCCCTGCACGACGCCATGCTCAGTGTTCCGGCGCAGTCGCTGCTGGGCGCGTTCGTCGCGACGGTGGTCGGCTTCGTGATCCTGCTTGGCTACGAGTGGTCGGCCAGCCGCTATGCCGGGGTCAAGCTACCGGCACCTACCCTGGTGCTGGGTGGTTTCAGCGCGTTCGCCATCGGCAACGCCATCGGCCTGTCGATGCTCTCGGGCGGCTCGGTGCGCTACCGCTTGTACGCCCGCCATGGGCTGGGGGCTGGCGAGGTCGCACGCATGACCGTTTTTGCCAGCCTGTCGCTGGGCTGCGCGCTTCCCCCCCTGGCCGCCCTGGCGACCTTGAGCGACCTGCGGGCTGCATCCAACGCACTTGGCCTGGCCCAGGGCCTGCTGGCGGGCATCGCCAGTGCGGTGCTGGTCGCCTCTGCCCTGCTGGTCATCGGCTTGTATCGTCGGCGCCTTGCCGAACAGCCACTGGCCAATAACCTGCTGGTGCAACTGGGGCGCCGCACCTTGCGCCTGCCGGATGCCCGCCTGACTGCCCTGCAACTGCTGATCACTGCACTGGATGTGGCAGCTGCCGCTACCGTGCTGTACCTGCTGCTGCCCGAAGCGCCTCCGTTCGGCGCGTTCGTGCTGGTGTATCTGCTGGCCTTGGCGGCAGGTGTGCTCAGCCATGTACCGGGCGGGGTCGGGGTGTTCGAGGCGATCCTGCTGGCGGCCTTTGCCAATCAGCTCGGTGCAGCGCCACTGGCTGCCGCATTGTTGCTGTACCGGTTGATCTACGTAGTGGTGCCGCTGCTGCTGGCCTGCGTGTTGCTGTTGGCCAACGAAGCCCGGCGCCTGCTGTTCGCGCAGCAGGCCATGAAGGCTGCCTCGGGGCTGGCTGCGCCTATCCTGTCGATCCTGGTGTTCCTGTCCGGTGTGGTGTTGCTGTTCTCCGGCGCCACCCCGGAAATCGACACGCGTCTGGAGCACATGGGCTTTCTGGTGCCACACCGGCTGATCGATGCATCGCACTTCGGCGCCAGCCTGATCGGCGTGCTGTGCTTGCTGCTGGCCCAAGGCCTGCGTCGGCGCCTGTCGGCCGCCTGGATGCTGACAATCGTATTGTTGCTGGTCGGTGCCCTGCTGTCGTTGCTCAAAGGCTTCGACTGGGAAGAGGCCAGCCTGCTGACCTTTACTGCCACCTTGCTCGCCGTGTTCCGGCGCTCGTTCTACCGCCCCAGCCGGTTGATGGAGCTGCCCTTCTCGCCGGTATTTCTGGTCGCAAGTGCCTGTGTTGTCGGGGCCTCGGTGTGGCTGCTGCTGTTTGCCTACCAGGATGTGCCCTACAGCCATCAGCTGTGGTGGCAGTTCACCCTCGACGCCGACGCCCCCCGCGGCCTGCGCGCCGCCATGGGCAGCGCCTTGCTGTTGGCGGCCCTGGCACTGACCTGGTTGCTGCGCACCGCACCACCGGTGATCCACCTGCCCGACGAAGAAGAACTGCAGCGTGCCAACCGCATTCTGCTGGCGTCCGACCAGCCTGACGGCGGCCTGGCGCTTACCGGCGACAAGGCCTTGCTGTTCCACCCACGGGACGATGCCTTCCTCATGTATGCCCGGCGCGGCCGTAGCCTGGTGGCACTGTACGACCCGATCGGCCCGGCACAGGAACGGGCCGAGATGATCTGGCAGTTCCGCGACCTGTGCGACCTGCACCATGCGCGGCCGGTGTTCTACCAAGTACGTGCGGAAAACCTGCCGTTCTACATGGACATTGGCCTGACCGCGCTGAAGCTGGGTGAAGAGGCCCGGGTCGACTTGCGCCGCTTCGACCTCGAAGCCAAGGGCAAGGAAATGAAGGATCTGCGTTATACCTGGAACCGCGGCGGACGCGATGGCCTGAGCCTGGAAATCCACGAGCCTGGCCAAGCACCGCTGGCAGAACTGAAGGAAATCTCCGACGCCTGGCTCGGCGGCAAGAACGTACGCGAGAAAGGCTTCTCGCTGGGACGCTTCAGCCCGGACTACCTGCAGCACTTCCGGATTGCCCTGATTCGCTTCCAGGGCCGGCCGGTGGCCTTCGCCAACCTGCTGGAAACCCACAGCCACGAACTGGCGAGCCTGGACCTGATGCGCGCCCACCCCGAGGCCCCCAAGCTGACCATGGAGTACATGATGATCGGCTTGATCTTGCACTATAAAAGCCGTGATTACGGGCGCTTCAGCCTGGGTATGGTGCCGCTCTCCGGCCTGCAGCCACGGCGTGGCGCGCCATTGACCCAGCGCCTGGGCTCACTGGTGTTCCGCCGTGGTGAGCAGCTTTACAACTTCCAAGGGCTCCGGCGCTTCAAGGACAAGTTCCAACCGGACTGGGAACCCCGCTACATGGCCGTGCCAGCCGGGCTCGACCCGCTGGTGGCACTGGCCGACACTGCCGCCCTCATTGCTGGCGGCCTGACTGGATTGGTGAAACGTTGATGACCCGACGCTATTGGCTGTACCTGCTGGTTCCCCTGTTGCTGGCTGCCCTGGGTGGCGGGCTGGCGTTCTGGCTGTGGACGCGCCCTGCCCCAGAGGCGCACCTGGAACAACTGAGCATCAATGACACCCCCATTACCCGGGTCACGCCAGGCGTGCACCCCAAAGTCAGCGTGGCCATCGGCGTGCCTCAGGACCAGGCGCTGAGCGACAAGCAACTGCTGGACCTGGCCCAGGCTGGCGAGGCCCAGCTGGTGCAGGTGATCCTGCCACCGACCGATTGCAGCAAGCAGCAACAGGCGCTGGACCAAGCCCTGAAGCAATTGCCGGCAAAACCCGACCTGGTCGCCGGTATCGGCCCTGGTGCCGCGCAGGCCTGGCGCTGGCTGGCCGGGCAGAGCGATGACAAGGCCCGCGCCATTTCCGTAGGTTTCGCCCTTGAGCAGCCCGGCTGCCAGGCGCCGTTGCCCACATCGGCGGCGCATGGCCACTGGAGCGTGGCCTGGAACGACAACCCGGACGACGCCAGCGCCGCCTTCGTGCGTGACCAGGCCAATGCCGAAACCAGCATCAGCGATTACGACATCCACCTGCCGCAGGTGCTCAAGGCGCAACTGACCCAGGCCTTGCTCGGCCACGATGGCAACGCGCTGCCAGTCCCGGTAGTCGAGGTGCCGGCCGGGCAAACCACCGATACCGTCACCCTGTTCCTTTCCGGCGACGGCGGCTGGCGCGACCTGGACCGTGATGTGGCCGGTGAAATGGCCAAGCTGGGCTACCCGGTGGTCGGCATCGACACGCTGCGCTATTACTGGCAGCACAAAACCCCCGAGCAAAGCGCTGCCGACCTGTCCGAACTGATGCAGCACTACCGCCAGAAATGGGGCACCAAGCGGTTCGTGCTTGCCGGGTACTCATTCGGGGCCGACGTACTGCCGGCGATCTACAACCGCCTGCCGGCCGAAGACCAGCAGCGTATCGACGCCGTGATGCTGCTGGCCTTTGCCCGCAGTGGCAGTTTCGAGATCGAAGTCGAGGGCTGGCTGGGCAAGGAAGGCCAGGAAGCGCCAACCGGGCCGGAAATGGCCAAGCTGCCCGCTTCCAAGGTGGTGTGTGTGTATGGCGTCGAGGAAGCCGACGAAAGCGGTTGCACCGACGGCACGGCTGTTGGCGAGCGCTTGAAGCTGCCCGGCGGCCACCACTTCGACGAGAACTACCCGGCGCTGGCCAAGCGCTTGATTGGCGAAATCGAGACGCGCCAAGGCAAGGCGAGCGTGGCTGAGCAGAACTGACAAAAATCGGGGCGGCTTGGCGGCCCATCGCTGGCAAGCCAGGCTCCCACAGGAACCGCGCCATGTTGAATACCAGCGCAGTACTTGTGGCAGCCTGGCTTGCCAGCGATGGGCTGCGAAGCAGCCCCTTGCCAATCAGATCTCGACCTGGGTCCCCAGCTCGATCACCCGGTTCAGCGGCAAGTTGAAGAAGCGCAGGTTGCCGTTGGCATTCTTCAGCAGGAAGGCGAACAGGTTGCCACGCCAGCGCGACATCCCCTCGAGCCGTGAGGCGATCACCGTCTCACGGCTGAGGAAGTACGTGGTGCGCATGGGGGTGAAGTCCAGGCCATCCAGATGGCACAGTTTCAACGCCGCCGGTACGTCCGGCTCGTCCATGAAGCCAAAATGCAGCAGCACGCGGAAGAAGCCGTCACCATAGGCTTCCACTTCGAAGCGCTCGTGCTCCGGCACCCGCGGCCGATCCTCGCTGACCACCGTCAACAGCACCACCTGGCTATGCAGCACCTGGTTATGCAGCATGTTGTGCAATAGCGCATGCGGCACGGCATCGGAACGCGCGGTCAGGAACACCGCCGTGCCTTCGACCCGGTGCGGTGGCTGGATGCGGATACTGCTGATGAACAACGGCAGCGGCAGTGCCCCTTCGTCGATGCGCTCGACCAGGATCTGCTTGCCACGCTTCCAGGTGCTCATCAGCAGGTACAGCACGCCCCCGGCCAGCACCGGGAAGGCGCCACCCTGGACAATTTTCGGCACGTTGGCGGCAAAGAACAGCCCGTCGACCAGCAGGAAACCGACCAGAATCGGCACCGCCAGCAGCGGCGGCCACTTCCACAGCAGCAGCATCACCGCCGACACCAGGATCGTGGTCATCAGCATGGTCCCGGTTACCGCCACGCCGTAGGCTGCCGCCAGCGCCCCGGAGGACTCGAAACCGATCACCAGCAGTACTACGCCCACCATCAGGGTCCAGTTCACCGCACCGATATAGATCTGCCCTTGCTCGTCGCTGGAGGTGTGCTGGATCTGCATGCGCGGGATATAACCCAGCTGGATGGCCTGGCGGGTCAAGGAGAAGGCCCCGGAAATCACTGCCTGCGAGGCGATCACCGTGGCCAGGGTGGCCAGGCCGACCAACGGCAACAGCGCCCAGCCCGGTGCCAGCAGGTAGAACGGGTTGCGGGCCGCATCCGGGTCCTGCAGCAAGAGCGCGCCCTGGCCAAAATAGTTGAGCACCAGCGCCGGCAGCACCAGGATGAACCAGGCACGGGCGATAGGCTTGCGGCCAAAGTGGCCCATGTCGGCATACAATGCCTCGGCACCGGTCAGCGCCAGCACCACCGCACCCAGAATGGCCACGCCCATCCCCGGGTGCACCACGAAGAAGTTGACCGCCCAGCCGGGATTGAAGGCCTTGAGCACTTCCGGGCTTTGCGAAATGCCGTGCACGCCCAGTGCACCGAGCACCACGAACCAGGTGACCATGATCGGGCCGAACAGCTTGCCGATCTTCTCGGTACCGTGCTTCTGCACCAGGAACAGGGCCACCAGCACCACCAGCGAGATCGGCACCACCCAGTGGTCGATACCGTCGAACGCCAGGCCCATGCCCTCTACCGCCGACAGCACCGACACCGCCGGGGTGATCATGCTGTCGCCATAGAACAGCGAAGCGCCGATCAGGCCACAGATCACCATCAGTGTGCGCAGCCGCGGGTAGGCCGCCGTAGCCCGCCGCGCCAGCGCAGTCAGGGCCATGGTGCCGCCCTCGCCCTGGTTGTCGGCGCGCAGGATGAACATCACGTACTTGAACGACACCACCCACAGCAGCGACCAGAGGATCAGCGACAGGATCCCCAGTACGCCGTCATGGTTGACCGGCACCCCATAACCACCGGTAAAGACTTCCTTGAGGGTATACAGCGGGCTGGTGCCGATATCGCCATAAACCACCCCGACCGCTGCCACGAGCAGGCCCAGCGACCGCGTCGCACCCTGCTTACCCTCGTGCCCGCCCTCAGCGTGACTGCTTGCCTGAACCATCGACCACTCCCGCAGACGGCCATTACGGCCTTTCAGTATTCACTCTGCGACCAAGCACTCACTGCAGCTTGGCGCAACGGCGCGAAGCATAGCGCAGCGTTCGTCGTATTTCTGCTGGTCAAGCGTCCCTGCGCTCGCTAGAATTGCGCACTTTTTGATCAGAGGCGCCAAAAGCGCCCGTCAAGATCGCCCCCGATTCCGGCCGGGCGACCTGCATTCAATACCGAGGTTAGTCATGTCCACCACGCCCGCCACCCCCAAGGTAGGTTTCGTAAGCCTGGGTTGCCCCAAAGCCCTGGTCGATTCCGAGCGCATCCTGACCCAGCTGCGCATGGAAGGCTATGAAGTCGTGCCCACCTACGAGGATGCCGACGTGGTGGTGGTCAACACCTGCGGCTTCATCGACAGTGCCAAGGCCGAATCGCTGGAAGTCATCGGCGAAGCGATCAAGGAAAACGGCAAGGTCATCGTGACTGGCTGCATGGGCGTTGAAGAAGGCAACATCCGTGACGTGCACCCAAGCGTGCTGTCGGTCACAGGCCCGCAACAGTACGAGCAGGTGGTCAACGCCGTGCACGAAGTGGTGCCACCCCGCCAGGACCACAACCCGCTGATCGACCTGGTACCGCCACAAGGGGTCAAGTTGACCCCGCGCCACTACGCCTACCTGAAAATTTCCGAAGGCTGCAACCACAGCTGCAGCTTCTGCATCATCCCGTCGATGCGCGGCAAGCTGGTCAGCCGCCCGGTGGGCGAAGTGCTGAGCGAGGCCGAGCGCCTGGTGAAAGCCGGGGTCAAGGAGATCTTGGTGATTTCCCAGGACACCAGCGCCTATGGCGTCGACGTCAAGTACAAGACCGACTTCTGGAACGGCCGCCCGGTCAAGACCCGCATGCTCGAACTGTGCGAAGCACTGAGCAGCCTGGGTGCCTGGGTGCGTTTGCACTACGTGTACCCGTACCCGAATGTCGACGATGTGATCCCGCTCATGGCGGCCGGCAAGATCCTGCCGTACCTGGACATTCCGTTCCAGCATGCCAGCCCGAAAGTGCTCAAGTCGATGAAGCGCCCGGCTTTCGAAGACCGTACCCTGGCACGCATCAAGCAATGGCGCGAACAGTGCCCCGAACTTGTGATCCGTTCCACCTTCATCGTCGGCTTCCCCGGCGAAACCGAAGAAGACTTCCAGTACCTGCTGGACTGGCTGACCGAAGCCCAGCTCGACCGCGTGGGCTGCTTCCAGTACTCGCCGGTGGAAGGCGCCCCGGCCAACGACCTGGGCCTGGATGAAGTGCCGGACGACATCAAGCAGGACCGTTGGGACCGCTTCATGGCCCACCAGCAGGCCATCAGCGCGGCCCGCCTGCAACTGCGCATCGGCAAGGAGATCGAAGTGCTGATCGACGAAGTCGAGGCGCAAGGTTCGGTAGGCCGCAGCTTCTTCGATGCCCCGGAAATCGACGGCAGCGTGTTCATCGATGGCGACCATGGTTTCAAGCCAGGCGACAAGGTTCGTTGCCGGGTGGTAGACGCCGACGAATACGACATGTGGGCCGAGCCGGTCTGACACCCACGCAGTACGCTGCGCACCATCGCCGGCCAGCAGCTCCTTTACCAGGGAGCTGCCTGGCCGATGATGGGCCGTGCAGGCGCACCGGCAATCCTTGGGCCTGTTGCGCTTTTAGCATCTATCGTTTCCTCAGCCCCAGAGGAACGTACCCCGATGCGCCAGCCATTGTCCCTGCAAACCCCGCACCTTAGCGACTACCCCGAACTGGCCCAGGTCTGGGAAGACTCGGTGCGCGCGACCCACGATTTTCTACCCGATGCCTATATCCGGCTGCTGCGTGAGCATGTGCTGTACCGCTACCTCGACGCCGTGATGCTGGTCTGCTGCAAGGACCGCCAGCGTATCTGCGGGTTTGCCGGAGTCGCCAGCGGCCGGGTGGATATGCTCTTCGTTGCCCCGGCCTACCGTGGCCAGGGCGTGGGCAGGCGCCTGCTGCGCTACGCTATCAACGAACTCAATGCCGAAACCCTGGACGTCAACGAGCAGAACCTGCAAGCCTTGGGCTTCTACCTGCATGAAGGTTTCGAGGTAGTCGGCCGCTCCCCTACCGATGGCCTTAACCAACCCTACCCCCTGCTGCATATGCGCCTGCGGGGCACAGGCCAGTGCAGCGGCGACTGAATATGCCGCCAGCAGGTCGCCGAAATGGCGCAACTGACACAGATTCCCATCATCAACCGCGTAGGGGCAGGTACAATGGTCACCTTTCCCTGCCTCTGCGAATTGCGCCATGTCCGAACCCGTCCGCCTGTCCAAACGCCTCATCGAGCAGCTTGGCTGCTCTCGCCGCGAGGCCGAGCTGTACATTGAAGGAGGCTGGGTCACGGTCGATGGCGTGGTGATCGAGCAGCCGCAGTTCAAGGTCGGGCAACAGCGCGTCGAGCTGTTGCCTGGCGCCCGCGCCGAGACCCTGGAGCCGGTGACCCTGCTGCTGAACCAGCCTGCCGGCATGGACAGCGAAAGCGCCCGCGCCAGCATCAGCATGGGCAGCCTCAGCGAAGCCCACCGCGAGGGCGTGCGTGCGCTGCACGGGCACTTTGTCCGGCAGGCTTGCATCGCCCCACTGGAGCGCGGTGCCAGTGGCCTGCAAGTGTTCACCCAGGACTGGCGGGTGACCCGCAAGATCGAAGCCGACCTGCGCCGCCTGGAGCAGGAATTCATCGTTGAAGTGCGCGGCCAGACCACGCCCCAGGCGCTGGAGCGCCTGGCCCGCGGTGCTACGCGCAACGACCGTGAGCTACCCAAGGCCAAGGCCAGCTGGCAGAACGAGACCCACCTGCGCATGGCCCTGAAAAATCCGCAGCCTGGGCAGATCGCTGAACTGTGCGCTTACCTGCGCCTGGAGCTGGTCGGCATGCGGCGCATTCGCCTGGGTGGCGTGTCGATGGGCAAGTTGCCGCTGGGCCAATGGCGCTACGTGGCCACTACCGAACGTTTCTAAGCAATAGGCCGCGCTGGAACGCGCGGCACCTGAACAGGATTCAGCAGCAATGAACCACAACGATGTCCTGCGCAGCCTGCGCTACATGCTCAAGGTGAACGACGCCAAGATGGCCGAGATCATCGGCCTCTCCGGCCTCGAAGTGCACCCGCTGGTGCTCGCCACCTACCTGAAGAAAGAAGACGAAGAAGGCTTTGTGCGTTGCCCTGAGCGGGTGATGGCGCACTTCCTCGACGGCCTGGTGTTCTACCGTCGCGGCAAGGATGACAGCCGCCCGGCGCAACCGATCGAGCTGCCGGTGACCAACAACCTGATCCTCAAGAAGCTGCGGGTGGCTTTCGAACTCAAGGAGGACGACTTGCACGCGATCCTAAAGTCCGTGAACTTCCCGGTCAGCAAGCCGGAATTGAGCGCACTGTTCCGCAAAGCTGGCCACGACAACTACCGGCCGTGCGGCGACCAGTTGCTGCGCAACTTCCTCAAGGGCCTGACTTTGCGCGTGCGCGGCTGAGTGACCATGCAGCACACCGTTGCCCCGGTCGGTATCGTCCGTTCATGCTTCAAGGAGAAGTTTGCCATTCCGCGCCAACCGCAGCTGGCTCCCGCCGCCCGCGGGGTGCTGGAGCTGCTGCCGCCGTTCGACCAGGGTGAAGCAGTCGAAGGCCTGGAGCAGGTCAGCCATGTCTGGCTGCTGTTCCTGTTCCACCAGGCGCTGGAAGACAAGCCACGCCTGAAGGTGCGGCCACCGCGCCTGGGTGGCAACAAGAGCATGGGCGTGTTCGCGACCCGCGCCACCCATCGGCCAAATGGCATCGGCCAGTCGGTGGTGCGTCTGGAGGGGGTTGAACCCGGGCGGCTGCTGCTGTCCGGGATTGACCTGCTGGACGGCACGCCGGTGCTGGACATCAAGCCCTACGTGCCTTACGCCGACAGCATTGCATGCGCCAGCAACCAGATGGCCAGCGCCGCGCCTGCAGCCATTGCCGTGCACTGGGCCGACAGCGCATTGGCGCAGGCCCGCGAGCATGCATTGCGGCTGGGTGAGCCGCTGGTGGCGCTGATCGAACAATGCCTGGCCCAGGACCCACGCCCGGCCTACCAGGTACCTGCACCAGAACGGGTGTACGGGGTGAGGTTCTGGGATGTGCAGGTGCGCTGGCATTACCCGCAGCCGGAGGCGATCCGGGTGTTGGAGGTCGTGCTGGCCTGACCCCGATTCAGGCTTGTTCGCTGTCCATTGTAGGAGCGGGTTCACCCGCGAATACGGTGGTGCCGGCAATGCACAATGCCTGGCAGAAATCGGTCCGCAGGCCCGGCCCTTTCGCGGGTGAACCCGCTCCTACAACGGGCTGGGGTGGCCGGTAGCCCTGCGGGGCCGGGCCGGCATCATCGATCGATGTAGGAGCGGGTTCACCCGCGAATACGGTGGCGCCGGCAACGCACAATGCCTGGCAGAAATCGGTCCGCAGGCCCGGCCCTTTCGCGGGTGAACCCGCTCCTACAACGGGTGGGGGTGGCCGGTAGCCCTGCGGGGCCGGGCCGGCATCATTGATCGATGTAGGAGCGGGTTCACCCGCGAATACGGTGGTGCCGGCAATGCACAATGCCTGACAGAAACTGGCCCGCAGGCCTGGCCCTTTCGCGGGTGAACCCGCTCCTACAATGAATCGCGCAGGCTTTTCAAATTTTGAGAAAGACCGTTGCTCATACAAGAACCGCGTAGGCATGAAAAAGGCGACCCGGGGTCGCCTTTTTGCATTTCAAGCCGCTATCAACGAGCCGGGCCTTCAGCCACACCCAGGTCGTCGGTTGGGCGGGTATCAACCAGCGGTGCACCGCCGGACGCCAACTCCGAGGCCAGCTTGTCGTTGTCCATTTCCTTGACCCACTTGGCCACGACCACGGTGGCAACGGCGTTGCCGACCAGGTTGGTGAGGGCGCGGGCTTCGGACATGAAGCGGTCGATACCGAGGATCAGCGCCAGGCCGGCAACCGGCAGGTGGCCCACCGCCGACAGGGTGGCAGCCAGCACGATGAAGCCCGACCCGGTGACGCCGGCAGCACCCTTGGAAGCCACCAGCAGCACCAGCAGCAAGGTGATCTGGTGGGTGATGTCCATGGTGGTGTCGGTGGCCTGGGCGATGAAGACCGCAGCCATGGTCAGGTAGATCGAGGTGCCGTCGAGGTTGAACGAGTAACCGGTCGGGATCACCAGGCCTACCACGGACTTCTTGGCACCCAGGCGTTCCATCTTGGCCAGCATGCGCGGCAGGGCCGATTCCGACGAGGAGGTGCCCAGTACGATCATCAGCTCTTCACGGATGTAGCGGATCAGCTTCAGCACGCTGAAGCCGTGGGCGCGGCAGATACCGCCCAGCACCACCAGTACGAACAACAGGCAGGTGATGTAGAAGCAGGCCATCAGGTAGCCCAGCTGCACCAGCGAACCCACGCCGTACTGGCCGATGGTGAAGGCCATGGCACCGAAGGCGCCAAGCGGTGCCAGCTTCATGATCATGTTGATGATGTTGAACATGACATGGGCGAAGCGGTCGATCATGTCCAGCAGCGGCTTGCCGTAGCTGCCCAGGCGGTGCAGGGCGAAGCCGAACAGGACCGAGAACATCAGCACTTGCAGGATATCGCCGTTGGCGAATGCACCGACCACCGTGTTGGGGATGACGTTGAGCAGGAAGCCGACCGTGGTCTGCTGCGCACCGGCGGCGGCGTAGGCAGCCACACTGCTGGCGTTCAGGGTGCTGACGTCGATGTGCATGCCAGCGCCTGGCTTGACCACGTTGACGACGATGAGGCCAATGATCAAGGCGATGGTGGAGACGATTTCAAAGTACAGCAGCGCGTAGCCGCCAGTCTTGCCGACCGACTTCATGCTCTGCATGCCGGCGATGCCGCTGACCACGGTACAGAAGATGATCGGGGCGATGACCATCTTGATCAGTTTGACGAAACCGTCACCGAAAGGTTTGAGCGCGACGCCCGTTTCCGGGTAGAAGTGGCCGAGCAGGATGCCGATGGTGATGGCGACCAACACCTGGACATACAGGGATTTGTACAGCGGCTGACGTGTCGTCATGGCTAATTTTCCTCAAGTGTGCCGGCTCACCCTTCCCAGGGTGATGGGGCACCTGAATCGCTAACCCTCCTGCACCTGGAGGGATTTGTCGTTGTGTTCGAGCTGCCTGGGCAGGCCTCTGCGTAGATCAATAGCAAGGGTGGTGCCAAAGTGCCCAGCAAGGGTGCAAATGCCTTGTTTAGCAAGGATTAGTGCCCAACGACGGGGCGATAAAGGTGAGGAAAGCTGGCGGATTTCCGCCCGGTGGCGGGTTTTGTACAGGCATGTTGGCGGGAATCCGCCCACCCGGGCCGTGAATCAATCGAGGTTGAAGGTAATCCTGAACGCAGCCCCACCCAGTGGGGAGTCCCCCAGGCTGAGCACGGCGTCATAGCTGTCGACGATATCCTTGACCACCGCCAGGCCGATGCCCTGCCCCGGGTGCTGGCTGTCCAGCCGCTCACCGCGCTCGAGGATGCGCTCGCGCTGGTCGACCGGCACGCCCGGCCCGTCGTCTTCGATGCACAAGGTCAGGCGCCCTGGCACTTGCTCAAGGCTTACGCGCACCTGGCCAAGGCTCAACCGATAGGCGTTTTCCAGCAGGTTGCCGAGCATCTCCAGCAAGGCGCCCTGCTCCATCGGCACCTGGGCCGCCCCGGGTAACACCCGTTGCACCTCCACGCGTTTGTCCCGGTATACCTTGGCCAACGTGCTGCACAGGCTGTCGAGCACAGGCCGTAGCGGCACACTGTGGCGCACCAGGCCGCTCTTGCGCAGGCTGGCGCGCTGCAACTGGTAGTCGATCTGCTGGCTCATGCGTTCGATCTGGCTTTGCAGCACCCGCGCCTGTTCGCGTTCGCCACTGCGCTGCTGCAGGCTTTCGCCCACCCCCTGCAACACCGCCAGCGGAGTTTTCAGGCTGTGTGCCAGGTCGTCCAGCGAATCCCGGTAGCGCGTACGCTGCTCGCGTTCACTGCGCAGCAAACGGTTGAGCGAGCGGGTCAGGCGCAGCAGCTCGCGGGGGTGCTCGCCGCTCAGGCCATCGCGCGCCCCTGCTTCCACTTCATCCAGTTCGTGGCTTAGCCGGCGCAGCGAGCGCAAACCCCAGGTCAAGCCTGCCCACAGCAACACGAGCAGCGCCAGCAAGGCGGCGCCGAAGCCCAGGTAGAGCTTTTCGCGCAGGCCGCTGAGGGTGGCCTTGTACTCGCTCACCGGCTGCAGGGCGACAATGCTGTAGGCTGCGCTCTGGCCACCCAGCAGCTTGATCTCGACGTCGTAGACAAAGAACTCTTCACCATCGGCCTGGTGGATGCGGGCAAATTCGTTGCCGCGCCCGTCATAGCGCGGCCGGTAGTTGATGTGCCGGTCGGCAGTGGCGCGGGACTGCCAGACCAGGTGGCCACCGCGGTCGAAGATATACCCGAGCAGGCCGGTGTACGGCAGGTTGTAACGCTCGTCCGGCAGCAGTTCGGGCATCTGCAACTGGCCGCCTTCGATGCGCGCGGCCGATATCAGCGTGGTCACGTCCGAGGCCAGGCGCTGCTCGATCGACTCCTGCAGGGCCAGGCTGAACGCCTTCTGTAACGCGGGCAGCAACCCCAGCATGAACAGCAGCGCCAGCACGGCGGCGGCCAGCATCAGGCGCACGCGCAGGGAACGAATCATCGGCAGCGCTCGGTGAACAGGTAGCCCAGGCCACGTACGGTATCGATGGGTTTGAACCCCTGCTCGCCTTCCAGCTTGCGGCGCAGGCGGCCGATCAGTACTTCGATGACATTCGGGTCACGCTCCTCATCGCCTGGGTACAGTTGCTCCATCAAGCGGTCCTTGGCCACCACTTGCTGATGATGGCGCATGAGGTATTCGAGGATGCGGTACTCATAAGCCGTGAGCGCCAACGGCTGCGCATCGAGGCTGGCCTGCTTGCGGTTGAGGTCGAGCACCAGCGGGCCGGCAGCGATGGTCGACTGGGTGAAGCCGCTGGAGCGACGCAGCAGCGCATTCAGGCGGGCTTCGAGCTCTTCGAACTGGAAGGGTTTGACCAAGTAGTCGTCGGCGCCTGCGGCCAGGCCTTCGACCTTGTCCTGCCAGTTGCCACGGGCCGTGAGGATGAGGATGGGGAAGGTCTTGTCCTGGCTGCGCAGGCGCGTGATCAGCTCCAGGCCACTGATACCGGGCAGGCCCAGGTCGATGATGGCCAGGTCGAAGTGATACTGCCCGGCCTGGTACAGCGCCTCTTCGGCATCGGCGACCGCCTCGACCACGTGGCCGCTTTCGCCCAGGCGGGTGTAGAGGTGATGGCGAAGCAGGGCTTCGTCCTCGACCACCAGCAGTTTCATATGCAGCTCCTTTTCATCTATTGCCTGTACCGGCCTCTTTGCGGCTAAAGCCGCTGCCACAGGAAGCACACAGGTTTGCTGGCCTGTGCGATCGCTGTGGCAGCGGCTTTAGCCACGAAGGGGCCGGTACAGGATAACCCGGCAGGCCGTCAGAACTTGTAGGAAGCCGCCAGGTAAGTCTGCGCACTGCTGCTCAGGCGCAGGGTGCCATCCTTCGGCCCGCCATGCGCGCCCACTTCGGTTGCCGCATTGGTGCGCAGGTAACGGTAGCCCAGCTCGACCGAAGCCTTGTCGGTGATGTCCTGGATCACACCGGCCTGCAGCCCGTAGGCATAACCGTAGTCGGTATCGCGGCGGGCACCTGGCGAGTCCTGGGTGAGCTTGGTCATGCCCAGGCTGCCACCACCAAACAGTTTGGTGGTATCGCCCACCGGCAGGAACAGGTCATAGCTGCCCAACAGGTTTTCCTGACGCAGTTTCAGGCCGCTGTGATCGCCCGAGACGTTGTCATAGTGTCGTTTTCAGAAGGCGACTGCACGAAATATCAGGAGTCGGCTGCACTGCCAGAACTGGCCGCCTGCAAGGCAGCGTAGAGAGCGGTTTTTCCTACCTTGAGGCGTGCGGCGGCCTCGCGGACATTCAAGCCGTTGGCGACAAGCTCCCGCGCTCGTTGCAACTTGTCGGCAGTGACAACCGGCTTGCGTCCGCCTTTGCGCCCGCGTGCGGCGGCAGCGGTCAACCCGGCCTTGGTGCGCTCGCGGATCAGGTCGCGCTCGAACTGGCCCAGCGCACCGAACACATGGAAGATGAGCCGTCCGCCCGGCGTGGTGGTGTCGATGTTTTCAGTCAACGAGCGGAAGCCGACGCCCCGTGCTTCCAGCTTGCCGACCGTCTCAATCAGGTGCGGCAGGGAGCGGCCAAGCCGATCCAGCCGCCAGACGACCAGCACATCGCCATCGCGCAGATAAGCCAGCGCATCGGCCAAGCCGGGCCGGTCTGCCTTGGCCCCGGATGCCGTGTCCTCGAAAACCCGTTCGCAGCCTGCATTGCGCAGCGCATCCGTCTGCAAGGCGGTGTCCTGTTCCGCCGTCGATACCCGCGCATAGCCGATGAGTGCCATTTCCGCCAATTTGTCCGTTATACCGTCCGCCTATCTTATTGTCCGTCATCCCGTTGCGCAAGATGTTTTCGGACAGGCGTCCGGTTTGGCCGCCTAATGATCGTTTGGCGGACAAGGCGACTGGCATCAGCCGAACAGCTCGCTATGGGAGCCAAGCCGCGCCAGTCGCAGGGTGTCGGCGTCGGACTTGCGGTAGATCAGCAGCAGGTCGGGCTTGATGTGGCATTCGCGGTAGCCCGCCCAATCGCCGGAAAGATCGTGGTCGCGGTATCGCACATCCAGGGGCTGATCGGTCGCCAGCGCGACCAGAACCGGCTTGAGGTCATCATTCGTGCAGCGGACTCCTGATACTGTTCGTTCAATAGACGACTGCACAACAGCCTTCAAACCGCGTTGTCTGGTGCAGTCGTCTTCTGAAAATGACAATGTTGGCTTGTCGCATAAGTTAGGGGTAAAGCGACGGCTGTGGCTTGGGCTGGTAAGCCCTAGCTATGGTAAGTTGCGCATCTGAAAATTAAAGACTGCCCATGACCCGTCCGAATCGCAAAACCCTTATAGCAAGCCTGCTGATTATGCTCTGGGGCCTCTCCATGCTAGTCGCCTACTGGTGGTACGAAGCGCGCTACCTGCGCAGCTTCGGTGAGCAGACCGCGTTATTCTACGGTAAACAGCTGCGCCTGCCTGATGAGCTTGCTGGTCCAGGCCCGATCCGCCTGATACATTTCTGGGATCCGTCCTGCCCGTGCAATATCGGCAACCAGCAACACCTGACCGAGCTGATCAAGCGCTTCGGCCCACAGGGTGTAAGTTTCTACGCGGTACAAACGCCAGGTAGCCACGGCCAATTACCTGATGTCCTGAACGCCCTGAAAACCTTACCGGCCTTGAGCGGCAGCTACAAAATCCCCGCCAGCCCGGCTGTGGCAATCTGGGACCGGACAGGCCAACTGGCATACTTCGGCCCCTACAGTGAAGGCGCAACCTGCACCTCTAGTAACAGCATTATCGAGCCCATTTTAGACGCCCTAAATGCTGGCAGACCCGTACACGCAAACAACACAATGGCCGTAGGCTGCTTCTGCGACTGGCCGAGCAATTGACGATCACAAACCGGCAGCGCGCTACGGCATTATGCGCAAATTCACGCTCATCCCTAGACTCAACTTGCCGATACAGCAATTGTGAGCAGTTGCCGCTCGCCTAAATCAAGCTAACGCTATTTAGAAGTATATTGATTGCCGCACTCACCACGACTTCACAACCTCTCGAGCCTCTCACCATGTCAGCTAACCTCTCCCCCACCCTTCAACAGCACTACCAAAAATCAGACCGAATCATGCTGGGGGTGCTGTGGCTGATGTTTGTGTACTCGCTCGGCCTCGCGTTCTGGAATGGCACTTGGGGTCAAGCGCTCCTGGTCGGTGGTGGTACGGCTGTAGTAATGAGCGTACTTAACCAGCTCATCAGCGGCCAACGCCTGTTGCGTTGCGTGATGGGCGCGGCGTATATGGTGATGGCGGCCCTGCACATCAACCAGGCCGGCGGCATGATGGAAATGCACTTCAGCATCTTTGTGTTACTGGCCTTCTTAGTCTATTACCGCGACTGGCTGCCGATCGTGGTCGCAGCGTTGGTGATTGCAGTGCACCACCTGAGTTTCTTTGCATTGCAGGCACAAGGTGTTGACGTGGTTGTACTGCCGAGCGGCAGTTGGCCGATCATTTTCCTGCATGCAATGTACGTCGTAGCCGAAAGCGCAATCCTGATTTACTTGGCGATGCAGACCCACGCGGAAGCCGTTGAAAGCGCGGCGCTGATACAAGCGGCCGAAAAGCTCACTGAGAAAGATGACGAAATAAACCTCGTTTACCGCAGCAGTGCCCAGGGCAAAGTTAGCCGAGGCTTTAACCACTTTCTCGGCACCTTAGATGAGTTGGTCGGTGAAGTGATTAAAGACACCCAAAGCCTGCAAAAAATGGGTGACAGTCTGCTGCAAACCACCGGCCACCTAAGCTCCGGCGCGGAGCAGCAGCAAGGCGAAATCATCTACATGAGCTCAGCCATGCTGCAGATGAGCACCGCTATTGACGAAGTAGCTGGACATGCAGATGGCGCCGCAACGGCAGCTCAAACCGCCAATCAACAGGCTGCCGAGGGTAGCCGCTCGGTCAACCATGTGCGTAGCGAGATTGGCAAACTAGCCACGCAAATCGATGTTACTGAAACCGAGGTTCAGGCGCTGGCAGAACAGTCCGAGAAAATCGGCAAGGTTCTGGAAGTGATCCGTTCGATTGCGGATCAAACCAACCTGCTGGCCCTAAACGCTGCGATTGAAGCCGCACGTGCTGGCGAGCATGGTCGTGGTTTTGCCGTCGTGGCTGACGAGGTGCGTAATCTTGCGCAGAAAACAGCGTTGTCCACCGCTGAGATCCAAGAAATCATCAGCGGCCTGCAACAAGGCAGCCGTCAAGCAGCGACTGCCATGCAGGAAAGCCGAGACAGTGCGCGCAGCTGCCTACGAGACAGTCAGGCAACTGCCGAACTGCTCGGCGCCGTAGCGCAAGACATCAGCGCCATTACTCAAATGAACGAGCTGATTGCCGCTGCCACCCACGAGCAAGCTGCCATCAGTGCAGAAGTCAGTCAGCATCTGCACAGTGTGCAAAAAGTGGCTGAGCAAACGTTCGGCGATGCGAACAAGCTTAATAACGATGGCCAGCAACTCAGCCAGTTAGCCGATCGTTTGAGCCGTTTGAGTGGTCGCTTCCGCGTTAGCCGCTAAGCGCTGAATAGCCCCGACTTGGTAGGCAAATCTTACGGACTACTTTTGGCTGATGTTTGTGTGTCGAGTCCGACATTAACGGTCGGACGCGTGCCAGCGCGAGCCCTGCACTGGCACGCGGTATGATCTTGACCCGATTTACATAAACGGCGTTATGCGCACCGCAGAAACGACAAAACCGCCCGAAGGCGGTTTTGTATAAGCCCCACTGACGTGGGGTAGGTGAAGCATCCACCCGTAGGGTGGTGAAGGTTTTGATCCTTTCGGATCTCGCTCAGCCGAAGCCTTTGCGCTTTTTCTAAGCTGCCCAAAGGGCAGTGAAGTGGTGAAGCTTTCTCGCGTTAGGTGAAGCTGAAGTTGAGCATTTCTGCGTTCATTTCTAATTTCTAAGCTGCCCGGAGGCAGTGAAGTTCGCGACAACCTGCGCAAGGTGCCGGCCGATGCTCCCATCGCCTTCATCAAGCCGCGCTGGAAGCCGCTGGTTATAACACCTGAAGGCCTCGACCGGCGTTTCTTTGAAATATGTGCACTGTCCGAGCTGAAGAACGCCCTGCGTTCCGGTGACATCTGGGTCAGGGGATCACGGCAGTTCCGAGACTTCGATGACTACCTGCTGCCGGCGGAGAAGTTCGCCGCGCTCAAGCGTGCGCAGGCCCTACCCCTGGCGATCAACCCGAACAGCGACCAGTACCTGGAAGAGCGCTTGCAGCTGCTGGACGAACAGTTGGCCACCGTCACCCGCCTGGCCAAGGACAACGAGCTGCCCGATGTCATCCTCACCGAGTCCGGGCTGAAGATCACCCCACTGGATTCCGCGGTGCCCAATACCGCGCAGGCGCTGATCGACCAGACCAGCCAGCTATTGCCGCGCATCAAGATCACCGAACTGCTGATGGACGTGGACGACTGGACGGGCTTCAGCCGCCACTTCACCCACATGAAGAACGGTGCCGAGGCCAAAGATCGGGCGCTGCTGCTGTCCGCGATTCTCGGTGATGCGATCAACCTCGGGCTAACCAAGATGTCCGAGTCGAGCCCCGGCCTGACCTACGCCAAGCTGTCCTGGCTGCAAGCCTGGCACATCCGCGACGAAACCTATTCGGCGGCCCTGGCCGAGCTGGTCAACCACCAGTACCGCCACGCCTTCGCCGCCCACTGGGGCGATGGGCGACACGGACAAGCCGGTGGACGGCGAGCTGCTGCAATACCTGTCGCCGCTGGGCTGGGAGCACATCAACCTGACCGGCGATTACGTTTGGCGGCAAAGCCGCAGGCTGGAAGACGGGAAGTTCAGGCCGCTACGGATGCCGGGGATGTAAGCCGGAACCCCAGAAATTTCCGTCACCCTAGTTGGGTGGGCTCAACACTCGTGTCACCAGCTACCTTCTGGAGAATCGAGCTCGGCCATCCCTCCCTGGACGGGCATCGCTCGACGATGTTCAACGGCTCCCTCACGGGGCCGTCGTTTTGTGGGGGCTATTCCATCCACAAGTCGTCGAGGTTCTTGAAGTTCCAGAGCGTCGGGTCTTCGGGGCCAGTGATACTGTCCTTGCAACTCGTGGCCGCCAGGTCGATGGTCTGCATCGGGATCGGCTCTCTCGAGCGTAGCGAGAAGAACACGCGAACCTTGGGAGTCAGCAGTGATTCCATTCCCGGCTCAACGACAACGGCCAGACGCTGAGAGGACAGGCGAACCAAGGAGCCGACGGGGTAGATGCCCACGGCCTTGACGAAGGCGTGGAAGATGCGTTTGTCGAAATGGCCCTCCCACTTGGCCATCTGCCGCATCGCCGCGGACGGGTCCCACGGCTTTTTGTAGGCTCGCTCCGACGTCACGGCATCATAGACGTCGCAGATTGCGCCCATGCGGGCCAGGAGTGAAATGGCGTCACCGGCCAAGCGATCCGGGTAGCCGGTTCCGTCGATCTTCTCGTGATGGTGCAGGGCAATGTCCACCACCCCGGGCTCGGCCCCGCCTGCGCGCAGCATCTTTGCGCCCTCCACAGGGTGGCGCTTCATGATGGCGAACTCGGCATCGGTGAGCTTGCCTGGTTTGTTAAGCACTTCCAGCGGCATCGCGGCCTTGCCTAGGTCGTGCATCAGTCCGCCGATGCCAGCCAGGCGCGTTTGCTCCTCGTCTAGATCGAGATGCCGGGCCAGCGATAGCATCAGGGCGCAGACGGCAACCGAGTGCAGGTAGGTGTAATCGTCGTGCGTTTTGATGCGTGCGACGCTGATGAGGGCATGAGGTTGGCGCAGCACCGAGGCAGCGATTTCTCCGACCAGCGGCAACGTCGTGCTTGGGTCGACGGCCTTGCCAAGCCGGGCTTCCTGGAACATGTCCATGACTTGGGACTTGGCCGCAAGACAGAGTTTCCGTGCATAACACATTTCGCTCTCCATTGAGGTTGCGCCGTCACTTTTCTTGCTTAGTGGACTAGACGGCAGAGATTGCTCCTCCGACAATTCTCTGGGCTCTGGGCTCTGGGCTCTGGGCTCTGGGCTCTGGGCTCTGGGCTCTGGGCTCTGGGCTCTGGGCTCTGGGCTCTGGGCTCTCTGGGCTCTCTGGGCTCTCTGGGCTCTCTGGGTCGACTTGGCTTTTGGCCAAGTCGACCCAGACCTCCCCGACGCCACATTCTCGAATGGCAGAGAGATCCTGAGGCTCGGTCAGCAGGAAGCTGCCGCGCCAGAATGGGTGTCGAACCCAAGAGCAGGCGAGCTTGTGGATGTACATGCCGAGACGAAGCTCGGATACGGGAATGCGTTTTACCAACTTATTTTTCTTTCTGAGTTGGGTGGTTAGGCGTGCGCCGAGGCTGGCACCCAGCGGTAGAGCGGAGGTAAGGTCACGCCAAGATTCTTGGATCAGCCGGAACCGCCGAAATTTCCGTCAGCCGATCAACATGGCTTTGTCTCGCGCTCGGTCGATGCGTTCCTGCATCGCCTGCATGACTTCTTCGTGGGTGTACGACTTGGCGTTGGGGTCGTCGGCCTCTCGGAGAGCTTCCTCGACCTCGCGGGTCATCCGCGCATATTCTTCCGGCCACAGCGCTTGCTCCATGCGCAGCGACGCCTGCCCAAGCAGGTGCAGCAGGCCGAACAGCCGCATGTCATTGGTGGCGACGACGTGCTCTCGAATCCGCTCCTGGATCACCTCGCAGGCCCGATGCGCCTCTGGCGTCGCCGTGCCCTCGTAGCCGGCTGGGAGTTCTGCTTCTTCAGCGATTCGCGCCCAAGCGATAGCCAGCGCCTCGATGGTGGACAGGTTCATTTGCTCATCCACTTGCGCAGCAGACGCTTTTTCAGGGAGGCGCGCTCTTGCGGATTGCGTCCCTTGTGGTTGGCAATGCGATCCGCCGTGGCGGCCTGGCGCTTGATGGGCCAGTAGGAGCGGCCATCCTTACCCATCGACCAGACGTTGCTGACCTGGTTTTCCAGTAGAGGCAGATGGGCGCATAGAGCTTCCGGCGACGCGCTGGCCAGCGCGGTGCGCTCGTGGGTTCGCCAGCGCTGATGCCAGAGTTTCTTGTCCTCGCGCTCGCTACGGCAGGTCGTGTGCCCAACGATGGGCGTTTTGCGGCGGCTGCGGCTCATGATGTGGTTGTCTCCAAGAACATTCAGGACAGGCTTTCTGGGTAGAGCGCCGTCAACCGGGACAGGGTTTCTTGCACTTGTTCCAGCGAGGTCATCAGATGATCAACCTGATCCTGAAGATCCACGGCGAGATCAAATAGCTCAGCCACTCGGCTGCGTGATCCCTCGTTGAACGCGGCCATTGCCAGTTGATGCAGCTTCAACAGGTCGGTGCGCAGTTGCGGAGGTGCGCCGTCTGCGCTGTCATTCAAATCGCCGCGCAGCACGTCCACGGCATCGACTGCACGCAGCAGTGCCGTGGTATCGAAATTCTCGGGAGTCAGTTCGTCCCATTCGTCGTCGGTGATGCGGGCTGCCATCAGGAGGGCTCCGATTAAGCGGTTGCGAGCGTTAGATGCCCGATCGGCTCGGCTGCTGGCCGTACCTTGATTTCGATGTCGTAGCCGAGGCGATTCAGACAATCCATCAGCTTGCGTTCGGATAGATTGGTGAAGTCGCCGCGCATCATGCCCGACACCTTCGGTTGCGGGATGCCCATGCGTTTGGCCGCCGCTTGTTGAGTCAGCCCAAGGGCGCGCATGGCCCTCCTGATCTCGACCACCAGGCCGGTCTTGATCTTGAGCTTTTCAGCGTCAGGCAGTCCAAGGTCGGCAAAGACGTTGCCCGAGCTGCGCTGAACCTCGACGCCTTCAATGATTCGTTTTTGCATTTCGTAGCTCCTGTGCCAATACCTCGGCCACCTTCAGCCGAGCGCGGATGATGTCCATGTCGGCCTTTGGCGTGGCGATTCCGCTCTTGCTCTTCTTCTGGAAGCAGTGCAGGACGAACACCGCTTCCGCAAACTTGACCGTGTATACCGCTCGATAGGTGCCGCCGGCATCGTCTTCGACGACCTCCAGCACGCCGGCACCACCGAACCCCTTGAGCACCTTTGCTGCGTCATCCTGATCGCCTATCTGCGCCAACGAGAGCGCGTAACCGAAACGGCGACGCACGTCGGACGGCAACGCCATCAAATCCTTGTGGCTGCTCGCGATCCATTCGAGCGGTTTTTCTTTGTTTGTCATGACGGAATTTTATACCTGTTCAGGTAATGATGTAAACGCGGCAACCTCAAGGAGGTGTCGTAAAACATTTGTTTTGCGACAGGCTGTCAGCCGCCGCTGTGCTTGTCATTTTCAGAAGACGACTGCACCAGACAACGCGGTTTGAAGGCTGTTGTGCAGTCGTCTATTGAACGAACAGTATCAGGAGTCCGCTGCACGAATGATGACCTCAAGCCGGTTCTGGTCGCGCTGGCGACCGATCAGCCCCTGGATGTGCGATACCGCGACCACGATCTTTCCGGCGATTGGGCGGGCTACCGCGAATGCCACATCAAGCCCGACCTGCTGCTGATCTACCGCAAGTCCGACGCCGACACCCTGCGACTGGCGCGGCTTGGCTCCCATAGCGAGCTGTTCGGCTGATGCCAGTCGCCTTGTCCGCCAAACGATCATTAGGCGGCCAAACCGGACGCCTGTCCGAAAACATCTTGCGCAACGGGATGACGGACAATAAGATAGGCGGACGGTATAACGGACAAATTGGCGGAAATGGCACTCATCGGCTATGCGCGGGTATCGACGGCGGAACAGGACACCGCCTTGCAGACGGATGCGCTGCGCAATGCAGGCTGCGAACGGGTTTTCGAGGACACGGCATCCGGGGCCAAGGCAGACCGGCCCGGCTTGGCCGATGCGCTGGCTTATCTGCGCGATGGCGATGTGCTGGTCGTCTGGCGGCTGGATCGGCTTGGCCGCTCCCTGCCGCACCTGATTGAGACGGTCGGCAAGCTGGAAGCACGGGGCGTCGGCTTCCGCTCGTTGACTGAAAACATCGACACCACCACGCCGGGCGGACGGCTCATCTTCCATGTGTTCGGTGCGCTGGGCCAGTTCGAGCGCGACCTGATCCGCGAGCGCACCAAGGCCGGGTTGACCGCTGCCGCCGCACGCGGGCGCAAAGGCGGACGCAAGCCGGTTGTCACTGCCGACAAGTTGCAACGAGCGCGGGAGCTTGTCGCCAACGGCTTGAATGTCCGCGAGGCCGCCGCACGCCTCAAGGTAGGAAAAACCGCTCTCTACGCTGCCTTGCAGGCGGCCAGTTCTGGCAGTGCAGCCGACTCCTGATATTTCGTGCAGTCGCCTTCTGAAAACGACACATAGGTCATGTAGTAACGGCCTTGGTCGTTGATCTTGCCCACACGCACACCCCAGGTGTCATCCTTGCCGATGATGCCGTCGGTGTTGAGGTTGTCGGTGTTGCGCTGCAACAGGCCGGACTTGCGAACCTTGTCGCTGGTCTGGCCGTAGGTGAGGCTGGCGAAGTTGTCGTCGGCAGCCTGGGCGGTGGTGATGCCAGCGGCGCAGACGGCCATGGCGGCAAGCAGGGTATTGAAGGTTTTCATGGCAGGTTACTCCAGTTGGGTGCGCTGTTTCGGTCTGGAAGCTAGAGTAAGCAGGACACCCTGAACCGCGACTGAACCCTGACTGAACCTCGGCTGAACGACTTGATTGCCGACCTAGGAGTAGTACCCATGCGTGTCCTGCTGGCTCTGACCCTGATGTGCAGCGCCGCCCTTGCCCAAGCGGCGGTACAAACCCGCGAAATTCCTTACCAGGATGCCGACGGCAACCGCCTGGTCGGCTACTACGCATACGACGACGCCGTCGAGGGCAAGCGCCCAGGCATTGTCGTGGTGCATGAATGGTGGGGGCTGAACGATTATGCCAAGCGCCGCGCCCGTGACCTGGCAGCGCTGGGCTACAACGCCCTGGCCATCGACATGTACGGCGATGGCAAGCACACCGAGCACCCGCAGGACGCCCAGGCGTTCATGGCGGCCGCCCTGAAAGACCCTGCCGCTGCGGCCAGGCGCTTCGATGCGGGCCTGGAGTTGCTGAAACTGCAACCGAACACCAACAAGCACCAGCTGGGCGCGGTCGGCTACTGCTTCGGCGGCAAGGTGGTGCTGGATGCTGCGCGCCGTGGCGAGAAGCTGGACGGCGTAGTGAGCTTCCATGGCGCACTGGCCACCCAGACCCCGGCCAAGCCGGGTGTGGTGCGCGCGGATATCCTGGTCGAGCATGGCGCGGCCGACAGCATGGTCACCCCGCAACAGGTAGAGGCATTCAAGGCCGAGATGGATGCGGCCAAGGTCAACTATCAGTTCGTCAGTATCGAAGGGGCAAAGCACGGGTTTACCAACCCGGACGCGGATCGCTTGAGCCATGGTGAGCATGGCGGGCCGGACATTGGCTACAACAAGGCGGCGGATGAGAGTTCCTGGGCGGACATGCAGGCGTTTTTCAAGAAGGTGTTCAAGTAAAGAACGCCGGGGCCGCCTTGCGGCCCATCGCAGGCAAGCCAGCTCCCACAGGGACCGCACAGGTCTTGAGGCCTGTCTTGAACCTGTGGGAGCTGGCTTGCCGGCGATTGGGCTGCGAAGCAGCCCCAACTATTGCACCTCCCACACCGCCGCCGCGGCTGGCACAATAGCCCCCATGAACACACTCCCCGCCTGCTGCGCCCCGCTCCAGCACCACTGGCCCCTGCCCCGCCCACTGCCCGGCGCGGTGCTGGTCAGCTGTGCCTTCGACCCCGCCCACCTGGCACCTGACGACTTCCAGCGCGCCGGCATCGTACCCAGCAGCAGCCTGCAGCGCTCAGTGGCCAAGCGCCAGGCCGAGTACCTGGCCGGTCGCGTATGCGCCCGCGCCGCCCTGCAGCGCCTGGACGGCCGCGACTACATACCCGGTACCCACGAAGACCGCTCGCCCATCTGGCCCGGCGGCATCCGTGGTTCGATCACCCACGGCAAAGGCTGGGCCGCCGCGGTGGTCGCCGCCGAGGGCAGCTGCCAGGGCCTGGGCCTGGATCAGGAAGCCCTGCTCGATGACGAACGCGCCGAGCGCTTGATGGGCGAAATTCTCACCCCGGCCGAGCTGGAGCGCCTGGACCGCGCTCAACTTGGGCTGACGGTCACCCTGACCTTCTCGCTGAAGGAAAGCCTGTTCAAGACCCTGTACCCTCTGACACGCCAGCGCTTCTACTTCGAGCACGCCGAAGTGCTCGACTGGTCTGGCGAAGGGCTGGCGCGCCTGCGCCTGCTCACCGACCTGTCGCCACAGTGGCGACGCGGGGCAGAGCTGCACGGCCAGTTCAGCCTGCAACACGGCCATCTGCTTAGCCTGGTAAGCGTCTGAGGCCTACAACGGTGCCTGCTGGCGCGGCCAGTTCAGGCTGAAGCAGGCGCCCCCCAACGCCGCACTGCGCCCCACCGTGGCTCGCCCGGCATGCCAGTAGATGATTCGCCGCACGATCGAAAGGCCCAGGCCGTGGCCGCCCGAGGCGCGGGTGCGGCTGTCGTCCAGGCGGGTGAACGGCGTGAAAATGCGGTCCCATACCCCCTCCGGGATCCCCGGGCCATCGTCTTCCACATCGATGCGGCAGCGTTGCTGCCCCAGCTGGTAGCTCAGGCGTACCTGCGACTCGGCGTGGCGCATGGCATTGCCAACCAGATTCTGCAGCGCCCGGTGCAGGTAGCGCGGCTCCGCCTCGACCCAGGCGCCGTCGGCATCGGCCCCCTGGCACTCACCCCGCTCGACGCGCACATCGGCACGCAGCGGCGCCAGCTCGTCGATCACCCGGTCGAGCAAGGCATCGAGGTCGATCCGCTGGAACTGCAAGGCCGGCGCGCCTTGCTCCAGCCGCGCGTAAGTGAGCATTTCGTCGACCAGCCTGTCGAGGTCCTGGATGTCGCCGTCCATGCCAGCCAAGTGCTTGGCGCGCGCCTGCTCGGTGCTGGCACTTTCGATCATCTCCAGGCCAAAGCGCAGGCGCGCCACCGGCGTGCGCAACTCGTGGGATACTGCGCGCACCAGCTCGCGCTGCATGGTCAGCGAACGCTGCAAGTGCTCGGCCATGCCATTGAATGCGGCGGCCAGGCGCCCTACCGAGTCGGTATCGCCAGCCGGTACGCGCGTGTCCAGACTGCCCTGGGCGATGCGTGTGGCGGCGACTTCCAGGCCCGACACGCGGCGCTCCAGGTGGCGGACCAGCAAGTAGACCACCAGACCGATCAGGCACAGGCCCAGAAACGCGATCAGGACCAGCAATTGCGGCGGATACGGGTTGAGCTGGTACAGCGGGCCGATCTCCAGCACCCAAGGCGAGCCGGTCAACCCGGCGAACACCCGGATCGAATCGCCATCCTTGCCCAGCGCCATCACCGTGTCGCCCTCCTCGACCCTGTGCCGCTGGTCATCGTCCAGACTGACGCGCTCGATCCGTTGCAATGCAACGCCAAAGCCGAAGCCTTTTTCCTGCGTCAACTGGGCCAGGCGCTGCTGTTGTTCGGTGACCGGGTAGCGCACCAGCTCATCGGCCAGCAGATAAAGTGTCGCGCGTGCCAGCTGCTCGCTGATCTGGTTGATCTGCGCCACCAGCATCAGGTCTTCCTGGCCAACCTTGCGCAGCACCTGTGCCGCATGCGGGCCGGTTTTTTCCACCACCACCAGGCCACGGGCCAGGCGCGCCCGCTGGCTGCCATCAAGCCGGCGTGCGCTCATCGGTTGCAGCGCCAGTGGCACGCCCAGCAGGCGCTCCCAGATCAACAGCGAGCGCTTGCGTTCGGTTGCGTTCTGTACCGCCAGGTTGTCCGCCATCAGGCTGAAGGTGCCTTGCGCCAGGCGCTCACGGTGCTGGGCGGCACGCACCTCGTTGACCAGGTGCAGGCTGAGCACGCCCAGCAGCGCCACCAGCACCAGCACCGCCAGCATGCCGCCATAGATGCGCAGGAATATCGAATTGTTCATGGCGCCTCGCCGACGAACAGGTAGCCCTTGCTGCGCAGGGTCTTGATCAGCCGCGGCTGCAGCGGGTCATCGCCGATCTTGGGGCGGATCCTGGAAATGCGGATGTCGATGGAACGGTCCTGGCCGTCGTAGCCAACACCACGCAGCGCAGTGAAGATCTGTTCACGGGTAAGCACCCGCCCGGCGTTGCTGGCCAGTAGCCATAGCAAGTCGAATTCGGCACCGGTCAGTTCGATCAGTTGCTCACCGAGGCGCGCCTCGCGCAGCCGGTTGTCGATGTGCAGCGCACCGAACGCCAGGTGCTGGCGCTTGCTGTCCAGGGCTTCGCTACGGCGCAGCAAGGCCTGGATGCGCGCCAACAGCAGGCGTGGGCGCACCGGTTTGCAGACATAGTCGTCGGCGCCCAGGTCCAGCCCGTGGATCTGGTCGAGTTCGTCGCTGCGTGCGGTGAGCATGAGGATCGGCCCAGGATACTGGTTGCGCGCCCGGCGGCAGATGCTCAAGCCGTCCTCGCCCGGCAGCATCAGGTCGAGGATGACCAGATCAGGTTGGCTGTCGACGATCCGACGCACGGCACGCGCGCCATCGCCCTCAACCGCGACCTCGAAGCCGTTGGCCTGCAGGTACTCGGCGGTCAGCTCGGCCAAGCGCGGGTCGTCCTCGACGATCAGAATGCGGGGTTGGGTCTGGTCCATGGCTTTGGCCTTTTTATTCTCTGGATCGCAATCTTGGCCTTTGAGCGTATGACTGTAGATCTTTGCTGTCCATGAAATCGAGCGGGGCCCGCGCGGTGCTTGTACCGGCCGGCAACAACCGCCTGCCGGCGTGTACCGAGGCGCTGGACTGAAGCGTTTTTTGTGGTAGGGTGCGCGCCCGCAAAAACTGCGACGGGGCGGCGAACGGCCGAAAAATACTGCAAACCACTTGGCACAAGGCCTACAGCGAATACTCACCTTTCACCCACAAAGTACCCACACGTTATCCACAGACGCTCGCCTTGCAAACACCCCAATACCGCATTATCTTGTATCCCGATCGCAGCGAACCACTAGATATAGGGGTTCGTGCAAAATCACACACAAAAGTCAACCCGCTAGATCAAACGATCTTCGGGGTGGAACTTCAAGTGATTTCAGCAGCCAAACCGCTCCTGCGGAGGCGACCGAGGCAAGCCCATCCAGGGCCTTGTTCGGGCATGGGTGTTGCAGGCCAGCCTGGCACCCATCAGCAACAGTTTTTGGGCCCAGCCCAAAACCTTTGACTTCGGCCAGGGAGCGGCAAGCCATTGCCCCTTATTCCTGAGTCTGTCCCGAAGTCGGTACGCCCGCGCGGGCGGGTGCGCATGCAGTGCGCATCCCCGTGAGGTTATCGAGCAAGTGGACGGAACGGTGGGCGCTCAAAAGGCGCCTGTACAATATAGAAACTGTGGAGACACCCACCCATGCAAACCGACACAACTCGCGAGAACCCGCAGGCCAAGGTGCCGCAGGCCGCCGATTCCCAGCAGGATCTGGCTGCTACCGCCCCTGGCCAACTGCGCGTGATCAAGCGTAACGGCACTGTCGTCCCGTATACCGACGACAAGATCACCGTTGCCATCACCAAGGCGTTCCTCGCAGTTGAAGGCGGCACCGCCGCCGCCTCGTCGCGCATCCACGACACCGTCGCGCGCCTGACCGAGCAGGTTACCGCCACGTTCAAGCGTCGCATGCCATCGGGTGGCACCATCCACATCGAAGAAATCCAGGACCAGGTCGAGCTGGCCCTGATGCGCGCTGGCGAGCAGAAAGTCGCCCGCGACTACGTGATCTACCGCGACCAGCGTGCCAAGGAGCGTGCGACCCGCGCCAACAACGACGCCGTGGTCGAGCCGCACCCGAGCATCCGCATTACCCTGGCCGACGGCAGCCTGGCACCACTGGACATGGCCCGCCTGAACACCATCATCAGCGAAGCCTGCGAAGGCCTGGCCGAAGTCGATGGCGACCTGATCCAGCGCGAAACCCTGAAGAACCTCTACGACGGCGTAGCCATCAAGGACGTCAACACCGCCCTGGTCATGACTGCCCGTACCCTGGTAGAGCGCGAGCCGAACTACTCGTTCGTCACTGCACGCCTGCTGATGGACACCCTGCGCGCCGAAGGCCTGGGCTTCCTGAACGTCGCCGAAAGCGCCACCCACCACGAAATGGCCGACCTGTACGCCAAGGCGCTGCCGGCCTATGTCGAGAAAGGCGTCGAATTCGAGCTGCTGGACCCTGCCCTGAAAGGCTACGACCTGGAGCGTCTGGGCAAGGCCATCAACCACGAGCGCGACCAGCAGTTCACCTACCTGGGCCTGCAGACCCTGTACGACCGCTACTTCATCCACAAGGATGGCGTGCGCTTCGAGCTGCCACAGGTGTTCTTCATGCGTGTGGCCATGGGCCTGGCGCTGGAAGAGAAAGACAAGGAAGCCCGTGCGATCGAGTTCTATAACCTGTTGTCGTCGTTCGACTATATGGCCTCGACCCCGACCCTGTTCAACGCCGGTACCCTGCGCCCGCAGCTGTCCAGCTGCTACCTGACCACCGTGCCGGACGACCTGTCGGGCATCTACCACGCGATCCACGACAACGCCATGCTGTCGAAATTCGCCGGTGGCCTGGGCAACGACTGGACCCCGGTCCGTGCACTGGGCTCGTACATCAAGGGCACCAATGGCAAGTCCCAGGGCGTCGTGCCGTTCCTGAAAGTGGTCAACGACACGGCCGTTGCCGTAAACCAGGGTGGCAAGCGCAAAGGCGCCGTGTGTGCGTACCTGGAAACCTGGCACCTGGACATCGAAGAATTCATCGAGCTGCGCAAGAACACCGGTGATGACCGCCGTCGTACCCACGACATGAACACCGCCAACTGGATCCCTGACCTGTTCATGAAGCGCGTCTTCGATGACGGCAAGTGGACCCTGTTCTCGCCATCGGAAGTGCCCGACCTGCACGACCTGACCGGCAAGGCCTTCGAAGAGCGCTACGAGTACTACGAAGCCCTGACCGAGTACAACAAGATCAAGGTGTTCAAGACCATCCAGGCCAAAGACCTGTGGCGCAAGATGCTGTCGATGCTGTTCGAGACCGGCCACCCATGGCTGACCTTCAAGGACCCGTGCAACCTGCGTTCGCCGCAGCAACACGTGGGCGTGGTCCACAGCTCGAACCTGTGCACCGAGATCACCCTGAACACCAACAAGGACGAGATCGCGGTCTGCAACCTGGGCTCGATCAACCTGCCGAACCACATCAATGATGGCAAGCTGGACACCGCCAAGCTGCAACGCACCGTGAACACCGCCGTGCGCATGCTCGACAACGTGATCGACATCAACTACTACTCGGTGCCGCAAGCGCGTAACTCGAACTTCAAGCACCGCCCGGTCGGCCTGGGCATCATGGGCTTCCAGGATGCGCTGTACCTGCAGCACATCCCATACGGCTCCGACGCCGCCGTCGAGTTCGCCGATAAGTCGATGGAGGCGGTCAGCTACTTCGCCATCCAAGCTTCGTGCGACCTGGCCGACGAGCGTGGCGCCTACGAGACCTTCCAGGGCTCGCTATGGTCCAAGGGCATCCTGCCACTGGACTCGCAACAGATCCTGATCGAGGCGCGTGGTGCCAAGTACATCGACGTCAACCTGGAAGAGTCGCTGGACTGGGCCCCGGTGCGCGAGCGCGTTAAAAAAGGTATTCGCAACTCGAACATCATGGCCATCGCGCCAACTGCAACCATCGCCAACATCACCGGCGTGTCGCAGTCGATCGAGCCGACCTACCAGAACCTGTACGTGAAATCCAACCTGTCGGGCGAATTCACCGTGATCAACCCGTACCTGGTTCGCGACCTGAAAGCCCGCGGCCTGTGGGACTCGGTCATGATCAACGACCTGAAGTACTACGACGGTTCGGTGCAGCAGATCGAGCGTATTCCGCAAGAGCTCAAAGACCTGTACGCCACGGCGTTCGAAGTCGAAACCAAGTGGATTGTCGATGCTGCCTCGCGTCGTCAGAAGTGGATCGACCAAGCGCAATCGCTGAACCTGTACATTGCCGGCGCCTCGGGCAAGAAACTGGACGTGACCTACCGCATGGCCTGGTACCGTGGCCTGAAAACCACCTACTACCTCCGTGCCCTGGCCGCGACCAGCACCGAGAAGTCGACCATCAACACCGGCAAGCTCAACGCCGTTTCCAGCGGTGGCGACAGCGCCCCGGTCCAGGCAGCAGGCCCAGCGCCAGTGCCGAAGGCCTGCGCGATCGACGAGCCCGACTGCGAAGCCTGCCAGTAAGGCCTGAATGCCGCACGGGGTGCCCTTGGGTGCCCCGCGCGGCATTTTTGTATCTGCACCCCGGAGAAACCTTGCCCTTTGCCCAGCGCTCACGCGGCTCGGCAAAAGAACAGGACTTCTCACAAAACGCGGTCACTGTGGGAGCGGCCTTGTGGCGCGATTGGGGTGCGAAGCGCCCCAAAGATTGCAGCTTCGCCGCATGATTCGCGGGGCCGCTTTGCGGCCCGTTCGCGACACAAGGCCGCTCTCACAAAAATCACGCCAACACCACATAATGTGCCTTAAAAATAAAAAGCCACAACATGTAGTGCCATCCGCTTTTTGCCGCTACACTCCCTTCCCATAGCAAGCCACACAAACCCGGTGAACGGACGCACGCATTTCCGGTCGAAAAAGTTACCCTCGCCCGCAAGAGACGCGCCCCGATCCAAGGCGAAATCCGATATACTTCGCCCCCTCTGAAAAGAGCACCATTCAATTGTCCTGGCCCCTCCCCGAGGCCTGGCCAGGTACAAGCCAGAACACATTCAGATGTAAACGAGAGCCAGCCTCTCGAGCTGTCCATTCGCCGTTACGGCCTTGCGTCAGGCATCACATTCTTTAAATCCAAGCGGTTGCCCCAGGGCAACCCTCAAGCAGGAGCCAAACCATGCTGAGCTGGGACGAATTCGACAAAGAAGACGGCGAAGTAGCCGCCAAAGGCAACAACCCTGCGCAGGCCGCTGCCGCCGCCACCCTCGACAAGCTCGACAGCGCCGGCGGTGCCGCCGCCCTGGAAGCCCGTGCGGCCACCGCTGCTGACTCCGACGCGGTCAAACGTGCCAAGGCAGCCCTCGACGCCCTCGACGTTGCCGAAGGCCTAGCCGAACTGGAAGGCTCCTCGGCCCGCGTTGCGGTTGATGAAAAGCGCATGATCAACTGCCGTGCCGACCTCAACCAGCTGGTACCGTTCAAGTACGACTGGGCCTGGCAGAAGTACCTGGACGGCTGCGCCAACCACTGGATGCCGCAAGAGGTCAACATGACCGCCGACATCGCCCTGTGGAAGAGCCAGGACGGCCTGACCGAAGACGAGCGCCGCATCGTCATGCGCAACCTGGGCTTCTTCTCCACCGCCGACTCGCTGGTTGCCAACAACCTGGCCCTGGCCGTGTACCGCCTGATCACCAACCCCGAGTGCCGCCAGTACATTCTGCGCCAGGCCTTCGAGGAGGCGATCCATACCCACGCCTACCAGTACTGCATCGAGTCGCTGGGCATGGATGAAGGCGAGATCTTCAACATGTACCACGAGATCCCGTCGGTCGCGAAGAAAGCCGCCTGGGGCCTGAAGTACACCCGCGCCATTTCCGACCCGGAGTTCAACACCGGCACCGTCGAAACCGACAAGGAGCTGCTGCGCAACCTGATCGCCTACTACTGCGTACTGGAAGGCATCTTCTTCTACTGCGGCTTCACCCAGATCCTGTCCATGGGCCGCCGCAACAAGATGACCGGCGTTGCCGAGCAGTTCCAGTACATCCTGCGTGACGAGTCGATGCACCTGAACTTCGGTATCGACGTGATCAACCAGATCAAGATCGAGAACCCGCACCTGTGGGATGCGGCGATGAAGGAAGAAGCGACCCAGATGATCCTGCAAGGGACCCAGCTGGAGATCGAATACGCCCGCGACACCATGCCACGCGGCGTACTGGGCATGAACGCAGCGATGATGGAGGACTACCTCAAGTTCATCGCCAACCGTCGTTTGACCCAGATTGGTCTGAAGGAAGAGTACCCGGGGACTACCAACCCGTTCCCGTGGATGAGCGAGATCATGGACTTGAAGAAAGAGAAGAACTTCTTTGAGACGCGGGTGATTGAGTATCAGACTGGTGGGGCGTTGAGCTGGGATTGATCGTCCGGGCTGAGCATCGAGAAGGCTGCCGAATGGCAGCCTTTTTTATTAGCGCAGGAATTGCAAAACAGGAAGCATCCTACAAGCTTCGCGATTGTCACTTTGAAGGCGTCGCGATAACGTTTCATGGCGCTTAAGAACGCTCACGCAGCGGAACCCCGTTCCCGTTAGCAACGGCTCTCCAACTTCAGGATGGCCAAGCATGGACAGTCTCAATACACCTACCCTCTTCACCCGCCACAACCGCCCTCTTCACACGCTCTGGCTAGAATCCGAAGCCTGGTTCTGCGCCCACGAACTCGGCCGGCTGAGCGGGCATTTCTTCGACGAACACTGCATGCGCAAGCTCGACCCGGACCAGTACCGCACGGTGCAGTTGCTGCGCTATGGCAAGTATCAGGAAACCACGATGGTCAGCGAGTCCGGGGCCTATACCTTGCTGGCGCATCACCATGTTCCGGAGAACCGCCATCTGCGCTGGTGGCTGACGCATGAGGTGGTGGCGGTGCTGCGGGATGGGCAGGCGGACGGGGTTGAGGATGCGCCGCGGCTGGGGCAGATGTGCTGGCCTGGGGGAAGGACGGCGACGTTGTTGTATTGGCAGAGTGAGCCGTGGGTCAGGATGCGGGACATGCCGATGGTGCTGGCGGCTGAAAGTGATGAGGTAACGCCGCTGCTGAAGCGCAGGATCAATTGGAAGGAATGTGCTCAGCGGGCTCTCAGGTTACATGGGGTGTAGCTGACCTGTGGCGGAAACTGTGGGAGCGGGCTTGCCCGCGAACACCGGCGAAGCCGGTGCCAGACACCGCGTCGCTTGCTTCGCAGGCAAGCCCGCTCCCACAGGTTTTGCGTATCGCCCAAGGCATGGATGTGCCAACACTGTGGGGGTTGATTACGCCGCGCGCCATCAGCGAGCCTCTACTCATTCACCACCTCGAAATCGGACGCTCTTCGAATCATAAGAGCTGCTATAGTGGTTTTTAAACCATATAAGCACTGTCTTAGCAGGTCTTAAAATGAATGTTTTTCCTTTGGCATGTGCCGACAGGCTAATGAAGATAGGGCTTCTGGCGAAAACAAGGCGCCTTGAACGGAAAATTCGCCAAAAAGACTTGGCAGCCCAATCCGGATTGTCCATTACTACCCTTGCCAAGATCGAATCAGGTACGCCTACCGTAGAGATGCGCAGCTACATGATCGCGCTGTGGCACCTGGGCTTGCTGGACGAGGTATTCCAGGACGTGCCGATGTCCGCACCCGCTTCCTTCGCAACCGAGCACAGGGTACGCCTGAAGAGCGTGACCGGGGATGACTTCTGATGACTGTCATCTACCTTTACATGCAGATGCCAGGCTCGCTGGAAGTGCGCACCATCGGGCGGTTGAGCGTAGAGAACAACGTAGGCGAGTTCGTCTACAACCCGGCCCATGTCGAAGCAGGTGGTTGGGTACCGGATGCGTCGCGCTACCCGCTTCGAACGCAACCTTATGAACGCATTACCAAGAACCGGGGTATACCTGGGTTTATCCGGGACGCGGCCCCCGATGGCTGGGGCGAGCGCCTGGTTGCGCGAGAGCATGGTGACCAGCAAGATGCCATTGGCTTCATTTTGAGATCACCAAACCATGACCGCACGGGCAACCTCATGGCTGGCGCCGGCCGTAAACCTCCTGCAGGTATCGGCCAGGCCGGACTGGGTAAGATCACCCAGCTGGACGCCTTCATACAATTTGCGGATGGCGTGCAGGGTGGATTCCCGCAGAACACCGATAAAGCCACCAAAGCAACCTTGCAGCAGCGCTCGTCACTGGGCGGGGCTCGTCCCAAATGCACGCTGATAAATGAAAACAGGCTGCTGCTGGCCAAGCCGCGCGACCGCTACGATACCTACGATGTGCCGGCACTCGAACATGCGTGCATGACATTCGCAGCGAGCAAGGGCATGAACGTGGCGCAGGTGCAGTTGCATCGGGGGCGGGTCAACACATTGCTGGTCGAACGCTTCGACCGGTCGCCAGCTGGCGACGGACATTTCTACCGCGTCCCCATGTTGAGCGGTTTGACATTGCTCGACAGTGACTGGAACAACCAGATGAGCTGGGCACAGGAATGGCACTATGGCTTGCTGGCAGACGAAATGAGCCGGCGCGGCGTGCCTCACAGTGACCTTCAGGAGCTTTTCAAACGCATCTGCTTCAACATTCTGGTCGGCAACGATGATGACCACCCCAAGAATGTAGCCGTGCTTTTCTTGAATGGCAGTTGGCGGCTGTCACCCATGTATGACGTGCTGCCAACGACCGAGGGGGCTGCGCCCTCCAGCCTGGCCATGGGCATCGGGAGTTTCGGAAAGGAACTGTCGCGGCGCAATCTGCTCAGCCAGGTAGGCCACTATGGCCTGTCTCACGCTCAGGCGGAATCCATCATTGATGAGGTGGCTGGATGGGAAGCTGAATTAGCGGCCCATTATCGGCGGTACTTGCAGCCGGCAGAACTGGAGCAGGCATTGGTTGCCATAGGCGCTGATAAGCTGCGCACTTGATTCTGCCGAGATAAGGCGGAGTGACAAGAGACCTCGCCCACGCCGACAGGAGGGGTACGGCACACTCAGTTGCCATGTGCCGGGACTGGACTTGCCAGTCTACGTGGTCGTGGGCGAGGTCGGCTTGAGTATAGATTGATCTTGGACGAAACCAACCCTTTGCAAAAGTCGCCGAAGACTCACCAGCTTGGAGTCAGCGTCCGTAGCTCCTAAAAAAACAACCATTAATCAAAAAACCGACTTGATAATTGAAATACGGGAATTATCAACGGCCGGCTGGGGGCGCGTTGCGCCCCTTCCCAATAGGTCCGGCGTTACGGAAAGGCCGCGCCTGCATGGGTCGCGCAGGGCATCAGGCGGTGGTTTGTGCCTGCTGGGTTTCCAGCAGGTTATGCAAGGTATTGAGGAACAGGTCGAAGCTGATGATGCCGGTCGAAACGGTCGACAGCACGGTCTGACCGTTTTCGTCCTTGATCACCACCTGCTCGCTCCACTGGTTGAGGTCAACATTGCGCAGGCTGCTCAACGCCACCTTGCGGCCAGCCACGTCGAGCGCTTCGCGAGTGATGGTCAGCGGTTTGGTGGTGACATTGAAGAAGTCGCCGCTCATGCGCTTGCCCCAAACCTGGGACGTTTCGAGGTAGTTAAACTGCACCGCCCCGCCGCTTTGCAGGGTGGCGAATACTGCTGGCAGGCGTTCGTTCAGGTACAGCTCGCGTACCTGCTCAAGAAACACATAAAGCTTTTGCAGGTGTGGGTTGACCCGGCGAAACGGCTCACTGGCGTTACGGCGATAAGCGAGATTGTTGATCAGGCCGGCTATGGCAGTCTGCCCAGAAGCGAATAGGTAGAAGTCGCCCATCTCGCTGAAAGGCACATAATCGCGCTGGTTGCCGATGATCTGGCAGATGCCTTTCTCATAAACCTCATAACGGGCAGCGCGCAGTTTCTTCTGCCACAGCGCCAGGGCGAACATCACCCCACCGAGCACCGCCAGCAAGGCGATGGTGGAATAGAACAGGCTTTGCGGGCCGTTGAAGTTCTGGCCGCTGGTAGCACTCAGGTAGCCGACGAAAGCGGCCAGGCCCAGGAAGATACTGCCCAGCATAAGCATGCAGACGATCAGCGCCTTGCCATAACCATAACTGCCGAGCAGCTTGCCGGCGGACGTGACTGGGGTGGGTTGCATGGGGAAGCCTCCTTGCTTGGGGAAATGGACGTCATGTCATAGTTGGCGCTCAGACACCAATTGGAGCGCGTAGTTCAGTGCCAACGCGGTTCAGGCTAGTGCTTTAGCCCAAGCTCTGCCGACAGCCGCGCGGTCACGCCTTTGACCACCGGTACCAGCTCGCGCATCTTTTCCTCAGGCATGTAAGGCACCGTACTGGCCACACTGACCGCCGCCACGATCCGCCGGCTGGCATCACGTACCGGCGCCGCCACGCAGCGGATCGACGGTTCATTGTCCTCCAGGTCGAAGGCATAACCGCCCGCCCCATACTCGACCATACGCTGCTCGAACTGCGCCCAGGTTTGCGCGGCGTGGTGCGGCCAGAACGCGCTTTTGCCACCTGCCGGCAGGCTGGTTTCATACAACCTCTGCCACTCGGCCGGGGTGTCGTCGAGCATCAGCGCCTTGCCGATACCCGTGCGCGCCAGCGGCATGCGGTGGCCGACCCGGGAGCGCATCTCCGGCCCGTTGCGCCCCGGGGTCTTGTGCAGGTACAGCACCTCATCGCCTTCGCGGACCGCCAGGTGGATGGTGTCGCCGGTCAGCGCCGAGAGCTCGTCGAGGTACGGCCCGGCAAGGGTGACCAACGGCAGCTCTTCTCGGGCCTGGAAGCCGAGTTCGATCAGTTTGGGGCCAAGCAGGTAACCGACCTGGGGCACCACACGCAGGTAGCGCTCGTCCACCAGGCAACTGACCAGGCGGTGGGTGGTGCTGCGGGTGGTGCCGATGTGCTGGGCGATGTCCTTGAGGTCGCGCGCGCCTGCGGCCACGGCCTGCACAACGGCCAGGCCGCGCAGCAGGGTCTGGGTGCCGGTAGGGGCGGTTTTGGTAGGGTCTTCCTGCATGTGCGGCCTTTATCGAAGTGCGTATGGGCGGGCGACATTATGTTCACCCGCAGGGCGCGGCTACAACTCGATACGCTCGACCTTGCCGACCAGCAGGATGTACGACAGCGCGCCTAGCAGGGCCAACGCGGCGATGTAAGTGATCGCCGGGGCGAACGAATCGCCGCTGGCAAGGAAGCCGATCACGATGGGTGTGACGATCGCCGACAAGTTGCCGATGAAGTTGAACACCCCGCCGGTCAGCCCGAGCAGGCGCGCCGGGGCCAAGGTAGAAACCAGCGACCAGGTGATCGAGGCAAGGCCGTTACCGAAGAACGCCAGCGCCAGGAAGGCAATCACCAGCGGGGTGGAGTCGACGAAGTTGGCGCCAATGATGGCGGTGGAAATCAACAGGCCGCTGATGATCGGCAGCTTGCGCGCAAGGCCCACGCTGGCCCCACGGCGGATCAGCCAGTCGGAGAAAAAGCCCGAACACAGCACCCCGACAAAGGCGGCGAGAAACGGCAACGAGGCCAACATGCCGGACTTGATGAAGTCCATGCCGCGGTACTTCACCAGGTAGGTCGGGAACCAGGTGAGGAAGAACCACAGTGTCGAATTCAGGCAGAACTGGCCGAGGTAAATGCCCCAGAGCTTGCGCTGTGTCAGCACGATGCCCAGGTCGGCCCAGCTGAACCTGGCCTTGGTCTTGGCCTGCTCCTGCTGGATATCCACCAACCCGCCACCTTCGCGGATCAGTTCGATCTCGGCCTCATTGGCACCCTTGAAATCGCGCGGTTCGCGATACACCGCGTACCAGATCACGCCCCAGAGGATGCCCACCGCGCCGGTGGCGACGAACACCATGTGCCAGCCGAACGCATGCTGCAGCCAGGCCAGCACCGGGGTCAGGAATGCCAGGCCGACGAACTGCCCAGAGGTGTAGAAGCCAATGGCCGTGGCCCGCTCCCGCTCGGGGAACCACGTGGTGACCACGCGGCTGTTGATCGGGTAGGCCGGCGCCTCCAAGGCGCCGACCGCCATGCGCAGCACGAACAGCGCGATGAAGCTGGCGGCGAAACCGAGCATCACGGTGGCCAGCGACCACAGCACCAGCGCCACGGTATACAGAATGCGCGGTGGTACGCGGTCGACCAGCCAGCCGCCTGGGATCTGCATGGCGGCGTAGGTCCAGCCAAACGCCGAGAACACCAGGCCGACGTGAATCGGGTCGATGCCCAACTCGCTGGTCAAGGCCGGTGCGGCAATGGACAGATTGCTGCGGTCCAGGTAGTTGATCACCACCGTGATGAACAGCAGCACCATGATGAAAAAGCGCTTGCGGCTGGGCGCCGACAGGGTCGCCTGCCCGGTAAGGGTATGCGGGTGCATGAGCAGTGCCTCTTGTTATGGTTATTGAGGTCGTTTCAGCGCAGTTGGGGCCAGGCAGTCACCACTCGGCAAAGCTGCCATCGGCGTGGCGCCACACCGGGTTGCGCCAGCGGTGGCCGACAGCGGCGCGCTCGATCACGTAATCCTCGTTGATCTCGATGCCCAGACCAGGACCGTTGGGGATCTTGACCATGCCCTGCTGGTAGTCGAACACGCCGGGGTCGCGCACATAGTCGAGCAGGTCGTTGCTCTCGTTGTAATGAATGCCCAGGCTCTGCTCCTGGATGAAAGCGTTGTAGCAGGCAGCGTCGAGCTGCAGGCAGGCCGCCAGGGCGATCGGGCCCAGCGGGCAGTGCAGCGCCAGGGCGACGTCGTAGGCCTCGGCCATGTTGGCGATCTTGCGGGTTTCGGTGATGCCGCCGGCATGCGACGCGTCTGGCTGAATGATGTCGACGTAGCCTTCGCTGAGCACGCGCTTGAAGTCCCAGCGCGAGAACAGCCGCTCACCCAGGGCAATCGGGGTGCTGGTCAGCGGCGCCAGTTCTTTCAACGCTTCGTAGTTTTCACTGAGCACCGGCTCTTCGATGAACATCAGCTTGTAAGGGTCGAGTTCCTTCATCAGCACCTTGGCCATGGGCTTGTGCACGCGGCCATGAAAGTCCACGCCAATGCCCACGTTCGGCCCCACCGCATCGCGCACGGCGGCGACGTTGGCCAACGCCTGGTCGACCTTGTCGAAGGTGTCGAGGAACTGCAGTTCCTCGGTGCCGTTCATCTTCACGGCGGTGAAACCACGCGCCACGGCCTCTTTTGCCGCTTGCGCGGTGTCAGCGGGGCGATCGCCGCCGATCCACGAATACACGCGGATCTTGTCGCGCACCTGGCCGCCGAGCAGGTCGCTGACCGACACACCCAGCGCCTTGCCCTTGATGTCCCACAACGCTTGGTCGATACCCGCCAGGGCGCTCATGTGGATGGCACCACCGCGGTAGAAGCCGCCGCGGTAGAGCACGGTCCAGATATCCTCGATGTTGCGCGGGTCCTTGCCGATCAGGTAATCGGACAGTTCCTCGACGGCGGCAGCCACGGTGTGGGCCCGGCCCTCGACAACAGGCTCGCCCCAGCCGGTGACGCCCTGATCGGTTTCGACCTTGAGGAAGCACCAGCGCGGCGGAACGATGAAGGTGGTCAGCTTGGTAATTTTCATCTGCTTGTCTCTCTTGTTGGATGCAGTGCAGGGCCGGCTCAGCGCAGGCTCTGCCAGGCGCTCACGTAAGCCTTGGCAGCGGCCTCGACCTGTTCAGGGGTCATGCCTGGCTTGTACAGGCCGGAGCCCAGGCCGAAGCCCCGGGCGCCAGCGGCATGGAACTGCTGCAGGTTGCCGGGGGTGATGCCGCCGACCGGCGCCAGCACGGTGCCGGCGGGCAGCACGGCAAGCCAGGCCTTGACCACCGCCGGGCCCAGTTGCTCGGCTGGGAACAGCTTGAGCACGTCGGCCCCTTGCGCCAAGGCGGCAAAGGCTTCGGTCGGTGTGGCGACGCCCGGTGCCAGGTACAGGCCTGCCGCCTTGGCAGCACGCAGTACATGAGGGTCGCTGTGGGGCATGACGATCAACTGGCCGCCCGCCTCTTTCACCTGCGCGACCTGGGCCGGCGTCAGCACGGTACCTGCACCGATCAGGCAATCGGCAGGTAGGGTGCGACGCAGCAGGCGGATACTGGCGAACGGGTCAGGCGAATTGAGCGGTACTTCGATGATGCGAAAGCCGGCGCTGTAGAGCACTTCGCCAACCGCAGCCGCTTCATGCAGTTGCAAACCGCGCAGAATCGCAATCAGGCCATTGTGTGCCAATGCTTGTTCGAGCATGTCGAGCTCCCTTCAGGATGAATGAACCAGGCCGGCGGCGAGCGCCAGTTGCCAAAGACCGCGCTCGGTGGCCTGCTCGGCGACACTCACATGGGTGAAGCCGCATGCCTGCAGGGCCCGGCTGTAACGCGCGCACAGCGGGCCGTTGCCGATCAGCAGGATCCCAGGCAGATGCACACTGTGGCGCCGCTGGCGTTGCAGTTTGGCCAGGGCTGAAAGTTCGTGACCGATCAGTAAACCCGACAAGTAATCAGGCTGGGCGCTGGCGCTCAGCTCACCGGTCAGGCCTAGGGTGCGGGCGCTGAACAGGGTGGACAGCGGGCCGATTTCCCCCTCGGCGGAGCAGGCGGCCTGCACACCGAGGTCGAAGGCTGGCGCATCGAACGCGGCGCCGCGTTGCTGGGTACGGCCGAGGATGCTGTGCGCGCTGAGCACGGCGAAAATTTCGCCGGTCATGAAGGTATCGAAATGGACGATGCAGCCATCGACGACCTCTACCCATTTCGAATGACTGCCGGGCAGGCCAATGAGCAGGTCATCGGTGTTCACCCCAGGCAGCGCGCCCAGCACCTGCGTCTCTTCACCCCGCATGACATTGGGCAGGCGCGCGTGCTGGATCACGCCGGGCACGATATGCACCTCGACGCCGCGAAGGCTGCCGACAGTTTGCAGCGCGCCACCGAGGTTGGCGACGCTGGCCGGGGTTTCGCGGTACACGGCCTCGCGCCAGCCCTGGGCGCTGCCGACCATGCCACAGGCAATCACGGGCAGCCCGGGCTGGGCGTCGAGCCAATCGCCACAGGCGTCGTCGAATGCCAGTTCGAAACCGTCATTGCAAAGTTGGCCGTTGATCAGGCGCGGGGCTTTTGGCAAGTGCATGATGCCGCTGGGCAGGGTGCGCACATCCAGCACCTGGCCTTGCGCGGCGAGTTTGTAAGCACGAAGGGAGGTGGTTCCCCAGTCGAGCGCGATCAATTGCGCCTGCATCGCTTCACCTGTTCTGTTTTTGGCAGTGAGTGAGGCGACTATAAACCTGGGCGAAGGAAAATTCCAATATGTAAAACACAATCCCACATATAGGGATTTTGCGTTCGCTTTATGGAAGGTAACTGGGTCGCGACATGCCGGCCATCAAAAAAGCCTGTGAAACCAAGCGCCGGCCGCGCGGTGCTCGGTATCACAGGCCTTGAACCTGCCGCGGCTTACTCCGGCAGGGCGAACGCCATCACATAGTCCCCTTGCCGGGTACCCAAAGAGCCATGCCCGCCGGCCATCACCAGCACGTACTGGCGACCATCCTTGCCGGTGTAGGTCATCGGCGTGGTCTGGGCACCTGCCGGCAGGCGCCCTTCCCAAAGCACCTTGCCATCGCGCACGTCATAGGCGCGCAGGTACTGGTCGAGGGTACCGCTGAGGAACGCCAAACCGCTGGCGGTGGTGAAGCTTCCGCCCAGGCTCGGCACGCCCATGGTCAGCGGGATCGGAATGGGCGAGCTGTCTCGCACGGTGCCGTTTTTGTGCTTCCAGATCACCTTGTGGGTGGTCAGGTCCACTGCCGCCACATAACCCCAGGCCGGTGCCTGGCAAGGCAGCCCCAGCGGCGACAGGAAAGCGCCCATGATCACGCCGTAAGGCGCGCCCTTGTTGGCCTGGATACCTTCGGTCTCACTCTTGCGCGCCGGCTGCCCGGCGATTTTCGAGGCAGGCACCAACTGCGACTTGAAGGCCATGTAGCTGGGGTTGACGAAAGCAATCTGGCGTACCGGATCGACCGAAATGCCCCCCCAGTCGAAGACACCGAAGTTGCCCGGGTAGACCAGCGAGCCCTGCAACGATGGTGGGGTGTAGATGCCGTCATAACGCAGCGAACGGAAGTCGATGCGGCACAGCATCTGATCGAACGGCGTTACCCCCCACATGTCTCGCTCACGCAGGGTAGGCGGCATGAAATTGAGCTCGGACATCGGCTGGGTCGGTGCGGTGTGATCACCTTCCACGGCGCCTTGCGGTACCGGGGTTTCGTGGATGGGCACCAGCGGCTGACCGTTGCTGCGGTCCAGCACATAGATGCTGCCCTGCTTGGTCGATGCCATTACTGCCGGTTTGACGCCTTCGGCGGTCTTGATGTCGACCAGGCTCGGCTGGCCACCGACATCCATGTCCCACAAGTCGTGATGGGTGAACTGGTAGTTCCAGCGCACCTTGCCGGTAGCGATGTCCAGGGCCACCAGGCCGGCACTGAATTTCTCCGCCTCTGGCGTGCGGTTGCCGCCCCACTGGTCGGGCATCTGGTTGCCCATGGGCAGGTACAGCAGGCCGAGCTTCTCATCGGCGCTGATCACCGACCACACGTTTGGCGAGTTGCGGGTGTAGAACTGGCCGTCACTGATCGGCGCCGTGGCGTCGGGGTTGCCGCTGTCCCAGTTCCACACCAGCTGGCCGGTGATCGCATCATAGGCGCGGACGACGCCGGACGGCTCGTCGGTGGAAACGTTGTCGGTGACATGACCGCCAAGTATCACCAGGCCGCCGGCCACGGTGGGTGGCGACGTGGAGTAATAGCCACCGGGGGCGAAGCTGCCGATGTTGCGGGTAAGGTCGATCTGGCCGTTATCGCCAAAGCCGGCGCACTGTTGGCCGGTATCAGCATCCAGCGCGATCAGGCGGGTGTCGGCGGTGGGTACGTAGATGCGCTTGGCGCAGGCCTGCCCCTGCGCGGGGCTCGCTTGCGAGCTGGCCGTGTCGTAATAGGCCACGCCGCGGCAGGTCATGTGCGCCCAGCCTTTGAAGTTGGCCGCATTCTGCGTGCTGAGCTTGGGATCGAAACGCCAGATCTCCTTGCCGCTGTCGGGGTCCAGGGCAATCACCTGGCTATGCGGGGTGCATACGTAGAGCTTGCCGTTGACTTTCAGCGGGGTGTTTTCCGCCGTGGTCTCGCCCGGGTCGTTTGGCCCGGGGATATCACCGGTGCGGTAGGTCCAGGCCAGCTTGAGCTTGCCGACGTTCTGCGGGGTGATCTGCTTGAGTGGCGAGTAACGGTCGCCAAACTCGGTACGCCCGTAGGACTGCCAGTCACCGTCAGGTATTGCCGGTGCCGTGCTGGTGGTGCCTGCCGTGTCGCGGTCCAGGCGGCCTACCACGGTGTCGGGCTGGGTGAACTGGCTGGCCAGCGCCATCAGGCCCGCGGCCGCCACGCCCACACTCAATACCCCTGTACCGAGGGGATAAGGCTGCCCCTGCGTCAACGGCCTGCGCAGCCAAGGCAATAACAACACCAGGCCAAGGACGAACCAGAGGGCCAGCCGGGGGACCAGTTGCCACCAGTCCAGGCCCACCTCGACCAACGACCAGAGCGAACTCAGCAACAGCACGACGCCATAAACGCTCAACGCCTCACGGCGGCCAGCCAGTAACAAGGCTGCGGTAATTGCCAAGCCAACGCCGGCCAGCAGGTAATACAGCGAACCGCCAAGGGTTGCCAGTTTGATGCCGCCGGCCAGCAAGGCCAGGCCCATCAGCAAAAAAACCACGCCTAGCAATCTGGGCAGCAAGCGTGAGGGGTGTGAAGCACGGGTGGTGCTCATCGGTGAAATCTCCGTTTCCATGGGACTGAATCAATAAGACATCCAGCAACGAAGAATAGTATTACTAAATGATTCTGCGACAAACTGACGCACTCGAGGGAGAGCGTTGCGACAAATGCAACAATTCGCATGTGGTCATAGTATGACTAACGCTCATTGCGAAGCCCGAGCTAGAGCCTGCGCTTGATCCCTCCTCGCTGAAAGTAGCTGATTTCCGGCTACGAACGCCGTTGACAGCTGGTTTTTCACTTGTTAAAAAAGCCAAAGTTGTACGACAACACATAACAAAAACAACATCAGCGGAAGCAACCCATGTCGAAAATCTGCCAGACCACCCTCCCCTGTGCGCTGCTGGGCGCCAGCCTGCTCAGCTGCCTGCCGGGCACCAGCCTCGCCCAAGGTTTCATCGAAGACAGCAAAGCCGTGCTGGGCCTGCGCAATTTCTATATCAACCGCAACTTCACCAACCCCGCCAACCCACAAAGCAAAGCCGAAGAATGGACCCAGAGCGTGATCCTCGATGCCCGTTCCGGTTTCACCGAGGGCCCGGTGGGTTTTGGCGTAGACGTGCTGGGGCTGTGGTCGGTGAAGCTCGATGGCGGGGGCGGCACCTATGGCACCGCGCTGCTGCCACGCCACGACGATGGGCGGCCGGCGGATGACTTTGGCCGGCTTGCCGTGGCGGGCAAGGCGCGCATTTCGAAAACCGAACTGAAGATCGGCGAATGGATGCCGGTACTGCCAATTCTGCGTGCGGACGACGGGCGTTCACTGCCGCAAACATTGCGTGGCGGGCAGGTCACGTCCAACGAGATTGCCGGGCTGACCTTGTACGGCGGCCAGTTCCGCGCCAACAGCCCGCGCAACGACGCCAGCATGGAGGACATGAGCTACGGCGGCGCGGTGTCGGACCGCTTCAATTTCGTCGGGGGCGAGTACAGGTTCAACCAAGAGCGCACCCTGGTCGGGCTGTGGAATGCGGTGCTCAAGGACGTGTACCAGCAGCAATACCTGCAACTGAGCCACAGCCAGCCGCTCGGCGACTGGACCCTGGGCGCCAACCTGGGCTATTTCCAGGGCGATGAGGACGGTTCCAGGCGCGCTGGCCAGCTGGACAACAAGACGTACTCGGGGATGTTCTCCGCCAAATACGGCGGCAGCACCTTCTGGGTCGGGCTGCAGAAGGTCGATGGCGATGCCTGGATGCGGGTCAATGGCACCAGTGGCGGGACCCTGGCCAATGACAGCTACAACGCCAGCTTCGACAACGCCAACGAACGCTCGTGGCAGGTGCGCCATGACTTCAACTTCGTCACCGTCGGCGTGCCGGGGCTGACCTTGATGAACCGCTACATCAGCGGCCGCGACGTGCACAGCGGGGTGGTGACGGATGGCAAGGAATGGGTCCGTGAGACTGAACTGGCGTATGTGATCCAGAGCGGAGCGTTCAAGGATTTGAGTGTGAAATGGCGCAATTCGTCGATTCGGCGGGACTACAGCAATAACGAGTTCGATGAGAACCGGTTGATTTTCAACTACCCGTTGTCATTGCTGTAAGGCTTTACGCAGCTCATTTCGCGACACGAGGCCGCTCCTACAGGGCACGCGCATAACACCAAACTGACATTGCGTTGTCATTGACAACACTGAATCGCACCGCCAATAATCACAAAAGTCATACGACAACCTACAACAATTAACAACAAGAGCCGGTCATGACCACTACCCCCCTCAAACGCCTGCTGCTCACCGGAGCCGCAGGCGGCCTGGGCAAGGTCCTTCGCGAACGCCTGCAAGGCTGCGCCGAGGTCCTGCGCCTTTCCGACATCAACCCCATGGCCCCAGCCGCTGGCCCCCACGAAGAAGTGGTCACCTGCGACCTGGCCGACAAGGCAGCCGTGCATGCCCTGGTCGAAGGCGTCGATGCCATCGTGCACTTCGGCGGGGTGTCTACCGAGCATTCGTTCGAAGAGATTCTCGGCCCCAATATCTGCGGCGTGTTCCATGTCTACGAGGCGGCACGCAAGCATGGGGTGCAAAGGGTGGTCTTCGCCAGCTCCAACCATACCATCGGCTTCTACCGCCAGGACGAGCGCATCGACGCGCATGCCCCGCGCCGCCCTGACAGCTACTACGGGCTGTCCAAGTGCTATGGCGAAGATGTCGCCAGCTTCTATTTCGATCGTTACGGCATCGAAACCGTCAGCCTCCGCATCGGCTCTTCGTTCCCCCGGCCACAGAACCCGCGCATGCTCTGCACGTGGTTAAGTTACGACGACCTGGTGCAATTGATCGAGCGCGGCCTGTTCACGCCGAACGTCGGCCACACCATTGTCTACGGTGCCTCTGGCAACCGCACCGTGTGGTGGGACAACCGCCATGCCGCACACTTGGGCTACGTGCCCAAGGACAGCTCGGAGCCCTTCCGCGCAGCGGTTGAAGCCGAGCCGGCGCCTGCCGCCGATGACCCGAGCATGGTCTATCAGGGCGGCGCATTTGCCGTGGCCGGACCGTTCAACTGACCGCACGCGCCAGGAGGCACGGCCATGGACTGTGAACTGATCGTCGACGCCCGCAACGGCACCGGGGAAAGCCCCGTGTGGCACCCTAGCGAGCAGGCCTTGTATTGGGTCGACATACCCGCGCGCCAGTTGCACCGCTGGCGGCCGGTGGATAACACGCACCAGGTCTGGCAGGGCGACCAGATGCTCGCCTGTATCGCCCGCTGTGAGGACGGCTGGATCGCCGGCATGGAAAGCGGCATCTTCCACATTCAAACCAGGGCCGACGGCAGCCTGGCCAGCCGTGTGCTCAGCGGCGTGACGCATGCCCAGCCGGGCATGCGCTTCAACGATGGCCGCTGCGATCGCCAAGGGCGCTTCTGGGCCGGCAGCATGCTGCTGGACATGCAGCAAGGCGCCCAGGTAGGGGCACTGTACCGGCTTGATCGCGAGGGCCATTTGCACCTGCAGCAAGCGGGCCTGATCGTGCCCAACGGGCTGGCTTTCAGCCCCGACGGCACACGCATGTACCTGTCTGATTCGCACCCCAGCGTGCAGAAGGTCTGGGCCTTCGACTACGACACCGACACAGGCACACCCCATAACCCGCGGCTGTTCGTGGACATGCGCAAATACCCCGGCCGCCCCGACGGTGCCGCCATCGACCAGGACGGCTGCTATTGGATATGCGGCAATGACGCCGGGCAGATCCACCGGTTCACCCCTGACGGGCGCCTGGACCGCTCGCTCAGCGTACCGGTGAAGAAGCCGGCGATGTGCGCCTTCGGTGGCGCCAACCTCGACACCCTGTACGTCACCTCGATCCGCCCGGCAGGGGTCGACCTTGGCGACCAGCCGCTGGCGGGCGGGGTATTTGCCCTCAACCCAGGCACCAAGGGCCTGGAGGAGCCAGCCTGGCGGGGCTGAGCCCCGCGACGCGCACCACACCCTTTGCACGCCCGAAACCAGATAATAAAAACCACGGAGTTTCATCATGACGTTCAAACGCAAGCTGCTTCTTGCCGTACTTCCCTTCGCCTGCAGCGTGGCCATGCCCGTTTCGGCGCTGGACATCAAGTTCGCGGAAATTCACCCCGCCGGCTACCCCACGGTGGTGGCCGAGCAGAACATGGGCAAGAAACTGGAACAGGCCAGCAATGGCGACATCACCTTCAAGATGTTTGCCGGCGGTGTGCTGGGCTCGGAGAAGGAAGTGATCGAACAGGCGCAGATCGGCGCCGTGCAGATGACCCGCGTCAGCCTGGGGATCGTCGGCCCGGTGGTGCCGGATGTGAACGTGTTCAACATGCCGTTCGTATTCCGCGACCACGACCACATGCGCAAGGTCATCGATGGCGAGATCGGCCAGGAAATCCTCGACAAGATTACCAACTCCGACTTCAACCTGGTGGCCCTGGCCTGGATGGATGGTGGCTCGCGCAGCCTCTACACGAAAAAGCCGGTGCGCAGCCTGGAAGACCTGAAGGGTATGAAGATTCGCGTGCAGGGCAACCCGCTGTTCATCGATATGATGAACGCCATGGGTGGCAACGGGATCGCCATGGACACCGGGGAAATCTTCAGCGCGCTGCAGACCGGGGTAATCGACGGCGCCGAGAACAACCCGCCGACCCTGCTCGAACACAACCACTACCAGAGTGCCAAATACTTCACCCTGACCGGCCACCTGATCCTGCCCGAGCCGGTGGTGATGTCCAAGACCACCTGGAACAAGCTCACCCCCGAACAGCAAGCGCTGGTGAAAAAGGTAGCGCGTGAGGCGCAGATGGAAGAGCGGGTGCTGTGGGATGCGAAAACGGCCAGCAGCGAAGAGAAGCTCAAGGCCGCCGGTGTCGAGTTCATCACCGTCGACAAGAAACCCTTCTACGACGCGACCGCACCGGTCCGGGAAAAATACGGCGCGCAATACGCCGACCTGATGAAACGTATCGACGCGGTGCAGTAAGCGCGACCTTTCCTACCGACCTCGGCAGGGCCGCGTCAGCCGCCCTGCCGCTTTGGTGATGCCCATGAAAAACCTCTTTCTGCGTGCCAACGACACGTTGTACCGCGCCTGTATCTGGGTCGCCGGCCTGTCGATCCTGAGCATGTCGCTGATCATCCCGTGGGGCATCTTCGCCCGCTATGTACTCGGCACCGGGGCCAGCTGGCCAGAGCCAGTGGCCATCTTGCTGATGGTGGTGTTCACCTTCGTTGGCGCCGCCGCCAGCTACCGCGCCGGGGCGCACATGGCGGTGGCGATGATCACCGACCGCCTGCCACCGCTGCAGCGCCGGCTGGTGGCCCTGCTGGTGCAGGTGCTGATGGTTCTGGTGTGCCTGTTCATGACCTGGTACGGCACCCAGCTGTGCATCACCACCTGGAACCAGTTTCTGGCCTCCCTGCCCAGTGTGCGGGTGGGCATGACCTATGCGCCGATCCCGGTCGGTGGCGTGCTGACCTTGGTATTTGTGCTGGAAAAACTCCTGCTGGGCGACCAGAGCCACCGCAAAGTGGTGCGCTTCGACCAACTGGAAGAAAACGAAGGAGCGGCGTAAATGGATGCGTTCATTCTGTTGGGCAGTTTCATTGCGCTCATCCTGCTGGGCATGCCCGTGGCCTATGCCCTGGGCCTTTCGGCGCTGATCGGCGCCTGGTGGATCGACATACCGCTGCAAGCGATGATGATCCAGGTGGCCAGCGGGGTTAACAAATTCTCGCTGCTGGCCATTCCGTTCTTCGTGCTGGCCGGCGCCATCATGGCCGAAGGCGGCATGTCACGCCGGCTGGTGGCCTTTGCCGGGGTGCTGGTGGGTTTCGTGCGCGGCGGCCTTTCGCTGGTCAACATCATGGCCTCGACGTTCTTTGGTGCGATTTCGGGCTCGTCGGTGGCAGACACCGCCTCGGTGGGCTCGGTGCTGATCCCGGAGATGGAGCGCAAAGGCTACCCGCGCGAGTTCTCTACCGCCGTGACGGTCAGCGGCTCGGTACAGGCGCTGCTGACCCCGCCCAGCCACAACTCGGTGCTGTACTCGCTGGCGGCGGGCGGCACGGTCTCGATCGCCTCGCTGTTCATGGCCGGGGTAATGCCGGGGTTGCTGCTGAGCGCGGTGATGATGGGCCTGTGCCTGCTGTTCGCCAAGAAGCGCAACTACCCCAAGGGTGAGGTCATCCCGCTGCGCCAGGCGCTGAAGATTGCCGGTGAGGCACTGTGGGGCCTGATGGCCATGGTGATCATCCTGGGCGGTATCCTCTCGGGCGTGTTCACTGCGACCGAGTCGGCAGCCGTGGCGGTCGTCTGGTCATTCTTCGTGACCATGTTCATCTACCGTGACTACAAGTGGCGCGACCTGCCCACGCTGATGCACCGCACGGTGCGCACCATCTCGATCGTGATGATATTGATCGGCTTCGCGGCCAGCTTTGGCTACGTGATGACGCTGATGCAGATTCCATCGAAGATCACCACGGCGTTCCTCACCCTGTCGGACAACCGCTATGTGATCCTGATGTGCATCAACTTCATGTTGCTGCTGCTGGGCACGGTGATGGACATGGCGCCGCTGATCCTGATCCTTACGCCGATCCTGTTGCCGGTGATCACCGGCATCGGCGTGGACCCGGTGCATTTCGGCATGATCATGCTGGTGAACCTGGGGATTGGCCTGATCACACCGCCGGTGGGCGCCGTGTTGTTCGTCGGCTCGGCGGTGGGCAAGGTGAGTATCGAATCGACGGTCAAGGCGATGGTGCCGTTCTACCTGGCACTGTTCCTGGTGCTGATGGCGGTGACCTACATTCCGGCCATTTCGCTGTGGCTGCCTAGCGTGGTGCTGTAAATAAAAGCGGGGCCGCTTTGCGGCCCATCGTCGGCAAGCCAGCTCCCACAGGTATTGCGCAAGCCTAACAGCGGTGCTGTCCTGTGGGAGCTGGCTTGCCGGCGATGGGGTGCTGAGCAGCCCCCTTGGCCCTACCTGCAAACGGATCCTGCACATGGCTGTCCCTTCCTCTGCTCCCCCGCTGTTCCCGCGCAAGCTGGCCATCGCCCTGCTGGCTCTGCTTGCCTGCTCATTCGCCGGTAACCACATCGCCGCACGCATCGCCTTCGATGACGGCACCGGCGTGCTGCTGGCCATACTCTGCCGTTCCGGCCTCACCTTCCTGGTGCTGGCCGGGGTACTGCTGTGGCAACGCCAGGCGCTGGCGCTGCCCGCTGGCACCCACCGCTGGCAACTGCTGCTTGGCTTGCTCATCGCCACCCAGAGCCTGTGCCTTTATTCGGCGGTGGCGCGCATTCCGGTGGCCCTGGCCTTGCTGGTGGGCAATACCTTCCCGATGCTGCTGGCGTTGCTGACCTGGGCGCTGGGCGGTGCGCGCCCCACTGGCCGCACCGTGCTGTTCATGGGCTTGATCCTATGCGGCCTGGTGTTGGCGCTGGATGTGCCGGCACGCCTGGCCGACAGCGGTGCGGGCAACCCGCACTGGGGGCAGGGGGTCAGCCTGGCCTTCGGCGCCGCTTGTGCCTTTGCATGCGCGTTGTGGATCACCGACCACAAGCTGGCTAGCGTGCGGGGCCCGGTACGCAGCCTGCTGACCCTGCTGATCGTGTTCTCCAGCATGCTGCTCGCGGGCGCCAGCGGGGTGATGCCGGCCGGTTTGTCGCTGCCGGGCAGCAGCAGTGGCTGGGTGGCGCTGGCCAGCCTGGTGCTGCTGTACGGGCTGGCGTTCAGCTTGCTGTTCGTCTGCGTACCCAGGCTGAACATGGCGCAAAACGCCCCGGTGATGAACGTCGAACCCATCGCCACTTTACTGCTGGGTTGGGCCCTGCTCGACCAGCAACTGGGCCCGCTGCAATTGCTCGGCGGCGCCGTGGTGGTATGCGGCATCGTGCTGCTGACTTACCGGCGGGCCAATTGATCGCTCTGCTCCAGAGGAACCTTGCATGGCTGTGACCACTCTGCACCTGCAGGACCGCCTGACCCGCCTGAGCCTGGCGCCGGAATTGGGTGCCAGCCTGGTCAACTGGCAGGTCAAGGCAACCGGGCAGGCACTGCTGCGCCACTCCGACGCAGCTGCCTTGGCCAGCGCCGCGCCCAGGCGGCTGGCTTGCTACCCACTGGCGCCTTGGTCCAATCGGGTTGCCGAGGGTGGTTATGCCCGGCCGCAGGGCTGGCAGGCGTTGGCGCCGAATACCGAGCACGACCCCTATCCCATTCATGGCAGCGCCTGGCAGCAAGCCTGGCACGTTGCGCATCACAGCGAACAGCGCGCACGGTTGACGCTGGACAGTACCGTACCCTTCGCCTACCAGGCCGCGCTGGATATACACCTGCATGAAGGCTGCCTGACCCTGGACCTGCATGTGACGCACCGGGATGATTCGGCCAACTGGTATGGGTTGGGCCTGCACCCTTATTTTCCGCGCTACCCGGCTACCAGGCTGTCTGCGCCCGCGCGCCAGGTGTGGCTGGCCGAGGCTGGGCGCTTGCCGTCGTATCAGGCCACGGTGCCCGAGCCGTGGCGGTTCGAAGCACTGGGCCACCTGCCCGAGACGCTGGTCGACCACGCCTTCAGTGGCTGGCCGGGGCACTGTGTGATCGAACAGCCGGGGGCTGGCTACCGGCTGGCCTGTCGCGCCAGCGGGGCGGAGCACTTCTTGCTGTTCTGCCCGCTGGGGCAAGGCTTCTTCTGCTTCGAGCCGGTCAGCCACCCGGTCAACGCCCATCACCTGCCCGGCCGGCCCGGGCTGAGGCTGTTGCAACAGGGTGACACGATGAGCCTGGGGTTCAGCATGCAGTACCAAGCGTTGTAACGCGTTGTAGGCGCTACGTGCTCACTCCAGCTGCTGGTCCCGCAGCGCCTGCGCCAGCATGTCGATGAAGGTTCTGACCTTGGCCGACCCGTACTTGCTCTCGCGGTGCAGTATGTGAATCGGCCAGGGTGCTTCCTCATACTCGGCCAGAATCACCTGCAACTGCCCGCTCGCCAGTTCATCAGCCACCTGGTATGACAATAAACGGGCAATCCCCAAGCCACCGCAGGCCGCAGCGATAGCCCCATCATTGCTGGTCACCGTCAGCCGCGGTTTCATGCGCACCAACGTCGGCTCATCGGTCACGCCAAAGCGCCAGCCGGCTCGGGGGGACAGGTTGGTGGTACCGATCACCGCATGCCCGGCCAGGTCAGAGGGGTGCCTGGGCACACCGTGGCGCGCCAGGTAGTCGGGCGAAGCGCACAACATGCGCCGGACCTGACCGACCCGCAGGGCCTTCAACCCGGAGTCGGGCAACGGGCCGATGCGCACGGCTACATCCATGCCTTCCTCGACCAGGTTCACCACGCGGTCGAGAAAGTAGGCGGCGACGTCGACTTGCGGATACTGCTGCAGGTAGCGAACGATGCTGGGCATGACGAACTTCTTGCCGAACAGGATAGGTGCAGTCACCGCCAGGTCGCCCTTGGGTGTGGCATTGATGCCGGCCGCCGCTTCGTTGGCCTCGTGAATGCTGGCCAGGATATGCCGGGTGTCCTCCAGGTAGCGGCCGCCTGCCTCGGTCAGGCGCACGCTGCGAGTGGTACGCAGCAGCAGCTTGACCCCCAGCTGCTCCTCCAGGGCGCTGACGGCACGGGTGACGGCGGCCGGGGAGATGGCCAGGCGGCGGGCAGCAGCGGCGAAGCTGTCCAGCTCACCTACGGCGACGAATACCTTCATCAGGTGGATCTGGTCCATGCGAGCTCCTGGGGGCATGAGGTGCCGGGATTATTATTCATCTGGGTATTTTCTGCTGCCCGCGAGGAGGCGGGGCTGGTGTATCAGATGTCCAGCACCAGGGCCTGTACCCCCGCCTGCACCTGCGCCGGCACGGCACAACAGATCAACACCGACCCCGCCTCCGGTAGCTCTGCCGGTGGATTCGGGTAATGCACCTGGCCACTCACCAGTCTGGTCTTGCAGGTACCACACGAGCCACCCCGGCAGCTGAACTCCGGCGCCAGCCCGCGCGCCTCGGCCAGCTCCAGCAAGGTACCGCCGCCGGGTGCCCAGCGCGCCTCCTTGGCCGATGCCGCAAAGTACACCGGTACTGGCTCGCTGGCAGCGGGTGGCTGCTGCAAGGCGGGCTGGTCGGCGTCCATGTGCCGGCGCAACGTCGACGGCCCAAACGCTTCTGCGTGAATCCGCGCATCCGGCACATGCACGCCGCGCAACCCTTCATACAAGTCCTGGGTAAAACTGCCCGGTCCGCACAGGTAGAACTCGTAGTCGTCCAGCGCCAGCGCCGCTTTGACCTGCCCGATGCCCAGGCGCCCGGCAAACTCGTAATCCCGCCCAAGCAGCGCATGGCTTTCCGGCTGGCTCAGGGCGCGATGAATGTGCAGCAAGCCTGCGGCCCGTTGCCGCAAACTTGCCAGCTCCTGCCTGAACGGCAGGTCGGCCAGGCTACGCGCACCCTGGAACACGTGGATAGCCCGGGCCTGCCCATGGCTCAGTTGCTCACGCAGCATGGCCAGCAACGGCGTAATGCCTACGCCCGCGCCAATCAGCACCAACGGCCGCGTGCTCTGTATGTCGAGTGTGAAACTGCCCATGGGTGGGCGAACGTCAAGCACATCGCCTGGCGCGATGCGCGCATGCAGGTGGCGGGAAACCGGGCCCTGGGCTTTGACGCTGATGCGCCAATAGCCGTCGGAAGGTGCGCTGGACAAGCTGTAGGTGCGGATAAGCGGTGCCTCACCGTCGCGCTTGACCTGCACCGGTACATGTTGCCCGGGTGCAAACGCCACAGCGGTACCGTTGGGCGGCTGGAGGTAGAACGAACGGATATCGCGGCTCTCCTGCTCTACCCGCAGCACCCGCCAGGCTTGCCATTGGCGCTGCTGCTGACGTTGCTGCAAACGCGCATCGGCCTCGGCCCAGGTACCGGTCATCAGGCTGGTGGGGGCGTACGCCTTGAAGGCCCAGCGCAGGGAAACCGCAGCCGGCCGCCACACCACCTGGTCGACCTCCAGCGTCCACAGCCGCTCTGCACCTTCGAACGCCTGGATGGCCGGGCTTTCCAGCAGCACCTCGGCACGCCCGCCCACCTGCAGCACGTTGCCGTTACTGAAGTCGATGAACAGCAAACCTGCCCTCGGGTTGACCAACAAGTTGCCCAAGGTGTTGAAGTGCAGGTTACCGGCGTAGTCGGGGATGGTCAGCGTATTGCCTTGGACCCTGACGAATCCTGGCCGACCGCCTCGGTGGGACACATCCACCGAGCGCTGACCGGTGTCATGCTCGACATAGCTGGCGACGAAGAAGGTGTCGGCAGACTGGATCATACTGGCGGTCGTGGCATCCAGGAATGTCGCATCGATGCGCCCCTGGGCCGGTTCGGCGACGCGCGTGTAGTCGCGTAACTGGATGTATTGCGGGCAGTTGCCGAACGACTGCTCTACCGTCACCTGCAATTGCCCTGCGACCGCCTGGCGGATCTGCCCGTTGAGGCGGTTGCGCCGGCGGGTGTGCAGTTCGATGCCCAGCAGGCCGATTGCCTGCCCGGCGACCAACCCAGGGGTCGCCGGGTCATCGGCCGCTAGCCTGGTGTCAATGGTCAACTGGCGTGGGTCGGGCGAACTGACGAAACCTTCCGGCCCTTCCAGCAGCGTCGCCCAGGGCTGCCCCTGAGCGTCAACGCTGGCCGCCACCATGAACGGCAGCTGGTGATAGAACGTGCGGTGCTGGTCGGGCATGTAGTCACGAATGACCTTTTGCCCGAACGCCTCCATGCGCTCTGCTACACCGACCTTTTCCTGCAGGGTTTTCTCGCCCGCATGCCAGGGCGAGGGGCGGTGATCGGGGGACTGTTGCATGGTGGCGTTCCTCGCAGGGGGATCAGACGCTGGTCTGCAGCCCGATGACGGTGCGGGGCATCGGTACGAAGCCCGGCAATGCCTCGATCCGCGCCAGCCAGCTACGTACGTTGGCATACGGCTCCAGCGACACGTTGCCCTCCGGTGCATGGGCGATGTACGAATAGTTGGCGATGTCGGCGATGGTCGGCGTGTCGCCTGCCAGGAACGGCGACTTCGCCAGTTCGGCATCAATCACCTTGAGCAGGGTGTGCGCCCGGGTAATCACTTCGTCAGTGTTGAACGAAGCGCCGAACACGGTCACCAGGCGTGCAGCGGCCGGGCCAAAGGCCAGCGGGCCTGCAGCGACCGACAACCAGCGTTGTACACGGGCGGCAGCGGCTGGCGCTTCGGGTAGCCAGGTGCCGTTGTCATATTTTTTGGCGAGGTAAACGAGGATTGCGTTGGAGTCTGCGATCACCGTGCCGTTGTCATCGATGACCGGTACCTGGCCGAACGGGTTGAGGGCCAGGAAGTCCGGCTGCTTGTGCGCACCTTTGGCCAGGTCAACGAACACCAGCTCGGTAGGCAGGTTGAGCAGCGAAAGCATCAGCTCGATGCGGTGGGCATGGCCGGACTTGGGGAAGTTGTAGAGTTTGATCGGGTTCGACATGGGCTTGGCTCCTGGTCAGCACCGGATTGGGCTGATGGAGCACATGCTGCACTGATTCGACTGGCAGCAGAATCAGTGCGCGGGGGAAACCATAATTTCGCCAGATGGAATAATCAACCGCCCATGACAAACAACAGTCTGCGTTTTTCGGGCGTTGTTGACGGATCCGCAGTGCGGCCCCGGCAAGTACCGCAGCAACCGAGCCCGTGTGCCTCAGTGCGGCTTCTTGAAGTAGCGGTACAAACCACGCGCAGCTTCGATCACCTTGGGCACACAAGCCTGGATATCCGCTTCGCTCATCTGGTCCAGCAGCTCGAAGTTATCCTCCAGCCCGTGCAAAGAGATGGCTTTGAGCAACTGGTCCTGCTCCGGCGGTAAAGCTTCCCAGTTGGCGATCTGGGTGGCGCGCATGTAGCCGAAGCACCATTCTTCCATCACGACCACGGTGCCCTGCTCGTCTTCTGTCTCCTCGAACAGCGGCTCGAACTGATCGATGTGGTCGCCCAACTGTTCAGCTATCTGGCCGGCATACCGCAGCAGCAATGCCACGTAGGCTTCTTCATGGGCCGGTTTCTTGAACTTGGGCACCTTGCCACCTGCCACTGCCGGCAGCCAGTGCTCAGGGTTGACCGTGGTCAGCGAGCTAGCCAGCGCAGTGAAAAAGCCATTGAGCTCGGCCAGGTTGAGTACCGAGTAGTCGTTGCCGTAAGTGATCAGCAGGTCTTCGAGGCGGTGCAGTTCTTTCTCGCTGAGTGGCGGGAGCATCGGGCAGGGAATCCTTGCTAGCAAAAGTGTGTGCACCCTAGCACAGCAATGCTTGGAGGGTTGCCCGTGCAAGACACTGCACGGGCAAATTTCCTCAGGTGGGCAGCCAACCCGGCAACTCATGCTGCCGGTCGGCGCCAATCAGCAGCCACAGCAAGAAAGGTTGGCCGAGCCATCGTTGCCCGGCTGGCTGGGCGAGCGCATTGCAGCGGTCATCACCAAAGGCGCATCGAATGGCCAGAGCAGGTCAAGGAAATAGGCCGTTTCCTCAAGGCTGTCGGTGCCTTGGGTCAGTATTACGGCCCGGGCACCGCGCTCAACTTCGCAGCGAGCCCAGGCCAGCACTTCCAGCAGCGCTTTGAAGCTGAGCGATGCACTGGGGACCAGGCTCAATGACGTTACAGTCAACTGCGCCACTTCGCGCAACTGCGGTACCTGAAGCAGTTGCTGCTCACAATCCAGGGGAGGCGTTACGCCACACCCACCCGCTGTCGCCTGCATGCTGCCCGTCCCGCCCAGACTGGCGATCGACAGCTTGGGCAGGTCCGAATGCTCAATCATCCTTCTCCCCCCACCAGTAACCCTATCAGCGGTACGATTCCCAACGTGCTGATGGCCATCGACACCACGTTGCCGATGTAGCCATGCACATAACCCGGCAACCGCTGCGTGATCGCCACTGCCAGCGGCGGAGCCAACAGGGCCCCCAGCACTGCACTGGCCACAATGACTTGCCAACTACCGCCGTGCGTCAGCACGGCGGCCGGCACGATCGAGACAATCGGAATGTAAGTCGGGTACCAGCCCCGGGCTTGCCACTGGCCGCGCCAGAATACGACGCCGACCAAGGATGCCAAGGCCTGTCCGGCCAGTATGTGCAACGCCAACATTGAACCGTATGCAGGTGCTGCCGGGGCCAATAGGTAAGCCAGTAACAAGCCCAGTAGTAGACCCAGACTGGCCAGCTCATTGCCAAAGAAGGGGGCTTCACTGAAATCGGCCAGTACACGCCGCAAGGTCCAGATCACACCGTAGGATGGTTGGCTGGCCACAGGTTTCACAACGTCGGGTTCGTGGCTCTGACGGACCCATGACGGGTAGCGCTTGCACAGCAGGAAAGCGGCGGCACTTGCCACGGCCATACCACCCACGTTGCCGATAACCACAGGCAACTGCAGGGGGTAGCACAGGTAGTTGACCAGCAGCAGACTCGCCGGGGTTACCAGTAATGCCCCCAGCAATGCGCCTGCTATCGCCACCCGCCAGCCCGCCCCATACAACAGCACCATGGCTGCCGGCAACGACACGAAGGCCACGAACGTTGGTTGCCAGCTACCACTGGCCAAGGTCCATCCCCACAAGGCATGGCTAAGTAAAAGGCCCATCAGCGAGCTGGTGAACACCCATGGCCACCGTCCGCTTCCATAGCAGATGGCAAAACCCTGCCAGCGGTACCCGCGAAGATGGGCCCAATGTGCCAGGCTGGCGCCTAGCAGCAAGCCCAGCGCAGGCAGCTCATGCTTGTAGAATGCGACCTCGCTGATATCGCCCACTATCCAGCGCAAACGACTCAGCGGTTGGTCCAGTGTCGCCGCCAGTTGCCCGTAGTCTGGCCACGGGCCTGACGCAAGGCTGGCTGCCAGCAGCATTGCCAGGCAGGTGAAGATCAGCACGGGGGCGTGCTGCCGATTGGGCAGCAGTAATGGCTTCATGTGCGGATCCTCAGCGTGGCATAGGCGCATGCAGGCGGTAGCCAAGCGCAGCATCGTAGAGGTCGGTACGGCGATCACGCTGCAGGTCGTTGAGGCTGTTCCAGATCGGCGCTGAACGCGCGCTGCTGAGGTCGACATCGGCGTAGACAATGCTTTCCTCCTCCGCACTGGCCACAGCACCAATGGGCCAACCGTTGGTTCCGGCAATCAACGAACAACCGAGAAAGCGCCCTCCTCGCTCACTGCCAATACGGTTTGCGGCGGCGACGTAGACATTGTTCACATGCGCGGCTGTCATGGTCAGGTAAGACGCCATGCAACGCCCTGTTTCATCAAACAGTGGAGGCGGTGTCCACACCCAATTGTTCAAGCTGCATATGATGTCTGCCCCTTGCGCTGCCATGAGCCGTGGCACTTCAGGGAACCAGATGTCCCAGCAGATCAGCAGGCCGATACGGCCGATTGGCGTCTCGAATACAGGGAAGCCGAGGTCGCCAGGGGTGAACCAGAGTTTTTCCTGGTTCCACAGGTGGGCCTTGCGATAGTGGCCAAGCAGGCCGTCGGGGCCAAACAATACGGCGCTGTCGTAGAGCTTCAGGCCCTCACGCTCGGCGAATCCTGCTGCCAGGTACACCTGATATTCCCTGGCGAAATCAGCCCAGGCTTTCAGGCTGCGGCCCGCCTGCAACGTTTCGGCATGGGCATAGGCCTCGGCACGGGAGTGAAAGGTGTACCCGGTGTTGGCCAGCTCGGGCAGCACGATCAGATTGGCACCTTCACGCACCGCACGCCGGGCCAGTGCCAGGCCTCTGCTCAGGTTGCCATCGCAGTACTCTAGCCCGACTTGTGGGTCGTACTGGATGACAGCGATACGGACAGGGCTGACGGGGGGGCAATGTTCGGACATGGCGACTTCCTTTTTGTGGTTGTTTTGGAAGGTCGCCAGTAGAGCGGGGTTGGGGTTGGGAGAGACAGTCGGGCGATTCTCAAGCAGTTGAAGGATCTTGGAGAGGAGTGAGTGGGAAACGCCCTAGGATAAAGAGCGGGAAGGAGTGATTGCCCACAGCCAGCTGACGCAGGATCATAAGCTCCCTGCGCCTGCTGGCCCTATGAAGGGCTTGTGGATCTGTTTACACCGCCAGCGCGCGCTCACGCAGCTCGCTGTTGAGGATGCGGTCGTTTTCGCTGTAGTCGACCGGGCAGTCGATCACGTGCACGCCTGGGGTCTTGATGCAGTGCTCCAGCAGCGGCAGCAGGCCGTCGGCGCTTTCCACGCGGTGGCCATTGGCGCCGTAGGCTTCGGCATACTTGACGAAGTCCGGGTTGCCGTAGTCCAGGCCGAAATCGGTGAAGCCCATGTTGGCCTGCTTCCAGCGGATCATGCCGTAGCCGTCGTCACGCAGGATCACCACGGTGATGTGCATGCCCAGACGCACGGCGGTTTCCAGCTCCTGGCTGTTCATCATGAAGCCGCCGTCACCGCACACCGAAATCACCGGGCGATCCGGGTAGACCAGGTGTGCAGCCATGGCCGATGGCAAGCCAGCGCCCATGGTCGCCAGGGCGTTGTCCAGCAGCACGGTGTTCGGCTTGTGCGCCTTGTAGTTACGGGCGAACCAGATCTTGTAGATGCCGTTGTCCAGGGCCACGATGCCTTCGGACGGCAGCACGCGACGAATGTCGGCCACCAGGCGCTGTGGGTAGACCGGGAAGCGGTCATCGTCGGCGCCTTCGGCGATCTGGGCTTCGTTGGCTTCACGAATCGCCATGAGGCGGGTGAAGTCCCAGTGCGAAGTGTCGCCCAGGCCTTCAGCGATCTGCCACACGGCGTTGGCGATGTCACCGATCACTTCAACCTGCGGGAAGTACACGGCATCGACTTCGGCGGAACGGAAGTTGATATGGATGACTTCGGTGCCGCCACGCACCATGAAGAACGGCGGCTTCTCGATCACATCGTGGCCGATGTTGACGATCAGGTCCGCCGCTTCGATCGCACGGTGCACGAAATCGCCGGACGACAGCGCAGCGTTACCCAGGAAGCGTGGGTGGCGCTCATCGACCACACCTTTACCCAGCTGGGTAGTGATGAACGGGATGCCGGTCTTGTCGATCAGTTGCTTGAGGACCTTGGCGGTCATCTTGCGGTTGGCACCGGCGCCGATAACCAAAATCGGACTGCGGGCTTTGTGTAGCTTTTCAATCGCTGCTTCGATGGCCACGTGCTCGGCCAATGGGCGGCGGTGCAGGCTGCGCGGGATCGGCAGCGCGTCGGTCTGCTCGGCGGCGATGTCTTCCGGCAGTTCCAGGTGCACGGCACCCGGCTTTTCTTCTTCAGCCAGGCGGAAGGCTTCACGCATGCGCGAAGGGATGTTGTCGGCCGAAGCGAACTGGTGGGTGTACTTGGTGATGGGGTCCATCATGCCGCACACGTCGATGATCTGGAAGCGGCCCTGCTTGGACTTCTTGATCGGCTTCTGGCCGGTGATCATCATCATCGGCATGCCGCCCAGGTAGGCATAGGCGCTGGCCGTTACCAGGTTGGTGGCACCCGGGCCGAGGGTCGACAGGCTGACGCCGGTCTTGCCGGTCAGGCGGCCGTAGGTAGCCGCCATGAAGCCTGCAGACTGCTCGTGACGGGTCAGTACCAGTTTGATCTTCGACTTGCGCAGGGATTCGAGCAGGTCGAGGTTTTCCTCGCCAGGGATGCCGAATACATACTCGACACCTTCGTTTTCCAGGCATTGCACAACGACATCGGCGGCCTTGGCCATCTTGCTTGCTACCTCAAGTGATGGGACGGTGGAAGTCCAGAAATGCGCAGCACGGTGCGCTGGCATCGCCAGGTTGAGGGGCAGGGATGCCCCGGACCTAAGCCTTGACGAAGGGTAGCCGAGGGAAAGTCACGTTGTGAGGGCGGTAATATTGTCGCAGCCCGGGACAACGGCGTGAGAAAGACAAAACCCCTACCTGCATGCGCAGATAGGGGTTTTGCGAAATGAATCTTGACGATGACCTACTCTCACATGGGGAAACCCCACACTACCATCGGCGATGCATCGTTTCACTGCTGAGTTCGGGATGGGATCAGGTGGTTCCAATGCTCTATGGTCGTCAAGAAATTCTGTAGCCAGAATGTCCAGTTGGACAGCCCAGCGAATCCGGATATGTGATGTTTGTGATGCCTTGCGAACTTTCGGTTCATGTCATCTCCACCACCGCAATCTGCGTCAGCAAATTGCTTGGGTGTTATATGGTCAAGCCTCACGGGCAATTAGTATTGGTTAGCTCAACGCCTCACAGCGCTTACACACCCAACCTATCAACGTCGTAGTCTTCGACGGCCCTTTAGGGGATTCAAGATCCCAGTGAGATCTCATCTTGAGGCAAGTTTCCCGCTTAGATGCTTTCAGCGGTTATCTCTTCCGAACATAGCTACCCGGCAATGCCACTGGCGTGACAACCGGAACACCAGAGGTTCGTCCACTCCGGTCCTCTCGTACTAGGAGCAGCCCCTCTCAAATCTCAAACGTCCACGGCAGATAGGGACCGAACTGTCTCACGACGTTCTAAACCCAGCTCGCGTACCACTTTAAATGGCGAACAGCCATACCCTTGGGACCGGCTTCAGCCCCAGGATGTGATGAGCCGACATCGAGGTGCCAAACACCGCCGTCGATATGAACTCTTGGGCGGTATCAGCCTGTTATCCCCGGAGTACCTTTTATCCGTTGAGCGATGGCCCTTCCATACAGAACCACCGGATCACTAAGACCTACTTTCGTACCTGCTCGACGTGTTTGTCTCGCAGTCAAGCGCGCTTTTGCCTTTATACTCTACGACCGATTTCCGACCGGTCTGAGCGCACCTTCGTACTCCTCCGTTACTCTTTGGGAGGAGACCGCCCCAGTCAAACTACCCACCATACACTGTCCTCGATCCGGATAACGGACCTGAGTTAGAACCTCAAAGTTGCCAGGGTGGTATTTCAAGGATGGCTCCATGAGAACTGGCGTCCCCACTTCAAAGCCTCCCACCTATCCTACACAAGCAAATTCAAAGTCCAGTGCAAAGCTATAGTAAAGGTTCACGGGGTCTTTCCGTCTAGCCGCGGATACACTGCATCTTCACAGCGATTTCAATTTCACTGAGTCTCGGGTGGAGACAGCGCCGCCATCGTTACGCCATTCGTGCAGGTCGGAACTTACCCGACAAGGAATTTCGCTACCTTAGGACCGTTATAGTTACGGCCGCCGTTTACCGGGGCTTCGATCAAGAGCTTCGCTTGCGCTAACCCCATCAATTAACCTTCCGGCACCGGGCAGGCGTCACACCCTATACGTCCACTTTCGTGTTTGCAGAGTGCTGTGTTTTTAATAAACAGTCGCAGCGGCCTGGTATCTTCGACCGGCATGAGCTTACGGAGCAAGTCCTTCACCCTCGCCGGCGCACCTTCTCCCGAAGTTACGGTGCCATTTTGCCTAGTTCCTTCACCCGAGTTCTCTCAAGCGCCTTGGTATTCTCTACCTAACCACCTGTGTCGGTTTGGGGTACGGTTCCCAGTTATCTGAAGCTTAGGAGCTTTTCTTGGAAGCATGGTATCAACCACTTCGTCGCCTAAAGGCAACTCGTCATCAGCTCTCGGCCTTGAAATCCCGGATTTGCCTAAGATTTCAGCCTACCACCTTAAACCTGGACAACCAACGCCAGGCTGGCCTAACCTTCTCCGTCCCTCCATCGCAATAACTGGAAGTACAGGAATATTAACCTGTTTTCCATCGACTACGCTTTTCAGCCTCGCCTTAGGGACCGACTAACCCTGCGTCGATTAACGTTGCGCAGGAAACCTTGGTCTTTCGGCGTGCGAGTTTTTCACTCGCATTGTCGTTACTCATGTCAGCATTCGCACTTCTGATACCTCCAGCAAGCTTCTCAACTCACCTTCACAGGCTTACAGAACGCTCCTCTACCGCATCATCATAAGATGATACCCGTAGCTTCGGTGCATGGTTTGAGCCCCGTTACATCTTCCGCGCAGGCCGACTCGACTAGTGAGCTATTACGCTTTCTTTAAAGGGTGGCTGCTTCTAAGCCAACCTCCTAGCTGTCTAAGCCTTCCCACATCGTTTCCCACTTAACCATGACTTTGGGACCTTAGCTGACGGTCTGGGTTGTTTCCCTTTTCACGACGGACGTTAGCACCCGCCGTGTGTCTCCCATGCTCGGCACTTGTAGGTATTCGGAGTTTGCATCGGTTTGGTAAGTCGGGATGACCCCCTAGCCGAAACAGTGCTCTACCCCCTACAGTGATACATGAGGCGCTACCTAAATAGCTTTCGAGGAGAACCAGCTATCTCCGAGCTTGATTAGCCTTTCACTCCGATCCACAGGTCATCCGCTAACTTTTCAACGGTAGTCGGTTCGGTCCTCCAGTCAGTGTTACCTAACCTTCAACCTGCCCATGGATAGATCGCCCGGTTTCGGGTCTATACCCAGCGACTAAACGCCCTATTAAGACTCGCTTTCGCTACGCCTCCCCTATTCGGTTAAGCTCGCCACTGAATATAAGTCGCTGACCCATTATACAAAAGGTACGCAGTCACCTAACAAAGTAGGCTCCCACTGCTTGTACGCATACGGTTTCAGGTTCTATTTCACTCCCCTCTCCGGGGTTCTTTTCGCCTTTCCCTCACGGTACTGGTTCACTATCGGTCAGTCAGTAGTATTTAGCCTTGGAGGATGGTCCCCCCATATTCAGACAAAGTTTCTCGTGCTCCGTCCTACTCGATTTCATTGATAAGAGATTTTCGTGTACGGGGCTATCACCCACTATGGCCGCACTTTCCAGAGCGTTCCACTAATCTCAAATCAACTTAAGGGCTGGTCCCCGTTCGCTCGCCACTACTAAGGGAATCTCGGTTGATTTCTTTTCCTCAGGGTACTTAGATGTTTCAGTTCCCCTGGTTCGCCTCTTGCACCTATGTATTCAGTACAAGATACTCAGCTTATGCTGAGTGGGTTCCCCCATTCAGAGATCTCTGGATCACAGTCTGTTTGCCGACTCCCCAAAGCTTATCGCAGGCTACCACGTCTTTCATCGCCTCTGACTGCCAAGGCATCCACCGTATGCGCTTCTTCACTTGACCATATAACCCCAAGCAATCTGGTTATACTGTGAAGACGACATTCGCCGAAAATTCGCATTTCGCTCAGTTAAGAGCAGAACTCACAAATTTTACCTTAGCCTGATCACACACCAGTGAAAGTGCATGTCAGTCTATATCTATCACATATCCGAATTTTTAAAGAACGATCTGACAAAAGTCAGAAATCAACATTCATCAACGAATGTTCATTTCTAAGTTCTGACCAGGAGCAACATCTACCGCAGAAAGTGGTGGAGCCAAGCGGGATCGAACCGCTGACCTCCTGCGTGCAAGGCAGGCGCTCTCCCAGCTGAGCTATGGCCCCGTATTCTACGGCTGAACCATGTAATGGTAGGTCTGGGCAGATTTGAACTGCAGAAGAGCCGTCCTCACCACTCTTTATCCAGAGGCATGGGGTGCTCAACATTCCAACCAAAAATGGTAGGTCTGGGCAGATTTGAACTGCCGACCTCACCCTTATCAGGGGTGCGCTCTAACCAACTGAGCTACAGACCTAATGGTATAACTTTGGGTCTTGATCGTCTTTTACAATGAATCAAGCAATTCGTGTGGGAGCTCATCAGTAGGCTGATGTCGTCGATTAAGGAGGTGATCCAGCCGCAGGTTCCCCTACGGCTACCTTGTTACGACTTCACCCCAGTCATGAATCACACCGTGGTAACCGTCCTCCCGAAGGTTAGACTAGCTACTTCTGGTGCAACCCACTCCCATGGTGTGACGGGCGGTGTGTACAAGGCCCGGGAACGTATTCACCGCGACATTCTGATTCGCGATTACTAGCGATTCCGACTTCACGCAGTCGAGTTGCAGACTGCGATCCGGACTACGATCGGTTTTGTGAGATTAGCTCCACCTCGCGGCTTGGCAACCCTCTGTACCGACCATTGTAGCACGTGTGTAGCCCAGGCCGTAAGGGCCATGATGACTTGACGTCATCCCCACCTTCCTCCGGTTTGTCACCGGCAGTCTCCTTAGAGTGCCCACCATAACGTGCTGGTAACTAAGGACAAGGGTTGCGCTCGTTACGGGACTTAACCCAACATCTCACGACACGAGCTGACGACAGCCATGCAGCACCTGTGTCAGAGTTCCCGAAGGCACCAATCCATCTCTGGAAAGTTCTCTGCATGTCAAGGCCTGGTAAGGTTCTTCGCGTTGCTTCGAATTAAACCACATGCTCCACCGCTTGTGCGGGCCCCCGTCAATTCATTTGAGTTTTAACCTTGCGGCCGTACTCCCCAGGCGGTCAACTTAATGCGTTAGCTGCGCCACTAAAATCTCAAGGATTCCAACGGCTAGTTGACATCGTTTACGGCGTGGACTACCAGGGTATCTAATCCTGTTTGCTCCCCACGCTTTCGCACCTCAGTGTCAGTATCAGTCCAGGTGGTCGCCTTCGCCACTGGTGTTCCTTCCTATATCTACGCATTTCACCGCTACACAGGAAATTCCACCACCCTCTACCGTACTCTAGCTTGCCAGTTTTGGATGCAGTTCCCAGGTTGAGCCCGGGGCTTTCACATCCAACTTAACAAACCACCTACGCGCGCTTTACGCCCAGTAATTCCGATTAACGCTTGCACCCTCTGTATTACCGCGGCTGCTGGCACAGAGTTAGCCGGTGCTTATTCTGTCGGTAACGTCAAAACAGCAAGGTATTAGCTTACTGCCCTTCCTCCCAACTTAAAGTGCTTTACAATCCGAAGACCTTCTTCACACACGCGGCATGGCTGGATCAGGCTTTCGCCCATTGTCCAATATTCCCCACTGCTGCCTCCCGTAGGAGTCTGGACCGTGTCTCAGTTCCAGTGTGACTGATCATCCTCTCAGACCAGTTACGGATCGTCGCCTTGGTGAGCCATTACCTCACCAACAAGCTAATCCGACCTAGGCTCATCTGATAGCGCAAGGCCCGAAGGTCCCCTGCTTTCTCCCGTAGGACGTATGCGGTATTAGCGTTCCTTTCGAAACGTTGTCCCCCACTACCAGGCAGATTCCTAGGCATTACTCACCCGTCCGCCGCTGAATCAAGGAGCAAGCTCCCGTCATCCGCTCGACTTGCATGTGTTAGGCCTGCCGCCAGCGTTCAATCTGAGCCATGATCAAACTCTTCAGTTCAATACTGCTTGGGTTTTTAAGAAACCCTAAACTTGGCTCAGCAATCTCAAATGACTATGTGATTTCTCGCATGGCCACTTGTGATGCTGATAATCTTTTTGACTATCAGTCCGTACTCACAAGCACCCACACGAATTGCTTGATTCAATTTGTTAAAGAACGGCTGGTTAAGAGCGTTTCGTCTCAACCGAGGCGCACATTATACGCTTTCCTCATTTGCTGTCAAGCGTTTATTTTGAAGTTTTTTACCGCTGCTTTCTTTCGAAAGCCAAAAACTTCAATAACTTACCGCTTGCCTCGAAGCGTTGATCGCTGCGAGGAGGCGAATAATACGCGCTTTGAATTTAGAGTCAACACCTTGTTCCAAAAACTTTTCTCAGCCGTTTCGCCTGCCCCCTGGCAACTAATGAAATCGCCACGAATCTGTAGAGAACCCCACCACGGAGCGAAGCGGCCATGAGTGTCGAGCAAAGCGAGAAAACCCCAGGGCTTTCGGCAGATGAAGAGCAGGAAGTCAGCCACAATCAGCCGCCCCGAGCGGCAGTGCTGCACGAGACCATTCGCTACCAGGGCGATCAGGAACTGGAACGGACCGTTGCCGCCTTGTGGTGGTCGGCTGTCGCCGCCGGGTTGTCCATGGGCTTGTCCCTGATGGCCATGGGACTGTTCTATGCCCGCCTGCCAGGGGGTGAAAGTGCCCAGGTAGTCGCCAGCATCGGTTACAGCGCCGGCTTCCTTGCCGTGATCCTGGCCCGCCAGCAACTGTTCACCGAGAACACCCTGACTGCGGTGCTGCCGGTCATGACCAGCCCTACCCTTGCCAACTTCGGCCGCCTTCTGCGGCTCTGGGCTGTGGTGCTGCTGGGCAACCTGGCGGGCACGCTGCTGGTGGCCTGGGTGATGCTCGAGCTGCCGATCTTCGACAGCAAGACCGACATGGCGTTTCTGGAGATCGGCCGCAAGGTCATGAGCAACGACATCAGCCAGATGTTCGCCAAGGGCATCGTCTCGGGCTGGATGATCGCCACCATGGTATGGATGATTCCCTCGATGGAGAACGCCAAGATCTGGATCATCCTGATGATCACCTACCTGATGGCCATTGGCGACTTCACCCATATAGTAGTGGGCTCGGTCGAGGTGTCCTACCTGGTGTGGGCCGGCGAAGAAACCTGGCGCAGCTTCTGGCTGGAGTTTGCCTTGCCGACACTGGCCGGCAACATCATCGGCGGTAGCTTCATTTTCGCGCTCATCAGCCACGCTCAGGTGCGCAGCGACAGCGGCAAGGCACCCTCGCGGCTGTTGGAGCACGAGCGGGCGCAACGCCAGCGTGGCAAAGACGACATCAAGTGACACTCAACGCATTGCCACGCTTCGCTCATTCTTGAGGTTGCGCTGACGCACCGGGCGGGGCTGCCACCAGTTCTGCCCGGCATGCGGCGAGTCGAGGCTCACCCGCTCGCCCATCTGCGGCGTACTGAGCCGTACCTGGGCCTGGTTCGCCAGGGCCAGGATACGCTCGAAGGGTTCCTGCCAGCCGTGGACGGACAAGTCGAACGTGCCATTGTGAATAGGCAGCATCCAGCGCCCACGTAAATCCAGGTGGGCCTGCAGGCTCTGCTCCGGCTGCATGTGCACATCAGGCCAGGCGAGATTGTAGGCGCCGGTCTCGACCAGGGTGAGGTCAAACGGCCCAAAGCGCTCGCCAATCAGCTTGAACCCGTTGAAGTAGCCCGTATCGCCACTGAAAAACACGCGCACGCCTTCGTCGATGATCACCCACGACGCCCACAAGGTACGGTTGCTATCCAACAGGCCGCGCCCGGAAAAGTGCTGGGCCGGGGTAGCAATGAAACGCACACCCTCGACTTCGCTTTCCTGCCACCAGTCCAGCTGACGCACTTTCGTTGGCGCTACACCCCAGCTGATCAGCAGTTCACCCACGCCAAGCGGCGCCAGGAAAACCCCGGTTCGCGATGCCAGCTGGCGGATTGCCCGCTCGTCAAGATGATCGAAGTGGTCGTGCGACAACACCACCGCCGCCAGTGGCGGCAGCTGGTCCAGCCCCAGCGGCGGGGCATGGAACCGCTGCGGGCCGGCCCACTGCACCGGTGAGGCGCGCTCGGCGAATACCGGGTCGGTAATGAAGAAGCGCCCCCGCAACTTCAGCAATACCGTGGAATGGCCCAGCCGCCACAAACTGTGGTCCGGCGCATCGAGCACCTGCTGGCGGGTCATCGGTTGCAGGCTGATTGGCGTAGTTGGCCGGGTATTCGGCGGCTTGCGCAGGAACAGGTATTTCAGTCCGATGCGCAGCTTCTTCAGCACGCCGTCTTTCGGTAGCTGCGCCTGATTGTGAAAACGCCCATCACACTGGGGCGCAGGCTCACCGACAGCATTGGCCAGAGGAACCATCAGCAACACTCCAAGCAACAGGAAAGCCCGCATATTACCCCACAGTGATCGCATCAACCGTGAATTGGCTTGTAAGGTCATTTTTCGGTGGACAAGCACTGTTCGACAATATTCATGCGATTTATGCGATAAACGGTACCCCGGCAGAAGAACATGACCATGATGCACAACCGCAGCGGCAAAGGCCTTTCGTTCGTCAAGCGCATCTACCCGCCACGTGTGGTGGGCATGGGGATCGGCCTGTTCAGCGTCATGGCCGGCGTAGCCCCGCAGTCGCCGCCCACCTGGGTGTGGGGGCTAATGCTGTTCAATGGCCTGTTGTGGCCCCACGTCGCCTACCTGTGGGCGAGCCGGTCGGCAACCCCGTACCGGGCCGAACACCGCAACCTGTTGCTGGACTCGCTGCTGGGCGGGTTCTGGGCCGCCGCCATGCACTTCAACCCGCTGCCGACCGTGACCGTGCTGTCGATGATGACCATGAACAACGTGGCCGCGGGGGGCCGGCAATTGGTGCTAAAAGGGGCTGTTGCGCAACTGGCCGGGATTCTGGTCGGCACCCTGCTGCTCGCCCCCGGCCTGCAATTGAATGCCACTGCACTGCAGATATACGCCTGCCTGCCCATGCTGACGCTGTACCCCCTGGCCCTGGGCTGGGTGTGCTACCGCCTGGCAATCCAACTGGGCGACCATAAACGCCGGCTCAGCGCCCTCAGCCTCACGGACAGCCTCACCGGGTTGCTCAACCACGGCGCCTGGAAAGACCTGTTGCTCCTCAAATACCAAAAATGCAAACAGCAAAAGGCACACGCGGTGATTGCCCTGATCGACATCGATCATTTCAAGACCATCAACGACACCTTTGGCCACGTGGTCGGCGACTGCGTACTGCGCCAGCTCAGTGCCGAGCTGCGCCGCAACCTGCGCGAGTGCGACCAGGCGGGGCGCTACGGTGGCGACGAATTCTGCGTGATCCTGCCAGACACCAGCGAAGCCCAGGCCTGCCAGATCATGGAGCGCCTGCGTGAGCAGGTTTCCGGCTATCGCAACGCGCAGCTCCCTCACCTGCGCATCAGCCTGAGTATTGGCCTGTCCCCCTACGATGCCAGCCTGGAATCACCGGAACACTGGCTGCAACAGGCAGACAGGGCGCTATACACTGCCAAGCACGCTGGCCGCGACCGGGTGAATTTTGCCGCTGGCGCAGCTACGGCACTGAAGCTGGCCTATCCTGATTGAACCTGCTGCCTGAATGCCTGGCGGTAGGTTTCCTGAAGGAGCCGCTCGTGCATGGCCAGGACTGCCAACCTCCCACCCGCCAGCCCTACCCCACGCTTGCAAGTGCGTAACCTGATCGCCGGCTTCAGCACCGTTTACGGTCTGGCTTGCCTGGTCATTCTCGGCGCGCTGTTCAACATCGCCGCAACCCTCGACCAGCAAGAGCGCGACCGCAGCGCCTTCCATGCCAATCAGGCGCTGGAGCAACGGTTACTGGCGTCACGCCAATTCCTGTCCAGTTATGCCGTATGGGAAGACGCCCTGCAGCACTTGTCGGGCGGGGCCGACTGGCACTGGGCCTATGATGAAAAGAACATAGGTGAATCGCTGTACAGCGCCAGCGGGTATGAAGGCGTGTTCGTCGTGGAAAACGGCCACACTACCTATGCCCTGTTCAAAGGCCAGCCCAGCCCTGCAGGCATAGGCACGTACATAGATGCTCCTTTACAGCCGATCATCGACCAGGCCCGGGCGGCGGCAATTACCCGCGAGCAGATTGCCCGCTTCGTGCTGTTCAATGGCTGGCCGGCCGTGCTCACTGCGGCGGCCATACGGCCAGACCGGGATGTCACTGAGAGCGAAGTGAGCCAGGCGCCGGTCTTGCTGTTCGTCGACCAACTGACCGAGGTCAAACTGGCGCAGTTGGGTGAACGTGCAGGCCTGGCCGGCATGCGCGTTGAGAAAGAAGACGCAAAAGCCCACCACCACCTGCGCATCAACCTGGGCGACACCGGGTACCACCTGTCCTGGAACAGTGCGTTGCCTGGGCGCCAGCTGCTGCGGGCGGTATTGCCTGCCCTGCTGAGCGCCCTGCTGATCCTTGGGCTGGTCATGCTCTACCTGTGCCGCCATGCGTGGCGCAGCTCCCGGGCCATCGGCTTGACGCTAGCTCACCTGCAGCAGAGCAACCTGGCGCTGGAGGCCAGCGAGCAACGTTTTCGCGCGGTGGCCGAGTCGGCCTCGGACTGGATCTGGGAGACCGATCGGCATCAGCGTCTGACCTACTTGTCGCAACGCTTTGCCAGGGTGACGGGCTACCCGGTCGAAGACTGGCTCGGCCAACCGCTCAACCAGCTACTGGCCTGCGACACCACACCCTTGTCGCCCTGGCTGGATGCCCTGGCCACCGCCGACCCACAGCAGCTGGCCAACCTGCGCTGCACCTACCGCGACCAGAATGGCCAGAACCGCTATTGCCGGATCTCCGCGCGCGCCATCTGGCACCAGGACACGGCCGTGGGATTGCGCGGCACTGCCAGCGATATCACCGACGAAGTCGAGGCCCATGCGCGTATCCAGCACCTGTCCTTGCACGACCCACTGACCGGGCTGGCCAACCGCAACAAGCTGGCCCGGCACCTGGAACAGGCCCTGCTGCGCGGCACTGACTCACCGCCGTTGACCCTGTTGCTGCTTGACCTGGACAACTTCAAGCCGATCAACGACTCACTCGGCTATGCGGCTGGCGATGCGGTACTGCAGGAAGTGGCAGCCCGCCTGCGCGACACCACCCGCGACGGTGACCTGGTGGCGCGGCTGGGCGGCGACGAGTTCATCGTGGTACTTGGCGGCATGGACAACCGCCAGGAGATCGACCGCTTCTGCGCGCGCCTGATCGGCTTGCTGCAACAACCGGTCATGTTCGACAGCCAAACCCTGCACATTGGCGCCAGCATCGGCATCGCCCAGACCCGCACCCAGGGCTTCGACGCCGGCGAGCTGATTCGCTGTGCCGACATCGCCCTGTACCAGGCCAAGGCAGACGGCAAGAACACATGGCGCTACTTCGCCAGCGAAATGAACCAGCAGATCCAGTACCGGCGGCAACTGGAGAACGATCTGCGCCGCGCCCTGCGCAACCAGGAGTTCGAGTTGCACTACCAGCCGCGCTACCGCCTCAGCGACCTGCGCGTGGTCGCGGTCGAGGCGCTGATACGCTGGCAGCACCCCCAGGAAGGGCTGCTGGGGCCGGATACCTTCATCCCGCTGGCCGAACAGAGCGATATCATTGTCGCGCTGGGCCGCTGGGTGCTGCACGAGGCCTGCCGCACCGCCCTTGACTGGCCTGCCGACATTCTGGTGTCGGTCAACCTGTCACCGGCACAGTTCCTGCGCAGCGATGTGGTGCAAGACGTGCGGGAAATCCTGCTGGGCACGGCATTCCCGGCACAACGCCTGGAACTGGAAATCACCGAGAATGTGATGCTCAACGACATCGAAGGCGCGCTGGGGACCATGCTTTCGCTCAAAGAGCTGGGCGTGCGCCTGAACATGGACGACTTCGGTACCGGCTATTCATCGCTGGGTTACCTGCGTACGTATCCTTTCGACAGCCTCAAGATCGACAAGCGCTTCATCAGTAGCTTGAGCACCAACGGCGGCAGCGACCGTGCGGTGGTCCAGGCCATCATCAACCTGGGCAAGGCAATGGGGCTGACCGTGACGGCCGAGGGCGTGGAAACCGAACAGCAACTTGCCATGCTGCAAAAGGACAGCTGCCATGAAGTACAGGGCTATTACCTGAGCCGACCACTGGATACCGCGGGCATGCGGGCGTTGTTGCAGCGCCCCCGGTAGACACGGGTCGGGCCGCCCCTACACGGTTGCGCGGTAGCGCTTTGACCAACAGCGAACTTCAGCAAGACGGCTGCACACGTCGCTCGGCGATGATTTCCGGCAAGTCGCCGCGGCGCAGGTAGATGCGCAGCGGCTCAGCGATATTCAAGCGGTCGTCCACGTGCTGCTCCAGCAACAGTGCCAGGCGCTCCCGGCACAGGGCCATGCGCTGCCCCTGCTCGGGGCGCCAGACAAACTCGCTGCAGGGGGTGATGCTGGCGTCAGCGACATCCATACCGAACGCGTCTTCGGAAAAACGCACGATATGAACGCCGCGCTTATGATGAAAGCCGACGAAGCCTTTGAGCTGCTCAGCTGCGTTGCAGATGTCCTGGGAAGTAATGGCCATGGCGTAACCTCGTGATGAAATCGGAAGATACGCACGCTGGGCAGCACAGGGTCGCCTCTGCCGGGCGCCTCGCCAGTCCAAGCCTAATGCAAGCGGCCGTGCGTGCGCCATGACCCGGCTCAACTTCACGCCGTAGTATCGACCTCGCTGCTAAGCACCTCTGCCAGCCACTGCATGAACGCCTGCACCCGGCGGGGTACATGCCGTTGCCGCGCATACAGCAACGACACGGGCATTGCCGGCGCCTGCCAAGCCGGCAGCAGCGCGACCAGTTCGCCGCGCTGCAGGTGTTCGGCCACCCCCACGGCCGGTACCTGTATCAGCCCCAGCCCGGCCAGGCAAGCTGCCGAATAGGCTTCGGCATTATTGACCGTTACCGCCCCAGCCATGGGCTGGTACTGCACCTGCCCACCTTGCACGTATTCGAAGCCGGCGCAGCGCCCCCCCAGGTTGCGCACGTAGTGCACCAATTGATGCCCTGCCAGGTCCTGCAGGGTACGGGGCACCCCATAGCGCGCCAGATAAGCCGGGCTGGCACAGTTGCGCATGCTCAATTGCCCGACCGGCCTGGCCACGACATCCAGGTCATGCAAGGCGCCGATGCGCATCACGCAGTCGAAGCCCTCACGCAGCAAATCGACCTGCCGATCGGTGGAACTGAGCTCCACCTGCAAACGCGGAAAACGCCGCAGGAACTGGGGTAACGCGGGAATGATGACCCGCCGCGCCATCATCGTCGGCAGGTCGACACGCAGGCGCCCGGCCAGTTCGGCATCATCGGCGCTGAACAGGCTCTCGATCTCGTCCATACCTGACAGCAGGTCCTTGCTGCGTGCGTACAGCAAGGCACCATCCTGCGTGGCCTGCACCCGGCGGGTGGTGCGATTGAACAGTTGCGTACCCAGCAGACGCTCCAGCGCCCTGACCTGTTCCGACACTGTCGAACGCGGCAAGCCCAAGCTCTCGGCGGCCAGGGTAAAGCTGTTCACTTCACTGACCCGCACAAAGGTCCGCAACAATTCCAACTTGTTCACGCCCGCCCTCGATCATCCGGTTTAGGCGAACAGTATTTCCATTTTTGCAGGATTTAACAGCCGCGAGCCGACCAATAACCTGTGCGCACCCACCCATCACGAGGTTCTTACCATGACCCGCAAGATTGCCCTGATCACCGGCGCAAGCCGCGGCCTTGGCCGCAATACCGCCGAGCATCTGGCCGCCCGAGGCATCGATATCATCGGCACCTACCATAGCAAGGCACAAGAAGCACAGGCCGTGGCGGCCGCCCTGGAGCAGGCAGGGGTGAAGGCGACCATGTTGCAACTGGATGTCGGTGACGCCAGCAGCTTTGCCGGCTTTGCCGAGCGGCTGGCGGCTGCCTTGCAGCAGCACTACGGTCGGCAACGTTTCGACTTTTTGGTGAACAATGCCGGCATCGGGTTGAACGTGCCGTACGCCGATACCAGCGAGGCGCAGTTCGACCAACTGCTGAACATTCAGCTCAAAGGCCCGTTCTTCCTCACCCAGCGCCTGTTGCCACTGCTGGTCGATAACGGCCGGATCATCAACATTTCGACCGGGCTGGCGCGGTTTGCCCTCCCAGGGTACGCCGCCTATGCCGCCATGAAAGGCGCGATGGAAGTGCTGACCCGCTACCAGGCCAAGGAACTGGGCGCCCGGGGCATTCGCGTGAACATCCTGGCGCCGGGGGCCATCGAGACCGATTTTGGCGGTGGCGTAGTGCGGGACAACCCGCAGGTGAATGACTACATTGCTGGCAACACCGCGCTGGGACGGGTGGGTATGCCGGATGACATCGGCGCGGCGATCGCCTTGTTGCTGGAAGACGGTAATGGCTGGATCACCGGGCAGCGCCTGGAGGTTTCGGGCGGTATGTTCCTGTAGTGCCGGGTGCCTGAGCCACGGCTCAAAGCTCATGCACCTGCACACTGGCAGTCATCCCCGCACTCAGGGTCACGCCGTCGGGCACCTGGTCCAGGCGGATTCTCACCGGTATCCGCTGGGCCAGGCGCACCCAGTTGAAGGTCGGTTCCACCTCTGGCAGCAGCTGGCTGTCCGGGTTGCTGTTGCTGTCGGTGATGCCGCGGCTGATGCTTTCGACATGCCCCTGCATGGGTTCGCCTGCGCCCATCAGCCAGACCTTCACCGGGTCACCCACGCGAATGCGCGGCAGCTTGGTTTCCTCGAAGTAGGCCTGGATATAGAACGTCGAATCGTCCACCAAGGCCATCACCGACTGGCCGGTGTTCACATAGTTGCCTTCGGCCAGGCGCAGGTTGGTGATATGCCCGCTGCGCGGCGCACGCACTTCACTGCGCGCCAGGTTGATCTTCGCCACCTGCAACTGCGCCTGGGCTTCGTGCAACTCGCCCCGGGCGATGGCAGCATTGATCTGCGCGTTCTCCCGCAGTTCGGCACTGATCGCCTCGGGCCCCAGGGCGGTACGCCGGGCTGCTTCACTCTCGCGCAGGCGCAGCTGCTGAGCGCGGGTTTGCGTCACCGCACTGGCCTGGTCGAACGCGGCCTGGAAGCGCTCGCGGTCGATGCTCATCAGAAGCTCCCCCGCCTTGACCTGCTGGTTGTCATGCACCTTGAGCTGGCGCACCCAGCCGGAAACGTCAGGTGCAATCACCACCACATCGGCGCGCACACGGGCATCCCGTGTCCAGGGGGTAAGCATGTAGTACTGCCACAGTTGGTAGCCGGCCAGCACGGCCAGGGCCACCACGCACAGGGTTACAAGAGTACGTACGGCCGCACGCATCGAAACACTCCTTTATAAAGCTCCCAGCAGGCGTACCACCAGGAACAGCACACAAACGAAAACCGCCGCATCGAACAGCGCTTCATGCCAGATCCAGCGCGCCAACGGCGTGGCCTGCACCAGCAAGCGCAGCAGGCCGGTAAGCGCCAGCGCCAGCAACACATAAAGCAGAAACGGGCTGAGCAGCACGCCGCCCACTTCCCATTCACGCAATCCCATGGGCTTCCTCCTGCCAGCGGCACCACTTGCCCCAGCTTTTCTGCAACTGCAATACCGCGCCCTCGGCCAACCGCAGCGGGTCGCTCGCAGGCTGGCGGTGCAACGCAGCAATGAACCGTTCGCTGGCACTGTCCAGCTGTTGCCCACGCCCAGCGGCAGGCCCTTTGGCCAGTACCGCCTCCACCTGCTGCAAGTACTCCCGCTCGGCGCCGCCCAGCGGCGCCTGTGCGACCGCCAGGCACATGCGCAGGTGCACCAGTTCATCACCGATATCCAGCCCGTGCAGGCCATCGTCCCAGCGCTTGCGCTCAGCCTCGGGCAACTCGCTGGCATGCCGCGCCAACTGCATCAGGCGGTCGGCCATGCGCCCGCCGAACCAGGTATCGGCCCCGCGCAGGTCACGCCGGGTCAGGCGTACCAGGTCACTCTGGGTTGCAGCACGCAGACGCCGCCCAAGCCAGGCCGGGTGACGAAACACCAACAAGCGAAACGCCATGACCGCTGCCGACACCCCTACCAGCATGGCCAAGGCACTGTTGAGCATGGTCGCCACGCTGAACTGCATGGCATTCACCGGCGACACCAGTACGATGAAGTGCAGGCAATAAGAGGTGGCAGTGGCGCCAGTACGCGGGTGGGCCATACCCAGCGCGCCGAACAACAGCGGCACCCCCATACCCAGGCAAAGCAGCGCGAAGCTGCTCCATTGCGGCAGCAGAATCTGCCCGACCAGGAACGCTACCGGTATGGCCAGGCAGATCCCGCGCAGGAAACTCAAGCCAATCTGCGCGCCATTCTCGCGGCTGGCGAACAGGCTGCAGACCACACAGGTCAGCACCAGGCCGCCCGGCGCCGAAGGCCAGGCGGTGGCCAGCCAGAAAGCGCTCATCACCAGAAACGCCAGTGCGCTACGCGAACCGAACAGCAAGGCCAGCGACCAATCGCGGTGCACGGCCAGGCCTTGGGCGACATCCTTCGGCGCCGTGCCCGTCTCCACAGCGTCCAGCGCCTGGCCGGCGGCCATTGCGTAATCCAGCAGCAGGGCCATGCGCGCCAGGCAGTAGTGCTCAACCGAACTTATATGCTCATCGTGGGCGGCATCCCAGACGCGCTGGCGCAGCAACAACAGGCTGGGCTGGTCGGGCTTGTCCAGCAGCGCCCGAACTTCAGAACCAGGGGGCCAGGTGTTCCGCCTGCTGCTGATCCAGTTGCCGCCACTGCCGGCGCACCGACCGGGAAATACGCAACAGCACCATCAGCTTCTGGCTTAGCCCCCGAATGGCACGGGCACGCTGACGCCCGCGGTTGCCTTCGAACCAGGCATGCTCGCGCTGGCTGTCGATGGCAACGATGCGCCCCAGGCTCTCTAGCAAGCCCCTGCGTGCATCGTCCTCGCCACCGAGCATCGCACTGGCGGCCTGCAGGCCGTTCTGCCAGGCCTGGCGCGCCTGGCCGCCAAGTTGCTGCTCGACCCGCATGGGCCAGAGCAAGGCACTGCTGGCCGTGGCGCAGAAAATACCCAGGCTGATCTCGGTGCAGCGGGCCACCGCCTGGTCGAACACCTGCAGCGGGTGGTCGATGGCCGGCAAGGTGATGATCGCTGCGGTGTAGCCGGCCAGCACGAATGCATAGGCCCAGGCACTGCGCAACTGGGTAGAGGCAGCGGTACACAAGGCCAGCCACAAGGCCAGGGCAATCAGAAACAGCCCCGGGGTCTGGGCGAACAGGCCCAGCAGCACCACCGCCATGACCGTGCCGACCAGGGTCCCGGCCAACCGCGCCAGGCCTTTCTGCACCACCATGCCAGACAGCGGCTGGGCAACGATAAACGCCGTCATCAGTGCCCAGGACGGCTGCTCCAGGCCCCAACGCATTGCCAGCCACAACGCCAGGCCACCACCGAGCAGGGTTTTGATGGCGAACTTGATGGCGAGGGGGGAGGGGGCGAACAGGGCCTGAAGCGTGATGGGCACTGGGCGAACCTTGCGGGGATGGTAGTAATGAAAAGATAGACAATGGCGCAGAGAATAAGGTGAAAATGAATAATTAGCTAGCTACTCATCTTCATCGAAATCCAGCCGCTGCACCAGCGCGCGCCACGCTGCGCAACCGCTGGCATGAGCCCTGCTGCCCCGCAGGCCACACGTAAATGCCAGGCAAAAAAAATGGGCGACCGAAGTCGCCCTAAATGCCTTGCGTGCTCGTGTACCCGGAAGGTCAGCGCGGCTTGCGCTTGTTCGAGTCCTTCCAGATGAAAATGCCCAGACCGGCAAAGAAAGCAACCATCAGCCCGACCGTTACCACACCGGCGATAACCACATTGTCGAAGAACATGCTGGCCTCCCCATTCGCTTGCCGCTGTCCGATGGGAGAACGTTAACCAATGTCGGGCGAGGGAAAATTGATCAGGGTCAATGGTGCCCGGACCCGGGCACACGAGGCAGGTGCAGGGTTGACCTGCGTCAAGTTTCAGCGCTTCTTCGGCTTGCCCTTGGGCTTCTTTTTCTTGCCGGTGTTCAACGGCAGGGCCTGCTCGAATGCATTGCGCATTTCGTTCAGGCGCTTTTCCTTGAGGTCATGCACGCGCTTGGCGCGTTCAGCATCGAAATCGATAAGGTTGTCTTGGCTCATGGGTGGGCTCGACGATCAACGGAGACTTGCATGATGAAGCCCGACGCCGGCGCTGACCAGCCCCGTGTCAGACTTCGATGTCCACCAGCAGCCCTTGGCGGTTGGGCTCGTCCATCAATGGCACGACCGGGACGGTATTGTCGGCGTTGACCTCGTCGCCAGGCTCGGGGTTATAGCGCCCTGCCCCACGCTGCTGGCGCCGTTGCTGCTGGCGGCGCTGCTCATCACGCAACAGCAGTGCCTGCTCTTGAGGATCGCGTTGCTGCTTGAGGTCGATGGCGGTTTCGCCGGACGCAGGCTGCGCCGGTACCACTGGCTTGATGTCAGGGGTAGGTTTGACCGGGTCCTGTTGCGAGGTCACCGGGGCGGCACTGAGCGGTATGATCGGCGGCAGCATGGGCGTTCTCCTATGCCCGCTGTATCGGCAGGCGCGGCATTACCTTGATTTCAGGCCCAGCCTTTACTCCACATCATCGTCAGGCTCGTCGTCACTGGGCGGGCTGGCTTCGCTCCAGGGGCGCTTGTAGACCTGCTGCCAGACCGCATCCATGTGGTCACGCAACACCTGCGGGGCGTGCTTGAGCGAAGCGCTGTCGGTGCGCTCGCCCCCCACCGGGTCCTCGCCTGCGGGGCTGATCAGCGACTGCCCGGTAATGGTGTAGCTGGCCTGCCCTTCACGCATTTCGATGGCGATGTCGTGGGGGTCGATACCCCCGCCGCAAAAGGCGTGACTGGCAACTGTCACTTCGGCCACGCCATCTTTGTTCAGGTCGCTGACGTCACTGACATCGGTATAGAAGTCGACATCCAGGTCCAGGCCGGGGCACGTGGTTTCCTGCTCGATCTGCCAGCGGGCCTTGAACGCATCGCTTTGCGCCGTGCGCCCGTACAAGGTGGCCTTGAGCACCACCTTGTCGACCTCCTGCTCGCTTTCCGGGTCGCTGGCCTGGCCATCGCTGCGGCTCAATACCAGCAGCCCTTCGCCATCGCGGTCGCGAAAATGCACGCTCTTGATCGGCGCCTGCACGCCCAGCACCTCAAGCTGATCGGTTGGTATAGGGGCCAAAGGCTCGAAGGTTTTCTGCTCGCAGGCACTGAGCAGCAACAGGCTGCCCACGGCCATGGAAGCGCTGATCCAGCTGTGCTTGGCAGACATGTTGGTGCGTGGCCCTCGTCGGCGGTGCGGTACAGAGCGGTGAAACGGCTAGACTGATGGCTTTCGGCACCATTAGGTGCGCTCGGCACTTTGGTCTCACCGGCCGATCCGTTAACATAATCGGCTTTTTCATCGCGGGAGTTCAGGCAGTATGGCGCAGCAGTATCAACCGGGGCAACGCTGGATCAGCGACAGCGAAGCAGAGCTCGGCCTGGGTACCATCCTGGCGCAGGATGGCCGCCTGTTGACCGTGCTCTACCCGGCCACTGGCGACACGCGCCAGTATTCCCTGCGCAATGCGCCGCTGACTCGCGTACGCTTCGCGCCAGGTGACCAGATCACCCACTTCGAAGGCTGGAAGCTGACCGTACGCGAGGTCGAGGACATCGACGGGCTGATGGTCTACCACGGCCTCGACGGGCAGAACCAGCCGCGCACCTTGCCGGAAACCCAGCTCTCGAATTTCATTCAGTTCCGCCTGGCCAGCGACCGCCTGTTCGCCGGGCAGATCGACCCTTTGTCGTGGTTCAGCCTGCGCTACAACACACTGCAGCACACCAGCAAGCAGATGCAGTCGGCGCTGTGGGGGCTGGGTGGTTGCCGCGCTCAGCCAATCGCTCACCAGTTGCACATTGCCCGCGAAGTCGCCGACCGCAGCGCGCCGCGGGTACTGCTGGCCGACGAAGTGGGCCTGGGCAAGACCATCGAGGCTGGCCTGGTCATTCACCGCCAGTTGCTGACGGGCCGTGCCAGCCGAGTACTGATCCTGGTGCCGGAGAACCTTCAGCACCAGTGGCTGGTAGAAATGCGCCGGCGCTTCAACTTGCAGGTGGCGCTGTTCGACGCCGAACGCTTCATCGAAAGCGACGCCAGCAACCCGTTCGATGACGCCCAGTTGGCACTGGTGGCCCTGGAGTGGTTGGTAGAGGACGAGAAGGCCCAGGATGCGCTGTTTGCTGCCGGCTGGGACCTGATGGTTGTCGATGAGGCTCATCACCTGGTCTGGCACGAGGACCAGGTCAGCGCCGAATACGCCCTGGTCGAGCAACTGGCCCAGGTGATTCCTGGCGTACTGCTGCTTACCGCTACCCCTGAGCAGCTTGGCCAGGACAGCCACTTCGCTCGCCTGCGCCTGCTCGACCCCAACCGTTTCCATGACCTGGCCGCCTTCCGCGCCGAAAGCGATCACTACCGCCCGGTCGCCGAAGCCGTGCAGGAGCTGCTCGACGAAGGCCGTCTGTCGCCGAAGGCACACGCCACCATCCAGGGCTTCCTGGGGGCTGAGGGCGAAGCGCTGCTGGCCGCGGTCAGCGATGGCGATACCCAGGCCAGCGCGCGGCTGATCCGTGAGCTGCTCGACCGCCACGGCACCGGCCGGGTGCTGTTCCGTAACACCCGCGCGGCGGTCCAGGGCTTCCCGGAGCGCCAACTGCACCCTTACCCGGTGGCCATGCCCGAGCAATACCGCGAGCTGCCGCCAGGCGAGAAAGCCGAGCTGTACCCAGAGGTCGCCTTCCAGGCACAGGGTGACAGCACCGACGACGCGCGCTGGTGGCGTTTCGACCCAAGGGTCGACTGGTTGATCGACACCCTGAAAATGCTCAAACGCACCAAGGTGCTGGTCATCTGTGCCCACGCCGAAACCGCCATGGACCTGGAAGACGCCCTGCGCGTGCGCTCCGGCATTCCGGCCTCGGTGTTCCACGAGGGCATGAGCATTCTGGAGCGCGACCGGGCGGCAGCCTACTTTGCCGATGAAGAGTTCGGCGCTCAGGTGCTGATCTGCTCCGAGATCGGCAGCGAAGGCCGCAACTTCCAGTTTTCGCACCACCTGGTGATGTTCGACCTGCCGGCCCACCCGGACCTGCTGGAACAACGTATCGGTCGTCTGGACCGTATCGGCCAGAAGCACACCATCCAGTTGCATGTGCCCTACCTGCAGGGCAGCCCGCAGGAACGCCTGTTCCAGTGGTACCACGAAGCGCTCAACGCGTTCCTCAACACCTGCCCGACCGGCAACGCCCTGCAACACCAGTTCGGCCCACGCCTGGTGCCGCTGCTCGAAGGCGGCGACAGCAAGGCCTGGGACAGCCTGGTGGCCGACGCCCGTCACGAACGCGAACGCCTGGAAGCCGAACTGCACACCGGCCGCGATCGCTTGCTGGAGCTGAACTCGGGCGGCGCGGGTGAGGGCGAGGCGCTGGTCGAAGCCATCCTCGAGCAGGACGATCAGTTCGCCCTGCCGATCTACATGGAAACGCTGTTCGACGCCTTTGGCATCGACAGCGAAGACCACTCCGAAAACGCCCTCATCCTCAAGCCGAGCGAAAAAATGCTCGACGCCAGCTTCCCGCTGGGCGACGACGAAGGTGTGACCATTACCTACGACCGCGCCCAGGCGCTGTCGCGCGAAGACATGCAGTTCCTGACCTGGGAACACCCGATGGTGCAAGGCGGCATGGACCTGGTGCTGTCCGGCTCCATGGGCAATACTGCCGTCGCCCTGATCAAGAACAAGGCGCTCAAGCCCGGTACCGTGCTGCTCGAACTGCTGTTCGTCAGTGAGGTGGTGGCACCGCGAAGCCTGCAACTGGGCCGTTACCTGCCCCCAGCGGCGCTGCGCTGCCTGCTTGATGCCAATGGCAACGACCTGGCCTCGCGCGTGGCCTTCGAAACGCTCAACGACCAGCTTGAAAGCGTGCCACGGGCCAGCGCCAACAAGTTTGTCCAGGCGCAGCGCGACGTGTTGGCCAAGCGCATCAGCGGTGGCGAAGAGAAGATCCTGCCGACCCACATCGAGCGTGTGGCCGAAGCCCAGCGCCGCCTGGCTGCGGAGGCCGACGAAGAACTGGCGCGCCTGCTCGCTTTGCAAGCGGTAAACCCAAGCGTGCGTGACAGCGAAATCGACGCCCTGCGCAAGCAGCGCGAAGAGGGCCTGGTAATGCTGGAAAAAGCTGCGCTGCGCCTGGAGGCCATTCGTGTACTAGTCGCCGGCTGACGCCGAACCAGCACCGCTTGCCCGCGAAAACCGGCGTATCCGGTGCCTGGCAACGTGCCAGGCACGTCGCGGGCATGCTGCCCTTGAGTAGTTGCCATATTTCCGACAGCGATTAGGTTGATAACCAAATCGTAGAGATCAATGTGCCATTATCCAGGAAGGGTTAAACACTTGTTCCTATACTGCCTCTGGGCAGTCTGCACAGGGTTGTAGCGCAGACGAGTGAAAACTCGATCGAGAGGCATTCCATGGAGTGGCTGGGGCTGCAACTGTTCGCCGACCTGCCGGCAACCGGACGTATCCTGCTCGATTGTCGACATGAGCCGCTGTTGGTGCTGCTCGCCTACCTAGTAGCCTGCGCAGGCTGTTTCGCCACCCTCGACATGGCCGAACGCCAGTCCCACAGCGAAGACCCTAACGCCCACCGGCAATGGAACGTACTGGGCGCCTGCTGCCTGGCCGGCGGCATCTGGGCCATGCATTTCATCAGCATGCTGGCCTTCCAGGCGTCTGTCGAAGTGCACTACGACCTGGCGCTGACCATCCTTTCCCTGTTCATTGCCCTGGCGGTTGCCTGGCTGGCCATGCGCAGCCTCGATCGCAAGGACATGCGCACGCCACACATCGTGCAAAGCGCGGTACTGATCGGCATGGGCATCGTCCTCATGCACTTTGTCGGCATGGCCGCGATGCAAACCGGCGCCCGGCAGTACTACCAGACCGGCCCGCTGCTGGGCGCTGCCATCATCGCCCCGCTGACCAGCCTGATGGCATTGTACCTGGCGCGCTATTTTCGCAATGGCAGCGGCACGCTGTACCAGGCCGCGAAGTACGGCGCCAGCCTGCTGATCGCCGCTGGCATGGTGGCTACCCATTTCATGGCGATGTCGGGGATGACCCTGGTCATCCCCAGCGATACGGCACTGCGCTTGCCGTCTGGCGAAAACAGCCTGCAACTGGCGCTGGGCATCGGTTTCATCACCTTGCTGATCAGCGGTGCCAGCATCAGTGCGGCCCTGGCTGACAAGAAGTTGCAAAGCAAGGAGCATGACCTGCGCCGGGTCAGCGTACTGCTCAGCGAACTGGACCAGGCCCGCGCCTCGCTGCAGCAGGCAGCGCACTACGATGCACTGACCAACCTGGTCAACCGCCGTGGTTTCAACCAACTGTTCGCCGAACGCCTGGCCGAGCACCTGGCCAGCGAAAGCCGTCTGGCGGTGATGTTCCTGGATATCGACCATTTCAAACGCATCAATGACAGCCTTGGCCACCACGCCGGCGATGAACTGCTCAAGGTCATCGCCAACCATATCAAGGCCGCGACCCGCAGCCAGGACCTGGTGGCACGCTTTGGCGGCGACGAGTTCTGCGTGGTCACCAGCCTCAACAGCCGCGACGAAGCCCGCCACCTGGCCCAGCGCATCATGCAACGCATGAAGGACCCCATCGAGCTTTGCGGCAGGCGCATGGTGATGACCACCAGTATCGGGGTCAGTATCTTTCCGGATGATGGCAGCAACGCCGAAGAGCTGCTCAAGCATGCGGACCTGGCCCTGTACCAGTCCAAGGACAACGGCCGCAACAGCCTGAATTTTTTCAATGACAGCCTCAAAGCACGCGCCTCGATTGCCCTGCAACTGGAAGAGGAGTTGCGACTGGCGTTGCTGGAGGAGCGCGGCCTGTGCGTGCATTACCAGCCGATCTTCGACCAGCGCACTGGGCGGGTGGCCAAGCTGGAAGCCCTGGTACGCTGGCAGCACCCCCAGCATGGTCTGCTTGGGCCCGACCGGTTCATCGGCATAGCCGAAGCCAACGGTCTGATCGTCGACCTGGACTTGTGGGTGTTACGGCACGCCTGCTCCGACCTGGCCCAGCTGCAGCACGGCGGTCACGGCGAACTCAAGGTCACGGTCAACTGCTCGGCGGTGACCCTCAGCCATGACGAACTGCCCAACGAGGTGGAAACAGCCTTGTTCCACGCCGGTGTTTCAGCGCACCAGCTGGAGCTGGAAGTCACCGAAAACGCCTTGATGGGCGATATCCAGCGCACGGTCAACCTGCTCAAACGGGTCCGTGCCCTGGGCGTCGCCCTGTCGATCGACGACTTCGGCACCGGCTACTCGTCCCTGGCCTACCTCAAGCACCTGCCTCTGGACGTGCTGAAGATCGACCGCACCTTCCTGCAAGGCGTGCCGGCCAGCCAGAAGGACCGTGAAATTGTCCAGGCTATCATCGTGATGGCGCATACCCTGCACTTGCAAGTGGTCAGCGAAGGCGTGGAAACCGAGGAGCAGCAGGCGTTTCTGGCAGACCACGCCTGCGATTACCTGCAAGGTTTTCTGCTCGGGCGGCCAATGCCCTGGGCCGAGCTGCAACCCATGCTGGACCGGCTGCAGCGCACCCGCGTGGTGCTTACCCCTTGCTGCGATACAGCGTTACCAGGGTCGCCGGATCTTTATGCAGGTAACCCTGGCTACCGTGCAGGCGCATCAGTTGCGCGGCGAGGCCACTGAGCGGTGTTGCCGAACCCTGCTCACGCGAGAACTTGACCGCGCCGTCCAAGTCCTTGAGCAAAGTGCGAACGTGCCATTTGACCGGCTCGAAGCGGCTCTCGGCCATTTGCGGTGCCAGGATCTGCAACGGTCTGGAATCGGCAAAACCACCGGCCAACGCCTCGGCCAGCAGCGTGGCGTCCACCCCGGCCTGCTCGGCCAAGGCCACCACTTCGGCAATCACCAGCGCATTGCAGGCGACGATCATCTGGTTGCACGCCTTGGTCACCTGGCCCGCGCCCACCGCCCCCATGTGCGTGACACGCTGGCCCAGCACCTCCAGTACCGGCTGAGCGCGCTGCAGGTCCGCCGCTTCGCCACCGACCATGATCGCCAGTGTGCCAGCTTCGGCACCGGCGGTGCCGCCTGACACTGGCGCATCGAGCCAGGCCATGCCGCACAGTGCTGCCAGCTCGGCCGCCATTTCGCGGGTGGCAGTGGGCTCCAGGCTCGAGCAGTCGATCAGCAACTGGCCACCGCGGCCACCCTCGGCAACGCCTTGCTCGCCAAACACCACCTCACGCACCACAGCCGTGTCGGCCAGGCACAACAACACCATGTCGCTGTCACGGCACAGTTCGGCCGGGCTGCGAGCCAGGCGAGCACCGGCGTCGACCAGCGCGGCACACTTGTCCGGGCTGCGGTTCCAGATCGTCAGCGGATAGCCCGCAGCCAGCAACCGGCGACACATGGGCAAGCCCATCAGGCCAATGCCGGCAAAACCAAGTGAAGGTAGTGCAGTGTTCATCAATGACTCCCGTCAGATTCGATATCGAGCTGGGTTGCGGGGCAACCTCATTACGCATCCCGTAAACTGTTACCGCCACGCCGAATTGTTACTTACCTCCACCCGCCTTGAGCAGCAGCGAGCACCAAAACGAGACAAGTGCGCATTTTTACGCACCAAAAAAGATCACGCCTGGTCAGCACGCTTCGCCTGGATCACGATGAACGGCGACACCACCACTGCCCATATCTCTGGATCGCGGCTTTGCAGGTCCAGGGCCTGCTCTGCCGAGACGGGCCCCACCGTGCCATCACTACGCCATTTGGCGAAGATTTCACTGCGGTTCTCGGCCATTGCCTCAGCCACAGCGATCAGATCCAGGCTGGGGTCGACCCAAATCAGGTCACCCTTTGCCCAGAAACGCTCCAGCGCTTTCCACTCGATGATTGCAGTCTCGCCAAGCAATTTGGCATAGAGGGTGCTTGTTTGATCGGTCATGGGTGGTATCCGCAAAAATCGCCAATAAAAAAAGGTCGGCATTTTTGCAGAAAAACCCGGTTTCAAATATGTAATTTGGTCGATTGGCCCCGAATTTGTGGGCTGAAAGCGCAGATGCAGGCAGTTTGATGGCGCCTTTCTGTATCTTTCTTTCGATCAAGCGACAACCCAGGAAGCAGGCACTTTTTGACCGCTTTTCAAGCGATCCGACAGCGCTCTACACTGTACCGGTACAGTTCCGGGACATGTTCCGGGGGAAAGGTGGGCTTGCGCGTTGGCATGGCCACGCCGCAAATCCCGCCCGGTCTGTAGCCCTGGCCGCCAGGACTATAAGAATTACAACAGAATGAGTGGAGCACTATGATCAAGATTTCCAAGCTGTTCGCCGCGATGGTACTGGCCGGGGTAGCCAGCCATTCGTTTGCCGCCGATACCATCAAGATCGGCATCGCCGGCCCCAAAACCGGCCCTGTGACCCAGTACGGCGACATGCAGTTCATCGGCGCCAAGCAAGCCATCAAGGATATCAACGCCGCTGGCGGCGTCGATGGCAAAATGCTTGAGGCCAAGGAATACGACGACGCTTGCGACCCCAAACAGGCCGTTGCAGTCGCCAACAAGGTGGTCAACGACGGCGTCAAGTTCGTCATCGGCCACCTGTGCTCCAGCTCCACCCAGCCGGCATCGGACATCTACGAAGACGAAGGCGTGATCATGATCACCCCGGCCGCCACTTCGCCGGAAATCACTGCCCGTGGCTACAAGCTGATCTTCCGCACCATCGGCCTGGACAGCGCCCAAGGCCCGGCGGCCGGCAACTACATCGCCGATTTCGTCAAACCGAAAGTGGTAGCGGTACTGCACGACAAGCAGCAGTACGGTGAAGGCATTGCCACCGCGGTCAAGCAGACCCTGGAGAAAAAAGGCGCCAAGGTCGCCGTGTTCGAGGGCCTGAACGCCGGTGACAAGGACTTCTCCTCGATCATCCAGAAGCTCAAGCAGAACAACGTCGACTTCGTCTACTACGGCGGCTACCACCCAGAGCTGGGCCTGATCCTGCGCCAGGCTCAGGAAAAAGGCCTGAAAGCCAAATTCATGGGCCCGGAAGGCGTGGGCAACGACTCCATCTCGCAGATCGCCCAGAACGCCTCCGAAGGCCTGCTGGTCACCCTGCCGAAATCGTTCGACGCCGACCCTGCGAACAAGAAGATCGTCGACGCCATCAAGGCTGACGGCAAGGACCCAAGCGGCCCGTTCGTATTCCCTGCCTACTCGGCTGTGGAACTGATCGCCCAAGGCATCAAGGCCGCCAAGTCCGAAGACACCGACAAGGTGGCCGAGGCCATCCACGCCGGCACCTTCAAAACCCCGACCGGCGAGCTGTCCTACGACGCCAAAGGCGACCTGAAAGACTTCAAGTTCGTGGTCTACGAATGGCACTTCGGCAAGCCGAAGACCGAAGTCTCCCCTCAGTAACTGCGTGACTAATAGCTGACCTAGGAGCCCACTGTGCGAGCAGTGGGCTTTGTTTTACGAGGTTCATGGGCCTGGCCCCCGCGATCCGGGGGCGGGCTCACCTGAAAATCTTAAAACCGTCACCCGCGGTTTCCTGGCCTTACCCTCGCCAGCGAAATGCAAATCAGGTTTTTAGGAGCGCTGTAATGCCTGAGATCTACCATTTCTTCCAACAACTGGTTAATGGATTGACCATCGGCAGCACCTATGCCTTGATCGCCATCGGTTACACGATGGTGTACGGCATCATCGGCATGATCAACTTCGCCCACGGCGAGGTGTACATGATCGGTTCGTATGTGGCCTTCATCGCCCTGGCGGGCCTGGCCATGATGGGCATCCACTCGCTGCCCATCCTGATGACCGTTGCCTTCGTCGCGACGATCTTCGTCACCAGTGCCTACGGTTACAGCATCGAACGGGTTGCCTACCGCCCCCTGCGCAACAGCAACCGCCTGATCCCGCTGATTTCCGCGATTGGTATGTCGATCTTCCTGCAGAACACGGTCTTGCTGTCGCAAGACTCCAAGGACAAGTCCATCCCCAACCTGATCCCCGGCAGCTTCTCGTTCGGGCCAGGTGGCGCGGAGGAGGTACTGATCAGCTACATGCAGATCCTGGTGTTCGTGGTCACCCTGGTGGCCATGACCCTGCTCACACTGTTCATCTCCCGTTCCCGCCTGGGTCGCGCCTGCCGCGCCTGCGCCGAGGACATCAAGATGGCCAACCTGCTGGGCATCAACACCAACAACATCATCGCCCTCACCTTCGTCATCGGTGCCGCCCTGGCAGCCGTGGCGGCCGTACTGCTGAGCATGCAGTACGGGGTGATCAACCCCAACGCCGGCTTCCTGGTGGGCCTGAAGGCCTTCACGGCGGCGGTACTGGGTGGCATCGGCAGCATCCCGGGCGCCATGCTCGGCGGGCTGGTGCTGGGCGTGGCCGAAGCGTTCGGCGCCGATATCTTCGGTGACCAGTACAAGGACGTCGTGGCATTCGGCTTGTTGGTTCTTGTCCTGCTATTCCGGCCGACCGGCATCCTGGGCCGCCCGGAGGTTGAAAAAGTATGAACAGAAATCTCAAACAGGCGTTCTTCAGCGCCTTGCTGGTCTGGGCCGTGGCCTTCCCGGTGCTGGGCCTGAAACTGAGCATCGACGGCATCAGCCTGGTCGTGCACAGCCAAGGCACGTTCACCATCAGCATCATTGCCGTGTGTTCGCTACTGATGTTCCTGCGGGTACTGTTCGACCGGCAGTGGAGTGCGGTGATGGGCCGCCGTTCGGACCGCAAACTGATCCCACCGGCGGTCAGCAACTACCTGACCCTGCCGAAAACCCAGCGCTACGTGATCATGGGCCTGATCGTCGCCGCATTGGTGTGGCCGTTCTTTGGTTCACGCGGCGCGGTCGACATTGCCACGCTGATCCTGATCTACGTGCTGCTGGGCCTGGGCCTGAACATCGTGGTTGGCCTGGCGGGCCTGCTCGACCTGGGTTACGTGGGTTTCTACGCCGTCGGCGCCTACAGCTACGCCATGCTGTCGCATTACCTGGGGTGGAGCTTCTGGGTATGCCTGCCGATCGCCGGCCTGATGGCCGCCACCTTCGGCTTCCTGCTCGGCTTCCCGGTGCTGCGCCTGCGCGGCGACTACCTGGCGATCGTGACGCTCGGCTTCGGCGAGATCATCCGCCTGTTCCTGCGTAACCTCACCGACTGGACCGGCGGCCCCAACGGCATCAGCAACATCCCCAAGCCGGAGTTCTTCGGCCTGACCTTCGAACGCCGTGCCGCCGAGGGCATGCAGACCTTCCATGAGTTCTTCGGCCTGCCGTACAACTCGATCAACAAGGTCATCTTCCTCTACCTGGTGGCCCTGCTGCTGGCCCTGCTCGCACTGTTCGTCATCAACCGCCTGCTGCGCATGCCGATCGGCCGCGCCTGGGAAGCCCTGCGCGAAGACGAGATCGCCTGCCGTGCACTGGGCCTCAACCCGACGGTGATCAAGCTTTCGGCGTTCACCCTGGGTGCCTGCTTCGCCGGTTTCGCTGGCAGCTTCTTCGCTGCGCGCCAAGGCCTGGTGACGCCGGAGTCGTTCACCTTCATCGAGTCGGCGATCATCCTCGCCATCGTCGTGCTCGGCGGTATGGGCTCACAGCTGGGCGTGATCCTCGCGGCCATCGTGATGATCCTGCTGCCAGAGCTGATGCGAGAGTTCAGCGAATACCGGATGCTGATGTTCGGTGCGCTGATGGTGTTGATGATGATCTGGCGTCCGCAAGGCCTGCTGCCTATGCAACGTCCACACATGGAGCTGCGTCGATGAGCCGCGAAATTCTGCAAGTCAGCGGCCTGAGCATGCGCTTCGGCGGCTTGTTGGCGGTCAACGGCGTGGGCCTGACCGTCAAGGAAAAACAGGTGGTGGCACTGATCGGGCCGAACGGCGCCGGCAAGACCACGGTGTTCAACTGCCTGACCGGCTTCTACAAGCCCAGCGGCGGCACCATCCTGCTCGATGGCCAACCCATCCAGGGCCTGGCCGGGCACCAGATCGCCCGCAAAGGCGTGGTGCGCACCTTCCAGAACGTGCGCCTGTTCAAGGAAATGACCGCGCTGGAAAACCTGCTGATCGCCCAGCACCGTCACCTCAACACCAACTTCTTCGCCGGCCTGTTCAAGACCCCGAGCTTCCGCCGCAGTGAAAAGGAGGCCATGGAGCGCGCGCAGTACTGGCTGGAAAAGGTCAACCTGACCGAGTTCGCCAACCGTACCGCCGGCACCCTGGCCTACGGCCAGCAGCGCCGCCTGGAAATCGCCCGCTGCATGATGACCCAGCCGCGCATCATCATGCTCGACGAGCCGGCAGCTGGCCTGAACCCCAAGGAAACCGAAGACCTCAAGGCCCTGATCGCCTACCTGCGTGAGTCGCACAACGTTACCGTGCTGCTGATCGAGCACGACATGAAGCTGGTGATGAGCATTTCCGACCATATTGTGGTCATCAACCAGGGCACCCCCCTGGCCCACGGCACGCCGGAGGAAATCCGCGACAACCCTGATGTGATCAAAGCCTACCTGGGGGAAGCGTAAATGCTGAAGTTCGAGAACGTTTCCACCTTCTACGGCAAGATCCAGGCACTGCACAGCGTCAACGTGGAGATCAACCAGGGCGAGATCGTCACCCTGATCGGTGCCAACGGGGCCGGCAAGTCGACCCTGCTGATGACCCTGTGCGGCTCACCCCAGGCGCACAGCGGCAGCATCAAGTACCTGGGTGAAGAACTGGTCGGCCAGCCGTCCTCGCACATCATGCGCAAGAGCATCGCGGTGGTACCGGAAGGCCGCCGCGTGTTCGCCCGCCTGACTGTCGAGGAGAACCTGGCGATGGGTGGTTTCTTCACCGACAAAGGCGACTATCAGGCGCAGCTGGACAAAGTCCTGCAGTTGTTCCCGCGCCTCAAGGAGCGCTACTCACAGCGTGGCGGCACCATGTCGGGTGGCGAGCAGCAGATGCTCGCCATTGGCCGTGCGCTGATGAGCAAGCCCAAGCTCCTGCTGCTCGACGAACCCTCGTTGGGTCTGGCGCCAATCATCATCCAGCAGATCTTCGACATCATCGAACAGTTGCGCCGCGACGGCGTAACGGTGTTCCTGGTGGAACAGAACGCCAACCAGGCGCTGAAGATTGCCGACCGGGCATATGTGCTGGAAAACGGCCGGGTGGTGATGCAAGGTACTGGGGAAGCCTTGTTGACCGACCCGAAGGTGCGCGACGCGTATCTGGGTGGCTGATTGTGGAAAGGGCCTTCACAGGCCCTTTTTTCTGTCTGCAAGGAACGTGTCGTCTGCACTGGCCCTATCGCCGGCAAGCCAGCGCCTACAAATGCCCCGCAATCCTCAGAGCAGTGGGGATCTGTGCGAGCAACCATTAACTTGAGATCCACCGCCAGCCTGCGTAACGTGGCCAGCTTTCACGGCAAAGATCCCGGAGCCCGCCCCATGCGCCTCACCCCCACCCTGCTGCTCACCGCCCTGCCCCTGTTCGCCGGCTGCCAACTGATGGCTGACGCCCCCAGCGACCCGAACATCGGCACCACGCGCATGCAGGGCGAACTGCGCGCTGCCGGTGGCCAGCTGCTGTTCAAGCCTTGCAGCGAAAACCGTACCTTCGTGATCAATGACGCTGGCGCCACCGGCATCCTGCAAGAAGCCGCCAACCTGGCTAAGGGTGCCAATGACAAGCTGTTCGCCGATGTGCGCGGCCGCCTCACCGGCAGCAAGCAGGCCAACAGCGACGGCCAGCTGGAAGTGCGTCGCCTGTACCGGCTGGAACCGTCCACCCGCGCCTGCGAAGACCCCAATTTCAGGCAACTGACCCTGCGCGCCAGCGGCCACGAGCCGGGCTGGGACGTCAAGGCCAGTGGCAAGGGCATGGTGCTCAACCGCGTGGGGCAAGCGCCCCTGCCCCTGCCTTTCCTTGAAGAAGAAGTCCCCGGTGGCGGCCTGACCCTGACCAGCGAAGCCAACGGTCAGCATGTGGAACTGTGGGTCGCACCACAGCGCTGCGTAGACAGCGCCACTGGGGCCGTTGACCACCTGCGTGCCGAATTGCGCATCGACGGCAAGACCTTGCAAGGCTGCGGCTACTACGGCGGCGCACGCGACAACTGATCACCGGGCGCTTTTATCCTGCCAGTCGAGGCGGCTAACAGCTTATACTTGGCGGTTTGTGTAAAGCCGCCGGCCGCCCATGGCCGGGATACTGGACCCTGCCATGCTACGAATCACCGAACTGAAGCTGCCCCTGGACCACCCCGACGAAGCGCTGCGTGACGCCATCGTCCAGCGCCTGGGCATCCGCGACGAGCAACTGCTCAGCTTCAACCTGTTCAAGCGCAGCTACGATGCGCGCAAGAAGAACAGCGAACTGCTGTTCATCTACACCATCGACCTGCAAGCCAGCAACGAAGCCGAGCTGCTTGCCAAGTTCGCCGATGATCGCAACATCGGCCCAGCCCCGGACGTGACCTACAAGTTCGTTGGCCAGGCCCCGGCCGGCCTGCAGGAACGCCCGATCGTGGTCGGCTTTGGCCCATGTGGCATTTTTGCCGGCCTGCTGCTGGCGCAGATGGGCTTCAAGCCGATCATCCTCGAACGCGGCAAGGAAGTGCGCCAGCGCACCAAGGACACTTGGGGCCTGTGGCGCAAGAGCGTGCTCAACCCCGAGTCCAATGTGCAGTTCGGCGAAGGCGGCGCCGGCACCTTCTCGGACGGCAAACTGTACAGCCAGATCAAGGACCCGCAGCACCACGGCCGCAAAGTGCTGGAAGAGTTCGTCAAGGCCGGCGCACCCGACGAGATCCTGTATATCAACAAGCCGCACATCGGTACCTTCCGCCTGACCGGCATGGTCGAGCAGATGCGTCAGGACATGATCGCCCTCGGTGCCGAAGTGCGCTTCCAGGAAAAGGTCACCGACCTGCTGATCGAAGATGGCCAGTTGACCGGCGTGGTGCTGGAAAGCGGCGAGCAACTGCACTCGCGCCATGTGGTTCTGGCCTTGGGCCACAGTGCCCGCGACACCTTCCGTATGCTGCATGCCAAAGGCGTGTACATGGAAGCCAAGCCATTCTCGGTGGGCTTTCGCATCGAGCACCCGCAAACGCTCATCGACAAGGCGCGCCTGGGCAAATACGCCGGTCACCCGAAACTGGGGGCTGCCGACTACAAGCTGGTGTACCACGCCAGTAACGGCCGTTCGGTATACAGCTTCTGCATGTGCCCAGGCGGCACCGTGGTCGCCGCAACCAGCGAACCGGGCCGGGTAGTCACCAACGGCATGAGCCAGTACTCGCGTAACGAACGCAACGCCAACTCCGGCATCGTCGTCGGTATCGACCCCGAACGCGACTACCCCGGCAGCCCGCTGGCCGGTATCGAACTGCAGGAGCGCCTGGAGGCCCATGCCTACGTGATGGGGGGCAGCAATTACCAGGCGCCGGCACAGCTGGTGGGTGACTTCGTTGCGGGGCGGCCGTCGACCGCGCTGGGCAGTGTCGAGCCATCCTACAAGCCGGGCGTGACCCTGGGCGATCTGGCACCAAGCCTACCGGCGTTCGCCATCGAGGCGATCCGCGAGGCACTGCCGGCATTCGACCGGCAGATCAAGGGTTATAACCTGCCTGATGCGGTGTTGACCGGGATCGAAACACGGACCTCCTCGCCGCTGCGCATCACCCGCGGCGAGGACTATCAGAGCCTGAACCTCAAAGGGCTGTTCCCGGCCGGCGAAGGCGCAGGTTATGCCGGCGGCATCCTATCGGCAGGGGTCGACGGCATTCGCATTGCCGAAGCGGTAGCGCGGGACATGCTGGGCCTTTGACGAGGGTCAGCCGAGCCGTGGTTCGCGTACCCCGGCTCTGCCACCAGCCTGGAGCATAAAAAAAACCCCGGCTGGCAGTCGCCAGTCGGGGTTTTTTTTGACTGCGCTACGCTCAGTGCGAAACGCGGCTGGTGCCGTCAACAGTCATGATGCGCACACGGTCGCCCACACGGAAGATTTCGTTTTCCTGCACGGCCTGGACATAAGCACGCATGCTGCCGTCGTCTTCACGCACAGTGATCTCGACACCCTGGGTACGGGTCAGGCCTTCTTCGGCAGCGGAACCCGCCAGGCCGCCGGCAACGGCACCGATGACTGCGGCAACGATGCTGCCACGGCCACCGCCGACGGCGCTGCCCGCCACACCACCGACAATGGCGCCCGCACCACCACCGATCGGGGTCTTGGTACCCTCGATCTTGACCGGGCGCAGGGATTCGATAGTGCCCATCCGTACGGTTTGCACGCGGCGGGCCTCATCACGGGAGTAGCTATCGCCGGTCAGGCTCGAGGCACAGCCCCCTAGCAGCAGCGACATGGTGGTAAAGGTTGCCACCAGCAAAGCGGATTTACGCATGGGTAAAATCTCCATAAGTCAGGTGCTCATTAGACGCTGCACATTGACGGCTGTCACGGTACAAACGCAATAAAGTTGTTTTCATTCAGCCGGGGTACAGCCAGCGCGGCTGTGCCATGGCGCTTCAATTGAGACCAAGGATAGCCATGGATTACTTCATCGTCGTGGTGGCCACCGTTGCGGGGCTTTATTTCCACGGGTGGCTGTACATGCGCATGCGCCGCTGGATGGACCGCGACCTGGCGTTGTCGCTGGCAGGGGCTGATCCGCACAAACGCGCGTTCATGCTGCAGAGGCTGGAGCAGGCGCGGCTGGCGAAGGTGAAGCGCAGGGAACTGGCAGGCTGGCTGCAACGGGAGGCGGTGGAGTATTCAAGGTCACGTTGAAAGACCGACCATGCCTTGATCTCACCTGTGGGAGCCCGGCTTGCCGGCGATGGGCCGCAAGGCCATGCCCTGTCGCGGTGTCGCGACAGGGCATGGCAAGCTCTGGAAAATCTCAGGGCGCCAACCGCTCCCGCAGCCACTGCCCATCGACCCGCCGGTAGTTGAGGCGGTCATGCAAACGGCTCGCCCGCCCCTGCCAGAACTCGACCCGCTCAGGCAGCAAGCGATAGCCACCCCAATGTTCCGGGCAGTGTGGCTGGGTGTCGGAAAACCGCGCTTCGGTGGCCTTCACCAGCCCTTCCAGCTCTTCACGCCCGGCAATCACCCGGCTCTGCGGTGATGCCCAGGCGCCTAGGCGGCTGCCCAGTGGGCGTACCTGGTAATAGTCGTCCGACTCTTTGGCCGACACCTTCACCACCCGCCCCTCGATCCGCACCTGGCGCTCCAGCGCCGGCCAGAAAAAGGTCATGGCTGCAAACGGGTTGGCTTGCAGGTGCTGGCCTTTGGCGCTGTCGTAATTGGTGAAAAAGGTGAAACCCTGCTCATCGAGCCCTTTTAGCAACAATACCCGGCAATGCGGACGGCCCTCGCCGTCCACCGTGGCCAAGGTCATGGCGTTGGCTTCCACCGGTGCCTGCTCGGTTTTGACCGCATCGGCGAACCACTGGTGAAACAGGGCGAACGGCTCGCCCGGAGCCTGGGCTTCTGCCAGGCCATCACGGGTGTAGTCGCGGCGCATATCGGCCAGGGATTGGGTCATTGCTGCGTTCCTTGACGATCAGTTGGTTTTCGCAGGGCTATTGGCAGCTACTTTCTTGTCGGTGGTAGCTTTCTTGGCGACAGGCTTGGCTGGCGCGGCTTTTTTCTTGGCAGTGGTTTTCGCAGGCGCCTTGGCCTTGGCCACGGGCTTTTTCGCTGCGGGCTTGGCAGCCGGCTTGCTGGTGGCCGGCTTGGCGGCAGGCGCCTTGGCATCCTGCACTGCCACCATTGCGGCCGGCGCCGGTGCCGGAGCAGCCTGTTGGTACTTGGCCAGCAACGCGACCATGGTGTTTTGCGGGGTCAGCAGCATTTCCACGCGGCGGTTGAGGGCACGGCCCTCGGGGCTGTCATTGGCAGCACGCGGCATTACCGAACCCATACCCTTGAGGGTCAGGCGGTCACGCTGCAGGCCGCTGAGGCGGAAAATAGCCGAAACCGACGCGGCGCGTTCCAGGCTGAGCTTCTGGTTGGCAGCAGCGGCACCGCTGGTGTCGGCATGGCCTAATACCAGTACGGCGGTCTTAGGGTCGCCTTCAACCGTTTTGGCAACCCGGGTGATCGGGCCAAGCGACATGGGCAGCAGCATGTTCGGGCGGTCTGGGTTGTACGAGCTGTCCACCGGCAGGGTCACGGCCAACACGTTGTCGCGGCGCTCCAGTTCCAGCTTGCTGTCCTTGATGGCTTCGCGCAGCTTTGGCTCATACTCGTCCAGCCAGGCCTGGGTCGCCTGCTGGTCAATTTTAGGCACCACAGGGCCCTTGGCTTGCTGGTCGTCACCGCCGAACGGCCACCACCAGCGGCTGGTGCTTTCCGACTTGGCATCGGCCTTGGCCACATTGTCTGTGACGGCTGCCTTCACTTCCTGCTCGGCGACCTTGTCCGAACCGAAAGGCCACCAGCTGGAACCACCTTCCTTGGAGCCCTCCGGGGAGTGGCTGGCGCAACCGGTAACGGCGGTCAGACACAGGGCGAGTGCTAAGGTTTTATGTGAAGACATCAGCGATACACCATGAAATAGAAAGATATTTTGCCTAGGCACTTCAGGCGTTGGCATTGAGGATAGTCAAAGGGCCGAAGCAATACCCGCATTACCCGATCAAAGGCAACCGGCAAGCACACGGACCAGTTTTTGCGCCCGCGGGTCCATGAGCACATAAGGCCCGAGGGTATTGACCACGAAACCGAACGCGACATCATGTTCAGGGTCGGCGAACCCCACAGAACCGCCGGCCCCAGGGTGGCCAAAGGCGCGGCGCCCCAGGCCGAAGGTGGCGTTGGCCACCTCCGGCTGATCAAGCATGCAGCCCAGACCGAAGCGGGTCTGGGTGAGCAAGGTGCGGTCCTGGCCAAGGCTGTGTTCGCGGGTCAGTTCGTCGAGCAATTCGGACTCGAGCAGGCTGCCGTCCAGCAAACCGGCATAGAACCCTGCCAGGCTGCGTGCGTTGCCGTGGCCGTTGGCCGCCGGCTGCTGCATGCGCCGCCATTGCGGCTTGTTGGTGCTGGTCAGGATCGCCGGGGGGTTGGTAAAGGCACGGGTGGACAAGGCCTCGGGCTCGCGCAGGGTCACCTGCAGCAAGCGCTGCGCCGCGGCATCGCCGGGGTTGCCCTTGCCGCGGGCAATATGCGCCACACGGGGAAACGCTTCGTCGGCCAAGCCAACATGAAAGTCCAGCCCTAGCGGGCGGGCGGTACGCGCCACGATCGAGTCACCCGGGGCCCGGCCGTCGGCCCGGCGAATCAGTTCGCCGATCAGCCAGCCGTAGGTGATGGCGGCATACCCGTGCTCCGTGCCAGGGGCCCACCACGGCGTTTCGGCCGCCAAGGCATCGACCATGACCTGCCAGTCGTACAAAGCTTCGGCCGGCAGCAGCTCGCGTATGGCAGGCAAACCCGCGCGGTGGCTGAGCAGCTGGCGCAGGGTGATCGCTTGCTTACCGGCTTGGGCAAACTCGGGCCAGTAGTGGGCCACCGGCGCATCGAGTGCCAGCTTGCCCTCCCCGACCAGCTGCAGTGCGGTCACCGCGGTGAAGGTCTTGGTGCAGGAAAACAGGTTGGCGATGGTGTCGCTGTGCCACGCCTGCTGGCCGTCCTTGTCTGCACTGCCGGCCCACAGGTCGACCACGGTTTCGCCCCCCACCTGGATGCACAGCGCTGCGCCACGCTCCTGGGGATCATCGAACAGCGCGGCAAAGGCCTCGCGCACGGCTTCGAACTTCAGCTCATAGTGACCCTGGATCTGCACCCGCTGCTCTCCGTATGACGATAGTCAAAAAGGTCTGCATTGTTTCAGTAGTTGGGCGTTTTGCAAACTGGCTTGAGCCCGGCGGTCGCGATGCCGAGCGCACCGCCCCCGCCTGTAATCAGGGTGCCCGGTTCTTCTCCAGGCCAGTGCGCAGCTGCCCCATGACCTGCGCGTTGGCCTTGCGCACGGCATCGACAAAACCGGGGTACGGCACATCAGTGATCGCCACCAGCCCCAAGTGGCCGTTCTCGCCATCGAGCAGGCGACCGCTGGCCGGCTGGTCGAGGTACTGGAACCAGTGCGCGCCCACGATCATTGGTTGTTGCAGGGCGGCAGTGAGGAAATTGGCATAGGCCGGACCGCGGTCTTCCTCACGCGCCAGCTCCAGTGGCCCCGGCCAGAATGGGCCGCGATCACGCGAACCGAACTGGAATTCAGACACCAGCACCGGCTTGTCCAGCTCGGCCAGGCGGGCGAAATCGTAGCCGTCCTGCGGCTTGAGCGTATAAAAGTTGAAACTGAGTACATCGCAGAACTCGGCGCAGGCGTTGACCGCCTCTGGTGTACTCACGGCATAACGGCCCCCCAGCAACAGGTGGTTGGGTGCATGCCATTTCAAGGCATCGGAAATGGTCTTGAAGTAGGTTTCGGCGAACACCTGCTGGAAGTGCTGGTAGTCCCGTTCGATTTCCGGGTGCTCCGGGCTGGGCAGCGGTGCCTCGAAGCCTGGGTCTTCCATCAGTTCCCAGGCACTCAGCTCGATACCCCAAGCCTTGGACAACCCCGCCTGGTTACGGTACTTGTCACGCAACTGCTTGAGGAAGGCGCGCTTGGCAGGCACGTCGGTGGTCAGGCGCAATGTGCCGTAGGCCAGGCCATAACGGGCCTTGGGCTCGCTACCCGGTGCGGCCCAGGCCAGCTCGTTATCGGCAAAGTAGCCGATCAGCCAGGGATCGTCACGGTGATCGCGGGCAGCAATGGCCACGGCGCGTTCGGTGGCCATGGCAAAGCGCGGGTCGAACGGGTCGGGCATGCGGCCCCACCAGTCCATGCCGGTGCTGATGCTGGCGTAATCGCCAACGATCGACAGCGGCAGGGTGTAGGGCATGCGCCTGGCCTGGCCGAGGGCAGGCTCGCTCCAGTTGCCCAGCGTGTTGAAACCCCAAGCCTGCAAACGGTCGAGCGCATGCGCCTGCCAACGGCCTGTGTCCACTACCAGCGGTGGGCAAGCGGCCGGCTGCGCTGTTGCCGCCGGCGGGCAGGGCTTGCCATAGGCCCGCTGCAGGTTGGCTGCATAGAAGTCGAACCAGCGCCCTTTCTTGAAATTGCGCCCCTGCGAGGACGCATTGCCGTCGTCGTTGTTGCCTTCACCGTAGAACGCTGCCAGGGCATCACCCTCTCCCGGCAGTGCCTTGAACATGGCCTCGCGCCCGGCGGTGTACGTACGCCCGCCGTCGGCTGCCACGGCATTGACACCCAGCGAATAGAACGGGTGGCCATCAGGGGTAACCAGGTACCAGCGGCCATCACGCTTTTCGGTACGGAAAAAACCCTCGGCAGCAAAGGCCGGCCCCGCCAGCAGGCCGCCATAGGCATCCAGCTGCTGTTTGCCGCGCTCGGCCAGCCAAGCCTTGAGTTGCTGCTGTTCACGGTTGGCGGCCACCTTGAGCTGTTCGTCGTTGGCCACCTTTTCCGGCCAGCTGCCACGCGTGGACTGCCCATAGGCATCGATCAGCTCACGGTACGCCGCCTGGTAGGCCTGGTCGTCATCCTGGATGCCCACCCGTTCGATCAACAGGTTCTGGGCGACCTTGGGGCCGGGAATGCTCAAGCTGACCGAGGCCACCTGCTTGAGGTCTACAGCGCCAGCGCTGCTGGTCAGCAGCAGCCGCTGGCCGCCGTGCAGCCAGGGCATGGGGGGGCCTGCGCGCATGCCCTGGCTCAACGGCGAGCTGGCAGTCAGCGGCACCATCACGGTTTGCGCCGGGCCGGCCGGCAAGTCGATACGGCTGGTCAGGGTGCGCCCATCACTGCCTTGCACCGTGACATCCACGGTCAGCGCCCAGTCCATGGCACTTTGCAGGCGCAAGGTAAGAAACTTGCCGCTGGACCAGTCCCACACACCACTTTGCGGGCTCAAGCGCAAGGTCGGCCGCTGCGCCGGGTTGAACACCACACGCCGCAGCACCTCGCCTTCGGCCGTCTGCTCTGCGTTGTACTGCGGCATACCGGCATCCTCGGTCGCCACGTTGACCACCGAGGCCGGGCGCACGAAGCTAAACAGCGTCTGCTGCCCGGCCCATACGGACGAGCTGAACAACAGGGCGAAAACAGCGGGCAGGGTACGGCGGACCATAAGGCTGGGGCTCTCCTTCAGGGCCGTCATGGCCCAGGACTGAGTAATGGACAGCGCGCCGAAGCAAGTGCTCCGGCGATCAGGAAATCTCCCGCCGGAACGGCGGCAGCGCATTGAGAATAGCCTTGCCATAGCGCTGGGTGACCAGGCGCCGGTCAAGCAAGGTGATGATGCCGCGGTCCTGTTCGGTACGCAGCAACCGACCGCAGGCCTGGATCAGCTTGAGCGAGGCGTCGGGCACCGCGATTTCCATGAACGGGTTGCCGCCGCGGGCCTCGATCCATTCGGCCAGGGCAGCTTCGACCGGGTCGTCGGGCACCGAGAACGGAATCTTGGCGATGACCACGTGCTCGCAATAGGCCCCCGGCAGGTCGACACCTTCGGCAAAGCTGGCCAGGCCGAACAGCACGCTGTGCTGGCCATCATCGACCCGGGCCTTGTGCTTGTTGAGGGTTTCCTGCTTGGACAGGTTGCCCTGGATCAGCACCAGTTTGCGCCAGTCCCGGTCCAGGCCGTCGAACACATCCTGCATTTGCTTGCGTGACGAGAACAGCACCAGCGCACCCCGGGCCCCTTCGACGATACCCGGCAGCTCACGGATGATCGCCGCCGTATGCGCGGTGGCGTCGCGCGGGTCGGCTTGCAGGTCGGGCACCCGCAGCAGGCCGGCATCGCCATGCACGAACGGGCTGGGCACCACGCAGGTGACGGCATCGCGTGGTAAGCCCGAGCGCATGCGGAAGCGGTCGAACTTGCCCAGCGCGGTCAGTGTGGCCGAGGTCACCAGCGCGCCATGGGCCACGCTCCACAGGCTGCGGCGCAACATTTCGGCAGCGAGGATGGGGCTGGCGTTGACTTCGATGTCGAACAAGGCCCCGCTTTCAGCCAGGGTGAGCCAGCGCGCCATCGGCGGGCTGTCTTCCGGGTCTTCGGCGGTAAAGGCCGCCCAAAGCTCCCAGTTGCCCTGGGCACGGGTGACGAGGCTGCCGAACAGCGGGTACCACTCTTCGGCCTGGTGGCTGGCGATACCGATGCTGACCTCGCCGTCCATGCCCTCCTTGAGCAGGTCGGCCAGCCGCGTGAAAAGATCGTTTAGCCGGGCAAAGCCCTTTTTCAGTTCGATGCCGACCTCGCGGATCTGCTCCGGTACCACGCCACCCTCGAAGCGGTAACGCGGCCGTTCTCGGCCTTCGGTGTCCTCGCTCGGGCGGAAGTCGGCTACCTGTTCGCACAGGGTGAACATGAACTGCTGTTGGGTACGGACTTCCCGCGCCAGCTCCGGCACCTGCTCGATGTATTTGCCCAGGTCGCCAGGCAGCGGGTGCTGGGCCAGCAGTTTGGTCAGGTTCTTGGCGGTCTGCTCCAGCCAGTCGGCGGTGGAGCGAAGCCGCGAGTAATGGGCGAAATGGCCGATGGCCTTGTCTGGCAGGTGGTGGCCTTCGTCGAACACATACAAGGTATCGCGCGGATCGGGCAATACTGCGCCGCCCCCCAGGGCCAGGTCGGCCAGCACCATGTCGTGGTTGGTGACGATCACATCGACCTTGCCCATCCCCTCACGGGCTTTGTAGAACACGCACTGCTGGAAGTTCGGGCAGTGGCGACCGGTGCACTGGCTGTGGTCGGTGGTCAGCCGGGCCCAGTCCTGGTCCTCAAGGGCCTCGGGCCAGCTGTCACGGTCACCGTCCCAGCGGTTGCCGGCGAGCTTTTCAATCATACTGTTGAACAGCTTCTGGCTGCGTTCATCGACTTCGATGCGGAAGCCTTCTTCTTCGAACAGCTGGGCAGTGGCCGACTGGGCATGGCCTTCCTGCAGCAGGATGTCGAGTTTCGACAGGCACAGATAGCGGCCACGGCCCTTGGCCAGGGCGAAGCTGAAGTTGAGCCCGCTGCTGCGCATCAGGTCGGGCAGGTCCTTGATGACGATCTGCTCCTGCAGGGCCACGGTCGCGGTGGCGATCACCAGGCGTTTCCCGGCGGCCTTGGCGGCCGGAATCGCCGCCAACGCGTAGGCGACCGTTTTACCCGTACCGGTGCCCGCCTCCACCGCCACCACGGCAGGCTCGCCGGCACGGCGGCCTTCATCGTCGCAGGGAATGTCGCCAAGCACCTTGGCCACTTCGGCGATCATCAGGCGCTGGCCATAGCGCGGCTTGAGGCTCTTGGCTTCGAGAAAACGCGTATAGGCGCCCTGGATGGTGGCTTTGAGTTCGTTGCTGATCATGGTCTGCAGGCGCCCGTAGGGCTGGATATATTTTCAGTGTTTCGCATGGGGCGGCTATCATACCCCGCTATTGCCTATTGTGCCGCATGGAGATCCGGATGCTCGCCTTTACCCTGCCCTACACACTGCATGTTCTGGCCGCCCTGGTATGGGTTGGCGGCATGTTCTTCGCCTGGCTGGTGCTGCGCCCCGCCACGGTTACAGCCCTTGAGGGGCCAGCCCGCCTGCGCTTGTGGGTGGAAGTTTTCCGACGCTTCTTCGTCTGGGTCTGGCTGGCGGTGGCGATCTTGGCGATAAGTGGTATCGGCATGTTGCACCTGCGCTTCAGCGGGTTCGAGACTGCGCCGAAGTACATTCACGTGATGATCGGCGGCGGGATCGCCATGTTCGCCTTGTTCATGCGCATCCAGGCGTTGCTGCTGCCAGAGTTGAAAGCGGCGGTACAGGCGCAGGACTGGCCCACGGGTGCGGCGGTGCTGGCCCGCATTCGGCGAATGGTGGGCATCAACCTTTTGCTGGGGCTGGCCGTGGTCGCGGTGGCCAGTTCGCGGCTGGTGATCTGATCGCAGGCAGCCCTTCGCCTGGCGGGCTGCCTGCGCTGCCGGTGGGTGGGGCCCATTGCGACAACGCCGCACCCAGGCCTCTGCACACGGTTCAGAGGCGCTGCAGGATCAGCTCGCCCGCCGCCCCCGCCAAGCCGGGCTGGCCCGGCTGCCCCGGTCGGCCATTGGCCCCGGCATCGGTGCGGTACACCAGGCAGCCCTTGCTCGCCCCGCCTTTACCGGCCTTGCCAGGCGCACCGGGCTTGCCCGGCGCCCCTCCATCGAGGCGCACGGCGATGTGCTCCTGGGCAAAGCCTTGCGGCAAGCTCAGGCGTATGCGCCCACCTGCTGCACCATCCTGGCCGTTGCCGCCGTCATCGCCATTGGCCCCGCGGCTGGCCTGGCCCCAGGTGCAGCCGCCGGCCTGGCCATTGCCGCCATCGAGCCCAGCGTATCCCGGTGCACCGGCGCCGCCCCGGGCGTCGATGACCAGCTGCTGGGCCTCCACCTGCGCCAGTACCAGGTTCAGGCTACGGCCGGGGCGGGCTGCCCGCTGGTAGCTGCCCGCAGCACCGGTGGCACTGAACTCGCTGCCCTCACCCAGGCGCGCGCTACGCACGTCGATCAGCAACGGCTGCTCGCCAGGGGTCACGACAATCCGCGCATCACGCCCCAGCTCCAACCGGTCGACCTTCAATTGCTCCAGCGACGCGGGCAGCATCAGGGTGGCGGCATCGGCAACACGCACATGCTCAAGGTGTACGCTGGCCGACTTGCTCGGCAGGCGCAGCATGGAATTGGCGGCAACGTCCAGGCTTTCGGCATGGGCAAAGGGGGCAGCCACCAGGGCAAGCAGTATCAGATTACGCATTTCGCAGCGCCTCCTGCGCACGGGGAATGGACATGACGTGGAAGATTCCCGTCAACAGAATTTGCAGGCGATCGAACCAACGGTGGCTGCGCCCGCCCAAGCTGCCGTTGAAAAAAAGAACTTCCAGCAGATGCAGGCTGAGCAGAACGATGCCGACGGCATTGATCAGCAAGTTGAAAGGCAACGGCTGGGGCAGCAACTGGTTGAACAACACCACGCCCCAGAATGCGACTGTCAGGACCTTGCCCAGGCCCAGGATGAACTTCATACCCCGCCCCCATTGATTGTTGTTATGGCGTGCCGGCCCGTTCGCGCCGGCCGTGCGCTCCACATTAACTGCAATGCCAAGGCAGGCGCCAGCACCCGTCAGCCGAGGTGCAGTTCCACCCGTCGGTTGCGCGCGCCTGTCCTCGGTTTCATGGTCGGGGGCGCTGAGAAAGCGCCCGTGCCACTGCTCAAGGCACGGGCGCACGCCGTGCTAGCGCTGGATCTTGATCTCGGTACGGCGGTTCATGGCACGCCCTTCGGCCGTGGCATTGTCGGCCACCGGCTGGGTTTCACCGGCACCCACCACCGAAACGAAGCTGCTGCGCGGTACACCGCTCTGGACCAGGTAATCGGTCACCGAGTGGGCACGGCGCTCGGACAGTTTCTGGTTGTAGCTGTCGGAGCCAACGCTGTCGGTATGGCCGCTGACACTCAGGCGGGCAGAGGGCGCTTCCTGTTTCAGCCGCGTGGCAATCGTGTTGAGGCGCTCCTTGTCAGTGGCAGTCAGGCGTGCAGAGTCGAATTCGAAGTGCACATCACGAATGACGATGACTTCTTCCTTCTCCACCACCACCACTTCCTCGACCACCGCCGGCGCAGCCGGCGGGCAACCGTTGGCATCGACCTGCACACCCCGTGGGGTGCCCGGGCACTTGTCGCGGCTGTCCGGCACGCCATCGCCATCTTCGTCGCCATCGCCATGAGCCCAGCAATAACCCGCCGCCAGGCCGCCGCCCAGCAACGCGCCCCAGCCAGCCCAGCTGGAACTTTCGATAGCGCCCAGCGCGGCGCCACCGACACCCCCGACGGCGGCACATTTAGGCCAGTCGGTTTTTTGCAAACCTGCACAACCAGTCAACACACTGGTGAGCAGTACCAGGGGTAACGCTGTGCGTACTATGCTCATTTCTTTGCTTCTCCTAGGGGGAATCGGCATAAGGCCGATCTCTGGGAGTAAAGACCGCGCATTCCAATGCTGCCAGCAATTAGCCACGGCGCGGTCACATGCCTCTATGCCCGCACGCTGCAGCCGGCTAGTCTTGGACGACTTAAACGAGGATTGGCAATGACCGCAGGTTTTTCCCAACGTACCCCGCAGCAGGCCCTGGCGGCCCTGCTCGAACGCTTCACCCCGCAACGCCTGCTGTTGGTGGGCACCCGCTTCCCGGCGCTGGACGCCTTTGCCCAAGCGCACCCGCAGGTGACCATCGCTACCGCTGCGCCAGGGCCACTGCCTGCCGAACTGGCAGACCAGCGTTTCGACCTGGCGTTGCTGGTGGACTGCCTGGAACACCTGCCCAAGCGAACCGGCCTGGAGTTGCTGGGCGGCATTCGCAACCTCAATGCCAGCCGGGTTGCCGTGCTGGCCGACCTGGCGGCGTGCAGCTGGCAGGACACCGATTTTTTCGCCCTGGCATTGTCGGCCAGCGAGAAATTCTGCCGCGATGAGCAGGTGTTGAGCCTGTTCACCTATGATCTGCATGATTACAAGCAGGTCCCGGACTGGCTCAACGCCAGGTTCTGGGCCAACCCGGAAATGTTCGGGAAGTACTGGTGGTAAACCCATGAATATCAAGGGCTTACCTCACCATGACCACCAGCATTGCTATGCCCGAGCAGGGCCAAGTGTCACCAGCCTGTCACCAGCCTTGTCACCAAAGACCAGATCAGCACCTATCTGTCTGGCATTACAGGCGCTCAGGGATCTACTACCTGAGGGTCCGTCCACGGGGCTGTTCCGCCCGTAGTCTCACCATCTCTCTCAGATCTACCGATAGGCCGACCGCTATGCAGTTCTCCAAGGACATCCTCAAGACACTGGCTGTCTTCCACCTCGACCGCCCTGAGGCTTCGTGGGAGGACCTCAAGGAACGTCTCAAGGAGATCGCTGAGGACGCGCTACAGGGCCATAGCGAGGACTCACGGGGCCTCTACATGGAAATCTATGACCAGATGAGCAACCACCTCGCAGAGGCAGCCTCAACCGGTCGGTTCAATGCGAGTCAACAACGAGCCATAGGCACCGGTCAACGTATGCTCAGGGCTGCTCAAGACCGCCTTGATGGTCGCCCGCAGGACCTCACGGAGATCATTGGGGAGCTATCTTGTGGCACGTCTGTAGCCCCTTCTGTGTCCCTATCTGTATTACCGTCTGGCGAGCCGACAACCTTTGAGACCCTCTCAGGGCTCTATCTGGCTGAGCGCAAAGGCAACGTCACCGCCACCACTCACAAATCAGTTACGTCAGCTTGCCGAACCCTCAGCGGGCTCCTTGGAGACTTGAACCTCAAGACCCACACTCGGGCCGATATGGTGGCGCTCAAGGAGAAAATCATTGATGGTCGCAAACCTCTGACATCTAACAAGCTACTAACTCAGCTATCAACGGTGATGAGCTGGGCGGTAAATAACGGTTTCCTTGAGCGCTCCTTTGATAAGGGCTTGAAGATTGAGCGAGGCGCTGAGAGCACTCGCAAGCCTCTGACTCAGGATCAGGTGATCACAATCATGGATCACGCGAATGGTCTGGCTATTGACGACTGGAAGCGCTGGGCGTTGTCCCTTGGGGTTCTTACAGGTGCCCGTATTGGCGAGATCTACCAGTTGAACAAAGAGGACATCAAGCAGGTGGACGGAATCACCGTTATCGACATCAACAAAGATGAGAACGGTGGCAAGACCCTGAAGAATAGCTTCTCTGTGAGACAAGTCCCTCTGGTTGATGGGGCCTATGGGTTCTCCCTTCAGACCTTCCTTGAGTGGGTCAATGCCAACGAAGGCCGTCTGTTCAAGGCAAAGGAACATTATTTCAACAAGCCGCTCAATGAGGCTCTAAGGGAACCTCTGGGGCTGGCCTCTGGGGGCGACCAATCGTTTCACTCCCTGAGACACTCGTTGTCGGGTCTTCTGAAGGCCGCTGCGACCCCTGAGGTAATCGCGCAGGGCATCACTGGACACAGTGCAGGGAACATCACATATGACCTGTATGCGGGGTCTCAGAGGCTTCCTGTGGGGACACTCCATGAGGCGCTCGTTAAGGCGTTTAGTGGCTGGATAATATGAACAAAATGATCGGTATCACCACATCCACAAACTCTGTAAGGGATTAGAAATGGGACAAGTCACGGAGCTACACAAGGCATATCTCGATGCGTCATCCAAATCGGACCATTTCTTATTGGGTGCAATAGCAGCAGCATGCGCGTATCTCGCGCAAAGCAACCCATATGGAAAGATCGGTCTCAATCCAGAAACCCTTTTCCTAATCGACCTTATCGTGCTTGGCTTGGCTGCGTTTTTCGCTCATAAGCGCATTGAAAATACGATCCAAGTCCTGAAATTCAATACCACGTTTCTACAAGGACGTAATGATGGTGATCCAGTCTCCTACCTCGGAGGCAAGCAGCTTGCGGAAAAGTATGCGAACCGTACTGTGTCTAATTACACGTTCAGGAATCTATTCATGGCCTTAGGGTTCATCCTTTATGTTGTGGCGAAGGTCTGGCGAGCCTATTGAGGCAACCTGAAGGCTGCTATAAAGCGCTGTGTTTGCTGGTCATTGGATCGGTGTCGTTAAAACCCCTCACTGTTGCGACCAACAACATGAGGACCGATCCAATGACCCTACTTACCCAACCGGGACCGCTGCACCGCCACGTCGATCACGAGACGGGCCACATCCTTCATATCGACCCAATCACTGGCGAGGCCGTTACTCGCAAAGAGATGGTCCGACTCCAAAATCCTGAAGCGCAGTATCAAGCATGGGCAGCCGAACGCCGAGCCGATGAGTCCCTCTCTAAGGACCACCAAACGGCAGCCGAAAAGGCAGCCCGAGCCAAGCCCAGCGATCCCCCTATCGAAGCCCCCAAGCGAGGCCGTGGGCGTCCCAAGACCAGCTATGTGAATCCGGTCGCTGCCTACATGCACCTCCTTGCGATTCCCGATCCTCTGCCATGGATAGACGACATCGTTACTGGGTCGATCATCACCAGTGCCGGAGTCACCAACGGGAAGATAAACGTCAAGGCCCGAGCGGTCATCGGTGCGCTGTTCCTTTCGGAGATCACAGCGGAAGCCTGTAAGACCAGTGAGATCAGCTTGAGGACCGCCCAGCGCATTGCCAAGGCTGCCCGACATGCTGCCCATGGGATCGCTTTGTATGTGGATAGACATCCTGGGATCAAGGCAGAGATTGGTGCTGAGATTGGCTTGGAGGCCCTATTCCGGGCTTCTTCGACTTAACGCCGGATAATATAAAGATAAATCTTAACGACCCTTTCAGCTTATCGACACCTGATCGACCAGCCTCAGAGTGAGAGGGGTAGTGATAATAATCACCCCTCCCTTTCATCCATCTCATAGACATCATTAAGGAGAACCTACATGACCTGCTATCAAGCCACCGATACGCTCACTGAAGACGACCTGATTGCCCTGTCTCGTGTCTTCCCCACGCCTTCACGTCCCCAGTTGGTCATTGTAGTGGTCAACTCATCCCGGACACGGTTTTGAGTTTTTCTTCTGCTTTCGCTGGAGCTAGTCCATCGTTGAACTGATGAGGCCGGATCCAGTTGTAGTGGCCCATTAGGTATTGGCCAATGTCTCGTTGAGCTTGCTGCCCGGTCAGGTAGCCCGTGGTCGGTATCCACTCTGATTTCAAGCTGCGGAAGACTCGCTCCATCGGTGCATTATCCCAACAGTTGCCTCGGCGGCTCATGCTCTGGCGTATGCGGTAGCGCCACAGTCTCTGGCGGAACTGACGGCTGCCATATTGCGATCCCTGGTCGGAGTGGAACAGTAGTCCTTGAGGCTTTCCACGCTGTTCGTAAGCTACGTCCAGCGCTTTGACGACTAAGTCTGCATCCGGCTTCTCTGATAAGGCCCAGCCCACCACTCTGCGTGCGTAGAGATCCAGTACAACTGCGAGATAGTGCCATTTGCCTTGAGCCCAGACGTAAGTTATGTCTCCACACCAGACCTGATTTGGCGCTTCGACATCAAACGCTCGGTTCAAGGTATTCGGAATATCTGGCCGCTGCACTGTGGCCTTTTTGTACGCATGTGATCCTGGCTGCTTGCTGATCAACGCCAGCTCACGCATCAGGCTGCGTACCTTGAACCGCCCGATTTGCTCACCTTCTTCTTGCATCATTGTCTTGATGGTACGGCTGCCGGGCGCACCTCGACCTCGCGTGAACAACTCATTCACTCGACTGCGCAACCGCAGTCGTTCAACGTCCGGAGTTCGCCTTCTGTGACGATGTGCGTAGTAACTTGAGCGAGTGACTTCAAACACTTCGCACAAACAATCAACGGGCTCATGATCGCTGAGCTGGCGGATCAGCGCGTACGCTCGAGATCTTCCGACATCAAGAGCGCGGTAGCCTTTTTTAGTATCGATTTCTCGCGTTCAAGGCGCGTGATCCGGGCTTCCAACTCTTGGATTTTTTGCTGCTCTGGCGTCAACGCTTTGCTGGCCGGCGTAACGCCGCCGCGCTCCTGCTGAAGCTGATTAACCCATCGGCGCAGTGCCGACTCGACCAAGCCGAGCGAACGGGCCGCTTCGGCATGGCTGTAGCCTTGATCGAGCACCAGGCAGGCAGCTTCGCGCTTGAACTCAGGGGTAAAGGTACGGCGTTGCTTGGTCATCAGACACCTCTCTGTGGCGAGCATTCTCGCCTAAATGGGTGTCCGGGGTTAGTAGACCACTACACATCGTTAAGAACCTGCTCAATGATCGACACGCCACCTACAGAACCTATGAGAATGGAATGGTCTGCTTTGACGTTGACGCTTTGATCAAAGAGGTGTCCTTTCGAGGCTCCCCAAGGACGGCCTCAAGGGTCTCCGAACTGGTCTCGCTTGGGGTCAGCCTTCAAGCTCTCGCCAAGACGCCTTTGAGCATCCCAATGGCCGGAAAAGAACCAATTTCGATCAGGCTTTAGCTCCATCGTCAAGGTGACGTTAAAACCCCTCACTATTGGGACCACACCGAATCACCTGCAAAAGATTCCCTCCCAGCTACAAACGACCGTCGCCACGGTTGTCCTTAAAGATGCCCTCTCAGGCTTGCCATGTCCTGTGATCCAGCATCACCAATACCCAAACCCCAGAACCTTTTGATCGACCTTGGAAGATGCCCATGAGGCTCCCTCCTTGGCCGTCTGGTCGTGCGCGTCTATGGCGCCAAGGTCGAATCAAAGGGTCGCCTATAGGAGATCCAAACCCATGAACATCACCATCACCAAAGTCCTGAAGAACGAAGTAACTGTGTCGGGCCAGACCCTCAGCCGTGAGTACGTCGAGAACGTAATGCTGCCCTTGCTGATGGCCCAATGTGGCCGGAACAACGGCGCTAAGTTCGGAGTGATCAAGGCTTTCGACGAAGCCGGTCTGTCCCTCAAGGCCATCCAAGAGGACGCTCTGACTTACTTCGAGACCAAGCGGGCCCAAAAGGCTGAGCGTGAAAAGCTCCAGCGTGAGGCCGATGAGCGCGCTGAGCGACTCCGTGAGCCAACCCCTCGCGAACTGGCCCAAGCGAAAGCCGACAAGGAAGAACGAGCTGCTGCCCATCGTGCGCACGCTCAGAAGATCTTAGCGGCCCGCTCTCGCAACAACGGCTGATAACTTGCCACCTTCATTCAATCTAATTCAGGAGACCAATCCCCATGAAACCTAATCAATATGTCAAGCCGTCCACCTACACCACTGCCGTTTTCAACGACACTCCGGGTCATGAGGCTGGGTCTATCCGTTTCAATACTGCCGATGTCCGTAGCGAGACCGAAGTGGCTACTGATCCTTCTGTCTATGTGCAGGCCCTTGTGGAGGCCGCTGAGGACCATTTGAACGGCGATGAGTGGCGTGAAGCTGCCATGGAGGCGACTCCTTGTGAGTTCCGCCCGGCTGGCTCTGAGGCCACTGGTCAACAGATCATCACCATGGCAGACCGTACCGTTAAGTTCGACCCACGTAAGAACTGGGACAACCAGACCGTCGAGAAAGGCGAAGTGCTGGCCGGGTCGATCATCTTCACTGAGGCGACCGATACCGCTCTGGTAATCAGCCATCGTGCAACCATCCTCGATCACAACATCATGGCGGGCTTCACTGAGGGCTCCCTTGCGCAGACCGCTGACAAGATCCTGCGCGATATCGAACTGAGTGCTGCGGGCAAGATCGCTGGCATCCTCTCGACTGCCCCAAGCACCGAAGTGTTCTCTGAGGCTAAGCCAACCGGCAAGCCTGTAGAGATCGCTGAGGACCTCATTGACCTCTTGACGACCCACATCAACCAGACCGTAGGCACCTCGCTGTCTGACTTTGTGGTCCTGCTGCCTGTGTCTCTGGTGGCGGTGCTTGAGCGTGCTGCTCAGCGTGCTGGCGTGGGTGACATTGAGGACCTCATCGGCGCCTCTGTGCAGCCTTACAGCGGTACTGACTTCGGCCTGTTCCTGTTGCCCAAGATGTTTACCTCGCTGAGCTACCGCGAAGGCCGCGACGGTAACGTCTGGAAGATCCAAGCGACCCGCAATGGCGCCCATCAGGCATGGGACATTGAGATCATGACAGTCGTGGACATCGTGGCTAACGGCAAGGTCAAGGTGAAGCTGACCGCCGATGGTCTCCAGACCGAGATGGTGGCGTTCCCGATGATCACCAACATCAAGCTGACCTAAGGAGGACTCCTCAGATCTGAGGGCACCTCTGTGAGCCCCGTAAGGCCGATCCAAGAGGGACCGGCAGGGGCACTATCAGACGATGTGCAGATTTGCATATCGCTCCACCTTCCCGAAATTTCGTGAAGCTTCTCCTTAAAGAGGACGCCCCAAATCTGGGGAGACCTATTCGCCCGTCGCTGGGCATCACCCAATCCAGTCTTTCTGATAGTGCCTTTCATGCCACGCCGGGTCCCTTTGTCGGGGTCTGGATGCTCGGCTGTGGGTGCGACCTGAAGGGCACTACCAAAAGGAAATCGACACTATGAACATGATCAACAGCACCGCAACCATCTTCGAGAAAATCTCCAAGACTGGAGCGGTCTCCCCAACGACCCTCAACGGCTTACCCGGTATGTCGTCCTTGGAGATCGCGGAGATCACCGGGAAGAACCACAAGCACGTCCTTCGGGACATCCGAAAGATGCTCAACGAGATCGGCCCAGATTTGGACCAATGTCAGTATGTCGAGACCAAGGCACCAGATGGCTATGGTCGTTTCCAGCCGCTGACCATCCTCGACAAGGAGCTGACCTTTACGCTGCTCTCCCGGTATTCCTTCAAGCTGTCCAATATGATCGTCAAGCGCTGGCTTGAACTGGAAGGCTCAGGCTTTGAACGTGTGTCGGTACAGGCCGCTGTGGTCCACCTGATCGAGCGTGAGAAGGACAACTATCGAATCGCAATGAGGGACATCAGGACCGCTGCAAGGCGTCTCAAGGCCTGCTGAGAGTTGAATGACACTTCCTCAAACGAAGCGTGACGGGCTATGCTGAATGACTAACTTGTCCTGACGAGACGCCTCCATGAGTGTCACGCTGTGTTACACCTACAAGGGTAAACGGGTAGTAACCAAAGTGCCTGTCGAGTCTCTGACTCCACATGCGGCGCTATGCTATGCCTTGCTTCAATCAGGCGCCTCTGACGACCAATCCCAAGGGAGCTGGCCGCATTCATATGAGCGCCTCCTTGAGGTAGCCCTGCAACACGAACTCACAGACGTTCGCTTTCACAAGTCACTCTAATCCCTCAAGGAGAACCCCATGGACCACCTACAGGCCCTCTACTGGGTCTGTCTGGCCGTGCAACTGGGGTTCTGGTTGTGGTCGCATAGACCACCCTAAGGCCCTTTGAGAATCTGACAGAAAAATCTGAAAGGTCACCATTACAAGACTTCCCGCGCTGGCTCCCCCGTAGGCCCTCGCATGGGTGCCGGTGGGCGCGTTAAGGACCCCGGTTAATTCACCCTTGCGGTCTTGCTGTCTGTCACCAACACTGTCACCAGCTTTGTCACCAAACTCCTTGAGGTCCTCTATGAAGCCCGCTACGCTTGGCCTGCCGCCATACCCCACTCAGTTCTGGGCCAACCCGGAAAACTTTGGCAAGTACTGGTGGTGATGATGAGTGTCTCGGTCTGCCCTTGTGGCAGTGGCAACCTGCTCGATGCCTGCTGTGGGCATTACCATGCCGGTACCCCCGCACCCGATGCCCAGACGCTGATGCGCTCACGCTACAGTGCCTACGTGCTGGGCCTGCTCGACTACCTGGTCGCTACCACCCTGCCGGCTCAACAGGCCCAGCTGGACCGCGCCGGCATGGCCGCCTGGAGCGCCCAGAGCACCTGGCTGGGGCTGGAAGTGGAAAGCGCGCAGGTGCTGGGCGGCCAGCCCGAGCATGCCTTTGTCACGTTCACCGCGCGCTGGCACGACCCGGATGGCGACCACCAGCACCGCGAGCGCTCGGCGTTCGTCCAGCACGCCGGGCGCTGGTACTTCATAGACCCTACGGTCGCGTTGAAGGCCGGGCGCAACGACCCCTGCCCATGCGCAAGCGGGCAGAAGTTCAAGAAATGCTGCGCCAGTTACATGGGGAACTGAGCATGATCGAACGCGCCCGTCTGCTGCTGCTCGGTTCGCTGCTGGCATTGCTGACGGGCTGCGCCAGCTGGAGCTCAGACGACTGGCGCCCGCCTGAAGTGCACCTGGTCGAGGTAGAAACGGTCAAGGCCAGGTTGCTGCAGCAGGAGTTCGTGTTGCACCTGGAGGTCATCAACCCCAACGACAGCCGTCTGTTCATCCGCAGCTTGGCCTATGCCGTGCGGCTCAATGACCTGCTGCTGGTGCAGGATGAAACCAGCCTTTGGCGCAGCGTAGGTGGCCACGACCGGCGGACCTTCAAGATCACCGCCCGCACCAACCTCTGGCGGCAACTCAAGCCATTGGCCAAGCTGCTGAAAAGTGGGCAGCCGCTGCATTACATCCTGCAGGGCGACCTGGCCACTGGCCTGCTGATTCACCGGGACCTGCACTTATCGCGCAGTGGTGAGATAATCCCAGGCGATCACATCCCGGAGTAACCCTGCAATGTCCCAACAACCCCACGTTCATGGCCCTGACTGCAACCACGACCATGACCATCACCACGACCACGGCCATGTCCACGGCCCACACTGCAACCACAGCCATCAGGAGCCGGTACGCAACGCCCTGAAGGACGTTGGCCGTAACGACCCATGCCCGTGCGGCAGCGAGAAAAAATTCAAGAAGTGCCACGGCGCCTGATCTAGCGCGTCTGTGGGGGTATGGCCCACCTCGTCTGCTTCGCGCACCATACCCCCCTGGCAACCGGTCCAGTCCTGCGCGCAGTGCCTGGCGCTATGCGGCCTTGCGCCGGTTCGCCCCCAGCAAGTCCTGGTACCACAGGCCGGCGTCATAGGCGATGGTCACCAAGGTGGTCCCCGCATAGCGCGGCTGCTGGGCCATGCGCTGCGCAACCGCCAGGCAGGCGGCGGCGGTGTTACCGACGAAGACCCCGCTTTGCATGTAGAACCAACGTTGCGCTGCCAACATTTCGGCATGCTGCACCTGCGCCCGTTCGTCCACCAGCGACCAGTCCAGAAATGGCGGGCTGACGCCTACCGCCATGCCTTCGAAGCGGTGCTCGGTGAATACGCCGGCTTTGGAGTCACAGCCGTTGGGGTCGACCAGCACTGTCGACACCTCGAAGCCGTGATCCTTCAGCCCCAGGGTAATGCCCGTGAAACTGGCGCCCGTGCCTGCGCAGCCAACGAACAGGATGTCCTTGCCGGCGCCCGCGTTATTCAGTTGCAGCGCCAGCTCACTGGCTGTCTGATAGCGGTGCGCTTCGATACCCACCGGGTTGTTGAACTGGTCGGTATAGAAGTATGACTTGCCCAGCGCGGCCTGGTTTTCCAAGTGGTGCATCACCACGTCCTTGGGCGTGGCACCGGCCATCAGCATTTCCTTGCCAATCAGCCGGGCGCCGAAGCATTCCAACAAGTCCCGCTTGGTCTGGCTGAAACTCAGCCCAACCGCCAGCTCGACGGCCACTTGGTACGCGTGGCATGCCGCCAGCAAGCCGAAGCCAAAACTGCCGCCGGTTTTTTCGATCACCGTGGTCTCCCCGGGGATGATGTCGCCATTGCGCACGGCATGCTCAACGATGCGCCGGGCGGCGCGGTACTTGTGGCTGCCACCGGGGTTGTTCATTTCCAGCTTGGTGTAGATGCGCTCGCTGACGTTGATGAGTTCGCTCATTTTCGGCTGCCTTCCATGGAAGTCTGCAGGCAAGCCTTGTTCTGCAACAGGCTAACGGTGGCGATCAGCAAGCCGATGCACAGGGCCATGCAGATGGCGTTGGTGCCGTCCCAGCCCACGGTGCTCAACAGCAGCGCGGGGCTGAACGCACCGATGGTGGCGCAGATGGCGATGCCCAGATCGTTCTTGCCCTGCATCTGCATCGCTGCCGGGCTGTTTTGCAGCGACTGCGCCAACAAGGCTCCGCCGCCGACGTAGGTCAAGTTCCAACCCAGCCCCAAGGCGATCAGCGCCACGGTCATCATGCTGTAGCTGTGCGACCAGATATTCAGCGCCGAGCAGCCGATCAACAGGGCCAGGCCCGCGCAGATGGTAGTGCGGATGCCCAGGCGCTGGATGATCGCCCCGGTGAAGAATGATGGGGCGAACATGGCGATCACGTGCCACTGGATGGCCAGGCGCACGTCGGTAAAGTCTTCGTGCATATGCTTCATGTGCATCGAGGCCTGGATCATCAGCAGGTTCATGATGCCGTAGCCCAGCGCCGCGACTGCCATTGCCACCAACACGCTGGGGCTCAAAGGCTCGCTGCGGCTGCTGGCCGACGTGGCAGCGCTGCCGGTTGCACCGGCCTGGGCGGTGTCGTTGGGCAGGCACACTGCAATCAGCAACGACAACAGCGCCAGGCCGATGAACGCGGCATAACACAGCGAGAACAGTGGGTAGCCACCCACGTCGCGCAGCCACTCGGTGAGCGTCGGGCCCACCACGGCGGCAATCACGCCCCCCGCTACGACCAGCGACAGGGCTTTTGGCTTGAGAGCCTGGGAAAGGTTGTCGGTGGCGGCAAAGCGGTTGAAGTTGGCGAAGGCGATGTAAACACCCAACGCCGAGTGGCTGAGTACCAGCGTGGCAAAATGCTGGTGCTCCACCGCCAGAAAGCCGCTGACCCCAGACACCACCAGCGGAATGGCCCCCAGCATGAAGGCCTTCTTGCGGCCGATACGGCTCATCAACCTGGAAACCGGGTAGGTTGCCAGCATCAGGCACAGGAACTGGAATCCATACGGTACCGTCGACCATGCGGCGTCAGGGGCCAGTGCGGCGCCAACGATGGCCGCCATGGTCACCGACATCACGGCGGTGGTCAGGTTGATCGACTGGGCGGTGAAATACAGGTAGGTGCGCCGCGGCAAGGTAGTGTTCATAAGGCATGCTCGTGGTAGGCGCCAAGGTCGATTTCGGCATCCGGGAATACGCAGATCAGGCGCTCCTTGCCTTTGCCCAGCCGTTTGCGCTTCACGCTCAGGCGCCCTATGCGCCTTGGCGAATCGAGGTGGGTGCCACCACACGGAATCTCGATGCCGTTATAGGTCCACAAGCGAGCGTCTTCCAGCCCCTGGACGGCGTAATGCTCGATGGGCGCGTCGCGACCGATCAGTGCGTTGGCGCGCCGTTCTATCTCGATCACCTCCTCAGCGGTGAAGGCGTCCTCGACCAGAAAGTCGAACCGAGCCGTGTCCTCCTTGATGTGGCAGCCGATGGTCCACTGTTTCAGTTCCTCACGCAGGCCGATGGCAGCGGCATACAGGAAGTGGCTGGCACTGTGAGAGAGTGTTAGCCGCTCGCGCCGTTGAATATCGATGCTCACACGGGCAGGCATATCGACAGTCACTTCATCGAGCAAGTGCAAGTCGTCCGGGTGCACGGTGTGAATAATGATGCCGCCCAGTTTCCCGCCTTTGAAACCTTCCAGGCGAATAGGGCTGCCATAGAGTTTCTTGACCCAGACAAAGCGCACCTTACCGATCGGAAGTTCAATGATTCCATGATCAGCTTCCTGGCCACCGCCTTCCGGATAAGCCACGGTACTTTGCAACTCGATACCGTCGCTGTGCACGCGCGTTACTTGCGTACTTGCAGCGGACAGATACTGATCCTTGTAATACAGTTTTTCGGTATTGCGCAGAACTTCGTAATTCAGAGCATTCATGACTCGAGTACCACCTGCAATGATGTTTTGACCTGCACCCGGGCAGCGGCAGGTACGTCTTTGGTAACGATGCAGCCCGGCCCGATGAAGGCCCCGTCACCGATGTGGATAGCCCCCAGCACACTGGCAAACGCGCCGATCTGTACCCGGTCGCCCAGTGTCGGGTGGCGGGGGCTGGAAGGGTTGCCGCTGATGCCGCGGGCCCCTAGGGTGACGCCGCCGAGCACGTAGCAGTCGTCACCGATGGTCGCGGTTTCACCAATGACGGTGCCCATGCCGTGGTCGATGATGAAGCGCGCGCCAATACGGCTGCGGAAGTGGATCTCTGCACCCGACAGCATCTTGCCGCGGCGCGAGATCATGGCGGCCAGGCACTGCCCGCCGGCGCCATATACCGAAGCGCCATGGCGGTACACCCAGTGTGCAAGCCGATAATGCAAAACCGCCGAGTAGGACGTATAGGTTCTGGCAATGAATACCAGGTCGCGGCCGGCGGCAGGGTCTTTACTGGCGAATGCCAACAAGTCGTCATGGGCCTGTTCCGCCACCCGTTCAATAACATCGGTTTGTTTCAGCGTTTCAAATTCTTCAATTGAACAGCACTCCAGTAACGCCGAGGTCACAAGGTTTTTTACAACGTTGAATGACTCCAGTTCTTCAGGCACAGGAAGCCTGGCAATGACGGCTGATTGCATGTCCATAGGGTGCACGGCTCTATATCCAGTTGTCTGGTCTTTACAGACGTTAAACGGGCTGCCAGGGCTGGCAGCCGAAAGTTCCGACGAGGGAATAGTGGCAGGTAATGGCCACGTGCAAACGAACAGTCGACAAGCATTTCCGTTAACTGTTAGGCTTTTTTTTCTAACGGTTGGGAACCTGCCATGAGCACCTGCAGCCTTCATCAATTGCTCAAGCAACGCCTGGATGCAGGGGAATGGTTGCCTGGGCAGCGCATGCCCTCCATTCGCAAGCTCACGGCGGCGGTCGACTTCAGTTACCACGACGTGGTCTCGACCTATGCCCAGCTGGTCAGCGAAGGGGTGCTGACCGCCTCGCCCGGGCGCGGCTACTTTGTCGCCAACCGCAGCCGGCAGGCGAGCGTGATCCACGAACCCGAGTGCATGGCCGGCGACCCGCTGTTCCGGCTGCTGCAGGGCGGTCAGCACTACACCAAACTCGGCAGCGGCTGGCTGCCCCCGGCGTGGCGCGACACCGAGCTGCTGGCCAAGGCGATCCGGCGCACGGCGCGGCTGGAGCAAAGTTCGCTGGCCGAGTACGGCGATATTCAGGGCTACCTGCCCATGCGCAAACAGCTGTGCGTGCACATGAAACGCTTGACCCGGGTTGAAGTGCGCCCCAACCAGTTGCTGACCACGCTTGGCGCCACCCAGGGCCTGGACCTGGTCGCCCGGTTGCTGATCAAGCCAGGTGACCATGTGTTCGTCGACGAGCCGGGCAACGGCAACCTGATCAAGCTGATCCAACTGGCCGGCGGCCAGGTGGTCGGCATCCGCCGAACCCAGGACGGGCCAGACGTAGAAGAAATGCGCAGCTACCTGGCCAGGCACAAGGTCAGGGCGTTTTTCTGCAACAGCACGTTCCACAACCCCACTGGCAGCAACATCAGCCCGCACAACGCCTTCAGCGTGCTGCGCCTGGCCGTGGAGCACGAGTTCTACGTGGTCGAGGATGACGTATATGGCGACTTCAGCCCGGCCGTGCGCCAGACGTTTGCCGAACTGGACAACCTGGACCGGGTCATCTACATCGGCAGCTTTTCCAAATGCCTGTCGGCGTCGTTACGGGTAGGTTTCATCGCCTGCTCGCAGGACCTGATCGAGCCGCTGACCCGCCTGAAACTGCTGACCTGCGTGGCCGTGCCGGCGTTTTGCGAGCGCTTCGTCAACACCATCCTGTCGGACGGCACCTACGCCCGGCACATGAAAGATGTGCAGCAGCGGCTGATCCGCCAGCAAGTACAGACGCAGCGCTTGCTGCTCGAGCGCGGCTGGCAATTCGAGATCGCGCCGCAGGGCGGCATGTTCCTCTGGGTCTACCACCCGCAACTGCCTGACCTGCAGCCGTTGATGCGCAAGCTGGAGCAACACAAGATCCTGCTGATGCCCGGCTCGGCGTTCGCTGTCAGCCGTGATTACCGGCGTTACGCCCGCATCAATTGCACGCATTTTTCCGACGCCCTGGCGGGGCACTTCGAAGTTTGACCCACCACCGGCAAATAAACCGACCTGGGACCTTGCATGGCGCCTGCGCGCTCACTACCTTAGCGCCTTTGCGAACTCGCCTCGCCCTGCAGGAGCCCTTGCCATGGCCGCCGCCGCCTTTCCTCATTTCCGCCCGCGGTTCACCACCGCTGCCACGCTGCTCGGCATGCTTGGGCTGGCCGGCTGCCAGACAGGCGGCTACCAGGGCAGCGTGCCGCCCGCCAGCGGCGTGCAGCCGCTCAAGGGCCTGGCGCAGAACGTTTCAGTGCGGCGCAACGCCGTGGGCGCACCGCTGATCGAAAGCAGCAATTTCCATGACGCCCTTTTCAGCCTGGGCTATGTGCATGCCGGCGACCGCATCGAACAAATGGTAGCCATGCGCCTGCTGGCCCAAGGCCGCCTGGCGGAACTGGCGGGCAGCGAAGCGCTCGACATCGACCGCCTGATGCGCGCCGCCAACCTCAAGCAAAGCGCCGCCCAGCAATACGCCGACGCATCACCACGGCTCAAGCGCTTCTTCGAGGTGTACGCACGCGGGGTCAACGCCTACCTGTTCCGCTACCGCGACAAGCTGCCAGCGGATTTGGCCAACAGTGGCTATCGCCCCGAATACTGGAAGCCTGAAGATTCGGCGCTGCTTTTCTGCCTGTATGCGTTCAGCCAGTCGGTGAACCTGCAGGAGGAACTCAGCGCCCTGACCCTGGCGCAAAAAGTCGGCAGCGACAAACTGGCCTGGCTGCTGCCCGGGGCGCCCGACGAGCCCTTGGCTACAAACGAAGTCGATAAGCTCAAGGGCCTCAACCTGGCCAGCCAGTTGCCGGGGCTGCCGGCACTGGCGGCCGCCAGCCAGAAGCTGGCCGACCTCGACCTGCTCGGTAGCCCTGGCTCGGCCAACCTGGCCCTGGGCCCGCAACGCAGCCGCAGCGGCAAAAGCCTGCTGGCCAGTGACAGCCGCGCCGCCTGGGCCCTCAGCCCGGTGCAGATCCACACCAGCAAGTACCAGGTTGCCGGCCTGTCGCTGCCGGGCCTGCCGATCGTGTTGGCCGGCTACAACGGCAAACTGGCCTGGAGCAGCAGCGCAGTCATGGCCGACAACCAGGACCTGTTCCTCGAACAACTGCGCCGCCAGGGCAGCCAGCTGAGCTACCTGGCAGATGGCAAGTGGGTGCCGGCCCGCGCGCGCAGCGAAACCTTCTTCGTGCGCGGCCAGCGGCCACAGCGCGAAGTGATGTATGACACCCGCCACGGCACCCTGCTGGCCCAGCCCGCCAATGCCAACCTGGGCCTGGCCCTGAACTTGCCGCAGTTCAAGGGCGACCGGAGCCTGGATGCGCTCTTCGACCTGACCCGTGCCGGCAACCTTGAGCGCGCCTTCGACAGTACCCGCGAGGTCACTGCGGCCGCCCTCAACTTCGTCTTCGCCGAGCCCGAGCACATCGGTTGGCAGGTCAGCGGGCGCTACCCCAACCGCCGCGAAGGCCAGGGCCTGCTGCCCTCCCCAGGCTGGGACGGGCGCTATGACTGGGACGGCTACGCCGACCCGATGCTGCACCCGTACGACCAGGACCCCACTGCTGGCTGGATCGGCCATGCCAACCAGCGCAGCCAGCCGCGCGGTTACGGCATGCAGCTGTCCAGCACCTGGTACTACCCTGAGCGTGCCGAGCGCCTGGCCCAGCTGGCTGGCAATGGCCGCCATGACAGCCGCAGCCTGATGGCCCTGCAGAACGACCAGGTCACGCTACTGGCCAATCAGCTCAAGCAGATGTTCGACGCCCCCGGCATGGCCCAGCCGCTGAAGCAGGCAATCGACGCCCTGCCAGGCGCACAACGCGACAAGGCCGGCGAGGCATTGGCGCGGCTCAAGGCATTCGATGGTCGCCTGAGCCCGGTATCGGCAGACGCCGCGCTGTATGAACTGTTCCTGCAGGAAGTCGCCCGGCAAACCTTCCTCGATGACCTCGGCCCTGCATCCAGCCCCGCCTGGCAGGCCTTCGTAAGCAACGCGCGGTTGTCGTTCTCGGCACAGGCCGATCACCTGCTGGGGCGCGACGACAGCCCGTTCTGGGATGACCGCAACACCCCGCAGAAAGAAGACAAGCCGGCCATTCTGGCCCGCAGCCTGGCGGCAGCGGTGGATGCCGGTACTGCGCAGCTGGGCGCAGACCGCCGCGCCTGGCAATGGGGCAAGCTGCACCAGTACAACTGGCCGGCGCCGGCCTACCATGGCTTGGGCGATGCCCTCAGCCGTTCGCCGCAAGCCGCAGGTGGCGACTTCACTACCCTTGCGCTCACCCCTTACGCCTGGGGCAGTGACTTCACCACCCACCTGCCCGCCTCCGCGCGCATGATCGTCGACTTCGGCCAGACCGAACCGCTGCAGGTGCTGACCAGCAGTGGCCAGTCCGGCAACCCGGCCAGCGCGCATTACAGCGATGGGCTGGATGCCTGGTTCAAAGGGCGCTTCATGAGCTTGCCGCTGCAACAGCAGAACTTCGCGCGAGCGTATGGCAACCAGCGCTTGACGCTGGTGCCGGGCAAGTAGGCGTACCCGGGCATGGAAGCCTGTGACCCTTTCTCTCGAAGAAATGGTTCGAACTCCCGAGCCGGTTCCGAGCTCCTAACAAGTACTCTCGGTAACCAGCGCCTACGCCATGGACCTCGTCATTGCACGCCCCGAAGGCCTGTACTGCCCACCCGGTGATTTCTACATCGACCCGTGGCGGCCCGTGGACCGCGCCGTGATCACGCATGGCCACGGCGACCACGCCCGCACCGGTAACGGCCACTACCTGACCGCCAGCCCGGGCGCTGGCATCCTGCGCAGCCGCCTGGGCCAGCACATCGATTTGCAGACCCTGCCCTACGGTGAGCGCCTGCAGCACCACGGCGTAACCCTGAGCCTGCACCCGGCCGGGCATGTGCTGGGTTCGGCGCAGGTGCGCCTGGAGTACCAGGGCGAAGTCTGGGTGGCCTCCGGCGACTACAAGGTCGAGCCTGATGGCACCTGTACGCCCTTCGAGCCAGTGCCCTGCCACACCTTCATCACCGAGTCGACCTTCGGCTTGCCGATCTATCGCTGGCCAAGCCAAAGCGAGATCTTCGCCGGCATCAACGCCTGGTGGCGGGCCAATTGCGAGCTGGGCAAAGCCAGCGTGCTGTTCTGCTACGCCTTCGGCAAGGCCCAGCGGATTCTGCACGGCCTGGACGCGAGCATCGGCCCGATCCTGGTGCATGGCGCCGTCGAACCGCTCAACCGGGTGTACCGTGAAGCCGGTGTGCATCTGCCCGAGACCCGCTATGCCGGCGACATCGCGCGCAACGACCCCATGCTGCGGCGGGCGTTGGTTCTGGCACCGCCGTCAGCCGGCGGCAGCAGCTGGATGCGCCGCTTCGGTGACTACAGCGACGCGTTCGCCAGCGGCTGGATGCTGCTGCGCGGCACACGCAGGCGCCGCGGTGTGGACCGGGGCTTTGTGCTTTCCGACCATGCCGACTGGCCAGGCCTGCTCTGGGCCATCAGCCAGACCGGCGCCGAACGGGTGATGGTGACCCACGGTTCGGTCAATGTGTTGGTGCGCTACCTCAACGAACGAGGCCTGGATGCCCGTGCCTTCGTGACCGAGTATGGCGACGAAGACGATGCAGCCACGCCCGAGCCTGCGCCATGAAAGCGTTCGCTGCGTTGTACCTGCGCCTGGACGCGACCACTTCCAGCAATGCCAAGCTCGAAGCGCTGCGTGATTACTTCGCCACCGCGCCCGCCGAAGACGCTGCCTGGGCGGTGTATTTCCTGGCCGGTGGGCGCCCTCGGCAGTTGGTGCCGACGCGCCTGCTGCGCGAACTGGCAACGGCCATGGCCGGCCTGCCGGACTGGCTATTCGAAGAAAGCTACCAGGCAGTCGGTGACCTGGCCGAAACCATTTCATTGCTGCTGCCGCAGCATGCAGAAGGCAACGATGAAGGCTTGGCAGCCTGGGTTGAAAATCATCTGCTGCCTTTGCGGGGCCTGCCGCCGGAGCAGGTCCGCGAACGCCTGCCAGCGCTGTGGGCGCAACTGGAACGCCCCAGCCTGATGCTATGCCTGAAGCTGATCACCGGCAGCTTCCGCGTGGGTGTGTCCAAGCTGCTGGTCACCCGTGCGCTGGCGCAACTGGCCGGGCTGGACGCCAAACGCGTAGCCCAGCGGCTGGTTGGGTATACCGATATCAGTCACCGCCCCAGCGCCGCCAGCTACCACAAGCTGATCGCCGAGGAGTCCGCCGATGAACACAGTCAGCGCGGCGGCCAGCCCTACCCCTTCTTCCTGGCCCACCCACTGCAGGAACCCAGCGAGCAGTTCGATGCCTTGCTCGGCCCGCCGAGTGACTGGCAGATCGAATGGAAGTGGGACGGCATCCGTGCCCAGGTGGTCAAGCGCGAGGGCCAGCTTTGGGTGTGGTCGCGGGGCGAAGAGCTGGTCACCGAGCGCTTTCCCGAGCTGCATGGCCTGGCGCAAACACTGCCTGATGGGGTGGTGCTGGATGGCGAGATCTTGGTCTGGAAGCCGGGCGAGTCACCGACGGAACTGGCCGTGCAGCCATTCGCGCTGCTGCAGCAGCGCCTTGGCCGCAAAACCTTGGGCAAGAAGCTGCTGGCCGACGCGCCTGTCGTGCTGCAAGCCTACGACTTGCTGGAGTGGCAAGGCGAAGATTGGCGCAGCCGACCGCAGCATGAACGCCGCACCCAGTTGCAACGCCTGGTGGAAGAACACCCGCTTGCCCCGGTACTGCTGTCGCCGCTGCTCGAAGGCCCGGACTGGGCCGACCTTGCCCGCCAGCGTGAGCAATCCCGCAGCCTTGGCGTCGAGGGCCTGATGCTCAAGCAGCGTGAGGCCTTGTACGGCGTGGGCCGTACCAAGGACATGGGCACCTGGTGGAAGTGGAAGATCGACCCCTTCAGCGTCGACGCCGTGCTCATTTACGCCCAACGGGGCCACGGCCGCCGGGCCAGCCTGTACAGCGACTACACCTTCGCCGTGTGGGACGCGCCAGCCGGCACGCCTGGGCGAGCACTGGTGCCGTTTGCCAAGGCGTACTCAGGGCTCAGCGATGCGGAAATGCGCAAGGTCGACAGCATCATCCGCAAAACCACCGTGGAAACCTTCGGCCCGGTGCGCAGCGTGACCCCCACGCTGGTGTTCGAGCTAGGCTTCGAGGGCATCGCGCTGTCCCGCCGGCACAAGAGCGGTATCGCCGTGCGCTTCCCGCGCATGCTGCGCTGGCGCTTGGACAAACCGGTGGAAGAGGCCGACGACCTGGCGACGCTGCAGGCCTTGCTGGCCTAGGTTGCTGGCTGGGTGGCCCGGTGTGGGCGGGTTAACCCACGCAGCCACCCTCACCGGGTTTCGACAAACCCAGTGCAGGCACAACGCCGAAAACTGTGCTTCTATCTGTGTGCCGACCCGTGTCGCAGACCGTTTTCGCCACGCAGCCAGGACCACCATGCACCATTCAACACACGACCTGCTCTCACCCGTTCCGGGCATCACCCGCCAACTGCACAGCTTCCACTTCGGCCCCCGCGGTGGTGGCAAAGTCTATATCCAGGCATCGCTGCACGCCGACGAGCTACCCGGCATGCTGGTCGCCTGGCACCTCAAGCGGCGCCTTGCAGAACTGGAACAACAAGGCCGCCTGCAGCGCGAAATCATCCTGGTGCCGGTGGCCAACCCGGTTGGCCTGGAGCAGGTGCTGCTGGACGCGCCACTGGGGCGCTACGAGCTACAGAGTGGCGAGAATTTCAACCGTAACTTCGTCGACCTGTCGGACACCATCGGCGACCAGATCGAAGAGCACCTGAGCCAGGACCCTGCCCATAACGTTGCGCTGATCCGCGAGTACCTGCGCCGTGGGCTGGATGCGCACCCGGCGCGCACGCCGCTGCAGGCCCAGCGCCTGATCCTGCAACGTCTGGCCTGCGATGCCGACCTGATACTGGACCTGCACTGCGATTTCGAAGCGGTGGAGCACCTGTACACCACACCTGACGCCTGGCCGCAGATCGAACCGCTGGCCCGCTACCTGGGTGCACAGGCCAGCCTGCTGGCCACCGATTCGGGCGGGCAGTCGTTCGACGAGTGCTTCAGCCTGGTCTGGTGGCAGTTGCAGCAGCGCTTCGGCAAACGCTTCCCTATCCCGCTGGGCTGCTGCTCGGTCACGGTCGAGTTGCGCGGCCAGGCCGACGTCAGTCACGCACTGGCCAGCAAGGATTGCGGGGCGATTCTGGACTTCCTCACCCACGCCGGCATTATCGAGGGTGCCAAGCCGGCACTCCCCGCCCTGCCGCGCCCGGCCACACCGCTGGCCGCTGTAGAACCCGTGGCGACACCCCTTGGCGGGTTGCTGGTGTACCACGCCAAACCAGGCCAACAACTGGCGGCAGGCCAACTGATCGCCGAAGTCATCGACCCCCTCAGCGACCGGGTCACTGCCGTGCGCAATAGCCAGGCCGGCCTGTTGTACGCCCGCAGCGTACGGCGCATGGCCACCGCGGGCATGGTCATCGCCCATGTGGCCGGCGAGCAGGTGTGCCGAAGCGGTTACCTGCTGGGCAATTGATCCGGTAAAACCATTGCCGACGGCGGGTGGTCTGTAGCAAGACAACCTTCGAAGGACCCTACGCCCCATGCCGACCACCGACCTCGCCAACGCCTGGTTCAGCAAACGTGGCTGGAAACCGTTCGCGTTCCAGCGCCGGGTCTGGGCGGCGGTAGAGCGCGGCGAGTCTGGCCTGCTGCACGCCAGCACCGGTGCCGGCAAAACCTACGCGGTGTGGCTGGCGGCACTGCGCGCATTCAAGGCCCAGGCACAGGGGCGCCAGGCAGCCCCCCTGCAGGTGATATGGATCACGCCCATGCGTGCCCTGGCCGCCGACACTGCGCGCGCCCTGCAAGCGCCCCTCGATGAGCTGGGTTTGCCGTGGAGTGTCGGCGTACGCAGCGGCGACACCAGCAGTGCCGAGCGCGCCCGGCAGGCGCGGCGCCTGCCCAGCGTGCTGGTCACCACCCCGGAAAGCCTGACCCTGTTACTGACGCGTGCCCAGGCCGAAGCCGATTTCGCCACGCTGCGCTTGATCGTGGTCGACGAATGGCACGAGTTGCTGGGTAACAAACGCGGCGTACAGCTGCAGCTGGCCTTGGCGCGCCTGCGCCGCTGGCACTCAGGCCTGCCGACCTGGGGTTTGTCTGCCACCTTGGGCAACCTGCAACATGCACGGGATGTGCTGCTGCCCGAGGGCGGCCTGTTGGTGCAAGGCCGGCAAGACAAAGCACTGCAGGTCGATACCCTGCTGCCCGGGGCCATTGAACGGTTTCCCTGGGCCGGGCACATGGGCCTGAAAATGCTCGACCAGGTCAGCCGCGAGGTCGACGCCAGCGCCAGCTGCCTGGTATTCACCAATACCCGGGCCCAGGCCGAGCTCTGGTACCAGGCCCTGCTTGAAAGCCGCCCCGACTGGGCCGGCCTTATCGCCTTGCACCATGCCTCGCTGGCCCGGGAAACCCGCGACTGGGTCGAACGCAGCCTCAAGCAGGGTAGCCTGAAAGCGGTGATCTGCACCTCCAGCCTGGACCTGGGGGTAGACTTTCTGCCCGTGGAGCGGGTGCTGCAAATCGGCTCGGCCAAGGGCATCGCACGCCTGATGCAAAGGGCCGGCCGCTCGGGCCATGCCCCCGGGCGGCGCTCACGAATAACCCTTGTGCCCACCCACAGCTTGGAGCTGGTCGAGGCAGCAGCGGCTCGCCAGGCACTGGAAGCCGGGCACATCGAGGCGCGTTTCTCCCCCCGGCTGTGCATGGACGTACTGGTGCAGCACTTGGTCAGCATGGCCCTGGGCAGTGGCTTTCGCGCCGACGAGTTGCTGGCCGAAGTGCGCAGCACCTGGGCGTTCGCCGGCTTGCGCGACAGCCAGTGGCAGTGGGCCCTGGACTTTGTCTGCCACGGCGGCAGTTCACTGACGGCCTACCCCGACTATCAGCGGGTCGAGCGCCATGCCGACGGCATTTATCGAGTGGCCAGCGAGCGCCTGGCGCGGCGCCATCGCATGGGCATCGGCACCATCGTCAGCGACGCCAGCCTGCAGCTCAAGTACTGGAGCAAGGGCGGCGGCGGCAAGACGCTGGGCAGTGTCGAAGAGGCCTTCATCGCCCGCCTGCGGCCCGGCGATACGCTGGTATTCGCCGGGCGGGTACTGGAACTGGTGCGGGTGGAAAACATGACCGCCTACGTACGCCGCAGCACCGCGCGCAAGGCTGCAATAGCACGCTGGAACGGCGGGCGCATGCCCTTGTCGAGCGAGCTGGCCGATGCGCTGGTCGAACAGCTCGACGCTGCCGCCCACGAACGTTTTACCGGCCCGGAAATGCGCGCCGTGCGCCCGCTGCTGGCACTGCAAGCCCAGTGGTCGGCTCTGCCCACCACGGCCACCCTGCTCGCGGAGACCTTCAAGTCGCGCCAGGGCTGGCATCTGTTCCTGTACCCCTTCGCCGGGCGCATGGCCAACCTGGGCCTGGCCAACCTGATTGCCTGGCGCGTGAGCCGCCACCAACCCCTGTCGGTATCGATTGCCGTGAATGACTATGGCTTCGAGCTGCTCAGCCCTGCCCACGTGGACTGGGCGACACACTTGCCGCAGGCGCTGGGCACCGAGCAGCTGCTGGAGGATGTGCTGGCCAGCCTCAACGCGGGTGAAATGGCGCTACGCCGCTTCAGGGAAATTGCCCAGATTGCCGGGCTGGTGTTTGGCGGCTATCCGGCGGCGCAGAAAAGCATGCGGCAGATTCAAGCCTCCAGTGGCCTGTTCTACGAGGTGTTTCGCAAACATGATGCAGGCAACCTGCTGCTCGGCCAGGCCCGTGACGAGGTGCTGAGCGAGGAACTGGAAATTGACCGCCTGCATCGCCAACTGTTGAAGATGGCCGGCTTGCAGTTGGACCTGCGGGCCTTGAAACGGCCGGGGCCGTTGGCGTTCGCCTTGCTGGTGGAGGGCATGCGCGAGACGTTGAGCACCGAGAAGCTGGCGGACCGTATTGCGCGAATGGTGGCAGAACTGGAACAGGCGGCGAACAAGGAATGACTCAACAGTATCAGGCCATCGAACATTACGGCCAGGAGCTCTGGCTGCTCCCGGACAAGGCCATCTACTGGCCGGCGCAGCGTGCATTGCTGGTGGCCGACGTGCATATCGGCAAAGCCGCCAGTTACCGCGCGTTGCACCAACCGGTGCCGCGTGGCACCACCGAGGCGACCCTGGCGCGGCTGGATGACCTGCTGGCGCACTACGACTGCGAACAGCTGGTCGTACTCGGCGACTTCCTGCACGCGCGCAGCGCGCGGGCACCTGCCACGCTGGCTCGCCTGCAGGCATGGCGTGACCGCCATCCTGGCCTGAAAATCGTGCTGATACGCGGCAACCACGATCACAACGCCGGCGATCCTCCAGAAACGCTGGGCATCACAGTGCTGGATGAACCTTGGCTGCTTGGCCCTTTCGCCCTGCAGCACGAACCGCATGCTCACCCGCAACGGCCGGTGCTGGCCGGCCACGTGCACCCAGTATTCATCCTGCGTGGCAGGGCCAGGCAACGCCTGCGCCTGCCGTGCTTTCTGATCGACGAACAGGTAAGCCTGCTGCCCGCATTCGGCGAGTTCACCGGCGGCTGGGAAATTGCCCAACTGCCCACCAGCCAGGTCTACCTGGCTGGTGCCGGCCGGGTCTGGCCGATTTAGCAGCGCATCACGCTACAGGCGCTGGTGGAGGCTCGTCAGGCAAGGTCGGCTCGCCCGGTTCCATGGGTGGCGATTCACCTGGCTGCGCCGGCTGCGGCGTATCGGGATCAGGCTGGTGGGGCACGCCCCCGGCCTGCATGGGCAACGGATGCGCCAGCAAAGCCCAGGGCAACAACCCGATGTGGTTGGGCTGCAGACCTGCCAGCTTGGCACTGATTGCGGGATGGAGTTTCATTGGCTGCTCCTGACGAAACCGATGCACATCATGAGCACCGGCGTACTTCGTTGGAGTGGCAAAAGCGCAGGTAATTCCCCGCGCTCGTCGGCTCAGGTCCGCGGCAGGGTCACGCCGCGCTGGCCCTGGTACTTGCCGCCGCGGTCCTTGTACGACACATCGCACGCTTCGTCGGACTGCAGGAACAGCATCTGCGCCACGCCTTCGTTGGCATAGATTTTTGCCGGCAGCGTGGTGGTATTGGAGAATTCCAGGGTCACGTGGCCTTCCCACTCAGGTTCCAGCGGGGTGACATTGACGATGATGCCGCAACGGGCGTAGGTGCTCTTGCCCAGGCAGATGGTCAGCACGTCGCGCGGAATGCGGAAGTACTCGACAGTGCGCGCCAGGGCGAACGAGTTCGGCGGGATGATGCACACGTCGCTCTTGATGTCGACGAAGCTGCCAGCGTCGAAGTTTTTCGGATCGACGGTCGCCGAGTTGATGTTGGTGAACACCTTGAATTCGTCGGCGCAGCGCACGTCGTAGCCGTAGCTGGAAACACCGAAAGAGATGACACGGCTGTCCTGCTCGCCGCGCACCTGGCGCTCGACGAACGGCTCGATCATGCCGTGTTCCTGCGCCATGCGGCGAATCCACTTGTCCGATTTGATGCTCATGGCGGGGTGTCCTGAAGAGTTGCGTGGTGGAAAACGTGGTGCGCATCTTACCGGTCCCGGCGCCCAGGTTAAAGTTCCATCCCTCACCCCGCGCCGGGCGGGGCTTGCAGCCGCCGTCGATCCGAATTTGCTTAAACCGCCTTCAGACCATTGGCAGGTTGCGGAAAGTGGGGTAAGGTGGCGCCACTGTGCTGCACGTGACACCGAGAATCTCTAGTTTGATGCACGATCCTGATCGGCCCATCGCTGAATTTTCTGCTCTCTTTGCGCTCAGTCCCGGTCAGGGTGTTTCCTGACCGTTATCAAATTGTCCAAGGAGACAGAAAAATGTCCAACCGTCAATCCGGTGTTGTTAAGTGGTTCAACGATGAGAAAGGCTACGGCTTCATCACCCCTCAGTCGGGCGACGACCTGTTCGTGCACTTCAAAGCCATCCAAGCTGACGGCTTCAAAACCCTGAAAGAAGGCCAGGCTGTTACTTTCGTCGCTACCCGCGGCCAGAAAGGCATGCAGGCTGAAGAAGTTCAGATCGCCTAAGTCGATCTAGCTTCCTAGCTTTCAAAAAACCCGCCTTCTGGCGGGTTTTTTTATGCTTGGTCGAAATTCGGCGCTGGCTTCTTCGCGGGCACGCCCGCTCCCACAGGGATCGCGCAGCTTCAAGTGCTGTGCAGTCCTTGTGGGAGCGGGCATGCCCGCAAAGCAGGCGGCTCGTTCTCAGGTCAATCTTCGCTGATGGTGATGCTCGGCATCGCCGGCGCCGCAGCTTCCTGCAGCACGATCCGCGCCCCTACCTGGCGCGCCAGCTCCTGATAGACCATGGCAATCTGGCTTTCCGGCTCGGCAATGGCGGTCGGCTTGCCGTTGTCGGCCTGCTCGCGGATGACCATCGACAGTGGCAGCGAGGCCAGCAGATCGACGCCATACTGGCTGGCCAGCTTCTCGCCACCGCCTTCGCCGAACAGGTGCTCGGCGTGGCCGCAGTTGGAACAGATGTGCACGGCCATGTTCTCGACCACGCCCAATACCGGGATGTTGACCTTACGGAACATTTCCACGCCCTTGCGGGCATCGAGCAAGGCCAGATCTTGCGGCGTGGTGACAATCACCGACCCGGCTACCGGAACCTTCTGGGCCAGCGTCAGCTGGATGTCACCGGTGCCCGGTGGCATGTCGATCACCAAGTAGTCCAGGTCGTCCCACGCGGTCTGGGTCACCAACTGCAGCAGCGCACCCGAGACCATCGGGCCACGCCAGACCATCGGCGTGTTGTCGTCGGTCAGGAACGCCATGGACATCACTTCCACGCCATGCGCCTTGATCGGCACAAACCACTTCTGTTCGCGAATCTGCGGGCGGGTGCCTTCGGCGATACCGAACATCACGCCCTGGCTGGGGCCATAGATGTCGGCATCCAGAATACCCACCCGGGCACCTTCGCGGGCCAGCGCCAGGGCCAGGTTGGCGGCAGTGGTCGACTTGCCCACGCCGCCCTTGCCCGAGGCCACGGCGATGATGTTCTTGACGTTGGCCATGGCTGGCACCTGGGCCTGGGCCTTGTGCGCGGCAACCACGCACTCGATCGACACCTGGGCGCCGCTGACGCCCTCGAGGTTGCCGATGGCGGTCTGCAGCACCTGGGCCCAGCCGTTCTTGAACAGCCCGGCGGCATAGCCCAACTGCAACTGCACGCTGACGTGCCCGCCCTGGATATCGATGGCGCGCACGCAGCCGGCGCTGACCGGATCCTGGTTCAGGTAGGGGTCGGTGTACTGGCGAAGCACGCCTTCGATGGCGGCACGGGTGACGGCACTCATGGAGACTCCCATTGGCAAACTGAATGTAAAACAGGCGCCTATCCTAACCCGTCAATCATCAACAGATGCGCTTGCGGGGTGAAATATCTTCGCCAGCCCTTTATAGTGGCCGATCACCCTCATTTTTACCCCGAGCCAGATAAGTAGCCGAGCCACCATGTCCGAGCCACGTCAGATTCTCGTCACCAGCGCCCTGCCCTATGCCAATGGATCGATCCACCTTGGCCATATGCTGGAGTACATCCAGACGGATATGTGGGTACGCTTCCAGAAGCTGCGCGGGAACCAGTGCATTTACGTCTGCGCCGATGACGCCCACGGTTCGGCCATCATGCTGCGCGCGGAAAAGGAAGGCATCACCCCGGAACAGCTGATTGCCAACGTCCAGGCCGAACACAGCAGCGACTTCGCTGACTTCCTGGTGGAATTCGACAACTTCCACTCCACCCACAGCGAAGAAAACCGTGAGCTGTCGAGCCTCATCTACACGCGCCTGCGTGAGGCCGGGCACATTGCCACCCGTTCGGTGACGCAGTACTTCGACCCGGAAAAGGGCATGTTCCTGGCTGACCGCTTCATCAAGGGCACCTGCCCGAAGTGCGCGGCCGAAGACCAGTACGGCGACAACTGCGAGAAATGCGGCGCAACCTACGCACCGACCGAACTGAAGAACCCCAAGTCGGCCATTTCCGGGGCTACCCCGGTACTGCGCGATTCTCAGCACTTTTTCTTCAAGCTGCCCGACTTCCAGGCCATGCTGCAACAGTGGACCCGCAGCGGCACGCTGCAGGACGCGGTCGCCAACAAGCTGGCCGAATGGCTGGACTCCGGCCTGCAGGAATGGGACATCTCCCGTGACGCGCCGTACTTCGGTTTCGAAATTCCGGGTGAGCCGGGCAAATACTTCTATGTCTGGCTCGATGCGCCTATCGGCTACATGGCCAGCTTCAAGAACCTTTGCGCGCGCCGCCCGGAACTAGACTTCGATGCGTTCTGGCGCGAGGGCTCCAAGGCCGAGTTGTACCATTTCATCGGCAAGGACATCGTCAACTTCCACGCCCTGTTCTGGCCAGCCATGCTCGAAGGCGCCGGCTTCCGCAAGCCGACAGCCGTCAATGTGCACGGCTATCTGACCGTCAACGGTGCCAAGATGTCGAAGTCGCGGGGTACGTTCATCAAGGCCCGTACCTACCTCGACCACCTGCAGCCAGAGTACCTGCGCTATTACTACGCCGCCAAGCTGGGCCGCGGCGTCGACGACCTCGACCTGAACCTGGAAGACTTCGTGCAGAAGGTCAACTCTGACCTGGTTGGCAAGGTGGTCAACATCGCCAGCCGCTGCGCCGGCTTCATCCACAAGGGTAACCAGGGCGTGATGGTTAGCGGTGATGCCGCGCCTGAACTGACCGAAGCCTTCCTGGCTGCCGCGCCGTCCATTGCCGAGGCCTACGAAGGCCGCGATTTCGGCCGCGCCATGCGCGAAATCATGGCGCTGGCCGACCGTGCCAATGCCTGGATCGCTGACAAGGCGCCGTGGTCGCTGGCCAAGCAGGAGGGCAAGCAGGACGAAGTGCAGGCAATCTGCGCCCAGGGCATCAACCTGTTCCGCCAGCTGGTCATTTTCCTCAAGCCGGTACTGCCGCTGCTGGCTGCCGACGCCGAGGCCTTCCTCAACGTGGCCCCGCTGACCTGGAACGACCACCTGTCGCGCCTGGAAAACCACACGCTGAACCCGTTCAAGGCACTGATGAGCCGTATCGAGCTGGCCAAGGTCGAAGCCATGGTTGCCGCCAGCAAGGAAGACCTGCTGGCCGCCGAACCCAAGGCCCCGGCAGGCAACGGCGAGCTGGCCAAGGACCCGCTGTCGGCAGAAATCGAGTTCGACACCTTTGCCGCCGTGGATCTGCGTGTGGCGTTGATCGTCAAGGCCGAAGCCGTGGCGGGTGCTGACAAGCTGCTGCAGCTGACCTTGGACATCGGGGATGAGCGCCGCAATGTGTTCTCCGGCATCAAGTCGGCGTACCCGGACCCATCCAAGCTTGAAGGCCGCCTGACCATGATGGTCGCCAACCTGAAACCGCGGAAAATGCGCTTTGGCGTGTCCGAGGGGATGGTCATGGCGGCAGGCCCTGGTGGTGAAGAGATCTACCTGCTGAGCCCGGACAGCGGCGCCAAGCCAGGCCAGCGCATCAAGTAATTGACCGTGGGGGCTGCCTGGCAGCCCCGTTGGCTTCTGCGGCGGGCCGGGGCAATCCCGGTCTGTGCGCGCCATCAAGGAAAGCTCTGATTCATGAACGCCGCCAAACGCCTGGAGATTTTTCGCAGGCTGCATGAAGACAACCCCGACCCGAAAACCGAGCTGGCCTACACCACGCCATTTGAATTGCTGGTGGCAGTGACACTGTCCGCGCAATCGACCGACGTCGGCGTCAACAAGGCCACTGCGCGCCTGTTCCCCGTCGCCAATACCCCCGAGGCCATCTATGCCCTGGGCGTCGAAGGCCTCAGCGAATACATAAAGACCATCGGGCTGTACAACAGCAAGGCCAAAAACGTCATCGAAGCCTGCCGCTTACTGATCGAGCGTCACGGTAGCCAGGTACCCCAGACCCGTGAGGCGCTGGAGGCACTGCCGGGTGTCGGCCGCAAAACGGCGAACGTGGTGCTGAACACGGCGTTCCGCCAGCCGACCATGGCCGTCGATACGCATATTTTCAGGGTCAGCAACCGTACGGGCATAGCGCCGGGCAAGACTGTGCTGGAAGTGGAAAAGAAACTGGTCAAGTTCGTACCCAGGGACTACCTGCTGGACGCCCACCACTGGCTGATTCTCCATGGCCGCTATGTGTGCCAGGCACGCAAGCCAAGGTGCGGCAGCTGCAGGATCGAAGACCTGTGCGAGTACAAGCACAAAACTTCCGACGATTGAGCGGATAGCTGAAAACCACTGCACGCGATTGAAAAAATCTTTTTTACCAGCGGCTGCTTTCTGGTTATAAGGTCGGCCAACAGCCCCTTGGCTTGGAGCGACTCATGAGCACCGATAAAGACGACCTGTCGATCGAAGATGATTTTGTTGCCGCAGACGATGACGCGGAGCCCCCCGTGGAACCTGCAAAAACCAACCTCAGCAAGCGCCGCACCATCGACAACATGCTCGAAGAACGGCGCCTGCAGAAACAACTGGCCGATTTCGATTACGACCTGTAGCCCCGCCTTGGCAAAGCCTCCAGCCGGGAGGCTTCATGGCCTGTGCTCAGCTCAGCCCTTGCCGTTGTGCCAACTCGATCAGGTCTACCAACGACCGTGCATTGAGCTTGAGCAACAGCCGTGACTTGTAGGTACTGACCGTCTTGTTACTCAGGTACATGCTGTCGGCAATTTCCTTGTTAGAACGCCCGCGCGCCAACTGTTGCAACACGGTCATTTCCCGGGCCGAGAGGCGGTTGACCATGTCCACCTCGCTGCCCGTGCCCCTGCCACGGGCCGCATGCAGGGCCTGATTAGGGAAATAGCTGTAGCCCGAGAGCACCGCCTTGATTGCGCTCAACAGCTCGGTAAGCTCCTGTTGCTTGCATACATAACCCGCCGCCCCCGCCTGCATGCAGCGCATCGAAAAATTGCCGGGTGCCTGCGACGTCAGCACCAGCACCTTGCTGCCCGGGCTGAAGCTCGCCATGCGGGCAATCACCTCCAGGCCATCGAGCTTCGGTATACCGATATCCAGCACCACGATATCCGGCAGGTGTTGCCGCGTCAGCTGCAATGCAGCCACCCCATTGTCGGTCTCCCCCACGACGTCATACCCATGCCGCTCCATCAGCATGCGCACGGCAAGGCGTATGACCGGATGATCATCAACGATAAGCACTTTATTCATGCGACATCCATTCATTCACTGTTGTGGCTTTGGCACGCCAAGATAACTGACAGAACGACGAATGGCGCGGCGATTTGCCGACGAAACTCATGCGCAGACAAAACCTACAACACTTGCAGAAACTTCCTACACATCGTGACTATGGTTGTAACAAACAAATTCCTTATTACCGAATACAAGTGTTTGTACGGCGACCATTAGCACTTGCGCGTAGACTGACAGGGGCTGCGCACTTCCCTACCTTGGGATAAAGCACAGGATCAGGGGGACTTTGTCGATGAGCGCGCACCGGGAAGTAGTCCAGTCTTTAGTTGCCCGACGCAGTAAGGCAAAGATGGGCAAAACCGCTGGAGGCAGCCACCATGACCCAAGCACAACCTGTCGCCCCGCTGACGATCATTGCCATCTTCGCCGGCATCATCGAAGCCTCCGCCCTGGCCACATTGCCGTTTCTCAGCGAGTCCAGCCAGAAGCTTTACACCTGGTTTCTGGTGGGCTTCCCCTTCTTCCTTACCGCGCTGTTCTTCTTGACGCTCAACTTCAACTACAAGTCGTTCTACAGCCCGTCACCCAACAAAACAGCACCGGACAGCGCGCCCCCGCCCAGCAGTGAAGCCCTCGCTGCCATGCCGCAGGAGGGGTTGCCAGGCGAGCCCGTAACCTTCATGTTTTCTGGCCCGGATGCCTGTCACCTGATGGAACAGCAGCTGTTGCAAGCGCTCGCGCAACCACCAACGCCGCCCCGCACCTGGCGGTTTTGCAATGTGGATAAAGGCCAATGCGCGCAATTGTCCATCAGCCCGCTGAGCAGTGCGGCCACGAACCCATGCAGTTGAGTATCTTCATTTCGAGCAGGCACAAAAAACCCGGCCGCAGCCTAATGCCAGTCAGTTAAGTAATTTGGGGCCGCTTAGCGACCCTTCGCGGGCACGCCCGCTCCCACAGGGGATCGCGCAGTTCAGCGCCAAACTCGTGGGTGCGGGCGTGCCCGCGAAGGGCTGCAAAGCAGCCCCGGTAACACTTAACTGACCGGCATTAGGCCGCAGCCGGGTTCTTTCATGGCACGAGCCAGCGATCAGAGCAGCGAACGGCCCTTGTTGGCGGCAATGCGCATACGCAAGGCGTTGAGCTTGATGAAGCCAGCAGCGTCGGCCTGGTTGTAGGCGCCGCCATCTTCTTCGAAGGTGGCGATGTTGGCGTCGAACAGCGAATCATCCGATTTACGGCCAACCACGGTGACATTGCCTTTGTACAGCTTCAGCCGCACCACACCGTTCACGTTGACCTGCGAGGCGTCGATCATCTGCTGCAGCATCACGCGCTCCGGGCTCCACCAGTAACCGGTGTAGATCAGGCTGGCGTACTTGGGCATCAACTCGTCTTTGAGGTGAGCGACTTCACGGTCCAGGGTGATCGACTCGATGGCACGGTGAGCCTTGAGCATGATGGTGCCGCCAGGCGTCTCGTAGCAGCCACGCGACTTCATACCGACATAGCGGTTTTCGACGATGTCGAGGCGGCCGATGCCGTTGGCACCGCCGATACGGTTCAGGTCGGCCAGAACGGTTGCCGGGGTTTTCTCGACGCCGTCGATGGCAACGATGTCACCGTTGCGGTAGGTGAGTTCGATATAAGTGGCCTGGTCCGGGGCGTTCTCAGGCGAGACACTCCAGCGCCACATGTCCTCTTCGTGCTCGGTCCAGGTGTCTTCCAGGACACCGCCTTCGTAGGAGATGTGCAGCAGGTTTGCGTCCATCGAGTACGGCGACTTCTTCTTGCCGTGGCGCTCGATCGGGATACCGTGCTTTTCGGCGTAGTCCATCAGCTTCTCGCGCGACAGCAGGTCCCACTCGCGCCATGGGGCGATAACCTTTACGCCAGGCTTGAGCGCGTAGGCACCCAGCTCGAAACGCACCTGGTCGTTACCCTTGCCGGTAGCGCCATGGGAAATGGCGTCTGCACCGGTTTCGTTGGCGATTTCGATGAGGCGCTTGGCGATCAGCGGACGGGCGATGGAAGTACCCAGCAGGTACTCACCTTCGTAGACGGTGTTGGCGCGGAACATCGGGAACACGAAATCACGCACGAACTCTTCGCGCAGGTCGTCGATGTAGATCTCTTTAACACCCATTGCCTGGGCCTTGGCACGGGCCGGTTCGACCTCTTCGCCCTGACCGAGGTCAGCGGTGAAAGTCACCACTTCGCAGTTGTAGGTATCCTGCAGCCACTTGAGAATCACCGAAGTATCAAGGCCGCCGGAATACGCCAGTACGACCTTTTTTACGTCCGCCATGCCATCACTCCACGGGGTTGTACGGAAAAGGACCGATTCTAACGGCGTTAACGATAAATTTACAGTGGCGCGACAGCTTCTGACGACAAAGCGACAAGAACTTTCACAGGGGCGACGGACGGTCATACGGCAGGCAAATGGCGGTTCTTTGGTGCACGCTGCCATCCGACATCAGGGTTGCCTAAGCGGCGCAGCAGCAGCAGCCGCAGCCGGCGGCGCTTGCTCCGCCGGCTTCTCCACCGGCTTTTCAGGCACCAACACCCGGTCCAGCTCGATGTTCACTCGCCGATTCCGCGCCCGGTTGGCTGCAGTGTTGTTCTTGGCCACCGGGTAGCGCTCGCCGTGGAAGCGTAAGGTGATCTGCTCATCCTTGACACCATGAGCCTTGAAATAGTCCGCCACCGCCAACGCCCGGCGGCGTGACAGGTCGCGGTTGGTCAGGCGGTTACCGCTGTTGTCGGAGTGACCGTTGAGCTCGACATGGTTCACCGACGGGTCGGCCTTCATGTATTCGAGAATCACATCCAGCCTGGCCTTGGCCGCGTCATCCAGTTCGATGCCCCCGCCCGGGAAACCGACCTGGGTCTGGCGCACCTGGTCGTAGTTCATGGGCAGCAGCTTGGCGGCACACACCTGGTAGTCGCTGTAGGCCTTGGCAAAGCTCACCGGCAGTACCCGCACTTCCATGGGCCGGCCCGCTTCGCCGGTGTACGTGCGCACCACCGTGCTGCGCCCGTCGAGCAAGCCATTGATCAGGCGGCTGGCCTGGCCTTGCGACGAACTGAACAACACGCCGGTACGGGCCATGCGCACGCTACCCAGGTTGATATCACCACGACCGGGTTGCCAGGGCGCCGCGGCCGCCAGCAGGCTGGCATTGCCGGCACCCAGCACGTTGCTGGCCGAGCGCAGCTGGAACACTGCCTGCTCGCCCGCCCGGCGTACGAATTCACCACTGCCAAAGCCATCGATCGGCTGGATCAGCCGGCACTCGAACAGGTCACCCTCGACCTTCCAGGCAATGTTCTCCATGCGCGTCTGGAAAGTCAGCGCGGCAGCCGGCAGGCTGGCGAACAGGGTCAACAGGGTCAAGTAACGCTGGCGCACGGGCGGCTCCACAAATTTCAACGGCTTACCTGCAGGCTATCGGACGCCGACCGGAAAACTTGATAGCCGTGCTCGGCCCAGGGTTTTCCGGTAGCATTGGGGCTTGAGTTCGACCCGCCTGGAATCCCCAATGTCCGATCGCCTGACCCTCCTGCGCCCCGACGACTGGCACATCCATCTGCGTGATGGTGCCGTCCTGCCCCACACCGTTGGCGATGTGGCGCGTACTTTCGCCCGCGCCATCATCATGCCCAACCTGGTTCCGCCGGTACGCAACGCCGCCGAGGCCGGTGCCTACCGTGAACGCATCCTCGCTGCCCGCCCGGCAGGCAGCCGCTTCGAGCCGCTGATGGTCCTGTACCTCACCGACCGTACCAGCCCCGAAGATGTGCGTGCCGCCAAGGCCAGCGGTATCGTGTATGCCGCCAAGCTGTACCCGGCGGGCGCCACGACCAATTCCGATTCGGGCGTGACCAGTATCGACAATATCTTCCCGGCCATCGAGGCATTGGCGGAGGTCGGCATGCCGCTGCTGGTGCACGGCGAAGTGACCCGCAGCGAAATCGACGTGTTCGACCGCGAGAAGCGCTTCATCGACGAGCACATGCGCCGCCTGGTCGAGCGCTTCCCGGCCTTGAAAGTGGTGTTCGAACACATTACCACCAGCGATGCCGCGCAGTTCGTCACAGAGGCACCGGCCAATGTTGGCGCGACCATCACCGCGCAACACCTGCTGTACAACCGCAACCACATTCTGGTCGGTGGCATTCGTCCACACTTCTACTGCCTGCCGATCCTCAAGCGCAACACTCACCAGGTGGCACTGCTGGATGCAGCCACCAGCGGCAACCCGAAGTTCTTCCTCGGTACCGACTCGGCCCCGCACGCCCGTCACGCCAAGGAAGCGGCCTGCGGCTGCGCCGGCTGCTACACCGCCTACGCGGCTATCGAGCTGTACGCCGAGGCGTTCGAGCAACGCAACGCGCTGGACAAGCTGGAAGGTTTTGCCAGCCTGCACGGCCCAGCTTTCTATGGCCTGCCGGCGAATACCGACACCATCACCCTGGTCCGCGAAGAATGGACTGCCCCGGACAGCCTGCCATTCGGCGAGCAAACCGTGGTTCCGTTGCGCGCTGGCGAGAAACTGCGCTGGCGCCTGCTGGAGGAAAACGCGTGAGCGAAGACCTCTACGAAGACGACCTGGAAAGCCAAGGCAACAGCGGGCCGCGCCATCCAATGGCCGAGCGCTTCCGCGGTTACCTGCCGGTTGTAGTGGACGTGGAAACGGGCGGCTTCAACAGCGCCACCGATGCCTTGCTGGAAATTGCTGCAGTGACCATCGGCATGGACGAGAAAGGCTTCCTGTTCCCCGAGCACACGTACTTCCACCGGGTGGAACCGTTTGAAGGCGCAAACATCGAGGCGGCCGCGCTGGAGTTCACCGGCATCAAGCTCGACCACCCGCTGCGCATGGCAGTCAGCGAGGAAACCGCGCTGACCGATATTTTCCGCGGTGTGCGCAAGGCCCTCAAGGCCAATGGCTGCAAGCGGGCGATTCTGGTCGGCCATAACAGCAGCTTCGACCTCGGCTTCCTCAACGCGGCCGTGGCGCGCAATGACGTGAAGCGTAACCCATTCCACCCGTTTTCCAGCTTCGACACGGCCACCCTGGCCGGCCTGGCCTATGGCCAAACCGTACTGGCGCGGGCTTGCCAAAGCGCCGACATCGACTTCGATGGACGTGAAGCGCACTCGGCGCGGTACGACACCGAGAAAACCGCGGAGCTGTTCTGCGGCATCGTCAACCGCTGGAAGGAACTGGGCGGCTGGCGCGACTTCAACGATTGACCGGAGGGCCGCCTGGCGGCCCTTTCGCAACACCAGCGCGCAGCCACCACCCAGGCACAAAAAAACCGGCCACCAAGGCTAATGCCTGTCAGTTGAGTAATTTGGGGCCGCTTTGCGACCCTTCGCGGGCACGCCCGCTCCCACAGGGGATCGTGGGAGCGGGCGTGCCCGCGAAGGGCTGCAAAGCAGCCCCAGTAACGCTTAACTGACAGGCATTAGCCAGAGGGCCGGTTTTTCATGCGCGCGGCAATTACAGCTTGCCGGCGTTCTCGCTCAGGTAGGCGGCAACGCCTTCTGGCGAAGCGTTCATGCCCTTGTCGCCTTTTTTCCAGTTGGCAGGGCAGACTTCGCCGTGCTCTTCGTGGAATTGCAGGGCGTCGACCAGGCGCAGCAGCTCATCCATGTTACGGCCCAGTGGCAGGTCGTTGACGATCTGCGAACGAACAACACCGTTGGTGTCGATCAGGAAGGCACCACGGAAGGCCACGCCACCTTCGGACTCAACGTCGTAGGCTTTGCAGATTTCGTGGGTCATGTCGGCAGCCAGGGTGTACTTCACCTGGCCGATGCCGCCGTTGTTGACCGGGGTGTTGCGCCAGGCGTTGTGAGTGAAGTGCGAGTCGATCGACACGCCGATCACTTCTACGTTGCGCGCCTGGAAATCAGGAATGCGGTGGTCCAGGGCGATCAGCTCGGACGGGCAGACGAAGGTGAAGTCCAGCGGGTAGAAGAACACCAGGCCGTACTTGCCCTTGATGGCCGAAGCCAGGTTGAAGCTGTCGACGATCTCGCCATTGCCCAGCACGGCCGGTACGGTGAAATCGGGGGCTTTCTTACCAACGAGTACGCTCATTGTAATCTCCTGATGAGGATGTAGAACCGTTTGCCGGGCCAGACGGGCCTGCCCGACATCCAACAAAGGCGACCATCATACACGGCTTCTGATGACAGGCCGAATCCAACGAGCAGGCAACCGCCGGTCGCTCAAGCACACGCCTTGCAGAAAGTGCTTTGACAAGCATTCTCATTAACATTAAGCTCCAACCCATCGACTCCACCAGCGATGGTCAGCCCTTATGTATGTGTGTCTTTGTGTCGGCGTTACAGACGGACAGATCCGCGACGCGATCTATGAAGGATGCTGCAGTTACAAGGATGTGCGAGCCGCGACCAACGTCGCCAGCCAATGTGGCAAATGTGCCTGCCTGGCCAAGCAGGTGGTCCGCGAGACCCTGACCGAGCTACAGGTCAGCCAGGCAGCCCTGCCCTACCCGGTAGAATTCACCACCGCCTGACACCAGCATTTCCAAGAACCGGACCTAGCGTCCGGTTTTTTTATGCCTACATATCAATAAGTTAAGGTACCAACGCGGTTCACAAACATTCTTATTCCTATTAATTTTCATTTATTATTCAATCACTTAGGTTTGACACACTTACGCATCGGGCTCAAACTTCCTGCTATTGGCACACTTCTACAGGGCAGGAACCCAAATGAAAGGCGACGTAAGCGTCATCCAGCATCTCAACAAGATCCTCGGAAACGAGCTGGTCGCGATCAACCAGTATTTCCTGCACGCCCGCATGTACGAAGATTGGGGCCTGAACAAGCTCGGCAAGCACGAGTACAAGGAATCGATCGACGAGATGAAGCACGCTGACAAGTTGATCAAGCGTATTCTCTTTCTCGAAGGCATCCCTAACGTTCAGGACCTGGGCAAGCTGTTGATCGGTGAGCACACCAAGGAAATGCTCGAGTGCGACCTGAGGCTCGAACACAAGGGCCTGGCCGATCTCAAGGCCGCCATCGCCCATTGCGAAACTGCAGGTGACTTCGGCTCGCGTGACATGCTGGAAGATATCCTCGAGTCCGAGGAAGAACATATCGATTGGCTGGAAACCCAGCTTGGGCTGATCGACAAGATCGGTATCGAAAACTACCTGCAATCGCAGATGGGCGAAGAGTAACCACCCGCCGCATAAAAAAACCCGCGATCAGCGGGTTTTTTTATGCTTGCCGAAATCAGGCTTCGGCAGCTTTGGCCTTGGCGGCGGCGTCCTTGATCAGGGCCTGCAGCTCACCCTTTTCGAACATTTCCAGCATGATGTCGCTACCGCCGACCAGCTCACCGGCAACCCACAGCTGCGGGAAGGTCGGCCAGTTGGCGTACTTTGGCAGGTTGGCGCGGATTTCCGGGTTCTGCAGGATGTCGACGTAGGCGAACTTCTCGCCACAACCCATCACAGCCTGCGATGCCTTGGCCGAGAACCCGCATTGCGGGGCATTCGGCGAACCTTTCATGTAAAGCAGAATGGTGTTGTTGGCAATCTGCTCTTTGATCGTATCGATGATATCCATCTAGCACCTCAGCTGAACTTTCCGACGCGATCGTCGGCACGGTGAGGCATTGTAACGGAAAGCCGAGCAGCATGCTCGGCCTTACCATCGCTCAAGCGGCCTCGACCTGCACGGGGACGCCATTGAGCGCCGCATTGCCCGACACCTGGTCACGCAAGCGCTCGTCGGTCAGGTCATTGGCACTCACGCCAGGCTGCGCCTGGGCGACCTGCAGGTGTATGCCCTGCCGGCCATGACCGAACCCATGGGGCAAGCTGACCACACCGGGCATCATATCCTCGCAAGCCAGTACCTCGACTTCCAAGGCCCCGGTGCGCGAGCGAATCCGCACCCGCTGGCCATCTTGCAGTTGCCGCTGCTGCAGATCGTGGGGGTGCATCAGCAACTGGTGCCGGGGCTTGCCTTTGACCAGCCGATGATAGTTGTGCATCCATGAGTTGTTGCTGCGTACGTGCCGACGCCCGATCAACAACAGTTCGTTCGGCGCCGGCGGTGCTTGCCGAGCCAACCGCTGCAAATCGTCCAACAGTACCTGGGGCGCCGCTTCGATTGCCTTGCTGGCAGTGGCCAGGCGAGCCTGGAGGTTGGCGCGCAATGGGCCAAGGTCCAGGCCATGCGGGTTCTCATCGAGCTTGGCCAGGGAAAGCTGCCAGGCGGTTGCCTCGCCGTAGCGGCCTTTGCGCAGGGCCAGGTCGATCATCTGTGCGGGGGCCACGGTCGGCTTGATCTCCAGCCCGGCACGCCTGGCATAGGCCTGCGCCAGCCCGACGAAAATTTCCCAGTCATGCAAGGCGCCCTGCGGTTTGGCCAGGATCGCCCGGTTGAAGCGCGTGATGTTGCGCACGGCCAACAAGTTGAATGTGCTGTCGTAGTGATCATTTTCCAACGCCGAGGTCGAGGGCAGGATCAAGTCGGCATGGCGTGTGGTCTCGTTGATGTAGAGGTCGATGCTGAGCATGAACTGCAACCCCTCCAGCGCAGCATCCAGCTGGCGGCCGTTGGGCGTGGACAGCACAGGGTTGCCGGCCACCGTCACCAAGGCATGCACCTGCCCCTCGCCGGGCGTCAGCATTTCTTCGGCGAGGGCCGCCACCGGCAGCTCACCGCCGTATTCGGGCAACCCCGATACCCGGCTTTGCCAGACATTGAAATGCCCACCCGAGGTGGTTGCGACCAGGTCGACGGCCGGCTCCGTACACAACGCCCCGCCGGCACGGTCGAGGTTACCGGTCACCAGGTTGATCAGTTGCACCAGCCAATGGCACAGGGTGCCGAAGGTTTGCGTCGACACGCCCATGCGCCCGTAGCACACCGCCTTGTCGGCGGCGGCGAAATCCCGTGCCAGCTGCCGGATCTCGGCCGCCTCGATGCCACACAGCGCGCTCATGGCCTCGGCGCTGAGTGGCGCCAGTGCCGCGCGAACCTGCTGCAGACCATTGACCGGCACGTGGGAGCCGCGCGTCAGGCCCTCGTCGAACAGCGTGCTCAGCAGGCCGCACAACAGCGCCGCATCGCCCCCGGGGCGAATGAACAGATGGCGGTCGGCCATGGCCGCCGTTTCGCTGCGCCGCGGGTCCACCACCACCAGGCGCCCACCGCGCCCGCGCAGGGCCTTGAGCCGCTTCTCCACGTCGGGCACCGTCATGATGCTGCCGTTGGAGGCCAGCGGGTTGCCGCCTAGAATCAACATGAAATCGGTATGGTCGATGTCCGGGATCGGCAATAGCAAGCCATGCCCATACATCAGGTGGCTGACCAGGTGCTGCGGCAACTGGTCCACCGATGTGGCAGAGAAACGGTTGCGGGTTTTCAGCAGGCCGAGGAAATAATTGCTGTGGGTCATCAACCCATAGTTGTGCACGCTGGGATTGCCCTGGTACACGGCCACGGCATTGCGCCCATGGGCCTGCTGGATCGCCCACAGCCTGTCGGCGGCCAAGGCAAACGCTTCATCCCACTCAATCGCCTGCCAGTGCTCCCCTACCCGTTTATGGGGCTGGCGCAAACGATCCGGGTCATTCTGAATGTCCTGCAACGCCACCGCCTTGGGGCAGACATGGCCGCGGCTGAACGGGTCGTGGGGGTCGCCCTTGATCGAGCTGATCTGCGCCCGCCCCGCGTCATCATGGCTGATTTCGATGTTGAGCCCGCAGATCGCTTCGCACAGGTGACACGCACGGTGATGCAGGGTCTTGGTCATGGCCGCCTCTGCCTTGTTGTTGGGGGGTGAACGAGCTGAAACTATGCGCCCCGCACCCTATCCCGGCCAGCGCGCTTCGCCGCGTGAATCCACCGACATCAGTGGCACGATTTGCGACAGCCATTTGCCAAATTGCCAGCAAGCCGTGTACAACTTGCTGTAGCAAATAAAAAACAGCACAGCCCAACGGGTAGAGACACGCCTTGCAACCTCTTTGCGGGCAGCCTGCTGTTTCCCCTCTTGGCTTTAGGCGACATTTACTTATAGTATTGCGCCTTTCCCTTTTTCGTCCGCCCCCGTGCGGCTTACGCCGCAGGTCACTCCCGTTGTCAAAAAAACCATACGGTCGACCTGCATACTGTTGCAGATAAGGTAGTCAATCATGAGCGCTAGGCACTTTCTCTCCCTGCTGGACTTCACCGCCGACGAATTGCTCGGGGTGATCCGCCGCGGCATCGAGCTGAAGGACCTGCGCAAGCGAGGCGTGCTGTTCGAGCCGCTGAAAAACCGCGTGCTGGGCATGATTTTCGAGAAGTCTTCGACCCGCACCCGTGTGTCGTTCGAAGCCGGCATGATTCAACTCGGCGGTCAGGCCATCTTCCTGTCGCCTCGCGATACCCAGCTGGGCCGTGGGGAGCCGATTGGCGACAGCGCCATCGTGCTGTCGAGCATGCTCGACGTGGTCATGATCCGCACCCATGCCCACAGCACCCTCACCGAATTCGCCGCCAACTCACGCGTACCGGTGATCAACGCGCTGTCCGACGAGTCGCACCCGTGCCAGTTGCTGGCCGACATGCAAACCTTCCTCGAACACCGCGGCACCATTCAAGGCAAGACCGTGGCCTGGATCGGTGACGGCTTCAACATGTGCAACTCCTACATCGAGGCGGCCAGGCAGTTTGACTTCCAGTTGCGTATCGCGTGCCCGGAAGGTTACGAGCCTGACCCACGCTTCATGGCCATTGGCGGTGACCACGTGCAAATCGTGCGCGACCCCAAGCAAGCCGTAAGCGGTGCCCACCTGGTGACCACGGACGTCTGGACTTCCATGGGCCAGGAGGAGGAAACTGCACGGCGCCTGGCGCACTTTGCGCCATACCAGGTCACCCGCGAACTGCTCGACCTGGCGGCACCCGACGCCCTGTTCATGCACTGCCTGCCTGCCCACCGTGGCGAGGAAATCAGCCATGACCTGCTCGACGACCCGCGGTCCGTCGCCTGGGACCAGGCTGAAAATCGCCTGCATGCACAGAAGGCCCTTCTCGAATTCCTTGTCGAACCGGCTTACCACCACGCATGAGTCAACCCCTACTGCTCAACCTGCGCAACCTTGCCTGCGGCTACGGCGACCAGCGCATCGTCCAGAACCTCAACCTGCACCTGAACGCAGGCGACATCGGTTGCCTGCTGGGTTCATCCGGTTGCGGCAAAACCACCACCCTGCGCGCCATCGCCGGCTTCGAGCCGGTGCACGATGGCGAGATCCAGCTGGCTGGCGAAGTGATTTCCCGAGCCGGTTTCACCCTGGCCCCGGAAAAGCGCCGCATCGGCATGGTGTTCCAGGACTACGCGCTGTTCCCCCACCTGACTGTGGCGCAGAACATAGCCTTCGGCATTGCCAAGCACCCCCGCCAGGCGGCAGTCGTCGAAGAAATGCTCGAGCTGGTCAAGCTGGCTGGCCTGGGCGGGCGTTACCCGCACGAGCTGTCTGGCGGCCAGCAGCAACGGGTCGCGCTGGCCCGTGCGCTGGCTCCCGAGCCGCAGTTGCTACTGCTCGACGAGCCGTTCTCCAACCTCGACGTGGAACTGCGCCGGCGGCTGAGCCATGAAGTGCGTGACATTCTCAAAAGCCGCGGCACCAGTGCCGTTCTGGTCACCCATGACCAAGAGGAAGCGTTTGCCGTCAGCGACCAGGTCGGGGTGTTCAAAGAGGGCCGCCTGGAACAGTGGGACACACCGTACAATCTGTACCACGAGCCACAGACACCGTTCGTTGCCAGTTTCATCGGCCAGGGCTATTTCATTCGTGGCCAGATGGTCAGCCACGAAGCGGTCAGCACCGAACTGGGCGAGTTGCGGGGTAACCGCGCCTACATCATGGCCCCGGGCAGCTCGGTAGATGTGCTGCTGCGCCCGGACGATATCGTGCATGCACCAGGCAGCCCCCTGCAGGCCAAAATAGTCGGCAAGAGCTTCCTCGGCGCCTCGACCTTGTACCGCCTGCAGTTGCCGACGGGCAGCCAGCTGGAAGCGATCTTCCCCAGCCATGACGATCAGCAGGTGGGTGACGATGTCGGCATTGCGGTAAAAGCCGACCACCTGGTGCTGTTTCCGGCACCCGGTAGCGTTGCAGCGCAGTTGCCACCCCTGGAGAAAGGGGTTCGTCGCTACAGCTCGGCGACCTGATACAGCGTATTGGGGCTGCAAGCCAGCCCCAACTTCTCAGCCCCTGCCAATGCCGGCAAATTTACCTTGGGTATGCTCGGCCAGCACGGCGGCCGCCAACTCCACCTCCAGCCCTCGCCGTCCGGCACTGACATGTATGGTGGCAAAGTTCTGCGCCGACTCATCGATGAAGGTGCGCAGGCGTTTCTTCTGCCCCAGCGGGCTGATGCCGCCGACCAGGTAACCGGTGGCACGCTGGGCGGCTGCAGGGTCGGCCATTTCGCACTTCTTCACCCCGGCAGCATGGGCCAGGGCCTTGAGGTCCAGGGTGCCTCCCACTGGCACCACCGCCACCAGCAACTCGCCTTTCTCGCTGCTCGCCAGCAACGTCTTGAATACCTGCTGCGGGTCCAGCCCAAGCTTCTCTGCCGCCTCCAGCCCATACGACGCCGACTTGGGGTCGTGTTCGTAACTGTGCACGCGATGCTCGGCACGATGCTTCTTCAACAGGTCTAGGGCGGGGGTCATGCAGGGGCTCCGGTCTGGGACGGCTCGGCGGCTACTTTAGGACAATTCCCACATGGCAGCCAGCGCACCGCAATCGCGCAGCTCTGGCACGGGCATCCGAAACCGATTTTAGCGGCCATTTCGTGACTGGTCGTTCACTTTCGACCTTTGACATCAGCGTTTCTTGTCTATATTTTTTCGTTTCTGAATACGTGGTGCACGTTAAAGGTGCACTTCCCTGCTCGGTGTCAATGGGGATGGACGCCGTGCTTTGCTGTCGAGCGCCAAGCGCCTCACAACAAAAACAACGAGGTCATACATGACGACTGCTCTACGCCAACCCACGCTGTCCAGCCAATGCCTGGCCGAATTTCTCGGCACGGGCTTGCTGATATTCTTCGGCACTGGCTGCGTCGCCGCGCTCAAGGTCGCCGGCGCCAGCTTCGGCCTGTGGGAAATCAGTATCATCTGGGGTGTCGGGGTAAGCATGGCCATCTACCTCAGCGCCGGCATTTCCGGCGCGCACCTGAACCCGGCCGTGAGCATCGCCCTCACCCTGTTCGCCGGTTTCGACAAGCGCAAGCTGCCTTTCTACATGCTGGCCCAGGTGTGCGGCGCATTCTGTGGTGCAGCACTGGTCTACACCCTGTACAGCAACCTGTTCTTCGATTTCGAACAGGCGCACGCCATGCTACGCGGAAGCGAAGCCAGCCTGGAGCTGGCCTCGGTGTTCTCCACCTACCCGCACCCCTCGCTCTCCACCAGCCAGGCCTTTCTGGTCGAAGTGGTGATCACCGCTATCCTGATGGCGGTGATCATGGCCCTGACCGACGACAACAATGGCCTGCCGCGCGGTGCCGTGGCGCCGCTGCTGATCGGCCTGCTGATCGCCGTGATCGGCAGCGCCATGGGCCCGCTGACCGGGTTCGCGATGAACCCGGCCCGTGATTTCGGTCCAAAGCTCATGACATTCCTGGCGGGCTGGGGCGAAATTGCCTTTACCGGTGGGCGAAGCATTCCTTACTTCCTGGTGCCGATCTTCGCGCCGATCGTTGGCGCCTGCGTGGGCGCCGCGGCCTATCGCGGCCTGATCGCCCGCAACCTGCCTGTTGCAACTGCGACGCACCCTGAGACAAATGACAACCGCCAGGGCGATACTCAAGCCAGTTGATCGCGGCATCACACACAGCCCTGACCCCCTATTCTTGCAAGGCCTACGACCATGACAGACACCCAGGACAAGAACTACATCATCGCCCTGGACCAGGGCACCACCAGTTCGCGAGCGATCATTTTCGATCGTGACGCCAACGTGGTGGGTACCTCCCAGCGCGAGTTCGCCCAGCACTACCCGCAGGCGGGCTGGGTCGAACACGACCCGATGGAGATCTTCGCCACCCAAAGCGCGACCATGGTCGAAGCCTTGGCCCAGGCGGGCATCAGCCATGCGCAGGTTGCCGCGCTGGGCATCACCAACCAGCGCGAGACCACCGTGGTATGGGACAAGGAAACCGGGCGCCCGGTGTACAACGCCATCGTCTGGCAGTGCCGCCGCAGCACCGAGATCTGCGCCCAGCTCAAGCGCGATGGCCATGAAGACTACATTCGCGAAACCACGGGCCTGGTCACCGACCCGTACTTTTCCGGCACCAAGCTGAAATGGATCCTCGACAACGTCGAAGGCGCCCGCGAAAGGGCCGAACGTGGCGAATTGCTGTTCGGCACCATCGATACCTGGCTGATCTGGAAATTTTCCGGCGGCAAGGTCCATGTCACCGACTACACCAATGCCTCGCGCACGCTGATGTTCAACATCCACAGCCTGCAGTGGGACGACAAACTGCTGGAAATTCTGGGCATCCCGCGGCAGATGCTGCCTGAGGTGCGGCCGTCGTCGCAAGTGTATGGCCACACCAAGAGCGGCATCGCCATCGCCGGTATCGCCGGCGACCAGCAGTCGGCCCTGTTCGGCCAGATGTGCGTGGCACCGGGCCAGGCCAAGAACACCTACGGCACCGGCTGCTTCCTGCTGATGAACACCGGCGACCAGGCCGTGAAGTCCTCCCATGGCCTGCTCACCACCATTGCCTGCGGCCCGCGGGGCGAAGTGGCCTATGCATTGGAAGGCGCCGTGTTCAATGGCGGCTCCACCGTGCAGTGGCTGCGTGACGAGCTGAAGATCGTCAACGATGCACTGGATACCGAGTATTTCGCCAGCAAGGTCAAGGACAGCAATGGCGTGTATCTGGTGCCGGCGTTTACCGGCCTGGGTGCGCCGTACTGGGATCCCTATGCCCGTGGCGCGCTGTTCGGCCTGACCCGCGGCGTGAAGGTGGACCACATCATTCGTGCGGCCCTCGAGTCGATCGCCTACCAGACCCGCGACGTGCTCGACGCCATGCAACAGGACTGCGGCCAGCGCCTGTCCGAACTGCGCGTGGACGGCGGCGCAGTGGCCAACAACTTCCTCATGCAATTCCAGGCAGACATCCTCGGCACCTGCGTGGAACGCCCGAAGATGCGTGAAACCACAGCCCTCGGCGCGGCATACCTGGCGGGTCTGGCCTGTGGCTTCTGGTGTGGCCTGGACGAGTTGCGCGACAAGGCCATCATCGAACGCGAGTTCAGCCCGCAGCTGGATGAAGCGCAGAAAGAAAAGCTGTATGCCGGTTGGAAGAAGGCCGTCGACCGCACCCGCGATTGGGAAGATCACGACGCCTGAGGCACCCTCAGCGATGACGCGGTCCCACCATGGGATCGCAGTTCGCGGTTTGCGGCACGGGCCATGCGTCATAGCGCACTGGCCGTAGTCTCCGTCCTACGGCATCATTGCAGAATTTGTCCGGCAGCCCCAAAGGACCGCCCATGAATCTGCCCCCACGCCAACAACAAATCCTCGAACTGGTGCGAGAGCGCGGTTACGTCAGTATCGAAGAAATGGCGCAGCTGTTCGTCGTGACGCCACAAACCATCCGCCGTGACATCAACCAGTTAGCCGAACTCAACCTGCTGCGCCGCTACCACGGGGGTGCCGCTTACGATTCGAGCGTCGAAAACACCGCCTATGCCATGCGTGCCGACCAGATGCGCGACGAAAAGCAACGTATCGCCGAGGCCGTGGCCAGGCAAATTCCCGACCATGCCTCGGTGTTCATCAACATCGGCACCACCACCGAATCCATCGCCCGGGCCCTGCTGAATCACAACCACCTGAAAGTCATTACCAACAACCTGCATGTGGCCGCCATTCTCGCGGCCAAGGATGATTTCGAGGTGCTGGTGGCAGGCGGCACAGTGCGCCGGGATGGCGGCGTGGTCGGCCAGGCCAGCGTCGATTTCATCAACCAGTTCAAGGTCGATTTCGCCCTGGTAGGGATCAGTGGCATTGACGAGGACGGCAGCCTGCTCGACTTCGACTACCAGGAAGTGCGGGTATCCCAGGCCATCATCACCAATGCCCGCCAGGTCATCCTGGCCGCCGATTCCAGCAAATTCGGGCGCAATGCCATGGTGCGCCTGGGCTCGATCAACTTGGTGGATTGCCTGGTGACCGACCAGGCCCCCGCCCCCGCCCTGACGCAGCTGCTCAACCAGTACAAGATCCGCATCGAAGTGGTGTAAACGCCCCCAGGCCGTCAGGCGGTAACGCCCTCGGATCGAGCGCCGCGCGATCTGCGGGGCGGCTCGTTGCGCGAAGTATTCAGCGAATTTTCGTAAATGTTCACTTACTTGCCATGTGATCAGTTTTTTCTATGAAAACTGACTGACAAGCGCCCCCTTGTTGCGCTAGTATTTTCGGAAACGAACATTAATGTTCATATTCGCTATGAACAGCTTCAGGAGGCCTTGCCCGTGTCCCAGCCCGTTTCGTCCCAGCCAGCACTCGCCGACTGCTACGACATTGCCGTGATTGGCGGTGGCATCAATGGTGTCGGCATTGCCGCCGATGCCGCTGGCCGGGGCCTCAAAGTGTTCCTGTGCGAAAGGGACGACCTGGCCCAGCACACCTCATCGGCCAGCAGCAAACTGATCCACGGCGGCCTGCGCTACCTTGAGCATTACGAGTTTCGTTTGGTTCGCGAAGCGTTGGCTGAACGTGAAGTGCTGCTGGCCAAGGCGCCACATATCGTCAAGCCCATGCGTTTCGTGCTGCCACACCGCCCGCACCTGCGTCCGGCCTGGATGATCCGTGCTGGCCTGTTCCTGTATGACCACCTGGGCAAGCGCAAGCGCCTGGGTGCTTCGCGCAGCCTGCGCTTTGGCCCGGGCTACCCGCTCAAACCGCAGATCACGCGCGGTTTTGAATACGCCGACTGTGCAGTCGACGATGCCCGCCTGGTGGTGCTCAATGCCATGGCGGCCCGTGAACACGGTGCTCATATTCTGACCCGCACCCGCTGCCTGCGCGCCGAGCGTGTAGATGGGCTGTGGCACGTAGACCTGCTGCATGCCGACGGCCAGCAACAGCGCATTCGGGCTCGCGCTCTGGTCAATGCGGCAGGCCCTTGGGTGGCCAGCTTCATCAAGGACGACCTCAAGCTCGATGCGCCCTATGGCATTCGCCTGATCCAGGGCAGCCACCTGATCGTGCCGCGCCTGTATGAAGGCGAACACGCCTATATCCTGCAGAACGAAGACCAGCGCATTGTCTTCTGCATCCCCTATCTGGAGCGCTTTACCTTGATCGGTACTACCGACCGGGAGTACAGCGGCGACCCGGCGAAAGTCGCCATCACCGACCAGGAAACCCAGTACCTGCTCAACGTGGTCAACGCCCACTTCAACCATCAGTTGAGCCAGGCCGACATCCTTAACACCTATTCCGGGGTACGCCCGTTGTGCAACGACGAGTCGGACAACCCGTCGGCCGTCACCCGCGACTACACGCTGGCGCTGTCGGCAGAGGTCGGTCAGGCCCCATTGCTGTCAGTATTCGGCGGCAAACTGACCACCTACCGCAAGCTGGCCGAATCGGCGATGGCCGAGCTCAAGCCCTTCTTCAGCCAGATGCGCGGCAGCTGGACAGCCACCGCGCCCCTGCCGGGTGGCGAGCAGATGACCACCGCACAAGCGCTGCTGGAGCAACTGGTGGCCCGCCACAGCTGGCTGCCGGTGGACATTGCCCAACGCTGGGCGAACACCTATGGCAGCCGGGTCTGGCAACTGCTCGAGGGTGTGAACGGCCCGGATGACCTCGGCCAGGCCATTGGCGGTGGGCTCTTCGCTCGCGAAGTGGACTACCTTTGCGAGGCGGAGTGGGCGACGACCGCCGACGACATCCTGTGGCGCCGCACCAAACTTGGCCTGTTTACCCATGCAGCAGAACGCCTGGCCCTGGAAAACTACCTGCAACAAACCCGAGTCGGGCTTGCCCAGGGCCACGCCGCGTGATGCAGCGCTGCACAGCAGGCTCAAAGCCTGCTGTGCAGCTCCTGCGCCAGGGTTAGCAACAAGCGTCGCTCGGCCTGCTCGTATTCGTACTTGAGGGCCTTGCAACGCAGGGCGAAGGTCCAGTCGTCGATCTGCGCCTGGCTTACCTGCTCTTCGAGGCTTTCCATCCGCTCATTGAGCGGTTGCAGGACTTGCTCGAAACGCGACGGGTGGCGCTCGCGGGCATGGACCTCCCAGAACGGCCGCTGCGCCAGGGAGCCAATCACTTGCTCAGGTGTCTCGTTTGCCAGAATCTGGTCGCGAGCACGCAGTAGGTCGCTGCTGGTGACATGCGCAAACCCTGGGTAGTGCATTTCATCGTACTCGATGGGCAGGTCCAGGGTGGCACTCAACTTGAGCCGGTAGTACAGCCGGGTCTCGACCTCATCCACGCCGACCGTACGCTGGGCACGCAGGCGCTCGATGTGGCGCACGGCAAGCCGGTCGACTTCGTCCAGGCGCCAAAGCGAACGCCCCAGACGCCATAAACGCCCCTCCAGTCCCGCCGGCTCACCGCCTACGGCGCGCTCCACCATTACACTCAGTTCAAGCTGCTCCAACGTCAACAGCAGCCGGTCTTCACACGTCCTTGGGCCACCGGCTTCAGCGAACAGGCGCACACGCACAGCCTCATGTTGCTCACAGAACTCCAGAATGCGCCAGATACGCGCGCGGTAACGGGTCGGCGCAAGGGCAAAATCCTCGGCAGCGACGAAGTCCGCCAGAAACCGAAACAGGTCGGCCGCGCCCCGCTCAGCGATTAACGCGTCATAGATCGCGCGCCACCGGCCCCGCTGGTGTTCCTCTACCGCATCGGTCAAACGCCCGAACAAAGCGTCGTCTACGGGGCGATGATGCCGTACGCCGCCAGCAGCAGGGTTCCTGGCCCCGGCCTGCTCGAGCTGGGCTTCTTCTGCCTCGTCGAGGGGGTTGTCGTGCAGGGCATGATCTTCCAATTGCAGGCGTAGCCGCGCCAGGTCCTGGCGTAACTGACGGATACGATTGTCTCGCAGATCGATCCTGGCCCGCCAGGACACCGGCTCAGGCATCTGCTCCAGGCCGGTTGACCTGAGCCGCACTTCGCGCAGGTAGCGCAACGTGGTCAACACGGGCGCCCGCCCCAGCGGATTGTAGCTCAAGTCCAGGAACTGCAGGCTCCGCGCCTGCACCAGACGCCCCTCACCCACACTGTCAAGGGCGATCTGGTTGCGCGATAGCGTCAAGGTCCTGAGCCGCTCCAGACTTTCCAGCCCTGCCGGGATCGTGGTCAACCGGTTGCGTGACAGGTCCAGCTCGACCAAATTGCCAAAGCGCGCCAGGAAGTCTTCGTCGATTACAGTAAGGCCGCTGTCGCGCAGGTACAGACGTTTGACATGATCGAAACGGATGCCCGGCGGAAGCTGTGGCAAGCTGCCGATATGCTCGCCATCCAGATCCAGCACGTATTCACCCCCTGCGTTGACCACCTTGCGCCTCCAGCAACGGCGTAGGGCGGTCTCCAACCGACGACGCCTCACGCCCTGCAGCGGGTTGCTGGCGGCCTGGCGCCACTGGCGCAAACAACTGCGTAGTTGCGCCAGATGCTCTTGAAGTTGGGTGTAGTGCTCCCATAGCCCGCCATAGCCACCGCCCACGTTCAGCAAATACGCTTGTATCTCATCGTCGCTCAGGGTCGGAAAAATCTGTTGAATGCCCCGCCGGATCGCTTGCCGCTCGCCACTTCCGCGCCCGCTGAGCGGGTAACCCAGGCGCCCATCCCCGAAACGCTGGGGTGGGCGCAAGGCGCCGTGCACAGGTTGCATGCCACACCATTTGGCGGCCTGTTCCCGGTCACTTGCGGCACTGCGCAACAACCACTGGCCGAAGGCTTCTTCACCCAGGCCACCATTGCCCAGCTCTGCCAGCTGCGCCTCATCCAGGCTCGTCAGCAATGCCCACTGCAAGCTGTGGGAACGCGTCGATCGTGGACTGCGGTAACCGTCGCCGCGCCTGAAGATGTATTGCACCTGCTCGGCGCCCTCACTGCCGGCACTGGCCAGCAGCGCCCCCTGCGCAGTGCGCTCACGAAGCTCCAGCCTCAGCGTCGATGGCCAGGCAAGCCGCTCTCCCAAGACCCCGAAGGCAATGCGTTCGCTGTCGGCGTTGACTGCACGCGGCAGGTACAAGCCGGCACACGCGCGGTCCAGCCGGCGCTCACGCAGTTGCCAGCGCGCCCGCTCGGCCAGCGTCAACGGCAAGCGTTGCCGCTCCAGCAATTGTTCCCGCTCGACGCCGCTGCACTGCGCCATCAACTCAACCAGCTGACGCCTCGACAAACCCGGGAATGCCCTGGCCAACAGACTGCTGCCGTGCTCCGCCACGCTATCGGCAAGCTGCTGCTCCAAGGCCGGGCCGGCCAGGTCGGGGAAGCGCTCATGGGCGCGATAAACATCCAGCGCATCGTACAGCCGTGCGGGGGCATCCACCTGTTCCAGATGCAGGCGCCGCAGCCGGGCTTCACTCAACCCCGTCGCCTGCAACAGGTAATCCGCGGCGGCATCGGGTACACCGGCAAGCCTTGAACTCAGCCGCCTGACCAACTGGCCGGCCCCCTGCCAGTCCCCTGGCCGCTCCAGCTCATGGCGCCAGCCATCGCCACCGTTACTTTCGAGCCTGGGCTGCCAGGCTTCAGCACGCGATGCGTGGCGAATTCGCGTGCTGCCATGCACAGGATCCTCGCTTACCCGGTACATGGCTCCGTCCAGGTGCCACACCCACTCGTGGAGGTCGTCTCCCGGGCTCCAGTCAATCGAATACCCGGGCAGGTGCGCTGCAACCAAACGAGCATTTGCGGCCTGGTCACGCATTGGCTGCAGCGCGTCCACGAACGGCACGCGCTGCAGGTAATGCCGCGCCGCGGAGGCACCGGTGGCAATCAGCGCACCCGCCACTACGGTTTGCGCAACACCGAACACATGATCCATGGCGCCCTGCCGATCGCCGATACGCCAGTCCTGGTAGCCTTCGTAAACTTCCCCGGCTAACTCCACCGCGGTGTAGGCCAACAAGCCCTCGCCCAGCACCGGAACGAACATGCCTGCCAGGTTCAAGAGGTTCAGGCCCAGTTCCCGATAGGCTTGCAGCCGGGCATCGCGCGCCTGTTCATCGAGGTCTGCGGTAGGCACGGCCAGCACGTGGGCATCATCGAGCAGTTTGTCTATCTGCAACCCACGCACATGACTGAACAGCGTCGTATTGATGGGCAGGTGCCTGCCATCGAGCTCAGGCACCTGGTGCGCCGCACTTGCCTCTATCCGCTCCTCGAGCAGCTGCTGAAAGCCAACCCGGTCGCGCTCACTGATGAAGCGGCTGAAGAATCGGCGGTAGGGTGCCGTCGTCAGGCGCCTGGCCAACGCCCGAAACACCTCTTCCCAGGACTGATAGACGCGAACCGGCGACTGCGGGTCATTCGGTACCCAGACGAATACCCCCTGCAGGTCCGCCCCCAGCGCTGGCCGCAGTTCCAATGTCACCACGCCTCGCACACATTTGCCCAACAGGTACAGCTGCCGTGGCGCGACCTCACCCGGCCCCGCCGGCACCGTCGGTGACGCGGTAATACAGGGCAACAGCAAGCGGTAGCTGTTCTCGTCCAGATCACCTTTGAGCAATGCGCAGCGTACTGCCACTTCCAGGTCGGCGCGGGCGTTTTCCTCGAAGCACCGGTGTACAGCGGCCTTGGCCGAGCCAGGTGCAGCACCTGGGGCATCGTCCGGCGCCAGGCACTGGCGCAGGATGGCCTGGTAGCGCCCGCCCACATCGGCCTCGCGGCAGCGCCCGGCGAATACCTCGTAACCCACCGGCACGGGCTCGCCGCTGGCGTCGAGCAGCCAGCCCCGGCGGCTGGGCGAAGGGCGCGTGTCGACGATATGGAAATTGTGCAGTACCGCCGCCAGCAACGGCGTGGAAGATCGCAATATGTGCCGACGCATGGGCCAGCCCGGCGCCATCGGCGGCAGTGTAACGGTGCGCTCGACACCCACGTGGCTGCGGCGCAGGTCGGTGATCGTCAGGCCTGCACGGTTCAATACCTGGTTCAAACGGGTAGCTGCGAACTCGTCCAGTGCCGGAATGGCTTGCAGGGTTCGGTGCAGCGAACGGGTGGCTTCTTCCTGGGCCTGCAGCGCGCGGCGCAAGGCAAGCAACCAGTCGACATTGCCATGCGCCACCAGCCATGCAGGCAGGCGCCGGGCAATCAAGGTATCGATCGAATCAGCGGGAAACAACGGCTCGGTCATCGGTTCAGCTCCAGCGACAAGGGCGCCGAGTCAACCAGCCATCCAGCCAGAGGCTGAGGTACACCCATAGCCCCAACCTTGGTTCCTGCAGCGAGCCAGCCTGGGCAAACAATCGGTTTTCCGACCACAGCAATCAGGATAGTTCGGAAAACCGAACAAAAGCCCGAGGTAGACGCACCCCGCCAAGGCGCCGAGCACCCGAACGATCGGGTTTTTTGCTCGTCGAACCCGTTTGGCACGACTCATGCTCTACACTCTTCAACCGAATGCACAGCGCTTCGCTGTATTCGTTGAACGAAAGAGTCCGCCAACGGCTCCATAAAAAAAACAAACACGTCGAGGAAAATTTGATGCGTATCGTTCGTCATCTGTTGGGCGCCACCATTGCAGCTGCGATCATCGCTTCGCCAGCCATGGCCGAAGAACTGACCGGCACCCTCAAGAAGATCAAGGACTCGGGCACCATCACCCTGGGCCACCGCGACTCTTCCATTCCCTTTTCCTACCTGGCCGGCAAACCCGAGCCCGTGGGCTACTCGCATGACATTCAGCTGGCTGTCGTAGATGCCCTGAAAAAACAACTGGGTACGGACATCAAGGTCCGCTACAACCTGGTCACCTCGCAGACCCGCATCCCGCTGGTGCAAAACGGCACCGTCGACCTGGAATGCGGCTCTACCACCAACAACGTCGAGCGCCAGCAGCAAGTCGGCTTCTCGGTCGGCATCTTCGAAGTCGGTACCCGCCTGCTGACCAAGGTCAAGGACGGTCAACCTGCATACAAGGACTTCCCGGACCTGGCTGGCAAGAACGTGGTGACCACCGCCGGCACCACCTCCGAGCGCATTCTCAAGGCGATGAACGCCGACAAGCAGATGAAGATGAACGTGATTTCCGCCAAGGACCACGGTGAAGCCTTCAACATGCTCGAAAGCGGCCGCGCTGTAGCCTTCATGATGGACGACGCCCTGCTCGCCGGTGAAATGGCCAAGGCGCGCAAGCCGGCAGACTGGGTCATCACCGGTACCCCGCAGTCCTATGAAATCTACGGCTGCATGGTGCGCAAGGGTGACGAGGCGTTCAAGAAAGCGGTCGACGATGCCATCGTTGCTTATTTCAAATCGGGCGAAGTCAACAAGAGCTACGACAAGTGGTTCCAGCAACCGATCCCGCCAAAAGGCCTGAACCTGCAGTTCCCGATGAGCGATGAGCTGAAAAAACTGATCGCTGAGCCTACCGACAAGGCCGCGGACGAGAAGAAGTCCTGATCCTCAGATAACGGCCTGGTGCTCGACAGCACGAATCAAATCCTACAGGCCACTCATTAGTGTCTAACCTTTCATCCGAGGGCGCCCAGCGCCCCCGGATGTTCCAAGGTGCCCGTGAAACAACCGTCTGAGGGGAAATCCCGATGAATTACAACTGGGACTGGGGCGTGTTCTTCAAGTCCACCGGCGTGGGCAGCGAGACCTATCTCGACTGGTACATCACCGGCCTGGGCTGGACCATCGCCATCGCCATCTCCGCCTGGATCATCGCCTTGTTGCTGGGCTCGGTGCTCGGCGTCATGCGCACCGTGCCGAACCGCCTGGTATCGGGCATCGCCACCATCTACGTGGAGCTGTTCCGCAATGTGCCGCTGCTGGTGCAGCTGTTCATCTGGTACTTCCTGGTGCCAGACCTGCTGCCCGAAGGCCTGCAGGAATGGTTCAAGCAAGACCTCAACCCGACCACCTCGGCGCTGATCAGTGTGGTCATCTGCCTGGGCCTGTTCACTGCCGCCCGTGTCTGTGAGCAAGTGCGCACCGGCATCCAGGCGCTGCCGCGCGGCCAGGAATCCGCGGCCCGTGCCATGGGTTTCAGCCTGCCGCAGATCTACACCAACGTGCTGCTGCCCCAGGCCTACCGGATCATCATTCCGCCGCTCACCTCCGAATTTCTCAACGTGTTCAAGAACTCCTCGGTGGCATCGCTGATCGGCCTGATGGAGCTTCTGGCGCAAACCAAACAGACCGCCGAATTTTCCGCCAACCTGTTCGAGGCCTTCACCCTGGCCACGCTGATCTACTTCACCCTGAACATGGGGCTGATGCTGCTGATGCGCATGGTCGAGAAGAAAGTCGCCGTGCCTGGCCTGATTTCCGTGGGGGGCAAGTAAATGGACATGGATTTCAGCGAAATCATCCCGGCCCTGCCCGCCCTGTGGGAAGGCATGCTCATGACCTTGCAACTGATGGTCATGGGCGTGGTGGGCGGTATCGTGCTGGGCACCATCCTGGCGCTCATGCGGCTGTCATCGAGCAAGCTGCTGTCGCGCCTGGCCGGTGCCTACGTCAACTATTTCCGCTCGATCCCGCTGCTGCTGGTGATCACCTGGTTCTACCTGGCGGTACCGTTCGTACTGCGCTGGATCACCGGCGAGGACACCCCGGTGGGTGCCTTCACCTCGTGCGTGGTGGCGTTCATGATGTTCGAAGCCGCCTACTTCTGTGAAATCGTCCGCGCCGGTGTGCAGTCGATCTCCAAGGGCCAGATGGGCGCCGCCCAGGCCCTGGGCATGACCTACAGCCAGACCATGCGCCTGATCATCCTGCCGCAGGCTTTTCGCAAGATGACCCCGCTGTTGCTGCAACAGAGCATCATCCTGTTCCAGGATACCTCGCTGGTCTACACCGTGGGCCTGGTGGACTTCCTCAACTCGGCACGCTCCAACGGCGACATCATTGGGCGCTCCCATGAGTTCCTGATCTTCGCCGGGGTCGTGTACTTCCTCATCAGCTTCTCCGCTTCGTGGCTGGTCAAGCGCCTGCAAAAAAGGATCGCCGTATGATTTCCATCAAGAACGTCAACAAGTGGTACGGGGACTTCCAGGTACTGACCGACTGCAGCACCGAGGTCAAAAAAGGTGAAGTGGTGGTGGTGTGCGGCCCTTCGGGTTCGGGCAAGTCCACCCTGATCAAGTGCGTCAACGCCCTGGAGCCGTTCCAGAAGGGCGATATCGTGGTTGATGGCACCTCCATTGCCGACCCCAAGACCAACCTGCCGAAGCTGCGTTCGCGGGTGGGCATGGTGTTCCAGCACTTCGAACTGTTCCCCCACCTGAGCATCACCGAAAACCTGACCATCGCCCAGCGCAAGGTACTGGGCCGCAGTGAGGCGGAGGCCACCAAAAAAGGCCTGGCCCTGCTCGACCGCGTCGGGCTTGGCGCTCATGCCAAGAAGCACCCGGGCCAGCTGTCGGGTGGCCAGCAACAGCGCGTGGCCATTGCCCGTGCACTGTCGATGGACCCGATCGTCATGCTGTTCGACGAGCCGACCTCGGCGCTGGACCCGGAAATGGTCAACGAAGTACTGGACGTGATGGTGGAGCTTGCCCACGAAGGCATGACCATGATGTGCGTGACACACGAAATGGGCTTCGCCCGTAAAGTGGCCAACCGCGTGATCTTCATGGACAAAGGCCACATCATCGAAGACTGCCAGAAGGAAGCGTTCTTCGGCGACCCGACTGCCCGCCACGAACGCACCCAGCACTTCCTCAGCAAGATCCTGCAACACTGACTTTGCTTCATAGAACCGGTCGGCGCGGCTGCCCAATCGGGCAGCAGGCGCTGGTCGTGACAAGGCCACTGTGATGAAATGCGATCCTTCGCTTCTTCTCCCTGCCAAGCCTGCCGTGAAATCCCGCCTGCTCCGTCAATTGCTGTTGCCACCACTGATCATTTTGCTGATGGTCGGCCTGGGTATGGCTGGCTACCTGATCAGCGAGAGCAACGGTATTCGCACCCTCAGCGAAAACGGTGAACGCCAGCTGGAGCTGCACGCGCGCACGGTCGAAAGCGAGATCAGCAAATACACCTATCTGCCGAGCCTGCTGGAGCTGGAAGACAGCGTCTCGCACCTGCTCACCGACCCGGATGGCGGTTCGCGCCAGGCAGTCAACGAATACCTCGAAGGCCTGAACCGGCGCAGCCGCAGCCGGGCAATTTTCGTGCTCGATACCAATGGCCGGGTCCAGGCCACCAGCAACTGGCGCGATGCCGATTCGTTCCTGGGCGAAGACCTGTCGTTCCGCGCCTATTTCCAGACTGCCGTACGCGGCGAACCTGGGCGCTTCTACGGCATCGGCAGCACCACGGGCGAGGCTGGCTACTACCTGGCCCACGGGCTCGAGGAACACGGCAAGATCATTGGCGTGGCGGTGATCAAGGTACGCCTGGATACCCTGGAAGAACGTTGGCAGCGGGCGCGCCTGGAGGCATTCGTCAGCGACGAGAACGGCATCATCATCCTTTCCAGCGACCCTGCCAGGCGCCTGAAGTCGGTACGCCCGCTGACCGCGCAAACTAAGGAACGGCTGGCGCGCAGCCTGCAATATTACTGGTGGCCGTTGAACGAGTTGCAGCCCCTGGCCCGCGAGACCCTGGCCGATGGCGTGGAAAAACTGACCTTCCCCGCCAACAGCGAGACTGCCCACGGCGAGCCCCACGAAGTGGCCTACCTGGCCCAGACCCGGCGGCTGGTCGACACGCCCTGGCATTTCACTCTGCTCACCCCGCTGCAGGACCTGCGCCGCGAATCCATGGTCCAGGGCATTCTGGTGGGGGTCGCCTTCGCCCTGCTGGCCATCCTCGGCATCGCCTGGAACGAGCGGCGCAAAGTCATCGCCACCCGCCTGGCCGCACGCGAGGCGCTGGAGGAAGCCAACAGCCAGCTGGAGCGACGGATTACCGAACGCACCGCCGACCTGCGTGCCAGCAACGAACGCCTGAAAGGCCAGATTCGCGAGCGCCGGCACGCCGAACAAACGCTGCGCCACGCCCAGGACGAGCTGGTGCAGGCCGGCAAGCTGGCAGCCATCGGGCAAATGTCCACCAGCATCGCCCACGAGCTGAACCAGCCGCTGGCTGCCTTGCGGACGCTGTCTGGCAACACGGTGCGCTTCCTCGAACGCGGGGCGCTGGAAACCGCCAGCACCAACCTGCGCACCATGAACGACCTGATTGACCGCATGGGCCGCATCACTGCCAGCCTGCGCTCGTTCGCCCGGCGCAGCGACGACAGTGGCCAGGCTTCCCTGGCCAAGGCGATAGAAGCCACCTTGCAAGTACTGGGCAACCGCATCAGCGCCTGCCACTTGCAGCTGCACAACCACTACGAGGACCAGCAACTGGCCATCGACCAGACCCGCCTGGAGCAGATCCTGGTCAACCTGATCGGCAACGCCCTTGATGCCATGGCTGCGCAGCCCCAGCCCGAACTGTGGCTGGAGGGCGAAGTGCAGGGCGACAAATACCGTTTGCAGGTGCGTGACAATGGCCACGGCATCGACGCCGAGGCGCGCAAGCACCTGTTCGAACCTTTCTTCACCACCAAACCGGGCGAACACGGCCTGGGCCTGGGCCTGACCCTGTCGGCGAGCCTTGCGGCTGCGGCCAAGGGCAGCCTCAACGTCGAGCACCCCGTCACCGGCGGGAGCGCCTTCGTCCTGGCCCTGCCCCTGGTTTCGCCCCCTAACGAATCGGCAGAGCACCCATGAACCAAGCGCCTCTTACCGTCCTGATCGTCGAAGACGACCCGCATGTGCTGCTCGGCTGCCAGCAGGCACTGGCCCTGGAGGACATCGCCTGCGAGGGTGTGGGCAGTGCCGAGCAAGCGCTAGAGCGCATCGGCCACGATTTCGCCGGTATCGTCGTCAGCGATATCCGCCTGCCCGGCATCGACGGCCTGGAGTTGCTCAACCGCCTGAAGGCCCGCGACCGCAGCCTGCCGGTGGTACTGATCACCGGCCACGGCGACATCGACATGGCCGTTGGCGCCATGCGCAATGGTGCCTACGACTTCATGGAAAAGCCGTTCTCCCCGGAGCGCCTGGTCGACGTGGTGCGCCGCGCGCTGGAACAACGGGGGCTGTCCCGCGAAGTGGTCGCCCTGCGCCGCCAGCTGGCCGAACAGAGCAGCCTGGAAGGCCGCATCATCGGCCGCTCGCCGGCCATGGAGCACCTGCGCGAGCTGATTGCCAATGTGGCCGACACCTCGGCCAACGTGCTCATCGAGGGCGAGACCGGCACCGGCAAAGAACTGGTCGCGCGCTGCCTGCATGACTTCAGCCGTCGCCAGGGCCAGCCCTTCGTGGCGCTGAACTGTGGCGGCCTGCCGGAAAACCTGTTCGAGACCGAGATTTTTGGCCACGAGGCGAACGCCTTCACCGGTGCCGGCAAGCGCCGTATTGGCAAGATCGAACACGCCAATGGCGGCACGCTGTTCCTCGACGAAGTGGAGAGCATGCCGATCAACCTGCAGATCAAGCTGCTGCGCGTTTTGCAGGAGCGCACCCTGGAACGTTTGGGGTCGAACCAGAGCATTGCCGTGGATTGCCGGGTGATTGCGGCAACCAAGGCCGACCTCGATAGCCTGGGCCAGAGCGGTCAGTTCCGCAGCGACCTGTACTACCGGTTGAACGTGGTGACCCTGGAGCTGCCACCGCTGCGCGAGCGCCGCGAAGACATCCTGCAATTGTTCGAGCACTTCCTACAGCAATCGGCCCTGCGCTTCGATCGGGAAACACCGACCCTGGACAGCCAGACCCTGTCCCGCCTCCTCGCCCACGACTGGCCAGGCAATGTGCGGGAACTGCGCAACGTGGCCGAACGCTACGCCCTGGGCCTGCCGGCGTTCAAGAAAGGGCCCAGCGGGGGGGCCAGCCAAGGCCTGGGCTTTGCCGAGGCAGTGGAGGCGTTTGAACGCAACCTGCTCAGCGATGCACTGCAACGCACCGGCGGCAACCTCAGCCAGGCCAGCCAGGAGCTGGGCATGGCCAAGACCACGCTGTTCGACAAGGTCAAAAAATACGGCCTTGGTTGACCTCGACAACCGTGTGAAGTGCCTGCGGCGCGGGTATTCGGGCCCCAGTGGGTGTGGGCCAGCCGCAGGCGGTGCGGCGCTACGCCCAGTCGACAGCGTTGCCAACATGAGCGAAACTCAACTCATTGCTTCGTTCACCCCATTCACACCCCGGAGTCAGCAGTGCTGGAGATCCGCCACCTGAAAACCCTTCATGCCTTGCGCGAGGCCGACAGCCTTGTGGAAGCCGCCGAGCGCCTGCATCTGACCCAGTCGGCGCTGTCTCACCAGTTCAAGGAGCTGGAGGAGCGCCTGGGCCTGCCGCTGTTCGTACGCAAGAGCAAGCCGATACGCTTTACCAGCGCCGGGCTGCGCCTGCTGCAACTGGCCGATGCCACCCTGCCGTTGCTACGGGGTGCCGAACGCGACATCGCGCGCCTGGCCGGCGGTACCGCCGGGCGCCTGCACATGGCAATCGAATGCCACAGCTGCTTCCAGTGGCTGATGCCGACCATCGACCAATTCCGCGATGCCTGGCCGGAAGTCGAGCTGGACCTGGCTTCAGGCTTCGCCTTTGCACCCCTGCCAGCCCTGGCCCGTGGGGACCTCGACCTGGTGGTGACCTCCGACCCGGTGGACCTGGCCGGCATCACCTACGTGCCGCTGTTCACCTACGAAGCCATGCTGGCGGTCGCCAACCAGCATGCGCTGGCCAGCAAGCCGTATATCGTGCCCCAGGACCTGCTCGACCAGACCCTGATCACCTACCCGGTGGAGCGCGACCGCCTGGACATCTTCACCCGCTTCCTGGAGCCGGCCGACGTCGAGCCGGCCGCCGTGCGCACCTCGGAGCTGACCGTGATGATGATGCAGCTGGTCGCCAGCGGCCGGGGGGTGTGCGGCATGCCGCACTGGGCTTTGCATGAGTACAGTGCGCGCGGTTATGTGAAAGGCAAGCGCCTGGGCGAGAAAGGCCTGTTTGCGACGCTTTACGCCGCTGTGCGCACGGACATGCTCGATGCGCCGTACATGCGCGACTTTCTGCTGACCGCCAAGGATACCTCCTTCGCCACCCTCGACGGCGTCAGCGCGGTGCGTTGAGCAACTGGCGGTACAGCGGCAGGATCAGATCGCGGGTCAAGGGTGCCAGTGGCGTGTCTGGCGCCTGATCTGCAGCCAGCCATACCACCTCCTCGATTTCTGCCGCCGGGACCACGGCAGCGGCGCTGTCCACGCGAAACAGCTCGGCTTGCACGTCGAAGCCGGGCTCGTTGGCAGCCGTGGCAGTGAACTGGCCCAAGTGCACGGCCTGGGCCGGGTCGATGTGCAGGCCCAATTCCTCGTGCAGTTCGCGTACCAGTGCCTGCAGCGCCGTTTCACCCGCATCGATCTTGCCCCCCGGCTGCATGAAGGCTTCGGTGCCACGCTTGCGCACCAGCAAGGTGCGCCCCTGGGGGTCGAGCAACAGGGCGGCGGCGATGCGAATGGTATTGGGCATGGGGTGAACTCGCTGGCAACAATGGCCGGGGAGGATCCCACGGGCTCGCTTGGCCTGACAAGGCCATTGTCGCGTGTGCCGGCCAGACGAACGGCCCCTTGCCAAAGCGCCCATGCCCCTCCATAACCAACCCATGAACCTGCCCGCCCAACAGCACCCGGTGCTCGAACTGTTCCACCCCGCCGTACGCACCTGGTTCGGCCGCCACTTCGCAACCGTTACCGATGCCCAGGCCCAGGCCTGGCCCTTGGTTCATGGCGGCCAGTCGATGCTGTTGGCCGCACCCACCGGCTCTGGCAAGACCCTGAGCGCGTTCCTGGCCGTGCTCGATGAACTGTTCTGCCAGGGCCTGGCGCAGCAGGGCCAACTGCCGGCGCTGACCCAGGTGGTCTATGTTTCGCCGCTCAAGGCGCTGTCCAATGACATCCGCGTCAACCTGCAAGCCCCGCTCGAGGGTATCAGCCAGGCCCTGGCAGAACAGGGCCTGGCCGCACCCCGCATCACCACCGCCGTGCGCACCGGCGATACGCCGCAAAAAGAGCGCGCCGCCATGCGCAAGCTGGCACCGCACATTTTGGTAACGACTCCCGAATCCCTGTATGTACTGATGGGTTCAGCGTCTGGCCGTGAAGGCCTGCGCAACGTGCATACGGTAATCGTCGACGAGATCCATGCCTTGGCCGGCAACAAGCGCGGGGCGCATCTGGCGCTGACCCTGGAACGCCTGCAGGCCTTGGCAGGCCGGCCCTTGCGCCGTATTGGCCTGTCTGCCACGCAGCGCCCGGTGGCGCGGGTGGCGCAGTTTCTGGCCGGGAGCGGCCGGCCCTGCGCGGTTGTCGATGTCGGCCATGCCCGGCCACGCGACCTGGCCATCGAGCTGCCGCCGGTACCGTTGGGGGCGGTCATGGCCACCGATGTCTGGGGCCTGGTCTACGACCGCCTGGCAGCCCTGGCCCGCAAGCATCGCACCACCCTGGTCTTCGTCAACACCCGGCGCCTGGCTGAGCGCATCACCCGCCACCTCAGCGACCGCCTGGGCAAGGATGCCGTGGCTGCACACCATGGCAGCCTAGCCAAGGAGCTGCGCCTGGGCGCCGAGCAACGGCTCAAGCACGGCCAGTTGCAGGTGCTGGTGGCCACCGCTTCACTGGAGCTGGGCATCGACATAGGCGACATCGACCTGGTCTGCCAGGTTGCCTCGCCGGGTTCGATTGCCGCCTTCCTGCAACGGGTTGGCCGCGCCAGCCACCAGGTCGATGGCGTGCCCAAAGGGCGCTTGTTCCCGACATCGCGTGACGACCTGATCGAGTGCGTGGCCCTGCTCGACTGCGTACGCCGTGGGGAACTGGAGGCGCTGCACATACCCCGGGCGCCCCTGGACGTGCTGGCCCAGCAGATCGTCGCCGAAGCCTGCAACCAGCCGTGGCACGAACAGGCGTTGTTCGACTGCCTGCGCCAGGCCACACCTTATGCCCACCTCGACCAGCAGCACTACCAGGCCCTGCTGCGCATGCTTGCCGAGGGCTACAACGGCCGCCAGGGCGTACGCAGTGCCTACCTGCACCGCGATGCGGTAAGCGGCACATTGCGGGGCCGCCGCGGCAGTCAGCTGACCGCGCTGACCAGTGGCGGCACCCTTCCGGACAATGCCGACTACAGCGTATTGCTGGAGCCGCAGGCGCTGAACATTGGCAGCGTCAATGAAGACTTCGCGGTGGAGAGCATCGCAGGCGACATCTTCCAGCTGGGCAATGCCTCGTACCGCATCCTGCGCGTCGAGTCGGGCCGGGTTCGGGTGGAGGATGCCCAAGGGCTGCCGCCCACCATTCCGTTCTGGCTCGGCGAGGCGCCTGGCCGCAGCGACGAGCTGTCCGCGGCCGTGGCCAGGCTGCAGGCACAGCTTGACCAGCAGCTGACGCTGGCCGACGGCGATACCCGCGCGGTGTCGGCATGGCTGCAGCGTACGTTCGAGCTGGGCGAAGACTGTGCCGAGCAGTTGCTCGACTACCTGGGCCGTACCCGCGAAGTGCTCGGTGCCCTGCCCTCGCAGGAAACATTGGTGATGGAGCGTTTCTTCGATGCCTCCGGCGGCACCCAGCTGATCATCCATTCGCCCTACGGCAGCCGCATCAATCGCGCCTGGGGCCTGGCCTTGCGCAAACGCTTCTGTCGCACCTTCAATTTCGAACTGCAGGCGGCCGCCAGCGAGGACGCCATCGTGCTGTCGCTGTCCACCAGCCACAGTTTCGACCTCGACGAGGTCTGGCGTTACCTGAAAAGCGGCAGCGCAGAAGCCCTCCTCATACAGGCCGTGCTCGAAGCGCCACTGTTCGGTGTGCGCTGGCGCTGGAACGCCAGTGTCGCCATGGCCCTACCGCGCTTCGTAGGCGGGCGCAAAGTCGCGCCGCAAATCCAGCGCATGAAAAGCGAAGACCTGGTTGCCGCAGTATTTCCCGACCAGATCGCCTGCCTGGAAAATATCGCCGGCGAGCGGCAGATACCCGAACACCCACTGGTCGAGCAGACCCTCGACGACTGCCTGCACGAGGCACTGGATTGCACGGGCTGGCTGGCCCTGTTGAGGCGCATGGAAAGCGGGGCGGTACGCCTGCTGTGCCGCGATTTGCCTGCGCCATCGCCACTGGCGTCGGCCATTCTCAATGCCCGGCCTTATACGTTCCTCGACGACGCACCGCTGGAAGAGCGGCGTACCCAGGCGGTGCTCAACCGGCGCTGGAACGAGGTGCACAGCAGTGACGACCTGGGCGCACTGGACGCCGACGCCATTGCTGCCGTGGCCGCCGAGGCCTGGCCGCAGCCGCGCAATAGCGACGAAATGCATGAAGCCCTGATGAGCCTGGGCGCCATCAGCCAGGCGCAGGTCAGCGCCAACCCTGGTTGGAACCTGCTCCTCAGGCAACTGGCCAAGGCCGGCCGCGCCTTGCGCCTGCCCCGCGAGCAGCTGTGGCTGGCCCGTGAGCGCCTGAACCTGTTGCAGGCAATCTACCCGGCGACGCCCCTCGAACCGGCGCTGGAGCAGTTGCCTGGCTTCGATCAGCCCATCGAGCGCGACAATGCCCTGGCCGAACTGCTGCGTGGCCGCCTGAGCGCCCATGGCCCGCAGACGCTGGTACAGATCGCCGCGCCGTTGGGCATGCCAGCGCAGGCAGTCGAACAGGCTCTGGCCCGCCTGGAAGCCGAAGGTTACGTGCTGCGCGGCTATTTCAGCCCGGCCGCCAGCGAGCTGCAATGGTGCGAACGCCATTTGCTGGCACGCATCCACCGCTACACGGTCAAGCGCTTGCGTCGCGAAATCGAGCCGGTCAGCCTGCAGGACTTCATGCGTTTTCTGTTCGACTGGCAGCACCTGGCACCTGACACGCGCCTGCGTGGCCCGCAGGCCGTAGCCGAAGTGCTTGGGCAGTTGCAGGGCTTCCCCAGTGCAGCCGCAGCCTGGGAGGCCGAACTGCTGCCCGCACGCATCCTCGACTACAGCCCCCACTGGCTCGATGATGCCTGCCGTAGCGGGCAATTCGCCTGGAGCCGGCTGGCCGCGACCCGCTCAAGCAGCACCTTGTCGAGCACCCCGCTGGTGTTGCTGCCTCGGGAGCACCTGGGGCTGTGGCGCAGCCTGGCGCCCGCCCCTGCCGTACAGAGCCTTGGCGCAAGGGCGCAGCGGGTACATGAGGTGCTGCAGGCTGAGGGCGCGTTGTTCTTCGACGAACTGACCCACGATGCCCGCCTGCTGCCCAGCGAACTGGAAACAGCGTTGCAGGAACTGGTGGGTGCCGGCCTGGTAGGTGCCGACAGCTTCACTGGCCTGCGCAGCCTGATCGCCCCGGCGGCGAAACGCGCTTCACGCACCCGCCGGCACGGCCATGCACCGTTCTCCAGCAGCATGTCCCATGCCGGGCGCTGGGCATTGCTGCGCCAGGGCACGGCGGATGACAGCCAGCGCCTGGAGCACATCGCCCACGCCCTGCTAAGGCGCTATGGCGTGGTGTGCTGGCGGCTGCTGGAGCGCGAGAGCGATGTACTGCCGCCGTGGCGGGAACTGCTGCGCTGCTACCACCGGCTGGAGGCGCGCGGCGAGATCCGCGGGGGGCGCTTCATTGCCGGGTTGGCTGGTGAACAATTTGCCTTGCCGGAGGCAGTGGGGTTGCTGCGCCAGGTACGCCGGCGCGAGGCGGACGGTGCATTGCAGGTGGTCAGTGCCAGTGACCCGCTGAACCTGATCGGCTCGTTGCTGCCGGGGGTGAAGGTGCCGGCGGTGAGCGGCAACCGCCTGCTGTACCGCGACGGCGTGCCAGTGGCCAAGCGCGTGGCCGGGCGCCCTGTGTACCTGAGCGAGGCGCCCGCGCACGAGCAGGAAAGCTGGCGACAGAAGCTGCTGCGCGGCGCACTGTGAACAGCCTGTCTTGCCGACCAAGGGCCGGGGCTGTTGCCGCTTGGCGTGGCGAGAATGATTTTCGCTACCCCGATTTTAATTTGCAGCGCCCGGCAACTTGGCTATGGTCGGGGTTTGCCCCCAGGCCCTGAGCCTGACCGCGCCATCGCAAGGACCCTGTATGAGCCTGTCACTTCTCAGCCGCTATGCCTTCTTCGCCGCCTGTGTCCTGTTCACCTTGGCGAGCCTGCCCTTCAGCCAGCATGAATGGCTGTGGCCCTTCACCCTGACCGCAGGCGTTCTCAGCCTGATCGGGCTGTTCGACCTGCTGCAGCGGCGCCACGCCGTGCGCCGCAACTACCCCATCCTGGGCAACATCCGCTACCTGGTAGAGACCATCCGCCCGGAGATCCGCCAGTACCTGCTGGAGTCCGACAGCGACGCACTGCCGTTCTCCCGTGCGCAGCGCTCGCTGGTGTATGCCCGGGCCAAGAACGAAGCTTCCGACAAACCGTTCGGCACCTTGATCGATGTGTACCAGTCCGGCTTCGAGTTCATTGGCCACTCCATGCGCCCGGCACCTTTGGCCGACCCGGCCAGCTTCCGCATCATCATTGGTGGGCCGCAGTGCAGCCAGCCGTATTCGGCCTCGATTTTCAATATCTCGGCCATGAGCTTCGGCTCGCTCAGCGCCAACGCTATCCGCGCGCTCAACCAGGGCGCCAAACTGGGCAACTTCCACCATGACACTGGCGAAGGCAGCATCAGCCCGTACCACCGTGAACACGGTGGTGACCTGGTATGGGAACTGGGCAGCGGCTACTTTGGCTGCCGCACCGCGGACGGGCGTTTCGACCCTGAGCGCTTCGCCGCACAAGCCCGTAGCCCGCAGGTGCGCATGATCGAAGTAAAGATGAGCCAGGGCGCCAAGCCCGGCCATGGCGGTATCCTGCCCAAGCACAAGGTCACCCAGGAAATTGCCGAGACCCGTGGCGTGCTGATGGGCGAAGACTGCATTTCGCCGTCGCGGCACAGCGCCTTTTCCACCCCCATCGAAATGATGCAGTTCATCGCCCAGCTACGCGAACTGTCCGGCGGCAAGCCGGTGGGTTTCAAGTTCTGCCTGGGCCACCCGTGGGAGTTCATGGGCATCGCCAAGGCCATGTTGGAGACCGGTATCCTGCCGGATTTCATCGTCGTCGATGGCAAGGAAGGCGGCACCGGCGCGGCGCCGGTGGAATTCACCGATCACATTGGCGTGCCCCTGCGTGAGGGGTTGCTGTTCGTGCACAACACCCTCGTCGGCCTGAACCTGCGCGACAAGATCAAGCTGGGCGCCAGCGGCAAGATTGTCAGCGCCTTCGACATCGCCAGCGTGCTGGCCATTGGCGCCGACTGGGCCAATTCGGCGCGCGGCTTCATGTTCGCCATTGGCTGCATCCAGTCGCAAAGCTGCCACACCAACAAATGCCCCACTGGCGTGGCCACGCAAGACCCGCTGCGCCAACGTGCGCTGGTAGTGCCGGACAAGGCCCAGCGGGTGCTGAACTTCCACCACAACACCTTGCGCGCGCTGGCAGAAATGCTGGCGGCGGCTGGCCTGGAACACCCGGCACAGCTGGAGGCCAAGCACTTGGTGCGCCGCATCTCGGCCACCGAGATCAAGCTGTTCTCGCAGATGCATGTGTTCCTCAAACCGGGCGAGCTGCTCACCGGCGAGGTGGATGGCCAGTTCTATTCGCGCATGTGGCAGCTGGCCAGGGCCGACAGCTTCGAGCCGCACAGTGAGGTCGCGGCCTGACGCGCCCCGGGGGCTGCTTGGCAGCCCTGCTGCGATCCCTGTGGGAGATTCTATGGTTTCTGGCAAGGGTAGCCGCAGCATCTTCAGCGCCTGTGAGATCGAGCGCCGCCCGCGCGGCGCTTCGCGGGTGAACCCGCTCCTACGTTTGTCTCGGGCCAGTATTGCCTATGCCGGACGCGCGCGACCGCCTTGTTTTTACGACGCGATATCGTGGTGGGCGCCAAGGCGTTCGCGCGCAAATCCCACAGGCATAATTGGCCCGAAACAAACGTAGGAGCGGGTTCACCCGCGAAGCGCCGCGCGGGCGGCGCTCGATCTCACAGGCGCTGCATATCTTCTGACAAACACCTGTCAGCCCTGATGCGATCCCTGTGTGGGGCTGCCGGCGATGGGCCGCAGCGCGGCCCCGGCCAACTCAGGTCAGGAAGCGGTACTGGCCGTACCCTGCACGTTTTTGGGTGCCAACCGGAACACGTGGTACAGCACGGTCAGCAGCACCAGGAATGCGGGGCCGATGTACAGCGCCACCCGGGTGTCCTCGAAGTACGCCATCAGGCCCACCACCAGCACCAGGAACGCCAATGCCAGGTAAGAGCTCAGCGGCCACAACCACATGCGGTACTTCAGCCCCTGGCGCTCGGCAGGGGTAAGGCCGGCACGGAATTTCAACTGCGCCAGCAGGATCATCACCCAGGTCCAGATCGCGCCAAAGGTGGCAATCGACGTCACCCAGACGAAGACCTTCTCCGGCACTAGGTAGTTGGCCAGCACGCCCAGCAGCAGCGCGCCGATGGACAGCAGCAGCGCATTGCGGGGCACCCCGTTGTTCGAGGTACGGGCGAAGGCCGCCGGGGCCTGGCCGTTCTGCGCCAGGCTATAGAGCATGCGCCCGGTGCTGAAGATGCCGCCATTGCATGAGGACAGCGCCGCAGTGATGACCACGAAGTTGATGATGCCCGCGGCGGTCTTGATGCCCAGGCGCTCGAAGGTCATGACGAACGGACTGCCCTGGCTGCCAATTTCGTTCCACGGGTAGATCGACAGAATCACGAACAACGCACCGACATAGAACAGCAGGATGCGCCAGAACACCGAGCCGATGGCCTGCGGGATGGTTTTTTGCGGGTTACGCGCTTCACCGGCAGTCAAACCGATCATTTCCACGCCCAGATAGGCGAACATCACCATCTGCAGCGACATCAGCACGCCGGTCACGCCGTTGGGCATGAAGCCGCCGTTGCTCCACAGGTTGGCGATGCCCACTGCCACACCGTCATTGCCCAGGCCGAAGGCAATGATGCCGACGCCGCCCAGCACCATGGCGATGATGGTGACGATCTTGATCAGGGCGAACCAGAACTCGAATTCGCCGAAGGCCTTGACCGCTACCAGGTTGACCGCCCCCATGCTGCCCAGCGCCGCCAGGGCCCAGATCCAGCGTGGCACGTCGGGGAACCAGATCCCCATGTAGATGGCTACCGCGGTAATTTCCGCAACACAGGTCACCAGCCACAGGAACCAGTAGTTCCAGCCAGTGAGAAAGCCCGCCAGCGGGCCAAGGTAGTCCTGCGCATAGCGGCTGAACGAGCCGGCGACAGGGTTGTGCACGGCCATTTCACCAAGGGCGCGCATGATCACCAGAATGGCCAGGCCACCGATGATGTAGGACAGCATGATGGCCGGGCCGGCCATTTCGATGGCCTTGGCCGAGCCTAGGAAAAGACCGACACCGATACAGGCGCCCAGCGCCATCAGACGGATATGCCGTTCGCCCAGTTCACGCTTGAGCGGGCCGCCTTCGGTGGCCTGGCCATGGGCAGGGTGGTTGCCGACTGGCATAGCGATTCAACCTCATTTTGTTATTGGATTTGCCTTCGTGCAGCACCCGCCACGCCGATAGGCGTGGCCTTGGCTTGCCAGGCTGGCCTCGTGGGCCGGCCCGCGTGCCGGGTCAGAGCAACCCGGCAGGGCGAAGGGGCGAGCAGTATAGGAAGACCGTTGAAGGGGTTTTCGCTGTATATCCAGGAATAATCAGCGAGTTCTCCGGAACCCCTGGCACCTTTGATCATCTCCGACAAATGTTTCCGCCTACCCGCTCACCGTCTAAGCTTCAGGCAAGCAAGACGAAAATACCTGGCCGGATTGAAGACTATGGGCGCACTGTGGCAGTCGGAACCAAGCAGAACGGAAGCACCCGAGACACCGCCGGCCGAGACGCCACACCGCAATACCCCCCGGCAGCGTCGGCTATGGTGGCGGCTGATCATCCTCATCGTGCTGGTGGCGCTGGTGGCTATCGGCTTCGCCGCCTACGACGAATTTCGCACGTCCGAGTTGCAGTCGCGGGAATTCAGCAAGCTCGCCAGCACGCTCACCTACTCGCTGCAGCCCGGCCCCAGCGACGCCATCGTCTACCCCGGTGACGGGCCGTTCGACAAACGCCTGGGTTACAGTGCCTTGGGTGAATTCCTGCCGCGCCTGCTCAAGCGCGACTACCTGATCAGCGAACAGGTCAGGTTTTCCCCGGCGTTGGTGAACTACGTCGAGCATGGGCTGTTCGTGCCCTATATCGAGAAGATCCAGGCGGGCCTGTCGATCACCGACTGCCGTGGCGACATGCTCTACCAGTACAACTACCCGCAGCACCTGTACCCTGACTTCGCCGCCATCCCGCCCGTGATGGTCAATAGCCTGCTGTTCATCGAGAACCGCGACCTGCTTGACACCCAAGACCCGCGCAACAACCCGGCCGTGGACTGGCCGCGCTTCGCCAAGGCCGCCTACAGCCAGGTGGCCAAGTACCTGGCGCTGCCCGGCCAGTCGGCGGGTGGCAGCACCCTGGCCACGCAACTGGAAAAGTATCGCCACTCCCCAGATGGCCTGACCGTGTCGGGGGCCGAGAAGATCCGCCAGATGATTTCGGCCAGCGTGCGCGCGTACCAGGGCGGCCCCGACACCACCGAGGCGCGCAAACGCATCGTGCGTGACTACCTCAATAGCGTGCCACTGTCGGCCGTGCCGGGCCACGGCGAGGTGCACGGCATGGCCGAGGGGCTGCGGGTGTGGTACGGCGCCGACTTCGACCAGGTCAACCAGGCGCTGACGTCCACCGCCACTGACCCGCAAAGCATGGCGGCGCGTGGCTTGGCCCTGCGCCAGGTGCTGTCGCTGATGATCGCCCAGCGGCGGCCCTCGCATTACTTGTCCAAAGGCCGGGTGGAACTGGCCGAGCTGACCGACTCGCACATCCGCGTGCTGGCCGCCAACAAGGTCATCGAACAGCCACTGGCCGAGGCGGCGCTGGCCAGCAAAGCGGTGTACCGCGACTGGGTGGCGCAACCGACCATCGTGCCCATCGTCACCAACAAAGGTATCAGCCTGGCGCGCAACCGCCTGGCGGCCATGCTCAACCGCCCGCTGTACGACCTCGACCGCCTCGATGTCTCGGCTACCAGCACCCTGCAGGCTGACCTGCAATTGCAGGTCAGCCAATACCTGAAGAACCTTGCCGAACCGGCTTTCGCTGCGCAGATCGGCCTGATCGGCGAGCGCCTGCTCACCGCCAAGACCACCGACCAGGTGAGCTACAGCTTCACCCTGTTCGAACGCACCGCCGATGGCTCGCGGGTCAGGGTGCAGACCGACAGTACCGACCAGCCCTTCGACATCAACGAAGGCAGCAAGCTGGAGCTGGGCTCCACGGCGAAGTTGCGGGTACTGACGACCTACCTGGAGATCATTGCCGAACTGCACGACAAGTACGCCGGCAAGCCTGTCGCCGAGCTGAAAAAGGTCGACGTCGCCGAGCTTGACCGCATCACCCAATGGTCACTGGATTGGCTGGCGCAGAACAGCAAGAACCAGAGCCTGGATGCCATGCTCGACGCCGCCCTGGAGCGCAAGTACTCGGCCAATACCGGCGAGGCGTTTTTCACCGGCGGCGGCATGCATGTGTTCAATAACTTCCGCAAGGAAGACAACAACCGCAACCCCACGCTCAAGGATGCCCTGCGCGAGTCGATCAACTTGCCCTTCATCCGCCTGATGCGCGACCTGGTGCGCTATGTGACCTACCAGCAGCCCTACAACCGCGTACCGCTGCTCAAGGATGACGCCGACCCGCGTCGCCAGGAATACCTGGCGCGCTTTGCCGACAAGGAAGGCACCAACTACCTGATGCGCTTCTGGAAGAAATACCAGCGCAAGACCTCGCAACAGCGCCTGGATACCTTCCTCGACAGCATGCGCGTGACCCCGCAACGGTTGGCCGCCGTGCACCGCTACCTGTTCCCCGAAGCGGGCCAGCAAACGTTCAATGCCTTTGTCCGCGCTCACCTCAAGGGTGACAAGAGCGCCCTGGGCAAACTCAACGATGGCCGCCTGGCCGAGATGTACGAGGCCTATGGCCCGGGCAAGTACGACCTGCCCGACCAGGGTTACATTGCCAAGGTCCACCCCTTGGACCTGTGGCTGCTCGGCTACCTGCTGAAGAACCCCAGTTCGACCTTGAGCGAGATGGTCAACGCCAGCCGCTTCGAGCGCCAGGAGGTATACGGCTGGCTGTTCAAGAGCCGCCACCAGGGCGCTCGCGACAGCCGCATCCGCACCATGGTGGAAATCGAAGCGTTCCTCGACATCCACCAGCGCTGGAAGCGCGTGGGCTACCCGTTCGATCACCTGGTGCCGTCGCTGGCGACCGCCATCGGCAGCTCGGGCGACCGCCCTGCCGCCCTCTCGGAGCTGGTCGGGATCATCCAGAACGATGGTATTCGCCTGCCCACACTGCGCATCGACACCCTGCACTTTGCCGCCAACACCCCCTACGAGACCAAACTGATCAGCGACCCGGACCGGGGGGTGCGGATTCTGCCGGTCGAGGTGGCACGCGCCCTCAAAGGCGCCATGTCGCAGGTGGTCGATGCCGGCACCGCCCGGCGCATCTCCGGCAGTTTCAAGCTGCAGGACGGCACGCCCCTGGTCATGGGCGGCAAGACCGGTACCGGTGACAACCGCATCGAAAGTTTTGGCGCCGGCGGCCGGCTGATCGGCTCGCGGTCGCTCAACCGCACCGCCACCTTCGTGTTCTTCCTGGGTGAGAACCACTTCGGCACCTTGACCGCCTTCGTGCCAGGGCGTTCGGCAGAGGCATTCAAGTTCACCTCGGCGCTGCCGGTGCAGGTACTCAAGGGCATGGCACCGATCCTCATGCCGTACCTGCAGCCGGGCAATCCGAACGCGTGCAAGCCGCCGGAAGTGGCCGCGAACTCGACAAAGAAAGCGGACGAATCGAACAATTAGATGAGAATCATCAGCAATTGAGGGCTTGTCTTTAGATATATCTTGAGTAATATCTTACGATATATCGCAAAGAAGGAGCCCCTATTCCCATGCGTGAACATACCCCCCATGACCCCTTCGAACGGCGCCCCGGGCGCGGCGAACGCGGCCCCCGCGTATTTGCCCCCGGTGACCTCAAGTTGCTGATGCTCGACTTGCTCGCAAACCAGCCCGGCCATGGCTATGACCTGATCCGCCAGATTGAGAACCTGTTCGAAGGCAGTTACAGCCCGAGCCCCGGGGTGATCTACCCCACGCTGAATTTTCTTGAAGAAGCCGAGCTGATCAGCGGCCAGGTGCAGGGCAGCAAGCGCCTGTATGCCATCACCGAGGCCGGCCGCCGTGCACTGGGGGACCAAGCGGTGGCGCTGGACGGCGTGCGCATGCGCATCGAAGTCAGCAAGCGCGCTTTGCGCGGCCACGACCGCCCGCCTGAAATTCACGAAGCGGTGGGCAACCTGCGCCATGCGCTGCACATGCACAGCGGCCGCTGGACACCTGAAGAAATCGACAGGGTGCGCGACCTGCTCAACCACACCGCCAAAGCCATCGCTTCCGGGCCGGCCGGCGCTGCAACGGAGACGCTCCATGACTAACAGCATTCACCGCGTCAACCACGAGATTCGCCAGCGCCGCCTGCAGGTGCTGCGGGTCACCGAGCTGACCCCGCGCATGCGCCGCATCACCCTCGGCGGTGCCGAACTGCAAGGCTTCACCAGCTTGGGCAGCGACGACCATATCAAGCTGCTGTTCGGCGAAACCCCGGAGCAGCAACAGGCCATCGAGGCCCGCAAGCTGGGCAAGGACAGTGGCGTACGGCCCACCATGCGTGAATACACGCCACGGCGCATAGACCTGGTGGCCAACGAGTTGGACATCGACTTCGTCCTGCATGGCGACGGCCCTGCCTCCACGTGGGCGGCGCAGGCCGCGGTCGGCCACACCCTGAATATCGCCGGGCCACGCGCTTCGCTGGTGGTGCCGGATGTGTTCGACAGCTACTTGCTGATCGGCGATGAAACGGCCATCCCGGCAATCGGCAGGCGGCTCGAGGAGCTGCCCGCTGGCCGCCAGGTGCTGGCGGTGATCCAGATCGAGGATGAGCAGGAGCGCCAGCCGCTGCCGAGCAAGGCACAGGTCGAAGTGATCTGGGTACGCCGCCACCAGGAAGACCTGCTGGCATTGGTGCAGAACCTGACCTTACCGCAAGGCCGGTTGTACGCCTGGGTAGCGCTGGAAAAAAACCTGACCCGCCAAGCCAAGGCGTTGCTGCTGGAAAAAGGCGTGCCCGAGGATGCTTTGAAAGCCGCCGCTTACTGGCGGGCCGACGGCACCGTGGACGACGAATAATCGTTTTCAGCCTGTTCCGGCCTCTTCGCGGGCAAGCCCGCTCCCACAGGTACATCACAAGCCTTGAAGACTGTGGTCTTCCTGTAGGAGCGGGCTTGCCCGCGTAGAGGCCGGCACAGGCTAAGCAAACTTTTGCGCCCCACGCCAACGATCCAGCCCCAGCAACACCAGCCCGATCCCCCAGAACCCCGCCAGCACGCCCAGGGCATTGAGCAGCACTTGCCCGTACCCCAGCCTCGTCACATCGATGAACGGGTAGGCGTACAGGCCAATCTCGCTGCCCCGCCATAAGGCGTAGCCAAAGTATACGGCCGGGTAGAGCGCCCACAGCGCCAGGTGCCGCAGACGCAAATAGCCCTTGGGCACCTCACACCACCAGTACAAGGCATACAGCGCCGGCATCACGTCGTGCAGCAACTCGTCGGCCAGCCATTGCCAGCCCTCGGGCTGCCACAAGTGGCGCAGCAACACGCTGTAGGCCAGCGCTACCAACACAATGCTCGCGGCCACCGCAGAACTCACCGACGGCGAGAGAAAAAAAAGCCTGGCCCGGCCTTCGCGGCCAAACGCCGCATAACTGAGCACCGTAGCCACCAAGGTGTTGGTCAACACCGTGAAATAGCCAAACACGTTGATCAGGCCGCCGATCAGGCTGGCCTGCTCCTGCCAACGCGCCAGGAGTACCAGGTACACCTGCACGGTCAGGCCGAACCAGCCCAGCACCGCCATGCCGGTCAGCCAAGGTCGCCGCAGCACGTTCAGGCCTGACGCTGCAGCTTCACGTACAACTGCTCGACCTTTTCGCGCGCCCAAGGGGTTTTACGCAAAAAAGTCAGGCTCGACTTGATCGTCGGGTTGCTCTTGAAGCAACGCACGTCAATACGTTCGGCCAAGCCCTGCCATTGGTAATGCGCCACCAGCTCGGTAAGGATCTGTTCGAGGGTCTTGCCGTGCAGCGCGTTGTGTTGGGCCGTGCTCATGCTGTACTCCGTAGGAAAGATGCGCACCTTACACGAGTGTAGTGGCGGGTGGGATCCAGCGAGGCCGCAGAAAAATGCTGGCCAGGGAAGAAACCTCTGTGCTGAAATAGTTATGTTATGTTGTAACACTATATGCGCATCTGCCAAGGAACGTCCCCACCTCATGCTGTCTGCACCGCTTCGCCTCTCCCCCCTTGCCGTCGCGCTCTGGCTGGCCGCTTCGCCCAGCCACGCGGTGGAACTTGAACCCCAGGTCATCACAGCCAACCCGCTGGGCAACCGCCAACTGGCCGCGCCCAGCACCGTGCTCGAAGGCGACAACCTGCTGCAACAGCAGCACGGCAGCCTCGGTGAAACCCTGAACAAGCAGCCCGGTGTCGCCTCGACCTGGTTCGGCCCTGGCGCCAGCCGCCCGGTCATTCGTGGCCTGGATGGCGACCGCATTCGCATCCTGCGCAACGGCGTAGGCGCCCTGGATGCCTCCTCGCTGTCCTACGACCATGCCGTGCCGCTGGACCCGGTGACCGTCGATCGTGTCGAAATCGTGCGCGGCCCGGCCGCACTGCTGTACGGCGGCAACGCCATTGGCGGCGTGGTCAACACCTTCGATAACCGCATCCCCGACGCCCCCATCAAGGGCATTCACGGGGCCGGTGAACTGCGTTACGGTGGCGCCGACACCACCCGCAGCACCGCCGGCAAGCTAGAAGCCGGCGATGGCACCTTCGCCCTGCACCTGGATGCCAACAGCCGTCAGTTCAATGACCTGCGCATCCCTGGCTACGCCCGTAGCGCGAAAGTGCGCGATGCCGAGGAGCTCGGCAGCAAGCACCGCCTGGAAAACAGCGATGGCCGCCAGGATGGCGGCGCCATCGGCGGTGCCTACCACTGGGACCACGGTTACGCCGGCCTGTCGTACAGCCGCTACGACAGCAACTACGGCTCGGTGGCCGAATCCGGCGTGCGCCTGGACATGAAACAGGACCACTACGCCTTCGCCTCCGAACTGCGCGACCTCGACGGCCCGTTCAGCTCGGTCAAGGTCGATGCCGGCTACACCGACTACGAACACAGCGAAATAGAGGAAGGCGAGGTTCACACCACGTTCAAGAACAAAGGCTATGAAGCGCGTATCGAAGCCCGCCACCAACCGCTCGGGCCGGTGGAGGGCGTGATCGGTGCGCAAGTCAGCCGCAACGAATTCTCTGCCCTGGGCGAAGAGGCCTTCGTGCCGCACACCGATACCGACAGCCTGGCGTTGTTCATGCTCGAACAGTGGCAAGCGACCGAGCGCCTGAACCTGAGCCTGGGCGCACGCATGGAACACACCCGCGTGGACCCGGATGCCAAAGGCAACGAGAACTTCGTCGACGCCAACAGCGCCAGCAGCTTCAATGCGTTCAGCCTGTCATCGGGCGCGGTGTACCAGCTCGACCCGGTCTGGTCGCTGGCGGCCAACCTTGGCTATACCGAACGCGCCCCGACCTTCTACGAGCTGTATGCCAATGGCGCCCACGTCGCCACCGGTGCCTATGAAGTCGGTGATGCCAGCCTGAACAAGGAAAAGGCCATTTCCGCCGACCTGGCATTACGCTTCGACAACGGTACGCACAAGGGCAGCGTCGGGCTGTTCTACAGCCACTTCCGCAATTACATCGGCCTGATCGGCACCGGCAACCTGCGCGAAGGCGGGCATGATCACGACCACGACGAAGCTGACCATGATCACGACGACGGTTTCCCGGAGTACCAGTACCAAGGTGTGCGGGCACGCTTCTACGGCATCGAGGCCCAGGACCGCTGGCAGCTGGTCGAGAACCGTTATGGCAGCTTTGCCCTGGAATTGTCGGGTGACTACACCCGGGCCAAGAACCTTGACAGCGGCGAGCCGCTGCCCCGCATTGCTCCGCTGCGTCTGAACAGTGGGCTGGTCTGGGAGCTGGACCGCTGGCAGGCCCGGGTGGACGTGCAGCACGCCGCCTCTCAGCACCGCAAGCCGGCCAACGAAAGCAGCACCGATGGCTATACCACGCTGGGGGCCAGCGTTGGCTACCGCTTCGACATTGGCCAGAGCCAGTGGCTGGCGTTCGTGCGCGGTGAGAACCTGACCGACCAGACCGTGCGCTATGCCAGCTCGATTCTGCGCGATATCGCGCCAGCACCCGGACGCAGTGTGGAAGTGGGCCTGCGTACCACCTTCTGAAATCGTGGGGGCGCGTGGCGCCCCCATCGCCGGTAAGCCACGTCCCCACATGAACTGCGTCATGCCTGGGTACGCGCAGTTCCTGTGCAAAGCAGACCCTACAGGACATTATTACCAATTGAACAATAATGACCTGCGACAATTTGCCTTTTTTTCTGACGCCTTCCCCTATATCCTCCCCGCCGCAAGCTGAAACGCTTCACTGAACTCCCCCGTTGTCCCATCCATTGAAAGGCTCGCCTTTCGATGCGCTTGTCGTTTTTTCAATAATCAGAAGATAGCGCTATCTCATGCTCCAACTGCCCAAAACCTGTTACATCGGTGTTGCCCTCGCTGCTTTGGCAACCCCCACCTGCGCCAGCGAAATGTTCGCCAACGACTCCCCGTGGATGCTCGGCGACTGGGGCGGCTTCCGCACCCGGTTGCTTGAACAAGGCTACGACTTCACCCTCGGCTACACCGGCGAGATGGGCAGCAACCTGCACGGTGGCTACGACCATGATCGCAGCGCGCGCTACAGCGACCAGTTCACCTTTGGCAGCCACCTGGACCTGGACAAGATTCTTGGCTGGCACGACACCGAAGTGCAGCTGACCATTACCGAACGCCACGGCGACAACATCAGCAACGACCGCATCAACGACCCACGCGTGGGTGGCTTTACCTCGGCCCAGGAAGTGTGGGGCCGCGGTGAAACCTGGCGGTTGACGCAAATGTGGATCAAGCAGAAGTACTTCGACGGCGCACTGGACGTGAAATTCGGCCGCTTCGGCGAAGGCGAGGACTTCAACAGTTTCCCCTGTGACTTCCAGAACCTGGCCTTCTGCGGCTCGCAGGTGGGCAACTGGGTGGGTGGCATCTGGTACAACTGGCCGGTCAGCCAATGGGCCCTGCGCGTGCGCTACAACCTCAGCCCCACGCTGTACGCGCAGGTTGGCGTATTCGAACAGAACCCATCCAACCTCGAGTCAGGTAACGGCTTCAAGCTCAGTGGCAGTGGCACCCAAGGGGCGGTCATGCCAGTCGAACTGGTATGGAGCCCGCGCGTCAAAGGCCTGAAAGGGGAATATCGCGCCGGTTACTACTACAGTAATGCCAAGGCAAACGATGTTCTCAAAGATAGCAACGGCCAGCCGGCAGCCCTGAGCGGCGGCGCCTACCGCAGCAGCTCGAGCAAGCATGGCGTGTGGCTCGGCGCCCAGCAGCAGGTGACTGCACTGGCCTCCGACCAGTCGCGTGGCCTGAGCCTGTTCGCCAACGCGACGATGCACGACAAGAAGACCAATGTCATCGACAACTATGTTCAGGCAGGACTGGTATTCAAAGGGCCTTTCGATGCCCGCGCCAAGGACGACATCGGCTTCGCCCTTGCCCGCGTGCACGTCAACCCTGGCTACCGCAAGAACGCCCGCCTGGCCAACCAGGCAGCCGGCCTTGACGATTACGACAACCCCGGCTTCCTGCCTGTGCAAGACACCGAATACAGCGCCGAGCTGTACTACGGCATTCATGTGGCCAACTGGCTCACGGTCCGCCCGAACCTGCAGTACATCCGCCACCCCGGCGGCGTGTCGCAAGTCGATGGCGCCCTGGTCGGTGGCCTGAAGATCCAAAGCAGTTTCTGAATTTTTTTGACGTGACGGAGAACCTGAAATGAGCACTGAAGGTGCCAACACTGGAAGCCGCTGGCTACCGCGCCTGATCGGCGCGCTGCTGTTGCTGATGGGCCTGGCCCTGCTGGCCGGCGGCATCAAGTTGAGCCAGCTGGGCGGCTCGCTGTACTACCTTGTAGCCGGTATCGGCTTTGCCTTGTCTGGCATCCTGCTGCTGGCCCAACGGCGCATTGCCTTGGGCCTGTACGGCCTGGTGCTGCTAGGCAGCACGGTATGGGCCTTGCTCGAAGTCGGCCTGGACTGGTGGCAACTGGTGCCACGCCTGGCCATCTGGTTCGCCATCGGCGTGGTCCTGCTGCTACCGTGGGCACGCAGGCCGCTGATCGGCCCGGCCAGCACGGCCAACACGGCGGTGCTCAGCGTGGCCGTGGTGGCTGCAGGCGCCTGCGCTTTGGGCAGCCAGTTCACCCACCCGGGTGAGGTGTTTGGCGAACTGGGCCGCGACAGCAGCGAGATGGCCAGCGCCGCGCCGAGCATGCCGGACGGCGAATGGCAGGCTTATGGCCGCACCGAGCATGGCGACCGCTATTCGCCACTGCGCCAGATCACCCCGCAGAACGCCTACCGCCTGGAAGAAGCCTGGCGCATCCGCACCGGTGACCTGCCGACCGAGAACGACCCGGTCGAGCTGACCAACCAGAACACCCCGTTGAAAGTCAACGGCATGCTGTATGCCTGCACCGCGCATAGCCGCCTGCTGGCACTCGACCCAGACACCGGCGCGGAAATCTGGCGCTATGACCCGCAGGTGAAGAGCCCCACCGGCACCTTCAAAGGCTTTGCCCACATGACCTGCCGCGGGGTTTCGTATTATGACGAGAACCGCTACGTCAGCCGCGACGGCAGCCCGGCCCCGAAAATCAGCGACGCCGGCCAGGCCGTGGCGCAGGCATGCCCGCGCCGCCTGTATCTGCCCACCGCAGATGCGCGCCTGATCGCCATCAACGCCGACAATGGCAAAGTCTGCGAAGGCTTCGCCAACCAGGGTGTGATCGACCTGACAACCGGCATCGGCCCATTCACCGCCGGCGGTTATTACTCCACCTCGCCCGCGGCCATTACCCGCGACCTGGTGATCATCGGTGGCCATGTCACCGACAACGAGTCGACCAACGAGCCGTCTGGCGTCATCCGCGCCTACGACGTGCACGACGGCCACTTGGTGTGGAACTGGGACAGCAACAACCCGGAAGACACCAAGCCGTTGGCCCCCGGCAAGATGTACAGCCGCAACTCGGCCAACATGTGGTCGATCGCCAGTGTCGACGAAGACCTCGGCATGATCTACCTGCCGCTGGGTAACCAGACCCCAGACCAGTGGGGCGCTGACCGCACGCCGGGCGCCGAGAAGTACAGCGCAGGTGTGGTGGCCCTGGACCTTGCGACCGGCAAGGCACGCTGGAACTACCAGTTCACCCACCACGACCTGTGGGACATGGACGTCGGCAGCCAGCCGACCCTGGTGCACCTGAAGACCGACGATGGCGTAAAACCGGCGATCATCGTGCCGACCAAGCAGGGGAGCCTGTATGTGCTCGACCGCCGCGACGGTACGCCAATCGTGCCGATCCGTGAAATCCCCACCCCGCAAGGTGCGGTGAAAGGCGACCACACTTCGCCGACCCAGGCCCGTTCCGACCTTAACCTGCTGGGCCCGGAACTGACCGAACAAGCCATGTGGGGCGCCACCCCGTTCGACCAGATGCTGTGCCGCATCCAGTTCCGCGAACTGCGCTACGAGGGCCAGTACACCCCACCATCCGAGCAGGGCTCGCTGGTCTACCCAGGCAACGTAGGCGTGTTCAACTGGGGCAGCGTATCGGTCGACCCGGTGCGCCAGTTGCTGTTCACCTCGCCCAACTACATGGCATTCGTGTCGAAGATGGTGCCGCGTGAACAGGTTGCCGAGGGCAGCAAGCGCGAAAGCGAAACAAGCGGCGTGCAGCCGAACACCGGTGCCCCGTATGCCGTGACCATGCACCCGTTCATGTCGCCCTTGGGCGTGCCGTGCCAGGCCCCGGCCTGGGGCTACGTCGCCGCCATCGACCTGTTCACCAACAAAGTCGTGTGGAAGCACAAGAACGGCACCACCCGTGACAGCACACCAGTGCCGATCGGCCTGCCGGTTGGCGTGCCCAGCATGGGCGGCTCGATCGTGACCGCAGGCGGCGTCGGTTTCCTCAGCGGGACCCTCGACCAGTACCTGCGCGCCTACGACGTGAACAACGGCAAGGAACTGTGGAAAGCCCGCCTGCCAGCGGGTGGCCAAGCCACCCCGATGACCTACACCGGCAAGGACGGCAAGCAATATGTGCTGGTGACCGCGGGCGGGCATGGCTCGCTGGGCACGCGGATGGGCGATTACATCATCGCTTACAAATTGGCTGAGTAAGCTGCAAGTCACAAGCTACAAGCCGCAAGTAAAAGCGGGGCCAATGCGGTCCCGCTTTTTTCTTGCAGCTTGCAGCTTGAAACTTGAAACTTGAAACCCAATCCCCTGCGCCCCATCTAAGCACCATAGTCATTCACGCAGGTGCCCCATGAGCGACCAGCAGGATTTCCCCGAACACCCCGACGAACACAGCGAAGTCGAACACACCACCCCCCAGGCCCAAGCCGGCCACGCCCTCGCCCTGCCCGGCCAACAGCTGCCGGACAAGGTCTATGTGATCCCGATCCACAACCGCCCGTTCTTCCCGGCCCAGGTACTGCCTGTAATCGTCAACGAAGAGCCCTGGGCGGAAACCCTTGATCTGGTCGCCAAGTCCCCTGACCACTGCCTCGCCCTGTTCTTCATGGATACACCGGCAGAAGACCACCGGCACTTCGATACCTCGGCATTGCCGCAGTACGGCACGCTGGTCAAGGTGCACCATGCCAGCCGTGAAAACGGCAAGCTGCAGTTCGTGGCCCAAGGCCTGACCCGGGTGCGTATCCGTACCTGGCTCAAGCATCACCGCCCGCCCTATCTGGTCGAAGTGGAATACCCGCGTCAGCCCGCCGAGCCGACCGACGAGGTCAAGGCCTATGGCATGGCCCTGATCAACGCGATCAAGGAACTGCTGCCGCTCAACCCGCTTTACAGCGAGGAGCTGAAAAACTACCTGAACCGCTTCAGCCCTAACGACCCGTCGCCGCTCACCGACTTCGCCGCCGCGCTGACCTCGGCTACCGGCGGCCAGTTGCAGGAAGTGCTGGACTGCGTGCCCATGCTCAAGCGCATGGAAAAAGTGCTACCCATGTTGCGCAAGGAGGTGGAAGTCGCCCGCCTGCAAAACGAGATTTCGGCCGAGGTGAACCGCCAGATTGGCGAGCATCAGCGCGAGTTCTTCCTCAAGGAACAGCTCAAGGTCATTCAGCAGGAGCTGGGCCTGACCAAGGACGACCGCAGTGCTGACCTGGAGCAGTTCGAGCAGCGCCTGGAAGGCAAGACCCTGCCCGAGCAGGCGCGCAAACGCATCGATGAAGAAATGGGCAAACTGGCCATTCTGGAAACCGGTTCGCCCGAATACGCCGTCACCCGCAACTACCTGGACTGGGCCACTGCTCTGCCGTGGGGCATCCATGGCAAGGACAAGCTCGACCTCAAGCATGCGCGCAAGGTACTCGACCAGCACCATGCTGGCCTCGACGACATCAAGGAACGCATTCTCGAGTTCCTCGCCGTTGGCGCCTGGAAGGGCGAGATCAGTGGCTCGATCGTGCTGCTGGTAGGCCCGCCCGGCGTGGGCAAGACCAGTATCGGCAAGTCGATTGCCGAGTCGCTCGGCCGGCCTTTCTACCGTTTCAGCGTCGGCGGCATGCGTGACGAAGCCGAGATCAAGGGCCACCGCCGCACCTACATCGGCGCGCAACCCGGCAAGCTGGTGCAGGCGTTGAAAGATGTCGAAGTGATGAACCCGGTCATCATGCTCGACGAGATCGACAAAATGGGCCAGAGCTACCAGGGCGACCCGGCCTCGGCGCTGCTGGAAACCCTCGACCCGGAACAGAACGTCGACTTCCTCGACCACTACCTGGACCTGCGCCTGGACCTGTCGAAAGTGCTCTTCGTGTGCACCGCCAACACCCTGGACTCGATCCCCGGCCCGTTGCTGGACCGCATGGAAGTGATCCGCCTGTCCGGCTACATTACCGAAGAAAAATTGGCCATCGCCAAGCGCCACCTGTGGCCCAAGCAGTTGCAAAAGGCCGGGGTGGCCAAGGCCAGCCTGAGCATCAGCGACAGCGCGCTGCGCACGGTGATCGAGGGCTACGCCCGAGAGGCCGGGGTGCGCCAGCTGGAAAAACAATTGGGCAAGCTGGTGCGCAAGGCGGTGGTCAAGCTGCTGGAAAACCCGGACGCCAAGCTGAAAATCGGCACCAAGGACCTAGAAGCCGCACTCGGCATGCCGGTGTTCCGCAGCGAGCAAGTGCTGGCGGGCAAAGGTGTGATCACTGGCCTGGCCTGGACCAGCATGGGCGGCGCGACCTTGCCGATCGAGGCAACCCGCATCCATACCCTCAACCGCGGCTTCAAGCTGACTGGCAAGTTGGGCGATGTGATGAAGGAATCGGCCGAAATCGCCTACAGCTACGTCAGCTCCAATCTCAAGCAGTTTGGGGGTGACCCCGGTTTCTTCAACGAAGCCTTCATTCACCTGCATGTGCCTGAAGGGGCCACCCCCAAGGACGGGCCGAGCGCTGGCATCACCATGGCCAGTGCCCTGCTGTCGCTGGCCCGCGACCAAGCACCGAAGAAAGGGGTAGCCATGACCGGCGAACTCACCCTCACCGGCCAGGTGCTGCCCATTGGCGGGGTACGCGAGAAAGTGATCGCGGCACGGCGGCAGAAGATCTTCGAATTGATCTTGCCAGAGCCTAACCGCGGCGACTTCGAGGAACTGCCGGACTACCTGCGCGAAGGTTTGACGGTGCATTTTGCCAAACGCTTTGCCGACGTGGCGAAAGTACTGTTCTGACAGGCCCTGGGCTGCTTTGCAGCCCATCGACGGCAAGCCAGCGCCCAGCCTGTGGGAGCCCGGCTTGCCGGCGATGGGCCGCAAAGCGGCCCCAACCGCTTGACTGACCGGCATCAGGCACAAGCCCCACAAATTTCCTTGATCATCGGTTATCCTCAGGCCATCGCCAGCCTCCGGAGCCAACATGACCGCCCCTCGTCTGCTCGTTCCCCTGAGCTTCGCCCTACTGGGCGCCTGCGCCCAGCAACCCACTCAACCCGTCGAACTGGACGCCGAAAGCGAGTGCCCCATCCGCCTGCAGGTTGGCCAGAACCTCACGCTGAGCCTGCCCAGCAACCCCTCGACCGGCTACCGTTGGCGTGTGCAGGACCCGGCAGCCGATGTACTGCACAGCCTTGGCCCCGAGGTCTACAGCGCGCCAGACGACTCAGGCATGGTCGGCAGCTCGGGCTTGTCCACCTGGCGCTACCAGGCTCACGCCCGGGGCGAAGGCAAGCTGGTGCTGGTCTATCAGCAACCTTGGGCCACTGACGTCGCGCCCGTGCAAACCTTCGATTGCGCCCTTCGGGTCAATTGAGCTGCAGCGCCGGTCAGCCAGTCATGCATCCAGGCCGCGGTTTGGCTAGAATGCCGCCCTTGCCTACCACCCGCAGCCTGGATCCACCGTGAGCAAACAACCCGACCGCCTTTTTGCCCAACCCCTGGAGCAAGTGCCCGACTTCGTCTTCAACGAGGACGTAGTGCGCGTATTCCCAGACATGATCAAGCGCTCGGTGCCGGGGTATCCAACCATCGTGGAAAACCTCGGTGTGCTGGCCGCACGCTTTGCCCAGCCGCATACCGCCCTGTATGACCTGGGCGCATCGCTGGGTGCGGTCACCCAGTCGCTGCGCCGACATGTGCGCAGCGATGGCTGCCGGGTGATCGCGGTCGACAACTCCGCCGCCATGGTCGAGCGCTGCCGCCAGTACCTCACCGCCCAGGACTCAATGTTCCAGGAGCTGTTGCCGGTACAGGTGCTGGAAGCCGATATCCTCGCCCTCCCCTTCGAGCCCGCCTCGGTGGTGGCGATGAACTTCACCCTGCAATTCATCGCCCCCGATCAACGGGGGGCACTGCTTGCCCGCATCCGCCAGGCACTGCTGCCCGGCGGTGCCTTGGTCCTGTCGGAAAAGCTGCGCTTCGCCGACCAGCAAGCCCAGGACCTGCTCAATGAGCTGCACCTGGACTTCAAGCGGGCCAACGGTTACAGCGAACTCGAAATCGCCCAGAAACGCAGCGCCATTGAAAATGTGATGCGCCCCGATACCCTCGAAACCCACCAGGAGCGCCTGCTTGCCGCCGGCTTCTCGAAAGTGGTGCCGTGGTTCCAATGCCTTAACTTCGCCTCGTTGATAGCCCTGCCATGATCGATCTGTCTCCCCTGGTCCGCCGCCTGGCGGGCACCCCCCTGGCTTCCTGGTCGCAAGGCCTGCAAGCGCAACTGCAAGCCAAGCTGGAAAAGGGCCACGGTGACCTGGCCCGCTGGCGCGGTGCGCTGGAAGCCTTGCCCGCCGTGCAACCGAGTGAAGTCGACCTGGTCAACGGCCTGCGCCTGGACTGCGACTGCGACGCGGCCACCCGTGCACAGATGCGCCAGGCCTTGATGGGCCTGTCACCTTGGCGCAAAGGCCCGTTCGACCTGTTTGGCGTGCACGTCGACACCGAATGGCGTTCCGACTGGAAGTGGTCTCGCGTTGCCCCGCACCTGGATCTCCAGGGCAAACGTGTGCTCGATGTCGGTTGTGGCAACGGCTACTACCAGTGGCGCATGCTCGGTGCAGGCGCCGACATGGTGATTGGCGTCGACCCCAACTGGCTGTTTTTCTGCCAGTTCCAGGCGGTGCAGCAATACCTGCCGGAACTGCCCGCCTGGCACCTGCCATTCGCACTCGAAGACCTGCCGGCCAACCTGGAAGGGTTCGATACGGTATTTTCCATGGGCGTGTTCTACCACCGCCGCTCGCCCATCGAGCACCTGCTGGCGCTGAAGGACTGCCTGGTCAAAGGGGGGGAGCTGGTACTGGAAACCCTGGTGGTCGAGGGTGATGAAAACCAGGTGCTGGTGCCCGAAGACCGCTACGCACAGATGCGCAATGTCTGGTACCTGCCGTCGGTACCGGCGTTGGCGCGCTGGTTGCGCCGTGCCGGCTTCAGCGACGTACGCTGCGTCGACGTGAGTGTGACCAGCACTGAAGAGCAGCGCAGCACCGACTGGATGCGTTACCAGTCCTTGGCTGACTTCCTCGACCCGAACGACCACAGCAAGACCATCGAAGGCCTGCCCGCACCTCGCCGGGCCACCCTGCTGGCGCGCAAATAAAAAAAGCGTCCATGGGGGTAATGCCAGTCAGTTAAGTAATTTGGGGCCGCTTTGCGACCCTTCGCGGGCACGCCCGCTCCCACAGGGGATCGCGCATTTATTGAATTCAGCGCCAAACGTGTGGCAGCGGGCGTGCCCGCGAAGGGCGGCAAAGCAGCCCCATTAACGCTTAACTGACAGGCATTACCCATGCGGGCGCCTGAAGACAGCGACGCCGGGGAGCAGTGCCGGCGCCGCTGCTGCGACTCAATCCTTGGCCACCTCACGGGCTCTCTCTTGCGCTTTGCGCTCGCGCTCTGCAACGCCCTGATGCTTGTCGCCGTGCAGGCGCTGCTGGTCTTCGCGGAAGGCTTGCCAGAACTGCCTGGAGCGCTCCGCACCGCCCTCGGCGTAGACACTGGCGCTGCCCAGGGCAAGGGTGGCCAACAGCAGGTATTTGGTCAGGTTCATCGGGGTTGCCTCGTGGTAGCCGATCAGTCAGGCCATGGTCGCAAAGGCTGGCTAACAGCAAGGTGAGGCGCGGATTACAGTCCTGCAATGTGCCGGCGCAATCGCAATGCCGGCGCCGCAACAGACAGCCAGATAACACCCGCATTACAAATCCGTTATCTACGCCTCGGCCGCTAACGCATGCCGTAACATCCTGCGCCTTGACCCTGATGTCACTACAGGGTCGAGAATCGCCCCATTTTCACCACCCCGAGCCAACCCATGCGCCTACTGATCATCGAGGACGAGCCGCGTACCGCCGATTACCTGCAGCAAGGGCTGCGCGAAAACAGCTATGTGGTCGACTGCGCCCGTACCGGCACCGACGGCCTGCACCTGGCACGCCAGCACCCGTACGACCTGGTCATCCTCGACGTCAACCTGCCCGAGCTCGATGGCTGGACCGTGCTGCAGCACCTGCGTGCTGAGTCGGCCACGCGCATCATGATGCTGACCGCCCATGGCCGCCTGGCCGACCGGGTAAAGGGCCTGGACCTGGGTGCCGATGACTACCTGCTCAAACCCTTTGAATTCCCTGAACTGCTGGCGCGCATTCGCAGCCTGCTGCGCCGCAACGACCAGCAACTGCAACCCAGTACCCTGCGGGTCGCCGACCTTGAACTGGATCCGGGCCGGCACCGCGCCTATCGCGCCGGGCAACGCATCGACCTTACCGCCAAGGAGTTCGCCCTGCTCCACCTGCTGATGCGCCAAACCGGTGAAGTGCTGTCGCGCACGCAGATCATCTCACTGGTGTGGGACATGAATTTCGATTGCGACACCAATGTGGTGGAGGTCTCGATCCGGCGCCTGCGCGCCAAGATCGACGATCCGTTCGACACCAAACTGATCCATACCCTGCGCGGTGTCGGTTACGTGCTGGAGGCGCGTTTTTGAAGACTACCAGCCTCTCTTTGCGCCTGGGCCTGAGCGTCACGCTGATGGGCGCTGCGCTGGTGCTGTTGCTGGCATGCCTGGCCGTGTTCGCCCTGGATCACGAGCTGGACAGCCGCGCACGCAAGGACCTGGCGCGCAAGATGCTGCAGGTCGAGCACAACCTGCGCGTCGATCTGCGCAGCGAGGACTTGGGCACCAGGGCCCACCCCCTGCTCGACCTGGTGATGGGGCACGACAACCTCAGCCTCAGCGTGCTGGCGCTGGAAAGCCGCCACCCGCACCTGCTCAGCCTGGGGCCGGCACTGGACTCGCGCGTCGCTGAGCTGCCCACCGACGAACGCCTGGCCTTTCACGCCTGGCGCGACAGCAGCGGCAACCAGATTCTGACCGTCAGCCGGTTGATGCGCCTGCGTGACAATACCCCGGTCAAGGTGCTGATGTCGCTCAACCGCGCCGACGATTACGCCTTGTTGCAGGCGTACCTGCACTCAACCCTACTGGCGCTGCCGCTGCTGCTGCTGCTGATTGGCGCGGGTGCCTGGTGGCTGATGCAGCGCGGCCTGAAGCCCCTGCGCCATTTCCGGCGCATCGCTGGCCAGGTTTCGGCCCAGGACCTGCAGCATCGCCTGCCCGCCAGCGGCCTGCCACTGGAGCTGGCTGAACTCGCGCGCAGCATCAACGTGATGCTCGACCGCCTTGACCAGGGTGTCAGCCAGCTCGCGCAGTTCTCCGACGACTTGGCGCACGAACTGCGTAGCCCCTTGAGCAACCTGATGGGCAAGGCCCAGGTGACCCTGGCCCGCGAACGGGAAAACGCCAACTACCGGGAGGTGCTGGAAGACAGTATCGAGGAGCTGACCCGGCTCAACCGCATCATCAATGACATGCTGTTTCTCGCCCAGGTCAGCCAACCGCAGACCCAGGTGGCGCTCAAGCCCGTGGCTTTGGCCGACGAGACTGCCCGGGTAGTCGAGCTGTTCGCCTTCAGTGCCGAGGCCAAAGGCGTAGCGCTGCGGGTGCAGGGCTGGGGCACGGCGCTGGGCGACCGGTTGATGGTCCAACGGGCACTGTCGAACCTGTTGAGCAATGCCATACGGCACAGCCCTGAGGGTGAACCGGTCGACTTGCATATCCAGCGTACAGGCAACGAAATACGGCTATCTGTGCAGAACCGTGGCCCAGGCATCGCTGCGGCTGAGCAGCCACAGCTGTTCGAGCGCTTTTACCGGGTGGGTTCGGGGCGCTCGCGATTGGAGGGCGGGACCGGCTTGGGGCTGGCGATCGTCAAATCGATCATGCAGCTGCACGGGGGGCGGGTTGAGGTGAGCAGCAGCCCCTCCGGGCCGACCCGCTTTACCCTGGTGTTTCCTGCCGAGTAATCGGCCGCCTGTACCGGCCCTTTCGCGGGTAAACCCGCTCCTACACAGGTACCAAAACCCCTGTAGGAGCGGGTTCACCCGCGAATAGGCCGGTACCACAACCCCCTGTAGGAGCGGGTTTACCCGCGAAAGGGCCGGTACAGGCAACTGACAGATCAGCGCGAAGCCGCTACGATCAAGGCTTTCATCTCGGCCACTGCAGCCTTGAAGCCCACGAACAGGGCATGCGCCACCAATGCGTGGCCAATGTTCAGCTCATTGATACCCTTGATCGCCGCCACGGCCTCGACGTTGTGGTAATGCAGGCCATGGCCGGCATTGACGATCAGCCCCTGACCCACGCCAAACGCCACACCGTCGACAATGCGCCGCAGCTCATCGGCCACCTCGCCTGGGGTTTGCGCATCGGCATAGCGCCCGGTGTGCAGCTCGATGGCGGGGGCGCCGACCCGGCGTGAGGCCTCGATCTGCCGCTCGTCAGCATCGATGAACAGCGACACTTCGGCGCCAGTGCGTGCCAGGCGTTCGACCGCCGCCTTGATCCGTGCCTCCTGCCCCGCCACGTCCAGGCCACCTTCGGTGGTCAGCTCCTGACGGGTTTCAGGCACCAGGCAGATGTGCGCCGGACGGATTTTCTCGGCAAAGGCCATCATCTCTTCGGTGACGCCCATTTCGAAGTTCATGCGCGTCTGCAGCACGTCCTTGAGCAGCACCACGTCGCGCTCCTGAATGTGCCGGCGATCTTCGCGCAGGTGCACGGTAATGCCGTCGGCGCCTGCTTCCTCGGCATCCAGGGCAGCCTTGACCGGGTCAGGGTAACGCGTGCCGCGGGCCTGGCGCAGGGTTGCCACGTGGTCGATGTTGACGCCAAGAAGCATGCGGTTGCTGTGAGTCACGAAAGGCTCTCCTGAAGATTGAGGCCCACAGCATACGTCGTGATCAGCGCTTGCGAAACAGTTCCCGGCTGACCAGTGGCTTGCCGCCCAAGTGAACGGCCAGGGCCTGGCGCATCAGGCGCTTGGCGGCGAGCAAGGCACCGTCCGCGCTCCAGTCGGCTTGCGCCAAGGCCAGCAGCTCGGTGCCGCGGAACAAGCCGGGTTGCACCAGCTCGACCCGCTCCAGGCCTGCGTCCACGCGCAAGCGATACAGGCCATCGGCGGCAATGGGGTGGCCGTTGACGTCCTGGCTCAGGGAAAACGCGTAACCAAGCTCATCGAGCAGCCGCCATTCGAACGAACGCAGCAGCGGCTCCAGCGGGCGCCCCTCGGCCAAGGCCTGCAGGGTGAGTGTGTAGTGCTCGAAAAGTGCCACGGATGGCGCCTCGGCAGGCAGCAGGCGCATCAGCAACTCGTTGAGGTACAGCCCGCTGAACAGTGCATCGCCATGCAACCAGGCGGCGATGCCGGCGCTGTCCATGCGCCCGACATTCTTCAGCTCGCCACGCCCGCGCAGTTCGAGCTCCAGCGGCACGAACGGCCGTACCAAGCTGCCACCCTTGCCGCGCGCACGGCGCAGTACCGCGCGCATGCGGCCCTGCGGGGTAAAAAAGTCCACCAGCGCACTGGTTTCCTTGTAGGCGCGGCTGTGCAGCACATAGGCTGGCTGGCCGACAGGTTGTTCCATGGGAGATTACTCGTTCCCTGTCGCCAGGAAAACCGCATAGTGGGGCGGCTGTCCAGCCCATCGCCGGCAAGCCAGCTCCCACACCGACCGCATCGCCCCCAGGGCTTGTGCAGTACCTGTGGCAGCTGGCTTGCCGGCGATGGGCCGCGCCGCGGCCCCAACAGTATTGCTTACAGGTCGCCGTAACCCAGCGAACGCAACGCGCGCTCATCGTCGGACCAGCCACCTTTCACCTTGACCCACAGGTTGAGCATGACCTTGGAGTCAAACAGCACTTCCATGTCTTTGCGCGCTTCGGAGCCGATGCGCTTGATGCGCTCGCCCTTGTCGCCAATGATGATCTTTTTCTGGCCATCGCGCTCCACCAGGATCAGCGCGTGGATGTGCAGCACGTGCCCTTGCTGCTTGAATTCCTCGATCTCCACGGTGATCTGGTAAGGCAGCTCGGCCCCCAGCTGGCGCATGATCTTCTCGCGCACCAGTTCGGCCGCCAGGAAACGGCTGCTGCGGTCGGTGATCTGGTCTTCCGGGAAGAAGTGGTCATTTTCCGGCAGGTGCTTGGCGATCTGCGCTTCCAGCGCCTCAAGGTTATGGCCCTGCTGCGCAGAAATCGGCATCACCTCGGCGTTCGGCAACTGCTCCTGCAGCCATTGCAGGTGCGGGATCAGCTCGGCCTTCTCTTCCATGCGGTCGGTCTTGTTGACCGCGATGATCAGCGGCCCGGTCACGTACTGCACGCGCTCCAGCACCAGTTGGTCCTCGTCGGTCCACTTGGTACGGTCGACCACGAAGATCACCACATCGACGTCTTTCAGGGCCGCCGAAGCATTGCGGTTCATGTAGCGGTTCAGGGCCTTGTCGTTGGCCTTGTGCATACCAGGGGTATCGACGTAGATCGCCTGCACATCACCTTCGGTCTTGATGCCGAGCATGTTGTGGCGGGTGGTCTGCGGCTTGCGCGAGGTAATCGCCAGCTTCTGGCCGAGGATGTGGTTGAGCAGGGTCGACTTGCCCACGTTCGGGCGGCCGACAATGGCTACATAGCCGCAGCGGGTCGGGTTGCTATCAGTCATTGCCATTCTCCACGCCCAGGGCGATCAGTGCAGACGCAGCGGCAACTTGCTCGGCGATACGCCGGCTAACGCCTTGGCCACGGCTCTTGTTGTTCAGCAGCACCACTTCGCATTCGACGAAAAAGGTGCGGCAGTGCGGCTCGCCCTGAATATCCACCACTTCGTAGCGCGGCAGCTCGCAGCTGCGCGACTGCAGGAACTCTTGCAGGCGGGTTTTCGGGTCCTTGTTGGTGTCGACCAGGGTCAGGCCCTCGAACTCATTGGCCAGCCAGGCCAGCACGCGCTCGCGGGCGGTTTCCATGTCGGCGTCCAGGTAAATGGCACCAATCAGTGCTTCCAGCGCATCGGCAAGGATCGACTCGCGGCGAAAACCACCGCTCTTGAGCTCGCCGGAACCCAGGCGCAGATACTCACCAAGATCAAAGCCACGTGCCAGGCGGGCCAGGGTTTCGCCCTTGACCAGCCGCGCCCGCAGGCGCGACAGCTGGCCTTCGCGGGCCTGCGGAAAACGCTCGAACAGCGCTTCACCGGCGACGAAGTTGAGAATGGCGTCACCCAGAAACTCCAGGCGCTCGTTGTTGCGCCCGGCGTAACTGCGATGGGTTAGCGCCAGGAGCATCTGGTCCTGGTTCTTGAAGGTGTAGCCGAGCTTTCGCTCCAGACGGGCAAGGGAAGCACTCATGCGGCCACCCGTTGGTTATTTAACGCGTTGTTCAAATCAACATCCTGAAAGACTGTTTGGCTGTGGCCCGCCGCGCGATGTGCGGCGAATCTCCCGATCCCTGAGAACACAGCCTATGTCAGAAATGCATTCGGCGCTGTCTGCTGGACAGCGCCGATGGGTATCAATGGATCAAACCGACCCGCGACAGGTTGGGCAGGTGGCTGAGCTTGGGTTCCGGCCAGCTCATCCATACCGCGAAGGCCTTGCCGACGATGTTCCGGTCCGGAACCATGCCGTGCAGCTCCTTGGGAATGTTCGGGTCATCCCAGAAGCGGCTGTCGTTGGAGTTGTCGCGGTTGTCGCCCATCATGAAGTAGTGGCCTGCCGGCACGGTCCATTGCTGGTCCGGTGGCATGCGATAGCGGCTCATTTCCTTGCGGATCAGGTGTTCGGTCTCGCCCAGCTTTTCCTTGTACAGCGTGGCGCTGCCCAAGGTGCCCGGCTCGCTACCTACCAGCTGTTCGGCAACCGGCTGCCCGTTGACGAACAGGCGCTTGTCGTTGGTGTAACGCACCACGTCGCCTGGCAGGCCGACCACACGCTTGATGTAGTTGACGTTCGGGTCGCTCGGGTAACGGAACACCATGACGTCGCCACGCTGCGGGTCACCCACTTCGATGACCTTCTTGTCGATCACCGGCAGGCGAATGCCATAGGAGAACTTGTTCACCAGGATGAAATCGCCCACTTCCAGAGTGGGTTTCATCGACCCCGAAGGGATCTGGAACGGCTCGACCAGGAACGAGCGCAGTACCAGTACGATGAACAGCACCGGGAAGAACGACTTGCCGTACTCGACCAGCAACGGTTCCTTGTTCAGGCGCTCGACCACCGCCATTTCAGGCTGGCTTACGCTGCCCTGATAGTTGGCAATTGCCGCACGCCGGCGCGGGGCCAGGAACAGCAAGTCGATCAAGCCCAGCAAACCGCAGACGAATACGGCAATGACCAGCAACAGCGGGAAATTTAGCGACATAGGACCTAGCTATCCAACCTGAGCACGGCGAGGAAGGCTTCCTGTGGAATTTCCACGTTGCCCACCTGTTTCATGCGTTTCTTACCGGCCTTCTGCTTCTCCAGCAGTTTCTTCTTACGGCTGACGTCACCACCGTAGCACTTGGCCAGTACGTTCTTTCTGAGCGCCTTGACGGTTGTCCGGGCGATGATCTGGCCGCCAATGGCAGCCTGGATCGCCACGTCGAACATCTGCCGAGGGATCAGTTCCTTCATCTTCTCGGTCAACGCACGGCCTTTGTAGGCCGCGTTGTCGCGGTGCACAATCAATGCCAGGGCATCGACCTTGTCGCCGTTGATCAGCACGTCCAGCTTGACCAGGTTGGCCGACTGGTAGCGATCAAAATGGTAATCCAGCGAAGCATAGCCGCGGCTGGTGGATTTGAGGCGGTCGAAGAAGTCCAGCACCACTTCGTTCATCGGCATGTCATAGCGCACCTGCACCTGGCTGCCGAGGAACTGCATGTCGCGCTGCACGCCACGCTTCTCGATGCACAAGGTGATCACGTTACCCAGGTGCTCCTGCGGCACCAGAATGGTCGCGGTCACGATCGGCTCGCGGAAGTCGGCCACGGCTGAAACATCCGGGAGCTTGGACGGGTTGTCGACGACAATAGTTTCGCCGGTTTTCAACTCCAGCTCGTAGATCACGCTGGGTGCGGTGGTGATCAGGTCCAGGTCGTACTCGCGCTCCAGGCGCTCCTGGATGATCTCCATGTGCAGCATGCCGAGGAAGCCGCAACGGAAACCGAAGCCCAGTGCATCGGAGCTTTCCGGCATGTACTGCAGCGACGAATCGTTCAGGGTGAGCTTCTGCAGGGCATCGCGGAAGTCTTCGAAGTCGTCGGAGCTGACCGGGAACAGGCCTGCGTAGACCTGCGGCTGAATTTTCTTGAAGCCTGGCAGCACTTCGACCTCGGGGGTCGAGGACAAGGTCAGGGTGTCGCCTACCGGAGCACCGTGAATGTCCTTGATGCTGGCGATGATGAAGCCCACTTCACCGGCTTTCAGGTCGGCGGTCTGGGTGTGTTTCGGGGTGAACACCCCCACGCTGTCGACCAGGTGCACCTTGCCGGTGGACTTGACCAGGATCTTGTCGCCCTTCTTGACGCGCCCCTGGCGCACGCGCACCAGCGAGACCACGCCCAGGTAGTTGTCGAACCAGGAGTCGATGATCAGCGCTTGCAGCGGCGCATCGATTTCGCCCACGGGCGCCGGGATCGAGTGCACCAGGCGCTCGAGCACCTCGTCCACGCCCATGCCGCTCTTGGCACTGCAGGCCACGGCGTCAGTGGCGTCGATACCGATGATTTTCTCGATTTCGTCCTTGACGCGGTCCGGGTCGGCCTGGGGCAGGTCCATCTTGTTGAGGACCGGCATGACCTCCAGGCCCTGCTCGATGGCGGTGTAGCAGTTGGCTACCGACTGGGCCTCTACACCCTGACCGGCATCGACCACCAGCAGTGCGCCTTCACAGGCTGCCAGCGAGCGCGAGACTTCATAGGTGAAGTCGACGTGGCCGGGGGTGTCGATGAAGTTCAGCTGGTAGATCTTGCCGTCCTGCGCCTTGTAGTGCAGCGTGACGCTGTGGGCCTTGATGGTAATACCGCGTTCGCGCTCCAGGTCCATGGAGTCCAGTACCTGGGCTTCCATTTCGCGAGCCGTCAGGCCACCGCACATCTGGATGAAACGGTCGGCCAGCGTCGACTTGCCATGGTCGATGTGGGCGATGATGGAGAAATTGCGGATATGACTCAAATCACTCACGGGTCAACACTCGAAAAGGCTGCGAGCCGGACGCCCGCCGAAAAATAGCCGGGCATTGTACCTTAAGCTGTTCGCAGATGGGAGATTCCTCTGTCCGACTGTACACAACAACCCGCCAATCAATTGTGAATATTCATGAAAAAGGGCAGCCGAAGCTGCCCTTTTCGCCCCACCTGGCCGCTTATTCAGCGAGCTTGAAGGTGATGAAGCTGGCACGGCCCTGACGCAGCACCCGCATCGACACCGAGCGGTTCTTCGGCAGTTCCTTGGCGATTTCGGTGAATTCCTTGGCCGAGCCAATGGCCTGGTTGTTCAGGTGGCTGATGACGTCACCCGGGCGCAGGCCAATGAGTGCTGCCGGCCCATCCTGGACCTCCTTGATCACCACGCCGCCCTTGAGCTCCAGGGATTTTTTCTGCTCGGCGGTCAGGTCGGCGACCGCGACACCCAGGCGATTGCTGCTGCGCTCGGCGCTGCCTTCAGCACCGGCGGTGATGTCGGCGTCGTCATCCGGCATGGCGCCCACGGCCACGTCCAGGGTCTGGCGCTTGCCGTTGCGGATGATTTCCAGCTTGGCTTTCTCACCATCCTTGAGGCTGCCGACCAGGTGCGGCAGGTCTGCCGACATGACGATCGGCTGGCCGTTCATGCTCAGGATCACGTCACCCACCTGCAAGCCGCCCTTGGCGGCCGGGCCGTTCTCCAGCACCTGGGCTACCAGGGCGCCGGCCGGCTTGTCGAGGCCGAAGGATTCGGCCAGGTCCTTGTTGACCTCCTGAATCACCACGCCCAGCCAGCCGCGGCTGACTTTGCCGTCTTTCTTCAACTGGTTGGAAACGTCGAGCGCCACATCGATCGGGATGGCGAACGAGAGGCCCATGAAGCCGCCCGAACGGGTGAAGATCTGCGAGTTGATACCCACCACTTCGCCCTTCATGTTGAACAGCGGACCACCGGAGTTACCCGGGTTGATGGCCACGTCGGTCTGGATGAACGGCACATAGGTATCGTTGGGCAGGGTGCGGCCCTTGGCGCTGACGATGCCCTTGGTCACCGAATGGTCGAAGCCGAAGGGCGAACCGATGGCCAATACCCACTCGCCCACCTTGAGCTTCTCGGAGTCACCCAGTTTCACGGTGGGCAGGTTCTTGCCATCGACCTTGAGCAAGGCCACGTCGGTACGGGGATCGGTGCCGATCAGCTTGGCCTGCAGCTCACTGCGGTCCGAAAGACGAACGATGATCTCGTCGGCATCGGCGACCACATGGTTGTTGGTCAACACATAGCCATCGCTGGAAATGATGAAGCCAGAGCCCAGCGACATGGCCTCACGCTGGCGATCGCCACGCGGCGAGCGCGGCTGTTGCGGCATGTTGCGCTCGAAGAATTCGCGGAACATCGGCGGCAGGCCTTCCAGGTCCGGCATCTGGCCCTGGGCGACGCGGCGGTCCGGCAGCTTCTGCTTGGTGCTGATGTTGACCACCGCGGGCGAGGCCTGCTCGACCAGCGTGGTGAAGTCCGGCAGGGCTTCGTCGGCCTGGGCGGTGAGCGCCTGGCCGAGCATCAGCACGGTGGCGACCATCATTAGGTAGGATTTCAAGCGTGGTATTGACATACGGCTCCCGTCACAACGAGCGGTAGTTAGAAAGGCCCCTGCACAAAACAGGAAAGGCCAGGCTCCTGAAAGCCTGACCTATAGAAAATTTGCCACAGGATTGCAAATGACAATGCTTTAATTTCATTTCAGGCGCATGCCTGCCTGGCTTTGGCGCGGGCCGCAAACGGGCACCGTTACTGGCTTGCCTGGCCATCCTGAGGTCGCATGGACAGGGCAACACGCTCTGCCGTACCCAAGGGGATTTCACCGACGACCGTCACCATGACCTTGCCCTTGGGCGTGTTCAGGCGACGTGAAACCGCCGACGTCGGCCCAAGCTGGGTGCGCACATCGTTACCAACATCATCCTTGACCGGTTCGAGGAACACCGAGAAGCGCGCCAGGCCATCGTCGTACATCAGGCTACTGACCGAACTGCCAAGCTTGGGGTCGCGGTGCACGGTGCTGTTGACCAGTTCGAAGCCTGGCGGCAACCAATCCGAACGCCAGGCGGCGATGCTATCGTTGCTGACCGAGGCCACATGCTGCACGGGCTTGCAGGCTGCGCTTGGTTGCAGCTCGCTGTCGCTGGGCAGGTCGTCGGTATCGAGACGGGTCATCTGGAACCGTTCCAGCAACTGCCCCTTGTCGTTGAGCATCAAGGAGCGCAGCGGCAGGCCGGTTTTGCGGTCCAGGTGCAATTCGAAGGCATAGCGGTGCTGGTCACGCGGCGTGAGCGTCACAATCACGGCGTCACGCCCGGCTACGCGGGACTTGCCCGCCACGCTCAGGTCGTACCAACCCATGAGCTTCAGCGGATCAAGCACACGCGGCGAAGTATCTGGAGGGCTGGTAACCCCGCTGGCCAAGGCGCCGCTGACACACGCCACCTTGCCATCCACGCGCACGATTTCCTCGGCAGCGCCGTCGAGCTGCAATAGCCGCTCGCTGACCTTACCGCCCTCTACCCTGTGCCAGATATCGTGGGAGGAAAAACTACCGTTGCGTTCGTAGACGAAAGAGCCTTGGTAGCTCTGTTTTTGCTCGGCCTGTGCCAGCTTGTTCAGCCATTCACTCGCCTCGGGCGAAGAATTGGCTGCCAACGCTGGCACCGTCATGCAGCTGCCAACCAGCAGCGTCAGGAGAGGTAGCGCGCGCATGATCCTCCTTACTTAACGGTTTTCCAGGCTGGCAGCGCGGGCATACGGCAGTGCAGTTTCAGTACCCTTGAGCGCAGACTCCTGAGCATGCTGGCGCAGGTAACCTGGGAGACGCTGGTCCCAGCCGGCTTGGTTCTGCAACACACCGTTGGCCATTGGCCCGGTAGGTTGCTCGCTGCTCTCGGTATAACCTGCCAACACTGCAGGGCCCTGTGCTTGTGGCACGCTCACGCCCTGCTGGACCGGCTGCTGGGCAGCCAGCTCGGCACCGGTGATCTCGTCCTGGTTGTACATGCGCACACCCGCCAGCACGGCCACGGTGACCGAAGCAGCCACAGCCAGGCGGCCGATGCTGCGCCACGCGCTCTTGTTGACCTTGGCCGGCACGGCCTCATCGGCCAGCGCCGCGGAAACCGCCGAGGCGATATCCAGGTTGGGCAGCAGCAACTCCTTGTGCATGGCTGCGCGGGCTACCTGGTAACGGGACCAGGTGGCACGGGTTTCGGCTTCGTCGACGGCGTTCAACACCCGACGCAATTCCAGTTCGTCCGCTTCGTTATCCATTACCGCGGACAGCGATTCCTGCAAAGCTTCACGACTCATGGCGGTTCCTCTCTTGGCTGTCGCCGCTGTCTCAGGTTTCCTGCAACAACGGTTGCAGGGCTTTGTCTATGGCCTCCCGAGCGCGGAAGATTCGAGAGCGCACGGTACCCACCGGACATTGCATGACACTGGCAATGTCTTCGTAACTCAGGCCATCGAACTCACGCAGGGTAAGCGCCGTGCGCAGGTCTTCGGGCAGTTGCTGGATGGTGCGATGGACGGTGCCTTCGATCTCATCCCGCAACAACGAGCGTTCTGGAGACTCAAGATCCTTGAGGCCATGATCGCCGTCGTAAAACTCCGCATCCTCGGAGCTGACATCGCTGTCTGGCGGCCGTCTTCCACGGGACACCAGATAGTTCTTCGCCGTGTTGATGGCGATGCGGTACAGCCACGTGTAAAACGCACTGTCGCCGCGGAAATTGCCAAGTGCACGGTAGGCCTTGATAAAGGCTTCCTGCGCAACATCCTGGGCCTCGTGGGTATCGTGAACGAACCGCACGATCAACCCGAGAATCTTGTGCTGATACTTCAGCACCAACAGATCGAACGCTCGCCTGTCGCCGCGCTGCACGCGCTCGACAAGTTGCTGATCCTCTTCCTGGGTTAGCATGAACACTCCTCAGTGAACTCGAAGGAGCGTTGCAACAGCCATCGCTCAGGCTTGCAACCATAGACTCGGGCTTTTCGCAAAAGTTCTCCCCTCCAAGCAAGTTTCCTGCAGCCCTTGGTCGGCTTGCACGGAAGACAAGGCACGGTCATCGCCGGCTTCGTCGATAATCAGGTTACGTGTACGCAGGGACAGCCTGGACAGGCCTGCAGCCCTGCGTCGCCGCGGCAATTTGTGGCGTGCGGGCAGCCTTCATAGGATTTCCGGCCATGCCGGAAAGTTCCCACAAAGGTTGGCCACGCTGGCAGCTGGCATGGAAATTGGCCACCGGGGGCTGCTATAAAGGCAACCCGGTCGAGCGAACAATAGTTTCACTATGCCACCTGCGCGTGGCTATTGTGCCGCGCCCCCTCCAAAGATTACTAGTGTCCCGACATGAGCCAACAATTCCAACATGATGTCCTGGTGATCGGCAGCGGTGCCGCCGGTCTCAGCCTGGCACTCAACCTCCCCAGCCACCTGCGTATCGCCGTGCTGAGCAAGGGCGACCTGGCCAATGGCTCGACCTTCTGGGCCCAGGGCGGTGTCGCTGCGGTGCTGGACAATACCGACACGGTGCAGTCGCATGTGGAGGATACCCTCAATGCTGGCGGCGGCCTGTGCCATGAAGACGCCGTACGCTTCACTGTCGAGCACAGCCGCGAAGCCATACAGTGGCTGATCGAACAAGGCGTACCGTTTACCCGCGACGAGCACTACAGCGTCGACGATGGCGGCTTCGAGTTCCACCTTACCCGCGAGGGAGGCCATAGCCACCGGCGAATCATCCACGCCGCCGATGCGACCGGTGCCGCCATTTTCACCACGCTGCTCAAGCAGGCCCGCTCGCGCCCGAATATCGAGCTGCTGGAACAGCGCGTGGCAGTCGACCTGATCACCGAGCGGCGCCTGGGCCTGCCCGGCGAACGCTGCCTGGGCGCCTATGTGCTCAACCGCAACAGTGGTGAGGTCGACACCTTCGGGGCACGCTTCACCGTGCTGGCCACTGGCGGCGCGGCCAAGGTCTACCTGTACACCAGCAACCCCGACGGCGCGTGTGGCGATGGCATTGCCATGGCCTGGCGGGCCGGTTGCCGGGTGGCGAACCTGGAGTTCAACCAGTTCCACCCGACCTGCCTGTATCACCCGCAGGCCAAGAGCTTCCTGATCACCGAGGCCCTGCGTGGCGAGGGCGCCCTGCTGCGCCTGCCCAATGGCGAGCGTTTCATGCCGCGTTTCGACCCGCGCGAAGAACTGGCGCCCCGCGATATCGTCGCCCGCGCCATTGACCACGAAATGAAGCGCCTGGGTGTGGACTGCGTGTACCTGGACATCACTCACAAGCCAGCCGAGTTCATCAAGGGCCACTTCCCCACCGTGTACGAGCGGTGCCTGGCGTTTGGCATCGACATCACCCGCCAGCCGATTCCGGTGGTGCCTGCAGCGCACTACACCTGCGGCGGCGTAATGGTCGACGACCGCGGCCACACCGATGTGCCGGGTTTGTACGCCATTGGCGAAACCAGTTTCACGGGCCTGCATGGCGCCAACCGCATGGCCAGCAACTCACTGCTGGAGTGCTTTGTGTATGGCCGCGCCGCTGCTGCCGACATCGAGGCCAACCTGCAGCAGGTGAGCATGCCCAAGGCTCTGCCGGGTTGGGACGCCAGCCAGGTGACCGATTCGGACGAGGACGTGATCATCGCGCACAACTGGGACGAGTTGCGGCGGTTCATGTGGGACTACGTGGGTATCGTGCGCACCAGCAAGCGCCTACAGCGCGCGCAGCACCGCATTCGGCTGCTGCTGGATGAAATCGACGAGTTCTACAGTAACTACAAGGTCAGCCGCGACCTGATCGAACTGCGCAACCTGGCACAGGTGGCCGAGCTGATGATCCTGTCGGCAATGCAGCGCAAGGAGAGCCGCGGCTTGCATTACACCTTGGATTACCCGGGCATGCTGGACGAAGCAAAGGACACGGTGCTCAGCCCGACCTGAGCGCTGTAGCGCCCCAGCGCCGCCGGCTGAATTTCAACCGCACCCGCAACCGCCGATGCTCATCCGCGCCCAGGGCATCCGGCGGTACACACTGGCTTTGCCCCAACCAGCGCCCGGCGCGCTCAAAGCGCACCACCACCAACCCAGGCAGGGCCATGCTGTCCCGGCACAGCCGCACCGGCTGCCAGCCACCACCACGGGTGTACACCTGCCAGCCGCGCACATCACGGCGCAACCCGGTAACGGCCTGTTCATGGGTCAACAGAATACGGCGGGGAATCGCCCAGGCAGCGTGGGCAAGGCAGGCAATGATGAGGGTAAACGCCAGCCAGGCTGGCAGCGCACTTGCCCACGCGGCCAGCCCAGCTACCCCCTGGCATGCCAGGTAGACCGCCAGCAGCCGGCGCGAGCCCTGCCAGCGGCACTCATAACACTCACTTGGGCTGGACACGGTCCAGAATGATGCGGACCATGCGCTGCAGCTCCGGGTCTTCAGACTCGGTGCGCTCCATGAACCAGCCGAACATGTCCTGATCCTCGCAGCTCAACAGGCGCACGTACAGCTCGCGGTCGGCCTCGTTGAGGGTGGGGTAGACTTCTTGGGTGAAAGGCACCAGCAGCACGTCCAGTTCCAGCATGCCGCGGCGGCTGTGCCAGAACAGCCGGTTGAGTTCAGTTTGTTCGACCATGGGGCCCTCCTCGAATGGCCCGCCAGTATACAGGCAGGCGAGCGCAGCGGCACCGGGCGTTGGTCTACTCACCTACCTATTTTGTTACCGGCGTTCTATGATGGCCGCCAGTCTTTAGCCACCGCGATGACCCATGGCCGATTCCGCTTTCTACTGCCCCCTGTCCCACGAGGGCATCCTCGCCGTCCGCGGCTCCGATGCAGGCAAGTTCCTGCAAGGCCAGCTGACCTGCAACATCAACTATCTCAGCCAGGAACACGCCGGCCTCGGCGCCCGCTGCATGGTCAAGGGGCGCATGCAGTCGAGCTTCCGTATCCTGCCCGAAGGCAACGGCTACCTGCTGGCCATGGCCAGCGAGCTGCTCGAGGCGCAATTGGCCGACCTGAAGAAGTACGCCGTGTTTTCAAAGGCCACGCTCACCGATGAGAGCAGCGCCTGGGCGCGCTTCGGCCTGCAAGGGGGCGAAGCGGCATTGCAAGCACTGGGGATCGACCTGCCCAGCGCTGCGGGCAGCACCGTGCGCCACGCCGGGCTGATTGCGATCACTGCGTCCGCCGGCCGCGCAGAGCTGTGGGTAGCGGCGGACAACGCCGAGCCCGTGCGCCAGGCCCTCGCCGCCGCCCTGCCCGAAGGCAGCCTCAACGACTGGCTGCTCGGCCAGGTCCGCGCCGGCATCGGCCAGGTCATGGGGCCGACCCGCGAGCTGTTCATTCCCCAGATGATCAACCTGCAAGCCGTCGATGGCGTCAGCTTCAAGAAAGGCTGCTACACCGGCCAGGAAATCGTCGCGCGCATGCAGTACCTGGGCAAGCTCAAGCGCCGTCAGTACCGCCTGGCGCTGGGCCAGGCAGCCATTCCGGCGCCGGGGGCGGAAATCTTCTCGCCCACCCACGGCTCGTCGGTCGGTGAAGTGGTGCTGGCCGCCAGCAACGGTGCTGGCTGCGAATTGCTCGCCGTGCTGAGTGCCGAGGCGGTTGAAGACGACAACCTGCACCTGGGCAGCCTGGAAGGCCCGCGCCTGCAAGTGCTGACCCTGCCTTACGAACTGGACCGCGACCGGGAAATCCAGCGCTGACCAGCCTGCCCCGCCCGCGTGGCGGGGCCGCACCACCACTGCGGTAGACACGCCCATGAACAAGCTGGCCGAGATGGTTCAAGCACAGTTGCTCGATGCCATCGAAAAGGATGACCTGGTCCTGCCGACCCTGCCCGAAGTTGCCTTGAGCATCCGTGAGGCCGCAGAAGACAGCGAGATCAGCGTAGCGGCCCTGAGCAAGGTGATCGGCCGCGATGCAGCGCTTTCGGCGCGCCTGATCAAGGTCGTCAACAGCCCACTGCTGCGCGCGGCAGTAGAAGTGACCGACCTGCACACCGCCATCACGCGGCTGGGCATCAACTACAGCTGCAACCTCGCCATCGGCCTGGTGATCGAGCAGATTTTTCACGCCCGCTCATCGGCCGTGGAACAAAAGTTGCGGGAAATTTGGGCCAACAGCCTGGAAGTGGCCGGCATCAGTTACGAACTCAGCCGCCGTTACACCCAACTCAAACCTGAACAGGCGACCCTGGGTGGGCTCGTCAATCAGATTGGCGCGCTGCCGGTGCTGATTTACGCCGAAGAGCACAACGAACTGCTGTCCGACCCGGTGTGCCTGCATTATGTGATCGAGCAGATCCAGCCGGCGCTGGGTGACAAGATTCTCAAGGCGTGGGAGTTTCCGGAGCAACTGGTCAACCTGCCCTCGCAGGTTCAGGACCTGGACCGCCAGACTGACAAGGCCGACTATATCGACATCGTGCAGATCGCGCGTTGCATCAGCCAGCGCGAGCGCCAGCGGCCGTTGGCGGCGCTGCCGGCGTACCGCCACCTGGGCTTGCCGTTCGGTACCGAGCTTGAGGTGGAAGAGCTGCTTGAGGCGCGGAGCATGTTGCGCTGACCCGTTCAAACCTGCGCTGGCCAGCGGTGGGCCAGCACAGGTACCCCGTCAATCCGCGATAAAACTCACCCGCACCCGTAACCCGCCCTTTGCGCCATCATGCAGGCTCACCTGCGCTAGGTGCGCCCGACAGATCTCGCCCACGATGGCCAGCCCCAACCCGCTACCCTGCGCACTGCGCCGGTAGAACCGCTCGAAGACCCGCTCGCGCTCAGCCTCGGGAATGCCCGGCCCGTCGTCTTCCACCTCCAGCACGGCCGGGGCCAGCACGCGAATGATCACATTGCCGCCCTGCGGTGTATGCGCCAGGGCATTGTCCACCAGGTTGCTCAACAGCTCGTTGAGCAACGTCGGTTCGCCTTTCAGCCAGACCGCCGCCTCGGCCTCCAGCGCCAGCGCAACGCCGCGCTTGTGCGCCAGTGGCGCCATGGCCATGCCCAGCTCCCGGGCCAGTTGGCTCAAGTCCAGGCGCTGCGCACCGCCCTCGGCAATCGCCCGCGCGCCGTTCTCTACCCGGGCCAATGACAGCAACTGGTTGGCCAGGTGGGTCAACCTGTCGGTGCCCTGGGCGGCGGACTCCAACGTTTCCCGCCACGCCTGCGGCTCCGGCGAGCGCAGGCCCAACTCGACGCGCGCCTTCAAGGCCGCCAGCGGCGTGCGCAGTTCGTGCGCGGCATCAGCAATGAACTGCGCCTGGCGCTCGAACTGGCCACGCAGACGTTCAGTGAAATGATTCAAGGCACGCACCAATGGGCCCAACTCACGCTGCACCTGCACCACCGGCAGCGCCCGCAGGTCATCGGGCTGGCGCTCCTCCACCGCTGTGCGCAGGCGCTCCAGCGGCCGCAGCGCCGCACTGACGGCGAACCACACCATCACCAGCGCCGCCAGCGCCAGCATGCCCAGGCGCAGCAAAGTATCGGCCATCAAGCCGCGGGCCATGCTCACCCGCGCCTCCTCGGTCTCGGCCACCCGGATTTCCGCCATGCCATTCATGTTCGGCTCACTCACCGCCTTCAGCAAACTGACAACGCGCACGTCCTGGCCCAGGTAGGTGGCGTTGTAGAACCGCGCCAGCGCCGGGTAATCATCGGTGCGGGGCGTGCCAGGTGGCGGTGGCGGCAGGTTCTCGTAACCGGAAATCAGCCGCTGCTGGATATCGAGCACGGTGTAGTAAATGCGCCCGGCGCTGTCGTAGGCGAAGGTGTCCAGCGCCACGTAAGGCACGTCGGCGCTCAGCGAGCCATCGCGCTGCGACAGCCCCGCGGCGATGGTCCGTGCCGAGGCCAGCAGGGTACGGTCGTAGGCGGTATCGGCAGCCTCACGACCATTCCAGTAGGCGCTAAGGCCGCTGGCCAGCATCAGCACCACCAGCAGCAACGCCAGGTTGCCCATCAAGCGCCCGCGCAGGCTGCCATTGTCACGCATCGCGGTGCTCTAGCAGGTAGCCCAGGCCGCGGAAGGTGACGATGGCTACCGGCTGGCCGTCGAGCTTCTTGCGCAAGCGGTGGATGTAGATTTCGATGGCATCGTGGCTGGCCTCCTCGTCCAGGCCGAAGACCTGGGCGGCCAGCTGTTCCTTGCTCATCACCCGGCCCGGGCGGGCGATCAGCGCCTCGAGCACACTCTGCTCACGGGAGGTCAGGGTCAGGTTGTCGTCGCCAAGGGCAAAACGCCGGGTATCGAGGTCGTACACCAACGGCCCGCAGCGCTGCTGGCGCTCCCCACCAAGCACGCTGCGCCGCAGCAGGGCTTTGACCCGGGCTTCCAGCTCGGTCAGCTCGAACGGTTTGGCCAGGTAGTCATCGGCCCCCAGGTTCAGGCCGTGGACCCGGTCCTTGACATCGCTGCGGGCGGTCAGCATCAACACTGGCAGGGTCTTGCCGCGCCCACGCAAACGCGCCAGCACTTCAAAACCATCCATGCGCGGCAAGCCGACATCCAGCACGGCTACTGCGTATTCTTCGCTGGCCAGGGCCAGGTCGGCGGCCACGCCGTCATGCAGCACATCCACGGTCAGGCCCATGCTTTTCAAGGCCAAGGCCACGCTTTCGGCCAGTTGCAGGTGGTCTTCGACCAGCAGCACACGCATCGGTTTCTCCCTCTTGGCTGGGGCAATGGCGCGGAGTGTACCGCTGTCGCCGGGCCTGTGAAGCCCCTTGTAGCAACCTTTCAGGTTGAAAGGTTAGCGAAAGGTTCGTTGCCTAGCATCGCCCTACGGTCGCGCCTCGCACCGAAAAAAGCACCAGCAAGGTGCAACGAATAAGAACAATAAACGGAGTCATCGACGATGCTGTCAGCACAGCCGCAGGCGTTTGCGCCTACCCGTTCCTTTGCCTCACGCCCCAGCACCCTCGCCAGCGCCCTTGCGCTCGCCGGTGTCGCCCCGCTGAGCCAGGCCGCCTTCTTCGAAGACAGCACGGCCACCTTCGAAACCCGCAACATGTACTTCAACCGCGATTTCCGCGACGGCACCAGCGCGCAACAATCCAAGCGCGATGAATGGGCCCAGGGCTTCATGCTCAACTTCGAGTCCGGCTACACCGATGGCACCGTAGGCTTCGGCGTGGACGCGCTGGGCATGCTCGGTATCAAGCTCGACTCCAGCCCGGACCGCACCGATACCGGCCTGCTACCGACCCACGATGACGGCAAGGCTGCCGACGAATACTCCAAGCTGGGCCTGACCGGCAAGGTCAAGGTGTCCCAGACCGAACTGAAGATCGGTACGCTGATCCCCGAACTGCCAACCCTGCAACCGAACGACGGCCGCATCCTGCCGCAAACCTTCGAAGGCGGCCTGCTCACCTCGAAGGAAATAAAGGGCCTGACGTTCACTGGCGGGCGCCTGGACAAAGCCAAGGACCGTAACGACACCAATTGGGAAGACCTGGCCCTGAACAACAAGAATGGCCGCTTCGGTGGTTCGTTCAGCGCCGATCACCTGGCCCTGGGTGGGCTCGACTACCAGTTCACCGACCGTATCACCGGCAGCTATCACTTCGCCCAACTCGACGATATCTACCGCCAGCACTTCATCGGCATGGTCGCCACCCAGCCCTGGGGCCCAGGCACCCTCGGTGCCGACCTGCGCCTGGCCATCAGTGACGACGCCGGTGCCGCCAAAGCTGGCAACATCGACAACACCACCTTCAACGGCATGCTCAGCTACGCCCTGGGTGGGCACAAGGTCAGTGGCGCGTGGCAGCAATTGTCGGGCGACAGCGCGTTCCCTTATGTGGATGGCGCCGACCCCTACCTGGTCAACTTCGTGCAGATCAACGACTTCGCAGGCAAGGACGAGCGTTCCTGGCAGGCGCGCTACGACTACAACTTCGCCGCCCTGGGCGTGCCCGGCCTGACCTTCATGACCCGCTACATCAGCGGCGACAACGTCAGCCGCGCCGCCGGTGGCGAAGGCAAAGAGTGGGAACGCGACACCGAAATGAAGTACGTCGTACAAAGCGGCCCGTTGAAGAACGTGGCCGTGCGTTTGCGCAACGCCACATTCCGCTCCAACCTCGCCCGCGATGCCGACGAAGTGCGGCTGCTGGTGAGCTACAGCGTGGCGCTGTGGTAAGCCGCTAGCCTAACCCGATAACAACAACATTCACGGAGATCGACGATGACCTTTTCACTGCGCCGCCTCGTCCTCGCTACCGGCTGCCTGCTGTTGGCCGGCAACGCCCTCGCTGCCGAACCGAAACGCCCCGAATGTATCGCCCCCGCCTCGCCGGGCGGCGGCTTCGACCTGACCTGCAAGTTGGTGCAAAGCGCCCTGGTGCAGGAAAAGATCCTCAGCAAACCCATGCGCGTCACCTACATGCCCGGCGGTGTCGGCGCGGTGGCGTACAACGCCGTGGTCGCCCAACGCCCGGCTGACGCCGGCACACTGGTGGCCTGGTCCAGCGGTTCGTTGCTGAACCTGGCCCAGGGCAAGTTCGGCCGCTTCGACGAAAACGCCGTGAAATGGCTGGCCGCGGTCGGCACCAGCTACGGCGCCATCGCGGTGAAGAGCGACTCGCCCTACAAGACCCTCGACGACCTGGTCGCAGCACTGAAGAAAGACCCGAGCAAAGTGGTGATCGGCTCTGGCGGCACCGTCGGCAGCCAGGACTGGATGCAGACCGCCCTGATCGCCAAGGCCGCCGGGATCAACCCGCGCGACCTGCGCTACGTGGCTCTGGAAGGCGGCGGCGAAATTGCCACGGCCCTGCTGGGCGGCCACATCCAGGTGGGCTCGACCGACATTTCAGACTCCATGCCGCACATTCAGAGCGGCAACATGCGCATCCTCGCGGTGTTCTCGGAAAACCGCCTGGACGAGCCGGAGATGAAAGACATCCCGACTGCCAAGGAGCAGGGCTATGACATCGTCTGGCCGGTGGTGCGCGGTTTCTACCTGGGGCCAAAGGTCAGCGACGAGGATTACGCCTGGTGGAAGCAGTCGTTCGACAAGATGCTGGCTTCGGAGGACTTCGCCAAACTGCGCGACCAACGCGAGCTGTTCCCGTTCGCCATGACCGGCGAGGAACTGGACGGCTATGTGAAGAAGCAAGTGGCTGACTACAAGACGCTGGCCAAGGAATTTGGCCTGATCCAGTAAACCTGCCGGATCCACCACCATCCCTGTGTAGGAGCGGCCTTGCGTCGCGATCGGGCCGCAAAGTGGCCCCTGGAACAGCCTTGCGATGCTTCAGACAGATCGCAGAGGCTGGCTTTGCGGCCGCTTCGCGCCCGATCGCGACACAAGGCCGCTCCTACAAGCGATCCCAACGAGGATTCCTTCATGATCCTGCAACGCCTCTTCGCCCTGGTCTTGCTGGCGGTGTGCGCCGTGCTTGCCGTAATGGCCTGGCCCTACCAGGCGGCGTTTTCCTACGAGCCGGTGGGCCCGCGTGCCTACCCACTGCTGATGCTCGGCCTGATGGGCCTGGGCCTACTGTACCTGGCTATCCGCCCGACCCCGATCGTGCGCAAGGACGACGAACCAGAACTGGACCGCGCGACCCTGATCAAGATCGCCGCGTGCGTCGGCCTGCTGCTGGTTTTCGCCGCCACCTTCGAACCCCTGGGCTTCATCCTCAGTGCCATCCTGGTGGGCCTGCCCATGGCGCACCTGTACGGCGGCCGCTGGCTGCACAGCGCCATGGTGGTGGTGGGCATGAGCATCTTCCTCTACTGGCTGTTCGACCGCGTGATGGACGTGCCACTGCCCCTTGGCCTGCTGAGCGTACTGGAGAACTGACACATGGATACCTTGAGCTACCTGGGCCAGGGCTTCGGCGTTGCCCTGTCCCCCTATAACCTGGTCACCGCCCTGTCCGGCACCTTGATCGGCACCGTGGTCGGCCTGCTGCCGGGCCTGGGCCCGATCAACGGCGTGGCCCTGCTGATCCCGATTGCCTTCGCCCTCGGCCTGCCGCCAGAGTCGGCGCTGATCCTGCTGGCAGCGGTGTACCTGGGCTGCGAATATGGCGGGCGCATCAGCTCGATTCTGCTGAACATCCCGGGCGAGGCTTCGACCGTGATGACCACCCTCGACGGTTACCCGATGGCCCGCCAGGGCCTGGCGGGCGTCGCCCTGTCACTGTCGGCCTGGAGTTCGTTCATCGGTGCGCTCATCGCTACCTGCGGCATGGTGCTATTCGCTCCACTGCTGGCCAAATGGGCGATTGCTTTCGGCCCCGCGGAGTACTTCGTGCTGATGGTGTTCGCCATCGTCGCCCTTGGCGGCATGGCCGGTGACAAACCGCTGAAAACCTTCATTGCCGCATTGATCGGGCTTTTCCTGTCGGCGGTCGGTATCGACGCCAACAGCGGCGTCTACCGCTTCACCGGCGACAGCGTGCACCTGGCCGATGGCATCCAGTTCGTGGTGTTGGTACTGGGCCTGTTCTCGATCAGCGAAATCCTCCTGCTGCTGGAAAAGACCCACCATGGCCACCAGGCGGTCAAAGCCACCGGGCGTATGCTGTTCAACTTCAAGGAAGCGGCTTCGGTGTTCGTGGTGAATATCCGCTGCGGCCTGCTCGGTTTCATCATGGGCGTGCTGCCGGGCGCTGGCGCCACGCTGGCCAGCGCCGTGGCCTACATGACCGAAAAACGCCTCGCCGGCACCAGCGGCAAGTTCGGCAAGGGCGACGCCCGTGGCCTGGCGGCACCCGAAACCGCCATTGGTGCTTCCTGCTGTGGCGCCCTGGTGCCCATGCTGACGCTGGGCGTACCGGGCTCCGGTACCACCGCGGTGATGATCGGTGCACTGACCCTGTACAACATCACCCCAGGCCCCCTGCTGTTCGAGCAGCAGCCGGACATCGTCTGGGGCCTGATCGCCTCGCTGTTCATCGCCAACATCATGCTGGTGATCCTCAACATCCCGATGATCCGCATCTTCACCCGCATCCTGGCTGTACCAAACTGGGCGCTGGTGCCGGTGATCGCCATCATCACCGCAATCGGCGTGTACGCCGTGCATGCCACCACCTTCGACCTGTTCCTGATGGTCGGCATCGGTATCATGGGCTACATCCTGCGCAAGCTGGACTTCCCGCTGTCGCCGATCCTGCTGGGCTTCATCCTCGGCGGCCTGATGGAACAGAACCTGCGCCGCGCGCTGTCGATTTCCAACGGTGAACTGGGCATCCTCTGGTCAAGCCCCATCAGCCTGTCGGTATGGGGGCTGACCCTGTGCATGCTGGCCCTGCCGCTGCTACGCAGCTGGCGCAAACGGGCGCAGCAGCGTCGGGCCATGGCCGATGCCTGACCGGTCACTGCCGCTGTACGTTGCAACCGGGCTGGTCGGCCTTGCTGGGGGTTTTGCCGCCAGCAAGGTCGGCTGGCCTTTGCCGTGGATGATCGGCTCGCTGCTGGCGATCATCCTGGTGCGCTGCCTGACGCCCTGGCAATTGCCGGAAATACCCAATGGCCGCAAATGCGGGCAGTGGGTCATCGGCATCGGCATTGGCCTGCACTTCACCCCGGCGGTGATCGAGCAGGTCGCCAGCCACTTCGCCCTGATTTTCTTCAGCGCGGTGTTCACTACCGTGACCAGCGTGATCAGCGTGTGGCTGCTCAGGCGCAGCGGCGAGGACCGCGCCACTGCGTTCTTCGCCAGCATGCCCGGCGGTTCGGGGGAGATGGTCAACCTTGGCGCGCGCAACGGCGCGGTGCTCAGCCAGGTGGCGGCCGCGCAGAGCCTGCGCGTGCTGGCTGTGGTGTTGTGCGTACCGGCAGTATTCAAGTACCTGCTGGGCGACGGCGTCGCGCTCAACCACGCAGGCAGCGTAAGCTGGAGCTGGTTGGCCCTGATTGCCCCGCTGGGCATTGCCGTGGCCCTGCTGTGGCAGCGCTTGCGCCAACCCAACCCGTGGTTGTTCGGGCCGCTGCTGGTGGCGGCCTCGGTGAGCCTGGCCGCCAACCTGCAGATCGCCCTGCCCAACGGCGCCAGCCAGATCGGCCAATGGTTGATTGGCAGCGCCCTGGCCTGCCACTTCAACCGGGAATTCTTCCGCCGCGCGCCATCGTTTCTCGCCCGCACCCTGCTGGCCACGGCATTGTGCATGGCCATTGCCGCCCTGGCCGCCTGGGCACTGAGCGTCCTGACGGCACTGGACTTGCGCTCGCTGACGCTGGGCATGATGCCAGGCGGGATTGCCGAAATGAGCCTGACCGCAGAGACACTGCAGCTGTCGGTGCCCCTGGTGACGGCACTGCAGGTGATGCGGCTGCTGCTGGTGCTGTTTTTGGCCGAGCCGTTGTTCCGCGCGTGGAACGCCAGGCCTTGATGAACACAGCGCCCGGCGAGCGGCGAACCTGCTGGCCAGGCGCTGCGCCCGTTCACATGACTACAACGGCGGCAACGCCCAGTTGATCGGCGCCAGCCCGCGCTGCTCGAGGAAGCTGTTGGTGCGGCTGAAGTGCCCGCAGCCGAGAAAGCCGCGGTAAGCCGACAACGGTGACGGGTGCACCGACTTCAGCACCAGGTGCTTGGTGCCATCGATCAGCTTCTGCTTGCTCTGCGCATGTGCGCCCCACAGCAGGAAGACCACGTGCGGGCACTGCTCGCTGACGACCTGGATGATCCGGTCGGTAAAGTGCTCCCAGCCTTTCTTGGCATGCGAGGCCGCATTCGCACGCTCGACCGTCATGGTGGTGTTGAGCAGCAGCACGCCTTGCTCGGCCCAGCTTTGCAGGTAGCCGTGGCTGGCGATCGGGATGTTCAGGTCCCGCTGCAACTCTTTGTAGATGTTGACCAACGACGGCGGCGTGGCCACCCCGGGCTGCACCGAAAAGCACAAGCCGTGTGCCTGGCCCGGCCCGTGGTACGGATCCTGGCCGAGGATCACCACCTTCACCTGTTGCAGCGGTGTCGAGTTGAGCGCGTTGAAGATCAGCGGCCCTGGCGGGTAGATCTGCTTGCCGGCAGCGTACTCGCTACGCAGGAACTCGCGCAGTTGATGCATGTAGGGCTGGTCGAACTCACCGCGCAACGCGGCCTTCCAGCTGGGTTCGAGTTTGATACGGTCGTCGTCAGTCATGGGGCCTTCCATAAACAATGGCGCGACACTAGGTAAGCCCTACCCGCTTGTCAAACGATCCGACCGACGACCGGCATGATTGGCCAGGCAAGCCATACTTGGGCGATGACTTGCGCGAGGTAGCCCATGACCATTCATTGCGAGGTGCTTACCGGCGCCGATGGCGCCCGCATGGGCATCGCCACCCTCGATGCGCCCATGGCGCTCAATGCCCTGACCCTGCCCATGATCGAGGCGCTGGGCGACCAGCTGCAGGCCTGGGCGCGCGACCCTGGCGTGGTCTGCGTGCTGTTGCGTGGCAGCGGCGCCAAGGCATTCTGCGCGGGGGGTGATGTGCGCGCGCTGGCCCAGGCTTGCCGCGATCAGCCTGGCAGCGTGCCACCGCTGGCCGCCACCTTCTTCGCTGCCGAGTACCGCCTGGACTACAGCCTGCACACCTATCCCAAACCATTGCTGTGCTGGGGGCATGGCCATGTGCTGGGCGGCGGCATGGGGTTGCTGCAAGGCGCCAACGTGCGCATTGTCACACCCAGCAGCCGTTTGGCCATGCCGGAGGTCAGCATCGGCTTGTACCCGGACGTGGGTGCCAGCTGGTTCCTGGCCCGGCTGCCAGGCAAGCTGGGGCTGTTCCTTGGCCTGACCGGCGCCCCGCTCAACGCCCGCGACGCCCTGGACCTGGGTTTGGCCGACCGCTTCCTGGGTGAGCACCAGCAAGAAACCTTGGTCGATGAGCTGCTGCAACTGAACTGGCAGGAACACACCGCTTTACAGCTCAACAGCCTGCTCAAGGCCGAACAGCACCGCGTGTGTGCCGAATTACCGGCCGCTCAGTGGTTGCCGCGCCGTTCAGCGATCGACGCGTTGCTCGATGTTGCCGATGCGGCTGCCGCATGGCGCGCGCTGGAAAACCTGAAGCACCATGACGACCCATTGCTGGCCGACGCCGGCCAACGGCTGCAGCAAGGCTGCCCGCTGACCGCCCATTTGGTTTGGGAGCAGATTCGCCGGGCGCGACACCTGTCACTGGCGCAAGTGTTGCAGATGGAGTACTGCATGAGCCTGAACTGCTGCCGCCACCCGGAGTTCAGTGAAGGGGTACGCGCCCGCCTGCTAGACAAGGACAACCAGCCGCGCTGGCACTGGCCGGACGCGGCGCAGGTGCCCACGGCAGTGGTTGAGGCGCACTTTGCCAAAGTCTGGGAGGGCAGGCACCCGCTGGCGGACCTGGGTTAGTGCGGCCGTTGCCTAGCGCTGCCATTGCCCCTGCCCGCGCGGACCATCACCTCGCCCACCGTCATGGCCTGGCCCATTGGATTGCCAACCACCACGCGGGTAGCGTTGGCTGCCATCGCGGTAGTCGTGCCGGTCCCGGTCACCCCGGTAGTCATCACGCTGGCGGTTGCCATAGTCATGACGCGGGTTACCGTGCCACTGGGTCACCGGCGGGCGTGGCTGCGGCCGGTAGTAGGGTGCGGGTTGGTAGCGGTAACGCGGAGCGGGCTGGTAGTAGTAGCGTGGTGCCGGCTGGTAGTAGTAGCGTGGCTGTGGCGCCACGTAGTAACGGTCATAACGGTAATACCCGGGCGCTGCATAGCGGTCGCTGGTGTAATAGTCGGAGCGGTAGTAGCTGCCACTCTCGTAGTAAGGCGCGCAGGCGGAAGTCATCGACCCCAGCAGGGCGATCAACAGGATTCGATAGGACATGGCGGCCTCCTGGACCGCTGGAGTGCCCGCACAGCGGCGCTGTCGGGCGTCGATGCGAAATGTGTTCATCGACATTGAATAAGACACTGGGAACAAGGTGCAGTGCCATTCCTGCAATAATTTGATACAGCTGCCCGGGCACCGAAAAACTTGCAGTCATTTCACCGCCACCTCACTAGAATGGGCGGCTCGGCACACATCATGGGAAGATCATGCCTTTACGTTCCGCCCTGTTTTCGCAGCGTTCGCTGATCTTCACCCTACTGTTGCTGCTGGCCTGCGGCTTTCTTGCCACCTCGCTGCTCAGTTACTTCGCTTCGCGCAGCGCCATCCGTGACGGCATCATCAACACCGAGTTGCCGCTGACCTCCGACACCGTCTACTCGGAAATCCAGAAAGACCTGATTCGCCCGGTACTGATCGCCTCGATGATGGCCCAGGACACCTTCCTGCGCGACTGGGTGCTGTCCGGCGAGCAGGACACCGCCCGCATAACCCGCTACCTGGGCGAGGTCATGGGCAAGCAGGACACCTTCACCTCATTTTTCGTGTCCGACCGCACCCTGACCTACTACCAGGCCAAGGGGGTGCTCAAGCATGTCGACCTTGGCGCCTGGCGCGACGCCTGGTACTTCCGCCTGCGTGAGCTCAAGGCGCCTTATGAGATCAACGTCGACCTCGACATGGCCAACCATGACAGCCTGACCGTATTCATCAACTATCAGGTGCATGACTATCAGCAACGCTTCATCGGCGCCGCCGGTGTCGGCCTGAGCGTATCGTCGGTGGTCAAGCTGATCGACCGCTATCAACAACGCTACCAGCGCGCGGTGCTGTTCACCGACGCCAAGGGCAAGGTCCTGCTGACCGGCTCGGCAGGCGGCCCGCATGGCCTACAGGTGGGCCAGCAGCTCAGTGCCAACCCCGAACTGCAGGATCTGCTGGCAGAACGGCCGGTACCCAGTGAAGGCAGCCACGAGTACCGTGACAGCGACCAGCACAGCCACTTCCTCAACGTGCGCCAGTTGCCTGAGCTGGACTGGTACCTACTGGTGGACAAGCGGGAAACCGGCGCGCTCGATCGCATTCGTCACTCGCTGTACCTGAACCTGGCGATCTGCACCATGATCACCCTGGTGGTACTGGCACTGGTACACGCCATGGTCCGCCGCCATCAGGCCAGCACAGAGGCCCTGGCGACCCTCGACAGCCTCACCGGCCTGCTCAACCGGCGCAGCTTCGACCTGCTGGCTGCCCAGGCCCTGCGCGAAGCCCAGCGCGAAAGTGGCCCACTGGTAGCATTGCTGTTCGACCTGGACCACTTCAAGGCGCTGAACGATACCCATGGCCACCTGGCAGGCGACGAAGTGCTGCGCCAGTTCGCCAATGTACTGCAAAGCAGCCTGCGCCAGTCGGATATACTGTGCCGCTGGGGTGGCGAGGAATTCATCGTGCTGCTGCGTGAAGCCGAGGGTCGGCACGCCATCGAGGTGGCCGAAAAGATCCGCCAGCGCACCGAACGGCTGACCTTCAGCTACGACGACCAGCCACTGCGCCTGACCACGAGCATCGGCCTGAGTAGCCTGCGACCGGGGGATACCCTGCACACCCTGCTGACCCGCGCCGACCGTGCCCTTTATCGTGCCAAACAGGCTGGCCGCAACCGTGTCTGTAGCGAAACCCCATGACTGATCAGCAACACTGCCCCGCTTGCGGCGCGCTCAACCACTGCAGCCTGGCCGACCCACGCCGCGCCACCCAGGCCTGCTGGTGCTACGGTGTCACCATAGACCCGAGCGTGCTCCAGGCACTGCCCGCCGCGCTGCGGGACAAAGCTTGCCTGTGCCCGCGCTGCGCCGCCGTTGAAGACCAACTCCAATCACGCCCTTCCAGCTGACGCCAAGCAATGCGCCTCGATCGTTTCCTTGCCAACCTGCCCCACTGCAACCGCCAGCAAGCCCGGCTGATGCTGGCCCAGCGCCGTGTGCGCCTGGATGGCCAGGTCATCAGCGACCCGCTGGCCGAGGTGCGGGAGTTCAGCCGGGTGCAACTGGACGAGCAGTTGCTGCAGGCTGGCCGCCCAGCGCGCTACCTGATGTTGCACAAGCCGGCCGGCTGCGTGAGCGCGACCCAAGACCCACAGCACCCCACTGTGCTCGAGCTGTTGCCGGCGGCGCTGCGTGCGGACCTGCACATCGCCGGGCGCCTGGACTTCAACACCACCGGCCTGATGATCCTGACCAACGATGGCCAGTGGTCGCGCCGCCTGACCCAGCCAGCGACCAAGCTGCCCAAGCAGTACCTGGTGGAAACCGAGGACGAGATTGCCGAGCACTATGTGGCCAAGTTCCGTGAAGGCTTCTACTTCGCCTTTGAGAACCTCACCACCCAGCCCGCCCAGCTGGACATTCTAGGGCCGCGGCAGGCGCGGCTGGCGATTGTCGAAGGGCGTTATCACCAGGTCAAACGCATGTTCGGTTTTTTCGACAACAAGGTCGTGGGGCTGCACCGGGAGAGCATGGGGGCGATCCGGCTCGACCCGGGGTTGGCGCCCGGGGCCTTTCGGCCACTCACGCCGGAAGAAATAGGCACCGTCTAGCCCGCCCGCGAATCCGCGGAACCTACCGCTGAGCGGTTGCGATACGACCGCTCAGCGCCAAACGTCACAATTAAGCCCGAACGGCACTTGCAGGATCCCCGCCCCCCTGCTTGAATCCCAATCGTCAGTCTGCATGTGACCACCAAGTCACGACCGTAGACCCAGACACTTTTTGTCGGCCACCCAGGGCCTAGATGCCTTGGGGCACGGCAGATTGCCCGCCATACAACAACACCGTCGACGCAAGTGCCAAGGATCGACACAGGGCCCCGGTTACTCTTCAGGCGAATGCCTACCTGTCATAAAGAACGTGCACCCTGAGGTCCTGTTTCGGGAATGCGCTCTCTTTGGGCCAGTGGCTTGAGTGTTCGGCCAAGCCGCCGGCAAAAGTGCACAACCCGTTTCCGCGACAGGCCACCAGGTGACGCGAATACCCTTTTTGCGCCAGGAGTCGATGACATGAGGCCAGAAATCGCTGTACTTGATATTCAAGGTCAGTATCGGGTTTACACGGAGTTCTATCGCGCGGATGCGGCTGAGAATACGATCATCCTGATCAACGGCTCGCTGGCCACCACAGCCTCGTTCGCCCAGACGGTGCGCAACCTGCACCCGCAGTTCAATGTCGTCCTGTTCGACCAGCCCTACGCGGGCAAATCCAAACCGCACAACCGCCACGAACGGCTGATCAGCAAGGAGACCGAGGCGCATATCCTCCTTGAACTGATCGATCACTTCCAAGCCGACCACGTGATGTCGTTCTCGTGGGGCGGTGCCAGCACGCTACTGGCACTGGCGCACCAGCCGCGGTCTGTGAAGAAGGCCGTGGTGAGTTCGTTCTCGCCGGTAATAAATGAACCGATGCGCGACTACCTGGCACGCGGTTGCCAGTACCTGGCCGCCTGCGACCGCTATCAGGTTGGTAACCTGATCAACGACACCATCGGCAAGTACCTGCCGTCGCTGTTCAAGCGGTTCAACTACCGGCACGTCAGCAGCCTGGACAGCCACGAGTACGCGCAGATGCACTTCCACATCAACCAGGTGCTGCAGCATGACCTGGCACGGGCACTGGATGGCGCGCGCGATATCGATATTCCGGTGTTGTTCATCAATGGTGAACGCGACGAGTACACCACGGCCGCAGATGCACGGCAGTTCGGCAAACACGTGGGGCGCAGCCAGTTTGGGGTTATCCGCGGTGCAGGGCACTTTCTGGACATGGAGACCAAGGCCGCCTGTGAGGACACCCGCAATGCCATGCTGGGCTTCCTCAAGCCAACCCTGCGCGAAGCCCGGCAACGTTACCAGCCGCTGCAACAGGGGCAGCATGCACTGGCTATCTGAGCAACTCGGCGCCTGGGTGCGGATACCCGCCGGCATGGGGCGCCGACACGCTTTTTTTATAACGTGGGCTTCTATTTCACGCAGGGTTCTGGTAAAAAGTGCGGCGTAAGGCGGGTATAGTTTAGTGGTAAAACGAAAGCTTCCCAAGCTTTAGTTGAGGGTTCGATTCCCTCTACCCGCTCCACATTACATCCCCCCGCATGGCGTTCCGGCAACGTCATCGCTGTCAAAAGGAGCGTTCGCTCCTTTTTCGTTTCTGCCAATCGCTACGATCTGCTGCTTTCGATGATCAGCAGCATGGCCAATTGCCTGTCGATCCGCTTCAATGCGCCCATGGTTTCGTGAAACATTTCGAAAGGATGACGCATGTTGCTCTCCCGCTGGCTACCGGGCCTTGCCAATGCTGCACTACCGCCGCGAATGGCTGCAGGCCGACCTGCAAGCAGGGCTGTCGGTGTGGCAGCCATCCAGATCCCGATTGCCATCGCCTACGCCCAGATCGTGGGCCTGCCGCCACAGTACGGCCTGTACGCCTGTGTACTGCCGATGATGGTCTACGCGCTGATCGGGAGCTCGCGCCAGTTGATGGTCGGCCCCGATGCGGCTACCTGCGCCATGATTGGCGGGGCAGTGGCGCCGCTGGCCCTGGGCGATCCGCAACGCACTGCCGAGCTGTCGGTGATCGTCACCGTACTGGTCGGGGTCATGCTGATTGCCGCTGGCCTGGCGCGGGCCGGTTTCATCGCCAGCTTCTTCTCGCGGCCGATTCTGATCGGCTACCTCAACGGTATCGGCCTGAGCCTGATCGCCGGGCAGTTATCCAAGGTGGTGGGGTTCAGGATCGAGGGCGACGGTTTCATCCTCAGCCTGATCAACTTCCTCCAGCGCCTGGGCGAAATCCACGGGTTGACGTTGTGTATCGGCCTGGCCGCCCTGGGCCTGCTGATCTGGCTGCCACGCCGCTACCCGCGCCTGCCGGCAGCGCTAACGGTGGTGGCGCTGTTCATGCTGCTGGTGGGTGTGTTCGGCCTCGACCGCTTCGGCGTCGCCATCCTCGGCCCGGTGCCTGCCGGCATCCCGCAACTGGCCTGGCCACACAGCAACCTGGCAGAAATGAAAAGCTTGCTGCGCGACGCCCTGGGTATCGCCACGGTCAGTTTCTGCAGCGCCATGCTCACCGCACGCAGTTTTGCTGCCCGGCATGGCTACGCCATCAACGCCAACCACGAGTTCGTGGCGTTGGGCGTGAGCAATCTGGCCGCCGGGGTTTCCCAGGGTTTTGCCATCAGCGGTGCCGACTCGCGCACCGCCGTCAACGACATGGTCGGTGGCAAAAGCCAACTGGTCGGCATCGTCGCCGCCCTGGTGATCGCCTTGATCCTGCTGTTTTTCACCGCCCCCATGGCGTGGATCCCTCAGGCCGCACTGGGCGCGGTGCTGCTGATGGCTGGCTGGGGGCTGATCGATATCAAGTCATTGGGCCACATTCGGCGCCTGAGCCGTTTTGAATTCTGGCTGTGCCTGCTGACCACCGTGGGGGTGCTGGGGCTAGGCGTGCTGCCCGGCATCGTGTTTGCCGTGACCTTGGCGATACTGCGCTTGCTGTACAGCATCTACCAGCCTACCGACGCCGTGCTTGGCTGGCTGCCGGGCACCGAAGGCCAGGTCGACATTCGCAAGTTCAAGGATGCGCGGACGGTGCCCGGCCTGGTGGTCTATCGTTTCGACGATGCAATCCTGTTCTTCAATGCCGACTACTTCAAGATGCGCCTTCTCGAGGCGGTGCAAGGCGAGGCACAGGCCAAGGCCGTTTTGTTCGATGCCGAGGCCGTGACCAGTATCGATGTCAGCGGCATGGCCGCATTGCGTGAAGTGCGCGACACCCTGGCCGCGCAGGGCATTCTCTTCGCCATCGCCCGTGCCCGCGGCAGCTTCCTGCGTATGTTGGTGCGCTCGGGCATGGCGCGCGAAATGGAGGACAAATTGCTGTTCGGTTCGGTGCGCGCCGGCATTCGGGCCTACCGGGTATGGCGTAACCGCAAGCGCAGCGTGCCGGCCGCCAGGCAGGGTTGATGCCCCTTCCCCCCGCCTGACATGCTAAAGTCGCCCCGCGCCCGCACCACCAATGGACCCAGCATGCCTGCACTCGACGCCCCTCTCCTGCCCTGGCCGGAACTTGCCGCCCGCCACCCCTGCGATGCCCTGCTGCTGGGTAACGGCGCCAGCCGCGCAGTGTGGAAGCCGTTCGGCTATTTCTCGCTGTTCGAGGAGGCGCAACGCGCCGGTCGCAAGAAAGGCCTGGCGATCAGCGACCAGGCCTTGTTCAAGTCCTTGGGCACGGAGCTGTTCGAACCGGTGCTCAGCGCGCTCAACACCACCGTGCGCGCCAATGCTGCGCTTGCCATCAACTCCACTGCGCCGCTCAACCGCTATTACTCGATCAAGGAAGCGCTGATCCACGCCGTGCGCACCGTGCATCTGCCCTGGCGGCTGATGCCCCCGGCAACCCTGGCCGTGCTCAATCAGGCCTTACGCGACTATCGCAGCGTCTACACCAGCAACTACGACCTGCTGCTGCCTTGGGCCCTGCAACATGCCCCTCAGGGCTTCGCCGACCTGTTCGACGAGCACGGTTACTTCGATGTGCGCCGGCGCAGCAGCGAGGGTACCCGGGTGATGCACTTGCACGGGGGCTTGCACCTGCTCAAGCAACCCGACGGCACCACCCGTCAACGCAGCGCCGAGAGCGCCGAGCTGCTGGAAGGTTTTGCCGTGAACATTCCCGGTGAAGTGCCGCTGTTCGTCAATGAAGACCGCAGCGACGAGAAACTGCGCGCCATCCGCCACTCGGACTACCTGAGCTGGTGCCTGGGGCAGCTGGCCCAGGAACACCGCGGCCTGTGCCTGTTCGGGCAGCACCTGGACAGCACTGACCAGCACCTGCTCGACGCCATTCGAATGGCCGGGCCCAAGCACCTGGCGATCGCCATTCGGCCGTTGAGTGAAGCGTCGGTGATCAACCAGAAGCAGCATTTCGTCGATCGCCTGGGCGCCATGCCGGGCACGTCACTGCACTTCTTCGATGCCACGACGCATCCGCTGGGCCAGGCATCGCTGTCTATCGAAGCCGTGTTCACCCGAGGTTGAGGCCAGCTTCAAACGCCTGTTGAAGGGGCCAGTGCCGCCTCAAAGCAGCCCGTCAACTCGCAACAGCGTCTCCAGGCAATGCTCCTGCACCCCATAGAACGCCTTGAGCTGAGCGATTTTCTCCAGCAGCGTACGGTTGTCGCCCGGCTGGCGCCGCTTCACTGCAAGAATCATCTTGTTCTTGTTGGTGTGCTCCAAGGAGATGAACTCGAACACCTTGGTCTCATAACCACAGGCCTCCAGGTACAGCGCCCGCAAGCTATCCGTGAGCATTTCGGCCTGCTGGCCCAGGTGCAGGCCGTACTGCAGCATTGGCTGCAGCAGGCCCGGGCTGTGCAGTTGCGGGCGGATCTGTTTGTGGCAGCACGGCGAACACATGATGATCGCGGCATTGCTGCGGATGCCGGTATGGATGGCATAGTCGGTGGCGATGTCACAGGCATGCAGGGCGATCATCACCTCGATGGCGTCGGGTACCACGCTGCGCACGTCACCACACTGGAACTCCAGGCCCGCATGCTGCAACCGCACCGCGGCGGCGTTGCACAGGTCGACCATGTCCTGGCGCAGTTCAACCCCGGTCACCTGCGCTTCGCGGCCCAACGTATTGCGCAGGTAATCATGCATGGCGAAGGTCAGGTAGCCCTTGCCCGAGCCAAAGTCGGCCACCCGCAGTACCTGCTGTGCCGGCACCGGGGCGCTGGCCAGGGCGTGGTCGAAGACCTCGATGAACTTGTTGATCTGCTTCCACTTGCGCGACATGGACGGGATCAGTGCCCCCTGCGCGTCGGTTACGCCAAGGTCGCGCAGGAATGGGCGCGACAGCTCCAGGTAGCGTTTTTTCTCGCGGTCATGGCCACTGGCGGGCGCAGCCTCGCGCGGGGCTTGTGCACCATGGCGCTGAAGCATCGGCTTGCCCTTCTTGCTGAAGGTCAGCTGTACTTCGCCATCGGTATCGAAGAGGTGGGCGTTACGGAAGCTGCCCGGCAGCAACTCGGCCACCAGCGCCAAGGCGTCGTCCAGAGCCAGGTTGCGGGTGATGTCACGGGTCTGGTGACGGTAGACCAGCGACAGGCAGGGCTGGCCCTTGACCTGCAGCGGCTTGGCGATGATTCGTTGCAGGGTCTGGTCGGCACCGACATGGCGCGCCAGCACCAGCTTGACCAACGTGCCGCCCTGCAGGGCAGCGTTCAGCAGGTCGAGGAACTGGGCGAGTGCGTCCGGCGCGGCGGAAGCGGAATGACTGGCGGGCATGGACAAAGGGGCCTTGGGTAGCGGAACGCTCATTCTACCGTGTGCCGCGCGGCCAGGCATACCTTGGCCACCCACGGCCGCGTCACGCCCAGGCCAGGCGCTGCATATCTTATGGCAAACAGCTGCCGCAAGCGCGACGCGGCCTGTGTGGGAGCGGGCGAGCCCGCGAAGAGCCGAACGCGGTGGCTGGCACCGGCTACGCCGGTGTTCGCGGGCGCGCCCGCTCCCACAAGGGCCCTGCTAATCAACAAGTTATGTATTGTTCAATATTAACTGGCTTGCCAGCGATGGCTGCACAGCAGCCCCGAACTGCCAGCCCCATCCAGTGCGCGCCTGCATGCTGCCTCAGTCGAGAATCACCAGGCGGTTGGGCAGCTCGTTACGCGCATGGGTCGGTGGCACCTGCTCGCTCAGTAACTCGCCGCAGGCCTTGATGCATTCGACAAAACCCTGCAGGGTCCGTCCCTGGCGCACCTGTTCGGCAAACCGGCTGACGAGTGCCGCCCGAGCGCTGGCATCCAGGCAGTGCTCGATGCCGCGGTCAACCAGTATTTCCACATGCCGCTCCGCCTCGCTGACAAAAATCAGCACCCCCGTGCCAGCCGCCGTGCGCTGCAGGTTCAGCTCGCGAAATTGCTGGTGCGCCAGGCGCGAAGCCCGCCAGCGGCGCAGCGCCCGGGGGATCAGCCAGCCGGCCAGGCGCGGGCTGCGCAGCAGCAGGCACAGGCCGACAAACAGCAGCATGTTGGCCACCAACAAGCCACGCACGCCCGGCCAGCCCAGCAGCCACTGCAGCAGGCCGGGCACAGCCAGTGCCAGCACGGCAGCCCAGAGCAGCGGCCAATACGCATAGTCGTCGGCACGCCGCGCCAGCACCGTCACCAGTTCGGCGTCGGTATGCCGCTCGGCACGGGCTATGGCTTCGGCAATCTGCCGCTGATCATACTCGTCAAAAGGGGTCACGCCGTCGGTCTCTGAGCTTTCTTATAGTTGTTGTCCCGGCATACGGGGCTTCATCCGCGGGTGACATATTCAGGCATAATCGGCCGCTGGAAGCATTGCCTGCAAATCGTACAACAATAGCCGCCTGAAAACTTCGGCCGCGCGCGTACCACCCTGGATACGGCAGAGGCCCCCACAACGGAACTGATGATGAAACTGTCTTTGCTGGGCCTGGCCATGGGCCTTGCCAGTCAGGCGGCCCTCGCCGCCACCTCCGCCCCGCCCCTGCAGGACAAGCAGGCGTTCATCGACCATCTGATCGGCCAGATGACCGAAGCCGAAAAAATCGGCCAACTGCGCCTGATCAGCATCGGCCCGGAAATGCCGCGCGACAAGATTCGCGAGGAAATCGCCGCTGGCCGCATTGGCGGTACCTTCAATTCCCGCACCGCGCCGGAAAACCGGCCGATGCAGGATGCGGCCATGCGCAGCCGCCTGAAGATCCCGATGTTCTTCGCCTACGACACCGTCCACGGCGAGCGCACGATCTTCCCGATCGGCCTGGGCATGGCCGCCACCTGGGACATGGACGCGGTGGCCAAAGTGGGCCGCACCGCCGCCATCGAAGCCTCGGCCGACGCCCTGGACATGACCTTCGCCCCCATGGTCGATATTGCCCGCGACCCCCGCTGGGGCCGCACCAGTGAAGGTTTCGGCGAGGATACCTACCTGACCTCGAAGATCGGCCAGGTCATGGTGCGCTCGTTCCAGGGAAGCAGCCCGGCCAACCCCGACAGCATCATGGCCATCGTCAAGCACTTCGCCTTGTACGGTGCCGTAGAGGGTGGGCGCGACTACAACACGGTCGATATGAGCCTGCCGAAAATGTACAACGATTACCTGCCGCCCTACCGCGCCGCACTCGATGCCGGTGCCGGGGGCGTCATGGTGGCGCTGAACTCGATCAACGGTGTGCCGGCCACCTCCAACACCTGGCTGATGAACGACCTGCTGCGCAAGGAGTGGGGCTTCAAGGGTGTGACCATCAGCGACCATGGCGCCATCCAGGAACTGATCCGCCATGGCGTCGCCCGCGATGGCCGCGAAGCCGCCAAGCTGGCTATCAAGGCCGGCATCGACATGAGCATGAACGACACCCTGTACGGCCAGGAACTGCCAGGCCTGCTGAAGTCTGGCGAGGTGAGCCAGCACGAACTGGACCAGGCCGTGCGCGAAGTGCTGGGGGCCAAATACGACATGGGCCTGTTCAAGGACCCGTACGTGCGCATCGGCAAGGCCGAAACCGACCTGAAAGACTACTACGGCAGCGACCGCCTGCACCGCGAAGCCGCCCGTGACGTGGCGCGTCGTAGCCTGGTGCTGCTGGAAAACCACAACCAGACCCTGCCGCTGAAAAAAACCGGCACCCTCGCGCTGGTCGGGCCCCTGGCCGATGCCCCGATCGACATGATGGGCAGCTGGGCCGCCGACGGCAAACCGGCGCATTCGGTCACCGTACGCGAAGGCCTGCGCCGCGCCGTGGAAGGCAAGGCCAAACTGGTCTACGCCAAAGGCTCCAACATCACCGGCGACAAGGCCATCCTCGATTACCTGAACTTCCTCAACTTCGACGCCCCGGAAATCGTCGACGACCCGCGCCCCCCTGCGGTGCTCATCGATGAAGCGGTCAAGGCAGCGCAACAAGCCGATGTGGTAGTGGCCGTGGTTGGCGAGTCCCGCGGCATGTCCCACGAATCGTCGAGCCGCACCACCCTGGAAATTCCTGCCAGCCAGCGTGAACTGATCAAGGCCTTGAAGGCGACCGGCAAGCCACTGGTACTGGTGCTGATGAACGGCCGCCCGCTGTCGATCAGCTGGGAACGTGAACAGGCCGATGCCATTCTCGAAACCTGGTTCGCCGGCACCGAAGGCGGCAATGCCATTGCCGACGTGCTGTTCGGTGACTACAACCCGTCCGGCAAGCTGGCCATCACCTTCCCGAGGTCGGTCGGGCAGATCCCGATGTACTACAACCACACCCGTATCGGTCGGCCCTTCACCCCAGGCAAACCCGGCAACTACACCTCGCAGTACTTCGAAGAGCCCAACGGCCCGCTGTACCCGTTCGGCTACGGCCTGAGCTACAGCAGCTTCGAGCTGTCGGGCCTGTCGCTGTCGGCCAACAACCTCAAGCGCGGCGATACGCTGCAAGCCAAGGTCACGGTGAAGAACACCGGCAAGCTGGCAGGCGAGACCGTGGTGCAGCTGTACCTGCAGGATGTCTCGGCATCGATGAGCCGCCCGGTCAAAGAGCTGAAGAACTTCCAGAAACTGATGCTCAAGCCTGGTGAGAGCCGCACCTTGAGCTTCCGCATCAGCGAGGAAGACCTGAAGTTCTACAATGGCCAGTTGCAGCGGGTTGCCGAGCCCGGGGAGTTCAATGTCCAGGTCGGGCTGGACTCCCAGGCGGTTCAGCAGCAGAGTTTTGAATTGCTGTAACTGAACGGTCGCCTGTACCGGCCCTTTCGCGGGCTTGCCCGCTCCCACAGGTACTCACACGTGGGGGCGGGCAAGCCCGTGAAAGGGCCAGCCCCGATGTCCCAATGACCCGGATCCGCGCCATGCCCTTTTCCTTTCGCGCCCTGCGGCTGGGGCTGATTACCCTGCTGATCCTGCTAGGCACTGCCCTCAGTGCCGGTTGGGCGATGCACCAGGCCAAGCGCCAGGCCATGGAAAACGACGCACAACGTGCTCACCAGCAACTGGGCTTGTACGCCAATACCCTGCATACGCTGATCGACCGCTACCGGGCGCTGCCGGCCGTGCTGGCGCTGGACCCGGAACTGATCGACGCCCTGCGCGGCCCCGTCAGCGAGACGGTGCAAGGCGCCCTGAACCGCAAGCTCGAACGTATCAACGGTGCGGCCAACTCTTCGACCCTCGAACTGCTCGACCGCACCGGCCTGGCCGTGGCAGCCAGCAACTGGCGGCTACCCAGCACCTACGTCGGCTCCAACTACGGCTTTCGCCCCTACTTCAAGCAAACCCGCAGCCAGGGTACGGGCCGCTTCTATGCCGTTGGCGTGACCAGCGGGGTACCGGGGTACTTTCTGGCCAGCGCAGTCAACGACGAACATGGCCGTTTTCTCGGCGCCATGGTGGTCAAGCTGGAGTTCCCGGAGCTGGAACGCGAATGGCGCCAGGGCAGCGATATCCTGCTGGTCAGCGATGCCCGCGGCATCACCTTCATTGCCAACCAGGACGGCTGGCGCTACCGCGAGTTGCAGCCACTGAGCGGCGCCGACCGTGCCGAACTCGCCGAAACACGCCAGTACGACAAGCAGCCGCTGGTGCCACTGCACCATCAGGTGCTCACGCGCTTCGCTGCCAACAGCACCCTCAGCCGCGTGCAAGGCCCCGACGGCAGCGCCGAGTACCTGTGGGAAAGCCTGCCGCTGGCAGGCGAGGGCTGGACCTTGCACCTGCTGCGCAAGCCGCAGGTGGCGGCAGACGGCCGCAATGCCGCCCTCGGCGCTGCTGCCGTATGGCTGAGCCTGGTGTTCGCGGCGTTGTTCATCAGCCAGCGCCTGCGCCTGGCACGGCTGCGCCAGCGCAGCCGGGAAGAGCTCAAGCGCCAGGTCGAGGAACGCACCCGCGAGCTGCGTACCGCCCAGGAGGGCTTGGTACAATCCGCCAAACTGGCCGCGCTGGGCCAAATGTCGGCGGCCATGGCCCACGAAATCAACCAACCGCTGACGACCCAGCGCATGCAACTGGAAACCGTGCGCCTGCTGCTCGACAATGGCCGGCCTGCCGAAGCGCGGCAGGCACTCGAGCCGCTGGAACAGATGCTCACACGCATGGCCGCGCTCACCAGTCACCTCAAGACCTTCGCCCGTAACAGCCCGATGGGCTTGCGCGAGCGCCTGGACCTGGCCACCGTGGTCGATCAGGCACTGCACTTGCTGGAAACGCGTATCCGCAGCGAAGAGGTCGAGGTCGCGCTGTACCTGGCACGCCCGGCCTGGGTACGGGGCGATGCCATCCGCCTGGAACAGGTGCTGATCAACCTGTTGCGCAACGCCCTCGACGCCATGGCCGACAAACGCTACAAGCGTCTGGAGATCCGCATCGAAGCCGATGGCCAACGGTGGCGCCTGAGTGTGCTCGACTCCGGTGGCGGCATAGCCGAGGCCGACCTGGCCAAGGTCTTCGACCCCTTCTTCACCACCAAGCCCGTGGGCGAAGGGCTGGGCCTTGGCCTGGCGATCTCCTACGGTATCGTCCATGAGGTCGGCGGCCAGCTGCAGGCCGAGAACCTGTCTGGCGGTGCGCGCCTGAGCCTTACCCTGCCCCAAGACCTGGAGCCTGCATGTTGAATTCAGTGATCGTCATCGATGACGAAGCCAGTATCCGCACAGCGGTCGAGCAATGGCTGAGCCTGTCGGGGTTCAACGTGCAGCTGTTTGCCCGCGCCGAAGACTGCCTGAGCCAGCTGCCGAAGCATTTCCCGGGTGTGATCATCAGCGATGTGCGCATGCCCGGCATGGGTGGCCTGCAGCTGCTCGAACGCCTGCAGGCAGACGACCCCGACCTGCCAGTGATCCTGCTGACCGGCCACGGCGATGTCCCCATGGCCGTGGAGGCCATGCGCAACGGGGCCTACGACTTCCTGGAAAAACCCTTCACCCCGCAACACCTGCTGGGCAGCCTGCGGCGGGCTCTGGAAAAACGCCAGTTGGTGCTGGAGAACCGCCGCCTGCACGAGCAGGCCGACCTCAAGTCACGCCTGGAAGGCACGCTGCTGGGCATGTCCCAGGGCCTGCAACTGCTGCGGCGGCAGGTGCTGGACCTGGCCAGCCTGCCGGTCAATGTGCTGATCCGGGGCGAGACAGGCAGCGGCAAAGAACGTGTAGCACGCTGCCTCCACGATTTCGGGCCACGCGCGGCCAAGCCATTCGTGGCGCTCAATTGCGCGGCCATTCCTGAGGCATTGTTCGAGGCCGAGCTGTTCGGCCATGAGAGCGGCGCCTTCACCGGTGCCCAGGGCAAGCGCGTCGGCAAGCTGGAATATGCCAACGGCGGCACGGTGTTTCTCGATGAAATCGAAAGCATGCCGCTGGCCCAGCAGGCCAAACTGCTGCGGGTGATCCAGGAGCAGAAGCTCGAGCGCCTGGGGGCGAACCAGAGTATCAACGTTGACCTGCGCATCATCGCCGCAACCAAACCCGACTTGCTGAAGGAGGCCCGTGCCGGGCGCTTCCGTGAAGACCTTGCCTACCGCCTGAACGTTGCCGAGTTGCGCCTGGCGCCTTTGCGCGAACGGCGCGAAGACATTCCGCTGCTGTTCGACCACTTCGCCCGCGCTGCTGCCGACCGGCTTGGCCGCGCTGCGCCGCCGCTGTCGGGCGCGCAACTGGCACAACTGCTGGCGCATGACTGGCCGGGTAACGTGCGCGAGCTGGCCAATGCGGCAGAGCGGCACGCATTGGGCCTGGGTTCACCGAGTACCGAGGTGGCCCCTGCCGGGCAATCGCTGAGCGAGCAGATGGAAGCGTTCGAGGCCCAGTGCCTGCGTGCGGCTTTGCGCCAGCATGGGGGCGCCATCGGTGCGGTGATGGCGGCGTTGCAACTGCCGCGGCGAACGCTGAACGAAAAGATGCAGCGGCATGGGTTGTCGCGGGACGATTTTACGGGCCAGTGATAAGCGGAATTCCGCCTATCACTGACCAGCGATAGGCAAAATACCGCCCATGCACAGCACTTCTTGGGCTGGCCTCGCCGCCGCGCGGCCGGCGAAATGCCCGCAAAGCGGCCTATTGCCCCGGATTGGGTCGGCCCGCCCCGGTTTGGCACACCTTCTGCAAATGCTCGTGTCAGCTGCGCCCAGGCGCGCTTCACAACAACAACGAGAAGGTATCCCTGATGGATAACACCACCTCCCTGCCCGCTGGGGCGGCCGCTGCGCCTGCCGCAGAAAAAACTACCGCCAGCCGCCTGAAGTCGATCTTCAGCGGGTCCATCGGCAACATGGTCGAATGGTACGACTGGTACGTCTACGCCGCATTCTCGCTGTATTTCGCCAAGGCCTTCTTCCCGGCCGGCGACTCCACTGCACAACTGCTCAACACCGCCGCGATTTTCGCCGTTGGCTTTTTGATGCGCCCGATCGGCGGCTGGCTGATGGGCCTTTACGCCGACCGCAAAGGCCGCAAGGCCGCGCTGATGGCCTCGGTACTGCTGATGTGCGCCGGCTCGCTGGTCATCGCCCTGACGCCTGGCTATGAAACCATCGGCTTCGCGGCACCGGTCCTGCTGGTCATCGCCCGCCTGATGCAGGGCCTGTCGGTGGGTGGCGAATACGGCACCTCGGCAACCTACCTCAGCGAAATGGCCAGCAAGGACCGCCGCGGCTTCTTCTCCAGCTTCCAGTACGTGACCCTCATCTCCGGCCAGCTCATCGCCCTGGCAGTGCTGATCGTCCTGCAACAGACCCTGACCACCGAGCAACTGTATGCCTGGGGCTGGCGCGTACCCTTCGTGATCGGTGCGCTGTGCGCCGTGGTCGCGCTGTACCTGCGCCGTGGCATGGAAGAAACCGCCTCGTTCACCAAGAAGGAAAAAGCCAAGGAAAGCCTGATGCGCACCCTGTTGCGCCACCCCAAGGAACTGATGACCGTGGTTGGCCTGACCATGGGCGGTACCCTGGCCTTCTACACCTACACCACCTACATGCAGAAGTACCTGGTCAATACCGTGGGCATGAGCATCAGCGACTCGACCACGATCTCGGCCGCCACGTTGTTCCTGTTCATGTGCCTGCAGCCTGTGATCGGTGGCCTGTCCGACAAGATCGGCCGGCGCCCGATCCTGATCGCCTTCGGTGTGCTGGGCACCCTGTTCACCGTGCCGATCCTCAGCACCCTGCATACCATCCAGACCTGGTGGGGGGCGTTCTTCCTGATCATGGCAGCGCTGATCATCGTCAGTGGCTACACCTCGATCAACGCGGTGGTCAAAGCTGAACTGTTCCCGACCGAAATCCGCGCCCTTGGCGTGGGCCTGCCCTATGCACTGACCGTTTCGATCTTCGGCGGCACCGCCGAGTACGTGGCGCTGTGGTTCAAGAGCGCGGGCATGGAAAGCGGCTTCTATTGGTACGTCACTGCCTGTATCGCCTGCTCGCTGCTGGTGTACGCGACGATGAAGGACACCAAACAGCACTCACGTATCACCACCGAGTGACCCGGTAAGGCCGTTCTGCAAGGGCGCCCAACGTGCAGGGCGCCTTTTTTTATGCCCCCTAGTGCCCCATGAGCCGATTAGCTGAGCTATTCGGCTCATGGGATGGGTATGAAAGACCGTTTACTGGGCAAGCGTGAAAGCATTGACCCGTTACCGCATCAACATTCAGGACATTTCCAGCGCCTGACGCGGTTCACGACGCTGGTACCAGCTGGCCATCAGTACCAGTACCAGCAGCACGCCCCCCAGCACGGCCGATGAACCGACCGTGCCGAAGTCCAGCCCGCCCCTCGCATGAGGTTTGGTCAGGAAGTCGCCCAAGGTCGCGCCAAATGGACGGGTGAGCACAAATGCAACCCAGAACAGCACCACGCCGGGGATGCGGGTCCAGTAGCGGGCCACCACTACCAGGGCTATAGCGCTACCAATCAACAACGCACCGCCTGCGAAGCCTAGCCCCGAATCATCGGCCAGGTAGTCGCCTAGAGCGGTACCCAAGGTATTGGAGAACAGGATCGCCACCCAGTAGAACAGCTCGGCGCTGCGGTTCTTGATACGGGTGACATCCAGTGGGTTGCCGCTCAGGCGCCAGGCCAGGAAGGTCAGCAGCAGGATGCCGATCAGCAGGGCCGAACCGGTGGCATAGCCCAGGCCCAGGGTACGGTCCATAAAGTCGGACATCGTGGTGCCGGCGGTGCTGGTGGAGAGGATCACCAGCCAATACAGCATCGGGTGGTAGCGGCGCGCGTACAACTGGCCGAGCAGGGTTAGCAGGAACACGCTGATCAACAGCAGCGAACTCAGTGCGTAACCGATATTCAGGGTCATCGACAGCAGGTCACCTGCCGTTTCCCCCAGGGTGGTAGCGCAGATCTTCATGACCCAGAAGGCCAGGGTGATTTGCGGAAGTTTGTTCATTGCTGTGCCGCTCCAGTTCATAAGTGCGGCGATGGTGCTGAGCATGGCCTGAAAAATAGGTTGGCGAGCGATGAAAAAAACGTTCATCGGTGCCCTGCCCCGAGTTTTCTTCTTAACGCCCTATTAATTGCCACCCTTCAGTATGCGAGGGCTGGCCGATGAAAGGTGTCCGCGCTCACCCGCGTCCGGCCGGGCAACGGCCTGTGCGACGGTAACAGCGCCCTGATACATCTAATAATACGATTATTTAGCGCGTATTTTTGCGCTTTTTAATCAGCATATTAGGCGTAAAATTCAAGTCATAGAAACAAACAACCCACAAACCCCTGGAGCAATGACCATGAAAAACAAACTGATCCTCACCCTGGCCCTTTCGGTTTTCGCCACTGGCGCCTTTGCCGAAGATGGTTTCGACCGGACCAATGCCCACACCTTTGCCGCAGCCCAGACCCAGTCGGCCAGCTACGCTGAAGACGGCTTCGATCGCACCGGCGGCCAACGCTTCGCTGAAGACGGCTTCGATCGCACCGGCGGCCAACGTTTCGCTGAAGACGGTTTCGACCGCACCGGTAGCCAACGCTTCGCTGAAGACGGCTTCGACCGCACTGGCGGCCAACGCTTCGCCGAAGACGGTTTCGACCGCACCCACGCCAACCGCATCAGCTGATCCCTGCTGCGAGCGCCCAGCCCGGCTTTTGCCGGGCTTGATCATTTGCAGGCAAGCAAAGGCTTGGCACACTAGGCTTCTTGTCTACCAGGAGGTAGGGCCAGCATGCCCAGCACCATGTATTACTACGAACCCGCCAAAGGCCACGGCCTGCCCCACGACCCCTTCAACGCCATCGTCGGTCCACGTCCTATCGGCTGGATCTCTTCGCAAGACCGCGAGGGACGCTTGAACCTGGCGCCCTACAGCTTCTTCAATGCCTTCAACTACATCCCGCCGATCATCGGTTTCTGCAGTGTCGGGCGCAAAGACAGCCTGAACAATATCGAGCAGACCGGTGAATTCGTCTGGAACCTGGCCACCCGATCGCTGGCCGAGCAGATGAACCAGAGCTGTGCGCCGGTGGCTGCTGAGGTCAGTGAATTCGAGTTGAGCGGCCTCACGGCCACACCCTCAAGCCTGGTCAAGGTGCCGCGCGTGGGCGAAACCCCAGTCGCTTTCGAGTGCAAGGTCAGCCAGATAGTCCAGCTCAAGCGGGCCGACCAGGCGCTGGTGCCCAGCTGGCTGATTCTTGGGGAAGTGGTGGCCGTGCACATTGCCGACCACCTGCTGAAGAACGGCATCTACGATACCGCGGCAGCCGAACCTATCTTGCGCGGTGGTGGCCCGGCGGACTATTTCGAGCTGGGCAACCTGTTCAAGATGGCCCGCCCGTCGGCCTGATCACCAGACCAGCTCACCCTCAGCGCTAACGCCTTGCAGGCGCTGCAGTTCGGCCGTGGCCGCTTCGTCGGCGGCCACGGCGCCCTTGAACACCTGGCCGTCGAGCACCTTGTGAAAACGCGGCGCGCCGCCCATACCCAGGGCTTTGACTGCGATGGCCGCGTGGTAGCCACCACCTTCCACCGGCACCATCGCCGACACCGCTTCGAACTGCGCGAATTCCCTACGTGCCATGTTGCTCTCTGCCTGCTTGATCGTGGCCCGGCATGTTAACCCAAACCCCAGCCAGCGCGCGCCCTGTGGGAGGGGGCCATGCCATCAGCCGAATGTATGCAAGTCCAGGCTGCTGACCACCTGGGCCTGCACCAGCTCACCGAACACCTCCAGCGTGGGCGACGCAAAATAGCCACTCATCGCCTGTTGGTCCTGCCAACTGCCGCTGAGCAGCCACAGGTCAGCGTCGGCCTGCGAACGCTGTACGCTGAAGCTCAGGCAACCCGGCGCACGCAGCGACGGCTCAAGCAGGTCACGCAGGCGCGCGCCAAGCTCCGCCGAGCGCCCGCTGCTGGCACGAATGAACGCAAGATGGGTGACCGGTTGTTTTAGGGCCATTGCACAATCTCCTTGAAGCAAGCGGACGAAAAAGCCAGGCTGCCAAGGTTAGGAGTTCGCCCGCGCGACCCGTTAGGCCATTACTGCTCGCCGCTTGCCTGATCCTGCGGCGCGGCAGGATCAGGCAAGCGGCGTGCAGCTTTCGACTAGCGTCGGCCGTTGCCCAAACCTATGCTGCGACCGTCAGCAGAGGAAAGCATCATGACCATCGCCACGCCCACCGACCCGACCCTGGAACTGCAGCGCCTGGAGCTGGCCGAGCTGATTACCCGCCACGCCGGCGAGCCCCACGGCCCGGCGTCGGCCATCGCGGATCTGTACCTGGTGCGCTACACCGAAAATGTGCGCTCGGTCCCCACCCTGGCGCAACCGGCCTTGTGCATCCTTGCACAAGGCAGCAAAAGCCTGTTTCTGGGTGACGAGCAGTATGCCTACGATCCACTGCACTACATGGTGGTTTCGGTCACCCTGCCGTTGAGCGGCGTGCGGCTCGATGCCAGCCCCGATAACCCCAGCCTGGGCCTGCGCATGGACTTGGACCCGGCCGAGATCAGCCAACTGATCGCCGAAAGTGGCCCAATGCTGGTGCCCAACAAGCCATCGGGCCGTGGCCTGTACGTGGATAAAACCGATGCGGCGTTGCTCGACGCCCTGTTGCGGTTGCTGCGCCTGCTGGATAGCCCACGCGACATCCCCATGCTGGCGCCGCTGGTCCGCCGTGAGATCCTCTACCGCCTGTTGCGTGGGCCGCAGGGTTATCGGCTGTACGAAATCGCCTTGGCGAACAGCCAAACCCACCGGGTTTGCCAGGCCATCGCCTGGCTCAACAACCACTACCAACAGCCACTGCGTATCGAAGACCTGGCCCGTGAGGTCAACCTCAGCACCTCGACCTTGCACCACCGCTTCAAGGCGGTGACGTCGATGAGCCCGTTGCAGTACCAGAAGCAACTGCGCCTGCAGGAGGCACGGCGGTTGATGCTCAACGACGGGCTCGAGGCGGCGGTGGCGGCCTACCGGGTGGGCTATGAAAGCCCGTCGCAGTTCAGCCGCGAGTACAGCCGGCTGTATGGCGCGCCGCCCATTCGGGATGTGGCTCGGTTGCGGGCCAATGCTGGCTGAAGTTCAGGGTGGCTGTACCGGCCCCATCGCCGGCAAGCCAGCTCCCACAGGGATTGCATCAGGGCTGACAGGTGGTTGCCACAAGGTATGCGCAAGTCCCATGGTCTATGGTGATCTTGTGGGAGCTGGCTTGCCAGCGATGGGACCGGCGCCAGCCACCCAAGCCTCAAGGTTCAACCGACAACCGTGCCCTGCCACTGGTGCTGGTCTACCTGGATCAACGTCGGCCCCTTGCGCTCCACCGCCTGCCCCAGCGCCGCCTGCAACTGCGCCACATCCGCCACGCTCTGCGCTGTGGCCCCCAACGCCCGCGCCACGCCGATGAAGTCCGGGGTATGGATATCCACCCCGACCGGCTCGATCGCCCGGTTGAGCATGTACTTCTTGATCTCTTCGTAGCCCTGGTTATTCCACAGCAGCACGATCAGCGGCACCTGCGCCTCCACGGCACTGGCCAACTCCGGCAACGTGAACTGCAGGCCGCCATCGCCAATCAGGCACACCACTGGCGCCCGCTCAATGGCGTGCTCGGCACTGCCCAACCAGGCGCCCATGGCCGCCGGCAAGGCATAGCCCAGGGTGCCGTACCCCGTCGAGGCGTTGAACCAGCGGCGCGGCTGATCCATGTCCAAGGTCAGGTTGCCGGTGTAGACCGGCTGGGTAGAATCGCCCACCAGCACAACACCGGGCAGGCGCTGCACGATGGCCGTCAACAAGCGTGTCTGGCTCAGGGTCGGCTGGTCCCAGCCGGTTGCCAAGGCGTCCCGCAGCCTGGTCACGCGAGCCCGCCCCCAAGTGCTGTCGTGTACCAACTGCGGCTGCGCCTGCAAGGCCGCCAGCAGCGCTTCGGCAGCCAGTTCGGCGTCGGCCACCAGTGCCAGTTCCGGCAGGTAGTTGCGCACGGTCTGGTCCGGATCGATGTCGATGCGCAGCAGGCTGCCCGGGATGTCGAAACCGCCTTTGAAGGTCACGTCATAATCGGTTTCGGCCAGTTCGGTACCGACCGCCAGCACCACGTCGGCCTCGGCCACCAGCGCCCGCGTAGCCGGTAGCGACTGGGTCGAGCCAATCTGCAGCGGGTGGCTGGATGGCAGCAAGCCCTTGGCATTGATGGTCAGCGCTACCGGTGCCTGCAGGTGCTCGGCCAGGCGGGCCAGCGCAGCACCTGCTGCCAAGGCACCGCCACCGGCCAGGATCAACGGCCGCCGTGCGCTGGCCAGGCGTTCAGCCATCTGCGCCACGGCCTGCGGTGCAGCCCCTGCCCGGTTACCCCGTACCGGGCGGCCCGGCAACAGTTGGTCGGCGGGCTGAACCAGCACGTCCAGCGGGATCTCGATATGCACCGGGCGCGGCCGGGCGCTGTCGAATACCGCGAAGGCCCGCGCCAATACCTGTGGCAGGTCGGCAGCATTCATCAGGGTGTGCGAAAACGCTGCGACACCCGCCACCAGCGCCGCCTGGTTAGGCAATTCGTGCAGCTTGCCGCGGCCACCGCCCAGCTGGTCACGCGACTGCACGCTGGAGATCACCAGCATCGGAATCGAATCGGCATAGGCCTGGCCCATGGCGGTCGTGATGTTGGTCATGCCCGGGCCGGTAATGATGAAGCACACCCCGGGTTTGCCACGGGTGCGCGCATAGCCGTCAGCCATGAACCCGGCGCCCTGCTCGTGGCGCGGGGTGATATGGCGAATGGACGAGCCCGCCAGGCCTCGGTAAAGCTCCACAGTATGCACGCCGGGGATGCCGAAGACATGGTCCACGCCATAGCCTTCAAGGAGTTTGACCAGCACTTCGCCGCAGGTTGCCATCGGGGTCCACCATCAATCTTGTTGGGTTATGCGCTTATTGGACCCAAGCTACGGCTACCGCCACAATGCAAAAAAACACATACTAGCCATGTTCTGAAATCATGGCTTATTGCGATGAAACGCCTCCCGCCCCTACCCGCCTTGCATACCTTCCTGATCACCGCCCAGTGCTGCAATTTCACCCGCGCGGGGCAGCAGTTGCACATCACCCAGGGCGCCGTCAGCCGCCAGATCGCCGCCTTGGAGCAGCACTTGGGTTATGCGCTGTTCCAGCGCCAGGCCCGCGGCTTGAGCCTGACCCGTGAAGGCCAGGATTGGTTGCCACGGGTGCAACAGGTGTTTGCGCTGATCGAGCAAGGGGTGCGTGAAGTGGGCGCGCACAGCACGACCCTGCAGTTGAAGGCCCCCACGTGCGTGATGCGCTGGCTGCTACCGCGCCTGATGGAGTGGCAGGCACTGCGCCCGGATGTACCGGTGGAACTGACCACGACCGTTCAGCATGGCGTGGATTTGCGCCGCGAGGGCTTTGATGCAGCGGTGGTCTATGGCGAGGCACCGAACCACGGGCTGCAGGTGCGCAAGCTGTTCGATGAGCAACTGACGCCGGTATGCGCACCGTCTTTGCGTGAGGGGCCGCTGCCCTTGCAGCGGGTTGAAGACCTGGCGCGGCACATGTTGCTGCACCCTTCGCGGGATGAGCATGATTGGCGGTTATGGCTGCAGGCGGCTGGGGTAACGCTGACCGCGCAGGGGCCGAAGCAGCACTTCGAAACGCTGGACATGGCCATGGCCATGGCGTCGCAGGGGACAGGCGTGGCTATCGGTGATTGGTCGCTGATTGGCGATGACTTGCGTAGCGGGCGGCTTTGCATGCCGTTTGCGCTGAAGGTGCTGACCGGTAAGGGCTACTACCTGGTGAGCCACGCCAGGAACCTGCCGGCGGGGTTGCTGGAGCTGCTGGACTGGCTGGAGGGCCAGGCCAGCCTGTGAAGGCCTCTTCGCGGGCACGCCCGCTCCCACGGGTAGCGCACATAATTTGAAACCTGTGCACTACCTGTGGGAGCGGGCGAGCCCGCGAAGCAGGCGACTCAATACCCGACCGTGAACCGCTGCCGCGAATGCTGCGGTTTCTCCAGCTCATCCAGCATGGCAATCGCATAGTCGGCAAAGGTGATCCAGCTCTTGCCATCCGCACCGATCAGCAGATGGTCCTTGCCCAACGTGTAGCGCCCGCTACGCTCGCCTTCAACAAACTCCGCCGAGGGTGAGAGGAAGGTCCAGTCCAGGTCCGGCTCGCCCTGCAACGCCTGCAGAAAACGCACACCGCCCGTGGCCTCGGCCTTGTAGGCCTCCGGGAAATCAGGGCTGTCGATCACCCGCTGCCCCGACGGCAGCAACAGGCTGGCGGCACCGCCAACCACCAGCAGGCGTTTGACCCCGGCACGCTGGACCGGCTCGATGATCGCCTGCGGCTCGATGGTGGAGAAATGCGCAGCACTCAGTACCGCGTCCACACCCGCCACTGCTGCTTGCAGGGCTGTGCTGTCCTTGGCATCCAGCGCCTTGACGGTCACCCCTTCACGCCCCTGCAACTGCGACGGGTCGCGGGCAATCGCGACCACGTTATGGCCACGGCGCAGGGCCTCTTCCAGCAACTGGCTGCCAGCACGACCGGTGGCGCCGATGATTGCAATCTTGCTCATGTCATACGCTCCCTCAATTGAACGGAATTACCACTTCATTTCGCCCTTGGCGACCTTGGCCCCCAGCTCCAGCGAGCTTTCATCAGCCAGGCCTGGGTAACGGTGCTTCATCGCCTTGATCAGCGCGCCGGCATCTTTCGCCTTGGCGGCCTCGCTGTCGAAATCGCGAATGTAGTTGGCCGTGAAATGCACGGCCTCCAACGAACGGCTGCTATCGCCCAGGTAGTGGCCCGGGACGACCGTGCGCGGCGCCAGCGCTTCGATGCGCGCCAGCGTGCTCAGCCAGTCGGCGTGGGACTTGGGCGTTTGCGTATCCGCCATCCACACATGAATGTGCTCGGCTACCACGACACCGCCGACCACGGCCTTGATCGAAGGGATCCAGACGAAACTGCGGTCAGGCTGGGGGCCGTCCAGGCCGACCACTTCCAGGGCTTGCCCCTCCAGGGTCAGGCGGCCGCCTTCGAGCACCTGAGGCAGCACCAGCCGCGCCGGTTTGTCGGCGCCCATCTGCGGTCCCCAGTAGGCCAGCTTGGCTTGCATGGTCTGGCGAATGTGCGCAACGGTGGCAGCCGAAGCCAGCACCTTGGCGTCGGGGAACGCCTGGGTCACGGTAGCCAGGCCAAAGTAGTAATCCGGGTCACCATGGCTGATGTAGATGCTGGTCAGGTGCTTGCCACCCGCCCGCAGGCGTTGCACCAGTTGCTCGGCCTGGGCCTTGCCGAACTGGGCATCAACCAGCACCGCATCGTGCTCGCCACTGATGATTACCGAGCTCACCGGGAAAATAGCGTCGCGGCCGGGGTTGTAGACTTCCAGGTGCAAAGGCTCGGCGGCCATGGCCGGACCAGCGAGGGTGACGCAGGCCAGCAACAGGCCACGCAGCGGGGTGAACAGGGACATTGGGTAAGCCTTCCGCTAGATCGATGACCCACAGCTTAGTTGCCCAATCCGTAACAAAAAATGCGATGCTTGGACATAGTTTGTTTCTGAAAGCGAGCAAGTCATGGACCGTCTGAGCGCCATGCGCGTCTTTGTCACCGTTGTCGACCTGGGCAGCCAGTCAGCGGCGGCAGATCACCTGCAACTGTCGCGTCCGGTTGTGTCGCGTTACCTGGCCGAGCTGGAGGCCTGGGTAGGGGCACGCCTGATGCAGCGCACCACCCGCAAGCTCAGCCTGACCGCTGCCGGCCAGGAAACCCTGCCCCGTTGCCGGCAATTGCTGGACCTGGCAGGTGACCTGCAGGCCGCAGTACAACAACCGGACGATGCCCCCAAGGGGGCATTGCGCATCAGCGTCAGCACCTCGTTCGGCCAGGCCCAACTGGTGGATGCCATCGCGGCTTATGTGCAGCGTTACCCCGGTGTGAAGGTTGAACTGCAGATGCTCGACCGCACCGTCAACCTGGTAGACGAGCGCATCGACCTGGCCATCCGCACCAGCAACGACCTGGATCCCAACCTGATTGCCAGGCGCCTGAGCGTGTGCCGGTCGGTGGTCTGTGCGGCACCCGCCTATCTGCACGAGCATGGCACCCCGCAACAGGTCGAGGAACTGAGCCGGCACAACTGCCTGACCCATGCCTACTTCGGCCATAGCCTGTGGCACTTCGACGTGGCCGGCCAGCAGGTCAGCGTGCCGGTGGCCGGCAACATCAGCGCCAATGAGGCAATGACCTTGCAGAAGGCGGCACTGGCTGGGGCCGGCATTGCCATGTTGCCGACCTACCAGGCCGCCGACGCCCTGCGCAAAGGTGAACTGGTACGGCTGCTGGCACATGCCAAGCCGCGCGAGCTGAACCTGAATGCGGTGTACACCTCGCGCAAGCACATGCCGGCCACCTTGCGCAGCATGCTGGATTTTCTGGTGGAGCGGTTCAAGGACGAGCCAGAGTGGGACCGCGATCTGTCATGGGCATGATGGCCTCATCGCCGGCCAGCCTGCATGGACTATGCTCCTTGGTATCACCTATCGCTGTACCAGGAGGTGAACACCATGGGCATCAAATCAAGAAGAGTCGCCCTTGTCATGGCCCTGAGCGCAGTAGCAGCACTGTACGGCTCGGCCTGCTGGCGCGCCGAACTGCTACGCAGCCAGCCCAGCACTGCCGCCAGCTGCGAGCAGGCACACTGCGTGCCTCACACTGCCACCTTGAGCGCCGTCCGTTGAGTTGACGGCGCCCTGCCGGTCACTCCTCGACGCTCATGTACTCCTTGGCCCAGCGGATGTAGTCCTCGGGCTGAGTGTAGGTGTGCGAGAGTTCGGTGGCACTGAGGTTGTCCGACTTGTTCTGCTTGCCGCGCTGCAGCCGCAAGCAGTCGTAGGTGGCTTTGATTGCAGCAAAGTAAGCCGCGTGGCCATCGACGGCAATGCGCACGCCCAGGCGCGCCAGGTGCTCGTCGTCATGCAGGTTCGGGTTGCCATAGGTGACCAGCATCAGTGGCACGGTCAGGTGCTCGGCGATCTTTTCGAGCTGCTCGAAGTCCTTTACGCCCACCATGCAAATGCCATCGGCACCAGCCTTCTGGTAGCTCTGGGTACGCACGATGATTTCTTCGGTGCTGAGCACGCCAGCATTGGTGCGGGCGATGATCGACAACGACGAATCGACCCGTGCCTCCAATGCCGCCCGGATCTTGCCAACGCCCTCATCAACCGGGATAAGGTCGGTGGACTTGCGCCCGAACTGGGCTGGCAGCAGGGTGTCCTCGATGGTCAGGGCAGCCACCCCGGCGCGCTCCAGCTCGATCACCGTGCGCATCACGTTCAGTGCGTTGCCATAGCCATGGTCGGCGTCGGCCAGCACCGGCAACTGCGCCACGCGGCCAATCCGGGTGGCCTGCTCGACGAACTCACTGAGGGTGATCAGCGCAAAGTCCGGCGCAGCCAGCACCTGCAACGAGGCGACCGAGCCGCCGAGGATACCGACCTCGAACCCCAGGTCAGCCGCAATGCGTGCCGACATCGGATCGAACACCGAGGCGGTGTGGTAACAGGAACCTGAAGCGAGCAGCTCGCGGAAGGCAAAACGCAGATCTTGATGGGAAGCCTTGGGCATGATCACTCCGCAATTATGTGCAAATTTTGAACGGTAACTACCGACCCCTGCAATCGGGTCTACCTGACCTGTTCCAACCGTCGCCATGTGGGCGGTCATGCTCGGCATGCAGGCAGAGGAATAAAAGGTGTGGGAGACAGCGGCCCATGAAACCTGCGGCATAATGTTGCACCAAGCTGGTGCAAGCCGCGGCGTTCGGCCTCTGTGGCATACCAACGATATCACGCGGCCATGCTGCGCTGGATGAATACGCCAATGCCGATTCGGCATAGGGGATGCAGTTAGTACATAGGAAGCTACCTAACTCAGGTTACAATTCGAGGGCCTGTTCGCGAGCACGCCCGCTCCCACAGATACGGCTCATGCTCGAGCCTGATCTTCACCTATGGGAGCGGGCATGCCCGGGAAGATGCAAAAACCGACAACCAAGGTACCCCCGTGACAGCCGCCCTGCCCCACACCACCCTGCGCAACGTGCTCACCGCGCTGATGCTGGCGATCTTTCTCGGCGCCCTCGACCAGACCATTGTCGCCGTCTCGCTGCCTGCCATTTCGGCCCAGTTCAACGACGTCGGCCTGCTGGCCTGGGTCATTTCCGGCTACATGGTCGCCATGACCATCGCCGTGCCCATCTACGGCAAACTGGGCGACCTGTACGGCCGACGTCGCATGATCCTGACCGGCATCAGCCTGTTCACCCTGGCCTCGATCGCCTGCGCGCTGGCCCAGGACATGCAGCAACTGGTGCTGGCCCGGGTACTGCAAGGCATCGGCGCAGGCGGCATGGTCTCGGTCAGCCAGGCGATCATCGGTGACTTCGTGCCGCCCCGCGAGCGTGGCCGTTATCAGGGCTACTTCAGCAGCATGTATGCCGTGGCCAGTGTCGCCGGGCCCGTGCTGGGCGGTTGGTTGACCGAATACTTGTCGTGGCGCGGCGTTTTCTGGATCAACCTGCCGCTGGGGCTGCTGGCCTTGTGGTCGATTCACCGAGCCTTGGCGGGCATGCCGGTACAACACCGCCAGGCCCAGGTCGACTACCTTGGCGCTGTATTGTTGATTCTCGGCCTGGGCAGCCTGCTGCTGGGCATTACCCTGGTCGGCCAGGGCCATGGCTGGGGCAACTCGGCCGTGCTGGCATTGTTCGCCTGCGCCGTGCTGGGCCTGGGCTTGTTCATTGCCCACGAAAGCCGCTGCGCGGAACCGTTGCTGCCACTTGGCCTGTTCGCCAATCGGGTAGCCGTGCTGTGTTGGGGGGTGATCTTCTTTGCCAGCTTCCAGTCCATTTCCCTGACCATGCTCATGCCCTTGCGTTATCAAGGCATCACCGGTGCCGGTGCCGACAGCGCCGCCCTGCACCTGCTGCCGCTGGTGATGGGGCTGCCCATGGGGGCGTTCACCGGTGGGCGCATGACCAGCCTCACCGGGCGCTACAAACCGCAGATCCTTGCCGGGGCTTTACTGATGCCGCTGGCCATCGTCGGCATGGCCTTGACCTCGCCGCAGTCGGCGTTGCCCAGCGCACTGTTCATGCTGCTGACCGGGATAGCCTGTGGCCTGCAGTTCCCTACCTCGCTGGTAGCCACGCAAAGCGCGGTGGCCAGCCAGGACATCGGCGTCGCCACCAGCACCACCAACCTGTTCCGCTCGCTGGGCGGGGCCATGGGCGTGGCATGCATGTCCAGCCTGTTGCTGGCACTGCTGCATCAGGGCGGTTTTGAATTGCTCGGTAACCCGTTGCTGGGGAGCTTGAAGGCGGGCGAGGTGGACGTGGCCACCCAAGGGCGGTTGCTGCAGACATTCCGCCAGCTGTTGCTGGGCAGCGCGCTGGTCGCGGTGCTCGGGCTGATCGCGGCGGTGGCGTTACCGGACCGGCAACTGCGCGGCCGTTGAGCACCTGGGCACGGTGCAGGCACGGTGCCTGGCTGAGGGAGCGCAACGCATTAATCGTCCCTTAATACAAAGCGCAAACACTCCCTCACAATCCTTAACAAAGAGTCATTTGCGCAGCGCCGGGCTCAAGCGCAGCATATCCAGCCCGGTGTCGACCCATTTGTCGACATCCGCCAACAGGTCAATGCTGTCCGGCAACAACAGCCAGCGCCCGATCAGGCCATCGACATAGGCAAACAGGGCCACCGCCGCGCGCTCGACATCCAGCTCGCCCGGCAACTGGCCCCGGCGCACGGCATTGGCCAGGGCCAGGGTAATGCCCCTGTGGCAATCCAGCACTGCGGCCTGGCGCTGCTGGCGAATCTCACACATGTCATCGGTGAACTCGCACTTGTGATGCAGGATCTCATTGATACGCCGGGTTCGGGCATCGAGCACCAGCTCGTTGAACACCTGCAACAGCAGTTTGCGCATGCAGCCCAGCGGGTCGACTTCGTCCTCGCTTTCGCTCGCGCGCGCCAAATGGTCATGGGTTTCATGCAGGCTGTCGAGCAACGCCTGCACCAGCTCGGCCTTGTTGTTGAAGTGCCAGTAGATCGCCCCGCGGGTCACCCCCGCCAACTCGGCGATGTCGGCCAGCGTGGTTCGCGCAACCCCGCGCTTGTAGAAGGCCTTTTCCGCTGCCTCGATGATCTGGGCGCGGGTTTCCTGGGCTTCCTCTTTGGTTCGACGGACCATGGCAGTACAACCTCATCGGGCCCGAACGCGCGCTGCGCACGGGGGAACATTTCGCGGGCACCTCTGCAGGGCGCCTCGCGGCGGGGCTAATCACGGGCTGTGGCGGTACCTGGGTACAACCAAGCGGTATTTACAAACAACCATGAATGTAAGTATATTCCTTAGCAAGCTATTTATCTACCGGATAGCAAATTTCTCCAGATCTCGACTCTTCCATTATTCTTGAGCGTCTACCTGCTCCTGCGACCCGAGGATCCTCATGCAATTCAAGCCAGCCGTTACCGCTCTGGTTTCCGCCGTCGCCCTGGCAACACTGCTCAGTGGCTGTAAGAAAGAAGAAGCAGCGCCAGCGGCGCAGGCTCCTCAGGTCGGCGTCGTAACCATCCAGCCTCAACCTTTCACCCTGACCTCGGAATTGCCGGGGCGCACCAGTGCCTACCGCATTGCCGAAGTGCGCCCGCAGGTGAATGGCATCATTCTCAAGCGCCTGTTCAAGGAAGGCAGTGACGTCAAGGAAGGCCAGCAGCTGTACCAGATCGACCCTGCCGTGTACGAGGCAGCGCTGGGTAATGCCCAGGCCAACCTGCAAGCTACCCGCTCGCTGGCCGAGCGTTACAAGCAACTGATCGACGAGCAGGCCGTGTCGAAGCAGGAATACGACGACGCCAATGCCAAACGGTTGCAGGCAGAAGCATCGCTGAAAAGTGCACAGATCGACCTGCGCTACACCAAGGTGCTGGCCCCGATCAGCGGGCGTATCGGCCGCTCAGCGGTCACCGAAGGTGCGCTGGTGAACAACGGCCAGACCAACGCCATGGCCACCATCCAGCAACTCGACCCGATCTACGTCGACGTTACCCAGTCCACTGCCGAGCTGCTCAAGCTGCGCCGCGACTTGGAAAGCGGCCAGTTGCAGAAGGCTGGCGACAACGCCGCCTCGGTGCAGCTGGTGCTCGAGGACGGCAGCCTGTTCAAGCAGGAAGGCCGCCTGGAGTTCTCGGAAGTCGCGGTCGACGAGACCACTGGCTCGGTGACCCTGCGTGCGCTGTTCCCCAACCCTGACCACACCCTGCTGCCCGGTATGTTCGTGCATGCGCGGTTGAAGGCCGGGGTCAACGCCAACGCCATTCTGGCCCCGCAACAGGGCGTTACCCGCGACCTGAAAGGTGCGCCAACCGCGCTGGTGGTGAACAAGGACAACAAGGTCGAACTGCGTCAGCTCAAGGCCAACCGAACCCTGGGCAGCGACTGGCTGATCGAAGAAGGCCTCAACCCTGGTGACCGCCTGATCACCGAAGGCCTGCAGTACGTGCGCCCTGGCGTCGAGGTCAAGGTCAGCGAAGCCACCAACGTCAAGAAGCCGGGCAGCCCTGATCAGGCCAACGCGGCGAAAGCAGACGCCAAAGCGGAGTAAACCATGTCGAAGTTCTTTATCGATCGCCCGATCTTCGCCTGGGTGATCGCCTTGGTGATCATGCTGGTCGGGGCCTTGTCGATCCTGAAGCTGCCGATCAACCAGTACCCCAGCATCGCGCCGCCGGCCATCGCCATCGCCGTGACCTACCCGGGCGCTTCGGCGCAGACCGTGCAGGACACCGTGGTCCAGGTGATCGAGCAGCAGCTCAACGGTATCGACAACCTGCGTTATGTGTCGTCGGAAAGCAACTCCGACGGCAGCATGACCATTACCGCCACCTTCGAGCAAGGCACCAACCCTGACACCGCGCAGGTGCAGGTGCAGAACAAGCTGAACCTGGCCACCCCGCTGCTGCCGCAGGAAGTGCAGCAGCAAGGTATCCGTGTTACCAAGGCAGTGAAAAACTTCCTGATGGTGATCGGCCTGGTGTCCGAAGACGGCAGCATGACCAAGGACGACTTGGCCAACTACATCGTCTCCAACATGCAGGACCCGATCTCGCGTACTGCTGGCGTGGGCGACTTCCAGGTGTTCGGTGCACAGTACGCCATGCGCATCTGGCTCGACCCGGCCAAGCTGAACAAGTTTCAGCTGACCCCGGTCGACGTCAAGAACGCCGTGGCTGCGCAGAACGTGCAGGTGTCCTCCGGCCAGCTTGGCGGCCTGCCGGCCGTGCCGGGTACCCAGCTGAACGCGACCATCATCGGCAAGACCCGCCTGCAGACCGCCGAGCAGTTCGAGAAGATCCTGCTCAAGGTCAACAACGACGGTTCTCAGGTGCGCCTGGGGGATGTCGCCGAGGTTGGCCTGGGCGGTGAAAACTATGCCATCAGCGCCCAGTTCAACGGCAAGCCGGCCTCCGGTCTGGCCGTGAAGCTGGCAACCGGGGCCAACGCTCTGGACACGGCCAAGGCGCTGCGCCAGACCATCAGCGACCTGGAACCCTTCTTCCCGCCTGGGGTGAAAGCGGTATTCCCGTATGACACCACGCCGGTGGTCACCGAGTCGATCAGTGGCGTAATCCATACGCTGATCGAAGCCGTGGTGCTGGTGTTCCTGGTGATGTACCTGTTCCTGCAGAACTTCCGCGCCACCATCATCACTACCATGACCGTGCCGGTGGTATTGCTGGGTACCTTCGGCATCCTTGCCGCTGCGGGTTTCAGCATCAACACCCTGACCATGTTCGCCATGGTGCTGGCCATCGGCTTGCTGGTGGACGACGCCATCGTCGTGGTGGAGAACGTCGAGCGGGTCATGTCCGAAGACGGCCTGCCGCCCAAAGAGGCGACCAAGCGCTCCATGGAGCAGATTCAGGGGGCCCTGGTGGGTATCGCCTTGGTGCTGTCGGCGGTTCTGCTGCCCATGGCGTTCTTCAGTGGCTCCACCGGCGTAATCTACCGGCAGTTCTCCATCACCATCGTTTCGGCCATGGGGCTGTCGGTGCTGGTGGCGCTGATCTTCACCCCTGCCCTGTGCGCGACCATGCTCAAGCCGCTGAAAAAGGGCGAGCACCACACCGCCAAAGGTGGCTTCTTCGGCTGGTTCAACCGCAACTTCGACCGCAGCGTCAACGGCTACGAGCGCAGCGTGGGTGCCATCCTGCGCAACAAGGTGCCGTTCCTGCTGGCCTATGCACTGATCGTGGTTGGCATGATCTGGCTGTTCGCCCGCATCCCTACTGCGTTCCTGCCCGAGGAAGACCAGGGCGTGCTGTTCGCCCAGGTGCAGACCCCGGCCGGCTCCAGTGCCGAGCGCACCCAGGTGGTGGTCGACCAGATGCGTGAATACCTGCTCAAGGATGAAGCCGACACCGTGTCGTCGGTATTCACCGTCAACGGCTTCAACTTCGCCGGCCGTGGCCAAAGCTCGGGCATGGCGTTCATCATGCTCAAGCCATGGGGTGAACGGTCCCAGGAAAACAGCGTGTTCGCCCTGGCCCAACGCGCCCAGCAGCACTTCTTCACCTTCCGCGATGCCATGGTGTTCGCGTTTGCCCCACCCGCGGTGCTGGAACTGGGTAACGCCACCGGTTTCGACGTGTTCCTGCAGGACCGCGGCGGTGTCGGCCATGCCAAGCTGATGGAAGCGCGCAACGAGTTCCTGGCCAAGGCGTCGCAGAGCAAAGTGCTCAGTGGCGTACGCCCCAATGGCCTGAACGACGAGCCGCAGTACCAGCTGACCATCGATGACGAGCGTGCCAGCGCCCTGGGCGTGACCATTGCCGACATCAACAACACCCTGTCCATCGCTTTGGGTGCCAGCTACGTCAACGACTTCATCGACCGTGGCCGGGTCAAGAAGGTGTACATCCAGGGCGAAGCCAACGCGCGGATGAGCCCTGAAGACCTGCAGAAGTGGTACGTGCGCAATGGCGCTGGCGAGATGGTGCCGTTCTCCTCCTTCGCCAAGGGTGAGTGGAGCTACGGTTCGCCCAAACTGTCGCGTTACAACGGTGTGGAGGCCATGGAGATTCTCGGTGCCCCGGCGCCTGGCTACAGCACCGGTGAAGCCATGGCCGAGGTCGAGCGCATTGCCGGCGAACTGCCTAGCGGTGTGGGCTTCTCCTGGACCGGCATGTCCTACGAGGAAAAACTCTCCGGCTCGCAGATGCCGGCACTGTTCGCCCTCTCGGTACTGTTCGTGTTCCTGTGCCTGGCAGCGCTGTATGAAAGCTGGTCGATTCCGATCGCCGTGGTGCTGGTGGTACCGCTGGGTATCATCGGTGCACTGATCGCCACCAGCCTGCGCGGCCTGTCCAACGACGTGTACTTCCTGGTCGGCCTGTTGACCACCATCGGCCTGGCGGCGAAAAACGCCATTCTGATCGTCGAGTTCGCCAAGGAACTGCACGAGCAGGGTCGCAGCCTGTACGACGCCGCGATCGAAGCCTGCCGCATGCGTCTGCGCCCGATCATCATGACCTCGCTGGCATTCATCCTTGGCGTGGTACCGTTGACCATCGCCAGCGGCGCGGGCGCCGGCAGCCAGCACGCCATCGGCACCGGAGTGATCGGCGGCATGATCAGCGCGACCGTGCTGGCAATCTTCTGGGTACCGCTATTCTTCGTCGCAGTGTCGTCGCTGTTCGGCAGCAAAAAGCCGGAAAAAGACGCCACCCCTGAAACTCCACGTTATGAGGCTGGGCAATGACCAAGTCTTTGTTGTCCCTGGCGGTAACCGCTTTCATTCTGGGCGGCTGCTCGCTGATCCCTGACTACCAGACCCCGGAATCGCCGGTGGCTGCGCAGTGGCCGCAAGGCCCTGCATATTCCCCCACGCAATCGGCAGACGTCGCCGCTGCCGAACAGGGCTGGCGCCAGTTCTTCCGTGACCCGGCACTGCAGCAGCTGATCCAGACTTCGCTGGTCAACAACCGCGACCTGCGTGTTGCCGCACTGAACCTCGACGCCTACCGCGCGCAGTATCGCATTCAGCGGGCCGACCTGTTCCCGGCGGTTTCCGCCAACGCCAGCGGTAGCCGCCAGCGGGTACCGGCGAACATGTCGCAAACCGGTGAGTCCAGCATCACCAGCCAATACTCGGCCACGCTGGGTGTCAGCGCCTATGAACTGGACCTGTTCGGCCGGGTACGCAGCCTGACCGAGCAAGCCCTGGAAACCTACCTGTCCAGCGAACAGGCACGGCGGTCCACGCAAATTGCCCTGGTGGCCAGCGTGGCCAACGCCTATTACACCTGGCAGGCCGACCAGGCGCTGTTCAAGCTGACCGAAGAAACGCTGAAGACCTACGAGGAAAGCTACAACCTCACCCGTCGCAGCAATGAAGTGGGCGTGGCCTCGGCACTGGACTTGAGCCAGGCGCGCACCGCCGTGGAAGGCGCCCGGGTCAAGTATTCGCAGTACCAGCGCCTGGTCGCCCAGGACGTCAACAGCCTGACCGTGCTACTGGGCACCGGCATTCCTGCCAACCTGCCCAAGCCGCTGGAGCTCGACGCCGATCAATTGGCGGAGGTGCCGGCCGGCTTGCCGTCCGACATTCTCCAGCGCCGCCCGGACATCCAGGAAGCCGAGCACCTGCTCAAGGCCGCCAACGCCAATATCGGCGCCGCCCGCGCAGCGTTCTTCCCAAGCATCAGCCTGACGGCCAACGCCGGCAGCCTGAGCCCCGACATGGGCCACCTGTTCTCAGGCGGCCAGGGCACCTGGCTGTTCCAGCCGCAGATCAACCTGCCGATCTTCAACGCCGGCAGCCTGAAAGCCAGCCTGGACTACTCGAAAATCCAGAAGGACATCAACGTCGCCAAGTACGAAAAGACCATCCAGACGGCCTTCCAGGAAGTCTCCGATGGCCTGGCAGCGCGCAAGACCTTCGAAGAGCAATTGCAGGCCCAACGCGACCTGGTGCAAGCCAACCAGGACTACTATCGCCTGGCCGAGCGCCGCTACCGTATCGGTATCGACAGCAACCTGACCTTCCTCGATGCCCAGCGCAACCTGTTCAGTGCCCAGCAGGCGCTGATCGGCGATCGCCTGTCGCAGCTGACCAGCGAGGTCAATCTGTACAAGGCACTGGGTGGCGGCTGGTACGAGCGCACTGGCCAGGCCAACCAGCAAGCAGCGGTGGATACGCCCAAAGGCTGACCTGGCTCGGTACAGCACAAGGCCCACCCTGGCGGTGGGCCTTTTTCATGGCTGCTGCAAAATGTGTCAGTAATTAACCAACTGGAACATTCCGTTCGATTATCGCCCCCTTCCGTTTGCGACGAATTGCCTCACCCCCGCCTCACGCCGCACCATCCCCCCACGCAACGCCCCATAAAAACAAGAGATCCACGACAGATGAGCACTTCGCAAACCGCACGCCAGCTGCTGCCCGGCCTGTTGGCCATGTCCTGCGCCCTCCCCGTCTTCGCTGCCGACCAAGGTGGTTTCCTGGAAGACGCCAAGGCCACCCTCAACCTGCGCAACTTCTACATCAACCGTAACTTCGTTGACCCGGCCAACCCACAGGGCAAGGCCGAAGAATGGACGCAGAGCTTCATTCTGGATGCCCGCTCCGGCTTCACCCAAGGCACCATCGGTTTCGGCGTGGACGTGCTGGGCTTGTATTCGGTCAAGCTCGACGGTGGCAAAGGCACCACCAACACCCACCTGCTACCCGTGCACGACGACGGCCGCCCAGCCGATGATTTCGGCCGCCTGGGTGTGGCGTTGAAGGCCAAGCTTTCCGAAACCGAACTGAAGGTCGGGGAATGGATGCCGGTGCTGCCGATCCTGCGTTCGGACGACGGCCGTTCGCTGCCGCAAACCTTCCGCGGCGGCCAGCTGACCTCCAGGGAAATCGCCGGCCTGACCCTGTACGCAGGCCAGTTCCGCGGCAACAGCCCGCGCAACGACGCCAGCATGGAAGACATGTCGATGAACGGCAAAGGCGCGTTCACCTCCGACCGCTTCAACTTCGGTGGCGGCGAATACACCTTCAACGACAAACGCACCATGATTGGCCTGTGGGATGCCCAGCTCAAGGACATCTACCACCAACAGTACCTGAACCTGACCCACAGCCAGCCGCTGGGCGACTGGACCCTGGGCGCCAACCTGGGCTACTTCATCGGCAAGGAAGACGGCGCCGAGCGTGCCGGCAAACTGGACAACCGTACCGCCTCGGCGTTGCTCTCGGCGCGTTACCAGGGCCATACGTTCTACGTGGGCCTGCAAAAGGTCAGCGGCGACAACGCCTGGATGCGGGTCAACGGCACCAGCGGCGGGACCCTGGCCAACGACAGCTACAACTCCAGCTTCGACAATGCCAAGGAACGCTCCTGGCAGGTGCGCCATGACTTCAACTTCGCCACCGTTGGCGTTCCCGGCCTGACCCTGATGAACCGCTATATCAAGGGTGAGAACGTGACCGTCGGCAATGTCGATGATGGCAAGGAATGGGCCCGGGAGACCGAGTTGGCCTACGTGATCCAATCGGGCAGTTTCAAGGACCTGTCGGTGAAATGGCGCAACTCCACCATGCGCCGTGACTTCAGCACCAACGCCTTCGACGAGAACCGGCTGATCGTGAGCTACCCGCTGAACCTGCTGTAAGCCCTGCCAATGTGCGCCATGGCCCCGCTGGATAAGCCCGCGGGGCGTCCCTGCCATTCGCCCCGCTGATGATAGTGGTGGCTGGGGGCTATCCTGAGCTATACCCGTTGCCTGTACCGGGCCTGTCGCGGCGTGTAACCGCCGCGCAGGGCCCTGACAGGCAGCTTGACCAGCCCAGGCAAACCAGGGAGGCACAACAATGAAAACGCTCGTCGACCACCTGAGCCAGTACGCCAGTTACCACCGCGACCCGCGCAACATCGTCACCCACTTCATCGGCATCCCCATGATCGTGCTGGCAGTCACCATCCTGCTGTCCCGCCCCGGGTGGGAGGTTGCTGGCATATGGCTGTCCCCTGCCCTGCTGGCGGCAGCGGCTTCGGTCTGGTTCTATCTGCGCCTGGACCTGCGCTTCGGGCTGGTGATGGGGGCGTTGCTGGGCTTGTGCCTGTGGGTTGGCCAGGTGCTGGCGGTGCAGCCTACCGGCCTGTGGCTCGGTGCCGGGGTGGGCGCGTTCGTGCTGGGCTGGATCATCCAGTTCATCGGCCACTATTACGAAGGCCGAAAACCGGCGTTTGTGGACGACATCAGTGGCCTGATCATCGGGCCTTTGTTCGTGGTGGCAGAAGCGGCCTTCATGTTGGGCTTGTGCCCGGCCCTGAAGCAGGCTGTGGAAAGCAACGCAGGCCCGGTTGGTATACGCTCGATGTAGCCTTGACACCTGAGCGGCCTGTGGGAACGGGCTTGCCCGCGAACACCGGCGCAGCCGGTGCCGGACACCGCGTCGCCTGCTTCGCGGGCAAGCCCGCTCCTACAATGAATCGCGCAGGCTTTTCAAATTTTGAGAAAGACAGTTGCGCCTGCACAGGTGCCGCGTAAGGGTCAGCTACGCGACTCTACACCTAGCTCTTCCCATACCGACTCCGCCAGGTGGAAGGTGGCGTTGGCCGCTGGAATGCCGCAGTAGATCGCGCTCTGCATCAGCACTTCCTTGATCTCGTCGCGGGTCACGCCGTTGTTGGCGGCCGCGCGCAGGTGCAGCTTCAGTTCGTCGTTACGGTTCATGCCGATCAGCATGGCAATGGTGATCAGGCTGCGGGTGTGACGTGGCAGACCGGGGCGGGTCCAGATATCACCCCACGCATGGCGGGTAATCATTTCCTGAAACTCGCCATTGAAGTCGTTGAGCTTTTCCAGGCTGCGGTCCACATGGGCATCGCCCAGTACCGCGCGGCGCACTTGCATGCCGGCCTCGTAGCGTTGTTTCTCGTCCATGGCAGGGTCCTCACTGAGCCAGCAGGAAGTCGAGCACGCGGCGGCTGAACGCCCCGCCAATCTCGACATTGGACAGGTGCGCTGCCGGGAACTCGACATATTCGGCAACGGCAATACCCGCCTGCATGAAATGGCCATGCGCCGGGGTGGTTACCACATCTTCTGTCCCTGCCACGATCAACGTCGGCACCTGGATGCGACCGAGTTGCTCACGGAAGTCGGCATCACGCACCGCCGCGCAGTTGCTGGCATAGCCCTGGGGGCTGGTCTGCGCCAGCATCTGGCAGATACGCTGGGCCTCTGCGGCCTGTGCCTGGGCAAAGCCTGGGGTGAACCAGCGGGCAATGGACGCGTCGCGCAGGTCGACCATGGCCTGCTGGCCGCCCTTGAGCACGGTGTCGATACGGGTGTTCCACACCTCGTCATTGGCAATCTTGGCAGCGGTGTTGCACAAGGTCAGGCTACGCAAGCGGTCACCGGCATTAATGCCCAGCCACTGGCCAATCAGGCCACCCATCGACAAGCCGACAAAGTGCGCCTTGGCAATGTCCAGGCCATCGAGCAACGCCAGCACATCGCGGCCCAGTTGCTCGATGGAATAAGGGCCTTCGGTGACCAGCGATGCACCGTGGCCACGGGTGTCGTAGCGCAGCACCCGGAAACGCTCGGCCCACAGCGGCATCTGGGCGTCCCACATGCCCAGGTCGGTACCCAGCGAGTTGGACAGGACCAGCACCGGGGCGTCTGCCGGGCCATCGAGTTGGTAATTCAAAACGCCATCGGCCAGTTGCAAATGCGCCACAGCGGTCTCCTTCAGGCAGTAAAACGTTGATGTTCGGACACGGCGCGCGCCACCCAGACGCGGGCCTGGCCCAGGTAATGGGCGGGGTCGAGCAAGCGATCGAGTTCCTCGGCGGACAGTTCGGCACTGACCTGCGGCTCGTCACCCAGCACGGCACGCAGGTGACGCTGCTCGGCCACGGCACGCTGGCAGCATTGCTCCAGCAGGTGGTGGGCGCGGTCGCGGCCCAGGCGCTGTGCCAGCACAATGCTCACCGCCTCGGCCAGCACCAGGCCCTGGGTCAGGTCGAGGTTGCGGCGCATGCGCTCGGCATCCACCTCCATCCCCTCGGCAATCACCTGGGCCTGGCGCAGCGCACCGGAGACCAGGCAGCAAATTTCTGGCAGAGTTTCCCATTCGGCATGCCACAACCCCAGGCTTCGCTCGTGCTCCTGGGGCATGGCGCTGAACATCGTCGAAACCAGCCCCGGCACCCGGGTGGCGGCCCCGATCAGCACCGCAGCCCCCACCGGGTTACGCTTGTGGGGCATGGTCGAAGAGCCGCCCTTGCCCGGCGCGGAAGGCTCGAACACCTCACCAGCCTCGGTTTGCATCAGCAAGCTGACATCGCGGCCGAACTTGCCCAGGCTGCCGGCGATCATGCCCAGCACCGAGGCCAACTCCACCAAGCGGTCGCGCTGGGTGTGCCAAGGCTGTTCCGGCAGGGCCAGCCGCAGTTGCTCTGCCAGCGCTTCGGCCACCGGCAGCGCCTTGCTGCCCAAGGCCGCCAGGCTGCCCGAGGCGCCGCCGAACTGCAGCACCAGCAAGCGCGGGCGCAACGCCTGCAAGCGCTGGCGATGGCGGGTCACGGCGCCAAGCACCCCGGCCAACTTCATGCCCAAGGTCACCGGCGTGGCATGTTGCAGCCAAGTGCGCCCCACCATAGGGGTGTCGGCGTGCTTCAAGGCCTGCTGCGCCAAGGTTTCGGCAAGCTGGCCAAGGTCGCTTTCCAGCAAGTCGAGGGCAGCGCGCAACTGCAACACCAGGCCGGTGTCCATCGCATCCTGGCTGGTAGCGCCCAAGTGCACATAACGCTCGGCCTCGGGCACGCCGGTGGCGATCACCTTGCCCAACGCCTTCACCAGCGGGATTGCCGAATTGCCAGCGCTGGCGATGGCATTGGCCAGGGCGCCTACGTCATAGCGCTCGGCCTGGCAGGCCGCCTCGATGGCGGCCACGGCGCTGTGCGGAACCAAGCCGACCGAGGCCTCGGCGCGGGCGAGCGCGGCCTCGAAATCCAGTATGCCTTGCAGGCGGCCACGGTCGGAAAAAACCTCGCGCATGGCCGGCGCGGTGAAGTAGGCGTCGAACAGTTGGTTGCTCATGCAGCTTCCTTAATGATCATGGTGCAGGTACTCGGCCTGCTTCGGCAGGCGCAGGCTGAACAGGAAGGCTATCGCCATCATCGCTGTCACGTACCAGTAGAACGTATTCTCCATGCCCATGGTCTTCAGCCCCAGGGCCACGTACTCGGCCGAGCCGCCGAATGCCGCGTTGGCCACCGCGTAAGCCAGGCCTACACCCAGCGCGCGAACTTGCGGCGGGAACATCTCGGCCTTCACCAGGCCGCTGATCGAGGTATAGAAACTGACGATGCACAGTGCCAGGCTGATCAGCACGAAGGCCATGAACGGGCTGGTCACGGTTTTCAACGCCATCAGCAGCGGCACGGTGAACAGCGTTCCCAACGCCCCGAACAGCAGCATGGAGTTGCGTCGGCCAATCCGGTCGGACAGCATGCCGAAGAACGGCTGCAGCACCATGAACAGGAACAGCGCAGCCGTCATCACATAACTGGCGTTCTTCGCTGTCATGCCAGCGGTATTCACCAGGTACTTCTGCATGTAGGTGGTGAAGGTATAGAAAATCAGCGACCCCCCTGCGGTGTAGCCGAGCACGGTAATGAAGGCTGCAGCGTGGTTGCTGAACAAGCCTTTGATCGTGCCGGCATCCTTGTCCTGACGGGTTTCGGCGCTGCTGGTTTCGTGCAGCGAGCGGCGCAGCATCAACGAGATCAGTGCTGCGATGGCCCCTACCACGAACGGAATGCGCCAGCCCCAGGCGCGCAACTCATCCTCGGTCAGCAGCTGCTGCAGGATCACTACCACCAGCACGGCCAAAAGCTGGCCGCCGATCAGCGTCACGTACTGGAACGAGGCAAAGAAGCCGCGCTGGCCGCGCAGGGCCACCTCACTCATGTACGTGGCGGTGGTGCCATACTCGCCACCCACCGACAGGCCCTGGATCAGGCGTGCCAGCAACAGCAGCGCCGGGGCCCAGGTGCCAATGCTGGCATAGGTGGGCAGGCAGGCGATCATCAGCGAGCCGAAGCACATCATCAGCACCGAGATCATCAGCGAGTTCTTGCGGCCATGGCGGTCAGCGAGGCGGCCGAAGATCCAGCCACCAATCGGGCGCATCAAGAAGCCTGCGGCGAATACCCCCGCGGTGTTCAGCAACTGCACCGTAGGGTCGTCGGAGGGGAAGAACGCCGGGGCGAAGTAGATCGCGCAGAAGGCATAGACGTAAAAGTCGAACCATTCCACCAGGTTGCCCGAAGAGGCACCAACGATAGCGAAGATACGCTTGCTGCGCTCTTCACCGGTGTAATAGGTTGAGGTCATGGTGAGGTTACTCCTGAAGGGTCCCAGGTTATTCTAGACATACCTGGTAACACCTCGTTCCGCCTTGAGGCTGGCAATTGGCCTTGGGTCGAAGGTGCCGGCCCCTTCGCCGGGCAGGCCTGCTGCCACAGTTTGCCGTTGTGCAGTGGGCAACGACCATGCTGTGACACCCGGCTTGCCCCACGAAGGGGCCAGGACAGGTCAAACCCGTTCGATGGCCAGCGCCAAGCCTTGGCCGACGCCCACGCACATGGTCGCCAGGCCTTTACGACCACCGCTTTTCTCCAATTGATGCAGCGCCGTCAGCACCAGGCGTGCACCGCTCATGCCCAGCGGGTGGCCCAGCGCGATCGCGCCGCCATTAGGGTTCACCTGCGGCGCATCATCGGCCACGCCCAGTTCACGCAGCACTGCCAGGCCCTGGCTGGCGAACGCTTCATTGAGCTCGATCACATCGAAATCATTCACCGCCACACCCAGGCGCTCGGTCAGTTTGCGCACTGCCGGGACCGGGCCAATGCCCATCACCCGTGGCGCAACGCCACCGCTGGCCATGCCCAGAACGCGGGCACGCGGGGTAAGGCCATGCTTCTTCACGGCTTCAGCCGAGGCCAGGATCAGTGCTGCCGCACCATCGTTGACACCCGAAGCATTGCCGGCGGTGACGCTCTTGTCCGGGCCGTTGACCGGCTTGAGCTTGGTCAGCGCTTCCAGAGTGGTCTCCGGACGCAGGTGTTCATCACGCTCGACGATCACTTCACCCTTCTTGTGGGCGATGCGCACCGGCACGATTTCTTCGGCAAAGAAGCCGGCTGCCTGCGCTGCAGCGGCCTTTTGCTGGCTGCGCAGGGCGAAAGCATCCTGGTCGGCGCGCGACACCTGATAATCGTCGGCCACGTTGTCGGCGGTTTCCGGCATGGAGTCCACGCCGTACTGGCTCTTCATCAGCGGGTTGATGAAGCGCCAGCCGATGGTCGTGTCTTCCAGCTTCATGTTGCGCGAATAGCCGCTTTCGGCCTTGCCCATCACGAACGGGGCGCGCGACATCGATTCCACACCACCGGCGATGACCAGCTCCATTTCCCCGCTGGCAATGGCGCGGAAGGCGGTGCCAATGGCATCCATGCCCGAGGCACACAGGCGGTTAAGGGTAACGCCCGGAATGCTTTCGGGCAGGCCGGCCAGCAGCAGCGCCATGCGTGCCACGTTGCGGTTGTCTTCACCTGCCTGGTTCGCACACCCGAAGAACACCTCGTCAACCTGGTCCCATTGCACACCGGGGTTGCGTTCGATCAGCGCCTTCAGCGGCACGGCGGCCAGGTCGTCGGCACGCACACCGGCCAGGGCACCGCCAAAGCGGCCAATCGGGGTACGGATGGCGTCACAGATGAATACGTCTCGCATCAGGCTTCTCCTGCCGGCTGGCCATGGGCCGCGGCGGTACGGGCATCAAGGTCACGCGGGGTGGCAGCTTGATTGCGGTGGGTTCGGTGGTGGTCTGCACGTGGCATTGGAGGCTCCTGGTCAGGGTGCTTCAGTAAGCTCAGATTAAGGAGGCCGGTGGGTAGCTTACAATCCGATAATCGACTATTCGTGCGATTATCGAACTGTTTGTTGCCTTGCTACCCACCTTCGCACGGCGCTGCCCTCGGTGGCGGCCTCGCTATCAGGTGGCGTCGGCGTGACTCACCAGCCCCTTCACCACTACCCCAACAGTAGCCAGCGCCGCTGGCACCAGCAGCGCCGTGAGCACCTGCTCGAAGCTCCACCCCAGGCCCAACAGGGTCGCGCCGCTCCAGGCCCCGAGAATCGCGCCGAAGCGGCCGATGCCCAGCATCCACGATACCCCGGTCGCCCGACCTTGGGTCGGGTAGAAGCGCGCCGCCAGCGACGGCATGGCCGACTGGGCACCGTTCACGCACATACCCGCCACCAGTACCAACGTCGCCAGCAAGGTGATGTTGCCCAGGCTCTGACCTACGGCGTAGGCGAATACCCCCGCCAGCAAGTAGAAAATGCCAATCACCTTGTGCGGGTTGAAGCGGTCCATTGCCCAACCCACACCGACCGCACTCAGCACGCCACCAAACTGGAACAAGGCACCGATAAAGGCCGCCTGCTCCATGCTCGCGCCGCTGTCACGCATCAGGGTCGGCAGCCAGCTGGTCAGCAGATAGACGATCACCAGGCCCATGAAATAAGTCAGCCACAGCAGCACGGTACCCAGGCCGTAGGTGCCAGAGAAAATCACCGAGAATACGTTGCGGGCGGCCACGGCCTTCTGTTCCGGCACGCTGAAGCTCGCCGCCTCGGCCACCATCTGCGGGGCGATCGGCGACAAGGTCTTGCGCACCCTGTCAGTGCCACGGTTACGCACCACCAGGAAGCGCGCCGACTCCGGTAGCCAGACCATCAGCACCACGGCCAGCAGCAACGGCAGCACCCCACCGACTACCAGCAGGCTGTGCCAGCCATAGGCCGGGATCATTTTCGCGGAAATGAAACCACCCCCGGCCATACCCAGGTTGAAGCCGCAGAACATGCTGGTGACCAGCAGCGACTTGAGCCGCTCTGGGGTGTACTCCGACAGCAGCGTGGTGGCGTTGGGCATACCCGCCCCCAGGCCAAGGCCGGTCAGGAAGCGCAGCACCAGCAGTTGGTCGACGTTGGTGGCATAGGCCGAGGCCAGGCTGAAGCCACCGAATACCAGTACCGCACCCACCAGCACGCCCTTGCGGCCAAAGCGGTCGGCCAGCGGCCCCGAGCCCAGGGCGCCGAAAACCATGCCGATCAACGCGGCACTCATCACCGGGCCCAGGCTGGCACGGTCAATACCCCACTCCTGCGACAGGGCCGGGGCGATGAAGCCCATGGCGGCCGTGTCCAGGCCATCGAGGAAGACGATCAGAAAGCACAGCAGCACAACCCGCCACTGATAGCGGGACAACGGTTGCTGATTGATGAACGACTGGACGTCAAGGCTTGCGCCGACGTTGGTTTGCGCTTGGTTCATTGTTGTTATCCAGAATAGGGGGCACAGCCAGGCCATTGCACTCGGCTAGCCGGTACAGGTGGGCAACGCTAGGGAAAATGGCCTGAGTCAGCCTGGATACAACGAAACTGCATGCGGGTGCGAGCGCAGCAGCCTAGGGACAGTATGCATGGTAAGTGCCTCATGTTTTTCTTGTTCGGTCGGCACAGCCGACCGTTGCGAGAGACATTAATCAGCAGGCGCAGGGGAAGCAATTCGCCGCGAGCGACACTGTGCGTTTATCGCACAGGAAACCGTTTTGCCTGTTCAAAAAACCGCTAGCGCCCGCCCTCAACCAAACAGCTGGTGGCACAGGTCCCGGCTGGCAGCCAGCAGGATCGGCAAGAAGCGCTGCTCCAGTTCGCTGCGTGTAACCCGCCCGACGTGGGTACTCACGTTCAGGGCTGCCAGCACCTGCCCAGACGCGTCATACACCGGTACGGCAATCGAGCGCAGCCCCTGCTCCAGCTCCTGGTCCACCACACACCAGCCTTGTGCGCGGACCTGCTGAATACAGGCGAACAACGATTCAGCATCATGCAAGGTACGGCTGGTGCGCGCCTTCAGGTCGGCCCGCTCCAGGTATTCGCGCAGGCTGGTGTCATCCAGCGCCGCCAGCAGAATGCGCCCCATCGACGTGCAGTAGGCTGGCAGGCGCCCGCCCACCGACAAATCGACCGAAATCAGGCGCTCGACCGTGGCCGAACGGGCTATATAAAGGATGTCGTCACCTTCGAGGGTGGCCATGTTGGCCGCCTCGTGCAACTGGTCGCTGATGCGGTCCAGGTAAGGCTGGGCCGAAATCGCCAATGGCGTGGATGACAGGTAGGCATGCCCCAGGGTCAGCACTTTGGGTAGCAGCGAGTAGGTGCGCCCGTCGGTGGTGGCGTAGCCCAGCTTGATCAGCGTGTGCAGGCAACGGCGCACGGCGGCACGGGGTATTTCCGTACGGTGGCTGATCTGGGCGATGGTGAGGTGGCGCTTGCGCTCCTGGAAAGCCTGAATCACCGCCAGGCCACGGGCCAGGGATGTCATGAAGTCCGGGTCGCCGGTGAAAGCCTGAATGCGCTTGGCCGGCGAGGCCACGATCGGCGGCGCCATGGCCGCCAAAACAGGCCGTGCCGCCTCTGGGCTGGCAGCAGCGTTGTCCACTGTTTCGTCACTCATCGCACACCTCAAAAAAAAACGCCGGCTCGTGCGATTATCGAACAAACGGCCGATAATCGCAATTGACCGCTGACACTTTTGCTTATACCTTTCTCCTGCCACATGTGGCTTCTTTGGAGAGACTGGTCAGGTACCCACCGTAGAAGTCCCCAGGCAACGGCCTCGCCTTTCGGCGGGGCCGTTTTTCATTCCCGCCCCCCTCAGCACATTGCCCGAACTTTTACCCGGCATGCCTTTCAAACTTGTAAGAAAGCCCCAACTCGTTTAGCCACACAGGCCATAACTTGCGTCGGATGATGGCGATGCTGGTCAAATAACGATGTTCGGCAAATTATCGGTTGCTATAATCGGCCCCACAGTCGTGACGCTATTGTGCTCACGGAACCTTCCGTGGAACCTAGCTGTTGCGGCAGGAACAGGGTGCACTAGCGCATAACGCGTTACACCCGTGATTACACTTAATTCAGGTACTGCATGTGACGAAAGATGAACTGCGCGCAGAACTCGAGCGCCAGGCTGAACGTTACAAGGATGTCTACGGCGGCGAAGTCACCACCTATGCCGCCCAAACGGAACCGGAGCGCAAACCCTGGCGCAAGCGCGCCAGCCTGCGCGACCAGGCTTTCAGCCAGGAACTGGAACGGATGGAAAAGGAACTACGCAGCGAAAACCCCTGACCCTGGTCAATGCAGCGCTGCGTTCGCCCGGCTTGGCCGGGCGTGTCACTCTTTATTACCCAAGCGACATGAAATGGATTTATACAAATTTCAAACGCTCGTTTGAATTAATACCAAATGTGGATTTTCAGGTCTTTACCCCACTTTTCGCCGCACTTCACGGATATAGGCAGATTTTAGCCTCCAGCGAGTTTCCATTTATAGGGCAATTTTGGCGCGCTTGCCCCTGCCATTGGCCTGTTGGAGGTGCATCGATTGCCAAGGTTTTCTGGCATAATCCCGCCCCCCCTATGACCGCCAGACAACCTTCATGATCGATTTATTCAGCGGACTGGATGCCTGGGTGTTGGTGAGCCTGCTGCTCGCCTTGACCTTCGTACTCGCCTTCGAGTTCATCAATGGCTTTCATGACACCGCAAACGCGGTAGCTACCGTCATCTATACCAAAGCCATGCCTCCCCACCTCGCCGTGTTCTTCTCCGGCGTGTTCAACTTCTTCGGCGTACTGCTGGGCGGTGTCGGGGTGGCCTACGCCATCGTGCACCTGCTGCCGGTAGAGTTGCTGATCAATGTGAACACCGGGCACGGGTTGGCCATGGTCTTCTCCTTGCTGGCCGCGGCCATCACCTGGAACCTTGGCACCTGGTACTTCGGTATTCCCGCTTCCAGCTCGCACACGCTGATCGGTTCCATCCTGGGTGTCGGCCTGGCCAATGCCCTGATCAACGACATCCCGTTGGGGGACGGCGTTAACTGGCAGAAAGCCATCGACATTGCCATGTCGCTGGTGGTCTCGCCAATGGCCGGCTTCGCCGTAGCCGCCCTGGTGCTGCTCGGCTTGAAGTGGTGGCGCCCGCTGTCGAAGATGCACAAGACCCCCGAGCAGCGCCGTAAACTCGACGACAAGAAGCACCCGCCCTTCTGGAACCGCCTGGTCCTGGTGGTTTCTGCCATGGGCGTGAGCTTCGTGCACGGCTCCAACGACGGCCAGAAAGGCATTGGCCTGATCATGCTGGTGCTGATCGGCATCGTCCCGGCCAAGTTCGTGCTCGACCTGAACAGCACCACCTATCAGATCGAGCGTACCCGCGACGCCACCCTGCACATGAGCCAGTTCTACCAGCGCAACGCCGCTACCCTGGGCGAGTTCCTGGCCTTGGGCAAGGCCAAGGCCAGCGACCTGCCGGAGCAGTTCAGTTGCAACCCGCAGCAGACCGAGCCGACCATCGCCGCACTGCAGACCTCGTTGCAAGGCGTGACCGACTATCACAGCCTGGCTGCCGAGAAGCGCGTTGAAGTACGCCGCTACTTGCTGTGCCTGGATGACACCGCGAAGAAGGTTGGCAAGCTGCCTGGCCTGGAAGCCCGCGAAAAGGCCGACCTGGAAAAACTGCGCAAGGACCTTACCGCCACCACTGAATACGCCCCGTTCTGGGTGATCGTGGCCGTTGCGCTGGCCCTGGGCCTGGGCACCATGGTGGGCTGGAAGCGTGTAGTGCTGACCGTTGGTGAGAAGATCGGCAAGCAGGGTATGACCTATGCCCAGGGCATGTCGGCCCAAATCACAGCAGCCTGTGCCATCGGCATGGCCAACGTGTTCGCCTTGCCGGTGTCGACCACGCATGTGCTGTCGTCCGGCGTGGCCGGCACCATGGTCGCCAACAAAAGCGGCCTGCAAGGTGGCACCGTCAAAACCATCCTGATGGCTTGGGTTCTGACCCTGCCAGCCTCGATGGGCCTGGCGGCCGGCTTGTTCTGGCTGGCGTCCAAGGCCATTGGCTGAGTGACACCGCAATAGAAAAGGCGCCCCCGGGGCGCCTTTTTCATATCGGCAACAGGGCTCACAGGCAGTGCGCAAGGGCCAGGCTCGCTACGGTCCAGGTGGCAGCCAACTATTTTTTCTTGCCCCCCAACAACGACCCCATCAACCCCCGCACCAGCTGCCGCCCCAACTGGTTGGCTGCCTGGCGCACCGCCGATTTGATCGCCTGCCCCGCCGCACTCTGCAAGAACTCACCGGCCTTGTCGGCAAAGCTCTCTTCATCCGCCTTCGGTTGCGGCGCCGGCTCCACCGCCTCGCCTTTTCGCTGGGTCAGCATTTCATAGGCCGACTCACGGTCCACCGGCTTGTCATAGCGCCCGGCCAGCGGCGAAGCAGCAATCAGCGCACCGCGCTCAGCTGCACTCAACGGCCCGATCCGCGATTGCGGCGGCGCCACCAACACACGCTGGACCATGGCCGGGGTGCCCTTCTCTTCCAGCGCCCCCAGTAGCGCCTCGCCAATGCCCAGTTCGGTGAGCACGCTCAAGGTGTCGAACGCCGGGTTGGGGCGAAAGCCATCGGCTACCGCGCGCAATGCCTTCTGCTCCTTCGCTGTGAATGCCCGCAAGCCATGCTGAATGCGCAAGCCCAACTGGGCCAGCACCGCATCCGGCAAGTCACCCGGCGACTGGGTGACGAAGAACACACCCACACCTTTGGACCGGATCAGCCGTACCACCTGCTCCAGACGCTCCTGCAGCGCCTTGGGCGTGCCGTTGAACAACAGATGCGCCTCGTCGAAGAACAACGCCAGCAGCGGTTTTTCGGCATCGCCGCGCTCGGGCAGTTGCTCGAACAATTCGGCCAGCAGCCACAACAGGAAGGTGGCGTAGACCTTGGGGGCCTCATGCACCAAGCGGCTGGCATCAAGCAGGTGGATCCGGCCGCGGCCATCGGGGTCCGAGCGCAGCACGTCTTCCAGTTGCAACGCCGGCTCGCCGAACAGCGCCTCGGCCCCCTGTTGCTCGAGGGTTGCCAGCCGGCGCAACAAGGCCTGGGTCGAGGCGGTGGTCATCAGCGCACTGTCTTCACCCAGCAATTGCGGGTTGTCTTTCAGGTGGGCAAGCAGCGCCTTGAGGTCTTTCAGGTCGAGCAGCAACAGGCCTTCACGGTCGGCCACCTTGAACGCTGCGTACAACGCCGCCTGTTGGCTGTCGGTCAGTTCAAGCAAATTGCCCAGCAGCAGCGGCCCCATTTCACTGAGGGTCGTGCGCAGCGGGTGGCCGGACTGCCCCGCGATATCCCACAACGTTACCGGGTAGGCCCGTGGCGTATGCCCAAGCCACGGCATGCCGGCGATGCGCTCGGCCACCTTGCCCTGTGGTGCACCGGCGGCGCCCAGGCCACACAAGTCGCCTTTCACGTCGGCGGCAAACACCGCGACCCCGGCGTCACTGAACACTTCCGCCAGGCGTTGCAAGGTGACGGTCTTGCCTGTACCGGTGGCGCCTGCCACCAGGCCGTGGCGGTTGGCCAGGCGCATGGCTTGCCCGAGCGGCTGGCCATCCGGACCCGATCCCACAATTATGGTCGAAGTTTCCGACATCTCTTTAATCCCCTGCTCAAGCTTTAACTGAAACCGGCCGATACCTTCGGGTGATATTCGCCTTAGAAGAGAGGAACAACCGAAAAGGGATTTTCCGGATATTGCACAGCCTTGCGGCCTCACTCGTGCGAACGCCCTGATTAAAACCTTAGCGGAACCGATTACGCCATGAATAAAAGCCTGCGTTTCAGCCACAAGATACTGTTGGCCGCCTCACTGATCGTCATACTCGCCTTCAGCCTTTTCACCCTTTACAACGATTACCTGCAGCGTAATGCCATCCGCGAGGACCTGGAAAACTACCTGGCTGAAATGGGTACTTCCACGTCTACCAACATCCGCAACCTGTTCGACGGGCGGATCAAACTGGTGGAAAACCTGGCGCAAAACATTGCCCAGAACCCGGCCAACGCTGAAACGTTCATGGGCCAGCGCGCACTGCTTTCCAGCTTCCTGACCGTTTACCTGGGCAAGATCGACGGCGGCTTCAGTGTCCGCCCAGACGCGAAGATGCCCGACGGCTACGACCCCCGCACCCGGCCCTGGTACAAAGATGGGATGAATGCCAGCGGGGCCATGTTGACCGAGCCGTACATCGACATGACCACCAACAAGATGGTCATCGGCATCCTCAGCAAGGTCTCCAGCAGCGTGGGTGTGGTCGGTGGTGACCTGACCCTGGACGGTCTGGTGCAAATCATCAACTCGCTGGACTTTGGTGGTATGGGCTATGCCTTCCTGGTCAATGATCAGGGCAAGATCCTGGTACACCCGGACCAGGCCCTGGTGATGAAGTCACTGTCAGACCTGTTCCCGCAACACACCCCCAAGCTGACCAGCGAGCTGACCGAAGTGCAAAGCGACGGCCAGGCGCGTTTGCTGACCTTCACCCCGATCACCGGCCTGCCTTCGGCCAACTGGTACATCGGCCTGTCGGTGGACAAGGCCAAGGCCTTCTCGATGCTGAGCACTTTCCGCACCTCGGCGGTAGTTGCCACGATCGTCGCCGTGGTCATCATCATCGCCTTGCTCGGCTTGCTGATTCGCGTCCTGATGCAGCCGTTGCACACAATGACCCGCGCCATGGAAGACATCGCCGAAGGTGAAGGCGACCTGACCAAACGCCTGCGCATCCATAACCACGATGAATTCGGTATTCTCGGCAACGCCTTCAACCGCTTCGTCGAACGTATCCACAGCAGCATCCGCGAAGTGTCCTCGGCCACCGAGCAAGTCAACGAAGTGGCGCTGCGGGTGATCAGTGCCTCGAACTCATCAATGACCAACTCCGATGAGCAGGCCAACCGCACCAACAGCGTGGCCGCGGCCATCAACGAGCTGGGTGCCGCGGCCCAGGAAATCGCCGGCAACGCCGCCCAGGCCTCGCAGCACGCCAGCTCCGCACGGCTGCTGGCCGAAGAAGGCCAACAGGTGGTCGAGCAAAACATTGCGGCGATGAACCGGCTCTCGGACCTGATCGTCACCTCCAGTGAACACATCGAGACCCTCAACAGCAAAACCGTGAACATCGGTCAGATTCTGGAAGTGATTACCAGTATCTCCCAGCAGACCAACCTGCTGGCCTTGAACGCTGCCATCGAAGCGGCCCGCGCCGGTGAAGCCGGGCGTGGTTTCGCCGTGGTGGCCGATGAGGTGCGCAACCTGGCCCACCGCACCCAGGAATCGGCGCAACAGGTGCAGGCCATGATCGAAGAGCTGCAGGTGGGTGCCCGCGCGTCGGTCGAAACCATGGATCAGAGCCAGCGCCACAGCCACGACAGCATGCAGATCGCCAACCAGGCTGGCGAACGGCTGGACAGCGTAACCGTACGCATTGGCGAGATCGATGGCATGAACCAGTCGGTGGCCACCGCCACCGAAGAGCAGACCGCCGTGGTCGAAGCCATCAACATGGACATCAACGAGATCAACATGCTCAACCAGGAAGGTGTGGAGAACCTGCAGGCCACCCTGCGCGCGTGCTCCGACCTGGAGCAGCAGGCCGGTCGCCTGAAGCACCTGGTGGGCAGTTTCCGGATCTAGTCCCACGCGTCCCGGGGAAGCAGGTACACCCGCTCCCCGGCAGCGTGCCGCGCAACCCCGATCGAACAAACTATCCTTCTGAAAGGTCAACCTTTAGGCGTGTCATCGCCGCCAACCAAGCGCCAGATGACAGACCCGAAAGACGATCCCGGAGGGATGCTGATCGTGCACATCGCCGACATCACCATGTTCTACGCCCCCGCCAGCGGTGGCGTGCGAACTTATCTTGATGCCAAACATCACCGCCTCGACGCCATCCAGGGCGTACGCCATAGCCTGTTGATTCCTGGTGCCAGCGCCCACAATGCCGACGGCATCTACCAAGTACCGGCACTGCCGCTGCCTTTTGGCAAAGGCTACCGCTTCCCGGTTCGCCTGGCGCCATGGTGCAAGACCCTGCGCACGCTCAAGCCAGACCTGATCGAGGTCGGCGACCCGTACCTGACTGCCTGGGCGGCGCTGGAGGCCCGGCGCCAGCTGGACGTACCGGTAATCGGCTTCTACCACTCCGACCTGCCGCTGCTGGTGAGCAACCGCATGGGCAACTGGTTCACGCCCAATGTCGAGGCCTATGTCAGCAAGCTGTACGGGAATTTCGACCGGGTGCTGGCCCCCAGCCGGGTCATGGCCGACAAACTGCGCCGCCTGGGGGTGCGTGATGTACACGTACAGCCGCTGGGCGTGGACCTGGCCACGTTCCACCCGTCCAAACGCGACGCCAATGTGCGTGCCGAACTGGGTATCGCCGATACCACCCGCCTGCTGATCTACGCCGGGCGTGGCTCGCGCGAAAAGAACTTGCCGGTATTGCTGGCCTGCATGCAGCAGCTAGGCCACCCCTACCACCTGCTGTTAGTGGGCTCCGGCATGCCCGCCAATGTGCCGGACAACGTCAGTGTCATCGGCCAGTTCTGCCCGCCCGAGGAAGTCGCCCGGCTGATGGCCAGCGCCGACCTGCTGGTGCATGCCGGCGACCAGGAAACCTTCGGCCTGGTCATTCTCGAAGCCATGGCCAGTGCAACGCCGGTGGTCGCCGTGCGCGCGGGTGCCTTTGGCGAAATCGTCAATGACCAGTGCGGCCGCCTGTGTACAGCCAACGATGCCCAGGCCATGGCCACAGCCGTGCGCGAGGCATTCGAGGCAGGTGTGCGCAAGCTGGGCGCGCAGGCGCGCCGCCACGTCGAGCAGCACTACTCGTGGGACAACGTGGTCGCGGGCCTGCTGCAGCATTACCAGGCCGTGCTCGGCCATCAGCCTCAGGTGCGCGCCCATGCTTGAACCACGCCCCGCACCGCGCAGCCTGATGCTGGTACTGCACGATGTCGCGCCTGAAACATGGCCCGACTACCAACCTTTCGTCGAGGCCGTGGACGCTATCGGCGGTGTGCCCATGACTTGGCTGGTGGTTCCGGACTTTCACCAGCGCAACCCGCTGTTGCGCTCACCGGCGTTCTGCCGCCTGCTTGAACGGCGCCTGGCCGAGGGCGACGAACTGGCGCTGCATGGCTACTACCATGCCGACAACGGCCCACCGCCGCGCACGCCAGGCGACTTCTTCATGCGCCGCATCTATACCCACGAAGGCGAGTTCTATGGCCTTGACCAACAGCAGGCCCTGCAGCGCCTGGAACAGGGCCTGGCCGTGTTCGCACAACAGCGATGGCCGGTGGCAGGTTTCGTGGCGCCAGCCTGGTTGATGAGCGAAGGCACCCGCCAGGCGCTGCGCCAGCTGCCTTTGCGCTACACCAGTACACCGCAGCATCTGTACCGCTTGCCCGAGTTCACCCCGATCAAGGCGCCAGGGCTGGTGTGGAGCGCCCGCAGCGCCTGGCGCCGGGGGCTGTCGCGAGCCCTTTGCGACTGGCAATGCCGACGCTGGCAGAACGCCGAGACGCTGCGCCTGGGCCTGCACCCGGTGGACATGCGCCACCGTAGCTCCCGCGAGTACTGGCTCAATACCCTGCGCACCCTGATGGCTCAAGGTCGCGAACCCCTCACCAAGTCCGCCTGGCTGGACCGCCAGGTCAGCGCATGAGCCGTCTGGCCTGGCTAGGCCTGGCACTTTTCGCAGCAATGCTGGTGCCAGCCCTGCTTGGCGGCAGTGATCTGCTGCCCCGGTTGCAAGGGTTCGATACCGGCCTGTTGCTGACCCTGTTGGGCATGATCCTGCTGTGCTGGGTGATCAACGCCATGCGCTTGCGCCTGTTGCTGGGCCAGCAAGGCGCAAGGCTTGGGCACCTGCGCAGCCTGGGCGTGGTGATGGCCACCGAATTCGCCATTTGCACCACCCCCGGCGGCAGTGGTGGCCCGTTGACCCTGATGGCGCTGTTGGCACGCGAGCGCATCGGCCCGGCGCGCAGTGGCGCCGTGTTCGCCATGGACCAATTGAACGACTTGCTGTTCTTTTTCTGCGCGATGCTGGCGATTGCTGGCTATGCACTGTTCCACCGCCTGGGTCACAGCCAGCAAAGCATGCTGCTGGGCAGTGCGTTGCTGCTGTGCAGCGCGCTGGCCGGGGTGATCGGCTTGCTGCGCTACCGCCGCGCGCTCATGCGCCTCAACGGCAGGCTGCTGCACCGCCTGGGCGTGGCCGCACCGCGCAAGCGCCGCTGGGCCCGCAAACTGCTGCACTTCATCGCGGCACTGGTGCAGACCTGGCAGTTGCCCAAGCGCACGCTGGCGCTGGTATTCACCCTCACCTGCGTCCACTGGGGGCTGCGCTTCAGCGTGTTGTACCTGGTATTGCAGGGGTTGGGCGGGGAGCTGGCATGGATCCCCAGCTTTTTGGTGCAGATGCTGTCGCTCAGTGCCGGGCAATTCAGCCTGCTACCGGGTGGGGCAGGTGCGGCCGAGCTGACGTCGGCAAGCCTGCTGACGCCGCTGGTGGGCAGTTCCACCGCAGCCGCGGCGATCCTCATCTGGCGGGCGGTCACTTATTACTTCTACCTGCTGGCAGGCGGGCCGGTGTTCGTGTGCCTGCTGGCGCGTCCGTTGCTGGCGCGCTGGCGGCGCCAGGCGGGTTGAGCCGCTGCCACAATTCGGCGGCGCCGGGGAAATCGGTGCCGTCGGTGTCGGCCAGCGCTTGCGGGTCGTAGCGCGCCAGGCAGCCTTCACCCACGGTGGGCGGGGCCGTAGCGGTGGGTTGGTTGCGCCGTTTGGCCATCGGTATGTTCCTCAAGCGTAGCGATAGGGCTGCCGGGCAGCCCCAAAGGCTTGCAGGCAACCCAACGGTATCAGTCGAAGACCACCGTCTTGTTGCCATGCACCAGCACGCGGTCTTCGAGGTGGTAACGCAGGCCACGTGCCAGCACCATCTTTTCCACATCACGGCCAAAGCGAACCATGTCTTCGATGCTGTCAGCGTGGCTGACGCGCACCACGTCCTGCTCGATGATCGGGCCGGCATCCAGTTCTTCGGTGACGTAGTGGCACGTTGCGCCGATCAACTTCACCCCACGCAGCGCGGCCTGGTGGTAAGGCTTGGCACCCACGAACGACGGCAGGAAGCTGTGGTGAATGTTGATGACTTTCTCAGCGTAGTCCCGGCACAGTTGCGGCGGCAGGATTTGCATGTAGCGGGCCAGCACCACGACATCGGCCGCGTGCTCCTCGACCAGGCGCGACACTTCGGCAAAGGCCGGGGCCTTGTCCTTGGGGTCGACCGGTACATGGAAGAACGGTATGCCGTGCCACTCGACCATGCTGCGCAGGTCGTCGTGGTTGGAAATGACACACGGGATCTCGCAGTCCAGTTCATCGGTATGCCAACGGTGCAGCAGGTCAGCCAGGCAATGCGACTCGCGGCTGGCCATCAGCACCACGCGCTTTTTCTGCGCCGAGTCGGTAATCCGCCAGGTCATGGAGAACTCTTCGGCAATCGGCGCAAACGCCTCACGGAAGGCTTCGATACCGAAGGGCAATGATTCGGCGCGGATTTCATGACGCATGAAGAACCAGCCGCTCTGCTCATCGGAATGATGGCTGGCTTCGTTGATCCAGCCATTGTACAAGGCCAGGAAATTACTGACTTTCGCCACGATCCCTACACGGTCGGGGCAGGCGATCACCAGACGATAGGTGCGCATGAATGAGACTCCAGAACTTCGCAAAGGTGCTTATTCTAGCGGCACGCAAGGAAAAGCGCAGTATTGATTGCAGCGGCCGCAGCCACTGTAGCGACCACGCTGGCAATGTGGACACTTTCTGACACAGCCGGCGAAATGGCACACGCTAATGTAAATTTTTGTTCACCAGAGAAACATTGTCACAGCTTAATCAACAGTTAATTGCCCAACATTATGTTTACTTGCGAGTATCGGCTGTCTATTATTGCCCCACACATTTCTGAACACGCATTAAGGAACACTCCATGTCCCTGATCAACGAGTACCGCGCCACCGAAGAAGCCATCAAAGAACTTCAGGCTCGCCTGGCCAACCTGTCGCAGGACGACAAGCTGAAGAAAGAGCTGGAGTTCGAAGGCAAACTGCGCAACCTGATGGGCGAGTACTCCAAGTCCCTGCGCGACGTGATTGCCCTGCTCGACCCAGAGTCGAAACTGAGCAAAGCACCGCGTGGCGCCGTCAAGGCTGTTGCTACCAAGCGTGCACGCAAGGTCAAGCAATACAAGAACCCGCACAACGGTGAAGTGATCGAAACCAAAGGCGGCAACCACAAGACCCTGAAAGAGTGGAAAGCCAAGTGGGGCGGCGACGTGGTCGAGAGCTGGGCTACCCTGCTGGACTGATTGTTCAGCCCAGCCTCTTGCTTATCGCAATACAAAACGCCGGCACATTGCCGGCGTTTTTGTTTGTTTGGCTTTCAGCCAATTGCAAACTGTTGTTGCAAGTTCCGGGCATGTACGTGCCATGCCTCCAGCACGCGCCGCCCGGCCTCGTCGGCGCGCTCCCAGGCCTGCAGATGCGCCTGCTGGAAATCACCCAATGTGTTCGGCGCCCCCCACTGCGGCTGGCTAAGGCGCTGCTGGCAGAACGCATACCACCGCTGGCGCTCTTCGGGGGTCAAGGTGTCCGGAAAGTTACGTGCCCGGTAACGGAACAACAGCTCAGGCAAGCGCGGGTCATCGAACAGCCATTGCCCCCGACCCAATTGCGCCGGATCCAGCGCACGAACTTGCTCGCATAGACGCCGGTCGCGGTCACCGATAAAACCATCATACAACTGCTGCTCCGGGTCCTCACTCGGGGCGAAATCGTCCTTGCCGTAAATGTGCTCCAGCTTGTCCTGCCATTGCGCCTGTTGATCGGCCAACTGTTCACCGCGCGATTGTAACAACGTCAAGTCGATGCCCAGCCGTTGTTGATCGGTGGGGCGTAATACCGACAGTGGCGCGATTACCGGGCAGCGGTTGATCTGTACCAGTTTGAGCGGAACCGGTAGTTCGCCTTCGGCCAAATCCTCGTGCCGGGTGTACAAGCGCTGACGCAATACTTCAGCACTTTCCCTTATTAATGGCAGGGTTTCCTGATGCAGGTCGCAGACAATCAGTGCATTGCGATTGTGCGGGTGCCAGGCCAATGGCAAGACCACCCCCAGGTAATTACGCGCTGCTGAAAAGCGCCCGGATACATGCACCAGCGGTTGTAGCAAGCGGATCTGTTCCATGACTTTATGCTTGCTGCGCAACTGGAACAGCCAATCATACAACTTGGGCTGTTTCTGCCGGATCAGTCGCGCCAGGGCAATGGTTGCCCGCACGTCGGAAAGCGCTTCATGCGCATGCCCGTGATCAATGCCGTTGGCCTTGCTCAACAGTTCCAGCCGCAGGCTGGTGCGCCCGTCCTGCTGCGGCCACTCAATGCCCTCCGGGCGCAGGGCGTAGGCCGTGCGCACGATGTCGATCAGGTCCCAGCGGCTGTTGCCACCCTGCCATTCACGGGCATAGGGGTCGAAAAAATTCCGGTACAGGCTGTAGCGGGTCACTTCGTCATCGAAACGCAGGGTGTTGTAGCCGGCCCCACAGGTGCCTGGTTGGGCCAGCTGCGCATGCACGCGGGTCATGAATTGGGCTTCGCACAGGCCCTGCTCGGCCAGTAGCTGCGGGGTGATGCCAGTCACCAGGCACGCGGCCGGGTGCGGCAGAATATCGTCGGCGGGGCGGCAGTAAAGGCTGATCGGCTCGTCGATCTCGTTGAGGTCGAAGTCGGTGCGCAGGCCGGCGACCTGCAGCGGCCGGTCACAGCGCGGGTTGATGCCGGTGGTTTCGTAGTCGTGCCAGAAAATGCTGGAGGTCACGGGGTCGTCCTGTCTCGCGAGGTCGACCCGATTCTAACGCGATTCCAGCGCGCCAAGGCTCAGGCAGAGGCGTTGGCCGGGCGGAAGCTGAAGTAGTCGCGCAGCGAGCGCACGAAATCGTCGTACTCGCGCGGGGCCTGCAGCAGCATGAAGCCCGAATCGTAATGCCCAGGGGTCTGATCCTCACTGCACCACAGGCAACTGGCGGTCAGGTTGACGAACTGGAACCCGCCGCCGACCAGCGGCATGCGAAGTTGCAGTTCATAATCGGGCCCTACCAGCACCGGCAGTTGGCTGATGACCATCAGGCCGTCTTCCGAGGCGTTGCCGAGCAGGCCGATTTCCTGGTCGGTAAAGCGGTTGAACACCTTGAGGGCGCAAGGGAGCTGATGGCGTTCGATGCGGCGTTTGTTGAACATGATGGCGAGTGTATTCCGTACCTGATGCCAGGAATACAAGGTACTGGCGGTTGTTGTAACAGCTGGGTTACAGATTAGCGCAGCACGCGCTGCGAATCCCGTGAAATAAACCAGACCTTTGTATTAGCGCCAAGGCGCAGTAGCCGCTGGCCTGGCCACCGCCGCTTCGGTACCGCGCAAATGACCGAGCTTCTCCAGCGTCTGCAGGCGGGCCTGGGCGCGATAGGCGTACTCGTTGCGCGGGTATTGCTGGATCAGGTACTGGTAGGTCTGGGCGGCGTCCACGTACAACGCCTGGCGCTCCAGGCACTGGCCGCGCAGCAGCGACACTTCGGGGTGGATGAACGGTCGCGCGCGGCTGGTTCGGTCAACTTGTGACAGCTCCAGCATCACCCGCGCGCAATCACCCCGGTCATAGGCGCGATAGGCATTGTTCAGGTGGTGGTCCATGGACCAGCGGGTACAGCCGACAGCACTGGCGGCGAGGGCGAAAACGATCAGGGCTCGCATGGCAATCTCCTTTGATAGCAAACCTATCGGCCGCTGTCGGGTTTTCTTCAGCGGCGCGCGACAAGTGCCTGGCCGCTATCAGCGGCATGAATGCCGCGCGCGCTTTTCCTTGTAGCTTACTGCTTGTAGCTTGCAGCTGCCCTACCCCGGAAGTCGCAGGTAGTGCAACGGAACAATGACTACAGCGAGATTCAGGAGTAGCCTTTCGCTGCGCTTCACTATAGGAGTCTGTGCATGAGCATCCGCCGTACCAAAATCGTCGCCACCCTTGGCCCCGCCAGCAACTCGCCGGAAGTGATCGAACAGCTGATCCTCGCCGGTCTCGACGTGGCACGCCTGAACTTCTCCCACGGCACGCCGGACGAGCACAAGGCCCGCGCGCGCCTGATCCGCGACATCGCTGCCAAGAACGGCCGCCATGTTGCACTGCTGGGCGACCTGCAGGGTCCGAAGATCCGCATCGCGAAGTTCGCCAACAAGCGCATCGAACTGAAGATCGGTGACAAGTTCACCTTCTCCACCGCCCACCCGCTGACCGAAGGCAACCAGGATATCGTCGGCATCGACTACCCGGACCTGGTCAAGGACTGTGGTGTCGGTGACGAACTGCTGCTCGACGATGGCCGCGTGGTCATGCGTGTCGAAACCGCCACCGCCGATGCGCTGCACTGCGTGGTGATCATCGGTGGCCCGCTGTCGGACCACAAGGGCATCAACCGTAAAGGTGGCGGCCTGACCGCACCGGCCCTGACCGAAAAAGACAAGGCCGACATCAAGCTGGCTGCGGAAATGGACCTGGACTACCTGGCCGTGTCGTTCCCGCGGGACGCCAGCGACATGGAATACGCACGCAAGCTGCGTGACGAGTCCGGTGGCAGCGCCTGGCTGGTGGCCAAGATCGAGCGCGCCGAAGCCGTCGCCGACGACGAGACCCTGGACAAGCTGATTCTCGCTTCCGATGCCGTCATGGTCGCCCGCGGTGACCTGGGCGTGGAAATCGGCGACGCCGAGCTGATCGCCATTCAGAAGAAGATCATCCAGCACGCTCGCCGCAACAACAAGGCAGTGATCGTGGCGACCCAGATGATGGAGTCGATGATCCAGAACCCGATGCCGACCCGTGCCGAAGTGTCCGACGTGGCCAACGCCGTGCTCGACAACACCGATGCGGTCATGCTGTCGGCGGAAAGTGCTGCCGGTTCGTACCCGATCGAAGCCGTACAGGCCATGGCCCGCATCTGCTCCGGTGCCGAGAAGCACCCAACCAGCCAGCGCTCCAGCCACCGTCTGCACACCACCTTCGAGCGCTGCGACGAAAGCATCGCCCTGGCGGCGATGTATACCGCCAACCACTTCCCGGGCGTGAAGGCGATCATCGCCTTGACTGAAAGCGGCTACACCCCGTTGATCATGTCGCGCCTGCGCTCGCACGTGCCGATCTTCGCGCTCTCGCCGCACCGCGCGACCCAGGCACGGGCCAACATGTTCCGTGGCGTCTACCCGATTGCCTTCGACCCTGCTTCGCTGCCAGCCGACAAAGTCAGCCAGGCAGCCGTCGACGAACTGCTCAAGCGCGGCTTGGTAGAACAAGGCGACTGGGTGATCCTGACCAAAGGTGACAGCTACCACACCATCGGTGGCACCAATGGCATGAAGATCCTGCATGTGGGTGATCCGCTGGTCGGCTGAGCCTGCCTCAAAGGGGGCCGCTCTGCGGCCCTTCGCGGGCATGCCCGCTCCTACAGGTACAGCGCCAGCCTCAGGCCTGCTGTTACCTCTGTGGGAGCGGGCGAGCCCGCGAATAGCCCGGCACAATCAACCCGACTGCCTCAGGCATGTTCAACGAAGACATCAGTAAACACCTGCCCCCGCGGCACCCCGGCAATAAACAGCCGCCGCGCAAACCGATCCACACTCCCCGCAGCCCCACACAGCAGCGCCACCGTCTGCCGCGAAGGCGGCCGCAACCGCGCCAGCGCTTCATCCACCTGCTCTTCCAGCACCAGCTCGACCTGCACGCCCTGCAGTTGCATCAGGGGTTCAGCCAGATAGTGCCCGGCGCTGTTGCGCGCCACATGCAGCACCCGAATCTCGCCGCGATGCCCCTGCCGCACAGCCTCACGCAAGATCCCCCACAACGGCGCAAGCCCGGTTCCGGCTGCCAGCAGCCAGAGTGGCCGATCCTGCCAATCCAGGTCGTAGTGCAAAGCACCACCCCTGAATTCGCCCAGGCGCAGCACATCTGCTACCTGCAAACCACGAGCCTTGTCGCAAAAGGCGCCAGGGCGCCGGCAATCGATGTGAAACTCCAGGAAGTCATCTTCCCCCGGCAGGCTGGCCAGTGAATAAGGCCGCGCTACCGAACCATTCCACAGCACCACATGCTGACCTGCCTGGTAACGCACCGCCCGCTCGGGCCGTAGCCGTACACGCAACACGTCACCGTACCAGTCCAGCGCGCAAACGTGCGCCGGCACGCCATCGCGCTGCGGGTCGAACAGCGCCACATTCAAGTCCTCGGTCACCCTGCACTGGCAAGCCAGGCGCCAGCCCAGGGCGTGCTGGTCCAGGGCCAGGGCCTCAGGCATGGCGTCCAGCGGCTGCCCGGCCTGGCAGTGCACCAGGCAGGCGTGGCAGCTTCCGGCGCGGCAACTGTAGGGCACGTTGAGCCCGGCCTCGTTCAGGGCATCGAGCAGGTTGCTGCCGGTCGGCACCGCCCAGCGGTGCTCGCCTACGCAAAGTTCGGGCATCTTCAGGTATCTCTTCCCGCTTCAGGTTGTGGGGGGGCGCTCTGCGCGCCCGTCGATAGTAAGGCCAACCACAGGCGTCAGCAGCAAAAAGGATGCCCAGCCCCAACCGACCAAGGTCCAGACCACTCGCAGGTGTGTCACGCGGTGAGGCACGCTATACTGCCGCGCCCTTTTGCGTCGGCCATGCTGCCGGCGCGCCTTTGCAAGGCGTCTCGACATGCTGGTCGGCACCGTCGAGCGTCTCTATGAATGTTCCCGTCTTTAAGAGGAGCGCGCTGCATGACCGTGATCAAGCAAGACGACCTGATTCAGAGCGTCGCCGACGCCCTGCAATTCATCTCGTACTACCACCCCGTCGATTTCATCCAGGCCATGCACGAGGCCTATCTGCGCGAAGAGTCGCCTGCTGCCCGCGACTCCATCGCCCAGATCCTGATCAACTCGCGCATGTGCGCCACCGGCCACCGCCCGATCTGCCAGGACACCGGTATCGTCACCGTGTTCGTGCGCGTGGGTATGGATGTGCGCTGGGACGGTGCCACCCTGAGCGTCGACGACATGATCAACGAAGGTGTGCGTCGCGCCTACAACCTGCCTGAAAACGTCCTGCGTGCCTCGATCCTGGCCGACCCGGCCGGTGCCCGCAAGAACACCAAGGACAACACCCCGGCCGTGATCCACTATTCCATCGTCCCTGGCGACAAGGTCGAGGTCGATGTCGCAGCCAAGGGCGGCGGCTCGGAGAACAAGTCGAAGATGGCCATGCTCAACCCGTCCGACTCGATCGTCGACTGGGTGCTCAAGACCGTACCGACCATGGGTGCTGGCTGGTGCCCGCCTGGCATGCTCGGCATCGGCATTGGCGGTACCGCCGAGAAGGCCGCGGTCATGGCCAAGGAAGTGTTGATGGAGTCCATCGACATTCATGAGCTCAAGGCCCGTGGCCCACAAAACCGCCTGGAAGAAATCCGCCTGGAGCTGTTCGAGAAGGTCAACCAACTGGGCATCGGTGCCCAGGGCCTGGGTGGCCTGACCACCGTGCTCGACGTGAAGATCATGGACTACCCGACCCACGCCGCTTCGCTGCCGGTGTGCATGATCCCCAACTGCGCCGCCACCCGCCACGCGCACTTCGTGCTCGATGGCTCCGGCCCGGCCGAGCTGGAAGCGCCATCGCTGGACGCCTACCCGGAAATCGTCTGGGAAGCCGGCCCAAGCGCACGTCGCGTCAACCTCGACGATATCACCCCGGAAGAAGTCGCCAGCTGGAAGCCGGGCGAAACCATCCTGCTCAACGGCAAGATGCTGACCGGCCGCGACGCCGCGCACAAGCGCATGGTGGAGATGCTCAACCGTGGCGAAGCGCTGCCAGTGGACCTCAAAGGTCGCTTCATCTACTACGTTGGCCCGGTCGACCCGGTCGGTGACGAAGTGGTTGGCCCTGCCGGCCCGACCACTGCCACCCGCATGGACAAGTTCACCCGCCAGATCCTCGAGCAGACGGGCCTGCTGGGCATGATCGGCAAGTCCGAACGTGGCCCCACCGCGATCGAAGCGATCAAGGACAACAAGGCCGTATACCTGATGGCTGTGGGCGGCGCTGCCTACCTGGTAGCCCAGGCTATCCGCAAGTCCAAGGTACTGGCCTTCGCCGAACTGGGCATGGAAGCGATCTACGAGTTCGAGGTCAAGGACATGCCAGTCACCGTTGCCGTAGACAGCAACGGTGAGTCGGTGCACATCACTGGCCCGGCCCTGTGGCAGAGCAAGATTGCCCAGAGCCTGGCAGTCGAAGTCAAGTAAGCCTGATGTAACAGCGGCGCCTGCTTCGCGGGTGAACCCGCTCCTACAGGGACCTCATGTCCCCGATGGGAGCGGGTTCACCCGCAAACAGGCCGCCCCTGCTTTCACCGCACTCTGTCAAACTGCTCTGGCCAGTCCCTGCGGGTAAACACCTGCCCTTCCCGCCGCACCCGCCGTACTACCTCAAGGTCCACGTCACACACCAGCCACTGGCTCCTGCCCGGGTCAAGCGCTGCGCTCAAGGCAACCACACCGTCCCCCGGCATGCCATGGTCCGGCGGTACGAACAACCCTGCCCGGCCAATATTCTCATCCAGCGCCGGCGACCAGGCAGCCAGCCCTACCGTCGGGCTCTGCAATACCGCTATCTGGTTCTCCAGCGCCCGTGCCTGGGCACCGATGCGCACCCGGTGATAGCCTGCTTCGGTGTCGGTGCAGCTCGGTGCCAGGATCAGGTCGGCACCCAACTCGGCCAACTGCCGGGCCAGCATCGGGAACTCATTGTCGTAGCAGATCAGAATGCCTACACGCCCCAGTGCGGTATCGAACACCCGCAGCCCCTGGCCGGCGCTGATGCCCCACTGCTCTCGCTCGAAGCGGGTCATCATCAGTTTGTCCTGGTAGCCCAGCGGCCCCTCGGGACCGAACAGCCAGGCGCGGTTGCGGTAGGCACCGTCATTGTCCAGCACCGGCACGCTCCCCGGTTGCAAGTAGATGCCCCAGCGCCTGGCCATGCTTTCACACAAGGCAGCCCAGGCACCGATCAGCGGTTGGATCCCGGCAATCGAACCCATCAGGTCGCCCCGCTGTTCACCCCGCAACTGGCCGCTGAGTACCAGCCCGGCGTACTCGGGCAGCAACAGCAAACGGGCACCCGCCGCCACCGCTTCGGCGCACAGGCCCTGTAGGTGGTCGGCGTAGGCGTCCCAGGTTTCATGCAGTTCGATGGCGTACTGGCAGGCCGCCAGGCGGATCATATCGGCAGTTCCTTCAGCCAGAACGACATGAGCTTGTCGGAGCTTTCCTGCTCGTCCAGGTCACGCCAGGCATAACGGGTGCGCAGCGACGGGTCGTGCAGGAAGCCGCGGTTACGCCAGAAGCCATGCAACGGCTTGTAGTCTGCAGGCCGGCGCGGGTGCACACCGGGCCGCTCGACCGCACAGAACGCGCAGTAGTCGAACTCGGCCAGTTTGTGGGCATAAGACTCGCGTTCGATGAAGAAGCGCACACCCAGTCCTTGGCCGCGGTACCCCGGCAATACCAGGGACTCACCAAAGTAATAAACGCTGGCCGGGTCCCGCCCCTGGGCCAGGAACGGCTGCTGAAACTCCGGGGCCACGTCCACCAGCGGCAGGCCGGTAGATGCACCCACCACCTGGCCTTGGTCCAGCGCCAGCACCACCAGGCTGCGCCCGGAACGGGCATAGTTGGCCAGGTAGTCGGCTTCGTACTCCGGGGTGCCGTCGTACAGGTAGGGGAACTCGCGGAATACGGTAAGGCGCAAGCGAGCGAGGTCATCGATATAGGGCGCGATAGCGGCGCCGTGCAACAGGCGTATTTCCATGCTTGGCGGTCGTTTTGTCGATGTGGATGACGCGCTCGGCTAAGCCGGGCTTGAGGGGAAACCCTATCATCCGGGGCAACGACCCGCCTTTTCCCTACACGACAGGTATTGTTCCATGACCGCTACCGAACTGGTAAATGCGTACTACGCCGCCTTCAATGCCGGCGACATGCCGGGCTTTCTGGCACTGCTCAGCGAAGACGTGATCCACGACATCAACCAGGGCGAGCGGCAGATGGGCAAGGCCAGGTTTGCAGCGTTCATGGACAAGATGAACCGCTGCTACCGCGAGCGCCTGGCCGACATTGTGGTCATGCAGAACGCCGACGGCAGCCGTGCGGCGGCGGAGTTCACTGTGCATGGCCAGTACCTGGCCGATGACGATGGGTTGCCGCCAGCGAACGGGCAGACCTATGTGCTGCCGGCCGGGGCCTTCTTCTACATCCATTGCGGCAAGATTGCCCGGGTGACCAACTACTACAACCTCAATGACTGGGTTGAGCAGGTAGGTTGAGCCTGTACCGGCCTGCTCGCGGGCTTACCCGCGAGCCCCTCAGGCGATGCGGGTGCCCAGCACCTTGAGGAAGGCCGCCAGCCACGCCGGATGAGCCGGCCAGGCCGGGGCAGTTACCAGGTTGCCATCCACATGCGCCTGGTCCACGGCGATGTCGATGAACGTCCCACCCGCCAGCCGCACCTCCGGCGCACACGCCGGGTAGGCGCTGCATTCCCGCCCTTCCAGCACCCCGGCCGCTGCCAGCAACTGCGCACCGTGGCACACTGCTGCAATCGGCTTGCCGGCCTGGTCGAACGCCCGCACCAGCGCCAGCACCTTCTCGTCCAGGCGCAGGTACTCCGGCGCCCGCCCCCCCGGAATCAGCAGCGCGTCGTAGCGCTCGGGCCGCACCCGTACGAAATCGAAGTTCAGGGCAAAGTTGTGCCCGGGTTTTTCGCTATAGGTCTGCTCACCCTCGAAATCATGAATCGCGGTACGCACGGTCTGCCCCGCCAGCTTCTCCGGGCACACCGCGTGCACCGTGTGGCCGACCATGCTCAGTGCCTGGAACGGCACCATTGCTTCGTAATCCTCGACGTAATCGCCGACCAGCATCAGAATTTTTTTCGCCGTCATCGCACACACTCCTTCGCTCGCCCGTGAACAGTCATTGCACGATAGCCGCTATCAGTCGCGGCGGTCGAGCAGGTTCACCACCAGCCGGTCGAGCCAGCCCCAGATGCGCTGCTTGACCCGCCGCCACAGCGGCCGGGCATGCCAATGGGCCAGGTCTACTTCCTCGCTGAGGGCAAAATCGCGTTCGAAGCTGGCGACCACGGCCGCCGTCAGCGGTGGATCCAGTGCCTCGATGTTGGCTTCCAGGTTGAAGCGCAGGTTCCAATGGTCGAAGTTGCAGGAGCCGACGCTGACCCAGTCGTCCACCACGGCCATCTTCAGGTGCAGGAAGCACGGCTGGTACTCGAAAATGCGTACACCGGCGCGCAGCAGGCGCGGGTAATAGCGGTGCCCGGCATACCGGACCGAGGGGTGGTCGGTGCGCGGCCCGGTCAGCAGCAGCCGCACGTCCAGGCCCTTGCTGGCCGCCCGGCGCAAGGAGCGGCGTACACTCCAGGTTGGCAAGAAGTAGGGCGTGGCCAGCCATACCCGTTGCTTGCCGCTGTTCAGGGCGCGCACCAGCGCGTGCAGGATGTCCTGGTGCTGGCGGGCGTCGGCGTAGGCTACCCGGCCCATGCCCTGCCCCTGCGCCGGCACCCTGGGCAGGCGCGGCAAGCCAAAGCCCTCGGCGGGGCGCCATGCGGTGCGGCGGTTGTTGGCATGCCATTGGCGGTCGAACAGCAATTGCCAGTCGGCCACCACCGGGCCTTGCATCTGCACCATGACCTCGTGCCAGTCACTGCGCGCCTGGCCGGGTGTCCAGAACTCATCGGTTACGCCCGTGCCGCCGACCACGGCCCAGCGCTCGTCCACCAACAGCAGCTTGCGATGGTCACGGTACAAGTTGCGCAGGCCGCGCTTCCAGCGCAGGCGGTTGTACCAGCGCAGGTCCACGCCCGCCGCCAGCAAGCGCTGGCGTAGCTTGCTGTTGAAGGCCAGCGAACCGTAGTCGTCGAACAGGCAGCGCACTCGCACACCCCGCCGGGCCGTGCGCTCCAGCGCTTCGACCACCGCCTCGGCACAGGCCCCTGCCTCGACCAGGTAGAGCTCCAGGTCTACCTGCGACTCGGCGCGCTCGATCGCCCCAAGCATGCGCGGAAAGAACTCGGGGCCGTCGATCAGCAGCTCGAACTGGTTACCCTCCCGCCAGGGAAATACCGGCCCCGCCATGTCAGCGCGCGGTGAAAATCAGCACCGCATTGACCGGCACCGACGGGTTGATGGATTTGAGCTTGGCAAACTTGCGCAGGTGTTCCAGCCCCGGTAGCAGGCCAAAGTCCTCGGCACGCAGCAGCAGTGGCTCGAGGGTGACCACCTGGAACCGTCGCGCATCCAGGCGGGTTGCCAGCAACAAGGCGTTGTAGCGGTGCGACTGCCCATGCAAGGTGACCGTCAGCGGCAGGCGCAGCTCGATCTGGGCACCATCGGCCAGGTCATTGATCGGGCGCAGGTCGATTTGCGCCTTCACCGTGGCCTCGGCAAAGCGGCCGACCTCGAACAGCTGGTCACGCATCTGCTCGTCACGCAGGGGGATGCCACTGCTGACCGAATCCATCTCGATGCGCAAGCCCGCCACGCCCTTGTTGTCGACCGAACCATGCAGCACCAGGAAGCGATGCACTTCGGCGGTATCGCCGTTCTTGCCGGTAATGAACGACAAGCGCGAAGACTCGCCATCGAGGTGCCAGTTGGCATGGGCGGGCAGGCAAACAGCCAGCAACAGGGCGAAGAGCGCGGAGGGCAACTTGAACATGACAAATCTCAGAAAACCAAGCCGCCAACCTTACCCGCCCGCTTTACCGGCAGCAAGCGGCGTGCCCTGCAGGGTCTTGCGCACTCATGCAGAGCCCACAGCAGCCCAGGCCTTGTGCAGCCGTTTCTCCCGCGCCGCGGCAGCCAGCGCCATCACCCCCTGATCACGCTGCCACAGCTCGGCCCAATGCGCCGGCCCTGCCGCCAACGCCGCGTCTACCTGCGGCCGCAGGGCCTGAAATTGCACGTACAGGCCACCCAGCAGCAGATGGCAAGCGACACTATCAGCACACTGTCGGCTGCCCTCGGCACACCCCGCCAACAGCCCGAGCAACTGCAGGCGCAAGTCCTGCGGCCAGGCACACGCGTGCCCTACGCCATACAACCAGGCAGCCAGGGCCGTCAGCACATACAAGTCCTCCAGCGAGCGGAACGGCTTCACATAGGCGTCCCAGCCATCACCGGCCAGCAACTCACACGCAGCCTGGTCCAGCCGCAACCGGCCATGGCCCACTTCCGGCATCAGCGGCAGGGTTGGCAGTGGCTCCAGGGTCACCCCCGGCTCGCCAGGGTAGACCACGGCCAGGTTCAAACGCGGTGCGGCCCCAGCTGCTTCGCTGCGCGCTGCCACCAGCAACCATTCCGCCTCCAGGCCTGCCGTGACGAAGTCCTTGCGTCCCGTCAGGCGCAAACCGTGCAGGCGCGTGTGCATGTCGGCCGGCCGCACGCTGCGCCGCTCCGTAGCGCACAGGGCACCGAGGCTGGCGGGGGCACTGGGCCACAATACCCGCAGCGCCGCCTGGTACCCCACCAGAAATGCCAGGCCCGGGGTGGCCATCGCGCGCCCGCCCAGCACCGCCAGTTCAAACGGTGCTACCGGGCCCAAGCGCTCGAGCAGCGCCGCGTAGGTTTCGCCCAGGGTGCCCGCCAGTGGTTGGCGAAGCGGATCGTTGAGTCGTTGCAACCAGGCCATGGCTGGGCTCCTTGCTGAAGGGCTCGGCGGTCAAGCCCCAGGGGTTGTCACGCAAGCATCACCAAAGCGTCACCGGGGTGACACCGCGTCTACCTAGGCTGACTTTGCACAACAAAGCCGACCGGCCGCAACCCTTCATGGCTGGCTTATGGAGACTCGCAATGACTCGGATCGCTCACGCTGGCGACAACCGCACTGAACGCCGTCTGCAAGCCGAACGCCTGGTTGGCGCCAAGGCGCTGCAAGAAGCCCAAGCCTTGCGTTACCAAGTGTTCAGCGCAGAATTCAAGGCCAAACTCAAAGGTGCCGAGCACGGCCTGGACATGGACGACTATGACGTGCACTGCCGCCACATTGGTGTACGCGACCTGAGTACCGGCAAGCTGGTGGCCACCACCCGGCTGCTTGACCACCAGGCCGCCAGCAGCCTGGGGCGTTTCTACAGCGAAGAAGAATTCCGCCTGCACGGCCTGTTGCAGCTGCAAGGGCCGATCCTTGAACTGGGGCGCACCTGCGTAGCCCCCGCCTACCGCAACGGCGGCACCATCGCGGTGCTCTGGGGCGAACTGGCCGAGGTCCTCAACGAAGGCCGCTACCGTTACCTGATGGGCTGCGCCAGCATCCCCATGCAGGACGGCGGCGTACAGGCCCAGGCCGTGATGCAGCGCCTGCGCGAGCGCTACCTGTGTACCGAGCACCTGCGTGCCGAACCGAAGAAGCCGCTGCCGAACCTGGCGCTGCCCAACAATGTGATTGCCGAACTGCCTCCGCTACTCAAAGCGTACATGCGCCTGGGTGCAAAGATCTGCGGCGAGCCGTGCTGGGACGAAGACTTCCAGGTCGCCGACGTGTTCATCCTGCTCAAGCGCGACGACCTGTGCCCGCGCTACGCCCGCCACTTCAAGGCGGCAGTCTGATGCCCAGGCTGCGGGTGCTGGCCCGCGTCTGCAGGCTGCTGCTGGTCGTGCTGCTCGGCGTGCTGATGGCCTGCGTGATCGCCGTGGGGCAGCGGCTGGGCCTGAAGGCCTCGCTCGAACGGCGCCAGCGCTGGACCTGCCTGTTCATGAAGCGCCTGGTCGCAGCCCTGCCCTTCGACGTGCAGGTGAGCGGTGCGTTGCCGCAGCGGCCGATGTTGTGGGTCAGCAACCATGTGTCGTGGACCGACATCCCCCTGCTGGGCATGCTGATGCCCCTGTCATTCCTGTCCAAGGCCGAAGTGCGCCAGTGGCCGCTGGCCGGCTGGCTGGCGGAACAGGCCGGCACGCTGTTCATTCGTCGTGGGGGCGGCGACAGCGAACGGCTGCGCGAGCAGATTGCCAGGCAACTGGGCCTGGCCCGGCCGCTGCTGATCTTTCCTGAAGGCACCACCACCAGCGGTCACGCCTTGCGCACTTTCCATGGCCGCCTGCTGGCAGCGGCCATCGACCGTGGCGTAGCGGTGCAGCCAGTGGCCATCCAATACCTGCGCGACGGCCAGATCGATCCCGTTGCGCCTTTTATTGGTGACGACGACCTGGTAGCGCACCTGCTGCGCCTGTTCGCCCAGCCACGTGCGCAGGTCTGCATTCACCTGTTGCCGCCCATCGGGACTGTGGGCAAGGAACGTGCGCTGCTGGCAATGCAGGCACAGCAGGCGATTCACCTGGCGTTGTATGAGTTCGAAAACGTCGAGGCGGCGCCACGGCGGCAGGCGCGGGCTGCCTGATCTCTATCTCATGTTGCGGCCCTATCGCCGGCAAGCCGGCTTTACAGGTACTGCGTTGGCCTGCAAACCTGCAGTGAACTTGTGGGAGCTGGCTTGCCGGCGAGGGCCACAACAGGCAAGCAACATCAGCTGCCTGACACGCGCCCCGCCGCTGCAAACGCCTGCAATTGCGGGTAGAACGCGCGAAAGTCCGCCAGCAGCGGCTCGTACAGCCGCTCCAGCTCCACCATCACCCCCGCCATCGCGTCTGGCCGCGACAGCCGCCGGCCAATACCGTTGAACACCTGCTCCAGCGTGGCGAAGTCGCCATAAGCCCCCAACCAGTCATCGGCAGCCATGAACGGCGCAATGCGCGCCAGCCGCCCCGGCAGCTCCGGCTCCGCCAGCAATACCCGATAAAACGCGCCAGTGAACTGCGCCAAGGGCTGCTCGGCATAGTCGTGCCAATGCCGCGCCAGGCAGTGGTCGAAAAACACGTCCAGCACGATGCCGGCGAAGCGCCGCCGCTCACGTGGGAACCGCGCCAGCGCCGCCAGTACCAATGGGTGCCGGTCGGTATAGCTGTCGATATGCCGGTGCAGCCGGATAGCCGCCTCCAAAGCAGGCGGGAAGCGCCCGTCCAGCGAGCCTTTGACGAAATCGCCGTACAGGCTGCCCAGCAGTTGTTGCGGGGCCGGCCCACCCAGGTGCAAGTGTGCAAGGTAGTTCATGAGCGCAGTCTACCACCGCGGCGCCCAATATCGTTATAACGCGATATAGCGATTTGCACTCAGCTAAGCACCACTGGATATTTGGATATCGGCATTCAGCGATTTATATTTCGCCCTATCGCGATATACCGCTACAACGAGCCTCACGCCATGCCACTCGATCTCGACGAAATCATAAAAGCGCTGGCCCACCCGGTCAGGCGAGAAATTCTCAGCTGGCTGAAAGACCCGGCAAACCAGTTCCCGGACCAGTACCACAGCACCGAAAACGGTGTGTGTGCCGGGCAGATCGACCAACGCTGCGGCCTGTCGCAGTCGACCGTCTCTGCCCACCTGGCCACCTTGCAGCGTGCCGGTCTGATCAGCAGCCAGAAAATCGGCCAATGGCATTTCTTCAAACGCAACGAAGCCACCATCCAGGCGTTCCTGGAACAACTGCGCCAAGCGCTTTGACCAGCAGGTAACCGACATGACCACGCTTTTCGATCCGATCACCCTGGGCGACCTGCAGTTGCCCAACCGCATCATCATGGCCCCACTCACCCGCTGCCGTGCAGACGAGGGCCGCGTGCCCAATGCTCTTATGGCCGAGTACTACGTCCAACGCGCCAGCGCCGGGCTGATTCTCAGCGAGGCAACCTCGGTCACCGCCATGGGCGTGGGCTACCCGGATACGCCCGGTATCTGGAACGATGAGCAAGTTCGCGGCTGGACCAATGTCACCAAGGCCGTGCATGGCGCTGGCGGGCGCATATTCCTGCAACTGTGGCACGTGGGGCGTATCTCGCACCCCAGCTACTTGAATGGTGAACTGCCGGTAGCCCCCAGCGCGATCCAGGCCAAAGGCCATGTCAGCCTGGTACGCCCGCTGAGTGACTATCCCACCCCGCGCGCACTGGAAACCGAAGAAATCAGCGACATCGTCGAGGCCTACCGCAGCGGCGCGGAAAACGCCAAGGCCGCCGGTTTCGATGGTGTGGAAATTCACGGGGCCAATGGCTACCTGCTCGACCAGTTCCTGCAAAGCAGTACCAACCAGCGCACCGACCGCTACGGCGGCTCGCTGGAAAACCGCGCGCGCCTGCTGCTGGAAGTGACCGATGCCGCCATCGAGGTGTGGGGGGCCAACCGGGTCGGCGTGCACCTGGCACCACGTGCCGACGCCCACGACATGGGTGACGCCGACCGTGCCGAGACTTTCACGTATGTTGCCCGCGAACTGGGCAAACGCGGCATCGCCTTCATTTGCTCGCGGGAGCGTGAGGCCGACGACAGCATCGGGCCGTTGATCAAGGCGGCATTCGGTGGGCCATACATCGTCAACGAGCGTTTCGACAAGGCAAGTGCCAATGCAGCGCTGGCCGATGGCAAGGCCGATGCGGTGGCGTTCGGGGTGCCGTTCATTGCCAACCCGGACCTGCCGGCACGCCTGGCAGCAGATGCACCGTTGAACGAGGCGCACCCCGAAACGTTCTATAGCAAGGGGCCGGTGGGGTATATCGATTACCCGCGCCTGTAACCCAGTGAACCCGCTGCTACCGTGCACCTGTAGCAGCGGGTTCAGGCCATTCAGGGCCGAGCGTTGATTTGCTGCTGCAGGTTCTGGATCTGGCTCTGAAGGGTGTTGAGGTTGCGCGTGGTCTGCCCGCGGAACGCATCGAACTCCTGTACCGATGCGCCACTTGTGCCCGGCGAAGCGCGGTTTTCCATTTGGGTCTTGAGCACCAGCACGTCCTGCTCCAGGCTTTCGATCGCCGCACTCGGGTTGCCCTGCTTCTTGAGCGCAGCCACCTCCTCGCTCAGGTTTTTGAGCTGCCCGTCAAGCTTGCCTCCGTCCACCTGGCCCGACTTCAACGCCGCCAGTTCGGCATTCACAGCCTTGAGCTGCGCCTGCAGTTGGCCCTGCAGTTCAGTCACGGCTTTCTGCTGCTCACGCGTATCGGCCAGCACCTGCTCCAGGCGCTTGCCCAGGTCGCCGGCCTGGCCAGCCACGCCTTGCTGCTGCTTGCTCTGCTCGGCCAGGCTGGCCTGCAACTGGCGGATCTGCAGCTTGAGCGCCTCGCTGCCGGTGTTGACCGACGATTCGCTGGCAGCGACCTTGCCACTGATTGCCTGTAAGCGCCCCGCTGCGTCCTCGCTGATGCGGGCAAAGCTTTCCTGGGTGGCCACCAGTTGCTGCTCCATCAGCGAGATCTGCTGGAAGCTCCACCAGCCCAGCCCGGCCAGGGCTATGAACGAGGCCCCCAGCAGCACCCACAAAGGCCCGGTGCTGGCCGGCCTGGCCGCCTTCTGGCGGCTACGGGCCACGTGCGCCGGCAACAGTTCGTCATCATCAGGGGTGCCGGCCCGCAGGGTTGGCACATCATCGAAATTGTCGTGAGCATCGTTGCGCATGGGTGAGTTCAACCGCGGTAATAGCAAAGAAACGGGAGTATAAACCGCTCGCGCGGCGCACTGCTGACCCTCATCGGCGCGCCGGGTTCACTGCCCCGGCGGCTGATGTTTCCACCAGGCGCAGAATTCATCCAGCGCCGTCCACAGGCTGACCTTCGGCTGATAATCCAGGTGCTGCCGGGCGCGGCTGATGTCGAGGGTGAAATCACGGCTCATGACCTGCATTCCCAACCGCGACAAGGTTGGTTGCGGGCGCCCCGGCCATAACATGCAGGCGGCTTCGTTGAGCGCAGCCAGGCTGTAGGCCAGGCCGTAGGAACGGTAGCGGGTCACCTGCGGCAGCTGCATCTGGCGCATCACGTAGTTGACCACGTCCCACAACGGCAGCGGCTGGCCGTTGCTGATGTTGTAGGCCTGGCCCAATGCCCGGTCATCGGCGAACAGGGCACTGAGCAGTGCCTCGTTGAGGTTGTGCACACTGGTGAAATCAACCTTGTTCAGGCCATTGCCGATGATCGCTACCCGGCCCTTGCGCTGCATCTGCATCAGCCGCGGGAAGATGCTGGCATCGCCGGCACCGGTGACGAAGCGGGGTCGCAGTGCCAACACCTCGAGGCCGAACTCCTGCGCGCCGAACACTTTCTGCTCGGCCAGGTGCTTGGTTTTCCCATAATCGTCATGGAAGCGGCGCGGTATTTGATCTTCCCGGATGTCGAGGCGCGAGCGGCCGTTGAAGTACATGGACGGCGACGACAGGTGCACCAGGCGCCGCACGTGCTCCTTGAGGCACCCTTCGACCACGTTCTCGGTGACCACCACGTTGGCTTGGTAGAAATCCTGATAACGCCCCCAGTGCCCCACCGCGCCGGCACAGTGCACCACCGCTTCGACGCCCTGGCAAAGGCGCCGGGCCAGCTCGGCATCGTTCAGGTCGCCGGGGATGAACTGGGCACCGCGCTTGACCAGGTGCTCCACCCCCTCCGCGCGGCGGCCGCTGACCCGCACGTCCAGGCCCTGCTCCAGGGCGAAACGCGCAAAGCGCCCGCCAATGAAGCCACTCGCGCCGGTGACCAGAATTCGCATGTAACACTCCGTCTTGCCAGATTTCAGATGCAACTGACGCCAGCCGCGGCTACAACGGCACCAGCCATTGCCCTGCCGTATGCCGCAGATGCTCGGTCAGTTGCGCGAGCAATTGCCCGCCATTGCGCCAATGATGCCAGTACAGCGGCACATCGATGGGGGTATCGCTGCAAATTTCCACCAACTGCCCAGCGGCCAATTGTTCGCGGGCCTGCAATTCGGGCACCAGCCCCCAGCCCAGGCCGGCCTCGGTCATGCGCAGGAAACCTTCGGATGACGGGCACAGGTGGTGCAGGAAACCGTCCTCAATGCCCAGCGATGCCAGGTAGCGGTGCTGCAGGAAGTCGTCCGGGCCGTATACGATGGCCGGGGTGCGGGCCAGGCGGCTGGCGACAAAGCCTTGGGGAAAATGGCGCGCCATGAACCCGGGGCTGGCCAACGCCCGATAACGCATTGCCCCCAGCGGCAGGCTGCGCGCCCCTGCCACAGGCCGTTCACTGCCACACAGGCAGGCCGCCACCTCACCCGCACGCATGCGTTTGAGGCCCACTTCCTGGTCCTCTACCACCAGGTCGGTCAGCACGTTCTGCTGCGCACAAAAGTTGCCCACCGCGCCAGCCCACCAAGTGGCCAGGCTGTCGGCGTTGAGGGCGATGCGCAGGCGCTCTGGCATACCTTCTTCGTCCAGCGCTGGCACCTGACGCTGCAGGTCACGTTCAAGCAGGCGCACCTGCTGCACATGGTTGAGCAACTGGCGGCCGACCTCGGTCGGGCTGGGCGGCGTAGCGCGCACCAGCACGGGCTGGCCGACCCGCGCCTCGAGCAGTTTGATGCGCTGGGAAATGGCCGATTGCGACAGGCCCAGCACTTGCGCGGCACGCTCGAAACCACCCTGTTCGATCACGGCCGCCAGGGCGGCAAGCAGCTTGTAGTCGAACATCGATTTTCCTAATGAGGGATCAGCTTTATTTGTTTTTCTTATACCGCCCCAACCAACACAATGACCAGCATCTTTTATGACCTTTTCGGAGAGCCTGGCCATGTGGCAAAGCTATCTCAACGGCATGCTGGTGGCTTTCGGCCTGATCATGGCCATCGGCGCCCAGAACGCCTTCGTACTTGCTCAAAGCCTGCGCCGCGAGCACCACCTGCCGGTGGCGGCGCTGTGCATCGTCTGTGATGCCATCCTGGTGGCGGCCGGTGTGTTTGGCCTGGCCACCGTACTGGCACACAACCCGACCTTGCTGGCGATCGCCCGTTGGGGCGGTGCGGTGTTCCTCATCTGGTACGGGGCCAAGGCTTTGCGCAGTGCCTGTTCAAAACAAAGCCTGCAGCACCAGCAAGGCCAGGGCACACGTTCACGTCGTGCGGTACTGCTCAGTGCCTTGGCGGTGACATTGCTGAACCCGCACGTATACCTCGACACAGTGTTGCTGATCGGCTCGCTGGGCGCCCAGCAGACCGAGCCCGGTGCTTATGTGGCAGGGGCCGCCAGCGCTTCACTGCTGTGGTTCTCGACCCTGGCGCTCGGCGCGGCCTGGCTGGCCCCGTGGCTGGCGCGGCCGGCAACCTGGCGCATGCTCGACCTGATGGTGGCGATAATGATGTTTGCGGTGGCGGCGCAGTTGATCTTCAACTGATCTCAAGGGCCCTGGCAGGCAGAGCCCGAGACCACCGGTCGGCATGGCTCAACCGCCCCGGAACCTCTATTCCCTATGTTTGTTGCGTGGTTATGCGCCGGACCCGGTGCTATGATCCAGCCCTTGCGTCGCAAAGAGTAAAAACTCGCCGACGCTGATCGGGCCGCCCGTGATCGGCCTTGCGCAAACCGCAAACAGACCTGAATCAGGAGATCCACCATGGCTTTTGAATTGCCGCCGCTGCCGTACGCCCACGATGCCCTGCAGCCGCACATCTCCAAGGAAACCCTGGAGTATCACCACGACAAGCACCACAACACCTATGTCGTGAACCTGAACAACCTGGTCCCAGGCACCGAATTCGAAGGCAAGTCCCTCGAAGAAATCGTCAAGGCCTCTTCGGGCGGTATCTTCAACAACGCCGCTCAAGTCTGGAACCACACCTTCTACTGGAACTGCCTGTCGCCAAACGGCGGCGGTCAGCCAACCGGCGCTCTGGCCGATGCCATCAACGCCGCCTTCGGTTCCTTCGACAAGTTCAAGGAAGAGTTCACCAAGACTTCTGTTGGCACCTTCGGTTCCGGCTGGGGCTGGCTGGTGAAGAAAGCCGACGGCTCCCTGGCCCTGGCCAGCACCATTGGCGCCGGCTGCCCGCTGACCAGCGGCGACACCCCGCTGCTGACCTGCGACGTCTGGGAACACGCCTACTACATCGACTACCGCAACCTGCGTCCGAAGTACGTCGAGGCGTTCTGGAACCTGGTCAACTGGGCCTTCGTTGCCGAGCAGTTCGAAGGCAAGACCTTCAAGGCCTGAGTCACCAAGCCTTGAACAGAAAACCCGGCCATGTGCCGGGTTTTTTTGTGCCTGCCAGGGGCCGCCGCGCCGGTACACCGACCCGCACGGTTCAGCTTGCTCAGGCGGCAGAGCGCGCTAACATCAAATCTTTGTAAGATTGATACAGCGCACTCAAGTTGCAGGGGCAGGCAACCGATACACTGCTCATGGTAGGCCGATAGTGTATCGTCATCGTTGATGGCAAAATGCTGCCACGCGCATGGATTAAGGAAACCCCATTGAAGCTGGAATTGCGGAACAGCTTGTCGGTCAAGTTGCTCAGGGTCGTGCTGCTGTCGGCGCTGGCGGTCGGCGTACTGCTCAGCTGTGCGCAAATTGTCTACGACACCTACAAGACCCGCCAGACCGTGAACAACGATGCCCAGCGCATCCTCGACATGTTCCGCGACCCGTCGACCCAGGCGGTGTACAGCCTCGACCGTGAAATGGGCATGCAGGTGATGGAAGGCCTGTTCCAGGACGAATCGGTACGCATGGCGTCCATCGGCCACCCCAATGAAACCATGCTGGCAGAAAAATCCAGGCCGCTGCGTGACACCTCCATGCGCTGGCTGACCGACCTGATTCTCGGCCAGGAACGTACCTATACCACGCAACTGGTCGGCCGCGGCCCCTACAGCGAATACTACGGCGACCTCAGCATCACCCTCGACACCTCTGCCTACGGTGAAGATTTCCTGATCAACGCGGTCATCATCTTCATTTCCGGCGTCCTGCGCGCCCTGGCCATGGGCCTGGTGCTGTACCTGGTTTACCACTGGCTGCTGACCAAGCCGCTGTCGAAGATCATTGAGCACCTCACGCAGATCAACCCCGATCGCCCCAGCCAGCACCAGATCCCGCTGCTCAAGGGGCACGAAAAGAACGAACTGGGCCTTTGGGTCAACACGGCCAACCAGTTGCTGGCTTCGATCGAGCGCAACACCCATCTGCGTCACGAAGCGGAAAACAGCCTGCAGCGCATGGCTCAATACGACTTCCTGACCGGCCTGCCCAACCGCCAGCAGCTGCAGCAGCAGTTGGACAAGATCCTGGTTGACGGTGGCCGCCTGCAACACCGGGTGGCGGTACTGTGCGTGGGCCTGGACGACTTCAAGGGCATCAACGAACAATTCAGTTACCAGGTAGGTGACCAACTGTTGCTGGCCCTGGCCGACCGCCTGCGGGCGCATAGCGGCCGCCTGGGGGCCCTGGCGCGGCTGGGCGGCGACCAGTTTGCCCTGGTGCAAGCCAACATCGAGCAGCCCTACGAGGCTGCCGAACTGGCGCAAAGCATCCTGGATGACCTGGAGGTGCCGTTCGACCTCGATCACCAACAGATCCGCCTGCGCGCCACCATCGGCATCACCCTGTTCCCGGAAGACGGCGACAGCACGGAAAAACTCCTGCAGAAAGCCGAGCAGACCATGACCCTGGCCAAGGCCCGCTCGCGCAACCGCTACCAGTTCTACATTGCCAGCGTCGACAGTGAAATGCGCCGCCGCCGCGAGCTGGAAAAAGACCTGCGCGAAGCCCTGCCGCGTAACCAGCTGTACCTGGTGTACCAGCCACAGATCAGCTACCGCGACCACCGGGTGGTCGGCGTGGAGGCCCTGCTGCGCTGGCAGCACCCGGAACTGGGCATGGTGCCACCCGACCAGTTCATCCCGCTGGCCGAACAGAACGGCAGCATCATCAGCATCGGCGAATGGGTACTCGACCAGGCCTGCCGGCAATTGCGTGAATGGCACGACCTGGGCTTCAGCGACCTGCGCATGGCGGTCAACCTGTCTACCGTGCAGTTGCACCACAGCGAGCTGCCGCGGGTGGTCAACAACCTGTTGCAGGCCTACCGCCTGCCACCGCGCAGCCTGGAGCTGGAGGTTACCGAAACCGGCCTGATGGAAGACATCAGCACTGCCGCCCAGCACCTGCTGAGCCTACGCCGTTCCGGGGCGCTGATTGCGATCGACGACTTCGGCACCGGTTACTCGTCGCTCAGCTACCTGAAGTCATTGCCGCTGGACAAGATCAAGATCGACAAGAGCTTCGTCCAGGACCTGCTTGATGACGATGACGACGCTACCATCGTTCGCGCCATCATCCAGCTGGGCAAGAGCCTGGGCATGCAGGTCATCGCCGAAGGCGTGGAAACCGCCGAGCAGGAAACCTACATCATTGCCCAGGGCTGCCACGAGGGCCAGGGCTATCACTACAGCAAGCCGCTGTCGGCGCGTGAACTGACTCACTTCCTCAAGCAAGCCCAACGTAACCAAGTCTCGATGCTCTGAACCTGCTCGCCCGGCCAAGCCAGCGACCTGGATTTGCATGAAATGCGCCCCCGCCCCTTTACAGCAAATGCAAATCTTTCGCATGATGTTGCCGTTTCGCATGCCTAGGCGCACTGTCCAACCACACGACGCAGGAAACCCATAATGATTCGAATGCCTCTGGCCTCCGCCAGTCTGCTGGCCATGGCCATCGCTCTCGCCGGTTGCGGCGAAAAAGACGACAAGGCTGCCGCTGCGCAAGCACAGGCACCCGCTGCCGCCAGCACCACCGCCGCGGCGCCTGGGGCTGTCGACGAAGCCGCTGGCAAAGCCGTGGTCAAGCATTACGCAGAAATGGTCTACGCCGTGTACAGCGACTCGCTGAGCACCGCGAAAACCCTGCAGACCGCTGTTGACGCGTTCCTTGCCAAGCCAGACGATGAAACCCTGAAGGCTGCCAAGCAAGCCTGGGTTGCTGCACGCGTGCCTTACCTGCAAAGCGAAGCCTTCCGCTTCGGCAACACCATCATCGACGACTGGGAAGGCCAGGTGAACGCGTGGCCGTTGGACGAAGGCCTGATCGACTATGTCGACAAGAGCTACGAGCATGCCCTGGGCAACCCCGCCGCCAGCGCCAACATCATCGCCAACACCGAGATCCAGGTCGGCGAAGAAAAGATCGACGTCAAGGACATAACCCCCGAGAAGCTGGCCAGCCTGAACGAACTGGCAGGGTCCGAAGCCAACGTCGCCACGGGCTACCACGCCATCGAATTCCTCCTGTGGGGCCAGGACCTCAACGGTACCGGCCCGGGCGCCGGCGCCCGCCCGGCGTCAGACTACCTGGAAGGCCAGGGTGCTACCGGTGGCCACAACGAGCGCCGCCGCGCCTACCTCAAAGCCGTGACCCAGTTGCTGGTCACCGACCTTGAAGAGATGGTCGGCAACTGGGCTCCGAACGTCACCGACAACTACCGCGCCAAGCTCGAAGCCGAGCCGGTCAACGATGGCCTGCGCAAGATGCTGTTCGGCATGGGTAGCCTGTCGCTGGGCGAACTGGCCGGTGAACGCATGAAGGTTTCCCTGGAAGCCAACTCGCCGGAAGACGAGCAGGACTGCTTCAGCGACAACACCCACTACTCGCACTTCTACGATGCCAAGGGTATCCGCAATGTCTACCTGGGCGAGTACACCCGCCCGGACGGCACCAAGGTCAGCGGCCCGAGCCTGTCGTCCCTGGTAGCCAAGGTTGACCCGGCGGCCGACGCCACCCTCAAGGCCGACCTGGAGGCCACCGAGGCCAAGATCCAGGTCATGGTCGACCATGCGCAAAAAGGCGAGCACTACGACCAGTTGATCGCCCCCGACAACGCTGCCGGCAACCAGATCGTTCGCGATGCCATCGCCGCCCTGGTCAAGCAGACCGGTGCGATCGAACAGGCTGCGGGCAAGCTCGGTATTGCCAACCTGAACCCGGATACCGCGGACCACGAGTTCTGATTCGGTAACGGCGCCTCACCCCGAACGCCCGGCCTTGTGCCGGGCGTTTGCGTTTGTGCTGCAGGTGCTGGGGTTCCAGATGCCTGTCCTGCGTTTCGCCCTTCATGCTGGCCCCATTCACGGGATCACCAGGCCGGAGGGCGCAGTGCTACAGATTCTTGATGTTTGGGGAGAAGGCCGAATCGTTCAGCGTGTGGGGGGCAAGGACATCGTGACCGGCTTCACCCACGCCTATAACCTGAATAAAGCCGGCCAGCGCATTTCCAACGGGCCGCGCACAGGCGAGCGCATCCCCCACCTGTATCAGGTCGATGAATACGATGCGCCCCGTTTCCCGCTGGACACCCGCGCCATACCCCACGTAACCCTGATGGGCGCCCCCATCACTTACCACGTGGCCCTGGAGATGTGCAGGGTGCTTGCCCACTCCGGCAAGATCTACCTGTACGACCCCAACGAATCCGACCGCAAGATGTTCGAGGCTGTCGCCCTTGCCCAGGGCCTGCAGCTGCTGGGGCGCTTTGACCCCGCCGAACTGGACCCGCCTTTCAACGAGATCACCTTGCTTGGCGTGTACGTCTACCGCAGCCCGAGCAGCCCGTTACCCCGCCCAGAAACCCGACCGTAAAAGGACCTTCACATGGCCAGCGTCACCTACCTTTGCTCCATCGCCAACAACACCCCCTACACCCTCACCGTGGTCGACGGTGAGAACCGCGGCAAAAGCGTTGCAGTCGGCGCCCAGGACGCCTGGAACGGCGAACTGGCCGTACCGTGGATCGGCAATACCAATGAAAACCATAAAGCCTTGCGCCTCATCCTCGGCCCCGCTGCCGAAGCCAGCATCTGGGTCTTCCAGGATTACTGGAAACCGGCACACGAGAATGCCATCAAACAGCTCACTGCCCGCACCATGGACTATGACAGCGACGAGGTCATCGAAGTGGCCGGCAATAATCGCAATGGTGGCAACAAGAACCTGATCGTCAGCCTGGTGAACCGCCAGTTCAAGCTGTATATCGCCTGAGGGCCACGACTAACGACGATTTCATCGAGCAAACGCAAATTGCTCTTATTCAATGATCCTGGGCCTGCTAAGCTTGCACGCCGGTTTTTTGCCCAAGCCCAGGATTCTCGATGTCGTTGTCGCTGTTTCGACTCAGCCCCCTGCTGCTAGCCTTTGCCCTCGCTGCCTGTGACGACGCCCCGCGCTTCACCCAGGCCGAGCCCGGCGAAGCCTTGTCGGCTGGCCTGGCCACCGTACAGCGCAGTGACCGCAACGCTTACGCCCAGCCCTCGGCCAACCTTTCGCCGGAACGGCGGCTGGACTTCGCCGTAGGCAACAGCTTCTTCCGTAGCCCCTGGGTGATCGCCCCCTCCACCACGACTGCACGCGATGGCCTGGGCCCGCTGTTCAACACCAATGCCTGCCAGAACTGCCATGTGCGCGACGGCCGTGGTCATCCCCCCGCCGCCAATGACAGCAACGCCGTCGGCATGCTGGTGCGCCTGTCGATTCCCGACCAACCCTACCTGGCCAAGGTGATCGAGCGCATCGGCGTGGTGCCGGAACCGGTCTATGGCACCCAGTTGCAAGACATGGCCATCCCCGGCGTGGCCCCGGAAGGCAAGGTGCGGGTGAGCTATACCCAGCACACGGTGACGTTCGAGGATGGCCATCAGGTGCAACTGCGCAAGCCGAGCCTGCAGATCACCCAGTTGGGCTACGGCGTGATGCACCCCGACACCCGGTTTTCCGCACGGGTAGCCCCGCCGATGATCGGCCTGGGCCTGCTCGAAGCCATCCCCGAAGCCGCACTGCTGACCAACGAAGACCCCGACGACCGTAACCACGACGGCATTCGCGGGCGGGCCAACCGGGTATGGGATGACGCCCAGGGCAAGACCGTGGTCGGGCGCTTCGGCTGGAAGGCCGGCCAACCCAACGTCAACCAGCAGAACGTGCACGCCTTCGCCGGCGACATGGGCCTGACCAGTACCCTGCAGCCCAAGGACGACTGCACCACGGCGCAAACCGCGTGCCTGGCTGCGCCCAATGGCGACGGCGCCGATGGCGAGAAGGAAGTCAGCGACAACATTCTGCGCCTGGTCACCTTCTATACCCGCAACCTGGCCGTGCCGGCACGCCGCGACGTGGGCGCGCCACAGGTGCTGGCGGGCAAGAACCTGTTCTACCAGGCCGGCTGCCAGGGTTGTCATACACCGCAGTTCACCACCGCCGCCGATGCAACCGAACCAGAGCTGGCCCACCAGGTCATCCGCCCCTACAGCGACCTGCTGCTGCACGACATGGGGCCGGGCCTGGCCGACGAGCGCACCGAATTCGCCGCCAACGGCCAGGACTGGCGTACTGCGCCGCTGTGGGGCATCGGCCTGAGCGAAACGGTCAGCGGCCACAGCCAGTTCCTGCACGATGGCCGCGCGCGTAACCTGCTCGAAGCCGTGCTTTGGCATGGCGGCGAAGCCGAAGCGGCACGCAATTTCGTTCTCACGTTCAATGCCGAGCAGCGCGCCGCGCTGCTGGCGTTCCTGAATTCCCTTTAAACGCGCAAAGGAGCCGGCATGTTCCGACCCAAATTGTTGTTCACCAGCCTCGCCGCACTCGCCCTTGGCGCCTGCTCGCCGCAGGACCCGCAAGCAGTGACCTCCGCCGCCATCGCCAAACAGGTGATCCTGCCCACCTACAGCCGCTGGGTCGAAGCCGACCGTACCCTGGCCGCCAGCGCCTTGGCCTACTGCGAAGGCAAGGAAGACCTGGAAAAGGCCCGTGCCGACTTCCTCAACGCACAAAAAGCCTGGGCTGAACTGCAACCGCTGCTGGTGGGCCCTCTGGCCGAAGGCAACCGCGCCTGGCAGGTGCAGTTCTGGCCCGACAAGAAAAACCTGGTCGGCCGCCAGGTAGAGCAACTGGTCAACGGCGACAAACCAGTCGATGTGGCCGCGCTGGGCAAGGCCAGCGTGGTGGTGCGTGGGCTGTCGGCCTATGAGTACATTCTGTTCGACAGCAAGCCGGACATCGCCACAGCCGAACAGAAGGCCCGTTATTGCCCGCTGCTGGTCGCCATCAGCGAGCACCAGAAGCTGTTGGCCGAGGACATCCTCAAGAGCTGGAACAGCACCGACGGCATGCTCTCGCAGATGACCAAGTTCCCCAACCAGCGCTACGCCGATTCCCACGAGGCTATCGCCGACCTGCTGCGCTCCCAGGTGACCGCACTGGATACGCTGAAGAAAAAACTCGGCGCCCCCATGGGCCGCCAGAGCAAGGGCATCGCGCAGCCGCTGCAGGCCGAGGCCTGGCGCAGCCACAGCTCACTGAAAAGCCTGGAAGCCACCCTCAAGGCTGCCCAGACCGTGTGGGTTGGGGTCGACAACCAGGGTTTGCGCGGCCTGCTGCCCAGTGATCAGAAAGCGTTGGCAGAAAAGATCGACGCCGCCTACGCTACCTCGCTCAAACTGCTGGCCGACAACCAGAAGACCCTGGGCGAGTTGCTGGCCGACGACGTGGGTCAACAAACCCTCAACCAGCTCTATGACAGCCTCAACGTGGTCCACCGCCTGCACGAAGGCGACCTGGCCAAGGCGTTGAACATCCAGCTGGGCTTCAATGCCAACGACGGTGACTGATCATGCTGCGACGCCAGGCCCTCAAACTCGGTAGCGTACTGCTCAGCGCCCTTACCCTGGGTGGCTGGAGCCTGTTCCGCAATAAAGGCAGCGAACCCTTGCTGCTCTCGGCGCGTGACGACGGCGACGGCAAGCACTATGCCGTAGGGTTCCGCCTGGACGGCACCCAGGTGTTCAGCACCCAGGTTGCCCAGCGTTGCCATGCCATCATCCATCACCCTGAACAGCCGATCGCCCTGTTCGTCGCTCGCCGCCCCGGTACCGAAAGCTACCTGGTCGACTTGCGCGACGGGCGCTTGCTGCAAACGGTAGTTTCGCAACCGGACCGGCACTTCTACGGCCATGCGGTAGTGCATAAAAGCGGCGAATGGCTGTACGCCACCGAGAACGACACCCGCGACCCGGGGCGTGGCGTGCTCGGCGTGTACCGCTTCGAAGGTGCGCGCCTGGTACACACTGGCGAGCTTCCTACCCACGGCATTGGCCCGCACGAGGTGGCCTGGCTACCCGACGGCGAAACCCTGGTGGTGGCCAACGGCGGGATCCGCACCGAGGCCGAAAGCCGGGTCGAGATGAACCTCGATGCCATGGAGCCGAGCCTGGTGCTGATGCAGCGTGACGGCACCTTGTTGAGCAAGGAAACCCTGGCCCAGCAGATGAACAGCGTACGCCACCTGGCAGTGGGCAGCGATGGCACCATTGCCGCCTGCCAGCAGTTCATGGGCGACGCCGATGAAACGGCCGAGTTGCTGGCCATCAAGCGCCCGGGCGAGCCGTTCAAGGCCTTTCCGGTGCCCGAGCAGCAATTGCAGGCCATGGCCCAGTACACCGCCAGTGTGGCGATCCACAGCGAGCTGCGGCTGGTGGCGCTGACCGCGCCACGGGCCAACCGCCTGTTCGTCTGGGACCTGGACAGCGGCGCTGTGCGGCTCGACGCCCCTATGCCCGACTGTGCCGGGGTCGGTGCCGTCAAGGACGGTTTTGTCGTGACCTCCGGGCAGGGCCGCTGCCGCTTCTACGATTGCACCAAGGCGCAACTGGTCGGGCAACCGATGAGCCTGCCGTCCGGGTTCTGGGACAACCACCTGCATCTGGTCTGATTGATCCGTGGCCTTCACGGGCCCTATCGCCGGCAAGCCGGCTCCCACAGGGGTCGCATCAGGGCTGATAGGTGTTTGTCACAAGATATGCAGCGCCTGTGAGATCGAGCGCCGCCCGCGCGGCGCTCGATCTCACAGGCGCTGAAGGTGCTGAGGCGATCCCTGTGGGAGCTGGCTTGCCGGCGATAGGGCCGGTGCAGACAATTTCCTCCCCTTCAGACAAAAAACAGTCAATACTTCCCCCATCCACGTGGGCAGGATCGCCCGTTGTCGTGCTTGAACGAATAACAACCGTATCCAAGGAACCGGACCTATGCTGCGCCGCCGCATGCTCATCATGTTGGCCGTGGTTCTGCTGATCGTGCTGGCCCTGGGGGGCTACAAGGCCTTCTCGATCTACCAGCAGATCCAGATGTTCACTGCCCCCAAACCGCCTATCACCGTGGCGGCAGCCTTGGCCGAACAACGCCAGTGGCAACAGCGCCTGCCCGCGGTCGGCAGCCTCAAGGCGCTGCAGGGTGTCGAGTTGAGCCTGGAGGTCGAAGGCATCGTCAAAGCCCTGTATTTCGACTCTGGGCAAACGGTCAAGGCCGGTCAGCTGCTGCTGCGGCTCAACGATGACCAGGAAACCGCATTGCTTGGCACCGCCGTGGCCGACCTGGGCCTGGCCAAGGTCGACTTCGGTCGCGGGCGGCAACTGGTGGGCGACTCGGCGATCTCCCGTGGCGAATATGACCGCCTCAATGCCCAGTACCAGCGCAATCAGGCGGTGGTCGAGCAGCTCAAGGCTTCGAAGAACAAGAAAAGCATCAGCGCGCCCTTCAGTGGCACCCTGGGCATCCGCCAGGTGGATGTCGGCGATTATCTGGCGCCAGGCACCGTCATCGCGACCCTGCAGAACACCTCCGGCCTGTACGTCGACTTCAACGTGCCGGAACAGGCCTTGCCCCGGCTGAGCCTCGGCCAGCAGGTGCTGGTGCAAGTGGCTGCCTACCCGGACCAGACCTTCCCCGCCAGCCTCAGCGCCATCAACCCCAAGGTCGAGGAAACCACGCGAAACCTGCTGGTGCGGGCCACCCTGGCCAACCCCGACGGCAAATTGCTGCCGGGCATGTTCGCCAGCCTGCAGGTCCTGCTGCCCGATCCGCAGTTGCAGGTGGTGGTGCCGGAAAGTGCAATCACCTACACCCTGTACGGCAACTCGGTGTATGTCGCCACCGAGAAAAAGGACCCGAACGGTAAGCCGCAGCACGATGAACACGGCCAACCTCAATGGGTCGCCGAACAACGCACGGTGCAGACCGGTGAGCGCCGTGACGGCCTGGTGGTGGTCAGCAAAGGGTTGCAGGCTGGGGAACAGGTAGTCACTGCCGGGCAGTTGAAGCTGACCCCCGGCGCCGCAATCCGGATCGGCCAGGACCAGGCCGTCAAGCCCGCCCCGGGCGACGCGACCAAGGACTGACTGGAGGCTGGCATGGCGTTCACCGACCCGTTCATCCGTCGCCCGGTGCTGGCCAGCGTAGTCAGCCTGCTGATCCTGTTGCTGGGTATCCAGGCCTGGCACACGCTGCAGATCCGCCAGTATCCGCGCATGGAAAACGCCTTGATCACCGTCACCACGGCCTACCCCGGGGCCAACGCCGAAACCATCCAGGGCTACATCACCCAGCCGCTGCAGCAAAGCCTGGCCAGCGCCGAAGGTATCGACTACATGACCTCGGTGAGCCGGCAGAATTTTTCCGTCATATCCATCTACGCGCGCATCGGTGCCGACAGCGACAGGCTGTTCACCGAGCTGCTGGCCAAGGCCAACGAAGTGCGCAACAAGCTGCCGCAGAACGCCGAAGACCCGGTACTCAGCAAGGAAGCCGCCGATGCTTCGGCGCTGATGTACATCAGCTTCTACAGCGAACAGATGAGCAACCCGCAAATCACCGACTACCTGTCACGGGTTATCCAGCCCAAGCTGGCCACGCTACCCGGCATGGCCGAGGCAGAAATCCTCGGTAACCAGGTATTTGCCATGCGTCTATGGCTGGACCCGGTGAAACTGGCCGGTTTCGGCCTGTCGGCCAGCGACGTGACCGACGCCGTGCGCCGCTACAACTTCCTGTCCGCTGCTGGCGAAGTCAAAGGCGAATACGTGATCACCAGCATCAACGCCAGCACCGAGCTGAAGTCAGCCGAGGCGTTCGCCGCCCTGCCGGTCAAGACCAGTGGCGACAGCCGCGTACTGCTGGGTGACGTGGCGCGGGTGGAGATGGGGGCGGAGAACTACGACACCGTCAGCTCATTCGACGGTACACCCTCGGTGTACATCGGCATCAAGGCCACGCCCGCCGCCAACCCGCTGGAGGTGATCAAGGAAGTACGGCGGGTCATGCCCGACCTGGAAAGCCAGTTACCCTCGGCGCTGAAGGTGTCGATCGCCTACGACGCCACACTGTTCATCCAGGCCTCCATCGACGAAGTGATCAAGACCCTCGGCGAAGCAGTGCTGATCGTCATCCTCGTGGTGTTCCTGTTCCTTGGTGCCCTGCGCTCGGTGCTGATCCCGGTGGTGACCATTCCGCTGTCGATGATTGGCGTGTTGTTCTTCATGCAGATGATGGGCTACTCGCTGAACTTGCTGACCCTACTGGCCATGGTCCTGGCCATCGGGCTGGTGGTGGACGATGCGATCGTGGTGGTGGAAAACATTCACCGGCATATCGAAGAAGGCCAGTCGCCGTTCGATGCAGCCTTGGTAGGCGCGCGCGAGATCGCCATGCCGGTGGTGTCGATGACCATCACCCTGGCAGCGGTGTATGCGCCCATCGGCTTTCTCAGCGGGCTCACCGGGGCACTGTTCAAGGAGTTCGCCCTTACCCTGGCCGGCGCAGTCGTCATTTCCGGTATCGTCGCCCTGACCCTGTCACCGATGATGTGCGCCTTGCTGCTGCGCCGCGAGCAGCATTCCAGCGGCCTGGCCCACTGGCTCGATCGGCAGTTCGCGCGCCTGAAGGTACGCTACCAGCGCCTGCTGCACGGCACGCTCGACAGCCGGCCGGTGGTGCTGGTGTTTGCCGTGATCATCCTGTGCCTGATTCCGCTACTGCTGAAGTTCACCCAGAACGAACTGGCCCCCAACGAGGACCAGGGGGTGATCTTCATGATCAGCAGCTCCCCGCAGCCAGCCAACCTGGACTACCTCAACGCCTACACCAACCAGTTCACCCCACTGTTCAAGACCTTCCCCGAATACTATTCGTCGTTCCAGATCAACGGTTTCAATGGCGTGCAAAGCGGCATCGGTGGCTTCCTGCTCAAGCCCTGGAACGAGCGCGAGCGTACGCAAATGGAGCTGCTGCCACTGGTACAGGCCAAGCTGGAAGAGGTCGCCGGCCTGCAGATATTCGGCTTCAACCTGCCGTCGCTGCCCGGCACCGGCGAAGGCCTGCCGTTCCAGTTCGTGATCAACACCGCAGGCGACTACCCGGCACTGCTGGAGGTGGCCCAACGCATCAAGGCTCGGGCCCAGGCATCGGGCAAGTTCGCCTTCCTCGACATCGACCTGGCCTTTGACAAACCCGAGGTGGTGGTCGATATCGACCGGGCCAAGGCGGCGCAAATGGGGGTATCGATGGACGTCCTCGGCAGTACCCTGGCCACTTTGCTGGGTGAAGCCGAAATCAACCGTTTCACCCTCGAGGGGCGCAGCTACAAGGTCATTGCCCAAGCCGAGCGCGCATACCGCGACAACCCCGGTTGGCTGAACAACTACTACGTGAAGAACGACCAGGGCAAGCTGCTGCCGCTGGCGACCCTGGTCACCCTCACCGACCGCGCTCGCCCGCGGCAGCTCAACCAGTTCCAGCAGTTGAACTCGGCCATCATTCAAGGCGTACCGATGGTCAGCCTGGGCGAAGCGCTGAAGACCGTGCAGGACATCGCCCGCGAAGAGGCCCCGGAAGGTTTCGCCTTCGACTATGCCGGCGTGGCCCGCCAGTATGTGCAGGAAGGGAGCGCACTTTGGGTGACCTTTGGCCTGGCACTGGCGATCATCTTCCTGGTCCTGGCGGCCCAGTTCGAAAGTTTCCGGGATCCGCTGGTGATCCTGGTAACGGTACCGTTGTCGATCTGCGGGGCGCTGTTGCCGTTGTTCCTGGGCCTATCGAGCATGAACATCTACACCCAGGTCGGGCTGGTGACATTGATCGGGCTGATCAGCAAACACGGCATCCTGATCGTCGAGTTCGCCAACCAGTTACGGGATGAGCTTGGCCTGGGCGCACGCGAGGCAATCGAAGAAGCGGCGGCAATCCGGCTACGGCCGGTGCTGATGACCACGGCGGCAATGGTGTTCGGCATGGTGCCGCTGATCCTCGCGACCGGGGCCGGGGCGGTAAGCCGCTTCGACATCGGTACCGTGATCGCGACCGGCATGTCGATCGGCACGCTGTTCACCCTGTTCGTGCTGCCTTGTATCTACACCCTGCTGGCGCACAAGACGGTGGCCAAGGAGCCTGCTGCCGCCTGAAACCCGCCCACCGAGGGCCACCTGCAGAAATGCCAGGGGCCTCGCGCTTGCGAGGCCCCTGGCATGTACAGCTACACCGGTTTCAACCAAATGGCCGCAAACCTTGGCGCAGGCCAAACAGCAACAGCAACAGATCCTGATCCGGCTCTACCCTGGCCTTCTGCTGCGGTTTCACGTCCCGCGGCAGCGCGCACTGGGCGGCCATCTCAGCCTTGCTGAATACCGTTGGCCTCGGCTCTTCCCAGGCAGCCACCGCTACAGTGGTTACCGCCAGGCCCGCTACCAGGAACAAAGCTCGAGCTATTTCTAGTTTCATTACCCTAACCCTTTGACAGCGCTGCCAAACGCCACCTTGTAAAAGTAGAGTAGCGTCTGCCATTCCGCCTCGTTGAGCGACGAATGGCGGCGCAGTTGGCGCAGGTCGTTACCGGCCGCGCGCTGGCAACTGAAACGTCGCCGACACTTCTCAAGGTCAAGCAGCGCCACTTCGACACGGGCTTGCTCGCCCTCGCCCAGCACCTTGACGAACACATGCTTGCCGTACAGGCAGCCGTGCTGCCAATGGCCCAGGTGCATGCGCGCCAGGTTGTCGGCCAGGTCCTTGAGCATGCGCTCGTGGACCACCTGTGGGTAACGGTCTCGGGCACCTTGGGCATGCCAGGTGTCCAGCTCCACAAACCCGTCCAATGCTTCGCTGACCAGCAGCGCCCGCCACTGGTGGTCGGCATCGCGCTGGGCACCACAGAACACCAGGCGCGGTACACGCACCCCCAGTTGCTCGAAGCTGTTCAGCGCATCGAGTTCACGCAGCACGGTTGGCCGGCCGAAGGGGTGCAACAGGCTGCGATAGATATGCCCGACCTGACGCTTTGCATACAGCAGTTTGCCGTTGGCATCGTTGAGCCGTTGCACACCACTTTCGCCACCCCGGCGCTGGTTAGGCTCCTCTACCCACTCGCCTTGTTGGCGCCAGTAAAAATCGAAGCGCGACTCCCCATTCTGGGCTACAGCCATCAAACACTACCCCTTACGCAATACATAAACCCGCCACATGGCATAGAACGGCAGGAAATCGAGGCGTTCCTGGATCCTGAAGCCAGCGGCGCGGAATTCTTCTTCGACCGTGTCGGCCGGTAACACAAACCGGTTCTGATAATGGTTCTGCTCGGCTTTGGTGCTGCGGCGCTGTTCCAGTTTTCTGCGCCGCCAAGCCTTGAAGTTGCCGTCCACCCACAGTGACAGGATCACACTATCACGGCTAACTCGTTGAAATTCAGAGAGAATTTTCTTTCTGTGGGCGGCCTCGCCAATATGGTGAAACAGCCGCATGCAAAAAATGCTGTCGACGGAATTATCTGGCAAGTCGATGTCGAATGCCGATGTCTGCAAAGGCCGTACCCGCGCCACCACCTCTGGCGGTTGCGCAGCACAGGCGGTCTCGATCATCGCCTCGGAATTATCGGCACCGATGATGACCCGGTTGTTCTTTTCCGCCAGCAGCGGCCAGAAGCGGCCAGCGCCGCAGGGCAAGTCCAGGACCAGGCCAGGTTCACCCGCCAGCGCCAGCGCGCGGCGGGCCAGCTGCTCATCTCGCTTGTGAGAAAGCCGGCGGGCCAAGCCATCCTGGTGCTTGAGAAAGTACTCTCGGGCATGGTCTTTGTCGTACTTCTCGGAAAATTCAAGCTTGATAGGGCTACGCATTGAGCATCTCCTGATTCCATTGCGCTCACATTAGGTAAATGCGCGTAGGAATCAGGTCATGTTGATGTGAAAAAAGTGTTGGCCACGGTAACACGTGTAACAACAGATTACCCAGCCACGACGTCCGGATCTTCTTTCACCCGCGTATTGCTCAAATCGACATGGAAACGGCAGCCATGTGGCACGGAAGAGGTCAAGGTAACCCGCCAGCCTTGGTCGTCGCAGATGCGCTGCACCAGCGACAAGCCCAGGCCTAGGCCCTCGCCGCGCCGCTCGTCACCGCGCACGAACGGCTTGAACATGGCTTCGCGCTGTTCTTCTGGTATGCCCACGCCACTGTCTTCCACGCTGAAGCCATGGCTTTCCAGGCTCAGGCGGATGTAGCCGGCATCGGTGTAGTGCGCCGCATTGCGCAGCAGGTTGCCCATCACCGACTGCAGGAAGGTCGCGTTGTAAAGCACTGCGCTGGCACTGGCCTGGCCATCGAAATACAAGGTCAGGCCCTTCTGTTCGATGGTGTCGCGCCACACCCCGATCAGCTCGTTGGCCACTTCGCGCAGGGTCGCTCGGGAGGCTACTGCGCCTTCATCACGTTGCGCCCTGGCCAGCATCAGGAAGGTCTTGACCAGCTCGCGCATCTCTTCTGTTGCCCGCGCCACGCGCTCCACCTGGCTACGCGTGCGGGTGTCGAGGTTGGGGTTTTCCTGCAGCAGCTCGCAGGACGTGGCCAGCACCATCAATGGCGTGCGCAACTCATGGCTGACGTCACTGGTGAACAGCCGTTCACGGGTCAGCGCATCGCGCAGCCGGCCCAGCGTGTCATCGAACGCCACCGCCAGCTGGCCAACTTCGTCCGCCGCATAGTCCGGCGCCAACGGCGGCGCCAGGCCCAGCAACTGGTCACGGTGCCGAACTTGCCGCGCCAGGCGGATCACCGGCGCCATCACCCGCCGCGCCACCAGCCACCCGAGGATCACCGCCAGCACCAGGCTGAGCACGAAGCCCACCAGCACCACCGCGAACAGCACACGCTCGCGCTCCTCGAAGTCGCTTTGGTCCTGCAGCAAGACATAGCGGCGGCCATCGACGATCTCGACCATCGCGTGGTAGGAAAGCTGGTCGCGGAATACTTCGTGGAAGCCACGGTCCAGGTGGCGCAAGTCTTTGGGCAGCTCGAAGTCGTCCCGCCCACCGCTGAAGTAGAACAACTGGTCGGGGCGCGGGCGGTGGCTCCAGTCGCTGACGCTGTCCATGCGCAGCAGGCGCTGCAAGTCACCGCCCAGTACCGATGAAATCAGCCGCTCTTCGACCAGGTGCACGGTGCCGACGATACCGAAGGCGAAGGCCCCGGCCACCAGCGCGCTCATCAGGGCAAAGGCGATGATGATGCGCTGGGCAAGGCTTTGCTTAAACTCCATCACGACCCTCGGCGAGGCGATAGCCGACGCCATGGACGGTATGCAGCAGCGGTTTTTCGAACGGTTTGTCGATCACCTGGCGCAGTTGGTGCACATGGCTGCGCAGGCTGTCACTGTCGGGGCAGTCGTCGCCCCACAGGGCTTCTTCCAGCACTTCGCGGCGCAGTACATGGGGGCTCTTCTGCATCAACACGGCCAATAGCTTGAGGCCGACCGGGTTGAGCTTGAGCATGCGGCCCTGGCGGGTGACCTCCAGGGTATCGAGGTCATAGCTCAGATCAGCCACCTGCAGGCTGCGCCGCCCGCCGCCCTGGGCCCGGCGCAGCACGGCTTCGATGCGTGCCGCCAGCTCGGACAGGGCGAAGGGCTTGAGCAGGTAGTCGTCGGCCCCGGAACGGAAGCCTTGTAGGCGGTCGTCCAACTGGTCGCGAGCGGTAAGCATGATCACCGGCGTGTCGCGGCGGGCGTCTTCGCGCAGGCGCTTGCACAGCGTGTAGCCATCGATACCGGGCAACATGATGTCGAGCACGATCAGGTCATAGTGCTCGGTGGCAGCCAGGTGCAGCCCGGACAGGCCATCCTGGGCGCAGTCGACGGTATAACCCTTCATGCCCAGGTAATCGGCCAGGTTGGCCAGAATATCGCGGTTGTCTTCAACCAAAAGAATGCGCATCGGTTTCTCCTGTGCGGCGCTTCTCGCTGTGGTGCGCGGCAGGCGCAGCTTACGGCCTATGCCTGCAGGGTGCCAGCCCCCGGAAAAATTCACCGCACTTGACGGTTTTTTCACTGATCCTTCACGGACACAGAATAGCGGGCCGATGACAATGGCCGATCTTTTTCCCGCCCTGGAGCCGCCATGCAGCAAGCAACCCGCCCTCGCCCGATCAATTACTGGCTGTACCTGGGTATTCCGTTGGCGACCGCGTTGGCCCTGATTCTGCTGGAGCTGACATCGATCGACATGGACCTCGCCGAGCTGTTCTTCGACCCTGTAGCCGGGCAGTTCATTGGCCGCCACAGTTATTGGCTGGAAAACATCCTGCATGACCGGGTCAAACAGGGGGTGATCCTGCTGGGGCTGATAGCGCTGCTGACCTTCGCCGCCAGCTTTTTCGTCAAGCGCCTGTTTGGCTGGCGCCGCGAGCTGGGCTGCCTGGTGTTGGCGCTGGGTTTGTCCACCGCGTTTGTCACGCCCCTGAAGAAGGTGACGCAGGTGCAGTGCCCCTGGAGCCTCACCCAGTTTGGCGGTACCGAAACCTACAGCAAGCTGCTGCAACCACGGCCGGCCACCGACAAGCCCGGACTATGCTGGCCGGGCGGGCATGCCGCGACCGGGTTCTGCCTGTTCGGCCTGTTCTTCATGCTGCGTGACCGCAAGCCGCGCCTGGCGCGGGCGGCATTCGTGGTGGCCTTGCTGGCAGGTTCGCTGCTTGGCGTTGGGCGCATGCTGCAGGGAGCGCACTTCCTGTCGCATAACGTGTGGACCGCCGTGTTCTGCTGGTTGATTGGCCTGGGCTCGTATTACCTGGTGCTATATCGCAAGGGCGTCGCCGAGGCGGTAGCCGGCGAGCATCGCACTGCCTGATAGTGGGGCCGCTTTGCGGCCCTTTCGCCGGCAAGCGCGGCTCCCACACAGTGGACGCTGCGGACGGCAACTAGCCAGCCGTGGCTCCGGATTTTCCGGCACGCGACATGGCTGAGCAAAATCGACGCTCAGGCCCCGCTATAAGCGCGGCTATTGAACTAATCGACGCACTGGTATTTGGCATTGAACCTTGACTGACATTTTTGCCAGTTTTCTGGCCAACATTCGTCTGGCAATCTTGCGAGACCTCGCGAAGAAGGTCTGAAATCGATGATCATGCCATTTGCATACAGCGCTTATGGATATAGCAACAGTGAACTTTTGAGGTTTTCATGGCTCGGTTTCAACGGGCAGAAAGTCGACATGCTCACTGGCATGTACTTACTAGGTAACGGCTACAGGGCCTTTAATCCGATACACATGCGCTTTCACTCGCCGGATAGCATGAGCCCCTTCGGTGCAGGCGGCTTCAATGCGTACGCTTATTGCTCCGCAGATCCGGTCAATGCTAGCGACCCTGGCGGGCACCGGACGCTGAGGAGATCCAACTCGGTGCCGGCTCGTCGCCCCCGCCCACAACCGCGAAGAAGCTCAATGCCAGACCCGCGAGGACCACTAGTAGGGCCAGAGAGGATTTCACACCTTCCACCTATGGATAACATCCTCTCCCGCCTCAGTAGCGCAGATCTCGTGAGCCTGTCCCAGACATCCAGGAGACTCGCTCAGGCAGTCGGTCAGGGTTCTTCAAAAATGGCAAGCAAACTCTCCGGTTCCATGGAACTTCTTACCGCCGCAGAGGGGAATCAAAAAGGCGTCTTGCCTAAAGACGCATTGGCAAGAGCAGAGGATCTTTACCCTGATTACCCCGGTGGCCCAAAAGCACTTATGCGTATGTGGCAAAGTTCAAGTCTTGCAGACGCTTATGAAGATCCCTCTCCCCCATCGACAGTCATAGGTCGTGGCGGAGTTCTGGGCATCCGTCAGGGCAATCAAACACAATGGTTATCACCGCGTTGATGTAAGACCTGACCCAAATGAAAAAGCCCCGGTTCTCACGAACCGGGGCTTTTTCTTGGTGCAGGGGGTAAGACTGGCTTACATCATGCCGCCCATGCCACCCATGCCGCCCATGTCAGGCATGCCAGCAGCTGGCTTGTCTTCTGGCAGGTCGGCAACCATGGCTTCGGTAGTGATCATCAGACCGCCGATCGAAGCAGCAGCTTGCAGCGCCGAACGGGTGACCTTGGCTGGGTCCAGGATGCCCATCTCGATCATGTCGCCGTACTCGCCGGAGGCAGCGTTGTAACCGAAGTTACCCGAACCTTGCTTGACCTTGTCAGCGACAACGCTTGGCTCGTCGCCGGCGTTGGCAGTGATCTGGCGCAGCGGCGCTTCGACAGCGCGGCGCAGCAGGGCGATACCGACGTTCTGGTCTTCGTTGTCGCCTTTGAGGTCGATAATGGCTGCCAGGGCGCGAACCAGGGCAACACCACCGCCAGGCACCACGCCTTCTTCAACGGCTGCACGGGTAGCGTGCAGGGCGTCTTCAACGCGGGCTTTCTTCTCTTTCATTTCAACTTCGGTACCAGCACCGACCTTGATCACGGCAACACCGCCGGCCAGCTTGGCCAGACGCTCTTGCAGCTTCTCACGGTCGTAGTCCGAAGAAGTTTCTTCGATCTGGGCACGGATCTGCTTGACGCGTGCTTCGATCTCGGTGTCAGCGCCAGCACCATCGATGATGGTGGTGTTTTCCTTGGACAGGATCACGCGCTTGGCGTTACCCAGGTGCTCCAGGGTAGCGGTTTCCAGCGACAGGCCGATTTCTTCGGAGATGACCTGGCCACCGGTCAGAACGGCGATGTCCTGCAGCATGGCCTTGCGGCGGTCGCCGAAGCCAGGTGCCTTGACCGCTGCAACCTTGACGATGCCGCGCATGTTGTTGACTACCAGGGTAGCCAGCGCTTCGCCTTCGACGTCTTCAGCCACGATCAGCAGTGGGCGGCCGGCCTTGGCAACGGCTTCCAGCACTGGCAGCAGCTCGCGGATGTTGGAGATTTTCTTGTCGACCAGCAGCAGCAGCGGGCTTTCCAGCTCGGCAACCATGGTGTCTGGCTTGTTGACGAAGTAAGGCGACAGGTAGCCGCGATCGAACTGCATGCCTTCTACGACGGACAGTTCGTTTTCCAGGCCCGAGCCTTCTTCAACGGTGATCACGCCTTCTTTACCGACTTTTTCCATGGCTTCGGCGATGATTTCACCGATGGAGCTGTCGGAGTTGGCGGAGATGGTACCGACCTGAGCGATGGCCTTGGAATCGGCGCATGGCTTGGACAGGTTCTTCAGCTCGGCGACAACGGCAGCAGTGGCCTTGTCGATACCGCGCTTCAGGTCCATCGGGTTCATGCCGGCAGCAACGGCTTTCAGGCCTTCGTTGACGATGGCCTGGGCCAGAACGGTAGCGGTGGTGGTGCCGTCACCGGCGGCGTCGTTGGCCTTGGAAGCGACTTCCTTGACCAGCTGGGCGCCCATGTTTTCGAAGGCGTCTTTCAGCTCGATTTCTTTGGCGACGGAAACGCCGTCCTTGGTGATGGTTGGCGCGCCGAAGCTCTTGGCCAGAACCACGTTACGACCTTTCGGGCCGAGGGTAGCTTTTACCGCGTCAGCCAGAACGTTGACACCAACGAGCATTTTTTTACGAGCGGAGTCGCCGAATTTTACGTCTTTAGCAGCCATGATCGTTTAATCCTTGGAAATTCTTTGGAGTAACGGGAAGTCGGGGAAATCAGCCTTCGATAACGGCGAGGATTTCATTCTCGGCCATGACCAGCAGGTCTTCGCCATCGACTTTCACGGTGTTGCTGCCCGAGTAAGGGCCGAAAACCACTTTGTCACCGACCTTGACGGCCAGTGCACGGACTTCGCCGTTTTCCAGAACGCGACCGGTGCCAACAGCAACGACTTCGCCGCGGTTAGGTTTTTCAGCGGCCGAACCCGGCAGGACGATACCGCCAGCGGTTTTCGATTCTTCTTCGCTGCGACGGATGACTACGCGGTCATGCAGAGGACGAAGCTTCATTGTCGATCTCTCCCAAATTGTGGTTTTCATCGGCCGGTATCGAAACCGGCGGGTTGAGGCTGTCCGGCGTTGCCGGAAGGTAGCCCGCCAAGGGCAAGCCACCTGAGTAATGTCTGGCGTTAATGCCAGAAACCTTGCGGTGACCACATACATGAGGCCGCCATATCCAATTACAAGGCTTGCCCTACAAAATTTTTCAGCTCGCGGAAAAAAACGCGGGGCCGCATATGCGGCCCCGTAGTGGAAAGCGGTGGTTACTTGTCGCGGCGCTCGTACTCGCCCTCGATCACGTTCGGCCGGTGGCCGCCATCGCGCGGCTGGGCCTGGAACGGGTCGTCCTGGAACGCGCGCTGGCGCATGGCCTGGGCCTCGGCGCGTTCGCGCAGCTTGCGCGCGGCCAGATGGCGGGTGAACGGCAGCAGGCACAGCAGGCCCAGCACGTCGCTGATAAAGCCCGGCAGCAGCAGCAAACCACCGCCCACCGCCAGCATCATGCCCTGGAACATGTCCTCGGCAGGCAACTCACCGCGCTGCAGGCTTTCCCGGGCGCGCAGGGCGGTGGCCAGGCCAGCCACACGCATGACCAGCACACCCAAGGCGGAACCGGCGATGATCAGCAACAGCGCCGGGAAGAAACCGATGGCCGCGCTGACCTTGACGAATACGAAAAGCTCCAGCACTGGAAACAGCAGAAGCAACAGTAGAAAAGCACGCATCAAAGCATTCCTCGTCGGAAGAGAACCTTCCTTTAAGACCATCAAGTGGATGCAAGTGCACGCTTTTTCAACCCTCGCCCCCTGCAGGCGTGGGCCACTGATCGGCGCGCGCCAGCAAAACCAAGGCCTCGCGGACTTGTGTCGGCGTATTGCAAATATGCGGGAAGGGTAACCAGTACACCCCCTGGCCGATACGCAGGTGCATGCCTTCGCTGTCCACCCCAGCCATTTGCGCTGCGGCATGGTCCGGCAGGCCGGTCAGTTGCACATAGTGGGCAATGGCATTGGCGTGGTCGCTGTTCATGTGTTCGACCATGCTGGCCTCGGACCTGCCGGCGAACGGGTTGGCCAGGGTGACCTGGTCGAGCCAGTGGATCGCGCCGAAGCCGCCGATGTAACGGTGGCGTACCGGCTGCAGCACCCAGAAGTCAAAGTCGTGAGCCTTATGATAGTCGGCAGCGTCCGGGAAATAGCGGTAGTAACGCTCGGCGGCAGCCTCGATGGCGTCTGCCTCGACCAGCTTGTGCGCTTCGGCCATTACCGTAAGGCGCCCTACCGCCTGCACATCCTCAGCTTCGCGCTCGCCTACCAGCAGCGAGCACTTGGGGTCTTTCTGCAGGTTATGGGTATGCTGGGCAATGCGGCTGATGAGGATCAGCGGGTTGCCGTGAGCGTCCAGGCAGTACGGCACCACCGAGCCGAACGGGTAGCCGGGCATCGACTTGGAATGCGTCGAGAGCACGCCGCGGTATTCCTTGAGCAGCAGTTCCCGGGCTGGGCGGATGGCGTTGGTACTCACTGGGTGCGGCTCCTGGTGGCAAACGGGACGGATGACAAGATAAGCATTATCACACCGAGTGCCAATGGGGCCGCGGTGCGGCCCGGCGGTTTACCAGGTCACGCCAAAGCCCGCGGTATAGCGCGTCTTCTCCAGATCGCTTTCACTCGTGCCGCTGATGATGTCACGCTCCGCCTTGAGGTTGAGCGAAGCCCATTCGGTAACCTTGTAGCGCAGCCCCACCTCGGCATCCAGTGAATAGTCGGCCACCCCACCCAGCGGTTTGGCGAGCTCGCCGTTGGTGAACAGCTGCACGTTCTTGCCGATCAGGTAACGGGTGTAGTCCCACTTCACGGCAGCGGAATAGAAGTTGTCCTTGCTGCCGTCCTGGTACTCGAAGTCGGTGCGGTTGATCAGCGACCCGAGCGAGAATGCGCCAAGTTCGTTGTCCCAGAACTGGTAACCCGGGCCGGTACCGACGGTGCGCTGGCGGGCAAGGTCTTCGATGCGGTCACGCTTGTATTCCGCCCGCCCCTGCCAGAACCACTTCTCGGTGATGAAGCGGTCCAGCGCGTATTCGGCACTCCAGTTGTCGGTGGTGGTGACGTCGTCCTTGGTTTCGCGGTTGTACTCGCCTTCGGCGTTGTGCCGCCAGCGGCCGTGGCGGGCCGTGGTCTTGAAGCTGACATCGTAGTCGTCGGTGTCGTTTTCGGCGCGTTTGTAGTCCAGCGCCACATCCACGTTGCCTTTCCACACGAAGTCTTCGACCAGGGGCTTGGGCTTCATGATCTGTTCGATGCTGGCCAGCTCCACGGTCTTGGGCGCCTCGCCGTTGGCCAAGGTCACCTTGCCCGGTTCAGCGGCCTTCAGCGACTTGGCCTTCTCGCCCGTGTAGGCATCCTGCTTGACCAGCAGTTCCTGGTCGCTTTCCAGGGTCTGCACCTGTTTCCAGTCCAGGGCAATGGAGCCGCCGTAGGGCGTTTCCAGCAGCAGCTTGCCGCCGTCGAAGACTTTGATCTTGCCACTGAGCCGGTCACCGTTCTTCATCCACACGGTATCGGCCAACGCCGGTGAGGCGCACAGGGAAGCAGCGAGCAGGCACAACAAGGATCTAGAATGCATAGACGTACTACGGTTCGATTCGAAGAAAAAAGCCGGGCATTATCCAGCTACCGCCGACCAGAGCAAGCACAGACCGGCAGCTTGGCATTGAGTTCAACTCTCATTTACCTGACCATTTGTCCGTTTTCATCCACAGCCCAAGGGGGGCGCCATGTCTGGGGGACCTGAGCACATGCCGGAGTCGGCCGAAGGTCGACGAACGGCATTGTATTCGGTGCTTGGCCAAGTACCGGCGGGCAAAGTCGTGAGCTATGGCCAGCTCGCAGCACTGGCCGGGCTTGGCCGCGCAGCACGCTGGGTGGGGCGCACCCTCGGGCAGCTGCCTGCGCAAACCCGCCTGCCATGGCACCGGGTACTGGGCGCCGGTGGCCGCCTGAGCTTGGCGCTGGGCACCCCGGCCGGGGATGAACAACGGGCGCGACTGCGTGCAGAAGGCGTGAATGTGACCAACAATCGTGTGGATATGACGCGCCATGGCTGGCGCCCGACAGAGCACAGCGGTTAGAGTGCGCGCTTTGTTTTCGAAAACTTGAGGCAGATGTTGGCCCATGCCCCGTAAAACCTGGCGCGCTGCGCTCGCTGCCTATGCCAGCCCGTCAACCCTGGTACTTTTGCTGCTCGGTTTCGCCGCCGGCCTGCCCTACATGTTGGTGTTCTCGACCCTGTCGGTATGGCTGCGCGAGGCTGGGGTGGCCCGCGAAACCATTGGTTACGCCAGCCTGATCGGCCTGGCCTACGCCTTCAAGTGGGTATGGTCACCGTTGCTCGACCAATGGCGCCTGCCGCTGCTCGGCGGCCTGGGGCGCCGGCGCTCGTGGCTGCTGCTGTCGCAGGCACTGGTGGTGATCGGCCTGGTCGGCATGAGCCTGTGCGACCCGCAACAACATCTATCCTGGTTGATCGCCATGGCCGTGCTGGTGGCCTTTGCCTCGGCCACCCAGGACATTGCAGTGGATGCCTACCGTCTGGAAATCGCCGACGAACAGCGCCAGGCCGCCCTCGCCGCCAGCTACATGGCCGGCTACCGGGTTGCCGCCCTGCTCGCCACCGCGGGCGCGCTGTTCTTCGCCGAGTGGTTCGGGTCCACCGGCTTCAGTTACCTGCATAAAGCCTGGGCCGGCACCTACGTGATGTTCGGGGTCATGATGCTGCCCGCGCTGTTCACGACCCTGGTCATGCGCGAACCGCCAGTGCCCCTGCGCACCCAGCTGTCGGCTGCGCGCTACGGCCTGGTGCATCAGATGGCCTCGGTGTTCGTGCTGATCATCCTGCTGGTATCGGTGCCCGCCAGTTTTACCCAGATGTTCAATACCGGCTGGTCCACGGTCATCTCCGGGGATGCCACACCGCTCGACCTGTTGCTCGAAGACCGCGCCTTCCTGCGCCTGATCCTCTATGTGCTGCTGACCTGGGCGTGCCTGTCGAGCCTGGGCCGCCGTGGCCTGGCCCCGGTACTGACCCCGGTCAACGACTTCATTGCCCGCTACCGCTGGCAGGCTTTGCTGTTGCTAGGCCTGATCGCCACCTACCGCATGTCGGACACGGTCATGGGCGTGATGGCCAACGTGTTCTATATCGACATGGGCTTCACCAAAGACCAGATCGCCAGTGTCAGCAAGATCTTCGGCCTGATCATGACCCTGGTCGGTGCCGGTATCGGCGGGCTGCTGATCGTGCGCTTCGGCATCATGCCCATCCTGTTTATTGGTGGCGCGGCTTCGGCGGGCACCAACATCCTGTTCCTAATGCTGGCGGACATGGGGCCTAACCTGGAAATGCTGGTGGTCACCATCTCGCTGGACAACTTCAGCTCCGGCATGGCCACGTCTGCGTTCGTGGCGTACCTGTCGAGCCTGACCAACCTGAAGTTCTCGGCCACCCAGTACGCGCTGCTCAGCTCGATCATGCTGTTGCTGCCGCGGTTGATCGGGGGTTACTCGGGGGTGATGGTGGAGAAGTTCGGTTATCACGACTTTTTCCTGATTACCGCCCTGCTGGGCGTGCCTACGCTGATCCTGATCGCCTTGCAGTGGCGCCAGGAGGCTGGCCGCGGTAAGCCGTTGGCAGAGCCAGGTGCGGCGGCCGAACGGCCCTGACAGGTTTCTGCTGCCTGTACCGGCCGTTTCGCTGGCAAACCAGCGCTGCTGCCAAGACCTGTGCACTAGCCTGAGGCTTTCCTCGCGAAAGGGCCGGGCATACGGGCCGATATCTGCCAGGCATTGTGCGTTGCCGGTACCACCGTATTCGCGGGTGAACCCGCTCCTACATCGATCGATGATGCCGGCCCAGCCCCGCAGGCCTGCCGGCCACCCTCGCCCGTTGTAGGAGCGGGTTCACCCGCGAAAGGGCCGGGCCTGCGGGCCGAACTCTGCCAGGCATTATGCGTCGCCGGTACCACCGTATTCGCGGGTAAACCCGCTCCTACATCGATCGATGATGCCGGCCCGGGCCCGCAGAACTACCGGCCACCCCAGCCCGTTGTAGGAGCGGGTTCACCCGCGAAAGGGCCGGGCCTGCTGGCCGAATTCTGCCGGGCATTGTGCGTTGCCGGTACCACCGTATTCGCGGGTGAACCCGCTCGATGAATTGTGCCGTCCCACCTCCGCAAGACTGCCGGCCACCCCCGCCCGTTGTAAGCGGCCCCGGCATTTACGACGACCGAGTCACAGATCGACAAGGCCGGCACAGGTACTGCAGATCAGTCAGCCACGGCCCCTTGCCCCGGCCGCCCGCCCACCACAAACCACAACGGCCACAGCGCCAACGCGCCCGCCAGCCCCGCCGCCAGTGCGAAATGCAGCAAGCTGGCACCGGCGCCGATCATTGCCAGCAATGCCCCACCGAGCCCCAACAGGGCGATGGTGATCATCCCCAGCATGGCCGAAACCAGGCCTTTGCTTTGCTCGCTGGAAAACAGCGTCATGCGGTACAGCACCGCATTGGCCACACCCAAGCCCAGTGCATACAACGACATGCCTGCCACCAGGCTGGTCACGGTCGGCCAATACCATGTCGCCAGCACCATCACGCTCAACCCTGCCAGGTACGGCCACAGGGCACCACGGACCAAGGCCGGCAGCGGGTAGCGGTCGGCAATACGGTTGATGATCAGGTTGCCCAGGATCAACCCACCAAACACCGGCAGCTGCCACAGCGCATATTCCAGGGTCGTCAGGCCCTCATCATGAATCAGCAATACCGGTGACAGGCCAATCCAGCCAATCAGTGGCAGCCCGACCAGCCCCAGGGCGGCGCTGCCCGCGACAAAGCGGCGGTTGCCGAGCAATTGGCCGTAGCCTGCCAGCAATGGCAGCAGGTGGATCGGCGTGAACGCCAGGCGCGAACCGTCGCGGCGCTCTACGCCCAGGGTTTCGGGCATGAGCCGGTACAGCAGCCCCCAGCACACCACGGCCCCCACGGCGAAAGCCACGAACAGCCAACGCCAGTCCAGCCACTGCAACAGCAAGGCCCCGACCAGCGGGCCCAGCAGCGGCGACAGCAGGGCGATGTTGGCCAGCAGCGCCATCATCCGCACGGCATCCGCCTCGCTGAATGCCTCGTTCAGCGCCGGGTAGCTGACCGTGACCACAAAGCCCAGGCCTATCCCCTGCAACAGGCGCAGCAGGTTGAACAGGCCAATATCATGGGCCCAGAAGGTCGCCAGGCAGGCCAGGCCGAAAAACGCGCAGCCGGCCAGCAGCAACGGGCGCCGACCATAGCGGTCTGCCAGCGGGCCGATCAGCCACTGCAGCACCACGCCACCGAGCAGGTACAGGTTGAGCGCATGGGGGATGTATTCAGGGCCGGCCTTCAGGTCGCCGACCACGACCGGCATAGCCGGCATCACCGCGTCACTGGCCAGGTAGGTCAGCAGTTCGAACAGGGCCAGGGTCAGGCCAAACAGCAAGGCCCGCAGGGGGGTGATGTACAGCAGTGGTTTCATGATGGCATATCAGGTGTGACAGGCAGGAGCAGGGTATATGCCAGAAATAGCAGGGGTTTGCTGTGAACAAGTGTAATCGGGGAGAAAAAAGCGGGGCCGCTGTGCAGCCCCGGCGCTGATGCGCTGTTACTGGGCGGCAGTTTCCTGCACCACCCGAATGACCCGCTGCGGGAACGGAATGTCGATACCTTCGGCCTTCAGGCGGTCACGTGCCTGCTCGTTGAGCATGAACATCACATCCCAGTAATCGGCGGTCTTGGTCCACAAGCGCAGTGACACGGTGATCGAGCTGTCACCCAGTGTCGAAACTACCGCTTGGGGTGCGGGGTCGGGCAGCACGCGAGGGTCCTGGGCCAGCTCCAGCAACACATTGCGGGCCTTCTGCAAATCGGCCTCGTAATCCACGCCCACATCGAACACTACCTTGCGCGTGGGCTGGCGGTTGGTGTTGGTGATGATGCCATTGGACAGGCTGCCGTTGGGCATGATCACCGTCTTGTTGTCGCCGGTGCGCAGCACGGTGTGGAAGATCTGGATGCTGTCGACAGTACCGGCAACGCCTTGCGCCTCGATCCAGTCGCCGATGCGAAACGGGCGGAACATCAGGATCAGCACGCCGCCAGCGAAGTTGGCCAGGCTACCCTGCAGCGCCAGGCCGATCGCCAGGCCGGCGGCACCGATAGCCGCGACGAACGAGGTGGTCTCGATGCCGATCATCGACGCCACGCTGACCAGCAGCAGTATCTTCAGCACGATGTTGGCCAGGGTGCTGATGAAGCCCTGCAACGCCAGGTCGGCATTGCGCAGGCCGACAAGCTTGCCCAGGCGGGCGCTGACCTTGTTGATGATCCACCAGCCGACCGCCAGGGTCACCAGCGCCAGCAGCACACGGCTGCCGTATTGCATGATCAAGGGGATCCAGGTTTGCGACTGGCGAACCAGCTGATCGACTTCAGCGTTCAAATCCATATTCATCTCCTGATGCCGAACGGCAAGTACACGGTAGAACAGGCCGCGCGCTCACGCGGCCCCGGCCCCCATGGACATCATTGAGCCATTGGGGTTCCTGGCCACACCCGCCTCAGTCGCGGAAGTTGTTGAACTGCAGCGGCATATCGAATTCCTTGGTGCGCAGCAAGGCAATGGCCTCCTGCAGGTCGTCGCGTTTCTTGCCGGTTACCCGCACCTGCTCACCCTGGATGGCGGCCTGCACTTTCAGCTTGCCGTCCTTGATGGTGGCGACGATCTTCTTGGCCAGGTCCTTGTCGATACCCTCGCGGAACTTGGCTTCCTGTTTCTTTTCCTTGCCGGACGCGTACGGGTCCTTGGTTTCCAGGCATTTCACATCGATCTTGCGCTTGACCAGCGCCAGGCGCAGGATTTCCAGCATGGCTTCGAGCTGGAACTCTTCCTCGGCGGTGAGTACCACGGTCTGCTCTTTGTCCTTGAACTCGAAGGAGCCCTTGCCTTTGAGGTCGTAACGGCGGTCCAGGTCCTTGATGGCGTTGTCGACCGCGTTCTGCACTTCGTGCTTGTCCAGTTCCGATACCACGTCGAACGAAGGCATGGTTGTTCTCCCAAAATAAAAGCGCGCTCAGGCTGAAGATGGAGCGCGCTGGGTTTGACGGTTAAAATGCGGGCTCATTATAACGGGTTGCGAAACGCATATGAGCAGCACCTGGCATATTCTCGGCGCCGGCAGCCTCGGCAGCCTGTGGGCCTGCCGCCTGGCACGCACGGGCAAGGCAGTGCGCCTTGTGCTGCGCGATCGGCAACGGCTGCAGGCCTATGAACAGGCCGGCGGCCTGACGTTGTTCGAGCAAGAACAGGCCCGGCACTACGCCATACCCGCCGAAACCGCCCAGGCTGACGGGCCGATCCATCGCCTGCTGGTGGCCTGCAAGGCCTACGACGCCGCACCGGCGATTGCCGGCCTGGCACCACGCCTGGCCGAGGGCGCAGACGTGCTACTGCTACAGAACGGCCTGGGCAGCCAGGACGAGGTGGCCGACCTGCTGCCACAGGCGCGCTGCGTTTTCGCCTCCAGCACCGAAGGCGCCTTCCGCGAAGGCGACTGGCAGGTGCGTTTTGCCGGGCATGGCTTCAACTGGCTGGGCGACCCGCGCAACCCGGCGCTGCCGGCCTGGTTCGATGACCTGCGCGAAGCAGGCATCCCTGCCGAATGGACGGTGGACATCCTCACCCGCCTGTGGCGCAAGCTGGCCCTCAACTGCGCGATCAACCCGCTGACCGTGCTGCACGCTTGCCAGAACGGCGGCTTGCTGGGCCACCTGGCGGAAGTACATGGCCTGTGCGCCGAACTGGCCTCACTGCTGCGCCGCTGTGGCCAGCCGCAAGCGGCCGAGGGCCTGGACGAAGAAGTGCAACGGGTGATCGGGGCCACCGCCGCCAACTACTCTTCCATGTACCAGGACGTGCACGCAGGCCGACGCACAGAGGTGCATTACCTGCTCGGCCATGCCTGCCGGGTTGCCGAGCGGCACGGCCTGCAGCTGCCGCAACTGGAACACCTGCTGCAACGCCTGGTCGAACACCTGCGCTTACGTGGCTTGCCCTGCGACTGACGCAGCCCTAATTACCTGGATACGGACACTGCCTAGCCCATGACCTTGCGCCATCGCCTGGAAAACCTCCCGGTCGGGCAGAAGCTGCTGGCGGCCCTGCTGGTGTTGCTGGTGACCATCCTGCTGGTGGCCAACCTCACCTTCATCAGTGCGGCCTACTGGATCACCCAGGAGAGCATGGCACCCCAGGCCCTGCAGACCATCGGCCGGCTGGTGGCCAACCCGCAGCTGGCCGAGCGCGCGGGCGACACGCCGGACACCGCCAGTGCCCTGCTCAAGGAGCTGGACAGCTACACCCCGCTGCGCGCGGCAGCCGTGTACGGGGGTGACGGTCGCATGCTGGCGCAACTCCAGCATGGCGACCCGCTGACCCTGCCCAAGCGCTTTCGCAACATCGACGGCTGGCGCCTGATGGAGTTTCGCAGCACCCAACTGATCCGCATCCCGCGTGACGCCAACCCGCCAGCCCACCTGTTGCTGGTGGCCAGCAGCGAGCTGCCCACCGCGTTCTACACCGGCACGCTCAGTGCCAGCCTGGCTATCCTGGTGTTCAGCATCCTGCTGTGGATCTTCATTGCCCGCCAGATCAAACGCCTGATCACCCAACCGATCAACCAGCTTGAAGAACTCAGCCGCCAGGTCACCCGCGAAGAGAGCTACGCCCTACGCGCCCGGCGTGGCAACGACGATGAGATCGGCAGCCTGGCCGACGCCTTCAACACCATGCTTTCGCGTATCGAAGCCCGTGAGCAGCAACTCAAACGCGCCCGTGACGAGTTCCAGGATGCCTATGACCAGGCCCAAGGCCTGGCCGAGGAAACCCGCCATACCAACCGCAAGCTGGAACTGGAAGTGCAGGTGCGCAGCAAAATCGAGAAAAAACTCACCGGTTTCCAGAACTACCTCAACAGCATCATCGACTCGATGCCTTCGGCATTGATCGCCCTGGACGAACAGCTCTATGTCACCCAGTGGAATCACGAAGCCACGGTCCTCTCCGGCACGCCTTTGCATGAGGCGCTGAACCAACCAGTGTTCATCGCCTTCGAGCCCCTGAAGCCATTCCTGCCGCAACTCAAGGAAACCGTGGAAAAGCACCGGGTGGCCAAGATCGAGCGGGTCACATGGCCCAAGGGCGACGAACTGCGCCATTACGCCTTGACCTTCTACCCGCTCACCGGCGGCGGCGGGCGCGGCGTGGTGATCCGCATCGACGACATCACCCAGCGCCTGTCGCTGGAAGAAATGATGGTCCAGTCGGAAAAAATGCTCTCGGTAGGCGGCCTGGCGGCGGGCATGGCTCACGAAATCAACAACCCGCTGGGCGCCATCCTGCACAACGTACAGAACATCCGCCGACGCCTGTCGGCAGACCTGCCCCGCAACCAGGAACAGGCCAGCGAGCTTGGCCTCGACCTGGCCATGATCAACCGCTACCTGGCCAGCCGCGAAGTGCCGCAACTGCTCGACGGCATTCAGCAGGCCGGGGCCCGCGCCGCGAAGATCGTCACCCACATGCTCAGTTTCAGTCGGCGCAGCAACCGACAGCTGGAGCCTTGCGAGCTGCCGGCGCTGATCGACCAGGCGGTGGAAATTGCCGGCAACGATTTCGACCTGGCGATCGGTTTCGACTTCAAGGGGCAGGCCATCGTGCGGCAGTTCGACCCTGAACTGGGGCCCGTGCCGTGCACTGCCAACGAACTGGAACAGGTACTGTTGAACCTGTTGAAGAACGCCGCCCAGGCCATCCACCTGCGCCCGCAACCGAGCGAGCCGGGGCGGATCACCCTGCGCACCCGGCTGAACCCGCCCTGGGCGGAGATCCAGGTCGAGGACAATGGCGTCGGCATGCCAGAGGCCGTGCGCAAGCGCACCTTCGAGCCGTTCTTCACCACCAAGGAAATCGGCCAGGGCACCGGGCTGGGCCTGTCGGTTTCGTACTTCATCATCACCAACAACCACAAGGGGCAGATGGAGGTGCACTCCACGCCTGGCCAGGGTACGTGCTTCACCCTGCGCCTGCCCCTCGGCCAGCCGGCAGCAGCGGCGCCGACCTTACCGGAGCAATGACATGGGCAACCGCCTATCGAAAATCTACACCCGTACCGGCGACCAGGGCGAAACCGGCCTGGGCGACGGCCGGCGGGTGCCGAAGAGCCATCCGCGCATAGAAGCCATTGGCGAGGTAGACAGCCTCAACAGCCAGCTAGGCGTGCTTTTGGCAGGCTTGGCCGAGCAAGGCCTGGAGGAGCTCACTACGGTGCTTGCGCCGTGTCAGCACCGCTTGTTCGACCTGGGTGGCGAGCTGGCCATGCCCAGCTACCAAGCCTTGAACCAGGCAGAGGTGGAGCGCCTGGAGGCCGTCATCGATGTGTGGAACGAAGAGCTGGGGCCGCTGAAGAACTTCATCCTGCCCAGTGGTTCGATGCTGGTGGCGCAGGCCCATGTGTGCCGCAGCCTGGCGCGCAGCGCCGAGCGGCGCTGCCAGCAATTGCATGCGCTGGAACCACTGGGAGGGGTAGGTCTGGCGTACATCAACCGCCTGTCCGACCTGCTGTTCGTGGCAGCGCGGATCATCGGGCGGCGACAGGGGGTGGCCGAGGTGTTGTGGCAGCCTGCTGAAAAGCCGCAGGGCTGACAGGTTCGGGGCGGCCGGCGCGGTGTCGCGAAGGGCCGCCCCAATGGCTCAGGCCTCGGGCCAGAATGCCCGGATGCCGGCCACGCCCTGGGCCCCGGCCTCCCAGGCCCGCTCCCGATCACCCGGCCCTACCCCGCCCAGCAAATACACCGGCTTGCTGAACCCGGCAAGCAAACGTCGAGCTTCGTCCCAGCCCAACGGCGCGGCCTCGGGGTGGGTCTGGGTTGCCTGGACTGGCGACAGGGTGACGAAGTCGACGCCCATCTGCTCGGCCAGCGCCAGCTCTTCGGCGCTGTGGCAGGAAGCCGCCAACCAACGCTCGCGGGGAAACGGCCGACCTTTGGCGGCGTACTTGCGTAACTGCGCCGCGGTCAGGTGCCAGCCGGCCGAAGGGAAATCGCCCAGCCATTCCAGCGGCCCCTTGAGCATCAACTGCGCCTTGCCCGCACACAGCCCAGCCGCATCCACCGCCACGTCGCGGTACTTGGGGTCGTACATGTCCGGGGCGCGCAACTGAATCAGGCGAATGCCACTGGCAACCGCCTTCTGTATGCCCTTGAGCAGTTGCGGCACTTCCAGGCCATCAGGGGTGATCAGGTACTGGTCCGGCAGGCGCGCGGCAGCCACGATCGGCTGGTTGGCCTCGGGAAATTCGTACTGCGGCAAGTCGCGCGGGGCAACCCACGCCAGCGGCTGACCCTCGGCGCCATGCGGTTCGCCGGTAAATGCCTGCACTTCGCGCACGTCCAGCAACACCTGCTTGTCCGGGTAGTCGTGGCTGACCTTGATCAGCGCACGCGAACGGCTTACCTCGATACCCAGCTCTTCGCGCAGCTCGCGGGCCAGTGCCACATCCACGCTTTCACCGGCTTCGACCTTGCCGCCGGGAAACTCCCACAGGCCACCCTGGTGCTGGGTGGCGGCCCGCCGCGCGATCAGAATGCGGCCATCGGCGCCACGAATGACCGCTGCTACAACATGAATCCGTTTCACACTTCACGCTCCGCCAGGCCAGCCTGCAACAAGGCGCACAACGTGTCGCCGAAGTTCAGGTGATCGCTCATGGTTCGTCTCCTGCTTCTGGAATTGTGGGGCCGTTGCCCGACCCCAGCACTGGATCAGGTACGGTATTCGGCGTTGATCTTCACGTACTCGTGCGACAGGTCGGTGGTCCAGATGGTTTCGCTGCACTGGCCACGGCCCAGTTCGATACGGATCGTGATCTCTTCCTGGGCCATCACAGCCGAGCCCTGGGCTTCGGTGTAGCTGGGGCTGCGGCCGCCCTGGCTGGCGATGCACACGTTGTCCAGGTAGACGTCGATCAGGTTCACGTCCAGATCCGGCACACCGGCACGGCCCACCGCGGCGAGAATACGGCCCCAGTTCGGGTCCGACGCGAACAGTGCGGTCTTGATCAGCGGTGAGTGGGCCACTGCGTAACCGACGTCCAGGCATTCCTGGTGGTTGCCACCGCCGTTGACCTGCACGGTCACGAACTTGGTCGCACCTTCGCCGTCACGCACGATGGCCTGGGCCACGTCCATGCACACTTCGAACACAGCTTTTTTCAGGGCCTCGAACAGCGCACCACTGGCTTCGGTGACCTCTGGCAGGTTGGCCTTGCCGGTGGCAATCAGCATGCAGCAATCGTTGGTCGAGGTGTCGCCATCGATGGTGATGCGGTTGAACGACTTGTTGGCGCCGTCCAGCATCAGGTCCTTGAGCACCGCCGGGGCAACCTTGGCGTCGGTGGCGATGTAGCCAAGCATGGTGGCCATGTTCGGGCGGATCATGCCGGCCCCCTTGCTGATACCGGTCACGGTCACGGTCACGCCATCGTGCTGGAACTGGCGGCTGGCGCCCTTGGGCAAGGTATCGGTGGTCATGATGCCGGTGGCCGCTTCGGCCCAGTTGTTCTCCGACAGGTTATCGAGGGCGGCCTGCAGCGCGCCTTCGATCTTTTCGACCGGCAGTGGCTCGCCGATCACACCGGTGGAGAACGGCAGTACCGATTCGGCGGGTACGCCGGCCAGTTCGGCCAGCTTGGCGCAGGTGCGTTCGGCGGCTGCCAGCCCTGGGGCGCCGGTACCGGCGTTGGCATTACCGGTGTTGGTCAACAGGTAGCGCACGGTGCCCTGAACACGCTGCTTGGAGAGGATCACCGGTGCCGCGCAGAAAGCGTTGAGGGTGAACACGCCCGCCACGCTGGAGCCTTCGGCGCAGCGCATGACCACCACATCCTTGCGCCCAGGGCGCTTGATGCCGGCAGAAGCGATGCCGAGTTCAAAACCCGCAACCGGGTGCAGGGTGGGCAAAGGACCAAGACCAACAGCCATTAGAGCGCTCCTAGAAAATTCGGTGGATGTACAAAAAACGGGGCCGCAAAGCGGCCCCAGGATGTATCAGGTTACAACACCCAGGTCAGATCATTCGATCTGCCCGTGGCAATGCTTGAACTTCTTGCCTGAACCACACCAGCACGGCTCATTGCGGCCCAGCTTCTGCTCGTTGCGCACCGGCGCCGAGGCAACGGCCACTTCTGCGCCCTCCTCGCTCAGTTGCTCGCCTTCCAGGCCAGGGGCAGGGGCGTGCTCGAACTGCATGCGGCTGGCCAGTTCCTCGGCCTCGCGGCGCAAGCGGGCTTCCTCTTCGACCGGGTCTTCGCGGCGTACCTGTACGTGCGACAGCACGCGGATGGTATCGCGCTTGATCGACTCCAGCAGCTCCTGGAACAGGCTGAACGACTCGCGCTTGTATTCCTGCTTCGGGTTCTTTTGCGCATAGCCACGCAGGTGGATACCGTGGCGCAGGTGGTCCATGGTCGACAGGTGGTCTTTCCACAGGTCGTCCAGCACACGCAGCAGAATTTGCTTCTCGAAGGTACGCAGAGCCTCGAGGCCGGCCTGGTCTTCTTTCTCGGTGTAGGCCGTGGTGATCTCGTTCAGCAGCTTCTCGCGCAGCGTTTCCTCGTAGAGGTGGTCGTCTTCGTCGAGCCACTGCTGGATCGGCAGCTTGATGGCGAAGTCGCTGGCCAGCGATGCCTCCAGGCCGGCCACGTCCCACTGCTCGGGCAGCGACTGCGGCGGAATATGCTGGCTGATGGTAGCGTCCAGGACTTCCTTGCGGAATTCGACGATGGTGTCACCGATGTTCTCGGCCGCCAGCAGGCTGTTGCGCATGTGGTAGATCACCTTGCGCTGCTCGTTGGCCACGTCGTCGTATTCAAGCAACTGTTTGCGGATGTCGAAGTTGCGGCCTTCGACCTTGCGCTGTGCCTTCTCGATGGCATTGGTGACCATGCGGTGCTCGATGGCCTCGCCCGCCTGCATGCCCAGGGCTTTCATGAAGTTCTTCACCCGGTCAGAGGCGAAGATACGCATCAGGCTGTCTTCCAGCGACAGGTAGAAGCGGCTGGAGCCCGGGTCGCCCTGACGGCCGGAACGGCCGCGCAACTGGTTGTCGATACGGCGCGACTCGTGGCGTTCGGAGGCGATCACGTGCAGGCCACCGGCCTCGATCACCTGCTGGTGACGCTTCTGCCAGTCGGCCTTGATCTGGGCGATCTGCTCGGCGGTCGGGTTTTCCAGGGCTGCCACTTCGGCTTCCCAGTTACCGCCCAGCAGGATGTCGGTACCACGGCCGGCCATGTTGGTGGCGATGGTCAGGGCGCCCGGCGCACCGGCCTGGGCGATGATTTCGGCCTCTTTCTCGTGGTACTTGGCGTTCAGTACCTTGTGGTCGATACCTTCTTTCTTCAGCAGGTTCGACATGTGTTCGGACGTTTCGATGGTCGCGGTACCGACCAGAATCGGCCGGCCCTGCTTCATGCTTTCCTTGATGTCGGCAATGATCGCGGCGTACTTCTCGTCGGCGGTCAGGTACACCAGGTCGTTGAAGTCCTTGCGCGCCAGCGGCTTGTTCGGCGGAATGACCATCACGTTCAGCGCGTAGATCGACTGGAACTCGAACGCTTCGGTGTCGGCGGTACCGGTCATGCCGGACAGCTTGGTGTACAGGCGGAAGTAGTTCTGGAAGGTGGTCGAGGCCAGGGTCTGGCTCTCGGCCTGGATGTTCAGGTTTTCCTTGGCCTCGATGGCCTGGTGCAGGCCTTCGGACAAGCGCCGGCCCGGCATGGTCCGGCCGGTGTGCTCGTCGATCAGCAGTACCTGGCCGTCCTGGACGATGTACTCGACGTTGCGGTGGAACAGCTTGTGCGCGCGCAGGCCGGCATACACGTGGGTCAGCAGGCCCAGGTTATGCGCCGAGTACAGGCTCTCGCCTTCGGCCAGCAACCCGGCCTGGGTCAGCATCTCTTCGATGAACTGGTGACCGGCCTCGTTGAGCTCGACCTGGCGGCTCTTCTCGTCGATGGTGAAGTGGCCTTCCTGGGTGACCTGGCCTTCGACTTCTTCGATGTGCTGGGTCAGGCGCGGGATCAGGCGGTTGATCTCGATGTACAGCTTGGAGCTGTCTTCGGCCTGGCCGGAAATGATCAGCGGGGTGCGCGCTTCGTCGATGAGAATGGAGTCCACTTCGTCGATCACGGCGAAGTTCAGTTCACGCTGGAACTTCTCGTCCTGGCTGAAGGCCATGTTGTCGCGCAGGTAGTCGAAACCGAATTCGTTGTTGGTGCCGTAGGTGATGTCGGCCGCATAGGCGGCACGCTTTTCTTCCGGCGGCTGGAAGGCCGATACGATACCGACCGACAGGCCGAGGAACTCGTACAGCGGGCGCATCCAGTTGGCGTCGCGGCGGGCCAGGTAGTCGTTGACGGTAACCACATGCACGCCCTTGCCGGACAATGCGTTGAGGTACACGGCCAGGGTACCCACCAAGGTCTTGCCTTCACCGGTACGCATTTCTGCGATCATGCCTTCGTGCAGGGTCATGCCGCCAATCAACTGAACGTCGAAGTGGCGCATGCCCATCACGCGCTTGCCGGCCTCGCGGGCCACGGCAAAGGCTTCGGGCAACAATTGGTCCAGTGTCTCGCCTTTGGCCAGGCGCTCCTTGAACTCTGCAGTCTTGCCCCGCAGTTGCTCGTCGGAGAGGGCCACCATCTTCTCTTCGAAGGCATTGACGATACTCACCGTCTTGAGCATGCGTTTTACTTCACGCTCGTTCTTGCTTCCAAAAAGTTTTTTTAACAAAGGCGCAAACATATCGGCAGGATCTTCCACACGTAGGGATGGAGGGCGGCCCCATGAGTCGCCCGTGCAGCCCTGAGGCCGCATGCGAACGAGCATTCTACCCGGAAACGATGGTGAGGAAAGTGGTGGATTTCCACGATGCTATTACAGCGTTTTGGCAGGGGCTTGTCTTAGATAGGGGTATTTTCCCTGAGTTCAAGGTTTGGCAACATGAAAGGTATCGAGAACCAGTCTTATCTTGCGTCGCCTGTGCTGGCCTCTTCGCGGGCACGCCCGCTCCCACAGGGACCCCACAATACTCAGGCCTGGAGTAATCCTGTGGGAGCGGGCGGGCCCGCGAAGAGGCCAGCACAGGTTATACAGGTGTTAAACTGCCCATCTTGAACCTCATGCGTACCCCCATGGCCTACAAACCCTCCCCCGCCCAGCCCCCCTCGGCGCTGCTACGCCAGGTGCGCCCGCTGCGCCTGCTGCTGAACCAGGCCGAACGCCTGGAGCACCTGCAGCGCCTGCTGGAAAGCCAGCTGCAGCCGGCTGCCCGCGAGCATTGCCACGTGGCCTCATGGCGCGATGGCACCTTGTTGCTGGTGGTTACCGATGGCCATTGGGCTACCCGCCTGCGCTACCAGCAGAAGCGCCTGCTGGCGGCGTTGCAGGCCATGGAGGCCTTTGGCAACCTCCGGCGCATACTCTACAAGGTGCAGCCGCCCCTGGTACCGGCCAAACGCGGCGGGCATGCTGCCGAGCTGTCCACCAGCGCCGCGGCAAGCCTGCGTGACACCGCCGAGGGCATCGCCGACCCCAAGCTGCGCGCAGCACTGGAGCGCTTGGCCGCCCACGCTGGCGACAAGCAATAAAAAAGGCCACCCGAAGGTGGCCTTGATTACAACACTAGAGAGAGTGTTCGAACTTACACGGCCGCAACAGGGCGCATGTACGAGATCGGTGCCGTGCTGGCATCTTCGAACGTAACCACTTCCCAGGCATCGGTTTCGGCGATCAGCTTGCGCAACAGCTGGTTGTTCAGCGCGTGGCCGGACTTGTAGCCCTTGAACTCGCCGATCAGGCTGTTGCCCAGCAGGTAGAGGTCGCCAATGGCGTCGAGGATCTTGTGCTTGACGAATTCGTCATCGGAACGAAGGCCGTCTTCGTTGAGCACACCCGTCTCGTCGACCACGATGGCATTCTCGACACTGCCACCCAACGCAAGGTTGTGCTTGCGCAGGTACTCGATGTCACGCATGAAACCGAACGTGCGGGCGCGGCTGACTTCCTTCACGAACGAGGTGCTGGAGAAGTCGACAACCGCGCTCTGGGTCTGGCCCTTGAGGACCGGGTGATCGAAGTCGATCTCGAAGCTCACCTTGAAACCGTCGAAAGGCAGGAAAGTGGCGCGCTTGTCGCCCTCTTCCACAGTCACCTCACGCAGGATGCGGATGAACTTCTTGGCTGCGTCCTGTTCTTCCAGGCCGGCAGACTGAATCAGGAATACGAAGGGTCCGGCGCTGCCATCCATGATCGGCACTTCCGAGGCGGAGAGCTCGACGTAGGCGTTATCGATGCCCAGGCCCGCCATGGCGGAGAGCAGGTGCTCGACCGTATCGACCTTGACGTCACCGTTGACCAGCGTCGTCGACATGGTGGTCTCGCCGACGTTGGCCGCACGCGCAGGGATCTCGACCACAGGGTCGAGGTCGGCGCGGCGGAAGACGATGCCGGTGTCAACAGGTGCAGGCTTGAGGGTCAGGTAAACCTTCTCCCCGGAGTGCAGGCCGACACCTGTGGCACGGATGGTATTCTTCAGGGTGCGTTGTTTAATCATGGCATTGGCCGCTTCAGCGCAAATTGCGAACAGGTATCAACAAAGGCTGGGGATGATAACAGACCCAACCTTTGATGAATACCAATCACCTTTATACCCCTGATAAATTCCATTAATCAGCCTGACGACGCAGGAATGCTGGGATATCCAGGTAATCCAGGTCATCCTGAGGGTTCATTTTCGCGGCTGCCGCAGCACCGGCGTGGGCCTGGTTGCGCATCACGGTCGGGCGCTCCAGGTCACGGTAGTTCACGGCTGGCTGCTCCTGACGAACTGGCGCCGGGTTGGACGCTTCGTACGCTTGCTGGGCAGTCTGCAGGGTGTTGTCGACCACTTTCACAGGCTTCTCGATACGCGCGCCCAGGCCAGTGGCCACAACGGTCACGTGCAGTTCGTCACGCATGTCCGGATCGATCACGGTGCCGACCTTGACCATGGCGTGGTCAGAGGCGAAGGCTTCGATGATGCTACCCACGTCGGAGTATTCACCTAGCGACAGGTCCGGGCCGGCGGTGATGTTCACCAGGATGCCGCGGGCGCCCTGCAGGTTGACATCTTCCAGCAGCGGGTTGCGGATGGCTGCCTCGGTGGCTTCGCGTGCGCGGTTCGGGCCGCTGGCGCAACCAGTACCCATCATCGCCATGCCCATCTCACCCATGACGGTGCGCACGTCGGCAAAGTCGACGTTGATCATGCCCGGGCGCTTGATGATGTCGGAGATACCGCGCACGGCACCGGCCAGTACATCGTCGGCCTTGGCGAAGGCGGACAGCAGGCTGGCATCCTTGCCCAGGATGGTCAGCAGTTTCTCGTTGGGGATGGTGATCAACGAGTCGACGCTTTCAGCCAGCATGCGGATGCCTTCATCGGCGATCTGCATGCGCTTGCGGCCCTCGAACGGGAACGGACGGGTCACCACGGCTACGGTGAGGATGCCCATTTCCTTGGCCACTTCGGCAATGATCGGTGCAGCACCGGTACCGGTACCGCCGCCCATGCCAGTGGTGATGAACACCATGTTGGTGCCTTGCAGCACTTCGGCGATGCGCTCACGGTCTTCCAGTGCGGCCTGACGGCCGACTTCCGGATTGGCGCCAGCACCCAGGCCCTTGGTCACGCCAGTGCCCAATTGCAGGATGGTGCGTGCACCAATGTTTTTCAGCGCCTGAGCATCGGTGTTGGCGCAGATGAACTCCACACCTTCGATGCTGCTCTTGACCATGTGGTTGACGGCGTTGCCGCCACCACCACCAACGCCGATCACCTTGATGACCGGGCTTTGCGGGACGTTGTCTACGAGCTCGAACATTTTCCCTCTCCTTACAGTTCTCTAGTTGTTGCGCCTACCACTACTGCTTTGAAACTTAGAAGTTGCCCTGTACCCAGCGCTTGAAGCGTTCAAGCACTGGGGCCTTCGGTTCATCGCCATAGCTGTTGCTGCTGCTGTTGCTGCTGCCGGTCAGGACCATGTCCTCGGACTGCTTGAGCAGGCCGTAGGTGAGCAAGCCCACGCCGGTGGAATAGATGGGGTTGCGAACCACGTCGCTCAGGCCCCGAACGCTGTGCGGTACGCCCAGGCGAACCGGCATGTGGAAGATTTCCTCGGCCAGTTCAACGGCGCCTTCCATCTTCGCGGTACCGCCGGTGAGGACGATGCCCGCTGGCACCAGGTCCTCGTACCCGCTGCGGCGCAGTTCGGCCTGGATCAAGGTGAAGAGCTCGTCGTAACGCGGCTCCACCACCTCGGCCAGGGCCTGACGCGACAGCTCGCGCGGTGGGCGGTCGCCCACGCTCGGCACCTTGATGGTCTCGCCAGCGCCCGCCAGTTTGGCCAGGGCGCAGGCGTAGCGGATCTTGATTTCTTCGGCGTACTGGGTAGGGGTACGCAGGGCCATGGCGATATCGTTGGTCACCTGGTCGCCTGCAATCGGAATGACCGCGGTGTGGCGGATCGCGCCTTCGGTGAAGATGGCGATGTCGGTGGTGCCGCCACCGATGTCGACCAGGCACACGCCCAGTTCCTTTTCATCGTCGGTGAGCACCGAATAGGCCGAAGCCAACTGCTCGAGGATGATGTCGTCGATTTCCAGGCCGCAGCGGCGCACGCACTTTTCGATGTTCTGTGCCGCGTTGACCGCGCAGGTCACCACGTGCACCTTGGCTTCCAGACGCACGCCCGACATGCCCAGCGGCTCGCGGACGCCTTCCTGGTTGTCGATCACGTAGTCCTGCGGCAGGGTGTGCAGCACGCGTTGGTCGGCCGGAATGGCCACCGCCTGGGCCGCGTCCAGTACCCGCTCCAGGTCGGCCAGGCTGACCTCGCGGTCACGGATGGCGACGATACCGTGGGAGTTCAGGCTGCGAATGTGGTTACCGGCAACGCCCACGAATGCCGAGTGGATACGGCAGCCGGCCATCAGCTGCGCTTCTTCGACGGCGCGCTGGATCGATTGCACGGTCGACTCGATGTTCACCACCACGCCTTTTTTCAGGCCGCGGGACGGGTGTGTGCCGATACCGACGATTTCCAGGGTGCCGTCTTCGCCCACTTCGCCGACCAGCGCCACCACCTTGGAGGTGCCAATGTCCAGCCCGACGATCATTTTGCCGCTATGCGCGTTTGCCATGGTCCTGCCTCTCTCTAATTCTTCGCAACGGCGGGTTGGGCCGTCGTCGGTGCAATCGGTTCCCGCCAACCAACGGCAAGTCCGTTGGAATAACGCAGATCAATGCGGGCGATAGTGCTGATCTGGTCTTTGAGTGTCTTGTCGTAAATGGCAATGAAACGGCGCATCTTCTCCACCAGATGGTCGCGCCCCAGCAGCAGCTCGATGCCCGGCCCGGCGCTGCTCGCGCCAGTGGTCAAGAACCAGCTGCCTCGCTCGCGCAGCTCCAGGCGAGCGATGGAAAAGCCCAAGGGGCGCAGCATCTGGCTCAATACCTGATACTGCTGCATGACTTGTTGCTGGGCACGCTGCGGCCCGGCAAGCTGCGGCAGGTGCTCATAGTTGGCCAGCTCACGCGGGGTGAATGCCTGGCCCTGGTTGTTGAGCAAGGCTTCGTCGCCCCAGCGCGCCACCGGCAGCTGTTCTTCCAGGCGGATCACCACCTCGTCAGGCCACACCCGACGCACTTCGGCGTGGGCGATCCAGGGCATCTGTTCGAGCTCCGTACGCATCGCCGGCAGGTCGACACTGAAGAAGCTCGCGGCCACGTAAGGGGCGATGCGTTGCTGCACCGACTGCTGGCTGATGTAGGTGAGGTCGCCCTGCACATCGATCTTGGCGATGGGCCGGTCGGCATAAGGCATCAGGCGGATGGCCCCTTCGTAGGCACCGAAGCCTGCTGCCACCAGCAACACCGGCCACAGCAGGCGCTTCAGGCCACCCAGGCTGGGCCGCGGCAGGCGCGCCGATACGGGCTCGTCGGCCACCAGCCTGCTGGCACCACGCGGCACCGGCTTGCTACGGCCGGTTACGGGTTGCTGCTGACGTATCATTGCGCCTTGCATGATGGTTAACCTCGCGTTGCCACGCTTTCGGCCAGGATTGCCAGCACCAGTTGCTGGAAGTCCAGGCCAGCCGCGCGGGCCGCCATGGGCACCAGGCTATGATCGGTCATGCCGGGTGCGGTGTTTACTTCGAGCAGCCAGAACCGGCCTTGCTCGTCCTGCATTACGTCCAGCCGCCCCCAGCCCTCGATGCCAACGGCATCACAGGCACGGGCGGTCAGGTCGATCAGTTCCTGTTCCTTGGCGCTATCCAGGCCGCACGGAATGCGGTACTGGGTATCGTTGGCGATGTACTTGGCGTCGTAGTCGTAGAACACGTGCGGTGTACCCAAGGCGATCGGCGGCAGCACCTGGCCGCGCAGCACCGCAATGGTGAACTCCGGGCCGTGGATCCACTGCTCCACCAGTACCTGGGAATCGTACTGGGCAGCGTCTTGCCAGGCGGCGATCAGTTCCTCGGCGCTGTTCACCTTGGCCATGCCGATGCTAGAGCCTTCATGGGCGGGTTTGACGATCAGCGGGAAGCCCAGTTCCGTACTGGCCTGCAAACAATCGCTTTCACTCGCCAGCACCGCGTGGCGCGGGGTAGGAATGCCCAGGCTCTGCCACACCTGCTTGGTACGCAGCTTGTCCATGGCCAGGGCCGAAGCGAGGATGCCGCTACCGGTATAAGGGATGCCCAGGCACTCCAGCAGCCCCTGCATGCTGCCATCCTCACCGCCACGGCCGTGGAGGATGATGAAGGCGCGGTCGATCTTCTCGTTCTGCAGGCGGTCGAGCAGGTCGTCACCGACGTCGATGGCAACGACGTCGACACCGGCGCTGGTCAACGCATCGATCACGGCGGCGCCAGACTTGAGCGACACTTCGCGCTCGGCACTCTTGCCGCCGTACAGCACGGCAACGCGGCCAAACGCTTTCACGTCCAGGGTAGAGTGCAGCTTGTCGTAGGCGCTGGTCATTTCGACTTCTCCTGCTTGGCGCCAGCGAACAGCGGGCTTTTCATCAGTTGCGGGGCCAGGCCGCCAACGTCACCGGCACCCTGGCAGAGCAGGATGTCGCCAGCGCGCAGCAACGGCTTGACCAGTGGCGCCAGCTCGGCGCCGCGTTCGATGTAGATCGGGTCGAGCTTGCCGCGCTGGCGAATGCTGTGGCACAGCTGCCGGCTGTCGGCGCCGGGGATGGGCTCTTCGCCAGCCGGGTACACCTCCATCAGCAGCAGCACGTTGGCATCGCCCAGCACCTGAACGAAATCGTCGTACAGGTCGCGGGTGCGGCTATAGCGGTGCGGCTGGTAGACGATCACCAGGCGGCGGCTTGGCCAGCCACCGCGCACAGCCTTGATCACCGCGGCCACTTCGGTCGGGTGGTGGCCGTAGTCATCGACGAGCATCACGCTGCCGTCTTCGACCGGCAGCTCGCCGTAGACCTGGAAGCGACGGCCGACACCCTGGAAGCCGGACAGACCCTGCACGATGGCTTCGTCAGTGATGCCTTCGTCAGTGGCAATGGCGATGGTGGCCAGGGCATTGAGCACGTTGTGGTTGCCCGGCATGTTCACCGACACGTCCAGCGGCTCGCAGTCGCGGCGCAGCACGGTGAAATGGGTCTGCATACCCTGCTGGCGCACGTTGATGGCGCGGATGTCGGCCTCTTCGCTGAAACCGTAGGTCACGGTCGGGCGCTTCACCTGCGGCAGAATCTCGCGCACCACCGGGTCGTCCAGGCACATCACCGCCAGGCCGTAGAACGGCAGGTTGTGCAGGAACTCGACGAAGGTTTTCTTCAGTTTGTTGAAGTCGCCTTCATAGGTCGCCATGTGGTCGGCGTCGATGTTGGTGACCACAGCCACCATCGGCTGCAGGTGCAGGAAGCTGGCATCGCTTTCATCGGCTTCGGCGATCAGATAACGGCTGGTGCCCAGCTGGGCATTGGTGCCGGCCGCAGTCAGGCGACCACCGATGACGAAAGTCGGGTCCAGACCGCCGGCGGCGAATACCGAGGCCAGCAGGCTGGTGGTGGTGGTCTTGCCGTGTGTACCGGCGACTGCCACACCGTGGCGGTAGCGCATCAGCTCGGCGAGCATCTCGGCACGCGGTACCACCGGGATACGCCGCTCGAGGGCGGTGGCCACTTCCGGGTTGGCCGGGTTGATGGCGCTGGAAACCACCAGCACATCGGCAGTGGCAGCGTTCTCGGCACGGTGGCCGACGAAGATCTCGGCACCGAATGACTCCAGGCGCTCGGTGACCGGGGAGGCCTTCAGGTCGGAACCGGACACTTCATAGCCCAGGTTCAGCAACACTTCGGCAATGCCGCACATGCCCACGCCGCCGATACCGACGAAGTGAATGCGACGGATACGACCCATTTTCGGCTGGGGCATGGCTTTCTGGCTCTCAACCATGAGCCACCTCCAGGCAGATATCGACCACGGTGCTGGTTGCTGCAGGTTTGGCCAGGCGCCGTGCGGTACCTGCCATGACATTGAGTTTCTCGGGTTGCATCAGCACCTCGTTCAGGCGTTCAGCGAGCTGCGCTGCGCCAGTTGTCGCTTGTGGCATCAGGAAGGCAGCACCTTCGCGAGCCAGATATTGGGCGTTATGGGTCTGGTGATCGTCGATTGCGTGAGGCAACGGCACCAGCACCGAAGGCAGGCCTGCCGCCGCCAGCTCGCTGACGGTCAGCGCCCCCGCCCGACACACCACCATGTCGGCCCAGCCATAGGCTTGGGCCATGTCCTTGATGAAAGGCTCGACCTGAGCCTCGACGCCGGCCTCGTGATAACGCTCGGCGGTGACCTGCGCGTGTTGCTTGCCGGCCTGGTGAAACACCTCGGGCCGCAGGGCAGCAGGCACTTCGGACAGGGCCTTAGGCAACAATTTGTTCAATGGTTCCGCCCCCAGGCTGCCGCCCAGCACCAACAGCCGTGCCCGGCGTTCGGCCAAGGGCGCGCGTGGCGCATCCAGGAACAGCTCGGGGCGCACCGGGTTGCCGGTGGTGCGGCGCTTGTCGCTGGCCTCGAAGGTGTTCGGAAACGCCTCGCAAACCCGCGCAGACAGCGGCACCAGCAAGCGGTTGGCGGTACCGGCGCGGGCGTTCTGCTCATGGATCACCAGCGGCACACCACACAGCCGCGCAGCCACGCCGCCGGGGCCGGTCACATAACCGCCAAAGCCCAGCACGCATACCGGCTTGAGCTGGCGAATGATCCGCCTTGCCTGGAGAACGGCCTTGATCAGGGTCAAGGGTGCCTTGAGCAACGACAGCTTGCCTTTGCCGCGCAGGCCGCTGACCTGGATCAGGTGCAGGGGCACGCCGGCCTGGGGCACCAGTTCATTCTCGATACCGCGCGGGGTACCCAGCCAGTGCACGCTGTACCCGCGCGCCTGGAACTCACGGGCACAGGCCAGCGCCGGGAACACATGGCCGCCGGTACCGCCGGCCATGATCAGTACGTTCTTGCCGTCAGCGGCCATGACTGGTCTCCTCGGCAAAATCGCTTTCGCTGAACTCGTGCTCCTCGCTGCCCAGGTGCGTACGGCTTTCCCACTCGATACGCAACAACAAGCCCACGCAAGCACAACAGATGACCAGCGAGCTGCCCCCGTAGCTGAGGAACGGCAAGGTCAGGCCTTTGGTCGGCAGCAAGCCGACATTCACCCCGATGTTGATCAGGAACTGGCCGATCCACAGGAAGGCCAGGCCGAACGCCATGTACGCGGCAAAGAACTGCTTGGCCTTCTCCGCCCACAGGCCGATGTACAGGGCGCGGACGGTCACGAACACGAACAGGGCGATGGTCACCAGCGAGCCGACCACCCCCAGCTCTTCGGCCAATACCGAGAACACGAAGTCGGTGTGCGCTTCAGGCAGGTAGAACTGCTTCTGCACACTGTTGCCCAGGCCAACGCCCAGCCACTCGCCGCGGCCGAACGCGATCAACGCCTGGGTCAACTGGTAACCGGAGCCGAACTGGTCGGACCATGGGTCGGTAAAGGTGATCAGGCGCGCCATGCGGTAAGGCTGCGCCTGCACCAGAACGAACACCGCCAACACTGCCAGCACCACCATCAGGCTGAAGCGGAACAGCCCGACACCGCCAAGGAACAACATGGCCGCGGCCGCGCCCATCATCACCACGGTGGCGCCGAAGTCCGGTTCCATCAGCAGCAGCGCAGCCATCGGCAGCAACACGATGAAAGGTTTGAAGAAGCCCATCCACGTCTCGCGGACTTCAGTCTGGCGGCGCACCAGGTACCCGGCCAGGTAGACCACCACGAACACCTTGGCGATTTCCGAAGGCTGCACATTGAAGAAGCTGAAGCCGATCCAGCGCATGGAGCCGTTCACTTCGCGGCCGATCCCCGGCACCAGCACCAGCACCAGCAAGCCGAAGGCGCCCAGCAACATGAGGAAGCCCATGCGCTGCCAGGTGGCGATCGGGATCATCAGGGTTGCGCCACAGGCCACCACACCGAGGAGCACGTACACCAGATGGCGGAACATGTGGTAGAGCGGATTGCCCGACTGCACTGCAGCCACTTCCGAGGAGGCCGAGGTGATCATCACCAGGCCCAGACCGAGCAAGGCCAGGCAGCCGGCCAGCATCGCGAAGTCGAGGTCGATGCCACGGCCGCTGATCAGCGGCGACGGATAGGGTTTGAGCACACCGAAGATCATGCCAGGGCCCCCGCTGCCTGGGCGAACAGCCGCCCGCGTTCCTCGAAGTTCCTGAACATGTCAAGGCTGGCGCAGGCTGGCGACAACAGTACGGCATCGCCGGCCCGGGCCAGGTCGGCGCACTGTTGCACGGCGTCGTCGAGGGTTTTTACCCGCACCAGCGGCACGTCATCACCCAAGGCTTGGGCAAGGCGCTCGGCATCACGGCCCAGCAACACCACGGCGCGGCAAAAACGCTTGACCGGTTCACGCAGGGCACCAAACTCGGCGCCTTTGCCGTCGCCACCGGCGATCAACACCAGCTTGCCCTCGATATCGGCCCCCAGGCCTTCGATGGCGGCCAGGGCAGCACCGACATTGGTGGCCTTGGAATCGTCGTACCAGTTCACGCCGTTGCGCTCGCGCACCCACTGGCAACGGTGGGCCAGGCCAGCGAATTCGCGCAGCGCCTCGAGCATCGGCTCGAACGGCAAGCCGGCAGCATGGCCCAAGGCCAACGCAGCCAGTGCATTGCTCTGGTTATGAGCGCCGCGAATCTTCAGCTCGCGCACCGGCAGCAATGCCTGGAATTCGAACGCCAGGTATTTCTCGCCATCCACTTCGCGCAGGCCGAAGGCCTTGAAGTCTGGTTGGTTGAGGCCGAAGGACCAGCAAGGGCGGCCCTCTACCGGCAGGGGCCGGCTCAGGGCGTCCTGGCGGTTCACGACCACCTGCCTGGCACCGCGGAAGATGCGGTGCTTGGCCAGGTGATAGGCCGGCAGGCCGCTGTAGCGGTCCATGTGGTCTTCGCTGATGTTCAGCACGCTGGCCACTTCGGCATTGAGCTGGTCGGTGGTTTCCAGCTGGAAGCTCGACAGCTCCAGCACGTACAACTCGACGTCATCGGCCAGCAGGTCCAGTGCCGGGGTTCCCAGGTTACCGCCCACGGCCACGCGCTTGCCGGCCTTGGCTGCCATTTCACCCACCAGCGTGGTCACGGTGCTCTTGGCGTTGGAACCGCTGATGGCGATGATCGGCGCCTTGGCATGGCGGGCGAACAGTTCGATATCCCCCGACAGTTGCACGCCCCGCGCAGCGGCCTGCTGCAGGGCCGGGGTAGCCAGGGCCAGGCCAGGGCTTACGTACAGTTCGTTGGCGCGGCACAGGAAGTCTACGTCCAGTTCACCACAACGCACTTCCACCTGCGGGTAATCACGGCGCAGGGTGTCCAGTTCCGGCGGTTGCTCGCGGGTGTCGGCGACCGCAAAGGCAATGCCCCGGCTCGCCAGGAAGCGAACCAGGGACATGCCGCTCTTGCCGAGGCCGACAACGATGCGGAATTGGTCGGAAGCGATCAAAGACACGCTCATCTACCTCAGTTTCAGGGTGGCAAGGCCGATCAGCACCAGGATCACAGTGATGATCCAGAAGCGGACGATTACGCGTGGCTCTGGCCAGCCCTTGAGTTCAAAGTGGTGGTGGATCGGTGCCATGCGGAACACCCGTTTGCCGGTCAGCTTGAACGAGGCGACTTGAATCACCACCGACAGGGTTTCCACGACAAAGATGCCGCCCATGATGAACAGCACGATTTCCTGGCGCACGATCACCGCGATAGTGCCCAGGGCAGCGCCCAGCGCCAGCGCGCCGACGTCACCCATGAAGACTTGTGCCGGGTAGGTGTTGAACCACAAAAAACCCAGGCCGGCACCGATCAAGGCGCCACAGAACACGATCAGTTCGCCCGAGCCAGGCACGTAGGGAATCAACAGGTACTCGGCGAATTTCACGTTACCCGACAGGTAGCAGAAGATGCCCAGCGCGCCGCCGACCATCACCGTGGGCATGATGGCCAGGCCGTCGAGGCCGTCGGTGAGGTTGACCGCGTTGCTGGAGCCGACGATGACGAAGTAGGTCAGCACCACGAAGCCGACGCCCAGCGGAATGGTAACGTCCTTGATGAATGGCAGGATCAGCGTGGTTTCGACGCTGGTCGGTGCGGTCTTGTACAGGAACACCGCCGCCGCCAGGCCGAACACCGACTGCCAGAAGTACTTCCAGCGGCTTGGCAGGCCCCGGGAATTCTTTTCGATCACCTTGCGGTAGTCGTCGACCCAGCCGATGGCACCGAAGGCCAGGGTGACGATCAGCACCACCCAGACGTAGCGGTTGCTCAGGTCGGCCCACAGCAGGGTGCTGACAGCGATGGCCGACAGAATCAGTGCGCCGCCCATGGTCGGGGTGCCGGACTTGGACAGGTGCGATTGCGGGCCGTCGTTACGTACGGCCTGGCCGATCTGGCGAATTTGCAGCGTACGAATCATCCACGGCCCCAGCCACAGCGCCAGGGACAACGCGGTCAGTACACCCAGAATCCCGCGCAGGGACAGGTACTGAAAGACCGCGAAGCCTTTGTGGAACTGTTGCAGATACTCGGCCAACAGCAGCAGCATTAATGTTTCTCCCCGCTGGCACCGCACAAAGCCGCCACGACGTTTTCCATCGCAGCGCTGCGCGAGCCCTTGATCAAAATAGTGGTGTCGCTGGCGTTCTCGGCAGTAACTGCATCGATCAGCTCAGCTTGAGTAGCGAAATGACGGCCATTGGCGCCGAACGCCTCGACCGCATGTTTCATGTTGGAACCCACTGCATACAGGGCGTCGACCTTGCCGCGCGCGTAGTCGCCGACCTGCCGGTGGCCTTCTTCCGCCCACTGCCCCAATTCGCCGATATCCCCAAGCACCAGGACGGTGCGGCCGGGGAAGCCGGCGAGTATATCAATGGCCGCGCACATCGAGGTGGGATTTGCGTTGTAACTGTCGTCGATCACACGCACACCACTGGGCGCGATCTGCGCCACGGTGCGGCCCTTGACCGGCTGTACCGCCGCAAGGCCAGCCGCAATGCCTGCCAGGCTCACACCAACGGCATGGGCAGCGGCGGCAGCGGCCAGGGCGTTGCTGACATTGTGCTCACCGAGCACATTGAGCTGTACCTGGGCCACCTCGCCGGCGCCATGCAGCTGAAATGACGGGCAACCACGGGCGTCGCGCCCTATGGCGCTGGCATGGAAATCGGCACGGGCGTCGCTGCGGGCGAAGCTGATGACCTTGTGGGCCCCGGCACGGGCCTTCCAGGTTGCGAACGCCTTGTCGTCCAGGTTGAGAATGGCGATACCGCCCTCGCCCAGGCCTTCAAGAATCTCGCCTTTGGCTTCGACGATTTTCTCCGGGCCGCCGAACTCGCCAACGTGGGCGGTACCCGCGTTGTTGATGACGACCACCTGCGGCCGGGTCAGCCCGACGGTGTAGCGAATTTCACCGATGCGCGAAGCGCCCAGCTCGATCACCGCAGCACTGTGCTCCGCGGCGATTTCCAGCAGGGTCAGCGGCGCACCGAGGTCGTTGTTGAGGTTGCCACGGGTGGCGTGCACCAGGCCACGGGTACGCAGGATGCTGGCAAGCATTTCCTTGACTGTGGTCTTGCCGCTGGAGCCGGTAATGGCCACCACCGGCTTGTCATAGGCGGCACGGTTCAGTGCCCCGAGCTGGCCCAGGGCCAGGCGGCAGTCAGCCACGCGCAATTGCGGCAGGTCGACATCGGCCACCTCGCGCTCGACCAGCGCCGCGACGGCACCCTTGGCTTTGACATCGGCCAGGTAGTCGTGGCCGTCGAAACGCGGGCCGGCCAGGGCAACGAACAGTTGCCCGGTACTGACACTGCGGCTGTCGATGCTGACGCCGGTGAACGCCGCATCTGCGCCGATCTGCTGACCGTTCAGCAGCGGGGCCAGCTGGCTGAGTGACATGGGCTTAAGCATGTGGAGCCTCCCAGGCTGCAAGTGCCTTTTCGGCTTCGATCAAGTCGGAGAAATCATGGCGCTCGCCGTTGATCTCTTGATAATCCTCGTGCCCCTTGCCGGCCAACACGATCACGTCGTCGGCAGCAGCGGTGGCAATCAGGTGCGCAATGGCCGCGCCGCGGCCAGCGATGAATTCCACCTCGGCAGGCTTGGCAAAACCGGGGCGAATGTCGTCGAAGATGCGCAGCGGGTCTTCGCTACGCGGGTTGTCATCGGTGACCAGCACGCGGTCCGCCAGGCGCTCGGCCACTTCGGCCATCAGTGGGCGCTTGCCGCGATCACGGTCGCCGCCGCAGCCGAACAGGCACAGCAGCTGGCCGTGAGCATGCGGGCGCAGGGCTTCGAGAACCTTCTCCAGCGCGTCGGGCGTGTGTGCGTAGTCGACCACCACCAATGGCTTGGCACCGCCACCCAGGCGCTGCATGCGGCCAACCGGCCCTTGCAGTTTGGGGATGACGCGGAGAATCTCGTCGAGGGCGAAGTCCATTGCCAGCAGGGTTGCCACCGCCGCCAGCATGTTGCTCAGGTTGAAACGGCCCAACAGCTGGCTGCGCAGAATGCGCTCACCCTGGGCAGTGACCAATGTGGCGCGCACGCCATGGTCGTCGAATTCGGCCTTGGTGCAGAACAGATCCGCGTCCCGGTTTTCCAGGCTATAGCTGAGCAGCCGTGACTCGATAGCATCTGCCGGCGCTCTATCGTCGAAAGCTTGAGCCAGGCGCCGACCGAACTCGTCGTCCAGGTTCACCACCTGGCAGCGCAGGCTCGGCCAGGCGAACAGCTTGGCCTTGGCCGCTTCGTACGCCTGCATGCTGCCGTGATAGTCGAGGTGGTCGCGGGACAGGTTGGTCATCACCGCAATGTCGAAAGCCAGGGCAGCCACGCGGCCTTGTTCCAGGGCATGGGAAGACACCTCCATGGCCACGGCTTTGGCGCCATCCTTTTTCAGGTCATACAGCGTGGACTGCACGGCAATTGGGTCGGGGGTGGTCAAGCGGCCACTTTGCAATTTACCGTAGAACCCGGTACCGAGGGTGCCGATCAGGCCGCAGCGCTTGCCGAGCAGGTCCAACGCTTGCGCCAGCAACTGGGTGACACTGGTCTTGCCGTTGGTACCGGTCACGCCGACCAGGTCCAACTGCCGGCTGGGCTCGCCATAGAAGCGGCCGGCAATATCCGACAGCTGAGCGATCAGCCCTTTGACCGGAATCAACGGCACATCGGTCAACGGCAGCACGTTGGCGCCCTGCTCTTCATAAGCCACGGCGGCAGCACCGCGGGCCAAGGCATCGGCGATGTGCTCACGGCCATCGACCTTGGCCCCCGGCACTGCCAGGAACAGGTCACCCGGGCGCACGTTGCGGCTGTCCAGGGTCAGTTCGCGGATCATCGGGTCGCGGCTGGCGTGGGCGAACAGTTTGCTCAATGGCATTGTCATCATCCACGCCCTCCCTTGGCAGCGGCAGCATTGACTTGTGGTTGCCCGGCAGGTGCAGCAGCAGCTGGCGGCGGCAGGTTGTCTGGCGGCACGTTCATCAGGCGTAGGGTGCCGGACATGACCTTGCTGAACACCGGTGCCGAAACCAGGCCACCGAAGTAGCCACCCTTGCCCGGTTCGTCGATCACCACGACGATGGCGTAACGCGGATCGCTCATCGGGCCGAAGCCTGCGAACAGCGAGCGGTAGGCGTTTTCGGTGTAACCCTTGGAACCCACCGTGGCTTTACGTGCAGTACCGGACTTGCCGGCCACGTGGTAGAACGGCACCTGCGCGCGGAACACGCCGCGCGGGGCCTCGATCACCTGCTGCAACATGCCCTGGATGGTTTCTGCGGTTTCCTTCGGAATGGCCTGCACCGCCTCGGGCGCCTTGTCCACCTTGAGGATCGACAGCGGGACCATCTTGCCGTCGTTGGCCAATGCCGCGTAGGCATGCACCAGCTGCAGGGCGGTCACCGACACGCCGTAGCCGTAAGACAGGGTGGCCGTCTCGGCCTTACGCCACTCGCGGTGGTTCGGCAGGTTGCCGACACGCTCACCCGGGAAACCAAGGCCGGTGTACTGGCCCAGGCCGACCTGGGACATCACGCGGTAGATGGCCTCGCCACCGATGTCGAAGGCGATCTTGCTCATGCCCACGTTACTGGAGTTGATCAGGATGCCGGTCAGGTCGAGGATCGGCCCCTCGCTACGCGACACGTCCTTGATGGTGTAACGGCCGATCTGCAGGCTGCCGGGGTATACCTCGACCTTGTCGGTAGGCTTCCAGCGGCCACTTTCCAGCGCTGCGCTCATGGAGATCGGCTTTACCGTCGAACCTGGCTCGAACACGTCGATGATCGCCCGGTTACGCATGGCCGCCGGGAACATGCTGCGGCGGTTGTTGGGGTTGTAGGTCGGCTGGTTGACCATGGCCAGGACCTCACCGGTCTTGACGTCCATGATCACCAGGCTGCCGGCCTTGGCGTTCTGTTCGGCAATGGCGTTGCGCAGCTCGCGGGTAGCCAGGTACTGCAGACGCAGGTCAATCGACAACGCCAAGGTCTTCCCGGCCTTGGCGTTCTTGGTGACCTGAATATCCTTGATCAGCCGGCCGCGCCGGTCCTTGATGACCTGGCGCTTGCCAGGCACGCCGGCCAGCCACTCGTCATAGGCCAGCTCGACCCCCTCGCGCCCGTGGTCGTCCAGGTCGGTGAAGCCGACCATATGCGCAGTGACATCACCGGCCGGGTAGAACCGGCGGAACTCTTCCAGCCCGTACACGCCGGGCACTTTCAGGTCGAGCACGTGCTGGCCCTGCTCCGGGGTCAGGCCGCGAACCAGGTAGATGAACTCTTTGTTGGCCTGCTGGGTCAGGCGCTCGCTCAGCTGCTGCGGGTTTTGCCCCAACGCTGCTGCCAATTGCGGCCAGCGCTCTTTGGAGGCCTGCATTTCCTTGGGGTTGGCCCACAAGGTCGTGACCGGGGTGCTGACCGCCAATGGCTCACCGTTGCGGTCGGTAATCAGCCCACGGTGTGCCGGGATCGAGATATGGCGCAGGCTGCGCGCGTCGCCCTGGCCCTTGAGGAAGTCACGGTCGACCACCTGCAGGTCGATGATGCGCCAGCAGATCGCGCCGACCATGAGTGCCAGCAGGCCGATGACCACGCGGAAACGCCATGGGTACAGTGCGCCTTCGAGTTTCATCATGGCGCCACCATCCGCACTTCGTCAGCCGCAGGCACGCGCATCTTCAATTGCTCGGACGCAAGGTTTTCGATACGGCTGGCCGCGGTCCAGGTGCTCTGCTCGAGGATCAACCGGCCCCACTCGGCCTGGGCCTTGTCACGCTCGTTCAGCTCACCGTACAGGGTATTGAGCAACTGGCGGTTCCAGTGCGCGCTGTAGGACACCGCAATGGCCGAAACCAGCACGGCAACGAACAGCAGGAGCATCAGGAAGCTCCCGCCTGGCAAGGGCTTGGCGAACAGCCTGCTCACCGCAACTTCTCCGCCACACGCATCACGGCGCTGCGCGACCGCGGGTTGGCCTTGAGCTCAGCTTCGGAGGCGAACTGGGCCTTGCCGATGAGCTTGACCTTGGGCTCGAAGACCTTGTGCTGCACCGGCAGGTTGCGTGGCAGGTTGTCGGCTTCGCCCTTGACCAGTTTGCGCATGAACAGTTTGACGATACGGTCTTCCAGCGAGTGGAAGCTGATGACCGCCAACCGACCGCCGACTTCGAGCGCGTCGAGCGCGGCCTCAAGCCCCGCCTCCAGGTCACCCAGTTCGTTGTTGACGTGGATGCGCAAGCCCTGGAAGGCGCGGGTAGCCGGGTTTTTGCCCTTTTCCCAGGCCGGGTTGGCCACCTTGAGCACCTCTGCCAGGTCGGCAGTGCGGGTGAACGGCTGCTTTTCGCGGCGCTCGACCACGGCACGCGCCATGCGCCCGGCAAAGCGCTCTTCGCCATACTCCTTGAACACGCGGGCAATCTCTTCCACCGGCGCGGTGGCAATGAATTCGGCAGCGCTGACACCCTGGTCGGGGTTCATGCGCATGTCCAGCGGGCCATCATTGAGAAAGCTGAAGCCCCGCTCGGGGTCGTCCAGTTGCGGCGAGGACACGCCAAGGTCCAGCAGCACGCCGCTGACCTTGCCATGCAGACCGCGCTCGGCCACTTCTGCGCCCAACTCGGCAAAGCTGCGCTGCACAATGACAAAGCGGCCGTCTTCGGCCGCCAGCGCTTGCCCTGTGGCAATCGCTTGTGGGTCTTTGTCGAAGCCCAGCAGCCGCCCTTGCGGCCCGAGCTTGCTGAGGATCAGGCGGCTGTGTCCGCCACGGCCGAACGTGCCGTCCAGATAGCAACCGTCGGCGCGCAAGGCCAATGCCTCGACAGCTTCGTCGAGCAGGACGGTAATGTGGTTGAAGCCGCTATCTATGGTCACAGGATCAGGTCACGCAGTTCGTCGGGCATGGCGCCCGGTTGTTGAATAGCTGCAAGGTCGGCTGCCGAAACCACGTTCCAGGCATCTTCATCCCACAGCTGGAATTTGTTCAGTTGCCCCACCAGCATCGCCTTCTTGTCGAGCTTGGCGTACTCACGCAAACGGGGCGGCACCAGGAAACGCCCACTGCCGTCGAGCTCCAGGTCTACCGCATTGCCAATCAGCAATCGCTGCAGGCGGCGGTTTTCCTCACGCAACGATGGCAAGGCACGCAACTTGGCTTCTATCTGTTCCCACTCATCGAGGGGATAAACACACAAGCACGGGTCCACGGCGTCGATGGTCACGATCAGCTGACCGTTGCAACGCGAATCGAGCTCGTCACGGTACCGGCTCGGCATGGCGAGTCGGCCCTTGGCATCGAGACTGACGGCGTTGGCTCCGCGGAACACGGCTGCGATTCCCCACAATGTTATCTTTTTTGTGCCAGAAAACCCACTTCATCCCACTTTCTGCCACTTGCGCACACTATAGGAATCCGCCGGAGGCACCGTCAAGGCACGTTCGGAAGGAAAAGCCTTACAGGACCGAGATTTAGCGCGTTAAAGGATTGTGAAAGGTATTTCACAATGAAAAAAACACGAGAAAAATCAAACCTGCACAAGCCACTGGGGCTTGAACTTAAAGTAATTTATTAAGAGTAAGATTTTTTCGGTATTACCAAAGGGGGGTCTGCTATCGAAAGATGCAGAAAAGAAAGGTGGAGAGTCGATCTGTAAGCCGGGTTTTGTCGAGGACAGTCATTCCTCTACGACGGCCATCACTGGACGCCTCTAGCAACCTACCCGGTTCCGACGCGGGCCACGCCTGATGGAACCCTATTTGGTCTTGCTCCGAGTGGGGTTTACCTAGCCACGAACTGTTGCCAGCCGTGCGGTGCGCTCTTACCGCACCTTTTCACCCTTACCGGCACCGAAGTGCTTAGGCGGTTATTTTCTGTGGCACTTTCCGTAGGCTCGCGCCTCCCAGGCGTTACCTGGCACTCTGCCCTGTGGAGCCCGGACTTTCCTCCCCCGATCTTTTGCGGAACAAAAGACGGCAGCGACTGTCCGATCGACTCTCCGCCGACAAGGTTAACGGCACACGCGCTCAAGAACAAGCGGCAGCAGCATTTATATCAATTTGCCACTACTGGGCTTTCTGCTTATCCAGGGCAAGTTGATACAACAGGTTCTTGCGCACGCCGGTAATTTCCGAGGCAAGCGCCGCCGCCCGCTTCAGCGGCAACTCGGCCAGCAACAGGTCGAGCACGCGCTGGGCCTCGCTACTGATGGCTTGCTCGCCCTCCGGTGCACTCCAGCCACCGACCAGCACCACGCACTCTCCGCGCTGCTGGTTGCTATCACCGGCGACGAACGCCCGCAGCTCGGCCAGAGGCAAGCCCTTGAGCGTCTCGAAGGTTTTCGTCAATTCGCGCGCCAGCAATGCCGGGCGCTCACCGCCAAACACCGTTTCCATGTCCTGGAGGCACTCGAGGATACGGTGCGGCGCTTCATAGAAAATCAGCGTGCGCGGCTCTTCGCGCACTTGCTCCAGGCGTGCCAGGCGCCCCGCCTGCCTGGCCGGCAGGAAACCTTCGAAAATGAAACGGTCCGATGGCAGGCCTGCCGCCGACAACGCCGCGATCAAGGCGCAGGCGCCCGGCACCGGCACCACGCTGACGCCGGCAGCCCGCGCCTGGCGCACCAGGTGGTAGCCAGGGTCGGAAATCAACGGGGTACCGGCATCGGAAACCAGCGCCACATCTTCGCCGGCCAGCAGCTTGCCGAGAAAGCGCCCGCCTTCGTCCCGCTCGTTATGCTCGTGGCAGGCCGCCAGTGGCGTATCGATGCCAAAGTGTTGCAGCAGGCGGATCGAATGGCGGGTGTCTTCGGCCGCGATCAGCGCTACGTCTGCCAGCACCTTGAGCGCCCGGGCGCTCATGTCATCGAGGTTGCCGATGGGAGTTGCCACCACATACAGCGTTCCCACGGTGGATTTAGAAGCCCCTGCCACATCAGTCACTGCGCACACCTGTCAGTCGGATCAAAGGCGGTATTGTAGCCCGAGCGCCTGCAACAGGGCGCAAAGAACTTCACACGCGTCCGGCGGCAAGCCACCTATAGTGAAGGATCGACACGGCGACATCGCGCCCCGGCCAGTGCTTGGGTACAATTGCCGGCCAACTTGATCGAGTAACAGGACCTTTACATGATCGCTTGCCTGCGGCTGCTCACAGCCCTCTGCCTCGCTGCCCTGCTGGCAGCCTGCGCCAGCTCGCCCTCATCCAGCCTGGGCGAACTGCCACGCACCCCGGATGCCAGCATCGAGCAACTGCTCGAGCAGGCTGCTTCCAGCAAGTCTGCACAAGACGCCGCCCTGCTGCGCCTGAGCGCAGCCGACCTGGCCTACAAGCAGAAGGACTTCCCCCGCGCCGCACGCATTCTCGAGCAGGTCCCGCTGGACACGCTCAAGCCGGCCCAGCAAGTGTTCGCCAGCACCCTGGCGGCAGAACTGGCCATGAGCCGCAACCAACCCAAGGCTGCCCTGGCCGCCCTGGCCCACCCAAGCCTGCAGCACGTTCCCGAGCTGCCGAAGGAACAGCAGGCGCGCACCTACTACGTGCACGCTGCCGCCCTGGAGGCCGACGGCCAGGCCCTGGCCGCCGCCCAGCAACGCGTTCTGCTGGCCCCGCTGCTCAGCGATCAGGCCGCCAGCGCCAACAATGACGCCATCTGGGCCTTGGTCGCCTCGCTGCCGGCCGAACAGCTGCAACAGCCGGCCAATGATCAGACCCTGGCCGGCTGGACCAGCCTGGCCCTGGCGGTGAAAAGTGCCGGCACCCTCGAGCAGCAACAGAGCGCCATCGAGAGCTGGGTCAAACAGCACCCGGACCACCCGGCTGCCAAACAGCTGCCAGCGCCACTGGTCAAGCTCAAGGAACTGGCCAGCCAACCGCTGACCAAAATCGCCCTGCTGCTGCCCCAGGAAGGGCCACTGGCCGGGGTTGCCCGGGCCCTGCGTGACGGCTTCATGGCCGCCCACTTCCAGGCCCAGCAGGCTGGCCAAGCCGCCCCTGCAGTGCAGGTGTTCGACAGCTCGCGCATCGGCTCGCTCGACGACTTCTACCGCCAGGCCCAGGCCGCAGGCGTGCAGCTGGTCATCGGCCCGCTGGAAAAACCGCTGGTCAAGCAATTGGCCAGCAAACCGCAACTGCCGATCACCACCCTGGCGCTCAACTACGCCGATGCGGGCCAGGTGGCCCCACCGCAATTGTTCCAGTTCGGCCTGGCGGCCGAGGACGAAGCACGCGAAGTATCCCGTCGCGCCCGTGCCGACGGCATGGTCCGCGCCGTAGCCCTGGTGCCGAGCGGCGAATGGGGTGATCGCGTGCTGGCTGCCTTCCGCCAGGACTGGGAAGGCAATGGCGGCACCGTGCTCGCGGCCCAACGCATTGCGCAACCGGTTGCGCTGGCCCAGCAGATTGCCGACCTGTTCCAGCTGCGCCAGAGCGAAAGCCGCGCCAAGAGCCTGCAAAGCACGGTTGGCGGCAACATCGCCGCACAACCGTCGCGCCGCCAGGACATCGACTTCATCTTCCTTGCCTCTACACCCCAGCAGGCGCAACAGATCAAGCCGACCCTGAACTTCCAGTACGCCGGTGACGTACCGGTATACGCCACTTCCAACCTGTACAGCGCCAGCGGTGACGTCAACCAGTACAACGACATGAACGGCATCCGCTTCTGCGAAACCCCGTGGCTGCTCGATACCAGCAACAGCCTGCGCCAACAGGTGGTTCAGCAGTGGCCGCAAGCCGCCGGCAGCCTGGGCCGTCTGTACGCCATGGGCGTCGATGCCTACAGCCTGGCACCGCGCCTGGGCCAACTGAAGGCGCTGCCGGATAACCGCGTCCAGGGCCTTTCCGGCAGCTTGAGCATCAATGCCAACCAGCGTGTGGAGCGCCAACTGCCATGGGCTGAATTCGCTGGCGGCCAGGTCAAGCGCCTGCCTGATACCCCACGCTGATGGCTGCAGCATCACCAACCAGCGCCGGCCACGCCGCAGAAACCCATGCCCTTGAGTACCTTCAGGGGCAAGGCCTGCGGCTGCTGGCGCGCAACTGGCGATGCAAAGGCGGCGAGCTTGATCTGGTCATGCTCGACGCCGATACAGTAGTATTCGTCGAAGTCCGCTACCGGCTGCACGCGGCCTTCGGAGGCGCCCTCGACAGTATCGATGGGCGCAAGCAGAAACGGCTGGTGCATGCGGCCAGCCTGTTCTTGCTCAAGGAGCCTCAATGGGGCAACCAACCCTGCCGCTTCGACGTTGTCGCCCTGCAGGGTAGTCACCATGCAGGCAAACCGCTCCAGTGGCTGAAAAACGCCTTCGAGTGCTGAACCCTCTACGTTTTTTTTGCTCTATGTATCGCGGGCTGGTCGTTGTTGCGCGTAACAAAGGCCACCGCCCCATTTAAGGTCACCAGATGGACATGCAATCCCGAATTCGCCGGCTGTTCCAGGCCAGCATCGAAACCAAGCAACAGGCAATGGACATCCTGGCACCGCACATCGAGCAGGCCAGCCTGATCATGGTCAATGCGCTGCTCAATGAGGGCAAGATGCTCGCCTGTGGCAACGGCGGCTCGGCCGGCGACGCCCAGCACTTTTCCTCGGAACTGCTCAACCGCTTCGAGCGCGAACGCCCGAGCTTGCCGGCCATCGCCTTGACCACCGACAGTTCGACCCTGACGTCGATCGCCAATGACTACAGCTACAACGAAGTCTTTTCCAAGCAGATCCGCGCACTGGGCCAACCGGGTGATGTTCTGCTGGCGATCTCCACCAGCGGTAACTCGGCCAACGTGATCCAGGCGATCCAGGCCGCGCATGACCGCGAAATGATTGTCGTAGCAATGACGGGGCGCGACGGCGGCGGCATGGCCTCGCTGCTACTGCCAGAGGACGTGGAAATCCGCGTACCTTCGACAGTGACCGCGCGCATCCAGGAAGTCCACCTGCTGGCGATCCACTGCCTGTGCGACCTGATCGACAGCCAACTGTTCGGGAGTGAAGAATGACCCCTATGCGCCTTGGCCTGCTGGCCCTGACTTTGTGCCTGAGCGTTACCGGCTGCAGCTCGGTACTCACCTCTGCCCGCAATTCGCCCATTGAAGACGACCGCGGCACGCGCACCATCGGCAGCAAGATCGACGACTCGCTGATCGAAACCAAAGCCGCGGTCAACATCTCCAAGGCCAACCCGGACCTGGACAAGGGCTCGCACATCGTTGTCAGCAGCTACAACGGCATCGTCTTGCTGGCTGGCCAAACCCCGCGCGCCGACCTCAAGAGCCTTGCCGAGCAAACCGCCAGCCAGGTTCAACGGGTGAAAAAGGTGCACAACGAGCTGCAGGTCATGCAGCCGTCTTCGATCCTGGCGCGCAACAACGATGCCTGGCTGACCACCAAGATCAAGACCCAGATGCTGACCGACAGCGCCGTGCCCAGCTCGCGAATCAAGGTCATTACCGAGAACGGTATCGTCTACCTGCTCGGCCTGGTGACCCAGCAGGAGGCCAATTCCGCCACCGCCGTAGTACAGGGTGTATCGGGCGTGCAAAAAATCGTCAAACTCTTCGAGTACATCGACTGAAGAACCCTGGGCCGGTAAGGCAACAATCCCGGTCTAAAAAAGGCGACCCTTGGAAGTTAATGCCTGTCAGTTAAGCGTTATTGGGGCTGCTTTGCAGCCCTTCGCGGGCACGCCCGCTCCTACACGTCTGGCGCTGAACTCAAGCAATGCGCGATCCCTTGTGGGAGCGGGCGTGCCCGCGATGGGTCGCAAAGCGGCCCCAATTACTTAACTGACTGGCACTAACCCTTCAAGGTCGCCTTTTTTTATTACTTGACCACTTTCAGACTAGGCCGGCCACTCGGTCGCGGCGGCTGCCCACCCCCTTCTGGCGGGCCATCATCATCCGGCTGCACGTGGTCATCGTCTACCAGATCATCTTCTTCCATGTGCGGCGGTTCCAGCTCGAAGACCATGCCTTGGCCATTTTCCCGGGCATAGATACCCAGGATGGCGCCTGTCGGCACGAAAAGAGAGTGAGTCACGCCACTGAAACGGCCCTCGAAACTGACCGCGTCGTTATCCATGTGCAGGTTGCGCACCGCACTTGGCGAGATATTAAGGACAATCTGGCCATCACTGGCGAAACCATCCGGTACCTGCACCTTAGGGTATTCGGCATTGACCAGCATATGGGGCGTGCAATCGTTGTCGACGATCCACTCGTACAGTGCTCGAACCAGATAGGGGCGACTGGAGTTCATCAACGGCTCCTTAAAGCTTACGCATTTCACGTTCTACAGAGGACAGGCTCGCCTGGAATGGCTCGCGGGCGAACTGGCGCTCCATGTAATCCAGCAGCGGTTTGGCTTGCCGGGGCAACTCGATGCCCAACACTGGCAGGCGCCAGAGTATGGGCAGTAGACAACAATCGACCAGGCTTTGCTCATCGCTCATGAAACAGGCGAACTCATTGAACAATGGCGAAACACCGGTCAGGCTTTCGCGCAGGGCCTTGCGCGCTTCACTTCGGGCAGCCTCGCTGCTGCGCGAATCGAGCACGCTATCGGCCAGGGCACACCAGTCGCGCTGAATGCGGTGCATCAGCAAACGGCTGTTGCCGCGCGCAACCGGGTACACCGGCATCAGCGGCGGGTGCGGGTAACGCTCCTCGAGGTATTCCATCACCACGGTCGATTCATACAAGGCCAGGTCACGGTCGACCAGGGTCGGCACGCTGCCGTACGGGTTGACTTCGGCCAGCCTCGGCGGCAGGCGCGCCGGATCGACATCGATGACCTGCACGCTGACCCCCTTCTCGGCCAGCACCAGGCGTACCCGATGAGAATAATGGTCAGCGGGGTCGGAATAGCAGGCTAACCTGTTGGTTGCGCCCATGTAGCGGCTCCTCGCACGAGATGCTGTGCAACTTTAAATGAAAACGCGCCCGGGGCATCCTGGCATTTCTGCCAGGCGCCCCGGGCGCGTTCAACAACCAGAAATTACTGCGTGATCAGTGCACGTCCTTCCAGTATTCACGCTTGAGCAAATAGGCGAATACGAAGAAGAAAGCCAGGTACAGCAGCACATAGGTACCGATGCGCTGGCTTTCCAGTTTGACCGGGTTGGCCGAATAGGCCAGGAAGGTCACCAGGTTCTTGACCTTCTCGTCGAACTGCTCGGCGGTCAGGGTACCGGATTTCGGCGTAACGGTCAGCTGGTCACAGGCCTCATGGGTAATCGGGCTACCGGTCAACGGGTCGAATTGCTTCTTCCCATCAGTCACCGTCTGCACCTGCTTGCAGCCAATCACCTGGTTGCCCTGCAGGCCGACCAACACGTTGGGCATGCCGACGTTCGGGAACACCTTGTTGTTCACCCCATAAGGCCGCGAGGGGTCCTCGTAGAAGCTGCGCAGGTAGGTGTACAGCCAATCGGTACCGCGCACCCTGGCCACCAGGGTCAGGTCGGGCGGCGCGGCACCGAACCAGGTCTTGGCGTCTTCAGGCTTCATGCCGATCTGCATGTGATCACCGATCTTGGCCCCGGTAAACACCAGCTTTTCGAGCATCAGCTCATGGGGGATGCCCAAGTCATCTGCCACACGCTCGTAACGCTGGAACTTGGCACTGTGGCAGCCCATGCAATAGTTGGCAAACGTCCGCGCCCCGTCCTGCATCGCGGCCTTGTCAGTCAGGTCGATATCGACCTTGTCCAGCTCCAGCCCGTGTTCGGCAGCGAAGCAAAAGGCAGGCACCAGTGCCAGCAAAAATACTGCAATCAACTTTTTCATCAGCCAGTCACCCTTTCCGGAACCGGTTTGGTCTTCTCGAGCCTTGTGTAGAACGGCATCAACAGGAAGTAGGCGAAGTACAGCACCGTACACACCTGCGACAACAACGTGCGCCCAGGTGTAGGTGCCAGCACGCCCAGCACGCCGAGGATGACGAAGGCCACGCAGAACACCAGCAGGAAGAGCTTGCTGATCCAGCCTTTGTAACGCATGGAACGCACCGGGCTGCGATCGAGCCAGGGCAGTACGAACAGCACCGCGATCGCCGCCCCCATGGCGATCACACCCATCAACTTGTCAGGCACCGCACGCAAGATGGCGTAGAACGGTGTGAAGTACCATACAGGGGCAATATGCTCCGGTGTCTTGAAGGCGTTGGCCTGCTCGAAGTTCGGCTTCTCCAGGAAGTAACCGCCCATTTCCGGGAAGAAGAACACCACCGCACAGAACACGAAGAGGAACACCACCACGCCGACAATATCCTTGACGGTGTAGTAAGGGTGGAACGGAATGCCATCGAGCGGAATGCCGTTTTCGTCCTTTTTCTTCTTGATGTCGATGCCATCGGGGTTGTTCGAACCCACTTCGTGCAGAGCAAGAATATGCAACACCACCAGGCCGAGAATGACGATAGGCAGGGCGACCACATGGAGGGCGAAGAAGCGGTTCAGGGTAATGCCGGAGATCAGGTAGTCACCACGAATCCATTGGGTGAGGTCGCCACCAATCACCGGGATGGCACCGAACAGCGAAATGATGACCTGGGCCCCCCAGTAGGACATCTGGCCCCACGGCAGCAGGTAGCCCATGAAGGCCTCGGCCATCAGCGCCAGGTAGATCAACATGCCGAACAGCCAGACCAGCTCGCGCGGCTTCTGGTAGGAGCCGTAGAGCAGGCCGCGGAACATGTGCAGGTAAACCACGATGAAGAACGCCGAAGCGCCCGTGGAGTGCAGGTAGCGCAGAATCCAGCCGTATTCGACGTCACGCATGATGTACTCGACCGAGGCGAATGCCTCTTCTGCCGAGGGTGTGAAGCTCATGGTAAGCCACACACCGGTGACGATCTGGTTGACCAGCACCAGTAATGCCAGGGAGCCAAAGAAGTACAGGAAGTTGAAGTTCTTGGGCGCGTAATACTTGCTCAGGTGATCTTCCCACATCTTGGTTGCGGGGAAGCGAGCATCAATCCAGTCCATGAACTTGCTCATCATGCTTTCTCCTGGTCGACGCCGATGACGATGATATCGTCCGACTCGTACGAGTGCGGCGGTACGGGCAGGTTGAGTGGCGCCGGCTGCGACTTGTAGACACGCCCAGCCAGGTCGTAGTGGGAGCCGTGGCACGGGCAGAAGTAGCCACCCACCCATTTAGGGCCCAGGTCGGCTGGCGCAACCTCCGGGCGGAAGGTGGGCGAGCAGCCCAGGTGCGTGCACAGGCCGACGAGAATGAGGATTTCCGGCTTGATGGAGCGGACTTCGGGGTCGACATAGGTCGGCTGCACCGAAGACTTGGAATCGGGATCAGACAATTCGCCAGTAATTTTCTTCAGGTTACCGAGGATCTCCTCGGTGCGCCTGACGATGAACACCGGTTGGCCTCGCCATTCGGCTACCATCTGCTGCCCGGCCTCGACCTTGGCGATATTGACCTTCACCGGTGCCCCCGCGGCTTTCGCCTTGGCACTGGGAAACCATGACCCCACGAACGGTACCGCAGCCCCCACTGCTCCCGCTGCCCCGACCACGGATGTCGCGGCTACGAGGAAGCGGCGCCGGCCTGCGTTGACGCCGTCATTGCTCATTCAGTCCTCTCCCATCAGCTTGCTTGGCCTGTTGAACCAGGCCTGTACTTAGGTTGTGTCTGTGGCACTAAAATTTGGTCGCCATGGTAAGAAACAAATCCACACACTGACAAGGGATTAGCCGGGCAAGGGCCCACTACCAGCGCTTTGCTTGATCTGCGTCTATGCGACGAGCGGCCACAGACATGCTGACAGGTTAGTTCAAGGCAAAAAAAAAGCCCGGTTCCAAGGAACCGGGCTCTTTTCGACTGCCGAAGCGGTATTAACGCTTGGAGTACTGAGGACGCTTACGCGCTTTACGCAGACCCACTTTCTTACGCTCGACTTCACGAGCGTCGCGGGTGACGTAGCCAGCACGACGCAGAGCGCCACGCAGGGTTTCGTCGTATTCCATCAGAGCGCGGGTGATACCGTGACGGATCGCACCGGCCTGACCGCTGACACCACCACCGGAAACGGTGACATAGATGTCGAACTTCTCAACGGTCTCGGTCAGCTCGAGCGGCTGACGAACAACCATGCGAGCGGTTTCGCGACCGAAGAACACGTCCAGAGAACGGTTGTTGATGGAGATGTTACCAGTACCCGGACGCAGGAATACGCGAGCGGTTGCGGTCTTGCGACGGCCAGTGCCGTAATTTTGAGTCGCCGACATAATGAACTATCCCGTTAGATCTTCAGTTCTTGAGGCTGCTGAGCAGTGTGTGGGTGAGCAGCACCCGCGTACACTTTCAGCTTACGGTACATGTCGCGACCCAGCGGGTTCTTAGGCAGCATGCCTTTGACCGCGGTTTCGATAACACGCTCAGGGGCCTTGGCGATCAACTTCTCGAAGTTGATTTCCTTGATACCGCCTGGGAAACCGGAGTGGGAGTAGTACATCTTGTCGGAAGACTTGGCACCAGTCACACGAACCTGTTCAGCGTTGATAACGACGATGTAGTCGCCGGTGTCAACGTGAGGGGTGTATTCTGGTTTGTGTTTGCCACGCAGACGGGTAGCGATTTCGGTAGCCAGACGACCCAGGGTCTGGCCAGCGGCGTCGACTACGAACCACTCGCGCTTTACTGTTTCCGGTTTAGCAGTAAAAGTTTTCATTCTCTAAAGCCTCAGAGGCCGCCCAGCGAAAAATAGACGGCGAATCTTACTGGATAGTGCACAGCTTGCCAAGGGCAAGCGCGCAGCCGAACACTGACGCTTTTGGGGGCTCGGGTCGGGCACGCCAATATTCGACGGGGTTCTTCCTGCGTGATGGTGCATCACTTCCGCCACGCGGAGAGGGGCTGAATTATCCAGATTGCGCGAAAAATTTCAACCTGCTTTGATGAGCTTCCATTGCCAAGGAGTGTTTACCCGATGGAATACCGCCAGCTCGGCCGAACCGACCTCAACGTCAGCGCCCTGTGCCTGGGCACCATGACCTGGGGCGAGCAGAACGACCAGAACGAGGCTTTCGACCAAATTGCCCGGGCCAAGGCCGCGGGGATCAACTTCATCGACACGGCCGAAATGTACCCGGTGCCGCCACGCGCGGAAACCTACGCGGCTACCGAGCGCATCATCGGCAACTGGTTCAAGGCCAACGGTGACCGCGATGACTGGTTGCTGGCCAGCAAGGTTGCCGGCCCCGGCAACGGCATCAGCCACATCCGCGACGGCCAGCTCAAGCACAACCGCCAGCACATCGTCGCGGCGCTGGACGAGAGCCTCAAGCGCCTGCAGACCGAATGCATCGACTTGTACCAGTTGCACTGGCCGGAACGCAGCACCAACTTCTTCGGCAAACTGGGCTACCAGCACCTGCCGCACGATCACTTCACGCCGCTGGAAGAAACGCTGGAAGTGCTGGACGACCAGGTACGGGCGGGCAAGATCCGTCATGTCGGCCTGTCCAACGAAACCCCGTGGGGCATCATGAAATTCCTGCAACTGGCCGAAAGCCGGGGCTGGCCACGGGCGGTGTCGATCCAGAACCCGTACAACCTGCTCAACCGCAGCTTCGAGGTGGGCCTGGCGGAGGTCGCCATTCGCGAGCAATGCGGTTTGCTGGCGTACTCGCCGCTGGCATTCGGCATGCTGTCGGGCAAGTACGAGAACGGTGCTCGCCCGGAAAACGCCCGCCTGACCCTGTTCAGCCGCTTTGCCCGCTACTCCAACCCGCAGACCGTGGCCGCCTGCAGCCGCTACGTGCAGCTGGCCCGTGAACACGGCCTGGACCCGGCGCAGATGGCCCTGGCGTTCGTGACGCACCAGCCGTTCGTGACCAGCAACATCATTGGTGCGACCAGCCTGCAGCAACTGGACAGCAACCTGGCCAGCGCCGAGCTGCACCTGAGCGACGAACTGCTGGCGGCGATCGAAGCCATTCACCAGGAGCAGCCGAACCCGGCGCCTTGATCAGAGCTGCAAGCTGCAAGCTACAAGCTACAAGCTACAAGCTACAAGCTACAAGCTACAAGCTACAAGCTACAAGACAGAGCGGTCCGCATGCTGACCTGCTTTATCTTGCAGCTTGCAGCTTGCAGCTTGAAGCTTGCAGCTCGACCAAAAAAATAAGACGATCCAGCCGGTGATTGACCACTCTACCCTATAAGAACAATGACAATGATGTTTACCCAACCCCCCGCGTCGCTGCGGCGCGTCAGCATCCTGGCCATTGACAAGGTGTTCGCTTCGACCTTGATGCAGGCCAAGGACTTCTTCCACCTCGCCAGCCTGCGCTACGGCAAGCAGCTGGGCCTGGGCTTGCAGCCCATGTTCGAGATCCGCTTGGTGAGCCCCGATGGCCTGCCCGTGGACAGCTTCAGCAATGTACAGCTACCGGTCGACGGCGGCCTGGATGACGCAGATGTCATCATCCTGCCAGCCTACTGGGACGACTTCGACAACCTGCTGCAACGATACCCCCAGGTGCTGCCGTGGCTGCGGGACCAGCACGCCCGCGGCGCGGTGCTGTGCGCCGAGGCCAGTGGCGTGTTCTGGCTGGCCGAAAGTGGCCTGCTCGACGGCAAGGAGGCGACCACCTACTGGCGCTTCTTCAGCAGTTTCGCCGAGCGCTTCCCGAAGATCCGCCTGAACCAGGACAAGCACCTGACCGACGCCGACAACATCTATTGCGCTGGCGGCGCCACTTCGGCCTGCGACCTGTACATCTATCTGATCGAGCGTTTCTGCGGGGCCAATGTGGCCCGTGCGGTGTCGCGCGACATCCTTTACGAAGTGCAGCGCAACTACACCCCGGGGCGCATGGGGTTTGGCGGGCAGAAGCTGCATCAGGACCTGATCATCCTGCAGATCCAGCACTGGCTGGAAGAGCACTTCGCGGACAAGTTCCGCTTCGAGGATGTGGCCCGCAACCATGGCATGAGCATTCGCAACTTCATGCGCCGGTTCCAGGGGGCGACCGGTGACAAGCCGCTGCACTACCTGCAACGGCTGCGGATCGAAACGGCCAAGGGGTTGTTGTCGAGCACGCGCAAGAGCATCAAGACCATCAGTTACGAGGTCGGTTACGACGATGCCAGTTTCTTTGCGCGGCTGTTCCGCCAGCATACCGAGTTGTCGCCGAACCAGTACCGGCAGCAGTTCATGCAGGAGGCTTGAGGGCTTCCAGCAGCGGCAAGTTTCTAGCTGCAAGCTACAAGACAAAGCAAAAAGCCGGAGCAGCTCATGGCCTGCTCCGGCTTTTTCTTGAGGCTTGCAGCTAGAAGCTTGCCGCTGATCTCAGGGCTTGTGCGCCCGAGACAGGAACTCGTGCGACTGCATCTCCAGCAGGCGGCTCAGGGTACGCTGGAACTCGAAGCTCAGGCGCCCACCGGTGTACAGGTCTTTTAGCTCCACCTCGGCCGAGATGATCAGCTTGACGTTGCGGTCGTAGAACTCGTCCACCATGTTGATGAAACGCCGCGCGATATCATCGGTGGTCACCCCCATCTGCTCGACATTGCTCAGCAGCACCGCGTGGAAGATCTTGCCGAGCTCGATGTAGTCGTTCTGGCTACGCGGCCCGTCGCACAATGCCCGGAAGTCGAACCAGGCAACATCGTCGCACGTCCGCAAGGCATTGATCGGGCGGTTCTCGATCATTAGCACGTCATTTTCGACTGCCTGGGTGCATTCCGGGGTCAGCGCCTTGAAGCTGGCACGCATGCTTTCGTGCGCCGCCTCATTGAGCGGGTAGTGGAACAGTTCGGCCTGCTCCAGATGACGCAGGCGATAGTCCACGCCGCTGTCGACGTTCACCACGTCGGTGTACTGCTTGATCATGGCGATTGCCGGCAGGAAACGCGCGCGCTGCAGGCCGTCCTTGTACAAGCCGTCGGGCACGATGTTGGAGGTGGCGACCAGCGACACGCCGTTCTTGAACAGCTCTTCCATCAAGGTGCCGAGGATCATCGCATCGGTGATGTCCGAGACGAAGAACTCGTCGAAGCAGATCACCTTGGCCTCTTCGCTGAAGCGCTTGGCAATGATGGTCAGCGGGTTCTTCTCACCCTTGAGGGTCTTCATTTCCTCGTGCACACGCTTCATGAAGCGGTGGAAGTGGGTGCGCATCTTCTGCTTGAACGGCAGCGCCTCGTAGAAGGTATCGACCAGGTAGGTCTTGCCCCGCCCTACCCCACCCCAGAAGTACAGGCCCTTGACCGGGGTCTGCTCCTTCTTGCCGAACAGCTTGCCGAATACCCCCGGCTTGTTGTTCTGCGCCTGTACCAGGTCGTCGTACAGGCGCTGCAGGTGACGCACCGCAGTTTCCTGCGCCGCGTCATGGAAGAAGTCGGGACGTTTCAGATCTGCTTGATAGCGTTCTAAGGGAGTCATGATTCGTTAGCGAGGCAACAAAAAACGGGCCGTCACTGTAGCGACCGGCCCGCTTTATGGCAATTAGAGTTGCGGCGAATTGCCTCAGTCCTGTTGTGGAGCCAGGGCTTCGTGCAGGCTGTGAATGGCCGCATCCCGCGCTTCAGCGCTGGCGAACTGCGGCCCATCGGCAACCTGTTCACCGTTGAGCCACACGCCGAAACCCAGGCCCTGCACACGCACATCGGCCTCAGCTCCCTGCTGCAGTTGCTTGCTCACCGCACCTGCACTCTTGCCGTCGGCAAAGCTGCGCGACAGCAGCAGTTGCTCACCGTCGGCGGCCAGCAGGCGGAAGCGGAAGCTGCCGTCCTCATCACGGAAGCTGACGAAACGCGCGCTCTTGGCGGCCTTTTTCTTCACTTCGGTACTGGTTTGCACGCTGCTGCGGAACGAGCGCAGGCCAACCGCCTCGCGCAGTTGCTCAAGGAACGGGGTGGCAATCTTGCGGGCCTTCGCGGCCCCCGCCAGCAGGACATCCTCAAGGTCGGCCGGGCGCGCGATCAGCTGGTGGTAGTGCTCGCGTTTTTCCGCCAGCTCGCCGTCCAGCAGCTGGAACAGGCGCTGCTTGGCATCGCCCCAGCCCAAGCCTTGCAACAACTCGTCGCGGAACCCGGCGCACTGTTCTGGCGTCGCGAAGGCCTGGTAGAGGGTGAACAGGTGCGAAGTGTCCGGGTCCTTGGCTTCGCCGGGCGCACGCGAATCGGTCACGATGCGCGAGATGGCGTCTTTCATGTCCTTGGCGCTGGTGAACAACGCAATGGTGTTGTCGTAGCTCTTGGACATCTTGCGCCCGTCCAGGCCCGGCAGGGTCGCCACGCTTTCTTCGATCACCGCTTCTGGCAGGGCGAAGAACTCCTTGCCTTGGCCGAACAGGTGGTTGAAACGCTGACCGATGTCCCGAGCCATTTCCACGTGCTGGATCTGGTCGCGGCCCACCGGCACCTTGTTGGCATTGAACATCAGGATGTCGGCCGCCATCAGCACTGGGTAGCTGAACAAGCCCATGGTCACGCCGGCATCCGGGTCTTCACCGGCTTCCACGTTCTTGTCCACCGAGGCTTTGTACGCATGTGCACGGTTGAGCAGGCCCTTGGCTGCAACGCAGGTCAGCAACCAGGTCAACTCGGGGATTTCCGGAATATCGGACTGGCGGTAGAAGGTCACCTTGTCGGCGTCCAGGCCACCGGCCAGCCAGGTGGCGGCGATTTCCAGGCGCGAGCGCTGGATGCGCAGCGGGTCGTCGCACTTGATCAGCGCGTGATAGTCGGCCAGGAAGTAGAACGAGTCGACACCGGGCTGCTGGCTGGCACGGATCGCCGGGCGGATGGCGCCGGCGTAGTTGCCCAGGTGCGGAGTGCCGGTGGTGGTGATACCGGTGAGAATGCGCGTGGTCATGGGTGTTCGCTTATTCAGGCTTGGCTCAGTTCGAAAGGCGCGGCAGCAGCAGATCCTTGAGATCGGTCAGCTTGCCATGAAAGAAGTGTCCGCATTCTGCCACTTTCAGCAGCTCATGGGGACGCGACAGGCTGTCGGACCAATCGTAAACCAGCTGCGGCGCGACCACTTCATCAGCCTCCGGCTGCACCACGGTGATCGGGCATTGCTGTGGCAACGGGAATTCGTCGGTCAGGCGCATTACCGCTGGGGCGATCATGAACAAGTGCTGCAGGCTCACCCCACCCGCCTCCAGGCGGCCAGCCAGACTGGTGGCAACGAAACCGCCGAACGAGAAGCCCATCAGCACCAGCGGCAATTGCGGGTGCTTATCGCGCAGCCAGGCCGCAGCAGCCTCGGCATCGGCCACTTCGCCTGCGCCCATGTCGTGGCTGCCAGCGCTCTGCCCGACACCCCGGTAGTTGAACCGCAGGGTCACATAGCCGGCATCACGGGCGGTGCGCTGCAGGGTCGAGACCACCTTGTTGAGCATGGTGCCGCCCTGAACCGGGTTGGGGTGGCAGATCAGCACCGCGCCGCGGGCATCGGCCACGTCCAGGTACAAGGCTTCCAACTGGCCACTGGGGCCATCGATGAACAAGGGGGTTTCGCGGACAAGCAAGGCACTACTCCGTGACCTCGGGGTGGGTCGTTTCGTCTAGGTGAGGAATTCTGTTCTGATTTGCGATCGCTCGCGGTATACAGCGCAGGTCTGAGCCGTTAACGTAAAGCAAAGCCGTTTATAGAGGAAGGACTCGTGGAACTCTCGCTCCTTGTTTGGTTGTTGCCGACCTTGGCCCTGGTCATTGGCGTGGTCGTCGGTTTCGTCGTGGCTCGCCTGCTGCCCAATGCCGCGCCCAGCAGCACACAGCGCCAGCTGGATGAAATGCAGAAACGCTTCGACAACTACCAGAACGAAGTGGTTACCCACTTCAACAGCACTGCAGTACTGGTCAAGAAGCTGACCCAGAGCTACCAGGATGTCCAGGATCACCTGGCCGACGGTGCCAACACCCTGGCGCTGGACGAACTGACCCGCCAGCGCCTGCTGGCCGCCCTGCACTCCGAAGGTGCGCATGGCCCACGTGATCGCCTGACCCCACCGAAGGACACTGCCGAAGTGCCGCGTGATTATGCGCCCAAAGCGCCGAATTCCCCGGGCATGCTCGACGAGAGCTACGGGCTCAAGCGTTGATTCGCTGAACATGAAAAAGGCCTCGCGAGAGGCCTTTTTTGTGGGCAGCCCAGGTACGCAACAGCGGGCACCGGCTACGCCGGTGTTCGCGAGCACGCCCGCTCCCACAGGCCCTTGCTAAATCAATAAGTTATGTACTGTTCTATGGAACGGCCGGCCCAAGCAACCTAGCTGCAAGCCTGCAATGCCTGCTCGACATCCGCCAGCAGGTCTTCCACATCCTCCAACCCCACAGACAAGCGCACCAACCCCTCCGAGATCCCGTGATGCGCCCGCTCCTCTGGCGTATAGCTGGAATGGGTCATGCTCGCGGGGTGCTGCGCCAACGACTCGGCATCCCCCAGGCTCACCGCCCGGGCAAACAGCTGCAGTGCGTTCATGAACCTGCGCCCGGCCTCGATTCCACCCTTGAGCTCAAAAGCAATCATCCCGCCCGGCAAACGCATCTGCCGCTGCGCCAGCTCGTATTGGGCGCACGATGGCAAGCCCGGGTAGTGAATGAGCTCGACCTGAGGCTGCCGAGCCAGGAACTGCGCCACCTCCAGCGCATTGGCGCAGTGGCGGTCCATGCGCAGTGCAAGGGTCTTGATCCCGCGCATCAGTAAAGCCGCGTCATGCGGGGACAGCACCGCCCCGGTCATGTCTTTCAGCCCTTCCAGACGGATACGGTCGACCAGCGCCTTGCGCCCCACCACCAACCCCGCGGTGATATCACCATGGCCACTGAGGTACTTGGTCGCCGAATGCACCACCAGGTCCGCCCCCAACGCCAGTGGCCGCTGCAGGTACGGCGTGCAATAGGTGTTGTCGACCACGATATGCAAGTCATGCCCGCGGGCCACCTCGGCGACCGCCGCGATATCCACCAGCTGCATGTTGGGGTTGGCTGGCGTTTCAAAGTAGATCATCCGTGTCTTGCGAGTGATGGACGCGCTTAAAGCCTTGACGTCATTGAGGTCGACGTGACGGACCTTCACCCCGAACTGGCCAATGCCGTGATGCAGAAACGCAAAGGTGCACCCATACAAGGTATGCCCCACGATCAGTTCGTCACCGGGGCGCAGCAGAGTCCAGATCGTCGAGGTAATCGCGCCCATCCCCGACGCCAGCGCCAAGCCTGCCTCACCACCCTCCAGCGAAGCCATGCGCTCTTCCAGCAGCGCCAACGTGGGGTTGGAGATGCGGCTGTAGAAATGCCCTGCTACGTCCCCGGCAAAGCACGCTGCGCCGTGTTCAACAGTGGGAAAGGCATAGGTGGCGGTCTGGTAAACCGGCGGCACCAGCGCGCCACTATGGGACAGCGGGTCGTAGCCGTGGTGGATGGCTCGCGTCGAAAAACCGGTGTTGTTATGGGAGTCGCGCATGGCAACAGCCTCTTGTGGTTTGCTATAAGCTTATGCCACCGAGCTGCCCGAATTTTTCCAAAGTAGCCCACACAGCGGCCTGCTTGGTGGAAAGAAAACAACAATCAAACAAGCAGGAGGGCAAAACATGCCTTCGAGCCTCGATCGCACCGACCGCGCCTTGCTGGCCGCCCTGCAGGACAACGCCCGCCTCACCGTTGCCGAGCTCGCCGACCAAGTGGCACTGACCACCTCGCCCTGCTGGCGCCGCGTCAAACTGCTGGAGGACAACGGCTACATCACCGGTTACCAGGCCGTGCTCTCGCCCAAGTCACTGGGCTTCGGCGTCACTGCTTTTGTCAGCATCATGATGGACTCGCACACCAAGGACATGGCCCTGGCGTTCGAGCAGCGGCTGATGGAAATTCCCGAAATCGTCGCCTGCCACAACATCTCTGGGCGCTACGACTTTCTGCTGGAGATTCTGGCGAGAGACCTGGAATCGTTCGGCGAATTCACCCGCGAGGTGCTGCAGCGGTTGCCAGGGGTGAAGGAGATCTATTCGAGTTTTTCGTTCAAGGCGGTGAAGGAGCGCCGGGTAATTCCTGTATCGGAACACCACATCTGAACGGCAAGCACGCCCCCCCCTAGCGCATCACCAGGCGTGAGACAACCTGCACAAAAAAACCCCGCCGGAGCGGGGTTTTTGGTAGTGCAGGCCAGCGCTTAGATCGCACCACGCTGACGCAGTACGTCCAACACCTGTTTAACGCCTTCGTCCACGCTGGTGGCCTGGGTGTCGATCACCAGGTCGGCATCCAGCGGCACATCGAACGGGAAGCTTTCACCCGGGATGTTGTCGCCACCGGCAGCGTACAGGCCCTGTGGGTCACGCTCGCGGCAAACCAGTGGGGACGCCTGGACGTAGACCGTTACCAGGCGATCCTTGCCGATCAGCGCCTTGGCCTGTTCGCGGCCTTCGGCATCCGGGGCAACGAACGCTGCCAGGGTCAGCATGCCGGCTTCGTTGAACTGGCGCGCCACATGGGCGGCACGGCGCCAGTTTTCGGTGCGGCCAGCGCGGTCCTGCGGCAGGCCCTTGTTCAGGTCATGGCGCAGGTTCTGCCCGTCGAGCACGTACACTGCACGGCCCATGTCGAACAGCTTGCGCTCAACGGCATAGGCCAGGGTGCTCTTGCCGGCGCCAGAAAGGCCACTGAACAGCACGGTGGCTGGCTGCTGACCGAAACGCAGGGCGCGCTCCTCGGTAGACACGTGGGCCTGCTTGCCATGCTGGCCGGTGCTGCCATGCGGCAAGACTGGCTGGGCGATGATCATGCCGGCGCCGACGGTGCCGTTGGTGAGGCGGTCGATGACGATGAACGCACCGGTTGTGCGGTTGCTGTCGTAACCGTCCAGGGCAATGGCGCTGTCCAGGGATACCTTGACGCGGCCAATCTCGTTCAGCTGCAGGGCGCTGGCGGCGTCCTTCTCGAGGGTGTTCACATCAACCTTGTGGGTGATGCTGGCAATCGAGCCCGGCACGTAGCTGGTGGCGCGCTTGATGTCGTACTTTTTGCCCGGGAGCATCGGCTCTTCGGCCATCCACACCAGCATGGCGTCGAACTGGTCAGTGACCGGCGGCACGTTGTCGGCATGCACCAGCAGGTCGCCACGGGAGATGTCGATCTCATCTTCCATGGTCAGGGTCACGGCCTGGCCTGGGCCGGCGCTTTCCAGTTCACCTTCATAGGTGACGATGGACTTGACCCGGCTGCTCTTGCCCGACGGCAGCACGACAATTTCGTCGCCCTTGTGCACCACGCCGCTGGCGAGGGTGCCGGCAAAACCGCGGAAGTTCAGGTTCGGCCGGTTGACGTACTGCACCGGGAAACGCAGGTCGGTGAAGTTGCGGTCAGCCGACACTTCGACGGTTTCGAGGATTTCCATCAGGGTCGGGCCGGTGTACCACGGCGATTGCTCGCTGTGGTTGACCACGTTGTCACCCTTGAGCGCCGACATCGGCACGAAGTGCAAGCTGCTCGGGGTCAGGTTGATGGCTTCGGCAAACTTCAGGTAGTCCGCCTTGATGGCCTCGAAGACGCCTTCATCGAAGCCCTTCAGGTCCATCTTGTTGACCGCGACCACGATGTGCTTGATGCCCAGCAGCGACGCGATGTAGCTGTGGCGGCGGGTCTGGGTCTGCACGCCATAGCGGGCATCGACCAGGATGATCGCCAAGTCACAGGTGGATGCACCGGTGGCCATATTGCGGGTGTACTGTTCGTGGCCCGGGGTGTCGGCGATGATGAACTTGCGCTTGGCGGTGGAGAAATAGCGGTAGGCGACATCGATGGTGATGCCCTGCTCACGCTCGGCCTGCAGGCCGTCTACCAGCAGCGCCAGGTCAACTTCTTCGCCGGTGGTGCCAGACTTTTTCGAATCGCGGGTGATGGCCTCGAGGTGGTCCTCGTAGATCATCTTGGAGTCGTGCAACAGGCGCCCGATCAGGGTGCTCTTGCCGTCATCCACGTTGCCGCAGGTGAGGAAACGCAGCAGTTCTTTACGCTCGTGCTGAGCCAGGTAGGCGAGGATGTCCTCGCTGATCAGATCGGATTGATGACTCATTGCATTCAAGCTCCAAGCTGTAAGCTTCAAGCAGCAAGCTTGTCGGCGTACAGCTAGTTAGAAATTTTGTTGATCAACCCAGCAAGCATTCTGGATAGCTCACGGGTTTCAGTTATCCAGTCGTTGGCCAATTCGGCAGGCAAATAACCGATTTCACCGGCGATGATCAGTTGGGTCCGCAGTTCTGCGCAGGAAGCCTTCGCCACGCTCAGGAACCATGCTTCCTCCCGCATTCCTCTGCGCTCCATTCCCTCAGCGATATTGGAGGGGACTGAAACGGCTGCTCGAGTGATTTGGGACCTGAATCCAAAATCCCGACACCCAGCAAATGCCCGATAGATCTCAACGGCTAAATTTTTACTTCTCTGCCAAACCAGCAACTTCTCAAAACCCACTGCAGGCACTCCCAGTGCGCCCGCAATGCAGGCGGCAGTCCACAAAACTCAGAAACTACTCGCTCCGCTTCTGTCTTGCAGCTTGCCGCTTGTAACTTGAAGCTTAGAAATAGCCCTGACGTTTCTTGTCTTCCATGGAACCGGCGCCATCGTGGTCGATGACCCGGCCCTGGCGCTCGGAAGTGCGCGTCAGGAGCATTTCCTGAATGATGTCGGTGAGCGTTTCGGCCTCCGACTCGACAGCGCCCGTGAGCGGGTAGCAGCCGAGGGTACGGAAACGCACCTTCTTCTTGACGATGCGGGCCTTTTCTTCCTCGGAGAGGTGTTCGAGGATGCGCTCGTCATCGATCATGATCAGGGTGCCGTTCTTCTCGATGACTTCACGCTCGGCAGCGAAGTACAGCGGCACGATCGGGATGCCTTCGAGGTAGATGTACTGCCAGATGTCCAGTTCGGTCCAGTTCGACAGTGGGAAGACGCGGATCGACTCCCCCTTGTTGACCTTGCCGTTGTACACGTTCCACAGCTCGGGGCGCTGGTTCTTCGGGTCCCAGCGGTGCTTGCTGTCACGGAACGAGTACACACGCTCCTTGGCCCGCGACTTCTCTTCGTCGCGGCGAGCACCACCGAAGGCGGCGTCGAAACCATGCTTGTCCAGCGCCTGTTTCAGACCCTGGGTCTTCATGATGTCAGTGTGCTTGGAGCTGCCATGGGTGAACGGGTTGATGCCCTGCGCCACACCCTCGGGGTTGACGTGGGTGATCAGTTCCAGGCCCATTTCCTCGACCATCTTGTCGCGGAACCTGTACATCTCCTGGAATTTCCACTGGGTGTCGACGTGCATGACCGGGAACGGCAGCTTGCCCGGGAAAAAGGCCTTGCGCGCCAGGTGCAGCATCACGGCGGAATCCTTGCCGATCGAGTACAGCATCACCGGGTTGTCGAACTCGGCGGCCACCTCGCGGATGATGTGGATGCTTTCCGCCTCCAGCTGTTTCAAGTGCGTCAGTTTGTCGACCATGGCTACTCACGTAAAACGATCTTATGGACGGCCTGCGGGCCGTGTTCGAGCGGATCACTCTATCACAGCGGCTGCTTCTATTTAGGCAGCCAGCTAGATCGAAAAAGTCTAACGATATGACTGGGGGTTAGGCTAATGCCTGTCAGTCAAGCGTTACTGGGGCTGCTTTGCAGCCCTTCGCGGGCACGCCCGCTCCCACACGTTTGGCGCTGAACTCAAGAAATGCGCGATCCCCTGTGGGAGCGGGCGTGCCCGCGATGGGGCCAGTCAGGTCAGATCGGGTTCGGGCAATCAATGAACAGGTGTTCCACGGCAAACCGCCGCGCCAGGTAATCACCCAGTGCCTGCACCCCGTACCGCTCGGTGGCATGGTGCCCGGCAGCGATGAAGCTGACGCCATTCTCCCGCGCACTGTGGTAGGTCTGCTCAGACGCCTCGCCCGTCAAGTACAGGTCTACCCCGGCGGCAATCGCCGTGTCGATATAGCCCTGCCCGCCCCCGGTGCACCAGCCAACCCGGCGGATCATTTCGTCGCCTTCGACCAGCAGCGGCTCACGCCCCAGCACCTCCTGCACGCGCCGGGCAAAATCGCGGGCGGTCACCGGTTCGGCCAGCGAACCGACCAGCCCGACCACCTTGGGGTTCTCCGGGTCCAGCGGCCCTTCGACGGTGATCTCCAGTTGCCGCGCCAGCTGCACGTTGTTGCCCACCTCAGGGTGTACATCCAGCGGCAAGTGAAACGCCAGCAGGCTGATATCGTTGTTCAGCAAGGTTTTCAGGCGGCGCTGACGGATGCCGGTGATGCAGGGGTTTTCGCCCTTCCAGAAGTAGCCATGGTGCACCAGCACCAGGTCGGCCTCGGCCTCGACCGCGGCATCCAGCAACGCCTGGCTGGCGGTGACACCGCTGACGATACGGCTGACCTGCGGCCGGCCTTCGACCTGCAGGCCATTGGGGCAGTAGTCCTGGATCCTGGCGCTGCCCAGGTAACGCTCGGCTTCTTCAACCAGGGTGTTTAGCGCGACGGCCATGAAAATCTCCTCGAAAACTGCACTTTCCCCAGGCACAACGCACCGGGAACGCCCGTATAATGCCGGCCATTATGGGCCGTCGCCGGCACTGGGGGAACCGGTGTATGATCGCGCGCGCTCATGCCCCACCGCGCGGCCACTGGCCCCCGCTCTTTTCAGGACTCGTTCATGTTCAAGGCTTTGCGTTACTTTGGCTGGCCCCTGCTTACCGGCGTATTGATCGCCATGCTGATCATCCAGCGGTTTCCGGAATGGGTCGGCCTGCCCAGCCAGGACGTCAACCTGCAGCAGGCACCGCAGACCACGAAGATCATGCAGGGCCCGGTGTCCTACGCCGACGCCGTGACCCTCGCGGCCCCGGCGGTGGTCAACCTGTACACCACCAAGGTGGTCAACAAGAGCGCCCACCCGCTGTTCGAAGACCCGCAGTTCCGCCGCTTCTTCGGCGACAACCTGCCCAAGCAGCGCCGTTGGGAGTCGAGCCTGGGCTCGGCAGTGATCATGAGCCCCGAGGGCTATCTGCTGACCAACAACCACGTCACCAGTGGCGCCGACCAGATCGTGGTGGCCTTGAAGGATGGCCGCGAGACCCTGGCCCGGGTCATTGGCAGCGACCCGGAGACCGACCTGGCGGTATTGAAGATCGACCTGAAGAACCTGCCCGCCATCACCATCGGCCGCTCCGACACCATCCATATCGGTGACGTGACGCTGGCCATCGGCAACCCGTTCGGCGTTGGCCAGACCGTGACAATGGGCATCATCAGCGCCACCGGCCGCAACCAGTTGGGCCTGAACAACTACGAAGACTTCATCCAGACCGACGCCGCGATCAACCCGGGCAACTCCGGTGGTGCGCTGGTCGATGCCAACGGCAACCTGGTCGGCATCAACACGGCCATTTTCTCCAAGTCTGGTGGCTCGCAGGGCATTGGCTTCGCCATCCCGGTCAAGCTGGCACTGGAGGTGATGAAATCGATTGTCGAGCATGGCCAGGTGATCCGCGGCTGGCTGGGTATCGAAGTGCAGCCACTGAGCCAGGAACTGGCCGAGTCGTTCGGCATGAAGGACCGCCCAGGCATCGTGGTTGCAGGCATCTTCCGCGAAGGGCCGGCGGCCAAGGCCGGGCTGCAGCTGGGGGACGTGATCTTGAGCATCAACGGCGAACCGGCAGGTGACGGGCGCAAGTCGATGAACCAGGTGGCGCGGATCAAGCCGAACGAAAAGATCACCATCGAGGTGATGCGTAACGGGCAGCAGCTCAAGCTGGTGGCGGAGGTGGGGCTGCGGCCGCCACCGGCACCCGCTGCCCCACAAGAAGAGAAGTAAACATCGGGGCCGCTTTGCGGCCCCGGCTGTATCAATGCAGGATCTGGCTGAGGAACAACTTGGTCCGATCGCTGCGCGGCCGGTCGAAGAAGTCATCCGGTGCCGCCTGCTCGACGATTTCACCTTTATCCATGAAGATCACCCGGTTGGCCACGGTGCGGGCAAAGCCCATCTCGTGGGTCACGCAGAGCATGGTCATGCCATCTTCGGCCAGGCCGACCATGGTATCGAGCACTTCCTTGACCATCTCCGGGTCCAGAGCCGAAGTGGGTTCGTCGAACAGCATGATTTTCGGCTTCATGCACAGCGCCCGGGCAATCGCCACGCGCTGCTGCTGGCCACCAGACAACTGCCCCGGGTACTTGTGCGCCTGCTCCGGGATACGTACCCGCTCCAGGTAATGCATGGCAATTTCTTCGGCCTTGCGGCGCGGCATCTTGCGCACCCACATCGGCGCCAAGGTGCAGTTCTCCAGAATGCTCAGGTGCGGGAACAGGTTGAAGTGCTGGAACACCATGCCCACTTCACGGCGGATCGCCTCGATCTGCTTGAGGTCGTTGGTCAGCTCCACGCCATCGACCACGATGCGCCCCTGCTGGTGTTCTTCCAGGCGGTTGAGGCAACGGATGGTGGTGGACTTGCCCGAGCCGGACGGCCCGCACAGCACGATACGCTCGCCCTGGCGAACATTGAGGTTGATGTCCTTGAGCACATGGAACTGACCGTACCACTTGTTCACACCCTGCATCTGGATGATCCCTTCGGGGCCAGCAGGCTGCTTGATCGCTTCACTCATTTCGAAACTCCTAACGCTTGTGGCCAGTGTCCAGCTTGCGCTCCAGGTGCATGGAGTAGCGGGACATACCGAAACAGAAAATCCAGAACACGAGGGCGGCGAAAACATAGCCCTCGGTCGCCATACCCAACCAGGCCGGGTCGGCGGCGGCTTGCTTGACACTGTTCAGCAGGTCGAACAGGCCGATGATGATCACCAGGCTGGTGTCCTTGAACAGGGCAATGAAGGTGTTGACGATGCCAGGGATCACCAGCTTGAGCGCCTGCGGCAGGATCACCAGGCCCATCGCCCGCCAGTACCCCAGGCCCATGGCTGCGGCCGCTTCGTACTGGCCCTTGGGGATGGCTTGCAGGCCACCGCGTACCACTTCGGCGACATAGGCCGACTGGAACAGAATCACGCCGATCATCGCCCGCAGCAGCTTGTCGAAGCTCATGCCCTCAGGCAGGAACAACGGCAGCATCACCGAAGACATGAACAGCACGGTGATCAGCGGCACGCCGCGCCAGAACTCGATGAAGGTCACGCACACCACCTTCACCGCCGGCATTCTCGAACGCCGCCCCAAGGCCAGCAGAATGCCCAGGGGCAAGGCGCCGACGATGCCCACGGTGGCGATCACCAAGGTCAGCATCAGCCCGCCCCACTGGCTGGTGGACACGGTGCTCAGGCCCAGCAGGCCACCGTGCAACAAGGTGTAGGCCAGCAGCGGGTAAAACACCAGGAAGCCCAGGCCATAGAGGGCCTTGCGCGGGAAGCGCTTGATGAACAACGGCGCTGCGCCAAGCACCGCCAGCCATACCGTCAGGTCGACCCGCCAGCGCAGCTCGACCGGGTAGTAGCCGTACATGAATTGGCCGAAGCGCTGCTGCACGAACACCCAGCAGGCGCCGTCCTTGGTGCAGTCGGCGCGGGTGGTGCCAACCCAGTTGGCGTCGATCAGCGCCCACTGCAACAGCGGTGGCACGATCAACCAGATCAAGTAGAGCGCAAACAGGGTCAACAGGGTGTTCAGCCAGCTGGAGAACAGGTTGGTACGCATCCATGCGAGTACGCCGACGGTTTTCACCGGTGGCGGCATATCGGGTTTGAAAACATGGGCATTCACAGGCGTATCCTCACCGCTCGATCAGCGCAATGCGCTTGTTGTACCAGTTCATCAGCAGCGAAATGCTGATGCTGATGGCGAGATAGACACTCATGGTGATGGCGATCACTTCGATGGCCTGGCCGGTCTGGTTGAGCACGGTACCGGCGAACAGCGAGACCATCTCCGGGTAGCCGATACCGGCCGCCAGCGACGAGTTCTTCGCCAGGTTCAGGTACTGGCTGGTCAGTGGCGGAATGATCACCCGCAAGGCCTGGGGGATGATCACCTTGCGCAAGGTTGGCCCTTCGCGCAGCCCCAGCGAGCGCGCCGCCTCGGTCTGGCCGTGGCTGACCGAACGGATGCCCGAGCGCACGATCTCGGCGATGAAGGCGGCGGTATAGATCGTAAGCGCCAGGGTCAGCGCCAGCAGTTCGGGGATCAGCACCCAGCCACCAACGAAGTTGAAGCCCTTGAGCTGCGGTGCCTCCCACGTGACCGGGCTGCCGAACAGCAGCACGCTCAGGCCTGGAATGACCAGCAACAGCGCCAGCGCGGCCCAGAACTTGTGGAACGGTACACCGGTCTCGTCGAAGCGTTTGTTGGCCAGGCGCACCATCAGCCAGACCGCCCCGACCGCCACCGCCAACGCCGCGACAAATGGCCAGAAACCGTCCGCCATGGAGGCACCAGGCATGTTCAGGCCACGGTTGCTGATGAAGAACAGGTCGTTGAGGTTGATGCTGCCCCGCGGTCCCGGCAGGGTCAGGAACACGGCGAAGTACCAGAACAGGATCTGCAGCAGCGGCGGAATGTTGCGGAAGGTCTCCACGTACACCGTCGCCAGCTTGTTGATCATCCAGTTCGGCGACAAGCGCGCCACGCCGATGATGAAACCCAGGATGGTCGCCAGGATGACGCCAATGAGGGTGACCAGCAGGGTGTTGAGCAGGCCGATCACGAACACCCGTGCGTAGCTGTCCGATTCCACATAGGGGATCAGGTGCTGGGCGATGCCGAAGCCGGCGCTGCGATCGAGAAAGTCGAAGCCCGAGGTGATACCCCGGTGTTGCAGGTTGGTTTGCGTATTGTGAAACAGATACCAGCCCAGACCGACCACGAAAACGATGGTAAGAATCTGGAACAGCCACGCGCGCACACGTGGATCGCTCAGGGATAACCCCTTTTGTGCGCCAATATGATTTTGCATGAAGTGCCCCGGAAAATAGGGATTCGAACAACCTGCGGCGGCCGGATGCCGCCGCAGGGTGCAGCCATCAGCGCACAGGTGGCGCGTACTGGATGCCGCCGTTGTTCCACAGGGCGTTCATGCCACGGTCGATCTTCAGGTCGGTACCTTGGCCCAGGTTCTTCTCGAACACTTCACCGTAGTTGCCGACTTGCTTGACGATCTGCACTACCCAGTCTTTGGGCAGCTTGAGGTCCTTGCCGTACTCGCCGTCCGCACCCAGCAAGCGGGCCACGTCAGGGTTCTTGGTCGCTTTGGCTTCAGCCTCGACGTTCTTCGAGGTGATGCCCGCCTCTTCGGCGTTGAGCATGGCGAACAGGGTCCACTTGACGATGCTGAACCAGTCTTCGTCGCCTTTGCGCACCACCGGGCCGAGTGGTTCCTTGGAGATGGTTTCCGGCAGCACCACATATTCGGTCGGTGCGGCCAGCTTGGAGCGCTGGGCGAACAGCTGCGACTTGTCGGACGTCAACACATCGCAACGGCCGGACTCCAGCGACTTGGCGCTCTCGTCAGAGGTATCGAAGGTGATCGGGGTGTACTTCAGGCCATTGGCCCGGAAGAAGTCCGACACGTTCAGTTCGGTGGTAGTACCTGCCTGGATGCAGATGGTCGCGCCATCGAGCTCCTTGGCACTGGAAACACCGAGCTTCTTGTTGACCAGGAAACCGACGCCGTCGTAGTAGGTGACACCGGTGAACACCAGGCCCATGCCGGCATCGCGCGAGCTGGTCCAGGTGGTGTTGCGCGACAGCACGTCAACTTCGCCCGATTGCAGGGCCGTGAAGCGTTCCTTGGCGTTGAGCTGGCTGAACTTGACCTTGTTGGCGTCGCCGAACACGGCAGCGGCCACGGCGCGGCAGACATCGGCGTCGATACCGATGATCTTGCCTTGTGCATCAGGTACCGAGAAGCCTGGAAGACCGTCGCTCACGCCACACTGGACGAAGCCCTTCTTCTTTACCGCATCAAGGGTGGCGCCGGCCTGGGCATTGCTCACGGCGCCCAGCGCGGCGGCAGCGGTGAGGACTGCCAGGGTGGTTTTCAACACTTTCATTCACAACCTCCAAATCGCTCTTGTTGTATCGAGCCGGAATTGCACCGCACCCTTTTGAGGCATGTCCGACCCGTATTGGCTAGTTATTGGGTCAATTGGCGCAATGGGCTGTTCTATGACAGCCTTCGCGTACAAAGGGTGTTACCGTCACGGCCTGCCCTTTGCATCGCAACCTCAGCTGCAAAGCGCGTACCAAATGTTTTGGCTGGAGCGTTTAAGCGTTCGTCAAGTAGGGAAAGTTGTATCGTTGCGACATTCTTTTTCTGACAACCCTTTGCAGCGCCTTTTTTTCAGGCACACAACACGATCACCCGCACTCTTTCGGAGCAGTCATGACCAACCCGCTGATTCTCGAACCCCAGAAAACCGCCGATGCCTGTGTGATCTGGTTGCACGGCTTGGGAGCCGACCGTTACGACTTCCTACCCGTAGCCGAATTCATGCAGGAGCGCTTGACCAGCACCCGCTTCGTGATGCCCCAGGCACCCACCCGCCCTGTGACCATCAATGGCGGCTATGCCATGCCCAGCTGGTACGACATCAAGGCCATGACCCCGGCCCGCGCCATAGACGAGGCTCAGCTGGAGGCGTCTGCCGAGCAAGTGGTGGCGCTGATCAAGGCGGAGCAGGCCAAAGGCGTCAGCCTGTCGCGCATCTTCCTCGCCGGTTTCTCCCAGGGCGGCGCGGTGGTGTTGCACACTGCCTATATAAAGTGGCAAGAGGCGCTGGGTGGGGTGATCGCCCTGTCCACCTATGCCCCCACCTTCAATGACCAACACCAGCTCAGTGCCTGCCAGCAACGCACCCCTGCCCTGTGCCTGCACGGCGTGCACGACCCGGTAGTGATCCCGGCCATGGGCCGCACCGCCTTCGAGTACCTGAACACCTGGGGCGTTGCCGCCCGCTGGCACGAATACCCAATGGAACACGAAGTGGTGGTGGAAGAGCTGAACGACATCGGGGAGTGGCTTGCCGTGCAACTGCAATAAGCAGCGGTCAGTGTAGTTGTCAGGCTATTGCACTACGCCACGCCCGATTCTTGCATTACACTGCCCGGCGTACATTCCTTAATCAGTTGATGAGACGATCGTGCTCAAGGCACTCAAGAAAATATTCGGCAAGGGAGAGGCTGCCCCACAGGCCGCCGCTCCTGCTGCCAGTGTGACGCCTGCGCCGGCACCCGCCAGCGAGGCGCAACCGGCGGCCCCACGCGCCAACCCTACCCCCAAGGCAGAATCGCCTGTTGCCGTAACGCCAGCGGGCGACAAGCCGGCCAAGGACAAACCACGTCGCGAGCGCAAGCCCAAGCCCCAGGCCAGCCTGTGGAAACTGGAAGACTTCGTGGTCGAACCGCAGGAAGGCAAGACGCGCTTCCACGACTTCAAGCTGTCCAGCGAGGTGATGCACGCTATCCACGACCTGGGCTTCCCTTACTGCACGCCGATCCAGGCGCAGGTACTGGGTTACACCCTGCGTGGTCAGGATGCCATCGGCCGTGCCCAGACCGGCACCGGCAAAACCGCAGCGTTTCTGATCTCGATCATTTCCCAGCTGCAGCAGACCCCTGCGCCCAAAGAGCGCTACATGGGTGAGCCGCGGGCGCTGATCATCGCGCCAACCCGCGAGCTGGTGGTACAGATTGCCAAGGACGCCGCGGCGCTGACCAAGTACACCGGCCTGAACGTCATGAGCTTCGTCGGCGGCATGGACTTCGACAAGCAGCTCAAGGCCCTGGAAGCGCGCCACTGCGACATTCTGGTGGCTACACCGGGCCGCCTGCTGGACTTCAACCAGCGGGGCGAGGTGCACCTGGACATGGTCGAAGTGATGGTGCTGGACGAAGCTGACCGCATGCTCGACATGGGCTTCATCCCGCAAGTGCGCCAGATCATTCGCCAGACGCCGCCCAAAAGCGAGCGCCAGACCCTGCTGTTCTCGGCCACGTTCACCGACGACGTGATGAACCTGGCGAAGCAATGGACCACCAACCCGGCCATCGTCGAGATCGAACCGGAGAACGTGGCCAGCGAAACGGTCGAGCAGCATGTCTATGCGGTGGCCGGCAGCGACAAGTACAAGCTGCTGTACAACCTGGTGACCCAGAACCGCTGGGAACGGGTGATGGTGTTCGCCAACCGCAAGGACGAAGTGCGGCGCATCGAGGAAAAACTGGTGCGCGACGGCATCAACGCCGCCCAACTGTCGGGCGACGTGCCGCAACACAAGCGAATTCGTACCCTGGAGAACTTCCGCGAAGGGCGCATCACCGTTCTGGTCGCCACCGACGTGGCCGGGCGCGGGATTCACATCGACGGCATCAGCCACGTGATCAACTTCACCCTGCCAGAGGACCCGGACGATTACGTGCACCGCATTGGCCGTACCGGCCGTGCCGGCACCAATGGCGTATCGATCAGCTTTGCCGGGGAGGATGACTCGTATCAGCTGCCGGCGATCGAGGAACTGCTGGGGCGCAAGATCAAGTGCGAGATGCCGCCGGATGAACTGCTGAAGCCGGTGCCGCGCAAGCACCACTGACCCGTGGTTGGGAGTACATATCCCCCTGTAGGAGCGGCCTTGCGTCGCGATAGGGCCGCACAGCGGCCCCGGGATTTCAGCTTCAACGCATCAATTGCCGGGGCCGCTTTGCGGCCCCATCGCGACACAAGGCCGCTCCTACAAACGGCTGGCGCAGCCTTGACTACCAGCGCCCTGCGGCATCCAGGTCACTCTGCCTGCCGTCCACCCACCTCGGCCCTTCCTGGGTATTTTCCTTCTTCCAGAACGGTGCCCGGGTCTTCAGGTAGTCCATGATGAAGTTGCAGGCATCGAACGCTGCCTGCCGATGGGCACTGGCCACGCCGACGAATACGATTGGCTCACCTGGCTCCAGCGCACCGATGCGGTGCAGCACCTGCACTTTCAACAGCGGCCAGCGCTGCTCGGCCTCGATCACGATCTTGGCCAAGGCCTTTTCGGTCATGCCCGGATAGTGTTCGAGGAACATCCCTGCCACTTCGCGGCCATCATTGAAGTCCCGCACATAGCCGACAAAGCCGACCACCGCGCCCACCCCCACGTTGGCCGCATGCATGGCATTGGTCTCGACGCCCGGGTCGAACGCGTGTTCCTGCACTCGCACTGCCATGCTCAGCCCCCCGTCACCGGCGGGAAGAACGCCACTTCATCGCCCTCTTCCAACGGCTCATCCAGCTTGCACAGTTCTTCGTTGCGGGCGCACATCAGGTTCTGTTCGGCCAGCAGTTCATAAGGCCCACCCTTGCCCAGCAATGCCCGGCGCACATCGTCGACAACCTTGAACTCACCCTCCACCCGCTCGGCATCCACGCCCAGCAACTCACGGTAACGAGCGAAGTACATCACTTTGACTTTCATCACGCCTGCACCTTGTAGTGGCCGCTCTTGCCGCCCAGCTTTTCCAACAGGCGGACCTGCTCGATGACCATGCCTTTATCCACAGCCTTGCACATGTCATAGATCGTCAGCGCAGCGACGCTAGCGGCGGTCAGTGCCTCCATTTCCACACCGGTCTGCCCGGCCAGCTTGCAGCGGGCGAGGATCCGCACCGCGTCCTCGCCCTGCGCGCTGACTTCTACCTTGACGCTGGTCAGCATCAGCGGGTGGCACAGCGGGATCAGGTCGCTGGTCTTCTTCGCCGCCTGGATGCCGGCAATGCGCGCCACGGCGAACACATCGCCCTTGGGGTGTTCACCGTCGACGATCATCTGCAGGGTCTGCGGCAACATGCGCACCCGCGCCTCGGCGGTGGCCTCGCGCTCGGTCACGGCCTTTTCAGTGACGTCGACCATGTTGGCCCGCCCCTGGGAATCAAGATGTGTCAGCACTGCTCTGCTCCTGTGAAGGGAGCCTGCAGTGTAAACCTGTGGGTCAGGTTTGAGCAGAGGTATGTGTCGGCAGGTCTGGCGGCTTTATGGGCACGCTCGTGGAAATGCCGGGCAGTGGGCTGCCCGGCGACAGGGTTTTACAGATGCGATTCGGCGTACTCGGCCAGTACCGAGCGTGGCACACCCTGCAGGGTGATGTGCACGCCATGGGGGAAGTCCTTGAAGCGCTCGGTCAGGTAGGTCAGGCCCGAGCTGGTCGCGGACAGGTAGGGGGTATCGATCTGCGCCAGGTTGCCCAGGCAGACCACCTTGGACCCGGAACCGGCACGGGTGATGATGGTTTTCATCTGGTGCGGCGTCAGGTTCTGGCACTCGTCGATCAAGATCAGGCTCTGCTGGAAGCTGCGGCCGCGAATGTAGTTCAACGACTTGAACTGCAGCGGCACGCGCTCGAGAATGTATTCGACGCTGCCATGGGTGCTTTCATCGTCCATGTGCAAGGCTTCGAGGTTGTCGGTAATGGCGCCCAGCCACGGCTCCATTTTCTCTGCTTCGGTACCCGGCAGGAAGCCGATCTCCTGGTCCAGCCCCTGCACACTGCGGGTGGCAATGATGCGCCGGTAGCGTTTGCTGACCATGGTCTGCTCGATGGCTGCTGCCAGGGCCAGGATGGTCTTGCCGGAACCGGCAGCGCCGGTCAGGTTGACCAGGTGAATGTCCGGGTCGAGCAAGGCGAACAGCGCCAGGCTCTGATGGATGTCCCGCGGTTTCAGGCCCCAGGCCTCCTGGTGCAGCAGTGGCTCCTGGTGCAAGTCGAGCAGCAGCAACTCGTCGTCGCGGATGCCCTTCACCCAGCCGACGAAGCCCTGGTCGTCAATGATGAACTCGTTGACGTGAACGGCCGGCAGGTTGTCGATCATGTGCACGCGATGCCAGGTCCGGCCGCGCTCCTGGCGGGTATCGACCTTGCTGACCCGGTCCCAGAACGAACCGCTGACCGAGTGGTAGCCCTTGGACAGCAAGGACACATCATCGACCAGTTGGTCGGTGCTGTAGTCCTCGGATGCGATGCCACAGGCACGCGCCTTCAAGCGCATGTTGATGTCTTTGGTAACCAGCACCACGTCCAGGTCGGGGCGCCGGGTGCGAACGTCCAGCAGAGTGTTGATGATGATGTTGTCGTTGAGGTGTTCCGGCAACAACTTGCCAGGCTCGTTGCGTGGGCTCATCAGGATCGAAAGAAAGCCTTTGGCCCCACTCTTGTTGCGCTGGATCGGCACGCCCTGCTCGACATCACTGGGCGAAGCGTCCCCGAGGGTCTGGTCGATCAGGCGGATGGCCTGCCGGCACTCTGCGGCGATGGTCTGTTTACCGGTCTTGAGTTTGTCGAGTTCCTCCAGCACCGTCATGGGGATAGCGACGTGGTGCTCCTCGAAGTTGAGTAATGCGTTGGGGTCGTGAATCAGGACGTTGGTATCGAGCACATAGAGGATTGGCTTGCTGGAGGAAGGGGTGCGTCCTTGGTCATCCATACTCGGTCACCTTATGTCGAAGCCGCACGGCGTGGTCTGTTACGCCGCAGAGTGACTGCCGTGTCCCCGTATCCGCGTTGTTACGGGCGGGGAGCAACCTGGCCAGGAGGGTCTGGATGACGCCACCTGTGCTGCAGGGATCGGCTGTCTGGTTTCTTCATACCGCAAAAACCATGACCGGAAAAAGCATTTTTACGTGTTTTTGAAGTTTATTTTTCCGATTGACGATAAGGCCTTGGCGGCAGGCCTAGACACGACTACGCTCAGAAGTGGTACCTCTATTCGCTGTACCCATAGGCTTGGCAGTCTTCCCAGCCGATACCGCTCTGGGCGGTACTGCGCAGCAACCACTCCACCGCCGGTTGCGCCTTGGGCAGGCTGTCATGCAGCTGGATAACCCCCTTGCGCCACAACAGCATCAGGGTCAGCACGCGTTGCGCCGAGGCTTCGGCAGTCAGTGCAGTGTCATCCTGCGCGTCGATATCCCACAACGACACCCGCAACTGCTGGCTGGCCATGAACGCCTCGCCATCGGCCCGGCGTTGCCCGTAAGGGGGGCGGAACAGCGGCACGTACTGCTCCGGCAGGTCGGCCTGCACGCGGGCCTGGCTGCGCCGCAGCGAGTCCTGCCAATCGACCCACTGTGCATGCGAGCGGTACTCCCAGCCCTGAATACCCACGCACTGGCCGCGATAAAGCCAGGCCACAGTGTTCGGCATGCCGGCATCCCGGCGCTGCTGCAAGCGGTTGCCAAGTACGAAGAAGGTACCCGCCAGCTTTTGCCGGCGCAGGTAATCGGCCAGCAGGTCGGTACTGCCGCCGTCAGGCCCCGGGCCACCGACGAAGGTCAGCAGGAACATGCGATCGTTCAGGCGTTCACCATCGAGCTCCCGTGCAGATAGCCGCTCCACCTCGCTGCTGGTCTGGGGCAGCAGCGCAGCTTTGCGCAGCTGTTCGTCCAGGTAGCGGCTGTGAAATTGGTGGCTGGGCTCTATCCACCCGGCATAGAACGCGCCGACATCGGCGGCGAACGTCGCCGCCTGGGTACGTAGATCCGCCATGGACTCAACGGCGTAGCAGAACGACGCATCCTGCTCGCAGCTGCGTTGTGCCTGTTGGTAGCCTGCCCATAACCGCTGCCACATGCGCGCCCGCAGTTGGCGAACCTTCTGCAGGTTGATCTGCCGCAAGCCCAGCCGCGCCGCCAGCGTTGCATCATCGAGCAGCTCGCTTTCATGCAGTACCCGGGCGAACGACAGAATCTCCGCCCGTGAAGCCACATCGAACAACGCCGGGCTGTTCAGTTGCTCGGGCCACAGGCTGCGATCGAAACTGACCGGGGCTGTGGGGGCGGCTTGCACGGCCAGGCTCAACAGCGCGGCCAGCGCGGCAAAGGCGATGCGCACGGTAAAAGGCTCCGTCACGGCAAAACGCGAACTATAGCGTTAGAACCGGCCATGGTCTGTGACTATTGTCACCATAGTTTGGACTTGCACCGCCCAGCCCGTAGAATCTCAGGCCAATGATGCCAGGAGCCGACCCGATGCTGACGGTGATTTCCCCCGCCAAGACCCTCGACTACGATACCCCGCCGGTAACCGAGCGCTTCACCCTGCCCCAGTACCTGGATGATTCCCAGGTGTTGATCCAGCAACTGCGAACCCTGTCGCCGGCGCAAATCAGCGAGCTGATGCACCTGTCCGACAAACTCGCCGGCCTGAACGCCGCACGCTTCGGCAGCTGGTCTCCGGACTTCAGCCCAGCCAATGCCAAGCAGGCGCTGCTGGCGTTCAAAGGTGACGTGTACACAGGCCTTGCTGCCGAAACCCTGGGGGAGGACGACTTCAGTTACGCGCAAGACCACCTGCGCATGCTCTCCGGCCTGTACGGCCTGCTGCGCCCCCTCGACCTGATGCAGCCCTACCGGCTGGAAATGGGCACCAAGCTGGCCAATGCCCGCGGCAAGGACCTGTACGCCTTCTGGGGTACACGCATCAGTGAATGGTTGAACCAGGCCCTGGCCGCTCAGGGCGATGACGTGCTGTTGAACCTGGCCAGCAATGAATACTTCAGCGCAGTGAAACGCAGCGCCCTCAAGGCGCGGGTGATCAATGTCGACTTCAAGGACTTGAAGAACGGCCAGTACAAGATCATCAGCTTCTATGCCAAGAAAGCCCGCGGCATGATGAGCCGCTTTGTCATCGAACAGCGCATCAACGATCCAGAGCAGCTCAAGCAGTTCGATGTCCAGGGTTACTACTACAGTGCCGAACAGTCCAAGCCAGATCACCTGGTGTTTCTGCGCGATCACCCGGGCGAGTAGACCTGCCGATACCGCTTCGCGGCTTGAGCCGCTCCTGCAACCGCCACGCGGCACCCGCAGGAACTGCTTCAGCCGCGAGCACCGGCAAGGCCAGGGCCAGCCTCCACCGCCTTCAGGGCAGCTGTACATAGCCGCTTTCCAAACCGATCGCTTCCACCCCCTCGGGCACAGCCACCCCTGCCTTAACCAAAACCCGCCTCGCCGGCTGGCCGTCTTCGCCGCGCCATACGGCGTAATGTGCACCCGCCTGATCCACCCGCAGCGCCTCGGCAGGCACCACCAGGGCACTGTCGTTGCTGTATACCAATACTTTCAGCTGTGCACTCATCCCCAGGCGCAAGCCTGACTGCGCTGACGGCGCAGACAGGTCGATATCTGCAACTACGTCATACCAGGTACCTTGCCCGTTGTCCGGTCTAGGCTGCTGGCTTATTTGGGCCAATACCCCGGTAAATGACTGGCCAGCCACGCTGACCTGCACCTGCTGCCCCTCGCGCAGAATGCCCAGGTCCTGCTCTTCTACGGCTGCCAAAACCTGTAACTGGTCCAGGTCTATCAGCTCCAGCAGTGGCGTGCCGCGAACGACCTGCTGGCCTGGCTGCAGGGGCACCGCGGTGTCACCTGGCGCCGTCACCCGCACGACCACAGCACTGAAGGGGGCCTTGATCACGCGCTGGCGCTGCAAGCTTAGCAGTGCACGTTTGCGCGCCTCGGCATTGCTCAGCTCCATCCGCGCAATTTGCAGGCTATCGCCTTGGCCGCGAACCTGTGCCTGCTGCAACTCCTGCTCGGCATCGAGCACGGTTTGCCGCTGCGCCTCAACCTGTCGCGCCAGCCCCTGCAGCTCCATTCGCGCGACAATGCCTCGCTCATATAGCCGCTGGGTGTCACTCAGGTTTACCTGGCCAGCCGCCAGCGCGCTTCGCGCATTGGCCAGCATGCGCCGCGCCCTGCCCACCTCAGGGCCGCTGGCCCAGGCTTCAAGAACCATGACGTTGCTGCGAGCCCGCAACCAGTCCGCCTCCACCTGGCGCAGTTGGATAGCCAACTGGTCGGTGTCCAGCGTAAGCAGCACCTGCCCCGCCTGAACGCGCTGCCCATGACTGACAGCGATTGCGGCCAGTATGCCGTCGAACGGTGCCGTCACGGTGACCTGGCGTGTTGCCTGCAGCCTGCCGGCCAGGCCCAGATGCTGCTGCAAATGCTGGGGCACGATCGGCACCCAACGCTCACCGTCGGGCTGCGGCTCTGCCGGCCGGCCGTACCAGAACCAGATAACGAACAGACTGAACAGGCCAGGCACTATCCATAACCCCCGATGCCTCCTAGTCATACAGGTCCACACCCCAGTTTTGCAGCGTCGAACCCTGTACCTGGTCAAGCACTGCGCGGCCATTGAGGTAAGCGATGGCAGCATCCAGGTAGGCGTTCTGAGCATGGCGCAGATCACTCTCGAAGATCAGCACCTCAAAGTTGCTGGAGCGCCCGAGGGCCAGTTTTTCCCGTTCGATATCAAGTTTGCGCTGCGATAGGGACAACATCCGCCGGGCAATCTCCAACTGCCGCCAATGCACCTTAATATCCCGCACGGCATCGCTCACATCGCGCTGCAACTGCTGGTAAACCTCGGCCTTGGTCAGTTGATGGTGTTGCAGTGCGGCCTCGGCATGCACCTCAGCCTGCCGCAGGCTCAGGTCACCCAGGGGCACCTCCAGCTCCAGCCCCACATAGCGCTGCCAACTCGGCCGACTGCCAGGGCGTTCATGCGCCTGGCTGGCCCCAGCCACCAACGCCAAGTCCCACGATTGCTGGTCACGAGCCAGCAGCAAGTCGATTGCAAGTTGCTCACCTGTAATCTGCTGCATCAGATAGGCAGGTTGCAGCGCTTCGGCCAGGGCCAACGCTTGCGCGGCATCCACCTGCACCTGTTGCACCTCGACCTTGTCCACAGCCCGCAAAGGGGTTGCAAGGTCGATAGCCAGTGCTTGGGCCAAGGCAAGCCGGTTTCCCCGCAACTGGCTGCGGCTACTCTCCAGTGCCAGCTCCTGGGTAGCCACCTCGGCTTCAGCCTGGATGATCTCGAACGCTGCCATGCGGCCCGCACTGATAAGGGCCTGGTTAACCTGCACAAGCTGACGCGCGCGCCGCAACGCCTGCTCAGCAATGTTCTGTTGCTCCTGAGCCCGTAGCAACGCGCGGTAAAGGAAGATGACCTGGTTGATGACCCGCGCAACATCATCCTTGAGCGCCAGCCGGTTGAGCTGCTCCGACAGCTGCGCCTGACGCAGTGGCGCGCCTGCGATGGCACGGCCGGCACCACGCAGCAGTGGCTGGGTCACGCTCAGGTTGGCGCCGTTCCTGTAGCGCGCGCCTGACTCCTGCCCCCGGGCATGGCCATATGACCAATCCAGGCTCAGGCGCGTGCCGTAAGGTGTCAACAGCTTGGCTGACGGGACGAAGTCGGCCTCTCGGTAACCCTCGCTCTGGTTGCGATTACCGTAAGCGCGCGCCTTGAGTGAAAGTTGCGGCGAGTAGTGATCACGGACCACACGCAGGTCGAATTTTTCAACCCTGCGCCGAAGCCGGGCGCTACGAATGGCGCGGTTGTCTCGCAAGGCCAGGGCAACCGCATCTGCCAACTGCAATGGCACTTCATGGGCCCTGGCCATCGCCAATGCGCTGACCCCTTCAGCCCTGGCTGCAGCAGGCAGGAGCAACGCGCAGGCAAGCAGCCATCCGCTATACCTCACGCAATGCCTCCACCGGTTGCAGGCGCGCGGCGGCGAGTGCCGGATACAAGCCCGACACAAGCCCTGCAAACAACGAAGCGGCTACGCCTAATGGCAGCGAGTAAAAAGCCAGTGACAGCGGCCAACCGGAGAGCCAGGCGAACAACCAGGCAGCCAGTAGCCCTGCCACTGCACCCACCCATGCACCGGCACAAGACAACAGCAAGGCTTCGAGCAGGAACGACCAACCGATATCCCGGGCCCGCGCCCCAAGGGCAAGGCGAAGGCCAATTTCCCGGCGGCGTTCGGCAACGTTCATCAACATGACGTTCATCACGCCGACGCCGCCCAACAGCAAGGCAATCACGGCAAACCCCGCCAGTAAACCGTTGAGCATCTGCGACTGGCCGGCCATGCCCTCGAGCAACTGGCTCGGCAGCCGCACTGACACTTGGTGCAATGGCAGTTGTGCCTGGAGATGGGCTGACAGACATTTTGCGGACTTTGCCAACGGATGGGGGTCGCGCCCGAGTGCCAGCATCAAACCCACATCCGGGGCCGGCATCAGGCGGCGCATGCCTGATAAGGGCATGATCACAGCCCGGTCCAGCATGACCGGCAACAATGGGTTGTCACCTGTTGCCGCCAGTACTCCAACCCAGGTAGCGCCCCAGCTGCACTTGCTCGCCCTCCCGTGCGGCCAATTGAACCGCCAGCGAGGCTCCCAACAGGACATGCAGGGCGTCGGCATCATGTGCAGACAGCAGGCGCCCACCCCGGGCACGAAGCTCAAGCAGCTCGGCAAGCTGGGGCGTGCTACCTACAACCATTGCGTCCTGCCGTAAACCCTGCCGCTGGACAGTGCTTGCAGCGACAATCAGCGGGGCCGCCACCCGCACATACGCTGACACACCGGTCAGGTCAGGCATCGCTGCGCTGCCACGCCTGTCCGGGCGCTCCAACTCGACGACCATCAGTTCGCTGCCCATACCTTTGAAAAGCGCTTTCACATGCTGCGCTGCGCCATGCCCCATGTTCAGCAAAGCAACCACCGCAGCACAGCCGACCCCTATTCCCAGCAGTGCCAGCCACGCCCTGCGCCCCATCAGGCGAAGGTTCAGCAGCGCCTCGGCGAAGCGCTGCTGCCAGCCGGGGCCATAGTGCTCAGGCATCGCTCAGGCGTCCATCTTCCACACGCACGCGGCGTTGCATCTGCTGCGCCAGGGACAGGTCATGCGTGACCATGAGCAGCGTGGTGCCCCGTTCGCGGTTGAGCTTCAGCAGCAGTTGCAGCACGCGCTTGCCGGTCAACGGATCCAGGCTGCCGGTTGGCTCGTCCGCGATCAGCATGCGCGGTTCAGTGACCAACGCACGGGCAATGGCCACCCGCTGCCGTTGGCCACCTGACAAATCGGCAGGCCGCTGACCGCCTTGCGCGCCAAGGTCCACGGCCTCCAACTGCACCTGGGCCAGGCGCCGCGCCGCAGGCAGGCGCAGGCCGCGATAGGCCAGCGGTAGCGCGACGTTATCCAGCGCGCAGAGCCGCGGCAGCAAGTTGAAACTCTGAAAGACAAAACCGATCAGCTGATTGCGCATGACCGCACGCTGATCAGCGCTGGCTGCCGTCACGTCGATGTCATTTAGCAGGACACGGCCACTGCATGGGCGGTCAAGCAGGCCGATCAGGTTCAGCAAGGTGCTTTTGCCTGAACCGGACGGGCCGATGATGGCGCAGCTTTGGCCCCCAGGCACCATCAGGTCGATGCCGTGCAGCACCGGCCGGCCAGCATGGAACCGGCTGACGTTGGTGAGGCTGATCATCGGCTTCATGCACGGTTGTCCTGGTCGCCTGCCGGTGCCAGCGCCGGCTTTGCGTGCCGCGCCTCATCTTCCAACTTGCGGACGGTTTTCAAGATTGTTTCCTGCAGTGAGTCCGCTTCCTCACCTGGGGGGGACTCTTTTCTGCCAATCAGCATATTCAGATTGATTTCATAATTACCGAATTGCGCCTCCTCTATCGCAGGCAGTGCCTTGTAATAGGCGATCACTTCCCTGATCGCATGATCCCTGAGGCCGGTGTTTTCATATTCCGCATTCGATTTATCGACAATATAATGAGTCCATAATGAATACCGATGCCCAAGTTCCATGAAAGCGGCCTCTCTTTCATTCTTGGTGAAATCACCCTCTTCGTCATAGCCAATCAAGACCAATTGTTCAGTGGACAAATCTTTGAATGGATTCTGTCCTTTTCCATTAACGAACTCGGTCGCCTGCCGCGCACGGGCCAGCAACTCCGCGTCATCAGTGTCAGGTACAAACGCATCGTTCAGAGGCTTGTTCAGGCCGTGGACAGAGCTGTTCAGATCATCCCTGATGCGCATGCCCAATTTAGCCAGTTCCTGACGGCTAAGCTGGCTGTCACGCTGCGCTGCCCGCTCTGCGGCAGCCGCTAGCTGACGAGCAAGTGGAGACACGTCTGGCACACTCTCGCCTTCACCATCAACTCTGGCTGCGTCCAAGTCAGACGAGGTCGCAGTAGTGGCCACTGGAATCGCTTTGAATATTTTTTGCAAGGGTGAAGCAATAAAATCGCCAATCCTGGACATGACTAGCCTCCTGATTGAGTTAACACTTCAGTGCATTCAGCCTCAACCGAGCAGCCTGCCAGTAACTGGACGGGCCACTCGATCAACGCCAAGTGGTTACTTCATGGTGAACTCGGCTTTCCAGGCGTAGTTAGCAGCGAAACCTGAATTCACAGCGGTGCAAGTTGCCCCGCCGGTCGGGGTGGCTGTTTTGTTCCATTTGGGTTGCTTTATGCCCCCGGCCATCATCATCACGAATGTGGTGCTGAAAGCGCATGACTTTCGTCCGTCCGCATAGCGCAACATGGCGCCATTCGCATCAGGACTCACTAAGCGTTGGACGGTAAACTTTATCGACTGGCCAGCTCTGACTTCTTGATCCGGCGCGGGCACTGCAATCTGATAGGTGCTGCTCTCATTGGCATTGGTCAACTGGAGCTTGACGGTCTCTGTACCAAGGTTCCTGAAGGTAACCTCGACAGGCGGCCCCGCCAGCGCTTGGCCGGCAGCAAGCAACGAGGCAGTTGCACAAAGGATTCGCGTAAATCTTTTCATCGGTGTCATTCTCGTCTCTTCCCTGTGGTGATGGGGTGAGACGCCCTTGCGGCCGTAGCCTCAAGCTGCCTGAGACGCTCCTTCGTACACAGGCACCTCCTCTGGGAGCGCCCATGAGGCTTAACGGCCACAGTGGCAAAACCTTAAAAAAAATGTGCCTACAAAATGTTGCAAGCCGTGCGGGCCGCTCATGAGAGAACACCTTGATTCGTCATTTTTCTGGCGCCAAAAAAATCTTTACGCAAGTGTCTCGCTCTGCCGCCGGGGCGACCGTTCATACCTTTTCTGACGAATTCTGAAAAAATTTTTTCGATGCTGGCACTAAAACATCTCGCAACAGTTTCGCCCTTGAAACATCGGGGGCAAACCGATGCGTGCCATCAAATTGAAACTGTCGGCAGCTGAATAAATATTTAGAAATCTTTCATCGAGACGAAACCCAGCCAGGAACTTCTCATATCCACAACCGCTCATAGAGCCGTAACGAATTTCCTGCCCACGGGCTGTGAGAGATGACTTACAGATGACAACGGCAAGGTATCCACTACCTGCCCTGAGAATATAGACAGGCCGCCCGGCTAACGCCCAAATGCCTGTCCTTAGAGGAGACAAGCGTCCCGCACAACTCGTCCTAGTGGTTGATTTCAAAGGATTTATCCCACTTGAAAAAACAAGCACAGCAAAGCGCCGCGTAGCGCCTTGCAATAAAGACGGCTGCATGACAGGGCACGTTTTTACTACCTGGTTTTTAAATGCCTAATTTGAGTGCATAACTTTTCGTGCACTCCGGACTTATGTTGCCTGCGCTCGGTGAAGTGTGCATTCGCCATGAACCCGTGCGCCTGAAAACTGCTGTTAATCAACCCAGCCCGGCACTCCACGGAGGCGTCGGCGTGATAAACACATGAGGTGATAGCGATGCGTATCAGCATCTTTGGTTTGGGTTATGTGGGTGCAGTCTGTGCAGGCTGCCTGACGGCGCGTGGCCATGAAGTAATCGGTGTGGACGTGTCCAGCACCAAGATCGACCTGATCAACCAGGGCAAGTCGCCAATCGTCGAACCTGGCCTGGAAGCACTGTTGCAACAAGGCATCGCCAATGGTCGCCTGCGCGGCACCACCGACTTCGCCGAGGCCATTCGCGCCAGCGATGTATCGATGATCTGTGTGGGTACCCCCAGCAAGAAAAACGGTGACCTGGGCCTGGAATACATCGAGTCGGTGTGCCGGGAAATCGGTTATGTGCTGCGCGACACCACGCGCCGCCACACCATCGTGGTGCGCAGCACCGTGTTGCCAGGCACCGTCAAGAACGTGGTGATCCCGATCCTCGAAGATTGCTCGGGCAAAAAGGCCGGCGTCGACTTCGGCGTCGCGGTGAACCCGGAATTCCTGCGTGAAAGCACTGCAATCAAGGACTACGACCAGCCACCGATGACCGTCATCGGCGAACTGGACAGCGCCAGCGGCGACATCCTCCAGGCGCTGTACGAAGAACTCGACGCCCCGGTCATCCGCAAGCCGATCGAAGTGGCCGAGATGATCAAATACACCTGCAACGTGTGGCATGCCACCAAGGTCACCTTCGCCAACGAGATCGGCAACATCGCCAAGGCTGTCGGTGTGGATGGCCGCGAAGTGATGGACGTGGTCTGCCAGGACAAGGTGCTCAACCTGTCGCAGTACTACATGCGCCCCGGCTTTGCCTTCGGCGGCTCGTGCCTGCCAAAGGACGTGCGCGCCCTGACCTACCGTGCCGCCAGCCTGGACGTGCGCGCCCCCCTGCTCGACTCGCTCATGCGCAGCAACGAGTCGCAGGTGCAAAACGCCTTCGAACTGATCGAAGCCCACGACAAACGCAAGGTCGCCCTGCTTGGCCTGAGCTTCAAGGCCGGCACCGACGACCTGCGCGAAAGCCCACTGGTGGAGCTGGCCGAACGCCTGATCGGCAAGGGCTACCAACTGGATATCTACGACGAGAACGTCGAGTACGCCCGCGTTCATGGGGCCAACAAAGACTACATCGAATCGAAGATCCCGCACGTTTCGTCGCTGCTCAACGGTGACTTCCAGAAGGTCATCGACAACGCCGACATCATCGTTCTGGGCAACCGTGACGAGCAGTTCCGCGCCCTTGCCCAGCAAGCACCGGCCGGCAAGCAAGTGATCGACCTGGTCGGCTTCATGAGCAAGCCGACCAGCGCTGCCAGCCGCACCGAAGGCATCTGCTGGTAACCCCTGGGCCAGGCGGCGCAAGGCTCCCCACTTGCGCTGCCGCCCTTTCCCGAATTTTCCACGGATGCTGAACATGCAAAGGCTCCAGACAGTGCTGTTGCAGTGCGCCGGTTGGCTGCTCTACATGAGCCTGCTCATGCTGATCGCCCTGGCCCTGCCAGCCGATATCTTCGACTCGCAATCGAAGCACTTCATCTTCCTGGTCGGCGCCGTCGGCATCTGGCGCTACTCGATGGGCGCCACCCATTTCATCCGCGGCATGATCTTCCTCTACGGCGTGTACCCCTACCTGCGCCGCAAAGTGCAGAAAATGGGCAGCGCCGCCGACCCGTCGCACGTGTACCTGATGGTCACCAGCTTCCGCATCGAAGCATTGACCACCGCTCAGGTGTACAGCTCGGTGATCCGCGAGGCGATCAACTGCGGTTTCCCCACCACGGTGGTCTGCTCGCTGGTGGAAATGTCCGATGAACTGCTGGTGAAAAGCCTGTGGGCCAAGTACAACCCGCCGGCCCACGTGAAGCTGGACATCGTACGCATCGCCGGTACCGGCAAGCGCGATGGCCTGGCCTACGGCTTCCGTGCCATCTCCCGCATGCTGCCGGACGAAAACGCCGTGGTGGCGGTGATCGACGGTGACACCGTGCTGGCCGATGGCGTGGTGCGCAAGACCGTACCGTGGTTCAAGCTGTACCCCAATGTCGGCGGCCTGACCACCAACGAATTCTGCGAAGTACGCGGCGGCTACATCATGAGCGAATGGCACAAGCTGCGCTTCGCCCAGCGCCACATCAACATGTGCTCGATGGCCCTGTCCAAGCGCGTACTGACCATGACCGGGCGCATGTCGATGTTCCGCGCCAGCGTGGTCACCAACCCCGAGTTCATCGCCGACGTGGAAAGCGACTCGCTGATGCACTGGCGCCTGGGCCGCTTCAAGTTCCTGACCGGTGACGACAAGTCCAGCTGGTTCAGCCTGATGCGCCTGGGCTACGACACCTTCTACGTGCCGGACGCTGCCATCAACACGGTCGAGCACCCGCCAGAGAAAAGCTTCTTCAAGGCCAGCCGCAAGCTGATGTACCGCTGGTACGGCAACAACCTGCGGCAGAATTCCCGTGCGCTGGGCCTGGGCCTGCGGCGCCTGGGGCTGTTCACCAGCATCGTGCTGTTCGACCAGCGCGTGTCGATGTGGACCAGCCTGCTGGGCCTGACCGTAGCGGTGATCGCCAGCCTCAAGTTCGGCCTGGCATACCTGCTGGTGTACCTGCTGTGGATCGGCATCACCCGCCTGATCCTCACCGTGATGCTGCTGTGCTCTGGCCACAACGTCGGCCCGGCCTACCCGCTGATTCTCTATTACAACCAGATCATCGGCGCGCTGATGAAGATCTACGTGTTCTTCCGCCTCGACAAACAGTCGTGGACGCGTCAGCCCACTGCCCTCAAGCGTGACCTCGCCAGCTTTCAACAATGGTTCAACACCTGGTCCTCGCGGACCATGACCTTCTCGGCGGCCAGCATCTTCGTTGCTGTGCTGTTCATGGTCGTGTGAGCCCAACCCGGATCGGATCTAACAGGAACAAACCCCATGAATACCGCCGTGAATGTCAACGTCGTGCATGAGTCCGAAGCCCAGCGCCAGCACGCCCGGGTACGCATCCCCGCCAAGCTGCGCTTCATCGACGCCCAGCGCCAGGCCCACGACGTGAAGGTCGACGACCTTTCCGCCGGAGGCTTGAGCTTCCACACCAAGCAGCAACTGGCGGTGGGCGATGCGTTGCGTGGGCGGTTGATGTTCACGGTCGACAACCTCGGCCTGTCGATGGACATCGAATTCCAGGTGCGCTCGTACCACCCCGACAGCGGGCGTACCGGTGCGCAATTCCAGAACCTGGAGCCACGCGACATCGCCACCCTGCGCCATATCATCACCTCGCACCTGTCGGGTGAACTGATCACTGCCGGCGACGTGCTCAGCACCCTGCAGCGCGACAACTTCACCAAGGCGCGCAAGCAGAAAGACGGCGGCAGTGGCCTGAGCCCCTTCGGCCGGCTCAAGGCCGTTACCGTCACCCTCGGCGTGTTCGTGGTCGGCATCGCCGCCTTCGGTTTCGTCGCCAAGTCGTTGTACGGCATGTATTTCATCAGCCATGCTGAAGCCGGTGTGGTCGCAGTACCCACCACCAATGTCACCATGCCGCGCGACGGTACCGTGAACAGCCTGGTCGAGAGCGGTGGGCAGGTGGCCAAGGGCGCGCCACTGGCCAGCTTCACCACCAGCATGCTGGACATGCTCAAGGGCAACCTCGACGACACGCAACTGGAACCGGCGAAGATCGAGGAACTGTTCGGCAAGCAACTGTCCGGCACCCTGACCAGCCCCTGCGATTGCGTGGTCGCCCGCCAGTTGGTGGATGACGGCCAGTACGCTGCCAAGGGCCAGCCGATCTTCCAGCTGATTCCGCGTACCACCAACCCGATGGTCGAGGCGCGTTTCAGCTACCGCCAGTTCGATGAGGTCAAGCCAGGAACCCGGGTCAACTTCCAGGTCGCCGGCGAAGACGAAGTGCGTACCGGTCAGATCGTCAGCAGCGCCAGCCTCAACAGCGAAGACCTGGCCTCCGACATCCGTGTGCAGATCAAGCCCGATAGCGGCCTGCCCGCCGAGCTCGCCGGCCGCCCGGCGTCGGTCAACAGCGACCGTGGCCCGTCGCTCAACTGGCTGATCGACAAAGCCGTGGCCCGTGGGCTGTAAGAGGATCGGACGATGATCGCTGATACCAACACCTGCCCCCACAGGTTCCGTGTGAACCTGGGTCTGTGTGGCCTGGCCATGGCCATCACGTTGGCCGGCTGCGCCGGCCTGCCCGACCAGCGCCTGGCCAACGAAGCCCTGAAGCGCGGTGACACGGCATTGGCCGAACGCAACTACAAGGCCCTGGCCGACCTGGGCTACAGCGATGCGCAAGTGGGCCTGGCCGACATCAAGGTGGCCAGCCGCGACCCGGTGCAAATCAGGGAGGCCGAGGCCACCTACCGCGCTGCCGCTGCGTCCTCGTCGCGCGCCCAGGCGCGCCTTGGCCGCCTGCTGGTGGCCAAGCCCGACAGCACCCAGGCCGAGCGTGAAGAAGCCGAAACGCTGCTGAAACTCGCCGCCCGGCAAGGTGAAGGCAACACCCTGATCCCGCTGGCGATGCTGTACCTGAGCTACCCGCAAAGCTTCCCCAAGGTCAACGCGCAGCAGCAGATCGACCAGTGGCGCGCCACTGGCAACCCGGAAGCGGGCCTGGCCCAGGTGCTGCTGTATCGCACCCAGGGCAGCTACGACCAGCACTTGGGCGACGTGGAGAAGATCTGCAAGGCCGCCCTGAGCACCACCGACATGTGCTACGTCGAACTGGCCACCGTGTACCAGAAGCGCGGCCAGACCGACCAGCAGGCCGCCCTGCTCGGCCAGTTGCAGGCGGCCTACGCCCGTGGTGCCGTGCCAGCCAGCAGGGTCGACAGTGTGGCCCGGGTGCTGGCCGATCGCAGCCTTGGCCAGACCGATGAAAAAACGGCCAAGGACTTGCTCGAACAGGTGGCACCGGCCAACCCGGCGTCGTGGGTCAGCCTGGCGCAATTGCTTTACGAGTTCCCCGAACTGGGCGACACCGACCAGTTGCTGGCCTACATCGACAAGGGTCGCGAAGCCGAACAGCCACGTGCCGAACTGCTGCTGGGCCGCCTGTACTACGAAGGCAAGACTGTACCGGCTGACGCCAAGAAAGCCGAGCGCCACCTGCAGGCGGCCGCCGAGGCTGGCGAAACCAGCGCTCATTACTACCTGGGCCAGCTGTACCGCCGTGGTTACCTGGGCAACGTCGAGCCGCAGAAGGCGGTCGACCACCTGCTGGCCGCCGCCCGCGGCGGGCAGATCAGCGCCGACTACGCCTTGGCCCAGTTGTTCAGCGAAGGCCATGGCATTCGCCCGCAACCAGGCAATGCCTGGGTGTTCGCCCAGCTGGCACAAGCCAACCCCACGCCGCAGGCGGCAGAAATGCTGCAACGACTCGAGCCGCAACTGACCCCGGACCAGCGCAGCCAAGCCCAGCAACTGCTGGCTCAGGAAAAGCAGGCCCGCGGCAGCATGAGCCAAGGCGCCAACAGCACCCTGGCCATCGAAGCCCTGCAAGACGACGAACAAGAAGTAGACGGTGAGGACTCGCTATGACGCTCAATCCCTTCGTGAAAGCCGGCATCGGCCTGAGCTTCGCCCTGCTGTGGTCCTGCCCGACCCTGGCGGAAATGACCGCCGAGAAAAACTTTGGCCTGGACGTGAAAATCACCGGCCAATCGGAAGACGACCGCGACCTGGGTACCCGCCCCGGCGGCGACGTCAACGGCCTGGGCCTGGACCTGCGCCCATGGGTCTACGGCGAGCGCGGCAACTGGAGCGCCTACGCCATGGGCCAGGCGGTCGCAGCCACCGACACCATCGAAACCGACACCCTGCGCCAGAACGACGACGGCACCACCACCGACACCGGTGACGACAGCCGCAAGCCAGACAAAAGCTACCTGGCCATGCGCGAATTCTGGGTTGGCTACAGCGGCCTCACCGCCTACCCTGGCGAGCAACTGCGCCTGGGCCGCCAGCGCCTGCGCAGCGATGACGGCATGTGGCGCGACACCAACATCGAAGCGCTGAACTGGACCTTCGACACCACCTTGCTCAAGGCCGACCTGGGCGTGGCCCAGCGCTTCAGCGAATACCGCACCGACCTCACCGAGCTGGCGCCCGAAGACAAGGACCGTACGCACGTCTACGGCAACATCGCCACGCAATGGACCCCCGGCCACTGGGTTGGCCTGCGCGCCCACCACACCCATGACAGCGGCAGCCTGAACCAACCCGGGGAAACCGTCGACGCACTGGACAAGACCCGCACCGGCGACCTCACCTGGCTGGGCCTCGAGGCCAACAGCGACGCCTACAACTGGCGCAATGACCACACCGTCAACTACTGGGGCAGCGTCACCTGGCTGACCGGCGACCGCGACAAGCTCACCACCCAACAGGTGGGTGACGATCAGGTGGCCACCGGCAAGCAGAGCGGCAACGTCAATGCCTGGGCCACCGACCTGGGTATCCGCCTGCGCCTCGACCCGCAATGGCAGGTGGGTGCAGCCTACGCCCGCGGCAGCGGCGGCGGCGGTGACGATGGTTCGAACAACTTTGAGCAGACCGGGCTGGAGAGCAACCGCTCCAACTTCACCGGCACCCGCTCGCGGGTGCACCGCTTCGGTGAGGCCTTGCGCGGCGAGCTGGGCAACCTGCAGGCGGCCACGCTGTTCGCATCGTGGCAACTGCGCGACGACTATGACGCCAGCCTGATCTACCACAAGTTCTGGCGCGTCGATGGCAACCAGAACATCGGCTCCAGCGGCATCAACGCCGTGGTCGACGACAACGGTGTGAACCGCCAACTGGTCGACGGTGAAAAAGACCTTGGCCAGGAGATGGACGTGGTCGTGACCAAGTACTTCAAGCAAGGCCTGCTGCCCGCGTCCATGAGCCAGGCCATCGACGAGCCGTCTGCCCTGGTGCGCCTGCGCGCGGGTGTATTCAAGCCGGGCGACGCCTATGGCAAGGAAGCGGACTCGTACATGCACCGCGCCTTCGTCGACGTGATCTGGCGCTTCTGAGGCCGGGAGAAACCTGATGAACCTTCACCCGCACCTACGTCACAGCCTGTTGGCCAGCGCCTTGTTGCTGGCCTCGGGCCTGGCCGTCGCCGCAGAGCCCAAGGTCATTGCCAAGGAGCTGCAGCAGGCCAAGACCTACACCGTGGCCAGCGCGCCGATCGAGCCCCTGCACCTGGACCCGCCCAAGCTGCCCGACCTGAGCGGCTACACCGCCCAGGCCGTGCAGAAGAAGATCGACCGCAGCCACAAGGGCAAGGTCAGCCTGCGCCGCATGTTCCAGGAGGACACCCTCAAGGAATTTGTCGGCGGCGACAACAAGGCGGCCGAGTGGGTCCAGCGCCAGCACGGTATTTCGCAGGCGATCTTCATCGATGACGGCCATGTCGACCTTGTCGAGCTGAGCAAGCAGGTGCCGCGACAGTACCTGCGCGAAGTCGAGCCGGGCGTTTACCTGGCGCGCCTGCCGATCGTGGTCGGCCGCAAGGGTATTTTCGAGATCGATGGCAAGGTCAAGCAACTGCGCCTGTCCCAGGAGGGCGGCGCGTTCCTGGTCAACGACGGCAAGCTGTTCGTCACCGACACCCAGGTGACTGGCTGGCGGGAAAAAGACAACGGCCCGGCGACCTTCCGCTCGCCCAAGGAATTCCGCCCATTCCTGCTCTCGTGGGGCGGTACCGAAACCTACATCGTCAATACCAAGATGGCCAGTTTCGGCTACGCCAAGTCCAAGTCGTACGGCGTGAGCATTTCGCAGTACACCCCGAACATGGCCAAGCGCATGGGCCGCCCGGAACCCACCGGCTGGATCATCGGTTCGCAGTTCAGCGACATGTGGTACGGCTTCTACTGCTACGAAACCCAGGACTTCGTGGTCAAGGACAATACCTACAACGACAACATCGTCTATGGCATCGACCCGCACGACCGCTCGCACCGCCTGATCATCGCCGGCAACACGGTCTACGGCACCAAGAAGAAGCACGGCATCATCATTTCGCGTGAGGTCAACGACAGCTGGATCATCAACAATAAGAGCTACGACAACAAGCTCTCCGGCGTGGTGATCGACCGTAACAGCGTCAACAACCTGGTGGCCTACAACGAGATCTACCGCAACCACACCGACGGTATCACCCTGTACGAAAGCGGCGACAACCTGATCTGGGGCAACAAGCTGATCAACAACCGTCGCCACGGCATACGCGTACGTAACAGCGTGAACATCCGCCTGTACGAGAACGTGGCCATGGCCAACGGCCTGGTCGGCGTGTATGGCCACATCAAGGACTTGTCCGACACCGACCGCGACATCGCCCTCGACCCGTTCGACACCAAGGTCTCGCTGATCGTGGTGGGCGGCGAACTGGCGGCCAATGGTTCAGGCCCGCTGTCGATCGACTCGCCGCTGTCGGTCGAGCTGTACAAGGTATCCATGCTCGCCCCGCGCAAGGCCAGCGGCATCAGCCTTAACGGCGTGCTGGGCGAGCGCCAGGACGAAATCCTCGACCTGCTGGTCCGCCAGCAGAAGGCTGTGCTGATCGACCCGGTCGAGCGCCAGACCGAAATGATCGATTAAGGAAGCCCAGACCATGACTCCACACCTGATGAAACTGCTGGGCCTGTCCGCTGCCCTTCTGGCAATCAGCCAGGGCGTGCGCGCCGATGAAGTCAAGGCCCCGACCTTCACGGCCGAACCCTGCTGCCAGCTGTGCCCCGAAGCGCACGATGCCAGCCGCTACACCACCCGCTACCAGCAGAACTTCACCACCCTGGTGCAAGCCAAGGGCGACTGGCTGTTCCGCACACGCGAAGACTTGCGCACCGAGTTCAGCACCACGCCGGCCGGCTACAAGCGCCTGCAGCAGGTGCACGACGCGTTCAAGAAGCGCGGCGTGGAACTGGTGGTGGTGTACCAGCCGACCCGTGGCCTGGTGAACCGCAACATGCTCAACCCGGCCGAGAAAGCTGCATTCGACTACCAGAAGGCACTGGGCAACTACCAGGCCATGCTCAAGCGCTTCGCCAGCATGGGCTACAACGTGCCCGACCTGTCGCCGCTGACCAACGAGCAACTGGCCGCCGCCGACCAGGGCAAGGACTTCTACTTCCGGGGTGACCAGCACTGGACGCCGTACGGTGCCCAGCGCGCCGCCAGGATCGTCGCCGACACCGTGCACAAGATGCCGGCTTTCGCGGGCATTCCACGCAAGGAATTCGAAACCAAGAAATCTGGCCGCATGGGCAAGACGGGCACCCTGCACAACGTGGCCGGCCAACTGTGTGGCACCAGCTATGCGATCCAGTACATGGACCAGTTCGCCACCGAGCCGAAAGGCTCCAGCGGCGGCGGCGACGACCTGTTCGGCGACAGCGGCAACGCACAGATCACCTTGGTCGGCACCAGCCACAGCGGCAAGAACTACAACTTCTCCGGCTTCCTCGAGCAGTACATCGGCGCCGATGTGCTCAACGTCGCCTTCCCCGGCGGTGGCCTGGAAGGCTCGATGATCCAGTACCTGGGCAGCGAGGAATTCCGCAAGAACCCGCCCAAGATCCTGATCTGGGAGTTCTCGCCGCTGTACCGCCTGGACCAGGAAACCATCTGGCGGCAAATCCTTGGCCTGCTCGACGATGGCTGCAATGACCGCCCGGCCCTGATGAGCGCCAGCACCACGCTCAAGCCCGGCAACAACGAGCTGATGGTCAACGGCAAGGGCGGCGTGGTGAAACAGCTGATCAACCGCAACCTGCAGATGGATGTCAGGTTCGACGACCCATCGGTGAAGGTGCTGCAAGCCACCCTGTGGTACCTCAACGGCCGCCACGAAGACATCAAGCTGGAAAAACCGGAAACCTCCGACACCGACGGCCGCTTTGTCTTCCAGATGCGTGAGGACGAGGACTGGGCCGACCAGAGCCTGCTGGCGTTCGAGGTGCAGGGCCCGGAAAGCGGCACCCAGAAAGTCGAGGCCAAACTCTGCAAACGCAACAACTTCGCCGTGCCTGCGCAAACCGCGCAAGCCGGCCAGTGAGGCGACCATGACCGTATTCAAGCAAATCTTTCGCCCTGCCCTGCTCGCCATGGCGCTGTTCGGCAGCGCCGCGCACGCTGCGCTGGTGCCACCCCAAGGCTATTACGAGGGCATCGAGAAACCCAAAACGGGCGACGGCAATTTCCGCTGCGAGCCGGCACCAAAACCCTACACCGGTGCGCTGCAGTTCCGCAGTAAGTACGAAGGCTCCGACAAGGCCCGTGCCACGCTCAATGTCGCCTCGGAAAAGGCCTTTCGCAAGTCGACCGAAGACATCACCACGCTGGAAAAGGGCGTGAGCAAGATGGTCGGCCAATACATGCGTGATGGCCGCCCGGCGCAACTCGACTGCACCTTGGCTTGGCTGGGGACCTGGGCGCGGGCCAATGCGCTGCTGTCCACCGACTACAACCACACCGGCAAGTCGATGCGCAAATGGGCCCTGGGCAGCATGAGCGGCTCGTGGCTGCGCCTGAAGTTCTCCACTGCCCAGCCGCTGGCCGCGCACCAGGCCGAGGCCGAGCTGATCGAGAAATGGCTGGACCGCCTGGCCGAGCAGACCGTACAGGACTGGAGCAACCTGCCGCTGGGGAAGATCAACAACCACAGCTACTGGGCCGCCTGGTCGGTGATGGCCACCGCCGTGGCCACCGACCGCCGCGACCTGTTCGACTGGGCGGTGAAGGAATTCAAGGTGGGTGCCAACCAGGTCGACGAGCAAGGTTTCCTGCCCAACGAGGTCAAGCGCAAGCAACGTGCCCTGGCCTATCACAACTACGCCCTGCCGCCGCTGGCGATGATTGCCAGCTTCGCCCAGGCCAACGGCGTGGACCTGCGCAGCGAAAACAACTTTGCCCTGCAGCGCTTGGGCGAAGGTGTGCTCTACGGCGCCCGCGACCCACGTCACTTCGCCGAACGTGCCGGTGAGAAGCAGGACATGAAAGACCTCAAGGTCGACAACAAGTACGCCTGGCTCGAGCCTTGGTGCGCGCTGTACCACTGCGTCGGCGACACGCTCGAGCGCAAGCACGGGATGCAGCCGTTCAACAGCTTCCGGCTGGGCGGCGATGTGACCCGGGTCTATGACCCGAGCGCAGCAAGCAAGAAATGAACTGACTCCCATTGTGGGGTCGGTACCTGTGGGAGCGGGCATGCCCGCGAAGAAGCCACCGCGGTGCATGGCAAGGGCTTCGCCCTTGTTCGCGGGCATGCCCGCTCCCACAGGGATCTAAGTTGCCCTCCAGCTTTTTGCTGGGGGGTTTGGGGGGCGCTGTGCCCCGGATGCTGTGAACAATAAGGAGAACCGGGATGGTCTTCTCGTCCAACGTGTTCCTGTTCCTGTTCTTGCCGATATTCCTCGGCCTGTATTACTTGAGCGGGCAACGTTATCGCAACCTGCTGCTGCTGGTCGCCAGCTACATCTTCTATGCCTGGTGGCGGGTGGACTTCCTGGCACTGTTCGCCGGGGTCACCCTGTGGAACTACTGGATCGGCCTGAAAGTGGGTGCCGCCGGCGTGCGCACCAAGCCGGCACAGCGCTGGCTGCTGCTGGGGGTCGGTGTCGACCTGGCCATTCTCGGCTACTTCAAGTACGCCAACTTCGGTGTCGACAGCCTGAATGCGATCATCACCTCGTTTGGCCTGGAGCCCTTCATCCTCACCCACGTGCTGCTGCCGATCGGTATCTCGTTCTACATCTTCGAGTCGATCAGCTACATCATCGACGTGTACCGCGGCGACACCCCGGCCACGCGCAACCTGATCGACTTCGCCGCGTTCGTGGCGATCTTCCCGCACCTGATCGCCGGCCCCGTGCTGCGCTTCAAGGACCTGGTCGACCAGTTCAACAACCGCACCCATACCCTGGACAAGTTCTCCGAAGGCTGCACCCGCTTCATGCAGGGTTTCATCAAGAAGGTGTTCATCGCCGACACCCTGGCAGTGGTCGCCGACCACTGCTTCGCCCTGCAGAACCCGACCACAGGGGATGCCTGGCTCGGCGCCCTGGCCTACACCGCGCAGTTGTACTTCGACTTCAGCGGCTACAGCGACATGGCCATCGGCCTGGGGCTGATGATGGGCTTCCGCTTCATGGAAAACTTCAAGCAGCCATACATCAGCCAGTCCATCACCGAGTTCTGGCGGCGCTGGCACATCAGCCTGTCGACCTGGCTGCGCGACTACCTGTACATCACCCTGGGCGGTAACCGCAAAGGCACCTTCAACACTTACCGCAACCTGTTCCTGACCATGCTGCTGGGCGGCCTGTGGCATGGCGCCAACTTCACCTACATCATCTGGGGCGCCTGGCACGGCATGTGGCTGGCGATCGAGCGGGCGCTGGGCATCGACACCAACCCGCAGCGTTTCAACCCGGTGAAATGGGCCTTCACCTTCCTGCTGGTGGTGGTCGGCTGGGTGATCTTCCGCGCCGAAAACCTGCACGTCGCCGCACGCATGTATGGCGCCATGTTCAGCTTCGGCGACTGGCAGCTGTCGGAACTCAACCGTGCCCAGCTCACCGGCCTGCAGGTCGCCACCCTGGTGATCGCCTACCTCACCCTGGCGTTCTTCGGCCTGCGCGACTTCTACCGCAACGCCACACCCACGCCCAAGGCCACCCCGGTGCAGGTCAACAGCGACGGTTCGCTGGGCCTGGACTGGACCCGGGTCATGACCCGCGCGCTGGTGTTGCTGCTGTTCGTGGCCTCGATCCTCAAGCTTTCGGCGCAGAGCTACTCGCCGTTCCTCTACTTCCAGTTCTGAGGTGGCTGACATGACCCGAACGTTACGCATTACCTATTCGCTGTCCTTCATCGGCCTGTTGGTGGGCATGGGCGTCTGGTCCACCGGTGGGTTGGAAAGTTTCCAGCGCACCGAGCAGATGACCCTGCTCAACGGCAAACTGGCCAAGGCAGCCGAAACCCATTACGACGACCAGTTCCCGATCAAGCGCCTGGGCACCAACCTGTGGGCGGCGATGGACTTCAAGCTGTTCCACGAAGGCCGCCCTGGCGTGGTGCTGGGCCGCGACCAGTGGTTGTTCAGTGACGAAGAGTTCAAGCCCACCGCCGGTGCCGAACAACTGATGCAAGAGAACCTGGCGCTGATCCGCGGTGTACGCGACACCCTGCAGCAGCACGGCGTTCACCTGGTGCTGGCGATCGTCCCGGCCAAGGCGCGGGTGTATGCCGAATACATCGGCAAGCAACAACCGGCCAGCCTGCATGACGACCTGTACAACCAGTTTCACGCCCAGGCACGCCAGGCCAACGTGTTTGCGCCCGAGCTGATGGGCCCACTGGCGCAGGCCAAGGCCCGCGGCCAGGTGTTCCTGCGTACCGACACCCACTGGACGCCGATGGGCGCCGAAGTGGCGGCGCAGGCGCTGGCCGACGCCGTGCGCCGGCAGAACCTGCTCGACGGCGCCCCGCAGGCCTTCATAACCGAAGCAGGCAGCACCGCCCCGTACAAAGGCGACCTGACCAACTTCCTGCCACTGGACCCTTTGTTCAGCAACCTGCTGCCCGCCCCGGACAGCCTGCAACAACGTACCACCCGGGCCGCCGAGCCGGAGGGTGACGGCGCTGACGCGCTGTTCGCCGACAGCCGCATACCGGTGGCACTGGTTGGCACCAGCTACAGCGCCAACCCGCACTGGAACTTCCTTGGCGCACTGCAGCAGGCGCTGCGCAGCGACGTGGCCAATTACGCCGAGGACGGCCACGGCCCGTTGGTGCCCATGCTCAAGTACCTGCAAAGCGATGCCTTCAAGAACGCCGCGCCACAAGTGGTGGTGTGGGAATTCCCAGAACGATATCTGCCAATGAAGAACGACCTCAGCAGCTTCGACCCGCACTGGGTCGCGCAGCTGAAGAACGCCCGTAAATCCGAAGAAAACCTGGCCTTGTCGTCCACCCGGACGAACCACTGACTGAAGAGAGGAACACGCACATGACTACCAAGACTTCCATTGCCAAAGCCCTCACCCTGGCGGCCGGCCTGTCCCTTGCTTCCCTGCAGGCCTTCGCCGGCGCCGACGCCGCGCTGTATGGCCCCAGCGCGCCGAAAGGCTCCACGTTCGTGCGGCTGTACAACGCCACCAGTGCACCGGCTGCCGCCAGCGTCGGCAACACCCAGATCAAGCAGGTTGGCGCCCAGGCCAGCAGCGATTTCAGCTTCCTGCCTGGCGGTGACTACACCGCCCAGGTCGGCGGCAAGAGCGTGCCGGTCAAGCTGGCCTCGGACAAGTACTACACCCTGGTCAACAGCAACAGCGGCAACCCGAAGCTGATCGAAGAGCCGCCGTTCAAGAACAAGCAGAAAGCCCTGGTGCGCGTGCAGAACCTGAGCGACCAGCAGCTGACCCTGAAAACCGCCGACGGCAAGACCGAAGTGGTCAAGCAAGTGGCCGCCAACGGTCGTGGTGAGCGCGAGATCAACCCGGTCAAGGTGAACCTGGCGCTGTACCAAGGTGACAAGAAAGTGGGTGACGTGAAGCCAGTCGCCCTTGAGCGCGGCGAAGCCGCAGTGCTGTACGTAACGGGTTCCGGCAACGCCTTGTCGCCGGTGTGGGTAACTCGCCCCGTGGCTAGCAACTGATTCCCCTGCCTCTCAACGACTATTGGAGAAACATGATGATCCCGGTAATTCTTTCTGGTGGTAGCGGTTCGCGTCTGTGGCCTTTGTCGCGCAAGCAGTTCCCCAAGCAGTTCCTGGCCCTGACCGGTGAACACACGCTGTTCCAGCAAACCCTCTCGCGCCTGGTGTTCGAGGGCATGGACACGCCGATCGTGGTCTGCAACAAGGACCACAAGTTCATCGTGCAGGAGCAGCTGGCGGCCCTGAAGCTGGAAACCCAAGGCATCCTGATGGAGCCGTTTGGCCGCAATACGGCGCCCGCGGTGGCCATGGCCGCGATGAAGCTGGTCAACGAAGGTCGTGACGAACTGATGCTGGTGCTGCCTGCCGACCATGTGATCGAGGACCAGAAGGCCCTGCAACGTGCCCTGGCCCTGGCCACCGTAGCGGCAGAGCGCGGCGAGATGGTGTTGTTCGGGGTACCGGCGACCAAACCGGAAACCGGCTACGGCTACATCCGCTCCAGCCAGGATGCATTGCTGCCCGAGGGCGTGGCGCGGGTTGCGCAGTTCGTCGAGAAGCCCGACGAGAAGCGCGCCACCGAGTTCGTCCAGGCCGGTGGTTACTTCTGGAACAGCGGCATGTTCCTGTTCCGCGCCAGCCGCTTCCTCGAGGAGCTGAAAAAGCACGATGGCGATATCTACGACACCTGTGTACTGGCCTTGGAGCGTAGCCAGGAAGACGGCGATGTGCTGAGCATCGACGCCGCCACTTTCGCCTGCTGCCCGGACAACTCCATCGACTACGCGGTGATGGAAAAAACCCAGCGCGCCTGTGTCGTGCCGATGTCGGCAGGTTGGAGTGACGTGGGCTGCTGGTCGTCGTTGTGGGAGGTGCATGAGAAGGACGACAATGGCAACGTCACCAAGGGCGATGTGGTGGTGCAGGACAGCCACAATTGCATGATCCACGGTAACGGCAAGCTGGTGTCGGTGATCGGGCTTGAGAACATCGTGGTGGTCGAGACCAAGGACGCCATGATGATCGCCCACAAGGACAAGGTTCAAGGCGTGAAGCAAATGGTCAAGACACTGGACGAACAGGGCCGTAGCGAAACCCAGAACCACCTGGAAGTGTATCGCCCATGGGGTTCTTACGACTCGGTGGACATGGGCGGCCGCTTCCAGGTCAAGCACATCACCGTCAAGCCAGGCGCCAGCCTGTCGCTGCAAATGCACCACCACCGCGCCGAACACTGGATCGTGGTGTCCGGCACTGCCGAGGTGACCTGCGACGAAAACGTGTTCCTGCTGACCGAGAACCAGTCGACCTACATCCCGATAGCGTCGGTGCACCGCCTGCGCAACCCGGGCAAGATCCCGCTGGAGATCATTGAGGTGCAGTCCGGGAGTTACCTGGGCGAAGATGACATCGAGCGCTTTGAAGATGTGTATGGGCGCACTTCTACGCCGGTCGAGCGTGGGGTTTCGGTGAAGACCATCGCGCAGTAAAGCGGCAAGCGGCAAGCGGCAAGCGGCAAGCGGCAAGCGGCAAGCTACAAGAAACAGCGGGGCGGCGTCGAATCTAAAATTGTGGGTTCTCCACCGCCCTGCTTTTTCTAGTAGCTTGTAGCTTGTAGCTTGTAGCTTGTAGCTTGTAGCTTGTAGCTTGTAGCTTGCAGCTTGCAGCTTGCAGCTTGCAGCTTGCAGCTTGCCACTCCAAGATGTGCCGAGACTCGAACGGAATCCGCACATCATGATCATCGGTGCCGTCCTTATCCTCACCTGGCTGGTGCTGCTGTTGCGCTACCCGGCCAAGGCCCTGCCCATTTCCCTGGCCGCCGTGTGCGGCCTGGGCCTGGTGGCCCTGTTCGTTGCCTGGCAGGACACCCGCGAAGCCTCGCAACTGGCCCGCCTGGACCTGCGCCTGAGCTACGCCCCAGACCAGTGCCCCGCCGACCGAACCCTGCGGGTGCACATGAAGAACGGCAACCCGGTACCGCTCACCGAACTGCGTTGGCGCGTAGCCGCCTATGCGCCGGGCGATACCGTGAACCTCGCCGAAAATACCTACAACGCCCCGCGCTACCGTGGCCCTGGCGAACTGCAGCCGGGGGCCGAGTGGGAAGACTGCCTGCCCTTGCCGCCCCTGCGTTCCGGTTACCGACCACAAACCCTGGAGTTTCGGGCTGAGCACCTGCAAGGTACATTTGCCAATTGATTCATTGCCTGCACTGGCCCTATCGCCGGCAAGCCAGCTCCCACAGGTTGGACTGCTGGTTTGCCGGCGATAGGGCCAGTACCGGCGACACATCTCTCACCTTGATCAAAGGCCCCCACCATGCCCACCGTCCTGATCACCGGTTGTTCCAGCGGCATTGGCCGCGCCCTGGCCGACGCCTTCCGCGATGCCGGCCACCACGTCTGGGCCACCGCCCGCAAGCCTGAAGATGTCGAACAACTGAGTGCCGCCGGCTACACCGCCCGGCAACTGGACGTGAACGACAGCGATGCCCTTACCCGCCTGGCCGAGGAACTGGACAGCCTCGATATCCTGATCAACAACGCCGGCTACGGCGCCATGGGCCCGTTGCTCGATGGCGGCGTGGATGCGCTGCGCCAGCAGTTCGAAACCAATGTCTTCGCCGTGGTAGGCGTCACTCGCGCGCTGTTCCCGCTGCTGCGCCGCTCACGGGGCCTGGTGGTGAATATCGGCAGCGTATCCGGCGTACTGGTCACCCCGTTCGCCGGCGCCTACTGCGCCTCTAAGGCCGCCGTGCATGCCCTGAGCGATGCCCTGCGCCTTGAGCTGGCACCGTTCGGCGTGCAGGTGATGGAAGTGCAACCCGGGGCGATTGCCTCCCAGTTCGCCAGCAATGCCCAGCGCCAGGCCGAGCAGGTATTGGCGACGGATTCGGCGTGGTGGCCATTGCGTGAACATGTGCAGGCACGGGCGCGGGCTTCGCAGGACAAGCCGACTTCGGCGGCGGTGTTTGCCAAGGGCGTGCTGGCGGCAGTGAGCAGGTCGCCGGTACCGGCTGTAGTGCGCTTGGGCAATGGCAGTACAGCGTTGCCGTTGATGGCTCGGTTGCTGCCGCGGCGCTTGCTGAATTGGGCGTTGCGCAAGCGCTTTGGCCTGCTGCGACCGCTTTGATTCTTCTTTTTCCTGTGCTGGCCCCTTCCCGGGTAAACCCGCTCCTACAGGGTGGGAGCGGGCAAGCCCGCGAAGAGGCCGGTACAGGCAGTAGACAATCAGGCAATGGACCGCAGCACCCCGCCGTCCACCCGCAACGCCGCCCCGGTGGTAGCACTGGCCTGCAGCGATGCCAGGTACACCACCATGTTGGCCACCTCTTCCACTGTCGCCAGCCGCTTGATCAGCGAACTGGGCCGGTGCTCGGCCAGGAAGCTGGTTTCCAGGTCAGCAGTCGTCACCCCCTGCTCCTCGGCCAGCTTGGCGAAGAAGTCACCCACGCCTTCGGAGCGCGTCGGCCCAGGCAACACGGCATTCACCGTTACCCCGGTGCCCGCCAGGGTCTCGGCCAGCCCTCGTGACACCGCCAACAGCGCGGTCTTGGTCATGCCGTAGTGAATCATCTCGGTCGGGATCTGCAGCGCCGACTCACTGGACAGGAACACCACCCGCCCCCATTTGCGCTCGGCCATGCCTCGGGCATAGTGGCGCGACAGGCGCACCGCGCTAAGCACGTTGACGTCGAAGAAACGCTGCCAGTCTTCGTCTTCGATCTCGAAGAACGGCTTGGGCTCGAAGATGCCCAGGTTGTTGACCAGGATGTCGGTATGCGGCACCTGGTCGAACAGTTTTTGCGCACCTTCCTGGGTGCCGAGGTCGGCAGCGATGCCGATGATGCGCGCTTGTGGCAAGCGTTCGCGCACGGCTTTAAGCGCTTCGTCGACGCGGGATTGGGTGCGGCCGTTGAGGACCACTTCGGCGCCGGCTTCGGCCAGACCTATGGCGATGGCCAGGCCAATGCCGGCGGTGGAACCGCTGACGATCGCGCGTTTGCCGTTCAGGGAAATGTGCATCTTTGCCTCCTCATCTGTCTGGGAAATCGCCGGGGCTGCTTTGCAGCCCTTCGCGGGCAAGCCCGCTCCTACAGGTATTGCGCTATACGATGGGCTGCAAAGCGGCCCCGCCTTCAAGCTTTCTTCACCGATTGCTGATCAAACGCCTGCCAGCCACCCCCCAAGGCCTTGTACAGCCCCACCAACGCCTGCGACACCGCCGCCGAGCTGTCGATCCACTGCTCCTCGCTGGCCAGCAAGGCACCCTGCACCGTCAGCACGTTGAGAAAATCCACCGCCCCTTCCACGTACTGGCGCTGGGCGGTTTCCAGGGCGATGCGGTTCTGCCGCACCGCTTCGGCCAAGTGGTCACGCCGCAACTGGCTGGCGTTGTACAGGCGTAGCACATCGTCAATCTCATGCCAGGCCCCCAGCACCACCTTGCGATAGTCAAGCGCCGCTTCCTGCTGCTGCGCCTCGCGCAACTCCAGGGTGCCCTTGAGCCGACCGCCCTCGAAGATCGGCAATGAAAGCTGTGGCCCAAAGGCAAACCGGCGCGAGTCCCAGGCACCGAAATCGGACAACTGCATGGCCTGGAAGCCGACACTGCCCGACAGCCGGATGCTCGGGTAGAAGTCGGCCTTGGCCACGCCGATGCTGGCGGTGGCAGCGTGCAGGCGAGCCTCGGCCTGGCGGATGTCCGGCCGGCGCTCGGCCAGCTCGGACGGCAAGCCGATGGCGAACTTCTGCTGCGGCGCAGGCAGTTCGCCACCCTGCAGCAACTGGGCCTGCAGGCTGCGCGGCGGTTCGGCGGCGAGCAGGCTGAGGGCGTTGATCAGGTCATCGCGCCGGGCTTCAAGGCTGGGCAGACGCGACTCGATGGACGCCACCTGGGCACTGGCCTGGGCTACGTCGAGGCGGGTAGCGACGCCTTCGGCCTGGCGGTTTTCCGATAGCTTCAGGCTGTGCTGGGCGACCTTGAGGTTATCGCGAGTGATATCGATGGTGTGCTGCACCGCACGCAACTGGATGTAGTTGCCGGCAGTTTCCGCCAGTAATGCCAACAGCACACCGCGGCGGTCGTTCTCGGCCACTTCGACCGTGGCATCGGCGGCCTCGACCTGGCGCCGCACGCGGCCCCACAGGTCCAGCTCCCAGCCGGCCACCAGGTCGCCCTGCCAGAGGTTGAAGGCCGCCTTGCCCGCCTTGCCGGAAGGGTCGCTCAGGCCTTCGGCGCTGTTACGGGCGCGGCTGTACCCGGCGTTCACATCCACCGACGGCATGTCATTGGCGGCCACGGTGCTGCGCAGGGCACGGCTTTGCAGCAGGCGGGCGCTGGCCATCTGCAGGTCGAGGTTGCGCTCGGCAACGCGCTCGATCAATGCGCTGAGCTGGGCATCGTGGAAACTTTCCCACCAGCGCAGCTCCAGCGGTTCGGCCTGCGGCTGGCTGGCCGCCGCCTCACCTTGCAGCGGCGCCCATTGTTGCGGTGCCTGGCTGTCGGGGCGCAGGAAGTCCGGGCCCATGCTGCAGCCAGCCATCAGTACGGCCAGCAGCAATGGGCTCACGCGTAATGCCGCTTTCATCGTGCGCTGACCTCTTTGTCGTTCAGCTTGTCGCCACGGGTATCGATGGTCGCTTCCACCGACATGCCCACGCGCAAGCGGGCGAGCAGCGGCTGGCCATCATCGAAAACGATCTTCACCGGAATGCGCTGCACCACCTTGGTAAAGTTGCCGGTGGCGTTGTCCGGCTTCACGGCGGCGAAGGTCACGCCGGTGGCCGGGGCGATGCTTTCCACATGGCCTTGCAGCTTCTCGCCGGAGAAGGTGTCGACGCTGATGCTCACCGGCTGGCCCGGCTGCACGTGGGTCAGCTGGGTTTCCTGGAAGTTGCCGACCACATAGGCCTGTTGCAACGGCACCACCGACAGCAGGCGAGCGCCCGGGTTGACGAAGGCGCCGACCCGCAGGGCGCGCTCGCCGACCATGCCGTCCACCGGCGCGGTGATGCGTGTGTAGGACAGGTCGAGCTGGGCTTTTTCCAGGCCCGCTTCGGCGCGTTTGAGCTGGCCATCGGCACTGGCTACCTGGGCGGTAAGGATGTCCACTTGCTTGCGCGCCGCCACCAGCGCTGCCTGGGCATTGGCCAGCCGCGCGCGGGCCTGGTCGACCCTGCTGCGTGCCTGCTGGGCATTCTGCACGGTACCGGCGCCCTGCTCTGCCAGGCGGCTGTAGCGGTTGACCTCATGGTCGGCGAACGCCGCTTCGGCCTGGGCCGCTTTCACCGCAGCTTCGGCCTGGGCAATCAGCGCGGCCTGGCGTTCGAGGGTGGCGCGGGCATCGGCGCTTTGCGCCTTGGCCACCAGCAATTGCGCCTGCGCCGCATCCAGCGCGGCCTGGTAGTCACGGGCATCGATGGTCGCCAATAGCTGGCCAGCCGTGACCTGCTGGTTGTCCTCTACCAGCACCTCTTTGATGAAGCCGGCGACCTTGGGCGCGACCACCGTGTAGTCGGCGATCACATAGGCGTCATTGGTGCTCTGGCGGTGGTCGCTGCCGAACATCCAGGGGCCGACGATGCCAGCCAGGACAGCCACGGCGAGCACCGAGCCGATAAACAGGGTTTTGCGGTTGTTGGTCATATCAGCGGTTCTCGAATTCATCCAGGGTTCAGGCCACCGCGCGCGGCGGGTAGACCCGGGTGGGCACGAAAGGAATCAGGCAGATCAGGGCCACGGCGATGCAGGCCATGACTAGGTACAGGTCGGCCGAGGTCAGCACCAGCGCCTGATCGTGGATGCGCCTGGCCAGGCCAGCGGCGTTATCGTCGACCAGCGGAGCGTTGCCCAGGCTGTCCACCAAGTGGTTGGAATGGAAGTGCCGGCGCAGGGTGCCAAGCGCATCCAGCAGGCCACCGGCGATCACCGCGGCCAGGCCCTTGACGGTGTTGAACCAGCTGGACGCGAACGGGCCTTCCTGCGGGGTCATGCCGTTGGTGGACAGCATCAGCAACGGCAGCACCGCCATCGGCTGGCCGAACACCTGCAGCAGGTAGAACGGGTAGAAGTCGCCACGGATCCATTCGCTGGTCAGCAGGCTGCTGCCAACACAGGACACCGCCAGCATCGCCAAGCCGATGCCCAGCACCCAGCGGCAGTCCACAGCGCGGATGTTGCACAGCGCTGCGGTCAACGGCAGGGCGATCAACTGCGGCACGGCCACCAGCATCATCAGCGGGCTGGTCTGCGCCGGCCGGTAGCCCTGGATCTGCGCCAGGTAGGCCGACGGAATGCTGCCCACACCCGACAGCACGACCAGCACGCCGGCCAAGGTCACCAGGGCGAAACTCAGGTTGCGCCGCGACAGCATGCGCAACTGGAAGAACGGCAGCGGCTCGGACCATTCGTTGAACATGAACAGCACCAGCAACAGCAGCCCACCCCCGAGCAGCCAGCAGATCAGCGGCGAGTCGAACCAGCCCCAGCGGTCCCCCAGCGACAAGCCGAGCACGATGCAGCTGATGGCCGGTAGGCCAAGCACCACGCCACGCCAGTCGAACTGCCTGAAACGCTCCAGGCGCAGCGGGTCCTGCGGCAGGCCCCAGCCCACACAACACATGGCCAGTGCCGAAGGCAGAATGATCTGCCAGAACGCCCATTGCCAGCCCACGTATTCAGTCCACAACCCGGCCAGCGGGGTACCGAGGTTGGGGCCGAACGTGGCGGTCAGGGCGTAACAGGCCAGGCCGTACACTTTGATGCCCGGCGGCAGGAAGCGCAGCGCCACGCTCATCAGCATCGGTGGCAACGCGCCGGCGGCAAAGCCCTGCAGCACGCGCAGCAGCATCAGGCTGTGCAGGTTGGGGGCGAACGGTTGCAGCAGGCCGAGTGCGGCGAACAGGCCAATGGCGCTCAGGGTGAAGCGCCGCAGCGAGAAGGTGGTGGCCAGCCACGGCGCAAAGGCCATGGCCGAGACCGAAGCGGCGCTGTACACCGCCAGCAGCCAGGCACCTTCGTCGGCCCCGATGCCCATGGCGCCGCGGATATCGGCCAGGGAGATCTTGGTCACCGACTCGTTGAGGCCCGCACACAACACGGCCAGCAATACACCGAACAGCCCGACCACGACCTGCAGGCCGAACGCCGTCTGCGCAGGCGCGGCCGGCGCGGGGGCGGCGGCAGGTGCGGCCGACGGGGCGGACGGGGAACTCATGGGCAGACATCTCCAGCAACAAATTTGCGACTGGAGCAAGTCTAAGAAGGTCGAATGCTGACGAAAACTGACTTCTCGGTAGGTTTATGTTGCGCTAGACGCAATCCACTTTTTTGCAGGTCTGGCCCTATCGCCGGCAAGCCAGCTCCCACAGGGATCGCATTAGGGCTGTCGGTGGTTGTCACAAGTTATGCAGCGCCTGTGAAACCGAGCGCCGCCCGCGCGGCGCTTCGCGGGTAAACCCGCTCCTACGTTTGTTTCAGGCCAATTATGCCTGGGGGATTTGCGCGCGAACGCCTTGGCGCCCGCCACGATATCGCGTCGTACAAACAAGGCGGTCGCGCGCGTCCGGCACAGGCAATACTGGCCCGAAACAAACGTAGGAGCGGGTTTACCCGCGAAGCGCCGCGCGGGCGGCGCTCGATCTCACAGGCGCTGAAGATGCTGCGGCTACCCTTGCCAGAAACCATAAAATCTCCCACAGGTACTGCACAGGGCTTGAGATCAATGCGGTCGAGGTGGGAGCTGGCTTGCCGGCGATGAGGCCCTTACAGGCAATCACGGATCAACACTGCAGCAAGCCTTCAAGGTCTGCCGCAACCACCTATGTGCGGGGTCGTTGTGAAACCGCGGGTGCCAGGCCTGCAGCACCGTCACCCGCTCCAGCGGTACCGGGATCTCGAACGATCGCAGTGGCAACCCGAGCTTGTGCACGCTGTTGAGGATATTCGCCGGCATCGGCAGGATCAGGTCCGAATCCGGTAGCGAGAACAGCGCCGAGTGAAAACTCGGGGTAATCAAAGCCACGCGCCGTTGCACCTTGAAGTTGGCCAGCTCGACATCAATCGGCCCGTTGGCCCGGCCACGGCGGGACACGCTGATCTGTGGATAACTGGCAAAGCTGGTCGGCGTGATCGGCTGCTCGAAGATCGGGTGGTCGCGCCGAGCCAGGCCCACATAGTAGGTCTGGAACAGGCTCTGCACCTTGATCTCCGGTCCCAGGTCCACGGTCGAGCTGATGATCAGGTCGGTGCGCCCGTCGCGCAGCACGCTGTCGTCGTCGCCGCCGGGGCTTTCCGGCACGAAGCGCAGCACCGTGCGCGGTGCCTGCTCGTGCATGCGGCGCAGCAACTGAGCGCCATAAAGGGCGATGAACAGGTCATTGGTGCGAATGTTGAAGGCACGGTCGAGCTTGGGCAGGTCGACTTCATCGGCGCTGCGGAACACTTCCCCGGCCTGCTCCACCAGCGCCGCCACCTGCTCGCGCAAGGCCAGCGCCCGTGGCGTCGGCACCAGCCCACGGCCCGCGCGCACCAGGATCGGGTCGCCCAACGCATCGCGGATACGACTCAGCGTCCTGCTCATGGCCGCGGGGCTCAGGTTCATGCGCTGCGCCGCGCCGACCACACTGCCTTCGTCGAGCAGGGCATCGAGGGCGACGAGCAGGTTCATGTCCGGGAGTTGCATGGCCGTGTTCCATTACAGCTGGGGAGTGGCGATGGTAGCAGGTTGGCGGATTGCACCAGACGCAATGCGCCCGTGCGTGGTGGGGTATTTATTCTGGACGGTGATTGGGTCATAACACTTGCAGTGCCTGCACCGCACCTATCGCCGGCAAGCCGGCTCCCACAGGGATCCCACAATGCCTAAGGCCTGTGTTGAACCGGTGGGAGCAGGCTTGCCGGCGATAGGGGCGGTGCAGGCAAATGACTAGCCAGCCAGAAGCAAGGATTCTGCATGCCCAGCCCAGTCCTGATCGCCATCGACGCCTCCCCCGCCGCCACCGCCCTGCTCACCCTCGCCCGCCGTTACTGCCGCCCCGGCGAACACGAATTGCACGTGCTGCTGGCCATCGACTCTACCTTCGCCGTGCACGAGCAACCCGCGCCCTACACCACCGAAGAGCTGGAGCAATACCCCGCCGCCTGCAAGGAACAGCACCAGGCCGACGACGCGGTGGCCAAGGCGGTAGGCGAGTTGCGACAGGCCGGCTTCGCCAGCCAGGGTTGCATGATCGCGGGGCAACCGGTCGAGGCGATCGTAGCCAAGGCGCAGGAACTGAACTGCGAACTGATCATCATGGGCCACCGCCACCTGTCACGGTTGGGGCGGTTGCTGGACCCATCGATCAGTGCGAAGGTGATCGACCGGGTGAAGGTGCCGGTATTGGTGGGGCCCGCCTGAACGCGAGGTTGTCGATGCTGGCAGGCGCACAGCGTACCCTGTGGGAGCGGGCGCGCCCGCGAACACCGGCGCAGCCGGTGCCAGCCACCGCGTTGGATTCTTGCCGGGCATGCCCGCCGCCACAGGTCCAGCGCTGTATTCAAAGGCAGTGCAGTGACTGTGGGCCAGAATGGCGCCGCAGGTCACCCCTTGCTCGGCTTCACCACCACCGTACACGTCGTCCCCGCCGCCAGCAAAAACCCTTCCGGCACTTCATCGATGTGAATGCGCACCGGCACCCGCTGCGCCAGGCGTACCCAGTTGAAAGTAGGGTTCACGTCGGCGATCAGCTCGCGGCTTTGCGGGTTGTCGCGGTCGTAGATACCGCGGGCGATGCTCTCCACATGGCCTTTGATACGCTCGCCGCTCATCATCTGCAGCTCGGCCTGGTCACCGACCTTCACATGCGGCAGTTTGGTCTCCTCGAAGAAGCCGTACACCCAGAACGAGCTCTCGTCGACCACTGCCATCACTGCTTCACCGGTACGCGCGTAATCGCCCCGGTGGATATTCAGGTTGGTCACGTACCCGTCCACCGTGGCCACGATATGGGTGCGCTTGAGGTTCAACTCAGCTGCTGCCAGTTCAGCCTGGGCCTGCTGGTAGTCGGCGAGTGCCGAGTTGGCGATGTTACTGGCATCGTCACGGTTTTCCTTGGAGATCACCAGGTTGTCCATGTCGGCGCGGCGCTTGGCGTTGACCTTGCGCATCTCCCAGGTGGCCTTGCGCGACGCGACCAGCGCCTTGGCCTGGTCGACAGCGAGCTGATAGTGCTCGGGGTCGATCTGGATCAACAGGTCGCCCTTCTTCACCCGCTGGTTGTCCTTGACCGGCACGTCCACCACATAGCCAGGCACGTCGGCGGCCACGTTGATGATATCGGCACGCACGCGGCCGTCACGGGTCCACGGCGTGGTCATGTAGTGCACCCACAACTGGCGACCGATGGCCACGGCAGCGACCAGCACCAGCAGGGTGGCGATCAGGCTGAAGAACTTTTTCATCGAAGGTTTCTCACCAGTAGACAGTAAGCGCCATGGCGCCGAACAAGCAGACGAACAGGCTCAGGCGCAGCAAAGCCGGGTGCCAGAAGAAGCGGTAGCCATCATGGCTGGCGATGAACCGGTCCAGGCCCCAGGCCAGGCCCAGCGCAAACAGGAACATCAAGGTCATGGTGGGCATGTACACACCATGGAAGGCGATTTCGCGGGGCATGCTTTCACGCAGCATCAGGCAGTCCTTTCGCCGGCACCAGCGGCGACTGTGGGTCGAGCAAGGAAGAACGGATGAAGTGCAGGTAGCTTTGCGCACGGCGCAGCACCGAGGTATCGAAGTGCCGGGCGAATGGCTCGTCGGTGGCCTGCACCCGGGCAATGGCATGGTCCACTGCTACCAGCGCGCGTTCGTGGTTGCTGGCACTGGGCTGCAGAAACAGCCGTGCCAGGGCCCGGCCCATCACGCGGATAGCCTGGCGCCACGGTTGCGACTCGGCATAGGCCGGGTGCACCGGGGCGCGGGCCTGCTCCTTGCGCAGCTCGATAACCGCGTGGCCGACCTCCAGCACGGTGAACATCCAGCCCATCAGCTCGCTCTGAACCTTCGGCTTGCCGGCTGCCAGGCCGTAGGCCTGGTGCAGCAAGTCGCGGGTGCGGCTTTCGAACGCCGTGCCGATGCCACGCAGGCGGCCGCTGATGGCAAACAACACCTGCTCGCGCAGCTCCTGCTCCAGGCGGCTCCACAACCAGCGGCTGTTGGGTGGCAGGATGATCGCCCCGGCGGCGGCACACACGCACATGCCCAGAATCATGCCGATGTAGTCATTGATGAAGCTGTAGGGGTCGTACACGGTCAGGTTGTTGGGTACCGAGCCGATGGCGAAAAACACCAGCAGGCCGATGCCGTAGCCGGCGTAGGCTGGCCGTGACGAGAGAAACGCGCCGAGCACGAACACGGGCGCCAGCACCATGCACAGCAATGGGAACCCATCGATCCAGGGGAACACGAAAAAGGTCTCGAAGAAGCCGACCACGGCCCCCAGCGCAGTACCGCAGGCCATCTGGAACGACATGCGCTTGGGGTTGGGCGAGGCCGCCGACAAGCCCACGGTCACCGTGGCGATCAGGGTCATCATGGCGCCACTGGGCCAGTCGCTGAGCAGCCAGTAGCTACCCAGCAGCAACAGCACCGTCGAGGCGCGCACACCCGCTGCCAACGACACCAGCCAGCTGGTCTGCGCCACATAGGGCTCGTCCCATTGCTCGCGCTCGTGCTTGTGTGCAGCCAGCGAGGCGTGGGTTTCGGCGTAGCTGAACATCTCGTCGATGAAGCGGTACAACAGCTCGAACACCGTGTGGAAGTCGAGCTGGTCGGCCGCGCTGGGCCCGGTTGCCAGGTAGTCGGCCCGCAGGCTACGCACCTGGGCTTGCAGGCCTTCCTTGTACGCGCCCAGCTCCAGGGTCAGGCGCAAGGCATCGGCGTCGGTCAGCGCCCGGCCCACGTAGGGCTGCAACAGCTCCACCAAGGTATTCAGGCCCGGCTCGATGGCCGTGACGATCTGCCGCGGGCCACGTGCCCGCAGGCGTTCCAGCAGGCGGTGCAGGGCGTTGAAGCGTGTGGTGATGGCCATGAACTCGCTGTTCATACGCACCAGCCGGCCACTACGCCGGCGCATGTGCGGGTCTTCGAAGGCGGTGACGTTACGCAGGCTTTCCAGGCCCACCGCCTCGGCCACGAAGCGCACGTTGCTGCTCTCGAAACGGTCACGCTGGCTGTCACCGCGCAAGGCCTCGACTACCACGCCGGCGAACACGCCAAAGCGCTGGTACAGGGCGTTACGCATGGCGGCGCTGGCCGACTGCGGCAGGATCGCGGCACTGACGAAGGTCGACACCAAGATGCCCAAGGCAATTTCCAGCACCCGCCACACCGCCGCCATGAACGCCTGGTCGGGGTGCTGCAGTACCGGCAGGCCGATCATGGCCGCGGTGTAGCCGGCCAGCACGAAGCCATAGGCGCGGAAGGTACGGTAGCGCATGGCGCCGGCCGAGCACAGCCCAACCCACAGCGCCAGGCTGGGCAGGAACAGCTCGGTGTTTTGCGGAAAAATGGCAATCAACGCCACCATCATCGCCGAGCCGGCCAGGGTGCCGAGCACCCGGTAGAAGCTCTTGGCGAACACATGGCCGCTTTGCGGCTGCATGACGATGAACACGGTGATCATCGCCGTGCGCGGTTGGGGCAGCTCCAGGCGCATGGCCAGCCACAGGGTAATGAACGCGGCTGCCAGTACCTTGAAGATATAAACCCAGGTCACGCCATCGGTACGCGCCCAGGCGAAGAAGCCGCGACGCCATTCCAGGCTTTGCAGCCAGCGCACAGGCAAACTGGAAGTGCTCATTCAGCGTTGTCCGGCCGAGTATCGAAAATGGCCAGGGTCGCCGGGGTCTTCGGCGCAGCCTGGCGTTCTTCCTGGGGTACGTCCTGGCCAGCCTGCAGGCCACCGCCCAGCGCGGTGACCAGCTCGGCATGGGCGATCAGGCGTGCCGCCTGCACCTGCTGCTGCACCTGCTGCTGGCGGAACAGCAAGGTCTGCGCATTGAGCACGTTGAGGTAATCGGTAAGGCCACGCTGGAAGGCGACCATGGCGATATCGTAGGTTTTCTGCGCGGCGGCCACCGATTCGGCAGCGAAGTGCGACTGCTGCTGCATCGACTCGCGGCGGATCAACTGGTCGGAAATGTTCTTCAGCGCACCGACCACGGTCTGGTTGTAGCGCGCCACGGCCACGTCATAGCCAGCCGAGGCCACGCCCAGCTGCGAGCGCAGGCGCCCGCCGTCGAAGATCGGCAGGCTGATGGCCGGGCCAACGTTGTAGTTGAACTTGCGCCCGGTCAGGAATTCCAGCGGCCCGCCGCCCGTGGCCATGAAGCCCAGGCTGCCGACCAGGTCGACGTTGGGGAAGAAGCCGGCGTGCGCGACGTCGATGCCGCGTGCCTGCGCAGCCACCTGCCAGCGGCTGGCGACCACATCCGGGCGCTGGCCGACCAGTGCCGCAGGCAGGTTGGACGGCAGCTTCAGTGGTGCGGCCAGGGCCAGGGCCGGGCGCTGCAACTGCGCGCCCTCCCCCGGGCCTTTGCCGGCCAGGGCAGCCAACTGGTTGCGGGCCAGGGCGATTTCTTCGTCGAGGCTATCGAGCTGGCGATGGGTTTCCGGCAGCGGCGCTTCGGCCTGGCTGACTTCGAAATGGGTGCCGATACCGGCCGCCAGGCGGCGCCTGGCCAAGGCCAGGATCTGTTCTTGCTGTGCCAGCTCGGCCTTGACGATATCGCGCTGGGCAAAGTGCAGGCTCAGCTGGATATAGGCGCGCACCACGTTGTTCTGCAGCTCCAGTTGCGCCTGGCGCGCTTCAGCCACGCTCATGTGCGCCTGGTCCACGGCCTGTTCACTGGCGTTGCGTTCACGGCCCCACAAGTCCAGCGCGTAGCTCAAGCCAATGGCCGCGTTGTTGTCCCAGGTGTTGGCACCCGACAACGCACCAGGCCCATAGAACTGGTCTTCAGGCCAGTTGTGGCGCTTGAGCGTGGCCTGGCCGTTGGCCTGGAGCTTTTCAGCCGACTCGATCACACCGGCCATGGCCTTGGCTTCACGCACCCGCGCGGCGGCCATGGCCAGGCTCGGGCTGCCGGCCACTGCCAGGGCAACCCAGCGGTCCAGTTGCGGGTCGCCATAGGCGTGCCACCACTGCTGGTCGGGCCAGTGAGCATCGCTTGCGGTTTCGCGAATGGCCGCGTCGGTGGTCAGGGTATTGGCTTGCAGCGTCTTGCTTTGCGGGGCGATGCCCCAGGTTCCGATACAGCCGCTCAAGGTGAGGGCAAGGGCACAGGCACTGAACGCACTGAGCGTTCTGATGATGCGACGCGGCACAGCTGCGATTTCCCGAGGAAGAGGTGGAGAGGCGGAGCAATTCTAGGGGGCAGCAGCACTGGCGATAAGCGTAGATTCCTGCGAATCTTTGTTACCAAAATGGCGATAATCCGCCTTTGGTCGAAGGTAAGTTTTCATAACTTTTGCGTTGCTTCGTGACACAATTTTGTCCTCTACCTAGAGAGTGACCCATGGACACCCTGCAAAACATGCGTGCTTTCAGTTGCGTAGCGCAATTAGGCAGCTTCACGGCCGCTGCGGCGCAACTGGACACCACCACCGCGAACGTATCGCGGGCGGTCTCCAACCTGGAAGCCCATCTGCAAACAAGGCTGCTCAACCGTACCACCCGCCGCATTGCGCTGACCGAGGCCGGCAAGCGCTACCTGATGCGCTGCGAACAGATTCTGACCTACGTCGAGGAAGCCGAGGCCGAGGCCAGCGACGCCCATGCGCGCCCCGCCGGGCAATTGAAGGTGCATTCGATGACTGGGGTGGGCCAGCATTTCGTGGTCGATGCGATTGCCCGCTACCGTGAATCGCACCCCGACGTGACCTTCGACCTGACCATGGCCAACCGCGTGCCCGACCTGCTTGACGAGGGCTATGACGTGTCCATCGTGCTGGCCACCGAGCTGCCGGACTCGGGGTTCGTTTCGCAGCGCCTGGGCATCACCTACAGCATCGTCTGCGCGTCGCCGGCCTACATCGCCCGCAATGGCCTGCCGCACAAACCTGCCGACCTGCTCAAGCACGCCTGCCTGCGCATGGTCAGCCCGGTGATCCCGCTGGAAAAGTGGCTGTTCGATGGCCCGGAAGGCCAGGAGATGGTCAACATCACCAGCTCACCGTTCATGGTCAACACCGCCGACGCCATGAAGACCGCGATCCGCAGCGGCATGGGCGTAGGCGTGCTGCCGATTTATTCGGCCATCGATGGCCTGCGCGACGGCAGCCTGGTGCGGGTGCTGCCGGAGTACCGCCTGCAGGAACTGAACCTGTACGCCATCTACCCGTCGCGCCAGTATCTGGATGCCAAGATCAAGACCTGGGTCGAATACCTGCGCAACTCGCTGCCGGAAATTCTTGCCGCGCATGAGGCCGACCTGAAAACCCATCAGGTGCTGATCGCCAACTAAGGGAAGCTGCAAGTCGCAAGTAGCAAGTAGCAAGTTGCAAGTTGCAAGTTGCAAGAAAAAGCAGATCCGTTCACGTGCTGCTTTTTCTTGTAGCTTGTAGCTTGTAGCTTGTAGCTTGTAGCTTGTAGCTTGTAGCTTGTAGCTTGTAGCTTTCCCCTTGGAAGCAGCCCGATGAAAAAGACCGTCCTGGCCTTCAGCCGAATCACCCCGGCCATGGCCGAGCGCCTGCAGCAAGATTTCAACCTGATCCAGCCCAACCCCAAGTTGGGCGACATCGCCGCCCAGTTCAACGAAGCCCTGCCCGAAGCCCACGGCCTGATCGGGGTCGGGCGCAAGCTTGGCCGGGCGCAGCTGGAAGGTGCGGCCAAGCTCGAGGTGGTGTCCAGCGTGTCGGTCGGCTACGACAACTATGACCTGGACTACTTCAACGAACGCGGCATCGCCCTCACCAACACCCCCGACGTGCTCACCGAAAGCACTGCCGACCTGGGCTTTTCGCTGATCATGGGCTGCGCCCGGCGTACCGCCGAACTCGACGCCTGGACCAAGGCCGGCAACTGGCAGGCAACCGTGGGCCCGGCGCACTTCGGCAGTGATGTGCATGGCAAGACCTTGGGCATCGTCGGCCTGGGCAACATCGGCGCAGCCGTGGCCCGCCGTGGCCGCTTCGGCTTCAACATGCCGATCCTGTACAGCGGCAACAGCCGCAAGAGCGCGCTGGAGCAGGAGCTGGGCGCGCAGTTCCGCAGCCTGGAGCAGTTGCTGGCCGAAGCCGATTTCGTGGTCATCGTGGTGCCCCTGTCGGACGCGACCCGCAAACTGATCGGCAGCCGCGAGCTGAAGCTGATGAAGCCAAGCGCGTTCCTGATCAACATTGCACGCGGGCCGGTGGTCGATGAAGCCGCACTGATCCAAGCCCTGCAGAACGGCACCCTGCGCGGCGCAGGCCTTGATGTCTACGAGAAAGAGCCACTGAGCGATTCGCCGCTGTTCAAGCTGCCCAATGCCCTGACCTTGCCGCACATAGGCTCGGCCACCGCCGAAACCCGCGAAGCCATGGCCAACCGGGCGCTGGACAACCTGCGCGCGGCGCTGCTGGGTGAGCGGCCGCGGGACCTGGTGAACCCGCAGGTGTGGAAGGGCTGATCCCCCGGTTATCCCTGTACCGGCCCTATCGCCGGCAAACCAGCGCCCACAGTTTCGGTAGCTGGCCGCTGATAGGGCCATGATTCATCTGGCCTCCAACCCCCCCTCAGCTACCCGTGCCCTGGGCTTGCGAAACACCAGCACATTCCCTGCCATCACTGCGACAAGCCCCAGCAGGGCCAGCGCCGTCCACTGGTACCCCTCGGCCACCGCCGACACGTTCAACGCCACCAACGGGAACAGCACCGTGCAGTACGCGGCCCGCTCCGGCCCCATGCGCCCCACCAGGGTCAGGTAGGCGGTAAAGGCGATCACCGACCCCGGAACCACCAGGTACAACAGCGAGCCGATGTAGCGCAGGTTCCACTCCATGCCGAACGGCACGCCGCTGACCACACAGTACGTACCCAGCATCACCGCACCGTAGACCATGCCCCAGGCATTGGTGGTCATGGGCCGCAGCCCGGCTTTCTGCTGCATGCTCGACAACATATTGCCGGCTGAAAAGCACAGCGTGCCAAGCAGGGCCAGACCAAGCCCGTACAGGGTCTCGCGGCTGGCCGCGTGGTGCGAAAGCTCGGGCCAGAACAACAAGCCCAACCCAAGCAGGCCCAGGCCGCCGCCGCCAAGCACGTTGCTGGCGATTTTCTGGCCGAAGAAGATTCGCGCATTCAGCGCGTTCCACAGCGTGGCGGTGGAAAACACCACGGCGATCAGGCCGCTGGCGATCCACTGGCTGGCACTGAGGAAGCAAATGAAGTTGACGCAGAACAGGCACAGGCCCTGGGCCAGGCAGATCTGGTGGCCCCGCCTGTTCATCGGCTGCAAGCGACGGGTGAGCAGCAGGAAGGCAAACAGGATCAGACCGGCCAGGGCAAAGCGGTACACGATCGAAACCGGTATGGCGACCACGCCCAGTTGCAGTTTCAAGGCGATCCAGGTGGTGCCCCAGATCAGGACGGTGAGCAGGTAGAGAGACAGGTTCATCGGTGCGGCTCCTCAGGCGATCGACCCTACATCCCGGGGCCGCTGCGCGGCCCATCGCCGGCAAGCCAGCTCCCACAGGGGCAGCGTCAACCTTCAAGCTGGGCGCTGTAACTGAGGGAGCCGGCTTGCCGGCGAGCGAGGGCGCAGCCCTCGCCAGTGCAATCAGTGTTCGCCCGGCCCTGGACTTTGCGCTTGCACAAACTTGCGCATTTGTCGCGCTGGCGGCTGTACGCACGCTCAAGGCGCAGTAGGATGGGCGTCAGAGGAACCCGCCATGACGCCATTCACCCAGCTACAAGTATTCAATGCCATGCACGCCTCGCCCCACGCCCGCCTGGAGCTGAGCGCGCACCTGGGTGACGGGCTGGCGGCGGCGTTGTGGAGCAACCGCGACGACGCCCGCGATTATCAGGCGCCGAGCCATCACACCCTGTCGTGCTACATCGCCGACGGTACCGGCACCTTCCGCCGCCAACGGCCGGCCGACAAAGGCGCGCCCGACAAGCTGTGCATCATGCCGGCCGGCGAGGAATCGAACTGGGTGGTCAATGGCGAGATCCGTCTGGCGCACCTGTATGTCAGCCAAGCGCAGTTCGCCCTTGGTTGCGTGCGCCTGCTCGACCGTGAGCCGCGCGAACTGCAGTTGCAGGAAGCGACCTTTCTTGACGACCCACAGCAGGCCCGACGCTTTCGCCAACTGATCGGCCTGGACTGGGACGAACCCGGCGAGCGTCTGCTCGCCAGCAGCCTGGCGCATGAAATCGTCGACCATGCGCTGCTCAGCCAGGTCGGGCTGCGCCAGGGCCTGCGCCTGAAAGGCGGGCTGGCACCAAGACTGCGTCGGCAACTGGTCGACTACCTCGAGGCGCACCTGGACCAGCCGATCACCCTCGGCGAACTGGCGTTGCGTTGCAACCTGTCCGAGTACCACTTTGCGCGCATGTTCCGCGCCAGCTTCGGGCTGCCACCGCACCAATTCCTGCTGGCACGGCGGCTGCACCGGGCTTGCCAGCTGTTGCGGCTGGGGGGCATGCCGTTGGGAGAAATTGCCCTGGTGTGCGGGTTTGCCAGTGCCAGCCATTTCAGCAATCGGTTCCGCCAGGCCGTTGGCGCCACACCGGGCGAGTACCGCCTGGCCTTCAACCTGTGACATCGGGGCTGCTTTGCAGCCCATCGCAGGCAAGCCAGCTCCCACAGCGATTGCCTCAGGCCCCAGACCTGTGCAGTACCTGTTGAAGCTGGCTTGCCTGCGATGAGGCCAGAACATATCGCGATTCCTGTAGGAGCTGGCTCGCCTGCGATGAGGCCAGAACATATCGCGATTCCTGTGGCAGCTGGCTTGCCTGCGATGAGGCCAGAACATATCGCGATTCCTGTGGCAGCTGGCTTGCCTGCGATGAGGCCAGAACATATCGCGATTCCTGCAGGAGCTGGCTTGCCTGCGATGGGGCCAGAACATATCGCGATTCCTGTGGGAGCTGGCTTGCCTGCGATGGGCCGCGAAGCGGCCCCTGCTCCCTAAAACTCAAAGGTACTGGACAGGCTCACCTGCCGCGCATCCCCAATCGCCACAAAGTATTGGTTCACCGCCGAGCTGTAGTACACCTTGTCGAACAGGTTCTTCACGTTCAGCTGCAACAGCACCTTGTGCTCATCGAGCTTGGTCTCGTAGGTCGCAAATGCGTCAGCCACGGTGTAGGAAGGCAAGTCGAAGGTGTTGGTCGCGTTGCCGCTGCGCTCACCCACATACCGGGCCCCGGCACCAAAGCGCAGGCGGTCGCCGCCGAACAGGCTGCCGTAGTCGTACACCGCCGACAGCGAGCCGCTGTGCTTGGCCACGTTCTGCAGGCGGTTGCCCTTGAGGTCAGGGTCCTGGGTGACCTTGGCATCGGTGAAGGCATAGCTGCCGATCAGGCTCCAACGCTCGCTGAGCTGGCCGGTCAGGTCCAGTTCAACCCCGCGTGAGTTGACTTCACCCGCATTGCTGTAAAGCGTATCGCCGGTGCGCGTGTCGAAATTGGCCACCAGCACGTTGCGCTTGGTGATGTCGAACAGCGCCAAGGTACCGGTCAGGCTGCCTGGCATGTCGAGCTTGGCGCCCAGCTCCCACGACTTGCCCTCTTCCGGCGCCACCGACGAGTCCAGTACCACCCCCCCGGTGAGCGGCGCGATGCTGGAGTTGGGCTTGAACGATTCGCTGTAGCTACCATAGAACGACAGTTGCTCATCGACCTTGTAGACGATACCGGCATGCGGCACCCAGGTCTGGCCGTTGGTATCGGTGTTGGCCGTGAACGGGCGACCACGGCCGGCGTACTGGTCGTACTGCTGGAAGCGTGCACCGGCCACCAGGATCCAGTGATCGTCCAGGTGCAGCGCGTCCTGCAGGAACAGCGCGTCAGTGCGCAGCTTGTCGGTCTGGTCACTGTCGCTGGCACGCACGGTGGTGCCTTCCACTTCCTGCCCGTACACCGGGTTCACGTAGCTGAAGCTGGACCGCGCGGCTTGCCGGATCAGGTCAGCGCGGTAGACCTTGCGGTCTTCATGGTCGGCGCCCAGCAGCAAGTCATGCTGCATGCCGGCCAATTGCACGGTGCCGGCCAGGCTCAAGGTTGCGAACTGGTCCCGGCTCATGGCGCCATGGGTGCCATCGATACTGCGGGTCAGGGTGCCATTGGCTTCGTTCACCCCCGTGACGCGAACCTGGCTGGCGTCGTAGGTCTCACGGTTGAAGCTGTAGCCAACGTGCAGCTTCCAGTCATCGGCCAACTGGTGGTCGACCTCCAGACGATACAGGTCCGAGCGCCCTTCCATGTCGTTGAAGGGCTCGTCCAGGCGCCGGGTGGCGGGAATGTCCAGCGGGTGGCCATTGCTGCCAAAGGCCGTGCCCCGATCGAACGGCGAGAGAAACTCGCGGTGCTCGTAGGCCAGCACCACCTGGGTGTCTTCGCCCAGCCAGGCCAACGACGGCGCGACCAGCGATTCACGATGCACCCCGAAGTTGCGCCAGTAATCTTCGTCTTCGTGGTCGACGATCATGCGGTAGGCGAAGTTGCTGTCGCCCAGCGCGCCGGTGCTGTCGAAGCCCCCGCCGCTGCCGTTCTTGCCGCTGCCGTAGGTGGAGCCCCGCAGGTTCAGGGCATTGTATTGCTCGAGCTGGGGGCGCTTGCTGACCACGTTGATGACCCCGCCCGGGTCTTGGATACCGTACAGCAGCGAGGCCGGCCCCTTGAGCACTTCGACCCGTTCGGTGCTGGCATTGAGGCTGCGGCCCTGCACGATGGGCATGCCATCGCGCATGATCGAGCCGTCGCGGTTGTCACCGAAACCGCGCTTCATCACCGTGTCGGAGGTGCCGCCGAAGTTGTTGCCCTGGGTAATGCCGCTGACGTTGGCCAGGGCATCGTCAAGGTTGCGCGGCGCCTGGTCACGGATGACCTGCGCCGGGACCACGTTGATCGCCTGGGGGATGTCCTGGTTGGCGCCCTGACCACGCATGATCGAAGCCGTGGCCGGGGGTTGGTAGCTGTAGTCGTCCCGGAGCGAGGTCACCGTGGTGGCCTGCAGGTTGAGGGCCCCGGTAGTATCCAGCGCGTCCAGGGTCAGGGTCCGCGCGTCCAGGCGCCGCCAGGTCAGCCCGCTGCTTGCCAGCAGCTGTTGCAGCGCCTGTTCGGCACTGTAGGTGCCGGTCAGCGCCGGCGCCTGCACCCCAGGCAACGCTACGGTGTAAACCACGCTCTGGCCCGTGGTACGGCTGAAGGCGCTGAGGGCCTGGGCCAGCGGTTGCGCCGGCTGGGCAAAGGCGTAGGCCTGCTGTTGCTCGGCAGCGCTGGCCTGGGGAGCCACGGCGACGGTCGGGAGCATGGCAAGGCCGAACCAGAGGGGGACGCAACGCGGGGAGAACTTCATGGACGCTGACCTGTGAGAGGAATATGAGTACGAATGAATCGCACTTCCACTCATTACACGGATACCACCGTCCGTTACCTCACGCGCTTTTGAAAAATATTTTTCCTGTGCTGCCGGGTCGCGGCTAAACCCGCTTCTACGGCAGGCGCCAACGGCGGCCGGCAGGGGGCTAGCGGATCAGCGTCAAACGACCCAGCACGGTCTGCCGTGAAAAACCCATCACCTTGCCCAGCGAATCCAGTGCCCGCAGCGGTTCGGCCAAGGGGAAACTGCCACTGACCTTACGCTGCCCGAGTTCCTCATCCAGCAAGACGATCCGCCCCGGGTAGTAGCGCCCCAGGTCCTCGACCACCTGCGCCAGCGGCACCTGGTAGTAATTCAGCCAGCCCTGGCGCCAGGCCAGGCGGTTGTCGCTGTCCACCGCCAAGGTTGCGCCGGCCCGGCCGGCGCCGTAGCTCACCTGCTGGTTGGCCGTCAGCTCCCTGGCCGCGGCCCCCGCAACCGGGCTCACCGCCACCCGCCCGCTGCGCACCGTGACCTGCGTGCCCTCCCCCTGCTCACGCACCTCGAACTGGGTACCGAGTACCCGCACTTCACCGCCATTGGCCTCGACCAGGAATGGCTCGCCGGTATGCGTGACCTGGAAGAACGCCGCGCCATGCAGCAAGCGCACGCGACGCTTGCCATGGGCAAAATCGACCGCAATTGCACTGCCCGCATCCAGGGTCACCTGCGAGTTGTCCTGCAGGGTAACCTGGCGAATCTGCCCGGCACTGCTGTAGTCGGCCTGCAGGTCCTGCAGCCAGTAGCCTGGGTGCCAGCCCCCGGCTACCCCAATGGCCAGCACCAGGCAGGCCGCCAGCCCGATTGCCGCCAGGCGCGCGCGCCCGGGGCGCCTGGCAGCCGGGCGGGCCATGGCGGCCAGGTAGGGCTGCAGGCTGGCATGCTCTTCGGCAGCCAGCCGCGACGCCGCCACACCACTGTTGCGCCACAGCGCCTGGGCCTGCTCGTACGCGGCGCGGTGCCCGGGCTCGGCCAGCAACCAGCGCTTGAACGAGGCCCCCTCGGCCACTGCAGGTTGCTCGCTGATGCGGCTGAGCCAGCGCAAAGCGGCCTGCGACTGCGCCTCGGTGATCGGCGGTATAGGGCTCATCGGCAGGCACTCCCAGGCCGGCGCGGGGTGGACGCGGGCTCGGCAACACTCGCCTTGCACGCTTCTAGGGCGCGCATCATATGCTTTTCCACCGCGCTCTGGGACAGCTGCATGGCCTTGGCGATCTCGCCGTACTTGCAGCCATGAATGCGATTGAGCAGGAAGATCTGCCGGGTGCGCTCGGGCAAGGCGCGCAAGGCAGCCTCGATACGCTGCAGGTCGTGGTCCACTTCCACGGCCTGCTCCGGCGCGTGCGCCATGCTCGCCTCGTCCACCGCCAGCGCGGCTTCGGCAATGCGTTCGCGGCTGCCCTCACTGCGCAGGTGGTCGATGGCCAGGTTGCCGGCACAGCGCAGCAGGTAGGTATCCAGCGCCTCGACCTTCACCTCGGGGCGACGCCAGAAGCGCAGGAACAACTCCTGGACCAGGTCCGACGCCGTGGCGCGGCAGCCCACGCGCCGGCTGACCAGGGCCTCCATGCGTGCACGCTGGGCCTGGAACACCTGGACAAAACGCGCGCGCCCGCCTGTGCTGTCGGCACCCGACCCGAGGGTATCGCCCTGTTCGCTCATGCTGTCACACCGCCAAAACGGCCAGCACCGGGCCCAGCAGCACACTGCCGGCGGCCAGGCCCAGCAACAGCCGCGGCTGGTACGGCAGGGCGAAAACCCACACGGTTACCGCCGCCATCATCACTGCCGCCCACTCCACCAGGCCATGGGCCCAGCCACGCAGGTGCACACTGAACGCCAGCGACAGCACCAGCAACGACCAGCCCGCCACGCGCAACAGGCGCAAATGGCCGGGGTGCGGCTTGCGCCCGAGCAGGCCGGTAAAATGTTTGTCCATGGCCAGGCACAAGGCAACGAAGCCTGCGTAGGCGAGCAATGCGTTCCCCAGCATCAGCGTGCCTGCGCCGCTTCGGCGCGCGGCTTGTCTGCCGCCCGGGCCGCGCGCTTGGCCAGCGGCGCGGGGCTGCTCAGCATCTTGCCGGCCAGCCAGGCCAGGAACAGCCCGGTACCCAGCGCGGTCAGGTCCAGGCCTGCCATGGCCCAGTCACCTGCCGCCAGCGAATGGTTCAGCCCACGGTCGGTGGTCAGCCCATTGAGCAGCGGCAGCAAGGCGAAGGCCAATGCGCCCAGCGCCAGCTGCTCGCCCCAGGCCCGGCGCCCACTGCGCAGTACGGCGTGGGCCAGGGACAGGCCCCAGACGATGAAGAAGACATTCACCTCCCAATCGGCACGGCCGGCGGCAGCGGCCGGGATCAGCCGGTTGGCCCAGAAGAAGCCCGCCACTGCCAGCAGCAGGCCGCTCATGCTGGCGATATTGAGCACCTCGACCAGGCGCAGCTCGCCGGGCATGTGCGCGCGCTGGGCATGTTTGAGCTGGCGCTTGCCCAGCCACATCACCAGGCCTGTGCCGATCACCGCAGTACCGGCAATGCCAAAGCAGAAATACAGCCAGCGCAGCCAGGGCCCGGCAAAGTTGCCCATGTGCAGGCCGGCAAAGCTGAATGACGTCATCATGGCCCCGCTCTCCGGCTTGCCCTGGCTCAGCAGCGTGCCGCTGGCGCCATCGAACGTCCAGTTGGCGCTGCGCCGGTAGGCCACATGGTCGGCCGCCGATTGGGTGAAGGTGACACGGGCATTGCGGTCGCCCGGGTTCTGCACCTGGATGTTGCCAATGCGTGCCTCGGGTTGCAGCGCCTGCACCTTGGCATACAGGCTGGGCAGCGCGACCAGCGGCGTGGCCACCTGGGCCGCCTTGGGTGCATCGTTGCGCCCGAACAGGTCATTGAAGTACTTGCCGGTGTCGTTGCCATAGCTAGCCATGATCCCCGCCGGCATCACCATGTACATGAACAGCACCAGGCTGCTGTAGCTGATCATCAGGTGGAACGGCAGCACCAGCACGCCGATCGCGTTGTGCCCATCCAGCCACGAGCGCTGGCCCTTGCCGGGGCGGAAGGTGAAGAACTCCTTGAAGAGCTTCTTGTGGGTAATGATGCCGGTGACCAGCCCCAGCAGCATGATGAAGGCGCAGAAGGTCGACAGCCAGCGGCCATAGGGGTACGGCATCTGCAGCTGGAAGTGGAACCGGTAGAAGAACTCGCCGCCGCGGCTGTCGCGCGCCTCTACCGGTTGCCCGGTCTGGGTATCGAGGGTCTTGCTGACAAAGCCGCGCGGCCCGCCGTTGGGGTCGCGATAGCCCACGTTCAAGCCCGCTTCGCGGGCGTTGGGCAAGCGGATGAACCAGGTGCCCGAATGCCCGGCATTGGCCTCCAGGTAACGCTGTGCCAGGGCCAGGCTATGGGCCGGGTCCAGTGCATGGCTGCGCACTTCAGGCTGCGACCAGTGGCTGATCTCTTCCTTGAAATACGACAGCGTGCCGGTAAGGAAAATGGCGAACAACAGCCAGCCGAAGATCAGGCCGGCCCAGGTATGCAGCCAGGCCATGGCCTGGCGGAAGCCGTCTTTCATGAGGTTTTCACCCAGTAGGCAATGCCACTGATCACGCCCAGTACCAGACTTGGCGCCAGCACGCCCAGCCACGCGCGCCAGGCACTGCGGCAGGCGAAGCACCAGATGAAGGCCAGCAGGTAGAAAACGAACGACAGCATCAGGCCGATCAGCGTGGCGTCTACCTTGGGCAACGGTGCCACCAGGGCGATGCAGACGCTGGCCGAAGACGCCAGCAGGTAGCCGCCCAGCAGCGCAGCCAAGCTGCGTGAGGCCACGGCCAGGCGGTAGCTGAGCGGAAGGCCGGCGGGTTTGCGCGTCATGGCGAAGGTCCGGGCGTGTTCGGGGCTGCAATACTAATGATTTCAATTCTCATAAGCAAAGCTTGAACGACAAGCTGCCGGTGCGCGCAGAGATGCAACAAGAAATTTATTTTCCGAAAGGGCTTGAATTCATCCGGCGGTTGCCTGACCTTAGAGTCAAGAGGCGCAGAATTTCCAACGGTCTCAAGGACCTGGCCGCGCCTCCATGCGAGCAAGCTGAATAAGGATTGAATCATGCAAATCCAGGTCAACAGCAGCAACCATTTCGAAGGCAACGCCCGGCTCGACCAGTGGGTCCGCAGTACACTGGAAAGCTCACTTGAACGTTACGAGGACGACCTCACCCGCATCGAGGTGCACCTGCGCGACGAAAATGGCGCCAAGCCCGGACCGCATGACAAACGCTGCCAGATGGAGGCTCGCCCCAAAGGCCACCAACCGATTTCCGTGACCCACACTGCCGCTTCGCTGGACCAGGCGGTGGATGGTGCCGCCACCAAGCTGAACCACGCGCTGGAGCACTTCTACGGCAAGTTGCGCAGCAAACGCGGCGCCCTGGAACTGAGTGACCCCGACGCCTGATCGCAATAACCGAAACGCCCGGCCAAGTGCCGGGCGTTTTCGTTCCCGCCCGGGTCAATTCAATTGACGACGCGCAAGCGCGACACGGGGAACAGGTTGTCCAGGGTTTCCAGCAAACGGGCCTGGTAGATCGGCTTGCGGAAAAAGTCCAGTACCTGCAATTGCAGCAATTCGCTGACGTCATCCAGGTCGGCCTGTGCCGACATGACGATCACCGGCAAATGCAGGCGGGCGGTATGCTCGCGCAGGCGCTTGATCAAGCCGATGCCACTTTCGCCCGGCATGCGCACATCAGTGATCACCAAGGCTACGTCCGGGTGACAGGTCAGCTGGTGCAAGGCCGCCTTCACCGAGGTGGCGGTCAGGCAGGCGAAGCCTTCGTTTTCGAGCAGCTCCGCCAATTCCAGCAGAACGTCCTGCTCGTCATCCACCAGGAGGATCTGCTGACGCGCGCAAGCGTTCTGCATGCCGCTGGCTCCCTTTCAGGCCTCAAAGCGCATTTTTGATGGTCGTGAATGTTGTGTTCACGGCCGTGGAGATATCCCCGACGAAAGCCGCCAGCACCACTGCAACCATGGTTGCGATGACGGCGTATTCGATACCGGATGCACCGTCCTTGCGATGCAGGAAATTCATGCAGTGCAGAATGAACAGTTTCATGCTTCAGCTCCTTGCGGCATGGATGCCGGCGGCGGTGGTATCAAAATGACACCGATCTGCCATCAAAGAATTGCCAAGCCGGTACGAACTGCAAATGTATTTAAGGGTTAATCAGAAAGTATTAACCCGCATGGGTTAACCAACCGTTATTCGCTAACTCTTTGTTTTTACGCGACCTGCTTAGCCCCCTGAAAAAAACTGCCCAGGCTCATGGCAAATGGCGATGGCTGCGCTAACTTGCTATAGCGAAATAGTGACTTTTCGCCATCATCCAACGCGTGCAGGGAGGCCGAGATGAGCAGCCGCTTGACCCTATTCCTGGCCGCGTTTTTCTTGCTGGCGGCGCTGTTGGCAGGCTACTGGGGCGTGGTGCTCAGCCGTCCGCCGGTCGCCCCCATTGCCCCCGCGCCTACCGTTGCACCGCCGAGCGTGGCCACAGCGCCAGCGCCCAGCGCGCCAGTGGAAGTGCCGCGCACGGCTGTGGTCGTGCTGCGCAAGGCCGTGCCAGCCAATACCCCACTCACTGAAGACGATGTGCTGGTCGAGCGGCTGCAGGTCGCCCCCGCCGGTGCTTATCAACAGGTCGCTCAGGTGGTCGGCCGCAGCAGCGCCCGGCCCCTGGCGGCAGGCACCTGGCTGGAAGAAGCCAGCTTTCAGGCCGGCGGGCCGCTGGCACGGATGATCCGCGCACACGAGCGGGCGGTGGCACTGGGCGTGGATGAAGTGGTCGGTGCCGCTGGCCAACTGCGCCCGGGTGACTACGTTGACGTGCTGCTGTTCCTGCGCGAAGAGCCCAACAACCCGCAAGCCTCGGCCCAGGTGGTACTGCCGGCCCTGCGTGTGCTGAGCGTCGGCGAGCAAACGGGGTTGGCCAACGATGGCCGCCCGGCGCAGAGCCCCGAAGAGCAAAAGGCCCGCCGCGATCAGAGCGGCCTGGGCAACGGCGCAGGCACCCGCACGGTGGCAGTGGCCGTGCCCGAAGCCATGGCCAGCCGCTTGATGCTGGCCGCCCAGGCCGGCACCTTGCGCCTGGCGGTGCGCAGCGCCGATGAACAGCGCCTGGCGCGCTACTGGAGCGAGGCCGATGCGATACCGCAGGTGGAGGCCGCCAACCGCGCGCTCTACCGCTTTAGCCAGCTGTCCCAGGCGCCGGTGGCCAGTGTGGCGAGCCCGGCACCCAGCCACGCCGCGCCCGCCATGCACATCATCCGTGGCGCCACGGCTGAAGCAAACGCCAAGACCCCCTGAACCGGCAAGGATGCAGTGATGCGAAGTTCCTTCTTCAGACAAGCATGTTGGACCGGGCTGCTGGCCGCGCTGTTGCCCCAGGCGCAGGCGGCACCCAAAGGCTGCGAAGCGTTCGGCCAACTGCCTGCGATCATCGAGATCGACCAGGGCCTGCAGCAGGAGCTGCGCTTGCCGGTGGCGATCGAGCGGGTTGCGGTCGGCGAGCCGAAGGTGGCCGATGTCCAGGCCAGCGGTGAGCGCGGTGTGGTGATTACCGCAGTGGGCCAGGGCAATACCAGCCTGATGATGTGGACAGCCTGCGCGCCGTCACCGCACAGGGCGATGGTGTTCGTCCGCGGGCGGGCCAGCGCCGATATGGCCCAGGACAGCTTCCTGCCGTCGCAGGACACGCAACTGCCCAGCCAGGTGCAAGCCGATATCCGGTTTGTCGAAGTACGCCGCAGCAAATATAAGGAGGCAGGAGCACGGCTGTTTTTCAAGGGTTCGAACAATAGCCTGATTGGCTCGCCAGGTACCGTGCCCAATACCAGCGTAACGCCCGGTTCTGTTCCTGTCGTGAATCCCGCGATCCCCCTTGATGACACCGTTTTCAACATCGTTTGGGGCGGTGGCAGCAGCCGCTTCCTGGCCATGATCAATGCCTTGGAGAACAGCGGTTTCGCCTACACCCTGGCGCGCCCGAGCCTGACCGTGCTCAGTGGCCAGACAGCCAGCTTCCTGGCCGGTGGCGAAATTCCGATCCCGGTGCCCAGTGCCGGCAGTGACAACGTCTCGATCGAGTACAAGGAGTTCGGCGTGCGCCTGGCACTGACCCCGACGGTCATCAGCCAAGGCCGGATCACCCTCAAGGTTGCCCCCGAAGTCAGCGAGCTGGACTACAGCAACGTGGTGACCATCGCCGGTACTCAGGTCCCGGGGCTGACGGTACGGCGCACCGACACCAGCATCGCCCTGGCCGATGGCGAAAGCTTCATCATCAGCGGCCTGGTCAGCAACAACACCCGTTCAGCGGTAGACCGGCTACCCGGCCTGGGCAGCCTGCCGATACTGGGGGCGTTCTTCCGCAATTCGACCATGCGCCGCGACGAAACCGAACTGCTGATGATCGTCACCCCGCACCTGGTGCAACCGTTGGCGGTCAATGCAAAGCTGCCGCCCTTGCCGGGCGAGCACCTGCGTAACTACGACCCCAGCTGGGGCCGCCTGTTCTTCCTGGAGAACGGCAACTTCGATGGCAAGGGCGGGCTGTCGCAATGAACGAGAGCCTGAACCCGACCTTCCTCGCCATCACCCGCACCGAAGAGGACCTGCACTGGCTGCAGGGCGCCTTGGCACCGCAAGGCCAGGTGATCGGCGCCAACGGTGGCAGCCTCGACGAGCTGCTGGCCCTGGTCAATGCCACCTTCAGCAACCTGATGTTCATCGGCCTGGACCGCGAGCAACTGATCAACCAGTGCGCCTTGATCGAGGGCGTGCTGGAGGCCAAGCCAATGCTGGCGATCGTCGCCCTCGGCGATGGCCTGGATAACCAGCTGGTGCTGCATGCCATGCGCGCTGGCGCCCGCGACTTCGTCGCCTATGGCTCGCGCGCCAGCGAAGTGGCCGGGCTGGTGCGGCGCCTGGGCAAACGCATGCCAGCGGTGGCCAGCAACCCCAGCCTGGGCGGGCTGACGGTGCTGTTCGGGGTGCAAAGCGGTGCCGACGGCGCCTTGCTCACCACCCACCTTGCCCGTGTGGTGCAGCAGAGCGGCCAGCAAACCCTGCTGCTGGACCTAGGCCTGCCGCGTGGCGACAGCCTGGCGCTGCTGGGCTTGGAGGCGTCGTTCTACTTCAGTGACGCCCTGCGCCACCTGCGCCGCCTCGACACCACACTGATCGACAGCGCATTTACCCGCGACAACACAGGCCTGCGCCTGCTGACCTATGCCGAAACCGACGAGCCGCTGCAACACACCAGCGCTGCCGAGTTGTACATGCTGCTCAGCGCCCTGCGCCAGCACTTCCAGCACATTATCGTCAACCTCGCCGGGCATGCCGACAGCGAAGCCCTGCGCACGTTGGTCAGCCACTGCGACAAACTGATCATCTACACCGACCAGAACATTCTTGAGTGCCGGCGCAACCTGGAGGTGCTCGACCTGTGGCGTGATCACGGCATCAAGCTGGAACACGCCAGCCTGTTGGTGGACCGCTACCTGAGCAAGGTTGCCCCCGACGCCGACACCTTGGCCAAACGCTACGCGCTGCCTTTGCTCAGGGCCCTACCCTACAGCCCTGAAGTGCGCCTGAACGTGAAAAACCAGGGCCTGAGCCTGTTCGAACTGGCCCCCCGTGAGCCGCTTACGCAAGCCTTGCGCAGCCTGGGCGAACGCCTGGCCCGGCGCTCGGAAAACCTCGCACCGCCGGCCGTCACCTGGCTGCGCCGGCTTTGGGGCAGCAAATGAACAACGATCAACCGTTTGGTGGCCCGCAACCGACCGCGGGCGACCCCTACGCGCTCAAGCGCGCACTGCACCGCTTTGCCATCGATGCCATCGAGGACAGCGGCCGCAACCTGCTGGAAGGCGCACGGCCGGCGCTGACCCAGTTCGTGCTGGAGCAGGTTGGTGACTACGTTGCGCGCCTGCGCCTGGCGCTGTCGCGGTATGAAATGGAGCGGCTGGCCGAAGAGCTGGTGGACGAGTTGACCGGCTTCGGCCCGCTGGAAGTATTGCTGCGTGACCCCAGCGTCACCGAAATTCTGGTCAATGGCCCCCATCGGGTGTTCGTCGAGCGGGCCGGCCTGTTGCAGCAGACCGACCTGCGGTTCATCGACGCCCACCATGTAGAGCGGGTGATGCAACGCATCCTCGCCCCGCTCGGGCGACGCCTGGACGAGTCCTCGCCCATGGTCGACGCACGCATGCCCGACGGCAGTAGGGTCAATGCCATCATTCCGCCCGTGGCGCTGGACGGCCCGTGCCTGTCGATCCGCAAATTCCGCCAGGACATGCTCAAGAGTGCCGACCTGCTGGCCACCCGTGCTATCGACCAGCCTATCTTCGACTTTTTCGAACGCGCCGTGGGCAAGCGCTGCAACATTCTGGTCAGCGGCGGCACCGGCACCGGCAAGACCACCCTGCTGAACATCCTCAGCCAGATGATCGCCCCTCGCGAGCGCCTGGTCACCATCGAAGACGTTGCCGAACTGCAACTGCACCACCCCCATGTGGTGCGCCTGGAAACCCGCCCGCCCAATGCCGAAGGGCACGGTGAGATCAAGGCCAGCGAGCTGATCCGCAACGCCCTGCGCATGCGCCCGGACCGCATTATCCTCGGCGAAATCCGCGGCAGCGAAGTGCTCGATGTGCTGACCGCAATGAACACGGGCCATGATGGCTCGATGAGTACCGTGCACGCCAACAGCGCACCGGACGCACTCTTGCGCCTGGAGACACTGGTCGGCCTGAGTGGCCGGCAAGTTGCCGAAAAGACCTTGCGGCAAATGGTCTGTGCAGCGCTGGACGTGGTGATCCAGCTGACCCGCCTGCCCGATGGCCGACGCTGCGTCAGCGAAGTGCTGGAGGTGGTGGGCGTGCGCGATGAGGTGTACGTCACCAACACCTTGTTCCGCCTGGACCGCCGGGGCGGTGACAGCTTCCTGCGCGAGGCGCTCCACCCGGCCGGCAGCAAGCTCAAGGCAGAGGGCCTGCTGTGACCGGCCCGCTGCTGCTGGCGCTGTGCCCGCTGTTGCTGGGCCTGGCCCTGCTGCTGTTGCGCCGCGGCCTGTACAAGCGGCACGAAGAGCGCATCCTGCAACGCCTTGGGCGCGCGTTCAGCATTGTGCGCAACGGTGCGGCACGGCGCAGTTGGCTCGACCCGCTGCTACAACGCGCCGGTTTGACGACTGTCGAGCTGCACCCCCAGCGCTGGCTGCTGGCCTGGCTGGGGCTGGTGCTGTTGGCGCTGGTCGCGCTTGGCTGGGTCGCTGCGCTGATGCTGCTGACCGGCCTGCCGGCCATTGCCTACCTGCTCATCAGCTGGCAGAGCCGCCGGCACATGCGGCACGTCGTCGAGCAACTGCCCGGCCTGCTGGACTACAGCGTGCGCAGCCTCAAGGCCGGGCGCACGCTCAATGACGCGGTACTGGGCGCTATCGACAGCAGCCGCGAGCCACTGCGCACTACGCTGGCGAGGGTCCGGCGCAATGTGCAACTGGGCGTGCCGCTGGAGGACGCCATGACCGAACTGGCCGAGTTGCACCAGCAAGACGAATTGCGGCTGTTCGCCCTGGGCTTGCGCATCAACCAGCGCCATGGCGGCAACGCCAGCGAACTGATGGAGAACCTCATCAAGCTGATCCGCGAGCGCGAGCAAGGGGCCCGCCAGCTCAAGGCCATGACCGGCGAAACGCGCATCACGGCCATCATTCTCGGGGCGTTGCCACTGGCGATGGTCGGTTACTTCCTGATGGCCAACCCCCACTACCTGCTGGCCATGTGGCGTGACAGCAGCGGCCAACTGATGCTGTTGCTGGCCTTCGCCTTGCAGGTACTCGGCTGCCTGGTGTTGTGGCGCATGATGAGGAGCTTGTGAACATGGCCATGCTGATCTGCGCCCTGTGCCTGCTGATCGCCGCCGGCCTGTTTGCCCAGCAGGCCATTCGCCAATGGCGGGCCCGGGTGCTGGTGGGGCGAAGGCTACAGGGGCGCCTGGCCCGTGCCGAGCGCCTGGAGGGCTGGCTGCACTGGCTGGGGAGTAGCCCCTGGGGGCAGCGGCTACAGAAGTTCGACGGTGAAAGCCAGGCCCTGCTCGAGCGCATCGGCTGGCGTCGCAGCCGCCAGCGCGCGCTGTTCGCCGCCGTGCAACTGGGCCTGCCACTGCTGGCGGTGGTGCTGACCCTGCTGTTGCAGCAAGGCTTCAAAGGCGCTGCCGCCGCCCATTGGGTGGTCTGGCCATTGTGTGCCCTGGGCGCCGGTTACCTGCTGCCTAAGCGCCTGCTGGCCCTGGCTGCTGCCCGGCGCCAACAGCGCATTGCCGCAGAGGTAGGCCTGATGATCCCCATGCTGCGAATTCTGTTCGAAACCGGGCTGGCGGTTGAACAGGCACTGCGCCTGCTGAGCCAGGAAGGGCGAACGCTGGTCCCGAACATCAGCGAAGAACTGCGCCAGGTATTGCAGCGGGTGGATTCGGGGCTGGGGCTGGGCCCGGAGCTGGAGAAGGCCGCCCAGGTGCTGGCGGTGGACGAATTCACCGACACGTGCGTGATCCTGCGCCAGTTGCTGGCCCAGGGCAGCGGCGCAATGAAGTCGTTGCTGGCCCTGAAAGCCTTGCTCGATGACCGCCGCCTGACCCGCCTGCAAGAACGGGTGTCGATGATGTCGGCAAAAATGTCGGCGGTAATGATGGTATTCCTGTTCCCGGCCCTGCTGATCGTGCTTGCCGGGCCAGGCTTCTCTGCATTGGCGCGGGCGTTGAGCCCCTGAGGAAAGCTGGATGAAGACAGTCGTGTTGTGCGCATGCCTGGTGTTGCTGAGCGGCTGCGCTGGGCAACAGCCGCAAGACCTGCGCTCGTTGTTCACTGCCTCCGGCTGCGGCAAGCCGGACGCCGACCAGCAACTGGCCCTGAACCTGGCGGACGAAATGCTCAATGACGGCCGCCCGCATGCCAGCCTTGCGCACCTGCAGCAACTGCCGGACGACCTCGACCAGGTGCGCCTGCGCAAGGCCAAAGTGTCCCGGCTGCTTGGCCTTGGCGAGGCCGAACCCTTGTACCGCAGCCTGCTGGGCGGCTGCCTGGCTGCCGAAGGCGAGCATGGCCTGGGCCAACTGGCCGCGGCACGTGGCGACGACATCCAGGCCTTGCAGAACCTGCAGCGTGCTGTACGCCTGGCGCCTACCGATGAACGCGTACGCAATGACCTGGGCGTGGTCCTGATGAACCTGGGGCGCTATGAGCAGGCTCGTTTCGAGTTGCTGACGGCCATCGAGCTGAAAGACGACAACCCCCTGCCTGCGGTCAACCTGGTGACCTTGGCGCTGCTCCAGGACAACTGGCAGCAGGCGACCGACCTGGTCGGCCGCTTGCAGCTTGAGCCCCGGCAGTTTGCCGCGGCCAAGGCGCGGGCCGGGCAGATCAAGGCCGGTGGCCGAGGCCCGGTCGCCTCGGCCCAGGCATCGCAGCCGATGGTCAATTGAAACTGGGAGGTGAACATGATCAGGTACATGATGGTGCTGGCCTGCTGCATGGGTAGCGCGGCGCTGCACGCCGAGCAATACCCGCGCCCGAGCCCTCAGGATGAAACGGCCACCGAGCGGCTGCTGCGCGTGCAGTCCAGCGGCGCACAGGCCTCGCGCCACCTGCAGGTACAAACGGCACGGGAACGCGACCAGTCCATGCAGCGCTGGCTGGATACCTACAAGTACGAGATCCCCGACTTCTACCGCTGGACCAAGATGACCGAGCGCAACAATTAGCGGGGGCTTGCCGTGCCGTCAACGCTCAGCCCAGGCAGGCCAGTGAGACGGCAAAGCCTGCCAGCAGACAGGGCGCGAACGGCCTTTTTTGCCGCGGCTGTCGCGCACCTCGGCGAACCAGTTGCCAGGCCACCAGCACCACCCCCGCAGCAATGAAAGTGACCAGCACGTGAGCAACGCTGCTGGCCAGCGCCAACGCACCGAGCAGCTTGACGTCACCGGCCCCGAACTGCCCCAGCGCGTAGCCCGGCAGCGTGAGCAGCAGCACGATGAACAACGCCAGCGCCGCATCACTGCCCTGGGCACCGAGCCAACTGCACCCTGTGGCCAGCAACCAGGCCAGCGCAAGGGTTGCGGCACCCAGCGTCAGTACATTGGCTATCTGCCGTTCGCGGGCATCCTGCCCGGCGCACAACGCTAGCCAGACCAGCAATGCAAAGCTGTGCATGGGCAATTGGCCATCCCTGTTCGTCGATCGGTTCTATGCTGTTGTTCAGGACACATGGTCAGGGTAGACGCAATCATGAAAGCAGGCCCGGCAAAACGGCAGCACGGTGCAGCAGCCATCGAGTTCGCGGCGGTGTTCATGATCTTCTTCGCCGTGTTCTACGGCCTTGTCAGCTATTCCCTGCCCATGCTCATGCTGCAATCGTTCAACCAGGCCAGCGCCGAGGCGGTGCGCCGCTGCGTGGCACTGGACCCGGACAGCCCCAGCTACACCCGCGATGTGCAGAACCTGGCCCGCCAGGTCATCAGCCAGCAGTTGCAGTGGCTGCCGGCTGCCTTCGACTTCCAGCCGGCCAGCGACGCACAGGTTACCTTGGGCGCCGATAAGCTGCTGACAGTAGCCATCGATTATCCCAAGGCAAAACTCACCTATGTGCTGCCTATGCTGGTGCTGCCGTTGATTGGCGAGGTACCGCGCCTACCCGACCGGCTGCGTGCCGAAGCGAGCCTGCAACTGTGAACGGCCTGTTCGAGCGCTGGCTCGGCGGCCAGGCTCCGCTGCCGGTTGAACAGCACCCTCCAGCCACCGGGTTGCAATTGTGGCTGGATGATCAAGGCCACGTGCTGCGCCTGGCCGGGCCGCTGCGCACGCTGCTGCCGGCAAGCCCGCACCACGCCGCGCGGGTGCATGACTACCTGCAACGGCATAGCTGGCTGGTACTCGAAGGCGCCCCGGCGGACTGGCAGGGGCAGCCGCTGGACCTGGACTTCGTGACCGTGCACGGCACTGCTCTGCATACGCGCGGCTGGCTCCTGCGCCAGGCTGACGGGTGGCTGCTGCAGGTGTTCGATATCGGCGACCTGCTGGGTGAGCGCGAAAAACACGCCCATGACCTGGCGCAGCACCATCTGGCCTTGGCGCTTGGCCGCGCCATGCGTGACTGCGACGAACAGCACCTGCTGCCGACCACAACCGCTCAACTGCAACACCTGGCCGAGCACTGGCAGGCGGGGGCCCTGCGCCTGCTGCTGCCAGGTGACGGCGGCTGGTACAGCTACGCCAGCAGCGATGCCGTTTGGCCTTGGGCCGACGACGAGCGCCTGCGTGCCTGGCTGCATACGTTGCCAGCCGCCGCTCGGCAGCTGGCGGCCGAGCACCCGCTGCTGCAGTCGTCGGCTGCCGGCCTGCCGCTGGTCGCCCTGCCCTACCAGCACGGCCACTGTGTTCAGGCCTGGTTACTGTGTGCCGGGGCACCCAGGCCACCCACAACCCAAGCGCAGGCTACCCTGCTGCCCGCGCTGGTCGAACCGCTGCTCAGCCGCCTGCGCCAGCTGCAGCTGCAGCAGCGCGCCTGCCACCTGGATGAACTGCAACAGCAACTGGGCGCTGGCTGGTGGTCATGGCCCTTGCAGGGGCCACTGGCATTCGACCCGGCCCTGGCATCACGCCTGGGGCTGCCGCGCGATGCCACCTGCGAACAATGGTTCGGCCGATTGCACCCGGCCGACCGCGAAGCTGCACGCATGGCGCTGGCGCAACTGCGCGACGGCATCGCCTTGAACCTGAACCTGCGCCTGTTGCCCGCCGACGACCTGGCAGCCCCACGCTGGCTGCAGTGGGTCGGCCAGCTGCGCGGCCGCCAGGTTCAGGGCTTCGTGCTCGATATCAGCGCCTTGAAAGCCCAGGAGCTACAGGCCGGGGCGGCCCGCGCCCGGCTGGAAAACCTGATCGCCAGCTCGCCAGCGGTGATCTATATCCAGCGCTACGCCGACGGGGCGCTGCACAGTGACTTTTTCAGCGCCAGCCTGGCCCCGCTACTGGGCTGGCCCAAAGACGGTGAATTGGCCCAACAGCCCGGCCAGGCGGTGCACCCGGACGACCGTACGCTATGGCTGGAACGTACGCGCACGCTACTGCGCGACGGCCAGGTTCGCAGCCGCTACCGCTTGCGTGATGAGCGCGGCGGCTATCACTGGATACTGGACGAGGCCCGCCTGCTACGTGACGACCTGGGGCAACCGGTCGAGGTCGTGGGGCTGTGGCTGGATGTAAGCGAGGCCACCGAGGCTGCCGAACGGGTGCGCCAGAGCGAGGAGCGCTACCGGGCGCTGGTGGAAGACTCGCCCGCGCTGATCTGCCGGTACACGCCTGCGCTGCAATTGCTGTTCGGCAATCGGCCTCTGGCCGAGCTGCTGGAGTGCCCGCCACAGCAACTCGGCGAAATGAACCTGGGCCAGTGGATGAGCGATAGCCAACGCACGGCCTTCGTGCAGCGCCTCGCCACGCTGAGCCCGCAGCAGCCGTTGAGCAGTGCCGAGGTCTGCCTGCAATTACCGGGGCGCCGCAACGCCTGGTGGGTGTGGGCCGAGCGTGGCCTGTTCGATGAGCACGGGCAACTGGTGGAGATCCAGGCAGTTGCCCGCGACAACACGGCAGTGCGCCATAGCCAGCAGCAACTGCTGCAGGCAGCCAAGATGGCCACCTTGGGCGAACTGGCAACGGGGCTGGTGCATGAGATCAACCAGCCGTTGACCACCATGCGCCTGGCGGTGGTCAACGGGCTGAAACGCCTGGAAAGCGGTGCCGCCGATGTTCCGTACCTCACAGGCAAGCTGCAGCGCATCGACAACCAGCTGGAGCGCGCCATTCGCCTGGTCGAGCATCTGCGCACCCATGGGCGGCGGTCCGAGGTCGAACAGCAGGTGTTCGCCGCCTGGGTGGCGGTGCTCGGTGCGCAGGGGCTGCTGGCCGAGGGTTTGTGCGGCAAAGGCGTAACGCTGGCCATCGAGGCACCCGAGCGGTGCCCGCGCGTGCTTGGCCATCAGGACCAGCTTGAGCAGGTGCTGATCAACCTGGTGGTCAATGCGCGGGACGCTTTGCTGGAACGGCGTGTTGCCCACCCACACATCCGCGTAGGCCAGCGCATCGAGCACGGGCAGTTGTGCCTGCTGGTGGAAGATAACGCCGGCGGTATCGACCCGCGCCTGCTCGAGCGCATTTTCGAGCCGTTCTTCACCACCAAGCCAGCAGGGGTCGGCACCGGGCTCGGTTTGTCGGTGAGCCACGGCATCGTCGATGCCATGGGCGGCAGGCTGGCGGTGCACAACCGCAACGAAGGCGCCTGCTTTGAAGTGTGGTTGCCGATCTACAAAGCCAACTGAGCGCGGTTGGCACAGGTGAGGTTGGCGCCGACCTCGGCGTTGACCAGGTCGATGCCAAGGGCCTTGAGCAGCACGTTGAGCAGCGGGTCGAGCAACGGGCTGAGCAGGTTCCTGATCAAGGGCTCGACGATACCTTTGACCGTGCCGAGCACGTTGCCAACCAGCACCAGCACATCGCCAAGGCCGCTGTTCACGGTGGGTTTGTAGGCTTCCAGCTGTATGCCCTGCAAGGTCTCGGCCAGGCTGCCGACGACCGTGCTGTTGGCGGTTTGCATGCTCTGGTAGGCAGGGCTGAGGCCGATGTTGGGCGGCACGCTGTCGGGCGCCTGGAACACCAGTGGGCGCTCGACGGCCCCGCTGCCCAAGATCTTGCTGTTGACCCGCACGCCCAGCCCGCCAGCGGCGAAAGGAACACGCGCCTGGCAAGTGCCAATGCCCAGCAACTGGGTACACCGCTTGGTGCCGATGTCCACCAACGGCAATGCTTTGACCACCGTGGTGCCGCTGATGAAGAACGCATTGCTGGACTCGAAACGCCCCACCGCAACCTTGGCCGCCGAGCTTTGCGCCTGCGTGACAAGGCGCTTGGGTGAACAACTGAAGGTGCCTGGCGCTTGCGGGTCGAGGCGCGTGGTCGCTTCCGCCACCTCAAGGCCGATATCCAGCGACAGCTTGTCTGGGACCAGGATGATATCGGTGACAGTGCACGGCACGCCGACCAGGCACAGTACCGATTGCAAGGTACTGGCGAGGTTCAGGCTCAGCAGGTTGTTGAGCACATTGGTGATCGGCCCGACCAGGTCGAGTACCGCGTTGAGCAAGCCGAACACCGAGTCGAGCAGCGGCAGGTCGAGCGAAATCATCGCCCGCACCTGCGCGGTATGTACCCGCAATTCATCGGTGCGCGGGTCACCCACCGCAGAAATCTGCTGCGGCTCGATCACTTTAAGGCGGACACGGCCATTGACCAGCCCCAGCACGCTGACCGGCAAGTCCACCGTTGCCGCACTTTCACTGACCGCCAGCTGGATAACGCCCTGCACCAGTTGCAGCAACTGGATGCTGGCATCCAGCCCGGCCTGCGTGGTGCCGTTCTGGATATCGAGCAAATCGCCCAGCTGCAGCAAGGTGCTGTTGCTGGCGCCCAGTGCCAGCTTACCCAGGTTGGTCACGACGTTGGCGGCCGCGCCGCTCTGCTGCAGTACTTTCACCGCCGCCTGCAGCAGTTGCGTAGCGGTAGCATCGGCGCTGAGCAGTTGCCGATAGTCACCGGCCTTGAGGTTGAGGTCGATGGCCAGTTGGTCCAGGTAGCGCAGCACGTTGAGCTGGGTGCTGGCAATGCCTTGCCAACCGGCCACATCAAGCTGCACGTTACCGCCCAAGGCACCAAGCAGGGCATTGAGCAACACCGACTGTCGCGAATCGACGGTGGCCAGGGTGGTTCGGATACTCAGCATGGCCTGCGGTGGAACAGGCGACGAAGCTACCGCATGGGCGTGCAAGGTGGTGGTCAGCGGCACCCCTGTGCCCTGTGCCAGGCTATACACCCCCGCCGCGACGCTGGTGGGGACCGTGTTGCTCACATCCACCCGGATCGCCTCGGTGCGGTTGTTGTCCGTGGTGAAGGTGCGCAGGCTGTTGGCGCCGGTCTGCAAGTAGCCGCAGCTGGCCGCCAGCGGGTTGCCGGGCGCATGGCCGTTGCGGGTGGCGGCCGCCCGGGCGACCACGGTGGCCTGCGGCCCGCTGCCGGTGCAAACGGCATACTGGCCGGCCGCCTCCAGCGCGGCCATGTCGGCAATGCGTTGCAGCTTGCGCTGCTCCAGGTACAACCGGCCGCTGTCGATCACCAGCAGCATGAACAACAGCGCCAGGCCCAGCGTAACCACGGCCATGAGGCCGATTGCGCCACGCTGGCGGGCAGCGGATGAGGGAAGCACGGGCACTCCTTTGCCGGCCATTGGCCATGCGTCGCGGCTGCGATGCAAGGAGTGTAGTTGCGCTAATGGCCAATTGCCCTACTTGAACGAACCGGGTGCGGGCCGGTCAATTTCTGCAGTCCATCTTTGCAGGCTTCAGGCATGAACAATCCATTCGAGCAGATCAGCGCCGCCTTCGCCCCCGAATACCGGGTCAACCTGAGCATTGCCAACCTTGACGGCAGCATCATGCTGACCCTTTCCGATGACGCTGGCGTGGTTGCCAAGCGCCTGATCACCCGAGCCCAGCGCAACGAACCGGTGCGCCTGCAGCGGGTGATCGACAGCATACGCCTGGGCCTGGCCATCGAGCTGGGCCAGAACCCCTTGCAGGTGCTGGCCGCGCTGACCCGCGACGCCCGTCACGAGCCCCGTGCGTTCTTGGCCAATTGAGGGCTACTTGCCCTCTTCCACCTGCTTGCCGTTGGCATCCAGCACCTTGGTCGAGGGGTAGCGATACGAGGCGTAGCGCACTACCAGGATCGAGAACGCCAGCAGCAGAATGCCCCCGCACAGGTACAGCAGCCCCTCATCCGGCGCCTTGTGGTGCGAAACATCGCCGATCAGCAGGCGGGTGAGCGCGGTGATTGCCACGTACAAGAGGAAGCGGATGGGCATATGGTTGGTCTTGAAGTAGATCCCGACCATGGCCCCCAGCTCCAGGTAGATGAACAGCAGCAGGATGTCATCGACGCTGATCCCGCCCTTGCCGAGCATGTCCAGGAAGGTGACCACCGCCGCATAGGCGGTGATGGCGCCGATGCCGAACAGGGCAAGGTAATGGAAGGCTTCGACGCACAGGTTGCCCAGCGAGTCGGCCGAGCCGTGCAGGCCCTTGCGCAGTTTTTCTGCCCATTTGATGTTCACGATGTTTCATTCCCCACTACGACTTTCAAGGATGATGCGCCACGGGTGTGACGTTTCTGCCATGCAGTTAAAGGGCCAGGCCCCTGCCATGGGAAGGCGGCCGATTGCCGCAAGGCACTTTGTGGCATGGCGCGCTGCAGAAAATGAAATGGCATTGCGCCAGCGAAAAATCAGATTTAAGCCCTTCCTTGTAGGGCATTTCCCAAAGATACTCTTGCCGTTTGTTTTCCGTTGCGGCCGTTTTGGCAGCGCTCTAATGTCGGTGGGTCGCTGCATATCAGCGATCGGCTTTGACAGGCCGCGACGAGATACTTCGCATAGCTTGGTCCATTATGGTGGCTGTGCATGGGGCACGTTCGCGTGCGCCGGTTCTGGTATCCGCCGGTCTGTCAACCTATGCACAGCTGCCACCCACGTGTTTGACAGCAAGTGGGGAGCGGCCCAAGAAATGGATACCAAAGCATGCTGAAACTTATCCCCGACCCACCCCATCCTCTCGAAGAAACCCTTCGCGCAGCAACTGTGGAAGCTGGCTTGCCAGCGATGCGGCCAGACCAGGCATCAAAGGCACATCAGGGGACTGACCAATGACCACAGAAGACACCCAGTTCACCGTCGGCAAGACCACTTTCTACCAGGGCGAAAACGGCACCCACCCGCTATTCCGCATCGAGCCCGGTATCCCGTGCAGGGATGCCCGCGAACAGTCTTCGGAGTTGATGGGGTATGTGCGCGAATTGACCATCACCGGGTTGATGGATGGGAAGCCGATGATGATATGGGCTGCGCATTACTTGAGTGCGATGGCCAAGGCGCTGATGGATGATGCCGAGCTGGGGATGAAGCAGTGAGGGTTTGGCTCTAGGTTGCAGGAGGGCTGGCAGGGGTTCGCCGCAGCCTTTTCAGCGCCTGGGAGATCGAGCGCCGCCCGCGCGGCGCTTCGCGGGTAAACCCGCTCCTACGCTTGTTTCGGGCCAGTATTGCCTGTGCCGGACGCGCGCGACCGCCTTGTCTGTACGACGCGATATCGTGGGGGGCGCCAGGGCGTTCGCGCGCAAATCCCACAGGCATAACTGGCCCGAAACAGATGTAGGAGCGGCCTTGCGTCGCGATGCGCCGCGCGGGCGGCGCTCAATCTCACAGGCGATAAAGATGTTGTGCCGGACGCCCCCGCAAAACACCCCACTACAATTTCTGCTTGCGAACCAACCAACATTGCCATTACTGTATATAGATACAGTAAATTGCAAACCAGCAAAAAGGCACAGAGGTGATGAATGGCCGTCGAAGTGGTGTACCGCAGCAGCCGCGACCCGGAGCGCTTGTTCATGGATAAGGCAGAAGCCGACCGTCACGACAAAATGCTCGAACTGGCAGAGCGCCTGGCTGAAGTGCTGCACAAGGCAGTGCCTTCGCTGACCGAGCAGCAGGTTGAAGAAGCCGGTATCTACATGGCCAAGAACCGCGATGTGTTCGCCCGGGCGTTCAAAAGCCAGCCGGATGCGTTGGCCGAGTTGCTCGACGGGCAACCAGCCGAGTGATTACCTGCACCGGCCTCATCGCTGGCAAGCCAGCTCCCACAGGTACCGCAAATCTTGAAGGTTGTGAGAAATCTGTGGGGACTTCCACAGGTACGCAAAAGTCTTGAAGGTTATGGGATATCTGTGGGAGCTGGCTTGCCAGCGATGAGGCCGGTGCATACCACATAAACCCCGTCAGCCATACAACAACCGCTCCGCCAACATCTGCGCCACCCGCGCCGGCGAGCGTTTCTCCGCTTGGGCATGGCCGAACACTTCGGTCAGGCGCGATGGTATGCGTGCCAGGTGCGAGGTGATGGTGCCCAGGTCTTCGCCACGGTGGGTGAGCGCCACGTAAATCAAGCCACCGGCATTGATCACGTAATCGGGCGCATACAGTATCCCGCGGGTCTCCAGCTGGTCAGCCACCTGCAAGGTAGTCAGCTGGTTGTTCGCCGCCCCCGCCACTGCCGCGCAGCGCAGTTGCATCACGCTCTGCCCGTTCAGCACCGGCCCCACACCGCACGGGGCAAAGATGTCGCAGGGGGTGCTGATCAACGCATCATGGGTAACCGGGTGGGCATCGAGCTGCTCCACAGCCAGCCGTACCCGCCCTGTGTCCAGGTCGCTCACCAACAGTTCCGCCCCCGCCGCATGCAGTTGTTCGGCCAGGGCGTAGCCAACATTACCCAGCCCTTGCACCGCTACGCGCAGGCCTTCGAGGTTGTAGCTGCCCAAGCGGGCATAGGACGTGGCGCGGATGCCGGCGAATACCCCCATCGCCGCATGCGGTGAGGGATCGCCCGAGGCCGTGGTACTGGTCACATGCGGCGTGCTCTGGGCGATGCAGTCCATGTCCAGGGTCGAGGTGCCACTGTCTACGGCAATGATGAAACGCCCTTGCAAGGTATCGACGAAGCGGCCGAAGGCCTCGAACAAAGCTGCGCGGTTTTCCACATGCGGGTTGCGCAAGATCACCGCCTTGCCGCCCCCCAAAGGCAAGCCCGCCAATGCCGCTTTGTAGCTCATGCCCTGGGCCAGGCGGATGGCGTCGGCCATGGCGCTTTCGTCATCGGCGTACGGCAGGTAGCGGCAGCCACCCAGCGCCGGCCCCAACTGCTGGCTGTGGATCGCCACCACCGCTTTCAGGCCCGTGGGCGGGTCGGTGAACAAGTGCAATGACTGGGTACGGGTGCTTTGCATCAGCGCGAACATCGACAGGCTCCCCAACAGGTGCTGCACCCAGTATAAGCCCGGCCTCATGTTCGCAGCCGCCGCCAGACCACTGGACGAAACCCGGCACCGCAGCTAATACTCAAGCGAGTGTGGAGAAGCCCCATGAACCCACGTCAAGCCTGCCTGGCCTGCCTGGAACGCGAGCCCGTCGCCCTGCTGGAAGCTGCATTGTGGGTTGCCGCCGAGCACGACCGTAACGTCGCGCCTGCCGCCAGCCTTGCCATCGTGCACGACCTGCAGCACGCAATCAGTGCCCACCTGCCCATGCTACCGTTGAGTGAACTGGCACAGCCTCTGCTGCGCCAACTCAATGCACTGGGGTTTGTGCAAGACGAATACCTGCCGTTGCGGCCACATGCCGCCATGCTGGACAAGGTGCTGCAACGCCGCCGAGGCCAACCGCTGGCCCTGGCCATCCTCGCCCTCGAGCTGGCCAGGCGTTTGTGCATACCGCTGGAGGGCGTGGGTTTTCCCGGGCACTTCCTGTTGCGCGTGCCGGGTGCCGACCACCTGCTCGACCCCTGTGGCGGCAGGCGCCTGTACCCTAGCGACTGTCGCGATCTGCTGGCACGCCAGTTTGGCCCCGACCTGCCGCTGACGGCAGAGCATCTGCGCACCGCCAGCGCGCAGCAGATGTTGCAACGCCTGTCGCGCAACCTGCGCCAACTGCATATCAGCAACGACAACCACCTGGCGGCGTTGATCGACGCCGAACGGGTCATGCAATTAGGGCCGGTGCAGGTCGCCGACTACATGACCCGCGCCTCGCTTTACCAACACCTGGACTGCCCCCAAGCCGAACGCTACGACCTGGAGCATGCCCTGCTGCTGACGGAAGACCCGGTCCAGCGCCTGGAGCTGTGCGAGCGGATCGGCAAGCTTCCGGCGGCAAACCGCTCACTTCACTGAGCCGGGGTGTCTGGCTGCCGGGCCGGGTGGGCCTGGGCGAATGCCGGGTGCGCGGCGGCCAGTGCGGCAACCCGTTGAATGCGCGGGTAGCCGCCAAGGTCGACAGCGAAGCGCTCAGCCGCGTACAACTGCGGAATCAGGTACACATCGGCCAGCCCCGGCGTATCGCCAAAACAGAACCCTTCATCGCCAATCAACTGTTCCACGGCCGCCAGCCCCTGGCTGATCCAGTGTGTAATCCAGGCGTTCACCTGGCCCTCGTCCTGACCGGCCTGGCGCAGCTGGTTCAGCACGCTGACATTGTGCAGCGGGTGAATGTCGCAACCAATGATCGCCGCCACACCGCGCACCTTGGCCCGCCGCTCGGCATCGGCCGGCAGCAGGGCGGGCTGTGGGTACACCTCTTCCAGGTACTCGATGATCGCCGGCGACTGCACCAGCACTTGACCGCCGTCACTGCGCAAGGCTGGCACGCGGCCCTGCAGGTTGACGGCCCTATAGCTGGCGCCACGCTGTTCACCTTGCAGCAGGTTCACCGGCAAGGCCTGGTAGGCCAGGCCCTTGAGTGCCAGCGCGATGCGCACCCGGTACGACGAGGTGGAACGGTAATAGGTGTACAGCTCCATGCCCTGCCCCCTCAGTTGGCCGCCACGACCGTGCCACGGCATTCGCCGAAGCCGATGCTGGCCACGCCGTCACGCTGGCAGCGGGCGCGCAGGATGATCTCGTCACCGTCTTCGAGGAACTTGCGCACCTCGCCACTGGCCAGCTCCACCGGCAGTTTGCCGCCTTCGGTGATTTCCAGCAGGCTGCCGTACGAGCCAGGGGTGGCACCGGAGAGGGTGCCCGAACCGAACAGGTCGCCCGGCTGCAACTGGCAGCCGTTGACGCTGTGGTGGGCAACCAGTTGGGCCACGGTCCAGTACATGCTGCGGGTGTTGCTCAAGGTCAGGCGGTGCGGGGCAAGGCCCTGCTCACGCATGCGCGCGGTCAGCAACAGCACTTCCAGCTCGATATCGAACGCGCCCGCAGCCTGGTCGCGCTCGTCCAGCAGGTACGGCAGCGGCTGCGGGTCGCCTTGCGGCCGGGCCGGCTGGGCGCAGCGGAACGGCGCCAGCGCCTCGGCGGTGACCACCCACGGCGAAATACTGGTAATGAAGCTTTTCGACAAGAACGGCCCCAGCGGCTGGTATTCCCAGGCCTGGATGTCGCGCGCCGACCAGTCGTTGAGCAGGCACAGGCCGGCCACGTGTTCGGCAGCATCACCTACCGCAATCGCTTCACCCATGGCGTTGCCCTGGCCGACCCAGATACCCAGTTCCAGTTCGTAGTCCAGGCGCGCACAGGGGCCAAAGCTTGGCTCGGTGTGCCCGGCCGGCAGGGTCTGGCCCCTTGGCCGGCGCACCTCGGTACCCGAGGGGCGGATGGTCGAGGCACGGCCGTGATAACCGATCGGCACGTACTTGTAGTTGGGCAGCAACGGGTTATCGGGGCGGAACAGCTTGCCGACGTTCTTGGCGTGCTCGATACCCACGTAGAAGTCGGTGTAGTCACCGATCTGCGCCGGTACGTGCAACTGGCAGTCGCCGGCGTTGAGCAGGGCCGGCTTCAGCGCCGCCTGGTGTTCGCTGTGTTCACCCAGCAATGCCTGCAAGCGTTCGCGCAGGGCTACCCGCGCGCTGCGCCCCAATGCGAAGAATGCGTTCAGTGCCCCACCCCGGGTCGCCTCGACGGCAGCCTTGGCTTCGCCGTCGAACAGGCCGGCGGCCAGCACCGCCTCCAGGTCGAGGATTGCGTCGCCAATGGCCACGCCACAGCGCCTGGCTTCACCTGGCCGGCTGAAGATGCCCATTGGCAGGTTCTGCAGCGGGAAGTCGCTGTGCCCGTTGGCGTGCTCGACCCAGCTACGGGCAATGGCAGTGTGGTTCATGGGTTATCTCCGGTTCGGGTTGAAGGTGCTCGGCAAGGTGGCCCAGCAACTATCGTAGTCGGCCTGCAATTGCGGACATTGCAGCGCTTGCACGCTCGGGCGCAGCACCTGGCTGGTCTCGAACATGAACGCCATGGTGTTGTCGACCTTGTGCGGGGCCAACTCGGCGGCAATGGCTTTTTCGCAGGTTTCGGCATCGGGCCCATGGGCGCTCATCACTCCGTGCAACGACGCCCCACCCGGCAGGAAGCCCTCGGCCTTGGCATCGTAGGCACCCTGGATCAGGCCCATGAACTCGTTCATCAGGTTGCGGTGGAACCACGGTGGGCGGAAGGTGTTCTCGGCCACCATCCAGCGCGGCGGGAAGATCACGAAGTCCATGTTGGCCAGGCCATGCACGCTGGTCGGCGACGTCAGCACGGTGAAGATCGACGGGTCTGGGTGGTCGAAACTGACCGTACCCAACGTGTTGAAGCGGCGCAGGTCGTACTTGTAGGGCACGTTGCTGCCATGCCAGGCAACCACGTCCAGCGGCGAATGCTGCAGTTCGCAGGCCCAGTGTTCACCCAGAAACTTCTGCACCAGCTGCTGCGGGCCGGTGGTTTCCTCGTAGTGCGCCACCGGGGTGAGGAAATCCCGCGGGTTGGCCAGGCCATTGCTGCCGATCGGGCCCAGGTCCGGGAGGCGCAAGGGGGCGCCGTGGTTTTCGGCGATGTAGCCGCGAGCCTGGCCGTCGAGCAACTCGACACGGAACTTCATGCCACGCGGGATCACCGCAATCTCCAGCGGCTCGACCTGCAACACGCCCAGCTCGGTGGCAATGCGCAGGCGCCCCTGTTCCGGCACCAGCAACAGTTCGCCGTCGGCGTTGAAGAACACCCGCTCCATGGAGCGGTTTGCGCGGTAGATGTAGATACTTACGCCGCACGGTTTGTCTGCCGCGGCGTTGGCCACCATCGGCAGCCAACCTTCGATGAAGTCGGTGGGTTCGGCGGGAATCGGCTGGGGGCTCCAGCGCAGGCGATTGGGGTTGATGCCCCCCAGCGGGCCCTGCAGCGGTTGGCGCGCCAGGCGCTCGAAACGTGGGTGCAAGGCAGACGGGCGAATACGGTACAACCAAGTCCGCCGCAGCTCGCTGCGGGCCATGGTGAACGCGGTGCCGGACAGCAGTTCGGCGTACAGCCCGTAGGGCGCCTGCTGCGGCGAGTTCTGCCCGACCGGCAAGGCACCGGGCAGGGCTTCGCTGGCAAACTCGTTGCCGAAGCCGCTGAGGTAGTGAAGGTCGGGTGATGGATCGCGATTCATCGATGCCTCCGGGCTCTGGCCGAGCCGTTGCGGGCAGTTGGCTGCAGGCCCTGGGTGGGCGGCAGCGGGTCTGCATTGTTTTTATCGTAATCAGATTACGAATAACGTAATTTGCCCCGCGCATGGCGTCAAGCTATAAAGGCCCGACTGAAGAATCCGGAAGCAGCTGTCCATGGCCAAAGCCAGTACCACCGCCGACAACGGCAAGCAGAAAGTCCGCTCTGCGGAGGTCGGCACCGACATCCTCAAGGCCTTGGCTGAGTTGTCCCCTTCCACCTCGTTGTCACGCCTGGCCGAGCATGTGCAGATGCCGGCGAGCAAAGTGCACCGCTACCTGCAGGCATTGATCGCCAGCGGGTTTGCCGAACAGGATGCTGCCACCAACCATTACGGCCTGGGGCGTGAGGCATTGCGGGTGGGGCTGGCGGCGCTGGGCAGCATCGATGTGCTGAAAATTGCTGCACTGCCCCTGTCGCAACTGCGCGACGAACTGAACGAAAGCTGCTTCATCGCCGTATGGGGTAACCAGGGCGCGACCGTGGTCAGCATCGAGCCCGCGGTGCGGGCGGTGACCGTGGTGACGCAGATCGGTTCGGTGCTGCCGCTGCTCAGCTCATCGACCGGGTTGGTGTTCGCTGCCTACCTGCCCGAGCGGGAAACGGTGGACCTGCGTGACCGTGAACTGGCCGCCCTGCAGCACTCTGCCGACGATTATCAAGCGCTACTGGCCGGCATACGCGAACGTGGCCTGCACCATGTACACGGCTTGTTGATGCCGGGCGTGGATGCATTGTCGGCCCCGGTATTCAATGCCATGGGGCAGGTTGCGGCGGTGATGACCGTGGTCGGGCCAACATCCATCTTCCATGCCGACGAGCATGGCCCGGCGGCACAGCGGTTGCTGGCGGCAACGCGGGAAACCAGCTGGCGAATGGGCTACTCGCCCGCGGCCTGAACAGCTGCGCAACTGTTGCCCGAAACGTAAAGGTGAATGTCACAGGCGGCTATTTTTCCTACGGGATCAAGCGCTTATTCTTAACTCACTGGCCGGCATGAAGGGCTCTCCCCCCCGCCTTTCAGGCCTGCGAGGTGCACTGACGTAGATTTTGAAGCTCCTTGATCTAACGTCTCGATTGGCCGCTGCGGCTTGCAGCGGCTTTTTTTTGCGCTGAATAATGACGCCCGCGGACACCGGCAAAGCCTCAAGGCCACGCGACACCTGTAGGAGCGGGTTCACCCGCGAATACGGTGGTACCGGCGACGCACAGTGCCTGGCAGAAACTGGCCCGCAGGCCCGGCCCTTTCGCGGGTAAACCCGCTCCTACAACGGGCGGGGGTGGCCGGCAGCCCTGCGGGGCCGGGCCGGCATCATTGATCGATGTAGGAACGGGTTCACCCGCGAGTACGGTGGTGCCGGCAATGCACAATGCCTGGCAGAAACTGGCCCGCAGGCCTGGCCCTTTCGCGGGTGAACCCGCTCCTACAACGGGCGGGGGTGGCCGGTAGCCCTGCGGGGCCGGGCCGGCATCATCGATCGATGTAGGAGCGGGTTCACCCGCGAATACGATGGTGCCGGCAATGCACAATGCCTGGCAGAAACTGGCCCGCAGGCCCGCCCCTTTCGCGGGTAAACCCGCTTCTACAATGGCCTTACAACGGGTATTTCTGCAGGTTGGCCATCATCTGCTGCAGTGCCTGCAAGCTGTCCTGCGGGTGCACTGCCCCTTCGAAATCACCAATGTGCCCCCACTGCTGCGCGACCTGCTCGGGGGTGAAGCCTTCGCGCGGGTCGAAACCCACCCCCAGGCTACGCTCCCAGCGCACCTTGCCGATCCAGCCCCCGCCCACCTCGAACAGCTCGCCGCTGCCCTGGCACTGCTCGCTGCCCAGGTACACCACCAAGGGGCTGACCAACTCCGGCTTGAGCCGTTCGAACACCTGCGGGGGAATCAGCCCTTCGGTCATGCGCGTACCGCCGGTTGGGGCAATGGCGTTGACCAGGATGCCGTGCTTGCGCCCTTCGATGGCCAAGGTACGGGTAAGCCCGTACAGGCCCAGTTTGGCCATGCCGTAATTGGCCTGGCCAAAATTACCGTAGATGCCAGAGGTGGATGCCGTGAATATCACCCGCCCCCAGTTCTGCTCACGCAGGTGTGGCCAGGCCGCGCGGGTAACTTTGTAGGCGCCTTCGACATGCACTTGGTAAACCTGCTCCCAGTCGCTGTCGTCCATCTTGTGGAAGGTCTTGTCACGCAGGATGCCGGCGTTGTTCACCACGACATCGACGCGCCCATAGCTATCCAGCGCCTGCTCGACAATGCGGGCCCCCTGGGTGACCGAGTCATGGTTGGCAACCGCGCTGCCCCCGGCGGCGCGAATCTCCTGCACCACCCGATCAGCAGCGCTGGCGCTGGCGCCCTCCCCGTGGGTGGAAACGCCGAGGTCGTTGACCACCACCTTGGCCCCGCGCGCGGCGAACAGCAGCGCGTGGGCACGGCCCAGGCCGCCACCGGCGCCGGTAACGATCACCACACGATCTTGCAGAAGAACAGGCTCGCTCATGCCAAGGGCTCCAGGCAGGTTCAGGTGAGCCGAGTGTCTGCCGCCGGCGGCAAGCAGACAATCAAGCTCACGCAGGCTGAATGCCTGGTAATAACGCCGGGCCATGAGGCCCGCTCAGGACCACGCCACTTTCGCCTTGCAAAAGCTCAGCGGTTGCTCACGAAAGGCCAGGTAATGCCGCAGCACCTGCACCGGCGCCTCGGTGTGCGGGTAGTGGCCTATACCCTGCAGTTGCACGGTGTCTGGCTGTGGCACCAGTTGCCGGTAACGCTCAAGCATGTGCGCGCCGGACAATGGGTCGACCATGCCGTTGATCAGCCGCAGGGGCACACCTGGGCACTGCATGGCCGTAACCCAGCGCTCACGGTGCAGGCGGCGCTCCAGCAGGTAGCCCACCAGTTTATGCAGCACGCGCGTACCGCGGTTGGCGGCGATCAGGCTCCAGAAATCGTCCAGGGCACTCTCGCTCGGGTGGGTGCAGGGGCCATAGACCTGGGTCATGTTGCGCACCAGGTCGTCACGCCCGAAGGAGCGGCCCACCAGCCAGCCGAAGCGGCTCAGTAGCAACTTCTGGATCAGCAGCAGGTGGCAGCTTTCGGCGAACAGGCCACTGTTGAGAAACACGCAGCTGGCTACCTCGGCGCGCTGCTCATGGTGCCGCGCCAGCAGTTCCTGAGCGACGCTGCCGCCATAGTCGTGAGCCAGCAGATGCACCGGTTGGTCCACCTGCAGGTGGGCGAGCAGCGCCTGCTGCAGGTCGGCTTGTTCGATCAGGCTGTAGGCGTGGTCGACCGGTTTGGCCGAATCGCCAAAGCCGAGCATGTCGCAGGCAATCACCCGAAAGCGCTGCGTCAAAGGCCCCCACAGGTAATGCCAGTCCCAACTGGCGGTGGGGAAGCCGTGTAAAAGAAGCAGGGGCTCTCCTTGCCCTGCGGTCCAGTAGCGGATGCTCTGGCCCCGGAATGTGAAGCTCTGACCCCGGGTACGCCAGACGCACAATGGAATTTCGGCCAAAGGCATCAGAGGTAACCCGGTTAAGTGATGTGGACTGGATAGGGCAAGGCTGCGGTCATTGCATGTCACCTCGGCACTTTCATGTGCTCTCTATGTCGAGGGTGAGTCTAGCCAGCCCTACCAGGGGTGGAAGTTGCGTTGCCAGCCAGCTTGATGACTGAGCGAGTCAGTGGCATGAACGGTCAGAGCAACATGGCCAGCAGCGGTGCCGCGAACAGGTTCAGCAGCCCGGTCAGGACCATGACCAGGCCGGCCACCGAGCCTTCCTCGCGGCCCACTTCCTGGGCCCGGCTGACGCCGGCGCCGTGCGCGCCCACGCCGAACAATGCCCCCCGGGCCAACGGCGTGCGCAGCGGCAACCAACGCAGCAGCACGCCACCGAACATGGCACCAAGCACCCCGGTGAACATCACGAACACTGCCGTCAGCTCGGGCACACCGCCCAGGTCATGGGCCAACGGCATGGCAAAGGGCGTGGTGATGGAACGCGGCACCAGCGACAGACTGGTCGCACTGTCCAGCGCCAGCAGGTGCGCCAACCCCCATGAACTGGCGATGGACGCACTGCTGCCCGCCAGCATGCCGACCAGCAACGCCGGCCAATGCCGGGCGAGCATGGCCCGCTGCTGCCAGATCGGCACCGCAAAGGCCACGGTCACCGGACCGAGCACGCCCATCAGCCAGTGGGTATTGCGCGCGTATTCGGCATAGGCGGTGTGCAGCGGCACAGCCACCGCCAGCAGCAACACCGGCACCAGAATCAGCGGCGACAGCAGGTAGCGCTTGCTGCGCCGGTACAGCCAGCGGCTGCCCAGGTAAGCCAGCAACGTCAGCGCCAGCCAGAACAACGGCATGGGTTCAAGGCTCATGGCGCATGCTCCAGCGGCACACAAGTTCGACGGTCAGGGCCGTCACCACCATCACCATCAGCGTGCTCACGGCGATCACCAGCAGGATGCGCCAGCCCTCGTCCCGGATCAGCGCGCCATAGTCCAGCAGGCTCATCAGTGCAGGAATGAAGAACAGCAGCATTTCGGCCATCAACCAACCGGCGCCCAATTGCAGCATGGCCGGCTTCAGTACCCCCGCGGCGAACAACAGCAGTAGCAGCGCCAGGCCCATGACCCCGCCGGGGATGGGCCAGCCCAGCCAAGTGGCCAGCTGGCCACCGAGTGCAAACAGGGCACACAGGGTCGCCAGCTCGGCAAGCAGGCGCAGCATTTTTTTCATTAACGCGGGTTTCATGGCGGTGTTCCTCGACAGGCCCTCATTTTAAGTTTTGGCTGCCTAGGCCAGAAGCGAATTGTTAGACTGGCTACCATTCCATAATGGAATTGGCACATGGAATTCAAACAGCTGCGCAGCTTTATCGAAGTGGTGCACCGGGGCGGCTTTACCCAAGCCGCACAGACCCTGCACATCAGTCAGTCGGCCGTCAGCAAGCAAGTGGCGCAGCTTGAGCAAGATGTGGGCCAGCCGCTGCTGGAACGCCAGGCATCCCACCTGCACCTGACCGCCGCCGGGCGCATCGTGCTTGAGCGCGGCGAGGCCCTGCTGCGCCAACGCCAGGCGCTGCTCAACGAATTGGACGATCTGAGCCAGATGGAGCGTGGCGAACTGCGCCTGGGCTTGCCGATGCTGGGCAGTGATGCGCTGTTCGCCGGTTTGTTCGCCGAATACCGGCGACGCCACCCGAACATCGCCATCCAGTTGGTTGAGGGTGGCAGCCGTAGCATCGAGCAGGCCGTCAGAAGTGGCGAGCTGGAGCTCGGTGGCAGCCTTACGCCCAGCGACGACGGGTTCGAATACCAGCCGTTCTGCAATGAGCCGCTGGATGCCCTGCTACCGGCGGAGCATGCGTTGGCAGGCCTGGGCGGGGTGCACCTGAAGCAATTGGCCGCAACGCCGTTCCTGCTCTACCAGCGCAGTTTCGTGCTCAATGACCGTTTGGTGAAAGCCTGCCAGCAGCAGGGCTTCACCCCGACGGAAGGCGGGCGCAGTGGCCAGGCGGATTTCCTGGCAGCGTTGGTCGCGGCAGGCCAGGGCGTTGTGCTGCTGCCCCGGGTGGTGGCAAAAGCCCTGGAACGCCCTGGTGTGGTGCGTATGCCCCTGCGCTCACCGGGGGACCTGCGCTGGGACATTGCCTTCATCTGGCGGCGTGGCGCGTATTTGTCGCGGGCCGCGCAAGCGTGGTTGGCGCTGCTGCGCGAATGGCCGGTACCCGACAGCGAGGCATGAATCGGGGCCTGGCTGGCAGGTCTGCCCGGGCACTCACCTGCAGCAGGCCCATACTTGCTGAACCTGACCGTCAGCCTTTCAAGGTATTAGCCAACTCGGCCAACCACGGCTCGGCATCCGTTTCCGGGGTCACCGTCTCGCTGGCATCCAGCTGCAGCATCGGCTGCACCTCGCGCACGCCTAGCTCGGCAAACAGCTCGCGCAGCTGTTCGCCGCCCCCGCAATAGGTATCGCCATAGCTGGAATCGCCCAGCGCAATCACTGCACCCGGCAGGCCATGGAAGGCCGCTGGCAGGCTGTCACGCAGGCTGCTGTACAAGGGCATGAGGTTGTCCGGCAGCTCACCCATACCGGTAGTCGATGTCACGGCCAACAGGGCCTGCGGGGCAAAACCTTCAAGGTCCTGCAAAGTGGCACGTGCGGCGTGCCAGGCTTGGTAACCAGCGGCCTTGAGCTTCGATTCTGCATGACGGGCGACTTCTTCGGCGGTGCCATAGACCGATCCGGAAATAATGGCGACTTTCATCGGGGAGAGGATTCCGAAACTGAGTGAAAACGTAGGATACTAGCATTCAGCGCTGGCAAAAGGCCGCCTCTGCCAAAGCCGCCTGCTACAGCACGTCCGATTTTTCTGCCTGCCGTATGGCCTGAACATGATCAACGCAAAACTGCTGCAATCTATGGTCGATGCATCCCATGACGGGATCGTGGTTGCCGAACAGGAAGGCGACGACACCATCCTCATCTATGTCAACGCCGCGTTCGAACGCCTGACCGGCTATAACCGGGACGAAATACTCTACCAGGATTGCCGCTTCCTGCAGGCTGACGACCGTGACCAACTCGCGCGTGCACGCATTCGCAAAGCCTTGGCCGAAGGCCGCCCTTGCCGGGAAGTGATGCGCAACTACCGCAAGGATGGCACTGCCTTCTGGAACGAACTGTCGATCACGGCGGTAAGGAACGACGCCGAGCGACGTACCTACTTCATCGGCATTCAGAAAGACGTTACCCGCCAGGTGGAAATGGAACGGGAGCTGGCCGAACTGCGCGCTCGTCTGAAAGCCGACGAACGCACCTGAACCAAGCCCCCCGGGCACGGTCAACTACGTTGAAGAAATCGCCACCACCGAGTTCGATCATGCAAGCCGACGCCCTTCTTACCCAGGACGAGCTGGATTTCATTCAGAACATGCAGCATTCGCCCACCCTGAACCTGGCCGACTCCATGTCGAGCCTGCAGGTCAATGGCGACCGCCGCATCCAGAGCTTGCTCACCCGCCTGGTGGCCCATGAACAAGTGACCTTGCAGGCGCAATTCAACAACCAGCAAATCAGCTTTCCGCTGCAACTGGTGGAAGACGAATTCCACGCCTTGCACCTGCAGGTGGGTTCGCCGGAAATCTACGAGGATGGCCCCATGCTGCGGCCATGGCGCCTGTCGCTGGAACAGCCCAGCGCCCTGCTCGATGGCCATGGCGCGCCTAGCGGGCTGTGGGTACGGGAAATTTCCTTCAAAGGCGTGCTGGTGGAGCTGCGTGGCCTGCCAAGCGCGCCGGCGCGTTTCGACCTGCGCTTCGCCCCCGGCAACCTCCAGCCGATCGAACTGCAGGGTGTGCTGGGCCGGCGTATTGGCCCAGACCTGGCAGCGTACGACCTTGGCCAAAGCCCAGCGGAAGAAATCGAGCGCCTGCGCGGCTACATCCTGCAGGCCCATTGCCGCGCCCACCCCGAACTGCACACTCAGGTGTCCAGCTGACCTGCCAGGCACTGGCGCAGACGCTGACGCATTACCGCGCCTTGTGCCCCCAGGCAGACCAGGGGGCTGCCCGCCAGGCCGCCGCTGGCCTGGTCGGTTGTCTCTCCCGCCAGCAATAACGTGCAGCCCAGCACCGACGCCAGCCGCTTCAGATAGCGGCTGACTTCTGCAGTGAGCGGCTGGTGGGAAAACAGCACGAGGGCGTCTGGTTTCATCCGTTCACAGACCAGCGCCAGCTCTTGCAGCGGCTGCCCACACACCAAAGGCGTCACGCCTATGTCGTCACTGCCCAGCAGCAGGCTGGTGACCAGCAGTTCAAGCTCATGGCACTGCCCCGGCAAGGGCACCAGCAGTACGCTGTGGCGACGCGGCGCAGGCGCCAGCTGCAAACGCGCGAACACCCGCCCGCGCAAAAACTGGTCAAAAAACAGCCACTCGCTGGTCTGGCCGTAGCCGCCATGGCGCACGGCCAGGTCGTGCCACACCGGCATGAAAACATCAGTGAAAACCTGATCGAGCGTGCTGGCGGCAAACACCTCCTCATAAAGGCGGCCCAGCCCGGCCAAGTCAAAGCGTTGCACTGCCAGGCGCACCTGCTGCTGCCAGCCTAGCGAACTGTCCACTGCGCGCGTGGCCTGCCCGGCAAGCGCCTGGCTGCGGGCAAGGATGCTGCCCACTTTGCTGACCGCCACCCCGCGCTCCAGCCAGCCGAGGATACTGCGGATATCGTCGATGTCGCCTTGGGAATACAGGCGGTGGCCGCTGTCGGTGCGGATGGGCTGGATCAGACCGTAACGGCGCTCCCAGGCGCGCAGGGTCACCGCATTGACGCCAGTCAGGCGGGAGACTTCACGGATCGGAAACAGCACTTGCTGCTCGAAACTCGCATCGACCCCCAGCTTGCGTCCCAATTCGCTCATCTGCACGGCATCCTGTGTGCTGCAATAGAGGGCTTAGTCTACTACGACAGCGCCGGGCACAGGATGCGACCATTTGCCGGCTGACAGTTGCCACACAGCACAACTGCGCGATAATCCGCGCCCGATTCTTGCATGTTCGCCTGCGTCGCCCACCACCCCGGGCTACGCAGCCAAGGGGCCGGCTACCCGCCAGCCCCGTTGCCAGGAGATACACAATGTCTACCCCACCCGTTACCCTGATGGTGTCGCGCCGCGCCGCGCATGGCCGCTACCAGGACCTGTTGGCCTGGCTGCATGAGGGCGAACAGCTGGCCACTGACTTCCCCGGCTACCTGGGCTCGGGCATTCTCGCCCCACCCCACGATGGCGACGAATTCCAGATCATTTTTCGCTTCAGCGATGAGCCCACCCTGCATGCCTGGGAACATTCCGCCTCGCGGCGGGCCTGGTTGCAGCGCGGCAATGGCCTGTTCGAGCGCCCCAAAGAGGCGCGCGTCAGTGGCATTGACGACTGGTTTGGCGCCAGTACGGTGCAGAAACCGCCGCGCTGGAAACAGGCCGTGGCCATCTGGCTGGCGTTTTTTCCGGTCTCGCTGGCGTTCAACATGGCGTTCGGCCATTGGCTGGCCGCACTCGACCTGGTACCGCGGGTGATGCTCAGCACCCTGGCTCTCACGCCGCTGATGGTGTACCTGTTCATCCCGTTGTCCACCCGCCTGCTGGCCGGTTGGCTACAGCCCTCTTCGGCCACCGCGGGCGCCCTGCGCAGCCGCTGAGGCCAGGCCGTACAACAGGCAAACAGTTCGGGTATGCTGGGCGGCAACCACAGGACAGACAAGTTGACCGCCCCCAACATGAACAGCCCAATTCTCGTTACCGGAGCCAGCCAGCGCGTCGGGCTGGCCCTGGCCCTTGAACTGGCACAGGCCGGCCATACGGTGGTCAGTGCCAGCCGTACCGTACAGCCACAGGCGGCCCACCCGAATATCGTGCAGTTCCAGGCAGACCTGTGCCGGGCCGACGACCGCCAGGCGCTGATCGACTACCTGGCCGGGCAGTACGACGGCCTGCGCGCCATCATCCATAACGCGTCGTTGTGGCTGGACGATGGCCTGGACAACCTGGAAACCATGTTCCGCCTGCATGTAGAGGCGCCCTACCACCTCAACCTGGCCTTGGGCGAGATGCTGGCCAAGCTGGACAAAGCCGACATCATTCACATCTGCGACGAAACCTCCTCGCGTGGCAGCAAGGGCCACATTGGCTATGCCGCCACCAAGGCTGCGCTGCAGAACATGGTGCTGTCGTTCGCTGAAAAATATGCGCCCAAGGTGCATGTGAACGGTATCCTTCCCGGGCTGCTGATCCTCAAGGAAGGGGGTGACGAAGCCTACCGCCAGCACACCTTGAAAAAGGCCCTGCTGGAATTCGAACCCGGCGCCGGGCCACTGATCGAGACGGTCAAGTACCTGCTCGCCAGCCAGTACAGCACCGGCAGCCAGGTGGTCATCAATGGTGGCCGCCACCTGAAGAACCGCATGACGTGAGAGCCCCCATGACCCCACAGCAACAGCTTGAACTCGAAGCCGCCGCGTTCCGGCGCCTGGTCGACCATTTGCAGAAACGCACCGACGTGCAGAACATCGACCTGATGAACCTGTCCGGCTTCTGCCGCAACTGCCTGTCCAAGTGGTACAAGGCTGCGGCTGACGAGCGTGAGCTCGACCTGAGCCTGGATGACGCCCGCGAAGCGGTGTACGGCATGCCTTATGCCCAGTGGAAAGCCCAATACCAGAAAGAAGCCAGCGCCGAGCAGCAAGCGGCGTTCGAAAAAGGAAAACCTCGTGACTGATCTAGATACCCTGCGCGCCAGCCTGGCCAGCGGCCAACATGCCTTTGCCGACACCCTGGCGTTCATTGCCGAGCACTACAGCTACCAGCCGCAGGCGTTCAACAATGGTGGTGTCGAGAATGCCGCCGGGCAGAACGAAGGTTCGTGCAAAACCTTGGGCCTGGCAGTGCTCGAGGGGCTGAGCGATCAGGAAGCGCTGCTGGCTTTCGGCGAGCACTATCGGGATGTGCTGGCCACGCCTGAGGGCAGTGACCATGGCAATATTCGTGCGTTGATCAAGCACGGCCTGGCGGGTGTGACGTTTGCTGCACCGCCACTGTCGCGCAAGGCTTGAAACTGCCGGGGCTGCTTTGCAGCCCATCGCCGGCGAGCCAGCTCCGACAACGGCCTTGAGGGCACCGCTGTCGAAATGGGAGCTGGCGTGCCAGCGATGAGGCCAGCACGCCGTGAGCTTACAGTTCGACGCAGTCGAACTTCACATCGGTAGCTACGTCTTCGTCGTAGTTGACGTCAGCGCGCTCAAAGCCGAACAGGTTGAGGAACTGCTTCTTGTAACCGGCGTAGTCGGTCAGCTGGAACAGGTTCTCGGTGGTCACCTGCGGCCACATGGCCTTGCAGGCATCCTGCACGTCGTCGCGCAGTTCCCAGTCGTCCAGGCGCAGGCGGGCCTTCTCGTCCACTTCGGCCGGGGCGCCATCGGCACGGTACATGCGGTCGCGGAACATGCGGTCCAGTTGGTCCTGGGTACCCTCGTGCACACCCTTTTCCTGCATGATCTTGAACACCATCGACAGGTACAGCGGCATCACCGGAATGGCCGAGCTGGCCTGGGTAACCACCGACTTGAGCACCGCCACGTTGGCGCCGCCCTTCACTTCAGCGGCCAGCTTCTTGTCCAGGCGCAGCGCGGTTTCATCCAGGTCCTGCTTGGCCTGGCCCAGGGCGCCGTGCCAGTAGATTGGCCAGGTGATCTCGGTACCGATGTAGCTGAAGGCCACGGTACGGGCACCCTCGGCCAGTACGTTGGCGCCCGCCAGGGCGTCGATCCACAGTTGCCAGTCCTGGCCACCCATGACGGTAACGGTGTCGGCGATTTCCTGCTCGGTGGCCGGCTCGATGCTGGCCTCGATGATGGTGTCTTTGTTGGTGTCGATGGCAGTCGACTTGTACGGCTGGCCAATCGGCTTGAGTGCCGAGCGGATCACTTCACCGGTCTGCGGCAGCTTGCGCACCGGGGAGGCCAACGAGTAGATGACCAGGTCGACCTTGCCGCCCATTTCGTTCTTGATCAGCTCGATGACCTTGGCGCGGGCTTCGTCGGAGAAGGCGTCACCATTGATCGACTTGCTGTACAGGCCCTCGGCCTTGGCAAACTTGTCGAACGCCGCAGCGTTGTACCAGCCAGCGGTGCCGGCCTTGGTTTCGGTGCCTGGCTTTTCGAAGAATACGCCCAGGGTGTCGGCCTTGAAACCGAACGCTGCAGTAATGCGTGCTGCCAGGCCATAGCCACTGGAAGCACCAATGACCAGGACCTTCTTCGGACCATCCTCGCGCACGCCCAGCTTGCGGGTGGCTTCGATCTGGTCACGGACGTTGAGCTCGCAGCCCTTCGGGTGAGTCGTGGTGCAGATGAAACCGCGAACCTTAGGATGAATGATGGCCAATGTCTGTACCTCGTCAGGTTTATGCCGGGGAAGCGCCTCATGGGCGTTTCCTGTTGATCAGAGGGTGAGACTACCCCCGCAGGTTATCCGACACATATTACGGGGTGATCCGGGCGATGCAAAACCGGGGTGGCCCGCCGCGCGGCCACTCATTTGCTTTTCACATCAATCTCAAAGAAAAACAAACTTAACAAATAAGCCCAGGGCACCGATGCTTGAAGCCCTACGCCCACCGCACGGAGAACAACAACATGAACGACGTGGTCATCGTCGCTGCAACCCGTACCGCCATCGGCAGCTTCCAGGGTGCCCTGGCCAACGTGCCTGCGGTCGACCTCGGCGCCGCCGTGATCAAGCGCCTGCTGGAGCAGACCGGGCTGGCCCCGGCACAGGTCGACGAAGTCATCCTTGGCCAGGTGCTGACCGCCGGCGCCGGGCAGAACCCGGCACGCCAGGCCGCGATCAAGGCCGGCCTGCCCTTCAGCGTACCGGCGCTGACCCTGAACAAGGTCTGCGGCTCGGGCCTGAAAGCCCTGCACCTGGCGGCCCAGGCCATCCGCTGCGGTGACGCCGAGGTGGTGATTGCCGGTGGCCAGGAGAACATGAGCCTGGCCCCCTATGTGATGCCCTCGGCCCGCACCGGCCAGCGCATGGGCCATGGCCAGCTGATCGACAGCATGATCACCGATGGCCTGTGGGATGCCTTCAACGACTACCACATGGGCATCACTGCCGAAAATCTGGTGGACGAGTACGGCCTCAGCCGTGAACAGCAGGATGCCTTTGCCGCCGAGTCGCAACGCAAGGCACTCGCTGCCATCGAGGCCGGCCGCTTCGATGCGGAGATCACCCCTGTCGTGCTGCCGCAGAAGAAGGGCGAGCCGAAAGTGTTCGCCCGTGATGAGCAGCCGCGCGCGGACACCACTGCCGAATCGCTGGGCAAGCTGCGCGCGGCCTTCAAGAAAGACGGTAGCGTCACCGCTGGCAATGCCTCCAGCCTGAACGACGGCGCTGCCGCGGTGCTGCTGATGAGCGCCACCAAAGCCGAGGCCCTGGGCCTGCCGGTGCTGGCGAAGATCGCCGCTTATGCCAGTGCCGGGGTAGACCCGGCGATCATGGGCATCGGCCCGGTTGCGGCGACGCGGCGCTGCCTGGACAAGGCCGGCTGGCAGCTGAGCGAACTGGACCTCATTGAAGCCAACGAAGCCTTTGCTGCACAGGCACTGGCCGTGGGCAAGGCGCTGGAGTGGGATGCGGCCCGGGTCAATGTGAACGGCGGGGCGATTGCCCTGGGCCACCCGATTGGAGCGTCCGGCTGCCGGGTGTTGGTGACCTTGTTGCACGAGATGATCAAGCGCGATGCCCACAAAGGCCTGGCGACCTTGTGCATTGGCGGTGGCCAGGGCGTTGCACTGGCTATCGAACGTTGAGCGGCGTTTGAGTTAAGCAGGCCCGGCCTTTTCGCGGGCTCGCCCGCTCCCACACGTACAGCGCAGGTTTCAAAACATGCGCTGTACCTGTGGGAGCGGGCGAGCCCGCGAAAAAGGCCGGCACAAGCAGCAGATGATCAAGCCGCGACTCGGTACTGCTCCAGCGAAGCGGCCAGCGCAGCCACTTCGCGGCACTTCTGCACAGCCACCTCTACCGTGCCATGCGCCAGCGAACAGGCCGGCGCCAGCCAAAGCCGCGCCCCCAGGCGTTCATGGGCGTCTTGCAACAGCCGCAGGGCATTGTCCGACTCGCAAGGCGCGCCATCGCGGCCATCAACCAGGCCCAGCGACAGCACTTTATAGGCCGGCAGGCGGTCAAGGATGGCTTGGTACTGTGCGGGTGCCTGCACCAGATCGATGTGCAGGCCATCGACTGGCAGGTTGGCGGCCAGGCCAAGGTTGCCATCCAGGCCACCGGCGTAGGTGGCAATCAACTTCCTCAGCGGTGCGCGCTGCAGGATGTTGTAGACGCGCTCGAAAGCGTTTTTCCAGTCCTGTGGCAGGTCTTGGGCGAGGATCGGTTCGTCGATCTGGACCCATTCGACGCCCAGCGCAGCCAAGCGGTTGAGGACCTGATCATACAGGGGCAGCAGGCGATCGAGCAGTTCCAGCTTGTCGAAGTCGGCGTTGCGGCCTTGGCCCTGCCACAGGTAGGTCAACGGGCCAATCACGACAGGCTTGATGGCATGGCCCAACGCGTTGGCATGCTCCACCTCTTCGAACAAGAGGTCCCAGTTGAGGGCAAACGGCTGGTCATCGGTGCCCGGCAAGTGGTGATATTGGCCGGTTTCGCCGACGGGCAGCAGCTCGATACCGGCGTCTTTCTGCACTTGCCAGTGGCGGGCCCGCAATTCGCGGTCGCCGCCAATGTGTGGAAAGCCCAGGTTGTGTGCCAGTGCCATGTGTCGCCCCTCAGCATGCTCAAATTAATGAGGGGATTTTCCAGCGGATCGTAGGGTTGAGACAAACTCATAAAATTTGAGATGAAAACCCAAGAAATTCTCATGATCCCGAGTGCGCGGAAGTCGCCCCATGTCTTGTTCAGAGCACCAGCCTGCGCATCCGGACATGACCTCCTGCGCCTTGTGCCGCACAATGCCACCCTGACCACACCAGGTGCCCGGCCTCATGAGCCTGCTGAAAACCGCGCTGCGTGAACACCATTTTGTCTGTGTCATGGAGTTTGTGCCCAAAGCCTCTGCAGAACGCTTCGCCGCCATGCAAGCGATCATGGACCGTGCGCAGCTGTGCGGCTGGCCAATGACCGTGGCCATCGGCGACCGCGTCGGCAGCCCGCTGGACATGTCGCCGCTGGACGCCCTGGCCTCGTTCGACCGCCCGGTGCCGGCCCTACCGCACTTCTCCGGCAAGGACCGCGAACGCCACCACTTGCTCGCGCAATTGCAGCGCATGGCGGCGGCCGGCCTCGACCAGTTGCTGCTGCTGACCGGTGACCGTTTGCCCGGGCATGAACCCGGCCAGCGCCCGGTGCGCTACCTGGAGTCGGTGCCCGCGCTGCAGATTGCCCGCCAGGCCTGCCCGCACTGGTTGCTGGGCGCGGCGCTGAACCCGTTCAAGTACCACGAGGAAGAAGGCGGCGCGCAGTACTTCAAGGCCGAGAAAAAACTGGCTGCGGGGGCCGATTTCCTCACCTTGCAACTGGGCTTCGACGCAGCCAAACACCAGGAAGCCATGCACTGGATGCGTCGCCAGGCCGCGCCCAAACCCATGCTGGCCTGCCTCATGAGCCTCACCCATGGCCGCGCAGCGATGCTCGACCACGTCGCCGGCGTGACCGTTACCCCCTCCATGCGCGAAATGCTCGAAGCGGAAATGGCGCAGTCCAAGGCTTTTGCCCAGGCGCGCAGCGTTGACCGCCTTGCCTTGCAGATCATCGGTACGAAGCTGATGGGGTACGCCGGCGTGCACCTGTCGGGCATCCACGACCTGAAGCAGCTGCTTGCCCTTGAAGCGCGACTGGCGTACTGGCAAACGCAAGTCCACACCCTGGAGCAATGGGCGCCCGCCTGGCAAGCCAGTTGGCAGATGCCGGGGCTGCCGGCAGTCACCTTCCATCCACCCCAGGCCAACTGGCGCCAGGGCGAATCAAGGGTCGATGCCTCGTTCAAGGAAAAAGCCCGCTACCACCTGATGCATGGCATGCATGGGCTGCTGTTCAGCCGCCGCAACAGCCTGAGCAAGGCGTTTGGCTGGGCGGTGCGCCAGCCGCTGTGGACGACCCGCCTTGGCGCACAGGTGCTGCACACCCTGGAGCGCAGTGTTAAGCGCCCGCTGGTTGGCTGTGATACCTGCGGCCGCTGCCGCCTGGAAGACACCTTGTACACCTGCCCGGAAACCTGCCCCAAGGGCCTGGCCAACGGCCCCTGTGGGGGCACCGCGCTCAACCGCTGCGAGTTCGGCGACCGCGAGTGCATCCACAGCATCAAGTACCGCACTGCCAAGGCCGTGGGGCAAACCGCCGTGCTGAGCGAGCGGCTGATCCCCTGCATCGAGGTGCAAACGCGCCACCGCAGCTCGTGGCCGCAGTGGTTCGCGCCACCCTCGCCACGCCGGGTCAGCCCTCAGCCAGCGCCTCGAACCCAGCCCGAATCGTAGCCTCGGGCAGGTCATCGGCAATGAAGACCATCACGCTTTCGCGGGTTTCGCCTTCGGCCCACTCGGCGTCCCAGTCGAAGCCATACAGCTTGAGCACGCCCTGGAACACCAGCTTGCGGTCCTCGCCGGCAATGTTCAGCACGCCCTTGTAACGCAGCAGCTGTTTGCCATGGGTTTCCAGCAGGTCGTTCATGAAGCCGCTGAGGCGGTCGATATCCAGCGCGGCTTCGGTACGCAACACCAGGGTGCCGATGCGGTCGGGGGTGGCCGGCTTGAGCACCGGGCGCAGCGAGGGTTTCAGGTTTGCGCCCAGGTCGGGGTTGAGGTTGAAACCGCGCACATCCAGCAGCTCTGCCAGGTCGATGCGGCCGTGCTCGACCACACGGATCGCCGCCCGCCCGTTGATACGGGCCAGGCGATCGCGCAGGGCCTGGACCGCAGCCGGCTCGACGAGGTCGGTCTTGCTCAGCAACAGGCGATCGGCAAAGCCGACCTGGGCTTGGGCGATGGTCTGGGTCAGATGCAACTCGGCATGCTTGGCATCGACCAGGGTGATGATGCCGTCGAGGATGTAGCGCTCGCGCAGTTCCTCGTCGATGAAGAAGGTTTGCGCCACCGGCGCCGGGTCGGCCAGGCCGGTGCATTCTATCACCAGGCGGTCGAAGGCGATTTCGCCGGCATCCAGGCGCTCGAGCAGCAGGTACAAGGCGCGGGTCAGGTCGCCGTGGATGCTGCAGCACACACAGCCGTTGGCCAGGGTCATCACCTGCACCGGCTGGTCGCCCAGTAACTGGCTGTCGATGCCGGCTTCGCTGAACTCGTTTTCGATCACCGCCAGCTTCAGGCCGTGCTCGGCCTTGAGCATGTGTTTGAGCAAGGTGGTTTTACCGGCACCGAGGAAGCCGGTGAGGATGGTTACGGGAATGGGCGTCTGCACGCAGAACATCTCCTGTGCGGAAATAACACAGGCCCCATCGCCGGCAAGCCAGCTCCCACAGGTACCGCGCAAACCTTGACGCCTGGGCAGTACCTGAAAGAGCGCCCTAAAGGCACTGCACAAACCTTGAGGCCTGTGAAGTGCCCGTGGGAGCTGGCTTGCCAGCGATGAGGCCGGAACAGCTTAACGCTTGAGACTCAACAGCACTTTGGCCCGGACTTGCCGCCATAACGTGCTTCCTGACGTTCGCGGAAGAACTGCTCATACGTCATGACCGGCTTGTCCGGGTGTGTCTTGTGCATGTGCTCGACATAGTTGTCGTAGTCGGGCATGCCGACCATCAGGCGGGCGGCCTGCCCCAGGTACTTACCCAGTCGACCCAGGTCGTTGAACATGACAGTAGTCCTCTCAAGCGTCAGGCAGGGCCTGGAACGGGGTTTCCTTGTCGCTGCGCTCTTTGCGGCCGAGGGCGGCGTAACCGACCTTGATGGCAAAGAACAGCACACTGAACACCACCAGCAGGAACAGAATGGTCAGGCCGGCGTTGGTGTAGGCGTTGAAGATCACGTGTTGCATCTGCCCGATGTCCTTGGCCGGGGCCAGAACCTGGCCGGCGTCCAAGGCGGTGCTGTATTTCTTGGCCAGGGCCAGGAAACCTACCGCCGGGTTCGGGTCGAACAGCTTGATCAGGCCCGCCGCCGTGGTGCAGATCAGCAGCCAGGCTGCCGGCAGCAGGGTGACCCAGATGTAGCGCTCGCGCTTCATCTTGATCAGGACCACGGTGCCCAGCATCAGGGCGATACCCGCCAGCATCTGGTTGGAGATACCGAACAGCGGCCACAGGGTGTTGATGCCGCCCAGCGGGTCGATCACGCCCTGGTACAGCAGGTAACCCCACAACGCTACACAACCACCGGTGGCCAGCAGGTTGGCACCCCACGACTCGGTGCGTTTCAGGGCTGGCACGAAGCTGCCCAGCAGGTCTTGCAGCATGAAGCGCCCGGCACGGGTACCGGCGTCGACCGCGGTGAGGATGAACAGCGCCTCGAACAGGATCGCGAAGTGGTACCAGAACGCCATGGTGTTTTCACCCGGCAGCACCTGGTGCAGGATTTGCGCGATACCTACCGCCAGCGTGGGTGCACCCCCGGCACGGGCCAGGATGGTGTGCTCGCCAATGTCGCGGGCCACCGCCTCCAGTTGCTCGGGCGTAATCAGGAAGCCCCAGCTGCTCACGGTCTGCGCGACCGACGCCACGTCGGCACCGACCACGGCTGCCGGGCTGTTCATGGCGAAGTACACGCCTGGTTCGATCACCGACGCAGCCACCATGGCCATGATGGCCACGAACGACTCCATCAGCATGCCGCCATAGCCGATGTAGCGGGCGTTGGTTTCGTTATCCAGCAGCTTGGGCGTAGTGCCCGAGGAGATCAGCGCGTGGAAGCCAGACACCGCACCACAGGCAATGGTGATGAACAGGAACGGGAACAGGGTGCCCTTCCATACCGGGCCGGTGCCATCGGTGAACTGGGTCAGCGCCGGCATTTTCAGCTCGGGCATGGTCACCAGGATGCCGATGGCCAGGGCGATGATGGTACCGATCTTGAGGAAGGTCGACAGGTAGTCGCGCGGCGCCAGCACCAGCCACACCGGCAGCACCGCCGCCACGAAACCGTAACCGACCAGCATCCAGGTGATCTGCACACCGGTGAAGGTGAACGCCGGGCCCCATACCGGGTCGGCCGCAATCTGGCCCCCCAGCCAGATCGAGGCCAACAGCAGTACCACGCCGATGATCGAGATTTCACCAATGTGGCCCGGGCGGATGTAGCGCATGTAAATGCCCATGAACATCGCGATCGGGATGGTCGCCATCACCGTGAACATGCCCCATGGGCTTTCGGCCAGGGCCTTGACCACGATCAGCGCCAGCACCGCCAGGATGATGATCATGATCAGGAAGCAGCCGAACAGGGCGATGGTGCCCGGAATGCGGCCCATTTCCTCGCGCACCATGTCGCCCAGCGAGCGGCCGTTGCGGCGGGTGGACAGGAACAGGACCATGAAGTCCTGCACTGCACCGGCCAGCACCACGCCGGCAATCAGCCACAGCGTGCCGGGCAGGTAGCCCATTTGCGCGGCGAGCACCGGGCCCACCAGTGGGCCGGCCCCGGCGATGGCGGCGAAGTGGTGGCCGAACAGAATGTGTTTGTTGGTCGGAACGTAGTCCAGGCCGTCGTTGTTGAGCACCGCCGGGGTGGCACGGCGCGGGTCGAGTTGCATCACTTTGGTGGCGATGAACAGGCTGTAGTAGCGATAGGCGACCAGGTAGATGGCCACTGCCGCGACCACGATCCACAAGGCATTGATCGCCTCACCGCGACGCAGGGCAACAACACCCAGCGCGCAGGCCCCTATGACTGCCAGCGCCAGCCACGGTATGTGGCGTAGCAGGCTATTATTGTTGTTCATGGTTAGCTTCCAGCTGTTGGATTGGAAAGACCGCCCACCGAGTCTAGGGCGAGTCAGGCGGCATTGCCACACTTGCTTTGGTCTAGAGCCTCTGCGGCCAGATTGCAGTACCTGATGCACAAACCCTTCATCACCTGATCAGGATGCCACCCGAGGGCCTTACCCATGAGCGATCACGACGAACGTAGGCGTTTCCAGCGAATCTGCTTCGACGCCCCTACCAAACTTCACCAAGGCTCCCGATGCTGGTCTTCCAAGCTGCTGGACATTTCGCTCAAGGGGCTGCTGGTGGAACGCCCGCAGCAATGGGATGCCGACCTGAGCCAGAACTTCGACGCAATCATTACGCTGGACGAGCAAACGCAGGTGACCATGCAGGTCGAACTACGCCACGAAGAGCAGACCCAGCTAGGTTTCATTTGCCTATACATCGATGTCGAATCGATGACCCATCTGCACCGTCTTGTGGAATTGAACCTGGGTGACGGCACCATAATGATGCGTGAGCTGCGGGAATTGATCGAAGAATGAAATCTCTTAGCTAGCTAAGGGCCTTCCCACTTTGTGTTTCCTGTCTACTCAGACAGCTTTAGGCCTGGGTAGCAGGACTTTGTACACACCCCTCTAGTACCGCTTTAAACAAGTTGGTACGGCTCATGCATTGGGTTTTAGCACACCCTGATGCGGCACTTGTGCGCGCTCCGATCAAAATATTGTATACAATTCTTGTGGCAATCGATCATGGGAAGTGTCTACAGTAGCGCCACAACAATAAACAGAGAGCCTGCTCCATGACTACGTCCCCTAGCACGTCTCCCGCTCAACGCCCCGAGGACGAAAACCTCGGGCTGGGCGCTAACCTGGCCTATGGTCTGCAACACGTGTTGACCATGTACGGGGGGATCGTCGCGGTGCCCCTGATCCTGGGGCAGGCCGCTGGCCTGAACGGTGGCGAAATCGGCATGCTGATCGCCGCCTCGCTGTTTGCCGGTGGCCTGGCCACCCTGCTGCAGACATTGGGTCTGCCGTTTTTCGGCTGCCAGCTACCGCTGGTGCAGGGCGTGTCGTTCGCGGGCGTGGCGACCATGGGCGCCATTCTCAGCAGCGAAGGTGGCGGTGGCTTGCCGGGGGTGCTCGGCGCGGTCATGGCGGCATCGCTGATCGGCTTTCTGATTACCCCGGTGTTCTCACGCATTACCAAGTTCTTCCCGCCCCTGGTGACCGGTATCGTCATCACCACCATCGGCCTGACCCTGATGCCGGTCGCCGCGCGCTGGGTAATGGGCGGCAACAGCGCTTCGCCCGAGTTCGGCAGCGTGGCCAATATCGGCCTGGCGGCGCTGACCTTTGCCATTGTGCTGCTGCTGAGCAAACTGGGTAGCGCGAGCATTTCGCGGCTGTCGATCCTGCTGGCCATGGTGGTCGGCACATTGATCGCCTGGGCGCTGGGCATGGCCGACTTCAGCAAGGTCACCGAAGGCCCGATGTTCGCCTTCCCCACGCCGTTCCATTTCGGCATGCCCGAGTTTCACATCGCCGCCATCCTGTCGATGTGCATCGTCATCATGGTGACCCTGGTGGAAACCTCGGCCGACATCCTTGCCGTGGGTGAGATCATCGACACCAAGGTCGACTCCAAGCGCCTGGGCAACGGCCTGCGTGCCGACATGGCGTCGAGCATTCTGGCGCCGATCTTCGGCTCGTTCACGCAAAGCGCATTCGCCCAGAACGTCGGCCTGGTGGCCGTTACCGGCGTCAAGAGCCGTTATGTGGTGGCTACCGGTGGCCTGATCCTGGTGGTCCTCGGCCTGCTGCCGATCATGGGCCGGGTCATTGCCGCTGTCCCTACCCCGGTACTGGGCGGTGCAGGGATCGTGCTGTTCGGCACCGTGGCAGCCAGTGGTATCCGCACTTTGTCCAAGGTCAGCTACAAGAACAACGTGAACCTGATCATCGTCGCGGCCTCGCTGGGCTTCGGCATGATCCCGATCGCCGCGCCGACCTTCTACCACCAATTCCCGAACTGGTTCGAGACCATTTTCCACTCGGGCATCAGCTCGGCGGCGATCATGGCCATCCTGCTGAACCTGATCTTCAACCACTTCACCACCGGCAACTCGGAAAACCAGTCGGTGTTCGCTGCGGCCTACGAGCGCACCATCCAGTATTCGGACATTTCTGCACTGCGCGATGGCGACTACTTCAAGGATGGCAAGTTGTTCGATGCCGAGGGTAACGAGGTACCGATGCTGGAGCTGGACGAGCATGGCAACGAAACGGTCAGACGCCCTGCGGCGGTGGCCGAGCATTGAGGGTTGCCTGAGCGGTGAGGTGGGGGGCCGATGCGCATCATCGGCCCCCTTTTTCGTTTGCCTGGGCTGACCCTATCGCCGGCAAGCCAGCTCCCACAGGGCTCGCATCAGGGCTCGCAGCTGCTTGCCACAAGATGGGCAGAACCTGTGGGAGCTGGCTTGCCGGCGATAGGGCCAGAACAGGCTACAAATTATTCGAACAATGCATCCAGGGCCTGCTCCAGCCGGGTCACGGCAATGACCTGCAGCCCCGCTGGCGGCTCCTTCGGTGCATTGCCCTTGGGCACGATCGCCCGCTTGAAGCCGTGCTTGGCCGCTTCCTTCAAGCGCTCCTGCCCGCTTGGCACCGGGCGTACCTCGCCCGACAAGCCGATCTCGCCGAACACCAGCAGGCCGTGGGCCAGTGGCCGATTGCGCAGGCTGGACATCACCGCCGCCAGCAGCGCCAGGTCCGAAGCGGTTTCCAGCACCTTGACCCCGCCCACCACATTGAGGAACACGTCCTGGTCGTGGGTGGGTATGCCGCCGTGGCGGTGCAGTACCGCCAGCAGCATGGCCAGGCGGTTCTGGTCCAGGCCCAGGGTGACCCGGCGCGGGTTGGCCAGGTGGCTGTCGTCGACCAGCGCCTGCACCTCGACCAGCATGGGCCGGGTGCCTTCCCAGGTGGCCATCACCACGCTGCCCGGCACTTCTTCCTGGGTACGGTTGAGGAAGATCGCCGACGGGTTGGATACCTCCTTCAAGCCACGGTCGGTCATGCCGAACACGCCCAGCTCGTTGACGGCGCCAAAGCGGTTCTTCACCGCCCGCAGCAAGCGCAGGCGGCCGTCGGACTCGCCCTCGAAATACAACACGGTATCGACCATGTGCTCCAGCACCCGCGGGCCGGCCAGCGAGCCCTCCTTGGTGACGTGGCCGACCAGGAAGATGGCCGTGCCGCTTTGCTTGGCATAACGCACCAGCAACGCCGTGCTTTCACGCACCTGGGCAACACCACCAGGGGCTGACTGCAACTGCTCGGTGAAGATGGTCTGGATGGAGTCGATCACCATTACCCGCGGCTTTTCGACACGTGCTGTGGCAATGATCGTCTCGATGCAGGTTTCGGTCATGACCTTGAGCTTGTCCTGGGGCAGGCCCAGGCGGCGCGAGCGCATGGCCACCTGTTGCTGCGACTCCTCGCCAGTGACATACAGTGCCGGCATGCCCACGGCGATATTGCACAGGGTCTGCAACAGAATGGTCGACTTGCCGATGCCGGGGTCGCCACCGATCAGCACCACCGAGCCATCTACCAGGCCGCCACCCAACACACGGTCGAGCTCGGTGCTGCTGGTGGTGAAACGGGGGATCTCCTCGACGCTGACTTCTGCCAGGGTCTTGATCTGTGCCTGCTGCCCGGTCCAACCGGCGCGGCCACTGCTGGGCGCAGCGGCACCGCCGCTTTCGATCATGGTTTCGACCAGGGTGTTCCAGGCCCCGCATTCACCACACTGGCCGGCCCATTTGGGGAAGGTCGCGCCGCACTCGGTGCAGCCATACATGCGCTTGGCCTTGGCCATGGGTTGGGGTCTCCTGGAAAAATCGCCATGATAGCCGAGCCGCACGTGCCTCGAGCGCTTCGGGATGCGACAAAACTATTCGTTCTAACCGCAGTCAGTTGCCCTGAACACAACGCATGAAGCGTTCAAGTGGCTTACACTGCGTTTACCTCACCTTTTGTTACAAGGATCTAAACATGGGCATGCTCAATGAGTTCAAGGCCTTCGCGGTCAAAGGCAACGTCGTCGACATGGCGGTTGGTATCATCATCGGCGCAGCCTTCGGCAAGATCGTCTCGTCCTTCGTCGGCGACGTGATCATGCCTCCGCTGGGCCTGTTGATTGGTGGTGTGGATTTCAGCGATCTGGCCATTACCCTGAAAGCCGCTCAAGGTGATGTACCGGCGGTGGTGCTGGCCTATGGCAAGTTCATCCAGACCGTGATCGACTTCCTGATCGTGGCCTTCGCCATTTTCATGGGCGTGAAGGCCATCAACCGGCTCAAGCGTGAAGAGGCCGTGGCACCGACTGCCCCGCCAGTGCCTACCCCCCAGGAAACCCTGCTGACCGAGATTCGCGATTTGCTCAAGACGCAGAACCAGAACCGCCTGCCTTGAGTTTGCCGGGCAGTCCAAGTTGGATGTAGGAGCGGTTTTACCCGCGAATGCGGTGGCGGCTGCAATGGTGAATGGCCAGAAAATCTTGGTCACGGGCCGGGCCTCTTCGCGGGTGAACCCGCTCCTGCAACGGGCCGTGTCGATCCGCTGATGGGGGCACATCACCGGCAGCGCCGGTGCCCAGGCCCAGCGCCTTACCAGTAATTCTCAACCGCCACCTGGCCAGGCCGCTTGCTCAGGCTCAGTTGCAGGTCGCGCGCCTTGAGCACCTTGCGTGTTTCGTCGATCATCTGCGGGTTGCCGCACAGCATCACCCGCGAATGCTCGGGGGACAGTGCCAGCCCCGCCGCCCGCTCCAACTCACCGTTCTCGATCAGCGTGGTAATGCGCTGGTTCAGCGCACCTGGGTGCTGCTCGCGGGTGACCACCGGAATGAACTGCAACTTGCCGGCGAATTCGGCCAGATAATCGCGCTGTTCCAGGCCGGCAATTTCATCCACATAAGCCAGCTCCCTGGCCTCGCGCACCGAATACACCAGCTTGATGCTGTCGAACCGCTCCCAGGCCTCGAAGTCCTGCAGGATCGACATGAACGGCGCAATGCCGGTACCAGTAGCCAGCAGCCACAGGTCGCGGCCGCCGACGAACCGGTCGAGGGTGAGGAAGCCAAACGCCTGGCGGTCTATCAGCAAGGTATCGCCTGCCCCCAGGCGGCTCAGCTCACTGGTGAACTCACCGCCCGGCACCACGATGGAGAAGAAATCCAGGTGCTCGTCATGGGGCGCACTGACCATGGAATAGGCGCGCCATACCACGCTGCCATCGGCCTTGGTCACGCCCAGGCGGGCGAACTGGCCGGAACGGAATCTGAACCCGGCATCGCGCGTAACCCGCAGGCTGAAGAGGTTCGGCGTCAGCGGCTGAACATCGAGCAGGGTCTGGCGGGTGAACTTGTCGGCGCTAGCGGTCATATCGGGCTCCAGGGTTGGCGTATGCACAGTGTCGCCTAAAGTGCTCGGGATAAAAACCACCGCTTTGTAGGGCCTCACGCCAGATGACGGTCTGAAAGTCGCAGAGAATGCTATTGGCTATAGCAAAAAAACCCAACACGACAGTAGGTCTTTTCCTACACTAGTCCTGATTCTCAAACGGATTGGATCCTAGGCCGCCCCAGGAGTTTTTCAGATGCTTCACTGGAAACCTGAACATCTTGACGCGTTCGTCAGCGAGCGCAGCCCAAAGAAGCTGTTCAACATCGCAGTGCATCTGGCGCAGGACCTGGCGATGCAGTACCTGGGACTGAAAATCCGCATTCAGATCGCGACGCAGACGCCCAGGATCTACCTGTACAGCAATTATCCCGATGAATGGATCAGACGTTATCAGCACGACGACTTCTACAAGCAGGACTGCGCCGCCCACCTCAGCCACCAGTCGACCATGCCGGTGCTGTGGACTGACGACCTCTATCGTGAGGCCCCACACTTTCGCGAAGCGGCCTGCGAGCACGGCCTGCGTCACGGCTGGACGCAGTCGCTGCACGACCTGCAACACAACGAGAGCCAGATCAGCGTAGCCCGCCCGGCGGGCAGCATCGACATCAACGAACTCTACGACAAGGCAGGCAGTGTGCAGTGGCTGTGCCACACGCTGCATGCCGTGCTCGGCGAACACCACCTGAACGCGTTGTGCCCGCCACAACCGAAGATGAGCGCGCGTGAGCTGGAAGTGCTGAAATGGTCCGCCGCTGGCAAGACCGCTGCCGACGTTGCCTGCATTCTGTCGTTGTCGCAAAGCACGGTGAATTTTCATATTCGCAGCGTGATCACCAAGACCAACGCCGCCAACAAGGCTGGCGCCATTGCCATTGCCGCGCTGCGCGGCTGGATCTGACCTTCAAATCTGCGACCGGGGGCAAAGCCCTGTAGAATCGCCCGGCAAAGCCCGGGGCGAACCGCAACGGGCAGTTTCATACCCGAGCCAGACGCCATGCCCCTGTTGACCACCCCTTACGCCGAACTCGACCTGATCCGCCAGCCCGAACAGGCCAACGACCCTTTGCAGGCTTTCGATGCCGCCGACGAATACCTGCTCGCGCAGTTGCACGCGCAGGCACCTGACGCCAACTGCCGGGTGCTGGTGCTCAACGACAGCTTCGGCGCCCTGGCCGCCAGCCTGGCTGGCAAGGTGCAGGTGACCAGCAGCGGCGACTCCCACCTGGCGCACATGGCCCTGGAAAAGAACTTGGCGCGCAATGGCCTGCCGTTCGACAGCGTGCCGTTCGTGCCTGCCAGCGAGCACTGGCAGGGCCCGTTCGACCGGGTGCTGCTGCGCGTGCCTAAAACCCTGGCCCTGCTCGAAGAGCAACTGATCCGCCTGCAGGGGCAGCTGGCCCCCACTGCGCAGGTGATTGCCGGGGCAATGGTCAAGCACTTGCCACGCGCGGCCGGTGACCTGTTGGAGAAGTACATCGGCACGGTGCAGGCTTCGCTGGCGCAAAAGAAGGCCCGCCTGCTCACCGCGACGCTGGCAGAGCGGCCCCTGGCCCGCTCGCCCTACCCTAGCCGTTACCACCTGGACACGCCGGCGCTGGAATTGCTCAACCATGCCAACGTGTTCTGCCGTGAAGGCCTGGATATCGGCACCCGGGCGTTCCTGCCGCACCTGCCACGCGACCTCGGCCAGGCGCGGGTAGCAGACCTGGGCTGTGGCAACGGGGTGCTGGCCATTGCCAGTGCCCTGGCCAACCCGGATGCCGAGTACACCTTGGTCGACGAGTCGTACATGGCGGTGCAATCGGCACGGGAGAACTGGCGCGCCGCCTTGGGCGAACGCCCGGCCACCTTCGAAGCGGCCGACGGCTTGGCCGGGGTCGAGAAACAGTCGCTGGATGTGGTGCTGTGCAACCCGCCGTTCCACCAGCAACAGGTGGTTGGCGATTTTCTTGCCTGGCGCATGTTCCAGCAGGCTCGCGAAGCGTTGGTGGTGGGCGGGGCCCTGTACATCGTGGGCAACCGCCACCTGGGCTATCACAGCAAGCTGGCGCGGTTATTCCGTGGGGTGGAGCAGGTAGCGGCTACGCCCAAGTTTGTAATCCTCAAAGCGCGCAAGTAAGCCTGTACCGGCCCTATCGCCGGCAAGCCAGCTCCCACAGGTACTGCACAAGGCTCGAGGCATATGCGACCCTGTGGGAGCTGGCTTGCCGGCGATAGGGCCAACGCAGGCTGACCTTAATGGGTGGTCAGGCCAGCAGCCCCCATGAACATGCGCATCACCCAGGCCGCCACACCCAGTGCGGCCACGCTCAACGCCCAGATCAGCACCAGCCAACCCAGCCGCTGCCACAGCGGTTTCTTCTCTTCCAGGCCATGCTTGCCAGCCATCATGCGCGCCTCCTAGTGATAGCCGTCTTCATGGGTCACCTTGCCGCGGAACACGTAGTAGCTCCAGAAGGTATACCCAAGGATGAACGGCAGGATGAACAGTGTGCCAACCAGCATGAAGCCCTGACTTTGTGCTGGCGCTGCGGCATCCCAGATCGAGATCGACGGCGGGATGATGTTCGGCCACAGGCTGATGCCCAAGCCGCTATAGCCAAGGAATATCAGCACCAGCGTGAGCAGGAACGGCGTGTAGTGCGCGTTGCGGGCCACGGCCTTGAGCAAGCCATAGAACGTCACCAGCACCAGCAACGGCACGGGCATGAACCACAGCAGGTTAGGCATGCTGAACCAGCGGTCGGCGATCTGCGGGTAGGCAATCGGCGTCCACAGGCTGACGATTCCGATCACCACCAGGAGCACCAGCGCCAAGGGCCGGGCGATTTCGTGCATTTTCTGCTGCAGCGGTCCTTCGGTCTTCATGATCAACCAGGTGCAACCCAGCAGCGTGTAGGCCACGATCAGCCCCGCCCCGCAGAACAGGCTGAATGGGGTCAACCAGTCGAGGGTGGCCCCGGCAAAATGCCGGTCGACCACTTTGAACCCTTCCAGGAACGCGCCCAGGGCCACACCCTGGAAGAAGGTGGCGATCAGCGAACCCCAGATGAATGCCTTGTCCCAGATGTGCCGCTTGCGGGCGGTGGCCTTGAAGCGGAATTCAAAGGCCACCCCCCGGAAGATCAAGCCGATGAGCATCAGGATCAACGGCAAGTACAACGCTTCTAGCACCACCGAGTAGGCCATCGGGAAGGCCCCGAACAGCCCGGCCCCCCCGAGCACCAGCCAGGTTTCGTTGCCGTCCCACACCGGGGCGACGGTGTTCATCATCACATCACGGTCATGCTCGCCCTTCACGAACGGGAAGAGCATGCCGATGCCCAGGTCGAAACCATCCATCACTACGTACATCATCACGCCGAAGATGATGATCACCGCCCAGATCAGCGGAAGGTCGATACCCATGGCTCAGTTCCCCTTGTTCAGGCTGGCGGTGTTGGCCTCGTGGCCATCATCGGCGGCGGACAGCGGCCGCGCCGGGGTGCGTTTGGTGCCGGGGCCACCCGGGTTGATTTCATCACCCTCACCGGTCTGCGGGCCCTTGCGCACCAGGCGCAGCATGTAGCCAAGGCCGGTGCCGAACAGGGCGAAATACACCACCACGAACGCCACCAGGGTAAAGCCAAGCTGCGCATAGCTGTGGTTGGACACCCCGTCTGCGGTGCGCAACAGGCCGTACACCACCCAGGGCTGGCGGCCAATTTCAGTGGTGAACCAGCCGGCCAGCAGCGCTACCAGGCCGGAGGGCCCCATCCACAATGCCATGTGCAGGAACGGCCGCGAGGTGTACAGCGTGCCGCGCTTGCGTAGCCAGAGGCTCCACAAGCCAACGAAGATCATCAGCAGACCCAGGCCGACCATGATGCGGAACGACCAGAACACGATGGTCGAGTTGGGCCGGTCTTCGGGCGGGAAGTCCTTCATCGCCGGCACCTGCTTGTCCAGGCTGTGGGTCAGGATCAGGCTGCCAAGCGCCGGGATCTCAAGCTTGAAGCGGGTGGTTTCGGCCTGCATGTCAGGAATGCCGAAAAGGATCAGCGGCGTCGGCTCACCGGGCACGTTCTCCCAGTGGCCTTCGATCGCGGCGATCTTCACCGGTTGGTGCTTGAGCGTATTGAGGCCGTGGAAGTCGCCGATCACCGCCTGGATCGGGGCGACGATCAGTGCCATCCACATGGCCATCGACAGCATCTTGCGCACCGCAGGGTTGTCCCGCCCGCGCAGCAGGTGCCAGGCCGCCGAGGCGCCGACGAAGAACGCGGTAGACACGAACGCAGCCGTGGCCATGTGCATCAGGCGGTACGGGAACGAGGGGTTGAACACCACGGCCAGCCAGTCTACCGGCACTACCCGGCCATCGATGATTTCGTGGCCTTGCGGGGTTTGCATCCAGCTGTTGGAGGCCAGGATCCAGAAGGTGGACACCAGCGTACCCAGTGCCACCATCAGCGTGGAGAAGAAGTGCAGCCCTCGGCCGACACGATTCCAGCCGAACAGCATGACCCCGAGGAAACCGGCTTCGAGGAAGAAGGCGGTGAGCACCTCGTAGGTGAGCAGTGGGCCGGTTACCGCGCCGGCGAAGTCGGAGAAGCGGCTCCAGTTGGTACCGAACTGGTAAGCCATGACCAACCCCGAGACCACCCCCATGCCGAAGTTCACCGCGAAGATCTTCGACCAGAAATGGTAGAGGTCGCGGTAAACCTGATTGTGGGTGCGCAACCACAGGCCTTCGAGCACCGCCAGGTAGCTGGCCAGGCCAATGGTGATGGCCGGGAACAGGATGTGGAACGACACGGTAAAGGCGAACTGCATTCGGGCGAGCTCGAGGGCTTCTATTCCGAACATGGTGCTTCCTCTTCAGATAATCCGGCGTACGGGCTCGTGGCACCGTCGCCCACTGCCCCCACTGGGTCGAGTACGGCGCGTTGGAATTGTTCTGTTCGATCGCAGGGATTCCGGCCCACTGGGCCCATTCGTTAGTTCTGGAACGATTGATCCAGATCAACGACTGATTGGAAGCATAGTCCTGAATGCACGGTTGGGCCGTGCGGTGGATTGCCGCGTGACCGGTTGCCCCACCCGCTTTCATGGCGCGCGAAAAAGTGCCGAGCCGGGCAAACAGTAACTGTTTGTTACAAACAGATGATACGCTGCGCGCCCCTCCACTGCGCCGAGGCCCCAGGGTTCCGATGTCCGATTCCGCACCGCAGTTGTTGCGCCAGCACCGCCCGTTTCTAGCCTTCTGGCTGGCCCGGGTGTTTACCGCCAGTGGCTTTCAGATGCTCACCGTGGCCATTGGCTGGCACCTCTACCAATTGACCGGCAATGTCCTGGACCTGGGCCTGGTAGGTCTGGTCGAGTTCGCCCCCAGGGTACTGTTCATGCTGCACACCGGGCATGTCGCCGACCGCTATGACAGGCGCAAGGTCGCAGCGCTGTGCCAGAGCTTGCAGGGGCTGATTGCCCTGGCATTGGCCGTGGGCAGCGCCACCGACAACGTTACCCGGGAACTGATCTTTGCCCTGGCCTTCCTGCTGGGCGCCACGCGCTCATTCGAAATGCCAGCCACCCAGGCGCTGCTACCCAACGTGGTACCGCCAGGGCTGTTCCCACGGGCGGTGGCCGCTTCAGCCTCGGCCACCCAGTCGGCGACCATCGTCGCCCCGGCGGTGGGCGGCTTTCTGTACGCCTTTGGCAGCATCTGGGTGTATGGCCCCACGGTGGCCCTGTACGCCATCGCCTGCATCCTGACCCTGAGCCTGCAGGCACGCGGCCAGGTTACCCAGCGTGGGCGTGCGAGCATCGAGTCGCTGCTGGCAGGGATCCGCTTCATTCGTAGCCGCCCGGACATTCTTGGGGCCATTTCGCTGGACCTGTTCGCTGTGCTGCTGGGCGGTGCCACGGCGCTGCTGCCGGTGTTCGCCAAGGACATCCTGCTCACAGGCCCACTGGGCCTGGGCCTGTTGCGCTCGGCGCCAGCGGTGGGGGCGTTGCTGATGTCGCTGTGGCTCGCGCGTTTTCCATTCGAGCGCAATGTCGGGCGGACCATGTTCACCGCAGTGGGTATTTTTGGCGTGGCTACCATTGCCTTCGGCCTGTCCACCTCGTTCTGGTTTTCGCTGGCGGTGCTGGTGGTACTGGGCGCGGCAGACATGATCAGCATGGTCATCCGCAGTTCGTTCGTGCAACTGGAAACCCCCGATGAGATGCGCGGGCGGGTGAGCGCGGTGAACGGGCTGTTCATAGGTGCCTCAAATCAGCTCGGCGAGTTCGAGTCGGGGGTGACCGCGCACTGGTTTGGCACAGTGCCGGCAGTGGTGATGGGTGGGGTGGGCACGTTGCTGGTGACCGGGGTATGGATAAAACTGTTCCCTACACTGGCCAAGCGGGATCGGTTGCACAGCGGTTGATGGGTTGCCGGCCACAGGGCCAATACAGGCTACAGCGAACCCATTCCCCAACGGCCATAGGCCACCGCCGAGCATGCTGGTATGATGCGCGGCTTTTTTCCGCCCCACACAAAACCACGGCAAGCGGTACGGTCTGTGCTTTGCTGTTGGGGTCGATACATTCGTGGCGCCGGGCGCCTTGGGAGCGGGAATGCTGGAAAGGCTGTTTCAACTAAAAGCACACAACACCAACGTGCGCACCGAGATTCTTGCGGGCGTCACCACCTTCCTGGCCATGGCCTACATCCTGTTCGTCAACCCGAGCATCCTCGGCGAGACCGGCATGGACAAGGGGGCGATCTTTGTCGCCACCTGCCTGGCAGCCGCCATCGGCTCCACCACCATGGGCCTGATCGCCAACTACCCGATCGCCCTGGCCCCGGGCATGGGCCTGAACGCGTTCTTCACCTATACCGTGGTGCTGCACATGGGCCACACCTGGCAAGTGGCGCTGGGTGCGGTGTTCCTGTCGGCGGTGATGTTCTTCCTGCTGTCGATCTTCCGTATCCGTGAGTGGATCGTGAACAGCATTCCGCTGCCGCTGCGCTCGGCGATTGCCGCCGGCATCGGCCTGTTCCTGGCGCTTATCGCCCTGCATAATGCCGGCATCGTCGTCGATAACCCGGCAACCCTGGTGGGCTTGGGTGACCTCAAGCAGCCGGCCCCGATTCTCGCCACGCTGGGCTTCTTCCTGATTGTCGGCCTGGAAGCACTGAAAGTGCGCGGCGCCGTACTGATCGGCATCCTGGCGGTGACCGTCGCGGCGATCGTGATGGGCGTGACGCCGTTCGGCGGCATCGTCTCCATGCCGCCATCGCTGGCCCCGACCTTCCTGCAGCTGGATATCGCCGGCGCGCTGGATGTGGGCCTGGTAAGCGTGATCTTCGCCTTCCTGTTCGTCGATCTGTTCGACAACTCCGGCACCCTGATCGGCGTGGCCAAGCGCGCCGGGCTGATGGGCAAGGACGGCCACATGCCGAAAATGGGCCGTGCACTGATCGCTGACAGCACCGCGGCCATGGCCGGTTCGCTGCTGGGCACCTCGACCACCACCAGCTACATCGAATCCGCTGCCGGCGTCAGCGCCGGTGGCCGTACAGGCCTGACGGCCATCGTGGTCGCCGTACTGTTCCTGTTGGCGCTGTTCTTCGCACCGTTGGCCGGCAGCGTGCCGGCCTTCGCCACGGCCCCGGCGCTGTTGTTCGTCGCGGTGCTGATGGCCTCGGGCCTGGCGGAGATAAACTGGGACGACGTTACCGAAGCCGCACCGGTGGTGGTGACGGCCCTGGCCATGCCGCTGACCTACTCGATTGCCAACGGTATTGCCTTCGGCTTCATCGCCTGGACTGCAGTCAAGCTGATTTCCGGCCGCTATCGCGACCTGAACCCAGCGCTGGTGATCCTTTCCATCCTGTTCGTCATCAAGCTGGGCTGGTTCAACGCATGAGTGCTGCTTTCGACCCCTCCTCCTACGCCACCCAGCTGGACGCCAAGGTCGCCCGGCTGCGCGAGCTGCTGGCACCGTTCGGCGCACCAGAGCCGGCTGTTTTCGACTCGCCACGCGAGCACTATCGCCTGCGCGCCGAGTTTCGCCTGTGGCGCGAGGATGGCCAGCGCCACTACGCCATGTTCGCCCCGGGCGAGAAGCACAAGGCGATCCTGATCGACGACTTCCCGATTGCCAGCCTGCGCATCAACGAACTAATGCCGCGCCTGAAGGCCGCCTGGCAGGCCAGCGAAGCACTGGGCAACCGCCTGTTCCAAGTGGAGTTCCTTACTACCCTGGCTGGCGACGCCATGATTACCCTGTGCTACCACCGCCCGCTGGATGAGGCCTGGGAAGTGGCTGCACGGCAGCTGTCCGAGGCGCTGGGCGTGAGCGTGATTGGCCGCTCCAAAGGCAAGCGCCTGGTGATCGGCCGCGACTACGCGGTGGAAAAACTCGACGTGGCTGGCCGTGTGTTCAGCTACCGCCAGCCAGAAGGCGCGTTCACCCAGCCTAACGGTGCCGTGAACCAGAAGATGCTGAGCTGGGCGTTCGAGGCAATGGGCGAGCGTGAGGACGACCTGCTGGAGCTGTATTGCGGCAACGGCAATTTCACCCTGCCACTGGCCACCCGCGTGCGCCAGGTGCTGGCCACCGAGATCAGCAAGACGTCGGTCAATGCCGCGTTGAGCAACCTCGACGAAAACGCTGTGGATAACGTGCGGCTGGTGCGCTTGTCGGCTGAAGAGCTGACCCAGGCGCTGAACGAGGTGCGGCCGTTCCGCCGGCTGGAAGGCATTGACCTGAAAGCCTATGACTTCGGTACGGTGTTCGTCGACCCGCCGCGTGCGGGTATGGACCCGGATACCTGCGAGTTGACCCGGCGTTTCGAGCGGATCCTGTACATCTCGTGCAACCCGGAAACGCTGGCGCAGAACATCGCTCAGCTGCAAGATACCCACCGTATCGAACGCTGCGCGCTGTTCGATCAATTCCCGTACACGCACCATATGGAAAGCGGCGTGCTGCTGGTCCGGCGCTGATCCGCGCTGCACTGGGGCCTGGCTGGCCCCAGCGCAGCTTGCCAGGAGAGTGATGCCGATGGACCAGTTCAGTGCCATGCAGTCTTTCCGCCGGGTGGTCGATCTCGGCAGTTTCAGCGCCGCTGCCAGTCAGGCGGGGGTCTCGCATACCGTCCTGTCACGCCAGGTAAAGCAGCTTGAACGCCACCTCGGCGCGCAATTGCTCACCCGAACCACGCGCCGCTTGCACCTCACCGAAGCCGGCGCATTGTTCTATCGCCATTGCGTGCAGATTCTCGAACAGATGCAGGCAATGAGCTTGGAATTGTCGGAGCATCAGCAACAGCCCACTGGCACCTTGCGCCTGGGCGTGGCCACAGCCTTTGGTGAACTGGAGCTGGGTCGCTGGCTACCGGATTTCGTCGAGCGCCATCCCCTGTTGCAGATCGAGCTGCACTGCAGCGACCGCTTCGTCGACCTTCTCGAGGCGCAAATTGATGTCTGCTTGCGGGTCACCGACCAGTTACCGAACTCCAGCCTGGTGGCGCGCCGGCTGACGGGCAGCGAGGTGTTGCTGGTAGCAGCCCCGGGTTATCTGCAGCGAAACGGCACACCGGCTACGCCCGATGAACTGACTGGCCACCCCCTGCTCGGCTATAGCCAGCTACCCCACCCACAGCGCCTGCAACTGACTAACACCCAAGGCGAACAGCGCGACATCCTCATGCCCCAACGCCTGAGTGCGAATTCGCCGATGGCCCTGCGCGCTGCCGCCATAGGCGCCCTCGGGATCGCCAGCTTCGACCGCTTCATCGTCCACGATGCCCTGCAGAACGGGCGGCTGGTACCGGTGCTGGAAGGCTGGAAACTGCCAGCACGCACGCTTTACGCGGTTTATCCACAGAGCCGCTACCTGCCGCCCAAGGTGCGAGCATTGCTGGATTACGTACAGGCGTACTATTCACAAGCGAAGTGAGAATATTGATTTGTGCGTAATTGACACAAGTCATGGCTAGTTCTGCCCGTATTTGTGCCCTCAACCGTGAGTTAGCCTCTTGTTGATCATCACTCAACAAAGGTACTCCAGCATGAAAGCAGTGCAGGCATTCATCGCAGCGTTGGCACTCGGCACCCTGGCAGTTGGCGCCAACGCGGCACAACCAATCGTTTCAGTCACCGACCACACGGCCTTGAACTGGCAGGACGTGCCCAATACCAATGGCGCTGTCAGCTTCGCCAACGTTGAGGGCGATATCTTCGGCAAGGGGCCCTACTCGGCCTATGTGAAATTCAGCAAAGGGACCGACAACGGCCTGCACCAGCACAGCCAGGCACTGCCGACGGTCGTGCTGAAGGGGACCTTCTATGCGGTGATCGACGGCAAGCGCATCGAGTACCCGGCAGGCGCCTATTACAACCTGCCGGCCGGGTTGATACATGAAAGTGGCTGCACGGCGGCTGCCGATTGCCTGCTGTTTCAACATCAGGCCGGTGCGTTCGACCTCAAACCCGTTGCAGGCTGAGGCATCGGGGCCGCTTGGCGGCCCCGACGTTTACATCAAAAGTCGAAGAACACCGTCTCGCCTTCCCCCTGAATACGGATATCAAAGCGATACGCCGTTTTCCCGTCCACTTCACAACGCTTGGCAATCAGCGTCTCGCGGCGCTGCGGCTGCTCAATCAGGTTGAGCACCGGGCACTTGGCATTGAGCGGCGCTTCATCATCGAAATACAGGCGCGTGTGCAGGTGGATGTTGATGCCACGGGCAAACAGGCTGATGTTGATGTGCGGCGCCATTGGTACGCCAGCGGCATTGTTCACCACGCCGGGCTTGACCGTGTACAGCGTCCACTCACCGGCGTCGAAGGTGGTGGCGGTGCGGCCGAAGCTGTTGAACGCGTTTTCCAGGTTGTAGGCATCCTGGTACTCGCCGTTGGCGTCGGCTTGCCACACTTCCAGGAACGAGTCGCGCACCAGGTGGCCGTTGCCGTCGTAGACATGGCCGATCAGCTGAATGTGCTCACCCGGGGCGTCGGGCTTGGCCAGGCGGTTCCAGATTTCCTGGTCACGGGTAGGGTTGCCGGCCGCTTCCAGGGCCAGGCCGATGTGCACGTAGGGGCCGGCAGTCTGCGAAGGGGTTTCCGGCAGCAGTTCGATTGGCATGGCGGGGTCCTCAGCAGTTTTCGAAGTGGGTCTTGCGCTGGCCGCGCAGCACGATGTCGAAGCGGTAGGCCAGGCAGTCCATCGGGTTGGCGTTGCTCATGTCGAGCTTGGCAATCAACTGCTGCACGGCTTGCGGGTTGGCGATCGACTTGACGATCGGGCACATCGGGATCAGCGGGTCGCCTTCGAAATACAGCTGGGTGATCAGCTTGGTGGCGATCGACGGGCCGCTGATGGCGAAGTGGATGTGCGCTGGGCGCCAGTCGTTCGGGCCGTTGCGCCACGGGTACGGGCCCGGCTTGATGGTGCGGAAGCTGTAGTAGCCGTCACGGTCGGTCAGGCAGCGGCCGACACCGCCGAAGTTGGGGTCCAGCGGTGCCAGGTAGCGGTCGTTCTTGTGGCGATAGCGGCCACCGGCGTTGGCTTGCCACATTTCCACCAGGGTATTGGGCACAGGCTTGCCGTACTGGTCGACAACGCGGCCGGCAACGATGATGCGCTCACCGATCGGCAGGCCACCGTTGTTGAAATTCAGCAGCAGGTCGTGGTCGTGGGCACCGAAGCCCAGGTGGGAAAAATCCGGGCCGGTGGTTTCGCTGATCGACTGCGGAATGCTGACCAGCGCCTGGCGCGGCGAGCGCGCAACGGAGGTCTTGTAGTCGGGGGTGAGGGCTTTGGGGTGCCAGTTGCGATCACGGATCACGAAGCGGCTGTTGTCCTGGGCGGGCATGCCGGTTTCCTCTCTTGGAATTATGGAGATGCGCAGGCGGGCTTATTGAACCCTTCGCGGGCAAGCCCGCTCCTACATACAGTTTCCGGCATGTCGCGCGCGGTGAATATTGAAATGAGGCACTTAAAACATATCCATTTGGTTATGCATGAGCACCTGCACCTGACACCAACCGCGGTCGTGAACTAATCTTTTACTTCTTGTTTCACGCTCGGGAGAGCACTCATGGAATGGCGAAAAGGCCGACGCAGCGACAACGTGGTCGATGCCCGGGGCGAAGGTGGCGGTGGGGGCGGCATGCGCTTTGGCGGCGGCAAAGGCCTGGGCCTGGGGGCGATCCTGCTGATCGTCGGCATCGGCTGGTTGACCGGGCAGGACCCGTTGCAGATCCTCGGCCAGCTGGCCGGCCAGGTGGAGCAGCAGCAGACCCAGACGGCGCCAAGCGGTGCCGGCGCCAAGGCGCCACCGGCCAACGATGAGCAGGCCCAGTTCGTGGCCTCGATCCTGGGCGATACCGAGGACACCTGGAAGGCGTTGTTCGCCGAAGCAGGCAAACAGTACCGCGACCCCAAGCTGGTGCTGTTCAGTGGCCAGGTGAATTCGGCCTGCGGCGCTGCCTCTGCGGCCGTGGGGCCGTTCTATTGCCCGGCCGACCAGCGTGTGTACCTGGACATGTCGTTCTTCCGCGAAATGGAAACCCGTTTCGCCGCGGCCGGCGACTTTGCCCAGGCCTACGTCATCGCCCACGAAATTGGCCACCACGTACAGACCTTGCTGGGGGTTTCGGCCAAGGTCGACGCCGCCCGCCGTAGTGGTCAGCGCATGGAGGGCGACAACGGGTTGCTGGTACGCCAGGAACTGCAGGCGGACTGCCTGGCGGGTGTCTGGGCCTACCAGGCACAGAAGCGCCTGAACTGGCTGGAGCCGGGCGATGTAGAGGAGGCGCTGAACGCTGCCAACGCCATTGGCGATGACCGCCTGCAACAGCAAGGGCGCGGCCGTGTGGTGCCGGACTCGTTTACCCATGGCACCTCGGCCCAGCGCGTGCGCTGGTTCAAGACCGGGTTTGCCGAAGGTGAAGTGGACCGCTGCGACACCTTCAGTGCCCGTAGCCTCTGATACCTCGCCAACAGACTGCTGCGTCACCGCTGGAACCCTGGGGCCGCTTCGCGGCCCTTTCCGACCGGTCCGGCGCACCGGCAACGCCGCGCCTACCAAAATGCGCACGCTGTTATTGCTGAAAAAGCGTTTCAGCTTCCCGCAGCATTGCCGATAACCCCTGCATGAATCAGCGGGCATCCAGAACAATAACGCCTGGCGATCGAACATCAAAAGAGCGAAAACTATTTCTGGAGTGCGTGCATGAACAGCTGGTTTGCCAACATCAGCGTCAACCTCAAACTCGGCCTGGGCTTCGGCCTGGTGCTTGTCCTCACCGGCCTGCTGGCCCTGACTGGCTGGACCAGCCTGGGCAGCCTGATCGACCGTAGCAACTGGATGAGCGACATCGGCCAGTTGAACAAAGACCTGACCGACCTGCGCGTGGCCCGCCTGCAGTACATGATCGCCAATGGCGACGATGCCGCGGCCGCCAACACCCAGGCCAAGCTGAACGCCTTCAGCAAGCAGCAGGCCTACTTGGCCAGTACGTTCAAAAGCCCCGAGAACGTCAAGCTGCTGGGTGAGCTGGGGGAAACCATCAGCGCCTACAAGCTGTCGCTGAACAAGATGCGCCAAGGCTACGACGCCACGCGCGCAGCGCGTAGCACCATGGACAGCTCGGCCGCCGGCGCCGACCAGGCCATGGACCTGTTGAGCCAGGAAGTCATGGCCCGCCCGGAAGCCGACAGCGTACGCCTGGCCCAGTACCAACTGATCAGCCAGGCGCGCCAGCAGTTGCTGCAGGTGCGCATCGACGTGCGCGGCTACATTGCCGACAACAGTGCCAGCAACGAGCAGGCCGCCCTGCGCCAGCTGGATGCGGCACTGGCCAATGTGGGCAACCTCAAACGCCAGATGCCGGGTGAAGGCACACGCCTGCAGCAACTGGAAAGCGCGGTACTGGCCTACCGTGATGCCGTACGCCAGTTCCGCGATGCAGTCGCCAGCATCACCACCGCGCGTGCGGAAATGACCGTACAGGGTGCCGATATCGTCAAGCGCAGCGATGCGCTGTACCAGATCCAGCTGCAGCGTCGCGACATCGAAAGCAGCCAGGCCCGCAGCCTGCAGGCCATCGCCACGCTGCTGGCGTTGCTGGTCGGCGTGCTGGGCGCGGTGTTGATCACCCGGCAGATCACCCGCCCGTTGCGCGAGACGCTGCTGGCGGTGGAAAAAATCGCCAGTGGCGACCTGACCCAGCAATTGCGCGTCACCCGCCGCGACGAATTGGGCGTGCTGCAGCAAGGCATCGCGCGCATGGGCACCACCTTGCGCGAGCTGATCAGCGGCATCCGCGACGGCGTGACCCAAATCGCCAGCGCTGCCGAAGAACTGTCGGCAGTGACCGAACAGACCAGTGCCGGGGCCAATAGCCAGAAGGTCGAAACCGACCAGGTGGCCACCGCCATGCACGAAATGGCCGCCACCGTGCAAGAAGTGGCGCGCAATGCCGAACAGGCTTCGCACGCCGCCACCGGTGCCGACGAACAGGCCCGCGCCGGCGACCGCGTGGTCGGTGAAGCGATCGGCCAGATCGAGCGCCTGGCCCAGGACATGCATCGCTCCACTGAAGCCATGAGCCTGCTGCAACAGGAAAGCCAGAAGATCGGCAGCGTGATGGACGTGATCAAGTCGGTGGCAGAACAGACCAACCTGCTGGCGCTGAACGCGGCGATCGAGGCGGCGCGGGCGGGTGAAGCCGGGCGCGGCTTCGCCGTGGTGGCCGATGAAGTACGCGGCCTGGCGCAGCGCACGCAAAAGTCCACCGAAGAGATCGAAGAGCTGATTGCCGGCCTGCAGCAGGGTACCCAGCAAGTGGCCAGCGCCATGCAAGGCAGCCGTACCCTGACCGACAGCAGCGTGGAACTGGCGCGCAAGGCCGGGGCCTCGCTGGAAAGCATTACCAGCACGGTGTCGGGCATTCAGTCGATGAACCAGCAGATTGCCGCGGCCGCAGAGCAGCAGAGTGCGGTGGCCGAGGAGATCAGCCGCAGCATCCTCAATGTGCGCGATGTGTCTGAGCAGACGGCGGCGGCCAGCAATGAAACGGCAGCGTCCAGCGTCGAACTGGCGCGCCTGGGTGGGCAGTTGCAGACGCTGGTCAGCCAGTTCCGCGTCTGACTGCAAGCCCCGGGGCCGCTGAGCGGCCCAGCGCCGGCAAGCCAGGCTGCCACAGTAACGGTCCAGGATCAGAAACAGCGCCGTACCTGTGGGAGCTGGCTTGCTGGCGATGAGGCCAGCACAGGCGACAGCTTATTTGACGATCATGCCCACTCCACGCCCCCGTGGATCAGAGGCAGTCTCCAGCTTTGCCCCGTCCACCCGGATCGCCTGGATATCACCCATCTCCCAGCCCTGGTCTTCCAGCACATACCCCATCTTCTTCAGGCCGTCAGCCACAGGCCCGGTCAACGGTGCATAGCTGTCGAAGTAGATGGTGTCCTTGGGCAGCAACTGATGGTGCACACGCTGCGCCGCCACCGCCTTGTCCAATGGCATGCCGTAGTCATACAGATTGTTCATCACCTGGAAGATCGAGGTAAAGATCCGCGAACCACCCGGGGTGCCGATCACCAGCTCGACCTTGCCGTCACGGGTCATCAGGCTGGGGCTCATCGATGACAGCATGCGCTTGCCCGGCTCGATCGCGTTGGCATCACCGCCGACTACGCCAAAGGCATTGGCAGCCCCCGGCTTGGCGCTGAAATCGTCCATCTCGTCGTTCAGCAGGAAGCCCGCCCCTTTCACCACCACGCCACTGCCGTAGTCGAGGTTGAGGGTGTAGGTGTTACTGACCGCGTTGCCGTGCTTGTCGACGATGGAAAAGTGCGTGGTCTGGTGCGGCTCCAGCCCGGGCTTGACCTTGTCAGTGTCGGAAATGGCTTTCGGGTTGACCTGCGCAGCGCGCTTGGCCAGGTAGTCCTTGGCCACCAGTTTATCCACCGGCACTTGGGTAAAGGCCGGGTCACCGAGATAGTCGGCGCGGTCGGCGAACACGCGTTTCTCGATCTCTGCCAGCAGGTGGATGTATTGCGCCGAGTTGTGCGCCACCCCCTTGAAGTCCGCCGCGCGGTCTTCCTTGATGCCCAGCAGCTGGGCCAGCGCTACCCCGCCGGAGCTGGGTGGTGGCGCGGTATACACCACGTTGCCACGCCAACTGACGGCCATCGGCTCACGCCATACGGCCTTGTAGTCCTGCAGGTCTTGTTTGGTGATCAGGCCCTTGTCGGCCTGCATCTGCGCCACCAGCAAATCGGCAGTCTTGCCCTGGTAGAACTCGCTGACGCCTTTGTCGGCGATGCGCTCCAGGGTCTGGGCCAGTTCGGGCTGCCTGAACAGCTCGCCAACCTTCATGTTGCCGAAGTAGTCGTTGAAGTTGGTCGCAGTCTTGAACATGCCCTGTGCATCGTTGCGGTACTGGTACTGCTTTTCCGCGACCTTGAAGCCATTTTTCGCATAGCCGATGGCCGGGGTCAGCAGCTCGCTCCAGGGCAGCTTGCCAAACTTGCGATGCGCCTCCCACAACCCCATTACCGTGCCGGGTACGCCAGCGGCGCGCACCCCGACCAGGCTGAGGTTCTCGATGACCTCGCCCTTGTCGTCCAGGTACATGTTGCGCGTGGCGGCCTTGGGCGCCACTTCGCGGTAGTCGAGGAAATACGGCTTGCCGTCGACGAACAGGGTCATGAAACCGCCGCCGCCGATATTGCCGGCCTCGGGATAGGTCACCGCCAGGGTGAAGGCCGTGGCCACGGCGGCATCGACTGCGTTGCCGCCCTTTTTCAGGATATCGGCGGCAACCTGTGCACCATATTGATCGGGGGCAGCCACTGCACCGCCTTCCAGATCAGCAGCGTAAACCGAGGAACAGCTCAGGATCGCGGCTGCGAGAGCCAGGTACTGAAACGGGACAATACGCATGACACTTCCTTGGTGTTGTTTTTGTCGAGCAGTTAGTAAGGCCGATGCGCCTCGACTGTGCAATCGACCGCCGGGCGTTTCGCCGCCCGTGGGCAGAATTTGTCGCGTTCAGGCAACTCAGCAGGCGTACATGGCCAGCTTGCGCTGGATGAAATCCAGAAAGCACTGAATACGCAGGGCCAGCTGCGTGTTGCGGTAGTACACCGCGTGAATCGGTTGCCGGTAACCGTTGTTGGCTTCACCCAACAGCACCTGCAAGCGCCCGCTGCGAATGTCTTCGTGGGTCATGAAATGCGACAGGCTGACGATGCCCTCCCCGGCCAGCGCCAGTTGGCGCAGGGTCTCGCCGCTGGAAGCGAGCAACGCGGGGCGGATGCCGAAGCGGTCACCCTGGGCATGGCGCAGCGGCCATTGGTTGAGCGAGTCGGGTTGGCTGAAGCCAAGCAGGCAGTGGTTGACCAGGTCCTCGACACGCTGGGGTGTACCATGCTGCGCCAGGTAGGCGGGGCTTGCCAGCACCTGCACCGGGCTGCAGCCGAGGCTGCGTGCATGCAGGCTGGAGTCGGCCAGTTCGCCGATGCGAATCGCCACATCGGTGCTGTGCTCCAGCAGGTCGATGATCAGGTCGTCGGTATTCAGCTCCAGCTCTATGCCCGGGTACTGGCGGCGGAACTCGCCGATCCACGGCACGATGGCATGCAGCATGAAAGGGGCGGCAGCGTTGATGCGCAGGCGCCCGGTAGGGGTCTGGCGGTTCATCGACAGGCGCTCTTCCATGTCGTCCATCTGCTGCAGGATCAACCGCGCGCGGTCGAGGAAAAAACGCCCTTCCTCGGTGAGGTCCATACGGCGGGTGGTACGATTGACCAGGGTGGTGCCGAGCTTGCCCTCCAGGCGTGACAAGGTCCGGCTGACGGCGGACGGGGTCTGGCCCATCTGCTCGGCAGCGGCGGAGATCGAGCCGCAATCGATGACGGCGACGAATACCTGGAGTTCTTCGGATCGGGTTTTCACATTCGGGCCTGTGATGGGTCTGTGCAAGGATCAGATAATCGCATGTACAGGCCAAGTGCGGCTGCTCCCACCTCACCTGTGGGAGCGAGCCAGCCCGAGAAGAGGCCAGTACAGGCAACCCATCACGCTGCCTTGCCGAACACCTTGTCCAGATGGGCCTCATAGGCTGCCAACGCCGCCGGCACATCTGGGCGCTTCATCACATCCGTTGCCAGGAAAGTCGGCAGGCCGGCCATGCCAAGGAACTGGTTGGCCTTGTGGAACGGGAAGTACACCGCATCCACGCCTTTGCCTTCAAAGAAATCGCTCGAGTCATCGAAGGCCTGCTGCGGCGCGTTCCAGGTCAGCGAAAGCATGTACTGCTTGCCGTGCACCAAGCCACCGCTGCCGTACTTCTGCGTGTGATCCGAGCGGGTGCGGCCATCGTTGGCGTACAGGCTGCCATGGCCTGCGGTGAACACTTCATCGATGTACTTCTTCACCGTCCACGGCGCGCCCATCCACCAGCCCGGCATCTGGTAGATGATCACATCGGCCCAGAGAAACTTCTCGACCTCGGCCTGCACGTCGTAGCCACCGTCGATGAACGTCTGCTGTACATCGAAACCGGCGCGGTCCAGGTGGGCGATGGCCGCTTCGTGCAAGGTCGTGTTGAGGCGGCCATCAGAGTGAGCGAACTGTTTACCACCATTGAGCAGAAGAATCTTTTTCATGCTGGCCTCCCCGGCCGAGTCAAAATTTGATGTCGGCAGGTTAGAGGTTCGCTGGGGCGGGATACAGAAGTCACCGGGCAAAATACAATTGACCAGAAGTCACGAATCAGCATCAAATTATTGCCGTAGAATCGGTTCACCGTCCCTCACCGAGTAGCGCCCCATGACTGAGCAGATCGCCTTCATTCTCAAAGCCAAGACCCGCCCGGAAATGGCTGATGCGTTCGAAAACCTGTTCCGCCCTTATGTCGAGCCAAGCCGCCAGGAGCCAGGTTGCATCGAGTACCACATGCTGCGCGACCAGCAGGACCCCAGCCTGTTCGTGTTTTTCGAAGTGTGGGCCGACCAGGCCGCGCTGGATGTGCATTCGGCCCTGCCGCACATGGCCGCCTTCTTCGAAAAACGCATGGACTACCTGGAGCGTGATTTCGATATCCAGCGGGTCAACATGCTCAGCGCATCCAGCGCTAACCGTTGATCAGCAAGTGGCCGCCCAGTGCGGCCAGGCCGATGAAGAAACAACGCTTGAACAGCAACGCGCTGATGCGCTGACGCAACCACTGCCCGGCCAGCATGCCGAGCAAGGCTGGCGCCAGCATCAGCAATGAAGCACCCAAGGCCTGGCCACCGAGGGCATCCTGCCCGGCCAGGCCAATAGCCAGTGCCAGGGTCGATACCGTGAACGACAGGCCCAGCGCCTGGATCATCTGCTCGCGGCTCAGGCCCAGGCTCTGCAAGTAGGGCACCGCAGGTATCACGAATACCCCGGTTGCCGCCGTGATTACCCCCGTCACCAGCCCGCACGCAGGCCCCAGCCAACGCTCGTGCGCCGCTGCCAAGTGCAAGCCCGGCCCAACCAGCCCGTACACCGCGTACGCCAGCAAGGCCGCACCCAACGCATGCGCGGCCCATGGCCCGCTGTCGATTCCCAGCCAGGCACTGCCCAGCAAGGTGCCAATGAAGATCAGCGCCAGCATCGGGCCCAGCCGCACCAGCAACGCTCGCAGGTACCCGCCGCTGGCCAACTGCCAAAGGTTGGTAAGGGTCGACGGCACGATCAGCAGCGCTGCAGCCTGCGCCGGAGGCATAGCCAGGCCCAGCAGGCCCATTGCGATGGTGGGCAGCCCCAGGCCGATCACGCCTTTCACTGCGCCGGCCAGCAGGAACGTCAGCACCACCAGCAGCGACAGAGCAGGGCCCATGTTGTGGTAGAAAGCGAGCAAGGTATTCATGGGCCGATAATGGCCCGTGGCGGGCAGGCTGAAAATCTGCCATACCCTTACCCAGACTCTTGCTAAGGCAGAGGCACATGCATTTCGACCTGATCGACCTCAAGCTGTTCCAGCACACCCTGGAGTGCGGCAACATCACCGCCGGTGCCAGCCGCAGCCATCTTTCGCTGCCGGCAGCCAGTGCGCGCATCCGGGCCATGGAAGCGTCGCTGGGCATCCCTTTACTACAGCGTAACCGCCGCGGTGTTCAGCCGACCCCGGCCGGCCAGGCGCTGTTGCTGCATGCCCGCCTGATTGCCCAGCAGGTCGAACGCTTGCAGTTCGACCTGGGCCAGTACGCTCAGGGGCAGCACGGTCAAGTGCGCCTGCTGTGCAACACCGCAGCACTTACGGAGTACCTGCCAGAACTCGTGGCCGGTTATTTGGCTGAAAACCCCGGCATCAGCGTGGACATACAGGAACTGCCGAGCCTGCGCATCGTGCAGGCGATTACGCAAAGCATGGCAGACCTTGGCATTGTTTCATCAGCCGCGCCCTTCGGGCACCTGCAAACCCGGCCGTTTCGTGACGACCCACTGGTGCTGGTAGCGCCGCCTGGCCATCCGCTGGCCAGCGAGGCTGCCCCCAGCTTCATCGACAGCCTGGTGCATGGTCATGTCGGGCTTGGAGCAGGCAGTGCATTGGCGTTGTACCTGGAGGAACAGGCATTGCGGGAAGGGCGGCGCATGCAGGTGAGAGTGCGGGCCGAAGGGTTTGATGGCGTGATCCGCATGGTTGCAGGCGGGGCTGGGGTCGGGGTGGTGCCTCTGGCGGCGGTGAAGCGTTGGCAAGGGCTGTTGCCGCTGCACTGGGTGGCCCTGGCGGAACCCTGGGCCAACCGCCGGTTGCTGGTGTGCGCGCGGGACTTTACGGCGTTGCCAGGGTATGCGTCGGGGTTGGTTGACCGGCTGGTGGGAGCAACTGTCATGCTCAATTACTAAAAGCTGGCGCGATCCCTGTAGGAGCGGGCGCGCCCGCGAACACCGGCGCAGCCGGTGCCATGCACTGCGTTGGATTCTTCGCGGGTTTACCCGCGAAGAAGGCTCACACACAATGGCGCCATGACGCCCCACTAAAAAGGACTGTCCAGTGGCCTCGATCTACCAGCTCAAACCACGCTTCCAGGCTTTGTTGCGCCCGGCCGTGCAACGCCTTCACGACCGAGGCGTCACCGCCAACCAGGTCACTGTCACCGCTGCCGTGGTATCGCTCCTGGTGGGCCTGCTGCTGGCCGCCCTGCCGCACATCACCTGGCTGTTCATCCTGGTACCGATCTGGATGCTGCTGCGCATGGCGCTGAATGCCGTCGACGGCATGCTGGCCCGGGAGTTCGGCCAGCAATCCACCCTCGGTGCTTACCTCAACGAACTCTGTGACGTGATTGCCGATGCAGCGCTGTACCTGCCCTTCGCCTTGTTGGCCGGGGTGTCGCCTACGCTGGTGGTACTGGTGGTGCTGTGCGCCACCTTCAGCGAGTACGCCGGTGTCATGGGCCCGCTGGCAGGCGCCTCGCGGCGCTACGACGGGCCTATGGGCAAGAGCGACAGGGCCTTCGCCTTCGGGGTGCTGGGCACCGGCGTCGCCTTTGGCCTGCTCGATGGCGCCTGGATCGACGGCCTGTTGCTGGTCATCCTCGCGCTCTCGCTCTATACCCTCTACAACCGGGTTCGCCAGGGCCTGGCCGAAACCCGCTGAGCCTATCGTCGTCGCAAAAGGACGTTGACCATGCGCCAAGCGCAAGCGCTGCACTTCCCCACCCATGACGGTGTCGAGCTGCATTACCGTCATTGGCCTGCCACCCGCAACGAACACCAGCCACGCCGCGCCGTGGTGATGTTCCACCGGGGCCATGAGCACGGCGGGCGCATGGCCCACCTGGCCGATGAGCTGGATATGCCGGGCTACGACTTCTTCGCCTGGGATGCCCGCGGCCACGGCCGCTCGCCAGGCGCGCGTGGCGACAGCCCGGGGTTCGCTACCAGTGTGCGCGACGTGCAAACCTTCATCGAACACATCCAGGCCCACCACGGCATCGCCGAACAGGACCTGGTGGTACTGGCACAGAGCGTCGGCGCCGTGCTGATCGCCACCTGGGCCCACGACTACGCGCCCAAGGTGCGCTGCCTGGTGTTGGCCTCGCCAGCGTTCAAGGTCAAGCTGTACGTGCCGTTTGCCCGCCCAGGCCTGAAGCTGCTGAAGGCCTTGCGCGGCAATTTCTTCGTCAACAGCTACGTCAAGCCGCGCCTGCTCACCCACGACCCTGAGCGGGTGATGTCGTACGTGGCCGACCCGCTGATCAGCCGGCCCATTTCGGTAACCATGCTGCTGGGCCTGTACGAGGCCGCCGACCGCGTGGTGGCGGACGCCCAGGCCATCCAGGTGCCGACCCAGTTGCTGGTGTCCGGGGCTGATTTCGTGGTCGAGCGCCAACCGCAAGAACGGTTTTTCGACCGGCTTGGCAGCACACGAAAGGAAATGCACATACTGCCCGGGTTCTTCCACGACACCTTGGGGGAACGTGATCGGGCCCATGCCCTGAGGCGCATCGAACGGTTTGTCGACCATTGCTTTGCCAGCCCCGCCGCGTTGCCCTCACTGCTGGATGCCGACAAGACCGGGGCCAGTTGCGCCGAGGCAGAAAGCCTGGCTGCGCCGCTGCCGCGCAACTCGCCACGCGACCTTTACTGGCGCGCCACCCGCGCCGGCTTGAGCCTGGGCAAGGGGCTGTCTGCGGGGGTGAAGCTCGGGTTTGACACCGGCTTCGATTCTGGCAGCACCCTCGACTACGTGTACCGCAACCAGCCGACCGGCAAGGGCAAACTGGGGCGCCTGATCGACCAGAACTACCTCGACGCCATCGGCTGGCGTGGCATACGCCAACGCAAACTGCACGTCGAGCAATTGCTACGCCTGGCCATCGCCCACCTGCGTGAACAGCAACGGCCCGTGCACATTGTCGATATCGCGGCCGGCCATGGCCGCTATATCCTCGAAGCCCTTCAAGGCCTTGAGCAGTTGCCAGATTCGATCCTGCTGCGCGACTACAGCGAACTGAACGTTCAGCAAGGCAGCGCGCTGATCCGCGAGAAGGGCCTGGCCGACATCGCCCGCTTCGTCCAGGGCGACGCCTTCGATCGCCAGAGCCTGGCCACACTTGAACAGCCCCCAACGCTGGCCGTGGTTTCGGGGCTATACGAGCTCTTCCCCAGTAACCAACTGGTGGGCAATTCCCTGGCCGGGCTGGCCGACGCCGTAGAAGATGGCGGCTACCTGGTCTACACCTGCCAGCCATGGCACCCGCAACTGGAGATGATTGCCCGCGCCCTCACCAGCCACCGCGGTGGCGAGGCTTGGGTAATGCGCCGGCGCAGCCAGGCCGAGATGGACCAGCTGGTTGAGGCCGCGGGCTTCCGCAAGCTGGCCCAGCGTATCGATGAATGGGGCATTTTCAGCGTCAGCCTGGCACAGCGGGTGCGCTGAGTGAGCCCGCCACGCGAGCACGGGCTGATTCGCCGGGGCGTGTTCTGGCTTCTGCTGCTGGGGCCGTTGTTCTTCCTCAGCTATGGGCTGGCGAACAATTACACGGCTGGGCGCAGTGATGTCGGCAGCCTGGTGTTCGGCTGGGAGCACGGCATGCCGCTGTGGCCCTGGACGATCATCCCGTACTGGTCGATCGACCTGCTGTACGGGTTGTCCTTCCTGCTGCCGCGCACACGCCAGGAAATGGACCGCCACGCGCTGGCGCTACTCAGCGCACAGGTGATCAGCGTCTGCTGTTTTCTGCTGTGGCCGCTGCGGTTCACCTTCGAGCGGCCGGGCCTGGACGGGCTGTTCGGCTGGCTGTTCGACGTGTTGATGGGCTTCGACAAGCCATTCAACCAGGCGCCTTCGCTGCACATCGCTTTGCTGGTGATCATCTGGGCGATGTTTGCCCGGCATGTGCAACGCCAGCCCTGGCGTTGGCTGATGCATGGCTGGATGGCGCTGATCGGGGTGTCGGTGCTGACCACCTGGCAGCACCATTTCATCGATGTGCCCACGGGGGCGCTGGCGGGGTTTGCCTGCCTGTGGCTGTGGCCGCGGCAAGGGCGCCTGCCCTTTCAGGCGGCCCGTCTTGCTCAGGATGCCAAGCGCTGGAAGGTTGCCGCTTGTTATGCCTTGGGCGCGCTGCTGTGTGTACTCCCTGCCGCTGCGATGGGCGGGGCTTGGCTGTGGTTGAGTTGGCCGGCGGTGTCGTTGGGGCTGGTGGCGCTGAACTACGCCGTGTTCGGGGCGGGTGGTTTTCAGAAGGGTAATGACGGGCGCTTGTCGCCTGCAAGCCGGTGGCTGCTGGCACCCTATCTGGCGGGCGCGTGGCTGAATTCGCGGCTGTGGACCCGGCGCCATCCACAGGCCGACGAGGTGTGTGATGGTGTGTACCTGGGGAGAATCCCAGGGCGCGACACGCAGTTCGCTGCAATTGTTGATTTATGCGCCGAGCTACCATACATCGACCGTTGTGGGAGCGGCCTTGCGTCGCGAAAGGGCTGCGGAGCAGCCCCCACAGTTTCTGCTGCGAAGCTGAAAACCCGGGGCTGCTCCGCAGCCCTTTCGCGACGCAAGGCCGCTCCTACGACGGGCGCGTCAGCTGTTGCCTATGAGTGTTTCCCGACCCTGGATCTGTTAACGCCAGACGTTGCGCTGTTACAACAAGCCGCCAGCGCTATCGAGCACCTGCGCGCTCAGGGTCCCGTGCTGGTGTGCTGCGCTTTGGGTTATTCACGCAGCGCCAGCGCCGTGGCGGCCTGGCTGGTGGTGACCGGCCGGTGCGTTGACGCCCAGCAGGCAGAATCCCTTATCCGCAAAGCCCGCCCCGGCATCGTATTGCACAGTGCCCACCGCCATGTGCTCCAGCAACTGGGAGCACAGCCATGAACCTGCGCGTGGCCGCCAGCCTGCTGGGCCGAGGCAAACAGCTGGAGCGCCTGTCCGACGGCCTCACCTTGCTGGCCCTGGCCTACGGCCTTGCACCTCTGCTCAACGCCCCGCTGCATCCGCTGGCGAGCCTGCTGTGCAGCGTGCTGCTGGTGCTCGGCGTGCTCCACAAATATTGGGCCATCCGCGTGGCAATCGATGCCGAACTATTTGCCCACCTGGCCAATAGCGCAGACCTGCCGGCCGACACTCAGGCCCTAGACCGCGCCCTGTTCGAACTGAAACTCAAACCACAGGCCACCGACGGCCGCGCCTGGCCTGCCCGCAGCCAGGCCGCACTAGGCCTGTTGCGCCGTCAGGCCGTATGCCTGGGCCTGCAGCTGTCGCTAGCCTTGGCTACCCTGCTGACACTGCCTTTCAAGGGATGACCACCTGCCTATGCTCGCCAACCTGACTGCTTACGTCATCACCTCGGCCGCCCGCCTGATTACCGGTGCCCGCGCCCTTTGGCTGGGTTGCTCGGCGCTGCCGGTGCAGCGCCTGTATTTCGCCAACCACAGCAGCCACGGCGACTTCGTGCTGCTGTGGGCCTCGCTGCCGCAAGGGCTGCGTCAGCGCACGCGCCCGGTGGCCGGCGCAGACTACTGGGCCAGGCCGGGCATCCGCGACTTTCTTATCCGCAAGGTCTTCAACGGGGTACTGATCGAGCGCCAGCGCAGCGAAGGGCAAGGCAACCCTTTGCAGCCGGTGCTCGACGCGGTGGCCCAGGGCGACTCGCTGATCTTCTTCCCGGAGGGCACGCGCAACCTTGGCGACGCACCGCTACTGCCCTTCAGAAGCGGGTTGTATCACCTGGCAGCAGCCCACCCGCAGGTCGAACTGGTACCGGTATGGATCGCCAACCTCAACCGGGTGATGCCCAAAGGGCGCGCCCTGCCATTGCCGTTGCTGTGCACCCTGAGCTTTGGCGAACCGCTGCACCTGCACGCCGATGAAAGCAAGCAGGCGTTTCTCGAGCGGGCCAGCCAGGCCCTGCTGAACCTGGCCCCCAAGGATGCCTGACATGGACAACAATACCCTTTCCCTGTTTGCCGGCATCGGCGCCCTGCTGCTGCTGGCCAGCGTGATCGGCCGCCTGCTCAAATGGCGCGCCGGCCCGGCGCCGCACGCCGTGATCGACAACCTCAACGCCCGCATCAATGCCTGGTGGGTGATGGTGGTGGTGATCGGCATTGCCTTCGTGTTCGGCAAGTACGGTGTGATCGTGCTGTTCTACGGTGTGTCGTTCTATGCCCTGCGCGAATTCATGACCCTCACCCCTACCCGGCGCAGCGACTACCCGGCACTGGTGGCAGCCTTCTACGTGGCACTTCCGGTGCAGTACGTGCTGATCGCCATGGACTGGTACGGCCTGTTCAGCATTTTCATTCCGGTGTACCTGTTCTTGCTGCTGCCGATCCTCGCCAGCCTGGGCGGTGACACCACACGTTTCCTCGAGCGTGCGTCAAAAGTGCAATGGGGCTTGATGATCGCCGTGTACTGCGTGTCTTCAGTGCCGGCCCTGATGACCCTGGACATCCCCGGCTACGAGGGCCGCAACCTGCTGCTGATCGCCTGGCTGATTCTGGTGGTGCAACTCAGCGACGTGTTGCAGTACGTGTGCGGCAAGCTGTTTGGCAAACACAAGGTGGCGCCCAACCTGTCACCCTCCAAGACCGTCGAAGGCCTGGCCGGCGGCGTAGCGCTGGCCACTTTGATCGGCGCCCTGTTGTGCTGGATCACGCCCTTCAGCTTCTGGCAGGCCGCGCTCATGGCCTTGGCCGTGAACGCCATGGGCTTCTTCGGCGGGCTGGTGATGTCGGCCATCAAGCGTGACCGTGGGGTGAAAGACTGGGGCCACATGATCGAAGGCCACGGCGGCATGCTCGACCGCATGGATTCGGTGTGCTTTGCGGCGCCAGTGTTCTTCCACTTTGTGCGGTATTGGTGGGCATAGCGCGACCAGACAGCTGGACGTCGAGCCCAGGCAACTGCGGCTCGGCCGATGGCCCTATGGTGACCAGTCATTCAGCCAGTCACCAGGAGTTGTGCCATGTCCGATTTCATCACCGTCCTGCGCGAAACCTGCCCCACGCCGGTCGTGGACGCCACCAAGTGGAAGCGCATCGGCGGCGATCCGCACACCGTGAACCTCAACGCCTACCTGTCGGCAGACGGCAGCAAGATCATGGGCACCTGGATCTGCACCCCGGGCAAGTTCGAGGTCAATTACGACAAGTGGGAGTTCTGCCACTTCCTCGATGGCTACTGCATCATCACCCCGGAAGGCGAAGAGCCGAAGCACCTGAAGGCCGGTGACGTGTTCGTGATCGAACCGGGGATGAAAGGCACCTGGGAAGTGGTCGAGACCGTGCGCAAGTATTTCGTCTTTGCCTGATCCGACACTCTACAACTAACTCTGTGGGAGCGGGCGCGCCCGCGAAACAGGCAGTGTGGTGGATGGCACCGGCTTTGCCGGTGTTCGCGGGCATGCCCGCTCCCACAGGGTTATGTGGCGCCTGCAGAATCGGGGCAAAAAAATCGCGGGGCAGGTGCCCTTCCCTCTGGTGCGCAGTTACAGAGGGAAGGCCACCTGGCCCGCGATGAAGCCCACCTCTTGCGTCAATCTTTCTTGCGATACCCCTCGACGATAGCCGAGAAATCCTTACCCCCCTCGCCACGCAAGCTCATGGCCTGATACAACTGCTGGGCCACAGCCCCCAGGATCACCGGCTGGTGTGCCTGGCGTGCCGCTTCGGTCGCCAGCCCAAGGTCCTTGAGCATCAGCTCGGCACCAAACCCACCGGTATAGCCCCGCGAGGCCGGCGCCGTGTCGATAATGCCGGGCCATGGGTTGTAGGTATCCGAGCTCCAGCAACGCCCGGTCGAACTGTTGATGATGCCGGCCAGCACCTGGGTATCGATGCCCAGCGCATTACCCAGCGCCATGGCCTCGGACACGCCGATCATCGAGATACCCAACAGCAGGTTGTTGCAGATCTTGGCGATTTGCCCGGTGCCCACCTCGCCGCAGTGGACGATGTTGCGGCCCATCTGCTCCAGCACCGGCTTGAGGCTGGCGAACAGCTCGGCGCTGGCACCGACCATGAACGTCAGCGTGCCGGCTGCCGCACCGCCGGTGCCACCGGACACCGGCGCATCGCCCATGTCCACGCCGTTGGCCGCCGCGGCCTTGGACACCTCGCGCGCGGTCTGCGGGTCGATGGTGCTGCAGTCCACGGTCGGTGTGCCGGGGCGTATGCCCGCCAGCACACCGTCGTCGTTCAGGTAAACACTGCGCACATGGGCCGCGGCCGGCAGCATGGTGATTACCAAGTCGCTGCTGGCGGCCGCGGCCTTGGGCGAAGGGCTGATCTGCCCGCCCAGTTCGGCCAACTCGGCAAGCACGGCTTTGTTCAGGTCGAACAGGCTCAGTGTGTGCCCGGCCTTGATCAGGTTGCGGGCCATGGGCGCGCCCATGTTGCCCAGGCCAATGAATGCAATACGCATGAGGAACTCCTTAGCGCAGGCTGATGGTGGTGTTCACGCCGTCGTTGACGCTGTCGTCGTCGAACCAGCGGGCAGTGACGGTCTTGGTCTGCGTGTAGAACTGCACCACTTGCTTGCCGTATGGGCCAAGGTCGCCGAGCTTGGACCCACGCGAGCCGGTGAAACTGAAGAACGGGACCGGCACCGGGATCGGGATGTTGATACCCACCTGGCCCACGTCGATCTCGCTCTGGAACTTGCGCGCGGCCGCGCCGCTTTGGGTGAACAGGCCGGTGCCGTTACCGAACGGGTTGGCGTTGACCAGGGCGATGGCTTCGTCGAGGGTATCGACCTCCAGGGTGACCAGCACCGGGCCAAAGATTTCCTGGGTGTACACCTGCATGTCGGTCTTCACGCCTGAGAACAGGGTCGGGCCGACAAAGTTGCCCTGCTCGTAGCCCGGGACCTGAACGTCGCGGCCATCGAGCTCCAGCTTGGCGCCCTCCCTGATGCCGCTTTCGATCAGGCCCAACACGCGCTCCTTGGCCCGCCTGGAAACCACCGGCCCGACATCGGTGCCGGGCTCGCAACCGGCGTTGACCTTGAGCTTGCTGGCGGCCTCCTTGATGTCTGGCAACCACTCACGGGCCTTGCCCACCAGTACCGCGACGGAGGTCGCCATGCAGCGCTGGCCGGCCGCACCGAATGCGGCACCCACCAGTGCATTGATGGTTTGTGTACGGTTGGCATCGGGGAGCACCACGGCGTGGTTCTTGGCGCCCATCATCGACTGCACGCGCTTGCCGTGCTGGCTGGCCAGGTTGTACACATGGGTGCCCACTTCGGTGGAGCCGACGAAGGAAATCGCCTTGATGTCCTGGTGAGTGCAAATGGCATCCACCACCTGCTTGCCACCGTGCACCACATTCAGCACCCCGGCCGGTACGCCAGCTTCCAGCGCCAGCTCGACCAGCAGCATGGTCGACAGCGGGTCTTGCTCGGATGGTTTGAGCACGAAGGTGTTGCCGCAGACGATGGCCATGGGGAACATCCACAGCGGGATCATCGCCGGGAAATTGAACGGCGTGATGCCAGCGCATACACCGATAGGCTGGCGCAGGGTGTAGGTATCGACGCCGCCGGCGACGTTTTCGGCGAATTCACCCATCTGCAGGGTGCCGATAGAAGCAGCGTGTTCCACCACTTCCAGGCCGCGGAAGATATCACCCTCGGCGTCAGCCAGGGTTTTGCCCTGCTCGGCGCTGAGCACCTGGGCAATGCGCTTGGTGTGTTCGCGAATAAGCGCCTGCAGCTTGAGCATGATGCGCATGCGCGCGCCAATCGGGGTGTCTCGCCAGGTCTTGAAAGCACGGTGGGCAGCGGCTACCGCTGCATCGACTTCATCTACCGTGGCGAACGGTACCCGCGCCAGCACCTCTTGGGTGGCCGGGTTGACGATGTCGCGCCATTCGGTGGTCACAGACTCGACCCACTGGCCGTCGATCAGCAGCTTCACCTGCTCGACCTTGGTCGGGTTCGGGGATTGCGGTGCGTTCATCTGCGTTCTCCTTGGAATTATTGTCGGGACGAGATCGCCAGCGCCAAGTAAACGCGAGGTGGCGTCCTGAGGCTTGTTTCGAGTATAGATGTGCAAACATCCAACAAGAACGCACAAAAAAACCGGATCATCATGCAAAAAGATCTCACATCCCTGAGCGCGCTCAACTGGGACGACTTGAAGTTCTTCCTCGAAGTGGCCCGCACCCGCAAGGCCAGTAGCGCGGCAAAACGCCTGAGTGTGGACTACACCACGGTGTCGCGCCGCATCAGCTCGCTGGAGGGTGCGCTGGGTACCTTGCTGTTCGAAAAGTCGCGCACCAACGGCTTTGTTCTCACTGCCGAGGGCCAGCGTTTACTGGGCTATGCCGAGTCGATCGAAAGTACGCTGCACATGGCGTGCGAGCAGGTATCCGGGTCGAGCGTGGCGTTGTCGGGGCATGTGCGAATGGGGTGCACAGAAGGCTTCGGCAGTTTCTTCATTACCCCGCAGTTGAGCCACTTCGTCGACGCCTACCCGGCCATTTCGGTGGATATCCTGCCGCTGCCGCACTTCATCAGCCTGTCCAAGCGCGAAGCGGATATCGTCATCGCCCTGGAGCGGCCGGAGCACGGGCCTTATGTGTGCTGCAAACTGTGCGACTACAGCTTGCGGCTGTATGCGACGCAGGACTACCTGGCCAGCCATGCACCGATACACCAGGTGGCTGATCTGGCCAGGCACCCGTTCATCAGTTACGTGGACGACCTGGCGTTCAGCTCGGAGTTGCTGTACCTGGCCAACCTGATTCCCGGCGCCAGCGCGCACTTGCGCAGTACCAGTGTGATTGCCCAGTACACGGCGGCGCTGCAGGGGCGCGGGCTGGCGATCCTGCCGTGTTTCCTGGCTGCACAGGATCCACGGCTGGTCAGGGTGTTGCCAGAGGACATCGAGGTAACGCGGCAATTCTGGATGTATTGCCGGGAGGATTTGCGCAAGTTGAAGCGGATTACCCTGTTGTGGGATTACATTCGTGGGATGACGGAGGCGAATGCGCCGTTGTTGATGGGGCAAACCCGGGAAATGCGCTTTGCCCAGCAGTGACGGGGCTCAGTAAGACGCCACCACGATGGACACGCGCCGGTTTTCGGTCCGCCCGGCGCTGGTGCGGTTGTTCGCCACCGGCTGGCTGCTGCCCAGGCCCTGGCTTTGGATGTTCTGCGGCTGCATGCCCACGCCGACCAAGGCTTTGGCCACGCTCTGCGCGCGGCGCTCGGACAACTCCTGGTTATAGGCCGCCTTGCCCGACGAGTCGGTATGCCCGTCTACCCGCACACGCTGGATACCCACGCCCAGCAGTGCCTTGCCGATCCGCTCGACAATCGCCTGGCTCTGGCTGTTGAGGCTGTCCAGGTCACTGCCGAACAACACTTTGCCAGACAAGTCATACGCCCAGCCTTCATCGGTGGGGGTAAAGCCTTCGCGCTTGAGCACGGCAATCTGTTCCGGGGTCAGCCCCTTGGGCGGCGCGCTTTGGCAGCCGGTCAGCGCCAGCACAGCGAGCAACACGGCCCACAGTGGAAAACGTAAAGCCTGTATCACGGGTTCAGCTCCTGTTGTCGATAGGGTTGGCGGACCGTTCCGTCTGCGCCACTTGCCAATGGCCACGCCGTTTGCGCTTGGCCTGATACATGGCCGCATCGGCGGCATTCAGAAGACTGGCCGGGTCGGCGCCGTCTTCCGGGTAATAGGCGATACCGACGCTCACCGACGTGGCGACACTGCGGCCGCTGTCCAGTTGCACCGGCAACTTCATGCTGGCGACGATTTTTTCGGCAATGTGCTCGGCATCCCGGCGCGTTTGCAAAGGCGTCAGCAGCACGGCGAATTCATCGCCGCCCAAACGTGCAACCAGATCATGCTCACGCAACTGGGCACGCAGGCGCTCGGCCACGCTGATCAGCACCTCGTCCCCCACCGCATGGCCCAGCGTGTCGTTGATCTGCTTGAAGTGGTCACTGTCAAGGAACAGCAGTGCCATGTGATCCTGCTGGCTGGCTGCGTTGCGCACGCTGCGGCTCAGGCGCCCTTCGAAGAAGGCGCGGTTGGGCAGGCCGGTCAGGCTGTCGTGGCTGGCCTGGTGGGCTAAGGTCTGGTTTTCGCTCTGCAGGTGGCTTTGCCATACTTCCAGTTCGTCCAGCAGGGCGTTGAAGTCATTCCCCAGCTCGTTGAGTTCGGCGATCGCCGTTTCCGGCACACGCCGGTCGAAGCTGCGCTCGCGGCGGGCGGCGTGGGCGACGCTGGCCAGGCCGCGCAGCGGCCGGGTGATATCGCCGAGCAGGCGCCGCGACAGGTATTGGGCAGCCAAGGCGCTGAGGACCGTGCAACACAGAATACCGGCCAGCCCCCCCAGCATGAACAGCAACAGGCTACGCCCCTGGCCAACCAGTTCGATGCGCCCGATCTGTTGCTGCTGGTGCATGATCGGCAGCTTGGCCGGTTCGTCCAGCAACGCGCGGGCGACCTGCGTTTCCAGCAGGGCAAGCATGCCCGAATCGGCACGTTGCCAGCGCGCCAGTTGCTCGCCTTCACCATTGAATACCCTGGCCTCGGCCACTTCCTCGGCGCTGGCGATCAGCGCCAGCGCCTCACTGGCGGCGGCACTGTCATCGAACACCACCGCCGCCTCCACGGTGTAGCTGATCGACCGGGCAATCAGTTGCAGGTTGTGATTGGCATAGACGCTCAAGGCCAGCACGCCCAACAGGGTCAAGGAAATACCGGCCAGGCCCACGGCCAGCAAGGCGACATTCAAGTGTGCACGGCCCAGCACCGAGCGCAGAGTTGGGCGCAGGCTGCGCTTGCGGGTCGGCTTCATGGTTGCACCGCCCGGCGCCGCGACAGCTGCAGCACGCTGGGGTGAATGCGCACCCCGGAGCGCGCCACCGAGTCAAGGTTGACCTCGAAGGCCACCTGCTGGTCGCTGACCCGCAGGCAGAACAGGCTGCCGATGGTGCATGGGTCATTCGATTCGCTGATGCTCAGGACCGGGTAGCCGCTGACCCGCTCGAACAGCTTGTCACGCTGGCGCTGGTCGAGCTTGCCGATGTAGATCGCATCACACGCCTGAGCGACCTGACTGTCATCTGCCAGCAAGCGCTTCACTTGCAGCGGGCGGCCAGACTCCTGCACCTGGCCCTTGATCAGGTCATCAGCGTATTCGGTGGGGCCGACCAGGCACAGGCGCAATGGAGACGGCTCCACCGGCCAGCGCGCGTAGCTGAAAATGCCCAGCACGACCTGGGTGACGGCCTTGGCCCGTTGCTGCGCCTGGGCGTTGGTGGTTGCGGTGTCCGCCCGGGCAGGCCCCGTAGCGATAAACAGGACGGCCAGCAATAGCGAAACCGCACAGCTTGTCACACGTCTTGCGGCCACATGCATGTGGGGAATCTCTCAAAATCCTTTCTGGTCTCGGCGCAACGATAGCACATGGCCGCATCACTGTAGAAAGGCAGGCACCGCGGTGGTTGGCACGGGCTGCGCCCGTGTTCGCGGGCACGCCCGCTCCCACTGGGGATCGCCAACTGCTTTTCGGCCGGGGTCAGACTTGCTCCAGCATCAAGCCGGAAATACGCATTACCTTGCGTGCCACCGCCTCCTCGAAAATGCCCTGGCGCGGCTCGACCAGGCTGAAACAGTGCTTGGCGCGGGTGATCCCGGTATAGACCAGCTCCTTGGTCAGCACCGGGTTCAGTGTGTCGGGCAGTACCAGTGCGGTGTGGCCGAACTCCGAACCCTGGGATTTGTGCACCGTCATGGCAAATACCGTTTCCACTTCATTCAGGCGGCTGGGCAGGACAAAACGCACGCCGCCGCTGCCGTCATTACGCGGGAAGGCCACCCGCAGCAGCGGCTCGCCGCGCTCGTCCGGCAAACGCAGGGCAATGCCGATGTCGCCGTTCATCAGGCCCAAGCCGTAGTCGTTGCGGGTGACCAGCACCGGGCGCCCTTCGTACCAAGGCTGCTGGCTGTCGATCAGGCCGGCGCCGTGCAGCACCCGCGCCACCCGCTCGTTGAGCCCTTCGACGCCCCAGGCACCCCGGCGTACCGCACACAGCAACTGGAAGGCCTCGAAACTGTGCAACACCTTGCCTGCCCACTGCTCCCAGGCGGGGTCGTCGAACGGGGTATCCAGCAGTGGCCGATAGCGCCCAAGGGTACGCAAATAACTGCGGTACCCTTGTGGCCCTTCACTGCCCTGGTTCAAGCCATCGAGCAGCAGGCGGTCGAAGGCGCGGTCCTGCTCGTGCCTGAGCACCAGGCTGTGCACATCAGCCGGTGGCATGGCCAGCAGGTTGCGCGCCGCATGGGCGTCCTGCCGGTTGACCAGCCGCGCCAGCTGGCCAATGCCGCTGCCTTCGCCAAAGCGCCGCGAAAAGCGCAGCATCACCACTTGCTGGGCCAGCGGGTTGCGCTGTTCATCGCCAACCTTGAGGCCACTGTCAGCCAGCGATTCGCCACTGACCTGTTCGAGCCAGCTGGCGGTGGCCGGCGCGTAGTAACCTTCTTCGGCGTCCCGGCACAAGTCACCCAGCACGGCACCGGCCTCGACCGAGGCCAGCTGGTCCTTGTCACCCAGCAATACCAGGCGTGCCCGCGCAGGCAAGGCGTCGAGCAGGTTGGCCATCATCTCCAGGTCGATCATCGAGGCTTCGTCGACCACCAGCACATCCAGCGGCAACGGGTTGCCCGCATGGTGGCGGAAGTGCCGCGAACCTGGGCGGCTACCGAGCAGGCGGTGCACGGTGCTGACGTCGGTCGGCACCTGCTCGCGTACCTGGGCACTGACCTGCAGGCGCTCGACCTGCTGGCCAATGGACTCGGTCAGGCGCGCAGCGGCCTTGCCGGTAGGTGCCGCCAGGCGGATACGCAATGGCCTGCCCTGCTCCACCGCCGGCGCTTGCAACAACGCCAGCAGGCGCACCACCGTGGTGGTCTTGCCCGTACCGGGGCCGCCGGTGATGATGCTGAAGCCGGCGCGGGTGGCCAGGGCGCAGGCGAGCTTCTGCCAATCCACCTGGCCTGCCGGGGCGCCACCCTCGAACAACTGCGCCAAGCGTTGTGGCAAGTCCGCCGGCGGTGCTTCAGCCTGGCTAAGGCGCAGGCGCAAAGTGTGGTCGATACGCCGCTCGTAGCTCCAGTAACGGCGCAGGTACAGGCGCTGGCCGCTGAGCACCAGGGGGCGCGCCTGCTGGCCCGGGGCGTCGCCAGCGGCCACCAGCGGGCTGGCTACGATGCGTTGGCGCCAGGCCTGCAAGTCGAGGTTGGCCAACAACTGCGAAGGCAACAGCAAGGGGCCGGTCAGTGCGTCGCCCTCTGGCGGCAACGACAGGGCAAAGTCGGGCTCGGCCAGGGTTTGCTGCAGGTCGAGGCAGACGTGGCCGTGGCCCAGTTGATGGCTGGCCAACGCTGCGGCAAGCAGCAGCAAGGGGTCACTGCCTGGGGCCCGCTCTTCCAGAAATGACACGAACGCACGGTCCAGCGGCCGTAGCCAGCCGCGCTCGACCCAGCGGTCGAGCAGTTGCAGCAGGTCACCGCTGTCAGTTTGCGGCGCCAGCGCCAGCAGGTACTCGGCGTGCAATGGGGTGGGCAACAGGTCGACAAGGTTGCGGCTCATGGCATGGCTCCGGCAAACAGGTCCTGCTGGGTGGGCGGGTGCTCGCCACGGAACAGCGCGTCCAGGCTTTCGATCAATTCACGCGGTGGCTTGGTGAAGTAAACGCCGTGCCCACTGCTGCTGGCACCCCGCAGGAAGATGAACAAGGCACCGCCCACGTGGCGGTCATAATCGTAATCCGGCAGCCGCGCGCGCAGTTGCCGGTGCAGGGCCAGCAGGTACAACACGTACTGCAGGTCGTAGCGGTGTTCGAGGATGGCTTTCTCCATGGCCAGGGCATCGTAGGCCTGGGTATCCGGGCCGAGCCAGTTGGATTTGTAGTCGGTCACGTAATAGCGGCCGTCCAGCTCGAATGCCAGGTCGATGAACCCTTTGAACATGCCATTGAGCAGCGTCGGCTGCGCCACCGGGCGCGCCAGGCCGGGGTGGGTGTGGCGTGCTACCAGACGATCCAGCTGCTCGGCGTCGACGCGCTGGCTGGCGAACCAGAACTCCATTTCGATCTGGTAAGTGCACAGCTCCCCGAGCGTCACGCTCTGCCCACTGCCGGGCAACGGCAAGGCCTCGCTCAGCAAGCGCTGCATCCACTGGCTGAGGGTGGGGATCCAACCCGTCCAGTCTCGGCGGTTGCAGCGCTGGCCAACGGTTCGCTCGATCAACTGCGGGTTACGGCTTACCAGGCTAAAGCCTTCGCGGCCTGCCCACTCCAGCAGACCGTGCAGGAAGGTGCCGGGGTTCGGCCCCCTCGGGAAGCGGTGGATATCACCGCTGTCGGCCGGGACTTCACGCAGCACCTGCACATCGACGACTTCGTCATCCTGCAGTTGCTGGGCCTGCGAGCTGTCGGCACCGAGGGTTTGGTCACCCACGCGCAGGGCGCTGTAGGACGCGATCCACCAGTGCTCAGCGGCGGCCCGGCGTGGCTTGCGTGCCGGCAGTAATTCACGCGCGGCATGGGGCATGCGATACACCTGCGGCTGGGCCGGCGGCAGGCCTGTGCAGGCGATGTGCGGGCAACGCGCGGCCAGGGCCTGCAACCAGTCGGCCAACTGCGCCGAACTGGCCAGGGCAAGGCCGCCACCCAGCAGATACCCCAACGCCGAGCGGTGCAACTGCGACGTTTTCTGGTTGCCGCGCTTGAGGTCGGCGACACCCAGCCAGCAGGCATGCTGGGCACGGGTAAGGGCCACATACAGCAGGCGCAGGTCTTCGGCCAGGCGCTCATCGTCGGCGCGTTCGATCTGCTCCTGGTCTGGGGTCAGGGTAAGGTGGGCGTGGCCTTCAGGGTCGTGCCAGGCCAGCGGCAGCCGGCTACCGTCCACAGGTTTGCTGGTGCAGATGAACGGCAGGTAGACCAGCGGATACTCCAGGCCCTTGGACTTGTGGATGGTCACCACCTTGACCAGCTGTTCGTCGCTTTCCAGGCGCAGAATCTGGTCCTCGCCAGCCTGGCCAGAACTGGCCAAGTGCTCAGCCAGGTGGCGAATCAGCGCCTGTTCGCCATCCATTTCGCCAGCTGCCTGCTGCAGCAACTCGGCCAGGTGCAGCAGGTTGGTCAGCACCCGTTCGCCATCGCTGCGGCGGATCAGCGTGCGCGGCAGCTGGAAGTCATGCAGCAGGTGGCGCAGCATCGGCAGTACGCCCTGGCGCTGCCAGGTTTCGCGGTAGTAGCGGAACCGCATGACCCAGCCCTCCCAGACCCGCTCGTCCTGGTTCAAGCGGTCCAGTGCGGGCAACGACAGGCCTAAGGTAAGGCTGGCCAGGGCCGCCTTGAGCAGGCGCTCCGAATCGGGCTCGGCGCAGGCCTTGAGCCAGGCCAGCAGGTCATGGGCTTCCTGGGCAGCGAACACCGAGTCCTTGTCGGACAGGTACACACTGCGTACATCGCGTGCGGCCAGCTCGGCGCGCACCAGCTGCGCTTCGTGGCCATCACGCACCAGAATGGCGATGTCTGACGGCAGGCAGGGGCGCAGTTCGCCTTCGGCATTGCGCAAACCAGCCGTGCCTTGCTGGCCGCCATTGAGCAAATCGACAATGTGGCTGGCGCAACTGGCGGCCAGTTGCTGGCGGTAGACACTGCCGGATACCGGCTCTTCGCTCTGCAGCTGCCAGCATTGCAGGGCAGCGCTGGCTTCGCCGTTGATCACCAGCTGTTCGCTGCGGCCTTTGGCGCGCACCTCGATGAACGGCAACGGGTTGTCATCGGCACTGCGGAACAGGAACGCCCCGCGCCCTCCCTGACGTGCCTCGGCCTGGAGGAACACCTGGTTGACCGCCGCCACCATGGCCTTGCTGGAGCGGTAGTTGGTGTCCAGGCTGTGCAGCCGACCGCTGGTGGCCCGCCGTGCGGCGAGGTAGGTGTAAATGTCGGCACCGCGGAAGGCGTAGATCGCCTGCTTCGGGTCACCAATCATGAACAGGCCGGTGTCCGGGCGATTTTCGCTGATCTGGTAGATACGCTCGAAAATGCCGAACTGCACCGGGTCGGTGTCCTGGAACTCGTCGATCAGGGCCACCGGGAACTGCTCACGAATCAGCCCGGCCAGGCGCTCGCCGGCGTCACTGGCCAGTGCGTGCTGCAAGCGCACCAGCATATCGTCGAAGCCCATTTCTGCCCGCCGGCGCTTCTCCACTTCAAACCGTGCCGAGACCCAATGGGCGGCATGCTCGAGCAGGGGGGCATCCGGGCTGTCCAGGGCTTGCAGGTGTTGCGCCAGGGTCTGCATGGCAGCCAGGCCCGGGTGCGCGGGTGGCTCGCCCTTCCAGGCCTCGGCCATGCCGGCCGGGGTCAGGCGCGTGAAGCCAGTACCCAGGTCGAGCTCCACCTGCTGTTCGTCCGCAGCCCACGCATGAAGCTTGTCGAACCAGGGTTCGAAATAGCGCGCCTGCATCTTGCGACCGTCGACCTGCTTGGCCGCCAGGGCATCGCGGCAGATCTGCCGCAGCTCTTCGGCCCACTGTAGCCAAGGCGCCTTGAGCCGGGCCAACTGTTCGCTGCGCTGCTGCAGCGATGCTTCGATCAGTGCCGCCGGTTCGGCGCCGTGCTGCTCGGCCCGCACCCGGCCGAACAAGGGGCGAATGCGCGGGAGCAAGGCGTCGGGGCTGACCCAATGGCTACGCACCCACGCCAGCGCTTGGCCTTGCATGCTGTAGCAGAAGCGCCGCCAGTAATCGCGCATAACCTGGCCCAGCAGCTCGCTGTGGTCGGTTTCCAGGGTCTGGGTGAACAGGCTGCCGCTGTCGAAAGCGTGCTCGCGCAGCATGCGCTGGCACCAGCCGTGAATGGTCGATACCGCTGCTTCGTCCATCCACTGCACCGCAATTTCCAGGCGCCCGGCACAGCGCGGCCACGCCTCTTGCGGGTAGTCGTCACGCAGTTGGTGCAGCAAAGGGTCGGCGCCCTCCAGCTCGCCACGGAAGAAGCGTGCAGCTTCTGCCAGGCGCGCACGGATACGCTCGCGCAACTCCTTGGTGGCGGCGTCGGTGAAGGTCACCACCAGAATCTGCGGTGGCAGCAGTTCGCGTGCAAAACCCTGCTCGCCGCCATGCCCGAGGATCAGGCGCAGGTACAGGGCGGAAATGGTGAAGGTCTTGCCGGTGCCGGCACTGGCCTCGATCAGCTGGCTGCCATGCAAGGGGAAACTCAACGCCAAGGGGCGGGCCTGGGTCATGCGCCTTTCTCCGGGTTGCCCAGGGTCTGCCAGGGTGCGGTGAACAATGGGCGGTACAAGGTTTCGCACCAGCCTTCAAAGGTTTCGTCGGCGGTGAGTGCGGCGAAATCAGGGAACTGCCGAGCCAAGGCAGTGCTTTCACTGCGCTCGCCGAAACTGCTGCGTTCATCGCCCTCGTAGGCGCGGGCCGCAGCGGCCAGGGCTTTGTCGGCATCGTCGTGGGCCAGCCAGGCAAAAGCGGTTTTGGCGGCAACCGACAGGGGCGCGTTCATCGCGGCCTGGCGCGCCACCAACAGGTCGCCCAACAGTTGCCCGGCGGCGCCTTGCGGGAGCGGTGCCAGCAACAGGGTCAGGTCGCTGGCGACCAGGGCGCTATGGTACGCGTAACCTGCGGCACAGGCCGCCAGGTGGGTGACCCAGGGCGCGATCAGGCGGTGCCACTTCAAGTTGTTGCGCCCGGCACTGATGGTGTTGGGCACGGTGGTAATACTCAGAAGGCTTTGCTCGTCGGCCTGGAATACCCGCCCCAGCCAGCCTTCGAGACGGTGCCGGCCGTGCTCGAAATGCACGGGCAAAGCGCCCTCGACCAAGCGCGGCCAGCGTTGCAGCAACTGCTGGTGGCGTTGCAGCAGGTCGGGTAACGGCTCGATCAACTCGCTTTGCAGCAGCTCGCCGAACCCAGCCAGCGGCAGCACACCGCAAGCCTGCAAACGCCGGGCCTGGGCCTGCAGGGCCTGCTCGGCGTTGCCCGGTGCGGCCAAGGCGACACCGAGCAGGCTTTCACTGGCGCCGTAGCGCTGCAGGGTGTCGAGGGTGAAGGGTTCTTCGTCCGGGGTCGGCGCTTCCAGCGCTTCGAAGTACACCTTCAGGCGCTGACTGAAGAAATGCCGAACTGGATGGCGCAGGAAGTCACTCAGCTGGGTCAGGGTAAGCGCTTCATCATCCTGATAGGGCGCCAGGGCTGGTTCGCCCTGCGGGTCGCCTTCGCTCTGCTGGTGCAACACTTGCCATTCGTGGGCATAGCTGAACAGCGGGCTGCCCTTCTGGAAGTAGCGCGGGCTGAACGGTTGCAGCGGGTGCTCTTGGGTCAGGGCGTGCAGCAGCTGCTCGCCCGCCTGTGTCGCCTGGCCCTGCTGTGCGCCGTTCAGCTGCCAACCCGCCGCAAGGTGGTCGCGCAACTGCCCGATCAACACCGAGGCCGGGCGTTCGCTGTTGTCACGGATACTGCGCCCGACCCAGCTGACGTACAGCTGGTCACGTGCCGACAGCAGCGCTTCGAGCAGCAGATAACGGTCGTCCTCACGGCGTGAGCGGTCACCGGGGCGGTAGTCGCTGGCCATCAGGTCGAAGTCCAGTGGCTGCTGGGCGCGCGGGTAATCACCATCGTTCATGCCCAGCAGGCACACCACCCGAAATGGGATCGCGCGCATGGGCATGAGCGTGCAGAAATTCACCGAGCCCGCCAGGAAACGTTGTGACAGCTTGCCTTGGTCCAGCCCCGACAGCCAGGCCTCGCGCACCACGGTCAATGGCAGAGGGTCCTGCAGGCCGACCGTTTCGCATACTTCAAGCCAGCTATCGCGCAGATCCTGCAACTGGATCAGCAGGAATTCGTCGTGCTCGTCCTCGGCCAGGAAGAACACATGCAACAGGGCATGCAGGCGCTCGCCCCACTGGCTGACGGTGGCCGGTTCGGCCAGGGCCTGGCAGGCGACATCCAGTGCGTCGAGCAGGGCCACCAGCGGGCCGATCAGGGCTGCGTCCAGACCACCGATTTCATCGTACGGCTCAATACCGTCACACGCTTCGCCCACGCCTACGGCATACCCTAACAGCATGCGACGCAAACCAAAGCGCCAGGTGTTCTGTTCAAGCCCGGCGGGCAGGCCAAGGCTGGCTCGCTGCTCGGCATCGAGGCCCCAGCGAATGCCTGCGCCTTCGATCCAGCGGTGCAGGGTAGGCAAGTCGTTTTCGCGGATACCAAACCGGGCTCTTACCGCGGGGACATCCAACAGGTCGAGCACTTCGCTGACGGCGAAACGGCTGTCCGGCAGTTTGAGCAGGTGTTCCAGCGCAATCAGCAGAGGCTCCCGGCCACGCTGCCCTTGGTCGGTCAGGGTGAACGGTATGTAACGGGGGTCATTGCGCTGCAGTTGGCCGAAAACGGCGCGGATGTGCGGCGCGTAAGTATCGATGGCCGGCAGCATGACGATGACATCACGCGGGCGCAATGTGGGGTCGGCACTGAAGCGGGCCAACAGCTGGTCGTGGAGAATCTCTACTTCGCGCTGGGGGCTGTGGGCAATGTGAAAACGGATCGAGCGGTCGTTGGCGGGATCGACTGGCGGCCACAGCGCGCGCGTTTCTGCCAGCGGGCGCAGTTCGAGAATGTCGTCCTGCAATTGGCTGAGCAGCGTGGCGGGTGAACCGTCGCTGAACAGGTCGATGCGACCATCGCTGAACACGCCTTGGTAGCTACCCGGGTCGTCGTAGCTGTCGAGCAAGTTGATGTAGTCTCGGCCTTGCTTGCCCCAAGCAGCCAGTAATGGGTGTGCGTGCTGGTGCAGGGACTGGTCGTCGAGCTGCAAGGGCATGCCTTGTTTGCGCTGCTGACGCTTGTATTGGTGGCGCAGCAGGTCTTTGTCGGCAACGATGTCCGCCCAGTGGTGGCGACAAGGGTTGTGCACGCACAACAACACCTGGCTGAAGCGTGCGAGGCCGGCTAATGCCTCCAAGGCCTGGGCCGGCAGCGATGAAATGCCGAACACGATCACCCGCGAGGGTAACCCGGGGGGAGCCTGTTCCAGGCTATTGATACGTTCGATGAAGCGCTGGTGCACGCCGGCCCGGCTTTGCGCCATACCTTTTTCTCCGACGTCTTCCAGCAAGGCCTTCCACAGCTCGGCCTGCCAGCGGTTAGCCGGGGGCAGTGCCTTACGTTCGCCACGGGCGGTGTTCAGCACGTGCTCACCTGCTGCCCAGTCCCTGAGCCAGTCGGCCCGGTAGACCTGATACTGGTCGAACAGATCGGCCAGGCGCTCGGACAGCTGGTAGCGCTTGCGCAGGTCACCGTCGTCCATCAGGAAGCGGCGCAACGGCTCGAAATGCGGGCGCTCGATCAGCGCCGGTAGCAGACGCATCAGGCGCCAGGTCAGCGGCGCTTTGTCGAGCAGGGACACCTCGGGAATTTCATCGCGCCCCAGCACGCTGCGGTACAACTGCCACATGAAGCTGCCGGGCAGTTGAACCTCAATTGCAGCGGCGATGCCGCAGCCACCTTGGTCGTCCTCCAGCGGGTCTTCCGCCAAAGCCAGCTTGAGCCATTGAGCGATACCGTTACTCTGCACCAAGGCGATTTCGTTTTCCAACGGTGCCAGCGGGTAGCGACGCATCCAGCTCACCACAAGGCTGCGCAGATCGTCGAGGCGGTTGCCGTGGACGATCATGAAGCCGGGGTGCAGATGGGTGGTGTGGGGCATCGGAAACTCTCTGGCAGGTGCTGAGGTTGATGGAGGGAAACGATATCACGCGTGATGCGTTCTCTGTGGGGCATGGCACGGGCTGCGCCGGTGTTCGCGGGCACGCCCGCTCCCACAGGGATTGTTGTGAGGCCAGGGGACTTTTTGGGAGCACAAAGACAAAACCCCTACCTGCATGTGCAGATAGGGGTTTTGCGAAATGAATCTTGACGATGACCTACTCTCACATGGGGAAACCCCACACTACCATCGGCGATGCATCGTTTCACTACTGAGTTCGGGATGGGATCAGGTGGTTCCAATGCTCTATGGTCGTCAAGAAATTCTGTAGCCAGAATGTCCAGATGGACAGCCCAGCGAATTCGGATATGTGATGTTTGTGATGCCTTGCGAACTTTCGGTTCATGTCATCTTCACCACCGCAATCTGCGCTAGCAAATTGCTTGGGTGTTATATGGTCAAGCCTCACGGGCAATTAGTATTGGTTAGCTCAACGCCTCACAGCGCTTACACACCCAACCTATCAACGTCGTAGTCTTCGACGGCCCTTTAGGGGATTCAAGATCCCAGTGAGATCTCATCTTGAGGCAAGTTTCCCGCTTAGATGCTTTCAGCGGTTATCTCTTCCGAACATAGCTACCCGGCAATGCCACTGGCGTGACAACCGGAACACCAGAGGTTCGTCCACTCCGGTCCTCTCGTACTAGGAGCAGCCCCTCTCAAATCTCAAACGTCCACGGCAGATAGGGACCGAACTGTCTCACGACGTTCTAAACCCAGCTCGCGTACCACTTTAAATGGCGAACAGCCATACCCTTGGGACCGGCTTCAGCCCCAGGATGTGATGAGCCGACATCGAGGTGCCAAACACCGCCGTCGATATGAACTCTTGGGCGGTATCAGCCTGTTATCCCCGGAGTACCTTTTATCCGTTGAGCGATGGCCCTTCCATACAGAACCACCGGATCACTAAGACCTACTTTCGTACCTGCTCGACGTGTTTGTCTCGCAGTCAAGCGCGCTTTTGCCTTTATACTCTACGACCGATTTCCGACCGGTCTGAGCGCACCTTCGTACTCCTCCGTTACTCTTTGGGAGGAGACCGCCCCAGTCAAACTACCCACCATACACTGTCCTCGATCCGGATAACGGACCTGAGTTAGAACCTCAAAGTTGCCAGGGTGGTATTTCAAGGATGGCTCCATGAGAACTGGCGTCCCCACTTCAAAGCCTCCCACCTATCCTACACAAGCAAATTCAAAGTCCAGTGCAAAGCTATAGTAAAGGTTCACGGGGTCTTTCCGTCTAGCCGCGGATACACTGCATCTTCACAGCGATTTCAATTTCACTGAGTCTCGGGTGGAGACAGCGCCGCCATCGTTACGCCATTCGTGCAGGTCGGAACTTACCCGACAAGGAATTTCGCTACCTTAGGACCGTTATAGTTACGGCCGCCGTTTACCGGGGCTTCGATCAAGAGCTTCGCTTGCGCTAACCCCATCAATTAACCTTCCGGCACCGGGCAGGCGTCACACCCTATACGTCCACTTTCGTGTTTGCAGAGTGCTGTGTTTTTAATAAACAGTCGCATCGGCCTGGTATCTTCGACCGGCATGAGCTTACGGAGCAAGTCCTTCACCCTCGCCGGCGCACCTTCTCCCGAAGTTACGGTGCCATTTTGCCTAGTTCCTTCACCCGAGTTCTCTCAAGCGCCTTGGTATTCTCTACCTAACCACCTGTGTCGGTTTGGGGTACGGTTCCCAGTTATCTGAAGCTTAGGAGCTTTTCTTGGAAGCATGGTATCAACCACTTCGTCGCCTAAAGGCAACTCGTCATCAGCTCTCGGCCTTGAAATCCCGGATTTGCCTAAGATTTCAGCCTACCACCTTAAACCTGGACAACCAACGCCAGGCTGGCCTAACCTTCTCCGTCCCTCCATCGCAATAACTGGAAGTACAGGAATATTAACCTGTTTTCCATCGACTACGCTTTTCAGCCTCGCCTTAGGGACCGACTAACCCTGCGTCGATTAACGTTGCGCAGGAAACCTTGGTCTTTCGGCGTGCGAGTTTTTCACTCGCATTGTCGTTACTCATGTCAGCATTCGCACTTCTGATACCTCCAGCAAGCTTCTCAACTCACCTTCACAGGCTTACAGAACGCTCCTCTACCGCATCATCATAAGATGATACCCGTAGCTTCGGTGCATGGTTTGAGCCCCGTTACATCTTCCGCGCAGGCCGACTCGACTAGTGAGCTATTACGCTTTCTTTAAAGGGTGGCTGCTTCTAAGCCAACCTCCTAGCTGTCTAAGCCTTCCCACATCGTTTCCCACTTAACCATGACTTTGGGACCTTAGCTGACGGTCTGGGTTGTTTCCCTTTTCACGACGGACGTTAGCACCCGCCGTGTGTCTCCCATGCTCGGCACTTGTAGGTATTCGGAGTTTGCATCGGTTTGGTAAGTCGGGATGACCCCCTAGCCGAAACAGTGCTCTACCCCCTACAGTGATACATGAGGCGCTACCTAAATAGCTTTCGAGGAGAACCAGCTATCTCCGAGCTTGATTAGCCTTTCACTCCGATCCACAGGTCATCCGCTAACTTTTCAACGGTAGTCGGTTCGGTCCTCCAGTCAGTGTTACCTAACCTTCAACCTGCCCATGGATAGATCGCCCGGTTTCGGGTCTATACCCAGCGACTAAACGCCCTATTAAGACTCGCTTTCGCTACGCCTCCCCTATTCGGTTAAGCTCGCCACTGAATATAAGTCGCTGACCCATTATACAAAAGGTACGCAGTCACCTAACAAAGTAGGCTCCCACTGCTTGTACGCATACGGTTTCAGGTTCTATTTCACTCCCCTCTCCGGGGTTCTTTTCGCCTTTCCCTCACGGTACTGGTTCACTATCGGTCAGTCAGTAGTATTTAGCCTTGGAGGATGGTCCCCCCATATTCAGACAAAGTTTCTCGTGCTCCGTCCTACTCGATTTCATTGATAAGAGATTTTCGTGTACGGGGCTATCACCCACTATGGCCGCACTTTCCAGAGCGTTCCACTAATCTCAAATCAACTTAAGGGCTGGTCCCCGTTCGCTCGCCACTACTAAGGGAATCTCGGTTGATTTCTTTTCCTCAGGGTACTTAGATGTTTCAGTTCCCCTGGTTCGCCTCTTGCACCTATGTATTCAGTACAAGATACTCAGCTTATGCTGAGTGGGTTCCCCCATTCAGAGATCTCTGGATCACAGTCTGTTTGCCGACTCCCCAAAGCTTATCGCAGGCTACCACGTCTTTCATCGCCTCTGACTGCCAAGGCATCCACCGTATGCGCTTCTTCACTTGACCATATAACCCCAAGCAATCTGGTTATACTGTGAAGACGACATTCGCCGAAAATTCGCATTTCGCTCAATTAAGAGCAGAACTCACAAATTTTACCTTAGCCTGATCACACACCAGTGAAAGTGCATGTCAGTCTATATCTATCACATATCCGAATTTTTAAAGAACGGTCTGACAAAAGTCAGAAATCAACATTCATCAACGAATGTTCATTTCTGAATTCTCATCAGCAAATGAATCAAGCAATTCGTGTGGGAGCTCATCAGCAGGCTGATGTCGTCGATTAAGGAGGTGATCCAGCCGCAGGTTCCCCTACGGCTACCTTGTTACGACTTCACCCCAGTCATGAATCACACCGTGGTAACCGTCCTCCCGAAGGTTAGACTAGCTACTTCTGGTGCAACCCACTCCCATGGTGTGACGGGCGGTGTGTACAAGGCCCGGGAACGTATTCACCGCGACATTCTGATTCGCGATTACTAGCGATTCCGACTTCACGCAGTCGAGTTGCAGACTGCGATCCGGACTACGATCGGTTTTGTGAGATTAGCTCCACCTCGCGGCTTGGCAACCCTCTGTACCGACCATTGTAGCACGTGTGTAGCCCAGGCCGTAAGGGCCATGATGACTTGACGTCATCCCCACCTTCCTCCGGTTTGTCACCGGCAGTCTCCTTAGAGTGCCCACCATAACGTGCTGGTAACTAAGGACAAGGGTTGCGCTCGTTACGGGACTTAACCCAACATCTCACGACACGAGCTGACGACAGCCATGCAGCACCTGTGTCAGAGTTCCCGAAGGCACCAATCCATCTCTGGAAAGTTCTCTGCATGTCAAGGCCTGGTAAGGTTCTTCGCGTTGCTTCGAATTAAACCACATGCTCCACCGCTTGTGCGGGCCCCCGTCAATTCATTTGAGTTTTAACCTTGCGGCCGTACTCCCCAGGCGGTCAACTTAATGCGTTAGCTGCGCCACTAAAATCTCAAGGATTCCAACGGCTAGTTGACATCGTTTACGGCGTGGACTACCAGGGTATCTAATCCTGTTGCTCCCCACGCTTTCGCACCTCAGTGTCAGTATCAGTCCAGGTGGTCGCCTTCGCCACTGGTGTTCCTTCCTATATCTACGCATTTCACCGCTACACAGGAAATTCCACCACCCTCTACCGTACTCTAGCTTGCCAGTTTTGGATGCAGTTCCCAGGTTGAGCCCGGGGCTTTCACATCCAACTTAACAAACCACCTACGCGCGCTTTACGCCCAGTAATTCCGATTAACGCTTGCACCCTCTGTATTACCGCGGCTGCTGGCACAGAGTTAGCCGGTGCTTATTCTGTCGGTAACGTCAAAACAGCAAGGTATTAACTTACTGCCCTTCCTCCCAACTTAAAGTGCTTTACAATCCGAAGACCTTCTTCACACACGCGGCATGGCTGGATCAGGCTTTCGCCCATTGTCCAATATTCCCCACTGCTGCCTCCCGTAGGAGTCTGGACCGTGTCTCAGTTCCAGTGTGACTGATCATCCTCTCAGACCAGTTACGGATCGTCGCCTTGGTGAGCCATTACCTCACCAACAAGCTAATCCGACCTAGGCTCATCTGATAGCGCAAGGCCCGAAGGTCCCCTGCTTTCTCCCGTAGGACGTATGCGGTATTAGCGTTCCTTTCGAAACGTTGTCCCCCACTACCAGGCAGATTCCTAGGCATTACTCACCCGTCCGCCGCTGAATCAAGGAGCAAGCTCCCGTCATCCGCTCGACTTGCATGTGTTAGGCCTGCCGCCAGCGTTCAATCTGAGCCATGATCAAACTCTTCAGTTCAATACTGCTTGGGTTTTTAAGAAACCCTAAACTTGGCTCAGCAATCTCAAATGACTATGTGATTTCTCGCATGGCCACTTGTGATGCTGATAATCTTTTTGACTATCAGTCCATACTCACAAGCACCCACACGAATTGCTTGATTCGATTTGTTAAAGAGCGTTTGGTTAAGATCGTTTCGTCTCAACCGAGGCGCGCATTCTACGCTTTCCTCATTTGCTGTCAAGCGTTTATTTTGAAGTTTTTTGCGAGAAACTCGTTTAGCTTCAAACACTTGACTCACTGCGATCTCTCGTAGCGGGAGGCGAATCATACAGCGTTTAGAAGCGCTGTCAACCATCATCTCAACCGCTTTCGATCATTTGATCGTAGCCCTTACAGCGCTTTCCGAATCGGTTAACTCATTGAATCTCAAGGAGTTTGTCGTTTCGTTGTCGCTGGAAGTGGGGCGCATTATAAGGGGATTCGAGAGGGCGTCAACCTTTAATTTCATTTATTTGGCATCTTCCAGGCGAAGGCCGTTTCGAGGCCGCGAAGTGTTCGCCACAGCACCTTCAGCGCCTGTGAGATCGAGCGCCGCGGGTGTACGCCACAACATTTCCAGCGCCTGCGAGATCGAGCGCCGCCCGCGCGGCGCTTCGCGGCTAAAGCCGCTCCTACATTTGTTTCGGGCCAATTATGCCTGCGGGATTTGCGCGCGAACGCCTCGGCGTATGTCTCGATATCGCGTCGTACCAACAGGGCGGTCGCGTGCGCCTGGCACAGGATGGACTGGCCCGAAACAAACGTAGGAGCGGCTTTAGCCGCGAAGCGCCGCGCGGGCGGCGCTCGATCTCACAGGCACTGAATGTGTTGTGGCGGACACCTCCCAACCCCACCAGTATCTATAAACAGGCCCATTGCCCAACCTGAACCCAACTACCCCCCTACCGCCTAACCAACCCAGCCAACCTCCGCGAAACCGCCGGAATCCTCAACCCCATCAACACAACCCCAATAAACGCATAAACCGCCCACTCCCGCAGATCCGAACGCACGATCCACAAGAAATGCAGCAACCCCAACCCCAACACCGCGTACACCACCCTGTGCAGCTTCTTCCACCGCGCGCCAAGCCGCCGCTGGCTATACCGGTTCGAGGTAACCGCCAACGCCAACAACCCAAGAAACCCCAGCGCCCCGACAATAATGTAAGGCCGCTTGCGCAGCTCCACCGCCAACTGTCCCCAATCCAGCCCGAGAATAAAGAACAGGTAACAGAGAATGTGCAGCACGATATACGCAAACACCCATAACCCCAGCTGCCGCCGCACCACGATCCAACCCGACCACCCCGTCAGCTTCTGCAGCGGTGTCATGCTCAAGGTCACCAGCAGGAAGTTCAGCGCGCCAAGCCCCAACCGGTCCATCATGATCTTGCCCGGGTCAGGCCCCAGCAACCCCGTTGCCGCTTCGTACAACCACCAGGCAGGAAACAGGCAGCCCACGATAAAGATCGCCAGACGAAACCAGGGATAGCGCATCAGTAGTTCTTCCGCAGGTCGAGCCCGGCATAGAGCGAGGCTACTTCGTCGGCATAGCCATTGAACATTTGCGTCTCCCGCACATTGGGACTGAATAGCCCGCTAGGCAGCCGCCGCTCCCGCGCCTGGCTCCAGCGCGGGTGATCGACAGTGGGGTTCACATTGGCGTAGAACCCATATTCATCGGGTGCCAGGCCCTGCCAGGTAGTCCCGGGCTGCTCGGCCACCAGGCTGATGCGCACGATCGACTTGATGCTCTTGAAGCCATACTTCCACGGCACCACCAGCCGCAGCGGTGCACCGTTCTGGTTGGGCAACTCGCGGCCATACATGCCTACCGCAAGCATCGCCAAGGGGTGCATCGCTTCGTCCAGCCGCAGCCCTTCTCTATAAGGCCAGTCGATCAGCGCAAAGCCCGAGCGTTGGCCAGGCATATGCTCCGGGTCTTTCAGCGTTTCAAAACGCACGTAACGGGCCTTCGAAGTTGGCTCGACCTGCTTCAGCACCTGAGCCAATGGGAACCCCAGCCACGGGATGACCATCGACCAGGCCTCTACACAACGCAGCCGGTATATGCGCTCTTCAAGCTGGTAGGGTTTGACGAAGTCTTCCAGGGCATAGCGCCCAGGCTTGCCGACTTCACCATCCACCACAACCGACCAAGGTTCGGTTTTCAGGCTGTCGCCATTGGCCGCCGGGTCACCCTTGTCGGGGCCGAACTCATAGAAGTTGTTGTAGTGGGTAGCGTCCTTGAACGGCGTGATCGCCTCCCCTTTGGCGGTGACTGCCTGCCACTGCGTGGCGCCGAGCTTTTCCGTGAACCAGCCAGGCGCCTTGCCCGGCTCGACATCGGCATAACGGCTGGCCTCGGCCGCGCGACCAACACTGGGCAATGCGCCCAGGGCCAGACCGGCCAACGAGCCACCCAACAACGTACGACGGGACAGGTAAATGCCTTCGGGGGTGATCTCCGATGCCTTGCACTCGGACGACCTGGGAAGCTTGATGAGCATGAGCGGCTCCATAGCACTGGGTAACGGACGTACCAGTAAGACTATGGAGCCGGCAGGTTATTCCAGCATTAAGCGTTTTTTACGCTTTACGGCGGCGCGACTTGAGCAGGAACTGGATAGGCCCCGAAGCCGCGTAGGCGAGGAAGATCAGCAGCAGGATACGCGGCGGGTCGCTGAACACCACGGCAAACACCAGCACCACGGCAAGAATGGCCACAAATGGCACACGGCCCTTGAGGTCCAGCTCCTTGAAGCTGTTGTACTTGATGTTACTGACCATCAGCATGCCTGCAGCCGCCACCAACAGCGCCACCAGGAACGACAGCTTGGAGCCCTGAATACCGTAGTCGCTGAACGCCCACACGGTGCCAGCCACAACACCCGCGGCAGCCGGGCTGGCCAGGCCGATGAAGTAGCGCTTGTCGGCGGTGCCGACCTGGGTATTGAAGCGTGCCAGGCGCAGCGCAGCGCCGGCAACATAGATGAAGGCGACCATCCAGCCAACCTTGCCCATGTCACCCAACGCCCAGCCGAAGGCCAGCAACGCCGGGGCCACACCGAAGGCGACCATGTCCGACAGCGAGTCGTACTCGGCGCCGAACGCGCTCTGGGTGTTGGTCATGCGCGCGACACGGCCGTCGAGGCCGTCAAGCACCATGGCCACGAAGATGGCAATGGCGGCAAACGCGAAATACTTGCTCGCTTCACGCGGGTCACCAGCGCTCAGGGCGCTCTGTGCGCTCATCGAGCTGATAATGGAATAAAAGCCGGCAAACAGGTTGGCGGTAGTAAACAGGTTGGGCAGCAGGTAGATGCCGCGGTGGCGCACTTTGCGACCTTCGGCGTCATGGCCTTCTTCAACGTGCTCATCGACCGGTAGCAGGCTTTCGGCGTCGGAGGGCTTGTTCGGCTCTTCGGGACGTTCGCTCATGGAGGGTACCTTGCAACAGGGTGGAAAATGTTCGACACGGGCCCGCGAAACAGGTTCTGACGGCAGGCCACTGGTCTGCTTTATACCAGATGCTGACTGCCAGAACGAAAAAACGCGGCCGAAGCCGCGTTTTTCATGTTGCGATGCTACTTAGTTCTTGGCTTTGTCGACGATCTTGTTCGCCGAAATCCAAGGCATCATCGAGCGCAGTTGCTCACCGATGATTTCGATGCCGTGCGAAGCGTTGTTACGACGCTTGGCGGTCATCGATGGGTAGTTGGTGGCGCCTTCGGAGATGAACATCTTCGCGTACTCGCCGTCCTGGATGCGCTTGAGTGCGTTGCGCATGGCCTTGCGGGATTCTTCGTTGATGACTTCTGGGCCGGTGACGTACTCACCGTACTCTGCGTTGTTGGAGATCGAGTAGTTCATGTTGGCGATACCGCCTTCGTACATGAGGTCAACGATCAACTTCAGCTCGTGCAGGCATTCGAAGTAGGCCATTTCCGGCGCGTAGCCAGCTTCAACCAGGGTTTCGAAACCGGCTTTGACCAGCTCTACGGTACCGCCGCACAGAACAGCCTGCTCACCGAACAGGTCGGTTTCGGTCTCGTCCTTGAAGGTGGTTTCGATGATGCCGGTACGGCCACCACCCACGCCAGCGGCGTAGGACAGGGCGACGTTCTTGGCGTTGCCCGAAGCGTCCTGGTAGATAGCGATCAGGTCAGGAATACCACCGCCCTTGACGAACTCGGAGCGCACGGTGTGGCCTGGCGCTTTCGGCGCGATCATGATCACGTCCAGGTCGGCGCGCGGCACAACCTGGTTGTAGTGGATCGAGAAACCATGGGAGAAGGCCAGGGTAGCGCCCTTCTTGATGTTCGGCTCGATTTCGTTCTTGTACAGCGTGCCCTGGAATTCGTCCGGGGTCAGGATCATCACCAGGTCAGCCGCAGCGACAGCGGTAGCAACATCGGCAACTTTCAGGCCGTGGGCTTCAGCCTTGGCAACGGTAGCCGAACCTTTACGCAGACCGACGGTAACGTCTACACCGGAGTCCTTCAGGTTGCACGCCTGAGCGTGGCCCTGGGAGCCGTAACCGATGATGGCGACTTTCTTGCCCTGGATGATGGAAAGGTCGCAGTCTTTATCGTAGAAAACTTTCATGAAAATACCCCTGGTTATATCTCGGCCCCCTGCGGAGCCATCGCTAATTTTTAAATTCAGATGCTGAGCACTTTGTCGCCACGGGCAATGCCGGTAACGCCGCTGCGCACGGTTTCGAGAATCGATGCGGTGCCGATGGCCTGGATGAAGCTGTCCAGTTTGTCGCTGGTACCGCTCAGCTGTACGGTGTACACGCTGGCGGTGACGTCGACGATCTGGCCACGGAAGATATCCGTGGTGCGCTTGATCTCGGCGCGCTGGGCACCGGTGGCCTTGACCTTGACCAGCATCAGTTCGCGCTCGATGTGGGCGCTTTCCGACAGGTCGACGAGCTTGACCACTTCGACCAGCTTGTTCAGGTTCTTGGTGATCTGCTCGATCACTTCGTCATGGCCAACGGTGGTCAGCGTCAGACGCGACAGTGTCGGGTCTTCGGTCGGCGCCACGGTCAGGCTTTCAATGTTGTAGTTGCGCTGGGAGAACAGGCCGACCACACGGGACAAAGCACCGGGTTCGTTTTCCAGCAGCAGGGAAATGATATGCCGCATATCAGGTACGCTCCGTCTTGCTCAGCCACATGTCACGCATCGAGCCATCCTTGATCTGCATCGGATAGACGTGCTCACTGCGGTCAACCGCGATGTCGATGAATACCAGGCGGTCCTTCATCGCAAACGCTTCTTCCAGCATCGGCTTGAGGTCCTTCAGGCTGGTGATGCGGATACCCACATGGCCATAGGCCTCGGCCAGCTTGATGAAGTCAGGCAGCGACTCGACATACGAGTGCGAGTGACGACCGTTGTAGGCCATGTCCTGCCATTGGCGGACCATGCCCAACACCCCGTTGTTCAGGTTGACGATCTTCACCGGCAGGCCGTACTGCATGCAGGTGGACAGCTCCTGGATGTTCATCTGGATGCTGCCTTCGCCGGTCACGCAGGCCACGTCCTGGTCCGGGAAGTTGAGCTTGATGCCCATCGCCGCCGGGAAGCCGAAGCCCATGGTGCCCAGGCCACCGGAGTTGATCCAGCGGTTCGGCTTGTTGAAACGGTAGTACTGCGCCGCGAACATCTGGTGCTGACCTACGTCGGAGGTGACGAAGGCATCGCCTTTGGTCACTTCGCACAGGGTCTCGATGACTTTTTGCGGCTTGATGACATTGCCGTCGCCCTTGTCGTAAGGGAACAGCTCACCATTGCCACGCCACTCGTCGATCTGCTTCCACCAGGTATCCAGCGCGGCCTTGTCGGGCTGCTCGCCGATTTCCTTGAGGATGCCGAGCATTTCGCTGAGCACGCTGTCGACCGGGCCAACGATAGGCACATCGGCCTTGATCATCTTCGAGATCGACGCCGGGTCGATATCGACATGGATGATCTTGGCATTCGGGCAGAACTTGGCCGGGCCGTTGACCACGCGGTCGTCGAAACGCGCACCGACGGCGAAGATCACGTCGGCATTGTGCATGGCCATGTTGGCGGTGTAGCTGCCGTGCATGCCGAGCATGCCGAGGAACTGGCGATCAGTACCCGGGAAGCCGCCCAACCCCATGAGGGTGTTGGTGACAGGCAGGTTGAGCGACTTGGCGATTTCGGTCAGCGCTTCGGAGCCACCGCCCAGGATCACACCGCCACCGGCGTAGACGATTGGGCGCTTGGCAGCCAGCAGCATCTCGGCCGCCTTGCGGATCTGGCCGGAGTGGCCACGGACCGCCGGGCTGTACGAGCGCAGCTTGACCTTTTTCGGGTAGACGTATTCGAACTTTTCAGCCGGGTTGGTCATGTCTTTTGGAATGTCGACCACGACTGGACCTGGGCGACCGGATTGCGCCAGGTAGAACGCCTTTTTCAGAATTTCAGGGATCTCGGTCGGGTGCTTGATCATGAAGCTGTGCTTCACGATCGGCCGCGAGATACCGATCATGTCGGTTTCCTGGAAGGCATCGGTACCTACCATGGTGCTAGGCACCTGGCCGGACAGGATGACCATCGGAATCGAGTCCATGTAGGCGGTGGCAATACCGGTGATGGCATTGGTCGCACCCGGGCCGGAGGTTACCAGCACCACACCGGCTTTGCCGGTGGCGCGGGCGTAGCCGTCCGCCATATGGGTTGCCGCCTGTTCGTGACGAACCAGGATGTGTTCCACTTCCGGTTCTTTGAACAGCGCGTCGTAAACATGCAAGAGAGCACCACCAGGGTACCCGTAGATGTGCTTAACGCCTTCGTCACGCAAGAAGCGGACGACCATCTCAGCGCCAGATAAAAGCTCCACGTTGTTCACCTCTAAAACGCCAGAATACCGCCCCTTCAGGACGGGTCTTAATAGGTTTACTGCCAAGCAGAGCATGAGCGAACGTCAGCACTGACTGAGCAAGTATTGGGAGCGCCCCAGAGTGTTGCGGGGTTTTCCCACCCAGCGCGAGGTAACGCGTTGCGGGGTGTAACAGGTCGGCGCGGGTGTGCGCCTCATGATCTGCTTAGCGGGTCTGCTTCTGGCAGTCCCTCTAAAGCGGAAGTTGGATTCTTGTGATTCGGCGCGCACAAGTCAAGAAAAATTATTGCCAATTTTTCCCCGAGATGAATTCTTGCAACCACTAAAAATCGCTTCAGCAGCAGAATTAATAAGATTTCCATAAAAAAGGGCCACAATCTGCGGCCCTTGACGAAAAAACTGAAGAAATCAGGCAGAAGGAGCGATCAATTGGTCAAAAGCTGCCAACAGTCGGCGCAGCTCACGACTTTGCTCGGGCCGGTCGGCAAACACCGTTTCGGCCATGACCAGAATGCTGGAGGCATTTGGCAGCGGCTGGCCGAGCTCGATAATGATCTTCATGCGTTGCAGGAAGATCCACTGCAGCCATTGCTCAAAACGCAAGGTATCGACGGCGAAGGGCACCGTACTGGCCAGCGCCTCATCGCTCGGTGGCTCGTCCTCCCACCAGCCTTGCACCTGCAACTCACGCTCGATCAGCAGCAGGTGGTCGGCGATGTCCAGAATACGTTGCTCGATCATCAGGAACTGACCCGCGCTTTTTGCCTGGCCAAGGCGGCGCCAGCGCTATCGCCCTGCTTTTCACGGGCCTGTGCGATGGTGTTCCACAGTTCGGCCTGCAGGCTGGGGCGGCCGTTGGCGTAGGTCAGGGCGCGACGCGCCAGCTGCTCGGCCTGGGGGGCATCGCCTTGCGACAAACGCACCTGGGCCAGGCGGTAGAGCACCTGCGGTTCGCGCGGGGCAATGCGCTGGGCACGCTCCAGGCTGGAAGCAGCGCCGTTGAAATCGCCACTGCCCTGCTGGGTGGTGGCGGTGGTCAGCAGTGCCAGTACTGGGCCGTCCAGCTGTTCGTCAGCCGCCAGGCCACCTGCAGCCGTGTTGCTGCGCGGAATTCCGGTGGGGGCACTGGTGCTTTGCGGGGCGTTGTTCATCGCCGCGATATCGAACGGTTCGTCGGCGATCGGGTTGGGGTTGGTGGTCATGGGCGCCGACGTGGCCGGCCCGGTAGTGATCGGCCCCGGCGTGATCGGCGCGGTGCTGATCGGCGCCGCGCCATTGGCCGCCGGGAAGGTCTGGATGCCCGAAGCGCCTGCGCCCTGCGGGATCATCACGGTGACGCCGGAATCCTCAGGCAGTTTTTGCGCTTGCGCGGTGCCAGCGTTGTAACCACCCGCCGGGCGGTTGGCAGACACGCGTTCGCTGTTCGACACGCGGGTGCTCGAATCGACCACCGGAATATTGCCGCGCGGGACGCTGGAGCACCCTTGGAGCACAGCCAGCGCCGTCACGGCAGGAAACAGCCACTTGTTCACGTCACACCTCATCAATGCAGCCTGCGCTTAATTCATCCAGCCCTTGACCCAGTCCATGACCGATTCAGCTGGATTCTGCTCGCCGCCACAGGTTGCGCCGGCGGGCGGTTCGCTGCCGCGAATATACGGCATCTGTACCGCTCCCGGACAGCTGCCGTCAGACCCTTGGCCGCTGTAGGGGTCGATCCAGGCTTGTACCACGTTGTCCGGTTGCGGCATGTCCAGCGGCAGCGGGTCGGCCTTCTTCATGAAACTGGTCCATACCTGCAGGGCACCGGTGGCGCCGGTGAACGGTGTTTTACCGTTATCGTCGCGGCCCATCCACACCACCGCCAGCAAATCCTGGCTGAAACCAGAGAACCAGCTGTCGCGCGAGTCGTTGCTGGTACCGGTCTTGCCCGCCAGGGTCAACGAGCGCGGCAAGGTGTTGTACACCGAGCGGCCGGTCCCTTCGCGCATCACTCGCTGCATGGCGTTCTGCACCAGGTAGATGGCACCCGGGTCGAAGGTTTGCTGGATCTGGAACGGGTAGCGCTTGAGCGGTTCACCCTCTGCGGTGAGCACGCTGCGAATACCGCGCATCGGCGTGTTGAAGCCTCCATTGGCAATGGTCTGGTACATGGTCGCGACCTGCATCGGCGACATGCCGCCAGCCCCCAGCAGCATGGCCGGGAAGGCTGGCCAGTCGACATTCACCCCCAGCCGGCCGATGGTCTTGATCACGTTCAGCACCCCCACTTCCAGGCCGATCTTGGCAGTCGACAGGTTGTAGGAATTGGCCAGCCCCTGGTACAGGTAGATCGTGCCGTGCGGGCGGCGGTCATAGTTTTGTGGGCGCCAGACCTGGCCGTCGCCACCTTTGACCGAGAACGGCTCATCCTGCACCCAGCTGGTCAGGGTGTACTTGCTTGGCTGCTCCAGCGCGGTCAGGTAAACGGCCGGCTTGACCAGCGAGCCGATCGGCCGCGAGGCATCGATGGCGCGGTTGAAGCCGGCGAAACCCGCCTGGCGGCTGCCGATCAGGGCCTGTACCTCACCGGTTTCCGGGTTGGTGACGACCATCGCCGATTCGACCTCGTCCGCCCCTTTGCGCCCGGCCAGGCGCTTGAACGTCTCGCTCATCGAGGCTTCGGCTTTCATCTGCAGGATCGGGTCGAAGCTGGTAAAGATACGCAAGCCTTCCTCGGTCAAGTCTTCATCGCGGTAGTCCTGGCGCAACTGCCGCTTGACCAGGTCGAGGAAGGCCGGGAAGGAGCTGTCGGCCAGGCTGCCACGTTTGGTCACGCCCAGCGGCATCTTCTTCGCTGCATCGACCTCCTCCTGGCTGGCCACGCCTTGCTCGGCCACCAGGTCGAGCACCAGGTTGCGCCGGGCCAGCGCACGTTCAGGGTAGCGCCGCGGGTTGTAGTAGGACGGGCCCTTGACCATGCCCACCAACAAGGCGATCTGGTGCAGCTTCAACTCCGACAGCGGCTGGCTGAAGAAGAACTGGCTGGCCAGGCCGAAGCCGTGCACGGCACGCTGGCCGTCCTGCCCGACAAAGACCTCGTTGAGGTAGGCCTCGAGGATTTCGCGCTTGTCGTAATGCAGTTCGAGCAGCACCGCCATCATCGCTTCGGTCACTTTGCGGCTGAGGCTGCGCTCGCTGCTGAGGTAGAAGTTCTTCACCAACTGCTGGGTCAGGGTACTGCCACCCTGGCGCATCGAGCCGGATGAAGTATTCACCCACATGGCCCGGGCGATGGACTTGGGCGACACGCCATGGTGGCTGTAGAAGTCGCGGTCTTCCGTGGCAACCAGGGTCTCGAGCAGGTATTTCGGCACCTGGTCGATCTTGATCAGAATGCGGTCTTCAAGGTTTTTCGGGTAGATACCGCCGATCATCAGCGGCTCCAGGCGCACCACGTCAAGCGCCTTGCCATTGGCCCCGGAAAGGCCGGCCACGTAATCGCCGGAGAACCGTACGCGCACGAACTGCGCTGGCTCCATGCCCTCGTAGAACTGGAAGCCACGGGTGTTGAGGTCGACGGTATTGCCGTTGACGGCGGCCGCCCCCGGGCCATTGGCCGCGCTTTCACGCCGGTAGCCAAGCGCGTCGAGCTCGGTGAGGAAGTCGTTCTTGCTCAGTTTCTGGCCGGTGAACAGCTCCAACGGCCGTGCATACACCTTGGCCGGGATGGTCCAGCGCTTGCCAGAGAACTTCTCCTGGACAACGGCATCGAGGTAAACCGCGAAGCCGGCGACGATCACCAGGCCTACCAGGCTGAGCTTCAAAGCCCAGCCCAGCCAGGCGCGGGAGCGGCCGGTCGGGCGTTTTTGAGGGGTACGGGGAGTTCGGGTTCGGGTCATGACGGCGGATTATACGCACTTTGGGAAGACTGGGCAGGCGGCCCGGCGGTAGGCAGGGACGGCACCATTGACCATAATGATGCATTCGAATTCCCTGCCCCCGGAAGGATTTGCCGTGAGCCAAGCTCTTATCACTGCGTTGCAGAACCCCGCCCTGTACCCCCACCCCGTGGACGGGTTCCAGCTCATCGAGACGCATATCTCCTGGGTGCTGCTGACGGGCGAGTACGCCTACAAGATCAAGAAGCCGATGAATTTCGGCTTTCTCGACTTCACTGGCCTGGACCAGCGCCAGCATTTCTGTAACGAAGAATTGCGCCTGAACCAGCGCCTGACCGACGGCCTGTACCTGGACGTTCTGCCGATCACCGGTAGCGCCGACGCGCCACAGCTCGCCGGCGAAGGCCAGGCCATCGAATATGCACTGAAGATGCGCCAGTTCCCCCAAGGGCAGATGCTCAGCACCCTGCAGGCCAATGGCGAACTGAACGCCACGCACATCGACCAGATGGCCCGGCAGATCGCCGAATTCCATCTGCAGGCCCCGCGTGTACCGGTCGAGCACCCACTGGGCACGCCGGAGGCCGTCATGGCGCCGGTGGAGCAGAACTTCGAGCAGATACGCCCGTTCCTCAGCGACAAGGCCGACCTGCAACAGCTAGACGCCCTGCAAGCCTGGGCACGCAGCAGTTTCGAGCGGCTGCATGGCCTGCTGGAAAAGCGCAAGGCCAATGGCTTTATTCGCGAATGCCACGGTGACATTCACCTGGGCAACGCCACGCTGATCGATGGCCGGGTGGTGATCTTCGACTGCATCGAATTCAACGAACCGTTCCGCCTGACCGACGTCTACGCCGACACCGGCTTCCTGGCGATGGACTTGGAAGACCGCGGCCTCAAGTGCCTGGCCCGGCGCTTCATCAGCCAGTACCTGGAACTGACCGGCGACTACGAAGGCCTGGAGCTGCTCAACTTCTACAAGGCCTACCGCGCACTGGTACGGGCCAAGGTCGCGCTGTTCAGCATGCCGGCCAATGCCGATGGCGTGCAGCGTGCCACCACCCTGCGCACCTACCGCAACTACGCCAACCTGGCAGAAAGCTACAGCGCCATCCCTTCGCGCCTGCTGGCCATCACCCACGGCGTATCGGCAGTGGGCAAAAGCCATGTGGCCATGCGCATGGTCGAGGCGCTGGGCGCAGTGCGCGTGCGTTCGGACGTAGAGCGCAAGCGCTTGTACGGCGAACAGCAGCAGGCTGAGGCCACCCAGCTCAGCACCGGCATCTATGCCGAGGAGGCCAGCACTGCAACTTACCGGCGCCTGCACGAAGTCGCCGCGACCGTGCTGCGGGCAGGGTTCCCGGTGGTGCTGGATGCCACCTACCTCAAACGCGAACAGCGCCAGGCTGCGGCCGAGGTAGCCAGCCAGACTGGCGTGCCGTTCCTGATTCTGGACTGCCACGCGCCGGACGCAGTGATCGCCAGCTGGCTGGAGCAGCGCCAGGCCGAGAACAGCGACCCGTCGGATGCCACCCTGGAGGTGGTCAAGGCGCAGCAGGCCAGCCGAGAGGCGCTGGATACGCAGGAGCTGGCGCAGAGCACCCACGTTGACACCCAGACGGCTGGCAGCATGGACCAGGTGATCGAGCAGATTCGCCAGCGTCTGCCTGGCTTGTAAGCTAGTCGATTTTCCTGCGCCGGCCCTTCGCGGGCTTGCCCGCTCCCACAGGTAAACCACAGCCCTTGAAGGCTGCGCCGAACCTGTGGCAGCGGGCGAGCCCGCGAAGAGGCCGGCACAGGGCATCTCATCGCCCCGGTGGCAAAAAGCCGCGTATTCCCCAACCCCCGCTACACTCCTCTCTGACCTGCTCGCGATTTATCTCCCCATGACCCGTTCAGCCATCGCAAGGAGGCTCGATGAACGATGAATTGCAGCATCTGAAAAACCTTGGCAAGACCTCTGCGCAGTGGCTGCATGCGGCCGGCATTCACAGTGCATCGGATCTGCGCCGCCTGGGTGCCGTGGGTGCATACCAGGCCGTGAAGACACGAGGGTTTCGCGCATCGAAGGTGCTGTTGTATGCCATTGAAGGCGCCCTGCTGGATATGCACTGGAACGATTTGCCCCTCGAACGCAAGGAAGCCCTCAACCAACAACTGGATGCGAAAACCCCCGCGCAAAAAAATCCAAAATAAGCGCGACAAGAGGATTGACGTCTAAATGAGAATTGTTATGATTATCACAACTGGTCGCGAGACTGGTTGGATAAGCTAAGAGCCCCTGGTTCGGACTCTCAGATTATCTCCTCATCAGGCTAATCACGGTTATTGACCCGGCAATTTGCCGGGTCTTTTTTTGCCCGGGGTTTCATGTCTTATCGTTTCAGTTGGGTGCAATAATCCTGCTCTGGCATCGCCGCCGTGTACCACACGTAATCGGCCTCACCCGCTTCAACCTTCTCGCCCACCTCGGCCAGCATCAGCACTTTGCTCGCACCCGGTGCGCCCAGGTCACTCAAATGCAACGGCACGCCCAGGTCCTTGCGCACGTGATAGGCCCCGGCAAACAGCAGTGCCGGTTGCGGCGCCGCCAGCAAGCGCTTGGCCATGCGCCGGTCACGCTGCTGCTGCACGGCCAGCATCGCCGGTAGCTGGCTTTCCGGCAGCATCCCGCAATGCCCGGCGCGCACCTGCTGCAGCAACCTCGCCCTGACGGTCGCCGCATTGGTTTTCTCGCCCGCCAATGGCGGCGGCTGCCGGTAGGCCTGGCGCATTTCACCTGGGGAAAGGTTGCCGGCCAGTAGGGGTATCTGCTGTTGCAGGGCTGAACGCACGATCGGCCCGTACAACTGCCAGTCCCAGCCCTCCTCCCACGCCAGTGCCTTGGGCAAGTCTGCCGGCAAAGGTTGCCCTTCGAGCCTGTCCACCAGCGGCTGCTGTTCAGGTTGCAGCATCTCCAGCAATAAGCTGCCCTGGGCACGCTGGCTCTGCAGGGCGCGCAGCAACCACACTTGCAGTGCGTGGTGGTCGGGGTTGTCATGTTTTTCACCGACCAGCACTCGCGGTGCGGTAGCCAGGCGCTGCACCAGTTGGTCCGGGCTGATTACCTGCCCGCTGCCGAGATCGACCACCTGCCCAAGCTGGGCATGCGTGCGCCCTTCGGTGCTCTGCCAGGCAGGCAACGGTGGCAGGCTGGCCTGGCAGCCGCCCAATACCAGTAACATGCACAGCGAAAAACCGGACAACAGCGGGTATCGCATTGGCAGTAGCTCCTTGGTAGCGGCCGCTCACGACAGCGATCGGGCCAGCTTCAACGGGTGATGATCAGCGGGTGGCCACGCTCAGGATGTGCCTGCACCAGCACGTCGATCCCGTACACGGCCTTCAACGCTGCCGGCGTCAGCACCTGTTCAGGCGAGGCAAAGGCATGGCAACGCCCCTGCTCCAGCAACAAGATCCGGTCACAGTAGCGCGCCGCCAGGTTCAGGTCATGCAAGATCACCAGCACCGCAGCGCCGCGGTCGGCAAAGCGGCGCACCGCCTCCAGGGTAGTGTGCTGGTGCAGCGGGTCGAGCATCGAGGTGGGCTCATCGAGCAACAAGGTAGTGCCCTGTTCCCCCGGCCACAACTGTGCCAGCACACGGGCAAGGTGCACGCGTTGCCGCTCGCCGCCGGACAACGCCAGGTAACTGCGCCCCACCAGGTGCCAGGCATCCGCCGCCTGCAACGCCGCTTCGACAATTTCGGCGTCGCGGCGCTGCCCGGTGCCGTGCGGCATGCGGCCCATGGCCACCACTTCCTCGACGCTGAACGAAAACCCCAGGCTCGACACCTGAGGCAATACGGCCAGGCGCCGGGCCCGCTCCTGTCCAGGCCAATCACCGAGGGCGCGCCCCTGCAACGTCACCCGCCCACGGCCTGGCACCAGCTCGCCACACATCACGCCCAACAGGCTGCTCTTACCCGCGCCGTTGGGGCCGAGCACGCCCACCACCTGGCCAGGGGGCAATTGCAGATCAATGTCATGCAGCACCTCGTGGCTGCCCCGCCGCAAGTGCAGGCCCTCGGCATGCAACATCAGCTGCGCCCTCGCACCAGCAGGAACAGAAAGAACGGCGCCCCGACAAAGGCCGTGACAATGCCGATCGGCAACTCGGCGGGCGCCAGCAGCAGCCGTGCCGCCAGGTCGGCAAACAGCATCAGCACACCGCCAGCCAGCAGCGAGGCTGGCAACAACACCCGGTGATCCGGCCCCGCCAGCAAGCGCACCAGGTGCGGCACCACCAGGCCGATGAAGCCGATCAGGCCGGCAGCCGCAACAGCTGCACCCACCCCAAGCGCCGTGCAGAACACCAGTTCGCGCTTGAGCCGTTCCACATCAACGCCCAGGTGGCGGGCCTCGGACTCCCCCAAAAGCAAGGCATTCAGCGCTTTGGCCCGCCGTGGCAGCCACAGTGCCACACCCGCCGCCACCAGCAACAACGGCCATAGCCGGTCGTAGCTGGCACCGTTGAGGCTGCCCAGGTTCCAGAAGGTCAATGTACGCAACGTGGCGTCATCGGCCAGGTAAGAGAACAACCCCACCACCGCGCCGCCCAGTGCCGTCATCGCGACCCCGGCCAGCAGCATGGTGGCCACGCTGGTCTGCCCATCGCGGCGGCCTAGGCGGTAGACCAGCGCCGTCACGCCAAGGCCCCCGACAAAGGCACAGAACGACAGCAAATACGGTGCAAAGGCCTCTGGCAGGCCGCCGAACCAGGCCCCGCCGACAATAGCGAGCGCCGCGCCCACGGCCGCCCCGGCGGCCACCCCGACCAAACCCGGATCGGCCAGCGGATTACGGAACAACCCCTGCATGGCGACCCCGGACAACGCCAGCACCGCGCCCACTGCCAGCCCAAGCAAAGTGCGCGGCAGACGGATCTGGCCAAGGATCATTTCGGCCTGTTGCAAGCCGTCGGCGCTAATGGGCAGGCCCATCAACCGCAGGCCCGCACGCAGGGTATCGAACAGCGGCAGGCTGACCGGCCCCAGCGCCAGCGACAGCCACACCGCCAGCAGGCACAGCAGGCTCAGGCAAATGAACAATGTACGTGGCCGGACCCGCTGGTTCATTGTACGAAGCTGGCCTTGGCTGCCGGGTAGAAGGTAGCAGCCAGCGATTGCAAGGTCGCCGGCAGGCGCGGCCCAAGCCCACCGACCAGCAGTGTGGGGTCAAGCGACAACAGGCGTTGCTCACGCACGGCACGCGAAGCCGCCAGCGCCGGGTTTTCTTTCAACAAAGCCTGCAGCGCCAGCTCATCGGCCAGCGCCCGATCGGAAAACACGATCACATCCGGGTCCAGGGCAGCCAATGCTTCGTTCGAGAAATGCTTGTAGCCCTGATGCTCTGCCAGGTTGCGCCCGCCGGCCTGGCCCAGCAGCCAGTCACCGGCGGTGCCCTGCCCGGCGATCAGCGGCTTGGCCCCAGCGTGCCCTACCAGCAGCAACACCCCCGGTGCCTTGTGCTGCGCCTGGGCCTGCTGGACCTTGGCGTGCAAGGTTTGCAGTTGCTGATGGTAACCCGCGGCCAGCGCTGTGGCCTGCGGTTCTGCGCCCAGCAGTTGCCCCAACTGCTTGAGGTTGCTGTCTACCGCCGCCAGCTCGGCCTTGCCGGAAAACAGCTCGACACGCACACCGGCCTTGCGGATTTGCGCCAGTACCGGCGGCGGGCCCATTTCTTCGGTACCCACCAGCACATCCGGGCGCAGGCTGAGCACGCCCTCGGCCGACAACTGGCGCTGGTACCCCACGCTGGGCAGCGACTTCAACGAAGCTGGGTGCTGACTGGTCGTGTCCACCCCCACCAGCCGCGCTTCACCACCCAACGCGCATATCCACTCGCTCAGCGCGCCGCCGGCGCTGACCCAGCGTTGCGGCAGGTCTGCCGCCAGGGCCTGGCTAGAGAGCACAAGGCTTGCACACAAGGCGAGCAAAGCGGCGGGACGACGCATCATCGGGTTCCTTCTGAAGGCGAGCTGCACGCCTTGTGGCGAGCGGCGGAACTGCGCACCATGGACGGCAGAACGCAGCGAATGCGGGCAATTTGATAATTATTCGCATTGACGCGTCAAGCCATCATCTGTTTCACGAGTCGTACTGCCATGCATTTTCTCTGCACATCACCCAGCCTGGCCGAGGGCCAGACACGCGCCTTCAGCGTAGACGGCCTGCAACTGTTCGGCGTGCGCCGCCAGGGCCAGGTCTACCTGTACCGCAACCGCTGCCCGCACAAGGGCATCCCGTTGAACTGGGCACAGGACCGCTTTCTCGATGACAGCGCGAGCCTGATCCAGTGCGGCCATCACGGCGCCCTGTTCCTGATCGAGAGCGGCGAATGCGTGGCCGGCCCCTGTGACGGTGAGCAGTTGCAGGCCCTGGGCTGCCATGAAGACACCCAGGGCGTATGGCTCAAGGGTTGAGCAGCACCGGTAAGCGGCGGTCGATGACGATGCCCTGCGGGTCCAGGCGCGTGCCGTATGCCAGCACTTCCACCCCGCCCGCCACGGCAGCGCGCAACGCCTGGGCGTAGGCTGCATCGATCTCCTCGGCAGGGCGCACCGCATCAATGCCGGTCAGGTTGACGCAATACAGTTGCACCGCCCGCACGCCTTGGCTGGCCAGCTTTGCCAGCTCGCGCAGGTGCTTGGCCCCGCGCTGGGTCACCGCATCGGGAAACGCCGCAACCGGGCAGTCGGGGTAGCCCAGGGTCACACTCTTGACCTCGACGTAGGCCGGGGCACCGTCGAACTCCAGGCGGAAGTCGATGCGGCTGCCCTCCTCGCCATACGCCACCTCACGTCTGAGTGCCGTGAACCCGGCCAGCTCGGCGATCGTACCGGCGCGCAGCGCCTCTTCAACCAGGGCATTGGCCCGCCCGGTATTCACGCACGCCAACCGGCCCTGCGGGGTTTCGCTGATTTCCCAGGTGCCCGGCAGTTTGCGCTTGGGGTCGTTGGAGCGGCTGAACCACACCTTCCCGCCTTCACGCATGCAATTGAGCATGGAGCCAGTATTCGGGCAGTGGATGGTCAACTGCTCGCCGTTGGCCAGTTCGATATCGGCCAGGAACCGTTTGTAGCGGCGCAGCAGGCGGCCGTGTTCGAGTGCAGGTGAAAAAAGCATCAGCCTTGCCAGCTCCGCAAGCCACGGGCAATGCGATGCACCGCCTCCTCCAGGCGCGGCAGGCTTTGCGTATAGGCAAAGCGCACATGGTGCCCGGCCAGGTGGCGACCGAAGTCCAGGCCCGGGGTGAAGGCCACGTGTTCGGTCTCCAGGAAATGCCGGCAGAAGGCAAACGCATCACCGCCATAAGCGCTGATGTCGGCATATAGATAGAACGCCCCCTGAGGCTCAACGGCAATGCGCAAACCCAGCTCGCGCAGCGCCGGCAACAGGTAGTCCCGGCGGCGGGCAAATTCGGCGCGACGCTGTTCGAAGATGGCCAGGGTTTCGGGCTGGAAGCACGCCAGTGCAGCATGCTGTGCCATGCTCGGCGCACTGATGTACAGGTTCTGCGCCAGTTTCTCCAGGTCGGCCACGGCCTGCGGCGGTGCCACCAGCCAGCCAAGGCGCCAGCCGGTCATACCGAAATACTTGGAAAAACTATTCAGGACAAACGCCGAGTCATCCACTTCCAGCACGCTGGGCGCATCCATGCCGTAGGTCAGCCCGTGGTAAATCTCGTCGACTACCAAGTGGCCGTGCCGTTCACGGGTGGCCTTGGCCAGGCTGGCCAGTTCGGTACGGCCCAGCACCGTGCCGGTCGGGTTGGCCGGCGAGGCGACCAGGGCGCCAACGGTATCCTGGTCCCAGTAGCGCTGCACCAGGTCGGCGGTCAACTGGTAGTTCACCTCCGGGCCGACCGGTACCAGTTGCGCCCCACCTTCTACCAGGCGCAGGAAGTGGCGGTTACACGGGTAGCCCGGGTCAGCCAGCAGCCAGTGCTTGCCGGGGTCGACCAGCAGGCTGCTGGCCAGTAACAGGGCGCCCGAACCGCCCGGGGTAATGAGAATGCGCTGCGGGTCGATGTTCAGGCCATAACGCTGGGCATAGAACCCGGCTATCGCTTCGCGCAGCGCCGGCAGGCCGCGTGCGGCGGTATAGCGGGTGTGGCCGGCGGCCAGCGCGGCCTGGCCCGCAGCCACAATCGGTGCTGCGGTGGTGAAGTCCGGCTCGCCGATTTCCAGGTGGATCACGTCGTGGCCGGCCGCTTGCAGCTCGTTGGCTCGCGCCAGCAGTGCCATGACATGGAAAGGTTCGATGGCGCGGCTGCGCGCGCTGTAGGGGTGGGCCATGACCTTCTCTCAATAGCGGCTAAACTGAAGATTCTACCTGCGTAAGTAATCGAACGTACCGCTCAGGCCGGTGTCTGTTAGCAGGATCGGGCGGGCTAGCGCACCCCCGATCTATCTGGTAAGTTCGGCGGCTCGCAGTCGCAGGGCCGGCGGTCGCCGGAGATGGAGCATCCTGCGCATTGGATCAGATGAGTGAGAGGCGGTCTATTCATGTCCACCGTAGAAAAGCAAAAAACCGGTCAGACCATGTACGGTGTCGAGCCCTATAAAGAGACCAAGGGCGAAGAGTACATGGGTGAGCCCATGAAGAAGCATTTCACCAAGCTTCTCAACGCCTGGAAAGGCGAGCTCATGCAAAGTGTGGATCGCACTGTAGACCACATGAAGGACGAAGCTGCCAACTTCCCGGACCCGGCTGACCGGGCCAGCCAGGAAGAAGAATTTGCTTTGGAGCTGCGCAACCGCGACCGCGAGCGCAAGCTGATCAAGAAAATCGACAAAACCCTGCAGAAGATTCAGGACGAAGATTACGGCTGGTGCGAGTCGTGCGGCATCGAGATCGGCCTGCGCCGTCTGGAAGCCCGCCCTACCGCCGACCTGTGCTTCGACTGCAAGGAAATCGCCGAGAAAAAGGAAAAAACGGTCGGCAAAGGCTGATCTTTCTTCCAACCGAACGGGGCGCATCATGCGCCCCGTTGCATTTATATACCCAGCCAGACCATGACCAACTCCAGCTACATCGGGCGCTTTGCCCCCACCCCCAGCGGTTTCCTGCACTTTGGCTCACTGGTGGCTGCACTCGCCTCCTGGCTGGATGCCCGCGCGGTCGACGGCCGCTGGCTGCTGCGCGTGGAAGACACCGACCCGCCCCGGGAAATGCCCGGCGCCCGTGACGCCATCTTGCAAACCCTCGAACGCTACGGCCTGCACTGGGACGGCGAAGTGGTGTTTCAAAGCCAGCGCCACGACGCCTATGCCGCGGTGGTCGACCGCCTGTTCAACATGGGCCTGGCCTATGCCTGCACCTGCTCGCGCAAGCAACTGGAGGCCTATGGCGGCATCTACCCAGGCCTGTGCCGTAACGCCGGGCATGCGCGGGAGGGCGCGGCGATCCGCTTGCGGGTGCCAGAGCTGACCTACCGTTTCAGCGACCGCGTACAGGGTGCTTACCAGCAGCACCTGGGCCGCGACGTGGGCGATTTCGTGATACAGCGCCGCGATGGCCTGTATGCCTACCAGCTGGCCGTTGTACTGGACGACGCCTGGCAAGGTGTCACCGACATCGTGCGCGGTGCCGACCTGCTCGACAACACCCCGCGCCAGCTGTACCTGCAAGAGCTGCTGGGCTTTTCGCAGCCGCGCTATCTGCACATACCGCTGATCGTGCAGCCGGACGGCCATAAGCTGGGCAAGTCATACCGTTCGCCGCCGTTGCAGGCCGAGCAGGCGACGCCGCTGTTGTTGCGGGCGTTGCGGGCGCTGGGGCAAGCGACTGACCCGCAGTTGCTGCTGGCAACGCCGGCTGAAGTACTGGCCGTGGCCCGCCAGCAGTGGCGGCCCGAAGCGATTGCGCGGCGCACGACGGTGCCAGAGGCTGATCTGCGCTGAGGCCTTGCTGGCCTTGTCGCAGGCAAGCCAGCTGCCACAGGGATCGCAGCAGGGCTGGCAGGTGTTTGTCAGAAGATATGCAGCGCTTGTGGTAATCCTGTGGGAGCTGGCTTGCCTGCGATAGGGCACGAACAGGCCACCTTTCTCTCAAAACAAAAGCCCAACAAATTCAAACCCTTGGCTAACCTCAGCGATTCCCGCTAGCATCCGCCCAATCATTTGCGCCAATAATAAGTTCAAACCCGCAGCGCCCAACCATCGAGGCCAGCATGTACATCTATCGTTTGGTCCTGCTTCTGGTCGTGGGGATCTACCTGTTCTCCCCGGCCATCATGGACTGGTGGATCGAACCGACCGGAGCGTGGTACCGCCCGTACCTGCTCTGGCTGATCCTGATCGTCGTCACCTTCATCCTGCAGAGCCAACGAGATGCCGATGAGCTTTAGCCTGACCCAGATGATCCTGATCAGCGCCGGGTACCTCATGGTGCTGTTCGGCGTAGCCTGGGTCAGCGAGCGCGGGCTGATCCCGCGCGCCATCATTCGCCACCCGCTCACCTACACCCTGTCGCTGGGCGTATACGCCAGTGCCTGGGCGTTCTACGGCTCGGTGGGCCTGGCCTATCAGTACGGCTACGGCTTCCTTGCCTGTTACCTGGGGGTGTCCGGTGCATTCCTGCTGGCGCCGGTGCTGCTGTACCCGATCCTGAAGATCACCCGCACTTACCAGCTGTCGTCGCTGGCCGACCTGCTGGCGTTCCGCTTCCGCAGCACCTGGGCCGGCGCGTTGACCACCCTCATCATGCTGATTGGCGTACTGCCGTTGCTGGCGTTGCAGATACAGGCGGTGGCCGACTCGATCAGCATCCTTACCGGTGAGCCGGTCAAGGCGCGGGTGGCCTTCGCGTTCTGTGCGCTGATCATCCTGTTCACCATCTTCTTCGGCTCACGGCATATTGCCACGCGCGAAAAGCATGAAGGGCTGGTGTTCGCCATCGCCTTCGAGTCGGTGATCAAGCTGCTGGCACTGGGCGGCATCGGCCTGTACGCCCTGTATGGCGTGTTTGGCGGCCCGCACGAGCTGGAAGTGTGGCTGCTGCAGAACCAGACCGCCCTGGCTGCCCTGCACACCCCGTTGCAGGAAGGCCCGTGGCGCACCCTGCTGCTGGTGTTCTTCGCCTCGGCCATCGTCATGCCGCACATGTACCACATGGCTTTCACCGAAAACCTCAACCCACGCTCGCTGGTCAGCGCCAGTTGGGGCCTGCCGCTGTTCCTGCTGCTGATGAGCCTGGCCGTGCCGCTGGTACTCTGGGCCGGGCTGCGCCTGGGCGCCAGTACCAACCCCGAATACTTCACCCTGGGCCTGGGCATTGCCGCCAACAACCAGGCACTGGCCCTGCTGGCCTACATAGGCGGCCTGTCGGCGGCCAGTGGCCTGATCATCGTCACCACCCTGGCGCTGTCGGGCATGGCCCTCAACCACCTGGTACTGCCGCTATACCAGCCCCCGGCCGAGGGCAACATCTACCGCTGGCTGAAATGGACCCGCCGCGCACTGATCGTCGCCATCATCACCGCCGGCTTCATGTTCTACCTGACCCAGAACAACCACCAGAGCCTGGCCAACCTGGGCATCGTGGCGTTCGTGGCCACGCTGCAGTTCCTGCCCGGGGTGCTGTCCGTGTTGTACTGGCCGACCGCCAACCGCCGCGGCTTCATCGCCGGGCTGCTGGCCGGCACGCTGGTGTGGATGGTGACCATGCTCCTGCCGCTGCTGGGCAACCTGCAGGGCTTCTACATCCCACTGCTGGACATGATCTACGTGCTGGACGATACCAGCTGGCACATGGCGGCCATCGCCTCGCTGGCGGCCAACGTGCTGCTGTTCACCCTGATTTCGCTGTTCACCAACGCCAGCACCGAAGAGGTCAGCGCCGCTGAAGCCTGCGCTGTGGACAACGTGCGCCGCCCACAGCGCCGCGAACTGCACGCAGCCTCGCCCCAGGAATTCGCGACCCAACTGGCCAAGCCGCTGGGCGCCAAAGCCGCGCAAAAGGAAGTGGAGCAGGCCCTGCGTGACCTTTACCTGCCGTTCGACGAACGCCGGCCATACGCCTTGCGCCGCCTGCGTGACCGCATCGAGGCCAACCTGTCGGGCCTGATGGGGCCGAGCGTGGCCCAGGACATGGTCGAGACCTTCCTGCCGTACAAGTCTGGTAACGAGAACTACGTCACCGAGGACATCCACTTCATTGAAAGCCGCCTGGAAGACTACCACTCGCGCCTGACCGGCCTGGCCGCCGAGCTCGATGCCCTGCGCCGCTACCACCGCCAGACCTTGCAGGAGCTGCCCATGGGCGTCTGCTCGTTGGCCAAGGACCAGGAAATCCTCATGTGGAACAAGGCCATGGAAGAGCTCACCGGCATTGCCGCCAAGCACGTGGTCGGCTCACGCCTGGTGACCATCGCCGAGCCCTGGCGCGGGCTGCTGCAGGGCTTCATCAACGTGCCCGACGAGCACCTGCACAAACAACGCCTGGCACTGGATGGCCAGCCACGTTGGCTGAACCTGCACAAGGCGGCCATCGATGAACCACTGGCCCCCGGTAACAGCGGCCTGGTACTGCTGGTCGAGGACCTGACCGAAACCCAGGCCTTGGAAGACAAGCTGGTGCATTCCGAGCGCCTGGCCAGCATCGGCCGGCTGGCCGCCGGCGTGGCCCACGAAATCGGTAACCCGATCACCGGCATCGCCTGCCTGGCGCAGAACCTGCGCGAGGAGCGTGAGGGCGATGGCGAAATCACCGAGCTGTCCAGCCAGATCCTCGACCAGACCAAACGCGTGTCACGCATCGTCCAGTCGTTGATGAGTTTTGCCCATGCCGGTGGCAGCCACCAGAACAGCGAGGAACCGGTGTGCCTGGCCGAAGTGGCGCAGGACGCCATTGGTCTGCTGGCGTTGAACCGGCGTAATTTCGAAGTACAGTTCTTCAACCTCTGCGACCCTGAGCATTGGGTAGAAGGCGACCCGCAGCGCCTGGCCCAAGTGCTGATCAACCTGCTCTCCAATGCCCGCGACGCCTCGCCGCCCGGCAGCGCAGTGCGCGTGCGCAGCGAGGTGAGCGAGCACACCGTCGACCTGATCGTCGAAGACGAGGGCAGCGGCATTCCGAAGAACATCCAGGACCGTCTGTTCGAGCCGTTCTTCACCACCAAGGACCCCGGCGAGGGAACCGGACTGGGCCTCGCTCTGGTCTATTCCATCGTGGAAGAGCATTATGGGCAAATCACCATCGACAGCCCGGCCGACATCGAACGGCAACGTGGCACCCGGATCCGCGTGACCCTGCCCCGGCATGTCGTAGCGACGTCCCCTGAAATTCGAGACCGTCGAGAGAATTGAATCAATGCCGCATATTCTGATCGTCGAAGACGAAACCATCATCCGCTCGGCCTTGCGTCGTCTGCTCGAGCGGAACCAGTACCAGGTCAGCGAAGCCGGCTCGGTGCAGGAAGCCCAGGAACGCTTCAGCATTGCCACTTTCGACCTGATCGTCAGTGACCTGCGCCTGCCAGGTGCACCCGGCACCGAGCTGATCAAGCTCGGCCAAGGCACCCCGGTGCTGATCATGACCAGCTACGCCAGCCTGCGCTCAGCCGTGGACTCGATGAAGATGGGCGCGGTGGACTACATCGCCAAGCCCTTCGACCACGACGAAATGCTGCAAGCGGTGGCGCGCATCCTGCGCGACCGGCAGAACGCCCCAACTGCAGCACCGGCCGCCGAGCCCCGCGCCAGCACCGGCAAGGCAGCCCCTGCCGACAAAGCAGCCCCGGCAGCGGCCAATGGCGACATCGGTATCATTGGCTCGTGCCCGCCCATGCAAGACATGTACAGCAAGATTCGCAAGGTGGCCCCTACCGACTCCAATGTGCTGATCCAGGGCGAGTCGGGTACCGGTAAAGAGCTGGTGGCGCGCGCCCTGCACAACCTGTCGCGGCGGGCCAAGGCGCCGATGATTTCGGTGAACTGCGCAGCTATCCCCGAAACCCTGATCGAGTCCGAACTGTTCGGCCACGAGAAAGGCGCGTTCACCGGCGCTAGTGCCGGGCGTGCCGGCCTGGTGGAGGCCGCCGACGGTGGTACGCTCTTCCTCGATGAAATCGGCGAACTGCCCCTGGAAGCCCAGGCCCGCCTGCTGCGCGTGCTGCAGGAAGGGGAAATTCGCCGGGTCGGTTCGGTGCAGTCGCAAAAGGTCGATGTGCGCCTGATCGCCGCGACCCACCGCGACCTGAAGAACCTGGCCAAGGCCGGCCAGTTCCGCGAAGACTTGTACTACCGCCTGCACGTGATCGCCCTGAAACTGCCCGCGCTGCGCGAGCGCGGCAGCGACGTCAATGAAATCGCCAGTGCTTTCCTGGCCCGCCAGCGTGCGCGCATCGGCCGTGATGACCTGCACTTCTCTGCTGAAGCCGAACAGGCCATTCGTCACTACAGTTGGCCGGGCAACGTACGTGAGCTGGAAAACGCCGTGGAGCGCGCGGTCATCCTCAGCGAGAGCGCAGAAATTTCTGCCGACCTGCTGGGTATCGACATCGAGCTGAGCGACCTGGAAGAAGACGATATTCTCGACAACGCCCTGGCGGTGGCCAGCGCGGCCACTGCCAGCCACGAGCCGACCGAGGACTTGTCCCTGGAAGACTACTTCCAGCACTTCGTGCTCGAGCACCAGGACCACATGACCGAGACCGAACTGGCCCGCAAACTCGGCGTCAGCCGCAAGTGCCTATGGGAACGCCGCCAACGCCTGGGCATTCCGCGGCGCAAGAGCAACGCTACCAGCGATAACTGACCTGCCTGGGTGGGAGGTTCCTCCTGCCCCTTCTCTACCAGCCTCACCGGCCTGTTCGCGGGCTCGCCCGCTCCTACAAGCACAGCGCAACCTGGCAGCCACGGTGACCCTGTGGGAGCGGGCAAGCCCGCGAAACGGCCAGCCACCACCCCAGGTAACACATCCGCTGCCGTAAAAATCTGTTACCCACCCTCTGCGCCGTAACAGTCACCGAGGCGTACGGTAACGAAATCTCCACATTTCGGGCCTGCCACAAACCTGCAGAATCCACCAACTCCTTGATTTTACTGGCTTTTCAAAAGTTGGCACGGCACCTGCTATATCTTTGGTACAAGAACAATAACAAGCACTGCAACTCATAATAAGAACAAGACGAAACGGCTCACGCACAATAAAAACAAGACGGCGGAGGCGCAGCTAACTGATTCTTTTGGAGAGGATGCGTGTTTGGGGCTTGCCCCACGACCAGGCAGAGAACAACAAAAACTGCACTAAAAAGCAGCGCCTGAACTGGTTGGATCAACAGATCAACGTGACATCAGCGGCCAAAGCAATCCGTTTGCTCTTTACCCCCAGTTTGGGGGTCGTCCACAAGCTTCAGGGTTTGTGGGCAGGGCACTCAACAAAAACAAAAAGCCCGGCAAAAAAATAATAAGAGCACGCAACGACACTTCTTGGGGAGCTTAGGCTCCCCTTGTCGTTTCTACGATTCCCGCAGGCTTCCTGCTACCCGCCTACACCATTCCCTGAGTAAATGCTAGAATCCCCGCCCATCATGCGGCCATTCTCCTATTCTTGGCCGAACATTCCTTCAAACAGTGCATCCCATGCTGAAGAAGCTGTTCCAGTCGTTCCGCCCGCCCGTACCGGGCCAGCACCACAGGCGCACCACGCCTGAGGTGATCAACAAGAGCCAGCACTCGTTGCAGCGCCACCAGTTCAGCCGCCACGCGGTGAACATTGTCGAGCGCTTGCAGGCTGCCGGTTACCAGGCATACCTGGTCGGTGGCTGCGTCCGCGACCTGATGCTGGGCATTACGCCGAAAGACTTCGACGTTGCCACCAGTGCCACCCCTGAACAGGTCCGTGCCGAGTTCCGTAATGCGCGCATCATTGGCCGCCGCTTCAAGCTGGTCCATGTGCATTTCGGCCGTGAAATCATCGAAGTCGCTACCTTCCGTGCTCCGCATTCGGAAGATGACCAGAATGACAGCCACCGTTCGTCGCATAACGCCAGTGGTCGCATCCTGCGTGACAACGTATACGGCACCCTGGAAGAAGACGCGCAGCGCCGCGACTTCACCATCAACGCCCTGTACTACGACCCGGTCAGCGAGCGCATTCTCGATTACGCCAACGGCGTACACGATGTTCGCAACCGCCTGCTGCGGCTGATCGGCGACCCCACGCACCGCTACCAGGAAGACCCCGTGCGCATGCTGCGCGCAGTGCGCTTCGCGGCCAAGCTGGACTTCGGTATCGAGAAGCACACCTTCAAGCCGATCCGCGAACTGGCGCCACTGCTGCGCGAAATCCCGCCAGCGCGGTTGTTCGAAGAGTGCCTGAAGCTGTTCCTGTCGGGCCAAGGTGCCATCGCCTTTGAAATGCTGGTCGACCTGGAGCTGTTCGAGCCGCTGTTCCCGGCCAGTGCGCACGCGCTGGAAGAGCGCCCGACCTATACCCACACGCTCATCAGCCAGGCACTGAACAACACCGACCTGCGGGTGAAGCAGGGCAAACCGGTTACGCCGGCGTTCCTGTTCGCCGCGCTGCTGTGGCCTGCCCTGCCAGCCCGCGTGCTGCATTTGCAAAGCCAGGGCGTACCACCGATTCCGGCCATGAATGGCGCAGCCCACGACCTGATCGCCGAGCAATGCGCCCGCATCGCCATCCCCAAGCGCTTCACCCTGCCAATCCGGGAAATCTGGGACATGCAGGAGCGCCTGCCACGCCGCAGCGGCAAGCGCGCCGACATGCTGCTGGACAACCCGCGCTTCCGTGCCGGTTACGACTTCCTGCTGCTGCGTGAAAGCGCAGGCGAAGAAACCGACGACCTGGGGCAATGGTGGACCGATTACCAGGACGCCAACGACAGCGAGCGCCGCGAGATGATCCGCGACCTGGGCAACCGTGACGAAGGCAGCACTGCCGGCCCGCGTAAACGCAAGCGCAGCGGCAGCAAACGCAAGCGCGCAGGCGACGAGGCGTTCGAGTGACGACGCGCGCCTACGTCGGCCTGGGCAGCAACCTGGCTGCACCGGCCGAGCAGTTGCGCAGCGCGTTGCAGGCGCTGGACCAGGTCGCGGCCACGCGGCTTGTAGCAGCCTCTGCCTTCTACACCAGCGATTCGCTGTTGCCCGGGCAGCCACGTTATACCAACGCCGTCGCGGCGCTGGACACCCAGCTGGCACCGCTGGCCTTGCTCGATGCCCTGCAAGCCATCGAGAACGACCAGGGCCGGGTGCGCGCGGAGCGCTGGGGCCCACGCACGCTGGACCTGGACATCCTGTTGTTCGGCGACCAGGTGCTCGACGAGCCCCGCTTGAAGGTGCCGCATTACCACATGCATGCCCGCCCCTTCGTGCTGTACCCGCTGGCCGAGCTGGTACCGGGCGACTTCCGCCTGGCCGATGGCCGCGCCCTGGCACAGCTGCTCGAGGACTGCCCATTCGTCGGCCTGGAGCGCTTGTAAACCGGGTGCTCCAGCCCGTTGCACCGGCCCGATAACGCCAGTAACACCCTGATCGTAACAATGCGGTAACAGGGTGATTGACTTCCCCCACCTCGCTCACGACTATAGGCGTCCCGTGTGGCAACTGACTGCCGCATACCCGTATTTAGGCCCGGACGGACCTGTGCCCGAACATCACGCGCGATGATGTGCCGCTCCGGAAGATGACTACACGCGTTGAATGCAGTCGTTTTTTACAGCGCCTGAACGAGGAATTTCCTACATGCCTGAAGTAACCCTGACCACCCTGCATGGCCTCAAGGCCAAGGGTGAAAAAATCACCATGCTGACCTGCTATGACGCGACCTTCGCCAAAGTCGCCAGCCAGGCCGGTGTTGAAGTGTTGCTGGTGGGCGACTCGCTGGGGATGGTCCTGCAGGGCCACGACAGTACCTTGCCGGTCACCACGGCCGACATGGCCTACCATACCGCCAGCGTCAAACGTGGCAATGACGGCGCGCTGATCCTGGTAGACCTGCCATTCATGGCCCACGCCACCCCGGAACAGGCGTTTGCCAACAGCGCCACGCTGATGCAGGCAGGCGCCCACATGATCAAGATCGAGGGTGCCGCCTGGCTGGCAGAAACCATCCGCCTGCTGGCTGAGCGTGGCGTACCGGTGTGCGCGCACCTGGGCCTGACCCCGCAGACCGTCAACGTACTGGGCGGCTATAAAGTGCAAGGCCGCCAGGAAGCCCAGGCCCGGCAGATGCGCGCTGATGCCATTGCCCTGGAACAGGCCGGTGCAGCCATGCTGCTGCTGGAGTGCGTACCCAGCGAACTGGCCGCGGAAATCACCAACGCGGTCGGTATTCCGGTGATTGGCATCGGCGCCGGCAGTGCCACCGATGGCCAGGTACTGGTGCTGCACGACATGCTTGGCCTGTCGTTGAGCGGCCGGGTGCCCAAGTTCGTGAAGAACTTCATGCAGGGCCAACCGGATATCCACAGCGCCCTCGCCGCTTACGTCGCGGCCGTCAAGCAAGTCAGTTTCCCAGGCAGCGAACACGGGTTCAGTGCATGAATACAGTCAAGACCGTCCGCGAACTGCGCGCAGCAGTAGCCCGTGCCCGCGGTGAGGGCAAGCGCATCGGTTTCGTGCCGACCATGGGCAACCTGCACAGCGGCCACGCGGCTCTGGTCACCAAGGCCGCGCAGCGTGCCGATTTCGTGGTCGCCAGCATCTTCGTCAACCCGCTGCAGTTCGGTGCCAACGAAGACCTGGACAACTACCCGCGCACCTTGGCAGCCGACCAGGAGCGCCTGTTGCAGGCTGGCTGCAACCTCCTGTTCGCACCCAGCGTGGCAGAGATGTACCCCGACGGCATGAGCGTGCAAACCCGGGTCAGTGTTCCCCAGCTTTCCGAAGGCTTGTGCGGCGCCAGCCGGCCAGGGCATTTCGAAGGTGTGGCCACCGTGGTCACCAAGCTGTTCAACATGGTCCAGCCAGACCTTGCGGTGTTCGGTGAAAAGGACTTCCAGCAACTGGCAGTGATCCGCGCCATGGTCCGCGACCTGAACATGCCGATCCAGATCATTGGCGAGCCTACCGTGCGGGCCGACGATGGCCTGGCGCTGTCGTCGCGTAATGGTTACCTCACGCCCGAGCAACGGGCTACCGCGCCTGCGCTGTACCGCACGCTGCAGCATATCGCTTCGGCCATTGGCCGCGGGCAGCGCGACTTTGCCGCGCTGGTTGCCGAAGGGCAGGCGCAGCTGGTTGCCGCGGGTTTGCGTCCAGATTACCTGGAAGTGCGCCATGCCGTGAGCCTGCGCCCGGCAGTGATCGATGATCGCGACCTTGTGGTGATTGCGGCGGCTTACCTGGGTACCACCCGGTTGATCGACAATCTGTACCTGCATGTGGAAGAAAAGACCGCATAAAGGCCTTGGGGCTGCTTTGCAGCCCCCTCAAAATCCCCGTCCCATAGCCATTCCCAGCGCGTGGCCTTTGCCTATAATGATGCAGCCTGAACCCGGCAATGACTGCCGTGTCAAAGGCCTCACCACGCATTAAGGGAACCCCGCGCAATGGCGTATTACCGTACACCCCACGATGTGACGGCGCTGCCCGCCTGGCAGGCGCTTCAGCAACACCGCGACGCCATGCAGAGCTTCAGCATGCGCGACGCCTTCGCCGCCGATGCCCAACGCTTCGACCAGTTTTCCCTTAGCGCTTGCGGCCTGTTTCTCGATTACTCGAAAAACCTGATCACCGAGCAAACCCGCGATCTATTGGTCAACCTGGCCAACGAAGTGGGCCTGCAGGACGCTATCAAGTCGATGTTCAGTGGCGAAATCATCAACGCCTCCGAAGGCCGCCCGGTCCTGCACACCGCATTGCGCCGGCCGGTTGGCGACAAACTCAGCGTCAACGGCGTGAACGTCATGCCGGAGGTGCACAAGGTACTCAACCAGATCACCGAACTGGTTGGCCGCATCCATGATGGCCTGTGGCGTGGCTACAGCGAAAAGCCGATCACCGACGTGGTCAACATTGGTATCGGCGGCTCGTTCCTCGGCCCGGAGCTGGTTTCCGAAGCCCTGCTGCCCTACGCGCAGCGCGGTGTACGCTGCCACTACCTGGCCAATATCGACGGCAGCGAGTTCCACGAACTGTCGGCCAAGCTGCGCGCCGAAACGACCCTGTTCATTGTTTCGTCGAAGTCGTTCAACACCCTCGAAACCCTGAAAAACGCCATGGCCGCACGTACCTGGTACCTGGCCCAGGGCGGTTCGGAGGCCGAGCTGTACCGCCACTTCATTGCGGTTTCCAGCAACAAGGCTGCCGCGGTGGCCTTCGGTATCCGCGAAGAGAACATCTTCCCGATGTGGGACTGGGTGGGGGGGCGCTACTCGCTGTGGTCGGCCATCGGCCTGCCGATCGCCCTGGCCATCGGCATGGCCAACTTCAAGGAGCTGTTGTCCGGCGCCTACACCATGGACCAGCATTTCCAGACCGCGCCGTTCGACAAGAACATGCCGGTACTGCTGGCCCTGCTGGGCGTGTGGTACGGCAACTTCTGGGGCGCCAGCAGCCATGCGATCCTGCCGTACGACCACTACCTGCGCAACATCACCAAGCACCTGCAGCAACTGGACATGGAGTCCAACGGCAAGAGTGTGCTGCAGGACGGCACCCCGGTTAAAACCGAAACCGGCCCGGTGATCTGGGGTGGCGTCGGCTGTAATGGCCAGCACGCCTACCATCAGTTGCTGCACCAAGGCACCCAGCTGATTCCGGCCGACTTCATCGTGCCGGTCGTGAGCTTCAACCCGGTTGCCGACCATCACCAGTGGCTGTACGCCAACTGCCTGTCGCAAAGCCAGGCCTTGATGCTGGGTAAAACCCGCGAAGAAGCCGAAGCCGAGCTGCGTGGCAAAGGCCTGAACGAAGCAGACATCGAAAAGCTGGCCCCGCACAAGGTGATCCCGGGCAACCGCCCGAGCAACACCCTGGTGGTAGAGCGCATCAGCCCACGCCGTTTGGGGGCGCTGGTGGCCATGTATGAACACAAGGTGTTCGTGCAAAGCGTGGTATGGGGCATCAACGCCTTCGACCAGTGGGGCGTGGAGTTGGGCAAGGAGCTGGGCAAGGGCGTGTACCAGCGCCTGGTCGGCAGCCTGGACGACAGCGCCGAAGATGGTTCGACCCAAGGCTTGATCAACTACTTCCGTGGCCGTCATCGCGGGTGATCTCAAGCCTGTAACGGATTCTTCGCGGGCACGCCCGCTCCCACAGATACTGCGCCTCACTTGCGGGAGGCGCTATTCCTGTGGGAGCGGGCATGCCCGCGAAGAGGCCGGCACAGTTTGAACACCTCTCCCAGCTACACTGTCCTATCGAATAGCCGTTGCAGTCCATCGCCCCTTACAAGAGCAGGACCACCGCCATGTTCGATATCCGCAACTATCCCCAGGCTCTGGCCGTCACCCAGTCCGCCGCCCTCACCCCTGACGACTACCAGCGCCTGTACCGCCAGTCGGTAGAAGACCCCAACGCCTTCTGGGCCGAGCAAGCCAAGCGCCTGGACTGGATCAAGCCATGGTCAAGCGTGCAGCAGTGCGACCTGCGTTCCGGCGAGGCCCGCTGGTTCGACGGCGCACAGCTCAACGTCAGTTACAACTGCATCGACCGCCACCTGGCCCAGCGCGCTGAGCAGACGGCCTTGCTGTGGGAGGGCGACGACCCGAAAGATGCCAAAGCCATCAGCTACCGCGAACTGCACCGCGAAGTCTGCCGCCTGGCCAACGCCCTGAAGGCGCGCGGGGTGAAGAAAGGCGACCGCGTGTGCATCTACATGCCGATGATCCCCGAAGCAGCGTACGCCATGCTGGCCTGCACCCGCATCGGCGCGATCCATTCGGTGGTGTTCGGTGGTTTCTCGCCGGACGCCCTGCGTGATCGTCTTCTCGATGCCGACTGCCGTACGGTGATTACCGCCGATGAAGGCGTGCGCGGCGGTAAGCGTATCCCGTTGAAGCAGAACGTCGACAAAGCCCTGGCCAGTTGCCCCGCGGTCAGCAGCGTCTTCGTGGTCCGCCGTACCGCAGGCGAGGTGGACTGGGCAGAGGGCCGCGACCTCTGGTACCACGAGGCAACCGAACACGCCGGCGACGACTGTGCCCCCGAGCCCATGGCAGCCGAAGACCCGCTGTTCATCCTCTACACCTCCGGCAGCACCGGCAAACCCAAAGGCGTGCTGCACACCACCGCCGGCTACCTGTTGCAGGCGACCCTGACCTTCAAGGTGGTGTTCGATTACCGCGACGGCGAAGTGTTCTGGTGCACCGCGGATGTGGGCTGGGTGACCGGGCACAGCTACATCGTCTATGGCCCATTGGCCAACGGTGCCATCTCGCTGATGTTCGAAGGGGTACCGAACTACCCGGACACCTCGCGCTTCTGGCAGGTGGTGGACAAGCACCAGGTCAATATTTTCTACACCGCGCCGACCGCGCTGCGGGCACTGATGCGCGAGGGCTCGGGCCCACTGCAGGGCACCTCGCGCAAAAGCCTGCGCCTGCTGGGCAGTGTCGGCGAGCCGATCAACCCGGAAGCCTGGGAGTGGTACTTCGAAGAGGTCGGGCAAAAGCGCTGCCCCATTGTCGACACCTGGTGGCAGACCGAAACCGGCGGCATCATGTTGACCCCCCTGCCCGGCTCTACCACGTTCAAACCGGGCTGTGCCACCCAGCCCATGTTCGGCGTACAGCCCGCCCTGCTGGATGAAAAGGGCGAGGTGATCGACGGGCCGGGTGCCGGCCTGTTGGTGATCAAGGCCAGCTGGCCCGGGCAAATCCGCAGTGTCTATGGTGACCACCAACGCATGGTCGACACGTACTTCAAACCCATGCCCGGTTACTACTTCACCGGCGATGGCGCCCGCCGCGACGCCGACGGCGACTACTGGATCACCGGGCGCATTGACGACGTGATCAATGTGTCAGGGCACCGTATCGGCACGGCCGAAGTGGAAAGCGCACTGGTGTTGCATGACCGCGTCGCTGAAGCCGCCGTGGTCGGCTACCCGCATGACCTAAAGGGCCAGGGCGTGTACGCCTTCGTCACGGCCATGAATGGCGTTACACCGGACGAAGCGCTCAAGGCCGAGCTACTCGCCATGGTCAGCAAGGAAATCGGCAGTTTCGCCAAGCCCGAGTTGATCCAGTGGGCCCCGGCACTGCCCAAGACCCGCTCCGGCAAGATCATGCGGCGTATACTGCGCAAGATCGCCTGCAATGAGCTGGACAATCTGGGCGATACTTCGACGCTGGCCGACCCCGCCGTGGTGCAGGACCTGATCGACAAACGCCTCAACCAATAACCGGCGGCCGCTGCTGATGGCCGCACTGTATCGCAGGTCGCCATGGAAGCCCTACGCCGCCGTATCGAAACCCAGGTCATGAGCCTTACCGGGCTGGCCCTCGGCCAGCTCGACCTGGAGTCCCCCAAGGGTGACCCAGGGCTCTTCGGCCCGCACAGTGTCAGTTGGCAGGTGCATGGCGATTTTCCGAGCATGCTGGTCGGCGGCATCAGCGCACTGATGCTGCAGCTGTTGCATCCGCTGGCCCTGGCCGGCGTGTGGGACCACTCCAACTTCCGCGAGGACTTGCTCGGCCGCCTGCGGCGCACCAGCCAGTTCATTTCCGGCACAACTTTCGGCGCGACCGGTGATGCCGAGTGGCTGATCGACAAAGTGCGCACCATCCACCTGCAAGTGACCGGCACCGCGCTGGATGGCCGCCCCTACGCGGCCAGCGACCCAGCCTTGCTGACCTGGGTGCATGTGGCAGAGGTCAGCAGCTTTCTGGCCGCCCACTTGCGCTACCGTAACCCGCACCTGCCGCGCAGCGAGCAAGATGCCTACTACAACGAAATCGCCTTGATCGCCGAGCGCCTCGGCGCCCGTGACGTACCACGCTCGTGCCAGCAGGTGGAGGCCTACCTGCAAGCCATGCGCCCGCAACTGCACTGTGATGCGCGCAGCCACGAGGTCATGCGGATTCTGCTCGACGCCCCTGCCCCCAGCCGCCTGGCTCAACCGGTGGGCAAACTGATGCTGCACGCCGGCATCGACCTGCTGCCTGGCTGGGGCCAGAGCCTGCTTGGCCTGCAGCACCGGCCCTGGCAGCAGCGCCTGATCCGCCTGGGCCTCAAACCCACGGCAGCGCTGCTGCGCTGGGCAATGCGCGACGGCTCCGCGCACCGCGCCAGGCGGCGCATGGGCATCGAGTGAGGGCAACAGGTCGCGCCTGCGGAACTGATTTAACGTGCCATACTCCAAGCACTCCTGCTCAGACCGACGAAGCGACACATGTACAAAGGATTGACTCGCGCCGCTGGCGCCAGCGTGGCCCTGGTAGCCCTCTACAGCCTGCTTGGGTTCCTGATTCTTCCCGGCGTGGCGCTGCGTATCGCCAATCAGCAATTGGCCAAGTACGCAACCGTGCCCGCGCACCTTGAACGCATCGAACTCAACCCCTTCAGCCTCGAGCTGACCCTGTGGGGCCTGCAGCTGGGCGAGCCTGGCAAGGAGCAGGTCGGGTTTGACCGGTTGTACGCCAACCTGTTGCTCGACAGCCTGTGGAGCAAGGCCCTGCACCTGGAAGCGGTCGAGCTCGACAAGCCCCGCCACCAGGTCCTGTTCGCCAAAGACGGCACACTCAACCTGACGACGTTGTTCAAGCTGCCGCCGAGCGAAGCCAAGCCCGACGAGCCACCCAGCGAACCCTTCCCGTTGCGTATCGGCAGCATCAAGCTCAAGCAAGGCTTGCTGCACTTCCAGGACATGCGCCCGAGCGAACCCATCGAGTTCCTCTACGACAACATGAACCTGGAGCTGAAGAACCTCAGCACCTTGCCTGACGACAACGCCGACATGACCCTGGTGGCCAACGGCCCCAACGGCGGGCGCATCGACTGGAACGGTACCCTCAGCCTGTCGCCGATCGCCTCGCAAGGCACGCTGAAAGTCACCGACGCCAAGATGAAGCTGTTCTGGCCCTACGTGCGCGATGCCGTGCCCCTGGTGCTGCAGGACGGGCTGGTCAGCCTTCAGACCCAGTACAAGCTCAACCTCGCCAAGCAGACCGAGCTGCTGCTGGACAACGCCACGCTGCGCGTGGCCCCGTTCGCCATCAACGCGCCAGACGGCCGCCCGTTGGCGCGCCTGGCCAACCTGGAGGTGAGCGAGACGACCGTCGACCTGGTCAAGCAACAGGTGAGTGTGGGCAAGCTGCGCAGCGACAAGCTGGAAACCTGGGCTGCACTGGAAAAGGACGGCCAGCTCGACTGGCAGAAGCTGTTCGCCAGCCAACCGGCCAAAGCCACGCCGAAAGAAAAGGCCGAACCGGCTGCCGCCGGCCCTGCGCCTGAGCCACAATCGGCCAACGAACCGGCCAAGCCTTGGCAGGTATTGCTCAAGGACGTGCAACTGCGCAACTACCTGGTGCACCTGGCAGATCGCAGCCAGAAAGAACCGGTAGCGCTCGATGTCGGCCCGCTGAATGTCGACCTGCAAGGCTTCGACAGCCTCAACCAGTCCCCCTTCACCCTCAAGCTCGATACCGGCGTAGGCAAGCAAGGCAAGCTGCAGGCCGCCGGCCAGGTGAACCTGGCGCCCATCCAGGCCAAGCTCGACGTCAGCACCCGCGACATCGACCTGCGCGTGGCCCAGGCCTACGTCAGCCCGTTCATCCTGCTGGAACTGCGCAGCGGCATGCTCGACAGTGACCTCAAGGTCGACCTGAAGAACACCGCGCCACTGGCCTTCACGGTCACCGGCAAGGCCCAGGTCAGCCAACTGCATACGTTGGACACCATCAAGAGCCGGGACTTTGTGAAATGGCAACAGGTCAACGTAGACGGCTTGTCGTATGTGCACGGTGATGCCCTGTCGATCGACAAGGTGACCCTGCAGGAGCCCTACGCGCGCTTCATCATCAACGAAGACCGCACGACCAACGTCAATGACCTGTTGATCCCGCAACCGGCCGGCGCCAAGCCAAGCAGCCCGGCCACAACGGCCCCCGCCAGCAGCAGCAAGCCGCTGGGCATTCATATTGGCCAGGTCGACATCAAGAACGGCTCGGCCAACTTTGCCGACCTGTCCCTTACCCCCAACTTCGCCACCGCCGTGCAGCAACTCAACGGGCAGATCGGCACCATCGACAACCGCAAGCCGGTGCCTGCCAAGGTTGACGTGAAAGGCAAGGTCGACCGCTACGCCCCGGTTACCATCAAGGGCGCCCTCAACCCGTTCAACCCGCTGGCCAGCCTGGACATCGCCACCAGCTTCAAGCGCGTCGAGCTGACCACCTTGACGCCCTACTCCGGCAAATTCGCCGGTTACCGCATCCGCAAAGGCCGGCTCAACCTCGACTTGCACTACCTGATCACCAATGGCCAGCTCAAAGCCGAGAACAAGGTGGTGGTGGAGCAACTGCAGTTAGGTGAGAAAGTCGACAGCCCGGATGCGGTCGACCTGCCGATCCGCCTGGCGGTGGCGTTGTTGAAGGACACTCAAGGCAAGATCTCGATCGAGCTGCCGGTGTCGGGCGACCTCAACAACCCGCAGTTCAGCGTTATGCCGATCGTCTGGCAAACCCTGCGCAACCTGGTGCTGCGGGCAGCCCAAGCGCCCTTCAAGTTCATCGGTGGGTTGATCACTGGCGGCGGTTCGCAAGACCTGGGTAACGTCGCCTTCGCCCCCGGTTCCAGCACCCTCAGTGGCGATGCCCAGGCGGCGCTGGACAAGCTGGCCTCCGCGCTGAAAGAACGCCCGGAATTGCGCCTGGAAATCGAGGGCACCAGCGCCCAGGCCAGCGATGGCCCACTGATTGCCCAGCAACGCCTGGAACGTGAGTATCAGGCCACCTGGTACAAGATATTGCAGCGCCGCGGCGACAAGGTGCCTGCCAATGCCTCGATGCTGGTGGTCGACGACAGCGACAAACCCGCCATGCTCGAAGGCATCTACCGTGCGCGCCTGAAGCAACAACCGCCGGCCGAATGGGAGCAACTAAGCCGTGACGAACGCACGGCCAAGTTGCGCGATGCGGTGATCAAGTCGTGGGCGGAGAGTACTGCATTGTTGCGCACGCTGGGTCAGGAGCGGGCCAGCAGCATCAAGGATTACCTGGTCGACAAAGGCAAGCTGGAAGATGACCGGGTGTATTTCATCGACACCAGCCTGGGGCAGCCCGAGAAAGACGGCCGGGTGGTCACGCCGATGCATCTGGATGCCGAGTAGGCGCAAGCGGCACCAATGAAAAGCCCCGGCATAGGCCGGGGCTTTTCATTTTTGAAGGTGGCCAAATCCGTTTGGCCAACGGGACATCCCTTATTCGGCTTTCAGGCCGTCAGCCGAAACGGCCTGTACGCCTTTGATCTTCTTGGCAATGCTGACTGCCATTTCTTTCTGGGACTCAGTCACTTTCATGTCAGACGACAGCGAAACCACGCCTTTGTTGGTTTCTACCTTGATGTCGCTGCCCGGTACGCCTTTCTCGGTCATCAGGTCAGCTTTGACCTTGGTGGTGATCCAGGTATCGGAGGTAGCTTCCTTGGCTTTGGTCACCTCACCGGCCGCCAGCATCATCGGGGCCTGGGTGGTCTGTTGGGCAAAAGCCGCATTAGCCATGGTCAGGGTCAGAGCGGTAGCAGTAGCGGCAGCAATGGCGAACTTCTTCATGTGGGTCACTCCTGTTTTTCGAAAGGTCTGCGCCGTGTGTCCTGGCGTCAGGTATGAAGGTAGTTGCATGCGCTGTGCCAGGTTTTGATTTTCTATTAAAACCTTATAAATCAGTACTTTAGCGATTAAGCGAAACGGCAGTAATCATGCATTTTGCAATCTGCACCTGCAACCTGCATGCAAGATGCAAGTCCGCAAAAGGTTCCCGCCCCGGTCAAAAAAAAAGAGCCCCGAAGGGCTCTTCCATTGCTGCGTAGCGGTCGCTTAAACGCCCGAGGCCTTGGCCGCGGCTACGTCCTTGATCGACAGCTTGATACGGCCGCGGTTGTCCACGTCCAGCACCAGTACTTCAACTTCCTGGCCTTCCTTGAGGATGTCGGTGACTTTCTCGACGCGCGCATCGCTCAGCATGGAGATGTGCACCAGGCCGTCTTTGCCAGGCAGGATATTGACGAAGGCGCCGAAGTCGACGATACGCTCGACCTTGCCGACGTAGATCTTGCCGATCTCGGCCTCGGCGGTGATGCCCAGGATGCGCTGCTTGGCAGCATCTGCCGCTTCCTTGGTTTCGCCGAAGATCTTGATCGAGCCGTCGTCTTCGATGTCGATCGAAGCCTTGGTCTCTTCGCAGATGGCGCGAATGGTGGCACCGCCTTTACCGATCACGTCACGGATCTTGTCGGTGTCGATCTTCATCGAGATCATGGTAGGCGCGTTGGCCGACAGCTCGGTACGCGACTGGCCAATGACCTGGTTCATCTGGCCGAGGATGTTCAAGCGCGCTTCCAGGGCTTGGCCTAGGGCGATTTCCATGATCTCTTCGGTGATGCCGTTGATCTTGATGTCCATCTGCAGCGCGGTGACGCCTTTGGCGGTACCGGCTACCTTGAAGTCCATGTCGCCCAGGTGGTCTTCGTCACCGAGGATGTCGGTCAGGACCGCGAACTTGTCGCCTTCCTTCACCAGGCCCATGGCGATACCGGCCACTGGCGCCTTCATCGGCACACCGGCGTCCATCAGCGCCAGCGAAGCACCGCAGACCGAAGCCATGGAGCTGGAACCGTTGGATTCGGTGATTTCCGAGACCACGCGGATGGTGTACGGGAACACGTCGGCGGCAGGCAGCATGGCCTGGACCGAACGACGGGCCAGACGGCCGTGGCCGATTTCACGACGGCCAGCGCCGCCCATGCGGCCACACTCACCTACCGAGAACGGTGGGAAGTTGTAGTGCAGCATGAAGGGGTCTTTCTTCTCGCCTTCGAGGGTGTCCAGCAGCTGGGCGTCACGGGCAGTACCCAAGGTCGCAACCACCAGGGCCTGGGTTTCACCGCGAGTGAACAGCGCCGAACCGTGGGTTTTCGGCAGCACGCCCACTTCGATGTTCAGCGGGCGAACGGTCTTGGTGTCGCGGCCGTCGATACGTGGCTTGCCGTTGACGATGTTTTCGCGAACGGTGCGGTATTCGATTTCGCCGAAGATGTCTTTTACTTCAGCAGCCGAAGGCTGGCCTTCTTCACCGGAGAACTTGGCCACCGCCTGGTCACGCAGCTCGCCCAGGCGCGCATAGCGGTCGGCCTTGACGGTGATGGTGTAGCCTTGCGAAACCGCTTCGCCGAACTCGGCACGGATAGCGTTGAACAGCTCGGTGTTGGCCACCGCAGGTTTCCAGTCCCAGGTTGGCTTGCCCGCTTCGGCAGCCAGCTCTTTCACCGCCTGGATCACGGCCTGGAACTCGTCATGGGCGAACAGTACCGCGCCCAGCATCTGGTCTTCGGTCAGCTCTTGGGCTTCCGATTCAACCATCAGAACGGCGTCGGAGGTACCGGCAACGACCATGTCCAGGCTGGAGGCAGCCAGTTGCTCGTAAGTCGGGTTCAGCAGGTAGCCGGTGCTTTCGTGGAAGGCCACGCGCGCGGCGCCGATCGGGCCTTCGAACGGAATACCGGAAATGGCCAGGGCAGCCGAGGTACCGATCATCGCAGCGATGTCCGGGTCAGTCTTCTTGCTGGTGGAAACCACGGTGCAGACGACCTGCACTTCGTTCATGAAGCCTTCCGGGAACAGCGGGCGGATCGGACGGTCGATCAGGCGCGAGGTCAGCGTCTCTTTCTCGGAAGGACGGCCTTCACGCTTGAAGAAGCCACCTGGGATCTTGCCGGCGGCGTAGGTCTTTTCCTGGTAGTGAACCGACAGCGGGAAGAAGCCCTTGCCTGGATCAGCCTGTTTGGCGCCTACCACAGTCACCAGCACGGTGACGTCGTTATCGACGGTAACCAGCACGGCGCCGGTTGCCTGACGGGCAATACGGCCCGTTTCGAGAGTGACGGTCGATTGACCGAACTGGAAAGTCTTGATTACCGGGTTCACGGTTTCCTACCTTTTTCAGTGGCTCTTGGGGGAACTGGTTTCTTGCGAATTCTTGGGCAGAACGGGGAATCGGCCCCATTGACCGTCCAGATACAACACGAGGCTGGGAGCCTGGCCGCTGCGCGGTAAACCGCTCAGCTCAACCAGGCTGCCAACCTCGGAGATACGCGTGGCGTGCCCGACGACCCTGCTGCGAAACAGCAAAGCCGAAGCCTGCGACACGCCATGCACACCACTGACCAGGCCGCTATTAGCGACGCAGGCCCAGGCGACCGATCAGGGCGCTGTAACGAGTGGTGTCTTTGCCCTTCAGGTAGTCCAGCAGCTTACGACGCTGGTTAACCATACGGATCAGACCACGACGGGAGTGGTGGTCTTTATCGTTGGCCTTGAAGTGGCCTTGCAGCTTGTTGATGTTGTGGGTCAGCAGAGCAACCTGCACTTCCGGGCTACCGGTATCGCCGGCGGCTTGCTGATATTCGGCAACGATCTTAGCTTTTTCTTCAACGCTGAGGGCCATTTGGCTTCTCCTGATAACGGATCCCGCACGCGGGGTCCAATAGGCCAGGGACAAATCCCTGTATTAATAAAAAAGGTGTGACCGTGCCTACTGACAGCCACCCTTGCAGCCGTGGGGTTCGGCAATTGCCTGGCCCCGCGGTTTCGGTCATTCCGACCGAATAAGCCGACGTGGCGCAATGCGCCCGTCTTCGCTCACTTCACCGATACCGATGAAGCGCGCATTATGATCCTGTACCCGGACCATGCCAAATTGTGGCGCGTCCGGCGCGCGTACCGCCTGCCCATGCAGCCAGTAGAACGCACTGTGTTCGGACAGGCTGACCATTGGCCAGTCCTGCAGGCCGCTGTCCGAGGGCATCAGGAAGCGGTCCAGCGCTTCGTTGCCGCCTTCGGCATGAGCCTGTTCGAGCGCTTCGAGGGTCACCGTCTGTGCCAGCGCGAAGGGCCCGGCCTGGGTCCTGCGCAGCTCGGCAACATAGGCGCCGCAGCCCAAAGCCTCACCGATATCCTCCACCAGGGTGCGGATATAGGTGCCTTTGCTGCAACCTACGCTCAACCGTGCACGGGTGCCTTCGCACTCGAGCAACTCCAAGCGGCCAATAGTAACAGAACGCGCCTCGCGCTCCACTACCTCTCCTGCACGTGCCAGCTTGTACAGCGGCTGGCCATCACGCTTGAGTGCCGAGTACATCGGCGGTATCTGGCTGATAGGGCCGCGAAAACGCGGCAGCACTGCCTCGATATCGGCGCGACCAACGGTCACCTCGCGGGTCTGCAGAACCTCACCTTCGGCATCGCCGGTGTTGGTAGTCTGCCCCAGCTGCATGACCGTTTCGTAGCCCTTGTCGGAATCGAGCAAGTACTGCGAAAACTTGGTCGCCTCGCCAAAGCACAACGGCAGCACGCCGGTTGCCAGCGGGTCGAGGCTACCGGTGTGGCCGGCCTTTTCCGCATTCAGCAGCCAGCGTACTTTCTGCAGGGCGGCATTGGAGGTGAAGCCCAGCGGCTTGTCCAGCAGGATGATGCCGCTGACGTTGCGGCGGATACGTTTGACCTGGGCCACCGCTTACTCCTTGGTGTCCGGCTCGTCGGCTTCCTTGTGCATGCGGTCTTCGGCCACTGCACGCTCGATCAGCGCCGACAGGTGCACACCGCGGCTGACACTTTCATCGAAGTGGAAGTGCAGTTGCGGCACGCTGCGCAGTTGCATCGAACGCCCCAGGTGCAGGCGCAGGAAGCTGGCAGCGCTGTTGAGTGCCTTGAGCGACTGCTGCACCGCGTCCGGGGTTTCTTCGCCCATGACGGTGATGAACACCTTGGCATGGCCCAGGTCGCGGCTGACGTCCACGGCGGTGATGGTCACCAGGCCGACACGCGGGTCTTTGACTTCGCGACGGATCAGCTCGGCCAGCTCGCGCTGCATCTGATCGCCAATACGTTGGGTACGGCTATATTCTTTGGCCATTCTTGCTACCTGTAACTTAAAGCGGCAAACGCCCGGGCAGACCTGAGCCTGACCGGGCGCTACCTGAAGAGGTACCGCAAGCCGCCCTGCAAAGGGCGCTTGCGGCTCGCTCGCCCTTAAAGGGTACGAGCCACCTGGACTTTCTCGAAGACTTCGATCTTGTCGCCGACCTTGACGTCGTTGTAGCTCTTGACGCCAATACCGCACTCCATGCCCGAACGCACTTCGGAGGCGTCGTCCTTGAAGCGACGCAGCGATTCCAGCTCGCCTTCGAAGATCACAACGTCGTCGCGCAGTACGCGGATCGGACGGTTGCGGTACACGGTACCCTCGATGACCATACAGCCAGCGATGGCGCCGAATTTCGGCGAACGGAACACGTCACGCACTTCGGCAACACCCAGGATGTTCTCGCGAACATCGCTGCCGAGCATGCCGGTCAGGGCCTTCTTGACGTCTTCGATGATGTCGTAGATCACGTTGTAGTAACGCATATCCAGACCTTCCTGCTCGACGATCTTGCGCGCACCGGCATCGGCACGCACGTTGAAGCCGAACAGTACAGCGTTCGAAGCCAGCGCCAGGTTGGCATCGCTCTCGGTGATACCACCGACGCCACCACCAATCACGCGCACTTGCACTTCGTCGTTGCCCAGGCCGCCAAGCGAACCCTGCAGCGCCTCGAGAGAACCACGTACATCGGTCTTGAGCACGATGTTGAGGGTTTTCTTCTCTTCCTGACCCATGGTCTCGAAGATGTTTTCCAGCTTGCCGGCGTGAGCGCGGGCCAGCTTGACCTCGCGGTACTTGCCTTGACGGAACATGGCAACTTCGCGGGCTTTCTTCTCGTCGGCAACCACGGACAGCTCGTCACCGGCTTCCGGGGTACCGTCCAGGCCAAGGATCTCGACCGGGATCGACGGGCCGGCTTCTTTCACAGGCTTGCCGTTCTCGTCGAGCATGGCACGCACGCGGCCATAGTTGGAACCGCACAGCACCATGTCGCCCTGACGCAGCGTACCGTCCTGAACCAGGATGGTCGCGACCGGGCCGCGGCCCTTGTCCAGGCGCGATTCGACGACCACGCCACGACCAGGTGCAGTCGGCGTAGCGGTCAGTTCGAGGATCTCGGCCTGCAGCAGCACGGCTTCGAGCAGCTCGTCGACACCGGTACCCATCTTCGCCGATACCTTGACGAATGGCGTGTCACCACCCCAGTCCTCGGAGGTAACGCCTTCGACGGCCAGTTCGTTACGGATACGATCGAGGTCAGCACCCGGTTTGTCGATCTTGTTCACTGCAACCACCAGCGGAACGCCAGCTGCCTTGGCATGCTGAACCGCTTCGCGGGTTTGCGGCATTACGCCGTCGTCCGCCGCCACCACCAGGATGACGATGTCGGTCGCCTTGGCACCACGGGCACGCATCTGGGTGAACGCAGCGTGGCCCGGGGTATCGAGGAAGGTGACCATGCCGCGGTCGGTTTCCACGTGGTAGGCACCGATGTGCTGGGTAATGCCACCGGCTTCGCCAGCAGCAACCTTGGCACGACGGATGTAGTCGAGCAGCGAGGTCTTGCCATGGTCAACGTGACCCATGACGGTAACCACCGGCGCGCGGGACTCGGCCTGGCCTTCGAACTTCAGCGATTCGGCCAGGGAATCTTCCAGCGCGGTGTCGCTGATCAGCGTGACCTTGTGGCCCAGCTCTTCAGCGATCAGCTGAGCAGTTTCCTGGTCGAGCACCTGGTTGATGGTGACCGGGGTACCCATCTTGAACATGAACTTGACCACTTCAGCGGCCTTGACCGACATCTGCTGGGCCAGTTCGGAGACGGTGATGGTCTCGCCGATGGTCACGTCACGGATGACTGGACCGGTCGGGTTCTGGAAGCCGTGCTGGTTACGCTTCTTCAGCTTGCTCTTGCCACCACGACCACGACGGGCGCCGTCGCTCTCTTCATCGGTGGTACGCGGAGCGGCACGTGGCGTTGGAGCCTTTTCCTTCTCCTTGACCTTGACCTTGATCGACACACGAGGGGCTTCGCCACGACGACGGTCGTCATCACGGGTACGGCTCTCGTTGCGACGGGTCTCGTCCTTCTTGCGCTCGGCAGCACGGGCTGCAGCGTCTTCGGAGGCTGGCGCGTCGGCGACGACCGGGGCCGGGGCAGCGGCAGGAGCCGGCTCTGGCTTGGCCGCAGGCGCCGGGGCTGCTGCTGCGGTATCGGCAGCCTGACGGCGAGCCTGTTCCTCGTTGCGCTGGCGAACTTCGGCCTCGACCTTGTCGCGCGCGGCGTTTTCGGCCGCACGGCGCTCTTCCAGCTCACGCTTCTGCTCAGCCTGGATTTCTTCCGGGCTGCGCTGCACGAAAACTTTCTTCTTGCGTACTTCTACGCTGATGCTCTTGCTACCGGCGACACGCAGGGTGCTGGTGGTTTTGCGCTGCAAGGTAATCTTGCGCGGCTCTTCCGCCTTGCTCTTGTGGCTGCTTTTCAAATGAGTCAGCAGGGTCTGCTTCTCATTATCGGTCACTACCTGACCGGCGTCGGTGTGCGGCAGACCTGCCTCACGCATCTGCTGCAGCAGGCGCTCTACCGGTGCCTCGACCTCTTGGGCCAGTTCTTTCACCGTGACTTGCGTCATGCACTTCTCTCCTCAGGCCGCGCCTAATTACTCGAACCAGTGGGCTCGGGCGGCCATGATCAACTTGCCGGCACGCTCTTCGTCGATGCCGTCGATGTCGAGCAGATCGTCGATCGACTGCTCGGCCAGGTCTTCGCGGTTAACCACGCCGCGCACCGCCAGTTCAGCCGCCAGGTCCTTGTCCATGCCCTCGAGGGAGAGCAGGTCTTCAGCCGGGTGGGCGTCTGCCAGTTTTTCTTCGGTAGCGATGGCCTTGGTCAACAAACGGTCCTTGGCTCGAGCGCGGAGCTCATTGACGATATCTTCGTCAAAGCCATCGATGTTGAGCATTTCTTCCAACGGTACGTAGGCAATTTCTTCGAGGCTGGTGAAGCCTTCGTCGACCAGCACTTGGGCCAGCTCCTCGTCGACTTCCAGTTCATCAATGAAATTGCGCAGGATGTCACCGGTTTCGGCCTGTTGCTTGGCCTGGATGTCCTTCTCGGTCATCACGTTCAAGGTCCAGCCGGTCAACTGACTGGCAAGACGAACGTTCTGACCGCCACGGCCAATGGCCTGGGCCAGGTTGTCCTCGGCGACGGCGATGTCCATGGCATGGGCATCTTCATCAACGATGATCGCCGCGACTTCAGCCGGCGACATGGCGTTGATGACGAACTGCGCCGGGTTATCGTCCCACAGGACGATATCCACACGCTCACCACCCAGCTCCCCGGATACAGCTTGGACGCGCGAACCACGCATGCCGATACAGGCACCTTGCGGGTCGATACGCTTGTCCTTGGAGCGGACGGCGATCTTGGCTCGCGAACCCGGGTCACGGGAAGCAGCCATGACTTCGATCAGGCCCTCGGCAATTTCCGGCACTTCAATGCGGAAAAGCTCGATCAGCATCTGCGGCGCGGTGCGCGACAGGATCAGCTGAGGGCCACGGTTTTCAGTGCGAATTTCCTTCAGCAGCGCACGCAGGCGCACGCCAACACGGAAGGTTTCGCGGGGGATGATGTCTTCGCGGGCCAACAGGGCCTCGGCGTTGTTGCCCAGGTCAACGATAACGTTGTCGCGGGTAACCTTTTTTACGGTACCGGAGATGATTTCGCCAACGCGTTCGCGGTAGGCATCGACCACCTGGGCACGCTCGGCCTCGCGGACCTTCTGCACGATGACCTGCTTGGCGGTCTGGGCGGCGATGCGACCAAATTCGATGGACTCGATCTTCTCTTCGATCACGTCACCTACCTTGGCTTCAGGGTGGGTGTCCTTGATCTTGTCCAGCCAGGTCTCGATCGCCGGGTCGTCCAAATCGGCTTCATCGACCACGGTCCAGCGACGGAAGGTCTCGTAGCTACCGGTGTGGCGGTTGATTTCCACACGCAGATCGACTTCGTCTTCAAAACGTTTTTTGGTTGCAGTGGCCAGGGCCACCTCCAGCGCTTCGAAAATGACGCCGGGCGGTACACCTTTTTCGTTGGATACCGATTCAACAACCAGCAGTACTTCTTTGCTCATCGTACGCCTCGCCTTGCGCAAGCCATTGGGCCCGGATAGTCCGCCGGGCCCGGCACGTCTCAGTCAAAACTGGGAATAATATTGGCCTTGTCGATCGAATCGATCGGCAGAAGGAATTCCTGGTTGTCCACCTGGACCACCACGTCCTGCTCCTCCACACCGCGGAGAAGGCCCTGGAAGTTACGACGACCCTCGAAGGGTGAGCGCAGCTTGATCTTCACTTGTTCGCCGGCATGCGAGGCAAACTGTTCCAGAGTGAACAGTGGGCGATCCATGCCTGGAGAAGACACCTCGAGGGTGTATTCACTGCTGATTGGATCTTCCACATCGAGGATTGCGCTGGCCTGACGGCTGACTGCTTCGCAATCGTCCACCAGAATACCGCCTTCCTTGTCGATGTAGATGCGCAATACCGAATGCTTACCCTGGGAAACGAACTCGATCCCCCAGCATTGATAGCCCAGACCCTCGACAACCGGGGCCAACAAGGCCTGCAACTGTTCTAGCTTGCTCGACACCTGAACCCCCTCGTGCATGCTGTGCAAATAAAAAATGGGCAAAGCGCCCATCCCTGAAAGCGCCGTTGGACAACGACGCCGAAACTGTTCGGTTAGCAAAAAGCCCCTGAAAAGGGGCTCCGCTGAAGCTGGTTGCGGGGGCTGGATTTGAACCAACGACCTTCGGGTTATGAGCCCGACGAGCTACCAAGCTGCTCCACCCCGCGACAAAGCTGGGGCGAAAGTATAAGACCGAACCCTGCTGAGGGTCAAATCCAAACCTTCACCTGCAAGAAAGCCCGCTAAAGCGGGCTCTCAAGCTTCAATTGGTACCGAGAAGGGGACTCGAACCCCTACACCCTATGGGCACAACCACCTCAAGGTTGCGTGTCTACCAATTCCACCACCTCGGCAATACTACTTGAAACCCGTTACTTCTGCTCTTCTGCCGGAGGAGGTACATCACCCGTGTTAGGAGTGGCTTCGCTCTTCTGCTGCTGTTGGAGCACCGGTACATCATCATTGACTGCCGGTTTTTGCGGCTCTTTCACTTCTAGCACTGCTGGATCTGGAAGACCTGCTTGGCTAAGCTGGTGAGCTTGTTGCTTCGCGAAGTATCCTAACCCAAGTGCTGTCAAAAAGAAAGTGGCAGCGAGTATAGCAGTTAATTTACTTAGGAACGTTGCAGAGCCTTGGCTCCCGAACACGGTATTAGAAGCACCCGCGCCGAAAGATGCACCTGCTTCAGCACCTTTACCCTGTTGCAACAGTACCAGCACTACTAGCGAAAGCGCTGCCAACAGATGAAAAACAACGATGACTGTTTCCAGCATTTGTTCAGTTTCCTGCGGCGCGACAAATTGCACCGAATTCGTCTGCGTTCAGGGACGCTCCACCAATGAGCCCCCCATCGATATCCGGCATGCCGAACAGTTCGGCCGCATTGGCCGCCTTCACGCTGCCGCCGTAGAGCAACTGCACCTTCGCAGCCACTTCAGCATCTTCTGCCGCCAGCTGGCCGCGGATGGCGGCGTGCACATCCTGGGCCTGCTGTGGCGTGGCCGTAAGGCCAGTGCCGATGGCCCATACAGGCTCATAGGCAATTACTGCATTGGCAAAAGCCCTAACACCGAATGCTTCGATGATACTGCTTAATTGACGCCCGACAACTTCGAGCGTTTTGCCTGCCTCGCGCTCTTCCAGGGTTTCCCCTATGCAAAGCACTGGCTTCAAACCTTTGGCCTGGGCCGCTGCAAACTTGCGATTCAGCACTTCGTCGGTTTCGCCAATGATCTGGCGACGCTCGGAATGGCCAATCAACACCAACTTGCAACCTGCTTCAACCAGCTGCTCGGGAGCAACTTCCCCGGTCAGCGCACCCTGTTCGGGTTGTACAGCAGAATTCTGTGCACCGACAGTAATTTCTTTACCTGCCAGGCCATCGATCACTTGATTGATGAACAAGGCCGGTGGAAATACTGCGACTTCCACTCCGCTCGGCAAGGCGAGATTGCTCAAGCCTTCGGTCAGCTCAGCGACGCTAGCGCGGGTACCGTGCATCTTCCAGTTACCAGCTACCATAGGGCGACGCATGCTTTACCTCGTCGGTCAAAGTGGGCGCAGATCTTACCCAACCAGATCTGCGCTGGCAAGCGCCTTCAGACACAAACTTCGCCAACCAGTTTGGCCAGGGCTTCGGCATGGCAACGCACCTGCGCTTCGTCCTCGCCTTCGACCATTACCCGCACCAGCGGCTCGGTGCCGGACTTGCGCAACAATACTCGCCCGCGCCCCGCCAGCGCCTCGGTGACCTTGGCGCTGGCTTCCTGCACGGCCGGGTGCTGCAGCGGGTCGACCTTGCTGCCGCCAAAGCGCACATTGATCAGCACCTGCGGGCATTTGCGCAGGGCCTGACGGGCCTGGGCCAGGCCCTCGCCGCGGCGCTTGAGCGCCATCAGCACCTGCAACGCGGCAATGATCGCGTCACCGGTAGTGGTGTAGTTGCAGCACACCACGTGGCCCGAGTTTTCGCCGCCCACCAGCCACTCACGCTCCAGCAGCTCGGCCATCACATAACGGTCACCGACCTTGGCCCGCACGAAGGGGATATCCAGGTCCTTGAGCGCCAGCTCCAGGCCCAGGTTGCTCATCAGCGTACCCACTACCCCGCCCTGGAGCTTGCCACGCTCCTGCAGGTCGCGGGCAATGATGAACAGCAACTCGTCGCCATCGACGATCGCCCCGGTGTGGTCGACCATCAGTACGCGGTCGCCGTCACCGTCGAAGGCGATACCAAGATCGGCATGCCCGACCAGCACCGCTGCCTGCAGCGATTCGATATGGGTCGAGCCGCAGTTTTCGTTGATGTTCAACCCGTCGGGCTGGGCATGCAGCACAGTGACATCGGCACCCAGCTCACGGAACACGCTTGGCGCAACCTTGTAGGTGGCACCATGGGCGCAATCGACCACCAGCTTGAGGCCTTCAAAACTGGTGCTGCTCGGTACGCTGCTCTTGCAGAACTCGATATAGCGGCCAGCAGCATCGTTGATACGCGACACCTTGCCCAGCTTGCTCGACTCGACCACGGTCATCGGCTGATCGAGCAGTTCCTCGATCATCAGTTCGACGTCGTCCGGCAGCTTGGTGCCCTGGCCCGAGAAGAACTTGATGCCGTTGTCGTCATGCGGGTTGTGCGAGGCGCTGATGACAATACCGGCTTCGGCGTGGAAGGTACGCGTGAGGTAGGCGATGGCCGGTGTTGGCATCGGCCCCAGCAGCATCACATCAGCCCCTGCCGCCGACAGGCCGGCTTCGAGGGCAGACTCGAACATGTAGCCGGAGATACGCGTGTCCTTGCCCACCAGCACCCGGCAGTGGCCGAGCTTGCGGAAGGCCATGCCGGCCGCCCAACCCAGCTTCAGCATGAAGTCCGGGGTGATCGGGTATTCGCCGACGCGGCCACGAATGCCGTCGGTACCAAAGTATTTTCTGCTCATAGGGACTCCAATGTTCTTATTCGGCGCCTTGTACCGCAGCGATCATGCGCACCACATCGACCGTTTCGGCCACGTCGTGGACACGCAGGATGCTCGCGCCCTTGGTCATGGCCAGGGCCGCCAGTGCCAGGCTGCCGTACAGGCGCTCGTCGACCGGACGTTCCAGCGTCAGGCCGATCATGCTCTTTCGCGAGACCCCCACCAGGAGTGGGCGCCCAAGACGATGGAGCGTTTCCATGTGCTTGAACAGGCTCAGGTTGTGCGCCAGCGTTTTGGCGAAACCGAAGCCCGGGTCAAGAATGATGCGGTGTTCATCAATACCGGCCGATGCGCAGGCCGCCATGCGCTGCTGCAGATACCGGGCAACATCGGCAGTCACGTTGTCGTAGTGCGGGTCGTCCTGCATGTTGCCCGGCTCGCCACGCATGTGCATCAGGCACACCGGCAGGCCGGTGGCGGCAGCGGCATCCAGGGCGCCGTCGCGCTCCAGGCCACGCACGTCGTTGATCAACCCGGCGCCCAGGCGCGCAGACTCACGCATGACGGCCGGGGTTGAGGTATCGACGGAGATGACCACATCCAGGCGACTGTTGATCGCCTCGACCATGGGCGCCACACGCTCGAGCTCCTCGGTGACCGAAACGGCGCGAGCCCCAGGCCGGGTGGACTCACCACCGATGTCGATCAACGTGGCGCCGGCGGCAACCATCGCTTCGGCATGGCGCAAGGCCTCGTCGCGCTGGTTGAAGCGCCCGCCATCGGAAAAGGAATCGGGGGTGATATTGAGGATACCCATGACATGGGTACGTGACAAATCAAGAACCCGGTTGCCGCAAGGCAACCGGGTCGGGTACTGCACTGAGCTCATAGATGCCCTTAGTGTTGAGCTGCCGGGCCGCCAATCGGCGATTCCGGACGATCGTTCTGGGCAGCAGGCGTGCCCGAATCCGTATCATCGTCCCAGTCACGCGGCTCGCGTGGCGTACGCCCAGCCATGATGTCGTCGATCTGATCGGCATCAATGGTCTCATACTTCATCAGTGCTTCGGTCATTGCTTCGAGCTTGTCGCGGTTTTCAACCAGCAACTGCTTGGCCGTGGCGTAGCACTGGTCAATGATGCTGCGCACCTCGGAGTCGATCAGCTTGGCGGTTTCGCCGGAAACGCTGGCGTGCTGGCTGGCAGCGCTGCGGCCCAGGAACACCTCGCCTTCTTCTTCGGCATACATCAACGGACCGAGTTTTTCGGACAGGCCCCACTTGGTCACCATGTTCCGTGCGATCTGGCTGGCACGCATGATGTCGTTGGAAGCGCCCGTGGTAACCCCGTCGAAGCCCAAGGTCATCTCTTCGGCAATACGACCGCCGTACAGCGAGCAGATCTGGCTGATCAAGGCACGCTTGGACAGGCTGTAACGGTCCTCTTCCGGCAGGAACATGGTCACACCCAGGGCACGGCCACGCGGGATGATCGAAACCTTGTAGACCGGATCGTGCTCAGGCACCAGCCGGCCGACGATGGCGTGGCCCGCCTCGTGATAGGCAGTGTTACGTTTTTCTTTCTCGGACATGACCATGGTCTTGCGCTCGGCGCCCATCATGATCTTGTCCTTGGCCAGCTCGAACTCCTTCATTTCCACCAGGCGCTTGTTGGAGCGGGCGGCAAACAGCGAAGCTTCGTTGACCAGGTTGGCAAGGTCAGCACCGGAGAAGCCCGGCGTACCCCGCGCGATGACGGCCGGGTTGACGTTCTCGCTGACCGGCACCTTGCGCATGTGCACCTTCAGGATCTGCTCGCGGCCGCGGATGTCCGGCAGGCCGACCACCACCTGGCGGTCGAAACGGCCGGGGCGCAGCAGCGCCGGGTCGAGTACGTCCGGGCGGTTGGTGGCGGCGATGACGATGATGCCATCGTTCATCTCGAAGCCGTCCATTTCCACCAGCAGCTGGTTCAGGGTTTGCTCACGCTCGTCGTGACCACCGCCCATGCCGGCACCACGGTGGCGGCCCACGGCGTCGATCTCGTCGATGAAGATGATGCACGGGGCATGCTTCTTGGCCTGTTCGAACATGTCGCGCACACGGCTGGCACCGACACCGACGAACATTTCAACGAAGTCCGAACCGGAAATGGTGAAGAACGGGACTTTTGCCTCACCGGCAATGGCCTTGGCCAGCAGGGTTTTACCGGTACCGGGCGGGCCCACCATCAGCACGCCACGCGGGATACGGCCGCCCAGGCGCTGGAACTTGCCCGGGTCACGCAGGAACTCCACCAGCTCGCCAACTTCTTCCTTGGCCTCGTCGCAACCGGCAACGTCGGCCAGGGTCGTCTTGACCTGGTCTTCGGACAGCAGGCGCGCCTTGCTCTTGCCAAAGCTCATCGGCCCGCCTTTACCGCCGGCACCGCCCTGCATCTGGCGCATGAAGAACATGAACACGGCGATGATCACCAGGATCGGGAAGCTTGCGACCAACAGCTGCGTCCAGATGCTCTGCTGCTCAGGCTGCTTGCCTTCGACCACTACGTGGTTGTCGACGAGGTCGCCGATCAGGCCGTTATCGGTGATGGCCGGGCGCACAGTCTTGAAGCTGTCGCCATCGGAGCGCTTGCCGGTAATGATGTAGCCGTCGACCGTCACACGCTCGACCTTGCCATCCTTGACCTGCTGGATGAAGTCGGAGTAGTTGAGGGTCTGCGGCTCGTTAGGGCTGGAGAAGTTGTTCATCACTGTCACCAGGACAGCTGCGATGATCAACCACAGGATCAGATTCTTTGCCATGTCGTTCAATTCGCTACCCTCTGAGGCCGGCGCACGACGCAGCCGTGCCTCGCATGATATTCATCGCCCTAACTTACTACATTACCTACGCAGCCGCAGGCACCGTCTGTAACCCTTTGTGAAAGCTAGACTACACGAAGTTCGGACGATCCTGACGCCGCGGCCGATTGGAAATAACTATCGGCCGCCGCGCTTCACGCCTTTCAAGCGCCTTTGAAACCTTTGCCCAACAGGTACTGTTCACGCGAGCGGTCCCGCGATGAAGAAGGCTTGCGCATCTGCACCTTGTCGAACTTGGTGCGCACGTCCTTCAGGTACATGTCGAAGCCTTCGCCCTGGAAAATCTTGATCAGGAAATCCCCGCCGGGCTTGAGCACGCGGGTTGCCAGGTCCAGGGCCAGCTCGCAGAGGAACATGGCACGTGGCATGTCCACTTCGGGCGTACCACTCATATTGGGGGCCATGTCGGAAATCACAAGGTCCACGTGCGAATCACCGACCGCGTCGAGGATTTGCTGGAGCACGGCGTCTTCGGTGAAATCGCCCTGGATAAAGGTAACGTCGGGGATCGAGTCCATTTCCAGGATATCCGAAGCGATCAGCCGGCCCTGGCCGCCAATCAGACGACTGGTCACCTGCGACCACCCGCCCGGGGCCGCACCCAGGTCGATTACGCTCATGCCGGGGCGGATCAGGCGGTCCTTTTCCTGGATCTCCAGCAGTTTGTAGCTCGCACGCGAGCGGTAGCCGTCCTTCTGTGCCTGTTTCACAAAAGGATCGTTGAAATGCTCTCGCAGCCAGTTTGCGCTGCTTTTGGAACGTTGTACCACGGGGCACCTCGATGATATGCGTCGTGATTGACTGGGCGGAGCCGGTGGCCCTCGGGTAAAATGCCGGTCAATTTTACAGAATCAGACGGAAAGGGTCAGATTATGCCGCTCAATAACGAGCAGAAGAAGCAATACAAGTCCATTGGTCATGACCTGAAGCCGGTCCTGATCGTTGCTGGCAATGGTTTGAATGAAGGCGTGGTCGCCGAGCTGGAACGCGCACTGGCCGATCATGAACTGATCAAGGTCGAGATTCGCTCGGAAGACCGCGAAGAACGCGCCGAGACCATCGCCGAGCTGTGCAAGGCCGGCCGCGCCGAACTGGTGCAGACCATCGGCAAGAAAGCCCTGATCTACCGCAAGAACCCACAACCGAACAAGCAGCTGTCCAACATTCACCGTTATAAGTAACGGCATGGGGCTGCTTTGCAGCCCTTCGCAGGCAAGCCAGCTCCCACAATTACGGCGCATACCTTGAGCTTGATGCGGTCGGTGTGGGAGCTGGCTTGCCTGCGATAGGCCGCAAAGCGGCCCCAGCGGTCTCGAGCCGCCTAGCGCTGGGCTTTGACCGGCACCGGCTGGGCTACCAGCACGATGCCGGAGAAGCCCAGCACCAAGAAGCAGAACATCTGCCAGCGCTCGCCAACGGAAATGCCGTAACGCAGGGTGTAGTACCCCACACACGCACCGAAGCCGAGCAACAGCATCTGGCCACGAAACTGCCGCCACCAGGCCGCCAGGCCTTCCACCCTTGCCAGCACAGCCAGCTGGGTCAACAAGCCAAGCAACGCCACGCCGATCAACCAGCGGTCGATCTGCCCGGCGATATCCTGCACCAGCAGCGGCGCCAGGCCACTGACCTTGAGCGCAGGCACCAGCCCCACATGGAACACCCACAGGCCACCGACCCAGAACACCTGGGCCAGTTGCCAGAGGATCCCCTCGAGGGATGGCGCCCGCAGGCGCCGGTCAGATGTGTTTGACTTCGACAATCTCGTACTCGACCGTACCGCTTGGGGTCTTCACCACCACGGTGTCACCTTCTTCCTTGCCAATGATGGCACGGGCGATCGGTGCGCTGTTCGACAGCTTGCCTTGTTTCACGTCAGCTTCATCTTCACCGACGATCTGGTAGGTCACCTCGTCATCGGTTTCGGTGTTGGCCAGCACCACGGTGGTGCCGAAAATCACCTTGCCGGTGTGAGCGATGGTGGTGACGTCGATCACCACCGAGTTCTGCAGGCGGCCTTCAATATCGCGAATACGCGCCTCGACCATGCCCTGCTCTTCACGCGCGGCATGGTATTCGGCGTTTTCCTTGAGGTCGCCCAGCTCACGCGCTTCACCAATGGCTTGGCTCAGGCGCGGGCGCTCGGTCTTGCTCAGGAAGGTCAGCTCCTCTTCCAGGGCGCGAGCGCCCTGGACGGTCATCGGGTATTTGGTAATGCTCATGCTTTGAGTCCTGCATGCAGATCCTGCAGGCGACGAACAGTCTTCTCGGGACCGAATTTCAACGCCTCGCAGATGGCTTCACCGGCCGCAATGGTCGTAGTGCAGTAAATCTTGTGCTGCAGCGCATTGCGACGAATCGAATAGGAGTCGGCGATCGACTGGCGGCCTTCGGTGGTGTTGATGATCAGCGACACTTCGTCGTTCTTGATCATGTCGACCACGTGCGGGCGGCCTTCGGTCACCTTGTTCACGCGGCGCACTTTCAGGCCAGCCGCCTCGATAACCTTGGCGGTGCCTGCAGTAGCAACCACTTCGAAGCCCAGGGCGATCAGGTCACGGGCAACGCCAGCCACTTGTGGCTTGTCGTCGTCACGCACGCTGATGAACGCGGTGCCACCAGTAGGCAGCACTTCGCTGGCACCCATCTGGGCCTTGGCGAAGGCTTCACCGAAGCTGTCACCAACACCCATGACCTCACCGGTCGATTTCATCTCAGGGCCGAGGATCGGGTCAACCCCTGGGAACTTGGCGAACGGGAAGACGGCTTCCTTGACGCTGTAGAAGTTCGGGATGATTTCCTGAGTGAAGCCCAGCTCTTTCAGGGTTTTGCCAGCCATGACGCGGGCCGCGATCATGGCCAGGGAAGTGCCGATGCACTTGGACACGAACGGCACGGTACGCGATGCACGCGGGTTGACTTCGATCACGTAGATCTTGTCGCCCTGCAGCGCCAGCTGCACGTTCATCAGGCCGACCACGCCCAACTCCAGGGCCATTTTCTTGACCTGTTCGCGCACTTCGTCCTGCACGCCCTTGCTCAGCGAGTAAGGTGGCAGCGAGCATGCCGAGTCACCGGAGTGAACGCCGGCCTGTTCGATGTGCTGCATGATCGCGCCGATGACCACGTCGGTACCGTCGCACACCGCATCCACGTCCATTTCGATGGCGCAGTTGAGGAAGTGGTCGAGCAGTACCGGGCTGTCGTTGGAAACCTGAACAGCCTCACGCAGGTAGCGCTTGAGCTCGTCCAGTTCGTAGACGATCTCCATGGCACGGCCACCCAGTACATAGGATGGGCGCACGACCAGCGGGTAGCCGATGCTGCCGGCGGCACGAATGGCCTCTTCTTCGCTGCGCACGGTCGCGTTCGGCGGCTGCAGCAGGTTCAGGCGCTGGACCATCTGCTGGAAGCGCTCGCGGTCTTCGGCGCGGTCGATGGCATCCGGGCTGGTACCGATGATCGGCACACCGGCCTCTTCCAGGGCGCGCGCCAGTTTCAGCGGGGTCTGGCCGCCGTAGTGCACGATCACGCCTTTGGGCTTCTCGACGCGGCACACTTCCAGCACGTCTTCCAGGGTCAGCGGCTCGAAGTACAGGCGGTCGGAGGTGTCGTAGTCGGTGGAAACGGTTTCCGGGTTGCAGTTGACCATGATGGTCTCGTAACCGTCGTCACGCAGCGCCAGGGCCGCGTGTACGCAGCAGTAGTCGAACTCGATACCTTGGCCGATACGGTTCGGGCCACCGCCCAGGATCATGATCTTGTCACGGGTCGACGGGTTGGCCTCGCACTCTTCCTCATAGGTGGAGTACAGGTAGGCGGTGTCGGTGGCGAACTCGGCGGCACAGGTGTCGACGCGCTTGTACACCGGGAACACTTCCAGCTTGTGGCGGTGGCGGCGCAGGTTCTTGTCGGTAATACCCAACAGCTTGGCCAGGCGCTGGTCAGAGAAGCCCTTGCGCTTGAGGCGCAGCATGTAGTCCTTGTCGATGGCCGACAGGGCCAGGGTCTTGACCTTCTCTTCTTCTTTGATCAGGTCTTCCATCTGCACCAGGAACCACATGTCGATGCCGGTCAGATTGAAGATTTCTTCGCAGGTCATGCCCGAACGCATGGCGTCGGCGACATACCAGATACGCTCGGCACCCGGCACGGTCAGCTCGCGCTTGAGGATGCTGGCAGCTTCCGGGCTGGCCAGGTCGACTTTAGGGTCGAGGCCGCAAGCGCCGACTTCCAGGCCACGCAGGGCTTTCTGCAGGGACTCCTGGAAGGTACGGCCGATGGCCATGACTTCACCCACGGACTTCATCTGGGTGGTCAAGCGGGCGTCGGCCTTGGGGAATTTCTCGAAGGCGAAGCGCGGCAGCTTGGTGACCACGTAGTCGATCGACGGCTCGAAGGAGGCCGGGGTACGGCCGCCGGTGATGTCGTTCTGCAGCTCGTCGAGGGTGTAGCCGATGGCCAGCTTGGCGGCGATCTTGGCGATCGGGAAGCCGGTAGCCTTGGACGCCAGTGCCGAGGAACGCGAAACGCGCGGGTTCATCTCGATCACGACCATACGGCCGGTGTTCGGGCAGATACCGAACTGCACGTTGGAACCGCCGGTTTCCACACCAATTTCACGCAGCACCGCCAGCGAGGCGTTGCGCATGATCTGGTATTCCTTGTCGGTCAGGGTCTGCGCCGGAGCAACCGTGATCGAGTCACCGGTGTGCACGCCCATCGGGTCGAAGTTCTCGATGGAGCAGACGATGATGCAGTTGTCCTTTTTGTCGCGGACCACCTCCATCTCGTACTCTTTCCAGCCGATCAGCGATTCGTCGATCAGCAGTTCCTTGGTTGGCGACAGGTCCAGGCCACGGGTGCAGATTTCTTCGAATTCTTCACGGTTGTAGGCAATACCGCCGCCAGTGCCGCCCATGGTGAACGACGGGCGGATGATGCAAGGGAAGCCCAGCTTCTCCAGCACCGCATTGGCCTCTTCCATGCTGTGGGCGATACCCGAACGCGGGCACTCCAGGCCGATGTCCTTCATCGCCTTGTCGAAGCGCGAGCGGTCTTCGGCCTTGTCGATGGTGTCGGCGTTGGCACCGATCATCTCTACGCCGAACTTCTCCAGAACGCCGTGGCGCTCCAGGTCCAGGGCGCAGTTCAGTGCAGTCTGGCCACCCATGGTCGGCAGCACGGCGTCTGGGCGCTCTTTCTCGATGATCTTGGCCACCGACTGCCACTTGATCGGCTCGATGTAGGTGGCGTCGGCCATGGCCGGGTCGGTCATGATGGTGGCTGGGTTGGAGTTCACCAGGATGACGCGGAAACCTTCCTCGCGCAGGGCTTTGCAAGCCTGGGCGCCGGAGTAGTCGAATTCACAGGCCTGGCCGATCACGATCGGGCCAGCGCCGAGAATCAGGATGCTTTTGATGTCTGTACGTTTTGGCATGGTGGTCACTCAAATCCGGGGTCAGTCGGCAAGCCGCTTTGAACAATCTGGGTCAGGCGCTGCCGGGCGCGGCGTGTGCCGGCCCGGGGCCTTGAAGCAGGATGCTCAGCGGCGCTTGGCCATGGCATCGGTGAAACGATCGAACAGTGGCGCGACGTCGGTCGGGCCTGGGCTCGCTTCAGGGTGGCCCTGGAAGCTGAACGCGCTCTTGTCGGTACGCTCGATACCCTGCAGGGTGCCGTCGAACAGCGACTTGTGGATGGCGCGGACATTGCCCGGCAGGGTGGCTTCGTCAACGGCAAAGCCGTGGTTCTGGCTGGTGATCATGACCACGCCGGTGTCCAGGTCTTGCACCGGGTGGTTGGCACCGTGGTGGCCATGGCCCATTTTCACGGTCTTGGCACCGGAAGCCAGCGCCAGCAACTGGTGGCCCAGGCAGATGCCGAATACCGGAATCTCGGTTTCGAGGATTTCCTTGATGGCCTGGATGGCGTAGTCGCACGGCTCGGGGTCGCCAGGGCCGTTGGACAGGAACACGCCGTCCGGGTTGAGCGCCAGCACTTCGCTGGCCGGGGTCTGGGCCGGCACCACGGTCACGCGGCAGCCACGGGCAACCAGCATGCGCAGAATGTTCAGCTTGACGCCGTAGTCGAAGGCCACCACGTGGTAGGGCAGGTCGGCCGCGTCGATGGTCGGGTGGCTGTCGGTTTTCAGCTCCCACACGCTGGAGCGCCACTCGTAGCGTTCCTTGGTGGAAACCACCTTGGCCAGGTCCATGCCCTTGAGGCCCGGGAAGCCACGGGCAGCGGCGATGGCCGCCTCTTCGCTGATGTTGTCACCCGCCAGGATGCAGCCGTTCTGGGCGCCCTTCTCACGCAGGATGCGGGTGAGGCGACGGGTGTCGATGCCGGCGATGGCAACCACGTTGTTGGCCTTGAGGTACTCCGGCAGCGACTGGGTGTTGCGCCAGTTGCTGGCCAGCAGCGGCAGGTCACGGATGACCAGGCCAGCGGACCATACGCGGTTGGACTCGGCGTCTTCCGGGGTGGTACCGGTGTTGCCGATGTGCGGGTAGGTCAGGGTGACGATTTGCTGCGCGTAGGAAGGGTCTGTAAGGATTTCCTGGTAGCCGGTCATAGCGGTGTTGAATACCACCTCACCAACGGTCTGACCGTCGGCACCAATGGCTTCACCGCGAAAAATACTGCCGTCGGCAAGGGCGAGTATGGCTGGCTTTGTCAAGAAGACCTCCCGTAAATCAAGCATGAAAGGGCGATCGCAGGTTGCAAAAAAGCGGAGTGACGTATGGACACGTCACCCCGCTTTCATGTGCTGAATTCAATTCGCTGCGCGCTTTTAGTGGACACACTAAAGCTGTAGCTTACAGAAAAGTGCGTTTTCGGTCTACCGCATATGTGCCTCTAAAACACATCGATGCGACAGGCTGGCTAATGGGTTGGCTTCTTCGCGGGCTTGCCCGCTCCCACAGGGCCTGGGCCTAGCACAAACCCTGTGGGAGCGGGCAAGCCCGCGAAAAAGCCAACACAGCCTCACTGCTTAACGCAGCTCAAGCACATCCTGCATGTCGTACAGACCAGGCTCACGCCCGTCGAGCCACAGCGCCGCACGCACGGCGCCCTTGGCGAAAGTCATGCGGCTGGAGGCCTTGTGGGTAATCTCCAGGCGCTCGCCTTCTGCAGCGAACAGTACGGTGTGATCACCGACCACGTCGCCAGCACGCACAGTGGCAAAGCCGATCGTCTTGCGGTCGCGCGCGCCGGTCTGCCCTTCACGGCCATACACGGCCACTTCCTGCAAGTCGCGGCCCAGCGCATTGGCAACCACTTCACCCATGCGCAACGCCGTACCCGAAGGTGCATCGACCTTGTGGCGGTGGTGCGCCTCGATGATTTCGATATCCACATCATCGCCCAGCACGCGTGCCGCCATGTCGAGCAACTTCAGGCTCAGGTTGACGCCGACGCTGAAGTTGGCAGCGAACACGATTGGAATGTCCTTGCCCGCCTCGGCCAGCAACTGCTTTTCTTCGACGCTGAAACCGGTGGTACCGATGACCATGGCCTTGCCGTGCTTGCGGCAGAACGCCAGGTTCTTCAGGGTGACTGACGGGTGGGTGAAATCAATCAGCACGTCGAACTCGTCCACCACCTTGGCCAGGTCGTCGGACAGCAGCACACCAATGCGCCCCAGGGCCGCCAGTTCACCGGCATCGGCGCCGACCAGCGAGCTGTCCGGGCGGTCGACCGCCGCCGTCAGCCCGGCGCCGGGTTGCTGCTGCACGGCCTCGATGAGGGTCTTGCCCATCCGCCCTGCCGCGCCCATCACTGCAATACGTCGCATAGCCTTTTCCTTGTCAGAGATCGCCGAAGAAGCGCTTCACGCCATCGAACCAGCCACTGGCCTTGGGCGAGTGCGAGCTGTCGCCTTCCAGCGAATCACGCAGCTCTTCGAGCAGTTCGCGCTGACGGCGGCTGAGGTTGACCGGGGTTTCCACGGCCACACGGCACAGCAGGTCACCGGCACCACCACCGCGCACCGGCGCCACACCCTTGCCGCGCAAACGGAACTGCTTGCCGGTCTGGGTGCCTTCCGGAATACGCAGCTTCACGCGGCCATCGAGGGTCGGCACTTCCAGCTCGCCGCCCAGGGCAGCATCGGTGTAGCTGATCGGCACTTCGCAGTACAGGTGCTTGCCGTCACGCTGGAAGATCTCGTGCTCACGCACACTGATCACCACATACAGGTCGCCGGTCGGGCCACCATGGGTGCCGGCCTCGCCTTCACCCGACAGGCGGATACGGTCACCGGTATCGACACCGGCCGGCACCTTGACCGACAGGGTCTTGTATTCCTCGACGCGGCCTTCGCCGTGGCACGAGGTGCAAGGGTCGGTGATGATCTTGCCCTGGCCATGGCAACGCGGGCAGGTTTGCTGCACCGAGAAGAAGCCCTGCTGCATGCGGACCTGGCCAATGCCACCACAGGTAGGGCAGGTCGACGGGGTGGAGCCCTTCTTGGCGCCGGAGCCATCGCACGGCTGGCAGTTGACCAGGGTCGGCACGCGGATGCTGACCGTAGTGCCGCGCACCGCTTCTTCCAGGTTCAGCTCCAGGGTGTAACGCAGGTCGCTGCCACGCTGGGCGCCACCGCGTCCGCCACCACGGCCACCGCCGAAGAAGTCGCTGAACACATCGCCGAAGATGTCGGAGAAGTTGGCGCCACCGAAACCAGGGCCGCCGCCGCCCATGCTCGGGTCGACACCGGCATGGCCATACTGGTCGAACGCAGCGCGCTTACTGGCATCAGACAGCACTTCGTAGGCCTCGTTGGCCTCTTTGAACTTGTCTTCGGACTCTTTATCGCCCGGGTTGCGGTCCGGGTGGTATTTCATCGCCAGACGGCGATAAGCCTTTTTGAGGTCTGCCTCGGTGGCGCCGCGCTCGACACCCAGAACCTCATAATAATCACGCTTGGACATAGGTCATTTGCACCTTGTTGGGCGTGTGGCATCTGCGCCACGCCATCAGCACCTGCCCTCGCCCACCGGGGCCGCTGACAGATGCTGTAAAAATTCTCGAATTCCAGATACGCCAACGCGGGAGCAAGCCCCCGCGCGGCGACATCCTACCAGTTCACCGCCAAACCACGGTGAACTGGCCGACAACATGCAACGATTACTTCTTGTCGTCGCCTTTGACTTCTTCGAACTCGGCGTCAACCACGTCATCGTGCTTGGCTTCCGGCTCGGCCTGCTGCGCGCCACCCTGAGGCTGTTCGGCCGACTGCTCGGCGTACATTTTCTGGGCAACCGGGGCAGAGACCTTGGACAGTTCTTCGACCTTGGCGTCGATGGCGGCCTTGTCGTCGCCTTTGACAGCGGCTTCCAGGGCAACCACGGCAGCCTCGATGGCGGTTTTCTCTTCAGCGGTGACCTTGTCACCCGCGTCAGCGACCATCTTGCGGGTCGAGTGAACCAGCGCATCACCCTGGTTACGGGCAGCAGCCAGCTCTTCGAACTTGCGGTCTTCCTCGGCGTTGGCCTCGGCGTCACGCACCATGCGCTCGATTTCTTCGTCCGACAGGCCGGAGTTGGCCTTGATCACGATCGACTGCGACTTGCCGGTGGCCTTGTCTTTGGCGCTGACGTGCAGGATACCGTTGGCGTCGATGTCGAAGGTCACTTCGATTTGCGGCACACCGCGTGGCGCTGGCGGAATGTCGGCCAGGTCGAACTTGCCCAGCGACTTGTTCTGCGCAGCCTGCTTACGCTCACCCTGCAGCACGTGAATGGTCACAGCGCCCTGGTTGTCGTCGGCAGTCGAGAACACCTGCGACTTCTTGGTCGGGATGGTGGTGTTCTTCTCGATCAGCGAAGTCATCACGCCGCCCATGGTTTCGATACCCAGGGTCAGCGGGCTGACGTCCAGCAGCAGCACGTCTTTCACGTCGCCAGCCAGTACCGCGCCCTGAATGGCAGCGCCCATGGCCACGGCTTCGTCCGGGTTGACGTCCTTGCGGGCTTCTTTGCCGAAGAAGTCGGCAACAGCCTTCTGCACCAGCGGCATACGGGTCTGGCCACCGACCAGGATCACGTCGTCGATCTTGCTGGCGTCGATGCCGGCGTCTTTCAGCGCTACGCGGCATGGCTCGATGGTACGGGTAACCAGGTCTTCGACCAGCGACTCCAGCTTGGCGCGGGAGATTTTCACGTTCAGGTGCTTCGGACCGGTGGCATCTGCAGTAATGTACGGCAGGTTGACGTCGGTCGACTGAGCGGACGACAGCTCGATCTTGGCTTTTTCAGCAGCTTCTTTCAGACGCTGCAGGGCCAGTGGATCGTTCTTCAGGTCCATGCCCGACTCTTTCTTGAACTCGTCGACGAGGTAGTCGATCAGGCGCATGTCGAAGTCTTCGCCACCCAGGAAGGTGTCGCCGTTGGTAGCCAGTACTTCGAACTGGTGCTCGCCGTCGACTTCGGCAATTTCGATGACCGACACGTCGAAGGTACCACCACCCAGGTCATAGACGATGACGGTGTGGTCGCCCTTGGCCTTGTCCATGCCGTAGGCCAGTGCAGCGGCAGTCGGCTCGTTGATGATACGTTTTACGTCCAGGCCCGCGATGCGGCCGGCGTCTTTGGTAGCCTGGCGCTGGCTGTCGTTGAAGTAGGCCGGTACGGTGATTACCGCTTCGGTCACGGGCTCGCCGAGGTAGTCTTCGGCGGTTTTCTTCATTTTCTTCAGCACTTCAGCGCTGATTTGCGGCGGTGCCATGTCTTTGCCGCCCGCTTGTACCCAAGCGTCGCCATTGTTGGCCTTGACGATTTTGTAGGGCACCAGCTTGATGTCTTTCTGCACGACGTCTTCTTCGAAGCGGCGGCCGATCAGGCGCTTCACGGCGAACAGGGTGTTGTGCGGGTTGGTGACGGCCTGGCGCTTGGCCGACTGGCCAACCAGGATTTCGCCATCGTTGGCGTAGGCCACGATCGAAGGGGTAGTACGCGCACCCTCGGCGTTTTCGATGACTTTGACGTTACCGTTTTCCAGAATAGAGACGCACGAGTTGGTGGTCCCCAGGTCGATACCGATGATCTTGCCCATGTTAACTCTCCCGAAACTTGAATTTGGTAGCAGCGACTAATTTGGCCAACTGCGGTAATACTTGAAGGCTTGACACCTAGATGGGGATGCCCCGACGGATTTCAAGCCTTTTCATTGATCGAGGGTTGCGCCGCGCTCGGCGCCTTGCTGACCACCACCATGGCGGGGCGCAGCAGGCGGCCGTTGAGCAGGTAGCCTTTCTGGAACACGTTCAACACGCTGTTAGGCTCTACGTCAGCGCTTTCCTGCATGGCCATGGCCTGGTGGTGCTCAGGGTTGAACGGCTGGCCATGCGGGTCGACCGCTTCGAGGTTGTAGCGCTTGAGGGTGTCCTGGAACATTTTCAGGGTCAGCTCCACGCCTTCGCGGATCTGCTTGACGTTTTCATCCTCGGCACTGGAGTGGGCCAGGGCCAGTTCCAGGCTGTCGATCACCGGCAGCAGGTCGCTGGAGAACTTCTCGAGGGCGAACTTGTGGGCTTTCTCGACATCCTGCTCGGCGCGGCGGCGAACGTTCTGCAAGTCGGCCACGGCACGCAGCGATTGGTCCTTGGCGGCGGCCAGCTGTTCCTCGAGTTCCAGAACACGGGCATCCGCAGTGGCTTGGGCACCGGTTTCTTCAACATTAAGGTCTTTTTCGTTCAGCTGTTCGTCAGCCATGGGGTCTCTCCTGCGCAATTTTGTGGACTGCGAGCCAGGCTCGCCTTGGTTGTCGGCTATATGGGGCCGGAAAAACCAGCTTCAAGGGGCAAGCGGGTTTCCAGGCACAAACAGAATCCGCCAAGAGGCATTGGCAGGCCTGAAAAAAGTACTGTATAAATAACCAGACCTGACTTTTCGGGAGCCGCCCCCATGCTGGTGCACCTGTCCATTCACAACTACGCCATCGTCGAACACCTCGACCTCGAAATCGCCCGCGGCATGTCCGTCATCACGGGCGAGACCGGCGCTGGCAAATCGATCATGCTCGACGCCCTCGGCCTGGCCCTGGGCGACCGGGCCGACAGCGGCGTGGTGCGCCCTGGCACCGACAAGGCCGATATCCTGGCCACCTTCGACCTGGTGGACATCCCCGAGGCGCACAGCTGGCTGGCCGAGCGCGACATGGACAGCGACGGCCTGTGCATTTTGCGCCGGGTCATCACCGCCGAAGGGCGCAGCCGGGGCTACATCAACGGCACCCCGTGCCCGCTCGGCGACCTCAAGGCCCTGGGCGAACTGCTGATCGACATCCACAGCCAGCATGAGCACCAGTCGCTGCTGAAAACCGACACCCACCGCCGCCTGCTAGACGAGTACGCCGGTGCTGTCGACCTGGCCCGCCAGGTGCAACTGGCCGCCAAACGCTGGCAGCAAACCCGCCTGGAACTTGAGCGCCTGTCCAACTCCGGTGACGAGCAGCGCGCCCGCCATCAGCTGCTCAGCTACCAGCTGGAAGAGCTGGACAACCTCGCCCTCGGCGAGCACGAACTGGAACAGCTGGAGCAGGAACACAAGAACCTGACCAGCGCCGAAGCCCTGTTCGGTATCTGCCGCCAGGTCATCGACCAGTGCAGCGAAAGTGATTCGGGCAACGTACTCAGCGCCCTCACCGCCAGCCTCAACCGCCTCGGCGCCGCCACCCAGTCGCCCAAGGCGCTGACCGAGGCGGCCAACCTGATCGCCAGCGCGCAGATCCAGGTTGAAGAAGCGGTGGGTGAGCTCAACCGCTTCCTGGACAACTTCGATGCCGACCCGATGCGCCTGCAGGCACTGGAGGAGCGCCTCGACACCATTTATACCCTGGCGCGCAAACACCGTGTGCACCCGACCGAGCTGCCCCACCTGCAGCAGCAACTGATGGAAGAGCTGGAAGGCCTGAACGCCAGCGATGAATCGATTGAACAGCTGGGCGAAGAGCTGGCTGCGTACGCCCAGCACTATAAAGAGAGGGCCAGCGAACTCAGCGCCCTGCGCCGGCAGGCCGCCCAGCAGTTGGCGGTGGCGGTGGAACAGGAAATCCAGCGCCTGGGCATGCCTGGCGGGCGCTTCCGTATCGAGCTGACCCCGCACCAGGGCACGGAACTTTCGCCGCATGGCCTGGAGCAGATCGAACTGCTGGTCAGCGCCAACCCGGGGCAACCCCTCAAGGGCCTGGCCAAGGTTGCGTCGGGTGGCGAACTGTCGCGCATCAGCCTGGCGATCCAGGTGATCACGGCACAGACCTCGCGCATTCCCACGCTGGTATTCGACGAAGTGGATGTGGGTATCGGCGGGCCCACCGCGGAAATCGTCGGCCAGCTGCTGCGCCGGCTGGGTGAGCGCGGCCAGGTGCTGACCGTGACCCACCTGCCGCAGGTGGCAGCGCAGGGGCACCACCACCTGTTCGTGCACAAGGTGCGCAACAGCGACACCACCCACACCGCCGTGGCCAGCCTGGGCAAGCGCGAGCGCGTGGAAGAAGTCGCACGCATGCTGGGCGGCATCGACCTAACCAAGGAATCCCTGGCACATGCGCGCAAGATGGTGGTCACCAGCAAGGCCTGAAACAACCGATCCGCGAACGCGCTGGTGCTGCAACGGCCTATTCGCCACAAGGGGCTTCGTCGATCCGCAAATAGTGTAGGAGCGGGTTTACCCGCGAATGCGGTGGCGCTGCAACAGTAAATAGCCAGGAAATCCTGACCAGCAGGCCCGACCTATTCGCGGGTGAACCCGCCCCTACACACAGACCTAATGCCCCAAAAGCACAAAGGCGACCCGAAGGTCGCCTTTGCTATCCATAACGATTGAATCGTTACTTCTTCTTACGCACGTACAGGACCAGATTGTGGTCCACCAGCTCGAAACCGTGTTCCTCCACGATTTCACGCTGACGCTTCTCGATGGCGGCGTCCATGAACTCGATGACTTCACTGGTATCCACGTCGACCATATGGTCGTGGTGACCGCCATCAGCCAGTTCGAATACCGCATGACCGCCGTCGAAGTTGTGGCGAACCACCAGACCCGCCGCTTCGAACTGGGTCAGTACGCGGTACACGGTAGCCAGGCCAACGTCCTCGCCAGCCTCCATCAGCGCCTTGTAGACATCCTCGGCGCTCATGTGACGCTGCTCGGCAGAGTCGAGCATCTGAAGGATCTTGACTCGAGGCAGGGTTACCTTGAGACCGGCTTTGCGTAATTCGCTATTTTCAACCATGGTCAGCTTTCTCGCCGATGCTGCTTCGCAGCTTCTCTTAATACGGGTATGATCGGGGTTTACGTTGTCCAGCCAAGATAGTGGAAGTCGCCCACCGATGCAAAACACCAAGCTCTTGCTAAACAGCCTCGCCCTCGCGGGACTGCTCGCACTCGCCGGTTGCTCGTTTCCCGGGGTTTACAAAATCGACATCCAGCAGGGCAATGTCGTCACGCAGGACATGATAGACCAATTGCGCCCGGGAATGACCCGACGGCAAGTGCGGTTTATCATGGGCAACCCGCTGATTCAGGACACTTTCAACACCAACCGTTGGGATTACCTGTACAGCCTGCAGCCTGGTGGCGGCCAACGCCAGCAGGAGCGCATGAGCATTTTCTTCAACGACAGCGACCAACTGGTCAGCCTGTCTGGCGACTTTATGCCAGGCGTTAGCCGCGACCAGGAAATTCTGGGTGGCAGCAGCGATACCACGGTCAGCCCCGCCACCGAGCCAGGCCAAACCGAGCAGCCCGCCACACAACCGGCGGTGCAACCCGCCAAGCCTGGTTCGACCGAAGAGGCCATCCAGCGCGAAATCGATACTATCGAGACCACCCCGGTGCCTACGCCAGCACCGCTGGAAACCCGGTAATCGAAAGCAACAAAAAAGCCCGGACTTGTTCCGGGTTTTTTGTTGCTGCCTGCCTGATCAGCCGTTCAACTGCTTGGCACGCTGGCAGAACGCATCGACCAGGGTATTCGCCGCCTGGTTGAACAGCGGCCCCAACGTGGCACGCACAATGGGCCCGGCATAATCGAAAGACAGGTCCAGGCTGATTTTGCAGGCCTTCTCGCCCAAAGGCTTGAACACCCACACCCCATGCAATTGGGTAAAGGGGCCTTCCTCCAGGTTCATTTCGATGGACTGCCCGGGCACCAGCACGTTGCGCGTCACAAAGTGCTGGCTCATGCCGCCCTTGGCCACTTCGAGCTTGGCACGCATGTGCGTTTCGCTGCTTTCGATCACCGTCGCGGCCGAGCACCACGGCAGGAACTGCGGGTAGCTGGCCACATCGTTGACCAGATCGTAGAGCGCCTGGGCGGGGTATGGCAGCAGGGCGGAGCGTTGAATATGGGTAGTCATCCAGGCGTCACTTCCAAGGCTGGGTGGCGGCGCTTCGCAGCGTGCCAAAAACAGATTCTGTCGGCAGGACAGGGCTTGTATTGTCCGGTATTCATTGCGGTGGCTCAAGCACACCGAAATCCCATAGCGAACGACGCACGGTCTTGCCTATAATGCCGGCCCTATGGCTAAACAAAAGAAACATCCGACCGGGACCATCGCGCAGAACAAAAAAGCGCGACACGATTACTTCATCGAACACAAGTTCGAGGCCGGGCTGGTCCTGTCCGGTTGGGAAGTAAAAAGCCTGCGAGCCGGCAAGGCGCACCTCGTGGACAGCTACGTGCTGCTCAAGGACGGTGAGGCCTGGCTGTTCGGCAGCCACATCACCCCGCTGACCACGGCCAGCACCCACGTGATCGCCGACCCGATGCGCACGCGCAAGCTGCTGCTGAACAAGCGCGAGCTTGAGCGCCTGGAAGCGGCGGTGGCGCAAAAGGGTTACACCTGCGTGGCGTTGTCGCTGTACTGGAGCAAGCACCTGATCAAGTGCGAAATTGCACTGGGCAAGGGCAAGAAGGAATTCGACAAGCGCGACACCGTGCGCGAACGCGATTCCAACCGCGAGCTGCAGCGGGCGGTGCGCAACAAGGGCAAGGAAGACTAAAACCTTCTTTGTCAGCAGCGCGGTCAGTGTAGGAGCGGCCTTGTGTCGCGATGGGCTGCGAAGCAGCCCCAGCAATCTCCGCTCATTGCCGAAGCCCAGGGGCCGCTTCGCAGCCCATCGCGACACAAGGCCGCTCCTACATTAACCGCACATGCATGAAGAGACCGAGTCAACGCCCGCTACGCCGCTCCGCCCGCGCTACCCGCTGCGCCTCCTCATGCGCCTCTTCCAGCACTTCCTGCACATACAGAATGTGCCGGCTGGACACCTCTCGCGCCTCCTCCGCCCTGCCCTCGACAATCGCCAGGTAAAGCTCGCGGTGCTGGCTGATCAGCATGTCGCGAGTCTCGGTCCGCTGCTGGTACATGCCACCGATGTTGGTCACCACGTTGCGCTTGAGCAGGTCGAACAAGCCGCGGATGGTGTGCAACAGCACCGCGTTATGGCTGGCCTCGGCAATTGCCAGGTGGAAGCGCGCATCGGCCGCGCCCTCCTCGGCCCGGGTCACTTCATCGACCCTGGCGTAGCAGTCCTGCAGCGTGTCGAACGCCGCCTTCAGCCGCGCCCGGTCTGGCTCGGTAGCGCGCTGCGCCGCGTAATACGCACAGGACGCCTCCAGCGTATGGCGAAACTCGAGCAGGTCCCGCTGGGCCTCGGGGCTGTGTTCCAGCAACTGCAACAGCGGGTCACTGAACGTGGACCCCAGCGACTCGGCGACAAAGTTGCCGCCCCCCTGCCGGCTGACCAACAAGCCCTTGGCCACCAGTTTCTGGATCGCCTCACGCAGTGACGGGCGCGACACACCGAACTGTTCGGCAAGCGCACGCTCGGCGGGCAGCCGCTGCCCTGACGTAAGGGTGCCCTCCAGAATCATCGCTTCCAACCGATCGACGATGTCGTCGGACAGGCGCCGTTGGCGAACCTGATCAAAAACCATCACATGCTCTCCACAAACCCCGGCACACACCCGGGGGTGCCTATTCTCGCCGATCCAGAGCGCGCGAACACCCATCAGGCCATGATTTTCCCGGCACATCAGCTGCCCGCTCATCGGCACGCGACCAAAGTTTTGCACGGGACAAATTGACACACCCACGACAGCGCTTTTAACCTAGCGACCAGCCATTGTAAATTGGTCTTACCAATTATCCAATGCCAGCGCCTGACCAACAACAATTAGGGGCCACCCCATATGCAAACCTGGCAACAACTCTATAGCCCGCTTGGTAGTCTTGGCCTGTCCGCACTGGCGGCGGTCATTCCCATCGTGTTCTTCTTCCTTGCCCTCGCCGTGTTCCGCCTGAAGGGCCACGTGGCGGGTAGCATTACCCTGGCCTTGTCGGTACTGGTGGCCATATTTGCCTTCCACATGCCGGTCGACATGGCCCTGGCTGCCGCAGGTTACGGCTTCCTTTACGGCCTTTGGCCAATTGCCTGGATCATCGTTGCCGCGGTGTTCCTGTACAAACTCACGGTCAAGAGCGGCCAGTTCGAAGTGATCCGCAGCTCGGTGCTGTCGATCACCGACGACCAGCGCCTGCAGGTACTGCTGATCGGCTTCTGCTTCGGCGCGTTTCTGGAAGGTGCAGCAGGCTTCGGCGCGCCGGTGGCCATCACCGCCGCACTGCTGGTCGGCCTGGGCTTCAACCCACTGTACGCCGCCGGCCTGTGCCTGATCGCCAACACCGCACCGGTCGCCTTCGGCGCCCTGGGCATCCCGATCATCGTGGCCGGCCAGGTGACCGGTATCGACGCCTTCCACATCGGCGCCATGACCGGCCGCCAGCTGCCGCTGCTGTCGCTGTTCGTGCCGTTCTGGCTGGTGTTCATGATGGACGGCCTGCGCGGCGTGAAAGAAACCTGGCCTGCGGCCCTGGTCGCCGGCCTGAGCTTTGCCGTGACCCAGTACTTCACCTCGAACTTCATTGGCCCCGAGCTGCCAGACATCACCTCGGCCCTAGCCAGCCTGATCTGCCTCACCCTGTTCCTGAAAGTGTGGCAACCCAAGCGCGCGTTCGGCGAAGCCAAGGCCAGCGTGGGTGCTGCCGTGGTGCAGCCAAGCGGCAGCCAGCCAAGCCCTTACAGCTTTGGCGAGATTTTCAAGGCCTGGTCGCCGTTCCTGATCCTGACCGTGCTGGTTACCATCTGGACCCTGAAACCGTTCAAGGCAGCCTTCGCCCCGGGCGGCGCGATGTACAACTTCGTGTTCAACTTCGCCATCCCGCACCTTGACCAACTGGTGATCAAGACCGCACCGATCGTGGCCGCCCCAACCGCCATGCCCGCAGTGTTCAAGCTGGACCCGATCTCCGCCACCGGCACCGCGATCTTCCTCTCGGCGCTGATCTCCATGGCGGTGCTGAAAATCAACTTCAAAACTGGTCTTACCACTTTCAAAGAGACCTTCTGGGAACTGCGCTGGCCCATCCTGTCGATCGGCATGGTGCTGGCCTTCGCCTTCGTCACCAACTACTCGGGCATGTCGTCGACCATGGCCCTGGTGCTGGCCGGCACGGGCGCGGCGTTCCCGTTCTTCTCGCCGTTCCTTGGCTGGCTGGGTGTGTTCCTGACCGGGTCGGACACCTCGTCCAACGCCCTGTTCAGCTCGCTGCAGGCCACCACCGCCCACCAGATCGGGGTCAACGACACCCTGCTGGTAGCGGCCAACACCAGCGGCGGCGTGACCGGCAAGATGATCTCCCCGCAGTCGATCGCCGTGGCCTGCGCCGCCACCGGCCTGGTCGGCAAGGAATCCGACCTGTTCCGCTTCACCGTCAAGCACAGCCTGTTCTTTGCCACCATCGTCGGCCTGATCACCCTGATCCAGGCTTACTGGCTGACCGGCATGCTGGTTCATCACTAAAGTGAAAGGGGCCGGGCGCCATCGGGCGCCTGGCATACCCCCAAGCAACGCTGCGAGAATCCATGATCATTTCTGCCTCTACCGACTATCGCGCCGCGGCCCAACGCAAGCTGCCTCCTTTCCTGTTCCACTATGCCGACGGCGGTGCCTACGCCGAGCACACGCTGCGCCACAACGTAGCCGACCTGGCAAGCATTGCCTTGCGCCAGCGCGTGCTGAAGAACATGTCCGAGCTCAGCCTGCAGACCACACTGTTCGGCGAAACCCTGAGCATGCCCGTGGCCCTGGCCCCGGTCGGCCTCACCGGCATGTACGCCCGCCGTGGCGAAGTGCAGGCGGCGCGGGCGGCGGCGGCCCATGGCATCCCGTTCACCATGTCTACGGTGTCGGTGTGCCCGATCGAAGAAGTGGCGCCAGCCATCGACCGCCCCATGTGGTTCCAGCTGTACGTGCTCAAGGACCGCGGCTTCATGCGTAACGCCCTGGAGCGGGCCAAGGCGGCCGGGGTCAAGACCCTGGTGTTCACCGTGGACATGCCCGTGCCCGGCGCCCGCTACCGCGACGCTCACTCTGGCATGAGCGGCAAGCACGGCCCGCTGCGCCGCGTGCTGCAAGCCATGACCCACCCCGAGTGGGCCTGGGACGTGGGCGTGATGGGCCGCCCGCACGATTTGGGTAACATCTCCAAGTACCGGGGCAACCCGACCGGCCTGGCCGACTACATCGGCTGGCTGGGCAACAACTTCGACCCGTCCATTTCCTGGAAGGACCTGGAGTGGATCCGCGAGTTCTGGGATGGCCCGATGATCATCAAAGGCATCCTGGATGCCGATGACGCCCGCGATGCGGTCAAATTCGGTGCCGACGGCATCGTCGTGTCCAACCACGGTGGCCGCCAGCTCGATGGCGTGCTGTCCAGCGCCCGCGCCCTGCCGGCCATTGCCGATGCGGTGAAAGGTGACTTGAAGATTCTCGCCGACTCCGGCATTCGCAGCGGCCTGGATGTGGTACGCATGATCGCCCTGGGTGCCGACACCGTGCTGATTGGCCGCGCCTTCCTCTATGCGCTGGCCGTGCATGGCCAGGCCGGGGTGAAAAACCTGCTGGAGCTGTTCGAGAAGGAAATGCGCGTAGCCATGGTGCTGACCGGCGCCAAGACCATCAGCGAAATCACCCGCGACTCGCTGGTACGCGAACTGGGCGCCTGAGCGCCTGCACCAACGACCGCCTGATAGACCCGGGGCATGTGGCACGCAGAGGCCACAGCCCCGCGAGGAGACTGCATGAGCCTGCCCGCCGCGTTTCTGCGTGATGCCGAGCGCCTGATCCCCGCCGCACGCCGCTTCGACGACCCCACCTCGACCCTGGCCTTCGGTACCGACGCCAGCTTCTACCGGCTGATCCCCAAGCTGGTGGTGCGCGTCGAGTCCGAAGACGAAGTGGTCGGCCTGATCAAGCTGGCCCAACGCGACCGGGTGCCGGTCACCTTCCGCGCCGCCGGCACCAGCCTGTCTGGCCAGGCCATCAGCGACTCGGTGCTGATCGTGCTGGGCGATAACTGGAACGGCCGCGAGATCCGTGGCCAAGGCGAACAGATCCGCCTGCAGCCCGGGGTGATCGGCGCCCAGGCCAACGCCTGGCTGGCCCCGTTCGGACGCAAGATCGGCCCCGACCCGGCCTCGATCAACGCCTGCAAGATCGGCGGTATCGTCGCCAACAACGCCAGCGGCATGTGCTGCGGCACCGCCCAGAACACCTACCACACCCTGGCCGGCCTGCGCCTGGTGCTGGCAGACGGCACCCGCCTGGACAGCGAAGACCCGGCCAGCGTGGCGGCCTTTGAAGCCAGCCATGCCGAGCTGCTGCAAGCGCTGGCCCGCCTGGGCCGCGAAACCCGCGCCAACACGGCATTGGCCGAGCGCATCCGGCACAAGTACCGGCTGAAGAACACCACCGGCCTGTCGCTGAACGCGCTGGTGGACTACGACCAGCCGCTGGACATTCTGCAGCACTTGCTGGTCGGCTCCGAAGGCACCCTGGGCTTTATCAGCGCTGTTACCTACAACACCGTGCCCGACCACCCGCACAAGGCCAGCGCCCTGCTGGTGTTCCCCAGCGTGGAAAGCTGCTGCCGCGCGGTGCCGGTACTCAAGCGCCAGCCGGTGTCGGCCGTGGAACTGCTCGACCGCCGCAGCCTGCGCTCGGTGCAGGACATGGCCGGCATGCCGCTGTGGGTAAAAGGCCTGTCGGCCAACGCCTGCGCCCTGCTGATCGAGTCACGCGCGGCCAGCCAGAGCCTGCTGCATGAGCAACTGCAGCAGGTAATGGCCTCGATCGCCGACTTCCCGCTGGAGCAGCGCGTGGACTTCAGCGAAGACCCGGCGGTGTACAACCAGCTGTGGAAAATCCGCAAAGACACCTTCCCCGCCGTCGGCGCCGTGCGCCAGACCGGCACGACCGTCATCATCGAAGACGTGACCTTCCCGGTCGAGCAATTGGCCGAGGGCGTGAACCGCCTGATCCAGCTGTTCGACAAGCACCGTTATGACGAAGCGATCATTTTTGGCCACGCCCTGGAAGGCAACCTGCACTTCGTGTTCACCCAAGGGTTCAACAGCGCCGAAGAGGTTGCCCGTTACCAGGCCTTCATGGACGACGTGGCGCAGCTGGTGGCCGTGGAGTTTGGCGGTTCACTGAAGGCCGAGCACGGCACCGGGCGCAACATGGCACCGTTCGTGGCGCTGGAGTGGGGCCACGACGCCTACCAACTGATGTGGCAGCTCAAGCGCCTGCTCGACCCCAACGGCATCCTCAACCCCGATGTGGTACTGAGTGACGACCCGGCCATCCACCTGAAAAACCTCAAGCCACTGCCCGCCGCCGACGAAATCGTCGACAAGTGCATCGAGTGCGGCTTCTGCGAACCCGTGTGCCCGTCCAAGGGCCTGACCCTCAGCCCACGCCAGCGTATCGTGATGTGGCGGGACATCCAGGCCAAGCAGCGCGCCGGCGTCGACACCCGCGAGCTGATGCGCACCTACCAGTACCAAGGCATCGACACCTGCGCTGCCACCGGCCTGTGCGCCCAGCGCTGCCCGGTGGGCATCAACACCGGCGAGCTGGTAAAGAAACTGCGCAGCCAGGCTGCCGACCACGGCAACACCGCCAACTGGCTGGCCGATCACTTCCCCACCGCACTGGGCGGCGCCCGCCTGACCCTGACCGCAGCCAACGGCGCGCGCAAGCTGCTCGGCGCCCCGCGCCTGGGCCGCCTGAGTGCCACCCTGCGCAAAGCCAGCAACGGCCGCCTGCCGCAGTGGACCCCCGCCATGCCCCAACCGCTGCGCCCGGTCGCGTTCGGCCAGGCCAGCAACGACGCCCGCCCACGGGTGGTGTACCTGGCGGCTTGCGTGTCCAGGGTAATGGGCCCGGCCTATGCCGACCGCGAGCAAAGCCCGCTGCTGGACAAGACCCGCGCCCTGCTGGAAAAGGCCGGCTACCAGGTCGTGTTCCCCGACAACGCCGACAGCCTGTGCTGCGGCCAGCCGTTCGCGTCCAAGGGTTACCCCGAGCAGGCCGAACACAAGCGCCAGGAGCTGATCAACGCCCTGCTGCACGCCAGCCGCGGCGGCCTTGACCCGATCTACTGCGACACCAGCCCCTGCACCCTGCGCCTGGTACAAGACCTGGGCGACACCCGGCTGGACCTGTACGACCCCGTACGCTTCATTCGCACCCACCTGCTCGAACGCCTGGAGTTCACCCCCCAGGATGAGCCGGTGGCCGTGCACGTGACCTGCAGCACCCAGCACCTGGGCGAAAGCCAGGCCCTGATCGACCTTGCCCGGCGCTGCAGCAAGCAGGTAGTCATCCCGGAAGGCATTCATTGTTGCGGGTTCGCTGGCGACAAGGGCTTCACCACCCCCGAGCTCAACGCCCACTCGCTGCGCAGCCTGAAGGATGCCGTGCAGTACTGCAGCGAAGGCATTTCCACCAGCCGCACCTGCGAGATCGGCTTGAGCAGCCACAGCGGCATCGACTACCACGGCCTGGTCTACCTGGTGGACCGCGTCACCCGCCCCCGCAGCCTCTGAAGCCTGCGCGATTCATTGTGGGAGATAACACAACCCTACGGGCTGCGCCGTCGCGAAAAGAACTCAGTTCGTAAGCGCGACGCGGCCGGTGTAGGAGCGGGCGTGCCCGCGAAAAACCCAGCGCGGTAGCTGGCACCGGCTAAGCCGGTGTTCGCGGGCAAGCCACCCCCTCTCGCAAACAACCCCGCCCCCGCGGCACGAACAAGATTGAACCCTTGTGGAATTGCCAAGGTCCATCCTTTAGGCCCACCTTCCCGAGGCCCCAGAGGAGACTCCCATGAAAGGTACCGCGCTTTCGGCCCTGTTCGCGGCCGCTACCCTGCTGGCTTCGCCGGTGTTCGCTGCTGACGACCTGTGCGCCATGAACCTGCAAAAAATCGATGACAGCATGGCTACCGCCGGCGCCACCTCCGAGGGCCTGGACAAGGCCGTGACCGAGCACGTCGACAAAGCCAAGGCTGCCCAGGCCTCGGGTGACACCAAGGAATGCATCGCCATCACCAGCAAAGTGCTGGAGCGCCTGGAAAAAACCGAGAAAGGCAGCAGCAGCGGCAGCGGCGGCGCCTAAGCCCTGGCGCGGGCGACAGGACCAGCTGTCGACGTCGCCCGCACAATGGCGTATACTCCGGCTCACGTGCCGTAAGGTACGTTAGCCAAGAGCTAGTGTAGGGGCCGATTAGGATTCGACGCCGGTAGCGAAACTCTAGGTGCATGCCGAGTTGGTAACAGAACTCGTAAATCCACTGTTGCAACTTTTATAGTTGCCAATGACGAAACCTTCGGCGCGGAGTACAAGCTGGCTGCGTAAGCAGTCCTCTTGACCCGTTGCTTCTGGTAGCTTCGGCTCCAGCAATCACTAGGGGATGCCTGTAAACCCGAACTGATTGTCATATAGAACAGGATCGTCGCGTAGCACGTTGTGGGCGAAGCGACTAAAACTTACACAACTCATCCAAAGCACCCTGCCCGTCGGGCGGCTGCGGATTAAATCAGTAGACACGGCTAAGCATGTAGTACCGACAGCGGAGTACTGGCGGACGGGGGTTCAAATCCCCCCGGCTCCACCAAATAACTTAAGCAAATCAAGCACTTACAGAGTTCTGGTAGTGCTTTTTTTGTGCCTGGAGGGGTCGAGTTGGGCTGGTTATGCCAGCTTTATGACAGCGTCACCGATGACTGGCAGGACTGCTGGTGTTGACAAATGGGACACCCGCAACCATGATCAAACCGCGAGCCGCTAGCGATGCCGCTAGGTTAACTGAAGGAGTTCTAATGAGTATGAACGTGATGACCAAGCGTGAAGAATACGAAGGCCTGTAAAGCAGTAGCTCACCCCTCCCACAAGAATGGAGACCTGTCGGTCTCCATTTTTTTCGTCGAGATTTTGTATGGAAACAGTGTGTCAAACCACGCCTCAGGTCCTAGAGGCACTCGGCTCAGAGATCTTGCGTAACCTCCTACTGATCCTCGGGCTAGCAACGGCTGTTGCTTCAGTGGTAACGAGCAAAATTATTGCTCGAAGGAAGCAGACCGCAGATCTCATGTTTGGTAGCAGAAGCGATGAACAGCTCAACGAGGGCTATTCAGTGATTCGTCAGCTCCATGACGATCCAAACGGAAACATCCGGGCAGTGTTCCCAGCCAAACGCGAGGTGCCCGATGACCCTGCTGAGGCTGAAAAACTTGCTGCACAGAAGGAAAAAACCCAGAAAATCAGTTACGTTCTTAACTATTGGGAGCGGATCAGCATTGGGATTGATGAGGGGATCTATTGTGAGCGAATGCTTCGGTACACGAGCAACACCACACTGATCAACCTATACACTCAAGCTCTACCCTTTATTGAAGCCGTACGCGAGCGGTCACGAGTACCTACCTACTTTGTGGATATCGAGCGCCTAGCCCTTCGATGGAAGAGCAAACCTCTCAAGCCGAAGAGAATCAAGCGCATTGGATTCCTTTAATTAGGTCCATGCAGCTTGAAAGCGTGAAGCCCTGGCGTTCAAGTCAGGGTTTTGCCGTACCGATCCAGCTTCTATTTTTTCAGAACACTCATAGCAGCACGCCAGCATCGCCTGGCGTCGACAACGAGGTTGAACCTGATCGATGAAGATCACTGATGAGCTGCGTGCACAAGTCAGGGACAAGCTAGCGAACACCCCTCCCTATCCAGATGTTCAGGCCCTTATCGCCAGCGGTGATCTGCGCAAGGTACGCGGTGGGTATAGCGTCCTAACCACTGCTGGATTTGAGGCGATCAAATACTACGTTGCCTCAACTATGTCCCCGCACGACACAACCAAGCCCGCAGTTTTCACTCTCCATAGGCGCAGGAAGTCTTAGGAGAGCATCAGCGTCACGCTCACGCTGCCGACGCTCGGCCACAATCTCACCCTCAGCGTAAAGCTCTTGGCCCCACAGGCCGGCGTCCTAGTGAAGAGGCGGTAAATCCTTGCCGCGCATCTTTGCGATCACGCGAAGCTGGTAATCGGACACCACCTGAAAGAGCGACTCCGCCAATAAGCGCAACCGCTCGACCTCTTCCGCCGGCGCGCCACGGTCCTGGGCCTGGTGATACTCGCGCATGGCGTCGATGGCCTGCTGAATCAGAGGCTCGCCGGCCTCGACCATGCCGATGAAGGTGCGCTTGTCCATTCTGGTGACCTGCTCAGTTGGTCAGGCCATTATAGATGGACTCGCACGCCAGGCCCGCTATTCGGCTTCGCTCAAGCGCTGCTGCGAGATCTCCCGCCATTCGGTCAGACTCTTCAAGCAATCCCCCGAGCACCACGACGGCAGAGGTTCCTGCCTGGCGCTGCTGGGTAGCGATGGCACCGCAGGTGGCTGCTCGGCCGGCGCGCAGTCGATCGATTTCCCCGCGCAGCCCACCAGCAGCAGACTCAGCAGCAGCGGCGCGGCCTTGGGCCAGTTCCAGTTTTTGTCGTGCACTCTCGCCCTCCTTGTCCGCCACGGCTTGGCGGCGTTGTTCTTCCTGTCGGGCCTGGGCCGCAGCGCGCCGGTCGCGCTCGGCTACCTGCAGGCGGTAATCTGACAGTTCGGTTCGGGCCTGGGCCGTATCGCCCTGGGCGACCACCACGCGGTACTGCTGGCCGCCAGCGACCAACACCAGAGCGATCAGCCACCAACACCAGGTCGGTACCGCGCCGAGCCAGGTCACGCCAGAACCCCACCGAGCTTCTGCCACTGAGCCAGCAGCGCACTCAGGGCTTTGGGATTCTGGTCATAATTGTTTCCCGGGAAACTTGCCCATTCGTTGGCGCACTTGGCTATCGCCTCACGGATCTTTCCATCCTTGATCAACTGAAGCGCGCCGCGTTCTCCCAACCGTTTGATGGCAGCCAAATCCTGTGCCTCAGGCGTAAAGCGCCCCTTGAAGCCGTAGCGCTTTACCAGTTCGTCCCACGTGCCAGCGAGAAACTGGTAGCGACCAGCCGCGCTACTAGTGATCGGCTTTCCGTTGGAGAGCCGGGTGATCTTCTGGCGAGGGTGATCGGCATACCCCTGAAACAGGCCTTTGCCGAACAGAACGTTGTAGCCGTCGTCGCTACCCTTCACTGCTTGAGTGCCCTCGGCGAAGGCGATCAGATCCAGAAACCGGAGAACATTCGCGCCTCCGGCCTGGGATTCGGTGAGTCTGGCCATGGTTTCTCCAGGCGAAAAAAAGCCCGCGCTTGGCGGGCTTTATTTGATCAAGCCGCTGCTGCGGCCTCGATGAGCATTTTTTCGAGAGACGCCAGCTCTGTTCCGGCGAGAGCCGAACCGAAGGCTGTGAATGCGTTGCTCACCATAGGGCGGGTGGCATCCGATGACTGGCCTGCAACCCGCAGCGCACCCATGTTCAGCTCAGGCTTCAGGCCTATAGTTTTCACGAGGTCGTTCGTGTAGTTCCACATCTCGACACCGTCATAGCGGATGCTGATGCGCCCAAGGTTTCGATCGAAGATGAGCACCACAGCCGTCAGCTTGGTAGCGCTCAGCTTCTTCGCCCACGCGCCAGACGTGGCCTCTGAGAGAGCTAAGGTGCCGAAGTTGGCGACGATTGCGCCCGATCCGGCGAGGTTGGAATAGACCCCCCACGGTGCCGACGCATCGGAAGCAGCGCCAGAAGTGAGGCTGCCGAATGCAAGTTGGTCAGCGCACACACAGCCGATGGTGAAGGAACCGGAGTTCACAAACGGGTTCATGCCCAGCGCCTGGGCGATAGCTGTGACCTTGTATCCCGTCTTGCCGTTGACCATGGTGACGAAGTTTGCCAGCGCGTTGGACGAGCCGTAACTCGGGATGGCGAACTGCTCGACGCGATCAAGAACGACCCCGCTTTTGGCTCCATATGGCGCCAGGCATGGCCAGAACTTGATGCTCGGGATGTTCACCACCTCATCCTCAGCCTGGGAATAGTCGATCTTCGGTGCACCTGGTACCGATGCTGAACCTGGGGTGCGGAGGGCGTAGAGAGGCATTATTGAAGCTCCATTGAGAAGGCACACAGCCAGTTGAACAACGGCTTGTTGTCATATCGGGAGAAGTCGCGCATATCGGAATCTCGCACGCAGCCGCGCCGGCCTGCGCCAGATTGAGGTGAGTTGAGGCCTGGTTGCAGCGCGTAGGTCAGGGTGGTGCCTGCTGCGATTTCTGCGGTTGTCGTAATAACGATGGACGCACCGTCAGCCCCAGCCACTACAGAGGTAATAGAGCCGGCGGATAGCTCGAAGCCGGCATTACCAGGGTCAACGATACTCACCGCATCAACTACCACCCTGCCGATTGGGCCCGGTGTGGCTGCATTGCCGTTGGGCAGGTTATTCAGCTTTAGCGTCAGGGTGGAACCTGAGCGAACTGCCGAAACAACTTTGAGGGGCTGCCACTTGCCGCTGACCTGTGTGAGGCGTTCGGCGCGCGCTTCAAGCTCGCCCATCTTGATGTAGCCGTCGGCAGTCATGTGGTACTGGTCGAAGTAGCCATAAGCGTACTTGGGCCCAACCATGACAATGCTTGGGTTTTCGTTGTGGGCCTGCATCTGTGCCAGCGGGATGGCAGGTATCGTGCCGCTTTCACCGGTCAGCATTTGCGAAATGAAAGCAACTGGCGCAATGGCCTGCCCAGTTATTGTCACCACGTCGGCCCGGTAGTCACTGATCCATTCAGCCAGGATTGCCACGTACTGGGCCTGAGTTGTGTCCTTCTGGCTTTCGCCATGGACAATCGACAGACTTGGCACCTGGTAATCCCAGCCGTTGGCTTCTGCGATGTTCTTTGCCGCAGTCACGTGGCCAAGCGCGTTGCTGTAGGTGGTAGTTCCCTTTTTCAGGCTTGCATACGGCACTCCACCAACGGCGGAGATGCTGTAGAGGAGCCTTGGGGAGACGGATGTGGTGCGCTCATGCCAGCGCCGAAGTGCGAGCATGTAGGATGTAGCGGGCGTCTCAGCCACCACGCCTGATACGAACTCACGCACGGGGTCGAGGGCGGTCGCCCCAACCCATGAGGTTGGGCGCGGGCCTCCAGGCAAGGTAAACAGGTTCTCGGTGTAACCAGGCGGCGTATAGGGCGAGAACAGGTTCCCGCGCTTTCCATCAATGGTGAATTCGCCACTGGCATCCAGCACTAGGCCGCGCGACCCCAGGGCCAGGCTTTGGCCAGTTACCAGCTTGTGCAGCAGCACATTCCCATCGCGGAAGATCCGCCCGTCTTTGGTGATCGAGTGGGGCTGAGCGGTACCAGCGACGGACTTGAGTGCTCTGACCATATCGAAGGCCACTGCCTGGGCAGCCAACCATGTCCCTGCCTGGGTCAACTGGGTGGCACCAAGCGGGTCATAGGCCCAGACCTGCCCATCAGCAATAGCCGCCTGACGCTTGCCTGATGGCTTGTCGTTCTGCTCCTGAATCAGCTTCGAATCGTAGCTAACTGCCGGGGTAGGCGGAATGGCATCGCCAGATTGCATCATCACCGACTCACCGGAAAGGAACAGAGTCGCTTGCTGGTAAGCCTCGGTCAGCGGGCGCTTGCGGGCTTCTACCGGCTGGAGAACCGAATCGCCCATGGTCAGGAAAGGGCCCTGGCGAAGGTCTGGGCCAAGCGGGCGTTTCTTTTGCACGGGTAGCGATACCAGCATGTTGCCGATGCTCCAGATCAGGGGTGCTTGACCGGTCACAGGCCCAAGGGGCCGCTTGCGCGGCGTGATGTCTGTGCTCAGTGCTGGCTGAGGAGACGGCTTACGCCAGGAAGAGGTGTCAGCGCTCCATTGGTAGAAGCCGTTCTTCGTCAGGTCGGCGTCCGACTGAACCCAGGCCAGCTGGCCGTCATAGATCGGCACATAGGCGAGCATTTCGGCATAAGTGCCGAACCCTTTGTTGCCAATGTCGCTTCCCAGGTCGGCGGCGGTCTGCTCCATGTCCTCGATGGCAGAGTCTGCGGCCGTATTCACCCTTTCCTGGGCATCCGTGACCGTAGCTTCGATCTCGTTTTCCGCGTTGATCGTCAGGTTATGAAATTTCTGCCAGGTGACCCGAGGCCTGCCGAACCGGTCAAGGAATGAGTCCGCCGTGCTGTTCATCCCCTCGTCAAGATTCGTCGCGTTGTCGAACAAGTCCCGCGGATCGCTTGAGCCGAGTGGGTTGTTGGTGTTGTAAGCCATGTTTTCTCCGGGCACAAAAAAAGCCCGCGCTGGGCGGGCATGCTCGTCAGGGTCCGGTCAGGCCGGCGGGTATAGGTCGTCGTAGGTATAAACGCGGGCGTCGTAGGGCATGCCCTTCATTGACACGTTTCCGTCCTTGCCTGGGTCTGAGCTGGTGATCAGCACGGGGTACGCCCACCGCGAAGCAGGCCCAAACAGGATGTGCGGTGGCTCAAGCGGGCCGTCGACCTCTGGCGTGAAGTCCAGCGCAGCTACCGAGGCGGTGTAGTCGTCAATGCGCACCGCATCCCAGGGACCAGATAGCGTGCCGTCCAGGCGGCGCAAACCAATCAGGTTTTGCTCGGTATATGACCATTCCAGTGGTTCTGAGCTTCGCAGCAGTGTCCCCGATTCGGTCACCGTAAACGCCAGCAGAATCGCGCTTTGGCACCGTTTGGGGGCATCATCAGCGACGGCCGCAAAGCTCAGATAGCCGCTGTTGCTGCCGTCCATCTCGGTTTCCCAGGTGTAGATATCGGTCCGATACTTCTGGTGACCGCGCCTGCGCATGCCGAAGCGCCAGGCCCTGGCTTTTTCGCTGAACCCGGGCATCTTGATCTTCTCGACCTTGGTGCCCAGATCGCCCGGCCAGCGGCACTCGACCGTCTCCCACGCCCAGGTTTCCCGCGAGAAGTACTCCACGTCTACGCCGTCGAAGTCATTGATCGACGGCATGGCGCCGCTGATCTTCAACATCTTGGTCATGTTCTGTGGCGAGTAGGTCTGGGTCTTCGGTCCGTAGGTCACATCGAACGCGGCACGCGCGCTGTCACGGACCGGGCGCAGAAGGCCACGGAAGGTCACCAGCTCACCAAATCCGCACGCCAGCGCGTTGTTGATCATGTCCTTGACCGTGATCGTGGAATCCAACGTCTCATCGTAGGTGTCGCCGCGGGCCACGCAGATTTCGTGGAATGCCTGCCACTCAGGCAGATCGAGGTCGTCGTCCGTGTAGCCGCGCTGCTTCAGCTGGTAGATGCACCAGGGCACGATGTCACGTACAGGCCCTGCACCACCCTCCAGCAGTGGCAGGATACGGGTAGCCTCCAGGTTCACCTGGCTTTCGGATTGCGCTGAAAGCCGGTCACCACCACGGATGTTGCAGGTCATGACCGTTAAGCCGGGGTAACTGGTAGGCGAGTTCTGCATGCGCCCGCGCAGGTCAGTCCAGGTGGCTTCGTCATTTGCCTCTTCATTGATCCGGCCAGGCCTGTCCTTGGACAGCTTGCGCACCCTCGCCTCGGCTCGCATCGGATATGGGAGCGCTATCCGCTCGGTGAATCCCTGGGCATCCCGACTGCCTCCCACGTTGGTGATCTCGATGACGGTCCAAGCTCCGGCGACATCCATGTCTCGATACTCAAACGCGTAGTAGGTTGGGATCTCATAAAACTGGCCTTCCCGCCCGATTCCGAGGAGACCGCTGGCATAGGTGATGGTCCATTCGAGCTCGGTGACCTTCTCATTTTCAGGGCAGCAGGCGAACGGCCCACGGTAACCACCCTGCAGGTTCGAAGCATCCAGGGTAACCAGGCCGTTCACGGTCTGCATGTTGTCGAAGCCCGGCCAACCAGCATCCACGGCACCGGAGGATGTCAGGCGCTCAACCTCCAGCAAGCTGTTGCTGAATGCCGTGATCCGGTACCGCAGTCCGCGGGGCCCAATGGTGGCCAGGCCCTGCCCAAGTGCCAGCCCCACCACCGGCTCGCCCCCGTCGTAATCTAGGGTCATTTCAGCGGGCTGCTCGGGTACTGCGCTGGTTGTTGCAGTGCCTGTGGTTCGAACTGGCGCTGTGCCAAGAATGGTCGAAGCCCCGGTATGGTTGATAGGCAAACCAAGAAACGGCGTCGTCTCCACGAAGCGAAGACGGCCACTACTCTGCTGTGCCTGGAATGGCGCTCCTGCGAGCAGTGAATTAAGCGTTGAAACAAGGCCGCTGAGGTCGGTTGTGGCAGTATTCAGCGTGATCGGGTAGCTGACCGCGTTGCGCACCAATGTGAAGCTAAGCGGCGTAACGTCAAAGTTGTATCGACTTGGCGCGGCCGACCCCGTCATGGTTGAGGCAGTTCCGGGATTGGCTGGCACACCCGGGCTGTATGGCGTATAGCTGTGCACCACGTAGAGGCCGGCGTTTGCACCAGCAACCTCGATGAGCATGCCAGCCGTAGGATTCAGCATTTCCAGCGGGCCGCGGATGATGTCGCGCCCGGCGCCGCCGTCGATCACCGTGTAGGTGTAGGGGGACAGAACCCGAATGATGATGCCGTTCGACCAGTCGGCCGGGAACTGGCCGGAGCCGGCCGGAACGCTGATGGTGTCGCCAACAAACTGGTATGCGGAGGCAGTAGCCGAACGGGTGAGTTCGGTTGCCATGGTCAGCTCCAGGCCGGCCGAACCGCTCGAGCTTGCCCCCACTTCCGGCACGTTGAACCAGTTGATGTGGGCCGGATCTGCCGAAAGGTCAGCGCCTGGTGGGTAGATCGTGAACGAAGCATCTGCGCCGAGGGAGATCAGCGGGGTTTCGCCAACCTTCACCTTGGTCGATGGGACTTCGTATTCACCCTCGCCGATGTAGAGCAGCATTTCGACGCGCTGGTCACGGGGCGCCAGGTGGTAGCGGCGTGGCTGGGTCAGGTACGACGGGTAAACCCGCTGGTGGCCGGCGATCTGCCGCACAGGTTCGCCCAGCTTCACTTTGTTACCCTTCGCGCTAGCCTCCATCAGGGGGTCGCCCTGCTGGGTGCCGGCGCTAGACGGCATGCCGGGCATCTTCGGCATGATCGCCTTCAGTACCGCCTTGGCGCCCTTGAACAGCGCAAAGGTGATGGAGAATGGGTCGGTCCCCTTTGGCTCGCGGTAGATCTGCAGCAGGTCGTTTGGCTTGAAGGTAACCTTGTGCCAGGCGGCCTGCTCGATCACCTCATCGTTCAACACAGCGCTGATCGGTGGGCTCTCCCGACGCTCGTAGGACGGGGCCTGGGATTTCAACCATTCCTCAATGGTCATCCGGCGGTCGGTCTTCCAGGTGCCGAGAGGCGCCGTATTGCTCAGCTTGTTCGGATAAAATTCGATCATCGGTAATACACCACCCTTGGGTGAGCGGCTTCGAACTCGCCGGTCGTCCGGAGGCAGGCGCCCCCGGGGTTTGTGTCCAGCACCTTCAGCCGGCCTTCGCTTTCCACCACCACACCAACGTGCAGGCACAGGGCGCCACGGAACACGGCGGCAATAGCCCCAGGCTCCGGAGCACACTCCTCCATACCCTGGCGAAGGTCGTGGTAGGCCTCTGTGTTGGCCTTGAGCCTGTCCTTGCCCACCGCGCCCAGGCTGGGCAACAACGGCAGGCCAAACACCTGGTGGCGCACAGCGATGCACAGCCCCCAGCAATCGAAGGCAATAGGTCCCCGTGCACCCTCGCGATACGGGGCGCGCATGAATTTCTCGATCATGATCAGATGTACTTCAGGCCAGGTGCCAAGGATGTGGTGAGGACGCGGCGCAAGCCATTGGTGTTGAGCAGGTCGAAGAAGCCAGCAGTAAGCTGGGCGATTTGAGCATCTGAGTCATAGTCCCGACTGAGAAGCGTCATGCGGTACCGCTCTTGCGGGAAAGACAGGTCCTCGGCCAGGTAGCGGCGGAAGGTGACGATGGCCCGGCTTCCCGAAGACTTTGCCGCCTCAACCGCCTCCTGAACCTCGCCGGTGATGTTGTCCATACCGATGACTATGTTCTGGAATCCGCTGTTGTCATTGGCGGGCAGTGCAAATTCAATGGCCATGGCCGTGAACGTCAGCACCCTCCCGTCCTCGGCGATACACGTCCGGTCCTCGAATCCAGAACAGTAGAGATGGGAAAAACTGCTGCCCTCTCCCCTTACCTCCAGCGTGTCGACCATCTCCCCGCGACCAGAGGCATAGCACTGTTCGATCAGGCTCATGCTTTGGGCCACTCCCGGTTGATTGCAACGTCAATGATGCTCTTGCCAAGCCACAAGCCAGGGAAGTTCTCCCAGCCTTCCGGAATGAGAGGTCGTTGACGAAGCTCCAGTCGCACCGAGTACCGCCAGAAGGCCATCTGTACCAAGCTAGGCCCCTCATAGATCTGGGTAAACCGAGCTTCGTAAACCCTCAAACCCTCTGCCGTCTGCAGCGGACAATTGAACCACTCGACGCCGTTGCCCAGCGTTCGCGCATACCACGCCTCGAACAAGGAAGCCTGATCCTGGTTGAAAAGGAACGCGGCTGACACAAAGGTCGGAACGTAGCTGTGACGCACACGCTGACGAGCTCTCCCCGTCACCATCTGCGTGCGAGCCATCGGATCAATGGTGTTGAGCGAGTAGCTATCCTGCAGCGGGAGGGGCAGCCCTTTGGGGAAATCGATTGCTGCCATCAGTCAACTACCTCGCCTGGTGAGTCCGTAGATTTGCTCAAGAGCCTGTGCCCGCTCGCCCCCTCCCCAGACATCCGCCACAAACACATCAGTGTGCTCCTGGCCGTCTGGCGTGGTTCTGCGCTCAACAGCGCCGGCCTTGTTTCGATCACCGATGATGTTGACCACGGTGCCACCACCACCGCGCCGCGACCGAACATCGTCGAGGGTCCTGTCCAACTTCGCGCTGGTCTGCGCAGTCGTTACGCGCTCGCCCTTTTGCAGCAGCCAAGTGCCTGTCTCGGGAATAGCATCAATGCCGTCATGCGCCATGCCGGCCACGGAGCTGATCGTGGACATAAAGCTGCCAGCCGTCCCCAGCGCCGAAGCGGCGGCGGCAGGCGCAGCCAAGGGGCCGACGATTGGAATCGCGGCAGTCGAGGTAAAAGCGTTCAACGCCGCCATGGTCACCTGAGCCGTACCCCACTGAATCAGCATCCGCAAAGCGGACTGAGCGAATGTCGTGGCGAGGTCACCAAGTGACAGCTTCCCGGTGGTCACAAAACCGTAAAGCGCGTCGTTCATCCCGGAGAATGCGTCGGTGAACAGGGTTTTCGTTTGGCCCGATATGTCCCTGGACTGGTCGAGATAATTACCCCAGGCTGAAGAAACACCATCCAACCACTTCAGCTGGGCTTCGTCCTGCTTGGCGTAATAATCCTGCTGAATTGCCATGCGCTCAGTGAGCGCATCGTCGAGCAGCGCGGTTTCCTTGTCGTACCGCGACTTGGCATCAGGGTCGCCGAGCAGCTCAGCTTCCTTGTATTGCTTGTAGAGCTCGTTTCGCTGCCTGACAAAATCCTGCTCAATAGCCAGGTTTTCACGCAAGCGATCGCGAAGCTTATCGCTCTGTCCTGCGCCAGCGATTTCAAGTTCAAAACCCTGACGCACGACTGTGTTGCTGTCTTTCAGATTGGCCGCGTAGGTGGCCAGCTTCAGGTCTTCCTGGTTCTGCTTTTGCAACTTGACCTTGGCGTCGAGTTCGGCAGCCAGCCCTTCGAGTACCTTCCGGCGCTCGACGCTGACGCCCTTGAGCTTGCCGGTCTCCAGTTCGAAGGCGAGCTTGGCCACCTCGGTAGCCTTGCCCTGCTTGCCGGTGGTCTCGTCGATCAGGGCGATCTGCCGGCGGTAGCTTTCCTCGGCGTCGACCCCGCGCTTCTTCAGCGCCTCAGCTGCTGACTTCGCACGAGACTGGGCGTCTTCCTCGGCCTTCTTCGTGGCTGCTGCAGCCTTTTCGATTGCGTCCAGGTTCTTCTGCTTGGCTACGAGCAGTTCACCCTCGCCCTCTTTCAAGCCCTCAACGAAGCCACCGCTGATCCTTGCCGCAAGCTTATCGGCCTCTGTTCGCTTCCCGGCGACAGCGATCTGCTCGTCGATCTTCTTGGCCAAGTCGGTGTAGACCTTGGACTTTTCGGGGACCGTGTTTGCGTTCGTGGCTGCCGCGGCAGTGTTGGCATTGAACTCATCGGTGAGGCGCTTGACCAGGCTGGCAGCATAGGACGCCTTCTCGCCGGCCTCAGCAACTGCGCCAGACTGAGCCACCCAAGCCTGCAGGGCCTCCGGCTTGAGCCGGAACCGCCGCGATAGATCCTCGATAACCAGGGACAATGGCTGCCCAGAAGCATAGGCCTCATCGAACTCTTTCTTGATCCTGGGGAACAGCGAACTGCCCAGGTCACGATTCACCCGCTTCATCAGCGTGCTGTAGGCGTCTGCCTGGTCCTGGGTGGCCTTCTCGAAATCAGCCGTGTATTGAGCAAGCTGTGCTGCCTTCTGGTCACGCCCAAGATTTCTGAACTTCTCGGCAATTTCGTCAAGTGGCGTGCCGATATCTACCAGTGACTGCTTGGCCTCCTTCGTCTTGGTTGCGAAGTAGGTCAGCGCGGCTCCGGCGGCAATGATGATTCCTGCAGGCCCGCCAAGAAGCGCCATCGCTGCAGATGCCGCCCGAGCAGCAAGACTCACCGCAGTGATGCCAGCAGCAGCAGTGGCAGAAACCCCGGCCATTCTGGCTAGCGTTGCCTGATAGCGAGCTGCCTCCACTTGGGCGGCGAGGAATGAAACGGCGGTGCTCGCTGCAGCCGCAGCCAGCCGAACAGTTAGCACCCCAGCCAAAACTACAGCGGCCTTAGCAGTAAGGTCGATCGCGTCCTTTGCCCCAGGTGATGAAAGAACATCGTTCAGCGCATTAACAGCGTCCTTCGCGCTATTGAGGCTCCCCTCGCCCGTGAGCAGCCCGGAAATAGTGTTCTGCAGGGCGTCCAGAGAACCACCGAAAGTATCCCTGGCTGCTGCAGCAGCTCCCGAGTAGGACTCCTCAAGCGCAGCCAGGATGATGCCTTGAGCACCTGCAATGTTACCGGTCGACTCCATGGCAATAGCCATTTTCTTCTGGTCTTCCGTGAAGCGAAAACCCTGCTTGCTCAGCGCGGTGAGGCCTTTGGATGGCACATCCAGCGCCCTGCCGATCGTTTCTGCAGCAGACGTTACCGTCACGCCGGTTCGCGCTGCCATATCGGCTGCAGACTGCAGAGCCCTATTGAACTGATTACCAACCACCCCAGTGAAGGCAAGCAATGCGGTTTGCGCTTGGTTGATGTCACCACCCGAAAAGGTCGTGGCACGCTCCATGGCAGCAGCCATTTCATTCAGCTGGTCTCGATTAAATCCGGCCGACTCTCCTGTCGACCGTAGAACTGCACTGAGCTGAGACTGCTCTTGCTCTGCGTTTCGTGTTTCAGTAACGAAACGTCCAAAGATACTAGCGACGGATAGGCCGGCAACCACGCCTGCGGCAACCTCGCCCAGGGCGCTCCAGGCGACCTTTGCTTGATTGGCCGCCTCTGTGATTTCCTTCGAGGACTTCTTGGCCGCACGGCCAGCCTGGTCGATAGGCCCGGTGAATCCACCAATCCGGGCAATCAAATCGAGGGTCAAGGTGCCAAGTGAGCCCGCCATAAATTCTCCAGGCAATAAAAAACCCGCCGTGGCGGGTTCGTGTTATGGACTATCTACACAGCGTGCTCCATGCGGTGGAAAAGACAGATGATCCATCATCGATCATCACGATGCCTGATTCGTACGTGAATACGAATCTCTTTTCGCCAGCATAAGCACCGAATGAGTTTTTGGCATTCACTGAGCCGCAGGCGACATTACGACCATCACCGACCGAATACCTTTTAACCTGACCAAATTTTGCGCTGCCAGGATCTTTCATGTTCGCGCGAACAGACGAGAATGCTAGGGTCAGCACCTCCGAGTCTCTAGGCCCAGCAGAGGCTGGTGGCTGTCTATCCTGGGCAGACACAAAATAAACACCGGCGGCCACCGCCACTAATGCGCCAGCTATCCAAGAGAGCGGTAAGGATCGCGATGACGCATTGCAACTTGGACAGTTCTTGTCTGATGCAGGGTAGATTGCAGAGCACTTCCTGCACTTCAATGTCTTCATTGGCCTCGCTCCTATAGAAACCTGCAAAACTACCACTGCATGCAGTTCCACCCAAATCACAACCAGCTTTCCATGGCCTCCTCCAGCGTCTCAACCCGCGGGTCCATGTGCGGGGCGAAGTCCTGCGGGTACAGTTTCGGTGCTGATTCGCTGGTCTTGCTGTTGAAGTAGGTCGCCTGGAACTGGGCCAGGGTCATCTCTATGCGCATGCCCGGGTGAAGCGACCCGCGCTTGTGTCGGAACTTCACCCAGACCAAGAACTCGGGATAGGTCATGTTTTCTTGCGCTTCGGCGATGGTGCGGCCGCCTATCCCATTCATCACCAGCTCGCACCACAGCTCATCGATCGGCTCCAGCGCCTCTACTTTCCCGCAGCAGGCCCGTTCTGCACCTCACCGATGGCAATCAGCAGCAGGTTGGTCAGGTCCGGATCGAGCGCCCCCTTCTGCGGATCAGCCTCACCCGTGATGTCATTGACCGTGAATACCGACTTGCCCTCGGCATCACAGATGCTGGAAGCGATACGGCAGGCAAGCGGATCGGCGCCACGGTGGGCGGCGATATCGCCAATGGCGGTTTGGTAGGACAGCGGCCGGACGTAACAGGTGAACTTGTTACCATTCCAGTCGATCTCTTTGGCCACCGGGCGGGCGGTGAAGGCCTTGGATTTTTCCAGGTTGGAGATGTTCAGTTCCATGGTCAGGCCACCTTACGAATCCAGGCGGAGCCGCCCGAGCGTTGGATCGCGACGGTCGACGCCACAACGGCGTTCAGCGCGAAGTTGAATGGGAAGTCGGCAACATACCCGGAGAATGTGAACCAGGTGCGCGAAGGAGGCAGAGCGAAATCTGGCTCGTCGCTAACCTCACCAACAGCAATCGCGCCGGTGCCGGCACCACCGCTAAACGCGATGACCGGAGTGCCGGTATAGCCTGCGCCAGGATTGGTGATATTGACCGCCACGACTTCCCCGCCATCTACCACGGCAGTAGCCGCAGCTCCGGTACCACCCCCACCGGTGATGTTGACGGTCGGCGCACTGGTATAGCCGCTTCCGCCATCGGTCACGGCCACCCGCTCCAAGCTGCCAGCCGCGATAGCCGTGGGTACCGCCGTACCATCCGACCAGCCTACCGCCCAACGGATATTGTTATCACCGTCAGCCTCGGACAGTTGGTGCAGACGAATGTGGCTGGGGTTGTTCGGGTCGGCGTTGAGACCAAGCGAAGCTTGGCCTGGAGTGCGCAAGCCTTTCTTGTAGCTGCGCTCCTGGGCAGAAAGGCAGGTATCTTCGATCTGCTCGGCCGGGGAGCCGCCTGGTTCGAAGCTGGTAGCGCACTCGACCTCCATGACTGTGAATGGCGCCCCGCCAGACTGCGATGGCACCAGAGCATAAATCTGGGTTCCTTTGGTGAGGATCGACATAGCTTTCTCCAAATGTTGGGCATAAAAAAACCCGCTCAAGGCGGGCAGGGTTCTTTACGGCGGGGTCAGCGGGGGATAATCCAGTCCACGTCGAAGTTGGTTCGGAAGTTCTTCGTTGCAGGGTCGCGGGTCTCGCCACCCCATCGGGTGACGTACGCCCGCAATTCGATTGCATCGCGGATTGCGTCACGCACTTTGCGCACAGAGGTACTGGTGGTGCCGTACACGTCGACCTGCAGCGTGAAACCATCGATATCAGGGCGTCCTGCCAAGTAGTTCTCCGGGCTTCCGCGTACCAGCTGCCATACGGCATACGGCTTGGCCACGCCCTCCGGAGCCTCGCCAAACGGATACAGGCGCAAGTTCACGCCAGCACCGATCAGCGCCGTGACGCCGGAGTCACCCGCGCAAACGAGTTCAATGGGTGGTGTCATGGGGTTGCAGCCTTCTTCGCAGCGCGCCGGATTGCGCGGTCAATAGCCTTCTCGTATTCGGAGATGAACGTGTTCGTGACATCGCTGATGTTGTCGGCCAGTGCCGGCCGCATGAACGGCACCGCTGCCATTTTCTCGGTGCCGAACTCGATCAGACGCCAGTGCGGGGTCGGCGAATTCGGGCTGAGATCTCCGCCGTCCTGAAGAACGGCGCCATGGAGAACGCCGATTCGGAAACCGAGGTCGCCGGAAGCGCGAAACAGCCGGCCGTTCCAGCGCAAGGCAATGTTGTCAGAGATCGAGCGCCCGGTGCCCTTGTCATCGATCCGCTCGGCGCCTTCTTTGGCCTTGGCCGCGATCACCTGCGCGGCCTTGCGCAGGGCAGACCGACCGCCCTTGCGCTTGACGTCCTCGTTCACGGTAGCCAGTTTGCCCAGCAGGCTGTCCAGCCCTATAAGGCTGAACTGGACGGTTTCAGCCATCCTTCACCCCCTTCTCCACCAGGATGGTCAGATAGTCGAGTCCGGATTTCGCGTCAGCCAAAGGCGGACCAACGATGCTGTAGACCTCGCCCCGGTACAGGATGCGCATGGTCGGAACTACCCCAGCCCGGTACCGGATAACCATGCGGCCCGTGGCCTGGGCCTGGCCGGCCTGAGCCGCTATGAAGTCCTTGGCCGATAGGTCTTCGACACTTGCCGGACACTTCGCCCAGCGAGTGACCCATTCCGGCTCCCCGAACTCCAGGGTCGCCTGGTCACGCACCGGCCTCTGCTCCTGAATGTCGATGCGATGCCGCAGTCTGCCGGCCTGCATCACACACCCATCCGGATGCGGTACGGCATCAGCAGGTGCCGGGATGCCAGCGGCAGCTCAACAGCTGTAGTCCCGGTCACCACGTCTTCACGGTTGGCGAACAGGTGGCCAAGCTTGAGCAGGCAGGCCGCCTGAATGGAAGGGTTGAGCACCATCCCGTAGGCGATGGCATCGGCCTGGTCATACGCATCGGCCAGCACCTGGCGGGCATGGTCGAGCATGCGGCAGCGTAGCGTGTGGTCCTGCTCTGCCTCAGCGGCAGCCACCGCCTCGGTGTTCGCCTCCTTGGCTTGCTGTAGGGCGGCAGACACGCCAGCACGGGCTTCGTCGAGCGCCACCTGATCCAGGTAGAAGCGGCGGTTGAGGAACTGCATCGCGGCCTCCTCCGCCGCATCGAGCTGCGCCTGGACCAGAACTTGGTCTTCTGGCTCGGCCAGCAGGTGGTGCATGGCCAGATCGATGGCGATCACAGACATGGATCACTCCTTGGCCTTGGTGGTAACACTCTTACCGCCCTTGTTGGCCGGCTCCTGACCCTTCTTGTTCTCGGGCTCCGCAGCTTTCTTCACGTCGTACTCCTCGATCAAGCCGTTGCGCAGCAAGTCACGAGCACGCAGCTCGTCCACGGTGATTTCTTGGTTGCGCTTGACGTAAGCGCCACCGTTGTTGAAGCCCTTGATGGTTTTGACTTTGACGTCTGGCATGTGCGGTCACGCCCGGTTTCCCGGGCGCGCTCCTGAGGTGGTTACGGAGTGGCTTCGAATTCGCCGTGCACGAACGACTCGGGGCGATACACCGCCAGCGCCAGGCGCTCCTCGGCGCGGATGGTGACCATGTTGGTGCGGAAGTTGTCACCGTCTTCGGTGGATACCTCGACAGCCGCATCCTCGCGGTCGAATACCTGGGCCGCGATGTTCATCGCGCCGACCAGGAACTCCCCCTCTGGCACCGCGTTGCTATCCACCACCGGCAGCTTCCACAGACGCTGGACGCCGCCTTCTTGGACGTTCACCCAGATGTAGGAGCCGTTGGCGTCCTTGGTCAGCTCGATGTCTGCCCAGTCCACAGGGTTCAGCGCAATGGCCGAAGCACGGTACTCGGCCACGCGCACCTGCAGAATTGCGCGGCGCAGGGTGTCGATCTTGGTGTCGCCGGTTTTGCGCAGCGCTTCGTTGAAGGCGGTGGCCTGCGGGATCAAACCCAGCAGGTTCTGCCCGGTGCCGTCGCCGGCCAGCAGTTGCTCCTCTTCCTTGTACTTCAGGCCGTAGATCGCGCGGCCGTTGATGTAGCTCTGCAGAAGCGGGATGTCTGACAGCACCTGTTTGGAAGCGCGGAACCAGTGGGCAATGGTGACCACGTTGGTGGTCTTCAGGCCGAACGAGAGGTCGGACTGAGCCTTGGCGGCACCCTCGCCCGCCTGAGACGCTGCCATGTTCTGGAAACCGGTCTCCTGCACGAACTCAACTGCGTTCGAGCCGGTACGACCCGGCATGATCAGGTCGCGAATCGTGAACTCGCGCTCCGGGCCAACCACGATGCCAGGAACGCGGGTCGGCTGGATTGCCGCGCCGACGCCGCCGGTACCAGTGGTAGAGCTAGTGATGTTGGTAACGGCCTTACGGCCGACTCGGACAATGCCGCGACCTCGAGTTTGCAGCGACTTGAAGTCGTCACACTCGGTCAGTTCCTCGCCCGCAGACTTGAAGTCGACCGGGTCATTGGCGGAGAAGCGGCGAGCCATCTTCTGCTCAATCTCCTGCAGGCGATCCTGCAGGCCCAGGCCATCCTTCACCAGCCCATCGAGGATGGTCTTGGTTTCGGTCAGGATGGTGCCGTGCTCTTTGATCTCGGCAGCCGCTTTGGTGGCAAAAGCTTTGATCTCCTGATCGCGCTCGTCGAGCAGGTCGTTGACCGCCTTCAGCTGGATCTTGTCGTCGGCGTGCTCTTTGCGCTGGAACTGGCGATGTTCGGAGCGAGCCTGGTTGCTCATGGCGTTATGCATGGTGATTCCTCAAAACGAAGGGAGGGAAAGAGCCGGGCGCGACTTGAGCGCCTCAGCGATTTCAATTGCTGCCAGGTCGCCCTCGGACTCGCTCCGGAGCAGGTGCTGCAGGCCACGGTTGGCAATCACCGCAGACTGAGTCTTCGAGAAGCCTGCCTCGCGCAGGAGCAACTCAAATTCGGGCATCGAAGGCAGGCCGCCGTGGGCCAACTTCGACTTGATCGTGTCGGTGCGGGCCTCGTCATTGGCCGGCACGGTCACGATGGAAATCTCGATCAGGTCGAGCTTGGTCAGCGTGCGAATGCGGGTCTTCTCATCGAAGCTAGACTCGCGCACGTAGTAGCCGATCGACAGGCCGGTGATGGAGCGGGTCTGCATGCCGCGATACGCGATACGGGCATAGGGCGCGTCTTCCAGCCAGAGCTCGCCGGCACCGAACAGCCCCCGATCATCTTCCTTGAGGCTGCTGATGTCCCAGCTGCCGATGGGCTCGCCGGTTCGGTGCTGCCAAAGGACCGGGAAGGTTCGCGACTTGGCCTTGGCTTCCTCAATGGACTCAAGGAAGGCGCCAGGCGCGACCACCTCGTTGTAGCTGTCGACCACGCCGAACACCGAGCCGTAGCCAGAGAAAAGGCCGTCGTCGCCGACAGCCTTCACGTCATAGTCGAAGGAGCGGTACTTGACCGCCGCCAGTCGATCCTTGTGTCTCATTGGGTATTACCTCTTGGCTGGTCGTTGAGCCAGTCGAGCAGCGCCGCCTTGGCCTGGTTGGCGCCGCCGGGGTCTTCGCCCAGCTTGTCGATCGGCAGCATGTTGGATTGCACGGTGAGCTTTGCCGCGTTCCCACCTTCTGGCGGCAGGTTCTCTTTGCGCCGGCAGTCGTCTCGGGTGTAGATCCCGTTCTGCGTCATCGAGCTGTAGAAGGCCGCCCGCGCCGCGCTGTCCATGCGCAATAGCCCCTCCGGGTTGAACTTCACGTAGAAGCGCCGGCGCTCATCTGGGCGCAGCAGGCGCCGGTTGGCGCACATCTCGATGCGTTTGATCCAGGGCAGCAGAGTGAAGGACAGGAAGCCGATCATCTGCTGCTCCATGCCAGTACCCCAGCTGGTGGAGTTCTGCGTGTGTCCGACCATCCAGGGCGGCACGCGGAACCAGCGGCAAATCTCCTCGACGTTGAACGCCCTGGTCTGCAGCATCTGGGCATCCTCAGGCGTCATGGATACCTGCTGGTACTTCATGCCCGCCTCGAGAACCATCGTCTTGCCGTGGTTCGTCGCGCCTGAGAACTGCTTGATCATGTCCTCGCGGATGTCCTTCCGCTGTTCCGGCTTGAGGATCTGGTCCGTGGACAGGACGCCGCCCAGCTTCATGCCGTTGGCGAACATCTTGGCCGCCGACTCATCAGCCGCCATGGCCGAGCCCAGCACCTGTCGCCCGTATGCCAGAGGCGAAAGGCCGCAAAGCGGGTCAACGCCGAAGGCTCGGACGTGCACCATCTGATCCTCGGTCAACGTGTGAGGCTTGCCGAAGTTGTCGGTGTAGCGGTACTCAATGGAGCCGTCCGCCAAGCGCCGCGGGGGCGACATGTTCTGCGGCAGAAGGAACTCCAGACTCGTCAAGGTGCGGCCGCTCTCGTGGGGCTCACAGAATGCATTCCCCTGCAGCAGCAGGCTGGCCATGACGTTCTCCCAGAACTCCACAGGGGTTTGGTCGGCGTTGGGCTGCTGGCTGATGACGAAGTTGACCGGGTGAGAGCTGGCCACCACCGGCGCACCGTTCCTGTCCTCGTACAAGGCGATCGGCAGCGTGGCGATGGTTTCAGCGATCAAGCGCACGCATGCCCAAACAGTCGAGAGCTGGAGCGCCGTCTGCTGGCTGACCACCTTCCCTGAGGCCGAGTCGGTACCGTAGAAGGTGTTCCAGAAGGCGGAGTCGGTTAGGCCGATCTTGCGGCCCGCCCATCCCGCCAGGCTCGATGCCACTCCCGGCTCGGCCGACTTCACCAGGGCCTGGCCGAGGATCTGCGTGAATGATTTAGCCACCGATCAACCCCTTGCGAATGAAGCCCGCGGCGATCAGTAGCGAACCGGCAGCGGCCAACAGCGCGTAACCCAAGCCGGCCAGCACGTATACACCAGCGACGCCCAGCAGCAAGCCGCCGGCGGCAAGCACCAGAAAGATGATCAGGCCAGTTTTCATAGGTAGTCCAGTTAGCCAACCACGATCGGGCTGGCAAGAAAGTCATCGAAGTGGCCGGAGTCATCGATACCGAGCTTGATGGCCACGGCGCAGCCGGTGATCAGGCTCACCATGCCGTCGATCTTGTTCTCCGGGCGCTCCTTGTTGGGGTAGATGTTGTCCTTCACGTCCAGCTTCGCCACCACGTTCGAGGCCATCCAAGTCAGCACCGGGCAGTCACCGTGGGCCAGCTTTCGCTGCAACACCAGGGCTTCAACCTCTTTCATGGGCTCACTCAGGTTCTGCACCGTCTGACGCAGCTCAACCATCGGCAATCCTTCGGCGTCCATCTCCTGGGCAAGCTGGGTGGCCTGCCACGGGTCGTAGGCGTAGGCCCGGATGTCGAAGCGACCGGCAAACTCGCGCATGTCCTCTTTGATGACTTCAAAGTCGGTGACCTCTCCGTCGGTCAGGGTCAGCAGGCCGAGAGCATCGAACTCGCGGTACCGCGCGGTGTTGCTGTCCAGCTCCTCCAGCACCCGCGCTTCTGGCAAGTAGTACCTGGCGTGGATATGCCAGAACGGATCGTCGCCATTGGGCGGGAAGATCAGCAGGTTCGCAGCAATGTCGATTTTGCTCGCCAAGTCGAGACTGCCGTAGCAGGGACGGCCCTCCAGTTCTGCAAGGCTCTTTCTGGCCGGGGCCTCTTTCCAGCGCAGCATGTTGAGCCAGGCATTCTTGGCGCCTACCCACTCATTCAGGTGCTTGGTGCGGAAGGTGGCCTGCTTGGTTGCCGACTGCATCGCGTCACGCTGGCGGGCCAGCAGAAAGTCCTCCCCGACCGAAATGCCGAAGTTCGGATTCGCCTTGCGCAGCGCGATCTCGCTGGTCCAGTCATCGCCATGGTCAATGGTGTAGAGCGCGGGCCAGAGATCCGGACGTTCAATGACTCCTTCCAGCATCCGCTCGGAGTCGCGAATCAGCTGGTGGCAAGGCCCGCCGATGCTGGACCCCGCAGTGGTGATGACTAGCATTATTGGCTGCTCGCGGGCGCCCATGCCGGTTTCCATGGTGTCGTAGAGCGTCGAATCTTGATGTTCGTGGTACTCGTCGACCACCGAGCAGGACGGTGAAGAGCCGTCGCCAGGCTTCCCGATGACCGGTTCGAATCGCGACCCATCGGCCAAAACGACCATGTTGGAAGCGTTCACGTCGACGCCGTAGTGCTCTCGCAAGTCGTCGGTACGCTCGACCATCAGCTTGGCCGGCCTGAACACCTCCCAGGCTTGCTTCTCCGTGGTCGCTCCAGAGTAGACCTCGGCGCCGAACTCTCCGTCGGCGACGAACATGTACAGACCCACGCCGCCGCCGATGATCGATTTGCCGTTCTTCCTGGGTACGAACACCAGAATAGTCCGGTAACGCCGAGTGCCATCCTTCTTGCGGACCCAGCCGAACGGCACGCAAACCGAGAAAAGTTGCCAGGGCTCCAGCTTGATTAGCTGCTTCTTTCCGCCCCATTTACCCTTGGTGTGCGGCAGAAGCTGCAGGAACTTGGCGACTTTCTCCGCCTTGGCGGGATCGAATTTGTACGGAAAGTCCTTGCGCTTTGAGGCAGCCAGGTCGTCGAGGTGACGCTGGGCCAGCAGCTGGATCCATTTGCAGACGAGGATCTTCCCGGCGACGACATCCTTGGCGTACTTTTCGGCCGCCTTCATCAGCGGAAATTTCACCTTGGCCATCACAGCTCCGCGAATGCATTGCCCTTCGGCGCGTCTTTTTTACCCCCGCCCACCTTGGACCGGTCAGCCGGCGTCATGCCGAACTTGCCGAGCATGGCCTCCAGGCGCACTAGCTTGGCGGCAGGGAAATCGAGTGGGTCGTTGCGGAACTGGGCCAGTAGGTTGGCGGCCAGCTCCAGGCTGAGTCGGTCGGAGTTGGTCAGCACGTCCCGCGGGGCGTACTTCGCAATCTCCTTCCAGGCGTGGAGCACTGCTCCGTTGATGTGAGCCGGCGGTGCGGTCAGCTCACCCACCGGTTCGGCATCCTCACGGTGACGCTGGGGGTCTTTCTTGAACGCACCGGTCAGCTCAAGCACGTTGGTCGGCTTGCGCGGTCGGGCCATTTTGAAAACCTGAATTTTGCGGAAGTGGAAAAAAAGCTGAGGGCGCGGTGTCCGAGCGAAAAGGTGTGAACTTTCACTAGGCCCCTACCCCCACCTTGATCGGTATGCAGCTCCAAGCCTTGCCGCTGACGATCTTGGGGATGTATTCGCGGTGTACACCGTACTCCTCGGCCAAAGCCTGCGGCGAATCGCCTGCAGCTCTCCTCTGCCTTATCTCAACCACCTGCTGGTCAGTAAGTCGTCGATGCAGAGCCTTCATTCCTGGTCCGCGAGTACCATGCTTGATGGCGTCCTCTAGGTTCTGTCGCCTGGTACCCCACGCCAAGTTAACCGGACGGTTGTCCTCGCTCACACCGTTCAAGTGGCGCGCTTCAAGGCCAGCAGTCTGCGGCAAGCCTGCATACGCCATAAGCACGAGTCGGTGCACTTCGAAGCGATGGCGCTCCTTCTTGCCATTGACTCGCACCGTCAATGTGACGCGATGGTAACCATCGTACACCTGGCTCTTCAGCACCCTGACCGCCCCAGATCGCACAGACGCAACTTCCCCGTCCTCAGTTGCGTAGTAGCCGCTGAGGTTGGGTATAGGTCGCATGGTCTATCTATCGATGTTTTCGGGATTCTTTCTGCGTCTTGATCTTGTGGCAATCACGGTTGATCGCCCGAAGATTGTCGTCATCGTCGGTACCGCCGTGGGCCAGGGCTACGATGTGGTCAACCTCATGCGCTTCGCGGATGCGGCCAAGCTGGGCGCAGTCGTCACAGCGGCACAGGTACTGATCTCGCTTGAGGATTTGCTCACGCTTGCGCCGCCAAGGGCGACCACCACGGCCTGACCCCTTACGTGTCGCCCAAGCCTTGGCCTGCTCGGCAGCCAAGTCAGCATGGCCGTCGCAGTAGCCATTGGCATTGCGGTGTAGAGCACGACAGCCCTTAGCCCGACATGGCCGCTGAGGTCTCAACGGCATGGCGCGCCACTCAGGTAGTTCTGCGGCGGCGCATCAGGATCGACACCGCCCTCATCCGCCAGGGCTTCGATCAGTGCCAGGTTCTGGCTTGCGATCTGCTCGAGCAGGCTTGTCTGCTTCTTCTGCTCTTCCAGCATCTGCTCCAGTAACGAGATCACGGGCTCGCTCATACGCCACCTTTGTCCACTTGTTGATCCATTCGCGCCGGGCGGCGCACCCGCTGCAGGCCATCATTCAGTCCTGCGCTGGAATCAACTCGTACCGAGTCAACTGCCCAGCGATCTCTTTGGCCTCATCGAGGTAGAGGCTGCGTGTCACCTCGATCAAGGCCGGCTCTCCCGCCTCGATGCGAACTGTCATCGCAGTCACTTCGGAAGCATCCAGACCTAGCGTCTGGCAGATCAATGTCCCGAGCTCGTTGCTCGTCGCAAGCTTCTGGCTACTCATGCTCTGTTCCTCGCGCCACGAAACGGCGCATGTCGATGTTGTGGCGCGGATCACTCCGCCTTGCGGGTGGGCAGCTTGAAGTCGGTGACACGGTTGGCGAGTTCGCGCACCTTCTCTACGCCAAGGAAGCCAACCCATCCACCAACGAAGGTGGACATGCTCTGCGGCAGGCCGAAGAACTCCAGGCCGCTGATCATCGTCAGGGTCAGGCCGCCGCAGATGGCGCCCTCCACCAGCATCTGCCGGCGAGTGCCGCCGCCGTAGGTTATGCGCAGTACGGCCATGGCGCAGGACAGGCCGGCCGCATACAGCAGGGGCGAATGCTGGCTCAACCACGCAAGAGCAATCGCCCAAGTGTCTGGTTTGTCTGGCATGTTGGACATCCGGGGTTCCTCCCTTGCGGGAAGCAGAAAAAGAAAAGGCCGCTACTATGGCGACCGTGAGGGTTCAGGAGTGCTTGCCCCGAGAGCGTGTGGACTTGATTCCTAGAGCTTGCTATAGAGGCTCACTGACATCACACATCGAAGGGAAATCGAAATGAGCGATCCAGTTATCCTTCCAGTTGAAGACTTTCCAATCGGCTCACTTGGAGAGACTGAGCTGCTGCAAATGCTGCAAAGCTCCCCACTCATTCAGGTACGCAGGAGCCTTAACTTCACACATGGATTATGTTACTGGGATGTTGTGAACTTTTGTAAAGTGTATGGAGGGTCGATGGTTCAAGGATGGCAGATCACACGAGTGCCAACTCTCTATATTGAAGCGACCCATCATGCTATCTGGCGCTCTCCTAGCGGAGAGCTCGTAGACCTCAACGAACCAGCACCTGGGACGGTCGACCCAAAGGGCTTTACAACTTTTTCGATCTGCGCACCAATCAAAATTGACCTCAATTGGCCGGTATTGATCGAGAACAAGCATGTCTTGTTGAGTGACGACCCGCGAGTGGACCAGGCTCTGACTCAATACCGCTTGAACAACCGAGCAAATGTAAGCCTCCGTGATGAGGCAAAAAAACTTTACTGGAAGTGGTCAGTCGATGGTGGCTGGGTTCCAGACAAGCGCCCCAATCGAACATTCAGGGAGGCGAACGACCAAATGGTTCAGACTTACGACTCTCTTCATGATTTGCGAGCTCAGCTTCTGCGAGATTATTTTCAAGGCTAGCCAGATTGATCCCGTCAGATCCGAAAGCCAGCGAACTGCCTGGGTACAGGGCAACCCGAGTTCCGCTGATGATCCTCGACGGAATTTGGAGGGCCTGGGCAGAAATCTGAGCATCTGCCGTCTCGACGCTATCCATGACTGGCTCCATTTAACGAAAAAGCCCCGGCATGTGCCGAGGCTTGGAATGGGTGCGGAGGGCCGGTGCATACCCGGCTTGGTGGCCTGGATCGCTGGGTCACATACCCCAGACTCTCATCGCGTAGCCGATCAGGGAGCGCACGGCTTTGATCGACGCCACTACCGACTTAGCCCAGCTGCCTGAGCGTGTCATCCGCATAAAAAAGCCCGCACAGGGCGGGCAAAGAGGGATCGTGCTTTTTTAAATCTGGTGGCTGTAGAACAGCGAGTACGACTCGATACCGTCGTTGGGCTGCTTAATGCCAGCGTTGGAGTAGTGAATCGCTCGGATGCCAACCTTCTGCGTCTCGCCGATCTTCAAGCCCGCACCGATGCGGTCTTCGAAGTTGAAGGCCGAACCAAAGTCCTGGTCACCTGCGGACGTACCAGAGAAGACCGCCAGGCCGATGCCAGCCTCAACGAATGGCTTCACGTTACCGCTGCCGAACTCGTAAACGAAAACTGGCGCAAAGGACAGCGAGTGAGCGCCACCGGAAGCATCTCCTGCTTCCCAATAGGTATACCCAGCATCCCAGTAACCGGTGAGACGGCCAGTACTGGATTCAAACCAGCTTTTGTCCCAGTTAAAGCCAATGCCGACGCGCGCTGTTAGACCACCTTGGCCTGTCGCGCCAAGCGCTCCGGATAGCTCAGCCGCTCCGGCGGACGCAGCGAAAAGGGAAAGCGCCACAACGGCGAGAACGTTTTTCATACTCACGGTCTTCCATATTATTGAGTAGCAACCTATCAGAATCATAGCGCTATCAAATCGTTCCCTCATACAAGAAAAATGCTTTTTCTGGAGGGCTACCTGAATCGAAGCCCCTCAAAAACACAAAACCCCGACACGATGGCCGGGGTTTGTCTGTGTCGCGTAACGTTGCAAGCTGGACACGCTGCTATGAAAACAGGTGTTTATCCGCCCGCATAGATCTTTTTACGCAGCTTCTCGAATTTCTTCGAGGGCGCAGTCGATCCATGCAACGCCCGCCTTGATGATCTCCCGCGCCTTGCGCTCTGACATTCCCGCCTCCCGGCCAACCCGCATGGCCGGGTGCTTCGAACCGTAGTAAGCCCATACGAAATCACCCATCTGCTGGTTGCGCTTCGTCAGCCTGGCCACGGCGCCGTCGATGATCAGCGCCAGGTCGTCTGTGATGACATACTGCCGAGCACCACCCTCGCTGGGTACGTTGTCGCGCATGAGCGCATAGAGTGGCGACACGTATCGTGGCACCCCCATCTCACTCATTCGCCACCAGCCCCACTGCTCGAGCATGTACTCGGTATCACCCAGCGCCTTGTCCACGTAGGTTCGTTTCTTCATGCAGCCCTCCGGGGCGTTGGGTCAGTGTCCAGGCCGAACAGTTCGCGCAGCAGCTTGTCAGCGTGTTTGTTCCTGGCGTTGCCTTCGGTGATCCAGCCCTTGGCGAACTGCTCGAACCCCACGTTGGCGCGCGCAGCGTGCCAGTCGGCCACGATGTCCATCAGCGCGGCCGAAGCGATCCGGCCATTGTTCTGCTCCAGCAGCATGCGGTTGCCAACCTTGAGGAACTTGCACTCCACGGCAGTCAGGCTCTTGCGCGGCAACGCCGCAGTGACGTTGCTCATCGCATCATCTCCAGTTCTTCGTCCACCACCCGCACGCACTCGTCGAACACCTCCTTCGGCACCCGGGCGTTCAGCTCGCGGAGGATGGCCTTGTCGCGGGCCTGCCAAGCCGGGCAATTGCGCCTGGCCTCGACCCGCAGCGCCTTCATGTGCTGCATCAGGCGCTGGCGGTCGCGATTGATGTGCTTCAGCGCTGCTTTGGCGCGGTGGTACCAGTCAGGGTTGGAATATTTGCCCTCGGCAACTGCCCTGCCCTTGGCCTGGCCGATCTGGCACTCCAGGCGGATGGCGTCACGGCACAGGATTTCTTCCAGCTCTTCGCACTCAGCAAGGGTGGCCGGTAGCTCGGTCGGGGCGCGGGGGGTGGTGCTGGGCACTGGGGTATTGCCAGTGGCAACAGGCTGCTCGGTGCCGACACGCTTCGTCACTCTCACCGACACGACCGGGGTTGCAGATTTGCCAGAGCCAGCGCGTGGCCACAGATCAGAAAGTTTCATGGTGCTTGCTCCCCTTACGGTGCTTGGAGAAATTCAGAACGCGCCCCATCTCGACCTCATCGTCAGGCGGGAGGCGGTTACCGGCAAAGTTGACGAAGCGGGCGTACTGCCCTTGGCGCTGGACCAGGCACGATCCCTGCGGAGCCTGGCGCCCCTTGTCGAGGATCAGCTCAGTGACGCCCTGCTCACCCGCCTCCGACTCCGGGTCGTGGTGCACAAGGATCACCGCATCGGCGTCCTGTTCGATCTGGCCAGAGTCACGCAGGTCGCTGGCCTGGGGCTTCTTGCCGGGGCGGCTCGCCGGGTTTCGGTTGAGCTGCGCCAGCACCAGCACCGGCACGCTCAACTCCTTGGCCAGGTTCTTCAGGGCGATGGAGACTTTTGCCACAGCATCGGCGCGGTTCTGACTCCTGCCTTCGGTGCCCACCAGCCCCAGGTAGTCGATCATCATGATGTCGAGGCCCTTCTCGCGCTGGAGCTTGCGTGCATCCGACCGGATGGCGCTCATCGTCATGCCTGGGGTGTCGTTCAGGTACAACTGGGCAGCCTCGATCTTGCTGCCAGCCGTGCCGATGCGCTGCCACTCGTCCTCATCCAGGCTCTTGACCTCCTCCATGCGGCGCAGATCGACGGCGCCCTGCGAGGCGATGGTACGGATGGTCAACTCCTTCTCGTCCATCTCCAAACTGAAGATCAACCCCACGCCAGCGCCACGGATGGCCACATGATTGACGATCTGTAGGCCCAGCATGGTCTTGCCACTGCCAGGGCGCCCGGCGATCACCACCATGCTCTTGGGGCGCAGGAAGCCGATCAGCTTGTCCAAGTCAGCCAAGCCGGTGGACAGCTTCGGCGGTGCTCGATCGTCCAGCACTTCCTGCATGCCGTCGAAGACCTTGGGCAGCACCTCGGCCATGCGCTTGTACCCGGCCTTTTCGGAACCCTGCAGGTCGCGCAAGTCAGCGATGGACTGCTGGGCCTGGGCGATGATCTCGTCCGGCACCAGGCCGCTTGCAACAGCAGCCTTCGCAGAATGACCAAGGTCGACCACCTGACGGATCACCGCCCACTGCTTGACCTGCTTTGCGTAGGCCATCGCGTTGGCCACCGAGGGCACGTTGCGGCAGAGGTCCACGGCGAATGCAAGGGTGCCCTGCCCGCTCGGCAAAGTTCGCTGCACGTCCCCGACCGTTACCGCGTCGACCGGCAAGCCGCGATCCAAGCATTCACGGATCACATCGAACAGGGCCGCGTGGTCGTCGTAGAGGAAATCGGCACTGGTCATCTGGCTCACGATGTCATCCACAAGCGCGGCGTTGCCATCGAGAGACGCCAGCATGATCGCCCCCAGCACTCCGTGCTCGGCCTCGGGGTATCCCATTACCAGTTCGCTCATGCTTCACCTCGCGCCGAGGCCCAGGTGAACAGGACAGCTGGCCCGCCAGCATCGGTCAGTCGGTCGACAGCACGGTCACCCAGGCATTTGCGCAGGCCGGCCAGGCCCAGGTTGGATACCACGATGGTCGGCATCAGCTGCCGGTACCGCGAGTCGATCACCTCGAACAGCACCTGGCGCTCGAAGTCGCTGCCATGCTGAACGCCTACCTCGTCGATCACCAGCAGATCCGGCTTCAACAGGGAGGCGTACACGTCGCGCTCGGTCTGCTCGGACTTCTTGTCGAAGGTCATCTTGATATCGCGGATGATCTCGATGGCCATGGTGTAGCGCGCAGATGCTCCGTAGCTGCGGATCACCTGCTGGGCAATGGCGCAGCTCAGGTGAGTCTTCCCGGTGCCCACGCTGCCCAGCAGCAACATCGAGCGACCCAGCTCCCAGTTGCGCTCGAAGCCATTCACGTAGTCGCTGCACTCGTTCAGCGCCACGGCCTGCCCTTCGGTTTCGGCGCGGTAGGTTTCCAGAGTTGCACTGCGAAAGCGCAGCGGGATTTCAGCGGCCATCAGGCTGACATTCATCGCCCAGTCGCGCCGCAAAGCTTGCGCCGGCTTGCGGATCGTCTCGTCAGCCGAGTGCAGTGCGTCGAATTGGCAGCGCGTGCACCCTTGCCAGAAGTGGTCGCCCGAAAATGACTCGATCAGCTCATCAGTGAAATCGCCGTGCTCGCGGCACTGGCCAGGCTTGAATTCAAGAGTTCGTGGAGTGGTCATGGTCGTGCTACCCGGTAAGTCCCGTCAGGCTGGCGAACAAACCCTTCGGTGTGGTCAATCTTGTCGAGGTCGGTGTGGTGCGACTGATGGCTGGCGCCAGCAGTCGGTAGCTCGTCTTCCCAGCGCTTGCCGTTCAGCCAGGTGGCCGCGTGAGGAATGAACTGGCCGCCATCCTTGGTCCAGTCAGGCGACTTGCTCCAAGCAGCCAGGGCGGTGCCCATGCGGTTGAACAGGGCTGTATCCACCTTGAGCTTTGCCCAGGCCTTCTCGGCTTTGTCCTTCCCGACCTTTCGCGGGTAGAGTTTCCAGAACCGCTCAAACTCAACTACCGACTCTCCCGAGTTGCACGAGGGTTTTTCAGTCCTTGCTGGTTTTTTCAGTACTTGCTTACCTTCAATACTTACTAGTGTCGGATTTGCCGGATACGGCTGAGCCGGATACGGTGTTGCCGGATACGGTGAATCCGGAAGCGGTGTTTCTGAGACGATGTAGTTGATTTCGCCCAGCACGCCGGCTTCAGAACGATCCTGGCGACGGGCAACGTACCCGGCGTTGATCAGTTCCTGGAGAAGGCCGTAGACCCCGTCTCGACCGGTGGGCTTAGCGGAGCTGGAGGTCTCGCCGCGCAGGTGCGCAACCGAGATCTCCCAGTGGTCAGGCTTACCCAGCAGGAACACCAACAACCCACGGGCCGCCCAGCTAAGCCGGGCATCCTCGCTGATGGCCTTGTTCAGCATGTAGAAGTTCGCCTCGGGGCGAGGCGCACGAATGATGCTCATACAGATACCTCGACTCGCCCGCCCTTGCTGGTATTACAAGGCCGACAGAGGGTTTGGAGATTTTCAATGGTCGCCTCACCTCCCAGCACTTCGGGGAAGATGTGATCGGCACACAGCTCACGGTGCGAGCCACATCGGACGCACCGGTACATATCGCGCTCCATCACTGCTGTGCGCAGGCGATCCGGAACTTTCTTCTTCCGGTAGGCGGTCTTCTGGCCCTCGCGAGCCCCGAACAGCGCTTGTTTGAGGATTTGCACCAGACGACCACCCTCACCATCGCCCTGGCGGGCGACGTACATCAGCAGGTCGCGGTTTTCATCCATGTAGGCGCAGAAGTTGTCGATAGCTTCTGTTTCTTTCGCGGCGATCGCTTCGAAGTACCGGTCACGGTCCTCGTAGATCACGCCGTCGACTTCACCAAAGTAAACGGGTTTCCGCAGGAGTTGATCGATGCTCACAGGTCAAGCTCCTCTGTGATGCGGCGCACAAAGGCGTCGTAGCTCTCGGTCATCTCGAAGCCGTTGTCTTCCATGGCGCGTCGACCAGCCTTGGCCAGTTCGTAGATCGTCCAGCGCTCGCGCTCTGGAAAGCCCTTGAACTGGCTGTAGGTAGGCCAGGGGCCGGTGATGATCGACGCGCCAGCGAGCTGCTGGAGCGCCTGGGGGGGGGTAGACGGTCTGGTCATTGGAGAGTCTCCGAACCAGCGCCGGTGATCTTGGCAACGTGCTGGGCAAGGTCAGTCAGCGAGCCACCAGAAAGGCGCAGAACGAGCGAACGCAGCGCTGTCACCGCATCCAGCGAAGAAACCCGCGCCTCGGCCATTTCAAGCGCCTGGGGCGAGTGGTTGCTGATCGTCTCGAACACCTTGTCGGCATAGTTGAACGACGCGCTGGCGAGCTGCAGAGTGGTCAGATGGTCGAAAACCTCGGGCCGCAGTGGCTCGCGCAGAGTGTTGACGATCGGAATGCTGAAGGTTGGCGGCTCACCACCCTGCAGCAGATGCCGACGCTCCTGCTCGAGGTGCTCTCCCGAGACGACCGAAGCATCACTGCCGGTCTGTCGCTCGAACAGCACGCTCAACGCCAAGCTGGCGCCGACCAGGCCGACATAGGTTTCGTCAAACTCGCGGATCTTGGCGCCATCGCTGACCACCTCGATTGCGTCCATGACGGCCTCGAAGGACAGCAACATCAGAGCCGCATTGGAGAAGCTCTCGAAGTAGGCCTTGTTGATCACCTTGCTCATTGGGCACGCTCCAGGCGCTCAACCAGGTTGCGCAGCTTGCGCTTGAGCTTCGTTGTGAGAGCACGCTGGTCAAACCAGCGGCTGTACGCCCCCTCGGTGAACTGGACCACACCGCGATACGCCGGGTCTTCGAAGTCGAAACGGGTGCGCTCGCCATTGCCTGGGCGACCGTGAGCCCTGAAGTAGGTCGCATACATCGCGCTCAGCTCGCGCTTCAGGGAGTTGCGCAGAATCTCGGCCTGCTGGAACTCAACAGCCGCCTCGGCGATCAAGGTCATGAGTTGCGCATGGGTAGGCTTGGCTTTCATTCGTGGTCTCCTGCGGCGCCGAACAGTTCGGCCAGGTCAATTTGGTAAACAGCCGTCCAGGCGGCAGCAGGCCAGGAGCGAACCCAGCCGAATCGAGGGTCTTGGACTTTCGGGGCGGACACTCCGTGGCTGTCGCACCAGTTCTTGAGCGGGCGGAAACCCTGGCTGCCGAAACTCCGGTGGGCGGCCTTCTCCACCGCCGTCACGGTCGCGTGCTGACAGCCTCGGCCCAGCTCGTTTTCCAGGTGCTTGACCTTGCGCACCGCTGCGGAAGCCGTGGCCATGGCCGTGGCTTCGCGCCGGTTGCCGATCTCGGCCTTGGTGGCGATGGCATGGTCACGCTGCTCGAGCGCCAGCTGCTCTGAGCGCTTAGAAGCCAGCAGGTGCTCCAGGGCCGTGATGTAGTCGGTGGGCAGCGCTGGCGCCGGCCTGAAGTAGTTGCTGACCAGTTGGCGCTGGACGGACCACGACAAATCGTCGGTGAAAGGCTTGACCAACATCAGATAGCCTTGCTCGGCCATCAGGATCAGCCCGCGGTTGGGCACCTCAATTCCAAAACAACGCAATACATCTTTTTGGCTGGTGTCGGCGAAGAAATAACCCGCCCCTTCAATGAGTCGGTCCTTGTGGGCAGTGAAGGTGCGGCCAGCAGTTCCATCGGGCCGCTCATGCACCTGGTCGATCATCGCCAAGGTGACCACGCGCTGACCGCGATATTCGACGATGGGCAACTGGGTGTTGTGGACGGTGACCAGGTTCATGCATCACCTCCCACATCTTTTGCATCGTGGAAGGCGGCTGCGTTGCGATGCGGCCACATGAAATTGCGTGTATCGAAAACGACACGCTCAAGTAGGCGTTCAAGTTCCCCCGTGACAGGATTTTCGAAGCCGCCCAGCGAAGGCACGACGTGCGCCCAGTACAGGGCCTTGATCAACTTGAATGATTCGCGCGCGTCGTTGAAACGCGCGATATCCGCTGCGGTGAGGGTCACGTCGTGGACGATCTCACCGGACACCGGCGCCAGCACCAGAGCAGTTTGCTTCATCATGCCGCACCTCCCGCGCCACGTTTTGCAACAGCAGGGTTTTGTGGCGCGCTTCCTTCGTACCTGCCGAAAAAACCCAGGCGCGACATCAGCTCATGGCCAGGATCTGCGGCGGTACGAACGGAGCCGACCAGATCCGCCATGTGATCCGCGACAATGCGGCACTCATTGATGTCTTCGTGCGGATGTGCAGCAACCCAGATGACCTTAACCTCCTGGCCTGGGAAAGACAGGCGTAGCATGGCGGCAATCTCTTCCGCCGAGACCTCGTCGCGAATAATGGGCATGGAGAAGCGGGACGCGCCTGGCTCCTTAGCGATCGTCACCACGTAGTACGTGTGCGTGAAAATCACGTCGAGCTCGACCTTATCGACGGAGTTTGTCATTGGGCACCGCCTTGCTCTGAGGCATGCGGGAGTGCGTCGAGATAGGCGTACTCGTGATGGGCATAGAGCGCCTGAGTGCAGAACTCGAGAGCACTGAGCAAATCCTCCCGGTCGCGAGACAACAGCATTTCGCCAAGCTGAGCCTGGTCCTCAAGCAGAACGCGGGCAATGCCATAAGCGCCTTGGGCGGCGCGGAAGCGATGGCGCAGATCAACCAAATGTGGTTTGGGTTGTTGCGCCGGGTTTTGAGTTTTGCTATTTTCTGGATGCGCCATAGCGCCGTCTCCTATTCAAAGACGTTACGAACTAACCACTCCTCCTACAGAGTGGCGTGAGAAACCCGCTTCCTACGGCGGGTTTTTTGTTGCCCGGAGAAAAGTCAGCCGGACAGCAAAAACAGGGATGCCGAGGCCGTCATGGGGAGGCCTGCGCAGCACTGGATAGATTCACAGCAGATTCGTTGGTCTGCTCAATGATAGGGAAAGCCTGTACCTTTTCGTTCAAGGTCGAGGGCTCCTCTGGATACAGGTCGGGGCGTAGCAAGCACCGAGAAACTCCCGAGGCTGCCTCGATGCGCAAGACATGCTTTGGCGGAACGCGACCTGTGGCGCACATGCGCTGAACGTTCTGCGGGGTGCAGCCTAGGGTTTTGGCCAGAGCCGTTTGGCTCCCCACCGCCTTCACGGCTGAAGCCATTGCTTCGGTGCTCATCAGTGGTTCCTGCGGACTTATGACATTGCTGGCAAGCCTACAACCGGCGTTTCCATTTTACAAATCATATTTGCAATGCCAGCTACAACAGGAGGTTGTAAGATAACGCCATGAAGAAACTTGCCGAAATCATCACAGAAGCCCGAAAGAGGGAGCGACTCACTCAGTCGGAGCTGGCGCGCCGACTGGGCTTGACACCTCAAGCAGTCCAGGCTTGGGAGTCAGGGCGATCGACCCCTAAACCATTGATGCTTGTGGATATAGCCGAGGCGTTAAATCTATCGCTGGAAGACCTGGTGAGCACCGCCATCGTCCAGCTGAACGAAGAAAATCCTGGGCGGCGCACGGTGGTAGTGTTCCCGAACAAAGAAGACCCGGCGAAATCCATTGTCGGTAACGCAGAGTATCTCGGGCCACTTGATACCTGGGATGACAGTACCCCATTGGATGACGACGAGGTCTACGTGCCATTCCTCAAGGAAGTGGAGCTTTCCGCAGGTAGCGGTAGGACTGTCGTTGAGCAGTCTCGAGAGAACAGGCTTCGGTTCGGCAAGAGAACTCTTCGGCGGCAAGGCGTACAGCCAAGCGAGGCTGTGTGTGTTTCAGTTACCGGAAACAGCATGGAGCCGGTCCTTCCCGACAAGAGCACCGTTGGGGTTGACAGAGGCACAACTGGCGTTATCGACGGAAAGATGTACGCCATTGATCACGATGGACAGCTCAGGGTGAAGACGCTCTATCGTCTTCCCGGTGGCGGCATTCGCATGCGAAGCTTCAACCGGGACGAGCACCCGGATGAAGAGTACACAGCCGAAGAAATGGCTGAGAAAGGTATTTCGATCCTGGGCAAGGTGTTCTGGTCATCCGTACTCTGGTAGCAGCAGCCCAGCCCCAAAGCAAACCCGCCGCATGCGGGTTTCTTTTTGCCAAAAATTACAAATTCTATTTACAACAAACAAACAGTAGTTGTAATGTTGCGACATCTTCCCTCGGATGGAATCGATCGCATGAACGCACTGACTTTCGGTAACTGGACTGGCAGCCTTGGAATGGGCCTGGCAGAGCGCGAGCTCCAGTGCGTAATGGCCGTTGCTTGCGGGATGACCAGCAAAGAGGTCGCCCACGAGCTCGGTGTAGCGAAGGACACTGTCGACAAACGCCTGCTTGCTGCGAGTACAAAGCTCGGCGTCATCAAGCGGGCTCAGCTGGTAGCCGAGGCGATGCGCCGCCAGATCATCGCCCCTTCGGTCATGGCCCTGATCGCCCTGCTGACGACTCATGCCGTACTCGGCGACGACCAGGCGATGCGGATTCGTCGTGGAGGTAGCGGCGGCGAGCGGAAAGTAGAAACCCGTGTTGCAACCCGGCGCGCTGAATGCGCCCTGGCGGTGGCGTAACGCTGACCGCCTGATCTGATCCACCAAAGATTTTGCGAAAGCCATCAATCGCGGCAGGCCCTCGGCTTGCCCGGAGAAAGCTTCACCAACCCAAGAGGAAACACCCATGTTCGGCAAATTGTTCGGCAAGAAATTCGGCAACGCCAAGGCTGAGCTCAAGAAGGTAGAGAACCGCGACCTCATGCAGGCCATCGTTGGCGGCTGCATTTTGGTGGCAGCTGCTGATGGCGAAATCGAGAAGTCGGAGACCGACAAGATCGATCAGTTGATCCGCTCCAACAAAAACCTCGAGCACTTCGGCGCCGAGATCACCGCGACCCTGGGTCGTCTCACCGAGCAGCTGCAGGCCGGCTTCCGTGTAGGGCGCCTGAACATCCTCCGCGAGATCCGCGACATCAAGAACAACCCGGCAGACGCCGAGGAGGTGTTCGTCAACATGATCACCGTCGCCGAAGCCGATGGCGAGATCGAGCCGGAGGAGTTGAAGGTACTGACGGAGATCGGTCGTGAGCTGGGCCTGCGTCTGTCCGACTTCGGGATCGAGGCGTGAAGCGCAAGCACATTGGTCTGGGCGCCGTGGCGGGGCTTGCCCTGTCCTGCCTAGCAATCACCGCTGCGGTGAACTGGGGATCGTGCCAGTGGTACGGCTACCAGACCGAGCGGCAGACCAAGTTTGCGCCCTATGTCGGCTGCATGGTGAAGACGCCAGGCGGCTGGGTTCCTCGCAACGAGCTGCGCACGACGCAGTGAATGGAAGGGCGGCGAGCGCCGCTCTCCCCCACAAGGAGTTCTGACCATGTTGATCCTCACCCGCCGCGTAGGCGAAACCATCCGCATCAACGATGACATCAGCGTCACAGTGCTGGGTGTAAAGGGCAGCCAGGTTCGCCTGGGAATCCAGGCACCAGAAGGCGTAGCTGTGCACCGCGAGGAAATCTTCGAGCGCATCCAGGCCGGTCTTCAGCAATCGGCGCCGGCAAATCAACCTGAGCCCGACCGGTCCGAACCGCTGTACGCCAACCGCACCGAATCGGAGTGGCGCCAGCTGCTGGCAGAAGAAGCTGAGCAGCTCAAGGGGAATGAGCAGCCGGAGAAGAACCATGACGCAGCCTGATCGCATCACCCTGGTGCTGCGCGCACCTGAAGGCGGCACCCTTGAACACATCCTGCCCTTCGCTCAGCTCGGCGCCCACGTGTACATCGGACGCGGCCTGGCAGTGATCGCCGGCGCCAGACAAGGCGATCTGCAAGATGCCCTGGCTATCCGTGATGAAGTTCTTGATGAGGTGTTGAACGAAGTGCCCCACGGGTGGGGTGCCTCGTTTAGCGATAGCGAGTTGGCCGGCCGAATCCGCACCATCCTGATCTCTGGGGTGATCGGCCTACGGGATGGAAATACCACTTTCAACATCGACGACCACGTTCGCATGGCTGCTGACGCCAAGCGCTATCGCTTTCTCCGAGACCGCGAGCGCATCGAAGACCCAGACGAAGACCTGCTGGTGGTGCGCGGCGATAACTGGCTATCCGGCGAAGAGCTGGACCAGGAGATCGACACCGCACTGCGCGTGCAGGCCATGCAGCAGCAGGTGGTGCAGGACACGCAGGAGCAGCAGCCATGAAGCAAGTCGACCTGCTCCTGCTGCTGTGGGATGCCCTGCAGCAGCGCCATACCACATTTGGCCAAGTGCTCGACCTGGCTGCCGCCTGCGGCCTGGAGGGACGGCGAGTGCTGGCCGACCACTTCCGGAGGCTGCCATGAATAAGCGCCGATCTATCAACCCCGCCGCCCTCCCCGCGGTGGGTCAGTCCCTGGGTGGCGGCTTCTTCGCCGGCCGGATCTTCTTCGACAGCGCCGAGCACGCGGTGATCGATGCAGGCCGAGATTTCGAGGTGGCCGCCCACTGGTGGCAGGAGGAAGGCCCACGCCCACGCATCCGAGCCGCCACATCCCGCTTCGACGGAATGGCCAACACCCAGGCCATGGCCGCCGAGGGCAGCGCCATCGCCCGCAAGGTGCTGGGAATGAACATCCGCGGTACCTGGGGCTGGCACATCCCGTCGATCGAGGAGCTGCAGGTGCTGCGCTGCAACCTGCTGCAACTGCCGGACTGGGGACACGATGGTTTGTACACGGTCAGGGATGCTGCCCAGGCGTTTGGCCTGAGCGAGTACTGGAGCAGCAGCCAAAAGTCGAACGCAGCGACTGCCTGGTGCCTGCACATGCTGCCTTGCTGCGTGCCCGATACGAACTGGGTGAGCAAGTGCAAGGGCGTCAGGCCGGTGCGCACCCTGCTGATCAGTCAGGAGGCTTACGTGCATGAGCCATCTACCGATGTGACCGTACCCAGCGCCGATCTGCGCGGTTTGGCCAACCAGCAGGCGGTGGCCACCGTGCTCGAGCGGTTCGTGAACGAGGACACCGGTAAGTTCTACGGGCGAGCCGAGGCACTGGTGGCTGAGCTGGCTGCGCTGGCTCTGCCTGCCGTGACAGACCGCCGTGACAACCCGAACCTGATGCATCAGGTGGAGTAGATCAATGCGCTACATGACCGTCAGAAAATTCGCCAGCGAGTCTGGCTACACCGAGGACGCGATCCGCTCAAAGATCCGCGACGGCATCTGGCGGCTTGGTGAGATTTGGCTGAAAGCTCCGGATGGCCGGACGCTGATTGACATGGAAGGATATGAATCATGGGTAGAGGCGGGAGCGGGGTCAGGGCAGTCTCAGACTCGAGCATCGAGATCACGTTCATGTACCGGGGTGTTCGGTGCCGCGAGCGCGTCGCGCTCAAGCCCACCGCCACTAATCTGAAAAAGGCCCAGCAGCACAAGGCGGCTATCGAGCACGCAATTGCTCAGGGGACGTTCGACTACGCCGTCACGTTTCCAGGATCAGCGCGAGCGGCCAAGTTCGCGCCGGAGTCAAGCCGGGAGACTGTTGGCGGCTTCCTCACGCGTTGGCTTGAAGCGAAGAAGAAACACGTCTCCAGCAGCACGTTCGAGGGCTACCGGAAGATCGTCGAGCTAAGGCTTGTGCCGGCCCTGGGTCACCACTTGGTGGTGGACTTCAAACGCAAGATGGTTCGGGATTGGCTAGACGGTCTGAAGGTCAGCAACAAAACGCTGAGCAACATCCAGAGTTGCCTGCGCTCGGCGCTGAACGACGCGGTCGACGAAGAGCTCCTCGACACTAATCCGTTGGCCGGTTGGACATATGCCAGGAAAGAGGCACCGCCTCGAGATGATGATGTGGACCCATTCTCGCCCGAGGAACAGCAGGCAATTCTGGCGGCATTGACCGGCCAGGCGCGCAACATGGTGCAGTTCGCGCTGTGGACCGGCCTGCGAACCAGCGAACTGGTGGCATTGGATTGGGGAGACGTAGACTGGGTACGGGGAGAAGTGATGATCAGCCGTGCTATGACCCAGGCAGCGGGTGGGGAGGCCGAGGTCACCAAGACAGCAGCAGGACGGCGCTCTGTGAAGCTGCTGCGCCCCGCCCTTGAAGCGCTCACAGCGCAGAAGGCGCATACGTTCTTGGCTGATGCTGAAGTATTCCAGAACCCCCGGACGCTTGAACGCTGGGCCGGGGACCAGCCAATCCGCAAGACAATGTGGCACCCGGCAATGAAGAGGGCCGGCGTTCGATACCGGCGCCCATATCAGACACGGCACACCTATGCGTCGATGATGCTGTCGGCTGGGGAGCACCCTATGTGGGTGGCCAGACAGATGGGACACAGTGACTGGACTATGATTGCGCGGGTATACGGAAGATGGATGCCTGCTGCAGACACGTGCGCAGGAGCCAAAGCGGAATCTCTATGGCAGCCAAAGGAGGGAAGCGCAGATGATGGATACGCCACAAAAGCCGATAAAACTAGCTCGCAACTCGCAGGGAGATCTGGGGCCTAAAGACTGGATCAAAGAGGGAGACGGCCTGTACGTTAGCGCACGCCACTTGTGGGCGTCGTGGGTAGTAAAGTCACGTAAATTTGAAAATTTACGTGACTTCAAAAACATGAGACGGGAGTTTATAAATCACGTAAATGTCAGCAACGGGTTTCCAAAGGCCTCAATCCTGCTAATCGGATACTGCGTTGAAATGTACCTCAAAGCTGGGCTAACAAAACTATTTATAGGCTATCCAGACGATTCATTTCGTAGTCAGCTAAGAAGCTACTCCCATAACTTCCGAGCCATCGCCTCGGACTTGCTGACCAATATTAGCCATCAGCAGATAAGTGATTTAGATTCGCTCAAAAATTTTGTTCTTAATGATGCCAGATATCCAGTGGAGGGCGGAGAAAACGAAGAGTATGTCAATAGCTATAACAAAAGGTACAGAAAGATTTTTAATGCGAACTCTTTCAAGCGCTATTGCATGCTGGCCAAACACATAAAACATGAGGTTGGAAAAATCGATTCAGACAGTTCAAATCCTTGCAGCCATAAATCTTGGGAAGTCGGACAAGACGGCTTTCTTTGCTACCGCTATGGTGGCAATCTTCCACCGAGAATCACCTATCGAAATTGTTCATCAGAACCTCTCCAGGATGATGTAGTCGGAGAGGTCAAGGATTTGATGGAGCAAAATGACATTCATATCCCGGGGAGATTCGCCGACTACATGCTGTTCGTTGAGGTAGTCAAGCAGAATGGGATAAGGCAACTGAAAAAGAAACGGTAATGACAGCGTTATGCCAGCCTTGACGCTCAAGGCGGCATGAAACTTTGATTAGACGGGGGTTCAAATCCCCCCGGCTCCACCAAATAATCATCTAAAGACGTCCACGGACGTCTTTTTTTGTGCCTGTAACCCAGTAAATACGGGGCTTTCAGCGCTATCAGCCTCCACAGACGTCCATGAGCAGCCACGCCTTTTGGCATTCCAAATGGCATTCCAAGCCCGTAGGTGCTAATTTTTGGAATGCCAAAATCAATTCTGGAATGCCAATGTGCGCACAAGCTACCCGCCTCACTGAACTCAAAATCAAATCTGCCAAGCCTGCTGAAAAGGACTATGTTCTATTTGATGGCGGCGGGCTTCAAATGCGAGTGAGAAGCAATGGCTCCAAGCTGTGGAACTTCAACTATCGACACCCTGTGACGAAGAAGCGGATCAACATGGGACTGGGAACCTTCCCTGAAGTCTCGTTAGCGCAAGCACGCAAGGGTTCCATTGAAGCGAGGGAAGCACTTGCCCATGGCATCGACCCTAAAGAGAAACGGGATGCTGTGCTGCAAGCTAAACAAGCTGCGACTGAGCACACATTCCGGAATGTGGCGACGTCCTGGTATGAGCTGAAGAAAGATGCTGTGACATCGGCCTACGCTGAGGACATCTGGCGCTCGCTAACGTTGCACGTATTCCCGGACTTGGGCTCCACACCGATCTCAGCCATCAGCGCACCTCAAGTCATCAACCTGCTCCGGCCACTCGAAACCAAGGGCAGCCTTGAAACCGTGAAGCGGCTGACGCAGCGGCTCAACGAGATCATGACTTACGGGGTCAACTCGGGACTGATTCACGCGAACCCGCTCAGCGGTATCCGCTCCGTCTTCAAGAAACCGAAAAAGAAAAACATGGCGGCACTGCCCCCCGATGAGTTGAAAGAACTCATGGTGGCAATAGCCAATGCCAGCATAAAAAGGACAACCCGCTGCCTGATCGAGTGGCAGCTCCACACCATGACCCGGCCAGTCGAGGCAGCAACCACCCGCTGGGCAGATATCGACATAGAGAAGAAGATCTGGACGATTCCTGCGGAGCGCATGAAGAAGCGCCGCACGCACATTGTCCCGCTCACGGAGCAGGCTCTCGCGCTCCTGGAAGCGATCAAGCCCTACAGTGGACATCGGGAGCATGTGTTCCCCGCAGACCGGAACCCTCGTACCCACTGCAACAGCCAAACCGCAAACATGGCACTGAAACGCATGGGTTTCGAAGGACGCTTGGTAAGCCATGGGATGCGCTCTATGGCGAGCACCATTCTCAACGAGCACGGCTGGGATCCTGAATTGATCGAGGTTGCGCTTGCTCACGTCGATAAAGACGAGGTACGTAGCGCGTACAACCGAGCAGATTACATAGAACGCAGACGCCCTATGATGGCGTGGTGGAGCGACCACATTCAGGAAGCTGCTACAGGCAACCTGTCGGTGTCAGCTATCAGAGATAATCAAGACAAAAAAGTCGTCTCGATACGTTGACCCAACGTCAGCTCTTCGCCAGAAGCGAGCTACGGACATGCTGCCACCTCACAGGGTGTGCCGATGGTGAAGGTCTCATCATGGGCGAGATCAAGACGATTTTCATACGGGACGTGATTGATGCGTTGTCTGCGTCTCTTGACCTGCCACCCGGTCGCGGTAGGGATCCATAGCCCCATGTACTGTGGGTTCACCTGGATCAGCTTGCGCTCAGGACTGCCAGCGTTCCACATTCTTCAGAATGTCATTTTCGCCCTTCCTCATCCCTCTCAAAGCCTTCAGGACCAGTATCCGGTTACTTCTACAGCGATAGATCAATCAAAAATCGGATCCGAAAATATTTCAAACCTATATCACCTCTGTGAACGCCCCGCAGTATCGACTGCTGCTGGGGATTTTGCGTGCCAGCTTCTACCTCGGCACGCTCATCACTTGAGAGGATTTGCACATGTATACCCCTTGCCCAAGCTGTAACTCTGGACGCGTCATCACTAAAAATATCGGTAAACAAACGGGTGGTTTGATTGGCGCCGCAGGTGGTGCAGCCAGTGGCGCCGCCGGTGCCCTGTCAGGTGCGGAAGCCGGCGCGGTACTGGGTGTAGTCGGTGGGCCGGTGGGCATTGCTATTGGCAGCATCGCCGGGGCGATTTTGGGTGGTCTGTTCGGCGGGGCCGCGGGGGGCATTGCCGGGGCCACGCTGGGCGAGCAGATCGACGACAAGGTGCTGGCCAATTACCAATGTCTGGAGTGCGGTTACAGCTTCAGCGTCAACCGTTAAGCCTTTTTGAACGGGCGTCGCTCGTTGATGAAACGACGCTCTTTCCCCTTCATCCGCAAGGAATCATTCTCATGGCTCATCTCGTTGAAACCATGGCCTACGCTGGCGCTACTCCCTGGCATGGCCTGGGCAACAACCTGCCCCGCAAACAACCTATTGAGGTCTGGCAGCGTGAAGCCGGCATGGACTGGGAGATTCAGGAAAGCCCGGTCCATTTTAAGTCTGACGCCATCGGCCACCTGGGCACCATCCATTCCTTCCCCGAGCAGAAAGTGCTCTACCGCTCCGACACCAAGGCCCCTCTGTCGGTGGTCTCGCAGCGTTACCACACCGTGCAGCCGAGAGAGGTGCTGGAGTTCTACCGCGATCTCACCGAGGTATCCGGCTATGAGTTGGAAACGGCCGGCGTGCTCAAGGGTGGTCGCAAGTTCTGGGCGCTGGCGCGCACCGGGCAAGGCGCAACGCTCAAGGGTAACGACCAGGTCAACGGCTACCTCCTGCTCGCCACCTCCTGTGACGGCACCTTGGCTACCACAGCAACGCCAACCACCGTGCGTGTGGTGTGCAACAACACCCTGACCATCGCCTTGGACGGCAGCAGCCGCGCCATCAAGGTGCCCCACAACACTCGCTTTGAACCGAAGACGGTGAAGAAGCAACTGGGCATCGCCGTCTCTGGCTGGGACGAATTTATGTATCGCATGAGGGCTTTGGCTGAACGCAAGGTGCAGTGGCATGAGGCGCTGGGTTTCTTCATGAACGTGATGTGTGAGACCAGCCCAACCGGTGCTCTGCCGGAGCAACTCCCCAATGAGCGAGCCCTGCGCAAGGTGCAGGAGTTGTACGAAGGGCGTGGTCGAGGCAGTCAGCTAGAGTCGGCACGCGGCACCGCTTGGGGCCTGCTGAATGCCGTGACCGAGTATGTCGACCACGAGCGCCGTGCCCGCAGTAACGAGTACCGCCTGGACTCGGCATGGTTCGGTCAGGGGGCGCAGATCAAGCAACGCGCCCTGGATGCCGCTCTGCAACTCGCCGCCTAACCCTCACTCACATCAATCCTCGCGCCCGGTCAGCCTTGTGCTGGTCGGGCGTTTTTATGCCAACAGGTAAAGACGATGAAAGCAACGTCATTGAATAGTAGCACCCGTAAGAAACGCCCTGCCCTGCGCCTGGTCAACACCAAGGAGCTGCCCCGCGAGGACTGGTTGCAGATCCGCAAGCAAGGCATCGGCAGTTCGGATGCCGCCGCTGCAGTGGGTCTGAACCCCTACAAGTCGCAGTTGGAGCTGTGGCTAGAGAAGACCGGTCGCGATGCTGGGCTACCGAAGGCCGATCCTCACGATGAGGAAAGCCCGCTGTACTGGGGCAATGTGCTGGAACCCATCGTGGCCTGGCACTACAGCAAACGCAGCCAGAACAAGGTTCGACGGATCAACGCTGTACTACAGCATCCCGATCCGGCGCTCCCGTGGATGCTCGCCAATATCGACCGCGAGGTAATCGGTGCTCCAGAGGTGCAAATCCTCGAATGCAAAACTGCCGGCATAAACGGGGCGCGCCTCTGGAAAGAGGGCGTGCCCGAATATGTGCAGTTGCAAGTCATGCACCAGCTTGCAGTCACAGGCAAGCAGGCCGCTGATGTGGCGGTGCTGCTCGGTGGCCAGCATCTGGAAATCCATCGCATCACACGCGACGAGGCGCTGATTGCTCGGCTGATTGATCTGGAACGGCTGTTCTGGGATTACGTCATCAGTGACACCCCGCCACCGGCCGATGGCACAGCATCTGCGGAAGCGGCATTGCGCTGCCTCTATCCCGAGGATAACGGACAGACCTTGGACTTCAGCCAGCACCCGGCGCTGACCAGCACCTTCCTGGAGCTCAAGTCAGTTCGTCAGAACATTGCTCAGCAGGAAACGCGTGAGGCGCAGCTCAAGCAAATTCTGCAGCAGGCCATGGGGGAAGCCACCCGTGCAGAGTTTGCTGAGGGCTACATCAGCTGGAAGAAATCCAAGGACAGCATTGGTCTGGATGTCGAACAGATACTCAAAGACAAGCCCTACCTGCAGGCTCGCTACCCCAAGGCCAAAGCAGGCACTCGTCGCTTCCTGCTCGCCTGAAACAACCTGCTCACCCTAGCCACCCGGACCGTTCACGTCCCGGTGGCTTTTTTATTTTCAGATCAAGGAGCACCACCATGCTCAAAGGTTTAGCCATCACTCCGCCGGTACTCGGGCGCATTTCCATCGGTAAGATCGTCGAGAAAAACGGCAAGCGCCTGCCCGAGAAAGATGATCAGTTCACCATCACCTCGCAAGTCCAGAGCCGTGACGGCTGGTTACTGCATCCACTCAATGAGGAACTGCGCAATGGCCTGGATGGCAAGCTGCGCAGCATTCCGATCCGATTGCTGTTCAACGAACCGGACCTCAACTTTCGCGCGGACTACAGCCTGTTCGACCGTACCACCGGCAGACCGTTATGCGTCGGCAACGGTGAAACGTGCAAGCGTTTGACCAAGGACGGCATCCAGTCGCTGCCCTGCCCTTCACCCGATGGCTGCCCAATGGCCCAAGGCAATGCCTGTAAGCCTTACGGTCGGCTGAACGTGGTGATTGGCGATGACGACCCACTGGGCAGTTTTGTCTTCCGGACCACTGGATTCAACAGCATCCGCACCTTGACAGCGCGCCTGCATTACCTGCAAGCCATCTCTGGCAATCGCTTGGCATGTCTCCACCTAGAGCTGCGTCTGCGTGGCAAATCCACTCGTCAGAGCCACGGCACACCGATCTTCTACGTCGACATCACGGTGCGCAGTGGACTGACCTTAGAAGAGGCCTTGCTCGCCGCCAAACAACTGGATGAAAACCGACAAGCCACGGGCTTTGACCAAAGCGCCTTGGATCACGCGGCCCGACAGGGCCTTATCAATGGCGCCTTTGAATACAGCGAGGAGGACACCGACGCCATCGTCGAGGAGTTCTTTCCCACTGCTGAAAACCAACCTAACAACGCCGAGCTCCAACCGCCAGCCCCTTCAAAGCCCTCACTGGCTCAGAAGCTAGAGGTTCAGACTATCCAGCACAGCACTAGGCCTTCAGTCCAGTAACGCTCATCTCAACCTCCCCAGCATGCTTCCCAATTCACACAGGAGTACCGTCATGAAATATCACAAGCTCAAAGCCGGTGAGGCGAGCGGAACCTACGTCATGGAATCACCCGTCACCGAGGCCGATATCCTGCAGATGGCGCAGCAACTGGCCATGAGTCGCCTGTCTAAAGGCCGCGCACTGACTGAGCCGAAGCAGGTCTTCAACCATCTACAAACACTACTGCAGTACCACGAGCACGAAGTTTTCGCCCTCCTGCTACTCGATTCCAAACACCGGGTTATAGGCTTTAGAGAACTGTTCAGAGGCACGCTGGACGGGGCTTGCGTGTACCCACGAGAAGTGGTCAAAATCGCATTGGAACACAACGCTGCGGCCGTCATTATGGTGCACAATCATCCCTCCGGCGATCCAGAGCCCAGTCAAGCTGATCGTACCTTGACCACCACCCTCAAGAACGCTTTGAACATGGTCGGCACCCGCATCTTGGATCATGTGGTGGTTGGCCATGAAGGTTGCGTCTCGTTGGCTGAACGAGGTCTTTTGTAGAAAGATATCATAATGCCTCCATGGTGATCTTTGGGCTCAGCGCAAAGATCACCATGGAGGGAGCTGATTTGACGCCTTATTTTTTTGCGTCGGTGCCCCGACTGGGGCTACTCATTTGGGCTTAGAGCCCGCGTCCATCATTTTGTCATCGAGCTTTTCCAGCCCAGCCAGCAGTGTGCGGCCGATAAAGCGACTAGGGGCGGAAGCGAGCACCTTGTAGCCCAGCTCTGCGGTGCCCACCAGCGCTCGTGCTGTGCCTTCGATGGCCACGCCTGCTCCTGCAAACAGGGCCTCTACGCCGTCGCCGCCGTTTTCATAGTACTCTGCGGCATGGTTGATGCCCTGGATGGTGGCAAACAGCCCGAGCCCGCCGACGGCAGTGAGCAATGCATCGAAGGCAGTGTCCTTGGTGTCGACCACCGAGTCGCCAAGGGCGAGGTCTACCGAATGCTCCAACTCGATATTGCTGAAGCCTGAGTCGATGGCACGGGTCTGCTCGGCCACTTCCGAGGTGGTAATAACCGGGATGTCAGCATCGAGGCTATTAATGTAGGTGGTGCTGGAAGTGGCCTTGATCTGGTAGGCCACACCGTCGATGACGATATCGGTGCCGGGGTTGTTGAAGTGTTCGAAAAGGGCACCCCCGGTATCGGCCGCCACTAGTTTCTCAAAATAGGCGCCTTTGGCCAGGGAGGTCAGCCCAACTAGGCTCTCTGAGGACATGAACAGGGTTTCCAGCCAGATTTCGCTATCACTCATACCAGCAAAGTTGCCGTTGACGCTCCGCAGGGCGTCGTAAATGTTGCCTGCCGTAGTGAAGTCATCCCACAGGGAAAGCGGCACCGACAGGGCTGACAGCATGAACCCGGCCCTGAGCGGCAACTCATTTTCCTGACTCCGAGCCACTTCATGGGCGATGAACTTCTCGATCTGCTGTTGGCTGGTGGTGATGCGTGCTTCGGCGCGGTATTTGAGTTCGGAAAAGTGCTTATCAAGGCGGGTGAAGTCTTCGGCGTGCTGAGTCAGCAACCGTTCATGCATCTTCTTGAGTTGCCTGATGGCCTGATCAATTTCGCTGAAATCTGGGCCATCGGAGTACTTTATCTTGTTCCACCAGGAGAACTTCTCGTAGGTCTCATCCCACTGGTCACTAAGCTGATCACGCCGCTGCTGCAAGCGCTGCAGTGTTTCGCGTACGGTGCTTTCTGCCTGGATCAGCGGTGTCCGGCTACGGATGGCCTGCAGGTGCTGCCGGCACTGGTTATGTGCGTTTGCCACATAGGCCGCCAGGCTCTGCTGTAGATACTGCCGGGTGAGCCCCTCCAAGTGCTGCTCCAGCTGTGGCTGAAGTGCGTGCAGCGCACTTATGTTCAGGGGACTCTGCCCGGCCTGCTCCCGAGCAACAGCCAATGCCTGTCGAACCGACGACAGCTCGCGGGGGGCGAGGATTCTCTGGAGTGAATCAACCACCTTGGCATAACGCTGGAGATGCATCCAATGGAAAAAGCAGACGCCCCATGCGAGTAGCCCGAGCAGCAACAACAAAACCGCTAGCGACGCAAGCAGCCAGCGCGGCTCAATCTGCTGGCCAGCCGACAGGAGGGGAGTCGCAGGCAGCCACTGCATGACAGCGAACATCAGCAGCCCCAGTGCATTCAGCCCCAGCGCTTGCCGCAAACGCTGGTGGCAGGCTTGACGGCATTGCAGTAATTCGGGTGTGGTGATGACTGTCACTGGAAGGCTCTCTGTAATGGCGCCCGGCAGGAGGCTGGGGCGGTGCGCGAGGGCACAGACAAGGCTGGCGAATGCGGCCTGGCTGGCTCTGAAATACGTCAGAGTCGAAAGGGGATAGGTCACTGGATGTACTACTTCACTCACCTGTGGCCCTCCCTGAACAGATCCTTGGATGTTCTTTTTTTCCCAGTCAGGCAGAATCCACTGCCCAATTGAACTACAGCCAAACACTGATGAAACTGCTCAACACCTACGACGACCGGGACGAAGCCGAAGCCGCTGCCGAAAAGCTCAGCGGGGAAAAGCGTCTTGCTAGCGAACGCGACGCCACCGTGGTCATCTACAACCTGTTCGGCATACCGAGCTGGGGCAACTTTCATCGTCTCGGCATGTACAACCTGGGCGAACTGAAAAGCCTGCTTGATCGCCGTAAGACCTGGCAGCCGACCGATCAGGCACGACATGCTGAGATCCTCGCCACACTAAAAACCGTCGCCAAGAACTACAGCATCGAAATCCCAGCTCACTGGCAATAGTAGCGGGCGTCAACTAGGACGCCCGCCCTGAGGGACTCTACTCAAACTCGTAGGTATTCACCTTCAAAACGCTGCAGTTCTCCTTTACCGAGCGCTGCACCGAGTCGTCAAAACCACCAGCGCTGCTGGCCTGGATATCGATGGAAATGGTCACATTCACGCCATGCTTGGCGGTGAACTGCTGAATCACCTCGTCAACCAGAGTTGCAAATTGCATCTTGGCTTTGACCGGGTCTAGGTCGGCGCTGGCATAGAACTGCGTCGGCAATGCCTTAGCCACCGGCACATCAGTCGAACCAGACGACCTACCACCAGAGCCAGCACCTACGGCGGTAGCACCGACACCCTCTGTAGGAATGTCATGGATCAGGTCTCCAGTAGGCGGCTGCACCGTGGACGCAGCACTGGCCGCTGTCTCCTTGGCTCTCAGCGCCTCGGCATATCTCGATGCCGCGCTTGGTTCGAGTAGCAGGCAAGAGCCATCGAGAATGACGGAGGTCGGTTTGCCATACACAAAGCCCTGATATCGGTCGCCTTCGTTGCCTTGCGCTACAGCGAAGAAGTCTTTGCTCTGCACGCCTTGGTTCAGAGTACGGGCAAACACCTGATCGTCACGCAGGCGCGGTAGATACAGATAGCAGCAGGACTTCTGCCATACATCCAGCGCGCCAGCTTCAACCACGCCATCCTTCCAAAACCAGCGCTTGAGCATGTTGGACAGATGGATCGGAGCCCACTCGGTGATCAGCAGCTCGTTTTCCCGCAAAACCTTCTCGATTTCCTGGGACAGGCTCGAAGCACCAGGGTTAACTGCATAGGTCTCCCAGACGATCTCTGTCAGGTTGCTAGTGTGCTGCACTGGCGCCAGCAGCCACTTCCAGGTTTCGCGCAGGGTACGGTTAAGCGTATCGCGCGCCTGCTCCAGGCTGGCCGAGGCATTTTTGGCCATCAGGTTGTCGAGCGTGAGACGATTGTCCTTGTAGTCGCTGACGATAGATTCCCAAGCAAGCACCGAACGTGCGTGGTCCTTCAAGCGGCTCACATTGTCAGCATCCGCTACCAGGAAAATTAGACGGTTCTGCTTTTGACGAGGCTGCTCGCCACGATTCTTGAGGATCTCCAACGCTTTGTTCAGCGCTGCGTTCGGCCCGGTTTTGCTGTAAGGCACATCTGGCGCCAAGATCACCAAACGCAAGGCCCAGTCATCCGGCACATCGGCACTCTCATTGAATGGATGCACATAGAATGAATTGTTGCCAAATCCCTTCAAACGATCCTTAAGAATCGGGTAAACATCCTCATTCTTGAAACGCTTCTTACGCTCCTCCATCTCACGGCGCAGGTTCGGCCGCGTATCGAACCAGTAACGACTGTTAGCACTATTTAGGTAATGCAGCTTGTCGCCCAATCGACGCAGTGCATCCTCATACACACCAAGTTGCTGCTCGGGCTGAGCGCTGCCCAGCAGCACGCGCTCAAGCTCGATACCACGAACCAACTGGCTAGAAGTTGTAGGCGCACTACCGAGGAAAATGGTACGTGCAGTCCGGCGGCATGCATGCACAGCCCCAAGCCGCGCATCATGGTTTTCGATGGCAACGGTTTCTGCGCGCGGCCCGTCAATATCCCGGTCCACTACCGGATCCCAGCCTGCGGGTAGATAATAGGTGAACTCGTTGCGGGTGTCGGTATCAGCAAAAGGCAGGCTGCCAGCCATGATCAACGGGTCGTTATTCCCGTCCTTCCACAGGCTGTAGATGATCTTGGCCATCATCTTCAGCACGCCACGGGTGCGCTGGAAGTTATCCAAGCTCGACCAGTCGTCGTACAGCCGGTCAAACACCTCCGGATGAATCGGGTAAGCCTGCTTCAGACGCTCGAAGTAATGGCTTTCCTGAGTTTCAGAAGGGAATTTTCCACTGTGAGCAACGTAGAAATCGGCGAACTGACGGCACACTTGTTCAGCGGCCAGTTGGTCGTTGATCCGACTGAACAGGCGACGCCGAACGATCTCGAAAGCCTCCTCAGTCGCCACCGGCTTCCACAGCGCCTGCACACGGCCGAAGTAGTGCGACAGCGCCTCCAGTGCGCGCACGCCACGCTGGCTGCCGGCTTCTTTTTCGGACTCTGGCAACGAGGCCAGCATCACGGCTGTGGGCACAGCCTTTAGCGCCTCGGTCAACGCCTGGACGAAGGTCAGGTTAGAGTCGAAGGTTCCGCCGGCCAGTGAGACACCTTCCTCGAACTGACGAATATAGGCCACCAATTCATCCACCAGGATGACACAAGGCGCATAACGACTCAGCAGTGTAACCAGCACATCCTTACCCGGCGAAGTGCCGGACTTGTCAGCGTCAGCCACCAGCGCATAGCCTTCATCACCGCCCAGTTGCCAGGCCAACTCCCCCCAGAGTGTGCGGACCGAGCAGGCACCATGCTGTACTGGCTGGTTGGGGGAGGACTTAATGCCATCCAATACCGCCACCCGCGCCGGAGCCAGTTCGGTAACACCGGCCTTATTCAAAATAGCACCGATGCCAGGCATCTCACTGGCCGACACCTTGCCCTGGGCCAAGTGATAGACCGCCAGCATGGTGTGGGTCTTTCCGCCACCGAAGGCTGTCTGCAACTGTATAACCGGATCACCGCCCTTGCCGGACAACCGCCGAACCACTGAATCCAGCAGGAGGCGCATGCCCTCGGTAATAAAGGTGCGCTGGAAGAACAGCTTCGGGTCTTGATACTCCGCTGCAGCAGTACCGGTATGTACGCGGGTGATATCCGCAGCGAATTCGGCCTGAACAAAGGTGCCGCTGCGCACGTCTTCGTGGGGTTCGGCGATAAGGCGCCAGGGCTTAAGTGTCATTCCTTTTATTCCTTTACATCAGAGACGCGCTCACGGGCGCTGTGCAAATTGGCTTCCAAAATCATTCAGTACAACCTGCATGCAGCACTGGAAGCAAGAGGTTCGGACAGCCCTCTCCTTGTGGCTGGTAATAAAGGCAATCGGCAGCCTTCCAGATAATCTGAATGCCAGCGATGTCCTTCCTTACGAGGCTCCAGAGCTCCTCTACTGCCAGTTCTTGCATAGCCGACATTTCCGCCTCCTCAGATATCCAACGAGCCTTGGCTGCCGATATGGCCGGCTTCCTGGCTGGCTTGTTCGATGCCGGTCCAGGCGCCTTGCAGTTCGTTGTAGGCACGGGCTTCGTTGGCCCAGCCTTGGCGTTCGCAGAGGGTGTAGAGGCGATAGGTTAGCGCGGTGAGGCCGGCGGTTTTGTCGGGCATACGTGCGAGCAGTTGGCCTGCAGCGGTTTCGCCGTCCTGATTAAGGGCGCGGATCAACTGGTGTAGGGCTTCCCACACGGGCAGGCGGATGTCGTCTTCCGGCGACCAGTCTCGGGGCATCTCTGCCCACTTGAGCAGCCGTAGATTGCCACTGGCACTTTCCACCACACCGGCGTCCACCAGTCCGTTGACGCTGGTGCCTTTAGCGCGAGCCAGCACATCGGCATCGCCGTATTTGCCCTCAGCCCAGCCATGCTGCTCGAACCAGGCGAGGCAGAACTGGGTGTCGTGGTCAAAGTCATCTTCGCCGATAAAGCGGTTGATCAGTTGTAGGGCGCTGCGCACGCTCATCGGTGAGCCGTCGGCTTCCAGCACGGCGCTGTACTTGCTGAACACCTCCATTCCAGGCCCGATAATCGCCTGGGACAAGTCCACGGGCGCCACTGGAGAGTTGATGCCGCCACGAGTCATATCCAACAGCGCGTCAGGTAGTATGGCGTTAAGTTCGCGGATAAATTCGCGACGGGAAATGCTCGGCGCATCAGCAGCACGCGGACGGCAGACCAATACGATACTGGAGGCCAGCGCATTGGTGCCGGAGCTGATCATGCGATTGCTCAGTTCGGTACGCATCGGCCAGGTGCCGCTGAGGGCAAGGCCAGCCTTGAGTACGGCAGCGAGGAAGGTTTCCCAGCCGGTGCTGGACGTGCCGGCTTCGGCCTTGGTTTCCGCCTGCTTAAAGGCGTAGTAAATGGTCACCGGGAAGGCCGGATGAGCCTGCTCCGCTAAGTTATGCATGGCAGCGGTCATGCCATTGAGGAAGAAGGTTTCGGCCTTGTCCTTGCTGCCATGTCGGTACGGGGTGGCCACCAGCTCTTCAGCTTTGGGTACCGCCAGAGTCGCATACAGGCTGGGGAAGATAGGACGCAGCGAACGACGTAGCCAGACATAGAAGAAGTCAGAGAGATCGGCGTAACCGATATTGTCGTAATAAGGCGGATCGGTAGAGATCAGCTTGTTCTGGCTGATGGTTTGGGTTTGAGCATCATTCTGCAGGGCAAAACCAGCGCTATTCTTACTGTATCCGGCTGTTTTTTCGAGATTATCAGCCGTGTACTTCACAGCGCTCACCCAACAAATCGATCGATCGATCATGAAGTTTGATTCAGGGAAATCCCAAGTCATGGGAATTGCCTGACGCTTGTAGGTTTGCATGACCTGTTCGCCTGACGGTTTCCAGGTAGCAATGGAGCTACCGTAATCGGCCAAACGATCAATAGCGAACGCCAAATACACCCCCACCGCCTGTGCATAAGCCGTAGCACCCGTGCCCCCCTGATCCAGCCCCAGGCCGTCGTCGGCCATGCCGGCGGCCAATGCATTCTCGCGCACGCGAGCGATGGCTTCCTGCACCAGATCAGAGAAGGTGCTCAGCGCGACGAGTTGGCGACGGGTGAATAGGTCACTGAATTTGTCCAGACCATAGTTGAGCGTCCAGAAGTTGCGTGGGTCATCCGGTAAGCTGGATTCTGGCTGCCATTCAGGCTGGGCTTGTGCAGCAATTACCTCATGCTCGACTATTGGTTCCAGATAGACACGACCACGAGCCCCCTCTGCAACAATCGCCATCAGCCGTTGACCGATGCGCCCTGCCATGCCTTCAGCCTTGATGTACTTCGGCTCAATTGGTGTATCGGACAACAGGCACTGGAAGTTAGCCCCGCGCGAAAGCTTGGTACCATTTTTGGCTGAAGCCGGTGGTATCCCTACCTTGATCGTAAAGCGATAGCTCTCGCCATTAATCACAGGCTCGACATAGGACTCCTTCCCTACCTTGCTAGACAGAATAAAGCTACTAGCAAGCGGCACCTCGGCATGGCTGAACGCCGGGTTGGGGCTTTTCACTGTGCGAGCCCAAAGCCAGGCAATCACGGTGAGTTTTTCACCCAGATACTGCGCTAGATCCGGACGTTCGGCGACCATTTCGGCAGTTACTTCGACCTGCGGATATAAATGGCCGATACGTTTTTGCGCCTCCTCGCGCATCCAAGCGCCATAGCGGCGGACGTCCTCCGCCAGCCCTTTGGCACCCGACCAATCCTCGAAGGCATCTCGGGTCGCCTTCTTCTTGCTGCCCTTGTCGGCAGCGATTTCCGGCCCGACCGGTGCACGGCCGACGAACTTGGGCGGAATCTCGATCATCGCCTTGTTGATGGTCACTGCCACCGGGTTGAGGTCTGAGGCGTAGCTTTCCAGTCCCAGACGCTGCGCCTCCAAGGGCAGTGCACCACCGCCAGCAAAGGGGTCATGGAAGCCTGGCAGCTTCTCCGGGTTAAACAGTTCTGCAACTTGCGGGTGCCCTTTGTTCAGCTCGCAGGTCTCGCGCCAGCTCTTCCAGATTTCCGCCCGCGCCCGCGCCAGAACCTCTTCATTGTTGGTGTTTTCCCACTGCACCAGCTCTTCGATGATCTTGAACAGACGCTCGCGCTCGGCAGCGGCCTTCTCCTTGTTCACCCCGTACTTGAAGCCACCGCCTTGCTGGTATCCGGGGTCGTTGATCATCTGAGCAAAAATCACCGCCCTCGCCGCCGCCAGCGGCCGTCGCGCCCACCACAGATGAATACCGCGTGGATGTGCACCAATGCCGGGCTGCTTTTCGTGAGCACAAGCAGCGTTAATCGCATCCAGCGGCAGAGCGACTTCGATGAGTTTTTTTGGGGTCTTGATGGGATACATGGGGATTCCTGATCAGCTCATTCGGCATAGGGTATGGCGAATGGCACTAACAAAAGGCAGATGGACCGTGGCAGCCAGCTCGTCATCCAGCAACTGCTGCCACTCATCCTCGGAAAATTCATCGAACAGCGCCCACAGCTCTTCGGCTATCGGCACATAACCGGCGGCCTCCCTCTGGCGCATATGGCGCAAGGCGCCGTGTTCCGCATCGAGATTGAAGACGCGCAGAGTTTCGCTGGCACGCTTTTTGTCGGCGTCACTCAGGCCGACACGCAGCTGGATGGTGCCGTCGGCCACGAAGACAAAGTAATGGTCGGGATCATCGACATCAGGCTTGAGCAGGTCGTCAGGGTTGTAGGCCCCGGCGCAGTGATCTTTGTACTTGCCACAAGAGTCCTCGCGGTTGCAGGAGCCAAAGAGGTTGTCCCACTGGAATGTGACCCTAGGGTCACGCCCCTTCTGCACAAAATGCTCGATATGCCGATTGCCTTCGGCAATAGCCGCCTCGCAATAGCCGCAGCGCTGGTGCTGCATAGCTTCCAGCGCTTGCCAGATTTCGGCCCTGTCTGCGCCACCCAGAGCACTCCAGTTGTCTCGACCATGCCTGTAGCGGACTAGGCAGATCGGCGCTGCACCGCGTTGCAGTAGGTGCATGAGTCAGCCCTCCGCTCCGCTCGAACGCAACGGTCGGCGGCGCTTGAGAGCCTGAAGACGGCACAGACGCTGGCATTCGAGCATCTGCGGGTGATCGGCGCCGAAGTGCTGATTCAACGTCGCACGCAGCTGCTGTGCCTCATCGCTGTCTTCCAGATCCTGCTGGATCAGCGCCATGTAGCGACTGAGCTGGCGGGCTGCGTCGACATCCGGTACCGGATCGGTACCCATCACCTCAGCCAGTACATCGGAGCTGGCCACACCCAGGGTCTGATGGGCTACAGGTTGGATTACGATACGTTGCTGGCCGGATTCTTCATCTCGCTCCGTCGCCAGAACGCGAATGCATTCGGCGGGAACGGTGCTGAGCACCTGCGGGCTATGGGTGGTAACAACGAACTGTGTACCAGGAAAGGCTCGCAGAAGGTCGTCCAGTACACGCTGCTGCCACGCAGGATGGAGATGAAGATCGACTTCGTCGATCAGCATAATTCCCGGTGCCGACAAGGTGGGCGTGCTGAATGAAGGAAGATCTAACTCCCCTGGCTTATCGAACCACTGAGGATTTAGCTGTCGCAGCTCTTTCAGAAAGACGTCGACAGCCTCACTGTGGGGCAGATCGAAGAAGCGATGCAGATGGCTATTTCCGATTGCCATTCGGCGGGCAAAGTCCATCGCCAGTGCCAGCATGCTCTGATAGCCCTGGCTCAATTGGCTGACCTGAAGCGGAGTCGGCCCCTGTTTGGCGTCCACTACGAACTTATGCTCGCGATTGAAGCGGGGATTGCTGTAGTCCCCTCCCAATACCTGCTCGATGGCTACTCTGACCGCACTCAATGCCGCGCTTTCTTCGTACTCTTCCGGCCGGCACCCTTTGTTGGCGCGAAGTTCCGCTGACTCTTCAAGATCGAACCATTTGAGCATCTCCCGAAAGTCACTCTGGGCATTCAGTGCATCGATCAGGGCAGCTGTCGGATAGCCATAGTTTTTTGTACTTGCACGTATCCGCTTGGGAATTTCGATATAGCCACGTTGTGCGCCATAATAGGAGAAAATCGGTAGCAGCTCTGGCTGCTCCGATTTGAAGCTCTCGGAGATACTGGCCATGGCGCTAGCCAATGTTGCCTCACCGATCTTGGTCTTGGTCTTGGGAGTCTTGCCCTTAGTGGATGCCTTCCATGTCTCCCACTTCAAGGCTGATGTGGTTTCGACTATCACCTGCGAATAGTCACAAGCGCCCCAACGCTCCTGATTGCCACGCTTGCCCCAAGACTCAATTCGGACATCGGAGTCTTTAATGCGACTGCTAGAAAGTCGCTGATTGACCGAGGATAGATATCGAAGAGCTGGCGATAGGCCTACAGAAATCGCATCTAGGATGGCGGTTTTACCAGCACCATTTTTCCCGACCAACACCGTCAGCCGAGGATGAAGATCCAATTCCAGATGCTCAAAGCATCGGAAATTGTTCAGCGTGACCTTGTTCAACCGCATGTCTGACATCCTTCACTGGTGTGTAGACTGATCGATCTCACAGGCTTTCCTCCGGCTTAATCGCTCGGGATAGCAGCTCCCCCAAGTCGTAGTTGACGCTGGCGATGCCGAATTCCGGCTCACTCTTGAACGGGTGCTTGATGTAATACGGGCCGTCCACCTGCTCGCCATCCACCAGAACGATGGCGAGGATGTATTTCTCGCCCTGGTTGTAGCTGGAGAAAATCTCATTCTTGGTGACGGTGACCGTGGTGGCGCCCTTGACGCGCCCCTTAACCTCGATGTGACGGTCGTCCTTGATGCTGCCATCGGAGGCTACCGGTGGGCGCGCAGTGATATCCCAGCCGCATTTTTCGGCAGATACGTCCTTGACGCCGTGGCCAAGCGCTTGCTCAGCTGCGATTACGGCATGCATAGCTGCCCACTCAATACGCGAGCGCGCTTCTGCATCTGCACAGAAATTAGTATCGCCTTGGCGCTGAGCCAGCAGGCCCGCAGGAATCACCAAGGCTCCGCCAACCACCACTGGCGTGGCAGAGCTGACCTGTTGCATGGCCTGCAACTCACGGGTGCGCTGCTCCAATCGGGCAGTCAGCTCCTCATAACGACGACGCGCATTCTCCGGTTGCATACGCGGCTGCTTGCCTGTGGCCACATCGTCACTGAGCTTGAGGTAGCGATCCGACCAGTAGTTGATTTCCTTGACGAGGCGCTCATGTACAGCCGCTAGCACGCGCTCGGCCTGGTGCTGAATGCGGTGTTTCACTTCGCTGAAATGTTCTGGCACCAATTGCAGCGAGGCATGCTGTAGCGCGAGGTTTTCCAGATTTTGGTGCAACCAAGAGGCACCCAGTACGTCCTGTACCAAAGCCAGCTCACCCGGTTTGATCGGCAACAGATCTAGGTGCGGCGCCCAGCCCGCATTGCTGCTTTGCCCTTGCGGGCCGATTTCGACAAACTGCAGTCGGCGCGAGACGATTTTGGGCTGTTCGACGCTGTGGCTCGCACTCTCTCGCACGCTGTGATCGAGCATGAACAGCACTTTGGGGATCAGGCTGTCATCGTTGGGATCAACCAGCACTGAGCCTTGCTTGAGCTTTCCACGATGAGCACTGAGCGTGATATCGGTAAGCGCCCGCATCAGCGGATGGCCGGGATGGATAAGATCAGCCATAGGCTTGCCAGGCACGCGCACCTGCTGTTTCTCGAAGCAGATGCGCTCGTACTGCTTGAGTACAGGCGTGCGGGTTTCGCCGCTCACGCGGTCACGTTCGCGCAGTGCAGCCGGCACATGACGAATCTCAAAGCGTGCTGGTTCGCGGCTACGCAGCTCTCCGCCAACACTGGTAAAAGCCTCATTGAAGAAGGCTCGGATGAAATAGGGTTGCAACTTGCGGGCTTCGGCCTTCTCCATTTCCTCTTTGACGGCATACAGCTGGTCGAGGCTCATGTGCTGCTCGACCAGCGCATTGCGACGGAGAATTTCACGCAGATGTTCGGTGTCCAGCACTCCCTCGATGACCTGGTTTTGCCGCTCACGCACCTCCGGCGAGTCGCCGTAGCGAATGGCTTCGATCAGCAAATCCTTGAGTGACACGTTGTCGAAGGCCTCGCCAAGGATGTCGAACACCTTGCCGCCCAGCGCCTGCTTCTCGATCTCCAGCTTTTCGAACAGCTTCTGGAATACCTCGCCTTCGCGGGTTTCGTTGGCGACAATGTTCCACAGGTGGCAGACCTGATCCTGACCAATACGGTGAATACGCCCGAAACGCTGCTCCAGACGGTTGGGGTTCCAGGGTAGGTCGTAATTGACCATGAGGTTGGCATTCTGCAGGTTGACGCCCTCGCCAGCCGCATCAGTGGCAATCAACACCAGCACGCGAGGGTTGTGGCGAAACTCTTCCTGCACCTTGCGCCGCTCATCACGGTTAGTGCCGCCATGAATGGTGACGATGGCCTGTGGATCACCCAGCATGTCGGCGATGCGCCTGACCAGATAATCCAGGGTGGCGCGATGCTCAGTAAAAATGATCAGCTTGCGGCGGTTCTCGCCGTTGTACATCTGTGGGGAGTCTTGCAACAGGCAGGACAACTCTTCCCACTTGCGGTCACTACCGGAAGCCACTAGACGCTGTGCCTGTCGTTCCAAACCTTGCAGCAAGCAAACTTCGGTTTCCATCTCGGCGATGGTTTCGGCAGCGCTGGCCTGGTCAACCAATTGGTCGGCGTAGAGCTCGTATTCATCGGCACTGAGCTCGTCTTCCATTTCGTCGAGGTTGTCAGGCACCTCGATGCGCTTTTTCACCAAGTACTCACCCAGCACGCTGGCGACACCAGGCCCACGCAGGTGAAGTTTTTCTTCCTCGATACGATTTTCCAGGCGTTTGCGACGATTGCGCAGCGATTGATAAATGGCCTCAGGGCTGGAGGCCAGACGGCGCTGCAGTTGAGTAAGAGCAAAGCCAACGTTGTTCTTGCGCTGACCATCAAGGCGATCAGCCAGGTTCATCTGGTTGCGCACGTACTCTGTCACATCGTGATAAAGCGCCGCTTCCTGATCAGACAACGAGTAATTGGCTGTGTAGGCGCGCCTCTCTGGGAACAGTTTGGTGCCGTCGAATTTGAGCAGCTCTTCCTTGACCATGCGCCGCATCAGGTCGGATACGTCTACCTTGTGGGCGCCCTCGCGGAACTTGCCGTAGAAGCGGTCACCATCGAGCAGTGACAGCCAAATCTGGAAATCTTCTTCTTTGCCGTTGTGCGGGGTGGCAGTCATCAGCAGGAAGTGACGGGTAATTGAGCCGAGCAGTTCGCCCAACTCGAAACGCTTGGTCTTGTTGACCTTGTTGCCGAAGTAGTTGGCCGACAGCTTGTGGGCTTCGTCGACGATGATCAAATCCCAGTCGGTATTTTTGAGCTTGAGCTGGTAGCCCTCGTTGCGCGACAGCTGGTCGAGACGGCAGATCAGCAGGTTTTGCTCTTCAAAGTAATTGCCAGTGGCACACTGCTCCTGCTTCTCACGGCTGAACACCTCGAACTTGATGCCGAATTTCTCCAGCAGTTCATCCTGCCATTGCTCGGTCAGCGAGCCTGGCGACACCACGAGGATGCGCCGGGCATCGGCTCGCATCAGCAACTCACGGATCAACAGGCCGGCCATGATAGTCTTACCGGCGCCTGGGTCATCGGCCAGCACGAAGCGCAGCGGCTGGCGCGGCAGCATGGATTCGTAGACAGCGGAAATCTGGTGAGGCAGCGGGTCGACGTTGGAGGTGTACACCGCCATCATCGGATCGAATAGATGAGCCAGTTGGATACGCCACGCCTCCAAGGCCAGCTTGAATTCGCTACCTGGGGCATCAAACGCCCAAGCTTTACCGGCCTGGGCCAGTTCAAGACGGGACTCGTCGCTGCGAAACAGCATCTGGTCGCCGTAACCACCGGCACTTTTCTGGTAGACGACACTGATTGCCGAGTCACCGACCTTGTCGACACTGACGACTTTAACAACCTCGTCGCCATGCAGGCCGCGAATCTGAGCGTCTTTTGTGATGTCCTCCAGCCTGACCATTTAAGCTTCCACAAATTCGTCAAATTTATCAGTTTACTTGAATGCCACTGACCTCGTCACTCGACCCTCTCAGAATTCATGGGGTCATTACGAGCTTTGTCTACCGGTCGCCTGCTATTGGCTCCCCCTCAGTCGGAAGCAGCTCTTGCAGGATCAATAGCTTCCTTTGCAACTGCTCAATGTGTGCTTTCTCAGCCCGCAGCGCTGAACGCAGCTCCCGATTTTCCATCTCCCAAATGCGAGCCCAACGCACATCCGTTTTGAAGTCGAGAGCCATTTTCCAGAGCTCGCGTAGCCCCAGGCACTGAAGTACAAGCACTAGCAAGATTGCCCCCATCAACAGCAGAGCACCTATAGAAACCGCATCCCAAGCAACCATGTTCGCCCCCTTCCACAAGCTCAATAAACCCGAAGACAGCAAGACGATATGTAGCTACAAATGACACGTCTAGAATGTAGACTTATACAGGTAAAGAATTCGAGCATATGGAGAGGGCATGAAACGCAAGCAATCCATCGAACAGGTTCGCTGGGACCTAGCTCTTCGCTATCGTCTGATTGAAACCGTAGCCTGGTGGGAAGGCCGGCTGACCACGGGACACCTGATCCAGAGCTTTGGCATCAGTCGGCAGCAGGCATCGAAAGACATCAATACCTACATCGCTGAGCATGCGCCCAAAAACCTTACATATGACAAGCAGATAAAAGGTTACGTGCCGAGCAAGACCTTCAAACCGCTGTTCATCGATGACAGCGCCAGCGCCTACCTGCACTTGCTGTATCAGAACAACGCACGCGCACCGCACGTCGAAGGCCTGGCGCTGGCCTACGCTCATACCAAGGTGCTCGAAGTGCCAGACCGGTCGATCAAGGCCGAAGTTCTCCGGCCGCTGCTCAAGGCTTGCCGCGACCATCTGAGACTGGACATCGACTACGTTTCACTCAATAGCCCGGAACCAGAAGGCCGAACAATCGCACCTCATACACTGGTGTACACCGGAATGCGGTGGCATGTACGAGCCTACTGTGAAAAAAACCGTCAGTACCGTGACTTCGTGCTAAGCAGGCTACGAGGCGTACCCGACCTGCGTGACGAAGAAACTGAGAATGGTATTGCCGAGGACGATGATTGGAACACCGAGGCTCCGGTGATCATCAAGCCTGATGAGCGCCTGGATAAAGCACAGCGAATGATCATTGAGGTCGATTTCGGCATGACAGATGGGCGTCTGGTTGTTCCGAGTCGTAGAGCACTGGTGAAGTACGTATTGCAGCGTTTTCAAGTCGATCCGAAAAATCTGAATCCTAACCCTGAGGCTCAGCAGATTGTGGTTGCCAACCTCAAGGAGTTGAAGCCGTGGTTATACGAATGACGCCCTGATCCTAGAGGGAGACCGATTAAGGCTTCAGGAAGAAGCCGCGAGCTACCTGTAACGTCTAGGCTCACACTCGTCCGATGGTCGCCCGTGGCTGACGCATGGGCAGTCATCGGCACGGCCCACATTCTTTTTTTGTGATCCCCGCTGACTTAGCCTCGGTTGTAGCCAAAGCATGGCTGCCACGTCATGAAATAAACGACACAGATTGTCGCATGGCTGATGGAGGATAGCCACAAGTCAACCAGTGAGGCGTTCCCCATGAAAGAGTTGGTCTGCTTTACCATTGGCTTGGTGGTCGGTGCTGTACTAATGAAGAAAAGCCAAGCGATCGACGAACTGAAAAAGGAACTAGACCGCGAAAAATTCCGGACTAGGCCTTCAGGCGGGACTGAACAGACGTGAGGCTACGGCCATTTGCCCATGGCGAGCAGAAACAAATAATGCTAAAAAGCCATCAAATGGAATGTTCGCCAGATATGTGACGTCAGCGAACCATCACGGTTGATTCAGGCACAGTTCCTTTATGTCAGACCCCAAAGACAGGTTATTCAGGCACCTGGCCCTGCTGCGTCTCATCCCGCGCGCGCCCAAAAGCATTTCCACCACCGAACTGCTGCAAAGGCTCAAGGCCGAGAATTTCGACATCGACCTTCGGACTTTGCAACGGGACCTCATCGGCCGCCTCGCTCTAGACTTTCCACTACTTTGTGACGAAAGCCGACGGCCCTATCTCTGGAGCTTTCCCAAGGAAACCCCCCAATTCGACTTTCCAGCTCTGGACACCCCCACCGCACTGGCCTTCGTCCTTGCCGAAAGCCACCTGAGCAAACTGCTGCCACCCAGCGTGCTGAGCCTACTGTCGCACCACTTCGACTTGGCGCGTAGGCAACTCCAAGGGCTGGAACACAACAACCTGGCGCACTGGGTCAGACGCGTGCGCACCTTGCCTAACGGCAAGGCGCTCCAACTCGCCGAAGTGGACTCGGCCGTCTGGTCCGAGGTAGCCACTGCTCTGTTGGAAACGCGGCAACTGGAGATAGTCTACCTCAGCCGCAGTAAGGCCGAATACAAGACCCTACGCATACACCCAGCCGGCATGGTCACGCGCCACTCCGTCAGTTATCTGATCGGCACTGTCGAAGGCTACACCGACTTTCGCCAATTCGCCCTGCACCGCATCCAGAAGGCTGCGTGCCTTGATGTACCAACACGCGAACAACCCGAGTTCGAGATTGATCACTTTATCCAAAGCGGCGGATTCAATAATCCCGGCCCGATCGAACACCACGAACTGATCGCCGACGTATCCCCAAATATCGCCTGGCTGCTGACTGAAACCCCGCTTAGCCCCGAGCAAAGCCTAAAGCCGTTACAAGGCAGCAATTGGCAGCGTCTGCGTGCCAAGGTGCCGGACGATCAGGAAACACTCTGGTGGGTGTTTGGGTTGGGAGAGAACGTCCGCCTGCATGAACCGAAGCGTTGGGTGGATGTAATCAAAGGGAAGCTGATCAACATGGGAGCACTGTATGCGCAGCCCACGCCACACCACTCGCCCACCATTACCGATGCCCAAGCTTGCCAGGAGGCTCCATGAAGTCCCACGACACTCTTACGTCTGTTTCAACCGCGAGCGAGCAAGACGACAGCAGAGACGAAATAAAGCGGGATATCGGCCGCACCGCAACAGCACTTTCCACAAGTGAAACCGTCAGCCGCTATGGCAGTGCCAATGCCGAGTTCGTCAAAGCCTACACCGGCATTGACAATGAAGCCGGCAAGGTTCTCAGCAAAGGCCTGAAAGGCATCAGCCAGGAAAGAACCGGCGTCAAACAACGAGCGGGCTGGGCGGGCGAAGTTGCCGGTACCAGTCGTGACAACGCCGAAGCCATCATCAACAAATCGTCTGAGCGCACGATTCGCAGCGATGACTTGAAGCATTACGGCATTGATACCGACTCTAAGTACCGCGAAGCGGTGGATCGAGTACGCGTGGATGAAAACGGCAAGATCATTTACGAAGCCCAGACCAAGCTGGAGGCCAGTGGAAACAAGGTTGCCAACCAGGTTAGCCATGAGGATCACAAATACAGTAAGTACTTCGGTAAACAGTTGGAACTACCCAGCGAACAGGTCGAAGACGCCAAGACTTACTGTCGCAAGCGTGCAGAAAACCTAAGAAAACACGCGCTGCAGGCTGAGCAGAAAGGAAAACCAGAGCTTGCCGAGAAGTTCCGCGAGCGCGCTGACAGATTCGACAAGCTTGCAGAAGAAGACATCGTTGACCTTGGAATATCGACCGAACAGGCTATCGACTACGCCGAAAAACCGCTGCGCGAGACGATGAAAGATATCGCCCGTACCAGCCACCGGGCCGGTGTGGAGGGCGCGAAGTATGGCGCGGTTATCGGTGGCGTCATTTCGCTTTTGACCAATGCGTTCAGCGTGGCCCAAGACAAGAAACAATTAGGCGAAGCTGCCCAGGATTTTGCCCTCGAAACCGTTAAGGCTGGTGCTCTTGGATACACCACGGCTTTCGCTGGCGCCGCGATCAAAGGTGGCATGCAGCAATCAAGCAACCAAACCTTGCGAACGCTCGCCGGTACTAATGCACCGGCGCTGGCGATCAACATTTGCCTGTCACTGGGCAGCTCGGTGAAGCGTTATGTCACCGGAGAAATCAGCGAAGCCCAGTTGCTGAGCGAGGTGGGTGAGAAGGGAGCAGGCATGCTCTCAAGCAGCATGATGGCGGCGCTGGGACAATTGGCTATCCCCGTACCTTTTGTCGGCGCAGCAATAGGCGGGATGATCGGCTACACGCTCTCTTCGCTTTTCTACCAAAGCGCACTGGACGCTGCGCGTGGCGTCGAGCTTTCTCGCCAGCAACTGGCACGCATTCGTGCCATCGAAGAAGCCGCCCGCGACCAGATAGCCGAAGAACAAGCGCAACTGGATAGCTTCACACGTCGCGAAATTCCTCAATTGCTGCAAGAAACGCAACATTTGTTCGCCATTGTGAATGACGTCGTCGGCGGCGGCATTGATGACCTGGCAGCCGCTATCAATCAATACGCCACCTTGCTGGGAAAACAACTGCAATTCCAATCCTTCGAGGAGTTCGACGATTTCATGAACGCCGATAGCCCTCTGATTCTTTAACCTGCCTGACTCGCTTTGAAGATACACCTGGAAAAGGACGAAACACTACATGCTGCTCAAACTTTTGCCTGAACCGGACCAAAAACATTTACTTGGTCTCGCAAAACTGTTGGCCTTGGCTGACAAACCGCTGCTATGGGACGGTAAAACGTCAGATGAATTCACCTCCGACACCGATCTCAGCGCGCTGTCCATTCAAGAGGGCGAAAAAGAGCGGGAAATGATCGCTGAGCTTGAGCAGTCCATCACACGCCCATCAAACACCAGCGTGTTTGGAAATTCTTCCAGCGCCAGTAGCATGTTTGGATGGTCTTCCTCGACAGCTTTCATGTCTGGAAGCAAATCGTCCGATGACGTAGCGGCAAAACTCATCGACGAACTCAAGAAATATCCAGTCACCAAAGCGGAAAAACCTGAAACCCGCGTACAGGCTGCCACTAGCGTTCTGAAAGAATTGCTCAAAGGCAAGAGATTCGAGCTACCGACCGCGCCTAAGGTCATTCTTTTCGAGCTGCTATTGGTCGCCCTCCGTGACGGCACTATCACCAGCGTGGAATGGGCACTCCTCAAAGAGTTTCAGCTTCACCATCAATTGGAAGATTTCATTTTCGATGATCTCCTAGAGCGCGCAGAAACACTGAACCAGGAAGTCAGCAAGACCATTTCGATCATTCTCGAGTAAGGAAACCATCATGCCCATTCCTCTCATCATTGGCGCTGTTGCTGCCGCAGCGGGTATCTACGGTGCAGCCAAAGGTGTCAGCGGCGCTATGGACCATAGCAACGCCAAAGACATAAATAACGATGCACGCTCCCTGGTCGATAGCGCCAATCTAAAGGTTGAAGAGCAACGCAAGGCCACTAACGCCGTTCTGGAGGATTATGGTCAGCGTAAGCTGCGTGCGTTCAACGGAGTGGTCGCCGAATTTATCGAAACCTTCGAACGCCTGAAAAATATCGAACTCAGTCAGAGTCCAGAGCTCGATAAACTTAACGCCGGCGATTTTTCCAACAAAACCCTTACTGGTCTGAGGCAGGACTACCAGGCGCTCAAAGACGCTGGGCTCGGCCTGGGTGCAGGCATGGGCGGAGGCGCAGCTCTGGCCTTTGGTGCCTACAACGGCACGATGCTGCTGGCTACTGCCAGCACCGGCACGGCCATTTCTTCACTGGGCGGCGTGGCAGCTACGAATGCCACGCTGGCCTGGCTGGGTGGGGGTTCGTTGGCCGCTGGCGGCTACGGTATGGCCGGAGGCATGATGGTGCTGGGCGGCATTGTCGCTGGACCGGCGCTGGCCATCTTCGGTCATGTTCTTGGTAACAAGGGCGAAGAGGCTTTGAACAATGCCCGCAGTAACCTAGAACAAGCCCGCACTATTAACGATCAAGCCGAGCTGATGGCAGGTAAGCTGCGAACCATTGAGCAGATAACCTCCATGGCAAACACGACGTTCTCCAAGATCAGCTCGCAACTACGCCGCACCGTGGGCGAGTTGAAGAAAATCATAGAAAATAATGGCGTGGATTACCGGACTTTCTCGGACGAAAGCAAGGAGGTTGTTTTCCGTTCGGTCAAGTTTGCACAGCTTCTCAAAGCCATGATTGACACTGCGATCCTGGACCAAGACGGCAATCTGGTTCTGGCAACGGAAAAGCGCATCCAAGATGTCGCCGCCGTGGCAAGCGGACAGAAAGCGCGCCTGGATGCACCTTCTGTATAAAACAGCGCCCGCGCGCCTGCGCGGGCCTTCCCATCTGCCCCAGCTGTAGCCGGGCCCCGCTTCGAGGTGATGATACTTTCCATATGCGTAGCGACAGTACTACACCCTCCTTCCCCTGCACCCAGTGCGGTTTGTGCTGCCAGCACGTCCATTTGGCTACAGAAACCCAGTTTTTGGATCGTGGCGACGGCACGTGCAGGCATTACGACAAAGTGAGTAAGGGCTGCACCATTTATGCCGAGCGCCCTGACATATGCAGGGTGGATCGGCAATACATCATACGCTACGCCCAGCAGTACACCTGGGATGAGTATGTCACTCTGAATCTACGGGTCTGCGCGATTTTGCAGGCCAAGTGATTACGATCAATTCTTAAGCCACGGGATTATCAATCCGCTGATGAGAATAACTCATCTCTAGACTGCCTCTCCGAGAGGCTCGGACAAATGGCCGACATCAGGAAATTTTAAATTGATTCACTAGCCGTTTGCAGAGACGCATGTCGTCTGCGCAACTCACAATCCTTGCATGCAGGCGTTGCCGGGGCGCTTCGCATTGGCAAACGCGCGGCTGCAGCCGCGCGTTTGATCCAGTTAGCTCGGAACAACGGACATGATCTGTATGCCTATCTCAAAGATGTGATAATGCGCCTGCCGACACAGCCGGCCAGTGAGATTGACAGCTGATGCCGCATCGGTGACGTCCGACTTAGTCACGCAAGACGGGTTGGCCGGACGCATACGCTGAGCCAAAGCACGTCGCAGTCGCCTGGTCATGTTTCTTGGATTTCAGTCCCTTTCTTGAGCGCTGGGTCAGACACAAGCACCATAGGAGTCTGTCAGGCGCTTCAGCAGCTCTTTGTGACGGTTCTCTAAATCAGTAAGCGTAAAACTCCTCATCGCCAACAACCGCTGCGAGTTTGGGAGGCTTTCCACCCGATCCTCAAAGTAGCGAACTCGTTTATTCGCGAAATCCAGATTGCCCAAGGAAGTGTTCTTGCGCCGTGAGAGCAGCATCAAATTACCCAAGCGATGCAACCACGTTTCCCGCTCCTCCTCACTGAAATCTAGGACCCACTGGCTCGTCCCACCCGGATTCTGCGGGAGGATATGCTCCACACTAATATCATCCGGCAGGTTTAGCGGCGCGGCATGGCTGGCCAAAAGGTACTCAAGACGCAGCAGTACATATCGGGCAAAGCGCCGGCCGTAAATGGCACCGTCAAGTAATTCCTGCAACGGCTTGCGGTCGAAGTCGAAGGCTTTGCTGGCAAGCACTTCAACCGGGGTCTCGGCCGCCTCTATCACCCTGAGCACTTCATTCATGTTGCTGATGCGCTGGGTCGGCGTAAGCTGCACAATCCAGTCAGCCGAAAACTTGTTGTCGATGCGTTCGATCAGATCGAGCAACTTCTCTGCCTTGAACTTGTGATACCAAGCCAATACTGGCGGGATCCAGTCGGTGCCTGGCAAGCCACGACGCATCACATTGATGCGGTTGCGATAGGCATTGCCCAGACTCGTCGGCAGACCATCTAGTTGGATTGCCTCATCGAAGGCATCCTTGTAGGCTTTCACGGCTTCAAAGCTCTTGCTGCCCAGTGCCAGCAGTGGCGGCTTGGCTCCGTAGATACGATCGTCAAACTCCTTGAGCAAGCCCTCACGGGCCTTGTCCTTCACATAGATGGTACGTACTAAAGACAAAAAGCGGTCGAACTCGTCGCGGCCCATCTCGCCTTCGACTTCCTCCCAGTATTCAGCCCACTTGCTGCGCTCAGTTTCCTTGGCAACGGCACCCAGGTTTTTAGCCTTGAGAATGTCGCTATTGGAAAGCGGAATGCCACGGTCGTTGAGGATGGTGAACAGTCGGAAGGCATCATCCAGATCTTCAGTGGCCACGTAGATAAACAGAGCGTTGTTCAGCAGATAGCCAACGAAACGGTCGAAGTCTACCTCCGCGGGGAAACGGCTGCTGTCAGTAAAACATGCTTGAATGGTCTGCATGCCCGCTGCCATATTAGCCAGGGACAGATTTTTGCGAGCGGCAATGCCCGGCAAATCCGCGCTGCGAGAGCCGTTGTCGGCCTTGATATAACGCTCAATGAAATCACCCACGTTATCGCGGATGTCGTAGACAATGCGATTGCGGCCCGGAATCCTCTTCCACTTGTTTTCCTCTTGAAACAGCATCCCGCGACAGGCGCCTTTGAGTTGCTCGTCCGTCACCCTGTCGCGGATGCAGGCCAGGATCAACATCAGCGTAGTCAGGCGCTGCTGACCATCGAGCAACTCGTATTCCTCAAAGTCCACCCCGTCAGTGCTGCGCGTAGCCTTACGAAGTACCATCGATCCGAGGAAATACTGACCGTCCGGGTTGTGCTCGCTGGCGTAGCGCACATCGTCAATCAGTTCGGAAATCTCATCCTTGCCCCAGACGTAAGCTCGCTGATAGTCCGGAATGCGGAACCAGAAGCGGGAGAACACATCGCCAATCACAATCTTGGCGCTGTCGATCTGACCTTTTTTACCTGCGCTCACTGCAAATACTCCTTAGCCCAACCCCACCGATTGGTAATCCAATCGGACAAGTCGTATCCCACTGAAAACCTTTCACAGCCAGTGTGCTGCTCTGAGCGTCACAAACTGACCAGACTAAAGCCAGGAAGTTATCAAACCGACACCCACCAGGCGAGCTTTCGATTTCTGTCCCTCCCCTAAGCTCTCAATTGATATTCCACATAACGTTGCCTTTGCCATCATCGACCAGGTGCTCGCTGACGCCCATGCTGTCAGCGCTGATTGAAAATTGACCCGACAGAGACTTGCACGCAGAGCCGAGAGGCAGGTATTACCCAGTGCCTGTCTTGACCACAGATGAGGTCGTGGATCAGCCAGCCATCCCGCATTCGGAATAGCGACATACCCATACCCTCTACCCCCTGCTGCATCCGAAGCCATGAGATCCGTCTCCATAGCGCTTTGTGGCAGCTTTGCAGAGGTAGCTGGCTCGATGAAACAGCTCAGGTAGGTAATCCACGTTACCTGGCCGGACCTCCCGGTCGACTCGGTATTCAGCGTTCTTCGGGATCTCCACCAAGCCCCGTACTTGACCAACCTCGCACTCCAACGCACTGGCCCAAGCCTCTTGCATGCGGCTGATCATATTAGGCCTCTGTGATTGCAACCGCCCGACTGTGTAGTAGGCGTCTCTGTTAAGCAGGATCAGCAGGTGGTAATGCGGTCGCCCTCCCCAGCCCACTTCTCTCGCCCAGACGTAACGCACCCTGCAGGCATGGGCGTACTTGTGCTGCTCACGTGCTTTCTCACGGTCATGCTCAATTTTTGCCTTGAACGACTCAATGAATCGACTAATCACACGATTTGACAAAGCGTCATCCGGAATACCCACAAAACGCGGTAGACGCAGGTCCACCCTGAATGCAAACACCCTGGGATACTGAACAAGGGCAAGGTTAATGGTGCGACTCAGTGCCTCCAGGTACTCAAGTATAAAAGGGCCTTTATCAACCATGACCGGCAGGTCTTGAAACGTAGCTGCTGTATGCAGGTGAAGATTACGATTCATTGATAAACGAAGCATGATTACCACTTACTCTAGAGAAGTTCATATCCTAACTAAGCTCGGTAGTTATTTACACGTACAGCACAGTCCATCGAGCCAAGCTATCAATGAGTTCACATACAAATTAAAGATGGTAGTCATTACAACACCTTGAGGCTGCCTACCTAACATCCTAACAACTGGATAGACATCATATTCAGCATAAAGGATAGCCATAGGGCATTAAGGATAGGCAAAGGACATTAATGAAATAATAACTAAAGCATACTACCCACACCGAAAAACACAAAAACAGCAAATCAAGCAAACACCAAACAATTACACTACAACCCAAGCACCAATCACTAATTAGTAAGATCCGGCAAAAAAGCATCATGCCCGGCGACTAACCGGGCATGATGCTCATCGACTAATTGCGCTCTGTTACCCTAGCCTGAATCCAGGTATGAACCTCAGACTCCACCCATCCGACACATCGACCGCCCAGCGAAATAGACTTCGGAAATATCCCTTTAGCGATGTAGCTATACACCGTCGACCGTGCCAGACCTGTTATTTCAACAACCGTTTTCAATCGAATTACACGCATGACCAGCTCCTCAGATTCGTACACAGGATCTGGGAGGCCGGTAAAGAGTTACTGCCCATCAACGGTCTGAAGAGTGATTTACTCCTGATACCGATAGCGTGTAGAAGTATGAGCTCGAATAAGCAGGCCAAAGCGATAACGATCCTCTTCAGGGATATCCTCCTCGCTGGGAGGTTTCTCATATGCAGGCTCATCACGGTCAGTTTTTTTCACGACGCCCCCCGGCTCGACACCCTTGTCGCAGTATAATTAACAGCGACCGTCCCACAGCTAATCTCCCCGTATATCTACCTGGCCCGAAGCTCGGCAGAATCAATAGCCCAGCCCAACTCCGAGTACAGCCTGCCCTCTCGCGATGAGCGCTCTCCGCCATGACCGCCATCTGTCTATAGCTCAGATGGGTAGCCTAAAGCCCAAAACCAGCCTAAAAATCTCATTGAGGGCCCGTGAACACTGGATTCTGGCAGAATAATATATTCTAAAAAAGCGCAAGGAATGTGCTAGAAAGGCATTAACAAACGACTATTTTTCATCTAAAATTCTACTAGAGATAAATTCCAGCGCATGCCCCCAAGGCCTGCCCCCATACGAGCATCAGACATGGCAATCCTTCGAAACGACAAGCTCGCGAATACACTTCCAGGGATAATTACAAACAGCCGATTCACTAATTGGCTATGGGTCTTCTTGAAGCACCGCTACCCAATAACGTATTTAGGCGAGTTCAGAAGCCCGGGCATGAGAGACAGAATGGCAGACTTAATTATAAATACGCCAAACCTAAGCCATGAAATTGAGCAAAACCAATCAAGCATGCTCCTACCAGAAAACACCCTGAAGTGGATTACAGACAGCAAAAGACAACACACCTGGATAAATAACAATATAACCGGAAGAGCCGGATACTTCTTATCGGACACACCACCCAACCTACCAGATCGCGAAACAATTATTACTAAAATTGACGCATGGGTAACCACACCAACAACAAAACAAATACAGATTTCACAAATAGCATCAGCCTGGGAACTGCAAAAAAATGTAGACCAGGCATTCCAATGGTTTCATGAGGAAGACGAAAATAAAAAATGCGAACTAGCATGGAAAATATTCATCAAAGACAACCCACTATTAGCTCTCGGCAATGACCCATTCACCAACCACGAAGAGCTACTAATTTTTTTCGACAACACACTTAAACTCCCTGCTGAAAGAAAGCTTTTCATCCAGACAGTTAAAAGCAGATGGAGCCAAAACAAGTATCGAACCAAAGAAACCGACAAAAAACAATACAACTTCATCCTATCCAAAAAGACCATCCAGCGTCTTGATAAGCTAGCTGAAAAATATGACCTAAAGCGAACTCAAATACTGGACATCCTGCTGCAGATGGAAGAGGACAAAGGAATCTATATCCCAGAAAAACTAAAGCCACTGAAAAACATATAAGCACCACACACATCAAAACCACCCTACCAACAATCAAAAAGCAGGAGACGAAACACAAGTCTCCTGCCTAGATTTACTAACCACTTCAATCAAAAATCTTACATTGCAAGAACTTCACAGAACACAGTCAGGTAGACAAACGATAACTAAGTAAATCTTCTTTTCAAAAGGTTTAACATCAACTTCATCAGCCCATGCCTGCATCATCCGGCGTCGCTCCTCCAAATATTTCGCCTGAATGTAGCTTACACGAACTTTGTTTCTCTCGGCATACGCCAACTGACGCTCGATAACATCTGCGCGATACCCCATTTCATTCAGCACTGTCGAAGCCGTTGCACGAAATCCATGAGCCGAAAAGCCGATGCTCTCTTTGCAATTGAAGCCCATGTGCTCCAGTGCCCGGTTCAGCGTTTTGGCGGTCATGCATTCGTTTAGCTTGCGACAGTTCGGAAACAACAGCCGGTGACCGCCTGTATGGGTATGTAGCTCACGCAGTAGATCGACCGCCTGCCTGGACAGCGGAACGATGTGCGGCTCTCGCATTTTCATACGCTCCGCCGGAATACGCTATTCAGCCCGACCCAGATCGAATTCGCCGCACTCCGCCTTACGGAGCTCTACGGTGCGAACAAAGTTGAATAGCCTCAGACGCAGCGCGATCACTGTAGTCCTGTTGCCAGCCGTTCGGCCTGTCTGTTGTTCGGCCTGTCTGTTTTGTGACGGATGAACACCCAAGAGAATCAGTGACCTGGTCTCCCCGCTCATTGCGCGTATCAGCCAGTCCGATCTCCAGGTATGAGGTAAAGGAACGATATAGCAATAGCACCCCATCAGGACACCTTAAGGTACCAAGCACATCCTATCGGCATTCCAAATGGCATTCCAACAGAAAAAATAAACCGATATAATATTTTAAAATCAATAGCTTACGTTACCTGTTCAGATTACCCCGGCCCACCAAATTCCAAAAAAGAAGACGCCCCTGGGCGTCTTTTTTTGTGCCTGTGATTGGCTGGCCTGGGGCCAGAAGATCAGATTTAATCCCTTCCGCGTAGGACGTTTCCCAAAGATACTCCCTGCGCCTGTTTTCCGTTGCGGTCGTTATTTCGGGGTTTTAGGCTCGGTGGGTCGTTGCTCATCAACGACCGGCTTTGACAGGCCGCTACGGTAAACAACAAAAAGGCTCGTCGTTATGGCGGCTGTACGTGCGGGCACGCTTGCGTGCGCCGGAGCTTGTTGTTTCCGCCGGTCTGTCAACCCGCGTACAGCTGCCACCCGCTGTTTGACAGCAGAGGGTGGCGGCCCTGAAATGGAAGCAATCATGTTGAAGATAGTCCCCGACCCACCCCACCTTCCCCACTCCCTGGAAGACACCATCATGCTTGCTACTGACTACGCGCTGTGCGCGGAAGCCGTGGCACAGCAAGCGATGCTGATGCAGCCCAGGTCGCCCTCCTCCGTGCTGATCATGGCCTCGATGCACGAGCTGGAAGCGCTACGCCGTCTACTCGAATCGGCACTAGCGCAAATACAAAGACCAGCCGGCCCGCAACCCATGCACTGACCCCACCTCACACTGTGGGAGCCCGGCTTGCCGGCGATAGGGCCAGCCCAGGCAACACAAAGACCAGGGATATTGCTCGATGACAACCGAAAACACCCAATGCACTGTCGGTAAAACCATCTTCTTCCAAGGTGAAAGCCAGACCCACCCACTGTTCCGCATCGAACCAGGCATCCCCTGCCAGAACGCCCGTGAGCAGGCGTCTGAGCTGATGGGGTATGCGCGGGATTTGACCATTGATGGGCTGATGGAAGACAAGCCGAAGCTGATCTGGGCAGCGCACTATCTGTGTGCTCTGGGGAAAGCACTGCTGGATGATGCGGAGCTGGGGATGATGCGCTGAATTCCAGGCTTATAGGCTATGGGAGCCAGGCTTTGCCGCTGGCTCTCACGAAAACCCCAGGTACCTGTTTCCCCGACCGTTGTAGGAGCGGGTTTACCCGCGAAAGGGCCGGGCCTGCTGGCCAGTTTCTGCCAGGCATTGTGCATTGCCGGTACCACCGTTTTCGCGGGTGAACCCGCTCCTACACCGATCGATGATGCCGGCCCGGCGCCGCAGGACTACCGGCCACCCCCGCCCGTTAGTTGGAGCAACTGTCTTTCTCAAAATTTGAAAAGCCTGCGCGATTCATTGTGGGAGCGGGCTTGCCCGCGAAGCAGGCGACGCGGTGTCTGGCAACGGCTCCGCCGGTGTTCGCGGGCATTGCTCCTTAGGACAGCACAGCCAGTAGCGCCGTTTACCACCTACTCAACCAAAACGATCGACGCTCTAGGTTCATGTCTGACCAATAAGTGGTGAATCAGAGATCCCGATCCCTTGTTGATTTCTCGAATGCCCCACCGTGTTTCTTACTGATGCCTGGGTATTGGTCAGACACCTAAAGCAATCAACCCAGAACAGACACATAGCCCATAGGCAGATGCGCACCAGAAGCTGATCTCAATTGGGCAAAAGCGGATCCGGTTCGTTATGTCTGCACTATTAGGATGAACCGTTAGCAATAAGTTGATAACTTCCTACCCCTGATGGAAATCCACTGACCTGGACACAAATTGGTCACGATTTCCGCATCTGGAATGCAGATTGCATAAGACTGGGAGCTTCTTAGTGGAAATCACGTTAGGCCAAATTTGCAGCTTGCAGCCCAAGTATACGTCATCCAACACACCCGACATGCAAGAGCGGGGGCATCTCATTCGGTCAGTACTTGCGGGGGAGTTACGCAGCCGTTTACCTTCTCTGCGGAAGGCACTTGATAGCGCTTTCGATGATCTTGCTGTTGAAGGCTCGGATGGTATCGGGCGAAAGACGGAAGCTCCGTGGGTACGAGTCTTCTCTAAGGCAATGTCTCCTACCCCTAGAGAAGGTTTCTATCTGGTAATTCACTTTGCAGCAGACGGATCCGCTGTTTTTATTACCGTAGGGTGTGGAAGCACTATCTGGCGCGGAGGTGATCTCCGGCCGGTTTCTGATGATGAACTTAAGACACGAACCTCATGGGCTAGACTTATTGTTCAGCAAAAATGGAAGTCGCTCATCCCTTTTGATGACGAAATTTCTCTGGGTGCCAAAGCACCACTTCCGCGAACATTTGAGAAGGCCACGGGATTCGCCAAGCGCATTGCCGCCTCAGAATTAAATACTACCGATCTAGACCTACTATTATTCAGAGCTGCGGAACGTCTAAACGAAATTTATCTTGCTCAAATTGAACAACGAGACTTATCTCCTGGTGACCAAAGCGCCGACGAAATTTCAGTAATCGCCAAGCCATTAAGAAACAGAGCAGGGAAGCAAGGCCGGGGACTGACAGCAAAGGAGCGACAGGTAATTGAGCGGCACGCCATGGCACTGGCGATAGAACACCTATTAATAAACGGATATGAGCCTCAAGACACTTCAGCCACTAAGTCATTTGACATATTAGCCAAGAGAGCTGGCGAGGAGCTTCTGGTCGAGGTTAAAGGCACGACCAGTGACTTCTGCGATTCGGTGTTAATGACAAAAAATGAAGTAAATCTCCATCGAACGCACAAGGGATCAACCGCCCTAATTATCGTCTCGAAAATTAGACTTTCTCGTGATAATGGAGAACCAACAGCCACTGGCGGCGAGATTGAGGCTTTACTCTGCTGGGATATCGATGAGTGGACTTCTGACCCAATAGCTTTTCAGGTATCACGAAAGACAAACTTCTCAAATACCCGAAATTAAACTCGAAGACACAGACAACAAATCCATTTTAAAGAAAAGCTGCCCTGCCTTATTTGACCATAAGGTAGGGCATGCAGGATCAGGTTATGTTCGACACGATGTCATCAATGATGGAAACACTTGGCGATGCGTCCAAATACTCCTGATATGCTCTCCGCGCATTCACGATCATTCCCTCGTAAGTGAATGATTGCATTTGGTTTCCTCTGAGAATTTCCAGAACATCGCCGTCGCTGGTCCTAGGGAGTTCGCCGGTCACAAATACAACATCGATGGCTGGTCTGCGGCCATTCAGGCCTCCAATATCGCTATGCTTACGGAGATATTCCGTAACTGCACCTCGATATTTCCGTCCTTGCTTCGTAAGGTCATCTACATCTACCGACTTTTTGTCAGGTTTCTTCAGCTCCACAATGACGTGGCGCCCTGTCGAAGTTCTGTAGGCGATATCAATCCGTGCACCGGTAGGATTATCAGGCGCAATGTCTTTCAACTCTTTGGTGAGAGTCTGCTCCATAACCTTGCTTTCACCTACCGGCCCCCATGTCGGATCAAGTAGCCACAAGTGGTCGAACAAATAGTTCTGAGCAACCTTCTCAAGCGCATCTGTGTTAGCAATTTCTTTTTCGAATTTTTCAATCACCTGCAATCTGGAGCGGGTGATTTCGTGATAATGGGTCGCTTCAACACTATCGAGATTCAGAAACAGCCTCTGAAACTCAACGGATAATACATCGGTGACTTTTTCGAGCTTGTCCAGCTGCTTCCGGATTCGTAATTTTTCAAAGCCGACAATCGCACTACGTACCAAGTCTCGCTTGATGTCCTTGTTCTTGGTGTCATCATTCGAGTGCTCAGCCGACAGGATGGGAGTGATCAGTTTCTGAGCTAGCTTCCTATCTCGGGCGTCCGTCAAAGAGGCGTACCATTTTTCCAGCGCCAGCTTGGTGCGCTCATCGTCGCTATCGACATTCTGCTGACGTCTCCAGTCATCCCACTGGTCCGCAATATCGTCAAGAGTATTCTTCAACCACGCACGTACAGCGCTTACCAGAGGATCTCCGGTTTTCACCGATTCCCTGTTTGCCGTTGCCCGGTCAGTCCCATCCCTATCGAGAAAGTCCGCATGAATCTCACCAACGATGTAGCTGTTAAACACCTTGGCATTGCCGATGTCCTTCAGCATATCCTCTTGGAATACCCGGCCATTGGCGAACAGTGAGATCTGATTGATGTTGTCATCAGTCTTTTTCAGGCTCTTCGGCTTCGCGACAGTGGCGATGAAGCCTCGGAGGTTATAGGCATGGTTTTCGACAACTACGACGTTGTTTATGCGCTTTATACACTCCTGGCCATCTTCGTCGGTCGCAAGATTCTTGAGTAGAGGCTTTTGCTCTGATCTGGTTTCATCCTCCAAATCCCACCAGAACTGGACGTCTGCATGATACCCGCGATCTTGGGTCGTGATTTCATGTCCATCAATGACTACTTTAAATTTATGGATATCCCCCAGCACACTGAAACGCCTCGCTATGCGGGGACGGAGAAAGCTCTCCGTTTTGTCAGTTCCCGCCGTTAGCTTCGAAAGTACGATGCGTGTTCCTGTCTTGTCTCCCCAGTCATATTCTGTGTCCAGCTTTTCGAGAGAATATTTCTTGGCTGACTGAATGTCTTTCCTGAGTTGTTCGACGTTGATTCGAGCGGAGACCTGAGGCCCCCCGGCTTTCTTTGACCAAATGTCGATTTGGTCCGCTAGAGAGAACATGGCCAGCTTCCCAATTCCCTTACGGCCCATCACCGGGCGGTCAAGAGTGTCGCTCTTATTGCCTTTCGGTTGGTCTCTGCGGGCATACCCGACACGAAGGAATCGGGCCTGCAGCTCTCCGTGCCCCATCCCGTGGCCATCGTCTTGAACGATAATCTTGTCTTGTTGAATGTCTACCGTAACGGTATGGGCGTCGGCGTCCCATGCGTTGGCGACGATCTCGGTGACTACGGCGGGCGTGCTGCTGTATAGACCTATCCCCAGATGATTCAACACGTTGAGGTCGATTTCCAAAAATAATTCCTGATCCTCAACCGTTTCGACTATTGCATCCATTGCTGTTTTTCCCTGTTGTGTTCGTTTGGCTTTGGCTGCATGGTTACACAAGTGGATCCGCAATTCAGCAGCGAAGAGCCACTATGAACCAGTTCACGGCGTCCGATCGGATGCGTTTGATCAAGCGGGAGCACACGCAGCCAGAATTGGTCGTGAGGCGCCTGCTCCATAGCTTGGGGCTTCGATTCCGTCTGCATTCGAAGTCTCTGCCTGGCAGTCCAGACGTCGTCCTTACTAAGCGAAGGACGGTGGTTTTCGTCCACGGATGTTATTGGCACCGGCATCCGGGGTGTCGTTACGCCTCGACGCCGAAAACACGCCAAGATTTCTGGCTACCGAAATTTGCATCGAATGTGGAGCGGGACAATAGAAAAGCCGAACAACTGCGCGAGCTGGGCTGGCGGGTTGTCGTTGTTTGGGAGTGTGAGACCAAGGACGTGATGTCCTTGGATGCTCGACTCAGGAAGGTATTTTTAGCCGATCCTGCTCCTCAAGGTGACGCTGGATGCTCAGGCCAATGATTTCGCTCAACCTTGCGGGAGCCGCATTACCAATCATGCGGCCTGCGGACTTGAACGCGATTTCTTCCGTTGGCATGAATCTGTAATCCGGGGGAAACGATTGCAGTGTGACCGCTTCCCTTAACGATATGGTGCCGCAGTTCAAGGAATAGACTGCGCCTGACTGAGTCAGGCATGCCCCGTCATCGCATTGCTGCCTGCACCTGGCTCAGGATCTCGCGGCACCGATCTCGTCAGCCAATGCAGCCTCCACCCGCCCACCGGTAACGGTGCTAAGGAGACCAGATCATGGGATGCCCTTGCTCCCGGACGTAAGGAGCCGACAGTCCTGCGTAGAGGACCTCCCCCCACAGGTCGCAGGGGTCTTGATCTCTGATAACACTCAGCATTCTTGACGGGATGACGCGGGGGATTAATGAGACTCAACTGCTAGAGGAGACAGATCATGAATGGCCGTTCAAATAAGCTGGATGGCAGGCATGCCACATGCGGCTTAGGCGTCCAATCTTGTGTACCGGCTGGTTATCGGGCACTCCCGAATGCGGGATAAAAATTGGTTTCGTCGACTCGGAAATACCGACCTTCATGCTGGCAAAGGGCTTCCTTTCACCGCCATCAATGGCAAAATGCCTACCAGCGAAATGATGGTTTGCAAAGAATGCAGACATTACGCGAAATCCCTCGCCTCCCCTTGCGAAGCATCCGGAGGGAGGCAAGTTACCCGAGGCGCGAAGGCTCAGTCCCCTGAACCGTTCTATCGAACCCTGTCAACTCATACACCGTCGGAAGGTGTAAGCTTAACCCAATGGTGGCAGCGCATATGGATCAAACCAAAAAGCTTCGCAACACCAATTAACAATTTTGCCAACAATCAGCAGATAAGGAATTTTAATGGCGAAGCAAGGAGAAATGTTCGCACTTATTAGCGACGAACAAAAAATCGAAGCTGAAAAGCAAATCATTGAGAGGCAAAAAGAAACAGACTTTGATATAAGAGAGTACCCTATCGAGGTAATCGTATCGAAGTACGTAGACAAACTAGAGGAAACCGACAAGGCAGAATTATTCATCCCAGATTATCAGCGCGAGCTAGTCTGGAGCGAGGAACAACAAGGTAGATTTATTGAATCCATATTACTTAATTTACCAATACCATACCTATATGTCGCCGATGTACACACTGGCGAAAACGAAGGCCGCTTGGAAATAGTTGACGGCTCGCAAAGAATAAGAACACTTGTACGTTTTTTAGGTAACCAGTTCAAGCTTGATGATTTGAAAATGTTGCCAATGTTGAACGGGTTTTATTTTAAAGATTTTCCAGTCTCACGCCAGCTTAGATTTAGACGCAAAACAATGCGAATGATCGAGTTAATGGAAGTTGATGAAGAGGCGCGTCGCCAGCTCTTTGATCGCCTTAACACCGGCGGAACAAAATTAAAGGACATGGAGCAACGATTCGGCTCACAGGATGGTCCGTTCACTGACTTTGTTAGAAACACGGCTGCCAACCTACGCTTCAGACAGCTCTGCCCTATCAGTGACGTAAGAATCAATCATCGCGACTATGAGGAGATGGTACTTAGATTTTACGCCTACCTACATAGATATGAAGCATTCAACAAGCGGGTCGATGAATTCCTAGATGAATATCTTGACCATATGAACAACCATGATTTCGACCAGAAGGAGCTTCGCACAACATTCGAAAACATGCTTGACTTCGTTCAAAGATTTTTCCCTCATGGATTCAAGAAAGCGCCCAATAATTCATCGGTACCTCGAATTCGATTTGAGTCAATTTCAGTCGGCGTAGCCCTTGCTCAAAGAATAGCTCCAGGGTTAGTTCCCGCTTCAATGGCATGGCTGGCAAGTGATGAATTCAAGACGCTCACTCGCTCGGATGCAAGCAACTCCAGACCCAAAGTGGTAAATCGAATCCACTTTGTCAGAGATAATCTACTGGGTCGAGAGGTCCAGTATGACCAACAGTGAAGTTCTTGTCGTCGAACTCTACGACCTGTTCAGACAAAGAAGCGCCGAGGTAAGCAGATATATTGATTTCATAGAAATAATTGCGAACAATCGTTCTGTATCACTTGCCGGTGAAACTGACGGCGAAATCGCTCCAATTGCAGGAGCCGAGCTATCACGCGAACTAACAAAAACATTACGCGCGAACACCTACTTGCTTCTTTACAATTTGGTGGAAGCGACTATGACAAATGCTATTGACGCGATTCACAAAGCTGTGGATGGCGACAACCTGGGCTTTGACCAATTAAGCGGAAATTTACAAAACATTGCACTTAGTCATTTCAAGCGCGCTATCAAAGACAGTCATAGCTCAGCCTTGGATGGAAGAACGCACCCGATTGAAATTGCTATAACCAGACTGGGTTACGATAGAGAAAAAATATTCTCCGGAAATGTTGATTGCGCAGAAATTAAAACGACAGCTAAAAAGTACGGCTTCCAAACTGCAGACCCAAACTTAAACGGCCGTCAAACTTTGCGCCAACTACGAGACGTTAGAGATAAAAGAAATGCTTTTGCACATGGAAGGCTATCATTTGAACAGTGCGGGCAAGATACCTCACCAGAGTATCTTTCCAAGGTCCATTACCAAACTACGGTCTATTTAAGATCCGTGCTATGGTCGATTTCTTCATATCTGAGAAAGAAGAAATATGCAGCACCCACTGCACTACCAGCCTAATTAGGAGAACGACTGAACAAGACGGAAAACCCACAAACACGCTCTAGAACTATGAAAGCCTTAGGGCGGGCGCGCACCCGCCCTTAAATCGAGATGTTTATTTAATCATATGTGATTCCAATTCAGGCCACACAAAAACCGCTTCCTGAAAGCCTGGATATAGTACTAATGAAATACACATCAGCAATATTCGTGCAAGAGTGTTTTGGCATCGCCATCAGAACTGCAAATATGCAACCACCCAAAAGATTCGCCAAGACTACTGGATACCAAAGCTTAACGCTAACGTAGAATGGGATGTAGAAAGTCAGCCCAGTTTGAGACGCTGGGCTAACAAGTTATCATCATCTGGAGGTGCGAAACGATAGGTCCATGCACACTTAAGCTGCGACTCAGAAGAGAATTTGCTCCTACTTCTGATCGGTAGCAAATTCTTGGAGGTGGCGCTGAATACTCATTCCGATAATTTCACCTAGTCGGACAGGGACGGCGTTTCCTATCATGCGACCGACTGCTTTGAACGTGATTTCCTGAGGCGGCATAAATTGATAAGTTTCAGGAAAGGATTGCAAAGTTGCAGCCTCTCTAAGAGAAATTGCGCGATTTTGCTTCATATCATAGTGACCGAATCGCCCGTTGCCAAATCCATAGCATAACGTCGTCATAGTCGGCCCGGGTTCATCATGGCGCATCCGACCATAAACACTCGGGTAAGTCTTGCCGCTACTCTTGCGATGACAAGGTGCGCGCAGCCACTCTGGCCAATCTTTCCATGTACCGCCTGGCGTTGATCGTTTGATACGCTCAAGATTTATTGGAGTTAAAGTGGCCGCACGATGCAGAGGATCCTTCGGATCACACCCACCAGCTTCAAGCTTTGGGAAATGTCCAATTGCCTGTTCTACTGTCACCGGCTTGCCTGCATGAGTCTTCGGAATCATGGCTATGGGACCAAATTTCGAAGCTAACAGTACATGTCGGCGACGCTGCTGAGGAAGTCCGTAGTCAATGCAGTGGATGGTCCCTGCCCAAATATGATAGCCCTCATCCTCCAGCCCCTTTACAAAGTCAACATATACCTTGTGCTTGGTAACATCAGGGACGTTCTCCATGGTGACCAGCTCTGGCTTAATGCCTTTGATGAGCTCTTCAAACGAATACAGAAGCGGCCACTTGCGATCAGTGCTGGTATCACGCCCCTGATTGTAGGTCGAGAAGGGCTGGCAGGGAGCGCATCCCGCCAAGAGCTTGACCCGACCGTCTCGATACCAAGCAGCAACATCGCCAACCTTTGCAGACTCAACGCTTTCAGCCACGAATTCTGCGCCGTTGTTCGTCTTATAGGCATACTCGCAATTGCGATCAATGTCGTAGCCAGCACGAACGCTGATACCGGTTTTGAGCAGACCTGCAGTCAGCCCTCCAGCACCACAAAAAAGGTCAACGGCGTCAATAGTATGCATGGGAAAGCCTCCTAACGGAGGTCATTCTAACCGGTTTGGCGCGAAAGATCGAGCACAAACACTGAAAATTTATACAGGTTTTGGCTGACCTCCTAAACCTGCGATGCGCAGGAGGCAGGGCTCGACGCCCCCCAAGGCCCCTTTCCCACATATCTCCTGGGCTAAAAACCTCCGTAGGGCCCAGGGTACCCAATGAAATACAGCCCACAAAACCTCATGTAAAGCACCTATAAATCAATGATTTAAACGGCATTTCGACTCCTGATGCCGCGTCAATCAGGCCGGGCGCCGCCATCAGTCGCGATATCGGTCTTCGACGAATCCTGTGCGTCGCCAAAGCAGTCACCATCCTGTCGCCAATTGCCAGGCCAGATACGGCGGAGGCTGTCGCCAGGCACTAGAAAATCCGCCTGTAGGCGGCCCACGTCCCCCCCTCAAATGACATAGCTAATGCAGGCAAGCAATTCGGCTAGCAGAAGCGGGAGAAAAACAAAACGCCTGCGTCAATAGCGAAAGGCCTTACAATACGAAGCCGATTTCCTACAGATCTTTTGCCCCTCACTGATACCCAAGAGAGAGCCCCGTGAGTGACTCAGATAGCTCATCCGCGCCACTGGTTGACGTAGTAAAGCTTGCCGCATCCCTAAAGCGCTTCGCCGATGATCGCGACTGGCAGCAGTTCCACTCCCCCAAAAATCTCATCCTGGCTCTCACTGGCGAGGTAGGAGAGCTATGCGAGATTTTCCAATGGATGAGCGATGCCGATTCGATCTCCGCCGCAACAGATCCCGAAATCGGCCAAGCCATCAAGGATGAGCTGGCGGACGTACTGATGTACCTGGTTCGCCTGAGCAGCGTACTTGGCATTGACCTCAACGAGGCGGTGACACAGAAACTCGCCTCGAATGGCCAGAAATACCCCGTAGATAAAGCCAAAAGCACCAGCAAAAAGTACGACCAACTCTGACCAACACGCACCTAAGGACAACCCGTGATCGTTTACGCTGCGACCAAACAGCAATTTCTCAAAGACAACGATAACGATGACATTGAGGAGGTGATCCTCAGGCATTACAAGGAAGCTACCGGCAAGAACGTCGGCTCCTCGGAAATCAGGTCGTGGCAAGGGTCTCTGACGTACATGGCCAAGGTCCTTAGAGATGAGGACCTCCCGAGCGATGCAGGCCTGGCCATCGAATTGCACATTCCGCAGTCGTCGAAGCGAATCGACTTTCTACTCACCGGTCGCGACGAAAACCAGGCAAAAAAGGCCGTACTGATCGAGCTGAAGCAATGGAGCAAGGCCAACGCCACAACCAAAGACGCAATCGTCAAAACGGCATTGGGTGGCGGCCTCATTGAAACCATTCACCCCTCCTATCAAGTATGGTCCTATGCAGCGCTGCTGGAAGGCTTCAACGAGGCGGTGTATGACAAAAGCATCGAAATCCGTCCGTGCGCCTACCTCCATAACTACGTCAGCGACGGTGTCATAGATTCAGCCCACTATGAGCCCCACATCAGCAAGGCTCCGCTGTTTCTGAAAGGCCCGGAAGAGCTCAGCAAACTCAGAACCTTTCTGAAAAAGCATATAAGTCATGGCGACAACAAAGAGGTTCTTTACGAGCTGTCCGAAGGAAAAATTCGCCCATCCAAGGCGCTAGCCGAAGCCCTCGCGGGGTTGATGAAAGGCAAACCCGAGTTCGTGTTGATTGACGATCAGAAAGCAATTTTTGAGTCGGCGCTTGCGGCGGCAAACGAGGCTTCGGATCAAGCACCCAAGGTGATGATCATCGAAGGTGGACCGGGCACCGGAAAAACTGTTCTGGCTATCAATCTGCTGGTGAAGCTCACAGAATTGAAGCTGATGAGCAAATACGTCTCCAAGAATGCCGCCCCTCGCAAGGTCTACGAAAGCAAACTGGTTGGCACCATCAAGCGCAGCCATTTCTCGAATTTCTTTTCAGGCTCTGGGGCATTCATCGACACTGAGCCCAACACATTCGATGCGCTCATCGTGGACGAAGCCCACCGACTGAATGAGAAAAGCGGGCTTTATGGAAACCTTGGGGAAAACCAGATCAAGGAGCTGATTGATTCAGCGAAATGCTCAATTTTCTTTATTGATGAGGACCAGCGTGTAACCTTGAGCGATATCGGCAGCAAGCAGGCGATACGCGCCTTTGCAAAGGCCAAGGGTGCTGTGGTTGAAGAACACGTGCTGTCTTCGCAGTTTCGCTGCAGTGGTTCTGACGGTTATCTGGCATGGCTGGATGACACACTAGGCATTCGCTCGACGGCAAATCCGACGCTTGAGACTCAAGAGTACGAGTTTAAGGTGTTCGACTCACCCCAGGCGATGCATGAAGCAATCAACGAGAAAAACCACGGAAACAAAGCTCGTGTGGTCGCGGGCTATTGTTGGCCTTGGTTGAGCAAGAAAGACCCCACCGCTGCTGATATCGTCATTGGTGACTACAAACGCCAATGGAACCTGGATCAGGATGGCAGCCTATGGATCATCGCTGAGAACTCCATCGAGCAGGTTGGCTGCATTCATACCTGCCAAGGGTTGGAAGTCGACTACATCGGCGTGATTATCGGGCCAGATCTAGTCGTACGTGACGGTCAGGTAGTGACATCCCCGGATGAGCGCGACAAGCACGATAAATCGATTCGCGGCTGGAAAAAAATGATGAAAGAACAACCTACCCTCGCGAAAAGTGAAACAGACCTGATCATCAAAAATACGTACCGAACCCTGATGACACGCGGGATGAAGGGTTGCTACCTGTACTGCACCGACAAAGAGACGGCGCAATACTTCGAGAGTCGGCTTAGCCAACACAGCAATCATTGACGGTATCGTTTGCTAGGAGCCCCAGTGCCAGCGAGCGCAGGGGCAACAATCAACAGAGCGACCATCTGCTTTATAGATTCGGGCCCGACTCGTTTTTGGGCGCAGTTCTCAAATTACCGTCCATCAGAATCTAGGCTACGCAGCGTTCCAACTGGTATTCCAAGCAAGTTGACCGAACATTCGTTTGCCAGCCCAAACTAATAGATACCGACTTGTTTCAGATTACCCCGACCCACCAAATTCCAAAAAGAAGACGCCCCCAGGGGTAATGCCAGTCAGTTAAGCCTTAGTGGCAACAATTGGTCTGCTTCGCAGCCCATCGCCGGCAAGCCAGCTCCCACAAGTACCGCGCAAAGCTTGAGGTCTGCACTGCTTCTGTGGGAGTCCGGCTTGCCGGCGATGGGCCGCATAGCGGCCCCAATCGCTTAACTAACAGACATTACCCCCAGGCGTCCTTTTTGTGCCTGAGGGTGGCTGGCCCGGTGCCAGAAAATCAGATTTTACCCCTTCCGCGTAGGACGTTTCCCAAACATACTCCCTGCGCCTGTTTTCCGTTGCGATCGCTAGTTCAGAGTTCTAGGCTCGGTGGGTCGTTGCTCATCCAACGACCGGCTTTGACAGGCCGCAACGATACACAGTGCGCATAACCGTTAATGGCGGTTGTGCATGGGGCACGCTCGCGTGCGCCGGTTTCTGTGTTCGCCGGTCTGTCAACCCATGCACAGCTGCCACCATTCCGTTTGACAGCGGGTTGGCGGTAGCCACTATCGAGAACACAGTCCAATGCTAAAAATCGTCCCCGACCCACCCCATCTCCCCCACTCCCTGGAAGACACCCTCATGCTCGCAACCGACTACGCGCCCTGCGCCGAAGCCGTTGCACAGCAAGCAATGCTAATGCAACCCAGATCACCCGCCTCCGTGTTGATCATGGCGTCGATGCACGAGCTGGAAACACTCCGCCGTTTGCTCGAATCGGCACTGGCGCAAATACAACGGCCAGCCGGCCCGCAACCCATGCATTGACCAGGGGTATTGCTCGATGACCACCGAAAACACCCAATGCACTGTCGGCAAAACCATCTTCTTCCAAGGTGAAAACCAAACCCACCCGCTGTTCCGCATCGAACCGGGCATCCCCTGCCAGAACGCCCGTGAACAAGCGTCGGAGCTGATGGGCTATGCGCGGGATTTGACCATTGATGGGCTGATGGAAGACAAGCCAAAGCTGATCTGGGCAGCGCACTATCTTTGCGCTCTGGGGAAAGCGCTGCTGGATGATGCGGAGTTGGGAATGATGCGCTGAACCTCAAGGCCAAAGGCGATAGAAGTCAGTCGGCTCGCAGCTATCAATCACTGACGGTATCGACCGCCAAGGGCCCCTGTGCGCACGGCGAATGAGGACGTCGCACGCGCAGGGGCATCACCCCCTTACTCCGTCAAATCCGAAACACCCCCACCTGCCCATACAACCCCTGCGCCAACCGCTGCAACGCCCCCGCCGTCTCGGCCGTCTGCTCCACCGCCTGGCTATTCTGCTGCGACATCTGCGCAATCCGTTCGACGTTGCGCGCCACATCCTGGCTTGCAGCGGTCTGTTCGCGCAGTGCCAGGGAAATCTGATCCACCATGCGCACCACGTCCCCCGAAGACTGCCGAATGCTGACGATCGCCTCCCCCGCTTGTTGCGCCAGGGTCACACCGCCTTTGACCTGCTGCACACCCACCTCCATCTGCCCCACGGCCTCGCGGGTGCCGGACTGGATGCGTTTGACCATCTCGGTAATTTCCTGGGTCGAGTTGCCGGTGCGTTGTGCCAGCAAGCGTACTTCGTCGGCCACCACCGCAAAGCCTCTGCCCTGTTCGCCGGCGCGGGCGGCTTCGATGGCGGCGTTCAGGGCCAGCAGGTTGGTCTGCTCGGCAATGCCGCTGATCACGCTGACAATGCTGCTGATCTGCTCGGCATGGCTGTCCAGTTCGCTGATCTGGCCGGCAGAGGCTTCTACGGTCTGGGCGATCAGGTTCATGCGCGTCAGCGTTTCCTGAATCACGCTGCCGCCTTCGCTGGACTGGCGACCGGACTCGCTGGACTGGGTATGCGCTTCCACCGCATTGTCAGAGACATGGTTGATACTCACGGTCAGTTCCTCGACCGTGGCCGCCATCGAGGAGGCCGAGTTCGACTGTTCGTGCACTGATGCCGAGAGTTGCACCGATGCCGCCGAAATATTATCGGCAGCCCCCACCAGTTGTTCGGCACTGGCCCTGATCTCGCCAATCATGGTGCGCAGGCGGTCTTGCATGGCCACGAATGCTTGTTGGAGGGTGCTGACTTCATCCGTACCTTGAATGGCGATGGTGTTGTCCAGCCGCCCGTCAGCGATGTTGCGCGCCAGCGTTACAGCTTCACCCAGGCGGTGGGTGAGGGTTCTTGCAAGGAATGTGGCGATCAGCACAGCCAGGATTGCAGCGACCAACCCGCCGGCGATCAGGATGGTGAAGGCGGTGGATTTCGCGTGGTCCATCAGCAGGCTGCGCTCGTCCTGCAGGGATTTCTCGGCCGCCTGGAATTCGTTGATCACGGCGCGCATGGCGTCCATTTTGGCTTTGGCCTGGCCCGAGCTTATCTGGCTGACCAGCGTTGTCAGCGGGGCGCGGTCTGCATTGACCTCGCGGCGTAGGTTCACGCTGGTTTGCATGTCTTGCTGCAGCCACTGTTGGTAAAGCTGTTGCAGGTGGGCCAGCCGGGCTTGCTGCTGGGGGTTGTCGGCGGTGGCCTGCTTCAGGCGATTGTAAGCGTCGGTGAACGCCGCTTCGCCTGTGTTCATGGGTTCAAGGAAGCTGTCCTGGCCGGTGAGGGCAAAACCGCGCATGGCGGTTTCTATGTCGATAAGGCTGTTTAGCATGCTGCTGGAGCTGTTGAGCACGTCGTAGCTATGGATGTTGCGCTTCACGCTGCTGCTGACCTGGTCGAAGCCTCGCAAGGCAGTCAGTACCAATACGGCGATGATAAGCAGGACAAGACCGAAACCGGTGTACAGTTTTTTCGAGATACTGAGATTGTTGAGCATCGTGGGGAGCTACTCTTGAGGCCTGGCTGGACGCTACGCTGGCCGCCGCGCACCAGGCGTACGGGCGAGATCTTGCGTAGTGACGTTTTGATATCAAGCCTATGATTATCTTGTACAGAGAAAGTTCTTTGTACAATTTTATTTGAGGGGGGGGATGCGGGGATTGGATTGGGAGGGGTCACCCAGCTCGGGGGCTGGGTGACGATCATGAGCCTGGGCTGGCTTACCAGCTGTAACTCAACTTGGCGGTCACTTCACGCCCTGGGTTGTAGTAATCGGCCGTACCCGAGCCCACCACATGCTGCTCGTCGAACAGGTTGCTGACATTCAGCGCCAGGTCGGTGCCCTTGGCGATCTTGTAGTTCAGCGCAGCGTCGAACAGGGTGGTGCCATCACTTTTCTTGGTGTTGGCCGCGTCCATGAAGTAACCGCCCACGTACCGCGCACCCAACCCCACGCTCACGTCGGTGTCGGGTATGTCGTAGTAGCTCCACAGCGAAGCCGTATGCTTGGGCGCAACGGTGAACGCTTTGCCTTTGAGCGAGCTGCCGTCATACAGCGAGCCGCGCAACACTTCGGTGTCCATGTACGAATAGGCCCCGATCAGGCTGAGGTTTTGCGTGACCTGGGCCTTGGCTTCCAGGTCCAGGCCGCGCGCGCGGGACTCGCCCACGGTTTGCTGCTCGATGATGCCGCTGGGCAGCACTACGGCGATGGTGACGTTTTCCTGGGTCAGGTCGTACACGGCGGCCGAGAACATCGCATCCATGCCCAGCGGCGAGTACTTCACGCCCACTTCGTACTGCCTGCCGGTCTGCGGGGTAACCCCTACCTGCGGCGGCGAAACCGATTCCACCATGCTGACGTAGGTCGACACTTCATCGTTGACGATGTAGGTCAGCGCGCCGCGGTAAGAGGTTTCCGAGAAGGTGTCGCTCTGCCTGTTCACCCCCCCCACATACTCGGTGCTGGTCAGGTCCATCGAGTCATTGCGCATACCTACCGTGGCAATGACGCGGTCGTAGAAGGACAGGTTCTGCTGCAGGAACACGGCCTTGGTGGTGGCGTCGTTTTTCTCGCGGCTATACGGCGTGATGCCGCCAGGTACGCCGGTGAACACAGGGTTGGCGATATCTATCGACGGCGCCAGGCTGTACACCGAGCGCTGTTTGTTGGTCGAGTCCAGGTATTCCACGCCCACCAGGGTGCTGCTGTCGATATGCTCGAACTGGGCATCGTACTGCAGCATCAGGTTGCCATTGAGCTGGTCCGCGTCGCTGTCGGTGCCGAACACGTAGCGGGGGATCACGGTGCCCACGCGCTCGGCGCTGTCGCTCAGGTAGACGTAGCCGAAGTCATCGCTCAGCTCGCTGTAGCGCAGGTTGCTGCGCAGGGTGAAACCGTTGTCGAAGTCGTGGGTGATGCTGGCGCTGAGGCTGGTGCGCTCCACATCATGGAAGTTGTAGCCGGGCTCGCCGTAGAAATCGCTGCGGTCGTATTCCTTGTCCAGCGGGTAGCCACCGCTGTTGGGGGAGCTGTTGGTCTTGAGGTAATCGAGAATCACCGTGGCCGAGGTGAAGTCGCTGGGTGCCCAGGTCAGGCCGCCCATCACGAAGCGGTCGTCGTCTTGCGAGTGGTCGTACTCGCGGTCGCTGTTCTGCATTTTGGCCGTGAAGCGGCCGGCCAGGGTCTGCTCGTCGTTCAGGGCATCGCCCACGTCAATGCCGGTCTCGGCATGGTCGTAGGAGCCGTAGGTCACGTAGCCCTGGCCGAACTTCTCGAAGCGCGGCTGCTTGGTCACGAAATTCACCGAGCCGCCCGGGTCTGCCGGGCCGAACAGGGTGGAGTTGGCGCCGCGCAGAATCTCGATGCGCTCATAGGCATAGGGGTCTTCGCGCACGCCGCGCATCGAGCTCAGGGTAAGGCCGTCGCGGTAGGTGGTGGCCTGGAAGCCGCGGATCTGGAAGTAGTCGTTGCGGTCGTCCGAGCCGTAGAAGTCGCTGACCACGCCCGGGCTGTACTGCAGCGCTTCCTCGGTGGTGCTGACGCTGCGCTGCTCCATTTCCTTGCGGGTCACCACAGACACCGAGGCCGGGGTGTTGAGGATGCTGGTGGCCACCTTGCCACCGACCCACAGTTCCTTGGCCACCACTGAATTGAGGTCGTCATCGGCGCTGGCCTTGACCTTGGCATTGATGATGACCGGCGCCAGCCGGTAATCCTCGGTTGCGCCCAGCTCCAGCGGGCCGGCAGCCGGCGCTTGCGCAATGATCTGGTAGGCCTGGGGGCCTTGCTGTTCAACCTGCAGATCGGTCCCCTGCAACAGCGCCGACAACGCTGCGGGCGTCGCCAGGCCGCCCTGCACACCCGGGGTGGTGCGGTTGGCCACGGTCTGCGCGTCGAAGGCCAGGCTCACACCCGCCTGGCGGGCAAAACGGTCCAGCGCGGGTGCCAGCGGGCCAGCAGGGATGTTCCACTGCTGCAGTTGCAGGGTGTGATCAGCGCCAGCAGATTGCGCCAGCGCAGGCAATGCCGGGCTGCTGACAACCAAACCCAGAATCGCCGCGTGCATGGCACGGCTGAGGGGGTGGCGCTGTGGAACCGGTGTCGAACTCATTTTCTCGCTCCGTAGAGGGTCGGCGGGTGGCCTGTATTCCGGCCTTGTGCAAAGGCCGAACGAGAATGAGAAAACACCTCATTTATTTTCAGAAAAAAACGACAGGGGCGATGGCCTCAGGGTGTACCGACCGCCTGGCGCACTTTCACCAGCAGCTCGTAGAGCTGGAAGGGCTTCACCAGCATGTCCATGCCCGTGCCGAGAAAGGCCTGGCGGTCCAGTGCCGCATCGGCGTACCCGGTCATGAACAGCACCGGCAACTGGGGCCGGTAGCAACGCGCCAGGTCGGCCAGTTCGCGGCCGCTGAGGGTCGGCAGGCCAACATCGGTCAGCATCATGTCCAGGCTGGCGTCGTCGCGCAGGTGCCGCAACGCCTCGTCAGTGGTGGTGGCCACCGTACAGCGGTACCCGGCATCGGTCAGCGCCTCTGCCACCGCCGCCTGGACCGAGGCCATGTCTTCGACCACCAGTACATGCTCGCCGTTGCCGTGCAGGTTCTGCACGTCCGTCGGCTGCACAGCTACCGCCGCCTCTGCGCTGGCCGGCAACAACAGGGTCACCTCCGTGCCCTGCCCCACCACGCTGCTCAGCAGCACATGCCCGCCAGACTGCCGAGCGAAGCCGTAGATGGTCGACAGCCCCAGCCCGGTGCCCTGCCCCACCGGTTTGGTGGTGAAGAACGGGTCGAACACCTTTTCCAGCAGCTCCGGCTCGATGCCGCTGCCGTTGTCGCGCACGTTGACGGCAATGTAATGGCCGTCTGCGAGGTCGGGGTTGCCCTGCGACCAGGTGGCTGCGGTGTTCACCCAGATCCGCCCCCCCTTGGCCAAGGCGTCGCGCGCGTTGATCACCAGGTTGAGTACCGCGCTCTCCAGTTGCACCGGGTCGACCAAGGCGATGGCCGGGTGGGTCGACAAGTCCAGGGTAAGCTTGATGCGCTCGCCGATGGTGCGGTTGAGCAGCTCTTCCAGCGAGCGTACATGCTGGTTGACGTCTACCGGGCGGGTATCCAGTGGCTGCTGGCGCGCGAAGGCCAGCAACCGGTGGGTCAACGAGGCCGCGCTGGTGGCTGAACTGAGTGCGGCTTCGGCGTACCTGGGCACTTTCTCGATGCGGTTTTCCGCCACCCGTTTGCAGATCAGCTCCAGGCTGGTGATGATGCCCGTGAGCAAATTGTTGAAGTCGTGGGCAATGCCGCCGGTCAGGCTGCCCAGGGCATCCATTTTCTGCAGTTGCAGCAGCTGCGCTTCGGTGCGTTCGCGCACCGCCACTTCCCGCGCCAACTGGCTGGTGGCATCGTCCAGGCGGGCCAGGTGGGAGCGCTCCCGGTGGCGGTGCTCGGTGATGTCCTCGATAAAAACCAGGCACAGCCCTGGCGCCTGGTAGGGCGACAGCTGCCACTCGGTTTCGCGTACATGCCCGTGCACCAGCATGCTCAGGGTGCCCTTCCAGCGCTCGCCAGCGGCCAGGTGCCGGCGCAGGTCGGCCAACGCTGGCTCCTGGCCGCTGGCAAAGCATTCCAGCAGTTGCCCGGGGTTGCTGTTTTCCTGGGTCAGGTGGCTGAACGCCTGGTTGCACTCGTGCACCTTGAACTCGGCGTCGAGCACCGCGATGGGCGCCGATACACCGGTAAATATCTCGCGAAAGCGCGCCTCGCTCCGGCGCAGGGCACGCTCGGCGTCACGCACCCGCAACAGGGTACGCAAGGTTGCCAGCAACACATCCGGGTCTACCGGGTGCACCAGGTAGGCATCGGCGCCAGCGTTCAAGCCGGTGATGATGTCACCGCTCTGGATCGACGCGGCCGACACGTGAATCACCGGCAACAACGCCGTGCGGGCATCTTCGCGCAGCAACCGTACGATATCGAACCCGCTCATGTCCGGCAGGTTCACGTCCAGGATCAAGGCATCTATCTGCCCGTCGCGAATCAGCGCCAGGCCTTCACCGCCGGTGCCTGCCTCCAGCACTTCGTAGCCATGCACTACCAGGCGCCGGCGCAATGCGTAGCGGGTGGCGACGTTATCGTCCACGATCAGCAAGCGCACCTCAGGTTTCATCGGCGTTCTCCTGAGCCAGGGCCAGAGGAATCACCACGAAGAAGGAAGAGCCTTCCCCTGGTTCACTGTGCACCCCCACTTCGCCACCCAGCAGCATGGCAAAGCGCTTGCACAACGACAGCCCCAGGCCAGTGCCGCGAAAGCGCTTCTGCAGGGGTGAATCTACTTGGGTGAAATCCTCGAACAACGTATCCAACAGCTCTGCTGCAATGCCGATGCCGGTATCACTGACGGCAAAGCGAATGCGGTCGTCGCCATACAGCTGCGCCGACACCCGCACCTCACCCTGGGTGGTGAACTTCAGCGCGTTGGAAATGAAATTGCGCAGAATCTGCGCGAGCTTCTTGTCATCGGTGTACAGCCGCGGCAGCCCTGTAGGCTCCTCGAAGATAAGATCGACGGCAGTAGCGTCGACAATCGGTCGGAACATACCGCGCAAGGCCGCGAACAGATCGAGCATGTCGAACCAAGCCGGCGAGATGCTGATGCGCCCGGCTTCGATCTTGGCAAGGTCGAGCAGGTCGTCGACCATGTCGGACAGCTCGCGGGTGGCCGTGCTGATGAAGGTGACCTGGCGGTGCTGTTCAGCCGACAACGGCCCATCGAGCTCGTCGGTAAGCAGGCCGGTGATGCTCAGGATCGAACCCAGCGGCGTGCGGAATTCGTGGCTCATGTACGACAGGAAGCGGCTTTTCAAGTCCGACGCCTGGCGCAGCTGCTCGGCCTGTATGTCCAACTCGGCGTACAGGGCCAGCACGCCCTGGTTGGTTTCTTCCAGTTCGGCACGCAGGGCATCGTTATCCGCCTGCAGCCGGGCAATTACCTCTGCATCAGCCATGCGCCGCCTCCAGGTCGATGACCAGCACGGTTACATCATCCCGGCCCCGGCAGAAGTCGCGGTGCAGCACTGCCGCGATCACGGCAGGGTGGCGGTGCACCAGGCCGGGGTAGTGCTGAAGATTCCAACGGGACTGCAGGCCGTCGCTGTACATGATCAACAATTTTCCATTTGCATGAGCGTAGTCAAATACCTGGGCTTTTCTATACTGGCCGCCGACGATGCCGGGCAACGAGGCCAACCCACGCATCTGGGTGGCGCTCACCAGGCTGGCGCCGATGTTGCCGATACCAGCGAAACCGAGGTGGTCGCGGGCACCGTCATAGCGTGCTATCGCCACCGCGCCACCACGGCCGGCACTCATGGCCTGGTGCATGGCCTGCAATTGCTCCAGCGGGTCGGCGAACGGGGCCTGGGCAAACACCGCGGCGCCCGCGCTGGCTGCAGCCTGGGCATCCACACCGTGGCCCAGGCCGTCGATCACCAGGGCGCTGATACGCTGCCCTTCGATCGCCAGGTGCCAGGTATCGCCACAGGCGGGGTCGCCGTGCAGGGCATGCTGGCTTACCCCCACGCGCAGGTCGGGCGCGTGGTCGCGCTGGGCGTGCACGCGCGCCAGCACCACCGCGCCGCGCGCATCGGCGTGCACATCGAACACCTGGGCCATGCGCGCCAAGGCCCCCAGGCCGATACCCTGGGTGCCGGAAGTTGAATAACCATCGGTCAGGCAGGCCTGTGCATCGAAGCCCTGGGCACGGTCGGCCGTGAGCAGTTCAATGGCATAGCCCCCGTGCTCACGGGGCAGCACCCGCAGGTGCAGCTCACCGCGGCCTGCATGCTTGAGCACGTTGCTGCACAGTTCGGTGGCCAGCAGCGCCACACGGCCGCTGTCCTCTTCGTCAAAGCCGTGCCGCTCGGCCAGCTTTTGTGCGGTACGCCGGGCGTGGCCAACATCGCTCGGGTCTGCCAGGCCTACTACGTGGGTCTGGCTGGCGAATAGGTTCATGCCCATCGGGTGATCGTCACGCGTGTGCCCTGCCCTGGCGCGGTGTCCAGTTCAAATTCATCAACCAGCCGCCGGGCGCCGGTCAGGCCCAGGCCCAGGCCACCGCCCGAGGTCCAGCCGTCAGTCAGCGCCAGTTTGATGTCGGGGATGCCGGGGCCCTCATCGCGGAACAACAGGCGCAAACCGGTGCGCCCGCCATCCTCCAGCACAGCCCAGTCCATGTCGCCACCACCGCCATACACCACCGTGTTGCGCGCCAGTTCACTGACTGCCGTCACCAGCTTGGTCAGGTCCACCAGGCGCATGCCGCATTCGCCGGCCAGCTTGCGCGCCAACTGACGCGCCAGTACCACATCCTGTTCGATTCGTACCGGTTGGCTGCCGCTTTCGCGCACATTCATTTTTGGCTCACACGTTGACGCAGCACTTGCATGCCACGCTCCACATTGAGTGCCGTGCTCACGCCCGGCAGGGTAAGGCCCAATTCGACCAAGGTAATGGCCACGGCCGGCTGCATGCCCACCACCATGGTTTCGGCATCCAGGATGCGTGACAGGCCAGAGATGCTGGCAATCATCCGGCCGATGAACGAGTCGACCATGTCCAACGCGGAAATATCGATCAACACGCCCCGGGCCGAGGTACTGCTGATGCGCTCGGTCAGGTCTTCCTGCAGGGTCAGCGCCAGCTGGTCGTGCATGTCGACCTGAATGGTCACAAGCAGGAACTCGCCCATTTGCAGGATCGGGATACGCTCCATGGGCTTACCCCTGCTTGCTGATGTCGCAGCCCAGGCGTGCAAGGGCAAGCTTGAGGGCGTCGGCCAGGCTGGCCTTGGTGGTCAGCGACCCCAAGTCCAGCCCCAAATGCACGATGGTCTGGGCGATTTGCGGGCGCACGCCACTGATGATGCAGTCGGCGCCCATCAGGCGGATGGCCGTGACGGTCTTTAGCAGGTGCTGGGCGACCAGGGTGTCGACGGTAGGTACACCGGTGATGTCGATGATGGCAATTTCCGAGCCGGTGTCGACGATGCGTTGCAGCAGCGACTCCATGACCGTCTGGCTACGCTGCGAGTCCAGCGTACCGATCAGTGGCAGCGCCAACACCCCGTCCCACAGTTTGACCACAGGGGTAGACAGCTCCAGCAGTTCTTCCTGCTGGCGCCTGATCACTTCCTCGCGGGTTTTCTGGAAGGCGCGGATGGTGTGCATGCCCATGCCATCGAGCAGTTCCGACACCAGCCACAGTTGCTCGGCCAGGCGTGCCGGCTCGCTGCTGTAGTGCGCTTGCAGCAAGCCGAACAGCGGCCCTTTCAAAGCGAAGATGAAGAACGCAGCCTGGTGCGAATCGTGGCCAAGCTGAGCCCGGCTGGCAGAAAGCTTCTCCAGGAACCGGCGCAAAGGCTCCCACTCGCTACCGGCCAGGTGGCTGCCGCCACCAGCGCGCAGGCCGTCCACCAGCAACTGCAGAAATTCCTGGGTTTCCTGTGCCAGTACCTGTTCTTTGATATTGCGCGTGGCGCCGTTGGTTTCGAGGCTGGCTGTCCATTCCTCGCGCAGTTGCGCCTGGCTATGTTGGATAGCCTCCAACGTGCTGCCTTGCAGTGTTGCCATGTGCCTTCGCTCCAGTGGTGAAGGCCGGCGTCCCGATGAATGGCCGGCCTGCTGTGAATGACATTTGCCGGTTCGATTAGTTGTGCAGCGGGAAAAGATAATTGCATTAAGCCAATTAGGATAGCCCAACGGCTTCAGATTGCGGCACGGCTGCTGCCATGCCCTGGTTACGGCCAACAGCTACGTAGCGCCGTCAACCCGCTTCCACCAGAAGTTTCCAGGGCGTTGCTTGGCGAATATGCATGGCCTCGCCGGCGCTTGTCAGCGGGCTCGAAGAGGCAATCGTGCGCGGCAGCCTACTGCGAAACGGTTTTATAGGAATGCATACCATCACGGCATGACATCGATGCAACCTTGAACCGTACCTCATATTGCAAGTACTCACCCGGTGAGATAGTTGCCGGGCGCCGCCCTTTGTCCCTGGTCGAGTCGTAGGCAAGCACGGCATCACAGGTCGTCCATTGGCCCGCCCGGTAATCGGCGGCGGGCGGAAGCAAGATGCTCAAGGCGCTCGCAAACCGCCTGGCGCACTCTGTAGGCAACCCCAGCGCAAAAAAAGGCACCTATCCATAGGTAAGCCAGTCAGTTAAGTAATTTGGGGCCGCTTTGCGACCCTTCGCGGGCACGCCCGCTCCCACAGGGATCGCGCATTTCTTGAGTTCAGCGCCGAACGTGTGGGAGCGGGCGTGCCCGCGAAGGGCTGCAAAGCAGCCCCAGTAACGCTTAACTGACAGGCATTACCTATCCATAGGTGCCTTTTGTCTTGACCCCGGGTGAACCCACTCACCCCATCGACCGCGCCCCTACCGGTTGCGCATGGCCCCGCGAAGTCACGATGCCCAGGAAGGAGATCACAATCGCCAGCCCCAATGTGGAGCTCACCTCTGCGCGGTGCTCAGGCGTGTACATCATGACCGCCAGCGCCCCGCCAATGAAAATGATCACCGCCCAGGTCAGGTACGGGAACAGCCACATGCGGAACTTCAGCTCGGTGTTCTCCCGCTCCAGGCGGCGGCGCATGCGCAGCTGCGAGATGGCAATGACCATGTACACCAGCAAGGCAATGGCGCCAGAGCTGGCCAGCAGGAACTCGAACACACCCTTGGGCGCAAAGTAGTTGAGGATGGCGATGGCGGCCCCGATCAGGGTGCTGCCAAACACCGCCGCACGCGGCACGCCAACCTTGGAGGTCTTGTTGAGGAAGGCCGGGGCGTCACCGCGCTTGGCCAGCGAGTACATCATCCGCGATGCGATGTAGATCGACGAATTCATGCAACTGGTTACCGCCACCAGCACCACCAGGTCGACCATCAATGCCGCGTTGGGTATGTTCATGATCTCCAGCGCACGTTGGTACGAGCCCACCACCGCCAGCTGCGGATCGTTCCACGGCACCACCGAGATGATCACGAAGATCGACAGGATGTAGAAGGTACTGATGCGCCAGATCACCGAGCGGGTGGCCTTGGCGATGTTGCGCGACGGGTCGCTGGACTCGGAGGCAGCAATGGTCACGGCTTCGGTGCCGATGAAGCTGAACATCACGGTAATGAACGCCCCGACCACAGCCGACCAGCCATTGGGCGCAAAACCGCCGTAGTCAGCCATCAACCCGCTCAAGCCGCTGACTTCGCGGTTGGGCAGCCAGCCCATCAGCGCGGCAAAGCCCAGGCCGATGAAACCGAGAATGGCCGTGACCTTGAGGATGGCGAACCAGAACTCGAACTCGCCGTACTTGGCCACGCTGAACAGGTTGGTCCCGGCCAGCAACAGCACCGAGGCCAAGGCGAAGATCCAGCTGTCCACCTGGGGGAACCAGGCGTTCAGCACATGCCCGGCGGCCAGCGCCTCAATCGGAATGACCAGTACCCAGAACCACCAGTACAACCAGCCGATGGTGTAGCCGGCCCAGCGGCCGATGGCCTGGTCGGCGTAGGTGGAAAACGATCCGGTGTCAGGGTGCGCCACGGCCATTTCGCCGAGCATGCGCATGACCAGAACCACCAGGGTTCCGGCTACGAAATAGGAAATTATGGTGGCTGGGCCGGCTGCCGCAATGGCGTGGCCAGAGCCGACGAAAAGTCCGGCGCCGATGATGCCGGCGATAGACAGCATCGTTACGTGTCGTGGCTTGAAACCTTGTGCAAGGTTGCCATCAGATCCCACGGTGTTCATTGATGTTGTTCTCTTTTTGCTGACACAAGGATGGACGGGCAGGCGTAGGCGAAAATAGCTCCTTTGAGTTGGGTAGGTCGACACAATGCTCGCATGCTGTTGTTGATCTTTGGCACGCGTCACAGCGCAAGGTGTCAGTGCGGTTCGGGCTTCATTTAAGCCCCGCGGGGCGGTGGGAAATTACACGAGAACGCCCCGGAACTGTTCGATCACGACAGGGCATTTCCCTTGGCGCCATATGTCGCGAATGGCATATCCAATCGCGCCATCGGGGCGTTGGGTGCTTTTGTTTTTCATCTGGTTGTGTATTGCCTGTACCGGCCCTATCGCCGGCAAGCCGGCTCCCACAGGTCCTCCACACGCTTCAGAACCTGTGAAGTACTCTGTGGGAGCCGGCTTGCCGGCGATAGGCCGGTATAGGCAACACCACTGGCAGCCAGCCACAAAAAAGCCCCGGTCTCCCGGGGCCTCTGTTGCCAAGGCGTCTGCCTACGCCTGCCCGGTACGCTCGAAGCGCCTGGCCAGCAACAGGTAAGCGAGGATCCCCAGCACGCCATGGGCGGCCACGAACCAGAGTGCGTTGTGGAACGAGCCGGTGCTGGCCACTACGTAGCCAATCACCAGTGGGGTGACGATGCCGGCAATGTTGCCGATGCCATTGAATACACCACCGCACAGGCCGACCATCTTCGTCGGCGCCACATCCGACAGCACCGCCCAGCCCACCGCCGCCAGGCCCTTGCCAAAGAAAGCCAGGGTCATCAGGGCGATCACCGCCGCGTTGCCATCTACATAGTTGGCCAGCACCAGGCAGGTGGACAGCGCCATGCCAATGATGAACGGGGTCTTGCGGGCCCTGGACGGGTGCACGCCGCGGCGGATCAGCCAGTCGGATACGAAGCCCCCCAGAATGCCGCCCGTGAAGCCGCAAATGGCCGGCAACGCGGCCACCCAGCCAGCCTCCATGATGGTCATGCCGCGCCCCTTGATCAGGTAGATCGGGAACCAGGTGATAAAGAAGTAGGTCAGCGCGGTGATGCAGTACTGGCCCATGTACACCGCCCACAGGTTGCGGCTGGTGAACAGTTGCGCAAGCTCTGCGCGGGTCGGCTTGCTCCTGGCGGCCTTGCGCTCCTGTTCCAGGTCGACCAGGGCGCCACCCTCACGCATGTAGTCCAGCTCTTCGCGGCTCAACCCCGGGGCGCTGTGCGGCTCATGGTACAAACGGAACCAGACCACGCTCAGCAGCAGCCCCAGCACGCCCATCCAGATAAACACCTGCTCCCAGCTCATGGCGTGGGTCATCCAGGCCATCAGGGGGGCAAACACCACCACCGCCATGTACTGCGCCGAGTTGAACAGTGCCGATGCCGTGCCACGTTCGCGGGTCGGGAACCAGCAGCTGACAATGCGCGAGTTGGCGGGAAAGGCCGGGGACTCCACCAGGCCAAGCATGAAACGCATGGAGAAAAGCGCCACCGCCGCCGAGGCACCGGCCAGGCCCACCCAGCCCACGGTGCCTTGCAGCAACGTGAACAACGACCACAGGATCAGGCTGATGCCGTAGACACGCCGGGCACCGAAGCGGTCGAGCAGCCAGCCGCCGGGCACCTGGCCCAGGGCATAGGCCCAGGCGAACGCGGAGAAAATCATGCCCAGCATGACCGGGTCCAGGCCCAGGTCCGCAAGCACCTCGGTGCCGGTGATCGACAAGGTGGCGCGGTCGGCATAGTTGATGACGGTAATGACAAAGATCAGCGCCAGGACCAGGAAGCGATGGCGACCGATCCCGGCCAGGGCCTGCGGTGCGGCGACGGCGGTTTTGCTGTTCATGTGGACCCTCTTGCTTCTCGGTGGAAGCGATTGTTCTTGTGCGCAGAAGGGGTGGCCCTGGGGCCTTTGTGTTGCCTGTGCCGGCCTCTTCGCGGGCATGCCCGCTCCCACAGGTACTGCACAATGCTCAGGACCTGTATCACGCCTGTGGGAGCGGGCGTGCCCGCGAAAGGGCCCTAAAGGTGAACCACCCGATTCGGCGGCAGCTCACCGCGCAAACAGGCCTCAAGGTTGAGCAAAACCATGCGCCCCATCTCCAACCGGGTCTGCAGCGTGGCGCTACCCCGATGCGGTTGCAGGCTGACCTGGTTCAGGTCCAGCAAGGCCGGGGGCACGTAAGGCTCGTCTACGAAAACATCCAGCCCGGCCCCGGCAATGCGCCCTTCGCGCAACGCTTCGACCAGTGCGGCTTCATCCACCAACTTGCCGCGCGCCACGTTGACCAGATAACCCTGCGGCCCTAGCGCCTCCAGCACCTCGGCCGTCACCAGCACCTGCCCGCCGTCGGCGGCAGCGGCGACCACCAGCACATCCACCGACCGCGCCAGCTCAACCAGGTCCGCCTCATAGCGGTAGCCTGTGCCTGGCTGCTCGCGCCGCCCGTTGTAGGCAATGCTCATGTCGAACGCAGCAGCGCGGCGGGCGATTGCCTTGCCCACCTGGCCAAGGCCGACGATGCCCAGCGCACAACCGCTGACCCGGCGTGCCAGTGGCAAGTCGACCTTGCCCCACAAACCCTCGCGCACCAGCCGCTCACCCTCGCCCAGGCGGCGCAGGCTGCTGATGATCAGCCCCATGGCCAGGTCGGCAACGTCGGCAGTCAGCACGCCTGGCGTGGTGGTGACATGAATGCCGCGGCTGGCCGCATGGCGCAGGTCGACAGCGTCGGTGCCGATGCCACTGATGGCGATGATCTCCAGCGCAGGCAGCTGGTCCATCAGCGCGGTGGGCAAGCCTTTGGCACCGCCGGTAACCACGCCGCGAATGCGCGGGCCGGCCTGTTCCAGTAGCTGTTGCGGATTGGGCTGCTGGTACAGCCGATGGACCTGATAGGCACTGACCAATTGGGCATCGATGGCCTCAGGCAAGGGCTGGGTCAACAGCACTTCGATGGGGGTGTGGTTCATGGTGGGCGTCCGGCAGTTCAAAGACATGACTCGATGCTAGGCCGCCGTTTGATACAGGTCTAATATAGATGCTGGATCGAATAATTCAGGAATTGAATCATGGAGCTGCACCAGTTGCGCTGCTTCGTGGCCGTGGCCGAAGAGTTGCATTTCGGCCGCGCCGCGACCCGCCTGCACATGACCCAGCCACCCTTGAGCCGGCAGATCCAACTGCTGGAACATGCCTTGGGCGTATTGCTGCTCGAGCGCAACAACCGCCAGGCGCGGCTGACCCTGGCAGGCCAGAGCTTTCTCGAAGACGCCCGGCGCATCCTGCAGATCGCCGAGTCGGCCAGCCAATCGGCGCGGCGCATCGCCCACGGCGAAGCCGGCCGGCTGACCTTGGGGTTCACCGCCGTTGGCGCCTACAGCATGATCCCGCGCTTGCTGGTGCACGCCGGGCAGACTCTGCCGGATATCGAACTGGTGCTTAGCGAGCGCGTCTCCAGCACGCAGGTGCACGACCTGGAAGCGGGGCTGATCGACGTCGGCCTGGTGCGCCAGGTGCTGCCCAGCGCGCGCGTGGAGTACTTGCCGATCCACCGTGAACCCTTCGTTGCCGCCCTGCCCGCCGGGCATGCGCTGGCGGCGCGTGAGCGGCTCAGGCCGGGCGACTTCGACGAGCAACCGTTCGTGATGTACAGCGCCAACGAAGGGCGTTATTTCCATGACCGTATCGCCAACCTGTTTGCCCGGCATCAAGTGCAGCCGCGGTACTTGCATCAGTTGGGGCAGACGCATTCGATCCTGGGCCTGGTCAATGTAGGGCTGGGGTGCGCAGTGGTGCCGGCATCGGCGCAAGCCCTGCGCCTGGAGCAGGTGGCGTTCAGGCCACTGGTGGGCATGGAGCAGCAGGCAGAGATCTTCCTGGCGTTCTGCCGGGATAACCCCAACCCGGTGCTGGGGGCATTCGTAGAGATGGCGCGGGCGTTTTTTGAAGCAGGTTGACAGGGAGCTGCTGGCCTTTTCGCGGGCTTGCCCGCTCCCGCAGGTACAGCGCAAGATTCAACTGCTGCGCCGGACCTGTGGGAGCGGGCAAGCCCGCGAAGAGGCCAGCAGCCTTAACGCACCAGGCAAGGCCGCTTGTTATCAAAGCGCCAACCCGGAATCAGGAACTGCATCGCCACGCTGTCATCCCGCGCCCCCAACCCCATGTTGCGGTAGCACTCGTGGGCCTTGGCCAGTTGATCCTCATCCAGCTCCACCCCCAACCCCGGCCGCGCCGGCACATGCACATGGCCGTCGACAATGCGCAGCGGCTCACGGGTCAGGCGCTGGCCGTCCTGCCAGATCCAGTGGGTGTCGATCGCGGTGATCTCACCCGGCGCGGCAGCCGCCACCTGGGTGAACATCGCCAGCGAAATATCGAAGTGGTTGTTGGAGTGCGAACCCCAGGTAAGCCCCCAGTCGTTGCACATCTGCGCCACCCTCACCGAGCCCTGCAAGGTCCAGAAATGCGGGTCGGCCAGCGGAATGTCCACCGACTGCAACTGGATCGCATGGCCCATCTGCCGCCAGTCGGTGGCGATCATGTTGGTAGCCGTGGGCAAACCCGTAGCGCGACGGAACTCGGCCATCACCTCGCGGCCCGAGTAGCCGTTCTCGGCGCCGCATGGGTCTTCGGCATAGGCCAGCACATCGTGTTTGTCGCGGCACAGGGCGATGGCTTGCTTGAGTGACCAGGCCCCGTTGGGGTCCAGGGTGATGCGTGCTTCGGGGAAGCGTTCGGCCAGCGCCGTCACTGCTTCCATTTCCTCTTCCCCCCGCAGCACGCCGCCCTTGAGCTTGAAGTCGCTGAAGCCGTAACGCTGCTTGGCCGCTTCGGCCAGGCGCACCACGGTCTCGGGTGTCAGGGCCTTTTCATGGCGCACACGGAACCAGTCGTCGTCACTGTCCGCTTCGTTGCGGTAGGCCAGGTCGGTCTGCTGGCGGTCGCCGATATAGAACAGATAGCCCAGCATCTTCACCGCATCACGTTGCTGGCCCTCGCCCAGCAGCGCCGCCATTGGCACACTCAGGTGCTGGCCGAGCAGGTCGAGCAGCGCCGATTCGATCGCCGTCACGGCATGCACGGTGATACGCAGGTCGAAGGTCTGCAGGCCGCGCCCTGCCGAGTCGCGGCTGGCGAACGTCTGGCGCATGGCATTGAGCACGCGCTGGTAGTGACCGATCGGCTGGCCTACTACCAGGCTGCGGGCGTCTTCCAGGGTCTGGCGAATGCTCTCGCCACCCGGCACTTCGCCAAGGCCCGTGTTGCCCGCGCTGTCGCGCAGTACCACCACGTTACGGGTAAAGAACGGGCCATGTGCGCCACTGAGGTTGAGCAGCATGCTGTCGTGGCCAGCCACCGGAATCACGCGCAGGTCGGTGACCACCGGGGTGCTGGTGTGAACGGCGGGTGTTGTCTGCATATTCATGGTTGTTGTCTCGCAGTCGTCAGTGGGTCTGGCCCAAGGCCGCAGGGGCCTTCAGGCTATCGGAAGGTGCGCCCTTGGGGCGTGTACGTACGAAGAAGATGGCAATTGCCGCCAGCACCGAAGTCACCGCCAGGCCATACAACCCGCCCTGGATCGAGCCGGTCTGCTGCTCCAGCAGGCCGAACGTGGTGGGGGCAACGAAGCCGCCGAGGTTGCCGACCGAGTTGACCAGGGCTATCACCGCCGCCGCGATGCGAGCATCCAGGTAGCCCTGCGGGATCGGCCAGAACAGTGACGAGGCCGACTTGAAGCCGATGGCGGCAAAGCACACGGCGACAAAGGCGAACACCGGCCCGCCAGTGGTGGACATGAACATGCCGATGGCCGCGACCACCAGGGCGCCTGCCACCCAGGCCTGCTGGAACTTCCAGCGTGCCGAACCGGCAGCGAAGGCATACATGGCCAGGATCGAGATCAACCACGGGATGGAGTTGAGGAAGCCGACCTGCAGGTCGCTGAGGTCGCCCATGCGTTTGATGATGCTCGGCAGCCAGAAGGTGGCCGCGTAGATGGTCAGCTGGATGCAGAAGTAGATCAGGCAGAACAGTACGATCTGGCGGTCCTTGAGCAGGCTCCATGCCGACGGCTTGACCGCACCCAGCGCCTCGCGCGCTTGCTGTTCACGGTCGATGGTCGCGACCAGCGCATCCTGCTCGGCCTGGCTTAGCCACTTGGCGTCCTGCGGTTTGGAGTCGAGCCAGAAGAACACGAAGAAGCACAACGCCACCGAGGCCATGCCTTCGATGAACAGCATCCACTGCCAGCCGTGCAGGCCGAGCCCCTGGATTTGCATCAAGGCCCCGGCCAAGGGGCCGGAAATCAGCGAAGCCAGCGCCGACCCGCTGAGAAAAATGGCGATTGCCTTGCCGCGCTCGGCCGCCGGCAACCAGCGGGTGAAGTAGTAGATCACCCCAGGGAAGAAGCCCGCTTCGGCCACGCCGAGCAGAAAGCGCAGTACATAGAACTGGGTTTCGTTCTGCACGAAGGCCATGGCCGTGGCCACCAGCCCCCAGGTGAACATGATGCGGGTCAGCCACAAGCGGGCACCCACCTTCTGCAGCAGCATGTTCGAAGGCACCTCGAACAGCGCGTAGCCGATGAAGAACAGCCCGGCACCAAAGCCAAAAGCTGCAGCGCTGATGCCCAGGTCGCTTTCCAGGTGCGGGCGGACGAAGCCGATGTTGACGCGGTCCAGGTAGTTGACGATGAACATGATGACGAACAGCGGCAGCACGTGGCGCTTGACCTTGGCCACGGCGCTGGCCAACGCGTCGCCTTCATTCCGGGCAGACGGAGCGAGGGTGTCGTTCACAGGTGGATCTCCCACTAAATTGTTTTTGTGCGGGTCGGGGTTGTCTGACATGGCAGTGGGAACGAGCATAGGCCCCGAGACGTTGTACGACAAGATCAACAACATCGCTCAAATGGCAAAATACAAGCTGCAATAAAGCCAATTTGTTTCGATCTTGCAAAAACGACCAGTCTAACTGCACACTCGTATGGCGAAAAATTAGGCAAAAAATATTTTTATCAATTAACTTGTCATACAAGCTCAACACGAGATAGACCACAGCATGCTTCCTGATCACGCGCACAAACGCGGCCACAGCCGCGCACATGACCTGGTCTCCCGCCTGACCCAGCAGATTCTGCTGGGCACCTTCAAGCCCGGCGACAAACTGCCGTCGGAGAACAAACTGGTACGCGAGCACGGGGTTAGCCGCACGGTGGTTCGCGAAGCCTTGTCGAAGTTGCAGGCTTCGGGGCTGGTGGAACCGCGCCACGGTATCGGCACCTTCGTGATGGCGCGCCAAGCCCAGGCCGGGTTGCGCGTTGCAGCGGAAAGCGCAGCAAATGTGCGCGACTTGCTGGAGCTGCGGATTGGCCTGGAAGGCCAGGCCGCCGCGCTGGCAGCGCTACGCCGCGATGATGGGCAGTTGGCGCGCATGCGCCAGGCACTGGATGACTACCAGGACCTGGCGGCGGCAGGTGACAGCTGCATCGAGGCCGACCGGCGTTTTCACCTGCTGATTGCCGAAGCCACCGGCAACCTGTATTTCACCGAGATGCTGCTGCAGCTGGGTAACGGCTTGATTCCGCGCAACCGCATGGCCCAAGCCGAGCGCAGTGGATCGAAGATGGCAGCGCAGGCATACCTGGCCAACCTGGAGCACGAGGCAATCCTCAATGCCATCCGCCGGCAAGACCCGGATGCGGCACGCGCGGCGGTGTGCCTGCACCTGTCCAACAGCCGCGACCGGCTGCTACCCGATTGACGGGCAATTGCGGCACAGCGGCCCCGGCGCTTACCAGGTCAGGCAGATCTTGCCGAAATGCCGGTTGCTCTCCTGGTAACGGAACGCGTCGACGATCTGCTCCAGCTCGAAGTGCTTATCCACCACCGGCCGCAAACCGTTGGCATCAATGGCCCGCACCATCGCCTGCTGCTGCGCCCGGCTGCCTACCAGCACCCCTTGCAGGCGAATCTGCCGCACCAATGCCTGCACCAGCGGCAGTTGCCCGGCCACGCCAGTAAGAATGCCGATCAACGACACATGCCCGCCGATCCGTGCAGCGATCATCGACTGCTCCAGGGTAGCCGGGCCACCCACCTCGATCACGTGATCGACACCACGGTTATGGGTCAGCTCGCGCACTTTCTCCCCCCATGCCGGGGTGCGCTTGTAGTTGATCAAGTGGTCAGCGCCCAAGGCCTTGAGCCGCTCCAGCTTGGCATCGCTGGACGAGGTGGCGATCACCGTGGCACCTGCCAGCTTGGCGAACTGCAGGGCGAAGATCGACACGCCACCGGTGCCCTGCACCAGCACCGTGTCGCCCGGTTTGAGGTGGTCGTCGCACATCAGCGCGCGCCAGGCGGTCACGCCGGCAGTGGTCAGGGTGGCGGCTTCGGCATGGCTGAAGCCCGAAGGTGCCAGGGTAAACGCGGTGGCACGGGCGGTGACCTGTTCGCGGGCGTAGCCATCGATGCCGTCACCCGGCACCCGGGCAAAGCCTTCGACATTGGCCTGGCCATCGAGCCAGTCCGGGAAGAACGTACTGACGACACTGTCGCCGACCTGAAACTCGCTGACGCCGGCCCCTACGGCAACGACTTCGCCCGCACCGTCGGCCATGGGGATGCGCCGCTCACTCGGCCCCCACATGCCACTCACCACGGCGAAGTCGTGGTAGTTCAGGGAACTGGCGTGCAGGCGCACGGTGATCTCGCCGGCCTGAGGGGCCGCAGCCTCGCTGCTGCCGACCTCGACCTTGTCGTAGCCGCCGCCAGGTTGAACGTAGATGGCCTTGCTGGTCATGGGTTGGGTCTCCGTATCAACGTCAGGAATGGAAATGAGCATAGACAGGTCTATGGGCTGCAAAAGCTTCACGGGCTTTGCAGCAGCGGCGTTGTGTCGCGATCGGGCTGCGCACTATCGACTCAGCCCAGCATCACCTTCAGTGCCCGGCAATCGACCGCGTGCCAATCCACCAGTTGCGGCCATGGGTTATCTGGCACATTCACCAATATCGTGCGTGCCCCCGCTGCGCGCCCGCAGTCCAGGTCAAAACGGTAGTCACCCACCATCACCAGCTCGCTCGGCGCCACGCCCCAGGCCGCGGCAATCTTCAGCAACCCATCCGGGCTCGGCTTGGGTGCCGCCTCGTCACGCCCGAGCACATGCTCTACCGGGAAGCAGTCCGCCAGGCCGATCGCTTCCAGCGTCACATGGGCCAGTTCCCGCGCATTGCGGGTCAGTATCCCCAACCGGCAACCACGCGCAGCCAGTTCGCGCACCAGTTCAACCGCCCCGGTCGCCGCGGTGGAGGCCTCCGCCAGCTCACGCTCATGCTCCAGCAGCCAGGCATGCTTGGCCGCGGCTTCGTCGGCTGGCAAAGCCGCCAGGTGGGTAAGGATGTCGTCTTCGGCAGGGATACCCAGCGCCTCCCGAATGGCGGCAAAGTCATGCACCGCCACGGTCAGGGTGCCGTCCATGTCGAACACCCAGTTGCGCACCTGCTGCAGGCTCATGCCCAGTCCTTGCGGTGGCGAATCAGGCCTTCCTGGCTCGACGATGCCACCAGTTGCCCGGCCTGGTTGAAAATGCTGCCGCGGCAGAAGCCACGGGAATTACCTGCCCACGGGCTATCGGTGGCATACAGCAGCCACTGGTCGGCACGCAGGTTGCCGTGGAACCACAGCGAATGGTCGAGGCTGGCGATCTGCATGTCACGCTGCCAAACCGACTTGCCATGCGGCACCAGCGCAGTGGTGAGCAGGCCGAAGTCCGAGGCGTAGGCCAGCAGGTACTTGTGCAGGGCCGGCACGTCGGGCAGGTTGCCGTCTGCGCGGAACCACGCATATTTCACCGGGTCGCCTGGCTTGGGGTTGAACGGGTCACGCTCGGTGACCGGGCGAATCTCGATTGGCTTGGCGCACAGCACCTTGTCGCGGATGCGTTCAGGCAGATGGTCTGCCATGGCACGCGCCAGTTCCACTTCGGTAGGCAGGTTTTCCGGGCCGACCACGTCGGGCATCTGCGCCTGATGGGCGAAGCCTTCCTCGTCGTACTGGAACGAGGCGCTACAGGTGAAAATGGTCTGGCCCTTCTGGATCGCCGTCACCCGCCGGGTACTGAAGCTGCCGCCATCACGCACACGGTCCACCGAGTACACCACCGGCAGGCTGGCGTCTCCCGGGCGCAGGAAATAACCATGCAGCGAGTGCACATGGCGCGCGTCTTCGACCGTCTGGCTGGCTGCCGACAACGACTGGCCCAGCACCTGGCCGCCGTACAGCTGGCGGAAGCCCAGGTCTTGGCTGCGCCCACGGAACAGGTTCTCCTCGATGGCTTCGAGGCTCAACAGGTCGACCAGGTCGTCCAACACATGACTCATTGGGGCATCTCCGTAGAAGCGAGCCTTGCTCGCGCTGCGCCGCCTGGGCGGCGCTCGAACTCACAGGCGCCGAACCCCTTGCGGCCCAGCGCCCTTTCAATGGGCAAATAATACAGCGTTTGCCATTCGCACCGAGCATGGCTGTGCATTCAGGCGCGCAGGGTGTGCTCCCAGTGCGCACGGTCGATGCGGTACAGCACATGCGGGCGTAGCGGGTGGCCTGCGGGCAGGCGCGGGTGCTCGAAGCTACCGCGCAGGTCTTGCTGCATGCCGATGGCCTGCATCACCTTTTGCGATGGCAAGTTACTTTCGGCAGTGAACGACACCACCTCGTTCAGGCGCAATTGGGCGAACGCACAGCGCAGGCAGGTCCACGCGGCTTCGCTGGCAAAGCCCAGCCCCCAGTGGCGCCGGGCCAGGCGCCAGCCAATCTCCACGGCTGGCGCGAAATCGGCGTCAAAGTTTACCTGCAGCAAGCCGGTCATGCCGATGAATGCACCGCTGTCCTTGCGCTCCAGCGCCCACAAACCAAAACCGTATTCGTTGAAGTGCCCGCGTATCCGGCCAATCAGCGCGGCAGCTTCAAGGCGTGTGAGCGGTGCCGGGAAGTAACGCATCACCTGCGGGTCGGCACACAGTGCCGCAAATTCACGCAGGTCATCGTCGTGCCATTGGCGCAGCACCAGCCGCGCGCTTTCCAGTTGAAGGGTGGAGGTCATCGGGCCTGCTCCGGTTTTGCCGAATTACAGTCTACAGCGTAGGCGCCGGCGCGGTGTTCACCCAACGGGCCGCAACCGAATGCAATTTTCACACGCCCTTCACCGGCTCCCGACAGCTCGCTTAGCAAAATGCGGCCATCACTGCCGTGCCCGCCACGGCCCTGTCACTGGAGCAACGCATGCTATCGAGCAATACCCTGGGGCACCCTGCCATTCACGCCCGGCGCAAACGGCGCCTGTCTCGCAAAGCCCTTGGTGCCGCACTTGGCTTGTGCATGGTCGTGGCGGCCTTGACCACCTGGCTGGCGACGAGGACGCATATCGTGGACCTTGGCATCGAGCAACAACTGAGTGACAGCGGCCTGCTGCAGCACTGGGCCGACGGTGCCGTGATCGTGATGATCCGCCACGCCGAACGCTGCGACAGCGCCCCGGGCCCGTGCCTGGACGACCCCACCGGCATTACCGTGGCCGGCAGCCAGGCTGCCACGCGGGTGGGCCAAGGCATGCACCAACTGGGCCTGGCCAACACCGATATGCTCAGCAGCCCGAAACTGCGCACCCGGCAAACCGCGCACTTCATCCTCGGCCAGGCGGTGGCCAGCGAAGACTGGCTGGAAAGCTGCGACAGCCAGTTCGCCAGCGATGCCCTGGCGCACAAGCGTGCCGGGCACAACCTGGTGCTGGTGACCCATAACGGCTGCATCGATCACTTCGCCCGCCAGCAGCACGTGGCCGGCGGCGAGCGTGAAAGCGCCTACGCCAGCGCGCTGTTCGTTTCGGTGGACGGTAACGGCAAGGCACGCATCCTCGGCCGCCTGAATGAGCCCGACTGGCAGCGGGTGCTGGCCAGCGCCGCAAAATAGCAGTGGCCTGCTCGGGCCTCATCGCCGGCAAGCCACACAGGCGCTGTGGCAAACACCTGTCAGCCCTGATGCGGCCCATGTGGGAGCCGGCTTGCCGGCGATTGGGCAGCAAAGCTGCCCCGGCCATGGCAAGATCAGCACTGGCCCTGACCGCGACCTCCCCCATGCCGTTGCCGCTGATCTACCACGAAGACTACAGCCCGGAGTTCCCTGCCGAGCACCGCTTCCCGATGGACAAGTTCCGCCTGCTGCACGACCACCTGGTCGACAGTGGGCTGACCACCGACCAGGCTTTGCTGCGCCCAGACATCTGCCCCAACGATATCCTCGCCCTGGCCCATGACCGCGACTACATCGCACGCTACATGAATGGCGAGCTGTCCCGCGAAGACCAACGTCGCCTCGGCCTGCCCTGGAGCGAAGCCTTGGCCCGGCGCACCGTACGGGCCGTGGGCGGCTCGCTGCTGACGGCCGAACTGGCGCTGCAGCATGGCGTTGCCTGCCACCTGGCCGGTGGCACCCACCATGCCCACTACGACCACCCTGCCGGCTTCTGCATCTTCAATGACCTGGCAGTGATCAGCCGCTACCTGCTGGAGGCCGGCCGTGTCCAGCGGGTGCTGATCTTCGATTGCGACGTGCACCAGGGCGACGGCACCGCACGCATCCTGCACGATACCCCGGAGGCCATCACGGTCTCGCTGCACTGCGAACAGAACTTCCCGGCACGCAAGGCCCACAGCGATTGGGACATTCCCCTGCCGCGGGGCATGGGCGACAGCGCCTACCTGAACGTGGTGGACGACACCCTCAACTACCTGCTGCCGCTGTATCAACCCGACCTGGTGCTGTACGACGCCGGCGTCGATGTGCACAAGGACGACGCGCTGGGCTACCTGCAACTGACGGACGCCGGCGTGGCCGCCCGCGACGAGGCCGTGCTGCGTCACTGCCTGGGCCGCGATATTGCGGTAATGGGTGTGATCGGCGGCGGCTACAGCAAGGACCGGGTGGCCCTGGCCAAACGCCACGGCATTCTTCACCACAGCGCTGCGCGTGTCATCGGTTGTTCACAATGACTGTGGAACCGCTTGTGGATAACCTGCGGGAAAGCCGCTGCAGGCCTTGAGCAGCAAGGCCTGCAGAACACTGGTTGTTTTTTGACCAGTGCTTCCGGGGGCAACGCTGCGCTAGAATGCGGCTCTTTTCCACAGCCTGCTGCCCACCATGCCCGATTTCAACCCCGCATCGCCTCCCCTTGCTATCGTCATCGGTGGCGGCCCCGCCGGCCTGATGGCCGCTGAAGCCCTGGCCCAGGCAGGCTTGGCGGTCGAGGTGTTCGATGCCATGCCTTCGGTGGGCCGCAAGTTCCTGCTGGCGGGTGTCGGCGGTATGAACATCACCCATTCCGAGCCGTACCCCGCGTTCGTGGCCCGTTATGCCGAACGCCAAGGTGAAATCGGCACGCTGCTGGGCGAGTTCGACGCGGATGCTTTGCGCCAGTGGATTCACGGCCTGGGCATCGAGACCTTCGTCGGCACATCAGGCCGGGTATTCCCTACCGACATGAAAGCCGCGCCGTTACTGCGCGCCTGGCTCAAGCGCCTGCGCGACAGCGGGGTAGTTATCCACACCCGCCATCGCTGGCTCGGCTGGAACGCCGAGGGGGCCTTGCGCATCGCTTATCCACAGGGCGAACGCCTGGTCAACGCCGCTGTGCTGGTGCTGGCGCTGGGCGGCGGCAGTTGGGCGCGCCTGGGTTCCGACGGCAGCTGGCAAGCGCTGCTGGCCGAACGGGCTGTGGATATCTTGCCCCTGCAACCGAGCAACTGCGGTTTCGAGGTCGCCGGCTGGAGCGCGCTGTTGAAAGACAAGTTCGCCGGCGCGCCGCTGAAAAACATCGCCCTCAGCGTGCCTGGCAGTGCACCGCGCAAAGGTGAGTTCATCCTCACCGCGCAAGGTGTGGAAGGCAGCCTGGTGTATGCCTGGTCGGCGCCGGTGCGTGAGGCCATCAACCGCGATGGCCGGGGCGTGTTGTTGCTTGACCTGTTGCCGGACAAGCCTGTGGACAAGATTGCCCAGGCACTGGCCAGGCCACGGGGGTCGCGCTCCATGGCCAAGCACCTGCACAGCCAGCTGGGTATCGATGGGGTAAAAGCCGCACTGTTGCGCGAGCTGACCGACCCTGCAACCTTTGCCAGCCCTGTAGCGTTGGCGCACGCGATAAAGGCCCTGCCAATCACCCTGGTGCGCACGCGGCCGCTGGATGAAGCGATCAGCAGCGCCGGCGGTGTCCGTTTCGAGGGGCTGGATGCAGGGCTGATGCTCAAAAGCATGCCGGGGGTGTTTTGTGCCGGCGAGATGCTGGACTGGGAGGCACCGACCGGGGGCTACCTGCTCACCGCATGCTTTGCCAGCGGGCAGCACGCCGGGCGGGCTGCTGCACAATGGCTCAAAGCCCACGGCTGACATCGCCCCACTGTGGGCGCCGCGAGGCTAGGGTTTGCGCTTGCGCGGCCCGCCATTGAAGCTGGGTACCTTGCGCACCGCCTTCACCGCAGGCTCGGCATTGCCCCCCTCGGTGCTGTCCATCCAGCGCCCCAAGCCACGCTTGGCGCTGTTCTCTTTCGGCTTTTTGGGCTTCTTCGGCTTCTTGATCACCTGGCCACTGGCGTCGGTCATCGGCACCCGGTGATCCGGAATGAAGTCCGGTTCTTCATGACGCGGCAGGGTCTGGCGGGTCAGCACCTCAATCGCCGCCAGCAGCTGCACTTCATCGGCGCATACCAGCGAAATCGCCTCGCCCTTGTTGCCGGCCCGCCCGGTGCGGCCGATACGGTGCACGTAGTCCTCGGCAACGATGGGCAGGTCCAGGTTGACCACCAGCGGCAAATCGTCGATATCCAGGCCACGGGCAGCCACGTCGGTGGCCACCAGCACCTGGATTTCCCGGGCCTTGAAGCTGTCCAGCGCGCGCTGGCGGGTCGCCTGCGGGCGGTCACCGTGGATACCATCGGCATTAACACCCTCGGCCAGCAAGCGCGCCACCAACTGGTCGACGCCGTTACGGGTCTTGGCAAATACCAGCACCTGCTTCCAGCGCTGCTTGCGCATCAGGTGGCAGAACAGGTCTTCCTTGCGCTTTTTGTCCACAGGTACCAGCCACTGCTTGACGCTGGCGGCAGTAGCATTGCGTGGGCTGACTTCGATACTCAACGGGTCATTCAGGGCCAGCCCTGCCAGCAGGCGGATCTGCTCGGAGAACGTGGCGGAAAACAGCAAAGTCTGGCGCTTGCGTGGCAACGCGGCATAGACCGATTGCAGCTCTTCGGCAAAGCCCAAGTCGAGCATGCGGTCGGCTTCGTCCAGCACCAGGGTCTGTACCTGGTTGAACTTGACCGCGTTCTGCCGGAACAGGTCGAGCAGGCGGCCAGGGGTGGCGACCAGCAGGTCGACGCCACGGCGCAGGCGCATCATCTGCGGGTTGATGCTGACCCCGCCGTACACCGCATAGGTGCTCAACGGCAGGTTCTCGGCGTACTCGCGCACATTGTTGTGCACCTGCTCGGCCAGCTCTCGGGTCGGCACCAGCACCAGGGCACGGATCGAGTTGCTGGCCACTTTCTCGCCTTCCAAGGCCAGGCGCTGCAGTACCGGCAGGGCAAAGCCTGCCGTTTTTCCGGTGCCGGTCTGGGCCGCGGCCATCAGGTCGCGGCCGGCCAGCACGGCGGGAATGGCCTTGGCCTGCACCGGCGTGGGGGTGGTGTAGGCCAGCTGCTGCAAGGTGCGCAGCAGCGGTTCGATCAGGCCGAGTTGGGCGAAATTCATGGCAATACCGTCAGGGGTTCAGCGAAGCCGGCAAGTTTACCGCATCGCCCCTGCCTACTTGCAGATTTCGCCTCTCAACGGCAACACGGGTTTGGCAGGCTTGCGCCACTGCGGCAGGCCGATCAGCACCACTGCGCCAATGATCACCGCCATCGCCACGCACTCTTCGGCACCGATCTGTTCACCGGCAAACAGGATCCCCAACAGCACCGCCACGGCTGGGTTGACGTAGGCGTAGCTGGTGGCAGCTGCCGGGCGCACGTGCTTGAGCAGGTACATGTAGGCGCTGAAGGCCAGGATAGAGCCGAAGAACACCAGGTAGGCCAACGCGCCCCAGCCGGCAGCGCTTGGTACCTGCGTCATGCGCTCGCCCGACAGCAGGCTGCCCAACAACAGCACTGCGCCACCCACCAGCATTTCGGCGGCACTGGCCATTGGCCCCTGTGGCAGGGGCAGGCTTTTGCTCCACACCGAACCGAATGCCCACGAGGCCGCGGCAAAAATGATCAGCGCTGCGCCAATCGGGCTCGCCTGCAGGTTGGACCCCAGGTTCAACAGGGCGATACCCAACAGCCCAAGGGCAATGCCTGCCCACTCCAGTTTCGAGTTGCGGTGCCCGAACAGCAGGCCGAACAGCAAGGTGAACAGCGGCACCGTCGCCACCGCCAGGGCCGCCACCCCCGAGGCCACGCCGGCGTGTTCGGCCACCGTTACCCCGCCGTTACCGCAACTTAGCAGCAGAAAGCCGATTGCCCCGGCAGCCCGCCATTGCGGCCACGTGGGTGCCGGCGCACCGCGCCAGCGCAGAAAACCGTACAGCAGGCTACCCGCGATCAGGAAACGCACACCGGCCATGAGCATCGGTGGCCAGCTCTCGACGCCAATGCGGATGAACAGGTAGGTGGAGCCCCAGACCAGGTACAGCGCCAGGAAGGCGCCGATGAGCAACCAGGGAATGCGACGGGAGGCAGGCATTGGAACACTCGAAATCCGTTTACGGGTGAACAGTCTAGGGGCCTGCCTGAGCGAACAGAAGTTACAGAATGGCTTGAAATGAGCGGCACACTTTCGGTGCGTTCGGTTTGAAGCGGGCGCCGCTTGAAGCAAGCGCCGAACACGCCTCAAGCATACTTGACCAGCGCCTCGCGCAGCTTGGCTGCCGGTGTTTTCTGCAACCGGCACAGCAGGCCATGCGAGAGCTGCTGCACACCATGTTGTTCTCGCAACACGCCGGCCAGGTGCTGCATCAGGTTGGCGGCCATTTCGGCATCGGCCATGGCCCGGTGCGCAGTACCGGTGTTCGGCAGCCCCGCCCAGCGGGTCAGGGTGCCCAGCTTGTGGTTCGGCGCTGCCGGCAACAGGCGCCGCGACAACAACAGCGAACAGGCAAATGACTGGCTGCGGCTGCGGCCGATGCGCGCCAGCTCGTAGTCCCAGAACTTCTGGTCGAACGCGGCGTTGTGCGCCAATAGCGGGGTTTCACCCACAAACTCGGCCACCTCGTTCATGACCTTGTCGACCGGCGGCGCACTGCGCAGCATCGCCGTGGTGATGCCGGTCAGCCCGGCGACGAATGCGGGTACCGGCACACCGGCGTTCATCAGGCTCTGGTAGCGCTCGACAATACGCCCGCCTTCCAGCATGACCACCGCCACTTCGGTGGCGCGGCAGCCGGCACCAGGGGAAATGCCGGTGGTTTCAAAGTCGATGACAGCGATACGTTCCACGAATGACCTCAGTGCTTGAGCAACAACTTACCCTCGATGGGTACATAGCGGCTGGCGGCACGGATCAGTGACAGCGCCGTCAGCCCGGGCACACCATACACCACCGCCTCAGTGCCGTGGCGCTGGATCACCCGCTCCAGCAGCAGGTCGAAATCGCCGTCACCCGAGGCCAGCACTACTTGGTCGACCCGGCTGGCGGCATCGATCACATCCAGGGTAATGCCCACGTCCCAGTCACCCTTGGCCGAGCCGTCGCTGCGCTGGATGAAGGGTTTGAGGCGCACGTCGAAACCAAGGTTGCGCAAGATCTGCTGGAACTGTTGTTGCTTGCTGTCGCCGCGGTCGATGGCATACGCCACGGCCTCGACGATCTGCCCTTCGCGGCAGACATCGGCCCACAGGGCGGTGTAGTTGAAATGGCAACCATGGGCTTGGCGCACGGTGTAGTAGAGGTTCTGCACATCGGCGAACAGCGCGATCTTTTTCACCTGGGAACCTCTTGTCTGGCCTGGAATGCCGGGGCCGCTGCGCTGCCCCGGAAATGCCAGCAGTATGCCAGACCTGTCAGACGTAGGAGTCGTCGTCCGAGAAGAACCCACCGTCATCGCTGCTGTAGTCGGTGTCGGCGTAACCACCCTGGTCGCTGCCCCAGCCACCATTGTCGGCCACTTGCTGCTGCCCGCCCTGGTCATTCCAGCCACCACTGTCACTGGCCGGCGCAGGCTCTTCCTTGATCACCTCGACCACCTCTTCGGGCTGGGCGTTGTGGTTGAACAGGCTGCTGATACCTTGCGCCAGCAATACACCACCAGCCACACCGGCGGCGGTCTGCATGGCGCCACCGAGGAAGCTGCTGGCACCACTGCGTGCCGGCGCAGCGCCCATGCCAGGCTGCTGTGCTTGCGGTTGCGCATAGGCCGGTGCCGCCGGCTCACGCCAGCCGCCAGCCGATGCCACCGCAGGCGCTGGCCGCTGTGGCTGCACCGGCGGCGCTGCAGTGCGCCCGCCCGTACCAAAAATGCTGGACAGGAAACCGCCACCGCCAGCGCTGGGCGCACTGTTGCCGCCCTGGGCCGCCTGGGCACGGGCCTGTTCCAGCTCGGCCTGCAGTTGCTTGTTCTGCTCGTCGAGGCGCTTGAGCGCCGCTTCCTGCACCAGGATCGCCTGGGCCATGTAGTAAGGCGCAGCCGGCTGCTGGCGCAGGTGCTGCTCGATGCAGGCCTGGGCCTGCGGGTCGCGCGGCTGGCTGGGGTCCTCGGCTTGCTTGAGACGGCCGAACAGGCCGTCGATCAGGGTTTGTTCTTCAGTGTTCATGGGGCGACCTCATGGGTAGCGGGACAACGGACAACCTCAAAGATGGGGCGTTGCGCCGCGCGATTCAATCGCTGCAAGGGTGAAACATTTTTCAGCAAGTGACAGCGCCACGCCTGCTTTGGGCTAAAGTGATGCACCTGTTTTTACTGCCATGCGATATAGCCCGATGAATCCGCTGAGCGTCCTGCGCGACTCCCTGTACTTTTTCCGCCGCCACCTGCCGAACATCATCCAGCTGTGCCTGCCGCTGGTCGTGCTGGAGGCCCTGCTCACCCAACTGCTGTACCGGCAACTGGGCGACCAGGCATCGCCCGCCTACGGCATGCTGATCAGCCTGCTGTGCTATCCGCTGTACAGCGCCGCCCTGATCCTGTACCTGGACACCCGTAGCCAGGGCCAGGACATCGCCAAGCGCGACCTGTTCGCCCGCGCCTTGCAACTGTGGCCGCAACTGGCCCTGCTGATCCTGATCAGCTCGCTGCTGATCATGGCGGGCCTGGCCCTGTTCGTCTTCCCAGGCGTGTGGATCATGATCAACCTGGTGTTCGCCGAGTACCTGCTGGTACTGCGTGGCCGGCCGGTGGTGCAGGCGATGCGCGACAGCGCCAGCATGACCACCGGGCATTTCATGCGCATCATGGTTTGCGTGGTCGCGGTGCTGGCCCCGATCTGGCTGATCGACGGGTTGCTGCTCATGGCGTTCCCCGAGCCATCGCCGGCCATGAAGCTGGCCATGGACAGCCTCAGCGGCTTCCTGCAGCTGTTCAGCACCGTGGTGCTCTACCGGCTGTTCATGTTGCTGGAAGAAAAAGCCGGCGCCTGAGGGCGCCCTCCCGGTCGCCTGCCAGCGCGCAGGGCACCGCGCCGCCTTCAGGTGCCCCGTGGCTTGGCCCGGGCCGTGGCCTCTGCCACCAGTGGGTCATCTGGCCAGTAGTGCTTGGGATAGCGCCCTTTGAGGTCCTTTTTCACCTCGGCGTAGGTCGTACGCCAAAAATTGGCCAGGTCCTGGGTGACCTGCACCGGGCGCCGTGCCGGTGACAGCAGGTGCAGCTTGACCTGCTGGCGGCCGTTGGCGATACGCGGGGTGTCGGCCAGGCCAAACAACTCTTGCAGGCGCACGGCGAGGATCGGCGGGTTCTCGCTGTAATCCAGCCGAATGTTCGAGCCAGAGGGCACGGCAAGGTGTGCCGGGGCCTGTTCTTCCAGGCGCTGCGGCAGCGGCCAGGGCAACAGGTTGCGCAGCAGCGATGGCAAGTCCAGGGCCGCGAAATGGCTCAGTCGGGAGACCTTGCCCAGATACGGCTGCAACCAGTCTTCCAGGCTGGCGAGCAAGGCCTCGTCACTGAGGTCGGGCCACTCGCTGTGGCCCTGCCCGGCCAAGTCCAGCTGGCGCAACAGTGCGACCCGCGCCTGCCACTGGCGCAGTTCCGGCGTCCAGGTCAGCAGGTTCAAGCCTTTGCGGCGGACCAGCCCAAGCAGCGCGCGAGCTTTGGCGTCGTTATCCAGGCCTGGCAGCGGCTCACGGCTGAGCACCAGCTCGCCCACCTTGAGTTGGCGCTCGGCGCGCAGTACCTGTTCACGCTCGTCCCAATCGAGCATGTCGACCTGCTCCACCTGCTCGGCCAGCACATCCTCGAACAGGCTGGAATCGAACGCTGCGGCCAGGTAGATACGCTCTTCACGCTGGCCCTGGCGGCTACCCAAGTCGGCGATTACCAGCCACGGGCACTTCATCAGGGCATCGACCTCGGCAAACAGCGCCGCCCGGCCATTGGCCAGGCGGTACTCGGCTCCCCCTTCGCGGCGCTGCTGGGCAACGCGGTCGGGGTAGGCCAGTGCCAGCAGTGCACCCAGCCAGCGTGGGTGGCCCGGTTCGGCGACCGCCGCGCTGGCCTTGCCACGTAGCAGGCCACGGTACTGGCGCGACAGTTGCCGGGCACGTTGCACGCCACCGTGGCCGCCCCGTACCGCCTTGCTCTCGCCACTGACCAGCGCCAACCGGCTGTGCAGGTCTGCGCCACCGCCGCGCTGTATATCCCGCTCGCCCAGCAGCGCCGCCACATCGCAGGCCATCTGTGCCAGGCCCAGCGCCTGGCCGCGCAGCAGCAAGTGCGCGATACGTGGATGCGCCGGCAGCTCGGCCATGGCCTGGCCGTGCTCGCTGAGGCTGTCGCGGCGGCCTGGCTTGAACGCGTTCAGCCGCGCCAGCAGGTCCTGGGCCTGAGCGAAGGCGGCCGCGGGGGGGTGGTCAAGCCAGCGCAACTGCTCGGGGGTGACGCCCCAGCGGGCCAGTTGCAGGGCCAGACCGGCCAGGTCTGCCTGCAGGATCTCGGCAGTGCCGTAGGCGGGAAGCTGGTCATGTTGGGCCTCGGACCACAGGCGGTAGCACACGCCCGGCTCCAGGCGCCCAGCCCGGCCGGCCCGCTGGGTGGCACTGGCGCGGGAGATCCGCTGGGTGTCCAGGCGGGTCATGCCACTACCTGGGTCGAAACGCGGCACACGGGCCAGGCCGGCGTCGATCACCACCCGCACGCCCTCGATGGTCAGGCTGGTTTCCGCAATATTGGTGGCCAGCACCACCTTGCGCAGGCCCGCCGGCGGCGGGTCGATGGCAGCCCGCTGGGCATTGAGGTCCAGCTCGCCATGCAGCGGGCACAGCAGGATCTCGGGGCGCTCGCCCAAGGCCTCCTGCAGATGCTGGTGCACCCGGCGGATCTCGGCCTGGCCCGGCAGAAACACCAACACGCTGCCCGCCTGGTCGGCGAGCGCCTGCAGCACGCTTTCCACGACCCGGGGTTCGATGAATTCCCCCGGCTGGAACGGCCGCCCCCAGCGGATATCCACCGGGTGCATGCGGCCCTCGCTGCGCACGACCGGCGCGTCGTCCAGCAAGCGTGACAAGCGCTCGCCCTCCAACGTGGCAGACATCAGCAAGATTTTCAGGGGCGGGTCGTCACGCAGCAGCTCACGGCCGTTGAGGCTCAGCGCCAACGCCAAGTCGGCATCCAGGCTGCGCTCGTGATATTCGTCGAAAATCAGCAAGCCCACCCCTTCCAGTGCCGGGTCGGCTTGCAGGCGACGGGTAAGAATACCTTCGGTGACCACTTCGATACGGGTGCTGGGGCCCACCTTGCTGTCCAGGCGAATGCGGTAGCCCACGGTTTGCCCAACCTGCTCACCCAGCTCACTGGCCAGCCGCTCGGCCGCCGCGCGGGCGGCCAGGCGCCGAGGTTCCAGCATGAGGATGGTCTGCCCGGCCAGCCATGGCTCGTGCAACAACGCCAGCGGCACACGGGTGGTCTTGCCCGCCCCCGGGGGCGCCTCGAGCACCGCTTCGTCACGGGTTTGCAAGGCTTGGCGCAAAGCGGGCAAGGCCGCATCAATGGGTAATGAAATCATGGTGGTCCTCGAACAGTCTGGCGAGTATAACGGCGAACGCAGCCTGCCTTATCATGGTCTTAGCATCAGGCGCAGGCGCTTCGCTTGCCCTGCTCAATACCCTTTCGGAGATTGTCATGCGCATCCCAACCCGCGCCATCAGTGGCGCACTCGTGGTTACCCTGCTGACCCAACTGACCGCCTGCGGCACCATTTTCTACCCGGACCGTCGCGGCCAGATCGGTGGCAAGATCGACCCGGTGGTTGCCGCCATGGACGCTATCGGCATCCTCTTCTACGTGATCCCCGGGCTGATCGCCTTCGGCATCGACTTCGCCACCGGCGCCATCTACTACCCAGGCGGCCACACCGCCCAGGTCGATCCGGCAAAACTGCAACAGGCCGTCAGCCCGGATGGCAAGGTCGACAACCTGAAACTGCAGGCCATTCTTGAAACCGAACTGGGCCAGCGCCTGCCGCTTGACGACCCGCGGCTTATCCAGCACCGCGGCAGTGTCGAGCAATTGGCCAGCCTTGGCCTGATGCCAGCAGCCTGAACCACAAGGACCTGACCACGGATGATAACCACCCCGGCTGAACACCAGCGCCTGTTGCGCCTGGCCACCCGCGCCTCGCTGGCGGTGGCCGGCATCTTGGTAGTGAGCAAGGCGCTGGCCTGGTGGCTGAGCGGCTCGGTCAGCCTGCTGGCCGGGCTCACCGACTCGGCACTGGACGCCGTCGCCTCGTTCCTCAACCTGCTGGCCGTGCACTACGCCCTGCGCCCGGCTGATGACGACCACCGCTTCGGGCATGGCAAAGCCGAAGCCCTGGCCGGCATGGCGCAGGCGCTGTTCATCGGCGTCAGTGCCGTATTGATCGGCGTGCAGGCGGTCGAGCGCCTGCATACGCCACAACCCTTGGGTGATACCAGCATCGGTATCGCGGTGATGCTGCTGTCACTCGTGCTGACGGTCGCCCTGCTGGCCTTCCAGTACAAGGTCATCCGCCTGACCGGCTCCACGGCGATCCGGGCCGACTCGCTGCACTACCGTTCGGACCTGCTGCTCAATAGCAGCATCCTGCTGGCGCTGTTACTGGCCCGTTTCGGCTGGCCGCAGCTGGATGCGCTGTTCGGCCTGGGCATTGCCCTCTACATCCTGTGGAGCGCGCTGCAGATCGCGCGCGAGAGTATCGCCATCCTGATGGACAAGGAGTTGCCCGGCGATGTGGGCGAGGAAATGGCCGCGCTGGTGTTGGCCATTCCCGGGGTCAAAGGCGTGCACGACCTGCGTACGCGGCTGTCGGGCAACCAGTGGTTCGTACAACTGCACCTGGATTTGCCCGGGCAGTTGCCGCTGCATGATGCCCATGAGCTGTGCGTGGAAGCCTCGCGGGTGATCCGCCAGCGTTATCCGCAAGCGGATGTGATGGTGCATGCCGACCCGATCTGAACCTGCGCGTGGGTCAGTTGACGCTGTACCCTCGGCCGCTGAAGCAGGCCCCCAGTGCGCGTTGGTAACTGCTGAGCACATTCGGCGGCGGCGCGTAGGTCGCGGTGGCCGGGTCGAAGCCTGACTGGCTGACCGCCCAGCGGTGGCACTGGTAACGGTCCTGCTCCTGCTGCTCCGGGCCTTGGCCATACATCGGGTACGCCACCACGTCATAACCGCCCGCAACCGGCGGCGCGGGTGGCGGCGCCACCGCCGGCGGGTTGACCACCACATATTCCTGGCTGTCTGCCAGGTACTGGTAGTAGGTATCGGCAACCAGGAAGAACAACGCCCCACCCACCCACACTTCCCGTGCATACGGCGGCAGGTAATTGACCCGCACACCGTAAGGCGGGGTTACCACGATGTAATTGCCGCCCTGCGGGCGATACCAGTAGCCACCGGAGTAGAAGTAGTCATGGCCGCGATAGGGCACTTTCCAGTAGCGGTCAGGGAAACGATCGACCGTGTGCCCAGGGCGGTACTGCGGCCCCGGCCCCCAGCCATTGCCATGGCCGTCCGGGCGCCCCTGCCAGTCGCCACCGGGCCTTGGCCCCGGCCCCCCGGCTTGCCAGCGATGCTCATCGCCATGGCGGCGGGGAATATCCTGGTAGTAGCCCTGCCGGGGCGGCTGGGTCTGGCGTACTTCGTCGCGGGCGTTCAGCGGCCGACCGGGCCCAGGGTCGCCGGGCCCTTCGGCCAGCGCCCCAAGGCTGATGCCCAACCCCAGCAAGCCAACACCTGCCAACTGCCAGATGCGCGACGTCATGGTATCCCTCTCGGTAGGTAAACTGCAGCAGGCAGCCAGTCTACCGTGCTCTTCAGGCCGGCCAATTAAAATTACCGACATGAAAAAAGGGAGGCCGCAGGGCCTCCCTTCAGGAATTGTCGTCCGTGCTCGGCACTTGTGGCGCCGGCTCACCTCACAGCGTCTTCTGGAAGCTGTGTAGCCCGGGGGCCTGCGGATCCGGTTGGATGGCTGGCCGCGACCGCCCGCCTAGGGCGCGTCGCCGTGGACTGATGTCCGGGCAGTGATTCTGTTGATAAAGATACCGGACAGCTGGCGGCAGCGGATTGCTAAGATTGCTCATATAAATAGTACTTGCGCAATTTTTCACCCTGGAATGATAATTCGCCGCAATCCGAACAGAAAAGGCAAATGCCATGAGCAAACTCGACCGCTATGACCTGAGCATCCTCGCCGAATTGCAGCGCGATGCGCGCATTTCCAACCAGGAACTGGCCGAGCGCATCGGCTTGTCGCCTTCGCCATGCTCGCGTCGGGTCAAGCAGCTGGAGGACGACGGCTACATCTCCCGCCAGGTCGCCCTGCTCGACCGCAAAAAGCTGGGCCTGAGCCTGACCGCCTACGTGCTGATCGGCATGGACCGGCACACGCCGGAGCGCTTCGAGACCTTCGAGGCCGCTATCCGCAACCTGCCACAGGTACTGGAATGCAGCCTGGTCACCGGTATGGATGCCGACTACCAGTTGAAGGTGGTGGTGCCCGACATGGACCACTACCAGAAACTGCTGCTCGGCAGCCTGACCCGCATCGAAGGCGTCACCAGCGTGCGTTCGAGTTTCGTGCTGAACCAGGTGCTGGCCAGCACCGAGCTGCCATTGACCCACCTTCGGTAATTGCCCGCCCCTGCGGGCGTATACTCGAGCGCTCAAACTGCCTGGAGAACACCGATGGATCCCGCCGTATTCGAAGAGTGGATGATGATCATCCTGGTCACCGTGCTGATCGGTTTCATGGGTTTCATCGTCTGGGACCTGGCGAAAAAGTCCAAGGCGGGCAAGTTCGGTACGCTGATCCTGTTCTTCGTGCTGGGGCTGGGGGTGCTGGCCTTTATCATCAAGAGCGTGGTGGTGGGGTTTCTTGAAGGCGTTTAGGCCTTGAGAATGCGGGGGTCGCGACCCAAGGCATGGGTTTGCGCGGTTCTGTAGGAGCGGCCTTGTGTCGCGATGGGCCGCAAAGCGGCCCCACTAGCGCTGCAATTTTGCCGGAACCTCGCGCCAGCACCCCTGCTCCAACCCGTCCAGCGCCCAGTCACCAATGCGTACCCGCACCAGGCGCAAGGTCGGCAACCCCACCGCTGCCGTCATGCGCCGCACCTGGCGGTTACGCCCTTCACGAATCACCAGCTCCAGCCAGCTGGTGGGCACGCTCTTGCGAAAACGCACCGGCGGGTTGCGCGGCCACAACGCGGGCTCGGCCAGGCGCCGCGCCTCGGCCGGCAAGGTAGGCCCATCGTTGAGCTCCACACCGTCACGCAAACGCTGCAACTGCTCGTCGCTCGGCTCACCTTCCACCTGCACCCAGTAGGTCTTGGCCAGCTTGTGCTTAGGGTCGGCAATCCGCGCTTGCAGCCCGCCATCGTTGGTCAGCAACAGCAAGCCTTCACTGTCACGGTCCAGCCGCCCGGCCGGGTATACGCCCGGGATGTCGATGAAGTCCTTGAGCGTCGCCCGCCCTTCGCCGTCACTGAACTGGGTCAGCACGTCGAACGGTTTGTTGAACAGAATCAGGCGGGGCTCGGCCGGCGGTGCCTTGGCCTGGCGACGCGGGCCGGCGGCAGGCCGCGCCTGGGGGCGGCGCGGCTTGTTACGGGGTGGCAGTGACATGGATCCTCAGCGGAACGGCGGCTCATCGAAGCTGCGCAGTTTACGCGAGTGCAACGAGTTGAGCTCGGTGCGCAGCAGGTCGAGGGCGGCAATGCCGATCTTCAGGTGCTGGCTGACCGCCCGGTTATAGAAGGCGTTGGCCGAACCTGGCAGCTTGATCTCGCTGTGCAGCGGTTTGTCGGACACGCACAGCAAGGTGCCGTACGGTACCCGCAAGCGGTAGCCCTGGGCGGCAATGGTGCCGCTTTCCATGTCCACCGCCACGGCACGTGAGAGGTTGATCAGCGGCCGCTCCTGGGCCCAACGCAGCTCCCAGTTGCGGTCATCGTAGGTCAGCACGGTGCCGGTGCGCAGGCGCTTCTTCAACTGTTCGCCCCGCTCACCGGTCACCTGCGCAGCCGCTTCCTGCAGCGCCAACTGCACCTCGGCCAGGGCCGGAATCGGAATATTCGGCGGCACCACGCGGTCGAGAATGCCGTCGCGGCGCATGTAGGCGTGTGCCAGAACATAGTCGCCAATGGTCTGCGACTGGCGCAGGCCGCCGCAGTGGCCAATCATCAACCAGCAATGCGGGCGCAGCACCGCCAGATGGTCGGTGATGTTCTTCGCATTCGACGGGCCGACGCCGATGTTGACCAGGGTGATGCCGTCGCCGTCGGCGGCGATCAGGTGGTAGGCCGGCATCTGGTAACGGTGCCAGACCACACTGGCAACCAGCGCCTGGGTTTCGCCATGGTCCATGCCTTTTTCGATGACCACGTTGCCCGGCAGCACCATGCGCACGAAACGCGGGTCGTCACGCAACTGCTCCAGGCCATGGCTGATGAACTGGTCGACATAGCGGTGGTAGTTGGTCAGCAGGATCCACGGCTGCATGTGGCGCCAGTCGCTGCCGGTGTAATGCACCAGGCGGCGCAGCGAAAAATCGACGCGCGCGGCATCGAACAGTGCCAGCGGCAGCACGTCGGCATGGTCCCAGTCGTACAGGCCGTCGGCGATATTGTCGGTGGCGGCCGACAGGTCGGTGCTGGGGAACACCCGCGCCAGCTGCGCGGCGGTGATGCCGCTGCCGGCCAGTTCGTCACCCTGGTCGACCACATAGGGGTAAGGGATATTCTGTTCGCTGACGCCCACTTCGACGGTAACGGTGTAGTCGTGCATCAGCGGGCGCAGCTGCTCCAGCAGATAACCACGGAACGCCGCGGGCTGGGTGACAGTGACGCTGTAGGTGCCGGCCACCTGCACCTTGGCGTAGGCACGCGTGGTAGCGGCGACTTCGCCATGGCTGTAGTAGGTCAGGCGCAGGGCCGGGTAGCGGAACAGGTCGCGCTGCTCGGCGTCGGGTTCGGTGCGGTCTTTCAGATAACGCTTGAGCGCAAGGCTTAGAGCACCGGTGGCTTGTTCATGCAGGGCCGCCAGACGATCGACGGCCTGTTCGGGGGTATCAACGACTACAAAAGCGTGGCTCACACTGTGCTTCCTGTCTGGACATGCATGTGAACCATCTTGCCTGCCTTCTTGGCTAAATACATCCCCACTGATCGGTGCTGGATTCTTCGCGGGCGCGCCCGCTCCCACAGGTACGGCACCGCCCGGAACATCCATGAAGATCTTGTGGGAGCGGGCATGCCCGCGAAGAAGCCGAATCAATTCGCCCAGGCTGGCGTCGCCCGCGCCACCAGGGCCTGCACATCCACACCCCGCGGCAACGCCCCATATACCCGGCCGCCCCCCGCCAACCGGCTGCCAATGAATGCATCACTGACCAGCGCATTGCCCGCCTCCAGCAACAGCTTGGCCTGCAACGCCAAGGCAATGTCCTCGGTCAACTGCCGCGCGCGGTACTGCATGTCGCCAGTATCGGCAAACGCCCCCTTGAGGTTGCCGATATGCGCCGCCAAACGTGGGTCGCCATGCCCATCGCCCAGCTCGGCGAACAAAGCATCGAGCACCCCCGGTTCCTTGGACAAGGCCCGCAGCACATCCAGGCACTGCACATTGCCCGAGCCTTCCCACGTCGAGTTCACCGGTGCTTCGCGGTACAGCCGGGGCAGGATGCTGTCTTCCACATAACCGGCACCGCCCAGGCATTCGGCGGCTTCGTTGATCATGGCCGGCGCACGCTTGCAGATCCAGTACTTGCCCACTGCCGTCACCAGGCGGGCGAAGTGCGCCTGCTGCGGGTCATCGAGCTGCTCCAGCGCCTGCCCCATGCGCAGGCTGAGGGCCAGCGCAGCCTCGCTCTCCAGGGCCAGGTCGGCAAGCACGTTCTGCATCAGCGGCTGCTCATTCAACACGCGCCCACCGACCTTGCGGTACGCGCAGTGGTGGGTAGCCTGGGTCAGCGCCTGGCGCATCAGCGCGCTGGAACCGACCATGCAATCGAAGCGGGTCATGGCGACCATTTCGATGATGGTCGGCACACCACGGCCTTCCTCACCGATCATCCACGCCAACGCCCCGCGAAACTCCACCTCGCTGGAGGCGTTCGAGCTGTTGCCCAGCTTGTTCTTCAGGCGCTGGATATAGAACTGGTTGCGGCTGTCATCCGGGCGGTGGCGCGGCAGCAGGAAACAGCTCAGCCCTTTTTCGGTTTGTGCCAGGGTAAGGAAGGCATCGCACATCGGCGCCGAACAGAACCACTTGTGGCCAACCAGCTCATAGGCCTGACCTGGCCCCGGCGCCCCGACCGGGTAGGCCCGGGTAGTGTTGGCCCGCACATCGGTGCCGCCCTGCTTTTCGGTCATCGCCATACCCAGGGTGACCCCGGCCTTGTGCCGGTCACCGACATTGCGCGGGTCATACTCGCAGGCGAGGATTTTCGGTAGCCAGTACTCGGCCAGCTCGGGTTGCAAGCGCAGGGCTGGCACGGCGGCGAAGGTCATGGTCAACGGGCAGCCGCTGCCGGCTTCGGCCTGGCTGTGCAGGTAGGTCATGGATGCACGTGCCACATGCGCCCCGGGGCGCGGCTCGGCCCATGGCAGCGACGGCAGGCCGTGCTCGATCGCGGTGCGCATCAGTTCATGGTAGGCCGGGTGGAACTCGACCAGGTCGATGCGATGGCCGTAGCGGTCGTGGCTGCTGAATTCGGGCTTGTGCGCGTTGGCCAGAAAGCCAGCCTGCATCAGCGGCCCCCCGGCCAAGGCGCCGTAGGCATCGATCCGCGACTCGGCCCAGCCCGCGCCGAAACGCCGTGACCACTCTTGGAGCGGTAGGTCCAGGCGGTACAGGTTGGCACCGTCGAGGGATGGCGGCTGGTTGGTGACTTCGTGGGTTTCAGCGTACTGGTGCAGGTTCATCGGGGGCTCCTGGATCCGGGTAGGCTTGAGAGACCCAGTGAAGCACTGCCTGCGGGGTTGGCAAAGTGGCATTCGTGACTAAAGGTGTGGTGGTGGGGGCATGGGTTGCAGGTGCATGTCTTGAGCCTGCATCTGGGCTGGCAGGTGTTCGCCATAAGATCTGCGGCGCGTTTGAGATCGAGCGCCGAAGCGTTCGCCTCGACACACTCAGCGCCTGCGAGATCGAGCGCCGTCCGCGCGGCGCTTCGCGGGTGAACCCGCTCCTACAAAGGGCGGGGGTGGCCGGTAGCCCTGCGGGTCCGGGCCGGTATCATCGATCGATGTAGGAGCGGGTTCACCCGCGAATACGGTGGTGCCGGCAACGCACAATGCCTGGCAGAAACTGGCCCGCAGGCCTGGCACTTTCGCGGGTAAACCCGCTCCTGCGACGGGCGGGGGTGGCCGGCAGCCCTGCGGGGCCGGGCCGGCATCATCGATCGATATAGGAGCGGGTTTACCCGCGAATACGGTGGTACCGGCAACGCACAATGCCTGGCAGAAACTGGCCCGCAGGCCCGGCCCTTTCGCGGGTAAACCCGCTGCTACAACGGGCGGGGGTGGCCGGTAGCCCTGCGGGGCCGGGCCGGCATCATCGATCGGTGTAGGAGCGGGTTCACCCGCGAATACGGTGGTACCGGCAATGCACAATGCCTGGCAGAAATCGGCCCGCAGGCCCGGCCCTTTCGCGGGTGAACCCGCTCCTACAATGAATCGCGCAAGCTTTTCAAATTTTGAGAAAGACAGTTGCTCCTAGGTTTGTTTTCGGGCCAGTTACGCCTGTGGGATTTGCGCGCGAACGCCTTGGCGCCCACCACGATATCGCGTCGTAAAAACAAGGCGGTCGCGCGCGTCCGGCACAGGCAATACTGGCCCGAAACAAACGTAGGAGCGGGTTTACCCGCGAAGCGCCGCGCGGGCGGCGCTCGATCTCGCAGGCGCTGAATGTGTCGAGGCGAACACCCTCCACCCCGCCCCCTCAAACCGAACGACGCTTCTGCAAGATCCCCACCGGCACCTGCCCCTGCGAAACCGCCATATTCAAACTCAACTCAAACCGGCTCCCCAACCCGCGCGTCGACTCATGCGCCAACCGCGCACCCAGCAACTCGCCCATCTGCCGGCAGATCGACAACCCGATCCCCAACCCGCCATAGCGCCGGGTCATCGAGCCATCTACCTGGAAGAACCGCTGATACAACGTCGCCTGGTACAGGTCATCGAAGCCGATACCGCTGTCGCTGACAGTGAAGGTCAGCGCCATGTCATCCGGCCCCACCCGGCGCCCGCGCACCTGGATCACCACACCGCCCTGATGGGTGAACTTCAACCCGTTATCCACCAGGCACCCCAGGCAACGCGCTAGCTTGGGCCCGTCACCCAGTAACCCATCCGGCAAATCGGCCGGGATATCCAGGCTCAGGTACAGGCCCTTGGCCAATGCCTGGCCGGCGTAACCTGCGCGCAGGCTCTGCAACAAGGTACGCAGGCTGAACGGCGCCGGCTGCGCCCGCAGGCGCCCCGCTTGCAGCTCGGACAGCGTAAGAATGGCATCGACCATGTCCATCATGCCTTGCGCCGAACCGACCGCTGTACGGTGGTACTGGGCCATCTCGCCTTCCATCGGCAAGGTATGCATCAACTCCAGCGAGCCAATCACCCCGTTCATCGGCGTGCGCAGTTCATGGGTCACACTGGCCAGAAATTCATCTTTCAACCGGTTGCTCCTGGCCAGTTGCACGTTCAGTTGTTCCAGCGTACGGCCGGTTTCACGCAAGGCCTGCGCCTGCTGCTCGCGCAGGATGTTGATGCGGTCGGCCAGCGCCAGCGACAGCAGTGCCACCTCCAATGCCGAACCCAGCTGGCTGGCATACATGGTGATGAACAGGTTCGGCAGGTAGCCCAGCACCATCAGGGTATTGACCAGGCCACCAAGCAGGAACGCCGTCCACGCAATGATGAACCAACGCGCCAGGCGCAACCCCCGCCACCAGGCATACAGCCCGGCGCTGAACACGCTGACGGTGAACAGCAGCGCCAACAGGGTGGCCACGCGCAGGGCCACCCCGTAGGCCATGCTCACGGCCAGCACCATGACCACCACGCCCCCCAGCATCAACAGTTGCAACAGCCGATCGAAGCCCCGGCTGATACTGCCAAGCTGCAGGAAGTGGCGGGCGAACTGGCAGGCGAACAGTGCGGCAGCACCGATGCTCAGCGGTGTCGCAGCATTCGCCCACCATGGGCTGTCCGGCCAGAAGTAGGCTACACCGGCGCCATTCACCGACACCTGGTAAAGGCCGAACGAGGCGATATAGAGGATGTAGTAGAGGTAGCTGACGTCGCGCACGCTGAGGTAGATGAACAGGTTGTACACCAGCATCACCAGCAGCACGCCATAAATCATGCCCAGCACATACAGGCGGGTCGGTTGCGCCTCGATATAGGCCTCGGGGGCCCATAGCGCCAGCGGCGCCTGCACCGAGCCCTGGCTATGCAGCCGCAGGTAAGCGGTAGTCACCTGGCCGGGCGGTAGCTGCAGCTCGAACAGATAATTGCTCTGGCGCACCTGCCGGCTGTCGTAGGGTAAGGCATCGCCGGTGCGCTGGGCTAGGCGGTAACCACCATTGCCATCGGCCAGGTACAGCTCCAGATGATCCAGGGGCGGGTAGGCCAGTTCCAGCAGCCACTGCCGGGGCGCAGCACCGGGCGCCGCAACCGGGCGCAACTCGACCTTGAGCCAGAACACCGAAGTGGAATAACCGGCGTTCAGCACCTCGTCTGGGTGTGGCCGGAAGTATCTGGCAAAGTCAGGGGCGCTGACTTGGGCGATGCTGCTACTGCCATCAGGGTCTTCATAAACCTGCATGACCTTGCCCAGCGGTAGGTGCCGGGTAGCCCCGTCGAAATCGACTGCGCCGGCCAGCACGGGCAGCACCCCCAGAAGCACAATCAGCAAATAGCGCATACAGCCCCAGCCTGGTCTGTGCAGTCGCGTCGGGGTTGCCTCCCATCCGTTTGAGACGACGTGATCCAGCAGAGTCCGTTTATCGAGTTATCCAAGCACTCTAGCATAGCTGTAAGCGCTGGCAATCGGCCATACCAAAACGCGAACAAAGGCCTCTAAATCAATAGTTTGAGGGGATATCCAAGCCATAAGCTGACCATTCGATCAGTAAATCTGGTTTGTCGGACGATTCTCCCAAACAGGTTTGGTGGTAAGCTCGCCGACCATGAATACCTACAGCTCCCGCCCCGTTGTCCTCTGTCTCTCCGGCCACGACCCAAGTGGCGGCGCCGGCCTGCAGGCAGATATCGAAGCCCTGCTCGCCCAAGGCTGTCACGCTGCACCCGCCGTGACTGCCCTGACCGTGCAGGATACCGTCAATGTTTCCGACTTCCGGGTACTCGACCGCGAGTGGGTGCTGGCCCAGGCTAACGCCGTACTGGCCGACTCCACGGTTGCCGCGGTCAAGCTCGGCATGCTTGGCTCGATCGACATGGTCGACACCGTCGCCGAGCTGCTGGCCGCACACCCGCACCTGCCGCTGGTCTGCGACCCGGTGCTGCGCGCCGGCGGCGGCGGCCGCCTGGGCAAGGATGAAGTAGGCTATGCCCTGCGCGAACGCCTGCTGCCGCTGGCGACCATCGCCACGCCGAACCTGCCTGAGGCGCGCATTCTCGCCGAACTGCCCGAGGGCAGCGCCGATGCGTGTGCCGAGAAGCTGTTGCCGTTCTGCAAGCACCTGCTGATTACCGGCGGGCACGGCGACGAAGACGAAATCCACAACCGCCTGTACACCCAGAACGGCCAGCAATACACGTGGACCTGCCAGCGCCTGCCAGGCAGCTACCACGGCTCGGGGTGCACCCTGGCCAGCGCCCTGGCCGGCCGCCTGGCCCTGGGCGAGCAGCTGGAAAGCGCCGTACGCAGCGCCCTTGACTACACCTGGCGCACCCTGCGTGACGCCGAGCAGCTGGGCAAAGGCCAGTACGTGCCGCGCCGCCTGCCCCTGGACTTCTGCGCTTGAAGCGAGGCTTTCAATGAAGCTACGTGGTCTGTATGCCATTACCGACAGTCAACTGCTTGCCGGCCGTTTCCTGTCTTATGTCGAAGCGGCGCTGGAAGGCGGCGTGTGCCTGCTGCAGTACCGCGACAAAAGCGACGACGCAGCGCGCCGGCTGCGTGAAGCCGAAGCGCTGATGAAGCTGTGCGAGCGCTATGGCACCCAGCTGCTGATCAACGACGACGCCGAACTGGCCGCGCGCCTGGGCGTCGGCGTGCACCTTGGCCAGACCGACGGCCCGCTGACCCCGGCCCGGGCCCTGCTCGGCCGCCAGGCGATCATCGGTTCCACCTGCCACGCCAGCCTCGCGCTGGCCGCCCAGGCCGCCAAGGAAGGTGCCAGCTACGTGGCCTTCGGCCGCTTCTTCAACTCCGTGACCAAGCCCGGCGCGCCTGCCGCCAGTACCGAGCTGCTGGAGCAGGCTCGCGCCCAGGTAAAGCTGCCGATCGCGGTGATCGGCGGCATTACCCTCGACAACGCCGCCCCGCTGGTCGCCCATGGCGCCGACCTGCTGGCGGTGATCCACGGCCTGTTCGGTGCCGACAGCGCGCAGGAAGTTACCCGCCGCGCCCGCGCCTTCAACGCCTTGTTCGCATCCTGATTCGAGAGATTCCCATGTCCCGTTCCGAAGCCCTGTTCGCCCAAGCCCAGAAGCACATCCCCGGCGGCGTCAACTCGCCGGTCCGCGCTTTCAAGAGCGTTGGCGGTACGCCGCTGTTCTTCAAGCATGCCGAGGGCGCCTACGTCGTTGACGAGGACGACAAGCGCTATGTCGATTATGTCGGCTCCTGGGGCCCGATGATCCTCGGCCATGGCCACCCCGAGGTGCTGGAGTCGGTGCGCAGGCAGCTGCAGCACGGGCTGTCCTACGGTGCGCCAACGGCCATGGAAACCGAAATGGCCGACCTGGTCTGCTCGATCGTGCCGTCGATGGAAATGGTGCGCATGGTCAGCTCGGGCACCGAAGCCACCATGAGCGCCATCCGCCTGGCCCGTGGCTACACCGGCCGCGATGCCATCATCAAGTTCGAAGGCTGCTACCACGGCCACTCGGACAGCCTGCTGGTAAAAGCCGGCTCCGGCCTGCTGACCCAGGGCGTACCCAGCTCGGCCGGCGTGCCAGCCGACTTCGCCAAGCACACCCTGACCCTGCCGTTCAACGACATCGCTGCCGTCGAGAAGACCCTGGCCGAAGTTGGCCAGACCGTGGCCTGCATCATTGTCGAGCCAGTGGCCGGCAACATGAACTGCGTGCCACCGGCCCCGGGCTTCCTCGAAGGGCTGCGCGAGCAGTGCGACAAGCATGGCGTGGTACTGATCTTCGACGAAGTGATGACTGGCTTCCGCGTTTCCCTGGGTGGCGCCCAGGGCCACTACGGCATCACCCCGGACCTGTCCACCTTCGGCAAGATCGTCGGCGGCGGCATGCCGGTCGGCTGCTTCGGCGGCAAGCGTGAAATCATGGGCTGCATCGCCCCGCTAGGCCCGGTCTACCAGGCCGGCACCCTGTCGGGTAACCCGCTGGCCATGGCCGCCGGCCTGACCACCCTGAAGCTGATCAGCCGCCCCGGCTTCCACGCCGAGCTGACCGACTACACCAGCCGCATGCTCGACGGCCTGCAACAGCGCGCCGATGCCGCCGGGGTGCCGTTCGTCACCACCCAGGCCGGTGCCATGTTCGGCCTGTACTTCAGCGGTGCCGACGATATCGTCACCTTCGATGACGTGATGGCCAGCGACGCCGAGCGCTTCAAGCGCTTCTTCCACCTGATGCTCGACGGTGGCGTGTACCTGGCACCGAGCGCGTTCGAGGCGGGCTTCACCTCCATCGCCCATGGCGACAAGGAGTTGCAGATCACCCTGGATGCGGCTGAGAAGGCTTTTGCTGCCCTGAAGTGACGCTTTGCCTGTACCGGCCTCTTGGCAGGTTTACCCCGCGAAGAGGCCGGTCCAGGCAACAATCATTCATGCACAATCAGCTGACTTCACCCACCAAGCAGAAATTCGAGTAAAACTTTGTAAGGTTGGCGCTGCTTATCCCATAATGTGCCACCAGAGACATTGGCCGCAGCTTTGCAGAGGTAAGTCGATCCCCATGAACCGCACCGGCCGCGCCCTGACCCTGGGCTGCCTGTTGCTTCTTCAGCCCCTGCTGGCCCTGGCGGAGGGCGGTAACTCGTTGCTCATTCCGGCAGCGGGGCGCTGCACCTTGAACGTTCAGCCTGAAGACCTGGCAAACGCCCTCAAGGCCTGCGAGCAGACGGCGAGCGCGGGGGACGCCCAGGCGCAGTTCGAACTGGGCGAGTACTACTACACGCAAACCCCCAAGAACCTCAACAAAGCCCTGGACTGGTTCCAGAAAGCCTCGCTGCAAGGCCAGGCCGATGCCCAGTATCGCCTGGGGGCCATGTTCTTCCATGGCGAAGGGGTCAAGGCCAACAATGTGCAAGCCTATATCCTGCTGAAAATGGCCGCGGTCAACGGTGCCGAAGACGCGCTGGACATGGCCGACGAAGTGACCGAGCAAATGCCTCGCGACGACCTGGAGCATGCCACCCAGGTGCTCGGCCAGATTTTCCGCAAATACCTGCTGGAACTGCAGAACGCCGAAGGGCGCACGCCGTTCTCGCCATTGCCCTGACCGCCAGTACGCCAGCATGGGTACACGCGCCCGGTGCAGGGCGAACATACCCTTGATCGTTTCAGTGCTTTCGCCACTGCCATTCAAGGGTTATTCTTGAGTTCAACTCCATTGCCGTCGAGCGGCTAAAAACGACCTTGAACGCACCCATAGAACCCCATCGTTTCATCCTCGAACCTTTCGAGGCCAACCGTTTCGCCAACTTGTGCGGCCAGTTCGACGAGCACCTGCGCCTGATCGAACAGCGCCTGGCCATCGAAATCCGCAACCGTGGCAATCAGTTCGAACTGATCGGCGAACCCAAGACAACCTCTGCTGCTGAACAGCTGCTGCGCCGTCTCTACCGTGAGACCAAGGCCACTGACCTGTCGCCGGAAACCGTGCACCTGTACCTGCAGGAGTCGGCCGTCGAGCACATCGACAACCCGGCCGTCAACGAAGTCAGCGTGTCGCTGCGCACCCGCAAGGGCAATATCCGCCCGCGTGGTCTGAACCAACAGCGCTACGTCAAGGAAATCCTCGCCAACGACATCAACTTCGGCATCGGCCCGGCCGGTACCGGCAAGACGTACCTGGCAGTGGCCTGCGCGGTGGATGCACTAGAGCGCGAGCAGGTGCGCCGCATCCTGCTGGTACGCCCGGCGGTCGAGGCAGGCGAAAAGCTCGGCTTCCTGCCTGGCGACCTGGCGCAGAAGATCGACCCGTACCTGCGCCCGCTGTATGACGCTTTGTACGAAATGCTCGGCTTCGAGCACGTGGCCAAGCTGATCGAGCGCCAGGTCATCGAGATCGCCCCGCTGGCGTACATGCGCGGCCGCACCCTGAACAACAGCTTCATCATCCTCGACGAAAGCCAGAACACCACGCTCGAGCAGATGAAGATGTTCCTGACCCGTATTGGCTTCGGCTCTACCGCGGTGATCACCGGCGACATCACCCAGGTCGACCTGCCCCGTGGCACCAAGTCGGGCCTGGCACACGTCATCGAAGTATTGCGGGACGTGCCGGGTATCAGTTTCACCCACTTCCAGCCCAAAGACGTGGTTCGTCATCCACTGGTGCAGCGTATCGTCGAGGCCTATGACCGCTTCGATGCCCGCCAGGCCAAGCCTGAGGCACCCGGCAAAGATGCTTGAACTCGACATTCAACGGGCCACCGATGCCGCTGCCCCGGGCGACGATGACTTCCGCCGTTGGTGTGAGCTGGCCTTGCGCCAGCGCAGCGCCGACTCGGAAATGACCATTCGCCTGGTCGACGAAGCCGAAGGCCGTGAGCTGAACCACACCTACCGGCACAAGGACTACGCGACCAACGTGCTGTCGTTCCCTGCCGATGTACCCGATGACCTGCTCGATATCCCGCTACTGGGCGACCTGGTCATCTGCGTGGCGGTGGTCGAGCGCGAAGCAAGCGAGCAAGGCAAGTCGCTAGACGCGCATTGGGCCCACCTGGTCATTCACGGTTGCCTGCATCTGCTTGGCTACGACCACATCGAAGATGAGGAAGCCGAGGAAATGGAAGGCATGGAACGAGAATTGCTGGCAGAACTGGGTCACCCCGACCCGTATGCCGATGATGAAACCGACACCCTCACACACTGATACACGAAGGATCACGAGAACCGCCATGAGCGAAGATCGATCGAGCAACGGGCAGAAGTCCTGGCTGGGTAAACTGACCCAGGCTTTTGCCCATGAGCCGAAAAACCGCCAGGAGCTGCTGGAGCTGCTGCGCGAAGCCCATCAGAACAAACTGCTGGACAGCGAGGCGCTGACCATTGTCGAAGGCGCCATCCAGGTCGCCGACCTGCAGGTGCGCGACATCATGGTCCCGCGCTCGCAGATGATCAGCATCAAGGCCAGCCAGTCGCCGCGCGAATTCCTGCCGGCGGTGATCGACGCCGCGCACTCGCGCTACCCGGTGATCGGCGAAAGCCACGACGATGTGCTCGGGATCCTGCTCGCCAAGGACCTGCTGCCGCTCATCCTCAAAGAGAACGGCGACAGCTTCAATATCAAGGACCTGCTGCGCCCGGCCACCTTCGTGCCCGAGTCCAAGCGCCTCAACGTGCTGTTGCGCGAGTTCCGTGCCAACCACAACCACATGGCTGTGGTCATCGACGAATACGGCGGCGTGGCCGGCCTGGTCACCATCGAGGATGTGCTGGAGCAGATCGTTGGCGATATCGAGGACGAGCACGATGTCGAGGAAGACAGCTACATCAAGCCGCTGCCCAGCGGTGACTTCCTGGTCAAGGCGCTGACCCCGATCGAGAACTTCAACGAGTTCTTCGACAGCGAGTTCTCCGATGACGAGTTCGACACCGTCGGCGGCCTGGTGATGAGTGCCTTTGGCCACCTGCCCAAGCGTAACGAAACCACCGAGATCGGTGCCTACAAGTTCCGTATTCTCAACGCCGACAGCCGGCGGATACACTTGCTGCGCCTGACCCCGATCAACCGTTAAGGACAAACATGCGTTGGATCACCCGCCCCGGCTGGCCCGGTAACCTGCTGGCCCTGGCGGCCGGCGCATCCACCCTCCTGGCCCTGGCACCGTTCGATATCTGGCCGCTGGCTTTGCTATCGATCGCCCTGCTCTACCTGGGCCTGCGCGAGCTCAGCCCGCGCCAGGCCATGTGGCGTGGCTGGTGGTTCGGGTTTGGCCTGTACGGCGCGGGCACCTGGTGGATCTACGTCAGCATGACCACCTACGGCGGCGCTTCGCCATTGCTGGCGATCGTGCTGTTGTTGGCATTTTTTGCCGCCCTGGCGTGGTTCTTCGCCCTGCCCACCTGGTTGTGGGCACGCTGGTTGCGGCGCAACGAAGCGCCGCTGGCCGACGCCTTGTGTTTCGCCGCCCTGTGGCTGCTGCAGGAAGCTTTCCGCGGCTGGTTCCTGACCGGTTTTCCCTGGCTCTACGCCGGTTACAGCCAGCTCGACGGGCCGTTGGCAGGCCTTGCCCCGCTGGGTGGTGTATGGCTGGTTTCCTTCGCCCTGGCCCTCACTGCCGCCCTGCTGTGCAACCTGCACCGCCTGCGCGCGCGCCCTGCGTTCCTGGCCATTGCCGCGGTGCTGTTGCTGGCGCCCTGGGCCCTGGGCCTGGCACTCAAAGGCCATGCCTGGACGAAGCCGGCTGGCGACCCGCTGAAAGTGGCGGCCATTCAGGGCAACGTCGAACAGGACCTGAAATGGGACCCGGCGCACATCGATGCACAACTGGCGCTGTACCGTGACCTGAGCTTCAGTTCCAAGCCAGTGGACCTGCTGGTGTGGCCCGAAACCGCGGTACCGGTGCTCAAGGACCAGGCCCAGGGCTACATTGATGTGATGGGCCGCTTTGCCGCCGAGCGGCATTCGGCGCTGATCACCGGGGTACCGGTACGCGAAGAGGTGCACCACCAGCGCCGCTACTACAACGGTATCACGGTGGCCGGCGAAGGCGATGGCACCTACCTCAAGCAGAAACTGGTGCCGTTTGGCGAGTATGTGCCGCTGCAGGACATGCTGCGTGGCGCCATCGAGTTCTTCAACCTGCCCATGTCGGACTTTGCCCGTGGCCCGGAAGACCAGCCACTGCTGCAGGCCAAGGGTTACCAGATTGCCCCGTACATCTGCTACGAAGTGGTCTACCCGGAATTCGCTGCGGGGCTGGCGGCGCGTAGCGACCTGCTGCTGACCATCAGCAACGACACCTGGTTCGGCACCTCGATCGGCCCGCTACAGCACTTGCAGATGGCACAGATGCGTGCGTTGGAAGCCGGCCGCTGGATGATCCGCGCCACCAACAATGGTGTGACCGCGCTGATCGATCCGTTCGGCCGTATCACCACGCAAGTACCACAATTCCAGCAGGCGGTGATGTATGGCGAAGTGGTGCCGATGCAGCAGCTCACGCCCTATCTGCAATGGCGTTCGTGGCCGCTGGCGATTGTCTGCGTGCTGCTGCTGGGCTGGGCATTGTTGGCCGGGCGCATAGCCAAGACCGTCTAACTGGCATTACACGGTCCCTGTAGGAGCGGGCTTGCGTCGCGATGGGCTGCAAAGCAGCCCCGGCAATCTTGAGATAGAGCTGAGATCCGGGGCTGCTGCGCAGCCCATCGCGACACAAGGCCGCTCCTACAAGGAACCGCGCAAACCTGAATTCAATAGAACACCCGGTACCCCACCAGCCCCACCACCTCATTGAGCAACTGCCCGCTCTGCCACATCGCTCGGCTTTCCGGCAGCAACCCGCCGAACGGCCGCGCATGCTCGCGCCCTAGGAACCCCACCGGCGCCGGCACCACCTCGAACCCCGCCTGTTCGAAGCTCCAGCGCGAACGCTGCATGTGCCAGGCTTGGGTGACCACCACCACACGGCGAATCCCCAGCGGCTGTAGGACCTTGGCCGACAACTGGGCGTTCTCCCAGGTCGTGCGGCTGGCCTCTTCGCGCCACCTCACCTCGACCGCGAAATCCTCACGCAGGCGATCGGCCATCAACTGCGCCTCGCTTGGCGGCGTGCCGTAGTGCAGCCCGCCACTGGTCAGCAGCGGCAAACCCGAAGCCTTGGCCAGCCGCGCGGCAAAGCGCATGCGCTCCAGCGCCGTGGCGGTAGGCTGGTCACCACCGCCCCACGCGGGGTCACCCCGTTCGCGCCCCGCGCCCAGCACCACAATGGCATCTGCCCGGCTGGCCAGCCTGGCCCAGTCGCTGACGGCCAGAGGCGGCTCGGTCTCCAGCACCCGGGCCGTTTCCTGCACCACCAGCGGCAAGCTCAGCAACCACAAGCCACCCAGCCCCACGCCAAAACACAGCGCCGCCAGCCGTGGCCGGCGCGCACGCCACCACCATGCGGCAAGCAGCAACAGGAACAAGATGCCCGGCGGCATCAGCCATTGTTTGATGAAAAATCGAATCGGCATCGGCCACACCTCCTTGGCAGGCGTGCAGCCTAAAAGGATCGGCACCGGTCAACAAGGTAGGGCCGGTGCCGATCGCAAGCTGTGTGAATGATGAATGACCGTGGCGCGCTGGCCTGCGCGGGGCGCCTTGAACGACTAGCGCTGGCGCAGCGTTCTGGGTCTGGCCGCAGTAGCAGCGCGCTTCTGGTCCTTGAGCCAGATAATCTTGGCTGATGCCGGCTCCGCTTGTGGGTAACTGCCGACAGCAGCATTACGGCGCTCCGGAAGAGCTTCCAGGTAGGCCTTGATCACTTCGAACTCTGCGTGGCTAAGGCCACGCAACTCCAGCTCGGCTGGCATCTCGTCGCGCAATCGTACAGAGGTCCTGGCGCTTTCGAGGGCCAGGCCAAGCCGGTCGATCAGGCGCTCGTAAAGCTCCGGTCTGATTGCGGGTAGCTGCGTGTCTCCCATCCGTTCACCTCATTGAAGATAAGAATATCTCCCCCCACACCAGAGCTTAGCGTCGTTGCAAAAAGCAGCCGGGTGCAGCGACCAGCGGCCATTCGCAACGAAGGTTTCCCACGATACGCAGCGCTGCTGTATGCTACGGCGTTCACTCTAAATGACACCGGAGTGCCGGACGCAGCGAGGTTCCGCTGCCTGGAACAAGGTCTCTTCCCTCTCAGCAAAAAGTAGCCATGCACGAACAATACACGCCCCGTGATATCGAAGCCGCCGCCCAGAACTTCTGGGACGAGCAACAATCGTTCGCTGTTACCGAACAGCCAGGCAAGGACACCTACTACTGCCTGTCGATGTTCCCGTACCCGAGCGGCAAGCTACACATGGGCCACGTGCGCAACTACACCATCGGTGACGTGATTGCCCGCTACCAGCGCATGCTGGGCAAGAACGTGCTGCAGCCGATGGGCTGGGACGCTTTCGGCATGCCCGCGGAAAACGCGGCGATGAAGAACAACGTCGCCCCGGCCAAGTGGACGTACGAAAACATCGAGTACATGAAGACCCAGCTCAAGAGCCTGGGCCTGGCCATCGACTGGGCACGTGAAGTGACCACCTGCAAGCCTGACTACTACCGTTGGGAGCAGTGGCTGTTCACCCGCCTGTTCGAGAAAGGCATCATCTACCGCAAGAACGGGACCGTGAACTGGGACCCGGCAGACCAGACCGTACTGGCCAACGAGCAGGTCATCGACGGCCGCGGCTGGCGTTCCGGCGCGCTGATCGAAAAGCGCGAAATCCCGATGTACTACTTCCGCATCACCGACTACGCCGACGAGCTCCTGGAAAGCCTCGACGAACTGCCGGGCTGGCCTGAGCAGGTCAAGACCATGCAGCGCAACTGGATCGGCAAGTCGCGCGGCATGGAAGTCCAGTTCCCCTACGACCAGGCCAGCATCGGCCACGCCGGCACGCTCAAGGTCTTCACCACCCGCCCCGACACGCTGATGGGTGCCACCTACGTCGCCGTCGCCGCCGAGCACCCGCTGGCCACCCAGGCTGCCCAGGGCAACCCGGCGCTGCAGGCGTTCATCGAAGAATGCAAGGCCGGCAGCGTTGCCGAAGCCGACATGGCCACCCAGGAGAAGAAGGGCATGGCCACTTCCCTGCTGGTGGAGCACCCGCTGACCGGCGAGAAGCTGCCGGTCTGGGTCGCCAACTACGTGCTCATGCACTACGGCGATGGCGCGGTAATGGCTGTGCCCGCCCACGACGAGCGCGACTTCGAGTTCGCCCACAAGTACAACCTGCCGGTCAAGGCCGTAGTACGCACCAGTGCGGGCGATGAAGTCGGCAACGAGTGGCAGGACGCCTATGGCGAGCACGGCCAACTGATCAACTCCGCCGAGTTCGACGGCCTGGACTTTGCCGGCGCCTTCAACGCCATCGAAGCAGCCCTGATCCGTAAAGACCTGGGCAAATCGCGCACCCAGTTCCGCCTGCGCGACTGGGGTATCAGCCGCCAGCGCTACTGGGGCTGCCCGATCCCGATCATCCACTGCCCGTCCTGCGGCGACGTGCCCGTGCCAGAAGACCAGTTGCCGGTGACCCTGCCGGAGAACGTGGTGCCCGATGGTGCCGGCTCGCCACTGGCGCGCATGCCAGAATTCTACGAATGCAGCTGCCCGAAATGCGGTGCTGCGGCCAAGCGCGAAACCGACACCATGGACACCTTCGTCGAGTCGTCCTGGTACTTCGCCCGCTACGCCTCGCCGAACTACGAAGGTGGCATGGTCGACCCGAAAGCGGCCAACCACTGGCTGCCGGTCGACCAGTACATCGGCGGTATCGAACACGCCATCCTGCACCTGCTGTATGCGCGCTTCTTCCACAAGCTGATGCGTGACGAAGGGCTGGTCACCTCGAACGAGCCGTTCAAGAACCTGCTGACCCAGGGCATGGTCGTGGCCGAAACCTACTACCGCGTTGCCAGCAACGGCGGCAAGGACTGGTTCAACCCGGCCGATGTCGAAATCGAACGCGATGCCAAGGCCAAGATCATTGGCGCACGCCTGAAGACCGACGGCCTGCCGGTGGAAATCGGCGGCACCGAGAAGATGTCCAAGTCGAAGAACAACGGCGTCGACCCCCAGTCGATGATCGACCAGTACGGCGCCGATACCTGCCGCCTGTTCATGATGTTCGCCTCGCCACCTGACGCGAGCCTGGAATGGTCCGACTCCGGCGTCGAAGGCGCCAGCCGCTTCCTTCGCCGTGTCTGGCGCCTGGCCCAGGCACACGTCGCCCAAGGCCTGCCGGGCAAGCTGGATGTCGCCGCCCTGGACGACGCACAGAAGGTCATTCGCCGTGCCATTCACGCCGCTATCAAGCAGGCCAGTACCGACGTCGGCCAGTTCCACAAATTCAACACCGCCATCGCCCAGGTGATGACCGTGATGAACGTGCTGGAAAAAGCCCCGCAAGCCACGGCGCAAGACCGTGCCCTGCTGCACGAAGGCCTGGAAGCCGTGACCCTGCTGCTGGCGCCGATCACCCCGCACATCTCCCACGAGCTGTGGAAACAGCTGGGCCATGATCAGGCTGTGATCGACGCTGGCTGGCCAGCGGTCGACGAAGCCGCACTGGTGCAGGACACCGTCACCCTGGTGGTGCAGGTCAACGGCAAACTGCGCGGGCAGGTCGAAATGCCGGCCGCCGCCAGCCGCGAAGAAATCGAAGCCGCCGCGCGCAGCAACGAGAACGTCCTGCGCTTCATCGACGGCCTGGCCATTCGCAAGGTCATCGTGGTACCGGGCAAGCTGGTCAACATCGTCGCCAACTGATGGCAACGCCCGCCCGCAGCCACTGCGGGCGGGCGGAACAGGCCCACAAGGGAGCAACAACATGATCAAACGCAATTTGCTGGTAATTGGCCTGGCGGTCATGCTCAGCGCCTGCGGTTTCCAGCTGCGCGGTACTGGCACCAACGAGCTGAGCATCAAGGAAATGGACGTCAGTGCGCGTGACGCGTACGGGCCTACCGTGACCGAACTGCGCCAGGTGCTCAAGAACAGCGGCGTCAATGTGCACACCGGTGCGCCGTACCGCCTGGTATTGACCAACGAACAGCAGCGCGAGCGCTCGGCCAGCTACAACAGCGGTAACCGCACTGCCGAGTACGAGCTGACCACCCAGCTCAACTACAGCATCCAGGGCTTGAACAACCTTGAACTGCTGAGTGACAAGCTGGAAGTGCGCAAGGTGTATGTGCGCGATGCCTCGAACATCACCGGTTCCGAGCAGGAAGCCGCCCGTTCCCGCCTGGAAATGCGCCGTGACCTGGTCAACGCCATGGTCGTGCGCCTGCAGCAACTGACCCCGGCCCAGCTGGACGAGCTGCAGCAAAAAGCCGATCAGCGTGCCCAGGCTGAAGCGGCCGCCCTTGAGGCCGCACGCCGCCAGCAGGCGGAAACGCCGCAGCAGTCGCCCCTGGAAGTACCGGGCAACTAAGCCCGTGCGGGGTACCTTCGGGTGCCCCGCCTACTGCCCATGAAGCTCGCCCCCGCCCAACTCAACAAGCACCTGCAAGGCGCCTTGGCCCCGGTCTACGTGGTCAGCGGTGACGACCCGCTGCTGTGCCAGGAAGCCGCCGACGCCATCCGCCAAGCTGCGCGCCAGCAAGGTTTCGACGAGCGCCAGGTTTTCAGTGCCGACGCCAACTTCGACTGGGGCACCCTGCTCCAGGCCGGTGCCAGCCTGTCCCTGTTCGCCCAGCGGCGCCTGCTGGAACTTCGCCTGCCCTCGGGCAAGCCGGGTGACAAGGGCGCTGCAGCGCTGATGGAATACTGCGCCAATCCCGCCGAAGACACCCTGCTGCTGGTCAGCCTGCCCAAGCTCGACGGCAGCGCGCAGAAGACCAAGTGGGGCAAGGCCTTGATCGAAGGTGCCCACTGCCAGTTCATCCAGATCTGGCCGGTGGATTCGCACCAGCTGCCACAGTGGATCAACCAGCGTCTGCAGCAGGCCGGCCTGTCGGCACAGCGTGACGCTGTCGACCTGATTGCCGCACGCGTGGAAGGCAACCTGCTGGCTGCCGCGCAGGAAATCGAAAAGCTCAAGCTGTTGGCCGAAGGCAACCAGATCACCGTCGAAACCGTGCAGTCGGCTGTCGCTGACAGCGCCCGGTTCGACGTTTTCGGGCTGGTCGACGCCATTCTCAACGGTGAAGCTGCACATGCCCTGCGCATGCTCGAAGGCTTGCGCGGTGAGGGAGTCGAGCCCCCGGTGATTCTCTGGGCCCTGGCGCGCGAGCTGCGCCAGCTCGCCGGGCTGGCCCAGCAATTCAGCCAGGGCGTACCGCTGGACAAGGCGTTCAGCCAGGCGCGCCCACCGGTCTGGGATAAGCGCCGGCCGTTGGTCAGCAAGGCCCTGCAGCGCCTCTCGGCGCAGCGCTGGGCGCAACTGCTGCAGGATACCCAGCGTATCGATGCGCAAATCAAGGGCCAGGCCGAGGGCTCGCCGTGGCCGGGCCTGGCGCGGTTGTCATTGTTGATGGCGGGTCAGCGCCTGGCGCTACCCCCTCTATAACGGTCACAGGCCCTATCGCTGCCAAGCCAGCCACAGGGTGCGCGTCAGGGCTGTCGGTGTTTGCCACAAGTTATGCAGCGCCTGTGAAACCGAGCGCCGCGCGGGCGGCGCTCGATCTCACAGGCGCTGCATATCTTCTGACAAACACCTGTCAGCCCTGATCGATCCCTGTGGGAGCTGGCTTGCCAGCGATAGGGCCTGTGAACCATATACACAATCAATTGGCCCACATCTCCTCAGGGCCCTAAAGTGCGCCCCGAAACCCACCTACCACGGGAACCCCGCCATGAGCAAAAAGCCGAAAAAGCACGGCCCCAACAAGGCCAAGTCGATCATTGCCCAACCGCTGTTCCGCTGCCGCCAGGAACAACCGGAAAAAGGCAAAGGCAGCTACCGCCGCGAAGCCTTCCAATCGAGAGATTGGGAGGCTTCCTACTTTTTGGCGGCATGAAAGCATCGCGGGCGCAGGCATGATATGGTCAGCACCTGACCTGCAATTCTGGATCTGTGCATGCTCTTCCGTCTTTCTCCCCGTTGGGAAACCCGCCAGCTGATCGCGGCCTCCAGCTTCATCCTGCTGGTTGCCTGCGCGGAAAAACCTACCGCGGCCGACGCGCTGCCGCTGGCCCCTGCGCAACCTGCGCCCGTGGTAACCGTACCCGGTGCAACGCCAGACGCCAGCACTGAAATCCAGCCTTTGCAAACCTTCGCCCAGTGGCAAGCGGGTTTCCGCGAACAAGCCCTGCAAGCGGGTATTTCGCCCAGCATCTTCGACCGCGCCTTCCTCGGGGTTACCCCCGACATGGACGTGATCAAGGCCGACCGCAGCCAGCCTGAGTTCAGCCGCCCGGTGTGGGAATACCTCGAAGGCGCGCTGTCCCCTTTGCGCGTGCGCAATGGCAAGCGGCTGCTGGAGCAGCACGCCGAACTGCTGACCCGCATCGAGCAACGCTATGGCGTTGACCGCCAGGTGCTGGTGGCGGTGTGGGGCATGGAGAGCAATTTCGGCCAGTTCCAGGGCAACAAGTCGGTAATTCGCTCGCTGGCGACCCTGGCTTATGAAGGCCGTCGCCCGCAGTTCGCCCAGGACCAGCTGATCGCCGCCCTGCAGATCATCCAGCATGGTGACATTCAGCCTGAGGCCATGCGTGGCTCGTGGGCTGGCGCCATGGGCCAGACCCAGTTCATCCCGACCACCTACAACACCCATGCCGTGGACTTCGACGGCGACGGCCGCCGCGATATCTGGAACAGCACCCCCGATGCCCTGGCCTCGACCGCGCACTACCTGCAAAGCTCGGGCTGGAAGCGTGGCCAACCGTGGGGCTTCGAGGTGCAGGTACCACCAGGTTTCGATTTCTGGCAGGCCGATGGCGCGTTGCGCAGGCCGGTGAGCGAGTGGCTGGCAATGGGTGTGAAGTTGCCAACCGGTACTCAATTGCCAGCGGGCAGCAACCAGCTGTCTGCCGCGTTGCTGCTGCCAGCAGGCGCGCGTGGCCCGGCGTTCCTGGTACTGGATAACTTCCGCGCCATCCTCAAGTACAACAACTCATCGTCCTATGCACTGGCGGTGAGCCTGCTGGCCGACCGCTTCAGCGGCTGGGGCTTCATTGCCGGCAGCTGGCCGAAGGAAGACTTGCCGCTGAGCCGCAGCGAACGCGTGGAGTTGCAGAACCTGCTTAACGGCCGTGGGTATGACGCAGGCAATGCCGATGGCATTATCGGCGCCAACACCCGCAAGGCCATACGCAACGCCCAGCAAGGGCTGGGGTGGCCGGCGGATGGTTACCCGACCCATAAGCTGCTTGAGAGCCTGCGTAGCCAGTGAGATAGCTGGGGGTTGCGGTACGTTGGTGTAACGCGATCCCTGTGGGATCGGCCTTGTGTCGCGAAAGGGCTGCAAAGCAGCCCCGGCTATCTCAAGCCTTGAACACATCCTGCTCCAACACCAAGCACTGCTGATCACTGTCCAGCCGTACCCGAGCCCCCAGCGGCAAGCACACATTCGGGTCGCAATGCCCACTGCGCCACCCCGCCAGCACCGGCACGCCCAAGGGCCCGAAAGTTTCCTCCAGCAATGGCGTCAACGCCGCCGTGGTAATCCCTGCAAAATCCCCTACCAGCACGCCTTTCACGCCCGCCAGCTTGCCCGCCAGGCGCAACTGCGTCAGCAGCCGGTCCACCCGGTACAGCGGCTCATTGACGTCTTCGATAAACAGGATGCAGCCCGCGGTATCCAGCTCTGCCACAGTGCCAAGCGTCGCGCCCAGCATAGACAGGTTGCCACCCAGCAAATGCCCGCTTGCGGCCCCTGGAATGACCGTGCTCATGGCATAGCCCGCTGGGTGGGCAATCTGCTCCCCTGCGCGCACATGCCCACCCAGCTGGGCCAGCAACGACGACTCGGTCGGCGCCAGCTTGCCGCCGAGCAAGTCGGCATTGAGCATCGCGCCATGGAACGTGATCAGCCCGGCGTGCCGATAAAGGGCCGTGTGCAGCGCTGTGATATCGCTGTAGCCAATCAGCGGCTTGGGGTTGCCCCGAATCAGCTGGAAATCCAGCTGGTCGAGCAGGCGCATGCTGCCGTAACCGCCGCGCATGCACAGGATGGCGTCGATGCCCGGGTCGGCAAAGGCATCGTGCAGGTCCTGCAGCCGCTGCTGGTCCGGGCCTGCCAGGTAACCCTGAGCCTGCAGGGCACCTGGGTAAATGCGGCAACGGTAGCCACGATCAGCGAACCACTGGTTGACCTTGTGCGTATCCAGCCGCGCCGAGCCCGCCGGCGCGATGATAGCGAAGCAGGTGTCCTGCAAGATCGCCTTGGGCAAATGTACGGGAAGGGTATCGACACAATTCATCATGCAGCTCCAGGCATCTTGTCGCTTGTAGCTTATGGCTTGTCGCCGGCAAAAAAAATGCCGATGCTGCCCTTTCGGCAAGCATCGGCATTTGTGTTTCAGCCAGGCTCAGAGCTTGATCTTGGCTTCGTGCGCCTGCTGGTCGGCATGGTACGAAGAGCGCACCAGGGGGCCAGAAGCCACGTTCTTGAAGCCCATCTTGTAGCCTTCCTCGGCGAACCAGGCAAAGGTGTCGGGGTGCACGAAACGCTGCACCGGCAGGTGGCTGCGCGACGGTTGCAGGTACTGACCGAGGGTAAGCATGTCGATGTCGTGCTCGCGCATGCGGTGCATCACTTCGATCACTTCTTCGTCGGTTTCACCCAGGCCCAGCATCAGGCCCGACTTGGTCGGTACGTGCGGCACCAACTGCTTGAACTTCTGCAACAGGTCCAGCGACCAGTCGTAGTCAGAGCCCGGGCGCGCGGCCTTGTACAGGCGCGGCACGGTTTCGAGGTTGTGGTTGAACACATCCGGCGGCTCTTGCGCAGTGATTTCCAGTGCCACGTCCATACGCCCGCGGTAGTCCGGCACCAGGGTTTCCAGTTGCACGCCTGGCGACAACGCGCGGATTTCGCGGATGCAGTCGGCAAAGTGCTGGGCACCACCGTCACGCAGGTCGTCGCGGTCTACCGAGGTGATCACCACGTACTTCAGGCGCAGGTCAGCGATGGCGACCGCCAGGTTTTTCGGCTCGTCCAGGTCCAGCGGCTTCGGTCGGCCGTGGCCCACGTCGCAGAACGGGCAACGCCGGGTGCAGATGTCACCCATGATCATGAAGGTGGCGGTGCCGCCCGAGAAGCACTCGCCCAGGTTAGGGCAGGAAGCTTCCTCGCACACGCTGTGCAGCTTGTGCTTGCGCAGCAGTTGCTTGATGCGGTCGACCTCTGGCGAGACTGGGATACGCACGCGAATCCAGTCGGGCTTTTTCGGCAACTCGTCGGTCGGGATGATTTTCACCGGGATGCGCGCCACCTTCTCGGCGCCACGCAGCTTGACCCCGGCTTCCACCTTTTTCGGCGCTGGGCGCGGGGTGGCATCCTGGGTAGGTATGAGGTTGGGCACGGCTTCTTGCACAGTTGTCATATTCAGTCGATTCCGCCCGTGAGGGTCGTCTGCTCAGCGTAGTCGAGGTGCTTGACCAGCTGTCCGCGCAGCCTTGTCCTGACCTCGTCGAGTTCGATCGGGCCTGCCAGGTCACGTAGCTGGGTCATCGCCAGCCCCGCATAACCGCAGGGGTTGATTCGGCGGAATGGCGCAAGGTCCATGTCCACGTTCAGGGCAAGGCCGTGAAACGAACGGCCGTTGCGAATTCGCAGGCCGAGGGAGGCGATCTTCGCTCCATCGACATAGACGCCCGGCGCATCGGGCTTGGCTGAAGCCTTCACACCATAGCTGGCCAGCAGGTCGATGAGGGTCTGCTCGATACGGCTGACCAGCTCACGCACACCAAAACCCAGCCGGCGTACATCCAGCAGCAGGTAGGCCACCAACTGCCCGGGGCCATGGTAGGTCACCTGGCCGCCGCGGTCGGTCTGCACCACCGGGATGTCACCCGGCACCAGCAGGTGCTCGGCCTTGCCGGCCTGGCCCTGGGTAAAGACTGCAGGGTGCTCGACCAGCCAAATTTCATCCTGGCTGGCCGGGCTGCGCTGCTCGGTGAAGCGCCGCATGGCCTCCAGCACCGGTTGGTAGGGCTGCAGGCCAAGCTCGCGAAAACCGAGGCAGGCGGGCATCAGAGCACCATTTTCACGATACCGGTAGCGCGCAGGGCGCTGTTGATATCGTGCAGCTGGTTCTCGCTTTCGGCAACGATGTGCAGTTGCACGGTGGTGTACTTGCCTTCCTTGCTCTGGCGTTCGGCCAGGGTGGAAAGGTCGACTTTGGCGTGCTTGCTGAGAATCTCGATGACCGTGTCCTTGAAGCCGACAACGGTGTCACCGATGACTTTGATCGGGTAATCGGCGCAAGGGAATTCGATCTTGTGCGACTTGACGTCTGGTTCGCTCATGGCGGAAACGGCCTCGTAAGCCGTGGCAACACCACCCCCGCGTGATGCGCGGGGGTGTGCAGGTCACGTATCAGTTGAACAACCCGTAGAAGAATAGACGGATGCTATCCCACATACGGCGGAAGAAACCACCTTCCTCGACGCCATCGAGGGCGATCAGGTCGGCGCTGTGAACCACTTTCTCGTCCAGTTTGACTTCCACTTTGCCGATCACGTCACCTTTGGCGATGGGCGCGGTGAGCTGCGGGTTCATGGTCATCGTGGCGACCAGGCGCTTGAGCTGGCCTTTAGGCATGGTCATGGTCAGGTCGTCGGCCAGGCCGGCCTTGACTTGGCCAGTGGCGCCCTTCCACACCGGCGCCTGGGTCAGCTCGGTGCCCTTCTGGTAGAAGGTCTGGGTTTCGAAGAAGCGGAAGCCGTAGGTCAGCAGCTTCTGGGTTTCGGCAGCACGCGCTTGTTCGCTGTTGGTGCCGAACACCACCGCGATCAGGCGCTGGCCATCGCGTACCGCCGAAGCCACCATGCAGTAGCCTGCTTCTTCGGTGTGGCCGGTTTTCAGGCCGTCGACGGTCTTGTCACGCCACAGCAGCAGGTTGCGGTTAGGCTGCTTGATGTTGTTCCAGAAGAACTCTTTCTGCGAATAGATGGCGTAGTGCGCCGGGTCGACGTTGATGATCGCCCGGGCCAGTACCGCCATGTCATGGGCCGACGAGTAGTGGTCTGGGTTCGGCAGGCCAGTCGGGTTCATGAAGTGGCTGTTGGTCATGCCCAGGTCGGCCGCGGTCTTGTTCATCATGTCGGCGAATGCATCTTCGCTGCCGGCGATGTGCTCGGACAGGGCGACCGAGGCATCGTTGCCGGACTGGATGATGATGCCGTGCAGCAAGTCGCTGACGGTGACCTGGCTGCCAACCTTGATGAACATGCGCGAACCGCCGGTACGCCAGGCGTTTTCACTGACGGTAACCGGGTCGTTCTCGCCGATCTGGCCGCGGCGGATGTCCAGGGTGGCGATGTAGGCGGTCATCAGCTTGGTCAAGCTGGCTGGCGGCAGGCGCTCGTCACCGTTGTTTTCGACCAGCACGTTGCCGCTGGACGCGTCCATGAGTACGTAGGACTTGGCTGCCAGTTGCGGTGGTGCCGGTGTCATCTGCTCGGCCGCGAAGGCGGCAGGCGTGATCAGCAGCAGTACAGGCAGGCAAAGTCGTTTGGCAAGGTTGGTGATGTTCATCCGTCTCTCGAAAATCGCTAATGGTCTGATGTTCCCTGGGCAACATCATGCGCCCAGCGCCAGTCAGTCTAGTTTTATGGCCAGAGGCCTGGCCCGCTACAGTGCGGCTTTATGCCGCTGCGGGCAAAAGCCGACATTGTACATGGCCGAGCCCGGCAGTTCATGACAAAACCGACAGCAAGAGTTTCAAGCTGCAAGCCGAAAGACAAAGCGGGTGGGCGCAGGGTCTTCTTGCAGCTTGCAGCTTGCAGCCGGTTGCTTATAGCTGAGCTCAGTCTGTGACCAGCTTGGCCTGCCCCAAGTTCGCCAGGCGGATGCTGTCCTGGGCTTGCTGGATCTCGCCCTGGCTGCCGATCGGCCCCAGCCGCACGCGGTGCAGGGTCTGCTGGTTACGCACGATCGAGCTGATGAACACCGGCGCGCTGACCATGGTGCTGAGCTTGGAGCGCAGCAATTCGGCGGCATCCGGGTTGGCGAAGGCACCCACCTGCAGGAAGCTGCCGCCATTGCCACCCGGGACGTTGTTGCCCCCTACCTGTACCGGCACCACCGGCGCCGCGTGCTGCTGCGGCGGCGGCGTCCATTGCTCGACCCGCCCGGTCGTGGCCGGCACCGCCTGGGTCTGGGCCACCTGGGGCTCCTTCAGCACCATCGGTGGTGTCTGGCCACGCTGGGCCCACCATTGTTGCGGGTCGATGCCCTCGACACGCACGTGTGCGGTGCCGATTTCGGCATAGCCGAGCTTTTTCGCTGCGGCATAGGACAGGTCGATGATGCGGTCGGAATAGAACGGCCCACGGTCATTGACCCGCAGAATCACACTACGGCCGTTGGCCAGGTTGGTCACGCGCACATAGGCCGGCAGCGGCAAGGTCTTGTGCGCGGCACTCATGCCGTACAGGTCGTACAGCTCACCATTGGCGGTGTTCTGCCCGTGAAACTTGGTGCCGTACCAGGACGCGGTACCCTCGGCGCGGTAGTTGCGCGAGTCCTGCATGGGGTAGTAGGTCTTGCCCAGCACCGTGTAGGGGTTGGCCTTGTAGTTACCGGTGTGCACGGTCGGCGTGGCGTCGGGGATCTTGTTCACATCCACGTCCCACCACGGCGCGCCATCCTTGTGTGCCCGGTTGATATCCAGGCCCGGCTGGCTGCGTACCACGTTGCCGCTGCTTTTTTGCGGGGCCGGGCGGTTGGAAGAGCAACTGGCCAGCACCAGGCCAACGGCCAGGCAGGTGAGCAGCTTGAAAGAGTGTGCAGAGATGATTGCGCGCATTACTTGACGCCCCGTACTTGTACCAGCTGTTCCGCTAGCTGATGCACCGCCATGGCATACATCACGCTGCGGTTGTAGCGAGTGATCGCGTAGAAGTTCTTCAGCCCCATCCAATACTCGGGGCCATTGTCGCCTTCGAGCCGGAAGGCCGTAACCGGCAGATCATCGCGCAGCGAATCATGAACCGACCAGCCAAGCGCGCGCAACTCCCCCGCGGTCTTGACCGGCTCGATACCGGTAGTCAGGCCTTCATCGGCGCGCGCACCTTCTACCCAGGCGCGGCTGACCACGCCTTCGCCGGCTACCCAGCCGTGGCGCTTGAAGTAGTTGGCCACGCTGCCAATGGCATCGTCCGGGTTGTTCCAGATGTTGATGTGGCCGTCACCGTCGAAGTCCACCGCGTAGTTGCGAAAACTGCTCGGCATGAACTGTGGAAGCCCCATGGCACCGGCGTAGGAGCCTTTGAGGGTCAACGGGTCCAGCTGCTCATCGCGCGCCAACAGCAGGAACTCACGCAGCTCCTTGCGGAAGAACTCGGCGCGCGGCGGGTAGTCGAAGCCCAGCGTCGACAGGGCATCGATCACCCGGTAGTTGCCGGTGTTGCGGCCGAAGAAGGTTTCGACCCCGATGATCGCGACGATATATTGCGCCGGCACCCCGTATTCCTGCTCCGCGCGGGCCAGCACCGCCTCGTGCTGGCGCCAGAAGTCCACCCCGCGGGCAATGCGCGCATCGGTGATGAACATCGGCCGGTAGTCTTTCCACGGCTTGACCCGCTCGGCAGGGCGCGAGATGGCATCCAGAATCGACTGCTTGCGCTGCACCTCACGGAACACCCCCATCAGCTGCTCCGGGGCAAAACCGTAGTCACGGCTCATTTCGCCCACCAGCTCGGCCACCTGTGGCGAACCCTCATAGTCGCCGGCATGGGCCAGCTGTACAGCGCCGAACAGGCCCACCGCGCCGACCCACGGCGCACAACGGGCAGCCCAGTTACGCACTGCTTGCATCAAATTGTTCACCTTTTTCAAACCTGTGCGATCCATTTTCGGTGCGTATGGATCGACATGAGAACGCCAAACGCTGACAGCAGCGTTACCAAGGATGTTCCGCCATAGCTGATAAAGGGCAGCGGCACGCCCACTACGGGCAGCAGGCCGCTGACCATGCCGATATTGACGAATACGTAGACGAAGAAGGTCATGGTCAGGCTACCCGCCAGCAGCTTGCCGAACAGGGTCTGGGCCTGGGCGGTAATCATCAGGCCACGGCCGATCAGCAGCAGGTAGACGATCAGCAGCAGGCAGATACCGACCAGGCCGAACTCCTCGCCGAGCACGGCGATGATGAAGTCGGTATGGCTTTCCGGAAGGAAGTCCAGGTGCGACTGCGTGCCGAGCAGCCAGCCTTTGCCGAACACCCCGCCCGAACCGATTGCCGCCTTGGACTGGATGATGTTCCAGCCGGTGCCCAGCGGGTCGCTTTCCGGGTCGAGGAAGGTCAGTACCCGCTGCTTCTGGTAGTCGTGCATGACAAAGAACCACATCGCCACCGCCACCGGCACCGCCGCTGCCACTACGCTGAGGATCCAGCGCCAGCGCAGCCCACCCATGAACAGCACGAAGGCGCCCGATGCCAGGATCAGCAGTGCGGTGCCCAAGTCGGGCTGGCGCACGATCAGAATGAATGGCACGCCGATCAGCACCAGGCTAATGGCCACGTGCTTCAGGTGCGGCGGCAAGGTGCGCTTGGACAGGTACCAGGCAATGGTCGCCGGCATGATGATCTTCATGAATTCCGAGGGCTGGAAGCGGATCACCCCCGGGATATTGATCCAGCGCGTGGCGCCCATGGCGTTATGGCCCATCACGTCCACCACCACCAGCAGCAGCACCCCGGTGAGGTAGGCCAGCGGCACCCAGCGGGCCATGAAGCGCGGCTCCAGCTGGGCGATGACGAACATCGACACCAGACCGATGCCGAACGAGGTCGCCTGCTTGAGCAGCAGGTCCCAGTTCTTGCCGCTGGCCGAATACAGCACGAACAGGCTGCCGGCGGCGAGGGTCAGCAGAATGATCAGCAAGGGGCCGTCGACATGAATGCGCTGCAGGAAGCTGGCGCGCCGACGCATCACATCCTCACTGGAGAGCATGCGATCGAAATTGTTCATCACAGGGCTGATTCCTGGGTAGCGGTAGCAGGCGCGAACTCGGGCTTGAGACGGCCATTTTCGTCGAGCAGCCAGGCGTCCATGATCTGGCGGACCACCGGTGCCGCAACACCCGAACCGGACTCGCCGTTCTCGACCATCACCGATACCACGATTTTCGGGGCTTCGGCCGGAGCGAAGGCAACGAACAGGGCGTGGTCACGGTGGCGCTCCTGAAGTTTGTTACGGTCGTACTTTTCACCCTGCTTGATCGCCACCACCTGGGCGGTACCGCTCTTGCCGGCGATGCGGTACTGGGCACCGAGGGCGGCTTTGCGTGCGGTACCGCGGGCGTTGTGCATCACCTGCTCCATGCCATGGGTGACCTTGGCCCAGTCTGACTTGTCCCGCAGCACGATGTTCGCCATAGGGTTTTCGTCCACCGGCGGCTGGCCTTCGATGGTCTTGGCCAGGTGCGGGCGGTTCCATACGCCTTTGTTGGCGATCAGCGCAGTGGCCTGGGCCAGCTGCAGCGGCGTCGCCTGCATGTAGCCCTGGCCAATGCCCAGGATCAGGGTTTCACCCGGGAACCAGGCCTGGCGGCGGGTGGCACGCTTCCATTCACGCGATGGCATCAGCCCGGCAGATTCCTCGAACATGTCCAGGGATACCCGCTGGCCGATGCCGAACTTGTTCATGTAACTGGACAGCCGGTCGATGCCCATCTTGTGGGCAAGGTCGTAGAAGTAGGTGTCGTTGGAGCGCATGATCGCGGTGTCCAGGTCGACCCAGCCATCACCCGAGCGGTTCCAGTTACGGTATTTGTGGTCGTAGTTGGGCAGTTGGTAGTAGCCAGGGTCGAATACCCGGCTACTGGCGTTGACCACACCGCTGTCCAGGCCGGCAATCGCCACCGCCGGCTTGATGGTGGAGCCCGGCGGGTACAAGCCGCGCAACACGCGGTTGAACAGCGGCCGGTCGATCGAATCACGCAACTCGGCATACGCCTTGAAGCTGATGCCGGTGACGAACAGGTTGGGATCGAAGCTTGGCTGGCTGACCATGGCCAGAACCTCGCCAGTGCGCGGGTCCAGCGCCACCACGGCACCACGGCGGCCACCCAGGGCGGCTTCGGCGGCTTCCTGCAGCTTGATGTCCAGGCTCAGCACGATGTCCTTGCCCGGCTTTGGGTCGGTGCGCTTGAGCACCCGCAGCACGCGGCCGCGGGCGTTGGTCTCGACTTCCTCGTAACCGACCTGGCCGTGCAGCGCATCCTCGTAGAAGCGCTCGATGCCGGTCTTGCCGATATGGTGGGTACCGCTGTAGTTCACCGGGTCGAGGGTTTTCAGCTCTTTCTCGTTGATCCGCCCCACGTAACCCACCGAATGGGCGAAGTGCGCCCCCTGGGGGTAATGCCGCACCAGTTGCGCGACCACCTCGACACCCGGCAGGCGGAACTGGTTTACCGCCACCCGGGCAATCTGTTCTTCGTTGAGCTCGAACAGGATCGGCACCGGCTCGAACGGCCGGCGGCCCTGGCGCATGCGCTTCTCGAACAGGGCGCGGTCGTCTTCGGTCAATTCCAGCACTTCGACGATGGTGTCCAGTACTTGCTGCCAGTTCCCCGCGCGTTCGCGGGTCATCGACAGGCTGAAACTGGGCCGGTTGTCGGCCACGATCACGCCGTTGCGGTCGAAGATCAACCCGCGGGTCGGCGGGATCGGCTGCACATGCACCCGGTTGTTTTCCGACAGCGTGGAGTGGTAGTCGTACTGAATGATCTGCAGGTAGTACAGCCGCGCGATCAGCACGCACACCAGCAGCACCACCGCGATTGCGCCGACCACAACGCGGTTACGCACCAGGCGGGCGTCTTTCTCGTGGTCCTTGAGACGGATCGGCTGCGACATCGGACGGCTTACAGGCTCATTTGTGGTAAGGGTGCCCGGACAACACGGTCCAGGCGCGGTAGATCTGCTCGCCGATGAGTATCCTTACCAACGGGTGTGGCAGGGTCAGCGGCGACAGCGACCAGCGTTGCTCGGCGCGCGCGCAAACCTCAGGCGCCAGGCCCTCCGGGCCGCCCACCATCATATTGACCGTGCGCGCGTCCAGCCGCCAGCGATCCAGCTCGCCCGCCAGTTGCTCGGTACTCCAGGGCTTGCCATGGACCTCCAGGGTAACGATGCGTTCCCCGGGCTGCACCTTGCTCAGCATGGCCTCGCCCTCCTGACGGATCAGACGGGCGACGTCGGCATTCTTGCCACGGGTGTTCAGCGGAATTTCCACCAGCTCCAGCGACAGCTCGGTGGGCAGGCGCTTGGCATATTCATGCCAGCCTTCCTCGACCCACTTCGGCATGCGCGAGCCGACCGCAATCAGGCGCAAACGCACGGCGCGGCCCTTATTCGCGGTCTTTGAGCTTGTCGGAGTACTCGTGGGCATGGTCCGGGCTGTGGTGCTTGCCGTCGGCAGCACGGCTTTGCTCGGCGCCTTGCCACAGGCGCTCCAGGTCGTAGAACTGGCGCGCAGCGGCGGTCATCATGTGCACGATGACGTCGTTCAGGTCCAGCAGCACCCAATCGCTGTCGCCCTTGCCTTCTTCGCCCAGAGGCTGTGCGCCCTTGGCCTTGACGGCTTCACGGACCTTTTCGGCCATGGCGTTGATCTGGCGGTTGGAGGTACCGGTGGCAATGATCATGTAATCGGTCAGGCTGTGCTTCTCGCGCACGTCGATGACCTGGATGTCCTGGGCCTTTACGTCTTCCAGCGCGGCCTTGGTCACTGCGACCAGTTCTTCGCCGTAAATTTTCTGCTTGGTCATATAAAACTCGTTCAACTCGTTGGATGAGGCGCCAGGGGCGCCGTCAGTTGGGCGCACGATACAGTTCGTGCGCCTCGATATAGGCCAGTACGGCGTCCGGCACCAGGAACCTCACCGATTTGCCGCTGGCCAGCAGCTGTCGGATCTGTGTAGCCGACACCGCAAGCGGTGTCTGCCAGACGAACGAAATATTTCCCGCCGGGCCGGACATGGCGGTGGGATCGCTCTCCGAGCGCGCAGCCAGCAGGTTGCGCAGCTCGTCAGGGGGTTCTACGTCGGCATCCGGGCGTTGCAGCACCAGAATGTGACAGTGTTGCAGCAATTCTTCCCAGCGGTGCCAGTTGGGCAAGCCACAGAAGGCATCCCAGCCCAGCACCAGGAACAACTGGTCGTTACCGGCCAGTTCGGCACGGACCGACTCCAGTGTGTCGATGGTGTACGACGGCTTGTCACGCTCGAGCTCGCGGGCATCGACGCTCAGGCAGGCCACCCCCTGTACTGCTTCGCGCACCATGGCCAGGCGGTCTTGCGCGGCCACCTGCGGGGTATCGCGGTGCGGCGGCCGGGCATTGGGCAGCAGGCGCAGTTCGTCCAGCCCCATGAACTCGGCCACTTCCAGCGCGCTGCGCAGGTGGCCGATGTGCACCGGATCGAAGGTTCCGCCGAGAATGCCGATGCGCCGGACTGTCTGGGCCCTGCTCAACTCAGCAGGACCCCTGACCGCGCAACTGGCCATCACCGATGACGACGTATTTTTCGCAGGTCAGGCCCTCCAGGCCGACGGGGCCGCGGGCATGCAGCTTGTCGGTGGAAATGCCGATTTCAGCGCCCAGCCCGTACTCGAAGCCATCGGCGAAACAGGTTGGGGTGTTGAGCATGACCGATGCCGAATCGACCTCAGCCATGAACTGGCGGGCTTCGCCCTGGTGTTCGCTGATGATCGAGTCGGTATGGTGCGAGCCATAGTGATTGATGTGCTCGATAGCCTGGTCCAGGCCGTCGACCACACGAATTGCCAGGATCGCGTCCAGGTACTCGGTGTGCCAGTCGTCTTCGGTAGCCGGTTTGGCGTCGATGATTGCCTGGGTGCGCTCGCAACCCCGCAGTTCCACGCCTATGTCCCGGAAGCGGCGGGCCATTTCCGGCAGGAAGCGCTCGGCCACCTGCTGGTCGACCAGCAGCGTTTCCATCGCCCCGCAAATGCCGTAGCGGTATGTCTTGGCGTTGAATGCCACATTCCAGGCCTTGTCCAGGTCGGCATGCTGGCTGACATAGATGTGGCAGATACCGTCCAGGTGCTTGATCACCGGCACGCGGGCATCGCGGCTGATACGCTCGATCAGACCACGGCCACCCCGTGGGACGATGACATCGACGAACGCAGGCATGCTGATCAGCGCGCCCACGGCCTCGCGGTCGGTGGTTTCGACCACCTGGACCACCGCGGCCGGCAGGTCGGCGGCAGCCAGGCCACGCTGGATGCAGGTGGCGATGGCGCGGTTGGAATGAATGGCTTCGGAGCCCCCACGCAGGATGGTGGCGTTACCCGACTTCAGGCACAGGCTGGCGGCATCGATGGTCACGTTGGGGCGCGACTCGTAGATGATCCCGATCACCCCCAGTGGCGTACGCATCTTGCCTACCTGGATGCCCGATGGGCGGTAGCTCATGTCCCGGATGGCGCCCACCGGGTCCGGCAGGCTGGCCACCTGGCGCAGGCCGGTGATCATGCCGTCGATACGGGCCGGGGTCAGCGCCAGGCGGTCCAGCAGCGCAGGCTCCAGGCCATTGGCACGGCCGGCGGCCAGGTCCAGTTCGTTGGCAGCGGTGAGCTCGGCGCGGGCAGCATCCAGCGCATCGGCAGCGGCCAACAGGGCGCGGTTCTTTTGCGCAGTGCTGGCACGGCCGATGACCCGAGACGCCTCGCAGGCAGCGCGACCCAGGCGGGTCATATAGTCAAGAACGGACTCAGTCATGGGTTCGGTGTCTTGGCGAAGGGGAAATCGGCTGATTATAACTGCCGCGCAGGTATACGCCCAGCGGTGGGTGGCGGATGGTCGAAAATGGCCTGGGCAATATGCAGGAAAGATGTAACCGCTCTTATCGAAATTTCACTCTCCTGCTGTGGCCCTTTCGCGGGCGCGCCCGCTCCCACAGGGATTTCACAAGGCCTTGGGCCATGCAGTACCTGTGGGAGCGGGCATGCCCGCGAAAGGGCCGGCCCCGCCAACACCACACTCGATTCAGCCTCGATTAAGCCATTCATTGCTATTATCCGGCGTCCCCAAATCGCGAACAGCCCGCATGCCAGCCCTGCCCGACAGCTTTTTCGACCGCGACGCCCAGACCCTGGCCAAAGCCCTGCTGGGCAAGGTCATCCGCCATCGCCAGGGCGACCTGTGGCTGGCGGCGCGCATCATCGAAACCGAGGCCTATTACCTCACCGACAAAGGCAGCCATGCTTCACTCGGCTATACCGAGAAGCGCAAGGCGCTGTTCCTCGATGGCGGGCATATCTACATGTATTACGCGCGCGGCGGCGACTCTCTGAACTTCAGCGCCCACGGCCCTGGCAACGCAGTGCTCATCAAGTCCGCCTATCCTTGGCAGGACGCCCGCTCGGGCCCCAACAGCCTGGCCCAGATGCAACTGAACAACCCCGACGCCAGTGGCAAGCTGCGCCCACCGGAACGCCTGTGCGCCGGGCAAACGCTGCTGTGCCGCGCCTTGGGTTTGAAAGTGCCACAGTGGGATGCCCAGCGCTTCGACGCCGAGCGCCTGTACGTGGAAGATTGTGGCAGCCACGTGCCGAAGGTGATCCAGGCCACCCGCCTGGGTATCCCGCACGGGCGTGACGAGCACCTGCCGTACCGCTTCGTCGATGCCGAGTACGCGCGTCTCTGCACGCGGAACCCCTTGCGCCGCGGCCAAGTCGAAGGTCGCGATTTCTTCATTCTCGAACAAGGAAGCTGAACATGGGCCAATGGCTCGACAGCCTGACCGGCTGGCTCAGCGCCAACCCCCAGTGGCTTGGCGTGGCGATTTTCCTGGTGGCCTGCGTCGAATGCCTGGCCATCGCCGGCATCATCGTGCCAGGCACCGTGCTGTTGTTCGCCGTGGCGGTACTGGCCGGTAGCGGCACCTTCAGCCTGGGCGAGACCTTGCTGCTGGGTTTTCTCGGCGGGCTGCTGGGCGACGCGCTGTCGTACACGGTGGGCAAGTACTTCCACCAGAACATCCGCCGGCTGCCATTGCTGCGCCATCACCCGGAATGGATCGGCAGTGCCGAAACCTACTTCCAGCGCTACGGCATCGCCAGCCTGCTGGTCGGCCGCTTCATCGGCCCGCTGCGCCCCATGCTGCCGATGGTCGCCGGCATGTTCGACATGCCGCTGCCACGCTTCATCGCCGTCAGCCTGGTGGCCGGCGCAGGTTGGTCGGTGGCCTACCTGCTGCCTGGCTGGGCCACCGGGGCTGCCATGCGCCTGCCCTTGCCAGAGGGCTTCTGGCTGGACGCCGGCATCCTCGCCGGTGGCTTGGCTGTGGTGATCGGCCTGAGCCTGAACAGCAGCATTCGCGATCAACGCCACGGCACCCGACTGGTTGCCGGCTTGAGCCTGCTCGCCCTGGCCGGCATTTTTCTGGGCTGGCCGTACCTGCATGAATTCGACCAAGGCGTGATGACCCTGGTGCAGGAGCACCGCAGCCAGGCCATTGATGGCACCGTGGTCCTGGTCACCCGCCTGGGCGACTTCAGAACCCAGCTGTTCCTGGGCGGCTTGCTGACCGGCCTGTTGCTGCTGGCCCGGCAATGGCGTCACGCCGTGTTCGCCGGCGGCGCGCTGATGGGCACGGCAATCGCCAATGGTACCCTCAAATGGCTGTTTGCCCGTGCCCGGCCCGAGGTACTGAGCGACCCGCTGACCAGCTACAGCATGCCCAGCGGGCACAGCTCGGCATCGTTTGCCTTCTTCCTGGTGATGGCGGTGCTGGCCGGGCGCGGTCAGCCGCCGCGGATGCGCCTGACCTGGGTGATGCTGGGCTGCATTCCGGCGCTGGCGATTGCCCTGTCGCGGGTCTACCTGGGTGCTCACTGGCCCACCGATATCCTCGCCGGGGCCCTGCTGGCCTGCTGCGTGTGCGCCCTCAGCCTGACCCTGGTGCAGCACCGCCAGCCGCTACCGGCCTTGCCGCAGCGGGTGTGGTGGCTGGTGTTGCCGGCCTGCGTGGCGCTGCTGGCCTTTTTCGCCATGCATGCACTGCCGCAGGCGTTGGCCAGGTATCACTATTGATGTTGCCGGCCTGTTGGCGGGGCAAGCCGCTACTGGACAGGCTCACCCACCAACAGGCCGGCATAGGCAACACTCACCTCAGGCAAACAGCTCGCCCTGAATCCGCTCCAGCAATTTCTGGATCTCGCCCAGCCGCTGCTGCGGCGTGTCAAGGCTCAGCAAGTCCAGCTTGTCTTCTTCCATGAACGGCAGCAGGTACGCCAGCTGGTTGGCCAGCGCCTGGCGCCCGTCCAGCGGGCGCGGCATGTCCAGCGCCTCGACCATCGGATGTTCACCCAAGGCCACCAGCAGCGCCACCAGGTCATCGTCCGCTTCGAGCAACGGGCAGTCGGCCTGCTCGGCCAGCCACTGCACCTGCCCTACCAGCAACTGGTCCTTTTGCACCTCGGTGCTGTCCAGGTTGAAGCGCCGCGCGCCTTCGACGCGAATGCCCAGCAAACCGTTGTCCTGCTGCACGAAATCGCGGATCAGCGCCTCGCAGCCGATCGAGGCGACCGTCGGCGGCGCCTTGCCCACCTGCTCGCCCTCCAGGATGCACACCACGCCAAACCCTTCGCCCTGCTTCATGCAGCGCCCGATCATGTCGAGGTAGCGCGCTTCAAAAATCTGCAAGTCGAGAAAGCAGCCAGGAAACAGCACGGTATTGAGCGGAAACAGCGGTAGCGTCATCACCAGTCCTCAGGCCACCAGGCTCACCGCCAACGGCAGAAACACCGCCGTGGCTACGCCCATCAGGCTCATTGCAAGCGCGGCAAAGGCGCCGCATTCGTCACTTTCCTGCAGGGCCACCGAAGTGCCCACCGCGTGCGCCGTCACCCCCAGCGACATGCCGCGGGCTTCCGGGCTGTGCACGCCAACACGGCTGAGCAGCGCCGGGCCGAAGATGGCGCCGATTACCCCGGTAATCAGCACGAACACCGCTGCCAGGGCAGCGACCCCGCCAATCTGTTCGGCCACCAGCATGGCAATCGGCGAGGTGACCGACTTGGGCGCCATGGTCATCAGGATCATGTGCTCGGCACCGAACCACCAGCCGAGCAGCAAGCAACACAGGGTGGCAAACAGCCCCCCGACTACCAGCGTAGTAAAGATGGGCCAGAACAACTGCCGGATGCGCCGCAGGTTGAGGTACAAAGGCACCGCCAGGGCCACGGTGGCCGGGCCCAGCAAGGTATTCATGATTTGCGTGCTGTTGCGGTATTCGCTGTAGTCGATGCCGCACGCCAGCAGCACGCCGATCACCAGCAGCATCGACACCAGCACCGGCTGCAGGAAGATCCAGCGCGTCTTGTCGTAGCCAGCGAGCACCAGTTGGTAGGCCGCCAGGGTGATACCGATGCCGAACAAAGGATGGTGCACGACCGCATCCAGGGCGCCTTGCCAGTCAAGCATCATGGCTGCTCCTCGCGCTTGCTCTGGCGCTGGATCAACTTCTGCATCAGCACCCCGACGAAAACCAGGGTCAGCAGGCAGGAAATCAGCAGGGCGCCGACAATCGCCCAGAAGTCGGCAGCGATATCCCGGGCATAGACCATCACCCCCACTGCCGGCGGCACCAGCAACAGCGGCAGGTAGCGCAGCAGGCTGCTGGCCGCTTCATTCAGTGGTTTGCCAACCTCGCCGCGGGCCATGAGGAAGCCCAACAGCAGCAACAGGCCGATGATCGGGCCCGGCAAAACCGGCAGCAACAGGTGGTTGATCGCCGTTCCCAACAGCTGGAACAGCACCAGCCAGGTCAAACCACGCAACAGCATAAGCATCTCCCTTGAGCATGGCGTCATTATAAGCACGCTGCGCTATAGATCGATATTCGCCGAAAAGCGGACAACTTGACTGCAATGGCCGAGCGTGCTGATCTTGCACTTTCGTACCAACTGACAACCTGGAGAGTCCGCGATGCCCTATGTACCGGTTACAGAGCTTTCGCAATACGTTGGTAAGGAACTGGGCCGCTCGGCCTGGCTGAAGATCGACCAGCAGCGCATCAACCTGTTCGCCGAAGCCACCGGCGATTTCCAGTTCATCCATGTCGACCCGGAAAAGGCAGCGCAAACCCCGTTTGGCAGCACGATTGCCCATGGCTTTCTGACCCTTTCGCTGATCCCCAAGCTGATCGAAGACATCCTGGTACTGCCGCAAGGCATGAAGATGGTGGTGAACTATGGGCTGGACAGCGTGCGTTTCATCCAGCCGGTCAAGGTGAACAGCCAGGTGCGGCTGAAAGTGGACCTGGCCGAGGTGAGCGAAAAAAGACCGGGGCAGTGGCTGCTCAAGGCGATTGCCACGCTGGAAATCGAGGGTGAAGCGAAGCCTGCTTATATTGCTGAGTCGCTTTCGCTCTGCTTTGTCTGATGCACCGCGCCCCTGTGGGAGCGGCCTTGTGTCGCGATTGGGCCGCAAAGCGGCCCCGGCAATGGTTGCATGACGTTGAGATCCTGGGGCTGCTGCGCAGCCCTATCGCGACACAAGGCCGCTCCCACCTCGACCGTATCCGCCTCAAGCCCTGTGCAGTGCCTGTGGGAGCTGGCTTGCCGGCAAAGAGGCCAGCCCAGGCAATACAAGCCAGTTGCACCCACAAGGCCCGTGCCAGGCCTTCTCTACAAACCCTGCGCACTCGCGTAAACTGCCAGCCTTCGCGCAGCCTAGGGCTGCCCCCGTCGATTTACCAAAGGTGCCCGCCATGCCCTGGCTGCAAGTACGCCTGGCCATCAGCCCGGAACAAGCCGAAACCTACGAAGACGCCCTGCTTGAAGTAGGCGCCGTTTCTGTCACGTTCATGGACGCCGAAGACCAGCCGATCTTCGAACCCGACCTCAACACCACCCCGCTGTGGTCGCACACCCACCTGCTGGCCTTGTTCGAAGCCGATACCGATGCTGAGCAGGTGTTCGCCCACCTGCGCCTGCTGACCGGCGCCGAACTGCCCGAGCACCAGGCCGAAGTGATCGAGGACCAGGACTGGGAACGCAGCTGGATGGACAACTTCCAGCCCATGCGCTTTGGCCGCCGCCTGTGGATCGTGCCCAGCTGGCATGACGCCCCCGAGAAAGACGCGGTCAACCTGCTGCTCGACCCGGGCCTGGCCTTCGGCACCGGCACCCACCCCACCACCGCCCTGTGCCTGGAATGGCTCGATGGCCAGCAGCTCGAAGGCACCCAGGTGCTGGACTTCGGTTGCGGCTCGGGCATTCTGGCCATCGCCGCCCTGCTGCTCGGCGCCCGTGAGGCAGTGGGTACCGACATCGACGTGCAAGCCATCGAGGCTTCCCGCGACAACGCCCAGCGCAATGGCATCGCCGACGAGAAACTGGCCCTGTACCTGCCAGAGCACATGCCGGCGATGCAGGCCGACGTGCTGGTCGCCAACATCCTTGCCGGCCCGCTGGTATCGCTGGCCCCGCAGCTGTCCGGGCTGGTCCGCCCAGGTGGCCTGCTGGCGCTGTCGGGCATCCTTGCCGAACAGGGCGAGGAAGTGGCCGCAGCCTATGCCGCCGACTTCGACCTGGACCCGATCGTCGTGCGCGACGGCTGGGTGCGCATCAGTGGTCGGCGCCGCTAAGCGGGCCTAGAATACTTTTCTGCACAGCTCCCGGATTGCCGCATGACCGACAGTTTCGTCACCCAGTGCCCGCATTGCCAGACCAGCTTTCGCGTCACCCACCACCAGCTAAGCGTAGCGCGCGGCGTGGTGCGGTGCGGCCATTGCCTGCAGGTGTTCAACGCCGCCAAGCAGTTGCTGGAGCAGAACCGCGCTGCCAGCGCCCCGCCAGCGCCGGCGGCCGCGCCTGCTGCCCCGGCGGCGCCAGCGCTGCCCGACGCCGAGGCGGCAACGCCTGCCCCGCCCGAGGCGGTCAGCAGTGCGCCCCGCCCTGCGCCGGGGGAGGACTGGGCCGTCACCGCCGAGGCGCTCGATGCCCTTGACCTCGACAAAGAGCTGGAGCGCCTTGAGCGGCGTGGGGGGCCGGCCCAGGCGCGCGCCGCCCGGCAGGATGACGGGTTGCAAGCGCGGCGCGATGAGGGGCATGCCGACGAGCCTGTGGACGACCTGTTCGGCACGGCAACCGATGACCCCCTCGAACCGCCACAGCAGGCACAGCCTGCGCCAGTGCTGCTGACGCCGGAGCCACAGGCGCCAGACCTGCAGCCTGCCCCTGGCGAGCGCACCGAACCGGTACTGGGCAGCACTTTCGACCTGGACTTCGACGACCAGCCGCCGGTGCAGCGCACTGGCGAAACCGGTGAGCCTGAAACACTCGGCGAACCGCTGCACACTGACGATGACGACATCCCGGAAAAAGGCCTTAGCGCCCACGACGATGAACCGCTGCCACTGCAGCTGTCGGCGCGGGACGACGAGCTTGGCGCACCGCTGCCCGGTGAGCGCCTGGAACCCGGCCTTGCCGGCAAGCCCGAGCGCGCATCGCGCAAGGAGCCGCTGGTCGACGTGGTCGACGACCCCCTGCAACTGGGCTGGGAAAAGCCTGCGCCCAACTGGGGCAAGCGGATCCTGTGGGGCGTGCTGTCTTTGCTGGCCGCCGGCCTGCTGGCCTTCCAGTACGTATGGTTCCACTTCGACGAAATGGCCCGCCAGGACCAGTATCGGCCCATGTTCCTGCAGCTGTGCCCGCTGGTCGGCTGCCAAGTGCCCACCCGTGTCGACATTGGCCGGATCAAGAGCAGCAACCTGGTGGTGCGCAGCCACCCGGATTTCAAAGGCGCGCTCATCGTTGATGCGATCATCTACAACCGTGCGCCATTTGCCCAGCCATTCCCGTTGCTCGAACTGCGCTTCGCCGACCTCAATGGCCAGCTGATCGCCAGCCGCCGCTTCAAGCCCAGCGAATACCTGTCCGGTGAGTTGGCGGGGCGTGGCGAAATGCCCAGCCAGACGCCGATCCATATTGCCCTGGACATCCTCGACCCCGGCCCGAAGGCGGTCAATTACAGCCTGAGCTTCCGCTCGCCGGAATAAGCGACAAGCGGCAAGCTTCAAGCTTCAAGCTTCAAGCTACAAGACGAAGCAGGCCGGCTGTCGGCTTGCTTGTCTTGTGGCTTGCAACTTGTCGCTTGTCGCCAGCCCCGGTTGTTCAGATTTTATCCAGTTCCATCTTTATCCGGTCACCGAGAGCGGGTATCATGCCAACCCTTTTTCGAACTCCAAGATTCGGCCCCACAACAGGGATCACCTATGTCGGCGGTACGCATCGGCCAATACACGCTACGCAACAACCTGATCCTCGCGCCCATGGCCGGGGTCACGGACCAGCCTTTCCGTACACTTTGCCAGCGCTTGGGCGCAGGCATGGTCGTGTCGGAAATGGTCAGCAGCGACATGAACCTGTGGAACAGCCGCAAGTCGAGCCTGCGCCGCATCCATGAGGGTGATCCCGAGCCGCGCTCGGTGCAGATCGCCGGCGGTGATGCGCAGATGATGGCAGCGGCAGCACGGGCCAATGTCGAGGCAGGCGCCCAGATCATCGATATCAACATGGGCTGCCCGGCAAAAAAAGTCTGCAACAAAGCTGCAGGCTCTGCTTTATTGAAGGATGAAGCCTTGGTCAACGAGATTCTCCACGCCGTGGTCGGCGCCGTGGACGTTCCGGTGACCCTGAAGATCCGCACCGGTTGGGACCGGGCGAACAAGAACGGCCTGAACGTGGCGAAAATCGCCGAGCAGGCCGGTATCCAGGCGCTGGCGGTACATGGCCGCACACGCGCCGACCTGTACACCGGCGAAGCCGAATACGACACCATCGCTGCCATCAAGCAGGCGGTGTCGATCCCGGTTTTTGCCAACGGCGACATCACGTCGCCAGAAAAGGCCCGAGCGGTGCTGGACGCCACCGGGGTCGATGGCCTGCTGATTGGCCGGGCTGCCCAGGGGCGGCCATGGATCTTTCGCGAGATCGAGCATTACCTGCGCACCGGCGAACACCTGCCGGCGCCGCAGTTGGACGAAGTGGAACACATTCTGCTGCAACACCTGGCCGCGCTGCATGCCTTCTATGGCGATGTGTTGGGCGTACGTATCGCCCGCAAGCACGTTGGCTGGTACCTGGCAACACGACCCGGCGGCAAGGAGTTTCGCTCCCGGTTCAACGCTTTGGAAGACACACAAGCGCAGTGCGCCAACGTTCGCGCGTTTTTCAGCGAGCGTCGACAGAGCCTTGAGACAGAGGACGGACAAGGGGTGGCCGCATGACGATGATGACCGAGAATTTTGTGAGTGGAACAACGCCCGTGAGCGACAACGCCAACCTGAAACAGCACCTGAACACGCCGAGCGAAGAGGGCCAGACCCTTCGCGACAGCGTCGAGAAGGCGCTGCACAATTACTTCGCCCATCTGGAAGGCGCGACCGTCACGGACGTCTACAACCTGGTGCTCTCCGAAGTGGAGGCCCCCCTGCTCGAAAGCGTCATGAACTACGTGAAGGGCAACCAGACCAAGGCCAGCGAGATGCTCGGGCTGAACCGAGGCACGCTGCGCAAGAAGCTCAAGCAGTACGACTTGCTGTAACACAGAATCCCAATCAGAAAAGGCGGCTCCCTGAACAGAGGCGCCTTTTTTGCTGACTCCACCGCGTTATTGGAACCCGAAATGACCGACCAGACTACCCGCCTGCCAGTCCGCCGCGCCCTGATCAGCGTCTCCGACAAGACCGGTATCCTCGAATTCGCCCGTGAGCTGCAACAGCTCGGTGTCGAGATCCTGTCCACCGGCGGCACCTACAAGCTGCTCAAGGACAACGGCGTTGACGCGGTGGAAGTGGCTGACTACACCGGCTTTGCCGAAATGATGGACGGCCGGGTCAAGACCCTGCACCCGAAAATCCACGGCGGCATCCTCGGTCGTCGCGGTACCGACGACGCCATCATGAGCGAGCACGGCATCAAGCCGATCGATCTGGTTGCAGTCAACCTGTACCCGTTCGAAGCCACCATTTCCAAGCCTGGCTGTGACCTGCCGACCGCCATCGAGAACATCGACATCGGCGGCCCGACCATGGTCCGTTCGGCAGCCAAGAACCACAAGGACGTGGCCATCGTGGTCAACGCCAGCGACTACGCCGGCATCGTCGAAGGCCTCAAGGCCGGTGGCCTGACCTACGCCCAGCGCTTCGACCTCATGCTCAAGGCGTTCGAGCACACCGCCGCCTACGATGGCATGATCGCCAACTACATGGGCACCATCGACCAGGCTCAGCAGACGCTGTCGACGGCTGCACGCAGCGAATTCCCCCGCACCTTCAACAGCCAGTTCGTCAAGGCCCAGGAAATGCGCTACGGCGAGAACCCGCACCAGAGCGCGGCGTTCTACGTAGAAGCCAAGAAGGGCGAAGCCAGCATCTCCACCGCCGTGCAGCTGCAAGGCAAGGAGCTGTCGTTCAACAACGTGGCCGACACCGACGCCGCGCTGGAGTGCGTGAAGAGCTTCGTCAAGCCAGCCTGCGTCATCGTCAAGCACGCCAACCCGTGTGGCGTGGCCGTGGTGCCGGAAGACGAAGGCGGCATCCGCAAGGCCTACGACCTGGCCTATGCCACCGACACCGAGTCGGCGTTCGGCGGCATCATCGCCTTCAACCGTGAACTGGACGGCGAAACCGCCAAGGCCATCGTCGAGCGCCAGTTCGTCGAAGTGATCATTGCCCCGAAAATTTCCCAGGCGGCGCGCGACGTAGTGGCTGCCAAGCAGAACGTGCGCCTGCTGGAATGCGGCGAGTGGCCAGCCGAGCGCGCTGCCGGCTGGGACTTCAAGCGCGTCAACGGCGGCCTGCTGGTGCAAAGCCGTGATATCGGCATGATCACTGCCGATGACCTGAAGATCGTTACCAAACGTGCGCCAACCGAGCAGGAAGTCCACGACCTGGTATTCGCCTGGAAAGTGGCCAAGTTCGTCAAGTCCAACGCCATTGTCTACGCCAAGCAGCGCCAGACCATCGGCGTGGGCGCTGGCCAGATGAGCCGCGTGAACTCTGCCCGCATCGCCGCCATCAAGGCCGAGCATGCCGGCCTGCAGGTACAGGGCGCGGTCATGGCCTCGGATGCGTTCTTCCCGTTCCGTGACGGCATCGACAATGCCGCCAAAGTGGGTATCAGCGCCGTGATCCAGCCGGGTGGTTCGATGCGTGATGCAGAAGTCATCGCCGCGGCTGACGAAGCTGGCATCGCGATGGTATTCACCGGTATGCGTCACTTCCGCCACTAATTACGCGGATCCCGGGCAAGCGGCGATCCTGTAGGAGCGGGCGCGCCCGCGAATACGATGGTGAATTCACCGCCGCATTCGCGGGCCCCCCGCTCCCACAGCGTTCCCCACCCGCCTCGGGGTCACCTGAATCGAGGTTTTGACATGAAAGTTTTGATCATCGGCAGCGGCGGCCGTGAGCACGCCCTGGCCTGGAAAGTCGCCCAGGACCCCCGCGTAGAAAAAGTCTTCGTTGCCCCAGGCAACGCCGGCACAGCCATAGAAGCCAAATGCGAAAACGTTGCCATCGATGTGTGCGCCCTGGAGCAACTGGCCGACTTCGCCGAGAAGAACGTCGACCTGACCATCGTCGGCCCGGAAGCGCCGCTGGTCATCGGCGTGGTCGACCTGTTCCGCAGCCGCGGCCTGGACTGCTTCGGCCCCACCAAGGGCGCGGCCCAGCTGGAAGGCTCCAAGGCCTTCACCAAGGACTTCCTGGCACGCCACAAGATCCCGACCGCCGACTACCAGAACTTCACCGAGATCGAGCCGGCGCTGGCCTACCTGCAGGAAAAAGGCGCGCCGATCGTGATCAAGGCCGACGGCCTGGCCGCGGGCAAAGGCGTGATCGTGGCCATGACCCTGGAAGAAGCCGAAGCCGCCGTGCGTGACATGCTGGCTGGCAACGCATTCGGTGACGCCGGTTCGCGTGTGGTGATCGAGGAGTTCCTCGACGGCGAAGAAGCCAGCTTCATCGTCATGGTCGATGGCCACAACGTACTGCCGATGGCAACCAGCCAGGATCACAAACGCGTCGGTGACCAGGACACGGGCCCCAATACCGGCGGCATGGGTGCCTACTCCCCTGCCCCGGTGGTTACCGCCGACGTGCACCAGCGCGTGATGGACCAGGTGATCTGGCCAACCGTGCGCGGCATGGCAGAGGAAGGCAACGTCTACACCGGCTTCCTGTATGCCGGCCTGATGATCGACAAGGCGGGCAACCCCAAGGTCATCGAGTTCAACTGCCGCTTCGGTGACCCGGAAACCCAGCCAGTCATGCTGCGCCTGGAATCGAGCCTGGTGCTGCTGGTAGAAGCGGCCTTCGCCAAGGCGCTAGACAAGGTCGAAGCCCAGTGGGATCCACGCCCGAGCCTGGGCGTGGTACTGGCCGCTGGCGGTTACCCGGGCGACTACGCCAAGGGCGACGTGATCAACGGCCTGGACGCTGCAGCGCAGATCGAAGGCAAGGTGTTCCATGCCGGTACGTCGCTCAAGGATGGCCAGGTGGTCACCAACGGCGGCCGCGTGCTGTGTGCCACCGCCATGGGCAGCACCGTTGCCGACGCGCAGCAGCAGGCTTATCGCCTGGCCAAGGAAGTCAGCTGGAACGGCAGCTTCTACCGTACCGACATCGGCTACCGGGCCATTGCCCGTGAGCGCGGTGAACACCAGCAGTAACCACTACCGGCACGCCGCGGTGGCCTGTGCACCCGGCGCCCGGCTCGTCGACAAGGCCCGCCATGGGCCTTGCCTTCGGCTTGGTGCGCCGCGCATAGTTGATACCCGGCACATCGGCCAAGAAGGGATTTCGTAGTGCGTCGGCTTCGGATTGCCTCAGCTCTTATCGTCAGCTTGCTGACCTTGCTCTGCATGTTCCCGGCTGCGGCCGATCATGGCGGAGGCTGGTCGGTGCTGCTCGATGAACAGGCCAACCTGCAACTGAGCGACGTGCGTTCCGAGCGCTACCGTAACCAGTTCAGCCCGCTGATCCTTGCCGAACTGGATGCCGCACCGGCAGAACAAGCCCTGTGGCTGCATTACCGCCTGGGGCCGGGCGACCAGGAACAGTTGCTGCGGGTTTTCGCCCCGGACCTGTCTGGCCTGGACCTCTACGCCCTCGAAGGCGACCAACTTCTGCGTCAGTTGCACCACGGGCGTCAGGCCGGCAATGCCAGCCCCACCCTGCGCGGCAGCGACCATGTACTCCCCCTGCCCAACAGCAAGCAACCGGTGGACATCTACCTGCGCCTGGTGTCCGAACACCAGCTGCGCCCGGCCATCAGCCTGGAGCCCGCCGCCCAGGCCGCCGCCGATCAGCGCCAGCCGCTGCTGTTCGGCATGCTGTTCGGCGGTTTGGTGATGCTGATCCTGCACAACCTGATCCGCTTCTTCTACAGCCGCTCCAGCACTTCCCTGGTGCTGGCGCTGTATCACGGCCTGATGCTGCTCAGTGGCCTTATCTTGCTGAACCTCAGCGGCCCGTGGTGGCATGTCTGGCACAGCGCACAAACGCCCGCGGCCTACCTGACCCTGGTACTGGCGGGGCTGGCCGGGTTGTATTTCACCCAGCACTTCTTCTCGCCGTGCAATTCGCCCCGGCTGAACCGCTTGCTGCAAGGCGAAATGCTGCTGGTTGGGCTCAGTGGCCTGGTGCTGCTGTTCGTCGATACCCTGCCCCTCAACCTGATGACCTATGCCCTGATGGCGCTGGGCACCGTGAGCATGCTGCTGGTCAGCAGCTACCAGTGGTACAAGGGCTATGCCCCCGCCCGGCTGTTCTGCCTGGCGATGGTGCTGTTCAACCTGGGTGGCCTGGTGCTGTTGCCGGCCCTGCTGGGCTTTACCCGCACTTCCACGCCCTGGCTACTGAGCATTTTGCTGGGCCTGGCCGTGGCCAGCGGCCTGCTGCTCAACCTGGCGGTTAGCGAGCGCCTGCGGCGCATGAGTGAAGAGCGCTTCAGCGTCAGCCGGGCACTGGCTGCCAGCGATGCCGAAATCAACGCCAAGGCCGAGTTCCTGGCCAAGATCAGCCACGAAATCCGCACCCCGATGAACGGGGTGCTGGGCATGACCGAGCTGTTGCTCGGCACGCCGTTGTCGGTCAAGCAGCGCGACTACGTGCAGACCATCCACAGCGCGGGCAACGAACTGCTGACCCTGATCAACGAGATACTCGACATTTCCAAGCTCGAGTCCCGGCAGATCGAGCTGGATGATGTGCAGTTCGACCTCAACGCGCTGATCGAGGACTGCCTGAACATATTCCGCGCCAAGGCCGAACAGCAGAACATCGAGCTGATCAGCTTTACCCAGCCCCAGGTGCCGCGGGTCATCAGCGGTGACCCCACGCGGCTGCGCCAGGCGTTGTCCAGCCTGCTGGAAAACGCACTGAAAAACACCGACCAAGGCGAGATCCTGCTGGTGGTGGCCCTGGATCAGCGGGGTGAGGTGCCACGCCTGCGCATTGCCGTGCAGGACAGTGGCGAGCCGCTGCCGGCCGCAGACCGCGAGGCCCTGCTGCAGGCCGAACTGCACAGCCACCATTTCCTTTCCAGCAGCAAGCTGGGCGGCCACCTGGGGCTGGTCATCGCCAAGCAGCTGATCGGCCTGATGCAAGGTGAATTCGGCATCAAGAGCAGCACCGGCATGGGCAATACCCTCTGGCTGACCCTGCCGCTGGACCCTTCGCGCCTGGAACAGCCCCTGGCCGACCTCGAAGGCCCGCTGCGCGATGCGCGGGTGCTGGTAGTGGACGACAACGATACCTGCCGCAAAGTGCTGGTGCAGCAATGCAGTGCCTGGGGCATGAATGTCAGCGCGGTGCCGTCAGGCAAGGAGGCCCTGGCCCTGTTGCGCACCAAGGCGCACCTGCGCGACTACTTCGACGCCGTGCTGCTGGACCAGAACATGCCCGGCATGACCGGCATGCAGCTGGCCGCCAAGATCAAGGAAGACCCCAGCCTGAACCACGACATTCTGGTGGTCATGCTCACCGGTATCAGCAACGCGCCCAGCAAAGTCATCGCGCGCAACGCCGGGGTCAAACGGATACTCGCCAAGCCGGTCGCCGGTTATACCCTGAAAACCACCCTCGCCGAGGAGCTGGCTCAGCGCGGCCGCGAGCAGGCGCTACCCGCCAGCCCACCTGGGGTCCCGCAGGCATTGGACCTGCCGGCAGATTTCCGCGTACTGGTGGCCGAGGACAACAGCATTTCGACCAAGGTGATACGCGGCATGCTCGGCAAGCTGAACCTGCAACCCGACACCGCCAGCAATGGTGAGGAAGCCCTGCAGGCCATGAAAGAAAGGCATTACGACCTGGTCTTGATGGACTGTGAAATGCCTGTGCTGGATGGTTTCTCGGCCACCCGGCAGCTGCGCGCCTGGGAAGCCGCCAACAACCGCCAGCGCACCCCGGTGGTGGCGCTGACGGCGCATATTCTTGCCGAGCACAAGGAGCGCGCGCGGCTGGCCGGCATGGACGGGCACATGGCCAAGCCGGTGGAGTTGTCGCAACTGCGCGAACTGATTCAGTACTGGGCCAGCCAGCGCGAAGCCGCGACAGACCCGGCGCACATTTCCTGACCTGCCGACGCAGGCCCACCACAGCCCAGCCCACTCCAACCGACTTTGCCAAGGACCCGCGCTCATGCTCCATGAGTTGTTCAGCGTCTACCTGAAAATGCTCGTGCTCTACAGCCCGTTCTTCGTGCTGTCGTGCTTCATCAGCTTGACCCGTGGCCACTCCAGCAAAGAACGCAAGCAACTGGCCTGGAAGGTGGCTTTTGCCGCGCTCATCGCCAGCGTGCTGCTGTACCTGTTCGGCCGGGCGATCTTCGGCATTTTCGGCATCACCGCCGATGCCTTCCGGATCGGCGCGGGCAGTGTGCTGTTCATTTCTGCGCTGGGCATGGCCCAAGGCAAGTCCGCGGTGCAGGCCGACAACGTGCAACAGGACGTCACCATCGTGCCGCTGACCATCCCGTTGACCGTCGGGCCTGGCACCATCGGCGCCCTGCTGGTAATGGGCGTCAGCCAACCGCACTGGGGCGACAAATTGCTGGCAATTATCGGCATTGCCTTGGCCAGCTTCACCGTGGGTGTGGTGCTGTACCTATCGCACCGCATCGAGCGCCTGCTCGGTGACCAGGGCTTGCAGATCGTCAGCCGGCTGATGGGCCTGTTCGTCTGCGCCCTGGCTGCACAGATCATCTTCACCGGCATCAAAGGCTACCTGGCACCTTAAAGGCCGTATTCCAGAATACGGTTCAATGAGGCTTGCACCACCCGCTCCTGCACTTTGCCCAGGAAGCTGTTCTCGAACGCCAGCACATTGAACCGCACCAGTTCCGCCCGCACCACCTTGTGGCTGCGCTTGTGGCTGAGGAAGCCGGCCTTGAATGCCGCGTGGCTGTCGACCTCATGGTAAAGCACCATGTCGACCCGGCCAGCACCGGCGGGCGCACAGGGCAGTAACTGGAAATGCTCGCGCTCGTATGCGCACCGTTCCAGCTCACGCAGCACCGAGGGCTGCCTCAGCAGTTTCCGGATGGAGAGCCCGGTTGTCGTTGCAAAGCGCTCCCCCGCCTTGGCAGCGATGGTTTCCAGAACCTGATCGGTCTGTTTGGCACGGCGCGGGTCGGGCCAATGCGCCTGCTCGGCAGAAACCGAGTCCCAACCCATGTACTTGAGCTGGTTGCGGTAGTAGTCGAACCAGTTCTCGATCAAGCCCTCACTGTGGGCTGTTTGCGTGGCCCGCTCGGCCATCGCCAGGGCCAGCTTCACCTTGCTCGCCTGGGCTGCGTCCATTCCTGGCAAGAACGACACGATACCGGCACCAATTACCGCAGGAGCAACGTCCGTCATGGTATTGCCTCCACTACTGGCGCATAAGGGTCGAAGCGGTATTCACCTTGGGCATTCCTGTCCTCCATCAGCGCCTGCAGTGCAGTGCGCTGGTGCTCAAAGCGCCCGTTATCCAGTGCCAGGGAAATACCATCGAACTCGGCTTCGCCCCTGAGTACCTGCTCGCTCAGCAGCACATTCACGGGCACGGCAGAAATACGCTCGTCGACCTGCAGCGTGATGCTGCAAAGATCGAGGGTTGGCCCGGCCTTCAGCAGCCCCACCTCCACTACCAGGCTGGAGCGCTGGCCCTGCTCCTGGGCGCTGAACTTCAGCAAATGGCCTACAGCCTGGGCAGAGCGGCGCAGGCCTGCCTTTACCGTGGTCAGCAGGGCTTCGGGGCTGATCGCGCGCATTTTCAACCAGGCTTCCAGCGGCTGGGGCTGGGCGCACCGAACGGGTTGCCCCAGCTGTTTGAGGTCGTGGGTGCTGGCCAGCTTGATCCAGCCCAATTGGCGAAATGCCTCGCGGTTGGCCGCGTACCAGGCGTCATACTGCTCGAAACGCGACCCGGCGTGCTTGTTGGCCACCAACTGGGCGTACAGTATCGAGTCGAAAGCGGCCTGGCGCAGTATTTCGCCCGCCCTCTGCGGGTAAACCAACGCCGTGCCACCGATCAGCATCAGTTGCTCGGATGCTTTATCCATGTGTGTTGCCTCATTTCAAGGAGAGTCGAAAAGGCGGCATCGGCGAAATGCCGCCAGGCAATCAGATGTCGTACTGCAGAACGTTCTCGACGCTGCGCACGCCCAGTTTGTTTTCCACGGTTTCGCGCACTTTGTCGTAGACGAAGTTGTTGAGGGTGAGCACCGCCGTACCGGCGTAGTAGCGGCTCTTGTTCAGCTTCCACTGGATGCCCAGCACGTCGTCGTCCAGCTGCGGGGCAGACGCCTGGATACAGCTGATCACCATGACCACATCACCTTGTTCCGTCTCGATGCACGCAGCCAGGCCGACCATGCCCCGGGTCTTGTTCTTGCGTTTGTGGTCGAGCACTTTGGCGTCGCTCTCGACGGTGGCCATCTTGTCGAAGGCCTTTTTGGCCAGACTGCCCAGTTGGGTGCCGCCCAACATTGCGTTGCCGGCAACGGCAATCGCGCGCACAGCAATGGCGCCGACGGTGACCGACAGCTCAGCCGATGTTTCCTGCTCGAAGCTGCGCTTGGGGATGGTGAAGCCCAGGTTACGCATCACATCGATGAGCTTGTCATACCACTCCCTGCTTTGCTTTTCGGCATCGAAGGCTTTGTCCGCCACCAAGGTGGCAAAGTGGTATGCATTCTTGCAGTCATGGCGGCTTTGCACGGACATACCCGCGCCACAGGCAAGCAGGTTGCCTTCGACCAGGACGGCGGCGTCGCGGGTAGTGGCTTGTGTTTCAGACATTGGGAAACTCCTTGGTGGTTACCCCTGAATCAGGGGCAGCCACCTTAGCCAGCGCGCTCGCAAGACAGCGCGCTGAAGGGTTTCCGCGGCAGCTAGCTGGCCGAAGGGTACCAACGTGGCGTGTAGGCCCACACCCCGCCCGTGAGGCGAGGAAACACGCAGGTTGTGGAGGAGCCCACCAGCACCATGGTGCGCATGTCGACCATTTCTGGCAGCAGCTCGGCCAATGTGACTACCTTGAGCGTCTGCCCCGGCCTACCGATATCACGCCCCAGGACTACAGGCGTGTTGCCAGCACGGTGCCGCCGAACCACCTCGAGCGCCACGCCGAGCTGATGCGGCCTCGAGCGGGAAATCGGGTTGTAGAATGCCAATACCAGGTCAGCCTGGGCGGCCAGGTCCAGGCGCTTCTCGATGATCGACCAGGGTTTGAGGTTGTCCGACAGCGACATCACGCAGAAGTCATGGCCCAGCGGTGCACCTGCCTGGGCAGCGGTCGCCAGCGAGGCGGAGACCCCCGGCAGGATCTCCAGGTCGACCCGGTGCCACGCCGGGTCGGTCGACGCGTGCAGCGCTTCGAGCACTGCCGCCGCCATGGCGAACACCCCCGGGTCGCCCGACGACACCACCACCACCGAACGGCCTTGGGCCGCCAGCTCGAAGGCATGCCTGGCGCGTTGCATCTCTTCGCGGTTGTCGGTGCAGTGCAGCACCTGGTCGCTACGGAACGGCCCGGCCATGCGCACATAGGTTTCATAGCCAAGCACGTCCTGCGCCCGGGCCAATTCCGCCTTGACCGCTGGCACCATCAGCTCGGCAGCGCCCGGCCCCAGGCCGATAACGGCCAGACGGCCGCGACGGCGGCCCAGCCGCTCCACCTCGACCGGGGCGGGTGCCACTGCGATGACCACCTCGCCCTGCCCGATCAGTTGGGCATCGGGCAATGCCGCCGCCAGCATGCTGGGAACATCGCCTGGCTGGGCCGCGAAGCGCAGGGCAATACCCAAAGCCTGCGCCGCTTCGTGCAAGGTGGTGTCGGCCATGGCGTGCTCGCCCGCCAACACACAGGCCACAGCTGGCTCGGCGATGCCGGCCTGCTGCAAGGCAGCACGGATACTGTGCAGCGCGCCGCCTGCAACCCCCACGACCACCGAGCGCGGGTGGATCAGCAACTCGTCGCGGCTGGCCGGGCGCGCCAGGTGCCCCACATGAATGGTGCGCCGGGCCACCTCGCTGGCGGGCAATTGCGCCTGCTGCAACCAGGGCGCATGCCCTTCGACCCGCACCGACTCGCCAGCCAGCAGGTCGGAAACAAAGCGCTTGCCTTGCTCGACATCGGCCAGGGCATAGCCTTGCGGCGGGTTCAGCAGGCAGGTGCCGAAACGCAGTTCGCCGCTGGTCGTGATGGCGGCGGCAACACCCAGCGCCGCGCCGATTTCCCGCGCCATCACGTTCACCCCGCCCAGGCCACCGAGCAATGGCACCACCGCACTGCCATCTTCGGCCACGGCCAGCACCGGCGGTTCGCTGCCCTTCTCGCTGAGCAGGGGCGCCAGGCTGCGAATGACGATACCGGCTGCACACAGCGCAATGATCGGGGTGGCTTGCTGGTACAGCGCCCGCAGGGTGTCGCCAAAGGCACTGTAGTAGCAGTCGGCGCCCTCCACGCGGCCCTCCAGGCCATGGATCAAGGCCTGTGGATAACACTGCTGGATGCGCTGTGCCGTCAACAGACTGCCCGGCCCGAGAATGACGATGGCCGGTGCCGGGTTCATGGTCAGCCCTGCCATTTTTCCCCCGGCACGATAATCAGCGAAAAGTACGGCGACGACAGCGGGTCGACCTGGTCCAGCGGCACGATTTTCTGGTTGGCCATGGTCGCCCGCTCCACGTACAGCGCGCGCCCGTCCAGGCCAAGCTCGGCCAGCACGTCGCGGACCTTGGGGAAGTTGCGGCCAAGCTTCATGATCACCGCCGCATCGGCGTCGCCCAGGCGGCGCTTGAGCTCTTCGGCCGGCAACACCCCGGACAGCACGGACAAACTCTGGTTGCGGTACACCAAGGGCGCGCCCAGCACCGACGCGCCCCCCAGCATGGAGCACACCCCAGGAACCACCTCGGCCTCATAACGCTGCGCCAGGCGGTCGTGCAGGTACATGTACGAGCCGTAGAAAAACGGGTCGCCTTCGCAGATCACTGCCACGTCCCGGCCGGCATCCAGGTGCTCGGCCACTTGCACGCTGGCTTCGTCGTAGAAATCGCTGATGACCTGTTCATAGGACAAAGGCGCCGGCAGGGCTTCGGTGGTCACCGGGTAGACCAGCGGCAGCAGGGTCTGGGCAGGCTGCAGGTGCGCCTCGATGATGCCGAAGGCATTGCCACGCTTGCCCTTGGCCACGAAGTAGCCGACCACCGGTGCCTCGCGCAGCAGGCGCAGGGCCTTGACGGTGATCAGCTCGGGGTCGCCGGGGCCTACGCCCAGGCCCAGCAGTCGTCCACGCGACGCCATCATTCCACCTCCGTGGCCAGGGCGTTGACCGCGGCAGCGGCCATTGCGCTGCCGCCCAGGCGGCCTTGCATGATCACGAACGGCACGCCGCGGCTGTCGGCAGCGAGCATCGCCTTGGACTCGGCAGCACCGACGAAGCCAACCGGGAAGCCGAGGATCAGCGCCGGCTTGGGCGCGCCGGCGTCGAGCATTTCCAGCAGGTAGAACAGGGCGGTGGGGGCATTGCCGATGACCACCACGCTGCCCTCCAGGTGCGGGCGCCACAATTCCAGGGCCACGGCCGAGCGGGTGTTGCCGGCCTCTTTGGCCAGGCCAGGCACGCTGGGGTCACGCAGGGTGCAGATGACCTGGTTGTCGGCTGGCAGGCGGGCCCGGGTGATGCCCTCGGCGACCATGTGCGCATCGCACAGGATCGGTGCGCCGTTGCGCAGCGCTTCGCGCCCGGCATGGCCAGCGCCTGCAGAGAACTGCAGGCCATCGATGGCTTCGACCATGCCACAGGCGTGGATCACCCGCACGGCGAGCTTTTCGAGGTCTGCGGGGATCCGCTCGAGCCGGGCTTCCTCGCGGATGATCCGGAAGGAATTGCGATAGATCTCCTGACCATCGCGGATGTAGTCAATCATCAAGGTGCTCCGTCGGCAGGTCGAGCATGGCGCCTGCTTCATTCAAGGTAAGGTCGGTGCCGCGCAGGGCGCCAAAGCCTGGCTGGCACGCGTCACGCAGGTACAGGTCATAACGGCCCGGTGAACGGGCCAACAGGGTGGCCGGGGCAACGTGGGCCACGGCGCAGGAACGGGGGCAGCCAGACAAGTGCACGCTGCCCGGGGCGCCAGGGCCGAGCAGCGCGGCCAGGGCCACGGCATCGCCCTTGGTCTCGCCCAGGGCCTTGGCGCAGCCGCTGCTGCCGGTGCAGGCGCTGATACGCGCCAGCGGCTCATCGACGTGGCAAAGCAGGCCCAGGGCAGACAACCCGGCCTGGGCCTGCTCGATGTGCTGCGCCGGCAGGTTGGTCAGCACCAGGCTTTGCCATGGGCTCAGGCGCAGGCTGCCGTCGCCCAGCTCACGGCAGACCTGGGCGACGCCGCGCAGCATGGCCGGGGTCAGGCGGCCCTGCGCCGGGGCAACGCCAAGGGCCAGGCCGCGGGCCTGAGGCAGCTTGCCCAACCACACGGGAGCAGGCTGGTGCCGGCGCCAGCCGAGCACGGCAGCGTCGCGGCGGATATCCAGAGGCAGGCCTTCGACAAACTCGCCGGCCGGGCAGGCTTCCAGCAGCTGGCGCATGCGCGAATGCGCGAGGCTGGCCAGGTCGAGGAAACGGTCGAGCACGGCACGCACCAGGGCCAGGCCATCGGCCAGCGGAACCGCACCCAGCACTTGGCCATCTGCCGGGCAACCCGCCAGGCCGAAAGCCAGCCAGGTTTGCTGGCCCAGGCGCAAGGCCGACAACCACAGGTCGTGAGGGTGTTCGAGCATGGCCAGGGCTTCGCCGGCATCGAGCTGCACGGCGAACTTGGCCGACAACTGGTGGAAGCGCGGAGTGCTTTCGAGCAGGTCGAGAATCTGCCTGGCCAGGGGCCGGGCGTCCAGCAGCATGGCCGGATCATGCCCGGCCAGCGGGCTGAGCATCAGGTTGCGCACATCGTCGCCTGCCGCATCGCGCGGGCCCAGGCCTGCCGCGAGCAAGGTCTCGACCAAGGCGTGGTGTGCATTGCCGATACCGCGGATTTGCAGGTTGCCGCGGTTGGTGGCCTCGATCACGCCGCCGGCGAAACGCTCGGCAGCGGCCGCTACCGCATCGGCCTGGTCGGCCAGCAGCAGGCCGCCCGGTAGTTTGATCCGGCAGATTCCGCCATCGCGGGCACTGACGATGCGCCACAACCCCGGGCAAGCCGAGGGACGTGGGGTAACAGCGGGGGCATCGGCCTGGGTCAATGGAGTATCCGGCAATCTGTGAAAGTGCGCTTGAGTGTAGAAGGCGCGGTATTATGCCTGCTTTGGTCGGCGGCATGAAAAGCCGGTGGTCGAGCATCATTCGGGTTTGAGCAGAAATTTTGGGGCGCTGTGCGCCCCAGAATCTTTAAGAGGTATGAATGACACCCTGGCTGACAGTAGTAGGCATCGGCGAAGACGGCTTCCCTGGCTTGGGCAAACAAGCCCGGCGCGCCCTGCTGGGCGCCACGAAGATCGTCGGCAGCCCCCGCCAGCTGGCCCTGCTGCCGCACTGCACGCGCGCTGAACAACTGCCCTGGCCCAGCCCATTCTCGCTGAACCCGGTACTGGCCCTGCGTGGCGAGCCGGTGTGCGTGCTGGCCAGCGGCGACCCCATGTTCTACGGCGTCGGGGCCAGCCTGGCGCGCCTGGTGCCCGCGGCCGAAATGCGCGTGCTGTCGATGCCCTCTTCCTGCGCCCTGGCAGCGGCCCGCCTGGGCTGGCCAGTGCAAGACCTGCACGTGGTGTCACTGGTGGCGCGGCCGCTGGCTGCCCTCAACGCCCACCTGCACAGCGGCCTGCGCCTGCTGGTGCTGAGCAACGATGGCGACAGCCCGGCGGCCATCGCTGCGCTGCTCTGCGAACGTGGCTTCGGGCCCAGCCGCCTGCAGGTGTTCGAGCACCTCGGTGGCGAAGCCGAACGCACGCTGGCCGGCACTGCCCAGGACTGGCCGCACACCGATATCGCTGCGCTCAACCTGGTGGCCATCGACTGCCAGGCCGCGCCCGACGCCCCCCGTCACCATCGCCTTGCCGGGCTGCCCGACAGCGCCTTTCGCCACGACGGCCAGCTGACCAAGCGCGATGTCCGCGCCATGACCCTCGCGCGCCTGGCGCCGCAGCCAGGCGAGCTGCTGTGGGACGTGGGTGCTGGCTGCGGCTCGATCGGTATCGAATGGATGCGCGCCCACCCGGCCTGCCGCGCCATGGCCATCGAGGCCGACGAAGGCCGCCAGGGTTTCATCGAACATAACCGCGATGCGCTGGGTGTTCCCGGCCTGCAGCTGGTTCGCGGCAAGGCGCCGGCAGCGTTGCATGGGCTTGAGCCGCCCGATGCCATTTTCATCGGCGGCGGCGTCACCCGCGAAGGGGTGCTCGACCTGTGCTGGGCCAGCCTGCGCCCTGGCGGGCGCCTGGTGGCCAATGCGGTGACCCTGCAAAGCGAACTGGCCTTGGCGCATTTTCGCCAACAGCACGGTGGCGAACTGACCCGCGTGCATGTCGCCCATGCCCAACCGCTGGGCGCGTTCGACACCTGGCGCCAGGCGCTACCGATCACCCTGCTGGAAGTGCAGAAACCCGTCGATGCGTGAAGAAACCCGCGAACAGCCCGCCCCACTGCGCAGCGGCCTGACCACTGGCAGTTGCGCCACCGCCACCAGCCTGGCGGCAGCCAAGCTGTTGCTCACCGGGCAGCGTGACGACGCCGTGGCTATCACCCTGCCCAAAGGCAAGGTGGTGCAGATGCGCCTGGAATTCTGTCGCCTGGTGGGCGAATGCGCCGAAGCCGGGACCGTCAAGGATGCCGGCGATGATCCCGACGTGACCCATGGTGCGCTGCTGTACAGTCAGGTGCGCCTGCTGGGTGAACCGGGCGTGCGCTTCGTCGCTGGCAGCGGCGTCGGCACCGTGACCCGGCCGGGGCTGGTGCTGGCGGTCGGTGAACCTGCCATCAACCCGGTGCCCCGGCGCATGATCAGCGAGCACCTGCAGCGCCTGGCCGATGAGTGTGGCCACCCTGGCGGCTTCGAGGTCACGGTCAACGTGCAGGGGGGTGAACAGTTGGCGCTCAAGACCATGAATCCGCGCCTGGGCATCCTCGGCGGCCTGTCGATCCTCGGCACCAGCGGTATCGTGCGGCCCTTCTCCTGCGCCGCCTATATCGCGTCGATCCACCAGGGCATCGACGTGGCCCACACCAACGGCTACACCCACATCGCCGCCTGCACCGGCAACGCCAGTGAGGACACCATGCGCCGTGTCTACGGCCTGCCGGAAATCGCCCTGATCGAAATGGGCGACTTCGTCGGCGCGGTGCTCAAGCACCTGCGCAAGGTGCCGGTGCCGCGCCTGACCTTGTGCGGCGGCTTTGGCAAGATCAGCAAGCTGGCTGCCGGGCACATGGACCTGCACAGCCGCCATTCCAGCATCGACCTGCCGCAGCTGGCCGGCTGGGCAGCCGCGATCGGTGCTGACACAGCCCTGCAAGCCGCGATCATCGACGCCAATACCAGCCAGCAGGCTCTCGCGCTGGCGCATGCGGCCGGTATCGCGCTGGGTGATGCGGTGTGCGCCCATGCCCTGGCCTTTGCCCGCAGCGTGGTGCCGGCGGCAGTGCAGGTGGAAGTGTTCGCCATCGACCGCCAGGGCGGCATTGTCGGCAAGGCTGGCGTGGCATGACCGCCCGTATCCTGCTGCTGGGTGGCATCACCGAGGCCCTGGCCATCGCCCGCCGCCTCGGCCCGCAGCATGTCTACAGCCTGGCCGGTATCGGCCGTGTGCCGCAGGACCTGCAATGCCAGGTGCGGGTCGGTGGCTTCGGTGGCGCCGAAGGCCTGGCGCGCTACCTGCGCGAGTCGGGCATTACCCTGCTGATCGACGCCACCCACCCCTATGCAGCACAGATCAGCGGCAATGCCGCCCAGGCCGCACGCAGCGCCGGCATCCCCTGTTGGGCCCTGCGCCGCCCGGCCTGGCAGGCGCAAAAGGGGGATGACTGGCGCGAAGTGGCAGACTGGGCGCACTTGATCGCAGCACTGCAGCCGTTTCGCCGGCCGCTGTTTACCCTGGGCCGTGAGCCGCTGCAGCACCTGGACGAAATTCCGCCACAGCAGTTCTGGACCTTGCGGGCACTGGAGGCCTGCCCCGGCAATGAGCGCTGTGAAGTGATCGGTGCGCGCGGGCCGTTTATTCTCGAGGATGAACGGGCATTGTTCCAGCGGCGCAACATAGACGTGTTGATCAGCAAGAACAGCGGCAGCGTGGCGACCGAACCCAAACTGGAAGCGGCACGTGAGCTGGGGGTGCCAGTGCTGGTCCTGAAACGCCCGGCGTTGCCAGCGGTGGATCGTGCATTCGACACGCCGTTGGCGCTGCTGGCTGCGCTGGGCCTGCACTGACAGCTTTTTCGGATTTTTCCGTACGCCCTGCAAGTGGCCCAGTAGCGCCCTGCTGCCTTACACTCAGCACCTCCCCCTGGAAGGCGCAACCCATATGGAAATGCAATGGTGGATCTGGCTGGTGTTCGGCATCGGGCTGATCCTGCTGGAACTGGTCCTGCCGACATTCTTCATCCTCTGGTTCGGCATCGGTGCCGTGCTGGTCGCGCTGGTTGCCCTGGCCGCGCCCACCCTGGCCCTGGACATGCAGGTACTGCTGTGGGTAGTGCTGTCATCGGCCACCACCGCGCTGTGGTTCAAGCTGTTCCGGCGCAAGCAGCCGGATGTGCGCTGGACCGCCGACAGCGTGATCGGCGAAGTGGGCCTGCTGACCGCCGCGGTGTCGGAGTTCCACAAGGGCCGCGTGCGCTTCCAGAAGCCGATCCTCGGCAATGAAGAATGGACCTGCATCGCCGACAGCGAAATCGCCGCCGGCGAGCGGGTGCGCCTGACCGCCATCGAGGGCAATACCGCCCGCGTCATCCGGGCCTGAAACCGCACAAAAAGGAATTTTGCATCATGACCAGCCTCATCGTCGTTGGCGCCATCGCGCTGTTCGTTCTGATCACCGTGTTCAAGGGGGTTCGCATCGTGCCCCAGGGCGAGGAATGGATCGTCGAGCGCCTGGGCCGCTACCACAGCACCCTCAAGCCCGGCCTGAACATCGTCATCCCGTACATGGACGTGGTCGCCTACCGCCTGCCCACCAAGGACATCATCCTCGATGTGCAGGAGCAGGAAATCATTACCAAGGACAACGCGGTGATCGTCGCCAATGCCCTGTGCTTCGCCAAGGTGGTCGACCCGCAGAAAGCCTCGTATGGCGTACAGAACTTCTCCTTCGCCGTCACCAGCCTGACCATGACCTCGCTGCGCGCGATCGTCGGTGCCATGGACCTGGACGAAGCGCTGTCCAGCCGCGAGCAGATCAAGGCTCGCCTGCGCGAGGCGATGTCCGAGCAGACCGAAGACTGGGGCGTGACCGTGCGTTCGGTGGAAATCCAGGACATCAAGCCCTCGGAAAACATGCAACTGGCCATGGAGCGCCAGGCTGCCGCCGAACGGGAGCGCAAGGCCGATGTGACCCGTGCCGAAGGCGCCAAGCAGGCGGCCATCCTGGAAGCCGAAGCGCGCCTGCAAGCCGCCAGGCTGGACGCCGAGGCGCAAATCAGCCTGGCCGAGGCTTCGGCCCGGGCTATTTCGTTGGTCAAGGAAGCCGTGGGCAACGAGACCGTGCCGGCCATGTACCTGCTGGGTGAGCGCTATGTCGGGGCGATGGAAAACCTGGCCGGGAGCAACAACGCCAAGGTGGTGGTGTTGCCGGCGGACCTGCAGGAAACCGTGCGTGGGCTGATGGGGCGTGGCAAGGCTTGATAGCACCACGCGCTGCGTCACTTCACCGCACCCCGCGTATTTACGTATACTCGGCCTTACAATACCCACCACGATTCCTGACCGGATCTCTCCATGCCCCCACGTCGGCACATCGCCTGGATAGCCTGCCTTGCAGTGCTGTTCAACCTGCTGGCCATGCCGCTGTCCTCTGCCGCGCCCAAGGGCCCGGCCGAGCAGCTGCTGTGGGGGGCCTTCTGTTCCAGCATGGCCAACAAGGCCAAGGTCGATGTCCAGGCACTGGCCAAGATCGACCTGGGCCCGCAAAGCGACGACAGCGCCGCCTTGATGAACTGCTGGTGCTGCTCTGGCGCCGCGCCGCTGCTGGCCCTGCCCGCGTACCCGCCGCAATTGCACAACCCGCCTACACTGTTCGCCGGGCTGTTGCCGCCACCGGCTGACTACCAACCCACGCCGCGCCAGCTATGGCCTGCGTTAAACCCCCGTGCCTCTCCGCTGGCCTGAGTTCCGTCGTTGTCTGCCTGAACCTGAAACAGAACGGAGATTCACCATGCTCAAGCACGCCCTCGTCCTGGCCGCCCTGATGCTGCCTGGCGCTTTCGCCAATGCCCACGAATACAGCGTGGGTGACCTGCACATTGCCCACCCCTGGTCGCTGCAACTGCCACCCAATGCACCCAACGTGGCGGCGTATTTCGTGGTGCACAACAACGGCCAGGCCGACGACCGCCTGCTCAGCGTCGACAGCCCGATCAGCGATGATGCGCAACTGCACGAACATGCCATGAGCGCCAACGGGGCCATGAAAATGCAACAGGTACCCAGTGTGGTGGTGCCCGCCGGCAAGGACCTGACCTTCGCCCCCAGTGCCTACCACGTGATGCTGATGCAGCCCAAGGATCGCAGCCTGCTGGTCGATGGCAAGCGCTTCCCGTTGACCTTGCACTTCGAGAAGGCCGGCGATGTCACCGTCGAAGTGGCCGTGCAGAAGCAAGCGCCAGCGAACCAGCCGCAAGCGCACGAACACGCACACTGACCGCAGCTGACAGGCGCTGGCCATGAGCCTGCCCTACCCCCGCATGCGCCGTACCACCCGCCCTGACCGCAGGCGCGCCGGTGGCGGATGGCTGAGCCTGTTCGCCATGTGGATGATCTTCATCGGCCCGCTGATTTCCCAGGCGATGCCGATGAACCACCACGCCGGCATGGGCATGCTGATGGACATGCCGGCTGCCCATCAGCACGCTGGCAGCAGCCATCACGGCCACGGCAGCGACGGCCAGCTGCATGTGATGTGGGAAAAGTGCGGCTACTGCAGCCTGTTGTTCAACTGCCCGGCCCTGCCCCAGGCCCTTAGCCCACTCAGCGCCGGCAGCGTCGTCCCCACCAGCCACCTGATTGCACCCACGCACCAGGGCCATGCCCGGCAGGCTGTATTCCCCGGTGCGCGCAGCCGTGCACCGCCTTCCTCGATCAGCACCTGAACCCACATTTTGTGCACGAAGCCAGCGAGCTTCGCGCTACCTCATGACTGATCGACTGGAATCATTATGTCTGGCTGCACCCCTGTTTTTGCCTTGTCCCTGCGTGGGACCATCGCCGCACTGTGCGGCTCGCTGCTTGCGCCGGTAGCCCTGGCCGCCGAGCTGAGTCCGACGGTCGTCACGGCCGTGGCACCGAGTTCGCCGTTGACCGTGGTCACCAACCCGAAAGACCCACGCCAGCCGGTGCCGGCCAGCGATGGCGCCGACTACCTGAAAACCATTCCCGGTTTCTCGGCGATCCGCGCCGGCGGTACCAACGGCGACCCGGTCCTGCGCGGCATGTTCGGCTCGCGCCTGAACATCCTCACCAATGGCGGGCTGATGCTCGGCGCCTGCCCCAACCGCATGGACGCGCCGACCTCCTACATTTCCCCCGAAACCTATGACCGGCTGACCGTTATCAAGGGCCCGCAGAGCGTGATCTGGGGGCCAGGCGGTTCGGCGGGCACGATACTGTTCGAACGCGAACCCGAGCAGTTCGGCAGCCTCGGCAGCCGGGTCAATGCCAGCCTGCTGGCCGGCTCCAACGGCCGTTTCGACAAAGTGCTGGATGCCGCTGCCGGGAACAGCCAGGCCTATGCACGGTTCGTCGGCAACCAGTCGCGCTCGGACGACTATCACGACGGTAACAACGACACCGTGCCGTCACGCTGGGACAAGTGGAACGGCGATGTCGCCCTGGGCTGGACGCCCGACCAGGACACCCTGCTGGAGCTGACCGCCGGCAAGGGCGATGGCGAAGCCCGCTACGCCGGGCGTGGCATGGACGGCTCGCAGTTCAAGCGCGAAAGCCTGGGCCTGCGCTTTGAAAAGTCCAACCTCGGCGAGGTGCTGGACACGCTTGAAGCGCAGGTCTACTACAACTACGCCGACCACGTGATGGACAACTACAGCCTGCGCACGCCCTCGGGCAGCGGCATGATGGGCATGCCCATGGTCAGCAACGTAGACCGCCGCACCCTGGGCGCACGCATCAAGGCCACCTGGCGCTGGGCCGACGTACAACTGATCAGCGGCCTCGACGCGCAAACCAACGAGCACCGCCAGCGTGGCGGCATGGGCGTGGACGCGCACAAGGGCCAGGCCTGGACCAAGGACGCCGACTTCCACAACTACGGTGCCTTCAGCGAACTGACCTGGTACGCCACGGGTGAGGACCGCCTGGTCAGCGGTGCCCGCCTGGACCGCGCCTCGGCCCGCGACTTCCGCCAAGGCAGCGCCACCCAGGGCGACACCCGCGCGGCCACCCTGCCCAGCGGCTTCGTGCGCTACGAACATGACCTGGCAGGCCTGCCAGCCACCACTTACATTGGCCTGGGCCATGCCCAGCGCTTCCCCGACTACTGGGAGCTGTTTTCGCCCAAGCTGGCACCGCCCGGTGCGGCCAACGCTTTCGACGGCATCAAGCCCGAGAAGACCACCCAGCTGGACTTCGGCATCCAGTACCGTAGCGAACGCCTGGAAGCCTGGGCCTCGGGTTATGTCGGGCAGATCCGTGACTACATCCTGTTCGACTACCGCCCCGGCATGATGGGCATGAGCACCTCGCAGGCCCAGAATGTCGATGCGCGTATCATGGGTGGCGAACTGGGCGCGGCCTACCAGCTGACCGAGCACTGGAAGGCCGATGCCAGCCTGGCGTACGCGTGGGGCAAGAACAGCAGTGACGGCAAGGCGCTGCCGCAGATGCCCCCGCTGGAAAGCCGCCTGGGCCTGACCTACAGCCGTGATGTGTGGAGCGTCGGTGCGCTGTGGCGGCTGGTGGCGGCGCAGAACCGCATCGCCGAGAACCAGGGCAACGTGGTCGGCAAGGACTACGAAAAAAGCGCCGGCTTCGGCGTGTTCTCGCTCAACGGCGCCTACAAGGTCAACACCAACCTCAAGCTCAGCGCCGGGGTCGACAACCTGTTCGGCAAGGCGTACGCCGAGCACCTGAACCTGGCCGGCAACGCCGGGTTCGGCTACCCGGCAAGCGACCCACAGCCGGTCAACGAGCCAGGCAGGACGTTCTGGACCAAAGTCGATTTCAGCTTCTGACACTAACCACGGGCGCAGCTTCGGTTGCGCCCATCTGCGGGTCAAAAGGAGGTTCCCATGAGAGGAACACGCATCAGTTTCTATAACCTGGCCTGGCGTTGGCACTTTTATGCGGGGCTGTTCGTGGCCCCCTTCATGATCCTGCTGGCCATCACCGGGATCATCTACCTGTTCAAGCCGCAACTCGACCCAGTGCTGTACCGCGACCTGATGGTGGTCGAAGCCGGCCATCATCGCCAGGCCGCCGATACGTTGCTGGCCGAGGTGCACCAGGCCTACCCCAAGGGCCACGTGGGCCAATACCTGCCGCCGTTGAATGCCGAGCGCAGCGCGCAGTTCGTGGTGCATGACGGCGGGCGGGAATTGAACGTCTTCGTTGACCCTTACAGCGGTAAGGTCCTCGGCGAACAGGACGGCAAGCTGAACCTGCAGGCCATCGCCCGTGCCCTGCATGGCGAACTGATGGTCGGCACCGTCGGTGACCGCCTGGTGGAACTGGCTGCCGGCTGGGGCATCGTGTTGGTGGTGTCGGGCCTGTACCTGTGGTGGCCACGCGGGCGCACCGGCGCCGGGGTAGTGTGGCCCCGGCTGTCGGCACGTGGCCGCCTGCTGTGGCGCGACCTGCATGCGGTAACCGGGTTCTGGGGTTCGGCCTTGCTGCTGTTGATGCTGCTCAGCGGCATGACCTGGACCGGCCTGTGGGGCAAGCAGTACGCCGAACTGTGGAACCGCTTCCCGGCGGCCATGTGGACCAACGTGCCCAAGTCCGACCAGCAGGCAGGCGAACTGAACGACGCGCACCGCCAGACCGTGCCGTGGGCCATGGAAAATACGCCCATGCCGCAGTCTGGCGCGCATGCCGAACACGCCGGGCACCACATGATGTCAGCCAAACCCGCAGCCCCGCAGGTAAGCCTGCAGCAGGTCGAAGACATTGCCACCGCGCGGCAGGTCGAGCCGGGCTACAGCATTACCCTGCCCACCACCGCCGATGGGGTGTTCACCGTCGCCGTGTTCGCCGATGACCCGCGCAATGACGCCACCCTGCATGTCGACCAGTACACCGGCAAGGTGTTGGCCGACGTGCGCTGGCAGGACTACAGCCCGGTCGCCCGCGCCACCGAACTGGGGGTGATGCTGCATGAAGGCAGGATGTTTGGCGTGGTCAACCAGGTCATCATCCTGCTGGTGTGCCTGATGATCCTGCTGGGCTCGGTGAGCGGGCTGGTGATGTGGTGGAAGCGCCGGCCCGAGGGCGGTCTGGGCGTACCGCCGCTGCGCCATGACCTGCCGCGCTGGAAGGCGGCGGTGGCGGTGATGCTGGTGCTGGGGGTGATGTTCCCGCTGGTGGGGGTGTCGATGATAGTGATGTGGGCGGTGGACAGCCTGGTGGTGAGGCGCCGCCGGGTGTTGGCCAGCGCCTAATTGTGCATGAGCGGTGAATGACAAGCTGAATGCCGTAGGTGCCTAGAGCACGAGTAGGAGCAGAAGCTGCCATTCACCGTTCCACTTTGGCGAGAGCCCGAACAGTTGGATGCGGCGCTGATCTCGAATCACAAGCGTGGGCCAAGCCAAAGTCCTCTCACCTCTTGGATATCGATGTTTCCAGTCTTTCACTCGATGCGCTGGTGCGGCCACAGGGCATAAAAATTCATCCTCATGGTGCGACTCAATGCGATGCTCAGGACTGGCGAGCCTTGGCTGGATCTGGTGTTGCCTCAGCCGAAGAGGGTGTAGATCAACAGACAAAATGCAGGACTCGAAGATCACACGGTTCCTGTGGGAGCGGGCGTGCCCGCGAACACCGGCGCAGCCGGTGCCAGACACCGCGTCGCCTGCTTCGCGGGCTTGCCCGCTCCCACAATGAATCGCGCAGGCTTGTCAAATTTTGGGAAAGACAGTTGCTCCTACAACGAACTGCGTTGGCTTTGTAGAGAGGCCGGGACGGGCATCACACTGCTACCCAAATGCAGAGTCGATCTGTCACGCCCCGAATTGGGACGCCCGTGTTAGCCTAGCCGGCTACCTCTGACAAGAAGACTGACCTTTACAAGGGAATGCTGCCTATGACGCAAACCTCACCCACAGCGCCAGATGAACCGCATCTGCAGCGCAACCTGACCAACCGCCATATCCAGCTCATCGCCATCGGCGGCGCGATCGGCACCGGCCTGTTCATGGGCTCGGGCAAGACCATCAGCCTGGCCGGCCCATCGATCATCTTCGTCTACATGATCATCGGCTTCATGCTGTTCTTCGTCATGCGCGCCATGGGCGAGTTGCTGCTGTCGAACCTCAACTACAAGTCGTTCATCGATTTTTCCGCCGACCTGCTCGGGCCCTGGGCTGGCTACTTCACCGGCTGGACCTACTGGTTCTGCTGGGTGGTCACCGGCATCGCCGATGTTGTCGCCATCGCCGCCTATACACAGTTCTGGTTCCCCGACCTGCCACAGTGGATACCCGCGCTGACCTGCGTGGCGCTGCTGCTGTCGCTGAACCTGGTAACGGTGAAAATGTTCGGCGAGCTGGAGTTCTGGTTCGCTCTGGTCAAGATCGTCGCCATCCTCGGCCTGGTCGCCACAGGCCTGTATATGGTCATCACCGGCTTCACCTCGCCCAGCGGGCGCACGGCGCAGCTGGCCAACCTGTGGAATGACGGCGGCATGTTCCCCAACGGGGTGATGGGCTTCTTCGCCGGCTTCCAGATCGCCGTGTTCGCCTTCGTTGGCATCGAGCTGGTCGGCACCACCGCTGCCGAAGCGAAAAACCCCGAGCGCACCCTGCCGCGGGCGATCAACTCGATCCCAGTACGCATCATCGTGTTCTATGTGCTGGCACTGATCGCGATCATGGCGGTGACCCCGTGGCGCGACGTGGTACCGGGCAAGAGCCCGTTCGTCGAGCTGTTCGTGCTGGCCGGCCTGCCGGCCGCGGCGAGCATCATCAATTTCGTGGTGCTGACGTCGGCCGCTTCGTCGGCCAACAGCGGCGTGTTCTCCACCAGCCGCATGCTGTACGGCCTGTCGCAGGAAGGTGATGCGCCCAGGGCATTCGAGAAACTGTCCAGCCGCTCGGTACCTGCCAACGGCCTGTACTTCTCCTGCACCTGCCTGCTGCTGGGGGCGGTGCTGATTTACCTGGTGCCGAACGTGGTCGAGGCATTCACCCTGGTGACCACGGTGTCGGCGGTGCTGTTCATGTTCGTCTGGACGCTGATCCTGCTGTCGTACCTGAAGTACCGCAAGCAACGGGCGGCGCTGCACCAGGCGTCGAAGTACAAGATGCCGGGCGGGCGCTTCATGTGCTACGTGTGCCTGGTGTTCTTTGCCTTCATCCTGGTGTTGCTGAGCCTGGAAGCCGACACCCGCTCGGCGCTGGTGGTAACGCCGATCTGGTTCCTGTTGCTGGCATCCACTTATCAGGGCGTGCGCAGCCGCCGTCAGCCGCGTTCCGCAGTGCGCAACGGTTAATGGCCTGGGGGCCGCACCGCGGCCCCAATCCTGTGCACGCAAAGGCCGCAGGCACCAAGCTGGCCCGCGCAAACGCCCCAACACCTCGCACCACCGCTCTATCCCGCCCGTTTCGCCGTTAGGCACACCCCTTGCAAAGCTCCTCCCCGCTTGCCCAACACATAAAAACCAGCGGAGAGAGCACATGAAGCGTCGTAGTCTGATCAAGGCCTTTACCCTCAGCGCATCGATTGCGGCAATGGGCCTGAGCTGGAGTATCCAGGCCGCCGAAACCATCAAGGTCGGCATCCTGCATTCGCTGTCGGGGACCATGGCCATTTCCGAGACGTCGCTCAAGGACATGGCGCTGATGACCATCGAGGAAATCAACGCCAAAGGCGGGGTCAACGGCAAGATGCTCGAACCGGTGGTGGTCGACCCTGCCTCCAACTGGCCGCTGTTCGCAGAAAAGAGCCGCCAACTGCTGACCCAGGACAAGGTCGCGGTGGTGTTCGGCTGCTGGACCTCGGTGTCGCGCAAGTCGGTGCTGCCGGTGTTCGAGGAACTCAACGGCCTGCTGTTCTACCCCGTGCAGTACGAGGGTGAAGAGATGTCGCCAAACGTGTTCTACACCGGCGCCGCCCCCAACCAGCAAGCCATCCCTGCGGTGCAATACCTGATGAGCGAAGACGGCGGCAGCGCCAAGCGCTTCTTCCTGCTGGGCACCGACTACGTCTACCCTCGCACCACCAACAAGATCCTGCGGGCCTTCCTGCACAGCAAGGGCGTGGCCGACAAGGACATCGAAGAGGTGTACACGCCTTTCGGCCACGCCGACTACCAGACCATCGTCGCCAACATCAAGAAGTTCTCCGCAGGCGGCAAGACGGCGGTCATCTCCACGGTCAACGGCGACTCCAACGTGCCGTTCTACAAAGAACTGGCCAACCAGGGCCTGAAAGCCACCGACGTGCCGGTGGTGGCGTTCTCGGTGGGCGAAGAAGAGCTACGCGGTATCGATACCAAGCCGCTGGTGGGCCACCTGGCGGCGTGGAACTACTTCGAGTCGGTGGATAACCCGGTCAACCAGAAGTTCGTCGCCGACTGGAAAGCCTACGCCAAGGCCAAGGGCCTGTCCGGTGCCGACAAGGCGGTAACCAACGACCCGATGGAGGCCACCTACGTAGGCATCCACATGTGGGCCCAGGCGGTCGAGAAAGCCAAGTCCACCGACGTGGACAAAGTCCGCGAAGCCCTGGCCGGCCAGACCTTCAAGGCACCGTCAGGCTTCACCCTGACCATGGACAAGACCAACCACCACCTGCACAAGCCGGTGATGATCGGCGAGATCCAGGATGACGGGCAGTTCAGCGTGGTCTGGGAAACCGAGCAGCCGCTGCGGGCGCAGCCATGGAGCCCGTTCATTCCAGGCAATGACAAGCGGCCAGATTACGCCGTGAAAGGTAACTGAGTGCAGGGGGCTGCTTTGCAGCCCATTCGCGGGCTTGCCCGCTCCCACAGGATCCCCACTGCCCTCTGGACCGGTGAAATCCCTGTAGGAGCGGGTTTACCCGCGAAGAATCCAACACCGATTTCCAGGATTGCCCGCATGCTCAGACTGCTGCTCACACTTCTCCTGCTAATGCCCTTGGCAACCCACGCCAGCGAGGGCGAATTCTTCCTCACCGCCAAGCCCGCGGAGCAGGCCCAACTGCTCGAAAACTGGGCAGCACAACCCGATGCTGCACGCCTGCCGCTGTTGGAAAACCTGCGCCAGGGCCGCATCGCACCCGACGACACCCGCAAGCTGCGCCTGAACAACCGCCTGCGCGGCTTGATCGACAATGCCCTGGCCAGCCACCAGTTGCTCAGCGACGACAGCGACGCCCGCCTGGCTGCCGCCCAGCAACTGCAAAAAAGCGCACAACCGGCGCAAATGGCGTTCCTCGACCGGCGCTTCGCTAGCGAGCCGGACGCTGCCGTACACGCGGCCCTGGGCCTGGCCCTGGCCAATTTGCAACTGGGCGCCAGCGAACCCGCCGTACGCCTGGCCGCCGTACGCCTGCTGGGGGAAACCGGCGACCCGCTGGCCCGCACCCGCCTTGAAGCGCTGCTGCAACCCGACGCGGAAAGCGACCCGGGCGTGCGCACCGCTGCCGAAACCAGCCTGGCCCAGGTGCAGCGCAAGCTGCTGTTCGGCGAGCTGCTCGGCCAGGCCTTCAGTGGCCTGTCGCTGGGGTCGATCCTGCTGCTGGCGGCGCTCGGCCTGGCGATCACTTTCGGCCTGCTTGGCGTGATCAACATGGCCCATGGCGAGATGCTGATGCTCGGCGCCTACAGCACCTATATGGTCCAGGTGCTGGTGCAGCGTTATGCCCCGGGTGCCATCGAGTTCTACCCGCTGATCGCCCTGCCGGTGGCCTTCGCCATCAGCGCCGGCGTCGGCATGGCGCTGGAGCGCACGGTCATCCGCCACCTGTATGGCCGCCCACTGGAAACCCTGCTGGCCACCTGGGGGATCAGCCTGATCCTGATCCAGGCCATCCGCCTGCTGTTCGGCGCGCAGAACGTCGAAGTCAGCAACCCGGCATGGTTGTCGGGCGGCATCCAGCTGCTGCCCAACCTGGTGCTGCCCTACAACCGCCTGGTGATCATCGGCTTCGCCCTGGCGGTGGTGCTGCTGACCTGGCTGCTGCTCAACCGCACGCGGCTGGGCCTGAACGTGCGGGCGGTGACCCAGAACCGCAACATGGCGGCATGCTGCGGTGTGTCTACCGGGCGCGTCGACATGCTGGCCTTCGGCCTTGGCTCGGGCATCGCCGGGCTGGGCGGCGTAGCCCTGAGCCAGGTGGGCAACGTCGGCCCGGACCTGGGCCAGAGCTACATCATCGACTCGTTCCTGGTGGTGGTGCTCGGCGGGGTCGGGCAACTGGCCGGTAGCCTCTGGGCGGCGTTCGGCCTTGGCATTGCCAACAAGCTGCTGGAACCCCAGATCGGCGCCGTACTCGGCAAGATTCTCATCCTTGCGTTGATCATTCTGTTCATCCAGAAGCGCCCGCAAGGCCTGTTCGCCCTCAAGGGACGGGTAATCGACTGATGAACCAGCCACTGCTAGTCACTGCTACGCAAAAGGCCGGGCCGCGCCTGTCGCTGGCCGTCGGCGCCGTCGTCACCCTGCTGCTGGTCGCCCTGCCGCTGTTGTCGCTGCTCCCGGCTGACCACGCCTTGCAAGTGTCGGCCTATACCCTGACCTTGGTCGGCAAGATTCTCTGCTACGCCATCGTCGCCCTGGCCCTGGACCTGGTCTGGGGCTACGCCGGCCTGCTGTCACTGGGCCACGGCCTGTTCTTCGCCCTGGGCGGGTATGCCATGGGCATGTACCTGATGCGCCAGGCGGCCGGGGACGGCCTGCCCGGGTTCATGGCTTTTCTGTCGTGGACCGAGCTGCCATGGTACTGGGCCGGAACCCAGCATTTTGCCTGGGCCCTGTGCCTGGTGGTGCTGGCCCCCGGGCTGCTGGCGCTGGTGTTTGGCTGGTTCGCCTTCCGCTCGCGGATCAAGGGGGTGTACTTCTCGATCATGACCCAGGCCCTGACCTTCGCCGGCATGTTGTTATTCTTCCGCAACGAAACCGGCTTCGGCGGCAACAACGGCTTCACCAACTTCCGCACCATTCTGGGCTTCGACATCACCGCGCAAGGGACCCGCGCCGTGTTGTTCCTGCTGACGGTCGGCCTGCTGCTGGCCAGCCTGTACCTGTGCTGGCGGCTGACCCGCAGCAAGTTTGGCCGCCTGCTGACCGCAGTGCGCGACGCCGAGAACCGCCTGATGTTCTGCGGCTACGACCCGCGCGGTTTCAAGCTGCTGGTATGGGTGCTCAGCGCCGTGCTGTGCGGCCTGGCCGGGGCGCTGTACGTGCCCCAGGTGGGCATCATCAACCCCAGCGAGATGTCACCGACCAACTCCATCGAAGCCGCCGTGTGGGTAGCCCTTGGTGGCCGTGGCACGCTGATCGGGCCGTTGCTCGGCGCCGGCCTGGTCAACGGCATGAAAAGCTGGTTCACCGTGGCCTTCCCGGAGTTCTGGCTGTTTTTCCTCGGTGCGCTGTTCATTCTCGTCACCCTGTACCTGCCCAAGGGCGTGGTCGGCCTGTTGAAAAAAAGGAGCCAGCCATGAGAGGCGTGCCCCCGGTGCATCCCGAATTCATGCTCGAACCGGTATTCGACCCGCTCGGCGCCGGCCGCGACGCCATTGGCCTGGGCCACACCCGCAAGGCGGGCCTGGATACCCGCCACGGCACGGTGCTGAGCCTGGAAGACATCAGTGTCAGCTTTGACGGTTTCAAGGCGCTGAACGCGCTCAACCTGTACATCGGGGTGGGTGAGTTGCGCTGCATCATCGGCCCCAATGGCGCCGGCAAGACCACCCTGATGGACGTGATCACCGGCAAGACCCGACCAGACAGCGGCACGGCCTACTTTGGCGACACCCTCGACCTGACCCGCCTGGGCGAGTACCAGATCGCCCAGGCCGGGATTGGCCGCAAGTTCCAGAAACCCACGGTGTTTGAGGCGCTGACGGTGTACGAGAACCTGGAGCTGGCGCTGAAGACCGACAAATCGGTATGGGCCAGCCTGGCTGCACGGCTGAGCGGCGAGCAGCGCCAGCGCATCGAAGAGGTGCTGACCACCTTGCGCCTGCTGCCGCTGGCCCAGCGCCAGGCGGGCCTGCTGTCGCACGGGCAGAAGCAGTTCCTCGAAATCGGCATGCTGCTGGTACAAGAGCCGCAGTTGCTGTTGCTGGATGAACCCGTGGCGGGCATGACCGATGCCGAGACCGAGTTCACCGCCGAGCTGTTCAAGGGCTTGGCCGGCAAGCATTCGCTGATGGTGGTCGAGCACGACATGGGGTTTGTCGGCAGCATCGCTGACCACGTGACTGTACTGCACCAGGGCAGTGTGCTGGCAGAAGGGTCGCTGGAGCAGGTGCAGGCGGATGAGCGGGTGGTCGAGGTGTACCTGGGCCGCTAGACAGGGATACCTGTGCCGGCCTATTCGCGGGTAAACCCGCTCCCACAGGTAATGCACAAGTCTTGAAATCTGTGCGGTCCCTGTAGGAGCGGGTTCACCCGCAAATAGGCCGGCACAGGCACAGCAACACTTTCAGGAACACCAACATGCTCAAGATCGACACCCTGCACCAGTACTACGGCGGCAGCCACATTCTGCGCGGCCTCTCCTTCGAAGCCAAAGTCGGCGAAGTGACCTGCCTGCTGGGCCGCAACGGGGTCGGCAAGACCACCCTGCTGCGCTGCCTGATGGGCCTGGTGCCCGCCCGGGATGGCAGCATCGAATGGGAAGGCAAACCGATTACCGCGCTCAAACCCCAGCAACGCGTACACGCCGGCATTGCCTACGTGCCCCAGGGCCGTGAGATTTTCCCGCGCCTGACCGTCGAGGAGAACCTGCTGATGGGCCTGTCGCGTTTCCCCGCGCGAGAGGCCCGCGAAGTGCCTGCCTTCATCTACGAGCTGTTCCCGGTGCTTGAGCAAATGAAGCAGCGCCGGGGCGGCGACCTGTCTGGCGGGCAGCAGCAACAGCTGGCCATTGGCCGCGCCCTGGCCAGCCGGCCGCGCCTGCTGATCCTCGACGAACCGACCGAAGGCATCCAGCCGTCGGTCATCAAGGAAATCGGCGCCGTCATCCGTCGCCTTGCCGCACGGGGGGACATGGCGATCCTGCTGGTGGAGCAGTTCTACGATTTTGCCGAAGAGCTGGCCGACCAGTACCTGGTCATGGCCCGTGGCGAGATCGTGCAGCGCGGGCGCGGCGAAAACATGCAAGCCGAGGGTGTGCGCGGCCTGGTAACCATTTAACCTGCAAGCACCGTACTTGCGAGACCCTGTCATGAGTTACCAGCTGCGCGATGCCCTGCCCGCCGACGTGCCGGGCATCCTCGATATCTACAACGACGCCGTGCGCACTACCACGGCGATCTGGAACGAAACCCCGGTAGACCTGGCCAACCGCCAGGCCTGGTTCGAAGCACGTGCGCAGCAGGGCTACCCGATACTGGTGGCTGTGGATGACACGGGCGTGCTGGGCTATGCCTCGTTTGGCGACTGGCGGCCGTTCGAGGGTTTCCGCCTGACCGTGGAACACTCGGTGTACATCCGCGGCGACCAGCGGGGCAAGGGGCTGGGGCCGGTGTTGATGGCGGCGCTGATCGAGCGTGCACAAGGCTGCGGCAAGCATGTGATGGTCGCGGCCATCGAAAGTGGCAATGCGGCGTCGGTCCGCCTGCATGAGCGGCTGGGTTTCGTGGTGACCGGGCAGATGCCCCAGGTTGGCGTGAAGTTCGGCCGCTGGCTGGATTTGACCTTCATGCAGCTGGTGCTGAACCCGGGAGCTGAACCAGGCTGAAACGGGGCCGCTTGTGGGAGGGCCCTTTCGCGACCCTGCCACTCCCACAAAACCCGGCGCGCAAGCCTACATCTGGGTAAACCTGCCCAGCCGCTGCTTCAACATGCTGTTCTCGCTGCGCAGCTGCTGCACTTCCTGCAACAGCTCCAGCGCCAGCGCCACCCCTTCCCACTCCAGCTCCAGTTCCCGGTGCAGCTTGGCCGCGCGCTTGGCCAATAACGGCGCCTGATCGTCAAACAGCCAGTCCTCTGGCGTTCGGCCAGAAGGCTCGACAATGCCGTGTTCGACAATTTCGATCACGCAGTCCGCCGAGACATCGGCTTCCTGACACAGGGTACGCATGTCCAGTTGAACGATCAGGGTGCTGCTCATGATCACTTACTCCATTGTGTCCTCGGGTTGAACGCCGCTTTCTCGGCGAGCTTCGCCCACAGTTCGCGGGCAGACTCGTCGGATGCCGGCGGCATCACCACCTTCAGCTGTGCATACAGGTTACCGCGCTCACCGTGCTTGCTCGCCAGGCCTTTGCCCGGTACACGCAGGCGCTGGCCGCTCTGGCTGTCCGGGCGGATGGTCAGGTTGATCTTGCCGTCCAGGGTGGGTACCGCAACCTTGGTGCCCAGCGCAGCCTCCCATGGCGCCAGCGGCACGGTGATGATCAGGTCATGGCCTTCAACATCGAACAGCGGGTGCGGTGCCATGCGAATGGTCAGGAACAGGTCGCCATTGGCGCCGCCGCCACTGCCCGGCGCGCCCTGGCCCTTGAGGCGGATACGCTCGCCATCGGTGACCCCGGCCGGAATCTTCACGTTCAGGGTTTTGGTGGTGAAACCGGTGCGCTGGCCCATGGCATTGGTTTGCGGCACCTGGAAGCTGATCTGCTTGGACTCCTTGCTCAGGGTTTCTTCAAGGAATACGGCCAATTCAAGTTCCACGTCCTGCCCCCGCCTGCCGGCACTGCGTTGCTGCTGCCGGCCACCACCGAAGGGGTTGCCACCACGGTTGCCGAATATCGAGCTGAAGAAGTCGGAGAAATCGCCGCCTTCGAAGCCGCCACCGCCACCGCGGTTTTCCCAGCCCGGTGGCGCCTGGAATGGCCGGCCGTGCTGGCCGCCATACTTGCGGATCTCATCGAACTCGGCACGTTTCTGCGCGTCGCCCAGAACCTCGTAGGCCTCGTTGGCCTCTTTGAATTTGTCCTCGGCGTCGCGTTCCTTGCTGACATCGGGGTGGTACTTGCGTGCCAGCTTGCGGTACGCGGCCTTGATCGCCTTCTCGTCCGCCGTGGGCTCTACGCCAAGTATCTTGTAATAGTCTTTGAAGTCCATCTGTGGATCACCAATGTGAAAGTGCGTGTTGCAACTGAAGATGCTACTGAAGATAGGGGTCAAGCATAGCCTTTCAAGACCGCCTTGGCTTTGCTCCATCGCAGACGACTGGTCTTGATTCTGTAGCCAACTGGCATAAACTGCGCGGCCGTTTTGCCTCCGGAAGCCTTTTCCCATGTCTGACGTAACCCCGGCCCGTGCCCTGGGCATCGACTTTGGCACCTCCAACTCCACGGTTGGCTGGCACCGCCCTGGGGTCGAGTCGCTGATTGCCCTGGAAGACGGCAAGATCACCTTGCCCTCGGTGGTGTTCTTCAACATTGAAGAGCGGCGCCCGGTCTATGGCCGCCTGGCCCTGCACGAGTACCTGGAAGGCTACGAAGGCCGCCTGATGCGCTCGCTGAAAAGCCTGCTGGGCTCCAAGCTGATCAAGCACGACACCAGCGTGCTGGGCAGTGCCTTGCCGTTCAAGGACCTGCTGGGCATGTTCATCGGCGAGCTGAAAAAGCGTGCCGAGGCGGCCGCGGGCCGCGAGTTCGACCAGGTCGTGCTGGGGCGCCCGGTATTTTTCGTCGACGAAGACCCGGCCGCCGACCAGGAGGCCGAAGACACTCTGGCCGAGGTGGCACGCAAGCTCGGCTTCAAGGACGTGTCGTTCCAGTACGAACCGATTGCCGCCGCGTTCGACTACGAGTCGACCATCAGCCGCGAAGAGCTGGTACTGATTGTCGACATTGGCGGTGGTACCTCGGACTTCACCCTGATCCGCCTGTCGCCAGAGCGCCACCTGCTGGCCGAGCGCCAGAGCGACATCCTGGCCACGGGCGGCGTGCACATCGGCGGTACCGACTTCGACAAGCAGCTGAGCCTGCAGGGCGTGATGCCGCTGTTCGGCTACGGTAGCCGCATGAAAAGCGGCGCCCTGATGCCGACCAGCTACCACCTCAACTTGGCCACCTGGCACACCATCAACGCGCTGTACTCGCAGAAGTCGCAGCTGGCGCTGGGCAGCATGCGCTACGACATCGAGGACAGCTTCGGTATCGACCGGCTGTTCAAGCTGATCGAGCAGCGTGCCGGGCACTGGCTGGCGATGGAAGTGGAAGCCAGCAAGATCGAACTGACCGAGCGCGACAGCCGCCGCATCGACCTGCACCGGGTCGAGCCTGAACTGTCTGCCGAACTGACCCGGGTGCTGTTCGAAGAGGCCATTGAGGGGTTGCTGGAGCGTGTGCGCGGCAGCGTGAGCGAGCTGCTGGCCAAGGCCGGGGTGAGCGAAGGCCAGGTCGACACGGTGTTCTTCACCGGTGGTTCCAGCGGTATTCCGGCATTGCGCAACAGCGTGTCGGCGATGTTGCCCAATGCGCGCCATGTGGAGGGCAATATCTTTGGCAGTATTGGTAGTGGGCTGGCGATCGAAGCGCGCAAGCGGTACGGATAAGCTACAAGCTACAAGCTACAAGCTACAAGCTACAAGCTACAAGCTACAAGCTACAAGCTACAAGCTGAGAGGTGTTAGTGCATCTATAGGTGCTCAGCTTGCAACTTGCAACTTGCAACTTGCAACTTGTAGCTTGCCGCTTGCCGCTTCAGACCAGCTCGGCCCGCTTCAGCTCACTTTTCAGGTAGGCATAGTAGATCGGCCCCGCCACCACCCCAGGCAGCCCGAACGCCGCCTCGAACACCAACATCGCCAGCAGCAGCTCCCACGCCTTGGCGCTGATCTGCCCACCCACGATACGGGCGTTGAGGAAGTACTCGACCTTGTGGATGACGATCAGGTAGCCCAGCGCCGCCGCCGCCACCCAGATCGACAGCGACAAGCCGACGATGGTGATCAGGGTGTTGGACATCAGGTTGCCGATCACCGGCAGCAGCCCAAGCAGGAAGGTCAGTACGATCAGGGTCTTGGTCAGCGGCAGGTGCACCCCGAACAGCGGCATCACCACTGCCAGGAATATGCCGGTAAAGGCCGTGTTCAGCAGCGAAATCTTGATCTGGGCGAAGACGATGTTGCGAAACGCCTGTACCAGCAAGGCCAGGCGCTCGAACAATGCCGCCGCCAACGGTTTGCGCCGGGACACATCGGGAATGCGCTGCAAGGCAATGATGGCGCCGAGGATCATGCCGATCAGCAGCGTGACGAACATGTGCGCCATGCCCTTGCCGACCAGTTGCAGGTCGCTGAGGTGGCTTTTGATCCAGTCGCCGATGGCGACCTTGAATTCGGCAGCACTGGCGGGCAGGTAGGCTTCGATGAACGGCGGCAGCTGGCTGCGGGCCTGTTCGACCAAGGCCATGAACTTGTCCAACGAGGCGCCGGGGTTTTCCGCCTCGTGCAGCAGGAAGCTGAACGCGCCGGCAATCAGCAGGCTCAGGCTGAGCACCACCAGCGTGCCAAGCAGCGCCACCGCCAGCCAGCGCGCGCGTTGCCCGGCCAGCAGGGGTTGCAGGCGCGGGGTCAGCATGTTGACCAGTTCAAATACCAGCAAGCCGGCCAGCAGGCTGGGCAATAACTTCAGCGGCAAAGCCAGCAACAGCCCGGCCATGACGATGATCAGGCTGGCCAAGGTAATCTGACGCGGGGTAAAGGTCATACAGCCTCGAAGGCAGACAGCGGGAATGCCCGCAGTCTGCCAGCCTTGGCGGCGCAGGCATAGGCGCAGGTCATTTGTTCTTCAGGCAGTCACTCATGAACGCTTTGCGCTCGTCCCCCTTCAGGGCTTTGCTGGTGGCGTCGGCGTTGCAGGTTTTCATCTTTTCCTGTTGGGTTTGCGGGGCGCTCTTCTTCAGGCAGGTGCTCATGAAGGCCTTGCGCTCATCACCCTTGAGGGCCTTGGCGGTGGCGTCGGCATTGCAGGTTTTCATTTTTTCCTGCTGCGCGGTGTTGGCAGCGAAGCCTTGGGCGCTGAACATCAACGCCAGGGCCAGTAACGGGATGTGCAGCACTTTCATGGAGTGGTCTCCTGGGCTCCGTGCCCGATGCACGGGTGTCGAGGTGAGAGTGTAGCCAAGAATTTCAGCCCCCCAGCCCCCCACATCCGCCGTTAAAGGCCTGCCGCCTTGAGCCGCGCGGCGTGTTCGGTGAACAGCCGCACCGGCTCGGCACCCCGCCCTACGGCGCCGAACTGCTGGTTGACGATATCGAGGTGGTCGAGCGGGTAATCGTCACCGATCACCTGCCCCAAGTGCGAGCTGAAGCGCCCCACCATACCGTCGCACTGGCCCTTTTCCCTGACGAAGCTGCGGGCGAACAGGCGGCAGAAACGGTTGCTGCCATCGAAGCGGTTGCGCCCCCGGTCGGTCAGCCCGGGCTGCAAGGTGCCGGACCATGAGTAATAGCGTACTCCGTTGACTTCATGGGCGCCTTCCCCGCCCCAGGTGGCCGGCAAGCCCTGTGGGTAAGCCTGGTTGAACAGCGCCACCCCGGCGCTGGTCAGCGACTGATGCGAGGCATGCACATCCACCGGCAACGGCTCGCGCCGCCAACCGGTTTCCAGCCACCCCAGCACCACGGCAAGGGCATGCAGCATCGCTCTCAGAATGCGCCCCTGGGGCGAATCCCCCGGCGCCGTGCGTTGCAGATGGTCGGCCAGCTCCGAGCCATGGTTGGGCCCGGCCACCGAGGTGACCGATGCCACCCTGGCTGGCCGCCTGGCGGCCGCGTAACGCGCGCTCAGGGCGCCTTGGCTATGGCCGATGAGGTTGACCCTGGCGGCGCCCGTGCGCCTGCAGATGTCTTCGATGATGGTTAGCAGTTGCTCGCCGCGCACCTCACTGCTGTGCAGCGGCGAAACCTGTACCGGGAACACCTGCGCGCCCCCTTTGCGCAAGGCCGGGACAATGCCGAACCAGTAAGGATAGAACCCCGCCCGCACGAACCCGAGCATCCCTGGCACCAGTACCAAGGGGTATTGCGTGGCCAAATCCTGCTGCATTGCCCCTGACCCTTTGCGTGGAGGTTTGGCCAACACTACAGTGGCTTTCGTGGGCATCGCAATCGAACTCCTGGCGCGCGCTGTTGTTCAAAACCACACAGACCCTTTGCAAGGAGCGGGACCATGTACAAGCAGACCCTGGCAATCCTTCTGGCAAGCGCCACCCTCGCCGCCTGCGGCAGCCGCCCGGAAAACCCGGTCGACTACGTCACCTACCGTGACGAACCGCTGGTCAAGCAGGTGGAGCACGGCATGACCATGCAGAAGGTCATCGCCATTGGCGGTAGCCCATCGAACGTGATCGACCTGCCGCACGGGGGCACCTGCAACGACTACATTCTTAATCACGAAGGCAAGCAACAACCGTATTACGTGCGCTTCGACGCCACCGGCCATGTTGATGCCAAAGGCTTCAAAACCTGTAAACAACGCGAAGAAGACAGCGAGGCCGTTCACGGCGCGTAAGTCTCACCCTGCATGCCACGACCACCCTGATGCTTTCGGAGATAAACATGAGTGCTACTGAACTGACCGATGTAAAAACCCTGCGCGAACGTGCCCGCCAGCATGTTGAGCAAGGGGCCGTAACCGAGGGTTACCATGCCGACCGCGAGCAGATCCTGCGCCTGCTGAACGAGTCGCTGGCGACCGAGCTGGTGTGTGTACTGCGCTACAAGCGCCACTACTTCATGGCCAGCGGTATCAAGGCAAGCGTTGCCGCGAGCGAATTCCTGGAGCATGCCAACCAGGAAGCCGAGCACGCCGACAAGCTGGCTGAGCGCATCGTGCAGTTGGGCGGCGAACCGGATTTCAACCCCGACAACCTGACCAAGAACTCGCATGCTCAGTATGTGGCCGGTAATTCCCTGAAGGAGATGGTGCTGGAAGACCTGGTCGCTGAGCGCATCGCGATCGACAGCTACCGCGAAATCATCCAGTACATCGGCGACAAAGACCCGACCACCCGCCGCATCTTCGAAGACATCCTGGCGCAGGAAGAAGAGCACGCAGACGACATGTCCGACTTGCTGCAAGGCTTGTAAGCACCAGGGGCCAGTCAGTTAAGCGTTACTGGGGCTGCTTTGCAGCCCTTCGCGGGCGCGCCCGCTCCCACACGTTCGGCGCTGAACTCAAGAAATGCGCGATCCCTGTGGGAGCGGGCGTGCCCGCGAAGGGCCGCAAAGCGGCCCCAAATTACTTAACTGAATGGCATTAGGCGCTTAGCGCCCCTCGTAAGAGCGGGTTCACCCGCGAAGAGGCCGGGCCTGCCGACGGCTATCTCCTGGCCATTTACCGTCGCATCCGCCACCGCATTCGCGGGTAAACCCGCACCTCAAACAGAGCCCGTGCGTGGTAATGGCCAGCAACACAACTACCCGCTATTTACGCCCGTTCACCGCAGCGGGTGCCTTGCCCGCCTTCATCTGCTGCAACAACGGTGTGCACTGGTTCGGATCATCGCCACTGCTGGGTGCAATCAGCGCCAGCAAACCGGCTGCAGGCCCTGCCACAACCCCCAACGCCACCATGCCCGCACCGCGCAACGCCAAGGGCACCGCCTGTACACCCGCACTGGGTTTGGCAAATGGCCCGCGTACATACAGCGGCGAACGCAGCGAGAACAGCCGTAGCCCCTTCGATTCAGGGGTGATCTTCAGGTCCAACTGCTCACTGGCAAAATTCGCCGTGCCATTGATATAGATAATCGCGTTCTCGGTGTCGAAGATGAACAGCCGGGTCGAGGCCAAGCCGTCCTTGATGCCAACATCGGCCGCCGCGCAGTTGATTTGCACGTCCTCATCGCCAAACAGCTTGCCGACCACATAGTTGCCCACGTTCAAACCCGCAATCTCCATCAGGCTGCGGCTGATGGCGCCATCGTTGACCAACATGCGCAGGTCACCATTGGCCGTGCCTAACAGGGCAGCTACAGAATTGCCACGGCCACTGATATCGGCATCGCCATTGAGCTCACCAAAGCTGGTCTGCATGGGCGCGAAACCGGGGAACAATTGCTTGAGCTTGAAGCCACGCGCAGTCAACTGCGCCCGCCCTTGCAGCGGCACGCTGCGCCCGTCCAGGCGAATGTTGGAGGCCAGGTTGCCACCGGCTACGCCAAACCGCAGCGGCTCCAGGCGTAGCAGCCCGTCATCGAGGATCACATGTGCCGCCAGGTCGTTGAACGGCAGTTGCGCACTGTGCACGATGCGCTTGCCGGCAAAGGTGACGTCGGCGTCCATGGCGCGCCAGCGATCGGTGCGGAACTCTTCCACCGGCAGCACCTTGCCGGCCGGTTGCTTGCTGGCCCCGCCACGGGCCTTCTGCTCGGCATTGGAGTCAGCGCCGATCAGCGGCGCCAGGTCCTTGAACAGCAGCTGGTTGGACACCAGCTTGCCCGTCAGCTTGGGCCGTGGCTGGCTGGCGACGAAGGCCAGGTCGCCGTGGATGTCGCTGTCGCCGATCTTGCCGTTGAAACCCTCGTACTTGAAACGCGCACCTTCGGCTGCATGCAGGTTGGCGCTGAGCCGGCCGTCTGTGGAATAGGCCGGGGTGTCGGGCAAGGTAACCCCCGTCAAGGGGTAGAGGTTGCCCAGGCTGGCGCCCGACAGGCGCAGGCGCAGGTCAAGGGCACCCAGGTTGCGTGGGTCGGTCAGGGTGCCGGCAAGTACCACGTGCGTATCGGCAATGCGCACGTCGGCCTGCAACGGGAACGGCTGGGTGGCGTCCTGCAGCGCCAGCAGGCCACCGATCTTGCCGGCGCCAGACACCGGCTGCCCCTTGTAGCGGCCCTGGGCCTTGAAAGCAAAGGCGTAATCCTGGGCTCCACCGACTTTTTCAGCGCTGGCCTTGCCCACGATTTCGCTGAAGGGGATTGGCTTGCCCAATGGGTCAACCTGCACCTTCATGCTGGTTTTCAAGGGCTGGTCGTCGAAGCTGACATTGCCTTGGTCAAAGCCGATGGCACCAATGTCCAGCTGCCATTTGGAAGGTGCCTCGTTTTCGTCCTTCGGCCCGAAGTCGAATGTCCAGTTGGCCCGGCCATCTGCCAACCGGGTCAGGCTGGCCGTGGGCTTGGTCAGGTTGATGCGCGGGATGCTGATCTTCTGCACCAATAGCGCAAGTGGCGCCAGGCGGAACTCTACGCGCTCCAGGCCCACCATCTTCGGCTCCTGCAACCACTCAGGGTTGCCCAGGGTGAGGTCTTCGGCGGTGAAGTGCGGCCATGGCACCCAGGCACGCCAACCGCCTTCTTCTGGCTCGGTACGCCAATGCACGGCGAGGTTGCCATTGATTGCGAACGGCCGATGCAAGGCCTCGGACACCTTCTCGTTGAGCAACGGCTTGACGCGGTTCCAGTCGAAGGTGGCGATCACCACTACCAGTATTGCCAGCAGCGTCAGCAGGGTGGCGAGGGTCCAGACGAGGATTCTGGCGGGTCGCGTCATTGCGTGATTCTCCTTGCGGGGCTCGAAACAGGCGCGGCGGTGGCACTTAGTATCTGGGACTGATGAAAACCCGTGGGGTTTTATCGGTAGCGTCATCTTAGCGAAGTTTTTCCTGGCCATTCGCTCAGCAAATCGTGGCGCGGCCGCGCGCATGTTACCCCACGACAACCTCGGCATTTTGCCATCAACCAGCCTGGAAGGTGCTTAATAGACTGGTCGCCGAGCTCTATCAATATGGTCGATTGTTACCATTATCCGTATGAACTTCTCTCTGGCGTTACCCGGCGTAGCATTGGCTTCGTACCCACTTTCCAGCCCCCGAAAGGAGCACCGAATCATGAAACGCCAACTGCTGACCCTGACCCTGTCCATTCTGGCCGCCAACGCCTTTGCCCTGCCAGCCGCTGAACAACACCTCACTGCGGAATCGCGTTCGAGCGCTGTCGAGATTGCGCAACCGCTGAAAACAGTCGCCGAAGGTGGTTCGGACCGCCTCATCGAACAATCCGGCCGCGTGGCCGAAGGTGGCTCGGACCGACTGATCGAACAGTCCGGCCGCGTTGCCGAAGGTGGCTCGGATCGCCTCATCGAACAATCCGGCCGCGTTGCCGAAGGTGGCTCGGACCGACTGATCGAACAGTCCGGCCGCGTTGCCGAGGGTGGTTCGGACCGACTGATCGAACAGTCCGGCCGCGTTGCCGAGGGTGGTTCGGACCGACTGATCGAACAGTCCGGCCGCGTTGCCGAGGGTGGTTCGGATCGCCTGGTTGCAATCAGCCACGTGAGCTGATTGCCATGGCTGAAAAGAACAACCTGTGTCACAGCGCTTGCTCCCCTCCCAGCCCGGTCATTGACCGGGCTTCGTTTTTTTAACTAGAGTGCCCAGCCTCACCGTCACAGAAGCCCGCACCATGCTGCCGCGCGCCGAACAGAAGCTACAGACTCGCCAGGCCCTTCTCGATGCGGCCTGCCAGCTCATGGAAAGTGGCCGTGGCTTTGGCAGCATCAGCCTGCGCGAAGTGGCGAAGACAGCCGGCATCGTGCCAACCGGCTTTTACCGGCATTTCCCGGATATGGACGCCCTGGGCCTGGCCCTGGTGGCCGAGATCGATACCACCTTCCGCCAGACCATTCGCCTGGTCCGCCACAACGAATTCGAGCTGGGCGGCATCACCGACGCCTCGGTGCGCATCTTTCTCGATGTAGTCGCCGCCCACCGCGCGCTGTTTCTGTTCCTGGCGCGGGAACAGTATGGTGGGTCACAGCCGGTGCGCCAGGCCATTGCCCGCCTGCGTCAGAACATCAGCGACGACTTGGCCACCGACCTTGCGCGCATGAAACGCTGGCAGCACCTGGACAGCGCGGCGCTGGCAGTAATGGCCGACCTGGTGGTGAAGACCGTGTTCGCCACCCTGCCCGAGCTGATCGACAGCCCAGAAGCGGGTTACCCACAGGCGCTTTCGCCGCAGGAAAAGATTACCCAGCAGTTGCGCTTCATCTTCGTCGGAGCGCGGCATTGGCAAGGGTTAGGCAACCCGGGCTGAGCGCCCTGCGCTCAACGCCGCCCCGACAGCCGGGCAAGCGCACCACCGGCTACCGAAAACCCCACATCTGCTACCATGGCGCCCTGCCCGACAGCCACGAGCGCCGACATGTCCGACCCCCGCCCTACCCTGCCCGCACTGGCCCGTTTCAACCAGCACTTCGCCGAGCGCATCGTGCCAATGTGGCAAGGCCCTGGCTGGAATGCCGACATGGCACTGCCCTACGAAGCCCTGGACGCCCAGCACCGGCCGTTACCGGTACAGCGCTACCGGGCCATGGCCTGCGCCCGCCAGCTGTACCTGTTCAGCAGCCGCATCGAACAACCGGGCGCCGCCGAGCGTGCAGCCGCGCTGTTCCGCTCGCTGCAGAAGCACTTTCATGATGCGGAGCACGGGGGCTGGTTCTACAGCATCGATGCCCAGGGCAACCCGCAGGACCGGCGCAAGGACCTGTATACCCACGCCTTCATCGTCTTTGCCTGCGCGCACTACTGGGGCAAGGTGGGCGAAAGCCTAGTGGAGTCCACACTCAATGCCGGCCTCGACATCATCGACCAGCAGTTCGCCAGGGACGATGGCCTGTACGAAGCAAGCCTGGGCGAGGACTGGGCAGACCTGGGCAGCGGCCCCCTGCAGAATCCACAGATGCACCTGGCCGAGGCCTTCCTGCAGGTACTGGCTGTTCGCGACGACGAACATACCCGGCAGTCACTGCTGCAACTGTGTGCAGCGCTCCAGGCGCATTTCGTCGAACCGGCCCATGGGCTGATGCTGGAGAAGCCACGCGCGGCTGTGGATAACTGGTACGAGCCTGGCCACCAGTTCGAATGGTTCTACCTGTTGCACACCTCCCCGCTGCTGCGTGATACGCCGCTGCATGCCTCGATCGACCGGGGGTTCAGCTGCGCCGAACAGCAAGGGGTGCAGGGTGGCGCAGTGCTTGCCATGCTGGGCGTGGATGGCCAGGTGCTGGACGCCACCCAGCGCATCTGGGCACAGGCGGAGTACCTGCGCGCGTTGGTGCTGCGCGCTGGCGGTGAAGCCAGGTTGCCTGAACAGTTGCAGGTGCTGGAAGCGCGGTTCCTGCGCGAGGCTGGCTGGTACGAATGCCGGGATGGCGAGGGTGCCGTCAGCCGGCACGACATGCCTTCGACCACACCCTATCACCTGGCAACTTGCCTGGAAGGCTTGCAGCGCCTGAGCTGAAGCCTTCGCGGTTGTTGCCGCCGAGCGGCCCTGGCTCAGCCCTTGACCGACCGGTCGATCGAAAACCCAGCCCAGTCCTGGCTCACCGGCATCAGCTCAAGGCTGTTGATGTTGATGTGCGCGGGCTGGTTGAGGATCCAGAAGATGGTCTCGGCAATGTCCTGCGGCTGGATAGGCTCGGCGCCTGCGTAGGTGGCGTCATACTTGGCTTGGTCACCACCGAACCGTACCAACGAGAATTCACTTTCGCACAGGCCCGGCTCGATATTGCTCACACGCACACCTGTGCCACGCAGGTCGCAGCGCAGGCTCAGCGAGAACTGCCCGACAAAGGCCTTGGTGCCGCCATACACGTTGCTGCCCGGGTACGGATAGTTGCCGGCCACCGAACCGACGTTGAGAATCGACGCCCCACGGCCATGGGCAATCAGCCGTGGCAGCAGCAGGCGGGTGGTGTACATCAGGCCCTTGATGTTGGTGTCGACCATGGTTTCCCAGTCGTCCAGGCTGCAGTTCTGCGCCGCATCCACGCCCAGGGCCAGGCCGGCGTTGTTGACCAGGCCCTGCAGTTTGTCGAAGCCGGCTGGCAGGTTGGCAATGGCCTGCTCCATGGCTTTGCGGTCACGCACATCGAGTACCAGGCCATGCACTTCGGTCTTGGCAGCAAGCTCGGCGCACAAGGCGTCCAGGCGCTCCTTGCGACGACCGGTTAGCACCAGCTTCCAGCCGGCTTCGGCGAAGCGGCGGGCAGTGGCCTCGCCGAAACCCGAGGTGGCGCCAGTGATGAATACAGTGGATGACATGCTCTGTTCCTCGCAGTGGGTGGTCATGGCAGTTTTGCAGCATGCCCGCGGCCGACGCTGGCGGCAAGCTGAAAGACGGCTGGTCATTTTTTGTTCATGTGCGGCAAACCCTTGTGGCAGAGGCCTCGGCGCCAGCTATGCGCATGTTATCCACAGGGCTTTCCCCACGGATTGGGGGCAACTTCGCTGTCCGGCGGAACCCTTGGCGCCTGTCGTGGTCGGCGACGTTCCTTTAGGTGGCGGCGCAAGGCTTTCAAGCATGCCGCCTGTAGCAGGATGTCCAAGGTTTTTACACAGAGTTATACACAGGATCTGCGCAGTGCTGGGAGTGGTTGGTATGACGTGAATTGGCTGGGAAAACAATCCACAGGGGTGCACTGATCAAAAAATGATCATGACGCTGTATGGCTTGATGGTGTTGGGCTGGACGGGGATACCACCATGTTTTCCACAGGGGGTTCCACATTATCGGTGGAAAAGATTTGGCTTGTGGGAAGCGGGGTTGGGTAGCTGTGGGTGAACGGGTTGAAGGCCCGGCTAGGTTGAGTTGTCCACATGGGAAGGGGGCTGCGTTGCAGCCCATCGCGACACAAGGCCGCTCCTACAGGGGACCGCGACCGGGCATGGATCGCGGCCCCTAGGGGTAACTAATGCCCACCCAGGTAAGCGCTGCGTACTTCTTCGTTGACCAACAACTCTTGCCCGGTCCCGGTCATGCGAATTTGCCCGTTGACCATCACATAGGCACGGTCCGACAGTTTCAGGGCGTGGTTGGCGTTCTGTTCCACAAGGAATATGGTCATGCCGGTCTTCGCCAGTTCCCGCAGGGTCGAGAAGATCTGCTTGACCACGATGGGTGCCAACCCCAGCGAGGGCTCGTCCAGCAACAGCAATTTTGGCCGGCTCATCAGCGCCCGAGCAATCGCCAGCATCTGCTGCTCGCCACCGGACATGGTCATGGCCCGCTGGTTACGCCGCTCTTTGAGGCGCGGGAAGAGTTCGTACATGCGCTGCATGTCTTCGTCTGCATGCTTGTCGCCAATGGGGATGGTCCCCATCATCAGGTTTTCCTCGACGCTCATGTCGGGGAATACCCGGCGCCCTTCCGGCGACTGGGCGATGCCGTTGGAAGCAATGTAGTGCGATGACTTGCGGGTAATGTCGGTGCCACGGTAGATGATCTGCCCAGAAGCAGCCCGCGGCTGCCCGAATATCGACATCAGCAGGGTCGACTTGCCGGCCCCGTTGGCGCCGATAAGGCTGACCGTCTCACCTTCGTTGATGTGCATCGATACCTTTTTCAGCGCCTGGATCGGCCCATAGAACACGTCCAGGTCCTTCAGCTCGAGAATGGGTGCACTCATACCAGTTCCTCTTCGTCTGCACCCAGGTAGGCAGCGATCACCGTCGGGTTGTTGCGGATGTCCTGTGGCGCACCCTCGGCAATCACGTTGCCGTGGTCCAGTACCACGATATGGTCGGAAATGCTCATGACCATGCCCATGTCGTGTTCGATCAGCACCACGGTGATATCGTGCTCGTCACGCAGCACGCGAATCATCTGGCTAAGCGCCTCGGTCTCCTGCGGGTTCAAGCCCGCCGCCGGTTCGTCCAGGCATATGATTTTCGGTCGCGTGCACATGGCGCGGGCGATTTCCAGGCGGCGCTGCTGCCCATACGACAGCTCACCGGCCAGGCGGTTGGCGCAGTCGACCAGGTCGACCACCTCCAGCCAGTAGAAGGCGTGGTCCAGCGCATCGCTTTCGGCCTTGCGGTAGGCCTTGGTATTGAATACCCCCGCCAGCAGGTTGCGGTTGACCCACATGTGCTGGGCCACCAGCAGGTTCTCCACCACCGACATTTCCTTGAAAAGCCGGATGTTCTGGAAGGTGCGCGCCAGGCCCGCGCGGTTGACCAGGTGGGTGCCGCCGAACATCTTGTAGTACAGGCGGCTGGCAAAGCGTGCCGGCGAAACGAAGTCGGCCGCCTGGAAACGCTCGCCCAGCAGCTGGATCACATTGGTGTGGCTACCGCGCACATTCAGTTCGATGCGTCCGCCACTGGCCTTGTAGAAGCCGGTCAGGCAGTTGAACACCGTGGTCTTGCCGGCGCCGTTGGGGCCGATCAGGGCGAAGATCTGGTTGCGCCTGACCTTCAGGCTCACGTCGCTGAGCGCCTTGATGCCGCCGAACTGCATCATCAGGTTGTCGACCGACAGAATGATTTCGTCGCTCATGGCGCCACTCCTTTACGCGGGGTCACACCGGTACGGCTGATGCGGATCAGCCCCCGCGGTCGCCAGATCATCATCAACACCATCAGTACGCCGAACAGCAGCACCCGGTACTCGGAGAAGCTGCGCAGCAACTCGGGCGCCACGGTCAGCACGAATGCGGCAATGACGACGCCTACGGTGGAGCCCATGCCACCCAGCACGACGATGGCGAGAATCAAGGCCGACTCGAAGAAGGTGAACGACGAGGGGTTCACGAAACCTTGGTAAGTGGCGAAGAACACGCCGGCCAAACCCGCGGTGGAAGCACCCAGGGTGAAGGCCGAGAGCTTGACCAGCACGTGGTTCAGGCCCATCGAACGGCAGGCGATCTCGTCTTCGCGCAGCGCTTCCCAGGCCCGGCCGACCGGCATGCGGGTCAAGCGGTGCTTGATGTAGAGCACGGCCAGCACGACCATGAACAGCACCGCATAAATGAACACGAACTTGAGGTTGGGGTTGTAGGCAAAGCCGAAGAACTCATGGATGGGCACCCCACCGTCCTTGGCCCGGCGGCCGAACTCCAGGCCAAGGAAGGTCGGCGACGGCGCCGGCATGCCGTTGGGGCCGCCGGTGAACGACAGCCAGTTGTTCAGCACCAGGCGAATGATCTCGCCAAAGCCCAGCGTCACGATTGCCAGGTAGTCACCGTGCATGCGCAGCACCGGGAAGCCCAGGATGCAACCGGCAAGGGCCGCCGCAATGGCTGCCAGCGGCAGCACACTCCAGAAGCCCAGGCCAAGGTACTGGTAACCCAGAGCGAGGCCGTAGGCGCCAATGGCGTAGAAGGCCACGTACCCCAGGTCGAGCAGGCCGGCCAGGCCGACCACGATGTTCAGGCCCAGGCCGAGCAGCACATAGATCAGGCCGAGGATGACCACGGTCAGCAGGTACTTGTTGGCGAAGATCGGGAAGACGATGGCAATCACGATCAGCGCCGGGATGATGTAGCGCAGCCGCGACACATAGTTCGGCGCCCGCACATGCACGCCCGAGCCACCGCTGTCGAAGCCTTCGAGCATGCGCCGGCCGGCAGCGGTCTGCACATACAGGCTGAGCAGGAAACGCCCGAGCATCACGCCACCTACCAGCCAGGCCACGCGGCGCGGTTCAGCGTTGAAGGTATAACCGTCGAGCACCACGCCGACGATCGGGCCAAACACGATCAGCGCCAGCAGGCCGGCGACGAGGGTTTCGAGCAGGCTGCGTTTGATATCGAAACCTTTGGTTTCAGAGGCAGAAGCAATTTTGGCAATCGACATGTTCACACCTTAGCCACGAGCGGGCGACCCAGCAGGCCTTGTGGGCGGAAGATAAGGATCATCACCAGCAGCGAGAAGCTGAACACGTCCTTGTAGTCGGAGTTGATCAGGCCGGAGAACAGCGATTCGGAGATCCCCAGGATGATTCCGCCGAGCATGGCGCCAGGCAGGGAGCCAATGCCACCGAGCACTGCAGCGGTGAATGCCTTGATACCGATGATGAAGCCGGCATAGAAGTCGAAGGTGCCGTAGTTCATGGTGATCAGCACCCCTGCCAGGGCGGCCATCACTGCACCAATGACGAATACGTAGGAAATGACCCGGTCGGTGTTGATGCCCAAGATCGAGGCCATCTTGCGGTCTTGCTGGGTAGCGCGGCACATGCGGCCGAGCTTGGTGTATTTGATGACGTAGGTCAGCAGGCCCATGCCGACAAATGCCGCCACCAGGATGAAGATCTTGGTGTAGGTCAGTTGCACGAAGCCGGTGCCGACGTCGATGCGCATGGCGCCTTCGAGCAAGGTTGGCACGCCTTGCTGGCGAGCGCCCTGGCTGATCTGTGCGTAGTTCTGCAGGATCAGCGAAATGCCGATGGCGCTGATCAGCGGTGCCAGGCGGGTAGAGTTACGCAGCGGCTTGTAGGCGATGCGCTCGATGGTGAAGCCGTACACACCCGTGACGACGATGGTGAACAACAGCGTGCCCAGCATCAGCAGGGGAAACGACTCGACGCCAAAATAGGCCAGCAATGCCAGGCTGATCGCCGCCAGGTAGGCGGAAATCATATACACCTCGCCGTGCGCGAAGTTGATCATGCCGATAATGCCATAGACCATTGTGTAGCCGATGGCGATCAGGCCATAGACCGACCCGAGGGTCAGGCCGTTGACCAGTTGCTGCAGGAAAATACCATCCATAACGCAATCTCACTGAGCGAGACTGCACGCATGCCGACCACGCAAGGCCACGGACAATGCGGCCCCAGCAGTGCACGACCGTGCAGGTCTCCGAATAAGGACAGGTACCGCGGGGGCTCAGGCCCGGGCGCATGCGCAACCCGGGCGGGAGGCCGTTATTATTTTTGTTTGTCCAGCTGGTGGTACTTGCCGCTCTTGTCCCACTGGTAGACCACGTAGTCGGACACGGTCAGGTCGCCCTTGCTGTCCCACTTCTTTTCGCCCATGACGGTCTGCACCGGGTTGGCCTTGAGCCACTTGGCAGCGTCTTCGCCCTTGTTCGACTTGGCGCCGTTGAAGGCGGCGGCAAGGGCCTGCAGCGAGGCGTAGGCGTACAGGGTATAGCCTTCCGGTTCAGTGCCTGCCTTGCGGAACTCCTCGACCACGGCCTTGCTGTCTGGCAGCAGGCGCGGGTCGGCGCCGAAGGTCATGTACACGCCATCGACATACTGCGCGCCGCCGGCGGTAGACACCAGCTCGTCGGTGACAATGCCATCATCCGACATGAACTTGACGTCCTTCAGGCCCTGTTCGCGCAGTTGGCGCACCAGCGGGCCGGCTTCCGGGTGCAGGCCGCCGAAGTAGACCACATCGGCACCGGCAGCACGGATCTTGGTGACCACGGCGCTGAAGTCTTTCTCGCCCCGGGTCAGGCCTTCGTACAACACAGGCTTGACGCCACGTTTTTCCAGCTGTGCCTTGGTGGCATCAGCCAGGCCTTGCCCGTAGGTGTCCTTGTCGTGGAGCACCGCGACTTTCTTGCCCTTGAGCACGTCGACAATGTAGTCGCCGGCGACCACGCCCTGCTGGTCGTCACGGCCACACATGCGGAACATGGCACTCAGGCCGCGCTCGGTGACCTGTGGGTTGGTCGAACCGGGCGTGATGGCGATCACGCCAGCCTCGTCATACACCTCGGAGGCCGGGATGGTATTGGACGAACAGAAGTGGCCGACCACCCCGATCACCTTGTCCTGGTCAACCAGGCGGTTGGCCACGGCAACGGCCTGTTTCGGTTCGCAGGCGTCATCGCCTTTGACCAGTACGATTTTCTCGCCATTCACGCCACCCGCGGCGTTGATCTTGTCGGCCGCAGCTTGCGCACCTTTCATGTACTGCTCGCCAAACGCTGCGTTGGCCCCGGTCATCGGCCCCGCTACACCGATCTTGACGTCGGCCTGGACATACGAAGAAACACCCAGTGCCGTGGCTACGGCAAGCGCCAGGAAACCTTTCTTGTAAAACGTCTGCGACATGAGGTGGTGCTCCTAGAGTTTTTTTGGTTGGCACTACAACTTCTCAGCCCAATGCTCAGAGCAAGGGCCGTGCCATCGGTTTTGTCTTACGGAAAATCACACCACCACCGGCGCGCACAGGCGACCGACGGCCTTTTCTTTATTGAGCGTGCAACCGTCTGCCACGCGCCGGGCGCCACCACCCGCACAGACAAGGAGCAACCACCGCGTGCCATCATTGCAACCCTGCCATGTGTTTACGTGCAACCGGCCTGTAACAGCAGACGTCACCGAACTGCACACCCGTGGTGCGCGACTGCTACAGGCAGCACCGTTTCAAGGCCGGCGGGTGCACCGAAAAACACGCGGATTTGGCAGATACGCGGCCCTGTAGGACGGGTTCACCCGCGAAGAGGCCAGCGCACACACAACAAGGCCGAAAAGGCTGGCACAATGTTCCCCATTCGCCGCCTCCGGAGCCCCTTTGATGAGCGAGAGCGCATTCGCCCAGCGCATCGTGCACAACCTGCTCGACACCGATTTCTACAAACTCACCATGATGCAGGGTGTGCTGCACAACTACCCGGACGCCGATGTCGAATGGGAATTCCGCTGCCGCAACGGCGAGGACTTGCGCCCGTATCTAAGCGAAATCCGCCACCAGCTGGAGGTGCTCAACGACCTCACGCTCGATGATGGCCAATTGGGCTTCCTGGAGCGCATCAGTTTCCTCAAGCCCGACTTCCTGCGGTTTTTGCGGCTGTTCCGCTTCAACCTGCGCTATGTGCACCTTGGCATTGAGCACGATCAGCTGTTCCTGCGCCTGAAAGGCCCTTGGCTGCATGTGATCCTGTTCGAAGTGCCTTTGCTGGCGATCATCAGCGAGGTGCGCAACCGCCACCTGCACCCGCATATGCGCCTGGCCGAGGCACGCGACCAGCTGTACCGCAAGTTCGACTGGCTGCGCGCCCACGCCAGCGACGACGAACTGGCCGAACTGCAGGTAGCCGACTTTGGCACCCGCCGGCGCTTTTCCAGCCGCGTGCAGGAGGAAGTGGTCCGGGTACTACGCGACGACTTTCCGGGCCGTTTCGTCGGCACCAGCAACGTCGACCTGGCATGGAAACTGGATATCAAGCCGCTGGGCACCATGGCCCATGAGTGGATCATGGCGCACCAGCAGTTGGGCCCACGGCTGATCGACAGCCAGATCGCCGCGCTGGACTGCTGGGTGCGCGAGTACCGCGGCCTGCTCGGTATCGCCCTGACCGACTGCATCACCATGGATGCCTTCCTCGGCGATTTCGACCTGTACTTCGCCAAGCTGTTCGACGGTTTGCGCCACGACTCCGGCGAGCCGGTGGCCTGGGCCGAGAAAGCGATCGCCCATTACCAGAAACTGGGTATCGACCCGATGACCAAGACCCTGGTGTTTTCCGACAGCCTCAACCTTACCCGCTCGTTGGAAATCTTCCGGGCCCTGCGCGGGCGCATCAACGTCAGCTTTGGCATCGGTACCAACCTGACCTGCGACATACCGGGTGTGGTCCCCATGAGCATCGTGCTTAAAATGACCGACTGCAACGGCGCACCGGTGGCCAAGATTTCCGACGAAGCGGCCAAGACCCAGTGCCGCGACGCCAACTTCGTTGCTTACATGCGTCACGTTTTCAAAGTCCCCAGCAAGGAGTAACCCATGCAAGCGGTTCAGCAAGAAATTGCCCAGGCGCTGAAGGTCCAGCCGCCGTTCGCCGACGCGGCTGCGCTCGAGGCAGAAGTTGCCCGGCGCGTGGCGTTCATCAAGGACTGCCTGACCAACGCCCGGCTCAAGACCCTGGTACTGGGCATCAGCGGCGGGGTCGACTCGCTGACCGCGGCCCTGCTCGCCCAGCGCGCCATCAACGAACTGCGCGCCGATACCGGTGACCAGGCTTATACCTTCATCGCCGTTCGCCTGCCGTACCAGGTGCAGCATGATGAACATGACGCCCAGGCCTGCCTGGACGTGATCAAGGCCGATGAAGTGCACACCGTGGACATCGCCCCTGCAGTGCGCGCCCTGGCGGCTGAAGTGGTGGAGTTGAAAAACGGCTCGCCAACGCTGGTGGACTTCGTGGTCGGCAACGTCAAGGCACGCACGCGCATGGTCGCCCAATACACCATCGCCGGCGCGCGCGCAGGGCTGGTGATCGGTACTGACCACGCCGCCGAAGCGGTGATTTCTCCCCCCCTACACTAAAGTGCACAACCAGCCCTAATCCCCCCGCCCCAGGTGCTTTCCAAGAATTTCCATTTAGCGGAGAATGCACATCAGTAGCTGTTCAGCCGATGTGTAGGACACGACTAGAAATGAAGGTGATAGCAGTTCGAGGTGCGGAGTTAGATCTCAGCGAGTCAGTACTTGCACATGGGCCACTTCGGGAGCGGTTTCTCGCTCAGCCAGAGGGTGCCCAGCCAGTAGTTGAGGTAACAGGCAGCGCGCTGCTCGATGATGACGGACGCCTTTTTCCTTTAGTCTCCTCCTACCTAAGCCGTAACTACAGAAACACCCTTCTTGCCGATCCAACCGTCGTTTCCTATGGGCGACGAATTTCCTATCTACTGGCCGACCTAAAGGTCAGACCCGAATACGAAACCTGTGATCGAGACGATGCATTGCTGACGGTCGGCCTAGGCCATCTGGAGAGCTATCTCGCCAAACTCGACGCTGAAGGCCTAGCACCTAAGACGGTGCAAGGGAGAGACGCTGCCTACAGCCACCTCTTCTCTACCTACCTATGCAAGCGTTTCGGTGATTCACCAGCTATTCGGGCAGACAATCCCTATGAAGGTGGGGTGCTACGCCCAGGCAGCGCTAATACGCGAGGCATTGTTCAACCAACCAGCATGGCAGAGCTAGAAGCAGTAATCCTTAGCGCCCATTCGGAGCGGGAGCGGTGCTTGCTGCAAGCTATGTATGACTCTGGCATTCGCGTTTCAGAAGTCCCACGGATTACGCTCCAAGACGTTCGCGACGCCCTTGCTCATCAGACCCTGCACCTCGTCTCCCCAGAAACGAACATGCCTATCAACGCTGATTACTCACCTTTGAATATCAAAGGTAGTAAGGGTAGGAAGAATCACATCAAGCCCCGGTTAACCTTGATGAGCAGGACGTCCTTAGAGCGCATCGAGAAGTACCACCAGACGCCACTCTATCGTCGCTGCGCTCGTCGCTACAAAAGCCCGTCAGAGACCCCAGCATTCTTCAATGCAGAAGGCATGCCGTACAAGACGAAAAGCGTGGAAAAGCTACTTGAGCGTGTGAGCAAGCGTGCCCAAAGTTCGGGAAAGATAAAGCGGATGATATCACCGCATAAATTCCGTCATGGCGGAGCCTATCTAATGCTTGGCAGCCCGGATCTTGGAGGAAACTACGAGGAGAGGCTCGAATTGCTCTCCAAGGCTTTTGGTCACAACAGTAAAACGACGTCCGAGGGTTATACTCAGATACCCCACGACATCTACCAGAAGCTACGTAAGCCAGGCACTGAGCTGAAGACAAAGGCTGGCGAGATGAAGCTGCTCCGCGAGAGAACCACAAAGCGTATAAACACGAGTGATAAGAAGTGAAGATGCTGTCCGAACCCGGCCTAAACTCATTGGATATAACTCCACAAGTGGACGTATCCAAGCAAGCTAAGCGTGATATCGACGTCATCACTCTGTCGATTGAGTCTTGGGCAGAGAAAGTCAGAAAAAGTCGGCAGTCATTACTTACTGTTCAGCTTGGTCAGAAAGGGCCTCCCTGCTTAGCGTATACCTATCTCAAACGAGAGTTAGGCTGTGAGGAAAATGTGTACCGGTCACGGGCCGATATCATCAACACTGTTCTCCAAAAAATGATAGATGAGAACATCGTGGTTCTCGGTCATCCTTCTATAGCTAACGAGTGGCGTCGCAAACTGCTGCTTTGGTATGAGGGGCTTTCTGAAACAGAGAAAAAAGAGATCCCAATCTTTGGCCAGATTATTGCCTCCAAAGCCAGCCTTTACAAGATGGAAGGGATGAAAAACCTGAAATGGGCACGTGCGAATTTCCCATTGGTCGCTGAGACCTACGATTGGATAATTGCTGACCTAAAAAGCCTAGGTGTAATAAAAACTGATTATAAAACTGTTGCCGACAGAGAAACTGAAGCTAAACAAAAAAAGCTAGTTTCGCCGAAAAAACTATCCTATAGAAAGCTACTGCTTGAGCTAAGAGATATCCCTGTATCTTCCTACGAAGACCTGATTGCAGACGCCCCTGATTTTCCGTTCAAGAAACTACTTCATATATTTTCAGCTGCTTCCATGAAAAGCGGATCGGACTCCACAAAATTTAACTATAGTGAGGGATTTAGATATACTATAGAACACCTTAAAGAAAATGGACTTACAGGGAGCGAGGACACACGTGAGTATTTTCGCGCCAACTACCTTATTAGTTTTCGAAAATTCCTTGTTGGCAAAATAGAAAATAGCGGTCTCTCTACAGGCACTGCCGACTCATTGCTCTCTGCTGTGCGCTCAATGTACAAGCGTGCAATCAAAATCAAAGGACTCGGGCTGACGACCTTCATTGATATCGAAGGGTTCAAGACGCATCGTAAGACAGAAGAATACAGCCCCTACCCTTCCTCATTACGCAATCAAATTAAGCAGGCGTGCAACAACGAGCGAGTAAAGCTCAACAATCTTGCAAAGGATTATGTTCCCTTCGGCGGAGGGTGTGACCCGGTCGGTGACGATGGGGAGCTAAAGAGGGGGTTTGTATCTCTAGAAAACGCTCGCTGGATCTTCGAAAATAAACTCAGCTGTCAGATAATCGGTCCTGGAGCTGCGAGCCGCAACAACAAATACGAAAAATGCTTTATAAGAATTATGCAGTATATAGGCTTAGGCGTAGTCGGAACATATGAGAGCTGGGGTGTAATCTATCAAGTCACATCTCGACACATGGCTCCGTACATTACTCGGCTTGCTCAGATTACAGGCCTCAATGCCGACTCCCTAAAATCATTGAACGTTGAAGACTTTGTAGAACGTCATGAGCTGACCCAAAGACCGTATCTTCGTTACTGGAAAGAGCGCTCCGACGGAGAAAAACTGCTGCACTTAGACTTAATTGAAGCGGACATGACTTGGCTGACTGTCAATCAATGCAAAGAAGTAAAAGAAATCTTCGCGGAAGTTATTTTTCTGACACGCAACATCCGGAGCCGCGCAGACAAAAACACTAAAAGCAAACTATTCATTTATGAATCCAGAAAACAGAATGAGCAAGGCACAATAAAGTCCTTCGAGAACTCCACTGTTATTAATTTAGCAATGAATCAGTTTGCACGCGACAACGAACTAAAAAATGAAGATGGCAGCGACCTGAACATATCAGCGTCTCGACTTAGGCCAAGCTTGGTCGCCGAACTTATTGAACAAGGAGTTTCTCTACGAGAGATTCAAGTTATTCTCGGCCATAAGTCCCTGTCTACTACCATACAGTATCTCGACAAGCTCGAATTTAGCAAGACTGCGCGAGACATTCTTGAGACTGCGCTTGCAAAAATACACAAAGAGGCTGTTTCCCAAGAGCCACCGAAAAAGCAGCCTTCGAACGAAACCTCTTCGGCAGACAACCTAAGCACTTCAATCGCCATTAGCAATGGACTGATTAAATGTCGAAATGTATATGACCCCCCTGACGAAATCAAAAAACTTCCCACTTACAAAAAAGGGAGTGCCTGTTCACTATTGAATAAGTGCCTTTCGTGCAGCAACTCGATTATTACATCGTCACACCTGCCGGAACTTTTCGCAATGCGTCTGGAGTATCAGTCCATGATGGCAACAAGCACGATTGCACAGACTCCTTACGGCGCGATTATCAAAGAAAACCTTGAGATATTGGATAGTATCCTTACACCCTCAGAGCAGGGTTTTAGTGCAGAACAGCTTGATGAAGCAGAGCGTCTGTCAGAGCACGTCATCACCAGCCCCTTAATTGAAGGGGTAATACTCTGATGAATTTTGAGACCTTAGTTCGTAAAATTAAGTCCGTGCGACATCACTTTCTTCGGCATCTGGGCAGTGAGATCATCACAACCGTAGATCATTCCGAAAGTGGCTTAAATGCCCTGAGCTTGATGAAGGCGCTGATGGACCTTCCAGTCAGTAAAAAGAGTCGAGTAAAGGATTCTGTTTGGGATTTTGACGACGGGACCACCGCCCTAGCCAGAGATATCCAAGGCGCAAAATCCAGAATTGACTTTGCGGCATACACCAGCCTCAACGCTACCATTCTTTTCGAAATAAAAATGGCCATGCTATGCGTCTTAGAAATACCTGGCGCTCTACGAATCAGGGCCTCCCCTAAATCTTACAAGCCGCACACTATTCTTGATATATTTAAATCCACCATTCCATTCTTTGACCAAATGTCAGAGCGCAAGCGCTTGGAGCAAGGGGAGGATTTTTTCGAAAACTCATACTTTAGCCTTTCAGATTTCACAGAAAATGATTATGAAATAGAGGCCAGGCTATTCAAACGCTCTTTTCGCAGCGCCACAATGCAGGGGTTTAATATTCTCCGCTCTGACTTCATGCTCGAAAACGTACTTGCGGGCCCGTTAGCTCATGTCGAACTGGAAAGTTTAAGCTGGCAAAGCAATCGACTGAACAACAAGGAAACCAGAAAAAAGCTAAAATGGCTTCCAAATAAAGTATTTGAAAAATGTACTCGTGCAGCATCCTTTGCAGTAGTGGATTTCTTGAAGGCATTACAAGAGAATATTGCCGACACTGAAACTCTGAACCGCGTTAACCTTACCAGTTACGAAGAAGCAAAAAAAGTTAAACTCACGAGAAGATCCTATGACATTTACGTCTCAGTACGGATGGGGTCACGCGGATACAGTGGCAGGCAGATAATTCCATTCCTTTATAAAATGGATCAAAATTACTGGTCCCCGCTCATGCCAGGTCAATTTAAAGACAAGGAAGCCATCACTAAACTTACAAACACTCAGCTTAACAACGAATTTTACGAGTACATAACACACATCAACAATAGCGCCATTTATACAATCACCCAGTACACTGGCATGCGCCCGTCAGAACTTGCGGGTTGTCTTGCGGAGGATTGCCTGACAAGGGACGTATTTGGTCATTGGCTTATTGTTAGTACTGTCTTTAAGGGTCGAGAGGCGTACGGTAATCTGTTCGAGGACAAGTGGGTGGCAATTCCCGCTGTTCTTGACGCTGTGAAGGCCTTACGTATTCTAAACAGATTCAAGCAGAATCCGTTTCTAATCACGAACATGAACACAATCAAACCTTCTAAGCAAGAAGAAGCTAATTCGGTTAGTGGTTGTGGCCTGGGGCACCAACTCCAAGCATTTCTAATGAAGGTTCTGACACTCGAAGAATTTGAAAGCCTCGATTTCTCGCCCTATACGTTGCGGCACTCACTAGCAAATCAGATGTTCAGAGCGGCGGTGGGACTACCCTTCATTTCCTACCAGCTAAAGCATTTTGGTCACTTGGTTAGCAAGGTGGAACAGCGTCACCGTAAGACGGTTACAGTCGACTACGGCGGTATCGGTGATGCATTGGTCTCGGGGGGAGGCAGAGACGCACCTGCACGCTTTGATGCAGAGAGAGAGTTCATCGTCAATGCATGCGATCCAGATGGCGGATATGCTGGCGATAACGCAGATGCGCACCGCAGTCGCTTGGCAGCCTATTTCAAAGGTTATTTAGAGGCTGGCTACTCAAAAGATGAAATCTTTGATCGAATGGCTGAAATGAATTTTGCGGTTATCAATGTTGGCCAAGGTTACTGTTACGGCGGTGCGTCGGAAGAGCATGATGCTTCACTTCCTTGCATTGGCTCGCTACGGTGCAATCCGAATCGATGTAAGAACGCGGTTGTCACCGAGGCGAATGCTCCCAAGTGGCTTGAAGTTTACATTCAGAACTCACTTGCACTAAAAAAAATCGAAGGTGATTCAACTGAACCTTACCCTGATTTGAGAGCTTCTGGTGAAGTAGCAGACTCAATTGCACAATTAAAACTTGCAATCTCTGAAGCTGAAGGTGTACTGAGAAAGCTTGGCAGGGAGGTATCTATATGAGTTCAGCACCTTACGATAACAAAAACTCTGAAAATTTCGACGCTGTGACCTTCCGCTTAAACGAGGCGCTGGTGCGAATAGAAAAGGACTTTTCACTACCCGCCAAGGTTGCAACACTGGCAAAACTGGCAAATGTTCACCGAAATACAATTTATCAGCGAGAATGGCCAAGGAACGAGCTAGATCGCATAAAAGCAGCAAGAGAACAGGCCGAAAAGAGTCAAATAACTGACAGAGCCAGTATAAAGTCGCCCGATGAGCTTTTAGAGCTTAGCAAAATGGAGATCCTCTACTGGTTCACTCAGCTAGAAGATGCTAGAGCAAGTAATAAGTCCCTTATGGCCACCAACAAACAGACAGCATCCTCCCGCGACTATTACATGCGCGAGGCTATCAACAACAGGGAAGTTATCAACAGCCTAAAAGGCGACATCTCAAGACTCCAAAGCACAATAGCAGTACTTGAGGATGAAATCATGAAGCTCCAAAGTCGAGATTAAATCCTCAACTGACTATCCTGATAACCTACCGCTGTGATCGAACCTCCCTTAACCTTCGGCTTCATAAGCCCGCGAAAAGAAATGCCGCTTTGGTCTCACTAGCTTGCACCATGCGGCTTTTGCGACATCTCTTTTCGTACCAAGCCTAGCTTTCTGCTTAACTACAATAGAGCAAGCGAAAAAGTCTTCACCTTGTGATCTTCTGACTGGTAGAATTTTCGGCGGTTAGAGTCAAAAATGTACCGTGCAACTGACACCACTACGTTATCAGTACCTTTTTTTCGTCGAATGCTCAATCTATTGTATTGAATCGCCTGTGATCCACGCTCATTAATATTAACTCCAGTGCTACCGCAGCCTACAATCAATAGCTGCCCACCACCATCTCCTTGTTGGTTAATTAACTCCTCGTGACCATGGTGCCTGTGTCCGTGCAGAACTATATTGAATCCATTTCGGAGAAGCTCTGACTTTATATATCCCGCATCTTGCAGTATGTACTCCGGCCTTTTGATGTTTGCCTCTAGAGAATCAACTGGAATAAGATGATGGTGCAGCATCGCTATTTTTAGAGGCTTAGTACCCTTGCACAATGCATTGACTTCCTCTAAAGCGTTTTGGAACTGACTTTCCCCGATATATCCTCGATGATCGTCTGGCCCTTCCAAAACGCATGAGTTAAAGCCAACAATGACGCAGTTCCATTTCTCGACAAGATCATGAACCTCATAAAGTCGTTCAGGCTCAACTTGATTGTCAATACTATACCCCAAACTGTTCCTGAATCTAATATATGGGGTGAATCCAGCGTAACGAGCTTCGGGGTCGGCTCGCTTCATGTCCCAGTTAACATCATGGTTGCCTGGAATTATCGCGATATTTTTTGACCAATTACTGACACCGCCGCTAAGGCTCTGTGCCACGCTGGTGATACACGCTGAAGCTTTTCTGAATTCCGATGTGAGTGCCATCTGAGTGAGATCCCCTGTGACCGCCAGGAAGTCCGCAGGTCCATAACTTTGCGCTAACGAATCTATCAGATACTTTTGAAGCGAAGGTTTGTCCGCTTCTGGAACATGATCACCGGCAATTGGTAGGCTATCAAAGTAGTGATTGGCGCCAAAATGCAAATCAGAGACATGAACGAGTGACAACCTCATATCTGAAATTTCTTCAGGCTCCGCCTCTGTCACCGCCTCAAGCCTTGCGGGTGTCGCAGATATGTAAGCTTTGAAAAGAGGGTCGGTAATTTTATAGTACTGATCGGAGACCTTTTCCAACTCAGATCCATATGCTTCTTTTTGAAGTTCGCCAAGCCAGTATGGAGGATTATCAATACCTTGGGCTTCTGCTTCAGGATAGATGGTTCCCGTACTAACCACATCATCTTTCTGAAGGGCAATAATTCGAAGAAACCTCTCGCGCACCCTCGAACTACCAATTGTTTTTAGATACCTGGACTCCAATGAGCTATCAATGCTTTCTGTGACAATCTGCTGGAGGGCCTCATCAATCAAGTCCTGCGAAATTGATGACTTCTTTTTTTGAAATGCAACTCTTAATGCTTGCTTCCCAATAAGATGGAGCAGGTATGGATGGCCACTAACTAGCTTAACAAGATTTTGGACTGCTTCAATTTCAAAAGTTATTTCGTTCGATAAGTAGTCTTGAGCCTTTGATATAATTATAGACAACTCTTCTTCAGTCATATTTGGCACTCGAAGAGTACCAGTACTGAGCTGCCTCTTGATTGACTCATGATCTCTAACCAATTCCTGCTCGGTTTTACCAATCCCTGTAACAACAAATACACATTTTGCAGGATTTGCTTTGATGAGCGATGCGAACCCGGAATGGTCATCAATCAACTCAAATTCATCGATAAAAATTGCCAATCCATTTTCGGTGAGCGCAGAAATTAGCGAGACGCGCTGCCAGAAATCAGAAACCAACTTGGGATTCAATTCACCTTCTAGTTCATACACGCCCACTTCGTCGAGGCCAAGCAAGCCAGACCACTGGGCCAGCGCCGACTCATCAATTAACAATCTGTAGAGTAGCTGGTTGATGTTTCGAACAGATGAGTCCCGGACAAAAAAGCATGTGACGAAGTCAAATGTTTCATTAACCAAATCAGATTCGATAGATTTTAGTAAGTCATTTTTCCCTGAGGCAATTATTGCCAATTGCCTTGCCAGAGAGGACTTACCAATACCCCGGTTCCCATGGATGAAAATATGGTCGCAGGAAAGCAATAGCTCCGCACCCTGCTCTAGTTGTTTTTTTCTACCTGAGAACCTTTCTGGGTCAGAAATCTCTTTAGCAGGTTGAAATGCCTCCAAGATGTTTTTGATCGCAACTGCCATTTTTTGAAGCGTCCTTGTCTTTGATTCTGATGGTCTGGCGGCATTTTGCCATCTAGCATCAAGCTCTTCCAGCTAGTCTCGAATCCCCGAATCTTTTTTATACCTCTAGGAGCCAAATTGGATGGCATCAGGCCTTGTCGTGGACGACCATACTCTGAGAGCGGTCTGTCGTCCGAGGCTGCCTTCAACCCAGCCGCTGTGAGAACACCTGCGATTGTCTAACCTTCTGATCGTCGAGATCGTGGCGGGTCGATCATGAAGCTGTTCATTGAGGGTGAGGGTCGAACACGCATAGCAGCTACAGTAAATAGACCCTCGGATAATTCGGCGAAGCCGGTTTCATACATACCGATAGCGATGTGGACAGTGTGATGGCAATTCAGTAGCCTCCATGAAGCCTTCCACGCCCCGGGCTGCATGGGGCGCAAAGGGACTGGTCCAGCGTTTTTTCGGAGGTCAGGATGCCGTTTGCCGCAATTCGTGGTGGTACTGCTCTATCGGATGAAACTGAACTTGAGGCATATCTGGCCTCGCTTCTCAGGCTAGAAAACGTCGGCCTGCTTCTAGGCGCAGGATCATCAGTAGCCGCTGGCGGTCTCACGATGATCGCGCTATGGGCTGACTTCATCAGGACATCGCCTGAAGAAGCAGCCTGGATGGTTGAGCATGGATTCATCACTGAGAATGCTACCGCCCTTCCTAAGCCCGCCACACCTAACTTCGAGCACCTGATCGATAGCCTCGAAATCGCCCTGTCCGATTGGACCAGGCAGATGGGTATGTTCGGAGATAATCCAATTGACTACGAACCGGGTGAGCAAGAGTTGGAGGGCAAACTCAGTAGGCTTAAGAACGTAAAAGCAGCGCTCTTCAGATCTGTCGTCAGCGCGGCCTTGCTCCACCGGGAGTGGTGGCTCTCTCCTAGTGGGGTTGAGTCAAACGACGAGGGTCTCGCAAGCCAGCGCACGATTCTCCAGAAGCTAGTTTCAGCTCGGCAACCGGGTCAATCGTCCCCTTGGGTGTTCACCACAAATTACGACCTGGCTATCGAGTGGGCAGCTGAGTCCATTGATCTTCAGGTCTCAAATGGCTTCCTAGGTACGCACACCAGGCGCTTCTCTCCGCAGAGCTTCGACCTAGGCTTTCGAAACACCCAAGCTAGGGGCGAGGCTAGATTCGGCGTCTACAACGTTTATCTCGCCAAATTGCATGGTTCACTGACCTGGAAGGAGGAAAGTGGCCAAGTCTTTGAGGTGTCTGCGCCCCTTGCTCATCAACGCATTGCAGCGTTCATGAACGAACGAGATGGCTCGGACCTCGGCCTGATGGTAATGCCAAGAGCCGCGAAGTACATGGACACCATTGGCTACGTCCTGGGCGAGCTTTTCCGCAGGTTTGCGGAGTTTATGTCCAAGCCACAGAGTTGCTTGATCTTGTGTGGCTATGGGTTCGGAGATGAGCATATCAACCGGCTGATTCGGTCGGCGCTTCTCAACCCCACGCTCCAATTGGTTATTTACTCATCCGGATTTAATGGTGATCCAACTGATGAGCGTCTGCCCCCGGCATTGCGGAAATTACTTTCCCTTAAGAATCCACGTATCACCGTGGTGGGCGGTGGTGCGGACTTCGCGTATATCGATTCCTTGGCACGCCATCTCCCCGACCCTCTCATCTACGACGAGGACATGCGCAAGTTTGAGAAAGCCCTTAGGGACGAGCGAGAGCCTCAAGAGCAGGTAACTGCACAGAGGGGGGAGCTATGAGAGGGCGCCTTCCTGTTGGGTATGTGGTCCGGATTGAAGGCTCAGATGTCACACTTAATTTACTCGATATGCACCGAGGCCAATTAGCGTCGCATGCTCAAGGCATATCGTCAGTGACTGAGGTCGGTAGTCTGTTGGTGCTGGATGCAGGTAGTCGCGCTTTGGTGATGAAGGTCGTATCTCTCAGCTTTGATGAGCCTCGTGAGGCGCATCGGTTGGGGATAGGTTCTAGCACTCATCAAACCGAACCTTTGCGCAACATTTCAGGCGCAGTTGTTGGGCGCCTCTCCAGAGAGCAAGGCAAGGCGCGCTTCACCAGCGACTCACTCGCCACCCCTCCACTCGGAGCTGAAGCCTTCCCTTTAAGTACTGAAGAGTTAGCAGCAATCCTGTGCTGTGACGACCAAGACGACATTCCGATTAAGCTTGGTGATGACCTACGTGGCGGCGGGAGCTTGAATGTGGGGCTCAAAAACTTGATCTCCAGGCATGTCGCAGTTCTGGGCAGCTCTGGCCAAGGTAAGAGCTGCTTCACAGCGGCAGTACTCCAGCAGATCGTCAACCTACCCAGTGCGAGGATCGTTGTCTTCGACATCAACGGTGAGTACGAAGCTGCTCTCGACATTCCTGAGCTTCCAGAAGGCTCCGTTAGATGTACAACCATCGGTGGGCCAGGGGCAGACGCCTTCAAAATCCCCTATTACGCACTGGGGCGCCATGGCCTCAATAGGTTGCTAATTCCTAGCGAAAAAACGCAGAGACCAGCGCTAACTTTCGCTCTGGAACACCTCCACCAAGTACGCTGGTTTCCCCAACTCAAAGGGGCAGGTTTAGCGAGCGACACGGTGCCCTATCTCTTCGATGATTGCCGTCAAGGAGGCGCCGCTGATGCTGATGGCCGGATTCAGCAGATCCGCAGTGGCCAAGCGGGCACAGCTACGGAGTGGCCCAATATGGCCGCCCTCGCTGCGCTGGTAGCAGAAAGTCACGGGATTCAACCCACTGCCAGGGGCCCAGAACGAAACGCCTTCAGTTACTCGAACGTCTCACCACTCATCACACGAATCAATCGCTTCGCTGAAGATCCCATGTTCCGCGCCGTAGTTGATGTAGAGGGTGGTAGGGGGACCGGGACAACGCTCGATTGGGCGCAAGAATCCACTAACCTGGTTGAACAGATCTTTGGTGGCCGGGATGTGCCATGGCGGGTGCACATCATTAACCTCCGTCATTTATCACATGATCTAACCCCATTTATCCTGGGGTCGCTATTGGAGCTTTACGCTTACGAGCTTTTCCGCAGAGGACAGGAAAACAAAATCCCAACCCTCCTCGTTCTGGAAGAGGCACACCATTACCTGCGCCCCATCGGTTCTGGTGACGATGCAGGTGAAAACTCACTGGCCTACGAACGACTCGCCAAAGAAGGCAGGAAGTTCGGCCTTGCGCTGTGGCTGAGCACACAACGACCCTCTGAAATTTCCCCGACCGTTCTTTCTCAATGCAATAACTGGGTGTCCTTCAGACTGACCTCTGAAAAGGACCTTGCGGCGATCCAGTCAGCCAGTGAGTGGGCCGATCGGCGAGAAATCCGCCGTATAGCGGGCTTGCCCCGGCAGACGGCAATCGTTTTTGGTGGGAGCATCTCCATGCCAACGCTGATTCGTGCTGCTGATGCGTCACCAACTCCGCATTCGGGTGATGCTGACTTCAGTGGCTGGGCAACCCAAAGACCTGACGAACCGCCACCTCCCGCTGCGCCCCCACCAACTCATCCAGTTCCGACACCACCGCCATGGAATGCATTAACAGCACCCGCTTTTGACGATGATGTGCCCTTTTAGGAGGTGCTGGACGACATCAGCGACATCAACGTAAGCGTTCCGCCAACTCACTTGCGTGGTTGGGGTATTGCGCAGACTCGACCATCCAATTGCATTCGATCTGACTAGCCATTGGCATGGAATTGACCACCACATTTCATGAGCATGACCGGTAGAGATCGGCTAGGGATTCACACAGTGGATACTACAATGGCTAGCCTACGCTCCGACCTAGAGGATGTATGCTGAAAGTGAAGGTGAGAGGCGTTTGTAGGAGTCAGCTATGAAAATAACCGGAAGAGTCGAAGTCGAGGCCGTTACAGACGTCGTGTGCGATGTATGCCTTTGCTCCACCCGCTTGGATACTGGCGGGCATCAGTTCGGCACCCTACAAGCACATTGGGGCTATGACACTGCCCATGATGGGCAGCGTTACGAACTACACCTTTGCGAGAATTGCTTCTTCCAAACATTGGCTTACCTAAGGCAGGAACGGCGAACTCAACATCTGTTCAGCGAGGACGACCAGGATCTCACCGATAATCTCGGTCTAGTCGCAAAGGATGATTATTTCGGTGACGCCGGGGGCCGATAGCTTCGTTGGCGCATGGAAATCCTGATGATAAAGGTGATCGCGTCCGCTTGAAGATACGCGGAAACCATCTCCCTTAATGCTGGAGTTCGGAAGATGACTTGGCTGGCCGCTTACACATCAACACCCACTACAGAGGTTAAGTCCATATTTCTAGGACTGAAGCAAAAAGCCCCGCGTACCATTTATGAAGGGCAGGGCTTTCGCTAAAAGTCCGCTTTGAACGAGATGTCTCTCGCCCCTCATTCGTCCACGGACAAAAATTTCCTCACGACTGCAAAACTTTACTGCATCAGTCGCAGGCGGTGATTACTGACATTTACACACGCAAGTCATGACTACGGCTTGCGAACGCCACCGGCCTTTGGGTAATGCGGCTCGATCATTGCCACCAAACCGCTCTACAGTAGGACCTGCTCTATCTAGGCAAGGAAACGCTCACGGCAGGTTTGCTTGCGATTACCGGCGTACTCGGAATCGGAAAAGCTCATCTGGCTCATGGAAAAGGCTTGTGGGGGGTTGAACGGAGGGCTATTTCAGCACAGGCCGAACGGCCTGTGCTGACTTGATCGGAGAATCCCTAGCGCTCGTTGATCCCTCTAGATCCAGCATGTCTTGTAGTGGTCAACTCATCCCGGACACGGTTTTGAGTTTTTCTTCTGCTTTCGCTGGAGCTAGTCCATCGTTGAACTGATGAGGCCGGATCCAGTTGTAGTGGCCCATTAGGTATTGGCCAATGTCTCGTTGAGCTTGCTGCCCGGTCAGGTAGCCCGTGGTCGGTATCCACTCTGATTTCAAGCTGCGGAAGACTCGCTCCATCGGTGCATTATCCCAACAGTTGCCTCGGCGGCTCATGCTCTGGCGTATGCGGTAGCGCCACAGTCTCTGGCGGAACTGACGGCTGCCATATTGCGATCCCTGGTCGGAGTGGAACAGTAGTCCTTGAGGCTTTCCACGCTGTTCGTAAGCTACGTCCAGCGCTTTGACGACTAAGTCTGCATCCGGCTTCTCTGATAAGGCCCAGCCCACCACTCTGCGTGCGTAGAGATCCAGTACAACTGCGAGATAGTGCCATTTGCCTTGAGCCCAGACGTAAGTTATGTCTCCACACCAGACCTGATTTGGCGCTTCGACATCAAACGCTCGGTTCAAGGTATTCGGAATATCTGGCCGCTGCACTGTGGCCTTTTTGTACGCATGTGATCCTGGCTGCTTGCTGATCAACGCCAGCTCACGCATCAGGCTGCGTACCTTGAACCGCCCGATTTGCTCACCTTCTTCTTGCATCATTGCCTTGATGGTACGGCTGCCGGGCGCACCTCGACCTCGCGTGAACAACTCATTCACTCGACTGCGCAACCGCAGTCGTTCAACGTCCGGAGTTCGCCTTCTGTGACGATGTGCGTAGTAACTTGAGCGAGTGACTTCAAACACTTCGCACAAACAATCAACGGGCTCATGATCGCTGAGCTGGCGGATCAGCGCGTACGCTCGAGATCTTCCGACATCAAGAGCGCGGTAGCCTTTTTTAGTATCGATTTCTCGCGTTCAAGGCGCGTGATCCGGGCTTCCAACTCTTGGATTTTTTGCTGCTCTGGCGTCAACGCTTTGCTGGCCGGCGTAACGCCGCCGCGCTCCTGCTGAAGCTGATTAACCCATCGGCGCAGTGCCGACTCGACCAAGCCGAGCGAACGGGCCGCTTCGGCATGGCTGTAGCCTTGATCGAGCACCAGGCAGGCAGCTTCGCGCTTGAACTCAGGGGTAAAGGTACGGCGTTGCTTGGTCATCAGACACCTCTCTGTGGCGAGCATTCTCGCCTAAATGGGTGTCCGGGGTTAGTAGACCACTACATCTGTACTTCTATAAAATTTGAGGAACTGGTCAGAAAATTCCTGGGTAAGGCCCTGCTGAGCTGAGTTGCTGGATCTGATCACAAGGAAGCCCGTGTCAATTTTTACGGACAAAGGTCGAGCCTCCAGTCCTTTTCCTGCAAAGTCTATAGCCGTTGGCGGGTCAACGATGCTGACCCCCAAACCCTGCGACACAAGAGCGCATGCCGTGTGTGTCAAGCTCGCTTCAAGGCGGGCCACCCTTGGCACTTGGGCAAGAGCCAATTGCACCCCCGATGAGAACAAGGACCCTGGCCGCATGGAGATAAATCGCTCTCCTGCAAAGTCTGATGGGCTCACTACTTCCAATTTGGTCATTGGATGGCCGGTGGGCATTACAGCAACCGCATCCATTTCCACGGCCTCCATCTCTACACCGTGAGGGTTCAAGGGCCCTTCTGCGTAGCCAATGTCAACCTGACCTGCGGATACCATCTCAACAACCTGGTGCGATGGAACACCGAGGATGCTGATCTGCAAATTTGGTCGATCCGGTAGGAATTGAGACAAGAATCGAGGTAGCAGCGTGTTAGCAACGGCAGGCATCGCCGCAATCCTTAGCGATCCTGCGGTGTGCTCACGAATCCCGGCGGCCAGTCGACCTATGCGGTCTAGCCCAATGAAAGACCGCTCAACCTCAGGAATCAATGCGACCGCTTGAGGGGTCGGAATGAGCTGACTTCCTTTACGCTCGAATAGTGGCAGCCCGATTGCTTCCTCAAAGTCTCGGACTAGACGCGTTACAGCGGGTTGGGTAACTGACATCAGGTTCGCGGCACCTGTCATCGATCCCGTACGCATAACCGCGTGAAAGGCTTCAACCTGCCGCTGGTTGATCCGCATGAGTGTCGGCGCTGATTGAAAATTGACCCACCCTGCCGATTGAAAAATGACCCAGGGCTGCTTGCCGATTTAGACCCCGGCAATTGTGGATAAGCCTAGCAGTCGACAGCGTCGTAAAAGTGCTGACCCTGCACTCAGCAAGGCCAGCCCAAAGAGGTCAAAACGGGTCGTCCTCCGCCTCCTCGATATCCTGTCGCCTGCGCTCCCTCGCCTGGATCTTGGTCTTGGCCACTAAGGTGCTGTTTTGCAGGCGGTACGATTCATTCCCCGTCTCGACGATGTGGCAGTGGTGGGTCAATCGGTCGAGCAAGGCCGTGGTCATCTTGGCGTCGCCAAATACGCTCGACCATTCGGCGAAGCTGAGGTTGGTGGTGATGATCACACTGGTGTGCTCGTAAAGCTTAGAGAGCAAGTGGAACAGCAAGGCCCCGCCGCTCTGGCTGAAAGGTAGGTAGCCAAGCTCATCAAGGATTACCAGATCTGCACGCAGTAGTCCTCGGGCGATACGCCCTGTCTTGCCCTCGTGCTTCTCACGCTCCAGCAGGTTGACCAGATCGACCGTGGAGTGGAAGCGTACACGCTTGTTGTGTTGGGTGATGCCGGCCACCGCCAGGGCGGTGGCGAGGTGCGTTTTACCGGTGCCAGGGCCGCCGATGAACACCACATTTTGAGCTGTGTCGGTGAAGGTCAGAGTGGACAGTTCCTTGATCAGCCGGGCATCAGCGCTGGATACACCGAAGTCGAAGCCAGCCAGATCGCGGTGCATGGGCAGTTTCGCCATATTCATCTGATGATGTACCGAGCGCACTGCCCGGTCGGCGTGTTCCTGATCGAGGAGATGCTCGATCAGCCATTTCGATGAGGCGGTGGTGGATTCACCTTGTGCGGCCAGATCTGCCCAGGCAGTGGCCATGCCGTGCAGGCGTAAGTCTTTGAGTTCCTCTGTAAGATCACGCATTGCGCACCTCCTCATCTGTGCTGCGCAACCGGTCATAGCGCGCGGTATTGGCGATAGGGGTAACTTTCAGTTGCAGGTTGGTTTCGACCGAGGGTGGTGCTTCACGGGCGGTCAGACGGGCCACGATATTGAGGATGTGGTCAGCGCTCAGGCTGCCAGATTCCAAAACCAGCTCAACCGCTACGAGGACAGCATCCAGGCCAGCGACGGGCACGGCGGCCAAGACCTGGGTCATGACCCGATCACCCTGTAGATGCCGCCGCAGCTCGCGCCTGAGCAGGCGTAGTGGCTTGGGTAGGTCGGCAAACGGGGCACCATTGCGTAGGGCTCCCGGTTTACGCTCAATGAGGGGGATATAGTGTTGCCAGTCGTAGCTGACCTGATCGCGATCAAACAGGCGCTCGTGGCTGGCAATCACACCATCATCGGCAATCACGACGATTCGCGAGGGATAGAGCCGACTGCTGACCCACTGGCCAACACGCTCACAGGGTACTGAATAGCGGTTGCGGGCCACGTTGATCAGACAGGTGCTGGAAACGCGAACCGTGCGCTCTACATAACCGTCGAAAGGCGTCGGCATCGGCATCATTTCGACGCGCTCCAGTTCTAAGACTTCTGCAACGGTGAGGCCGTTGTACTGCGGATGGATCAGCTCGTGCCACAGAGCCCGACAGCGCTGGGCAAGCCAGGCATTCAACTCTTCGAAGCTATGGAAAGTATTGTCGCAGGCAGACAGCCAGATGCGGCGCCGACTATCTTGGACATTCTTTTCGACGATACCTTTTTCCCAGCCGGACGCTACGTTGCAGAAGTCCGGGTCGAACAGGTAGTGCGAGCACATCACCATGAAGCGAGCGTTGACCGTGCGGCCTTTACCCTTGGAGACCTTGTCGACCGCCGTTTTCATGTTGTCGTAGATGCCGCGACGCGGCACGCCGCCCATGGCGGCGAATGAGCGGGTATGGGCATCGAACAGCATTTCATGCCCTTGGCTGGGATAGGCCACTAGCCAGAAGGCTCGGCTGGCACATAGCTTCATGTGCGCGACCTGGACACGTCGGAAAACACCGCCAATCAGCAGGCCTTCCTCGCTCCAATCGAACTGGAAGGCCTCGCCCAATGCGAACGCCAACGGCACAAATGCCCGTACCGCCTTGCCTTGCTCTCCGCGCCAATGACGAACGAAGGCAGTGAGCTGGCTGTAGCCGCCGTCATAGCCTTCAGCGCGGATCATGGCCAGCAGCGCCTTGGCACTGCGACGATGTTGCTTGGCCCTCAAGGCATCAGCCCGCAGCGCCTGCTCCAACATCTCGTGAAAGGGACTGAGCTTGTTGAACACGGCTCGACGCTGATAAACCGGCTGCTTGGACTCCGACGCTCTGACCCATTTTCGGATGGTGTTGCGCGACAGGCCGGTGCGCTTGGCTATCTCATGCAACGACAGCTTGTCGCGGAAATACATCCGCCGAATTTTGCCCATCATTTCCATGCTGATCACCCTGTGTTCTCCTGCTCAAAAATTGAGCAGGTACAGTGGAACACCTGGGTCAGTTTTCAGTCAGCACAATGGGCGAAACTGGGTCAGTTTTCGGTCAGCGGCAACACTCAGACAAGCTCTGATCGGCGAGCCCTGTAATTAAACTCACTGTCGATTTTGAATGCCTCAAGGAGGTAATCCACCGAGCCGGAGAGTCTTGACTCTTCAAAAAACTCAAGATCAGTAAAGCTCACAGCGACCGCCAAACGCATTTGTTCTTCGCTTAAACTGTTGGGGTCGAATGGCCAGATCTGTAACCGAATAATGTCAGTATGATGATTTCGAATTTCATTGGGTAATAGTGTCGGCAAATTTAGACTCCGCCAACTACTCAATTCAATGCCGAAGGTTGCCTGGGGAAGATCCCCCAATAAGGTATGATCACAAAGGTAGCTATCCGCAACCCTCCGGAGTCCATCAGGACAAAAGCCCTTCACGTATACGTCAGCTAGCCTAGGCGAAGAAATAATACTACGAAGCATAAACAGAGGCGATCGATCTCTCACCTTCCACAGCTTGTTGAGTCTGTCCACTGCGATTTTAACCGCATCCTGGTGATTTGCAAGAATCAACTGGGGGGCTTGCATACTTGCTCCTGATGGCGGATTACGAACTGGCTACTGCCTGATTAGAAATAAGTTCATTTACGTAAAGTATTACTTTTTCAAACTGTTGATCTGTAGTCATATCTATTGGGCGCTGCCCATCCAAGCAATTAATGCTTTCAAAGGCCCAACAAAAGCCAGCGTCTGGGTCCCCACCATGTAGCGTTGACGCAGCACGCAGAATTTCTAATCGGCGGGTATTGCATATTGTTTCTTGCTGAGTCCAGCGGCGCGCAACCTCTACAGGTGCTTCATAGAGGGTCGTAACGCTGCGGCTATCCGGCTCTACGAGCGGAGCACTCGATAGCAGTTTTCTGCCATTGTCGACCGTGTAGACATGGTAGATATTGATGTGGTCCTCTGTATGCTCGACAACTCGGTCTATTTGCTTCAGCAAGTTCTGATTGCATCCCCACGACTGATTGATGTGAGCTGAGGTTATGAGATACGCCTCCTCATAGCACACTTCCGCACTAATACTTTTATGCATATTATGCAATTCACACGGATCAGTGACTATTAGCGTTTTGCTTTCTACTGCTTTGCCTTTTTTCAGAACAGTCTGGGTCACATGAATCCAAGGACTGTTGAATCCTAAAATCACGAACCGCCACTCGTGATGTTTGCTATCATTCATAAACGACTTTTTAAGCGCAGCAGGATGAGTGAGGAGCATTATCTATATCCCTTCGTTTAATTTTTTCTCGCAGCTTTCACATAGCGTTTTAATCCAGCCGAGTAATAGCTTCTTTTTAGCTCCAGAGCAGCCACACACCTCACAAATGCAACTGGATAACTCCTGCGCCATATCTATCAAGCCTGCAATGTAATCATCACCACCGTGGTAGCTGACTCTCAGGCTTCCATCCTTCTCTTTGATTTGTATGATTGTCACTTCTGGGGATTTGAGATTATTAATCCTGCCTTGGATTTTCGAGCACAACCTATCGATTAGGGGATACCAGCCTACATCGCATTGAACACCCCAATAGGGCACCCCAACAGGGTTTTGCGCGCTTTGCCTAAACAACTCGGAATATCGACCTATCAGCTCATCTTCATCGCGTTTTTCCACAACCGCCTCCTTGGTGAGGTCCTGAATGGATCATCAAACGGCCTCTCTGCGTGCGCCCTGGCCAACCTCATCAGGGCGGCTGCGAGCGGGCACGATGCAGGCAGATCGGCGCCACTGTCGCACCGGAAGTATTGTTCCGGTAACAATGATCGGAAGCATACTTCCTGTTCGGGGAGGCGCGCAAGGTGTTGAATGCTCCGTTTTGAGCACGCGAAAATGGAGAACAACCTGGCTTTCGGCCTAGCGTTCAAGCGCCTGCGGTTGCTGAAGGGAATGACCCAGGAGGACTTCTCCTCGGTCGTCAGCGAGCGTTACATCCGCATGCTCGAACGAGGCCAGTATTCGCCGTCTCTTTCCACAATCGTGGGGCTGGCGGACGTCCTAGGCATAGGTGCCGTATCGCTCGTCGCTTTGGTTGAGGCGGAATCAGCAGGAGAAGAAGCTACTGTGGTTGCGAGGGAGGCCCTAGTCGAGCTGATGGAGCTTGTTCAGACCCTCGGCCCCCTGTGAAACCACCTTCGCGGGTGGTGGCAGGGCAACAAAGCCTTGCTCGGATTGTTGCAAAAATTCTTGCTCATCCCATCGAGTCAAGCTCAGTCCTTACGCTACAAGGAGCAGAACGGAAAGGTCTCGGCTGAAGATTAGAAATCAGCACATGGCTTTTGACTGCGGTGGCCATCTGACGCTCCCGGAGGAGTCAGCAGCCCAATCGCAGGAATTGGTCGTCAGCCTACATAGGTGCTACCGAGACGACTTCAGCGTATCGATATTTCTTTCTTGCTACCTTCAAAGCGTTTTGCTGAGCCAGAAGGGAACTCAACGTGTCTGCTTGGTATATAAACTCAAACCTCTGCCCTTCAAAATCATTACCGACGTGTAAGACCACCGTAAGCCCTGGCGTATAAGACTTTGACATCTTACTCTTGGCCTTGGCTGGGGCTTGATGATTCTGCGTAGCGCTGGCTGTCTTCTCGGCAGATCCAAAAAGCGCTTGGCGCATCTCCTCTTCCGTTAAATTTTGATGCATGGTGCCTCTCACTGAATTTGATTAATCGCGTAGCTGCCTGCAATTGCCCAAGGCTAGAGAATTTACGGTTATTATAGACTTGGGCCAAAGTCTGGCATGTCCAGCAGTCTTGTTGTAGCCGGGAATAGAACTCGCTTTTGAAGCCTAGGATCAAGCATCACCTCAGCAGCATTGTCCTTTATCCTTACAAAATAAACAGGTCGCTTTACGACTTCTGACAATCGCCTCGTCTCACTTGCCAACTTTATACTAAATCTAGGCGTATTCGGCACCACTTCGATCAATACGTAGAAGGTGTCATATTTATCTCCAACAAGCTTTTCAGCCTTTATATCGAAATAATGCTCACCAGCGCGTACATCTCTATAAACCTCGAAGTCTTTATAGGCAAGCGCAAGCGAAACAGCAAGTTTGGCGCGTTCCACGCGCACAGGGCTAGTCATTTATCGACCCCAAATTTAGATACAAAGTTATCAAGTTTGCTCGCATGGTGTGCTCGAACCTCGTCACGTAGCGATTCCAGCGTCACATCACAATTGAGATCGTGCAGTCTTGGCACGAGAGAAACACCAGCATGTCTATTTTTATCAATTGCAATAAATAATATTTCTCTATTACGGCCCGGCGCATCATCAACAGCCACAAGGTAAACAGGAACCTTCCGACTATGTGCAGCACTTACTTCAGCAGCTTTGAATCTAGCAGGGATACTTCCTGTTGATTTTGCTGCCTTTGTTGATTTGACTTGGATCATAAAAAACTCTCCAGTCTCTTGTTCATCCCCGTCAAGCAAGTTTACCATAAAATCAAGTAAATTCGCTTTCTCACCCAAGTGCCTCACAAAAAACAAAGGTTTCCCATTAACGTCCCGCATCATGCTGAAGCCCACACTGAACTCACCACGAGCACCTGTTACGTCACTCACAAAACCCCCAAAGAAAGCATAGTTTCAATATTTAGATGAGACCAGAGAGACTTCCTCTGCCCAGCGTGAATACGATAGAAGTCTCCGCACCCATGCGTTCCTCCTGAAGGATAATCTCATGTGAAGCTGCTGCCAAACCACAAATCTTAGCACCAAAGGCTTTGGTGGCCAGGGGACGCTCTCAGTGACAGCGATACAGCTTTCGATCCCTGAGAGCCAAGTGTGAGATAGGTAGCCAAGTGGTCGTCAAAAAGCAGCATCGGGGACGACGGCAGAGTGAGCCAGAGGATGGTTTGACAAAAACGACCACTAATCAGCTACTACCACGTAAATGAAGTCGCAAATAATCAATCGCGTGAAAACAAGTCATCAATTGGGTCAATGGCTATAAAAGAAGACACCGGCGAACTAATTCGCTGTTCCCGATAGGAATAGTAGTCAGGCTCATGTTCTTCCTCATAAAAATATTTGTCGTAATATTTATCAACATTCACAGAGCCAACAACGCTATCGGCAACGCTTGATGGATCAATCGCCCCCAGCTCAAGCGCCCGCTCATCCATTATCCCCATCATCTTTCTTCTGGCTTCATGCCGCGTACTACAATCAGAAAAAATCTCAGACTCCGGAAACTCGTCTTCAACTGTTGCAATCAAATGCTCTGTAACAACCTCGTCATACCTTTCGTAGAGCGATTCATTCCCAGATATATCAAAGCATCTAACGATTTGCGATAACGTCAATAATTCTTGATGATGAGGATCATTATCAAAAGCACCATCCAAGAATAATTCGACCAAATCCTTAGTAACAAGCCCCCTACGCATCCCCCACAAAAGGAGTCGCGCTGACGATTCAAATGATCGCCCACACTTCTCACCAGCAACGAAATCAATCGCTTTTAGAAGATTATCATCTGAAGTACAAAAAGGTCTTATAAGCTCAGACCTGACAATGCACAAGTGAGCAATAAACTCCGAATCACATCCCAGGAAATTCATTTCCGAGACACATGCAAAGACATGGCGAACTACGTCCACAGCCATTTCATTTTTGATTATTTTGTTATCCGACATGTCTTTCAAGGTCCTCAGAGAGGAAACTGTCTTAAGACTACCGAAGCATTGCCGCAAAGCAGGCCCATTGCTTGCGTATCTGTTGATCACAAAATCCCCCAAAGAAGGATTGAACAATCGAATAAAGGTATGACTTTCACCAGCTACAAATCTAGTGAGCATTGAGCCAGAAAGATGGCGAAGATTTAATATGAAATCCTTCTTACCTGTGAGACTAGCTGCACTTGGGTCAGATAAGAAACGCGAGAATGCTTCTGAAAGCTCAGACTCAGTTATTAGGCGGCCATTCATTGCAACCAGTAGAACCAGAGTACGACCGCAGTCGTCAAGCTGCGCTTGGAACGGATGATCCCAGACCTGGGAAGGGTTGTTCAGCAATGCAGTTGCATGTGACCAGTATAAGCTTGACGGGACACTTTCCAATCGCTGAGCGTCGGTAATGAACCTAATCAATCTAGGGTTAAAATTTGGATGATCAATAATGGTTCGATAACGTTTATGCGAGTATAGTTCCTCAACATAATCGCCACCCAAATCAGAATGCCAAATATGATTATAGAGAATTCGAGCCTTATCCATTTTCGATATGGACGCTAGCGTTACCTCAAATTCATTGCGACTTACATTTGAGTTATGAAATACGTCATTTAGAATCTTTCCTTGGTTAAGGATAGTAGTTCGAGACGTCAACACAAATCGCTTTTTTGAGTCTTTGACTATACGACTAATGAATTTGACAATTTTCGCCCCCTCATGCCCCGAGAGCGCTTCCAAGTAGTTACGACCTAAAAAATCGTCAAAATAAAAAATCTGCTTTGAATCAGGGTTAAAAGCCCCTTCAGCCTCTTTAATATCGTCAGAAATAACTGAAAGCTCAAAGCCCTGCGCAACATACTGCAAAATCAGCTGCCCCGCCAAAGTCGTCTTACCAATACCAGCAGGGCCAGTAATTATCACGACCTTGGTAGACTCTAGCTTCTCAAGCGCTTCACTATGATTGAGAGTAGGAACATATAGTTTAGAAGCGTCCATGATCTCTTCGATCTCAAACTGACTTCTATCATGCATGGGTTTATTGAAGAAATAGCTCAAGACATTGGAGCTAGCAATCCAAAGCTTATAGTGTCGTTTTTCAACATCTGGATGCTTTGCCAGGACATCATTCAAATCCTCTCGCCCAAGTATATCTTCTGGAGACAGAACAAAAGGCGAAAGCTTCTGCATCAAGATCTTCTTATCATTTAGCGAGAGCGAGTGAGAGACCGCTAAAATATAACGACTTGGTGCCAACCGTGTAACTTTCCGACTTTCAGACTCATCAATATGCCTAACAAGCTTTTCTAAAGGCGTCGAAACCCAATGCTTACATTGAAGAACCCACTCATCACCCTCAGACTTAAAGTAGCGCCCATCAACTCCACCGTCACGTCCCGGCTTGAATCTTTCAAACTTCACGCCTTCCCTTGCACTGAGCAGATCAGTACAAAAAACCTCGAACTCTTTGTCGTTCAGCCTTGAAAAATCATACTCGTTCACAGATCGCCTCACTCAATTGTGAGCTACATGCCAGTAATTATAAACCCGGCTAGTGAGAAGTTAGGCAGGTAGATAGGCTTACCAATATCCAGCTTAGAGCCTATCTACCGTCTTAAGAACAGAGTATCAGTCCCCAATACGCCAACCGGAGGTAATGGGATATCTGCGATCTCGCCCAAACCCACGCTCAGTGATTCTCGGCCCTACTGCTGCTTGCCGACGCTTATATTCGTTCAGATCTACCAGACGTATCACCTTACGCACTATCTCAGCGTCAAAGCCATGCTCGATGATAGCGTCAGCGGACAGGTCCTGCTCAATGTACAGACGCAAGATCTCATCCAGTACTGGATAAGGCGGCAGCGAGTCTTCGTCTTTCTGATCAGGGGCAAGTTCTGCTGATGGCGGACGGTCGATTACTCGTTGCGGGATCACATACCCCAAAGTATTGCGGTACTCGCAAAGCTTAAATACAAGCGTCTTGGGCACATCCTTCAGAACATCGAATCCGCCCGCCATGTCTCCATAGAGTGTCGCGTAGCCGACGGCCATCTCACTCTTATTACCAGTAGTAAGTACGAGATAGCGCTTTTTATTAGAGATGGCCATGAGCATCGTGCCGCGACACCGTGCCTGAAGGTTCTCCTCCGTCGTGTCTTTAGCCAGCCCTTCGAACTCGGGTGCAAGCGTCTCAAGGAAAGCCTCTACCATCGGAGCAATTGGCAAAACGCTATATTTGACGCCAAGGATCTCTGCCTCTTCCTTGGCATCGTCTTGGCTCATCTGAGCGGTGTAGCGGTAAGGCATCATGACTGCCTCGACGTTCTGGGCTCCCAACGCATCAGCCGCAACCGCTAGGCAGAGTGCCGAGTCGATCCCACCAGAGAGCCCAAGAACTACACCCTTAAAACCATTGCGCTGAACGTAGTCACGTACCCCCGCAACCAATGCCTGGTACACACTGGCTTCCAGACTCAGTAGATCAGTCACAACACCAGGAACTGGCTCCAAGGCGCTCTCTGAGCATTGGAAGTCAGCTACGAACAATCCCTCTTCGAACGCTGGAGCGCGCTGGGTGACCTTGCCACTACCGTCAACAACAAAGCTGTTGCCGTCAAATACCAGTTCGTCCTGACCACCGACCTGATTCACATAAATCATCGGGATTGCACATTCGCGGGCTCGCTGAGCAAGAAGCTCTTCACGCTCGGCTTGCTTACCCCGGTGGAATGGGGACGCATTAAGCGTCAGCATGATCTGCGCTCCAGCATCACAGGCCTGCTTGAGGGGCTCCGAGAACCAAATATCTTCGCAGATAGTGATCCCTACCTGGATGCCAAACAGGTTGACGACGCATGGGCCGCTGCCTGACTCGAAATAGCGCTTCTCATCAAACACACGGTAATTGGGCAGCCGCTGTTTGTAATAGCGCGCGATCTCTTCTCCATCTGAAATGACCGCGCAGCTATTGTATCGAGAACCGGCTTCAACCCATGGGAAGCCAATGATGATGACGATGCCACGCGCCGCTTCTCGAACGCGCTCAAGCGCTTTCTCAATGCGGCTCTGCATGCTAGAGCGAAGGAGTAGATCCTCAGGCGGGTAACCGCAAAGGGTCAGCTCTGGGAAGACGATGACCTGAGCGCCGTCCTTATCCCGAGCCTTATGAGCCGCCTCGATGATTTTCTCGACGTTACCGTGAACATCTCCGACGCGGATGTTCAACTGGGCCATTACCACTCTCAAACGCTGCTCCATGGGTCCTCCAGAAAGGCCTTACGTGGGATCTACGAGATTCTGCGCCTTGGGCCAAAGCTTCTCAGCGGAGGTTGAGCTAGATCCATGAATGAAATACATATTGGTGGCTCAACTGATGTTCCACCGAACGGCTCCTGAGGAGAGCTTCTCCAGTCACCCAACGCTCACAGGGGAACCACGCCCTACCTGTCGCAGCACCTCGTGATAACCGATTCATTATGCCCCATCAGGCAATCTCACCGTGCCTGTATTTCAAGCAAGGCCGACGCGATTGGACTGTTTGAAATTTTTTCTTTGTTGTGCAGGCTATGGATTATGCACACCTCACCCATACCAGCAGGACCCTTTACCATCGATGTATTGGGCACTATTTTGGGGGGAGTAAGGTGATGGGGTTCTTTACCAAGTTTGGTGATGGTGCCTGCGATCTGGCGCCGCTGAGCGGCTTGGTGAAAAACCAGGTGCGGGCCATTGCACGCAGCTTTGGCGCCCGGAGTCACTGGTGGAGAAGGTGCCGACTGCAGACCTGGAAGACCTGGCACCGGGCAAACCGGACGAAGCCTCGCATGGGGTGACCTACCAGCAGATCGACGCGTTCCTGCATGGGCAGCCGGTCGACCAGGCAGCGTTTGACATCATCGTGGCCACCTACCGCAAGACCCAGCACAAGCGCGAATTGCCGTTCGCCCCTTGATCAGGCTGTAGCACTACCTGTAGGAGCGGGTTTACCCGCGAATGCGATGGTGGATCTGGCACCGCATTCGCGGGTAAACCCGCTCCTACAGGGCTAGGCGTCAGCTAATTACTTGACGACAACCTTGCCTTTCATCATCGAGATGTGGCCCGGGAAGGTGCAGAAGAAGCTGTAGTCACCACCGGCTTCAAGCTTGGAAGGGTCGAACTTCACTTCGGTTTCTTTTTCCGGCGCGCCTATCATTTTGGTATGGGCAATGATCGCGGCGTTGTCAGCCTTGATGTAGTCCTTTTCCAGGCCCTGGCTCATGCCTTCGGTCGCAATGCCCTGCATGTCGGCAGTCTTGCTGATCACCAGGTTATGGCCCATGACGTTCTTCGGCAGGTTGCCGGAGTGGGTCAGTTTGACCGTGAATTCCTTGCAGCTTTTGTCGACGGTGATTTCCTTGGTGTTGAAGGACATCTGGTCGGTGGAGTCGACAGTTACCGAGCACTCGGCGGCGAAGACAGAGGCGCTGGCGAGGGTCAGCAGGGATACCGCTACAGCTTTCGCAAACATCATGAATCTCCTTGGCAGGGTTTTATCAATTGCGAGACTGCCTGAAACCGTTCAGCACCCTGCTGATATGGGTCAAGGGGGTGTCAAGTGGCCAGTCAGTTGAATTGTTCAATGGATTGTATACAACCAATCTAAGAGCACATCATGCCCTTTTATTGGACGATGGGACAACCTCTCATTTAGGAGCAATACCAAATGCCCATCTCCCAGTTTCTGAACAGCCTGCTCGCCGCGTACGCCCACGGCGCTACTGGCGCCATCTGCGAATTTTCCCGCCCGGAATGAACACGGCCTTGGAGGCGACGGTCAGCCACCGTACCCTGTCACCCTGAGTGACTGGAGGTGAGTAATGCCCGTACGTTCCGTTTGTGTATTTTGTGGTGCCAGCATTGGCAGCAACCCCGCCTACCGTGAGGCGGCGGTCGCGCTGGGCGAGGCGATTGCCCGCCGAGGCTGGACGCTGGTGTATGGCGGTGGTGCAGTTGGCTTGATGGGTGTGGTAGCCGACGCCGCGATGGCAGCAGGTGGCGACGTGGTAGGGATCATTCCGCAGAGCCTGCTGGACGCCGAGGTCGGCCACAAAGGCCTGACGCGGCTGGAAGTGGTCGATGGCATGCATGCGCGCAAGGCTCGCATGGCCGAGCTGAGCGACGCGTTCATCGCCTTGCCGGGTGGCCTGGGTACGCTGGAAGAGCTGTTCGAGGTCTGGACCTGGGGGCAACTGGGCTACCACGCCAAGCCGCTGGGGCTGCTGGATGTGAACGGCTTCTATGACAAGCTTGGCGGGTTCCTCGACCATATCGTCGAGGAAGGATTCGTGCGCCCGCAGCACCGGGATATGTTGCTGCTGGGGCAGCAGCCGGATGAACTGCTGAGCGGGATGGACCGCTTTGTCGCGCCGGTGGCGCCGAAGTGGGTCGACAAGAAGCCTGACTAAACCAGATTCAGGGGCTGCTTTGCAGCCCAATCGCCGGCAAGCCAGCTCCCACAGGGACAATGCTCACTTTGGGATGTATGCAATCCCTGTGGGAGCTGGCTTGCCGGCGATTGGGCCGCAAGGCGGCCCCCGAAATCAGCGCGGAATGACAGGCTGACGCGGCTTCTTGTTGCCCTTGCCACCCTTGCCCGCTTCCTTGCGCTCCTTGGCCGCCTGCTGGTTACGCGCAAACGCCTCGGCCTTGGCTTTCTCGCGCTTGTCCCACGGCTTGCTGCCATCGCTGCCACGCGGTGGCAAGCCCGTGTGCTGGGTCAGGATTTTCTGGTCCTTGCCCACTTTGTGGCTGCCCGCCGGGGTCGAGTTCTTGCGGCGCGCGCTCTGGTAGCTGTCGGTCTGCGGCTGGTGCGCCGGAATCAACTGGTGCTTGCCAGGCCCGATCAGGTCGGCGCGGCCCATGCGCTGTAGCGCTTCACGCAGCATTGGCCAGCCTTTCGGGTCGTGGTAGCGCAAGAAGGCCTTGTGCAGACGGCGCTGCTCGTCACTCTTGACGATTTCCACACCTTCGCTCTTGTAGGTCACCTTGCGCAGCGGGTTCTTGCCCGAGTGGTACATGGCGGTGGCCGAGGCCATCGGCGACGGGTAGAACGCCTGTACCTGGTCGGCACGGAAGCCGTTGCCCTTGAGCCATAGCGCCAGGTTCATCATGTCTTCGTCGGTGGTACCCGGGTGCGCGGCGATGAAGTACGGGATCAGGTACTGCTCTTTACCCGCTTCTTTCGAGAACTTCTCGAACATGCGCTTGAAGCGGTCGTAGGTACCAATGCCGGGCTTCATCATCTTGTCCAGCGGGCCACGCTCGGTGTGCTCCGGGGCAATCTTCAGGTAGCCACCTACGTGGTGGGTGACCAGCTCCTTGACGTATTCCGGCGACTCCACGGCCAGGTCGTAGCGCAGGCCCGAGGCAATCAGGATCTTCTTCACCCCTGGCAGAGCGCGAGCCTTGCGGTACAGCTCGATCAGCGAACTGTGGTCGGTGTTGAGGTTCTCGCAGATGCCAGGGAACACGCACGAGGGCTTGCGGCAGTGCTTTTCGATATCGTGGCTTTTGCACGCGATGCGATACATGTTCGCAGTCGGCCCGCCAAGGTCGGACACCACGCCAGTGAAACCTGGCACCTTGTCACGCATCTCTTCGATTTCGTGCAGGATCGACTCGTGCGAGCGGTTCTGGATGATGCGGCCTTCGTGCTCGGTGATCGAGCAGAAGGTGCAGCCGCCGAAGCAGCCACGCATGATGTTGACCGAGAAACGGATCATTTCGTAGGCCGGGATACGCGCCTTGCCGTACGCAGGGTGCGGTACACGGGCGTAAGGCATGCCGAACACGTAGTCCATTTCCTCGGTGCTCATCGGAATGGGTGGCGGGTTGAACCACACGTCCACGTCACCGTGTTTCTGCACCAGTGCACGGGCGTTGCCCGGGTTGGTCTCCAGGTGCAGCACGCGGTTGGCGTGGGCATAGAGCACCGGGTCGTTACGCACCTTCTCGAACGATGGCAGGCGGATGACCGACTTTTCCCGCGTGACCGCCGGGCTGTCGAGAATCTGTACCACCTTGGCTTCGTTCGGGTCTTCCTGGTCGCCCTTGGCCTGCTCGATGGCGCAGGCCTGGGTGTCCTGGGTGTTCACGTAGGGGTTGATGATCTTGTCGACACGGCCTGGGCGGTCGATGCGGGTCGAGTCGATTTCGTACCAGCCCTGCGGCGTATCACGGCGCACGAAGGCGGTGCCGCGCACGTCGGTGATGCTTTCGATGCTTTCGCCATTGGACAGGCGCTGGGCCACCTCGACCACCGCGCGCTCGGCGTTGCCGAACAGCAGGATGTCGGCGCTGGCGTCGATCAGGATCGAATGGCGAACCTTGTCCTGCCAGTAGTCGTAGTGGGCAATGCGACGCAACGATGCCTCGATGCCGCCGAGTACGATCGGCACATGCTTGTAGGCTTCCTTGCAGCGCTGGCTGTACACCAGGCTGGCGCGGTCTGGTCGGCTACCGGCGAGGCCCCCCGGGGTGTAGGCGTCGTCGGAACGGATTTTCTTGTCCGCGGTGTAGCGGTTGATCATCGAGTCCATGTTGCCGGCGGCCACGCCGAAGAACAGGTTGGGCTCGCCGAGCTTCATGAAGTCGTCTTTGGACTGCCAGTTCGGCTGGGCAATGATGCCCACGCGGAAACCCTGGGCTTCCAGTAGCCGGCCGATGATGGCCATGCCGAACGAGGGGTGATCGACGTAGGCATCCCCGGTCACGATGATGATGTCGCAGGAATCCCAGCCGAGCAGATCCATCTCCTCCCTGCTCATTGGCAGGAAAGGTGCTGGCCCGAAGCATTCGGCCCAGTACTTGGGATAGTCGTAGAGTGGTTTGGCTGCTTGCATGTCAGTGACCGGTTCTGGTGTGCAGGAAAATCGCGGGCGCGAAATATAGCACAAATTTTGACCAAATCCGACTGTCTTCGTGGGGGATTGGTGGGTGGGGTGACGGCGGGCTGGCTTGGGGGTTGTTTCATCCATCAACCCGGTCATGGTCAATTGGCGCTCATACCCCATCAACGCCGAAGACTGGTCGCGAGCGTCCTGGCATGGGATTCCAGGCTCGATGCGGAACGACGGGTAGGTGCCATTTTCGCCTTGATAGAACGTGGTCTTGCCGACGGTGAACTGAGTGTTCATTCCCAAGATAATTCTCTACTGCCTGGACGGGCCTCTTCGCGGGCACGCCCGCTCCCACAACGTCACCACAAACCTCGCGACTTGCACCGTACCTGTGGGAGCGGGCATGCCCGCGAAAGGGCCCGCCCAGGCGACATCAAAACAAGCCTTACAAAGGCATCTGCCCTCGCAGCGGGTTGCCTTGAACAATCCGAATAGCGGTATTAATCGTCTGCGGGCTTACAGGCCCGATCACTGCTTTGGCCACGACAGACCTAGACCAGGCCGCCCGGAAAACCACCGCAATGGCACCAAGGCGGTAGGTTGGTATTGCAGAAACGGCCTACACGAAAGGGCACGCAATTGATTATTGGCCGGCTAACCGATCTACAACAATGGCGCTTCCCTCGACGTTCTCGGCTTTAGATCCGCGACGGCAGATGGTGAGCGCCCCCTTTTTCCCTGCTAAGTGATCTCAACCCCTCAATTTTTTACTGAATGTTTTGCTTCCTCAACCCTACGCAAACTCTAACCTGCTAATTATTAGATGATTTTCTAAATATTCCGAAATAATGTAGGACTTAAACCTCAAGCACCGGTAACCATTCTTACGAGAACTTTCCGCTATAAGCCCGGCGCTGATCTTGAACCCAGAAAAAAACAAGTGATACAACAGTGACGCGCTGAAAGGCGTTCTCAAATCAACTTCATAGGAGTACCAACCATGGGACGTCGTCGTTCTGAAATCCACATTCCTTGACAGCGATCAGATCCTGGAATCGATCGCCCCGTATGATGACTGGTTGCTCAAGTCCATACCACCTGGTTGCCGAATACCTTCCCTCAGCTTTCAGGCACTGAATACGTACGACGATATAACCATTCCCGCTATATTGGTTGCACCGTGCTCCAAAAACATTGATGAAATAGAGAAAACTGCAGGGGGCTTCCTCGCCAAATATGCCACCAATTCTGGCACAGCACTTGGTTGCACCGAGAATGAAGCTTTACTGCACGCGATAAATGAAGCTCTCGAACGCCACGCACTCTCCATGTACTATCTGTCACTTTGCGGCCTGACTTCCCCACCAAAACTCTACAAACCCTCGAGTTCTTTTCTGGAAGAAACATTTGGCCATGACAGCAAGTTGATCCGCCAGATACATAAACTGGAAATATACCTGACCCACGATTTCTATGATGTTCCATTTTGCATCGCTGTTTCTCGCTGCAAAAAAGAAGGTTCACTCAGTAGCGTAGGTTCCGGTAGCTCTATCAATCCCGGCATTGCACTGTACCGTGCCGTGACGGAGCAAATTCAGTGCGCGGAACTTTCTGGGCCAGAAGAAAAACAAGAAGACCAAGCCGTCGCAAAAATTCTGGCGCACTCAACCCGACTTTCGGCACTTCTACACCCATGCCCCAGGTACGCGGTACCCGCTTTTCACCCTCCCCGAACTGACCTCAGCGTGCGCGGACAAGTCAAGCGAACGCTGATCAATCTGGAAAAACAAAATACGGCCGCATTCTATCGCACTCTTTATGAGCACCCGAACTTCGCTACCGTTGTCCAGGTGTTCATACCCGGACTCGAACGATTCCACCTTATCAGGTCAGGTATCCCAGTCGCGCCGCAGAGCGCGCTCAAAGGCATAAGGCAATGACATGCATCTCTATAAAGGCATTCTCGCCGCCCTAGGTGCGACGCTACTCCTGAAAATCGCGACCGTCGTACCGGCCCTAGTCTTGGCCGACATCATTGACAACCTGGCCGCTTCAGCGGCGTCTTCCCAGCTTTTGCTCGGAGCCTTCATATGCCTGGTAGCATTACAAGCGTCAATGACCCCTTTGCAGGCTTGGTGCCTGGCGCGACTTTGCCAAGAACGCGTGAAGCAACTTTCCATCCGCTGGTGCCGCGAATTGCTGGACAAACGCTTCGAGGCCTATGGACAACTCCATGGCGGAACACTGGTGAAAGTGCTGGATAGGGGGATTACCGCACAGGAGCGGTGGCTAGGCTTTTTGATTGGCTCGGCATGGCCGGTGTTGACCGAGGCTGCAGTGCTGATAACCCTATTCGCTTACTTGGGGGCAACTTCGGTGTTGATCGGCCTCATCCCTTTGAGCCTTGTCTACCTATGGGCCAACGATCGCCTGGTGCGCTGGCGCCGACCACATATTGAGGCAGTGAACGCGCGCGAGGATGAGCTGGCGGAACAATGGGTAGATACTTTCGCCAGCGCGACAACGGTCAAACTGGAAAAGGCCGAGGATGCCGCAATGCTCCCGGTCAATCAGACGCTTTCGCACTATGCCGAATCAGCAGTGCAGGTAGCTTACAGTGGGGGTTGGATACAGAGCCTGCGCACCCTATTCATAGGCCTGGGCAGTGGCGGTTTACTCATGTGGGGTATCCATGATTAGGGTCTGGCAACACCGCAGCTGAGCTTGGGCGAGTTAGTTGCTCTCTTTACCTTGGTGAGCGGATTGCTGGCAGGGGTTGCGCAACTCGCTGAGGCTTGGCGATTGGTAGATCAGTTTCGGCTAGACAAGCGCAAGCTCGAGCACTGGCTCCAGCTCCCCTCATTTGGCCCGGCACGCACTATTGAGGCGACGTCCCACGGAAAGGGCGCCGGCCTGAGCATCGCCCCGTGCCAGTTGCGCGCTCGAGATGCTGTACAACTTCACATCGAAGAACCCTTGGTACTGCACAAAGGAGAACGGGTCGCGCTGATAGGGCCCAGCGGATGTGGCAAATCGACACTTTTGCATACGTTAGCGGGAACGATTTTCCCGTTACGTAAAGAGGTTTATCTGCAAGGCAGGTGCCTGGCGTCGCTCGACGCGAGAGAACAGTTCAGTCGCTTACGACTCTGTCCTCAGGATACGCATTTCATACCCGGCTCCCTGCCCCGCGCGGTGCTGTTCGAGCAAACTCATGATCGCGCTCAAATCGAGCGATGGCTTGAACGGTTGGGCCTGAGCAAAGACTGGTACGAACTTGATCTGGATGCACGCGCAGAATCGATTTCCGGCGGCGAAGCACGCAGGCTGACGCTGCTACGCCTTCTCAATCAGCCTGGGGAATTCAATTTCTTTGATGAACCTACAGCTGGGCTCGATGCCGGGTCGGCAGAGCGCACTTGGGATCTGTTGTTTGAGGCATTCAACGGAAGAGGGCTGGTTTGTGTGACGCATGATCAGAGCGTGCTGTCGCGGTTTGACCGGGTTATCACCATGAGCGAGGGTCGGATCATCGGCCAAATGCAAACGAACATCGCTCAGAATCCCCCGCTAGCCGGCGTTCCTTACAGCTTGTAGGAGCGGCCTTGCGTCGCGGTGGGCTGCGCAGCAGCCCCAGGATTCAGTGCAAATGCAAACAGTGTGGGGGCTGCTGCGCAGCCCATCGCGACGCAAGGCCGCTCCTACAGTGAGTTATTCATCATCATCGAAGTTGTACATGCCCGGCGCGAGGTTTTCGAAGCGGGTGTACTTGCCGATAAACGCCAAACGGACAAAGCCGATCGGACCGTTACGCTGCTTACCGATGATGATTTCCGCCACGCCCTTGTGCTCGGTCTCGGGGTGGTACACCTCGTCGCGGTACACGAACATGATCACGTCGGCGTCCTGCTCGATTGCACCGGACTCACGCAAGTCGGAGTTCACCGGGCGCTTGTTCGGGCGTTGTTCCAGCGAGCGGTTCAGCTGCGACAGGGCGATGACCGGGCAGTTGAATTCCTTTGCCAAAGCTTTGAGCGAGCGGGAAATCTCGGAAATTTCGTTGGTGCGGTTATCACCGGCCGAACCCGGAATCTGCATCAGTTGCAGGTAATCGACCATGATCATGGCGATTTCGCCGTGTTCACGGGCCAGGCGGCGGGTGCGCGCGCGCATTTCCGAGGGGCTGATGCCCGCGGTGTCGTCGATGAACAACTTGCGGTCGTTGAGCAGGTTCACCGCCGAGGTCAACCGCGGCCAGTCATCGTCGTCCAGCTGGCCGGAACGGACCTTGGTCTGGTCGATGCGGCCCAGCGAAGACAGCATACGCATGATCAGCGACTCACCTGGCATTTCCAGCGAGAACACCAGCACGGCCTTGTCGGTACGCAGTACGGCGTTTTCCACCAGGTTCATGGCAAAGGTGGTCTTGCCCATCGACGGGCGGCCAGCAACGATGATCAAGTCGGCCGCCTGCAGGCCGCTGGTCTTCTCGTCCAAGTCGGTAAAGCCGGTGGATACACCGGTAATGTCGCTGTCGGAGTTGAACAAGGTGTCGATACGGTCGATGGCCATGGTCAACAGCTCGTTGACCCCCACTGGGCCACCGGTTTTCGGCCGGGCCTCGGCAATCTGGAAAATCTGCCGCTCGGCATCGTCGAGGATTTCTTCGGCGTTGCGCCCTTGCGGGTTGAAGGCGTTGTCGGCGATGTCGGTACTGATGCTGATCAGCTGGCGCAACGTGGCGCGCTCGCGAATGATCGCGGCATAGGCCTTGATGTTCGCCACCGACGGCGTGTTCTTGGCCAGTTCGGCCAGGTACGCCAGGCCGCCGACTTGCGAAGACAGGCCTTCCTTGTCCAGTTGCTCGTGCAGGGTAACCACGTCGAATGGCTGGTTGGCGTCGGCCAACTTGTGCACGGCACGGAAGATCAGGCGGTGGTCATGCCGATAGAAATCGCCGTCCGATACCTGATCCAGCACCCGCTCCCAGGCGTTGTTGTCCAGCATCAGGCCACCGAGCACGGCCTGTTCGGCCTCGATGGAATGCGGCGGCACCTTGAGGGCTGCGGTTTGCAGGTCTAGCTGTTCGGAAGTGGTGATCTCGTTCATGGCCACGAAAGAATTCTGGAGGACGAAAAAGACAAAGGGCACGGCCTGTAGGAAACAGGACCGTGCCCGATGTTAACTGCCTGGCTCGCAGGGAGCCAGTCAGTCAGCGCAGCTTAGGCAGCTACGACAACCACACGTACAGTGGCTTCAACGTCGCTGTGCAGGTGCACAGCTACGTCGTATTCGCCAACCTGACGGATAGTGCCGTTCGGCAGACGAACTTCAGCTTTAGCCACTTCAACGCCAGAGGCGGTCAGGGCGTCAGCGATGTCGTGGGTGCCGATCGAACCGAACAGCTTGCCTTCGTCGCCAGCGGTGGCAGTGATGGTCACTTCCAGCTCGGCCAGTTGGGCAGCGCGGCTTTCAGCCGAAGCTTTCTTGTCAGCGGCTGCTTTTTCCAGCTCGGCACGACGCTCTTCGAACGCAGCCAGGTTGGCGGCGTTGGCAACGGTGGCCTTGCCGAATGGCAGCAGGAAGTTACGGCCGTAACCAGCCTTAACTTTTACTTTGTCGCCCAGGTTGCCCAGGTTAGCGACTTTTTCCAGCAGGATCAGTTCCATTTGGTAAAACCTCTTAACTTTTAACCTTCACCGTTCGCGGAGTCATTCCCCTTGGGGGACTTGCGACCGCGAAAATCAATCAGGCTGTCGACAATGGCCAAAACCACCAGCAACGGATAAATCAGCTGCATGATCAGCGGCAACGTCACGTACATGCCCACCAGCCAGAAACCGGCGAGTCGCCCCTGTGCCACCAGCCCGTGCATCAACGCGATGCCGGCCAGCACCAGTACCAGGCTGGAAGCCGATGCCAGAATGATGAACTGCGGACCGATAAACGGCGCCACCACCATCACTGCCACCAAGACCGACATGGTCTGTTTCGGCAACTTCAGTTCGCGAAACTCGCGACCGAAGCCTCCAGGGTTGTACAACGCTGCTTGCCAATAGCGCGCCAGCATCAACGCCAGCACACTGAACAATTGCACCGTCACTGCTGTGGAGGCGACCAGCACAGGGCGGATCAGCTCACCGGAAAGCACGGGCTCCCCTTCGATTTTCGGCATGGCTTCGGCAAACGCCTTGGCCAGCATATCGAAGGTCTGCGCCAGTGCCAGATCAAGCACGAGGCTGAAAGCCACGGCGAACACGGCACTGGCGAGCAACACCCGGCTCCAGGGATGCTCGGCACGCAACATGGCGGCCAAGGCCAGGGCACCCGCAATCACCAGAAAGGTGATGGGATCGCCCATGACCCACACAGCCAGCCCGGCGAGCAAGCCGCCGACGATGACCGATGTAGCATCCCTGAAGCCACGCCGCAGCAGCACAAGGCTGCCGGCAGCGGCACTCAACCAGAACAGCAGCGGCAGTACCGCGCTGATGACCACCACCAGGGTGGCCTGCATACGACCGCGCATGATGAAACTTGCTAACGCTCGCATGCTAATCCCTTACTGCTTGTCGACGGCCCGGTCTCAGCGGCCGTGGCTGTCGGTGTAGGGCAGCAGGGCCAGGAAGCGGGCGCGCTTGATAGCGGTAGCCAGCTGACGCTGATAACGAGCTTTGGTACCGGTGATACGGCTTGGAACGATCTTGCCGGTTTCGGATACGTAAGCTTTCAGGGTGTTGAGATCTTTGAAGTCGATCTCTTTCACGTCTTCAGCAGTGAAGCGGCAGAATTTACGACGACGGAAGAAACGTGCCATTTAATAGGCTCCTCTAAAGGTCCGTGGATTACTCGTCAGCGTTATCGCTGGAGTCGCTGTCATTGCTGTCGTCGCCTTCGGCGGAGTCAGCATGCTCAGGACGCTCGCGACGCTCACGGCGCTCGCTGCGGTTCTCTTCAGCCTTCAGCATCTCGGACTGGCCGGTAACGGCTTCGTCACGACGGATGACCAGGTTACGGATCACGGCATCGTTGTAGCGGAAGTTGTCTTCCAGCTCGGCCAGGGCCTTGCCGGTGCACTCAACGTTCAGCATCACGTAGTGAGCCTTGTGAACATTGTTGATTGCGTAGGCCAGTTGACGACGGCCCCAGTCTTCCAGGCGGTGGATTTTGCCACCATCTTCTTCGATCAGCTTGGTGTAACGCTCAACCATGCCGCCGACTTGTTCGCTCTGGTCCGGGTGAACCAGGAAGATGATTTCGTAATGACGCATGAATGCTCCTTACGGGTTAGTAGTCTGCCAGTGAATCTGGTCAGACAAGGAGTGAATGACACTGTATGTCTTGCACGGAGGGGAGGCACATGAGCGCCTGCCAGCTCGGCAAGGGGCGCAATTGTAGAGAAGGCGTTGCGCACAAGCAAGGCAATTGGCGAATATTTGAACAGCCTGAAACATATTCACATGGCGTCAAAGCCCCATTCGCGGGTAACCCCGCTCCCACAGGAAATCTGCAATGCCAGAGGCAGCAGCGAACCTGTGGGAGCGGGCATGCCCGCGAAAGGGCCGGTACAGGCTGAAGATCAGCGCTTGGCCTGGCGCTGACGCACGGCCTCAAACAGGCACACGCCCGTGGCGACCGACACGTTAAGGCTGCTGACGCTGCCGCTCATCGGCAATTTCACCAGGAAGTCGCAATGTTCGCGGGTGAGGCGGCGCATGCCCTTGCCTTCAGCGCCCATGATCATCACCAGCGGCCCGGTCAGGTCTTGCTGGTAGATCTCCTGCTCGGCCTCACCCGCGGTACCGACCACCCACAGGCCACGTTGCTGCAGTTTCTCCAGCGTGCGCGCCAGGTTGGTGACAGCCACCAGCGGAATGACCTCGGCAGCGCCGCAGGCCACCTTGCGCACCACCGGGGTCAGGGTAGCCGACTTGTCCTTGGGCACGATCACTGCCGTGGCGCCGGCCGCATCGGCAGTACGCAGGCAGGCGCCAAGGTTGTGCGGGTCGGTCACGCCGTCCAGCACCAGGATCAGCGGCGGGGTTTCCGTGCGCTCGAGCAACTCTTCGAGCATCAGTTCGCCCCACACCTGGCTAGGGCTGACCTCGGCGACAACGCCCTGGTGCACACCCTCGACCCAGGCATCCATTTCGCGGCGCTCGGCCTGGCCAACCGCCACGCGGTTTTCCGCGGCCAGTGCCAACAATGCCTGCAGGCGTGGCTCGCTGCGCCCTTCCGACAGCCAGATCTGCTTGACCCGCTTCGGATGGTGCTGCAGCAATGCCTGCACGGCGTGCACGCCGTAGATCTTTTCCAGCTGACTCATGACTTGCTCTTGCTCTTGCGTGGCGCACCGGACTTCGGTGGGCCTTTACGGTGCTTGGTCGGTTTGCCGGTGGCCTTGCCACCTTTGTCCGACTTACTGCTGGCGTGGCCGCCCGTGCGCGCCTCGCTCATCAGCGCCTTTTTCATCTCGCGGCTCTTGCGCACTTCGGCATTACGCTGCACGGCGTCTTTCGGGAAGTAGGCTTCGGCGGCCTCGCTTTTACGGCTGCGCGGCTTGGGCGTGGCCTTCGCCTCGCTCAGCGGCGGCTGCTCGGCCTGGTCAACTGCTGGCGCGGCGCCGCGCTGCTTGCGACCGATAGGTGCCGCCAGGGTCGACTGGGCCACTTCGAAGTCGATCTTGCGCTCGTCCAGGTCTACCCGCATGACCTTCACTTCGATGGTGTCGCCCAAGCGGAAACTGCGGCCGGTGCGCTCGCCGGACAGGCGGTGGTGCACCGGGTCGAAGTGGTAGTAGTCGCCCGGCAGCGCACTGACATGCACCAGGCCTTCCACGTAGATATCGGTCAACTCGACGAACAGGCCGAAGCCGGTCACGGCGGTGATCACACCCGGGAAGGTCTCGCCCACGCGGTCTTTCATGAACTCGCACTTGAGCCAGTTGGCCACGTCGCGGGTGGCTTCGTCGGCCCGGCGCTCGGTCATCGAGCACTGCTCACCCAGTTGCTCGAGGGTGTTCTTGTCGTACGGGTAAATGCGCGCCTTGGGAATGCTCATGGCACCGGCCCGCTTGACGTGCGGGGTGTCGACCTTGGAGCGGATGATGCTGCGAATGGCGCGGTGCACCAGCAGGTCCGGGTAACGGCGGATCGGCGAGGTGAAGTGGGTGTAAGCCTCGTAGTTGAGGCCGAAGTGGCCATTGTTCTCGGTGCTGTACACGGCCTGGCTCAGCGAGCGCAGCATCACCGTCTGGATCAGGTGGAAGTCCGGGCGCCCGGCGATGCTCGCCAGCAGGGCCTGGTAATCCTTCGGCGACGGGTCCTTGCCTTTGTGCAGGCTGAGGCCCAGTTCGCCAAGGAAGGCGCGCAGTTTTTCCAGACGCTCCGGCGGCGGGCCGTCGTGCACACGGTACAGGGCTGGCACGCCGTGCTTCTGCAGGAACTCGGCAGTGGCCACGTTGGCAGCCAGCATGCACTCTTCGATCAGCTTGTGGGCATCGTTGCGCACGGTCGGGCGGATTTCCGCGATCTTGCGCTCGTCACCGAAGATGATGCGGGTTTCCTGGGTCTCGAAGTCGATGGCGCCACGGGTGTGACGCGCCTCCACCAGCACCTTGTACAGGTTGTACAGGTTCTTCAGGTCTGGCACGACCGCCTTGTACTCTTCGCGCAGCGCCTTGCCTTCACGGGTGCGCGAGTGCTCGAGCATGCTGCTGACCTTGTTGTAGGTCAGGCGGGCGTGGGAGTGGATAACGCCTTCGTAGAACTGATAGTCGACCATCTGGCCGGCCTTGTTCATGGTCATTTCGCAGACCATGGCCAGGCGATCGACGTGCGGGTTCAGCGAGCACAGGCCGTTGGACAGCTCCTCGGGGAGCATCGGCACCACGCGCTCGGGAAAGTACACCGAGTTGCCGCGCTGCTGCGCTTCGACGTCCAGGGCCGAACCCAGGCGTACATAGCTGGACACGTCGGCAATGGCCACATACAAGCGCCAGCCACCGGAGAACAGGCGCAGCTTGCCCAACGGCTCGCAGTACACGGCGTCGTCGAAGTCGCGGGCATCTTCACCGTCGATGGTGACGAACGGCAGGTGACGCAGGTCGATGCGCTTCTCTTTGTCCTTGTCTTCGACTTCAGAGCGGAACTTGCGCGCTTCCTTGATCACGTCCTTGGGCCACACATGGGGGATATCGTAGCTGCGCAGGGCAACGTCGATTTCCATGCCGGGGGCCATGTAGTTGCCAATGACCTCCACCACGTCGCCTTGCGGCTGGAAGCGCGGGGTTGGCCAATGGGTGATCTTGATCTCGACGAACTGGCCGATCTTGGCACCACCGTTGCGCCCCGCAGTCACCAGCACTTCTTGCTGGATCTTGGGGTTGTCGGGAGTCACGTAGCCGATGCCGCCTTCTTCGAAGTAGCGGCCGACCACGCTTTCGTGGGCGCGGGAGATGACCTCGACCAGCACGCCTTCGCGACGGCCGCGGCGGTCCACGCCGGACACGCGCGCCAGGCCGCGGTCACCGTCGAACACCAGGCGCATCTGCGACGGGCTGAGGAACAGGTCTTCGCTGCCGTCATCTGGAATAAGGAACCCGAAGCCGTCGCGGTGGCCAGAGACCCGGCCGCAGATCAGGTCCAGCTTGTCTACCGGGGCATAAGTGCCGCGCCGGGTATAGATAAGCTGGCCATCGCGCTCCATGGCACGCAGACGGCGGCGCAAGGCTTCGATCTGGTCTTCTTCATACAGACCAAATTCTTTCGCCAGCTCCTCGCGTGCGGCGGGCTCGCCACGGTCGGCAAGGCGTTGCAGGATCAGCTCACGGCTGGGAATGGGGTTATCGTATTTTTCCGCTTCGCGAGCGGCCTCGGGATCGAGGGATTGCCAATCGGCCATCAGAAGGGGTTCACCTTGGGGTATATAGATAGGAATTCTGGCATAGGCGTATTGAAACCGGAAATGTCGGCCTTGGACAGCCCCCGCTGCAGTGCGTAAACAGCAGGAATAGGCCAGTGGAATCAACAAGTTGAAATTTTTGAATTTTTTTTTGCCAAGGGGGTTTACAGCCCCCCAAGCCGTCCGTATAGTGCGCACCACAACGACGGACTAGCCCGAAGTTGTAATAGAGATTAGCGGCGCTGTAAAGCACCAAATAATCTCGAATGTGTGCCCAGGTGGCGGAATTGGTAGACGCGCTGGTTTCAGGTATCAGTGACCGCAAGGTCGTGGAAGTTCGAGTCTTCTCCTGGGCACCAAGTATTTCAAGTAACAGATGACCAAGGATCTGTTACTACTGTGTGAAAGCGAACGATTGTCGCCTTCTCCAGATGATGTAAAGCTTTGCCCAGGTGGCGGAATTGGTAGACGCGCTGGTTTCAGGTATCAGTGACTTAACGGTCGTGGAAGTTCGAGTCTTCTCCTGGGCACCATACAAAAACCCACTAGCTTGCTAGTGGGTTTTTTCTTGCCTGCGATTTTTGTACCCTCCCCCCCCCTTGCACCATGGTCTGACGATGAATTTATCGTCACCCGGCCACATGAGAAACGATTTCGTTTACCATTGTTTCCAAATATGTTGCCGTAAGCGAGGAAGTACCCGCATGACGATCCGCCCGCAACCGCTGATGCGTACCTTGGCCGCCGCCGTGCTGAGCCTGGTCATCGGCGCTCCGGCCGCCATGGCTGACGCACCGGTCACCCTGACCATGTACAACGGCCAGCACAAGGAAATCGGCGAAGCCATCGCCAAGGCCTACGAGGCCAAGACCGGTATCCACATCAATATCCGTAAAGGCAGCAGCAACCAGCTGGCCAGCCAGATCATCGAGGAAGGCGATCGCTCGCCGGCCGACATCATCTACACCGAAGAATCGCCACCGCTGAACAACCTGGGCGAGCTGGGCCTGCTGGCGAAAATCGACGACGCCACGCTGAACATGCTGCCCAAGGAATATGTGGCTGCCAACGGCACCTGGATGGGCGTTACCGCGCGCACCCGCGTGGTGGTCTACAACCCGAAGAAGATCGACGAGAAAGACCTGCCGACCACCGTCATGGACTTCGCCAACCCTGACTGGGAAGGGCGCGTAGGCTATGTACCGACCAGCGGTGCGTTCCAGGAGCAGGCCGTTGCCATCCTGAAGATGCACGGGCGTGAAGCCACCGAAGAATGGCTGACCGGCCTGAAGGCCTTCGGCAAGACCTACACCAACAACATGGTCGCGCTGAAGGCCGTGGAAAAAGGCGAAGTGGCTGCCGTACTGGTGAACAACTATTACTGGTATGCCCTGGAGCGTGAGCGCGGCAAGCTCGATTCGAAACTGTACTACCTGGCCGACGGCGACGCCGGCAATCTGGTGACCATCTCGGGCGCCGCGGCCGTGAAGGCCAGCAAGCACCCGAAAGAGGCCCAGGCCCTGCTCAACTGGATGGCCAGCGAAGAAGGCCAGCGCGTGATCACCCAGACCACCGCCGAGTACCCATTGCACAAGGGCATGGTCTCGGACCGCGGCCTGAAACCGTTCGATGAACTGCGCCCGCCGAAGATTTCGCCAGCTGACCTGGGTAATGCCGAAGAAGCCATCGAGCTGGAACGCGAGGTCGGCCTGCTCTGATGACCGCCGCCCTGTCCACCCCGCTGCCGGTACGCTTCGTACCGCGCCGCAAGCGCCCTTCGATCTGGGTCGTGCTGCCTGTGCTGTTCCTGGTGGCGATGAGCTTGCTGCCCCTGGCTTATGTGGCGATCAAAGCCTGGGAAGCCGGCTGGCACGAAGCCCTGTACTTGCTGTGGCGGCCCTTTGTCTGGGGGCTGATGCGCAATACCCTGCTGCTGATGGTCGGGGTAACGCTGACCTGCATGGTGGTCGGCCTGGCGCTGGCCTGGCTGCTGGAGCGCAGCAACCTGGCCGGTCGCCGGCTGTGGGGGGTGCTGCTGTGCCTGCCGTTTGCCGTACCGTCGTTCGTCAGCAGCTTCACCTGGGTATCGCTTAGCTCGGACTTCGAAGGGTTGGGCGGGGCGATCATGGTCATGGCCCTGTCCAAGTACCCGCTGGTGTTCCTGCCGGTGGCCGCGACCCTGCGCAATCTCGACACCTCCCTGGAGGAGTCGGCGCGCACCCTGGGTTGTAGCCGCTGGGGCGTATTCACCAAGGTGACCCTGCCCCTGCTGTGGCCATCGATGCTCGGCGGTGCCCTGCTGATTGCCCTGCACATGCTGGTGGAGTTCGGTGCGCTGTCGATTCTTGGCCTGCAAACCTTCACCACGGCGATTTACCAGCAGTTCGAACTGGAGTTCAGCAACGCCAACGCGGCCATGTTGTCTGCCGTCCTGTTGGCGATGTGCCTGGTGATGCTGTGGCTGGAGCTGCGCGTGCGCGGCAAGGCCCGCCATGTACGCATCGGCCAGGGCGTGGCACGCCGTGCACAACCGGTGCGGCTGCGTGGTTGGGCAGTGCCGGCGCAGCTGTTCTGCCTGGGCCTGGCAGTGCTGGGCAGCGGCATTCCCCTGGCCATGCTCGGCTACTGGCTTAGCGTAGGTTCGTCAGCGGCATTCCCGGTGGCGGCCATTTCCAAGGCGCTGTTCACCTCACTGTCGGTGTCACTTGGCGGTGCCGGCTTCTGCGTGCTGTTGGCGCTGCCGATCAGCTTCCTGGTGGTGCGCTACAAAGGCCGCCTGGCGATCTGGGCCGAGCGCCTGCCGTACCTGCTGCACGCCCTGCCCGGCCTGGTGATCGCCCTGACCCTGGTGTTCTTCGCCTTGCACTATGTGCCGGCGCTGTACCAGACCACGGCACTGTTGCTGCTGGCCTATGCACTGCTGTTCCTGCCGCTGGCGCAATCGCCGGTGCGCACCGCGCTGAACAAGGCTTCGCCAACGCTGGAAGAAGCTGCGCGTACGCTGGGTGCGAGCAGTTTTGCCGCGTTCTGCCGGGTGACCCTACCGATTATCTTCCCGGCCATGGCGGCAGCGTTTGCCCTGGTGTTCCTGGATGCCATGAAAGAGCTTACGGCAACGCTGCTGCTCAGCCCGACCGGCATGACCACCCTGGCGACCGAGGTGTGGGCGCATACGGCAAACGTCGAGTTCGCGGCGGCGGCGCCTTATGCGGCATTGCTGATTGTGGTGTCGGGGTTGCCGGTGTATTTGCTGACTACGCGGATGTACCTGAACAAGGCTTGAAAGCTTGCCCAGGCTGCCATGTGGCCTGGGCACAAGCCTGAGTACTTGAGACTTCATCACAAGTTCACTTTAAAACTCCCACCAGCCAGTTGAAAGCAAAGAACAAGGTCGTCGACACTACAAGCCCCATCCAAGACGGCAACAAAACTCTTTTAATAGGCCTTGGAAAATTCTCGAGATCTGAAACATCTGCCACACCTTTTCGAACAAACAACCCTGGAATCATCAGCATATTTGCCGCCAGGCAAGTACGCATTAATTTTCCAACAAGACCAGCCGCTGAAAAGTTTTCCCTGTTATTCTGAATATACTTGCATTTCGCTAAAGCTTTTTCGATAGCCTCTATAGATCGACAAGCTAAGTAAACCATCACACACACGCTGATTGCCATACAAGCGAGCAGGATAGACGCGATTATCGTCAAAGCTTCGGCACTCATTCTCGCACTTTTCCTTCAGGCCCGGCTGACACTATACCCCGGTGCCTGGCACTGCACTAGTAGGTAACTAACCAAGACTATTGTGCGAAATTCCTTACAAATTTAACGATGAAGACAGCTCGCTTCCGCTCACCGCAGGCTCCAGCCGAAAACTACTAATAGCCTACCAATTTCAACCACACCCAAAGACCAATGAGCGATAAAAAAACAGCCACATGAACAAACCACAAGCCAACTAGCATACGCCGCAAACCACCAGGAAACCTCTTTACATCCTGACGATCCAGAAGGCCTTTACGAATACAAATCGCCCTCATCGACAACATGACGGACGCCGAACCGGTACGCATCACTTTACCTAGCAAGCCGGCGGAGCTAAAAATCCTTTTGTTACCCGAAACCATTGAACTATTAGAAAGTAACGATTCTATGTAATTTACATAACGAACTGAAATATAAATCCACACAAATATGACTATAAACATAGCTACCATCAAAGGAAGACCTAACCACCTCGTGTCGAAGCTAGTCATTGCGGCACCTCATATAACAACTCACCAACCATCTCACCGATATCACCTACGGCCGTACCGCCTATAGCACCACCAACAGCACCGCCAATCACAGTACACGCGAGAGCCCCCGGACCTCCTGTAGTCACACCGAGGAAAAGCACGCATCCAGCACCACCTATAAATCCACCAATCGATCCGCCAGCGATTGATCCACCTGTACTGCCAACCAGAGAGCCTCCTTCTACATACTTGGCCCTTCTGCAGTCTTCAGGACGCCCAAAGGTACACGCATGATGGATACTCAGTCCCGTTGACGCCACATCGAGCCCCAAACCGATGTAAGTACCCTTCTTTATCAAATTCGCTGCTTTCGATACACCCGCGACCTTCTCGGCATATCCAGCAATCTCACCTGTATGTAGATAGCTCTTGGTGGATATCTCAAGCGTTCTTTTCATCGAGCCTTTTTTTCGTAAGCCTGAACCATGCGCAGCCACTTTGTTCAGTTGCTCCTCCAACTTAACAAACAACGCCATTCGCTTGGTATAAAATTCTTCACGCGCTTTCAGTGTTCCACCTTTCAAATACTCCCGATGTAACATCTCGATTTCTTCCAAAGTCTTCTTGATCGCTTCAAGGTATCTGCTCCAGCCGTCGCTCACAGCGCCAGCTCCCATGGAAGCATGGGCGAGCAGGCTTTTCAAAAACTCGTAGTTATCCAGAAGAAAGTCATCTACCCCTGCGCCGTTAATCTCAAGCTGATGATGTATTCCCGCCGCCTTAGCCATCAAGAGTGCTTCATGACCTGTGCACATGGGCGTGCTGGGATCACCAACAATCACAAGCTCCCCGCCGACAACCACACCATTGGCGATATGTGCATTCAGCACATCAAACTTGGCCCGCTGATTGGCCGACATGGGCGTGCCAGCCTTCAGCGACTCATACGATTGCGCCTGAGGATTGATAAAGCTGCGTGCCTCGGACATGGTCGCACCTCACGCGTACTTCTTGTTGTTGATGCGGTCCCAACCCCCAGTGACATTACCGCCGGCGCTGCCATCGAGACGTTTCTGCCGGGTGTAGGTTGTCTTGATGCGCCCGTAGTTCAGCTGCACCACTTCAATTGGCACGCCGGCGCTGGCGCTCTGGACATAATCGGCAATGATCACTTCCTCCAGCACCACTTCGTAGTACTTGAGCTTTTCGGTACCGGCACGGCACACCACCAGCTTCACTTCCTTCAGGTGCTGCCCGGCACAGCTAGCCTCCAGCAGCTTGCAGCTAGCACTGTCCAGGTATTTGGTGAAGGTAAAGTTGGTGAGTGTGGTGCGGCCTGATGATGCGCCACCCGCTGAGCTTGCGGTGGCAGAGGTGCTCTGATTGGCACCGAACTTGTAGCCGATGATTTCGATCCAGTTGGCGTACTGCTCGTCCAGTGCTTCGCCAGTGATTCCCGCGATTTGAATATAAGCGTCGAAAGCCATGCTTACCACTCCTTGGTAAAAATTGGGCTGATAACGACGATGTTCCGACATCGCCGTCCTGAGGTTGTTCCTGAAGAAAGCGGCGAAGTTTGCCGAGTGCCTTCAGGCAAGATCGACACTAGCTCCCTGCGTCTAGCGCTGCAACAGCAAACACTCTAACGAGACCTATTCGGGAAATATCCTACAATTTTGAGGAAGATGCAGACTTGATCACGTAAATGAATGTTTCACCTTCATATTCAGCGCTGTCTACAAATTCGCCAACATCCGACGCACAATCAGGCCATGTACCTGGCCAACCGGCAGCATGTACAGCCGGCCAAAGGCATTGAAACACCGCACCGACGTGGTCACTTTCAAGCGCTGCCCATTCACATCCATGCAGACCATCACCGCCAAGTGCGTATCGCGCGACGTCAGCACCAGTTGCTGGTCGCTGATGGCCTCGACAGTGAAGAAGTCCAGATGCTCGCCGTCGGCTGGCACATGCCCAGGATTCTGGGGAGTGAAGCCATGGATATCGGCGACATTGAATCGACGCGAGATGAAGTCACGAATGCGGAAGGCCTTGGCCAGCCAGGCGGGAACATCCGAGGTCATGGCGCAGTAGGCTTGCAGGGCGGTCATCGGGGCAGTGAGCTGTATGCTGGCACTGTGGAGAAAATCGAGGTCTGCCTGGGCGGCGACCAATTGGGCGGACATGAGCAACTCCCTTTGTCATGTGTCGCTGACAGCATAGCAACATGACTCGCTGTAGGAGCGGCCTTGTGTCGCGAAAGGGCCGCGAAGCGGCCCCAGCAATAGATGTGTTTACGCGAATATCCTGGGACCGCTTTGCGGTCCTTTCGCGACGCAAGGCCGCTCCCACAAGAAGAGACTGCGCAGGATTCAGGCCCGGAACTGGCCCAGGCTGGCGCGTAGCTGAGCCGCCAAGTCATCCAGCACCTTGCTGCTGGCCGTGGTCTGCATCACCACCTCAGCCGAGCGTTCGGCCTGGGCATGGATGTTCTCCACCCGCCCCCGCACCGCCTGTGCGCCATGGGCCTGTTGTTCGGCAGCGCGAGTCGCCAAACCAATGGCCGCGTGAACTTGCTCCACCGCAGCCTGCACCGACTGCTGGCGACGTTCGTTGTCGCGCAGCACCAACAGGCCTTCACTGGCCTTGAGCCCGGCCTGGCTGATAGTAGCCACGGCCTCCTTGGCGCCCTTCTGTAACGCGGCGATGTGCGACTGTATATCGCCAGTGGAGCTTTGTGTCTTGCTCGCCAGCGCCCGCACCTCATCGGCCACCACGGCAAACCCGCGCCCGGTCTCACCTGCCCGGGCCGCCTCGATGGCGGCGTTCAAGGCCAGCAGGTTGGTCTGCTCGGCGATGCCGTGAATAACCGTCAGCACCACTTCGATCTGCTCACTCTGCTTGGCCAGGCGCTCGATCACCTGGGAGCCCGTCTCCACTTGGCCGGCCAGGTTCTCGATCAAGCTCGCCAGCTGGGTCGAGCTGCGGCTGTTCTCGTCGGTGGCCTGGCGAATATCCACCACCTGCTGCAGAGCCGCCTGCATCGCATGGCTTTCGGCCTGCGCCTCATCGGCCATGCTCGACAGGTCACGCAGGCTGGCTGCCACTTCATCACGCTGCAGCGCGGCAGCAGCATCGGCGCCGGCATTGCGCTGGGCCATCGCGCCTATCTCCACGCCGGTACGCTGCGCCACTTCGCCCGCCTCTCGCACGATTGGCTGCAGCTTGTCGACAAAACGGTTCACCGCCGAGGCCATGTCGCCAATTTCATCGCGGCTGTCGAGCGGCACGCGCTTGGTCAGGTCGCCCTCGCCCGCCGCAAGGTCATTCAGGGCAGTTATCAACAGGCGCAACTTGCTCAGCACCCGGCGCCCCAGCACCACGGCCACGACCAGCAATACACCTAGCCCCACCACCGCTAGGCCCAGGCCGATGCGCCAGCGCAGCTCGGCAGCGGCATCGCGTACGGTCTGCGCAGTGTTGACCTGCATTGCCGCTGCACTGCCCTGTGCTTTCTCCAGGCGTTCGCGCAAGGTGTTGCCGCTGTCGGCGGCAGCACCGTTCAGGCTGTCGCCAACCAACTGTTCACCACTGGCAATCAGCGCCGAAAAGCGCTGGTCAAGGGCCTTGAGTTCCTGGTCGATGCCTGCGGTGGAAACCCCCATGACCACTTTGCCGATTTCCGCACCATTGGGGTTGATCGGCGCTTCCACGAAGTACACCGCCGGGTCGCGCCGGGCGGCGTCGATCACCTTGTCCAGCGCGCGCTCGCCTTGGCCTTTCTCCATCAACGCCTGGTTGATCGGGTTTTGCCGGTTCAGGTAGCGGGTCAAGTGCTGGCCCTGGGCGTCGTCGTAGATCACGAACAGCACATTGGGATTGCGCTGGGCGCGGCGGGCGAAGTCGGAGAGTACCGGCACGTCGTTATCCCAGATCGCCCGCGGGGCGACCGAGGCCAGTAACTCGGCCATGTCGCTGGCCGAATCCTTGAGGTTCTTCTCCAGGGTGCTGCGCAGTTGCTGCTGCTCGCTTTGCAGGCGCGTCGCCAACCCCGCGCTGAGGCGCTGGCGAGTGCTGCTGGACAGGCCGTCGAGGCCCGAACGTACATCTTGCCCGGCTTGCTCCAGCTCGCTGGCGAGTTGGCGGCTGTCATTACCCAGGCGCTCGCCAAGGTCGGCCTCCAGGGCAGTCACCGTGCTGCGGGTGAGGGCAACGGCAACCAGCACCTGCACCAAAAGCGCGATACCAAGGGCAACAAACACAGGCCGCAGAAGGCGGCTTCGTAACAGTGAGAGGATGGCAGACACGTTGTAACCCTCGTGTTTTCTGGCGCCACTATTTTGATGGCATCGTCAGATGTTTCTTACAGCAAGGGTTGTGCCGGGGGGAGCAGGGATATGCGCCAAGGTTGAGCAACGGGGTTGCCTGGGCTGGTCCTATCGCCGGCAAGCCAGCTTCCACAGCAAGCCCACAGCGCTCAAGGCAGGCATACGCCACAAACAAAAACGCCGCAGCCCCTTTCAGGGCCACGGCGTCAGATCAGCCTGGAAGGCAGGTCAGGCGAACGGATGACGCAGAACGATGGTCTCGTTGCGGTCCGGGCCGGTCGAAATGATGTCGATCGGGGCGCCGACCAACTCTTCGATGCGCTTGATGTAGTTACGTGCAGCCTGTGGCAGCTCTTCCAGGGTTTTAACGCCCAGGGTCGACTCGCTCCAGCCTGGCATCGCTTCGTACACCGGCTCCAGGCCGATGTAGCTGTCGGCATCGGAAGGTGCATCGATGACGGCACCGTTCTCGTTCTTGTAGCCAACGCAGATGTTGATGGTTTCCAGGCCGTCAAGCACGTCCAGCTTGGTCAGGCAGATGCCCGAGATGCTGTTGACATCGATGGCGCGACGCAGGATCACGGCGTCGAACCAGCCGCAACGGCGAGCACGGCCGGTGGTGGAGCCGAATTCGTGGCCACGCTTGGCCAGGGTAGCGCCGGTTTCGTCGAACAGCTCGGTCGGGAACGGACCGGAGCCCACGCGCGTGGTGTAAGCCTTGGTGATGCCCAGGATGTAGTCCAGGTACATCGGGCCCACGCCGGAACCGGTGGAGATACCACCAGCCGTGGTGTTGGAGCTGGTGACGTACGGGTAGGTACCGTGGTCGATGTCCAGCAGCGAACCCTGGGCGCCCTCGAACATGATGTCCTTGCCGGCGCGGCGCAGGTTGTGCAGCTCGGCGGTGACGTCGAGCATCATCGGCTTGAGCTGTTCGGCGTAGGCCATGCACTCGTCCAGGGTCTGCTGGAAGTCGATGGCCGGCTCTTTGTAGTAGTTCACCAGCTGGAAGTTGTGGTAATCCAGCAGCTCACCGAGCTTGGCAGCGAAACGCTCGCGGTGGAACAGGTCACCCACGCGCAGGCCGCGGCGGGCGACCTTGTCTTCGTAGGCTGGGCCGATGCCGCGGCCAGTGGTGCCAATCTTGGCTTCGCCACGGGCTTTTTCACGGGCCTGGTCCAGGGCCACGTGGTACGACAGGATCAGCGGCGCTGCCGGGGAGATTCGCAGACGCTCGCGCACCGGTACGCCCTTCTCTTCCAGCTTGGTGATTTCACGCATCAGCGCATCCGGGGCAACGACCACGCCGTTGCCGATCAGGCACTGTACGCCTTCACGCAGGATGCCAGACGGAATCAGGTGCAGAACGGTTTTTTCACCGTTGATCACCAGGGTGTGGCCCGCATTGTGGCCACCCTGGTAGCGCACTACGGCGGCAGCATGTTCGGTCAGCAGATCGACGATCTTGCCTTTGCCCTCATCACCCCACTGGGTGCCCAGGACGACGACATTCTTACCCATTACATTGGTCCTCATTCACGCAAACTTGGTTGCCGGCCTGTCGCCGACGCAGAAACTCACTGGGCCAGCGGCAGAACCTGCCAGCGCCCGTCTTGCTGAATCAATTGCCGATCACAATCCGCCTCGAGAGCAGCACTCAACGGCTGGCCAGGCAAAGCCTGGACCACACGCTGGCCCTCGCTGCGCAACTGGCAGACTTGCTGCCAGAGGGCCGCGTCGCCACTGTCGGGCATCCAGATCCCGCCAGTTGGCAATACGACCTCCGCTCGCCCCAGTGTGACCAGGGTCTTCAAATCCGTGGAGAAACCTGTGGCTGGGCGTGCCCGGCCAAAATCGGCGCCGATGTCGTCATAGCGCCCGCCCTGGGCAATGGACTGACCCTCGCCCGGTACGAACACGGCGAACACCACACCGGTGTGGTAGTGGTAACCGCGCAGCTCACCGAGGTCGAAGTACAGCGGCAGTTCTGGGTAGCGCGACGCCAGCCGGTCCGCGATCGCCAGCAGGTCGTCCAGCGCGGCCAGCACGCTGGCCGGGGCGCGCCCCAGGCGCACGCGCGCTTCGTTCAGCACTTCACGGCCACCGCACAGCTCGACCAGCGCACGCAACATGTTGCCCAGGTCCTTGGGCAGGTCGGCAGTCAAGGCTTGCACCTCATCGACCGACTTGCGTTGCAGCGCATCGAACAACTGCTGCTCCACTGCCCCGGACAGGCCGGCCGCCCGGGCCAGGCCGCGGTAGATGCCGACGTGGCCAAGGTCCATGTGCACGTCCGGCACGTCAGCCAGTTGCAGCGTGGCGAGCATCAGGCTGATGACTTCGACGTCGCTGGTAGGGCTGGCATCGCCGTAAAGCTCGGCACCCAGCTGGATCGGGCTGCGCGAGGTGGACAGTGCGCGCGGCTGGGCGTGCAGCACGCTACCGGCATAGCACAACCGACTTGGGCCTTCACGGCGCAAGGTGTGCGCGTCGATACGGGCCACCTGCGGGGTGAAGTCGGCGCGGAAGCCCATCAGGCGGCCGGACTGCGGGTCCACCACCTTGAAGGTGCGCTGGTCCAGGTCCTGGCCGGCGCCGGTCAACAGCGACTCCAGGTACTCGATATGCGGGGTGACGACCAGTTCGTAGCCCCAACCCTGGAACAGGTCCAACACCTGGCGGCGCGCGATCTCGATACGCGCAGCCTCAGGTGGCAGTACTTCCTCGATGCCATCTGGCAGCAGCCAGCGGTCTACCGTTGCCATTACGCCATTTCCCCTCTGGTCCGGGCGGCTTGCCAGCAGGCGAGCCGTCAGTAAAGCCGGTATCGCGCACAGCAGCGGGCAGCACTGATCCCAGCGCAGCCACCGTACCCGATACCCTCGAATTGCCTTGCGCGCTGAGCAAACCGTCAACCGGCGCTGTGCCAATCAACCTTGCAGACGCAAAAAAGCCGGGAAATTTCCCGGCTGCCTCATGATACACCCCTTTTCATACAGGATGCACCCCGCCTGGTGTTTTAGCTGCCAGGCGGAGCGCTGCCGCATGAAAATCAGGGCCTGAGCATTACGGCTTGCTCTTGTCCAGGAAGCGGAAGAACTCGTTCTTCGGATCCAGGACCAGCACGTCGCTCTTGCTCGAGAAGCTTTCGCGGTACGCCTGCAGGCTACGGTAGAACGCATAGAAGTCTGCGTCCTGGGTGTAGGCCTTGGCATAGATGGCGGCCGCCTGGGCGTCGCCGTCACCGCGGGTTTCTTCCGCTTCGCGGTACGCTTCGGCCAGCAGCACACGGCGCTGGCGGTCGGCGTCGGCACGAATACCTTCGGCCAGCTCGTTACCCTTGGCGCGGTGCTCGCGGGCTTCACGCTCACGCTCGGTACTCATGCGGTCGAACACGCTGCGGTTGACTTCCTTCGGCAGGTCGATGGCCTTGACGCGCACATCGATCACCTCGATGCCCAGCTCCTTGTTGGCCATGCGGTTCAGCGATGCGGTGATGTCAGCCATCAGTGCGTCGCGTTCACCGGATACCACCTCGTGCAGGGTACGTTTACCGAACTGGTCACGCAGGCCGCTTTCCAGGCGACGCGAAAGGCGCTCGTCGGCGATCTGCTTCATGCCCGACGTGGCGGTATAGAAGCGCTCGGCGTCCTTGACGCGCCACTTGGCGTAGGCGTCGACCATCACCGCTTTCTTCTCCAGGGTCAGGAACCGCTGGGTCGGGGCGTCGAGGGTCATCAGGCGAGCGTCGAACTTGCGTACTTGGTTCACGTACGGGATCTTCACGTGCAGGCCTGGCTGAACATCTGCCTGGACCACCTTACCGAAGCGCAGCAGCACTGCACGCTCGGTCTGGGACACGATGTAGAAGCTGTTCCAGGCCACGATGGCCAGGACCACGGCAGCGATCAGGGCGATCAGCGATCTGTTGCTCATCAGCGGCTCTCCCTAGTGCGCAGCGGCTGCTGTTGCTGTTGCATGTCCTGCGCCGCACGCGCGGCCGCATCGTTGGCCGATGGCGATACGCCGGTGGTTGGCGCGGACGCGTTGCGGCTGCCTTCGACCATTTTGTCCAGCGGCAGGTAGAGCAGGTTGTTCTGCCCATCCTTGGTTGCCACCATGACCTTGCTCGAATTGCTGTAGACCTCTTGCATGGTCTCCAGGTACAGACGCTGGCGGGTCACGTCAGGTGCCTTGCGGTACTCGCCGAGCAACTTGCTGAAGCGATCGGCCTCACCCTTGGCGCGGGCGATGACTTCGTCACGGTAGCCGTTGGCGTCTTCGATGATGCGCTGCGCCTGACCGCGGGCTTCCGGCACCACGCCGTTGGCGTAGGACTCGGCCTGGTTGCGGGCGCGCTGCTCGTCTTCGCGGGCACGGATCACGTCATCGAAGGCTTCCTGCACTTCACGCGGGGCTGCCGCGCTCTGCACGTTGACCTGGGTAACGGTGATACCCGTGCGGTAGTTGTCGAGGAAGCGCTGCAGGCGCTCGCGGATATCCACGGCCATCTGCTCACGGCCTTCGGTGAGCACCTGGTCCATCGAGGTGGAACCCACCACGTGGCGCAGGGCACTTTCGGTCGCGTGTTGCAGGCTCACCTCAGGCTGGTCGACGTTGAGCACGAAGTCCTGCAGGTTGCTGATCTTGTACTGCACGGTCAGCGGCACCTCGACGATGTTCTCGTCTTCGGTCAGCATCTGGCCCTGCTTGGTGTAGGCACGCTCACGCGTGACGTTCTCCATGTACTTGCGATCGATCGGCGGGAAGTAGATGTTCAGGCCGGGACCGACCGTCTCATAGTACTTGCCGAAGCGCAGCACCACGGCCTGCTCCTGCTCGTCGACCACATACACGGCGTTGTACAGCCAGATGGCAGCCAGCACCGCCAGGCCGATGCCCAGCAGGCCAAGGCCACCGCCCTTGCCGATGTTGCGGTCACCGCCGCCACGTTTCTTCTTGCCGCCGAACATGCCATTGAGGCTGTCCTGCAGTTTGCGGAAGGCCTCGTCCAGATCCGGCGGACCTTTCTTGTCACCACCGCCGCCACCGCCACCACGACGGCCGCCCCAGGGATCCTGATTGTTCGAGTTGCCACCCGGCTCGTTCCAAGCCATAGCGCTCTCCATCTGATAAAGCAAAGACGCGCCCACGGCGCGCCGTCCAATGCTACAGAATGCCTGTCACTGCTGCCCGGCGACCTCGACGGGCATTTATTGCAAAGTGTGTTGCTCGACAAACACTTGCGGCTCCATGCCTTCGCGGCTGACCAGGCGATTCAGTTCGACCATGGGCAGTCGCACGCTCAGCAGGCTGCGCCCTTCTTCATCATGCTCTTCACTCTGCACCGCACCCAAGGCAAAGAATTGCGCGCGCAAGCGGGCAAAACGCTGCTCCAGGCAAAGGGTACCGACAAACAGATCTTCCCCCAGCAACTCGGCTATCGCCTGGCCGACCAGCTCCAGGCCACGCCCATCGCGTGCCGATACCCAGACCCGTTCCGGCTTGCCATCGGCATTGCGCTGGATCTGTGGCTCGACATCTTCGAGCAGGTCGAGTTTGTTATACACCTCGAGGATCGGCAAGCCTTCGGCACCAATCTCGCCCAATACCGCCAACACTTGCTCGATCTGTTCCATGCGCTCGGGCTCATGGGCGTCGATCACATGCAGCAACAGGTCGGAGTTGCTCGACTCTTCGAGCGTAGCCCGAAATGCCTCGACCAGCTTGTGCGGCAAATGGCGAATGAAGCCCACCGTGTCGGCCAGCACGATCGGGCCAAGGTCGTTGAGCTCGAGCCGGCGCAAGGTCGGGTCGAGGGTAGCGAACAGCTGGTCCGCGGCGTACACCTCGGATTCGGTCAGGGCGTTGAACAACGTGGACTTGCCGGCGTTGGTGTAACCCACCAGCGACACCGAAGGGATGTCTGCACGCTTGCGCCCGCGCCGTGCCTGCTCGCGCTGGCTACGGACCTTTTCCAGGCGCGACTTGATCTGGCGGATGCGCACGCGCAACAGGCGCCGGTCGGTTTCCAGCTGCGTTTCACCCGGGCCGCGCAGGCCGATACCACCTTTTTGCCGCTCCAGGTGAGTCCAGCCACGCACCAACCGCGTGCTCATGTGCTCCAGCTGGGCCAGTTCGACCTGCAGCTTGCCTTCATGGGTACGCGCCCGTTGGGCGAAGATATCGAGGATCAGCCCGGTGCGGTCGAGCACACGACACTCGAACACACGTTCAAGGTTGCGCTCCTGGCTGGGCGTGAGGGTGTGATTGAATATCACCAGGTCTACCTGTTCGGCATGGACCAGGTCGTGCAGCTCTTCGACCTTGCCACTGCCAATCAGGTATTTGGCGGAAGGCTGATGCCTTGTCACCGTGACCAGCGAAATGATGTCGGCACCGGCCGACAATGCCAGTTCCTGAAACTCCTGCGGGTCTTCGCGCGCCTCAGGGTTCTGACCTTCCAAGTGAACGAGCAACGCCCGCTCACCACCACCGTGGCGCTCAAAGAACAATGCAGGCTCCTATCAGGCGTTGCCTGGCTCGCTGTCACCATGCTCGGAATCGGACGGGCTTGGCAGGCGAACCGGACGGGCTGGCACCACGGTCGAAATGGCGTGCTTGTAGACCATCTGGCTCACGGTGTTCTTCAGCAGTACCACGAACTGGTCGAACGACTCGATCGAACCCTGCAGCTTGATGCCGTTGACCAGGTAAATGGAAACCGGGACCTTCTCTTTTCTCAAAGTGTTCAGGTAAGGGTCTTGTAGCGAATGCCCTTTTGACATATGCCGCACTCCTGTAAGGATAAATAATAGAAAATCAATGAAAACGATAAATTAGGCCGCCCCTTCGCAAGAATAGACGGCAATCAGCAGGGACTCAGCTCAATATGGAGATGGGCCCTAGGTATTTCAAGGTGCGGGACAGATTGTCGCAGGCCAGGCTGTCAAGCCAGTGTACGTCAGGCCAGCCACGCAACCAGGTGAACTGCCGTTTGGCCAGCTGCCGGGTCGCGATGATACCGCGTTCACGCATTTCACTCTCTGACAGCTTACCGTCCAGGTAATCCCAGACTTGCCGATACCCCACTGCCCGTATAGACGGTAACCCGGCGTGCAAGTCACTTCTGGCTCGCAGTGATCGGACCTCGTCGATAAAGCCCTGTTCCAGCATCTGCGAAAATCGTAACGCAATTCGCTGATGCAAAATGTGACGATCTGTAGGAGCGATCGCCAAGCTGGCGACAGTATAGGGCAAATGCCCGCCAGCGCCTGCGTCTGCACCGCGACTTTCAGCGAATTGACGTTGCCGGTGGGCCGTCATGCTCTCACCGCTCACCCGGTAGACCTCCAATGCGCGGATCAACCGCTGCGGGTCGTTGGGGTGAATGCGTGCCGCCGACACCGGGTCGACCTCGGCCAGTTGGCGGTGCAACTCGCCCAGCCCCAAGGCCGCAGCCTGGGCTTCAAGCTCGGCACGCACGCCCGCATCGGCCGCTGGCATGTCGGCAAGGCCGTCGACCAACGCCTTGTAATACAGCATGGTACCGCCGACCAGCAGCGGAATTTTGCCGCGCCCGCTGATCTCGGCCATGGCCTGCAGGGCGTCGGCGCGAAACTGCGCGGCCGAGTAGCTTTCGGCTGGGTCGCGGATGTCGATCAAGCGATGCGGGTGGGCGGCAAGGACTGCTTTCGACGGTTTGGCCGAACCGATGTCCATGCCGCGGTAGATCAGCGCCGAATCAACGCTGATCAGCTCGCACGGCAGCACTTTGGTCAGTTCGATGGCCAGGTCGGTCTTGCCGGCGGCCGTCGGACCCATGAGGAATATCGCTGGGGGCTTGCCGCTCATTTCATCGACCGCGCAGGAAAAGTTTGTCCAGGTCGTCCAGGCCCATCTGGGTCCAGGTGGGACGGCCGTGGTTGCACTGGCCGCTGCGCTCGGTGTTTTCCATATCGCGCAGCAGGGCGTTCATCTCGGGAATGGCCAGGCGCCGGTTGGCGCGTACCGCGCCGTGGCAGGCCATGGTGCCGAGCAGCTCGTTGAGGTGGGCCTGAATACGGTCGCTGGTGCCGTATTCCATCAGGTCGGCCAGCACATCCTGCACCAGGCGGTTGGCCTCGGCCTGCTTGAGCAAAGCCGGGATCTGGCGGATGGCCAGGGTTTCCGGGCCCAGGCGCTGCAGTTCGAAGCCCAGGCGCTGGAACCACTGCGCGTGCTCTTCGGCGCAGTCGGCTTCGCGCTGGCTCAGGGCCAGGGTTTCCGGCACCAGCAGCGGCTGGCCGCTGAGGCCCTCGCTGGCCATGGCTACCTTCAGGCGCTCGTACATGATGCGCTCGTGGGCGGCGTGCATGTCGACCAGCACCAGGCCGACAGCGTTCTCGGCCAGGATGTAGATACCCTTCAGCTGCGCCAGGGCATAACCCAGCGGCGGAATGTCGCCCTGGCTTTCAGGCAGGGTGGCTGCCGGGGCGGCGCCATTGTCCAGCGGCTTGTAAAACTCGCGGTACACCGCTTGCGCCTCGGCCGCCGGCAGCGGTGGCGAGGGCCGCGGAGTGTACTGGTACTGGTAACCGGCACCACTGCCGCCATTGCTGGCCGTGTGTTGCGGTGCACGTGGCTGCTCGAGCACGGGCGAAGCCAGGCGCATTTCCCCCTGCGGGCCGAACTCACCGGCCTGCTGGCCAGAGGCGCGAATCGCCTCAGGCACCGCAGCCGGGGCGGCCAGTTGGTCTTCCGGGCGCACATCGGCCAGGGCCCGGTGCAGGGTACCGTACAGGAAGTCGTGCACCGAACGCCCTTCGCGGAAGCGCACTTCATGCTTGGTCGGGTGCACGTTGACATCGACGCCGTTGGGTTCCAGTTCAAGGAACAGCACAAAGGTCGGGTGCCGGCCGTTGAACAGCACGTCACGGTAGGCCTGGCGCACGGCATGGGCCACCAGCTTGTCGCGCACCGCACGGCCGTTGACGAAAAAGTACTGCAGGTCGGCCTGGCTGCGCGAGAAGGTCGGCAGCCCAACCCAGCCCCACAAGCGCAGGCCGTTGCGCTCGACGTCGATAGGCAGCGCCTGTTCCATGAAGCCCGGGCCGCAGATGGCTCCCACCCGCCGCGCACGCGCCACTTCATCATGGGCCTCGTGCAGGCTGAGGATGCTCTTGCCGTTGTGGCGCAAGTGGAAGCCGACGTCGAAACGCGCCAACGCCAGGCGCCGGATGACCTCCTGCAAGTGATCGAACTCGGTTTTCTCGGCCTTGAGGAACTTGCGCCGCGCCGGGGTATTGAAGAACAGGTCACGCACTTCGACCGAAGTACCCACCGGGTGGGCGGCCGGCTGCACCCGCGGGAGCATGTCGCGGCCTTCGGTTTCAACCTGCCAGGCTTCTGTCGCACTGGCGGTACGCGAGGTCAGGGTCAGGCGCGCCACCGAGCTGATCGAGGCCAGGGCTTCGCCACGGAACCCCAGGCTCAATACGCCTTCAAGGTCTTCCAGCTCACGGATTTTGCTGGTGGCATGACGGGCCAGCGCCAGCGGCAGGTCGTCGGCAGAAATACCGCTGCCATCATCCCGCACCTTCAGCAGCTTGACGCCGCCCTGCTCCACTTCCACATCGATGCGCCGGGCACCGGAGTCCAGGCTGTTTTCCAGCAGTTCCTTGGCTACCGAGGCCGGCCGCTCGACCACCTCACCCGCGGCAATCTGGTTGGCCAGCCGCGGGCTGAGCAGCTGGATGCGCGAACCACCACTCATTGCGAAGCCAATGTGGTGGCAGGGATATCCAGACGCTGGCCGACCTTCAGCTCATCGGACTTCAAGCTGTTGGTGTTGCGCAAGCTGGCCACACTGACCTGATAGCGCACCGCCAGCATTGCCAGGGTTTCGCCTGGGCGCACCGTGTGCTCACGTGGGCCGGCGGCGATCTTGCCGGTATCGCGCAGCCAGGCGATATAGGTGCCAGGCGGCGGGTTCTGCTGGAAGAACTGGCGCACCCCGGTATGAATCGACCGCGCAAGCGCTTGCTGATGGCTGCGACTGGCCAGCTTGGCCGCCTCGTTGGCGTTGGAGATGAACCCGGTCTCTACCAGGATCGACGGAATATCGGGCGACTTCAGCACCATGAAGCCAGCCTGCTCCACTCGCTGCTTGTGCAGCGAGGTGATGCGGCCCATGTTGCCCAGCACTTTCTGCCCGACGTTCAGGCTGGAGCTGAGCGTGGCCGTCATCGACAGGTCGAGCAGCACACCCGCAAGCATGCGGTCCTTGTCGTCGAGGCTGACGTTGCCGGCGCCCCCGATCAGGTCAGAACGGTTTTCCGTGTCTGCCAGCCAGCGTGCGGTTTCGGAGGTAGCGCCACGGTCGGACAGGGCAAACACCGATGCGCCGAACGCAGCCTTGGACGGCGCGGCGTCGGCGTGGATCGAAACGAACAGGTCGGCGCCCTTCTTGCGGGCGATTTCGGTGCGTTTGCGCAGCGGAATGAAGTAGTCACCGGTGCGGGTCAGCTCGGCGCGGAAACCCTTCTCCGTGTTGATCTGGCGCTGCAGCTCCTGGGCAATCTGCAGCACGATGTCTTTCTCATGCTGGCCGCGCGAGCCGGAAGCACCCGGGTCCTCGCCGCCATGACCGGCGTCGATGGCAATGACGATGTCGCGCTTGCCGCTAGGTACCGGCGGCAGCTTGATGGCTGGCTGGGTCGGCGTGACCGGGACCGCTGGCGTGGTGGCAGGCGTTTGCACCGGGGTCGGTGGTGGGGTTGGCGCCGTTGCTGCAATGGCATCGGCTTCCTGGTCGTACAGGTCGACCACCAGGCGGTTGCCGTACTGGGCATTGGGCGCCAGGGTAAAGCTTTTGGGGGTGACCGACTTTTTCAGGTCGACCACCACACGCAGGTCGGTCGGCGTGCGCTGGGCCGAACGCACGCTGCTGATCGGCGTGTTGGAGGTCGCCACTTTCAATGGCGCCGCCAAGGTCGCGCCATTGATGTCGATAACCAGGCGATCGGGTGCGCTCAAGGTGAAGACGCTGTGCTGCACGGGGCCAGACAGGTCGAAGACCAGCCGCGTGTTGTCTGGCGCGCGCCACAGGCGCATGCTCTTGACTTGAGTGACGGCCAGAGCGTCAACGGTCACCGTTGTCAGCAGCAGCCCAACGATGGCGACCAGTGCGCGTATGCGCATACCTACCCCACTTACTGTTTATAGTGTTTGGCCAGTGCCACGCACCAGGCCTCGCCGCGAGCCCCCTGCGGCGACAGGTTCAGCGAGCGTCCGCCCGCTTGGGGGCTTATGGTAATGGTCAGGTCGGGCTTTGGCAAAACGCCCGCACCCTTTTGTGGCCACTCGAACAGGCACAACGGGTCGCCCTCGAAATAGTCACGAATCCCCATGAACTCCAGCTCCTCCGGATCGACCAGGCGATACAGGTCGAAGTGAAAAGCTCGGACATCGCCGATCTCGTAGGGTTCGACCACGGTGAACGTCGGGCTTTTCACTGCACCAGTATGGCCCAGGCCACGGATCAGGCCACGCGAGAGCGTGGTTTTACCAGCCCCCAGGTCGCCTTCCAGGAAAATGACACCGCGACCACCGGTCACTTCGGCCATTTTTGCACCGAAGTCGACTGTAGCCGCTTCATCGGCCAGAAACAGATTTAAGCCACACACGCAGAATGCTCCTCCAACAACGCTCGAATGACCGGCGCCAGATCGCTGGCCGCCAGGCCTCTACCTTCAACCCCCAAACGCTCACCGGCACAGGCGTGAAGCCAGGTACCCAGGCAGCCGGCACTCCAGGCGTCCAGCCCTTGGGCCAGCAACGCCGCCAGCACCCCGGTCAGCACGTCGCCCAGGCCCGCGCCGGCCATGGCCGGGTGCCCGCGCTCGCACAGCATCAACTGGCCGGACGGGTGCGCCACCAGGGTGCCTGCCCCTTTGAGCAGGCACACACTGTTGTAGCGCCGCGCCAGCTTGCGCGCAGCGCCCGGCCGGTCGGCCTGCACCGCTTCGGTGGAAATGCCCAGCAGCCGCGCCGCTTCCCCGGGGTGAGGGGTGAGGATGCTACCGCTGGGCAGGGCCAATGGGGTGCCTGCCAGCAAATTCAGGGCGTCGGCGTCCCACACCTGCGGGCGCTCGGCGTTCGCCACTGCCGACAACAGGCTCCGCCCCCAGGCAGCCTGCCCAAGGCCAGGGCCCACCACCAGTACCGTGGCGCGCTCCAACACGCCGACCAGTTGGTTGGCCGACTGTACCCCCAGGCACATCACCTCAGGCAGGCGGGCCAGGCTCGCGGGTAGATGTTCGGGCCGGGTCGCCACGCTGACCAGGCCGGCGCCACAGCGCAAGGCGGCTTCGGCGCTGAGCAGCACAGCGCCACCGGTGCCCAGGTCGCCGCCCACTACCAGCACATGGCCGAAGTCGCCTTTGTGCGCATGCGGGTGCCGTGCCGGCAGGTGTGCGACAGTCACGCTGCTGAGCAGTTGCGGGGTATTGCCAGGGTGTTTGGTCTGCGGCATGGGGTCAAAGGCTCCAATGTCTGGCAGAATTATACGCACCTGAGCCCGTATTGCCTTGCCCATCCATGCCTGCCTCTACACCTGACCTCGCCCAACTGGCCCAATCGATCAAGATATGGGGCCAGGAACTCGGTTTTGCCCACGTCGGCATCGCCGGGGTCGACCTTGGCGAACACGAACAGCACCTGCAACGCTGGCTCGATGCCGGCTACCAGGGCGAAATGGAGTACCTGGGTGCCCATGGCGGCAAACGGGCGCACCCCGACCAACTGATCCCCGGCACGGTACGCGTGGTCTCGCTGCGCATGGACTACCTGCCCGGCGATACGCAGATGGCGCAACGCCTGGCGCAACCGGAAAAAGCCTACGTGTCCCGCTACGCCCTGGGCCGTGACTACCACAAGCTGGTGCGCAAGCGCGTGCAATTCCTGGCAGACCGTATTCAGCAAGCCATCGGCCCGTTCGGCTACCGCGCCTTCGTCGACAGTGCCCCAGTGCTGGAGAAGGCCCTGGCCGAGCAGGCCGGGCTGGGCTGGATCGGCAAGAACACCCTGCTGCTCAACCGCAAGGCCGGCAGCTACTTCTTCCTAGCTGAATTGTTCGTTGACCTGCCGTTGCCGGTGGACGAGGCCACCACCAGTGAACACTGCGGGCGTTGCCAGGCGTGCCTGGACATCTGCCCGACCCAGGCGTTCGTCGGGCCCTATGTGCTGGATGCGCGGCGTTGCATCTCGTACCTGACCATCGAGCTGAGGGGGCCGATTCCTGTCGACCTGCGTTCGATGATGGGTAACCGTGTATTTGGTTGCGATGACTGCCAGATCGTATGCCCGTGGAACCGCTTCGCCAAGCACAGCCAGGAGCAGGATTTCCAGCCGCGGCACGGGCTGGAGAATGCCGAGCTGGCGGGGATGTTCCTGTGGGATGAGCGTACCTTCCTGCGCAAGACCGAGGGCGGGCCGCTACGCCGGGCTGGCTATGAGCGGTTCTTGCGCAACCTGGCGGTGGGCTTGGGCAATGCGCCGTCGACGATACCGGTGATCGAGGCGCTGAAGGCGCGGCGCGAGGATGCGTCGGAGCTGGTGCGCGAGCATGTCGAGTGGGCGCTTGCTCGGCACGGCATTCAATAGCTACTCGGCCCACTGTGGGAGCGGGCGCGCCCGCGAATTTGGCAACTCGGTGGATGCACCGGCTGCGCCGGTGTTCGCGGGCATGCCCGCTCCTACAGGGACCGCTCCGGGCCTGGGGCAGGTTTACTGCTGGTCGTTGTGAGAGCGGGCGCGCCCGCGAAGCAGGCAACTCGGTGGCTGGCACCGGCTGCGCCGGTGTTCGCGGGCATGCCCGCTCCTACAGGGACCGCGCCGGGCCTGGGGCAGGTTTACTGCTGGTCGTTGTAGTGGAACTTGGGCATTTCCCAATGGAAACGAATCGCCAGCAAGCGCACCAGAAACCCGCCAAAGAGGGTCAGCAGCATCGCCTGCTCCGCCGGCACCTTGAAATACACGCAGCCCAGGTAGAACCACGCCGCGGCGAACGACACGCTGGCGTAAAGCTCGCGGCGGAACACCAGTGGGATGTCGTTGCAGAAAATATCGCGCAAGATCCCGCCGAACACACCGGTAATCACTCCGCTGATCGAGGCCACCAGCATGCCCTGCCCCATTTCCAGCGCCGTCATACAGCCAATCAGGGTAAACGCCACCAGCCCCAGCGCGTCGAGCACCAGGAACAGCGAGCGCAGGCGGCGCATCATCGGCGCGATGAAAATGGTCAACAGGGCAGCAAAGCTGGTCAACACCAAGTACTCGGGGTGTTTCACCCAGGTCAGCGGGTAGTGCCCGAGCAACACATCGCGCACCGACCCGCCACCCAGGGCGGTAACACAGGCGATCAGCACCACGCCGAACCAGTCCATGCCGCGACGCCCGGCAGACAACGCACCGGTCATGGCTTCGGCAGTGATGGCAATGAGGTAGAGCATCAGCAACATGGTGCGGGTCCGTGCGGGAAAGGCGCGCAGTCTAACCAGTTGCCCAAGGCACCAAAAGGGGGCGCAGCCAGAATATCTGCGCCGTAACGGTTCACACCTTGATGAAATGCTCCCGGTAGTGGCGCAGCTCGGCAATCGATTCGCGAATGTCGTCCAGCGCCAGGTGCGTATTGCCCTTCTTGAAACTGTCACGCACGTCCGGCGCCCAGCGCGCTGCCAGTTCTTTCAGGGTCGAGACATCCAGGTTGCGGTAGTGGAAGTAGTTTTCCAGGTTGCGCATGTGCCGGTAGAGGAAGCGACGGTCCTGGCAGATGCTGTTGCCGCAGATCGGCGATTTGCCTTTGGGCACCCACTGCTCGAGGAAAGCAATGGTCTGGGCCTCGGCCTCGGCCATGCCGACCTTGCTGTCGCGCACACGCTGGGTCAGACCAGACGCTCCATGGGTGCGGGTGTTCCACTCGTCCATGCGGGCCAGTACTTCATCGCTGTGGTGGATGGCGATCACCGGGCCTTCGGCCAGGGTGTTCAGCTCGCTGTCGGTGACAATGGTGGCCATTTCGATGATGACGTCGCTGTCCGGATCGAGGCCGGTCATTTCCAGGTCGATCCAGATCAGGTTCTGTGGGTTTTGCATGCAGAAGCTCCTCATATAGCCCGTCATATTAGCCTAGTGGCCCAGCCACGCCCATTCACCGCATGCCGGTCACACAAGCACAATGGTGCACCGCCTGGCGTGCTAAACTGCCTGCCGTTTTCAATGCCCTGACCCGGGCCCTTCTCACGGAATGTTCATGGCCAAACGCCAGCTCAATCGCCGCCAGAACTGGCGCATCGAAAAAATCCAGGGCGAGCGAGCTGCTCGCGCGGCCAAACGCGAGCAGCATGTGCTGCAGGAACTGGAAGGTGGCGACCTGGGGCCGGAACAACTGGGCCTGGTGATTGCCCACTTTGGCGTGCAGGTCGAGGTAGAGGCCCAAGATGGCGACGTTGCAGGCCAGGTGTTCCGCTGCCACTTGCGCGCCAACCTGCCAGCACTGGTCACTGGCGACCGCGTGGTATGGCGTGCAGGCAACCAGGGCATAGGCGTGATCGTGGCGCAGATGCCACGCAGCACCGAACTTTGCCGGCCGAACAACCATGGCCAGTTGAAACCGGTCGCCGCCAACGTCGACCTCATCGTGATCGTGTTTGCCCCGGCCCCGGAACCGCACCCGAACCTGATCGACCGTTACCTGGTCGCTGCCGAGCATGCAGGCCTGCGCCCGCTGCTGCTGTTGAACAAGGCCGACCTGATCAACGCCGAGAACGGCCCCGGCCTGCGGGCGCTGCTCGAGGTCTACCGCGAGCTGGGCTACCCGCTGCTGGAGGTATCTGCCCACCACGGTGATGGCATGCAACGCCTGCAGCAGCAACTTGACGGGCACATCAGCGTGTTCGTCGGCCAGTCGGGTGTGGGCAAGTCTTCGCTGGTCAACAGCCTGCTGCCAGAGGCCGGCACCCGCGTCGGCGACCTGTCGGAATGGTCGGGCCAGGGTACCCACACCACCACCACCGCGCGGCTGTACCATTTCCCTAATGGCGGCGACCTTATCGACTCGCCGGGCATCCGCGAATTCGGCCTTGGCCACGTCAGCCGCAGCGATGTGGAGGATGGCTTCATCGAGTTCCGCGACCTGTTCGGCACCTGCCGCTTCCGCGATTGCAAACATGACCGCGAGCCCGGCTGCGCGTTGCTCAAGGCGCTGGACGATGGCCGGATCTCGCAGCAACGCATGAACAGCTACCGCTCGATCATCGCCAGCCTGACGGAAGACAGCTACTGACCGGGCGGTAAGCCTTTTTACGCTGCGAGGCCCGCCCGCACGGCCCTGCAAAGCGCCGTGCAAGGTTTCGCGGGGCCTACTGCTCCTTGCTCTCGTCCATCTTCAGCGTGCCATCCTCGAAGATGTTCAGCTTCTGGCGCAGTTCACGTGGTTGCATCGGCGCCTGACCGGCCCCGGCACCGGGCGCCGCGCCACTGGCCGGTGGGGCCGCAGGCGGGGCTGCCGGTGCTTGCGGTGCACCCTGCTCGCCCTGCTCACCCTCGATGTTGCGCTGGGCTTTCTTGGTCAGCACGATGATGTCGATGCGGCGGTTTACCGGGTTGAACGGGTTTTTGCGGTCGAACAGCGATGACGATGCATACCCCACCACCCGAGCCACCTGGCCGTCCGGGTACCCACCTGCTACCAATGCCCGGCGTGCGGCATTGGCGCGGTTGGCCGACAGCTCCCAGTTGCCGAACTCGCCAGTGCCGGCATACGGTTTGGCATCGGTGTGGCCGCTGATGCTGATCTTGTTGGGCACTGCCTTGATGGTGTCGGCCATGGCCAACAGAATATCTTCGAAGTACGGCTGCAGGCGCGCACTGCCGATATCGAACATCGGACGGTTCTCGGCGTCCATGATCTGGATACGCAGGCCATCCTGGGTGATCTCGAACAGGATCTGGTCTTTGAACTTCTGCAGTTGCGGGTTCTCTTCGACCTTGTTCTGCAGCTCCTGCAACAGCAATTCAAGGCGCTCGCGCTCGACCTGCTCGGCCATGGTCTCCACCTGGTCCTTGTCCAGCTGGGTGGGCGACGGCTGCGTGGGCTCGGTTTTCACTTCCGGGTTGATGGTTTTGTCCGGCGCCATTTCGGGGGAACCACCCAGGTCGATGACGTAGGGCGTACCACTTTCGGAGAACCCAATCGGGTCCTGGAAGTAACCGGCAATGGCGATCTTCTGCTCAGGCGTGGCCGTGGACAACAGCCACAGCACCAGGAAGAACGCCATCATCGCCGTGGCGAAGTCGGCAAAGGCGATTTTCCAGGCGCCGCCGTGGTGGCCGCCGCCAAAGCGCTTGACGCGCTTGACGATGATGGGCTGATTGTTCTCCATGAATCAGCGACCGCGAACCGCTTGTTCCAGCTCGGCGAAGCTTGGGCGGTGCTTGGGGTACAGCACCTTGCGCCCGAACTCGACCGCCAGCGACGGCGGCATGCCCGAAGCCGAGGCCACCAGCGATGCCTTGATCGACTCGTACAGGTTCAGCTCTTCCTTGGCGTCGTGCTCCAGGCACTTGGCCAGCGGGCCGAAGAAGCCGTAAGCCGCGAGAATACCGAAGAACGTACCGACCAGCGCCGCCCCCACGTGCATGCCGATGGCCGCCTGGTCCCCATCACCCAGCGAGGCCATGGTCACCACGATACCCAGCACCGCCGCTACGATACCGAAGCCGGGCATGCCATCGGCGATGCCGGTCACCGCATGGGACGGGTGCTCAAGCTCTTCCTTCATGCTCAGCAGCTCCATGTCGAACAGGCCCTCGAGCTCGTGCGGGGCCATGTTGCCGGTAGACATGATGCGCAGGTAGTCGCAGACGAACGCGGTCATGCGCTCATCGGCCAGTACCGTGGGGTACTTGGCGAAAATCGGGCTGGCGGCGGCGTCTTCGATGTCGGCCTCGATGGCCATCATGCCTTCGCGACGGCTCTTGTTGAGGATTTCGTACACCAGCCCCAGCACTTCAAGGTAAAACGCATGGCTGAAGCGCGAGCCGAACATCTTCATCGACTTCTTGATGACGTGCATGGTCATGTAGCCAGGGTTGGCCTGCAGGAATGCACCAAAGGCCGCACCGCCGATGATCAGTACTTCGAACGGCTGGATCAGCGCCGCGATCTTGCCGTGGGAAAGCACGTAGCCGCCGAGCACGCTCGCGAATACGACGATGATGCCGATAATTTTAGCCATAGGTTCAAAGCACTTGCTGTCGTGGTCAGGGGAAGAGACGAGAGCTGTAAAACTCTTCTTCTACTTATCGGCAGAACTGCGCCAGACTATAGCCACACAATGCGAAAAGCCAGTTCGGACTGATGTCAAAATGCCAATTGAAACCAAGGTGCCCGCTCAGGCTCCGCGAACGCTAGAGGCCTGGGTCAAGCTGCTCGAGAGTGTTCGCATCCCGGTGCCGAAGCACAGCTACGACCGGGTCATGGCGGCCATCCACGATAGCCGCCGCTCGCTGCGCGACATCGCCGAACTGATGCAAGATAGCCCGGCGCTGGTGTTGTCGGTGATGCGTGAAGCCAACCACGCCACCAACGCCAGCATGGCCGAACCGGCCGAAAGCCTTGAAGTGGCCCTCAACCGGCTCGGCCTGGAGCGCAGCGAGCTGTTGCTCAAGCGCCTGCCAGCAGTGCCTGTTGAAGAAATCCCACCGGTTCTGTGCCAGTTCCAGATGATCAGCCAGCACGCAGCGCAGCAGGCCAGCGGCCTGTTCGCCAGCCGCCTGGCGCGGCTGTGGCAGGAAATCCACTGGGGCAGCCTGCTGTTCCTGTCGCCCCTCTGGCCGCTGGCGCTGGCCTACCCGAAGCTGCTCGACACCTGGGAGCTGCGGGTGATCCACAAGGGTGAAGAGGCCGCTCATGTCGAGGAAGAACTGTTTGGCGTGCGCATAATGGCGCTGTGCCAGACCATGGCCGAATACTGGCGCCTGCCGCAGTGGGTGACCCAGGGTTACCGCCTGCTGCTGGAAGAGCGCGAGCAACTGGCCCAGGTGCTGAGCATCGCCCGCGACGAAGACCTGCTCAGCCAGCAACACCGCCTGGACGCAGAGCCCGGCCTGCGGCGCTGGTTCAACCAGCCGGCCAATACCGTATTGCTGGCCAACAACCTGGCCCTGGCGGCGCAGGTCGGCTGGGACAACCCGCACCTGTTGCGCTGGCAGCTGCTGACCGCCCTGTACCTGCAGACTTCGCTGGAAGACGTGCAGCAACAAGTTCACCAGCAGGCAGCCGCCAGCGCCCGTCGCCATGCCCGGCATGCACTGTTCCATCCAGCCGAGGCCCTGATATGGCCGTGGCACCAGCGCCGCCCGCACCCAGACATGCTGGCGGCGCCACCGCCCAGCAGTGAAGAGCTGGCGCGCTGGCGCACACTGTGCCAGCACCTGCTGGCGCAACCCAGCCCGTTCACCAATACCGTGCACCTGGCCACCCAGGCACAAGAGGCCCTGCTGGCCTGCGGCATGCAACGCATCATGCTGCTGAGCCTGGACAAGAGCACCGATACCCTGCGCGTGCAGCAGACCGCCGGCTTGCCCAAGGAGGCCGCGGGCCTGGCCCTGCAGGTGGCGCAGAACAAACTGCTGCAGAAACTGATGAGCCAGGCCGGGCAGCTGCGCATCACCCCGCAGAACCACAGCCAGTTCGCCGCCCTGCTGCCAGCACCGCTGCGCGCCCTGTTCCGCAGTGAGCATGTGCTGCTGCGCTCGCTGGCGGTGAACGATCAGGTGCTCATGCTGCTGGTGGCCGACCAGGCTTGCAGGCCCATGACCGATATCAGCGTGCAAGCCTTCGGCAAAACCGTGCAATGCATCGAGCGGGCACTGTCGCTGTTCGCCAACCGCAAAGCCTGAGCCTTGCGCTACAATCGCTCCTCTTTCCACTCTGGAGACCGTGGATGACCGACTTTTCCGGCCTGCCCCTGGTGATCGAAGCTGCAGACCTGCTGCCGCGCCTGGATTCACCGCAGTTGATCTTGGTCGACCTGAGCAGCGCCAACCGCTATGTCAGCGGGCATATCCCCGGCGCCCGCTTTGTCGAGGGCAAGCGCACCCAGCTTGGCCAGCCACCGGCCCCTGGTCTGCTGCCGCCCCTGGGCGAACTGGAAAAACTGTTCAGCGAACTCGGCCACCGCGATGATGCCGTCTACGTGGTGTATGACGATGAAGGCGGTGGTTGGGCGGGGCGTTTCATCTGGCTGCTCGACGTGATCGGCCATGCGCGCTACCACTACCTCAATGGCGGTATCCAGGCCTGGCCAGCCGACAAGCTGTCCACCGAAGTGCCCGCAAGCGGCACCGCCCCGGTGCACCTGCACCTCGACACTGCACCTACAGCCACCCGCGAGTACCTGCAAAGCCGCCTGGGCGCCGATGACCTGGTGATCTGGGACGCACGCGCCCCACAGGAATTCAACGGCGAAAAAGTGTTGTCGGCCAAGGGCGGTCACATCCCTGGTGCGGTCAACTTCGAGTGGACCGCCGGCATGGACCTCAACGACCACCTGCGGATCCGCGAGGATATCGCCGAAGTGCTGCAAAGCCTGGGCATCACCTCCGACAAGGAGGTGGTTACCCATTGCCAGTCCCACCGCCGTTCCGGTTTCACCTATTTGGTGGCCAAGGCCCTCGGCTACCCACGCGTCAAGGCTTATGCCGGCTCGTGGAGCGAATGGGGCAACCACCCGGACACGCCTGTAGAAGTTTAAGGAACCTGCATGAAATCCCGTCTGTTCATCATCAGCCAGTACCTGCTGCCGCACCACCTGCTGTCGCGGCTGGCCGGCTGCGTCGCCGAGTGCCGCGTGCGCTGGTTCAAGAACGCCTTCACCGCCTGGTTCGCCAAGCGCTACCAGGTCGACATGAGCCAGGCGCTGGTCGAAGACCTGAGCGCCTACGAGCACTTCAACGCATTCTTCACCCGCGCCCTGAAGCCGGGCGCCCGCCCGCTGGATGAAACCCCGGGCGCCATCCTGTGCCCCGCCGACGGCGCCGTGAGCCAGCTTGGCCCGATCGAGCATGGCCGCATCTTCCAGGCCAAAGGCCACGGTTTCAGCGCGCAGGAGCTGCTGGGCGGTGACCCGGCGCTGGCCGCCCCGTTCATGGGCGGTGAGTTTGCCACCATCTACTTGTCGCCCAAGGACTACCACCGCGTGCACATGCCGCTGGCCGGCACCCTGCGCGAGATGGTCTACGTGCCGGGCCGCCTGTTCTCGGTGAACCAGACCACTGCTGAAAACGTGCCCGAGCTGTTCGCCCGCAACGAGCGGGTGGTCTGCCTGTTCGACACCGAACGCGGGCCGATGGCCGTGGTGCTGGTGGGTGCGATGATCGTTGCTTCGATCGAGACCGTGTGGGCTGGCCTGGTGACGCCGCCCAAGCGTGAGCTCAAGACCTTCCGATACGACGACGCCAGCCGTGCGCCGATCCACCTGGAGAAAGGTGCCGAGCTGGGGCGCTTCAAGCTGGGTTCGACGGCCATCGTGTTGTTCGGGCCGCAGCAGGTGAAGTGGGCCGAGAGCCTGGGTGCCGGGTCTGCCGTGCGCATGGGGCAGCAGCTGGCGGCGCCTGTGCAGGCTTGATGGCCTGATAAAAGCTGGGCCGCTTCGCGGCCCTTCGCGGGCATGCCCGCGAAGGGCTGCAAAGCAGCCCCAGATTTCCCGATCAGCCGCGCGCGTCGCGGTCGCGCAAGCCCAACAGGTACAACACGCCGTCCAGGCCCAGGGTAGAAATCGCCTGCTTGGCCGACTGGCGCACCAGCGGCTTGGCGCGAAATGCCACGCCCAGGCCGGCCAGCGCCAGCATTGGCAGGTCGTTGGCGCCATCGCCCACGGCAATGGTCTGTTCCAGTTGCAAGCCCTCATCGCTGGCCAGTTTCTGCAGCAGTTCGGCCTTGCGCTGGGCATCGACAATCGGCTCGACCGCCACACCAGTCACCTTGCCATCCACCACTTCCAGCTCGTTGGCGAACACATAGTCGATACCCAGGCGCGCCTGCACCTGGCGGGCAAAATAGGTAAACCCACCGGACAGAATGGCAGTCTTGTAACCCAGGCGCTTGAGCTCGGCGAACAGGTTTTCCGCGCCTTCGGTCAGGCGCAGCGAGGCGCCGATTTCGTCCAGCACGCCCACATCCAGGCCCTTGAGCAAGGCCATGCGCTCCTTGAAACTGGCGCGGAAGTCCAGTTCGCCACGCATGGCCCGTTCGGTGATGGCAGCCACCTGCTCGCCCACGCCAGCCGCCTTGGCCAGTTCGTCGATGACCTCGGCCTCGATCAGCGTCGAATCCATGTCGAATACCGCCAGGCGGCGGTTGCGGCGGAACAGGTCGTCTTTCTGGAAGGCAATGTCGACGCTCAGCGCCTGCGCCAGGGCGAAGAAATCGGCACGCAGGGCCTGGGCATCGCTCGGCACTCCACGCACGGATATCTCGACCGCCGCCTTGCCCTTGCCGGTGTCGGCGTCCAGCGCCACCCGGGCCGACAGCCGCTCGATGCGTTCGATCGTCAGGCCGTACTGGCTGATCACCGCACTGACCCGTTGCAGTTGCTCGGGGGTGATCTTGCGGCTGAGCAGGGTCACCACATGGCGCGCCTCACCGTGGCCGTCGGCCCAGTGCTGGTAGTCCGCCTCGGAAATCGGCGTATAACGGGCCTGCAGGTTCAGCTCGTGGGCCTTGGCTTGCACACCCTGCAGCAGGGCAGTTGCCACTTCGTTGTCAGGGATATCGACCAGGATGCCGAACGACAGGGTGCCGTGCATGACCGCCAGGCCGATGTCGAGGATACTCACACCGCCCTGCAGCAGGACGCCGGTGATTGCCGCAGTGAGACCGGGACGGTCCTCACCGGTGATGTTGATCAGGACGATTTCGCGCACAACCTGGCTCCGACTTCGATGAAAAATGCGCATTCTACCGACTTTCCATGACCATCGGGCGCCAACGATACTTTGCCGACAAAACCCGGCTCGCTATACTCCCCCCACTTTCTTGCCATTAAGAGCCGAGCTCTGTGAACCGGCCCACGCCCGTCAAACCAGACAACTTCTTCCTGATGATCTATCGTGCCCTGAGTCAACGTCGCGTGCCGCTGGCACTGCGCATCGCCTGCACCAACATCTTTCTGGTGGCGCTGGCACTGGTGATCTACGCCTGTGTGATGGGCCTGCAGTTCAAGCAGGCCATGCACGAGCAGGCCGACGCCCTCGGCCAGAGCCTGACCACGCAAACGGCCACTTCGGCGACCGAACTGCTGGTAGCCAACGATATCCTCAGCCTCAACGTGCTGCTGGGCAACCTGGTGAAAAACCCGCTGGTGGCCCATGCGGCCATCTACAGCGTGGACAACCGCATCCTCGCCGAAGCCGGGCAACGCCCGCGCAATAGCCTGCTGGGCGAGGCCGAAGGCGTGTACCAGACCAAGATCAGCTTCCAGGACGTGGCTGCCGGGCAGCTGCGCATCAGCCTGGACATGAGCCAATTCCAGCAGCCCATGCTGATCAGCCTGCAAAGCATGGGCATTCTGGCGGCCATCCTGCTGGCGCTGGCCTTGGCGCTCAGCTTGCGTCAGGGCCGCTACATCACCCTGCCGTTGCTGCAGTTGCGGGTATGGCTGCGCGACCCGCAGTACTACACCCCGGCCACCGACCGCCAGGATGAAATCGGCGACATCGCCCGCCAGCTGCATGCGCGCCTGGCGCCACCGCCGCCACCAGAGCCGGAGCCGGAGCCAGAGCCTGAGGAAGACGACGATGAACCGTTCGACGACCCGCAGCACGCCAGCCCGGCACTCAAGGCCGCGCCGCGCGCCAAGGTCGCCGCAGTGCCAGACGTGGAAGATGACGAAGCATTCGCCGGCCTGCTCGACGACGACACTGGGCCAAGAACCGCAGTGGTAGACGAATCCGACGAACCGCACTTCAGCGCCATCCTCGCCGTGCAGCTGGGCTCCCAGGAGCAACTGCGGCGTCTGCCGCGCACCCGCCTGACCGAGCTGACCGAGCGTTACCGTGACTGCCTGGAGCATGCCGCATCGCTGTACGACGGCGAAACGCACACACTCAACGATGGCAGCACCCTGGTGCTGTTCCACAGCCGCGTATGTGGCGAGGACTACCTGACCAACGCCATCTGCTGCGGCGAGCTGTTGCGCGCCCTGGGCCATGCCCTGCAGATCGAAGTGGCCGACAGCGGCATCACCTTGCAATTGCAGCTTGGCCTGGTGCTGGGCAACGATCTGCATGGGCTGGAGCTGGTAGACGTGTTGATCGCCGAAAAAGCCCAGGATGCCCTGGCGCTGTCGCAGCACAGCCGCAACCTGTTGCTGGTGGAGCGGCAGATCAGCGATGACGCACTGATTCGCCAGCGCGCACGCATTCGCCCGATTGCCAGCCCTGAGGGCGCCTGCTGCGTGGAGCGCCTGCTGGAACCGTACCCGTCGATGCTGGAACGGCAACTGGCGCGCATGCACGAGCGTAGGGCCTGACAGGCTGCGCTGGGCACTGGGGTTGCCGCGCAGCCCCTTAGCAACGCAAGGCCGCGCGTCCAGCGCCCCAGCCAAGCTCCGCAATGGTTTGACGCAGACATGAAAAAGCCCGCAGCATCGCGGGCTTTTTTGCACCTGGCGGTTAGGTCAGAACCGATAGACTTCCATATCGGTGCGAATCGGCGAGGCCATCGGGATCTTGGACTTCTCCGGCGCCTTCTTCACCTGCACCGGTGCAGCCGGCTTTTTCGGCGTGTCTTCAGCAATTGCCGGTTGGTTGGCCAGCGGCTTCACCGCCGTGCTCAGCTGCTCGGCCAGCTTCTGCAGCAATTGGCCCTGGGCCTGTACCTGCGACGACTCGCTGCCCTCATGTGGCTGTTCCAGGTGAACGATACGGTTGTCACGCACGCGGCCACGGCGGTCCAGCAGGCGCCACTGGGCGTCTAGGATGGCCGGTTGGTCCTTGCCCGAGTCCAGGCGGGTAATCGACAGCAGCACCTGTACATCCGGCGTGAAACCGGCCGTTGCCGGGGCCAGTACCACACGCTGGCTGTCCAGGCGCCAGGCCAGCTGGCGCACCAGCAACTGGTCGATGTCCGACGACAGGCTACCCGCCCAACGACCGTCGGTCGCCGCGCTCAGGCTGCCATCGGCCTGGCGCTGCAGGAACGTCTCGCGCTGCAGGTAATCGGCCACCGATACCGGCCCGAGTACAACGGCCATGCCCGCACTCTGCGACGGCTGGCCAGGATCACCACTGTCGAGCTGGTACAAGGCGACAGGCTGGTGCATGGTGCACCCGCCCAGCCCCAGCAGGCCAGTCATCAACAGCGCAAGTGGAAGGCGCAGAAATTTCATCATCCCATCCAGGCGGCTGCCTACAGGCACACCGCAGTGATACATATAAATTCAAACGGGCACACGACCACGCCGGCGCCACAAGGGCCATATCATCCGCGAAATAACCGTCCGACTCCAGTGTTTCTGCCCGGAACGGCGCTGTAATTGCCGTTCCAGACATTTCCACCGGTTACGCCGGCACTTCCACCTGCAAGCTATCGACGCGCTGGAACCCACGCGGCAGCTTGCTGCCACGCCGGCCACGCTCGCCCTTGTAGTGTTCAAGGTCGTCGGGCTTCAGAGACAGGGTACGCTTGCCGGCCTGCAATACAAGGGTCGCCCCGTCGGCGATCACGGCCAGGTCGGTGACGAACTCTTCGCGGCTGGCGACCCGGTCGCCGGGTACACCGATGATCTTGTTGCCCTTGCCTTTACCCAGCTGTGGCAAGTCGCTGACCTTGAACACCAGCAGGCGGCCTTCGGTGGTCACCGCCGCCAGCCAGTCCTGCTCACGGTTGGCCACCGGCCGCGGCGTCATGACCTTGGCGCCGTTGGGCAGGCTGAGCAAACCCTTGCCGGCCTTGTTCTTGGCCTGCAGGTCTTCACCCTTGACCACGAAGCCGTAGCCGGCGTCGGACGCGACCACGTACAGCGCATCGTCCTCTGGCAGCAGCACGCAATCGAAGGTGGCCCCAGGCGGAGGCGTCAGGCGCCCCGTCAGCGGCTCACCCTGACCACGCGCCGAAGGCAGGCTGTGGGCGGCCAGCGAGTAGCTGCGCCCGGTCGAGTCGATCAGCACGGCAAACTGGTTGGAGCGGCCAGCAGCAGCGGCCTTGAAGCCGTCGCCTGCCTTGTACGACAAGCCGGTCGCATCGATGTCGTGGCCCTTGGCACAGCGTATCCAGCCTTTTTCCGACAGCACCACGGTCACCGGCTCGGTCGGCATCAGCTCATTTTCCGACAGCGCCTTGGCTTCGGCGCGCTCGACGATAGGCGAGCGGCGGTCGTCGCCATAGGTTTCGGCATCCTTGATCAGCTCGCTGCGCACCAGCTTGCGCAGTTTGGCTTCGCTGCCCAGCAGCGCCTGCAATTTGGCTTGCTCTTTTAGCAGTTCGTCCTGCTCGCCGCGGATTTTCATCTCTTCCAAACGCGCCAACTGCCGCAGGCGGGTCTCAAGGATGTAGTCGGCCTGGATTTCGGTCAGGCCGAAGCGCGCGATCAGCGCCTGTTTGGGGTGGTCCTCGGTGCGGATGATGTGGATCACTTCATCCAGGTTGAGGAACGCGGTGAGCAAACCGTCCAGCAGGTGCAGGCGCTTCTCGACCTTGTCCAGGCGGTGCTGCAGCCGGCGACGAACGGTATGGGTGCGGAACTCCAGCCATTCCACCAGGATCGTGCGCAGGTTCTTCAGCTGCGGCCGGCCGTCGAGGCCGATGATATTGACGTTGACCCGGTAGCTGCTTTCCAAGTCGGTTGTGGCGAACAGGTGCTGCATCAGCTCGTCGGCATCCACACGATTGGACCGCGGGATGATGACGATGCGGCAAGGGTTTTCGTGATCCGACTCGTCGCGCAGGTCGGCCACCATCGGCAGCTTCTTGGCCTGCATCTGCGCCGCGATCTGCTCCAGCACCTTGGCCCCCGACACCTGGTGGGGCAACGCGGTTACAACGATGTCGCCGTCCTCGACGCGGTACACGGCGCGCATGCGGATCGAGCCACGGCCACTTTCGTACATCTTGAGGATTTCGGCCCGCGGCGTGACGATTTCGGCCTCGGTCGGGTAGTCCGGCCCTTGAATATGCTCGCACAACTGCTCGATGGTGGCCTTGGGCTCGTCGAGCAGGCGCACGCAGGCGCTGGCCACTTCACGCAGGTTGTGCGGCGGCACATCGGTGGCCATGCCCACGGCGATACCGGTGGTGCCGTTGAGCAGAATGTTGGGCAGGCGTGCCGGCAACACGGCGGGCTCCTGCAAGGTGCCGTCGAAGTTGGGCACCCAATCGACGGTGCCCTGACCGACTTCGCTGAGCAGCACTTCGGCATAGCGGGACAACCGCGCCTCGGTGTAGCGCATGGCCGCGAACGACTTCGGATCGTCCGGCGCACCCCAGTTGCCCTGGCCATCGACCAGTGTGTAGCGGTAGCTGAACGGCTGCGCCATCAGCACCATGGCTTCATAGCAGGCCGAGTCGCCATGGGGGTGGAACTTGCCGAGCACGTCACCGACGGTACGCGCCGACTTCTTGTGCTTGGCATCGGCATCGAGCCCCAACTCGCTCATGGCGTAGACAATGCGCCGCTGCACTGGCTTGAGGCCATCGCCGATATGCGGCAGGGCGCGGTCCATGATCACGTACATGGAGTAGTTGAGGTAGGCCTGTTCGGTGAAGTCAGCCAGCGAGCGGCGTTCTACGCCGTCCAGGCTGAGTTCCAGTGAGTCGCTCATGCGGGCCTCGTCATTTCAGGTTCTGGCGCAGCAGCATGGTGCCACCGCGCTGGGTAAATTCAAGTTGTTGCAGGGCACTCATGCCCAGTAGCACGGTGGGGCCATCCAGGCCCGGCACGACGATGGCGCGTACGTTCTGCAGGCGTATGTCGCCCAGTTGCAGGCTGGCCAACCGCGTGCGGTAGCCCTCGGTGCGGCCATTGGCGGTACTCAGCAGCACCGGGCTGCCACGCGCCAGGCCCAAGTCGCGGGCCAGCCCTTCGGGGATCGCGACGTCGGTGGCCCCGGTGTCGAGCATGAAATGCACCACCTGGCCATTGATCGCGCCATCCACCACGAAATGCCCCTGGCCATTACTCAGCAGGCGCACCTCGATGAAACCTTGGCCGTGCTCCGACTGCACCTGGCGGTTAGGGTTGCGCTGGCTGTCTTCCCACTGGCCGAAAAAGCGTGTGGCCAGAAACAGCGCAGCCGCCCAGGCAAGCACCATCAGCACCCGGCCTGCGCGCTTGCCCGGTGCCTGGCTCACGGTTTGGCGCCCCAGCCGCCCTGAGGCGCCTCGAAGCGCCACACGATCGGGCGCCGCTCGCCATCGGCACGGTCAGCATTGTTGTTGTCCAACCCGACCCAAGCGCCTTTGCCGTCGATCACCAGCGCCTCGGCCAGGCCGAACGGCTGATCGTAGCGGCGCATGGGCTCCAGCGCCTCGGCGGCGAACGACCAGCAGCGCTCGACCTCGCCGCTGTCGGCATCCCGCCGGCATATCCGGTAGGCGTTGCGCTCAAGGGTGAACAGCTTGCCCTCGAACCAGGCGAGGTCGGAAAAGTCGCGCGACAGGGCCCGGGCCGCTGGCATTTGCGGCGGCTGCATCTCGACCCCGGCCTCGCTCAGCAGCACGCAACCGCGCCCGCAGGTCCATACCGACTGCTGCCGTTCGATGGCCACCAGGCCACGCCGCTCGCGCTCGGCCGCCAGCCACAGGCGGTCACCCGCCGGGTTGATTGCCAGCCCCTCAAACAGCGCATTGAAGTTCAGCAGCATGCCACTGGCCCGCGCCTGACGGACCATGGCCGGGTCGATCTTGAGCCAGTCGGGCTCACCTTCGGGCGGCAGTTGCAGCACCGCAGCGTGGGCCTCGCTGACCAGGTACAGGTTGTTTGCCTGGTCGCAGGTGATGCCTTCGAAGTCCAGCGCGCCGCCGCGAATGTACGACGCCGCCCAGTTGCGTGACTTCAGGCCCCACGGCAGGCCGCTTTCCGGCACCGGCGGTGCAGTGAAGGCAAGCGCCTGCGCGCGCCAGGTAGCGCTCTGCTGGTCGAAGCGGTAGATGCGGTCATCGTCGCGGTCGGACACGCCCCATAACGCCCCCCGGCAGACTGCCAGACCAGACAGGTTGCCACCGCGCATACCGTCTATCGGGTGCTCGGCAGTCATCTTCAGCTCTGGCCAGTCGCCCGCCAGGCCCGGCAGGGCAACCAGCGCCAGCCAGGCCGCCAGAAGCAAACGAATCAAACCATGACCTCGGCGAGGTTACCTTTGGTTTCCAGCCAGTTCTTGCGGTCACCGGCGCGCTTCTTGGCCAGCAGCTTGTCCATCAGCTCGCAAGTCGCCTGCACGTCGTCCAGGGTCAGTTGCACCAGGCGCCGGGTATTCGGGTCCATGGTGGTTTCACGCAGTTGTGGCGGGTTCATTTCGCCCAAACCCTTGAAGCGGGTGACTTGGGGTTTGCCGCGTTTCTTCTCGGCCACCAGGCGGTCGAGAATGCCATCACGCTCGGCTTCGTCGAGGGCGTAGTAGATTTCCTTGCCCAGGTCGATGCGGTACAGCGGCGGCATGGCCACATACACGTGCCCGGCCTCGACCAGTGCACGGAAGTGCTGCACGAACAGCGCGCACAACAGCGTGGCAATGTGCAGGCCGTCGGAGTCGGCGTCGGCGAGGATGCAGATTTTGCCATAGCGCAGTTGCGCCAGGTCGGTGGCACCCGGGTCGACCCCGATGGCCACGGCAATGTTGTGCACTTCCTGGCTGGCCAGGACTTCGCCGCCGTCCACTTCCCAGGTGTTGAGGATCTTGCCGCGCAGCGGCAGGATGGCCTGGAATTCCTTGTCCCGGGCCTGCTTGGCCGAGCCACCGGCCGAGTCACCCTCGACCAGGAACAGCTCGGCACGCATCGGGTCCTGGCCGGCGCAGTCGGCCAGCTTGCCGGGCAATGCCGGGCCCTGGGTGATGCGCTTGCGCTCGACCTTCTTGCTGGCCTTGAGGCGGCGGCCGGCGTTGCTGATGGCCAGCTCCGCCAGTTGCATGCCCAGTTCAGGGTGGGCGTTGAGCCACAGGCTGAAGGCATCCTTGACCACGCCAGAGACGAATGCCGCCGCCTCACGTGAAGACAGCCGCTCTTTGGTCTGCCCGGAGAACTGCGGGTCCTGCATCTTCATCGAAAGGACGAAAGTGATGCGTTCCCAAACGTCTTCAGGTGCCAGCTTGACCCCGCGCGGCAGCAGGTTGCGGAATTCGCAGAACTCGCGCATGGCATCCAGCAGGCCCTGGCGCAGGCCATTGACATGGGTACCACCCTGGGCGGTAGGGATCAGGTTGACGTAGCTTTCCTGGATGCTGTCGCCGCCTTCGGGCAGCCACAACAAGGCCCAGTCTACCGCTTCCTTGTTACCGGCCAGGCTGCCGCAGAACGGCTCATCGGGCAGGCGCTGGAACTCGTTGACCGAATCGACCAGGTAGGAACGCAGGCCATCCTCGTAGTGCCATTCGACCTTTTCGCCGCTGGCCTTGTCCTCGAAGCTGACCAGCAGGCCTGGGCACAGCACGGCCTTGGCCTTGAGCACGTGCTTGAGACGGCTGATGGAGAATTTCGGCGAATCGAAATACTTGGGGTCGGGGCTGAAATACACGCTGGTGCCGGTGTTGCGCTTGCCGACCGAACCGACAACTTCGAGCTCGCTGGCCTTGAAGCCGTCGGCGAAGGTCATCTGGTACTCATTGCCGTCGCGTTTGACACGCACGCGCACCTGGGTCGACAGGGCGTTGACCACCGAGATGCCAACGCCGTGCAAGCCACCGGAGAACTGGTAGTTCTTGTTGGAGAACTTGCCGCCGGCGTGCAGCTTGGTCAGGATCAGCTCGACCCCGGACACGCCCTCTTCGGGGTGAATGTCCACCGGCATGCCACGGCCGTCGTCGCTGACTTCCAGCGAGTGGTCGGCATGCAGAATGACCTGCACGGAGCGGGCGTGCCCGGCCAGGGCTTCGTCGACGCTGTTGTCGATCACTTCCTGGGCCAGGTGGTTGGGGCGGCTGGTGTCGGTGTACATGCCCGGCCGCTTGCGGACCGGGTCAAGGCCCGAGAGGACTTCGATGGCGTCTGCGTTATAGGCGCTAGCGCTGGGATTGGCCATAGGGTCTCGTCGTCAGTCTGGTGAGTGCAAAAAAGTCAAAATACAGAAAAATCGAGCGCTGCATACTGCCCACGCGCAATACCGGCAAACGCCAGCAGGGCCGGCAGGCGCTCGGCAAAGCCCTGGAAACTGTGGTCACCACCGGCCTGGATGCGCAGGGCGCAAGCACGGTAATAACGCTCGGCATGGCGGTAATCCAGGGTTTCGTCGGCGGTTTGCAACCACACTTGATAGCGGCTGGCATCGACCGGCGCTGGCACTTCGAGTTCGGCCAGGGCCTGCACGTGGTCCAGGGTCAGCTCCCAGGTTTCATCGGTGTAGTGGTTGCGCTGGCTACCCAGGTAGCCGTCAAAGTGCTTGTGCGGGGTAACCGCCGGGTTGACCAGCAAGGCCTTGAGGCCATGGCGCTCCGCCAGACAGGTGGCATAGTAGCCGCCGAGCGAACTGCCCACCAGTAATGGCGCGCCCAGTTCGGCGATGGCCGCCTCAAGCTGGGCGATGGCCTGGCGTGGGTGATGGTGCAAGGCGGGCACCCGCAGTTGGTCGGCCAGGCCGAGCTGCTGCATGACCGCTTCGAGCTGGCGCGCCTTGGTGGAAAGCGGCGAGCTGTTGAAGCCATGGATATAGAGGATGGAACCCGACATGCTGCCCCCGGAATCTGTGGCTTCGCGCCTGATGATGCGGGCGCAGGGACGCGCAGTGTAGCGCGTTAGCCGGGTTTTGACGCAGTGTCACGGGTTTCGCAACAATTTCTTCACCATAGCCCGCTGCAACAGGGCACCCTGTAGGAGCGGCCTTGTGTCGCGAAAGGGGTGCGAAGCGCCCCCCAGAATTTCAGCTTCGCCGCAGATATTGCCGGGGCCGCTTTGCGGCCCTTTCGCGACACAAGGCCGCTCCTGCAGTTGGCCGCGCAACCCGCTCAATAACCTGGGCTATCGAAGTCGAGCTTCACTTCAAAGTCCCATGCCCGCTCCACCCCGGTCTCCAGCCGCCCGTCGGCGTGCAGGCGCAGCCAGCGGTACCCAGGCTGCTCTTCGCTCACCTTGAAGTCCTCGCTGCGGGCCGCGAACTGAATGCAGGTCGATGGCGTAGCCAGCAAACGCCGGCCATCGCGTAGCTCATCCCACTCCTGGTGCACATGCCCCCACAGCAATGCCCGAACCTGTGGGTAACCGGCAATGGTGTCAAACAGGGCCTGGGCATTGCGCAAGCCGATCGGCGCGATCCAGGCGCAACCGATGTCTACCGGCTGATGGTGGAAACACACCAGGCAATGTCGACCGTTCGCTTCTTTCAACGCGGCGCCCAGGACGGCCAATTGGTCACCCTGCAAAAAACCGTGGGTCGCGCCCTGCACGGCGGTGTTGAGCATGACGATGCGCCAGGCCCCCACATCGGTCACCGCCTGCACCAGTTCCGGCGCAACCTGCGCCATGACCTGGGCTTCGTCGTGGTTGCCCGGCAACCAGCGGGTGGGCACGGCAAGCGGCGCAGTCAGCTCGCGGAACGCTTGATACGAGGCAACGCTGGCGTCCTGTGACAAGTCGCCGGTGCACAGCAGCACATCCACCTGAGCTTGCTCGCGTTGTACCTGGGCCACCACATGGCGCAGGCTGTCACGGGTATTGAGCCCCAGCATGCTACCGCCCGGGGCGGCGAACAGGTGGGCATCGGTCAGTTGCACCACATGCACGGGGCGCGGTTGGTCTGGCGGCGGCAACGGCCATCTCCTCGAACGGGTTCAGCCGCAATTATGGCCGGGCGAAGGCCGTGAGCAAACACCCGCGAACGACCTGCGTCAAACTTCAGCGAACGCTGGCCAGCTCGTGGCCACAGGCCAGGCAGTGGCTCAGCCACTCACCCAGGAACAGGTTGAGCTGGGCTTTTTCGTCTGGCTGGTGCATCGCCTCGTTCGGGTAGGGGTAGATGCTGCGCAGGCGCCGGGCATGTTCGGCGCTGATCACCTCGGCCATGCGCGCATCGTGATACACCTGCACCTCCAGGTGCGGCACCGGCAGCCATGGCAAGCTGTGTTCCTGACGTATATGCAGGGTAGTGGTGTACGGGCAGGCCAGCACCACGTCGAGCACCAGCACGCCAAGCATCTGGTCGCCCTGGGTCATACCGATGCGGCGCGAGCTCTGGGTGGTACGCATGTCCGGCAGCAAGCGCATCAGCCGGGCATAGTTGGCCTCACAGGCTGCCTGCAGCCCGGCCAGGTCGACTCGATAGCGCTCGCGCAGCAGGTTCACTTCCACATTCCTCGTACTTCGTCACGGTTCAGCGCCAGCCATTGCAAGCCGATGATGGTCGCCGCGTTGCAGATGCGCCCCTCGCGCACGGCCTGCAAGGCATCTTCGAACGACCATACCCGCACGCGAATGTCTTCACCCTCGGCCTCCAGGCCATGCAGCCCCCCTGCCCCTTTGCTGCTGCAGCGGCCAAGGAACAAGTGCACGTACTCATCGCTGCCGCCAGGCGACGGGAAGTAGCGGGTCATCGGCCACAGGGCAGCGAACGTCAGGCCCGCTTCTTCCTCGGCTTCGCGGTGGGCGACTTCCTCGGGTTGCTCGTCCTTGTCGATCAGCCCGGCCACCATTTCGATCAGCCAGGGGTTTTCGGCCTTGCCCATTGCACCGACGCGGAACTGTTCGATCAGCACCACTTCATCGCGCAGCGGGTCGTAGGGCAGGACACACACCGCATCGTGACGCACGAACAGTTCACGGCTGATCTCGCGCCCCATGCCGCCCGCGAACAGCTCGTGGCGCAAGTGCACCTTGTCGAGCTTGTAGAAGCCCTGGAAGCAGTTTTCGCGCTTGACGATCTCGACCGCCCTGGGCACTGAGTTCAACGTCTCTGACATGGAAATCCTCGCTACCTCAATCACAGCATCGCGCCATCCTACTCCGCACGCCAGCGCGTTTCACCCCTTTCCAGCAACCATTCGCACAGTCGGGACAGCACGCGCGCACTCTGTTAGCTTAGTGGCGAACCGAAGGCCGCGCAGACGGTCAAAGGCCGACTTTTCCCTGTTCTGCAAGGATCATCATGACCATTGTCAAACTGACTTCCGTGGCCGTGCTGGCACTCGCTCTGGGCGCCTGCCAGAGCCTGTTCACGCCCAACTACCGGACCCCGCTAGAGGTCAAACGCGACGCCTGGGAGCATGTAAAACCCGGTTGCAGCGAAAGCGATTGCCCGCTGGTGAACATCGACATGGTGCACTTCCCGGCCCTGCCCAAGCTTGACGGCATCGTCGAAAAGCGCTTGCTGCAACTGACCGAAGACAATCAGCATGGCACCGCGCCGGCCACCCTGCAGGCCTATGAACAGCAATACCTGGCCAGCGCCGATAAACGTAACAGCAGCTACCTGCAAGCCAAGGTACGCGAGCAGCATGACGGCCTGGTGATCATCGAGCTGTCCAGCTACCTGGACAGCGGTGGCGCGCACGGCATGCCCGGGCGTGGTTTCATCAACTACTCCCGCAAGCTGGACAAGGTGCTGACCCTGCAGGACATGCTGGTGCCTGGCCAGGAAGAGACCTTCTGGAAAACCGTCGAAGAGTCGCACCGCGCCTGGCTGATGAGCGTGGGCATGGACAAGGACGCCGAGTTCGTCAAGACCTGGCCGTTCAAGAAGTCGCCGCACATCGCCCTGACGTACGGCGCGCTGGTGGTCAAATACGAGGTCTATGCCATCGCGCCCTATTCCATGGGCCACGTGGAACTGAAAATCCCCTACCCGCGCCTCAACGGCGTGCTCAAGCCGGAACTGTTCCCCGGCCGCGGCTGAAGCTCAACAGCCCGTGCAGCACACCTGCCAGCAGCAATGCTGGCAGGGTGGCGCCCAGCTCGGGGGCATTGGCGGCAATCAGGTGGTAGGCCGCCACCCCCGCGAACCAGGCCAGTAGCGCCTGCCAGTGCAAACCCTTGACCTGTACTGGCAGGCCACGGCGACGCACCACGTAATGGTCTACCAGCACTACGCCGAACAGCGGCGCAAACACCGAACCGATCAGCAACAGGAAGTTCTCGTACTGAGCCAATGGCGCCAGCAAGGCGATCAGGGTGCACAGCACGCCGATGGCCAGTGCCAGGTGCTCCACCTTCAACGGTAGCAGCACCCCGGTGGAGACCGCCGCCGAGTGGATGTCGGCGAATGCCTTTTCCGACTCGTCGAGCAGAATCAGCAGCAACGGAATCCCCATGCCGGCGCCAGCCAAGGCCAGCAACAGCGCATTGACTTCGCCACTGGCGGCGAAGGCCAGGGTGTAGGCGACGCCCAGGCTCATCAGCCAGGTATTGCCGATGAAGTAGCCCAGCACGGTACCGCCGAACACGTGCCTGCCATTACGGGCGAAACGTGAATAGTCGGCGATCAGCGGCAGCCACGACAGCGGCATGGCAATGACGATGTCGAAGCCTACTGCCAGCGACATCGAGCCAGCCCCGGCGCGCCCCCACAACTCAGCCAGGTCGGCCTTGGCGAACAAGTTCCAGGTCAGCCAGACGCAGGCGCCCAGCAATAACCAGATACCCCAGGCGCGCAGCACCTTGCGCACGAACGCCAGTGGCCCGCTCACCGCCAGCAAGGTCGCCAGGGCACCAAAGCACAGGGTCCACAGCATCGGGCTGTTCCAGGCGCTGTGCTCACCGAAGGCACGTGCGCCCAGCAGGCTGGCGGCATCGCGCATGACGATGATCTCGAACGCCCCCCAGCCCACCAGTTGCAGCAAGTTGAGCACCGCCGGCAAGCGCGTGCCATGGCTGCCCAGGCTGAGCTTCAGGGTGCCCATGGCCGACAGCCCGGTGTCACTGCCGATGACCCCGGCGGCGCCCAGCAACAGCACGCCCACGCCGGTGCCCAGGGCAATGGCCAGTACTGCGCCAGCAAGGCCCAGACCCGGCGCGAGCATGGCGCCGACTTGCAGCACCATCAGGCCGATGCCCAGGGAAAACCAGAGGGAGAACAGGTCACGCGCACCGAAGATGCGCTGGTGGGTGGGGACCGGGTGGTCGGGGGAGAACTGGCTGGGTGATGTCATGGTTGGCGCTCGCCGGCAATGTTGTTGGTGTTCCTGGCGAGGACTTCGTCCTCGTATCGCGACGCAAGGCCGCTCCCACAAAAAACGCGCTGGCCTTGAGCCTGGCGCGGTTCCTGTGGGAGCCGCCCACAGCGTTCTTAGACCTTGTGGTACAGCTGGCTGCCTTCCTGGCGGAACCGCTCGGCCTGCTCACGCATGCCTTGCTCGACCGTGACGTCCACGGTGTCGATCTTGGCGGCGTACTCCCGCACTTCCTGGGTGATCTTCATCGAGCAGAACTTCGGCCCGCACATCGAGCAGAAGTGCGCGACCTTGGCCGACTCCTTGGGCAGCGTCTCGTCGTGGTAGGCGCGGGCAGTGTCAGGGTCGAGGCCGAGGTTGAACTGGTCTTCCCAGCGGAACTCGAAGCGCGCCTTGGACAGGGCGTTGTCGCGGATTTGTGCGCCGGGGTGGCCTTTGGCAAGGTCGGCAGCATGCGCGGCGATCTTGTAGGTGATGATGCCGGTCTTGACGTCATCCTTGTTCGGCAGGCCCAGGTGCTCCTTGGGGGTCACGTAGCAGAGCATGGCGCAGCCGAACCAGCCGATCATTGCCGCACCAATGCCCGAGGTGATGTGGTCATAACCCGGGGCGATATCGGTGGTCAGTGGGCCGAGGGTGTAGAACGGCGCCTCGTCGCAGCATTCCAGCTGCTTGTCCATGTTCTCCTTGATCAACTGCATGGGCACGTGGCCAGGGCCTTCGATCATGCACTGCACATCATGCTTCCAGGCAATCTTGGTCAGCTCGCCAAGGGTTTCCAGCTCACCGAACTGCGCAGCGTCGTTGGCGTCGGCGATCGAGCCGGGGCGCAGGCCATCGCCCAACGAGAAGCTGACGTCGTAGGCCTTCATGATTTCGCAGATTTCCTCGAAGTGGGTGTAGAGGAAGTTTTCCTTGTGATGGGCCAGGCACCACTTGGCCATGATCGAGCCGCCACGGCTGACGATGCCCGTGACCCGCTTGGCGGTCAGCGGCACGTAGCGCAGCAACACCCCGGCATGGATGGTGAAGTAGTCCACACCCTGCTCGGCCTGCTCGATCAGGGTGTCGCGGAACAGCTCCCAGGTCAGGTCTTCGGCCACCCCGTTGACTTTTTCCAGGGCCTGGTAGATCGGCACGGTACCAATCGGCACCGGCGAGTTGCGGATGATCCACTCGCGGGTCTCATGGATGTGCTTGCCGGTGGACAGGTCCATGACCGTGTCCGACCCCCAGCGGATGCCCCAGGTCAGCTTGGCCACCTCTTCCTCGATGGACGAGCCCAGGGCGCTGTTACCGATATTGCCGTTGATCTTCACCAGGAAATTACGGCCGATGATCATCGGCTCCAGCTCCGGGTGGTTGATATTGGCTGGGATGATCGCACGGCCACGGGCGATTTCCTGGCGCACGAATTCGGGGGTGATCTCTTTCGGAATATTGGCACCGAAGCTATGCCCGGCATGTTGCGCGTCGAGCAGGCCTGCGGCGCGCGCCTCCTGCAGCTTCATGTTCTCGCGGATGGCCACGTATTCCATCTCGGCGGTAACGATGCCCTGGCGGGCATAGTGCATTTGCGAAACATTGGCGCCGGCCTTGGCCCGGCGCGGGTTGCGCACGTGGGCAAAACGCAGCTTGGCCAGCTCGGCGTCGTTCAGGCGCTGCTGGCCGAAGTCGGAGCTCAGCCCGACCAGGCGCTCGGTGTCGCCACGCGCGTCGATCCAGGCCGACCGCATGTCGGCCAGGCCTTTGCGCACGTCGATGATCACACTGGGATCGGTGTAGGGGCCGGAGGTGTCGTAGACCAGCACCGGGGCATTGGACTCGCCACCGAAATCGGTCGGCGTATCGGCCAGGCTGATTTCCCGCATGGGTACGCGGATATCCGGGCGCGAGCCCTGCACATAGACCTTGCGCGAACGCGGGAACGGCTGCACGGACTGCTGATCGACTTTTGCCGATTCGCTGAGGTTGATCGTTTTTTCTTGTTGGGTCATCACAGGCTCTCCAGACGGCTTCCTAGCAGTGGAATGTCGGGGTGAACCTGAATGGCGCGGACGCATCCATTAGTGGATGCAGTGCCGGATATGGGGGTGCCTTGAAGCTGCATGCAGCTGTGACAATCCCGGACCTGGCACAAGAGGCTCCCCGGGAAGGCGAGCAATCTTGTTCCCTACGCAGGCGCTAACCTGATCAGGTTCAACGGGATCCGCACCTCTGCGATCTCAGCCTTTGCTTCAAGGCACCCCGACAAGAACTTGCGCAGTCTAGACTGCTGTGGTCGGCAAAGCCAAGCGGGTTTCTGCGCAGATGATGAAAGGCGCGCCCGGCGATTGTTGCCGGGGGCACATGGCACTAAACTGGCGCATCGCCAAATACTCAACGGTTCAGTAATTCAATTTCGTACAAGGATTGCCTCTATGCTGCGCAAACTCTCACTGGCAATAGCCGTGTCTTGTGCGTCCAACGGAGTGGCCTGGGCAGCGGACGCGCCCCAGACGGTCAAGACCGACCTGGTCAGCGTGTACCAGGAAGCGGTCGACAACAACGCCGACCTGGCAGCAGCGCGCGCCGATTACGGCGCACGCCGCGAGGTGGTACCGCAGGCCCGCGCCGGCTTGCTGCCGAACCTGTCGGCCGGGGCCGAGATGATGAACACCCGCACCAAGCTGGACGAGCCGTCGATCACCTCCAACCGCAGCGGCAATGCCTGGAGTGCAACCCTGGCCCAACCCATTTTCCGCGCCGACCGCTGGTTCCAGTTGCAGGCCGCCGAGGCGGTCAACGAACAGGCTGCCCTGGAGCTGTCGGCCACTGAGCAGAACCTCATCTTGCAAACGGCCCAAAGCTACTTTGCCGTGCTGCGCGCCCAGGACAACCTGGCCGCGACCAAGGCGGAGGAAGCCGCGTTCAAGCGCCAGCTCGACCAGTCCAACGAACGCTTCGATGTCGGCCTGTCGGACAAGACCGACGTGCTGCAGTCGCAGGCCGGCTACGACACTGCCCGGGCCAACCGCATCATCGCCGAACGCCAGGTGCAGGATGCCTTCGAAGCGTTGGTAACGCTGACCAACCGTGAGTACAGCTCGATCCAGGGTGTGGTGCACAGCCTGCCAGTGCAGGTGCCTACGCCGAACGATGCCAAGGCCTGGGTGGAAACGGCCGGGCGCCAGAACCTCAACCTGCTGGCGACCAACTATGCGGTGTCTGCCGCCGAAGAAACCCTGCGCCAGCGCAAGGCCGGCCATGCGCCCACCCTGGATGCGGTGGCCAAATACCAGAAGGGTGACAACGACAGCCTCGGCTTTACCAACCCTGCTCCCCAACAGAACGTTCGCTACAGCGGCGACGTCGAGCAGACCAGTATCGGCCTGCAACTGAACATCCCGATCTACAGCGGCGGCCTGACCAGCTCGCAGGTACGCGAGGCTTACCAGCGCCTGAGCCAGAGCGAACAACAGCGCGAGAGCCTGCGCCGCCAGGTGGTGGAGAACACCCGCAACCTGCACCGCGCGGTGAACACCGACGTGGAACAGGTGCAGGCACGCAAGCAGTCGATCATTTCCAACCAGAGCGCACTGGAAGCGACTGAAATCGGCTACCAGGTCGGCACCCGCAACATCGTCGACGTGCTCGATGCCCAGCGCCAGCTGTACACCTCGGTGCGCGACTACAACAACAGCCGCTACGACTACATCCTCGACAACCTGAGCCTGAAGCAGGCCGCCGGCACCCTGAGCCCGCAAGACCTGCAGGACCTGGGGCGGTACCTGAAGGCCGACTACAACCCGGACAAGGATTTCTTGCCACCGGATCTGGCGGCGGCTGCAGCCAAGAACTTCGAGCGCCGCCCTTGAACTCAGGAAGCACGCGGGCAGTGTAGGAGCGGCCTTGTGTCGCGAAAGGGCCGCACAGCGGCCCCGACAATCTTGCGGTCGTGCGAAAATCCCTGGGGTGCTGCGCCCCCCTTTCGCGACACAAGGCCGCTACAGTGATCGCACCGCTGCGAATCTCAGCGCATTAGCGCAGCCAGCCCATCGAGCAAGCGCTGCAATGCACCTTGGTTGGCCTGCATCACCGCCCTGCCCGCCGCACCCATGCGCTGGGCATCCTGCGGTAACTCGACCAACCGCCGCACGGCCTCGGCCAACCCATCGGCATCGTCCACCTGCTGCAACGCCCCCGCCGCTACCAGCATTGCGCTGATTTCGAGGAAGTTGAACACGTGCGGCCCCATGATCACCGGCAAGGCCAGTGCTGCCGGTTCCAGCGGGTTGTGCCCGCCGGTCGGCACCAGGCTGCCGCCCACGAAAGCGATATCGGCCAGCGCATACAGAAACAGCAATTCGCCCATGGTGTCGCCCAGCAATACCCGGGTTTGTGCGTCGACGGGCGCGCCAGTGGAGCGGCGAACGGTGCTGAACCGTTCGCTGCAAAGCGCATGTACCGCATTGAACCGCTCAGGGTGGCGCGGCACCAGGATCAGCAAGGCATCGCCATGCATCTGCAACAACTGCTGGTGCGCCTGCAGGACCAACGCGTCCTCACCTTCATGGGTGCTGGCAGCAATCCACACCGGGCGCTGCTGCGCCCCCCACTGCGCACGCAATGCCTTGGCACGGGGTCGCAGTTGCTCATCGATCTTCAGGTCGAACTTGATCGAACCGGTGACCTGAACGCACTCAGGACGCGCCCCCAGATCACGGAAGCGCTGCGCCTCGGTTTGCGTTTGCACGGCAATCAGGCTCATCTCTGCCAGCATCGGCCGGGTCAGCTTGGCAAAACGCGCATAACCACGGGCCGAGCGCTCGGACAAACGCGCATTGGCCAGCACCACTGGAATACCGCGCTTGGCACACTGGTGGATGTGATTGGGCCACAACTCGGTCTCCATGATGATGCCCAGTTTGGGCTGCACATGGTCGAGAAAGCGCCCGGCCGCCCACGGCAGATCGTAGGGTAGGTAGCAATGCTGCACGCGCGGTTCGTCGGCGAACATGGCGCGAATGCGCTCGGAACCAGTAGGGGTCATGCAGGTGAGCGTGATCGGCAGTTGCGGGTAGGCCTTGAGCAAGGCGCGCACCATCGGCGCCGCGGCAATGCTTTCGCCGACCGACACCGCGTGCACCCAGATACCGCCCTGGCGCATGGCCGGCAGCCTGAAGGCAAACCGCTCGGCGATGCGCTGGCCATAGGCCGGCGCCTTGCGCGCGCGAAGGTACAGGCGCAGCGCGACCAGCGGCAGGGCCAGGTTAAAGAGCAAGCTATAGAGGGTTCTGTTCATGGCAGCGGAGTTTACCCGATCGCGCGCAAGTGCACTGCAAAGCGCTCGGCCAACCATTGCGCAGCAGGGCCCAGGGGTTCATCACGGCGCCAGGCCAGTTCCGCCACCAACGCCGGTGGGCGCCACTCACTGTCAAGCTCCACCATGTGCGCCTGGTACGTGGGGTACTGCACGACATGCCGTGGCAACCAGGCCCAGCCCAGGCCGCGCATCAACAGCTCGGCCAGGACGTAGAAGCTGTCGGCACGCCACACCTGCGGGCTGATGGCCTCGCCACCGGGGTAACCGCTTTGCTGGGGGGTGATCAGCAATTGACGATGGCGGGCCAGCTGTTGGCGGGTGACCCGGCAACGACCCGCCAGCGGGTGGTCGACCGCACACACCGTGACCATTTCCACGCTGCCCAAGGCGCGCCGCTCCAGGGTTGCCGGGATGCTCTCGTGGTGAAAGAACAGCCCCAGGTCGGCGCGCCGCTCGACCAGTTTACGCGCCACATCACCTTGGGCCCCGCTGGCCAGTTGCACCTCCAGCAGCGGAAAGTGGCTAGCCAACTCATCGAGGCTGTCAATCACCGGCTGGTAGGGCATGGCTTCGTCCTGCGCCACGCGCAGCAAGGCTTCCTGCCCGCGCATCAACGCCAGCGCCCGGCCATCCAGGCGTTCGCATTGGCGCAGCAGTTCACGGGCATCTTCCAGCAGCGCGCTGCCGTTTTCCGTCAATTTCGGCTGCCGGCCACTGCTGCGCTCGAACAGGGTGACGCCCAGGTCGGTTTCCAGCAGGGCGACCGCGCTGCTGATCGCCGACTGGGCCTTGCGCTGTTCACGGGCCACGGCAGAGAACGAGCGCAATTCTGCAACGCGCACAAAGGTTCGCAGTTGCTCCAGGTTCCACTGCTCGGCCATTGGCCTATCTCCAAAATTGATAGGTAATGACTTTACCGCATCCAGGTTGCGCCTAGAATGCCCGCCAGAACCGGAGGATCCCACCATGAATGCCTACACCTATCTTGCCATTGCCATCTGCGCCGAAGTCATCGCCACCGCTTCGATGAAAGCGGTAAAAGGCTTGAGCACGCCGTTGCCGCTGCTGCTGATGGTGGTGGGCTACGGCATTGCGTTCTGGATGCTCACCCTGGTGGTGCGCAGCATTCCGGTGGGTATTGCCTATGCCATCTGGTCGGGGCTGGGCATTGTGCTGATCAGTGTGGCGGCGCTGGTGATCTACGGGCAGAAACTGGATGTGCCGGCGATGCTGGGGATGGCGATGATTGTTGGCGGGGTCGTGGTGATTCAGCTGTTCTCCAAGACCGCCGGGCATTGAGTTGCGCCATGCGAGCCCCATCGCCGGCAAGCCAGCGCCCACGGGGTAGCACTGGCCTGGTTTGCCGGCGGTAGGGCCCGCTGGGGGATACCCTGTATACTTGCCAGCTGTCCCAGTCTTCGAGGTACCGCCATGCCATCCGCCATTTCCACTGACGTGCTGATCGTCGGCGCCGGGGTCGCAGGCCTCTGGCTCAATGCACGCCTGCGCCGCATGGGGTATTCGACAGTGATGGTGGAACGCGCCAGCCTTGGCGGCGAACAGACCATCAAGTCGCAAGGCATCATCCATGGCGGTACCAAGTACGCCCTGCACGGCGCGCTGACTGGCGCCTCGGAGGCCATCGCCGACATGCCACGACGCTGGCGCGAAGCCTTGAACGGCAGTGGCGAGCTGGAACTGACCCGCACTCGGCTGTTGTCCGACGCCCACTACTTGTGGTCGCCAGGCACCCTGGCCGGCAACCTCACCAGCTTCTTTGCCAGCAAGGCCGTGCGCGGCCGGGTCGATCAGGTAAAGGGCGAGCAACTGCCGCCGGCCCTGCAAGACCGTGCCTTCAAGGGCAAGGTTTACCGCCTGGCCGAGCTGGTCATCGACGTGCCCACCTTGCTGGCCAACCTGGCTGAACTGGCCGGTGACAGCCTGCTGGCCGGGGAACGCATCGAGCCGCTGCGCGAAAATGACGAACTGGTCGGCCTGCGCGTCGATGGCCGCGACATCCGCGCCCAGCGCGTCGTGCTTAGCGCTGGCGCTGGCACCGAGGACCTGCTGCACGCCCTGGGCCTGAACCAGCCGGCCATGCAAACGCGGCCGCTGCACATGGTCATGGCCAAGGGCGCCAACCTGAAACCACTGTATGCCCACTGCCTGGGCGGCGGGCCCAAGCCGCGGGTGACCGTCACTACCCACCCGGCTGCCGATGGCCAATGGGTCTGGTACCTGGGTGGCGACCTGGCCGAAGCCGATGGCGTCGCCCGCGAGCCTGCCGCGCAGATTGCCGCAGCACAAAAAGAAATCGCCAGCCTGCTGCCATGGGTAGACCAAAGCCAGGTGCGCTGGGCCACCCTGCGGGTTGACCGCGCAGAGCCAGCACAATCCGGCCTGGTGCGCCCGGATAACGCATTTCTCGCCGACCAGGAACGCTTGCTGGTCGGCTGGCCGACGAAGCTGGCGTTGGCGCCAGACTTCAGCGACCGGGTCATCAGCCACCTGGAGCGCGACGGTATACGCCCACAGGCCCAGCCGGACCTGGCTGGCCTACCCCGCCCGCCGCTTGGCGTACCGGCCTGGGAGCAACTGCTGCCATGAGCCTGCCTACCCTGCATGACTTCCACCGCCGGTTGGGCAGCACCGGTTTCAAGGTTTCACCGCTGGGCCTGGGCACGGTCAAGTTGGGCCGCGACCAAGGCGTGAAGTACCCCAACGGGTTCACCATCCCCAGCGACGACGAAGCCCGCCTGCTGTTGGCCCAGGCCCGCGAACTGGGCATCAACCTGATCGATACCGCCCCCGCCTATGGCCGCAGCGAGGAACGCCTGGGCCCGCTGCTGCGCGGCCAGCGCGACGCGTGGGTGATCGTGAGCAAGGTCGGGGAAGAATTCGACGGTGGCCAGTCACATTTCGATTTTACCGCCGCCCACACCCGCCGCTCGGTGGAGCGCAGCCTGCGCCGCCTGGAAACCGACCGCATCGACCTGGTGCTAGTGCATTCCGACGGTAACGACCTGGCCATTCTTGAGCAGCAAGAGGTGTACCAGACGCTGGCCGCGCTCAAACAAGAGGGCAAGATCCTTGGCTACGGCCTGTCCGGCAAAACCGTCGCCGGCGGCCTGAAGGCCCTGGAGCAAGGCGATTGCGCCATGGTCACCTACAACCTCAGCGAGCAGGCAGAACGGCCGGTGCTGGACTACGCTGCCGAGCACGGCAAGGCCATCCTGGTGAAAAAGGCGCTGGCCAGCGGGCACCTTTGCCTGGCGCCGGGTGTCGACCCTGTGAAGGCCAGTTTCGAACTGCTGTTCGCCCACCCGGGCGTCAGCAGTGCTATCGTCGGCACCATCAACCCGTTGCACCTGGCCCATAACGTGGCCACCGTTGCCCGTATCCTGGGCCAGCACTGAGTTGCCCCCGGCCCAAGAGCCAGGCGAATGACCCGACGCAAGGAGGAGCCTCGTGGCGCGAACGCTGATCCGCAAGAACCCGAGCAACTTCAAGACACTGCCACTGCATGTCGAAGCCACACCCGAAGGGCTGATCTACCAGAGCATCGGCATGCCGCTGAACTTTGCCCAGACCCAGCAGCGGCGCAAGGCTATCCAGTTGCCCGACACGCAGCGTTTCGTGGTCGAGCTGGCCAACTTGGGTGTGTCGGTGCGCCTTACCCTGCATTGGCAGAACCGCGATTACTGGGTACTGGTACGGCAGCGCCGGCAAGACCGGGGCGATGTGGTGCTGAAACTGATTTCCGGCTATGTTCCCGCGCAGGAGCTGAACCTGCCTTTGCACACGGCTGTACAGGAAGTGGCTGAGGAGTGCCTGCTGGAAACCCCGGAAGGCTGGCTGGGCGGGCGTTTCAACGATACCTGGCTGCCCGCCCCCTACGCCGCAGCCTTGCACTATCGCGAAACACCGCACTTCTTGCTGGCTCCGGAATCCGGCGCTGCCCGGCCCGTCCACTGCGGCAAACTGATGCTGCTGGAGCGGCCGCGGGCCTATGTGCACTCGCCCACTGCGTCGTTGCAGCTGATCTATGACATGCGTTTGCAGGTACCGCGGGACGCCAAGAAACTCAGCTTGTTCCACGTGGACGAGCGTTTGGAAGGCGACCAACTGGTGGCGAGGCTCAACCGCAAGCGCCCTGACCTGTACCTGATGCCGTTGCAGGACGGCCAACCGCTGGCAGAGCTGTACACGTTGAAGAAGGACGAATTGGTGCCTGCGAGTACGCGCGGCCTGTACCTGGCCGAAAGCTTTGCCAAACAGGACGGTTGGGTAGTGGCGGACGAGCGGGTGCGCTGGAGGGATTGGGTCAAGCAGCAAGGCCTGGTGGAAAGCAAGCCGGCGCGGGCCTCGCGCCTGCAACGCTTTGGCGACAAGGCGCGGGCGTTGCTGCAGCGGGCGCGCACCTCACTTCACAAATAAGATCCTGAAGCCTGCGTGGTCCCTGTAGGAGCGACCCTTTCGCGACACAAGGCCGCTCCTACACAGACCAGTGAAAGAGTGGCGCTCGATCAGTTCTTGCGAATTTTCTCGACAATAGCCGTGGTCGAGCTGTTCTCGACCAGCCCCAGCACCTTCACGGTGCCGCCGTAGGCCTTGACGATATCGGCGCCGACCACCTGGTCGATACCGTAGTCCCCCCCCTTGACCAGCACATCCGGCTTGACCTGGCTCAGCAGGTTTTCCGGGGTGCCCTCGGAGAAGCTGATCACCCAGTCCACCGCACCCAGCCCGGCCAGCACGGCCATGCGCCGGTCGACGCTGTTGATCGGCCGGCCGGGCCCTTTCAGGCGGCTGACCGAAGCATCGTCGTTGACGGCCACGATCAGGCGATCGCCCTGGGCCCGCGCCTGCTCCAGGTAGGTCACGTGCCCGGCATGCAGGATGTCGAAGCAACCGTTGGTGAAAACGATCGTCTCCTTGTGCGCCCGCGCGTCATCGATGGCCAGCAACAGCTGTTCCAGGCCCAGCACACCGCGCTCGGAGCCTTCCTCACGCTGGATCGCACGGCGCAGTTCAGGGGCGCTGATGGCGGCGGTACCCAACTTGCCGACCACGATACCTGCCGCCAGGTTGGCCAGGGCCACTGCGTGGGGCAAGTCCTCACCGGCGGCAATCGCGGCGGCCAGGGTGGAGATGACGGTATCGCCAGCCCCGGTAACGTCGAACACTTCGCGCGCCCGTGCCGGCAAATGCAGCGCTGGCTGGCCAACGCGCAGCAGGGTCATGCCGTGCTCGCCCCGGGTGACCAGCAAGGCGCCCAGGTCCAGATCCTGAAGCAACTGCAAACCCTTGGCGACCAAGTCGGCCTCATCGACGCATCGACCCACGATGGTCTCGAACTCGCTGAGGTTGGGGGTGATCAGGCTGGCGCCACGGTAAATGGAAAAATCCTTGCCCTTGGGGTCGGCCAGCACCGGAATACCCTTGGCCCGGGCCGCCTGGATCAGGGCCTGGTGATTTTTCAGCGCACCCTTGCCGTAATCGGACAAGACCAGCACCTTGACCCCCTCGAGCAGGTTGTCGACCTCGCTGGCCAGCGACAGCGGGTCGGTGGCGAAGGGCTCTTCGAAATCGATACGCAGCAGTTGCTGGTGTCGGCTCATGACCCGGAGCTTGACGATGGTCGGCTGGTGGGCAATGCGCTGGAACACCGAGCGCACCCCGGCAGCCTGCAGGCTGTTGGCCAGGCTGTCGGCGGCCTCGTCCTGGCCGGTGACGCCGATCAGCGACGCAGGTGCGCCCAGCGCGGCAATGTTCAAGGCAACGTTGGCCGCACCGCCGGGGCGATCCTCGATCTGATCGACCTTGACCACCGGCACTGGCGCCTCAGGCGAAATACGCGAAGTACCGCCATGCCAGTAGCGGTCGAGCATGACATCGCCGACCACCAGTACCGGGGCTTGATCGAAACGCGGCATGGACAACTTCATGGGCAACCCATATGGAAATAGTGAACAGGGGCAGGATATTAGCACAGGGTCGTCAATGGCTTTACGGCCAGATAGCCCATGGAAAATTCCCGTGACAATCGGGGCCATGGCGGCCCCGATCAAGGAGGTTTCAGGTGATGTCGGCCTTGGCCGGCTCATCCAGGCCCATGGCATGCAGGCGGGCGTAATGGCCATTGGCCGCAAGCAACTCGGCATGGGTACCGCGCTCCACCAACCGGCCCTGATCCATGACCAGGATCTGGTCGGCCTTCTCGATGGTGGATAGGCGATGGGCGATGACCAACGTGGTCCGCCCCTGCATCACGTGGTCCAGCGCCGCCTGGATATGCCGCTCGGACTCGGTGTCCAGGGCAGAGGTGGCCTCGTCGAGAATCAGCAGTGGGGCGTTTTTCAGCAATGCACGGGCAATTGCCAGGCGCTGGCGCTGACCGCCGGACAGCAGCACGCCGTTTTCACCGACTTCGGTATCGAAGCCCTTCGGCAGGCGGTCGACGAACTCCTTGGCGTAGGCATCGGCCGCAGCGGCTTCGATGTCTGCGCGCGGGGCGCCGGCCAGGTCGCCGTAGGCAATGTTGTTGGCCACGGTGTCGTTGAACAGGGTGACATGCTGGGTCACTTGCGACACATGGCGGCGCAGGTTGCGCAGGCGGTAGTTCTCGATCTCCACGCCATCGAGCAGGATCTGCCCTTTGCTGTGGTGATAGAAGCGCGGGATCAGCGCAGCCAGCGTCGACTTGCCACTGCCCGAGCGGCCGACCAGGGCGATCATCTGCCCGGGCTCGGCAGTGAAGCTGATGTCGCTCAGCACCTCGCGGTCGGTACCGGGGTAGGTAAAGCTGAGGTTGCGCACTTCCAAGTGCCCTTCCACGCGCTCCTTTTCGACCGTGCCGGTGTCCAGCTCAGGGGCTTCGTCCAGTTGCTCGAAGATGCTTTCGGCACCTGCAAGGCCCTTCTGGATGGTCGAGCTGACTTCCGACAACTGGCGAATCGGCTTGGGCAACAGGCCGGCAGCGGTGATGTAGGCGACCAGGTCGCCAGCGGTGGACTCGCCCCGCAGGAACAGCACCAGGAACATCAATGCGGCCATGGCGGTGTAGATCACCAGTTGCAACACCGGCGTGTACAACGAGCCGGTCTTGGTCATGCGCAGCTGCTTGTCGGTGTTGCTCAGGCTGGCCTTGCCGAAACGCTGCTCCTCATAGGCCTCGCCACCGAAGCTGCGGACCACGCGATAACCCTGGATGGTTTCCGAGGCAACGTGGGTGACGTCGCCCATGGCGACCTGGATCTTCTTGCTCTGCTTGCGGAATTTCTTGCTGGCGACACTGACCATTACCGCGATGACCGGCAAGATGGCGACCATCACCAGGGTCAGGTGCCAGTTCATCCACAGCAGGTAGGCGAACAGGAACACCACGGTCAGGCCTTCGCGGATCACAACCTTGATGGCATCGGTGGCAGCGCCGGTGACCATGGTCACGTTGAAGGTGATGCGTGAAATCAGGTGCCCGGAGTTGTGGTTGTCGAAGTAGCGGTTAGGCAACACCAGCAGCTTATTGAACAACTCCACCCGCAAGTCGTGCACCAGGCACAAGGAGACCTTGGCCAGGAAGTAGTTACCAAGGAACGAGCCCAGGCCTTGCCAGGCGGCGATCAGGATGATCAGCAGCGGCACGGCCTGAAGCAATTGCAGGTCGCGCAAGTACGGCACGTTGGGGAACAACACCGCTTCGGGGTTGCTCAGCCCATCGACGAAGTATTTGAGGATGCCGGCCAGCATCGGCTGGGTCGAGGCGAAGATCACGAAACCGATGATGCTCAGCAGGAAAATGCCGACGTAGGGTTTCACATAGCCCAGCAGCCGGAAGTAGATCTTCAGGCTGGATGTGTGCTCCGCCGGTCGCGGTGTTTCGGCCATTATCAAGCTCGCTGTTCAGGTTGAACCGGAAATTTTACCACAGGCGTCATTTTCGGCACGCCCCCATGGCAGCATCATGGCCAGGCCCACCGGCAGCCAGCTGATGAACCATTCGGCACGCGGCGTGCCGGTGAGGCTCGCAGCATCGAACTGCATCGCCAGGGTCGAGTATACCCACAGCCCCAGCAGCACATTGCCCAATGGCGTGCCGCGGGCGCGAACGATGGCTGCCAGGGTGTACAGCCACACGGCGCACCACAGCAGCATCCCGGGCAACCCCAGCTCAACCGCAACGTGGGTGAACATGTTGTGGGAATGATCGAACTGCAAACCTACCGCCTGTACCACGTAGGGGCTGCCCATCCCCAGCCCGGTCCACGGCCGCTCCGAAATCATGTGGAGCACGGCGGCGAAAATCTCCGGACGATAGGAAGCGCCGCGCTGCGTGATCACGCCGTACATTTCGAAGAACGCCAGCCCTGTGGCCAGCAAGGCCAGCAGTGCCAGCAGCCTGCTGTGCGTGTCGCGGTACCAGAGCGGTGCAATCACCACGGTGAACACCAGCGCCAACACCGCCCCCCGGCTCTGGCTGAGAATGACGAAAGCGCCCAGGCAGGCCAGCGCAGCCGCCCAGCCCAGCTGTGCGGCACGATGGGCAGGCCGGTCGTAAAGCATCAACAGCACAGCGGTGCCGATCACGTAGGCGCCAAGGATCGGATGTGAAATTTCACCGATACCGGCCAGGCGGGCGAGCAACGGGAAGCCTTCGAAGCCATAGAACCGGACGATCGACACCGCTGCAGCCACTGCCAGCAGCGCACTCCCCACGCGCACCAGCCAGCGCAGCCGGGCGTGCCCCAGCTGGGCCAGTAACGGGAAGGCCAGCAGGAACACCAGGATGTAGAGCAAGCGTTTTAGCTCGCGCCCGGGCGCCTCACCCGCCGACCAGGCCAGCGTGAGCGCGCACCAGACCATCAGCAGCAACACACTGCCCCACAAGGCCGGTTGCCGTTGCCAGGCGTGCAGCAGTACGCCGCGGGCAGACCAAACCAATACCAGGGTTGGCACCCACAGGAACACCACCAGGCCTTGCTGGTACAGCTTGTTGCTAGGGGCCAGGGCTATCGCCGCGAGAAACCAGACCAGCCCGAACCCCAGCCAGGCGCGCGCCCAGTTTTTTTGATACAACATCGCTTCTCCCCGATGAATCCAGACACCATCCATGGTGCTACTGCATTATTTTCGGCATTATTGCCGGTCATTTTGCTCGCCAGACGACAAGGCTCTATTCATGCAATGCTCCCGGCTCAACCAGGTCGAGTTCGACCAGCTGACACACGGCGCCCAGGTGCTTGAGGCAGACAGCCATGGCGCCAAAGTCTACCTGCTCGCAGATGGAAATTTCCTCAAGGTTTTTCGTAGGAAACGACTGATTTCATCTGCACTACTGCGCCCCTACTCGCAGCGCTTCGTCGACAACGCTGCACGCCTGGCGCAATTGGGCATTCCCACACTCGAGGTCATCAGCCAGCACAAGCTCGACCTGCCCGGCCGCACGGCGGTGCTGTACCGCCCTTTGCCGGGGCGGACCCTGCTGCAGATGTCGCGTGATGAAGGGTTTAGCTGGGACGTATACCTGCCACGCCTGGTCGAACTGATCCGCCAATTGCACCGCAGCGGTGTGTACTTCCGCTCCCTGCACCTGGGCAACGTGGTGGTCACCCCCGAGCAGCGCCTGGGCCTGATCGACGTGGCCGATATGCGTTTCCTGCGCCCACCGCTGTCGGCGCGCATGATTCGGCGCAATGTGCAGCATATGGTGCGCTACATCGAGCGGGAAAACCTGGGCGACCGTTTCCCCCTCGCGGCGTTCGAGAGCGCCCTGCTGGCGCGTTGAGGTCAATTGCGCAGCAGGTTCTGCGAACTGTTGCAGAAGGCTTGCCAAGCCTGTTCCGGGGCCAGCGCCTGGCGCTGCCGGGCAGCCATTTGCGCGGCATCTTGCAGCGGGCAGTCTTCGATGGCCTGTGCCCAAGCGCGCTGGTCGGCAACCGGCAGGTAGCCGCCAGTGTCCCCCAGTTGCTCGCGAAACACCTGCAGGTCGCTGCACACCACCGGCACGTCAGCCATCACCGCCTCTTGCACCACCAGGCCCAGGCCCTCTGAACGCGAAGGCACCAGCAGCCAGTCGAATGCCCGGTACAGTTGCTGCAGGTCTTCACGGTAACCACGCAGGTGAACACACCCTGCAAGGCCCAAGGCATCGATGCGCGCTTGCAACACTGCCTGCAAGGGGCCTTCACCAATGATCGCCAGTTGCAGGCCTGGCTGCCGGGCACGGGCCTGGGCAAATGCCTCGATCAGCATCTCGAAGCCTTTGCTTTCCACCAGCCGCCCGACTGCACCCAATATCAGCTCGGCATCGTGCGGCAAACGCAGCGCCTGCCTGGCCTGGTCTCGACTGCGCAGCGGGCCGCTGAACGCCAGCGGGTCGAGCGCCATGCGCAAGGTTTGCACCGGTCTGCCCAGGTCCCGCTGCAGCGACTCGGCCAATGTCTGCGACACCGCAGCGATACTCAGCCGGTCGGGCGGCAGCCCGCGCAACAAGCGAATATCGCCACTGTTCAGCCGCGTCTTGCCATGGAACAACACCTTGGCCCGCAGTTGCGGAACGCCCTGCAACAATGGCAGCACCAAGCGCGCAACCCCAATCCCGTCCAGCAGCACGATGTCGGCCCCCGCCTCGGTCAGCGCCCTGCGCAAGCGCAGGCGCAACCATGGCCGCAGCAGGCGCCACACATGGCGCCCTTTGAGTGCACGTGAGGGCATATGCCATTCGCGTGTAGAACCCAGCCCACAGCACAGCCCACTCCCCAACAGCAGCCAGTTACTGATCCGGGCATCGGCACCCGCGTTCGACAGCACCTGCCGATGAACCTTGTGGATGGACACATACGGCGTGCCACCCGCCCACATCATATTGACGATGTTCATGGGCCCTCTCCCGGTCATGTCAGGTGGGACAGCGACTTCATTGAACAAAAACGGTGATGCCCATGCCGATCAAAGCGCCCGCCACCAGCGTCAATGCCAGCTTCATCCGGTCACGCTGTCGGCGCTTGGCCTTGCGCTCCACCTCGATGGGCAGGGTCACGTGATTGCCAAACCCAGTGTGCAATACTGCATCACCCTCCAACGTGACCGCTGTCAGATTTAACTCGGCATAACGCCGGGAAAGCGCCTTTTCTCCAGCATAGGCGGCAAATGGCGCACAGCGCTGGTAATCGCTCAGCCGCCGCAGGCCAGGGTTCAACGAAAACGCCTGCCATTCAGCCTTGTCCGACAACAGCGGGTAGCACGGCACGCCGGCGATCACCTGACGATCCCCGAGGTGAATGTACGGGCTGTGCACGGCCAGGTCGTGGGCATGGCTGCGCAGCCACACCTGCAGCAGGTTGGGGCTGGCAGCCAGAATGGCCTGCGAGTCCTCGACGAAGCCTTGGCGATAGAAGTGCCAATCGTCCTCGCAGTGGAAGATGTAGGGCGTCTTGACATGGCTGTAGGCCAGGTCGATAGACGCCAGCTGGCCTAGCTTGGGCCGGTTGACGAACACCTTGCAGTGCGGTTTCCAGTGCTCTGGCACAGCGTCATGCACGGCATCGTCACCTGAGTCTTCGGTGATGAATACCTCGCGTATGGGCGCCGTGTTGTAGCGATCGAAACTCTCAAGGGTATCTTTGAGCAGGTCGAACCGCCCACAACTGGTCACGACAAGCGTGACATCACTCTCATTTGAAAAGCGCACCGGACTCCCCCCGCGTTGCGACTGTCGGCTTTCAACGCCCGTTCCTGGGCGCAAAAGCTCTTATGTTAGAAGCCCAGCTTCAGGCGCAGCCGCTGCCATGCAGACAATGGCGGGCGGGGCCTGAGCGCTGGGCGCATGTGCTCGACGATGCTACGTCCTACCGCGCCGAAGCTGAAACGGGAAACCGCCAGATGGCGACCGTTTTCGGCAATCTGCCGCGCCAGCTCGGGCTCGGCACGCAAGCGTCGCAGCTTGGCCTGAAGGGTCGGGATGGTGTCATACAACACCACGTTGTGCATGTCCTGTAGACCCAACGCACGGTTTTCCTGCTCGCCCTGGTCATAGGCCAGCAATACACAGCCGCAGGCCATGGCCTCGAAGTTCTTGATCATGTATTCGCCCATGCCTACATCGGCGCTGACGAAAAAACGGATTCGGTTGAGCGTGTTGCAATAGTCCTCGCCCGACTTGGTGCGGGTAACCAGCAGGTCCTCGACCTGCCCCAGCTCGTCCAGCAGCGCCTTGCGGCCGCTGTAGGCCACGCTGTTGACACTGCCGACGAAGGCCAGTTCGATATCGCGCTCGCGCCCTTGGTCAGCCAGCAACTGCTCGTCATAACCCTTGGGCACGAATACCGCATCGAAGCCTTCCTGACGCAGGCGCTCGCTGACCATGTAGCCAGAGCTGATCACACGCGCCCAGGGCAGTTGCCGGTAGTGGGCGCTGAACTTGCCGGTGTACTTGCACGGGATGTAGTTCTGGTAGGCGTCGTGTTCGAGTATGACCAGGTTCGGCACGGTACGAATGAACGCGACCTGGCGGATTTCCTGCTTGAAGCGCAGAAAGAAAACAATGCGGTCATAGCGCTCGACCTGCACGTGGCGTTTGAAGTAGCGGCGCAGGTTGCGTTGGTCTTCGCTGGTCAACCAGCGCAGGTCGCATTCGCAGTTGACCGCGACGCCGTCGTACAGGCGATCCAGAATCGCGCGCTGTTCCTTCTGTACCAGAAATAGGACTTTCATCATGTTCCTTGGGCGCTCTGCGCCAACGCGGTCAGTTTTACAGCTCACGCCGCCAGAACAGCTCATGCCGGCGCACCGCCTTGCGGAAGAACTCGTTCTCCCCATAGGGCGACGGGCGGCGCCCGGCCAGCCAACGTTGCAGCAAGCGGCGCAGGCGACGCTTGAAAGGGGCTGGCGGTTGCAGGTCGTGCATCATGCCCAGCGCCATCGCCTTGTCACGCTGGCTGGCCAGGTCCAGCACCAGGCTGCAGGGGGCCCAGGCCTGATCCGCGCTCAGCTGCGGCGGCAACGCCACGCCGTCGCCGCTATCGCCCATTGGCCAGCGATCGTTGTCATGCAGGTGGTTGGCGTAGCAGAGCAGGGTCTGTGGCTTCCAGGCCAGCCCCTGCAAGGCTTCGAGCACGGCGGCCTGGGCGCAGACGTGATCGGGGTGCGGGTCCAGCTGAGGGTGCGGCAGCACCAGCACTTCGGGCCTGGCCAACTCGATTACAGCCCGCAAGTCGGCCAACAGGTTGCGCCAGGTAGGGGCACCGTCCTGATCGGCGGGCAGCGGGAACGGGTTGAACTGGCGGAACGGGCGGATATCGGCCATGTCGGCTTCACGAGACACCGCAGGCCGATCGGGCGCCGCCTGCATGGCAGGCAATTGCAGGCAGAAGTAGCCCAGCTGCACACAACGAGACTCCGGCACCCCGGCCCAGCGCGGCACGGCAATGCTGTCCCAGGCGCGCAGGCGACCTTTCAGGCGGGCGGCTTCGGCCTTGCCCAGACCCATCTGCTGATAATGCTCGGCCTCGATTTCACCGGCGGTCAGCGTGACCACCCAGGCTTCCTGCGCTTGGCTGTACAGCCCGTAGGCGGCCAACTCGGCGTCATCGGCATGGGGTGCAATCACCATTACCCGCCGCCGTTGCAGTTCGACCGCCGGGGTTATCCACAAGCGCGGCTGGCCTAGCAGCCGGCAATGCCGGCCACGCAAGCGCAGTGTGCCGGCCTGCAGGGGCGCGGCCAGGCCGGTGAGGTTCAGATAACGCAAGCCGGCCGCACCGCGCTCGAAGGTTTGCTGGTCGGCCTGCTCGCCCCCCAGCAGTTCGACCCGCGGATCGAGAAAACGCCCCAGCCAACTGCTTTTTATGTGCAGTTCGAGCACCAGGGTTTCCCCACCCTGCAGCACGCAGTCGGCCTTGAGCAGACCGGCCTGCAAGCGCGCGGCCACGGGCTGGGTGTACTCCCCGAAGTCGTAGGCGTAATCTTCGCCCGGGGTGTAGAACAGATGATCGGCAAACCACGCCTCATGCGCAGCCCACAGCAGCGGCAACAGCAAAAGCGGCAGCCACCACCAAGTGGCCAGGCCCAAAGCGAACAGCCCGGCCAGCCCTGCCAGCAGCGCCAGGCGTTTGTTGCGCCGGTGGCGCTTGAGCAACTGCTGCTTGCGACTCACGCCTGGTACACCGGCACAGGGTTGCACCAGCGCTCCTTGTACTCGCGGTCGGCACGACCGAACGAGAACCGCAGCGGCTTGTTGCGCGCTCGGGCGTCGTCCCAGGCCGCCTGGGTGTTGAGGAAGCTCAACACGCTACCTGGGCTGAAGGCCTTGGTTTCGGGGTCGACACCGCCGTTGATGTACTCCACGCTGACCCACTGCGGTGCCTCGACGCGGTAAACCAACTGGATCGCGATCGGCTTGCCGTCCAGCAGCAGTACCGAGCCGATCAGCAGCTCACGCAGACGCTCCAGCACATCGGCCATGCGCTCGGCACCGGTGGCCGGGAAGCCCCAGCGGCGCTGGAACAGGTCGCAGTACATGCTGGCGATTTCCTGTGCGCTGAACGCGCTGATCGGGCGCACCACCCCGCCCGCCTCTTCCAGCAGGCGCAGCTCGCGGCGCTGGTTGTAGCGGAACTTCTTCGACAGGTCTTCGTGCGCGCGGGCCATGGCCAGCTGCTCCTTCTGCACCTTGAGCCCGCTGAAGCGGCCCTGGTTCAGTTCGGACAGGTAGCGCACGCTGTGACGCAGCGGTGCGCCGGCATCGGGTGCGGCCGGCAGGATGATTTCGGCGTTGCCGAGGTCGAACAGGGCTTTCTTGCCGGCGCGTTTGAGCACGTCCTTGGACAGCGCCAGGTGGCGCCCCCAGGTCGCAATGGCGGCTTTCAGCTCGCCATTCTGGTGCCAGCCAAGGTAGCGCACGGGTATCTGCGCCAGGTCAGCCAGTTGCTCGACCACCAGCGGGTGAGTCGCGACGCTGCCGCCAAAGCGGGCCCACGCCTGGGCATAGGCGTGGGCGTCGATCACTTGCCAGCCGCGTTCGCGCCAAGCCTGAATGCGATTGAGCATCACGCCTGCCCCACCAACGCACGCACCTGCGGCAGTTGCCAGAAAGCCCCGCGCACGGCCTGGTCGGAAAAGCGCTCACGCAGGCGTTGCAGCATGTGTTCGGCACAGGCCTGGCGCTGCTGCCCGTCGAGCAAGGCCATATGTTCCAGGCCCTGGGCTAACTGCCCGGGGTCGCCCAGCGGGAACAGCACGCCAACACCCTCGACCACCTCGCGGGCACCGCCACAGGCGGTGGCTAACACGGGCACCCCGGCCACCATGGCCTCGAGCAGGACCATGCCGAACGGCTCATGGTCGGAGCTCAGGGCGAACACGTCGAAGGCTCGGAAATAACGCCGTGCATCCGGTACCTGGCCAAGGAAGTCGACCTGCCCGGCAATGCCCAGTTCGCCAGCCAGGGCCTTGAGCTTGCCTTCCAGGCGCCCCTTGCCAAGGATCGCCAGCCGGGCGCCGGCCGGCAGCCCAGGCAATGCCTGGGCAAAGCCGCGCAACAGCGTGGCCTGGTCCTTGTCCGGGTGCAGCCGGCCGACATTGCCGACGATCCATGCCTGCGCATCCAGCCCCAGCGCATGCCGCGCCTCAGCGCGCGGCACCTGGGCCGCCTGCAGGGCATCGATGTCGATACGGTTGTACAGCGTCTGGATGCGGTCGGCCGGCCACTGCGGCAAGCAACGGCGCATGTCGTCGCGTACGGCGTCCGACACCCCGAGCAGGCTCAGGCGCTTGCCGAACAGGTTGGCGAAAATGCGCCGCCCCTTGCGCTGGTAGTCACCAAAGGCATGGTGCACGCCGATCACCGGCAAACCAGTAGCCAGCAACGCCACATAGATCGGCTTGAAGCGGTGGGCGATGCAGAACGCAAAATTGCGCTCGGCCGCAATCCGCCGCAGCGCGCGGATCGCGCCGAGCTTGAGACCACGCACGGCCTTGGAGCTGAAACCCAGGAACAGCACCTCGTCCGAGGCGCAACCCGCCGCTACTTGCGGGTCGGCTGCTCCCGTGAGGAACACCGTGGTGACCCGGTAGCCACGCCCCTGAAACAGGCTGGCGTACTGACGGGCACAGTCCAGGAACGGCCCGTCATAGCCATGGCAGAACTGCAGGATGCGCGGTTCAGAGCGGCTGGTCATAGGCGGCAGCGCCGTCCTTCACAACCAGGATGTCTTCCATGATCAGGTATTGCAGGTCCGAGCCGAAGAACATGTTCAGGGCGTCGGTTGGCGAGCAGATCATCGGCTCGCCACGGCGGTTCAGCGAGGTGTTCAGCGACACGCCGTTGCCGGTCAGGTCTTCGAGCGCCTTCATCATGTCGTAGTAGCGCGGGTTGTACTCGCGCTTGAGCACCTGGGCACGCGAGGTACCGTCCTCGTGGACCACCTCCGGCACACGGGTTTTCCACTCTTCAGCCACTTCGAAGGTGAAAGTCATGAACGGCGCCGGGTGATCGACCTTGATCATCTGCGGGGCGACGGTGTCGAGCATCGACGGGCAGAAAGGTCTCCAGCGCTCGCGGAACTTGATCTGCTCGTTGATACGGTTGGCGACGCCAGGCACGCTCGGGCAACCAATGATCGAACGGCCACCCAGGGCGCGCGGGCCGAACTCCATGCGGCCTTGGAACCAGGCCACTGGGTTGCCATCGACCATGATCTTGGCGATACGCTGCGGCATGTCGTCGAGCTTGCGCCACGTCGGTGCATTCGGGTGCCGAGCGCAGGCAGCGATCACGTCTTCGTTGGAATAGGACGGGCCGAGGTAGACGTGCTCCATCTTCTCGACCGGTACGCCACGGGAGTGGGACACGTAGGCCGCAGCGCCAACCGCAGTACCGGCGTCGCCGGAAGCCGGCTGCACGAACAGCTCTTTGACATCCGGGCGGGCGATGATCTTCTGGTTGAGCTTGACGTTCAGCGCGCAGCCGCCGGCAAACGCCAGCTTGCCGGTTTCGCGCAGGGTGTCGCCCAGGTAGTGGTCGATCATCTGCAGGGCGATCTTCTCGAACAACGCCTGCATGCTGGCCGCGTAATGGATGTACGGCTCGTCGGCGATATCGCCTTCGCGCTTGGGCCCCAGCCATTCGATCAGCTTGGGCGAGAAGTAGAAGCCCTTGCCCTTTTCTTTATGGCGGCGCAGGCCGATGACGTTGGCGTATTCGGTGTTGATCACCAGTTCACCGTTCTCGAAGCTGGCCAGGCGCGAAAAGTCGTATTTGCTGGCATCGCCATACGGCGCCATGCCCATGACCTTGAACTCGCCATCGAGCATCTCGAAACCGAGGAACTCGGTAATGGCACCGTACAGGCCACCCAACGAGTCCGGGTCGAAGAATTCCTTGATCTTGTGGATCTTGCCGTTTTCGCCGTAGCCGAAGAAGGTGGTGGCGTACTCGCCTTTACCGTCAATGCCAAGGATGGCCGTTTTTTCCTTGAAGCCCGAGCAGTGATAGGCACTGGAAGCATGGGCCAGGTGGTGCTCGACCGGCTCGATCTTGATCTTTTTCGGGTCGAAGCCCAGTTGCTCCAGGCACCAGACGATCTTCTTGCGGTAACGCTTGTAGCGGCGGTTGCCCATCAGGATTGCATCGAGGGCGCGATCCGGGGCGTACCAGTAGCGCTTGGCATAGTGCCAGCGCGCCTTGCCGAACAGGCTGATGGGCGCGAACGGGATGGCAACCACGTCGACGTCGGATGGCTTGATGCCTGCCTGCTCCAGGCAGAACTTCGCCGACTCGTAGGGCATGCGGTTCTTCGCATGCTTGTCACGCACGAAGCGCTCTTCTTCGGCGGCGGCAATCAGCTTGCCATCAATGTACAGGGCCGCGGAAGGGTCATGGCTAAGGGCGCCGGACAGGCCAAGAATCGTCAATGCCAAGGGATTAGCCTCTTCATTCGGTAGAGATGCGCCAGCGGCCGCTTGGGCGGGTGGCGACTAAAAGGCGGGATTATAACGCAAACATGTGCGCAACGCGGCAACCTGTACCGGCCTCATCGCCGGCAAGCCAGCTCCCACAGGTAGAGCATCGCCCTTGAGGCCTGCGCTGTCCCTGTGGGAGCTGGCTTGCCGGCGATGAGGCCGGTACAGCCAACCAGGACTACTCGGCGATCAGCCAGTCCATGCGGTAGCTACCGGCAGTCTGCGCCAGCTCCTTGGCCAGCCACGGCAGCAACTCCTTGAGCTCGTCTTCCAGCCCCCACGGCGGGTTGGCAATGGCCAGGCCCGAACCATTGAGCCCCTGCGGGCTGTCCTGATGGTGCACATACAGCTCCACCCGCAGCAGTTTGGGCGCGCCGGTGCTGGTCAGGTCCTGGTAATAGCGTGTCAACGAACGCTGGTCCTTGATCGGGTACCAGATGGCTGCAACCGTCTGGCGCATGCGCCCAATGGCCTCTTTCATGGCCGTGGTGCAGCGCTTGAGCTCATCGGCCTGCTCGAACGGCGGGTCGATCAGCATGATCGCGCGCTTTTCCTGCACGGGCAGCAAAGCCCGCGGCACGTGCCAGCCTTCACCTAGGTGCACGGTAACGCGCGGGTCTTTCTTCATGTTCTCCTTGAGCAGCGGCCCGTCTTCCGGGTGCTTCTCGTTGAGCAGGGCACGGTCCTGCTGGCGCATCAAACGCCGGGCCAGCTCAGGCGAACCAGGGTAGTAGCGAAGCTCGCCGTCGGCGTTCAAACGCTTGATCACGCGCAGGTAGTCAGCGGCCATGGGCGGCAGGTCATCGCGGTGCCACAGGCGGGCCACGCCTTGCTGATACTCGCCGGTGCGGCTTGCCTGGTCGCCCTGCAAGTCGTAGAGGCCAAGCCCTGCGTGGGTATCGATGTAGGCGAATGGCTGCTCCTTGCGCGACATCAGGGCGATGAGGCGGGTCAGCACGATGTGTTTGAGGACGTCGGCGTGGTTGCCGGCGTGGAAGGCGTGACGATAGTTCATGGCAACTCCTGCGAAGGCGGCAAGTTTACCTTGCCTTGCAGGCGGAGTCAGGCCTGGCTGCTGATCGGCGGCGCCCGCTTGGCAGGCGCCGCCGGTTCAACGGGTGTTACTTGTCAGCGTGATACGCAGCATCGGCGGCTTGGAAGCGCTGCACCATGGCCTGCGACGGGCTGCCCAGCTTGCTCACCACAAAGATGGCGATGCTGGCAAACAGGAAGCCAGGGATGATTTCGTACAGCCCGAGGGTGTCGAAGTTCTTCCACAGGATCACTGTCAAAGCACCCACCACGATACCGGCCAGCGCGCCATTACGGGTCATGCCTTTCCACAGCACAGAGATCAGCACCACGGGCCCAAAGGCGGCACCGAAGCCGGCCCAGGCGTACGCCACCAGGCCCAACACACGGTTTTCCGGGTTGGCCGCCATGGCGATGGCGATCAGGGCCACGGCCAGCACCATCAGGCGGCCGACCCACACCAGCTCACGCTGCGACGCATGCTTGCGCAGGAAGGCTTTGTAGAAGTCCTCGGTCAGGGCGCTGGAGCACACCAGCAGCTGGCAGCTCAGGGTGCTCATCACTGCCGCCAGAATCGCCGACAGCAGCACGCCGGCAATCCATGGATTGAACAGGATCTTGGCCAGCTCGATGAACACACGCTCGTGATTCTCGGTCACCGGGCCCGCCAGGTCCGGATGTGCAGAGAAGTAGGCAATTCCGAAGAAGCCAACGGCACAGGTACCCGCCAGGCACAGGATCATCCAGGTCATGGAGATGCGACGCGCCTTGGCGATCGACTTCACCGAATCGGCCGCCATGAAGCGCGCCAGGATGTGCGGTTGGCCGAAGTAGCCCAGGCCCCAACCCATCAGCGAAATGATGCCAATGAAGGTTGCGCCTTTGAACATGTCGAAGTTGGTCGGGTTGACCGCCTCGATCGCCGCGAAGGTGGTGTCGAAGCCGCCTGTGGAGATCAGCACGATCACGGGCGTCAGGATCAGCGCGAAGATCATCAGCGTAGCCTGCACGGTGTCGGTCCAGCTCACCGCCAGGAAGCCACCGATGAAGGTGTAGGCGATGGTGGCTGCAGCACCAGCCCACAGGGCGGTCTCGTAGGACATGCCGAAGGTGCTTTCGAACAGACGGGCACCGGCAACGATGCCGGAAGCGCAGTAGATGGTGAAGAACACCAGGATGACAATGGCGGAAATGATGCGCAGCAAGCCGCTGTTGTCATCGAAACGGCTGGAGAAATAGTCCGGCAGGGTCAATGCGTCACCGTTGTGCTCGGTTTGCACGCGCAGGCGACCAGCCACGAACAGCCAGTTCAAGTAGGCACCCACGGTCAGGCCGATGGCGATCCAGGCCTCGGACAGGCCGGCGAAGTAGATGGCGCCCGGCAGGCCCATCAGCAGCCAGCCACTCATGTCGGACGCCCCGGCAGACAGTGCGGTTACCACGCTGCCCAGGCTGCGCCCGCCCAGAATGTAGTCGGAAAGGTTGTTGGTGGAGCGATAGGCGGCGAGGCCGATCAGCACCATTGCCGCGATGTAGATCACGAAGGTGATCGTTAGTGGGTTGCCCATGTGTGTGCCCTGGCGTTTGTTTTTATCTCATGCACAACCACAGTGATTGCGGTTGCACCCAGGCGGCGAATGCTATGCAACAAAGCGAAGCGGGTGCAACCATTTTTCATAGACAAGTTGCACCCAACGCGCATTTTCCGATAAAGCCGATTTTTTGCTCCCTTTTGGAGCATTGCCGGTGTTTTTAATAGTAAACCGCATCAAAAACGCCCCATCCTCGAGCGCGCAGGTTGCTGTCGGACGAGTTGCACCTTTTACTCGAAAAATTCAGGTTGCACCTGGTTGCACCCGAATTGTCCTACAGCTAATCTTGGCGCCAGCTTAGGCCACAGCCGTGGCAATAACGAGGATAAGAAATGGCGACGACCACCCTTGGGGTCAAACTCGATGACCCTACCCGTGAGCGACTCAAGGCAGCAGCGCAGTCGATAGACCGCACGCCGCACTGGTTGATCAAGCAAGCGATCTTCAACTACCTGGAGAAGCTCGAGGGTGGCGCGACCCTGAACGACCTCAACGGCGATTCCGGCAGCCTGGCCGATGACGCCGGCGAGGTCCAGCCTGACCACAATCATCAGTGCTTCCTGGAATTCGCCGAGAGCATCCTGCCCCAGTCGGTACTGCGCTCGGCCATTACCGCCGCCTACCGCCGCCCCGAGCAGGAAGTGGTACCGATGTTGCTGGAACAGGCGCGCCTCAGCGCACCGCTGGCCGAGGCGACCAACAAGCTGGCCGCCGGCATCGCCGAAAAACTGCGCAACCAGAAAAGCGCGGGCGGCCGCGCTGGCATCGTTCAGGGCCTGTTGCAGGAGTTCTCGCTGTCCTCGCAGGAAGGCGTGGCCCTGATGTGCCTGGCCGAAGCCCTGCTGCGCATCCCCGACAAGGGCACCCGCGACGCACTGATCCGCGACAAGATCAGCACCGGCAACTGGCAGCCGCACCTGGGCAACAGCCCGTCGCTGTTCGTCAACGCCGCCACCTGGGGCCTGCTGCTGACCGGCAAGCTGGTCAGCACGCACAACGAATCCGGCCTCACTTCCTCGCTCACCCGCATCATCGGCAAGAGCGGCGAGCCGATGATCCGCAAGGGTGTCGACATGGCCATGCGCCTGATGGGCGAGCAGTTCGTCACGGGCGAAACCATTGCCGAAGCCCTGGCCAATGCCAGCCGTTTCGAGGCCAAGGGCTTCCGTTATTCCTACGACATGCTCGGCGAGGCCGCCCTCACCGAGCACGACGCGCAGAAATACCTGGCGTCCTACGAGCAGGCCATCCACTCGATCGGCAAGGCTTCGCATGGCCGCGGCATCTATGAAGGCCCGGGCATCTCGATCAAGCTGTCGGCGCTGCACCCGCGCTACAGCCGCGCCCAGTACGAGCGGGTGATGGAAGAGCTGTACCCGCGCCTGCTGTCGCTGACCTTGCTGGCCAAGCAGTACGACATCGGCCTGAACATCGATGCCGAGGAAGCCGATCGCCTGGAGCTGTCGCTGGACCTGCTCGAGCGCCTGTGCTTCGAGCCGGCGCTGGCTGGCTGGAACGGCATCGGCTTCGTCATCCAGGCCTACCAGAAACGCTGCCCGTACGTGATCGACTACGTTGTCGACCTGGCCAAGCGCAGCCGCCACCGCCTGATGATCCGCCTGGTCAAAGGTGCCTACTGGGACAGCGAAATCAAGCGCGCCCAGGTCGAGGGGCTGGAGGGCTACCCCGTTTACACGCGCAAGGTGTACACCGACGTGTCCTACGTCGCCTGCGCACGCAAGTTGCTGGCCGTGCCCGAGGCCATCTACCCGCAATTCGCCACCCACAACGCCCACACCCTGTCGGCTATCTACCACATTGCAGGGCAGAACTACTACCCGGGCCAGTACGAGTTCCAGTGCCTGCACGGCATGGGCGAGCCCCTGTACGAGCAGGTGGTCGGCAAGCTGGCCGATGGCAAGCTGAACCGCCCCTGCCGCGTCTATGCACCGGTGGGCACCCACGAAACACTACTGGCCTACCTGGTGCGCCGGTTGCTGGAAAACGGCGCCAACACCTCGTTCGTCAACCGCATTGCCGACCACTCGATCTCGATCCAGGAACTGGTCGCCGACCCGGTCGCCAGCATCGAACGCATGGGCACCCAAGAGGGCAGCATCGGCCTGCCGCACCCGCGCATCCCATTGCCGCGTGACCTGTATGGCAGCGAACGGGCCAACTCGGCCGGTATCGACATGGCCAACGAGCACCGCCTGGCTTCGCTGTCCTGCGCCATGCTGGCCACCGCTCACAATGACTGGAAAGCCGCCCCGCTGCTGGCCTGCGCCGCCAGTGAGACAGCTGCGGTAGCGGTGCTGAACCCGGCAGACCACCGCGATGTGGTAGGCCATGTGCAGGAAGCCACGGTCGCCGACGTGGACAATGCCATCCAGTGCGCCATCAACGCGGCGCCGATCTGGCAGGCCACCCCGCCGGCAGAGCGCGCCGCGATTCTGGAGCGTACCGCCGACCTGATGGAGGCAGAAATCCAGCCGCTGATGGGGCTGCTGATTCGCGAAGCCGGCAAGACCTTTGCCAACGCCATCGCCGAAGTACGCGAGGCGGTGGACTTCCTGCGCTATTACGCGGTGCAGGCCCGCAACGACTTCAGCAATGACGCGCACCGCCCGCTGGGGCCGGTGGTCTGCATCAGCCCCTGGAACTTCCCGCTGGCGATTTTCACCGGCCAGGTAGCCGCAGCCCTGGCTGCCGGCAACCCGGTACTGGCCAAGCCTGCCGAACAGACCCCACTGATCGCCGCGCAGGCCGTGCGCCTGTTACTGGAAGCCGGCATTCCGGAAGGTGTACTGCAGTTGCTGCCAGGGCGCGGTGAAACCGTGGGTGCCGGCCTGGTCGGTGACGAGCGGGTCAAAGGCGTGATGTTCACCGGCTCCACCGAAGTCGCCCGCCTGCTGCAGCGCAACGTCGCCGGCCGCCTGGACAACCAGGGGCGGCCGATCCCGCTGATCGCCGAAACCGGTGGCCAGAACGCCATGATCGTCGACTCTTCTGCGCTCACCGAGCAAGTGGTGATCGACGTGGTATCGTCGGCCTTCGACAGTGCCGGCCAGCGTTGCTCGGCCCTGCGCGTGCTATGCCTGCAGGAAGACTCCGCCGACCGCGTGATCGAAATGCTCAAGGGGGCCATGGCTGAAAGCCGCCTGGGCTGCCCGGACCGCCTGGCAGTGGACATTGGCCCGGTGATCGACGCCGAAGCCAAGGCCGGTATCGAGAAGCACATCCAGGGCATGCGTGAGAAAGGCCGCTCGGTCTACCAGGTCGCGATTGCCGATGCCGCCGAAATCAAGCGCGGCACCTTCGTCATGCCGACCCTGATCGAGCTGGACAGCTTCGACGAGCTGAAGCGTGAAATCTTCGGCCCGGTACTGCATGTGGTGCGCTACAACCGCCGCAACCTCGACCAACTGATCGAGCAGATCAACAACTCCGGCTATGGCTTGACCCTCGGCGTGCACACCCGCATCGACGAGACCATTGCCAAGGTGGTGGAAACCGCCAATGCCGGCAACATGTACGTCAACCGCAATATCGTTGGCGCCGTGGTAGGCGTGCAGCCCTTCGGTGGTGAAGGCCTGTCTGGTACCGGCCCGAAAGCCGGCGGCCCGCTGTACCTGTATCGCCTGCTGTCGACCCGCCCGGCCGACGCGATTGGCCGCCACTTCCAGCAACAGGATGGCGAAGGCAAGCCGGACCGTACTCTGCATGAGCAACTGGTAAAGCCGCTGCACGGTCTGAAGGCCTGGGCCGAGAGCAATCAGCTGACCGACCTGGCAGCGCTGTGCGAACAATTCGCTGGCCAGTCGCAGAGCGGCATCGCCCGCCTGCTGCCAGGCCCGACCGGTGAGCGCAACAGCTACACCATCCTGCCGCGCGAGCATGTGCTGTGCCTGGCCGACAATGAAACCGACCTGCTGGCGCAGCTCGCCGCGGTGCTGGCTGTTGGCAGCTCGGCGGTGTGGGCTGACAGCGAACCGGGCAAGGCTTTGCGCGCGCGCCTGCCGCGTGAGCTGCAGGCCAAGGTGAAGCTGGTGGCAGACTGGAACAAGGATGAAGTGGCGTTCGACGCCGTGATCCACCATGGCGACTCGGACCAGCTGCGTGGCGTTTGCCAGCAGGTGGCCAAGCGTGCCGGGGCGATCGTGGGTGTGCACGGGTTGTCCAGCGGGGATCACCAGATTGCGCTGGAGCGACTGGTGATTGAGCGGGCGGTGAGTGTGAATACTGCGGCAGCCGGTGGTAACGCCAGCTTGATGACTATTGGCTGAGGCTGAGGGTTGTTGAGGGAAAGGGAGAGCTTTGGCTCTCCTTTTTTATGGGTGTCCGCCTTGAGATTGGGGGTGGGCTGACAGGTGACCGACACAACATTTTCTGCGCCTGTGAGACCGAGCGCCGCCCGCGCGGCGCTTCGCGGGTAAACCCGCTCCTACGTTTGTTTCGGGCCAATCATTCCTGTGGGATTTGCGCGCGAACGCATTGGCGCACGCCACGATATCGCGTCGTACAAACAAGGCGGTCGCGCGCGTCCGGCACAGGCAATACTGGCCGGAAACAAACGTAGGAGCGGGTTTACCCGCGAAGCGCCGCGCGGGCGGCGCTCGGTTTTACAGGCGCTGAATGTGTCGAGGCGAACACATCGGCGCTCGGCCTCACCGGCGCATGACCGAAAGAATGCGGGGCGGCAGCCGCGGCGACAGGGAAATGTCGTCAAGCCACAAAAGCGGGCATCCGTGACCGAGCAGGTGCCACACTATCTTTCCAAGATGCGCGACTCAGAGTGACGCCAAAGCCACCAGATACTCCATCCCTTAAACGCTTCTGAAGCAAGCAACAACCCAACCCATATCCAGTTATTGATACCAGCAACGACCATGGGCAAGAGCAAAACCACCGAAACTGATGGAACAATGAAAAAAAATCTGAATGGCATCTGCACCAGCGCCAAAAACATCACGAATTTTTGACACCTGAAAAACCCCATGCATGTAACAATAACTGAAAGCTGTAAAAACAGCCCGATCCAGATCACAAGACCTGAGCCACCCCAACTCCGCACCACTTCAAGACCACTATTCAAATCCGACCAAAAAGGTATTGCTCCTCGGGCGACATTACGCAAGATGTACAAAATAATATAAAACGCATCCATAATCGCCCAAAGCAAATGTATAGCGCGCAGCTTATTAGTATTTAACACCATCAATAGGCACCTCTTTTATATTCATACTCCTCGTTAGGCACAACAGGACGCCAGTGCCAGGACCCCGGTGATCGCCCATGCATCATCAGCCTGTACATAATTTTGCGTTATCCGTCGTACATCCCCATATCGATGTATAACCGACAGCCTGGCGAAACTAGCTTTGATTCCGCCCATCTCAAGCGAGGGTAACGCGCTACATCAGTCGGAGAAATTGGCTGCTCCCGAATAAGGAACCACCTGCCGTCTTCCACCAGTTTCAAAGCCCGCCCAATATCATCCTGCAACACAGGCCGCCCTTGAGGCAAACCACATGCTTTCTGGAAGTCACACAACCCACGCAGAATCGTATTTTGCAGCAAAGCTCTCTGAACTATCGAACAAGCAAAAAAAGGGTCTTCAACCCTCTCTAAATCTTCTTTCCAAACGTCGCGCCACTCACAAATCCTGTCTATAGATTCCAGATTCCTCCATAGTGAAGACTGAACATCTACCTCATTTTTCATCACTTCGGACGTAGGAAATTTCTGCGACGCACGTAGGAATTCTCCTGTCGCCTTCTCCGAAGAAACATCTAGCGCCTCAAATTGTTCATGCCGTCGCAGGAATAGCAGAACTTCAAAGGCGCCAAGACTGATAGCTGCATGCCTTTTGATCTCACAGGTGCTGGAATGCTTGCTGCGAACATCTGGTTCCGTTGACGCTCACTCAACCCCGCCCCTTCCCCCGTCAATCAACATCAGACGCTCCAAATGCGAGGATCTGTGACTGAACATCATCTGAATCGATCATGGTAGCCAGTCTTATTCGGCCAATCCTAGACTCGCCTAAAGCCCGCTCAAGGACCGCCCCCATGCCCGAGACCCTGCTCAGCCCCCGCAACCTCGCCTTCGAGCTCTACGAAGTCCTCGACGCCGAAGCCCTCACCCAGCGCCCCCGCTTCGCCGAGCACAGCCGCGAAACCTTCGACGCCGCGCTGACCACCGCGCGCACCATCGCCGAGAAGTTCTTCGCCCCGCACAACCGCAAAGCCGATGAAAACGAGCCGCGCTACGTCGACGGCCGCGCCGAGCTGATCCCCGAGGTGAAACCCGCCGTCGATGCCTTTCTCGAAGCGGGCTTCCTCAACGCCAACCGCGACTTCGACGTCGGCGGCATGCAGTTGCCCAGCCTGGTCTCACAGGCCTGCTTCGCCCACTTCCAGGCCGCCAACGCCGGTACCACGGCCTACCCGTTTCTGACAATGGGCGCGGCCAACCTGATCGAAAGCTTCGGCACGCAAGAGCAGAAGCGCCTGTTCCTGCAGCCGATGATCGACGGGCGCTTCTTCGGCACCATGGCCCTGACCGAACCCCACGCCGGCTCGTCGCTGGCCGACATCCGCACCCGCGCTGAACCTGCCGGCGACGGCAGCTATCGGCTCAAGGGCAACAAAATCTTCATCTCCGGCGGCGACCACGAGCTGTCGGAAAACATCGTGCACATGGTTTTGGCCAAGCTGCCGGACGCCCCGCCTGGGGTGAAAGGTATCTCGCTGTTCATCGTGCCCAAGTACCACGTCAACCCCGACGGCGGCTGCGGTCCGCGCAACGATGTGCTGCTGGCCGGGCTGTTCCACAAGATGGGCTGGCGCGGCACCACCTCCACGGCGCTCAACTTCGGTGACAACGGCCAGTGCGTCGGCTATCTGGTCGGCCAGCCGCATCAAGGCCTGGCCTGCATGTTCCAGATGATGAACGAAGCGCGTATCGGCGTCGGCATGGGTGCGGTGATGCTGGGTTATGCCGGTTACCTGTATTCGCTGGAATACGCCCGCCAGCGCCCGCAGGGCCGGCTGCCGGACAACAAGGACCCGCACAGCAGCGCCGTGCCGATCATTCAGCACACTGATGTGAAACGCATGCTGCTGGCGCAGAAAGCCTACGTAGAAGGCGCCTTCGACCTGGGCCTGTATGCCGCGCGCCTGTTCGACGACACCCATACCGCCAGCGATGAAAGCGCCCGCAAGCAGGCGCAGGAACTGCTCGATCTGCTGACCCCGATCGTAAAGTCCTGGCCCTCGGCGTTCTGCCTCAAGGCCAACGAACTGGCGATCCAGATTCTCGGCGGCCACGGCTATACCCGCGAATACCCGGTGGAGCAGTACTACCGCGACAACCGCCTGAACCCGATCCACGAAGGCACCGAGGGCATCCAGTCGCTCGACTTGCTCGGCCGCAAGCTGGCGCAGAACAATGGCGCCGGCCTCAAGCAACTGCTTCGCCGAATCGCCGCCACCGGTGAGCGCGCCAGCCATCACCCCAACCTCGACCCGCTGCGCCAGCCACTGGAGCAACTGGTCAACCGCCTGCAAGGGGTCACCCTGACCCTGCTCGCTGACCTGGCCCAGGGTAAAGTCGCCGGCGCCCTGGCCAACTCGGCCTTGTACCTGAAAGCATTCGGCCACTGTGTAATCGGCTGGCGGTGGCTGGAACAGGCAGTCCACGCCGAACTCGGGCTGCTCAAGGCCGACGCTGGCGAGCGCGACTTTTACCTCGGCAAGCTGCAGGCCGCCCGTTATTTCCTGACCTGGGAAGTACCAGGCTGCCATAATGAGCTGGCATTGCTCGAGGCGCGCGACAACACTTGCCTCGCGATGCAGGACGAGTGGTTCTAGGGGGAGCCACCGTGTACACGGAGGCTTGCACATGTTCGATTCCAGCGCCCTGCTGCGCCAGCGCTTTGCCGCGCTGCGCAGCAAGGCCGAGTTGTTTTCCCTGCGCCATGTGAAACAGTCGCACCAGGCGCTTTCGGTTCGCCGCAATGTGGCCGAGCCACCCTCGTTCAGCCAGGACGAGGGCGCGATGCTTACCGTACGGGTCAATGGCGTGGAGGCCTATGCGGCCACCGCCGATCTGTCGCCGGCCGGCCTGCAGCGCGCCCTGGAGCAGGCCGAAGCCCTGGCCCGGCAGATCGCCCGGCATAGCCTGCTGGACCTGCGCGGGCAACCGGTGACCAGCGCCCGCCACGACCACATCTCGCCCAACCTCGACCAGCCCATGCCCAGCCTGGCCGACTGCCTTGGCCTGCTCGCCGCGGAATCAGCCAGCGTACCCAAGGACAGCCGCCTGGTGGACTGGCAGGCCAGTCTCGGCCTGAGCCTGGTCGAGCAGACCTACCTGAACTCAGCCGGCGCCGAGCTGCGCCATGCCCAGCGCTTTCTGTTCCCGGGGCTGGGGGTAACTGCCAGCAACGGCCAGGACAGCCAGAGCCGCAGCCTGGGCCGCGACAATTTCGGCCAGCAAGGCGGTTACGAGATCGTTGAGCGTTGTGGCCTGGTGGGTGCCGCCAGCCAGGTCGCCGACGAGGCCCTGCAGTTGCTGCTGGCCCCTAATACGCCCAGTGGCCCGCGCGACCTGCTGTTGATGCCCGACCAGATGATGCTGCAGATTCACGAATCGATCGGCCACCCGCTGGAGATGGACCGCATCCTCGGCGACGAGCGTAACTACGCGGGCACCAGCTTCGTCAAAGCCAGTGACTTCGGCTACCTGCAGTACGGTTCCAGCCTGCTGAATGTGACCTTCGACCCGACCATCGGCGAAGAGCTGGCCAGCTACAGCTTCGATGATGACGGCACTCCGGCCAGCAAGCAGTTCCTTATCCGCGACGGCCTGCTGCTGCGCCCACTGGGTGGCGCTTTGTCGCAGTTCCGTTCCGGCCTGGACGGTGTGGCCAACAGCCGCGCCTGTGGCTGGAACCGTGCGCCGATCGACCGCATGGCCAACCTCAACATCGAGCCGGGCGAGCACTCCCTCGAACAACTGATCGCAGGCATCGAGCACGGCATCCTGATGCGGACCAACCGGTCCTGGTCCATCGACGACGCGCGCAACAAGTTCCAGTTCGGCTGCGAATGGGGCCAACTGATCGAGAACGGCGAGCTCAAGGGCATCGTCAAGAACCCCAACTACCGGGGCATCTCCGCACAGTTCTGGCGCAACCTGGCAGCGGTCGGCGACCGCAGCACCTTCCAGGTACTGGGCACGCCCAACTGCGGCAAGGGCGAACCCAACCAGGTGGTGCGCGTGGGCCACGCCTCGCCGGCCTGCGTGTTCCGCCAGATCGACGTATTCGGAGGGGACGCCTGATGAAACACGCCTTTGAAACCCTGGCCGGTGAGGTGCGCGCCGCCCTGGAAAGTGGCGAGCAGTTCACCCTTGGCTACAGCGCCGAGCGGTCCCAGTTCGTGCGCTTCAACCACGCCAAGGTGCGCCAGGCCGGGCATGTCAGCCAGGTCAGTGCGGAGCTGCGGCTGATCCGCGACGGCCGCCAGGCCGAACAGCAGGTGACCTTGAGCGGCGATGCGCAACTGGACCGCCAACGCTTGGCGGATGCCCTGGCGCAACTGCGCCAGACCCTGCCACTGCTGGCCGTCGACCCTTACCTGCACCTGGATGAAAGGGCCTGGCACAGCCACAGCCAGCAACAGCAGCCGCTACCTGAATTAAGCGATGTGCTGGCGTTGCTCGACCGCGAAGCGGGTGACCTGGACTTGGTCGGCATTTACGCCGCGGGCCCGGTCTGCCGGGGCTTCGCCAGCTCGTTCGGCGCCTTCGGCTGGCATCAGGCCAACAGCTTCAACTTCGACTGGAGCCTGTTCCACGAAAACGGCCAGGCGGTGAAGGCCAACTACGCCGGCCAGGTGTGGAACTCCGACGACTTCACCGCGCGCCTGCGCCAGGCGCGGGAGCAGTTGGGCTTCCTCGGGCGCCCGGCAGTCACCCTCGAACCCGGCAGCTACCGTGCCTACCTGGCCCCGGCGGCGATGGACGAAATCGCCGGCATGCTGTGCTGGGGCGGTTTTTCCGCCCAGGCGCTGGCCACCGGCAATAGCGCCTTGCAGCGCCTGTACAACGGCGATGCACGGCTGAGCCCGCTGGTGAGTTTCACCGAGCAGGTCAGCGGCTCGCTGAGCCCGGCGTTTTCCGACGAAGGCTCACCGCGCCTGGATGTGCCGCTGATCCAGCAAGGCCGGGCGGCGCAACGGCTGATCAGCGCGCGCAGCGCCGCCGAATTCAAGCTGCTGGCCAACGGCGCCGACAGTTACGAGTCGCCCTGCGCACTCAGCCTGGCACCGGGTGGCCTGCCCATGGACGAGGTCTTGCAGCGGCTGGGCACTGGGCTGTACATCAGCAACCTGTGGTACCTCAACTACTCGGACCTGCCAGCAGCGCGCATGACCGGGCTGACCCGTTTCGCCACCTTCTGGGTGGAGAACGGGCAGATCCAGGGGCCGGTGAGCACAATGCGCTTCGATGACAGCCTGTTCAGTTTGCTCGGTAGCCAACTGGAGGACCTGACCCAGGAGCGCGAGATGATCCTGTCGACCAGCACCTATGGGCAGCGCAGCACCGGGTCGAGTCATTTGCCGGGTGCGCTGGTCAAAGGCCTGGCCCTGACATTGTGATTGGACTTGCCGGTCCTTTCGCGGCTAAAGCCGCTCCTACAACGAACGCGTAGCCCTTGTAGGAGCGGCTTTAGCCGCGAAGAGGCCGGCACTGACAAACGAGGAAGTCATGCCCGAACGCACCCCGCTAGACCCCGCCACCGCCCGCTGGATCCCCTGGGTGGTCGCCATCGCCTTCTTCATGCAGTCCCTGGACGGCACCATCCTCAACACCGCGCTGCCGGCCATGGCCCGCTCGCTGGCCGAAGACCCGCTGCGCATGCAGGGCGTAATCATTGCCTACATGCTCACGGTGGCCCTGCTGATACCCGCCTCGGGCTGGATCGCCGACCGCTTCGGCACCAAGCGCATCTTCTTCAGCGCCATCCTGCTATTCAGCTTCGGCTCGTTATTGTGCGCCGCCGCCAACAACCTCGGCTTCCTGATCTTCGCCCGGGTGGTGCAGGGCCTGGGCGGCGCCCTGATGCTGCCGGTAGGGCGCCTGGTGGTGTTGCGCGCCTACCCGCGCAGCGAGCTGGTACGCATCATGAGCTTTATCACCATCCCCGGCCTGCTGGGGCCGTTGCTGGGGCCTACGGTGGGCGGCTGGCTGGTGGAAATCCTCAGCTGGCACTGGATTTTCCTGCTCAACCTGCCTGTCGGCCTGCTGGGCTGCTACGCCGTCTGGAAGTTCATCCCCGACCTGCGCGGCGCTGAACGCACCCGCTTCGATACCCCTGGCTTCCTGCTGTTCGGCGCCGCGATGGTGCTGATCACCATTGCCATGGAGGGGCTCGGCGAACTGCACCTGCCACACCTGCGGGTGATGTTGCTGCTGTTTGCCGGCATGGCGTGCCTGGCCGCCTACTGGCTGCGCGCCGGGCGCGACCCCGAGCCGTTGTTCTCCCCCAGCCTGTTCCGCGTGCGCACCTTCGCCATCGGTATCCTGGGCAACCTGTTCGCGCGCCTGGGCAGCGGCGCCCTGCCGTTCCTGGTGCCATTGCTGCTGCAAGTCGCACTGGGCTATTCGCCGGCCCAGGCCGGCATGAGCATGATCCCACTGGCGGCGGCGGCAATGGTGGCCAAATCCATCGCCAGGCCGCTGATCGAACGCTTCGGCTACCGCATCATCCTGACCAGCAATACCTTGCTGCTGGGCCTGCTGCTGGCCAGCCTTGGGCTGGTTGACGAGCAGACGTCCTATGCCGTGCTGCTGATCCAGCTGGGGCTGCTGGGCGCGGTCAACTCGATGCAGTTCACGGCAATGAACACAGTAACCCTGATCGACCTCGACGATGCCAGCGCCAGCAGCGGCAACAGCCTGCTGTCGGTGGTCGCGCAGCTGGCGCTGAGCCTGGGCGTGGCCTGCGCCGGCGCCCTGCTGGGCGGCTTCACCGCCGCTGGCAGTGCCGAAGGCGTGGACACCACGCTGGGCGCCTTCCAGCTGACCTTCGTCACCATCGGCGTGATGGCCATGCTGGCGGCGGCGATCTTCCTGCAGCTGGCACCGACGGACGGAAGGCGTGCCCGTCGTCCGGAACACCACGTGGAGTCTTAGGGCGAATGGCCACGAGGCTGGTAGACTATGCGGCATTTTTAGCTTCGCACCGCAGGCCCGCCTCGTGACCACCGAATCCACCGCCTTTGCCACCTTGCCGCTGTCCACTGCCATGCTGGCCAACCTGGACGCCCTCGGCTATGCCGCGATGACACCGATCCAGGCCCAGAGCCTGCCGGTCATCCTCAAGGGCCAGGACCTGATTGCTCAGGCCAAGACCGGCAGCGGCAAGACCGCCGCCTTCGGCATCGGCCTGCTGAACCCGATCAACCCGCGTTACTTCGGCTGCCAGGCCTTGGTGCTGTGCCCGACCCGCGAACTGGCCGACCAGGTCGCCAAGGAACTGCGCCGCCTGGCCCGCGCCGAGGACAACATCAAGATCCTGACCCTGTGCGGTGGTGTTTCGCTGGGCCCGCAGATCGCCTCGCTGGAACACGGTGCGCACATCATCGTCGGTACGCCTGGGCGCATCCAGCAGCACCTGGACAAAGGCACCCTGGTACTCGATGGCCTGAACACCCTGGTGCTCGACGAAGCCGACCGCATGCTCGACATGGGCTTTTTCGATGCCATTGCCAGCATCATCGGCAAAACCCCATCGCGCCGCCAGACCCTGCTGTTCTCGGCCACCTACCCGGCCGGCATCAAGCAACTGGCCGCCGACTTCATGCGTAACCCGCAGCAAGTGAAAGTCGAGAGCCTGCACACCGACAACCAGATCGAGCAGCGCTTCATCGAGATCGACCCAGAGCAGCGTCTGGAGGCGGTGACCCGCGTGCTGGGCCACTATCGCCCGCAGTCATGCGTGGCGTTCTGCTTCACCAAGCAGCAGTGCGAAGACGTGGTTGCCCACCTGACCGCCAAGGGTATCGTCGCCCAGGCGCTGCACGGCGACCTGGAGCAGCGCGACCGCGACCAGGTTCTGACCATGTTCGCCAACCGCAGCAGCTCGGTGCTGGTGGCCACCGACGTGGCCGCGCGCGGCCTGGACATCGATGGCCTGGACATGGTCATCAACGTCGAGCTGGCACGCGATGCGGAAATCCACGTGCACCGCGTGGGCCGTACTGGCCGCGCTGGCGAGAAGGGCCTGGCGGTGAGCCTGGTTGCCCCGGCAGAAGGCCACCGCGCCCAGGCCATCGAGCAACTGCAGAAAAGCCCGCTGCGCTGGGACCAGCTCGACAGCCTGAAGAACAAGGGCGGCGAGCCGCTGCTGCCGGTGATGAGCACCCTGTGCATCGCCGCCGGGCGCAAGGACAAGCTGCGCCCTGGCGATATCCTGGGCGCGCTGACCGGTGATGCCGGTATCCCAGGCAAGCAGGTGGGCAAGATTGCGATCTTTGACTTCCAGGCGTTTGTGGCGGTGGAGCGAGCGCTTGCCAAGCAGGCCATGCAGCGCTTGAACAGCGGCAAGATCAAGGGCCGGTCCCTGAAAGTCCGCATCGTCTGACATTTTTGGGGCTGCTTTGCAGCCCATCGCAGGCAAGCCAGCTCCCACAGGATCACCACAGGCCTTCAGGCTTGTGCGGTACCTGTGGGAGCAGGCCATGCAGCGCTTGAACAGCGGCAAGATCAAGGGCCGGTCCCTGAAAGTCCGCATCGTCTGACATTTTTGGGGCTGCTTTGCAGCCCATCGCAGGCACGCCAGCTCTCACAGGATCACCACAGGCCTTCAGGCTTGTGCAGTACCTGTGGGAGCTGGCTTGCCTGCGATGGGCCGCACAGCGGCCCCGGCTATCCATGAGGTAACACCGTGCACTCCACCGACGTGATCATCCTCGGCGCCGGCGCCGCCGGCCTGATGTGCGCCCAGCTCAGCGCCCGCCGCGGCCGCCGGGTACTGTTGCTCGACCACGCCAACAAGCCAGGCAAGAAGATCCTCATGTCTGGCGGCGGGCGCTGCAACTTCACCAATATGTACACCGAACCGGCCAACTTCCTCTCGCACAACGCCCATTTCTGCAAATCGGCGCTGGCCCGCTACACGCAATGGGACTTCATCGAGCTGGTGTGCAAGCATGGCGTGGCGTACCACGAGAAGAAGCTCGGCCAGTTGTTCTGCGACAACAAGGCCAGCGACATCCTCGACATGCTGCTGGCCGAATGCGACGAGGCCGGTGCCGAAATCCGCATGCACACCAGCATCGAACAGATCGAAAAAACCGAAAGCGGCTACCTGTTGCAGACCAGCGGCGGGCAGTTCGCCTGCCAGTCACTGGTGATCGCCACCGGTGGCCTGTCGATCCCGACCCTGGGCGCCACCGGGTTCGGCTACCAGGTCGCGCGCCAGTTTGGCCACACCCTGCTGCCGACCCGCGCCGGGCTGGTGCCGTTCACCATCACCGAGCCACAACTCAAGGCATTGTGCAGCGAGCTGTCCGGCACTTCGCTTGATTGCACGGCCACCTGCAACGGCACCAGCTTCCGCGAAAACCTGCTGTTCACCCACCGTGGCCTGAGTGGCCCGGCAATCTTGCAGATCTCGTCGTTCTGGGAAGCCGGTGACACTGTCGAGATCAACCTGTTGCCCGACCGCGATGCACTCACCTGGCTGCAGCAGATGCAAACCGAGCGCGCCAATGCCGAACTGAAGACCGTGCTGGGCGAAGTGTTCACCCGCAAGCTGGCCAACCTGCTGGCCGAGCAGTGGTTCGAGTCCAGGCCCATGAAGCAGTACACCCCGGCAGAACTGGCGCACATTGCCGAGAAGCTGGCCAACTGGCAGGTGGTGCCTGCGGGCACCGAGGGCTACCGCACCGCCGAAGTGACCCTGGGCGGCGTGGATACCCGCGAAGTGTCGTCCAAGACCATGGAGTCGCTGAAAAGCCCCGGGCTGTACTTTATTGGGGAAGTGCTGGATGTCACCGGCCACCTGGGTGGCTTCAACTTCCAGTGGGCCTGGGCATCGGCCAACGCCGCAGCGCAGTTCGTGTAGAGTAGAATCCATTCAGCAGCACGGAACGCTTCTTGCTGGCCCGTGCCCAGCGCCGGAATCTGGGCCGCTTCGCGCCCCTTCGCGGGCATGCCCGCTCCCACGGGGTTTTGTGCAGTACCTGTGGGAGCGGGCGCGCCCGCGAAGGGCCGCAAAGCGGCCCCAGTAACCGGTTCTGAAAGGTATTCCTCTGATCACTGCCTAGCAGGCCAACATGTCATCGAGCTCGTTCCGTCAGTCACTGCGTCGCCTGTGGGGCCAAGACAAGTTCAGCTATAGCATCCGGGTCACCATCGCCCTCACCGGCAGCCTGGCCCTGTGCTGGTACCAGAACGAGATGGCCCTGCTGATCCCGCTGTTCCTCGGCATCATCGCCAGCGCCCTGGCCGAAACCGACGACAGCTGGCAGGGCCGCCTCAGCGCCCTGGCCGTCACCCTGGTGTGTTTCGCCATTGCTGCGCTGGCGGTCGAACTGCTGTTCCCCTACCCCTGGTTCTTCGCCATCGCCCTGGCCCTGGCAGCGTTCAGCCTGACCATGCTCGGCGCACTGGGCGAGCGCTACGGGGCCATTGCCTCGGCGACCCTGATCACTGCGGTGTACACCATGATCGGCGTAGACCAGCGTGGCGGCCAGGTCACGGATTTCTGGCACGAGCCCATGCTGCTGGTGGCGGGCGCGGCCTGGTACGGGTTGTTATCGGTACTGTGGCAGGCGCTGTTCTCCAACCAGCCGGTCCAGCAGAGCCTGGCCAAGCTGTTCTTCGAGCTGGGCAGCTACCTCAAACTCAAGGCAAGTCTGTTCGAGCCGGTGCGCACCCTCGACGTCGAGGCCACACGCCTGGCCCTGGCCCAGCAAAATGGCAAGGTGGTGGCGGCCCTGAACGCGGCCAAGGAAATCATCCTGCACCGGGTCGGCAACAGTCAGCCAAACTCCAAGGTCAGCCGCTACCTGAAGCTGTATTTCCTGGCCCAGGACATCCACGAGCGGGTCAGTGCATCGCATTACCCCTACAACGCCCTGACCGAAACGTTCTTCCACAGTGATGTGATGTTCCGCTGCCAGCGCCTGCTGCGCAAACAGGGCTCGTCCTGCCAGGAGCTGGCCCGTTCGATCCGCCTGCGCCAGCCTTTCGTGCTGGCCAGCGGTTATCCCGAGGCCCTCGAAGACCTCAACGCTGCGCTGGAGCACCTGCGCCTGCAAAACAACCCGGCCTGGCGCGGCCTGTTGCGCTCGCTGCGGGCCCTGGCCGCCAACCTGGCCACGCTCGACCGCCTGCTCAGTGCCGCGAGCAACCCCGACAGCCTGGCCGACGCCAGCGACAGCAGCCTGCTCGACCGCTCGCCACGTTCGCTCAAAGATGTGTGGACACGCCTCCGTACCCAGCTGACCCCCACGTCGCTGCTGTTCCGGCATGCCTTGCGCCTGCCCTTGGCGCTGTCGATCGGCTACGGCATGGTTCACCTGATCCACCCCACCCAGGGCTACTGGATCATCCTCACCACCCTGTTCGTCTGCCAGCCCAACTACGGTGCGACCCGGCGCAAGCTGGTGCAGCGCATTTTCGGCACGGCCATTGGCCTGACCGTCGGCTGGGCCTTGTTCGACCTGTTCCCCAACCCGCTCATCCAGTCGCTGTTCGCCGTGGTTGCCGGGGTGGTGTTCTTCGTCAACCGCACTACCCGCTACACCTTGGCCACGGCCGCGATCACGCTGATGGTACTGTTCTGCTTCAACCAGATCGGCGACGGCTACGGCCTGTTCCTGCCGCGCCTGTTCGATACCTTGGTGGGCAGCCTGATTGCCATCCTTGCGGTGTTCCTGTTCCTGCCTGACTGGCAGGGGCGGCGCCTGAACAAAGCGCTGGCCAATACCCTGGCCTGTGCCAGCGTGTACTTGCGCCAGATCATGCAGCAGTATGCTCACGGCAAGCGCGACGACCTGGCCTACCGCCTGGCCCGGCGCAATGCCCACAACGCCGACGCAGCGCTATCCACCACCTTGGCCAACATGCTGATGGAGCCGGGGCATTTCCGTAAGGAGGCCGATGTCGGCTTCCGTTTCCTGGTGCTGTCGCACACCCTGCTCAGCTACCTCTCGGGGCTGGGCGCGCACCGCGATACGGCATTGCCGGCCCAGGCCCAGGAACAGTTGATAGAAGGTGCCGGGCAAAGCCTGGCCAGCAGCCTGGACGAAATCGCCCACGGCCTGGCAGCACGGCTGCCCGTGGCCATTCATAGCGATGCCGAAGAAGCGCTGGCCAATGCTCTGGAGCAGATGCCGGATGAGCTGGATGAACATCAACGGCTGGTGCAGACACAGCTGGCGCTGATCTGCCGGCAGTTGGGACCATTGCGGACCTTGGCAGCGCACTTGATCAAGGAAGGTAACCCAGGCTGAGGTCTACCCCGGCCTGTACGCATGACGAAGCCGGTAGCGCGTCCAGGCTCAGAAGCCGTGCTGGCGCAGCAGCCGGGCATAGCTGCCATCGGCCTTCATCGCCGCAATCGCTTGCTCGAACCGCTCGACAATCCGCTCACGCTCCGGGTGCTTCAGGCTGACCAGGATATGCAGGGTGTTCTCCGCCAGCGGCGGCTCCACCAGCACCACCCCATCACGCACCTGCTGTGGTTCACGCTGCAGGTTGTAGCGGGCCACGTAGTCGTCTTCCACCGCCAGGTCTACTCGCCCTGCTGCGACCATGCGCAGTGCCGAGGAAAAGGTGCGCACCGCCACTTTGTGCAGGCGCGTATCGCCGTCGAACCCAGGGGAATAGGCGTAATCACGTACGACAGCGATGGTGTAGGGGTAAAGGTCCGACTGCTGCCGGTAACGTATCGCCTGGCCTTTTCGCTGCAGCAAGCGGATGCGGTTGGTCAGGTATGGCGTGGAGAACTGCCCGATGGTGACGCGCGCCTCGTTGTACCAGGCATCGATCAACACGTCGTAGCGCCCTTGCGCAACCCCCAGCAGCGCCCGCGCCCAGGGCGCCTCCTCATAGCTGCTTTCGTAGCCGGCACGGGCCAGCGCCGTGGTCACGATGCTGGTCGCCAGGCCACCACCCGGCAGGTCGACATCGGTGAAGGGGGGCCATTTGTCCGCCACCAGGCGCAGCTTGCCCTGACCCAGGGCGGGTGTTGCCAGCAAGATTGCCAGTACTCCCAGCACACAAAGCAGTGGCCGCATGCTTACGTCCTTTTGCCATGGAGGGCACACACTGCGGGTGAGATTACACAAACGCACTGCCGGGGGCAGCGGCCAATAGTGTCATTTTGCCTCTATTTTTGGCCTCAAGGGTAACCCAGCACGTCGCGGAGCTGCCGCAGGTGCTGGCTGATCCACTGCTTGTCGACCGCGCCCCAGTCACGAATACGGTAATGCCCGGCGTGGTTGCGGGCCCCTTCCTGTTGCTCGAACTCGCAAACGATGTCCAGGTCGGCCAGCGCGGCGATGGTGTCCTGCGCGGTGCGCCGCGGCATACCGGTGGCTTCCACCAGGGCGGGCACACTGGTCGCGGTACGGCTGTCGATCAGCCAGGCGACGTACAGGCGCCGGTAGAAGCTGCTTTTGGTCTTGCTCACGTCCATGCTGCATGTTCCTCAGAGGTTGCCCGACAGTTCCCGGTAGGTCAGGTAGACGCGCAGGTCGAATTCCAGTTGGTGATAATCGGGTTCCATGTGCTGGCAGAGCTGGTAGAACGCCTTGTTATGGTCGCGCTCGCGCAAGTGCGCCAGCTCATGCACCACGATCATGCGCAAGAACTGCGGTGAAGCCTCCTTGAACAGCGAGGCGATGCGGATTTCCTTCTTGGCCTTGAGCTTGCCGCCCTGCACCCGCGACACCGCGGTATTGAGGCCCAGCGCGCGGTGGGTCAGGTCGAGCCGGCTATCGAACAACACCTTGTCCAGGCCCGGCGCACTGCGCAGGTACTGCTGGCGCAGGTCCTGGGCGTAGCCGTACAGCGCTTTGTCGCTTTGCACGTCATGGCGCCCGGGGTAGCGGCGCTGCAGGTACTCGCCCAGGCGGTCGCTGTCGATCATTTTGCGCACCTGCTCTTGCAGGTGCGGCGGGTAGGCTTGCAGGTAACGTAATACGGTCATGGCAGTGCATTCGGCGTAACGAATGCCGATTCTAGCCAATCATGGCGCTGGCCAGGAGAAAATCACCGGGAAGCGGGTAGCGTCCGAGGCGGTCATGGGGTGGGCCACCAGGAACCCTTGCACATACTCGCAAGCATTGGCCTTGAGCCAGGCTGCCTGGGCCGGGGTTTCCACACCTTCGGCAATGACCGTGATGCCGTAGTCGGCGCACAAGCTGATGACACTGCGCACCAAGGCGGTATCCACTGCCGTATCAGGCAAGCGTGCCACCAGGTGGCGATCCAGCTTCAGGGTATCGATCGGCAGGTCCCGCAGCATGCGCAGTGAACAGTCGCCAGCGCCAAAGTCATCCAGTGCCACCCGCACCCCTAGCTCGCGCAGGCGATGGATCTGTTTCACCGCCGCATCGATGTTGTACATCAGCGAGGTCTCTGCGACCTCAACCTCCAGTTGCGCAGGGTCCAATTGGTATAACTGAATCACCCGCTGCAGTTCTTCGACCAGGCCGGGCATGACGAACTGCGCGCGGCTCAGGCTGATGCCCAGCACCAGGTCTGCGGGAAAGTGCTGGTACCAGGCATGGCGTTGGGCCGCGCCCTGCCGGTAGATCCAGCTGGCCAGTCGGTTGATCAGGCGCGCCTCCTCGAGCAGAGGAATGAACAGGCCTGGCGGCACATCGCCAACGCTTGGGTGCTGCCAGCGCAACAAGGCCTCGAAACCCCGCAGGTGGCCATCGATGAAGCTGACTTGCGGCTGGTACACCAGGGTGAAGTCCTGTTGCTCGATGGCAGTGCGCACGCTGTCTTCGAGCATCAGCCGCGAACGCGCCCGCCCGTTGAGCTCCTGGTCGTAAAAACGGTACTGCTGGCGGCCGGCCTGCTTGGCGGCATACATCGCCGCATCGGCCGCGCGCAGCAGGCCTTCGACATTGGCACCGCATTCCGGATAGGTGGCAATGCCGATGCTCACCCCAAGGCACACATCCAGGCCGTCCACTTCATGGCGGATGGACACCCGCTCCAGCAGCCGCTCGGCATAACGCCCAGCCTGCTCCGGGTAAGGCAGGCTGTCGAACAGCGCGGTGAATTCATCGCCGCCCATGCGCGCCAGCAAAGCCTCGCTGCCCAGGCAGTCCTTGAGTTGCTCGGCGACCCAGCGCAGCACCCGGTCACCGGCGTCATGGCCAAGGGTGTCGTTGATGCGCTTGAAGCCGTCCAGGTCCATGTACATCAGCGCCTGGGCCTTGTCCGAGCGCTCGTTGCGCAACAGCGCGCCCTCGGCCGCCTGGTAGAAGCCGCGGCGGTTCAGCAGGCCGGTCAGGGGGTCGGTAACGGCCTGGTACTCCAGCTGCTGGTGCAGGTTGCGCACTGCCGACATATCCAGCACGGTCACCACCATGGCCTGCTGGTCGGCTGGCAACGGCGCGCACGACAATGCGACGGGAACAAGCTCGCCGGCCAGGGTGCGCAGTTGCGCGTCGTGCACGCGGTAGATTTCTTGCCCTAGGTACGCCCGGTAGAAAGCCGACTCAAGCCATGGGCAGGCATTGGGAAGCTGCACCAGGTCGAGCAGTTGGGCGCCCTGAATGTGCGGCACGGGGGCCGCCAGCAAGCGGGAAATGGCCGGGTTGGCAAAGCTGATCACGCCTTGTGCGTCCACCACCAGAATGCCTTCGGCAGCGTTCTCCAGAATCGACCCGTTGAACGCCCTGGCGGCCTCCAGCTCCCGGGTCAGCCGCTGCAGCATGCGCCGGTTGCGCTGCTGGTCGAGCAAGGCCTGGACTTTGGGCTTGAGAACCTTGGGGTCGAACGGTTTGAACATGTAGTCCACGGCGCCGCTGGCGTAGCCTTTGAGCACGGCCGCTTCGGACTGTTCGTTGGCGGTCAGGAAAATGATCGGTGTGAGCCGCGTACGTTGGCTGCCACGCATCAGCCGGGCGACCTCGAAGCCGTCCATCTCCGGCATTTGCACGTCCAGCAGTACCAGGTCGACATCATGCTCCAGCAAGGCACTAAGGGCTTCGGTCCCCGAGCTTGCCGTCAACACTTGCCAATCTTGCCGGGCCAGCAAAGCCCGCATGCTGATGAGGTTTTCGGGGTAATCGTCTACCACCAGAAGAACCGAACTGCCATCCAGTGGCTGAGGGTGAGCGCCATCCATGCTGCTTCTCTTGTATGACCAACTACGACTTGCTATTGGATCCGAAGCTTAACTCTAGTCGTGGCTGCGAAAGACGCAATGCAAGGCATGGCAATAAGCCATGGACGAAGAAATTAGTCGACTAACGGTAGCTGTGCGAAAGGACCGTGAACGTGCCGCCAGGCCGCGCCAGGGCCTGAATGCCAAGCAAATAAAAAACCCGCATTTCTGCGGGTTTTTTGCAACGCTCAACGGTTCGATCAGTTGACCTTGGCCGCCAACTCGCCTTTGGCATAGCGCTGGAACATGCCTTCCAGGGAGATCGGCTTGATCTTCGAGGCATTGCCTGCAGTGCCAAACGCTTCGTAACGGGCGATGCACACATCACGCATGGCCTTCACGGTTTCAGCGAAGAACTTGCGAGGGTCGAACTCGCTCGGGTGCATGGCCATGTGGCGGCGCATGGCACCGGTGGAGGCCAGGCGCAGGTCGGTGTCGATGTTGACCTTGCGCACGCCGTACTTGATACCTTCGACGATTTCTTCAACCGGTACGCCGTAGGTTTCCTTGATCTCGCCACCGTACTGGTTGATGATCGCCAACCACTCCTGCGGTACCGACGAGGAGCCGTGCATCACCAAGTGGGTATTGGGGATGCGCTTGTGGATTTCCTTGATACGCTCGATGGCCAGGATGTCACCGGTTGGCGGCTTGGTGAACTTGTAGGCACCGTGGCTGGTACCAATGGCGATGGCCAATGCATCGACCTGGGTCTTCTTGACGAAGTCAGCGGCTTCTTCCGGGTCGGTCAGCATCTGGCTGTGGTCCAGCACACCTTCGGCACCGATACCGTCCTCTTCACCGGCCATGCCGGTTTCCAGCGAGCCCAGGCAGCCCAGCTCACCTTCTACCGAAACGCCACAGGCGTGCGCCATGGCCACGGTCTGCTGGGTGACACGCACGTTGTATTCGTAGTCGGTCGGGGTCTTGCCGTCTTCGCCCAGCGAGCCGTCCATCATGACCGAGCTGAAGCCCAGCTGGATCGAGCGCTGGCAGACATCAGGGCTGGTGCCGTGGTCCTGGTGCATGCACACCGGAATGTGCGGGAATTCTTCGATGGCAGCCAGGATCAGGTGGCGCAGGAACGGGGCGCCGGCGTATTTGCGGGCACCGGCCGAGGCCTGCACGATCACCGGGGAGTCGGTCTTGTCGGCCGCTTCCATGATGGCGCGCATCTGCTCGAGGTTGTTGACGTTGAAAGCTGGTACGCCGTAACCGAACTCGGCGGCGTGGTCCAGCATCTGGCGCATGCTAATGAGTGCCATTGTGTATCTCTCTCCCGACAAGCGTCGTATGTTTCGTGCAAGCCTGCCGCAGGGGCGGTTGCTGTTCAAGTAGTGTGGGCCGCCATTGCGGCCCGGCCAGTCACGGTGCCTTGCAGCCCCGCCCAATCAGATCGTTGGTTGCCACCCAGTACACCAGGCCTTCTTCGCCCTTGGTGTGGAAGGCCAGCATGCCATCGCTGTACAGCGCGCCCGAGGCACCTGGTTCGGCCTTGAGCCGGTAAACCTGGTCACCACCGCCCAGGCGCACGTCGACCTGGTCACGCTGCGCATCGGCGAAGCGCCACAGCACCTCGGCCTGGGTGTCGCAGACCCAGCGGGTCCAGTTGTCTGCCGGGGCGGGTCGCGCCGGCTGCAACAGTGAGCAGCCTGCCAGTGTCGCCAGGACCGTCACGGCCAAAAGCGCTTTCATTCAGTTTCCTCGATTTGGGGCTGCACAGCGGCCCCTTTCCAAGACCACAAATCAGCCTTCAGGTTGCCTGTTACCCGATCAAGGGCAACCCGGCGCCTTGCGCTGGTGGTCTTCGTCGTACTTTTCCAGGCCTTCCGGGCCCACACGCTTGCTGATCACCGGCACGGTCTCGGCCTGCCACTCGGACTGGTAGCAGCCGCCCTTGGGCGGCTGCGCCGGGTCGTCAGGCGAAGCCGGGCTGCCTGAGCACGCGCTCAGCAGACCCGCCAGCACCATCACAGGCAATTGCTTGACCATCAGGCCGCTCCCTTTGCCAGGCGCCGAAGTCATCAGGCCTTGGCCCGCTCTTCCAGAATTGCCACGGCTGGCAGGACCTTGCCCTCGACGAACTCGAGGAACGCGCCGCCACCGGTAGAAATGTAGGAGATTTCCTTGCTAACGCCATATTTGTCGATGGCCGCCAGGGTGTCACCGCCACCGGCGATGGAGAACGCGGCGCTGTCGGCGATGGCCTTGGCCAGCACCTGGGTACCCTTGCCGAACTGGTCGAATTCGAACACGCCGACCGGGCCGTTCCACAGGATGGTCTTCGACGACTTCAGCAGCTCGGCGAACTGGGCTGCGGTTTGCGGGCCGATGTCCAGGATCATGTCGTCGGCGGCAACATCGGCGATGGCCTTGACGGTGGCTTCGGCATCTTCGGCGAACGCCTTGGCGACCACCACGTCAACCGGCAGCGGCACACTGACCTTGGCAGCGATGGCCTTGGCCGTGTCGACCAGGTCCGGCTCGTACAGCGACTTGCCGACAGGGTGGCCGGCAGCGGCCAGGAAGGTATTGGCAATGCCACCACCGACGATCAGTTGGTCGCAGACCGCGCTCAGGCTGTTCAGCACGTCCAGCTTGGTGGAAACCTTGGAGCCGGCGACGATGGCCGCCATTGGCTTGGCCGGCGCTTTCAGGGCTTTGCCCAGGGCATCCAGCTCGGCAGCCAGCAGGGGGCCTGCAGCTGCAACCTTGGCGAACTTGGCCACACCGTGGGTCGAGCCCTCGGCGCGGTGCGCGGTGCCGAACGCGTCCATGACAAACACGTCGCACAGCGCAGCGTACTGCTGGGCCAGCTCGTCGGCGTTCTTTTTCTCGCCCTTGTTGAAGCGCACGTTCTCGAACAGCACCAGCTCACCGGCCTGCACCGCCACGCCGCCCAGGTAGTCGGCAACCAGCGGCACCTCGCGGCCCAGGGCCTTGCTCAGGTACTCGGCAACCGGCTTGAGGCTGTTTTCGGCAGAGAACTCCCCTTCGGTCGGGCGGCCCAGGTGCGAGCAGACCATTACCGCCGCGCCCTTCTCCAGAGCCAGCTTGATGGTCGGCAGCGCTGCCAGGATGCGCGCGTCGCTGGTTACCACACCGTCCTTCACAGGCACGTTGAGGTCTTCGCGGATCAATACGCGCTTACCTTGCAGGTCGAGGTCGGTCATCTTCAACACGGTCATGAATGCAGTCCTTCAGGGCTGTTTATTGCGGGTTGGGTGAACGACGTGCAGATAGTGTTCGGCAACGTCGAGCATACGGTTGGCGAACCCCCATTCGTTGTCGAACCAGGCCAGCAAGTTGACCAGGCGGGGCCCGGAAACACGAGTCTGGCTGGCATCGACGATCGCCGAATGCGGGTCATGGTTGAAATCACAGCTGGCATGCGGCAACTCGGTGTAGGCCAGCAAGCCTTTCAGCGGGCCGTCCAGCGCGGCCTCGCGCAACACCCGGTTGACCTCGGCGGCACTGGTGTCGCGGGCGGTCTGCAGGGTGATGTCCAGGCAAGACACGTTGACGGTCGGCACGCGTACCGCTTTGGCCTGGATTCGCCCGGCAAGTTCCGGAAGCAGGCGCTCGATACCGCGCGCCAGACCAGTGGACACCGGAATCACCGACTGGAAGGCCGAACGGGTGCGGCGCAAGTCTTCGTGGTGATAGGCGTCGATCACTGGCTGGTCGTTCATCGCCGAGTGGATGGTGGTGATCTGCACGTACTCGATGCCAAACGCCTGGTCCAGTACACGCAACAGGGGCACGCCGCAGTTGGTGGTACAGGAGGCATTGGAAACCAGCCGCTCCTGGCCGGTCAGGCAAGCCTGGTTGATGCCATAGACCACGGTGGCATCGACGTCGGCCTCGCTGGCCATGGGCTGGGAGAACAGCACGCGCGGGGCACCGGCATCGAGGAAGCGCTGGCCGTCGGCGCGGGTGTTGTAGGCACCGGAGCACTCCAGCACCAGGTCGATACCCAGGGCAGCCCAATCGATGCCTTCGGGGGTGGCGCTGCGCATGACTTTCACGCAGTCGCCATTGATATGCAGACAGTCGCCGTCGACCTTCACCTGGCCAGGAAAGCGGCCGTGGGTGGAGTCGAAGCGAGTCAGGTACTCCAGGCTGGCCTGGTCGGCCAGGTCATTCAGCGCGACGATCTCGAAACCGGCCTTCGCCCCCCGCTCGAACAGCGCGCGCAGGACACAGCGGCCGATACGGCCATAACCGTTGAGTGCAACTTTGTAGGGACGCAGGTGGGGCATTCGTTGGCTCGCTAACGCATGATGGCTGTTGGGGCCGCGTGGCGGCCCATCGCGACGCAAGGCCGCTCCCACAGGGTGCGGCATGCGCTGTACCCTGTGAGAGCGGCCTTGTGTCGCGATGGAGGGCAAAGCCCTCCCCTTGCACGACCTGAAGGGCGTCACTGCCCTCCCGGGTTACATCAGTCTTCCAGCAGCTCTTCGGCAGTACCGAGGATGTTCTCCAGGGTGAAGCCGAACTCCTCGAACAGGGCCGAAGCCGGCGCCGACTCACCGTAGGTGGTCATGCCGATCACGCGGCCTTCCAGGCCGACGTACTTGTACCAGAAGTCGGCGTGGGCGGCTTCGATGGCGATGCGCGCGCCCACTTCCAGCGGCAGTACGGACTGCTTGTAGGCAGCATCCTGGGCATCGAACACGCTGGTGCACGGCATGGAAACCACGCGTACCTTGCGGCCCTGCTCGGTCAGCTTGTCGAAGGCCTGAACCGCCAGGCCCACTTCCGAACCGGTGGCGATCAGGATCAGCTCAGGCTCGCCTGCACAGTCCTTGAGCACATAGCCGCCACGGCTGATGTCGGCGATCTGCTGCGCGCTGCGCGCCTGGTGCTGCAGGTTCTGGCGCGAGAAGATCAGCGCCGAAGGGCCGTCCTTGCGCTCCAGGGCGTTTTTCCAGGACACGGCGGATTCAACGGCGTCAGCCGGGCGCCAGGTGTCCAGGTTCGGCGTGCTGCGCAGGCTGGTCAGCTGCTCGATCGGCTGGTGGGTAGGGCCGTCTTCGCCCAGGCCGATGGAGTCGTGGGTATACACATGGATCACGCGCTGCTTCATCAGCGCCGACATGCGCACGGCGTTGCGGGCGTATTCCATGAACATCAGGAAGGTCGCGCCGTAAGGCACCAGGCCGCCGTGCAGGGCAACACCGTTCATGATGGCGGTCATGCCGAACTCGCGTACGCCGTAGAACACGTAGTTGCCGCTGGCGTCATTGGCTTCGACGCCCTTGCAGCCCTTCCACAGGGTCAGGTTGGAACCGGCCAGGTCGGCCGAACCACCGAGGAACTCGGGCAGCAACGGGCCGAAGGCGTTCAGAGCGTTCTGGCTGGCCTTGCGGCTGGCGATGGTTTCACCCTTGGCAGCCACTTCTTCGATGTAGGCCTGGGCCTTGGCACTGAAGTCGGCCGGCAGTTCGCCGCGGGTACGGCGCTTGAACTCGGCAGCCAGCTCCGGGTAAGCCTTGGCGTAGGCGTCGAAGCGCTGGTTCCACTCGGCTTCGACCTGGGCACCGGCAGCCTTGGCATCCCACTCGGCATAGATGTCGGCCGGGATTTCGAACGGGCCGTAGTTCCAGTTCAGGGCCTGGCGGGTCAGGGCGATTTCGTCGTTGCCCAGCGGTGCGCCGTGGCAGTCTTCCTTGCCCTGTTTGTTCGGCGAACCGAAACCGATGGTGGTCTTGCAGCAGATCAGGGTCGGGCGATCGCTCTTGCGGGCGGTTTCGATGGCGGTCTTGATCTCGTCGGCGTCATGGCCGTCGACGTTGCGGATCACCTGCCAGTTGTAGGCTTCGAAGCGCGCAGGGGTGTTGTCGGTGAACCAGCCGTGCACTTCGCCGTCGATGGAGATGCCGTTGTCGTCGTAGAAGGCGACCAGCTTGTTCAGGCCCAGGGTGCCGGCCAGCGAGGCGACTTCATGGGAGATGCCTTCCATCATGCAGCCATCGCCCAGGAACACATAAGTGTTGTGGTCGACGATGGTGTGGCCGTCACGGTTGAACTGGGCAGCCAGCACTTTTTCTGCCAGGGCGAAGCCCACGGCGTTCGCGATACCCTGGCCGAGCGGGCCGGTGGTGGTCTCCACGCCCGGGGTGTAGCCGTATTCCGGGTGGCCCGGGGTGCGGCTGTGCAATTGACGGAAGGCCTTGAGGTCGTCGATCGACAGGTCGTAGCCGGTCAGGTGCAGCAGCGAGTAGATCAGCATCGAGCCGTGGCCGTTGGACAGCACGAAGCGGTCGCGGTCGGCGAAGTGCGGGTTGCTCGGGTTGTGTTTCAGGTAGTCACGCCACAGTACTTCGGCGATATCCGCCATGCCCATGGGGGCACCTGGGTGGCCGCTATTAGCCTTTTGCACGGCATCCATGCTGAGGGCGCGAATGGCGTTGGCACGTTCACGACGGCTGGGCATCGCTGGTCTCCTGGGGGGCTTGTAGAGGTGGTGTCACGAAAAAGACGACCATTTTCGCCCACTGGGGGGCTTGGGGCAAACATTTAAGCGCCAAGCGGCCAGCTTTAAGCTACAAGAAAGAAGCACGGGCCGAGCTGGACTGCTCTGGAGCCTGTCGCGTGCAGTTTGAAGGCTGCAACTCATCGTCAATATCAAAACTTTTTGATATTGGCCTTGCTAGGGCACCAATGCCTGACTAGACTGCCCGCCCATGAACCTCCGTGTGCAATCGATCCCCGAGCAATGCGAAACGTTGGCCGCCCTGTGCAAGGCCAGTGGCGACGCCTTGCGCCTGAACGTGCTGCGAGCCCTGGCCAACGACTCGTTCGGCGTACTGGAGCTGGCCCAGATCTTCGGCATCGGGCAGTCGGGCATGAGCCACCACCTCAAGGTGCTGGCCCAGGCAGAGCTGGTCGCTACCCGCCGTGAAGGCAATGCCATCTTCTACCGCCGCGCCCTGCCCGATAGCCTGCGACTGGGTGGCCGGCTGCACGCGGCGCTGCTGGAAGAGGTGGACGCCCTGGCCCTGCCGGCCGATGTGCAGGCGCGCATCGCGCAGGTCCAGCAACGCCGCGCGGTCACCAGCCAGGACTTCTTCCTGCGCGTGGAAGAGAAGTTCCGCGCCCAGCAAGACCTGATCGCCGGCCTGCCGCAGTACCGCGAGAGCCTGCTGGCGCTGCTCGACAAGCTGCATTTCGACCCGGCGGCCAGTGCCCTGGAAGTCGGCCCCGGCGACGGTGGTTTTCTGCCCGACCTGGCCCGGCGCTTTGCCCACGTCACTGCGCTGGACAACAGCGCGACCATGCTCGAACTGGCACGCCAGGTGTGCCAGCGCGAGGGGCTCGACAATGTGACCCTGCAGTTGGCCGATGCACTGGGTGCCACGGATGTGGCCGCCGACTGCGTTGTGCTGAACATGGTGCTGCACCATTTCAGCGACCCGGCCCTGGCCTTGCGCCAGTTGGCCAAACGGGTGAAGGCAGGCGGCAGCCTGCTGGTCACCGAGTTGTGCAGCCATGACCAGGGGTGGGCCCGCGAAGCCTGCGGCGATCTGTGGCTTGGCTTTGAACAGGATGACCTGGCCCGCTGGGCCAACGCGGCCGGGCTGGCCCATGCGGACAGCCTGTACGTGGGCTTGCGCAACGGCTTCCAGATCCAGGTCCGGCACTTCCAGCGCACGGCTGGCGACATACACCATCGGTAAATTTCAGGAACCTTCGAGATGAGCGAATACTCCCTTTTCACCTCCGAGTCCGTGTCCGAAGGGCATCCGGACAAGATCGCCGACCAGATTTCGGACGCAGTCCTCGATGCCATCATCGCCCAGGACAAATACGCCCGCGTAGCGTGTGAAACACTGGTCAAGACCGGTGTCGCCATCATCGCCGGCGAGGTCACCACCTCGGCCTGGGTCGACCTGGAAGACCTGGTGCGCAAAGTCATCATCGATATCGGCTACAACAGCTCCGACGTCGGCTTTGACGGCGCGACCTGCGCCGTGATGAACATCATCGGCAAGCAGTCGGTAGACATCGCCCAGGGCGTCGACCGCTCCAAGCCGGAAGACCAGGGTGCCGGCGACCAGGGCCTGATGTTCGGTTATGCCAGCAACGAAACCGAAGTGCTTATGCCAGCGCCTATCTGCTTCTCGCACCGCCTGGTCGAGCGCCAGGCCGAAGCACGCAAGTCCGGCCTGCTGCCATGGCTGCGCCCGGATGCCAAGTCGCAGGTCACCTGCCGCTATGAAAACGGCAAGGTCGCAGGCATCGACGCAGTGGTCCTGTCGACCCAGCACAACCCTGAGGTTTCGCAGAAAGACCTGCAAGAAGCGGTGATGGAGCTGATCGTCAAGCACACCCTGCCTGCCGAACTGCTGCACAAAGGTACCCAGTACCACATCAACCCGACCGGCAACTTCATCATCGGTGGCCCGGTGGGCGACTGCGGCCTGACCGGCCGCAAGATCATCGTCGACTCCTACGGCGGCATGGCGCGTCACGGTGGTGGTGCGTTCTCCGGCAAGGACCCGTCCAAGGTCGACCGCTCCGCCGCCTACGCCGGCCGCTACGTGGCCAAGAACATCGTCGCCGCCGGCCTGGCCGAGCGTTGCGAGATCCAGGTATCGTACGCCATTGGCGTGGCCCAACCGACCTCCATTTCGATCAACACCTTCGGTACCGGCAAGGTCTCCGACGAGAAGATCATCCAGCTGGTGCGCGAGTGCTTCGACCTGCGCCCGTACGCCATCACCACCATGCTGGACCTGCTGCACCCGATGTACCAGGAAACCGCTGCCTACGGCCACTTCGGCCGTACCCCACAGCAGAAGACTGTCGGCGACGACACCTTCACCACCTTCACCTGGGAGCGTACCGACCGCGCCCAGTCGCTGCGTGACGCTGCTGGCCTGTAAGTTTTCCTGTAGCGCTGGACGAAAGCCCCTGCCGAGCGATCGGCAGGGGCTTTTTCATGACATATCGACTCACAATCGCTTACCGGCAATGCCCGCCAGCTTGCCTACGCTGAGGGGCCAACCCGCCATGCAAGGATGCAGGCCATGCCGCTCATGTTGTTCATCACCCTGCTGGGGGTGCTTGCCGCGCCACTGGCGCACGCCAGCTCTTGCCCCGGCTGGAACCCCCAGCAAGTCGCCAGCGAGGTTGCTCAACTGCGAGAAACCGTTGGCAGTTGGGACGACCACTACCATCGCCAAGGCATTGCCTTGGTACCTGATGAGCTTTACGACCAGAGCCGCCAACGCCTCGCGCAGTTGCAGCAGTGCTTCGGCCTGGCCGGCGGCCCTGCGCCCCTGGCCAACGCTGGCGGCCCGGTACCCCACCCCATCCCCCACACGGGCGTCGACAAGCTGCCCGACCGCCACGCCGTGCAGCGCTGGCTGGCCGGCAAGGCCGATGTCTGGGTCCAGCCCAAGGTCGATGGCGTGGCGGTGTCGCTCATTTACCGACAGGGCCGCCTGGTGCAGCTGATCAGCCGGGGCGACGGCGCCCAAGGGCACGACTGGAGCCGGCACATCCCCCAGCTGGGTAGCATCACCCGCCAGTTGCCACAGGCCATTGACCTGCAGTTGCAGGGTGAGCTGTACCTGCGCCTGAACGCGCATGTTCAGGCCCAGGCGGGCGGCGCCAAGGCGCGCGGCACCGTGGCCGGTTTGCTCGCCCGCAAGCGCCTGAGCAGCGAACAAGGCAAGGCTGTGGGGCTGTTCGTCTGGGACTGGCCGCAAGGCCCCGAGCAACAGGCCGAACGCCTCGCGCAGCTGGCACAGCTGGGCTTTGCCGACAGCCAGCGCTACAGCGTTGCCATCAATACGCTGGATGAGGCGGCCCATTGGCGTGAACACTGGTACCACGCTGCCCTGCCCTTCGCCAGCGATGGTGTGGTGCTGCGCCAGGGTAGCCGGCCACCCGCTGAACGGTGGCAGACCAAGGCACCGTACTGGATCGCCGCCTGGAAATACCCGTACATGCAAGCATTGGCCGAGGTTCGCGACGTGCGTTTTCGGGTCGGTCGTACCGGGCGGGTCACGCCCGTGCTGCACCTGCTGCCAGTAACACTCGACAACCGACGGGTCACGCAAGTGAGCATGGGTTCGCTGGCGCGCTGGCACAGCCTGGACATTCGCCCGGGGGACCAGGTGGCGGTGAGCTTGGCCGGGCTGACCATTCCGCGCCTGGAGCAGGTGGTACACCGCGCTGTCGAGCGCGTGCCGGTATCGGCACCGGCAGCCGGCCAGTATCACGCCCACAGTTGCTGGCAGGCCAGCGTGGGCTGTGAAGAACAGTTCATTGCCCGCCTGGCGTGGCTGAGCGGCAAGCAGGGCCTGGCCCTGCCGCGTATCGGGCCGGGTACCTGGCGCCGGCTGGTCGCAGCCGGGCTGGCAACCTCGCTCACTGACTGGCTGCAACTGGATGCCACACAGCTGAGCCAGGTTGCAGGAATCAGTGAGCGAACGGCAGCTCAGTTGCGCAGCAGTTTCGACGATGCCCGCACCCGGTCGTTTGACCAGTGGCTGCGGGGGCTGGGCGCTCCCCTACCCAATGGCATGCAGCTTACCGGCGACTGGCAAGCGCTGGCGGCCCGCACGGCTGACACCTGGCAGGCATTACCCGGCATTGGCGAAAAGCGCGCACGTCAACTGGTGGATTTTTTTGCAGCCGCCGACGTTCAAGCCCTGGCAACACAGCTGGGCGAGCACGGTATCGAAGGCTTTGCGCGCCCTAGGCAATGATTTTTTACCAATTAACCTGTAGGAAATTCCTGAGATTCAAGCGGAAATACCCGGCAAGGGTTCCTAAAAGGGCAAAACCAAGGCAGGATTTCACCCTAAATTTTTTGCTGCCCCGCCCCGTCCAGGAGGCTTTTCATGAAACGTATTTCGACCCTTTTCCTGCTCGCGACCGTTGCGCTGGCTGCAGGCGCCGCCCAGGCTGCCCAGCCGGATGCCGGCCTGACTGGCTGCGCCGCCAAGCGCAGCGCCATCGAGAACCAGCTGAAGATTGCCCGTGACCACGGCAACAGTGACCAGGTCGCAGGCTTGGAAGCAGCGCTGCGCGGGGTCGACAACTGCACCGACGCCAGCCTGCGCAAGGAACGCGAGCAAAAAGTGCTCGACGCCCGTCATGAAGTGGCGCAGCGCGAAAAAGACCTGAAGAAGGCCGAGAAAAAGGGCGACGCCGAGAAGATCAACAAGCGCAAGGACAAACTCGCCGAGTCGCGCAAAGAGCTGCAGGAAGCAGTAGACGATCTCGATCGCTAAGGCATTTGACTTGCAAGCGCGGTCTTTGTGGGAGCGGCCTTGCGTCGCGACAGGGCCGCACAAGGCCCCAGCAATCTATGCGTTACGGCTGAAACCCTGGGGCCGCTGTGCGGCCCTATCGCGACACAAGGCCGCTCCCACAGAAGCATGTGCAAGCCTCAGGTTTGTGCGAACAGCACAGCCATCAATGATTGCGGAACTCGCTATGGCAGGCTTTGCAGGCCGCCTCGGCCTTGTCCATCGGCGCTTTCAGCTGCGCAGGGTCCAGCGGCTGCGTGCGGGTCACATCGACCAGTTCGCCGGTCGCGCCTTCCAATTGCCTGGCCAGCTCATGGAACCGCGCCTGGCGCTCCCACACTTCGGCACGGGCACTGCTGTCACCGCCATCGCGTACCTGCGGGAAATGCTGCCACGGCTGGTGCGAAAGGGTGTCCAGTTGCAGCGCACCGCCGGCAAACTTCACCCCGTCGAACGGCAGCCGGCCACGCAACATGCCGCCCAGGTCTTCGCTGGTCTTGAGCATGTCCTTGAAAATGACCTTGCGCTTGCCCAGCGGCGAGTTGGGGTCAACCCGCTCGCAACCACTCAAGGCTGCACCCAGGGCCATTGCTGCCAGCACTACAATGGTCAATCGCTTCAACATGACGCTCACTTCGGCCTGCGAAAAGGGGCGGCCAGTATCGCTGCCCCGCAGCCAAACACCAATAGCCACATAAAAAACAGGGGCGAATCTTCATGTTCGCCCACCACAGGAATGCACACATGAAATCTGCCCTGCGCCACCTGGCCTGGACATTCCCGGTACTGGCCCTGCTGGCTGGCTGCAATGGCGGCGAGAGCGCCAAACCCGAGCCGCATGCGGTAGCCACCTACGCCCCCGCCACCTGGAGAGACCTGCCCGCAGTCAGTGACGAAGACTTGCTGGCCGGGTTCTACGCCTGGCGCAGCGGTTGCGAAAAACTCAAGCGCGACCCGGTCTGGGCCGCGACCTGCGAAGCGGCGGGTAGCGCCCAGGCCAGTGCCGCGCAGGTGCGCACCTTCCTGGAGCAGAACCTGGAGGTCTACGGCCTGCGCTCGGCCGAGAACAACGCCAACGGCCTGATCACCGGCTACTACGAACCGGTCTACCCCGGCAGCCTGAGCCCATCGAAAACCAACCATGTGGCGGTTTACGGCGTGCCCGAGGACATGATCGTCGTCGACCTGGCCAGCGTGTACCCCGAACTCAAGGGCAAGCGCTTGCGTGGCCGCCTCGATGGCCGAGTGCTCAAGCCTTACGACACCGCCGAAGTGATCAACCGTGACGGCGTGAAAGCCCCCGTGCTGGCCTGGCTGAGCGACCCGATGGACCTGCAGTTCCTGCAGATCCAGGGCTCAGGCCGGGTCCAGCTGGAAGATGGCCGCCAGCTGCGCCTGGGCTATGCCGATCAGAACGGCCACCCCTACCGGCCGATCGGTCGCTGGCTGGTCGAGCAGGGCCAGCTGAAAAAGGACGAGGTGAGCATGGGCGCCATCCATGCCTGGGCCCAGGCGAACCCCCAGCGTGTCGCGGAGCTGCTTGCCAGCAACCCAAGCTACGTGTTCTTCAGCACCCGCCCGGACAGCAACGAGGGGCCGCGCGGGTCGCTGAACGTACCGCTGACAGCAGGCTACAGCGTGGCCATCGATCGCAAGGTGATTCCCTTGGGTAGCCTCTTGTGGTTGTCCACCACACGCCCCGACGGCTCGCCGGTGGTGCGCCCGGTTGGCGCCCAGGACACGGGCGGCGCCATTGCTGGCGAAGTGCGTGCCGACCTGTTCTGGGGTACCGGGCCCGAGGCCGGCGAGTTGGCGGGGAACATGAAGCAGCAAGGGCAGATCTGGATGCTCTGGCCCAAGGGCCAGCCACTGCCAGAGGTGCCCAAGGTTCCTTGACGTTGCGCGGGCAGTGCGGGGGCGGCTTCAGCCGCGCCACAGGGCCCGCACAGGCCTTCAGATGGAAACCACGAAGAACGCCACGATGATCGCCAGCCCGGCCAGCCACACCAGCGAGCGCAAGGCCGCCCAGTCGGCCAGGTAGCAAATGATGTAGAGCAGCCGGCTGGTGATGTACATCACCCCCAGCACATCCTGGGTCACCTGCTCGGCATTGCCGACAATGTCTGCCACCAGCACGGCTGCGGCGAACGCCGGGAATGCCTCATAGCTGTTCTGCTGCGCAGCATGCGCGCGACGTGGCAGCCCGGACAGCGTATCGAGGAAGGCACGCGGGTCATGGTTGTCCCGCATGCCAAAGCGGCCACTGCTGACCTTGGCGATCAAGGCACACAGCGGCGGCAGAAACAGAGCGATCAGGATGCACCACAAAGCGACGGTCATAGGCAGGACTCCTTGTTCAGTCTTAAGGTCAGAGCTTCATTACCAGCATGCCGGCCAGCACCAGCCCGCAAGCTAGGAGTCTTGGGCCGCCAAAAGGTTCTTTGAGGTAGCGCATACCCAGCAACACCACCAGCACCACACTCAATTCCCGCAATGCCGCAGCCTCGGCCACAGAGCCCAGGTGCATGGCCCACAGCACCAGCGCGTAGCTGAACAACACACAGAACCCCACCGCCAGCCCCAGGCGCCACTGGCTGCGCCAGAACGCTACGAACGGCGCACGCCGCGCCACACTGGCTACTAGCGGGAATGGCCAGGCACTGAGCAGGGTCAGCCACACCAGGTAGTCCCACGGCTTGCCCCACAAGCGCACGGCCTGCCCGTCGAACCAGGTGTAGCACCCGATGCACAGGCCGATTAGGGCCACCACCGGTAGCATCGACCAGGGCAGCCGGTCACCGCCGCCGCCCTGCCACAGCAGGCAGGCCATGCCACAAGGAATCAGCAGGATCCCGATGATCTGCTGCTGGCTCAGCGACTCTCCGGCAAACGCCAGGGTCAAGCCCAGCACCACCAGCGGCGACAACCCGCGCATCAGAGGATAGACCAGGCCCAGGTCACCCACCCGGTAGGCCTGGATCAACAGGTAGCGGTACAGCTGCTCGGCCAGCGCCGAAGCCAGCAACCACGGCCAGATGCTGGCCGGTGGTCGTTGTGCGAACGGCACCGCCAGCACGGCGAAGGCCAACGCCACGCTGTCCATGCTGGCAATGACCAGCAGCCGCTCGCCGCTGAATTTGATCAGGGTGTTCCAGGTCGCGTGCAGCAGCGCGGCGACCAGCACCAGGGATGTTGCCAGCACGTCTTGTTTTCCTTATGGCTTTTCGTGGCTGTGAATATAGAGCGTTCGCGGGCCATTGTGCGGCCAATCGCAAGGCGCCAGAGTGGGAACGTTGCCAACGAATTCGGTCAAAGGCTGTGTCCCGAACCCCTCGCCAGGTCATCAAAGAACTGCCCGAGCCATTCGGGTTACGACTTGGAAGCCACTGTTACAGGATTCGGGATGCTTGAATTAGTTGCCGCGTTTATCTGCCTGACCACCCTCCTCACCTATGTGAACTACCGTTTCATCGGCCTGCCGCCCGCCATCGGCGTGATGGTCACGGCGCTGCTGTTTTCGCTGATGCTGCAAGGCCTCAGCCTGATCGGCTTCCCTGGCCTGGAAGAGCGCGTCGAAGGCCTGATGAACCAGATCGACTTCAATGACCTGCTGATGCACTGGATGCTGGCATTTCTGCTGTTTGCCGGCGCCCTGCACGTCAACCTCACCGACCTGCGCAGCTACCGCTGGCCAATTGGGCTACTGGCGACCGTGGGCGTGCTGATTGCCACCGTGGTCATCGGCTACCTGTCGCATTGGGTATTTGCCATGTTCGGCTGGCAGGTTCCGCTGATCTACTGCCTGCTGTTCGGTGCACTGATTTCACCGACCGACCCGATTGCCGTGCTTGGCGCGTTGCGTACGGCCAATGCGCCAAAACCCTTGAAGACCACCATCGTCGGCGAGTCGTTGTTCAACGACGGTACCGCCGTGGTGGTGTTCACCGTGTTGCTGGGCATCATCCAGCTGGGCGAAACCCCAAGCATCAGCGACACGGCGGTGCTGTTCGCCCGCGAGGCCATTGGCGGTGTGCTCTTCGGCGGCCTGATCGGCTACGCCACCTACCGCATGATCAAGAGCGTGGAGCAGTACCAGGTCGAGGTCATGCTGACCCTGGCACTGGTGATCGGCGGCTCGGCGATGTGCTACGAGCTGCACGTGTCGGCGCCGATCGCCATGGTGGTGGCGGGCCTGATCATCGGCAACCTGGGGCGCAACCTGGCCATGAACGACATGACCCGCCGCTACATGGACGGTTTCTGGGAGCTGATCGATGACATGCTCAATGCGCTGCTGTTCGCCCTGATCGGCCTGGAACTGTTGCTGCTGCCGTTCAACTGGATGCACCTGGCCGCTGGCGGCGTTCTGGCGCTGGCGGTGCTGCTGTCGCGGTTGCTGACCGTGGCCCCGGCCATCGTGCTACTGCGACGCTGGCGGCCGGTGCCCAAAGGCACAGTGCGGGTACTGACCTGGGGGGGCTTGCGTGGCGGGGTCTCGGTGGCCCTGGCGCTGTCGCTACCCTTGGGCGATGAGCGCGACCTGCTGCTGTCGATCACCTACATCGTGGTGCTGTCGTCGATCCTGGTGCAGGGCTTGAGCATCGGGCGGGTGGTGCGCAAGGTCAGCGCCCAGCCTTGAGAATGCCGGGGCCGCTCTGCGGCCCATCGCCGGCAAGCCAGCTCCCACAGGGATCGCATCTGGGCTGACAGGTGTTTGTCACAAGACATGCAGCGGCGAGCACCTGGCAACCCTGATGCGATCCCTGTGGGAGCTGGCTTGCCGGCGATGGGCTGCAGCGCAGCCCCATACGATCACTCGACGGCAGAGTCCGGGAACTGGTCCTGCACATACTTGATCGCGGTCCGCCCATGGGCCGCCGGCAAGCCATCTTCACCCAGATTGACGAAGACCATCTTATCGACGGTCAGGATGCTCTTGCGGGTGATCTTGTTGCGTACCTCGCATTTGAGGGTGATCGAGGTGCGGCCGAACTCCGTCGCGGTGATGCCCAGCTCGATGATGTCGCCCTGGCGCGAGGCACTGACGAAATTGATTTCCGACATGTACTTGGTCACCACGCGCTGGTTGCCCAACTGCACGATGGCGTAGATCGCCGCCTCTTCGTCGATCCAGCGCAACAGGCTGCCACCGAACAGTGTGCCATTGGGGTTGAGGTCTTCGGGTTTAACCCACTTGCGGGTGTGAAAGTTCATCAGTACTCCTGACCTGCTTGGCTAACGTGTGCCCATGATGGCAGAGCGGCCGCGATCGCTCCATTGCACATCGACTATCGTCGCGATTAATCGACAGAAAACCTTGGGCAAGCCGGCAGGCACAGCTATAATCTGCGCCGTTTCACATGGTTGCCCACAGCGGTGCCATGCCCGCCACCTGTCCGAGGGGCGCTGCAGCAGGCTAGGCCTGTCAGGCTCGGATGGGGCGTTGCTCGCTCTCGCGGGCGCTTAACGCACAACGGCGCCCATTCGCACACTACGAATGGAGGCTCTCATGAGCGCTGCAAACATGCCTGCTGGTTTTACCGATTTCAAAGTTGCCGACATCTCCCTGGCCGCCTGGGGCCGTCGCGAAACCATCATCGCCGAATCGGAAATGCCTGCACTGATGGGCCTGCGTCGCAAGTACCAGGCCGAGCAACCGCTCAAGGGCGCGAAGATCCTGGGCTGTATCCACATGACCATCCAGACCGCCGTGCTGATCGAAACCCTGGTAGCCCTGGGTGCCGAAGTACGCTGGTCGTCCTGCAACATCTTCTCCACCCAGGACCAGGCCGCCGCCTCCATCGCCGCTGCCGGTATCCCGGTGTTCGCCTGGAAAGGTGAAACCGAAGAAGAGTACGAGTGGTGCCTGGAGCAGACCATCCTCAAGGATGGCCAGCCATGGGACGCCAACATGGTCCTCGACGACGGTGGCGACCTGACCGAGCTGCTGCACAAGAAGTACCCGCAGGTACTGGACCGCGTGCACGGCGTGACCGAAGAAACCACCACTGGCGTGCACCGCCTGCTGGACATGCTGGCCAAGGGCGAGCTGAAAGTCCCGGCAATCAACGTCAACGACTCGGTCACCAAGAGCAAGAACGACAACAAGTATGGCTGCCGCCACAGCCTGAACGACGCCATCAAGCGTGGTACCGACCACCTGCTGTCGGGCAAGCAGGCGCTGGTGATCGGCTACGGCGACGTGGGCAAGGGTTCGGCGCAGTCGCTGCGCCAGGAAGGCATGATCGTCAAGGTCACCGAAGTCGACCCGATCTGCGCCATGCAGGCCTGCATGGACGGCTTCGAGGTGGTATCGCCGTTCATCGACGGTATCAACGACGGCAGCGAAGCCAGCATCGATAAAGCCCTGCTGGGCAAGATCGACCTGATCGTGACCACCACCGGCAACGTCAATGTCTGCGACGCCAACATGCTCAAGGCCCTGAAGAAGCGTGCCGTGGTGTGCAACATCGGCCACTTCGACAACGAGATCGACACGGCCTTCATGCGCAAGAACTGGGCCTGGGAGGAGGTCAAGCCGCAGGTGCACAAGATCCACCGCACCGGTGCCGGCAGCTTCGACCCGCAGAACGACGACTACCTGATCTTGCTGGCTGAAGGCCGCCTGGTGAACCTGGGCAACGCCACTGGCCACCCAAGCCGCATCATGGACGGTTCGTTCGCCAACCAGGTCCTGGCCCAGATCTTCCTGTTCGAGCAGAAGTTCGCCGACCTGTCGCCCGAGAAGAAGGCCGAGCGCCTGACCGTGGAAGTGCTGCCGAAAAAGCTCGACGAAGAAGTGGCCCTGGAAATGGTCCGCGGCTTCGGCGGTGTGGTCACCCAGCTGACCAAACAGCAAGCCGACTACATCGGCGTGACCGTCGAAGGCCCGTTCAAGCCGCACGCTTACCGCTACTAAGCGGCAGGCTTGGAGCAGCGAGCAGCGAGCAGCGAGTTGCAAGTTGCAAGTTGCAAGTTGCAAGCAGAAGCAGACCGTGTTGCTGCTTGTAGCTCCAGCCTTTAAAACCTTGAACGATGACCAGCCAGACCGGCCATCACCGATCTGGCTTTTACTTGCAGCTTGAAGCTTGCAGCTTGCAGCTTGCAGCTCGCCGCTTGCCGCTTGCCGCCAGAGGAACGCCTGATGTCACAAGAACGCCGCTACAGTTTCGAGTTCTTCCCGACCAAGACCGATGCCGGTCACGAAAAGCTGATGGGTGTAGCCCGCCAGCTGGCTGCCTGCAACCCGGACTTCTTTTCCTGCACCTATGGTGCCGGTGGTTCGACCCGCGACCGTACGCTGAACACCGTGCTGCAGCTGGAAAGCGAAGTACAGGTACCGGCCGCCCCGCACCTGTCGTGCGTGGGCGACACCAAGGCTGAACTGCGCGCCCTGCTGGCCGAGTACAAGGCCGCCGGCATCAAGCGCATCGTGGCCTTGCGCGGCGACCTGCCGTCGGGCATGGGCATGGCCTGCGGCGAACTGCGCTACGCCAGCGACCTGGTCGAGTTCATCCGCGTGGAAACCGGCGATCACTTCCACCTGGAAGTGGCTGCCTACCCCGAAATGCACCCACAGGCGCGCAACTTCGAGGCCGACCTGGGCAACTTCGTACACAAGGTCAAGGCCGGGGCCGACAGCGCCATCACCCAGTACTTCTTCAACGCCGACAGCTACTTCTACTTTGTCGAGCGCGCGCAGAAGCTGGGCGTGGATATCCCGGTGGTGCCGGGCATCATGCCAATCACCAACTACAGCAAACTGGCACGCTTCTCCGATGCCTGTGGCGCCGAGATTCCGCGCTGGATCCGCAAGCAGCTGGAAGCCTACGGTGATGACACCGCAAGCATCCAGGCCTTCGGCGAAGAAGTCATCACCCGCATGTGCGAACAACTGCTGCAAGGCGGCGCACCGGGCCTGCACTTCTACACCCTGAACCAGGCCGAGGCGAGCCTGGCGCTGTGGAACAACCTCAAGCTCCCGCGCTGAAACTTTTTGGCAATGTCTGCTTAAGAAATGATTAAGGCTTTGGTCATAGACTAAGGCCTTGTTCTTTTTTGGGTTACACAGGTCTTGCCTGCCATGCAGCATCCTCAGCCATCTCGCCCACAGCTCGTCTACCTGGCTTTTGGCCCCGCGACCTATCATCAGGAAGCCTGTTTCAGCATCGTCAGCGCCCTTGCCCAGCTGGGCAGTAGCGCCAGCAGCCTCATGGACATCCAGGTCTACACCGACAACCCGCAACCCTACGCCGGGCTACCGGTCACCACCCATGTACTGGACGAGGCCACGCGCCAAGCCTGGAACGCCCCGCACGGCTACCACTTTCGCAGCAAGCATGTGCTGTTGCGCAAGGTACTGCGCCAGCACCCGCTGGCCGTGCTGATCGACACCGATACCTTTTTCCGCAAGTCACCACTGCAACTGTTCGACCGGGTCGCGCCCGGCAAGCTGCTGTGCAACACCATCGGCCCGCACTATGGGGCAAACCCGAAGTGCCTGCTGTATAAAAACCTGCTGGGCCCTCTGCAGTCCCGCGGCCTGGCCGACTGCCAGATGCCCCTGGTCAACTCCGGGGTGATCGGCCTCACTGCCGCCGACGCCGGCACCCTGGACCGCTCCATCGACCTGATGGACACGCTCTACCCGCTGGCCCGCGAGGCCTACACCCTGGAAGAATTCTGCCTGGCAGTCGCGGCCCATGGTCACCTGCAGCTCGCGGCATGCTCCGACGTCATTCACCATTACTGGAGCCGCAAGGCGCAGTTCCGCGCCAAGATCCAGGCCTGGCTGGCCAAACATGGGCAACATCCACTCAGCCTGGCAGCGCTGGCCGACGTCGCCCTGGTCAACGACCAGCTGCCCCGGCCACCGGCCTTGCACCGCCTGGGCTACAAGGCATTGAGCCTGACCCTTCCGCCCCAGGAACGTCAGTTTGCCCGTGAGTTGCTGTACGGCTGCTACCCCTACGCCAACGAGTTCGACCGCGCCTGCGCGTCGGCCTGGTGGGACAAGGCCCTGGAAAACCTCAATGCCCGCCACGGCCCCACCGACCCCGAGCGCCTGCGCCAGTGCTTGCGCCACCCCGGGCTGCGCTTGTCGCTGGGGGAACGACGCAAGGACATCGAGCATCACCTGCTCAGGTCTTCCCACGCTTGAATGGCCCGGTGCCCTGCCCTCTGGCCTTGCACCGGCCGAGCGCGTAATCTCCCGGCATGCCCAACATCGCCCGGCTGTTCTGGATCCTGCTGCTCGTTTGCCTGAGCCCGTTGGCCCTGGGCGAACGCTTGCGCCTGGTCTCCGACGACTGGGCGCCCTACGTGTACCAGCAGGACGGCCATCCACGCGGCATCGACTACGAAGTGACCAACCTGGTGTTCGCCCGCCTCGGGGTCGAGGTGGAATGGCAGTTCCTGCCGTGGAAGCGTTGCCTGGCAATGGTCGAACAAGGCCTGGCCGACGGTATTGTCGATATCTTCCAGACCGAGTCGCGTCAGCCCTACCTGGTCTACGCGCCAGAGCCCATGTCGGAGGTCGAGTTCATCCTGTTCCAGGCCAGTGTGCGCCGCCACGTGGTCAACCAGCTGGAAGACCTGGCCGGGCTAACCGTCGGCACCTCGCCCGGCTACACCTATGGCGCAGCCTTCAGCGGGGCCACCTACTTCAAGCGCGAAGCCGCGCCCACCCACGAAGCCAATTTCGGCAAGCTGATGCTGGGCCGTGTCGACCTGGCGATCACCGACCGCAAGGCTGGCCATTACCTGGCGCAGCAGCTGGGCCTGCAACGGCAGGTCGAGGCGCTGCCACTGGTGGTCAGGCGCCAGCACCAGTACCTGGCCCTGGTGCGCAAGCCGGGCCGCGAGGCACTGGCCGAGGCGTTTGCCGAAGAACTGCGGCGTTTCAAGCAGGAAGCGGCCTATACGGCGATCAGCAACCGCTACACAGGCGACACCGAAAACATTCTCAACGCCGTTGAGCAGCAGGAAAGCAGCACAGCGCGATAGCTCTGTTATACTCGGGCCTTCCCGCCCGGCTCACGCCCGGACGCTCGGCCTCGCAACAGGCATCCCGATCGGCACTGGCGCACCTTCGCGTCCACCCTCCGTTTCCCGGATGTGCAGTGAAAGCCCAGCTGGACCGGACGCGATCGCATCCCGACGATGCCCGTCGCGCCAGGCAGAACATCCCATACGGGCCCAGCCCAAACGAGAACAGGATCGCCCATGTCCTTTGCTTCCCTCGGTCTCTCCGAGGCTCTTGTCCGCGCTATCGAAGCTGCGGGCTATACCCAGCCGACCCCCGTGCAACAGCGGGCCATTCCCGCCGTGTTGCAAGGCCGCGACCTGATGGTTGCCGCCCAGACTGGTACTGGTAAGACCGGCGGCTTTGCCCTGCCGATTCTCGAGCGCCTGTTCCCGGCCGGCCACCCCGACAAGTCGCAGCGCCATGGCCCGCGCCAACCCCGCGTGCTGGTACTGACCCCAACCCGCGAACTGGCCGCCCAGGTGCATGACAGCTTCAAGGTCTATGCCCGCGACTTGCCCCTGGTCAGCGCCTGCATCTTCGGGGGCGTAGGCATGAACCCTCAGATCCAGGCCATCGCCAAGGGTGTCGACGTACTGGTCGCCTGCCCTGGCCGCCTGCTCGACCTGGCCGGCCAAGGCAAGGTCGACCTGGCCCACGTTGAAATCCTCGTCCTGGACGAAGCCGACCGCATGCTCGACATGGGCTTTATCCACGACGTGAAGAAGGTACTTGCCCGCTTGCCGGCCAAGCGTCAGAACCTGCTGTTCTCGGCCACCTTCTCCAAAGACATCACCGACCTCGCCGACAAGCTCCTGCACAACCCGGAGCGCATCGAAGTCACCCCGCCGAACACCACCGTGGAGCGTATCGAGCAACGCGTGTATCGCCTGCCGGCCAGCCACAAGCGTGCCCTGCTGGCGCACCTGATCACCCTCGGTGCCTGGGAACAGGTGCTGGTGTTCACCCGGACCAAGCACGGTGCCAACCGCCTGGCCGAGTACCTGGAAAAGCACGGCCTGACCGCCGCCGCCATCCATGGCAACAAGAGCCAGAACGCTCGTACCAAGGCGCTGGCCGACTTCAAGGCCAACAGCGTCCGGGTACTGGTCGCCACCGACATCGCCGCCCGCGGCCTGGACATCGACCAACTGCCGCACGTGGTCAACTTCGAGCTGCCGAACGTCGAGGAAGACTACGTGCACCGTATCGGCCGTACTGGCCGCGCCGGCCGTTCGGGCGAGGCCATTTCCATGGTCGCCCCGGATGAAGAAAAACTGCTCAAGAGCATCGAGCGCGTCACTCGCCAGCGCATTCCTGATGGCGACCTGATGGGTTTCGACGCCAGCCAGGTAGAAGCTGAAAAGCCTGAAGTACGCGAGCGCCCGCAGAACAACGGCCGCGGTGGCCGTAACCAGCAGGCCCGCGGCGAAGGTGGCAAAGACGCCAATGGCGGCCGCAAGGACAAGGGCAAGGACAAAGGCAAGGCCAAGCAGCAAACAGCTGAAAAGCCCGCCGACAAGGAAAAGAGCGGCGACAGGCAACAGCAGCCGCGTAAGCCGCGTGACAAGAAGCCGCGCCAGCAGCAACAAGCCAGCAGCAGCCCTAGCGTGCCGAAGGTTCCGGCCGACCGTGACCCGGAAGAGTTCCTGGACGACGAGATCGACAACTTCGGTAACCGCGCTGACTACGTCAGCCCCTACCAGGGCAAGAACCAGGGCCGCAATCGTCGCCCGGGTGGCGGTCAGGGCCAGGGCCAAGGCAATGGTCAGCGCAGCAACACCGGTGGTCAGGGCCAGGCCCGTAGCGGCGGCCAGCAGCGCAGCGGCGGTGGCAGCGGCGAAAAACGCCCGCCGCGCGCCAACAACGGTGGCGGTGCCCGTCGTGATGGCGGCGCTGGCCGTGGTCGCCCGGCCCGTGACGATGCTGCCCGGCAGGAGCCAGCCGTGCGCAACCCGCGCCAGGCGGAAAAACAGCCGGTGATCATCCGCAAGGAATCCAAGCTCGACCGTTACCCTACGCCTGAGCAGCTGGATGACCTGCCAAGCCGCCCCCGCGGTGAGCGCCCGGCGCTGCTGACCCGCAAGGGCTAAGCGCCCAGGTAGCAAAAAAAAACGCCGCCCGATGGGCTAATGCCTGTCAGTTAAGCGTTACTGGGGCTGCTTTGCAGCCCTTCGCGGGCACGCCCGCTCCCACAGGCGCTGAACTCAAGAATGCGCGATCCCCTGTGGGAGCGGGCGTGCCCGCGAAGGGTCGCAAAGCGGCCCCAAATTACTTAACTGACTGGCATTACCGGACGGGCGGCGTTTTTCATGGGCAACGCAATGCTTACTTCTGCTTCACGCCTTCGACACTGATATCCAGGTCCAGGGTTTGCGAAGCTGGGCCTGGGCCCTTGATGCCGAAGTCGTTCAGGTTCAGCGTGGTGGTCGCGTTGAAGCCTGCACGCTCCCCGCCCCATGGGTCTTTGCCTTCACCGTTGAAGGTAGCCTTGAAGGTGACCGGCTTGGTCACGCCGTGCAGGGTCAGGTCGCCAGTCACGTCAGCGGTCTTGTCGCCAGTCGACTTCACGCTGGTGGAAACGAACTTGGCGTCCGGGTATTTTTTCACGTCCAGGAAGTCAGCGCTGGCAATGTGCTTGTCACGCTCGGCGTGGTTCGACCACAGGCTGGCGGTTTTCAGGTCGACGCTGATCTTGCTGGCTTCAGGCTTGGCGCTGTCCCAAGTGAAGTTGCCGTCGAAGTCCTTGAACGTACCGTGGATGAAGCTGTAGCCCAGGTGGCTGATTTTCCAGTCAACGAACGCGTGCTGGCCTTCCTTGTCGATCTTGTACTCAGCAGCCATGGCCTGGCCAGCAGAGAGCAGAGCGGTACCCAGCGCCAGAGCGGCAAAAGTCTTTTTCAACATCCTGTTCCTTCCTATGCAATTGAGGTTGAGGGTCAAGCTTTGCGGCCCAGCATGCGGGTCAGGGTCGCGTCACGGTCGATGAAATGGTGCTTGAGAGCAGCCAGGCCATGCAGCACGGCAAAAATCACCAGGCCCCAAGCCAGCCACAGGTGGATCACCCCTGCCACGTCTGCCTGGTCCGGCAGGTCACTGATCAACGCCGGGACGTCGAACAGGCCGAATACCGGGATGCCAACGCCGTCGGCAGTGGAAATCAGGTAGCCGGCGCCCATCACGGCAAACAACCCGAGATACAGCGCCAGATGGCCCAGTTTGGCCGCCAGGCGGGTGAAGCTGCCATGGTTGGCCGGTGCCGGCGGTGGCGGGCTGATGAAACGCCAGAGTACACGCAGCAGCATTACCGCCAGCAGCACCAGGCCGATGCTCTTGTGCAGGTCGGGGCCGGCTTTGCGCCACGGGCTATAGTAGTCGAGGCCGACCATCCACAGGCCCAGGCCGAACAGGCCGAAGACTGCCAGTGCCACGCCCCAGTGCAGGATGATGCTGACCATGCCGTAGCGGGAAGGTGAATTGCGCAGTTGCATGTTGACGTGTTTCCCCGTGAAAGCTGTGCACAGACTAACGCGTAACGTATCGAATAAAAGCGGAAAAAATTGCTTCGGATTATCGATATATCCGATAGAAATTCTGAACGCTTCCCATTAAGGAAACATTAACGCCAAACGGCTGTGAATGGGGTAGCCAGGGCCGGCCTTTACCAGGGCGCCCTCTCCCGCCAAGGACCATAGGGTCCGTTGCAGGAGCGGGATTACCCACCAAGAGGCCGGCACTGCGACCGATCAACCCGCCTTGGCCTGCGGGTTGGCGACCGGTTTCTTGGCCGGCTCCGACTTGGCGTTGGCCTTTTTGCGCTCGGCAGGCTTGGTCGCTGACTTGTGCGCCGGCTTGTGCACTGGCGCGTGCTTGACAGGGGCGGCCTTGGCCGCAGCAGGCTTGGCTGGCGCCGCCTTCACCGCCGGTGCAGGTGCTGGTGCTGCCTGGGGCGCTGGCGCAGGGGCAACGACCGGCGCCGCTTCGTCAGCCTTGGCTACCGGCTGGGTCTTGGCCTCTGGCGCGTCAGCGCCACCGAACAGGCGCTTGAAGAAGCCTGGCTTGTCTTGCTTGGCCTCATCGCTTGCCTTGGACTCAGCCTTGGCAGGTGCCTGCTCAGCCTTGCCCGCCTTCTCGGACGAGCCACCGAACAGGTTGGAGAAGAACCCGCCCTTGCTCGCGGCGGCTGCCCCGGCACCGGCGGCGGCTGCCGCCACCGGCGCGGCCTTGGCCGGGTCGAACGACTTGCCGGCCAGCAGGTCCTGGGCCTGGCTGGCGGCACGCTGGCCGCTGCGCAGGGCGCCTTCCAGGGTGCCCGGGTACAAGGCATCGGTGTGCTCACCGGCAAAGGTGATGCGCTGCACCGGGCGCTCCCACAGGCGCCAGAACTTGCTGATCTGCCCCGGCCCGTAGGCCAGGTAGGCACCGCCGGTACCGGCATCGACGCTATACCGCTTCACCTCGTAACCGGTGAACGCACCGCGTGCCTGCGGGTAGAAGGCATGCAGTCGGATCAACACCTGGTCGACCATCTGCTTGTCGCCGAAGGCCTGCAGCAGGCGGGCGTTGTCCCCGGACAGGTTGATCACCACGTTCGCCCCGCCCTTCAACGCCGGCTCGATCCACAGCATGCCGAGACCGGCGTTGCTGAACACCTCGCCCGACATGCGCGCCCGGCTTTCCCAGACCGGCTTTTTGAACTTGAGCATCAGCTGGTCACGCCAGCCATAGTTAGTGCCCTTGAGCGCCGCCAGGTGCTGGCTGTCCAGCCCCGGGGTGATCTGGATCTTGGCCAGGGCGCGCAATGGCACGGCCATGACCAGGTAATCGGCCTGGTAACCGACACTGCCGACCTTGACGGTGACGCTGTCCTTGTCCTGAACGATGGCGGTGACCGGCGAGCTGGTCTTGATGGTCTTCAACTGCTTGACGAAGGCCTGGGCCAGCACCGGGCTGCCGCCAGGCAGGCGCGCGGCCCGCAGGTCACGGTCACTGACGTTGCGGTAAACACGGTTCTGCTGGGCGAAGTACAGCAGCGACAGGCGCGACGGTTCGTCGTAACGGGTGCGGATTTGCTGGTTGATCAGTTGCCGGGCGGTGGCCGGCAGTTGCAGCTTGTCCAGCCAGCTGGCGACGTTGATCTGGTCAAGGGCAAACAACGTGCTTGTGGCCTGTGGATTGAGCGGGTCGTCGATCGAGCGGGCCAGGTCATCGAGGGTTTTCTCGTAACGCTTGAGCGCCTCGGCGGTGGCCGGCTGCTTGGTGGCCAGGTCGGTTGCGCTGAAGTACTCACCGTCGATCAGGTAACCCGGGGTGCGCACGAACTCTGGCGCTGGCAGGGTTGTGAGCTTGAAGCGCTCAAGGTACTGGTTCAGCACAGGTTGCGCCTTGGCGTTGCCGATCCACTCGCTGGTGGCCAGGCCAGAGCGCCCGCCCATGCTGGCCTTGGCCTCCAGCAGGGTCACCTGCCAGCCTTTGTTCTGCAGCTCATAGGCAGCCGTAAGGCCCGCCAGGCCACCGCCGACGACGATCGCCGTGGGTGTCTTGTCCTTCGCCAGCGCAGCGCCGCTGGACACACCAATCAATACCAACGCGCACAGGCGCACCCAAGCAGCAGCCATGTCGGCGAACTCCGAGTCAGAAGTTACAGGAACGAGGAGGGGCAGAAATGCCCCGAGCGAGATGCGTTAAGAATACGTCAGCTGTGCCGGCCCTGCCAGCGCAGTGATATCAAGTGCCCTTGGCAACTGACATTTTTACCTACCGCCGCCCGGCGGTTGTCCTACCCTGCGGCATTGCTTAGGCTTACGCGGTCGAACCACGCCGCAAAGCCAGGAGAAGTGCCGATGGGCCTCAATGATCAGTGGATGCAACGTGACCTCAAGGTCCTGTGGCACCCCTGCACCCAGATGAAAGACCATGAGCAGCTGCCGCTGATCCCGATCAGGCGCGGTGAAGGCGTATGGCTCGAAGACTTCGAAGGCAAGCGTTACCTGGACGCGGTGAGCAGCTGGTGGGTCAATGTGTTCGGCCATGCCAACCCGCGCATCAACCAGCGCATCAAGGACCAGGTCGACCAGCTGGAACATGTGATCCTGGCCGGCTTCAGCCATCAGCCGGTGATCGAGCTGTCCGAGCGCCTGGTGGCCATGACCCCGGCCGGGCTTGACCGGGTGTTCTACGCTGACAACGGCTCTTCGTGCATCGAAGTCGCGTTGAAGATGAGCTTCCACTACTGGCAGAACGTCGGCAAGCCAGGCAAGAAACGCTTCGTCACCCTGACCAACAGCTACCACGGCGAAACCATCGCCGCGATGTCGGTCGGCGATGTGCCGCTGTTCACCGAGACGTACCAGGCGCTGCTGCTCGATACCCTCAAGGTGCCGAGCCCGGACTGCTACCTGCGCCCCGAGGGCATGGGCTGGGAAGAGCATTCGCGCAACATGTTCGCCAGCATGGAACAGACCCTGGCCGAGCACCACGAGACCATTTCGGCGGTGATCGTGGAGCCGCTGATCCAAGGCGCCGGCGGCATGCGCATGTATCACCCGGTGTACCTCAAGCTGTTGCGCGAGGCCTGCGACCGCTACGACGTGCACCTGATTCACGATGAAATCGCGGTGGGTTTCGGCCGAACCGGCACGATGTTCGCCTGCGAGCAGGCCGGCATCCGCCCAGACTTCCTGTGCCTGTCCAAGGCCCTTACCGGGGGCTACCTGCCGCTGGCTGCTTGCCTGACGACCGACAAGGTGTACCAGGCCTTCTATGACGATTACCCGACCCTGCGGGCGTTCCTGCACTCGCACAGCTACACCGGCAACCCGCTGGCCTGCGCAGCGGCGCTGGCGACCCTGGACATCTTTGCCGAGGACAACGTGATCGAGGCCAACAAGGCCCTGGCCGCACGCATGGCCAGCGCCACCGCGCACCTGGCCGACCACGCCCACGTGGCCGAAATCCGCCAGACTGGCATGGCGCTGGCCATCGAGATGGTCCAGGACAAAGCGGGTAAGGTCGCCTACCCCTGGCAACAGCGGCGGGGCCTGAAGGTGTTCGAACACGCCTTGAGCCGCGGCGCGCTGTTACGCCCGTTGGGCAGCGTGGTGTATTTCCTGCCGCCGTACGTGATCACCCCCGAGCAGATCGACTTTCTTGCCGAGGTCGCCAGCGAAGGCATCGACATTGCCACCCGCGAGCGCATCAGCGTGGCGGTGCCGGCCAACTTCCACCCCGACTTCCGCGACCCGGGCTGATCGTGCAGCCCTTTCGCCACACAAGGCCGCTCCTACCCAGGGCGCGTTTCCCTTTGCCAACGAGCACTACATGAGACTGTCCCGCTTTTTCATCGATGCCCCCCTGAGCCTTGGCGAGCATGACCTGCCCGAGGCCCAGGCCCACTATATTGGCCGCGTCTTGCGCATGGCCCCCGGCGACGCCGTGCAGCTGTTTGATGGCAGCGGCCAGGAATACCGTGGCCATTTGCGCGAAGTGGGCAAGAAAACCGTACGCGTCAGCCTCGACCAGGCCTTCGCCGGCCAGGCCGATTCGCCCCTGCACATCCACCTTGGCCAAGGCCTGTCCCGCGGCGAGCGGATGGACTGGGCGATCCAGAAAGCCACCGAACTGGGCGCCAACGCCATCACGCCTATCATCAGCGAGCGCTGCGAAGTGCGCCTCAAAGACGAGCGCGCCGACAAGCGCCTGGCGCACTGGCGCCAGGTGGCAATCAGCGCCTGCGAGCAATGCGGCCGCTCCACCTTGCCGGCCATCAACCCACCCACCACCCTGGCCGAATGGCTGAGCAGCACCCAGGCTGAGCTGAAGCTGGTGCTGCACCCGGTGGCCGAGCCGCTCACAAGCCATGCCAGGCCCGCCACCCTGGCCTTCTTGATCGGCCCTGAAGGCGGCCTTGGCGACGCTGAAGTCGAACAGGCGCAACGCGCAGGCTTCCAGGCCGCACGGCTTGGCCCGCGCGTGCTGCGCACCGAAACCGCACCGGTAGTGGCGCTGTCGGTGGCGCAGCAGTTGTGGGGCGACTTTTAACTAACGCACGTAGAACGACACCGCCACGAAGTGCAAAAGGCTGCCGGCGATCACGAACAGGTGCCAGATACCGTGCGCGTGGCGCAGGCGGCTGTCGAGGGCGAAGAAGATGATGCCCACGGTATAGAACACTCCGCCGGCGGCAAGCCAGGCAAAGCCAGCGGTGCCCAGTGCCTGCAGCAAGGGGTTGACCGCCACCAGTACGATCCAGCCCATCACCGCGTAGATGATGATCGACAGGATCCGCGCTTCGGAACGCGGCTTGATTTCCTGCAACATGCCGATCGCTGCCAGCCCCCAGACCACGCCAAACAGGCTCCAGCCCCACGGGCCATGCAGGCTGACCAGGCAAAACGGCGTATAGCTGCCGGCAATCAGCAGGTAGATCGACAAGTGATCGAGCTTGCGCATGATCACCTTCGCCCGGCCGCGCGTGCTGTGGTAAAGGGTGGAGATGCTGTACAGCAACAGCAAGGTGCTGCCGTAGATGGAGAAACTGACGATCTTCCACGGGTCACCTTGCATACCCGCAACCACGATCAGCCAGATGGCACCGATGCTGGCCAGGATGGCACCGACCAGGTGCGTCCAGGCATTGAAGCGTTCACCGTAATACATGCAAACACAGACCTCTCTAGGAGCGGCTAGTTTCAAGCGGCAAGTTGCAAGCCGATCGCGGTGAAACGAACACCGCCCTCAAGCTCGCAACCTCAAGTTTGAAACTTCAAGCGCTGCTATTGCAATTGCGCGTCACGCACCAGCCTTTCCAGCGCAACCAGGTCCGGCACCCGCGCCACTTGCTCGCCCACCTGCACCGCGGCCAACTCCAGCCGCCCCAGCGCCACGTCCACATAGTTGAGCTGGCTGTCGAGCTTGCAAGAACGCGGAATGTCCTGCAGCAGCAATGCCAGGTAGCGCAGGCCGGTATCGCCCAAGGCATTGAGCACCACCACCCGCGCCCGCTCCCCGCACGGCGTTTCGCCACCGCAGGCAGCCTCGAAACCGATCAGCGGCAGGCGCTGCTGGCGCCAGTCGATCCAGCCCAGGTGCCAGGGCGGGTCGCCGCGCTGGCACAACAGGTTGCGTTGCCCGCTCAACTCGGCCACCGCCACGTTCGGCAGCACCAGGGTCCGGTCACCCAAGGGCAGCAACAACCCGGTCAGGCTGCTGCGCTGGCCGGCAATCAGTTCAAGCATGGGTCTGGCTCCACTGGGCAATACTTTGCAACAGCAACGACTCCTGGTATGGCTTGCCCAGGTATTCGTTCACGCCAATCGCCATGGCCCGGTCGCGGTGCTTCTGCCCGGTACGCGAGGTGATCATGATGATCGGCAGGTCTTTGAGCCGCTCATCACGGCGGATACGCGTAGCGACTTCGAAGCCGTCCATGCGCGGCATCTCGATGTCCAGCAGCAGCACATCGGGGCGGTGCTCCTGCAGCAATGCCATGGCATCGACACCGTCCTTGGCCGTGAGCACGCTCATGCCGTGGCGTTCCAGCAGGCGGCTGGTGACCTTGCGCACCGTAACCGAGTCGTCCACCACCATCACCAGCAAGGCGCGGCGCGGTACCGGGCCGGGCAACTGGCGCGGGTTGCCGCCCCCGGGCAAGCGCGCCAGCCTGCGCTGCTGGCCACGCAGCTGGCCCAGCAAGTCGAGGATCAACACGACCCGCCCATCGCCCAGCAATGTTGCCCCGCAAAGCCCGGCAACGGCGGCAAATTGCGGCCCCAGGCTTTTCACCACGATCTCCCGGCTGGGTGACAAGGCATCGGCCTGGATCGCGAACGACTGCTCCTTGGAATGCACCAGCAGCACCGGCAGCGGCACACTTTGCCCCAGCAAGCTCGGGCGCGGCATGCCTTGCAGCAACTCGCCCAGGTAGCGCAACTCGTATTCGTGGCCGGCATACACATAGCGTGGCGTGTCCAGCTGGTAGCACGCGGCTAGCTCGGCCGGCGGCACGCGGACGATGCCCTCGATGGTATTGAGCGGGATGGCGTACTGTTCCTCGCCCAGGTGCACCATCAAGGCGCGGTTGATCGACACCGTGAACGGCAGGCGGATCAGGAACCGCGCGCCTTTGCCCTGGGCCGACTCGATGCTCATCGAACCGCCCAGCTGCTTGACCTCCTCGTGCACCACGTCCATACCCAGGCCGCGCCCGGAGATCTGGGTAATCTTCTCGGCGGTGGAAAAGCCAGGGCGCAGGATGAACTGCAGGATCTCGTGGTCGCTCAAGTGCGCCTGCGGGTCCAGCAAGCCGCGTTTGATCGCCTTGCGCCGTACAGCCTCAAGTGGCACGCCGGCACCATCGTCGGTCATTTCGATGACGATATCGGCGCCTTCGTGCAGCAAGTTCAGGTGGATGGTACCCAGCTCCGGCTTGCCCGCTGCCAAGCGCATTTCGCGGCTTTCCAAGCCATGGTCCACGGCGTTGCGCAGCATGTGCTCCAGCGGCGCCACCATGCGTTCGAGCACGCTGCGGTCCAGTTCGCCCTCAGCGTTGCCGACCACCAGCTCGACCTGCTTGCCCAGCTCGCTGGCCACCTGTCGCACCACCCGCTGCAAACGCGGTACCAGGCGTTCGAAAGGCACCATCAGGGTGGCGGTCAGGCCCTCCTGCAACTGGCTGTTCACCCGCGCCTGTTGCTGCAGCAGGCTGTGCGCCTCCTGGGCGCGCTGGGCCAGGGTTTCTTTCAGGTCGAGCAGGTCCGAGGCAGACTCGAACAGTGCCCGCGACAGCTGCTGCAACTGCGAATGGCGGTCAAGCTCCAGCGGGTCGAAATCGTCGTAGGCATCGCCCTCGAACGGCTGGCGGCTGGAGATCCGCCCCTGGGTCTCGATATCCAGGCGCAGCAACTGGTCGCGCATGCGCTCCAGGGTGGTTTCCATTTCGTTGAGGGCAAACTGCGCATCGTTGACCTGCTGCTCGATGCGCCCACGGATGATCGAATGCTCACCTGCCAGGTTACCCAGGTCGTCGAGCAGTTCGGCATCGACCTTGACCATGTCGCCGGCGGCGCGCTCGGGTGCCGCTGCCGGCACTTCGGCAGCGCTGGCATCTTGCGGCCCCTGGCCTGCGGCACTGTCGGTCAGTGCCGCGCTGCTGAAATTGCGTATGTAGTCGATCAGCGCCGTGGCCGCGTGCAGCGGCTGCCCCAGGCGCACGGCGTCGAGCATATGGGCCAGGCGATCGTGGCAGTTCTGCAGCAAGGCGAACAACGGCGCGCTGGGTGGCAGGCGGCCGGCGGCCAGCAGTTCGTAGAGAAATTCAAGCTCATGGGCAAGGTCGCCGATCGGGGTGATTTCGACCATGCGCGCCACGCCCTTGAGGGTGTGCAGGTCGCGCATCAGGTTGTCCACCTCGACGCTGCTGCGCGGGTCGGCTTGCCAGCGGGCCAGGGCTGCAGCGGCGCTTTCGACGATGTCCGAGCTTTCTTCGAGGAATACCTCCAACAACTCCTCGCCAGGGCTTTCGGCCTCCTCGACCTGGGGCTCGGCCACTTCCGGCGGCATTGACGGGCGTGGCAAGCCCAGGCCCAAGGCGTCGGTCAGGTCCATGTCCGGGTGCAGCGGGGTGACCGCGTCGATACCCACCAGGCCGGTGGCATCCGGGGCCAGCGCCTGGTCCAGCAGCGCACGCAGGCGCTCGACCAGTTCCGGGCGCGGCGCTACATCCTGGCCGGCCGCCACTTCATCGAGCATGTCCATCAGGGCTTCATGGGCGCCCTGGGCAAGGGCGAAGAAACCTGCATCGGCAGCCAGGCTGCCCTCTTCCACGGCACCATAGAGGTCGAGCAGGGCCTCGCACAAGTCATCCATTGGGCGAAGGTCGGCCAGGTGCGCGGCATGGCCCAGCGTGGTCATTTCATCCAGCAGGGTGTCCAGCGCATCGCGTTGGCCGGGCTGCTGCTGCCAGCGCGACAGCAATGACTCGGCGTTGAGCAGGGTATCCGTCGCTTGCGCGAGGAAATTGGCCACCCACTGCGGGTCATGCCTGCCGCGCCGCTGCTGCCGAGGGTCGGCATGCAGGCTGGCCAGCCGCTCGTCCACTGCCTGGCCAACCCGCTCGATCAGTTCCGGGGCCCCGGCAATGGCGGCCAGTGGGGTGCTGTCCAGTTGTGCCAGGCCCAGCTGGAACAACGCGCGGGCAGCCTCAAGCCACTCGACTTCAGCCATCTGCAGCGGTAACTGGTGGCCTTTGTATTCGCGTACCAGGCGGTCGAAGGCCGTGGCCAGTTCGGCAAGCGGCATCACCCCGGCCATGGCGGCGCTGCCCTTGAGCGTGTGCAAGGCACGTTGCAGGTCATCGCTGACCGGCGTGTCATGGCCGCCTGCACCCTGCAGGAAGGCGTCGAGACTGGCCAGGTGGCCTTGCGCTTCGCTGCGGAAGATGTCCAGCAACTGCGGGTCGAGGCCATCGAGGTCGGCGACCGCGGGTGGGTCGTTTTCAGCCAGGCCATGCAGATGCCCAGCCAGTTGTTCGATGTCGCTCAGCTGCGGTAACTGGCCTGCGGCAAAGTCGGCCAGCAGGTCTGGCAACTGCACGAAGGCCTGCTGCAGCGCCACCACGCCCTGGGCGCTGAGCGCACTGCGGCCTTCGATTACCCGGTTCAGCAAGTGTTCGGCGCCCCAGGCCAGTTCAGCCACAGCTTCGGCATGGACCATGCGCCCACTGCCTTTTAGCGTGTGCAAGGCGCGCCGAACATCGCCCAACGCTGCCGTCTGCTGGTTATCGGCACGCCAGCGCAGCCAGTGGCGCTCGATTTCTGGTAGCAGCTCACCGGCCTCTTCGAGGAACACTTCGCGCAGCTCATCATCGATGCCATCGCTGCTGTAGTCGGCGCCCTCAGTGGCGGTGGGTTGCGTACACTGCACCCCAAGCGCAGCCAAGCTGGCCCGTGCGATGTCGATGAAGGGCTGGCCATCGGCCAGCGGATCGGCTACGCGCCATTGCAGATAACACTCGGCCGCGCTCAGGGCCTGCGCCAGGTGAGCCAGCTCATCGGCCGGCGGCTCCACTTCCAGGTGTTGCAGCCAACCCTGCACATAATCGGCACACCCCCCAAACAGCTCGGCCACCGCGGGCAGCATCAACATGGCCAGTGCCCCGCGAACCTGCTGCAACAACCCCGGCAGGGGTTGCAGGCGCTGCGGCGGCCAGCCGGACTCCAGGCAATCGCCAATCAGGTCCTTGGCCTGCTGCAGCACATTCAGCGACTCATTCAGCACCAACTGGCGAATCTCGGCCAGGTCCGAGCCAGCCAGGCCGCCCTGGCCGTTTTCTTCCAACGGGCCGACCATGCCGTTGAGGGTAGCCTCCACGTACAGCAGCGCACCTGCCACATCCATCAGCACCGCATCGTCCACGGCGCGCGCACCCTCGGCCAGCGCCTGCAAGGCCAGCACCTGGTCGATGATCACCCGCCGTGGCTGCTGAAAGCCCAGCACGGCGAGGGTATCGGCGACATGCCGCAGGGGCGCCAGCAAAGCGTCAAGCTGTTCACGGTGCAGGCGGTCGCCCCGCACGAACTGGTCGAGCCGCTCCTTGATGCGCATCAGGTCGTCGCACAGCGCGGTCACTACCGAGCGCAAGGCATCCTTGCCCGGCCCGGCCTGCAGCTGATCACGCCAATTGCCCAGCGACAGATCGAGGTTGGCCAGGTCATCGGCACCGGCGAAGCGGTGCGCCGTGCCGCTGATCAGGCTGGCCTGGGCCAGCGGCTCGACACCCCGGCAGGCGCGCAATTGGTTGAGCAACGGCAGCATGACCAATGGCAGGTCATGGCGCGCGCCACGCAAGCGCTCAAGGTACGCCGGTAATTGCTCAAGGCCGCGGAACAATGCGCCCAGGCAATCCCCGCGCGGGCTGACCTGGCCATCGGCCAAGGCCTTGGCGAACAGCTCCAGCTCTTCGGCCAGGCGTGTTGCGCCGCGCAATTCGAGCATGCGAAGGCAACCATGCACCTGGTGCAGGTTGTCGACCACGAAGGCCAGCCTCGACAGCTCGCCCGGCTCGCCGGCAAAGCGCTCCAGCGCCTGGCGGGCCTGGCCCAGGCAATCGAGGATGGCGGCCTTGGTCCAGGCCAGCGCTACGGTATCGTGGCGCTCGGGGCTTAGTGTTGCTACAGCCATGGGCACTCCTCAGCGCGGCATATCAGTACGGCTCATCGCAAGGCCGGTTCACTTGGGCTCGGCAGGTGGTGGCAAGGTGAAGCCAGACACCGAACGGCGCATCTCGCTGGCCATGCGCGCCAGGTGGCGAATACTGTCGGCGGTCGCACCAGAACCGGCGGAAGTCTGCGCAGTGATCTGCTGGATCACCGCCATGGTGTGGGAAATCTGCCCAGCCGAAGAGGTCTGCAACTGAGCGGCGTCGGAAATGCTGTGGATAAGGTCGGCAAGGTTCTGCGACACCCCTTCGATCTCGGCCAGCGCCACCCCGGCATCCTGGGCCAGGCGGGCACCGCGCACCACCTCGGCGGTGGTTTGCTCCATGGATATGACGGCTTCGTTGGTGTCGGCCTGGATGGTGCGCACCAACGCCTCGATCTGGCGGGTGGCCGACGACGAGCGCTCGGCCAGGCGCTGCACTTCGTCGGCGACCACGGCAAAGCCGCGCCCGGCTTCGCCCGCCAGCGAGGCCTGGATCGCCGCATTCAGGGCAAGGATATTGGTCTGGTCGGCGATATCGTCGATCAGGCTGACGATATCGCCGATTTCCTGGGACGACTCGCCCAGCCGCTTGATGCGCTTGGCGGTGTCCTGGATCTGCTCGCGAATGTTGTCCATGCCGTTGATGGTGTTGTGCACCACCTCGTTGCCCTTGTTGGCGATGGCCACCGACCGCTCGGCAACTTTGGCAGATTCATAGGCATGTGCGGAAACCCGGTCGATCGACTCGACCATGTCGCCCACCGCCTCGGACGCCTCGCTGATCTGCTCGGCCTGCTGCTCGGAGGCCTTGGCCAGCTGCCGCGCGGTGTTCTGCGTATCCTGCACAGCGGCGGCAACCTGCACCGCACTGTGGTTGATGGTAGCGACCAGGTCACGCAGCTGGTCGACCGAATAGTTGATTGAGTCGGCAATGGCGCCGGTGAAGTCTTCGGTGACCGAAACCGTCACCGTCAGGTCGCCATCGGCCAGCTCTTCGATTTCATCGAGCAGGCGCATGATTGCCTGTTGGTTGCGTTCGTTTTTTTCTGCCGTCTCACGCAGCTGGCGGTTGGTGGTACGCACCATCACCAGGCCGATGAGGATGATCGAAGCCAGGGCCAGCAGGCCCAGGGCGTAGCCACCCACGGTATCGAGGGTGCGCCCGCCGGCCAGGTTTTCAAAACCGTTGGCCAGGTGCGAGGCCTCGTCGAGCAAGGTTTGCGACAGGCTGAAGATATTGCCCGCCGCCTCGCGCACCCGGAACAGCTCTGGGGAGGTTTCAAGAATTTCGTCCACCGAACCGGCAACGAACTGGAACAGCTCGGCAATTTCGGCCAACCGGGCACGGGCGTCGGCATCTGCAACACGGGTCACCTGGATGCCCGCATCGCCGTTGAGCATCCCTTCGAGCACCTGGCCGAAGCGCCCGGCATCACGCCCGAAAGCATCGGCCGCCTGGGCTGCCGCGTCATCACCGGCCAGCACCGTGTTGACCGAGCCGAGGATCCGCTCGGCCAGCAACAACTGGCGCTGGGCCACCGCCACCTGGTTGGCCGGGGCGCCGCTCTGCAGCAGGATCTCGACGACCTTTTCGTACTCCACCTGCAGTTGCGGCACGGTTTCGGCCAGGGTCGCCGCCACCTGGTGCAGCGACAGCACCGTCTGTTCACTGGCCAGGATGGTATCGGTGTTCTTGCGCAGGTTTTCCCAGTCACGCCGCACCGCTTCCATTTCATCACGCACGGTGGGCGGCGCCGGCGGCAAGCCGGTGGCCTTGTCACCTTGGCGTAGGTAGCCCCAGCGCCGCTCGAAATCGTTGCGCGCATCCGACAGCAACTTGAACGCCAACGCCTTGCCTGCAGCCGCTTCGGTGGCGTTCTTGGCGATGCGTTGTGACAGCACGCGCAACTCGCCGGCATGGCCGATGTACTGCTTGTCGTAATTGGACTGGGTGTTCAGGTAGGCGAAATTGGCGAACAGCAGGATGATCGACAGGATCAGGATCAGGAACAGCACGGTGATCTGCGCGATGCTGCGGGTACGTGGGGTCACGGTGGTGGCCGTGACGGGGGCGGCGGGTGTGTTCACGTTCGCAGGTCCTATAACGCCACATCGAGAAAACCCGGCGCCTGGGCCAGGGCGAAGGGGCTGAAGATCGCCCAATTGCGTTCACGCGGGAAGTGCCCCTGCACAAAGCGGGCAGCCGCGCGGATCAATGGCTGCGGCGGCGACAGCTGCAGGCTGTCGAGGGCAAAGTGCTGCAGGCCGAGCACCTCGTCTACCAGCAGGCCGACGAACAGGTCTTCATGGTCCAGCACCAGCACCCGGCGCTGCTTGCCCGGGGCGACGTGGCCCAGGCCAAAGAAGCTGCTCAGGTCCATTACCGGCAACAGCCGGCCACGCAGGTTGGCTACCCCGCAGACCCACGGCTGCACACCGGGGACGCGGCTGCTGCGCGGTTCGCGCAGCACCTCGGCCACTTCGCCCATGGGCGCGACGAACCACTGCCCGGCAATGCGAAAGCCGATGCCGCTCCATTCCTGCAGGCGATTGTCCTGCGGCGGCTGGTCGGCGACCAGCAAACGGCAGCGCCGGTCAATGTCCAGCAACAGCTCGAAGGCGGTCAGCGACGCACCCTGCGGGCGGGTGGTCAAGCCCCCAGCACTTCTTTGAGTTTGGCGATCAGCGCGTCTTCTTCCACCGGTTTGGTGAGGAAGTCGCGGGCGCCCTGGCGCGTGGCCCAGATACGGTCGGTTTCCTGGTCCTTGGTGGTCACCACGATCACCGGGATGGCGCTGGTTTCCGGGTCCTTGCTGAGCTGGCGGGTGGCCTGGAAGCCGTTCATGCCGGGCATGACGATGTCCATCAGCACGGCATCGGGCTTGTCCTGCCGGGCCAGGGCCACGCCGTCGGCACCGTTGCTGGCCTTGAGCACCTGGTAGCCGTGCTTTTCCAGCCATTCGGTCAAGCGGTACATCTCTGTCGGCGAGTCGTCGACAATCAGAACTCGGGCCATGCTGGTTCCCCATCAGGAAAGTAGGACCGTGCCATGGCGGGGCGCGGTCAGGGTGCGTGTTGTTGAGGTGCGGCAAAGCCGGGCACATGGGAGCGGATTGCGTCGAGCAGTTCTTCCTTGCTGAACGGTTTGGTCAGGAACTGATCGGAGCCGACCACCCGGCCGCGGGCCTTGTCGAACAGGCCGTCGCGCGACGACAGCAAAATCACCGGGGTGTCCTTGAATGCGCTGTTGTGCTTGATGATTGCGCAGGTCTGGTAGCCGTCCAGGCGCGGCATCAGCACATCAACGAAGATGATGCCAGGCTGGTGGTCGACGATCTTGGCCAGGGCATCGAAGCCATCGCTGGCGGTGATGACCTCGCAGCCCGCTTCACCGAGCAACATCTGCGCGGTGCGGCGGATCGTGCGCGAATCGTCGATCACCATCACCTTCAGGGGTTGTTCCATAGACGCCTACCAATGGGAATTTAGCTGCAAGTTGCAAGCAGCAAGTTACAAGAAAAAGCCAATCGGCGCGTGACCGCTTTTCTCTTGAGGCTTGTAGCTAAAGGCTTGCAGCTGCATTTTTAGCACACTCCGGGTGGCCGTTCCATCTGCGCCGCCCCTTGACCGGCGGCGTTCGCAGCGCCACCCTGAGCCACTTTTCTTTCGAGCCATCGCGGCCACGCGCCGCCAAGAGGAACCACCCCATGAGCGTTCGCCTCGGCATTGTCATGGACCCCATCGCGTCCATCTCCTACAAAAAGGACAGTTCGCTGGCCATGCTGCTGGCCGCCCAGGCACGCGGCTGGAGCCTGTTCTACATGGAACAGCACGACCTGTATCAGGGCGAAGGCAAGGCCCGTGCGCGCATGCGCCCGCTGAAAGTGTTCGCCGACCCGGCCCGCTGGTTCGAGCTGGGTGAGGAACAGGACAGCACCCTGGCCGAGCTGGATGTGATCCTGATGCGCAAGGACCCGCCGTTCGACATGGAGTTCGTCTACAGCACCTACCTGCTGGAGCAAGCCGAGAACGATGGCGTGCTGGTGGTCAACCGCCCGCAAAGCCTGCGTGACTGCAACGAAAAGCTGTTTGCCACGCTGTTCCCGCAGTGCACGCCACCCACGCTGGTCAGCCGCCGCCCGGACATCATCCGCGAGTTCGCGGCCAAGCATGGCGATGTAATCCTCAAGCCACTGGATGGCATGGGCGGCACGTCGATCTTCCGCCACCGGGTGGGCGACCCGAACCTGTCGGTGATCCTCGAAACCCTGACCGCGCTGGGTGCCCAGCAGATCATGGCGCAAGCCTACCTGCCGGCGATCAAGGACGGCGACAAGCGCATCCTGATGATCGACGGCGAGCCGGTCGACTACTGCCTGGCGCGCATTCCGGCCAGCGGCGAAACCCGTGGCAACCTGGCTGCCGGTGGCCGCGGCGAGGCGCGCCCGCTGAGCGACCGGGACCGCTGGATTGCCGCCCAGGTGGGGCCAACCCTGCGCGAGAAAGGCCTGTTGTTCGTGGGCCTCGACGTGATCGGCGATTACCTCACCGAGATCAACGTCACCAGCCCGACCTGCATTCGCGAAATCGACAACGCCTACAACACCGATATCGGCGGCAAGCTGATGGATGCCATTGATCGCCAGTTACAGGCGCGCTGACCGCCGACGCACGGCATTTACCCGGAGTGGGGTATGATGCGGGTCCTATTTGCCTGGCCTGCTGCCCCGCCCTGCGGTTGCTGGATACCCGATGACGCTGCCCGCTGACATCCCTTCCGACCTGCTGCCCCCACGCGTTCGCCCTGTGGACCGGCTCGGTTTCACGCTGTTCCTGGCTGTGCTGGTGCACCTGGCGCTGATCCTCGGCGTCGGTTTCACCGTGGTCAAGCCTGCCGAAATCCGCCATACCATGGACATTACCCTGGCCACCTTCAAAAGCGAAAAACCGCCGGAGAAAGCTGATTTCCAGGCCCAGGACAACCAGCAAGGCAGCGGCACCCTGGACAAGAAGGCCGTGCCCAAGACCACCGAGCTGGCGCCGTTCCAGGACAGCAAGATCAACAAGATCACCCCCCCACCGACAGCCAAACCGGAAGTAGTGCCGCCACCAACCCCGCAGAAGTCGGCGGTGGTGACCAACGCACCCAAGGCGCACAAGGTCGAGCCCAAGCCCAAGCCCAGCAAGGCCCAACCCAAGCCCGCCGCGCCCGCCCCGGACTTCGACAGCTCGCAGCTGTCCAGCCAGATCGCCAGCCTGGAGGCAGAGCTGTCCAACGAACAGCAACTGTACGCCAAGCGCCCGCGCATCCACCGCCTGAACGCTGCCTCGACCATGCGCGACAAGGGCGCCTGGTACAAGGAAGAGTGGCGCAAGAAAGTCGAGCGGGTGGGCAACCTCAACTACCCCGACGAGGCGCGCCGGCAGCAGATCTACGGCAACCTGCGCATGATGGTCTCGATCAACCGCGACGGCTCGCTGTACGAAGTGCTGGTACTGGAGTCGTCCGGGCAGCCGGTGCTGGACCAGGCAGCGCAGCGTATCGTGCGGCTGGCGGCGCCGTTCGCACCGTTTACCGGGGACCTGGCCGAGTTCGACCGCCTGGAGATCATCCGCACCTGGCGCTTTGCCCGTGGGGACCGTTTGTCCAGTAATTGAACCAGGGCCGCTGCGCGCCCCTGTGGGCGCCGGCTTGTCGGCGATGGGCTGCGCAGCAGCCCTCAAATCAGGCATACCGAGAACCTTGTCAGCCTCGCCACCTGGCGCCACACTACTACCCCATGAAAAACCTCACGCCGAGCTACCTCAAGCATCAGTTCCTGATCGCCATGCCGCACATGGCCGATCCGAACTTCGCCCAGACCCTCACGTACATTGTCGAGCACAACGCCCATGGCGCCATGGGCCTGGTAGTGAATCGGCCGCAGGAACTGAGCCTGGCCGATATTCTCGAGCAATTGCGCCCGGACGAAACGCCGCCGGACAGCACCTTGCAGGTGCCGATCTACCAGGGCGGCCCGGTGCAGACCGACCGTGGCTTTGTGCTGCACAGCAGCGAGTGCAGTTTCCAGGCGAGCGTGGCGCTGGAAGGGCTGACGCTGAGCACGTCGCAGGACATCCTGCTGGCCATTGCCGCCGGGGTCGGCCCCAAGCAAAGCCTGATCACGCTCGGCTATGCCGGCTGGGAGGCCGGCCAGCTGGAAGCGGAGCTGGCCGACAATGCCTGGCTCAACTGCCCGTTCGACCCGCAAATCATTTTTGAAATGGCCAGTGACCTGCGCCTGGAGGCCGCCGCCGCCAGCCTGGGCATCAACCTGCACCTGCTGACCAGCCAGGCGGGCCACGCCTGATGGCCGAACTACGCCTGCTGCTGGGTTTCGACTATGGCAGCAAACAGATCGGTGTGGCCGTCGGCCAGGTCATCACCGGCCAGGCCCGTGAGCTGTGCACGCTGAAGGCGCAGAACGGCGTGCCGGACTGGGCCCAGGTGGAAAAGCTGATTGCCGAATGGAAGCCGGACGCCATCGTCGTCGGCCTGCCATTGAACATGGACGGCACGCCCAGCGAAATGAGCGCCCGCGCCGAAAAATTTGCCCGCCGCCTCAATGGCCGCTTCAACCTGCCCGTGCACACCCACGACGAGCGCCTGACCACCTTCGAGGCCAAAGGCGAGCGCATGGCCCGTGGCGGCCAGCGCGGCAGCTACCGCGACAACCCGGTCGATGCCATCGCCGCGGCCCTGTTGCTGCAAGGCTGGCTGGAGGCCAATACCTGATCATCTTTGCCGCCGGCCACGCCCGGCGCACCCTTCCGAGGAGCCCGCAATGAGCCTACCCAACCCCGCCGAGCTGGTCCGGCAGATGGCTGTCGACCTTCGCGCCCACCTGGCCCGCCGCAGCATCAGCGAGCCGCGTTACATCGGTATTCGTACAGGTGGTGTCTGGGTTGCCCAGGCCCTGCAGGAGGCCATGGCCGACGAGAGTGCCATGGGTACCCTGGACGTCTCGTTCTACCGCGATGACTTCAGCCAGAATGGCCTGCACCCGCAGGTACGCCCGTCCGAGCTGCCGTTCGAAGTCGAAGGTCAGCACCTGGTGTTGGTGGATGACGTGCTGATGAGCGGCCGCACCATCCGCGCGGCGCTCAACGAACTGTTCGATTATGGCCGCCCGGCCAGCGTCACCCTGGTCTGCCTGGTGGACCTGGATGCCGGCGAACTGCCAATCCGCCCGAATGTGGTCGGCGCCACCCTGTCGCTGGCCCCCGATGAACGGGTAAAATTGACCGGACCCGCACCGCTCGCCCTCGAGCGCCAGGACCTCGCCCCCGCTTCCGCCCTTTAAGAGTCCCCCGCGATGACGCCAATCGACGCCAAGCGCCCGCTGCAGCTCAATGACCAGGGCCAGCTGCGCCACTTCCTCTCGCTTGACGGTTTGCCCCGCGAACTGCTGACCGAGATCCTCGACACCGCCGACTCCTTCCTGGAAGTCGGTGCACGGGCCGTTAAAAAAGTCCCTTTGCTGCGCGGCAAGACCGTGTGCAACGTGTTCTTCGAGAACTCGACCCGTACCCGCACCACCTTCGAACTGGCAGCCCAGCGCCTGTCTGCCGACGTGATCAGCCTCAATGTGTCGACGTCCTCGACCAGCAAGGGCGAGACCTTGTTCGACACCCTGCGCAACCTCGAAGCCATGGCCGCCGACATGTTCGTCGTGCGCCACTCCGACTCGGGCGCGGCGCATTTCATCGCCGAGCACGTGTGCCCGCACGTTGCCGTGATCAACGGTGGTGACGGCCGCCATGCGCACCCGACCCAAGGCATGCTCGACATGCTGACCATCCGTCGCCACAAAGGCAGCTTCGAGAACCTGTCGGTAGCGATCGTCGGCGATATCCTGCACTCGCGGGTTGCCCGCTCCGACATGCTGGCGCTCAAGGCCCTGGGTTGCCCGGACATTCGCGTGATCGGGCCGAAAACCCTGATCCCGATCGGTATCGAGCAGTACGGCGTGAAGGTCTACAGCGACCTCGCCGAGGGCCTGAAGGATGTCGACGTGGTGATCATGCTGCGCCTGCAGCGTGAACGCATGGCCGGTGGCCTGCTGCCCAGCGAAGGCGAGTTCTACCGCCTGTTCGGCCTGACCACGGCCCGTCTGGCCGGGGCCAAGCCGGATGCCATCGTCATGCACCCAGGCCCGATCAACCGGGGCGTGGAGATTGAGTCGGCGGTGGCCGACGGCAAGCATTCGGTGATCCTCAACCAGGTCACCTACGGCATCGCCGTACGCATGGCAGTGCTGTCCATGGCCATGAGCGGGCAAAACGCGCAACGTCAATTCGACCAGGAGAACGCCCAGTGACCATCAGTATTCTTGGCGCCCGGGTCATCGACCCCAACAGCGGCCTGGACCAGGTGACCGACCTGCACCTGGACGGTGGCCGCATTGCTGCCATCGGCGCCGCCCCGGCCGGGTTCAGCGCCAGCCGCACGATCCAGGCGCAAGGCCTGGTTGCCGCGCCTGGCCTGGTCGACCTTGGCGTGGCCCTGCGCGAACCGGGCTTTAGCCGCAAAGGCAACATCGCCAGCGAAACCCGCGCAGCCGTGGCCGGTGGCGTGACCAGCCTGTGCTGCCCACCGCAAACCAAGCCGGTGCTGGACACCTCGGCCGTGGCCGAGCTGATTCTCGACCGTGCCCGCGAAGCGGCCAACAGCAAGGTCTACCCGATCGGCGCCCTGACCAAAGGCCTGGAAGGCGAGCAACTGGCGGAACTGGTGGCCCTGCGTGACACCGGTTGCGTGGCATTCGGCAACGGCCTGAAGGAAATCCCCAACAACCGTACCCTGGCCCGCGCCCTGGAGTATGCCGCCACCTTCGACCTGACCGTGGTGTTCCATTCCCAGGACCGCGATCTGGCCCAGGGCGGCCTGGCCCACGAAGGCGCCATGGCCAGTTTCCTTGGCTTGCCGGGCATTCCGGAAAGCGCCGAAACCGTTGCCTTGGCGCGCAACCTCCTGCTGGTCGAGCAGAGTGGCGTGCGCGCGCACTTCAGCCAGATCACCAGCGCCCGTGGCGCGCGCCTGATCGCCCAGGCCCAGGCACTTGGCCTGCCGGTAACCGCTGACGTGGCGCTGTACCAGCTGATTCTCACCGACGAGTCGCTGCGCGAGTTCTCCAGCCTGTACCACGTGCAGCCACCGCTGCGTACTGCTGCTGACCGTGACGGCCTGCGTGAAGCGGTGAAGTCTGGCGTGATCCAGGCGATTTCCAGCCACCACCAGCCGCACGAACGCGATGCCAAGCTGGCCCCGTTCGGTGCTACCGAGCCGGGTATCAGCAGCGTCGAGCTGCTGCTGCCGCTGGCCATGACCCTGGTGCAGGACGGCCTGCTCGACCTGCCCACCTTGCTCGCGCGCCTGAGCAGCGGCCCGGCTGCCGCCCTGCGCCTGCCTGCGGGTGAGCTGAAGGCAGGCGGCGCGGCCGACCTGGTGCTGTTCGACCCGCAAGCCTCGACCGTTGCCGGCGAGCAATGGCTGTCGCGGGGTGAGAACTGCCCGTTCATCGGCCACTGCCTGCCGGGTGCGGTGCGCTATACCTTGGTCGATGGGCACGTTTGCCACGAGGCCTGAGTAACCCTTTTCGCGGGCACGCCCGCTCCCACAGGATCACCACCATCTCGAAGCATGTGATAACCCTGTGGGAGCGGGCATGCCCGCGAATGCCCTCACACGGCGCCCCCGGCCTGGCGCGACCATTCATCCCCCACGGTTGAAATCCTTCCCCCCACCCCCATATGAGTCTGCATCAGGCACTTTCGCCCCGCTGCGTGGAGACTCTCCCCTTGACCACCATCGTTTCTGTCCGCCGTAACGGCAAAGTCGTCATGGGCGGCGACGGCCAGGTATCCCTCGGCAACACGGTAATGAAAGGCAACGCCAAGAAAGTGCGCCGCCTGTACCACGGCCAGGTCATCGCCGGCTTCGCCGGTGCCACCGCCGACGCTTTCACCCTGTTCGAGCGCTTTGAAGGGCAGCTGGAGAAACACCAGGGCCACCTGATCCGTGCCGCCGTCGAGCTGGCAAAGGAATGGCGTACCGACCGTTCCCTGAGCCGCCTGGAGGCCATGCTGGCCGTGGCCAACAAGGACGCCTCGCTGATCATCACCGGCAACGGCGACGTGGTCGAACCCGAAGATGGCCTGATCGCCATGGGTTCCGGTGGTGCCTACGCCCAGGCTGCCGCCCGCGCACTGCTGAACAAGACCGACCTCTCGGCCCGTGAAATCGCCGAAACCGCCCTGAACATCGCCGGCGACATCTGCGTGTTCACCAACCATAACCTGACCATCGAGGAGCAGGACCTGGCCGACTGACTCAGCTGTTCTGGCGCCCCATCCCGGTGATGGGGCTTTTCCACGCTGACTCATCTGCCCAAGGACCCAATTGATCATGTCCATGACCCCCCGCGAGATCGTCCACGAACTCAACCGCCACATCATCGGCCAGGACGACGCCAAGCGCGCCGTGGCCATTGCCCTGCGCAACCGCTGGCGGCGGATGCAGCTGCCGGCTGAGCTGCGCGCCGAAGTGACGCCGAAGAACATCCTGATGATCGGCCCGACCGGTGTCGGCAAGACCGAAATCGCCCGCCGCCTGGCCAAGCTGGCCAACGCCCCGTTCCTCAAGGTCGAAGCCACCAAGTTCACCGAGGTCGGCTACGTCGGCCGTGATGTCGAGTCGATCATCCGCGACCTGGCCGATGCCGCACTGAAGATGCTGCGCGAGCAGGAGATCATCCGCGTGCGCCACCGCGCAGAAGACGCCGCCGAAGACCGTATCCTCGATGCCCTGCTGCCGCAGGCGCGGGTGACCAACTTCAATGAGGAAGCCGCGCAGACCAGTAGCGACTCCAACACCCGCCAGCTGTTCCGCAAGCGCCTGCGCGAAGGCCAGCTGGATGACAAGGAAATCGAGATCGAAGTCGCCGATGCCGTAGGTGTCGAAATTGCCGCGCCGCCTGGCATGGAAGAAATGACCAACCAGCTGCAAAGCCTGTTCGCCAATATGGGCAAGGGTAAGCGCAAGGCGCGCAAGCTGAAGGTCAAAGAAGCGCTGAAGATGGTCCGCGATGAAGAAGCGGGCCGCCTGGTCAACGAGGAAGAGCTCAAGGCCAAGGCCCTGGAAGCGGTCGAGCAGCACGGTATCGTGTTCATCGACGAAATCGACAAGGTTGCCAAGCGCGGCAATGTGGGCGGTGCCGATGTGTCCCGTGAAGGCGTGCAGCGCGACCTGCTGCCGCTGATCGAAGGCTGCACCGTCAACACCAAGCTGGGTATGGTCAAGACCGACCACATCCTGTTCATTGCCTCGGGCGCGTTCCACCTGAGCAAGCCCAGCGACCTGGTACCCGAACTGCAAGGCCGCCTGCCGATCCGTGTAGAGCTCAAGGCACTGACCCCGGAAGACTTCGAGCGTATTTTGCGCGAGCCGCACGCTTCGCTGACCGAGCAGTACCAGGCGCTGCTGAAAACCGAAGGCCTGAACATCGAGTTCGTCGCCGACGGCATCAAGCGCCTGGCCGAAATTGCCTATCAGGTCAACGAGAAAACCGAGAACATCGGTGCCCGTCGCCTGCATACCCTGCTGGAGCGCCTGCTTGAAGAGGTGTCGTTCAGTGCCGGTGACCTGGCCAGCGCCCATGACGAAACGCCGATCCAGATCGACGCGGCTTATGTGAACAGCCACCTGGGTGAGCTGGCGCAGAACGAAGACCTGTCGCGTTACATCCTGTAAGCGGAAAGCTGCAAGCGACGAGCTGTTCTACGTCGCTTGCAGCACCGCAAAACAGGGCCGTTACATGTCTTGGGCATCACCTCTTGCAGCTTGAGGCTCGAAGCTTGAAGCTTGAGTCTTGTCGCCAAGAAGAGATTCAGCCCATGGCCCGCATGCCCACCGCCATCAACCTGCACAAAGCCTCGAAAACCCTCAGCCTTACCTATGCACCCGGTGAGGTCTACACCCTGCCCGCCGAGTTCCTGCGCGTGCACTCCCCCTCCGCCGAGGTCCAGGGCCACGGCAACCCCATTCTGCAATTCGGCAAGCTCAACGTCGGCCTCAGCGGCATCGAGCCAGCCGGCCAATATGCACTGAAACTGACCTTCGACGACGGCCATGACAGCGGCCTGTTCACCTGGGAATACCTGGAACAGCTGTGCCTGCGCCAAAACGAGCTGTGGGCCGAATACCTCGACGAGCTGCACAAGGCCGGCAAATCCCGCGACCCGGCGGAGTCGGTCGTCAAATTCATGCTCTAGCGCAAGGGCTGCAAGGTTTAGAGCGCATTTTCTAGTTTCATCTGTTTGAATGATTGGCAGACGGCCCAGTGACGGGCCGTCTTGCGCATTACATGAAAGTCGGGTAACCAATGTGAGTGGCAAGTTCCCTGCATCACGCTGCAGGTATTCAGAACCCCGCAGCACCGCTGTTCCTTATCACTGGTCACCCGAGTAGCAGTACCGGGCTCAGGGCTGTGCCCCGTCACAGCAACCGGTACTCGTCTCAGGACAACGGAGCGTCGTAGATGAGTAACAAGAACAACGATGAGCTGCAGCGGCAGGCCTCGGAAAACACCCTGGGGCTGAACCCGATCATCGGCATTCGCCGCAAAGACCTGCTGAGTTCGGCACGCACCGTATTGCGTCAGGCCGTGCGCCAACCGCTGCACAGCGCAAAGCACGTGGCCCATTTTGGCCTGGAACTGAAAAACGTCCTGCTGGGCAAGTCCAGCCTGGCCCCGGAAAGCGACGACCGACGCTTCAACGACCCGGCCTGGAGCAGCAACCCGCTGTACCGCCGCTACCTGCAGACGTATCTGGCCTGGCGCAACGAACTGCAGGACTGGATCGGCAGCAGTGACCTGTCACCTCAGGACATCAGCCGCGGCCAGTTCGTCATCAACCTGATGACCGAAGCCATGGCGCCGACCAACACCTTGTCCAACCCGGCTGCGGTCAAGCGCTTCTTCGAGACCGGTGGCAAGAGCCTGCTCGACGGCCTGTCCAACCTGGCCAAGGACATGGTCAACAACGGCGGCATGCCTAGCCAGGTGAACATGGACGCCTTCGAGGTGGGCAAGAACCTGGGCACCAGCGAAGGTGCGGTGGTGTACCGCAATGATGTGCTGGAACTGATCCAGTACAGCCCAATCACCGAGCAGGTGCACGCCCGGCCACTGCTGGTGGTGCCGCCGCAGATCAACAAGTTCTACGTATTCGACCTGAGCCCGGAAAAGAGCCTGGCACGTTTTTGCCTGCGCTCGCAGCAGCAAACCTTCATCATCAGCTGGCGCAACCCGACCAAGGCCCAGCGTGAATGGGGCTTGTCCACCTACATCGACGCCCTCAAGGAAGCCGTCGACGCCGTATTGGCGATTACCGGCAGCAAGGACCTGAACATGCTCGGTGCCTGCTCTGGCGGCATCACCTGCACTGCACTGGTAGGGCACTACGCAGCCCTCGGCGAGCACAAGGTCAATGCCCTGACCCTGCTGGTCAGCGTGCTGGATACCACGATGGATACCCAGGTGGCGCTGTTCGTCGACGAGCAGACCCTGGAAGCCGCCAAGCGCCACTCCTACCAGGCCGGTGTGCTGGAAGGCAGCGAGATGGCCAAGGTATTCGCCTGGATGCGCCCCAACGACCTGATCTGGAATTACTGGGTGAACAACTACCTGCTCGGCAACGAGCCGCCGGTGTTCGACATCCTGTTCTGGAACAACGACACCACGCGCCTGCCCGCCGCCTTCCATGGCGACCTGATCGAAATGTTCAAGACCAACCCGCTGACACGCCCCAACGCCCTGGAAGTGTGCGGCACACCCATCGACCTGAAAAACGTGCAGTGCGACATTTTCAGCGTGGCGGGCACCGCTGACCACATTACCCCGTGGCAGTCGTGCTACCGCTCGGCCCACCTGTTCGGGGGCAAGATCGAGTTCGTGCTGTCCAACAGCGGGCATATCCAGAGCATCCTCAACCCGCCGGGCAACCCCAAGGCACGCTTCATGACCGGTGACGACCGCCCGGGTGATCCGCTGGCCTGGCAGGAAAATGCCACCAAGCATGCCGACTCCTGGTGGCTGCACTGGCAAGGCTGGCTGGCCGAGCGCGCAGGCGAACTGAAAAAAGCGCCGACCCGCCTGGGCAACCGTGCCTATGCTGCGGGCGAGGCTGCCCCAGGCACCTACGTTCACGAGCGTTGAGTGGCAGCGCCGTGGCGGCCCGCAGGGTGCCACGGTGTTCATTTCACCCAAGAGTCACGCGCATGACGCAACCGTATATCTTCCGGACCGTCGAGCTGGACAACCAGTCCATCCGCACCGCCGTCCGCCCCGGCAAGCCACACTTGACGCCGCTGCTGATCTTCAATGGCATCGGCGCCAACCTGGAGCTGGTATTCCCCTTCATCGAGGCACTGGACCCGGACCTGGAAGTGATCGCTTTCGACGTACCCGGTGTCGGCGGCTCGTCCACGCCGCGCCACCCGTATCGCTTCCCTGGGCTGGCGAAGCTGACGGCACGAATGCTCGACTACCTCGATTACGGCCAGGTCAATGTGATTGGCGTGTCCTGGGGCGGCGCCCTGGCCCAACAGTTCGCCCACGACTACCCCGAACGCTGCAGGAAGCTGATACTCGCCGCCACTGCAGCCGGTGCCGTGATGGTACCCGGCAAGCCCAAGGTGCTGTGGATGATGGCCAGCCCCAGGCGCTATGTGCAACCGTCGCATGTCTTGCGCATTGCTCCACTGATCTACGGCGGCGGTTTTCGCCGGGACCCGGAGCTGGCCATGCACCACGCAGCCAAGGTGCGCTCCGGCGGCAAGGTGGGCTACTACTGGCAGCTGTTCGCCGGCCTGGGCTGGACCAGCATTCACTGGTTGCACAAGATCCAGCAGCCGACCCTGGTGCTGGCTGGCGACGATGACCCGCTCATCCCGCTGGTCAACATGCGCCTGCTAGCCTGGCGGATTCCCAATGCCCAGCTACATATTATCGACGACGGCCATTTGTTCCTGATCACTCGCGCCGAGGCTGTCGCGCCAATCATCATGAAGTTCCTGCAGCAAGAACGTCAGCGCGCCGTGATGCACCCGCGCCCGGCCTCGGGAGGGTAACCGCCAGTACCGCGAAAGGGGCTATAACGCGCAATGGGTCAGACAAGGGAGTGTTGCCATGACAGACAAACCGGCCAAAGGATCGCAAACGCTCCCTGCCACCAAAATGACCGTGCAGCACGCCATGCTCGGCCTGCGCGGCCGCGACCTGCTGGCCACGCTACGCACTGTCGGCCGCCACGGGCTGCGCCACCCGTTGCATACCGCCCATCACCTGCTGGCCCTTGGCGGGCAACTGGGGCGGGTGATGCTGGGCGATTCACCGCTTCAGCCCAGCCCGCGTGACAACCGGTTCAGCGACCCTACGTGGAGCCTGAACCCGTTCTACCGCCGAGGCCTGCAAGCCTACCTGGCCTGGCAGCAGCAGACCCTCCAGTGGATCGACGAAAGCCAGCTGCATGACGATGACCGGGCCCGCGCGCACGTTCTGTTCAACCTGCTCAACGATGCGCTGGCCCCCAGCAACTCGCTGCTCAACCCGCTGGCCGTGAAAGAGCTGTTCAACACCGGTGGCCAGAGCCTGGTGCGCGGCCTGGCCCAGTTGCTCGAAGACCTGCGCCACAACGATGGGCTGCCGCGCCAGGTCGATGAGCGGGCCTTCGAAGTGGGTCGCAACCTGGCCGCCACCCCTGGGGCGGTGGTGTTTCGCAACGAACTGCTGGAGCTGATCCAGTACCGGCCGATGAGTGAAAAACAGCACAGCCGCCCGCTGTTGGTGGTGCCGCCGCAGATCAACAAGTTCTATATCTTCGACCTGAGCACGAACAACAGCTTCGTCCAGTACATGCTCAAGAACAACTTGCAGGTATTCATGGTCAGCTGGCGCAACCCGGACCCGCGTCACCGTGAATGGGGCTTGTCCAGCTACGTGCAGGCGCTGGAAGAAGCCCTGGATGCCTGCCGCCGCATCAGCGGCAACCGTGACCCCAACCTCATGGGCGCTTGCGCTGGCGGCCTGACCATGGCGGCCTTGCAAGGCCACCTGCAAGCCAGGAACCAGTTGCGCCGGGTGCGCAGTGCCACCTACCTGGTCAGCCTGCTGGACAGTAAGTTCGACAGCCCGGCCAGCCTGTTCGCCGACGAGCAGACCCTTCAGGCAGCCAAGCGCCGCTCCTACCAGCGCGGCGTGCTGGATGGCGCCGAAGTGGCGCGGATCTTTGCCTGGATGCGGCCCAACGACCTGATCTGGAACTACTGGGTCAACAACTACCTGCTCGGCAAGACGCCGCCTGCGTTCGACATTCTCTACTGGAACGCCGACAGCACGCGCCTGCCTGCCGCATTACATGGCGACCTGCTGGATTTCTTCAAGCTCAACCCGTTGACCAACCCGGCCGGGCTGGAGGTCTGCGGTACACCAATCGACCTGCAACAGGTCAGCGTGGACAGTTTTACCGTTGCCGGCAGCAACGACCACATCACCCCTTGGGACGCGGTGTACCGGTCGGCCCTGCTGCTGGGGGGGGATCGGCGCTTCGTGCTGGCCAACAGCGGGCATATCCAGAGCATCATCAACCCGCCAGGCAACCCCAAGGCCTATTACCTGGCCAACCCCAGGCTGAGCAGTGACCCACGCGCATGGTTCCACGAAGCTACGCGCAGCGAGGGTAGCTGGTGGCCGTTGTGGCTGGAGTGGATCACCCAGCGCTCCGGGCCGCTCAAGGCGCCACGCAACGACCTGGGCAACGCCACCCACCCGCCGCTGGCCCCTGCGCCCGGCACCTACGTGCTGAGCCGATGAGCAGACCGACTGGATGAAAACCCGCGACCGTATCCTTGAGTGCGCCCTGCAGCTGTTCAACCAGCAGGGCGAGCCGAACGTATCGACCCTGGAGATTGCCAACGAGCTGGGTATCAGCCCGGGCAACCTCTACTACCACTTCCACGGCAAGGAGCCCCTGGTGCTGGGGTTGTTCGAGCGTTTCGAGGAAGCGCTGATGCCGCTGCTGGACCCGCCGCTGGAAGTGCGCCTGGATGCCGAGGACTACTGGCTGTTCCTGCACCTGATCGTCGAGCACATGGCGCAGTACCGGTTTCTGTTCCAGGACCTGTCGAACCTGACCGGGCGCCTGCCCAAGCTGGCCCGCGGCATGCGCAGCCTGATCAACGCCTTGAAGCGCACGCTGGCGGCACTGCTGGCCAGCCTCAAGGGCCAAGGCCTGGTACAGAGTGACACCCAGGCCTTGGGGCAACTGGTGGAACAGATCACCCTGACGCTGCTGTTCTCGCTGGATTACCAACGGGTGCTGGGGCGCGAAGGGGATGTGGGGATCGTGGTGTACCAGGTGATGATGCTGGTGGCGCCGCACCTGCAGGCTCAGGCGCGGGGGGCTGCGGAGCAGTTGGCGATGAAGTATCTGGAGGACTAGGCCTGCAGGGGCTGTGCTGCCGCCGCCAACGCATTCGCGGGTGAACCCGCGCCTACAGGGTCGTGCTGTACCTGTAGGGGCGGGGCCACCCGCGAAGAGGGCGATGCGGTATCAGATCAGGGTACCGGTCCCGTTGGCTGCCGACGGCGTGCTGCTGGCCGGGGCTGCAGCCGGGGCCGGGGCATCGGTCGCGGCAGGTGCAGCGCTGGCCGCCGGCTTGGCCGGTGCTTTCTTCGCTGCAGGCTTCTTGGCTGCTGCCGGTTTGGCTGCTGCCGACTTTGCCGCAGGCTTGGCGGCAGATTTCGCTGCTGCCGCCTTGCTTGCAGGTTTGGCAGCCGCAGGCTTGGTCGCAGGTTTTGCCGCGGCCGCCTTGGCTGCAGGTTTCGCCGTAGCGGTTTTGGCTGCAGGTTTAGCCGCTGCCGCCTTGGCCAGTGGTTTGGCTGCCGGCTTGGCTGCTGCCCCACGCGAGGAAACCGGCGCCACCGAGGCACCGGTCAGCTTCTCGATCTGCTTGGTCAGGCTGTCTACCTGCTGGTGCAGGGCCTTGATTTCGTTGCGGCTCGGCACACCCAGGCGCGAGATGGCGCTGTTCAGGCGTTTATCGAAAGCCTCTTCGAGTTCGCTCCACTTGCCCAGTGCCCGGTCCTTCACGCCAGACACCCGCGAAGTGGTCGAGGACTTGGCGCTTTCGGCCACATCTTCGGCGCTCTTCTTGGCCTGCTTTTCAGCCTTCTCGCCATCTTTCACCAGCGAGTCGAAAAGCTTGGGGCCGTCCTGGTCGATCTTCGAATAGATACCCAGCCCCGCCAGCCAGATCTTGCGGGAGTACTTTTCGATCCCGCCGACCCAGGAGCTGCCTGCTTTGTCGGTGTTCTTCTTGCCAGCCATCCTGCTCTCCTTATGGTTTGTGCGCGACGCGCTCAAGCAGCTCGTGCAGCTGTTCAAGCTTGATCGACAGCGCCTCAACGTCATGTTTAGACGGTATGCCAAGGCGATTCAAGGCGCGCCCTACCCGTGCGTCGAAAGCTTTTTCGATCTTGTCGAGTTGAATTTCTACCTTGCCACGTACGCGGCTCACCTCCTGGGCGGCGTCATCGATCTGGTGGTTGGCGGCGTCCAGCTCTTTATCGATGCGCTTCCTGCCACGCTTTTCAACGCCTTCGCCAGCCTTGACCAACGCGTGGAAATAGTCGGCGCCTTCGTGGCCAACACGCGCATAGGCGCCAATGCCCGCCAGCCAGATCTTGCGTGCGTAACCCCGCACCTCACCCAGCGTGCCCGGTGCGTCGCTCTTTTTCTTCACATTCACTTTGGCCATGCTCTGTACCTCATGCTCATGAGTGGAGGAGGAACCGCCCATGGAGGTTGGGCTTGAGCATAAGGTAGAGGCAGGAATTAGAATCTTCACCCTAAGATCGGCGCACTGCTTTATCTACCACAGGCGCTGCAGCCCGCTGCTCCAGCATTCGGCTCCCTTCAACCGGAGCCTCCTGCCATGCCATCGTCATCGCCCCTCTCGTTCAGGCAGCTTGTAGCCACCCAGTTCGCCAATCGCCCGCGCTTGCGCGAAGTCATCGCCCGCGCAGGCTTCGAGGTCATCGCGGCACGCTACCCGTGGACGCGCAGCCAGCACCCACACCTGCAATCGATCCAGGGCTTCAGCATCCTGCGCGGAGTGAATGGGCAACCGCCGACAGCGTCAGGCCAGCTGGTCGATACCCTGCTGACGCATTTTTTCACTGGCCAGCCCATGGCGCTCCAGCCGACCGACCAGCTGAGCATGGACCCACCTGCTGTCTTTCGCCCGCAAGACAGCGACCCTGCCATCGACCTGCGCATGGAAGACCTGAACACCGACTTCGACAACATGCTTTCTACCCTCAGCGAGACATTCCAGCGGGCGCAGGTCAGCTTCTGGAATGGCTGCGAGAAAGACTCGGACGTGACCCGCCTGCAATGGCTGCAGCAACTGCTCAAGGCCGCCCTGCTCGGTACGCTTGAGCGCCAGGGCCTGGACCATGACCAGAAAGCCCTGCTGTACGCGCTGTTGGCCCAGAGCCACGCTGCGGCACAGGTGCAAGCGTTGCAGGTTTTCCTGGCCCGCCCGGGGGACACCCTGCAATGGGTGCTGCCGGACCTGCTGGTCACGGGCAGGCAAGGTGCCCGTGAGCTCATTCTGTGGTGCCAGCCTTCAGGCACCGTGCGTAGCTTCGATGATCTGGCTGCTTTTTCCCTGGCCCTGCGCGAAGCGCTCTACGAGCAGCATGCGTTCGACTCGATGTCCTGGGCCTGCACGCCCTTGCGCGAGGACCCGTTTGCCTACCAGGCCCGGCAGCTTCTCAATGGCCTGCTGCAAAGAATCGATCGGCTGCAGCTTCGCCCAGGCGACAAGGCTAGCGACCTGGATGAGCGCTTCTACACCCTCAGCGACCCTTCATGGGTGTTCCCGGCAAGTTTTGTGCTTCAGCCATCGACCCCGGCCATAGGGTTTCCGGACTGGCTCGGCAACGCCAGCCTGACTGATCGTTTCGAGTACCACACGGCGTTACTGGCGCTGTCGGCCAGGCAGATGCTGGCCCAGGGTGGTTCATCCCTGGACGGCATCGAGGACCTGCAGCAGTACGCGGTTCGCCGCTTGCGGGAACACATGCGCAATGACCACCCTGCGCAGGCCCCGTATGACCCTGATCAGCTGCTAATCAGCCTTGCCCAGGTGGTGCAGGTTTCCTCCACCGGGCCGGCACGGCTCGAGCACCTGAGAACCATCAGCCTGACAGAACTGGTCATCACCCGCCTGCCGCCAGGCGGCGAGCAGGTCGCAGCGGCGATTCAACGCGCCGACCAGCAGCCACTGGATAGCTGGATGAACCTCGATTACGTGGCCACCCTGGTCGACAGCGTGGATATCGGCGGCCAGTACCCGCAATTCGTTCACGACCAGTTGCAACGTGGCAACGACGCCGACCAACGGCGCCAGCGCTTTGCCGAAGAATGGCGCACAAGCCTGCTGCTGAGCGGCCTGCAGGCCAAGATCATGGCCCAGCTGGACGAGCGCACGTGGCAGGTCATCGCCGATTTTTGCCGGCGGCAACCCCATGCCAGCGGCGCGCTGAAGCTGGCGCCGCTGGCATTCAACAGCGTGCCCGGCGGCCCGAAGAGCAACCCGGTGCATGGCATGTTCGTCATCGAAGTACCCACCACCGGGGCCTGGCTACTGTACCGGCCGTTGCACACCCGGCAGCCCATCAGGCAGTTCGATAGCCGCCACCAACTGATCACCTGCATCCGCACCGAGCATGCCTTGCAGCAGGACATCCTCATCTGGCTGGATGACGACGCCCGCCCCATTTACGCCAATGGCGGCTTTGTTCACCCCCACCTGCATTCCGGGCTGGCCGAGGTGGCCCATCTGCTGGCGCCCGGGGCTGCCTTGGTGGGGCTTGCCATCGAGCGCCTGAGGGTGCCGGTCAGCCTGGCCTTCAGCCCCTGGGCCGACGACCTGGACAGCCGTCTTTACCAAGCCCGGGCCGAGGTTCTGCTGTTGCTGGCCTCGCGGCAGAGCGTGTCCAACCAACAGCTGCGCTGGGCGCTGGTCGAGCAGTTCGCCTGGGTGGCGTTCAATACGGTCACGCCGCTGCTGCGCGGCCCGGCAGGCATGCTGGCCTGGCTGGTGACGGCACTGCTCGGCATCAGGCGTGACCTGACCGTGCTGACCGAAGGCAGCGACCAGGAAAAGTGGCTCGCTGGCGCAGATATTCTGCTGAGCCTGGCCATGCTGCTGGCCCACGGCCCCGCGGTTGCCCGCACACCGCCCGAACCCGCGTACCAGGCCCCGCCGCGTCGGGCGCCGGCCGCGCTGGCCGAGCCGTTACCGGAACAGCAAACCTGGACAGCCTTCGCCGAGCCAGCCCAGCCGACAGCGCTGAATGTCAGCCAATGGGGCCATGACCAACGGCTCGGCAACCTGCCGCGCGACGCCCGCGCCGCCCTCGAACGCCTGCGCGCCCCGGTCAGCCTGAGTGGGCTGCAGCCGTTGGCCAGCGGGCGCATGCGCGGTTTGTACGCACTGGATGGGCGCTACTACGTGCAGTTGCAGCACGTGCCTTACGAAGTGGTCGAGAGCTGGAGCGGCATGCGCATCATGGGGCCGCCGCTGAGCCAGAGCGAATGGTCGCAGTCATGGGGGGCGGAGCCTGACGGCTACTACCTCCCCAGCCGCGAACGCAGCCGTGGCCCTTGGCTGAAACGCTGGAACGGTGAATGGATGCTGGACCTGCACCTTGCCGGAGGCATGCCGAAAAGCGCCCGAGCGCTGATCGACGAAAAAACCCAGGCATTCAACACCCTGCTGGCGACCCGTGTGGCCAATGATCAAAAGCTCAACAACACGGAAACCTTCGTCGGTGTCTACCTGAAGCGGGTGGAACCCTACGACCAGGCACTCGAGGCATTCCTGAAATCGCTCGATGAGCACCCCGGCGCTTCGCTCGACAATTTGCCGGAACACCTGCAGGAAAGCCTGCGCGCGCTGCAGGCGCTTCGCCAGGAGACGCGCGCCAACCTCGATGTGTTGGCACTCACCTATGAGAAACAGGCCACGCTGATCAGGGAGCAGATACAACTCTACACCCGCATGGGCGAACCGAAATACCTCAGGTTCGACCCGCAAGCCACCGCTTCATTTGCCCGTGGGCAATGGTGGGAGCAGTTGCTGCAAACTGACCTGCAGCAGTTCCGCCGCCTGCTCGACATGAATGACTACGAGGTGCTCAAGAGCCAGTCCCGTCGCCTGGTGCAACTGCCGTTCGGCCAGGAGCAGGCAGAGCTGTACCTGGACTACAGCAAGAACATCGAAGCCGCACTGGCTGTGCACAGGCGCATCCTCAGCGTCAGCCAACGCCTGGACCAGAATCTCGCCGAGGCCTTGCAAGATGGGCAGATCCAGTTCCCCGGCAAACGCAAGAAGCTCGATGGCCTCATCAGCACCCGGCAGTATTCGACCCTCATTACCCGCGCCCAGATCATCAGTGACCTGCATCAACTCATCGTCCGCAGAGACCGGCTCAGCGCAGACGATTTCGAAAGTACCCTGCTCGCCCAGCAAACCCTGCGCAGCAAGCATTTCCACGAGGCACTGCTGAGCCACGACAGCCTGGCTGCCGCCGGCCTGACGCCCGAACAGCAAAAGGCGCCCCTGGAGAGCGCCGTGCGCGAGTACAAGCTGGCCCTGAGCAATGCCCAATACCTGCTTTCACGCAACATGCCTGCGGTGGACAGCAGCCAACTCGAGGCCTACATCGCCGAGCTCAATGCACTGATAAGCCTTGGCGAGGATGACATGGCCAACCTGGCGGCCGCGACCGATCGCCAGGATGCAGTACCCGAGCAACCGCTGACCCACCGGGTGCGGGCTGTCCGACGCAAGGTGATCCGCACGGCGCGAGGCAGGTCGCTGGTGGTGGAGGAAACCGAGGAGGCCGGCGAAACCGTGCAGATCGACCCGATGACCCAGCAAACCGTTGCACGCTACCAGCAGCAAGGCGATCACTGGGACACCATTGCCCCCGCTCCGCCTGCGCCTGACTACGCGCGCCTGCGGCGTATCGGCAATGATCTGCTGAGCCAGCAGGCGGCAAGGCTCAACCACGCCGCGCGCCACCTGGATGGGCCCAACAGCCTGGCCGACCTGCTGGATTTCTACTTGCAGGACCTGGCAGAAATCGCCGGCAACCTGCGCAGCGGCCCCGACCGGGAGCAACCCCTGGCCAGCAGGATCGAACAGGCCATCACCGAAGTGCGCGCTGAAAAGCAGCGCCTCTTGACCTGCGCCTACCTCGGCACCCGCTACCCGGACAGCAAAGCCCTGCGCTTTCTGGTAGAGGCCCACGAGGTCGAAATCGCCCCGAACAGGGCGCGCAAACAGCTCAAGGCCAATGACTTTCTGGATGTGTACGACATCTATCGCCGGCAACCCAGGCAGAAGCTCTGGGAAGCGCACTTCCACTACACCACCGCCAACGCCAATGCCCGGCGCTTTGCCAAAGGCCATTTGAAGTTCCCGGAGGCCATGGGCCGCGACGAACGCTTGCAACGGGCACAGGCTTCGGCGGAGCGTTGCCAGGTGTACCGGGGTGACCTGCGCCTGGACCAGATCGAGGACCTGATCCCGTTCCCCGCCAGCTGAAAACAGCGGGCGTCAGGCCAGTGCCTTGTCCAGCGCCCGCTCGATCTCGCCCTTGATGGTGCCGGCCATCATCGACAGCATCATGCCCAGCTTCAGCTCCACGCGGATGCTGTCTTCGCCGATCTGCACGCTACCCTTGGCGCCGCTGCGCGCGACATCGACCCGGTCACCGTTCCAGGTGGCCTTGAGGTCGTACTCGCGGCTGAGCTTGTCGACCAGCGCCTGGGCCTTGGCACGGGCGGCGTCACGGCCGAGGGAGTGGTTGCGTTCGACGCTGATCTGGGTCATGCGGGTGTTCCTGAAGATGTAGACATAATCGGCATTATGCCCGCCCCCGGCCACTGGCACACCCCGCCAAGACAAATCCGCCCGTTCGCCCTAGAATGGCGGTAATTTTTTTCGGTGAAGCGATATGAACGACCAGCGCAAAGGCGACCACGCCGAACCCACCACCCATTTCGGCTACCAGGACGTACCTGAAAGTCAGAAGGCCAAGAAAGTTGCCGAGGTATTCCATTCGGTAGCCGCCAAGTACGACCTGATGAACGACGTGCTCTCCGGCGGCATGCACCGCCTGTGGAAGCGCTTCACCATTGAGCTCTCGGGTGTGCGCAGCGGCAACCGCGTACTGGACATCGCCGGGGGTACCGGCGACCTTGCCGCCAAGTTCTCGCGCCTGGTCGGCCCGACCGGGCAAGTGGTACTGGCCGACATCAACGACTCGATGCTCAAGGTTGGCCGTGACCGCCTGCTGGACCGCGGCGTGGCCGGCAACATCGAATTCGTGCAGGCCGACGCGGAAAAGCTGCCGTTCCCGGACAACCATTTCGATTGCGTGACCATTGCCTTCGGCCTGCGCAACGTCACCCACAAGGATGCCGCCATCCGCTCGATGCTGCGTGTACTCAAGCCCGGCGGCCGCTTGCTGATCCTGGAGTTCTCCAAACCGACCAACAAGCTCATGTCCAAGGCCTACGATGCCTACTCGTTCGCCTTCATGCCACTGGCCGGCAAGCTGATCACCAACGACTCCGAAAGCTACCGTTACCTCGCCGAGTCGATCCGCATGCACCCCGACCAGGAAACCCTCAAGAGCATGATGGTCGAGGCCGGCTTTGATCGCGTCACCTACCACAACATGACCAGCGGCATTGTTGCCGTGCACCGGGGAATCAAGCCCTGATGCTGCTGGCCGGGCTGCTTGCCAGTGTCGAACAGGGCCTGAACCGCGTCCTGCGCATGGACAGCACGGCCCTGCCGCGGCTGGGCGCGCTGGCGGGTAAGGTCATCGAGATAGACTGCCGCCAACCGGCCTTGCAGGTGTTCATCCTGCCCGATGAAGAGGGCCTGATGCTCGCCGCCCACTGGCAAGGCGAGGTCGACTGCAGCCTGCGCGCCCCGGCCGGCAGCCTGGTGCAACTGGCCGTGGCCAAGGACAAGACTGGCGTGTTGCACAGCCCGCAGGTCGAACTGCACGGCGACAGCGCCGCGCTGCTCGACCTGTTCGGTGTGCTGCAGGACCTGGAACTGGACTGGGAGCACGAGTTGCAACGCTGGCTCGGCCCGGTGGCCACGGCCCTGCTGGCCGGCCATATCCGCCTGCGCGCACGCTGGACCCGCCAGGGCCTGGCGCGCTTCAGCCAGCATTTGTCCGAATACCTGGCCGAAGAGTCGCGCACGCTGGTCGGCAAGCGCGAAGCCGAAGCTGCCTTCAGCGAACTCGATGCCCTGAAACTCGACACCGAACGCCTTGAGGCGCGCCTCAAGCGCCTTTCCCGATCCCTTGATTCCAGCGATAACGCATGAAGCTGCTCGCCGTCCGCCGCCTTTTCCGCATTCAGCGTGTGGTCATCCGCTACCGCCTGGATGACCTGTTGTTCGATCAACCCCTGCTGCCGTGGTGGCTGGCCAGCCTGCGCCTGCTGATGCCGTGGCGCTGGCTGCCGCGCAAGCCGTCCGAGCTCAACCGTGGCGCACGTCTGCGCCTGGCGCTGCAGGACCTGGGGCCGATCTTCATCAAGTTCGGCCAGTTGCTGTCCACCCGCCGCGACCTGCTGCCCCCCGACATCGCCGACGAGCTGATGCTGCTGCAGGACCGCGTCCCCCCGTTCGACCCGAAACACGCCGTGGCGTTGATCGAGGCGCAACTGGGCGCCAAGGTGGGCGAGCTGTTCAGCCGCTTCGACGTCGAGCCACTGGCCTCGGCCTCGGTCGCCCAAGTGCATGCCGCACGCCTGAAAACGGGCGAAGAGGTCGTGGTCAAGGTGGTACGCCCCGGCCTCAAGCCAGTCATCGCCCAGGACTTGGCCTGGCTGTTCCTGATTGCCAAGGCCGCCGAGCGCGCCTCTGCCGATGCCCGCCGCCTGCACCCGGTCGACATCGTCGGCGATTACGAAAAAACCATCTACGACGAGCTCGACCTACTGCGCGAAGCGGCAAATGCCAGCCAGCTGCGGCGTAACTTCGAAGGCTCCGAGCTGATGTACGTGCCCCAGGTGTACTGGGACCTGTGCCGGCCCAAGGTATTGGTCATGGAGCGCATCTATGGCGTGCCCGTGACCGACATGGCTACCCTAGCCGACCAGCGCACCGACATGAAGCTGCTGGCCGAACGGGGTGTGGAGGTGTTCTTCACCCAGGTGTTCCGCGACAGTTTCTTCCATGCCGACATGCACCCGGGCAACATCTTCGTCAGCACGGTCAAACCGTGGAGCCCGCAGTACATCGCCATCGACTGCGGGATCGTCGGCAGCCTCACCGCCGAAGACCAGGACTACCTGGCGCGCAACCTGTTTGCCTTCTTCAAGCGCGACTACCGGCGTGTGGCCGAGTTGCACATCGATTCGGGCTGGGTCCCGGCACACACCAAGGTCAACGAATTCGAAGCCGCGATCCGCACCGTGTGCGAACCGATCTTCGAAAAACCGTTAAAGGATATTTCCTTCGGCCAGGTGCTGATGCGCCTGTTCCAGACCGCACGGCGCTTCAACATGGAAGTGCAGCCGCAGTTGGTGCTGCTGCAAAAAACCCTGCTCAACATCGAAGGCCTGGGCCGCCAGCTGTACCCCGACCTGGACCTGTGGAGCACCGCCAAGCCCTACCTGGAGCGCTGGATGCGCGAGCGCTACAGCCCCAAGGCCATGTTCGGCAACCTGCACAGCCAGGTCGAGCAGTTGCCGCACCTGGCCGGTATGACCCGCGACCTGCTCGAACGCCTGTCGCAACCGCATCTGCATGACCCGCAACTGCCAGAGCGCCGCAAGGGCGACCGCTGGGCGCTGCGCCTGCTCGGGGCCGGCCTGCTGGGTGGGGGCGCGGTACTGGCCGCGGGTGCTGCCGAGGCCTCCAGCCTGGCCGCGCCTGCAGCCTGGCCCGCCTGGCTGATGCTGGCCGCCGGCCTTTACCTGATTGTGCGCCAATAGCCAGCCGCGCCTGTGGCTGGCACACTAGCGCAAATGGCCCGGTACAGGAGCGGGCTCGCTTTGGAGTCGACGATGAAAGACTGGCTGGACGAGATCAAGTGGAACAGCGATGGCCTGGTGCCGGCGATCGCCCAGGACCACAAGACCGGACGGGTGCTGATGATGGCCTGGATGAACCGCGAATCGCTGGCCCTCACGGCCGCCGAGCAACGCGCCATCTACTGGTCGCGTTCGCGTGGCAAGCTGTGGCGCAAGGGCGAAGAGTCCGGGCATGTGCAGAAGCTGCATGAACTGCGCCTGGACTGCGACGCCGACGTCATCATCCTGATGGTCGAGCAACTGGGCCATATCGCCTGCCATACCGGCCGTGAAAGCTGTTTCTATCGCGTCTACGAAGGCGGCCAGTGGAAAATCGTCGACCCGGTCCTCAAGGACCCGGATGCCATCTACAGCGCAGGACACTGATATGAGCGACACCCTCAACCGCCTGGCCGCCGTGCTTGAAGAACGCAAGCAAGCGGCGCCCGACAGCTCCTATGTAGCCAGCCTGTACCACAAGGGCCTGAACAAGATCCTTGAAAAGCTCGGCGAAGAGTCGGTCGAAACCATCATCGCCGCCAAGGACGCCGCGCACAGCAAGGATTACAGCGATGTCATCTACGAAACCGCCGACCTGTGGTTTCATAGCCTGGTGATGCTCAGCGCGCTGGGCCAGCATCCGCAAGCGGTGCTGGACGAACTGGAGCGCCGCTTCGGGCTGTCCGGGCATGATGAGAAGGCTGCACGCACGCCTTCTGCCTGATGCATTTGCGGGGGCGCTGGGCGCCCCTGAAGCTTCACTGACATTTTTCAGGAGTACGAAATGGGTATCTTTGACTGGAAACACTGGATCGTCCTGCTGGTGGTCGTGGTGCTGGTATTCGGCACCAAGAAGCTGAAGAACTTCGGCAGTGACCTGGGCGAGTCGATCAAGGGCTTCCGCAAGGCCATGAACGATGAAGAGCACAAGCCGGCCGAGCAAACCCCACCGCCTGCCCAGCCTGTGCCGCCGGTGCAGAACACCGCCCAGCCGCAGCCAGGCCACACCATCGAGGGCCAGGCACAGCCGGTCCAAGAGCCACAGCGGAAAGACTGACCCATGTTCGGCATCAGTTTCAGCGAGCTGCTGCTCGTCGGCCTGGTCGCCCTGTTGGTGCTCGGCCCCGAGCGCCTGCCAGGCGCCGCCCGCACCGCAGGTTTGTGGATCGGGCGGCTCAAGCGCAGCTTCAACAGCATCAAGATGGAAGTGGAGCGTGAGATCGGCGCCGACGACATCCGCCGCCAGCTGCACAACGAGCACATTCTGCAGATGGAAGAGGAAGCCAAGCGCATCCTCAACCCGCTGACGCCACCGGCACAGCCGCCCGTGACCACCGCCACCGTGCAGCCCCCCGCCGGGGTCGCTGCCAGGCCAGCGGAAACGCCGGCCGCCCCGGGCACAACCACTGAACCGCCTCAACCGCCGCGAGCCCCATGAGCGAGAATCCGGAACACGACCAGCCAATGCCGCTGGTTTCGCACCTGACCGAACTGCGCACCCGTCTGCTGCGCTGCGTTGCGGTCATTTTCCTGATCTTTGCCGGGCTGTTCTCCTTCGCCCAGCAGATCTACACCCTGGTCTCCGCTCCCCTGCGTGATCACTTGCCGGCCAACGCAACGATGATCGCCACCGACGTGGCCTCACCGTTCCTCACGCCGTTCAAGCTGACCATGATCGTGTCGCTGTTCCTGGCCATCCCCTTCATCCTCCAGCAGATCTGGGGCTTCATCGCGCCGGGGCTGTACCGCCACGAGAAGCGCATCGCGATCCCGCTGCTGGTGTCGAGCATCCTGCTGTTCTATGCCGGTATGGCGTTCGCCTATTTCCTGGTGTTCCCGCTGATGTTCAAGTTCTTCGCGGCAGCCACCCCGGCAGGCGTGGCCATGATGACCGACATCGCCAACTACCTCGATTTCGTGATGACCTTGTTCTTCGCCTTTGGCGTGGCCTTCGAGATCCCGGTGGCGGTGGTGCTGCTGGTGTGGATCGGCGTGGTCGACGTGAAGTACCTGAAGAAGGTCCGCCCCTACGTGATCATCGGCTGCTTCGTGGTCGGCATGATCCTCACGCCACCGGACATCTTCTCGCAGACCCTGCTGGCCGTGCCTATGTGGTTGCTGTTCGAAGTCGGCGTGCTGTGCGGCAGCCTGGTGCGCAAGCGCAGTGCCCACGACGAAACTGCCGACGATTCCAACGACCAGCCACCAGCGACTCAACCGTGAACCTGCTGCTGCTTGAACAGGCCGACTTCGTTTCGGCCGACCGCGTGGTGCTGGCTGATCGGCGCTTCACCCACATGCAGGAAATACACCGCGTGGCGGTAGGCGACCAGCTGCGCGTGGGCCGCGTCAACGGCTTGATGGGCAAGGCCACGGTGCTGCGCCTGGCACCGCACCAGGCCGAGCTGGAGGTGGCCTTCGACCAGCAACCGCCGGCCAAACTGCCGCTGACCCTGGTGCTGGCTGTACCCCGCCCGAAGATGCTGCGCCGGCTGTTTCAGACCGTGGCTACCCTGGGTGTACCGCGGCTGATCCTGCTGAACAGCTACAAGGTCGAGAAAAGCTTCTGGCAAACGCCGTTCCTGCAGCCGGAAAGCATTCGGGACAACCTTATCCTGGGCCTGGAACAGGCACGCGACACGGTACTGCCCGAGGTGATCATTGAGAAGCGCTTCAAGCCGTTCGTCGAAGACCGCCTGCCCGCGATCGCTGCTGGTACCCTGGGACTGGTCGGTCACCCCGGCCCGTACCCTGCCTGCCCGCGCGCCGTGGACCAACCCGTGACCCTGGCCATCGGCCCTGAAGGTGGCTGGATTCCTTATGAAATCGACCTGCTGGGCAAGGCAGGCCTGGCGCCCGTGCAGCTGGGTGAGCGCATTCTGCGCGTGGAGACGGCCGTCACTGCGCTACTTTCGCGCATTTTCTGACGCAAACGCCACGTAATCGCCCATCAAGTTTCCTCTTCCCGCGCCGATGGCCTTGGCAACACAACAAAGTTTCGTGCTGCCAAGCCGACCGGGAGTCTACATGTATCAATGGTTAGCCCAATCGCTGGGCAATATGAGCGTGAACCGCAAACTGGGAATGGGTTTCGGCCTGGTCCTGCTATTGACTCTGGCCATCACCCTGACTGGCTGGCTCGGCATGGACAGCATCATCGGCCGTGGCGACAAGCTGGGGAACATCTCGGTCATTCAGCAGCACACTCAGGAACTGCGTATCGCCCGCCAACGGTATCAACGTGAGCGTGACGATGCCTCGGTCGCAGAGCTGGAAAAAGCCCTGGCTACGCTGGATCGCCAGGTGCAAGTGATGCTCGGGCAGATCGAGCAGCCCGCCGACCACCAGCGCCTGGAGCAGCAGCGCGAGGCCGTGCGCGGCTATCAGCAGGCTTTCAGCGAGCTGAAGCAGGCCGGCCAACGCCGCGAGGCAAGCCGCGCAGTGCTCGGCGACAGCGCCGACAAGGCCGTCGAACTGCTGAACCGGGTGCAACAGCGCCTGCGCCAGGGCGGCGACATAAGCCAATACCAGTCCGCCGTGGAAGTCAGCGCCCTGCTGCAGCAAGCCCGCTTCCAGGTCCGCGGTTATACCTACAGCGGCAATGCCGAGTACCAGCAAACCGCTTTGAAAGCCATCGACCAGGCCTTGCTCGAACTGCGTGCCCTGCCGGCCAAGGTGCCAGCCGACTACGCCGCCAGTCTGGACGATGCAACCACCGCCATGGGCGGGTACCGGGATGCGGTCAGCCAGTTCGGCGCTGCCCAGACGGCCAGCGATCAAGCCTTGCAACGCATGGTCGAGTTCGGCGCAGCGCTGCTGCAGACCAGCGAGGCGATGACCACCTCCCAGACCGCCGTACGGGATACCGCTGCCGCCCAGGCCAAGACCCTGCTGCTGATCGCCACGGTGCTGGCGCTGGCCCTTGGCCTGCTGGCAGCCTGGGCGATCACCCGGCAGATCATCGTGCCCCTGCGCCAGACCCTGAGCGCCGCCGAGCGAGTAGCCAGCGGCGACCTCAGCCACAACCTGCCGGTTGACCGCCGTGACGAGCTGGGCCAGCTGCAAGCCAGTATGCAGCGCATGACCCAAGGCTTGCGCGAACTGATCGGTGGCATCGGCGATGGGGTAACGCAGATCGCCAGTGCAGCCGAGCAACTGTCGGCGGTGACCGAGCAGACCAGCGCCGGGGTCAACAACCAGAAGGTCGAGACCGATCAGGTGGCGACTGCCATGAACCAGATGACCGCGACCGTGCACGACGTGGCACGCAACGCCGAGCAAGCCTCGGAAGCGGCCTTGATGGCCGACCAGCAGGCCCGTGAAGGTGACCGGGTGGTGGGCGAAGCGGTGGCGCAGATCGAGCGCCTGGCCGGCGAAGTGATCAACTCCAGCGAAGCGATGAACCAGCTCAAGGCCGAAAGCGACAAGATCGGCAGCGTGCTCGACGTGATCAAGTCGGTGGCTCAACAGACCAACTTGCTGGCGCTCAACGCAGCGATCGAGGCTGCCCGTGCAGGCGAAGCCGGGCGCGGCTTTGCCGTGGTGGCCGACGAGGTGCGCAGCCTGGCACAGCGCACCCAGCAGTCGACCGAAGAAATCGAAGAACTGATTGCCGGCTTGCAAAGCGGAACCCAGCGGGTGGCCAGCGTGATGGACAGCAGCCGCCAACTGACTGACAGCAGCGTCGAGCTGACCCGCCGCGCCGGCAGCTCGCTGGAAACCATCACCCGTACCGTGTCGTCGATCCAGGCGATGAACCAGCAGATCGCCACCGCGGCAGAAGAGCAAACGGCCGTAGCCGAAGAGATCAACCGCAGCGTGATGAATGTGCGGGACATTTCCGACCAGACCTCGGCGGCCAGTGAGGAGACGGCCAGCTCCAGCGTGGAGCTGGCGCGGCTGGGTACCCATTTGCAGGGGTTGGTGGGGCGCTTCAGGCTTTGATCGGGTGTGCCTGGCCTCTTCGCGGCAGTTCAGCGCGTAGAGGTCAGGCACAGGCGGCGCATTTCCTACTAGCTGCAGCGAAATTTCCTACCTGATTATCAGGTCAAGTCCTACAGCTCCGCTGCCGATGGGCAAAGGTGTCATGCCGGCAATACGCCTGCATGCCCTCCCCCTTTCGCACGGAGACTCACCATGCTCGGCTACCTCAACCGCAAGCTCGGCAACATCAGCGTGGCTGCCAAGCTGGCCCTCGGCTTCGCTGTGGTCCTGCTGCTTACCCTGGCCACCACCATCAGCGGCTGGCGTGCGTTGGACGACGCCATCGTCCGCTCGCAACAGCTCAGCGAAATCGGCCGGATCAACGACCTGACCAAAGACCTGCGCGCAGAGCGCATCACCTTCCGCGTGCTCAACGACGACGCCAGCAAGGCCACTATCGGTAACATCCTCGACCAGCTCAACAGCATGCTCAGCACCCTGCAGCAGCGCAGCAACGTCGATGAGTCGCGCCAGATGCTGACCGATAAGCTGACCCTACTGCAGCGCCTGCGCGATGACTTCACCGAGTTGCAGCGCACCGTGGCCAACCGAGTGGCCTTGCGCCAGGCGATGCAGGAGCAGGAGCAGAAGCTCAACGATGCCATCGACGAGCTGCAGACCCAGGCTTTGCTGAACATGCCGGCCCACAGCCAGCAAAATGGTGCCCTGGCGCAAATGGACACCCTCAGCCGGCAAGTCGACGGTGCCAACCAGCAAAGCCTGGTACCCGCCTACACGTTCGTCCCGGTCGAGGACTTTGCCAAAGTCGGCGACAGCGCCCTGGACGCAGCACAGGCCAGCCTGGAGCAACTGCTCAAAGGCCTGGCGCCGCTTGGCCTGCCACGCGCTGTCAGCGAGCTGCCCGGTGTCGAGCTGGCCAAATACCGCGCCAGCCTGGACCAATACCGGCGCGCTGCGGTGCGGGTCGAGCAATTGCAGAACAACATGGAGCGAATGGGCAACGAGTTGCGCGCGCTCAGCCTCGAACTGGGTAAACGCAAGGTCGAGCAACGTGACCGCGAAGCACTGGCTGCCCGCTCGCTGCTGACCAGCGTTGCGTTGCTGGCACTGGTAGCGGGGGCCCTGGCTGCCTGGCTGATCACCCTGCAAATTACCCAGCCCTTGCGCCAGACCCTGGCGGTGGCGGCGCGCATTGCTAAGGGCGACCTGAGCCAGGTCGACACCGTGCAGCGCCGTGACGAAATGGGCCAGTTGCAGACCAGCATGCGTGAGATGACCTTGAGCCTGCGCGAACTGATCGGGGGCATCGACCAGGGCGTCGGCCAGCTGTCGCAGGCGGCCTCGCAGCTGGCGACCAGCAGCGAAGACACCAAACTGCGCATCAACCAGCAGCGCGAGGAAACCGACCAAGTTGCCACCGCCATGAACCAGATGAGCGCCACGGTTCAGGAAGTGGCGCAAAACGCCGAGCAGGCCTCGCAAGCCGCTACCAGCGCCGACCAGCAGGCCCAGGTGGGCGACCAAGTGGTGGCCGAAGCCATCGGCCGCATCGAGCAACTGGCCGGGCAGATGGACCATTGCCTGGCGGCCATGCATCACCTGGCGGGCGAAAGCCAGCGGATTGGCAGCATTCTCGATGTCATCAAGTCGGTATCCGAGCAGACCAACCTGCTGGCCCTGAACGCCGCCATCGAAGCGGCGCGGGCCGGTGAAGCCGGGCGCGGTTTTGCCGTGGTGGCCGACGAGGTACGCGGCCTGGCCCAGCGCACCTCCACGGCAACCGAAGAGATCGGCCAGTTGATCGACAGCCTTCACAGCGGCACCGACGAGGTGACCCGCTTGCTGGACAACAGCAAGCAGCTGACCGAGCAAAGTGTGGAGCTGAGCCGCAGGGCCGGCGATGCCTTGGGCCAGATCACCAACACGGTGTCGAACATCCAGGGCATGAACCAGCAGATCGCCACGGCCAGCGAAGAGCAGAGCGTGGTGGCCGAGCAGATCAACCGGAGCGTGCTGAATGTGCGGGATGTGTCGGACCAGACCAGTGCGGCCAGTGAGCAGACCGCGGTGTCGAGTGGCGAGCTGGAACAGCTGGGGCAGCAGCTGCGGGGGATGGTCGGGCGGTTCAACATCTGAGGACCGCGACGCAGACATCGCAGTGGATGGCACCGGCATTGCCGGTGTTCGCGGCTCAAGCCGCTCCTACACCGACCACGTTGCGTGTAGGAGCGGCTTCAGCCGCGAAGAGGCCGCTGCAGGTTAAAGCACCTGGCGCAGGAAGGCCTGCGCGCGCGGGTCTTTCGGCGCGGCAAAGAACGCGGCCGGGGCCGAGTCTTCTAGCAATTTGCCGTGGTCGAAGAACAGCACCCGGTCAGCCACTTCGCGGGCAAAGCCCATTTCGTGGGTGACGCAGACCATGGTCATGCCTTCCTGGGCCAGGGTTTTCATCACATCCAGCACTTCGCCGACCATTTCCGGGTCGAGCGCCGAGGTCGGTTCGTCGAACAGCATCACTTTCGGGTCCATCGCCAGCGCACGTGCGATTGCCACCCGCTGCTGCTGGCCACCGGAAAGGCGTGACGGGAATTCGTTGGCCTTCTGCGCAATGCCCACCTTCTCCAGCAAGGCCCGCGCCTTGGCCTCGCGGTCGGCCTTGTTGCGCTTGCGCACCACCTTCTGCGCCAGGCACAGGTTTTCCAGCACGGTCATGTGCGGGAACAGGTTGAAATGCTGGAACACCATGCCGACTTCGCGGCGGTAGGCGTTGATGTCGGTCTTCGGGTCAGCCAGTTGCAGGCCGTCGATCGCGACATGGCCCTGGTCGAAGTGCTCCAGCCCGTTAAGGCAACGCAGGAAGGTGGATTTGCCCGAGCCGGACGGGCCCAGTACTACCACCACTTCGCCCTTGGCCACCTGGGTGGTGACGTTATCCACAGCCCGGACCACGTGGCCGCGGGTGTCGAAGACTTTCAGCAGGTCACGGACTTCAATCACTTTGCGCAAGCCTCCGCTCGAGCCGGCTGGCAATGTGCGACAGCGGCAGGTTGATCAGCAGGTACAGGCCTGCCACGCAGAACCAGATCTCGAAGGTGGAGAACGAGGTGGTAATGGCCTCGCGGCCGCTTTTGGTCAGTTCGGTAATGGCGATCACCGACACCAGCGAGGTGTCCTTGACCAGGCTGATGAACTGGCCGGCCAAGGGCGGCAGTACGCGTTTGAAAGCCTGCGGCAGGATCACGTGGCGCATCGACTGGCCGGCATTAAGGCCCAGCGAGCGTGCAGCTTCGTTCTGGCCTTTGGCGATCGACTGCACCCCGGCCCGCACGATTTCTGCCACATAGGCGCCCGTGAACAACGCCAGCGCAGCCACCCCGGCAAATTCGCGGGACAGGTTGAGCACGGTACCGATGAAGAAGTAGAAGATGAAGATCTGCACCAGCAACGGGGTGCCACGCACCAGTTCGACATACACGGTCGACAGGTCGCGCAGGGTCGGGTTGGTCGACAACCGGCACAGGCCGGCGAACAGGCCGATCACCAGGCCCAAGGCGCCGGACACGACCGAGATCCATAGTGTGGTCCAAAGACCCCAGGCCAGCGGCCCGGCGGCCCAGTGGCGGGTCACACCGATCTGGTCGCCCTCGGCAACATCGTCGCCGCGGCTCAGTTGCAGGCTGTCCGCGTCCACATCCAGCACCTGCTCGGCGCCGCTTTCGTCCTTCAGCGTCACGCGGGCGTTATCGCCGGAAATGACGATTTCCTGCACGGTGCCGTAATCGGCTGCACGCTGGGTTTCCTCGGCCTTGTAGGCGAAGTACTGCGGGACGCGGTTCCAGCGCCACTCGTAGGAAATCATCGAGGTGGCCATGTACAGGCTGAACGCCAGGCCCACCAGGACCAGCGCGGTCAGCCCGTGCCAGGGCCACTGGGCTTTCTTGTGTTTGATCACGTGGGTACTCCAGAAAGCGTCAAGCTGCAAGCTGCAAGCACAAGCGGATCGGTGCACGGTCCGCTTGTGCTTGCAACTTGCAGCTTGAAGCTTGTGGCTTGCGGCTTGCGGCTTGAAGCCAGCTTTTATTCCATTTCCTTCAGCCAGTCCTTGTTCTTGAACCACTTGTCGTGAATACGATCGTAGGTCCCGTCGTGCTTGATCTGGTGCAGGAAATTGTTGATGAAGTTGATGCTGTCGTAGTCGCCTTTCTTCAGGCCAAAGGCCAGCGGCTCGTAGGTGAAGGGTTCTTCGAGGAACAGCAGCTTGCCGGCACCGGCCTTGTCCACTGCCACCACGTTGTAGGGCGCGTCGTAGACAAAGGCGTCAGCCTTGCCGTTGACCACATCCATCACGGCTTCCTGCTCGTTGTCGTAGCCATGGTACTTGGCTTTGCCGATCAGCTTCTTGGACACCATTTCGCCGGTGGTGCCAAGCTTGGAGGTGAGGCGGTACTTCTCGTTGTTCAGGTCCTTGTACGACTTGATCTCGCCCGCCAGTTCCTTGCGGATCAGCAGGGTCTGGCCAACCACGATGAAGGGTTCGCTGAAGTTCAGGCGCAGGTTGCGTTCCTGGGTAAGGGTCATGCCGCTGCCGATCATGTCGAACTTGCCGGTCAACAGCGCCGGGATGATGCCGTCGTAAGCGGTGGACACCGCCTCGAACTTGACGCCCATCGACTTGGCCATGGCTTTGAGGATATCGACCTCGAAGCCGATGATCTCGCCACGCTTGTTGGTCATCTGGAACGGCATGTAGGTCGGGTCCATGCCCACCCGCAAGGTGCCGCGCTTGACCGCATCATCGATGGCGCCGGCCTGCGCCGCTGTCACGGCGACCAGGGCGGTGACACCGACCAGCAGCCGCGAAAGGTATTTCTTGATCATCACCAAGTCCCCTAGCAAGTAAAGTAGCGAATCTTATTGTGTTGGCACGGCCGTACCGGCCGATGCGGATTATCGGAGAGGGATGCTAACGCATGCCGGCCCGGGGACCTAGCACTGGGGGGGACTTTGTTGGCCAAAATCGGGGTTGGGCCCTTAAAGCTTCGCGGGCGCGCCCGCTCCCACAGGGAAATGCGGATCCCTGTGGGAGCGGGCGCGCCCGCGAAAGGGCCGGTCAGGCCCCGGCGAGTGCCTGCTGGCCTTCATTCTCCGGATGCAACGGCAGCAGCGGCGAATGCGGGTCGTTCTTGATGGAGGCACGCCACACATCGATCCACGCCGCATTGTGCTCGGCCCAGACCCGCTCGTGCAGGCGGCTCAAGGCGACCGGGTCGCTGAGCAACGCCAGGCGGGTATTGAGGTCCAGCCCTTTCGGCCCGACCTCGATGGCCTTGGCCACGCGCTCGGCACGCAGCGCCTCGATCGGCGCCGCCTGCCCGTGGCGGGCCGTGGCCATGGCGCAGGCCAGGGCGTTCTGCCGCGGGTCGACCACTGCGCGCACGAAACCGTCATGCAGGGCATGCCAGCGGTTTTCGTGGGTGTACTGGTCGGTCGCCAGCAGCTCCTGCGGCGTCGCGTATTCCTCGGGGATCAGGAACAGCTTCTCGTCCTTGGCCGCCAGCCCCAGGCGGGTGCGGCTGGAAATGACCGATACCGGGATCGACAGCATCAGCGAACCGACGATCGGCGCCAGCCACCACAGGAAGCTTGGGTTCAGCCATGCCACCAGCCCGGCCCAGGCGATGCCCAGCAGCGTCTGCGGGCCATGCCGACGCACCGCTTCGCTCCACGGTGTGGAGTCGTCGTCGCGCTGCGGCGAGTTCCAGGTCGCCGCCCAACCGAGGAACGCGGCCAGGACGAAGCGGGTGTGGAAGATCATGCGCACGGGCGCCAGCAGCATGGAGAACAGCATCTCCATCAGCATCGACAAGGTGACCTTGACTCGCCCGCCGAACTCGACGGCGCCCTTGGCCCAGATCAGGATGACGCTGAGCAGCTTGGGCAGGAACAGCAGCACGATGGTGGTGGAGAACAGCGCCACGGCCTTTTCCGGGTGCCACTGTGGCCACAGCGGGTACAGCTGGTACGGCTCGATGAAGTACTGCGGCTCCATCAGCGTGTTGGTCGCCAGCAGCGCGGTCGACAGTACCAGGAACAGGAACCACAACGGTGCCGACAGGTACGACATGACCCCTGTCAGGAACACCGCGCGGTGAACCGGGTGCATGCCCTTGACCAGGAACAGGCGGAAGTTCATCAGGTTGCCGTGGCACCAGCGACGGTCACGCTTGAGCTCGTCAAGCAGGTTCGGCGGTAGCTCTTCGTAGCTGCCCGGCAAGTCGTAGGCGATCCACACGCCCCAGCCGGCACGGCGCATCAACGCCGCTTCGACGAAGTCGTGGGACAGGATGGCGCCGGCGAAGGCCCCCTTGCCCGGCAACGGCGCCAGCGCGCAGTGCTCGATGAACGGCTTCATGCGGATGATCGCATTGTGGCCCCAGTAGTGCGACTCGCCCAGCTGCCAGAAATGCAGCCCGGCAGTGAACAGCGGACCGTACACGCGGGTGGCGAACTGCTGCATGCGCGCATACAGGGTGTCCATGCCCGAGGCTTTCGGCCCGGTCTGGATGATACCGGCGTCCGGGTTGGCCTCCATCAGGCGCACCAGGCTGCTCAAGCATTCGCCACTCATGACGCTGTCGGCGTCGAGCACGACCATGTACTTGTACTCGCCACCCCAGCGACGGCAGAAGTCGTCGAGGTTGCCGCTCTTGCGCTTCACGCGCCGCCGGCGGCGGCGGTAGAAGATCCGGCCAAAGCCCTTGGTTTCACGGCATACGTCCAGCCAGGCCTGCTGTTCGGCCACGGCGATGTCGGTGTCGTTGGTGTCGCTGAGCACGAAGAAGTCGAAACGGTCGAGGTTGCCACTGGCGGCCACCGATTCGAACGTCGCCCGCAGGCCGGCGAATACCCGCGGCACGTCCTCGTTGCAGATCGGCATCACCAGCGCGGTACGCGCCTCGGGCGCAATCGGCTCGTTGCCAGCGCTGCTGCCGGAGATCTTGTACTTGTCGCGCCCGGTGAGCAGCTCCAGGAAGCCCATCAGCGCGGTCCAGAAGCCCGCCGACACCCAGCAGAACAGGATGCCGAAGAGGATCAGGATGGAAGTCTGCAAGGCATAGGGCCATACCTGCACCACCGTATCCCACAACGGCTGGTTGAGCACTTCGTCGAGGTCGACGAACGACCAACCCTGGTACGGCAGGATGCTCTTCATGTACCAGCCGGCAACGATGGTCTGACCGATCATCAGGGCCAGCAGGATGTAACGGCGGATCGAGCCGACCGTACGCCAGCGCGCTGCCGGGAGCTCGCGCTTGGGCGGCTGCGGTGCATTGGGGCGCCCGGTCATGCGGCGCCACATGCGGACCAACAGGTTGGTGCGCCACGGCTCCGGCACGACCTTGGTACGCTTGATCGGCGGGGCAATCTTCAGGCACAGGCGGCCGCTGCCGTCGACGTCGAGCATTTCGGCCTCTTCCAGCTCGGCGGCGCTGCCTACGGTGAGGCGCGGGCCCACCGAGGCCTGCACGGCCTCGGCAGGGCTGGCGGCCGGGTTGGCCGCCAGGCGTTGGTGCAGTTCACTGAACGAGGTGCAGCTGGCCAGTTCTGCCCGCTGCTCGTCGCCCAGTGGTAGGTGGGCCAGGTACTCGCCAAGCGATTCCGGCCTTGCGCTTGAGTTACTCATCGGCAGGCAACTGATAGCTCCAGGTCTCGGTCAGCACCTTCTCGGTGGTGGCCGGGGCCCCGTTGGTGGGCGCCGCGTCGGCGGCAGGTTGTTCGGCCTTGGCGGCCTTGTCCGCTTTGTCGGCCTTGGCAGGCTTGGCGGTGGCCTTGTCCTGCTTGGCGTCCTGGGCAGGCTTGGCCGGTTCGGCTGGCACATCACGCACCAGCGCGGCACGCATTTCGGTCGACTTGTTGGCCTCTTTGACCTTCAGCCGCAGGGTCAGGCGCCAGCCCTTGGTCTCTGGGTTATAGCGCAGATTGTTCTCGACCACTTCAGCATTGTCGCCCACGCTGACCTGGCTGCGCAGCGGAGTGTCCTCAGGCAGGGCAGCCAGCGCCGGGCCATCGAAGTCGACCACGAAGGCCACGCTGCCGTCTGGCTGGCGGATCAGGTTGGACTGCTTGACGTCACCCGTGGAGCGCAGGGTCTGCTTGACCCAGCCCAGGTCAGGGGCCTGGAACTTGGGTTCATCGATGGTGAAGTGCAGACGATAGGCGTACTCGAACGGCTTGCCGGGTTCAGGCAGCTTTTCCGGGCTCCAGAACGCCACGATGTTGTCGTTGGTCTCGTCGGCAGTCGGGATTTCGACCAGGTCGACGGTACCCTTGCCCCAGTCACCCTTCGGCTCGATCCAGGCGCTTGGGCGCTTCTGGTAGTTGTCGTCGAGGTCTTCGTAGTCGCTGAAGGCACGCTGACGCTGCATCAGGCCGAAACCGCGCGGGTTTTCCACGCTGAAGTTGCTGACCGACAGGTGTTTCGGGTTGTTCAGCGGGCGCCAGATCCACTCGCCGTTGCCAGCGTGGATGGACAGGCCTTCGGAGTCATGCAGTGCCGGGCGGTAGTTGAGCACTTTGGACGGCTGGTTAGGGCCGAACAGGTACATGCTGGTCAGCGGGGCAATGCCCAGGCGGCTGACCTGATCACGCAGGAACACGCGGGACTGCACGTCGACCACGGTGTCGGTACCTGGGCGCAGGATCAGTTTGTAGGCGCCGGTGGAACGCGGCGAGTCCAGCAGGGCGTAGATCACCAAGTGCTTGTCAGCCGGCTTGGGCTTCTCGACCCAGAACTCGGTGAAGCGCGGGAACTCCTCGCCCGACGGCAGCGCGGTGTCGATGGCCAGGCCACGGGCCGACAGGCCGTATACATGGCCCTTGCCGACTACGCGGAAGTAGCTGGCACCCAGCAGGGTCATGATTTCGTCCTGCTTGTCTGCCTTGTTGATCGGGTAAAGCACGCGGAAACCGGCGTACCCCAGGTTCTTGGTGGTATCCGGGTCGTGTGGCACGTCACCGAACTCGAAACGGCTCGGGTCGTACTTGATTTCCTCGACCTTGGTCGCGGTGACTTCGTTGATTTTCACCGGTGTGTCGAAGTGCATGCCCTGATGGTAGAAGGACAGCTTGAACGGGGTCTTGTCCTTGGCCCACTCGGCCTTTTCCTGCAGGAAGTGGATCTTCTGGTAGTCAGCGAACTTCATGTCGCGGAACACTGCCGGCAGGTTGCTTTTCGGTGCCTCGTACTTCTGGCCGGCCAGATCCTTTGCCTTGGCTGCAACATCGTCAAGATTGAATGCCCACAGCTGGCCCGCGCTCATCAGGCCAACCAGGGCCATGCTGGCCATCAGGGCCTTGCGCAACCGGATGCCGGGGATTCTTGATGCTTTTTGGGGACTAACAATCACGAGCAACCCTCGCCGAAAACAGATCATGAAACCAACGGCCAGCGACAAATGCCGGGTTGGCGAGCACTGTTCGGACCCCGAGAGGGCGTAATGATTCCCCAAACGGTTCCAGACAATGCTCGAGTCAGAGTGAAACGAACCTGCGAACGCAGGTCCATGCAGCGCGCGATTATCCAGCAGGTCGCGTGACAACGCATCAGGCTGGAACAACTATTTATCGTACAAAACCCCTTGTTTTCCTGTGAACAAGGGGTTTATTGACCTCAAATTTGTAACATAAATGTCACGGGGCCATCATTTACCAGATGCACCTGCATGTCTGCGCCAAAACGGCCGCTGGCCACAGGGGCATATTGGCTGTTGGCCTGCTGCAAAAGATAGTCGAACAGTTCGGCCCCGAGCGCCGGCGGCGCAGCCGTCGAGAAGCTCGGGCGCAGGCCGTTGCGGGTGTCTGCCGCCAAGGTGAACTGCGACACCAGCAGCAAGCCGCCGCCCACATCCTTGAGCGACTTGTTCATCTTGCCCTGCTCGTCGCTGAACACCCGGTAGTTCAACAGCTTGTGCAAAAGCTTATCGGCGTGTTCGCGGGAATCTTCAGGCTCTACAGCAACCAGCACCAGCAACCCCTGGTCGATGGCACCTACCACCTCGCCCGCGACTTCTACCCGCGCCCCACGCACCCGTTGCAGCAGGCCCCTCATGCTTCTTCCAGCGGCAGGTCGAGCAAGCGGCGTGCCATTTGGTCGGCGGCACGGACCAGTGCATCGGTAATGCCAGGCTCGGAGGCCGCATGGCCAGCGTCACGGATCACCTTCAGCTCGCTGTTCGGCCAGGCCTGGTGCAGGGCCCAGGCGTTGTCCAGCGGGCAGATCACATCGTAGCGGCCGTGCACGATCACTGCCGGCAAATGGGCGATTTTCGGCAGGTCGCGGATCAGCTGGTCCGGTTCGAGGAACGCGTTGTTCATGAAGAAGTGACATTCGATACGGGCAATCGACAGGGCCCGCTGCGGCTCGGAGAAGCGGTCGACCACCAGCGGATTGGGGCGCAGGGTGGCGGTGCGACCTTCCCAGGTGGACCAGGCCTTGGCGGCGTGCATCTGGGCGATCTGGTCATTGCCGGTAAGGCGTTTGTGGAAGGCCGCCACCAGGTCTCCACGCTCCTGTGCGGGGATCGGCGCAATGTAGTCCTGCCAGTAGTCGGGGAACAGGCGACTGGCGCCCTCCTGGTAGAACCACTGGATTTCCTGCGGCCGGCACAGGAATATGCCGCGCAGGATCAGGCCATGCACCCGCTCGGGGTGGGTCTGGGCGTAAGCCAGGGCCAAGGTGGAGCCCCACGAGCCACCGAACAGCACCCATTTATCGATACCCAGGTGCTCGCGGATACGCTCCATGTCTTCGACCAGGTGCCAGGTGGTGTTGTTCTCCAGGCTGGCATGGGGCGTGGAGCGGCCACAGCCGCGCTGGTCGAAAGTGATGATGCGATACAGATTGGGGTCAAAATAGCAGCGGCTCTGGGCGTCGCAACCAGCGCCAGGGCCACCGTGGATGAATACCACGGGCAAACCTTCCGGCGAGCCGCTTTCGTCGACATACAACACATGCGGCGCTTCCACGGCCAGATCGTGCCGGGCGTAGGGTTTGATCTGCGGGTAGAGGGTCTGCATCGCGCACTCCGTGTGAGGATATATTCGGCCGTTGGCCATCATAAACCTGAATTGCGCTTAGAGCATGTACCTAAGCGAGATCATCTTATGTGCAGGGCGCAGGCGAGCCTCCCTAGCATCGGGGAACACCCTCGAAGTGAGACTCCCCATGATCGATTCCACCAAACCTGCAGCCTGCGAGCCCGACTTCTACCACCAGTTGGTCAGCAGCAAGCTACCCGCCTGGGTGGTCGACGCCCGGCCAGAGCAGCGCCGCCAGCTGCGCCAAGCGGCCAGCCAGCGCGACCACAGGCTGGAACGCGCATGCCTGGCAAACCCAACGGTAGCCAAGGCCCTGGTGCAAACCTATGGCCAACACGTGCAAGCCGAGGCGAACCTGAGCGCACTCCTGGCAACCCTGCCCGACCTGCAGCGCTATGCCACCGAGCTGCTGTCCACCGCGGTCAGCCAGCGCTTCGGCACCACAATCGATGTCGAGCGTACCTACCTGATGAACCTGAACAGGGCGGCCGCCCTTACCGAGGCGCTCTCCAGCCCTGGCGGCGATCCTTTCGTCACCTCGTCCCGCGCGCTCAAGCTGGCCACCCAACCCCTGCTGCACAGTGCCTTGCAGAACTTCGAGGCCTTCGAGGCCCAGCCCAACGGCTTGCGCGCCGGCGGCCAAGCCTCGGCCATTCTCGATAGCAACGACGTTGGCCTGGCCTCCCAGGCGGTGCAACTGCCCATCGTCGCGGAAGCGTTCGCGGCCCTGGCACGCGAGCTGGATATCGGCGGCAAGTATCAACGGCTGCTCGACGCGCTCGACCCACCGGACGAGCAGCCCAACGCGCCGGCCATTGCCGGCGTGTTCAAGGCTGCCGAGCGCTCCACATTCGAGCTGCAGGTTCACCACGCCTGCCTGCTGGGCCGGATCGACACGGCCCTCCATGCAACCTTGCTCAAGCTCGCCAGTGAGCCAAAGGTTGAACACGATGGCCGCCCGGTTCTGTGTGCGGGCATCGAGTTGCTGCATGTTCCTCTGACCGGGGCCATGGCGATTGGCCTCGACGCACGCCGGCCAGTGGGCGCCGGCCGATTCCCACCAGGGCCGGTGTACCCGTATGCGGGTTGGGTGGTGCTTTACCTGCCCGGCATGCCCGAGCCGTTGACCCAGCACGCCAGTAGGGCCGATGCCGAAGCGTTCCTGCGTGAACAGTTGCCTGCGTTCCGCCGCCCGGAATGCCAGCGCCTGCTACCCGATCGGCACAAGCGCTCCTTCCTGGAGCGCATCGCCAACGCGCAGGTGCGTCTGCACGTGCAGCCCTTCACCCGCCCGTACCTGGACGAGCTGGCCTGCCAACGGCAGAAGCGGCTGAGGGATGACGGGCTGTTCCATGCGGTGCCGACAGCCATGCAAAACGGCAAGACTGCGCAACGCCACCTTGACTACTTCAAGGCCCTGGCCTTCGTCAGCCTGAACGTTGCCGCCCTGTTCATCCCCCCGCTCGGCGCCGCGATGCTTGGGGTAACGGCCCTGCAACTGGCCAATGAAACGTTCGAGGGCATCGACAGCTGGCTCGACGGTGATCGCCAGCAGGCATTCGACTACTTGATGGACGTGATCGACAACGTCGCCATCATGGCCGCACTCGCGGCAGCCGGCGGGGGGCAGGCTACCCCGGTGGTCGAGCGGATCCCCGTGGAGACGCCATCATTCATCGAGGAACTGCAGCCGATCGACCTGGCCGACGGCGAGCGCCGCCTGTGGCACGCGGACCTGGCGCCCTTCGCCCACGACCGGGTATTGCCGGGTGGGCTGGAGCCAGACGAATCCGGCCTGCTTCACTACGGCGGCAAAACCTGGCTGCCCGTGGAAAACCGGGTCTACTCGGTGACCCCCGCTGCGACGGGTTACCGCCTTGAACACCCGACCCGCCCGGCAGGCTACCAGCCCAAAGCGCTGCACAATGGTGCAGGGGCATGGTTGCTGGAGTCCGAGCAGCCCCAAAACTGGGACGGCGCACGCCTGCTGCGCCGCCTGGGGCACCTGAGCGGGTCTTTCGATGAAGCGACCTTGCAGCGGATCCTGCACGTCTGCGATATCCACGAAGACACGTTGCGCCACTGCCTGGCCCACAACCGGCGGTTGCCCGCACTGCTGGAAGACACCCTGCAGCGGTTCAAGCTGGATGCCCACATCCGCCAGTTGCCAGACCAAAGCGCCTGGCCTGCAGCGTTCACCACGGCGTACGCGCGCCTCGCTACCCCCCTACCGGCCACCAGCGAGGTGATCCGCCGGGTCTACCCCAGCCTGCCAGCGCCGATCATCGATGAACTGGTGCGCAACGCGAGTGCCATTGACCTGCAAGCCCTGGGTGCCGGCAAGGTGCCTCTGCACCTGGCCGAGGAAATTCGCGCCTACCAACAACACGTGCGCCTTGCCCGCGCTTATGAGGGCCTGTACCTGGCCGGCGCGCAAAGCTGGGACAGCGACCGGCTGATCATGCAAACCTTGCCCCGCCTGCCGGGCTGGCCCGCAGACACGCGGCTGCGCCTGTTGCAGCGCAGTCACTGGCCCGACCAGGACCATGCCATCGGCGCGCACGGCAGCAGCCCCTGGGCGACCATCACCCACTCGCCGGCCGGCTACATCGTTCACGCGCAGGGCGAGCCTGGGGCGGCGGTGCGTCGCTACCCGCAGCTCTTCAGCGCGCTGCATGCAGCCTTGCCCGAAGCCATGCAAGGCCTGGGCGTCGCCAGCGGCGAGGCCCTTCAGCACCTGCTGCAACAGAGCCCGCTGTTACCCCGCCCGGCCTTGCGCGATGCGTTGGGCATGCAACCGCCCCGGCCCGGCTATCGCTCGCCGATGCGTCTTGCCGATGGCCGCGTTGGCTACCGTTTGAGCAGCGGTGATGACCAAAACCAGGGCAGCATGCGCCAGCACCTGCTGAGCACGCTCAGGGCCACCGGCATTCCGGAGCGCACCGGCAGGCCGGCCGAGCAGGTGCTGATGTCGCTTGCCGCCAACGGCCGCAACCGGCTGCAGATCCTCGAATACCTGACCACGCTGATGGAGCAACGCAACGCCTTGCAACGCAGCCTGGACGACTGGAGCGAAGCCATTTCACCGGCCTCCGACCAGGCGGCCCGCACCTATGACACCCTGCGTGAAGCGATCATGCAGCACTGGTACGACACCGCCCTGGAGGATGATGCCGCGCTCGGTGCCGAACTGCGCGTGCAAGGCGTACCGCTGACTGACATCCCGCTGACCCTGCCCGATTTCTTCTACCGCCGCGTGCGCAGCCTGCACCTGCTCGACCTACCAAGCGGCACCCTGGCAGGTTGGGGCCAGAGCGAGCGGCTGATGCAACGCTTGCTGCGGCTGATGCCCGGGCTGGAAGCACTGGAAATCAGCAGGCCGTACAACCCCAGAGCAACCCCCTCGCTGCTGCTGCCCAGCGTGCCGACCATTGCCTCGACCCTGCCGAACCTGCGCAGGCTGGCCATGACCAACCAGAACCTGGCGTTCAGCAACAGCCACCTTGGCGAGCTGGCAGGCCATGCACGGCTTACCCATCTGGACCTCAGTGGCAACCGCCTGCAGCAAGGCATCGACAGGGCCAGCTTCCACTGGTTTACCTTGGATTACCTGGGCTTGAACCGGATGCAACTGAGCCAATGGCCCACCGGTATCGACAGCGAAACCCTGAATCGTATCGGGCACCTGTCGTTACAGGACAACAACCTGACGTCACTGCCCGCGTTCCTGCTGGGGGAAACGCCGCTGCAACGCGCGCCGGTGATTTCGCTGCAAGGCAACCCCATCAATGAAATGCACCTGCAACGCCTGCTGCTCAACGAACGCCCGGAAACGGCCCAGGTCACCGTGGATCAGCCCCTGGCGCTGAACCAACGGCTGGAACGCATCCGCAGCGAGCGGCAACTCATGCGCGATGCGATCGATGGCTGGGTCCAGGCCTCGAGTTCGAGCAACCCGTTGACCCAGGCGGCCCTGACCGACCGGCAGCGTATGGCAACGGCGATAAACGCATTCTGGGAGCGCCAGGAGCAGGGCCAGCAATACCTTCGCCTGCAACTGGAGGACGTTGCCATCGAACACTTCCCGCGCCGCCTTCCGGCGTTCTTCGGCGAGCGTGTGCATGCGATGACCCTGACCCGCCTCAGTGGCACTTCAGCACAACTCAGCGAACTGCTTGCCCGCTTTCCGAACATCACCCGCCTGACCATCGATGCCCACCAAGGTGCTACGCCTGCACTGGCATCGGCCTTGCCACGCCTGCCGCGCCTGACCTACCTGGAGTTTCGCAACATGGGCCTGGAGGTCGACCAGACCATGCTGGAAACCTTTGCCGAGCTTGAGCACCTGACCTCGCTCGACCTGTCTGGCAACCGCATCGGCAGCATCACCCAGGTGCCTGCGCGGTTGTCCTCCAACCTGACGTCCCTCGAACTGACCAACATGAACCTGCACGCGTGGCCAGACTGGTGTGACGCGCTGCTACCCCTGGAGTTGCTGGACCTCAGCTCGAATAACATCACCCAACTGCCCGAGCACATCCTCTCCAACCTGAACAACGCCATGCCGATTTCGTCGATTTCGTTGTTCGACAACCCCTTGCCCGACGCCACCATCCTGCGCGTGCGGGCCTACTCGGATAGCCAGCGCAGTTACTCGTTCGCCCTGGACATCCCAGACAACCTGATGCTGGTCAACTCCTCCAGTGAAGGCTCGCTCGACCACCCACATTTCCCGTTGCAGGGCGACGACACCCCCAGGCTCGAAGACTGGCTGCTGGGTGACGAGGCTCAGAACGAAGCCTTGCGCAGCTGCTGGCAACAGCTGGAGGGCAGCGACCTGCTGCGGCTGGCAGGCCGTTTGCACAATGCCGCGCCGTTCGTCGACCCCACCACCCGGGGCGACTTCTGTGCGCGGGTGCGCCTGATGCTGGTGGCTGCCGCAGCCAACCAGGATGAACGGCCGATCATGGAAAGCATTGCCGCAGCGGCGCTGCCCGACCCTGAAACGGGGTCGCAGACGTGCCACGACGGCGCACTTCAGGAGTTCAACAACATCGAACTGTACCTCATGGCCAACCGCCTGCTGATCGACGCTGGCGATACCCTGCACAGCCTTCACCAGCGCCTGTTACGGCTGTTCCGCGTCGACCAGCTGGAAAAGCTTGCTGCCACGCGCACCGGTTCAGGCGACCTGGTCTCGGTGCGCCTGGCCTACCGTCGCGAGCTGGCCAGGGAGCTGGACCTGCCGATCGCCGACAGCATGCGTTTTCGCGGGGCCGCAAACCTGGCCCGAGGCGAGCTGTCGCGGGTACTGGAAAGCGTGCGCCAGAGCGAACACAGTGAAGTGTTCATCGATTACCTGCTGGCCAATTCCGGCTGGACCCAGCGCCTGCGCGGCGAACATGCGCCGCGCTTCGCGCAGATAGAGGCCCGTTACCGCCAGCGGGTACTGGAGCTGTCCGGCAGCGAGCACCCGCTGCACGAGGAAGTCGCTCTGCAGCAGGGCCTTTGGGAGGACAAGCACCAGGAAGAACTGGCGCTGCTGCGCGAACTCACCCTCACCTTCGTGGGTAACAGCTGAGTAAACCCACGCGACGGCGCGCCGCCCATTACTTGCCGTGATGCTCCCGGCCCCATGCCAATGCGGCCTGGAGCAACGCCTTCAACACCTCGCGCGTCGGCTGGGCGCGGTCTTCGCGGTAGGTAAACGGCTCCTGCTCTTCCATGTAGGTGCTTTGCGCCAGCTCCAGCTGTACGGCATGGATGTCATGCGCCGGGTCGCCGTAATGCCGGGTGATGTGGCCGCCCTTGAAGCGCCCGTTAAGCACATGGCTGTAACCCTGGGCTTGGCTGCACACCTGCACCAGCCGCTCGGCCAGGCCCGGGTCGCAACTGGCGCCATTGAACGTGCCCAGGTTGAAGTCCGGCAGCTTGCCTTCGAACAGGTGCGGGATCAGCGAACGAATCGAGTGGGCATCCCACAGCAGCGCGTAGCCGTAGGTTTCCCGCAGGCGCGCCAGCTCATTGCGGATCGTTTGGTGATAAGGCTGCCAGATTGTCGCCAGGCAGGCCCTGCGCGCTTCGGCAGTGGGCTCCAGCCCCTGCTTGAACAAAGGCTCGCCATCGAACAGCGTGGCCGGATACAAGCCGGTTGTAGCGCCGGCATATAACGGTTTGTCGTCAGCCGGGCGGTTCAAGTCGATGACGAACCGCGAATATTGCGCGGCGACCACGCTGGCCCCCAGTTCCCGGGCAAAGTCGTAAAGACGTGGTATGTGCCAATCCGTGTCGGGCAGGCTGCGCGCTTGGTCGACCAGGCCCTGGTCTACGGCCGGGGTCAGCTTGAGGCCGGCGTGGGGCATGCTGATCAGCAACGGCAAATGCCCCTGGTGGAAACTCAATACCTTGTCCATCTTGCCTCCCTCAATTGGAAATCTCATGGCCACTGCGCACCACGCGCTTGGGCAGGTCGCCGCCGAGCCAGTACGCCAGATCGGCGGGGCGCTCGACCTGCCAGGCGACGAAGTCGGCCACCTTGCCAACTTCCAGCGAGCCGTGGCTGTCACCCAGGCCCAGCGCGGTGGCGGCATGCACCGTGACGCCGGCCAGGGCTTCTTCCGGCGTCATACGCAAGCACGTACAGCCCATGTTCAGCATCAACCGCAGCGACAACACGGGCGAGGTACCCGGGTTGAGGTCGCTGGCAAGGGCGATCTTCACCCCATGGCGGCGCAAGGCGTCCATCGGCGGCAGTTGCGTTTCGCGCAAAAAATAGAAAGCGCCCGGCAGCAGCACCGCGACCGTGCCCGCCTTGGCCATGGCCATGGCGTCTTCTTCAGTCATAAATTCCAGGTGGTCGGCCGACAGCGCCCGGTAACGCGCAGCCAGGCTGGAGCCGTGTAGCGAAGACAACTGTTCGGCGTGCAGCTTGACCGGCACCCCCAATGCCCGCGCCTTGATGAACACCCGCTCGACCTGGGCCGGGGTGAACGCCAGGTGTTCGCAGAAGGCGTCCACTGCGTCCACCAGGCCTTCGCCGACCAGGCTTGGCAGCAGTTCGTCGCAGATGTGCGTGATGTAGTCGTCCGCCCGGCCGGTGTACTCCGGTGGCAAGGCATGAGCAGCCAGGCAGGTGGCCCGCACCGTCAGTGGCAGGGCATCCGCCAGCCGCCTGGCCACGCGCAGCATCTTGCGTTCGTTGGCCAGGTCCAGGCCGTAGCCGGATTTGACCTCAAGGGTTGTCACGCCGTCGCGCATCAAGGCTTGAACCCGCTGGCGCGCACTGGCGAACAGTTCATCCTCGCTGGCCGCGCGGGTGGCCCGCACGGTGCTGGCAATGCCCCCGCCCTGAGCGGCGATTTCGGCATAGCTGACGCCTTGCAGGCGCTGTTCGAACTCGCCACTGCGGTTGCCACCGAATACCGCGTGGGTATGGCAGTCGATCAGCCCGGGGGTGACCCAGGCGCCGCCCAGGTCCACCGTGCGCTCGGCCTCGACCGGGCCCAGCCCGGCCCGCGGGCCGATCCATTCGATCAGCCCGGCGTGGGTGACGATGGCCGCATCTTCGATAAGCGAATAACGGCCTTCGGCCATGGTTGCCGCATGGCAGTGCTGCCAGAGGGTTCTCATGCACAATCTCCTGTACTAGCGGTGTAGCTCAACCGGCTCTGCAACTGGCTGGCCCTGCCCTGCCCGCGGCTTGCACCACAGCAGGTAGGACGCCACCAGGAACACCACCCAGACCACACCGACGATCAACGCCGCCTGGGTGTCCGGGAAGTAACCGAGCACGCCAAAGATGAACACCATGAAGGCAATGGCCATGGCCGGGCCATAGGGCCAGAACGGTACCGGGAACTTCAGCTGGGCGACCTCTTCACGGCGCATGCTGCGGCGCATGGCCACCTGGGTAACCAGGATCATCAACCACACCCAGACGGTGGCGAAGGTGGCGATCGAGGCGATCAGCAGGAAGACGTTCTCGGGGATAAGGTAGTTGAGCAGCACGCCGACCAGCAGTGCGGCCCCCATCACGACCACGGTCATCCACGGCACGCCGTGCCTGGACAACTTGCTGAAGCCGCGCGGCGCATGGCCTTGCTGGGCCAGACCATACATCATGCGGCCGGCACCGAAGATGTCGCTGTTGATGGCCGAGATCGCCGCCGAGATCACCACCACGTTCAGCACCGCAGCCGCCGAGCCGATGCCCAGGTTGCTGAAGATCTGCACGAACGGACTGCCCTGGCTACCGATCTGCGGCCATGGGTACAGGCACATCAGCACGAACAAGGTGAGCACATAGAACAGCAAGATGCGCAGCGGCACCGCGTTGATCGCCTTGGGGATCACGCGCTGTGGGTCTTTGGCCTCACCGGCCGTGACACCGATGATCTCGATGCCGCCAAAAGCGAACATCACCACGGCGAACGAGGCGATCAGGCCACCGACGCCATTGGGCATGAAGCCGCCATGGTCGAACAGGTTGCTCACGCCAACGGCCTGCCCGCTGCCCACCTGGCTGAAGCCGAAGGCCATGATGCCCAGGCCGGCGAGGATCATCGCCACGATGGCGCCGACCTTGAGCAACGACAGCCAGAACTCCATTTCGCCAAAGACCTTGACGTTGCACAGGTTCAGGCCGCCAATCAGGAACACGATGCCCAGCACCCAGATCCAGCGAGCGACCTCGGGGAACCAGAACCCCATGTAGATGCCGAAGGCGGTCACATCGGCGATGGCGACGATGACCATCTCGAAGGCGTAGGTCCAGCCGAGGATGAAGCCGGCCATAGGGCCGAGGTAGGTGGTGGCGTAGTGGCCGAAGGAGCCGGCCACCGGGTTGTGCACGGCCATTTCGCCGAGGGCGCGCATGACCATGAACACGGCGGCGCCGCCGATCAGGTAGGCCAGCAACACGGCTGGGCCGGCCATCTGGATGGCCGAGGCAGAGCCGTAGAACAGCCCGGTGCCGATGGCCGAACCGAGGGCCATGAAACGGATGTGGCGGGCGCTTAGCCCACGCTTGAGACCTTGAGCTTGTTGCATGTCACGTCCTTGAATTGTTTTTGTGGTCGTGAGGTCGAGAGGGGGGCTGCCTTGCAGCCAGATCGCCGGCAAGCCAGCTCCCTCACTGTGGGAGCCGGCTGGCCGGCGATTGGGCCGCATGGCGGCCCCAGAGGCATTACAGGCTTGGCAGCACACCGGCCGGCAGCAAACCGGTCAGGCTCCCCTTGGCCAACAGTTCCACGGCCTTCTCGATGTCTGGCGCAAAGAAACGGTCACGGTCGTAGTGCGGCACTTCGCTGCGCAGTGCCTGGCGCGCCTGCTCCAGCTTGGTGGAGGTCTTCAGGCCTTTGCGCAGGTCGAGGCCCTGGCAGGCACCCAGCCATTCGATGGCCAGGACGCCTCGGGTATTCTCGGCCATTTCCCACAGGCGCTTGCCGGCAGCCGGGGCCATCGAAACGTGGTCTTCCTGGTTCGCCGAGGTGGGCAGGCTGTCGACGCTGTGCGGGTGGGACAAGGCCTTGTTCTCGCTGGCCAGCGCAGCAGCGGTCACCTGGGCAATCATGAAGCCGGAGTTGACCCCGCCATTTTCCACCAGGAACGGCGGCAGCTGGGACATGTGCTTGTCCATCATCAGCGAGATGCGGCGCTCGCTGAGCGAGCCGATTTCGGCGATGGCCAGGGCAATGTTGTCGGCGGCCATGGCCACCGGCTCGGCGTGGAAGTTGCCGCCGGAAATCACGTCCCCTTCGGCAGCGAACACCAGCGGGTTGTCGGATACGGCGTTGGCTTCGACCGCCAGCACTTCGGCGGCCTGGCGCAACTGGGTCAGGCACGCACCCATGACCTGCGGCTGGCAGCGCAACGAATACGGGTCCTGCACCTTGTCGCAGTTCTTGTGCGACAGCGACACTTCGCTGGCGTCGCCCAGCAGGTCGCGGAAGCACGCCGCGGTGTCGATCTGGCCGCGCTGGCCCCGCACTTCGTGGATACGCGCATCGAATGGCGAACGCGAACCCAGCGCGGCTTCGACGCTCAGGCCACCGCAGGCAATGGCGGCGGCGTAAAGGTCTTCACCCTGGAACAGGCCGCGCAGGGCATAGGCGGTGGAAGCCTGCGTGCCGTTGAGCAGGGCCAGGCCCTCCTTGGCGGCCAGGGTCAATGGCTCGAGGCCGGCCACAGCCAGCGCTTCGGTCGCTGACAGCCACTGGCCCTTGTAGCGTGCCTTGCCTTCGCCCAGCAGCACCAGCGACATGTGCGCCAAGGGGGCGAGGTCACCGGAAGCCCCGACCGACCCTTTCAGCGGGATGTGCGGGTAGACTTCGGCGTTGACCAGGGCGATCAGCGCGTCGATGACCTTGCGGCGAATGCCGGAGAACCCGCGGCTGAGGCTGTTGATCTTCAGCACCATGATCAGCCGCACCAGGTCGTCATCCAGCGGCGCACCGACACCGGCAGCGTGGGACAGCACCAGCGAGCGTTGCAGGTTTTCCAAGTCGTGGCTGGCGATACGGGTCGACGCCAGCAGGCCAAAGCCGGTATTGATACCGTAGGCGGTGCGGTCTTCGGCAATGATCTGCTCAACGCAGGCCACACTGGCGTCAATGGCTGGCGCGGCGCTGGCAGCCAGCTGCAGGCGCACGGGCGCGGCGTGAATGGCGCGCAGCTGGGCCAGGGTCAGGGTGCCTGGCTTGAGGGTGAATTCGGTCACGTTGCTACTCCAGTCGCTTGGAGCCACAGGCCCGTCTGTGGTGCCTGCGCGCTCCTTCTTGTTGTTGAGTATCACCCCTTGCGGGGTGCGAGCCAAAGCCGGCGATCAGCCCGTGATCATCGGCAGATCCAGGCCCTGCTCCCTGGCGCAGTCGATGGCAATGTCGTAGCCGGCATCGGCGTGGCGCATGACACCGGTCCCCGGGTCGTTGGTCAGCACGCGGGCGATACGCTCGGCGGCTTCGTCGGTACCGTCGCAGACGATGACCATGCCCGAGTGCTGGGAGAAGCCCATGCCCACGCCGCCACCGTGGTGCAGCGAGACCCAGGTGGCGCCGCCTGCGGTATTGAGCAAGGCGTTGAGCAGCGGCCAGTCGGAGACAGCGTCCGAGCCGTCGCGCATGGCTTCGGTTTCGCGGTTGGGGCTGGCCACCGACCCGGAGTCCAGGTGGTCGCGGCCAATCACTACCGGCGCCGACAGCTCGCCGCTGCGGACCATTTCGTTGAACGCCAGGCCCAGCTTGGCACGCAGCCCCAGGCCAACCCAGCAGATACGCGCCGGCAAGCCCTGGAAGCTGATGCGCTCGCGGGCCATGTCCAGCCAGCGGTGCAGGTGGGCGTCGTCGGGGATCAGCTCCTTGACCTTGGCGTCGGTCTTGTAGATGTCGACGGCCTCACCGGACAGCGCCGCCCAGCGGAACGGGCCAACGCCGCGGCAGAACAACGGGCGGATGTAAGCGGGTACGAAACCTGGGAAGTCGAAGGCGTTCGCTACGCCTTCTTCCTTGGCCATCTGGCGGATGTTGTTGCCGTAGTCGAACGTCGGGACGCCCTGCCTCTGGAAGTCGAGCATGGCCTGCACGTGCACGGCCATCGACTGCTTGGCGGCCTTGACCACTGCCGCAGGTTCGGTCTGCGCGCGGTCGCGGTACTGTGCCCAGGTCCAGCCTGCGGGCAGGTAACCGTTGAGTGGGTCGTGGGCGCTGGTCTGGTCGGTGACCATGTCCGGGCGCACGCCGCGCTTGACCAGTTCGGGCAGGATTTCGGCGGCGTTGCCGTGCAGGGCGATGGAGATTGCCTGGCCTTCGGCGGTGTACCTGGCGATGCGGGCCAGGGCGTCGTCGAGGTCGGTGGCCTGCTCGTCGACGTAGCGGGTTTGCAGGCGGAAGTCGATGCGGCTCTGCTGGCATTCGATGTTCAGCGAGCAAGCCCCGGCCAGGGTCGCCGCCAGTGGCTGGGCACCGCCCATGCCGCCCAGGCCGGCGGTGAGTACCCACTTGCCTTTCAGATTGCCGCCATAGTGCTGACGACCGGCTTCGACGAAGGTTTCGTAGGTGCCCTGGACGATGCCCTGGCTACCGATGTAGATCCAGCTGCCGGCGGTCATCTGGCCGTACATGGCCAGGCCTTTGGCATCCAGCTCGTTGAAGTGCTCCCAGCTGGCCCAGTGCGGCACCAGGTTGGAGTTGGCGATCAATACACGTGGGGCGTTGCTGTGGGTCTTGAACACCCCGACCGGCTTGCCCGACTGCACCAGCAGGGTTTCGTCGTCTTCCAGGCGGGTCAGGGTTTCGACGATCTTGTCGTAGCACGCCCAGTTGCGCGCGGCACGGCCGATGCCCCCGTAAACCACCAGCTCCTTCGGGTTCTCCGCGACCTGCGGGTCGAGGTTGTTCATCAGCATGCGCAGTGGCGCTTCGGTGAGCCAGCTTTTGGCGGTGAGCTTGTTGCCACGTGGGGCACGGATTTCAACGTCACGGTATTTATTGTTGTCGGTCACGGGAAGGGTCCTCTGCGGTCGTCCGCGGGCGGGTATGTCGTGGTCGATATACAAACACACCTTTACTTGTATGTACAAGCATGGACAACCAAAATAATCGGAACGGTCCGCTGAATGGATAGGACAACAAAGGGGCCGCTGCGCGCCCCAATCGCCGGCAAGCCAGCTCCCACAGGTAAACCTTAGCCTTCGAGACTTGTGGCATACCTGTGGGAGCTGGCTTGCCGGCGATTGGGATGCAAAGCAGCCCCGGCTATCTCAAGTTGGAATGAGTTCGATCAGGCAGCACCGCCCCTGCACATCCAGCTCCAGCAACGCTTCGTTGCCCTCCAGCCGCAGGCAGTCATACAACCCCAGCCGCTGCGTCTCACGCCCAGCCAAGGCCACCTCGACCTGGCTACAGGCCGCAAACAGCAACACCGTCGACGCCGAGCTGTACATGCGCTGGGTACCGTCCAGCCACTGCAACCGCGCGCGATAACGCTGCGGCGCATAGATCAGGTTGAAATCGCGTATCGCCCCGCCCAGCAACCTGCAACTGACCTGGCTCTCGCCACTGAAGGCAAATGCATCGCAGGCCAGCAAAGGCCGGCTGGCCTGGCCGTCCACCACCAGGCGCATGCCGTCGCCCTGCAGCACAGTGATGATCCGCTGGTAACCGGCAAACGTGGAAAAGCCGCCCGAGTCCTCGATATCGGCGATCGACAGACGCCAGCCGAAGCCGTCCAGGCCTTCGCCGCTGTCGCGGGTGATTTCTTCAGTGAAACCGCCACCGTTCTTCCATGGCATGCGCGGGTAATCCTGCGCGCGCAGCACCTGCAACTGGCTCATTTGCTGAAACGCCCCTCCAGGCGATGACGCGATCCGGGGTGGATCAGCCGCGCGGCAGTCACCGGCTGGCGGCCCGACCAGGTGCGGCGCCGGATCAGCAGGCAAGGCTCGCCCCGCTCGATCTGCAGCAGCCGGCATTCCTCCGGCTCGGCGAGGATCGCCTCGACCACGTGCTCGCCTTCGGTCAAGGGCGCGACCTGGGACAGGTAGGCGTAGGGCGTCTGCCGGGTAAAATCCTGCTTGAGGTAGTCGGGTGCGATCGCCGCATTGACGTAACGGTCCTCGATCTGCACCGGCACGCCGTTCTCGAAATGCACGATCAGCGAATGAAACACCCGCTGGCCCTCGCGCATGTCCAAGGCCAGGGCGCGCTCGGAGCCGGCCGCTTCCTCGGTGAGGGTGATGACCTGACACGTATGCTTGTGGCCACGGGCGGCAATTTCGTCGGCGATGTTGTTCACCTCGAACAGCGCCGACCGACCTTTGGGCTCAGCCACGAAAGTGCCCACCCCTTGCATGCGCACCAGCAGGCCTTCGGCCGTGAGTTCTCGCAGGGCGCGGTTGATGGTCATGCGGCTGAAGCCGAGCTCGTTGACCAGCTCGCTCTCCGAGGGGACCCGGTGATGCGGCGGCCAGCTGCCGTTGTCGATCTGCTGGGCGATCATCTGTTTGACCCGCGCATACAGCGGCGCCGGGCCCTCGCCCATCTGGGCAACCAGCGCGGAGACAGGAGGTGTCGGCACGGCGTTGGATCCTTGTGCAAATGTAATGGGCGGTAGCTTGCCGCAGTTTACCCGGCAGGCAAACGCCTGTATATGTATATACAAGCTAACAATAACAGGATTTGCACCATGCCCGCCTACTTCGCCGAACGTGCCCTGCTGCCCAGCGGCTGGGCCCGCCATGTCCGCATCGAGGTCGCCGGCGATGGCTACGTGGCCAGTATCGAGCCTGGGGCTGCGCCTGAGGGGGCCGAACGGCTCGCCGGGCCTTTGGTCCCCGGCATGCCCAACCTGCACTCGCATGCCTTTCAACGCGCCATGGCGGGGCTGGCCGAGGTTGCTGGCAACCCCAACGACAGCTTCTGGACCTGGCGCGACCTGATGTACCGGCTGGTCGGCCAGGTCAGCCCAGAACAGCTGCAGGTCATTGCCCGCCAGCTGTACATCGAGATGCTCAAGGCCGGCTACACCGCGGTCGCCGAGTTTCACTATGTGCACCATGACCAGGCCGGCAAGCCCTACGCCGACCCCGCCGAGTTATCCCGCCGCATCAGTGCGGCCGCCGCTGACAGTGGTATCGGCCTGACCTTGTTGCCGGTGCTGTACAGCCATGCCGGGTTCGGCGGCCTGGCGCCGAACCACGGCCAGCGACGCTTTATCAACACTACCGACCAGTACCTGCAACTGCAGGCGCAACTGGCCCCCGCGCTGGCCGCACAGCCCGCGCAGCGCCTGGGCCTGTGCTTCCACTCGCTACGGGCGGTGGCGCCGGCGCAGCTCGCCGAAGTGCTGGCGGCCAGCAACACGCAAGCACCGGTGCATATCCATATCGCCGAGCAGCAGAAGGAAGTCGACGACTGCCTGGCCTGGAGCGGCCTGCGGCCCCTGCAGTGGCTGTACGAGCATGTCGACGTCGACCGGCGCTGGTGCCTGGTACACGCCACCCACGCAGCAGCCGACGAAGTGGCAGCCATGGCCCGCAGCGGCGCAGTGGCAGGCCTGTGCCTGACCACTGAGGCCAACCTGGGCGACGGGATTTTCCCGGCCGTGGAGTTCCTGGCCCAGGGCGGGCGCATGGGCATTGGTTCAGACAGCCATGTATCGCTGAGCGTGGTCGAGGAATTACGCTGGCTGGAATATGGCCAGCGGCTGCGTGACCAGCGCCGCAACCGCCTGTATCGCGGCGACCAGCCAATGGTCGGGCGCACCCTGTATGACGCCGCGCTGGCGGGCGGCGCCCAAGCTCTGGGGCAGCCAATCGGGGCGCTGGCCGTGGGCAAACGTGCCGACTGGCTGGTGCTCGACGGGCAGGACCCTTACCTGGCGATGGCCGAGGGTGATGCCATCCTCAACCGCTGGCTGTTTGCCGGCGGCGATCGCCAGGTGCGCGATGTGATGGTGAATGGGCAGTGGGTAGTGCGCCAGGGGCGGCACGCCCAGGAGGAACAAAGCCGGGTGGCGTTTGCCGAGGTACTGCGGCAGTTGCTGGGGTAATTCAGGGCCATCACAAAGCTTGAGAACTACGTAGCACCTGTGGGAGCTCACACAGCCCTACGGGCTGCGCTGTCCAATTCGTAAGCGCGATGCGGGCCTGTGGGAGCGGGCGCGCCCGCGAAAAATCCACCGCGGTGGCTTGCACCGGCTCCGCCGGTGTTCGCGGCGGTTCGACGCCTCGACACGCCCGCTCCCACAGGGTGGACTGCCCCCAAGAAGTTGGACACCAATCCAATTTCTTGGGGTGTCCATATGAGCAAGTACTCAGACCAATTCAAGCTTACAGCCGTTCATGCCTACCTGGAGGGTGGTGAAGGTTTCCGAAAAGTAGCCCAGCGACTTGCAGTGGACTTCAGCCTGCTGCGGCGCTGGGTCTCCAGCTTCCAGAAACATGGCCAGTTCAGTCTGCGTAAACCAGGCCAGCGGTACAGTGCGACCTACAAGCGCTCAGTCCTTGAGTACATGCACAAGCATCAGCTTTCCTTGCGCCAGACCGCCGCCCATTTTGGTCTTGGTCAGTCTTCGCAGATAGGCATTTGGGCGCGGCAGTACTACAGTGGAAGTCCGGCTTCGCCTGCTCCCAAGAGAAGAAAACCTGCTGCCATGTCGAAAAAGCCTTACCCCATCAAACCCACAACCTCTGATGACACCGATAAAAGCCGCGACCAGTTGCTGGCTGAGCTTGAATGGCTGCGCATGGAGAACGCTTACCTAAAAAAGCTGGAAGAGTTGAAGAAGCAGGAGCGAAGGCAGCCCAAAAAACCCTGATCGTGTCTGCGCTCAAGGACAGGTTTCCCTTGGCCGCTGTTCTGGAGTTGGCGGATCTGCCGCGCAGTACGTTCTATTACCAGCTTCAAGCGCAGGCCAACCTGATAGCATGCTGCTCTGAAGCAGATGATTCAGCGTGTCTATCACGAGGAAAAAGGGCTTTACGGTTACCGGCGCGTTGCGATCGTGATCCGCAATGGCGGGACCTTGGTTAACAAAAAAGTGGTGGAGCGTTTGATGATCGAGCTTGATCTTCGCTCACTCGTGCGGCCGAAAAAATATCGGTCGTACAAGGGAGTCGTCGGCACCATCGCGCCCAACCTGCTGGAGCGAAACTTTATCGCCCAGCGCCCGAATCAGAAGTGGGTGACCGATGTGACCGAGTTCAAAGTGGCTCAGGAAAAAGTCTACCTCTCCCCCGTGATGGACTTGTACAACGCCGAAATTGTGGCCTACGAAGTGGCCAGCAGGCCATGCCTTGGGCTGGTTACCAACATGCTGGGCAAGGCCTTCAAGCGCCTGGGAAACAAGCCGAAACTGGTACTCCACTCGGATCAAGGCTGGCACTACCAACACTCGCAGTACCGCCACAAACTGGCCGAGCAAGGGGTGAAGCAGAGCATGTCACGCAAAGGAAACTGCTTGGATAATGCGGCTATGGAGAGCTTTTTTGGTACGCTTAAGTCCGAATTTTTCTACCCGCAGCGCTTCAAGAGCGTTGAAGAACTGAAATCCGGTCTGGATGAGTACATCCACTACTACAACCATGACCGCATCAAGCTAAAGCTCAATGGCATGAGCCCTGTGAAATACAGGGCTCATGCTGCAGGGGCTGCTAGCTGAAACTGTCCAACTTATTGGGGGCAGTCCAGGGCCCCTGCTAAATCTATAAGTTATGTAGTGCTCTATGAGAGATGGCTTGCCGGCGATAAGGCCGGCAACGCTGCCATCAATGCATCTTGACGATTTGCTGGTCGGAAGCGCGCCAGATCAAGCGGCTGGTGTCATAGCCCTGCTGGCGGGCCTTGGCCAACAGGTTCTCGCGCTGCCAGGCCGGTAGGGTCGGCGTGCGTGACAGGATCCACAGGTACTTACGGTCCGGGCTGCCGACGATGGCAGTGCGGTAGCGTTCGTCGACGTACAAAATCCAGTACTCACCCCGCGCCACGCCCGGCACCAGCTTGGTGAACCAGTTATCGAACTCGACCCACAACTTATCGGTATGGCCCGGCTCCTGGATATTGGCATGTCCCTCGGCGCGCAACCATTCGTCACCCATGGTGCGGCAACGGTTGAGTACCCCGTAGCTGCCATCGGGCTTGAGGTTGTAATGGGCCTCGGACTGTTCGCAGCCCTCCTGGAAGCGCATGGGCAGGCGTGCCAGCTCGTACCATTTGCCCTGGTAACGCTTGAGGTCTACGTTGCCGGCGGTTTTCGGCGCCAACGGGTCATGCACAGAGCCCGCGCAACCGCCCAGCAGCACCGCCAGGCAGACCGCCATCAGCAGGTACACACACCTCATTTGAGGCCCTGCCCTGAGTACATCAGCACTTTGTCAGCCGCATACTGCACGCTGATGAAGCTCTTCTCGTCCCCCCAGGTGCAGCTGCTCATGCCCAACGCGCCGGAACATTCGGTCGGTGTGCCGAGCAACTGCTCGACCTCGGCCTTGCTCATACCGGCCTTGATCTTGGAATAGTTTTCCTGGTTGATTTTGCTGCAGGCAGTCAGCACGACGCACAGCGACAACAGGGCGAGGGAACGCAACGACATTGAAGGACACTCCTGGGTAGATGAGACAGGCGAGTGGCCTGCAGTGACCTTCGACGTGAAAATCCCTCCTTTGTTCCCTGCCCTCCCCCCTATACCCCTACACCATTGGTCGGGTGGCCACTACTGTGCGATTAATCACAAAGCATTAGTTAACGGGCAATAAAAAAGCCGCCCCTTGTGGGAGCGGCCTTGTGTGGCGATGGCCTGCGTAGCAGGGCCCTGCAATCTCAGAACCTGGACCCGGGCTCCAGCAGGAAGTCCATCTCTTCGCTGGTGCTCGGGCGATCCAGCACCAGGTTGCGGTGCGGGAAGCGACCGAACCGGGCGATCACCCGCTGGTGCTGCTGGGCGTAGTCGAGGAAGCCTTCGAACAACCGGCGGCTGGCCTCGGGCTGCTCGGCCAGCAGCACCTGAAAGCGTTCGACGCACAGGTTTTGCCAATCCAGCACCTCGGCGTGCTCCAGCACCACCAGCACGAACACCCGCTGGATCGGCAGCAGCTGGTAGTCCCAGCCCTTCTGCAGGCCCTGCATGGCCACCACCTGGGCACGCCGGTCACCCTCGAAGGCGCGCGGCGTGTCGCGGTAGATCATGCGTGGCAGCTGATCCAGCAGCAGCAGCAGACCCAACCAGCCCTGCGGGCTTTGCTGCCACTCGTCGAGCCCGCCGGCCAGGGCCTGCTCAACCAGTTCACCGAACTGCGCATGGGCCTCGGCATCGTGGTGCTTGCCGAACCACAGCGTGCTCTTCTCGTCAGCCACGGCCTGGGCACTGGTGCCCCAACCGAACCACCATTCCAGCAACGGCTGCCAAGGTGCGAGCATGACTTACTCCTTGTGGTAGGCGGTAACGCGCTCGACCTCTTCTTTCGAGCCGAGAATGACCGACACACGCTGGTGCAGGCTCTCTGGCTTGATGTCGAGGATGCGATCGTAACCATTGGTAGAGGCGCCACCGGCCTGTTCGATGATGAACGACATAGGGTTGGCTTCGTACATCAGGCGCAGCTTGCCCGGCTTGCTTGGCTCGCGGGCGTCACGTGGGTACATGAACAGGCCGCCACGGGTCAGGATGCGGTGCACGTCGGCCACCATCGAGGCGATCCAGCGCATGTTGTAGTTCTTTTTCAGCGGGCCGGTCTCGCCTGCCAGCAACTCGCCGACGTAGCGCTGCACCGGGGCTTCCCAGTGGCGCTGGTTGGACATGTTGATGGCGAACTCGGCGGTGGTTTCCGGCACGCGGATGTTCTCGTGGGTAAGCACGAAGCTGCCCAGCTCGCGGTCCAGGGTGAAGCCCTTCACGCCGTTGCCCAAGGTGAGGATGAGCATGGTCTGCGGGCCGTAGATGGCGTACCCGGCAGCCACCTGCTGGGTGCCTGGCTGCAGGAAGGCGTTTTCGTTCAGGGTTTCATTCTGGCTCAGGTACTCGTTAGGGCAACGCAGTACCGAGAAGATGGTGCCGACCGACACGTTGACGTCGATGTTCGACGAACCGTCCAGCGGGTCGAAGACCAGCAGGTAGGCGCCTTTGGGGTACTTGCCCGGAATCTGGTAGGCGTTGTCCATTTCTTCCGAGGCCATGCCGGCCAGGTGGCCGCCCCACTCGTTGGCCTCCAGCAGGATATCGTTGGAAATCACGTCCAGTTTCTTCTGGACTTCGCCCTGCACGTTTTCCGTGCCCATGCTGCCCAGCACACCGCCGAGGGCGCCCTTGGACACGTGATGGCTGATTTCCTTGCACGCACGCGCCACCACTTCGATCAGGAAGCGCAGATCGGCAGGGGTATTGTTGCTGCGGGTCTGCTCAATCAGATAGCGACTCAGGGTAACGCGGGACATGTATGGCTCCGAAAGGATGGGGGAGATGAAAAACCCCCGCAGTTTACAGGGAGAGTTGCAGGCTAGCGAGTGATGAGACTCGCCACGGCACTCTGACGGCACAATCGGTCGGTAGTTCAGCGTGTGCCAGGCCGGTGGTCGGCGCCCGCCTTCTTCGCGAGCGAACCCGTGAAGAAAGCGGTGCAGGCATCTTCAATCCAGCGCCTTCCAGATCTGCGTAGCATATTCGCGAATGGTCCGGTCCGATGAGAACCAGCCCATCCGCGCCGTGTTCAGGACCGCCATACGCCACCATTGCTCCGGCGTGTGCCACAAGTCCTCGACGCGCTGCTGGGCATCCCAGTAGGCATCGAAATCGGCGCATACCAGGAAGCGGTCGTAGGCCACCAGCCCATCGATCAAGCCGGTGTAGCGCGAAGGATCGTCCGGCGAGAACACGCCGCTGCGAATCGCCTGCAATACGTCGTTGAGGCGGTTGGACGCAGCAATCGCCGCAGTGGCGCCAAAATCACCCGCCCGCTTGCGCGCCTCGACCTGCTGGGCGGTCAGGCCGAATATGAACATGTTGTCGGCACCGACCTGCTCGCACATTTCCACGTTGGCCCCATCCAGGGTACCGATGGTCAGTGCGCCGTTCAGGCCGAACTTCATGTTGCTGGTGCCCGAGGCTTCGTAACCGGCCGTGGAAATCTGCTCGGAGAGGTCCGCAGCCGGGATGATGCTCTCCGCCAAGCTGACGTTGTAGTTGGGCAGGAACACCACCTTCAACAGGCCACGCACGGTCGGGTCGTTGTTCACCACCCGGGCGATGTCGTTGGTCAACTTGATGATCAGCTTGGCCTGGTGGTAGCTGGCCGCCGCCTTGCCGGCGAAAATCTTCACCCGCGGCACCCAATTGGTGCCAGGGTCGTTGCGCATGGCCTGGTACAGGGCCACGGTATGCAGCAGGTTGAGCAACTGGCGCTTGTACTCGTGAATACGCTTGACCTGCACGTCGAACAGCGCTTCGGGGTTGACCGTTACGCCAACGCGGTCCTGGATGATGCTGGCCAAGGCACGCTTGCTGTGCAGGCGCTGAGCCGCGAACTGCTTGCGGAAACCCGCCTTGTCGGCGAACGGCACCAAACCGGCCAGGCGCCCCTCCGGGTCGTCCTTGAGCTCCGGCCCCAGCGCCTCCACCAGCATGTCGGTGAGTTGCGGGTTGGACTGGTACAACCAGCGGCGGAAGGTAATGCCGTTGGTCTTGTTGTTGATACGCTGCGGATACAACTTGTGCAGCTCGGCGAACACCGTGCTCTTCATCAGCTGGCTGTGCAACGCCGAAACCCCGTTGACGCTGTGCGAGCCGAGGAATGCCAGGTTGCCCATGCGAACTCGGCGGCCGTTGTCTTCCTCGATCAGCGACACCGCCCGCAGCACGTCGAAGTCGTGCAGGCCTTTGGCACGCAGGCTGTCGATATGGTACGCGTTGATCAGGTAGATGATCTGCATGTGCCGCGGCAGCATGCGCTCCATCAACGCCACCGGCCAGGTTTCCAGCGCTTCGGGCAACAGGGTGTGGTTGGTGTAGGCCAGGGTGCCGACGGTCAGCTCCCAGGCCTTGTCCCATGGGATTTCGTGCTGGTCCACCAGCAAGCGCATCAGCTCCGCCACGGCAATGGACGGGTGCGTGTCGTTGAGCTGGATGGCGGCCGCATCGGGCAGATTAAGCAGCGAGGCATGCTGGTTCAGGTGGCGGCGCAGCAAGTCCTGCAGTGACGCGGATACGAAGAAATACTCCTGGCGCAGGCGCAGTTCCTGCCCGGCCTCGGTACTGTCCGCCGGGTACAGCACACGCGAAATGCTCTCGGCACGCGCCACCTCGGCCACTGCGCCCAGGTGGTCACCGGCGTTGAAACGCTCCAGGTGCAGCTCTTCCAGCGCCCGTGCCCGCCACAGGCGCAGGGTGTTGACGCTCGAACCCCGCCAGCCGACCACCGGCGTGTCGTACGCCACCGCACGCACGGTCTCGCCAGGTGACCACACCTGGCGTTGGTTGCCGTTACTGTCGTGCACCGTTTCGACGCTACCGCCAAAGCTGATCGGGTAGATGACTTCGGCACGCTCAAACTCCCAAGGGTTGCCGAAGTCCAGCCAGTTTTCGGTCTGCTCCTGCTGCCAACCATCGACCAGTGCCTGGCGGAACAAGCCATGCTCGTAGCGGATCCCGTAGCCATGGGCGGCAATGCCCAGGGTCGACATGCTTTCCATGAAGCAGGCGGCCAGACGCCCCAGGCCACCGTTGCCCAATGCGGCATCGGGCTCCAGCAGGCGGATGCGCTCCAGGTCCACGTCCAGGTCTTCCAGGGCCTCTCGGGCGATGTCCAGCAAGCCCAGGTTGCTCAGGCTGTCGTAGAGCAGGCGGCCAATCAGAAACTCCAGGGAGAGGTAGTAGACCCGTTTCTGGCTGCGTCGATAGGCCTGGCGGGTGTGGTCCATCCAGTGGTCGACCATGTGATCGCGCGCGGCCAGGGCGATGGCTTCGAACCAGTCATGGTCGAAGGCGTGCTCCGGGTCCTTGCCAACCGCGTAGGTCAGCTTGTTCAGTACGGCAGCGCGAAAATCCGCGACTTCGGCGTCACGAGCTTCAGGTTCCTGAGACATGGGGCATCCTCGGGCAAGTTGACGAAAGCGGAGGGAGAGTGTTCAGACTAGACCCTTCGACAGGGGGAGACAGTTACGGTTCGCAGTTTTCATGCCGACTTGGTGATTCCGGCAAAAGGTTGTTCATAAATTGAACAATTCCGGTATCATCGCGCGCCCCAAGACCGTGATCCGCCCTTTATAAAGATGAAAACGACCCTGATCGCCGCAGCCGAAGTCGACCGCCTGGAGACCTGGCAGCGCTACACCAGCAACATGTGCCATGGCTGCCATTCGACCTGCTGCACCCTGCCGGTGGAGGTGAAGATCAAGGATCTGATCCGCATCGGCGTAGTCGACGAATTCGAGAAAGACGAACCGCCGAAGAACGTGGCCAAGCGCTTGCAAAAAGAAGGCATCATCGAGCGCTTCAACCAGAAGTCAGGCATCTTCACCCTGACCCGGATGAGCAACGACGACTGCATGTATCTGGATCGTAAAAGCCGCCTGTGCACCATTTATGACAAGCGCCCGGACACCTGCCGCAACCACCCCAAGGTTGGCCCGCGGCCGGGGTATTGTGCGTACAAGCCCAAGGTGGTCGGGCGCTGATCAGGTAGCTGGGCGGGCTTTCACCCGCTGCCAGCAGGGAAACTCTGGCAGGCCCCGCCGTGGTCTGTTGGCGGATGCTCCGGATACGCCTGCGGCACCACGCTGACCGCACTGGTGGCGATGAACCCGTCCGCGAATTTCGCTTCTACAAACTGTGCCTGCCACCCCACGGCCGGCATCGGCCGCTGCAGCATGAAGCGCTGGCTGGGCGCGAGCGCTTCAGCTTGATAGCGCACGCCGCAGGCATAACGGAAGTCGCGGTCCTGGCTGTTGGTTGCCGTCCACACCGTCACGGCCACAGGCCGCTCGGACAGCTCGAAAAGTGTTTGTCCTGGCTGCTCGCCGGCTGACGCTCTTACGCTGGGCAGCGGTTTTTCATCGCGCAGACGCACCAGCGCCGGCACCAAGGTACTGATTACCGCGTGGCGCACGCCGCCATGGTCGGAGTTGGGCAGCACCCTCAGGCTGGTCTGCCCTGGGAGGCGTTGCTGATAATCGGTGACCGGGTCAGGGGCGAAGAAATCGTCACCACTGGCCGATACCAGGTATTTGGGTATCGCCAGGCGCTGGCCGTCCTCGTCCAGGTACTGCATCGGGTCCATCATCGCCATCAGCTTGTCGAAGGGCGCAGTACCCAGTTGTTGCAGCACCCCGGCCTGCTGGTAAGGGGCCAAAGCCAATGGCCAGTTGCCGCCATAGCGCTTGCGCAAACCAGCCAGCATGGCTGAGGTATCTGCAACGACGATCACGCTGGGCACGATGGCCATTACTCGCTCGTCGGCCAATGCCGTCAGCCAAGCGCTCCAGCCACGCTTGGAGGCGCCGGTGATGATGAATTGGTTCACCGTGAGCCCTTGCAATTGCAGCTCCTTGACGGCCAGGTCCATTGCCCGGCTTGCCGCTGCAGCCATGGGCACATGCAGGGGCAACTCCGGGGCTGCGGCCCCACGTAGCGCGTGCGCCCAGGTATGCGCTACGGCGTCATCTTCACGCAGGGGCTCGCTGGCATCGCTGAAAGTCACGTACTGGTTGGGCGCGTCGCTGACCATGACCACGGCCATCTGCGTCTTCATGGCGACCTCACGCAATGCGTCGCGAGCGTAGTCCGGGGTTTGCGCCGGACCGTGGCGCACGCCGTTGTTCACCACCAACAGGGCTTTGCCGGGCACCGCATTGTGCGGGATGTGCAGCTCCACATCATGCTGCCAGCGGCGTGGTTCCACCACCGGCTCCGGCGCCCACGATTGCGAAACCATCTGTAGCCGGCGAAACGCGTAACCAGGCTCGAACACCTGTTCAACCAGCACGGACTCCAACGGGGTTTGGCGTACGTTGTCGATATGGCAGCGCGCAACGTGCTGGGGGCGCAGGCCTGTGCAGTCCTGCAGCGCGCTAGCGGGCAAGCTCGCCACCAGGCAGGGGACGAGGAGCGCGAACCGGTATTTCATGAGTGCTTCCTTATCTAGAAATCACTCCACGCTAGGTCACCCTGCCGCCCCCCACAAGGGCGGAAAGCCCATGAGTGGCGTAACTTACGCCTGCTTAAGACATAGACTACAAACCACTTCGCCAAACAAACGAAAACGCCCCCGGCCTTTCGACCGGGGGCGTTTTCATTCAGCCTGAGCTAACTCAGTTCTTGGCTTTCTTGGCAGCGCGGGTACGCTCGCCTTCGTCCAGGATCTTCTTGCGCAGACGGATCGACTTAGGCGTGACTTCGCACAGCTCGTCGTCCTGGATGAATTCCAGGGCCTGTTCCAGGGTGTGGCGAACTGGCGGTACCAGGGCGATGACTTCGTCTTTGCCCGAAGCACGCATGTTGTCCAGCTTCTTGCCCTTGGTCGGGTTCACGCCCAGGTCGTTGTCACGGCTGTTCAGGCCGATGATCTGACCGTTGTAGATCTCCTGGCCGTGTTCAACGAACAGCTTGCCGCGAGCCTGCAGGGTTTCCAGCGAGTAGGTCAGTGCCTTGCCGGTCTCGACCGAAACCAGAACACCGTTCAGGCGGCCAGACATCTGGCCCGACTTCATGGTGTCGTAGCGGTCGAAGATCGAGGTCAGGATGCCTGCACCGTTGGTCAGGGTCAGGAACTGGTTACGGAAGCCGATCAGACCACGGGCTGGAATGTTGTATTCCAGGCGAACACGGCCCTTGCCATCCGGCACCATGTTGGTCAGGTCACCCTTACGCAGGCCCATCTCTTCCATGACCTTGCCCTGGGATTCTTCAGGGATGTCGATGGTGACGTTCTCGAACGGTTCCTGCTTCACGCCGTCGACTTCGCGGATGATCACTTCAGGGCGGCCAACAGCCATCTCGAAGCCTTCACGACGCATGGTTTCGATCAGTACCGACAGGTGCAGCTCGCCACGGCCCGATACCTTGAACTTGTCAGGGGAATCGGTTTCCTGAACGCGCAGGGCTACGTTGTACAGCAGCTCCTTGTCCAGACGGTCCTTGATGTTGCGGCTGGTGACGAACTTGCCTTCTTTACCGCAGAACGGCGAGTCGTTGACCTGGAAGGTCATCGAAACAGTTGGCTCGTCAACGGTCAGCGGCTTCATCGCCTCTACCGCGTCCGGGGCGCACAGGGTGTCGGAGATGAACAGCTCATCGAAACCGCTGATGCAGACGATGTCGCCAGCCTGGGCTTCTTCGACGTCGACGCGGTGCAGGCCGTGGTGGCCCATCAGTTTCAGGATACGGCCGTTACGTTTCTTGCCGTTGGTGTCGATGGCGACCACCGGGGTGTTCGGCTTGACGCGACCACGGGCGATACGGCCAACGCCGATAACACCGAGGAAGCTGTTGTAGTCCAGTGCGGAGATCTGCATCTGGAACGGGCCGTCACGGTCAACAGACGGTGCAGGTACGTTGTCGACGATCGACTGGTACAGCGCGGTCATGTCTTCGCCCATGGCGGTGTGGTCCAGACCGGCAATGCCGTTCAGGGCCGAGGCGTAGACGACTTTGAAGTCCAGCTGTTCATCGGTGGCACCGAGGTTGTCGAACAGGTCGAAGATCTGGTCCAGAACCCAGTCCGGACGCGCGCCCGGGCGGTCAACCTTGTTGATCACGACGATGGGCTTGAGGCCGGCTTCGAAGGCCTTCTTGGTCACGAAGCGGGTTTGCGGCATCGGGCCGTCCTGGGCGTCGACCAGCAGCAGCACCGAGTCGACCATCGACATTACACGCTCGACCTCGCCACCGAAGTCGGCGTGGCCGGGGGTGTCGACGATGTTGATGTGGTAGCCGTTCCAGTTGATAGCGGTGTTCTTCGCCAGAATGGTAATACCGCGCTCTTTTTCCTGGTCGTTGGAGTCCATGACGCGCTCGTCGTTGAGCTCGTTACGCTCCAGGGTGCCGGACTGACGCAGGAGTTTGTCGACCAGGGTGGTTTTACCATGGTCAACGTGGGCGATGATGGCGATGTTACGCAGATTTTCGATCACAAGTGTATCTCGATCAGAGGATTCGGTTGCCGCCCAGTGTAGGCGGCGAATATGTACTGTTTGAGGCTCAGCGGGCCCGGCGGTCGGGAGGGCGATGGCGGATACTGCCGCCATACAGCCCCGGCGTCTTATGTCGGACGATAAACACGCACATTGGCATGTCCCTCACTGAGCAGGTGGTGTGCGTGCAAACGGCTCATCACACCCTTGTCGCAATACAGCAAGTACTGGCGCGTGGGGTCCAGGTGCTTGAACTTGCTGTTGATGGCATAGAACGGCATGGCCTGAACCTCGATACCTTCCAGTACCAGAGGCTGATCTTCCTGGGCGTCGGGGTGACGAATGTCGATGACGACCTGGCCTGGCAGCGCCTCGGCCACTTCCTCGATTTCGATGTCCTTGCCCAATTCATCGATTACGTGGTCGATGGAAATGAACTTGGCGCGCTCCAGGGCGCGCTCCAGCACGGCCATGTCGAACTGCTTTTCTTCGTGCTCCATGCGGTGACGCTTGGCATGGGTGGTCGGGTTCACCGAGATCACGCCACAGTATTCCGGCATGTGCTTGGCGAAGTCGGCGGTGCCGATTTCGGTGGCCTGGTCGATGATGTCCTGCTTATGCGTGGCCAGCAGCGGGCGCAGCACCAACTTGTCGGTGGCCGAGTCGATGATCGACAGGTTCGGCAAGGTCTGGCTCGATACCTGGGAAATCGCCTCGCCGGTCACCAATGCGTCGATCTGCAGGCGGTCGGCCATATGCGCGGCACCGCGCAGCATCATGCGCTTGAGGGTCACGCCCATGTAGCTGTTGTCGACCTTGTTGAGGATTTCGCCAACCACTTCCTCGAACGGCACGCTGATGAACAGCACGCGCTGACTGCTGCCGTACTTCTTCCACAGGTAATGGGCCACTTCCATCACGCCCAGCTCGTGGGCACGGCCGCCGAGGTTGAAGAAGCAGAAGTGGGTCATCAGGCCACGGCGCATCATCTGGTAGGCCGCCACGGTAGAGTCGAAGCCACCGGACATCAGCACCAGGGTCTGCTCCAGCGCACCGAGCGGGTAACCGCCAATGCCATTGTGCTGGTTGTGGATCACATACAGGCGCTGGTTGCGGATCTCGATGCGTACCATCACCTCGGGGTTCTTCAGCGAGATACCGGCAGCGCCGCACTGCTGGCGCAGCTGGCTGCCGACGTATCGGTCGACGTCCATCGAGGTGAAGTCATGGTGACCCCCGCGTTTGCAGCGCACGGCGAAGTGCTTGCCGGCCAACAGGTGGCCAAAATGGTGCTTGCACTTGGCGACGATATCGTCGAAGTCACCCAGCGGGTATTCCTCTACCTGCAGGAAATGGGTGATACCCGGGGTGCAGGTGAGGCGCTCGATCATCTCGCGCTGGACCTTCTCGTCTTCGACGCGGGTAACCACTTCGAGGTTGTCCCACACACCATCCACCGCAAGCTCAGGGTCGAGGTCCTTGAGCACGTTGCGGATATTCTTGCCGAGCTGGCGGATGAAGCGCTTGCGCACCGGCCGGCTCTTGATGGTGATTTCTGGGAAGACTTTGACGATGAGTTTCATTGGTTAACAGCGCGCGCAGGGCCTGCCGAAAATGAGGGGCGCGAATTATATCGGAAATTGCTCAGGATTTGAGCAACTTTTGTACAGAAGGTCGGATTTTATTGCCTGTGTCGCCCTCATAGCCGGCAAACCGGCGCCCACAGGTCATTCGCAGGCCTCAAGTGTTGCGCCTTACCGGTGGGCCCCGCTTGCCGGTGATAAGGCCCTCAAAGAAGGCACACCTTCCAAGATTCGCACCATATCGGTGCGTAAATGCCAAAATCCGCATCTAAAGAGTGCACACTTCAATCCCAGCCCCGGGCAAAATGCCCGTAAACGCCCCCTTTTATCCCGCGCTCGCCATTTTCGGGCACTGGCATGCAATTTGCTCCCTTGTGAGGCAGGTAAGCTTGGCCGACTATCCGCGCCCAGCAACACCCTTTTTCCAGGGCAGCGGCCCACCGCGCTCTAGACCATCCGGAGGACAACATGTCGAAGTCGGTTCAACTCATCAAAGATCATGACGTCAAGTGGATTGATCTGCGTTTCACGGACACCAAAGGTACTCAGCACCACGTGACCATGCCGGCGCGCGATGCGCTGGACGAAGACTTCTTCGAAGTCGGCAAGATGTTCGACGGCTCCTCCATCGCTGGCTGGAAAGGCATCGAAGCTTCCGACATGATCCTGATGCCGGTTGACGAGACCGCCGTTCTGGACCCGTTCACCGAAGAACCAACCCTGATCATCACCTGCGACATCGTCGACCCGTCGAGCATGCAGGGCTACGACCGCGACCCACGCGCCATCGCCAAGCGTGCCGAAGAGTACCTGAAGAGCACCGGCATCGGTGACACCGTCTTCGCAGGCCCGGAGCCTGAGTTCTTCATCTTCGACGAAGTCAAGTTCCAGTCGGACATCTCCGGCTCGATGTTCAAGATCTTCTCCGAGCAAGGCTCGTGGATGACCGGCGCTGACGTGGAAGGCGGCAACAAAGGCCACCGCCCAGGCGTGAAAGGCGGCTACTTCCCGGTTCCGCCGTTCGACCACGACCACGAAATCCGTACTGCCATGTGCAACGCACTGGAAGAAATGGGTCAGACCGTCGAAGTTCACCACCACGAAGTGGCAACTGCCGGCCAGAACGAAATCGGCGTCAAGTTCAACACCCTGGTGAAGAAGGCTGACGAAGTACAGGCGCTGAAGTACGTTGTGCACAACGTTGCCGACGCCTACGGCCGTACCGCTACCTTCATGCCGAAGCCACTGTACGGCGATAACGGTTCGGGCATGCACGTTCACATGTCGATCTGGAAAGACGGCAAGAACACCTTCTCCGGCGAAGGCTATGCCGGCCTGTCCGACACCGCCCTGTACTTCATCGGCGGTATCATCAAGCACGGTAAGGCCCTGAACGGCTTCACCAACCCGTCGACCAACTCGTACAAGCGTCTGGTTCCAGGTTTCGAAGCCCCGGTGATGCTGGCCTACTCGGCGCGCAACCGTTCCGCTTCGATCCGCATTCCTTACGTCGGCAGCCCGAAAGCCCGCCGTATCGAAGCCCGCTTCCCGGACCCATCGGCCAACCCGTACCTGGCCTTCGCAGCGCTGCTGATGGCTGGCCTGGACGGTATCCAGAACAAAATCCACCCAGGCGACGCGGCCGACAAGAACCTGTACGACCTGCCGCCAGAAGAAGCCAAGAACATCCCGCAAGTGTGCGGCAGCCTGAAAGAAGCTCTGGAAGAGCTGGATAAAGGCCGTGCGTTCCTGACCAAGGGCGGCGTGTTCTCCGACGACTTCATCGACGCCTTCATCGAGCTCAAGAGCGAAGAAGAAATCAAGGTCCGCACCTTCGTGCACCCGCTGGAATACGAGCTGTACTACAGCTGCTGATCTGATCGGCGCCCGGCGCCGGTGAGCTGATCAAACGGCCTCCCTCGGGAGGCCGTTTTCGTTTCTGCTGTCACCATTTTCGGAAGCGTCCTACCCCCGATGATCTGCCAACACCGCCAAACTCGGGCCTTCACCCTATGCTCTGGAGGTTTGTCATGCGTCATTTCCCCTTCGCCGCAGTGGCTGTATTGGCCCTGACCGGTTGCACTGCAGAAGCCCCGCCGGATACGGCGTTGTCCGCGTTGCTCGACAATATCGAACGGCGCCTGGCCCTGGCTGAAGCCGTGGCGCTGCACAAGTGGGACACAGGCCAGCCCGTGCAGGCAACACTGCGCGAGCAGCAGGTGCTGGCCAATGTCCGTGCTGCCGCACCTGGCCACGGCCTGGCGCCACAACGCGCCGAAGCGTTTTTCGCCGACCAGATGGAAGCCAACAAGTTGCTGCAATACACCCTGCTGTCGGACTGGCACCGCGAGGGCACGGCGCCGCACACGCAACGCCGCGACTTGCAGACAGACATCCGCCCGCAACTGGATGACCTGCAAGGCACACTCCTGCAACGGCTGGCAGCCTTCGACCGTGAGCCCGCGGCAGGCTGCAGCACACGGCTGGCCAAGGAACTGGCCGGCCGGTCCGCGCCCCAGCCACTGCACCAGGCCTTGGTTCGTGCCACGGGTCAACTGTGCGATAAATCCTGAAAGCTCTATGCTCCTTATTGGTGCATTCTTGCGACCGACGCCCTTGAATGCACCCCAAAAAAGGTCACAAGAAACGTTAAACCAGAACATTCTGGTGCGAATCTGCGCAGTTTCGGGTGCTTATCGGACAATTCCGCTTCTTTTCGGAGCTTTGGTTTGTTTCTTGCATTTTATGCACTGAAACTGGAATCAGCGGATTCACTGCGCCCCGGGTTCTGGCTGCACCCTGCCAGACAAGCGCCAAAAGAGGTCAACGACGCCTTATGACCATCAGCGATGCACAGCACCGTCTGCTTCTGGACAACCTGACCACTGCCACGCTATTGCTCAACGGTGAGCTGCGCCTGGAATACATGAACCCCGCTGCAGAAATGTTGCTGGCGGTCAGTGGCCAGCGCAGTCACGGGCAGTTCATCAGCGAACTGTTCACTGAATCGACCGAAGCGCTCAGCTCGTTGCGCCAGGCGGTCGAGCAGGCGCACCCGTTTACCAAGCGCGAAGCACAGCTGACTTCCCTGACCGGGCAGACGATCACGGTTGACTACGCAGTAACGCCAATCCTGCACCAGGGCCAGACCTTGCTGCTGCTGGAGGTGCACCCGCGCGACCGGCTGCTGCGCATCACCAAGGAAGAGGCCCAACTGAGCAAACAGGAAACCACCAAGATGCTGGTGCGGGGCCTGGCTCACGAAATCAAGAACCCCCTTGGGGGCATCCGCGGAGCTGCCCAGTTGCTGGCCCGCGAGCTGCCCGAGGACGGTCTGCGCGACTACACCAATGTGATCATCGAAGAGGCCGACCGCCTGCGCAACCTGGTCGACCGCATGCTGGGCTCGAACAAGCTGCCCTCGCTGGCCATGACCAACATCCATGAAGTATTAGAGCGGGTCTGCAGCCTGGTCGAGGCCGAAAGCCAGGGTTGCATCACATTGGTGCGCGACTACGATCCAAGCCTGCCGGATGTCCTGATCGACCGCGAACAGATGATCCAGGCCGTGCTCAATATCGTGCGCAATGCCATGCAGGCCATCAGCTCGCAGAACGAACTGCGCCTGGGCCGCATCACCTTGCGCAGCCGCGCCTTGCGCCAATTCACCATCGGCCACGTGCGCCATCGCCTGGTGGCCCGGGTGGAGATCATCGACAACGGCCCCGGCATCCCGCTGGAACTGCAAGACACCCTCTTCTATCCCATGGTCAGCGGTCGCCCGGACGGTACCGGGCTCGGCCTGGCCATTACCCAGAACATCATCAGCCAGCACCAGGGCCTGATCGAGTGTGAAAGCCACGCAGGCCATACCGCCTTCTCGATCTACCTGCCTCTGGAACAAGGAGCCACCGCCTCATGAGCCGAAGTGAAACCGTATGGATCGTCGACGATGATCGCTCCATCCGCTGGGTCCTGGAAAAAGCCCTGCAACAGGAAGGCATGACCACCCAGAGCTTCGATAGCGCAGACGGTGTCATGGGGCGCCTGGCCCGCCAGCAGCCGGACGTGATCATTTCCGACATCCGCATGCCGGGGGCCAGCGGCCTCGACCTGCTGGCACAGATTCGCGAGCAGCACCCACGCCTGCCGGTCATCATCATGACCGCCCACTCCGACCTGGACAGCGCGGTGGCATCGTACCAAGGCGGTGCTTTCGAGTACCTGCCCAAGCCGTTCGATGTGGACGAAGCGGTTTCGCTGGTCAAGCGGGCCAACCAGCACGCCCAGGAGCAGCAAGGGCTGGACGTGCCACAGAGCCTGGCACGCACGCCGGAGATCATCGGTGAAGCCCCGGCGATGCAGGAAGTGTTCCGCGCCATTGGCCGCCTCAGCCACTCCAATATCACCGTGCTGATCAATGGCGAGTCCGGTACCGGCAAAGAACTGGTAGCCCACGCCCTGCACCGCCACAGCCCGCGCGCGACGGCACCGTTCATTGCCCTGAACATGGCCGCCATCCCCAAGGACCTGATGGAGTCCGAGCTGTTCGGCCACGAAAAAGGCGCTTTCACTGGCGCCGCCAACCTGCGCCGGGGCCGCTTCGAGCAGGCCGATGGCGGCACCCTGTTCCTCGACGAGATCGGCGACATGCCCGCCGATACCCAGACCCGCCTGCTGCGGGTGCTGGCAGACGGCGAGTTCTACCGGGTCGGCGGCCACGTGCCGGTCAAGGTAGACGTGCGTATCATCGCCGCTACTCACCAGAACCTCGAGTCACTGGTGCAGGCTGGCAAGTTCCGCGAAGACTTGTTCCACCGCCTGAACGTGATTCGCATCCATATCCCGAGGTTGGCTGACCGGCGCGAAGACATCCCCGCACTCGCCCGCCACTTCCTTGCCCGTGCCGCTCAAGAGCTGGCGGTCGAGCCGAAGGTTCTCAAGCCGGAAACCGAGGAGTTCATCCGCAACCTGCCATGGCCGGGCAACGTGCGGCAGATGGAGAACACTTGCCGCTGGATCACCGTTATGGCCTCCAGCCGCGAGGTATTGATTGGTGACTTGCCGCCAGAGTTGCTGAACCTGCCCCAAGACGCGGCACCCGTAACCAACTGGGAGCAGGCGCTGCGCCAGTGGGCTGACCAGGCACTGGCGCGTGGGCAATCCAACCTGCTGGACAGCGCGGTGCCAAGCTTTGAGCGGATCATGATCGAGACCGCCCTCAAGCACACCGCCGGCCGGCGCCGCGATGCGGCGCTGTTGCTGGGCTGGGGGCGCAACACCCTGACCCGCAAGATCAAGGAACTGGGGATGAATGTGGCGGGTGGCGATGACGAGGAAGGTGACGAGCACTGAGCATCAGGTTAACCCTCGAGATCTTTGGGGCTGCTGCGCAGCCCTGTCGCGACACAAGGCCGCTCCTACACGATTCATCTCTGCCTCCGGGCTGATGCGTTACCTGTAATCGATGGACTCGCCCCCGCCGAGGCATCACAGTGCCACGGTGGCGTTCGAAGAAGCCAACGGCAGCGAGGGCGAGACCATGAAAAAGCATAGTTCCAAGCAAGCTTCTCTGTCTTCCACTGATGTGGAATCTTGCACCACCATTGCGATCGACCTGGCCAAACAGGTCTTTCAATTGGCAGGTGAGGATGCTACTGGCAGGGTTATCTACGAAGATCGCATTAAATCGCGGCAAGCTTTCCACGATTTCCTGATCAGATTGCCCTCCACAATGGCCGTCTTGATGGAGTGCGGCCCTGGTGCACAAGCCTGGGCAAGGCTGTTGCAGACCCAAGGTAACCCAGTGCGTATTCTTCCTGCGCAGCGCGTTGCCGAACACCGCAGCGGTGCAAAGAACGACCGCAACGACACCCATGCCATTTTGCGTGCCGGCCGAGATAGCAGCATCGCGGCGATACCCATCAAGAGCACCGCAGCATTGGCCATCCAGGCCCTGCACCGTGTTCGGCGCGGCAGCATCAAGCGGCATACAGCCTTGGGTAATCAGATGCGTGGCTTGCTGCTTGAGCACGGCGTATCCATGCCGCAGGGCGATGCAGCGATCATCAAGCATGTGCCGCGGTGCCTGGAGGATGCTTCTTTGCCTTTGCCAGACTTGTTGCGCGAGCTGCTCGATGAGCTGTTGGCTGACTGGCTGTCCCTGGGTGAGCGCATCGCCCGGTTGAGTAAGCGGCTGGAAGCGACAGCTCGCGAGGACAAGGTTGCGCAGAGACTGATCACCATTCGTGGCGTCGGCGCCATCACCGCCACCGCGATTGTCGCGAAGCAGACAGAGCCCAGCCGTTTCGCCAGTGGCCGAATGTATTCAGCCTTCTTCGGCATCGTGCCCGACCAGCACAGCAGCGGAAACAAGGTCAGATTGGGCAGGATGAGCAAACGAGGTGATGGCTACATACGCAGCCTGATGATTCAGGGCGCGCATGCTGTCTTGAGTCAGCTAAAGCCTGATTCCGATCAGCCAGACGATCGCCGCCTCTTACGCTGGCTGTCTCGCCTTGGACGCAAGGAGGCGGCGATCAGACTGGCTAATCGGAATCTGCGCATCATCTGGGCGCTATTGCAGAGCGATCAGGTTTATCAACGCAAACCGAACAGCAAGCCGGAGGCGGCTATGAGCCTCTGACCAACCGAGTAATGCCACCGGGGCGCTAAGCGCTCCAACCCCTGCTAGTGAACATCGACCCTTGGTAAGACCGTCGCAGATTGATGCCTCCGCTCCTACAGGCCTGTTAGTGGCCTCAATGTAAACGGCACTCTGCGAGCTCACCACGATGGTGGCCAGAAGCAAAAAGCTTCCTCGAATAGGCCTGATACATAGATGCAACCGGGTTCCTATGTTCAAAAGCAGCTAGACAGTGTGGGCGAGTCCATACATAGGAGCGGGTTCACCCGCGAAAGGGCCAGGCCTGCGGGCCAGTTTCTGCCAGGCATTGTGCATTGCCGGTACCACCGTATTCGCGGGTGAACTCGCTCCTACATCGATAGATGATGCCGGCCCGACTCCGCAGGACTGCCGGCCACCCCCGCCCATTCTAACCGGCCTTGTGCCGCGACAGGGCCGCAAAGCGGCCCCAGCTGTTTCAGCCTCCCGATGCACCGTTCCTGTGCCCGCTGCACCTCGCCAAGGCACAAACCCCCTCAAAAACCGGCCGAATCCCCCTCAAAACCCAGTATTTCCGGGTTTTGTAAAATTGGCACGCCCCCTGCAATAGCTAATACATACCCAGTTTCGGGGCCCTGGTACAGGCAGGCCGGGTGAACCCCTCTTTTATTAGCAGCACCGCCGTTTTTGGGGACCTCGGTACAGGCAGGCCGGGCCATCCCCCCTTTACACGCAGTACGCCGTAGCCCTTTTGGGGACCCTGGTACAGGCAGGCCGGGATATCCCCTCTTTTATTCCTGCAGGCTCACCTGCAGCCGCCAGCGCCCAGCGTCTTCTGCACCGGCCCATTGGCCGTGCAGGGGGCGCGCGGCCACCACCGTCAGCAACAACCCCTCCTGGCTGTTCTGCAGCCGCCAGCTTACCGGTTTGCCATTCAGGCTCAATTGGCCCTGCCGGGCCGTGCCCTGGGCCTGGAACAGCACAGCCACCGTGCCCTGGACGTTCTCCGCGTGCAGCTTGGGTTCTTCGTTGAACCACAGCGCCAGACCATCCGGCAGCACCTCTACCTGCTGCAACTGGCGTTCCACAGGGGCGGTCAGGCGGCCGATCATCAGCCCCACCATTACCCCGACGATCGCCAGCGACAGCAGCATGCGCGGCAACGCCTTCGAACGCACATCCGGTTCGGGGGTAGAATGCCCGTCATCCTCTTGCTTGGAGCCGTGCATGTTTCACGTCATCCTTTTTCAACCAGAAATTCCGCCGAATACCGGCAATATCATTCGCCTGTGCGCCAACAGTGGCTGCCACCTGCACCTGATCGAACCCATCAGCTTCGAACTGGATGACAAGCGCCTGCGCCGCGCGGGGCTGGATTACCACGAGTATGCCACGCTCAAGCGCCACCAGAGCCTGGCCGAATGCCTGAAAAGCCTGGGCAACCCACGGCTGTTCGCCTTTACCACCAAAGGCTCGCACCCGTTCCACGAGGTCGCTTACCAGCCAGGTGACGCGTTCCTGTTCGGGCCGGAGAGCCGCGGGCTGCCGGCAGAAGTCTTGGACAGCCTGCCCGCCGAGCAACGCCTGCGCCTGCCCATGCGCCCAGGCTGCCGCAGCCTGAACCTGTCCAATACGGTGGCGGTGACGGTCTATGAGGCGTGGCGGCAGAACGGGTTTGCCGGGAGCTGATGTGTAAGCCTGCACTGGCCCTATCGCCGGCAAGCCGGCTCCCACAGGGACCACGTGCGGCTTCCCACACAGGCAACAAAAAAGCGCCCCGAGAGGCGCTTTTCCGATACCGGCAGCAGTTACTGAACGGTTGGCGCTTCGCCGGCTTCCTGCATGCGCTGCATTTCTTGCGCGTACAGGGCGTCGAAGTTGACCGGCGACAGCATCAGCGCAGGGAACGAACCACGGGTCACCAAGCTGTCCAGGGTCTCGCGGGCATACGGGAACAGGATGTTCGGGCAGAACGCACCCAGCGTGTGGCTCATCGAAGCAGCATCGAGGTTGGCGATGAGGAAGATACCCGCCTGCTGCACTTCAGCGATGAACGCGACTTCGTCGCCGTTCTTCACGGTGACCGACAGGGTCAGCACCACCTCATGGAAGTCGCCTTCCAGGGCCTTTTGCTTGGTGTTCAGGTCCAAGGCAACGCTCGGCTCCCAGGTCTGACGGAAGATCTGCGGGCTTTTCGGGGCCTCGAACGACAGGTCGCGCACATAGATGCGCTGCAGGGAGAACTGAGGGCTGTTGTCTTCTGCAGCAGCGCCGTTGGTCTGTTGGTCAGTCATGGCAGATCCTTATCCTAATGTTTTCGAATGCAGTGCAAATCAGGCCGCCAGCAACGCGTCGAGCTTGCCGGCGCGTTCCAGGGCATAGAGGTCATCGCATCCACCGACATGGGTACTGCCGATCCAGATCTGCGGCACCGACGTGCGGCCGGCTTTCTGGGCCATCTCGGCGCGCAGTTGCGGTTTGCCGTCGACCTTGATTTCCTCGAATGCCACGCCCTTGCTCTCGAGCAGGTACTTGGCACGCATGCAGTAGGGGCAGTAGTCGCTGGAATAAACGATGACGGGCTTCATATCACTTCACCAGGGGCAGGTTATCGGCTTTCCAGCTGGAAACGCCACCGCTCAGCTTGGCGGCGTTGTAACCGGCCTTGAGCAGGTCGCGGCAGATGCTGCCGGACTGCTGGCCCATCGCGTCGACGACGATCAGGGTCTTCTCTTTGTGCTTGTCCAGCTCGGCCATGCGGTTGGCCAGCTTGTCCTGCGGAATGTTCACCGCACCCACGATGTGACCGGCGGAGTACTCCTTGGCCGGGCGGATATCGATCACCAGCGCCTTCTCGGCATTGACCAGGGCAGTCAGCTGGCCGTTGCTCAGGCTCTGCCCGCCACGGCGGATTTCATTGATGAGCAGCAGGACCAGCAGAATGAAGAAGATCGCAACCAGGATGTAGTGATCTGTCGCGAATTGAATCAGGTGAGCAACCATCAGCGGTGTTCCAGGCGATTGAAAATGCCGGCCAGTATACACAGCCCCTTGGTACCACCAAAGCCCGACGGGCCGGCCACCAGACCAGCTTCATGTTGCCAGCGCACGCGCGCCGGTCGGGGGATGGGACGATTATTCGCCGCACGTGGCGTATTTGCCCTAAAATGCGTTTCTTTATCATCTTTGAACAACCGTGAGTTTGATTGATGACGAGTACGCCCAAACCCCTGGTCCTGATCATCCTGGATGGCTTCGGCCACAGCGAAAGCCCTGAATACAACGCCATCTACGCCGCTAACACGCCGGTCTACGACCGCCTGCGCGCCAGCCAGCCGCATGGCCTCATTTCCGGCTCGGGCATGGATGTCGGCCTGCCGGACGGGCAGATGGGCAACTCCGAAGTCGGTCACATGAACCTGGGCGCGGGCCGCGTCGTCTACCAGGACTTCACCCGGGTAACCAAGGCCATCCGCGACGGTGAGTTCTTCCACAACCCGGTGCTCACCGGTGCGGTGGAGAAGGCTGCCGGTGCCGGCAAAGCCGTGCACATCCTTGGCCTGCTGTCCGATGGCGGCGTGCACAGCCACCAGGACCACATCGTTGCCATGGCCGAACTGGCCGCGCAGCGCGGTGCGGAAAAAATCTATCTGCACGCCTTCCTCGATGGCCGTGACACCCCGCCACGTAGCGCCCAGTCGTCCATCGAGCTGCTCGACGCCACCTTCGCCAAGCTGGGCAAGGGCCGCATCGCCAGCCTGATCGGCCGCTACTACGCCATGGACCGCGACAACCGCTGGGACCGCGTCAGCGCCGCCTATAACCTGATCGTCGACAGCAGCGCCGAATACACCGCTGACACCGCCGTGGCAGGCCTGCAAGCGGCCTACGCCCGTGACGAGAGCGACGAGTTCGTCAAGGCCACGCGCATCGGCGCAGCAGTCAAGGTCGAAGACGGCGATGCCGTGATCTTCATGAACTTCCGCGCCGACCGCGCTCGCGAGTTGTCGCGCGCCTTCGTCGAGCCCGATTTCACCGAATTCGCCCGTGCACGCCTGCCAAAAATGGCGGCCTACATCGGCCTGACCCAGTATTCGGCGAAAATCCCGGCACCCGCTGCCTTTGCCCCGTCCAGCCTGAACAACGTACTGGGCGAGTACCTGGCAAAGCACGGCAAGACCCAACTGCGTATCGCCGAAACCGAAAAATACGCCCACGTCACCTTCTTCTTCTCCGGTGGCCGCGAAGAGCCATTCGAAGGCGAAGAGCGCATCCTGATCCCATCGCCGAAGGTCGCCACCTACGACCTGCAGCCGGAAATGAGCGCACCGCAAGTGACCGACCGCATTGTCGAAGCCATCGAGCAACAGCGCTTCGACGTGATCGTGGTCAACTACGCCAACGGTGACATGGTCGGCCACACCGGCGTGTTCGAAGCGGCAGTCAAGGCTGTCGAAGCGCTGGACAACTGCGTTGGCCGCATTGTCGAGGCGCTGGACAAGGTCGGTGGCGAAGCGCTGATCACTGCCGACCACGGGAACGTCGAGCAGATGGAAGACGAGTCCACCGGTCAGGCCCACACCGCACACACCACCGAGCCGGTGCCGTTCATCTATGTCGGCAAGCGCAACGTGAGAGTGCGTGATGGCGGCGTGTTGGCCGATGTTGCGCCGACCATGTTGAAGCTGCTGGGGCTGGAAAAGCCTGCCGAAATGACCGGTACTTCGATTCTGGTCGACGCCTGACGGCTGCAAGCTGCAAGCTGCAAGCTGCAAGCTGCAAGCTGCAAGCTGCAAGCTGCAAGCTGCAAGCTGCAAGCTGCAAGCTGCAAGCGAGAGGTTGCGCGCTTTTTCTTGCCGCTTGTAGCTTCACGCTTGCAGCTGATTCAATTTGCCCGCCCAGGCGGGCATACTAGGCCAGTCTCCATCCTTGGTACGCCAAACCCCATGCTTCGCGCCCTGATCCTCCTAGCCTTGTCATGCCTGCACAGCCCGGCCTTTGCCGATGAGCGCGCACAGACCCAGCAGCAACTGGACGCCACCCGCCAGGACATTGCCGAGCTCAAGAAAACACTGGGCAAGCTCCAGGAAGAAAAAGCCGGTGTGCAAAAGGACCTCAAAGCCACCGAGACCGACATCGGCAACCTCGAAAAGCAGGTGGAGGCACTGCAGCAAGCGCTAAAAAAGACCGAGGGCGAGCTGGAGCGCCTTGAAACCGAGAAAAAAAAACTCCAGACCGCCCGCGTTGAACAGCAACGGCTGATCGCCATTCAAGCCCGCTCGGCCTACCAGAACAACGGTCGCGAGGAATACCTCAAGCTGCTGCTCAACCAGCAGAACCCAGAGAAATTCGCCCGCACCCTGACCTACTACGACTACATGAGCAAGGCGCGCCTGGAGCAGCTGCGCACCTTCAACGAAACCCTCCGCCAGCTGGCCAGTGTCGAGCAGCAAATGTCTGCTCAACAGCAACAGCTGCTGGCCCAGCGTGCCGACCTCGACAGCCGCCGCCAGGCCCTGGAGAGCGAACGCGGCAAGCGCCAGCAGGTGTTGGCCAAGCTCAACAGCGACATGAAAGACCGCGACCAGAAGCTCCAGGCCCGTGAACAGGACCAGGCCGACCTGGCCAAAGTCCTCAAGACCATCGAGGAAACCCTGGCACGCCAGGCCCGCGAGGCTGAAGAGGCACGCAAGAAAGCCTTGTTGGCGCAGCAGGAAGCGGAAAAACGCCGGCAGCAAGAGGCCCTTGCCGCCGCTGCGCGCAATCAGGCGCGCGAGCCTGAAGCGCCGGCAGAGCCGCCGAAAAAGGCCCGTACCACCCTCGGGCCGATGGTTTCCAGCGACGGTGCCAACTACGGCGGTGCATTTTCTGCAGCACGGGGCAAACTTCCTTGGCCAGTCAATGGTCGATTGCTGGCACGCTTCGGCGATGCACGCGGCAACGATGCCCGGGCCAAATGGGACGGCGTGATGATCAGCGCCAACCCTGGCACACAAGTGCGCGCCGTGCACGGCGGGCGCGTGGTGTTCGCCGACTGGTTGCGCGGCGCCGGGCTTCTGGTCATTCTCGATCATGGCAACGGTTACCTGAGCCTGTACGGCCATAACCAGAGCCTGCTGAAAAGTGCCGGTGACATCGTCAAGGCCGGTGAAGCCATATCCACCGTCGGCGACAGCGGTGGCCAGGACGCGGCAGGCTTGTACTTCGCCATCCGCCAGCAGGGCCGGCCTACCGACCCTTCGCAGTGGTGCCGGGGTTAGTCAACTTTCTACGGCGCGGCCCAAAGGCTGCACCGATGCTCCGCAGGGAGCGCTTACAGGATCAGGAGTCCGTTCGACATGCTGCACTCGCCTCGTCTCACCCAGCTGGCCCTGTCCATCGCCCTGGCGGTCGGCGCGCCCCTGGCCACTGCCGCGGAGCCGGCCAAGGCGGCAGCTGTGCCGGCCACCGAGGTCACTGCCAAGGCGCCACTGCCACTGGAAGAGCTGCGCACCTTCGCCGAAGTGATGGACCGCATCAAGGCCGCCTATGTCGAGCCGGTGGACGACAAGACCCTGCTGGAGAACGCCATCAAGGGCATGCTCAGCAACCTGGACCCCCACTCGGCCTACCTGGGCCCCGAGGACTTCCAGGAACTGCAGGAGAGCACCAGCGGCGAGTTCGGCGGGCTGGGTATCGAAGTGGGCCAGGAAGATGGCTTCATCAAGGTGGTCTCGCCGATCGATGATACCCCGGCCTCGCGTGCAGGCGTCCAGGCCGGCGACCTGATCGTCAAGATCAACGGCGCCCCGACCCGCGGCCAGACCATGACCGAAGCGGTGGACAAGATGCGCGGCAAGGTCGGCGACAAAATCACCCTGACCCTGGTTCGCGACGGCGGTAACCCCTTCGACGTGACCCTGGCCCGCGCCGTGATCCAGGTCAAGAGCGTGAAGAGCCAGCTGCTGGAAAACGACTACGGCTATATCCGCATCACCCAGTTCCAGGTCAAGACCGGCGACGAGGTGGGCAAAGCCCTGGCCAAGCTGCGCAAGGACAACGACAAGAAACTGCGCGGTGTGGTGCTCGACCTGCGCAACAACCCGGGTGGTGTGTTGCAATCGGCCGTGGAAGTGGCCGACCACTTCCTCACCAAGGGCCTGATCGTCTACACCAAGGGCCGCATCGCCAATTCCGAACTGCGCTTCTCGGCCGACCCGGCCGACGCCAGCGAAGGGGTGCCACTGGTGGTGCTGATCAACGGTGGCAGCGCCTCGGCTTCGGAAATTGTGGCAGGCGCACTGCAAGACCAGAAGCGCGCCGTGCTGATGGGCACCGACAGCTTCGGCAAAGGCTCGGTACAAACCGTGCTGCCATTGGCCAATGACCGCGCCCTGAAGCTGACCACCGCTCTGTACTTCACCCCCAATGGCCGTTCGATCCAGGCCCAGGGTATCGTCCCCGACATCGAAGTACGTCAGGCCAAGCTCACTGCCGAGGTCGACACCGACAACTTCAAGGAAGCCGACCTGCAGGGCCACCTGGGCAACGGTAACGGCGGCGCCGACCGCCCGACTGGCAGCAGCAAGCGCAAGGAGCGCCCACAGGACGACGACTTCCAACTGAGCCAGGCACTGAGCCTGCTCAAAGGCCTCAACATCACCTCGGGCAAATGATCCGGCCCATGCGGTACCTGCTGTGCCTGGTGTTCTGCCTGTTGGCCGGGGTCGCGCAAGCGGCACCGGCCGGCAAGGCCTACATGAGTATCATCATCGACGACCTTGGCCAGAGCCCCGAACGGGACAGCCGCACCTTGGCCCTACCCGGCCCGGTGACCATGGCCATCATGCCCGACACCCCGCATGCAACCGACTTCGCCCGCCAAGCGCACAAGGCCGGCAAAACGGTGATCCTGCACATGCCAATGGACCCGGCCACCGGGCCCTATGCCTGGCACCCCGGCATCGCCGGCGCAGAGCTGGCCCGGCGCCTGGACAGCGCGCTGCTCAAGGTGCCTTACGCGGCCGGCATCAACAACCATATGGGCAGCCGTATGACGGCCCAGCGCGAACCCATGGCCTGGCTGATGGGCGAATTGCAGCGCCGCCACCTGTTCTTCGTCGACAGCCGCACCAGTGCCGCCACCGTCGCGGCTGCAGAAGCTCAGGCACAAGGCTTGGCGCATGTCTCGCGGGATGTGTTTCTCGATGACGTGCGCACCACCGAAGCCATTACCGGGCAGCTGCAACAAGGCGTGGCCTTGGCGCACAAGCAAGGCTCGGCAGTGCTGATCGGCCACCCTTACCCGCAAACGCTCGAGGTTCTGGCCCGCGAACTGCCTCGCCTGAAAAGCCAGGGCATCACGCTGCTGGGCCTGCCACAGATGATCGCCGAGCGGAGCAACCAGGCCATGCCGGCACATGGCCGGCAGGGCCGCTACAGCAACCGATGAGCCTGGGTTCGGCCAGAGGCAAGCCGCCCCGAGCCTACTATGCTGTTGGAGGATTGAAAGGAACGATCCCCGTGGCTTGCTGTAGCGTCAGCTTGCCACGGTAAAGCTGCTGCCCTGTATCCTTGGCAACCTGGCTGCTCAGGAAACGCTGGGCCCACACTTTCAGGTGCCCTGAAGTAACTTCCCAGGGGAAGGCAGCCTGCGACCGCAAATGGAAATGCACAGCCCAGAGTTTATGGTTGTTTGACAAGAGCTGTACCAGGTACTCATCGAAAGCGCTAGTGTCGTTCATAACATGCCGCTTGAGGTATACGACCTTGATCGCCCCCAAATCGTGAAGATAGCGCAGAGCTTCGGCAGTGGGGCGGCTGGTGTGGGTGTACAGGGCGGTAAGTTGCTCCTCCTTCTCTGTACGCAGCGCATTCACTTCCTGTTCCAAGGTCCTGATCAGCGCATCGTCGCCACCGGCGGCGCGCAGTACGCTCACTGCCTCGGTCAGTTTGCTCAGCTGAAGGTCGTATATCCTGGCAACCAGCGGCCCGCTGATATCGATCTGGACATAGGCCTTGGCTGAGGCTCGCTGGGCATTGCTCTCATTCAGTAGAGACTGCACCCAACCAGCGAGATCGGCTAAGGGGGCTTCGTCGGATAACGATGGCTGCTGGACCTCGCGCTCGCGCCACTGGCCATCTACTTGTTCAAAGGTGGCCAATACCTTATTGCTGATCTTCTCACGCACCTCGAGCAAGGATTGCCCTTCGATAACATCGCCGATCATCAGTTGGCCCTGGGCATTACGCACCAACCGCTGCGGCACGCGGGCCGCCGGATAAGGCCTACGAGCGATCGGTAAATGGGGGCGATCCTGTTCATCATACGCAGTGCTCAGACGTACGTTCACATCGAGCTTGAGTTTGCGGATGTGCTCCCGATAGCGGTCGATCATGGCCGGTTCGATCAACGCCCCACCCTCCCGGCGAACGCGATCGCTGTTGACCAGCGCAGCACTGTACTCGTCCCAGGCTTCGTGCAGGATGACGATCCTGTCCTGGGCGGGCAGGTTGGAGAAGGCCAGCTCGCCGTGGGCTTCGGCCGCGTTGCGCAGCCTTGGGCTGGCCAGGGCATCTTTGTAGGCTGCAATTACGTCCGGCCGGTCGTTTTCCGGGTGCAGCGCCAGCTCGGCCAGATTCATCACCTGGTGGAAGCGCAGTTGAACTGTACTGACGGTGCGCTTGGCAATTATCTCTGCGACGGTGCGTTTGGAGTTGCCACTCCAATCCTCTACCTCGAAATCGTCCGGCGTTTCGGTCAACAATTTATCCAGCTGCTCACTCCCGACCAACATGCGATCCTGCACGTCGATCACGACTTGCTGTTTGACGCGCAACTTCTCATACAAATCCGCGGATTCGCGGACTGGCCGCCCATACAGTGCGTTTTGCATCTCCACAAGTTCGGGGTAATTGGCAAGGCTCCAGAGCTCGGTGAAAATAACCTCGGCATCGTTGATAGCGCTGTTGCGAACGCCTTTATCGTGCTCGGCAAGCACCCCGTCCCAGCCGCCCTCTCTCCGCTCACTAGCAAATTTTTCTTCTTGCATGGTTGCGTGTAGCGCCAGTATTTCAATATCGGCGCTGACCGCAGCTTCCAGCTCCTTCAGCGTCAGGCTCATCTGGGTGAAGTGGTCCTGCTCGAACGTAATCATGCGCTCATCGTAAAGCCCGAGCGTTGTGCGCAACTGCGACTTCCCCGCCTCGTCTTCGGCGGGCAACGCGGCCAGCCTTTCGGATGCGCTGGCCCGGAGCCCCTTGAGTTTCTGCAGGTTTTTGCGCAATTCGTCCGCAGCCTTTGCAAGAGGCCGGGCTTGCTCTCTGGCCTCCCGGGCGCGATTGTCAAGGAGGTTTATCTTTTGGCGCATGTCGCGAAACCGATCCCTCAGCGACTTTTGTGTACGCTCTCGCCCCATGCCGCCCCGCAGACCAAGCGCCGTGTCCACACGCCACACGCCGTCGACGAAACGCAGCCAGGGCCCCGCGGCTCCGCCACCATCGACCACCCGTACACCCTCTGGCAACCGCTCCACGCGGTAGGTATCACCGGCCAGGGCTACATAATGATCGCCGTCGATCAGATACAAGCCCGCCGCCGTGCCGTGGTTCAAGGGCTGCACGCCCGCAAGCGAGACCGGTGCACGCATGGCCCTGAGTGCTTCGCGCTGTTCGCGCGGCAGCCAGTTGAAGCCACTCTGACCTCGCCATGAAAAATCGAGCCAGCGGCTCGGCAGCGCTTGGCCAGGCGCAGGCGTTTCCTCGATAGGCGCGATGGCAATTTCGGCAAATGCGCCGCGCTGCGCTTCAGGCCCCTCGACCTCCGCCGCACCGGGCAATGCATAGGCGGGAAAGGCTTTGGCGGGTTGCCTGGCATGCAGCAACACCATGCCCAGGTTCAATATCAGGTCAACCGTTGCCGCCGACCGATCGAACTCATTGCCACGTTCCAAGGCCTCAATGTCTTGCTGCAACGCGTTGAGCAATTGCACCAACCAGGCCACCGCGGCCACCGGCCCCCGAAGCCCCAAGGTCACGACATCGAACAACAGCCATGCCCCCTCGCACAATGTCTGCCAGCGGCTCTCGGCGTTGGACACAGACTGTTCATCAGCGAGCGTCAGCAGCAGGTCCCGATTGGCTGTATAAAGTTTCTCGTCAATGTTGCTACGCCAGAATTCGATCGCCAGCCTGGCAGGTTCCGGACGCTCAGGCAGCGCATAGGGGTCGATGCCGATGACACTGATGTGCGGTTCGCGGAAACCGCCATGGTCGTAGATAGGCCTGACGCTGGGCTGCATCCAGTCAAGAATGCTCTCCTGCAAAATCTCCGATTCACGCACGTGTTCGAGCAAAGCCGACAGGCTGGCATATTCACGCAGCGTGTCTTTGGCGAACAAAGGCCGGTACAGCAAGACCAGCGAGGGTTCCGCGCAGAACAGGATGTACATGCAGCGTACCGCGTCCGTGACCGAAGACGCTGCGCTACGCTTGAACGCCAACGGAAACAGCATCATGCGCGGCGTGTCGGGGTCAACATGACCCGCGCAATAGTCGACCACGCATTGCAGGCCTGGCTCCTTGATCTTGCCGTCCATCTTGGCAGTGAGCGCAGCCGCGAGCAGTGCTGCACGCCATTCCCGCCCCAGGCGCGTGACCCGGTCCGCGCGCTTGGCCGGATCGTCCAGTTGCGCCGCGACATAGGCAGGATAGTGGCTACCGATGTCCACTTTGGTCACCAGCGCTCTGGCTGCCTCGGCATCGAGCCACGCCGGTGCCTCGCCTCCGCCACGCTGATAAATGCGCTCGATCGCCGCCCCCTTGAGCGACGCGAGGTTGCCAATGGCAAATTCGGTGAGTGTCTTGCTCCCAACGAAAGCCAATGGTTCGCCGCCGCCGGTGCCTGTGCCCGCCCCACCAGGGATCCCACGGGCCAGGTAAAGGTCGAATACAAGATCGTCCGGCGAGCTGTCCACACCGTGATCCTCGCGGATCTGCGTGGTCAGCCGTTGACGGGCGTAATCGGTCAGCGATTGAACGCCATCCAGTGCTGAGACCCCACCCGAGTCGAGCTGGTAAAGCGCGAGCTGCAGCAAGGCAGCGCTGCAGGCAAAAGTGTCCTGCGCACGGGCCATCAACCCAGGGGGAGGTTGCACCGCCGGGGTTTCATCCGGGTACCCCACGAACCAGGAAGAAGGGTCGCCAAGCTGGTCAAAACGCTGCTCAAGGGCCGGAACATCCTGGATATCGGCATAACGCGCAAGCTCGACCCTGGCGAGCACCGTATCGAGCAGCAGCGAGACCTGCTGGGCAAACACATTGCCGGTGGCGGGATAGCGTTGCCAACTCATCCGTTCGAAGGCGTAGCGTTGCGCCAGTTCGTCACGCAAGGCCAGGCCGAACGCGTGCAACGACTGGAAACTGCGTACTATCCCCGAAGGTGCGCACCACAGGATGACCTCACGCTCATCCCACTCGGCGGCTATCAGCATCTGGCATTGCAGTTGATCGTATTGCATGGAGGCACTGGTCAGCCGGGTCTGCACGAAGTACACCGCGGGCTGTTCATCACCGCCGTGCAGCAGGCCGCGGATACAGGCCTGCTCCTGCGGGTCCAGTCCCTGCCAGGGCAAGCTGCGCAGTAGCGCGATCCTGAGCAGCAACTGCAGCCATTCGTCGCGACTGACCCCGGCGCTGCCCTTGCCTCGCCAGTACTCGAGCTGAGCCTCGCAGAAGTGTCGTGGCAAGTCCTCGACCAGCTGGTTCAGGGCTGCTGACAAGTCAGGCAACTGCCGGGTGTCGAACTCGCTCGACGAGCCGGCAAAACGAAGGCTGCCGGTCAGCCCGAGGTTGTAATGGCGCCCATCCGCCAGTGGCGCCAGGCTCAACGCCTGAGGGTCGAGCACAGCTTCCAGAACCCGGTCCACAAAGGGTGCGGTGGTCGAGTACGCAGTAGAAGGGTCTGGGCTGTCCAGCATCAGTGGGTCAGCATTTGTCAGGGCAGGCGTGGTGCTGGCCAACCATGGCAGGTTCGACAGCAGCACGCGCAGTAGCTGGGCACTGGCGACCTCGCGCAGGGTCGGCCGGCCGTCGAACTGCCCGGCCACGGCCTGGCGGAAATCGAAGGGGGGTATCTTGTAACTCGTCATGCTGGGTGCCTCCGCTGAAAAACCGCAGGCTGCGGCATTCAGGCGCGATACCCGCGCTACATATTGCTCAAAAAAAAGGCCTTGCACGCGGGCAAGGCCTTTTTTCGTTGCAGCAGCGTCAGCTGTACACTCGCCCCAGCAACTGGCGATGGCTTTCGAACTGGTCCAGCACGTCACGCACGATCTGCTCGGGCGCAAAGCCCATCAGGTCGTACTCCTGGCTGCCGTCGTGCAGGTACACCTCGGCACGGTAGAAGCGTTGACGGACTTCGGGCTCGCCTTCCACCGGCGCCTCGCTCGGCGCCGCCAGGTAGCCGTCCAGGCTCACTTCGTAGACGAACGGGTTACCTTCTTCCATCATCACCCGCAGGCCCATCATGTCGCGCGCCTGGCCAACACGGGACTCCACGTCGAAGCCCAGGGTCTGCAACTGCGCAGCAGCCTCTTTCAGGGCCGGGCTGACCTGCTTGTCCATGAAGCGCTGCACCACGGCCTGGGTCGGCTGCAGCTCCAGCTGGGTCAGCCGCTCACTGAACCCACGTCGGCCACGGGCAGCCAGTTCGGCGCGCTCCTGCTCTACCGCCACGTCCTGTTTCATGGCCTTGTACAGGCCGAACATAAACAGCACCAGCACCACCGAGAACGGCAGGCCCGCCAGCACCACCATCGTTTGCATGGCCTCGAAATTACCGGCGAACAGCAAACCGATGGTCACCAGGGTGATCACCACCGACCAGAACACCACCATCCAGTGTGGGGCATCCTCGTCGACCTTGCCGCCTTTGCAGGACAGGTTGGCCATCATCACCGCACCGGAATCGGCCGGCGTCAGGAACAGCACGAAGCCGACGAACACCGCCACCCCGATCACGAGCTTGGCTGCCGGGAAGTATTCCAGCAGCTGGTAGATCGACATCGAAGGTTGTTCCAGCGCAGTCTTGCCCAGCTCCACCGCGCCCTGGTTGATCACCAGGTCCAGCGCGGTATTACCGAAGATCGACAGCCAGGCCAAGGTGAAGCCCAGCGGGATCAGCAGCACACCCATGACCAGCTGGCGCACGGTGCGGCCTTTGGAAATACGGGCGATGAACATGCCTACGAACGGGCCCCAGGAGATCCACCAGGCCCAGTAGAATACGGTCCACAGGCCCAACCAGCGTTCGGACTTGCCAGCCTCGCCCTCATACACGTACAGGTCGAAGGTTTTCAGCACGATACCGTTGAGGTAATCGCCTACGTTCTGCACGAAGCCGTTCAGCAAGTGCAGGGTCTCGCCGCCCAGCAGGACGAAGATCAGCAAGCCGCTGAACAGCATGATGTTCAGGTTGGACAGGCGGCGAATGCCGTTTTCCACACCCGAAACCGCCGCCACGGTAGCAACGCCAGCCATCACCAGGATCACCACCAGCAGGTTGGTCTTGCTGTGATCCATGCCGAACAGGTACTCCAGCCCGGACGACACCTGCATGGCACCGATGCCCAGGTTGGTGACCAGGCCCAACAGGGTGACGAACATGCCGAAGATGTCCACGGCATTGCCGGCGGCACCCTTGACCCAACGTTCGCCGACCAGGGGGTACAACGCCGAGCGCAGCGCCAGCGGCTGATTATGCCGGTAGGCGAAGTAGCCCACGGCCAGGCCGACCAGCGCATAGATCGCCCAGCCATGCAGGCCCCAGTGCAGGAAGGTCAGCTGCAGGCCCTGGCGCGCGGCTTCGAGGCTTGCCGGGGTGCCCTCCGGGGGATTGAAGTAGTGGTCCAGGGGCTCGGAGGCGCCAAAATACAGCAGCGAAATACCGATGCCCGAGGAGAACAGCATGCCAGCCCAGGCGCCATAGCTGAAGTCGGGCTGGTCGTCCTTGCCGCCGAGCTTGAGACTGCCGTAATCGGAGAAGGCCAGGTAGACGACGAACAGCAGGTAACCGCAGATCACCAGCATGTAGTACCAGCCGAAGGTGCGCGTCAGCCACTTCTGGGCCACGCCCAGCACCTGGCCGGCAGTTTCGGGTACAGCGATCAGCAAGGCAGTCAGAACAAGGATCATCAGCGCGGAGGTGAAGAACACCACGCGGTTGACCCGTACCCTCTCGGCGGGGGGCTTGGTAAGTGAGGCAGAACTCATTGCACGAATGCTCCGGGCAGTGCGGCTGTGGAGGCTAATCATTATTTCCCGAGCAATTGGTGGAATATCCCCACTGCATCAGGTGTTATAAAAGCACCCTGGAAACCGTGATCCCGAATCGATACGTTGCAAAAAACAGACAGGTGGTCTGCTGCAAATGCCACGCTTTACCCGCTGGGTGCGCGCATTCGTCACAGATCACCCCGCCCGCTCCAAGGGCCCGCCGCGGGCCATGGCCACGGGGCAGAATCTGCATTTCGCATCGCTGATGCCCGTCAACGCCTTGTATTCCGGGGGTTACGCGATTTCCTGGGGTGTCAATTCGTGCCTGCTCGACGGCCTGAAAGACTGTCAATGGCACAAATTGTCGCAGAGCTTATTCTTTATTGATTGAACGTTCAATCAAAACAAAATAGACTGGTCTTCGCCGAGTCAGCCGCCTGTCGCCTGCTCGCAGGCCTGAGGAGATAGCAAGATGCCCAAGGTCGGTATGCAACCCATCCGCCGCCAGCAATTGATCGAAGCCACGTTGCAGGCTGTCGACCAGGTCGGCCTGGGGGACGCCAGCATTGCGCTGATTGCCCGTTTGGCCGGGGTGTCGAACGGCATCATCAGTCACTACTTTCGGGACAAGAACGGCCTGATTGCAGCGACGATGGGTTACATCATGAATATGCTCAACGAAGGCGTTCGAGCACGTCGCCAGGCCCTGACGGACGACAGCCCGCGCGCTCACCTGAAAGTGATCATCGAGGGCAACTTCGATGCCAGCCAGGTGAACGGCCCGGCGATGAAAACCTGGTTGGCCTTTTGGGCTTCCAGCATGCACCAGCCCGATTTGCACAGGTTGCAACGGATCAACGACCACCGTTTGTACTCCAACCTGTGTTGCCAGTTTCGCCGTGCCTTGCCGCTTTACCATGCGCGCAAGGCCGCCCGTGGCCTGGCAGCCCTGATCGACGGTCTGTGGCTGCGCGGTGCCCTGTCGGGTGATGCATTCGACACTGGCCAGGCAGTACGGATTGCTTACGAATACATGGATCTACAACTGGCTAAGCAGCACACCCTGGGCACCAACGACCCGGCTGCTGAACTAGCGCGCACGGCCCTTGCCCACCCGGCAGGAGCGTGACGCAAAGCCAAACCACACACTGCACTTGCGAGGACACTATGGCCCGTTTCGGAACGCAAAAACTCTACATTGATGGCGCTTACGTCGACGCTGGCAGCGATGCCACTTTCGAAGCCATCAACCCGGCTACCGGCGAAGTCCTTGCCCACGTGCAGCGTGCGACCGAGGCTGACGTCGAGAAAGCCGTCGAAAGCGCCGAGCGTGGCCAGAAAGTCTGGGCTGCGATGACCGCGATGCAGCGCTCGCGCATCCTGCGCCGCGCCGTCGACATCCTGCGCGAGCGCAACGACGAGCTGGCCATGCTGGAAACCCTGGACACCGGCAAGTCGTACTCGGAAACCCGCTACGTCGACATCGTCACCGGCGCCGATGTGCTGGAGTACTACGCAGGCCTGGTACCGGCCATCGAGGGCGAGCAGATCCCGCTGCGTGAATCGTCCTTCGTCTACACCCGCCGCGAGCCGCTGGGCGTGACCGTAGGTATCGGTGCCTGGAACTACCCGATCCAGATCGCCCTGTGGAAATCCGCACCGGCCCTGGCCGCTGGCAACGCGATGATCTTCAAGCCATCGGAAGTCACGTCGCTGACCACCCTCAAACTGGCCGAGATCTACACCGAAGCCGGCCTGCCCAATGGCGTGTTCAACGTGCTGACCGGCAGCGGCCGTGAAGTCGGCACCTGGCTGACCGAGCACCCACGCATCGAAAAGGTTTCCTTCACCGGCGGCACCACCACCGGCAAGAAGGTCATGGCCAGCGCCTCGAGCTCGTCGCTCAAGGAAGTCACCATGGAACTGGGCGGCAAGTCGCCGTTGATCATCTGCGCCGATGCCGACTTGGACAAGGCCGCCGACATCGCCATGATGGCCAACTTCTACAGCTCGGGCCAGGTATGCACCAACGGTACCCGCGTGTTCATCCCCGCTGAAATGAAGGCTGCCTTCGAAGCCAAGATCGCCGAGCGCGTAGCGCGCATCCGCGTTGGCAACCCGGAAGACGAAAACACCAACTTCGGCCCGCTGGTCAGCTTCCAGCACATGGAAAGCGTGCTGGGCTACATCGCCAAGGGTAAAGAGGAAGGTGCCCGCCTGCTGTGCGGCGGCGAGCGTCTGACCACCGGTGAGTTCGCCAAAGGCGCCTTCGTGGCCCCGACCGTGTTCACCGACTGCAGCGACGACATGACCATCGTCAAGGAAGAGATCTTCGGCCCGGTGATGAGCATCCTCACCTATGAAACCGAAGAAGAAGTGATCCGCCGCGCCAACGACACCGACTACGGCCTGGCCGCCGGTGTCTGCACCAACGACATCACCCGCGCCCACCGCATCATCCACAAGCTCGAAGCTGGTATCTGCTGGATCAACGCCTGGGGTGAATCGCCGGCCGAGATGCCGGTCGGTGGCTACAAGCAGTCGGGCGTAGGCCGTGAAAACGGCGTCAGCTCGCTGGCTCAATACACCCGTATCAAGTCGGTACAGGTCGAACTGGGCGGCTACAACTCGGTCTTCTGACCGACAGTTGCAAGCCGCAAGCTTCAAGCTGCAAGTAAGAGCCGGTCGGCGTCAGACCGCCGGCCCTTGCAGATACCATCCATTCGCAAGCTTCGCCCAACTGCTTTTTCTTGCAGCTTGTAGCTAGAAGCTTGCCGCTGCATTTCGGAGAAATGCCATGGAATACGATTACATCATCGTCGGTGCCGGCTCCGCCGGTAACACACTGGCCACCCGCCTGACCGAAGATGCCGGCGTCACCGTACTGCTGCTGGAAGCCGGCGGCCCCGACTACCGCTTCGACTTCCGCACCCAGATGCCAGCAGCCCTGGCCTTCCCGCTGCAAGGGCGCCGCTACAACTGGGCCTACGAGACCGACCCGGAGCCGTTCATGGACGGCCGCCGCATGGAGTGCGGCCGCGGCAAGGGCCTGGGTGGTTCGTCGCTGATCAACGGCATGTGCTACATCCGCGGCAACGCCATGGACTTCGACGGCTGGGCAGAACTGCCAGGCCTGGAAGACTGGACCTACCTCGACTGCCTGCCGTACTTCCGCAAGGCCGAAACCCGCGATATCGGCCCTAACGACTACCACGGCGGTGACGGCCCGCTCAGTGTCGCCACCCCCAAAGCCGGCAACAACCCGCTGTTCAACGCAATGGTCGAAGCCGGTGTGCAGGCCGGTTACCCGCGTACCGAAGACCTCAACGGCTACCAGCAGGAAGGTTTTGGTCCGATGGACCGTTCGGTGACCAAGAACGGCCGCCGCTCCAGCACCGCCCGTGGCTACCTGGACCAGGCCAAGAAACGCCCGAACCTGACCATCGTGACCCACGCCCTCAGCGACCGTGTGCTGTTCGAAGGCAAGCGCGCGGTTGGCGTCACCTACTTGGTGGGCGACAGCGAAGAGCGCGTAGAAGCCCGTGCCCGCAAGGAAGTGATCGTCAGCTCCGGCGCCATCGCTTCGCCGCAGCTGCTGCAGCGCTCCGGCGTCGGCCCGCGTGCCCTGCTGGAAAGCCTCGACATTCCGGTGGTGCACGACCTGCCGGGCGTGGGTGAAAACCTGCAGGACCACCTGGAGCTTTACCTGCAGTACGCCTGCACCCAGCCGGTGTCGCTGTACCCGTCGCTGCTGTGGTGGAACCAGCCGGCCATTGGTGCCGAGTGGCTGTTCAACGGCACCGGCATCGGCGCCAGCAACCAGTTCGAAGCTGGCGGTTTCATTCGCAGCCGCCCTGAATTCAAGTGGCCGAACATCCAGTACCACTTCCTGCCGGTGGCGATCAATTACAACGGTTCCAATGGCGTGAAGGAGCATGGTTTCCAGGCGCACATGGGTTCGATGCGCTCCCCTTCCCGCGGCCGCATCCAGGCCAAGTCGAAAGACCCGCGCCAGCACCCGAGCATCCTGTTCAACTACATGTCCTCCGAGCAGGACTGGCAGGAATTCCGTGACGGCATCCGCCTGACCCGCGAAATCATGGCCCAGCCGGCACTGGACCCGTACCGTGGGCGCGAAATCAGCCCCGGCGCGCATGTGCAAACCGATGAAGAGCTGGACAAGTTCATCCGCGAGCACGCCGAAACCGCCTTCCACCCGTCCTGCTCGTGCAAGATGGGCACCGACGACATGGCGGTGGTCGATGGCGAAGGCCGTGTGCACGGTATGCAGGGCCTGCGCGTAGTGGATGCTTCGATCATGCCGTTGATCATCACCGGCAACCTCAACGCCACCACGATCATGATCGCCGAGAAAATCTCGGACAAGATCCGGGGTCGCAAGCCGTTGCCACGCAGCACCGCCAAGTACTACGTGGCAGGTGATGCCCCGGTCAAAGGCAAGCCTATGCGTGAAGTGAAGCAGGCGTAAGCCTGCACCGGCCGCATCGCCGGCAAGCCGCCTCCCACAGGTTGAGCACCGGCAACATGACAAAAGGCACCCACCGCGGTGCCTTTTTCACATCTGCAGAAACGCTTTACATGCTGCCAATTCATCAGGTTAGAATCGATTGGCACGCGACTTGCCAGTCATTCCCCTTTCCCGCGTTGTCCTGGAGTACCTGCCTTTGGATGCCAGCACCATCAACAGCCTGTTTCTGATCGGCGCATTGCTGGTGGGCGCGAGTATTCTGGTCAGTTCGCTGTCGTCGCGCCTGGGCATCCCTATTCTGGTCATCATTCTCGCCGTGGGCATGGTCGCCGGTGTCGATGGTGGCGGCATCATCTTCAACAACTACCCGACCGCCTACCTGGTGGGCAACCTCGCCCTGGCGGTGATCCTGCTCGACGGCGGCCTGCGCACACGGGTGGCGAGCTTTCGCGTAGCGCTATGGCCGGCTCTGTCGCTGGCCACGGTCGGGGTCATGATCACCACAGCCCTGACCGGCCTTGTCGCTGCCTGGCTGTTCAACCTGAGCCTGATCCAGGGCCTGCTGATCGGCGCCATCGTCGGCTCCACCGACGCCGCAGCGGTGTTTTCGCTGCTGGGCGGCAAGGGCCTGAACGAACGGGTCACCGCCACCCTGGAGATCGAGTCGGGCAGCAACGACCCGATGGCGGTCTTCCTGACAGTTACGCTGATCGACATGATTGCCAGCGGCCAGACCGGCCTGCACTGGAGCCTGCTTGCCCACCTGCTGCGCGAGTTCGGCATCGGCGGGTTGCTGGGCCTGGGCGGCGGCTGGCTGATGCTGCAACTGGTCAACCGGATCAACCTGGCCGGTGGCCTCTACCCCATCCTGGTGGTGGCCGGTGGCCTGGTGGTGTTCTCGCTGACCAACGCTCTGCACGGCAGCGGCTTCCTGGCTGTGTACCTGTGCGGCCTGGTGCTGGGCAACAAGCCGATCCGCAGCCGCCATGGCATCCTGCACATGCTCGACGGCATGGCCTGGCTGGCGCAGATCGGCATGTTCCTGGTCCTGGGGCTGCTGGTGACACCGCACGACCTGCTGCCCATCGCCCTGCCGGCACTGGGCCTGGCGTTGTGGATGATCCTGGTGGCGCGGCCCCTGTCGGTGGTGGCGGCATTGCTGCCGTTCAAGGCCTTCCACGGCCGCGAAAAAGGCTTCATCTCCTGGGTTGGCCTGCGTGGCGCGGTGCCGATCATTCTCGCGGTGTTCCCGCTGATGGCCGGCCTGCCGGACGCCCAGCTGTTCTTCAACCTGGCTTTCTTCATCGTGCTGGTGTCGCTGCTGGTGCAAGGCACCAGCCTGCCGTGGGTGGCCAAGCTGCTCAAGGTGACGGTACCCCCAGATCCGGCGCCCATCTCCCGCTCTGCGCTGGAGGTGCACATCACCAGTGAGTGGGAAATGTTCGTCTACCGCCTGGGCAAGGAAAAGTGGTGCATCGGCGCCGCCCTGCGCGAGCTGAAGATGCCGGAAGGCACACGCATCGCCGCCCTGTTCCGCGGCGAGCAGTTGCTGCACCCCTCTGGCAGCACCGTGCTGGAGGTCGACGACATGCTCTGCGTGATCGGCCACGAACACAACCTGCCGGCGCTGGGCAAACTGTTCAGCCAGGCGCCGCAGCGTGGCCTGGACCTGCGCTTCTTCGGCGACTTCGTTCTCGAAGGCGATGCCGAACTGGGTGCGGTGGCCGCACTGTATGGCCTGAAACTCGATGGCCTGGACGCGAAGATGCCGTTGGCGCAGTTCATCCGACAGAAGGTCGGAGGCGCTCCAGTAGTAGGTGACCAGGTGGAATGGCACGGCACGATCTGGACCGTGGCGACCATGGACGGGAACAAGATCCAGAAAGTGGGCGTCAGATTCCCCGAAGGAACGCGACCCGGACCAGGATTGTTCCTCTAAACTTCGTTTCTGCCGGATCCACAAGTAGTCTGCCTATGTCCCTGCGCGCATACCTTCGCACAGCCCTGCTCGGGCTGTGCCTGTCCCTTTCCTTCGCGGCCACCGCGGCAGAGCCGCCAACGGCTGCCAGCATTCAGAACAGCCTCGACAAGATTGCCGAGCGCAAGCTGCCCGAGGCCGACCAAAAAGCCTTGCAGCAGGTACTGGAACAGACCCTGAGCCTGCTGGCCAGCAAGGAAGACAACGAGAAGAAGCTGGCCGCCCTCAAGCAGCAACTCAGTGCCGCACCCAAGGAAACCGACGACAGCCAGAAAGAGCTGGCCCGGCTCAAGCAAACCAAGGTTCAGCCGGTTGCCCAACGCTATGCCAACCTCACCGTGCAGCAACTCGAACAGATGCTCAGCGAGCGCAACACCCAGCAGGGTGAGCTGCAGAAGTCACTGTCCGACGCCAACAGCCTGATCATCAACTCGCAGACCCGCCCCGAGCGTGCCCAGGCCGAGATCAGCAGCAACCAGACCCGCGCCCAGCAGATCAACAGCATCCTCAAGACCGGCAAGGACGGTGGCAAGTCGATCAACGCCGACCAGCGCAACCAGCTGAATGCAGAACTGGCTTCGCTCAACGCGCTGACCCTGCTGCGCCGCCAGGAACTGGCCGGCAACAGCGTGCTGCAGGACCTTGGCAACGCCCGCCATGACCTGCTGATCGAGCGTGCCGCGCGCCTTGAGCAGGAAATCCAGGACCTGCAGACGCTGATCAACGACAAGCGCCTGGCCCAGTCCCAGGAAACGGTCACCCAGCAATCGATCGAGGCGCAGAAGGCGGGCGGCAGCAGCCTGCTGGCCACCGAAAGCGCAGCTAACCTGAAGCTGTCCGACTACCTGCTCAAAAGCACCGACCGCCTCAATGAGCTGACCCAGCAGAACCTGCGCACCAAGCAGCAACTGGACAGCCTGACCCAGGCCGACCAGGCGCTGGACGAGCAGATCAACGTGCTCAAGGGCAGCCTGCTGCTGTCCAAGATCCTCTACAAACAGAAGCAGACCCTGCCACACCTGAAACTCGACCGCGACCTGGCCGACCAGATCGCCGACACCCGCCTGTACCAGTTCGAGGTCAGCCAGCAGCGCGAGGTGATGAGCAGCCCGGTGACCTATGTCGACAAGCTGCTGGCAGCCCAACCGCAGGAACAGGTAACCCCGCAGCTGCGCAAGGCCCTGCTGGAGCTGGCAATCACCCGCAGCGACCTGCTGGAGCGGTTGAACCGCGAGCTTTCGGCGCTGCTCAACGAATCGATCACCCTGCAGCTCAACCAGAAACAATTGCTGGGCACTGCCCAGAGCCTGCGCACCACCCTCGACGAACAGATGTTCTGGATCCCCAGCAACAAGCCCTTGGACTGGGACTGGTTGCGCACCGTGCCGCAACGGCTGGCCGACCAGGTCGCCAACCTGCCGTGGGCCTCCAGCCTGAGCGAGCTGACCGACGGCCTCAGCCACCGGCCGCTGCTGTTCCTGCCGCTGTTGCTGGTGATCGGCGCTCTGTTATGGCGGCGCAAGTACCTGTACCAACGGCTGGGCAAGGTGCACCAGGACATTGGCCATTTCCGCCGCGACAGCCAGTGGCATACGCCACAGGCAATTCTTATCAATATCCTGCTGGCGATGCCGGTCAGCCTTGTCCTGGCGTTGTGCAGCTATGCCCTGCAGATCGACGCCCGCGGGCAGAACGCCAACCTCGGCGCGGCCCTGTGGCAACTGGCCCAGGCGTGGCTGGTGTTCTATACCGCCTACCGCATCCTTGCACCCGGCGGCGTGGCGGAAGTCCATTTCCGTTGGTACAAACCCCAGGTCGAGTTCCTGCGGGGCTGGGTACGCCGCCTGGGCACCGTGGTGCTGGCCCTGGTCGGGGTAGTGGCGGTTGCCGAGCACCAGCCGTCGGCGCTGGCCGACGATGTACTGGGTATTGGCGTGGTGCTGGCCTGCTATGCGCTGATGGCCTGGCTGCTCAGCCGCCTGCTGCTCAGCAGCCCGGCGCACCGTGACACTTCGCTGTTCCGCAAGGCGGTCGGCGTGGCGTTCACTGCGCTGCCTATCGCCCTGTTCGTCGCGGTGTGCTTCGGCTACTACTACACCGCCCTGAAACTCACCGACCGGCTGATCTACACCCTCTACCTGCTGCTGTTCTGGCTGGTGATCGAAGCCGCTTTCGTGCGCGGCCTGTCGGTTGCGGCCCGCCGCCTGGCCTACCAACGGGCATTGAGCAAGCGCGCAGCGGCCAAGGAAGGGCTGGACGGCGAAGTGGTCGTCGAAGAGCCGACCCTGGACATCGAGCAGGTCAACCAGCAATCGCTGCGCCTGATCCGCCTCGCCCTGCTGGGCGGTTTCATCGCTGGCCTGTACTGGGTATGGGCCGACCTGCTCTCGGTGTTCGCCTACCTCAACAACTTCGTGCTGTACGAATACACCAGCGGCACCGGCGCCGCTGCCAGCATGGTGCCCATCAGCCTGGGCGACCTGTTGGGGGCACTGGTGATCGTCGGCATTACCTTCGCCCTGGCCGGCAACCTGCCAGGCCTGCTGGAGGTGCTGGTGCTGTCACGCCTGAACCTTGCCCAAGGCAGCGCTTACGCCACCACCACCCTGTTGTCGTACACCATCGTCGGCGTGGGTATCGTCAGCACCCTGTCGACCCTGGGGGTCAGCTGGGACAAGCTGCAATGGCTGGTGGCGGCGCTGTCGGTGGGCCTGGGCTTCGGCATGCAGGAAATCTTCGCCAACTTCATTTCTGGCATCATGATCCTGTTCGAGCGCCCGGTACGCATCGGCGACACCATCACCATCGGCAACCTGTCGGGCACGGTGAGCAAGATCCGCATCCGCGCCACCACCATCACCGACTTCGACCGCAAGGACATCATCGTCCCCAACAAGACCTTCATCACCGGCCAACTGATCAACTGGTCGCTGACCGACACGGTCACCCGGGTCACGCTGAAGCTGGGCATCGACTATGGCTCCGACCTCGACCTGGTGCGCGAGCTGCTGCTCAAGGGCGCGCATGAAAACCCACGGGTGCTCAAGGACCCGGAACCGATCGTGTACTTCCTCAACTTCGGCGAAAGCTCGCTGGACCACGAACTGCGCATGCACGTGCGCGACCTGGGTGACCGCAACCCGACGCTGGACGAACTCAACCGCTTCATCAGCCGCGAGTTCAAGGCGCATGACATCAAGATCTCGGTACGCCAGGTCGAGGTGTTCCTGATGGACGCAGCCGGCGGCAAGCAGCAGCTGATACCAATGGAACAGCCCAAACCCGATGACACCCAACCTGTGTGAGTGGACGCCATAGGGCATGAACGCCCAGAATGCCTGCGAGGGCTTGGCCCTCGATCGCCGGCAAGCCAGCCCCCACAGGTGGGCCCCGCAAAGCGGCCCCAATGGCACCGACTTCCAGGAGCAGCCCGTGAAAGCCCTCGACCAACTCACGTTCGACAACCGCTTCGCCCGCCTGGGCGATGCGTTCTCTATCCAGGTGCTACCCGAGCCCATCGCCGAGCCCCGCCTGGTGGTGGCGAGCGAGTCGGCCATGGCGCTGCTGGACCTCGACCCGGCCCAGGCCGAACTGCCTCTGTTCGCCGAACTGTTCAGCGGCCAAAAGCTGTGGGATCAGGCCGACCCAAGGGCGATGGTGTACTCCGGCCACCAATTCGGCTCGTACAACCCGCGCCTGGGCGATGGCCGCGGCCTGTTGCTGGCCGAGGTCCTGAACGACGCCAACCAGCACTGGGACCTGCACCTCAAGGGGGCCGGCCAGACGCCGTACTCGCGCATGGGCGACGGCCGCGCCGTGCTGCGCTCATCGATCCGCGAGTTCCTCGCCTCCGAAGCCCTGCACGCCCTGCACATTCCCACTAGCCGCGCGCTGTGCGTCATCGGCTCGAGCACCCCGGTATGGCGCGAAATACGTGAAAGCGCGGCCATGCTTACCCGCGTGGCGCAGAGCCACGTACGCTTCGGTCATTTCGAGTATTTCTACTACACCAAGCAGCCTGAGCAGCAACGGGTGCTGCTCGACCACGTCTTGCAACAGCACTACGCCGAGTGCGGCACCGCCGAGCAACCTTACCTGGCAATGTTCCGCACCATCGTCGAGCGCAATGCCGACCTGATCGCCCGCTGGCAGGCCTATGGCTTCTGCCACGGGGTCATGAATACCGACAACATGTCGATCCTCGGCATTACCTTCGACTTCGGCCCGTATGCCTTCCTCGACGACTTCGACGCCAATTTCATCTGCAACCACTCCGACGACCGCGGCCGGTACAGCTACGCCAACCAGGTGCCCATCGCCCACTGGAACCTCAGCGCGTTGGCCCAAGCGCTGACCACGGTGGTCGAGGTGGAGGCGTTGAAGCAGGCGTTGGGCTTGTTCCTGCCACTGTACCAGGCCCATTACCTGGACCTGATGCGCAGGCGCCTGGGCCTGACCACGGCCGAGGATGACGACATGGCGCTGGTCGAGCGCCTGCTGCAGTGCATGCAGCGCGGTGGTGTGGACTACAACCTGTTCTTCCGCCGGCTGGGCGAGCAACCGGTGGCCGAAGCGTTGAAGGTGGTACGCAATGACTTCATCGACCTGGCCGGCTTCAATGCCTGGGGCGCCGATTACCTGGCCCGGTGCGAGCGTGAAGCCGGTAATGCCGAGGGGCGCCGCGAACGCATGCATGCAGTGAACCCGTTGTACGTGCTGCGCAACTACCTGGCGCAGAAAGCCATCGAGGCAGCTGAAGCGGGTGATTACAGTGAAGTGCGGCGGCTGCACCAGGTGCTGAGCAAGCCCTTCGCGGAGCAACCCGGGATGCAGGCCTACGCCGAGCGCCCACCGGAATGGGGCAAGCACCTGGAAATCAGCTGCTCTTCCTGAATGGCACTTAACCCCTGTGGGAGCGGCCTTGTGTCGCGATGGGCTGCCAAGCAGCCCCAATAACCTCGAGGAACCAACATGTCCGAACCACTGGTCATCCCCTGCCCCCACTGCAACGGCCTCAACCGCTTGCCTGCCGAGCGCCTGGGCGACGCGCCGAAATGCGGCCGCTGCAAACAGCAGGTTCTGCTGAGCGCCCCTTTCGAACTCACCGAAGCCAGCTACGCCAGCCAAATCAAAGGCGACCTACCGCTGCTGGTGGATGTCTGGGCCGACTGGTGTGGCCCGTGCAAATCGTTCGCCCCCACCTTCGAACAAGCCGCCCGCCAACTGGCCGGCCGCTGCCGCCTGGCCAAGCTCGACAGCGAAGCCAACCGCAACCTGGCCGGGCAACTGGGCATCCGCTCGATCCCCAGCCTGCTGCTGTTCAAGAACGGCCGCGAAGTCAGCCGCCAGGCCGGCGCGTTTCCACTCCAGGCGTTGTTGGAGTGGGTGCGCAGCCAGGGGGTTTAGTTTTCAAGCGCTTGCCAGCAGCGACTCATAGGGAATGCGAAGGCCATCATGCAGGCGCTTGATCATGGAAAGGCTCAGCCCGCGCTTCCCGCTCAGTACTTCAGAAACTCGCCCGCTTGGACCGATGTACGGTTCAAGATCTCTTGGCGTGAGCCCCTGCTGATCCATACAGAACTTGATAGCTTCGATGGGATTGGCGGGGTGAATGGGATAGTGCCTGTTCTCGTACACTTCGATCAGTGCCACAAGCACTTCCATTTCATCAGCCTCAGGCGTGCCCGCTTCAGACTGAAAAATGGCTTCGAGGCGCTGGAATGCTGCTCGAAGATCGTCCTCGTTACAAATCGGCTTAATATTCACAGATTGTCTCCACGTCAACCTCGTCACAGCGCTTGTGCGTACCGACGAACTTCACCCAGGCGATACCGGCGCGGTATTGCATCTCAACCACAAGCCGGTACTTGCTACCCCCAATAAGGAAGCGGGCTAGATACCTACTCGCTGCGCTCCAGCAAATCATGCAACTCGACAAACTGCTGCGTCAGCTTGTGCCTGGGCTCCAGGTGAATCAGCGGCAGGCTGGCGTGGTGCGACTCACGCATCTTCACCGAGCTGCCAAGGTACACCGGCAGCACCGGCAGCCCTTCGGCCAGCAGTTCGTCGAGCATCTGCTGCGGCAGGCTGGCACGCGACTGGAACTGGTTGACCACGATGCCTTCGACTACGAGGTCTTCGTTATGGTCTTCCTTGAGGTCTTCAATTTCGGCCAACAGGCCATACAGGGCCTGGCGCGAGAAGCTGTCGCAGTCGAAGGGAATCAGCACACGGTCAGCCGCTATCAGCGCCGAAACCGCGTAAAAATTAAGCGCCGGCGGGGTATCGATATAGATCCGCTCGTAATCCTCGTCCAGCGCATCGAGCAGCTTACGCAGCTTGTTGATCTTGTGCTTGGCCTCGAGCTTGGGCTGCAGGTCGGCCAGTTCAGGCGTTGCAGTGACCACATGCAGGTTGTCGAACGGGGTTTCATAGATATCCACCTTGTTCTTCTTGCTGAAAGGTCCGCTGGACAGGCTCTGCTTGAAGAAATCGGCGATACCCATGGGGATATCCTCACCCGTCAGCCCGGTAAGGTACTGTGTCGAGTTGGCCTGGGCATCCAGGTCGATCAGCAGGGTCCGGTAGCCTTCATTGGCACTGACCGCCGCCAGGTTGCAGGCGATGCTCGACTTGCCCACGCCACCTTTCTGATTGAACACCACGCGCCGCATGGTTGACCTCCGTGTTTCAACGAATGCCCGAGTATGTGGCGGTGTCGCCGCCATGGCCAGTGCCATTCGCCTGAAGCAGCTGCGCAAACGCCTTGGCCATGGCCGACCCGCCGCGTTCGCGCTGCACCAGCCACACCGCGGTCATCGCCCCCTCGTCGAGCAAGGTGCGGTACACCACCCCTTCGATACGCATGCGCTGGAACGAGGCCGGCAGCACCGACACCCCCAACCCCGCCGACACCAGGCCGATGATGGTCATCGCCTCCCCTGCCTCCTGGGCAAAATGCGGGCTGAACCCGGCCTGCCGCGCCAGGCTCAGCAACTGCGCATGCAAGCCGCTGCCATAACTGCGCGGGAAGAACACAAACGGCTCATGGGCCAGCGCCGCCATATGCAGGCCTTGCCCGCTGGCTTCGGCCAGCGGGTGTGAGGCATTGATCACCGCCACCAGTGGCTCGCGGAACAGCTCCGTGGCCAGCAACCCTTCCGGCAGCGGCATCGGCCGCATCAGGCCGACTTCGATGGACTCATCGAACACCCCTTCGGCAACATCGCGGCTGCTCATTTCCTTGAGGTTCAGGTGCACTGCGGGGAAGCGCTGGCGAAAGGCATGAATGGCCTTGGGGATCTTCGATGTGAACGGGGCCGAGGAGGTAAAGCCGATCTTCATCTCGCCCAATTCACCCAGTTGTGCACGCCGCGCCACATCCGCGGCCTTCTCCACCTGCGCCAGCACCTGACGCGCTTCATCCAGGAACAGCCGGCCTGCCTCGCTCAGTTCGACCCGGCGGTTGGTACGCTCGAACAAGCGCGCCCCCAGCTCCTGTTCCAGCGCCTGGATCTGCTGGCTCAGCGGCGGTTGTGAAATGCCCAGTTGCTGGGCGGCTCGGCCGAAGTGCAGCTCTTCTGCCACGGCAATGAAATAACGCAGATGGCGCAGTTCCATGGTTCGCTCCAAACAAGTCGCACAACGTCTTAAATAGGTCGAACAATATATTGGATCTAATCATTAGCCAGCTATATGCTTTTTTCATTGCACCAGAGGTACCCGCCGTGAAAACTGCTGTAGCCGCGCAGCCCATCGAACTCGAACCTGCCACCTTGACCGACATGTGGATCGAAAAAGGCACCCCCGCCTTCATGAAGACCGTGCTGGCCCTGTTCAGCGGCGGCTTCGCCACTTTCGCCCTGCTGTATTGCGTACAGCCGATGATGCCGTTGCTGTCTAAAGAATTCGCCATCAACGCCGCACAGAGCAGCCTGGTGCTGTCGGTGTCGACCGCGATGCTGGCGTTCGGCCTGCTTGTCACCGGCCCGATCTCGGACCGCATCGGCCGTAAGCCGGTGATGGTGTTCGCCCTGGTGTGCGCCGCGCTCTCCACCCTGGCCAGCGCGGTGATGCCGAGCTGGGAACTGGTGCTGGCCACCCGCGCGCTGGTCGGCCTGTCGCTGAGCGGCCTGGCAGCAGTGGCCATGACCTACCTGAGCGAAGAGATCCACCCCCAGCACATTGGCCTGGCCATGGGCTTGTACATCGGCGGCAACGCCATTGGCGGCATGAGCGGGCGGCTGATCACTGGCGTGTTGATCGACTTCGTTAGCTGGCACACAGCCATGCTGACCATCGGAGGCCTGGCCCTGGGCGCCGCCTTGGTGTTCTGGAAGGTGCTGCCGGAGTCACGCAATTTCCGCCCGCAAGCGATGAGCCCGCGCAGCCTGCTGGACGGGTTCGTCATGCATTTCAAGGATGCCGGCCTGCCCTGGCTGTTCCTGGAGGCCTTCCTGCTGATGGGTGCCTTCGTCACCCTGTTCAACTACATCGGCTACCGCCTGCTGGCCGAGCCCTACCACATGAACCAGGCGCTGGTCGGCTTGCTGTCGGTGGTGTACCTGTCCGGCATCTACAGCTCGGCGCAGGTCGGCGCCTTGGCGGACAAGCTGGGCCGACGCAAGGTGTTCTGGGCCAGCATCGTGGTCATGGCGTGTGGTTTGCTGATGACCCTGGCCAGCCCACTGGCCATGGTGATCGTGGGCATGCTGGTGTTCACCTTCGGCTTCTTTGGCGCGCACTCGGTGGCCAGTAGCTGGATCGGCCGGCGGGCGCTGAAGGCCAAAGGGCAGGCGTCGTCGCTGTACCTGTTCAGCTATTATGCCGGCTCGAGCGTGGCCGGTACGGCGGGCGGCGTGTTTTGGCACCAATGGGGCTGGAATGGCATCGGCCTGTTCATAGGCAGCTTGCTGGCAGTGGCGTTGCTGGTGGCGCTGCACCTGAGCAAGTTGCCACCGAAGTCGGGGTGAGGCATTCGCGGGCACGCCCGCGAACTGGCCCGGGAATCAGTTGATGATTTCGACGATATCCACATCCACTTCACGGCTCATCAGGTGTTTCTCCACCTCACCGGTCAGCTTGACCTTGGTCTTGTCGTTGAACGGCGTCGGTGGCAGGTCTTCATCATCGATTTCCACGGTGATGGTGCCGGTGTTGTCCTTGAATTCGTATTTGTCGTCGTTGTTGATCTTCTTGGTGACGAAGCCCTGCAGCACCACCGGCGTGTCATCGGCGGCATCGTTCGCGGCGGCCACGGTGGTTACTGCTTGCGCACCCGGGCCGGTATAGCCGGCAGCCAGGGCAGCAGTGCTGAACAGCGGGGCGAGGATCAGGGCGAGGTAACGGGTTTTCATGGGGGCAGGTCCTGTTTCGGTTTCGATGGGAACAGCCTACCGAAGCTGGCTGAATCCAATCTTAATCGCCTCAGGCTTCGTCCAGTTCCAGCGCCAGTTGCACCTGCAACCGCTCGCCAGTCACCTGTAGCTGCACACTGCGCAGCTGTGCGCCGTCACGTTCCAGCGTGTGCAGCCAGCTCAGCACTGCCGTGGGCTGGCCTTCGAGGCTGACGTCGAGCTGAGTGGCCCGAGCCTGCAGCCCGACAACGCGCAAACCGGCGGCCAAGGCACGCTCATTGAGCGCGGCGGGCGTCAGTGCCCGCACCGCTTCGCGCCCCCCGACCGGCGCTGACGCCACCTGCTGCAACTGCCCGGCCAGCTCCAGCGCCTGCACATGGGCAAGCTCGGCCTGCAGCATGCGCTGCTTACCAGGCAGCCAAGCCAGCTGCCAGAGCGCCAGCATGGCCACCCCCCATAGCGTGGCCCTGATCAGTGCCCGCCGAGTGGCGGGTAGGGTTTGCCATTGACGAACAAGAGCCTGCTCAAACCTATGCTTCATCAGGTCCCGCTCCAGGTCAGGGTTGCCCGCACCCCTTGGGCAGTCTGCCGGGCCTGGTCCATCAGCACGGCAGGGGCCAGCAAACGCAAGCGCTCGAGGTCATCGAACCCTAGGGCCAGCACATCCATACGCCACCCTTGCGCCGGGCTGAACGCGGCCCGTTCCAGGGTGATGTTCCCGGTTTCCACCAGTTGCTGCGCGAATGCCGCCAGGCCTTCCATGCGGGTGGTCGCACGCGGCCCGGCCTGCAACGCCCTGACGCGCATCGCCAGGTCACCGGTGACAGGTTCCCCAGGCGCCCACCGCTGGAATGCCTGAACGTTCTCGGCATGCTGTTGAGCCACGCGCTGCAACAGCCCCTCGACACGCAGATGATCGGCCCCGCACAGCATGGCGAACGCCAGCAGCCCTGCGCCCGCCAACGCCGACCAGGGTAACGCCAGGCGCTGTCGGCGGAATGGCCCCTGGCGCAGGTCCAGCGCCTTGGCTCGCCCTTGCAGCAAGGTCTGGAAGGCATTGTCGACCCTGTGGTTGGCCAGCGCTTGCCCGCCATCGGCAGCGGCGGCCTGCCAGGCCATCGGCGGCAATTGCCGCGCCACGATTTCGGCTGCCTGGGGCGTGGCGACCAGCCACGGCCCACCTCCGCCGCCCACCAGCCAGCGCCCATCAAGCCACAGTGCACTGGGCTGCTCGCCACCCAGCAGGTCGGCATCGACATGGATCGCGACCGGGTCGATACCCAGCGTTTGCAACAGGGTCAAAACATTGCGCAGCACCTGACGCTCTATCACCAGCGCACGGCGGTGCCCTTGCCTATCTGCTGCGGCAAAAACCAGGTGCACCGATTCCAGCGCCGCTGCCAACTGCTCTTCGGCGGCGTAGGCCAATGCTTCAGGCTTCGGCCGCTTGCCTGGCACGGGGCCGATTTCGCAACTGCCGAGCATTTCCATCGGCAAGACAAGGATCACAGGGCCGGCCAGGGTCGCCCCGAGCGCGTCCAGACGCGTCTTGCGCACGCTGCCATCGGCAGCTCGCAGCCACACCGGCCACTGCGCATCGGCCGCCGCAACGCCCGCGGGCAATAGGTACAGCCAGGTTTCACTCATCTGCTCTTCGCTCCCGCAATGCAGTAAATACACGCCGCACCACACGAACCTGGTGCGTGTTCAAATCGATCTCCAGGTCGCTGTACAGGTACATGCGCCTACCCTCCTGCTGTGCCTGCACCTCAAGGCGAAACCAGCGGCTGGTCACGGCAAGCCCGCGCCGGTTCACGCCCACGCCGTCCAATTGCGCAGAGGCCAGAAAACGCTCCACTGTCGGGTAGCCCGCCTCGGGGCGTTGCCGTACCAGGTCGGCAGCCACCGCTGGCGACAACTCGGCCAGTGCTGCCAACAGACGTGCCGGGGCCGTATTGATGTTGAGCCGCACCTCCTTGGGCAACACCACTACCCAAGGCTGCAAACGCGCCATCACCTCGGCAGTGACGCCCGGCAGGGCCCGCAACTGGGTAGGGTCCAGCAGCGGCTGGCCCGCCAGCGCCTCCAAGGCCGGCGGCGCCACCTGCAGTGCATGGCACAGGCGCTGCCAACGCTCGAGCAGCAAGGGGTCGGGGGTTTTACCTGCGGTCAGGGCGCCGAGGTTGAAGCGCCCTGCGAGGTCCTCCAGTTGTAGTTGCACCCGGCCTTCGCCCAAGGTCAACACACGGGGTTGGCCCCAGCCCTGCCGCCCGTGGGTCACCTGCAGGATCTCCCCTACCTCACCCCGCAGGCTCGCAAGCGCCTGTTGTTCGCCGGCTTGCGCCAGGCGCAACAGGCGCGTGGCATCGAGCTGCTGGGCAACACCGCCAAGCAGCAGGCGATGGCTGTGCAACATGCCGGCTACCAATAACGTCAGCAGCGCCATCACCAGCAGCACGGTAATCAGCGCCAGCCCCTTCTGCCGTTGACGCTTCACTGGCTGGCCCCGCCAAGCGGCAGTACCCGCCGAATCTGCGCCAAGCGCCGGGTGGACAGGGTCACCTCCAGCGCCTGCGGTGGCAGGGCCCGGCGCTGGGCCATTGGCCAATGCGCCTGCCAGCCGCTACCGGGTACATGCAGGCGCCACTGCAGTTCGCCCACACCTTCGAGCAAACGCTGCGGGCGCGGCTGGCCCTGCCCCTGGGTGCGCCGCTGGCGCCACAGCACGCCGTCGGCGAGCCAGTATTCGACCACCCTCAGTTCGCTGCGCTTGAGCGCCTGGTGGTCGGGTTCGCGGGTCAGCCAATGGGCCCGATCGCCGTTCAGCAGGATGCCGTAACCGCCCTTGCCCAGGCTCGCCGGCAGATACCCTTGCAAGGCATCGCGCTGGATCAGGCTCATGGCCCTGCCCAGCGCATGCAACTGCTCGGCCTGGGCCTGGCGCGCACGCTCGGCCCGCATGACCACATCCAGCACACGCGCACTGCCCACCGCCAACAAGGCAAAGAGGGCCATGGCCAGCAGCAGTTCGATCAAGGTGAAACCGCGCTGGCGGGGCCTAGCGTGACGCATCGCTGCCCCCCTGCCACCCGGTGGCCTGGTGCAACACCTGGCGATCGGCCGCAAGGCCCACGCGCACCTGAACCTCCAGCAGGCCAGCCGCGCCCAGCCGTTGCCGGCTTTCCTGCAGCGTCCAGCGACGCTGGCCGAACATCACCTCCACACTGCGCTGGCCGGGCGCCAGGGCCGGTTGCAGGCGCATTTCCAGCAGGTGGTTGTCGGCGACCCAGCTGGCAAAAAGACGGTCCTGCAACCCCTGCGACTGCACCAGTATGCGCTGGCTGGCCGTGCTCACCGCCACGGCCAGCACCGCGAAGATCGCCAGCGCCACCAATACCTCGAGCAGGGTGAAGCCGCGTTCAGGGCTGGAACTGCGGGGCATTGAGGCCATCGCTCGACAGGGAGACCAGGCGCACGGTGTCGGCCTCGAAATACAGGGAAAACGGCGTGTGCTCGTCATTACCGTACATCACCAGTTGCGGCGCCTTGCCAGGCACGGCGGGTGGCACTGGCAGCCCATCGATCTGCAGGCGCAGGTCCAGGCCAATATTGCGCTGCTGGCCCGCGGGCTCCCAGCTGTCACCGCGGGCCTTCAGCAGTTGATAGCCTTGGGGGTCGATTCGAATACCCAGCGCCACGCCCTCCAGCACGGCTTGTTGCCGTGCGTGTTGCACCAGTTGCAGGAACAGGTTGGCCTCCTGGCTGGCCAGGCGCTGCGGGTCGCGCCCGATACCGAGCCCGGCCATGCCCATGACGATGCTCAGCAGCAGCAGGACCAGCAACAGTTCCAGCAGTGTGAAGCCTTGCGCGCGGGGCCGTTTCATTCAGACCAGTTACCGATATCGGCATCCATCTGTTCGCCGCCCGGCTGCCCGTCGGCACCCAGCGAGTAAAGGTCATACCCCTGGTTCGATCGGCTGCCCGGGTTCGCGTACTGGTAAGGCGAGCCCCAAGGGTCGGTGGGCGTACGCTTCAGATAGCCCTGGGCACTCCAGTTGCGCGGCAATGGCGCCACGCTGGGGCGTGTTACCAAGGCGTCCAGGCCTTGCGCGGACGTTGGATAACGGCCGTTGTCCAACCGATAGATTTCCAGCGCGGTGGCGATCGACTGCAGGTCGGTGCGGGCCGCGGTCAGCTTGGCATGGTCGGGACGGCTCATCACGTTGGGCAGCACCAGTGCGCCAAGCACGCCCAGGATGATGACCACCACCATGATTTCGATGAGTGTGAAGCCACGTTGCGCGTGGCGTGTAGAACGAAGGGACATGTCAGTTGACCAGTTGGTTGAGGTTGAGGATCGGCAGCAGGATGGCCAGCACGATGAACAGCACGATGCCCCCCATCACCAGCAGCATCAGGGGTTCGCAGAGGCTCACCAGCAGCGCGATACGCCCTGCCAGTTGCCTGGCCTGGAGGTCTGCAGCACGTTCAAGCATGGTGTCCAGTTCACCGGCGCGTTCGCCGCTGGCGATCATGTGCAGCATCAGCGGTGGCAGGGTGTCGCTGCGTGTCAGGCAACTGGCCAAGGCGCTGCCCTCGGCCAGCTCGCGGGCGGCCTGCAGCAGACGCTCGCGCAGGGTGAGGTTGCCGATCACCGCCGCAGCGATGTTCATCGCTTCTACCAAGGCCACGCCGCTGCGCCCCAGGATCGCCAGGGTGCTGATGAACCGCGCCGCCTCGCTGGCCCGCGCGAATTCGCCATAACCTGGCAGGCGCAGTGCCAAGGCATGCCACCGGCTACGCCATGGCGGTTGTTGCAGGGCCCACGCGCCCAGAGCAATGCCGGCCAGCAGCAGCGTGAGCGCTGCCAGGCCGTACTGGTTGGCGGCATCGCTCAGGGCAATCAGCACTTGCGTGGCCAACGGCAGGCGCGCCTGGTCGCGGGAGAATGCCTGCACCACATCAGGCACGACATAGCCCAGCAGAAACCCCACCACCAGCAACGAGACGGCCAGCAGAATCACCGGGTAGACCATGGCCAGCTGCACTTTCTGCCGCAAGGCTTGCTCGTCCTCGCCATGCGCGGCCAAACGTTCGAGCACGTCCGCCAAGCGCCCAGAGCGCTCCGCAGCGGCCACGGTGGCCCGGTAGATGACCGGGAACGCCCGCGGGTACTGGGCCAGCGCCTGGGCAAGGGCATGGCCTTCGGCAACCCGCTCTGCCACGCCGCGCAACACCTGCCGCTCCTGGCGCCGGGTGCCTTGCTCGGCAACCGCCTGCAAGGCTTCGGTCAACGGCAGCCCGGCCTGCAGCAGGGTCGCCAGCTGGCGGGTCAGCAGCGAACGCCGGGCCAGGCTCAAACCGCTGCGGTTCAGCACGCCCGCCAGCAGTGACCGCGGCACGGGGCGCAGTTTCAGCACCTGCCAGCCTTGCTCGCGCAAGGTTTGCCGAGCCTGACGCGCCCCTGGGGCTTCCAGCGTACCGCGCTGGCGGGCGCCCTTGGCATCCTGGGCCTGATAGCGAAACAGCGGCATGTCAGTCCTGCCCGGTCACGCGCAGCAGTTCTGCCACGCTGGTCTGCCCTTGGCAGACACGCTGAACACCGTGCTGGAACAGGCTCGGCGTGTCCTGGCGAATCAGTTCATGCATGGCGGCCTGGGATGCCTGGGTGTGGATCGCCTGAGCCAGTGCGGGCTTGACCACCACCATCTCGTGCAAGGCCAGGCGCCCACTGTAGCCCGCCTGGCATTCACTGCAGCCCTGCGCCTGGTAAAGCTGCGCGGGCAGCCCGGCAGGGTTGCCCAAGGCGCTGGCCATGGCCTGGTCCACCTCGCAGGCCACCTTGCAGTGCGGGCAGAGCCGGCGTACCAGGCGCTGGGCCATCACCCCGGCCAGCGACGAAGCCAGCAGGCAGGTATCGATGCCCATGTCGGCAAGCCGCGTGATTGCCCCCAGCGCGCTGTTGGTGTGCAGGGTGGAAAGTACCAGGTGGCCCGTCAGCGACGCCTGCACCGCGATGTTGGCGGTTTCCTTGTCGCGGATTTCGCCCACCATGACCACGTCCGGGTCCTGACGCAGAATGGCGCGCAGGCCACGGGCGAAGGTCATGTCGACCTTGGGGTTGACCTGGGTTTGCCCGATGCCCGCCAGGTGGTACTCGATCGGGTCCTCCACGGTGAGGATATTGCGCGACTCCTGGTTCAGGTACGCAAGCGCGGTGTACAAGGTGGTGGTCTTGCCCGAGCCGGTTGGGCCGGTGACCAGGAAAATGCCGTGTGGCTTTTCCAGCATGCTCATGAAGCCAGCACGCACAGCCGCCGGCATCTGCATGTGGTCGATGTCCAGGCGCACGGCTTGCTTGTCCAGCAACCGCAGCACCACCCGCTCGCCATGGGTGGCAGGCAAAGTCGATACGCGCACGTCGACTTCATGGCCAGCCAGGCGCAGGCTGATGCGACCGTCCTGGGGCACGCGCTTCTCGGCGATGTCCAGGCGCGCCATGACCTTGATGCGCGAAACCAGCAGGGCAGACAGTTCCCGCGGGGGTGACAGCACTTCGCGCATGACGCCGTCGATGCGCATGCGCACGCGCAGCTGATGCTCGAAGGTTTCCAGGTGGATATCCGAGGCCCGCGAGCGCACCGCTTCGCTGAACAGGGCATTGAGCAGGCGGATGATCGGCGCATCGTCTTGCTGCTCGAGCAGGTCGCTGGTTTGCGGCAAGGCCTCGGCCAGCCGTGGCAGGTCGATTTCCTGGTCCAGGCTCTGAACGATCGATTGCGCGGCATCCTCACCCAGGCCGTAGCAACTGGCCAGGCGCTCGGCGAAGTCGGCTTCGCTCACCTGGCGCAGCGGCCAGGTATTGCCCAGCAAGCGGCAGGCTTCGGCCAGGGCGGCCAGGGAGGCGCCTTCTCGCATCAGCAGCACCGGCTCGGGCGCCTGGCGGTCGAGCAGGATCCCGTGACGCCGGGCGAAGCCGAATGGCAGCTCAGGGCTCATGGCTGTGGCACTTGCGCGCTTGGCAAGCGACGCGGCTCGAACAGCCGCTGGGCATCAGCCGGCAAAGGCGAATCATCGGCGGCGCGCACCCCGTCGTAGGCCCTGCGCCCTACCTCGACCCGCTCCGCCTGGCTACGCAGAATGGTCGGGCGCAGGAAGACCATCAGGTTGGTTTTCTCCTGAATGTCGCTGCGCCAGCGGAACAGACCGCCAAGCCACGGAATGCGGCTGAGCAACGGTACCCCACGCTCGACCTTGCGCATGCTGTCCTTGATCAGGCCGCCAATCACGATGATCTCGCCGTCGGAGGCCAGGATGGTGCTCTTGAGCGTACGCTTGTTGGTGATCAGGTCGTTCTCGGCCGTGCTCGGCGCGATCTCGGAGCTTTCCTGCTCGACCTCCAAGCGCAGGCTTTGCCCCTCATTGATGTGCGGGCGCACCTTCAGGCTGATACCGATATCCTTGCGTTCGACCGTGGTGAACGGGTTCTCCGAACCACTGCCGGGGGTAACGTAGGAGCCGGTCTTGAAGGCGACGTTCTGCCCCACCAGGATATGCGCCTCCTGGTTGTCCAGGGTCAACAGGCTTGGCGTGGACAACAGGTTGCTGCGGCTGCTGCTGGCCAAGGCCGATATCAGCGCGGCAAAACGGTCCGTGCCAATGGCCAGGGCAGCACCACCCGGCAGCTTGGCCTCCTTGCCCAGCAGGTCGGCCAGCCCGGTGCCACTTTCGCTGAACGTGACCCCGCCGTTGAGCCCGCCGGTGCCCACGCCCCACTGCACACCCAAGGCTTCATCGATGCTGCCGCTGACTTCGACGATTGCCGCATGGATGAGTACCTGCGCCCGTGGCTGGTCCAATTGCTGGATGATCTGCTCGACGCTGCCCAGTGTCTGCGGCTCGCCCAGCAGCACCAGCGCGTTCTGCTCGGCATCGGCCTTGACCACGGCGTCGCCAGTGAGGTTGGCGCCCAAGTCACGGGTGCCCGGCGCGCCATCCAGGCGCTTGCCCACCTCACCCAGCACGTCGGCAAGCTGCTCGGCGTTACTGTGCTGCAAGCGCACCACACGCCAGTTCTGCGCGGTGGCGGGTGCCGCCACATCCAGCGAGCGGGTCAGTTGTGCCAGGCGCTGCCTGGACTTGGTCGGGCCGAGGATCAGCAGGCGGTTACCGTTGGCGTCGGCCACCACCTGCACACCGCTGTCCGGTCCCCCGGCGGCCGCTTCGACCACGGCGAACACGGCCTCGGTCTGGGCGTTACGCAGGGTCACCAGCTCATAGTCGTGCCGCTGGCCGCTGTCCAGCTGCAAAACCAGGCTCTCCAGGCGTTCAAGGTTGGCTGCAGAGTCGGTCACCACCAAGGCGTTGGCCGAGCTGGAGGGGCCAATGTAGCCGCTGCTGGACACCAACGGCCGCAACAGGCCGGCCAGGTCGGCCGCGACGCTGCCCGACAAGGTAAAGACGCGCGTGGTGAACGCGGCCGGTATGGCCTCCACCTGTTGGTTGGCCCAGGCCTTGGCTTCGCTGGCCGGCAGCACCAGCAAACGGTCGCCGTCGTTCACGGCGGCAAAGCCCTGGGCATTGAGCACCGAGTAGAACAGCCGGCGTATGCCTTCACGATCCAGGGCTTCGTTGGAAAGCACCGTGATGCGCCCCTGCACGCGGGGGTCGAGGATGATGGTCTGGTCGAGGATTTCCCCCACCTCACGCACCACCTCGCGCACATCGGCATCGCTCATCGCCAGTTGCCAGGTGGGCGTTTCAGCCAGCGCCAGTGAACAGCACAGGGTCAAACAGGCGCCGAACGAGGCGCCTTGCATATATCGCTTGAAAGTCATTGCACCTCCCGCAACAGGCGGGATGAAGGATCAGAAACCGGGCGCGGGCGAGGGGCCGCACCCATGGGCAGAAAAACGCTGGGGCCAGGGGTAGCCAACGCCACGACTTCCTCGCGGCCGTCGACCCACAGCACGATGGAACGCACGTCGATACGACGCAGCACACCGTGGCCCGCAATCCGCTCACCCACCCGGTAGACAGCCTCGCCCTCAGCGCTTTTCACCAACGCCCGCGCCCCGCCCTGGCTGGATACGAAGCAGGCCTTGAGCGTGATGTCCGCCCGGCTCGACTGCCGCTGGCGCACAGGCTGAAAGCCGAATGCCAAGGCCAGGGCGGTCGTCGAGAACGGTTGCTCCGGGGCGGCTGCCGTGGCCAGCGCCGGGGCCGGGGCCGGCAGCAGCGGGGGCGCAGCCAACGGATACAGCCGTTCCCGCACTATCAGCCCGGCAAGCGTTACCAGCACCAGCGCCAGCCAGATCACATGTGATGGGCGCTTCATCCGAATCAGGGCAGCATGCGCCGCAGTACACGGCGCCCGGCCAGCTCATGCAGCACCACGGCGCCAATGTGCACCGACACGCCCAGGGCCAGCAGCAGGCACGCGCAGATGTGGACCTTGAACCACAGGCCGTGCCAGAACGGTTCGCTCAACAGCGGCGCGAGGGTGAACCAGCCGAACACGTCGATGGGCCGGTCCATCATCAATACGCCGGACAGCAGCACGATCGCGGTGGTCCAGTACAAACCTTCATGGACAAGATGGGCGATCCGCTCGCCCCTGGCTGCACCCTCCAGGCTGCCGGGTTTGAACAGGGTCCGCCGCAGCAGCCAACGCACCAGGAATATCGGGATGAACAGGGTGGTCATGGCCACGTTGACGAACGCAACCAAGTGAAACGTGGTCGGGGTGACATTCAGGTGCGCCACGTAGAAGCCGCTGAGCAGTACCCAAATGATGACCAAGGCAGAGACCCAGTGCAGGAGGATCTGCTGCCAGGCATATTTTCGTGCTTGCATAAACAGTACTCGAAGGGCCTGGCCCCCCGTCGAGGGGCCAGGTGTGCTGCATTACTTCTCGGTCCAGGCCATGTTCCAGTGAGAGCCGGTACCTGGCTCGAACTGGGCGGCATTGGCGGAGTACTGCACGCAGTAACCCGAGTTCGGGAAGGGCTGGCACTCGTAGACCTTGCCATTCTTGGGCTGCAGTACCTTGGTGCCGGCCTGGTAGCTCGACAGCGACTCCGGGAAGACAAAGTCGTACGACCCGTCACCCGTCGCCTTGAGCTGGACCGTGCGCTCATCCTGCAGCAGCTCGCGCTCGCGCTTGTCTACGCCGACGACCTTGAGGGTGTGCTCACCCGGCACGCTGGCGACGTTCAAGGCGAACGGCGCGCTGCCGTTGACCAGTTGCCGTGCGTAGCCGACCTGCTTGTTGCTGGCGTCGAACAGCCGCGCCGATACGGTCAGGGCCTTGTTGGTCATGACGGTAAAGTCCACGCTACCCTGGCCATCAGCGATGGTGTACTCAGGTTTGACATCATGCAGGTGCAGGGTGGCGGGCTCACCGGCAGCGGCCTTGAAGTCGAGGATGTAGTTGGTCAGGCCACTTTCGGCTTTGGCGAAGATGCTGTTGGAACCCTGGACAGGCTCGATGTTGCCGTCGGCATCCATTTGCCCGGCACGGACCAGCGTCTGGGTTTCGTTGATCTGCCTGGCGAGCTTGTAAGCCCAGTTGGCAGCGATACCTTCTTCGGCGTTGTCGATGGTGACGCTCACATGGTGCGACGGACGCTCGCCATTGGCATCGAATGCGCGGGCAGTCACCTCGTCGCCGACTTCAAGGTCTCGGCTGGCGCTGATCTCGGCCAGGCGCGGCCATTCGGGCGCTGGCCCGCCGTCAAGTTGAATATCGACGTCAGCCACGCTGTGGAAAGCCTTGTCGGTGTCTCCCACTTTCCAGACACCCAGGATCACGTGATGGCCCGCGCGGTCGGCTGGCAAGGTGCAGCTATGCTTGGGGTTGGTGCCAGTGCCGCTGGCGGGCACCTGGTTGTTGCCATCGACTACACAGAACGGCGCTTCGTCGAACGAGGCGCGGCTCAGTGCCGTATTGGGGTTCCAATCCGCTTTGGTGATGAAGTATTCCCACGTGGTTACCGGGTGCGGCGCCTGGTAATGCCAGTCGAACTGAATGTTCCGGTCAACGATGGGCGTCAGATGCCAGCGGTTGGCCGACTGCTCGTCGAGGGCACCGAAATCGCCACGAACACCACCGCTGGCAATTTTCCCGTCAACTGGGCCGGCCCCCGGGAAACGCCCAATGGCCTCACCGACCGACCACGGTTCGTACTGAGCGCCGCCACAGTTACTGTTCAGGTTCTTATGGTTGGCATGGCACAGCGCTGCACGTGAAGGCGGGTCAGCCAGATGGCCGTGTGCCTGGGCAACCTGAACCTGCAAACCTGCACCTGCGATAGCCACCCACACACCGGTGGCAACAACGCTTCTGCGCAGGGTTTTTCTTGTACTCATCACGAACTCCGAAGGTTGAATGCAAAAGGGCACATTCACGCGCGGCGAATGTGCCCTCTGCTCAAGGGAGGTCGGACATTAGAAGAAACATCTGTGCCTATATGTAGGAATACGGCTGAACGTTCGGCACATTTTCGCAAATGCACGGCAGCGGCAGCCACAGGCTCCCCAAACCCTGGTTCGGGGAGCCTGGAAACTCAAACGTGGTATTGCGCCGACAGCTCGTGCACCGCGTTGATGAACACGCCTGCGTGCTCCGGGTCGACTTCCGGGGTGATGCCGTGGCCCAGGTTGAACACGTGGCCGTTGCCGTGGCCGTAGCTGGCCAGGATGCGCGCCACTTCCTGGCGGATGGCCTCTGGCTTGGCGTACAGCACGGTCGGGTCCATGTTGCCCTGCAAGGCCACCTTGTCGCCTACACGGCGACGGGCGTCGCCAATGTCACAGGTCCAGTCCAGGCCCAGGGCATCGGCACCGGCGTCGGCGATGCTTTCAAGCCACAGGCCACCGTTCTTGGTGAACAGGATGACCGGCACCTTGCGCCCTTCGTGCTCGCGGATCAGGCCGCTGACGATCTTGCGCATGTAGGCGAGGGAGAACTCCTGGTAGGCCGCCGCTGACAGGTTGCCGCCCCAGGTGTCGAAGATCTGCACGGCCTGGGCCCCGGCAAGGATCTGCCCGTTGAGGTAGCTGGTGACCGACTGGGCCAGCTTGTCCAGCAGCAGGTGCAGCGCTTGCGGGTTGTCATAGGCCATGGCCTTGGTCTTGCGGAAGTCCTTCGACGACCCGCCTTCGACCATGTAGGTGGCCAGGGTCCAGGGGCTACCGGAAAAACCGATGAGCGGAACGCGGCCGTTGAGTTCGCGGCGGATGGTGCTGACCGCATCCATTACGTAGCCCAGGTCTTTTTGCGGGTCGGGAACCGGCAGGGCTTCGATATCGGCCGGGGTACTGACGACCTTCCTGAAACGCGGGCCTTCGCCGGTTTCGAAGTACAGGCCCAGGCCCATGGCATCGGGGATGGTGAGAATGTCGGAGAACAGGATCGCAGCGTCCAGCGGGTAGCGGTCCAGCGGCTGCAAGGTCACCTCGCAGGCGAACTGCGGGTTCATGCACAGGCTCATGAAATCGCCTGCCTTGGCACGGCTGGCGCGGTACTCCGGCAGGTAGCGCCCAGCCTGGCGCATCATCCACACAGGGGTGACGTCTACGGGTTGCTTGAGCAGTGCACGCAGGAAACGATCGTTCTTCAGGGCAGTCATGTCGGCATCCGGAAAAATAGTGGGGGCATTTTCTCAGACGCCAGCGCAAAAGGCACGGCCATGGCCATGCGTTTTGTCTATTGGATGCTACAGATCAAGCGTTTTTGTATACAAAAGCTTCGCGGGCACGCCCGCTCCCACAGGTTCTGCGCCGAACCCTGTGAGAGCGGGCGTGCCCGCGACCAGATCGAGAATCAGACTTCCAGGTAGTCCAGGATACCCTCAGCAGCAGTGCGCCCTTCGAAGATCGCCGTCACCACCAGGTCCGAACCGCGCACCATGTCGCCACCGGCAAACACTTTCGGGTTGCTGGTCTGGTGCTTGAACTTGCCCTTCTCCGGCGCCACCACACGGCCCTGGCTGTCCAGCTGGATGTCATGCTGCTCGAACCACGGCGCCGGGCTTGGGCGGAAGCCGAAGGCGATTACCACGGCATCGGCCGGCAGGATTTCCTCCGAACCCGGAATCGGCTCGGGGCTGCGACGGCCACGGGCATCCGGCTCGCCCAGGCGGGTTTCGACCACCTTCACACCCTCGACCTTGTCCTCGCCGACAATGGCGATGGGTTGGCGGTTGTAGAGGAATTTCACACCTTCTTCCTTGGCGTTCTTCACCTCTTTGCGCGAACCCGGCATGTTGGCTTCGTCACGGCGATAGGCGCAGGTCACCGCCTTGGCACCCTGGCGGATCGAGGTACGGTTACAGTCCATGGCAGTGTCGCCACCGCCCAGCACCACAACCTTCTTGCCCTGCATGTCGATGAAGTCTTCAGGCGACTTCTCGAAGCCCAGGTTGCGGTTGACGTTGGCAATCAGGAAGTCCAGCGCGTCATGCACGCCCGGCAGGTCCTCACCCGGGAAGCCACCCTTCATGTAGGTGTAGGTACCCATGCCCATGAACACTGCGTCGTACTCGGCGAGCAGTTGTTCCATGGTCACGTCCTTGCCCACCTCGGTATTGAGGCGGAACTCGATACCCATGCCGGTGAACACTTCGCGGCGGTTGCTGAGCACGCTCTTTTCCAGCTTGAACTCGGGAATACCGAAAGTCAGCAGGCCACCGATTTCCGGGTTCTTGTCGAATACCACCGGGGTCACCCCGGCGCGCACCAGCACGTCGGCGCAGCCCAGGCCCGCAGGGCCGGCGCCAATGATGGCGACGCGCTTGCCGGTGGGCTTGACCTTGGACATGTCCGGGCGCCAGCCCATGGCAAAGGCGGTATCGGTGATGTACTTCTCCACCGAGCCGATGGTCACCGCACCAAAGCCGTCGTTCAGGGTGCAGGCACCCTCGCACAGGCGGTCTTGCGGGCACACCCGGCCGCACACTTCGGGCAGGGTGTTGGTCTGGTGCGACAGCTCCGCCGCCGCCAGGATGTTGCCTTCGGACACCAGCTTCAACCAGTTGGGGATGAAGTTGTGCACCGGGCACTTCCACTCGCAGTACGGGTTACCGCAGCCCAGGCAACGGTGCGCCTGCTCCACGGACTGCTGCGGCTTGAACGGCTCGTAAATTTCCACGAACTCTTTCTTGCGCTGGCGCAGCAGCTTTTTCTTCGGGTCCTTGCGGCCCACTTCGATGAACTGGAAGTCGTTGTTCAGACGTTCAGCCATTTTTCAAAACCTCTTTACAGCAGCTGCAAGCTACACGCTGCAAACTGCAAGACGATCACTTAAGCCGGGCAAACCTCGTGCTGCTTCTGCGTGCAGCTTGAGGCTTGCCACTTGCAGCTGTTGTTACTGCGGGTTGGCGCGAGTGCTGGACAGCAGTTGCTTCAGGTTGGCTGCCTTGGGCTTGACCAGCCAGAAGCGCCGCACGTAGTCGTCCAGGTTCTCCGAGAGCTCACGCCCCCACTCGCTGCCGGTCTCCTCCACATACTCGGCAAGGACCCGCGCCAGATGGCTGCGGTAAGCTTCCATGGCTTCCCCACTGATACGCTGGATTTCCACCAGCTCGTGGTTGAGCTTGTCGACGAAGCTGTTGTCCATGTCGAGCACGTAGGCGAAGCCGCCAGTCATGCCAGAACCGAAGTTGTAACCGGTGTTGCCCAGCACGCAGACAAAGCCGCCGGTCATGTATTCACAGCAGTGATCGCCGGTACCCTCGACAACAGCGTGGGCGCCGGAGTTACGGACAGCGAAGCGCTCGCCGGCGGTACCGGCGGCAAACAGTTTGCCGCCAGTGGCACCGTACAGGCAGGTGTTGCCGAGGATGGCGCTGTCCTGGGTGGCGAACGGGCTGCCGGCAGGCGGCACGATGGTGAGCTTGCCACCGGTCATGCCCTTGCCGACGTAGTCGTTGGCGTCGCCTTCCAGGTGCAGGTTCAGGCCACCGGCGTTCCACACGCCGAAGCTCTGCCCTGCGGTCCCTTTGAAGCGGAACGTGATCGGCGCCGCGGCCATGCCCTGGTTGCCGTGCAGGCGGGCAATCTCGCCCGATACCCGCGCACCGATGGAACGGTCGCAGTTGCAGATGTCGAGGCTGAACTCGCCACCGGCCTGGTCACGAATGGCCGGCATGGCCATTTCCACCATCTTCTCGGCCAGGTGGCCTTCGTCGAACGGCGGGTTCCTGTCGACTTCGCAGAACTGTGGCTTGTCTGCCGGAATGTGCGAGCTGCCCAGCAGCGGCGACAGGTCCAGGTACCGCTGACGCTCGGTGTCGCCTGGCAGCACGTCGAGCAGGTCGGTACGGCCGATCAGTTCGCCGAGGCTGCGCACGCCCAGCTTAGCCAGCCACTCACGGGTTTCTTCGGCGACGAAGGTGAAGAAATTGATCACCATGTCGACGGTGCCGATGTAGTGGTCCTTGCGCAGCTTGTCATTCTGCGTGGCTACGCCGGTCGCGCAGTTGTTCAGGTGGCAGATGCGCAGGTACTTGCAGCCCAGGGCGATCATGGGCGCGGTGCCAAAGCCGAAGCTTTCGGCGCCGAGGATGGCAGCCTTGATCACGTCCAGGCCGGTTTTCAGGCCACCGTCGGTCTGTACCCGCACCTTGCCGCGCAGGTCGTTGCCGCGCAGGGTCTGGTGGGTTTCGGCCAGGCCCAGTTCCCACGGGGCGCCGGCGTACTTGATCGAGGTCAGCGGCGACGCACCGGTACCACCGTCGTAGCCGGAAATGGTGATCAGGTCGGCATAAGCCTTGGCCACACCGGCAGCAATGGTGCCCACGCCGGCCTCTGCCACCAGCTTGACCGACACCAGGGCCTGCGGGTTGACCTGCTTGAGGTCGTAGATAAGCTGGGCCAGGTCTTCGATCGAATAAATGTCGTGGTGCGGTGGCGGCGAAATCAGGGTCACACCCGGTACCGCATAGCGCAGCTTGGCGATCAGGCCATTGACCTTGCCACCTGGCAGCTGGCCGCCCTCGCCGGGCTTGGCGCCCTGGGCCACCTTGATCTGCAGCACTTCGGCGTTCACCAGGTATTCCGGGGTCACACCAAAACGGCCGGTGGCCACCTGCTTGATCTTCGAGCTGCGGATGGTGCCGTAGCGCGAAGGGTCTTCGCCACCCTCACCGGAGTTGGAGCGCGCGCCCAGGCGGTTCATCGCCTCGGCCAAGGCTTCGTGCGCTTCCGGCGACAGTGCGCCAAGGGAAATCCCGGCGGAGTCGAAGCGCTTGAGGATGGCCTCCAGCGGCTCGACCTGTTCCAGCGCCAACGGCTGGTCGGCCACCTTGACCTTCAGCAGGTCGCGGATCATCGACACCGGGCGCTGGTCGACCAGCGTGGTGTATTCCTTGAACTTGGCGTAGTCACCCTGCTGCACTGCAGCCTGCAGCGTGTTGACCACGTCCGGGTTGTAGGCGTGGTACTCGCCACCGTGCACGAACTTCAGCAGGCCGCCTTGCTGGATCGGCTTGCGCGCGCTCCAGGCTTCGGCTGCCAGCAGCTTCTGGTCGTTTTCCAGGTCTTCGAAGCGTGCGCCCTTGATGCGGCTGGACACACCCTTGAAGCTCAGGCCGACCACTTCTTCGGACAGGCCGATGGCTTCGAACAGCTGCGCACCCCGGTACGAGGCGATGGTGGAGATACCCATCTTCGACAGGATCTTCAGCAGGCCCTTGGAGATGCCTTTGCGGTAGTACTTGAACACCTCGTCCAGGTCGCCCAGCACTTCACCGGTACGAATCAGGTCGGCGAGCACTTCGTAGGACAGGTACGGGTAGACGGCCGACGCACCGAAGCCCAGCAGCACGGCGAAGTGATGCGGGTCGCGAGCTGTGGCGGTTTCCACCAGGATGTTGCTGTCGCAACGCAGGCCCTGCTCGGTCAGGCGGTGGTGTACGGCACCCACGGCCAGCGAAGCGTGCACAGGCAGCTTGCCCGGGGCAATGTAGCGGTCGCTCAGCACCAGCTGGGTCTTGCCCGCGCGCACGGCTTCTTCAGCCTGATCGGCAATGTTGCGGATCGCCGCTTCCAGGCCGACGCTCTGCTCATAGTTGAGGTCGATCAGCTGACGCTCGAAGCCTTCACGCTCCAGGTTCATCAGCGAACGCCACTTGGCCGGCGAAATGACTGGCGAGCTGAGGATCACCCGCGAGGCGTGCTCCGGGGACTCCTGGAAGATGTTGCGCTCAGCGCCGAGGCAGATTTCCAGCGACATCACGATCGCTTCGCGCAGCGGGTCGATCGGTGGGTTGGTCACCTGGGCGAACTGTTGGCGGAAGAAGTCGTATGGCGAACGCACGCGTTGCGACAGCACAGCCATCGGCGTGTCGTCACCCATCGAGCCAACGGCCTCCTGGCCCTGCTCACCCAACGGGCGCAGCACCTGGTCGCGCTCTTCGAAGGTGACCTGGAACATTTTCATGTATTGCTTGAGCTGGTCAGCGTCGTAGCTGGCCACGCCCTGGTCGTCGGTCAGCGTCGCCTGGATACGCGTGGCGTGCTGACGCAGCCAACGCTTGTACGGGTGGCGCGACTTCAGGCGGTCGTCGATGGCATCGGTATCGAGGATCTGCCCGGTTTCGGTGTCCACGGCAAGGATCTGGCCCGGGCCGACGCGGCCCTTGGCCAATACTTCCTCAGGCTGGTAACCCCACACGCCGATTTCAGAGGCGATGGTGATGTAGCCATTGGTGGTGGTCACCCAGCGCGCCGGGCGCAGGCCGTTTCGGTCGAGCAGGCACACCGCGTGGCGGCCTTCGGTCATGACGATACCGGCCGGACCGTCCCACGGCTCCATGTGCATGGAGTTGTATTCGTAGAACGCGCGCAGGTCGGCGTCCATGGTCTCGACGTTTTGCCAGGCTGGTGGTACCAGCATGCGCACGCCGCGGAACAGGTCGATCCCGCCGGTGACCATCAGCTCCAGCATGTTGTCCATGCTCGAGGAGTCCGAACCGACGCGGTTGACCAGCGGGCCAAGCTCTGCGAGGTCGGGGATCAGGTCGTTGGCGAACTTGGTGCGACGGGCCATGGCCCAGTTGCGGTTACCGGTAATGGTGTTGATCTCGCCGTTGTGGGCGAGGAAGCGGAACGGCTGCGCCAGCGGCCACTTCGGCAAGGTGTTGGTCGAGAAGCGCTGGTGGAACACGCAGATCGCCGTTTGCAGGCGCTCGTCACCCAGGTCCGGGTAGAACGCCGCGAGATCGCGCGGCATCATCAGGCCTTTGTAGATGATGGTCTTGTGCGAGAAGCTGCAGATGTAGTGGTCGGCGTCATCGGCGTTGGCAACCGACGAACGGCGCCGGGCGCTGAACAGCTTGATGGCGAATTCCTGGTCGCTCAGGCCCTCACCGCCGATGAACACCTGCTCGATCTGCGGCAGGCGCTCCATGGCCAGGCGGCCGAGAACGCTGGTGTCGATCGGCACCTTGCGCCAGCCAACCAGCTTCAGCCCGGCAGCGATGATCTCGCGATCCATGTTGGCACGTGCAGCTTCGGCTTTGACCGGGTCCTGGTTGAAGAACACCATGCCGACGGCGTACTGCTTGGGCAACTCGACGGCAAAATGCTCCTGGGCCATGGCGCGCAGGAACTGATCGGGCTTCTGTATCAGCAGACCGCAACCGTCACCGGTCTTGCCGTCGGCGTTGATGCCACCGCGGTGGGTCATGCAAGTCAGTGCCTGCATGGCGGTTTGCAGAAGGTGGTGGCTCGCCTCGCCCGTCATATGGGCGATCAGGCCAAAACCACAGTTGTCCTTGAATTCTTCGGGATGGTACAGACCTGTTTTCATAGACACATTCTCACCAGGTTCACCTCTCAACGGAGGCAAATCTCTTTTTTAACAACCACTTACCATCCACGCCGATCAAACGCCAGCTTTTTTGCGGTGGCCATGGAAAACCATTGTTGCACAGCGACAGCGATGCCCACAAATTTTCATGTCTCACCATTGAAAATTTATGTCGCCATTTTGAATGTTTTTGCGTCATGCACCGTGGTAGGCGCTTGACTTGAGTCTGAAGCGTTTCAGCCATGACTGCAACTCGGGGCTTGTGGCCGGCAGTCTGGGACAGAAAAGCCTGCCGCGCTCGGGCGCAGCAGGCTAGTCGAAAGCTAGAATTCGCTTAGCAACAGGGCAGCGGGGTGGTGCCGCCCGGCAGGTATCAGCGGGCCGAGGCCAGCTCTTGTTGGACGCTGGCGACGCTACGTGGCCAAGGTTTACCAGCCTGGACCTTCGCTGGCAAGTTCTTGATTGCCGCAACCGCAGCATCGCGGCTGGCGAAACTGCCGTAAGTGACCACATACAGCGGCTTGCCTTGCAGGTCTTTCTTGAAGTAGCGATAGTCGCCACCCTGGGCTTTCACGTACGCCTGCGCCGAGGCCTCGGAGCTGGTGCCGAGGATCTGCACCACGTAATTGCCCGGTTTCTGCCCGGCGTACCAGCTGCTGTTGCCCGTGCCGCCAGCGGCTGGTTTTTCAGCAGGCTTGGCGGCCGGCTTGGCCACGGCGACCTGGGTCGGTGCCGGGGCCGGCTTGGCTGTCGCAACCGGCTTGGCAGGCTGGGTTGCGACCGGTTTTTGCGCAGGCGCAACCTGCTGCACGGGTTGCGCAGGCGTGGGCGCAGGGCCCGCCGCTACGCCTTGCGGCGGAGCGATGGTGGTCACGGTCGGCGGCGGGTTGCCAGGCTGCAGGGCGGTGTCGCCAGCCGGGCTGCCTTCTTCCCCATCACCCATGCCTGCGGCCTGGGCCAGCGGCTCGCGCATCACCGGCTGCGACTGGCCTCCCAGTGGCAGCGGCACCGGCTGGGACGAGCCAGAGAATTCGATGTTGGCGCCTGGCTTGCCGTCGCCAAGCGGTAACTGAGCCTGGGCAGCCGGTGCGTCGGCCGGCGCTTTTTCGCCTTTCTTGGGCATCAACACGGCAGCTGCAACGGCAACCACGACCACGGCAGACAACGCGAGCACATGTTTTTTTGGCATCTTGAACCCCATGGATGGTCGCTTGGCCGTCGTACGGCTGGCGATCATGGCTTCGATCAAAGTGTCACGGGCGACCTGGTTGATGTTGCCAGGCCAGCCGTCGGAGTTTTCATGGATATCGGCGATCTGTTCACGGCTGAACACCTCGATGCCCCGGCCTGCGCCTTCCAGGCGCTGTTCCAGGTATTCGCGGGTTTCCTCTTCACTGTAGGGGGCCAGCTCGATAATGTGGAAGCGTTCTTCCTCGACATTGAGCTCGTCCAACCCTGCAATCAGCGAGGGCTCACCAAACAGGAACACGTGCGGGCGCCCTTCCGGCACCCCCGCCGCCAACTCCAGCAACGCTTGGAGTGCCGACTCGTCGAGTTGTTCCGCATCGTCCACCAGCAAGTACACCTCCTGCCCGGTGAGTGCCAGCTGCACCACCTTGGACAGGATCGCCTGCATTTCCGGCTGAGCCACGTCCAGGTTCTGCGCGACCTGGCCCAATACACTGGCAGCATCGCTGGCGCCACGGGCGGACACCACAACGCTCTGCACCGCCTGCTTGTTGGTGCTGGCCACCAGCGCCTGGCGCAGCAGGGTCTTGCCGCTACCCTGCGGGCCGGTGACGACCAGCATCAGTTGGCTGTAGCGAGCCAGGTGGTGCAGCTGGCCGAGCACAGGCTTGCGCTGGGCAGGGAAAAACTTGAAGCCGGGCACGCGCGGTGCGAACGGATCGTGGCTCAACTGGTAATGGTCGAGAAAGGCCTCATCGGCATGCAAACTGGTCATTGCGCTGTCACAACCTCAAAGCTGGGCCACGATCGCGCGGTAATCCGCCGACAGCGTGGCCTGTAGAATCTCTTTCGGATAGTCGTCGGTGACCACGGCCTCGCCCATCTGGCGCAGCAGCACCAGACGCAGACGCCCGTCGAGCACCTTCTTGTCGACCGCCATGTGCTCCATGAAATGCGCCGGGGTCATTTCCTGTGGTGGCACCACCGGCAAACCTGCGTCCTGCAACAGGCGGATTCCGCGATCGCGCTCGGCCTGGTCGAGCCAGCCAAGGCGCATGGACATTTCCAGGGCCATGACCGTGCCCGCCGCCACGGCTTCGCCGTGCAGCCACACGCCATAGCCCATGTGGGTTTCGATGGCATGCCCGAAGGTATGCCCCAGGTTCAGCGTGGCCCGCACGCCAGACTCGCGTTCGTCGGCGCCCACCACTGCGGCCTTGGCCGCACACGAGCGGCGAATGGCTTCGGTCAGGGCTGCCGAGTCGAGGGTACGCAGGGCCTGCATATTGTCTTCGAGCCAGGCGAGGAAGGGCTTGTCACAGATCAGCCCGTACTTGATCACTTCGGCCAGGCCTGCCGAAAGCTCGCGCGCCGGCAAGGTCTTCAGACTGGTGGTATCGATCAGCACCGCGTTGGGCTGGTAGAAGGCGCCGACCATGTTCTTGCCCAGCGGGTGGTTGATGCCGGTCTTGCCGCCAACCGAGGAATCGACCTGGGACAACAGGGTGGTCGGCACCTGGATGAAGTCCACGCCCCGCTGATAGCAGGCAGCGGCAAAGCCGGCCATGTCACCGACCACCCCGCCGCCCAGGGCGACCACGGTGGTACGGCGGTCATGCCGCGCCGTCAGCAGGCCATCGAAGATCAGTTGCAGGGTTTCCCAGTTCTTGTGGGCTTCGCCATCGGGCAGTACCACTGGCAGCACCGAGTAGGCCCCCAGGGTCTTGGCCAGGCGGTCGAGATACAGCGGCGCGACGGTCTCGTTGGAGACGATGGCCACCTGCCGGCCGGCAATGTGCGGCGCCAGCAGCTCGGGCTGGTCCAGCAGGTCTTCGCCAATGTAGATCGGGTAGCTACGCTCGCCCAGGTCGACCTTCAGTGTCTGCATGTATCCCCACAATGTTCTTGGGCGCGGTGCCGTTCTGGCGACCTGCGCGGTAACGTTGAACCTCGCCTCGGCGCTGGTCGCCGAGAATAGTCCCGGGCTAACGGGGCGGCAACTGCTGCAAGCGCTCGAGGATGTCGATCACCACCATGCGTGGTGGCCGCTCGTCGGTTTCTACGACCAGGTCGGCGATCTCGCGGTAGAGCGGGTCGCGGGTTTCCAGCAGGGTCCGCAAGGTCGCCTCGGGGTTGGCGGTGCGCAGCAGCGGGCGATTGCGGTCGCGCGCCGTGCGGCCGACCTGTTGTTCGACCGAGGCGTGCAGGTAGATTACCCGGCCGCCCTGGTGCAGCGCCTGGCGGTTGGCTTCGCGCATGACCGCACCGCCACCGGTGGCCAGGACCACGCCGTCGAGGCCACACAGTTCGGCAATCATCGCTTGCTCGCGATCACGGAAACCGGGCTCGCCTTCCTTGTCGAAAATCCACGGGATGTTGGCGCCGCAACGCAGTTCGATTTCCTTGTCGGAATCCTTGAACAGCAGGCGCAGCTCTTTGGCCAATAGGCGGCCGATGGTGCTTTTACCAGCACCCATGGGCCCCACAAGTATCAAATTTCGCACAGAATCAACGACTCACAGCAATCGCCTGGTCACTCATGATACGCGGAGTCAGGAAGACCAGCAGCTCGGATTTTTTCTCTTGTAATGCATCGCGTCGAAACAGCCGCCCAACATACGGCAGATCACCCAAAAATGGCACCTTGTCGACCACATTGTTTTGCGAAGTCGAGTACACGCCGCCAATCACGATCGTTTCGCCGTCGGCCACGCGAACCTTGGCATTCACCTCGTTCTTGCGGATCGGCGGTACATTGTTCAAGGCATTGACGTAATCCGGTTCGTCCTTGGTCACCCTGACAGCCATGATTACCTTGTTGTCCGGGGTAATTTGCGGGGTCACCTCCAACGACAGCGAGGCCTCGCGGAACGACACGGAGGTAGCGCCGCTCTTGGTGGTTTCCTGGTAGGGCACCTCGGTGCCCTTGAGGATCCTGGCCGTTTCCTTGTCGGCCGTGACCACCTTGGGTTGCGAAATGATCTCGCCATTGCCGCTTTTTTCCATGGCGCTGAGCTCGAGGTCCAGCAGCACATCCCCGCGCAGCAGGCCAAGGCCGATGCTGCTGCCAGCCCGCTCGACACCCAGGTCGACGAACAGCGACTTGCCCGGCAGTGGGTTGTCGCCATACAAAGGGCCGCCCCAGCGCACCCCAAGGGCTTTCTCGTAATCGACGTTGGCCTCGACGATGCGCGCCTCGATCGCCACCTGGCGCACCGGCACATCCAGCTGCGCCACCAGTTGCCGCAGTTCATCGAGGCGTTCGGCCGGCAGGTAGGCCACCAGGGTATTGGTGCGCTCATCGACACTCAGGCTGCCCCACCCGGCGAACAGGCTGTCGTCGGCCAGGCTGGTCTTGAGCAGTTCCGCAAGTTCGGCAGCCTTGGCATGGTGAACAGGCAGCAGCTCCCGGCGCATGGGCTGCAACTGCGCCTCCAGCACCTGCCCCGCACGCGCTTCGGCAGTTTGCGCAGCCAGGGTGGCCGCCGGCGCCACCAGCAGCACATTGCCCTCCTGGCGCCGGGCGAGGCTTTTGCTGCGCAAGACCAGGTCCAGCGCCTGATCCCACGGCACGTCCTGCAAGCGCAGGGTGACATTGCCCTGCACGTCGTCACTGGCGACCAGGTTGACGCCGGCATAGTCGGCGAGCACCTGCAAAACCGAGCGAATCTCGACATCCTGAAAGTGCAGCGACAAAGGCTCACCCTGGTAAGGCGTCGCGGCCGCCAGAGGCATGGGCAGCAGGGCCGCCAGCAGATAGATCATCCTCTTTCTCATTCTGATCCGGGGCCTCCTTGCCCAGGCGTTTTGCGAGGGTGATGAACGCCGTGCGTTCATGCCACACCCCTGCCATGAACAACCGTTCGCGCACTTCGACCTGGCGCTGGCCGATGTGCATCACTATCCCTTGATCACGCCCTACCCTGTCTCCAAGGCGAACGCGGTAGAGCCTGCCGGCCGCCCGCAGCAGCGCTTGATGTTCCTGCCCACGCGTCAGGCTGCCGACCATTTCCATCTGGGCGAGGGGCGCGCGGGTCAAACCAGCCGACAGGTGCGTTGCCAACGCGGCAAACGGATCTAGGGCCGGTGCGCGCGTTGCCGGCCTGGCAGGCAGCCGCGCAAGCATGGCGACTGCCGCCCCGGAAACCGGCGCGTGATAGGCATCGACCCGCAGTTGCAAACGCAGCAGGCCTGGTTCGCCATCGCCGGCTGCCAGGCGCATGCTGCGACCGCGCATGACACGCGCCTGACCCAACCACTCGTCCAGCCAGCCCCGCAAGGCTGGGTAGCTGCCCACCACCTGCAACTTCAGTGGCACTACGCTGAAGCCCTGCCGCTGCTGCTGCTCGTGCACATCGAGGCGCTCGACGAGCAGGCCGTGCTCGCGCCCCGAAACCGACAGACGGTCTAGCAGGTCGCTCATGCTTTCGCCGGCAGCCAGCTGCCATTGTGCCTTTTGCAAGCGCTGCCCATCGCTCGCCAGCTGTGCCCGCACCCCCTGCAACTCGGCAATCTGCGCCTGCGTGGCAGCCTGCTGCCGGGTCAGCTCGGCGTGCTTGCCCTCTTCCTCGCCCTGCTGCTGCAACATGCCCGGCAGGCGAATCGCGCAGCCCAGGCCGAACAGCAGCACCGCCAGTGCCAAAGGTGCCAGCCGCCGGAAGCGGCTGGAGCGCTCGGCTGCGCCAAGCCATGCGAGCAATTGCACGCTGGTCACGACCAGAACGCCGCAACGCGCGCAGCCAGCAAGAATTCATCGCCGCCTGGCTGGCTCTTGATATGTTTGAGCTCCACGTCCAGCAGCACGCCGGAGCGCTCGAGGTCGCGCATGAACTGGGCCAGTACGGCGCCGGAGGTGGCGAGCCCGGTCAACTCCAGGCGGCCGTTTTCCAGGTTGAGGCCAAGCAGCTGCATGCCCAATGGCAGTGCCCTTTCGAGGTCGGCGAATAGGCCAGGCAGAATCCCTTGCTGAGCCTGCAGGCCCTCCAGCACCGCCAGGCGGCCGAGCAGTGCGGCATGCTGGGCACGCACATCAGCCAGTGGCTGAGCCTCCAGGGCCAGGGTTTCCAGGGCTGCTTGGCGCTGGGTGTTGGCCAACGCTTGCTGCTGGCCGCGCTGGCGTGCCTGTTGGTCGACCAGCGTCACGGCGCACAATGCCAAGAGGGCGCCAGCCACCAGATGGCTGCGAAACCGGCGCATGGCCGCCTGGCGCTGGCGTTCGCGCCACGGCAGAAGGTTCAGCCGCATCATGGTCGCGCCCCGCCAAGGGCCAGGGCACACGCCAGCAGCATCGGCCCATCGACCTGCGCAAGCCCGGCCAGCGCAGGCAGTTCGTGGCACGGCAGTGCCAGGCTTTGGCCCAGGGCCTGCAGCCAACCCGGCTGCAGCGGTGAGCAGTTGCTGACCCACAACCTGGCAGGCAAAAGCCCTTCGGCGAGCAGCGCAGGCAGCCGCTCCGGCAGTTGCGCGGCCATATCCCCGTCAGCTGCCCGCAGCTCCCGACGCTGCAGCGCCCCGCCAGGCGCCCAGGCATGAACAGTCGCCCTGTGGGGCTCAATACGCAGCAACGCCGCCCCAGCCTGCTCACCCACAGGCAGCATGCGGCGCAGGGCAATGCTGTCGACCTCGACCGCCTCCAGTTGCAGCCCCGCCTGCTGCACCAGCGCCTCGAGGGGTGCCAGTGCACTCTGCCGACACGCTGCAACCAGCACCTCGCTGCAGGCTGGCTGAACACCTGAAGCCCCCAGGACCTGGAAGTCCAGGGCCAGGTCCTCCAGCGGGAATGGAAACAACCGTTCGGCATCCGCCAGCAACTGCGCCTCCAGTTGCTCCTCACCGGGCCCCACTGGCAGGTGGCACAGCTTGCAGATGACCTGGCTGGCGGGCAGCGCCAGCGCTACCCGGCGCTCGCCGAGGCCGCTGCGCCTATGGGCGCGCTGCAATGCCGCCGAGACCTGCTCGGGCGCTGCTGCCCAGTCATTGCCTGCCCCGAGCTGCAGCGGCTCATGGGCCCAACCCAGCACCCGCCAGCCGCGTTTGCGCTGTTGCAGTTGCAACAGATGAATGGCGTGAGCGGTAATTTCCACCCCTACCAGTGAACCGGCGTCCTTCCCGAAGCGTCCAAGCATTGCGAATTCCTTGCTGTATGTCGCGCCCCCGCGGCAACACTGGGCCGCGGCCACCCGTCAGGGCGACGGGCTGCCTGGCCGGTGGCCCGGAAAGGCGAAAAAATGCGTATAATGCCCAGCGTTTTTTGGTCCGCCGGACCTGCGTGCAATTCACTTTCAACCTGGACACCGAAAAGCCTTGATACGTCTGCTGAAGTTCTTCTGGTGGTCTTCCGTCGCAGTCATTTGCGCGCTCGTACTCGGTGTGAGCGGTGCGTTTCTGTATCTTAGTCCCAACCTGCCCTCGGTCGATTCGCTCAGAAGCATCCAGTTGCAGATCCCCCTCAAGGTGTACAGCAGCGATGGCAAGCTGATTGCCGAATTTGGCGAAATGCGCCGTTCGCCAATCCGTTTCGCAGACATTCCCCCACAGTTCATTCAGGCATTGCTGTCAGCCGAGGACGACAATTTCCTCAACCACTACGGCGTGGACCCCAGCAGCCTGATGCGCGCGGCCACCCAGCTGGTGAAAACCGGGCACATTCAGACCGGCGGCAGCACCATCACCATGCAGGTGGCCAAGAACTTCTTCCTGACCAGCGAGCGCAGCTTCTCGCGCAAGACCAACGAAATTCTGTTGGCCCTGCAGATCGAGCGGGAGTTGACCAAGGACGAGATTCTTGAGCTGTACGTGAACAAGATCTACCTCGGCAACCGCGCCTACGGCATCGACGCCGCGGCCCAGGTGTACTACGGCAAGTCGATCCGTGACGTGAGCCTGGCACAGATGGCGATGATCGCCGGCCTGCCCAAGGCGCCCTCGCGCTTCAACCCGCTGGCCAACCCGGTGCGCGCCAAAGAGCGTCGCGACTGGATCCTGGGCCGCATGTACAAGCTGGGCAAGATTGACCAGGCCAGCTACCAGGCCGCCCTGGACGAGCCACTCAACGCCAGCTACCACGTGCCAACGCCCGAAGTGAATGCACCGTACGTCGCCGAAATGGCACGCGCGGAAATGGTTGGCCGCTACGGCAGCGACGCTTACACCGAAGGTTTCCGCGTTACCACCACCGTGCCCAGCGACATGCAGGAAATGGCCAACAAGGCCGTCCTCAATGGCCTGTCCGATTATGATGAGCGCCACGGCTACCGCGGCCCTGAAGCACGCTTCCCGGGGCGCACCGAGGCCGCCTGGCGCCAGGAACTGGGCAAGCAACGCACCCTGGGCGGGCTGGAGCCCGGCATCGTCACCCGGGTCGAAAAAACCGGCCTTGCGGTGCTGACCCGTGACGGCCAGCAGGTGCATGTGGCCTGGGACACCATGAAATGGGCGCGCCCGTTCATCAACAGCAACGCCCAGGGCCGCACCCCGCAATCGCCCGCCGATGTCGCCCAGGTCGGTGACCTGGTGCGCCTGCAGCGCCTGGACGATGGCACCTTCAAGTTCAGCCAGGTGCCGGGGGCGCAGAGTGCGCTGGTCACCCTCGACCCTAACAGCGGCGCCATCCGCGCCTTGGTCGGCGGCTTCTCGTTCGAGCAGAGCAACTACAACCGGGCGATGCAGGCCAAACGCCAACCGGGCTCGAGCTTCAAACCATTCATCTACAGCGCTGCACTGGACAGTGGCTATACCGCCGCCAGCCTGGTCAACGACGCGCCGATCGTATTCGTCGACGAATCGGTCGATAAGGTGTGGCGACCGAAGAACGATACCAACACGTTCCTCGGCCCGATCCGCATGCGCGAAGCGCTGTACAAGTCGCGCAACCTGGTTTCGATCCGATTGCTGCAGGCCATGGGCGTGGACCGCACCATCGACTACATCGCCAAGTTCGGCTTCAACAAGCAGGACCTGCCGCGCAACCTGTCGCTGGCCCTGGGCACCGCCACCCTGACGCCGATGGAAATCGCCACAGGCTGGAGCACCTTTGCCAACGGTGGCTACAAGATTGCCCCCTACCTGATCGACCGTATCGAGAGCCGCAGTGGCGAAACGCTGTTCACCGCCAACCCGGCTCGCGTACCCCAAGGTACTGAGGACCAGGCCGGCCTGGCCGCCCCCGAGCAGCCGATCAGCACCGCCAGCATGCCCGGTGAAGCACCGGCGCCCCCCGGCCAAATCCCTGCGGCAGCGCAGCCACCAGCGGTTGCCGAGCGCATCATCGACGGGCGTACCACCTATATTCTCACCAGCATGCTGCAGGACGTGATCAAGCGCGGCACCGGCCGCCGGGCGCTGGCTTTGGGCCGCACCGACCTGGCAGGCAAGACCGGTACCACCAACGAGTCCAAGGACGCCTGGTTCTCTGGCTACAACGCCGACTACGTGACCACCGTGTGGGTTGGTTTCGACCAGCCGGAAACCCTGGGCCACCGCGAGTACGGCGGCACAGCGGCGCTGCCGATCTGGATGAGCTTCATGGGTGCGGCACTCAAGGACAAGCCTGCACATGCGCCGGCCGAGCCAGAAGGTATTCTCAGCCTGCGCGTAGACCCCGTCAGCGGCCGGGCCGCTTCGCCGGGTACACCCAATGCCTACTTCGAGCTGTTCAAGGCCGAGGATTCGCCGCCATCGGTGGACGAACTGGGCAATGGGGCCGTGCCGGGCAGCCCGTTGCCAGCGGATGAAGCGACGCCGATGGACCTGTTCTAAGGCAGGGGCCCCGATCCGGGGCAGGTGCACGGCGGCGTTCGACCCTACGGGCGCCGACACCGGCGCGCCCCTGCCCCTCACCTGCCGGCACCGACGCATTCCCACCGCGCATAAAAAAGCCCCGGCTCGAAAGAGCCGGGGCTTTTTACACCGCTACAACAGCAATCAGCCGTTGAACACGTCATCCACGCTCTTGAGCGGGTAGTGCTTTGGATACGGCAGGGTAGCAACGCCAGACTCGATGGCAGCCTTGGCCACGGCGTCGGAAACGACGGTGATCAGGCGGGCATCCAGCGGCTTCGGAATGATGTACTCACGGCCGAACTCCAGCGCTTGCACGCCGTAGGCATCGCACACTTCCTTAGGTACCGGCAGCTTGGCCAGGTCTTTCAGGGCGATGGCCGCAGCGATTTTCATTTCTTCGTTGATGCGCTTGGCGCGTACGTCCAGGGCACCACGGAAGATGAACGGGAAGCCCAGTACGTTGTTGACCTGGTTCGGGTAGTCCGAACGGCCGGTGGCCATGATCACGTCGTTGCGGGTGGCGTGAGCCAGCGCTGGCGAAATTTCCGGATCAGGGTTGGAGCAGGCGAACACGATCGGGTTGGCCGCCATCGACTTCAGGCCTTCCGCGCTCAGCAGATTCGGGCCGGACAGGCCAACGAACACGTCGGCACCGTCCAGGGCGTCGGCCAGGGTGCGCTTGTCGGTCGCATGGGCGAACTGAGCCTTGTACTGGTTCAGGTCGTCACGGCCAGCGTGGATCACGCCGCTGCGGTCGATCATGTAGATGTTCTCGACCTTGGCACCCATGCTCACCAGCAACTTCATGCAGGAGATGGCAGCTGCACCGGCACCCAGGCACACGATCTTGGCTTCTTCGAGCTTCTTGCCGGCGATTTCCAGGGCGTTGATCATGCCGGCCGCAGTAACTATGGCGGTACCGTGCTGGTCATCGTGGAACACCGGAATGTCGCACTGCTCGATCAGCGTGCGCTCGATCTCGAAGCACTCTGGCGCCTTGATATCTTCGAGGTTGATGCCACCGAAGGTGATCGAGATGCGGCGAACGGTGTCGATGAATGCTTGCGGGCTTTCCGATTCGACTTCGATGTCGAATACGTCGATACCTGCGAAACGCTTGAACAGAACGCCTTTGCCTTCCATGACCGGCTTGGAAGCCAGTGGGCCGAGGTCACCCAGACCGAGGATGGCAGTGCCATCGGAAATCACCGCAACCAGGTTGCCTTTGCCGGTGTATTTGTATGCCAGCTCTGGATCCCGGCCAATTTCACGCACCGGCTCGGCAACACCTGGGCTGTAGGCCAGGGCAAGGTCACGGGCAGTGGCAGTTGGCTTGGAAAGTTCGACGCTCAGTTTCCCCGGGCGAGGTTGAGCGTGATATTCGAGAGCGGCAGTTTTCAGGTCTGACATGGTGGGCATTCCGCTATTTACTGTTCTGACGGACCGCCGAGGATACGCAAAGAGCCGGGTAGTCACAAGACTGGTCGGTCACTTGTGTCAAGGCCTTTAGCCTACGACTTTCCGCTAAAACCCACGGGGGCATACGGCTAACAGTGTGTACAATCCAATAGCGAACTGTCTACATTTTTTAGCCAGAAGTACGCGCCAGCATGCTTGGGTCGGTCAGTGGCAATACCCAGCGCCGCTGCCCTGGCTTGAGGCCACCCTTACGGGAACGGTCCACCACCCAGCCACGCACCTCGACCTGGCGCCCTTTGAGGTTAGCGAAGAAACTGGCCGGGAAGTTACGCTGCAGACGAGCGGAGACCTGCACCACCACCGCACGGTCAAGGTTCAACCAGACACCACCACGGTTGCGTTCGATGCTCATGATTCGGCCACTGAGCACAGCAAAACCGGGCTGCCTGACGGCGTCTGCCGGCACCACGGGCGACTGCCGCCAGAGGCCGGCACCGGCCTGGCGTGCTGCCTGCTCGGCGCGTTGCTGGCAGGCACTGAGGCGCACATTGGGGGCGACGGCCACCCGGTAGCCCAAGCCTTCACTGAGCAATTGTGCTTCGAGATTGTCGCCATTACGGCTATAAATGTGCGCCAGTGTGCGTCCATACTTGTCTTTGGCTTGCACACCTGGCACCAGCCCGATACGCCCGCCACTGGCCTTGACCAACGCCTGCAGGCGCCGCTTGGCAGCTTCGGCATAGGGCTCGCTGCTACGCCCCTTGCGACCGATCTCCGGCGTGTTGATGCCGATCAGCCGCACACTGCGGCCATCCACCAGACGCACGGTGTCGCCGTCGACCACCTGCCGCACCCGAACCTGCTCGGGTTTGACCGGCACCGGGCAGAAGGCCTGGGCCGGCAAATGCCAGATCGCACCCACAAAAAAGGCGCCCACGAGGGGCGCCTTTTTCAGCAACAATGCGAAGCCCGAAGGACTCGCCATGCGCATGATTACTTCTTGGTACCGAACATACCGAAGCGGTCGGCGAACTTCTGTACGCGGCCACCGGTGTCCAGGACTTTCTGCTTACCGGTGTAGAACGGGTGGCACAGGTTGCAAACGTCGATCGACAGGGTGCTGCCCAGGGTCGAACGGGTTTCGAACTTGTTACCGCAGCTGCAGGTGACTGCAACAGCTTCGTAGTTCGGGTGGATACCTTCTTTCATGGTCACTTCCTCGAGCTGCGTGCCGCCACCCAACACCAATTGTTGAATACCGCACGTAATTAGGCGGCGAATAATACCAGAGCACACCGTCAGTGCAAGATGTCGCTTGCACCGACCGTCGTCTGCTAGGCTCGCCAGTTCTTGTAATGCCCTCCGAGACTTTCTGCGTGTCCGACGTCATCCTGCGCCTTGCCCTGCCCTCGCCGTTGCGGCGCCTGTTCGACTACAAGGCGCCAGCGAGCATGGCGCGCCAGGCCCTGGCCCCGGGGATGCGCATTCGCGTGCCCTTTGGGCGACGCGAAATGATCGGCGTACTGGTCGAAGTGTGCGCGCAGAGCGAGGTGCCCGCCGACAAGCTGAAGCCGGCCAGCGCCTTGCTCGACCCGGTATCCCCGATTCCGCATTCGCTGTTCAAGCTGTGCCTGTGGACCGCGCAGTACTACCAGCACAGCCTGGGTGACACCTTGAGCTGGGCCTTGCCCACGCTACTGCGCCAGGGCGAGCCCGCAGAAATGCGCCAGGAGCGCTTTTGGCACATTGCCCCCGACGCCCGCCTGGACGACCCGCGCATCGCCCGGGCACCGCGCCAGCGCGATGCCCTCAAGACCCTGGCGCAGCACCCGCACGGGGTGGCGCATAGCCTGCTGGCCAAGCTCAACCTGAACAAGGACAGCCTCGACCTGCTGCTGGCCAAGGAACTGGTGCAGATCGAGGTCCGCCGCCAGAAGCCGGGCTCGCGCCACGAACACTGGCTGGCACAACCGGAGCTGCCGCTCAATGACGAGCAACGCGATGCCTTCGAGGCGGTGTGCGAGGGCTTCGGCGGTTTTGCGGCCTTCCTGCTGGCCGGCGTGACCGGCAGCGGCAAGACCGAAGTGTATCTGCAACTGATCCGCGAAACCCTTGAGGCCGGCAAGCAGGCGCTGGTACTGATCCCGGAGATCAACCTCGGCCCGCAAACCCTGGCGCGCTTCGAGCAACGCTTCAACGCCCGGATCGCCTTGCTGCATTCGGCGGTGAATGACCGCGACCGCCTGGACGCCTGGCTGGCGGCACGCGATGGCGAAGCCGACATCATCATCGGCACCCGTTCGGCCCTGTTCACGCCCATGAAAAACCCTGGCCTGATCATCATCGACGAAGAACACGACGGCTCTTATAAACAGCAGGAAGGTCTGCGCTACCATGCCCGCGACCTGGCGCTGGTGCGGGCGCACCAGGAGAACATTCCGATCCTGCTCGGCTCCGCCACGCCCTCGCTGGAAACCTTGCACAACGCCCTCACCGGCCGCTACCGCCTGTTGCGCATGAATCAGCGCGCTGGCGGCGCACGCCCACCGCGCATGCTGCGCCTGGATGTCAAAAGCCTGCCGCTGGACAGTGGCATCAGCGGCCCCCTGCAGCAAGCCATCCGCCTTACACTGGAAGCCGGCCAGCAGGTGCTGGTGTTCCTCAACCGCCGCGGCTTCGCCCCGACGCTGCTGTGCCACGATTGCGGCTGGCTGTCGGAGTGCCCGCGCTGCGACGCGCGCATGACCGTGCACCAGCGCTCCGGGGTGTTGCGCTGCCACCACTGCGGCTATGACGAACGCCTGCCACACCAGTGCCCCCAGTGCGACCACGTCGACCTGCGCCCGGTCGGTGCGGGCACCGAACGCGCCGAGGAACGCCTGAAAGTGCTGTTCCCGGACTACCCGATTCTGCGCGTGGACCGCGACAGCACGGCGCGCAAGGACGCCATGCACCAGCTGGTCAGTACCATCCAGAAAGGCCAGCCGAGCATTCTTGTCGGTACCCAGATGCTTGCCAAAGGGCACCATTTCCCGCGGGTAACCCTGGTGGCCATCCTCGATGCCGACGGGGGGCTTTTCTCGGGCGACTTCCGCGCCAGCGAGCGCATGGCGCAACTGATCGTGCAGGTCGCCGGGCGCGCCGGGCGTGCCGAGGAACCGGGCAAGGTCATCATCCAGACCCACCTGGCCGATCACCCGCTGCTGGTGCAACTGACCGAACAAGGCTACTTCGCCTTTGCCGAACAGGCCCTGGACGAACGCCGTGCCGCCGGGCTGCCACCCTACTCGCACCTGGCCTTGCTGCGCGCAGAAGCGCACAAGCCGGGGCAGGCTGAAGGTTTTCTGGACGAGGCCTGCGCCGCCGCCGAGCGCCTGGTCGCCGAACAGCGGCTGCCAGGCATCGAGCTGCTGGGCCCGGTTCCAGCCCCCATGGAGCGCCGCGCCGGGCGTTTCCGCGCGCAGTTGTTGATACAGGCCAACACCCGGGCGCCTTTGCATCGACTGATCAGTGCCTGGTTGCTAGTGTTGGAGCAGATGCCAAGCGGGCGCCAGGTACGTTGGTCGCTGGATGTCGACCCGGTTGACCTTTATTGAGCTGCAAGCTGCAAGCTGCAAGCTGCAAGCTGCAAGCTGCAAGCTGCAAGCTGCAAGCTGCAAGCTGCAAGCTGCAAGCTGCAAGCTGCAAGCTGCAAGCTGCAAGCTGCAAGCTGCAAGCTGCAAGCTGCAAGCTGCAAGCAAGAGCGGAACAGGGCCAGGCGCTGCAACCAAGCTTTTTCTTGCGACTTGCTACTTGCGACTTGCTACTCGCGACTTCCAACGTGAAGCCCAAAGGTTGGCAACCCGCTCCCAGGCACGGATAATGCCCAGTTTTTCCACCTGCGCATCCAAGCGCTGCACCGCGCTTGCGGTCGAAAAGAGACCCCCATGAAAGACACCATTCGCCAGCTGATCCAGCAAGCCCTCACCCAACTCGTCACCGACGGTGTGCTGCCTGAAGGGCTGTCGCCGGCGATCCAGGTGGAAAACGCCCGGGACAAGACCCACGGCGACTTCGCCAGCAATATCGCGATGATGCTGGCCAAGCCGGCCGGCATGAAGCCGCGCGACCTGGCGGAAAAACTGATCAACGCCCTGCCGGCCAGCGCCGATATCAGCAAGGTCGAGATCGCAGGCCCAGGCTTCCTCAATTTCTTCCAGAACACCGACGCCCTGGCCAACCGCCTGGACGCTGCCCTGGCCGACGCCCACCTGGGCGCGCGCAAGGCCGGCCCGGCGCAAAAAGTGGTGGTCGACCTGTCGGCCCCCAACCTGGCCAAAGAGATGCACGTCGGCCACCTGCGCTCGACCATCATCGGTGACAGCGTGGCGCGGGTGCTGGAGTTCTTGGGCGACACCGTCATCCGCCAGAACCACGTGGGCGACTGGGGCACCCAGTTCGGCATGTTGATGGCCTACCTGCAGGAAAACCCGATCACCAGCGATGAGCTGTCGGACCTGGAAAACTTCTACCGCGCGGCCAAGAAGCGTTTCGACGAGTCCGAGGCATTCGCCACCCGTGCCCGCGGCCTGGTGGTCAAGCTGCAGGCCGGTGACCCGGAATGCCTGGCCCTGTGGACACGCTTCAAGGACATTTCGCTGTCGCACTGCCAAAAGACGTATGAACTGCTCAACGTCAAGCTGACCATGGCGGACGTGATGGGTGAAAGCGCCTACAACGACGACCTGGCCAATGTCGTGGCGGACCTCAAGGCCCAGGGCCTGCTGGTCGAAGACCAGGGCGCCCAGTGCGTGTTCCTCGACGAGTTCAAGAACAGCGACGGCGACCCGCTGCCAGTGATCGTGCAGAAGGCCGACGGCGGTTACCTGTACGCCACCACCGACCTGGCCGCCGTGCGCTACCGCAGCAACGTGCTCAAGGCCGACCGTGCCCTGTACTTCGTCGACCAGCGCCAGGCCCTGCACTTCAACCAGGTGTTCGAAGTGGCCCGCCGCGCAGGCTTCGTCGGCCACCCGATGCAAATGGAGCACATGGGCTTCGGCACCATGAACGGCGCCGATGGCCGCCCGTTCAAAACCCGCGACGGCGGCACCGTGAAGCTGATCGACCTGCTGACCGAGGCCAAGGAACGGGCCTACGCACTGGTCAAGGAAAAGAACCCGAGCCTGGCCGACGACGAACTTCGCCGCATCGGCGAAGTGGTGGGCATTGGTGCGGTGAAATACGCCGACCTGTCCAAACACCGCACCAGCGACTACAGCTTCAACTTCGAGCTGATGCTCAACTTCGAAGGCAATACCGCGCCTTACCTGCTGTACGCCTACACCCGTGTTGCTGGCGTGTTCCGCAAGCTGGGCAAGCGCTTTGACCAAGCCGATGGCAAGATCGTGCTGCAGGCCGCCCACGAGCAGGACCTGGCCGCACGCCTGGCGCAGTTTGGCGAAACCCTGAACAGCGTTGCCGAGAAAGGCACACCGCACGTGCTGTGCAGCTACCTGTACGACCTCGCCGGCCTGTTCTCCAGCTTCTACGAGAACTGCCCGATCCTCGCCGCTGAAACCTCCGAGCAGCAACAGAGCCGCCTGCGCCTGGCCGCCCTGACTGGCCGCACCCTCAAACAAGGTCTGGAACTGCTCGGCCTGGAAACCCTGGAGCGCATGTAAGTTGGCTGCCAAGAAAAAACCCGCACCCAAACGCGGCGCCAGCCGCCAGACAGCGCCAGCCAAACAGCCGATCCCCGGCTGGGTATGGCTGGCGGTCGGCCTGACCGTTGGCGCGTTCATCGTGTTCCTGATGAAGCTCGAACCCGGCGGCGATGACATCAAGCGGGCCAAACCCGAGCAGCAAAAGGCCGACAAAGTGGCCGAAGCCAGCAAGCCTGCCCAGGCCACACCGCAACAGCCGGTGAAACCCAAGTACGACTTCTACACCTTGCTGCCAGAGTCGGAAGTCATCGTGCCGCCAGAGGCCGTACCGGAGAAAACACCCCCGGTTCCGGCCCAGCCGGTCACACCGGTTACCCCCGCTGAAGCGGCGAAAATCGACACGGCGCGGGCCCAGGCAGCACTGCTTGGCCAAACCCCGCCTCCGGCCCCGCCAGTGATCAAGCCGGCAGCGACCACCCAGTACTTCCTGCAGGCGGGCTCGTTCCGCAAACAGGCCGACGCCGACAAGGTGCGGGCCCAGATCATTCTGCTGGGCCAGTCAGTGAAGGTGGAGTCGGGTACGGTCAAGGAAGAAACCTGGTACCGCGTGATGGTCGGGCCGTTCAGCAACCGCGAACAGCTGACTGGTGCGCAGAAACAGCTCGCCGGCGCTGGTTTCGCCAACCTGTTGCTGCAACAGCGCCAGACCCGCCAGTAACCTTTGAAGGGGCGCTGTGCGCCCGGTCAGACTTGAGCCGCCCCAGTGCCGCGGCTTACCTTGCGACAGGGCTGCAAAGCAGCCCTTGCCCTCTCAGCCCCGCCCCGCGTTGCGCTCGGACACCTGGCTATTGAGTGTCCAGAAGTCGTACAGCACCCCTACCAGGAACAGGCCACCGGTCAGGAAGTAGATGATCGCGGTCACCCACTTGCCCTGATACAGCCGGTGCAGGCCGAACACGCCGAGGAACGTCAGCAGGACCCAGGCGATGTTGTAGTCGATGCGCCCAGACTGGAACCTCAGGTCGGCCTCACGGTCCATGGACGGGATCAGAAACAGGTCGATCAGCCAGCCGATACCCAGCAGGCCGAAGGTGAAGAACCAGAGGGTGCCGGTTACCGGCTTGCCGTAGTAGAAACGATGTGACCCGGTGAAGCCGAAAATCCACAGCAGATAACCGATGGTCTTGCTGTGCGTGTCGTGGTAGGGCGTTCCCTGTTGATAACTGTTCATGCCTAGCCCTCGTGGGTTATGGGAAAATTTTCTAAGAAAAAATGTGACTTTTTCGTCACAGGCCGACGTATGGCACCGTGCCAATCGACCAACGGATCATAAATTGATCAAAAAGCTGTTATAAAGTTGCGCGCCCAACACATAACTATTCACAAGAGCTTCATCTATGCCGCCTTTACTCAAGACATGGCTGACCCTCTGCCTATTATTGCCCCTGGCCGCCCACGCCACCAATCGTGAGCAACGTCTTCCCAATGGTTTCACCGGCTACACCAGCAATGCCGCCGTGAGGCATGCAGCGGTCAAGCAGACTGCGCCCCATGCTCGCACTGTCAGCGCCGCCAGCACCCGCGGTAGCAAGGTGGCCGCGATGTCGCCCAAGCAGAGCAGCGATGTGCTCAGCCGCGCGGTCAATGTACTCGGTACACCCTACGTTTGGGGTGGTAGCAGCCCGAAAAAGGGTTTTGACTGCAGTGGCCTTGTCAAGTACGCCTTCAACGACGTGGCCAACGTAGACCTGCCACGCACGTCCAATGCCATGGCCCAGGGCCATGGGGTGAAAGTGGCCAAGGGCGAGTTGAAGCCGGGGGACCTGATCTTCTTCAACATCAAAAGCCGCCGGGTGAATCACGTTGCCATCTATCTGGGCAACGACCGTTTCATCCACGCGCCCCGGCGCGGCAAGCGGGTGAGCATCGACAACCTGAGCAAGCCTTACTGGCAGAAGCATTACGTGGTCGCCAAACGGGTGTTGCCGAAAGAGCAGCAGCTGAGCCTGGCCAAGCGCTAAGCTTTTTCCACCTGTAATGGCGCGATCGCCGGCAAGCCAGCTCCCCCACAAATCTGTAGAACTGTGGTGAACCTGTGGGAGATCACACAGCCCTACGGGCTGCGCTGTCGCACAGAGAACTCGATTCGTAACCGCGACGCGGCCTGTGTGGGAGCGGGCGTGCCCGCGAAGAAGGAGACGCGGTGGCAGGCACCGGCTACGCCGGTGTTCGCGGGCACGCCCGCTCCCACAAAGACCCCGCTAAATCAATAAGTTATGTACTGTTCTATGAGAGCTGGCTTGCCGGCGATAAGGCCTGTAGAGGCACTATAAATCGTCAACCAGGCCCCTCTCTCGCAACCCACACAATGCCCCTTCCATCGTCCGCATCCCTTGCGCACCACCCGCCTGCATCACCGAACACAACTGCGCCATCCGCCCCTCGCGCACCAGGTTGCGCACCGCCGGCGTCGCCACCAACACTTCCCGCGCTGCAACCCGCCCACCGCCCACGCGGCGTACCAGCACCTGCGCCACCACCATTTGCAACGACTCCGCCAGCATCGCCCGCACCAACGGCTTTTCATCGGCCGCAAATACCTCCACCAGCCGCTCGATGCTGCTGGCCGCCGAGCGCGCATGTACCGTCGCCAGCACCAGGTGCCCCGTCTCAGCCGCTTGTAAGGCCAGGCGAATGGTCTGCAGGTCGCGCAACTCGCCGATCATGATCACGTCCGGGTCCTGGCGCAGCGCGCTGCGTAGCCCCTGGGCAAAGCCGCTGCTGTGGCAACCAACCTCACGCTGGTTGACCAGACTACGCTGGCTGCTGTGGATAACTTCAACAGGGTCTTCCAGGGTAATGATGTGCAGCGCTTTTTTGCGGTTCAGCTGGTCCAGCAACGTTGCCAGTGTGCTGGACTTGCCACTGCCGGTCGGCCCACCCACCAGCACCAGGCCATCGCGGTACTGGACCACAGCTTGAAACACATCGGTCAGCGCTAGCTCATCCAGCGTAGCGATACGCCCTGGGATCAGGCGGAAGGTCGCCGCAGGCCCATTCAGCTGACGAAACAGGTTCACGCGAAAGCGCCCAAGAGCAGGCAGCGCCAGCGCCAGGTCCAGTTCATCCCCCTGCGCCCACTGCTCGCGCTGCGTGTCATCAAGCAGGGTTGCCATGCCCTCGCGCAAGGCGCCCGCGGCGAGCGGCGGCATGGCCATGCGCTGCAGCTCGCCATCCAGGCGCAGCATGGGTGCCTGGCCGGCCGCCAGGTGCAGGTCCGAAGCCCGCACCGCCACGGCACGTGCCAACAGGTCGGTCACATCCATGAGACTCCCCAAAGGCTTTCAAGTAGGTAGAATGCGGCAAAACCAACACTAGCCGGCCACCCTCCATGTCCACCCTAGCAGACAACCTTTCCGCGATTTCCGCCCGTATCGCCAGTGCTGCACAGGCAGCCGGGCGTGAGCCGGCCAGCGTCCAACTGCTGGCCGTGAGCAAAACCAAGCCAGCCGCTGCGATCCGCGAGCTGTACGCCGCTGGCGTGCGCGATTTCGGGGAAAATTACCTACAGGAAGCCCTGACAAAGCAGCAGACACTCGGCGATTTGCCCTTGATCTGGCACTTCATTGGCCCCATTCAATCGAACAAGACCAAAGCCATTGCCGAGCATTTCGACTGGGTGCATTCCGTGGACCGCCTGAAAATCGCCCAACGCCTTTCAGAACAGCGCCCTGCCGGGCTGGCACCGCTGAACATATGCCTACAGGTGAACGTCAGTGGCGAAGACAGCAAGTCCGGCTGCGCTGCCGCTGAACTGCCGGCCTTGGCCAAGGCCGTGGCGGCCCTGCCCAACCTGCGCCTGCGCGGGCTGATGGCGATCCCCGAACCCACCGACGAGCGCGCCGCTCAGGAGGCCGCGTTCGCCAGCCTGCGTAACCTGCTGGAACAGCAGCACCTGGGGCTGGACACCTTGTCCATGGGCATGAGCCACGACTTGGAAGCGGCCATTGCACAAGGTGCGACCTGGGTACGCATCGGTACCGCCCTGTTCGGCGCCCGCGCCCCACTCAATCCCGGCCAGGGCTGATTGCATGCTTTACTCACTCTTTTCCACAAGGACCTGACATGAGCAAGACTCGTATTGCCTTTATCGGCGCCGGCAACATGGCCGCCAGCCTGATCGGAGGTCTGCGTGCCCAGGGCCTGGACGCCTCGCAGATTCGCGCCAGCGATCCGGGCGCCGAGACCCGCAGCCGCATCCAGGCCGAACACGGCATCCAAACCTTCGAGGACAATGCCCAGGCCATCGACGGTGCCGACGTGATCGTGCTGGCGGTCAAGCCGCAGGTCATGAAAGCGGTGTGCCAGGCCTTGCAAGCCAGCCTGCGCGATGGCCAACTCATCGTTTCCATCGCTGCCGGCATCACCTGCGCCAGCCTGCAAAGCTGGGTGGGCGCGCGCCCCGTGGTGCGCTGCATGCCCAACACGCCGGCGCTCCTGCGCCAGGGCGTGAGCGGCCTGTACGCCACCGCCGAGGTGTCCGCCGCACAGCGCCAGCAGGCCGAGCAACTGCTGTCGGCGGTAGGCACGGCGCTGTGGCTTGAGCAGGAACAGCAACTGGACGCCGTGACCGCGGTTTCCGGCAGCGGCCCGGCCTACTTCTTCCTGCTGATAGAAGCCATGACTGCCGCAGGCGAAAAGCTTGGGCTGCCGCGTGAAACCGCCTCTCAACTGACCCTGCACACGGCCTTGGGCGCTGCACGCATGGCGGTCGCCAGCGATGTCGACGCCGCCGAACTGCGCCGCCGTGTCACCTCGCCCGCCGGCACCACTGAAGCGGCGATCAAGTCGTTCCAGGCCAGCGGCTTCGAAGCGATCGTCGAGCAGGCCCTGCAGGCTGCCGCGACGCGCTCCGCGGAACTGGCCGAACAACTGGGCAAATAAGGAGTTATCGATGAATGCACTCTCCGGCGCCGCGATCTTCGTGGTGCAAACCTTGGTCAGCCTGTACCTGGTGATCGTGCTGCTGCGCTTCGTGCTGCAGCTGGTCAAGGCCAATTTCTACAACCCGCTGTGCCAGTTCGCGGTGCGCGCCACCCAGCCGCTGCTCAAGCCGATCCGCCGCATCATCCCCAGCGTGGGCGGCCTGGACACCTCGTCGCTGCTGCTGTCGGTGCTGATCCAAGCGCTGCTGATGGCCTTCGTGCTGATGGTCACCTACGGCACCTTCGGTGACGTCCTGCACCTGCTGATGTGGGCGATCATCGGTATTACCTCGCTGTTCCTGAAGATTTTCTGGGTGGCGATGATCGTCATGGTGATCGTTTCCTGGGTTGCGCCCAACAGCCACAACCCGGCCGCCGAACTGGCCTACCAGATCAGCGAACCGGTGCTGGCCCCCTTCCGCCGCATCGTGCCCAACCTGGGCGGCATGGACATTTCGCCGATCTTCGCCTTCCTGGCGATCCAGGTGATCCAGTCGTTCGTCATGCCGCCGCTGGCTGCCTACGCCGGCATGCCCCAGGAGCTGTGGCGCATGATCTGACCCCGCATGCACCCGGCGGCAAGCCTTTGCTTGCCGCTGGGGGTAGCGCTCTTTAGACTTACGCCTCCGTCAAGCGTGAGCAGGGTCGATGTCCACTGTCTTTCCCGAAGATTCCGTCGGTCTGGTAGTACCGCAAACCGCCCGGTTCGATGAACCGCTGGCGCTGGCCTGCGGCCGCTCCCTGGCCGGTTACGAGCTGGTCTACGAGACCTACGGCACCCTCAATGCCAGCGCGAGCAACGCCGTGCTGATCTGCCATGCGCTGTCTGGCCACCACCATGCCGCCGGCTACCATGCCGCCACCGACCGCAAACCGGGTTGGTGGGACAGCTGCATCGGCCCTGGCAAGCCCATCGATACCAACCGTTTCTTCGTGGTCAGCCTGAACAACCTCGGCGGTTGCAACGGCAGCACCGGCCCCAGCAGCGTCAACCCGGCCACCGGCAAACCCTACGGCGCCGAGTTTCCGGTACTGACCGTGGAAGACTGGGTGCACAGCCAGGCGCGCCTGGCCGATCGCCTGGGCATCCAGCAGTGGGCAGCCATCGTTGGCGGTAGCCTGGGTGGCATGCAGGCGCTGCAGTGGACCATGACCTACCCGGAGCGCGTGCGCCACTGCGTCGACATCGCCTCGGCACCGAAACTGTCGGCGCAGAACATCGCCTTCAACGAAGTGGCACGCCAGGCCATCCTCACCGACCCCGAGTTCCACGGCGGTTCGTTCCAGGACCAGGGCGTGATCCCCAAGCGGGGCTTGATGCTGGCGCGCATGGTCGGCCACATCACCTACCTGTCCGATGACTCGATGGGTGAAAAATTCGGCCGCGAGCTCAAGAGCGACAAGCTCAACTATGACTTTCACAGCGTCGAGTTCCAGGTCGAGAGCTACCTGCGCTACCAGGGGGAGGAGTTTTCCGGGCGGTTCGATGCCAACACCTACCTGCTGATGACCAAGGCGCTGGACTACTTCGACCCCGCTGCCGCTCACGGCGGCGACCTGGCAGCCACCCTGGCCAACGTCAAGGCAGACTACTGCATCATGTCGTTCACCACCGACTGGCGCTTCTCCCCCGCCCGTTCGCGGGAGATCGTCGACGCCCTGATGGCAGCACGCAAGAACGTCTGCTACCTGGAGATCGACTCACCTTATGGGCACGATGCCTTCTTGATCCCCACACCTCGCTACATGCAGGGTTTCTCGAACTACATGAACCGCATTGCCATCTGAGGACAGCATGAGAGCCGATCTGGAAATCATCCACGACTGGATCCCCGCCGGCAGCCGGGTACTCGACCTGGGCTGCGGCAGCGGCGAACTGCTGGCCTCGCTGCGTGACCGCAAGCAGGTCACCGGCTATGGCCTGGAGATCGACCCCGACAATATCGCCGCCTGCGTGGCCAAGGGTGTGAACGTCATCGAGCAAGACCTGGACAAAGGCCTGGGCAACTTCGCCAGCAACAGTTTTGACGTGGTGATCATGACGCAGGCCCTGCAGGCCGTGGAGTACCCCGATCGCATCCTCGACGAGATGCTGCGCGTGGGCCGCCAGTGCATCATCACCTTCCCCAACTTCGGGCACTGGCGTTGCCGCTGGTACCTGGCGACCAAAGGCCGCATGCCGGTATCGGACTTCATGCCCTATACCTGGTACAACACACCGAACATTCACTTCTGCACCTTCGCCGACTTTGAAGAGCTGGTGCATGAGCGCCGGGCCAAGGTGCTCGACCGCCTGGCGGTCGACCACCTGCACCGCAATGGGTGGGGTGGCCGGCTTTGGCCTAATCTTCTGGGTGAGATCGGCATCTACCGCGTCAGCAGCCCGAGCCTGCAAGAGCACCAGCTCGCGGTCTGACACACACCGGAGGAAGCGCCCATGCGTCGCCCCGTGCGCAGCAGCCCGCTAGGGTTCAAGCAGATTATCGAAACCGGCGGCATCAGCAACTCCATCAGTTTCAACCAGGAAGTGTTCCCAGGCGAATGATGAATTTCCAGCAACTCGTATTGGCCAGCCACAACGCCGGCAAACTCAAGGAACTCCAGGCCATGCTCGGCCAATCGGTGCAACTGCGCTCGATTGGCGAATTCAGCCAGGTAGAGCCAGAAGAAACTGGCTTGTCGTTCGTCGAAAACGCCATCCTCAAGGCGCGCAACGCTGCACGTATTTCCGGCCTGCCGGCCTTGGCCGACGATTCCGGCCTGGCCGTGGACTTCCTCGGCGGTGCGCCGGGCATCTACTCGGCGCGCTATGCCGATGGCAAGGGTGACGCGGCAAACAATGCCAAGCTGCTCGACGCGCTGAAAGATGTGCCAGAAGCCGAGCGCGGTGCACAGTTCGTCTGTGTGCTGGCACTGGTCCGCCACGCGGATGACCCGCTCCCGATCCTCTGCGAGGGCCTGTGGCAAGGGCGCATTCTGTTCCAGGCCAGTGGCGAGCATGGCTTCGGCTACGACCCGCTGTTCTGGGTGCCCGAACGCAACTGCTCCAGCGCCGACCTGGCACCTGTGGACAAGAACCAGCTCAGCCACCGCGCCCGCGCCATGGCCCTGCTGCGCCAACGCCTGGGCCTGGCATGATCGCAACGCTGGCTACCCCTGGCGCGGCGGGCTTTACCAGCCTGCCGCCGCTGGCGCTGTACATCCACATTCCGTGGTGCGTGCGCAAATGCCCTTACTGCGACTTCAACTCCCACGCGGCCGGCCCTGAGCTGCCGGAAGACGCCTACGTCGCGGCGCTGTTGACCGACCTGGACCAGGAGCTGGCGGCGGTGCAAGGCAGGCCGATCAGCTCGATCTTCTTCGGTGGCGGTACGCCCAGCCTGTTCAGTGCAGGCTCCCTGGGCCGCCTGCTGCGCGGCGTGGAGCAGCGCATACCGTTCGCAGCAGACATCGAGATCACCCTGGAGGCCAACCCGGGCACCTTCGAGCAGGACAAGTTCAAGGCCTACCGGCAAACCGGCATCAATCGCCTGTCCATTGGCGTGCAGAGCTTTCAGCCGGCCAAGCTGCAGGCCCTTGGGCGCATCCACAATGGTGACGAAGCTGTCCGAGCCGCCGGCATGGCGCGCGCGGCCGGCTTCGATAACTTCAACATGGACCTCATGCACGGCCTGCCCGATCAGTCGCTGGAAGACGCCCTGGGCGACCTGCGCCAAGCCATGGACCTGGGGCCCACTCACCTGTCGTGGTACCAACTGACCGTCGAGCCCAACACGGTATTCTGGAACCAGCGGCCGGAGCTGCCCGAGGACGACATTCTCTGGGACATCCAAGAAGCCGGCCAGGCGCTGATGGCCGAGCATGGTTTTCGCCAGTACGAGGTCTCGGCCTATGCTCAGGCTGGCCGCGCTGCGCGGCATAACCTCAACTACTGGCGTTTTGGCGACTTCATCGGCATCGGCGCCGGCGCCCACGGCAAACTGACCTTCGCTGACGGCCGCATCCTGCGCACCTGGAAGACTCGTTTGCCCAAGGACTACCTGAACCTGGCCAAACCGTACAAGGCCGGTGAGAAGCTGCTGCCAGTTGACGAGTTGCCGTTCGAGTTCCTGATGAACGCCCTGCGCCTGACCGATGGTGTGGAAGCCCAGCTGTTCACCCAGCGCACCGGCTTGCCGCTGGAGCAGTTGCGCGAAGCCCGTCGGGCAGCCGAACAAAAGGGCCTTTTGCAGGTCGAACCGGATCGACTGGTGGCCACGCCAAGGGGCCAGCTATTCCTCAATGACCTGCTGCAGTATTTCTTGACCTAAGGATGACCCATGGATCTGGTACTTGATCTGCTCGCGACGGTTTCCCGCTGGAGCCGCGGCAACCTGTCAGAAATTTCGCTGGCCTTGGTAGGCTGCATGCTTGTGCTGTTCGGCAGCGACGTCAAAGGCTGGGCCGAACAACGGCTGGGCAGCCTGGCGGGCGCCCTGCGCGTACCGTTCATGGCGGTGATGGTGATGATCGGCAGCGGCGCGGCACTGATCTATGCCACACCCTGGGTGGTGAAGGGGCTGAGCCAGTTCAACAACTACGCCCTGGCGCCCGTGCTGCTGGTGGTCGTGGTGCTGATTGGCGTGGTGGCCGACCGGCGCGGCTGAAACACAGCCTGGGGCTGAACGCGTGTGGGAAATTCTGTCTTGCCCAGTTTCTAGAAGCTGGCGCGATCACTGTAGGAGCGGGTTTACCCGCGAAGAGGTCGGCACTGCCAGCAGAAGGCTTGAGATAGCCGGGGCTGCTTTGCAGCCCATCGCGACACAAGGCCGCTCCTACACCGATCGCGCTAGTTGATCAGCGCAGGAAACAAGCGGGGCGCAGATTCTAAAAGCTGCCCCGGCAAACCAGGGCAGCCCTACCACTTGACTAGCCTTTAACGGGCGTCATCGAAGTGGTCGCGCATGAAGTCCCGAACGGTCTTGAGCAAGATCAAAATCCGGGCGAGCCTCCAGACACGGCTCAGCGCATCAAGCAATCGCTTCATGTGCATTGGCCTCCGTGTTGGCGGGCCAATCTTCCAGCATCTAACCGGTACTTCGATGCCTTCGAAAGCTGTGTAGAGCGTTCAGTGAAGTGGCCAGGTTAATGGCCCTTCGAAGAAGTCACCGGCACGGTTCTCAGGCCATGTCGAAGGGGCCGGAAAGCAGAATTCTTCTCCTACCCGACCCATCACTGAATGGACTCTCACAGGAGCAGCTAGATGATACCCGGTCTACTTGACCGAGACTGTTAACTGCTTCGACACACTTGATGCCGGGTATTTCCGCACATTGACCCTGCTTCTGAAGGTGCCTATGATCACCTGACTGTGTAGAGCTTTCAGTGAAGCCTTGAAGCGAAGGATACTCAGTCCTTTTGCTCACACAAAAAAACCGCTCATCTCAGAGCGGTTTTTTTTGGCCTGCATTTCTACAGGCCCCAGCGTACCAAAAGGCCGATTCAGCCGATCAGTCCACCTTCTCGAACTTCAAATCCCACACCCCATGCCCAAGCCGCTCGCCGCGGCGTTCGAACTTGGTGATCGGGCGCTCTTCGGGGCGCGGTACGTAGGTACCGTCTGCTGCGCGGTTGCGGTAGCCCGGAGCAGCGCTCATCACTTCCAGCATGTACTCGGCATACGGCTCCCAGTCGGTGGCCATGTGGAACACGCCACCGGGCTTGAGCTTGCGCCGTACCAGCTCGGCGAACTCCAGCTGCACGATACGGCGCTTGTGGTGGCGCGCCTTGTGCCAAGGGTCGGGGAAGAACAGCATCAGGCGGTCGAGGCTGTTGTCGGCCACGCAGCGGTTCAACACTTCGATGGCATCGCAGTCATACACCCGCAGGTTCTTCAAACCCTGGGTCAGCACACCATTGAGCAGCGCACCAACACCGGGGCGGTGTACTTCCACACCAATGAAGTCCTGCTCCGGCGCGGCGGCGGCCATTTCCAGCAGGGAATGCCCCATACCGAAGCCGATCTCCAGGGTACGCGGCGCACAACGGCCGAATACCTGGTCGTAGTCCACCGGGCTGTCGGCCAACGGCAGGATGTACAGCGGGCCGCCTTGGTCCAGGCCGCGTTGCTGGCCTTCGGTCATACGCCCGGCACGCATCACGAAACTCTTGATGCGGCGGTGTGGGCGCTGGTCGCCGTCGGCGGCGATCGGCGTATCTTGCGAATCAGTCATCTGGGGCTCTTACTTGATCAGACCATCCAGCGGCGAAGAGGCGCTGGCATAGAGTTTTTTCGGCATCCGGCCGGCCAGGTAGGCCATGCGACCGGCGACGATGGCGTGCTTCATGGCTTCGGCCATCAACACCGGCTGCTGGGCGTGGGCAATGGCCGAGTTCATCAGCACCGCCTCGCAGCCCATTTCCATGGCGATGGTGGCGTCGGAAGCGGTGCCCACGCCGGCATCGACCAGCACCGGGACTTTCGATTCTTCCAGGATGATCTGCAGGTTGTACGGGTTGCAGATACCCAGGCCCGTGCCGATCAGGCCGGCCAACGGCATCACCGCGATGCAGCCCGCCTCAGCCAGCTGGCGGGCTATGATCGGGTCATCGCTGGTGTAGACCATCACGTCGAAACCATCCTTGACCAGCACTTCGGCGGCCTTGAGGGTTTCGATCACGTTGGGGAACAGGGTCTTCTGGTCCGCCAGCACTTCGAGCTTGACCAAGGTCCGCGACTCGTGGGACTTGTAGCCTTCCAGCAGCTCGCGGGCCAGGCGGCAGGTACGCACGGCCTCGGTGGCGTCGAAGCAGCCTGCGGTATTGGGCAGGATGGTGTACTTGTCGGGCGACAACACGTCGAGCAGGTTCGGCTCACCCGCGTTCTGGCCAAGGTTGGTCCGGCGCACGGCCACGGTGACGATCTCGGCACCCGAGGCCTCGGTGGCCAGGCGGGTCTCTTCCATGTCACGGTATTTGCCGGTGCCGACCAGCAGGCGCGACTGGAACGTGCGCCCGGCCAGAATGAAGGGCTTGTCGCTGCGAACGTTGCTCATCGTTGTTCCTCGGGAAAAGGTTGCAGGGCTTGCTTGTGAACCACCAGGCTGCTGTCAGCCGCCACCGATCGCGTGGACCACTTCGACCTGGTCGCCGTCGTTCAGCAGGGTGCTCTCGTGCTGGCTACGCGGCACGATATCCAGGTTCAGTTCCACGGCAATGCGGCGCCCACTGAGCTCCAGGCGCGTCAGCAGGGCTGCAACGCTCTCGCCGGCAGGCAGTTCGTAAGGTTCACCGTTCAGTTGAATGCGCATGCGCACGGCCACCATTATTCTTTGGGGCCCGCATTCTAGCGCCGAACCGCCCCGCAACCCAAGGGCGGTACGCGCCATTAGTCGCGATTGTGGACCAGCTGGTCAGCCCAGCCGCCAGGCCGCCAACCCAAGGCATAGCCAGCCGGCCAGGAAACACAGGCCGCCAATCGGGGTGATGATGCCCAGCTTGGTCAGGCCGCTGAGGGCCAGCAGGTACAGGCTGCCGGAGAACAGCGCGATACCCGCCGCAAACAGCCCACCGGCCCAGCCCACCAGGCGCCCAGGCAGGTGCGCCGAGAGCACGGCAACCGCAAGAATCGCCAGCGCATGCACCAGTTGGTAGGTCACGCCGGTGTGGAACACCGCCAGGTAGTCGGCCGTCAGCCGGTTTTTCAGGCCGTGGGCGGCGAAGGCACCCAGTGCGACTCCGGTAAAGCCGAAAAAGGCGGCAAGCATCAGGAAGCTGCGAAGCATGGGACGACTCCTTGGATCGGGTCTGTATAATGGCCCCTTCCACCCGTACGGCCAAGCCATCGTCATGCTGCCATCCCTTATTCGCCGCCTCTTCCGTGCCCTGCTCTGGTTCGCTGCCGGCAGCATCGTGCTGGTGCTGGTGTTCCGCTGGGTGCCCCCGCCCGGCACGGCGCTGATGGTCGAGCGCAAGGTGCAATCCTGGGTCAATGGCGAACCCATCGACCTGCAGCGCGAATGGGAGCCGTGGCAGAACATTTCCGATGAACTCAAGGTCGCGGTCATTGCCGGCGAGGACCAGAAATTTGCCAGCCACTGGGGCTTCGACATCCCGGCAATCCAGGCTGCGCTGGCCTACAACGAACGCGGTGGCAGCATCCGTGGCGCCAGCACCCTGACCCAGCAAGTGGCCAAGAACCTGTTCCTGTGGTCGGGGCGCAGCTGGTTCCGCAAAGGGCTGGAAGCCTGGTTCACGGCACTGATCGAACTGCTCTGGTCCAAGGAACGCATTCTCGAGGTTTACCTAAACAGCGCCGAGTGGGGCAAAGGCGTATTCGGGGCTCAGGCGGCGGCGCGCTATCACTTTGGTGTCGATGCCAGCCAGCTCACCCGCCAGCAGGCAGCGCAACTGGCCGCAGTATTGCCCAGCCCGATCAAGTGGAGTGCCAGCCGGCCGAGCGCCTACGTGGCAAGCCGTGCCGGGTGGATTCGCCGGCAAATGAGCCAGCTGGGTGGCCCCAGCTACCTAATGCAGCTCGACTCATCCAGAAAGCTTTGAATGCAGTGCCGACACAAATGAAAAAGCCGCTCGCTCCGTCGGAGCCAGCGGCTTTTCTGTACAACAAAGGCCCGATCAGGCTGCGATCAGTGCCTTGACCTTGTTCATCGCATTCTTCTCCAGCTGGCGAATCCGCTCAGCCGAAACGCTGTACTTGTCTGCCAGCTCATGCAGGGTGGCCTTCTCTTCAGCCAACCAGCGCTGGTAGAGAATGTCGCGGCTGCGCTCGTCCAGCCCTTGCAGCGCTTCGTGCAGGTTGCTGGTGGAGTTGTCGCTCCAGTCGGCATCCTCCAGTTGCACCGCCGGGTCGTACCGGTGGTCTTCCAGGTAATGCGCAGGGGACTGGAACGCGCTGTCGTCGTCAGCTTCCGCTGCCGGGTCGAACGCCATGTCCTGCCCGCTGAGGCGGCTTTCCATCTCGCGCACTTCACGCGGCTCGACGCCAAGGCTCTCCGCCACGCGTTGCACTTCGTCGTTGTTCAACCAGGCCAGGCGCTTCTTCTGGCTGCGCAGGTTGAAGAACAGCTTACGCTGGGCCTTGGTGGTGGCCACCTTGACGATGCGCCAGTTGCGCAGGATGAACTCGTGGATCTCGGCCTTGATCCAGTGCACGGCGAACGACACCAGGCGCACGCCCATTTCAGGGTTGAAGCGTTTGACGGCCTTCATCAGGCCAACGTTGCCTTCCTGAATCAGGTCAGCCTGGGCCAGCCCATAGCCAGCATAGCTACGGGCGATATGTACGACGAAACGCAGGTGGGCCATCACCATTTGACGAGCGGCCTCGACATCCTGCTGATAATAGAGACGCTCGCCCAGATCACGCTCCTGCTCGACCGTCAGCAGCGGGATGCTGTTGACCGTGTGCACATAGGCTTCCAGGTTTGCACCGGGTACCAAGGCATAGGCAGGTTGCAACGATGTGGTCATTCAAGAACCTCCGACTTACTAGACTCGCGCTTTTTGGGCGCTGCCAACATTGACCTGGGACGACGGTACAAGTTCCATCGTGAACAAAATGTCAATGCTGGCCTGTAAAAACTATCGCGGTGCCAGCTCGTTCAAGTGGCGGGCGACTGCAATCCATGCACCGATATACCCCAACAACACCGCTCCGATCAAGAGCGACAGCCCGTCGGACCCCGGCACGCCGCCCAGGGCGAAGTCACTGCCGTATAGCCCGGAAAGCCCTACCACCGCCTCGTTCAGCCAGTTCAGGCCAAACGCCAGGATCCCCCACGCCAGCAGCCCTGCACCCAGGCCATACAATGCGCCCATGTACAGGAAAGGCCGCCGTACGTAGGCGTCAGTGCCGCCGACCAGCTTGATCACTTCGATCTCGATGCGGCGGTTTTCGATATGTAGACGAATTGTGTTACCGATTACTAACAGCAGCGCGGAAATAAGCATCACCGCCAGACCGAAGACGAACCGGTCACCCAGCTTGAGGATCGCCGCCAGCCGCTCGACCCAGACCAGGTCCAGTTGCGCCACATCCACCCGCGGCAGCTCCGCAAGGCGCTGACGCAAGGCTTCAAGCGCGGGCTTGTCGACCTCGGTCGGGGTGACTACCACCACACCTGGCAGCGGGTTTTCCGGCAGTTCGCGCAAGGCCTCGCCCAGGCCGGACTGCTGCTGGAATTCCTCCAGCGCCTGCTCGCGGCTGACATACTGCGCGTCTGCCACGCCGGGCATGCCCTTGATCTCGTCACGCAGCGCCTCGCCATCACGGCTGCCGGCATCCAGCTTGAGGTACAGCGAAATCTGCGCCGCGCGCTGCCACGAACCGCCCAATTGCTCGACGTTCTTCAGCAACAACGACAGCCCCATCGGCATGCTCAGCGCGACGGCCATTACCAGGCAGGTGAAGAAGCTGCCGATCGGCTGCTTGCCCAGCCGGCGCAGGCTGTCAGCCAGGCTGGCACGGTGGCTTTCCAGCCAGGCATGCAACAACGTGCGCAAATCCGGGCCGTCATCGTCTTCGCCGCGTTTTTTCTTCGCCGGCTGCGGGTCGGCTGGCTTCGGCGCAACGCGCTCGGAAACCTTTGGCGTACGTGTAGTGCTCATTGCCCGGCCTCCCCATCGCCGATCAAGCGGCCGCGCTGCAAGGTCAGCATGCGGTGGCGCATGCGCGCAATCAGTGCCAGGTCGTGACTGGCGATCAAAACCGTAGTACCCAGGCGATTGATGTCCTCGAATACCCCCATGATCTCTGCGGCCAGCCGCGGGTCGAGGTTACCGGTGGGTTCATCGGCCAACAGCAGCGCTGGCTGGTGGACGATCGCCCGGGCAATCCCGACCCGCTGCTGCTGCCCGGTGGACAGGTCAGCCGGGAACAGCTCGCCCTTGTCGGCCAGGGACACGCGCTCCAGGGCGGAATCGACGCGCTTGGCGATCTCGGCCTTGGACAAGCCCAGAATCTGCAGCGGCAGGGCAATGTTGTTGAACACCGTGCGGTCGAACAACAGCTGGTGGTTCTGGAACACCACGCCGATCTGCCGGCGCAGGAACGGGATCTGGGCGTTACTTATCTGGCCCAGGTCCTGCCCGGCCAGCATCAGCTTGCCGCTGGTCGGGCGCTCCATGGCCAGCAGCAGGCGCAGCAAGGTGCTCTTGCCGGCCCCCGAGTGGCCGGTGACGAACAGGAATTCGCCCCGGCGCGCCCGGAAACTCAGCTCATGCAAACCGACATGACCATTGGGATAGCGCTTGGCAACCTGTTCGAATCGGATCATGGTCAGTCTCGCTCGGCGAACAGAGCCTTGACGAAAGGCTCCGCTTCGAAGGTGCGCAGGTCGTCGATGCCTTCGCCGACACCGATGAAGCGGATCGGCAACTTGAACTGCTTGGCCAAGGCGAAGATCACCCCGCCCTTGGCGGTGCCATCGAGCTTGGTCAGGGCCAGGCCGGTCAATTCGACACTCTGGTTGAAGTACTTGGCCTGACTGATGGCGTTCTGCCCGGTACCGGCGTCGAGCACCAGCAGCACCTCGTGCGGCGCCTCGGCGTCGAGCTTGCCGATCACCCGGCGCACCTTCTTCAGCTCCTCCATCAGGTTGTCCTTGGTGTGCAGGCGGCCGGCGGTGTCGGCGATCAGCACGTCCACGCCGCGGGCCTTGGCGGCCTGCACGGCGTCGAAAATGACCGATGCGGAGTCGGCGCCGGTGTGCTGGGCGATGACCGGAATCTGGTTACGCTCACCCCACACCTGCAACTGCTCGACCGCTGCGGCGCGGAAGGTATCGCCGGCGGCCAGCATCACCTTCTTGCCTTCCTGTTGCAGTTTTTTCGCCAGTTTGCCGATGGTGGTGGTCTTGCCGGCGCCGTTCACGCCTACCACCAGGATCACGTAGGGTTTGTTCTGCGCCTGCACTTTCAATGGCTGCTCGACCGGACGCAACAATGCCGCCAGCTCTTCCTGCAGCGACTTGTAAAGAGCGTCGGCATCGGCCAGTTGCTTGCGGGCGACTTTCTGGGTCAGGTTCTGGACGATGGTCGAGGTGGCCTCCACGCCCACATCGGCGGTCAGCAGGCGCGTTTCGATCTCGTCGAGCAAGTCGTCGTCGATGACTTTCTTGCCCAGGAACAGGCTGGCCATCCCCTCGCCAATGGAGGCGCTGGTCTTCGACAGGCCCTGCTTGAGGCGGGCAAAGAAGCCAGGCTTGGCCTGTTCGGCCGGCGCCGCCGGCGGCTCTGGCGCGACCTCGACGGCTGTAGCGGCCACGGCCGGTGGGGCCACCACCTCAGGTGCCGGGCGCTCGGGGATTACCGGTGGCGCTTTGGGTTCCAGGTCCGGCACCAGCGCTACCGGCTCTTCAGCCACCGGCAGTACCAGGTTGCTGACCGGCGCAGGCTCGGTAGGGGCGACGTCCACCAAAGCGGCCGGCACCGGCGCAGGTGCGACGGGTTGCGGAGCGGGCGCTACCGGCGGCGGGGAAACCAGCGGCTCGGGTTCAGCGACCGGCAACGGCTGCGCAGCGACCGGCGCCGGCGCTTCGGCTGCCGGGGCAGGCGCGAGCGCGTCAGGCTGCGGCGTTTCAGCAGCGGGGGCCTCGACCGGAGCGGCTACAGGTTGCTCGACAGCGGGGGCTTCACTGGCGGGAACGCCAGCGTCCACAGGTTGTTGCGGCTTCTTGCGAAACCAGCTGAACAGGCCTTTCTTTTCACCAGCCTCGGCCGGCGCTTTCTTGTCGTCGTTGGAACCAAACATGGAAGACGGCTATCTCAGGGTAGCGATGCGCCAGCTACGGCGGATCGGGAATTCTCTCTACGCAGAACAGACTATCTTGAAGCCGGCTGGTTCATGCGCAATGTTTTGTCTTAGTGTCCTGTGGGCCAGAACGGCGACAGGCATGGTCGCCAGGCAACCGGATCAGTATCCTAGCACCTCCTGGCCCGTCGACGCTAAACCCAGCGGGCCGCCGAACAGGTTAAACACCGTATGAATGCTCTAGCCCGCCGCGCCGCTGGCCTGTTGCTCGGCACGCTCTGCCTGCCGCTCGCGGCCTTCGCCGCCGATGTGCAACCCACCCACGAATTCATCCTCGACAACGGCCTCAAGGTCGTGGTTCGCGAAGACCACCGCGCCCCGGTGGTGGTCTCGCAGATCTGGTACAAGGTCGGTTCCAGCTACGAAACCCCGGGCCAGACCGGCCTGTCGCACGCCCTGGAGCACATGATGTTCAAGGGGAGCGCCAAGCTCGGCCCCGGCGAAGCCTCACGCGTGCTGCGCGACCTGGGGGCTGAAGAGAATGCCTTCACCAGCGACGACTACACCGCCTATTACCAGGTGCTGGCGCGTGACCGCCTGCCCGTAGCCCTGGAACTGGAGGCCGACCGCCTGGCCAGCCTGCGCTTGCCAGCCGACGAATTCAGCAAGGAAATCGAGGTCATCAAGGAAGAGCGCCGCCTGCGTACCGACGATCAGCCCACTGCAAAGGCCTTCGAGCTGTTCCGCGCCATGGCCTACCCTGCCAGCGGCTACCATACCCCGACCATCGGCTGGATGGCCGACCTGGAGCGCATGAAGGTCGAGGAACTGCGCCACTGGTACGAGTCCTGGTATGCCCCCAACAATGCCACCCTGGTGGTGGTCGGCGATGTCACCCCCGACGAGGTCAAAGGCCTGGCGCAGAAGTACTTCGGCAGCATCCCGAAGCGCACCGTGCCACCGGCCAAGCTGCCACTGGAACTCGCAGAACCCGGCCAGCGCCAGCTGACCCTGCACGTGCGCACCCAACTGCCGAGCCTGATCTACGGTTTCAACGTGCCCGGCCTGGCCACTGCCAAGGACCCCCGCACCGTACACGCCCTGCGCCTGATCTCGGCGCTGCTCGACGGCGGCTACAGCGCCCGCATGCCGGCGCGCCTGGAGCGTGGCCAGGAGCTGGTGGCCGGTGCTTCGTCCAGCTACAACGCCTTTACCCGTGGCGACAGCCTGTTCCTGATTTCGGCCACGCCGAACGTTCAGAAGCAGAAAACCCTGGCCGACGTCGAGAAGGGCGTGTGGCAACTGCTGGACGAACTCAAAACCACCCCGCCCAGCGCCGAAGAACTGGAGCGCGTACGCGCCCAGGTTATCGCCGGCCTGGTCTATGACCGCGACTCCATCAGCAGCCAGGCCACCACCATTGGCCAACTGGAAACCGTCGGCCTGTCCTGGAAGCTGATCGACAGCGAACTGGACGAGCTCAAGCGCGTTACCCCGCAGGACGTCCAGAACGCCGCGCGCACCTATTTCACCCGCGAACGCCTGAGCGTTGCCCATGTACTGCCCGAGGAGTCCGCTCATGAGTGATCGTCGCGCACCACGCCCAACCCTGTTGGCCACCGGTATCCGCGCCCTGGCGCTGGCAGCGGTGCTGGCTGCCCCGGCCCTGGCCGACAACGCCGCCAAGGCCGACAACACTGCGGCCCGGCCGGCCAACACCCTGCAGTCGCTGGCCGAGCTGGACGGCAAGGCGCCGAGCCGGCGCCAGCTGAACATCCAGCACTGGAACACCGCCGAAGGGGCCCGGGTGCTGTTCGTCGAGGCGCGCGAGCTGCCGATGTTCGACCTGCGCGTGACCTTTGCCGCCGGCAGCAGCCAGGACGGCGGCACGCCAGGCCTGGCTGCCTTGACCAACGCCATGCTCAACGAAGGCGTGGCCGGCAAGGACGTGACCGCCATCGCCGAAGGCTTCGAGAGCCTGGGTGCAGACTTTGGCAACGGCTCCTACCGTGACATGGCCGTGGCCTCGTTGCGCAGCCTCAGCGCCAAGGACAAGCGCGAGCCGGCGCTCAAGCTGTTCACCGAGGTCGCCGGCAAGCCGAGCTTCCCTGAAGACGCGCTCAAGCGCATCAAGAACCAGATGCTGGCCGGCTTCGAGTACGAGAAGCAGAACCCTGGCAAAATCGCTGGCAAAGCGCTGTTCGCCAACCTCTATGGCGACCACCCCTACGCCCACCCCAGCGACGGCACTGCCGAAAGCATCAACGGCATCGGCCTGGCCCAACTGCGTGCTTTCCATGCCAAGGCCTACACCGGTGGCAACGCCGTGATCGCCCTGGTCGGCGACCTCAGCCGCGCCGAAGCCGAAGCCATCGCCGCCCAGGTGTCCGCCGGGCTACCCAAAGGCCCGGCGCTGCCCGCGCCGGCGCAGCCGGCCGAAGCCAAGCCCGGCCTGACCCACATCGATTTCCCTTCCAAGCAGACCCACCTGATGCTGGCCGAGCTTGGTATCGACCGCCAGGACCCGGACTGGCCTGCACTGTCGCTGGGTAACCAGATCCTCGGCGGCGGTGCTTTCGGTACCCGGCTGATGAGCGAGGTGCGGGAAAAACGCGGCCTGACCTACGGCGTTTACTCGGTATTCAGCCCGATGCAGGTGCGCGGCCCGTTCATGATCAACCTGCAAACTCGTGCCGAACTCAGCGAGGGCACGCTCAAGCTGGTGCAGGGCATTCTGGCCGATTACCTCAAGACCGGCCCCACCCAGCAGGAGCTGGACGATGCCAAGCGCGAACTGGCCGGCAGCTTCCCGCTGTCCAATGCCAGCAATGCCAGCATCGTCGGCCAGCTGGGCGCCATCGGCTTCTACAACTTGCCGCTGACCTGGCTGGAGGACTTCATGCAGCAGTCCCAGGCCCTCACTGTCGAGCAGGTCAAGGCCGCCATGAACAAACACCTGTCAGCCGATAAACTGGTGATCGTCACCGTTGGCCCGAAAGTGCCACAGAAACCGCTGCCAGCACCCACTGACAAGCCCTCCGAGCAGCCGCTCGGGGTACCGGAGCACTAATGCCAAGATCCACCCCTCCCGCCCGCCCACAAACCGGGCAAAGCAAGGGCCAGGGCCACCTGCGCATCATCGCCGGCGAGTGGCGTAGCCGTCGCCTGGCGGTGCCGGAAGGTGAAGGCCTGCGGCCAACGCCCGACCGTGTGCGCGAAACCGTCTTCAACTGGCTGGCGCCCTATATCGAGGGCGCTCGGGTACTGGACGCCTTCACCGGCAGTGGCGCCCTTGTGCTCGAAGCCCTGTCCCGCGGCGCCGAAGACGCCGTGGCACTGGACAGCAACCCGGCGGCCATCGTCAACCTGAAAAACAACCTGGAAATCCTCCGCTGCCCGCGCGGGCAAATCCTGCAAACCGATGCCCTGCGCTACTTGCAGAACCCGGCCAAGCAGCAGTTCGACGTGGTGTTCCTCGACCCGCCATTCCACCAGGATCTGCTGGCCAACACCTGCAACCTGCTGGAGCAGCACCAGTGGCTCAGCGAGCAAGCCTGGGTCTACACCGAGAGCGAAGCAGCGCCATCGGCCCTGCAACTGCCCGGCAACTGGCGTTTGCATCGCGAGAAAAAAACCGGCCAGGTGTATTACGCGCTGTGGCAGCGGGGCTAACTATGTAGCGCTGCCTGCGGCGCCATCTCGCTGAAGCTGTTGCGGTTCACCCAACCGGAGCACTTCAGCGATGACTTCACCTGCGCCCGTCACCCTCGACCAGGTCTCGGCAGGATTGGCATCTGTGGTTTCAGCCGCCCCCTTGCCACTGCAGCACTTCACCCTGAGCAACGGTTTGTCCGTCTACCTGCGGCCAGACCACACCAGCCAGCTTGCCGCCGTGCAACTCTGGTATCACGTGGGTTCCAGCCATGAGCCCGCGGGCCACAGCAACCTGTCCCACCTCCTGGAACACCTGATTTTCGAAGGCAGCAGCAAACTTGCCGCCGGCCAGTACTCGCGAGTGATCGCCCGCCTGGGCGGCAACGCCAATGCCAGCACCCACGAAGAGGCGACGGCGTACGAGATAACGCTGCCGGTCGCTCGCCTGCCAATCGCGTTGGAGATCATGGCCGATGCCATGAACAGCGCAACCTTCGGCCAGGCAGAACTGGACCGGGAAAAGAAAGCCGTCGAGGACGAAAGGCGTCTCAAGTTCGACAACCACCCAGACCAACAGGCTTACGACCTTCACCTGGCGCTGGCCCATGGCGGCAATGCCTATGGGCAACCGAGCTTCGGTTCCCTGGCCGACCTTGCCGATATTGGACTGGAAACGCTGCGAACCTGGTATGCAACCTGGTACCGGCCCAACAACGCCACGCTGGTGGTGGTTGGCGGCATCGACCTGGCAACCCTGCGCACCCAGGTGGAGCAGTACTTCGCCAGCCTGCCGAGCGCGCCAGTGCCGCAGCGCCCCGTACCACGGCAAGACCAGCCGTTGCAGGCGCGCACGCAAACCGTGAGCCTGCCTGGGTTACGCGAAGGTCTGTTCATGTCGTTCAACGTACCGAGCAGAGCCACCGCACCGGATGCAGCCACCGCCCCTGCCCTCAAGTTGATCCGCGAGGTGCTGGCCGAGGGTTTCAGCGCCAGGCTCTACAGTGACCTGGTACGGGACAAACGCCTTCTTACCGGCATCAGCATCACCTATGAGCCCCTGCTGCGGGGTGACACCCTGCTGACCCTGTCAGCGTACGTGAACAGTACGAACAGCACGCCAGAAGAGGCTGCACAAGCCGTTTGCCGACACCTGGAAGAACTGCGCATTAGCGCAGTGCCCCCCGCCGAGCTCGAACGCGCGAAACTGCGCATGCTTGCACGCCGCATGTTCGAAGACAGCCAGGTGCTCCAAGCCGAGCGAATCGGCGAGGCCGCCGCTGCCGGCATCGCCGCCGCGGTCATTGACCAAGAAATCCAGATCATCCGCGACCTCGACAGCCAACAGATACAGCAGGTGGCACTTGCCTACCTGGGGCGCGAGCGGTTGACCACCAGCTACCTTCAGCCAGGAGCAACAGCATGATCCAGGTACTCCCCCCGGCCCATTTGCCGCTGACCTGCAACGGCCCGGCTGACGACACCGCCTTGGCGGCCATGGCCAACCTGCACTCGGCCCGGGGTATCGACCTTGGCCACATCCCCGACCTGCAAGCCCACCCTGAGCACTGGCAAACGGCAGAAGGCACCCGCGTCAGCTTCCTCGCACGCCACGACCGGCCCACGTTCGACCTGGCGTTACGCTTTCGCGCAGGCAGCGTACTCGACGGCGCCCACCCTGGGCTGGCGGCACTTGTGCTGTACAGCCTCGACCAAGGTACCGGGCAACTCGACGCCACGCGGTTCGCCGAGGAAGTGGCCGGTTTTGGCGCCATATTGGGCAGAAGGATCAGCGACGACAGCGCGCTTGTCACGCTACGCGCCCTGAGCCTGCCGGCACTGCGCGACAGTGTGATGCAATTGCTGACCGAGATTCTGGCCCGCCCGGCATTGCGAGCGGGCGATGTGGCCAAAATAGGCGAACGGCTCGTCTTCAGCCAGGCCAGGTATGGCAACCATCCGCTCCTGCGGATTACCAAGGCGGCCACCGCGCATATTTTCAGCGGCCACCCCTACGCGTCCACCCTGACGGCCCAAACCATCGCCAGCATTGACGATGACCAGATCCGGGCGTTTCACCAGCAGGCGTATTCGGCCAACAACCTCGACATCGGCCTGGTGGGCAACCTGACCCGAGAGGAAGCACGGCAGCTTGTCGACGACCTGGTACGGGCCCTGCCGCAAGGCTGGGCGGCGCAACGCACGCCATCGGTTCCCGACTACCAGGCATTGGACCTGAATCTCGCTGCGGCCAGCAGTACCACCCAAGCAACGCTCACCCTTGCAACGAACGTATCGGCCCAGGATCCGGTATTCCCAGCCCTGTATCTGCTCAACGCAATCCTGGGCAGTAGCTATGAGTCGCGCCTTACCCAGGAATTGCGCACCCTGCGCAACCTCACCTACGCCATCTCCTGCGACCTGAGGCCGCTGGATGCCGCCAGCCAGTTGCAGATCCACTGGGATATCGCCCCCCAGTACCGGGATGCCTCTGGCGCGCTGGTGTCGGCGATTCTGGCATGCCTGCGTGAACACGGCCCCAGCCAGGCCGAATGCGACATGGCGGTCAACCAGATCGCCGGTAAACTGCACGACAGCCTGGCAGACAACGCGAGAATGGCCCAGGCCTTGGCCACCTACAGCCACCAGGGCTTGGCGCCAGACCACCTGGGCACCTTCCTCGCTAGACTGTCGGCGCTTACGCCTGCCAATCTGCGTGAAGCGGCGCAAGTCTGGTTGCAGGCCCCACAGGTATTCGTCACCAGCGGCCCGGTTACCGAGCAATTGCCATTACCCAAACCGACCGCGCTCGACCAATAGCGCAGGTACAAAGGCGCTGTTTCGTGGCACTCTAGGCCGGCACATCACGAGTCGCCCAGCATGCCTAGCCTCAGCGCCCCTTTCCGTCCGGCCATCGGCCTGTCCAACCCTCATCTGCAAACATTGTGGGGCCCCCTGTGGCGCAAGCTGCCGGCGCTTGCGCGCAACCGGGAGCGCCTGTGGCTGGCTGATGGCGACTTCATCGACCTGGACTGGCATGGCCCGCACCAGCCGCAGGCGCCGCTGGTACTGGTGTTGCACGGGCTGACCGGTTCCTCTCACTCACCCTATGTGAAGGGCTTGCAGCAAACCCTGCAAGCGCGGGGCTGGGCCAGCGTGGCGGTGAACTGGCGCGGCTGCTCGGGCGAACCCAACCTGTTGCCCCGAAGCTATCACTCCGGCGCCAGCGAAGACCTGGCGGAAATCATCGGCCACGTGCGCGCCCAGCGCCCACTGGCACCGCTGTATGCGGTGGGTTATTCGCTGGGCGGCAATGTGTTGTTGAAGTACCTGGGTGAAAGCGGCGTCGCCAGCCAGCTGGAGGCTGCGGTAGCAGTCTCGGTACCGTTTCGGCTGGACCACTGCGCAGACCGCATCGGCCAGGGATTCTCCAAGGTGTACCAGGCGCACTTCATGCGCGAAATGCTGGCGTATGTACAACTCAAGCAGCGGCACTTCCATGCCCAGGGCCAGCATGACCGGTTGGCCGAACTCGAACGCCTGGGCCAGCTGAGCAACCTGCGCACATTCTGGGAGTTCGACGGCAAGGTCACGGCCCCCCTGAACGGTTTTCGCGATGTACACGACTACTATCGCCGCTCATCGAGCCACTTCTTTCTTGGCCAGAACCGCACGCCAACGCTGATCATTCAGTCCAGTGACGACCCGTTCGTGTCCAGCCACAGCTTGCCGACCGCGCGGGAACTGGCCCCGCAGACCCGTTTCGAGCTGCACCGCCGCGGCGGCCATGTGGGCTTTGTCGATGGCAGCCTGCGCAGGCCCGGGTACTACCTGGAACGGCGGATTCCGCAGTGGCTGGTGGAGGGCCAGTAACGCGCTCCATGCCAGACGTACCTAGTCGCCAGTGGCCACCCCATGCTCCGGATCAGTGATCCACTCACTCCACGACCCGGCATACAGCTTGCCCAGCGGGTAACCTGCCAGCGCCAGCGCAAACAGGTTGTGACACGCCGTCACCCCCGAGCCGCAATAAGACACCACGTGCTCCGGTGCCCGCCCGGCCAGCTTTTCGGCAAAGCGCTGCCTGAGCTGATCGGCCGGCAAAAAGCGCCCGTCAGGCCCCAAGTTGTCAGTAAACGCCGCGCACTGCGCGCCGGGGATATGCCCTGCCACCGGGTCGATGGGCTCCGCCTCGCCGCGAAAGCGCGGCAACGCTCGCGCATCGAGCAGGGTCAGGTCCGCGTTGCCCAGGCGCTTGGCCAGGTGGTCGGCATCGATCAGCAGCGCGGGGTCTGGCTCGCCGCTGAATGTGCCTTGGCGCTTGGATGCAGGGTCCAGGCTCAGGGGCAGGTGCGCTGCATGCCAGGCCTTCAGGCCACCGTCGAGAATGGCCACGCCGCTGCGCTTGCCCAACCAGACCAGCAGCCACCAGGCACGGGCAGCAAAGGCGCCGGGGCCGTCGTCGTACAGCACCACTTCGCTGTCGTTGTCCACACCCCACTCACGCAAGCGCTCGACCAGCCGCTGAGCATCGGGCAACGGGTGGCGCCCGGTACGCCCCTTGCTCACCGGCCCGCTGAGATCGCGGTCGAGGTCGGCAAAATGTGCACCGGCTATGTGCCCTTGCGCATAGCTGCGTTGGCCATAGTCGACATCTTCAAGGGCAAAGCGGCAGTCGAGGATCACCGATTTGGGCGAGCCCAGACGCTCGGCCAATTGTTGCGGGGTGATCAATTGCGCAAGGGGCATGACAATCTCCTGATCAATGACACAAAGCAATGACACTGGCGCCCCGGGCTACAGCTCCAGGGCCTGGTGGAACGGTACCTGAAATTCCTGGCACAGCGCGTCCACCGCGTGGCGGGCACTGTCGGTGACGAAACCCAGCTCCAGCACCAGTACCTGGTAGACGCCGCGCATGAAGGCTTCTTCACCCAGGTGCGCGGAGTGCTCGCGGGTGGTGCTGAGAAAACGTACCCACGAGGTCAGCACGATCCAGGCGTTGATGGTCAGCGATTCAATCTGCGCCGGCGCCATGGCCAGGATGCCAGCCTCGACAAAGCCGCGATAGATCGCCTGGCCCTGGCGCAGGCAGCGCTCGGAAAAACGCCGGTAGCGCGCGGCCAGTTCGGCATCGCTGTCCAGCAGATGCTCCAGGTCGCGGTGCAGGAAGCGGTAGTTCCACATCGCCGCCAATAGCGCCTTGAGGTAGAACCGCTTGTCATCCACGGTCGCCGCACGCCCTTGCGGCGGGCGCAGGAAACTGTCCACCAATTCTTCGTACTGGCTGAACAACACCGCGATGATCGCCTGCTTGTTAGGGAAGTGGTAATACAGGTTGCCAGGCGAAATTTCCATGTGTGCGGCAATGTGGTTGGTACTGACGCTTCTCTCGCCCTGCTGGTTGAACAGCTCCAGGCTGTTCTGCACGATGCGCTCTCGGGTCTTCATGCGCGGGGCCATGCTCAAGCTCCCAGTCTGCAGGCTTTGATGAAGGTTTATCTTACGGCGATTCACCCGGCTGATACACCGGTCTGTGCAAGGGTAATACTCGCGCCAAAGCAAAAGTTAGAGTATAGACTCTATAAACCTGAAGCTCAGCCAGGAGACTGCCGTGACCTCGCCCATCGCCCTGCCTAACGTGCACGCTCTGGAGGCAACATTCAGCGCCCAGCGCCAGGCGTTCGCCGGCAACCCTCTGCCACCGGCAACACAACGGCGGCAGTGGCTGAAAAGCTTGCGCGAGGCCCTGCTGGCCAACCAGCAGCAGCTGATCGCAGCAATCGATGCCGACTTCAGCGGGCGCAGCGCCGATGAAACGTTGCTGGCCGAGCTACTGCCCTCGGTGCAGGGCATACGTCATGCCGAGCGCCACCTGCAACGCTGGATGCGCCCATCCAGGCGGGCCGTGGGGCTGGCATTCCAGCCTGCCAGCGCGCGGGTGCTTTACCAGCCGCTAGGCGTTGTAGGCATCATCGTGCCGTGGAATTACCCGTTGTTTCTCGCCATCGGCCCGCTCACCTGTGCCCTGGCCGCTGGCAACCGGGTCATGCTCAAGCTCAGCGAGGCCACCCCGGCTACTGGCCAAGCCCTACAAGCCCTGCTGCAACGGGTGTTTCCGGAAGACCTGGTCAGTGTAGTGCTTGGCGAGGTCGAGGTCGGCCAGGCGTTCGCTCGCCTGCCGTTCGATCATTTGCTGTTCACCGGTGCCACCAGCATAGGCCGCCAGGTCATGCTGGCGGCCGCGCAAAACCTAACGCCGGTGACCCTGGAACTGGGCGGCAAATCCCCGGCCATCGTATCGGCCAGCGTACCGTTGAAAACAGCCGCCGAGCGCATCGCCTTCGGCAAGACGCTCAACGCCGGCCAGACCTGCGTCGCCCCCGACTACGTGCTGGTGCCGCGCGAGCGCCTGAATGCTTTCGCCGATGCCTACGGCACCGCCGTACGGCGCATGTACCCTCGCATTGCCGACAACCCTGACTACAGCGCCATCATCAATCCCCGGCAACTGGCACGCCTTGAGCACTTGCTGCAGGACGCGCGCGGCAAAGGTGCGCAGGTGACCGACCTGTACGCCCACGAGAAACGCCAGGGGCGGCGCCTGCCGCCACACGTGCTGACCAAGGTGAACGACACCATGCAGGTCATGCAGGACGAAATATTCGGCCCGCTGCTGCCGCTGGTGCCCTACGACACGCTCGATGACGCACTGGCCTACATCAACCAGCGCCCGCGGCCCTTGGCGTTGTACTACTTCGGCTACGACGGCGGCGAACAGCAACAGGTGTTGCAACACAGCCATTCCGGCGGGGTATGCCTGAACGATACCTTGCTGCATGTGGCTCAGGACGACCTGCCGTTCGGTGGCATAGGCCCCTCGGGCATGGGGCACTATCACGGCCATGAAGGCTTCCTGACCTTCAGCAAGGCCAAGGCGGTACTGGCCAAGCAACGCTTCAACGCCGCACGGCTGATTTACCCGCCTTACGGCAAAGCCCTGCAGCGCCTGGTCTACAAGTTGTTCATCCGCTGAGGCCCGGGCCATGCACCGTCGCGACCTGCTACGTTTCAGCGTTGCCGCAAGCACCTTCCTGGCCGGTGCCAGCCTGGTGGGCTGCAGCGCACAAACGGCCGCGCCGGGGTTTCAGGCGCTGCGCCACGATGACCTGCCACTGTTGCGCGCGCTGATACCGGTGGTGCTCAGCGGCACGCTGGCCACCGATACGCTGGTACTGCGCAGCCTCGATTACAAGCTGGCAGCGCTGTCGCCGGAGATGCTCAAACTCACCCGGCAATTGTTCGACGTGCTCAGCCTGCCGCTGACCCGCGGCCCACTGACCGGCATCTGGGGTGCCTGGGCCCAGGCCGCGCCCGCCCAGGTCGAGGCTTTCCTGCAGCGCTGGCAGGGCAGCTCGCTGAACCTGCTGCGCATGGGCCATGCCTCGCTGCTGCAACTGCTGCAAATGGCCTGGTACGAGCGCCCCGAGTCCTGGGCCGCCTGCGGTTACCCCGGCCCACCGAAAATCTGAACACGACAAGAGCATCGCCAATGCCTGTGCCTGACCCGTTTCGCCAAGGCCTCGACCGCGGGTGGAACACCCACGACGCCTCACGCCTGGAACACGACCTGCAACTGCACGCCGATATCGCCGTGATCGGCAGCGGTGCCGGCGGCGCCACCAGCGCACAGCTGCTCAGCGCCGCGGGCTTCAAGGTATTGCTGATCGAAGAAGGCCCGTTGAAGACCAGCAGCGACTTCAAGCTGCTGGAGCACGAAGCCTATGCCAGCCTCTATCAGGAGGGCCTGGGGCGCATGAGCAAGGATGGCGCCATTACCATCCTGCAAGGCCGTGCCGTAGGCGGCACCACGCTGGTGAACTGGACGTCGAGCTTTCGCACCCCGCCGCAGACCCTGGCGCACTGGGCCTCGGCCCATGGCGTACAAGGGCTCGGCGAAGATGAGCTGCGCCCTTGGTTCGAGCGCATGGAGCTGGAGCTGGGTATCACACCCTGGGCCATGCCACCGAATGCCAACAACGACGTGCTGCGCCGTGGCTGCGAACAACTGGGTTATCGCTGGGCAGTCATCCCGCGCAACGTGCGCGGCTGCTGGAACCTGGGTTACTGCGGCATGGGTTGCCCGGTGAATGCCAAGCAATCGATGCTGGTGACGCGCATTCCCGCCACCCTCGAACAAGGCGGCGAGCTGCTTTACCTGGCCCGGGCCGAGCGCTTCAGCCACAACGGCGAGCGCATCCAACACCTGACCTGCCAGGCCCTGGATACGCAAGGCATCCTACCGACAGGTCGGCAAGTGACAGTACACGCGCGCCATTACATCCTCGCAGGCGGCGGCATCAACAGCCCGGCCCTGCTGCTGCGCTCCAACGCCCCTGACCCGTATGGCCGCCTGGGCAAACGCACCTTCCTGCACCTAGTCAACTTCAGCGCCGCACGCTTCAACGAACGCATCGACCCCTACTACGGCGCGCCGCAGTCGATCTACAGCGACCATTTCCAGTGGCAGCACGGCACAGAGGGGCCGGTAGGCTACAAGCTTGAAGTACCGCCGCTGCACCCGGCCTTGGCCAGCACCCTGCTGGGTGGCCATGGCCAGGACAATACCCGACGCATGGCCGAATTGCCCAACACCCATGTCATGCTGGCCTTGCTGCGCGACGGGTTTCACCCGCAAAGCCAGGGCGGCAGCGTTGAACTGCGCGGTGACGGCTCCCCCGTGCTCGATTACCCGGTCAGCGACTACCTGCGTGACGGCTTGCGGCGCGCCTACCGCAGCATGGCGCAGGTCCAGTTCGCCGCCGGCGCGGTCGAGGTAACCCCGGTGCACAGCGATGCCAGCGGCGCTGCCAGCCTGGAACAGGCCTTGGCCATGATCGACCGTCTACCGCTGGAGCCCTTCCGTGCGCGCCTGGGCAGCGCCCATGTGATGGGTGGCTGCGCCATGGGCGAAGACCCGCGCCAGGCGGTGTGCGACAGCCTGGGGCGCCATCACCAGCTGGAAAACCTGTCGGTTCACGACGGCTCGCTGTTCCCCACCAGCATCGGCGCCAACCCACAGCTGTCGGTGTATGCCATCAGCGCCAGGCTCAGTGAAGCGTTGGCTACCCGCCTGGCACACAACGCATGACAACGAATACATGCCCTGTCTATAGTGCCATCAGCCGGCCGCATGACTTGGCCGGGGCGCCGTCGCTGCGCTACCATCCGACTCCCCAACGCACTCCAGCCAGGATGACGCGATGAACCGAGTGTTGTACCCGGGTACTTTCGACCCCATTACCAGAGGCCACGGCGACCTGGTCGAGCGTGCTTCGCGCCTGTTCGACCACGTGATCATCGCAGTGGCGGCCAGCCCGAAGAAAAACCCGCTGTTCCCGCTGGAGCAACGTGTCGCGCTCGCCCGTGAGGTCACCAAGCACCTGCCCAATGTCGAAGTCATCGGCTTCTCTTCGCTGCTGGCGCATTTCGCCAAGGAACAGGGCGCCAATGTGTTGCTGCGCGGCCTGCGTGCGGTTTCCGACTTCGAATACGAGTTCCAGTTGGCGAACATGAACCGGCAACTGGCACCCGATGTGGAGAGCCTGTTCCTGACGCCTTCGGAACGCTATTCGTTCATTTCCTCGACCCTGGTCCGGGAAATCGCCGCATTGGGCGGTGATATCAGCAAATTCGTCCACCCTGCGGTGGCCGAGGCACTGACCGAGCGTTTCAAGAAGCAAGCCTGACCGCCTGATTGTCGCGCCCGCGTGCACTGCGGGCGCGAATGCGGCACAATTGTGCCCATTGCGTTGAACATGCCCGGGCGCTGAGCCCCGGCCGGAGTCCCCATGTCCCTGATCATTACCGACGATTGCATCAATTGCGACGTCTGCGAACCCGAGTGCCCGAACGAGGCCATCTCCCAAGGCGAAGAGATCTACGTGATCGACCCCAACCTGTGCACCCAGTGCGTGGGTCATTACGACGAGCCGCAGTGCCAGCAGGTTTGCCCGGTCGATTGCATCCCGCTGGATGAGGCGCACCCGGAAACCGAAGAGCAATTGATGGCCAAGTACCGGCGTATTACCGGCAAGGCCTGAACCCTCAGCCCTGCGCGGTTTCTGTAGGAGCGGCAATCACCTGTAGCCTCAGCGCTGGCAGCGTGGGCAGAACACGCTCGCCCGCTGCCCCAGTTTCACTTCGCGCAGCTCCGTACCGCATACCTTGCACGGCTGCCCAGCCCGCCCGTACACGAACAGGGTCTGCTGGAAGTACCCCGGCTGCCCGTCACCGCCGATGAAATCGCGCAAGGTGGTACCGCCCTGCTCGATCGCCGCCGCCAGTACCCGCTTGATCTCGATCGCCAGCTTCAGGTAACGCGCCCGGGAAATCCCCCCGGCCGCGCGGCGTGGATCGATGCCGGCAGCGAACAGCGCCTCGCTGGCGTAGATGTTGCCCACCCCCACCACCACCGCGTTATCCATGATGAACGGCTTGACCGCCATCGAGCGCCCACGGGACAGCTGGTACAGCCGCTCGCCGTCGAACAGGTCGGTCAGCGGCTCCGGCCCCAGGCGCAGCAGCAGCTCGTGGCGCAACGGGTCCTGGCTCCAGAGCATGGCACCAAAACGGCGAGGGTCGGTGTAGCGCAGCATCAGCCCCGACTCCAGCTCGATATCGACATGCTCATGCTTGGCCGCCGGCAAGCCCTGCTCGACCAGGCGCAAGTTGCCCGACATGCCCAGATGGCTGATCAGGGTGCCGACTTCGGCATTGATCAGCAGGTACTTGGCGCGCCGTTCGACAGTGACGATGCGCTGCCCCGACAGGCGCACATCGAGGTCTTCGGGAATGGGCCAGCGCAAGCGCCGGTCACGCACCACCACGCGGCTGACGCGCTGGCCTTCCAGGTGCGGCGCAATACCGCGCCGGGTGGTCTCTACTTCGGGTAATTCCGGCATGTGTCAGTGCCCGCCTAACTCACGAATGTTCTGCTTGAGGTTTTCGAAATCGTAATCCGACAGGCCAATGTAATCGAGCACCAGCGGGCCGACCACACGCCATTCGTGGTCGACTGCCTGATTGCCCAGCACCCGGTAAGAGGCACAGATATGCTCGGCCATCTTCAGCACCGCCAGCAGGTTTTTCAGCTGGCTCTGGGTGTTGCGCGCGGTGTCGTCGCGGAACACTGCCAGGGCATTGTGGTGGTTGGCGATGGCGGCAGTGAGGTGCTCCGGCAGGCGCCAGGACTTGGCGGTGAAGTAGCCGACCACCGAATGGTTGGTATTGAAGGCGCGGTTTTCGGTATCCACCACCCGCGTTTCGCCGCTGGCCTTGGCATAGGCTTCTTCCAGCACCTCCATGTAGTTGGGGAAGCGCTTGAGCATCAACGGCACGCCACAGTCGTGGAACAGGCCCAGGGTGTAGGCCTCGTCTGCGGGCTGGATACCGGTGCGCTTGGCCAGGGTCAGGCAGGTCATCGCCACATCCTGGGCGGTATCCCAGAAGCGGTTGAGGGTGACGATGGTCTCGTCGCTCATCTCGCCTTTGATCGACTGGGCATTGATCAGGTTGATGATCGAACGGCTGCCCAGCAGGTTCACTGCGCGCTGGATCGAACCGATCTTGTTGGACAGGCCAAAATGCGGCGAATTGACCAGCTTGAGCAGGGCGCCGGACAGGCCTGGGTCCTGGGAAATCAACTTGGCGATGGTTTCCAGGTCCGGGTCAGGCATGTACTGCTCGAACTGCAGGTCAACCATGATCTGCGGTTGCGGCGGGATGGTGATGCCTTGCAAGGCTTGCTGGATCTGTTCGGCGCTGAGTTCTTGGGACATACGTGCACACTCGTTTAGGACGAGGAATTCTAACCCAGGTGGCCGTGCCGGCGCTTTGTCGTACCTCGAACCGAAGTACCGGCCAACAGGGTATAATCCCGCTCTTTTTTCCCGGAGCGACGTCATGTCCCTGCCCAGCCTTCGCCTCAAAGCCAATGCCGACCGCCGCCTGCGCGCCGGCCACCTGTGGGTCTACAGCAACGAAGTCGATGTCAGCGCGACCCCACTGCAAGGCTTCCAGGCCGGCCAGCAGGCCATTCTCGAGGCGGCCAACGGCAAACCGTTGGGCATCGTCGCACTCAGCCCGAATAACCTGATCTGCGCACGCCTGCTGTCGCGCGACATCAAGCTGCCGCTGGACAAGTCGCTGCTGGTGCACCGCCTCAACGTCGCCCTGTCGCTGCGCGAGCGCCTGTTCGACCAGCCGTGCTACCGCCTGGTCTATGGCGATTCCGACCTGCTGCCAGGGCTGGTGGTCGACCGCTTCTTCGACATCCTCGTGGTGCAGCTGGCCTCGGCCACCATGGAAGCGCACAAGGACGACGTGATCGCTGCCCTGGTGCAAGTGCTCAAACCCAGCGGCATCCTGTTCAAGAACGATTCCGCCGCCCGCGACGCCGAAGGCTTGCAGCGCTATGTCGAGACCGTCTACGGCGAGGTGCCGGACTGGGTGCCGCTGGAAGAGAACGGCGTCAAGTTCGAAGCTCCGGTGCGTGAAGGCCAGAAGACCGGCTGGTTCTACGACCACCGCATGAACCGTGCGCGCCTGGCGCCGTACGTCAAGGGCAAGCGTGTGCTCGACCTGTTCAGCTACATCGGTGGCTGGGGCGTGCAGGCCGGTGCTTTCGGCGCCAGCGAAGTGTTCTGCGTCGATGCCTCGGGCTTTGCCCTGGATGGCGTGGAGCGTAACGCCGCGCTGAACGGCATCAGCGAAAAGCTGACTTGCATCGAAGGCGATGTGTTCGAAGCCCTGCGCGAACTGAAGGCTGCCGAAGAACGCTTCGACGTGATCATTGCCGACCCACCCGCTTTCATCAAGCGCAAGAAAGACCTGAAGAACGGCGAGGCCGCTTACCGCCGGCTGAACGAACAGGCCATGCGCATGCTGAGCAAGGACGGCATCCTGGTCAGCGCCTCGTGCTCCATGCACCTGCCCGAGGACGACCTGCACAACATTCTGCTGACCAGCGCCCGCCACCTGGACCGCAACCTGCAGCTGCTCGAGCGCGGCGGCCAGGGCCCCGACCACCCGGTGCACCCGGCCATTGCCGAAACCCGCTACATCAAGAGCATCACCTGCCGGTTGCTGCCCAACAGCTGATCAGTGAGGGCCGGGGGCATGATGCCCCCAGGCTCGTATCAGATATCCAGGACCTGCGTCGCGATCCCGAAATAAACCAGTACCCCCGCCGCATCGGCAATCGAAGTGATCAGTGGCCCACTGGCCGTTGCCGGGTCCAGCTTGAAACGGCTGAGCAGAAACGGCAGGCTCATGCCGATCATGCTGCCGACCAGCACGATCACCACCATGCTGCTGGCTACAATCAGCGCAATCTGTGGCCCGCCGCGCAATACCCCCAGCGACGCCACGGCAACGGCCATGGTTGCCCCCAATGCCAAAGCCACGCCGAACTCACGCCCGAGCATGCGCCACCAATCGCGCATGCCCACCTCACCCGTGGCTAGCCCCCGCACCATCAACGTCGCAGACTGGGCGCCGGCATTGCCGCCGCTGTCTACCAACAACGGCAGGAAGAACACCAAGGCAATGTTCGCAGCGATGGTCTCTTCAAAGGCCGCAATGCCTGCACCGGAAAACAGGTTGCCAAATACCAGCACCACCAGCCACAGCACGCGCTTGCGGTAAAGCAGCCCGAGGGTTGCGTCCCGAAGATTGCCAATGTGGTTGGTGATCGAAGCGCCTTTGTGGAAGTCTTCGGTCGCCTCGCGCCGCTGCGCCTCAAGGGCTGCGTGGGCGTCCGGCTGAAGGAGGTTCTTGTCGATTTGCTGTTGCATGCAATTCTCCAGGCGCCGACCCAGGCGCCTGGGACTTCAGCCTCGCGAGCTCAAGCCTTCGGCGGCCCTGGCGGCGACGCGCTCAGTGCCAGATAGCAGGTTCGTGATGAACCGGTTACTGGGAAGGTCCATTGAGGGATATCTCGTGATACCGCACATGCGGCGGCCGAATGATAGCCAGGCGGGGTAGGCCGGTCAGCCCCTTCGGCACCCTTTCAGAAGCGTCCTACAAACATCGACCGTTTAGGCCAAAGCCACCGTCCAGACACATCGCCATTCCCTCGCCGCGCCAGCGGTGTAGAATCGGCCTATTCATCGCCAGTCATCCCCGGCGGGTTTATGAGCTCTGGCCAAGCACGCGGCGATCCCGTGGTGTCTTCGGCCTCATCCGTGCCAGTGGCAACCGGCCTGCGGCGCAAAGGACCACAGAAGCTCACTTCCCTTTACGTGACCTGATTCAGCCGCCAGGAGTGTTTCATGCCTGATTACCGTTCCAAGACTTCCACCCAGGGCCGCAACATGGCCGGCGCCCGTGCCCTGTGGCGCGCCACCGGCATGAAGGACGAAGACTTCAAGAAACCGATCATCGCCATCGCCAACTCGTTCACCCAGTTCGTCCCCGGCCACGTGCACCTGAAGGACCTGGGCCAGCTGGTCGCGCGCGAAATCGAACGCGCCGGTGGCGTAGCCAAGGAATTCAACACCATCGCGGTCGACGACGGCATCGCCATGGGCCACGACGGCATGCTGTACTCGCTGCCCAGCCGCGAGATCATTGCCGACGCCGTGGAATACATGGTCAACGCCCACTGCGCCGATGCCATTGTGTGCATCTCCAACTGCGACAAGATCACCCCTGGCATGCTGATGGCCGCCCTGCGCCTGAACATCCCGGTGATCTTCGTCTCGGGCGGCCCGATGGAAGCCGGCAAGACCAAGCTGGCCAGCCACGGCCTGGACCTGGTCGACGCCATGGTCATCGCCGCCGACTCCAGCGCATCCGACGAGAAAGTCGCCGAGTACGAGCGCAGCGCCTGCCCGACCTGCGGTTCGTGCTCCGGCATGTTCACCGCCAACTCGATGAACTGCCTGACCGAAGCCCTGGGCCTGGCCCTGCCGGGCAACGGCTCGACCCTGGCCACCCACTCGGACCGCGAGCAGCTGTTCCTGACGGCCGGGCGCACCATCGTCGAACTCTGCAAACGCTACTACGGCGAGAACGACGAATCGGTACTGCCACGCAGCATCGCCAACTTCAAGGCGTTCGAGAACGCCATGATGCTCGACATCGCCATGGGCGGCTCGACCAATACCATCCTGCACCTGCTGGCCGCTGCTCAGGAAGGCGAGGTAGCCTTCGACCTGCGCGACATCGACCGCCTGTCGCGCAAAGTGCCGCAGCTGTGCAAAGTGGCGCCCAACATCCAGAAGTACCACATGGAAGACGTGCACCGCGCTGGCGGCATCTTCAGCATCCTCGGTTCGCTGGCCCGTGGCGGCCTGCTGCACACCGACCTGCCGACCGTGCACAGCCGCAGCATGGAAGAAGCCATCGCCAAATGGGACATCACCCAGACTGACGACGAAGCCGTGCACACCTTCTTCAAGGCCGGCCCTGCCGGGATCCCGACCCAGACCGCATTCAGCCAGTCGACCCGCTGGGAAACCCTCGATGACGACCGCGAGAACGGCTGCATCCGCAGCTTCGAGCACGCCTATTCGCAAGAAGGCGGCCTGGCCGTGCTGTACGGCAACATCGCGCTGGATGGTTGCGTGGTGAAGACCGCCGGTGTCGACGAGTCGATCCACGTGTTTGAAGGTACCGCGAAGATCTTCGAAAGCCAGGACAGTGCCGTGCGCGGCATCCTCGCCGACGAAGTGAAGGCCGGCGACATCGTGATCATCCGCTACGAAGGCCCGAAAGGTGGCCCGGGCATGCAGGAAATGCTCTACCCGACCTCGTACCTGAAGTCCAAAGGCCTAGGCAAGGCCTGCGCCCTGCTGACCGACGGCCGCTTCTCGGGTGGCACCTCGGGCCTTTCCATCGGCCACGCTTCGCCGGAGGCTGCTGCAGGCGGCGCTATCGGCCTGGTGCGCGACGGTGACAAGGTACTGATCGACATTCCCAACCGTTCGATCAACCTGCTCGTCAGTGATGAAGAGCTGGCTGCGCGCCGTGTAGAGCAGGACAAGAAAGGCTGGAAACCGGCTGAAGTCCGCCCGCGCAAGGTGACCACCGCACTGAAGGCTTATGCGTTGCTGGCCACCAGTGCCGACAAGGGTGCTGTACGTAACAAGGCGATGCTCGAAGGGCTGTAAGGCTTCGATAGCATGAATGGAAAACCGGCGCATTGTGCGCCGGTTTTTTTATGCCTGCACCGGGCTCTTCGCGGGCTCGCCCGCTCCCACAGGGACCGCACAGCATCTGAAAGTCATGCAATGCAAGTGGGAGCGGGCGAGCCCGCGAAGAGGCCGGCCCACTCTACACAAGCCTTACTGGATCTGCTCCGGCGTCACAACCACCCAGTTCTTGTCCGCCGTCACCGGCAACCCTTCTTTGGCCTGCGCCGCTGCATGTTTGGCAATCATGCCGTTCAACTGGTCCATGTACTTGGCCTTGCGGTTGATCCACAGGTGGATACCGCCCTTGCCGACGTCTACCCCATGAAACTGCATGTAGCCATCACTGGTTGGCGTGTCGCCGCCCACCAGCACCGGCTTCTTCCACTCATCGATGTAAGTAAGGATCGCCGCCTGCTTGCCCGCCATCCAGGTGGCCGGGGTCCACAGGTACGGGGTCAGTTCCAGCCCTTCGTTGGCTTTGGCGTCGTAGTGCCCGGCACTGATCTGCTTGCGCGCGGTGGTCAACTGGCCATTGGCGCGGTCCTTGAGCAACAGGCTCACGCCAATCACATTCTGCGGCTTCACGTTGTAGCCGTATTTGGGGTCCGAGGCCACCATGCGCACCAACTCTTCAGAGGCGGCCGAAATCACATAGACCTCGATGCCGTTTTCCATCAGCTTGTTGTACAGCTCGGCCTGGCCCTTGAATACCTTGGGCGGCTGCACGTCGATCGCCTTCACCTGGTCGCCATCGTAATAGGTGCTGGGAATCGGCTGGGTCGAAGCCATCAGTTCGTCCACCTGCACCTTCAACGCCTTGAGGGTGAAGCCGGAAAACACCTGGGCGACCCACGGGTAGCACACCATGTCGTCGATTTCGCACAACCGGTAGTAGTAGCTGAACAGGCTTTCCTTGTGCTCGGCGGTGTCCTTGAACGGTATCAGCTTCAGCGACGGGTCGAGCTTGTCACGGCTCAGCAACCCTTTGTTTTCCATGAACGGCAGCAAGGCTTCTTCCAGGTCATAGCGGTAACTGGTGTTGTCCATGTCGAACACCGCATAGTTACCTTTGTTGGCATTGGCAGCGATCATGCTGTCGAGCTGCCTGGCCGCCTCGGCAGGCCAGTGCTTGAGCTCGGTGGCGAAGGTTTCGATACTGAACAGCAGGGACAAGCCGATAGCGGCAGCTTTCACGGCGACTTTCATGTACGAATCTCCTGAAATGATCTACCAACGCTAGTGCAACCCGACCGATGGGCGGCAGTCCACACCGACGTTCAGGCAGCAGTAAACGCCGTGTTCATTGCAATTTGCGACATAGCGTTATTCCATAAACGACTATGCACATTCCATTTGGGTATAAAGTCGTTTGTTTTCAGGCTGTTAGCATTTCCGTTCGCAATCGCTCACAGAGGCGATGCCACCTTTTGCTTTCTCTGCTGGAGCTTCAATGAATCTGCCGCTGTCACTCAACCTGCTGGCATTCCTGGCCCTGTTGCTGGGCCTGGCACAAACCCGCCGCACCGACTGGAGCCTGGCCAAGAAGGTCTTGCTGGGCCTGGCGCTGGGGGTACTCTTCGGTCTGGCTCTACACACCGTGTATGGCGCCGGTCACCCCGTGCTCAAGGCCACCATCACCTGGCTCGACCTGGTGGGCAATGGCTATGTGGGCCTCTTGCAGATGATCGTCATGCCACTGATCTTCGCCTCGATCCTCAGTGCCGTGGCGCGCCTGCACAACGCATCGTCGCTGGGCCGTATCAGCGTGCTGAGTATTGGCACCCTGCTGCTGACCACAGCCATTGCCGCGTTGATCGGCATCGTGCTGACCAACCTGTTCGGCCTCAGCGCCGAAGGCCTCGTGGCCGGCGCCCAGGAGAGCGCCCGCATGCAGGTTATCCACAGCGACTATGCGGGCAAGGTCGCCGACCTCAATATCCCGCAGTTGCTGTTGTCGTTCATCCCCAGCAACCCGGTAGGCGACCTGGCGCGGGCCAAGCCGACGTCGATCATCAGCGTGGTGATTTTCGCCGTGTTCGTCGGCCTGGCCGCCCTGCAACTGATCAAGGACGACTCGGAGAAAGGCGCACGTGCGCTGTCGGCCATCGACACCCTGCAAGCCTGGGTCATGCGCCTGGTGCGGGTGGTGATGAAACTGACCCCATATGGCGTGCTGGCCCTGATGACCAAGGTGGTAGCCAGTTCGAACATGGAAGACATCCTCAAGCTGGGCAGCTTCGTGGTGGTGTCCTACCTGGGCCTGGCCGTGATGTTCGTGGTTCACGGCATCATCCTGGCCGCCACCGGCGTCAGCCCGCTGCGTTTCTTCCGCAAGGTGTGGCCGGTGCTCACCTTCGCCTTCACCAGCCGTTCCAGCGCAGCCAGCATTCCGCTGAACATCGAAGCGCAAACCCGCCGCCTGGGTGTGCCGCAGTCGATCGCCAGCTTCAGCGCCTCGTTCGGCACCACCATCGGCCAGAACGGCTGTGCGGGGCTCTACCCCGCCATGCTGGCGGTCATGGTCGCGCCTGCGGTTGGCATCGATACCTTCGACCCGCTGTGGATCGCCACCCTGGTGGCCATCGTCACGCTGAGTTCGGCGGGGGTTGCCGGCGTGGGCGGCGGCGCCACCTTCGCCGCGCTGATCGTGTTGCCGGCCATGGGCTTGCCGGTGGAACTGGTGGCGTTGCTGATTTCGGTCGAGCCGCTGATCGACATGGGCCGTACCGCGTTGAACGTGAATGGCTCGATGACCGCGGGCGTGGTCACCAGCCAGTTGCTGAAAGAGACCGACAAGAACGTGCTGGCCGACGATGAACACGCCGAGCTGAGCCATACCTGACAGATTGCTGCGGCCCCTGTGGGAGCAACTGTCTTGTATTGCCTGGGCTGGCCTCATCGCCGGCAAGCCAGCTCCCACAGGTACCGGGCAGATCTCAAGCTTTGCATCGTCTCGGTGGGCGCTGGCTTGCCGGCGATGGGCCGCAACGCGGCCCCCAGAAATCTCAAACCCTGTCCCAAACCTCGAAGTGATACCCAGGCTTGCCTTCTTCACCCTGTGCCTCGCTCGACACCAGCTTCCACTGCCCCTGGTCGAACTCGGGAAACCAGGCATCCCCCTCTGGCGCTGATTCCACCCGCGTCAGGTACATGCGGCTGACCAGCCCTTTCTCCAGCGCCTGCCCATAGAGCTGCGCCCCGCCAATCAGCATCAGCTCATCGACGCCTTTTTCGCGCGCCCACTGTTCGGCCCGCACCAGCGCCTGCTCCAGCGAGCCGAAGACTTCGGCGCCCTGCAGCTGCAGCCCAGGCTGCCGGCTGACCACGATATTCAACCGCCCGGGCAGCGGCCGGCCCAGTGAGTCCCAGGTCTTGCGCCCCATGATGATCGGCTTGCCCAGGGTAGTGGCCTTGAAGTACTTGAAATCCCCCGGCAGATGCCAGGGCATGGAGTTGTCGATGCCGATCACACGGTTCTCGGCGTGAGCCGCGATCAGGCTAAGGGGGAGTGATGTATTCATGCCAGCGAGGATAGCACCGGGCGTGTGGGTTATGCTTCTGCCCTGACCTGTGCAATGGAAGACCTTGTGACCGCACCGACTCCACTGGACAAACGCTGGCTGACCGAAGCGGTCCGCCTGCGCGAAGAACACGCCGGCCTGCTGGAAGACCAGGCCGCCAACCGTCATGCGCGCCAGCGCGGTGGCGACCTGGCGACGCGCATCGAAAGCCGGGCGCTGTTCCTGGCCGAACGCGACGGCATGGCCACTGCCCTGCGCCACTGGAAGCAGGGGGCACGCCTGGCGTTGCTGGCCCTGCTGCTGCTAGCCGTGCTCAGCGGCGCAGGCCTGGCCCTGGCGGCGCTTGGCGACGGCCAGCGCCCGGTCAACGTATTCTGGGCGTTGGGCAGCCTGCTGGGGCTGAACCTGCTGACGCTGCTGGGCTGGGCCATTGGTTTTGCCCTCAGTGGCGAACACGGGGCGGGGTTGGGCCGTTTGTGGCTATGGCTGAGTGAGCGCTTCGCCCGCGATGCCAAGGCCGCGCAACTGGCCCCGGCACTGCTGGTACTGCTGCAGCGCCAGCGCCTCAACCGCTGGCTGCTGGGCCTGCTGGTACACAGCCTGTGGCTGCTGGCGATGCTCTGCGCACTGGGCATGCTGCTGGCTCTACTGGCCACCCGTCGCTATGGCTTCGTGTGGGAAACCACCCTGCTCGCTGCCGACCCGTTCATCCAACTTACCCAGGCGCTGGGCGCGCTGCCTTCGCTGCTGGGCTTTACCGTGCCCGACGAGGCCATGATCCGCGCCAGTGGCGACAGCCAGCCGGCCCTCGATGTGGCGCGCCAGGCCTGGGCCAGCTGGCTGCTCGGCGTGGTGCTGGTATACGGCCTGCTGCCGCGCGCGCTGCTGGCCGGGTTGTGCCTGTGGCGCTGGCGCCAGGGTCGTCAGCGCCTGACCCTGGACCTGAGCCTGCCGGGTTACGCCCAACTGCGCGAAGCGCTGATGCCGCGCAGCGAGCGCATCGGCGTGCAGGACGCGGCCCCCGAAGCGTTGCCAGGGTTCGCCGCCGAGCAGTTGCAAAGCGCCAGCAGCGGCGCCCTGCTGGTGGGCCTGGAACTGGACGACCAGCGGCCCTGGCCACCCCGCCTGCCCCCAAGCGTGACCGATGCCGGCGTGCTCGACAGCCGCGAGTCGCGCAACCGCCTGCTCGAGCAACTCAGCCGCTTTGCGCCGGCACGCCTGGCCATCGCCTGTGACCCGCGCCGCTCCCCCGACCGTGGCAGCCTGGCGCTGCTCGCCGACCTGGCACGCAATGCTGGCGCCACAAGGGTCTGGCTGCTGCAGGCAGCACCCGGCCAGGCGCTGGACGCTCGGCGCCTGGGCGACTGGCATGAAGCCCTCGAGCGACTGGGCCTGCCGTACGCCGACACCTCACCGCTGACCTGGCTGGAGCATGGCCATGACTGAGCCGCTGAAATTGGCCGTGGTCGGCCACACCAACGTTGGCAAGACCTCGCTGCTGCGCACCCTGACCCGCGACGTGAGCTTCGGCGAGGTGTCCCACCGCCCCAGCACCACTCGCCATGTCGAAGGCGCGCGGCTGTCGGTGGACGGCGAACCGTTACTGGAGCTTTACGACACGCCAGGGTTGGAGGACGCCATCGCCTTGCTCGACTACCTGGAGCGGCTGGAGCGCCCGGGCGAGCGCCTGGACGGCCCTGCCCGCCTCGAGCGGTTCCTGCAAGGCAGCGAAGCGCGCCAGCGTTTCGAGCAGGAAGCCAAGGTGCTGCGCCAATTGCTGGCCAGCGACGCGGGCTTGTATGTGATCGATGCGCGCGAGCCAGTGCTGGCCAAGTACCGCGACGAACTGGAGGTGCTGGCCAGTTGCGGCAAGCCACTGTTGCCGGTGCTCAACTTTGTCGCCAGCCACCAACACCGCGAGGCGCAATGGCGCGAAGCCCTTGCCCGGCTTGGCCTTCACGCGTTGGTACGGTTCGACAGCGTAGCCCCACCCGAGGACGGCGAACGCCGCCTGTACGAAAGCCTGGCCCTGCTGCTGGAAAGCGCCCGCCCGGCCTTGCAACGGCTGATCGACGACCAGCAGGCCCAACGCCTGGCCCGCCAGCACAGCGGCAAGCGCCTGATTGCCGAACTGCTGCTGGACTGTGCTGCCTGCCGGCGCAGCGTCGACGCCGAACCGGCGGCCGAAGCCCGGGCCATCGAAGCGCTGCGCCAGGATATTCGTCAGCGTGAGCAACGGTGTGTCGAAGCCCTGCTCAAGCTGTATGCCTTCCGCCGCGACGATGCCCACGCCAGCGACCTGCCGCTGCTGGATGGGCGTTGGGGGGATGACCTGTTCAACCCCGAAACCTTGAAGCTGCTGGGCGTACGCCTGGGCAGCGGCGTAGCCGCCGGCGCAGCGGCAGGTGCCGGGGTCGACTTGCTGGTTGGCGGGCTTACCCTGGGGGCAGCGGCACTGGCAGGGGCGCTGGCCGGCGGTGCGCTGCAGACGGCGCGCAACTATGGTGCGCGCTTGCTGGGCAAACTCAAGGGCAAGCGCGAGTTGACCGTGGACGATACCGTGTTGCGCTTGCTGGCCTTGCGTCAGCAGCAGTTGATGGTGGCCTTGGATAACCGCGGGCATGCAGCGCAGGACAGCATCAGGCTGGGTGAGCTGGATGAAAAGGCCTGGCGTGAGGGCAAGCTGCCAGAGGCACTTGTCAGGGCGCGGGCGCATCCACAGTGGTCCACCCTGAACCCGGGGGCGAAGCTGAACCAGGCCGAGCGCCAGGAACAGCTGGAGGCGCTGGTGTCTCAGTTTTGAACGGGCGGCGAACCTGAACCGCCCCATACGCACCAGGCAGGCCTTTACTTGCGCAGCAGGCGCAAACCGTTGAACACCACCAGAAGGCTCACGCCCATGTCGGCAAATATCGCCATCCACAGGGTGGCCATGCCGGCAAAGGTGATCGCCAGGAATATGGCCTTGATACCCAGCGCCAGGACGATGTTCTGCAGCAGGATCGCCCCGCTTTGCCGCGACAGCCGAACGAAGGCCGGGATTTTCCGCAAGTCATCGTCCATCAGCGCCACATCGGCGGTTTCGATGGCGGTATCGGTGCCGGCCGCGGCCATGGCGAAACCGATCTCGGCACGGGCCAGTGCCGGCGCATCGTTGATGCCGTCACCGACCATACCCACCCGGTGGCCCTGGGCGTACAAGGCTTCAATGCTTTGCAGTTTGTCGGCCGGCAGCAGGTTGCCCTCGGCGCGGTCGATGCCTACCACGGCGGCAATGGCCTGCGCGGTGTGCGGGTTGTCACCGGTCAGCATCATCGTCTTGATGCCCAGCTCATGCAGTTCGGCGATCGCCTGACGGCTGCTTTCCTTGACTGTGTCGGCCACTGCAAACAGCGCCAGCGGGCCGCTGCGGTCGAGTAGCAGGACCACGGTTTTGCCCTGGCGCTCCAGCCCATCCAGGCGGACCTCCAACTCGGGCGAACACAGCCCCAGTTCCTCGACCAGGCGGTGATTGCCCAAGTGGTAGACCTGGCCGTCGATGGTGCCACGCACGCCCCGCCCGGCCAGGGCGGCAAAGTCATCGACCTCGCTCAAGGCCAAGCCTTGCTGCCTGCCGAACTGGGCGATGGCTCGCGACACCGGGTGGTCCGAACGCTCGCCCAGGCTGGCGGCCAAGGCCTGGGCGCGGCCTTCGAACAGCGGCGCCAGCACCTCGGCGTCGGTCTGGGCAGGTTTGCCATGGGTGATGGTGCCGGTTTTGTCCAGGGCCAGGAAGTCCAGGTGGCGGCCGCCTTCCAGGTAGATGCCCCCCTTGACCAGAATACCCTTGCGCGCAGCGGCGGCCAGGCCACTGACGATGGTCACCGGGGTGGAGATCACCAGGGCGCACGGGCACGCCACCACCAGCAGCACCAAGGCGCGGTACACCCAATCGAACCAGGCACTTGCCATGAACAGCGGCGGTACCACCGCCACGGCCAAGGCGATGGCGAACACTACCGGCGTGTAGATGCGCGAGAAGCGGTCGACGAAGCGCTGGGTCGGCGCCCGTGCCCCTTGCGCCTGCTCCACAGCCTTGATGATCCGGGCCAGGGTCGATTGCCCGGCAGTAGCGGTCACGCGAAACTCCAGCGCCCCTGCCTGGTTGATGGTGCCGGCAAACAACTTGTCGCCGACCGCCTTCTCCACGGGCAGGCTTTCGCCGGTGATCGGCGCCTGATCGACGCTGGATTGCCCACTGAGCACTTCACCGTCCAGGCCAATGCGCTCGCCAGGGCGCACCCGCACCTGTGCACCGATGGCTACCTCGCGCACTGGCACTTCACGCCACTGGCCATCGGCCTGCTGCACCGTCGCCATGTCCGGCGTCAGTTGCATCAGGCCGCGGATGGCATTGCGCGCACGGTCTAGCGAGCGGGCCTCGATCAGCTCGGCGATGGTGAACAGCACCATCACCATGGCTGCCTCCGGCCACTGCCCGATCAATACCGCACCCGTGACGGCGATGCTCATCAGGGCGTTGATGTTGAGGTTGAGGTTCTTCAGGGCAATCCAGCCCTTTTTGTAGGTGCCCAAACCGCAGCCGAGTATGGCTGCGAGTGCCAGCGCGGCCACCACCCACTCCGGTGCAAGCGCAGAGAAGTGCACGATTTCCGCGGCGATTGCCGCAGTACCCGCCAACGCCAGCGGCCACCAACGGGTTTTCGCCGGTGCCGATGCGCTGGCGCTGCCGTCGTCTTCAACGCCCAGCGGCTCGGCTTTCATGCCCAGGCTGTCGATAGCCCGCTCGATTTCGGCGGTACCACCCAAGGTGTGGCGCACGCCAAGCACGCGGTTGATCAGGTTGAATTCCAATTGCTCGACGCCAGCCAGCTTGCCGAGCTTGTCCTGGATCAAGGTCTGCTCGGTGGGGCAGTCCATGGCCTCGATGCGGAAGCGGCTGAGGCGCGCGTGGCCACTGGCCTGCTCGCTCAACTGCACCAGCGCCGGCGCAGCTTCGGCACTGCAGCAGCTGTGCCCATGGGCAGCATGGCCATGGTCGTCTTCGCCATGGGCATGATCGTGGCGGTGACCGTGCTTGTGATCGTGGCTGACAGGCTGGTTCATGGGGGGTCCTTAAAGTGAGCCTGTTGCCAAGTGAACACCCTGTAGCCACTATAGGGTCAAGCCATTAGCGGGGAATTTGGTAATGAAGATCGGTGAACTGGCCAAAGCCACTGACTGTGCGGTAGAAACCATCCGCTATTACGAGCGGGAAAACCTGCTACCCGCACCTGCGCGCAGCGACGGCAACTACCGCCTCTACACCCAGGCGCATGTCGAGCGGCTGACGTTCATTCGCAATTGCCGCACGCTGGACATGACCCTCGATGAAATCCGCAGCCTGCTAAGCCTGCGCGACAGCCCGGGTGACGCGTGCGGCAGCGTCAACGCGCTGATCGACGAGCATATCGAGCATGTGCAGGCGCGCATCGACGGGCTGGTAGCGTTGCAGGCGCAGTTGGTGGAATTGCGCCTTCGCTGCAGCGCACAGGGGGCAGAATGCGCGATCTTGCAGCAACTGGAGACCAATGGTGCGGTAACGGTGCCAGAGACCGAGCGCTCGCACGTGGGCCGCAGCCACGGGCATTGAGGAACACGATCTCCCGTAGGAGCGGCTTCAGCCGCGAACACCGGCAAAGCCGGTGCCAGCCACCGCGTCGCCTGCTTCGCGGGCACGCCCGCTCCCGCTGGTTAGGGTGCTGGCTTCAAGCTCACGCTGCAGATGTACGAGTGGCCTTGTGTCGCGAAAGGGGCGCAAAGCGCCCCCGGCCATCCCAGGACCTACACCGCCATCGGCGCTGTCATCGGCGCATGGTGCTCATAGCCTTCCAGCCAGAAATCACTCGGCTCGATCTTCTCCAGCCACTCGGGCTCGTACTTGCCCGTTTCGGCAAACGCCGGCACCCGGTCACTGATCACCAGCTTCGGCGCTTCCAGCGGCTCGCGCTTGAGCTGCTCGTTAAGCATGTCTAGGTGGTTTTCATAGACGTGGGCATCGCCGATAAAGTAGGTGAACCAGCGCGGGGTGTACCCGGTCAGGCGGCCGAACAGGGCCAGCAGCGCCGCACCTTCGGTAAGGTTGAACGGTGTACCCAAAAAATTCTTCCGACACTTTATATGCACATTTTACCGTAGATTCTAGCTTTCACACGGTATATGCTTGTGTGCAAAAAAAATATCGCACAGTACGACAAGAATAGCAAGACACATGTGCAGCAATCACATTTGGCTCAAGCCCAGTGTTTACGGGGCCTAACGGCCAACCAGCGTTTGTGGGAGCTGCAGCCTCCTGCCCTCTCCCTCTCGCTATACTCGCGACGAAATGGCACAGTGCCTCTATGGCATTGATTGCCGTGAATTGCCTCTTTATCGCGAGCGCAGACGCTCACCGAAGAGCTGATTCCTGGCTGCCAGATCCTCGAATCCTGTCGCCTCCGGCGATGGGGAAAGCAAAGGCTGCGGCCCCTTTGGAAAGATCGTGTTATGGATGGCGTAATCTTCAAGCAAGCCGGTCAGTACGCATTGTGCTGTGTTGAGAACTTCTCAGATGAGCTCAAGACCGCTCTTAGGGATAACCTAACGCGAATCTGCCACGGAGCCAATTTCGCCAGCCGTAGCATGCTCATGTTCAAGTATGCGGCCACCCTTAAATCCTTCTGGGATCGCTACTCGACTAAAGATGAGAAGACACGAATCGGGATGCTCGGAGAACTCCTGGCACACGTGATCATTCTCAAAAAGCTCGATAACTTCGATGTCGTATCCCCCTTCTTCAATATGGAAGAAAAAAGCATCCGGAAGGGCTTTGATCTCGTCCTTTACGAATCCGCATCTAACGAAGTTTGGATCACCGAGGTGAAGTCGGGTGGTGCAGGCACTAAAACTTCGTGCGCAGCCACCAGAGGGTTGCTTGCTAAGGCGCGAGATGACCTAAAGGGCCGGCTCGCCGAGGCTGAAACGAACCATTGGCACAACGCGATTAATGCCGCCCAAAAGTCAATCAACGACAGTAAAGACTATAAAGAATCAGTTCTTGAGATCCTAGGTGTCGAAGGTGACAACGCGTACCTGGACACTGCTGTGGCCTCAGACAATAACGTCGTCCTGGTATCTGCACTATTTAACGATGCGACCTGCAAAGTAGAAGAAACAACAGTCGAAGACTTTACAAACAAGCTGATAGCCAGCCCGATATTCAAAACCGTTTTGGTGCTATCGCTACAGAAAGGAACTCTTCTGAAGCTCGAAGATTTCCTCCGCACAGAGGCAGGATGCTAAATGCAAGAACTTACCATAAAGGAGCTGGCAAAGACTCGCTTCAAAGACCTCTACATGGATCTTCTACGCGGACGCGACTTGTCCGACAGCGAAACCGTTAAACTTCTGGCCATCGCCGTACTGCTACTTAATCACAGCGCAGCTGAGATAAAGCGTCTAGGCTATCGAATTACCCTATTTTATGGAAATTTAACTGGTCGATACGAGCCTCTTTACGACGTAGCCGTAAATAGCGGGCTGCTTCCAGTCTCTGCCGTTATAGGAAAAACGCTTGAGCAAGATGAGCGGCTGAGCAAATCATTTATTCAGAATATCGTGAGCAGCTATGTGGATACCTTCCGCGATCAAGGCATGGTACTCACAGAGCAGCAGGACATCCTAAGAACTTTCGTACAAGACGAGTATGAAAACTCTTCAGTTGTAGTAGCACCGACCTCTTACGGCAAGTCAGAACTGATCATTAAGTCCGTTAGAGACAATCCTGAAAAACGTGTACTCATTCTTGTACCGTCAAAAGCCTTACTGGCCCAGACAAAGAAGCGGTTGATTTATGCTGATGTCAAGGACATGGGCAAAGTCATAACACACCCCGAGATGTACTCTCCTGAGCGAGACTGCCGTGTTTTTGTACTGACCCAAGAACGACTGAATCGATTGCTTAACGAGCATAGTTATTTAAATTTTGACATGGTGTTCGTGGACGAGGCGCACAACCTTCTCCAAGGCGATAGCCGCAACGAACTATTGGCCACAATGCTATGTATATTGGGCGCTCGAAACCCCTTCACGTCTTTCAAGTTCCTTACCCCATTCCTATGCAACGAGCTTAACGTCCGCGTTCGGTACTTGGACATGACACCGAAGGGATTCAGGATCAATGAGTACATTAAATCTGAACGCTTCCTTGTTAGAGACTTCAGAACCGGAAAAGATGATGGGAAGCTTAAACTTTATGATCATTTCCTTAACCACTGGATTGACATAGATCGCAAACACGAGAATTGTTTTGACCTTATTAAAAATGAATCTTTAGCCAAGAACATTATCTACGGAAACACCAAGAAACGGATCGAGCAATTTGCGCTAGAACTAGCCGAGGGCTTGCCAAATATTGAGTGCCCGCTGGTTCAAACAGCTTGCGACGAACTCGAAGAAACGTTCGACAAACGCTATCGGCTAATCGCCTGCTTGCGAAAGGGTGTGATGTACCATCACGGATCAATCCCGGACACCATCCGTCTTTATCTTGAAAATCTGTTCAATAAGTCCAAGGCAATGAAATACTTGGTATGCAACTCAACGCTGCTTGAAGGAGTAAACTTACCAATTGAACGATTGTTTATATTTGACTATTCCAAAGGAAGAGGAAATCTGACGTCATCACAGTTCAAAAATTTGATTGGACGGGTAAACAGATTTAGTGAGGTATTTGACCCCAAGGCAGGCTCTGCACTGCAAAAACTTGAATCCAGCATTTACCTATTGGGCGTTGATGAGTACACCCATAAGAGAGCGAACCTCAAGACGTTCTACGAAAATTCCGTAAACGTCGCGCAGAAAGACGAAGACGCGGTCAACAATGTTCTCCTCCAAGCAGCAGACATAAGTGATGACAAGGCCGCCCTACGCCACAAGGACGCCGTATCTAGGCTTGAAAACCTTCAGCCAGGCGTTGTCACTGGCGAAGAATGCAAATATGTAAAGACAGAGGTTGGCCGCTTAATGATCGCCAACAGCGTCAGCGAAATCGACGTGTTTGCCTCAGAAGAAGAAGTGGAGGAAGCCATTAGCCTATCACTTGAGGCGAATGGGCCAATCAATACCGCCGACCGGCTCTTAACCGACATCAAGACTTGCTTCATCGAAAAGTTTCATGCGGGAACAAAAAATAGCGACATGCTGCGCCTAAAAAACCAGGCAGCGTTGGACTTTTACGCAATGTTCCTAGATTGGAAATTAAAAAAACGCACTACAAAACAAATCATCAGACACACATTAAAATACTGGGAAGATCTCCCCCAAACGAAAGGCACCGACTATGTATTCGTGTCAAGCTGGGGCGACACCAAGTACAGAAATAGTCATAGCGCTCACTACGTGAGAATTTCACGAAAGAACGAGGTAGAACGAGTCAATCTCGCAATTGTAAGACTCAAAGACGAAGATGACTTTTTTGATAACAAAATCTTCAGATTCCTTGAGATCCTCAATGGAGTTGGCGCCGTCGAGCCTAGTTTCTACAAGCGAGTGAAGTACGGTACCGACGATGAATCAAAAATCAAGTTGATTCGTGAGGGCTACAGTCGCGGACTATCCGAACTGTTGCTTGATCGTTACCCCCGCTATGTACGCATGAATGCCAACGGTGAGATCGAGGTAAGCTCCCATGTAATCGGGCTTATGAGACGGAACGAAGAAAGTGACCTGCTGATTTTTGAAGCCCAGATGAACTTGAAACCTGTGCCAGAGCAGTCGGCGTAACCCTTGGGAACTGAAGGATGATGCCCGCTCGCCTGGTTGATACCGGGAGGGCGGGCAGGGCTCGGAGGCGGCCAACTGAGCAGCTATCAGTCAGCCTGCAGGGTGTAAACCCCCTTCCGCTTACCGTAAACCACGATTTTTAGTACCTGGTTGCCCGCACTGGCCGACTCAGCAACCTTTATGAGCTTGGCCATGCTGTTGACCGTACTCGTCTTGGACTGATACTTGAACCGCTCGATCTCCGCCATTGAGCAGGCCCGGTAAGCCGTTTTGATCACGCCACTTTTATCAAGCAAGTCGATTTTTTCAGGGGAGATCCACGAAATCAGGTCGGTAATCTTGCCGATTTTCTCGTGGAGATGTGCCACTGCTTGCTGTTCATCGGTGACATTGAATCGCTTCCAGACGGGCTCATGGTGGGACACCCGATTTCGGAATTTCCTGACAAGATTAACCTGATCCTTGCAGCTGGAGAGCATGACGCTAGCCTGATTGGTCGGCCACCGTCCCTTGAAGACGCGGCCTAGATGCTTCGGCCAAATGAGCTTGTCGCCCATGTATTCGTTATCAAGAATGAATTCCCAGGTCGAAAAATCCGTTTTCGATACGACATCCTGGTGATTAGGCCCGCCCTTCAACTTACGGCTCCTGCGCTCGATAGAAGCAGAGTTGTATGCTGACCCGAAATTTTTAACCAGCTTACCTACCGCATCCGGTGGATTGGCAGCGGAGGGGTTGAAGCTTTTGTATGAGAGTTTGCCGGCTTTCCACCAAAATTTGCCAATATCGGCTGTCAAAACGGTGTCAATGGAGTTCCGAAGGGTTACCTCCGCAGCGCTGAGCAAAGGGTAAAGGACACCGCAAACGTGGGAGTTCCACAGGTAGGCCCCCACGAGTTCCGCATCATTGCTGGTCGAAAACACCCTACTGTAGCTGGTAATCCGGTGAGAGCTAATGAGCTGGTCGATCAGATGGGGTCTGTACTGTACGGTGTGAGGCATGCTCGGCTTCCTACTGGCCAGGGGCCTGTATAAAGAGGGTTGACATCGGTGTCAACCGCTCGTAGGATTGAGAAACGGTTGGCACTGAGCTCCAATGAGCGAAAGCTTACGACTCCTTGCAAAGACCACGAAACACCCGCCCCGGCCTCGAGCCGGGGTTTTCGTTTCTGGAAAAGAATCAAGACCTTCCCCCCCGCATCCAAGCCGACACTCGGCGATCCCCGCTTCCAGGCCGCTGTTCCCGCACTTGCAAACTCGCCTAGATCAACAGGTGCTGGATGGACATCGCCTATCCTGAAAGATCGTAGGGGATGTGCTGACAGCGATGCTGCAGAAGCAGGCGCACGAATGCTCACCTTTCAGCATGTAGCCGCTGCGCGGATGGCGATGCTTTTAGCCCCCTTAGGGATGCGCCTGACCTGGTGGGGACGTGTGTATACAGCGTGTCGCTGAGCGCCACCAGAATAACTGTCAGATCGATGATCCAGAGCCTGCACGGCCTTGCTAGCCATCACTCCTCATCAAAGCTGAAAGTCCTCAGACTCTCACCAGACTTGCTCTTCAACTTCGTTTTAGCCCCCGCCTTAGTCTTCGTCCCCTCTTTAGCAGCACTCCGCTCCTCCAGCACGACGGTAAACCTCTTCACGCCTCGTTCTTTGAGGAAGGCCGCAGCCAGAGTCAGATTTTTGAAGACCCTTGGGCTACGGCGCTGGGTGAAGAGTGTGTGCTTCAGACCTGAATGCTCAATCTGGAGCGTGAAGCCGGTCGCCTGAGCTACGAACCGGACTCGACGTCCAGAGACCCCTAGATGGTCTTGCAACTGCCCTTCGAGGATCGAGAAATCACTGACGACCATATCAATTCCTACTTTTCGACTTCGATAGAGATCTTTTAACGATCAAAACACTAGTTTTGATTGATTGCAATCACGATCGAAAATACTAATAATTTACTCACAAAATCCTTTCAAGCCTTGGAAATACAAGGCTTCTGACGTCGTGCAAGAATCCGCCTATATCTAGATACACCGGCTGAGGCCCGAGTAAATTTTGCCCATCGACGGAAACGGAGCTATTTCCATGACTGACCTGATTCTGCTGATCGACAAAGCGATCACCACCGCACCACTGAACCTTTCCCTGTGCATTGCGCTGGTACTGAGCCTGGCGTTGATGAGGAACCACTAATGAGCGAACCGAAAAAGGCCAAGCTTCGCTGGGCAAAAATGCCCAACCGGTGGGCCATGTACGGGGGCCTGCTGAAGTTCGGGGAAGTAAATGAGCGGGGGAAGATTGACCCGCTCGTAATGAACACCTCGCTGGCAGCGCTAAAGGTGTACCTGGCAATCTGCACACGGGCGGACTATTTCACCGGGATGGCAAAAACAACCTATCCAGAACTCTGCGAGTTGGTAAGTCATTCACGGAACGTGGTCGCCCGCTCGCTGCGGGTGCTTGAGGAAGGCGGTCTCATCCGTCGCGATACCGGGCAAGCACGGGGTGGATCCCGAATCTACGTTGAGTGCTGGCTGGAAGATCAAGGCTTCACCAAGATCCCAAAGAGCTGGCTGTATCAAGCTCGAGGTTCGAAGGAAGACCGTGCGAGCAATCCGCCTGAGAAGACCTTGATTAAGCTCAAGGCCTTCACCTTCGATAAGCGCGTTTCTTTGCATGCTCTGAAGATTTACGTACTGCTGTTGGCCCTGCGGCACCGTGACTTTCCGAAGGGGGATGGTTTGACCGTAATCAGCTACGACAAGATTGCCGAGTACACGGGCGTGAAGCGCCATTCCGTGAGCGCCGCCATCACACTCCTCATGGAGATGAATCTGATTTCGTTCCGTTCGGGCGATCCAAACACTTCGGACACCCTGGATTTTGATCGGACGAACCGCTACCTGATTAAAGGGCTTAATCTCCGGTATGCCGAGCAGGCTGAGTCCAATGCCTCCGGTGCTCCAAAGCAGCCTGATCCGGCGCAACTGTCGCCGGCTGCAGCGTAGAGCCGGAGGCTACCCACTTATGGCATATTGGCACCCTTTGAACCAACCGCTGGCACCAGGGAAAGGCATGGACACAATCGTCATCCGGTACTTTGAGCAGATCAAAGACCTCGCCACAGGGACAGTGACCGTGTCTCCCCTGGGCAAAGAAACCTATGAGTCGATCTCTGAAGCGCTGATGCCAGGGAGCGGCGATCACAAAATCTTCTGCATCAAGAAATTCACTAAGGTTGCCAATTATCGCTGGTTCGTAGAAGGCGTTGAACAGTGCACTGCACCTGGCGTCGTGCCAGTTGAGTTTTCGGTGACGCTCAGCAAGATCTTCAACACGGTGCCCGAGGAATATCTTCAGCAGACGCTGAAGAAAACTGGCGAAGCCATCAACAGGGTTCTCCAATTCGGCACCGTGGTAGAGGTTGACTACGGGTTCATCCAGACCGTGGGCCGCGAAGACGGCGTTCTCCGTACGAACAAGCGCTACTGTGACACTCTGCAGAAGGGGGAGATGCACAAGCGCCGGCTAGCTATCGTTGTCCGTGCAAGCCGAGGAGTCTGCCAGGTTGTTCCAGTGACCTCACATACGCCTGGCAGCACTGACAAAACGTGCTTCCAGCTATCGCGAGCAATCTTGGATCAGCTGCCATCTTGGGGAGCGAGCGGAAAAGACAGCTGGGCGATCTGCCAGATGGTAGAGTCGGTATCGATCAATCGTGTCCTCCCCCCAATCACTGAGTACCAGGTACGAGGCCTACCGCGCCAAGGTCGCAGCACGCACTATAAGTTGCGTCTGACGGAAGCTGAGAAAAATCTGCTGAAGACGTCCCTGCTGCACAGCATCGGTGTCACAGACTACCAGCAGACCAAAACCAAGCTGAGCGAAACACGTGATCAGCTCCAGCAGCTCACCAATGTCGCCACAGATCTGGAAGCTGCCAATGCTCGGATTGCCGCCCTAGAGGCTGAACGACGTGAGCTGGAGCTTTACAAAGAAGTCGCCCAGGATTGGGGGAAGGCAATGGGTGATGGGCAGCTCGAGGCACGGATCAATGACCTGAAAGGGCTCTACGAAGCCATGGCAGCAGAGGATTCGCCTGAAAAATTGACCGCCTAATCGGATGTCAGAATCATCAATCTGTTTGACATAGTGATTCGCTGGCGATAACATTTTCATCACTGGCGGGGAATGCTGGAGCAGTACCGGAACCTCGCGACGGCCTTAGGGCATATACTGCAGAAGAAAACGTTTCACAGAAAACCGCCTATTTGGCGGTTTTTTGCTTTCTAGCCCCCACGCTCACCCGCGCTTCGTGATCAAATCCAGCAGTAGCTGACCTTCTGGCATCGGAGACATCGTCCGGAGGAGCACGACGTTCTTCTGAACCGTCTTCTTGATCTCCGCAGCCGAGATCGGTTTTTCCAGGCGCTCAAACCCTTCAAGCTCTTGATAGTGGCATTCGTCGATAAGGCCATCGTGCATGCGCTTTTTGGTAACTCCTGTGCCCTTGCCGTAAGCAACGATGCCCTTGCCGTTCTCGTACAGGAAGACGACGTCACCTTGGTTGATACGATCAATGTTGAGCTTCCAGGGCGCATAAAATGCAGCCGCACAGCCCTCGCTTAGCATGCGCTCATGATCCTCGACGCTATGGCGCTTGTTCGTGTTCAGGATGTGAAAGCGTGAAACCGGCTGTGACTCGATTTCTGCTGCAGCTTCCACTTCGTCATCGAGCTTCAGCGCGACCTTGGCTAGCTCAACGCCTTTTTCAAGAAGCTTGAGCATAGTCTCCTGACGGCTCATATCGAGATGGTCAGCCAGCCCTTCAATGAAGGAATAGAGCTCTTTGGGCATACGAATAGACGCGGAAGCTAGGTCGCTCTTGGTCTTAGCAACGTTCTCGATCAAGGAAATAATGTCGCTCATGGGGCACTCCTTTTCAGATGGCGAAAAGCATCCCACGGAATAAATTCAGAAGCAATACGTGCTTTTTTAAAAAAGCACCAGCAGAATCGCGTACTCAGCTTTATCAGCCCGGAAGAGCCCTCTAGGGGAGGGGGATTGGACGAAACCGGCGATCTGCCGGCCATAGCGATACATCAGGCAGGCCGTTGCTACGACCGCCGTAGTGAGGACCCCGTAGACGACCAATAGGCTCACCAGGCTGTCGTCTCCAATGAGCACCCTCAGGGCGAATAGGCTTACTACCAGCGAAAGGAATGAAGGTCGCGGCCAAGATCGAGAGCATCACAGCGGCCAAAATATCAATCCCAAAATCATCCTGGTCACGCTTCCGCTCCATCAAGGCAAATGGTACTTGTTTGCTGAACGAGGAGACCCAGGAACGGCATTTTTCGCAGCCCATAGCCCCTCCGGGGAACGCGACGCTTCTAGGCTCAGCACCGCCCAGGGGGCATTCGTCTGGACAAAGCGAGATCTTCGCCAGCCTCAAAGCACAATCTTCGGAGCACCAAACGAAGCTCTTCACCAGAATTCTTAAGATTCGATCCTCTGCTGGGCTCATCAGGCAGCATATCTTTGTGGCACCCAATGTATCCCGAGCGGAGCCTATCATGAGCAAGAACGTCGTCTTCACACCAGGTCTTCAGATGTACCATTTCACACAGCTTCGTCAAGAGGTAGGCGACCTGCAGGTCATCGGCCTGATGGCTCAGAGACTGGTCAACACCACTCAGCTATCCATACCGATGGCTGTTCGCACCGCGACTGACCAGTTCGAAATGCTTGATCAGCTTCAGCAAGGCAGCCCGGTTTTTTCACAAATGCGGGCGGATGCCGGATTTGGCCGCTTAGCCGTAGACACCACCCCACCCCCTGCGGTGATTCAGCACATCGAAAACAAGGATGAGTGACATGAGCGAGAAACACGCTACCTCAATCGCCTCCGCACTCTACGACCCTGCGACCTCAATCGACTCCATTGACCCGATGGAGCAGTTCGACAAAGGAGACTTTGCTGACTACATCTACGCCAGATTCCAGGCGTCTGAGAAGATTTATGAGCCTTTAAAGGACTGGCTCGCAACGTACCGTATCGAAACGGAGCATATTCTAGGTACAGATTTTCCAGCAACCGAAAATACACAACAGTTGCTCAACTTTGAGCAAGCGAAGCTGTTGGTTCTGGCAAGAATGATGTCGAAGAAAAACAAAAAATGGCGGTCAATTGTAAGCCACTCCAAGCCTTCGATGAGTGCGGTATTCAGTTCAAGCGCCCCTAGCAGTCTCGCTCACCGAGAAAAAATCGAGCTATATCGAGAATACATTCTCCTGCTCAAAAATGGCATGCCAGCAGTGTGTTTAGACTCGGCAAAACCACTACTGGAGAATGCACCGGGCTGCGAATATGAGGGCGGTGTATTTGATATGCTGTTAAGAAGCATGGGAACTATAACTGTCAATTATGTCACAGCTCGTCAACGAGAGTTCGTAGTTGAGTCGAATGAGCAGCATGGTCGCTTTACCGACGCAAGAGGCTACAAATTCTGGCCGTCGGAAGTATCGCCTGCATTTGGAGCGACGGAGGCCATTCATGAAGCCGGCGATAGATTTTTAGACTACATGGAGTCCGTACCACCGGATGCACATAAGGACTTAGCACGGACACGGCTGCTAAAAGACTTTTTCCTTGACTCTGAAAGTTCGTTTTGGGGGGAAACGCAGCAACTCAACAGAGCAATCCAAGATGACCTGCCTCACGAATTGATGAACATGAGCCTACTGATGACCGAAGACGAGATATCCGAACGAGTCGCGCAGGCATTCGATATTCATACTTCGGAATTACCACCAAACCTTTTGGAGGAAGCAAAATATCTCATCTGGCTTTACGGATTGAAACACTGCCCGACTTCATGGGACACGATTGAAGAGGACAGGGACAAGTATTATAGAGGCAACCTTACCCCTGACTATATAGCCGTCGCAGCAGTCATTTTAAACCGCTCACGCCTCGCATGTGACAAGGTAAAAATCACTGTCCCTGGTGAAACCTACGGTACAGTCCCTGTTTACAAGGCTTTTAAACAGGCCTTGAAAAATGCCGGAGTGGTGGAAGGGAGTAGCGTTGAAGAAAACAAGGCGAAACTTTCCGTTGCTTTTCGCGATATAGACACCAAAGTCATGGCTTACATGGCAGCACTATTTTCGATATCGACTCACGCAATTGACGATAGAACCCACACTATGCGAATGGAGTATGCACTTCACCAAATATATGTTAGAGCCAAGCGCACAGCGCTTTTAGCAGAAATGCCAAAGATGCTTAAGGCATATAGTTGTCGCACCGCTTTCAACCTGATTCGCAACTTCTCAAACGAAATTATGAAATTAACACATAACCCTCTGACGGAGGACGTTTGAGTGGTTTCTCGGGAGCCATTACGCATGCAAATCGCTAGCGGCTCGTAGCACGCGGGCCACCCAGAACCGAAGCTGATAGTCAGCGGTAGCCTGGAGGCTATATTCAAAGAGCATGCGCAGCTGATCAAGCTCAATACCAGTGACGCCGTTCGCCTGCGCTTGGTGATAGGAGTGGATGCAGCCAAAAACCAAAACTCAGCTGGACTGATATCCTAATCCCAGCGGCTGATACACATGTGGACGGCTGGCACGATGGTAACGTCATCCAATTGACCGACCCAATCCGTGCCCATCTGCATCGTCCCACATATCCCTGCGGTGGATGGCTCGAGCTATACCAGGACGAGACACCGCTAAACCCCAGGCACTGAAATGGTGCGGGTTTCCAGAAATCACTCCCGCACAGGCCCCAATAAAAAGGGCCACTGGAGCCGACCATGTGGATGTTCATCCGGAATTCTCGACGGTGGTAACGCTCTGCGGTTAGAGTCTCCCCCCTGAACACCCGGCACTGGCTGATCTAGAGGGGCGCTGATCCTCGACTGATCAAACGCAAAGGGCAACCCTTCACTGAATACAGTGCATCTGGCCAAGATGTCATGCAAGCCAGCATAAGACCGACAAGGATCGCAATGAGTCTCTACCACTACACCGACGCCCAAGGACTGATGGGGATCATCCAGAACAAAGCGCTCTGGGCCACCGACATGGGTTTCCTTAATGACTCCAAGGAAATGTTCGCCGGCATCAGCCTGATCCAGCGCCGCTGTGCTGAAATTTTGGCTTCGACCTCGCAAAGCAAAGATGCCGTGGTAATGGCAACCAAAGGCCTTTATGAGTTCATGCCCAAATTTGTCTGGGATAATCTCACCATGCGAGACGTATACATCGTTTCCTTTTCGCGGGCTTACGACAATCTGAGACAATGGATGGCGTATTGCCCCAAGAATGCCGGCTATGCCATCGAATTCGATGAAGCCAAAATCCTACCGTCAGAAGGAATTGACAGGAAGAAGACCGTCGTATGTCGTCTTGAAAAGGTGGACTATGACGAAGAGCACTTGGACAACATCATATCGATCGAGGCAATTACCAAGAAAATTGAAAGGCGAACCACCAGCGTTGAGGACACCTCGGTGGAAATCGTGAATGACCTGATTTTCCACTGCTGCGCCATCAAATCAGCACAGTTTTACGATGAGCGAGAGACCCGTTTGGTCATCCAGTCACAGCTGGAAAAGCAGCAGAAAGTCAGCTTCCGAAGTCGTGCCGGTCTAGTCATTCCGTACTTCGAATATCCCATAGACCTTTCTTGGATTAAAGAAATCACCATCGGCCCAAACGTCAACATGTCTCTGGCTCGTAAAGGACTGGAAACCTTTTTGCGAGTGCACGAAGTCGACTGCAACGTACGCGAAAGCGCATGTTCCTTGAGAGTTTTTTGACCCAAGCAAATCCTGACGGCGTTGACTGGCCGGGCCCGATCTCCGACTATCGCTAGCGGCTACAGACCGGCTGGACGCCCTGCGATTCATCCCGCCATTTGGGCGGGTATAACGTGAGTGCCCAGCCGTTACCCGTTGCAGCTGAAAAGTTGCGTGAACTTCACCAATCAGTGAAAGATCAACGGCCTGAAAGGCCCCTGCAGCGGGCAGCCTTTCAGAAGGGTGGGGCTCACTGAAGCCAGGACTCCACGGTCTCAGCGCCGTGTTCGGCCTTCCAAGCTTTGAGAACAGCGTGGTTACCACCTTTGGTTTGCACCAGCTCACCAGTATGTGGGTTTTTGTAGACCTTCACCTCACGTGGCTTGCGGGATGGCTTTTCTTGCACTTGAGTAGCCTGACGGCGAGTAACTGCTTGCGGATCAAGGATGTTGATCACGTCCCGAAGGGTGTAGCCATACTCACCGAGCAGAGCGCGCAGCTTTTCCTCAAACTCCATTTCCGCCTTGATTGCGGAATCACCTTTCATAGCTTCCAGCTCTGCGAGCTGCTGAGCGAGTTGCTGCTCCAAGCGTCGGTATTCGGCGAGACGTGACATATGCTTGCTCCCTAAATGGTTGTTTCAAGAAGAGGACAGTTTGTCATATTCGACTGCTACATCGAAGTGAAAATGTTCCGCCCAATTGGGCCTAATTCGAGACTCATACTTATGAGTGCCAGTCGACTAACCAGTATCATCGTTCAATGACTGGTCGCTGCCGGGCCGCCCAAAGCCTGAAGCTGATAGTCCGTAACCGCCTGGAAGCGATGCTCAGCGAGCAAACGCAGTCGCTCAAGCTCAGTACCAGTAATACCGTCATCCTGCGCTTGGTGATACGCCTTCAACGCCTCGACGGCTTCCGCGTACATCGGATGATCATGAGGAAGCATTATGCTGAGGTCTTTCATGACTGCTGCTCCAATGGACAAAAATTCCGGGTGGCGTGAGCTCAATATTGCTCAGGCTTGACGGCGTGGAGTATGTCGATCATCCCTCTCTACACCTCCTGTATTCTCGAGGATACAGCTCACGAGCCTTGGGTGTTGACCATCTGCCTGAAGCTCTTTGGCCAGCCGTTTCAACTCAGCAGGTTCTTGGCTCGTGAAGATCAAATCGCAATAGTGAAGGTCTCCGGTGGCCTCATTCAACTTGGCCTGATTATCCTTCATGGAAGATACCTGGGCTGGGCAAGAGCTATCGGCCACTAGGCCAGCCTAGACCGCCCATTGGTGCCTTCAAATTGGCCTCGACCGGGCTCAGAAACGGCGTCACGGCCACCGAGGCCGTGGTAAGGGCTGCTCAAAAAAAATCTAAGCCGCTCTGCATTTGAGGTCAACAGAAAAGCTAGCCGGCCTAGCGGCCGGATAAGCGATTCTTTTGACGGCTCAAGCCAGGAGACATCGTAGCCTTTGATCAAAAAAAGCATCAAAGCCTCTCGACCTTCATGTTGATAGCGAATAGCCAAGGAAAAAGAAAAAGCCAAGCAATAGAAGCAGCTGAAGGGTATTCGATCAGTGACGGGGGAGAGGTGGGAGAGAGCAGCTGTTTTTTGATTACAAATAATATACTCCGTCCCGCAAAAAAAATTTCAAGGGGGGTCTTTGAAAAATATTTTCGGAAGTCGCCTTTCAATGGCTCATGGCCATCAACTACCTGCAGGATCTACCTAAGAGCGAAACCCTCAACGATCCCGCTTCAACCCCTGCACCTCGTGGAATTTTCTATCCGCCCAAAGGCTTCATCGGCCAGGAAGGCGTCCGCTTTTTCTTCGAACATCATACCGAGCCACCGCGCTCGCTTGATGCCTGATCGCTGAGTGAAGAAACAGCTTTCGCAGAGGTGCAACTCGTACACCTCACTGTGGTGTTTCGCCCCGTCACCCCATGCCCCGTGCAATGTTCCAAACTGAAAATCGCCCTCGCGCCTCCGCGTGGAACACCCACAGCCGTCACACGTGACGTCAACAATTTCGGTGGGTTCATGTAATCGCCTGAGCTTCATTTCATACCCCACTCTTTAACTCGCTCATCAGGACTTAAGCCATACACTCAGTGCCTGGTTTTCGAATTCTCACGAGCGCAGTCGCCAGCCCAATCGCACACCACATAGACACTGCGTAGGGTTCGGACAACCAGGAAGCCCTGAAGCTCTTGGGAGTCGAGGACGATTGATGTGATGATCGACGATCCATCCTCGAAGCGACGCTCGCGATCGCCGAAAACGATCCCTTTGAGGGACAGCTCGCCGGCTTCATATCGCACACTCGACAAGTACCCCGTTATCTCGACCCCAAAGGAGCGCTGCATTGCCTTTGCGACGCTGCTTGGGATGGTGATCGCTGGAGTATCCTCAACCGGACAGCTAGAGAGCGGTACGCGGCTTTTGACCATCTAAATCTCCTTGCGTGAACGTTGTTACGTCTGAACTGGGCTCTCCATGGCCGGGCAGTTAACAGGCGAATGAATAAACGCGTGATAGCCATGCCATCCCCCATTCCCTAGGAGAACCTTCGTTGAGCACCACCTCGCGTCCTGGCTATTACGCGTCCCTTATCCATGCGCCCGCTTTCGCCGCCGACGCCACCGGCAGTCGCCAGAGCGAGTGCTGGAAACGCCTCGTTGATGACATTCACAGCTGCACAACCGAGCAAGACCTTTGCGTCGCGAGAGCCAAGGCAGAAGGCTACATCTTCGGCCTGGTCGAAGCTGGCCATCTCCGCCCAGACGGCGAAAGGGACTACGTAATCCTGAGCAGCATCCAGCGCCGAAAAGATTTCCTGCGGACGCTGCTTTCGACACTCAGTTGATGAAGCATTCGCGTCTTCAGGCGCCCGCCAAGGCGCCTGGCTGCCTCCCAGAACGCGCATCTGGTTGGTCGGCTGTTGCGATCAATGCTCGAAGGCTGTCACGGCCTGCGCCGCCCCTGAAGGACGTCAGCACGTAATTCCCGCACTTCGAGGAGATAACCCAATACCGACCTATCTTCGACAGGGTGTAGATCGGCTCCGTCCTTAGCGCATAGCCTCGCAGATGCTGCGCACGCCCTCGGATCGGTTGGCCAAAAACAACACCGAACGCGCAGTCCGCTGAGATGACCACATCACTCAGGTAAGCCGTGATGGGCATAGGGTATTTCTGAGCCATTGCCCGGATGACCCGCTTGAGTTGAAAAGTCGATAGCTCTTCACCGCAGTATTCCTTGATTTGATCTGCCATTCACACTTCCTGTTCATACGTCAAAAACACATCAATGAGCTTGGTGCTTGCCGCTAAAGCGGGATTCAAATATCGATGGTGAATTCAGGGAAAAAACCAGTGCGCTCACCGGGATACCCCTTGGGGTTAGAGACCGCACGACAGCCAGAGATGACGGTGTCTACAGCGTGATGCGTATGGCCAAAAATCCACACGTCGGCCTGCGCTACCAGGTCGTGCCAAGCATTGAAATAAGCAGCCCCCAAGTGACCCTCATGACCACTCCCGGCTACCTCAGGGATAGGGCAATGGTGCGTGACCACCACCGTCTTGCCCTCAAAACTCTTGGCGAGTTCCGTGGCCAGAAAAGCACGGGCAGCAATATTCCGAGCGATGAGGTCGACCGGGCGAAGCTTGCTGTATCCCGCACCGACGCGGATCCGTTTGAAGTCAGTCATCCACTCTGAACACTCCCGCATCGCGGCCCTGTAATCGCCGGTTGCGGTGTAATCCGTCCAAGCCGTAGCGACCAAAAAACGGACGCCGCCAATGACGATGCTCTGGTTGTCCAGCACATGTACGTGGTGCGCAGCGGCCTCACACATTTTGACCAACGTCCGGTCAACATTTCCGCCGTAATGCTCGTGGTTGCCGCAGACATAAATCACCGGGCAATCGAAGACCTCATTCGCCCAATGCACACCCCGGCTACGCACTGAAATGTCGCCCGCCAGTACAACGAGATCCGCGTCTACTGAAGGTGGCTGGAAGTCAGCAAACTCCAAGTGCAAGTCAGAAAAAACCAAAACCTTCATACGGAACCCCGTACTCCACGCTGCGGAAGGCAACGTCGCCCATCCAAGGCCACCCAGAGGGGGCCGGGCTCAAAAAAAACTGGAATGCTCTACAGCTGCAACGACAAAACCAGCTCGAGCTTCGCCTGCTTCCGGTAACCATCACCGACGAGAAGGTAGACCGTGCTTCTCGTTTCAAACATGCACGGGTGCTCGAACGAAACCCCATACGTAGATCTCACCCAGGAGTGCGGCGCAAAACGCCTCCGGCTGTCATGGATCACGTCATGGGCAAAGATCACCATGGGCGCAATTCCATTCGGTAACGGCTCAACCTCTTCCGGAGGTAGCTCGACCAGAATCCAGCGCTGCACCAGGCAAAACGCTTTACCTGAAAAGCGTTCGTGCGCAGCTTGAACTAGGTCAACTCTCGTACCTGTCCAACCCTCCAATAGCTCCCCGGCGCCGTAAAGAAACTCCGTTATCTCATCCAACGAGATGACCATGATTCAGCCTCTCGCGCTCGAATAGACGTGGCCATCACTCGTGACAAATTCGTACACCGGGGTTGGCTGGGTATCATCCTTGATCCGAATTTCGGAGAGCAGCTTCATCGAGAACTCGGTCTGGTTGGTCATCGCTGGAGGGGCGAGAAGCTGGACTTTGTTAACGCTTAAAAAATCCACTGCATCCCCTTTGCAGAGGGAATCAACAACCTCAACGCTCGACACCAAACGCACGGAGGGGCCTAAACAGCCATTAACGAAGCCACTTCCTTCAACGACAAAGTAATAGCAATCAGGATTGAGGCTTGCTGAATCCCAAAACAAATTCAGGCTGTCCAGAGCTAAAAACTGCCCTCGGAGTTCGGTTCTTTGGGTGACCAGCACAACACACTCCACCTATTAATCGCGGGCATCTAGCTAGCACTTCGCCCTTAAACAATTCATATAAATTGACAACCTCACGCCCACGGATGATCGTGCTTTAAGAACAAAAGCCACATGCGGGGACGGATGACGCCACCATACCACCATTCTACATTCACTGCCTATAGTACGTGGATGTAGAATTTCCAGTGTGGCCTTATGCTTCCCTTTGCGGGAAGCTCAACATGCCAACGCGATACACCCTGGCAGCCGTCCTCCGCGCTACCCGTGCCGCTCGCGGCCTGTCCCAAGAACAGCTCGCATCCACGGTGGAGCCTCGGCATTTGCACAGGATCGAGCACGCGAAATCCAACATCAGCTTCGAGATGCTCGAAGACATCAGTAAACGCTTGGACATTGACTCGGTAGCACTCCTCGCAGCTGCCTCTTGCTACGAGCGCCAAGAACAACTTGAAGAGTTCATGACGCACCTCTGGACAGAGCTAAGCAAGCTGCGTGAGATGCGTGTGATGGAAAGCCTGCCGGCGCAGTTCTCGAATGGGGCCCTGATAGCGGCGAAATCCGGCAAGCCTCCGACCCCTCCAGACAGGATCAAAGCGATCCTCGACTGCAAGGCTGAGGGCCTCAGCCAGAAAGCAACCTCAGTGAAGCTGGGGATGCCTTATTCCACCGTACACAAGTTCTGGCACCTGCCTGCGGGGGAGCAGAAGGCTTGAGGAAGGGTGAGACTCCAATAGCTCTCCATAAGGCGCTGTAGGCTCGCCCGAGGTGCTGTAAGCAGGAAATCAACTGAGCACGACAACCGACCCCGAGGGTCGGTAATCGTATGCCAGGTCAATCAGACCGAGACCGCTGCCGCGATGTGAGGGTGCGGGTCGTAACCAACGAGCTCGAAATCTTCGAACTTGTAATCGTAGATCGATGCCGGCTTGCGCAGCAGCTTCAGCTCAGGCAACTGCCGAGGTTCACGAGCGATTTGAGTTTTCACCTGCTCCATGTGATTGGAGTAGATGTGGACATCACTCAACGAAATCACGATCTCACCTACATCCAAGTCGCACTGCTGAGCCAGCATGTGGGTCAAGCACGCCAAGGACGCCGTATTGTATGGCAGGCCGAGGAAGCTGTCGGACGAACGGATGAATAGGTGTGAAGACAGTTTGTTGTTCACAACATAGAACTGGTACAGCAGGTGGCACGGAGGGAGTGCCATCTTGCCGTTTTTGGCGTTCTCTTTCGGGCTCACCTTCTCATCAGGCAGGAACTCGACATTCCACCCATGGAACAAGATTCGACGACTATTAGGGTTCGTCTTCAACGCATTGACGACATAGTCGATCTGGTTGATCGTCTTACCGTCCTTGGTAGGCCAAGCTGTCCACTGCTTGCCATAGACCGGGCCTAGGTCACCGTCTTCAGTGGCCCATTCATTCCAGATCTTCACACCATTTTCGTTGAGCCACTTAATATTGGTATCACCATTAAGGAACCAAATCAGCTCATTAACAATACTTTTAAAGTGTAACTTTTTGGTTGTGAGCAAAGGAAAGCCTTTGGACAAATCATGGCGAAACTGACGGCCAAAGACACTCACAGTACCAGTGCCAGTACGGTCACCCTTGACCGCACCATTTTCTAGAACATCAGTCAGTAGTTCCAGGTAGCTTTTCATGAAATTTTCTCCGCCTGGGCAGCTTCCAGGATACTGATCACCTGCTTGAGTCTATCAATTTCCTTCTGCGAGTCCAAGACCCGCCGGTTAGCATCCGCTAGAAGGTTCTGATAAGTATCACGGGATTTCATCATGTTAATATACTTTACTTCACTATTTTGATGCTCTTTTTCAGCATCCTTGGCTTTGGTAAACCAATGCAAAACTTCAAGCCTTGCGCTCTCCAACTTTTCAGTCAGGAGCGTAACAGGATCAACTGGTTTCTTTTTTGTTACCTGTTGACGCAGAACTTCAATGCGCCGATTTTCCTTGATGGTCTCAAGCCGCTCCAAAGGCCATACACGCTGCCTGATAGTATTGCGGTGAATACCCGTTAGCCGGCTCAATTCAGCTGCTGTTGCTTTCAGTGAGTCATTCGCCGCAATGTCCAGAAGCGCTTGTGCGAGCAGCTCAGAATACCGATCAAAATCTTCTTTGTTTTTCTGGTCGAAAGCTTGGGCGTTAGTCATTTAGAGTTCCTCACCCAGCAGCTCAAGAACGCCGTAAGCCTCTTCCATTGCAGCTTTGCTTTGCGCATGCAGATGGGAGTACTCCGGGTTCCCCAAAAGCTTCTTGTTTTGGTAATACACATCGCGCCAAGCAGGGGCGTTGGCCTTGCTGACGACAGCATTTTGGCAGCGGTTAGGGTTGCAGCGAAGCCCACCGATGCAGGGGATCGATTCATCGAACTCCATGGGCCCGCCGCCGTAGCAGAAGCCCTGGCCCACGCTGATGACAGCGATGTGCTGTTCAGCCATGGCCTCGAAGATATCGTCCTTAGTGTGCCCGGATGCCATGTACCCTTTGAATACCCTCTGCAAACGCTCCTTGTGCGCTGCAGCGTTCACACCGGCATAACTGCCATCAGGGTCGAATCGCTGCTTGATGCTCTCAACCTCGGCGTCATGGCGGAAGGACTTGCCACTGACGCCTTTGCCACCGTTTTTCGTCAGCATGTCAGCGATCTCGCCGTATCCCAGCGTTGTTTTACTGAAACCCCGCTCAGAATGGCCCACCCCTACGATTTCGCCGAAATGCTTCAGCTGGTGAGAGATGAAGGGAAGGCCCACATCCGCACGGTAAAGCTGATAGGCGAGCGTGTGCCGCATCATATAAGCATTGAAGTCGAGGTCGGAGAACTGCTCAGGAGTCAGAACCTTCTTGAAGAATTTATCTAGTGTCTCCTTGGAGCCGGCACCACCCAGCGGCTGACCCAGCTTGCCAAAGGGCACCGTGTCGACGTTCGAAAAAATGAAATCGTTATTCTTATATTTGGCAAGTAACTGAGCAACACGCACGGCATCGCGAACAATCGGAATCGCCAACCAGAAGTCGTCAAACAGTTCAACTAGGTTATCTTCATGCTTACTGACATTGCTTCTCAACACCCAGTAAGTGCCATCAAATATCAGACAGGAACTCGCCAAAAGCTCGGCATATTCGGAAGGGCGCATGCCCGTATACTGACCAATGACATACATACAAGCGTAGTTAATATAATTCAAATAATACCTGAACCCATCGTCAATCTTTGAGCCAGTATCGTCAGAATACATCTTCACCGCATCTAGAGCGTCTGTAAAAAAGTAATAGCTTGAATCAAAGAGCGCACCGCCAACCACCTTGGAGACTTCACTCTTAGGAAACCCTTTGTACTCAAGACGCTTATAAACATACACATTGAACTTGAGCGGACACAATCCATATATTCGGCTTAATAATTGCTTTTCCGAGTTGCGGCGATTCAAAGTAAGAGTATCGACAACCCTTTCACCCATAGCGTCAAGAAAATCGACAATGGCCAGCGAGGAAGCGCGCGAGGATACTTCAAAGACGTCGTTTGGAAGCACCTGTCGCTTCTTTTTCTTCTCTCCCTCAGGACGTTTAGCTTTACCAAGAAGCTTCCATTTGAGCGTTAAAAGATTTACAACGGGCAAGCTGGAACCAAAGACATTCTCTACGAGATATCCAGAGCGAAGTCCTTTAAAAAAAACTTCCAAAGCATTATCAAAGACATATTCAAATTCTTTCGCAGCTTCCTCATACAAGTGAGAAGGCAGCTTGTAAACCGACAGCAATTCGCGTTCAACATGTTCCCGCCCCAACTCTTGAACTGCAGCCGAATAGATTTTATCTAAGAATCGCAATCCAGCTTCGAATCTAGCTATCACTGTATTAGGTTTTGGAAGCGCCTTTGAAACTCGCATGGAACTTCCTTCCTCCGGCACTCCACTAACCCCCTTCAAAATAAGCATGAAGGCAGTTCGCAACTCAAGCATCGCAAACTCAGGAATATTCGGGTACTTTGTGAAGTCCATTTGCAGCTTCGCTCCGCGAACATGCCGCGATGCATTAGGATAGTCCGCATTGAAGTCCCAGACCGGCGAAACAAAGGCGGAAATCTTGGATACCTGTAATGACTGAATATAATTCAGAAATTTCAGAGCTTCACCCGAAGCAGCACCATCATCACCTAATTTCAACTGAAGCAAAATCGTAGATACGGAGTCTCGATACTTGGCAAAAGACAGCAGAGATGCAAATTCGACCTGTTCCATAAATTACAACCCCACGCCATCAATGAGAATAGTTGTATCTACGAACTCAGCGAGACGACGACCTTCGGCAAGCTCTTCAGCAGTAAAATCAGATTTGTCACCAAGGATACTTTCGAGCAGCGACAAATTCTCATGCACTACATGCCCATAAGGGGTATCCATCACTCGGCTGACCTCAGCAAGTTTTCGATAATCCCGCTCCATGGCAAATAGCTCAGGCAGGTTGGAAGCAGTGAGCAGGACGTTCTCACAGCCCAAGCACATGTTGTACATGGAACATGGCCGCCCAGGTACGTAAGTGCTCAACCTTTTGATGAAATCTGGGGGGTTGAAGATATTCTTGCAGCTTGCCAATGGCGTCTTGAACACCACCACTGGAGCATCGAGCTGTACGACGTCGATGAGATTTGAGGATTGTGTCCCGTTCGGCTTGGGTGCAATAGGCAGATCTGCTGCCTCAACCGCACGGTCGTGAAGCTGCCGTAGCGCCACATCTAGCTTGGCACGGGCAATGGTGTTGAAATCCATCCGATCGAGGTATGCCTGGGTGGTCTTGATGTGTTTGTGGCCCAGAATCAGCTGGATTTCACGAATCGGCACACCACGCTCAACCAGCTCGCTGATGAAGCTCGGACGTAGGCGTGCGGAGGTAAGGTTCAGTGGGGTGCCTTCATCGCTTAGGATGCCTTTTCGCTGCGCATAGCTGTTGAAAACGACCGTTACGAACCCGTTCTTACCCGTGGTAAACGACTTAACCTCCAGGAAGGCGCCGGGCGAACTCGATTGCCAGATGAATAGGCTGTTTCTCGCTTTCTCAGGCGCAGCGCCACGGAACCCCTCGGTGAGTGCCTCCACGTCCTTGAAGACTTTCGCTACCGCTTCAGCCTGAGAATTGGTGAGCCAGGTGATATCCGCATCAAAGAGATCAACGGGCATCACCTTTCCACCCCCTGAGCGCTCCTTCCAATATTTCAAGCAGGCACGCCCGGTCAGCTCATGCTGCGGCTCGAAGTCGTCTAAATTCAGATATTTTAGCGAGTCCGCATTAAGACCCGTTATTTGCCCCAATTTAATCGCATACGGTGCGATAACTTGGGAGTCGATAACATAATGTGTACCCCAGCTCTCTAGGAGTTCACGCAGGCCTACGCCTGAACGACTAACTATGCCCCAGAACGCATCAGTGTATGAATCACCCCTAGTTCTCGATCTCGTACCTACCACACTACAGTTCAACTTGTTTTCGAAAATCCACCGGGCATTGTCGAGCGTACCGAATCCCTTTTTCACCTGGCCATTGGAGCCGACAGGATCCTCACCAACGCCGGATAACTGATATGGCTGCGCGAGCGCATTGTTGCGCAAGATGTCTTCATCTACGCATGCGGCGATCCGCCGACGTTCGGAACTTGTATACGGACGATACTGATCCGTTACTCGGTCAGCATCAAATCCCTGACAGTTGACAAAGTCAGGGCCAGCATAGCCCTTAAGGTTCTTGATGACGGTGAGCGTTTTGCGGAGCGCACTGAGCAAGGTATTGGCAAAGGTCGGGGAGCATTCTCCACGGACAATCATCTGCTCCAGATGGCTGTAAATACGAGGAAGGATGAACGCATCCAAGGTGGCAGCAATGGGCTCGCTTCCGATGAGTCCACGCTCGAGGAAAAAACGCGACACTAGGTTGAACGCATCGAGGTAATTCCGTTCGCCCGAATCACTCGCCGTTTTCAACGATGCAATTGCAAAGGCATGCTTGAGATCATTGAATGGCTTGCCCTCTGAGGCTGCTTCAAGGTCGGCCAACGTTACGAACTCTTTCATTCGTAGCCGCTTGAAATCAACGAGGATGGATTCCTCTGGGATGAATTCTTCTTGATTTTCGCGCCGCTCTTTGACGGTTTGATAGTCGCTGGAAATTACCCCCAGACGCTGGAGGTCTTGGTTGATTTCATCGTACGCGCTGGCGACACCCGGGTAACGAGTGATATGGGCCTGGATTCCTTCCAGGCCTGGTATCAAAGTAAGACCACGCCTCAAGCTCAGCTTGTTGCCGAAAATAGGAAGCTTACGTTTGTCCTCCTCAGGAAGGCTTGTGTACCAACCTAAAACTTTGAGGCGCCAGTTGCACCCAGCAGCAGATTCACCGCGCTGGATTGCGCCACTGATGCACATATCCAAGATCAGCTTCTGCTCCGCCAGCTCAAAGACTTCAAGCGACGGGTCAAGATCTTTGCTGGCAATATAAGAGGCGCTCAGCATGAGCGGGGCGTACATCCCGCTGTCATTGTCGCTGAGTTCTACTTCGTAGCAGCTAAGCGGGTTCTCCTCCAGCTCCTTTAGCCAGCTATAAATCCGTGAGCTTCCGGTGGCGCGCTCATAAATACTCATTTTTTATCTCCCAAACGAATCTTGAGCGCGGTCTCGGCAACGAGAGCTGCCATGCTACTTGCCTTAGTTGCAACCTTTCCATTAGAGGAATGGCAGACGCGAAACACTTCTTGAGGAAGCTGTAGGTAGTGCCGTTCGGTAGTGGTGCTGTTGCTATGCCCCAAAGACAATTGAGCCGCGATCAGATTATCCAAATAGGTCTCACCCAAATCAGGGCTGGTCATGATTTCGTATCCATGTCCATGCCGAAGCTTGTGCGGAGAGATACTGCGAGCTAGCCGCTTGCCTTTTAGTGCGCGCTCCGAGATCCGCTCAAGCAATTTACTGACCGCATCTGCATTGAATGGAGATCCCTCTGAGTTGAAAAAGCAGGGAGTAACATCGGCGGACTCATACTGTCTCGCGTATTTTCGGTACAACGGAGTAGCGTGATAGCGCTTAATACGCTCAAGCGTAGGCTTACTCACTATTGCATATCGCTCTTTCAGCTCTTGCCCGCGTCCTTTGCTGCCCTCGATGAAAAGTGGGCAATAATCGGGATGTATCCACTCAAGATCATTTTCACCGATGAAATTAGCGCGGGAGAAATCGAGGGCCTTGTTCACCGCACCAAGAGTAATCCTGCCAACCTCGCTCCGACGAAGACCCGCGTCAAAAATTGACTGCAAGAGAACCCGCTCTCGCTCACTATCAGTGCTCAGAATGAGGGACTTCAGATCTTTGAGCGAACAGGGCTCAATCAGTTTTTTCTTCGGCGGCGGCGAAATGAATCCAGCAGCATACGGATTATCTTCTCGCAGAGCGGGTTGATGATTACGGCCAATACACAAGAAGTCGTTGAATAGGGCAGCGTAACAACCATCTCTGTTTCGGATAGTTACCGACGACAAACCTTCAACCTCGCGCAGATGAATGAAGTATCTGGCGATTCCCTGCTGGCTTACATTGAGAAGAATCTCATCCCAAGAAGAATGTTGGAATGTGGTAGTCCCTTTAAGGTTCTCGAGCAAGTACCCGATATTCCGCCCATATGTTTCAGCAGACGGAAAGGAGAGATTCGCGGTTTTTATAGCTTGGGTAAGGTACTCACTTACAAGCGGGACGAGCCTCTCTTCCGAGTCGAAGAGCCCCACCGCCGTCACAGATGCCAGGCCTGCTGCGTGTGGCCCGTCCTCGTTGAGCATCGACCCGCCCAGGTCGACCATTTGATTTTGTGTGACTACAACCTTCACCGACTACCCCCTTTTGAAGGCCGCCCATCCTATGCAGAATGTGCAGCTTGTCAAGGTCAAGATAAAGTCGGGAGAAAGACAAATTTTTTTACGCTGCTAGCGCATACTGTGCGTTATTGGCTGCGTCATATAAAAGACCCAAGTCGTTGGAACGGATGTAAAGCGTCAGGGAGATTTCCCTGGTCTCGACATTCGGGTGGAACTGGTACAGCAGGTGGCACGGCGGCAGCGCCATCTCGTCCAGCTGCGCGCAGTTCCAGCCGTGGAACAGGATGCGCCGGCTGCCCGGGTCGTTGGCGATGGTGTCCAGGCACTGGCGCACCTGATCGATAGCCTTGTACAGGATGACGAAGGCGACACCGTCTTCCTCGTCCTGAGCAATACGGCGGAAGCCCGCCTGCTCGGCCATGGCGATAGCGGCGGGGTTGCCCAGCGGGATGCGCTTGTAGCCAGGCCACTGGCGCCACTGCACGCCATATATTTCACCCAGGTCATCATGGCCCTGGCGGAACGGGTTGGCCAACCACTGGGCGTTTTCGTTGGCATTCTGGTCCCACACCTTGCAGCCCAGCTCGCGGAACTCACCGGCGTTCTTCACGCCGCGCAGGAAGCCGACCATCTCGCCGATCGCCGACTTGAACGCCAGCTTGCGCGTGGTAATGGCCGGGAAGCCCTTCTGCAGGTCGAAACGCAGCATCGCACCCGGCAGGCTGATGGTGCGGATGCCGGTGCGGTTGCCCTGCAGCGTGCCGTTTTCGATAACGTCGCGGACCAGGTCCAGATACTGTTTCATGGCTTACCTGTAGCAGATACGGCAGGGGGATCGCCCCTGCCGTGGGATTAATCAGGCGGGATTCGCCGTGGGCTTGCGATTATAAGCCCACCAGATCAGGCCAAGGCCAGCAAGGATCATCGGCACGCAGAGAATCTGACCCATGGTCAGCCAGCCCCACGCCAGATAGCCCAGCTGGGCGTCCGGTACGCGAACGAACTCGACGATGAAACGGAAAATGCCGTAGAACAGCGCGAACATCCCGGACACGGCCATGGTCGGCCGCGGCTTGCGCGAGAACAGCCAGAGGATCACGAACAGAGCCACGCCTTCCAGCGCAAATTGATAGAGCTGCGACGGGTGGCGCGGCAGTTGCGCGGGGTCGCTGAAGGGCGGGAAGATCATCGCCCACGGCACGTCGGTCGGCTTGCCCCACAATTCGGCGTTGATGAAGTTGCCGATACGCCCGGCGCCCAGCCCGATCGGCACCAGCGGCGCGACGAAGTCCATCAGCTCGAAGAACGACTTGTTGTTGCGCTTGCCGAACCACAGGGCTGCCAGCATCACCCCAATGAAGCCGCCGTGGAACGACATGCCACCTTTCCACACCTCGAAGATCAAGGTTGGGTTGGCCAGGTAGGCGTGCAGGTCGTAGAACAGCACGTAGCCCAGGCGGCCACCGACGATTACCCCCATCGACAACCAGAACACCAGGTCGGAGAGCTTTTCACGGGTCCAGGTCGGGTCGAAACGGTTCAGCCTACGCGAGGCCAGCAACCAGGCGCCACCGATGCCGATCAGGTACATCAGGCCGTACCAGTGAATTTTCAGTGGGCCAATGGCCACGGCCACGGGGTCTATCTGCGGGTAAGGCAGCATGGAACTTCCTCTCGATTCAAATCAAAAAGCTGAGACCAACACAGAACAGCAGGGCTGCGAACAGGCGTTTCAACAGGCGCGGCGACAGCTTGTGCGCCAGGCGCGCGCCAAAGCGGGCGAAAAACATGCTGGTCACGGCAATGCCGACCAGCGCCGGCAGGTACACGTAACCCAGGCTGTGGGGCGGCAAGTGCTGCTCATGCCAACCTAGCAGCATGAAGCTCAAGGCACTGGCCATGGCGATCGGCAGGCCGCAGGCAGAAGATGTGGCCACTGCCTGTTGCATGGGCAGGCTGCGCGAGGTCAGGAAAGGCACGGTCAGCGAGCCACCCCCAATGCCGAAAATCGCCGAGGCCCAACCGATCACCCCACCCGCGCCAACCAGCACAGGCTTGCCAGGCACACCATGGCTGGCCTTGGGCTTGAGGTCCAGGGCCATTTGCGCGGCGATGACCAGTGCGAAGACACCAATGATCTTCTGCAGGAGCGGGCCCTGGATCAGCGAGGCGGTCTTGGCGCCGACACCGGCCCCCAGGAGGATGCCCAGGGTCATCCAGGCGAATATCGGCCATTGCACCGCACCCTTGCGGTGGTGTTCGAGCACGGCATTGATCGAGGTGAACACGATGGTCGCCAACGAAGTACCCACCGCCAAGTGGGTCAGTACCGAGGCGTCAAAACCCTGCAGGGTGAAGCTGAACACCAGCACCGGCACGATGATGATGCCGCCGCCCACGCCGAACAGCCCCGCCAGCACGCCGGCACAGGCGCCCAACAGCAGATAGAGCACGAATTCCATTCGGCATCCCCGAGAAATCAATCCGGCATGGTAACGGAAGCCGGGTTCGAGGCTCTAGTGAAGTCTGTGTCAGGATGGATCCTGCCCGCAGCTGTGGGTACAGTGACAAAAAACACAGAGGCCTGACCGATGTGCCTGATCGTATTCGCCTGGCGGCCGGGACACGCCCTGCCGCTGATCGTCGCGGCCAACCGCGACGAATTCTACGCCCGCCCTACCCAGGCCCTGGCGGCCTGGGAGGATGCGCCCGGGGTGCATGCCGGGCGGGACCTGGAGGCCGGTGGCACCTGGCTGGGCGTGGGTCCACAGGGGCGCTTTGCGGCGCTGACCAATATCCGTGACCCGCGGCAGGCGCAGGGGCCCCGCTCGCGCGGCGAGCTGGTGGCGGGGTATCTACGGGGTGAGCTGGGGGTTGAGGCTTACCTGGACGAGGTGGCCAGCCGTAGCGGGCAGTATTCGGGGTTCAACCTGCTGGTGGGTGATGGGCGCCAGCTGGGTTACCTGCATGGCCCAGACGTGGCGCCGCGCCTGCTGGAAGCCGGGGTGTACGGGCTGTCCAATGCCAGGCTGGATACCCCATGGCCGAAACTGGTGAAGGCCCGAAGCGGGCTGCAGAGCTTGCTGGAAAGGCCGGAGCCGCCACAGTTGCTGGCGCTGCTGGCCGATGGCGAGCCTGCAACTGATGGGGAGCTACCGGACACAGGCGTGGGCATGGCGACCGAGAAGCTGCTGTCGAGTGTGTTTATTACCAGCCAGAGTTATGGGACACGCGCGAGTACTGTGCTGATTGTGGATGATCAGGGCAGAAGACGCCTGATCGAGCGTAGTTTCGGGCCGCTTGGTGGACACCTGGGGGAGGTTGAGCTGTCGGCCTGAACAGCGCCTTCGTGGGAGCGGGCGTGCCCGCGAAGAGGCCCGAACAGGCAACCCCCCCCTTACAGGGTTTTATTGGCCCCAGGCCCGATCATCCGCGCCAGCCCCAGGTTTTTCAGCGCCAGCTGCAACGAGCTGTGGATAACCTGTGGGTTGTCATGGCTCAAGGCTTCGACCAGCAGCTCCTTGGCCTTGCCCATGTTCACCTGGCGCAGCATCCACTTCACCTTGGGCAGGTTGGTGGCGTTCATCGACAGGCTGTCGAAGCCCATCGCCATCAACAGGATCGCTGCCGCGGGGTCACCCGCCATCTCGCCGCAGATGCTGACCGGCTTGCCCTCGCCATGGGCATCACGCACCACGGTGTTCAGCGCCTGTAGCACCGCCGGGTGCAAGTAGTCGTACAGGTCGGCGACCCGTGGGTTGTTGCGGTCCACGGCCAGCAGGTACTGGGTAAGGTCGTTGGAACCGACCGACAGGAAATCAACCTGCCGCGCCAACTCCTTGGTCTGGTACACCGCCGCAGGGATCTCCACCATGACGCCAACCGGCGGCATCGGCACGTCGGTGCCTTCGTCGCGCACCTCGCCCCAGGCCCGGTGAATCAGGTGCAGCGCTTCTTCCAGCTCGTGAATACCGGAAATCATCGGCAGCAGGATGCGCAGGTTGTTCAGGCCCTCGCTGGCTTTGAGCATGGCGCGGGTCTGCACCAGGAAGATTTCCGGGTGGTCGAGGGTCACCCGAATGCCGCGCCAGCCAAGGAACGGGTTGTCTTCCTTGATCGGGAAATACGACAGCGCCTTGTCACCACCAATGTCGAGGGTGCGCATGGTCACCGGCAGCGGGTGGAAGGCCGCCAACTGCTCACGGTAGATAGCCAGCTGCTCTTTTTCGCTGGGGAAGCGCTGGTTGATCATGAACGGCACTTCGGTGCGGTACAGGCCCACCCCTTCGGCACCGCGCTGCTGGGCCCGGGCCACATCGGCCAGCAAGCCGGTATTGACCCACAACGGCATGCGGTGGCCGTCGGGGGTGATGCAGGGCAGCTCGCGCAGGGCATCCAGGCCCTGGGCCAACTGGCGCTCTTCCTCGACCACGTCGCTGTACTGCTTGCGCAGCACTTCGCTCGGGTTGGTGAACACCTCGCCCTTGTAACCGTCGACGATCAGCTCAATGCCGTCGACCTTGGAGTAAGGCAGGTCGACCAGGCCCATCACCGTGGGGATACCCATGGCACGGGCCAGGATGGCAACGTGGGAGTTGCCCGAACCCAGGACCGACACCAGGCCGACCAGCTTGCCTTCCGGCACTTCGCCGAGCATTGCCGGGGTCAGCTCTTCACTGACCAGGATGGTGTTGTCGGCGTAGACCAGCGACTGCGAGCGGGCCTCTTGCAGGTAGGCCAGCAAACGCCGGCCCAGGTCCTTCACGTCGGAGGCACGCTCGCGCAGGTAGTCGTCGTCCATCAGCTCGAAACGGTTGACGTGCTCGCCGACCACCTGGCGCAGGGCGCCCTGGGCCCACTGGCCGGTCTTGATGACCGCGGTCACCTCGCCGCCCAGCGCTGCATCTTCGAGCATCATCAGGTACACATCGAACAGGGCGCGCTCTTCCGGGCGCAGTTGTGTCGCCAGTTTGGCCGACAGCTTGCGCATGTCTTCGCGCACGCCTTCAAGGGCGTTTTCGAACAGCTTGAGCTCGGCGTCGATGTCATCGACGGCCTTGTCGGGCACCACTTCGAGGTCGGCAGGCGGCAGCATGACCACGGCACGCCCTACGGCAGCGCCTGGCGAGCCAGGCACGCCGACGAAACGCGCCTCCTGAATGCCCTTGCCCTGCCGGCCCAAGCCACGGATCGAGCCGGTGGCCTCGGCGTGGGCGATAACCCCGGCAAGCTGGGCGCTCATGGTGACCAGGAACGCTTCTTCGCCCTCGTCGAACTGGCGGCGCTCCTTCTGCTGGATGACCAGTACCCCGACCACACGGCGGTGGTGAATGATCGGTGCACCCAGGAACGAGGCGAACCGCTCTTCACCGGTTTCGGCAAAGTAGCGGTAACGCGGGTGGTCGGCGGCGTTTTCCAGGTTCAGCGGCTCTTCGCGGGTACCGACCAGGCCGACCAGGCCTTCGTTGGGCGCCATGCTGACCTTGCCGATGGAGCGTTTGTTCAGGCCTTCGGTGGCCATCAGCACGAAGCGATTGGTTTCCGGATCAAGCAGGTACACCGAGCAGACCTGGCTGCCCATGGCCTCCTTGACGCGCAAGACAATGATCCCCAACGCCGACTTGAGATCTTTGGCGGAGTTTACTTCCTGGACGATCTTGCGCAGCGTATTGAGCATGGCTCGGGGTCGAACTCCGTCGTCAGTCGCGCGTCAGAAGACGCGGTGCTAGCTCTTTCAGGGCGCGCCGGTATACCTCGCGCTTGAATGTCACAACCTGGCCCAGCGGGTACCAATAGCTCACCCAACGCCAGCCGTCGAACTCCGGCTTGCCGGTGAGGTCCATTCTTACCCGTTGTTCGTTGCTCACCAGGCGCAGCAGGAACCACTTCTGCTTCTGGCCGATGCACAGCGGCTGGCTGTGGGTCCGCACCAGGCGCTGCGGTAAACGATAACGCAACCAGCCACGGGTGCAGGCAAGAATTTCCACATCATCGCGTTCAAGGCCAACTTCTTCGTTCAGCTCGCGGTACAGGGCATCTTCCGGCGTTTCGTCAGGGTTGATTCCACCCTGGGGAAATTGCCAGGCATCCTGGTTGATCCGTCGAGCCCATAGCACCTGCCCGGCATCATTCGTGAGAATGATCCCGACATTGGGGCGAAAACCATCCGGGTCGATCACGGCAGCAACCTCGCAAACGCATGTCACCGCATTGTTCCACAAAGCTTGCGAGCGCAGCAACGCGCCCGCCACGCTTATGTGCCGCGGCGTGAAAACTCCTTGTTCGGTGAAGGCAAGGTGATGCAGGCAAGCGTTGGCCGCTGCTTAGTCAGACTGGCTTGGCGCCCATCAGCCCGGCGATGGACAGCAGGCAGACGCCACTGAACACCGCCAGCGCCAAGGTGAAGCGCAACCCTACCGGCTCGGCCTTGCGCAGCCGGTTCAGCCGCACCAGCAGCCACCACACGGCAAACGCACCAAGCGTATAGATGACGCTGGACGCCAGCACCCAGGTCTGCCCCAGCGGCCAACCGACCAGGTGCACCAGCCACCAGCCGGTGAACGGCATGCTTACCAGGCACAGCACCATTACCAGCCACACGAACACCAGCGGCCGGCGCAGCAGCTTGGCATAGGCCTGCGCATCGCCCTGGCGGCGGGCGCGCACGGTCCACACCGCCAGGCCCAGGGCACCCAGCAGCAGGAGTGCGGTGGCGATGATGTGCAGTGTTTTCAGAGTGGTCAGATGTTCCATGTGTGCGTTGTCCTTGAGCAGGCCTTAGGCCCAGCTTAGCTGCTCAGCCCAGGAACAGCTTGTAAGCCGGGTTCTCGGTTTCGTCCCAGTAGGGGTAACCAATCTTGGCCAGTGCCGCTGGCACCAGGTGACGCTCGTCTTCCGGCACCTGCAGGCCCGCCACCACACGCCCGTCTGCCGCGCCGTGGTTACGGTAGTGGAACATCGAGATATTCCAGCGCCCACCCAGCTTGTCGAGGAAATTGAACAGCGCCCCCGGCCGTTCCGGGAACTCGAAGCGCAGCACCATTTCATCGCTGGCGCCAGCCGAGTGGCCGCCGACCATATGACGAATGTGCAACTTGGCCAGCTCGTTGTCGGTCAGGTCCGTTACCGGGAAGCCCTGCTCGCTCAAGTGCTGCACCAAGGCTGCGCGCGGGTCGTTTTCCGGGTGGGTCTGCACGCCCACGAAGATATGCGCCTCGTCCGAGGTGTGCTTGCGGTAGTTGAACTCGGTGATCTGGCGTTTGCCAATCGCCTGGCAGAACGCCTTGAAGCTGCCCGGGCGTTCAGGAATGGTAACGGCGATGATCGCCTCGCGCTTTTCACCCAGTTCGGCACGCTCGGCCACATGGCGCAAGCGGTCGAAATTGACATTGGCGCCGGAGTCGATTGCCACCAGGGTCTGGCCGGTCACGCCGTACAGTTCGACATAACGCTTGATGCCCGCCACACCCAACGCGCCGGCAGGTTCGGTGATCGAGCGGGTATCGTCGTAGATATCCTTGATTGCGGCGCAGATTTCATCGGTGCTGACCGTGACCACTTCATCCACATGGTGGCGGCAGATATCGAAGGTGTGCTGGCCGATCTGCGCCACCGCCACGCCGTCGGCGAACAGCCCGACCTGCGGCAGCACCACGCGCTCACCCGCGGCCATGGCCGCCTGCAGACAGTTGGAGTCATCCGGTTCTACACCAATAACCTTGATTTCCGGACGCAGGTACTTCACGTAGGCGGCAATACCGGCGATCAGGCCACCGCCGCCCACCGGCACGAAGATCGCGTCCAGCTGGCCAGGGTGCTGGCGCAGGATTTCCATGGCCACGGTGCCCTGCCCGGCGATGGTGTGCGGGTCATCGTAAGGGTGGACATAGACCAGGCCCTTTTCATCCATCAGCTTCAGCGAGTAAGCCAGCGCCTCGGGGAACGAGTCGCCATGCAGCACCACCTTGCCGCCACGCGAGCGTACGCCTTCGACCTTGATCTCCGGGGTGGTCTTGGGCATCACGATGGTGGCCTTGATGCCCATTTCGCGCGCGGCCAGGGCCAGGCCCTGGGCGTGGTTGCCGGCCGAGGCGGTGACCACGCCGCGGGCCAGTTCTTCCGGGGTCAGCTGGGCCAGCTTGTTGTACGCCCCGCGGATCTTGAACGAGAACACCGGCTGCAGGTCTTCGCGCTTGAGCAGAATCTGGTTGCCCAGGCGCTTGCTCAGTTGCCCCGCGCTCTGCAACGGGGTTTCGACGGCAACGTCATAGACGCGCGAGGTGAGGATCTTCTTGACGTACTGTTCGAGCATCGGGAAAGCATCACTGGGCCGCGGGACAAGGGCTGGAAGTCTACCCCAGCGCTACGTCGGGCGACCACAGCAAAGCCGTGCGAGCCGTTATACTAGGCAACTTTGAAACCGCCCTGCCCCTTCCGGAGCCCGCATGACCCAGGACCAACTCAAACAGGCCGTCGCCCAGGCCGCTGTCGACTTCATTCTGCCCAAGCTGGATGAAAAGAGCGTCGTCGGCGTCGGTACCGGTTCGACCGCCAACTTCTTCATCGATGCCCTGGCTCAGCACAAGACCGCCTTCGACGGTGCCGTCGCCAGCTCCGAGGCCACTGCCCAGCGCCTGAAGGGGCATGGTATTGCGGTATACGAACTGAACAGCGTCAGCGAGCTGGAGTTCTACGTGGACGGCGCCGATGAAAGCGACGCGCACCTGAACCTGATCAAGGGCGGCGGCGCAGCCCTGACCCGCGAGAAGATCGTTGCAGCAGTGGCCAAGACCTTCATCTGCATCGCCGATGCCAGCAAGCTGGTGCCGGTGCTCGGCGCCTTCCCACTGCCGGTCGAGGTGATCCCGATGGCCCGCAGCCACGTGGCCCGCCAACTGGTCAAGCTGGGCGGCGACCCGGTGTACCGCGAGGGTGTGGTGACCGACAACGGCAACGTGATCCTCGATGTGTACAACCTGCAGATCACCAACCCGGTAGAGCTGGAAGCACAGATCAACGCCATTGTTGGCGTGGTGACCAACGGCCTGTTCGCGGCGCGGCCGGCGGACCTGCTGTTGCTGGGTACTGCTGAAGGTGTGAAGAGCCTGACGGCCAATTAAACCGCTTCGCGGGTAAACCCGCTCCTACAGCGATCTCCACTGGCCTGGAGCCTGGCGAGCTATCTGTAAGAGCGGGTTTACCCGCGAAGGGCCCTGACACGATCAGTCAGCCGGCTGCTTGAACACATAGAACAGGTTCGGCTCACTGACCAGATAAAGGGTTCCCGCCTCGTCCATTGCAATCCCCTCCGCCTGCGGTACGGTCGCCTGCAAGCCTTGGTAGCCCTTGCGCAGCGACAGGGTACTCAGCGGCCTGCCCTCGATATCCAGCTCCAGCAACAGCCGCGACTCGTCGGACAACGCCAGCAGGTGCCCACTGCGCTCATCGAACTGCAAGCTCGACAAGTCCCGCACGAACAACCGTGAGTCACGCTTGCGGTCCTGTACTACATGCACGGCATAGGGCTTTTCCGGGTTGTCATGCGGGAAGCCGTGGACCTCGTAGATCAGCATCGGGTCGCGTTCCTTGGCCACGAACAGGCGCTTGCCCGCTGTGTCGTAGGCCAGGCCTTCAAAGCCTTTGTTGCCGTTCAGGCCAATGCCCAGGCTGAGCTGCTCGGCATCGCCGGCATCGAGGAACAACGTATCGTCATCCAGGCGCACCCGGATCAGCCGCTGCTGACGCTCGTCGGAAATCACATAGCTGTTTGGCCCGACATACTCCACGGCCTCCGGGTCGCCGAAGCCCGTCAGCGGCACGCGGCGCAGGATGCGCCCGTCCAGCGACAGCTCGATCAACTCCGAACGGGCATTGGTGACGGTAAACAGGGTCTTGCGGTCAGGGTCGTAGGTCAGCGCCGATATATCGTCGTTCAACCCTTCGATAGGCTGCGCTTCCAGCACCACCCGGTAGCGCTCCAGCCCCATGCTCTGCTCGGCGGGCTGCCACCAGGTCTTGAGGTTGAACCAGGCGCGCTCGTAAAGGCGGAACTCATGCCCGGCCCAGCCGAGCAGGCACAGGCAGACCACGGCTGCTACAAGGGATAGACGAACAAAACCACGCATACAGTCAGACTCGGCACAAGGATGGCGAATCTAACCATGAATGACTGAAATAAAGCTTAATGCCAGCATCCGAAAAAGCGGATTGTTGGCTCAGGGTTTTCTGAAGCGATAGAACAATGCCGGTTCACTGACCATGTACAGGTTGCCCTTGTCGTCCATCGCCACCCCCTCGGCCCGCGGGATGGTGCCCTGCAGGCCGTTGAACCCGCCGAGCAAAGTCATGAAGCTGACCTGCTGCCCCTGCTGGTCCAGCTCCAGCAGCATGTTGGAGTCGGCCGACAATACCAACAGGTGGCCTGTACGCGGGTCGACACCCAGCGCCGAGAGGTTGCGCAAGTCGAGCTGGTCGCTTGGCAGCGGCTGCTTGTCGCCCTTGAGCTGGCTGCGGCCATCGGTGTTCCAGGTGTACAGCTTGGGCGGGCGCTCCTCGCCGATGATCAGGCGCTGGTGCAGCGGGTCCCAGGCGACGGCCTCGAAGCCTTTGTTGCTTTTCACCGACTGCCCCAGGTCATAGCTTTTGAAGTCGGCGTGGTTGAGCACCGCCGTGTGCCCGTCCACCTTGACCAGGGTCAGGTCATGCAGGCGTTCGTCGGTGATGGCCAGGTAACCGTCTTCCAGCACGGCAACGCCTTCCGGGTTGTTCCAGCCGTTGAGCGGGATCTTGCGCAGCACGTCGCCGTCCAGGCTCAGTTCGACCAGGAACGGGTTCTTGCCCATGACCGCGAACAGCGTCCGGGTCTGCGGGTTGAAGGCCACGTCCGACGCTTCGTCATCGTCCATGCCCGGCAGCGGCTTGGCATCGATGTCTACCTGGTAATCCGGCAGCCATACGCTTTCGCTGCGCTCGGCGCGGCTTTCAAAGCCTTCCTTCAGCCATAGCGCACCACGGTCATCCCAGTGCATCGCCATGGCCACGCCGTAGCCAATCACCGCCGCCACCGCCAGGCCAAAGGGCCAGCGCAGGTAGAAACGACGCTTGGGGGTTGCCGGGGCGTTGGTGGGTGATGGCATGCAGGGGTCCTAAAGCAGTGGGCGTAGATGCGCGCATTATCCGCATTGGGTGTGAAAAAAACGCCAAATCCTGTCTGGACGCGCATTCTTTGTGGGAGCGGCCTTGTGTCGCGAAAGGGGTGCGAAGCGCCCCCGGGATTTATGCGTCAAGCACCTATTGCCGGGGCCGCTCCCACAGGGCTCAGAGCACCCGGCTTTCGAAGCGGCTGACACCCGGCAGCTCCAGCACCAGCTCGTCACCGACATTGAAAGGCCCCACGCCCGCCGGGGTGCCGGTGAGGATCACATCCCCAGCCAGCAGCGAAAAATGCGCGGCCATGTGCTGAATCATCGGCACGATCGGGTTGAGCATCATTGCGCTGTTGCCGTCCTGGCGTACTTCGCCGTTCACCGTCAGCCGTACCGGGATGTCGGTCACGTCCGGGAAGCTGGCAGCCGAGACGAACGGCGGCAGTACGCAGGCACCGTCGAAGCTCTTGGCCAGCTCCCATGGCAGGCCTTTTTCCTTCAATTTGGCCTGCACGTCGCGCAGGGTCAGGTCCAGTGCCGGGGCGTAGCCGGATATGGCGTCCAGCACCTCTTCCTCGCAGGGGTGCGTGGACAGTGATTTGCCCAGCAACACGGCGATTTCTGCCTCGTAATGCACCGAACCGCGCTCGGTCGGGATCTTGAAGCCGCCTTGCGCGGCGACCACGCAACTGCCGGGTTTGATGAACAGCAGCGGTTCGCTGGGGATCGGGTTGTCCAGTTCCTTGGCGTGTTCGGCATAGTTACGGCCAATGCACACCACCTTGCCCAATGGGAAGTGGATGCGCGTGCCGTCTACATACTGGTGCTGGTAACTCATGGCCGACTCCTCTGCATGCTGCTTTTTATTCAGGAGCGAAGATCTTACCCGGATTCATGATGCCGTTAGGGTCGAACACGGCCTTTATCGCCTTCATGCAGGCAATTTCTTCGGCTGAACGGCTATAGCCCAAGTAGTCGCGCTTGGTCATGCCTACGCCGTGCTCGGCAGAGATCGAGCCGTTGTAGCGTTCGACGATCTCGAACACCCACTTGTTGACCTTGGCGCACGAGGCAAAGAACGCGTCTTTGTCCATGTGCTCGGGCTTGAGGATGTTCAGGTGCAGGTTGCCATCGCCGATATGGCCGTACCACACCACTTCGTAATCCGGGTAATGCTCGGCCACGATGGCATCGATATCGCGCAGAAACGCCGGCACCTTCGAGACCGTGACTGAAATATCGTTCTTGTACGGGGTCCAGTGCGAGATGGTTTCCGACAGGTACTCACGCAGCTTCCACAGGTTTTTCAGCTGGGTTTCGCTCTGGCTCATCACCCCGTCCAGTACCCAGCCCTGCTCGACGCAATGCTCGAAGGTGGCCAGTGCCTGGTTGGCGACTGCCTCGGTGCTGGCCTCGAACTCCAGCAGCGCATAAAAGGGGCAGTCGGTGGCAAACGGCGCCGGCACATCACCACGCGCAAGGATCCTGGCCAGGCCCTTGTCCGAGAAAAATTCGAAGGCCGTGAGGTCGAGCCCGCCCTGGAAGGCGTGCAGCACCGGCATGATCGAGTCGAAGTCCGGCGTGCCCAGCACCATGGCGGTGAGGTTGCGCGGGGCGCGGTCGAGGCGCATGGTGGCCTCCACCACGAAACCCAGCGTGCCTTCGGCGCCAATGAACAGCTGGCGCAGGTCATAGCCGGTGGCGTTCTTGATCAGGTCCTTGTTCAGCTGCAGCAGCTCGCCCTTGCCCGTCACCACCTTCAGCCCGGCCACCCAGTTGCGGGTCATGCCGTAGCGGATCACCTTGATGCCGCCGGCATTGGTGCCGATGTTGCCGCCTATCTGGCTGGAACCGCTGGAGGCGAAGTCTACCGGGTAATACAGGCCCTGCGCTTGGGCGTAGCTTTGCAACTGCTGGGTGACCACCCCGGGCTGGCAAACCACCGTGCGGTCGAAGGCATTGAAGTCGAGAATCCGGTTCATGTTGTCGAAGGCGACCACGACTTCGCCATTGGCCGCCACGGCCCCCGCGGAGAGCCCGGTGCGCCCACCCGACGGCACCAGCGCCACATTGTGCGCATTGGCCCAACGGACAATGGCCTGCACCTGCTCGATGGTCTTGGGCAGCACGATGGCGCTGGGCGCCGGTGCATAGTGCTTGGTCCAGTCCTTGCCATAGGCGTCGAGGGATGCCGGGTCGGTCAGGAGCTTGCCAGGGTCGACAAGGGTCATCAGTTCTTCAATTGCAGCGGGGTGGGTCATCGCTGGAACTCTCGACTTATTCATAGTCACCCTGAGCACTCTTCACCCGTCGGGATAAGCTCAGATTGTGTCGCGTATGCTAGCATAGCGCTCCCGCTGTTCATGCTAAGGCCGCCCTCGCGCCTGGCATCACCCCTCGCCATTTTTTCTCCGGGATACAGGTTTACGCAGATGAGCAAGACTTCTCTCGACAAGAGCAAGATCCGGTTCCTTCTTCTTGAAGGTGTGCACCAGAACGCGGTCGATACCCTCAAGGCCGCCGGCTACACCAACATCGAATACCTCACTGGTTCGTTGCCGGAAGCCGAGCTGAAGGAAAAGATCGCCGATGCCCACTTCATTGGCATCCGTTCGCGCACCCAGCTCACCGAAGAGATCTTCGACTGCGCCAAGAAACTGGTCGCCGTTGGCTGCTTCTGCATCGGCACCAACCAGGTAGACCTGGAAGCTGCCCGCGAGCGCGGTATCGCCGTGTTCAACGCGCCCTACTCCAACACCCGCTCGGTCGCCGAGCTGGTACTGGCCGAAGCGATCCTGCTGCTGCGCGGCATCCCAGAGAAAAACGCCTCCTGCCACCGTGGCGGCTGGATCAAGAGCGCAGCCAACTCGTTCGAGATTCGCGGCAAGAAACTGGGCATCGTCGGCTACGGCTCGATCGGTACCCAGCTGTCGGTCCTGGCCGAAAACCTCGGCATGCAGGTCTACTTCTACGACCCGCTGACCAAGCTGCCACTGGGCAACGCCGTACAGGTCACCAGCCTGCACGAACTGCTGGGCCTGGCCGACATCGTCTCGCTGCACGTGCCTGAGCTGCCCTCCACCCAGTGGATGATCGGCGAGAAGGAAATCCGCTCGATGAAGAAGGGCGCGATCCTGATCAACGCCGCGCGTGGCACCGTGGTCGAGCTGGACCACCTGGCCGCCGCCATCAAGGACAAGCACCTGATCGGCGCTGCCATCGACGTGTTCCCGGTCGAGCCACGCTCCAACGACGAAGAGTTCGAGAGCCCGCTGCGCGGCCTGGACAACGTGATCCTCACCCCGCACATCGGTGGTTCCACTGCCGAAGCCCAGGCCAACATCGGGCTGGAAGTGGCCGAGAAGCTGGTCAAGTACAGCGATAACGGTACTTCGGTGTCTTCGGTCAACTTCCCTGAGGTGGCACTGCCAGCGCACCCAGGCAAGCACCGCCTGCTGCACATTCACGAAAACATCCCGGGCGTACTCAGCGAGATCAACAAGGTATTCGCCGAGAACGGTATCAACATCTCCGGTCAGTTCCTGCAGACCAACGAGAAAGTCGGTTACGTGGTAATCGACGTAGACGCCGAGTACTCCGACCTGGCGCAAGAGAAACTGCAACAGGTCAAAGGCACCATCCGTTCCCGCGTGCTGTTCTGAGTTTGCTTGCTGCATGAAAAAGGGAGGCCCTGGTGGCCTCCCTTTTTTTGCCGGTGAAAGCGGCGTCGCCTGCTTCGCGGGCTTGCCCGCTCCCACAGGATCACCGCAAACCCGAAGCTTGCGGCCCCCCCTGTGGGAGCGGGCGAGCCCGCGAAAAGCCCAACACCTATTTCACGTCGACAGTAATCTTCTTCGACTCGACGCTCGGCTTGAACGGCACGTGATACTGGTCACCCAGCACCAGTTGCAGGGTGTGCTTGCCCGGGGTCAGGGTAATGCTGGTTTCGGTCTGTGCCTTGCCAAAATGCAGCACCTGCGGCCCGGCTGGCAGTGGGGTGCCGGCCTCTGGCATCAGGCTGGTCGGCAGCGGCATGTCGGCGACGGGCTCTTTGTCCACATCCACTAGCAAGTGGTGGTGGCCGGTGTGTGGGGTCTGGTCGCCGGCAGGCTTCAGGCCCATGCCTTCAATGCCGAACTTGACGGTAAAGGTCTTGTCGACGGTGGCACCATCGGCGGGGGAAACGATGAAGACCTTGGCATCCTTGGGCGGCTCCTGGCTCTTCAGGGCGTCTGCGGCACTGGCCAACACCGACGCTCCCATCAGTAAACCGGCAACGGCAGCACGCGAAAATAGGCTGTTCATTCACTTCTCCTGTGATTCACTCATTGACCGCAGCTTGTCATCCAACAGCGGCGGTAGTTCACCTTAGTTGAAATATGCGCCAAGGTGTTCACGTTGCCTGACAGAAAAATTTAAGTCAGGGTTAAACAATGCCGAGGCGCCAAGGTCTTAGGCTGCGTTCGATCATGACGAGGAATAAAGCCATGACGAAAGTTATTCACCTGTAAAAGAAAAAGGGGCCTTCAATGCGTTCGACCATAGGGGTACTGCTGGCAGTACTGATCAGTCCATTGGCCCAGGCGGAGCTGATCGACGAAATCGCCGACCGGGGCGAACTGCGCATTGCCGTACAAGCCGACAACCCGCCTTATGCGTTCAAGCAAGACGAGCGGCTGAGCGGTTTCGATGTGGAATTTGGCCAGGACCTGGCCCGCGAACTCGACCTGCGTGCCGAATTTGTCGAGGCCCCTGCGGACGAGGTACTGCCGGGTGTGGAAAGCGGCAAGTATGATGTCGCGCTGACCCCAGCGAGCGAAGCACTCAAGAGTGACGGGCCGCTTGACGCGAGCCTGCCGTTTGGCGAGAAGAAACTGGTGATCCCGTTCCAGAAGGACAACCCGGCGTTTGAAAGTGCTTTGAACAATGCGCTGCAGCGGTTGAAGGACAGTGGCCGCACGGCCGAGCTGGAACAGAAGTGGTTCAAGGGTGTGCAGGAGACTGCGGCCGGGCAATGAGGTTTGTGCGGTCTGTGCCGCCCTCATCGCCGGCAAGCCGGCTCCCACACTCACTCCACAGCCGGCGCAGGGCTACCCCAAGGCCCGCTGCGCCTGGTCCAGCTCCAGCTCACTGAACACCTGCACCCCCGCCCGCCGCAGCAGCGCCGCTGTGACCCCTTCCCCGGCCACCTTCACGCCACTGAACGTGCCGTCATAGGTCAAGCGGTTGCCACATGAAGGGCTGCCCGACTTCAATACCGCCACACCAATGCCATGCCGCCGCACCAGTACGAGCGCCAACTGCGCGCCGGCCAGGAACTGCGCACTGACATCTTCGCCCATGACAGTGATCACCTGTGTGCTGCCGTCGAGCACCTGCCCACCTTGCCCGCCTGGTATCTCCGCGGGTGGCCGAGGGGTCGGCAACCCGCCGGCGACTTCCGGGCACAACGGCACCACGCGGCCTTCGGCCTGCCACTGCTGCAACAAGTGCGGGTGGCCGCTGGTGCGACCGTCATAGCGCACCGGTTGCCCCAGCAGGCAAGCGCTGACCAGCACCCTGGGCAAATCAGAACGGGTCATTGCCACGCCGCCGGAACCAGCCCGTCAACGACAAGCGCTCACGCCCGGCGGGCAGCACTTCGTGAGGCACCTCACCCGACAGGAACACCACCAGGCAACCTGCCAGCGGCTCGACCAGGGGCTCGGCACCGTCGGCCAGGAACATGCGCAGCTGCCCACCATCCTGCGGCTGCCAGTCTTCGTTCAGGTAAAACACCGCCGAGACCATGCGCCGATCGTCGTCACGAAAGCGGTCCAGATGCCGGCGATAAAATGCCCCGGGTGGGTACAGGGCAAAATGGCACTCGAAATCCTGCAGGCCGAGAAACAGGCCCTGGTTGATGGCCAGCCGTAACTGGTCCATGGCCGCCAGGTACTGGTCGCAAGCCTCGGCCTGGCCAGGGTCGATCCACTGGATCTGGTCGCCGCGAATGGTTTCGCGTACTTCCTGGGCATCACCGCGCCCCACCCCGGCCGGGTTGAGTTCGCCTTCGGCATAACGGCGCCGGCACTCGACCGCCAACGCGCGCGCCAGGTCCACAGGCAGAAACAGCGCCTGTTGGGACCAGCCATGGGTGGCCAGATCGTCAACGACGGCCGCGAGCATCGGGTTTTCGGGGGAAGTATGCATGGCGCGCATCATATCCATTCGCCCTGGCGGCGCACAGCGCCACTTGGCCGAGAAACACGCACATATCTCGACAAACCGGCGCCGGGCCAAGGACAATGGTCGCCTGCCGACAGGAGTCCTGAATGCGCCGTCTGTTTTCCCTGATTCTGCTGATGATCTGCACCACGCCTGTCTGGGCAGATAACCTGGATCAACTGTACAAGGCTGCCGGCTGGCCCGACCAGCGCGCCCACTTCAACGATGCCCTCACCGCCGCCCAGGCGCGCTACCGCAACAGTTTACCGCCCGCCGTGTACCAGGCGCTGGTCGACAACAGCAACCAGCGCTTCCAGGCCCAGGCGGTAGACCGTCGTGCCCAGGCAAAGCTGCGCGCCAGCCTGGCCAACCCGGCACCGGCCCTGGCGTTCTTCCAGTCGCCGCTGGGGCGCAAGGTGGTAGCCGCCGAGCTCAAGGCCACGCGCAAGGATGAACTGGCCAGAAACGCCAAGGGCTTGCCGAAAATGCAGGCCAGCGATGACCGCCTGCTGATCATTGGCCACCTGGCTCAGGCCTTGCCAGCACGCGAAGCTGGCGCCGAAGTCAGCCTGGCCATCGCCGGGGTGGCGGCCGACAGCCTCAGCTCGATGATCCCCGGCCTGTTCGGCGGCGGCCAGGCGCAAGGCCTGCTCGACGGTCAGCGCCAGCGGCTCATGGGGCAAATTGGCGAAGACCTCAACAATACGTTGCTGTACGTGTACCGCGACCTGTCCGACGCCGAGCTGGAAGAGTTCGCCACCTTTGCCGAGTCGCCCGACGGCAAGGCCTACTACCAGGCGGCACTGGCCGCGGTGCGTGCCGGCCTGGCGGTGGGCCAGAGCAGCAATGACCTGAAGTGATCAGCCCAGGCGCTGGTCGATGAAGTCGAAGTAGCGCTGCCGAATGCCTGGCAGCTCGTTGGCCAGATGGTGACGCGCGTCGGGCAGCATCAGGATCTGCGGATCAGCGAACTTGGCCTTCAGCACCTCCAGGTTGTATGGCCAATCCACCGTGCCGTCGGCCTCTCCCTGTACGATCAATGGCCGCCGTGTACTTTTGGGCGCAGCCTCGATGCGTTTGACCCAGGCGATCAGGGCACCCACCCAGGCGGTGGGCAGCCGGCGCGGTTGCAGGGGGTCGGCCTGGAGAAACGGCAGGAAGGCAGGGTCGTTGGTGTTCTCACTGAAGCGCCGCTCGATACCATTGACGAAATGGCGCAGCACGCGATAGCTGAACTTGGACCAACGCCAGGCACATGGCCGCACCAGCGGCGCCAGCAGAATGACCTGGCCATCGACAGGGCTATGGGCACCTTGGTGCAGCAAATGGTCCACCGCGATCGCCCCACCCGTGCTCTGCCCGCACAAATGCCATGGCCGCGGCAGCTGCAACGCACGCGCCTGTTCGAACAGCGCCTGCAGCACCTGCTGGTACACCGCGAAGTCGCTGATGCTCGCCCGCTCGCCGCTGGACAGCCCATGGCCGGGCAGGTCGCAGCTGATGACCGCGAAACCTTGCCCGAGCGCCCACTCGATCACATGCCGATAGAGGCCCATGTGGTCGTAATAGCCATGCAGCAGGAACAGCGTCGCGCTTGGCTGCTCGGGTAGCCAAGCCTGCCCGACCAACTCGAACCCCGCGGCCTGGAAACCGCCCAGCCAGCTGTGGGCCGACAGGTTCAGGCCATAGAAACGCTGGTAATTCTGCGCTTGAATCGACAGCGGATGGCGCGCGGTGAACGGCGCCAGGCTGGCACGCAGGCGGTCGGGCTGAAAGTCTGGGGGCATCGGGTACATCCACAGCGAAGCAAGTATTGATCTGGGATATTCAGCTCTGGCCGGCATCGTGGCAAGCTTCGGCCATGCATTACCTGTACTGGCCCTATCGCCGGCAAGCCAGCTCCCACAGGGATATCACCAGGCCTCAGGCCGTTGACAACCTGTGGGGGCTGCCTTGCGGGCGGCAGGGCCAGTGAACCCACCACAAAAATACCAGCAGATATCCATGCAAACCCGCCTCGCCAAACCTGCCCTGATGAGCCTCGCCCTGCTGCTCTGCGCCGCCACCCTTTGGCAGGTCTACACCACCTTCCAGGCCCGTTACCTGCGCCCCTTCGACAACCAGGCCACGCTGTTCGACGGCAGCCAGTTACAGCTCCCCGCCGAGCTGGCCGGCCCGGGCCCGATCCGTGTGGTGCACTTCTGGGACCCAGCCTGCCCTTGCAATGTCGGCAATCAACAGCACCTTGCCGACCTGGTCAGCCAGTTCGCGGAACAGGGCGTGGCTTTCCACGTGCTGCAAAAGCCCGGCAGCCATGGCCAGCTGCCGGCCAACCTTACCGGGCTGCAACCGCTGGGCAGCCTGCCCGGTAGCGAACACCTGCCCGCCTCGCCGGCCGTGGCCATCTGGGATCGGCGAGGTCGCCTGGTCTATTTCGGCCCCTACAGCGAAGGCGCTGTCTGCAATGCCAGCAACAGCTTCATCGAACCTGTTCTCAAGGCACTGCTCGACGGCCGCCAGGTCAGCGCCTCCAATACCCTGGCGATTGGCTGCTATTGCCCTTGGGCAGGCTGACGCACCCGTGCGGGGTTACCCACCACCGTGGCACCGGCCGGCACATCCCGGGTCACCACGCTGCCGGCACCGACCACCGCGTTATCGCCAATGGTCACACCCGGCAGAATGATCGCCGCACCGCCGATCCACACATTGTTGCCGATGGTCACGGGGCGCCCGCTTTCCAGCCCGCTGCGCCGCACGTCGGGGTCCAGCGGGTGGTCGGCAGCGTAGATCTGCACATTGGGGCCGACCTGGCAGTCATCGCCGATAGACACCGGCACCACGTCGAGCATCACGCAGTTGAAATTGATGAAGGTGTTGCGGCCGACGCGGATGTTGTAGCCATAGTCGCAGTAGAAGGGTGGGCGGATCACGGTGCCCTCGCCCACATGGCAAAAATGCTCGCGCAGCAAGCCATGACGGGCGTCGTTAAGCAGTTCCACGCTGTTATTGTAGCGGTGCATCCAGTGCTTGCTGGCGATCTGCTCGGCCTGCAATTCAGGGCAGCCAGCGTGGTAGAGCTGACCGGTAAGCATCTTCTGTTTTTCGCTGAGTGCCATGGAAACTCCTTCCTGGGGGCAGTGCTCGTTCGCGCATCCACCCAAGGTCGGACCCTATTTTTTCGTAGATAGCTCAAGGAGTCTGCATGAAGCGCAGCCTGACCCTATTGGCCGTGGTTGTTGCCGCGGCCGCTGGCGCTGGTTACTGGTATGCACAGGGCAAGCTGCCACAGCGTGAAGGCGAAGTGGCGATGGCCGGCCTGCAGGCACCGGTCAGCGTGCGCTACGACAGCCGCGGCGTGCCGCACCTGCAAGCGCAGAACGAGGCGGACCTGTACCGTGCGCTGGGCTATGTGCATGCCCAGGACCGGCTGTTTCAAATGGAGATCATGCGCCGCCTGGCACGTGGAGAACTGGCCGAGGTGCTGGGCGACAAGCTGCTGCCCACCGACACGCTGTTCCGCAGCCTGCGCATACGCGAGCAAGCCGCGCTGATGGCCAGGCGCCAAGACCCGCAATCGCCGGCCGCCCTGGCCTTGCAAGCCTACCTCGACGGGGTCAACCGCTGGCAGGCCAGCCACCCCAAGCCGGTGGAGTTCGACCTGCTCGGTATCACCCCACGCCCGTTCACCGCCGAAGACACCCTGAGTATTGCCGGCTACCTGGCGTACAGTTTTGCCGCAGCGTTTCGCACCGAACCGGCGCTGACCTACATCCGCGACCAGTTGGGCCCTGACTACCTGAACATTTTCGACCTGGGCTGGCAGCCCGAGGGGGCCCTGGGCAAACCGCTGGCGGCGGCCGACTGGCGCAGCCTCGAAGGCCTGGCCCGGCTCAGCCACGAAGCACTGGGCGATGCCGGCATTCCGCAGTTCGAGGGCAGCAATGCCTGGGCCGTCGCCGGTAGCCGCACACGCAGTGGCAGGCCGTTGCTGGCAGGCGACCCGCACATCAGTTTTGCAGTACCGGCGGTGTGGTACGAGGCCGAACTGTCGGCACCCGGCTTCAACCTGTACGGCTACTTCCAGGCGCTCAACCCGTTCGCCCTGCTCGGCCACAACCGCGACTTCGGCTGGAGCCTGACCATGTTCCAGAACGATGATGTCGACCTGATCGCCGAACGCACCAACCCGGCCGACAGCAACCAGGTCATGGTCGATGGCCGGTGGCACACACTGGAAACCACCCAGCAGCAGATTGCGGTAAAGGGTGAAGCGCCAGTCACCCTCAACCTGCGTCGCTCGCCCCATGGCCCCATCGTCAACGATGTACTGGGCAATATCGCCGGCACCACGCCAGTAGCCCTGTGGTGGGCGTTTCTCGAAACCGAAAACCCGATCCTCGAGGGTTTCTACCAGCTCAACCGCGCCGACTCTCTGGGCAAGATGCGCGAAGCGACAGCCAAGGTCCATGCGCCGGGGCTGAACTTTGTCTGGGCCAACGCCCGCGGTGATATCGGCTGGTGGGCGGCAGCGAAGTTGCCGATACGCCCAGCCGGCGTCGACCCGGCGTTCATCCTCGACGGCGCCAGCAGCCAGGCCGACAAGCTCGGTTTCTACCCCTTCAGCGCCAACCCGCAGCAGGAGAACCCGGCCCGCGGCTATATCGTCTCGGCCAATTACCAGCCACCGGCGGCGGTGCCGATACCGGGGTACTACAACCTGCCCGATCGTGGCCGCCAGCTCGATCGCCAGCTGGCCAACCCTGAGGTGAAGTGGGACACCCAGAACAGCCAGGCGCTACAGCTGGACACCACCAACGACTATGGCCCGCGCACGCTGGCCCCGCTGCTGGCGACCCTGCGCGCCATAGCCGAAGGTGATGAAGAGAAGGAACTGGTGGAACAACTGGCCGCCTGGGCGGGCGATTACCCGCTGGACTCGACCAGCGCCACCCTGTTCAACCAGTTCCTTTACGAGCTGGCCTACTCGGCCCTGCATGATGAACTGGGCGATAGCTGGTTCCCGGTACTGATCAGTACCCGCGCCATCGACGCCGCCTTGCCACGGCTGGCGGCGGATGCCGATTCGCCCTGGTGGAATACCCGGGGTGGCAACCAGCGCACCGACCGGACCCAAGTGGTGCGTACGGCATGGCACAACAGCCTGAAGCACCTGCGCGACACCCTGGGCGACGACCCGGCGCGCTGGCAATGGGGCAAGGCCCATACCTTGACCCACAACCACCCCCTGGGGGTGAAAAAGCCGCTGAACCTGCTGTTCAACGTTGGGCCATTCGCCGCCCCCGGTACACATGAAGTACCGAACAACCTGTCGGCGAAAATCGGCCCGGCGCCATGGCCGGTCACCTACGGGCCCTCGACGCGGCGGCTGATCGACTTTGCCGATGCCGGGCAGGCGCTGACCACCAACCCGGTCGGGCAGAGTGGCGTGCCCTTCGACCGGCATTACGCAGACCAGGCCGAGGGGTATGTGCAAGGGCGGTATCAGAAGGCGCAGATGGGGGTGATTCCGGCGCAGAGCACGCTCAGGCTGGTGCCGGCGCAGTGATTGCTCTGGTTGGTATGTAGCTTTGAGATTGCCGGGGCTGCTTTGCAGCCCATCGCGACACAAGGCCGCTCCTACAAGATGGCGATTTGGTAGGGGCGCTGCGGCCGGAAGCAAAAACGCCGACACATGGGCGTCGGCGTTTTTTCGATGACTGCTGGCGGATCAGAACGCCGGTAGTACGGCGCCCTGGTACTTCTTGGCGATGAACGCCTTCACTTGCGGGCTGGTCAGGGCCTTGGCCAGTTTCTGCATGGCATCACTGTCCTTGTTGTCCGGGCGCGCGACCAGGAAGTTCACGTACGGCGAGTCGGCACCTTCGATCACCAGCGCATCCTTGGCCGGGTTCAAGCCGGCTTCGAGGGCGTAGTTGGTGTTGATCATGTCCAGGTCCACCTGGTCCAGCACGCGTGGCAGCATGGCCGACTCAAGCTCGCGGAACTTCAGGTTCTTCGGGTTCTCGGCAATGTCCTTGGGGGTGGCCAGGGCGTTCTTCGGGTCCTTCAGGGTAATCAGGCCGGCCTTCTGCAGCAGGATCAGTGCACGCCCGCTGTTGCTCCCTTCATTCGGAATGGCAACGGTGGCGCCCTCTTTCAGCTCGCTCAGGCTCTTGACCTTCTTTGAATAGCCACCGAACGGTTCGACGTGCACGCCAACCACGGTTACCAGGTGGGTGCCCTTGCCTTCATTGAAGCTCTTCAGGTAAGGCAGCGTCTGGAAGTAGTTGGCGTCCAGGCGCTTCTGGTCCACCTGCACGTTCGGCTGCACGTAGTCGGTGAAGACCTTGATCTGCAGGTCCACCCCTTCTTTGGCCAGGGTAGGCTTGATCAGCTCGAGGATTTCGGCGTGCGGTACCGGGGTAGCGGCAACCACCAGTTTCTCGGCAGCGGCGGCCAGGCCGGAAAACGCCAGGGCGGCGGCCAGGGCGGTGGTCAGCAGGGTCTTCTTCATGGTGGTCCTTATTCTGAATCTGGGCCATCGGCGATGGCGAATCGGCTGCCCAACCGCTTCACCAGTGGGCGTGAGGCGGACAATACCTAGAATTTTTATTCCGTAACAATATCTTTTATTTCGCTAGTTATTCCAAAAAACACAGTCACTACGGGTTTTGCTTATGAGCCATGGCTCGCCAGCGGTCTTGGCAGGTCGAAGTCATGGGGCAACAGCTCGGCGCTATCATTTACCAGCAAGGCAAAGTGAATGACATTCTCCAGCTCGCGGGTATTGCCCGGCCACGGGTGGCATTCCAGCACCTGCTGCGCGGCCTCGCTCACCAGGGGCACCGGGCGCTGCAGCCGGGTACTGTAGATACCCACGAAATACTCGGCCAACGGCAGGATATCGCCTGGCCGCTCGCGCAATGGCGGCAGCTCCAGCGCGCCTTCATGCAGGTAGTGGTAGAGCCGCTCGTTGAAGCGACCGGCACGCACCACCCGAGCCAGGTCGATGCTGCTGGCGGCTACCAGCCTTACATCCACCGGCTGTGGTTGTTGCGCCCCAACACGCATCACCTCACGGTTCTCCAGCGCTGCCAGCAGCTTGCCCTGGATGGCCAGCGGCAAGTCGGCGATTTCGTCCAGGTAAAGCGTGCCGCCGTTGGCCGAGCCAAACCAGCCGGCGCGGCTGCTGGCCGTACCGCCATGGCTGCCAGCGCTATAGCCGAACAACTCGGCGTCGGCATAGGTCGGGCTGATGGCCGCGCAGTTGACAGACACGAACAGCCCGCTACGGTCGCTGGTACGGTGGATCTGCCGCGCCAGCAGCTCCTTGCCGGTACCGGTCTCGCCACGAATCAGCACCGGCAAGGGTTGCGGCGCCAGGAGCTCAAGCTCATCGCGCAGCCGCTGCGAGCGTGGGTCGATGAACACCAATGCCTTGGCACGGATGCTCAACGGGCTTTTGTCCAGTTCAGGAAAGGTCAGCAGCGGCTGGCCAAACGGGTTTTGGAAAGTCATGAAAAACTCCCGCCCCAGGCCTGCGGTGGCCGGGCGTACAGGGGCCAATCAGGCGCGGCGCAGTGCCCGCTGCTCGACCCGGCTTTGCAAGCGATACAAGTAGGCGAAGCCTTGTTCCCAGCGCTCATGCCCGGACTTGACGTTGATGTGCCCGGCGTTGCTCAGCAAGCCCGCTTCGGCACCCCAGGCCTGGGCCAGGTATAACGCCCGCGGCACGCTCACGGCAGGGTCGTTGTCCGAGCTGACAACCTGGCTGGGAAATGGCAACACCCCGAGCGGAATCGGCGCAAAGTTGCGCAGCGCCGACGCACAGGCGGGCCGCTCGACGTCCGCAGGCGCCACCAGCAACGCCCCCCTCACCCGCCGCAGCAACGCCGGGCTGGCCTGCGCGGCCCAATGGGCGACGGTGATGCAGCCTAGGCTATGGGCGATCAGGATGACTGGCGAGGTCTCGGCGGCAATCGCCTGTTCCAGCGCCTGCACCCAGTCCTGGCGTTGCGGGGTCAACCAGTCATGCTGCTCGACCCGCGCGCTGTTGGGCAGGGTGCGTTGCCAGTGGCTTTGCCAGTGGTGGTCCGGCGATCCTTGCCAGCCCGGCACAATCAGGTAACGAATCGACTCATTGCGCATGGGGACGCCTCCAGTAAGTTTGCGTGCTTGGAGGCCAGTATAAGGACAGGGTTATATTCGTAAAGGAATAAGAAGCTATTTATTAATAACCAAAATTCCATGCACGGCCTTGCGCCGCGACGGGCTGCAAAGCAGCCCCGGCAATCTCACAGGCACAAAAAAGCCCGGGACCAACCCCGGGCTTTGCATCAGCCACCGCGACTCAGATATCCGCCAGCTTCTGCCAAACCTTCGGCCGGAAGAACAGCGTCTCACCACGCGCCAGGCCGGTCAGGCTATCGTGGTCCTTGACCACTTCGGCTTCGATCAACTCGCTCTGCCCTTCCACCTTCAGGGTCACCCGGGTAGTCGCGCCCAACGGCCGAATGTCGCGCACTTCGGCCGCATGGTGGCCTTCGGTTTCATGGCGCGACAAAGACACCTCGTGCGGCCGGAACAGCACATGGTGCCCTTCGCTCAACGCCAGGCGGTTGGAGTCACCGAGGAAGTGGTACACGAAATCGTTGGCCGGCTGCTCATACACCTCGCCCGGCGAACCGATCTGCTCGATCACGCCTTTGTTCATCACCACGATGCGGTCTGCCACCTCCATGGCTTCTTCCTGGTCGTGGGTGACGAATACCGAGGTCAGGTTGATGTCTTCGTGCAGCCGCGCGAGCCAGCGGCGCAGTTCTTTGCGCACCTTGGCATCCAGCGCACCGAACGGCTCATCCAGCAGCAGCACCTTGGGCTCCACCGCCAGTGCCCGGGCCAGGGCGATGCGCTGACGCTGGCCACCCGACAACTGCTCAGGGTAGCGGTCGGACAACCAGTCCAGTTGCACCATGTTCAGCAGCTCATGCACTTTCTCGGCGATCCTGCTTTCGCTTGGGCGCTCGCCCTTGGGCTTCATGCGCAGGCCGAACGCCACGTTGTCGAACACGCTCATGTGGCGGAACAGTGCGTAGTGCTGGAAAACGAACCCCACGTTGCGGTCGCGCACATCGCGGCCCGACACGTCCTCCCCATGGAACACGATGTTGCCCTGGTCCGGGGTTTCCAGGCCGGCGATGATGCGCAGCAAGGTGGTCTTGCCGCAGCCGGAAGGGCCGAGCAAGGCCACCAGCTCGCCGCTGTTGATGTCCAGGGTGATGTTGTCCAGGGCCTGGAAGCTGTTGAAGCGCTTGCTGACGTTACGAACTTCGATCGACATGAGTCATTCCTCCGCGGCGCCGTGGCGCAGGCGGTTAATACGGTTCTCGCTCCACTGCTTGAGCAGCAGGATGAAGAGCGCCAGGATCAGCAACAGGCTGGCCACGCTGAAGGCTGCGACGTGGTTGTACTCGTTGTAGAGAATTTCCACGTGCAGCGGCAGGGTGTTGGTCACGCCACGAATGTGGCCGGACACCACCGACACCGCGCCAAACTCGCCCATGGCCCGCGCAGTACACAGCACCACGCCGTAGATCAGCCCCCACTTGATGTTCGGCAGGGTCACGTGCCAGAACATCTGCCAGCCGTTGGCGCCGAGCAGCCGCGCGGCCTCCTCCTCTTGCGTGCCCTGCTCCTGCATCAGCGGGATCAGCTCACGGGCCACGAACGGCACGGTGACGAAAATGGTCGCCAAAACGATGCCCGGCAGGGCGAAGACTATTTGAATATCGTGGTCTTGCAGCCACGGCCCGAACAGGCCCTGCGCGCCGAACATCAGCACGTAGACCAGGCCGGCGATCACCGGCGACACCGAGAACGGCAGGTCGATCAGGGTGACCAGGATGCTCTTGCCGCGGAAGGTGTACTTGCTCACGCACCAGGCGGCGCTTACCCCGAACACCAGGTTCAACGGCACCGAGATGGCCACGGCGAGCAGGGTCAGTTTCAGCGCCGACAAGGCGTCGGGTTCGAGGATCGCCTCGAAGAAGGTGCCAAAACCGTTCTTCAGCGCCTGCGATACCACAATGACCAGGGGCAACAGCAAAAACAGCACGAACACCAGCCAACCAAGGCCGATCAGGATACGCCGCGAAGTGGCGCTGCCGCGGCGGGCGGCGTTGGCGGCCGCGCTTGCACTCAGGGATGAACTGGACATGCCGGCCTCCTTCAAGGGGTTTCGATACGGCGCTGCAGCAGGTTGATCAGCAGCAGCAGGATGAAGGAAACCACCAGCATCAACACGCCAATGGCGGTCGCCCCGGTGTAGTCGTACTGGTCGAGCTTGACCATGATCAGCAGCGGCAGGATCTCGGTCTTCATTGGCATGTTGCCAGCAATGAAAATCACCGAACCGTACTCGCCCACGCCACGGGCGAAGGCCAGGGCAAAGCCGGTCAGCCAGGCGGGCAGCAGGGCCGGCGCCAGGATGTGGCGGAACACCTGCAGCGGCTTGGCGCCCAGGCAGGCCGCAGCCTCTTCCACTTCACGCGGGATGTCGGCCAGAACCGGCTGCACGGTGCGCACCACGAACGGCAGGGTGACGAACGTCAGCGCCAGGGTGATGCCCAGTGGGGTGTAGGCGATCTTGAAGCCCAGGTCGGTGGCGAACTGACCGACCCAGCCCTGGGGGGCGTAAAGCGCGGTCAGGGCGATACCGGCAACGGCCGTGGGCAGCGCGAACGGCAGGTCGATCATCGCATCGATGACCTTGCGCCCCGGGAAGGTGTAGCGCACCAGCACCCAGGCCAGCAGGGTGCCAATCACACCATTGATAATGGCCGCGAACAGGGCAGTGCCGAAACTCAGTTTGAGCGCGGCGATTACCCGCGGCGCACTGATGATGTTCCAGAACTGCTCGAAGGTCAGCTGCGAGGCATGGATGAACATGGCCGCCAGCGGTATCAGCACGATCAGGCTGAGGTACACCAAGGTGTAGCCCAGCGTCAGCCCGAAGCCGGGTATGACGGGGGAAATGCGACGTGACATAAATATCCCTGGTTGAATGCACTCGGCCCTGTATCGAGCCGGGGTCGGTACAGGCTTTTGAATCCTGGGCTGCGTGGCAGCCCATCGCCGGCAAGCCAGCTCCCACAGGATTACCACAGGCCTGAAGGCTGCGCGATCCCTGTGGGAGCTGGCTTGCCGGCGATGGGCCGCGGCGCGGCCCCGCTTTTCCCTGGCCGGTTACTGTGCCTGATAGATCTGGTCGAACACACCGCCATCATTGAAGAATTTCGGTTGTGCAGTCTTCCAGCCACCAAAGTCCTTGTCGATGGTCACCAGGTCCAGTTTCGGGAACTGCTTGCCAAACTCGGCAGCGACCTTTTCATCACGCGGGCGGTAGAAGTTCTGCGCGGCAATTTTTTGCCCGGCCGGGCTGTACAGGTGTTTGAGGTATTCGGTGGCAATCGCGGTATTGCCCTTCTTCTCGGCGTTCTTGTCCACCACCGCCACCGGCGGCTCGGCAAGAATCGACAGCGACGGCACGACGATCTCGAACTTGTCGGCACCGCCGTCTTCCTTCAGCGCCAGGAAAGCTTCGTTTTCCCAGGCTAACAACACGTCGCCCTGGCCATTGTTGACGAAGGTGATGGTAGAACCGCGCGCGCCGGTATCCAGCACCGGCACGTGCTTGAACAGTTCCTGCACGTAGGCCTTGGCCTTGTCTTCACTGCCGCCGGTTTTCAGGCCGTAAGCCCAGGCGGCAAGGAAGTTCCAGCGTGCGCCGCCAGATGTTTTCGGGTTGGGGGTAATCACCGACACGTCGTTCTTGATCAGGTCGCCCCAGTCCTTGATGCCTTTCGGGTTGCCCTTGCGCACCAGGAACACGATGGTCGAGGTATAGGGGGTGCTGGCGTCCGGCAGGCGGGTTTGCCAGTTCTCCGGCAAGGTCTTGCCCAGCTTGGCGATTTCGTCGATATCACCGGCCAGCGCCAGGGTCACCACGTCAGCACGCAGACCGTCGATCACCGCCCGGCCCTGCTTGCCCGAGCCGCCGTGGGATTGCTGGATCTTCACCGTATCGCCCGGGTGGGCCTGCTGCCAATGCTGGATGAACTCGGCGTTGTATTGCTGGTACAGCTCACGGGTGGGGTCGTATGACACGTTCAGCAGTTCGTAATCCTTGGCGATGGCGGAACCGGCAAAAACGGCACTGGCCAGGGCGGCGAGCGCATAACGGCGGATGGACATGGTGAAGCTCCCGATGGCATTTGTTCTAGTTTTGAAAGGGGGTGGGCTCAGCCGGCCTTGTTGCCCGGCTGTTGCAGGCGGAACTTCTCCTTGCGCTCGATCTGCACGACCTGAGCGTTATGCACCGTGATCTCCACCGCGCCGAAGCGCAGGTCGCGCAGGGCGTTCTGGATCTCCCGCAAAAGGCTGGCTTCGTCCTGACCATCGATATTACGCAGCGATGCACTCATGCTCGTTCTCCTTGGCGTGAGATGCCGGGCAGGGATTTGACGGGGTATTGCCTGGCTTGAGGGCAATAATAGAGAGGCGGTTTTATTCTTAAAAATACTATTTAAGAATTTTTATATAACCATTTTCTTTTCTGGTTCGAGGGCCCTATCGCCAACCAGCCGGCTCCCACAGGATTGTCACTGCCTCCCAGTTTTGTGAGGCCCCTGTGGAAGCTGGCTTGCCGGCGATCGGGCCTTGAGCCTTCAGTTTTGCTTCTGTGGCTCGCGGATTTTGTACCAGGCCACGTACAAGGCCGGCAGGAACAGCAGCGTCAGCAGCGTTGCACTGATGATGCCGCCAATCATGGCGTAGGCCATCGGCCCCCAGAACACTTCACGTGCAATCGGGATCATGCCCAGGCTCGCTGCGGCTGCCGTCAGCAGGATCGGCCGGCGACGGTGGTTGGTGGCCTCCACCACCGCGTCCCAAGGCGCATAGCCCTGCGCCTCGAATTCATCGATCTGGGTAACCAGAATCACCGAGTTGCGGATGATGATACCGGCCAGCGCCAGGATGCCGAGAATCGCCACGAAGCCCATTGGCGTACCGGTAGGCACCAGCGCCAGCACCACGCCGATCAGCCCCAGTGGCGCCACGCTGATTACCAGGAACAGCTTCTGCACGCTGTGCAGCTGGATCATCAGGAACGTGGCCATGAGGAACAGCATCAGCGGGATGACCTTGGCGATCGGCCCTTGGGCCTTGCCACTCTCCTCCACGGTGCCGCCCGTGGCCACTTCGTAGCCTACCGGCAGTTTGCTGGCGAACTCGTCGATTTTCGGCTTCAGTTGCGCCACCAGGTCGGTGGGTTGAATGTCGCCGTTGACCGAGGCCTTGATGGTGATGGTTGGCTTGCGGTCACGCCGCCATACCAGCGGCTGTTCCAGCTCGTAGCGCACGGTGGCGAACGACAGCAGCGGAATCGAGGTGCCGTTGGAGGTCAGGATCTGCAAGTTCTGCAGGGTATCGGGCGAACCACGCTCGCTGTCCTCGGCACGCGCGACCACGTCGATCAGGTAGATGCTGTCGTTGACCTGGGTGATCTGCACACCGCTGACGATGCTGTTCATCACGTTGGCCACATCTTCCGACGACAGCCCCAGCTGGCGCGCCTTGTCCTGGGCAATGTCCACGCGCAGTACTTTGCCAGGCTCGTTCCAGTCGTAGATCATCTCGCCTATGTTGCGGTTCTGGTTGAGCAAGGTCGCCAGGTCGATGGCGTGCTTGCGCACCTCGTCGATACTGGTGCCGCTGACGCGGTACTGGATCGGCCGCCCCACCGGTGGGCCCATTTCCAGCGATTGCACGTTGGTGCCGATGCCGACGAACTCTTCATGCAGGATTTTCTGCAAGCGCTCGATCATGCCCTGGCGCTCTTCCAAGCCCTTGCTGACAATCACCAGCTGGGCGTAATACGGGTTTTGCAACTGCTGGTCGAGCGGCAGGTAGAACCGCACGGCGCCCTGGCCGATGTAGGTGCTCCAGTGCACCAGGTCCGGGTCGTCCTTCAGGCGCGCCTCGAAGCGGTCGACCACCTTGCGCGTCTCCTCGATAGAAGCGTTCTGCGGCAGGTTCAGGTCGACCAGGATCTCCGGGCGGTCCGACGCGGGGAAGAACTGGTTCTGCACGAAGCGCATGCTGAACAGCGCCAGGGCAAACAGCAGGATGGTACCGATGATGGTCAGCCAGCGATGGCGCATGCACCACAGCAGCCCACCCTCGAACGCCCTGGCCACGCGCCCAGGCTTGGCTTCGTGAGCCTTGACCTTGCTGCTGCTCAGAATGTGCACCCCCAGCACCGGGGCGAAGAACACCGCCACCACCCAGGACACCAGCAAGGCCACGGCGATTACCGCGAACAAGGTGAAGGTGTACTCGCCTGCGGAACTGGCGTTAAGGCCGATCGGCACGAAGCCGGCCACCGTCACCAGGGTACCGGTAAGCATCGGGAAGGCCGTGGAGGTGTAGGCGAACGTGGCCGCCTGCTCCTTGCTTTCGCCCATTTCCAGCCGGGTGACCATGACCTCCACGGTGATCATCGCATCGTCCACCAGCAAGCCCAGGGCAATGATCAGCGCGCCCAGCGAAATCCGCTGCATGGTGATACCGCTGTATTCCATGAACACGAACACCATCGCCAGCACCAAGGGTATCGAGCAGGCCACCACCAGCCCCGCGCGCATGCCTAGGCTGACAAAGCTTACCGCCAGCACGATCACCACCGCTTCGAACAACGCGCTGGTGAAGCCGCCAACCGCTTTCTTGACGACCACGGCCTGGTCCGACACGGTGTGCACGCCAACGCCTATCGGCAGGTCCTGGATCACCTGATCCATGCGTTTTTTCAGTGCGGCGCCGAACTCCTGCACGTTGCCGCCGGCCTTCATGCCAATGGCCAGACCAATGGCGGTCTGGCCGTTGTAGCGGAACATCGGTGAAGGCGGGTCGACATAACCGCGCTCGATAGCGGCAATATCGGCCAGGCGGAAGAAGCGGTCATTGATCTTCAGGTTGACGGTTTGCAGGTCCTTTTCCGAGGCGAACTGCCCGGAGGTTCGCACCGAGATGCGCTCTGGCCCGGCCTCTATCACCCCCGCCGGGGTGACCGCGTTCTGCGCCTGCAGGGCCTGCATCACCTGGCGCTGGTCAATGCCCAGGGCGGCCAGCTTGCGGGTGGAGAAGTTCAGGTACAGCACTTCATCCTGGGTGCCGATGAACTCGATCTTGCCGATATTGGGTACATCGCGCACTTCTGCCCGGGCCTGCTCCACATAGTCACGCAGCTGGCGCAGGGTAAGGCCGTCGGCGGTGAAGGCATAGATCGAACCGAACACATCGCCGAACTCGTCGTTGAACCCAGGCCCCTGGATGCCAGCAGGGAACTGGCCACGGATGTCCTGGATCTTCTTGCGCACCTGGTACCAGATTTGCGGGATATCCTCGGCCTTGGTGGTATCACGCAGGTACACGTAGACCGTGGATTCGCCCGGCCGGGTGTAGCTCTTGGTGTAGTCGAGCGAGTCGAGTTCTTCGAGCTTCTTCTCGATACGGTCGGTGACCTGGTACAGGGTCTCGTCTTGGGTCGCACCGGGCCAGCGGGTCTGGATGACCATGGTCTTGATGGTGAACGACGGGTCTTCTTCACGGCCCAGGTTGAAGTAGGAAAAAATCCCCATCAACAGGGCGACGAACATCAGGTACCAGACGAACGATTGATGCTTGAGTGCCCAGTCGGACAGGTTGAAGCTTCCTTTCATTGCGCATCCTCGTCGAAAGCGACCTTCTGGCCAGGCTTGAGGCTGTTCACGCCCGCAGTCACCACACGTTCACCAGGCTGCACGCCAGAGGCCACGACGATGCTGTCGGAAGTACGGTCGATCAGGGTCACGTCACGGGTGCCGACCGTTTTCTCCCGGGTGTCGATGACCCACACCTGGGTCTTGCCATCGCGTTCGAGCAAGGCACTCAAGGGCAGCTCGCTGCGCGGCGACACTTGCGAGGTCAGGGTCACACTGACCGCGGTGCCCAGGTGGAAGGCTGCCGGGGTGTTTGCCAAGGTCAGGCGCGCACGGCGGGTACGGGTCGTGGGGTCGGCCTGCGGCTCCAGCTCGCGCAGGGTAGCGGTGGTGTTGATGGTCGGGTCGAGTTGCGAGGCAACGGTGAAGGTCAGCCCTTTGTCCAGTTGCTCTGCCAGGCTGATCGGCAGGTCGATCACCGCCTCCTTCACATCAGGCCGGGCCAGGGTCACCACGGCCTGCCCGGCGGTGACCGTCTGCCCGGCCTCGGCCTGCCAGGCCGTGATGACCGCTGCATGGTCACTACGCAGGGTGCTGTAGCCGAGCTGGTCGCGGGCCTGGCTGACAGAGGCGCGCGCCTGCTCCAGCGTCGCGCTGGTGGTTTTCAGGTTGGTCTGGGCGACATCCAGCTGCGCCTGGGCCCCCACCCCACGGTCGTACAGCTGTTGCTGGCGACGGGCATCGGCCTGGGCGTTGATCCATTGCGCCTGCACCCTGGCCAGGTCGCCTTCGGCGGCACGCAGTTGGTTCTGCTGGTCGGTGGGGTCGAGGGTGGCCAAGGTATCGCCCGGTTTGACCTGGGCTCCCACGTCCAGCCAACGCCGGGCAATGCGCCCGGCTACGCGGAAGCCCAAGGTGCTCTCGAAGCGTGCCTCGATATTGCCAGCGAAGCGGCCCAGGTGCGTCTGCACCTGCGGCTCGACCTTCACCGACAGCACCGGCCGGATCGGCTCTGGGGCTTGCTCGTCACCCTCGCAGGCAGCCAGCAGCATGCCGGCTGCCAGTATCAGCAGCAGCCGTGTCATAGCTCACCCCCTGGGCGTTTGGCATCCACCTTCTCCACCTGCATGCCGGGGTGCAACAGCTGGCTGCCGTTGACCACCACGGTTTCGCCCGCCTGCAAGCCGCTGGCGATGACCACCTTGCCTGTCAGGTAGCGGCCGACTTCGACCTTGCGCAGTTCGACCTTGTCACCCTCACCCACTACCCACACGGCAGGTGCGTGCAGGGCCTTGGTCAAGGCCGACCACGGCAGCTCGATGCTCGGCCGCCCCACGGTATTGGTGCTGGCCGTCACCGGCGCGCCCAGCTGCATTTCGGCGGGTACATCCTTCAGGGCCACCTTGACCTGTACCGTGCCGCTTTGCGCCGACACGGTGGGCGTGATTTCGCGAATCACGCCGCGCGCCTGGACCTTGGGGTTGTCCAGCAGGTGGACGAGTATTTCGGCGTTGCCGGGCGGTGCCACCAGCAAGGATTCGTACACATTGAACACGGCATCGCGGTCGCCATCGACGGCCAGGCTGAAGATCGGCATGGTCGCCTGCACCACCTGGCCTACTTCGGCCTGCCGCGCGGTGATCACCCCGGCGGCCTCGGAGACCAGCGCGGTGTAGCCGAGTTGTTCATTGGCACTGGCCAGTTGCGCCTGGGCCGCCTTGAGCGCGCTCTGGTTGCTGCGCAGCGCCGCTTCGGCGGCATCGTATTCGCTTTTGCTGGTGTAGCCCTTGGGCAGCAGTTTTTGCTGGCGCACGAAGGCCGCACGGGTCTGGGTGACCCGCGCCTGCGCGGCAAACACCTCGGCCTTGGCCGAATTCACGTTGTTCTGCAGGTCTTTCGGGTCCAGGCGTGCGAGCACCTGGTTGGCCTTGACGTGGTCACCCACATCGACGCTGCGCGAAATGATCTTGCCCCCTACACGGAACGACAGGTCCGTCTGCACCCGCGCCTGTACATCGCCGGTCAGGGTGACCCTGGCGGCGAAATCGGTGGGTTGAACCTGCTGCACGCCCACCCGCGGCAATGTTTCAGGCACCTCTTCCTTGCTACACCCGGCGAGCATGCACAGCAGCCCCAGGCAAACGACCGACAGCGGACGTATCAACGTCATGCAGGCTCCTTGCTTGCGCACAAATGGTTTGTGGGATGCGACTGTCAGCGTAGTTCAGGGTTCGATAAACATCACTGACGGGGATCAGTTCGGCAGTTTCGGCGCTTGCGCCGGCCTCTTCGCGGGCACGCCCGCTCCCACAGGAAAAGCGCAGCCCCTGAGGCTTGCGCTGTACCTGTAGGAGCGGGCAAGCCCGCGAAAGGGCCGGTACAGGTCAGACCTGAACTGAGGCTTTGTTGAGGCCAAGCTCAATGTCATCAATGAGGGCTTTGGCAAAGCCACTGAGAATTCTTGCTGCACTACCTGCCAGCCGATCATTTTCCATCTCGGCTTCGGTTGTCAGGTAATTGATACAGCCGAGCATGACGGAGAGTTCGGAGAAAGCATGATTGAAGGAGATGTTGGCCTGTACGCGGAAAAGGTCCATGCAGGTTTCTTTACCGACAGTGCTGCTGTAGCTCGGATGGGCAGAATCAAGGTCGTGCTTGGTCATGGTTGGAATCCAATGTCGTTAATTGGACCACCAACTCGTCTTTCTCACGACAAGGGGTGGCAGCCGTACGCGGGGTGAGAAACCGAGGACATTGAACCCGGCCAGGCCGAAGCCTGCCCACGTAGGCTGCCATGACTGGAAGCCCGTTCAACATCGTTCGGGTTCTCACACCCGATCACCATGAATGGCGACCCAACGACGTTAGCCCTGGGGCATTTCCCCTACAACAGAGCAGCTTCCACGCGGCTCGTAGGATAATTCCCAAGCAGCGCCGATTGAAGCTTTGGGCTCAGGTTGATGAAAAGTCGTACGCCATCAGGGCCTCTTCGCGGGCTTGCCCGCTCCCACAGGTACAGCGCAGACCTTGAGACTTCGCTGTACCTGTGGGAGCGGGCAAGCCCGCGAAAGGGCCGGATCAGGCCGAAGCCGCCACTTGCGTCGGGCGCTTGACCTGCGGCTGTGAAGCGTTCGCTGCTGCCCCCTCTTCGATCGCCTGCTGAATCGCCCGGCGGCGGTTCTCTTCGGCACGGCGGCTGAAGAACCAGACAAAGAAGGTCACCAGCGACACCGACAGCAGAATCAGGCTGGCCACGGCGTTGATCTCGGGTTTCACACCCAGGCGCACCGCCGAGAACACCTCCATCGGCAAGGTGGTCGAGCCAGGCCCGGAAACGAAGCTGGCCAATACCAGGTCGTCCAGCGACAGGGCGAACGACATCATGCCGCCCGCCGCCAGCGATGGCGCGATCATCGGGATGGTGATCAGGAAGAACACCTTCCACGGCTTGGCACCCAGGTCCATCGCCGCTTCCTCGATCGACAAGTCCAGCTCACGCAGGCGCGCCGATACCACCACCGCCACATACGCGGCGCAGAACGTGGTATGGGCGATCCAGATGGTGACGATGCCGCGCTCCTGCGGCCAGCCGATCATTTGCGCCATGGCCACGAACAGCAGCAACAGCGACAGGCCAGTGATCACCTCGGGCATCACCAACGGTGCGGTGACCAGGCCGCCGAACAGCGTGCGGCCCTTGAAGCGGGTGACGCGGGTCAGCACGAACGCGGCCAGGGTACCCAGCGCCACCGCTGCCACCGCCGTGTAGCAGGCAATTTCCAGCGAGCGCATCACCGAACCCATCAGTTGGGTGTTGTCGAGCAGGCCGACATACCACTTCACCGACCAGCCGCCCCACACCGTCACCAGCTTGGAGGCGTTGAACGAGTAGATCACCAGGATCAGCATCGGCAGGTAGATGAACAGCAAGCCCAGCACCAGCATCAGCTTGGAGAAACTGAAGCGTTTCATGCGCGGCCCTCCATCTCTTTGGCCTGGCTACGGTTGAACAGCAGGATGGGCACGATCAGGATCGCCAGCATCACTACCGCCAGGGCAGAAGCCACCGGCCAGTCACGGTTGTTGAAGAACTCTTGCCACAGCACCTTGCCGATCATCAGGGTTTCCGGGCCGCCGAGCAGCTCGGGGATGACGAACTCGCCCACCACCGGGATGAACACCAGCATGCAGCCGGCAATGATGCCGTTCTTCGACAGCGGCACGGTGATCTTCCAGAAGCTGTTGAAGGTACTCGAACCCAGGTCCGAAGCGGCCTCCAGCAGCGACGGGTCGTGCTTTACCAGGTTGGCGAACAGCGGCAGGATCATGAACGGCAGGTACGAATAGACCACGCCGATGTACACCGCCAGGTTGGTGTTGAGGATCTGCAACGGCTGGTCGATCAGCCCCGTCCACATCAGGAAGCCATTGAGCAGCCCGTTGTTGCTGAGAATGCCCATCCAGGCGTAGACGCGGATCAGGATCGCCGTCCAGGTCGGCATCATGATCAGCAACAGCAGGACCGTCTGCGTTTCCTTCTTGGCGTTGGCAATGGCGTAGGCCATCGGGTAGCCGATCAGCAGGCACAGCAGGGTGCTGAAGAACGCCATTTTCAGCGAACCCAGGTAAGCGGAAATATACAGCTCATCCTCGGTCAACAAGCCGTAGTTGGCCAGGTTCAGGACCAGCTGGATCTTGTCTTCGACGTAGGTGTAGATCTCGGTGTAGGGCGGGATCGCCACGTCGGCTTCGGCGAAGCTGATCTTCAGCACGATGAAGAACGGCAGCATGAAGAACAGGAACAGCCAGATGAACGGCACGCCGATCACCAGGTGCCGCCCCTCCGGGGTTATGCGCTGGAAGGCTCGCTTGAGCTTGCGCAGTTTCATGACCGCAGTACCACGCCGCTGTCGTCTTCCCACCACACATACACTTCATCGCCCCAGGTCGGCCGCGCGCCCTGGCGCTCGGCGTTGGCGACGAACGACTGGACCACCTTGCCGCTGGGCAGCTCGACGTAGAACACCGAGTGGCCACCCAGGTAGGCGATATCGTGCACCTTGCCACGCGACCAGTTGTGCTCGAACTCCGGCTGCTTGGTGGTCACCAGCAGTTTCTCCGGGCGCAGGGCATAGGTGATGTGCTTGTCTTCCACCGAGGTGGTGATGCCGTGGCCAACGTAGATCTTGCGCTCCAGTTCCGGGCTGGCAATGATCGCGTAGCCCTCGGCGTCATCGACCACATCGCCTTCGAACAGGTTGACGTTGCCGATGAACTCACACACCAGGCGGCTGGTAGGCGTTTCGTAGATATCGACCGGCGAGCCGATCTGGGCAATCCAGCCCAGGTGCATGATGGCGATGCGCTGGGCCATGGTCATGGCCTCTTCCTGGTCGTGGGTCACCATCACGCAGGTCACCCCCACGCGCTCGATGATCTCGACCAGTTCCAGCTGCATCTGCGAGCGCAGTTTCTTGTCCAGCGCACCCATAGGCTCGTCAAGCAGCAGCAGCTTCGGGCGCTTGGCCAGCGAGCGGGCCAGGGCCACGCGCTGGCGCTGGCCGCCAGACAGCTGGTGCGGCTTGCGCTTGGCGTACTGGGTCATGTGCACCAGCTTGAGCATCTCGGCCACGCGGGCGTCGATCTCGGCCTTGGGCATTTTATCCTGCTGCAGGCCGAACGCGATGTTCTGCGCCACGCTCATGTGCGGGAACAAGGCGTACGACTGGAACATCATGTTGATCGGCCGCTCGTACGGCGGCATGTCGGTGATGTCGACGCCATCGAGGTAGATCCGCCCTTCGGTCGGGCGTTCGAAGCCTGCCAGCATGCGCAGCAAGGTGGACTTGCCGGAACCGGAGCCACCGAGCAGGGCGAAGATCTCGCCCTTGCGGATTTCCAGGGACACATCGTCCACGGCTACGGTTTCGTCGAATTTTTTCGTGACCCGGTCGATCTTGACCAGCACCTGCTTGGGTTGCTGGCCACCCTCGAGGGCTTTTTTATAGGCACCGGAGGCAACTGCCATGAGTGAAACTCCCAACAAGATTTTTGTGCCCGCGCGGCCTGCCTGGCAGGCGCCGGCGCGGGTCTGGATTGTTACTTGCCCGACTTGACCTTGGTCCAGCTGCGGGTCATCAGCCGTTGCACCTTGGGTGGCAACTCTGAATTGACGAACATCTTGTCCAGCACTTCCTGCGGTGGGTAAACCGCGGCGTCAGTCCTCACGGCCTGGTCCATCAGGTCGCCAGCCTTGGGGTTCGGGTTGGCGTAACCGACGTAATCACTGACCTGGGCGATAACCTCAGGTTTCAGCAAATAGTTGATGAAGGCGTGCGCCTCTTTGACGTTCCTGGCGTCCTTGGGAATCGCCAGTACATCGAACCAGAGGTTGCCGCCTTCCTTGGGGATGGCGTAAGCCAGGTTCACGCCCTTTTTCGCTTCTTCAGCGCGGGCCTTGGCCTGGAACACATCACCCGAGAAGCCCGCCGCGACGCAGATGTCGCCATTGGCCAGGTCGGTGATGTACTTGGACGAATGGAAGTAGGTCACGTAAGGGCGCACGGCCAGCAGCTTCTGCTCGGCCTTGGCGTAATCCTTGGGGTTGGTACTGTTGGGGTTCAGGCCCATGTAGTTAAGCACCGCCGGGAGCATTTCGTCCGCCGAGTCGAGGAAGGCTACCCCGCACTTGGACAGCTTCTTCATGTTCTCGGGCTCGAACAACACGGCCCACGAGTCGATGGTGTCCACGCCTAGCGCGGCTTTCACCTTGTCGACGTTGTAGCCGATGCCGTTGGTGCCCCACAGGTAAGGCACCGCGTACTGGTTGCCCGGGTCGTTCTTTTCCAGGCGCTTCATCAGCGCCGGGTCCAGGTTCGAATAGTTGGGCAGCAGGCTTTTGTCGAGCTTCTGGAACGCGCCCGCCTTGATCTGCTTGCCGAGGAAATGGTTGGACGGCACCACCACGTCATAGCCGGTATTACCGGCCAGCAGCTTGCCTTCCAGGGTTTCGTTGGAGTCGAACACATCCTGCACGGGCTTGATGCCCGTGGCTTTCTCGAAGTCCGCGAGTGTGGTCGGGCCGATGTAGTCGGACCAGTTATAGAAGTGCACCGTTGGCGCCGCTTGGACGCTGCATGCCAGCGTCAGGCCCGCGCCGGCCAGCAAGGCCTTGCGGAATACAGAAATAGACAAGTGGGTGGTCCTCACAATCAGTGCCTGGGTAGCGACAATGCTGCCGCACACGCAAAACCGGCGCGCAACTTACCTTCGCAGCTTCGATGCCGCAATGAACAATTGCCTTTCAAAGCCTCTGGGCCGGCATTTACCGGCCCGGAGGTACTGCCACCAGGCTTATTTGCCCGATTTGATCTTGGTCCAGCTGCGGGTGATCACACGCTGTACCGAAGCATCAGGCGCGGCGATCGCGTACAGCTTTTTCTTCACGTCGGCAGGCGGGTAGATGCTCGGGTCGCTGGTGATGTCTTTGTCGACCAACGGGGTCGCGGCCTGGTTACCGTTCGGGAAGCGCACGGCGTTGGTGATTTCAGCCATGATTTCCGGCTGCATCAGGAAGTTCATGAACTGGTAGGCAGCGTCTTTATGCTCGGCATCCTTGGGGATGGCGACCATGTCGTAGAAAGTACCGGCGCCCTCTTTCGGAATCACGTAGTCCACTTTGACCTTGTCGCCGGCTTCATGGGCACGGGCCTTGGACTGCTCCAGGTCACCCGAGTAGCCAACGGCCACGCAGATGTTGCCGTTGGCCATGTCGCCAATGTACTTGGACGAGTGGAAGTAGGTGATCGAAGGGCGGATCTTGAGGAACAGGTCCTCGGCGGCCTTCAGGTCATCTTTCTTGGTGCTGTCGGTCGGCAGGCCCAGGTAGTGCAGCGCGGCCGGCAGCATTTCGGTCGGCGCGTCGAGGAAGCTCACGCCGCAGCTTTTGAGCTTGGCGATGTTCTCAGGCTTGAACACCACGTCCCACGAGTCGATCTTGTCGACACCCAGCGCGGCCTTGACCTTCTCGGGGTTGTAGCCGATGCCGATCGAGCCCCACATGTACGGGAAGGCGTGCTTGTTGCCCTTGTCACTGGCATCGCCCACGGCCTTGAGCAGGTCGGGGTCGAGGTTTTTCCAGTTCGGCAGTTTGGAGCGGTCCAGCTCTTCGTACACGCCAGCCTTGATCTGCTTGGCCAGGAAGTTGTTGGATGGCACCACGATGTCGTAGCCCGACTTGCCAGCCAGCAACTTGGCCTCGAGGGTTTCGTTGCTGTCGAAGACGTCGTACTTGACCTTGATGCCTGTCTGCTTTTCGAACTTGGCGATGGTGTCCGGAGCGATGTAGTCCGACCAGTTGTAGACGTTCAACACCTTGTCTTCAGCCTGAACAGCGGAGGCCATGGCGCCCATCAGGGCGGCGGCCAGCAACGTCTTGCCCATTTTCTTCATGCGTAATGCTCCAGAATTTTTGTTTAGCCTTCCGTTCAGCTGCCAGAACCCACGGTGCAGAGCGTGCGGCGACTGAAACAGTCGCTAGTCTGGCAAGTTACCGGGCCCTGTATCAAGGAAAGCAGGGCCTGGTAACGACTTAATGTCACTTCGCTAGCCTAGCAAACGCTCACCGAATCGCTTCGAGTGTCAGGTCCAGGCATTTGCGCGCCTTTTCTACCAGCTCATCAATCTCTGCATGGCTGATCACCAGCGGCGGCGCGATGATCATGGTGTCACCCACAGCGCGCATGATCAGGCCGTTTTCGAAACAGAAGTTGCGGCAGATCATGCCCACACCCTTGCCTTCGTAACGGCTGCGGGTGGCCTTGTCCTTCACCAGCTCGATCGCGCCGAGCAGGCCCAGGCCGCGTACCTCGCCCACCAGCGGGTGGTCCTGCAGCTCACGCAAACGCTTTTGCAAATACGGTGCCGCTTCCGTGCGCGCCTTCTCGACGATGTGCTCGTCGCGCAGTATGCGCAGGTTTTCCAGGCCTACGGCGGCGGCCACCGGGTGGCCCGAATAGGTGAAACCGTGGTTGAACTCACCCCCTTCGCTGATGACCTTGGCGACGCTGTCCCGCACGATCACCCCGCCCATGGGGATGTACCCGGAGGTCAGGCCCTTGGCGATGGTCATCAGGTCGGGCTGCAGCCCGTAGTAGTCGGAACCGAACCACTCGCCGGTCCGGCCGAACCCGCAGATCACTTCGTCGGCGACGAACAGAATGTCGTAACGGGCCAGAATCTCCTTCACCTTCGGCCAGTAGGTCTCAGGTGGGATGATCACGCCGCCGGCCCCCTGGATGGGCTCGGCGATGAACGCGGCAACGTTGTCCTCGCCGACCTCCAGAATTTTCTGCTCCAGCTGTTCGGCAGCCCACACCCCGAATTCGTCCGCCGTCATGTCGCCGCCTTCGCCGAACCAGTACGGCTGCGGGATGTGCACGATGCCCGGAATCGGCAGGCCACCCTGCTCGTGCATGCCGCTCATGCCACCCAGGCTCGCGCCGGCGACGGTCGAACCGTGGTAACCGTTGATGCGGCTGATGATGGTCTGCTTCTGCGGCTTGCCCTGCAGCGCCCAGTAATGGCGAACCATACGCAGCACCGTGTCGTTGCCCTCGGAGCCGGAGCCGGTGAAGAACACATGGGTCATGCCTTGCGGCGCCACCTCGGTGATCGCCTTGGCCAGCTCCAGCGCCGGCGGGTGGGCGGTCTGGAAGAACAGGTTGTAGTACGGCAGTTCACGCATCTGCTTCTCTGCCGCCTGCACCAGCTCTTCGCGGCCATAGCCCACGGCCACGCACCACAGGCCGGCCATGCCATCGAGAATCTTGTGCCCCTCGCTGTCCCACAAATGCACACCCTGGGCCTTGGTGATGATGCGTGGCCCCTTCTCTTTCAGCTGCTTGTAGTCGCTGAAAGGTGCCAGGTGATGCTCCCCGCTCAGGGCTTGCCATTCACGGGTTTGCGGGTTGTTGACGCTCATGGGCTTCTCCGTAGTTCGGCCGCCGCGCACCTGCGGCGCCAGGGTTGATCAGACAGCAAACAGCAGGAACTCACGCTCCCAGGAGCTGATTACACGTTTGAAGTTCTCGTGCTCGGCGCGCTTGGTGGCGACATAGCCGGTAATGAATTTCTTGCCCAGGTACTGCACCAGCGCGCGGCTGTTCTCCATGCGCTCCAGGGCATCTTCGATGGTCAGCGGCAGGCGCAGGTTGCGCCGTTCGTAACCACGGCCCTGCACCGGCGCACTGGCTTCGATACCTTCGACCATGCCGATGTAGCCACACAGCAGGCTGGCGGCGATGGCCAGGTAGGGGTTGGCGTCAGCGCCCGGCAGGCGGTTCTCGACCCGGCGGCTCTGCGGGCCGGCATCCGGTACACGCAAACCGACGGTGCGGTTTTCTTCGCCCCATTCCACGTTGACCGGCGCCGATGTGTCGGGCAGGAAGCGGCGGAAGGAATTGACGTTGGGGGCGAACAGCGGCAGCGCCTCGGGGATGAACTTCTGCAAGCCGCCAATGTGGTGCAGGAACAGTTCACTCATGCTGCCGTCTGCATTGCTGAAGATGTTCTTGCCCGTGGCCACGTCGACCACGCTCTGGTGCAGGTGCATGGCACTGCCCGGCTCGCCGGTCATCGGCTTGGCCATGAAGGTGGCCGCCACGTTGTGCTTGAGCGCTGCTTCGCGCATGGTGCGCTTGAACACCAGGATCTGGTCGGCCAGGTGCAGGGCGTCGCCATGACGGAAGTTGATTTCCATCTGCGCCGTGCCGTCTTCGTGGATCAGCGTGTCGAGGTCCAGTTGCTGCAGCTCGCACCAGTCGTACACGTCTTCGAACAACGGGTCGAATTCGTTCGCCGCTTCGATCGAGAACGACTGTCGGCCGGTTTCCGGGCGACCGGAACGGCCTACCGGCGGTTGCAGCGGGAAGTCCGGGTCTTCACTGCGCTTGGTGAGGTAAAACTCCATTTCCGGCGCGACGATCGGCTGCCAGCCCTTGTCGGCGTAGAGCTTGAGTACTTTCTTCAGCACGTTGCGCGGCGACAGTTCGACCGGGTTGCCCTTCTTGTCGTAGGTGTCGTGGATCACCTGCGCGGTGGGCTCGATGGCCCACGGCACGAGGAACACGGCGTTCTCGTCAGGGCGGCAGATCATGTCGATATCCGCCGGGTCGAGCAATTCGTAATAGATGTCGTCGTCGACGTAGTCGCCGGTCACGGTCTGCAGCAGCACACTCTCGGGCAGGCGCATGCCCTTTTCGGCGATGAATTTGTTGGTAGGCGAAATCTTGCCGCGCGTGATGCCGGTCAGGTCACTGATCATGCATTCGACTTCGGTGATCTTGTGCTCTTTCAACCAATCGGTGAGCTGGTCGAGGTTGTTACTCATAAATACCTCAGGAGGTAAGGTGGTCCGCGACTTGATTCTGGATGGAGAAGATTGCTAAAGCAAAAACCCCCGCGCAGAGCCACAGTGGATACACTGAAATCAGCTGTATCCGAAATGAGTTCAAAAGGCAGGAAGATGAAACGAAGGGCGGCAAGCCGCTGCGAGGGCAGGTCCGGGAACGCCAAACGTCAATTATTGCGGCCAGGGCGGCAGCAACAGCGACGCAGCTTGCATGAACGGCGGAGATACCCGATGGCACTGCGCACGCAGTGCTTTCAGGTCGCGGCAAGCGGACCATGTGACCCTCGTATTATTGTGTTCTGGGTTGAGACCGAGCTTAGCCTTGTTCATTTTTTTACACAACACCCGCGTAAAAAATAAAACACGGCACGCTTGAGATAGCTCTTTACCGCGGAAATAGCGGATAATGCCATGCCCCGATTTGCAGCAAATCTGCCGTAGATGGGCCATTTCAGGGCATCATGGGGTTGGCTTGACATCAGTATGGCTTTTCGGTTGACTGGTCTTGCAAGCCCCCCTTGATTGATATTTTTAACAACAAAGGTGTTGCATCATGTCGGTACCCCCGCGTGCCGTTCAGCTTAACGAAGCGAACGCGTTCCTTAAGGAACATCCTGAGGTTCTCTACGTTGACCTTCTGATTGCAGATATGAATGGTGTGGTGCGCGGCAAGCGCATAGAGCGCACCAGCCTCCACAAGGTTTACGAGAAAGGCATCAACTTGCCGGCCTCCCTCTTCGCCCTCGACATCAACGGTTCCACCGTCGAAAGCACTGGCCTGGGCCTGGATATCGGCGATGCCGACCGCATCTGCTATCCGATCCCAGACACACTCTGTAACGAACCGTGGCAAAAGCGCCCCACTGCCCAGCTGCTGATGACCATGCACGAGCTGGAAGGCGAGCCGTTCTTCGCCGACCCGCGCGAAGTGCTGCGCCAGGTGGTGAGCAAGTTCACCGACATGGGCCTGACCATCTGCGCCGCGTTCGAGCTGGAGTTCTACCTGATCGACCAGGAGAACGTGAACGGCCGCCCACAGCCACCGCGCTCGCCAATCTCGGGCAAACGCCCGCAGTCGACCCAGGTGTACCTGATCGACGACCTCGACGAATATGCCGACTGCCTGCAGGACATCCTCGAAGGCGCAAAGGAACAAGGCATCCCGGCCGACGCCATCGTCAAGGAAAGCGCCCCGGCGCAGTTCGAAGTCAACCTGCACCACGTGCCAGACCCGCTCAAGGCCTGCGACTACGCGGTACTGCTCAAGCGCTTGATCAAGAACATTGCGTACGACCATGAAATGGACACCACCTTCATGGCCAAGCCCTACCCGGGCCAGGCGGGCAACGGCCTGCATGTACACATTTCCGTGCTGGACAAAGATGGCAACAACATCTTCACCAGCGAGGATCCCGAGCAGAACGCCGCGCTACGTCACGCTGTCGGCGGTGTGCTCGAGACCCTGCCAGCGTCCATGGCGTTCCTCTGCCCGAACGTCAACTCCTACCGCCGTTTCGGTGCGCAGTTCTACGTACCGAACGCGCCAAGCTGGGGCCTGGACAACCGTACCGTGGCGTTGCGCGTACCGACCGGCTCGGCCGATGCCGTGCGCATCGAGCACCGCGTGGCCGGGGCCGACGCCAACCCGTACCTGATGATGGCTGCCGTGCTGGCGGGCGTGCACCACGGCCTGACCAACCAGATCGAGCCTGGCGCGCCGATCGAAGGCAACTCGTACGAGCAACTTGAGCAGAGCTTGCCGAACAACCTGCGCGATGCCCTGCGTGAGCTGGACGACAGCGAGATTCTGAACAAGTACATCGATCCGAAGTACATCGACATCTTCGTCGCGTGCAAGGAGAGCGAGCTGGAGGAGTTTGAACACTCGATCTCCGACCTCGAGTACAACTGGTACCTGCATACCGTGTAAACAAAACGCCGCCGCCAAGATGTTCTGTAACACGCTGAGATTGCCGGGGCCGCTTTGCGGCCCTATCGCCGGCAAGCCAGCTCCCACAGGTACTGCACAACCTTCAGGGCTGGCGCTTTCCCTGTGGGAGCCGGCTTGCCGGCGATAGGGCCGGTACAGGTTTACAAAGACTTCTCGAAAATCTTCGAATTACGCTGGTAGTTGTACAGCGAAGCCCGCGCTGCCGGCAGCCGCTCCACGCCACTCGGCGCAAAGCCACGTTCGCGAAACCAGTGCGCAGTACGGGTAGTAAGCACGAACAGGCGATGATCATGCCTTCGCGCTCGACCACACTGAATACAACTGGCACCTGCATACCGTGTAAACAAAACGCCGCCCCCATTGCGGGAGCGGCCTTTTGTCGCGAAAAAGGTGCGAAGCGCCCCCAATATGTTCTGTAACACGCTGAGATTGCCGGGGCCGCTTTGCGGCCCTATCGCCGGCAAGCCAGCTCCCACAGGTACTGCACAACCTTCAGGGCTGGCGCTTTCCCTGTGGGAGTCGGCTTGCCGGCGATAGGGCCGGTACAGGTTTACAAAGACTTCTCGAAAATCTTCGAATTACGCTGGTAGTTGTACAGCGAAGCCCGCGCTGCCGGCAGACGCTCCACGCCACTCGGCGCAAAGCCACGTTCGCGGAACCAGTGCGCAGTACGAGTAGTAAGCACGAACAGGGTAGTCAAGCCCATTTGCCGCGCACGGCTCTCGATGCGCTCCAGCAATTCGTCGCCCCGCCCACCATGGCGGTACTCCGGGTTGACCGCCAGGCACGCCAGCTCGCCGGCCTCGGAATCAGCAATCGGGTACAGCGCCGCACAGGCGATGATCATACCTTCGCGCTCGACCACACTGAATTGCTCGATCTCACGTTCCAGCACCTCGCGCGAGCGACGCACCAGGATGCCCTGCTCTTCCAGCGGGCTGATCAGGTCGAGCAAGCCACCGACGTCTTCGATGGTCGCCTCGCGCACCACCTCGAACTGCTCCTGCGACACCAGCGTGCCACCCCCGCCGCGGGTGAACAGCTCGGTCAGCAGGGCGCCGTCTTCGGCATAACTGACGATGTGGCTGCGCGCCACACCGCCTTTGCAGGCTTCAGCCGCAGCATCCAGCAACTCGCCCTGATAATCGCTGCCCAGCCGCTGCAGGTGCGGGGCCACCTGTTGTGGGCGCAGCTCGCGTATCAGCTTGCCGTCTGCGTCCAGCAAACCTGGCTCGGCGCCGAACAGCAGCAGCTTGTCGGCACCCAGGTCGATGGCCGCGCGGGTAGCGACGTCCTCGCAGGCCAGGTTGAAGATCTCACCGGTGGGTGAGTAGCCCAAAGGCGACAACAGCACGATGGAGCGCTCGTCGAGCAGGCGGCTGATGCCCTTGCGGTCGACCCGGCGCACTTCGCCGGTGTGGTGGTAGTCCACCCCTTCGAGCACACCGATCGGCCGTGCGGTGACCAGGTTGCCGGACGCCACGCGCAGGCGCGAGCCCTGCATCGGCGAGGCCGCGATGTCCATCGACAGGCGCGCCTCGATGGCCAGGCGCAGGGCGCCGACAGCGTCGATCACGCAGTCCAGGGTGGCGGCATCGGTGATGCGCAGGCCGCGGTGGTAATGCGGCGTCAGGCCGCGCTCAGCCAGACGGCTTTCGATCTGCGGGCGCGAGCCGTGCACCAGTACCAGGCGCACGCCAAGGCTGTGCAGCAGCACCAGGTCGTGGACGATATTGCCGAAGTTGGGGTGCTCTACCCCATCGCCAGGCAGCATGACCACGAAGGTGCAGTCGCGATGGGCATTGATGTACGGGGAGGCATGACGCAGCCAGTTGACGTAATCGGGCATGACAGGGCCTGTGAATAAGTGGACGGAGAACGGCGATACACGGGGCGTTCAGGATCATCGTCGGAACAGGCTTGCGGTCACGCGCGGTCTCCTCTAGGCAGGAACGAATCAGTACGATTGACGTTTAGTGCAGGCAATAGTGCCGGATCAGGTCACGCAATAGACGCACGGTAGGCTCGATTCGTGACATTTCAAGGTATTCGCCGGGCTGGTGGGCGCAGGCGATGTCGCCGGGGCCCAACACGATAGTCTGGCAACCCAGCTGCTGAAGATAAGGTGCTTCGGTGCCGAACGCCACCGCTTCGGCGCGATGGCCGGTCAGGCGTTCGGCTACCTGCACCAGCTCGGCGTCGGCCGCCTGCTCGAACGGCGGCACCTCCGGGAACAGCGGTGCGTAGTCGATACGGACCTCGTGGCGCTCGGCCAGCGGCTGCAGTTTCTCGCGGATGGCCGCCCGCAACTGCTCGGCATCCATGCCCGGCAAAGGCCTAAGGTCGAACTCCAGTGCGCACTGGCCGCAGATACGGTTTGGGTTGTCGCCGCCGTGGATGCAGCCAAAGTTCATGGTCGGGGTGGGCACGCTGAACTGTGGGTTGCGGTAGGTTTGCTGCCATTGCTGGCGCAGGCCCATCAGCTCGCCCATGACCGCGTGCATGGCCTCCATGGCGCTGTGGCCCAGGCTTGGGTCCGAGGAATGGCCGCTGCGCCCCAGGATATCGATGCGCTCCATGAGGATGCCCTTGTGCATGCGGATCGGCCGCAGCCCGGTCGGTTCGCCGATCACCGCCGCTCGCCCCAACGGCTGGCCAGCCTCGGCCAGGGCGCGGGCACCAGACATGGAGCTTTCTTCGTCACAGGTGGCGAGGATCAGCAGGGGCTGCTTGAAATCGTGCTCCAGCAGCGGAATGACGGCTTCGATGATCAGGGCAAAGAAGCCTTTCATGTCGCAACTGCCCAGGCCAACCCAGCGTCCATCGGTCTCTGTCAGCTTCAGCGGGTCACTGCGCCACAGTTGTTCGTCGTAGGGCACGGTGTCGCTGTGCCCCGCCAGCACCAGGCCGCCCGGGCCTGTGCCGCGGCTGGCCAGCAGGTTGAACTTGCCGGGGCTGACCTGCTGGATATCGCATTTGAAGCCAAGGTCGCCCAGCCAGCCGGCCAGCAGGTCGATGACCTGACGATTGGACTGGTCCAGCGCCGGTTGGGTGCAACTGACCGAAGGCGCAGCGATCAAGGCGGCAAACTGGTCTTTCAGCGTCGGCAACGGCATGCGCGTACTCCTCGGAAGCGTTGCCCATCATAGCAATGCCATTCGTTCGCAGGGCAACCGTGTGGGCTTCTTCGCGGGCTTGCCCGCTCCCACAGGGATTTCAATGCCTTCAAGGGCTGCGCTTTGCCTGTGGGAGCGGGCGAGCCCGCGAAGAAGCCACCACGATCCAACAGATCACAGCCGACTGCTGTAAACTCCTTGCCAACCACGCCCCCTCCTTCGAGTCTGTGATGCACAAAGAAACCGAACTCAAGCTACGCGCCAGCCGCGAGACCCTTGCCGCCCTGCGCGAGCACCCTCTGCTGAAAAAGCGCAACAAGTCCGGCTGGCAGACCCGCGAACTGACCAACCAGTACTTCGACACTGCCGAGCGTGAGCTGTCTGCTGCCCGCGTGGCCCTGCGCCTGCGTCGCGATGGCGATGTGGTCATCCAGACCCTCAAGTGCCGCGGCCAGAGCGTAGCGGGCCTGTCGGAGCGCAATGAGTACGAGTGGAACCTGGACAAGCCCAAGCTGGACCTGAAAAAGCTCGATGCCACCTGCTGGCCCGAACAACTGGCCGGCCTGGACAAAAAGACCATCAAGCCACTGTTCACCACGGACTTCACCCGCGAGTTCGCCGAAATCGCCTGGGGCCGTGGCAAAAGCAAGGTGGTGATCGAGGCCGCGCTGGACCAAGGCTTCGTGGTCGCCGGCAAGCGCAAGGAAGCCATCTGCGAGCTGGAACTGGAGCTGCGCGAAGGTGAGCCGCAGGCACTGCTGGAACTGGCCGCCGAGCTGGCCGCCAGCCTGCCGTTGATGCCGTGCGACATCAGCAAGGCCGAGCGCGGCTATCGCCTGCTGGAGCCAGACAGCTATGAGCTGGGCCTGCCAGGTGCCGAGCTGGACGCGGAAATGGCCGTTGACGACGCCTACGCCGCCCTGGCCTGGCAACTGCTGGGCAGCAGCCAGCGCCTGGCCGAGCAGTACCGCCACAATGGCCACTGGCGCCTGTTGCAGGACTGGGTCGAGTGCCTGAGCGAACTGCGCGCGTTGACCGCCAGCCTGGGCCAGGCCGCACCGCGTGCCGCTACCCGTGAACTGCGCAGCAGCCTCGACGCCCTGCTGGAAGACTGGCGCCCGCTGGTGCAAGCCGGTAACGACGACGAAGACATCCGCCGCGCCGCGCCCGAGCAGTTTGCCGAAGAGCTGGAAGACGTGCGCTGGGGCCAGTTCTCGCTGGAAACCTCACGCTGGCTGCTGGCCCGCGCCTGGACGGTAGAACGCAAGGGCCGTGGCGAACGCCAGGGCAAGGCGCAGCTGGCCAGCTGGATGGGCCATTTGCTGGGTGAAGAAGGCCGTGCACTGAAGCTGCCGCTGTACACCCAGCGCCCCGAAGACCTGGCTGAGCAACTGCCGCGCATCGAACAACTGCTGGCCTGGCTGCACCACGCCCGCCAGGTGCTGGAAGCACCGCAGATGGACCGCCTGTATGGCGACCTGAAGAAGCTGCATGAGCTGGCCGAACTGCCGATCAGCGATGAAGTGCTGGAAGCACGCATCGACCAGGCACGGGCAGTTGACCAAAGCCGTGGCTGGAAGCACCTGCTCAAGGCCTGATACGGCCCTGTAGGAGCGGCCTTGCTTCGCGAAAGGGGTGCGAAGCGCCCCCGGGATCTGCGCTTCAAGCAGATACTGCCGGGGCCGCTTTGCGGCCCTTTCGCGACGCAAGGCCGCTCCTACACGAAACCACGTCAGCGGGTCTTGAGCGGCAGGCTGGTCGTGGACTTGATCTCTGAAAGCGCCACAATCGAGTTTACTTCCTGAATTCCCGGCACGTTCGACAGCTTTTCGAAGAAGAACCGCTCATAGGCCTCGATATCCGAGGTAACGATGCGCAGCAAAAAATCCACCGCGCCCATCAGCACATAGCATTCCAGCACCTCCGGGAAGCCGCGAATGGCCTCGGTGAATTCGGTGAAGTTGGAGCGCCCGTGGGCATTGAGCTTCACCTCGGCGAATATCTGGGTGTTCAGGCCGATCTTCTTGCGGTCGAGCAAGGTCACCTGCCCACGAATCACCCCCTCGTCCTTCAAACGCTGGATACGCCGCCAGCACGGTGACTGTGACAGGCCCACACGCTCGGCAATCTGCGCGCTGGAAAGCGAAGCGTCCTCTTGCAGCAGTTCAAGAATGCGCCGATCGTAGGCGTCCAGCTCGCTATGCATTGCTGTTTCTCCATAGTGGGTGCTGACGAATTGCTCAATTCGACAGCCAGGCAAAATGGTCAAATCATAGCGAATAAAGGCTGCCTAATGCCTGTCAGTTAAGCGTTACTGGGGCTGCTTTGCAGCCCTTCGCGGGCACGCCCGCTCCCACACGTTAGGCGCTGAACTCAAGAAATGCGCAATCCCCTGTGGGAGCGGGCGTGCCCGCGAAGGGTCGCAAAGCGGCCCCAAATTACTTAACTGACTGGCATTGGCCTGTAGCCTCGCGGAATGCCTCTACACCGTACGTGTAAAACCCCGAAACCCTTCCCCCGTGATGCCCGCGCCCCGCCCGGCTAGCCTGACCGGCACATTCCCGATCAGGCACGGACGCCCAGCATGCATAGCCCGCACACAATGACCCTCGACCTTGAACGCGTGCTCGCCGCCCTGGTCGCCGACCAGCACCTGCACGCCAACGACACCCAGCACGTGCTCGATCACGCCGCCGCCCACCCCGCTTGCCATCCGCTCGAACAGATCGCCGCCTGCAGCCTGGAACACCGCCAACAGCCTGGCCAGCAGCTGGACCTTGAGCACCTTTGCCAATGGCTGGCCCGCAAGGTCGGCCAGCCTTACCTGCGCATCGACCCCATGCAGCTTGACCTGCCCCAGGTCAGCGGCCTGATCGCGCCGGCCTTCGCCCAGCGCCACGGCATCCTCATCGTCGCAGCCGACGCCCTCGGCGTTACCGTCGCCAGTGCCGAGCCCTACCAGAACGACTGGCAGGCCGACCTGGCCCGCAGCCTGGGCCGGCCGATTCGTCGGGTGCTGGCCAGCCCGTTGCAGATCCGCCAGGCAGGGCAGTCGTTCCAGCACCTGGCCCAGTCGGTAAAAGGCGCGCAATACCAGCAGGCCGCCGGCCTGGGCGAACTCGAGCAACTGCTGGAACTGGGCAAGCGCCAGGCCGAAGCCAGCGCCGACGACGCGCACATCGTGCACATCGTCGACTGGTTGCTGCAGTACGCTATCGAACAACGTGCCAGCGACATTCACCTGGAACCCCGCCGCGATCAGGGCCAGTTGCGCTACCGCATCGACGGCCTGCTGCATAACGTGTACGCCTTTCCTGCCGGCGTGACCTTGGCACTGGTCAGCCGCCTCAAGCACCTGGGGCGCATGGATGTGGCGCAAAAGCGCCGGCCGCAGGACGGCCGCCTGCACAGCCGCCTGCCCGGCGGCGGTGAGGTCGAGCTACGGTTGTCGACCCTGCCAACCGCCTACGGCGAAAAGCTGGTGCTGCGCCTGTTCGACCCGCAGCAACTGCACGAGGGCTTCGACCGCCTCGGCCTGCAAGGCCAGCAACTGGCCCAGTGGCAGCGCCTGTTGGCCAAGCGCCAGGGCATCATCCTGGTGACCGGCCCCACCGGCTCCGGCAAGACCAGCACGCTGTATACCAGCCTCAAGCTATTGGCCACGCCACAGGTCAACCTGTGCACCATCGAAGACCCCATCGAGCGCCTGGAGCCGGCGTTCAACCAGTTGCAGGTGCAGCCCGCCCTGGACCTTGGTTTTGCCGCCGGGGTACGCGCCCTGCTGCGTCAGGACCCGGACATCATCATGATCGGCGAAATTCGCGACCGCGAAACGGCCCTAGTGGCGGTACAGGCCGCCCTGACCGGGCATTTGGTGCTGTCTACCCTGCACACCAACGATGCCTGCGCGGCCATCACCCGCTTGCAGGAACTGGGCGTGGCCGACTACCTGATCAAGGCGACGCTGGTCGGCGTCCTGGCCCAGCGCCTGGTGCGCACCCTGTGCCCGGACTGCCAGGCGAATACCTGCGCCCATTGCCGTACCTGCCGAGGCACCGGCTTTCATGGCCGCACCGGTTTGTTTGAACTGCTCGAGCCCAGCGACAAGCTGCGCGCGCTGATTGGCCGGGATGCCGACCTGACCGTTCTGCGGCAACAGGCCCTGGCCGATGGCCTGGTGGACCTTCGTCGTTGTGGCGAGGCCAAGGTGACCACTGGGCAGACCTGCATGCATGAGGTAATGCGCGTCTGCGGCTGACGAAAAGCCCGGGCATTCAGGAACTTGCCCCATTGGAAAAGATCCAACGGCGCATCTTCAACCCCCACCCTTCGAGGTGTTTCAACATGCGTCTCAAAACTGCCGTTGCCGCCGCTGCCCTGCTCTCGCTGCCTGTGGGCTCGGCCATGGCTGATACCTTTTGGCGTAACGTGATTTCTTCCGGAGCAACGACTGGGTCGACCTACCTGACGTCGCGGGACCACAAGCTTGTCCTCGCCGCGCAGGACGACGCCAGCAGCTTCGTTGCCAGCGAAGGTGCGATCCGTGGGCCGTTCCTGGAAGCCGCCATGCACCAGGCGCGGGCCGAGAACCCGGGGCTGCAGGCCTCGGACATGGAGCTGGCCAATGCCATCCTGGCCAAGAATGCGGTAGCCGAGTAAAACCCCGGGGCGCGCGCTGCGCGCCCAATCGGTCACCCTGCGCTTTCAGCGATAAGCCTCCACCGGCACACAGGCACAGAACAGGTTGCGGTCCCCATACACGTTGTCGACCCGGTTAACCGCCGGCCAGTATTTGTGTTGGCGCACATGCGCAGCCGGTGCCACCGCCTGCTCCAGGCTGTAGGGCCTGTCCCATATGCCCAGGACATCGGCCAAAGTATGCGGCGCATGCCTGAGCGGGCTGTTCTCTGCCGGCCACTTGCCATCCTGAACGTCCGCGATCTCCGCGCGAATCGCCAGCATCGCTTCGATAAAGCGGTCCAGCTCGGCCTTGGACTCACTTTCGGTCGGTTCCACCATCAGCGTACCCGGCACCGGGAACGACATGGTCGGTGCATGGAAGCCATAGTCCATCAGGCGCTTCGCCACGTCCTCCTCGCTGATTCCCGTCAGCGCCTTCAACGGCCGCAGGTCGAGTATGCACTCATGCGCCACGCGCTGGTTACGCCCGCGGTAGAGCACCGGGAAGGCCCCAGCCAGCTGGCTGGCCAGGTAGTTGGCAGAGAGGATCGCCACCTCGCTGGCGTCAGCCAGTTGCGGGCCCATCATGGCAATGTACATCCAGCTGATCGGCAGAATGCTGGCGCTGCCCCAGGGCGCAGCGCTGACCGCACTGTTGTTCGGATCCAGGCCGGGGACCGGTACCACCGGGTGGCTGGCGACGAAGGGTTGCAGATGAGCGCGAACACCGATCGGCCCCATGCCCGGACCACCGCCGCCGTGGGGGATGCAGAAGGTCTTGTGCAGGTTCAGGTGCGACACATCGGCCCCAATGTCGGCAGGGCGCGCCAACCCCACCTGGGCATTGAGGTTGGCGCCGTCCATGTACACCTGGCCGCCGTGCTGGTGCACCACGTCACAGATTTCGCGAATGCCCTCTTCGTACACGCCGTGGGTGGAGGGGTAGGTGATCATCAGGCACGACAGGCGCTCACCGGCTGCACCGGCCTTGGCCTTGAGGTCTGCCAGGTCGACGTTGCCGTCCTGATCGCAATCGACAATCACCACCTCCATGCCGGCCATCTGTGCCGACGCCGGGTTGGTGCCGTGTGCCGACGACGGGATCAGGCACAAGGTACGCTGCGGTTGCTGGCGGCTGCGGTGGTAGCGGGTTATCGCCATCAGGCCAGCGTACTCACCCTGGGCCCCAGAGTTGGGCTGCATGCAGATGGCATCGAAGCCGGTAATGGTGCACAGCCAGCTTTCCAGCTCGTCGATCATCGCCTTGTACCCGACGGCCTGCCCCGCCGGGGCGAACGGGTGCAACTGAGCGAAAGCAGGCCAGGTGATCGGGATCATCTCGCTGGTAGCATTGAGCTTCATGGTGCAGGAGCCCAGCGGGATCATCGACTGGTTCAGCGCCAGGTCCTTGTTCTCCAGCTGCTTGAGGTAGCGCAGCATCTCGGTTTCGCTGTGGTGCAGGTTGAACACCGGGTGGGCAAGGAACGGCGAATGCCGCACCAGGCTGGGCGGAATGCCTTCGGCCAGGGCCGACTGGTCAAGCGCGGCGATGTCCAGCCCGTGGTCCACCCCCACGAAAATGTCCAACAGGCGCAGCACTGTCTGCTCGTTGCAGGTTTCATCCAGGCTCACGCCCAGGTGGCCGCGGCCCAGTATGCGCAGGTTGATCTGTGCGGCTTCAGCGCTCTCGATGATGGCGGCCTGTGCGCCACCCACGTCGAGGGTAAGGGTGTCGAAGAAGTGCTGGTTGAGGCGCTTGATGCCTTTGGCCGCAAGGCCGGCCGCCAGTATCGCCGTCAGCCGGTGCACGCGCTGGGCAATGCGCTGCAGGCCTTGCGGGCCGTGGTAGACCGCGTAGAAGCCGGCGATGTTGGCCAGCAGTACCTGCGCCGTGCAGATGTTGGAGTTGGCCTTTTCACGGCGGATATGCTGCTCGCGGGTTTGCAGGGCCATGCGCAACGCGGTGTTGCCACGGGCATCACGCGACACGCCGATGATGCGCCCGGGCATGGCCCGCTTGTAGTCGTCGCGGCAGGCGAAATACGCCGCATGTGGCCCGCCGTAACCCATCGGTACACCAAAGCGCTGGCTAGAACCCAACACCACATCGGCGCCCAGCTCGCCGGGCGGCGTGAGCAGTACGAGGCTGAGCAGGTCGGCAGCCACGCAGGCCAGGGCGTGCTGGCCATGCAAGTGCTCGATCAGAGGGCGCAGGTCGCGCACCTCGCCGTGGGTATCGGGGTACTGCAGCAATGCGCCGAATACCGCATGCGTGTTCAGGTTATCCACAGAATCGATGATCAGTTTGAAGCCGAAGCCTTCGGCGCGGGTCTTGAGCACTGACAGGGTCTGCGGGTGGCAGTGCTCATCGGCGAAGAATGCGTTGCTCTTGCTGCGCGCTACCCGCTTGGCCAGGGCCATGGCCTCGGCGGCGGCAGTCGCCTCGTCCAGCAGCGAGGCGTTGGCCAGGGCCAGCCCGGTCAGGTCGATGACCATCTGCTGGTAGTTCAGCAGCGCCTCCAGCCGGCCCTGGGCTATTTCGGGCTGGTAAGGCGTGTAGGCGGTGTACCAGCCGGGATTTTCCAGCACGTTGCGCAGGATCACCGTGGGGGTGATGGTGCCGTGGTAGCCCATGCCGATCAGGCTGGTCCATACCTGGTTTTGCGCGGCGTAACCCGCGAGTTTGGCCAAGGCCGCTTGCTCGTCGAGTGCCGGTGGCAGGTCGAGGGGGCGCTTCAGGCGGATGCCTGGCGGAACGGTTTGCTCGATCAGCTCGGCGCGGCTCGCCACGCCCAGAGCGTTGAGCATGGCCTGCTGCTCGGCGGCATCCGGGCCCAGGTGGCGACGCAGGAACGGGTTGAGCTCTTGCAGTTGATGCAGGGACGGCGACTGGGACATGACCACGCTCTCTTCCTGGAACAGCTCTCATGGAGACTACAAGTCTAGGAAGGGATTGCCGGTTGTGCGGGGAAACTTGTTTGCAGGTCCGGCCTCTTCGCGGCTAAAGCCGCTCCTACAAGGGGTCGCGCAAGACGCAGGGCCATGCAATACCTGTAGGAGCGGCTTTAGCCGCGAAGCAGGCGACGCGGTCTTATTCGCCGATCGCAGCCTTGTAACCGGCAGCATCCAGCAGCTTGTCCAGCTCGGCACCGTTGCTTGGCTTGAGCTTGAAGATCCACGCCCCGTAAGGCTCTTCGTTGAGCAGCTCCGGGCTGTCAGCCAGCTCTTCGTTCACCGCGATCACTTCGCCACCCACCGGGGCGTAGATGTCCGAAGCGGCCTTGACCGACTCGACCACGCCGGCAGCGTCGCCCGCGGCGAACACCTTGCCGACTTCGGCAAGCTCGACGAACACCACGTCACCCAGGGCTTGCTGGGCGTGGTCGCTGATGCCCACGGTAACGCTGCCGTCGGCTTCCAGGCGGGCCCACTCATGGCTTTCGGCGAAACGCAGGTCGGCGGGGATATTGCTCATGTCTTGAATTCCTCGATTGGCTCAGCGGTACGCCCGCCGGTAAATAATGGTTCAGATCAGGATCTTGCCGTGGCGCACGAAGGTCGGTTTGACCACCCGCACCGGGTACCACTTGCCGCGAATTTCCACCTCGGCCCGGTCACCGGTGGCCATGGGCACGCGCGCCAAGGCAATGGACTTGCTCAGCGTAGGCGAGAAACTACCACTGGTGATCTCCCCTTCGCCAATACCGGCGACACGCACGACCTGATGGGCGCGCAGCACGCCGCGCTCTTCCAGTACCAGGCCGACCAGTTTTTCCTGCACACCGTGCTCGATTTCCGCCAACAGGGCAGCGCGGCCAATGAAGTCACGCTCGGCAGGCTCCCAGGCAATGCTCCAGCCCAGGTTGGAGGTAAGCGGGGTGTGCTGCTCGTCAATGTCCTGGCCGTACAGGTTCATGCCGGCTTCCAGGCGCAGGGTATCGCGCGCGCCAAGGCCGCTGGGGGCAATGCCGGCACCCACCAGTTCGTTGAAGAAGCCCACGGCCTGGTCGCCAGGGAAGATGATCTCGAGGCCGTCTTCACCGGTATACCCGGTGCGGGCAATGAACCAGTCGCCTTCGGCAAAGCCTTTGAACGGGCGCAGTTCGCGGATCAGCGCGGCACGCGCGGCGCTTAGCAGGGGCGCAACCTTTTCTCGGGCACGCGGGCCCTGGATGGCAAGGATGGCCAGGTCGGGACGGACCTTGAAGTCCACGGCAAAACCGTCACGCTGCTGCTGCAGCCAGCCGAGCACCTTGGCGCGGGTAGCGGCGTTGGTGACCAGGCGATAGCCATCTTGCGTGCGGTATACGATCAGGTCGTCGATCACTCCGCCCTGCGCCTGCAACAGCGGGCTGTATAGCGCTTTGCCGGTGTCGTCGAGGCGGGCCACATCGTTGGCCAGCAGACGCTGCAACCAGGCAGTGGCATCGCGACCATCGACATCGATCACGGTCATGTGGGAAACATCGAACACCCCGCAATCGCTGCGCACCTGATGGTGCTCCTCGACCTGCGAGCCATAGTGCAGGGGCATGTCCCAGCCACCGAAATCGACCGTCTTGGCGCCTAGCGCCAGGTGCAGGTCGTACAAAAGCGTGCGCTGTCCCATGGGTTTCTCCTTCCGGGCGTGGCGAAGCGGCGGCGGTCGATGACGTTGCGCGTCAGCTCTTGTTGTTTGACACCCGCCGCGCGAATGCCGCGCATTGTAGCCGCAAGCCCGCGCTCTGGCACCCTCAGTGACTGTGGCCGGGTCGACGGGCCGAACGGCGGATCAGGCCGATGACCGGCAACAGGCCCACCAGCACCAGCGTCAGGGCGGGCAATGACGCTCGCGCCCATTCGCCTTCACTGGTCATCTCGAAAACCCGCACCGCGAGCGTGTCCCAACCGAACGGCCGCATCAGCAAGGTGGCCGGCATTTCCTTGAGTACGTCGACAAACACCAACAAGGCCGCGCTGAGGGCGCCCGGGAGCAACAGCGGCAGGTAAACCTTGAGGAACAACCTGGCACCGCCGACACCCAGGCTGCGTGAAGCCTCGGGCAAAGAAGGCCGAATGCGCTCCAGGCTGCTTTCCAGTGGCCCGTAAGCCACGGCGATAAAGCGCACCAGGTAAGCCAGCAGCAAGGCCGACAGGCTGCCCAGCAGCAACGGTTTGCCGGCCCCGCCCAACCAGCCGGACAGCGGGATGACCAACTGGTTGTCCAGGTAGCTGAAGGCCAGCATGATCGACACCGCCAACACCGAACCGGGCAAGGCATAGCCCAGGTTGGCCAGGCCAACCCCGGCGCGTATGCCGGCGCTCGGCGCCTGGCGTCGGGCGAAGGCCAGCAGCAATGCCGCGCTCACGGTGAGCAGCGCGGCCATGGCGCCCAGGTACAAGGTGTGCGACACCAGGCCGACATAGCGCTCGTCCAGGTCATGCCGCCCGCGCTGCCAGAACCACACCAGCAGTTGCAGCAGCGGGATGACGAAGGCGCAGGCGAACACCAGCAGGCACCAGCCGCTGGCCAGCAACGCCTTCAGCCCGCGCAAGCGGTACAGCGCCTGCCCGCGTGGCCGCTCGTTGCCACTGCGGCTGGCGCCGCGGGCACGGCGCTCGCCGTACAGCACCAGCATCACCGCCAGCAGCAACAGGCTGGCCAGCTGGGCTGCGCTGGACAGGCTGAAAAACCCGTACCAGGTCTTGTAGATGGCTGTGGTGAAGGTGTCGAAATTGAACACCGCCACCGCGCCGAAATCGGCCAGGGTTTCCATCAGCGCCAGGGCGACACCGGCGCCGATCGCCGGCCGCGCCATGGGCAGCGCCACCCGCCAGAAGGCCTGCAAGGGTGATAACCCAAGTACCCGCGCAGCCTCCATCAAGCCTTTGCCCTGGGCCAGGAACGCCGTGCGCGCCAGCAGGTAGACATAGGGGTAGAACACCAGCACCAGCACGATGATGACCCCGCCGGTAGAGCGCACCCGGGGCAGGCGCATGGGGCCGAATAGCTCACGCAGTGCGGTCTGCACCGGGCCCGCGAAGTCCAGCAAGCCGACGAACACGAAAGCCAGCACATAGGCAGGTATGGCGAACGGCAACATCAGCGCCCAGTCCAGCCAGCGCCGGCCGGGGAACTCACAGAGGCTGGTGAGCCAGGCCAGGCTGACGCCCAACACGGTGACGCCGATGCCCACACCCACCACCAGCGCCAGGGTATTGCCCAGCAGGCGAGTCATCTGGGTGTCGAGCAGGTGCGACCAGATCTGCACGTCTAGGGATTGCCACGACAGCAGCAGCACGCTGAGGGGCAGGAGTACCAGGGCAGCGATCAGCGATACCGGCAAGTACCAGCGGCGTTGGGGGGTGTGGGACAAGGTGAATGTCTCTATGGCTGGTTTGCGACCGCTTTGCGGTCGTTCGCGGGCTCGCCCGCTCCCACAGCGGTCCCTGTGGGAGCGGGCGAGCCCGCGAAAAGGCCCTTTCAGGCCCCGAGAGGATAAAGCCCGGCGCTTAATTCCAGCCAGCCCGATCCATCAGGCGAATGGCTTCAGCCTGGCGTTTGCCGGCAATTTCCACCGGAATGCTGTCGGCCTTGAAGCTGCCCCACGCTGCCACTTCTTCCGATGGCCTGACCTTCGGGTTGGCCGGGAATTCCTGGTTGATGTCGGCGAACAGTTTCTGTGCTTCTTCGCCCGTCATCCATTCCACCAGCTTGGTCGCTGCCTCGGGGTGCGGTGCATGTTTGCTAAGGCCAATGCCCGACAGGTTCACGTGCACGCCACGGTCGCCCTGGTTGGGCCAGAAGAGCTTCACCGGCAACTGCGGGTTCTGCTTGTGCAGGCGGCCGTAGTAGTAGGTGTTGACGATGCCCACGTCGCACTGGCCGGCCGCAATGGCCTGGATCACCGCGTTGTCGTCGGAGAACACATCGGTGGACAGGTTGTTGACCCAGCCTTTGACGATTTGCTCGGTCTTCGCCTCGCCATGGGTTTCGATCAGGGTGGCGGTCAACGACTGGTTGTAGACCTTTTTCGCCGTGCGCAGGCACAGGCGGCCTTCCCACTGCTTGTCGGCCAGGGCCTCGTAGGTGCTCAACTCTGCCGGTTTGACCCGCTCGCTGGAGTAGACGATGGTGCGCGCGCGCAAGCTGAGGCCGGTCCAATCATGGGACGAGGCGCGGTACTGCGGCGGAATGTTCTGGTCGATGGTGGCGGACTTGATCGGCTGCAGGATGCCCATTTGCTCGGCCTGCCACAGGTTGCCGGCATCGACGGTCAGCAGCAGGTCGGCCACGCCATTGTCGCCCTCGGCCTTGATGCGCTGCATCAGCGGCGCTTCCTTGTCGGTGATGAACTTGACCTTGACGCCGGTTTTGGCGGTATAGGCATCGAACACCGGCTTGATCAGCTCATCGATGCGCGAGGAGTACACCACCACTTCTTCCGCTGCCTGGGCGGTGCCGCCGAACAAAGTCAGGGCCAGGGCGGCCAGTAGGGGCTTGCGTGGCAACATGGAAAGCGCTCCTCGGAAGGTATGAGAGGCGCAAATGGTAGTGAATCCCATTTTCTGGCTCATCCTTTGAGCCGTTACCGGATGTTGCAGAGGGGGCGCAAAGCGGCCCCCGCCATCTCAAGCCTTGGCCAATTCCGGCAAATCCCCGGACAGCCCCAACGCCTGGCGCACGAACATCGCCTTGGCTTCGGGCAGCTGCTGCACCAGCTTCAGCCCACTGTTGCGCAACCAGCGCAACGGCAGCGGGTTGGCCTGGAACAACCGCTCGAACCCTTCCATCGCCGCCATCAGCGCCAGGTTATGCGGCATGCGCCGGCGCTCGTAACGGCTCAATACCTTCACGTCCGCCAGCCGTTCGCCACGCTCGCAGGCCTTGCCCAGTACGTCGGCCAGCACCGCCGCATCCAGAAACCCCAGGTTGACGCCCTGCCCGGCCAAGGGGTGGATGGTGTGGGCCGCATCACCCACCAACGCCAGGCCGTGCTCCACGTAGCGCTTGGCGTGGCGCTGACGCAGCGGTACACACACCCGTGGGTCGGCCTGCAGCACGCTCCCCAGGCGCCCCTCGAAGGCCCGCTCCAGGGCCTGCACGAAGGCAGCGTCATCCAGCGCCATCAACCGCTCGGCCTGCTCCGGCGTGGTCGACCAGACGATCGAGCACCAGTCTTGCTGGCCTCCTCGGGTCAACGGCAGGAAGGCCAGCGGCCCCTCATCGGTGAAGCGCTGCCAGGCTGTGGCCTGGTGCCCGGCGCTGCAACGCACGCTGGTCACGATGGCGTGGTGCAGGTAATCCCATTCGCGGGTGTCGCAACCGGCCAGCCGCCGCACGGCCGAATGGGCGCCATCGGCCGCGACCACCAGCGGCGCGCGCAAGCGCCGGCCATCGGCCAGGGTCAGCAGCCAGTCATCGCCAGAGCGGCGCAGTTGTTCCAGCCGCGCGTTGGCCAGCAGGCCGACATCGCTGTCGTGCAGGCGCTCCAGCAGGCTGTCCTGCACCACCCGGTTCTCGACGATATGGCCGAGCACCTGGGCATGCACGCTGGCCGCCGAAAAGTGAATCTGCCCGGTGCCGCTGCCGTCCCACACATGCATGTCGGAGTACGGTGTGGCACGCCGCTGGGCAATGCCTTCCCAGGCACCGAGGCGTTCGAGAATGCGCTGGCTGGCGGCCGACAATGCGCTGACACGCGGTTCGAACGGAGCCTGGGCATCGAACGGCTTGACCGTCAGCGGGCCGCCGTCGAGCAAGAGGATTTGCAAGCCACTGTGGCGTAACGCCAGGGCCAGGGCGCTGCCGACCATACCGGCACCGACAATCAACAGATCTGCGCGCATTTCCATGCCTACGCCTGCCTCGCTTGCGGCTTGAGCCGCACGTATAGGGTTTTATCGACCCGCGCCACCAGTTCGCCGGCGCCATCGCGGATATCGACCTGCACACGCGGCAGGCACTTCTTGCCGGTAGCGGTCTGCTGACGAATGTCGTTCAGCAGCGCGTCATCGACGTGGAATTCGGCAAACACCGGGCCTTTGCCCGGCGCGATGAAATCGATGCTGGCGGCCTTGTCCCAGACAATGTAGTCGCGCCCCAACTGCTCGATCAGCAACAGCATGTAGAACGGGTCGACCATGGCATACAGGCTGCCGCCAAACTGGGTACCGACGTAATTGCGGTTCCAGCGCGTCAGCTTCATTGCCACCTTCACGCTGCGCAGGTCCGGGCTGATGTGCTGCACGCGGATACCTGCCCCCAAGTAAGGCGGGTAAAGGTTCAACAGCCAGCGCAGCATGCGCGCCCGGCGTGCGCGTTTACGGGGGTTGTTCATGCCTGGCCCTGCCGGTCGGGGCGGGTGCCCAGGCCCATGGCCTGGCGAGCGAACCAACTTTTGGCCGGTGGCAGCAGGTCAAGCCCGAGCAGGCCCAGGTTACGCCCGGCGGCCAGCAACGGCTGCTGGCTGCCGAACAGGCGGGTGACCTGGTCGGAGAAGCCGATGGTCATGGCCTGGTCCAGGCGCTGGCGCTGGTGATAGGCCTGCAGCGTGGCCAGGTCGCCCGGGCGCTGCGGGCCGGCAAGCAACGCCTCGGCCAACGCTTGCACGTCACGCAACGACAAGTTGAACCCCTGGCCGGCAATCGGGTGCAAGCTGTGCGCAGCGTTGCCGAGCACCACCAACTGTGGCCGCACCTGCTCCTGGGCTTCGATCAACGACAGCGGGTACAGATGCCGCGCACCCACCTGGCGCAGCGCACCCAGCCGGTAGCCGAACACCCCCTGCAACTCGCGCAGGAAACTGCGCTCGTCGATGGCGGCCAGCCGTTTGGCGTCCATGCCCTGGCGGGTCCATACCAGCGCGCAGCGGTTATCCGGCAATGGCAGCAGGGCCATGGGGCCGTCTTCGGTGAAGCGCTCGAAGGCCTGGCCGCGATGGGCCTCGCCAGGGCTGATGTTGGCGATCAGGGCGCTCTGCTGGTAGGGCGTATGGCGTACCTGGATGCCCAGTTGCTCGCGCAAACCAGAACGGCCGCCGTCGGCCAGCACTGCCAGGTCGCAGTGCAGCTGGGTGTCGTCGTTCAAGCGCAGCTGGTAGCCACCGTCGACCGCCTGCAGCGCGGTCACTTCTGCCGGGCAGCGCCAGCTGACCACCTCGCGGTCCAGGCCTTGCCACAGGCACTGGCCCAGCCAGGCGTTCTCCACCACGTAACCCAGCGCCGGCACGCCTTCTTCCTGGGCATCCAGGCGGGTGGCGCCAAAGCGGCCACGGTCGGAGACGTGAATCTGCCGGATCGGCTCGGCTCGGTGGCCAATGGCCTGCCACAGGCCCAGTTGCTGGTAGATCTGCTGGGTGCCGAACGACAAGGCCGAAGAGCGGGCATCGTAGCTGGGCTGGTAACTGTCGCCAGGGGCGAACGGCTCGATCAGCAGGATCTTCCAGCCTCTGGCCTTGGCCCCGGCCTGCAAGGCCAACGCCAGGCTGGCACCCACCAGGCCGCCACCAATGATTGCCAGGTTTACCCGGTTCATGCGGCGTCCTTGCGTGCAGCCTGCATCAGCGCCTCGATCTCGGCGACCGTGCGTGGCACGCCCGAAGTGAGGATTTCACAACCTTGCCTGGTCACCACCACGTCGTCCTCGATCCTTACCCCAATGCCGCGCCACTTCTTGGCCACGGCCTGATTGTCGGCACCAATGTAGATACCCGGTTCGACGGTCAGCGCCATACCCGGTTCCAGCACCCGCCATTCACCGCCCACCTTGTACTCGCCCACATCGTGTACATCCATGCCCAGCCAGTGGCCGGCACGGTGCATGTAGAAGGCGCGGTAGGCTTCGCTGTCGATCAGCGCCTGCACATCGCCCTCCAGCAGGCCCAGCTCCACCAGCCCGGTGGTGATGACCCGCACGGTCGCCTCATGGGCATGGTTCCAGTGCTTGCCGGGGGCGATTTCGGCGAACGCTGCGGCCTGCGCCTTGAGCACCAGCTCGTAGATAGCCTTCTGCTCGGGTGAAAAGCGCCCGCTGACCGGGAAGGTGCGGGTGATGTCACTGGCGTAGCAGTCGATTTCGCAGCCGGCGTCGATCAGCACCAGCTCGCCCTCCCTGAGCGGCGCGTCATTCTGCTGGTAGTGCAGGATGCAGCCATTGCGCCCAGCGGCAACGATGGAGCCGTAGGCCGGCATCTTCGCCCCGCCCTTGCGGAACTCGTAGTCCAGTTCGGCTTCCAGGCTGTATTCGTACAACCCGGCCCGGCAGGCCTGCATGGCCCGCACATGGGCACGCGCAGAAATGTCTGCAGCCGCCCGCATGACTTTCACTTCCGCTGCCGATTTATACAGGCGCATGTCATGCAGCAGATGATCCAGCGCAACGAACTCGTTCGGTGGCTGGGCACCCAGCCGGGCCTTGGAGCGGATCACGTTGATCCAGTCCATCAACCGGCGGTCGAATTCAGGGTTGCTGCCCATGGCGCTGTACACCCGCTCGCGGCCTTCGATCAGGCCAGGCAGGATTTCGTCGATGTCAGCGATGGGGAATGCATCGTCGGCGCCAAAATCACTCACTGCGCCTTCCTGGCCGGCGCGCAAGCCATCCCACAGCTCCCGCTCAGGGTTGCGCTCACGGCAGAACAGCACGTACTCACCGTGCTCGCGCCCGGGGATCAGGGCAATGACCGCCTCTGGCTCGGGGAAGCCGCTGAGGTACTGGAAGTCGCTGTCCTGGCGGTACACGTGCTCGACGTCACGGTTGCGGATGGCAACGGCGGCGGCGGGTAGGATGGCGATGCTGTTGGGGACCATCTGCGCCATCAGCGCCTTGCGCCGCCGGGCATACTCGGCCTTGGGAATGTGGCTCATGGGCAGACTACCCCTGGTTGATCAGTGCAGCGATGGCTTGGGCGCGGGTGCGGAAGGCTTGGCCAGCTCGGAGAACAGCAGCAGCGGCGCAACGCGCAGGTACTCCATGACTTCCATGTAGTCGCTCTCGCCATCTTCGGATTCTTCGAGGGCTTCCTGCACTTGGGAAATGGCCACCAGGTCCTGCAGCACTTCCTTGGCCTCGTCGGACAAGTCCTTGCCGCCGGCGTTCAGGCCGAAGCCGGTGATGAAGCCCTGGCACCACTGCCCCAGCGCGGTGGCGCGGTCGGTCAGCGCGGCATCGTCGGAAGGCAGCAGCAGAACGATGGCCATGTCGTCGCTGGTGAGCTCGCCCTTAACCATTTCCTGCAGGCCAACCAGGGCGTTGCGCACGGTGTCACCGGGCTCGGTTTCCAGCAGTTGGGCCGCGTCGGCCAGCCAGCCGTCGGCATCGAAGCCGGCACCGGCGCAGCTGCGGCCAATCAGCAGGCCGTGCAGTTCGGCCGGGGTGACAGGGTGGCCATTGCTGGACAGCAGCATGGCGAAAGCGATGTAGGGCGATTGGGTATTGGGCATGGGCAGCTAGGCGCCAGACGGCGCAAATGACTAGAATGAGGCCTTGTATCCTAGCACCGGCAGGCGCGCCAAGACCATCGGCACTGGCCGTCGCCACCCAGGGAGAGGCATCATCGCCAGGTGACCGAACGACGGAGCGAATCGAGTGCAACCCACGCAAGAGAACGACCTGCAGGCACTGATGAGCCGTTTCGAGCTGCTGATCGAACGTGTCGAGCAACTAAAACGGCAAAATGCACTCCTAGTAGCTCAGGAAAAGTCCTGGCGCGAAGAGCGCGCCCACCTCATCGAAAAAAACGAGATAGCCAAGCGCAAGGTCGAGTCGATGATTTTACGCCTCAAGGCTCTGGAGCAAGACTCATGAGTTCAAGCAATAGCGTCACCGTGCAGATCCTCGACAAGGACTACTCGATCATCTGCCCGCCGGAAGAGCGCAACAACCTGGTTAGCGCAGCCCGCTACCTGGACAGCAAGATGCGCGAGATCCGCAGCAGCGGCAAGGTGATCGGCGCCGACCGCATTGCCGTCATGGCCGCGTTGAACATCACCCACGAGATGCTGCACCGCCAGGAAGACCGCAGCGCAGCGCCGGTCAGCGGCACCAACCGCGAACAGGTGCGCGACCTGCTGGATCGGGTGGACAAGGCTTTGTCCGACGACACGGATACCAAAATCGGCTGAGATTGGTATACTGGCGCCACTCCCTGGGGGATGCGCCAGTCGGTTATGTCCCTGAGCCGATACGCACAACCACGGGGGTTGCACGCTGGGGCCGGTGTGCATGTCCGCCCGACGGAAAGCCTTAACGCCCCCTGCAATCTCCACCTTGAACTTTCGGGTTCAAGGGCTACACCGATAGCGGTCTTATCGGGGAGCCTGAATTCCTTGCCCGCCCCCTGTGGCGGGCAATTCGTTTGTGCCGCGTCTGGCGGCCAGCACGCCTGGGATCGCCTGTGCCATGACCGACACCGCGCCGCTTACCCGCCCTCAGCTTCGCCGTTTGCTGCGCAATGCCCGCCGCGCCCTCACCCCCGCCCAGCAGCGCCAGGCGGCCCTTGGGCTGTATCGGCAATTGGCCCAGCACCCCCTGTTCCGCCGCGCCAGGCACATTGCCCTGTACCTGCCCAACGACGGCGAAATAGACCCGCGCCTGTTATTGCGTGAAGCCCAGCGCCGCGGCAAGCGCACCTACCTGCCGGTGCTGCATGCCTGGCCGCGCACGCGCATGGTGTTCCAGCGTTTCGAGCCAGGGGAAAAACTGCGACCCAACCGTTTCCGTATCCCTGAACCGGTTATCGAGCGCAAACGCCAACGGCCCATCTGGGCACTGGACCTGATTCTGTTGCCGCTGGTCGGCTTTGATGAGGTGGGCGGGCGCCTGGGCATGGGCGGCGGCTTCTATGACCGCAGCCTGGCCTACCAGGGGCGCCGGCAAAGCTGGAAAAAACCATTACTGCTGGGCTTGGCGCATGAGTGCCAGAAGGTCGAGCGGCTGGCGCAGGCCAGTTGGGACGTACCGTTGCAGGGCACGGTCTCGGACCGTGGCTGGTACCTGGCGCCGCGGTAACCGGCGCCAGCAGGGGGCATCAACGTTGCGGTTGGCTGGCGTCTGCCGACGTTTCGTAGGCGTTGTCCAGCTTGCGCTCCCATAACCCTTGCGCATAACCGGTAGTGACCACACCCAGGCCAAAAATGAACACCAGGACCCACAGCAGATCCGGTTTTTTACGTTGATACATGGAAGATTGCCCCCCAAGGCAAACTGTTCAGGCTCGGCGGCTTTCTGAGTGTCGCCGGAGCATCGCGCATTAAACGGGGCGCATTTTCCGACAACCTGCGTCTGCAAGCAAACCTTGACGCCAACCGGCTGTCGGTTTCGTGCACCAGGTTATTTCAAACCTTTTCAGGAGCGACACGCATGGCCTACTGGCTGATGAAATCCGAACCCGACGAACTCTCCATCGAAGCGCTGGGGCGCCTGGGTGAAGCGCGCTGGGACGGCGTGCGCAATTACCAGGCGCGTAATTTCCTGCGGGCCATGAGCGAGGGTGACAGGTTCTTTTTCTATCATTCCAGCTGCCCACAACCTGGCATTGCCGGTATTGGCGAAATCATTCGTGCGGCTTACCCCGACCCGACTGCCCTGGACCCGCAAAGCCCTTACCATGATGCCAAGGCCACAGCCGAGAAGAACCCGTGGAGCGCGGTGGATGTGGCACATGTGCAAACCCTGCCACGGGTGCTGGAGCTGGGCCAGCTGAAGCAGCAGGCCGGCCTGGCCGAACTGCCGCTGGTGCAGAAGGGCAGCCGCCTGTCGGTCATGCCGGTAACCGACGAGCAATGGGCGGTGATTGTCGCATTGCGCTGAAACCGCGCGCCAGCGGCGCCGTTTACTGCACGATCAGGTTATTGAACAGCAGGTCCTCAACGATCGGCTTGCCCTCTTCGGCTTCCATCACCTGCTGCACCTGTTTCAGCGCCTCCTGGCGCAGGTGCTCCTTGGCCTCGACATTGCTCATGCTGTCGACAGACTGTTGGGTGAACAGCGCCACCAGCTGGTTACGGATCAGCGGCTCGTGGTGCTGAACGGCCTTGGCGGCCTCATCACCGGTCACACGCAGGGCCACATCGGCCTTGTACACCCGCAGGCGGGGGCCGCCATCAAGGGCATAGTTGCCGACAAAAGGCGGGCTCAGGGTGATGTAGGCAACCTTGGGGGCACCCTCCTTGGCTTCTTCGGCCATGGCCGCAGTTGGCAGCAACAGCGCCAGTACCATCAAGATCCACGCTTTCACGAATTCGCTCCTCATTCCAATTGGCGCCAGCTTACCCAGCACTGCGCGCAAACCCAAGCCCAGGCTCACGCCGCCGCTTATGCCTGCCCATCAGGGCGGGCCATGCTCGTTGACCCGGTACACCGCCCTCCTACACTTATCGGCCACGACCCGCAAAGGAATAGCCCCAATGAAAGCTGTGTTGTGCAAAACCCTTGGCCCGGCGGGCAACCTGGTGCTGGAAGAAGTCGCCAGCCCACTGCCGAAGAACAACGAAATCCTGCTGGACGTGCAGGCTGCCGGGGTCAACTTTCCTGACACGCTGATCATCGAAGGCAAGTACCAGTTTCAGCCACCGCTGCCGTTCTCCCCCGGTGGTGAGGCGGCCGGTGTGGTAGCCGCGGTCGGGGAAAAGGCCGGCGCCTTCAAGGTCGGTGACCGGGTCATGGCGCTGACCGGCTGGGGGGCGTTTGCCGAGCAGGTGGCAGTGCCGTTCTACAACGTGCTGCCGATCCCGGCGAGCATGGACTTCACCACGGCAGCGGCGTTTGGGATGACCTATGGCACCTCGATGCATGCCCTGCGCCAGCGTGGCCAATTGCAAGCGGGTGAGACCTTGTTGGTGCTGGGCGCGTCCGGTGGCGTCGGCCTGGCAGCGGTGGAGATCGCCAAGGCCATGGGGGCACGGGTAATCGCGGCCGCCAGCAGTGCCGACAAACTGGCAGTGGCCAAGGCAGCCGGGGCAGATGAACTGATCGACTACAGCCAGGCCAGCCTGCGCGAGGAAATCAAGCGCCTGACCAACGGCCAGGGGGTGGACGTGATCTACGACCCGGTCGGTGGCGAGCTGTTCGAGCAGGCGGTACGCGGGCTGGCCTGGAATGGCCGGTTGCTGGTGGTGGGGTTCGCCAGTGGCACCATTCCACAGCTGGCAGCCAACCTGGTGCTGCTTAAAGGCGCGGCGGTGCTTGGGGTGTTCTGGGGTGCGTTTGCCCAGCGCCAGCCGCAGGACAATGCGGCCAACTTCCAGCAGCTGTTTGCCTGGCATGCCCAAGGCAAGTTGAAGCCGCTGGTGTCGCAGACTTATCCACTGGCCAAGGCCGGGGCTGCCATTGAGAAACTGGGGCAGCGGCAGGCTGTGGGTAAGTTGGTGGTGCTGGCCAGGTAAGGCTTTAGATCTTCATCTGCCGTTCCGGCCTTTTCGCGGGCGCGCCCGCTCCCACAGGTTCAAAAAGTATGGATTCCTGTAGGAGCGGGCGTGCCCGCGAAGAGGCCGGCACAGGCTGATCAAACCTCGCGCGGGTTATGGCAACGGCGGAACCGCGCCTCCAGGTTGCGATCAGGCATCTGGTGGCTGCGCAGGGCCTGCAAGGTCTGTTCGACATAGTCGCGGGTGGTGCCGTAGCGCCCTTTGGCGCTGGCCAGGATATGGCTGAGCAAGGTATCCGGCAGATCACCGGCATAGCAGGGTAAATGCCGCTCCAGCACAAAGCCCAGCGCCTGCACCTTGGTGCCATCGCCCAGCCGGCAGTTGAGCCAATGCGGCCGATAGGCCGGGTAAGGCATCTCACGTTGCCACAGGGCCATGAGCGAGTCGTCCAGGTTGCTTTCATCCAGCCGGTAGGCAAAGCCACTGCAGGACCCGCCACGGTCCAGGCCGAATACCAGCCCGGGGGTTTCCGGGGTGCCGCGATGCTCATGCGACCACAAGTAGAGCCCCCGGTGATAACCATGTACGCGTGCGCGCTGGCGCTCCACCGAATTGCACTCGGGGCGCCAGATCAACGAGCAATAGGCAAACAGCCACACCGGCCCACCCGGGTGCCGAGACATGGTGGTCTTCATGGAGTTGAACAACTGTTCGTGCGTATGTTGCTGACCAAAGTCGAGTGTCGGTGGATATGAAACTTTCCACGACATGCTTTCAAGTGCCGACATAAGCTGCCGCCAGGTTTCCTGTGAACTACGGATGTAGCGAAATTCTATGAGGTTAAGCGCCAAGGCCTCTATACCAAGGCGCTTGCACTAACCATAGGTCAGAACCGCAGGAATACTCAAGCCCTCGTAGCCAGGTTTCATGCGCGCAGCCGACGACTGGAAATGATTGTTTCAACAACAGGGAAAGTTATTAATCAAGGCGGTAACAGTTACCGCCTTATAACCTGACTTGCCAACTTGGGTTATTAGCCACGCGGGGCATAGGCAAATACATCGGCACGCATACGGTGCGCATCCATGCCGGCTTCGACCAGGGCGTCGAGTGTGGCGTAGATCATGTTTGGCGAGCCACTGGCATACACATGCACAGTATTGAGGTCGGCAATGTCCTCGCAAACGGCTTCATGCAACATGCCGCACCGCCCTTCCCAGCCGCACAGATCGCTGACCACCTGGTGCAGGTACAGGTTGGGCAGGCGCTGCCATTCGTCCCAATGCTCGATCTGGTAAAAATCTTCAGGCCGACGCACCCCCCAGTACAGGTGCACCGGGTACTGGAAACCCTTGGCGCGGCAATGCTCGACCAGGCTGTGCATCTGGCCCATGCCGGTGCCGGCGGCAATCAATACCAACGGGCCCTCGGGCAACTCGGCCAGGTGGGTGTCGCCAAACGGCATTTCGATACGCGCCAGGCCGTCGCGCCTAAGCTGCTCGATCAGTTGCTGGGCACTGGGCTCGCGCGCCAGTACGTGCAGCTCCAGTTCACGCCCGCCGTGCGGCGCAGACGCCAGCGAGAAGGCCGCCTGCTTGCCGCCCTCACGCTCGATCATCAGGTACTGCCCGGCGTGGTAACGCGGGGGTTTGCCCGCCGGTGCACGCAAGCGCACCCGCCACACGTCGCCACCGACGTCAACGCATTCACTCACGCTGCACGCCAGCTTGCGCACAGGCAACTCGCCCAGGGCGAGCACACCGTCCCAGAGCAACACGCAGTCCTCCAGCGGTTCGGCAATGCAGGTGAACAACTCGCCATGGTCGCGGATTTCGCCGTCCTGACGTACCCGACCCTCGACCAACAACGCGGCGCAGACATGGCAATTGCCATTGCGGCAGCTGTTCGGGCAGTCATAGCCCAGCCGCCGCGCTCCATCCAGGATCCGTTCCCCGGGTTCGAGCGCCAGCACCGCCCCGGACGGCTGCAACGTTACCTGCATCAATCTATTCCCAACTGATCCCACAGCTCATCGATACGCCGGGTGACGGCTTCGTCCTTGACGATGACCCGCCCCCATTCGCGTGTAGTCTCGCCTGGCCACTTGTGCGTGGCATCCAGGCCCATCTTCGACCCCAGCCCCGACACCGGCGACGCGAAGTCCAGGTAGTCGATCGGGGTGTTGTCGATCATCACCGTATCACGCTTGGGGTCCATGCGTGTGGTGATTGCCCAGATCACATCGTTCCAGTCCCGGGCGTTGATATCGTCATCGGTGACAATAACGAACTTGGTGTACATGAACTGTCGCAGGAACGACCATACACCCAACATCACGCGCTTCGCATGGCCGGGGTACTGCTTTTTCATGGTCACCACCGCCATGCGGTACGAGCAACCTTCCGGCGGCAGGTAGAAGTCGGTGATCTCTGGGAACTGCTTCTGCAGGATGGGCACGAACACTTCGTTCAGCGCCACACCGAGAATGGCCGGCTCATCAGGCGGGCGACCGGTGTAGGTGCTGTGGTAGATCGGCTTGAGCCGGTGGGTGATGCGCTCGACGGTGAACACCGGGAAGCTATCCACTTCGTTGTAGTAGCCGGTATGGTCACCATACGGGCCCTCGGGGGCCATTTCGCCAGGGTGAATCACGCCTTCCAGGATGATTTCGGCGGTGGCCGGCACCTGCAGGTTACTGCCACGGCACTTCACCAGTTCGGTGCGGTTGCCGCGCAGCAGGCCGGCAAAGGCATATTCGGAGAGGGTGTCCGGTACCGGCGTCACGGCGCCCAGGATGGTTGCCGGGTCTGCGCCCAGGGCGACCGCAACCGGGAAAGGCTGGCCCGGGTTCTTCTCGCACCATTCGCGATAGTCGAGCGCACCGCCCCGGTGGCTAAGCCAACGCATGATGACCTTGTTGCGGCCGATCACCTGCTGCCGGTAGATACCCAGGTTCTGGCGGTCCTTGTTCGGCCCGCGGGTCACGGTAAGGCCCCAGGTGATCAGCGGCGCCACGTCGCCAGGCCAACAGTGCTGGATAGGCAGCGCGCCGAGGTCGACATCGTCACCCTCGACCAGCACTTCCTGGCAGACCGCGTCCTTGACCACTTTCGGCGCCATCGACACGACTTTCTTGAAGATCGGCAGCTTCGACCAGGCGTCCTTCAGGCCCTTCGGCGGCTCGGGTTCCTTGAGAAACGCCAGCAATTTGCCGATTTCCCGCAGTTCATCGACCGACTCGGCGCCCATGCCCATGGCCACGCGCTGTGGGGTGCCAAACAGGTTGCCGAGCACCGGGATGTCGAAGCCTGTGGGGTTTTCGAACAGTAACGCCGGGCCTTTGGCACGCAGGGTGCGGTCGCAGACCTCGGTCATTTCCAGGACGGGGGAGATCGGAACCTGGATGCGCTTGAGCTCGCCGCGCTGTTCCAGGCCACGGATGAAGTCGCGCAAGTCGCGATACTGCATGCGGGAGCCTCGTATTGGCCGTATCGGTCGGGGGTGCAGAGTGTAGCGCCGTTCGGGATTTGTTTGGGGGCAAAAATGCAGTGGGGCCGCTTCGCGCCCCTTCGCGGGCACGCCCGCTGCCACAGGTTCAGTGTGATCCTTGTGGGAGCGGGCGTGCCCGCGAAGGGGCGCGAAGCAGCCCCAATCCGTTCCGGTCTGGGAACGCTTACTTGCGCTTCATCGACAGGAAGAACTCGTCGTTGGTCTTGGTCTGCTTGAGCTTGTCGACCAGGAACTCGATGGCGGCGATTTCATCCATCGGGTGCAGCAGCTTGCGCAGGATCCACATGCGCTGCAATTCGTCGTCGGCGGTCAGCAGCTCTTCGCGGCGGGTACCGGAGCGGTTGATGTTGATGGCCGGGAACACGCGCTTCTCGGCGATGCGGCGGTCCAGCGGCAGCTCCATGTTGCCGGTGCCCTTGAACTCTTCGTAGATCACTTCGTCCATCTTCGAGCCGGTTTCGACCAGCGCGGTGGCGATAATGGTCAGCGAACCGCCTTCCTCGATGTTACGTGCCGCACCGAAGAAGCGCTTCGGCTTTTCCAGGGCGTGGGCGTCGACACCACCGGTCAGTACCTTGCCAGAGCTCGGGATCACGGTGTTGTAGGCACGCGCCAGGCGGGTGATGGAGTCCAGCAGGATCACCACGTCTTTCTTGTGCTCGACCAGGCGCTTGGCCTTCTCGATCACCATTTCGGCAACCTGCACGTGGCGCGCTGGCGGCTCGTCGAAGGTAGAGGCAACCACTTCGCCGCGCACGGTACGCTGCATTTCGGTCACTTCTTCCGGGCGCTCGTCGATCAGCAGGACGATCAGGTGGCACTCGGGGTTGTTACGGGTGATGTTCGCCGCGATGTTCTGCAGCATGATCGTCTTGCCCGCTTTCGGCGGAGCAACGATCAGGCCGCGCTGGCCCTTGCCGATCGGTGCGCACAGGTCGATGACGCGGCCGGTCAAGTCCTCGGTGGAACCGTTGCCGGCTTCCATCTTCAGGCGCTTGTTCGGAAACAGCGGCGTCAGGTTTTCGAACAGGATCTTGTTCTTGGCGTTTTCCGGGCGGTCGAAGTTGATGGTGTCGACCTTCAGCAGCGCGAAGTAACGCTCCCCTTCTTTCGGTGGGCGGATCTTGCCGACGATGGTGTCGCCGGTGCGCAGGTTGAAACGGCGGATCTGGCTGGGCGAGACGTAGATATCGTCAGGGCCGGCCAGGTAGGACGCATCAGCCGAACGCAGAAAACCGAAACCATCCTGGAGAATCTCCAGCACGCCATCACCGGAGATCTCTTCGCCGCTTTTCGCGTGCTTTTTCAGCAGGGCGAAAATCACGTCCTGTTTGCGCGAACGGGCCATGTTTTCGATGCCCATCTGTTCGGCCATTTCCAAAAGATCGGTAATCGGCTTTTGCTTGAGTTCAGTCAGGTTCATAAGGGGAATGACGTAATCATGTAAGAAGGGAGAATTAAGCTTTGGCTTAATGAAGCCGCGCCGCTAGATGGCGACAGGATCGCGTACTGATTCGAATTGGGGATGCTTCGGCGACGGCATGTAGAGGGCACTGGAGAAGCAGTGCGAGGCCGAATGTAACACTTGCTTTTTTCTGCGTCTAGTGCTCTGAAAAAGAAAAGCCCCGCATTCGCGGGGCCTTTTCATATCACAGGTGGGCGTCGAGGAACGCGGCCAGCTGGGATTTGGACAGTGCGCCCACCTTGGTGGCTTCGACGTTGCCGTTCTTGAACAGCATCAGCGTCGGGATGCCACGCACGCCATGTTTGGCCGGGGTTTCCTGGTTATCGTCGATGTTCAGCTTGGCGACGGTCAGCTTGCCCTCGTAGGTGGAGGCGATGTCGTCCAGTACTGGCGCGATCATCTTGCACGGGCCGCACCATTCAGCCCAGTAGTCGACCAGCACCGGGCCTTGAGCCTGCAAGACTTCGGCTTCGAAGGTGGCATCGGTGACATGTTTGATCAGATCGCTGCTCATGGATATCTCCAGGGTCGTAAGCAAAAAAACGTGGCCCATGATAGCCGCACCCACGCTCGACAGGAAGCTGCGGTCGATTGAGTGTAACTATAGTTGGGCAAGACGCCACGAATCGAAACTGTCATCTGCGTGTCATAGCATCGAATGGCACATTGCCTTGCATCAAGGCCTGGCGTGGCACGCGTTGGCGACAGCCTGCTATCGTGGCACGATTGCCGGGTTAACGACCGAGAACACACAGCATGCCGCACAACATCGCGAAGAACCTGTCTCTGATCGCCGCCATCGACCTTGGCTCCAACAGTTTCCACATGGTCGTGGCCAAGGCCCACCATACCGAAATCCGCATCCTCGAGCGGCTCGGCGAGAAGGTTCAGCTTGCCGCCGGCATCGACGAAGAGCGCAAGCTCAGTGAAGAGGCGATGGAGCGGGGCCTGGACTGCCTCAAGCGCTTTTCCCAACTGATCCACGGCATGCCGGCTGGCTCGGTGCGCATCGTCGGTACCAATGCCCTGCGCGAAGCGCGCAACCGCAACGAATTCATCCAGCGTGCCGAAGCCATCCTCGGGCACCCGGTCGAGGTCATCTCCGGTCGCGAAGAGGCGCGCCTGATCTACCTGGGTGTGTCCCACACCTTGGCCGACACGCCCGGCAAACGCCTGGTCGCCGACATCGGCGGCGGCAGCACCGAGTTCATCATTGGCCAGCGCTTCGAGCCGCTGCTGCGCGAAAGCCTGCAAATGGGTTGTGTCAGCTTCACCCAGCGCTACTTCCGCGACGGCAAGATCACCCCGGCCCGCTACGCCCAGGCCTACACCGCCGCGCGCCTGGAGCTGATGAGCATCGAAAACGCCCTGCACCGCCTGACCTGGGACGAGGCCATCGGCTCGTCCGGAACCATCCGTGCCATCGCTGCCGCCATCAAGGACGGCGGCCTGGGCAACGGCGAGGTCAACGCCGAGGGCCTGGCCTGGGTCAAGCGCAAGCTGTTCAAGCTGGGCGACGTCGACAAGATCGACTTCGAAGGCATCAAGCCGGACCGCCGTACCATCTTCCCCGCCGGCCTGGCGATCCTGGAAGCCATCTTCGATGCCCTGGAACTGCAGCGCATGGACCATTGCGACGGCGCGCTGCGCGAAGGCGTGCTGTTCGACCTGCTGGGCCGCCACCACCATGAAGATGTGCGCGAACGCACCCTGAACTCACTGATGGAGCGTTACCACGTCGACCAGGGCCAGGCAGCGCGTGTGGAGCGCAAGGCGTTGCACGCCTTCGACCAGGTCGCGGACGCCTGGGGGTTGAAGGATGGAAATTGGCGCGATCTGCTCGGCTGGGCAGCCAAAGTGCATGAAATCGGCCTGGATATCGCCCACTACCACTATCACAAGCATGGCGCCTACCTGATCGAGCACTCCGACCTGGCGGGCTTCTCGCGCGAAGACCAGCAGATGATGGCCTTGCTGGTACGGGGCCACCGCCGCAACATTCCCAAGGACAAGTTTGCCGAACTGGGCGAGGAAGGCGTGAAACTGCTGCGCCTGTGCGTGCTGCTGCGCTTCGCCATCCTGTTCCACCACATCCGTGGCAACCAGCAGATGCCGAAGGTCCAGCTCAAGGCTGCCGGTGAAAGCCTCGACATCGCTTTCCCTGGAGGCTGGCTGGAACAGAACCAGCTGACCCAGGCCGACTTCGCCAACGAGGCGGAGTGGCTGACCCGGGTCGGCTTCGTCCTCAGCGTACGTTGAGGACCGGGTTGCTCAGGCGCTCCAGCAGGGTCGCCTGAACGCTGCGCGGGTTCTGGTTGCCGGTCGGGGTGCTGCGCACGTAGCGCCCGTCGGGCTGCAAGGTCCAGGCATGGGTGTTGTCGGTCAGGTAGCCTTCCAGCTCTTTCTTCACCCGCAGCAACAGCTTCTTGCCTTCAACCGGGAAGCAGGTCTCGACACGCTTGTCGAGGTTGCGCTCCATCCAGTCGGCGCTGGACAGGTAGATCTGCTCTTCGCCGCCATTGAGGAAGTAGAACACCCGCGTGTGCTCCAGGAAGCGACCGATGATCGACCGCACCTGGATATTGTGCGAAACCCCCGGAATACCTGGGCGCAGGCAGCACATGCCACGCACCACCAGGTCGATCTTCACGCCAGACTGGCTGGCCTTGTACAGCGCCTTGATCACCTTGGCGTCGGTCAGCGAGTTGAACTTGGCGATGATGTGCGCCGGCTTGCCGTCGAGGGCAAACTGGGTTTCCCGCGCGATCATGTCGAGCATGCCCTTCTTCAGGGTAAACGGCGCGTGCAGCAGCTTTTTCATGCGCAGGGTCTTGCCCATGCCGATCAGCTGGCTGAACAGCTTGCCAACGTCCTCGGTGAGGGCGTCGTCTGAGGTCAGCAGGCTGTAGTCGGTGTACAGGCGGGCGTTACCGGCGTGGTAGTTGCCGGTACCCAGGTGCGCGTAGCGCACGATCTCGCCCTGCTCGCGGCGCAGGATCAGCATCATCTTGGCGTGGGTCTTGAAACCGACCACGCCGTAGATCACCACCGCACCCGCCGCTTGCAGGCGGCTGGCCATCTGCAGGTTGGACTCTTCGTCGAACCGCGCACGCAGTTCGATCACCGCGGTGACCTCTTTGCCGTTTCGCGCTGCATCCACCAGGGCATCGACGATTTCCGAGTTGGCCCCGGAGCGGTAAAGGGTCTGGCGCACGGCGAGCACGTGTGGGTCCTTGGCGGCCTGGCGCAGCAGGTCGATCACCGGGGTGAAGGACTCGAAGGGGTGCATCAGCAGGATGTCCTGCTTGCCGATCACGCTGAAGATGTTGTCGGCGTTCTGCAGCAGCTTGGGGATCGCCGGCGTGAACGGCGTGTATTGCAGCTCCGGGTGGCTGTCCAGGCCGGTGATGCTGAACAGGCGCGTGAGGTTGACCGGGCCATTGACCTGGTACAGCTCGCTTTCGCTGAGGCTGAACTGCTTGAGCAGGTAGTCCGACAGGTGTTTCGGGCACGTGTCGGCGACCTCCAGGCGCACGGCATCGCCGTAGCGGCGCGAGAACAGCTCGCCGCGCAAGGCGCGGGCCAGGTCGTCAACCTCTTCGGAGTCCAGTGCCAGGTCAGCGTTACGGGTCAGGCGGAACTGGTAGCAACCCTTGACCTTCATGCCCTGGAACAGGTCGTCGGCATGCGCGTGGATCATCGACGACAGGAATACATAGTTGGCACCCGGGCCCCCGACTTCCTCCGGCACGCGAATCACCCGCGGCAGCAGGCGTGGGGCAGGGATGATCGCCAGGCCCGAATCACGGCCGAAAGCGTCCACCCCTTCCAGCTCGACGATGAAGTTCAGGCTTTTGTTCACCAGCAGCGGGAACGGGTGGGTCGGGTCGAGGCCGATGGGGGTGATGATCGGGGCGATTTCGTCGCGGAAGTAGCGGCGCACCCAGGTCTTGAGCTTGGGTGTCCAGTAACGGCGGCGAATGAAGCGGATCTGGTGTTTTTCCAGCTCCGGCAACAGCACGTCGTTGAGAATGGCATATTGCCGGTCGACCTCCAGGTGCACCAGTTCGCTGATGCGCGCCAGTGCCTGGTGCGGCTGCAAGCCGTCGGCGCCGGCCAGTTCGCGGGCAAAATTGATCTGCTTTTTGAGGCCGGCCACCCGGATTTCGAAGAACTCGTCAAGGTTGCTGGAGAAGATCAGCAGGAACTTGAGCCGCTCCAGTAGCGGGTAGCTCTCGTCCAGTGCCTGCTCCAGCACACGAATATTGAACTGCAACTGCGAGAGTTCGCGATGAATATACAGGCTGCTGTCGTCCAAGCCAGGCACCACGATTGCCGGGGCCGGCGGCGGCGCAGGCGCCGGGGCGGCAGGCTCGGCCGCCTGTCCGGCTTCCGGCGCGGTGGCCGGCGGCAGGTCTGGCGGGGTCTGCAGCATCTCTTCGGGGAGCTCCTGGGCATCCTTGATCGCGACAGGGCTAAGCACTTCATTATTCATCTGACGTTCCTGAGGACGTTAACGCCCTATGATCAATTGAGCGGCAAGATAAGCGCCCATTATGACGCTTGTGTGACATGGCAGGGCAAGCCATGACGCGTGGCCTATGGCAATGTGGTGTAGGAATTGTTCACGTGGAGACACATTTGGACACTTTCCCGAATGCCCGCGAAGGGGTAGGCTGCGCGTTCATTTCGCCAGCACCTCAGAAAATGCTTCAACAATTCCTGCAGGATTTCGGCTACTTTGCCCTTTTTCTAGGCACCTTCTTTGAAGGCGAGACCATCCTGGTGCTTGCAGGATTCCTTGCATTCCGCGGTTACATGGACATCAACCTGGTGTGCCTGGTGGCGTTCTTCGGCAGCTATGCCGGCGACCAGTTGTGGTATTTCATGGGCCGGCGCCACGGCCGCAAGATTCTGGCCCGCAAGCCGCGCTGGCAGGCGATGGGCGACCGGGCGCTGGCCCACATTCGCCGCCATCCCGACATCTGGGTACTGAGTTTCCGCTTCGTCTACGGCCTGCGCACGGTCATGCCCGTGGCCATTGGCCTGTCGGGTTATCCGCCACGCCGCTACCTGCTGCTCAACGGCATTGGCGCGGCGATCTGGGCCATTGCCCTGGGTGCGGCGGCCTATCACTTCGGCGCCATCCTCGAAGGCCTGCTGGGCAACGTCAAGCGGTACGAGCTATGGGTGTTGGCCGCCCTGCTGGGGCTGGGCGTCCTGCTGTGGCTGCGCCGTCGCTTCCGTGCCCTGCGCGCAGAGCGCAAGGCCGCTGCCCAGGCGGCGGGCGAACAGCGCGACCAGCAGTGACCCCGAGGCGCCAGTGCGGCGCATCGGGTTGCACTACAGCTTGTCGGGGTTGCCGGACGAACAAGGCAGCCGCGCGCCTGTCACAAGCATGACTGGCCCTGAAAACAAACCCGGCGAGCGCCAGCTCGCGATGCGCCGCGCAGGCAGCGCTCGATCTCCCAGGCGCGACACAATACTGGAGCTTCAAAGATGACTAAAAAAGTAGCGGTGGTTCTTTCCGGCTGTGGCGTGTACGACGGCGCCGAAATTCACGAAAGCGTGATCACCCTGCTGCGCCTGGACCAGCGCGGCGCGCAAGTGCAGTGCTTCGCGCCGAACATTGCGCAGATGCATGTGATCAACCACCTGACCGGCGAGGAGATGCCCGAGTCGCGCAATGTGCTGGTGGAATCGGCGCGCATTGCCCGGGGCGAGGTCAAGGACATCCGCGAGGCCAAGGCCGAAGACTTCGATGCGCTGATCGTGCCGGGTGGCTTTGGGGCGGCGAAGAACCTCTCCAACTTCGCCGTGGAAGGCGCAAACTGCAGCGTCAACCCAGACGTACTGACCCTGGCCGAAGCCTTTGCCGCTGCCTGCAAGCCGGTTGGCCTGATCTGCATTTCGCCGGCACTGGCGGCGAAGATCTACGGGCCGGGGGTAGTCTGCACCATTGGTAGCGATGCGGATACTGCGGCGGCAGTGGTGAAGATGGGCGGCACCCATGAAGAATGCGACGTGCACGACATTGTCGAAGATACCCAACGCAAGCTGGTGACGACCCCGGCTTACATGGAGGCCAAGTCGATCAGCGAGGCGGCTGGCGGTATCTACAAGCTGGTGGACCGGGTGCTGGAGCTGACCCACGAGTAAGGCCCGCCTACGCGAGCCCAGAATCCGGCGCGATCCTTTGTAGGAGCGGCCTTGTGTCGCGAAAGGGCCGCGTTACACTTCAGGCCCGCGATAGTCGCGAAATGATCCGGTCCAGCGCATTGGCGAACGCCTGCTTGTCGCGCTCCCCATAAGCCGCCTGCCCTCCCCCGACCTGGCCCTGCTCGCGCAAATCGGTGAACAGGTTGCGCGCGGCCAGCCGATCACCCATGTTGCGCTCGTCGAACTCGCGCCCGCGCGGGTCCAGCACTGCCACGCCCTTCTTGACCAGGCGGTCGGCCAACGGCACATCGCTACAGATCACCAGCTCGCCTGGCACGGCATGCTCGACCAGATAATCGTCGGCCGCATCCATGCCACTGGGCACCACGATCAACCGCACGATCGCAAACGCAGGCTTGGCCACTGCCTGGCCCGCCACCATCACCACCTCGAACTTGCGCTTGAGGGCGAACTTGACGATCAGATCCTTGGCTGCCTTGGGGCAGGCATCGGCATCGATCCATACACGCATCGGATAATCTCTTCATCAGCCCAATGTGCTCATGATGCCTCATGCACGGCAAAAGCCGGAACCGGCCGGCGCGCTGGAAAAATGGCGCCAATATTCCAATTAGCGCTTATCCGCCCCTGTTACTCAGGCTAAACTCGCCACAGCTTCACTGGCCTGCCCGAGCGCGCAATGAACCACCCCCACGAAATCCGCCCCGACCTGGACCAAGGCATCGACCGCAAAGTCCTGGCGACACTGCGCGCGCGTTTCCTGCACCTGAACCAAGCCCGGCTGCAGCGGGCAATGGAGGGCCTGTCGACACGTCAGCAACAAGTGCTGCTGTTGTTGCCCTTGCTGTTTCACGTGAACCACCCGCTATTGCCGGGTTACGTCTCGGGCAGCACCCCCGCAGGCGTCTCGGGCTACGAGCCCGGTAGCGAGCTGGTCGCAGAAGCCCAGCGCCTGGCCCGCTCATTCACCTACAAGGCCCAGCATGGCCACCCGCCACGGCCGATTCACGGCCTGTTCCTGATGGGCAGCCTGGGGTCGCTGGCGCAGGCCGAGCACAGCGACATGGACGTGTGGGTATGCCACGCCCCCGGCTTGCCCGAGCCGCTGCTCGAAGAGCTGCGCCGCAAGTGCCAACTGCTGGAAACCTGGGCGGCCAGCCTGGGCACGGAGGCACACTTTTTCCTGATCGACACCCAAGGGTTTGCCCAAGGCCAGCGTGATGGTCAGCTTGGCTCAGACAATTGCGGGACTACCCAGCATTACCTGCTGCTGGACGAGTTCTACCGCACCACCGTGTGGCTGGCCGGGCGTACGCCGCTGTGGTGGCTGGTGCCGGTCTACGAAGAAGGCAATTACCAGGCCTATACCCAGACCCTGCTGGCCAAGCGCTTTATCCGCAGCCAGGATGTGCTCGACCTAGGCAACCTGGCGCACGTTCCGCCCGGCGAGTTCATTGGTGCCGGCCTGTGGCAACTGTTCAAAGGCATCGACTCACCCTACAAGTCGCTACTCAAACTGCTGCTGACCGAGGCCTACGCTAGTGAATACCCTGGCGTGCGCTGCCTGAGCCTGGACTACAAGCAGGCAGTGTTCGCCAACCAGCTGGACCTGGACGACCTGGACCCGTATGTCATGGTCTACCGGCGCATCGAACGCTACCTGCTGCAAAGGGGCGAGCCTGTACGCCTGGAACGGGTACGGCGCAGCCTGTACCTGAAAGTGAACAAGAAGCTCAGCGATCAGAACCGTAGCAATGGCTGGCAGCGCCGTTTGCTTCAGCGCCTGGCTGACGAGTGGGGGTGGGATGAGCGCCAGCTGGCGATACTGGACAGCCGCAGCCAATGGAAAGTCCAGCAGGTTGCCGTGGAGCGCCGCGAACTGGTGGCCGAGCTGAACCACAGCTATCGCTTCCTTGGCCAGTTCGCACGCACCCGGAACGCCAGCAGCCGTGCCGACCAACGCGAGCTCAACGTACTGGGCAGGCGCCTGTATGCGGCCTTCGAGCGCCGTGCCGGCAAGGTCGAGGTGATCAACCCGGGTATCGCTCCGGACCTCGCCGAAGACACCCTCACCCTGGTTCAGTTACCTAACCGCAAGGAACCAGGTAACTACCACTGGGAGCTGTACAGCGGCAACCTGAACTCTCACGACGTCGAGTACTTCAACCCGATAAAACGCTGCCGCGAGCTGCTGGAGCTGCTGGCCTGGGCCCATCGCAACGGGGTCATCGACAGCGGCACGCGCTTGGCGCTGCACCCAGGTGTCAGTGACCTGAGCGAGTTCGAGCTGGTCAACCTGCTCGGTTGCCTGCAGCAATGCATCCCCCTGCCCTTGCCGACCGTGAGTGAGGTGCGCCTTCTGCAACCCAGCGTTGCCGATGAAGTGCTGCTACTGGTCAACGTGGCCATCGACCCACTGCGCCACCACCGCGACCTCAACATCCTGATGACCACCGAGCGCACCGACTCACTGAGCTATGCCGGGGTGCGTGAGAACCTGGTGCTGACCTTGGACCAAGTCACCCTGAACAGCTGGAACGAAGTGCTGGTTCAGCGTTTTGACGGCGAACACGCGCTGGTGCGCTGCCTGCGTGACTTCCTCAACAGCCCGTTGGCGCATGGCCACCGGCCGCGGGTACGGGTGCGTTGCTTCTGCCCGAGCCGCGCACAGGCCATCAGCCAACGGGTGGAAGAGATCTTCGACACCGTGCAGCTGCTGCAGGCCCAAGGCCTACCGCACCGCTACCTGTTACAGGTCGCCCAGCACACCCATGTGCTGGAGCTGCAACCGGGGCATGTCAGCCTGAGCACCCTGGCCGACCACGATGCCCTGCTGGCCTACCTGGGCGAAGAACGCAGCGTCTACAGCCCGTTGTACCTGGACGCCAATGCCCTGCAGGACTACGACCTGCGCCTGGTCCTGGAACAGGGTCGACCGGCGTGCATCCAGGTGTTCTACCGCCTGCAGGACGAATGGGCCGAGCTGTATGTGCTGGATGAATGCAACGCGTTATGGCAACAACGCCTGCCGCTGCATGACGAGGCTCACCTGCTGTTGCCGCTGCAGCGCTTTTTGCGCTCGGTGGTGATGCGCCGCGAGGCCCGCCTGCCGCTGGATGACCTTGGGCAGGCGGCGCTGGATATCCAGTACGCGCAGCTACTGCCTGGTGGCCCGGGCAAGGCCCGCAGCATCGAACCGCGCGTGGCGCCGCAGGAGGGCAGTGACCAGCCTTACTATGAAGTGCAGGCCATCATCCAGGCCGGTGTAGGGGGTGCTGCGCATGTGACACTGTACTGCGACCAGCAGGAGTTTTCCGAGCTGGAGCATGGGCCGCAGCTGTATGCGGTAGTGGCGCGGCAGATCATCGGCCAGCGGCGCGGGGCCGTGAAGTACCGGTGCTATATCACCGACTTGGATTTGTCCGAGCTGCTGGATGACCGGCTGGGGGCAACGCAGGTTTACCTGAGCTACAAGCGGGTGCTGGAGCAGGCATTGAACGAGGGGTTGGAGCAGGTGCTGTGCCAATGACCGGGCTGCTCCAACATGGGCCGCATGGCGGCCCAGGCCTCAGAGGTCGAAATCACCCGCCGCTTCAGGCTGGTACTCGACTTCCAGCAGTTTCAGCTTGAGGGTTTTGCCCCCCGGCGCCGGCCAGTCGATCTGTTCACCCACCGATAACCCCAGCAAAGCGCAGCCAATTGGCGCCAGCACCGAAACCTTGCCTTCCGCCCCGGCATCCTTCGGGTACACCAGGGTCAGGTGGTAGTCCTTGCCGCTGGCTTCCTCACGGCAGTGCACGCGCGAGTTCATGGTCACCACGCCCGCGGGTACTTCCTCATGACCGACGACCTGTTCGGCACGGTCCAGCTCCTCATGCAGGGCGAGCACACCCGGCGTACTCTCGTCGAGGCTGTCGATCAGACGCTCCAGACGCTGTACGTCCAATCGGGTGAGGATAAGGGAAGGCTTGGTGCTCATGATCCAGTCAGACTCCTTTGAACAGGCAATTTTCAATGCACAGATAAAGCAAAACCCCGCCCAAGGGCGGGGTTTGAAAAGGCTTTGGCGTCATCGACGCAGAACCCGACACTACCACAGACGGGCAAATACTCAAGCCCCTGCGGTCAGTGTGCCTTTGCCTGCGCACGCAGGACCTGTGCCTCGCGGCAGATCTGCCGGCGCCGTTCGTCATCGGCCGAGCGCCACTCGCGAATATGCTCGACATGCCGGTGGCAACCGGTGCAGACACGCTGCTCGTCGAGCCGGCAGACGCTGATGCAGGGTGATGGCACCGCGGGGCTGACGTTGCTGTACAACGGCTTGGGTGGCCGTGGCTGTGCGCTGCTCATGTCAGATCTCGTCGAAGTCCAGCTTCTCGCCAGCCCGCTCCCAGACAATGCGCTCGAGCATTTCGCCCAGCAGCTCTTCGCTCTTTTCGCAGACCCACTTTTTACTCTCTTCGTCGTAGTCGAAGTGGAAACCACCGGAACGGTCAGCCAGCCACAATTGGCGCAGCGGCTCCTGACGGCTGAAGATCAGCTGGGCGCCGCCTTCGAACTTGACGGTGAGCACGCCAGCGGAATTCTCCATGTCCAGGTCCAGGCCGCTCTCGTCGAACAGGTCTTCCAGGGCCTGTTGGGTCGCGTCGACCAGATCGTGGAAACGCGCTTCACTCAAACTCATTGCAGGAACCTCGAAATTGGCGGCATTACAGGCAAGCCGGGGAAGATACGGGCGCAACGCGCCAGCCGCAAGCTGCTAGCTACAAGCCGTAATAAAAAGCCCAGCCTACACCCGATCGCTTTTTCTTGCCGCTTGAAGCTTGAGGCTCGCCGCGTCTGCTGCCCGCCCGGCGGACCGGCCCTCGCATAGGCAAGCCGCCGGTCGCTCGGTATACTCGGGCGCAATACTGCATTTTCTAAGGATTTCACCCATGAAGCGCCTGATTTCCTCCTTCGCGGCGCTGGTCGCTGTTGCCTGCCTCGTTTCGGCCTGCGGCCAGAAAGGCCCGCTGTATCTGCCGGACGACGGCGATAACGGTAAAGCGCACAAGTCGCACCAGCACTCGTCGAAAGCCAAGCCGACCGCGGTCCAGGAGCAGCCGCCAGCGCCCGAGTCCGAGCCCGAGCAGTCGCCTGCGCAGTAAAGGAAACCAGATGAACGCTTTCAACTACCGCGACGGAGAGCTGTTCGCGGAGGGTGTAGCCCTGTCGGCCATCGCCGAACGCCATGGCACGCCTACCTACGTGTACTCGCGCGCTCACATCGAAGCCCAGTACCGCAGCTACACCGACGCCCTGCAAGGCGCCGAGCACCTGGTGTGCTTTGCGGTCAAGGCCAACTCCAACCTCGGCGTGCTGAACGTGCTGGCACGCCTGGGTGCAGGTTTCGACATCGTCTCCGGCGGCGAGCTGGAGCGTGTGCTGGCGGCCGGTGGCCGCGCTGACCGCGTGGTGTTCTCCGGCGTGGGAAAAACCCGCGAAGACATGCGCCGCGCCCTGCAAGTGGGTGTGCACTGCTTCAACGTGGAGTCCACTGACGAGCTGGAGCGCCTGCAGGTGGTGGCCGCCGAAATGGGCAAGGTTGCCCCGGTATCGCTGCGGGTCAACCCGGACGTGGACGCCGGTACCCACCCTTACATCTCCACTGGCCTTAAAGAAAACAAGTTCGGCATCGCCATTGCCGACGCCGAAGCCATCTACGTGCGTGCGGCGCAGTTGCCGAACCTTGAAGTGGTCGGTGTCGACTGCCACATCGGCTCCCAGCTGACCACCATCGACCCGTTCCTCGACGCGCTCGACCGCCTACTGGTGCTGGTCGACCGCCTGGCCGAGTGCGGCATTCACCTGCGCCACCTGGACCTGGGCGGCGGTGTCGGGGTGCGCTACCGTGACGAAGAGCCGCCGTTGGTGGCCGACTACATCAAGGCCATCCGCGAGCGCGTTGGCGACCGCGACCTGGCCCTGGTGTTCGAGCCTGGCCGCTACATCGTGGCCAATGCCGGCGTGTTGCTGACCCGCGTGGAATACCTCAAGCACACCGAACACAAGGACTTCGCCATCATCGATGCGGCGATGAACGACCTGATCCGCCCGGCCTTGTACCAGGCCTGGATGGGCGTCAGTGCGGTCCAGCCGCGTGGCGGTGAAGGCCGTGCCTATGACCTGGTCGGGCCGATCTGCGAGACCGGCGACTTCCTCGGCAAGGACCGTGTCCTCGACCTGGCCGAAGGTGATTTGCTGGCTGTCGAGTCGGCGGGCGCCTATGGTTTTGTCATGAGCTCCAACTACAACACCCGTGGAAGATGCGCCGAAATCCTGGTCGACGGTGACCAGGCGTTCGAAGTACGCCGCCGCGAGACCATCGCCGAACTGTACGCTGGCGAAAGCCTGCTGCCGGAGTAAGCCCATGCTACTGCGTTTTACCAAGATGCATGGGCTGGGCAACGACTTCATGGTCCTGGACCTGGTCAGCCAGCACGCCCACATCCAGCCCAAGCACGCCAAGCAATGGGGTGACCGCCACACCGGCATCGGCTTCGACCAGTTGCTGATCGTCGAGGCGCCGAACAACCCGGAAGTGGACTTCCGCTACCGTATCTTCAATGCCGACGGCTCTGAAGTGGAGCAGTGCGGCAACGGTGCGCGCTGCTTCGCCCGTTTCGTGCTGGACAAGCGCCTGACCGCGAAAAAACGCATCCGCGTGGAAACCAAGAGCGGCATCATCGTGCTGGACGTGCAGAACGACGGCCAGGTGAGTGTCGACATGGGCCCGCCGCGCTTCACCCCTGCCGAAATCCCCTTCGTCGCCGACGCGCAGGCGTTGAACTACCCACTGGAAGTCGACGGCCAACTGCATTCGATTGCCGCCGTGTCCATGGGTAACCCGCATGCCGTGCTGCGTGTCGACGACGTGCGTACTGCCCCCGTGCATGAGCTGGGCCCGAAGATCGAAAACCACCCACGCTTCCCGCAGCGGGTGAATGCCGGCTTCCTCCAGGTCATCGACCGCCACCGGGCCAACCTGCGCGTGTGGGAGCGCGGTGCGGGCGAAACCCAGGCCTGCGGCACCGGCGCCTGCGCCGCCGCCGTGGCGGCGATCAGCCAGGGCTGGATGGACTCCCCGGTATCCCTCGACCTGCCAGGTGGCCGCCTGCACATCGAATGGGCCGGCCCCGGCAAGCCCGTGGTGATGACCGGCCCGGCCGTACGCGTCTACGAAGGACAGGTTCGTCTCTAAGCGAGTAACCGCCATGACCGATCAGCCCAAGGTTGTACCCCAGCAGTCCGCCGAGCTCGATGCCGAGGCGGTGGTCGCCTACCTGCGCGCCCACCCTACCTTCTTCAGCGAGCACGACGAGTTGCTGATCGAACAGCGCATTCCGCACCAGCGTGGCGACAGCGTGTCGCTGGTCGAGCGCCAGCTCAAGCTGCTGCGCGACCGCAACATCGAGATGCGCCACCGCCTGTCGCAACTGATGGACGTGGCCCGCGACAACGACCGGCTATTCGACAAGACGCGCCGGCTGATCCTCGACCTGCTTGATGCCGGTAGCCTGGAAGAAGTGGTCATGGCCGTCGAAGACAGCCTGCGCCAGGAGTTTCAGGTGCCTTTTGTCAGCCTGATCCTGTTCGGTGACAACGTTGCCCCCGTGGGGCGCTGGGTCAGCAATGCCGAAGCCCAACAGGCCATCGGTGCCCTGTTGGGCGGTGGCAAGACGGTCAGCGGCAACCTGCGCGAACATGAACTGGCCTTCCTGTTCGGCGAGGAACAGCGCCGCGAGGTCGGCTCCAGCGCCGTGGCCGCGCTGGAGTACCAAGGGTTGCATGGGGTGCTGGCAATCGGTAGCCGAGACCCGCAACACTACAAGAGCAGCGTCGGCACGCTGTTCCTCGGCTACATCGCCGAAGTGCTCGGCCGTGTCGTGCCACGGGTGACCCAGACCCTGCGTTCGGTACGCTGATGGAACGCCAGCTGGAGGCTTATTGCGCACACCTGCGCAGTGAGCGCCAGGTGTCGGAGCACACCTTGCTGGGCTACCGTCGCGATCTGGACAAGGTCATTGCCTATTGCAAGGAGCACGGTATTGCCGACTGGCAAGCGCTGCAGATTCAGCAGTTGCGTCAGTTGGTCGCCCGCCTGCATCACCATGGCCAGGCCTCGCGCAGCCTAGCGCGGCTGCTGTCTGCTGTACGCGGCCTGTACCGTTACCTGAACCGCGAAGGCCTGTGCCAGCACGACCCTGCCGCCGGTTTGAGCGCCCCCAAGGGCGAGCGCAAGCTGCCCAAGGTGCTGGACACCGACCGTGCGCTGCAGCTACTCGATGGCGGCGTGGACGACGACTTCATTGCCCGCCGTGACCAGGCCATGCTGGAGCTGTTCTATTCCTCGGGCCTACGCCTGTCTGAGCTGACCAACCTCGACCTGGATCACCTGGACCTTGCCGCCGGCCTGGTGCAGGTACTGGGCAAAGGCGGCAAGGCGCGGGTGCTACCGGTCGGCCGCAAGGCCCGCGAAGCGCTGAAGGAATGGTACCGCCTGCGCGGCATCGGCAACCCGCGCGACCGCGCCGTGTTCATCACCCGCCAGGGCAACCGCATCAGCCCCCGTACCGTACAGCAGCGGGTCAAGGCCGTGGGTGAACGTGAACTGGGCCAACACCTGCACCCGCACATGCTCCGCCATTCCTTCGCCAGCCATGTGCTGGAATCGTCCCAGGACCTGCGCGCAGTGCAAGAGATGCTCGGCCATGCCGACATCAGCACCACGCAAATCTACACCCATCTGGACTTCCAGCACCTGGCGGCGGTGTACGACAGCGCCCACCCCCGGGCCAAACGCAGCAAAGGCACAGACTCATGAGCATCAAGCTGATCACCTTCGACCTCGACGACACCCTGTGGGACACCGCGCCAGTGATTGCCAGTGCGGAAGTCGTGCTGCGCGACTGGCTTGAAGCCAACGCCCCCATCCTGGGCGGGGTGCCAGTGGAACACCTGTTCGCCATCCGCGAGCGCCTGGTGCAGGCCGAGCCCGGCCTGAAACACCGCATCAGTGCCCTGCGCCGGCGGGTACTGTTCCATGCCCTGGAAGAAGTCGGCTACAGCGAGAAGCACGCACAGGACCTGGCCAATGAAGGCTTCGAGGTGTTCCTGCATGCTCGCCACCAGGTGCAGATCTTTCCGGAGGTGCAGCCGGTGCTGGAGATCCTGCGGCATCAGTACACCCTGGGCGTTGTCACCAATGGCAATGCCGACGTCAGCCGGCTGGGGCTGGCGGATTACTTCCGCTTTGCCCTGTGTGCCGAGGACCTGGGCATTGGCAAGCCGGACCCGGCGCCGTTTTTGGAGGCCTTGCGGCGTGGTGAGGTGGACGCCGGTGCGGCGGTGCACATTGGTGATCACCCGGCGGATGACATTGCCGGTGCCCAGCGCGCCGGGCTGCGCGCGGTGTGGTTCAACCCGCAGGGCAAGGCCTGGGCGGGCGAGCAGGCCCCGGATGCCGAGATTCAGCGCCTGTCGCAGCTGCCCGACGTGCTTGCGCGCTGGCGCTGACAGGGGCCGCTTTGCGGCCCATTCGCGGGCACGCCCGCTCCCACAGGGACCGTGCAGGTCCCAAGACCTGTGGTGAGCCTGTGGGAGCGGGCTTGCCCGCGAAGAGGCCGGCACAGGCATCACAAAACCCACAGGCACAAAAAAGCCCGCAGCGACGGCGGGCTTCTTTACGATCAGCCACTCAGATAGGGCGGCTGCCGTACTTGTTGTCCGGCTTCTTGGGCGGGTCGGCGACCACGTTGGCCTCGACTTCCTGCACCTTGCCACCGCGCGACAGAAATTCTTCCATCGCCTTGGCCAGTGCATCACGCTCTTTCTGCTTGGCTTCCATGCTCGGCATCTCGTCTACCGAGACTGCCGCCTTGGATTTGCCCTTGGCAGCGGGTGCCGGGCTGCTGTCGTCATCGCCAGCGTCTTCGACGCCGTCATCAGCCGCCGCTTCGAGGCCTTCATCGCCCTCGTCTTCGTCACCTACTTCGAGGTCATCATTTTCCAGATCGTCGTCGCTCATGTTCTACCTCATGACTTGCGAAAAGCAGGTTAGTTATAGACCAGTGCAGCCGTAGACCGGCAGCTACCAGTGAAAATTCAACTGGCCGTGGGTTAGGCCACTGCCCTTGGGGTCGGCGCTCCTGATGGGAGGCGGTACCCAGCAGGCCCTGCTCCTGGCAGAACCTGACAAATCCATTAGCCCCTGCTGGCCACTCGCTATTGGCAAGCCTAGCAAAGGCTGGTTGAAGTGCGCGGACTGCTCGTCAAACACCCTTCGGCGCGCATTCTAGCGCGCCGGTAGAAAAAGCAAAGCACCATAAATGCCCCACGACTTGTAAGTTTTTTGCCTACGTCGCGAACGTGCCGAATAAACCGTTTGCCGAGCGGGAAATGTTAAAAATCTGGCAAAAAAATGCCCGGCAAGCCGGGCAAGTTTTTACCGCGTCGCAGTCACAGGTTGTAGCCGCGCTCGTTGTGCTGAGCCAGGTCGAGACCGACCGACTCTTCTTCTTCGTTGACCCGCAGGCCCATCACCAGGTCCAGCACCTTGAGAATCACGTAGGTGACGATGGCGGTGTAGACCACGGTAAAGATCACGCCTTTGGCCTGTACCCAGACCTGCATGCCGATATCGGTGACAGTGCCGAAGCCGCCCAGTGCCGGGGCTGCGAACACGCCGGTGAGGATGGCGCCGATGATGCCGCCCACACCGTGAACACCGAAGGCGTCCAGCGAGTCGTCATAGCCCAGCTTGCGCTTGAGGGTGGTGGCGCAGAAGTAGCAGATCACACCCGAAGCCAGGCCGATCACCAGGGCACCCATGGGGCCCACGGTACCCGCGGCCGGAGTGATGGCGACCAGGCCGGCAACCACACCCGAAGCGATGCCCAGGGCGCTCGGCTTGCCGTGGCCGATCCACTCGGCGAACATCCAGCCCAGTGCCGCAGCGGCGGTGGCGATCTGGGTCACCAGCATGGCCATGCCGGCGGTGCCGTTGGCCGCTGCAGCAGAGCCTGCGTTGAAGCCGAACCAGCCGATCCACAGCATGGCAGCGCCCATCAGGGTGTAGCCCAGATTGTGGGGTGCCATCGGGGTGGTCGGGTAACCTTTGCGCTTGCCCAGTACCAGGCAGCAGACCAGGCCGGCGATACCTGCGTTGATGTGCACCACGGTGCCGCCAGCGAAGTCCAGTACGCCCCAGTCCCACATCAGTGCACCGTCACCGCTCCACACCATGTGCGCGATTGGCGCGTATACCAAGGTGAACCAGATCCCCATGAACACCAGCATCGCGGAGAACTTCATGCGTTCGGCGAAGGCACCGACGATCAGCGCCGGGGTGATGATGGCGAAGGTCATCTGGAAGGTGATGAACACCGCTTCAGGGAACAGCGCGGTGGCCGAGGTCAGGCTCTCGGGCGTGACACTGCTGAGGAAGGCCTTGGAGAACCCCCCAACGAACGAATTGAAATTGAGTACGCCTTTTTCCATACCGGCGGTATCGAAGGCCATGCTGTAGCCGTAGACGACCCAGAGAATGCTCATCAGGCCGGTGATTGCAAAGCACTGCATCATCACCGACAGCACGTTTTTGGAACGCACCATGCCGCCATAGAACAGGGCCAGGCCCGGAATGGTCATGAACAGCACCAGCGCCGTCGCGGTCAGCATCCAGGCGGTGTCGCCGGAGTTCAGCGCTGGGGCAGCTTCCTCTGCCAGGGCGAGCCCGGGGGTTACGAGGGACAATAGGGCTCCTAGCCCTGCGATCTTACGCAGAGTCATGTTGTTTTCTCCTGGGGCTTTGGGTTTGGTGAGGCTTTGTTGTTGCTTAGATCGCGTCGGTATCGGTTTCGCCGGTACGGATACGGATCGCCTGCTCCAGATTCACCACGAAAATCTTGCCGTCACCGATCTTGCCGGTGTTGGCTGCCTTGGTGATGGCTTCGATTACCCGATCAAGGTCCTTGTCATCGATGGCAACATCGATCTTCACCTTGGGCAGGAAATCGACCACATACTCAGCACCGCGGTACAGCTCGGTGTGGCCCTTCTGGCGACCGAAACCTTTGACTTCGGTGACGGTGATACCCTGCACGCCGATTTCCGACAGTGACTCGCGCACGTCGTCCAGCTTGAACGGCTTGATGATGGCTGTGACTAGCTTCATGAAACTCTCTCCCGATTTGGTGGACTTGCCCCAGGAAAACAAACCCGTCTCAAGTCTAAGCGCAGCGGTTGGCTTTGTAACGCGTCGTCGGCATCCGGCTCCGCGTGCGCACTGCCTGGTCACAAGGAACTGCATCAGTGCATGGCTCGCACTGGTCTTTGCAGAAACCTTGCCAGTTCCGCCAAAGCCACTAAAAACAGCGAGTTATGCAATTTAGTCAGGATTGGCCAGTCGCCAGCATGCTGATCATGCACAGTTTCGGTGCGCGCAGGCGGGAGCGACTGCTCGAAAAATGTGCAATAGCGGGCGGGCGCTTGTGAAAGAAAGGCCCATGGGCGTGCGTGCTACACTGCTGACCATTTCTCAGTTTCGATGGAAAGCCCCATGCTCGCGCCCAAAGCCCTTCTCGATGCCCTGAGCGACCAAGCCTCGCGCCTGTTCAGCAGCGATACCGCACAGCCTCGCGCTGAACTGGAAAGCCAGTTCAAAGTGCTGATGCAAGGGGCGTTCAGCAAACTGGACCTGGTCAGCCGTGACGAATTCGACAGCCAGATGGTCGTGCTGGCGCGCACCCGTGCACGCCTCGAGGCGCTGGAACAACAGGTGGCAGAGCTGGAAGCGCGGCTGGCCCCTACTGCCCAGCAGGACTGAACCAGCCCTGCCGCTGCCTCGCGTCAGGCGGAAACCCGCAGGGCGTTCAGCTCGGCCGGCTTGGGCGGTAGCTCACTGGCATGCAGGGTGCCGCGCAACAGCGCTGCACCACATTGGGTGAACACTGTTTTCACCCGGTTGTGCGAGTTGAGAATCTCGGCCTGGATACGCGCGATGGCGGGGTCTGTTGGCTGCAAGCTGGCCGCACGGTTAGCCCACTCGATGGCGGCAAAGCGGCTTTGCTTGCGAGTGCCGCGCCCCTGCATCCAGGCCAGCCCCAGCTCGGCACTGGCCCGTGCGGCAATTCCCAGGTCGGGGTGCTCGACCAGACTCAACAGGTACGCCACAGCCTCGGCCCGCTCCCGAGAGTTGCCGAACTGGCGCAACAGGATACCCAGATGCAAACGCGCGCGGGCATTGGTCTGGGCATCGCCCAGCGCGTCGACCAGCAGGTGCCTCACGGCCAGCATGGCGCTTCGCTCGCTGAGGTCCTCATCACCCTTCATGCGCAGGCACGCCAGCTTGTATTTGGCCCGGCGGCTGCCCGCTTTCACTGCGCGCCGCAGCCAATGTTCAGCGGCCTGGCGATCAATGTACTCTTGCGGCGTATTAGCCTGGCTACCACAGTACAAATCATGCAAGCCGAGGGCTGCCCCCGGCAGGTTCAGTTCGGCACAACGCTCGTACAGGTAGACGGCCACTTCATGGCGGTTGGCAGCCAACAGCAGGCGCGCCGCCGCTAGCACCGTGAACCCCGGCGCATGGCCTGCCAGCTGGCGTTTCACCGCCCGCTGCGACCATGCCTGGGCCAGCTCGGCGGAGCGTGGCAGCCCCCACAGACCAAAGCAGTGCCCTGCGGCGCGCAAGGCACAGGCGCCCGCATGGCAGCGCCCGTCGCACAGGCGCTCGAGGGCGCGGCGCAACAACTGCTGCTCATCCGCCAGGCCGTCGCGCAGTATCAGCTCGGCCAGGCAACGGAAAGGCTCGCCCATGGCCCCGATGGCGCCATGATCGGCATTGCACGCCAGGCTCGCGGCAAAGTCGCCCATCGCGCCGGCCTGATCGTGCAATGCAGTACAGCGCAACGCCCCCCGCCAAGCCAGCAGTACTGCGCGCTCCCGTGGCCTCAGCGGGCGCTGTGCCCAGGCGTCGAACAACTGCTGCCAAACGGCCACGGCCTGCAACTGGTCGGCAGCCGGCAGAAGTAGCTGCTCTTCAACGGCAATCCAGCGCAAGGCGTTACGCAGGCGCTCGTCCCAACCGGCGCACAACGGGCCGCTGGCCAACAGTTCAAGCGCATCGGCATCGGCGCCCGACCGCGGTAACAGGTAGATAGCCAGGGCCTGGATGGCTTCAAAGCAACCGGGGCGCAGGGCCAGTGCGTGGCGGAGCCAGTAGTAACGCGGGTCCTGAACGTCCTGGTAGGTCCGCTTGGCCAGGCACGCGGGCAAGCTGCTTGGCAGTTCCGCCAGCGGTTGCACCCCATGCCTGACCAACAGCGGCGCGGCGGCTTCCTGCACCTCCACGTCGGCATGGGCACTGGGCCGATAGCGCGCAGGCCGCCCATTGAACAACTCGCCCAACCAGCCTGGCTCGCGCAACTGCGCACTGACGCGCAGCATGCCGATGGCCGCTGCCAGCGGTTGCGCCGAATGCTCCAGGGCCTGCAGCAGGTGCGCAGTCGCGGTTTCGCATATCTGCCCTACGGCCAGCACACGCGCAGCGTTGGGTTGGCCATCAGCCTGTACCCGGCAAGCGCGGTGGAAGCAGTGCATGCCCATTACCACGTGCGGGTGGTAAGCCTTGGGGCAGGCATCGACCCAGGCCTTGAGCACCTGGGTCGGGGCTTTGTCGCCCTGGTTGTCGAGGTCGGCGAACATGTGGCCTTCCAGGGCCGCCAGGTAGGCCGGAAACTCACCGGGCGGCGCCTGATACCACTGCGCCTCGAGGCGATCGAAAAAACGGGTGAGCTCAACGAATGCGCGAGCCTGCACCAGTTCACGAATTACCTGGTGAGTGTGAGTGAGCGTTTGCACGGGGCAATTCCTCAAGTCCATTTGGAAGAAGGGACAGTGCCATTCCATGGCAACTGCGGTTGCCCAACAACACTAAGCCATACCCAGCCCCTACGCAAAAAATATTGGCTCCATCTTTTGCTCAGTGACGTGAAAATACCCGAAAAATCCCTGCCCTGAAAAACCACGACGCACACTTCTTGCGCCAGCCTTGGGAGCGCTGGCTATCCTGTGCGCTACCGCAGGAAGCGGCCTTTAGCAGCGACAACGGAGCGTCCATGTCCCTAGCCCTCGTCCATAGCCGCGCCCAGGTGGGCGTACAGGCACCGGCGGTCAGCGTCGAAACGCACCTGACCAATGGGTTGCCGCACCTCACCCTGGTTGGCCTACCGGAAACCACCGTCAAGGAAAGCAAAGACCGGGTGCGCAGCGCCATCGTCAATTCCGGGCTGAACTACCCACAACGGCGCATCACCCAGAACCTTGCCCCCGCCGACCTGCCCAAGGATGGCGGGCGCTACGACCTGGCGATTGCCTTGGGCATCCTCGCCGCCGACGGTCAACTGCCAACCGCGGCCCTTGCCGAGCTCGAATGCCTGGGCGAACTGGCACTGTCGGGCACGTTGCGCCCGGTGCAGGGGGTATTGCCGGCGGCACTGGCGGCCCGCGAAGCAGGCCGGGCGCTGGTGGTGCCACGGGAAAACGCCGAGGAGGCCAGCCTGGCCGGCGGCCTGGCGGTGTACGCCGTGGGCCATTTACTGGAGCTGGTTGCCCACCTCAACGGCCAGGTACCTCTGGCGCCCTATGCAGCCAACGGTTTGGTCCTGCAGCAACGGCCGTACCCGGACCTGAGCGAGGTGCAAGGGCAACTGGCAGCCAAGCGCGCCTTGCTGCTGGCAGCAGCCGGGGCGCATAACCTGCTGTTCACCGGCCCGCCCGGCACCGGCAAGACCTTGCTCGCCAGCCGGCTGCCCGGGCTGCTGCCGCCGCTGGACGAGCACGAGGCGCTGGAAGTGGCGGCGATCCAGTCCGTCAGCGGCCATGCACCGCTGAGCAGCTGGCCGCAGCGCCCCTTTCGCCACCCCCACCACTCCGCCTCCGGCCCGGCACTGGTTGGGGGCAGCAGCCGGCCGCAACCTGGCGAAATCACCCTTGCTCACCACGGCGTGCTGTTCCTCGACGAGCTGCCGGAATTCGAGCGCCGCGTGCTGGAGGTGCTACGCGAGCCCCTGGAGTCCGGTGAAATCGTGATTGCCCGGGCCCGCGACAAGGTACGCTTTCCCGCGCGCTTTCAGTTGGTGGCGGCCATGAACCCCTGCCCTTGCGGCTACCTCGGCGACCCGACCGGCCGTTGCCGCTGCAGCACCGAGCAGATCGCCCGCTATCGCAACAAACTGTCCGGGCCACTGCTGGACCGCATCGACCTGCACCTGACCGTGGCCCGCGAAAGCACCACGCTGAACAACCAGCCTAGCGGTGAAACCAGTGCCGCTGTGGCTGTGAAAGTGGCACAGGCCCGGGCGCTGCAATACGGGCGTCAGGCCTGCGCGAATGCTTTCCTCGATCTCGAGGGTTTACGCCGGCATTGTGCCCTGAACGCCGCCGACCAGGTCTGGCTGGAAAATGCCTGCGAGCGGCTGACGCTGTCGCTGCGCGCGGCACATCGGTTGTTGAAGGTGGCGCGTACGCTGGCGGATTTGGAGGGGTGCGAGGCCATTGGCCGGGCGCATCTGGCCGAGGCCCTGCAGTATCGGCCGGGGAGCAGTTAGGTTGCCAGTGGCCGTGCAGCCAAGGGCCAGCACCGCCACTGATTTACTGGCGGCCAGCCAACGCCTGTTCAACCACCGCCAGCAATACCTCTTCAGAAAACGGCTTGCCCAGGCACTCCAGCGCCCCCAGCCGCCTCGCCGCCTGCATAGCGGCATCATCCCAATGCGCCGACATGCAGATCACCCCTACCGCCCATTGCCTCAGCGCCAGCTCCCGCTGCACGTGCAGCCCGCTCATGCCGGGCATCTTCAGATCGAGCAGCACGCAACCGGCCTGGCCTGCCGGTTCAGACGCCAGGAACGTGGCACCGTCGGCGAAGGTCAGGGTCTCGAACCCGGCTGAACGCAGCAGGTTGGCCAGGCTCTTGCGCACCGAAGCGTCGTCATCGACGATGCATACCCATCTGCTCATGCGCCGCCCATGCCCTCCTGCTGTATGCCGAGCACGTTGTGCATGGCGACCAACTCCACCAATGAGCGGGACTGCATCTTGTTCATGATGCTCTTCTTGTGCACCTTGGTGGTCACCTCACTGGTGCCGATCTGCCTGGCGATCTGCTTGTGCGACAGGCCGTCGACCACCAGCGAGAACACCTGGCGCTCACGCGGGGTCAGGCGCTGGTACTTTTCCGCCACGAGCCGGGCATGGCGCCACTTGCGCCCTTCGGCCACGGCACGCACCCGCAGCGTACCCAGCAGGGCCAGCAACTGCTCCTCGTCAAAAGGCTTGGTGAGGAACTCCACGGCACCTGCGCGCATCGCCTGCACGGTCATCGCAATGGTGCCAAAGCCGGTCATGAATACGATCGGCCAGGGCAGCGCCAGCTGGCGCAGTGTTTCCTGCACTTGCAACCCGGTGGTATCGGGCAGGTGCATGTCGAGCAACAGGCAGGCGTAGGGGGTTTCCAGCCGGGCTTCGAACAGCGCCTCGGCACTGGCGAACAGATGATGGGGTATGCCCTGCGAGCGCAGCAGCCGGCCGAGCGCCGTGCGTACCGATGGGTCGTCATCAACCACCAGCACTGGCACATCGGCACTTTCGCCGGATGGCTCCAGGGTGTCGGCGCCTGCGCACAACGGCAAAGCCCCCAATGCCCGGTCTGGGGCCGCAAAGCTGATCTCGGCCGCCAACCGGTAGCCACGCCGAGGTACGGTCTGAATCAGCCCACGGTCGCCAAATGCCTTGCGCAGCAACGACACCTGGACCTGCAGGTTGTTGTCCTCGACCACCGTGCCGGCCCACACCTGGCTGAACAATTCTTCCTTGTCGACCACCCGGCCCTTGGCCTTGATCAGTGTGGCCAGCACCTCGAACGCGCGCCCGCCCAGCAGCATGGGCTTACCGTCGCGCAACACTTCGCGGCGCTCCAGGGACACCAGGGCATTGCCTATTCGGATCATGGCTTCCTCGCACGGGCACGGGCATTCGCGCAGCCACGAACAGCCTAGGCCAGCGGATGCAGTGGAACAATTATCCCGAGGGATAGGGTGTTCAAGGCACTATACAAGCGCCCGGAAAAGGCCAGGGGACGATAACGGACAACAGCGTGCCCGTTCCTGCCAAGCGGGCTGCAACCCGCATTCCCCTTGGGCTGGCTGCGTATACTCACGTCTCGGGATGTCGCCAGCAGGGGGGTGTTTCATGCGCGATGAACGCCTTGCTCACAGGCCCATCGATTACGACCAGACAGTCGACGGAAGCTGGCTCAACAACTGCGACATCACAGCGTTGGGCCAGGATGGCGAGCTTAGTTGCTTCCGCCTGTGCGACCCCACCAGCGGGCAAGCCTGGCTCGCCATGCGCGCACCGCTCGAAGCGCCCGCCGCCTGTCAGCGCCTGGAGCGCGACTACCGGCTGAAACTGGACCCACAGTGGGCAGTGGTGCCGTGCGCGTTCGTGCGTTCCCCCGAAGGCCCACTGCTGGTGTACCCGGCCGGTCACTCCATCGCCGACCTGCTCAGCGAAGGCCGGCTGGCGCTGGAGCCGTTCCTGGAGATTGCGCTGAACGCCGCCACTGCCTTGGCCCAGGCCCACCAAAGCAATGTACTGCACGGCGCCCTGCAGCCAGCCCATGTGCATGTGCAGGACAACTTGCAGGTGCGGCTGGGCGGGTTCCGTGCAACACCTGCGCATCCGCTCGGCGAGCAAGGCATGCCGCTCGGCAACTGGACCTACCTGGCGCCCGAGCAAGTCTGCCCGCACGGCAGCAACAACGACCTGCGCAGTGACATCTATGCCCTGGGGGCGATCCTGTACCAGCTACTGCTCGGTGAATTGCCGCTGACCGGGCGCGATACCCAGCACTGGCGTCAGCTGCATGCCGGGGTACAACCCAAGACCGCCTGCGAAGTCGACAACCGCGTGCCGCAGCCGCTGAGCAGCGTGCTGGCCAAGGCCCTGGCCAAGGAACCGGACGCACGCTACCAGAGCGCACACGCCCTGGCCGTGGACCTGGGCTACTGCCAGCGGCAATGGGCTGCCAGCAAACACATGGCGGCCTTTGAACCAGGTTGCGCCGACCCGGTCGCCGCCCATGGCAGCCGCCTGTATGGCCGCGATGCCGAACAGCAGGCCATTGCGCTGCTGCTCAAGGGGTTGCGCCGCGACAGCACGCCGCAAGTGCTGCATATTCAAGGCGCCGCAGGCATGGGCAAGTCGAGCCTGGTGGCCGCTGCACTCAAGGCCAATGCTCAAGGGTACTGGGCGGTCGGCAAGTGCAACAGCGTGTCGCAGGCTGCGCCCTACGCGCCCTGGGTGGAAATCCTCGGCGCCCTGACCACCCAGTTGCTGGCCAAGGACAGCCACGAACTCGACGCCCTGCGCCACGACATTCTGCGCCGCATCCAAGGCCACGGCCGGCTGCTGGGCAAGCTGGCGCCAGACCTGCAGCTAGTGCTCGGCGCGTTGCCGCCACTGCCAGGCAAACTTACCCCCATGGCGCTGCAGAAGGAGCTGCGGGCCGTGGTCGAATTCCTTGCAGTATTCAGCCGCCCCGGCCTGCCACTGGTGCTGTTCATCGACGATATCCAGTGGGTCGACGACGCCTCGCGGCAGCTCCTGGCGCAATTGCAGGCAAACGCACCCGGCAACCTGCTGCTGATCTTTGCCCAAGGCAGCGACACCGACACTACCCAAAGCCCAGTCAGCGTCCCCCACACACTGCGCAGCACCACCCTGAACCTGCGACCGCTGGCCGTTGGCGCGGTGGCAGAGTTGATCGCCGAGCGCTACCACGTGGATGCCGAAGCCGCCTTGGCACTGGCTGCACAGGTACATGAGAAGACCGCAGGCAACCCGTTCTTCATCCACCAGATCCTGCGCGCCATGGTCGAAGACCAGTTGTTCTTCTTCGATACCCAGGCCATGCGTTGGTCGTGGTGCCCACAGGCCGTGGCCCGGCACCGTTATGCCGACAATGTCGCCGAGCTGATGATCCACCGCCTGGCGCGCCTACCGGCGCCACAGCGCGACGTACTGCGCATCGCCAGCGCCGCAGGCAGCCGCTGCGACAATGGCGTATTGCAGCGGGTGCTGGGGCGGGCGCCAGGCACTGCGGTGCAGGTCCTGATTGCCGCGGGCTTCCTGCTGTCGAGCCAGAGCGGCCTGGGCTTCGTGCATGACCGCGTGCAGGAAGCGGCGTATCAACTGACGCCAGGGCACGAGCGCGAAGCGCTGCATGCGCGCATTGCCGTGGCAATGCTCGGGGCTTGGCCAGACCGCTTGCAGGCGCTGCTGTTCGAGATTGCCCATCAGCTGCAACGCGCCAGCCCGTGCGGGTTTGCCGCAAATGACTGTGCAACGTTCCTGCAACTTACGTACGAGGCGGCACAGCGGGCGCGTGACAGCCGCGCCTATGAGCAGGCCGCCGGCTACCTGCACACGGCACAACAGCTGCTCGAAGCCGGCAGTACGCTGGAAGGCCGCGCCACGCTTGGCTTTGCGATTGCCAGCATGGCAACGGAGTGCGACTTGCAACTGTCGCGCACGGTCGCCGCCCAGGCCCGCCTGGCTGAATGCCGCCAGCGTGCCGGCTCGACGCTGGAGCGGGCCAGGGTGTGCCAGTTGCAGGCACGCCTGGAGACCTTGCAGGGTAACTGCCAGGCTGCCATCGCCAGCGCGCTTGGCGGCCTGCGGATGCTGGGTATTGAACTCGCGCCGGGCCTTGACCCACACCAGGTGCAAGCCAGCCATGCCCGTGTGCAAAGCCTGATCGAGCAGAAAGGCCTCCACTGCCTGGAGTCGCTGCCACGCACCGACTCGCAAGAGGTCGCACTGGCAATGGGTTTGCTGGCGACCCTGTCGTCATCCTTCCTGGTGCAGGACGACCTGTGTTTCCTGCACCTGGCCAAGCTCACGGAACTGGCGTTGCTGCATGGCGTGGCGCCAGGGAGCACCTACGGCCTGGCCTGGTACGGGGTGATGTGCGCCGAGCGTTTTGGTGCCTATCACGATGGCCATAGCTGCTGCCTGGCAGCGCTCAAGCTGATCGAGCGCCACGGCCTGGAGGCCGACCTGAGCAGCGCGCTGCTCGCTCTGGACCAGCTCAGTGCCTGGACGTCGCCCATGGAGCTGGCCCGCCGCACCGCCCTTGAGGCCGTCGATTCGGCGCACCTGAGCGGCGACCTGGCCATGAGCTGCCATGCCTGCAACCACTTGGTTTCCGATTCGCTGATCATGGGCCGCTACCTGCCGGAAGTGGCCGAGGAAGTCGCCCAGGGCCTGGTCACCGCGCGCCGGCATGGCTACCTGGAGGTGGCGCAGACCCTGCTGGCCCAGCAAGCGTTCGTCGCCGCCCTCAGCGGCACCACCGGCACGACCGCAACCGCACCCTCGAACTCGCCCATCACACGGTTCTTCGAGTACCTGTTCGCCGGCATGAGCGCCTTCTACCTGGGCAACCATACGCAGGCCATGGCCAGCCTGGCGCGGGCCGGCGACTACGCCTGGGCCGCGCCGGCCCACATCAACCTGGCCGACTACCACCTGTTCCGTGGCTTGCTCCTGGGCAGCCCGGAGGCCCCCGGCAGCCTTGCCGACAAGCTGCACGCACTACAGGCATTGCGTGAGCGCTTCGCTCACTGGGCAGGCTTCAACCCGGCCACGTTCCGCAATAAATTGCTGCTGATCGAAGGGGTGATCGCCAAGCTGGAGGGCGACGGGCTGGCCGCCATTCGTTTCTTCGACCAGGCCCAGATCGCCGCCACCGCTGCCGGCTTCGTCCACGAACAGGCGCTGGCCCATGAGCAACTGGCGGAAGTGTGCATCCCCAGCGGCCTGATTTCCGGCGCCAACCTGCACCTGCGCGTCGCTCGCGATTGTTTCCACATCTGGGGCGCAACCGGCAAGGTGCACCAACTCGAGACCCTGCATCCGTTCCTGCGCACCCAGCCGATCCAGGAAACCCAGCGTGCCACGCAGCAGGCCAGGCTGGACCTTGAGGCCGGTATCGAAGCGGCGCGAGCGCTGTCCGAGGAGGTGCTGCTGGAGGGCCTGATCGAAACCCTGATGGGCCACCTGACCGAGCATTCCGGCGCCGACCACGGTGCACTGCTGATCGTCAGCGGTGCCGAATTCCAGATGGCCGCCCTCGCCTACATCGACGATGCCGGGCTGCACGTGAACATGGACAATTGCCAGAAATTCATGACCCAGGCGCCGTTGTCGGTCATCAACACCACCATGCGTACGCGCAAGCCGCTGGTGCTGAGCGATGCGCAAAGCGATTGTCCAGAAGCCTTTCGCCAGGACCTGCAGGCACGTGGCGCCCGCTCGGTACTGTGCCTGCCCCTGGTGATCCAGGGGGTGCTGATCGGCCTGGTGTACCTGGAAAACCGCCTGGTACCCGGCCTGTTCGGCAGCCAGCGCCTGGCCATGCTGGAGATCCTGGCGGCGCAGGCCGCGGTGTCACTGCAGACGGCCAAGTTCTACACGCGCCTGGCCGAAGACAACCAGAGCCGGGCGCAGATAGAGGCGGAACGGCGTCATTCTCGCGCAGAGCTTGCGCGCACTGCCCACCTGCAAGTCATGAACGAACTGTCGGCCTCGATTGCCCACGAAATCAGCCAGCCGTTGCTGGGTATCGCTGCCAATGCCGCCGCCAGCCTGCGCTGGCTGAAGCGCGCAAAGCCCGACCTCGAAGAAGCGATGGCCGGGCTGGAAGACATCCGCAATGACAGCGAGCGTGCTGCCAACATCCTGCGGGCGTTGCGCTCGCTGGCCAAACAGGCACCGCTGCAGCGCCAGGCGGTGAAGCCGGACGCGGTGATCCGCGAGGTGGTGCGCCTGACCTCGACCGATGCCGCCAAGGGTGCAGTGCAGGTGCAAACCCACTTGCACGCGGGGGGCAGCGTGATGGCCGACCCGGTGCAGTTGCAACAGCTGATGTTCAACCTGATCACCAATGGCCTGGAGGCGCTGGCGGGGTACCGCCCCGATGGCGTGCTGCGCATTGCCTCGGCGGTAGTTGCGGGGCAGGTAGAGATCTGTGTGGAGGACAACGGGCCGGGCATTGCGGTTGAAGAACGCGAGCGCGTGTTCGATGCGTTCTACACCACCAAGGGCAGCGGTATGGGCATGGGCCTGGCAATCTGCAATTCGGTGGTACAGGCCCACGGCGGCCAGTTGCAGGCGCTGGTGTCGGAGCTTGGAGGCTGCCGGATTCGCTTCACCCTGCCGGCCAGTGACCTCTAGCCTATGCCGGCCTGTTCACGGTGCACCCCGCACCTGCGCATACCACGCTGCAGGAACGGGTGTACCCGCTGCAAGGCCGGTTCAAGGCTGAATCAGCGCGACGTCAGCGCCGCATAGCTGTTCATCAGGTTGCGATAGTTGGGTATGCGCTGCGACAACAAATTGCCCAGCCCTTCGATGTCGTTGCGCCAGTCGCGGTGCAGCTCACAGGCCACCGAGAACCAGTTCATCATCTGCGCGCCCGCCTGGGTCATGCGCACCCATGCTGCCTGCTGCACGGTGGGGTTGAAAGTGCCCGAGGCATCGGTGACCACGAACACCTCGAAACCTTCCGCCAGCGCCGACAGGGTCGGGAAGGCCACGCACACATCGGTGACCACGCCGGCAATGATCAATTGCTTGCGCCCGGTCGCCTTGATCGCCTTGACGAAATCCTCGTTGTCCCAGGCATTGATCTGGCCTGGGCGGGCAATGTAGGGCGCGTCCGGGAACATCGCCTTGAGCTCCGGCACCAGCGGGCCGTTCGGGCCTTGCTCGAAACTGGTGGTGAGGATGGTGGGCAGGCCGAAGAACTTGGCCAGGTCACCCAGGGCCAGCACGTTGTTCTTGAACTCGTTGGGGGCGAAGTCCTGCACCAGCGAGATCAGGCCGGTCTGGTGGTCCACCAGCAGTACCACGGCGTCGTCTTTGTTCAGGCGCTTGTAATCGGGTTGGCTCATGGGGGGTGACTCCTCGGTTGGAAAAGCGGCGCGGTACTACCCGCAGGGGGCTATACCGGTGAATAGCTCCGGCTTAAGAACAGGCCTGGGCCTGGCGCCACGCGTTCGGCGGCTGGCCGACCAGGCGGCTGAAGGCACGGGTGAAGTGGGCTTGGTCGCAGAACCCGCATTCCAGGCTCACGTGGGTAATGGGCGCCTCGGTGGCAAGCAGGCGCTTGGCCTTTTCCATGCGTGCCAGCAGGCGCCAGGCCTGGGGCGAAAGCCCGGTATTGACCTTGAAAGCTCGGGAGAAATGGCTGCGTGTGAGGTTGCACAGGCCGGCGATCTCGATGATCGACAGCGAGCTGCGCAGCATCAGTTCCTTGGCCCGGCGCAAGCGCGCAGGCGTCAGGGCCCCAGGGGGTTGCAGCGGCATTTGAGGCGTCCCGTCGTGCATGGCGACTCTCCTGTTCAGTAGGGAAAGTCTCACCCCCGGCACATGACAAAGTCCTGAGCCAAAGCTGAATTGTTCTTAATTGTGCGGTGCTGGCCCTGGCGGGTTTGCCGCTACCATAAGATGCGTTTCATATTCAGTTACAGGCCGTCAGCGGCACCAGGTTCAAGGTAGAAAAGCAATGCAGCAAAAAACCGCCCACCGCACCGTCGCCATGGTGCTGTTCAACGATGTGCTGTTGCTGGACGTGACGGGGCCTATGGATGCATTCGCCATCGCCAACCGTTTCCTGCCGGCCGAGCGGCGCTACCAGTTGCTCACCCTGGCCGAGGGGCAGGCGGCGGTGCGTGGCTCGTGCGGGCTGAAGGTGGTGGCCGACCTACGCCTGGAAGACCTGCCTGCCGCCGTGGATCTGCTACTGGTGCCCGGTGGCCCTGGCGCCTACGACATCGCGCTGCCAGTGCTCGAGCGTTGGCTACCCCAGGCCGTGCGCAGTGCGAAGCGGTTCGGGGCGATTTGTACCGGGGTATTCTTGCTGGGCCGGGCCGGGCTGCTGGACGGCTACCGTTGCACCACCCACTGGAACTACGTAGAGCGCCTGGCGCAGGCGTTTCCCGCGGCCAAGGTGGAAACCGAGCAGATCTATGTCATCGACCGCTGCCTGATCACGTCTGGCGGCATCACGGCGGGCATTGACCTGGCACTGGCGGTTATCGCCGAAGACCACGGCAAGGCACTGGCCCTGGAAGTGGCCAAGGTGCTGCTGGTGGCGCGCCACCGGCAGGGAGGGCAAACGCCGTATGGGCCGCTGCTGGCGGCAGTGCCACGCGACGACTCGCCAGTGGCGAGGGTGCAGGCATACATCGTCGATCATATCGAGCAGGCCTTCACCGTGCAGAAAATGGCCGACCTGGTGGCCATGAGCGGGCGCAACTTTGCCCGCACGTTTCAGCGCGAGGTGGGGATTACGCCACTGCAATACCTGCAGAATGCGCGCATCGACCGCGCCCGCCAGTTGCTCGAATGCGGCGACCTGCCACTGAAGGTGGTGGCGGCGCAGTGCGGGTTTGGCAGTGACCGGCACATGCGCAAGGTGTTCTGCGAACGGATTGGCATGACGCCGGCGCAGTATCGGGCACAGTTTGGTGGGGCCTGAGTCAGTGTGTTTCCTGAGCGGGCCGCTTCGCGGGGAAACCCGCGCCCACAGGGGCTGCACAGGTTGTCTCATTTTTCAGGACAATCTTTCTCCCCGATGGCAGATTGTCTAACGCCACCCCGGCCCTCAGAATTGTCCGCCAACCTGTTCGAACGCTGCCCCGGCAGCTCATGGAGTACGAGCCCATGCCACATGAAGGCAGCCTTCTACAAACCGCGGTGATCTTTCTGCTCGCTGCCGTCCTTGCCGTGCCCTTGGCCAAGCGCCTGCAACTGGGTGCCGTGCTTGGCTACCTGCTGGCCGGTGTGGTCATTGGCCCGCAGGCATTGGGTTTGATCCGCGATACCGAAAGCGTGGCGCACATTTCCGAGCTGGGCGTGGTGCTGCTGTTGTTCATCATCGGCCTGGAATTGTCACCCAAACGCCTGTGGCTGATGCGCAAGGCCGTGTTCGGCGTCGGTACCGCCCAAGTGGTGCTGACCGGCGTGCTGATCGGCGCCATTGCCCTGTTCGGTTTCGGTCAGGCGCTACCTGCGGCCATCGTGCTCGGCCTTGGCCTGGCGCTGTCATCCACCGCCCTCGGCCTGCAAAGCCTGGCCGAAAGCAAGCAACTCAATGCCCCGCACGGCCGCCTGGCCTTCGCCATCCTGCTGTTCCAGGACATCGCCGCCATACCGCTGATCGCCCTGGTGCCGCTGCTGGCCGCCAGCGGGCCGGACACCAGCCACGGCGACAGCCTGCAACACGGCTTGCAGGTTTTCGCCAGCATCGCCGTGGTGATCGTCGGCGGCCGCTACCTGCTGCGCCCGGTGTTCCGCACGGTGGCCCGCACCGGCCTGCCAGAGGTGTCTACCGCCACTGCGCTGCTGGTAGTGATCGGTACCGCATGGTTGATGGAGGAAGCCGGCATTTCCATGGCGCTGGGTGCCTTCCTCGCCGGCTTGCTGCTGGCGGACTCGGAGTACCGCCACGAGTTGGAATCTCAGATCGAACCCTTCAAGGGCCTGCTGCTGGGGTTGTTCTTCATCAGTGTCGGCATGGGTGCCAACCTGCGGCTGCTGCTGGAAATGCCGCTGGTGGTGCTAGGCCTGACCCTGCTGCTGGTGGCAGTTAAGCTGGTGCTGCTGGTTGGCGTTGGCCGCCTGGCCGGTGGCCTGAGCGGCGCCAACGCGCTACGCCTGGGCATGGTGCTGGCGGCCGGCGGCGAGTTCGCTTTCGTGGTGTTCAAGCTGGGCAAGGACCAGGGCCTGTTCGACACCCAGACCTACGACCTGCTGCTGATGACCATCACCCTGTCGATGGCCATTACCCCGCTGCTGATGATTGCCTGCGCCCGCGCCCTCAAACGGCCGCAACCTGCGCGTGAAGTGCCTGAGCAATACAAGCAGATACAGGCGGATACGCCTCGGGCGGTAATCGTCGGCATGGGGCGTATGGGGCAGATCGTTGCACGCATCCTGCGCGCGCAGAAGATCCCGTTCATTGCCCTGGAAACCTCGGTCGATGCCATCGAGATGACCCGTATGTTCGAGCAGGTGCCGGTGTTCTACGGCGACCCGCTGCGCCCGGAAGTGCTGCATGCCGCCAAGGTGGGTGAAGCGGAGTACTTCATCATCACCATTGATGACCCTGAAGCTGCCATTCACACAGCTGAGCGGGTGAAGCGCCTGTACCCGCACCTGAAAGTGCTGGCCCGTGCGCGCAACCGCCAGCATGTGCACAAGTTGGCGGATGTCGGTGCCGAGCCAATCCGCGAGACGTTCTATTCCAGCCTGGAAATGACCCGCCGCGCGCTGGTGGGGCTGGGTTTGAGCGATGAGCAGGCGGCGGACCGGATTGCACGGTTCACCCAGCATGACGAAGAAGTGCTGGTGGCCCAGGGGCAGGTCCGCGATGACCGGGCCAAGGTGATGCAAACGGCCAAGGAGGCGCGGGTTGAGTTGGAGCGGTTGTTTGATTCGGATGCGGACTGACGGCCTTTGAGCGCATGGCTTGAGGGGATTGAGTCACAGCCCGTGAATTGATATTGCCTGTGCCGGCCTCTTCGCGGGCATGCCCGCTCCCACAGGTTCTGCACTGGGTTTGAAGCTTGCGCGACACCTGTGGGAGCGGGCGAGCCCGCGAAAGGGCCGGTACCTGCGGGCGCTTACGACTGTGGCTACAAAGCCCTGGAACACCTGGGCGAAACCGACAAGAGCCTGTTCTGGTGCAACCTGAATGCAGCCAGTGAGTTGATATTGCCGGTGCCGGCCTCTTCGCGGGCATGCCCGCTCCCACAGGTTCTGCACTGGGTTTGAAGCTTGCGCGACACCTGTGGGAGCGGGCGAGCCCGCGAAAGGGCCGGTACCTGCGGGCGCTTACGGCTGTGGCTACAAAGCCCTGGAACACCTGGGCGAAACCGGCAAGAGCCTGTTCTGGGGCAACCTGAACGCAGTTGAAATGGCAGGAGGGTTAGTTGAAAGCATTGCTGGGAGGTATCGAGTCGCAGCCCGCAAGTTGAAGGGCATCACAGCCGCCATGAGCAGGCCAAGGTGCCTGGCCTGCTCAGCCTCAATAAAGGAAACACCCTACACGGCGCGTCACCCCGCGTCTGATTGTTCGCCGCAACCCTTCTCTCTAGGCTCACTTCGCCGTCACCGCGTCAGCGGCACCTATCGCAGCCGGGTAGTCATCAGGAGCCCGATGGGTGACATCCTGATTCAGCGTAGCTGCATCCATCACATCGTCGAGAAGCGACAGGATGCCCGGGAGCGCTATGTCAAAGTCGCCCTCGATACCCTGATCGGACCATTTGAAGTGTGGCAGGTGGCATATACCAATGACACAAACAGACTGGCCTTCATAGGCGTGTATGAAACCAAGCGGCAGATGCTGGTGGTCGTAGTCCTCAACAAAGGCAAAATGCTGTGGAATTTCATGCAATGCGATGCGAAAGCGCTGAACAAACATCGCCACGGCAAGCTGCTGTACAAGCGGTACACATTCCTGTCAGGCAAAGAAAAGGGCCACTGTCGCCAGTGGCCCTGCAAGCGTGCTTGATATTCATATGCACACCCTCAAGCCAGGGTGTGGAGGTCTCACCCGACGCTGATGATTCAGCCATCGGCGGGGTTCCTACGCCAACTGTTGCCGCTGAATGGCAGCTGGTTTCGCGCTCAACTGAAACGCTAACAAACACTTCTATATCAAGTCAACGATGGCGCTCAGTGGAGCCCTCCCACCAAGTTACTGGCTGTTACTTACCCGCAGTCAACGCGTTATAGCTGGTCATCAGATTCCGATAATCCGGAATGTGGTTGGAGCACAGCGCCGCCAGCCCTTCCACATCATTGCGCCAGTCACGGTGCAGCTCACAGGCCACGCCAAACCAGGTCATCATCTGCGCACCAGCCTGGCTCATGCGGTCATGCGCCGCATCGCGGGTCATTTTGTTGAAGGTGCCGGAAGCATCAGTCACCACGAACACTTCAAACGCCTCTTCCAGCGCCGACAGTGCCGGGAACGCCACGCACACCTCGGTCACCACACCCGCAATGATCAGCTGCTTCTTGCCAGTCGCCTTCACCGCCTTGACGAAGTCTTCGTTGTCCCAGGCGTTGATCTGGCCGGGGCGAGCGATGTACGGCGCGTCCGGGAACAGCTCCTTCAGCTCCGGTACCAGCGGGCCGTTGGGGCCTTGCTCGAAGCTGGTGGTGAGGATGGTAGGCAGGTTGAAGAACTTCGCCAGGTCGGCCAGCGCCAGCACGTTGTTCTTGAACTTGTCCGGTTCGATGTCACGCACCAGCGACAGCAGGCCAGCCTGGTGGTCTACCAGCAGTACAGCGGCGTCCTCTTTGTTCAGGCGGTTGTAGGTGAATTTGCTCATGGTCGGTGCTCCAAAGGTTTATGAATTTTTCAGCTGTTCGGGGTGTTTCGAGTTGATGGGCACAGATTAAAATCATCACCTTTGTGGCGGTAGTCAGCAGAATCTGGCTTTAGCGTTCCGTTTCGTGAACGATGGCTGTGTAGGGGCTGCCTGCAAGCCAAAACCCGGAGACCGATCATTGGAAGACCTCAACTCCCTCTACTACTTCACCCAGGTAGTCGAGCACGGTGGTTTCGCCCCGGCAGGCCGGGCGCTGGACATGCCCAAGTCGAAGCTCAGCCGGCGCATTGCCGACCTGGAGGAGCGCCTGGGCGTGCGCCTGCTGCACCGCACCAGCCGCCATTGCTCGCTCACCGAGATCGGCCAGGCCTACTACAACCGCTGCCTGGCCATGCGCGTGGAGGCCGAGGGTGCGGCGGAGATCATCGAGCGCAACCGCAGCGAACCGCGCGGGCTGGTGCGCATCAGTTGCCCGACCACCCTGCTCAACTCCTGGGTCGGGCCGATGCTGACCCGCTACATGCTCAAGTACCCGCAGGTGGAGCTGTTCATCGAAAGTACCAACCGCCGCGTCGACCTGCTGCATGAGGGCTTCGACATCGCTTTGCGGGTGCGCTTTCCGCCGTTGGAAAACACCGACATGGTGATGAAGGTGCTAAGCAACAGCACCCAGTGCCTGGTCGGCCAACCTCAATACCTGGAGCAGCTGCCCAAAGGTTTCGACCCACAGTTGCTCAGCACGCTGCCCAGCCTGCACTGGGGCAGCGCCCAGCGCGAGTATCAGTGGGAGCTGTTTCGGGGTGAAGACAGCAGCCGCAGCATCGTCATCCCGCACAAACCACGCATGGTGACCGACGACCTGTTTGCCCTGCGTCATTTCGTGGTGGCCGGGGTCGGCATTGCGCACTTGCCGCGGGTGGCTGTGCGCGAGGACCTGGCGGCGGGGCGGCTGGTGGAGCTGATCCCGGACTGGCACCCGCGCTGTGGCATCGTGCATGCAATCTTCCCATCGCGGCGCGGGTTACTGCCTTCGGTGCGGGCGTTGATCGATCATCTGGCTGAGGAGTTTGCGATCAGCGACATGGCTTGAGTCCTGAGCTGGCTTCTTCGCGGGCATGCCTGCTCCTACAGGTACCGCACAGGGCTCAGACCCTGTGGGAGCGGGCGCGCCCGCGAAGAGGCCGGTACAGGCAAACCAAATCCCCCAGCACACCCTTACAAGACCCCTGGCCTATCCTTCACCCACACTCCCGGATCATCCGCCGGAGCCCCCCATGATCCGCGCCACCCACGGACCAGGCCGCGCCCTGCTCGCCACCCTCGCCCTGTGCCCGGCACTCAGCCAGGCCGCTGAACCCGGCTGGTCGCTGCTCAGCCGCAATTACGTCCTGCACAGCGGCTTTCGCTCACCTTCCGGCAGTGGCCAGAACTACCGCCAGGAATGGGCCCAGGGCTTCATCGGCGAGGTCCGCTCCGGCTTCACCGAAGGCACGCTTGGCGTCGGCATCGACGCCCATGGCTTTCTCGGTTTCAAGCTAGACGGCGGTCGCGGCCATGCCGGCACCGGCCTGCTGCCGCGCGACAGCGATGGGCGCGCCGAATCCGACTACTCCAGCGCCGGCGCCGCGCTAAAGCTGCGCCTGGGCAACACCCAGCTGCGCTACGGGGAAATGATGGTGGAAACCCCGGTATTCGACACCGGCGACAAACGCTTGCACCCCGAATACGCCACCGGCTGGTTGGTCGAGAACACCGATTTGCCCGACTGGCGGCTGCAGGCCGGGCGTTTCACCGCCTTCAACAACCAGGACAACAGTTCGACCCACGACGATTTCAGCGGCTACGGCGCCACCACCCACAACCGCGCCATCAGCCTGGCAGGCGCCACGTTCGCACCTGCTGGCCCGTTCGGCGGCGCGCTGTATGCGGGGCAACTTCAGGACACTTGGCGCCAGGCCTACCTGAACCTGAACCTGGCCGAAGGCAACTGGCGCCTGGACGGCAACCTTTACCACACCCGTGACACCGGTAGCGCCAGCGCCGGTGCAATCGACACGCTCGCCTACAGCCTGCTGGCCAAGTACCGTTTCGGTGCCCAGGCGCTGAGCCTGGCCTATCAGAAGGTCGAGGGCGACACTCCGTTCGACTTCGTCGGTGGCGACTCCATCTACCTGGCCAATTCGATCAAATACGGCGACTTCAACGGCCCTGGCGAGCGCTCGTGGCAACTGCGCTACGACCTAGACTTCGCTACCCTGGGCGTGCCCGGCCTGAGCCTGATGGGCCGTTACGTCAGTGGCCGCGACATCGATGGCAGCCATGCCCCGGCAAACGGGGGTTATGTGAACCAGTACGGCAACGGCGGCAAGCACTGGGAGCGCGACATAGACCTGAAATACGTGGTGCAGTCCGGTGCCGCCAAGGACCTGAGCCTGTCGTTCTCCCACGTTAGCCACCGTGCCAACCAGGCCCAGGGCGGCGATGACATCGACCGCCTCTACCTGATCATCGAATACCCCCTCAAAGGCAGTTTCTAAAGTCGGGCTTTCAGCGCGACCCTTCGCGGGCACGCCCGCTCCCACAGGTTTGGCGCTGAACTCAAGAAATGCGCGATCCCCTGTGGGAGCGGGCGTGCCCGCGAAGGGCTGCAAAGCAGCCCCAGTAACGCTTGACTGACAGGCATTACCGGCGCGGCCCCTTCTTCTCGACATCACATCAGCTTAGAAAGCAAAGCACGAACAGCCCAGCGCCCCCCAGAAGCCCTGGAAGTCGTTGACCGGCACACTCGATTTGCGCGCCTTGTCATGGCTGTGCGCATGCACCCCGCACGGCCCCGAACACTGGTGCACGGCTGCCGCCAGCGACGGCGTACCCACGCGCCAGTGCCCCGGCACCTTGGCTACTGGAGACCACTCCGGCAGCACCGGCACCTGCGGTGGGCCGAGGCGGTCGAATTCGCCGGCACCGTATACCACCTTGCCATCGACAATGGTCAGCACCGATTCGATGCCCTTGATCGCTTCTTCATCAACGCTGAAGAAGTCCAACGACAGTGCCGCCAGGTCGGCCAGTTGGCCTACTTTGATCTGGCCCTTCTTGCCCTGCTCGCTGGAGAACCAGGCGCTGCCCTGGGTGAACAGCTGCAGCGCGGTCTCGCGGTCCAGGCCTTCCTTGTACAGCTCCATGCCGCCAACGGTCTTGCCGCTGACCAGCCAGTACAGCGAGGTCCAGGGGTTGTAGCTGGACACGCGGGTAGCGTCGGTGCCCGCGCCGACCGGCACGCCCATCTCGAGCATGCGTTTGATCGGCGGGGTCTGCTCGGCAGCCTTGGCGCCATAGCGGTCGACGAAGTACTCGCCCTGGAAGGCCATGCGGTCCTGGATGGCGATGCCGCCGCCCAGCGCACGCACGCGCTCGATGTTCTGCGGGGTGATGGTTTCGGCGTGGTCGAAGAACCACGGCAGGCCATTGAACGGGATATCGCGGTTGACCTTCTCGAACACGTCGAGCATGCGCGTGATCGATTCGTTGTAGGTGGCATGCAGGCGGAACGGCCAGCGCTGCTCGACCAGGTGGCGCACCACCGGCTCCAGCTCTTCTTCCATGGTCTGCGGCAGGTCCGGGCGCGGCTCGAGGAAGTCCTCGAAGTCGGCGGCGGAGAACACCAGCATTTCGCCAGCGCCGTTGTGGCGCAGGAAGTCGGTGCCGCTGTGCAGCTTGACGCTGGACGTCCACTTCTTGAAGTCGTCCAGTTCTTCCTTGGGCTTCTGGGTGAACAGGTTGTAGGCAATGCGCACTGTCAGCTGGTTGTTGTCGGCCAGCTCCTGGATCACCGAGTAGTCGTCGGGGAAGTTCTGGTAGCCGCCGCCAGCGTCGATGGCACTGGTCAGGCCCAGGCGGTTCAGCTCACGCATGAACTGGCGGGTCGAGTTGACCTGATACTCCAGCGGCAGCTTCGGCCCTTTGGCCAGGGTGGCGTAGAGGATCATCGCGTTCGGGCGGGCGATCAGCATGCCGGTGGGGTTGCCGAACTTGTCGCGCTGGATTTCGCCGCCCGGCGGGTTCGGGGTGCTCTTGTCGTAGCCGACAGCCTTGAGTGCGGCACGGTTGAGCAAGGCGCGGTCGTAGAGGTGCAACAGGAACACCGGCGTATCGGGTGCAGCCTGGTTGATTTCTTCCAGGGTCGGCATGCGTTTTTCGGCGAACTGGAACTCGTTCCAGCCACCCACCACACGCACCCACTGCGGGGTAGGCGTGCGCGCAGCCTGGTCCTTGAGCATGCGCAGGGCATCGGCCACCGACGGCACGCCTTCCCAGCGCAGCTCCAGGTTGTAGTTCAGGCCGCCGCGGATCAGGTGCAGGTGCGAGTCGTTCAGGCCGGGGATGACCGTACGCTGCTTGAGGTCGACGATTTGCGTGCTGGCGCCCTTGTGGGCCATGGCCTCGGCGTCGTTGCCCACGGCGATGAAGCGGCCGTCCTTGATGGCGACGGCGGTGGCAGTGGGCTTTTCGCGGTCAACGGTGTGCAGCTTGCCGTTGAACAGAATCAGGTCGGCGGTCATGGAACCTCCTTGGGTGGATGCGTGAGCGGAACCGGCGGCGCCGGTGAAGGGCAATGCAGACCAGAGCGCGCCGGCAGCACCCAGTACGGTGCTGCTGGCGAGGAACTGGCGACGGGTCTTGTCGTGGCGGTCCTGGGACATGGTGTTCTCCGTCTCTGCGCGCGGCGGCGGCAGGCGCGACTGCAGAGCATGCCGCCTGGTACAGGGGCAAGGCTTGGATGGATGTGCGGTGGGGCTGTAGAAGGTTAGCCGTGATCAAGTTTTGTGTTGCCTGGGCTGGCCCTAATCGCCGGCAAGCCAGCTCCCACAAGGGCTTCACAGCTTCTGAGCCGTGAACAGCCCCTGTGGGAGCTGACATGCCGGCGTTTGGGGCCGCAAAGCGGCCCCGGCTACTCAGCGACTCAAGAACGCCAGCAAGTCCTCATTCAGCTGCTGCGCGTGAGTCACGGCAAACCCATGCGGCGCGCCGGCGTACACCTTCAGCTCAGCTCCACGAATCTGTTTCGCTGCCTGCTTGCCGGTAGTCTCGAACGGCACGATCTGGTCGTCATCGCCATGGATCACCAACGTCGGTACATCGACCTTGGCCATGTCCGACCGGAAGTCGGTTTCGGAGAACGCCGTCACACAATCCAGGGTGGCCTTGAGCGACGCCATCAGCGCAATGTTCAAAGTCTGCGTCTGCACGCCCTGGGATACCTGCTGCCCATGGTTGATGCCATAGAACGGCGCGGCGAAATCAGCGATGAACTGCGCCCGGTCGGCACGCAGACCAGCCACGATACCTTCGAACACCGATAGGTCGACACCCTCGGGGTTGTCGTCACGCTTGCCGAACACCGGCGTAACGGCGCCCAGCAGCACCAGCCCGGCGACCCGCTCGGTGCCGTAGCGACCGATGTAGCGGCTTACGTCACCGCCGCCCATGGAGAAGCCGACCAAGGTCACCTCACGCAGGTCGAGGTGTTCGATCAGCTGGGCGATGTCATCAGCGAAGGTGTCGTAGTCGTAGCCGTTCCATGGCTGGCTCGAGCGCCCGAAACCGCGGCGGTCGAAGGCAATGGCGCGGTAACCGCGGCTGGCCAGGAACTCCATCTGCGTGTCCCACATATCGGCATTCAGCGGCCAGCCGTGGCTGAACAGCACGGGCTTGCCGGTGCCCCAGTCCTTGAAGTAGATCGAAGTGCCATCGCGGGTAACGAACGTGCTCATAGCGGTATCTCCTGAAAGTGTCGAGGACAGGGGCTGGCTCAGCCGCGCAGCCAGTTGGCGCAGCGACGGGTTACCCAAGGCATGATGTAGAACACCACGGGCAGAATGACGAACAGGTTGACGATCAGGTTGCCGGTGATCACGCCCCCCAGTGGCGGGAAGCGGGCAAACAGCGGCGCCAGCAGTTGCGGCACGACCATGGTCATCGGGCAGATCACCAGGTAGGTTAGCAGCGCCTGCTTCCAACGCGGTGGTTGCGCGGCCGAGGTACCCGGCGTGCTATCGAGCACCTGGTGCTGCAGGCATACGGTCACCACTTCGCGGTTGTCTTGGAGTGCGGTGTTCATCGGCGTTCCTTGGATGAGCTTGCCCACAGCCACTGTGCAACGGCCAAAGGGCGCTGGATTGGATAAGTGTGCTGCCCTGCGCGGGCACCGGCTGAGCGTGCCCGCGGGCGCGGCTTACTTGTTGGCGTTGAAGGCGTTGTAGCTGGTCATGAGGTTGCGGTAGTCCGGGATGTGGTTGGAGCACAGCGCGGCCAGGCCTTCAATGTCGTTGCGCCAGTCGCGGTGCAGCTCGCAGGCAACCCCGAACCAGGTCATCAACTGGGCGCCAGCGCGGCTCATGCGGTCATGGGCGGCGTCGCGGGTCATGGCGTTGAAGGTGCCGGAGGCATCGGTAACCACGAACACGTCGAACTCTTCTTCCAGGGCGGCCAGCGCCGGGAAGGCTACGCACACTTCGGTGACCACGCCGGCGATGATCAGCTGCTTCTTGCCGGTGGCCTTCACGGCCTTCACGAAGTCTTCGTTATCCCAGGCGTTGATCTGGCCTGGGCGGGCGATGTACGGCGCGTCCGGGAACAGGGCTTTCAGTTCCGGCACCAGCGGGCCGTTGGGGCCTTGTTCGAAGCTGGTGGTGAGGATGGTCGGCAGGTTGAAGAACTTGGCCAGGTCAGCCAGGGCCAGCACGTTGTTCTTGAAGGCATCCGGCTCGATGTCGCGCACCAGCGACAGCAGGCCAGCCTGGTGGTCGACCAGCAGTACGGCGGCATCGTCTTTGTTCAGGCGGTTGTATTTGAAGTTGGTCATGGGGGTAGCTCCTGAGGGTTTTGATTTCAGTAATTGGGGTGTTTCGCGTTGATGGGAGAAGATTAAAACCTTCACATTTGGTGCGGTAGATAGCTGTTTTTGGCTTTAGCGTTCTGTTTCAGGAACGATAGATCGGCGCTGGATTTGCTGGCCTCTTCGCGGGCTTGCCCGCTCCCACAGGGACCGCACCACGCTCAGGTTACGCACGATGCCTGTGGGGGCGGGTTTACCCGCACGTAGGCTCCCATTGCCTGCCCGGCCAACCTGCTCTATTACTACCCACAGCCCTCCCCTCACCCCCGAGACCACCATGCTGGCGTTCATCCAGTCGTCCCCGTTGTTGCTCGGTACTGCCCTGATCCTGCTCGACCTCGTAATCTGGCAGTTGATCCCCCTCCAGCACCGGGCCTGGCGCATCGGTACGCGGCTGGTGCTTTTCGTGTTGTTCAGCGCGGTGCTGGTGGCCGCCGGCATGAGCCCGCTGCAGCCACCGCCCTGGCCGGACGATGTTGCGCGCAACCTGATGGCCACGGTATTGGCCATAGGCTGGTGGCTGCTTGGCGCGCGCACGGTCACCGTGGTGTTCGGCCTGTTGCTGGTAGCGCGGGGTAGCCACGGCGGGCGCTTGCTGCAGGACGTGCTGGGGGCGCTGATCTTCCTTGCCGCGGTAGTCGCGGCGGCAGGCTATGTGCTGCAGCTGCCAGTCAAGGGCCTGCTGGCCACCTCGGGTGTGATGGCCATCGTCATAGGCCTGGCGTTGCAGAGCACGCTGGCCGACGTGTTCAGCGGCATCGTGCTGAACACCACGCGGCCCTACCAGATTGGCGATTCGATCGCGATCGACGGCACCGAAGGCAAGGTGCTGGATATCGACTGGCGGGCCACGCGCCTGCTCACAGGCACAGGTAGCCTGGCGGTGATCCCCAATTCGGTGGCAGCCAAGGCGCGCCTGCTCAACCACAGCAGGCCGGCGGATGTGCATGGGGTGTCGATCAATGTGGTAGTACCGGCCAAAGTGCGGCCCAGGCGGGTGTTCGACGCACTGGAAAAAGCCCTGCAGGGCACCAGCGCGATCCTTGCGTCACCTGCGCCCAAGGTGTCGGTCAAGGCCTCGACACTGGAGTCGGTGGAGTACGAGGCCAGCGGGTTCATTGCCGACATGAGCGGCAAGACTGCGGCACGCAACCAGTTGTTCGACCTGGCGCACCGCCACCTGGAGGCGAGCGGGGTGATGTGGAACGTCGACCTGGCCATGCCGCCACGCAGCCGACAGCGCGAAGTGCTGGACGAGGTGCGGGTGTTCCGTTCGCTAAGCGCTGAAGAGCGTGACGCATTGAGCCAGCGCATGACGGCGGTGGAGTACCTGGCGGATCAGGTGATCCTGGAGGTAGGCGCGCATTCCGAGCATTTGCTGGTGATTGGCAGCGGCGTGGTGTCGGCCTCGGTGCGCGATGGCGACAAGCTGCTGGAGGCCGGCCGCATGGGGCCGGGCGAGGTGCTGGGGGTCGAGGGGATCATTGACGAAGACGAGTCACTGGCCGAGTTCCGCACCCTGACCAGCTGCGTGCTGTACCGCATCGACAAAGAGCAGGTGAAAAGTTGCCTGGCGCAACGTGGCGATGTGCAGACGGCGCTGAGCAAATTGCAGCGGTTCCGGCGCCAGAGCCGGGAGTCGTTGTTGCTGCAGAAGCCGGCCCTGATCAAGAAGGGCGGCTTTCTCAGCTGGCTGCACAAGTAAGCCTGTACTGGCCCTATCGCCGGCAAGCCAGCTCCCACATTGACCGCACAGGCCTCAGGGCTTATGCAGTACCTGTGGGAGCTGGCTTGCCGGCGATAGGGCCAGTGCTTACAACACAACCCTCAGGCATTGCCCCGCGTGGTACAGCGAGAACCCGGACTCATAGAATGCGGTGCGCAGCGATGGCGCACTCACGCCACTCATTGGCGAGAACGGAATCGGCAGGCTGCCGGCATCACCCTTGAGCAGGAACTCGGCAAACGCCCGGCCAATCACGGTGCCGGTGGTATTGCCCCGCCCGTTATACCCGGTTACCGCCACCAGCCCCGGCGCCGGCTCGAACAGGCGCATCAGGTGGTCGGGGGTGAAGTCGATGCAACCGGTCCAGTGCATTTCCCACTCGACCTTGCCCAGGCCCGGGTAGTAATGGCTTTGAATGCGGTCAGCCCAGCTGCGCACGAACCAGGCGGGCTTGTTGTCGACCCGGCCCAGGCTGCCGAGCAACAGGCGGCCCTGGTCGTCACGGCGGATACTGCTGAGCACGGTGCGGGTGTCCCACGAGCCCTGGCCGTGCGGCAGTACCTTGTCGGCCTCAGCGCCTTGCAGCGGCTTGGAGGCGACCTGGTAGTAATAACCGCGGAAGAACTGCTTCTGCAGGTTGCTCCAGTCGCCTTCGGTGTAGGCGCCGGTGGAAATCACCACCTTGTCGGCCCGTACCGAGCCACGGGCCGTCTTGACCCGCCAGGCGCCGCCCTCGCGCGCCAGACCTTCTACAGCCGACTGCTGGAACAGCTGGCCACCCAGGCGCACCACGGCCGCAGCCAGGCCCTGGGTGTAGCCCATGGGGTTGATGGTGCCGGCGCGGCGGTCGAGCAACGCGGCGGAAATCTTGTCGGTGCCACAGTATTCCTGGCACTGCGCACCGGTCAGCAGCTCCACGTCGGCACCGCGACGGCGCCACTGCTCGTGGCGGGCCTCGAGGTCGGCGATGCCGGTGGCGTTGTGCGCCATGTGCAGCGTGCCTTTGTGCTGGGCCTGGCAGTCGATGCCCAGGCGCTCGATCATTGCGAACACTTCAGCCGGGGCTTCACCCAGCACCTGGTTCAGGCGGCTGCCCTGCTTCTGGCCAAGGGTCGCCTCGACGTCGTCGGGGCGGATCCAGGTACCGGCATTGACCAGGCCGACGTTGCGCCCGGAGCCCCCGTGACCGACCTTCCAGGCCTCCAGCAGGATCACCGACTTGCCCTGCTCGAGCAGGTGAATGGCCGCCGACAGGCCGGTAATGCCGCCACCGATCACGCACACATCGGCCTTGTGCTCACCGGCCAGGGCCTGGGCGGCCACGCTCGGTGTGCTGACGAATTCCCACAAGCATTGTTGACGCAGTTCGGACATGGCCCGGCTCCAGCAATTTGTTCTTGTTGGGGCTGCCTTGCAGCCCATTCGCGGGTAAACCCGCCCCTACAGGGGCCGCACAGGTTTGAAAGCTGTGCAGTGCCGGTAGGAGCGGGTTCACCCGCGAACCGGGGGCAAAGCCCCCGGCCATGCAGCATCAACCGATCAGTCGAACACGATTCCCTGTGCCAGCGGCAGCTCGCGCGAGTAGTTCACGGTGTTGGTCTGGCGGCGCATGTAGCCCTTCCAGGCATCCGAACCGGATTCCCGGCCACCACCGGTCTCTTTCTCGCCACCGAACGCACCGCCGATCTCGGCACCGCTGGTGCCGATGTTGACGTTGGCAATGCCGCAATCACTACCCGCAGCGCTCTGGAAACGTTCGGCCTCACGCAGGTCGGTGGTGAAGATGCACGACGACAGGCCTTGTGGCACTTCGTTGTTCAGGCGCAGGGCCTCTTCAAAGTCGTCGTAGGCCAGTACGTAGAGGATCGGGGCGAAGGTTTCGTGGCGGACCACGTCACTTTGCGCCGGCATTTCGGCGATGGCTGGCGACACGTAATAGGCATTCGGGTATTGCTCGGCCAGCTGACGCTCACCACCGAACACCTGGCCACCTTCGTCGCGGGCCTTGGCCAGGGCGCCCTGCATGGCGTCGAACGACAGCTTGTCGATCAGCGGGCCGACCAGGTTGTCCTTGCGCGGGTCGCCAATGCGGACTTTGCCGTAGGCGGCTTTGACCCGGGCAACCACTTCGTCCTTGATCGAACGGTGCACGATCAGACGGCGCAGGGTGGTGCAGCGCTGGCCGGCGGTACCGACCGCCGAGAACAGGATGCCGCGCACGGCCAGGTCGAGGTCGGCGCTGGGGGCCAGGATCATGGCGTTGTTGCCGCCCAGTTCAAGAATGCTGCGGCCGAAGCGTGCAGCCACACGTGGGCCGACTTCGCGCCCCATGCGGGTGCTGCCGGTGGCGCTGACCAGCGGCACACGCGGGTCGTCGACCAAGGCTTCACCGGCTTCACGGCCACCGATGACCAACTGCGCCAGGCCCGCCGGGGCGTCACCAAAGGCTTTCAGGGCTTTCTCGAACAGTGCCTGGCAGGCCAGGGCGGTCAGCGGGGTTTTCTCGGACGGCTTCCATACCACCGAATTGCCGGCCACGAGGGCCAGGGCGGTGTTCCAGGCCCATACCGCGACCGGGAAGTTGAAGGCGCTGATCACGCCGACCACCCCCAGCGGGTGCCAGGTTTCACGCATGTGGTGCCCTGGGCGCTCGGAAGCGATGGTCAGGCCGTACAGTTGGCGCGACAGCCCCACGGCGAAGTCGCAGATGTCGATCATTTCCTGAACTTCACCCAGGCCTTCCTGGGTGATCTTACCGGCTTCGATCGAGACCAGCTCGCCGAGGTCGGCCTTGTGCGCACGCAGCACTTCGCCAAACAGACGCACCAGTTCGCCGCGGCGTGGTGCCGGTACGCTGCGCCAAGCTTCGAAGGCGCTCTGGGCCTGGTCGATGCGGGCGGTGGTCTCGGCCTTGCCGAGCAGTTTCACCGAGGCGATCTGGCTGCCGTCGATCGGCGTGTGAACAGGGTAATCGCCCTGGGTGTAAGCCTCGGCGGTAACGCCAAGGCGCTCGAGCAATCCAGCAACCATTTGTGCTTCTCCTACATCGGGTGATGGGGTGGAAAAATGATGTGGATCAGTATTAATCCGATCACATAGGTACAACAAACGACCTTTATTCCGCATATCATTCCACCAGGTAATGATTCGTATCGCAGAGACCGCTATGTCCAAACGCCTGGTGCCCTCCATGACCGCCCTGCAGTGCTTTGAAGCTGCAGCCCGCCATTTGAGTTTTACCCGTGCCGCTGAAGAGCTGCACCTGACCCAGAGCGCGGTCAGCAAGCAGGTGGCGCAACTGGAGGACATGCTGCGCCATCACCTGTTCCTGCGCATTCGCCGGCGCCTGCAACTGACCCCGGCCGGCAGCCTGTACCTGGCCGAGGTCAACAAGATCCTTACCCAGGTGGATATGTCCAGCCGCTACGTGCTCACCTATGGTGAGCAGACCGAGATACTGAAGGTCGCCACTCAACCGAGTTTTGGCGTGCGCTGGCTAATCCCGCACCTCAAGGGCTTTGGCAAACGGCACAGCAATATCCACCTGGATATCCGCAACGAGATGGAGCCGTTCGCCCTGCTGCAAGGTTCGGCGGATGTAGTGTTTTTCTATGGTCAGGGCACCTGGCCGGGTGCCACCTGCGTGGCGCTGTTCGGCGAAGAAGTGGTACCGGTGTGTGCGCCGGAGCTGCTGGCCGGGCGTGAGTTAGCGGGCGCCGAACAGTTGGCCGAGCTGGTGCTGCTGCAGAGCACCTCGCGCCCCGAGGCCTGGCACGAGTGGTTCCTGGAGCAGGGCCTGCACAGCGTCAACGCCTACCACGGGCCGCGCTTCGACACCTTCTATATGGCATTGAGCGCCGCGCAGACAGGCTGCGGGGTAGCACTGGTGCCGCGCTACCTGGCAGCCAAGGAGCTGGCCGACGGCAGCCTGGTGGTGCCATGGGATCACGCCATGCGCAGTGCCGGGGCACATTACCTGGCGTATGCCGAGCATGCGGCGGAGGTGCCCAGGGTACGGGCGTTGGTGGAGTGGATCGGCGAGCAGTTGCAGGTTTGAGGTTGCCGGGCCGCACCTCAACCTGTAGGAGCGGCCTTGTGTCGCGTTGGGCTGCAAAGCAGCCCCAATGGCCCTGAGGTCGATCAAAAAAGGAATGACACACTCACTTTTTTTCGCTTGTGAGCAAGGTGCATTCCCAGCTTTCATGTAAGCGTCCGAACCTAACCAGGAAGCTAGCGATGCCCGCCCACGATTTCGTCAGCCCCGACAGCATTCGCGCGCAGTTTTCTGCCGCCATGTCGCTCATGTACAAACAGGAAGTGCCGCTGTACGGCACGCTGCTGGAGCTGGTGAGCGAAATCAACCAGCAGGTCATGGCCCAGCAGCCCGAAATTGCCGAGGCCCTGCGCTGGACCGGCGAAATCGAGCGCCTGGACCACGAGCGGCATGGCGCCATCCGGGTTGGCACCGCTGCAGAACTGGCCACCATCGCCCGCCTGTTCGCGGTGATGGGCATGCAGCCGGTTGGGTACTACGACCTTAGCTCTGCCGGTGTGCCGGTGCACTCCACCGCGTTCCGCGCGGTGCACGAGCAGTCCCTGCACATCAGCCCGTTCCGGGTGTTCACCTCGCTGCTGCGCCTGGAACTGATCGACAACCCGCAACTGCGCGAACTGGCCAAGAGCATCCTGGCCAAGCGCCAGATCTTCACCCCGCGCGCCCTCGACCTGATCGCCCAGTGCGAGCGCGACGGCGGCTTGAATGCCAGCGATGCCGCCACATTCGTGCAGGAAGCCCTGCACACCTTCCGCTGGCACCAGGACGCCACCGTCACCGCCGCGCAATATCAGCAGTTGCACGATCAGCACCGGCTGATTGCCGACGTGGTGGCCTTCAAGGGCCCGCACATCAACCACCTGACCCCGCGTACGCTGGACATCGATGCCATTCAGGTCGGCATGCCGGCCAAGGGCATTCCACCCAAGGCCGTGGTGGAAGGCCCGCCCACCCGCCGCCACCCGATCCTGCTGCGCCAGACCAGCTTCAAGGCCCTGCAGGAAAAGGTCGCTTTCAGCGAACAGCAGGGCAGCGAAGGCAGCCACACCGCGCGCTTTGGCGAAATCGAGCAGCGCGGTGCGGCCCTGACACCCAAAGGCCGCCAGCTGTACGACACATTGCTCGATGCCACCCGCGCTGCCTTGGGTGGGGCGCCGGCCGAGGCCAACGCCGAGCGTTACATGGCACTGCTGCAGGAGAACTTTGCCCAATTCCCGGACGACTTGGCGCAGATGCGTGAACAGGGGCTGGCGTACTTCCGCTACTTCGCCACCGAAAAAGGCCTGGCCGCACGTGACCAGCAAGGCCGCCCCACCACCCTGGAGGGCTTGATCGAGGCCGGCCATGTGCACTTTGAAGCGCTGGTCTACGAGGACTTTCTGCCGGTGAGCGCGGCGGGCATCTTCCAGTCCAACCTGGGTGACGATGCGCAGGCCGAGTACGGCAGCAATGCCAACCGCGATGCCTTTGAAGCGGCATTGGGGCTGCAGGTGCAGGATGAGCTGGCGCTGTATGCGCAAAGCGAGCAGCGGTCGCTGCTGGCGTGTGCGCAGGCATTGAACCTAGGTTCGATGTAAGCCGGTAGATCGCCGGGGGCGCGCCCGCCCCCACAGGATCACCACAGGCCCAAGGCTTGCGCTGTACCTGTAGGAGCGGGCGTGCCCGCGAATGGGCCGCAAAGCGGCCCCCTGCAGTATCAGCGGAAACGATCAACTTCCTGCCGTAACTGCCCCGCCAGCCCTTCCAGCTCCCGCGCGGTAAAAGCCAGCTCATTGGCCACCTCGCGCTGCTCGCCGTTGGCCTGGGCAATGCTCTGCAAATTGCGGCTGAGCACCGTCGCCGTGCTGCTCTGCTCCTGAGTCGCCGTACTGATCACCGTGAACTGCTCACCCGCCGCACGGCTCTGCTCGTCGATACGCGCCAGCGCTTGCGCCACCTTGTCATTGCGCTGCAGACCATCCTGCATCAGCTGGTTACCCTGCTCCAGGGTCGTGATGGCGTGCCCGGTCTGCTGCTGGATGCTGGTGATCATCCCGGATATTTCATCCGTGGCCTGGCGGGTTCGTGCGGCCAGGCTGCGCACTTCGTCCGCCACCACCGCAAAGCCGCGGCCCTGCTCACCGGCGCGTGCAGCCTCGATGGCCGCATTCAACGCCAGCAGGTTGGTCTGTTCGGCGATGGCAGTGATCACGCTGATGATGCCGCCGATTTCCTGCGAGCGTGCCCCCAGGCTGTCCATCACCGTGGCCGTACCGCCGAGGGCATCGGCGATCTGCTTCAGCGAATGCGACGCTTCATCCATGGCGGTGCGGCCGATACGGGTCTGCTGGGCGTTGTCACGCGCCATGCGCTCGGTGCCCGCCATGTTGTCGGCGATGTTCATCGAGGTGGCGCTGAACTCCTCCACCGCACCGGCCATGCTGGTGATTTCACCGGACTGCTGCTCCATGCCCTCGCAGGCCTCGGCCGACAGGCCAGACAACGATTTGGCGCGCGAGCTGACTTGCTCGGACGCACTGCGAATGTGCTCGACCATGCCTGACAAGGCCTCGCCCATCTTGTTGAAGCTGCTGGCCAGTTGACCGATTTCGTCGTGGCTGGTCACGCTCAGCCGCGTGCTCAGGTCACCTGCGCCCAGCGCTTCAGCCTGGCGCACCAGCGCGTCCAGCGGGCGCAGTTTGCGCCGCAACAGCCACAAGGTGGCCGCCACCGCCAGGACCATGGCCAGCAGGCTGCCGATGGCCAGGCGCAGGCCTACGCTCCAGGTCACCTCACGAATTTCCGCCATCGGCATGCTCGCCACCACCGTCCACGGGCCTTCGGCAAAGGCGGCCGTTGCGCTGTACAGCGGTTGCTCGGCATTGGCTGGCGGCACCAGCCACTGGCCGCTCTCGTCCTGCAGGGCCAGCGAGCCGGTCTGGCCAATGCGGAAACGCTTGAGGTTGGCAAACTGGGTGTTCTGCGCATCGGTGTAGTCGAAGCCTACGAACAATACGGCGATTACCCGGCCGTTGCCGTCACTCACCGGCACATAGCGGGTCATGTAGTTGCGCTCGAACAACACGGCGCGGCCAACGTACATTTGCCCGGCCAGCAACTTGCGGTAGGCCGGGTGCTGACGGTCGAGCTGAGTGCCAATGGCGCGGCTGCCGTCCTGCTTCTTCAGGTTGGTGCTGATACGCACGAAGTCTTCGCCACTGCGCACGAACAGCGTGGCGATGCCAGCGGTCATCTGCTGGAATTCGTCAACCTGCTGAAAATCGTTGTTCAGCAAATGATCACCCAGGTACAGCGCCGGTGTTGCCTGCCCGGCGACCTGCACCGTTTCACCGGCATGCAGCGACAGGCCCGAGGCGAAGCGGCGCTCGAACAACCCGCTGAGGCGCTGGGTATTGTCCTTGAGCGAACTGTGGAAAGTTTCGAGCTGATCGGCCAGCAGGCGCGCTTCACTGGCCAGGTGCGCCTGGCGTGTGGCGAGGTTGGCCTCGTCCAGCGAACGCAGGGCAAACAGGGTACTGCCGGAAATCACCAGCGCCAGCACGATGGCGAGGGCGACACCAAGCTGCGAGGCTATGCGGGCACGGGGTTGAGACATGTGAAGCTCCTGGCAAGAGGCCGGGATCGTCCTGATCACGCTGACCGCCCGCTTCCTATCGACGGGAAGTGCGCCCTCTTCCGGGACGCTGCTGCCAGTGAATCGGCGTCGCGGGCGAATACTTGAGTGTCGGGCCGGGATATTCGCAAACGTTTTCTACACCTGTTGTGGCTCTGTCGCCGGCAAGCCGGCTCCCACACGTGCAGCACAGGTCTTGAGCGCATCGCTACCGGTGTGGGAGCTGGCTTGCCGGCGACAAGGCCAGTGCAAGCCATCAAAGGGGCGGCAGTATTTCCACATCCGGGAGATCCATGGCCGCCACCTCCTGTTCCAGAAACGCACTCAACCGGCGCAAACGCTCGCCCCCACGCCGGGTACGCGGCCACACCAGGTAGTAATCCATGCCACTGGGCACCGCCGTCGGCCAGGGCAGGCTCAGGCGCTTCTGCGCCACGTCCTCGGCCACCATCAGCAAGTCGCCGATGGAGACGCCGTAGCCACGCGCGGCGGCAATCATGCTCAGCTCCAGCGTGTCGAAAACCTGCCCACCCTTGAGCGATACCTTGCCAGCGAGGCCCATGCGCTGCAGCCAGTCACGCCAGTCGCGCTTGTCCACCGTGGGGTGCAGCAGCTCGATACCGGCCAGCCGGGACACGCTCCAGGGCTTTTCGCCAAGCAGGTCAGGTGCGCCGACCGGAATCAACAACTCCGGGAACAGCTTGCGCACCTCCCAGTCTGCCGGGAACACCCCATCGCTGAGCAACACCGCACAATCGAACGGTTCCTGGTTGAAGTCCACATGGTCCACATCCATCCAGGCGCTGGTCAGTTGTACCTCGTTACCGGGTTGCAGGTGGCGAAAGCGGCTCAGACAGGCCAGCAACCACCGCATGGTCAGGGTCGAAGGTGCCTTCATGCGCAGGATGTCATCTTCACCACACAGGGTTTCAGAGGCACGGGCGAACGCAGCAAAGCCTTCGCGCACCCCCGGCAGCAACACCCGCCCTGCTTCGGTCAGTTGCAGGTTGCGGCCACTGCGCACGAACAGGCGGCAGGCGAAATGCTCTTCCAGGGTGCGGATGTGCCGGCTGATGGCACTTTGCGTGATCGACAGCTCTTCGCCCGCGCGGGTGAACGAACTGAGCCGCGCGGCAGCTTCAAATGCGCGCAAGGCATACAGCGGAGGTAGCTGGCGCGACATAGGGCACCTGCAATCTGGGGACAGAAGCGAATTATCCGAAACTTGCAGGCATGAGTTCAACTCATGCCAACCATCGCTTTTATCCTTTTGTGCAAAGTTGACCAAAGCCTCAGAATTGCGCTTCGTTGATCACCTCAGGAACAAGGACAGCCCATGCACGTCGCGCCCACTACAGAACTCAAGGCTTTACTGCGCCTGGCCGGGCCGCTGATCGCCTCGCAGCTGGCGCACATGCTGATGGTGCTGACCGACACCCTGATGATGGCCCGCATCAGCCCACAGGCCTTGGCCGGCGGTGGCCTGGGCGCCGCCAGCTATTCTTTCGTGTCGATTTTCTGCCTGGGGGTGATCGCCGCAGTGGGTACCCTGGTGGCGATTCGCAAGGGCGCCAACGACATCGAAGGGGCCACCCGCCTGGCCCAGAACGGTCTGTGGCTGGCCTGGGGCCTGGCGCTGTTCGCCGCGCTGGTGCTGTGGAACCTCGAGCCGGTACTGCTGCTGTTCGGGCAACAGCCCGAGAACGTAGCCTCGGCTGCCCAGTTTCTGACCCTGCTGCCGCTGGCGTTGCCCGGTTACCTGACCTTCATGGCCTTGCGCGGGTTCACCAGTGCCCTCGGCCGTTCGACCCCGGTGATGGTCATCAGCCTGGTCGGCACGGTGCTGAACTACCTGCTCAACGTGGCGCTGATTGAGGGCATGTTCGGCCTACCCAGGCTCGGGCTGATGGGTATCGGCCTGGTCACTGCGGTGGTGTCGATGGGCATGGCCATTGCCCTGTCGTTGTACATCCGCTGGCACCCGGCCTATGCCGCCTACCCGCTGCGCAAGGGCCTGTCGCGCCCATCGCTGCACGCCCTGCGTGAGCTGTGGCGGCTGGGCCTGCCGATTGGCGGCACCTACATGGTGGAAGTGGGCCTGTTCGCCTTCGCCGCGTTGTGCATGGGGGTGCTGGGCAGCACCGAACTGGCGGCCCACCAGATCGCCCTGCAGATCGTGTCCACGGCATTCATGGTGCCGACAGGGCTTTCCTATGCGGTAACCATGCGTGTGGGCCTGTACTACGGCGCCGGCAACCTGCTGGCGGCGCGCAGCGCGGGGCGCGTGGGCATCGGCTTTGGGGCAACCGTGATGTTTACTTTTGCCGCGCTGTTTTTGCTGCTGCCCGAGGCGCTGGTGAGCCTGTTCATAGACCGCAATGACCCGGGCTTTGCCGCCATCTACCAACTGGCGGTGCACTTGTTGATGGTAGCCGCCTGGTTCGAGTTGTTCGATGGCATGCAGACCATCGCCATGGGCTCCATACGCGGCCTGAAAGATGCCAAGACCACCTTCCTGATCGGGCTGTGCTGCTATTGGCTGGTAGGGGCGCCGAGTGCCTGGCTGCTCGCCTTCAACTTGGGCGGCGGGGCGGTCGGCATCTGGTGGGGCTTAGCGCTGGGCTTGGCGTGCGCGGCGGTGGCGCTGACCTTTGGTTTTGAGTGGCGGATGAAGCGGTTGTTGAGGAAAGCTGGGGTTGGTGAAGAGGCTACCGCCTCGGCCTGACTTCAGGGCCTATTCGCGGGCACGCCCGCCCCCACAGGTACAGTGCGCGGCCCTGTGGGAGCGGGCGTGCCCGCGAAAGGGCGCTAAAGGACAACCCCCAACTGACGGTCAGGCGCCTGCAGCAAAAACTCCATTAACTCCCCCACCGGCAACGGCTTGCTGACCAGAAATCCTTGCACCTGGTCACAACCAAATCCGCGCAGCAACTCCAGTTGCTCCTCACTCTCCACCCCTTCAGCCACCACTTCAAGGTTGAGGTTGTGCGCCAGGTTGATCATGGCGTGCACCAGCTTGCGGTTTTCCTCGCGCATTTCCATTTCGGCCACGAAACTGCGGTCCACCTTGAGCAGGGTGATCGGCAGGCTGTTCAGGTGTACGAACGACGAAAAACCAGTGCCAAAGTCATCCAGCGAGAAGCGCACGCCCAGGCGGCCCAGCGCATCCATGGTCTGGCGTACCAGCTCGTTGCGGCGCATGACCGCCGTTTCGGTCAGTTCGAATTCCAGCCAGCGAGCATCCACCCCGTGCTCCAGGATCAGCCGGCTCAAGGTGGCCAGCAGCTGGCTATCCTGGAACTGGCGGAAGCTCAGGTTGACCGCCATGTGCAGCGGCTCCAGGCCGCGTTCGCACAACGCCTGCATGTCGCGCAGCGCACGGGAAATCACCCAGTAGCCCAATGGCACAATCAGGCCGCTTTGCTCCGCCAGCGGCACGAACTCGCAGGGCGGTAGCAGCCCCCGCTCCGAGTGCCGCCAGCGCACCAGCGCCTCTAGCCCCACGATACGCCCATCGGCCAAGTTCAGCCGTGGCTGATAATGCAGCTCCAGTTCATCCCGGCGCAGGGCGCGGCGCAGTTCGCTTTCCAGGTCGGCCAGGCTGCGGGCATTACGGTTGATGCGCTCGTTGAACACATGGAAGGTGCAGCCCTGGCTACCCTTGGCCTGGCGCATGGCGATGTGCGCGTGCCACATCAGCGGGTCGGCGCCGCCCTGGGCACGGGCATGCGCCAGGCCCAAGCTGCAGCCCAACAGCAAGCTTTCACCATCGATCCAATAGGGCTCGGCCAAGGCCTCGACGATGCGTTCGGCAATCCATTCGGCGCGGTTGGGGTCGCGGCGCGTGTCGATCAGCAGCGCGAATTCGTCGCTGCCCAGGCGCGCCAACTGGTCCCCCGCCTCCAGTTGGTGTTTCAGCCGGGTCACAACCTGCAGGATCAGGCGGTCACCGCTCTGGTGGCCAAGGGCGTCGTTGACGTGGCGGAAGTTGTCCAGGTCGAGGTGGCCGAGGGCAACGCCCCGTCCTTCGTTTTCAGCCAGCCGTGCCGTGAGCAAGGCCTGGAAGCCCTGGCGGTTGGCGATACCGGTCAGTGGGTCTTGCTCGGCAAGGCGCTGCAAGGTGGCCACCAGCACGCCGCGTTCGCGCACATGCCGCAGCGAGCGGCGCAGGCTATCGGTGCTGAGCTGTTGGCGCACCAGCCAGTCGCTGACGCCGCTGGGGGCCACTGCGGGCTCGTCGTCCAGCAGCAGGATGGTCGGCAGCTCACAGCGCCCCGGCGCTGGTTGCAGTGCCACCGTCGCCAGGATCACGGCCTGCCGGTCATGGCTGAAAAGGCTGTCGACGGCCTCCCAGTCAGGCGCCGTCAACAGCACTGCAGTGCCGCCCAACCCCTGCACGCACTCGCGCAGCAGCACGGCCCATTCCGGCTCATCAGCCAACAGCAGCAAACGCAAAGGTTCGACAGGCGTGGACAAGCGGGCTCCTTAGGGCTTAACGGCACAACAAGAGAAAAAATGAAGATACTACTGCATGGATGAAAATGATTTTCAATTTTATACATGCACGGGAGCCTGCAGCGACCCGACGTATTTTGTCGTGCATCCTGCGCGAAACCAGGCCCGTTCGGCAAATACGATTTTTCCAGTGCATGGCATTAGCCTGACTAATACAGCGCACCAATAAAAGTCTGACTCAGACGTCAGACGGTCGCGCCACAACGGCCCCATGCCTGTTAGAATGCGCGGCTATTTTCTGGCGACCCCCGGTTTCTAGCATGTCCCGACTCAATCCCCGGCAGCAGGAAGCCCGTGACTATGTCGGCGGCCCTCTATTGGTGCTCGCCGGTGCAGGTTCGGGCAAGACCAGCGTGATCACGCGCAAGATTGCCCACCTGATCCAGAACTGCGGCATTCGTGCCCAGTACATCGTGGCGATGACCTTTACCAACAAGGCCGCGCGCGAGATGAAGGAGCGGGTTGGCACCTTGCTGCGTCCGGGGGAAGGTCGCGGCCTGACGGTGTGTACCTTCCACAACCTGGGCCTGAACATCATCCGCAAGGAACACGAGCGGCTGGGCTACAAGCCGGGCTTCTCGATCTTCGACGAGTCCGACATCAAGGCGTTGCTGTCGGACATCATGCAGAAGGAATACTCAGGCGACGACGGCATCGACGAGATCAAGAACATGATCGGTGCCTGGAAGAACGACCTGATCCTGCCGCCAGAAGCCCTGGAAAAAGCGCGCAACCCGCGCGAGCAAACCGCCGCCATCGTCTACACCCACTACCAACGTACGCTCAAGGCGTTCAACGCAGTGGACTTCGACGACCTGATCCTGCAGCCGGTGAAGCTGTTCCAGGAACACCCCGAGGTGCTGGAGCGCTGGCAGAACCGCGTTCGCTACCTGCTGGTGGACGAGTACCAGGACACCAACGCCAGCCAGTACCTGCTGGTGAAGATGCTGATCGGCATGCGCAACCAGTTCACCGTGGTGGGCGACGACGACCAGTCCATCTATGCCTGGCGCGGCGCCCGCCCCGAGAACCTGATGCTGCTCAAGGAGGACTACCCCTCCCTGAAGATCGTCATGCTCGAACAGAACTACCGCTCTACCAGCCGGATCCTGCGCTGTGCCAACGTGCTGATCGCCAACAACCCGCACGCGTTCGAAAAACAGCTGTGGAGCGAGATGGGTGTAGGCGACGAGATCCGCGTGATCCGCTGCAAGAACGAGGAAGCCGAGGCCGAACGGGTGGCCATGGAGATCCTCACCTTGCACCTGCGCACCAACCGCCCGTACAGCGACTTTGCCATCCTCTACCGCGGCAACTACCAGGCCAAGCTGATCGAGCTGAAGCTGCAGCACCACCAGGTGCCGTATCGCCTGTCGGGCGGCAACAGCTTCTTCGGCCGCCAGGAGGTCAAGGACCTGATGGCCTACCTGCGCCTGCTGGTGAACCCGGACGACGACAACGCCTACCTGCGGGTGATCAACGTGCCGCGCCGCGAGATCGGCTCCACCACCCTGGAAAAGCTCGGCAACTATTCGACCGAGCGCGGCATTTCCATGTACGCCGCCAGCGACGAGCTGGGCCTGGGTGAACACCTGGACGCCCGCTATACCGAGCGTTTGCAGCGCTTCAAGCACTGGCTGGACGGGGTACGCCAGAAGGTCGCCCTGGAAGACCCGATTGCCGCGCTGCACGAGATGATCCGCGACATCGACTACGAAAACTGGATCCGCCAGCAGACCGCCAGCGACAAGGCCGCCGATTTCCGCATCAGCAACGTCTGGTTCCTGGTGGACGCACTGAAAAACACCCTCGAAAAGGATGAAGAGGGTGACATGACCATCGAGGACGCCATCGGCAAGCTGGTGCTGCGCGACATGCTCGAGCGCCAGCAGGAAGAAGAAGAGAACGCCGAAGGGGTGCAGATGATGACCCTGCACGCCTCCAAAGGCCTTGAGTTCCCTTACGTGTTCATCATGGGCATGGAAGAGGAAATCCTCCCGCACCGCTCCAGCATCGAGGCCGACACCATCGAAGAAGAGCGCCGCCTGGCCTATGTGGGTATCACCCGCGCCCGCCAGACCCTGGCCTTTACCTTCGCCGCCAAGCGCAAACAGTACGGTGAAATCATCGACTGTACGCCCAGCCGGTTCCTCGACGAGTTGCCACCCGACGACCTGGCCTGGGAAGGTCTGGACGACGCCCCGGTCGAGGTGAAGGCGGCACGCGGCAACAACGCCCTGGCCGACATCCGGGCAATGCTCAAACGCTGATCAACCATTACTCTTTAATATTGCCGCCTCCAGCGGCCACCTTTGTTACATCGAGGAAATCACAGTGGAAGCACTGCATCAGAAGATTCGCGAAGAAGGCATCGTGCTTTCCGATCAGGTCCTCAAAGTGGACGCGTTTCTCAACCACCAGATCGACCCGGCGCTGATGCAGCTGATCGGTGACGAGTTCGCCCGCCTGTTCGCCGATGCTGGCGTGACCAAGATCGTCACCATCGAAGCCTCGGGTATTGCCCCGGCAGTGATGACTGGCCTGAAGCTGGGCGTACCGGTGATCTTCGCCCGCAAGCACCAGTCGCTCACACTGACCGAAAACCTGCTGACCGCCTCGGTGTATTCCTTCACCAAGCAGACCGAGAACACCGTGGCCATCTCGCCGCGCCACCTCAACAGCAGCGACCGCGTGCTGGTGATCGACGACTTCCTGGCCAACGGCAAGGCGTCGCAGGCACTGATCTCGATCATCAAGCAGGCCGGCGCCACCGTGGCCGGCCTGGGTATCGTCATCGAGAAGTCGTTCCAGGGCGGCCGCGCCGAACTGGACAGCCAGGGCTACCGCGTTGAATCGCTGGCCCGGGTGAAGTCGCTGGAAGGTGGTGTGGTCACTTTCATCGAGTAAGCCTGTACCGGCCTCATCGCCGGCAAGCCAGCTCCCACATGGACCACACAGGCCTCAAGCCTTGTGCAGTACCTGTGGGAGCTGGCTTGCCGGCGATGGGCTGCAAAGCAGCCCCGGCAATTCATCAGGTAGCCGCCAACCCTGCCAGCAACAGCCGCTGATAAAGTTCTTCCTTCAACCCCTGCGGAGCATCCAGCCCCATCCGCTCCAGATGCTGCTCATACCCCTCCGGCCCCGGCGCATCCAGCGCGGCCTTGCCCAGTTCCAGCACCTCGCTGAGCTTGAACTTGCTCTTCAACCAGTTCAGCGCCCGCAACAAGTCCCGTTCTTCAGCGGTGAAATCCGTGCCCATCGGATATTCCGGGAACAGCCGTGCATGCCGCGCCCTGACTGCCTCCAGCCGCTGCGGGGTATTGTCGGTATACCGCGCATCCAGCTGGAAATTCCTCGCCAGCTTGCCGGCCTCCTTTGCCTGCTCGATAAGCCCCTGCTGGAACCGCGAGTCACACACCGCCAGCAACCGCGCAATCACCTCACTGTCAGTCTGCCCACGCAAATCAGCAATGCCGTATTCCGTCACCACGATATCGCGAAGGTGCCGTGGAATGGTGCAGTGGCCATAGGTCCAGAACAGGTTTGAGGTCACTTCCCCGCCCGCCTCACGCCAGCTGCGCAACAGCAGGATCGAGCGCCCGCCCTCCAGCGCATGGCCTTGGGCAACGAAGTTGTATTGCCCGCCCACGCCACTGAGCACTCGGCCATCTTCCAACTGGTCGGCCACCCCGGCACCCAGCAGGGTCATGCCAAACGCCGTGTTGATGAAGCGCGCATCGCGGCGCTGGCGGCGCTTGAGTTCCTCTTGCCCGTAGAGTTCGTTGATGAAGCTGATACGGGTCATGACGAACTGTGCACGCTGCTCCAGGGGCATCTCGCGCAAGCGCTGATAGAACGCCTGCGGGCCAAGGAAGAAGCCACCGTGCAACAACGCGCCCTGCTCATCCGCCGGGCGTCGCAACAGGCCTGCCTCGGCCAGCACCAGCAGGCCGTTGACGAACATCTCGCTGCAGCCGTAGAGGCCTTGAGCGAAGGTATCCAGCCCCCCTTCCCGTTCGATCAGCGCCTGCCAGGGGCCGACATCGAGTGCATCGAGCACCGCTCGGTAGCCGGCGTTGTCGCCCTGGCGCGCCAGCAATGCCGCGGCGACCGCATCGCCCATGGCACCAATACCGATCTGCAGCGTGCCGCCGTCGCGCACCAGGCTGCTGGCATGCAGGCCAATGCAGTGGTCCTGAATGCCGACCGGCATGTTCGGTGTGGAAAACAGCCGGCGTTGTTCGGCCTCGTCGAGCAACAGGTCGAACGCGTCGATCGGCAGCTCGGCATCGCCAGGCATGTAAGGCAGCTCGGCGTGCACCTGCCCCAGCATGAGGATGGTTTCACCGGCAGCGCGGCGTTTGGCGACCATGGGCAGCAGGTCGAGGGTGATGTCGGGGTTGCAGGCCAGGCTCAGGTGCACGGGCTTTTCGGGCGTGGCAGCCACCAGTTGGGCGATCAGGTTCAGGCCCTTGGCGTTGATATCCCGCGCGGCGTGGCTGTAATTGCTGCTGACGTAGTCCTGCTGCGCCGATTCACTGTGCAGCAAGCTGCCGGGCTGCATGAAGAACTGCTCGACGCGGATGTTGGCGGGCAAGGTGTCATTGCGCAGGTCGCTGAGGTAGGTGAGTTCTTCATAGTCGGCGAACACGCGCTCGACGAAAGGCTCCAGAAAGCGCCGCTGCAACCCGTCGCCCAGTGCCGGCCGGCCCAGGGACAGGGCGGTGTAGATGGTCAGCCGCCGTTCGGGCAGTTCGCGCACGCGGGCGTAGAGGGCGTTGACGAAGGCATTGGGCTTGCCCAGGCCCAACGGCAGGCCCATGTGGATATGGGCTGGCAGGCGTGCCAGGACCTGCTCGACAGCCTGGTCGATGGAGCAGAGGTGCATGGGGCCTCCTGAGACATCCGTGGGTTCAGGGGTTGGACATGAGCTCAAGCGAGTTGGTTGCCGGTGCGGGCCCTTTCGCGGCTAGTGCCGCAAAGAGGCCGGCACAGCCACCACAAAAACAAAGCCCGCCATCAATGGCGGGCCTCGTGAAATTCAGCTGCAGCTCACAGCCCAGACATCTTCTTGATCGCCCCTTTCAGGTCGTCGTCCGAGCAGTCCGCGCAGGTACCTTTCGGTGGCATGGCGTTGATTCCGGTAATGGCCTTGGCCAGGATGCCATCCAGGCCGCCCTGGTGGTCGGCTCGCTCCTTCCAGGCCGCGGTATCACCCACCTTGGGCGCGCCGAGCAGGCCGCTGCCATGGCAGGCATTGCAATGCTTGGCAATGATCTCGTCCGGGGTCTTGGCACCACCGCCACCCGCGGTCGCCGCCACTTCCATGCCTTTGCACTCCTGGCCCTGCACACAGACCTGGCCAACGGGCTCCAGGCGCTTGGCAATGTCGTCATTGGTCGCAGCGGTTGCGCTCATTGCCCAGAGGGCGAATACGGCTGCTGGTACGGCCAGCATCTTCTTGATTTGGTTCACGCGAACACCCTCATGGTGGCTAATCACGCCCGCGGCCACGAAACAGCGAGCGCTGAAAAGTATAGCGGCAACCTGAAGGCGGTGAAACGACCCTACACGGGAAAGGGGTATCGCCGAATCAATGCACTGCGCTGGATCAAAAGTTTGAGGGCGTAGCGGCACTGATCAGCCGTGCAGGCTGGTCGAACGGGTTGCGAAAGCGGTGCGGGCGGGTGCTTTCGAAGTAGTAGCTGTCGCCTTCCTCGAGGATGAATATCTCGTTGCCGACCACCAGCTCAAGGCGGCCTTCGAGCAGGATGCCGGTTTCCTCACCGTCATGGGTCAGCATTTCGGCACCGGTGTCGGCGCCCGGCGGGTAGACCTCGGTCAGGAAGGCAATGGCGCGGTTGGGGTGCGACTTGCCGACCAGCTTCATGGTTACCGCGCCGTCCGAGATATCGATCAGCTCGTGGGCTTTGTAGACAATTTGCGCAGGGCTCTGCGCCTCCAGTTCGACCGAAAAGAATTCGACCATGGACATGGGGATGCCGCTCAGCACCTTGCGCAACGAGCTGATGGAGGGGCTTACGCTGTTTTTCTCGATCATCGAGATGGTGCTGTTGGTCACCCCGGCGCGCTTGGCGAGTTCGCGCTGGGACAGGCCCTTGAGCTTGCGGATGGCTTGCAGTCGTTCGCCGACGTCCAAAGCTGGAGCCTCCTGAAACGGTAGAAAGGGGGGTGGATGTGAACGATATCATGGCAATGCCGTTCAGTATTTACAACACACCGCCCTCAACCTGTCCGCATCAGCGTGTCATTAGCCGACGTAGTCCAGGGGGACCCGTTTCAGGTTGCAGAAGATCTGGTAAGGAATGGTGCCAGCCTGTGCCGCCACTTCACTGGCCAGTACCTGCTTGCCCCACAGTTCGACCGGGCTACCCACCGTGGCGTCGGGCACATCGGTGAGGTCGATGCTGAGCATGTCCATCGACACCCGGCCGATCAACGGGGCGCGCTTGCCAGCAACCAGCACCGGCGTGCCATTGGGCGCCTGGCGCGGGTAGCCATCGGCGTACCCCATGGCCACCACGCCAACACGGGTCGGCCGCGGGCTGACGAACTTGGCACCGTAGCCCACCGGTTGGCCGGCGGGCAGCTCACGCACGCTGATCACCCGCGACTGCAGGGTCATCACCGGCTGCAGGCGCGCGGCTTCGGCCTGCGCCACCTCGAAGGGCGTGGCGCCATACAGCATCAGGCCTGGGCGCACCCAGTCGCTGGGCGCTTGCGGCCAGCCCAGCACACCGGGCGAGTTGCGCAGACTGCACTCGGCCGCAAGGCCCTGGCGCGCGGCCTCGAACACGGCAATCTGCTGCGCGGTGGCGTCAGCATCCAGTTCGTCGGCACGGGCGAAGTGGCTCATCAGTACAATGCGCGCGACCTTGCCGCTGGCCAGCAGGCGCTGGTAGGCCTCGCGGTAATCCTTGGGGTGCAAGCCCACACGGTGCATGCCGCTGTCCAGCTTAAGCCAGACACTTAGCGGCTTGCGCAGTTGCGCTTTCTCGATCGCCTCCAGCTGCCACAGCGAGTGCACCACGCACCACAGATCGTGCTCGGCGATCAGTGCCAGCTCGCTGGCTTCGAAAAAACCTTCCAGCAGCAGCACCGGGGCCTTGATACCGGCACCGCGCAGTTCCAGCGCCTCTTCGATACACGCCACGGCAAAGCCATCGGCTTCGGCCTCCAGGGCCAGGGCACAGCGCACGGCACCATGGCCGTAGGCATCGGCCTTGATCACGGCCAGGGCTTTGGCACCGGTCAGTTCACGGGCCAGACGGTAGTTGTGGCGCAGGGCCTGGAGGTCGATCAGGGCGCGGGCGGGACGCATGGCGGGTGCCTTATGGTGGTTCGGGTTGAAATCGGTGTTGGATTCATCGCCGGCAAGCCAGCTCCCACAGGACTCTCACAGGGCCTGAGAACTGCGGAGATCCTGTGGGAGCTGGCTTGCCGGCAATGAGGCCGGTACAGGCGACCTTACTGCTGGTGAGCCGGCGCAGCATGCCCGTGCTTGGCCACTTCCCGGCTGTTGCCATACCGCGAAATGTCCAGGCCCTCGGCGCTGATCTGCGGCTTCTTGCGCGCGATCAGGTCTGCCAGCAGGCGCCCGGAGCCGCACGCCATGGTCCAGCCCAGGGTGCCGTGACCGGTATTGAGGAACAGGTTGCGGAACGCCGTGGCACCGACAATCGGTGTACCGTCCGGGGTGGCCGGACGCAGACCGGTCCAGAAACTGGCCTGGCTCAGATCACCGCCGCGAGGATAAAGGTCGTTGACGATCATCTCCAGTGTTTCACGCCGACGCGGGTTGAGCGACAGGTCAAAACCGGCGATCTCAGCCATGCCGCCAACGCGGATACGGTTGTCGAAACGGGTGATTGCGACCTTGTAGGTCTCGTCGAGAATGGTCGAGGTCGGCGCCATGTCGCCATTGGTGATCGGCACGGTCAGCGAGTAACCCTTCAGCGGATAGACCGGAGCTTTGATGCCCAGCGGCTTGAGCATGTGTGGCGAATAGCTGCCCAGCGCCAGCACATAGCGGTCCGCGGTTTCCAGCTTGCCGTCGATCCACACGCCATTGATGCGGTCGCCGGCGAAGTCCAGGCGCTGGATGTCCTGGCCGAAGCGGAACTCCACGCCCAGCTTCAGCGCCATGTCGGCCAGCTTGGTGGTGAACAGCTGGCAGTCGCCGGTCTGGTCATTGGGCAGGCGCAGGGCGCCAGCGAGAATGTCTTTCACCCCGGCCAGGGCCGGCTCGACGCGGGCAATGCCATCGCGGTCCAGCAATTCGTACGGTACGCCAGACTGCTCGAGCACGGCGATATCCTTGGCCGCAGCATCGACCTGGGCCTGGGTACGGAACAGCTGGGTGGTGCCCAGGCTGCGGTTTTCGTAATTGATGCCGGTTTCGGCGCGCAGCTCGTCGAGGCAGTCGCGGCTGTACTCGGACAGGCGCACCATGCGTTCCTTGTTCACCGCATAACGGCTGGCGGTGCAGTTGCGCAGCATCTGGGCCATCCACAGGTACTGGTCAACGTCTCCGGTGAGCTTGATTGCCAAGGGTGCATGGCGCTCCATAAGCCATTTGATGGCCTTCAGCGGCACACCCGGAGCGGCCCAGGGCGAGGCATAGCCGGGCGAGATCTGGCCGGCGTTGGCGAAGCTGGTTTCCATGGCCACCGCCGGCTGGCGGTCGACCACCGTCACTTCGAAACCTTGCCGGGCCAGGTAGTAGGCACTGGCGGTTCCAATCACACCGCTACCAAGTACCAGAACTCGCATCGTTGTATCCCTCACACGCGGCACGCCGCAGACTTTTATGGAAATGGCATGGATGGGCGCAGTATAGAAATTCGAGGGCAGTGCAATTCACTATATAAAAGCCTATTATTGGCGAGAATTCTCGGCATAATCGCCTTTCACGGAGGGGCATCCCCTATGAGAACCCAGCACCAGAGCAAGCGTGAACTGGACAAGATCGACCGCAACATTCTGCGTATCCTGCAGAATGACGGGCGTATTTCCTTCACCGAACTGGGCGAGAAAGTCGGGCTGTCCACCACCCCTTGCACCGAGCGGGTTCGCCGCCTTGAGCGCGAGGGCATCATCATGGGCTACAACGCCCGCCTGAACCCGCAGCACCTCAAGGGTAGCCTGCTGGTGTTCGTGGAAATCAGCCTGGACTACAAGTCGGGTGACACCTTCGAAGAGTTCCGCCGCGCGGTGCTGAAGCTGCCGCACGTGCTGGAGTGCCACCTGGTTTCCGGTGACTTCGACTACCTGGTGAAAGCGCGCATTTCCGAGATGGCCTCGTACCGCAAGCTGCTCGGCGACATCCTGCTGAAGCTGCCGCACGTGCGCGAGTCGAAGAGCTACATCGTGATGGAAGAGGTGAAGGAGAGCCTCTGCCTGCCGATTCCGGACTGACGCTAGACCAACACCTGGCGGGTGCTGGCGATGAACTGGTGAACGAGCTGCTCGGCGCCAGGGTCGATCATCGGCTCAGGGCCCCGGCCACGGGGGCAGGCCATGCGCGGGGTGGTGCCGAACAAGCGGCAGATCATCGGCCGTTCTTCATACACCGTGCAGCCGTTGGGGCCCAGGTGCACACAGTCCAGGCGCGCCAGGGCGGCATCCTGCTCGGCCTGGGACTTGCGCGGCAGGCGGGCCATTTCTTCGGCCGAAGTGGTGACCGGGCCGCAGCAGTCGTGGCAGCCGGGTTCGCACTCGAAGGCAGGGATGAGTTCGCGCAGGAAGTGGATCTTGTGGCGGTTGCAGGACATGGCTGAATATTTGCGTAACGCTTGTGCTGGATGGAAGCAGTGGACCTGCTAATTTTGGCAGTTGTGGGTAAGCCTAATCATTCTACAAACTGACGAGACATCCCCCTTCAGCTAAGCGAGCCCCATCTGATGAAGAACCACATTCTGTTCTTTTACAGCGGACTCAAGCTTACCGTGCTGAAAAGCTCTCGGGAAACACAACGCATCTTCCGGGCATCAGATTTCTCCCTCGCCGAAATTAAGCCCACAGTCACCAATCTGCAAGCTGTTGATCATCGGAAAACACCTTTGATGGGAAACTCGGATGGTGTGGGTCGACCATTCAGCTTTACTCCTTTTGGCCATATCTTCGCTAACTGCTCAACAAACATTGGCTTCACCGGGGAACGTTTGGATCTTGCCAGTGGATGCTATCCGCTCGGCGCCGGTCGCCGCAGCTATAGCCCTGTGTTGATGCGCTTCCTTAGCGGTGACTCACAGAGCCCGTTCTTCAAAGGTGGGACCAATGCTTATGCCTATTGTTTGAACGACCCCATCAACTACACCGACCCGTCGGGGTGCACTGGAGAGTTCATGAACCGGATCAGGTCAAAAGTCCTGCGCCGCCGCCATCACCGGACACCGGCTACTCCGCCTCCCTACTCACCAACCCCTCCCGGCGTGCCAGCTCAACCGCTTGGGGCCGCAAACAGTGAACAAGCTCCTCCTTCCTACTTTGGCTGGGGGGAAGCTCCCCCCCTGTACGATCAAAATGCGCCGCCCATCAACAGCAACAATCGATCACGGCCATACAGCAGTACACCGCAGCCAAGGGAGTCGGTTCTGGAACTGCGTGAAGGCAAACTGATAATGGTCAACTCACTCGCCGAGATTACTCAGGCAAAGTCGCTAGCCAATGACCCAGCGCTTTCAGCGACTATCCGCCTCAATGCGTCAAACACGCTGATACGCATGAGTCTTAACAATCTGCCCACACAAACCGACAGCGGAATACTTTCCGCAATCCGCACCGCTCATCAGCTATACGACATTCGTGGTGCCGGCACTATGGATGCGCCTGAGCCAACGCAGGCCTTTGCCTTGCCGGTTGAGAGAACCAGACGCCCCTGAATGGGCCGTTTGGTTGCCCCCTTCTTGATCCCGAGCTTATCCTCCATTTTTGGCCGATAACAACTCAGGACCTACCCAATGATCCACAGCGCGCAGCACGCAGCCTCCTATTACGCCGCCAGCAGCGCGCCACACCCCGACCACGCCTACCTGCAAGGCGAACACAACGCTGACGTGTGCATCATCGGCGGCGGCTACTCGGGCCTGAACACCGCCATCGAGCTGGCCGAGCGTGGTTTCTCGGTCATCCTGCTGGAAGCGCGCAAACTCGGCTGGGGCGCCAGTGGGCGCAACGGCGGCCAGCTGATTCGCGGGGTCGGCCATGGTCTGGAGCAGTTTCTGCCGGTGATTGGCGAGGACGGCGTGCGCAGCATGAAGCTGATGGGCCTGGAGGCCGTGCAGATCGTGCGCGAGCGGGTGGAGCGGCATGCCATTGCCTGCGACCTGACCTGGGGCTACTGCGACCTGGCCAACAAACCCGCCGAGCTGCTGGGCTTTGCCGAAGACGCCGAAGAGCTGCGTAGCCTCGGCTACCCACACGAGCTGCGCCTGGTCGGCAAGGACGATATCCACAGCGTGGTCGGCGCCGACTGCTATGTGGGTGGGCTGATCGACATGGGCTCCGGGCACCTGCACCCGCTCAACCTGGCCCTGGGCGAAGCGGCCGTGGCCGCGCGCCTGGGGGTGAAGCTGTTCGAGCAGTCCGAAGTTACCCGCATCGACTACGGCACATCAGTGCAAGTGCATACCGCCCAAGGCCGGGTGCGCGCCAAGACCTTGGTGCTGTGCTGCAACGCCTACCACAACAACCTCAACCGCGAACTGGGCGGCAAGGTGCTGCCAGCGGGCAGCTACATCATCGCCACCGAGCCGCTGGGCGAGGAACGCGCCCGCAGGCTGCTGCCGCAGAACATGGCAGTGTGCGACCAACGGGTAGCCCTGGATTACTATCGCCTCTCAGCCGACAACCGGCTGTTGTTCGGCGGTGCCTGCCACTACTCGGGCCGAGACCCGAAGGACATCGCCGCCTACATGCGGCCGAAGATGCTCAAGGTGTTCCCCGAGTTGGCCAACGTACGCATCGATTACCAGTGGGGTGGCATGATCGGCATCGGCGCCAACCGCCTGCCGCAGGTCGGCCGGCTGGGCAGCCAGCCGAACGTGTATTACGCCCAGGCCTACTCGGGCCATGGGCTCAACGCCACCCACCTGGCCGCGCGCCTGCTGGGCGAAGCCATCAGCGACCAGGAAAGCGGGCGCTTCGACCTATTCGCCAAGGTGCCACATATCACCTTCCCTGGCGGCCAGCACCTGCGCTCGCCGCTATTGGCGCTGGGGATGCTGTGGCATCGCCTCAAAGAGCTGGCCTGAAAGTCCCCATCCTTGGGGCAGCAACTGTCTTGCTTAAAATCTAAAGCTGACTAGCCCGCTCCCACAGGGATCGCGCCAGCTTTTTGAAATTGAGCAAGACCGTTGCTCCCACAGGTTCGGTGCAAGTTTCAAGTCTGGGGCACAACAGGCCCTCCAGCGACCATCGTGTCAGTCCTTCCAGAAGGGTTTGCGGCCTTCGAGCCGCGCCTGCTCCCAGCTCAGCCCAACATCGCGCAGCTCGGCATCGGTCAATTGCAACAGCGCCCTGCGGGTACGCCAGCGGTGCAGCATCAGGCCCCAGCGCCCCAACCCCTGCGGCGCGTTGAACACCTTGGCCTGCTGCTCGGTTTCCAGTTCCTTGGCCAACAGCTGCAAGCGCACATCGCTCATGCCCCCCATCACCGCACCCTCCCCGTTCAGTCGATACCGTAGGAAAAGCATGCGCGAGGGCGATACCGGCAATACAGATCCAAAACAGCCTTATTATTCCCATACAGCATTGGCTGGCGGCCGACTGAATGCTGTATTTTCCAGGCAACTGTACCGGTCGCTGCCTGCAGGTAGCCCAGGAGTATGCCTTGACCCTTTACCTCAACCTCGCCGAACTGCTCGGTGCCCGCATCGAGCAGGGCCTGTATCGCCCAGGCCAGCGCCTGCCGTCGGTACGCGCCCTGAGCGTGGAGCACGGGGTCAGCCTGAGCACCGTGCAGCAGGCCTACCGCATGCTCGAAGACAGCGGCATGGTCTCGCCCAGGCCCAAGTCCGGCTATTTCGTCAGCGACCACCGCCAGCTGCCAGCGCTGCCTGCAGTCAGCCGCCCGGCCCAGCGCCCTGTGGACATCTCGCAATGGGAACAGGTACTCGAGCTGGTGCGCAGCACCCCGCACAAGGACGTGGTGCAACTCGGCCGCGGCATGCCCGATATCGACAGCCCCACCCTCAAGCCTTTGCTGCGCAGCCTCGCCCAGTTGAGCCGGCGCCAGGACATGCCGGGGCTGTATTACGACAATATCCATGGCAACCTGGCGCTGCGCGAGCAGGTGGCGCGGCTGATGCTCGATTCCGGCTGCCGCCTGGGCCCGGCCGACCTGGTGATCACCACCGGCTGCCATGAAGCGCTGTCATGCAGCATTCGCGCGGTTTGCGAGCCAGGCGACATCGTTGCGGTCGACTCGCCCAGCTTCCACGGCGCCATGCAAACCCTCAAGGGCCTGGGCATGAAAGCGCTGGAGATCCCCACCGACCCGGTCACCGGCATCAGCCTGGAAGCGCTGGAGCTGGCCCTGGAGCAGTGGCCGATCAAGCTCATTCAGATCACTCCCAGCTGTAACAACCCACTCGGCTACATCATGCCCGAGGCGCGCAAGAAGGCCTTGCTCAGCCTGGCCCAGCGCTATGACGTGGCGATCCTGGAAGACGATGTGTACGGCGACCTGGCCTACACCTACCCGCGCCCGCGCACCCTCAAGTCATTCGACGACGATGGCCGCGTGTTGCTCTGCAGTTCGTTCTCCAAAACCCTCGCCCCCGGCCTGCGGGTGGGCTGGGTGGCACCTGGGCGCTATCTGGAACGGGTGCTGCACATGAAATACATCAGTACCGGCAGCAGCGCCAGCCAGCCGCAACTGGCAATTGCCGACTTCATCGCCGGCGGGCACTACCAGCCCCACATGCGGCGCATGCGCAGCCAGTACCAGCGTGGCCGTGACCTGATGAGCGATTGGGTAACGCGCTACTTCCCGGCGGGTACCCGGGTCAGCCGGCCGCAGGGCGGCTTCATGCTGTGGGTGGAATTCCCCGAACATTTCGACACGCTGCGGCTGAACCGCGCTTTACTGGAGCAAGGTGTTCAGGTGGCGGTGGGCAGTATCTTCTCGGCCTCGGGCAAGTTCCGCCACTGCCTGCGCATGAATTTCGCTGCGCGGCCAACGCCACAGATCGAGGCTGCCGTGCGCAAGGTAGGTGAAACCGCCCTTCGTCTACTGGATGAAGAACGCGCCGACGCGTAACTTTGCGCCGCCCGCCACTGTCCAACCTCCACAGCCCTTGCCGCACAGGACGATCCACCCTTGAGACCCCAGCGCGCCTTGTCTTTGCTGCTGATGCTGTTGCTCGGCCTTGCCGGCTGTGCCAGCGTCAGTACCCCACGCGAAACCAGCCAGGCCCTGCCCGCCAGCGAATCGGCCTTCGGCCGCTCGGTGCTGCGCCAGGCGGCACCGTATGGCGGGCAGTCCGGCTTTCGCCTGCTGCCCAACAGCAACGAAGCATTTCGCGCCCGCGCCGAATTGATCCGCAACGCCCAGGCCAGCATCGACCTGCAGTACTACATCGTGCACGACGGCCTCAGCACCCGCGCCCTGGTGCACGAACTGCTGCGCGCCGCCGACCGCGGCGTGCGCGTACGCATTCTGCTCGACGACACCACCAGCGACGGCCTGGACACCATCATGGGCACCCTCGCTGCCCACCCGAATATCCAGATCCGCGTGTTCAACCCACTGCACCTGGGCCGCAGCACCGGGGTGACGCGCGCCTTCGGCCGGCTGTTCAACCTGTCGCGCCAGCACCGCCGCATGCACAACAAGCTGTTCCTGGTGGACAACAGCATGGCTATCGTCGGCGGCCGTAACCTCGGCGACGAGTATTTCGATGCCGAGCCCAACCTCAACTTCACCGACATCGACCTGCTGAGCGTCGGCCCTATCGCCGAGCAACTGGGGCACAGTTTCGACCAGTACTGGAACAGCGCCCTCAGCCGACCTATCAGCGATTTTCTGTGGCATGCGCCGGATGCCGACGACCTGCGTGCGAGTCGTCATCGCCTGGAAGTCTCGCTGGCTGAAGCCAGGACCCAGCGCAAGGCCTTGTACGATCGGTTGATGGCCTACCAGTCGCAGCCGCGCCTGGATGTGTGGCGCAACGAACTGATCTGGGCCCATGCCCAGGCGCTGTGGGATGCCCCAAGCAAGGTACTGGCCGATGACGAGCCGGACCCGCAGTTGCTGCTGAGCCACCAGTTGGCGCCTGACCTGGCCAACGTGCACAGCGAACTGATGCTGACATCGGCTTATTTCGTGCCGGGCGAGCCAGGGCTGCTGTACCTGACCGGCCGCGCCGACGCAGGTGTCTCGGTAAAGCTGCTGACCAACTCATTGGAAGCCACCGATGTGCCGGCCGTGCACGGTGGCTACGCCCCCTATCGCCGAGCCTTGCTCGAACATGGGGTACAGCTTTATGAGCTGCGCCGCCAGCCGGGCGACCCCAGCGCAGGGCGCTTGAGTTTCCGCGGAAGCTCGGACTCCAGCCTGCACACCAAGGCGATCGTGTTCGACCGGCGCAAGACCTTCATCGGTTCATTCAACTTCGACCCGCGTTCGGTCCTGTGGAATACCGAAGTGGGGGTGCTGGTGGACAGCCCGGAACTGGCCGAATACACCCGTGAGCTGAGCCAGCAGGGTATGGCGCCGGCGCTGAGCTATCAGGTGAAACTGCAGGGGGGCAAACTGGTGTGGGCGACTGAGGACAATGGACAGCAGCATGTGCTGACCTCCGAGCCGGGCGGGATGTGGCGCAGGTTCAATGCCTGGGTCAGCAAGGCGGTTGGCCTGGAGAAAATGTTGTAGCGGCGATTTTGGGGCTGCTTTGCAGCCCATCGCGACGCAAGGCCGCTCCTACAGGGGTACGCGGTTCTTGAGGTAAGGCCTTGTGTCGCGATGGGCCGCAAAGCGATCAGGCAGACACAGCCTCAAAAGCCCCGCGCCTCTGGGTCAACACCACCAGCCCCGCAGCCCCTGCAGCCATCAGCAACAGCAACGCATGCCCGCTGACCCACTGGCTGCCTGCCCCGGCCAACAATGGCCCCAACAGGCAGCCAATGCCCCACAACTGCGCCACGTGAGCATTGGCCCGCACCAGTTCATCGTCGCGGTAGCGCTCACCGATCAGCACCAGCGACAAGGTGAAAAGGCCGCCGGCACTGGCCCCGAACAGTACCCACAGCGGCCATATCACCGGCGTGTGCAGCAACAGCGGGATCGCCAGGCTGGAGACCAATAGCGTTACCGCACAGCCGGTGAACAACGCACGCCGCGACATATGATCGGCCAGCGCGCCGATGGGCAACTGCAGCACAGCATCGCCGACCACCACGGTACTGACCATGAACAAGGCGATTTCAGTGGTGAAACCTTGCTGCAGGCAGTACACCGGCAGCAACGTCAGGATCATTGCCTCGAACGAGGCAAACAGGGCGATGGCCCAGGCAATCACGGGCAAGCGACGGCAGAACCTGAACAGGTCGCCGAAGCCGACACTGCAGGCTTCGGTGCTCGGTGCACCGCCGCGCCCCAACAGCACCAGCGGCGCGAGCAGCAGCAGGCCGGTGGCGGCCCAGAAACCAAAATCGTCAGACGAACCGAGTACGCCCAGCACCAGCGGCCCGGCCAGCTGGCTCAAGGCGTAGCTGCTACCGTACAGCGCCACCAGGCGGCCGCGCCATTGCTCGACCACCAGCTGGTTGATCCAGCTCTCACCCAGGATGAACACCACGGTCAAGGACATGCCGATCATCAGCCGCAACAGCAACCACAGCGGGTAGCTGGGCAATAGCGCGACCAGGCCGATGGACAACGCACCACCCCACAGGCAGATGCGCATGGCCGCAGGTAAGCCGACCCAGCCGGCCAGGCGGCTGGCCAGACTGGCACCCGCCAGTACCCCCAGCGCAGGCATCGCGGCCATCACGCCGATGGCGAAACTGCCATAGCCCCAGGCTTCCAGACGCAGAGATACCAGGGGCATGCTCACGCCCAGCGCCAGGCCGACACTGAGCACTGATGCCAGTACGGCGAAGTAGGTCCCCCAACGCATTGCTGCCTCCCAGGCCAAGAATTTTCCATGGCCCATTCGCGGGTAAACCCGCTCCCACAGGTACACCACCACCCTTGAAAGCGGTGCAGTACCTGTAGGAGCGGGTTTACCCGCGAATGGGCCGCAAAGCGGCCCCTCCTGGAATTACAGCTTGATCCAGGTCGCCTTCAGCTCGGTGTATTTCTCCAGCGCATGCAGCGACTTGTCACGGCCGTTGCCCGATTGCTTGAAGCCACCGAACGGTGCGGTCATGTCGCCACCGTCGTACTGGTTGACCCACACGCTGCCGGCGCGCACGGCCCGCGCAGTCTTGTGCGCCTTGGAAATGTCCGCCGTCCAGATACCAGCCGCCAGGCCGTACGGAGTGTCGTTGGCGATGGCGATGGCTTCTTCGGCGGTGTCGAAGGCAATCACCGACAGCACCGGCCCGAAGATTTCTTCCTGGGCGATGCGCATGGCATTGGTCACGCCATCGAAGATGGTCGGCTCCACATAGGTGCCACCGGTTTCCTCCAGGGTGCGCTTGCCGCCGGTCAGCAGCTTGGCGCCGTCTTTGTGGCCGGCCTCGATGTACGACAGCACGGTATTCATTTGCTGGGTATCGACCAACGCACCCACGGTGGTCTCTGGATCCAGCGGGTTACCGGGCTTCCAGCCTTTCAGGGCCTCGACCACCATGGGCAGGAACTTGTCCTTGATCGAGCGCTCGACCAGCAGGCGCGAGCCGGCAGTGCACACTTCACCCTGGTTGAAGGCGATGGCACTGGCGGCAGCCGCAGCCGCCGCTTGCAGGTCCGGTGCATCGGCGAAGACGATATTCGGGCTTTTGCCGCCAGCCTCCAGCCAGATTCGTTTCATGTTCGATTCGCCCGCGTAGACCATCAGTTGCTTGGCGATCTTGGTCGAGCCGGTGAACACCAGCGTGTCGACATCCATGTGCAGGGCCAACGCCTTGCCCACGGTGTGGCCGTAGCCTGGCAGCACGTTCAATACGCCCGCCGGGATGCCGGCCTCGATCGCCAGTTGTGCGATGCGGATGGCGGTCAGCGGCGATTTTTCCGAAGGCTTGAGCACCACCGAGTTACCGGTGGCCAATGCCGGGCCGAGCTTCCAGCAGGCCATCAGCAGCGGGAAGTTCCACGGTACGATGGCACCGACCACACCCACTGGCTCACGGGTAACCAGGCCAAGCTGGTCGTTTGGGGTGGGCGCGACCTCGTCGTAAACCTTGTCGATGGCCTCGGCCGTCCAGTGAATAGCCTGGGCTGCACCGGGGATGTCGATGCTGGAGGAGTCACCAATCGGCTTGCCCATGTCCAGGGTTTCCAGCAGCGCCAGCTCTTCGACGTTCTGGCGCAGCAGGTCGGCGAAACGGATCAGCGTGGCTTTGCGCTTGGCCGGGGCCAGCTGCGACCAGACGCCAGCGTTGAAGGTGGCACGGGCGTTTTCCACGGCACGGTTGGCATCGGCCAGGTCGCAGCTGGCAACCTTGGCCAGGAAGCGTCCGTCGACCGGGCTCAGGCACTCGAAGGTTTCACCGGATACGGCATCGGTGTATCCGCCGTTGATGAAGGCACGGCCTTCGATCTTCAGTTGCTGGGCGCGTTGTTCCCAGTCCGCACGGGTCAGGGTGGTCATACGAAACTCCTCCTCTTGTTTAGGTGCAACGCCGCACTGAGGACTCACAGGCGTTGTCAGAATTCTGGCCGGGCGACGAGCGCACACTGGCAAGCGATACCCTAAACCAGCCACTCTAAACTATCAATATATTTGACACGGAAGGCCCAAAAGCCTACTGATGTTAATTTTATTTAACAAGAACAGGAGCCGCACCATGAACATCGCCAGCATCATCGACTTCGCCCAAGTGCTCACTGAAGCCGAACGGTACCGCCCTGCGGCTGAAAAAATCCTCAAGGGTGAGCCAGACCAGGCGGTCTACAACCATTACTCCAGCCCGTGCGGGCAGTTTGCCGCAGGCGTTTGGGAGGGTGAGGTCGGCCAGTGGAAAGTGAACTACACCGAGCATGAATACTGCGAGATCGTTCAGGGCGTTTCGGTACTGCGCGACGAAAACGGCGGGGCCAAGACCCTGCGCGCCGGCGACCGGTTCGTAATCCCGGCCGGGTTTACAGGCACCTGGGAAGTGCTTGAGCCGTGCCGCAAGATCTACGTCATGTTCGAGCAGAAGTAATTATGTAGCGCAGCTGGCCGGGCGGTACGCGTGAGGATGGCCCTGCCCACAACGGGCCATTCACCTTCAACAGGAAAATCACCATGACCAACGACGACGTCAAACAAGCCCTCGCCCACCTGGTCGGCGCCACATACGTGCCAGAGCTCAAAGACACCATCTGCGCCATTACCGGTCGCTCCCGCGTGGTCGGCCCCACCGACATGTGCACCCGCGAGTTCGACCCTACCCGCATCCAGATCAGGACCGACGCCAACCAGGTGATTCAGGGCTTCGAATTCAACTGACCTTGCAGCAGGCATAAAAAAACCCGCGTCCTTACGGATGCGGGTTTTTTCAGGTCGCCGATCAATTACTTGATCTTGGCTTCCTTGTACACCACGTGCTTGCGAACAACCGGATCATATTTCTTGATCTCGATTTTGTCCGGGGTGGTGCGCTTGTTCTTGTCGGTGGTGTAGAAGTGGCCGGTGCCGGCACTCGAAACCAGACGGATCAATTCACGCATGATGCTCTCCCTTAAACCTTGGCGCCAGCTTTACGGATGTCAACCAGAACGGCGTCGATGCCGCGCTTGTCGATGATACGCATGCCTTTGGCGGAAACGCGCAGACGCACGAAGCGCTTCTCGGATTCAACCCAGAAACGGTGGTGCTGCAGGTTCGGCAGGAAACGACGACGGGTTTTGTTGTTTGCGTGGGAAATGTTGTTCCCGGTTACTGGACCCTTACCAGTAACTTGACAGACTCTCGACATGACTCAGCCCTCTAAAACCACATGCCCAACCCGGCATGGGTTGGCCGCTTAATCTCTCAGTCTTTGGCGCCTGGGCGCCGTGATTCTGGAGGCCTTATCGACCGGATCCGCTTATGCGACAGGCCGAGCCCCTAGAAAAGAGCGCTGCTTTATACCAGAAAGACCTGGCTGCAACAATAGTTGATGCACATTGGCGCAAGCCCGATTCAGCCGGGGCAGCATACCTTCAGGCCCTGCCAGCCGTCGACCGCTCGTCGCCACATTTGTAAAAAAGGATGTGGTCATTTCCCGACAGGCACACTAGGGTAGGCTTTTTCCAGACTGCACTGGCAGATGGGCCACTGACAGCCAAGGAGCCACCATGCGTGCCGCCGCCCTTTCCTTATTGTTCAACTCCCTGTTCACCGCCACCCTGTTCGCGGGTGGCATCGCCCAGGCCGCGCCCCTGAGCGTTTGCAGCGAGGCCAGCCCCGAAGGCTTCGACGTGGTGCAGTACAACTCGCTGACCACCACCAATGCCACCGCCGACGTGCTGATGAACCGCCTGGTGGAGTTCGATGCGGCACAGGGCAAAGTGGTGCCGAGCCTGGCGGCCAGCTGGACGGTCTCGGCCGACGGTCTGGTGTACGATTTCACTCTGCGCGACGGCGTGAAGTTCCATACCACACCATACTTCAAGCCCACCCGCGAATTGAATGCCGATGACGTGCTGTTCAGCTTCCAGCGCATGCTCTACCCGGCCCATGCCTGGCACAAGACTGCACCCGGCGGCTACCCGCACGCCCAGTCGCTGCAACTGGGTAGCCTGATCAAGGCGATCGACGCCCCGGCCCCGAACACCGTGCGCTTCACCCTCAGCCACCCCGACGCCACGTTCCTGGCCACCCTGAGCATGGGCTTCGCGTCCATCTATTCTGCCGAATATGCCGACAAGCTGCTCAAGGCCGGCACGCCAGAGAAGCTCAACAGCCAGCCGATCGGCACCGGGCCGTTCACCTTCCAGCGCTTCCAGAAGGACGCTGTGGTGCGCTACCGCGCCAACCCGGACTACTTCGGCGGCAAGCCGGCAGTGGACCCGTTGATCTTCGCCATCACCACCGATGCCAACGTGCGCCTGCAGAAGCTCAAGCGCGGCGAATGCCAGGTCGCCTTGTCGCCCAAACCGCTGGATATTGCCGAAGCGGCGAAGGACGACAAGCTCAAGGTGGCCAGTACGCCCGCGTTCATGACCGCCTTTGTCGCCATCAACAGCCAGCACCCGCCACTGGACAAGCCGGAAGTCCGCCAGGCGATCAACTTGGCCTTCGACAAGCAGGCTTACCTCAAGGCGGTGTTCGAAGACTCTGCGGTGGCGGCCAACGGCCCCTACCCGCCCAATACCTGGAGCTACGCCAAGGACTTGCCCGGCTACCCTCTGAACTTGAAAAAGGCCAAGGCCCTGCTGGCCAAGGCCGGCCTGGCGGAGGGCTTCAGCACCACGATCTGGACGCGGCCATCGGGCAGCCTGCTCAACCCCAACCCAAGCCTTGGCGCGCAAATGCTGCAGGCCGACCTGGCCAAGATCGGCATCAAGGCCGAGATCCGCGTGATCGAATGGGGTGAGCTGATCCGCCGCGCCAAGGCCGGCGAGCATGACCTGCTGTTCATGGGCTGGGCCGGTGACAACGGCGACCCGGATAACTTCCTCAGCCCGCAGTTCTCCTGTGCGGCAGTGGAATCGGGCACCAACTTCGCACGGTTCTGCGACAGCCGCCTGGACCAACTGATCAGTGCCGGGCGCACCACCAACGACCAAAGCGTGCGCAGCCGGCTGTACCAGCAGGCGCAAACCCTGATTCAGCAGCAGGCACTGTGGGTGCCATTGGCGCACCCGACAGCGGCAACCTTGCTGCGCCAGGAGGTCGAGGGGTACCAGGTCAGCCCGTTCGGGCGGCTGGATTTCAGCAAGGTGTCGGTGGCCAGGTAGACCTGCACCGGGCTCTTCGCGGGCACGCCCGCTCCCACAGGGACACCACCGCCTTCAAGGCCGGCGAATATCCTGTGGGAGCGGGCTTGCCCGCGAAGAGGCCAGCACAAAACTCAACGACCTAAGCCACGATCCACCCCTGCTCAACCATCGACAACGGCTCCCCGTCGCCAATGATGATGTGATCCAGCACCCGCACGTCGATCAAGGCCAGCCCGCGCTTGAGCGACAAGGTCAGGTGCACATCGTCCTGGCTAGGCTCACTGTTGCCTGAAGGGTGGTTATGGCACAGGATCAACGCGGCCGCGTTGTGCAGCAATGCCCGCCGCACCACCTCCCGCGGGTAGACGCTGGCCCGGTCGATGGTGCCCCTGAACAGAATCTCGAACGCCAGCGGCCTGTGCTTGGTGTCCAGAAACAGGCAACCGAACACCTCGCTGGGCTCGTGGCGCAGCATGGCCTTCAGGTAACGCCGCACCGCCTCGGGCCCTTCCAGCACCGCTGCGCGCGCGATGTGCTCATCCAGGTAGCGCCGGCCGATTTCCAGCAGCGCTTGCAACTGTGCGTATTTCACAGCGCCTATGCCCGGCTCGCGGAGCACCGCCGCCCGATCGGCCTCAAGAAACGGCCGCAGCCCACCAAAACGCACCAGCAGCCCGCGTGCAAGGTCCAGTACATTGCGCCCGGCCACGCCCGAGCCGAGCAACACGGCCAGCAACTCGGCGTCCGACAGCACCGCCGCACCCCGTTGCAACAGCTTCTCCCTTGGCCGATCTTCAGCCGGCCACTCCCTGATATTCATCCCTGCCCCTCTGCCCTTGCTGCGGCCCATTTCGGCCCTGTGTTAATCTATTTCGCCTCGTACATGCGACGTTCTGCCGCAGGCATTTGCAAACGTCGCCGCCCGCTCTCACTGGAAAAAGGCAAGCCTATGCAGCGGCTGTATCGCAAGCGCATCGTTCTCGGCGTGGGTGGCGGCATTGCCGCCTACAAAAGCGCCGAGCTGATTCGCCGTCTCCTGGAGCACGGCGCGCAGGTGCGCGTCGTCATGACCCGTGGGGGTGCCGAATTCATCACCCCGCTGACCCTGCAGGCGCTGTCGGGCCACCCGGTGCACATGGACCTGCTGGACCCGGCTGCCGAAGCCGCCATGGGCCACATCGAACTGGCCAAGTGGGCCGACCTGGTCTTGATCGCCCCGGCCACCGCCGACCTGATGGCGCGCATGGCCCAGGGCATGGCCGATGACCTGCTGACCACCCTGGTACTGGCCACCGACGCCACCGTGGCGGTGGCCCCGGCGATGAACCAGGCCATGTGGCGCGACCCGGCGACCCAGGCCAACCTAGACCAGCTCAAAAGCCGTGGCATCCAGGTATTCGGCCCGGCCTCCGGCAGCCAGGCCTGTGGTGACGTGGGCCTGGGGCGCATGCTCGAAGCCACCGAGCTGGCCTGGTGCGCGGCAGAAAGTTTCAAGCGCCAGGCCCTGACCGGCAGGCATGTGCTGATCACCGCCGGGCCGACCCAGGAAAACATCGACCCGGTGCGCTACATCACCAATCATAGCTCCGGCAAGATGGGTTTCGCCCTCGCCGAGGCAGCAGCTGAAGCGGGGGCTAGGGTGACCCTCGTGACCGGCCCGGTGCACCTGCCAACCCCGGACCGGGTCAGCCGTATCGACGTGGTCAGCGCGCGGGACATGCTCGCGGCCTGCGAGGCGGCCATGCCGTGCGACCTGTTCATTGCCTCGGCAGCCGTTGCGGACTACCGCCCGGAAGTCGTTGCCACACAAAAACTGAAGAAAGATCCTACGACCGGCGACGGCATGCTGCTGCAGATGGTGCGCAATCCCGATATCCTTGCCACCATCGCCGGCCGCGCCGACCGCCCGTTCAGCGTCGGCTTTGCCGCCGAGACCGAACACCTGCTCGATTACGCCACGCGCAAGCTCAAGGACAAGAACCTCGACCTGATCGTCGCCAACGATGTGGCCAACCCCAGCATTGGCTTCAACAGCGAAGAAAATGCCTTGACCGTGATCGACCGCCAACAGCACCAAACCCTCTTCGCGCAGACCAGCAAGGGCAAGATCGCCCGGCAACTGGTCGCCTTCATCGCCGAACGGCTCAACCAGGTTCAATAAGTTACATGCACGCTCTTCAAGCCAAGATCCTCGACCCACGCCTGGGCAGCGAATTTCCGCTGCCGACCTACGCCACCCCCGGCTCCGCTGGCCTCGACCTGCGCGCCCTGCTCCAGCAAGACACCGTTCTCGAACCAGGCCAGACCCTGCTGATTCCTACCGGCTTGTCGATCTACATCGGCGACCCAGGCCTGGCCGCAGTCATCCTGCCGCGCTCGGGCCTGGGCCATAAGCACGGCATCGTGCTGGGCAACCTGGTCGGGCTGATCGATTCGGACTACCAGGGCGAGCTGATGGTGTCGTGCTGGAACCGCGGCACCACCCCTTTCACCATCGCCGTGGGCGAGCGTATCGCCCAGCTGGTGCTGGTGCCGGTCGTGCAGGCGCATTTCGATATCGTCGAGGCCTTCGATGAAAGCCAGCGCGGCGCTGGCGGCTTCGGTCACTCCGGCAGCCACTGAGCCGAAACACGACCGTTCAGGCCAAGGATGGCGAACTCTCTGGTGAAACCACCGTCCAAGCGTTCAATTTGCGCCTGCCCAGAAAGCCTTTGACTAATGGAGCTTCCAGAGATGAACGACATGGCCCACCTGGTTCCTGCCACATTGCCAGACAGCATTTTCCGCGCCTATGACATTCGCGGCGTGGTCGGCAAGACCTTGCACGCCGAAACCGCCTACTGGATTGGCCGCGCCATCGGTGCGCAAAGCCTGGCCCAGGGCGAACCGCAAGTCTCGGTAGGCCGCGATGGCCGCCTGTCCGGGCCAATGCTGGTGGAGCAACTGATCAAGGGCCTGGTCGATGCCGGTTGCCAGGTCAGCGACGTCGGCCTGGTACCGACCCCGGCCCTGTACTACGCGGCCAACGTATTGGCCGGCAAGTCGGGCGTGATGCTGACCGGTAGCCACAACCCGTCCGACTACAACGGCTTCAAGATCGTCATCGCCGGCGACACCCTGGCCAATGAACAGATCCAGGCCCTGCTGACCCGCCTGAAAACCAACGACCTGACCTTGGCAGCAGGGCGTGTGGAAAAAGTCGAGATCCTCGACCGCTACTTCCAGCAGATCGTCGGCGACGTGAAGCTGGCCAGAAGGCTCAAGGTCGTGGTGGACTGCGGCAACGGCGCCGCCGGTGTGATTGCCCCCCAGTTGATCGAAGCCCTGGGCTGTGAGGTGATCCCGCTATTCTGCGAGGTGGACGGCAACTTCCCGAACCACCACCCGGACCCAGGCAAGCCGGAGAACCTCGAAGACCTGATCGCCAAGGTCAAGCAGACCGGCGCCGACATCGGCCTGGCCTTCGATGGTGACGGCGACCGCGTCGGCGTCGTGACCAACACCGGCAGCATCGTCTACCCCGACCGCCTGCTGATGCTGTTCGCCCAGGACGTACTGGCACGCAACCCGGGCGCCGAGATCATCTTCGACGTCAAGTGCACCCGGCGCCTGACCCCGCTGATCGAACAACACGGTGGCCGGGCGCTGATGTGGAAAACCGGCCATTCGTTGATCAAGAAGAAGATGAAACAGACCGGTTCGCTGCTGGCGGGCGAGATGAGTGGTCACATCTTCATCAAGGAACGCTGGTACGGTTTCGACGACGGTATCTACAGTGCCGCGCGCCTGCTCGAGATCCTCAGCAAGGCCGAACAGAGCGCCGAAAACCTGTTTGCCGCCTTCCCGAACGATATTTCCACGCCGGAAATCAATATTGATGTGACCGACGAGGGTAAATTCAGCATCATTGATGCACTGCAACGCGACGCCGACTGGGGCGAAGCCAACCTGACCACCATCGATGGCGTGCGGGTCGACTATGCCCATGGCTGGGGCCTGGTTCGCGCCTCCAACACCACACCGGTGCTGGTACTGCGCTTCGAGGCCGACAGTGACGCCGAATTGCAACGTATCAAGGATGTTTTCCGTACCCAGTTGCTGCGGGTTGATCCTGAGCTGCAACTGCCGTTCTGACCGATTATCTGTTCCTCACAGGAGCCCTGCATGACCCTCGATCGCGATGCCGCTTCCCATGTAGCCGAGGTTTTGTCCGAAGCGCTGCCCTACATCCGCCGCTTTGTCGGCAAGACCCTGGTGATCAAGTACGGCGGCAACGCGATGGAGAGCGAGGAGCTCAAGACCGGCTTCGCCCGTGACATCGTGCTGATGAAGGCGGTGGGCATCAACCCGGTGGTTGTCCACGGGGGTGGCCCGCAAATCGGCGACCTGCTCAAGCGCCTGTCGATCGAAAGCCACTTCATCGACGGCATGCGTGTGACCGACTCGGCGACCATGGACGTGGTGGAAATGGTGCTGGGCGGCCAGGTCAACAAGGACATCGTCAACCTGATCAACCGCCATGGCGGTAGCGCCATCGGCCTGACCGGCAAGGATGCGGAGCTGATCCGCGCGCGCAAGCTGACCGTCAGCCGCCAGACCCCCGAGATGACCACCCCGGAAATCATCGACATCGGTCACGTGGGCGAAGTGGTGAGCGTGAATACCGACCTGTTGAACATGTTGGTCAAGGGCGACTTCATCCCGGTCATCGCGCCAATCGGCGTGGGTGTCAACGGTGAGTCCTACAACATCAACGCCGACCTCGTGGCCGGCAAGGTGGCCGAAGCGCTGAAGGCCGAGAAGCTGATGCTGCTGACCAACATCGCGGGTCTGATGGACAAACAGGGCCAGGTCCTGACCGGCCTGACCACCGAGCAGGTCAACGAACTGATCGCCGATGGCACCATCTACGGCGGCATGCTGCCGAAGATCAAGTGCGCGCTGGATGCAGTACAGGGCGGCGTGAACAGCTCGCACATCATCGACGGCCGCGTGCCGAATGCGGTGCTGCTGGAGATCTTCACCGACAGCGGCGTGGGCACCCTGATCACCAACCGCAAGCCGCGCTGAGTGTTCGGTTAGCCTGTACCGGCCCCTTCGCGGGCACGCCCGCTCCCACAGGGACTACACAAATCCTGGAACCTGTGGAGTAGCTGTGGGAGCGGGCGTGCCCGCGAATAGGCCAAAACAGGCGGCACAAAAAAAGGCGACCTTAACAAGAAGGTCGCCTTTTTCATTTCCAGGCCAGGATCAGATCCCGTACTGCGCCCGGTAAGCCTCGACAGCCGGCAGGTGCTGCTTGAGCTGTGGGTCGTCAGCCAGGAACTCCAGCACCTGGGTCAGCGAAACGATGCTGACCACCGGAATGCCGAAGTCACGCTCCACTTCCTGGATAGCCGACAGCTCGCCATTGCCACGTTCTTCGCGGTTCAGCGCGATCAGCACGCCGGCGGCCTTGGCCTGCTGGGCATTGATGATCTGCATGACCTCACGGATGGCTGTGCCGGCGGTGATCACATCGTCGATGATCAGCACATCACCGGCCAGCGGTGCGCCAACCAGGCTGCCGCCTTCGCCGTGGTCTTTGGCTTCCTTGCGGTTGAAGCACCATGGCACATCGCGCTGGTGCTGGTCAGCCAGCGCCACGGCGGTGGTCGCCGCCAGCGGAATGCCTTTGTAGGCAGGACCGAACAGCACATCGAACGGGATCTTGCTGTCGACGATGGCGGCGGCATAGCAGCGGCCCAGTTCAGCCAGGGCAGAACCGGTGTTGAACAGGCCTGCATTGAAGAAATACGGGCTGGTACGCCCCGATTTCAGGGTGAATTCACCGAAACGCAGTACCCCGCGATCGATGGCAAAACGGATAAAGTCGCGCTGATACGGCTGCATGAATAGTCCCGGACACCACGGATTTAGCTAAATGGGTTGAGCTCGGGTATCATACACGCACGAGATTTATGGGGCCATTTATGCGGATCATCAGTGTGAACGTTAATGGCATTCAGGCTGCGGCCGAGCGTGGTTTGCTCAGCTGGCTTCAAGCCCAGAATGCCGACGTCATCTGCCTTCAGGATACCCGCGCCTCGGCCTTTGAACTCGATGACCCAGCTTTCCAGCTCGATGGCTATTTCCTTTATGCCTGCGACGCGGAGGTGCCAGCCCAAGGTGGTGTGGCCCTTTATTCGCGCATGCAGCCCAAGGCAGTCATCACCGGCCTGGGCTTCGAGACAGCCGACCGCTACGGGCGTTACCTGCAAGCAGATTTCGACAAAGTCAGTATTGCCAGCCTGCTACTGCCTTCGGGCATGAACGGCGACGAGGACTTGAACCAGAAATTCAAGTTGATGGACGACTTCGCCAAGTACCTGGACAAGCAGCGCCGCAAGCGCCGCGAGTACATTTATTGCGGCTCGTTCTACGTGGCGCAGCAGAAGCTCGACATCAAGAACTGGCGCGACAGCCAGCAGTCACCTGGCTTCCTGGCGCCGGAACGCGCGTGGATGGATGCGATCACGGGCGAGATGGGTTACGTCGACGCCCTGCGCGAAGTCAGCCGTGAAGGCGACCAGTACAGCTGGTGGCCGGACAACGAGCAGGCCGAGATGCTCAACCTGGGCTACCGGTTCGACTACCAGATCCTCACCCCGGGCTTGCGCCGCTTCGTGCGCAACGCCCGCCTGCCGCGCCAGCCGCGCTTCTCGCAGCATGCGCCGCTGATTGTCGACTATGACTGGACGCTGACCATCTAAAGCCATTGGGGCTGCTTTGCAGCCCCGTTCGCGGGCACGCCCGCTCCCACAGGTACGGCGCTACCAGTGAAAGCGCCGCGATCGCTGTGGGAGCGGGCGTGCCCGCGAACGGGGCCACAGAAAATCTATTTGATCGGCCGCCAGATCAGCGGGCCCAGCAGCGCGGAGAGGTGGCAGAACATCTGCACCTCTCCGGCTGGTCTCAATCGGCCAGCGCCGCCTGCTGCAGCTCGAAGATCTCGTTCATGCCTTTCTGCGCCAGGGCGAGCATGGCGTTGAAGTCTTCCGGCTGGAACGGCGCGCCTTCGGCAGTGCCCTGCACTTCGATGAAACCGCCCGCGCTGGTCATGACCACGTTCAGGTCGGTTTCGGCAGCGGAATCTTCCAGGTAGTCCAGGTCGAGCACCGCTTCGCCCTGGTACATGCCGACCGAAACGGCAGCAATCATGTGCTTGAGCGGATTACCGCCCTTGAGGCCACCGCGCTTCTTGATTACTGCCAGGGCGTCGCACAGGGCAACCATGGCACCGGTGATGGACGCGGTACGGGTACCGCCATCGGCCTGGATCACGTCGCAGTCGACGTACAGGGTGATGTCGCCCAGCTTGCTCATGTCCAGTGCGGCACGCAGAGAGCGCCCGATAAGGCGCTGGATTTCCAGGGTGCGGCCACCCTGTTTGCCGCGGCTGGCTTCACGCTGGTTACGCTCACCGGTGGAACGCGGCAACATGCCGTACTCGGCGGTCAGCCAACCCTGGCCCTGGCCTTTGAGGAAGCGCGGCACACCGTTTTCCACGCTGACCGTGCAGATGACCTTGGTGTCACCGAACTCGACCAGTACCGACCCTTCGGCGTGCTTGGTGTAGTTGCGGGTGATGCGGATCGAGCGGAGCTGATCGGCGGCGCGACCACTTGGACGTTTCATCTGGGATACCTGTACTGGGACTTTGAATCTGGCGAGCATTATAGAGCCGCAAGCCCGGTGAGGACATGCCTATTGTCGCGCGCAGACGGCCCGTCGCCTTTTCCTACCCCGACCACCACCTACCGGTAACATAGGCCGATTGGGCGCCACGCCCCCACTGCGCTACAATCCTGCGCCGTTCACTTATCCAAGCGAGGTACTCCCCATGGTGCATAGCATGACCGCTTTTGCGCGTGTCGAGCGCGCCGGCAGCCAAGGCACCCTGGTCTGGGAGCTGCGTTCGGTCAATCACCGTTACCTGGAGCCGCACCTGCGCCTGCCCGAGGCCCTGCGCGACCTCGAAGGCGGCGTGCGTGAAGGCCTGCGCCAAGGGCTGTCACGCGGCAAGGTGGAATGCACCTTGCGCCTGAATGAAGACAGCAACGGCAAGCCGCTGAAGATCGACCGCGAGCGCGCCGCACAACTGGTCGCCGCCGCTGAAGAAGTGGCCGGGCTGATCAGGCAGCCAGCCCCGCTCAATCCGCTGGAAGTGCTGTCGTGGCCCGGCGTGTTGGTAGCCGACACCAGTGACCCGCAGGCACTCAACGCCGAAGCCATGGCACTGTTCGACGAAGCCCTGGCCGAACTCAAGGCCGGGCGCCAGCGCGAAGGCCAGGAACTGGCGCGCCTGATAAACGAGCGCCTGGACAGCATGGCCGGTGAAGTCACGACGCTGCGCGCACTGGTGCCGCAGATGCTCGCGGCGCAGCGGCAGAAAATCCTCGACCGCTTCGGCGACATGCTGGCCGAGCTCGACCCACAGCGCCTCGAGCAGGAAATGGTGCTGCTGGCCCAGAAAAGCGACGTGGCCGAGGAGCTCGACCGCCTCAGCACGCACGTTACCGAAGTACGCCGTGTGCTCAAGGGGGGCGGCGCCGCAGGCCGGCGTCTGGACTTCCTGATGCAGGAGCTCAACCGCGAGGCCAACACCCTTGGCTCCAAGGCCTTCGACCCACGCAGCACGCAGGCGGCGGTCAACCTGAAGGTATTGATCGAACAGATGCGTGAACAAGTACAGAACATCGAGTAAGGCCACCCCAACCATGAACCACAACAGCGGCACCCTCTACATCGTCTCGGCCCCTTCCGGCGCCGGCAAGACCAGCCTGGTCAACGCCCTGATCAAGGAAGACCAGCAGATCCGCGTCTCGGTCTCGCACACCACCCGTGCCATGCGCCCGGGCGAGCAGCACGGGGTGAACTACCACTTCGTCGTGCACGAGGAATTCAAGGCGCTGATCGCGCAGGGTGACTTCCTGGAGCATGCCGAAGTGTTCGGCAACTTCTACGGCACTTCGCGCAGCGCCCTCCAGCAAACCCTGGACAAAGGCTTTGACCTGATTCTGGAAATCGACTGGCAAGGCGCCCAGCAGGTTCGCCGGGTGATGCCCGATGCGTTGTCGGTATTCATCCTGCCGCCAAGCCAGCAGGCGCTGCGCCAGCGCCTGGACGGGCGCGGGCAGGACAGCGAAGAGATCATCGATGGGCGCATGAAGGAAGCGGTCAGCGAGATGGTGCACTACGACGAGTACGACTATGTGATCATCAATGATGATTTCAATGCAGCGCTGGAAGACTTGAAAGCAGTGTTCCGCGCCAACCGCCTGGTGTTGAGCAAGCAACAGCAACGCAACAGTGGGCTGCTAAAAGAATTGCTCTCCTGAGAGACCGCACGGGGCTGCTTTGCAGCCCAATCGCCGGCAAGCCAGCTCCCACAGGTGCCTCACACTAGCTGAAAACTGTGGAGATCATGTGGGAGCTGGCTTGCCGGCGATTGGGCCGCATCGCGGCCCCTTGCTTTATTCCTGCAAAGGCAAGGTGGCCTGCTGACGCAGGGTAGCCCCCAGGAAATACGCCGGCGCACGCAGGCGTGACAGCATCATCAGCCCGATGCCCAGCACCGAGATGATCGCGGCAATCACGAACACCAGCCCCACCCCGCCGACATGCGAGCCGCTGCCGAAGTCCGGCGGCGCGCTGTCGATGGCGGTACGCGCGAAGATCACCGACAGAATCACCCCACCCACCAGCGGGCACATGCCGCGCATGAAGAAGTGGCGCACGCTGCTGAACAGGCTGCCGCGGAAATACCAGACGCAGGCAAACGCCGTCAGCGAATAGTAGAAACAGATCATCATGCCCAGCGCAGTGATGGTATCGGCCAACACGTTCTCGCTCAGCGTGCGCATGGTCACGTAGAACAGGCCCGCTGCCACGCCTGCGCAAATGGTGGCGTAGCGTGGGGTCTGCGAGCGTGGGCAAACACTGGCGAACTTCGGCGGCACTGCGCCGTAATAACCCATGGCCAGCAGCGTGCGCGCCGGCGCCACGAAGGTCGATTGCAACGAGGCTGCGGTACTGGCCAGCACGGCAATGGACATCAGGATCGCCAGCGGCCCCATCACCGGGCCGGCCAGGTGGGCAAACACGTTCTCCTGGATGCGCGGGTTGTTGAGCCCCAGGCCCGTTTCGCTAATGCCGGCGAACTGCAGGGTGGCAATGGCGGTGAACAGGTACAGGCCGAGGATCAGCATGACGGTCAGGGTGGCAGCCTTGCCCGGCACCTCTTCACTGCCAACCGACTCTTCGCTGACGGTCAGGCAGGTATCCCAACCCCAGAAGATGAAGATCGACAGCGACAAGCCCGCGGCAAAGGCCGAGAACGATTCCACGCCAAATGGATTGAACCAGGCCAGGTCAAACGCCATCGGCGGTGGCGCGGTGGTGCCGCCGAACGCGGCGAAAGCGAAGCCGACCAATACCAGCAGTTGCAGGGCCACCAAGCCATACTGCACGGTCATCGTGGTGGCCATGCCCCGGCAGCAGATCCACACCGCCAGGGCGATGAACACACAACAGGTGACGATGTTGATCAACAGGTTGTCGGCCAGCCCCGCCAGCGCGTGCCTGCCGGTGATCTGGCCGAGGAACAGGTAGAAGAAGTCAACCGCCACCCCCGCCAGGTTGGACAGCACGATGGTGGTGGCAACCACCAGCCCCCACCCCCCGATCCAGCCGATCATCGGCCCGAAGGCGCGCGCCGACCAGGTAAAGGAGGTGCCGCTATCCGGCTCTGCCGAGTTCAGTTCACGGTAGCCCAGGGCTACCAGGAGCATTGGCAGGAAGCCGACGATGAACACGGCTGGCAGGTGTGCCCCTACCTCACGCACGGTAGGGCCCAGTGCACCGGTGAGGGTATACACCGGGGCGATGGTAGAGATGCCCAGTACCACGCTGGCCAGCAAGCCCAGGCGGCCCTTGGCCAGGCCTTTGCTGCGCTGATGGTTGCCCGCTTCGGCCGCCACGTCGGGTGGGCGGGCGGCTTCTGTGTAATTGCTCATGAGTATTTGCCGTAAGTTTTGGAATTGTTCTTACAGGCCTTGCGCACAAGGCCCGCTTTCACTCATTGAAAGCTTGCTGTCAGGGGCGCGTCAGCCGTGCGCCCTCCCGTGCTGCATAGGCAACGCAGGCCTCGCGAAACGCCTGAAACAGGCGCAGCGAGACCGGGTTTTCGCTCAACCGCCACTCTGGGTGCCACTGCACGCCGAGGACGAAGCCCGGCGCACCGGGCATGGACACCGCTTCGATGAGGCCGTCCGGGGCCCGCGCTTCGACCCGCAGGCACGAAGCCAGGCGCTCGATGCCCTGGCTGTGCAGCGAGTTGACCTCGAACTGCGCTGCCAGCCCCAGGCGCTCGAACAAGCCACCAGGCTCTACGAACACCGGGTGCCGAAGGCCGTACTGCACCTCCAGGGGCGCGTCTTCGGGCTCGCGATGGTCCAGGTAGCCAGGCAGCTCTTGCACACGCTGGTGCAGGCTGCCCCCCAGGGCCACGTTCAGTTCCTGATAACCACGGCAAATGCACAACACCGGCACACCGGCGGCGATCGCCGCCTGCAGCAGCGGCAAGGTCAGCCGGTCACGCGCCAGGTCATGCCGGGTGCCCGCGGCACTGGGGGCGCCATTGTAATGATGCGGTTCGATATTTGAAGGCGAGCCCGTGAAAACAATGCCGTGCAGGCAGGCCAGCAACGCTTGCGTGTCGCTGCCACCGTCCCGGGCCGGCAGAATCAGCGGAAGGCCGGCAAACGCGGCCGCCTCGACATACTTGTCGCCAACCGTGTGCGACGAGTTCTTCCCCACCTGCTGGCGGCAGGCGCTGACACCGATCAAGGGGACCGCAGTTGTGCTCATGGGCTTACACCGTGTGCAGGTACCAGTTGTACTCGAGGTCGGAAATCGACACTTCGAACTCGGCCAGTTCGCTTTCCTTGCAGGCCACGAAAATATCGATGTAGTCCGGGCTGATGTATTGGTTGAGCACCTCACTGTCGTCCAACGCACGCAAGGCATCGCGCAGGTTGTTCGGCAGGCTCTGTTCGAGTTGCTCGTAGGAGTTGCCTTCGATCGGCGCCTGGGGTTCGACCTGGTTGGTGAGGCCGTGATGCACGCCGGCCAGGATGGCCGCCAGCATCAGGTACGGGTTGGCGTCGGCGCCGGCCACGCGGTGCTCAAGGCGCACGTTGTCGCTGCTGTCGGTGGGCACGCGGACGGCTACCGTACGGTTGTCCAGGCCCCAGCTCGGCGCATTGGGCACGTAGAACTGTGCGCCGAAGCGGCGGTAGGAGTTGATGTTCGGGCACAGGAAGGCCATCGACGCCGGCATCGTCTCCAGCACGCCACCGATGGCGTGGCGCAACGCATCGCTCTGCAGCGGGTCGTCACTGGCGAAGATGTTCTTGCCGGTTTTCTTGTCCAGCAGCGAGATGTGCACGTGCAGGCCGTTACCTGCCTGGCCTGGGTAGGGCTTGGCCATGAAGGTAGTGTCCATTTCATGGTCGTAGGCCACGTTCTTGATCAGCCGTTTCAGCAGGATCGCGTAGTCGCAGGCTTTCAGCGGGTCGGCAACGTGGTGCAGGTTGACCTCGAACTGCGCCGGGGCACTTTCCTTGACGATGGCATCCGCCGGCAGGCCCTGCTCCTTGGCGGCTTCGAGCATGTCCTGCAGGCAGTCGGCGTATTCGTCGAGGTCGTCGATCAGGTACACCTGGGTCGATTGCGGGCGCTTGCCGGAAATCGGCGAGCGCGGCGGTTGCGGGCGGCCGTTGAGGTTGTCCTGGTCGATCAGGTAGAACTCAAGCTCGAAGGCGGCGCAGATAGTCAGGCCCAGGTCGTCGAACTTGCTGACCACCTGGCGCAGCACTTCCCGCGGGTCGGCGAAGAACGGCTGGCCATCCAGTTCGTGCATGGTCATCAGCAACTGGGCTGTGGGGCGCTTCTGCCACGGCTCATCCGATAACGTGCCAGGGATCGGGAAGCAGATACGGTCGGCATCGCCGATGTCCAGGCCAAGGCCGGTGCTTTCCACGGTGGAGCCGTTGATGTCCAGGGCGAACAGCGACGCCGGCAGGTTGATGCCCTTTTCGTACACCTTGTGCAGGCTGGCTCGCTCGATGCGCTTGCCGCGTACCACGCCGTTCATGTCGGAGATCAGCAGGTCGACGTACTGCGTATCCGGATGGGCCTGGAGGAAGTCTTTCATCTCGCTGGAAGAACTGGCGCACGGGGTGACCGACGTCATGGCTGTACATCCTTTGATTTGCTGCGGCGATGTGGGGGGTACGGCTGGCGCCTCACGGGCGACGATGGTTGCAGCTGTTGTTCTTTTCACTTCCCATCGTGGGGATTGTTGACCCGACCGGGCGCATTGATTCCGGGGGGCGGTTTCACTATAAAATGGCCCTGACGCAACAGACATTGGCAATTCGGCAAGCAGAGCGTGCACCAATGCAATATCAGATTACCCACGCCGACCTCACTCTGGTCTTGGCACTGGAGCGGGGCCGCTCGCTGGCGAAGGCCGCCGAGTTGCTCAAAGTTGACGTATCGACGGTCTTCCGCTCGATCCGCCGGCTGGAATCGGCCCTCGGTACTGCGCTGTTCGTGAAAAGCCGCAAAGGCTACCTGCCAACCGATACTGCCCAGGCCCTGGCCGAGCAGGCCGAGCGTGCCGAGCAGGCGCTTGAGGCCGCGCGCATTGCCATGACCAGTGGCGAGCAGGTGGTCAGCGGCACGGTGCGCCTGACCTGTACCGAGGCGGTCATGCACAGCCTGCTGCTGCCGGCGCTGGCCGAGTTCATGCCCAACTACCCGGCGCTGTCGCTGGAAATGGGCACCTCCAACACCTTCGCCAACCTCAGCCGGCGCGACGCCGACATTGCCCTGCGCCTGACCAATACACCGCCGGAACACCTGGTAGGCCGCAACCTGGGCTCGACGTCCTATGTCATCTGCGGCCAGCCGCAGTGGCGCGAGCGGCTGGCCGAATCGCCTGCCAGCACCCCGTGGATCGCCCCTGACGACTCCATGCAAGACCACCCCACGGTGGTCTGGCGCAACCAGCAGCACCCTGGGTTGAGCCCGCGCTACCAGTGCAGCAGCATGTCGACCATCGCCCAGTTGGTGACCACCGGCTTGGGCGTGGCAGCGCTGCCGGACTACATGGTGCACGCACTGCCCGGCGTCGATGCGCTCAGCGGGCCACTGGCCGGCTGCGACACTCAGCTGTGGCTGCTGACGCGCCCGGACTGCCGGGCACTGCGCTCGGTGCAGACCTTGTTCGAAGAGCTGACCCCGAGGTTGCGCGGCGCGATGCTCTGAGGTTATCGTCAGGCTCATGCGTCGAGTGTGTCTGTTTCGGCCCTTTCGCGGCTAAAACCGCGCCTACAGGGTGCGGCGGCAGGCTTGGGAATGACGCTGCTCGGCAAAACAGCGCTTCCCTATTGGCTGGTGAATTTTTATACTATCGAGTCCGCCTGCCCACTATTGGGCTGCACGCCCACCGCATTTGCTACTGAGGAAGACCATGGCCCGCGTAACTGTTGAAGACTGCCTGGAACACGTGGATAACCGCTTTGAGCTGGTCATGCTCTCGACCAAGCGCGCTCGCCAGCTGGCGACCGGCGGCAAGGAACCACGCGTAGCGTGGGAAAACGACAAGCCTACCGTCGTTGCCCTGCGTGAAATCGCCGAAGGCATCGTCACCAACGAATTCATCGCCGCTGAAGAGATCGTCACCGAGGATCCGGTGTTCGCCGCGTTCGAGGACGAGAACAACGAGGCTGTCTGATTGATGCCAGGTCGACGTCGCACGGCGCAAGGCCCTCTTCCTCGGCAGGAGGTAAACCCATGCCGGGTATAGAAGCCTTGGCCGAACGGCTGTCGACCTATCTTGGCCCTGAACAGGTCAACCTGGTCCGGCGCGCCTATTTCTACGCCGAACAGGCCCACGACGGGCAGCGCCGCCGCAGCGGCGAGCCCTACGTGACCCACCCGCTGGCTGTGGCCAGCATCCTCGCCGATATGCACATGGATCATCAAAGCCTGATGGCGGCCATGTTGCACGATGTGATCGAAGACACCGGTATCGCCAAGGAAGCCCTCAGCCAGCAATTTGGCGAGACCGTGGCCGAACTGGTTGACGGGGTCAGCAAGCTGACCCAGATGAACTTCGAAACCAAGGCCGAGGCGCAGGCTGAAAACTTTCAGAAAATGGCCATGGCCATGGCGCGCGATATCCGCGTGATCCTGGTCAAGCTGGCTGACCGCCTGCACAACATGCGCACCCTTGAAGTGCTGTCCGGTGAAAAGCGCCGGCGCATCGCCAAGGAAACCCTCGAAATCTACGCCCCCATCGCCAACCGCCTGGGCATGCATACGGTGCGCGTGGAGTTCGAAGACCTCGGCTTCAAGGCCATGCACCCCATGCGCTCGTCGCTGATTCACCGTGCGGTGAAAAGCGCTCGTGGCAACCGCAAGGAAATCGTCGCCAAGATCGAGCACTCGCTGGCCAACTGCCTGGCTGCCGATGGCATCGAAGGCGAAATCAGCGGCCGGCAGAAGCACCTCTATGGCATCTACAAGAAGATGCGCGGCAAGCGCCGCGCCTTCAACGAGATCATGGACGTGTACGCCTTCCGCGTCATCGTTGACAAAGTCGATACCTGCTACCGTGTGCTCGGCGCCGTGCATAACCTGTACAAGCCGCTGCCCGGCCGCTTCAAGGACTACATCGCGATCCCCAAGGCCAACGGTTACCAGTCGTTGCACACCACGCTGTTCGGTATGCATGGCGTGCCCATCGAAATCCAGATCCGCACCCGCGAGATGGAAGAGATGGCCAACAACGGCATCGCGGCGCATTGGCTATACAAGTCCAACGACGACGAGCAACCCAAGGGCAGCCACGCCCGTGCTCGCCAGTGGGTCAAAGGCATCCTCGAGCTGCAGCAGCGTGCTGGCAACTCGCTGGAGTTCATCGAAAGCGTGAAGATCGACCTGTTCCCGGACGAGGTCTACGTGTTCACGCCCAAGGGCCGCATCATGGAGCTGCCCAAGGGCTCGACGGCCGTCGACTTCGCTTACGCGGTACACACCGACGTCGGCAACAGTTGCATCGCCTGCCGTATCAATCGCCGCCTGGCGCCGTTGTCCGAACCGCTGCAGAGCGGGTCCACGGTGGAAATCGTCAGCGCCCCGGGCGCCCGGCCAAACCCGGCCTGGCTCAACTTCGTGGTTACCGGCAAGGCGCGCACGCACATCCGCCACGCGCTCAAGCAGCAGCGCCGGTCCGAATCCATCAGCCTGGGCGAACGCCTGCTGAACAAGGTGCTAACCGGCTTCGACAGCAGCCTGGAGAAGATCCCTCAGGAACGTATCCAGGCGATCCTGGCGGAGTACCGCCTGGAACTGATCGAAGACCTGCTCGAAGATATCGGCCTGGGCAACCGCATGGCGTATGTAGTTGCGCGCCGCCTGCTGTCAGCCGAAGGCGAACAGTTGCCCGCACCGGAAGGGCCGCTGGCGATCCGCGGTACCGAGGGGCTGGTACTGAGTTATGCCAAGTGCTGTACACCCATCCCGGGCGACCCGATCGTCGGCCACCTGTCGGCAGGCAAGGGCATGGTCGTGCACCTGGAGAACTGCCGCAACATCAGTGAAATCCGCCACAACCCGGAAAAATGCGTGCAGCTTTCCTGGGCCAAGGACATCACGGGCGAGTTCAATGTCGAGCTGCGGGTCGAACTGGAGCACCAGCGCGGCCTGATTGCCCTGCTTGCCAGCAGCGTCAACGCGGCCGACGGCAATATCGAGAAAATCAGCATGGACGAGCGCGACGGCCGTATCAGCGTGGTCCAACTGGTGGTCAGCGTACACGATCGCGTGCACCTGGCCCGTGTGATCAAGAAGCTGCGTACCTTGACCGGTGTGGTCCGCATCACCCGCATGCGTACGTAGTCCGCCAACCGCAAGGAGTCATCATGAGCAAGACCGTCATCAACAGCGACAAGGCCCCCGCCGCTATCGGTACCTACTCGCAGGCGATCAAGGCCGGCAATACCGTGTACATGTCCGGCCAGATCCCGCTGGACCCGAAGACCATGGAGCTGGTCGAAGGCTTCGAAGCCCAGACCGTGCAGGTATTCGAGAACCTCAAGGCCGTGGCTGAGGCTGCTGGCGGTTCGTTCAAGGACATCGTCAAGCTGAACATCTTCCTGACTGACCTGAGCCACTTCGCCAAGGTCAACGAGGTGATGGGCCGTTACTTCGAACAGCCTTACCCAGCGCGCGCCGCGATTGGCGTTGCTGCGCTGCCAAAAGGCGCCCAGGTCGAAATGGACGCCATCCTGGTCATCGAATGATGCCTTGGGCGACGGGCACCCTGCCCGTCGCCCCTCTCCTGCGCAAGGTTTCCCGACATGCGTCACGCACTGCCCCTCGCGCTGGCAGCCCTGCTCCTGAGCGGCTGCGCCAGCCACAAACCCGAAGATTTCAACGGCACCTGGATCAACCAGGCTGCGATCAAGGCCGCGGTCAAGGGCGACAGCCTGCGCCAGGCCCTCAATGAAAATGGTCCGGTATTCGAGTGGAAGCTCGACGTCGCCAACCAACAGGCCAGCTACAGCAATGGCTTCGAAGCGGCGGACGGCCAGCTGGTCACGCTCGACAAGCAATTGCAGGCCAGCTTTGGCGGCGGCCAGACCGAGCAGCTTGCGCTGGACGGTGACGAGCTGCTGACCACAGACCAGAGCGGCGCAAAGCAGGCTTTTGTCCGCGTACAAGCCCCTGCCACCGCCAACGCCCCGCTGGGCAGCAGCTTTGAAAAAGCCCTGTACCAAGCGTATCTGGGCGGTGAATGGACCATTCTCGAAGGCCAGGGCCAAGGCGGGAAGGTACGCTTCAGCGATACCGGCAACGTCACTGGCCTGCCTGGGCCAGACCGTTTCGCCCTGTGCCTGGCCGGCGACTGCGCCACCATGGGCGGTAGCAACGACAGCCTGTGGCTGGAGCGCAACCAACGGGGTGCGCCTTTCATCATCAAGCGTGACGGCGACAAGCTGGAGATCTTCCAGGCGGTGAACCGTGCCCAGGCTGATGAAATGCCCCAACTGGCAGCGGGCAAGCGCCAGTGGTTGCTGGAAAAAAACTGAAGCCTGCAGCAGCGGCCTTGTTCCTCGACAGGGCCGCCACGCGGCACCAGGGCATCAGCGTCGCCGCATGGATGGCCGGGGCTGCGTTGCAGCCCAATCGCGACGCAAGGCCGCGCCTACAGAAGTCGGGTCAAGGGTGTGGTCAGGCTTTTGCCGCCAGGATAGCTGCGTAGCCTTCCTTGTAACTCGGATACACCGGCGCCCAGCCCAACGCCTTCACCCGTGCATTGCTGCAGCGCTTGCTGCCGGTACGCCGCACGCGCTGTTCATCTGACCACTCGGTAACCCCCAGGTGGGCCCGCAACCAGGTCACCACATCGGCCAACGGTGCCGGATCATCGTCAACGCCGAGGTAACAGTCGTCCAACGCCTTGCCATCAGCATCGGCCTGCAGCAGAAACGCCAGCAAGCTGGCAGCATCCTCAGCATGAATACGGTTGCCATACAGCGGGGGCTGCTCAGCCACCCGATAGCCTTGGCGTACCTGGCTCAGCAGCCACTCGCGGCCGGGCCCGTAAATGCCAGTGAGGCGCACCACACTCGCGGGGATGCCACTGCCAAGGGCCAACCGCTCCGCCTCCAGCATCACCCGCCCGGAATACCCCTCGGGCTCGGTCGCCGACCCTTCCTCAACCCATTCGCCGTCCTTCTGCGCATACACGCTACTGCTTGACACGAACAACAGGCGTCGCGGCCGTTGGCCACGCTCGGCCAGCCAGGCCAGCACATGGCGCAAACCGTCGACATAGGCCGCCCGGTAGCCCGCCTCGTCATGCTGACTGGCCGCCACGCAGTACACCAGGTAGTCCAACGCACCTTGTGGCCACGCGGCTGGCAGCGAGGGCTCGGCCAAGTCCGCAGCCACCGGGTGAACCCCCGCAGGCAATTGCCCCACCGAACGGCGCAGGCCGCTGACCTGCCAGCCACGTGCCAGCATCTGCCGGGCCAAGCGCCCACCTACATCACCACAACCCACCACCAACACGGAAAGGTCTGACATCACAAAACTCCCTGGACCAACTGATCAGCCCAACCACGCTACACGATGGATGGCTAGACCATAGGCGAAAAAAGCTACAATATTACTTTTGTTAACAAGAATTACTTGCAATAATGGCGGCCAAGTTGTTCTCGGCCCGCCTCGAGGCCTTGGAGAACGTTCGTCTTTTCTCTTCATCAGGTCCGGCCAGCATGACACGTACTAAACCCTCCGCTTCGCCAACCCAGTCGCGCGCCTGGCGCGCCATCGCCGCGCTGACGCTCAGCCTGGTGCTGGCCCCGGCAGCCATGGCCGATGAGCCAACCGCCAATACCAACAAGCCTGCCGCCGCCACTGCCGCTGCTGCCCCGAGCACTGCCCCGGCTGGCGAAGCGCCTGCCACCAGCGCCACCGCCGGTGCACCGGCTGCAGCAGACCCAAGCGTCGAAGCCCTGGTTGAAGATACCTCGCTGGGCATGGCCCACGACCTGTCCCCATGGGGCATGTACAAGAACGCCGACATCGTGGTGAAGATCGTCATGATCGGCCTGGCTATCGCCTCCATCATCACTTGGACCATCTGGATCGCCAAAGGCTTCGAGCTGATGGGCGCCAAACGCCGCCTGCGTGGCGAAATCGCCCAGCTGAAGAAGGCCACCACGCTGAAAGATGCCAGCGACGTCTCCCGCAAGGAAGGCACGCTGGCCCATACCCTGGTGCACGACGCCCTTGAAGAGATGCGCCTGTCGGCCAATGCCCGCGAGAAAGAGGGTATCAAGGAACGCGTCAGCTTCCGCCTGGAGCGCCTGGTACATGCCAGCGGCCGTAACATGAGCAGCGGCACCGGCGTACTCGCCACCATCGGTTCCACCGCCCCGTTCGTCGGCCTGTTCGGCACCGTCTGGGGCATCATGAACAGCTTCATCGGCATCGCCAAGACCCAGACCACCAACCTGGCCGTGGTCGCCCCGGGTATCGCCGAAGCCCTGCTGGCCACCGCCCTGGGCCTGGTCGCGGCAATCCCGGCCGTGGTCATCTACAACGTCTTCGCCCGTTCCATTGCCGGCTACAAGGCTCAGGTGTCCGATGCTAGCGCCCAGGTACTGCTGCTGGTCAGCCGCGATCTGGACCACCAAGGCAGCGAGCGCGCCGCCCCGCACATGGTGAAAGTGGGGTAAGCCATGGGCCTGCATCTCAACGAAGGTGGCGACGACCTCGCCGAAAACCACGAAATCAACGTTACGCCGTTCATCGACGTAATGCTGGTACTGCTGATCATCTTCATGGTTGCCGCCCCCCTGGCCACAGTCGATATCAAGGTCGACCTGCCGGCCTCGACCGCCAAACCGGCGCCGAGGCCCGAGAAGCCGGTGTTCGTCAGCGTCAAGGCAGACCAGAAGCTGTACGTCGGCGACGATCAGGTCCCGGCACCCGACCAGCTTGGCCCGATGCTCGACGCCAAGACCAAGGGTGACAAGGAAACCACCATCTTCTTCCAGGCCGACAAAGGCGTGGATTACGGTGATCTGATGGAAGTGATGAACAACATGCGCTCGGCTGGCTACCTGAAAGTCGGCCTGGTAGGTCTCGAGACGGCAGCCAAGAAATGACAAAACCGCGCTCAAACATGGCGCGCTACGCTGGCAGCCTGGCGTTCGTGCTGGGCGTGCACGTGGTCGCCGTGCTGCTGACGCTCAACTGGTCTGTGCCCCAGGCCATCGAGTTGCCGCCAGCAGCCATGATGGTCGAACTGGCACCGCTGCCGGAACCCGCGCCACCGCCGCCCCCGAAAGTGGCGCCGCAGCCACCTGCACCGGTAGAGGAACCACCTTTGCCGAAGTTGGTGGAGGCACCCAAGCCGAAGATCGCCATCCCCAAGCCGCCCAAGCCAAAGGCCAAGCCGCAGCCGCCCAAGCCTGAGAAGAAGCCTGAGCCGCCGAAGGAAGCACCGCCGACCGAGCAGACCGTCGACGCGCCGCCGAGCAATACGCCACCGCAGAAGTCCGCGGCACCGGCCCCGAGCATCGCGTCCAACAGCAACGCCCTGCCGACCTGGCAGAGTGACCTGCTGCGCCACCTGGCCAAGTACAAACGGTACCCGGAAGACGCACGCCGCCGTGGCCTGCAAGGCATCAACCGCCTGCGCTTCGTGGTCGACGCCGAGGGCAAGGTGGTGTCGTACTCGATGGCCGGTGGGTCGGGCAGTGCCGCGCTGGACCGCGCGACGATGGAAATGATCCGCCGCGCCGGCAAAGTGCCCAAGCCGCCACCCGAGTTGTTGAACAACGGCACGATCGAAGTCGTGGCGCCCTTCGTCTACTCGCTGGACCGCCGCTAAGACTTTTGTTTCTGTCACAAATCGGCAAGTCTGATAACGTGCGTCTATCGATTGCAGCCGCTATGCTGGGGCCGCAACTTCATGGACGCACGTTATGACCCTCACAGAACTACGCTACATCGTCACACTCGCCCAGGAACAGCACTTCGGCCATGCCGCAGAGCGCTGCCACGTGAGCCAGCCGACCCTGTCGGTCGGTGTGAAGAAGCTTGAGGATGAGCTTGGCGTTCTGATCTTCGAACGCAGCAAAAGCGCGGTCCGCCTGACCCCCGTCGGCGAGAGCATCGTTGCCCAGGCACAAAAGGTACTCGAGCAGGCCCAAGGCATTCGCGAACTGGCCCAGGCTGGCAAAAACCAGCTGACTGCGCCGCTCAAGGTCGGTGCCATCTACACCGTCGGCCCCTACCTGTTCCCGCACCTGATCCCGCAACTGCACCGCGTGGCACCGCAGATGCCGCTATATATCGAAGAAAACTTCACCCATGTGCTGCGCGAGAAGCTGCGCAATGGCGAGCTGGACGCGGTGATCATCGCCCTGCCGTTCAATGAAGCCGATGTGCTCACCCTGCCTCTCTACGACGAACCGTTCTGCGCGCTGATGCCTGCCGACCACCCATGGACGGCCAAAAAGACCATCGACACCGCCATGCTCAACGACAAGAGCCTGTTGCTGCTGGGTGAAGGTCACTGCTTCCGTGACCAGGTGCTGGAAGCCTGCCCCACCCTGAACAAGGGGGGTGAAGGGTCGCGGCACACCACGGTCGAATCCAGCTCGCTGGAAACCATCCGCCACATGGTAGCGTCCGGCCTTGGCGTGTCTATCCTGCCGCTGTCGGCGGTGCACAGCCACCACTACGCGCCTGGGGTCATCGAAGTACGCCCGCTGACCGCCCCAGCACCGTTCCGCACCGTGGCCATCGCCTGGCGCGCCAGCTTCCCACGGCCGAAGGCCATCGAGATCCTCGCCGACTCGATACGCCTGTGCTCGGTAGCCAAGGCCCCTGCAGAACAACCGGCCTGAGTCATGACGGAGCTGTCGAACGTCCCGGTCACCGTGCTCAAGGGTGTTGGCGAGGCCATGGCCGAAAAGCTCGCCAAGGTCGGCCTGGAAAACTTGCAGGACGTGCTGTTCCACCTGCCCCTGCGCTATCAGGACCGCACCCGCGTGGTTCCGATCGGCCAGCTGCGCCCAGGCCAGGACGCGGTGATCGAGGGGGTGGTCAGCGGCGCCGACGTGACCATGGGCAAGCGCCGCAGCCTGGTGGTACGCCTGGGTGACGGCAGTGGCGTGCTGAGCTTGCGCTTCTACCATTTCAGCAACGCGCAAAAGGAAGGGCTCAAGCGCGGCACCCACCTGCGCTGCTACGGCGAAGCTCGCCCGGGCGCTTCCGGCCTGGAGATCTACCACCCGGAGTACCGCTCACTGAACGGTGACGAACCGCCGCCGCCGGTCGATCAGACCCTCACCCCGATCTACCCGTCCACCGAGGGCCTCACCCAGCAACGCCTGCGCCAACTGTGCCAACAGAGCCTGAGCCTGCTCGGCCCGCGCAGCCTGCCCGACTGGTTGCCCGACGAACTGGCCCGCGACTACCAGCTGGCGCCACTGGATGACGCCATCCGCTACCTGCACAACCCGCCTGCCGACGCCGACGTCGAGGAGTTGGCCCTGGGCCACCACTGGGCTCAGCACCGCCTGGCATTCGAAGAGCTGCTCACCCACCAGCTGTCGCAACAGCGCCTGCGCGAGAGCCTGCGCAGCCTGCGTGCGCCAGTGTTGCCCAAGGCCACCCGGCTGCCGGCGCAATACCTGGCCAATTTAGGCTTCCAGCCGACCGGCGCGCAGCAGCGCGTCGCCAACGAAATTGCCTACGACCTCAGCCAGCACGAGCCGATGATGCGCCTGGTGCAAGGCGACGTGGGTGCCGGCAAGACCGTGGTCGCCGCGCTGGCCGCGTTGCAGGCCCTGGAGGCTGGTTATCAGGTGGCATTGATGGCCCCCACCGAGATCCTCGCCGAGCAGCACTACATCACCTTCAAACGCTGGCTGGAGCCTTTGGGTTTAGAGGTGGCCTGGCTGGCCGGCAAACTCAAGGGCAAGGCCCGGGCGGCGTCGCTGGAGCAGATCGCCAATGGCGCCCCGATGGTGGTCGGCACCCACGCCCTGTTCCAGGACGAGGTGAAGTTCAAGCACCTGGCCCTGGCCATCATCGACGAACAGCACCGTTTCGGCGTACAGCAACGCCTGGCGCTGCGCAAGAAAGGCGTAGCCGGCGAGCTGTGCCCACATCAGCTGATCATGACCGCTACCCCCATTCCGCGCACCCTGGCCATGAGTGCCTACGCCGACCTGGACACCTCGGTGCTCGACGAGCTGCCGCCTGGGCGCACGCCGGTAAATACCGTGCTGGTGGCCGACAGCCGGCGTTTCGAAGTGGTCGAACGGGTACGCGCCGCCTGCGCTGAAGGGCGTCAGGCTTACTGGGTGTGCACGCTGATCGAAGAGTCCGAGGAACTGACCTGCCAAGCAGCCGAAAGCACTTACGAGGAGCTGGGCAGCGCCTTGGGCGAACTACGGGTCGGGTTGATCCACGGCCGCATGAAACCGGCGGAAAAGGCCGAGATCATGGCCGAGTTCAAGGCCGGCAACCTGCAGTTGCTGGTCGCCACCACCGTCATCGAGGTGGGCGTGGATGTGCCCAATGCCAGCCTGATGATCATCGAAAACCCCGAGCGCCTGGGCCTGGCCCAGCTGCACCAGTTGCGTGGCCGGGTGGGCCGCGGCAGCGCCGTCAGCCATTGCGTGCTGCTGTACCACCCGCCGCTGTCGCAGATCGGCCGCGAGCGCCTGGGCATCATGCGTGAAACCAACGACGGCTTCATCATCGCCGAAAAAGACCTTGCCCTACGGGGCCCGGGCGAAATGCTGGGTACCCGCCAGACCGGCCTGCTGCAATTCAAGGTCGCCGACCTGATGCGCGACGCTGACCTGTTGCCAGCGGTACGCGATGCCGCCCAGGCCCTGATTGCACGCTGGCCGGAGCACGTCAGCCCGCTGCTGGACCGCTGGCTGCGTCATGGCCAGCAATATGGCCAGGTGTGACGCCTGTCCCATAATGGATCCAGATTTACGCCCAGGGTGGTTATACTTCGCGTTTAAAAGAATCAGTGGATACGGACCATGACTGAAGTTGCCCTGGACACCGCAACCCCACACACGCCTTCCGTCATCAGGCTGCTGCTCGAGAAACTCGGCGTAGCCTACCGCGAGGTGGTCGAACATCCGCACCTGCGCGCAGCCTCGCGGGTACAGGCCGTGCTGCTGGACGACGAGGTGGGCGCCATGATGGTGCTGTTCCCGCAGAGCCAGCTGCTGGACCTGAACCGCCTGGCCGAACTGACCGGGCGTAAGCTCACCGCCGTGTCGGTGCCACGCCTCAAGCAAATGCTCGACAAGCACCAGCTCAAGACACTGCCGGGCATCCCGGCGCTCACCAGCTCACCGTGCCAGTACGAAAAAAGCCTGCTGGACGTCGACCAGGTGTACATCAATTCGGGTGAAGCCGGCCTGTTGCTGCAAATAGAGCGCGCGCACTTCAAGCGCATGTTGCTCAAGGCCAGCGCCAGCAGCTTTGGCCAGGAAGTCGGGGCGATCAACCCCAACCTCGACCGCCCCAACGACGATACCCGCGAAATCACCAATGCCGTGCAAGCCTTCACTGCCCGGCGTATCCAGAAGCGCCTGGAAGAAACCATCGAAATCCCGCCGTTGGCCGATACTGCGCAGAAAATCATCAAACTGCGAGTAGACCCCAACGCCAGCATCGACGATATCACTGGGGTGGTAGAAACCGACCCGGCCCTGGCCGCCCAGGTGGTCAGCTGGGCGGCATCACCCTACTACGCTTCGCCGGGCAAGATCCGTTCGGTGGAAGACGCCATCGTGCGCGTGCTGGGCTTCGACCTGGTGATCAACCTCGCCCTTGGCCTGGCCCTGGGCAAGACCCTGAGCCTGCCCAAGGACAACCCTCAGCAGGCCACCCCGTACTGGCAGCAGTCGATCTACACCGCCGCCATCATCGAGGGCCTTACCCGAGCCATGCCGCGGGCAGAGCGCCCTGAAGCAGGCCTGACCTACCTCGCCGGGCTGTTGCACAACTTCGGTTACCTGCTGCTGGCACACGTTTTCCCACCGCACTTCTCGCTGATTTGTCGCCACCTGGAGGTCAACCCTCACCTGAACCACACCTATGTGGAACAACACCTGCTGGGCATCAGCCGCGAGCAGATTGGTGCCTGGTTGATGAAACTGTGGGACATGCCGGTAGAGCTCTCGGCCGCGCTGCGTTTCCAGCACGACCCGGCTTACGACGGCGAGTTTTCGGCATTCCCCAACCTGGTATGCCTGGCCACGCGTCTGCTGCGCTTGCGGGGGATTGGCTCGGGGCCGCTGGAGGAGATTCCTGACGAACTGCTGGAGCGCTTGGGCATTACCCGGGAAAAGGCCGAGGATGTGGTGAGCAAGGTGCTGGAGGCCGAGAGCTTGCTGCGGGAGCTGGCTTCGCAGTTCAACGCACCGCATTGAAGCCCGGGGCCGCTTGGCGGCCCCAACCATTTCAGCCCTGCTTCTTCGGCTTCAGGTACTTCATCAACCCCTGAAACCACATCACCAACGCCGGATTGCCCTTGATCTGGATGTTCTTGTCCTGAATGCCCTGCATGAACGCCAACTGCTTGTTGCTTGCCTGCAAGGTGGCAAAGCCATAGGCAGCATCCTTGAAGGCAATGGCAAAGGCTGGCTGTGGATACGACCCGCTTTTGCTACTGACCCGCTCGTTGCTGACGGTGAAGTGCCGGGCGACCTTCCCGTCCAAGGTCTGCATCTGGAACACCAGGTCCTTGCCTTTGAGCTGCTGCTGGAATGCCGGATTATTGCGGCTGGCCCGGGCCATCAGCAGCCCCATGGCCCACAGAAGAAAGCGGAACTTCATCGACACGCCTCGATGGAAAAGTGACTAAGTTGCGCAGTTTATCCTCCTAATGACCTTTTTATGCAAGTTCGCAGCAATTACCGGGTGTAAAGCACAACGGGCGCCATCTGGCGCCCGTTCGGGATTAACGCATCCTCAGTGCACAGTTACTTTTTCTTGCTGACCTTGCTCGGCGCGGCCGCGTTATTGACGCTGTCCCTGAGATTCTTGCCTGGCTTAAAAGCCACGGTATTGCTGGCTTTGATCTTGACCGGCTGGCCGGTTTGCGGGTTTTTGCCGGTACGCGCGCCGCGGTGGCGTTTTTCGAAAGTGCCGAAACCAACCAGAGTCACGGTGTCCTTGTCCAGGGCACCCGTGATGCTGTCGAGAATCGCGTTCAGCACTTGATTGGCTTTTTCCTTGGTCAGGTCAGCCTTTTCAGCGATGACGGCGGCGAGTTCTGGTTTGCGCATAGTAAAGCCTCTTTGACGGAATTCTTGTTGTTATGCCGTGCTGCCTTCAGGAGCAGCGTTCAAGGCACCGCAGGCTCTAACCTGCGGCAGACGGGAGTGAGAATGGCACGTGGTTCGGGGCCGCGCCAGTATCTGAGCGGCCATTGTGCAGGCAACAACAGGATGAATCCGACAGAACGCAGGCCAATTACGCCATAACTGCAGGTAGCTGTCGGTTCAGCGCCAGCTTTTCCGTGACTGCAGCCCCGGTCAGGGCGTAACCCAGCAGCTCGCCACCCGCATCGATGCATAGCACCTTGAGGTCATTGCCTTGCCCTTCGACCTGCCAAGTGCCGTCGCGGCCCTGTGGCGGTGGCGAAATCACCAGCGGGCAGGCCGGGGTTTTCACGGTGATCGGCATTGGCCCATAGGCAACTGCCGTGGGCTTGCCGGCCAGGGTTTGGGCCAGTGCCCGCGCACAACTCATCAGTGGCATCACGTACAACAGGTTGATGCCGTCTACCTCGGCACAATCCCCGAGGGCGAAGATATTGGCGTGGGAGGTTCGCAGCTCACGGTCCACGCTGACGCCACGGTTGACCTGCAGCCCGGCCGCGGCTGCCAGGTCGGTACGCGGGCGCAGGCCAATGGCCGAAACGACCAGGTCACAGCCAATCACGCTGCCATCCGACAGGTGCGCCTCCAGGCCTTGGGGCACCTGCTGCAAGCGGGTCAGAACCGGCCCAAGGTGGAAACGTACGCCCAGGTCTTGCAACCCACGTTGCACCGCGCCGGCAGCGGCCGGATGCAACAGGGTCGGCATGACCTGCTCGCAGGGTGCAACCACGTCCACCTGGAAGCCCCCCAGGCTCATGTCGTTGGCAAACTCGCAGCCGATCAGGCCAGCGCCGAGAATCAGCACGCGTTGCTTGCCGGCAGCGGCAGCACGAAAGCGTGCGTAGTCCTCCAGATCGTTGATAGGGAACACCAGGTGGCTGGCATCGCCTTCAACCGGCACCTGCACGGTCTGCGCCCCCCACGCCAGCACCAGATCGCGGTATGCCACGGTCTCTTCGCCGATCCACAGGCGTTTGTGGCCAGGGTCGATGCCGCTGATGCGGGTATGGGTGCGGATTTCGGCGTTCAACTGCTCGGCCATGGCACCGGCTTCGGCCATGCACAGGTCGGCGGCGCCCTTCTGCTTGGCATAGCCCATGGAGAGCATGGGCTTGGAGTAGGAACGACCGTCATCGGCGGTGATCAGCAGCAGCGGCGTATGCGCATCGAGCTTGCGAAATTCGCGGGCCAGGTTGTAGCCCGCCAGGCCGGTACCGATGATTACCACAGGGGACGTCATGTCGTGCTTGCCTCGCTTAGCCGATGGAGATCATTTCAAAGTCGCTTTTGCCAACGCCGCAGTCAGGGCATAGCCAGTCTTGCGGCACGTCCTCCCAACGGGTGCCAGGGGCGATGCCGTCGTCGGGCCAGCCTTCGGCTTCGTCGTAGATCAGGCCACAGACAATACATTGCCACTTTTTCATCAGGTTGTTTTCCTCGGGTCAGGCTGGGGCTTTGTGTTGCTGCTGACGGCCCTATGGCGGGTGAACCCGCTGCAACAGGGACCGACGCGCAATGCTTGGGGCTTTGTAGCGGCCCTGCCTGCAGTATGCAAGCAGTCGGGGCAATCATGCTAAGCTCGCCGCCTCTCAGGTTGTAACAAGCAGACCGACGTGTCGTACGAATCCCCGCAAGCAGCCGCTGTCGCGTGGCTGCCGTATTCACGGCTGGCGACCGACATCGACCAGCCCACCCTTGACTGGCTGTTCGACGAAGGCTCACTGACCCGCCGCCTGACGCGCCTGGCCCACGATGACTTCTCCGTCACCCCTTTGTTCGAGGGCTGGCAGCCACTGCGCGCCGACGAATGCCAGGCACTGGGCATCGCTGTTGGCGCTGAAGGCTGGGTGCGCGAGGTGTACCTGCGCGGCCATGGCCAGCCGTGGGTGTTCGCCCGCAGCGTGGCCAGCCGCAGTGCGCTGGCGCGCGGCGGGTTGGACCTGGAACGCCTCGGCAGCCGTTCGTTGGGCGAGTTGCTGTTCTGCGACCAGGCGTTCATCCGCCATCCACTTGAAGTGTGCAGTTATCCACAGGCGTGGTTACCCGCAGATGCCGCCCGGCCAGCGCTATGGGCCCGCCGCTCGCGTTTTGAACGTGACGGGCTGGACCTGCTGGTAGCCGAGGTGTTTCTGCCGGCGCTGTGGCAAGCGGCCCAGGAGAAAAACAGCTGATGTACCTGCAACTGCTCAAGTCGCTGAACCGCCTGCATCCTCGCGCCTGGGACTTTGTCCAGCTCAGCCGCATGGACCGCCCGATCGGTATCTACCTGCTGCTGTGGCCCACGCTGTCGGCCGTATGGATTGCCGGCAACGGCTCGCCGACCCTGGCCAACGTGCTGATCTTCGGCCTTGGCGTGGTACTGATGCGCGCCGCCGGCTGCTGCATCAACGATTTTGCCGACCGCAAGGTGGATGGCCACGTCAAACGTACCGCCGACCGGCCCCTGGCCAGTGGCCGCGTGCGCCCGCGCGAGGCGCTGGCCCTGTTCGCCATGCTTGTCGGGGTCAGTTTCCTGCTGGTGCTGTGCACCAATAGCCGTACCGTGTGGCTATCGTTCGGCGCGGTGGCGTTGGCGTTCTGCTACCCGTTCATGAAGCGCTACACCTACTACCCGCAAGTGGTGCTGGGGGCAGCTTACTCGTGGGGCATTCCGATGGCGTTCACGGCCGCTGGCGGCGAACTGCCGGCCAGCGCCTGGCTGCTGTATATCGCCAACCTGCTGTGGACGGTGGGTTACGACACCTATTACGCCATGGTCGACCGGGACGACGACCTGAAGATCGGCGTGAAATCCACGGCCATCCTCTTCGGTGAGGCCGACCGCAGCATCATCCTGACCTTGCAGGTGTTGTCGCTGGGCTGCCTGTTGCTGGCCGGTAGCCGCTTTGACCTCGGCGGCTGGTTCCACCTGGGGCTGCTGGGTGCGCTGGCGTGCTTTGCCTGGGAGTACTGGTCGACACGCAAGCTGGACCGCGAGTCGTGCTTCAAGGCGTTCCTGCACAATCACTGGGCGGGGTTGCTGGTGTTTGTGGGGGTGGTTCTGGACTACGCGCTGCGCTGACAGCGTGAGCTCCCCACCTTGTGGGAGCGGGCTTACCCCGCCCCCACAGGCCAACTGCAAGCCCTTACGGCTTGGCGACGTGCCAAACGTCTTTCATGCCGTCACCGGTCATGTCGCCAGCCTTCTTGTCCTTGACGAAGGTATACAGCGGCTTGCCGTCGTAGGCCCACTGCATCTTGCCGTCGTCCCGCTTGATCTGTGTCCACTTGCCTTCGGCTTTTTCGCCGCCACTGGTCATCAAAGGCGGCCAGTTCTTGGCGCATTCGCCATTGCACATCGACTTGCCGCCGGTATCTTTGTCGAAGGTGTACAGGGTCATGCCAGCATGGTCGACCAACATGCCATCCTTTTCCATTGCAGGTTGTGCCGAGGCCACCCCCGGCAGTGCCAGCGCAGTGAACAGGGCCATCCAGCTCAGCGTATGTCGTGTCATTGGATTCACCATCGTTTCGGGGGGTAATGGGTTCGGGTTGCCAGAACCGCGGCCCTCTGTAGCCTAGTTCAGTCACGCAATGTCGCCAGAACGGCCAACGTCCTGTCACACAGCTGCAATAATTCCGTTATCTAATGCGGGCCAAGACACTGAATCCAGGAGAGGTTTTGAGCATGGTAGGCAGGAACATTCTGATCGTCGACGACGAAGCACCGATTCGCGAGATGATCGCCGTTGCCCTGGAAATGGCCGGCTATGACTGCCTGGAAGCGGAAAACTCCCAACAGGCCCATGCGATCATCGTCGACCGCAAGCCGGACCTGATCCTGCTCGACTGGATGCTGCCGGGTACCTCCGGCATCGAGTTGGCCCGCCGCCTGAAGCGCGATGAACTGACCGGCGACATTCCGATCATCATGCTCACTGCCAAAGGTGAAGAGGACAACAAGATCCAGGGCCTGGAAGTGGGTGCCGACGACTACATCACCAAACCGTTCTCACCGCGCGAGCTGGTTGCGCGGCTCAAAGCCGTGCTGCGCCGCACCGGCCCAAGCGACAGTGAGGCGCCGATCGAGGTCGGCGGCCTGCTGCTCGATCCGATCAGCCACCGCGTGACCATCGACGGCAAGCCGGCTGAAATGGGCCCCACCGAGTACCGCCTGCTGCAGTTCTTCATGACCCACCAGGAACGCGCCTACACCCGTGGTCAACTGCTGGACCAGGTGTGGGGCGGCAACGTCTATGTCGAGGAACGCACGGTCGACGTGCACATCCGCCGCCTGCGCAAAGCGCTGGGTGAGGCCTACGAGAATCTGGTACAAACCGTGCGCGGTACCGGCTACCGCTTCTCGACCAAGAGCTAGCTGCAAGCTGCAAGCTGCAAGAAAGAGCATGTAGCATCAGGCTCAAAAAGGACTATCAGCACCACTGATCCGCTTCATCTTGAAGCTTGCAACTTGCAGCTTGCAACTTGCAGCCGGATCCGAAGGACCCATCAATTGAACCAGAACTGGCACGCGACACTGATTCGCCACCTGCTGTTGCTGATCAGCGTCTGCCTGATCGGCGGGCTTATCAGCGGCTACTACGGCTGGAGCCTGGCCATTGGCCTGGCACTGTACCTGGGTTGGACCCTCAAGCAACTGCTACGCCTGCATGACTGGCTCCGCAACCATCAGCCCGACGAGGCGCCGCCCGACGGCTATGGCCTGTGGGGCGAGGTGTTCGACAGCATCTACCACCTGCAGCGCCGGGACCAGCGTGTGCGGGGCCGCCTGCAAGCGGTGATCGACCGCGTTCAGGAGTCCACTGCTGCGCTGCGGGATGCGGTGATCATGCTCGACAGCGACGGCAACCTGGAGTGGTGGAACCGCGCCGCCGAGACCCTGCTGGGCTTTAAAACTCCACAGGACGGCGGCCAGCAAGTCACCAACCTGGTTCGCCACCCGCGCTTCAAGGAGTACTTCGAGGCAGAAAACTACCTCGAACCGCTGGAAATCCCCTCACCGATCAACGACCGCATGCGGCTGCAGTTGCACATCACCCGCTACGGCAACAACGAGCACTTGATGCTGGTGCGCGACGTCACCCGCATTCACCAGCTGGAACAGATGCGCAAAGACTTCGTCGCCAACGTGTCGCACGAATTGCGCACACCGCTGACCGTCATCACCGGCTACCTGGAAACCCTGCTGGACAACGTCGAGGACGTGAACCCGCGCTGGCGCCGGGCCTTGCAGCAGATGAGCCAGCAAGGCTCGCGCATGCAGACGCTGCTCAACGACCTGTTGCTGCTGGCCAAGCTGGAGGCCACCGATTATCCGTCGGACAACCAGCCAGTGCCGGTCGATGCCCTGCTGGCCGCCATCAAGAACGACGCCCAGGCGTTGTCTGGGCCGCGCAACCAGCGCATCACGCTGCAAGCGGCCCCCGGCGTGCAGCTCAAGGGCAGCGAGTCGGAGCTGCGCAGCGCCTTTTCCAACCTGGTGTTCAACGCCGTCAAATACACCCAGGATGAAGGCGATATCCGCATCCGCTGGTGGGCTGATGCCCAGGGCGCGCATTTGTCGGTGCAGGACTCTGGCGTGGGCATCGATGCCAAACACCTGCCACGCCTCACCGAGCGCTTCTACCGGGTGGATTCCAGCCGGGCCTCGAATACAGGCGGCACCGGGCTGGGGCTGGCCATCGTCAAGCATGTGCTTATGCGCCACCGCGGCAAGCTGGAAATCAGCAGCGTCCCGGGGCATGGCAGTACCTTCACCTGTCATTTTGCCCCGGCACAATTGGTCAACAGCAAGGTCTGAGCAACTCAGGGCCCTTTGCTTTTGCAGCCCCAGCCGCTACATTGGATCCCCTGTGCCAGCAAAAGCTGGCACTTTTTTTCTCTCCATTTCTAAGACGGACCCCGTAAAAACTCCATCATGGACCCTTCCCCTGGTATCAGCCTCAGTTCGTTATTCGCCGATTTCGGCATGATCATCTTTGCCTTCCTGCTGGTGCTGCTCAACGGCTTCTTCGTTGCGGCAGAGTTCGCCATGGTCAAGCTGCGCGCCACCCGCGTGGAGGCCATTGCCGAAGAGCATGGCTGGCGCGGCAACATTCTGCGTAAAGTCCACAACCAGCTGGACGCTTACCTGTCAGCCTGCCAATTGGGTATCACCCTGGCCTCGCTGGGCCTGGGCTGGGTCGGGGAACCGGCGTTTGCCCACCTGCTGGAACCGCTGCTGGCGTATTTCGGCGTCGACTCACCGGAACTGATCAAAGGCGTGTCGTTCTTCGTCGCCTTCTTCGTCATTTCGTACCTGCACATCGTTGTCGGTGAGCTGGCGCCCAAATCCTGGGCCATCCGCAAACCGGAGCTGCTGTCGCTGTGGACTGCCGTACCCCTGTACCTGTTCTACTGGGCCATGTACCCGGCCATCTACCTGCTCAACGCCAGCGCCAACACCATCCTGCGCATCGCCGGCCAGGGCGAGCCGGGGCCGCACCACGAGCACCACTACAGCCGTGAAGAACTGAAACTGATCCTGCACTCCAGCCGTGGCCAGGACCCCAGCGACCAGGGCATGCGCGTGCTGGCTTCGGCCGTGGAAATGGGCGAGCTTGAAGTGGTCGACTGGGCCAACTCGCGCGAAGACATGGTCACCATAGACGCCCATGCGCCGCTGAAGCAGATCCTGGCCCTGGTGCGCCGCCACAAGTTCAGCCGCTACCCGGTGTACGACGCCGAGCGCGAGGAATTCACCGGCCTGCTGCACATCAAGGACCTGCTGCTGGAGCTGGCGGAGCTGGAACACTTGCCCGAAGTCATCGACCTGGACGACCTCGCCCGGCCGCTTGAGCGCGTATCGCGCCACATGCCACTGGCCCAGTTGCTGGAGCAGTTCCGCAAGGGTGGTGCGCACTTTGTGCTGGTCGAAGAAGCCGATGGCAAGGTGATCGGCTACCTGACCATGGAAGACGTGCTGGAAGTGCTGGTCGGCGATATCCAGGACGAGCACCGCAAGACCGAACGCGGCATCCTCGCCTACCAGCCGGGCAAGCTGCTGGTCCGTGGCGACACGCCGCTGTTCAAGGTGGAGCGCCTGCTGGGGGTGGACCTTGACCACATCGAGGCGGAGACCCTGGCTGGCCTGGTCTACGAGACGCTAAAGCGTGTGCCTGAAGAAGAAGAGGTGCTGGAAGTCGAAGGGCTGCGGATCATCATCAAGAAGATGAAAGGGCCGAAGATCGTGCTGGCCAAAGTGCTCAAGCTGGATTGACGGCCATGGGGCTGCCGCGCAGCCCCGCTCGATTTGCGCACGCCTACAGGCGCGGCCTTGTGCCCCGATGGCCTGCAAAGCAGGCCAGACGCTCTCAAGGGTTACCCGCAGTAAAGTCCGGCAAGCCGCTGAGCGGCCTGTCGAACCGGTAAGGGATCGACTCCAGCGCCAAGCCTACGTTGCGCTGCACCACGAAATGCAGGTGTGGCCCGGTGCTGTTGCCGGTATTGCCCGACTTGGCCAGCATCTGCCCCTGGCGCACCCGCTGCCCCTCCTTCACCACCACCGAGCCGCGCATCAGGTGCAGGTACACGCCCATGGTGCCGTCCGAGTGCAGCACCCTGACAAAGTTGCCCGACGGGTTGGGTTCGCGCCCGCTCTGGCCATTCTGCGTTTTCACCACCACCCCTTCGCGCGCCGCGATAATGGTGGTGCCTTCGGGCATGGCGATATCCATGGCATAGCGCCCCTTTGGCCCAAAATGGCTGATCCGGCCATTGGGGCCCTGGGTCACGCGGAACGGCCCGCCAAGCCACGCGAACCCGTAGCGGAAGCCCTGCGGCCGCTTGCCCGGGTCACCCATGGCCTGCAGCAGGGTCGAGCGGTAATTCAGCAACAACCCGGGCCGCCCCCTCAGCACGCTGAGCATTTGCGTGGTGCCCGGTGGCAGCAGCCGGCGCACGATACGCGGGGCGTCACCGCCCTGGGCGTTCACCAGGTTGTCCAGGCGCAGCTCGACCTCGACCGGAACATGCAGTTGGTTGCGTGCCGAAAAGCTCACACCGCCGTCGAACACTTTCGCGTTCAGGAACACTTGGCCTTCGAGCGTTTCGACCATGGGCTCAAGCAAATTCAACGGCCTGGCGCCAGGGCCGGGGCGGTCGGAATAGGAAATGACACCGGACTCGTCGGTGCTCTTGTAAAGGGTCACACCCAGGCTCGACGCCGAGGCCATGAGCAGTGCACAGAACAGCAGCAGGCGCGCGGGCATGATAGTGGCTTTTTGACAGTTGAGGTCTGTCGAAGACTAGCAGCAGGTTGAGTGGCGGGTATTGCAGTTGGTCGGATGGCTCAGGCTGTGCAGGCTTTTGCAGGAGCGGCCTTGCGCAGCCCGATCGCGACGCAAGGTGCCCCTGTACAAAGCGCAGTTTGTAGCAGTGGCTCAGGCCCCTGGGGTGAAATGCTTCTGCGCGGTGCCACGGGCAATCAGCCGCGACAGGTAATCGAGCTTCTGCGCATCCTGGTCGACGAACTTGAAGGTCAGTTGCAGCCAATCGCTGTCCGGCTTGGGCTCCAGCGCCGCTACGGCGTGCAGATAGCCGTTCAGCCGGGCGACTTCGGCGCTTTCGCCTTGCTCCAGGTCCAACACTGCACCTTCCAGCACTTGCGGCAGCACATCGCCGCGGCGTACCACCAGCAGAGCCTCTTTCAGGCTTAACGCCTTGATCACGCACGGCTGCATGCCACCGGCCAGGCGCAGTTGCCCTTGCCCCCGACCGGTCGGGGTGGCCGCGGCTGGCGTGGGCGCCTTGGCCGCTGGCTTGGCAGCAGCCGGTGCCAGTGCCGGCGCTGCAACCTTTACCGCCTCCGGCTTGCCGGCGGTCAGCGCACTCAACGAATCGTTGGCGAACGCCGGGTTGGCGCGCGCCGGGGCGATGGCCATCAGGCTGTCGAGCTTGCCGATCCTGGTCAGGGCCTTTTTCACCTTGGTCAGCAACTGCTCATTGGTGAATGGCTTGCCGACAAAATCGGAAACGCCGGCCTGGATCGCCTGGATGACGTTTTCCTTGTCGCCACGGCTGGTCACCATGATGAACTGCAGGTGCTTCAACGCAGGCTGCTGGCGGCACCAGGTGAGCAGTTCCAGGCCCGACATCTCGGGCATTTCCCAGTCGCACAGCACCAGGTCGAACGCCTCCTTGCCCAGCATGGCCATGGCCTTGCGACCATTGACGGCATCGTCGATCGTCATGCCCGGGAAGGCACTGCGCAGGCACTTGCGGACCAGGTCGCGGATAAACGGGGCGTCATCCACGACCAGCACATTCACTTTACTCATCGAAACTCCTTCTGAACCCGACTAGCCTACTGCCAAATACTGGCTACTTGCTACCACCTGGTAACGCCGGGCGTTCATCCGATCGTTCGCGGGTGCCTGCCGGCTCTCGGCCGTAAACTAAAACGCCCGGCCAAGGCCGGGCGTCGCTGCTCGGGGGCAACCTTACTTATCGTCAGATTCACCAGGAACATTAGCCTTTTCGCCATCGGCGGGCGCGGTGCCCTGCACTTCTGCAGTCATTCGCTTGAGGCCCATGTGACGCACATCGGTACCGCGGACCAGGTAAATCACCAGCTCGGAGATATTGCGTGCATGGTCGCCAATCCGTTCCAGTGAGCGCAGCACCCAGATCACGCTCAGTACCCGCGAAATCGAGCGTGGGTCTTCCATCATGTAGGTCACCAGTTCACGCAGCGCGGTCTTGTACTCCCGGTCGATGGTCTTGTCGTACTGAGCCACGGACAGTGCCAGGTCGGCGTCGAAGCGGGCAAAGGCGTCCAGTGCATCGCGGACCATGTTGCGCACCTGGTCGCCGATGTGGCGCACTTCCACATAGCCACGTGGCGACTCGCCTTCTTCACACAGCTGGATGGCCCGGCGGGCGATCTTGGTCGATTCGTCACCAATGCGCTCCAGGTCGATCACCGACTTGGAGATACTGATGATCAGGCGCAAGTCGGAGGCCGCCGGCTGCCGACGGGCAAGGATACGCAGGCATTCCTCGTCGATATTGCGCTCCATCTGGTTGATCTGCTCGTCAACCTCGCGCACTTGCTGGGCCAGGCCCGAATCGGCTTCGATCAGCGCGGTGACCGCGTCGTTGACCTGTTTTTCAACCAGCCCGCCCATGGCCAGCAGGTGGCTGCGCACCTCTTCCAGCTCGGCGTTGAACTGCTGGGAAATGTGGTGGGTAAGGCTTTCTTTGTTGATCATGCTGTCGCTCCGCGAAGTTGCTAGCCGCTAGCTGCAAGCTTCAAGTGGTTCGTGTCGTTCCCTGGCTCCGCGCTAACCGCTTCATCTTGCAGCTTGCAGCTCGAAGCTTGCAGCTGCGCCAAAGGCGCTCTTAGCCGTAGCGACCAGTGATGTAGTCTTCGGTCTGCTTCTTCGCCGGGTTGGTGAACAGGGTATCGGTGTCGCCAAACTCGACCAGCTTGCCCATGTACATGAACGCGGTGTAGTCCGAAACACGGGCAGCCTGCTGCATGTTGTGGGTCACGATGACGATGGTGTACTTGGCTTTGAGCTCGTAGATCAGTTCCTCGACCTTGAGGGTCGAGATCGGGTCCAGCGCCGAGCACGGCTCATCCAGCAGCAGCACCTCAGGCTCCACGGCGATGGTGCGGGCGATGACCAGACGTTGCTGCTGTCCACCAGACAGGCCCAGGGCCGACTCGTGCAGGCGGTCCTTGACCTCGTCCCACAGCGCCGCGGCCTTCAACGCCCATTCAACGGCCTCGTCGAGCACGCGCTTCTTGTTGATGCCCTGGATGCGCAGGCCATAGACCACGTTTTCGTAAATGGTCTTGGGAAAGGGGTTGGGCTTCTGGAACACCATGCCCACACGGCGGCGCAGCTCGGCGACATCTTCGCCCTTGCGGTAGATGTTGTTGCCATACAAGTTCACGGCACCCTGCACGCGGCAACCGTCAACCAGGTCGTTCATGCGGTTGAACGTGCGCAGCAAGGTCGACTTGCCGCAGCCGGACGGGCCGATGAAAGCCGTCACGCGCTGCTTGGGGATGTTCATGCTGACATCGAACAAGGCCTGCTTGTCGCCGTAGAACAGGCTCAGCCCCGGTACCTCGATGGCCACGGTTTCTTCGGCCAGGCGCAGGCCCTGCTTGCTGCGGCCCAGGGCAGACATGTCGATGCCGTGGGTGTGGGATTCGTTCTGCATGGTTGACTCCGTTTGTAGCTGCAAGCTTCGAGCTGCAAGCTGCAAGTTTGGGCAAAGCGGCAATCTGCTTGGAGCTTGCCGCTTGTGGCTTAAAGCTTCAATCAGCTGTCCAGCGCCTTGTATTTTTCGCGCAGGTGGTTGCGGATCCAGACCGCCGACAGGTTCAGGGCCGCGATCACCAGCACCAGCAACAGCGCCGTGGCGTAGACCAGCGGCCGCGCGGCTTCTACGTTGGGGCTCTGGAAGCCGACGTCATAGATGTGGAAGCCCAGGTGCATGATCTTCTGGTCCAGGTGCAGGTATGGGTAGTTACCGTCAACCGGCAGCGACGGCGCCAGCTTCACCACACCCACCAGCATCAGCGGCGCCACCTCGCCCGCAGCGCGGGCCACGGCGAGGATCATGCCGGTCATCATCGCCGGGCTGGCCATGGGCAAGACAATCCGCCATAGCGTTTCGGCCTTGGTCGCACCCAGCGCCAGCGAGCCTTCACGCACCGTACGCGGGATGCGCGCCAGGCCTTCTTCGGTGGCCACGATCACCACAGGCACTGCCAGCAGCGCCAGGGTCAGCGACGCCCACAGCAAGCCTGGCGTACCCAGAGTAGGCGCGGGCAGGGCTTCGGGGAAGAACAGGCGGTCGATCGAGCCACCCAGCACATACACGAAGAAACCCAAACCAAATACGCCGTAGACGATCGCCGGCACCCCCGCCAGGTTGTTCACGGCAATGCGAATCAGCCGGGTTACCGGCCCCTGTCTTGCGTATTCACGCAAGTAGACTGCCGCAAGCACGCCGAACGGTGTGACGATCACGGCCATGATCAGGGTCATCATCACAGTACCGAAGATGGCCGGGAAGATGCCGCCCTCGGTGTTGGCTTCACGCGGGTCATCGCTCAGGAATTCCCAGACCTTGGCAAAGTAGGTGCGCAGCTTGGTAAAAGCAGACATGCCGTTAGGCTGGAGGGCGTGCACCACCTTGTTCAGGCTGATTTCCACTTCACGGCCGTTACCATCGCGGGCCACCAGGCTATCACGCGCAAGTGCCTGGTGCAGGCCGCCGAGGCGGGCTTCGATAGCCTGGTAGCGGCTGTTCAATTCGGCGCGCTCGGCGTCCATGTCCGCCTGGGCGGTAGCGTCCAGCTTGCCGTCCAGTTCCAGCTTGCGGGCGTGCAGCCGCAGGCGCTCCAGGCCATGGTTGATGGCCCCGATGTCTCTCTTTTCCAGCTGCTGCAATTCACCGTTGAGCTGGTTGGCACGCTTGAGCCGCGCTTGCAACTCGCTCCAGGCAGCCGGGCCTTCGGCAACCACCCGGCCCTGTTCCTTGACGCTGACCAGGTAGCCATAGAAGTTGCCCCACTCGCGGCGCTCCAGGGCCATCAGGTCGGCCGGGTGCTGCTCGTCGACCAGCCAATCGCCGACCACCCAGGTGAAATCGCTGCCATAGAGGTCGCGGTTACCCACCTTGATCAGTTCACGGCTCATGAACTCCGGGCCTTGGTCCGGTACCGGCAGCCCGGCACCTTTGAGGCGGGCACGCGGCACGTCCTCCTGCTGCACCACTTCGCCAATCACCACTTGGTCAGCCTGGCCCGGCACCTGATAGGTGGCCTGCACCAGGTCGGCCGGCCAGAAGTGGCCCAGGCCGCGCACGGCGATGACCGCCAACAGGCCCACGGTCATGATCACCGCCATGGCCACTGCGCCGCCGCTCATCCACACACCGGGGGCGCCGCTCTTGAACCAGCCTTTGAGGGAATCCTTTTTCACGGATCGCTACCTTTCTATCAAAGCGACGAGTATTTCTTGCGCAGACGCTGGCGAATCAGCTCGGCCAAGGTGTTCATGACGAAGGTGAACATCAGCAGTACCAGCGCGGCCAGGAACAGCACGCGGTAGTGGCTGCCGCCGACTTCCGATTCGGGCATTTCCACGGCTACGTTGGCGGCCAGGGTGCGCATGCCCTCGAACAGGTTCATTTCCATCACCGGCGTATTGCCGGTGGCCATCAGCACGATCATGGTTTCGCCCACTGCGCGGCCCATGCCGATCATCAGCGCCGAGAAGATGCCCGGGCTGGCGGTGAGGATGACCACACGGGTCAGGGTCTGCCAGGGGGTGGCGCCCAGCGCCAGCGAGCCCAGGGTGAGGCTGCGCGGCACGCTGAACACGGCGTCTTCGGCGATGGAGTAGATGTTGGGGATGACCGCAAAACCCATGGCGATGCCGACCACCAGGGCATTGCGCTGGTCATAGGTGATGCCCAGATCGTTGGTGATCCACAGGCGCATGTCGCCAGCAAAGAACCAGTTTTCCAGGTGCGGGCTCATGGCCAGGGCGAACCAGCCGATCAGCAGGATCACCGGGATCAGAATCGCCGCTTCCCAGCCGTCAGGTACCCGCAGGCGTATCGCCTCTGGCAGGCGGGTCCAGGTGAAGCCCACCAGCAGAATGCCGAACGGCATCAGCAGGAACAGGCTGAAGACCCCCGGCAGGTGACCTTCCAGGTAGGGGGCAAGGAACAGGCCGGCGAAGAAACCGAGGATCACCGTCGGCATCGCCTCCATCAGTTCGATCACCGGCTTGACCTTGCGCCGCATGCCCGGGGCCATGAAGTAAGCGGTATAGATGGCGGCGGCGACCGCCAGCGGAGCTGCCAGGATCATGGCGTAGAACGCGGCCTTGAGCGTACCGAAGGTCAGCGGCGACAGGCTGAGCTTGGGCTCGAAGTCGGTGTTGGAAGCGGTCGACTGCCAGACGTACTTAGGCTCGTCGTAGTTCTCGTACCAGACCTTGCCCCACAAAGCGCTGAAGGAAATTTCCGGGTGCGGGTTGCGCAGACTCAGTGGCAGCAGCTTGCCGCCTTGTTCGATGATGATACGGTTGGCACGCGGCGACAGGGCCAGGATGCCCGCGCCTTCGGCGACGGGTTCGACCAGCAGCGTACGGTGCGCCGTACTGTGGAACACACCCAGCTGGCCGTTCGCGTCAAGCGCGATGAAGCCCTTGCGGCGCTCTTCGGCGTCGATCTGCACGATCGGTGCCTTGCCCAGCTGGAAGGTACGGATCTGCTTGAGGCGCGATTCGCCGTCCGGGTCGCGGGCCATGAACCACTGGGCCAGGCCGCCCCTGGAGTCACCGACGATCAGCGAAATGCCACCCACCAACTGCCCCGTGGCGGTCACTTCGGTGTCGGCACTGTCGGCCAGTTTATAGCGGCCGTTGAGGCTCTTGTCGCGCAGGCTGAACACGTCGGCCGTGGCCCTGCCGTTGATCACATATAACCAGTGCTGCCGCGGATCGATGAAAATGTTCTTCACCACCTCGGTCATCTGCGGCAGGACGATGCGGTTCTGCTCCGTGGTGACTTCTTCGGTCAGCATGTTCTCGCTACGGGTCAACTCCAGCACCTGCAGTTGCGCACCAGTGGAGCCGGCCAGCACCAGGGTGTCGCCGTTGGCATTGACGCTCACGTGCTCCAACGCACGGCCCTGCTCGTCGAGCACGAATGGCTGCTCGCCGTAGGGGTAGTCGATGCTGGCGGTAATCGCCTTCTGATTGTTCGGGTAGGTGATCTTGTAGGCGTGGTGGAACACCAGCGCCTGACCGTTGGACAGGCCCAGCACCACCAGCGGGCTGCCCGGCTGGTCGGCCCCGATAGAGGTGACCTGGGTACCGGCGGGTACCGGCAGGTCGATGCGCTTGAGCGCTTGGCCGGTCTTGGCATCGAAGAACAACGCCTGGCCCTTGTCCGAAACCCGCATGCCCACCAGGTTCTGCTCTTCCAGCGCGATCATCAGCGGCTTGCCGGCATCCTGCTGCAGCCAGGTTGGCTGCAAGGCTTGCTTGCGCGTCAGCTCGGCGCCCTGGAACAGCGGCAGCACCACATAGGCCAAGTAGAAGAAGATCAACGTAATAGCCGCCAAAACGGCAAGGCCGCCCACCAGGACATACCAGCGGGTCAGGCGATCCTTGAGCGCGCGCAAGCGGCGCTTGCGTTGCAACTCGGGCGTATTGAAATCAATGCGCACGGGCTGGGGTTTTTGGGTCATGTTGGAGTTGGCCAGATCATTCATGCGCACACCCTAGCGGTCCCGTGTGACAAAAACATTACAAAATGGTGACGCGCGAAAGCCCGCCGCACAGGTTACCTGGCTTCGGGCCGGGAATTAGGGGAAGAGGCCGGGCGGTGGCACCGGCCTCCCGCAACTACTTACTGCTTGGCAACACTACCGGCATGCGACAGGCCCAAATCTGCCAAGGTCTTGTCGACGACCTTGGCCGGCAGCGGGATGTAGCCATCCTTGACCACCACCTGCTGCCCAGCCTGCGATAGCACCAGCTTGACGAACTCGGCTTCCAGCGGCGCCAGTGGCTTGTTTGGCGCCTTGTTCACGTACACGTACAGGAAGCGCGACAGTGGGTAGGTGCCGTTCAGGGCGTTGGCTTCGTTGTCTTCAACGAACGCGCTGCCTTCTTTCTTGGCCAGGGCTACGGTCTTGACGCTGGCGGTCTTGTAACCGATGCCCGAGTAACCGATGCCGTTGAGCGAAGAGCTGATCGACTGCACGACCGAGGCCGAACCAGGCTGTTCGTTGACGTTAGGCTTGAAGTCGCCTTTGCACAGGGCTTCTTCTTTGAAGTAGCCATAGGTACCGGAGACCGAGTTGCGGCCGAACAGCTGAATCGGTTTGTTGGCCAGGTCGCCGGTCACACCTACATCACCCCAGGTCTTGACGTCGGCCTTGCCCCCACACAAGCGGGTCGAGGAGAAGATGGCATCGACCTGCGCCATGGTCAGGCCCTTGATCGGATTGTCCTTGTGCACGAACACGGCCAGCGCATCGACGGCAACAGGAATGGCGGTCGGTTTGTAGCCGTACTTCTGCTCGAAGGCTTGCAGCTCGACGTCCTTCATCTTGCGGCTCATCGGGCCGAGGTTGGCAGTGCCTTCGGTCAGCGCAGGTGGCGCGGTGGAGGAACCCGCCGCCTGGATCTGGATGTTTACGTTCGGATATTCCTTCTTGTAGGCCTCGGCCCACAGCGTCATCAGGTTAGCCAGGGTGTCGGAACCAACGCTGGAGAGGTTGCCCGAAACACCGGTGGTCTTGGTGTAGGTCGGGATCGCAGGATCGACAGCGGCCACCGCGTTGGCGGTTGCAACGCCAGCGGCGGCGAACGTGAGGGCCGCCATCAAACGCTTCAGTTTCATGCCTTGCTCCTAGCAGGAATATTGGGGTGCTGGATGGAACGGGCCCCAGTATCGGCAGGCCGCATGAACACCATATGACCTAATTGTGACAAATGGATTAAAGGCCATCACCCATTATTCGCGATGGCCTGCGCGTATATCGATGTGAACAAGCGGTGAGCTAAAACTCCCGGCGGTCCCTGAACATGATGTAGACGGGGCACAGATCAGAACCATCTGGAAACACCACGATGTAGTCATCGAATTTAACCTGTGCCAGGTCGGCAAAGCGCTCGATCAACGGCACCAGGGGCATGCTCAAAAATCCGATGCTGGGAGGGCTCGAAGGGTCGCGGCGAGCATAGGGAGCTCTGCCCGTCTGCCATTGCACTGTCACAGGCGCGGCCCCCTCGCTTGTGAATAGGTAGGACTGCAGTGAGGCATCCCAACCAGCCGCTCGAACCCGTACACGTGAGGGGACGATCTTGCCTTGTGTAGCGGTCATGACCACATGTGAGTAACGCGTGAAAGGCTTGACCCCTGTAGAGGTGCCATTTGTGGCGCCGCCCACGGTTGAACAAAGACGCACAGGTAGATCCACTTCGCCACGCTCTGCTGCCAGCACGGCCCAGTCTGTGCGCTCACTCTCGAGCATCTCAACCAACGGCACCGTAACGGCAAAGCGGGGGTCGTCACTGGGGGTACTCAATACGAACTCGACTACATCCGCATAAGTGCCGGGGTGGTCGCCCTGCAGCGATGCTGCTTGCCAATCCAGCTCAGCCACTGCGGAACGGAACGTTTTGACAAGTTGATGCTGCTGCTTGGCTACTTCCCGGGGCAAGCCTTGAACTGTGAGCAACGCGGGATGCAGACTTGCTGAATGGGCTGCTGCTTCCAATGTCAAAGACCCATAGCCCGGGCCAGTCGCCGTGGCCTTCGCCAACTGGGCTATACAGGTTTCCAGGCTTTCGATCAGTTCTACGCCGCGGGCGTACAAGGCGGGTTGACGCACCTGTGCCGAGGCCAAGGCTGCTGCATGACACTGGCTGCTGGCAGTGATTTCACGCAGCACGACGGCTTGAGTCGCAGCATTGAGGAACGGGCTGGTGGCATCTCGCTTGGCGCCATCGAGGGCGAATTTGACGGGCATCTGCAAACGCGTGAGCTTGTCGAAGGCGGCTTTGGCTTGATGCTGGGCAAGTTCCAGGGCGCGCAAAGCGGCGAGGCTTGCTGCCAGTTGCTGCTCAGGTGTGCCGCCGGCTGGGGCGCGGGCCAATTGCTGTTCCAGAGCGGTAAACTTCAGTGTGCCCTGCTGCTCGGCAGCCTGGATCTCAGCGGCCAGTTTTCGCACTTTTTCCAGATTGCGATTGGAGGACTGGCTGGCTCGCTGCGCGGGGGTCAGCATTTGGCGAACGGGCGGTGGTTGCAAGGTCTGGCCTTTGAACGCCGCACGGCCGTTCTGCTGATGCCAGGACTTTATCGTAGCAACTATGTGCTTCGGCGAGTTGATGCTGTCGGTTTCATCAGCGTTTGAATAGAACAGGAGATCGCTACCGGCGGGGTGGCCGACAATGCTGTCGAAGTGGGCGATCCACGCGTCATGCGAGGCCTTGTCGGCGTCGGCATGCCAAATAGCTTCGACCAGACTAAGAAAGGAGTTTTCTTCGTACTGACTCAGCTCGGGTCTAAGTTCCATTACATATTCCTTATTCGCCAGCTTGCTGTTTAGCCTCATCACGCATGCGATCGAAGCCAGTTTTCTCCAACGCAAAAGCCACGCCGGTGACATTCATAGCTACGTCATACTTGAAGAGAACGATTATCCCAGGGTACTTCTGGTCGAGTAAGTGGAATTTATCCCAACCCCCTACTTCGCCCATAGGCAGCGGCATTTTAAATGGGCCCCTCGACTCAATTGGCTCGCCAAAAATATTTAAGGCTATATCACGGGTTATACACTTTATATAGGGCTCTGGAAGTTCATGCTGATATACGGTATTCGTTGTGGCTGTCTCGACAAGCGACACAATCACTGATTCAAACTCTTTGTTTTCCGCCCAAAAACACAAATTCAAACCCGACGCCGCCTCCAGATACAAGGTCAAAGCCCCAGGATAGATCTCTATAAAATCAACAGCCGGCACAACACCTTCGGCTACTAGTTTTGCGTGCGGCCTACCTAGATTTGTAAGATAGGACTCTAACTGCTGCGCATTCATATATATAGTCCTTTTTGTTGGTGCAACTCATGCAATTTCCGCCGCGCGCCCTCTATTTCATCCTCAGTAAAGCCGTATTCAAGAAGACCCGGTTTTAAAGCATCCATGTTGTTATCTACTGCTGCCCGAAGGTCAGATGCATCTTTGAGCTGCCTGGCCTGATTATTCCTCCCACCATAAGTCTGGCTGAACTTTCTGTGCACCTCCGCGGGAATCACCACACTGGGCGCTGCTTCCAACAACTCCTTGATGTCACTAGGTTGCAACTGTGGGAAATTAATGCTCAGAAAATACTGATACGCTTTACGGGAAACAATATGGTCTACATCCATCTTATCGTTGATACTTCGACGCCGGAGATCCCTGTATTCACCGACCTCTAGAGGCCTGGCTGGTTCATAGTTAACCAACCCTGGCTGCGGCAGGTCTGTATCGCCACCAAACCCAGGAATTATGGCCCCAGTCTCACCCGGATTCTCACCCGGAAGTATTTCAAGACTTGGCCCTACAGGTTCGGTGGGTGCCCCAGGCAGAATACCCGGGAGTGGCGGTACTTCCGGCAAGTGCGTCGGACCGAGGAGTTCCGCGCCAGGTGCCGCCAACGGTGTCCAGGTGCGCGGCGGTTGGCCTTGAACGATGGCAGGGTCAAGGTAGAGCGCCACACTGGATGCGAACCAGGGCTTGAACGGTTGGACAACCGTCAATACACCTTGAGTGTTGCTGGGCTTGTGGATTCTCAGCTGATCCAGATCGTAGAGCCCGGAGCCAACCCCGGCAGTTGCCACATGGCGCAGTTCGAACTCGCGCCGGACCCCATTCCAGCTCGCTTTCGGTGCCACAGGCGGAAAACCGCTGAGGATGCGCCTCTGATTCAGTTCGTCGAACTGATCGAGCAACCCCAGATCCGCTGCGATAGCCCGCCATACCGCACTTTCGAAAGCCGGCGTGTCAGTGAACAATCGGCCGCGCAGTTGGGCACCGACCTGGGCAGGTACTGCCACGCCGGATGGGGTGCCGCTGGTGGACCACCAGTTGGCAGCAGCCACCTGACCTTTGCCGCTGACAATTCCGGTACCCGCAGGAGAAACCGCGAAAGAGAAATACTGAGGTTGCTGGCCAGGCACACAGACAATGCAGTCATCGAAGCGAAGGTCCACACCTGCGCCGACGATGGCCGCTTCGGGAGCCAGCGCCAACACCCTGCCGCTGGGTGCGCTACTAGCTGATACAGCCGCCTCGCCGAGCACGATGGTTTTGCCGGTGGGCGTCTCGGCCTCGACCCGGTAGGTATCGGTCAAGGGGTCAAGAACGGCATTCCTTACCCGTACTTCGGACGCGATTCCGGCTCCCGTGGAAGCCACCGCTATCGCACTGCCACCCGGCAGATGCTCGATTCGGATGCGATGACTAAGACGGGCCGAACCACCCGCATTGGCAATGGCCTGCAGATCCTGCCCAGCCTCTACGCCCAGCAGATCAGCACGTATCCCCAAACCTTCGAGATGCCGCCTGCGCTGGGCTTCGGTCAACTCGCCATTAGCCAGCGTCGGCGAGTACAGCATGGCCGTTGCCGAAAGGCTGACAGCCTGCCCCGCACGAATCGCCGCGACCCTCAGCACCTCCTTCGCCGCATTGGCGATTGCCTGCTCCAAGGCCGCAGCCACATCCGCCGCAACCTGCGCGCCAGCCTGGCTGAGCAACACACCACCGGCCTGTGCAGCGGCAACAGGTGCCGCAAACGTGGAGGCTGCCTTTAACCGGAGCAGGCGCCGGTCTTCATCCGCCTGTTGCTTGTAACGAATCCGCGCTTTGCGCTGTTCAGCGTATAGGCGCTGCTGTTCCCAGCGTGCCTCTCGAGCCCTCCACAACTGCTCCTGTGTGGTTCCACCCGTAAAGCGGCCGAGCGCTCTGACAATTGCCTGATGGCCTCTTGCAGCAACCGGGCTTCGTGGGATGCTAGATAGGCTGCTTCCCAGTCGCGATGCAGTTCCTGCATCTGCACTTCGGTCGTCAAGCCTGAAAGCCGCGCAGCATAAGCGCCCGCGCTTGCACCTGGGCCAGCGAAGGCAGCTGCTCGGGCCTGATACTCGGCCAGCGCGCCTTGTTTTGCGGCAATAAGCCCTTCTGTCTCGTTCCGCGCCTTGGTGATCTGGTAGAGCTGCCAGCGTTCGCTGCCGTCATACTCTGGACGCTTGCGCGCCGCGCTTATTTCATCCTGAAGCGCCTGTGCCAGGGCTTTCGACTGTTGGGCGAAATGAGCATCGAGTTGCGCCCTCCGACCCTCTCGTGCCTGGCCGTATGTAGCAACCCGCTGGCGATGCGCTAACTCCAGTGCCTCGGCACGAGCCGCCGCAGCGGCAGCCTGGCGTGCCTGGTCCTCGGCCTTCGCTCGGGCAAGCGCAGCAGCGCGAGCTCTCGCCCGCTTTTTCCGACGACGCCGGCTGGAGCCTCCAAAGCCTCCGCCGAAGCCGCCGCCGCCACCAATGCTGAAGAAACCTCCGCCACCACCGCTTGAGCCGGAAGAGCCCGGGGTGATGACAACCTCACCTGTCGAATTTTCGTTGAATGTATTTTGAGCCATACAGAGTCTCCTTATCTGCATGGCCGATAGTTGTTAAAAAGCCGAGTGAGGCTGCGCTACATATTTATCGAGATCTACCTAACACACTCCCCCTCTCTATACTCACTCAAATTAAAACAAGAACACCCCTACATACAAAGCCAACGCTTCCTACAACCACCAAATCAATACACATTGAAACAAATCCACACTGGCAGCCACGCTCAACAAGTGCAAGGACTTGGCAAATCTTCCCCGTGCACTTGATAAAGGAGTAAAAGAATGTTCGATAGATTAAGCAACAGAGAAGACTTCACGTTACCCACAATCTGGCCTGAGATACTTATTAAGTTACTGAAGCGAAACTACCCCATCATCAGCTTTGCGAAGACAAAGGCGATATGATTACAGACACCCTCGATTGTAGTGCCGGTAGCCATACTGAAAAACTTCGATTTTGCATATATATTAATTCGCAGCCGAACGCACCCATCAATTACTGAAGCGGTGGCAAATAATTATTTGTCAGCCAGCCCTCCTGGTTTTGTATTTATAGGGCAGGAATCAGAAACCGCCACACCACTTCCCGGTCTGGAGCTAGGGTTCTCTGCAGGGCCTTTGGTTCTGGAATGCGTGCATGTCAACTTGATTAGCAGGATTTGCCAAGAACAACCTTATCAAGGCATGCTGCCTGATCGTTTACAGGGGCTCTCAACCCGAACAGAAGCCCGCGACAGGTTGGGCCCTCGGCGCAGCTCTCAGCCGCCTCTAAGGATGCCCCTGCCTTTGGGCGATACCGGAGGCTGGGACGTGTTTGCATGGAAAAATACAAACAACGCCCCCATCAGCATCATGTGCCAATACAACACCAAGCTACAGGTTTGCGACTTGGCCGTCTTCAGGGATGGACCCTCAACTCAACGTTTCTTCGCCAGCAGATAGAGCCCTACCAGCAAGCCGAGGACGCACAACCCCGCCACATAGTAGGCCGGCGCCATAGGGCTGACCTTGAGCAGCGCCGTCACCACCATCGGCGTCAGCCCGCCAAAGATCGCGTAGGCCACGTTGTACGAGAACGACAACCCACTGAAGCGCACCACCGCCGGGAACGCCTTGACCATCACATAAGGCACCGCGCCGATCACCCCCACGCACAGGCCGGTTACCGCATACAGCGGGAACAGCAGCTCTGGCCGGGTTGGCAAGCTGTGGTAGAAGGTCCAGGAGGTTATTAGCAGCAACAGGCTACCAATCACGAACACTCGGCCCGCGCCAAATCGGTCTGCCAGGCTGCCAGCGCTGATGCAGCCGACGCTGAGCAGTACGATGGCCAGGCTATTGGCCTTGAGCGAATCGGTGGGGCTGACGTGGTAGATGCTCTGCAACAGCGCCGGGGTCATCAGGATGAGCACGACGATGGCCGCCGACAGCATCCAGGTCAGCAGCATCGACAGGATGATCGCGCCACGATGGTCGCGCAGCACCGCACGCAGCGGGAGCTCTTCCGCCAGGGCCTTGCGCTGCTGCATCTCGGCGAATACCGGCGTTTCGTGCAGCCAGCGGCGCAGGTAGACCGAGAACAGGCCGAACACGCCACCCAGCAGGAAGGGTATGCGCCAGGCGTAATCCGCGACTTCTGCAGGGCTGTAGACCGTGTTGATCAGCGTGGCGACCAGCGACCCCAGCAGAATGCCCGAGGTCAGGCCGGCCGTGAGGGTGCCGCAGGCGTAACCGGTGTTACGCGCCGGTACGTGCTCGGAAACGAACACCCAGGCGCCCGGCACTTCCCCTCCGATCGCAGCGCCCTGGATAACCCGCATCAGCAGCAGCAGGATGGGTGCCCACATGCCGATCTGGGCATACGTTGGCAGCAACCCCATGATCAGCGTCGGCAGGGCCATCATGAAAATGCTCAGGGTGAACATCTTCTTGCGCCCCAGCAGGTCGCCAAAGTGGGCCATGATGATGCCGCCCAGCGGCCGCGCCAGGTAACCGGCCGCGAAGATGCCAAAAGTTTGCATCAGGCGCAGCCACTCGGGCATGTCGGCCGGGAAGAACAGCTTGCCGACCACCGTGGCGAAGAACACGAAGATGATGAAGTCGTAGAACTCCAGCGCCCCGCCCAGTGCGGACAGTGAGAGGGTCTTGTAGTCACTGCGGGTCAGCGGCCGCGAGGGCTGCTCGATACTGCTCGGCACGGAAGTCATCGCTGGTTATTCTCTTTGTAGGGCATGCAGGCCGCTTGGCGCGCGGCTTCTGGATTGGGAGACCAGCGAAGATAGCAAATTGCCGAGGCGTGCTGATAGCGCTACAAAAACCCAACAGATATTCACGAATGTGCGGTCGTCGCTGGCCGTTATGCTCTATATACTGGCAACTCGTAGGAAAAGGTTGCGCCTAACGTGGGATGTTGTGCGAAAACGCCGGTCTTTATTGTCAGGCGGTTTCGCAGAGTTTCCCTACGGCCGCCCAGTGAAACGAAATCGGCGTAGTATGTTCCAGGCTGAATCGTTTACCCGGCCCTTGCGCCACACCAACGAAAGCGTCACGGGTCAGAGGCCCCATCGCATGATTGAGCTCGAACAAGAAGATCCTATCCCGCAGGGCGACCTGGCCTTGCAGATCACCGCCCTGCCGCGGGAAACCAACGGCTTTGGCGACATCTTCGGCGGCTGGCTGGTCGCCCAGATGGACCTGGCCGGCACTGCCATGGCCAGCCGTGTCGCCGGTGGCCGGGTAGCGACCGTGGCCATCGACCGCATGGCGTTCCTCGTGCCGGTCGCCGTGGGTGCGCAGCTGTCGTTCTATACCCAGACCCTGGAAATCGGCCGTAGCTCGATCCAGATGATGGTCGAAGTGTGGAGCGACGACCCGCTGTCCAGCGAATGGCGCAAGGTCACCGAGGCGGTATTCGTCTTCGTCGCCATTGACGGCAGCGGCCGCACGCGCTCGGTGCCTCGTCGCTGAGCCTTGCCGGCGGTAAACTCATTGCAGGTGCCCGGGTCCAAGGCCCACTGGCAATCAATGAGACAAATGCAATGGCAACCTTCCAGGTCGTAACCGAGCAACATGGCGAACTGAACTGCTGGCGTATCAGCAGCAACCACGCCGAACTCCTGATCGCCCAACAGGGCGCACAGATCCTCAGCTACCAGCGGGTGGGCGAGCCGCCGCTGCTGTGGCTGAGCGACCAGGCCATCTTCCGCAAGGGCAAGTCGGTGCGCGCCGGGGTACCCGTGTGCTGGCCGTGGTTCGGCAACCTGCAGCGCAACCCCCAGGCTGTGCAGGCCATGTACAACGGTGCGCAGGCGCCTGCCCACGGCCTTGCGCGCGCCCGAGACTGGCAATTGCTGGGTATCGAGGAAGTCGGCCAGCAACTGCAGATCGAATTCGCGCTGCCAGAAGCGCAGGGTCAACTGCCCGACTGGCCGCATTCAGTCGAACTGAAACTGATGGTAGCGCTTGGCGCAGACCTGAAACTGAACCTCACCAGTCGCAACGTGGGCACTGCACCAGTCACCATCAGCCAGGCCCTGCACAGCTACTTTGCGGTCAGTGACGTGCGCCAGGCCCGGGTCGAAGGGGTGGAGGGGCTGGGTTACATCGAAACCTTGGCTGGCTGGCAACAGCGCCAGCAGCAGGGGCCGCTCACGTTCACCGGGGAGACTGACCGGATCTACCTCGGCGCCCCGCAAACGCTGAGCATTGTCGACCCGCACTGGAAACGGCGGATAACCCTGACCAGCAGCGGCTCGCGTTCGGCGGTTATCTGGAACCCCTGGACCGAACGGGCCAGGGAGCTGCCGGACATGGCCGATGAGGGTTGGCAGGGGATGCTGTGCATCGAGACGGCGAATGTATGGGATGACCCGGTGGAGTTGAAGCCTGGGGCCAGTCATTCGCTGGGCGTGGTGCTGGCTAGCGAAGCGCTTTGAGGCCCCGGGACCACTGCGCGGTCCTTTCGCGACGCAAGGCCGCTTGTGTCTTGAGAGAGGATTAGAAGCTGGAGTGAGAGCGGTGAATGACAAGCTGAATGCCGCAGGTGCCTAGAGCACGAGTAGGAGCAGAAGCTGTCATTCACCGGCACGGTGGTCACGTCCCCCGCAGCGAACACCCCTGTGCGAGTCTTCCTGGTACGACTCAATGCGATGCTCAGGACTGGCGAGCCTTGGCTGGATCTGGTGTTGCCTCAGCCGAAGAGGGTATAGATCAACAGCCAAAATGCAGGACTCGAAGATCACACGGCTCCTGTGGGAGCGGGCGTGCCCGCGAACACCGGCGCAGCCGGTGCCAGACACCGCATCGCCTGCTTCGCGGGCAAGCCCGCTCCCACAATGAATCGCGCAGGCTTTTCAAGTTTTGGGAAAGACAGTTGCTCCTACTGGCGATCGCGTGCCGCTGCAGGTGCGGCCTTGTTTGGCGAGGGCTCAGAGGTCGGCGTCTTCCACCACTCTTACCTTTCCGGCATCCAGCGCATAGGCGGCATCGGCCAGATCATTGCTGACTTTCTCCACCTTCAATTTGCCGGTGACCCACAGTGGGGTGTAGATGTCATCGATCTTCAGGCCTTTCGGGTAGCGCACCAGCACCAGCTGATTGGGCGGCGGAGGCGGTACATGGATGCACGCGCCCGGGTACGGCACCAAGAAGAACAACGTGCTGTTACCCTTGGCATCGCTTTCCAGCGGTACCGGGTAACCGCCCAGGCGGATGTCCTTGCCATTCATGGCTGGCACGGTCTTGGTGGAATACATCACCGCCGGCAGGCCCTTGCTCTGCTTGAGGCCGCCCTTGTCGGTGAAGGTACCCATGGCTTCCGGCGAGTTATGGTCGATTTCGGGCATTTGCTCAAGCGCCTTCTGGTCCGACTTGGGCATCAGCTCCAGCCAGTCGGTTTCAGGCAGTTCGGCATGGGCCAGGGTGCTGGCCAACAGCAGGGGCAGGAGAAAAAAGGCACGCATGACAATGCTCGGCAACTCGATGGAATTGCCGAGCATTCTAACCGGTATTCAGCGTTTCTTGATGAACCCGTAGATCACCAGAAGGACAATGGCACCGACCAGCGCGCCGAAGAAGCCCGCTGCCTGCCCAGCCTGGTAAATGCCCAGCGCCTGGCCGCCATAGGTGGCCAACAGCGAACCGGCAATACCCAGCAGGATGGTCATGATCCAGCCCATGCTGTCGTCGCCTGGTTTGATGAAGCGGGCCAGCAGGCCGACGATGAGGCCGATGAAGATGGTTCCGATGATGCCCATGGCAATCCCTCTGCAGTGAAAATGGAACAAGCCAAAGCCTAGTCAGCACTTCGGCTTGTTGCCATTTCAGAGGGCAAGCCACTGGTAGAAGTTCGATCAGTTGCTGATCAGGGCCTCTACCTCGGCAATTTTGCGCTCGAGGGTAGCCATGTCGTGGCAGCGCAGGGTGGCGTGGCCAACCTTGCGGCCGGCCTTGAAAGCCTTGCCGTAGTGGTGCAGGTGGCAGCCATCGATGGCGATCACCTTGTCCACGGCAGGCACTTCACCGATGAAGTTGAGCATCGCACTCTCGCCCACCTTGGCAGTGGAGCCCAGCGGCAGGCCGGCCACCGCGCGCAGGTGGTTCTCGAACTGGCTGCATTCGGCACCTTCGATGGTCCAGTGACCGGAGTTGTGCACGCGCGGGGCGATTTCGTTGGCCTTCAGGCCACCGTCAACTTCGAAGAACTCGAACGCCATCACGCCCACGTACTCCAGCTTTTGCAGTACACGGCCTACATAGTCTTCAGCCAATGCCTGCAACGGGTGTGCCTGGCTGGCCACCGACAGGCGCAGGATGCCGCTCTCGTGGGTGTTGTGCACCAGCGGGTAGAAGCGGGTTTCGCCATCACGGGCCCGTACGGCCACCAGCGAGACTTCGCCGGTAAAGGGTACAAAGCCTTCCAGCAGGCAGGGCACACTGCCCAGTTCGGCGAAGGTATCAACCACGTCCTCAGGCGTGCGCAGCACCTTCTGGCCCTTGCCGTCGTAACCCAGGGTACGGGTTTTCAAAACGGCCGGCAGGCCGATGCTGGCGACTGCGGCGTCGAGGTCGGCTTGCGAGAGGATGTCGGCGAAAGCCGGGGTAGGAATACCCAGGTCGCGGAACATGCTTTTCTCGAACAAGCGGTCCCGGGCGATGCGCAGCGCTTCGGCACTGGGGTAGACCGGTACGAACTGCGAGAGGAAAGCCACGGTTTCGGCCGGGACGCTCTCGAACTCGAAGGTCACCAGGTCAACTTCGTCAGCCAACTGGCGCAGGTGCTCCTGATCGCCGTAATCGGCCCGCAGGTGCTCGCCCAGAGGCGCAGCGCAAGCATCGGGCGCCGGGTCGAGGAAAGCGAAATTCATGCCCAGCGGGGTACCCGCCAGGGCCAGCATGCGGCCCAGCTGGCCGCCACCGATTACACCGATCTTCATGGGTTGAGCCTCAAGCCTGGCGCGGGTCTGGGTTGTCCAGCACGGTGTCGGTCTGTTCCGTGCGGAATTGCTTCAGCGCAGCGTGGAATTGCGGGTATTTGGCGCCCAGGATGCTGGCCGACAACAGCGCCGCATTGACTGCACCCGCACGGCCGATGGCCAGGGTGGCAACCGGTACGCCGGCGGGCATCTGCACGATCGACAGCAGCGAGTCGACGCCCGAGAGCATCGACGACTGCACCGGCACGCCCAGCACCGGCAGGTGGGTCTTGGCGGCGCACATGCCCGGCAGGTGGGCAGCGCCACCAGCACCCGCGATGATCACCTCGATGCCACGGCCCTCGGCCTCTTCGGCGTACTGGAACAGCAGATCCGGGGTGCGGTGGGCGGACACCACCTTCACTTCGTAGGGAATGCCGAGTTTTTCCAGCATATCGGCGGTGTGGCTAAGGGTGGACCAATCGGACTTGGAGCCCATGATCACGCCAACCAGTGCACTCATCGTCGAGCCTCTCCTGCAAGCGCCTTCTGGCGCGCTATAAAGCAACAAGCCACGCGGGTAGGCCGGCGTGGCTTGTCATACGGATTCTAATCGGCCCGGTGGCCGAAGGCGCGGGATTGTAGCGTACTTGCAGGCGGGCCGCCCACCCCTGCAAGCACATGAGAGATAAAAGGGCAAGCTGTCTCGCGGGACAACTTTTTCCGGCTGCGATGCGTAACGGCAGTTGCAAGAGGATTGAACACCCCTGTTCAACCTTCTCGGAGAAAAAGATGGCCAGATCATTTCTTGCCTCACTGCTGGTTTGCATGACGATGGCCCTTCAGGCCTCCCCCACATGGGCTGCGAGAACCTTGGTGGTTACTATCTATCCGCACGATGAACTAGCCGATGTGAGCGACAAACAGATCGATAAAGACTACGTGCAGCCGTGGCTGGAAGAAATGCGCAGAATCAGCGATCACTCAATTGAGATCGTCTTCGCGCGTGATGTAGCAGGCATTACCGATATTCCTTATCGCCAGATGCCTCCAGAAGATACCCACAGGGTCTTCACCGCTGCAGCGCATCCACAGTTCAGGTGGCAGAAATCGATTTTGCTGACGCGCGATAGTTTCGGCCTCAACAGCGAAGGCGCAGAACACCTTGGCCTGGCCAAATTGGGCTATGCCCACGCGATCGTCTCAATGGCCAGCTATGGCACCCTGGGGCATGAACTGGGTCACTTGATGAACGCCACTCACGAGGCAGCAGAGATACGCTACAACCCATGGCCATGCGAGACCTTTGTTTATCCGGCCCGCTTCTCGCTTCGGGCCAATTGCTACCGCTACAGCGACCAGAACAGAGTGACAATCGTCAATCACCTTGATCACGCGCTTCGTAACTGAAGAGGCTCACTCTGGCGCAGGCGTATTTTCCAGCTTGCGCCAGAGTAGCCGCACATTGGCCTTGCGCACCAAGGCGCACCGGTACAGGCGGATTTCCAGGGGTACATGCCACTGGCTTCCTCCGCAGATCGCCAACTCACCGCGTTCCAGCTCGCCCCGCATCGAAAGCCGCGGCACCCAGGCAATGCCCATGCCTTCCAGCGCCATGCTCTTCAGGCTGTCCGCCATGGCGGTTTCGTAAACGGTGGTATAGCGCACATTGCGCTGGCGCAGCAGCAGGTTGACCGACCGCCCGAGGAAGGCCCCGGCAGTATAAGCCAGCAGTGGCACGCTACTTTCACCTTCCAGGTCGAACATCGGCCTGCCGTCGGCGTCCACCGCGCATACCGGCACCATTTCGGTATTGCCCATGTGCAGCGACGGGAAGATCTCGGCATCCATCTGCAAGGCGGCGTCTGGGTCGTAGAACGCCAGCATCAGGTCGCAACCACCCTCGCGCAGTGCATGCACGGCATCCCCCACGTTAGTCGCAACCAGGCGAGTGGCGATGTTCAGGCCGTCATTACGCAGTTGCGCTACCCAGCGAGGGAAAAAGCCCGACGCCAACGAGTGCGCGGCAGCCACCTGAATCACCTCCCCCTGACCACCTTCCAGGTGATGCAGATGGCGGAGAATTTCGCCCAACTGGTCGACAACCGTGCGCGCCGTAACCAGAAACAGCTGCCCGGCCTCGGTCAGCTCTATCGGCGTGCGGGAACGGTTCACCAGTTGCAGGCCCAACGCTGCCTCAAGGCTGCGGATACGCCGGCTGAAGGCCGGTTGGGTGACGAAGCGCCGCTCTGCCGCCTGGGAAAAACTGCGGGTGGCAGCCAGCGCACTGAAGTCTTCCAGCCATTTGCTTTCAAGGTTCACGAAGCACATCTCCCGTCGTGCACCAAAATGGAACACGCTCGAATTTCAATTGGCGTCACATGAATCACTATGCCGTTTGTGCATAGGTTAGCGTGCAACAGCATTGGCCGCAAAATCCCCTTAAGGCCTAGGATTGGCGCCATTCCGGCATGTGCCGGGTCAACATCGAGATGATATACATCATGTCCGCTGCTGCATCGTTCCGCGTCGAAAAAGATCTGTTGGGCACCCTGGAAGTACCTGCTGATGCTTACTACGGCATCCAGACCCTGCGCGCTGCCAACAACTTCCACCTCTCCGGTGTTCCGCTGTCGCACTACCCGAAACTGGTAGTGGGCCTGGCGATGGTCAAGCAGGCTGCTGCCGACGCCAACCGTGAGCTGGGGCACCTGAGCGATGCCAAACATGCTGCCATCAGCGCCGCCTGTGGCCGCCTGATCAAGGGCGACTACCACGAGCAGTTCGTGGTCGACATGATCCAGGGTGGTGCCGGTACGTCCACCAACATGAACGCGAACGAAGTCATCGCCAACATCGCGCTGGAGGCCATGGGCCACCAGAAGGGTGAGTATCAGTACCTGCACCCGAACAACGATGTGAACATGGCGCAGTCGACCAACGACGCCTACCCGACGGCCATTCGTCTGGGCCTGCTGCTGGGTCACGACGCCCTGCTGGCCAGCCTCGAAAGCCTGATCCAGGCGTTCGCCGCCAAAGGCAAGGAATTCGACCACGTACTGAAGATGGGCCGCACCCAGCTGCAGGACGCCGTGCCGATGACCCTGGGCCAGGAATTCCGTGCCTTCGCCACCACCATGACCGAAGACCTGCAGCGCCTGCGCTCGCTGGCGCCGGAGCTGCTGACCGAAATCAACCTGGGCGGCACCGCCATCGGCACCGGCATCAACGCCGACCCTGGCTACCAAGCCCTGGCCGTACAACGCCTGGCGATCATCAGCGGCCAGCCGCTGGTACCGGCTGCCGACCTGATCGAAGCCACCTCCGACATGGGTGCCTTCGTGCTGTTCTCCGGCATGCTCAAGCGCACCGCGGTCAAGCTGTCGAAGATCTGCAACGACCTGCGCCTGCTGTCCAGCGGCCCACGCACCGGCATCAACGAAATCAACCTGCCAGCGCGCCAGCCAGGCAGCTCGATCATGCCAGGCAAGGTCAACCCGGTGATCCCGGAAGCGGTCAACCAAGTCGCCTTCGCCATCATGGGCAACGACCTGGCCCTGACCGTCGCCGCCGAAGGTGGCCAACTGCAGCTGAACGTCATGGAGCCGCTGATCGCCTACAAGATCTTCGACTCGATCCGCCTGCTGCAACGCGCCATGGACATGCTGCGCGAGCACTGCATCGTCGGTATCACCGCCAACGAACAGCGCTGCCGTGAGCTGGTCGAACACTCGATCGGCCTGGTCACCGCCCTGAACCCATACATCGGCTACGAAAACGCCACCCGTATCGCCCGCGTTGCCCTGGAAACCGGCCGCGGCGTGCTTGAACTGGTGCGTGAAGAGAAGCTGCTGGACGAAGAAATGCTCAACGACATCCTGCGTCCGGAAAACATGATCGCGCCACGCTTGGTTCCGCTGAAGGCGTAACCCGGCTGCTGCCACACTGTCTCACCAGGTTAAGAGACTAGACACCTCTCAACCTTTCCAAGCCCGGGCTTATGCACCGGGCTTTTTTTTGCCTGCTGGCTTGCGCGGCGCTTGCCCTGCCGATACCGGTAGACGTGGGATCGGCCTGGTGCCGCAAAGGGGCTGCACAACCGCCTTTGAATATCGGCACACAACTTGCTCCATAATGTGTTCCAGGCTCACGGGATTACCCAGCATGCTGCACAGCCACCTGACCACCCTCAATGCGGTTTCGCTGATACTCAACGTCTTCCAGGCAGACGGTGCTGAGGCTTCGGCGCTGCTCGCCGGTAGCGGCATTGGCCCGGCAGACCTGGGGCACGCCGACGCGCGCATCACCACACAGCAGGAACTGCAAGTGTGTGCCAACGCCGTGGCCCGGCGCGAAGACATCGGCCTGGAGCTGGGCCAGCGCATGCATGTGTCGTGCTATGGCATGCTCGGTTACGCCCTGCTCTCCAGTGCCACTTTGGGTGACGCCCTGCGCCTGGCGCTGCAGTATCCGGCACTGCTGGGAACAGTCTTCTCGCTGCGCTTGCGCGACGACGGCCAACGCGTCTGGTTCAGCGCCAGCGAGTACCACGACAACCCGGCATTGAGCGCTTTCAATGCCGAGTTCTGCCTGGTCTCCTTGAAAGTCATCTGTGACGACCTGCTTGGCCGCCCGTTGCCGCTGCTAGGGGCACGCTTCGAGCACCCTCGGCCTGACTACCATGCACGCTATGCCGGTGCGTTCCAGTGCCCAGTGGTGTTTGCGGCGCAAGACAATGCCTTTGCGTTCGAGCGGCGCTGGCTGGATACGCCGCTGCCGTTGGCTGACCCGATTACCCACAAAGCCATGAGCGAACGCTGCCGGCGCCTGAACCTGGAATTCACGGGTCGCCAGGCCTGGCTGGGGCGGATTCGCCAGTTGCTCACGCAACAACTGGACGCCGCGCCAGGGCTGGACGGGCTGGCGCGGCAGATGAACTGCTCGTCGCGCACCCTGCGCCGGCATTTGCAGGCGCTGGGTAGCAGTTACCAGCAGTTGCTGGACGAACTGCGGTTCGAGCGGGCCAAGCAGTTGCTGACCGATGAGCAGATGCCAATCTACCGCATTGCCGAAACCCTGGGGTTCAGCGAGACGGCCAGTTTCCGGCATGCCTTCCAGCGCTGGAGCGGAGTAGCACCCAGTCATTTCCGCGGCTGACCTGTGCTGGCTTCTTCGCGGGCTCGCCCGCTCCCACAGGAACTGCACAAGCTCCGAGTACTGTGGGATACCTGTGGGAGCGGGCGAGCCCGCGAAGAAGCCAGCACAGGAAAACCAGGCCATAGAGCTTGGCCACATCGATCCCCTTTTGGCCAGTTGCGTCGTTCTCCGCCACTGGCCCACCGCTGAAAATGGTCCCACGCCAGTCCCCACCGGAGAACAACAATGCTGACGATCTATTCCGATGATCACCGCCTGCACCATGGCCGCTGCGAGCTGATCGACGGCAAGCTGATGCCGTGTTTCGAAATGCCCTCGCGCGCTGACCATGTGCTCGACCAGGTCAAAAAACGCAACCTCGGTGACATCCAGGGCCCTACCGACTTCGGCCGCGCACCCTTGCTGCGCATCCACAGCGCCGACTACCTGGACTTTTTCGAAGGCGCCTGGGCGCGCTGGGCGGCGCTGGGCCAGGAAGGCGACCTGCTGCCGTTCACCTGGCCTGCACGCACCTTGCGCCGGGTAAAACCTACCGGCCTGCACGGCGAGTTGGGCTATTACAGCTTCGATGCCGGCGCGCCAATCACCGCCGGCACCTGGCAGGCGGCCTACAGTGCCGCCCAGGTCGCCCTCACCGCCCAGGCAGCGATCCAGCAAGGCGCGCACAGCGCCTTTGCCCTGTGCCGCCCACCAGGGCACCACGCCGCTGGCGAGGTGATGGGTGGTTACTGCTACCTGAACAACGCCGCCATCGCCGCCCAGGCATTCCTCGACCAGGGCCGGCGCAAGGTTGCCATCCTCGATGTCGACTACCACCACGGCAATGGCACCCAGGACATCTTCTACCGCCGCAACGATGTGTTCTTCGCTTCGATCCACGGCGACCCGCAGGACGAATTCCCGTTCTTTCTCGGCTATGCCGACGAAACCGGCGAAGGCGCCGGTGAGGGCTGCAACATCAATTATCCGCTGCCCGCCGGCAGCGATTGGTCTGCCTGGAGCGCTGCCCTGGAAGAGGCTTGCCAGCGCATCGCCAGCTATGACGCCGACGTACTGGTGGTCTCCCTGGGTGTGGACACCTTCAAGGATGACCCGATCTCGCAATTCAAGCTCGACAGCCCTGACTACCTGGAAATGGGCACGCGTATCGGCCAGCTTGGCAAGCCGACCCTGTTCGTGATGGAAGGCGGCTACGCTGTGGAAGAAATTGGTATCAACGCAGTCAATGTGCTGGAAGGTTTCCAGCGCGCCCAGCCAGGAGCCCGGTAATGGTCCGACTCAGGCGTCTGCTCGCCCCGTTCATCGCTGCCACCCTGTTCACCGGTGCCCTGCAGGCGCACGCCGAGCAGCGCACCCTGCGAGTGTATAACTGGTTCGACTACATCACCCCGCAGACCTTGACCGATTTCCAGAAGGACAGCGGCGTCAAGCTGATCTACGACATCTTCGATACCAACGAAGCGCTGGAGGCCAAGTTGCTCACCGGCAACTCCGGCTATGACGTGGTGGTGCCGTCCAACGTATTCCTCGCCAAGCAGATCGAGGCCGGGGTGTTCCAGCCGCTGGATCGCAGCAAGCTGCCGAACTGGCAACACCTGGACCCTGCGCTGATGAAGCTGATCGAGGCCAACGACCCTGGCAACAAGTTTGCCGTGCCCTACATGTATGGCACCGTGCTGATCGGCTTCAACCCGGCCAAGGTCAAGGCCGCACTCGGCGATAACGCGCCGGTGGACAGCTGGGACCTGATCTTCAAGGAAGAGAACATCGCCAAGCTCAAGCAGTGCGGGGTAGCGCTGCTCGACTCGCCGTCGGAAATCCTGCCGCTGGCCCTGCAGTACCTCGGCCTGCCACCGAACAGCGACAAGCCGGCCGACTACAAGAAGGCCGAAGCGCTGATGCTGAAGATTCGCCCGTACATCACCTACTTCCACTCCTCGAAGTACATGGCTGACATGGCCAATGGGGATATCTGCGTGGCGGTGGGTTACAGCGGCAGCTTCTCGCAGGCTGCCAACCGCGCCCGCGAAGCGAAAAATGGTGTGACGGTCGACATGCGCCTGCCCAAGGAAGGCGCGCCGATCTGGTTCGACATGCTGGCGATTCCGAAGAATGCCGCCAACCCGGCAGACGCCCATGCATTCATCAACTACCTGCTGCGGCCCGAGGTAATTGCGCCGATCAGCGATTTTGTCGGCTACCCGAACCCCAACAAGGATGCCACCGACAAGGTGAGCCCTGCGATTCGCAACAACCCCAACCTGTACCCGACGGCGGAGGCGATGGCCAAGCTTTACACGCTCAAGCCGTTGCAGCGCGATGCCGAGCGGGCGCGAACCCGGGCCTGGACGCGGATCAAGTCGGGGACCTGACGCAGTTGGGGCTGCCTTGCAGCCCTTCGCGGGTGAACCCGCTCCTACAGGATATGCGCCGCACCTGAGACCACCCGGCCATACCTGTGGGGGCGGGTTTACCCGCGAAGAGGCAGGCAGCCTCAACCCTTGCGCCAAGCCTTGCGCAATTTCATCAATGCCGCGGCAATCTCACCTTCCGGCACCGCGGCAAACCCCAGCACCAGGCCAGCACGCTTATCCACAGGCACTTCGCTATCGGCCAGCCAGAAATTGCTCAACGCTGTCACTTCAACGCCGACTGCCTCTGCCTTGGCCACCAGCGCCTGTTCGCGGGCAAAGTTATCCACAGACACTTTCACGTGCAGCCCAGCGGCCACTGCGGGCATGCTACCCAACCCGGCAATATCCACAGGCCAGCCGGCCTTGAGCACATTGCGTCGGCTCAACGCCGCTTTGCGCATGCGGCGAATATGCCGCTGGAAATGCCCACGGGCCATGAACTCGGCCATCACGCACTGGCTGCTGACCTCCGAATGCCGTACTGCCAACGCCTTACCCTGGCTGAAGGCCTGTGCCAACTGCGCCGGCAATACCAGGTAACCCAAGCGCAGCGCCGGGAAGGCGATCTTGCCGAAAGTGCCCACGTACAACACCCGGCCGGCCCGGTCGAGTGCAGCCAGCGGGGCCAGGGGCGCGCCGCTGTAACGGTACTCGCCATCGTAGTCGTCCTCGATGATCCAGCCATCGTTGCGTTCTGCCCAGCCCAGCAACGCCAGGCGCCGGGCCAGGCTCATGGTTACCCCGGTCGGGTACTGATGGGCGGGCGTGACATAGGCCAACCGGCAACCCGGCAACTGGCCCAACCGTGCGCACTCCATACCCTCTTCATCCACCGGGACGCCGGCGACCTGAGCACCCGCCACTGAAAAGGCGTGCGCCGCCGCCCGGTAGCCCGGGTTTTCCACAGCCACCCTGTCGCCAGGCTGCAACAGCAACTGTGCACAAAGGCTTATGGCCTGCTGCGCGCCACTGGTGATCACTATTTGCTCAGCGGTACAGGTCAGCCCCCGCGAGCGGCGCAAGTAGGCAGCGATCAACTCGCGCAGTGCCGGTTCACCCGCCGGGTCGCCATAACCCAGCTGTGCAGGCGCAGGGTTACGCCAGAAACCCGCTTGCAGCTTGGCCCAAACGTCGAAGGGGAACAGATCGAAGGCAGGTATACCCACACGAAAAGCCCGCGGCGCGCCCTGGTTGGGGGGCGGCAGATGGTGATTTTTCAGGCGCTGCAAAGGCTCGCTCCAACCGTGCTGGCTGGATAAATCCTCAGTATTTTCAGGGCCGAATGTGGATAAACCTGTTGATAACCCCTGGTATAACCCTGTGGACAGTTGTGTGGATAGTTTTGGTAGCTGGGTTACGTAGGTGCCGTCACCCACTCGGCTTTCGATGTAGCCCTCCGCGTACAACTGGTCATACGCGCGCACAACGCTGTTGCGCGACAACCCCAGCACGGCTGCCAGGTCTCGGGTGGCAGGCAGCCGTGTGCCGCTGCACAGCCGCCCGTCCAGCACCCGCTCGCGTAGCGCCTGGTAAAGCTGCTGGCTCAACCCGCGGCGGCGATCAAGCGAAATCCCGGCCGGGTCGAAAGGCAGAATGAGGGGCTTCTCGTGCATGGCATTGGACCTATGAAAACAGGCAGTAATGGCTCTTATCCAGAACCATTAGCCTGCCTAGGATGGGAGCATTCGACAAGGACTCAGGCCATGTACAACAGTAAGCCACACCAGGAACACGACCTCGCCCGGCTGCAGCGGCACATGCTCGACACGCGTCTGGCCGTGCTGGTCAGCCATGGCGAGCAGGGCCTGCTGGCCACCCACTTGCCGGTGTTGCTCGACCCCGCAGAAGGCGAGTTCGGCACCGTGTATGCCCACTTGGCCAGGGCCAACCGGCAGTGGCAGGACCTGGCGCAGGGGGCCGAAGCGCTGCTGGTGTTTCCCGGGGCCGATGCCTATGTCAGCCCCGGCTACTACCCGAGCAAGGCCGAGAACCCCAAGGTGGTGCCAACCTGGAATTACCTGGCCGTGCACGCCTATGGGGTAGCCGACGTGATCCACGACGCCGAGCCATTGCTGGCGATAGTCAGCCGGCTTACCGACCGCCATGAGCACGGCCGCAGTGAGCCGTGGCAGGTGAGCGATGCGCCCGCCGACTATATAGACGGCATGCTCCGCGCCATTGTCGGCATTCGCCTGCCGATCCAGCGGTTGCAAGGCGCGCGCAAGCTGAGCCAGAACCGCGCTGAGCAGGACATTGCCGGCGTGCGCGAAAGCCTGAGCGCCAGCCCCGACCACCTGGACAATCAACTTGCCGCGCACATGCGCCTTCTGTGAAGGACTAGCCCAATGCCCAGCGTTACCCTGCGCCCCGTCACTGCTCAAGATCACGCCGCCTGGCATGCCTTGTGGCAGGCCTACCTACACTTCTACGAAACCGAACTGGCCGATGACGTCAGCCTCAGTACCTGGCAGCGCCTGCTCGACCCCAACGAGCCAACCCATTCGGCCCTGGCTTGGGTGGATGGCACGGCCGTGGGCATGGTCAACTTCATCTACCACCGCTCCAACTGGAGCATCGAAAATGCCTGCTACCTGCAGGACCTTTACGTGCACAGCGCAAAGCGGGGCCTGGGCATCGGCCGCCAGCTGATCGAACATGTCTATGCTGCAGCGAAGGCCGACAACTGCAACAAGGTGCACTGGCTGACCCACGAAACCAACGCCACCGCCATCAGCCTGTACGAACAGGTTGCCGAGCGCCCGGGCTTCATCCAATTCCGCAAAGGGTTGTAGGCCACATGACTGACGCACTGCACTGGAAACCCGCCGCATCCCCCAAGGCCGAGCCCATCGACGGGCGCTTCATCCGCCTGGAAAAACTCGACCCGGTGCGCCACGGCGGCGACCTTTGGGCTGCCCTGCAAGGCCCGGGCTCTGACCCGGTACTGTGGGATTACCTGCCCTACGGACCGTTTACCGAACGCGCTGACTTCGACCGCTGGCTGCAAGGTAACGCCGCCGGCCACGACCCGCTGTATTTCACCGTGATCGACCGCGCCAGCGGCATGGCTCAGGGCATTCTCAGCCTGATGTCGATCGTGCCTGACCATGGCCGCATCGAGATCGGCCACATCGCCTTCGGCGCGCCCATGCAGCGCACACCCAGGAGCACCGAGGCCGTCTACCTGCTGGCCAAGCTGAGCTTCGATCTCGGGAACCGCCGCCTGGAATGGAAGTGCAATAACGCCAATGCCCGCTCCAAGCGTGCAGCGCAGCGGTTCGGGTTCGTCTTTGAAGGGGTGTTCCGCAAGCACCTGGTGGTGAAGGACCACAACCGTGATACGGCGTGGTACTCGATTACCGATGATGAGTGGCCGCAGGTGGCGGCCGGCTTCGAGCGGTGGTTGAGTGCCGAGAACCAGCGCCCGCAAGGGCAGGCACGAACGCTTGAGGCCTGCCGCAGGAACTGACCCTGCACAACCGATCACGGGCTCACGGGCCTGTGATCGGTGCAGTGGCTTACCTGATCAGACTCGCGCGCCTGACGACCCCCATCTGCAAGCCAAATGGCTTGAACACGGCGTTCAACGAGTTCAGCGTGGGGTTACCACCGCCCTGCTCGATCTGGATCAGCGTACGCACGGAAATCTTGCACATGCGTGCAAACTGAGTCTGCTGCATCTTCGCCACCTCCACACGCAGCCGCCGCACGGCAGCACCCAGCTCAAGACTGCCGTTGGCGATCCCTTCGCGTACTCCGTCGATCAGTAGCCCACGGGCATCGATGGAAACCGTCATGCCAACCCCCATTCAGCCATCCGGCGCTCAAGCCTGCCCAGCACAATTGCCGGGTGATTCATCACCGCATCAGGCAGCCCTAGGGCGGACAAGATATCCGGCAATGCCAACAGGTGCCGGGCATCCAGCCGCAGACGCTCAAAAGCTTCGCCCGGGTCGACAAATTCGGTCAGTGCAGTACAGGCAGCCTGCCAGTCGATATCGCCAGCCCGCTCTATCGAGGCTGGCCACTTCGTCGTTCGCGTTATCCCTTCCTGATCCATCACCATCGGTGCAAGGTCGTAGATCGGTGCGAGGCGCACGGTGTCACGGGTACGGATGATTGCAGTGTTACGTCCGTGGTTATCGGCATTACCCAAGATCTTGTTGATCAGGTCGCGCCGCAGATAATCGGCAACCAGGTCAGGCAGCTGTCTCCCCTGCCCGGCCAGTTTCCACAACCCGGCAAGCGCCTCAATCGCCTCCAGGTGCCCCATTCGGCTGCCAGGCTCGGTCACGCCACACAGGGAGTACATCGACTCCACAGCAAAGCGTTGCACACCCTGCGCGCAAACCTGCCGGTCGAAGCGTTCCAGCCACAGGCTGGGCTTGGTGCCTTCTTCCAGCGCCATGTATTCAGTGGCCACCGTTTCGATGCCAAGCTGCTGCAACGCCTTGTAGTAGAGATACTCGGCCCGCAGTATCTGCTGATCATCAGCCAGTGCCTGGTTCCTGGCGAACTTGATGAACCAGTGACGCCGGGCACGTTCATCCGCCAGCACCGCGTCCGGATACAACAGGCCGTTTTCTGCCTCGGTCATCAACAGCTTTGGCGCCTCCCCACCGGCGCCTGTCGCGCCACCAATGGCAGCACCTCGCTCATAGGCGTATTCGAGAAACCGTTGATCGCGGGTGATCACATCCTGACGGGCAAACCCGATGGGGTCGGCATAATCCAGTAGCTCATCCGACTCCTTGATGCGCAGGTTGCCGATGGGCGCCGGAGTGGACCGCCCCAGGAGAAACAGGTCATCCCCCATGCCTTCTGGTTTCTCACGGCCGATATGCCGGAGCAGGAAGCGCTTGGCGGCACCGGCGGGTGCGATGTCGTAAAGGAACGCGGGAGCATGCTGCAGACGATGAGAACCAAAATCCACCGGCAGCCTCGCGCTTGCCGCCTGGCAGAACAGGCTGTCGTATGCCTCCAGGTGGGTTTTGACGTACTCGGAGGTATAGCCGAACTCGCAGGGGCTGGAGAGGCCCTTTTCAGGCTCGACAAAGGCGATGGCCACAGCATCATGCCACTGCGCCTGATCATGGAGTTGAAGCGTGAGTCTGTACATGGTTCACCTGCAATTTACCGCATGCGGACAACCGACTCGGTCGATGAATCTGCATCATAGTGCAGAATCCATGATGCTTCAGTCTAAATTCTGCAATTTAATGCAGACATGGCCAAACATTCACGCTATTCCTGCATTAAAATGCATATTCGACCCCAAAAAAAGGGGAGCATTCGCTCCCCAGAGGTAAACCGCTTGTAGATGAGGGCCTGTATCAGCCCTCGATCTCGATCAGGATCTCGCCCGGTGTAACGCGATCGCCCTTGGCCACGTGGATGGCTACGACCTTGCCGGCGATGGCCGCCTGCACTTCGGTCTCCATCTTCATGGCTTCGGTGATCAGCACCGCCTGGCCGGCCTTGACTATGTCACCTTCCTTGACCAGCACATCGACGATGTTGCCGGGCATGGTGGTGCTGACGTGGCCTGGGGCACTGGCCTGCTTGCGCTTGCTGCTGCCGCCGCCGACAAACTCGTTGAGCGGCTCGAACACCACCTCTTCCGGCATGCCATCGATCGACAGGTAGAAGTGGCGTTTGCCTTCGGCCTTCACACCCACACCGGTGATGTCGACGCGGTAGGTTTCACCGTGCACATCGATGACGAACTCGGTCGGTACGCCTTCACCGCTTGGGGCGGCAGCCACACCGGCTTCCGGAATCGGCAGCAGGGCTTCCGGGGTCAGGGTGCCGGCTTCGCGCTCTTCGAGGAATTTGCGCCCGATATCCGGGAACATGGCGAAGGTCAGCACGTCTTCTTCGCACCGGGCCAAGGCACCGATATCGCCACGCAGCTTGGTCATCTCCGGCTTGAGCAGATCGGCCGGGCGCACGTCGATCACCTCTTCGCTGCCGATGGCCTGGCGGCGCAACTGCTCGTTGACCACGCCCGGGGCCTTGCCGTAGCCACCCTGCAGGTAAAGCTTCACCTCGTTGGTGATGGTCTTGTAACGCTCGCCGGCCAGCACGTTGAAGAACGCCTGGGTACCGACAATCTGCGAGGTCGGGGTGACCAGCGGCGGGAAGCCAAGGTCTTCGCGGACCCGCGGAATCTCGGCCAGCACTTCGTTCATGCGGTTGAGGGCGCCCTGCTCCTTGAGCTGGTTGGCCAGGTTGGAAATCATCCCGCCGGGAACCTGGTTGACCTGCACGCGAGTATCCACCGCGGTGAATTCGCTTTCGAACTGGTGGTATTTCTTGCGCACCGCGTAGAAGTACAGGCCGATTTCCTGCAACAGCTCCAAGTCCAGACCGGTGTCGAACTCACTGCCCTTGAGCGCAGCGACCATCGACTCGGTACCTGGGTGGCTGGTGCCCCAGGCGAAGCTGGAAATGGCGGTGTCGATGTGATCGGCGCCATTTTCCACTGCCTTGAGCTGGCACATGGCAGCCAGGCCAGCCGTGTCGTGGGAGTGGATGAACACCGGCAGCGACTGCTCGGCCTTCAGGGCCTTGACCAGTTCACCGGTGGCGAACGGCGTCAGCAAGCCGGCCATGTCCTTGATCGCGATCGAGTCGCAACCCATGGCCTCCATCTGCTTGGCCTGGTTCACGAAGGCTTCGATGGTGTGCACCGGGCTGACGGTGTAGGCAACGGTGCCCTGGGCATGCTTGCCAGCGGCCTTGACCGCTTCGATGGCCACGCGCAGGTTACGCACGTCGTTCATGGCGTCGAAAATACGGAATACATCGATGCCGTTGACCGCGGCCTTGGCAACGAAGGCCCTGACCACGTCGTCGCTGTAGTGGCGGTAGCCCAGCAGGTTCTGGCCGCGCAGCAGCATTTGCAGGCGGGTGTTGGGCAGCGCAGCGCGCAGCTTGCGCAAGCGCTCCCACGGGTCTTCCTTGAGGAAGCGCACGCAGGCGTCGAAGGTGGCACCGCCCCACACTTCCAGCGACCAGTAGCCGACCTTGTCGAGCTTTTCGCAGATCGGCAGCATGTCTTCGGTACGCATGCGGGTGGCCAGCAAGGACTGATGGGCGTCGCGCAGGATCGTGTCGGTTACGTGAATTTTCTTGGACATTGTTATCTCCTCGTAGCGGCAAGCTTCAAGCTACAAGCTGCAAGAAAAGCTGATCTGCTTCTACTTGCAGCTTGCCGCTTACAGCTTGCTGCTGCATTCATAGGCCTGCGTGGGCGGCGATGGCAGCGGCGATGGCCAGGGCCAGCTCTTCGGGTTTGCGCTTGATCGAGTAGTTGGTCAGTTCAGGGTGGCTTTCGACGAAGCTGGTGTTGAACTGGCCGCTACGGAATTCCGGGTTACGCAAAATTTCCTGGTAGTACGCAGCGGTGGTTTTCACCCCTTGCACACGCATGTCATCCAGGGCCCGCAGGCCACGGTCCATGGCTTCTTCCCAGGTCAGCGCCCAGACCACCAGTTTCAAGCACATGGAGTCGTAGAACGGTGGAATGGTGTAGCCGGTATAAATCGCCGTGTCGGTGCGCACGCCCGGGCCGCCAGGGGCGTAGTAACGGGTGATCTTGCCAAAGCTGGGCAGGAAGTTGTTCTTCGGGTCTTCGGCGTTGATACGGAACTGCAACGCATAGCCGCGGTGGTGAATGTCTTCCTGCTTCACCGACAACGGCAGGCCCGAAGCAATGCGGATCTGTTCACGAACGATGTCGATGCCGGTGATTTCCTCGGTGATGGTGTGCTCCACCTGCACCCGGGTGTTCATTTCCATGAAGTACACCTCGCCATCGGCGAGCAGGAACTCCACGGTGCCGGCGTTTTCGTAGTCCACTGCCTTGGCTGCGCGCACCGCGAGGTCACCGATGTAGGCGCGCTGCTCGGGGGTGAGCTGTGGGCTTGGGGCGATTTCGATGAGCTTCTGGTTGCGGCGCTGGATCGAGCAGTCGCGCTCGAACAGGTGCACCACATTGCCGAAGCTGTCACCGAGAATCTGCGCCTCGATGTGCTTGGGGTTGACGATGCATTTTTCCAGGAACACTTCGGCCGAGCCAAATGCCTTGGTTGCCTCCGAAATGACCCGCGGGAAGTTCTGTTCCAGTTCTTCACGGCTGTTGCAACGGCGGATACCCCGGCCACCGCCCCCCGAAGTGGCCTTGAGCATGACCGGGTAACCGATGCGGTCACCTTCGCTCAGGGCTTCGTGGATATCGGCAACGTTACCTTCGGTGCCCGGGGTTACCGGCACACCGGCGGCGATCATGGTACGGCGTGCTTCGGTCTTGTCGCCCATGCGGCGAATCACGTCGGCGGCCGGGCCAATGAACTTGATTCCGCGTTCGGCGCAAATTTCTGCCAGCTCGGCATTTTCCGACAGGAAGCCATAGCCCGGGTGCAGGGCATCGCAACCGGTTTCCACCGCCAGGTTCACCAGTTTGCGCGGGTTCAGGTAACCGGCCAGCGGCTCGGCACCAATGCTGTGCGCCTCGTCGGCACGCTTGACGTGCAGGGCGTGGCGGTCGGCGTCGGAATAGATCGCTACCGAGCGAATGCCCATCTCGGCGCATGCACGCACGATCCGAACTGCAATTTCACCTCGGTTGGCGATCAGGATTTTTTTTATCACTGGAGTCTTCCCAAAGCCGTAGGAACAGTCGAGCCGGTTCTACCGGTCGGCGCGTGACCAGACGTTGGCTGGCCAGTCGCGTATTCACCCTAGCGCCGTGGGTTGATAAACAAAAATCAATATTTGTTAGGGGCTGTATTAGCAAAAGCTTATAGTTGGGTAACAAGGTATTGCCGATGAGCCGACGAATATGCGTAAGTCCTTGATGCGTATGACTTTACGTCAACTACAGATCTTTAACGAAGTATGTGATTTGCGGTCGTACAGCCGCGCTGCGGAAGAAATGGCGCTCACACAACCCGCCGTTAGTCTACAAATCCGGCAGCTCGAAGAGCTGATTGGCCAGCCACTGTTCGAGTACGTTGGCAAGAAGCTCTACCTGACCGAAGCAGCCGAGGCCCTGCAGCGTGCCAGCCGCGATATCTTCGGCCGGCTGGAAAGCCTGGACATGCAGCTGTCGGACATGCAGGGCTCATTGCAGGGTCAATTGAAGCTGGCGGTCGAGTCCAGTGCCAAGTACTTCGTTCCGCACCTGTTCGCGGCCTTCAAGCAACGCCACCCGGAGGTCAACCTGACCTTGACGGTGGTCAACCGTGCCCAGGCCATTCGGCGGCTTTCCGACAACCGCGATGACCTGATCATCATGTCAATGGTGCCGCAGGACATGGGCCTGGAGTTTCTGCCCTTCCTCAACAACCCGATCGTGGCCGTGGCGCCGCCACAGCATCCGCTGTGCAAGCTGGAGCAGCTGCGCCTGCAAGATCTGGAACCGCATACCTTGCTGGTCCGCGAGCAGGGCTCAGGAACGCGCAAAGCATGCGAGGAGTACTTCAAGGACAAGCGCGTGCATTTCACCCAGACCCTGGAAGTGGCGTCGGCCGATGCCCAACGCGAATGCGTGATCGCGGGTCTGGGGGTAGCCTTGCTGACCCGCCACGCGGTGAACCTGGAACTGGCCACTGGCGTGCTGACCGAACTGCCGGTGGAAGAGCTGCCCCTGTACCGCAGCTGGTGCGTGGTACAGGCCAAGGCCAAGCGCCAGTCGCCGGTAGCCTTGGCCTTTCTGGCGTTCATCCGCGGCGAACGTGCGCTGATCAGCGGGCTTGTTGAGCGTTTTTCGGGGAGACTGCCGCAGACGCCTGCCACACCGTGAGCGCTTGCAGGTCTGGGTAGTCCGCCAGTTCGCGGAGCAATTGACGCTGGTCGCAATAGCTTTCGATCGCCCGCCGATATTCCATGCGGCGCTGATCCTTTTCCTGCTGCTTGCGAGCCTTGGCGTTGGGTTGGTACGTACCGTCGAAGTCACGAGCCATTGCCTGTCTCCCAGTTAGGATGCGGGAGCTTCAGACTGGCCTGGCAGGTTTACGGTTTAGCGGTGAAATGGTGACAAAACAGTGAAATCTGCTTTGCCGGTGCCGGCCCCTTCGCGGGCTTGCCCGCTCCCACAGGCATCGCGCCAATTGCAAAAGGTGCACAGTACCTGTGGGAGCGGGCGCGCCCGCGAAGAGGCCGGTACAGATTGAATTCAGTCGTCTGTAGCCTTGATCGACTTGGGCGACAAACGCAGGCTGCGCAAACTGCGTTTCACGCTTTTCAGGTGGTTGACCAGGCTCGGCCCACGCGCCATGGCCACACCCATGGCCAGCACGTCGATCACCACCAGGTGGGCAATGCGCGAGGTCAACGGGGTATAGATTTCGGTGTCTTCATGCACGTCGATCGCCAGGTTGACCGTCGACAATTCGGCCAGCGGCGTCTGGCTGGGGCACAGGGTAATCAGGTTGGCCCCGCTCTCGCGCACCAGGTTGGCGGTGATCAGCAGGTCCTTGGAGCGGCCGGACTGGGAGATACACACGGCCACATCGCCCGGCTTCAAGGTCACCGCCGACATGGCCTGCATGTGCGGGTCGGAATACGCCGCCGCGCTCAGCAGCAGGCGAAAGAACTTGTGCTGGGCATCTGCCGCTACAGCCCCCGAGGCACCAAAGCCGTAGAACTCCACACGCTGGGCCTGCGCCATGGCGCTCACCGCCTGCTGCAGCGCCAGCGGGTCGAGGTGCTCGCGCACCTCCATCAGGGTGTGCAGGGTAGTGTCGAAGATTTTCAGGCTGTAGTCGGCGACCGAGTCGTCTTCGTGGATGGCGAACTGGCCGAAGCTGGCCCCGGCGGCCAGGCTCTGCGCCAGCTTCAGCTTCAGGTCCTGAAAGCCCGTGCAACCAATGGCCCGGCAGAAACGCACGATGGTGGGTTCGCTGATACCTACGCTGTGCGCCAGGTCGGCCATGGAGCTGTGCATGACGGCAGCCGGGTCGAGCAGCACGTGGTCGGCCACTTTGAGTTCCGATTTGCGCAGCAGGTGGCGCGATTGGGCGATATGTTGCAACAGATTCACGGGCTGGACTCGGTTATGATCGGCTGGCCGGGTTGTAGCTTTCTTGTAGTTATACTACATGGACGCCAACCCGCCCAGTTAAACGAACGTGGAGAGTGGTGGTTTGACTATTCCTTGCGACATTCTGGTATTCGGCGGCACCGGCGATCTGGCCCTGCACAAACTGCTTCCGGCGCTCTACCACCTGTTCCGCGAGGCCCGCCTCAACCCAGCAGTACGCGTCATCGCACTGGCCCGCCGCAACCTGCCACGCAATGACTACCTGAAGCTCGCCGAGCGCCACTGCCGGGCACAGGTTGCCCGCACCGACTTTGACGAAGAAGTGTGGCAGCGTTTTTCCGCACGCCTCGATTACTTCCCCATGGACGCGTCGCAGAGCGCCGATTTCGGCCGCCTGGCGCGCTACCTGGGCGAACCCGGCGGGCTCACGCGCATCTTTTACCTGGCCACCGCACCCAAGCTGTTCGTCCCCATTGCCAACCACCTGCACACGGCCGGCCTGGCCGATGGCGAAGCGCGCATCGTGCTGGAGAAGCCGATCGGCCACTCGCTGGAATCGGCCACCGCCATCAACGAGGCGATTGGCGCGGTGTTCGAAGAAACCCAGGTATTCCGTATCGACCACTACCTGGGCAAGGAAACCGTGCAGAACCTGATGGCGCTGCGCTTTGCCAACGCCCTGCTGGAGCCGGTGTGGCGCAACAACCAGGTCGATCACGTGCAAATCAGCGTGTGCGAAACCCTGGGTATAGAGAACCGCGGCGGCTATTACGACAAGGCTGGCGCGATCCGCGACATGCTGCAAAACCATTTGCTGCAGTTGCTGTGCCTGGTGGCCATGGAGCCACCCGCGCAGTTCGAGGCCGAAGCGGTACGCGACGAAAAAGTGAAGATACTGCGCGCACTCAAGCCGATCACTGGCCAGGACGTGCAGGACAAGACGGTCCGCGGCCAATATGGCCCGGGGCGCATCGGCGGCCAGGAAGTGCCGGCCTATTACTTCGAAAAAGACGTCGACAATGACAGCGACACCGAAACGTTCATCGCCATCGAGGCACACATCGACAACTGGCGCTGGGCCGGCGTGCCGTTTTACCTGCGCACGGGCAAGCGCATGGCACGGCGCTCGTCGCAAATCGTCATTCAGTTCAAGCCGGTGCCCCATGAGCTGTTCAACGGTGGCCAGGTGAACCAGCTGTTGATCCAGCTGCAACCAGAGGAACGCATCAGCCTGCGCATGATGACCAAAAGCCCTGGCAAGGGCATGCGCCTAGAGCCGGTCGACCTCGACCTGAACCTGGCCCAGGTTTTCAGCCAGACGCGCCGCTGGGAGGCTTACGAGCGCCTGTTACTGGATGTGCTGGAGGGCGACTCCACGCTGTTCATGCGCCGTGATGAAGTTGAAGCCGCCTGGGCCTGGATCGACCCCGTGATCAAGGGCTGTGAAGAACACTTCCAGGCCCCACGCCCGTATGCGGCTGGCAGCAACGGGCCAGAGCAGGCTAACAGCCTGCTGGCACGCCATGGCAGGGTCTGGCATAGCTGAAAAGTTTCACGCTGTGGCTGGGCTGGGGCTTGTTGCACGCTCTGGTCGGAAGGCGCATTTCGCCCTTCGCACTAATGGAGCTGCAGACATGATCAACAGCAAGAACTGGAAAGCCCAACATGACAGAATGCCCCCAGGGGCGCGGGTGCGGGTTGCAGGTACGGTCACCGTTGCCAACCCTGGCGTCGACCCCGTGCTGGTCAAGCGCGACGGGCAACCGGGTACCCTGGCCCTGGACCTGGAATTGAAATCGGAAGGCGGCAGCTTCATCCAGATGTTGTGTGACAAGGAGGTGCATTTCGAGATGCCAACCGGCGCTGAAGCCATCGCCAGCGTGGAGATTTTCCACGAAGGCACGCTGCTTGCACAAATCGACGAAATCCTGATCACTGCTTGATTTCGCTGACAACCGCCACGTCAGCTTGCACGCCCGGCGTGGCGGGCTTGCGCATGCACCGTTCGGCGCTTGGGCAGGTGAGTATTTATACAGTACCATTTACCCCTTCCCTGCCGCGCCCTAGAATGGCCGGATGCACACAGACGACCTCTCCCTCCTGCTGAACTCCCTCAACGATGCCCAACGCCAGGCCGTAGCGGCCGCGCTCGGGCGTCAACTGGTGCTTGCCGGCGCCGGTTCCGGTAAAACCCGCGTGCTGGTGCACCGTATCGCCTGGCTGATCCAGGTAGAGCAGGCCTCGCCGCACTCGATCCTGTCGGTGACCTTCACCAACAAGGCCGCCGCGGAAATGCGCCAGCGGATCGAGCAATTGCTGGGCATCAACCCAGCTGGCATGTGGGTCGGCACCTTCCACGGCCTGGCCCATCGCCTGCTGCGGGCACACTGGCAGGAAGCGCGGCTGGTGCAGAACTTCCAGATCCTCGACAGCGACGACCAACAGCGCCTGATCAAGCGGGTGATGCGCGAGTTGGGCCTGGATGAACAGAAGTGGCCGGCCCGCCAGGCCCAGTGGTTCATCAACGGCCAGAAGGACGAGGGGCTGCGCCCGCAACATATCCAGGCCGGCGGCGATCTGTTCCTGGCCACCATGCGCGAGGTGTATACCGCCTACGAGCAGGCCTGCGAACGCGCCGGAGTCATCGACTTTTCCGAGCTGCTGCTGCGCGCACTGGACCTGTGGCGTGACCACCCGGGCCTGCTGGAGCATTACCAGCGGCGCTTCCAGCACGTGCTGGTCGACGAGTTCCAGGACACCAACGCCGTGCAGTACGCCTGGCTGCGCCTGTTGGCGCGCGGTGGCGCCAGCCTGATGGCGGTGGGCGATGACGACCAGTCGATCTACGGCTGGCGCGGTGCCAAGATCGAGAACATCCACCAGTACACCGCCGACTTCCCCGACGCCGAAATGATCCGCCTGGAGCAGAACTACCGCTCCACCGGCGGCATCCTCAAGGCTGCCAACGCGCTGATTGCCAACAACAGCGGGCGCTTGGGCAAGGAACTGTGGACCGACCTGGGTGAAGGCGAACCCCTGACCCTGTACGCGGCCTACAACGAGCACGACGAAGCGCGCTACGTGGTAGAAACCATCGAAGGCCTGATCAAGCAGGGTAACGCGCGCAACGACATTGCCATCCTGTACCGTTCCAACGCCCAGTCACGGGTGCTGGAAGAAGCCTTGTTGCGCGAACGCGTGCCATACCGCATCTATGGCGGCCAACGCTTCTTCGAGCGCGCCGAAATCAAGAACGCCATGGCCTACCTGCGCTTGATCGAAGGGCGTGGCAACGATGCCGCACTGGAGCGGGTAATCAACGTCCCCCCACGTGGCATTGGCGAAAAAACCGTCGAAGCCATCCGCGAGCACGCCCGCCACAGCCAGCTTTCCATGTGGGGGGCCATGTGCCAGCTGATCGCCGCCAAGGCGCTGAAAGGCCGCGCCGCCAGCGCATTGGGGGCCTTCATCGAACTGATCGAAGGGCTGGCTGCCAAGGTTGCGGACATGCCGCTGCATACCATGACCCAGACCACCATCGAGCAGTCCGGGCTGATTACCTATCACCAGGAAGAAAAGGGTGAAAAGGGCCAGGCTCGGGTAGAAAACCTTGAGGAACTGGTCAGCGCAGCGCGCAACTTCGAATCCACCGAAGAAGATGCCGACCTCTCTCCGCTCTCGGCTTTCCTCGGCCATGCTTCGCTGGAAGCCGGCGACAGCCAGGCGGACGAACATGAGGACAGCATCCAGCTGATGACCTTGCACAGCGCCAAGGGCCTGGAGTTCCCCTACGTATTCCTGGTCGGCATGGAAGAAGGGCTGTTCCCGCACAAAATGAGCCTCGAGGAACCTGGCCGCCTGGAAGAGGAACGTCGCCTGGCCTATGTCGGTATCACCCGTGCGATGCGCCAACTGGTCATGACATATGCCGAGACACGCCGCCTGTATGGCAGCGAAACCTACAACAAGGTGTCGCGCTTCGTTCGCGAAATTCCACCGGGGCTGGTTCAGGAAGTACGCCTTTCCAACAGCGTCAGCCGCCCATTCGGCGCCCCCAAGACAGCCACCAACAGCCACCTGTTCGACAACGCCAACATCCCGCAAACCGCCTTCAACCTCGGCCAGCGGGTGCAGCACGCGGTGTTTGGCGAAGGTGTGATCCTCAACTTCGAGGGCTCCGGCGCCCAGGCACGGGTGCAGGTGAATTTTGCCGAAGGCAGCAAATGGCTGATGCTGGGGTATGCCAAACTCGAGGCGATCTGACGCCTGTGCCAGTACTGTTCCTTGCAGCGGCTGCCTTTTTGGGAGCGCGCTCAAGGGCGGCGGTGCCGGCGTTGTAACATTCAGGCAAAAGCTGGAAACATTATGTCGCTGGTCATGTGCCCGGGAACCTGTGCACCATGACGCGCGTGCAATCCACAACAGGGGATATCCCAATTATGCAACGTTTTCTTAGCATCGCACTGGCGCTTTGCGTCGGCCTGACGCTGAGCCTGGACGCCAACGCCAAGCGTTTCGGCGGCGGCAAGAGCTCGGGCTCCGCGCCTATTCACCAGACCCGCCAGGCCACACCAACCGCGCCAGCCGCCGCGCCGACCGCACCTGGTCGTGCCGCCCCGGCCGCCAGCGGTGCTTCGCGCTGGTTGGGCCCACTCGCTGGCCTGGCCGCCGGCGGCTTGCTGGCGTCCATGTTCATGGGCGACGGTTTCGAGGGCTTCCAGATCATGGACTTCCTGATCGTGGCGCTCATCGCCTTCCTGGTGTTCCGCTTCATTGCCGCGCGTCGTCGCCAGCAGCAACCACAAATGGCCATGCCAGGCCACGCGCCGATGCAGCGTGAAGCCCACGGCCAGCCTGCCCAGCCGTCGGTGTTCGGTGGTTCGGCCGCGCCTGCCGCCGCCCCGGTGATCAACGCACCTGCCTGGTTCAACGAACAGAGCTTCCTGGCCGCCGCTCGCAACCACTTCCAGTCGCTGCAGCAGCACTGGGATGCCAACGAGATGGACAAGATCGCCGAGTTCGTCACGCCGCAGATGCTGGAGTTCCTCAAGCGTGAGCGCGCCGAGTTGGGTGATGGCTTCCAGTCCACCTACATCGACAACCTCGAAGTGCAACTGGACGGCGTCGATGACCGCCCAGACCGCACCGACGCCACCCTGACCTTCCGTGGCGTGTCGAAAAACTCGCGCTTCGACCAGGGCGAAGTGTTCAGCGAAAGCTGGCATATGGTGCGTGCCCCAGGTGAGAACCAGCCTTGGCTGGTAGCCGGTATCCGTCAAAACAGCTAACCGCTGCGCGCCGTACCAAGAACCCCGGGCATGGCCCGGGGTTTTTGCTTTTGTCAGAGTGGCCTACTAGGGTATAACGCGCAAAGTTGTCATCTAGGTCAGAGGAAGTGAACCGTGGAAGAAGTGATCGAACAACTCCGTGAAGCCAACGAGCCGGTGCCGGTACCTTTGGAGCTTCCCGATGAGGATCAGCTGGTAGAGATCGAAGAGCAGCTGTTCATCAACATTCCATACGTGTTCAAAGAGTTTTTGCTGACTGTGAGCGATGTGGTGTATGGCTCACTGGAGCCGGTAACGTGCACCGATCCACAGTCGCACACCTACCTGCCAGATGTGGCGGCCAACGCCTGGGATGCGGGCGTACCGCGTGAGCTGATCCCGTTGTGCCAGGACGGCGACGACTACTACTGTGTCGAGGAAGATGGCACCGTAGTGTTGTGGGAGGCTGAGGAAGAGCAGGTCGGTGAGGACAGCTGGGAATCGGTATGGCACTGGGCACGGGATGTGTGGCTGGAAAGCTGATCTTCCCCACCGATTCCGGTGCAGCGGCGCCTACAGGTACCCACAACGGCCAAGCGTGTGGTGAACCGGTAGGCGCCGCTGTCGCTGCAGCCGGGTGGCACTCAGTGCGAGTTCTCGCGGCTGTTCTCCAGCGTTTCCAGCAAGGCGATCTGCATGCGCGTATGCACGCGAATGAGCCAGCGCCACAGCAAGGCCACTACCACCGCAGCGACCACGGCAATCACCAACAGCAATTCGTTGGTCGGCAAGATGCTCGCTGACAGTGCCGACAGCAGCAGGAAAATTACCAGTAAAGACAGCAGCGGAATCACTTCGGCAATCACCCGCCGCACCCGCTGGGTGTGCCGCCCGGCCAGTTCCGGCTTCACGCCCATCTCGGCCAGCAGCATCGACAGCGCCTTGAGCTTGCGGTAGGCCGCGATCAGGAACGGCAGCGACAGCAACAACGCCGCGCCCCAGATCATCGCCTTCTGCTGGCTGATGTCGCTGACCCATTCGCTGAGCCAGTTACCGATGCGCCCGGCAAAATAGCCGCCGCTGAAGAAGATCGCGATCACCAGTGCCAGGTTCACCCCAACCTGCAAGAGGATGCGCCGGATCATTGCCGCGAGCATGGCACCCTCGCCCTGCGGTTGAATGTTACGCAACCACTCGCCATACAACGACAGCACCCGCGCCAGGCGCCCAGGCACGACATTGCCCAGCTTTTGCGAAAGCGGGTCGGCTGCGCGGATCAGGTAGGGCGTAAGCAGGGTGGTGATAGCCGATACGGCGACCGCCACGGGGTACAGGAAGTCGCTGGTTACCTGCAGGGTCATGCCCAGCGCGGCAATGATGAAGGAGAATTCGCCAATCTGCGAAAGCCCCATGCCCACACGCAGCGAGGTACGCCCATCGTTACCGGCGATGAACGCGCCCATGCCGCAGGACACCATCTTGCCCAATACCACCGCCAGGGTAATGACCGCAATCGGCCAAGCGTATTCGACCAGGACCTGCGGGTCGATCATCAAGCCGATGGCGACGAAGAAAATGGCGCTGAACAGGTCGCGTACGGGTTCGATCAGGCGCTCGATCTTCAGCAACTGGCGTGACTCGGCCATGATCGCGCCAATCAGGAAGGCGCCCAGGACCATGCTGTATTCGAGCTTGACGACCAGCAGGCAGAAGCCGAAACACAGCCCCAGCACGGTAATCAGCAACATCTCGTTGCTCTCGAACCGGGCCACGTAGGCCAGCAGGCGCGGCACCAGCAGGATACCGATGACCAAGGCAACGATCATGAACAATGACAGCTTGCCGACAGTGGAGAATACCTCCCCCGAGCTGACCGTGCCGCTGACGGCGATACCTGAGAGCAGGGCAATGATGCCGATGCCAAGAATGTCCTCGACGATGAGCACGCCGAAGATCAGCTGGGCAAAGCGCTCGTTCTTCATCTTCAGGTCGTTGAGCGCCTTGACGATGATGGTGGTCGAGGAAATGGCCAGGATGGCACCCAGGAACAGCGAGTCCATGGTGTTCCAGCCAAACCAGCGGCCGATCTCGAAGCCGATCCAGATCATCAGCACAATTTCGAGGAACGCCGCGATGAACGCCGTGGCGCCCACCTTGAACAACTTGCGCAGGCTGAACTCGAGCCCCAGGCAGAACATCAGGAAGATCACCCCCAGCTCGGCGAGGGTCTTGATGGTGTCTTCGTCGTGGATAAGGCCGAATGGCGGGGTGTGGGGGCCGATGATGAAGCCGGCGACAATATAACCAAGCACTACCGGCTGTTTGAGGCGGTGAAAGAGGATGGTGACCACGCCAGCGACCAGCATGATGACTGCCAGGTCCTGGATGAAGCTGATGGCATGCATGGCGTGATACTCCTTTTCTCGTCTTTTATGAATGCCTGGGCAAATCGCTCCTCTGCCGGGGCAAACCTGAGCGAGCAGCAAGTACATACTGTATTGAATGCAGGAACGCCCATGGTGCATGGGCGTACTCAGGTTAACATCGCGATCGGCTGCGAAAAGCCGACGCAATATGCAGAAACAGATCGGCTGGAAAAGCGCCGCTGATGGCATGATCAGCGTGACCGCTACGCCCCCGGCAACGTCCCGTAGCAACGAGGCAAATTCACAAGAGGGAAAACCCGTGTCAGCAGATCACCCCCTCCATTCGCCCGATTCAGCGCAACCTAACCGTGAGCACCTTATGGAACCTGGAAACGCCCAGCTGAGCATGACCGTCCTGATGACCCCGGACATGGCCAACTTTTCTGGCAACGTACATGGCGGCACCCTGCTCAAATACCTCGACGAAGTGGCCTATGCTTGCGCCAGCCGCTATGCCGGCAGCTATGTGGTGACGTTGTCGGTAGACCAGGTGATCTTCCGCGAGCCGGTACACGTGGGCGAGCTGGTGACGTTCCTGGCGTCCGTCAACTACACCGGCAATACCTCGATGGAAGTGGGCATCAAAGTGGTGACCGAGAACATTCGCGAGCGCTCGGTGCGCCACTCCAACAGCTGCTTCTTTACCATGGTCGCGGTGGATGACAATCGCCGCCCGGTGCCGGTACCGCCGCGTCAGCCACAAAGCAGCGAAGAAAAGCGCCGCTTCCTGCAGGGGCAGCAGCGCCGCCAGATCCGCCAGGAACTGGAAAAGCGCTACCAGGACCTGAAAACCGACGCTATTTAAAACGCCAGCAACCGCGCTTCAAAGCGCACACGCGGGTGGGCAACGCGATCCTGGGCCCGTACCAGCTGCAGCTCGTAGCTGGCACAGGCCTGGGTTTCCAACAGCACTTCATGCACCGCGGCGGCAGTGAACTCGAATGCCTGCACCCAGCTGTCGCCCAGCAATACCCTGGCCAGGAACAGCCCGGAAGTCAGGTCGCCGACCCCCACTGGCTGACGCGGAAACGCCAGCAGCGGGCGCCGCAAGTGCCAGCAGTGCTGGGCCGTCACCAGCAGCATTTCGAACTGGTCCTCGCACCGCCCGGGGTAGGCCAGGTGCTTGACCACGACCACCTGCGGCCCGCGCTGCAGCAAGCTGCGCGCCATGTGCACGCAATCCTCCAGCGACTGCGCGCGGCGCCCACAGAAGCTGTCCAGCTCCAGCTGGTTGGGGCACAGGATGTCGGCCTTGACCACCGCTTCGTCGAGCAGGAACTGGCTGACCTCTGGCGGTACGATACAACCTTTCTCAGCGTGCCCCATGACCGGGTCACAGAGGTACAACGCCTTGGGGTTCACCGCTTTGATCCGCTGTACCCCGGCCAGGATCGCCCGCCCTTGTTCGGCACTGCCCAGGTACCCGGAAAGCACCGCATCGCAGTGCCCCAGTTCACCGATGTTGGAAATACCTTCGACCAACGCAGGAATTTGCGCTGGAGCAAGCACATCGCCCGCCCACTGGCCATACTGTGTGTGGTTGGAGAACTGCACGGTATTGAGCGGCCACACGTTGACCCCGATCCGCTGCATGGGGAACACCGCGGCGCTGTTGCCGGCGTGGCCGAACACCACATGGGACTGAATGGCGAGCAGGTGCGGAGTACGTTTCATGCGGGTGTTTTCCAAAGCTGTTTCAAAGAATGGTGCGCGACGCAGTATGAACTCGATTGTTACCTGTACGACAGGCCAGGGACGCAGTTAAGCTGGATCTACCTGTTTGGAGCATAAGCAAATGTTGACCCTGGAGAACCTCTTCGTCCTGATGCTGGTAGCCACGGCAGGCGCCTGGTTGTGGCACAACCATGGGTTGCGCGAGAAAGCCCTGGAACGGGTCAAACAGCATTGCGCCAAACTGGACCTCGAGTTGCTTGACGACGCCGTGGCGCTCAAGCGCATCGGCTTTGTGCGCGATGCCAATGGCCGCAAGCGCCTGGCCCGCATCTATGCCTTCGAGTTCACCGTCACTGGCGAGCAGCGCCACCCCGGTAGCGTGACACAGTTCGGTGCGCACAGCGTGCAGATAGAACTGGCACCCTACCCGTTCGAGATCAAGACCCCGCCGCGCACCGACAACGTTATCGAGATGCAGCAATGGCGCCAGGAACACAACCGCTGGCGTAACTGATCAGCTGATGCAGCATTCACGCAAAGCGGCCTGCAGCGCCGCTTGCGATTGCGCCTGATCGAAAATCAGCTCGATGCGGCTGTCCCGGCGCCACTCGCTGGGCTGCCAGGCGGGCAAGCCCCCATCCAGCCCGTTGAAAGCCTGCCACCCCTCCGGGCTGTGGATAACCCCCTTGGCGCGTCGCCAGGGCAAATTCTGCAAGAACGTGCTTAGCCGCTGTGGATAAAACTGCTGGCTGGGGTGCCAGCGCCAGCCAATACTCCAACCACCCTCACCTTGCTGGGCCAGGCAGACCGGCTGGGTGGGGTCGGCCCAGACCGCACCTGTGGTTATTTCCAGATTGTCGACAATCCTGACGGCGGAAAGCGGGCTGTCAACAATCTGTGAAGGTGCTTGGGGTAGGCCACAAAACGCTACTTCACCCTGCACCGCCCACAGCACTCTCCTGCTGCTAAATTTATTACTTATCAACAACTTAGTTGATTCATCCACAGCCTCTGACTTATTCAGAATCACACATTCGCAGGCGTTCAACGCCTGCTGTTGCGCATCGGAAAGCCGCTGGTTGCGAACCACCGCCTGAGCATCCAAAACCATGACAAGTGGCTGAATTGTCAGCACTCCAGCCCATGGCGCTGCCTGCAGCTGTGCCTGCAATTGCAACGGGTGACCCAAACCTGAAGGCTCGATGAACAAACGGTCAGGGTGTGATTTGCGCAATAGACGCCCTAGCCCGACCTGAAACGGCATACCGTTCACGCAGCACAGACAACCACCGGCCACTTCACCAATGGCTACACCGTCTTCATCCCGGCTGAGCAACGCCGCATCCAGGCCAACCAGGCCGAATTCATTGATCAGCACCGCCCAGCGCTCATTGGGCGGCCGCTGCGCCAGCAAATGGCGGATCAGGGTGGTTTTGCCGGCGCCGAGCGGGCCAGCAATCACGTGGGTAGGTATGTTCTGCAGCATGGCCTGGTTCAAACAGTAGCAAAGCCTAACTATGCGCCGTCAGGCCAACCAGTCAAGGCTCAACAGCAGGCGCCCCTGCTGGCCCGAAGGCGAGCGATGTACCAGGCCTGCACCTTCGTTGCCTTGCCATTTCTCGCCCTTGAGCAGCGCCACGTCACCGGCTTGCAGGGTCTGAATTTTATCCACAGGAGGGTGGGCTGTGTGTAACTCTCGCCGGGGGCTTATCGCCTCAGGCAACCACTCACTGCCCGGCCCGACGTAAGTTGTGAGCAAGCGCAAGGGTACGTTATCCACATGGAAACGCGGACACATGGGGCCATCCAGTACGCGCAGGCGCAGACCGACACGACGCGCACCTACCAGGCAGGTGTAGGCCGCGACCAGCCAGGTCACATCGGCTACAAATGACTCATAGCCGTGCAGGTCAGCGGCTTCGCGCAGCAGGTCCGGCAGCACCGGCGGGCGCTGCTCGTCCACCTCGATTACCCGTTGATCGGCCAAAGGCTGGCCAAGGCTGAGTACCAGTTCGGCAAAGTCCTGCAACTGCGCCGGCAAACGCCGACGCCAGACGGCCAGGTTGACGCCATCCTGCAGGACCTCTGCCAATATTTGCGGTGTTTCGCCAGCTACCTGAAAGATATCCACAGCCCTCAGTGCCAGGCTCATGCTGCCGCCTCCGCATGCCACGGCCCGAACGGATCGGGCAACCGCAACCAGCCCATATGCCCAAGCGCCATTTCCTGGTCGGTCAACAAGCACGCATCAAGGTCTGTGGATAACTTTGCAAAGTCGATATTTTGCCCAATGAACACCAATTCCTGGCGGCAATCGCCGGCTTCAGCGGTCCAGTGTTTAAGGATCGCACTGGTGTTATCCACATCCTCGGGCCACTGGTCGCGCGGTACGAAGCGCCACCAGCGCCCCGCCAAGCCATGGCGCATCATGCCCCCCGCTTGCGACCAGCTACCCGCTTCCTGGTACTTGCTGGCCAACCAGAAAAAGCCTTTGGACCGGAGCAAGCGCCCGTTGCTCCAGTGCGTGTGGATAAAGTCGTAGAACCGTTGTGGATGAAGCGGGCGCCGCGCTTGCCAGGTCATGGCTGCAATTCCGTACTCTTCGGTTTCCGGTACGTGCTCGCCGCGTAGCTCCTGCAACCAGCCTGGCGCCTGGGCCGCCTGGTCGAAGTCGAACAGGCCCGTATCGAGAATGCGCTCCAGTGGCACCTGGCCCATGACCATCGGCACGATCTCTGCCCGCGCATTGAGGCTGCGCAAAATGGCCACGAGCTCTTCGCGCTCATGCTGGCTGATCAGGTCGATCTTGCTCAGCAGCAGTACATCGGCGAATTCCACCTGTTCGATCAGCAGGTCGCTGATCGAGCGCTCATCGTCCTCGCCCAGTGTTTCGCCACGGCTAGCCAGGCTGTCTGCAGCCTGGTAATCGCGCAGGAAGTTCAGGCCATCGACCACCGTGACCATGGTGTCCAGCCGTGCCATGTCGGACAAGCTGCGGCCTTGTTCGTCGCGGAAGGTGAAAGTCTCTGCCACCGGCAGTGGCTCCGAAATACCCGTGGACTCGATCAGCAGGTAGTCGAAGCGCCCTTCTGCGGCTAACCGCGCTACCTCTTCAAGCAGGTCCTCACGCAGGGTGCAGCAGATGCAGCCGTTGCTCATCTCTACGAGCTTTTCTTCAGCGCGGTTGAGGCTGACGTTGCGCTGCACCTCGCTGGCATCGATGTTGATTTCGCTCATGTCGTTGACGATGACGGCAACCCGCAGGTTGTCACGGTTACGCAATACATGGTTGAGCAACGTGCTTTTGCCGGCACCCAGAAAGCCGGACAGTACAGTAACGGGAAGACGATTGGACATGGCGAAACCCCTTCAGGCGAGCGCATTCGAAACGATGCATTGCACAATGTTATAAAGTAACAATACAATTTCGCCAAGTCGTTCTCGACGGACGAATGCTCACCAGGGACAAAACATGAAACTGTCACGCGCCATGGCATTGGTGTTGTTCGCCATGCCCACCTCACTGGTTGCCATGCCGCAGAGCACTGCACTGGCGTTGTGTACCCGCAGCGCCACGCTGCTCTCCTGCCAGGACGGCAAAGGGAGTTACTACAGCGTACGCACGCACGGCACTGAGCTTTACCTGCGCGGTTTCGACTCGGTCACGCGGCGGATATGGGCTCAAACCAACAGCCGTTACGGTTCGTTGACCTTCTTCACCGGCCTGGCCAGTGACGGCGAAGCCTGGGTGGGTTACAGCCGCCGCGTAGGCTGGACCACGTTGAACCGGGTGTCCAGTTCCAGCGGGCAACGTTTCAATTTGCATTGCAGCATGATCGGCGGCTGCCGCTGACACCTTTTTCTGTGGAAACCCAATGAACCAGCACACGCTCCCCGATATCGCCTCACAGACTCATGCGTTCGCCTTGCCACTGAACTGGGTGGGCATGTGTGGCATAGCCCTGCCCGTGCAGTTCGAAGGGCGCCCCGCTGCTGCCACCGTCGACGCAGGCGTCAGTTTGATAGACGGCCATTCACGTGGCATCCACATGTCGCGGCTCTACCTTGCATTGGAGGCCCTGGAAAACCAGCCCCTTACGGCGCTGGCAATTCGGCAGCTTTTGGCGGATTTTTTGACCAGCCACGAAGGGCTGTCTTCCGCTGCTTATCTGCGCTTGGGCTTTGATCACCTGCTTAAAAGACCAGCCTTGATCAGCCCATTGGCAGGCTGGAAGAGCTATCCCGTGACCATCGATGCACGCATCGAGAATGAAATGTTCCACGTGGAACTATCCGTATGCGTGCCCTATTCGTCCACCTGTCCATGTTCGGCGGCGCTTGCCAGGCAACTGATACAACAGCAGTTCCAACAGCAATTCCCCGGGTCGCAGGTCGACACTGCGGCGGTAATGAACTGGCTAGGCACTGCCGAAGGCATCGTCGCTACCCCACATAGCCAACGCAGTAGCGCGAAAATTCAGGTACGGCTGCGCAGCAGCCAGCGTGAGCTGCCGATTACCGAGCTGATTGATTGCATCGAAATGAGCTTGGGCACAGCGGTACAGACTGCGGTCAAGCGTGCAGACGAACAGGCCTTCGCTTTAGCCAACGGGCAGAACCTGATGTTCTGTGAAGATGCTGCCCGGCGCCTGCACCAGGCGCTACGACAATTGGAGTGGAGTGCTGCTTTCAGGCTGCGGGTGGAACATGCAGAAAGCCTGCATGCCCACGACGCTGTTGCCGCCAGCCAGTGGCAGTGGGACCTCAACTGCGCGGTTTGACCGTACCGCAATCACTGCCCAGCCACACCGCACGGGTGTTCATACTGCCTTGCTGCTGAACACCCGACGCGTTGAAGGTGCCGCTGACCTGGGTGGTGAACTCCCGATCACTGAGGAACGTCGCCTGGCCACTGCCCTGTGCCTTCGGGCAGCTGAACTCGAACTTCCACACGTTGCCGGTACGGTCAGTGATTTTCTGCGTGCAACCGGATTTGGGGTCCTGCAGCGGGATGTCGTTGGTCGCCACTTGTTCGGCGGTCAGGCATGAACGCACGCCATTACCAGCCACCGTAACCCCTTGTTTGGCCAGCACGCCTTCCATCATCGCGCGCTGCTCCGGCGGCAGGTTCTTGAGCTGGCCCAGCATGAACCCCATGTCAGGTAACGGCTTGCCATCGACCTGCATGTTGCTGGTGGTCAGCTCCCACAAACCCGGTTGCAGCATCTGGGCATGCACCAGCGGGCTGCTCATACCGAGGACCAGGGCCAACAGTGGCAGACGAATCTTCATGGGTGAACACTCCTGAAAAAAGCCGGCCAAGCGGGCCGGGCTGAGCCTTAGACGCCAAAACCATCCGCAGGTTGCAAGGTGCACCGGGAACGTGTTCTGTTAGCCAACAGTACTCGGTGAGCAGGATGCATATGGATTACCACAGCCCCTATTTCTTTGGTTATGTAATTGGCCTGATTCATCTACTGGGTATCGTAGCCGCACTGCATGCGTTGTTCACGGTGCGCACGGCCCAAGGCGCAATTGCCTGGGCGATGCCGTTGTTCTTCATTCCTTATTTCACCCTTATACCGTACCTGGTGTTCGGCGCCCGTTCGTTCAATGCGTATATCAAGGCGCGCCGCCAAGCCAACCAGGAAATGCACGTTGCAATGGCCAACCTCAACTGGCGGCCATGGGTTGAAGAAGCCCTGACCGCCCGCGAGTCGGAAAGCTACGCCGCGCTACGCGCCATGCCCAAACTGGGGCGCATGCCTTGCCTGGCGAACAACCAGGTGAAGCTGCTGATCAATGGCAAGGCCACCTTCGATGCCATTTTCGCGGCCATCGAAAAAGCCCACGATGTGGTGCTTGTGCAGTTCTTCATCATCCATGACGACAAACTCGGCAAGGCATTACAGCACCTGCTGCTGCGCAAGGCGGCTGAAGGGGTTCAGGTGTTTGTGCTGTACGACCGTGTCGGTAGCCATGCCTTGCCAGCCAGCTACAGCCAGGCGCTGCGTGATGGCGGCGTACAGGTTCACGCTTTCGCCACCCGGCGTGGTTGGTTCAACCGCTTTCAGGTCAACTTCCGCAACCATCGCAAGATCGTGGTGGTGGATGGCTTGGTCGGTTTCATCGGCGGGCATAACGTAGGTGACGAGTACCTGGGTGAAGACCCGCAGCTTTCACCGTGGCGCGATACTCATGTGCAGATCGGCGGGCCAGTGCTGGCCTGCCTGCAAGAGTCGTTCGCCGAAGACTGGTACTGGGCCTCGCGCCAGCTGCCGCCGCTGATTCTGCCAGATGCCTACCCGGACGACGGCGTGCTCTGCCAGGCCTTGGCCAGTGGGCCGGCGGACCCACAGGAAACCTGCGCACTGTTCTTCCTTGAAGCCATCCACTCCGCCACGCGCAGGGTGTGGATAACCACCCCCTACTTCATCCCTGACGAAGCGGTGTTCGCGGCATTGCGCCTGGCAGCACTGCGTGGGGTGGATGTGCGCGTATTGATCCCGGCACGCCCCGACCACCGGGTTGTCTATGCCGCCTCCAGCCTGTTTGCCTTCGAAGCGGTACGCGCAGGCGTACGCATGTTCCGCTACCAGCCGGGTTTCCTGCACCAGAAGGTAGTACTGGTAGATGACGAGGTCAGCGCAATCGGCAGTGCCAACCTGGACAACCGTTCATTCCGCCTGAACTTCGAGATCACCCTGCTGACGGTCGACCGTGGCTTTGCCGACCAGGTGGAACGTATGTTGAATGAAGACTTCGAGCAGGCGCGAGAAATAACCGTTGAGGACAGCCGCGACACCCACCGGCTACAGCAATTGGGGATGCGCATCGCACGCTTGATATCCCCAATCCTGTAACCGGTGCCGCCGACCAGAGGTAGGTGTCAGCGGTACAGATCCTCGCGTGTCCAGGGCAGGTCGTGATGCCCGTCGGCATAGGGCTTCACTGCCAGAATCTGGTGCAGGTTGATCCAGCCCTTCTGGAACGCATAGGCACACCCGGCCAGGTACAAACGCCAGATGCGCAGGGTTTTCTCGGGGACCAGTGCCGCCGCCTTGTGCAGCTGGTTCTCCAGATTCTCGCTCCAGTGGTGCAGGGTCTTGGCGTAGTGCAGGCGCAAGCTCTCCACGTCCACCACCTCCAGCCCTGCTTCGCAGATGCTGGCACTGATCATCGACAGGTGGGGCAGCTCACCATGTGGGAACACGTAGCGATCGATGAACTCGCCTGCACCTCGCCCCACCGGCCGACCATCCACATGCTTGGCGGTGATGCCGTGGTTCATCACCAGCCCCCCTTCCCTCACCGCACCGAACAGCTTCTGGCAATACAACGCCAGGTTGGCATGGCCGACATGCTCGAACATGCCCACGCTGACAACCTTGTCGAAGCGGCCGTCTTGAGGCAGGTCGCGGTAATCGAGAATCTGTAAATCGACCTTGTCGCTCAGACCCTCTGCCTTGACCCGCTGGCGGCCGAGCTTCAACTGCTCTTTGCTGAGGGTGATGCCGAATACCTTGGCGCCATACTCACGGGCGGCGAATCGCGCCAGGCCACCCCAGCCACAGCCCACATCGAGCAGATAGTCGCCCGCCTCGAGCCGCAGCTTGCGGCACAGGTGCTCGAACTTGTCCTGCTGCGCCTGCTCGAGGGTGTTGTCCGGCTCGCGAAAATAAGCGCATGAGTACACCATGTCCTGGTCCAGCCACAGCTGGTAGAACTCATTGGATACGTCGTAGTGATAGGAAATGGCCTGCGCGTCGGTAGTCTTGTCATGCGCCAGGCGCTGGGGCGGCGTGTCGTCTTCGTCGGTAAGCAGTGCCTCACTCAGCTCATCGCAAACGCGTATGGCCTCACCGATATCGCCTTCCAGCTCCAACTTGCCTTCGACAAATGCCGTACCCAACTGGTCCATGCTCGGGTGGGTCAGCTGGCTGATCAACTGGGGTTCTCTGACCAGTATGGTGACCTGCGGGCTGGGCCCGAGATCGAAGTGGTTGCCGTCCCAGAGTTTCAGCCGCAGCGGCAGATGCAAGCTCTGCAGTGCCGGTGGAAGTTGCGCAAGCATGAACGACCCTCCTGTCCGTATTTGGCCACGACGCCTGAAATTTCGAACGTCGTCGGATCAGAGTAGTTCATTCGTGGGATGTTTCCTCCAGACGCGAACATGGCCTAGCCCCGACTGACCTGATATGCACAGCAAATTGTATACAACTTGACGAGCTCAGCCTAACCTTATGCCCCTGTCGCGTTTCTACATCCCTGGAGTTGAACCATGAAATTCTATGACGTGGTGATCATCGGCGGTGGCCCTGGCGGCTACAACGCAGCCATTCGCGCTGGCCAAATTGGGCTCAGTGTCGCCTGCGTGGAGGGCCGCTCGACCTTGGGCGGCACTTGCCTGAACGTCGGCTGCATGCCGTCCAAGGCACTGCTGCATGCTTCCGAACTCTACGAAGCCGCCAGCGGTGAGGCGTTCGCACACCTCGGCATCGAAGTCAAACCCACGCTGAACCTCGCCCAGATGATGAAGCAGAAGGACGAGAGCGTGGCCGGCCTGACCAAAGGCATCGAGTACCTGTTCCGCAAGAACAAGGTCGACTGGATCAAGGGCTGGGGCCGCCTGGATGGCGTCGGCAAAGTGGTCGTGAAGGCACAGGACGGCAGCGAAACCACGCTGCAGGCCAAAGACATCGTCATCGCCACCGGTTCCGAGCCAACGCCGCTGCCAGGCGTGACCATCGACAACCAGCGCATCATCGACTCGACCGGCGCGCTGTCGCTGCCGCAGGTGCCCAAGCACCTGGTCGTAATCGGTGCCGGGGTGATCGGCCTCGAATTGGGGTCGGTGTGGCGCCGGCTGGGTAGCCAGGTCACGGTCATCGAATACCTTGATCGCATCTGCCCTGGCACCGACAGCGAAACCGCCAAGACCCTGCAGAAGGCATTGGCCAAGCAAGGTATGGCGTTCAAGCTGGGCAGCAAAGTGACCCAGGCGACCGCCAGCGCCGACGGCGTGGCCTTGACCTTGGAGCCTGCAGCGGGTGGCGCGGCAGAAACACTGCAAGCCGATTATGTACTGGTCGCGATCGGTCGCCGCCCCTATACCAAAGGCCTGAACCTGGAAAGCGCAGGCCTGGAAACCGACAAGCGCGGCATGCTCGGCAACGAACATCACCGCACTTCAGTGCCCGGGCTTTGGGTAATCGGCGACGTCACTTCCGGGCCGATGCTGGCGCACAAGGCCGAAGACGAAGCAGTGGCCTGCATCGAGCGCATCGCCGGCAAACCGCACGAGGTCAACTACAACCTCATCCCTGGCGTGATCTATACCCGGCCGGAGCTAGCCAGCGTGGGCAAGACCGAAGAGCAGCTCCAGGCCGACGGGCGTGAATACAAAGTGGGCAAATTCCCCTTCACGGCCAACAGCCGCGCCAAGATCAACCACGAGACCGAAGGCTTCGCCAAGGTGCTGGCCGATGCCAAAACCGACGAAGTGCTGGGTGTGCACCTGGTGGGCCCGAGCGTCAGCGAAATGATCGGTGAATTCTGCGTGGCCATGGAGTTCTCGGCTTCGGCCGAAGATGTCGCCCTCACCTGCCACCCCCACCCCACCCGCTCCGAAGCGTTGCGCCAGGCAGCGATGAATGTGGATGGCATGGCCATGCAGATTTGAGTCGACCACGCCGAGGGCAACAGCGGGCGGGAGCTTGCGCCCGCTGCTGCCCCCTTCGGCGCAGGCAAGCGTTTTGTGCGTAGCAGTTACTCGGCCCTGCTGGTTGATGACTACTGTTCAGGGCTACCTGGCAGACCCCGGCAGCAGATACGCTGCACCGCCGGGGTCGGCAGGCTTCAGGCCACCGAGGCTTGACGCGGCACGCGCACGCTCAGCATGCCCGACAACGAGATCAACCAAAGCACCAGAAACACGCAGGCAATTGCCAGGTTCGAGGTCAGCGGCAAAGCGCTGACCAGCGCCGAGACCAATGACCCGAATACCAGCATCAGGCAGCCTTGCAGGCTGGCGGCAACACCGGCGCGGTCGGGGAACAGCGACATCGAGTTGGCCATGGCGTTGGAGAAGATGAAGCCCTGACCGAACGCGACCAGCATGATGCCGCCCAAGATCGAGACCAGGTGAAGCTCCTCTGCCTGCGTGGCGATGGTCACCACGCCGAGCAGAAACACCGCCATTCCTGCCCACATCAGCAGCCGCGGCTTGACCTGCCGGATCAGCGCACGGTTGACCAGAGTGCCGACCAGGTAGCAGCTACCCACAGCCAGCGCGGTGGTACCAAAGTACTGCGCGCTATGCCCCAGGCGTTCCTGGACGATGTGTGGGCCGAACACGTTCCATAGCAGAAACGCCGAGAAGCTCGAGCCGAGCACGACCACCGAGGCCCGAAAACGGCTGTCCGCCAGGATTGGGCGGTAGCCGGCACAGGTTTGCAAGGCGCTGCGTCTGTTCGTTGCGGGCAACGACTCTTTGAGCCCTGCCAGCACGAAGGCCAACACGATGACGGCGTATACGGCGTACAGGACGAAGTTATAGCGCCAGCCAAGGTGCACTTCGATCACCCCGCCAATGTACGGCGCGATCACCGGCCCCAGGCCGAAGGCCAGGCTGAGGTAGATGATCGCTACGTAGAAACGCGGCCCTTTGACGATGTCCACCAGCAGCGCACGGGCAACTACCTGACAGGCGCCGATGGCGAAGCCTTGCAGGGCGCGGGCGAGCAGGAGCATCTCGATGGACGTGGCCACGGTTGCCAACACGCTGCCCGCGAGGAACACCAATAGCCCCAATTGCACCGCCGGCCGCCGCCCACGGGCATCGGCCATGATGCCGAAGAACAGCTGCCCCAGTGCGTAGAACAGCAGGGTGATGGTGATGGTGTTCTGCATCAGCGCCGGGCTGGCTGACAGTTCACGGCCAATGGAGGGGATACTCGGCGCGTACAGGTCGATGGCGATACCGCCCACGCTGTTGATCAGCGGCGCCAGAAAGACAATGAAATTCTCGTAACGCTTGGTCACGTTCATGTTTACCTCCGGCGCGCCGGGCAGCGGATGCCCGGCGCGCGTCGTGGTCAGGCCGAGGCCTGGCGATTGAAAGTAGGGACGGCCTGGCCCAGGCCCGCGGCAGATGCCGGTGCGCTCATCCAGATGCTCGGTGGCGCCAATCGCGCGGCCACCACGCGTGGGCCTTGTTGGTAGTAGGAACCCCAATTGACTTGGGGATCCTTGACCCGGGCTTGATCGGCGCCGCCCAGATCGTCGAGGGTATCGACGATCGGGGTCAGCAGTTGGCGCACCTGTTCGGTCGCGGTCAGCACCACCAGGCCGAAGTTGCGCAGGGCCAGGGTCTGAATCACGTTGTTTAGCAGGTACTTGCCGGCGCCGCTGCCGCTGCGAAACGAAGCGAAGGCGCCCACTTCGGCGATCCGCGCCCGGTCCAGGCCGTAACGCTGGTCCAGGCTCTGGTCCAGGTAATACTCGCTGAACAGCTTGCCCGAATCGCCGTAGCTGATGCCGGCGCAGGCGTGACCTGGCGCACCGCCATTGGAACCGGTCAGGCAAACGAAAAGGTCCGGCTGCGGCTCGGGGGTGGCATCGTAGTGCTTGAGGTAGTGGGCACGCACCGCCTCCTGCAGACAACGGTAGCCGGGCCGGCCTTTGTAGAAATTGCGCACGATGTACATGGGGCTCTTCCTCAGGCGTACATCTGGTCGATGAAACGCGCTTCAATCTCGGCCCGTCGCGGTCGCCCGGTCACGGTGTAGAACTGCTCGCGGAACTGCGCGATGTCCTCGATTACGCGAATCTGCCGGACCCGGGCGAAATCAGCCAGGCGGTGTTCCAAGCGTTCCATTTCGCGGCGCACCTGGTCGCTGCCGGCACCGCTCAGCACGATGGCGCAGGGCTCGTCCTTGCCTTCGCCCATGACGATCATGTCGTCTACCAACGGGCTTTCCTTGTAGACGTTCTCGACCCATTCGGGCGAGATGTTGCGCGCCGTCGAGAGGATGATCACGTGCTTCTTGCGCCCGGTGATGTACAGGTATCCGTCGCGCAGTTCGGCGATATCCCCGGTGTGCAGGTAGCCATCGGACAGATCGCAAGCCGTGTCGTCGGCGTTGTAGTAGCCGGCGCATAACGTAGGCGTGCGCACCAGCAACTCGCCGTCGACCAGCTTGGGCTCGATGCCGTCGAGCAGCTTGCCGGCCGAACCGATACGCCGTTCGGCTGGCGAGTTCAGCGAGATGATCGATGAGTTTTCGCTCAGGCCATAGGCCTCGAATACCTGCACGCCATGGGCCTCCAGCGCCTCCAGCACGCTGACCGGGATCTTCGCGCCGCCGGTGATGATGTGTGGGCACTGGGCACCGAACAGCTGCTGCACCGAACAGTCCTGCAGCAGCATGTTGGCTTCCTCCAGCAGCTTGGGCGGCAGGTAGAGAAAATTCGGCTCGTTGGGGGCGATCAGCTCAAGATAATGCCTGGCGTTACCGCTTGCCGCGCCGTACTCGGGCACACCTTCGGGCATCAGCGTGAGGGTGCCGCCAGACAGGATCGGAATGAACACGCCCAGCACCTGCTCGATCAGCAAGCTCATTGGCACGATCGAGAAATAGTGCAGGGGTTGCTGGGGCAAGCGCTTCATGACGTTGTCCACCAACAGACTGACCGCCTCGTCGCGAATCATCACACCCTTGGGCTTGGAGGTGGTGCCAGAGGTATGGATGATCGAGACGATGCCATCCGGAATCAGCTCGTCCTCGTTGCGCCATTCTTCACCGATGGCCTGGTTCATCAACTGGCCGGGAATGAAGCAGGGCTTGTCGGGCAGGATGTCATGCAGCCGCTTGGCGGTTTTCTCGTCGCGCACCAACACTGCCGTGGCCTTGCCCAGCAAACTGGCGATCTGGTCGTCGGAGAACTCGATCGGCACCGGCAGCAGCACCGCACCGACCTTTTGAATGGCCAGCAGGGTATAGACCCACTCGTAGCACGAACGCATGGCAATCCCGAACACCTTGCGTTCGCAGCGCCCCACGCGCCCTTCCAGGGCGCTGGCCAGGCGCAGTACGTCGCGGCGTAGTTCGTGCAAGGTGTATTCACGGCCATCCATTTCACGGATGACGACGCGGTCAGGTGTGCTTGCCAGATAGTCCTGCATCTTTTGGCTGATCATTGGCCGTTACCTCCCAGGCGGTAGCTTTGCGCACCGAAAATGCGGCGCGAAGGGTCGTCCAGACGGCGACGGCCGTGCATGACGCGGGTGTTGTCGATGACGATGACATCGCCTTTCTGCCAGAAGTGGCTGTAGGTATTGCGCTCGGTCACTTCCTTGATTTCATCCCAGATTTCCAGAGCGATATCTTCGCCGTCGCTCCAGGTGATACGCGGCGGTTCGTAGTTGACGCTGGGGCCGAGCATCGAATTGCAGAACGCCTTGCGGCCGCTGAAGCAGCTGGTTTCCACCGCCGATATGATCAACTGCGAGGCAATCAGGTTCTGGTCGATGCGCCGGTAGGTTTGCCCTGCCACTTGATCATTAACCTGTTGCAGGTGTTCGTCGGTGATCGCCTCGAGCGGCAGTTGCAGTTCAATGCTCAGGAAGCGTTTTACGTTCTGCCAAGGGATGCGCCGGCTATAGCGAATCTGGCGTTGTTCGAACAACTTGCGGGTTTTCGCTGACAGATCGAACAGTACCCGCTCGCCATCGCACAGTGTGGTTTGCGAACCGACTTCGGCCGCTTCCAGGCAATAGAACCATTGCAAGTCGGGGTTGAACGGCAAGTTGCCGTTTTCGCGGTGCAGGCCCATTTCGTGAATACCGGCTTCAATCTCGGCAGTATTGGCCGTAGCCGCCTTGCGCGCTGGGTCGAAAGTCACCCGCGACGAATGCGCGCTGACGAACTCGTTGAAGTCAGACAGGCTGTCGGCGAAGTCGCGGTAAATCACCGCACCGCTATGGGCAAGGTCTTCATACAACGAAGCGCCGCTGATCGAATCGCTGACACGCATGTCGCGATCGACCGCAATGACACACTCGAAGCCATAGCACGGCGTCGGTTGTCGGAAGTAGGGAAATACCACAGGTTGGGCGTGCGCCAGCATGACTCATTCCTCCGTGAAAGTGTGGGGCTCAGGTAGGTCTTGCGCTACCCGATGACCACACGATAAGAGAAACGAGCGGCTGGCTGGTTTTAAGAAATCTAAAAGCGTGGTGAAAATTTAAAAGCCTGTTTCATCGTTCCGTCAACAACGCCTCGGCCACCTGTTCGATCAACCTGCGCAGGCTGGCTATATCTTTGCTATCGCTGCGGTCGCGCGCCCAGATCATGTCCAAGGTGAACGTTGGGAAACCCAGCGGCGGCTGGCAGACTTTCGCTGATGACGGAATGCGCAAGTGCGGCAACAGGCGCGCCGGCAGTGCGAGCGTGGCCGGTACTGCGGCGACGATGTTCACGCAGGCTTGGTAACCATTGGCGCGCACCAGCACATTGCGCGAACGACCGACTTTGTCCAGCCAGCTGTCGACCATGTTCTTTTCTGAAATCCACGGTGTTGGGAATACGTGGGGCGAGGCGCAGAATTCATCCAGGCTCATGGCCGCGTCGTTGGCCAAACCGTTTTGACTGGTCAGGCAGACAAAGTCGTCGTTGACCACCGCTTGCCATTGCAACTCCGGGTGCATTTGGTGATAGCCCGGACCGAAGCCGATCGCGATGTCAATTTCCCCTGACATCAGCTGATCCACAGGCAGGTCGCGGCTCAGGCGGTCGAGGTGCAGCGAAGTATTGGCATGCGTGTGCGACAGCATCGCCAGGGTTTGCGGCAGGAACGACAACTCGAAATACTCCGGCGCGCAGAGCCGCCAGATCTTACGCACTGCTTGCGCAGATGCTTGGTTTTCATCTTCAGCGCAGCGGTTGACCGACTCGACCACCACGCGCAAATAAGGCGCGATCTTCTCGGCCTTGCTGGTCGGTTGCAGCACCCCTTGGGATGAAGAGAACAACGTGTCGTCAAAGCAGCCGCGCAGGCGCTTCAAACAATAACTGACCGTCGGCTGGCTCACGCTCATCAGCTCGGCGGTGCGTTTGGCACTGCGCAACTCCAGCAAGTTGAGAAACACCACGATGTCCTGCAGATCCAACTGTTTGAGGTAGTTGCTGTGGAGCATGGAAATTCCTCCTGAATATTCCAGTTCATGGCGTTGGCGCGCCCTCGCCGGGCAAATGCACGAGCACGTGCTTCAACACTTGGGCAAAGTCCGCGCGTTGTTGGTCACTCAAGGGAGCCAATACCAACTCTTGTATTTCGGTATGGGTAAGGACGGCCTGGTCGATCAATTCCTTACCCACGACGGTCAGCGCAACTTGCGAGCTGCGCTTGTCTTGGCTGTCGGCAATCCGCTCGACCATGCCGGCACTTTCCAGCCGTGCCAGCCGATTGGTCATGGCGCCGGAGGTGACCAGCAGCGAGCGATAGAGCTCGGTGGGGGTGAGCCGATACGGCGCCCCGGCGCGGCGCAACGTGGCCAGCACGTCGAACTCGCCTTCCTTGAAGCCATACTGGGCCAACGCCTCGGCGCGCAGGCGTTCAAGATGCTTATGAATGCGCACCATGCGCCCGAATATCGCCATGGACGAAACGTCCACTTCGGGCATCGCCTGCGCCCACTGCGCCACCACGAAATCCACATGATCGTCCATCGTTTCCCTCGACCGTGCCCTTCATCACTGTTAACCCGCACACAAACCTGAACCCTAGCGCCTTTAAAGTATCTTAACGTTAAGCTATCTTGGCGAGCATGCGACTGAAGGATCAGGAGAGACACATGGCATTTTTCATACAGGGACCGCACCGCCACTATTACTACGATGCCGGTGCCGGCAGCCCGGTGCTGTTGCTGCATGGCCTGGGCAACAGCGGGCGCGCCTGGATGCCCCAGGTCAGCGCGCTGTTGGGCATGGGTCACCGCGTCATCGTACCTGACCTGTTGGGCCATGGCGCCTCCAGCCAAGCGCCGGAAGGTATCACAGCCCACGCCCAGGCACTTCAAATGCTTGCACTGCTCGATCACCTGGGGTTGGAATCCACGCATGTCATCGGTCTGTCGCTCGGCGGCATGGTGGCGCTGGAAATGGCCTGTCATGCACCGCATGCCGTGCAGAAGCTGATCGTTGCCGGCACCTTCGCCCACATGAACGATCGTCACCGCCAAGCCATGCTCAGCGACTGGGCCGACGGCCTGCGGCAAGCCGATGGCTGTCTGAAGCGCTTCAAGTCGACCTGGCCGGCATTGGTCGGAGCCGAGTATGCCGCATCCACTCGGGGTCAACGGTTGTATCAGGCCTGGCATGCCCAGGCCGCGCAGCTGGCAACCGCCAACCAGGAGCACTGGTGCCAGGGCATGCAGCAGTACGACCTTAGGGAACAGCTGCCGGCGATCCAGGCCGCGACCCTGGTGCTGGCGGCCACCGGCGACCAGCTCAGCCCGCGTGCGGAAGCCGAGCTTCTGAGCGAGCGCATCGGCCATGCCCAGCTACTGACCTTGGCAGGCGACGGCCACGTCTTCAACATTCCGCTCGCCCCAGCGTTCAATCAGGCAATGGGCAGTTTTCTGCAGGAGCACCCTGAACATGCGTAACGTACCGAGTAAAGCCTGCGTCGGCCTGTTGGCCGTATTGATTGGCCTTAATCTGCGCCCGATCATGGCGGCCGTCGGCCCGCTACTCGGCACCTTGCAGCAGGACCTTGGCCTGAGCAATGCGCAGGCCGGGCTGCTGACTACTTTGCCGGTGATGATGATGGGCTTGTTCGCCCTCTGCGGCCCCTTGTTGTTACGCCTGATTGGCGAGATCAAAGGGGTAGCGTTGGGCATCACCTTTATCGCCATCAGTTGCGCGGCGCGCGCCTATGTCACTTCAGGCGCAGCGTTGATCGCCACAGCCATGTTAGGCGGCGTAGGCATCGCAGTGATCCAGGCGCTGATGCCTGCGTTTCTCAAACGCAGCCACCCACAAAACGCCGGCATGCTCATGGGGCTGTTCACCACCGGCATCATGGCCGGTGCGGCGCTGGCGGCTGCTTTCGCGGCGCCCGGCGCAGCAACCTTCGGCTGGCAGCTTACGCTCGGCTGGGCGGCCTTGCCTGCGCTGGTCGGCTTGATCGCCTGGGTGCTGGCAGCCGGTAGCGACCCGGCGCGTACCACCGATGCGAGGTTGCCGTACGACAGCGCGCGGGCTTGGTTGCTGCTGGCGTTCTTTGGCATCGGCACCGGTGCCTACACCTTGGTGCTGGCGTGGTTGCCACCGTTCTATGTAGAGCTTGGCTGGAGCGCTGCAGAGGCCGGTTACTTGTTGGGAGCCCTGACCCTCACCGAGGTCGCCGCCGGGCTGTTGGTGTCGGCACTGATCCATCGCTATCCCGACCGTCGCCAGCCACTGACGGTGGTCATTCTGCTGTTGCTGGCCGGTCTGATCTGCTTGCTGAGCGCACCCCTGCACCTGGCGATCTTCGCCACCCTTTGCCTGGGCCTTGGCATCGGCGCGTTGTTCCCGCTGTCGCTCATCGTCACGCTCGACCACGCTGACTCCCCGGCCCAAGCCGGTGCGCTGCTGGCCTTCGTACAAGGCGGCGGCTATCTGATCGCGGCCAGCTTGCCGCTGATCGCCGGTATCGTGCGCGATCAGCTCAGCTCGTTGCACTGGGCCTGGGGCATCATGGTCATCGGCACCCTGTGCCTGCTGGGCCTGGCCACACGGTTGCGCCCACCGGCAGAGCCAGCGGCGCAAGCGAGCGGTGCCTAGATCATCAGGGGGCGGTGATCAGGCATAACAGCTTTTAATGTCGCGGTACCACTTTTACTGCCGGAAACCAGCAGCCTGTTGCTTATTAATAAACTCTGTCACAAAACCTCTGGAAATTCGCGGCCTAGCGGGGAGGTTGATCCTGTGGAAGCGAAATTAAAGGTTGTCACAAAGCATCGCTTTTCAAAAAATCTCGGGGGTTTTCGTTTAATAAAGGTTGTCACAACAATAACGGTTGTCACAGCAAAGGTTCAGCCGGAGAAAAATCGCAGGGGTACGCCTCGGAAAAAACCCGAAAAAATTATGATGGTATCTTTTGTGCTTGGAACGGAGACAGTGGAGTTAGAGAATTGAACTGTGCCAGGACGGTTGCGCTAGAGAAAAACTCCCCGGGCGCGTCATTGACCAGCCAGTCGGTGGGTTGGGCGATGTCATGATGGTCCCGCCTGTGGCGGAGGCGCGTAAGCAACACGTTCTGTGAACGGGGTGTCCCGCACGGCCCGAAATACCGCAGCAGAAATGGAGCACTTTGTGATGAAAGCGAAGGCCTGATGGCTTCCGCATTTCCTCTCAGATCAGTGCGTCTGCTGTGCCATTTCAGTGTGCCTGGGCAGAGCAATCGAGATGAGTGCAGCGACCAATACGAAGACGCTGGAAACCCACAAGCAAGCCTCCAACCCATAGGCCTGAAACACCCAACCTGACAGCAGTGTGCCGACCAAACGACCGAGGGCGTTGGACATGTAGTAGAAGCCTACATCCAGGGAGACGCCATCTTCCTTGGCATAACTGACGATCAGGTAGCTGTGCAGCGATGAGTTCACGGCGAACAGCACACCGAACAGCATCAACCCACCGAGCAAGACTACCTTTGCCGACCAGCCTGCCGACAGGCCCACGGCAATGAGCGCAGGCAGTCCGGCCAGAGCGATTGCCCAGATGAAGGCTGCTCGGCCATCGGGTACATGACCACGCCTCTTGCCGGTGATATGGGGGGCAAACGACTGGACGATGCCATAGCCGATTACCCAGACGGCCAAGAAACCGCCGACCAGCCAGAAGTCCCAGCCAAACGCAGAGCTCAGGTACACCGGTAGTGCCACGACGAACCAGATATCCCGCGCACCGAACAAAACCAGCCGTGCGGCCGAGAGGATGTTGATGGCCCGGCTCTTGGACAGCATGTCGCGGAACTTCGGTTTGGCCTTGGCCTTGCCCAAGTCCTTTTTCAGCAGCATCAGACTACCGATCCAGATCAGGGCCAGCACCGCCGCCATGGCCAGCACCGCCTGGGTGAAACCGAGCAACGCGAGCAATGCTCCCCCGAGGAAAAAACCCACGCCTTTGAGAGCGTTCTTCGAGCCCGTCAGGATGGCCACCCATTTGTAGAGGATGCCTTGCTGGCTGTCCGGCACCAGGAGCTTGATGGAGCTCTTGGCGCTCATTTTGTTCAGGTCCTTGGCGATGCCGGAGAGCGCCTGGGCCGCCATCACCCACGGCACCGTCAGCGAGGCTGCTGGTACCGTGAGCATCAGCAGGGCGAAGACCTGCATGCCAAGGCCGATGTTCATGGTGCGGTTGAGCCCCAGGCGGGCGCCGAGGTAGCCGCCCACGAGGTTAGTGATCACGCCGAACACTTCGTAGAACAGGAACAGCGCCGCGATCTGCAGCGGCGTGTAGCCCAGCGAATGGAAGTGCAGTACCACCAGCATGCGCAAAGCGCCGTCGGTAAGGGTGAAGGCCCAGTAATTGCCGGTAACCAGCAGGTACTGACGCACTTCCGCAGACAGGGCTGACAACGCCTTCATGATCGCCATTTACTCCGCTGCGCCGACCAGGCGTGCTAGTTCAACCGCACGGTTGGCGTAGCCCCACTCGTTGTCGTACCAGGCGTAGATCTTCACTTGGGTACCGTTGACTACGAGGGTGGACAGCGCATCGATGATCGAGGACCGCGGATCGGTGCGGTAGTCGATGGACACCAAGGGGCGTTCTTCGTAGCCCAGGATGTCCTTCAGCGGTCCTTCGGTTGCGGCTTTCAGCAGCGCGTTGACCTCTTCAGCCGTTGTCTCACGTTCCACTTCGAACACGCAGTCGGTCAGCGAGGCGTTGGCCAGTGGTACACGTACGGCGTGACCATTCAGCTTGCCGCGTAGCTCGGGGAAGATCTCGGCGATTGCGGTGGCAGATCCCGTGGTGGTCGGGATCAGGCTCATGCCCGAGGCTCGGGCGCGACGCAGGTCCTTGTGCGGTGTATCCAGAATGCTCTGGGTATTGGTGAGGTCGTGAATGGTGGTGATCGAGCCGTGGCGTATGCCCAGGTTCTCGTGAATCACCTTGACCACCGGGGCCAGGCAGTTAGTGGTGCAGGAAGCGGCGGTGACGATACGATGCTGCGCCGGGTCGAATAGGTGCTGGTTGACGCCCATCACCACGTTCAGTGCGCCTTTCTCCTTCACTGGAGCGCAGACGACCACACGTTTGACGCCTTGATCCAGGTAGGCCTGGAGTACGGCTACCGACTTCATCTTGCCGCTGGCCTCGATGACCAAGTCACAGCCCGACCAGTCGGTGTCCGCGATGGTCTTGTTGGCGGTGACCTTGATGCGCTTGCCCTCGATCACTACCGCGTCGCCCTCTGCGCGGGCTTCACGGTGCCAGCGTCCGTGGATCGAATCGAAGTTGATCAGATGGGCATGGGTCTCGGCGTCACCGGCCGGGTCATTGATCTGCACAAACTCGAATTCCGGCCAGTCCCAGGAGGCGCGAAGCGCCAAGCGACCAATACGGCCAAACCCATTGATACCTACTTTGATAGCCATGTTCTTTTTCTCGAATCGCGATTAGCGAAAGGTCAGAGGGTGTCGCTGAACTGGTTGATATACCCAACGTGCGCAGGGTTCTGGATCGCACGTGGACGCAGGGCCTGGACCTGGGAAACAGCTTCCTGCACAGGGATGCCGCACTCGATCATCAGGCGGGCGGCAAACAGGCCGGTGCGGCCAGAGCCGCCCTTGCAGTGAATGGCGATCGTCTTACCGGTCATCACCAGCTCTTTCAGGCGTTCCCGGTGAGCCTTCCAGGCGGCCGCAAACGGCTCACCGGGCGCTTCGTCATCCTCGACCGGCAGGTGGAACCATTCGAGGCCCAGCAGTTGGCACTCCTCGGGAAGCAGATCGATCTCGTTCTGCAGCAGTTCTTCACTCGGCATCAGGGTTACCAGCGCGCTTGCGCCGGCATCGTGCAACGTTGCCAGAGCCTGAGATACCGATGTCTCCTTGGTACCTGGGCACGGAGTGAAGATCAGCTGGCCGACCAGTTCGGAATTAGCCAACACTGAATACGGGTGCAATTGCATGCTCACAAAGCCTCAAATGGATCGTTGATTGACACGCTTGGATAGTTCTTCAGCCGACTCTTTACGTTCGGAGTAGCGATCGACCAGGTAGTCGGAGCGATCACGAAGCAGCAGGGTGAACTTCACCAGCTCCTCCATTACGTCGACAACACGGTCGTAGTACGAAGAGGGTTTCATGCGACCCGCCTCGTCGAATTCCAGATAGGCCTTCGGCACGGACGACTGGTTAGGGATGGTGAACATGCGCATCCAGCGGCCGAGGACGCGCAGCTGGTTGACCACGTTGAAAGACTGCGAGCCGCCGCAGACCTGCATCACCGCGAGGGTTTTGCCTTGAGTGGGGCGCACGGCGCCCATGCTCAGTGGAATCCAGTCGATCTGCGACTTGAACACGCCAGTCATCGCGCCGTGGCGCTCTGGCGAGCACCAGACCATGCCTTCCGACCACAGCACCAGGTCGCGCAGCTCCTTGACTATGGGGTGGTCATCGGGCACGTCATCCGCCAGTGGCAGCCCGGTCGGATTGAAGATCCGCGTCTCGGCACCGAAGTGCTCCAGCAGGCGTGCCGCTTCTTCCGTCAGCAGGCGGCTGAACGAGCGTTCGCGGGTCGATCCGTACAGCAGCAGGATGCGAGGGTTATGGGTGGACTTTTGCTCGACTGCCAGTTTGTCTGCTGTCGGCAGGTCGACCAGATCGTTGTCGATATTCGGGATATGGTGTTCGGTCATGATTTACTCCTGAGTCAAGGCGCCAGATGGCTGATCGAACCAGCGGCGCTTGAGCCACAAGGCCACGCCCACCAGGGAGATCAGTACCGGCACTTCCACCAAGGGCCCGATGACGGTGGCAAACGCGACCGGCGAGGCAAGGCCGAAGGTGGCGATGGCCACGGCAATGGCCAGTTCGAAATTGTTGCTCGCTGCAGTGAACGCCAGCGCCGTGGTACGTGGGTAGTCAGCTTCCAACAGCTTGCCCATCCAGAAGCTGATGAAGAACATCACCACGAAGTAGATGGTCAGCGGGATAGCGATGCGCAGCACATCCAGCGGCAGTTGCAGCACCATGTCGCCTTTCAGGCTGAACATGGCGACGATGGTCAGCAGCAACGCCACAAGGGTCAGCGGGCTGATCTTCGGGATGAATCGCTCCTGGTACCAGGTCTCGCCCTTGCTGCTGATCAGGATCTTGCGGGTCAGGAAACCAGCCAGGAACGGGATGCCCAGGTAGATCAGCACCGATTGGGCGATATCGAGGAAGCTGGTCTCAATGACGCTACCTTCAAGGCCAAACAGCGGCGGCAACAGCCCCAGGAAGATCCAGGCGTACACGCTAAAGAACAGGATCTGGAAAATGCTGTTGAAGGCGACCAGACCCGCCACGTACTGGTTGTTGCCACCGGCGATCTGGTTCCACACCAGCACCATGGCGATGCAGCGTGCCAAGCCGATGAGGATCAGGCCGGTCATGTACTCAGGCTTGTCGGAAAGGAAGACAACGGCCAGCCCGAACATCAGGACCGGGCCGATCACCCAGTTCTGGATCAGCGACAGGGCAAGGATGCGCTTGTCCTTGAATACCTGTGGCAACTCCTCGTATTTCACCTTCGCCAGAGGTGGGTACATCATTACGATGAGGCCAATGGCGATGGGGATGTTTGTCGAGCCTACCGACAGGCTATTCAGCCACGCAGGCAATCCCTGGAACAGGCTGCCCAGACCAATGCCCAGGCCCATGGCCAGAAAGATCCACACCGTCAGGTAGCGGTCTAGAAAGGAAAGTCGGCTTTTGCTCATGGTGGATCTCCCTAAACGTCAGAGCGTTCCGATACGGGCCAGCTCGGCCTTAAGCTGGGCGGCATCCAATTGTTCGAAAGGCAGCGCGAGGAATGCATTGAGGCGTCGTTTGATCTGCTCAAGCGTGACGTCGAACGCTGCGTCCAGTTCGGCGGTGTTGCCCTGCTGGTCAGAAGGGTCAGAAAGCCCCCAGTGGGCTTTCACTGCTGGTCCGAAGAACACGGGGCAGGCTTCGCCAGCGGCCTTGTCGCAGACGGTGATGACAAAGTCCGGTGCCAGCTCGGCATGCGCGTCACTTGACTTGCTGCTGAGGCCCTCGGTGGAGATACCAGCACGCTGCAGCGCGGTGATGGACAGCGGGTGCACATCACCCTTTGGCTGGCTGCCGGCGCTGTAGGCCTTCATGCCGGCCGGGGCCAGATGATTGAAAACAGCCTCGGAGAGGATGCTGCGGCAGCTATTGGCGGTGCAGAGGAACAGAACTTTCATCGGTTTTTCTCGGCAATGATCAGCAGCAGGAGGCGACGCGTTGAGGGCGGTCACCCATTGTGTCCAGTCGTTTAGTGCTAGCACTCAGCCATTCGCGGTTGGCCTCCAGCGTCGTCGCCAGGACCTCACGTACCCAGCCGGGAAGCGATGGATGCAGGCGGTAATAAACCCACTGGCCCTGACGCCGGTCTTCCAGCAGGTCACACGTGCGCAGTTGCGCCAGGTGGCGGGAAACCTTGGGCTGGCTTTCTTCCAGCGCGCAGGTCAGTTCACAGACGCAGAGTTCTTCCTCGCGAGAGATCAGCAGCATCATCCGAATGCGGTTCTCGTCGGCGAGGCATTTGAAAACCTTGGTAGGTGTCAGCGAGTCAGTCATAGCAATTCTCAGTGTTTAGTTTTCACGAGGACGAACATTTTGATGCGCTCATGAATCTCATGAAGCGTGCGTCGGAAGGCATCGTGTTGGTCACTGGTAACAGGGTCTTCGAAGTTCCACGCCAGAACCTCGCCGAGGGCAGGCAAAGTAAGGCACTCATGGGCTGCCTTGTCGCAGAGCGTAATCAAGTAGTCGAACCGTTCCCCTGCAAACTCGTCGATGGACTTGCTGCGTAGAGCCTTGGTATCGATATCGAGATATTCGAGGGCGTCATAGGTGCGCGGATCGACTTGGCCAGGCTGGGTACCTGCGCTAAAAACTTCGAAATGCACAGGGTCTGTGTGCCGGAGCAAAGCTTCGGCGAGCTGGGAGCGAGCGGCGTTTGCGGTGCAAACAAACAGAACGCGGGTCTTGCCAGTCATCACTTGGTACCCTGAGTGTATATGGTTTTTCGAATATACGCTTTTTCGAATGTGTCGCAACCCCTCGATGATGGGTGGCTTTACATGTGCGCGTTCATGCACATATATTGGCTGCATGACGACCAACCAAAATCTCCGTGCTCAAGCCATCGAAGCCGCCATCGAGTCGCTAGACGAGACCTTCTTCAAAGCGCTTTGCGAGCCTTCCAGAGTCGCGGTTTTCAAGCGCGTACTTTTGCTCGGCCGGGCGGATGTCGGCGAAATCGCCAAAGAGCTGCCACAGGAGCGCTCGGTGATCTCCAGGCACCTGCAGGTATTGCATGACGCCAAGATCGTGAAGGCCACCAAGGTGGGTCGGCAGGTGTTCTATGAAGTAAATGGTGGGTCGATCGTCGAGCGACTGGAGGGCCTGCTCCAGCGAACCAAAGGTCTAGTATCGATCTGCTGTCCGTAGTCCGGCCTTTTTTTGCCTTTAGATATGCATGAGTGCGCATATATGAATGAGTTGGATCGCGTTCTGGATGTGGTCGTTATCGGTGGTGGGCAAGCAGGTTTGGCGACTGGCTGGCATTTACAGCAGCACGGCTTGGATTACCTCATCTTGGATGAGCAGACATCCCCGGGCGGTAACTGGCGTAACTACTACGAAAGCTTGCAGTTGTTCTCACCATCGGAGTACTCAGCGCTGCCGGGGCGAGCGTTTCTTGGCGATCCCAAGGACTACCCGGTGCGAAATGAAGTGGTGCAGTACCTGGAGGCATACGCCGCCGAGTTTCAGCTCCCTTTTCAGGGCGGTACCCGAGTGGTGGCGGTCGTACAGAAGGGCAAGGCATTTGAGGTTCGCACCGCCAACGGAGCGAATTTCACTACGCGTGCTGTGGTAGTGGCATCAGGTGGCTTCAGCCGTCCTTTCATGCCTGACATTCCTGGGCTAGAGAGCTTTTCAGGACACTGTCTGCAGATAAAAAAGCAGCTCCGAAAAGCTGCTTTTCTGCCCTACTCCCCCTTTTTATGCTTGTGGGGTTTCAGGTCTGGGTGATCCTTCTGCTTCTCAGGCGTGACCCGCTGCCTCTTGTCCGGAGTGCCATCTTCGTTGGTGCGTTTAGGGCCTGGCTTGATGCTCATGCAAATTTCCTTTTCCGCTTGGGTTGTTGAGTACTGCTATGTAGTTAGTCGAGCTTCTGGCTGCTGTCAAAGCAGCTCGATGTGGAATCGCTATCGACCTCACGTGTTCAGCCCGTTGCAGCATTAGAGGCCTGAGTAGGTGCTTCCGGTCAAAGTCTTGCAAGGGGCAGTAAAATCAAGAGCTGAGCGATACGAGGATGTCTGGACGTTCATCATCCCGAGTACGGTGTGGAACAGGTTGTCGTGGCTCAGTGGCGAGCTCGTCTGTGCTTTCAAGCAGCCCACATTGAGGCGTTCGCTTTTCGCGAGAGAATCAGACATCCAGAGCACCAATGGCACCTTGGTTTGCTCATCTGGGGCCATCGCATAGGGCAGCCCATGCAGGTAAAGACCACCCTCTCCCAGTGACTCTCCGTGATCTGAGACGTACATGAGCGCAGTGTCGAATTTGGTATTCGCAGCCAGGATGTCGATCAGCCCGGCCGTCACGTAGTCGGTGTAGAGGATCGAATTGTCGTAGGCATTGATCACCTCCTGCTGCTTACATTTGTCGAGCTCATTGGTCTCGCAGACCGGCCCGAATTTCTTGAACTGCGGGGGGTAGCGCTTGTAGTAGGCCGGGCCGTGACTACCTTTGTAGTGGAGCACCAGGACTGCATCGCCTTCCTGACGCTTGATGAAGTCCTCCATCTCCGAAAGCAGCACCCCGTCCTTGCACTCGTCGCTGGTACACAGTTGAGCATCTGCGTGTTGGGTAGCCTTGTGGTTTGGCACCCGATCACAGACCCCTTTGCAGCCCGAATTGTTATCAGTCCACATGACACTGATGCCTGCCCGCTGAAGCACATCGAGCAGCCCTTCTCGGCTCTTGGCCAAGCCGTCCTTGTACTCATCCCTCCCGACGTCCAAGAACATGCATGGCAGGGAAACCGCAGTGGCAGTGCCGCACGAGCTCACATTCGAGAAGCTGATGACATTGCGCTTTTCCAGCTCTGGATTCGTATCGCGGGAGTAGCCATTAAGGGAGAAGTTGGCGGAACGTGCGGTTTCCCCCACTGCCAGTACCAGCAGCTTGGGTTTGCGAGCCGCTCCCTGCCTGGTCACCACGGCGTCGGTACCAATGGAGGTCAGCGCTTTCGGTGTGGCCAGCTTGCGTTTCAGGTAACCATGACCGGCAGCAAACAAATTGGTGGGAACCAGAATGAGCCGGATCTCCCGATTGTTGCGTAGGAGGGAGGCATAAGACTGGTACTGGCTCAGCACGATACCAGCAAGGGTTACCAGTGCGAGCGACAGGACGATGAGTCTGCTACCCAACGCTTTGGTCCAGGGCTTGCGTCGCAGGGGCACCAGACAGATCAGGTAGACGGGCAATACCCCTACCATTGCCACCCAGAGGCCAAGTTTCCAGTTCAGTAGCTCGGACACCTCACCGACGTCGGTCTCCACGACGTTGGTGAACATCGTGTAATCAATGACGATGCCGTAAGCACTCATGAAGTAGCTGGCGAACGACGCGCTGATCAGCACCAGGCACAGCAGAGGTTTTGCGAGTCTTGACCATGACAGCAAGCTAAGTACGGTGAACACCCAAACGAACACTACGACTGGCAGGCTGGCGGCGAGCAACCAGTTAACTTCATCAGTGTTGAATGCCAGGCGCCAGAGCACACGCCAAAGCTCAGCGTTCACGAACAACAACAACCAAAAAGTTACTAGCGCGATGAGTAAATTGGTGCTGATGCCTTCCTGTCTAACTTTGCGAATAGCATGGATCCATTTACTTAACAGGATGTGAACAATGGATTTAGAAGGTGTCATTATCAAACTCTAGGGAGCTGCTCATCCATGGCGCTGGTTATGAATAGTCGGGAGCTAAACGGCAAGCCATCGACAGACACTGAGCGAATCAGGCCGTACAGAGCGCCAGAGACCTTGATCCCCTTAGCCTGAGGACGCTTAGGATGTGTGAGGCATAGGATTAAATGAGAAATTAGCTCTCGCTAGGCGCATTATTTCCGCCACACGATAACGTCATGATGACTTCGCGATTACAATGCTGACAGAATCGCGATAATGACTTTTTCGATTGTAAATGCTCAGGCTATGATAAAAAATCGGACAGGTCCGACTCTTTGAGTAGTCAATGCCATCTGGCGAATTAAATTAAATTTCATAAACAAACCAGCTTCGTTTTGTCGTACGCTAATTTTGAACTTTTACTTTAACTTAAAAGTCATTCTAACGAGCAGAACACTTCTTTCACCTTTTGCTCGTGCTGATGTCACCTATCGATGAGGGACGAATACCATGAGTTTTCTCAAAAATTTATTGGGCGGCCACCACGGCCGTGGCAACCACGGCGGTGGCAAGCATCACGGTAGTGGGCACGGGAGTGATCGACATGACCGGCATGGTCGCTTCGAGCAGCAGCAATCCTGCGACAGTAATGACCGGGTGATTGAGGATGGTCGCGTAATAGCTCAAGCCCCAATCAAAGATCTGCAGACTTGCAGGCACTGCCGGACCGCAAACGCCCCGTCCGCACGCTTTTGTCTAAACTGCGGAACACCACTATCGAGTGGTTGCACGGCCTGCGGCTCATCCCTGACAGCAGGAGCAAAATTCTGCAGCCAGTGCGGCCAAGCCACCCATTAGCGCATGGCCACACTGGAAATCCAACGCGACCACTACCCTGTGCAAGGAGAAATACGTGGGATCGAATCATGATCATGGCAGTGCCGCGCTTCGTGAGGGGCATCAGAAGAAACTAGTCATGGCATTGGTCCTGACCGGTAGCTTCATGATCGCTGAAGTGATCGGCGCATGGATTACCGGCAGCCTGGCGTTGCTGTCGGATGCGTCTCACATGTTCACCGACACCGCCGCTTTGGCAATTTCGTTGATTGCGCTTCAGATCGCAAAGCGGCCGGCGGATCAGAAAAGAACCTTTGGCTATGCGCGGTTGGAGATCCTAGCCTCCACGTTCAACGCCGTGCTGCTCTTCCTGGTGGCGATGTACATCTTGTACGAGGCCTACCAGCGCTTCTTCATGCCGGCGGAGATCGCCACCGGGGCGATGATGTGGATCGCAATTGTCGGCCTGATCATCAACCTGATTTCAATGCGACTGCTGGCATCTGCCAGCAACGAGAGCCTCAACGTCAAAGGCGCCTACCTCGAAGTCTGGAGCGACATGCTCGGATCGTTGGGCGTGATCATCGCAGCCCTCATTATCCGCTTTACCGGCTGGACCTGGGTCGACACGGTTGTCGCCGTAGCGATCGGCCTTTGGGTATTGCCGCGGACTTGGCAATTGCTTCGAGAGAGCCTGGGGATTCTTATGGAAGGTGTACCCCGGGGGCTCAACGTGGCGGCAATCGAGGCCACGATCCTCAAGGTCGACGGCGTCACGGATGTCCATGACTTGCACGTTTGGGCCGTCAGCAGCGGAAGCAACGTGATGACGTCGCACGTGGTCGTCCGAGACGCAGCAGATGGAGATGCTGTGCTAGCGGCCGTCGTGGATGCAGTCAGCGACGCGTTCGAAATCCATCACTGCACCATTCAGATCGAGCGCGCAGCTTTCCACGAGAACGTTCCGTCGCCGTCGCATTGATCGGCCGGTAGACACCTGATCAACACACCGCCGCCAACGTCGGGGGGGTGTTGTCGAGGAAAGGTAAGGATGGATAGGCGACAGCAGAAGCAGGGGGGCTCGCAGAATTCGGAAAAAATCGTACGCTAAGGTTTTCCGGGCATCCGTAGGGGCCGAAACTTCCCGTCTTCCAGTCTGCGGCTCTGCCGCCAGACGTAATCGCCGGTGAGGTTGATGTGCTCCCAGCCCAGCGGCGACAGGAATTGCAGCAGCTCGCCGTCCACCGGCTTGCCGGCCTCGACCAACCCCTGGGTGGCGCGCTCCAGGTACACCGTGTTCCACAGCACGATAGCCGCCGTCACCAGGTTGAGGCCGCTGGCCCGGTAGCGCTGCTGCTCGAAGCTCCGATCCCTGATTTCCCCAAGGCGGTTGAAGAACACCGCCCTGGCCAGCGAGTTGCGCGCCTCACCTTTGTTCAGGCCGGCATGCACGCGGCGGCGCAGCTCAACACTTTGCAGCCAGTCTAGGATGAACAGCGTGCGTTCGATCCGGCCCAGCTCGCGCAGGGCCACGGCCAGGCCGTTCTGGCGCGGATAGCTGCCGAGCTTGCGCAGCATCAGCGAGGCAGTGACGGTGCCCTGTTTGATCGAGCTGGCCAGGCGCAGGATGTCGTCCCAATGGGCGCGGACGTGCTTGATGTTCAGGGTGCCGCCGATCAGCGGCCGCAGCGTCGGGTAGGTCTGCACGCCCTGCGGCACGTACAGCTTGGTTTCGCCGAGGTCGCGGATGCGCGGCGCGAAACGGAAGCCCAGCAGGTGCATCAGGGCGAAGACGTGATCGGTGAAGCCGGCCGTGTCGGTGTAGTGCTCCTCGATCCGCAGGTCGGACTCGTGGTACAGCAGGCCGTCGAGCACATAGGTGGAATCGCGCACGCCGACATTCACCACGCGGGTGCTGAACGGCGCGTACTGGTCGGAGATATGGGTGTAGAACAGCCGTCCCGGCTCACTGCCGTACTTCGGGTTGACGTGTCCGGTGCTCTCGCCCCGGCCGCCAGCCCGGAAACGCTGGCCATCGGAGGATGAGGTGGTGCCGTCGCCCCAGTGGGCGGCGAAGGCATGCTGGTACTGGTGGTTGACCAGCTCGGCCAGGGCCGCCGAATAGGTCTCGTCGCGGATGTGCCAGGCTTGCAGCCAGGACAGCTTGGCGTAGGTCAGACCGGGGCTCGACTCGGCCATCTTGGTCAGCCCGAGGTTGATCGCATCACCGAGGATCGCGGACAGCAGCAACGTCCGGTCTTTGGCCTCGGCCCCGTCCTTCAGGTGGGTGAAGTGGCGGCTGAAGCCCGTCCAGTCGTCCACGTCCATCAGCAGTTCGGTGATCTTGATGCGCGGCAGTAACTGACTGGTCTGGTCGATCAGCGCCTGCGCCCGATCCGGCACCGCCGCATCCAGCGGGGTGATCTTCAACCCGGACTCGGTGAGGATGGCATCGGGCAGCTCGTTGTCCTTGGCCAGGCGGGCGACAGTGACCAACTGCTCGTCCAGCAGCTGCAAGCGCTCTTCCAGATACTGGTCGCTGTTCGGGTTGATCGCCAGCGGCAGGGCCTGTTCCCGCTTGAGCGCGGCGAACTTCTCGGCCGGCAACAGGTAGTCGTCGAAGTCGCGGAACTGCCGCGAGCCCTTGACCCAGATGTCGCCGGAGCGCAGGGCGTTCTTCAGCTCGGACAGGGCGCAGATTTCGTAGAAGCGCCGGTCGAGGCCTTCCGGGGTGATCACCAGTGGCTTCCAGCGCGGCTTGATGAAGGCGGTGGGAGCATCGGCCGGCACCTTGCGCAGGTTGTCGGCGTTCATCTCGCGCAGCGTCTGCACGGCTGCCAGCACGCCCTGCGCGGCCGGGGCGGCGCGCAGCTCCAATACCTCCAGCAGAGCCGGCGTGTAGCGGCGCAGGGTGGCGAAGTTCTCGCCGACCAGGTGCAGGTGGTCGAAGCCCTCCGGCCGGGCCAGCAGCTCGGCTTCGCTGACGCTCTCGGTGAACTCGTCCCAGGGGATCACCGCCTCGATGGCGGCATAGGGGTCGCTGCCGGCTTCCTTGGCCTCCAGCAGCGCCTGGCCGATCTTGGAGTACAGGCGCACCTTGTCGTTGATCGCCTTGCCCTGCTTCTGGAACTGCTGCTGATGCTTGTGCTTCGCGCCGCTGAACAGCTTGACTAGGATGCGGTCGTGCAGATCCACCAGCTCATCAATCACGGTTGCAGTGCTCTCCAGCACCACGGCGGCCAGGGTCGCATAGCGCCGCTGCGGCTCGAACTTGCCGAGGTCTTTGGGCGTCATCTGCCCACCCTCGCGGGCCAGCTTGAGCAGGCGGTTCTGGTGGATGTGCCGGCCCAGGACTTCGGGCAAGTCCACCAGCTGAAATGTCTTCAGCCGCTCGATGTGCTCAAGCATGTGCCGAGAGTTGGGTTTCAGCGGTGCCTGGCGCAGCCAGGTCAACCAGGTGATGCTGCTGCCGGCCTTGAGCTTCAACAGCTCGTCCAGCTTGGCCCGATGCGAGTCCGTGAGCGGTTCAACCAGGGCGCGGTAGACCCGCCGATTGGCCCGTGCAATGGCCTCCGAGCAAGCCCGGTCGATCACGCTCAACGCCGGCAGGATGCGTCGCTTCTGCCGCAGGCTCTCCAGCGCCTGGCCGGCCAGCAGCAAGCCCTTGTCGGTCTGCTGGGCCAGTTCGGTCAGCTCGCGCACCAGGGCGCGGAAGTCGGACAGGCCGAACGGGGCCAGTTGAAGGTAGGTGCGCAGTTCCTGGGCGTGCTCGCGACGGGTCACATCGCGCTCGCCGTACTTCGTCCAACTCGCCGGATCGGTCTGGACTTGCTTGGCCACCCACAGGATGACCGGTTCGGGCAGCTCGCTGTCAGTGCCCAACGCATAGCCGGGGTAGCGCAGCAGGCAGAGTTGCACGGCGAAGCCGAGGCGGTTGGCGTCGCCGCGCCGCTGACGGATCAGCGACAGGTCGGAGTCGTTGAAGGTGTAGTAGCGGATCAGGTCATCCTGGCTTTCTGGCAACGCGAGCAGGGTGCCCCGCTCCGTGGCCGAGAGGATCAAGCGACGCGGCATGTGTCAGTCGTCCGTGCGGAGGTACTGGTAGAGGGTTTCCCGGCTGATGTTGAACTCGCGGGCAAGCTGCGCCTTGGGCTCGCCGGCCGTCGCTCGCTGCCGCAGGGTAGCAGCCTGCTCATCGGACAGGGCTTTCTTGCGGCCCCGGTACGCGCCACGCTGCTTGGCCAAGGTGATGCCCTCACGCTGCCGCTCGCGGATCAGGGCGCGCTCGAACTCAGCGAAGGCCCCCATCACCGACAGCATCAGGTTGGCCATCGGCGAGTCCTCGCCAGTGAACACCAGGCCCTCCTTCAGGAACTCGATGCGCACGCCGCGTTGAGTCAGCTTCTGTACCAAGCGACGCAGGTCATCGAGGTTGCGGGCCAGCCGGTCCATGCTGTGCACCACCACTGTATCGCCTTCGCGGACGAAGCTCAGCAGCGCTTCGAGCTGGGGGCGCTGGGTGTCCTTGCCCGATGCCTTGTCGGTGAACACCTTGCTCACCTGTGTCTGTTCCAGCTGGCGTTCCGGGTTCTGGTCGAAGCTGCTGACCCGGACGTAGCCGATGCGGTGCCCCTGCACGATGTCTCCTTGGTTGAAGGCGGCTTAAGTGCTCCTTCTGTTCCGTTGTGCCTCAAACCCCGTTTCTGTCAGGCTGAAATCTATGACCTTCGCAGGCATGTGTCAAAAATGCTGTCGTTTTCAGAAGACGGCTGCACTGAACGTCAGAAGCCGACTGCACTATAGCAGCGGAGGGGTTGGATCCATCAGGCAACGACGGGCTGCTGCCGGCCAATAGCCGACAATGACGACACTGGAAATCCCCGCCTGTGAGCGTCGGCTCAGGGCGGGACAGCGTCATCCAGCTACCTGCGCCACTGACTCAGCCTTGTCCAGCCGGCCGCGCCGCACGAACAGACTGACCAGCCGTTGACGGATCGCCACCTGGAGTTCCGCCAGTTGTTCCGGCGTGATGCGAATTTCACCCGCTCGACGAGCGCAACACCGGCGCCGCCTACGCCAAGAACCGGCGAATCGAACTCAAACTCACGAACCGCTGAGCGCCGCGTCACCGCGCTGCTGCGCCAGCCAGTCGCGCGGGGCGCAGCCCATGCGCACGCGGAAGGCGCGCGCCAGAGCGTTCGGGCTGCCGTAGCCGACGCGGTCGGCCACCACCGCCACCGGCCGCCCCTGCTTGAGCAGGGTGCAACTGACGTTCATCCGCCAGTCGGCCAGATAGTCGCCCGGCGTGACGCCCACCGCGTCCTTGAACGCGGCGGCGAAGCGCGCGCGTGACATGCCCGCCTTCGCCGCCAGCGCCTCGAGCGACCACGCGGTCTGCGGCGCATCGTGCATGGCGGTTATGGCGCGCGCGAGTTTCGGGTCGGCCAGGCCCGCCAGCAGTCCGGTGGCGCCAAGCCGCCCATCCATCAGATAACGCAGCAACTGGATCAGTAGCAACTCGCACAAGCGGTCGATGGCGGCCTGCCGACCGCACTGGTCGCGCTCGGCTTCGGCAAACAGCAACTCTAGCGTCGGCCCGAGGCCGGGCAAGTCCGCCAACGGAATCAGCAGCATCGACGGCAAGGCCATGGCCAACGGATTGCCCGTCGAAGCGCCCAGGTCGACCTCCGCACACAACCGCTCAGCGGTATCGCCGGGGGCGGCGACAAAACGATGCGACGCCACGCGCGGATAAAACAGCAGGCTCGGCTCGGTAACCAGCAGATCTTCATGCACGGGCGAACGCACCGTAATCGGGCCGCGCCGCACCAGATGGATATAGCCATGCGGCGCCGCGTAATGATGCTGCCCACAGAAGGCGCCGCTGTGAAAAACGCGCGCCGAAAGCGAGTAGTGCCGGAGCAAGCCGGCCAGTCGATCCGCCATTCCACTCTCCATATAAGACGATAGGTTACGTATTTGATACTTTACGTGCCATATCGTACCAAACAAAGGGCGATCATGCCCACGTGCTCTTGCACCTCACCCACTACGGAGATAGACATGACCCAAATCGCCCCCCTGACCATCGACACCGCTGACGCCGCTACCGCTGCCACACTCAAGGCCGTCAAAGCCAAGCTTGGCATGGTGCCGAACCTGTTCGCCACGCTGGCCCACGCGCCGGCGGCGCTCAATGGCTACCTCGGCTTGTCCGAAACGCTGGGCACCGGCCGCCTGAATGCCTCCCAGCGCGAGATCGTTGCGCTCGCTGCCGGTCAAGCCAATCGCTGCCAGTATTGCCTGAGCGCACACACCCTGATCGGCAAAGGTGCCGGACTGTCGGCAGAGGCCATCGCCGCGGCCCGCACCGGCCAGGCGGCCAACGCACTTGACGATGCAATCGCCGGCTTTGCCCGCGCGCTGGTCGAGCAACGCGGCGTGGTGTCGGCCGACGCCATGGCCAACTACCGCCGCGCGGGGCTCGACGACGGCCTGATACTGGAAGTGATCGCCAACGTCGCGCTGAACACGCTCACCAACTACACCAACCACATCGCCGACACCACGGTGGATTTCCCCGTGGTCGCCGTCTGATCTCCATAGGCATATAAGGAGAACACGATGAAAATCGCACTCACCGGCGCTCTGCTCGCCAGCGCCCTCGTCCTGCCACTGGCCGTCACGGCCGGCGACTTTTCGCCCTATGTGGACAGCCAGGGCGGCATCAGCCGCCCCACAGACTTCCGCACAAACTTCGTCCACCTGGGCTCATATGCGGTGTTGGACGAAAAATCCGCCTCTCGCGGCTTGCACGATGTGTACACCGAAAAGGCCTCGGCCGAGCACTACCGCAAGACCGGCAAGTTCTTGGACGGCGCCACGCTGGTGAAAGAGATCCGCAAGCTCGAAACCAGCGCCATGACCACTGGCAACCCTGTGGTCTGGGGTTCCGATGCGGCCGTGTGGTTCGTGATGGTCTAGGACGCCAAAGGCCGTTTCGCCAGCAACCCCTTGTGGGGCGACGGCTGGGGCTGGGCGCTGTTCAAGGCCGACGCCCCCGCCAAGAATGTCGCCGTCAGCTACGAAGCCGACTGCATGGGCTGCCATGTGCCGGCGGCCAAGACCGACCGCGTATTCATCCAGGGCTATCCGACACTGACCCAGCACTGACTTGCTGCCGGGTTACGCTTCGCGCAGGATGGCACCTCCGTCCTGCGCGAGCCACCCTTTCCGGAAGCGCGCCATGCCGACACTCGACGCCTTTCTGACCGACGTCCGCGCCTGCACGCGCTGCGCACCGCATCTGCCACACGGCGTGCAGCCGGTCTTCCAGTTTCACCCGAGTGCGCCCATCCTCATCGCCGGCCAAGCACCGGGGGCCCGGGTCCATGCCTCAGGCGTGCCCTTCGACGACGCCAGCGGCGCGCGTCTGCGCGCCTGGCTGGGCGTGGACCGCGACACCTTCTACGACCCTACCCGCATCGCCATTCTGCCCATGGGCTTCTGTTATCCGGGCACCGGCAAAAGCGGTGACCTGCCGCTACGCCCGGAGTGCGCCCCCCGCCTGGCGCGAAGCCTTCATGCAGCGTTTCGAGCGCCTGTCGCTGGTCATCGTGTTGGGCAGCTACGCCATGGACTACCACCTCGGTACTGGCAAGACGCCGCTCACCCGGGTGGTCGAAGCCTGGCGCGAGCACTGGCCGCAAGCGTTCCCCCTGCCTCACCCTAGCCCGCGCAACAATCGCTGGCTGGTGCGCAACCCCTGGTTCCAACAAGACGTGCTGCCCGCGCTGCAAGCACGCGTCCAGGCAGTCCTCACCGCCAACCCCAAGGAAACCCCATGACCGACGACACCGCCGCCATTACCGAGCTGCTGCACAAGTACTACGACACCCTGGCCTGGGCGAACGGAGACAGGCACCGGCTTTGGAGCGATGAACGACGGCTTCAGGTGCGGTAGCTGACGCCTGGGACCTCAATCACCGTATGACCGGGTCGAAAGCGGTCCTTTCTCTGACAACATCGCCCTAGCCCGCACTCAACCCCCACAACACATCCAGCACATGTTGCGTAGGCCGCTCGACGTCCCCACCACGGTGGGCAATACCAAGTTGACGCCACAATAAGGGCTGTAATGGCCGCATGACGATCCTGGTATCGGGCAATTGCGTGGAGGCTTCATGCGGCAACAACGTCGCACCATAACCGGCCGCCACTAGGCTTTTGATCGCATCGTTGTAGTTCAGTTGAATACGCGGCGTGGGCTGCCGTCCATCACTGGCGAACCACTCCGAGGTCAAGCGCGAAAGCCGAGTAGTTTTGTCATTCAGAATTAATGGCTGGGCGGCCAGCCAACCGGGGGTCACAACATCCGGGCATTCCCAGCGAGCCGGCAAGAAGGCCATGACCGGGTCCCGCCGCCATGGCTCGATCCGCAATTCCTTCACCGGGGTCTGTGGCAGCGCGACCAGACCGATCTCCAAAGAGCCCTCGGCAAGCTTCTTCAAAGTTTCCTGCGACGTGAGCACCGCGACCTGCACATCGATAGCGGGGTGGCGTTGGCCCAACGTCTCCAAAGCTTGCGGCATCAACTGTGCGATGGCCCCTGTGGAGGCACCCAGCCGCACACGCCCGGCCAAGCCCTGCACCTGACGCTCCACGTCCTCAAGCGCCTGCTCCGCATCCGCCAACAGGCGCCGCGCGCGCTCCACCAGCGTTTCTCCAATCGCCGAAGGCTGAATGCGCCCACGTGTGCGCGACAACAGCTTTCCGCCAACCCGCGACTCCAGGTCGGCAATATGCAAACTGACCGTGGGTGGCGCGAGGTGCAGCACACGGGCCGCCTCGGCAAACGAACCCAGGTCGGCAATGGCCACCAACGTGCGCAGACGGTCCAGGCTGATTTCGCGCATGAGTCACTCCTTGTTCAGAAAAGCTGAATTTCATCGTTTAGAAATTCAACTTTTCCTATCTTAGCCCCTCACTGAAGATTGGAACTCCTGATTTCCTATGTCCGAGAGCATTCCATGGCAAGTCCTCTTATATTCATCGACGGCGACCAAGGCACCACCGGGTTGCAAATCCATCAACGTCTACGCGACCGGACCGATCTGCGGCTTATCACGCTCAGCCCCGAACATCGCAAGGATCCGCAACGTCGCGCCGAAATCATCAACGCCTGCGACATCGCGATTCTCTGCTTGCCCGACCAAGCCGCACGCGACGCTGTAGCGAGCATCGAAAACCCCGCCGTTCGGGTGATCGATGCGAGTTCGGCGCACCGCACCCATCTAGACTGGACCTATGGTTTCGCGGAGATGAACTCGCAGCAGGCCCAACGCATCGCCACGGCACGGCGGGTCAGCAATCCCGGTTGCTATCCCACGGGGGCGATAGGGCTGCTGCGCCCATTGCTGGAGGCCGGGTTGCTGCCCAGGGACTATCCGACGAACATTCATGCTGTGTCGGGCTATTCCGGAAAAGGGCGCGTTGGCGTGCAAGAGCATGAGGGAGAGGGCGCATCACAGGCGCCCGCGTTTCAGGTTTATGGTCTGGGGCTGGCACACAAACATATTCCGGAGATTCAGCAGCAAAGCGGTCTGATGGAGCGGCCGATGTTTGTGCCGGCTTATGGGGCTTTTCGGCAGGGGATCGTGCTGACCATACCGTTGCAACTTCGCTTGTTGGCGCCGGGCGTGGATGCGGTGCGGTTGCATGCGTGTCTTATGCAGCACTACGTCGATGCGGACCATGTACAGGTGATGTCGATGCAGGAGGCCAAAGGGTTGACGTGCCTTGATCCTCAGGCGCTTAACGGGACTGATAGTTTGCGATTGGTGGTGTGTGAAAATGATGAGACGGGGCAGGTTTTGTTGGCTGCGGTGTTTGACAATCTTGGGAAGGGAGCCGCTGGAGCGGCGGTGCAGAATCTGGATTTGATGGTTGCAGGAACATGACTCCGACTACCCACTGGCTCTAGAGTCTATGGCTCGAATTTTCGAGCGGTTGTTTCCTCTCTGTTTATGGCCTGGCATCGACGGCATTAAACGAGTCGAAAACAGAATCTACGCGTGTCAGCAGTTTGCAATCCAGTCAGGCTTTGAAGTTAAACGGTCGTCCACGACAGGCAGCAATCGGCCAACAGCGGCCGTTTTAGAGTAGGGAAAATAAATCCCCTTTTCTGCTGTCTACGCTTCGCAGCGCCGGTTACCCGGTCACCACGCAAGACTCGCTTCCGGTCGGTGGCTAACCTTTACCGGGCGGGGGTCATACCCGCTGGGTTTCTTACGCCATTTCGTGACGGCTTGCGCCGTCATTCCCAGGCGACCAAGCTTTGCCTGGCGCACATAAATCAGTCCCCTTTTTCTCTTTGCGCAGCAATGGCGTCGATCCTTCGCGCCTGCAAACCTTTGGTGCAGGCTCCAGCTCGCCCATTGCCCCCAACGACACCGCCGAGGGTCGCGCCCAAAATCGCCGCGTTGAAATCAAACTGGTGCCCCGTAGCGGCGCTGTAGCTCAAGGGTAATGGTGCCTTGGTGCTCTTTTCGTCGGATGCCCAGCTATCTTTTAATGGGTTACGGGCGATTTGCAGTGGGCTCCAAAACCTGGCCTCAGGAGGTGCAAGCTCCCGTGGCACCGGCTTTGGACTGGGCAGACCAATACGCCGGCCCATAAGCCCATAAGGATCCCGGCCTCGGCCGGGTTCTTTATGCCCGCTTCGCGGGCTTGAGCCCAGAAGGGAGCGGCGTGCGCCGGATTCGCATCTGCCAGCCAGTACGCAGCCCGTTTGGAACTCAGTTGATCCGTCTTTTTCAACGGTTTAACAGCCAAATCAATACGTTCACAAGTACACTCGCCACCCTAGGGATGGTGAAGCATCCACGAGCGGTACTAGAATTTTCAGCTTTTCGGTGCCGCCGCACGAATTCAAGGGGCAAGCATGGATTACGAACAACTGCCGAGGGCCGCCTTGGTCCGTATGCTGCAGGAGCATGATGCGGCGCTTGCCGATGCTGGCAAGAATGGCATCGTTATGAGTTACACCGGGCGGGCTGCTCCCTGGCAGATCATCCGCCAGGTCAAGCCGAAGCTGCATCGTATTATCAAGAAAGTATCCTTTGGAGAGGAAACCGCCCAGTCAGAGAATGAGATCTGGGACGGTGAAAACCTTTCTGCGATGGTCACGCTCTATAAATATCGTGGTCAAGTTGATCTTGTAGTAACAGACCCGCCGTACAACACCGGCGAGGACTTCCGCTATAACGACAAGTGGGACAAGGATCCAAACGATCCAGATCTCGGCGATGTAGTTCCTAAAGATGATGGGTCCAAGCACAGCAAATGGTTGCGCTTCATGACACCCAGAATCTGGATGATGCGTGAGATGCTAACCCCAGGCGGGGTTATGGCTATCTGTATTGATCATAGGGAACTATTTAGACTTGGCATGCTCATGGACGAAATCTTCGGCGAAGAGAATCGCATTGGCATAATCAATTGGCAGAAAAGCTATTCACCTCGCAGTGATAATAAGGGGGCGGCGGCGAAAACTGAGTGCAACACCTGACCTTTCCGGTACGGTGCTGTCCCTATGTCTTATTCCGAACTCAGCGTTGAAGAGCGCGCCACCATTCAAATCGGTCATGCCCAAGGTTTCAGCCTGCGCGGGATTGCCTGCTTGATCAACCGATCCCCTTCGACCATCAGCCGGGAGCTGCGCCGCAATCGAGATGCCTGTGGCGGCTACTCGGCCCGCGTGGCCCAGCAGCAGATGCAGGCCCGCCGTCAGGTGTGTCGACCGAAGCAAAAGCTGTTGCCGGGTAGCGAGCGCTTCGAATTGGTGGCGCATATGCTGCGTGAGCGTTTGTCTCCCGAGCAGATTGCCGGCAAGCTGCGCAGCATGAATATTCCCAGCCTCAGAGATGCCTACGTCTGTCGCGAGACGATCTATAACGCGATCTATGCCTTGCCAGTCGGCGAGCTGCGTAAAGAGCTGATCATCTGCCTGCGCCAAAGCAAGACGATGCGCAGGCCGCGCTCTGGCGGCGTGGATCGGCGCGGTCAGATCCCTGAGAGGGTCAGTATTCATGTACGTCCGCCGGAGATCGAAGACCGACTGATGCCAGGGCATTGGGAAGGCGACCTGATCAAGGGCAAGGCCAACGCCTCGTCTGTAGGTACGCTGGTGGAGCGCACCAGTGGCTACCTGATGCTGGTGAAGATGAACGACGCGACGGCGACCTCGGCGATGGAAGGCTTCAGTGCAGCGCTCAATGGCATGCCGCTGGCGATGCGCAAGAGCATGACCTACGACCAGGGCCGAGAAATGGCGCGGCATGCTGAAATCACCCAGCAGACCGGGGTGGCGATTTACTTCTGCGACCCGCACAGCCCTTGGCAGCGCGGCAGTAACGAAAACATCAATGGCCTGATCCGCCAGTACCTGCCCAAGGGCACGGACTTGTCGGTGCATAGCCAGGAGGAACTGGATGCCATCGCACTGCAACTGAACATGCGCCCCCGTAAGCGCTTCGACTTCAAGTGTCCGATCGAGGTTATGGACGAGGTGATGCAGGAAGCTATGGCTATGCGGCATGATGCTCCAGCTTCAATTCAATAACCGTGTTGCACTCAGCTCCTGTAACCGCCCTGTGTAATTTCTTACATTGGCTCTATAGTGTGCATAATTTTTATGGAATGAATTGAGTATTTCTATAACCTTATCCAGCTGCAGTTGTTTTTTAGTGATATGAAGTTTTTTGGTCTCTGCCGAAGTATTGGTCAGCGCGACGAGATAGCCAAACATTCCAGCGATCAACGCTCCCATACCAATTTTCACGGCATCCGAGGCAATATTTATCCACTCCACGCTCCCTCCATTGCGCTTATCACGCCAGCTATTTTTGACACTTAGTCCATGCTTGGAGTACTGGCATGTCTTCCTATATGACCATCAGGCCCTCGCGCGCAAACACACATCCGAGACAGGCCTGCATCGGAGTAACATACGAGGGTTGTTTGCGCTTCAATGCGGTTTTCTTTTAAGTAACTTTCTTTAATCGGCCTGATCCACTGTTCGCGCCCATCCACATCGGTTGTTTCCAGAAGCACCTCATCTTCTTGTAGATCAAAGTGTTTGTGCAGTAGTGCCACGCCAAATCTGTCTATGCAGTTGTGCTTTTTCAATATTTCAAATATTTCATTTAGACATGGCAGGTCCTCATCGTCTATGGGTCTAACATTGTCGATATGGTTAATTTCACCCCACAGTAAAGAAATCATTTTATTTATCTCCACTATGAACGTTTAACTAGCGAAATGTTACAGATTTAATAGGGGTCTTAGTCTGCGAATCTTCATGGGAGACGGGACTAATCAGAGCCCTCGCTCTTGGATAACATTAGACGCTCGCGCGCAAAATTCCACCCATTCCGATAAGGCGGCGTATAGAGCCTTAGCGGCATCTGAGGTTGGCGCGTACTTATCTCTGTCGCAAGCCCATCTGGTGAACCGCTTCAGGGTATGCAGGCATCGTAGTCAGTGTCTGAGGGTCGGTTGAGGTCAATTTTGACTTCAAGAATCTAGACGTGGAGGGGAGGCCTCATGCCCGGCAAGACTTTAATTTCCATTGGCATGAGGCGCATGTTATTCGTGAACAGGCAAGATCCAAGTTTAAGCTTGTTTACTGATATTTTGCGGAGCCGATGAACTTAGAGAAATGCTCGCACCATATTTGGACCGTTGTAAACTCGTTGACGTTGACGCTTGCAGGAATGGTTTTCTTGAAATTCCCGAAGTTTTTCAATTCGCCAATCAGAATTGCTTCTTTCTTTATGTCCAAAAACGATTCTTTGTCGGTGGCTTGTTTCTTTGTCAGGTAAATTTTGTAGTCTGGACCAGGTGCTACATCACCTTTAAATACAATTTCGTTATCCGTAACAAAAAGTTGTCCATTCGCCCAGTGAAGGGCGTCGCTGCCTTTCTGATCTTTCTTGAACTCTCCGCTATACTTTGCCACCTTTTGCACTTCTTCAATTTCGGCGATGGTGGCGTTTTCTTGTGCTGTCAAAATCGGAAGTATATAGATCCCTAGCCCAACTCCCGCGCCAAACAGAGCCAGGTGGGACGCGAGCAGAATTATTTTTAATTGCTTTTTCATGGGTTGCCTCATACAGTGAGTTATTTGGTGTGTCCATCACAATCCATTAGTTCGAACAGGGTGCGGTATGTGCTGATAGCGATATTGTTAGTGGGGTGCTAGCTTAGCTACCATGACGGCATTTTTCAAGGTAGTTGTCGCGTCAACCGTCTAACTATGCCGCCATTTTCTCGTTCTGTTGCTCTCGATCCTGGTTCAACAACACGGTGCCGATCGGTTCCCAGTTACGCGTCCGGCCTGACCACCGCTCCGGTTTGTTTTCCTTGGCTCGTTCGTACAACTCATGTCGCCGGGCCAAGACCTGATGGTCCAGCCCTCGATGCCGCTCAGCCGGTGTGACGAACCGGATGCGGCTATGTCGGTGCTCGTTGTTGTACCACCGCATAAAATTGGTTCTTCGCGGAGTCTGGGGGAAGAGCGAGTTGACAGTCAGGGAAGCAGGTAAATTGGCAGTCGCCAAACACACCCTTCACCTGTCCCTGCTGTCGCCGTGCATCCTATTGATCTTGCCGCTTTCTGGCCAGGCTACGACGCCGTTACCTGTCGCCCATCTACCGATAACACCCTCCTCATTGAGCTTGAACCTCAAGCCGGCTCTCTTCCTAAGTGCGGGCGTTGTGGCCAGTTCAGCCCGTTGATTCACGATCGCCGGATTCGTCTGGTGCGTGATCGTGATCTGTTCGATCAGCGCGTCCTGCTTCAACTACCAGTGCGCCGAGTCGATTGCCTGAGTTGTGGGCGGGTGACCGAGCGGATCGACTGGTTGGAGCCAGCATCTCGGCTGACCCAGCGGTTACGGATATGGCTCGAAAGCTTGCTGCGGCTGCTGCCGATCAGCCACGTCAGCCAGCTCACCGGCCTGCATTGGCACACCCTCAAAACGCTCGATAAACGACGCCTTCAAGCCGAGGTAGGCAACTTCGATTCAACCGGTGTCCGCCGCCTGGTGATGGACGAGTTCGCCCTGCACAAAGGGCATCGCTATGCCACGGTCATCATGGATGCCGAGCGAACGCGGGTATTGTGGGTCGGCCACGGCAACAGCCGCGAGGCGGTCCGCCCGTTCTTTGAATTGCTCGGCAAGCACTGCCAGCAGATAGAGGCGGTGGCCATGGACATGAACACGGCTTTTGATTTGGAGGTGAAGAAGCATTGCCCGCAAGCCGAAGTGGTGTACGACCTGTTTCACGTCGTCGCGCGCTACGGTCGGGATGTGATCGACCGTATCCGGGTTGACCAGGCCAACCTCCTGCGCGAAGACAAGCCGGCACGAAAGGCGGTCAAGCAAAGCCGCTGGCTGCTGCTGCGCAATCGCAACAACCTGAAGGACGGACAAGCCGTGCAGCTTCAAGAACTACTCGCGGCCAACCAGCCGCTGGCTACGGTCTATGTCCTCAAGGATGCGCTGAAGGATGTCTGGTTCGCCCCCAGCGTACGAGAGGGCTGGCGCCGCTGGCGAACCTGGTTGCGGCACGCCCGGGACAGCGGCCTCGCGCCGCTACAGCGCTTCGCTCGCAACCTGCGCAAATACGCCCGAGGCATCCTCGCCAGTGCCAACTTCCATATGCATACCAGCGTCCTTGAGGGCGTCAACAACCGCATCAAGGTGATCAAGCGTATGGCCTATGGTTTTCGGGACTCGGAATACTTTTTCCTGAAAATCAAGGCTGCCTTCCCCGGGAAAGCGCGATGAACCTTTTTTTTGGCGATCACGCTCGGCCTGATGGTTGGCTGCTCGTCGAGTTCAAGTGCGATCTGATCAGTGAGCGGTAGCGCAAGTGGATCGCCTCAGCCAAGCAGCGTTGTTGCCGGCGGCCGGAAGAAAGCGGCGGGAAAGCCTTGAACTAGTAGCGGAAAGGATGAAACTTTATTTTTACGATTCTCAGCATTTTCCAAGGTTGAGCGAAAATTAGGATGATACTTTAATGATTCCGGCCTCCATCCCCACAAAACGCTTGCAGATGGCAGAATTGAAATAAGTCATTGTTTTAAATGGATTTTTGCAGGAATTGCTACGTTGCAGGGTCCTGTAGTTAGGATGACACTTTATTTTCCTCCCACAGAAACGCGAGCACGGGCTGCACGCAAGCTCGCGTTGATCGAGCAGAAGATGGCCGACTTGGTCGTCATGCAGCAACTGTTAGGCGAACTGGTGCAGCAATGTGATGCGGGAGACGGCGGAACGATCTGCCCGATCATCGAGGCACTGATCAGAGAGTAATGCCTGGCGGGTGAGCTGGAGATCGGAAAGCCCCTTTACGGTGGGATTCAGAGCTTACGTTGGTTTTTGGTTCCATTGCTCCCCAAACCCCGTCAATGCGATTGCACCGGGTGAGATCGAGACGTCGATCCTGTCTGCCGGGACCGAACTGATCGTCGATCAGCAGATCCCCATGCACCGCTTGGGCAAGCCGGAAGAAGTCGCATCCCTGGTGCATTTCCTCTGCACCCGAGGCGCGTCGTACATCAACGGTTCGGAGATTCATGTCAACGGTGGTCAGCACGTCTGAAATAATCTGGAAATCCCGGCCGGAAACTTCCATCATTCGGGCCGGGCATCCGCCGCAGATGAGCGATCAATGAGCAACCCCTACCCTATTCAAACCCTCAATCACTCTTACCTGGGCAGTGGCATCTACGAGTTGCTGCGCGAGGCACTGATCACCGGGCGTTTCCAGCCCGATGACCGCCTGCGCATCCGCGACCTGGCCGAACAACTGGGCACCAGCGTCACACCGGTGCGCGACGCGATCCTGCAACTGGCCAAGGAACAGGCGCTGATCCTCAAGACCCCGCGTGACATCCGCGTACCCATCCTCACCGCCGCGCAATACGGCGAGATCCGCAGCATCCGCCTGGCGCTTGAAGGCCTGGCTGCGGAGACGGCCGCCGCGCTGGTGACCGACAGCGAACTCGCAGACCTGCAAGCCTGCATCGAAAACAACATCGCCGCGATCAACGCCCAGGACTTGCAAGCCGCTCTCAAGTGCAATCAGCAATTTCACTACGCGCTGACCACCATCGCGCGCATGCCGGTGCTGGCGGGTTTGCTCGATAGCCTGTGGATGCGCACCGGCCCACTGATCGCCCGTGCCTATGGCAACTTCAACGAGCGCATGGCCATCGACCATCACTGGGAAGTGCTCGACGCACTCAAGCGCCGCGATGGCGCGGCGGCACGGGCGGCCATCTGCCGTGACATTCTCGATGGCAACGAGAAGATGCTCGAGTACATCGAGATGGCGCAGGCGGACTGATTGGCAGTCAATTCGACTGTTGACGAAACATAGATGACCAGTTAGTTTATTAAAACTTTCTCATCACTGGATGTCTCTGTCATGGCTCGCCCGGTCAACCTCGAAGTCAGATCCCGTTTGCTGTCGATTGGCCGCCAGGTGGTTCACAACCGTGGCTTCAACGGCTGCGGCGTCCAGGACATCACCGCCGCTGCCGAGATTCCCAAGGGCTCTTTCTACAACTACTTCGCCAGCAAGGAAGACTTCGCGGCAGAGATCCTCGAGGAATACTGGACCTCGATCGAAACCCGCCACGGGCCGATCTTCTACGACGCCCGGGTCAAGCCGCTGGAGCGCATCGGCCAGTTCTTCCAGGCCCTGGTGCTCGAGCACGGCGAGCATGAATACAGCCTGGGTTGCCTGATTGGCAACCTGTCCCTGGAAATGTCCAATGGCAGCGAACAAACCCGCAAGCGTCTGGCCGATGTGCTGGCGCGCTGGGAAGGTTTGCTCGCGAGCTGCCTGCGTGAAGCGCAGCAGCGCCGCGAACTCTCTGAAACTCACGACGCCGAAGCGCTGGCCAGTGTCATCGTCGAAGGCTGGGAAGGTGCGGTCATGCGCGGCAAGGTCCTGCGCGACGGTGCACCTCTGCAGCGTTTCGTATCGATGGTCTTGCCTCGGCTATTGGAGTGAGTTTTTTTTCCTCATTAATAAGACGACTGGTCATTTATATAAAGCAACATTCACGTCTCATCCACGCAAGCACCCAAGAGGTAAATCGTCATGAGCCATCTGTACGCCGACCCCGCCGAACCCGCACTGCCTGCCACTGGTTTCAAGCTCGACCTGAGCAAAGCCGCCCTGGTGGTCATCGACCCACAGAACGACTTCCTCAGCCCTGCCGGCGCCAGTTGGGCGGTGTTCGGTGAGAGCATCGTCGAGAACAACACCGTCGAAAACCTGGAAAAACTGTTCAAGGCCTTCAAGGCTCACGACCTGCCCGTGGCCGTGTCGCCACACTATTACTACCCGCACGACCACGACTGGCATTTTGGCGGTCCGCTGGAAAAGGTCATGCACAGCATCTGCATGTTCGATCGCAAGGGACCGAACACCCTGGAAAACTTCGAAGGCTCCGGCGCCGATTTCCTCGAGATCTACAAGCCGTACATTCTCGACGGCGAGACCATCATCGCCTCGCCGCACAAGGTCTACGGCCCGGAAACCAACGACCTGGCGCTGCAATTGCGCAAGAAAGGCGTGTCGCAGATCATCCTCGCCGGCATGGCGGCCAACCTTTGCGTGGAATCACACCTGCGCGAACTGCTCGAACAGGGCTTTGAAATAGTCGTGGTACGCGACGCCACCGCCGGCCCGCGCCTGCCGGATGGCGACGGCTACCTGGCGGCCATCATCAATTACCGCTTCCTCGCCCACGGGCTGTGGACCACCGAAGAGACTATCGCGCAACTGCAACCGGCTTGATCGTGCCCGAGCGGCCGGGCATCGCGCCCCCCCGCTCTTTCTCGAGAACCCCCGATGAAAATCCCCGCCCGTTATGAGCATTTCGTTTTCGGCGTCGTTCAATCCGGCCTGACCTGCGCGGTCGCGGCCGCCATCGCCACCACACCCCATGCGCTCGACCTGGCCTTTGCCGGCCGCTGGTTGAACGCGTGGGCGCTGTCGTGGGTATCGATGTTGCCGGTGGTGGTGCTGGCGGCGCCGATGATTCGGCGCGTGGTGAGGCGGATGACGGTGGGCTGAATGACTTGGCTATGACTCACCCAACACACCGCCATCGCGAGCATGCTCGCTCCTACCGGGGGCTTCGGGGCTGCTCGCGACAGGCGCGCAAGCCCGCACCCGACGCACGAAATACTGTGCCCGTTCGCATTTTCGCAATAAACCACTTTTCATCCGCGCATTTGTAGCCGCTTCGTTCACGGACAAGCCGGTACATTAGACCTCCATGGTCCCGCAGAGCGACCGACAACAAAACCTACAGCTCGCCCAAGAAAATCTGCCAACCATTCGGAGTCTTTCCATGAGCACATTGCGCACTACAGCTTTCCAACTCGCGAGTCTGGCCCTGTTCATCGGTAGCGCCACCCAGGCCATGGCCGAGGACATCACGTTCGTATCCCAGGGCGGTGCTTATCAGGAAGCCCAGAGCAAGGCGATCCTGGAGCCTGCGGCGAAAAAGCTCGGTCTGACGCTCAAACAGGACAGCTCGCCCAAGGCCTACCCGATCATCAAGACCCAGGTCGAGAGCGGCAAGGTCACCTGGGACGTGGTGGACCTGCCCACTGGCGACTGCATCCGTGGCGAAGCCGAAGGGCTGTTCGAGAAGCTCGACCTTGCGCTGATTCCCAATGCCGCGCAAATACCCGACAGCCTCAAGGACGAATACAGCGTCGGCTACATCAGCTACTCCACGGTGCTGGCGTATCGCACGGACGCGTTCAAAGGCGCGGACGTACCCAAGACCTGGGCCGACTTCTGGGACACCAAAAAATAGGTTCATCGCGCTTTCCCGGGGAAGGCAGCCTTGATTTTCAGGAAAAAGTATTCCGAGTCCCGAAAACCATAGGCCATACGCTTGATCACCTTGATGCGGTTGTTGACGCCCTCAAGGACGCTGGTATGCATATGGAAGTTGGCACTGGCGAGGATGCCTCGGGCGTATTTGCGCAGGTTGCGAGCGAAGCGCTGTAGCGGCGCGAGGCCGCTGTCCCGGGCGTGCCGCAACCAGGTTCGCCAGCGGCGCCAGCCCTCTCGTACGCTGGGGGCGAACCAGACATCCTTCAGCGCATCCTTGAGGACATAGACCGTAGCCAGCGGCTGGTTGGCCGCGAGTAGTTCTTGAAGCTGCACGGCTTGTCCGTCCTTCAGGTTGTTGCGATTGCGCAGCAGCAGCCAGCGGCTTTGCTTGACCGCCTTTCGTGCCGGCTTGTCTTCGCGCAGGAGGTTGGCCTGGTCAACCCGGATACGGTCGATCACATCCCGACCGTAGCGCGCGACGACGTGAAACAGGTCGTACACCACTTCGGCTTGCGGGCAATGCTTCTTCACCTCCAAATCAAAAGCCGTGTTCATGTCCATGGCCACCGCCTCTATCTGCTGGCAGTGCTTGCCGAGCAATTCAAAGAACGGGCGGACCGCCTCGCGGCTGTTGCCGTGGCCGACCCACAATACCCGCGTTCGCTCGGCATCCATGATGACCGTGGCATAGCGATGCCCTTTGTGCAGGGCGAACTCGTCCATCACCAGGCGGCGGACACCGGTTGAATCGAAGTTGCCTACCTCGGCTTGAAGGCGTCGTTTATCGAGCGTTTTGAGGGTGTGCCAATGCAGGCCGGTGAGCTGGCTGACGTGGCTGATCGGCAGCAGCCGCAGCAAGCTTTCGAGCCATATCCGTAACCGCTGGGTCAGCCGAGATGCTGGCTCCAACCAGTCGATCCGCTCGGTCACCCGCCCACAACTCAGGCAATCGACTCGGCGCACTGGTAGTTGAAGCAGGACGCGCTGATCGAACAGATCACGATCACGCACCAGACGAATCCGGCGATCGTGAATCAACGGGCTGAACTGGCCACAACGCCCGCACTTAGGAAGAGAGCCGGCTTGAGGTTCAAGCTCAATGAGGAGGGTGTTATCGGTAGATGGGCGACAGGTAACGGCGTCGTAGCCTGGCCAGAAAGCGGCAAGATCAATAGGATGCACGGCGACAGCAGGGACAGGTGAAGGGTGTGTTTGGCGACTGCCAATTTACCTGCTTCCCTGACTGTCAACTCGCTCTTCCCCCAGACTCCGCGAAGAACCAAAAAAAACGGATCATGCGAAATCCTTCGTTGAGTTTGGCGCGGGTTTTTAGCAAATCAGCTGGCCCGCGATCCGGTTGAGAGTGATCCGAAGCGGTCCTTGACGACCGGCACAAATCGGTCAGAAGCGGTCGATGATTCCAATAAATCCGCCCCCTTTTTCCCGTAACTCCTGGCTACCTGCGACCAAGTCTAAGCAAGCTTCTGTGTCAGCTGCCCGATGAATAGCCGCAGCCATTCGTGCTGAGGCTTACTGTTCTTGGCAATGTCCCAAACCATGAAGCATCGAAATGATGGAACCGGAATCGGCGCCGGACAAATACTTAGCCGAGTCATGGCCGAATAGCTCTCGGCGGCGAACGTGGGAATTGTGGCTATCGCGCCGCTGCTGATCAACGTGGTGAGCGCGCCACTGAAGTGGGTGAATGAGGCTATAACACGCCTCGAATAGCCCGCCGCTTCGAACATGTCGTCGATAAAGCCGCGGCGGCCGTCATAGGAAACTCGCACATGGCTTGCCTCGAAGTACTCCTCCAGGCCGATAGGTGTGCCTGCGTTGTCTGCGCCAGGCAGGTACAAGCAGGAGTATGACGAGGAAAACAGCACCTTGGATGAATACCCGCTGCTGAAGTCTTTCGGCTCGCTGCAAATCACTAGATCCATGTCCGGATCTTGTAGCGACTGTTTCCACAGTGAGCTGTTGCTCTGATGGAACGAAAAGCTCACTCCCAGCCCCTGATCCGCTGCGGCGTTAACGATCCGCGGAGCGAGATAGGCCTCAATATCATCGGACAGACCGATGTTGAAAATGTAGCTCGAGTCGTGTGCGGAGAAATCCGGCTCTGCCCCAAGCACGCCTGAGATAGACGTAAGGGCCTCGGCGATCTTCGGCGCCAGCTCCATCGCCCTACGGGTTGGCTGCATTCCGGAAGCGGTGCGGATAAAGAGCTCATCTCCGAAATGCTCACGCAAACGACGCAACGCCGAGCTAACTGCCCCCTGGGTCACATGCAGCATGGCCGAGGCTCGGGTGGCACTGCGCTCGGTCATCAGGCAGTGGAACGTCAGCAGCAGGTTCAGATCAATTCTCGAGATATTACGTACACTAATCCGGCTCATATTTTCTAATCGTTTGCTCTGCGGCCGAGAGGATTCATAGTCTGCTGCCCATACACACCTAAGAAAAGCTGGGGAGCACCGTGGACGCAATTAATAAAAAAGTAAATCCAAGCAGTATCCATACCAAGGGTGAGCAGTCAGACATTCGCAAGCGTGCAATCGCGGTGGGTATCGGCAACTTCATGGAGTGGTTCGACTTCGCCATCTACGGCTACTTCGCTGCCGTGATCGGTATGTTGTTCTTCCCCTCTAGCGCCCCAGGTGTATCGCTGCTGTCGTCGCTGGCAGTGTTCGCCGTAGGCTTCGTATCGCGACCATTTGGAGCATTGATTCTGGGGCCCATCGGTGACCGCCTCGGTCGCCGCGCGGTGCTTATCATCACTGTCTTCGGTATGGGTGTGTGCACCACGATCATCGGACTTTTGCCCACCTATGAGGCAATCGGTATCGCTGCACCTGTCTTGCTGATCGTCATGCGTTTCGTGCAAGGCATGATGGTAGGGGGCGAATGGTCTAGCGCAGGTATCTACATCGTAGAGAGTGCTCCGTCCAACCGCCGCGCGACGGCAGCCAGCGTTATCACTGGAACGGCTGGCTTGGCCTTCTTGTTTGGTACGTTCACCGCCGCGAGCCTCACCTCAACACTCGATGACCAGCAACTGGCGTCCTGGGGCTGGCGGATCCCATTCGTTGCCTCCATCGTGATGACCGGTATCGCCATCTTCATCCGCCGGAAGCTGGGTGATACCCCCGTGTATGAAGAGCTGGTACGTCAACGCGATTCACAACAGTTCGAAGCACCGAGCAAGTCTGTACACCGTCGCGCCTTCATCACTACTTTCGCCTTCTCAGCGCTGTTCGGCGTCTCGCTCTACTACTTCATCACCTACGCCAATAACCACCTGGTCACTACCGTTGGGCTACCACGAAGCAATGCACTATGGCTGTGCAGCATCGCGCTGGTTGTCTATGTCATTGCCAATCCACTGATCGGCCGGCTCAGCGACAGCATCGGGCGACGCAAGCTGCTGCTCAGTGCTGCTGCCGCACTCTCTGTACTGGCCTATCCAATCTTCCTGCTGCTCAACACCGGCAACCCAGTGGCAATCCTCGCAGGATTGATCGTTCTGGGACTACTTGTGGCTGTAACTGCGGTGATGGATGTGGTGCTGCTGGTTGAAGTCTTTCCAGCGTCCATCCGCTCCACGGGAGCAGCGCTCGGTCACAACCTGGCCCTGGCGACACTCGCAGGCCCAGGCCCCTTCATTGCCGCCGCCCTGATTAGCCAGGCTGGCGACGCGAACATCCCTGCCGCCTATCTAGCAGCCGTCTCGCTGGCATGCCTCATCGTGCTGTGGAAGACCTTGCCGGAAACCCGCGACAACGACATCACACGTTTCTAGGTTCTTACTGCCCTCAGGAGTTTTTCATGACCAAAATTGCAGTCATCCAGGCCGCCTCTGTTCCTTATGATCCTGCAGCCAGCGTTGAAAAGGCTTCCACAATTCTGCGGCGCGTAGCAGATCAAGGTGCAAGGCTGGCCGTATTCCCTGAAGCGTTCATTGGCGGATATCCCAAGGGGATAGCTTTCGGTAGCGTAGTGGGTAATCGCAGCATCAGCGGGCGTGAGCTGTACCAACGCTATGTCGATGGGGCTGTGACGCTGGATGGGCCGGAACTGGCATTGCTTGCTGAAAGTGTCGAGCACACAGGGGTTACCACTGTGATTGGTGTAATCGAGCGCTTCGGTCGCACCCTTTACTGCACCGCGGTCACCATCGCCCCAGGCCGGGGTATTGCCGGTTACCACCGCAAGCTGATGCCCACCGGCCAGGAACGACTAATTTGGGGCTTCGGTGATGGCTCGACAATCGAGCCTGTAGAAACTGATTTTGGCGTCCTGGGGAGCGTGATTTGCTGGGAGAACTACATGCCAGCACTACGCCAGGCCATGTATGCCCAGGGTGTTCAGATCTACTGCGCCCCGACAGCAGATGACCGTCCGTCCTGGGCCAGCTCCATGGTGCACATTGCTCTTGAAGGGCGTGTTTATGTGTTGTCAGCCTGCCAGGCAATCCGTCTTGGTGAATACCCACAACAGCACCGCGATGCATTCGGCCTGGAGTTCAACGAGGACGATTACGTGATGCGAGGGGGCAGCATGGTTGTAAGTCCGCTCGGAGAAGTACTGGCAGGGCCGGTGTTCGACTGCGAGACAGAAATCTATGCAGACCTCAATATGGATCTGCTTAGCCAAGCCAACTTGGACTTTGATGTCGTCGGCCATTATGCCCGGCCGGACATCTTTGAACTCAAGGTGAACATTGCCCCGCAGGCCCCGGTAACCCTGGAGCGATAAGTAGAGCCTGTTTAGTGAAATCCTCCCTTTGACCGTCCAGTTTGGGCATGACTGCTTTAGGGATAGAGCCGCCGCAAGGCGGCTTTTTATTGCTGGCCAGGTTGTTGCCGCCATTTCCTGTGTAGCGAGGGCTTAGGCCCAAACCGATTTGCCAAGACAGATAACTCACCGACTTAACGTCCGCTTGTGGCACAAAGCGGACCAGCTATCGGCCAAGAGATGCCTTTCGCGAATAGCTGAACGCCCCGAGAGCGCATTGGGCCGCTCGGCGCGGAATTGGTGAAAGGCTGGTGACTGGCCTGTGTTGGCTCGGTCAGACTTCGGGCAGCCTCACCCTAGTTGGGGCTAACTGCTTACCGACCATCAGAGGCAAGCCAACAACAACTGCCGATAGTGCTGAGAAAAACTGACCTGATAGCTCGGCTCAGCAGCAAAATCCCCCAGCGAGTAGGCACCCGCCAAACCTGCACCAAGACTTTGCCCGGCCTCGCCTCCACCGCAGCCATCGATATCGCAGGTAGCCCCCATCCCACCAGCCATCGAACCAGAAGAGGCAGCGGGCATCTTCACCCGGCTCAGCACTGCCAGGTCATCCGGCAGATCATCCGCAATGCGCTCCGCAAAGCGCCGCAATGTTGGCTCCGCCAGCATGAACAGCCAAGCCTGATCATCGGACTCGCCCATCCGCCGCAGCACGCGCCCCAGGACTTGCCGGTAGTGCAGCTCAGTACGGATGCGGCTGAGGTAGCAGCACACCTGCAGGCGGGGGATATCCGTACCCTCGCTGATCATCCCAACAGCGACGATCCAGCGGCAATCACTGTGCCTGAACGCATTGATCACCTGTTGGGCATTCGGAGTCCGGTTGGTCACTACGCGGCAACCTTCCCCGCTGGCTTCCAGAGCCTGGACAATCTGCTGGGCGTGCTCAATATCGGTGGCGACCACCAGGCCGGCTGCATCCGGCTTGATCTGGCGAAGCTCATCCAGCTTGGCGCATCCCAGGCCGAGCAGTTGGTCGATCACCTCGTCATGGCGCAACAGCTCTTCGAAGGTGACGGGGGATTCACCAAGCAGCTTGGCGATGCTGGGGAACAGCCTGACGGTGCTCTCGGTCTCCAGTTCTTCAGTTAGCTTCACCTTCTGGTTATCGAGAAGGACGATGCGGGGCGCGCGGCACACCCCGTCGGCAATGGCCTCCCTCAGGCCATAGCGGTAGTCGCAGATCAGGTGTCCCTCGGGGGACGAGTAGCGGGCCAGGGTGTTGCCGCTGACCGAAAACTGACCCAGTAGAGGCTGTTCTGCCGACTGAAAACTGACCCAGGTGTTCAACTGCTTCTGCTCAATTTTTGAGCAGGAGAACACAGGGTGATCAGTATGGAAATGATGGGCAAAATTCGGCGGATGTATTTCCGCGACAAGCTGTCGCTGCATGAGATAGCCAAGCGCACCGGGCTGGCGCGCAACACGATTCGCAAGTGGGTCAGAGCACCTGAGGCCAAGCAGCCGGTGTACCAACGCCGCGCGATCTTTAACAAACTCAGCCCTTTTCACGCCACGCTAGAGCAGGCGCTAAAAGCCGATTCGCTGCGCCCCAAGCAACAGCGGCGCAGTGCCAAGGCGCTGTTGGCGCAAATCAAAGCCGAAGGTTATGACGGTGGCTACAGCCAGCTCACCGCGTTTATCCGTGCCTGGCGAGGGGGACAGGGCAAGGCGTCGCAGGCCTTTGTGCCGCTGACCTTTGCTCTTGGCGAGGCGTTTCAGTTTGACTGGAGCGAGGAAGGCTTGCTGGTCGGCGGCATTTACCGGCGTATGCAGGTGGCACATCTGAAGCTGTGTGCCAGCCGTGCGTTCTGGCTTGTGGCGTATCCGAGCCAGGGCCATGAGATGTTATTTGACGCCCATACACGCTCGTTCGGCGCCTTGGGCGGCGTGCCGCGCCGGGGCATCTACGACAACATGAAGACGGCCGTCGACAAGGTCAATAAGGGCAAAGGCCGGGCGGTGAATGCACGCTTTGCGGTGATGTGCGCGCATTACCTGTTCGATCCGGACTTCTGCAACGTCGCCGCTGGTTGGGAAAAGGGCATCGTTGAAAAGAACGTGCAAGACAGCCGCAGGCGTATCTGGCTAGACGCCCAGGACTGCCAGTTTCACTCCTTCGAGGAACTCAATGCCTGGCTGGGCCAGCGCTGCCGCGCGCTTTGGAACGAGCTGACGCACCCTCAATACAGCGGGCTGAGTGTGGCCGAAGTGCTGGAGTTGGAGCGCGCTGAACTGATGCCTGTGCCAGCGCCATTCGACGGTTACGTCGAGCGGCCTGCGCGGGTCTCCAGCACCTGCCTGGTCAGCGTCGGGCGCAACCGCTACTCGGTGCCGTGTGAGTACGCGGGTAAGTGGGTCAGCAGCCGTTTGTATCCGACGCGAATCGAGGTGGTGGCTGACGACGCGCTGATCGCCAGCCATGTCCGCTTGCTGGATCGCGACCAGGTCAGCTATGACTGGCAGCACTACCTCCCGCTGATCGAACGCAAGCCCGGTGCGCTGCGCAACGGCGCGCCCTTTGCTGATCTGCCGGCGCCGCTGCGTCAGCTTAAGCACGGTCTGGGGCGTCATGCCGGCGGTGACCGGATCATGGCGCAAGTCCTGGCTGCCGTACCGGTCGCCGGACTCGATGCCGTGCTGGTAGCCGTTGAGCTGGTACTGGAGAGCGGCAGCCTGAGCGCCGAACACATCCTCAATGTCGTGGCACGGCTGACAGCATCCGAACCACCACCCAGCGTCGAAACCCACTTGTCGCTCAAGGAAGCCCCCGTCGCTAACACGGCGCGCTACGACCGCCTGCGTGGCCAGGCCGAGGAGGTCGGTCATGCGTGATTTGATGGCGGAACTCAAGGAGCTGCGCCTGCACGGCATGGCCACGGCCTTGGCGGAGTTAACTGCACAGGGTGAGTCGAACACAGCCTCGTCCAAGTGGCTGCTCGAACACCTGCTGGAACAAGAGCACACAGATCGCGCCATGCGCTCGGTGAGCCACCAGATGAACATGGCCAAGCTGCCGATGCACCGCGATCTGGCCGGCTTCGACTTCAGCGCCTCCAGCGCAGACGCTCGTTTGATCAGCGAACTGGCCAGTCTGGCCTTTACCGACACCGCGCAGAACGTGGTGCTGATCGGTGGGCCTGGCACCGGTAAAACCCACCTGGCCACTGCGCTGGCCGTGTCCGGCATCACCCGGCACGGCAAGCGCGTGCGCTTCTACTCCACGGTCGATCTGGTCAATCTGCTGGAGCGCGAAAAGCACGACGGCAAAGCCGGGCGGATCGCCCAAGCTCTGCTGCGCATGGATCTGGTCATCCTCGACGAACTGGGTTATCTGCCCTTCAGCCAGGCCGGCGGTGCGTTGCTGTTTCACCTGCTATCCAAGCTGTACGAACACACCAGCGTGGTGATCACCACCAACCTGAGCTTCGCCGAATGGTCGAGCGTGTTCGGCGACGCCAAGATGACCACCGCCCTGCTGGATCGGCTGACCCACCACTGCCACATCGTCGAAACCGGTAACGAGTCCTATCGCCTGCAACACAGTAGCTTGGCGGCCCAGGCCAAGATCAAATCACGGGAGCGAAAGCGTAAGGGCGGCCAGGAACCGGAGGACGATGAGCCGTTCTGATTTCATGGCGACGACGGCCTGCTACATGGCTGCGTGTGGCAGGTCTTAAACAACTGAACTGGGCTAGCGAAGGAGTGGGGGCAACAGCAGCTGCGCTGGTAGACTTATCCACAGTTGCTGGTAACAAAATCAGCAATCCGCCCTGGGTCAAATTTCAATCGGCAGGGTGGGTCAATTTTCCATCAGCGCCAACACACTAAGCAACCATCAGAAAATTTTGACTGTACGCCAAAAAATTCGCATCTACCAGCATCTAAACAGGCGTTGCAGGGCAATCGCATGAACGCCTGCCGATTTGAATGAGTCCTTTCCCAGCGGGCATCCTGAGCGCCTCTCTACTCAGGATGCCCTGCAATGTCGCATCACATACCAATCTCCGATGTTCTGGTCGCCATCAATGATCCCCGTCAGCAGGGCAAGATTCGTCACGACCTGGTCGAAACACTGGTCGTGGCTATCTGCGGCGTGCTTGCCGGCGCTGACACCTTCATCGAAATCGAACTCTGGGCTGAGCAGCGGCTGGACTGGTTCCGCCGTATTCTGAAACTACCCCACGGCATTCCCTCACACGACACCTTTGGACGGCTATTCAGCCTGATCGATCCAGAGGAGTTCGAGCAGGCCTTCCGCTGTTGGGTTGCGGCGATCCTACCGGCCCTTTCTCCGCAAGTGGTTGCCCTAGACGGCAAGACCAGTCGCCGCTCCGGCAAGAAAAACACGGCCCCGTTGCACCTGGTCAGCGCTTTTGCGGCTGATTCAGGGCTGATTCTCGGGCAGAGGGCGACCTCCCAGAAGTCCAACGAGAAGACCGCCATTCCTGAGCTGCTGGCCACACTGGCGCTTGAGGGCTGCACCGTGACGATCGATGCCATGGGTACCCAGCCGGACATTGCACAGGCCATTCTCGATCGCGGGGCGCACTATCTGCTGGCCATCAAGGGAAACCAGCCGAAGCTGGCCGAAGCGATCGATGACTTCGCTGACACCTTTTTGGACGGCGATCCTGCCCGGGTACCCCATGCGCACTTCGAGCATGTCGAGAAGGACCATGGCCGGCTGGAGGTTCGTCGCAGCCATGTTTTCGACCAACTCCAGTGCCTGCCACAGCCAGAACGCTGGCCAGGACTGCGCACTTTCGTGATGCTGGAGTCCGAGCGGACTGTGGGCAACCAGACCAGCCTGGAGCGCCGTTACTACATCAGCAGTCTTGCTCCGGATGCAGAGCGCATCGCACATGCCATCAGGGCGCACTGGGGCGTGGAGAACCGCGTCCACTGGTGCATGGATGTCATTTTTGGTGACGATCAGATGCGGATCCGAACCGGGCATGCTGCCCACAACATGGCCGTTCTCAAGCAACTTACATTGAATTTGATCCGGTTGGATCCGGTCAAGCGCAAGGGTGGCATCAAGGCACGAAGGCTGATTGCTGCAACCTCTGATGATTATCGGGCTGAACTATTAGGTCTCAGGTGAGCTTCATGCGATTGCCTTGACAGGCGTTGTTGATTATCATAAAACACTGACACTGTATTATATAATCGTGCTTTTGTGTTATTTTTTTAATATTTACTGATTACGTACTTGCTTAACCACTCAGTTGCGCTAGAACTAATAGACGCGAAATTTAAATCTCTAATTTTCCAACACTTAGTAAAACCTCGTTTGCCATCCCACTACCATTGTAGGAGCAAATCAGGAGACATAAAAAATTAGCGGTAGCGTGCCTGGCCCTCTAGATAAGTATTGGAGACTGTAATGAAGTTTGAAAAGTCACAGACAGCAATCGACCACCTGACTCCCGAGCAACACCGAATTACCCAGGAGGCGGGCACCGAAAGGCCCTTCACGGGCGAGTACAACGACAACAAGGAGCCTGGCATCTACGTCGACATAGTGTCGGGAGAGCCACTGTTCGCTTCGACGGACAAGTTCGATTCGGGTACTGGCTGGCCCAGCTTCACCAAGCCGATCGTTTCGGCAAACGTGAACGAGGTGCGGGACAGCGCACACGGCATGGTCCGGACGGAGGTCAGGTCAGTACACGCAGACAGTCATCTCGGCCATGTGTTCCCCGATGGTCCTTCCGACCGCGGCGGTCTGCGGTACTGCATCAACTCAGCGTCCCTTCGCTTCATCCCGCGCGACGAGATGGAGTCCGAGGGATACGGTGAATATCTCGATCAAGTAGAGGAGGCTTAACATGCATCAGCGCGCTGTTCTCGCAGGAGGATGTTTCTGGGGCATGCAGGATCTGATCCGCAAGCGGCCCGGCATCATCTCGACCCGTGTGGGTTACACGGGCGGCGATATTCCGAACGCCACGTATCGTAATCACGGCACGCATGCCGAGGGGATCGAGATTGTCTTCGACCCGACAGTGACGAGCTACCGGAACATCCTGGAATTCTTCTTCCAGATCCACGATCCGACGACGCTGAACCGCCAGGGCAATGATCGTGGGCTCTCCTACCGGTCGGGCATCTATTATGTCGACGAGGAGCAGAAGCGCGTCGCCGAGGATACGATCGCCGATGTGGATGCCTCGGGGCTGTGGGATGGCAAAGTGGTGACCGAGGTCCAGCCGGTCGGCGAGTTCTGGGAGGCCGAGCCCGATCACCAGGATTATCTGGAGAAGCGCCCGGGCGGCTACACCTGCCACTTCGTCCGTCCCGGCTGGGTGCTTCCGAAGCGCCAAAAGGTTGACGACGTACAGCCAGCGGCCGGGACCGCGGCGGAATAGGCTTCACTGCCGTTGCCACTGCGCCGATCCGGTCCGCAATCTTCGTGACCGCGTCGTTCAGCGACGCGGTCATCGAACCCTACTTCAGAGTGACGGCTCGTTCCAGTCAGTCGCCATCGCAACACCAGGATCGCAGATTTATGCCAGACCTCTCGTCCTTTCCGATCACGCAGCGCTGGCCGGCATCTCATCCCGATCGCCTGCAACTCTACGCAGCCCCTACGCCCAATGGCGTCAAGGTCTCGATCATGCTTGAGGAGACTGGCCTGGCGTACGAGCCCCACCTGATCGACATCTCGAACAACGAGTCGAAGGATCCGGCGTTCGTGTCGCTGAACCCGAACGGACGCATACCGGCGATCATCGATCCGGCTGGCCCTGACGGTAGACCCATCGCCTTATGGGAATCCGGTGCGATCCTCCTCTATCTGGCCGACAAGACGGGTCAGTTCATCTCCACCGAACCAGGCCAGCGTTACGAGACCCTAGCGTGGGTGTTCTTTCAGATGTCGGCCATCGGGCCGATGTTCGGTCAGCTCGGCTTCTTCCTGCGATTTGGCGGCAAGGACTATGAGGACAAGCGGCCGCAACAGCGCTTTATCGACGAATCCACGCGTCTGCTGGGGATTCTGGATCGCCGGCTGGAAGGCCGCGACTGGATCGTCGACGACTATTCGATCGCGGACATCGCGACGCTCGGCTGGGTGAATGCGCTGGTGGAATTCTACGCTGCGGGTGACATCCTTGGCCTCAGCAGCTTTTCGAACGTCCGCGCATGGCTTGGACGCGGGCTGGCTCGACCGGCCGTCCAGCGTGGCCTCCACATTCCCGCGAGGCCAGCATGAGCATCATCGCCGCCTATTATTACAACGAAGGCAAGCGAGTTCGCGAAATCGCGCTCGATGAGCACGTCAAGTTGGGCGAGAGTCGCTCGGGCTTCTGCTGGATCGCGCTTAGCGAACCCACCCCCGAGGAACTACTCGCGATCCAAAGGACATATAATCTTCATCCGTTGGCGATCGACAACGCGATGCACCCGCTGTGCCCGCCCAAGCTCGAGGTCTACAACGATGAGTTGTACGTCGTCGCGCAGACCGCCGAGCTGGTCGGCGACCGGATCAGCTACGGCAAGATGGCGATCTTCACCGGTCACAATCACCTTATCACCGTGCGGCACGGCAATGCCGGAGCGCTGGGCAAACTTCGGGAGCAACTCGAGGCATCGCCGACGCAGTTCGGCAAGGGTGTCGACTATGTGCTGCACGCGATCTTGCATCGCGTGGTCGACCAGTATCTGCCCATCTTCGAAATGATCGAGGACGACGTCCTGGCGATGGAGCGACGGTCGCTGCACGATTTCCTCGGGCCAGAAGAGGTGGCGCGAATCTTCGAACTAAGGTCCGAACTCACGCGGTTCCAGCGCACGCTCGGGGCTATGGCCGAGCTGGTGCGAAAGCTCGTTCGCGGCCACTTTCCCTGCATCAGCGCCGAAATGACACCATATTTCCACGACGTCGCGGACCATGTCCACCGCGTGCAGTCCATGGTCGACGGCCTCCTGCTTGTCCTGTCCACGGTCTTTGAGGCCAGCAGCCTTCTTGAAGCGCAAAGGACGGGGGTGATCACCCGCCAGCTGGCGGCTTGGGCGGCAATACTGGCAGTCCCGACGGCGATCGCTGGAATATACGGCATGAACTTTAAGCACATGCCGGAGCTGGACACGGCCTACGGATACTTTGTCGTGCTCGGAGTGATAGCGATATCGTGCGTTTTCCTATTTGTGCGCTTCAAGAAGGCTAAGTGGCTGTGAATACTGCCCATCGTTTTCTTCGCCGTCATCTGACGGTTACAGCGGGCCTTATACGGAAGCTTGTCCAATCCAACTCAAGATGAAGGTGCGTCCATGACATAGCAGCTGACCGACGCTCTACAAGCAGTTCAGTCCTTCATCGCCAAGGGCTAAGACCGCGAATAGCGCGTCAAGGACAGCAATCTCGTCGATCTCGAGCCAGGATCAACCATCGGTCCGTGCGGCATCTGCGTCGACGCGGCGTTTCGCCTCGGAAGCGGTGATGATGGCGATAACGCCTCCACCCTCTACGCGATCACCGATCCGGCGACCGAGCATAAGGGCCTGTTGATCGACGTGTTCGATGAAATCTGCTACCGCGACCCAGTTCAAGAGTCGGGACCTCAATGTAGAAGAAGTTGACTAACGAGCATTCGCGTCATCCGATCAAGCAAGCTGGAGACATTTATGAAAGCCATTGGTTACAAGGTTCCGGGACCCATCGCCGCGGATGCCGCGCTGGTCGACATCAATCTGCCTCGGCCTGTCGCTGCAGGATACGATATCCTGGTTGAGGTGAAGGCCGTCTCGGTCAACCCGGTCGACTACAAGGTCCGCAACAGCACGCCGCCGGCAGATGGCGATTGGAAGGTGCTGGGATGGGATGCCGCCGGGATTGTGCGCGAGGTCGGCCCCGACGTCACGCAGTTCGAGTTAGGCGACGAGGTCTATTATGCCGGATCGATCACACGGCCCGGTACCAATGCGGAGTTCCATCTCGTCGACGCCCGGATTGTCGGTCACAAACCTGCGTCGCTCTCCTGGGCGGAAGCGGCGGCGCTGCCGCTGACGACGTTGACGGCCTGGGAGGCGATGTTCGACCGCCTGGACGTGGCGAAGCCCGTACCCGGTGCGGCGGAGGCGATCCTCATCATCGGTGGCGCGGGCGGGGTTGGGTCGATCGCCGTCCAGATCGCGCGACAGCGCACGGACCTCACCGTCATCGCCACAGCCTCTCGACCGGAAACCCAAGAGTGGGTAAGAGGGCTTGGAGCTCACCACGTCATCGACCATTCTCGTCCGCTCGCGCCACAGATCGCCGAACTCGGCATCGGTGCTCCCGCTTTCGTCTTTTCGACCACACATACCGAGCAACATGTCGCCGACATCGCCGAACTGATCGCCCCACAAGGACGGTTCGGACTGATCGACGATCCCAAGGCATTCGATATCATGGTTTTCAAGCGCAAGGCGGTGTCGATCCACCACGAGCTGATGTTCACGCGGTCGATCTACGGCACGCCCGACATGAATGAGCAGGGCGAGATTCTGGATGCGATGGCAGCGCTGGTTGACGACGGCAAAATCCGCACGACGCTGACCCGGCGACTGTCGCCGATCAATGCCGCCAATCTGAAGACGGTGCATGCACTGATCGAAAGTGGCGCGGCTAAAGGCAAGATCGTCCTCGAAGGCTTCTAACGACCGCGATCGCCAAACATCTTGTCCAACCTCAAAAAGCCGAACGGGTTATGCCCCAGCGATGAGAATCCCATGACCAAATCTATTGCCACCGCCTCGATCAACCGCGAAACCGCAGTCGCCCTCATCGACGCGGCGCTCGCTGCGGCCCGTGCCATCGGCATCCCGGCTGCCGTCGCCGTCGTCGACGCCACCGGTAACCTGCGCGCGTTCGAGCGCACCGACGATGCGCCGTTCCTTACCGTCGATGTTGCCATCGACAAGGCCTGGAGTTCCGCCTCGTTTGGGTTCCCGACCCATGTCTGGAACGACTATGTGACCAACGATCCAAAAGTGGCGCCGCTAGCCTATCTCCCTCGGATGGTCGCTGTCGGCGGCGGTTATCCGATTCTGGAGGATGGGAAGTTGATCGGCGGCATAGGCATCTCCGGAGGCAACTATCAGCAGGATCAGGATGCGTGCGTCGAGGCACTCATGAAAATCGGGTTCCAGTTGCCAGCCTGACGACTGTGAGGCCATCACCGGTGGTAATGGCCAACAGATCCAACCTTTGAGAGGCCTAATGATGGAAGCGTTCGTCGTCTTTACGCGGGAAGAAACCAGCGACCCACATGCACTCGCAACCTATTCTGCAGGCGTCGGACCATCGTTCGATGGTCACGACGTTACCTTTCTCGCCGCTTATGGCGCGATCCAGCATTTGGAGGGGCCGCCCATCGAAGGGGCCGTAATCTTGCGTTTCCCGACGATGCAGGCCGCTCGCGACTGGTATGACAGTCCCGCCTACCAAACCATCGCTGCTCAACGCTTTGCCGGTTCCCGTTACCGCGCCTTTATCATTGAAGGGCGGCGGTGACATACCGACAGAAGCACTTCGGCGCTGACCACGAGGTATCGGCGTGTGAACTCGCATCTTGGGAATCTGTGGGGGGGACCAAGACAGCGGCGCTAGGGGCTCATATCGTCGATCGGATCAGAGAGTTGCTCGGCGAGAATGGGTTATCTATTGCCGAGCTGACGGAGCGGAGCCGCCCTCTCCCAACGGATTGATTCAATCGTTGACGCTCCTCCTATCCGGATCCGGGTTTTCGCACGCTGATCAACAGAGTTACAGCGCGCAACGCCTGTAGTGGGCATCAGGGGATGGGTGGCAATCAGGATGATTGCCCACCTTCCAACGATTAACCTTGCTCAAGTTGCTTCACTAGTCGCTCCGCGTCGAGATGGAAGTCCGAGAAAACAATGCTACCGCCAGCGTCGATAACCGTAAACCACGGAGTTCCTCGTGTGCGGTAGTCTTCCATGAAGGTTGGAAACGGCGAGCCGGTCGGTTGCTCGTCGTGACCGAAAACGATAGGAAGCTCATACTTGAGCTGGTTCACGCGCAACTTCTCGAAGGTATTCTCATGCGTTCCTTCGAAGACGGTCTGGATCACTGCGAACCCCACGTCTTTTGAGCTCAACGCTGCATGCAACTTTTGTAGCGTCGGAAACCCATGCAAATGGCAACCTTGGCACCAATGCTGGAAGGCAAACAAGATTTTCGGGCCGGGCCCGATATCTGACAGTTTGAACGGCGCGATACTTTCCCCATCTTTGCCAATCCATTTTTGCACCCGCAGCTCAGGCGCTTGTCGTTCGATCTCGTTCATCTGATCCTCCAACCCCGATACAGAAGCTTAGTGGATGATCGCGCGTCGCGACGGTGCGCGAACGTCCGACCTTATTTTCCCTATTTCCTGAAGCCAGAATAGATCAGATCGACATTTCGTCCTTAATATACTCAAGCTGCCGGCGAGCGCGAACTGGGCAACCATGCGCTGGTGAGCCTTGAGCTTTGCACGCTGCCCATCCGTTTGAGAGCGAACCTGCAACTTCCGCTCCGCATACCGCAGATCAGCGTACGCAGCCTTGGGGTTATCTACCCTATAGCCATTGGGTATTGGGAATCATGCTGGCCTGACGCTATGTTCGATACGCGATTTTTTACGATGATAGAGCATCTGTATCTGATTTTTAGTCGATTGGCTTATTCGGCGGATGTGCGGGCAAATGCTTTACGCAGAGTACTGAAATGAAGGCCGGCTTCGGTCTGCCGTATCGAGCAAGAGGGGTCACTATGGTCACCAGAGGTTTCACCGGTCGCGGTTCAGGCGACCAGTCCGATCGGATTCCGCCAGGTCAGCATCTGGTGGAGGATTTCCCTGTTCTGTCGGCCGGCCCTACGCCGAGGGTAGAGCCCTCCGACTGGAAATTCACAGTCAAAATTGGTCCGAAGCCCGTCAAAACGTGGAATTGGGGCGAATTCAACACTCTACCAAAGACCCAGGTGACAAAGGATATTCACTGCGTCACCTCTTGGTCCAAACTGGATACCGTTTGGGAGGGTGTACTCATTGAAGACATCCTTGCAGATGCAGAGCTTGATCGGCCTACCGATTTCGTCTTGGCGCACTGCTACGATAATTATTCGACAAACGTCCCTCTGACGGATCTGCTTTCCGGGAAAGCGATGGTCGCCCTCAGTTATGCGGGCAAGCCACTTTCCCGCGATCATGGGGGGCCGGCGCGTCTTCTAGTGCCGCACCTTTACTTCTGGAAATCCGCCAAATGGGTGAATGCGCTGCAATTCACGACGCGTGACGAGGCCGGCTTTTGGGAGCTGCACGGCTATCACATCTACGGCGATCCGTGGCGCGAACAACGATACACCCATGACTGAAAACGAAGCGCAAGTCCGTTCGTGGCAATCATGCGTGATCGACGACATCATCCAGCAAACACCGAGTATCAAGAGCTTCTTCCTTCGGTTGAGCAAGCCGTTCGCGCACACCGCAGGTCAGCACGTCGATATCCGGCTGACCGCGCCCGACGGCTACAGTGCAATGCGCAGCTACTCGATCGCGTCATCGGCAGTTTCGACCCCGATCGTCGAGATAGCTATCGAGCGCATGCCGGATGCCGAAGTTTCGCCGTTTTTTCACGACATCGCGGCGATTGGTGACGAAATCGAAGTTCGCGGTCCGCTCGGTGGCCATTTCCTTTGGCCTGAGCCTGCCATAGATCCGGTTCTGTTGATCGGGGGAGGCTCCGGCCTCGTGCCGTTGATGGCAATGATCCGGCAGCGCCGCGCATTGGCCCAAGCCGTTCCGACAGCGTTGCTCCTGTCCGCACGAACCGCCGAGGACGTTCTCTTCTCAGAAGAACTTCATTGCATCGAAATCAGCGATCCGGCGTTCGTCCTGGCGCTCGCGATTACGCGCGAGAAACCGGTTCGCGCATCGGACTTTGCGCGACGGATCGACGGCATGATGGTCCAAGAAATTCTAACCAGGCTTCAGGGAAAGCCGACGCAAGTGTTCGTCTGCGGGTCTAACGGATTCGTCAACATCGCAACCGATAGCGCGCTGCTGGCGGGCTTGGACGCCTCCATCATCAAGACGGAGCGCTACGGGGGCTAGCGGCGCGAGCTATCTCACGTCGCGCCGATCGTAGACGTGCGCCCTGGGAAGCTTTGGCGATCAACGTGAACCGTTTTGCCGAACACAGTCTTCGTACCCCCCGGCCTCTAGAACGCCTTCGCTCGCGATACCTGGCTCGACATCAAGCTCAATTTGAAAGTTCCTGCACTATCCGTCGTCCTGATATGCTCGACCAGCATGATGGGCGATTCGAGCGGGACCGCTTCCGTCCCAATCGAGGCTCGGTTACCTTAGAGCATCGGCTCGGCGCTACAGGAGGCGCGTGCGGCCTCTGCCTGGCGGTGAAAGCACTTTGGGCCATGTCGCCTGGATAGCGGCCAATCGTCAGCATCTGCTCCGATGTCGGCCAAGGTGCAGTCGCCATCTTTGAACGCCGCGAATTGGAGATCAACGCCATGACAGCGATCCGCGTGCAACTGCCGGAGATGCAATATGACAACTGATGTATTGCTGTACACCACGAATTGGTGCCCGTTCTGCCGCCGAGCGAAGGCGCTCCTCAAGGAAAAGGGCGTGCGATGGAAGGAGCTCGATATTGAGGCGGATCCGGCTCACCGGCAGGCCATGGCGGAAGCGTCGGGGCGAAGCTCCGTGCCGCAGATCTTCATCAATGGCACCCTTATCGGTGGCTCCGATGAGCTATTCGCGCTCGATGTCAGAGGCGAGCTCGACAAACTTCTCGGACGCAACCCGCCTGCCACCTGAGGAGGTGCGGCTTGGGGCAGCCAGCCCGCGAGCCTTCGCCGGTTGATGAATACAAAAGGAGAGTCCGTTGGTCTCAGCCATCTGGAAAGACACTACTATCGCCACAAGCGACGAAACAGTCATCGTCGAGGGAAATCACTACTTCCCACCGTCAGGAGTCGACCTGAGCCTGCTTGAGATGAGCCCGCACACATCTGTCTGTCCGATCAAAGGCGCCGCGCGCTTCTTTCATGTTCGCGCGGGTGACGCGCTCAACGTGAACGCCGCTTGGACCTATCCCGCCCCCACTCCGGATGCCGAGGGTATCCGGGATTACATCGCTTTCTGGAAAGGCGTGGACGTTGCCTAGCAGACTGGACGGACGACTTCGCTGATAGCCATGCGGGCGCCGACATCTCAATTATCCTGCCCACCCCGGGCCTCGTCGGCTGCAGGAATCTGCCCGGCACCTTAGCGCGACCCGGCACTGGCGGTCTCGCACCCGCCGCGCCTCTGTTCTATCAATAAGGATGGATGACATGGAGCATTCCGAGTTCGATGCCGCTTTCGCGAAGCTTGCGGAGGGATACAGAGAAGGGACTTATGAAGGCCGGCGTTTCAGCTTGATCGTCCGGCGATCTGGGGACGGACGTCGCAACAGTCTGTTCGCCAGGGAGTTGGACGGGACTGACATTGTCAGCTTCAACCTCTTCCGCGTTACATCAGATAGGACATTGTTGAAGCCGTGCGAAATGTCCGCCGAAAAGGTCGTAGCGTTCGTGCTGGAGTTCCGACCGGACACCTGACGGGCAGAAGAAGATCCCGGCCAACCGGCGCGCCTGCGACGGCCGGCTATCTAAGGCTGCGCAAGCCTATAGCCGCAGCTCATTGCACTTCGTCTGGCGAGGAATTCAACATCGATACGTCGCCATCCGCGGGGATATCGGTACAGGCGCCCGTGTAAGCCAGATTGAGAAATCCTAAGCGATGACTAACACCAATGACGCCACCCTTCCGACACATTCTATTCTTGAGGAATGCACAGCGATGGCTGTCGTCAACGCTCTGAAGATTATTCTGAAGAACAGCTACGCGATCTACCTTAAGACAAAAAATGCCACTCGGGCGCATCCCGCCCCTACTTCAGGGACTTTCACTTGCTTCTCGCTCTGTCACTCACAGCATCGGCACGCCCATGACGCATGGTATCCAGGCCTCATAATTTTCCCATATAACCTTCTTGTCTTTTGCGCACCCAGAAAGACTCGAGGCTTTAACTGGACAGATGAGCCCTCGAGGGTAGTGTTCACCTGATTGGCTTTCTCATATCTGATGTTGATTCGCACAGTGTGCCAACCAGGTGATAGTTTCAAAAAACCTGCGCTTCAGAGCGAATTAGACGATCTTCGATAAGAGCGATCCGCCTCAAAATCCAAAACATCTAACATTGTCCTAGAGCCATATTTGTACCTAGTACTATGGCGCTCCCATTAACACATTTGATGATGCACAGAAAACTTAGCTCATGATAGCTTTCAGCTAACAGCTATTCGGAAGCCCGAAAGGATTCAACCGTTTAAGCGTGAACCGTCGATTATAAATACTTTCGTAAGTTAGCTTTAAAGGACGCTTTTAGTCCTTGTAAATACGCATTACGACTCCACAGCTACCAAATCCATACGGCGCCAGCAACCATTAAAACACCCGACACTACTAAAACAATAGTAGAGGCGCGATTGCTGCCTTTCAAAGTATGACCAACACCCACATCCATAACTAGGTGTCGAATTCCGGCTACGAGATGATAAATAAATGAAGAGTATACCAACCAGAAACTAACTTTGCCGAAAGGTGAAGAAAAAATCTCCTTGACTTCATTAAAACCCTTTTCTGACTCCAACGATTTGCTCAGCATATACAGTATCAGTCCCAGAAAAATAAAGAGCATAATTCCTGAAATCCGGTGCAGAATCGATGTAAGCGCCGTGAGAGGAAGCTGAATGGTTCGAATATCAAGATTAACCGGCCGCTTTTTATTCATTTTGACTCCAGTCAACAATTCTAGTGGGGGATTTCAGTTTTCGATCTCATTCATCATAGCAGCTGTAACTGGGGTTTGGGGAGCAATGGAACAGAAAGTGCACTTAAGCCCTACCAGCGCCGTTCAGAGCCTTCTTCCCAGGCATCGGCTTCGATAAAGCAGTTGCGCATGTCGGCTTCCTGGCTGATCTCGGTCAGCAAGTCATGCACGGTCTTGTCCAGCTCATCGTCGCTCCGATACGGAATGGCCAGTTCGTAGTTGCCCGACTCCAGCCGTTTCATACTGTAGGGCTCCAAGCAGTAGCGCTCGATATTTTCCTTGGCCCGTTTCCGGCCGCGAACGAACTTGCTGTTGTTCACCACCGCCAGGCGCAGCGTGACGGTGGCCACCTGCTCGGCGGCGGGCTCTGCCGGCGACGCGACATTGCGTTGCTGACCTCGCGGCTGGGCGCTCTTCTGGTGTGCGCCGATCTCAACACCACGATGGCGCAGGTAGCTGTACAGCGTGCTCTTGGAGATGTGTAACTTCTCGCCGATGGCGCTGACGCTCAGGCGGCCCTCGCGGTACAGCGTCTCGGCCGCCATGGAGGTGGCCTCGGCCTTGGCTGGGAGGCCCTTGGGACGGCCACCGATCCGGCCCCGCGCCCGCGCGGCCGACAAACCCGCCTGAGTCCGCTCGCGGATCAGCTCGCGCTCGAACTCGGCCAGCGAGGCAAACAGGTTGAACACCAAGCGACCTTGGGCGTGGGTGGTGTCGATTGGGTCATTCAGGCTCTGCAAGCCGACCTTGCGCTCTGCCAGCTCGCCGACCAGCTCGACCAGGTGTTTGAGGGAGCGCCCGAGGCGATCCAGCTTCCAGATCACCACGGTGTCGCCCGCTCGAACATGGGCTAGCAACTTGTCCAACTCCGGCCGGGCGCTTTTCGCGCCGCTGGCGATGTCTTGATAGATGCGTTCGCACCCGGCCTGTTTCAGGGCATCGACCTGGAGGTCGGCGTTCTGATCCCGAGTGCTCACCCGCGCATAACCGATCTTCATCAAAAGTACCGTTTACTCGACTACGTTAGTAATAGTTGAACTTTGATTAAGCGTACCAGTTATTTGAACCGTAGCGCAGGTAGGTTAACCAGCCGATTTCTGTCCACTTAAAGTTCGGCAAAACGAAGGTTTTTTTGAACCATTGCATAGCCCTTTGTGATTGGCGTATAAACACACAAACACCTACTAGCGGGGAACGCCATGAATACGATTCGCTGGAATGTCGCCGTCTCGGCCGACACCGACCAGTCGCTTCGGATGTTTCTGGCCAGCCAGGGCGGTGGCCGGAAAGGCGACCTGTCGCGCTTCATTGAAGAGGCGGTGCGGGCCCACATCCTGGAACTGACGGCCGAACAGGCCAAGGCCGCTAATGCCCATCTGAGCGAGGCAGAGCTGACCGAAGCGGTTGACGAAGCGCTCGACTGGGCACGTAAGCGCTGATGCGGGTCGTGTTGGATACCAACATCCTGTTCAGCGCACTGATCTCGCCGCATGGCGCGCCCGATGCGATCTACCGTGCCTGGCGGGCGGCGCGTTTCGAGGTAGTGACCTCGCGGATGCAGCTCGATGAAATCCGCCGAGCCAGCCGCTACCCCAAGCTCCAGGCCATCCTTCAGCCCGCCAAAGTGGGAGCCATGATCAATAACCTGCAACGGGCTGTGGTACTGGAGCGTCTGACCATCGAGGTCGAAGCCGATGATCCGGATGACTCGTTTCTGCTGGCCATGGCCCTGGCAGGCGATGCGGACTACCTGGTGACCGGTGATCGCCGCGCCGGCCTGCTGCAACGCGGGCACATCGAACGCACGCGGATTGTCACGCCCGCCGTGTTCTGCGCCGAGGTGCTGTGATCGATGCCGGTCGGTTTTCTGACCCAGGAGCAACGCGACGGTTTTGGCCGCTATGTCGATGCCCCCAGTCGTGAGGAGCTGGAACGCTACTTCCACCTGAGCGACGACGACCACAAAATCCTCCTACCGCTGCGCGGCGAGCACAACCGCCTTGGCTACGCCACCCAACTGACCAGCATCCGCTACCTGGGCACTTTTCCCGACGACTTTTCAGCCGTCCCCCAAGAGGTGCTGCAAGCGCTCAGTCGCCAGTTAGGCATTACCGATCCAACTTGTATCCTGGCCTATGCCGAAACCCGCCAACGTCAACGTCATGCCGCCGAGATTCAGGAGCGTTACGGCTATCGGGTGTTTGCTGATTCCAGCGTCGGCTTTCGACTTGCCCGCTGGCTGTATGCGCTCTGTTGGACAGGGACAGATCGTCCTGGCGAGTTGTTCAATCGGGCGACGACCTGGTTGCTGACGCACAAGGTTTTACTGCCCGGCGTCACCGTTCTGGAACGGTTCATCGCCCAACTGCGCAGCCGGGTCGAAGAACGCCTCTGGCTAACCCTTGGCCGCAGTGTGAGCGAGGCGCAACGGCAGCAGCTACAGGACTTGCTGCTGGTCGCCGAAGGCAACCGCAGTTCCCGGCTGGATCAACTGCGCTCCGGCCCGGTGATGGTCAGTGGCCCCGCACTGATTCGGGCGCTGCGCCGGCTTGATGACGTGCGCGGCATCGGCATCGCCTTGCCAGCGGCGGCGCACATCCCGCCCAGCCGTATCGCGGCCCTGGCTCGCTTCGCCAACACCGCCAAGGTCACGGCGATCAACCGGCTGCCGGCGTCGCGGCGGATGGCGACACTGGTGGCGTTCGCCCTGTGCCTGGAGGCCACCGCGCACGACGACGCCCTGGAGGTCCTGGAAGCGCTGTTACGCGACCTGTTCAGCAACGCGGAGAAGGCCGACAAGAAAGCCCGCATGCGCAGCCTGAAAGACCTGGATCGCTCGGCGGCGACGCTCGCCGCCGCGTGCAAGGTCGTGCTGGACAGCTCAATCAGCGATGACAACGTGCGCGCCCGGCTGTTCAACGACCTGCCGAGGGCCTCGCTGGAGAAAGCCCTGGAAGATGTCAATGCGCTGATCCGCCCGGTTGACGATGTGTATTTTCTCGCCCTGGAGGCGCGCTACCGCAGTGTGCGCCGTTTCCTGCCCGACCTGCTCAAGCACATCCGCTTCGGCTTCAGCCCGGCCGGCAAAGGCGTGGTCGCCGGCCTGGATTGGTTGCAGCTGAACCTGCCCCGCCGGAAACCGGAGGATGACGCGCCGCAGGAGATCGTGGCCAAGGCTTGGCAGAAGCACATTACCCGCGAGGATGGCTCCCTCGACATGGGCGCCTATGTGTTCTGCACGCTCGATGCGCTGCGCACGGCCCTGCGCCGGCGCGACGTGTTCGTCTCGCCCAGTTGGCGCTATGCCGACCCGCGTCTCGGCCTGCTCGACGGTGCCGAATGGCTGGCGGCGCGGCCGATCATCTGCCGCTCGCTGGGCCTGACCATTGACGCCGGCACCACCTTGGATGCGCTGAGCGCCGAGTTGGATGCGACCTGGCAGGCGGTCGCGGCCCGCCTACCCGACAACCCCGCGATCCAGCTGAGCGAGAACGCCGAGGGCAAGACCGAGCTCTCGCTCGGCACACTGGACAAGCTGGAGGAGCCGAACTCGCTGCTGCAACTGCGAGCAGCCGTGGCTGATCTGATGCCGCGTGTCGATCTGCCGGAAATCCTCTTGGAAATCGCCGCTCGCACCGGCTTCGCCGAGGCCTTCACCCATGTGTCCGAGCGCAATGCGCGGGCCGACAACCTGGTCACCAGCCTCTGCGCGGTGCTGCTGGGTGGGGCCTGCAACACCGGCCTGGAGCCGCTGATCCGCACCGACAATCAGGCGCTACGCCGCGACCGGCTGTCCTGGGTCAGCCAGAACTATATCCGTGACGACACGCTGTCAGTGGCAAACGCCATTCTGGTGGGGGCGCAGAGCCAACTGGAGCTGGCCCAGGTCTGGGGCGGCGGCGAGGTCGCCTCCGCCGATGGCATGCGCTTCGTGGTACCGGTGCGCACCGTGCATGCTGGCCCCAACCCGAAGTATTTCGGCACCGGCCGGGGCGTCACCTGGTACAACTTGATTTCCGATCAGTTCTCCGGCCTCAACGCCATCACCGTGCCCGGCACCCTGCGCGACAGCCTGGTGCTGCTGGCCGTGGTGCTGGAACAGCAGACCGAGTTGCAGCCGACGCAGATCATGACCGACACCGGGGCCTACAGCGATGTGGTGTTTGGGCTGTTCCGCCTGCTCGGCTACCACTTCAGCCCGCGCCTGGCCGACGTCGGCGGTACCCGTTTCTGGCGCACGCGCCCGGAGGCGGATTACGGCAAACTCAACGGCCTGGCCCGGCAGTCGGTCAAGCTCGATCTGATCGCCGAGCACTGGGACGACCTGCTACGCCTGGCCGGCTCGCTCAAGCTCGGCCGAGTGCCGGCCACCGGCATCATGCGCACCCTGCAAACAGGGGATCGTCCCACCCGCCTGGCCCAGGCGCTGGCTGAGTTCGGTCGCATCGAGAAGACCTTGCACACCCTGACCTACATCGACGACGAGTCCAAGCGCCGCGCCACCCTGACCCAGCTGAACCGGGGCGAAGGCCGCCACAGCCTGGCCCGCGCCGTGTTCCACGGCAAACGCGGCGAGCTGCGCCAGCGCTACCGCGAAGGCCAGGAGGACCAGCTCGGCGCCCTCGGCCTGGTGGTGAACATCATCGTGCTGTGGAACACCCTCTACATGACGGCGGCCGTAGAACGGCTCAGGCAGCACGGCTACCCGGTGCTGGAGGAGGATGTCGCGCGGCTCTCGCCACTGATCCACGAGCACATCAACATGCTGGGCCGTTACTCCTTCGCGGTGCCGGAAGAGGTTACCCGCGGCGAACTGCGGCCGCTGCGCAATCCGGACGACGACCAGTAGGTGTAACGGCCTGGGTTCGAAATCGGCCGGGCACCGCACTCGATGCCACTTCCAGCTCAGACGGATTGCGACTGACGGAGTCCTCGGGCTCACGCTTTCTGCGACCAGCAAGAGCCACTTTTCCGGTGCAGCGCGAATTAGCCGTCCTGACGGGTACTGACCTTTTGTGTGCAGGGGTGATCAGGCTCGGATGCCGCCCTCTTATCTGCTCGCGACATGAAACGCTGATAGCACTCCAGGCCACAGAAGTGCACGACATACTCGGAACCTTCCGGCGTCAGTGCGGCGTCAAGGGGAATGTCCTTGCAGCATTCGCAGCAGCTGATGGTGGAGGTGTTGTTTGTGTTCATGATGGGGGTTCCTCCATCGTCCAAGAAAACCTAGCAACGCTTTCCCCCCGTGACTGAGCGCCGATCGACCTGCAGCCTCCCTGCCCAACTCGGCAGTGGTGGTCGCGCCGTGCTCCGAGCGGGTCACGGTCGCTTCCGAAAGGCCTGCAATGCCGCTCGCAGGAAGAGGATGAAGAAAACCGCCAGCACGAGCGTCGCGAGGCTCCACTGCTCGCTGACGAACGCGCCGGCCGCTGTCCCCGAAAGCAGCAATGCCAGCACCGGCAGATGGCAAGGGCAGGTGAGCGCGGCGAGCACGCCCCAGGTGTAAGCACGCCAGCGGAAGACCTTGCTTGACTCAACGTGATCGGCGTTACGCATAGGCAGAACCTTCGCCGGCGCAATGAGTCAGCCCGGCCAGCTGGGTTGCCACTGCGGCTAAGGCCGCCTGCCGTGCCGTGACTAGCCGGAGCAGGCACTCGACGCAGCCGATCAAGTCGGCGCCATCGTCCGCATCGAGCGCCCGGCAGAGCCGTGCCAATTCGTCGAGCCCGATACCAGACTCGAAGGCGGCGCGCACGAAGCGCAGACGCGCCAGGGACCGCTCATCGAAAATGCCGTAACCGCTCTCCGTGCGCCGCGCGGGGTGCAGCAAGCCACGCAGCACATAGTCGCGCACCACATGCACGCTGACGCCCGCGTCCTCGGCCAGTCTGGATATGGTGTAGGCATTCATCACCGACACTCCCGGTCTTCCCCGCAAACTAGGGCGCTCAGATATTTCCTTCCGGCTAGGCGTTCAGGTAGCCAGATGAGCAATGGCGTAACCCCTAGTGCCAGGAGCAACCACAGCCGGGAGTGATACTCGCCGTTTGGGGCAAACCCATAAGCCAGCAGCGCACCCAGCGCGAGCATCAGGAAATACGGCCCGGTGATGTAGCAGTGAAGGCGGCGACAGCGCGCGGCGTTGACCAGGCAGGCGCCGCCCATCACGAGTAGCGCGGCGCTCGCTGCCAGGAACAACGCAGGGCGTCGATCCGCCAGAACAAGCGCTATGGTCGCCACGACGGCAGGCAGCCCCCATAAGCTGATTACCTGCCAGGTCTTGCGCAGGCTGTCGCGACTGCCGAGATCGCTTGCCGTGTCGTTCATGCTTCAACCTCGCGCGCTCATTACCCGGCGCAGCAGGACAGCTGCTTGACGTCCTTGGCGAAGGTTTGCGCCGCGAGCTTCAGCCCCTCGACCATCGTCAGGTAGGGGAACAACTGGTCGGCCAGTTCCTGCACCGTCATCCGCGCCCGGATGGCGATGGCGGCGGTCTGGATCAGTTCGCCCGCCTCCGGGGCCACCGCCTGCACGCCGATGAGCCGTCCGCTACCTTCCTCGATGACCAGCTTGATGAAACCCCGCGTGTCGAAGTTGGCCAGTGCGCGTGGCACGTTATCCAGGGTCAAGGTGCGGCTGTCGGTCTCGATGCCGGCGTGGTGCGCCTCCGCTTCGCTGTAGCCCACGGTGGCCACCTGCGGATCGGTGAACACCACGGCCGGCATGGCGTCGAGATTGAGCTTCGCCTCGCCGCCGGTCATGTTGAGCGCCGCACGGGTGCCTGCGGCCGCCGCCACGTAGACGAACTGCGGCTGGTCGGTACAGTCGCCGGCCGCATAGATATCCGGGGCACTGGTGCGCATGCCCGAGTCGATCTGGATGGCACCGCGTTCGTCCAGCTTCACGCCGGCGCCTTGCAGATTCATGCCTTGGGTGTTGGGCGTGCGGCCGGTGGCGACGAGTAGTCGGTCGGCATGCAGCTCGCCATGATTGGTGCTCAGGATGAACTCGCCGTCGACGTGGGACACCTGGCTGGCTTGCGTGTGTTCCAGCACTTCGATGCCCTCCATACGGAAGGCTGCCGTCAGCGCTTCACCGATGGCCGGATCTTCGCGGAAGAACAACGTGCTGCGTGCCAGGACCGTGACCTTGCTGCCCAGCCGGGCAAAGGCCTGCGCCAGTTCCACCGCCACCACCGAGGAGCCGATCACGGCGAGCCGCTTAGGAATGGTGTCGCTCGCCAGCGCCTCGTCCGAGGTCCAGTACGGGGTGTCCTTGAGTCCGGGAATCGGTAGAACGGCCGGGCTCGCGCCGGTGGCGATCAGGCAGCGGTCGAAGGCGACGATGCGCTCGCCGCCCTCGGCCAGTTCCACGCTGAGCGTGCGGCCGTCCTGGAAACGGGCGGTGCCGCGTACCAGGGTGATCGCCGGCGTGCTCTCCAGAATGCCTTCGTACTTGGCGTGGCGCAGTTCGTCGACACGACCCTGTTGCTGGGCGAGCAACCGCTCGCGCAGGACGGTCAGGCTCGTGGTGGACAGTCCGGCGTCGAACGGGCTCTCGCGCCGCAGATGGGCCACATGCGCGGCGCGAATCATGATCTTGGAGGGCACGCAGCCAACGTTGACGCAGGTGCCGCCGATGATGCCGCGCTCGATCAGGGTGACGCGCGCACCGCCTTCCACCGCCTTGAGCGCGGCCGCCATGGCGGCGCCACCGCTGCCGATGACCGCCACGTGGAGCCTGTCGCCATCTTTCCCGGCGCCAATGCTGCCGCTCAACCAGCCCCGCGCCTTGTCGAGCAGGCCTGAGCGGGTAGGTGCCGTGGCGTCTTCGAACGCCGCTCGATACCCCAGGGCCTCGACGGCGGCCTGCATCTGTTCACGGCTTACGCCCTCGTCGACCTTCAGTTCGGCCTTCCCGCTGGCGTAGGAAACATCCGCCCGATGCACGCCGGGGATCTTCTCCAAGGCCTCTTTCACATGCTCGACACAGGAGGCGCAGGTCATGCCGACGATTTGTAGTTTGGTCATAGTGTTATTCCTTCATTTTGGCGGAGTCGGACAGGACGTCGGGGAGCAACGGCGGTGGGCGGGCGACACGAGATCCCAGATGGACACCCCAAACATGAGGGCCAGGCCGATATAGAGCAGCCAGCCGCTCCGCCAGCCGTGAGCCAGCATCAAATACACCGCTATCAGCACCAGGGCCGGGCCGATCAGGCCAGGCGCAGCGCGTCGCCACTGCCGGTGACTGAACCCGCCGAGGGCATTGACGAGCAGGGCCAGCCCGGCAAATAACGGCAGCAGCGTGGTGATGAACAGGCCTTCCCACTGGCTCAGAAAGCCCAGACCGATCGCGGCCCCCAGACCGGCAAGGGCGGGGAAACACGAGGCACAGCCTATGGCAGAAATCAGCACGCCAACGGACCCGGCTTTGTCACCGATCCGCGTGAACAAATTGAAAGGGTTTGCCATCGGAATGCCCGCCTACTGCTTGACGCTGGACGGGTAGCCGGCGTCCTCGGTCGCCTTAGTCAGCGCCTGGACATTGGTCTTGGCATCATCGAAGGTGACGATGGCCTCGCGGTTCTCATAGCTCACCTCGGCCTTGGTCACGCCCTCGACCTTGGTCAGCGCCTTCTTCACCGTGATCGGGCAAGCGGCGCAGGTCATGCCCGGCACCGCCAGAGTGACGGTCTGCGTGGCCGCCCAGGCAGGTGCGGCGACTAGGGTGGCGAGGGCGAAGGATGCAAGCAGTTTTTTCATGGCGGACTCCTGATCAGTAGAACAAGGGAAGGATGTAGGGGAAGCCGAGCGCGACCAGCACCAAGGCCGTTACCAGCCCGAACAGCAGCTTGTAGGTGGTGCGTACCTGGGGCACGGCGCAGACCTCACCCGGTTTGCAGACTTGAGCCGGGCGGAAAATGCGTCGCCAGGCGAAGAACAGCGCGACTAACGCCGCACCGATGAAGAGCGGGCGGTAAGGTTCCAGCACGGTCAGGTTGCCGATCCAGGCCCCGCTGAATCCCAGTGCGATCAGAACCAGCGGCCCAAGACAGCAAGTCGAGGCGAGAATCGCCGCAAGCCCCCCGGCGACAAGAGGGGCGCGCCCGTTTGATGGTTCAGACATGCATTTCTCCTTTCGAGCATGTGAGCGATGGTTTAAGGTTACTTCCGTAGTCAAGTACGGAGTCAAGCAGTATGGAAAACACTGTGGAAAGCCTGACCATCGGCGCCTTCGCCAAGGCGGCCGGGGTCAACGTGGAAACCATCCGGTTCTATCAACGCAAGGGGCTGTTGCCCGAACCGGACAAGCCCTACGGCAGCATTCGCCGCTACGGCGAGGCGGACGTGGCCCGGGTGAAATTCGTCAAATCCGCGCAACGACTGGGCTTCAGCCTCGATGAGGTGGCCGGGCTGTTGCGATTGGATGACGGCGCTCACTGCGACGAAGCGCGCGTGCTCGCCGAGCAGAAGCTCGAGGATGTGCGGGGGAAACTCGCGGATCTGCGGCGGATCGAGTCGGTGTTGGCGCGGCTGGTTCACGATTGTTGTGCGAGCCACGGGACGGTTTCCTGTCCGCTGATCGTTTCGCTGCAGGGGGAAAAGGAACTGCGCTGACTCCGCGCGTTAACCGAGGATTTCCCGATGCGTGAGGCACCTCCGGGGTCGGCTTGCGCTTGGCAAAACAGCGGCGCTCATTGAGCGCCGCTGAATGGCCAAAGGAGCACTTGCATAGGCCACAGGTTAGTACTGCATCAGCAGCTCATGTTCTACTTTGCAGGCGGACAGCCGGGCTGCGCCTCGACCCGGCCAGCCGCCGTGGCCCCCAGTTGCTCAATCTTCTTGGCGGTTTCCGCCACCAAGGCCGCCTCAGCCTTGTCGCGCATAGCGGCGATTCGCTCGATTGAACGGTCGCTCCCGCTCTCGGCCCATACGGTGGATGACAGCAGAGTCGCACCAACTATCAGCAGTAGTCTTAGGTATTTCATAACAGCCTCCTCTCGGGTTTTCTACCCACGAGCCGACTCTATCTCCGTAGTTAAGTACGGAATCAAGGAGAGATGGAGATGAAGGTCCTGGATTATGGCGCTGAGAGGAAATGGCAGGGCTTAAGTGCACTTTCTGTTCCGTTGCTCCCCAAACCCCGAAACCTGTTTTTGATGGTTATCCGCCTATGTTGGTTGGCTACATGCGCGTGTCGTCGGACTCCGACCGCCAGAGCACGGACTTGCAGCGCGACGCGCTGCTCGCCGCCGGCGTCGATCCGCGTCACCTGTTTGAGGATCGTGCCTCTGGCGCGAAGGATGACCGTGCCGGCTTGGCGCGGGCGCTTGAGTTCGTTCGAGCCGGCGATGTGCTGGTGGTGTGGAAACTCGACCGGCTCGGTCGCTCGCTGTCGCACCTGCTCGCCATTGTGACTTCGCTCAAGGACAAGCGGGTGGCGTTCCGCTCGCTGACAGAGAACCTGGACACTACGACGCCCTCGGGCGAATTCCTGTTCCAGGTGTTCGGTGCGCTCGCGCAGTACGAGCGCGCCTTGATTCAGGAGCGCGTCGTCGCGGGCTTGGCCGCCGCACGCAAACGCGGCCGGATCGGCGGCCGGCCGCAGGCGATCACTGGTGAGAAGCTGGACGCCATCGTCGCCGCGCTCGATGGCGGCATGTCTAAGGCGGCGGTGTGCCGCAACTTCAATGTCAAGCGCACTACGTTGATCGAAACATTGACGCGAGCAGGTTGGCGTGGTGCGGGAAGGACGGTCGATGAGCAACAAGAATAAGCTACTCACCGTCTTTTCTGACGCAGAGCAGGAAGCCTTGTACGGCCTACCGGACTTCGACGATGCTCAGCGGCTGGAATACCTGGCGTTGGCCGAATCTGAACTGGCGTTCGCCAGCAGCCGGCCTAGCCTGCAGGCCCAAGTCTATTGCGTCTTGCAGATCGGCTACTTCAAGGCCAAGCATGCTTTCTTCCGCTTCGATTGGCATGAGGTCGAGGACGATTGCGCCTTCGTGCTGAGTCGCTATTTCCACGGCGAAGCGTTCGAACGCAAGGCGATCACCAAGCATGAGCACTACAGCCAGAGGGGTCAGATCGCCGAACTGTTCGGCTACCGGTCGTGGGCGGCTAGCTTCCTGCCGCAACTGGCACAGCAGGCTGAACAGATCGTGCGGCGCGACGTAATGCCAGGATTCGTGGCCGCCGAACTGATCGTTTGGCTCAGCGAGCACAAAATCATCCGGCCCGGCCACACCACCTTACAAGAGCTGGTCAGTGAAGCCCTGTCCACCGAACGCAGGCGCTTGGGCGGCTTGCTGGCAGAAGTGTTGGACGAATCGGCCAAAGCTGCGCTGGGCCAGCTCCTGGTGCGTGACGACACCCTGTCTCAACTGGCAGCGCTCAAGCAGGACGCTAAAGATTTCGGCTGGCGTCAGATGGCAGGGGAGCGCGAGAAGCGCGCCACGCTGAAGTCCTTGCACGGGATCGCCAAGGCGCTGCTGCCCAAGCTCGGCATCTCGCAGCAGAACCTGCTGTACTACGCGAGCCTGGCGAACTTCTATACCGTCCATGACCTGCGCCACCTGAAGGCGGAGCAGACCCGGCTCTACCTGCTGTGCTATGCCTGGGTACGTTACCGGCAGCTCACCGACAACCTGGTCGACGCGATGGCCTTCCACATGAAAAAACTTGAGGACGAGAGCCGCACGGGTGCGAAACAGTCCTTTGTCGCCGAACAGCTGCGACGCCATCAGGAAACGCCGCAGGTTGGCCGCCTGCTGTCGCTGTACGTGGACGACAGCGTGGCCGATCCGACGCCGTTCGGCGAGGTGCGCCAACGCGCCTACAAAATCATGTCCAGGGAATTGCTGCAAAACACGGCGCAGCGCATGAGCGTCAAGCCACTGAACAAACTGGCGCTGCACTGGCAGGCGGTGGACGGCCTGGCCGAACGCATTCGACGCCATCTACGGCCGCTGTACGTCGCGCTCGACTTCGCCGGCACGGCCCCCGATAACCCATGGCTCGCGGCGCTGACTTGGGCCAAGAGCGTGTTCGCCAAGCAGCAGCGCCTATCACAACGGCCACTCGACGAATGTCCGGCGGCAACGCTGCCGAAACGCTTGCGTCCGTACCTGCTGATGTTCGATGCCGAAGGCACGCCGACAGGCCTGCATGCCGATCGTTACGAATTCTGGCTTTACCGTCAGGTCAGGAAACGCTTCCAGGCGGGCGAGCTCTACATTGACGATAGCTTGCAGCACCGGCATTTGTCCGACGAGTTGGTTTCGATGGACGAGAAAGCCGCCGTGCTCGCGCAGATGGACATCCCCTTCCTGCGGCAGCCGGTCAGTGCCCAGCTCGATGCACTGGCGACCGAGTTGCGTGCGCAATGGGTGGCGTTCAATCGCGAGCTGAAACAGGGCAAGCTGACGCACCTGGAATACGACAAGGACACGCAGAGACTGACCTGGCGCAAGCCCAAGGGGGAGAACCAGAAGGCGCGCGAGCAAGCTCTCTACGAGCAACTGCCATACTGCGATGTCGCCGACGTGTTTCGCTTCGTCAACGGCCAGTGCCAGTTCCTGTCGGCGCTGACACCATTGCAGCCACGCTATGCGAAGAAGGTAGCCGACGCCGACAGTCTGATGGCGGTGATCATTGCCCAAGCCATGAACCACGGCAACCAGGTTATGGCACGTACCAGCGACATCCCGTACCACGTCCTGGAGAGTACCTACCAGCAGTACCTGCGCCAGGCGACGCTACATGTGGCCAACGATTGCATCAGCAACGCCATCGCCGCACTGCCGATCTTCCCGCATTACTCGTTCGACCTCGATTCGTTGTACGGTGCCGTTGATGGGCAGAAATTCGGCGTCGAGCGACCAACTGTGAAGGCGCGCTACTCGCGCAAATATTTCGGCCGCGGCAAGGGCGTCGTCGCCTACACGCTGCTGTGCAATCACGTGCCGTTGAACGGCTACCTGATAGGCGCACACGAGTACGAGGCTCACCACGTGTTCGACATCTGGTACCGCAACACGTCGGACATCGTGCCGAGCGCGATCACCGGCGACATGCACAGCATCAACAAGGCCAACTTCGCCATCCTGCACTGGTTCGGACTTCGTTTCGAGCCGCGCTTCACCGACCTCGACGACCAGTTGCAGGAGCTGTATTGCGCCGATGATCTGGCATTGTACGAGAAATGCCTGATCCGGCCGGCTGGCCAGATCGACCGGCAACTCATCGTCGGTGAGAAGGCGAACATCGACCGAATCGTCGCCACACTGGGCCTGAAGGAAATGACGCAGAGCACGCTGATCCGCAAGCTGTGCACCTATACGGCGCCGAACCCGACGCGGCGCGCAATCTTCGAGTTCGACAAGCTCATCCGCAGTATCTACACACTGCGCTACCTGCGCGACCCGCAACTGGAGCGTAATGTTCACCGCTCGCAGAACCGCATTGAGTCCTATCACCAGCTACGCTCGACCATCGCCCAAGTCGGTGGGAAGAAGGAATTGACCGGCCGCACCGACATCGAAATCGAGATCAGCAACCAGTGCGCCAGGCTGATCGGCAACGCGATCATCTTCTACAACTCGGCGATCCTGTCCCTGCTGCTGACGAAGTACGAGGCAGCTGGCAATGCCAAGGCGCTGGCGTTGATCACGCAGATGTCGCCAGCGGCCTGGCGGCACATCCTGCTGAACGGGCATTACACCTTCCAGACTGACGGCAAGTTCATCGACCTGGATGCGCTCGTGGCGGGACTGGAGCTGGGCTGACGGAAATTTCTGGGATTCCGGCGTACAACCCCGTAAAATAGAAGAGTGAGCACTTGATTTGCTGGTGCTTTCAAACAACGGTGTTGTTTTTTTAACAGCCGAACTGGAAAGGGAGGCTGAGCTGCTCAGTGATCACTTTATCCGTTGGCTGATTTACGCCGGCATGTTCGCTACAGGCACTGAACGACAACGCAGATGGTATGGTCTGTGCGTTCTGACTCGTCAAGGATCGGCCAATGGATCGTTTGTCTAATTTGCTCTCGCGGTTCGGCGTGCGGGCCAATCTGTTCTATGACGGCGACCTATGCGGCTCTGCATCTTACGATGGCGCCGAGCGGCGAGGTTATATCCATCTGCTTCAGGCCGGCAGCGTGACGTTGCTTGGTCCCGATCGCAAGGATTTGCAGCTCACTCGCCCTAGCTTGATTTTTATGCCACGCCCCGCCAAGCATCAATTGTTTGCGGGTGAGTCCGATGGCGCAAAGTTGTTGTGTGCTTCCATGGAGTTTGAGGGCGGAATTGATAATCCTTTGTCGGCTTCATTACCGGACTGTTTGGTGCTCGCACTCGATGATCTGCCCATGCTGGCAGACACGTTGGAGTGGATGTTTGCCGAGGCGGCAAATGTGCATTGTGGAAGGGAAGCCGCGCTTGAGCGCTTATTTGAGCTCCTAATCATTCTGTTGCTCCGTTACCTGCTCGATCATCACCAGTTGCGCACCGGAATGATGGCTGGACTGGCCGACATGCGGCTTGCCCGATCGCTTTTACAGATGCACAACTCCCCGGAACATGCCTGGTCAATAGCAGAGCTGGCCAGTGAGTCAAATATGTCACGCGCTGCGTATGCCGTGCATTTCAAGAGTGTCATCGGACAGACGCCTGCTGATTATTTGTTGAGTTGGCGAGTTAGCCTGGCTCAGAAGCTGATGCGAGAAGGGCGCTCGATTACGCTGATTGCAGCTCAAGTCGGCTACGAAAGTCCTTCGGCGCTGTCTCGCGCATTTAGACGCAAGACGGGGTTGAGCCCTCGTGACTGGTTGAAAGATCTGGCGGGGGAAAATGATGGCAAAAAGGCCTAAGGCATTACTGCCTTAAGCCATTGAAAAAATTATGCATTAATTTTACGTTTTTCCAGTTCAACCAGCGAATGGCCTGCCACAAATATCGAAACAGCAAGCAACCCTAAGTCTTTAAGCAGAAACTGACCTGGCGCAACGGAAATCGCCGGAAACCCTAAACTAGGCTCAATGACGCCCGGAGTGGAAAACATAAAGCTAAGGGTTGTGAAGAACAGGCCTGCAGACAGAGCGCCTCCTACCACGGATAGTTTGGGCGACAGCATGCGGCCTGCGATCAGAGTGCCGATCGAAATCTCTAGTATGCCGAGCAGGCTGGAGAACATGTCGACCGAAAAAATGCTATACACCCATCCCAAAAGCGGGCTGTTGCTCACCAGTGGAACCAGGCCCTCGGCCTCGTAGTGGGTAAATTTCATGCCGCCGAACCAGAAGTAAATAATAGCGAGAGCCAAGTACGCGCCATAGATACCTAGCCCCATAGTTTTGGTTCCAAGCGTTAAGTGGGCCTGTACGCTGGACTTCGAGTTTTCAATGCCTATGGTTTTCATGTCTGAGCTTCCAGTAGTGAGTGAGAGTGTGTTGGCTGCCGAACGCCGTATGCGTTGGCGATGAGATTATTATGGCTGGCATCTCTAATCAAGAGGCATCAGAAAGTATTGATTTCAGTGCAGATCGTCTTGGGCGGTGCAATTCGCGATGAAGGGATCGCCGTGGAGAGCGATGAGTGCACTATTTCGATAAAGGAGTCGTTTTACATAGGTCGATGAAGGAGTCGCCTCAGAAAACGGAAAATAAAGCACGCTAAGGCGTAGTTCCCTCGGGCTACACCGCGTCCGCACTGCGCGGTTCTTTCTTCCCTTGCAGTGACGCAATCAGCGGGCAGGAAACGTTCCCCTTCCGCGCATGGCAGGCGCACACCAAATCAGACAGCACGGCCTCCATGCGCGCCAGGTCAGCCATCCTCTCGCGCACGTCCTTGAGCTTGTGCTCGGCCAGGCTGCTGGCTTCCTCGCAATGGGTGCCATCCTCCAGCCGCAGCAGCTCGGCGATCTCATCCAGGCTGAAGCCCAACCGCTGGGCTGATTTCACGAAGCGCACCCGCGTTACATCCGTCTCGCCATAGCGGCGAATGCTGCCGTAAGGCTTGTCCGGTTCCGGGAGCAAGCCCTTGCGCTGATAGAACCGGATGGTCTCCACATTGACCCCGGCCGTCCTGGCGAAAACGCCAATGGTCAGGTTCTCCAAATTGTTTTCCATATCGCTTGACTCCGTACATAACTACGGAAGTAAGCTTAAGCTATCCAATTCAGATTCGAAAGGACAAACGTATGTCTGAACCTCAAAACGGGCGCGGCGCGCTCTTCACTGGCGGGCTGGCCGCCATCCTCGCCTCGGCTTGCTGCCTCGGGCCGCTGGTTCTGATCGCCTTGGGGTTCAGCGGCGCTTGGATCGGCAACTTGACGGTGTTGGAACCCTATCGCCCCATCTTTATCGGCGTGGCGCTGGTGGCGTTGTTCTTCGCCTGGCGGCGCATCTACCGGCCGTCAGCCGCCTGCAAACCGGGTGAGGTTTGCGCGATTCCCCAAGTGCGAGCTACTTACAAGCTCATTTTCTGGGGCGTGGCCGTGCTGGTTTTGGTCGCGCTCGGATTTCCCTACGTCGTGCCATTTTTCTATTGATCACAGGAGTTCACCATGAAAAAGCTGCTTTCCGCCCTTGCCCTCGCTGCCGTTGTTGCCCCCGTGTGGGCCGCCACCCAGACCGTTACGCTGTCCGTACCGGGCATGACCTGCTCGGCCTGTCCGATCACTGTCAAGAAGGCGATTTCCAAGGTCGATGGCGTCAGTAAAGTTGACGTGACCTTCGAGACGCGCGAAGCGGTGGTCACCTTCGATGATGCCAAGACCAGCGTGCAGAAACTGACCAAGGCTACCGAGGATGCGGGCTACCCATCATCAGTCAAGAACTGATCATGAAAGACCCGAAGACACTGCTGCGGGTCAGCATCATTGGCACAACCCTCGTGGCGCTGTGTTGCTTCACCCCTGTTCTGGTCATTTTGCTCGGTGTGGTCGGCTTGTCCGCGCTGACCGGCTATCTGGACTATGTGCTGCTGCCTGCGCTGGCGATTTTCATCGGCTTGACCATCTACGCCATCCAACGAAAACGCCAAGCCGATGCCTGCTGCACCCCGAAATTCAATGGAGTAAAAAAATGACCGAAATCACCGTGAATGGCATGACCTGCACATCCTGCGCCACCCATGTCAAAGATGCTTTGGAAAAGATTCCCGGCGTGAATGCCGCTGTGGTGTCCTATCCAGAAAGCCGCGCGCAAGTCATGGCAGACACCGCCGTGAGCCACAACCAACTGCTGGCCGCCATCGCCGCATTGGGTTATCAAGGCTCGATCCGGGTTGGTGATTTCAAAGATGAACCAAAAATCCGTGATGCACTTGAGGGCGCCGGTTTGCATATCGCCATCATTGGCAGCGGCGGGGCCGCGATGGCGGCGGCGCTGAAGGCCGTCGAGCAAGGCGCGACGGTCACGCTGATCGAACGCGGCACCATCGGCGGCACCTGCGTCAATATCGGCTGTGTGCCGTCCAAGATCATGATCCGCGCTGCCCATATTGCCCATCTGCGCCGGGAAAGTCCGTTCGACGGCGGTATTGCGGCAACTGTGCCTGCGATTGACCGCAGCAAACTGCTGGCCCAGCAGCAGGCCCGTGTCGATGAACTGCGGCACGCCAAATACGAAGGCATCCTGGACGGCAATCCAGCCATCACCGTTTTGCACGGTGAAGCGCGTTTCAAGGACGACCAGAGCCTGGTCGTCCGTTTGAACGAGGGTGGCGAGCGCGAGGTAACGTTCGACCGCTGCCTGGTCGCCACCGGTGCCAGTCCGGCCGTGCCGCCGATTCCGGGCCTGAAAGAGTCACCCTACTGGACTTCCACCGAAGCGCTTGTCAGCGACACCATTCCCGCACGCCTGGCCGTGATCGGTTCGTCGGTGGTGGCGTTGGAACTGGCGCAAGCCTTTGCCCGGCTCGGCAGCCAGGTCACGATCCTGGCACGCAGCACCTTGTTCTTCCGGGAAGACCCGGCCATCGGCGAGGCCGTGACAGCCGCTTTCCGCGCCGAGGGCATCGAGGTGCTGGAGCACACGCAAGCCAGCCAGGTCGCCCATGTGAACGGCGAATTCGTGCTGACCACCGGACACGGTGAATTGCGCGCTGACAAGTTGCTGGTTGCCACCGGTCGGGCACCGAATACGCGCAGCCTCGCGCTGGACGCGGCGGGGGTCACTGTCAATGCGCAAGGGGCCATCGTTATCGACCAAGGCATGCGCACGAGCAACCCGAACATCTACGCGGCCGGCGACTGCACCGACCAGCCGCAGTTCGTCTACGTGGCAGCGGCCGCCGGCACCCGTGCCGCGATCAACATGACCGGCGGCGACGCAGCCCTCAATCTGACCGCGATGCCGGCAGTGGTGTTCACCGACCCGCAAGTCGCCACCGTGGGCTACAGCGAGGCGGAAGCGCACCACGATGGCATCGAGACCGACAGTCGCACGCTGACACTCGACAACGTTCCGCGAGCGCTTGCCAACTTCGACACACGCGGCTTCATCAAGCTGGTCATCGAGGAAGGTAGCGGACGGCTCATCGGCGTGCAGGCGGTGGCCCCGGAAGCGGGCGAACTGATCCAGACGGCGGTGCTCGCCATCCGCAACCGCATGACGGTGCAGGAACTGGCCGACCAGTTGTTCCCCTACCTGACAATGGTCGAGGGGTTGAAGCTTGCGGCGCAGACCTTCAACAAGGACGTGAAGCAGCTTTCCTGCTGCGCTGGATAAAAAAAGGAGGTTTTCAATGAGCGCCTACACCGTGTCCCGGCTGGCCCTTGATGCCGGGGTGAGCGTGCATATCGTGCGCGACTACCTGCTGCGCGGATTGCTGCGTCCGGTGGCGTGCACCCCGGGCGGCTATGGCCTGTTCGATGATGCCGCCTTGCAACGGCTGTGCTTCGTGCGGGCGGCCTTCGAGGCGGGCATCGGCCTGGACGCGCTGGCGCGGCTGTGCCGGGCGCTGGATGCTGCGGACGGCGATGAAGCGGCCGCGCAGCTTGCCGTTCTGCGTCAGTTCGTCGAGCGTCGGCGCGAAGCGTTGGCCGATCTGGAGGTGCAGTTGGCCACCATGCCGACCGAGCCGGCACAGCACGCGGAGAGTCTGCCATGAACAGCCCCGAGCGCTTGCCGTCCGAGACGCACAAACCGATCACCGGCTACCTGTGGGGCGCGCTGGCCGTGCTCACCTGTCCCTGCCATTTGCCGATTCTCGCCATTGTGCTGGCCGGCACGACGGCCGGCGCGTTCATCGGAGAGTACTGGGGTATCGCAGCCCTCACGCTGACCGGTTTGTTCGTCCTGTCTGTGACACGACTGCTGCGGGCCTTCAAAGATCGATCATGAGCGCTTCCCATTGAGACAAACCACGCTGTCGCTACGTTGCCTCATGCCGGCATCAAATTCGGCTGAGTAGCTTCTCGCCATCTGGACGTAGCTCACCCTTGGGTGAAACATGCCGATACAGGGTCTGCCGCGTGACGCCAAGTTCCTGGCACAGGTCGCCGACCTTGGTCTCTGGCTGACCCATTGCCGCCATCGCCAGCCGCAGCTTGGCGGCGGTCATCTTGAACGGCCGGCCGCCTTTCCGCCCGCGCGCGCGGGCCGAGGCTAGGCCGGCAATCGTGCGCTCCGCGATCAACTCGCGCTCGAACTCGGCCAGGGCGGCGAAGATGCCAAAGACCAGCTTGCCGGCGGCGGTCGTGGTGTCGATGGCCGCGCCGTGCCCGGTTAATACCTTCAAGCCGATGCCGCGCCCAGTCAGGTCGTGCACGGTGTTGATGAGATGTCGCAGGTCGCGTCCGAGCCGATCCAGTTTCCACACGACCAGTGTGTCGCCAGTTCGCAACGCCTTCAGGCAGCTCGTCAAGCCGGGCCGATCCTCGCGCATGCCGGATGCCTGGTCCTCGTAAAGATGTACTGGATCGACCCCGGCGGCAATCAGCGCGTCGCGCTGCAAATCGGTAGCCTGGGAGCCGTCCGCCTTCGATACCCGCATGTAGCCTATCAGCATGTCGTACCTGTCACATATACGTTCGATTATGTGACAGTTTGCATCGGGAAGCTCTGCACGTCAAAATTTGTCACTTAACCCGTCATTCTGTCTAAGGCATGCAAAGGGTAGGCTAGGCTCATAATGTGACAGAAATTCCGGGGGGATGCCTTCCTTCGCGAAGGTGGCGCGCAACTGTTCCAAGGAAGCGGGGTCGCGCCGACCATAGGAAGCCAACGCGAACAGCGAGCGTGCCGTCTCGGGGTTGTGTCGTGCTTCAATGATGGCCTCATCAATGGCCTGGATTGCACGCTGCCAGTGATCGACGGGTTCGGGCTTCGGCGCTTTCGCCGGCAGGCCACTGGTGAACCCGGTTTGGGGCTCGGACCAGAATAGCTTTGCGTGCTCGCCTGGCGGGCTTATATCCCTCACCTCAATCAAGCTGATTGCCGTTGCCGCCGCCTCCAGCATCTGCAACCGTACTGCCGGGTTCAGGGTTTCATACGGTCGCCACAGACTTTGCCCAGCACGCAGCGGATGCCCGCAGCATTCCCAGATTTGGCGGAGATACCCCGCGTAGGTGCCGCACGTCGAAAGCGGGGTGTTCAGCTCATCGAGCAGCGTGCGTAGCAGCCTAAACCACAATCCGGCGTGGATGCGTCGGCGCGGCAACTCCACGTGGCCGGTCGTCAGTGCCTGCCAGGTACGCTGGTCCATCGCCGCAATCGCGTCGCTGGCAGTGCGCGGTTCGGCGTCGGCGTTCTCCCAGCCGAGAAACCGCCCTGGCACGCCCCAATAGGATTCCAGCCAGCAGCCATGCAGTGGGCAGCTCAGCATCAGGGGCAGCTTCCACGCGAGCAGTACGGCTTGGTTCTCCGGATCGTTCAGGCAGAGCGGACAGGCGCGGTGTATCGGTTGGGTGGGCAGCCAGGCACGCCAGCTCGTGATGGATCGCGTCTTACGGCGGAGTCTCGGCAGCAGTACCGAGAGCTGGAACGCATAGGTTTCCAATGCGGCTGGAATCTGATCATCAAGGCTGTCCAGTAGCCAAGGCACCCAGCCGGCGAAACTCATGCAGCGCAGCCGATCCAGCTCGATACCGCTCCGCTGGGAGAGCATCGCCAGCAGCGCCAGTGGTGGCGCGGTGTCCAGGTCATCAACCTGGCCGTGACCAAGATCGTGCTCCAGCAGCTCGGACACTTCCATGTGATAGCAAAGGGCCACGCGGTTGAGCCACGAAGACAGGGCTTCGGCTTCCCTGGGTGCCGGATGCAGTGGCCAGCGTGGCGCTGGCTTCACATCAGTTCCCGCTCGAATTGCCGCCGCCGCTCGCTGGGACCGGTGTAATCGGCCATGCTGAGCGTGCGGTGGTTGATCGCTTCCTCACCACTCTCCACGGCGGCCACGGCCGCCGCCATCAAAAGGTGCGCCAGCTCGCCAATAGTGCCCTCGCTGCGCGTGAGCAGGTAGCGAGCCATGTCCAGCGTGGCAATCGACGAAGGTCGCCGCAGCGGGAGCGAAGCCGCGAAGCTGGCCAGCAGTGAACAGCAATCGTCGTTGGCCTCCCACACCGGCAGCATCATCGGCTCGAAGCGATTTTCCAACTGGTCATCCGAGCGGATGGCCAGGTAGGCGTCGCGTGTGCCCACACCGACCAGCGGGATGCGCAATTCGTTGCCGAGGAAGCGCAGCAGGTTGAGGAATTCCCGGCGGTTGACGCTGTTGCCGGCCAGGACGTTGTGCAGCTCGTCGATCACCAGCAAACGCACACCGAGCTTGCGCAGCAGTGTCAGCGCCAGTTGCTCTATTTCCGGCAGCCGTGGGCGCGGTCGCAATGGTGCTCCCATCGCCGCGAGCAGCGCGACGTAGAAGCGGATCACCGATGGCTCGGACGGCATCTGCACGACCAATACCGGGATGTGCTCCTGGTCGGCGTCGGAGCTGGCCGGGTGGGCGCGGCGGAACTTCTCGACGATCATCGACTTGCCGTTGTTGGTTGGACCGACCAACAGCAGGTTGGGCATGCGTTGTTTGTTTGGCCACGTATACAGGGCTTCCAGCCGGTTCAACGCCTCGACTGCTCGCGGATAGCCGATCCAGCGGTCGGCGCGAAGGCGATGGATGCGCTCGTCCGCCGGGAGACGGGCCAAGCCCTGGGCCGCCGGCAGCAGGTGGGACAGGTCGATGATGGGATATTCGTCCACGGCTACCACTCCTCAATCTGGTCGAACGGTTTGGCAGGTGGCTGGTTGTCCGCCTGCGGGTCTGCCATGTCCGTGTCCGCTGGTGGCGTGGTTTTGACAGGTTGTTCCGTTGACTTGAGATGCTGGCGTCGATCCGCGTCGCGCCGCGCCTTGCGCGTGGCTTTCTGCGCAGTGGTCACGATTTCGCGCATCTGCCCGATCATGCGGAACAGCGCCGACTCATCCACCTGTTCGCGCCCTTGCTGCCGCAATTTCGCCAGCGCCTGCCGTTGTTCCCAGAGGGTGACAGCCGGGTGCGACAAGGTACGGTATGGAATTTCCAGATAGTGCTGCCCCTCCGGCTCCAGCACCCAAATGCGGCTGATGTCGCGTGGGTCGCGCCGGATCAGGAACGCAGGCAGGCGGTCGCGCCGAGCTATCCACGGCTTGAGCGCATCGGCGTAGTAGTGGATGTGGTCGATGACGAAGCCAGTGCGGGTCAGGGTGCGGCGGAGGACGGGCAGGAAATCGACCAGAAAAGCCGTGGTGCGAGTGATGACGGTTGGAACGCCGGTACGCGCGACAGCTTCGGCCCAGCGTGCGGCCGGCGGTTGGAGCAGGCCGTTGTGCACGGAGCCGTGATAGGTGCCAACCGCCAATGCGAGCCAGCGTTCCAGCTCGCGCAGTGTCAGGGCGGCCATCTTCTCGGAGGCGTATTCCCCGCGCTGGTCAGGGTTGGAGAAGGTCGTCCCCGGCAATTCGTCGTGGATCATTTGCATCGCCGTGCCGATGATCCGTTCCACGATGCCGCCATAGTGCGGCTGCCCGAGAGGCCGATAGTCCAACCGGATGCCATGCTGCTCGCAGCCACGGCGTAGCGCCTCGCTCTTGAATTCGGCCGCGTTGTCCAGGTAGAGCAGCGCGGGCTTGCCGCTCATCGGCCAGTCCATTTCCACGTCCAACCTTTCCAACCAAGGGCGCTTGTCGCAACCGGCGTGTGCGAGGCACAGGCCGACCGAGACGGCAGATGGCGCTTCTAACGTGACCACCATGCCAACCACGCAGCGGGTGAACACGTCGATGGCGAGGGTCAGGTACGGACGGCCAATCGGTTGCCGGTCGCGCTCGTCCACCACGATCAGGTCGATGACTGTGTGGTCGATCTGTACCTGCTCCAGCGGTGCGGAGACTGGCGGAGGAACACCGCCAACACCTTGCAGGATGCGGGACGCATCCTGGCCTTCCCGAAGTCGAGTGGTCTTGAGTGGATCAAGGCTGGCGATCCGCAACGCGACCGTGTTGCGCGCCGGCATCCGCAGCTTTTGCAGCTTGCACACCCGCGCAACTTCACGGTGGAACGCCGCCAAGCTGCGCTTCTGCTTGGTCAGGAAGCGCTTTTGCAGTAGCTCGCGGATGATTCGTTCGACCGACTCCGGCAAGCGGCCTTTACCTTTGCCACCGCTCGACTGTCCAAGAGCCAAATCAGTGACCAGCCCCGAACCTTGCCGGGCACGGCGGATCAGGACGTAGACCTGCCGCCGGGACAGACCCAGCGCCTGGGCTGCTGCGTCGGCCGCTTCATGCCCGACCGTCTCCGACTGCGCCAACGGCCCAATGATCTCCGCGCGGCAGCGAGCACGCTCCCATGCCTGTTCTGACAGGGTGGCTACGCCGCGCTCGGCAATCGGTACGGTATCGGTCGCCATGCTCGCCTCGCTTTGGTGCACACGAGTATTGAGCATAGACGAGTTTCGTGCAGAGGAGTCCTGATATCGGGCTGTCAGGAGCCGTATGCACAGCAGGCTTCATGTCTCGTTGATTGGTGCAGTCGTCTTCTGAAAATGACATCCCGATGCAAACTGTCACATAATCGAACGTATTTGTGACAATGGGGGCGGTATGCTGATCGGCTACATGCGAGTATCGAAGGCAGACGGCTCCCAGACAATTACTCTGCAACAAGATGCTTTGATTGCTGCCGGAGTGGCAGCTGCACATCTGTATGAGGACATGGCTTCGGGACGGAAAGATGATCGGCCCGGATTGGCCGCGTGTCTGAAGGCCCTGCGTGAAGGCGATACCTTGGTGGTTTGGAAGCTCGATCGACTAGGGCGTAACCTTCGCCACTTAATTAACACTGTCCACGACCTTACCGCGCGTAGCGTAGGACTGAAGGTGCTTACCGGCCACGGTGCGGCCATCGACACTACTACTGCGGCGGGAAAGCTGGTGTTCGGGATTTTCGCGGCACTGGCAGAGTTCGAGCGGGAGTTGATTTCTGAGCGGACGGTCGCCGGGCTCGTCTCGGCGCGTGCTCGCGGCAGGAAAGGGGGGCGCCCGTTCAAGATGACCGCTGCCAAACTACGCCTAGCGATGGCGGCCATGGGACAGCCGGAAACCAAGGTGTCGGATTTGTGTGAAGAGCTGGATATTACCCGTCAGACGCTCTATCGACATGTCTCGCCCAAGGGCGAGCTGCGGCGTGACGGAGCGAAACTACTGGAGAGAGCCCAATGAGTTGCTCAGAATCCTGATTCTCAAGAGTATGACGCCCGATCAGAACGGGGTAGTTCATCTTGCCTTGATTCTTCAAGGAGAACTGCTCGTTATAGATCTGGTCTCCAATGCAAATAGTCATCTGCACCACCGGTTGGTGCTCGGCGCCACCGGCACCCCGGACTTTTAAATTACGCTCAACCTTATGCTCGAACGGACAAGTTGTTTTACCTTCTGTCCATTATGGTTCACCCTCAGTCACGCAAGCGGCTGAACACATAGCCGTGATCTTTTTGTGAGGTATGGCAGGCAAAGCAGGCGGTTGTCGCGTTGGTCCTCACGACGCGATTGCCGTCGATGTTTAATCGAAATGCGACCTCTTGCTGGCGGGGAGGCCCGACCATAGCTCCTCGATGTTCTTGAAACCCCAGTCGCTAGCCGACTCGCGGCCGACGATCTTGTCACGACCGGCCAGTTTGCTAAGATCAACCAGTTCCTGGGCAATGGGCATTTTCGTGCGGGTCGAGAAGAACACCTTGACCATGGGTGTCAGCAGTGAACTCTTGTGCTGCTCCATGATGACGCCGAGACGCCCACTTTCTAAGCGCACCAAGGCGCCAACCGGGTAGATGCCCACCGACTTGACGAAGGCCTGGAACACCTGGTCGTCGAAGTGTCCCTTCCATTCAGCCATCTTGCGAATCGCTATGGCGGGATCCCAGCCCCTCTTGTAGGGGCGCTCCGACGTGATCGCGTCATACACGTCACACACCGCGCCCATGCGCGCGAACAGACTGATTTGCTCACCGACCAGGCGATAGGGGTAGCCGGAGCCATCGACCTTCTCATGATGGTGCAGGCAAACGTCGAGCGTGAGCGCGCTGACCTGGCGGCTTTTCAGCAACATCCTGCCGCCCGCTCTGGGATGGCTGCGCATGATGCTGAACTCGGCGTCGGTCAGTTTGTCAGGCTTATTGAGGATCGCATCCGGTATGGACACCTTGCCGATGTCGTGCAGGAGGCCGGCCAAGCCTGCCTCCCGGACTTGGTCGGCCGACAGGCCAAGCTGGCGGGCCAGGGCAATCATCAATGCACACACCGCCACAGAGTGCATGTAGGTGTATTCGGCGGAAGTCTTCAGACGTGCCAGGCTGATTAAGGCATTGGGGTGACGCAGTACCGAGTCGGAAACTTCCTCCACCAGCGCCGCGACGTGCTCCAAGTTGATAGCTTGGCCCATGCGCGCCTCGTTGAACATCTCGACAATGGCGACTTTGGAGCGGGCGCAGAGCTTGAGGGCACGTGACAGCTCTTCAGTCATCCCGGCTAGAGGCGGCAGCGCCGTGTTGTCCACGGCTAGCAATCGGGCTTCGGTTTCAACCTCAACTTCTTCGAGCGTATTGCTTGCCTGGCCTTGGGCAGTGTCCTGCCCCTTGCTGGTGTCGATCCATAGCGTCGTCACATTGGATTTGAGGATGCGCTGTCGATCGTGCTCGCTATGGAGCAACCAACGCGCTCTCCAGAAAGGGTGGTCCATCCATGAACCACAAAGCTCATGGATGTACATGCCGAGGCGGACCTCGGTAACCGCGATACGTTTCAGCACGATGAAGATCTCCCCATAGGATTTGACCACACGTCTGTTATGCGCAGTGCCGATGATCCGGCTGTTCGTGAGTTCTACCGGGTATGACCATGCTCCTTGGCCAGCATACTCACCGCCTGCACCGCATTGCTGGCACCGTCGCTAATTTGCTGGATCACCGCGCCCGCCTGATCCGCCAGGTCGACGCCTTTAGTGGCCCGGTCACGGGTGCCTTCCATGCTCTTGATGGCTAGCTGTGTTTCGTTCTGGATCATGCCAATCATCCCGGAAATCTCCGCCGTCGAGCCACTGGTGCGTGCGGCCAACTGACGGACTTCATCGGCCACCACCGCAAAGCCGCGACCTTGTTCACCCGCTCGAGCGGCTTCGATAGCAGCGTTCAAAGCCAACAGGTTGGTCTGATCGGCAATTCCGCGGATGGTGTTGACGATGGTGGTGATCTGCTCGGAGCGTTCGCCAAGTTTGGTGATGAGGGCTGACGAACCTTCGATATTCGAGGCAATCTCCCGCATTTCACTCGCTGCTTGTTGGATCACCGTGGAGCCATGTTCAGCCGCTTGGCGTGTCTCGACCGAGATGTGATACGCCTCGCTAGCGCTCTGAGCGTCCTGCGCATGCTTCTCCATCTTGGCGGTGATGTCTGTAGCAAACTTCACCACTTTGCATAACCGTCCGCTAGCGTCATACACCGGGTTGTAGTTAGCTTCCAGCCACAAGGTTTGCCCGCGCTTGCCTACCCGTTCGAATTGCCCACTGAAAAACTCGCCCTGATTCAGGCGTCGCCAGAAGTCCTGGTACTCGCTGCCGTTGGCCAGTGCTGGACGGCAGAACAGTTTGTGATGTTTGCCCTTGAGTTCGGCCAGACTGTAACCGACCACATCCAAGAAGTTCTGGTTGGCGTCAATAATGCTGCCGTCCAGATTGAACTCGATGATGGCCATGGACCGGTCTATGGCCTGCAACTTATTTTTGGCTTCACTCTCCTGTTGTACCCACAAGGTGACGTCAAGGGCATACTTAACCACCTTCACCACGTTACCAAGCTCGTCCTTGACCGGGTTATAGCTGGCTTCCAGCCAGATCGTCTGGCCATTGCCGGCAATTCGCTCGAAGGTGCCCGACTCGAACTGGCCGGCGTTGAGACGGGACCATAATTGTGAGTACTCGCCACTGCGGGCATAGGCAGGCGTGCAGAATTGGCGGTGCGGCTGGCCGAGCACTTGCTCCAGGCGATAGCCCATGGTCTTTAAAAAGTTGTCGTTGGCCCGGAGGACGATGCCATTGAGGTCGAATTCGACTACCGCCATGGAGCGGTTGATGGCTTCGAGCAGACTGGCTTGCTGGGCGATGGTTTGTTGCAGGGCGCTGATATTTTTTTTATTAGAATTGAATAGCACGATGGCAATAGCTCTGAAGTGGAAACCGATGAAAGTCCGTCCATAGTGATCGCGCTTGCCAACCAAAAAACCTTGCTCATCGGTGTAAGCGGCTCAATGTCTCCGTCCATGGTTACCGTTGCAAGATGCTGAATGTTGGAAGTTTATGCAACGACTATTAGTGTCTATTTGCTACCACTCGTGTCCTGCAAGACGCTATTAGCATGAAATGTCCATCTGGCGGCATGCCATAGCTGTCAGTACCCCAGATTGACTAGCGTCAGGTTACTCATTTTCCTGACACACCTTTGCCTACAAATTTGCGAGTGGTGGGGTGGGGCTCGGATGTACATGACCTATAGAGATCCTCTCGTGCCAGCCCATGAGTCCGCAACAGCGAGGGCTTCCTCAGTAGTGCAATCGACTTCTGACCTTAGGTGCAATCGACTTCTGAAAATGACAAATGCGAAAGATGACTCTATTCTGACTAAGCGGCGCGGCCCTGCCTGACATCCAGTTAGGGTATGCCTCAATCTGACGGTAGCGAGTCGCAGGCGTTCGGATCGGCATCGGTTTCGTTCCCTGTCTTGGCACGCGCTTCGAAGCGTTGATAACACTCCAACCCGCAGAAGTGCTCGACGTATTCCGCGCCTTCCGGGGTGAAGGCGGCATCGAGCGGGATTTCCTTGCAGCACACGCAGCAACTGGTGGTGGTCGAGTCACTTGCATTCATGGTGGCACCCCTCCATTGACTGACGAAGACGGCGAATGCCGCCGCCGGCATTGGCTTCGCGAACAGGAAGCCTTGTCCTGTGTCGCAGTCCGCTTGTCGCAATAGATCAAGACTCGCCGATGTTTCCACGCCTTCAGCCACCACATCCATGCCCAGCCCGTGCGCAAGCTGAATCACGGTGTGCACGATGGTTTGGTCGCGGCGGTCGTTGGCGAGCCCGGCGACAAACGATTGGTCGATCTTGAGCGTGCTGATTGGGCAGCACTTCAGATGTTGCAGACAGGAATACCCCGTCCCGAAGTCATCGGCGGCGAAGCGCACACCGATCTGCCGCAAGGCGTCCAGGGCGGGGAAGATCGCCGGATCACCAAACGCGACCGATTCGGTCAGCTCGATTTCGAGATACTCGGCGGGCAACTCGGCATCAGCCAGCACGCCCTTTACCCACCCGTCGAAGTCCGGTCCCACTTGGCTCGCCGAAGCATTGACGGCCAGCCGGAACGGTCGCCATGCCAGCATTCGCCAGTCACGCATCTGGCGGCAGGCTTCGCCCAGCACCCAAGCGCCGATTTCAGGCATCAGGCCGGACGATTCGACCACGGGCAGGAACTGGCCCGGTGGCAATAGTCCAAGCGTCGGATGACGCCAGCGCAACAGGGCTTCCGCGCCGACAATCCCACCACTGCGCAGATCGACGACGGGCTGGTAGTGCAGTTCAAGCTGCCCGCGCTCGACCGCTTGGGCCAGTTCCGGCGTCGTCCATCCATCCGGCCGGAAAGCGCTCATTCTCTTTCCCTGAATGCCCGCAACGCCCGCGACAGGGACAGAAGGAACAGGCCGGTCAAACCGAGCGCCGCGATGACCCAATGCTCGCCGAGGAAAGCACCGGCGGTTGTGCCGGCCAGCACGACAGCGAGGATGGGCAGGTGGCAGGGGCAAGTCAGCACAGCCAGTCCGCCCCACAGGTAGCCGGTGATCGGTTTGTGCGTCTCGGACGGCAAGCGCTCGGGGTTGTTCATGGCAGACTCTCCGCGTGCTGTGCCGGCTCGGTCGGCAGGGTGGCCAACTGCACTTCCAGATCGGCCAACGCTTCGCGCCGACGCTCGACGAACTGACGCAGCAGGGCAAGCTGCGCGGCCGCTTCGTCGCCGTCCGCCGCATCCAGCGCCCGGCACAGCCGCGCCAGCGCGTCGAGGCCGATGCCCGCCTCGAAGGCCGCCCGCACGAAGCACAGCCGTTGCAAGGCGGCGTCATCGAACAAGCCGTAGCCGCCTGGTGTGCACGCCACCGGGCGCAGCAATCCGCGCAGCAGGTAGTCGCGCACGATATGCACGCTCACCCCGGCATCAAGAGCCAGCCGGGACACCGTGTAGGCGTTCATTGAACACCTCCTTTTTCTCACCCGGCGCAGCAGGAAAGCTGCTTCACATCCTTGTTGAAGGTCTGCGCCGCGAGCTTCAACCCCTCGACCATCGTCAGGTAGGGGAACAACTGGTCGGCCAGTTCCTGCACCGTCATGCGGTTGCGAATGGCCAGAGCCGCCGTCTGGATCAGTTCACCCGCTTCCGGCGCGACCGCCTGTACGCCGATCAGCCGATGGCTGCCTTCCTCGATAACCAACTTGATGAAGCCGCGTGTGTCGAAGTTGGCGAGCGCACGCGGCACGTTGTCCAAGGTCAAGGTGCGGCTGTCGGTCTCGATCCCGTCGTGGTGGGCTTCCGCCTCGCTGTAGCCCACGGTCGCCACTTGCGGATCGGTGAACACCACGGCCGGCATTGCGGTCAGGTCGAGCGCCGCATCGCCGCCGGTCATGTTGATCGCGGCACGGGTGCCGGCCGCTGCCGCCACATAGACGAACTGCGGCTGGTCGGTGCAGTCGCCGGCCGCGTAGATGTTCGGGTTGCTCGTGCGCATGCCTTGGTCGATGACGATGGCACCTTGCGCATTGACAGTGACCCCCGCTGCGTCCAGCGCGAGGCTGCGCGTGTTCGGTGTCCGACCGGTGGCAACCAGCAGTTTGTCGGCGCGCAATTCACCGTGCGTGGTGGTCAGCACGAATTCACCGTCCATATGGGCGACCTGGCTGGCTTGCGTGTGCTCCAGCACCTCGATGCCCTCGGCACGGAAAGCGGCTGTCACCGCCTCGCCGATGGCCGGGTCTTCACGGAAGAACAAGGTATTGCGCGCCAGGACCGTGACCTTGCTGCCCAGCCGGGCAAAGGCTTGCGCCAGCTCCAGCGCCACCACCGACGAGCCGATTACGGCAAGGCGTTCGGGAATGGTGTCGCTCGCCAGGGCCTCGGTGGAAGTCCAGTAGGGTGACTCTTTCAACCCCGGAATCGGCGGGACCGCCGGGCTGGCACCCGTGGCGACCAGGCAGCGGTCGAACATCACGACGCGCTCGCCACCCTCGTTCAAACGGACGGTAAGGCTCTGGTCGTCCTTGAAGCGCGCCTCACCGTGCACAACGGTGATGGCCGGATTACCGCCCAGGATGCCTTCGTACTTGGCGTGCCGCAGTTCGTCGACGCGGGCCTGCTGCTGGGCCAGCAGCTTACTGCGGTCAATCGTAGGCACAGTTGCCGCAATACCGCCATCGAACGGGCTTTCCCGGCGCAGATGGGCGATGTGGGCGGCGCGGATCATGATCTTGGACGGCACACAGCCGACATTGACGCAGGTGCCGCCGATGGTGCCGCGCTCGATCAGCGTGACCTGCGCGCCTTGCTCGACGGCCTTCAGCGCCGCCGCCATCGCGGCTCCACCGCTGCCAATGACCGCTACCTGCACCGGGGGCTCGTTGCCACTGTGCTTTTCGGCGGCGGCCATCCATCCCCGCACCTTGTCGAGCAGTCCGACGCGGTTGTCCGCCAGTGGCGCATCGGCTAGCGTTGCCTTGTAGCCCAGTCCGGCCACGGCGGCAGTCAGCGCGTCCGGCGATGTGCCCGGCACGATGGCGAGTTGCGCTGTGCCCTTCGGATAGGACACCAGCGCCGACTGCACGCCTGGCACTTTTTCCAGCGCTTCCTTGACGTGCGCCGCGCACGAGTCGCAAGTCATGCCGGTGATTTTTAGATGGGTCATGCAACAGATCCTTTATCGTTTGTGGCGCCAGACAATGACGTCCGTTGTGCTGCGGTGCCGTTTTCAGTGACTCACTGCTTGACGCTGGACGGATAGCCCGCGTCTGCGGTTGCCTTGGTCAGCTTCTGCACGCTGGTCTTGGCATCGTCGAAGGTGACGACCGCTTGGCGTGTCTCGAAAGTCACGTCAACTTTGCTGACGCCTTCGACCTTGGAAATCGCCTTCTTGACAGTGATCGGGCAGGCGGAGCAGGTCATGCCCGGTACGGACAGCGTGACGGTCTGGGTGGCGGCCCAGACGGGGGCAACAACGGCGGCGAGGGCGAGGGAGGCAAACAGTTTCTTCATGGTGAACTCCGATCAGTAGAAAAATGGCATGACGTAGGGAAATCCGAGCGCGACCAGAACCAGCGCGGCCACGATCCAGAAAATGAGCTTGTAAGTAGCTCGCACTTGGGGAATCGCGCAGACCTCACCCGGTTTGCAGGCCGCTGCCTGCCGGTAGATGCGCCGCCAGGCGAAGAACAACGCCACCAGCGCCACGCCGATAAAGATGGGGCGATAGGGTTCCAACACCGCCAAGTTGCCGATCCAAGCGCCGCTGAACCCCAAGGCGATCAGAACCAACGGCCCGAGGCAGCAAGCCGAGGCGAGGATGGCGGCAAGCCCTCCAGTGAAGAGCGCGCCGCGCCCGGTTTTTGGTTCAGACATGCGCTTGTCCTTTCGAATTGAAATTGGATAGCGTAACCTTACTTCCGTACTCATGTACGGAGTCAAGCGATATGGAAAACAATTTGGAGAACCTGACCATTGGCGTTTTCGCCAAGGCGGCCGGGGTCAATGTGGAGACCATCCGTTTCTATCAGCGCAAGGGCTTGTTGCTGGAGCCTGACAAGCCCTATGGCAGCATCCGCCGCTATGGCGAGGCGGATGTAACGCGGGTGCGCTTCGTGAAATCAGCCCAGCGGCTGGGCTTCAGCCTGGATGAGATCGCCGAGCTGCTGCGGCTGGAGGATGGCACCCATTGCGAGGAAGCCAGCAGTCTGGCCGAGCACAAGCTCAAGGACGTGCGCGAGAAAATGGCTGACCTGGCGCGCATGGAGGCCGTGCTGTCTGAGTTGGTGTGCGCCTGCCATGCGCGAAGGGGGAACGTTTCCTGCCCGCTGATCGCGTCACTACAGGGTGGAGCAAGCTTGGCAGGTTCGGCTATGCCTTAGCGTGCTTTATTTTCCGTTTTCTGAGACGACCCCTTAGAAAGCCTAGTCAAAGAGCTGTCACGAGAACACCGTTAGCTTAGCGTACGATTTTTTCCGAATTCTGCGGTTCCCCCAAGCACGTCGTGAGTGCCTGGCGAATGATCCCAGGAGATCCACTCCACTAGCTCAAGTAGGTTCAGCGATGGCTTGGATCATTACGAAGTACCTGGTCACTGCCGCGATAGTGATTATCGTGTCTGAGCTGGCAAAGCGCAGTGACAAGCTGGGCGGCTTGGTTGCCGCCCTGCCATTGGTCACCGTCTTGACGCTCATCTGGCTCTACTTGGAGAACCAGAGCATGGAGAAGATTTCCAATCATGCCTGGTACACGTTCTGGTATGTGATTCCAACGCTGCCGATGTTTATCGCGTTTCCGGCACTGCTGCCCAAGTTGGGATTCTGGCCAACACTTATCTCCAGCATCCTCATCACCATGGCGAGCTTCGGAGGATTTGCCCTACTTCTAAGGCGATTGGGCATCGAGTTGCTTTGAGTCGGGTGTAGAGGAAAGCACTCGGTCACCGCTTACCGGCTGTTGATGCACTCACCTTTCACGAGGTAGCGAACCATGTGCAGTTCGCCCTTGGAATCCTCGTAAGTCATCATGCTTCTCACATTCCCGCAGTACCGCACGCTAGGCGAGACGTACACCAACTTGCCAACGTCCAAATCCATACCGTATGCGTAATCTTCAAGCTCGGGCATGGGTTTCTTCACGCTCTGTGCATAGCGTTCTGTAGCCTTCCTGGCAGACTGCTCAAGATCGTCGTTGATCTGAACGCTACTTTGGGCATTTGTCGACAGTGCAGAGAAAAGCATGAACGCGGCAATAGCCGATATAGTTGTTTTCATGAGAAGTCCATTAATAAAAAAGCGCCCATGGCGGGGCGCTAAAATTCACCTTACCAAAGGAGCGTATGGTTCCAAGGTGAATGCATTGGCGTGAGCAGGGTATCGTTACTCCCGCCATGCTGCTTCAGATGAGACTGGCCCAAAGCAGCGCTGCCTGTGTGCTGTTCTTAAACTAGCAAAAGCGGCTAACGACAAGATGATTGTGAAATTACAATTTGGACATGTAATAGATTGTAAAGTAATTATTCTTGCCCAATTAAGATGAAAAGCCATGCATGCTGGCCGGTTTAAGCCCGTTATCAAAGGGGCGAACGATCGGTGGCTTGCTACCACTCGGAGCTTGAGCTTGTAGGATTGAACGCCATAAATGCTGAGCAGCTTGGCAGAAACGCCACCCCTCTCGGCCGAATCCTCCTGTCAGTCCTGAGGACTGATAACCGCTGCAAGCCACAGAATCCGCTAAGCTCAGTAGGGAAAGCCGTCATGACTGTCAGCAATCTTGCGGCTACATTACAAATTTGTAGGATTTCGCCGCGGCCAGCGTCTTCGCGTTAAGATTCAAGCGTCCTCAGGTGACCCCGGCGTATGGACAGAGGTAGCGACTACCAGATGTCATGCACTCAGCCGAACCTTCAAACTGCCTGCAACCACAGTCTTGGCGGATTAGGCCAATTCCTTCCTCACACCTTGAGATAAGTTATGCGCGTTCTAGTTGTGGAAGACGAAATTAAAACTGCCGAATATCTTCAGCAGGGCCTATCCGAAAGCGGGTATGTCGTAGATATCGTGCACAATGGTGTTGACGCCCTGCACTTGTTCAATACTAACGTCTATTCGTTGGTTCTGCTGGACGTAAACCTTCCTGGCATCGACGGTTGGGACCTTTTGGAAACCATCAGGAAAACCAGCCGGGTCCGCATCATCATGCTGACCGCTCGTGGTCGCATCAACGACAAGCTCAAAGGCTTGGATGGCGGAGCCGACGATTACCTTGTCAAACCCTTCGAATTCCCGGAGCTGCTCGCTCGAATCCGTTCGCTGCAGCGGCGTGGTGATGAATTAGTCGAGAAGAGTTCGCTGAAAATTGCCGACTTGGAACTCGACTCAGTGCGCCATCGGGTTTTCCGCGCTGGCACACGCATCGATCTCACCACAAAGGAATTTACGCTCCTGCACCTGCTTATGAGCAGGACGGGCGAAGCGCTGACTCGTTCTCAGATCATTTCGTTGGTCTGGGACATGAATTTTGACTGCGATACCAACGTCATCGATGTCGCTATCCGGCGCCTTCGCTCAAAGATCGATGACCCGTTTGAAACCAAGCTCATTCACACGCTTCGTGGCGTAGGGTACGTTTTTGAGGAACGCGCATGAGGCCATTCAGCCTGGCTGCAAAGCTGGGATTAAAGGTGGGGTTGATGAGCGCAGCGTTGCTGCTTCTGTTCGCCACCTTCGGGTATCTGATGGTGGGTCAGGCGCTAGAGCGAAATGCCCGCAGTGACCTGGAAGTGAAGATGGCGGGCATGGCTCACAACCTGTCCATGATTTCCGACATCTCAGGAGTCAACGCAGACGCACATCAGCTTGTGGATCTGGTGATGGGCCACAACAACCTGTACGTCAGCATTTTCGAGTCGGCGCAGAGTGAAACGCCCCTGCTCTCGATTGGCTCGAAGCAGGTCAACGTGGAGGTGCACAAGTTTCAACCATCCGCACAGCCGAAGGAACATGAGTGGCGCGACACCCAGGACCGCCCCTTGCTGACAGCTTCTCGCACCATGAATTTGGGCGACGGAACCGAAGTCAGCGTGTACATGACTATGGACCAGTCGTCCAATGAAGCGCTGCTTGATGCATTGCTCACCTGGGCCCTGATGATTTCCCCGCTCATCATCGCGCTGATCCTCGCAATCGGCTGGTGGACCGTACGCAGAGGTCTGCTGCCTCTGACCAAGTTCCTGAAAGTCGCCTCGAAGATCTCCACCGAGAGTCTTGACCATCGTCTGCCGACTAATGGAATGCCAGCAGAACTCAAAGAGCTCGCCGACGGTATCAACATCATGCTGGCTCGCCTGGATGACGGGGTTCAGCAGCTCTCGCAGTTTTCTGACGATCTTGCTCACGAACTGCGAGCGCCGCTATCCAACCTGATGGGTAAAGCCCAAGTTGCACTGACCAGAGAGCGATCCCTTCCCGAGTACAGGGAAGTGCTGGAGTCGTGCACAGAAGAGCTGGACCGCATGAGCCGCATGGTTTCCGACATGCTGTTCCTCGCTCAGGTCAGTCATCCGGCATCCATGGTGGAGTTCGAACCTGTGTCCCTGGTCGATGAAGTTCAGCGGGTGTGTGATCTCTTCAGCATTTCGGCAGAGGATGGCGAGATCCAGCTGCAGATCTCTGGCAGTGATGACGTGGTGCGCGGTAACCGCCTGATGATTCAACGAGCCGTCTCGAACCTGGTGTCAAATGCGATTCGCTACTGCCCTCGCGGTCGCACGGTCTACGTGAAAGTGCAACGCGGTGGTAGCGGCACGACCTTGAGCGTCGGCAACCCGGGCCGCGGGATCGCCAAGGAACACCATGCGCATTTGTTTGAACGGTTCTACCGCGTAGATAAGAGCCGAGCACGAAGCGAAGGGGGGACCGGTCTTGGCCTTGCCATCGTGCAGTCGATCATGAGCCTGCATCAAGGCTCGGCGAGCGTGGAAGTGACCGAGGAAAATTTCACCTGGTTCCACCTTCACTTTCCCGAAGCCCAGCTAAAGCAGTCGGCAAAGACCGCTGCTTGAAGCGCGCCCACTTGAAAAGGCCCGTCAATCGACGGGCCTTTTGTCTATGCAATGCCTCAGTGCCTAAGCACCACAGGGTCCATAGGTGACCGCAGAATTACCGACTTTATGATCTTTTGCTCTTCTGGGTTGGCGTTTCTCCACAGGTGGGAGAAGTATTGGGCATTCACTTTTTCCTGAGCGCTCACACTGCCGGCGGCCTCAATGAACTGCATGGTCGAGTACACACAGATCAGTGCCAGGATGAAGAATGCTGTCGCCACCACCATGACATAACGTTTGGCCAGCACCGGTGCCCGCTTTAGCTCCAGGATCGAGGCATCCGCTAATTTTGTCGCGGCAGTAAGCTCCGAAATCAGCGGTTGGATGGCGGTCTCGACTCCACGAGCGGCAGCGGAATATGCCTCTGCCGCAGCGCGGATGACGACCTCTTCGGCATTGGACCAGGCTTTCTCAGCCTTTCGTACCTCCTCCTGAATCTGCCGACTGACAAGGTCAACCTCCTCCACCAGCTCGTTCGACTTTTCCAGAACAGCGTTGCAGGCCCTGGTCTGGGAGGCCAGCTCATCGAGCTGAACAGTGAGTTTTTCAGTGCTTCGGCGGAAGTCACCGATGGCAACTGACCAAGGCTCTATGTCATTCATGGCTATCTCCTAGAGCGGCCGGTGACGGCGCACGGTTTTATTTTGTTAGATATCAAAAATGTAATTTACGGAACAGTTTGAAGTCAGCCTCGACACAAGCGAGATAGACATGATCCTTCCAGATTTGCAGATTGGGCGCATCCGGCCAGCCGCCTAAATTACGGAATTGTAATTATTGACTCACCTTGTCGTTAGCTTCGCGTTCCTAAACTACAAACCAACAAAGGCCGTCAGTCAGGCAGGCCTAGTAAGAACCGAGGCACACAATGAAATTTGTCAAATCTATCGCTATTGGCAGCCTGCTGCTTGGTCTCGTGGGTACCGCTTACGCTGAAGGTGGTTACGAACGAGCGAAACAGTTCCAGGAAAACTTCCGAAATGAACAGGCTCGCTTATGGAGCGACGATTCTTCGGACCAGAACAAACAACAAGTCGCTCAAGAGCAAAAGAAAGAAAGCAAGGATGGTAAGGAACAAGCCGATAACTAAACGGCGGTTAAATAGGACTTTAAATGACGAAAGCAATCGACAAAAAAGCCAGGGTAAAACCTGGTTTTTTTTGTGTCTGGAATTTTACCTTCGTTTGTACGAGGCGTTTCCGCATTACTGTCTCCGACCAGACCTTCGGTACCTTGCTTGGCGTCTTTCCAACGGCACAGCAACAGCTGACTGGCGTTCGCTTCGGTGATCTCGACACAGCCCAGGTTGGCAGGCAGCTCAGCATTGCTGTCGAGTAAGCGCCGGGACAGGTAGAATGAGCTGTCACGAGGCCACTTTGCTGGGTACTGGATGTTTTCGGACTTCCCGCTGCTGTAGAACTCCGAGGAATTCGAGCGGCGACCAGGGTAGATCAGAGGGGCCGATTGAGCACATTCAACCAGGCCTGAACGACATCTCGCTGGTTCTGAGGCCTCTGCATCAACACCCCGGCATAGATGATGTCGACGCCGATGATTGGCAGTATCAACGCTCGCGGCGGCGCCCTGGTGATCCTTCGGCCAACCTCATTGATCCGACCGGACAGGAGCAACGCCGAGACAGGTACAGAACCAGCGGCAGCCAGTCGATCAGCCCTAGTTTTCCTGCGAGCGCTCCGGCTCCGAGCAGGGCACCACAGATCAGCGCGAAAACCAGCTCGGTGTTCATGCCAAAGATGCCGTCGTGCTCATGGCTCAGCCCTTCATGCTCTGCTTGGTCATCTGGGCGTTCAAGCGAACTTTTCATAACTCGTCCCTTCTGGGGGGCAAGACTATAAACTGCTCTATGCAGTTGAAAGACATTACTGTTGTGTAGTTGAGATTTATTTCACAGCTAACCCAGGGGCAGTCATTAAGGCATCTAGCCTAAATGACGTTCATCGAGCTCAATAAAAAATGCCAGGCACTGCCTGGCATTTATGAATTCTCTAAGTATTCTACTCACAGCAATTACTACTTGTTGTTGATGCATTGCGAGTACATGGAGTAGCGAACCGTCTTAAGCGTACCCTGAGAGTCCTCGAAGGTCATCAATCGCGGGTAAACTTGGCAGGTACGCGGGTCTTGGGACTGACGCACGAATTTCGCAACATCGATCTTCATGCCGTAATTGTAGTCCTGGATCTCCGGCATCGGTTTGCCATTTCTCTCGGCATAGTTCGCTACAGCAGTCTGATGCTCCTTGATGTATTGCAGCTGCTTGCTTTCAGAGTAAGTATAAGCCTGCGAAGCCATCGAGAACATAACAAGTGCAGCAGCAACAATTAGCTTTTTCATAGGAACCTCTCAAATTCAAATCATCTCGGGCGTAACTTTAGCAACGCAGAGGCATCACCGGCATGACGAGAAACTTACAATTTTGAAAGGTAAGTGCATCTATTTCATATAAAACAAAAAACCCACAACGCGTGTTGTGGGTTTTTGTATCTGGGGGGATCAGCTTACGGCTTCTGCCTCGTCGCCGTCTTCATCCTTGCGATGTGCCCAATGATACAGGGCCGGCAGGACCAGCAAAGTCAGCGCGGTGGAGGAAAGGATCCCACCAATTACCACTGTAGCCAGAGGCCGTTGAACCTCCGCACCGGTACCGGTGGCCAAGGCCATTGGGATGAAGCCCAGGGACGCCACCAAGGCTGTCATCAACACTGGTCGCAGTCGGGTGAGTGCGCCTTCATCGACTGCCTGCCTGAGCGTTCGTCCCTCTTCTCGCAATCCGCGAATGAAGGCAATCATCACCAGGCCGTTCAGTACCGCGACGCCGGAGAGTGCGATGAAGCCTACCCCTGCCGAGATCGAGAGCGGGATATCACGCAGCCAAAGGGCCACGACCCCGCCAGTGAGAGCGAATGGAATACCGGTGAAGACCAGCATGCCGTCCTTCAGGTTGTTGAACATCAAGAACAGCAAGGTCATTACCAGCAGTAAGGCTACCGGAACCACAATCTGCAGGCGCTTGGCTGCCGACTGCAGCTGCTCGAACTGGCCGCCCCAACTGGTCCAGTAGCCTGCTGGAATTTCCACCTTCGTTGACAAGGTAGATGCCGCCTCATCAACGAACGACCCAAGGTCACGGCCCCGGACGTTGGCGCTTACAATAACCAAGCGCTTACCGTTCTCGCGGCTGATCTGGTTCGGGCCCAACTGCAAGTCCAGCTTAGCGACCTGCGAAAGTGGAATGAAACCGATCTGATTAGCGCCCTGAGCCGCATTGGCAGGCACAGGAATCAGCAAACTAGACATACCCGCGACGTCGGTGCGTACAGCCTCAGGCAGGCGCACCACCATGTCGAATCGGCGATCACCCTCGTACAACGTTCCCGCTGTACGACCACCCACAGCAATCGCGATCGAATTCTGCACGTCCGCAATGTTCAGGCCGTAGCGTGCTGCTTTTTCCCGGTCGATGTTAATGGTCAGCACTGGCAGACCTGTGGTCTGCTCAACCTTGACCTCCGAGGAGCCTGGTACCGCTTTGAGCGCTGCGGCGATCTTATTGGCCGTGCTGTTGAGCACATCCATGTCGTCACCATAAACCTTCACCGCAACATCGCTGCGCACCCCGGAGATCAGTTCGTTGAAACGAAGCTGGATAGGCTGGGAGAGTTCATAGTTACTGCCCGGGACACTGGCTGCCGCCTTTTGAACCTCGGCAATGAGCTCCTCCCGCGACTTGTCGGGATCGGCCCATTGGTCCTTTGGTTTGAGCATGACGTAAGCATCGGAGATATTCGGTGGCATTGGGTCAGAGGCGATTTCAGCCGTACCGGTTCGGCCGAACATACGCTCAACTTCCGGTACCTGCTCGATGACTGCTTTTTCCAAACGCTCCTGCATGTCCACCGACTGGCTGAGGCTAGTACCAGGTACGCGCAAGGCTTGAAGAGCGAAGTCCCCCTCACTGAGACTTGGGATGAACTCGCTCCCCATGCGACTGGCAAGTACACCGCTGAGAACGACCAGTGCTACTGCTGCGGAGAAAGCGATATTCCGATGCCCAAGCACCCACTGCAGCACAGGCTCATAACGCAGCCGCGCAGTGCGCATAACAACGCCCTCTTCCTCCTTGACCTTGCCAGTGACGAACATGGCGATCGCTGCCGGCACGAAGGTAACGGAGAGGATCATTGCACCCAATAGCGCCATCACAACGGTGAATGCCATGGGGTGGAACATTTTGCCCTCCACGCCGGTGAGGGCGAAGATAGGCAGGTACACCACCATAATGATCAGTTGCCCGAAGATCAGTGGCCGACGCGCTTCGCGGGCAGCAGCAAAGACCTCATGGAAGCGTTCGGTTTTGGTGAGCATACGGCCATGTTTGTGCTGCGCATGTGCTAATCGACGGATCGCGTTCTCCACGATGACCACGGCCCCGTCGACGATGATGCCGAAGTCGAGTGCGCCCAAACTCATTAGGTTGGCACTGACCTTGTTATTGAACATCCCTGTGAAGGTGAACAGCATGGACAGCGGGATCACCATCGCGGTGATCAACGCTGCACGGATGTTGCCGAGGAACAGGAACAGAATGGCGATAACCAGGATCGCACCTTCAACCAAGTTCTTCTTCACCGTCGCAATGGCTTTTTCAACCAAGTTGGTACGATCGTAAACGGTGACCGCAACCACGCCCTTTGGCAGAGTACGGTTGATGTCCGCAAGCTTCGCTGCGACAGCTTGGGACACAGTGCGGCTGTTCTCACCGATCAGCATGAATACTGTACCGAGCACGACCTCGCGGCCATTCTCAGTGGCAGCACCAGTACGAAGCTCCTTACCGATGCTGACGTCGGCGACGTTGCTGATGCGAATCGGTGCACCATCCACACTGGTGATTACGATGTTGGCGATGTCTTCGATGTTGCCGACTTGGCCCGGTGCACGAATGAGCAACTGCTCACCATTACGCTCGATGTAACCGGCGCCTACGTTGGCGTTGTTGCTTTCCAACGCGGCTACCAGATCATTCAGGGTCAACTTGTAGGTAGCCAGGCGCTTCGGATCCGGCGCAACCAGGAACTGCTTGGCAAAGCCACCGATGGTATTGATCTCTGCCACGCCAGGTACGTTGCGCAGCTGAGGCTTGATGATCCAGTCCTGGATTACCCGCAGGTCGGTGGGCGTGTAGGGCGTACCGTCTTCTTTGACCGCGCCCTCTTCGGCTTCAACGGTCCACAGGAAAATTTCGCCGAGGCCGGTTGAGACCGGGCCCATGACGGCATCTACGCCCTCTGGCAGCTGTTCCTTTGCAACCTGTAGCCGCTCATTGATCAGCTGGCGGGCAAAGAAGATGTCGGTGCCGTCCTTGAAAATCACGGTCACCTGAGACAGGCCCGAGCGAGACAGCGAACGGGTCTGCTGAAGACCTGGAAGACCAGCCATGGCCGTTTCAACTGGAAACGTGATCCGTTGCTCGGTTTCCAATGGGGAATAGCCAGGCGCTGCAGTGTTGATCTGCACCTGGACGTTGGTAATGTCAGGAACGGCATCGATCGGCAGCTTTTGGTAGCTGTAGATGCCGATACCGGCAATGATCAGGACAGCGATCATTACAACGATCCGCTGTTCAATGGCAAATCTGATGATACGTTCAAACATAAGAAATCATCCTGTCAGTTCGCATCAGTGACTGTGCTCGGCAGAGGCTTTGCCGAGCTCAGACTTGAGTGTGAAGCTGCCATTGGTAGCCACTTGAGCGCCCGCTTCGATGCCGTCCGTGATTTCCACGTACCCACTGTCACGGCGGCCCAGCTTTACTGGGCGGGTGTCGAAGCCCTCGGCGGTGCGTACGAAGACCGATGGTTTGTCCTCAACGGTCTGCACGGCGTGTTCCGGGACAGCCACCGCCACGCGATCAGTCTGGGACGTGACTGCGATGTTCACGAAAAGACCAGGACGCCAGGCCCCGTTGGGATTGGTCAACGTAACGCGGACGGTCGCTGCTCGGTTTTGCTCGCCCAACAGGCTGCCGACATAACCCACCTTGCCCTCGACCTCCACGTTCATGTCAGGTGAGGAAACCTTCACGGCGCGGCCGGTAGTGACCTTGGCCAAATCGGTAGGCGGTACAGCGAAAGTGGCCCAAACTTGGTTAAGGTCGGACAGAATAAAGGCGTTAGTCGCCTCGCTGACGACTTCCCCGACGGTCAAGTGTTTCTCCACCACTACGGCGTCAAAGGGAGCCCTGAGTTCGTAACGGTTACCGCCTACCGAATTGACCGAGGCACCGATCGCGCTGACTTTTTGCTTGGCGTTGGCCAGAGAGATTTCGGCTTCCTGCAGCGCCTGGCGAGCCTGGAGGTAGTCCTGCTCCGCAGAAATCTTGTCCTGCCAGAGCTGCTTCTCTCGGCTAAAAGTCACGCGCGCAAGTTCGACACGACGCTGAGCGGCTTGTTGCTCGCTGCGCAGGTCAGAGATCTGCTGGCTGGCAATCACCGCAAGGACTTGACCCTTCTTGACGGACTCACCCAAATTCGCCTGGACTGTTTCGACAACGCCTGGAACGCGAGGAACAACGTGCGCAGTGCGGTCCTCGTCAAAACGAATCTCACCCGGGAAGCTCACGACGGTTCCCAAATCACGAGGCGCTGCCGATTCCAGAGTCACGCCAGCTGCTTTGATCTGTTCAGCACTAAGGGTTAGCTTACCTTCTTCCTCACCGCCCTCTTCACTGTGGCCCTCCTCGCCATGACCTTCTTCACCGTGCCCATCTTCACTATGCTCCGCTTCACTGTTCTCTTTGTTAGCTGATCCGGCCTTCTTGTCATGGCCATGACCATCGTCAGCACCATGTTCTGCGTTAGTCGCCGCTTGTTGATCGGAACTGCTGTTCCAGGCGAGGCTGCCAAATCCAAGGATTGCCACAGCGGCTACCGCGAGGGCGATCTTGCGTTTGTTTTCCATTGCTACTCCTGCTGATCGTAGGCACCGGCAGGTTTAAACGCCGAGTGCCGAGAAAAATGTATGCCCCGTTCAGCGTGCGCCGGCGGTCGAGCCTACTTCGCCATAAACCCTTTCTACTTGCGCACGCGCATTGGTCGCCGCTGCCAGCGAGTCGAGATACTGGCCACGAGCAAGGATCAAGGTGCGCTGGGCGTCCAGTACTTCGATAAAGCCGAATTTCCCCATCTCGAATCCGCGGGTTGCGGTATCCACGGCCTGCTGGGCTGAGGGCAGAATGGTCTTGTCGTAGGACTCAACTTCTTGCATGGCGGTGGACCACTGGTTCAGCGCGGTTTGGGTTTGGGCGCGCAATCTCAACTCGACAGCGTTACGCAGGTCGCGGGCCTGATCGGCACGTCGAGAAGCGGAAAGAATGTTGCCTTGGTTACGATCAAACAGCGGCAAAGGCATGGACAGACCAACGACATTGACTCGCTCGCGCACCGAGCGGTCGTACTGGCTACCCACGCTTACCGTGAGGTTTGGAATACGCTGAGCTTTTTCTGCGCCAAGCGAGGCATCGCTCTTATCAATCTCCACCACTGCCTGCCGCATTTCCGGAGTCTGATCGAGCTTTGCCAGCAACTCTTCAGTGCGCGGCGGCAAGCCAGGAGACAAGGTTGGTGATTCAAGGCGATCGAATATGGTCACAGAACTCCCCGTGACTTGGGCGAGTTGCTGGTAAGCATTCGCTTTTTCCGTTTCGGCGCGACGGACCTGCAACCGGGCTTCAGCCAGTTGAACCTGGGCGCGGGTAGCCTCCACAGGTGAAGATTTACCTGCGCGAACTCGACCATCGACAATGCGAAGGCCGCGCTCAGTAAGTTCAAGGGATTGTTTAGCGAGGTCGAGTCCGGTTTGGGCTCGTAATGCAGCGTAAAACGCCTGCACGACGTCTGCACGCAGACCATTCACGCGTCGGTCCAGTTCCAGTTGTGCAACACTCTGGCCGTATGTGGCGACATCTACGCGGGCTCCCCGCTTACCACCGAGCTCCAAGGTCTGACTTAGCGTAACGGTCGTTGTGCTGGTGTTACGCCGTGTGTCCTCCATCTCATACGAGATTTCGGGGTTTGGAATCAGCCCGGCTTGCTTGCGCGCACCGTCCGCGATGCCGATTTCCTGACGTGCCGCCGCGAGGTCTGGGTTGGCATCCATTGCCGTCGACAGCGCTTGGGGCAAGCTGATGCTTTGGGCAAATGCGGTGGGTGCCAGCAACCCGGAAATCACCGCACAGAGAGCGGCAATTTTCCACGGTGAGACGTAGGTCTTGGATAAGACATTGCGGTTATACCGGAGCACTTTCTTGGTCCTCGTGCACAAACTTCGTTAGCTTGGCCAGAACGCCGAAATAGCTGCCAAGCCCCACTGGATTAGGTGATGGCACTCTAAAGAGCGGTAGCTATCAGAGGGGTGGCTAGAAAATTACAATTTCGTAAGAAAAGCTTGTAATGCCCGAAAACGCTGATGACACAGTCGAACCACCGAATTTCATTGCGAACGCGAGAGATGGCTAGCATGCGGCGTCAATGACCAAAATAACGACCAGATGACGAAATTGTAATTTTCCTATCACCATCCCGTTATCTTCCGCCTGCAAATATGAGCTCGGCGCTACGCGAGGCGCGCCGCCGGCTCAGAACTTATAACGACACCCGCGCCGGAAACATAATAAAAACTGCCGTAAATCAAAGGAGCATCGGATGAAAATCAAAGTACCACTGTATTTGGCGGCAGTTTCGGCGCTGTCTGGAAGCTATGCAGTTACTGCTCAAGCTGAAGATAAGCCCGAAGGTTTCATCGAAGGTAGCAGCCTTACAGTGCTCAACCGCAACTTCTATTTCAATCGTGATAACCGCGACAGCTCAGCTCCCACTTACAACAGCGGCAAGGGCAACACCAATGGCTACTCCGAGGCCTGGGCGCACGGGATCATCACCAAATTCAACTCTGGTTTTACCCAAGGGACGGTCGGCGTTGGTGTTGATGCCTTTGCCATGATAGGGCTTAAGCTCGATACTGGTGACGGGCGCAACGGCGGTCGTAGTTCATTCGACGTCATGCCTGTTGATAACAAAGGCGAAGCTCGCGACGAATACACCAAGGTTGGCGGGGCGGCTAAAGTTCGCTTGTTTGATACGGTCGTGAAAGTGGGTGATGTTTTCCCGTCGACGCCAGTTGTTGCATCAGGCGACTCGCGCCTGTTGCCTGAAAGCTTCCGCGGTGTGACCGTTGAGAACACCAGCATCCAGGGCCTCACCCTGCAGGGTGGCCGACTGCATGCGATGAGCCAGCCGGTCTCCAGCAATCTGAATGATAACTTCGCAACTTTCTACGGTGGCCCGGTTAACTCGCCTTGGGTAGGCTACGGTGGCGGTGATTACGCGATCAACGATAACTGGACCGTGAGCGTATACGCCAGTCAGTTGAAAGAAGTCTGGAACCAGTACTACGCTGGCACCAGCTTCGCCTATCCACTGAATGACGACCTTGCGCTGATTGGCGGCTTCAACTATTACAAAGCCGTGGATGAAGGGAAGCAGCGCCTAGGCGAGTTTGACAACGATATCTGGAGTGCCAAGGTCGGGGTCCGTTACGGCGCTCACACCCTGGCCCTGTCGCACCAACGCAACAACGGCGACGATGATTTCGACTACCTGCGTCAGTCAGACTCGATTTTCGTCGACAACTCTATCCAGTACAGCGACTTCAACTCGCCGAAAGAGCGTTCCTGGATGCTGCGCTACGACCTGAACTTCACCAGCTACGGCATTCCTGGTCTGACGTTCATGACCCGCTACGCTAGAGGCTCGGGCGCAGACTACTCGAACGCCAACCAGTTCTACATGCGCACCGACGCCAACGGTGATCCGCTCACCAATCAGAAACGTTGGGAGCGTGACGTAGAGGTTAAATATGTCGTGCAAACTGGTCCAGCAAAAGACCTGTCCTTCCGGTTGCGCCAGGCCACCACGCGTGCCACTGCATTCGAATCGGATCTGGATGAAACTCGTGTGATCATTGAGTACCCGCTTTCGATCCTGTGATTCTCTAAGGGGATCAGTTTATTCGTAAACTGGTCTCTTCAGAAAAATGTGCATTACGAATTCACCTTGAGTGGCTTAAGTGCTCCTTTGGTAAAAGGTGGATATTTGGCGCCCTTTGGGCGCCTTTTTTTTACCTAAAATTCAATCAACCGTTCGAGTGTACGCATTGCATGCCGGTGAAACTCATGGCTGCACCAATGACCAGTTTCCTCGACATGAGTAACTTCGCCGTCATCTGAACGGAACAAACTCAACACAAAGAAGAAAACAACCACATACTTCATAAGGTCAAATTACCTATTGGAGAGAGGGCCCGCACCTGTCGAACCCAAACCGCGAAAAGATATACCTCCAGACTATCAATCATATTACCTGGAAATTACAAATCCGTCATTTAGGCCCCACCCAGCTCATTTTGATTTACCATTCCTTTCAATAATGCCGGCGCGCGTGCGCGGTTAATTGCTCAGTGATATCGAGACAAAATCCCATGCGAATTCTGGTAATTGAGGACGAAGTAAAAACTGCGGAATATGTGCGTCAAGGCCTTACAGAATGCGGTTATGTCGTCGATTGCGTGCATACCGGGTCAGATGGGCTATTCCTAGCCAAGCAACACGAATACGAGTTGATTATTCTTGATATCAATCTGCCAGAAATGGATGGGTGGCAGGTACTTGAGCTTTTGAGGCGTAAAAATTGCCCCTCCCGCATCATGATGCTCACGGCGAGAAGTCGTTTGGCAGATAAGGTCCGGGGTTTGGAGAACGGTGCAGATGACTACCTGATCAAACCATTTGAGTTCCCAGAACTGCTAGCCCGGGTTCGCGCCTTAATGCGCAGGTCTGAACACCCTGCATCTGTGGAGATCATTCGTGTCGCTGACCTGGAGCTAGACCAGAGCCGTCACAGGGCCTTCAGGGACGGCCAGCGTATTGATCTGACGACGAAAGAGTTTGCACTTCTGCACTACCTAATGCGCAATACCGGCGTGGTGCTCAGCCGCACACAGATCATCTCACAGGTCTGGGATATGAACTTCGACTGCGATACAAACGTTGTAGAAGTGTCGATTCGAAGACTTAGAGCCAAGATCGATGACCCTTTCGAGACGAAGCTGATCCATACGCTTCGCGGTGTGGGCTATGTGCTTGAGAAGCGTTGATCGCCCGCTACTTAGTCATGAAAACAGAGCCAGGGATCATGCATGTAAGTCGAGCCATACTGTTTTTGACCCTTAGCGCGCGTTTCCTCACTAAACGTATGAGGTGTGCTGGACATAAGGTATAGCATAGATTATCAACAGGTAACGGAAGGCCAAGCGTATGCCAGAGCTGACGCACGCTCAGCGGACATTGTTTTTAACAGCGCCATGGCTTACCTCTGATACTGTGCGCCGGCGATGAGGTTAACCTCCCGACTACAGCACCAAGCAGGCTCAGTCGCCGCTCAACGATGATGGCGCCCGCCGGCTTTTCTGGTTCGTTGCAGGGCTACTCACGGTCATTGCCTTCGTCATGGCCACCCTCTCTGTGCATCTTCTCACCTCGCTCAAGGAACTTGGCCTTCCAACGGTCACGGTGTTGGCGGTGGGGATGGTCCTTGGGCCGGCCCAGGTGGTGGCAAGAGTATTGGAGTTCTCGCTTGCTCGGCATCTTCACCCAACCTGGTCGGCCGTGCCGGCGTGTTGGTGAGCTTCATCGGCATCTGCTTATTCATTCCTGGCGTGCCTTGGCTGGCATTCCCTGCAGCAGCGCTGTAGGGCGCCGGCATCGGGATTCTCACTATTGCCAGAGTCATCTTGCCTCTGGTGCTGTTTGGCAAGGGTATCGCGCACGCATGGGAGCATTAGCTCGCCCAATGGTCTTGGCGCAGGCCACGGGGCCGTTTGCTACGGCCTTTGTGCTGAGTACTCAAGGCGCACCTGTGCTCTTGCTCATGGCGGCGATGGTCGCTGTCGCGCTAGATAGCAGTTTCAAACTGCCCCTCAACCCAGTGCAACGTAGGTGAAGCTGGTGATTCTGCCCTCAAATCGGGGTACCCGCTAGATTTCCCCCCTAGCTTTGCCTTTGACTCTGCCTGGGGGTATACCGCCAGGGGATAATCGGCCTGCTTTGTCTTTGCGGATTGCCCTGCCAATTGACGGGGCCTACATAAGCCGTTTCCAATGCCCTCGACGTAGAACCATTCGCTCCGGCCGAAGCTGGCTGGTGGGCGTGAGCCAAGAGGCGTATCCTACAAATGCTTGCTCCGAGACTTGTTGGCCTACAGCCTCCCCTGGGAGACATCTGATAGCCCGCCGCCGAGGCGGGCTTTTTTGTCATCAGATCCGTAAGGCAGCGCCTTGGTGAATGGCTGCCCAAGCTAGGCTCCGCCAGAGCGCATGCTCAACATCAGCGGTCTACCCGTCTCCCTAGCCAGACGGTTAACGACGTATCCATATCCTTTGTCAGGCGCATGGAAAGCTGACTGGGCGAAAACGCTTACGCAGCCATTGCTTCGCAGGATGCAGCGCAGGCCAAACAGGTCTGTGCGCAATGCTGACAGTGGTCTGCCTTATGCTTACCGCACGCCTCCCCGCAGGCGCGGCAAATCCTTGCGCACAACGCACAAAATTCCTTGGCGAGCATGCTTTCTCGTGTCATCAAGGTAGCCGCCAGCTTGCACATATCTGCGCAATCCCTGTCCAGCTTGATGCAGTCAGCCATCATTTTTACGTCCTGCTCTCGCAGGCAGGCTGACGCGCAGACTTCACAGGCCAGCGCGCAGCGCATGCATTCCGAGATGCATTCATCAAAGCTACTGTTCATGATCATATCTCCGGTATCGGGTCGATGAGATGCCAGTGCACCGTCTCATGACGGTATGTAGCGTTCGACCTGACGGGGGCCTGAAGATTGATTACATTTCTGTAAGCTTGTCCGAATCATCTCGGTATGAAGGCGTGCCCGATCATTCAAGGCTTTTCAATCACTGCTTCTGGATGCTCACGATTTTCGCGACACTTCCCTCCATACGGAACCCAAATTTCACCTTGTCTCCTACGTTCAAGCCCTTCAGCTGTGCAGGCTCAGCTTGGAAGCCCATGGTCATCGCCGGCCATTTGAGCTCTGCTACCGGGCCGTGCGCCAAGGTGATTTTCCCGCTTTGAGGATCCAGCGCCTTAATTGTCCCTTCCGCATGCGCAGTGGGCGCCGCCTGGCTGCCTTGGCCACCCTCGGCGGAGGCTGGCATTTTCTTCATGTCCATACCATCCATGTCCTGGGCATGCACACTGGCGGCGAAAGCTGTGACCAGGCCTGCGATGACAATTAGCTTTTTCATTGGATTTCTCCTGAGAGGTTGGGGGTAGTTACAGCAAGTTCGCGGCGACGGATCAGCCAGTACGCCGCAGGGATTACAAAAAGTGAAAGCAAGGGGGCGGTGAGCATGCCGCCCACCATGGGCACCGCGATGCGGCTCATGACCTCGCTGCCGGTACCGCTGCTCCAGAGGATGGGCAGCAGGCCTGCAACGATGACTGCCACAGTCATTGCCTTGGGCCTGATGCGTTGCACCGCGCCCTCACGGATCGCGTCGAGCAGCGCTGCTCGTGTAGTTTCGCCGTTGGCCTGACGCTCAGCCCAAGCGTTATTCAGGTAGATGAGCATGATCACTCCGAACTCCGCCGCTACGCCGGCCAGGGCAATGAAGCCAACGCCTGTGGCCACTGAAAGGTTGTAGCCCAGCAGGTAGAGCAGCCAGACGCCCCCGGTCAGGGCAAAAGGTAAAGTGCCCATGATGAGCAGTGCTTCACCGAGGCGGCCGAAGGTCAGGTAGAGCAGCACGAAGATGATGGCCAGCGTCGCTGGCACCACCCAGGCCAGACGGGCGTTCGCCCGCTCCAGGTATTCGAACTGGCCGGAGTAGCTCAAGCTCATGCCTGAATCGAGCTTTACCTCGCTGTCGATCGCCTGACGTAAGTCTGCAACAACAGACGAAAGGTCCCGGCCGCGCACGTCGATGTACACCCAGCCCGAGGGGCGAGCATTCTCGCTCTTCAGCATGGGCGGGCCATCAGCAATACGTATGCGGGCCACGCTGCCGAGCGTCAGCTGGCCGCCCTGCGAGGTGTAGATCGGCAGCTGACGCAACGCCTCCACCGAATCACGCCATTCGCGTGGATAGCGCACGCTAATGGGATAGCGGGCCAAGCCTTCAACTGTTTCCCCGATGGTTTCGCCACCAATGGCGCCGGCCACGATGGCCTGTACGTCGGTGATGTTCAGACCGTAACGGGCAGCGGCATGGCGGTCGATATCCAGATCAATGTAGCGGCCACCAGTCAAACGCTCTGCCAGCGCCGAAGTCACTCCAGGCACCTTTTTCGCGGCCCGCTCCACAGCGAGAGTGGCCCGGTCTATCTGGCCTAGGTCGCTGCCGGCCACCTTGACGCCGATTGGGCTCTTGATGCCGGTGGCCAGCATATCGATGCGGTTGCGGATGGGCGGGATCCAGATGTTGGTCAGCCCAGGCACACGCACAGTGCGATCAAGCTCCTCGATAAGCTTGTCCGTGGTCATTCCTGGACGCCACTCACTCTTGGGCTTGAGCCGAACGGTGGTCTCGAACATCTCCAGCGGTGCCGGGTCGGTAGCTGACTCGGCGCGGCCGGCTTTACCAAAGACACTGGCCACTTCGGGAACAGTTCGAATCAGACGATCCGTTCGCTGCAACAGCTCTGAAGCTTTCTGCGCCGAGAGTCCAGGCAAGGCTGAAGGCATGTAGAGCAGATCACCTTCATCGAGCGGAGGAAGGAACTCGCCCCCAAGATGATTCAAGGGCCACAGACTGCTGAGCAGGATCACCAATGCTGCAGCGAGGGTAACCAGAGGCCGGCGCAGGACGACCTCCAATGCCGGACGGTATAGCCGGATGAGGCCCCGGTTGAGCGGGTTGCGCTGTTCCGCAGGCAGTGGCCCTCTGATCCAGTACCCCATCAGCACCGGTATCAGGGTCACCGATAGCGCAGCTGCCGCAGCCATTGCGTAGGTCTTGGTAAAGGCCAAGGGTGCAAAGAGGCGTCCTTCCTGGGCTTGCAGCGTGAACACCGGGATGAACGAAAGCGTGATGATCATGAGGCTGAAGAACAGTGCCGGCCCTACCTCGACGGCCGCCTCCGTCATTACCCTCCAATGCGCTTCTCCCCGCAAAGGTTGACCAGGATGCCGGATATGCCAGGCCTCAACACGTTTGTGGGCGTTCTCGATCATGACCACGGCAGCGTCCACCATTGCACCGATGGCAATAGCGATTCCGCCAAGGGACATGATGTTGGCGTTGATGCCCTGATGACGCATGACGATCAGCGCTATCAGGATTCCCACGGGCAGCGAAACGATAGCCACCAATGACGAGCGCAGGTGCCAGAGAAAGGCTGCGCATACCAACGCCACTACCAAGAACTCCTCGATCAGCTTGTGACTGAGGTTCTCCACGGCACGGTCGATCAACTGGCTGCGGTCGTAGACGGTGACAAGTTCCACCCCGGCTGGCAGGGCTTTCTTCAGGGTTTCGAGCTTAGCCTTGACGTCCGCGATGGCCTCACGAGCATTCTTCCCGCTGCGCAGGATCACCACACCTCCTACGGCTTCGCCGAGGCCGTCCAGTTCGCCTATGCCTCTGCGGGCTTCCGGACCTATCTGCACCGTAGCGACGTCGCCTAATGTCACCGGCACGCCCTTGGTAGCCAGTCGCAGGGGTATCGCTCTGAAATCATCCAGCGATCGCAGGTAGCCGGCCGCACGTACCATGAATTCCGCTTCGCCTTGCTCCAGTACACCGCCACCGGTCTCCTGGTTGGCCTTGCCTATAGCCTCCACCACCTCAGCCTGGGTGATACCGAGGCTGGCCATGCGCAGCGGATCGAGCACGACCTGATACTGCTTGACCATACCGCCGATGGTGGCCACTTCAGCGACATCCGGCAGCGTCTTGAGCTCATAGCGCAGGAACCAGTCCTGCAGGCTGCGCAGTTGCGACAGGTCATGGCCGCCGTTACGATCGACCAGCGCATATTGATAAATCCAGCCCACCCCGGTGGCGTCCGGGCCCAGTACCGGCTTGGCTGCGGCAGGTAATCGCGATTGCGCCTGGCTCAGGTACTCAAGAACCCGAGAGCGCGCCCAATACAGATCGGTGCCGTCCTCGAACAGCACATAGACGAAGCTGTCACCGAAGGCGGAGAAGCCGCGAACCGTTTTGGCCCCCGGAACCGAGAGCATGGTAGTGGTCAGCGGATAGGTCACCTGATTCTCAACGATCTGGGGAGCCTGGCCTGGGTAGGACGTGCGGATGATCACCTGCACGTCCGACAGGTCGGGCAAGGCGTCGATTGGTAGGCTACGCACCGAGACGAAGCCCCATGCCACCAGAAACAGCGTGGCGAGGAGCACCAGCACACGGTTGCCTACCGACCAGCGGATCAGTTTGGCAATCATGGTTGGCCCTCCAACACTTTGATCTGCTCAACGACCATGCCCTCGTCGCGTTCGCGTATGCCAAAGCGAATCTGCGCACCGATCTTGAGGCCATCAAGGAGAGACTGCTCAGCCACAGGGAAGGTCATGGTCATCCCTGGCATGCCCAGGGTGATGAAAGGACCGTGGGCAACGGTGAGCTGTGTGCCGTCTATCTGCACGACACGGCCATCCGCTTCATGCAGGGCTGGCCCCGCATTAGGCTGACTATCCTGCACCGTCGCCGCCTCGATGCCTTTCAAATTAGCGTCGGAGTCCAACAGGAATTGCCCGGACGCGACGATGCGCTGTCCTGCCTGAAGACCCTGCAACACCGCAACTTGGCCTTTGCTCTCCTGGCCCAACACGACTTCCACCGGCCGGAAGCGACCACCGTCTTCAGCCAGCATCACCAGGTCTCGCTTGCCGGTGCGGATGACCGCCTCGGCAGGCACCAAGAGGCTTTGCTTGGCAGACTCGCCGGGATGGAGAGCCACTTGAGCGGTCATCCCAGGACGAAGCCGCCCATCTCGGTTGGGCAACTCGATACGCAGGCGCAACGTGCGGCTCTGCAAATCGGCATCGGCCAATAGCGCAGTCAACTTGCCCGGTATGGGATCGCCTGGGAACGCTGGCAATTGCGCCTGCACAGGCTGGCCTTCGCGAAGGCCTTGAGCCTGGGCTTCCGGCACAGCCGCTTCCAGCCAGACGTTGGCCACTCCATTGATCCTTGCTAAGGTAGCGCCCGGCGTCAGCGTCATGCCGGGTCGCAGATCGAGAACCTGGATTACACCGGCAGTGGGTGCGGAGAGTGTGACCGAGAGCTGCACCTTCCCAGTGCTCGCGACCCGGTTGATCAGGTCGGCCGGCATGCCGGCGAGCACGAGCCGCTGTCGTGCCGCCGCCGTCAGCTGAGCGTCGCCAGAATGCCGCAACGCCAGGTATTCCTCCTGCAAACCAGCCCACTCCGGGGTCAGCACATCGGCTAGAGGAGCCCCTTTGGCAACGATGTCCCCCGTCGCTCGACCATAGACGCGTTCGACGTAACCGCCAGTACGGGCCTGCAACACGCTGAAGTCGCGTTCGTCGAACGTCAGAACGCCGCTCACACTTAGGGTCCGTTCTAGCCGGCCAGCCGTCACCGTTGCCAATCGAATCCCAAGGTTTTGCTGGAGCCCAGCCGAGACCTGAACCGCAGGCTGCTCCTCGCCAGCCGTGTCATCCGAATACTTGGGCACGAGCGGCATGTCCATGAACGGCGATTTTCCGGGCGCCGGGAAGTGCTGCTGGGGATACATCGGGTCGTACCAGTACAGCGCTTTTTTTTCCTGACCTAAGGGCTGCGATGGCGAATACGCACCTCTCCCACCTAGCCAGAAGCCAGCGCCTATTCCAATAGCAAGGGCAGCAGCCACGACGAAACCAATCGACCTATTCCTCATGCCCGCACCTCTCCATAAACGAAATGCAGACGCGCTGCTGTTGCCGCCAACTGTCCTTGCAGGTCCACATCCTGTAGTAGTGCCTCCACACGCTGCCGGCGTGCCGACAGCACTTCACTCAACGGCGACTTACCGGCGCGGTAATCCGCCAGAGCGAGGCGTACCCGGTCCTCGGCCAGGGGCAAAAGTGTTTCGCGACTGCGCCGCACTGCCCGTTGCAAGCGTTGGTACTCGACAAGGTCTGTTTCAAGCTGGGCTTGATGCTCGCGCAGGGCAGCGTCCTGCTCATCTTCCAATTGGCGAACTTGTGCGCGTCGTGCCGCAATCATCGGGTCTTGCCGTGAGCTGGTAAACAATGGCAATTGGAAGCTGACTTGCAGGCTGACCATGTTGCTGAAGTCCGGACCACGGCGCTGATAATCCACTCCCCAGGACCAATCCGATTTCTTTTCCGCCTGAGCCTGGTGTACCTGGGCTTGAGCCTCGCGTGTCATGGCGTTGTAGGTATTGAGCTCCGGATGGGCATGGACGGAGTGCAAGTATTCAGCTGCGTCTACAGGCCAGACAGGGAAGGTCGGCGCGCCTACTTCGGCGTCCTGCCCAATCCAGCGCTTCAGCGCGGCTCGCGCCTGAGCTGACTGACTCAATAGAACGTCTTTCTGCTCGTCCAACTGCGCGGCTTCTTGCTTGGGAGCCAGCGTATCGGCGCTGGAGCCTGCGCCTCCGGCCAGGCGGGCCCGCACCGTGGAAGCCAGCAGCTGGTTTTCTTTGTAGAAGGCGTCGAACTGTTCAAGCTTTCGCTGCACGGTGTACGCAGTAACCCAAGCCTGTGCGGTTGCCGCCCTAACCTTCAAGCGTTCGAAGATCGCCTCGGCATCGGCTCGCTCGACCGTGGCCTGCGCTGTCTCTATGCGAGCTTTGCGTTTGTCCCGGTTCGGTACTTCTTGGGACAGGCCAACCACCTGCATGGTCATGAAGTCTCTGTTCATGCTCCAGCGATCGGTGCCTTCAATCGGCAGGTTTTGTACCCCGAGATTCAGGCGCGGATCGGGTAGTTCGCCCGCTGGAATGACTGCGCTGCGCGCAGCTGATGCCTGCTCCTGGCGGGCCTGTAGAGAGGGAGCGTTACGTTCAGCCAGTTGCAGCGCCTCATCCAGCGACAGCGTTGCAGCCTGTGCCGAGACAGCCGGCAGCAGTATGAACAGGACGGCCGTGGTTATCCGTCCCTGAAAACGTTGGGGAGTCATGAAAATGATTCCTCGAAAGATCAGCGCCCAGGCGCGTGCCATCGCCCCGCTGCTAGGCGGAACGACGGTGTGAAATTAAGAGGGAATCAGACGCGGGGAGGACGCCACGGATCGGGGGGAGAACCTGTCGCTATGCCTACAGCGTAGGTATCGGCAGGTCGTGGCTTGGCGAAAGTCAGCCCAGGCGTCAGGAAGCTAATCTGTACGGTACTGGCAGTCCTGCACTCCTGGCCGACCTTGCAGGATTTGGCATGGTCGCCAGTCTTACCCAGGTCTTGGTCCTGGCAGCAGTCATGGTCCATGCCCGCCATCATTTCCATGCCCATCGCCTGCATTGGGCAAGGTTCAGTCGCCGAATCGATGCCCGCCATCCCGTTAAGCGGAAGCGCCACGATTAGCATCAGGAGGGTGAGTAGTCGAATGAGCCGATTCATGATGGGCGAGTATAGGTTACCGGGATGAGTTCAGCATTAAGGGGTTGGGGCTGCACTAACCAACCGCTTGGAGGCTGGGAGACTGATGAAGAATGTTGTGACACCCTCCGCTGATGTACACCAGATTCGTCCGCTATGAGCCTCGATGATAGAGCGGGTTATCGACAGCCCCAGGCCTGCATTGCTTGGGCCGCCTTCGCGTCTGGCTGGATCGGCTCGATAGAATCGGTCGAAGATCTTGCCAATGTGCTGGGGATCGATGGTTACCCCGCTGTTACGCACGGAAAGCGTCACGCTTTCAGGCGTCTGCTCGATCTGCACTGATATCTCGTTGCCTTCCGGGGTGTAGCGCAACGCGTTGGATAGAAGGTTGGAAAGCGCTCGGTCAATCATCAGGCGATCGCCACGAACCTTACCCTGCCCGTGTAGGGTCAGTTGGATGCCTTGATCCTCAGCCAGGAATTGGTAGTACTCGAACAGCTTTGATACGAGTTCGGAGAGCTCCACATCGATCTGCTCGGGCACGATCAGACCGTTATCCGCCTTGGCCAGGAACAGCATGTCGTCGATCATGCGCGACATGCGCTTGAGGTCTTCCAGGTTCGAATAGAGGTTTTCTTCATAGGCATCCAGGTCACGCTTCTTGGTGAGCACCACTTCGGTATGGGTCAGAAGGTTGCTGACTGGCGTTCTCAATTCGTGAGCGATATCGGCAGAGAAGTTGGACAACCGAACGAATGCATCCTCCAACCGTCCCAGCATCCCGTTGAAAGACAGGATGAGCTCCTGAAGCTCTAGCGGTACGGGCTCCAGCGGAATGCGTTCGCGAAGTGATCTTGCCGACATCCCGGTGGCCACTTTGGTGATTTGCCCAACAGGCCGAAGCCCGCTTTTGGCCACGACCCAGCCCAAGCCTGCGCTCACAATCGCGCTGATCACCAGACCAATTCCGAACCACCATTGCAGGGTGACAAAGAAATGGGCGTGAGTGGTGACATCGAGCATCAGCACGGCCGTCACCGGTTCCGGCTCGCCTGCAATGGTCAGCTGGGCGGTAATGCCGCGGAAGTTCTGCGCTTTATCCTGCCACTCCCAGACCGCACCCCGATGCGCCTGCTCGAACCGCTGAGGAATCTGGGAGGCTTTGGGGTCTGAAAACAGGACCGTTCCGTCAGCCTTGGTGATTTTCGCCGACAGATCCTGATGTGCGCCGAGCAATGCCCGCAGCTGCTGCTCCTGATCGTCGAGCCCGCCTCGCGCTGCTGAGATGGAAAGGATATGACGCGTTGACTCCAGCTTTTCAGAAAGCGCCTGCTCATCCAGCATCCGGAAATGGTGCTGGCTGAGCCCGTAGAAAGCGACGCCGGCAACCACCAGGACAGCAGTCACCGCGAACATGAACATCAGGGTCAGCCGCTTGACGAGCGATGATTGCGGGCGCATCACTCGGGCACATCCATCATGTAGCCCATGCCTCGGGCGGTATGGATTAGCTTTGGCGCGAAGTCGTCATCAATCTTGGCCCGCAGTCGGCGAATCGCGACCTCGATCACGTTGGTGTCACTGTCGAAATTCATGTCCCACACCTGAGAAGCGATCAGCGATTTGGGAAGCACCTCGCCGCGTCGGCGCATGAGCAGCTCCAACAGGGAAAACTCCTTGGCAGTAAGGTCGATCCGCTTGCCGTTTCGCGTAGCTCGACGCTTGAGCAGGTCCACCTCAAGGTCTGCCATCTTCATAGTGGTTTGAGCAGAACCACCGTTGCCTCTGCGCAGCAACGTACGAACTCGAGCCAGCAGCTCCGAGAACGCAAAGGGCTTCACCAGGTAATCATCAGCGCCCAGTTCCAAACCTTTCACGCGGTCGTCTACGCCGTCTCGGGCCGTCAAGAAAAGGACCGGCACATCCTGACCCGCCGCACGGATCTTGCGCAGGACATCCCAGCCATCGAGCCCCGGCATCATCACGTCGAGGATCAGCAAGTCATACGCTTCGCTCTGTGCCTGTTGCAGGGCGTCAGTGCCTGTCATCACCCGGTCAACGGTGAAGCCAGCTTCTGTTAGACCTTGCTGGAGGTAGACACCGGTTTTCGGCTCATCTTCGGCCACGAGTAATTTCATCTGCTCTCATCCACGCGGGGTGCATTTCCAGTTTGCGGGAAAAAAGAAGCCCAACCAGAAGCTGACGGAAAAGTAATGTCGAGATCAGTTTTCTGACAGCACCGCGAGGCTAACTTGACCCTGTACCTGACGCCATGAGGCGCAGAACCCACTGAGGATCTCCAGATGAACATGGTCAAAGCAATTGTGATGGTCGTTACCTTCGGCATGGCAGGCATTGCCCTGGCAGAGGGCGGCGCGGACCGGACCTTTGCACGGATGGAAGCGGCTCTCCAAAGCTCCATGCAGGCCTCCCAGGTTGCGCAGGGGAAGAAAGAGCAGGCGCCATTCGCCGCCCAGTCCAGCAAGCACGCGGGCCACGAAAGCTGCTGATCCTAGCTTACAGAAAAGTAATCATCCCGGAATCTGAACTATGGCTGTTTCAGAGTACGGCCTCTCATCAGCCTCGCGTAGTGGCGAAAGTCTACGAGACTGGTGAGAGCTCCAATGAACCCAAGGGCTGCACCATCTAGCAGCCTGGATATCAGCGATCTACCTGACTGGACGCAACGGCATGCAAAGCAAAACCACGAGACGATCTTTCGTCAAAGGCCTGGCCGCTACCGGACTTCTGGGTGGGCTCGGCATGTGGCGCGCGCCGGTCTGGGCCGTGACCAGCCCTGGCCAACCGAACGTGCTCAGCGGCACGGACTTCGATCTGTATATCGGCGAACTGCCCGTCAACATCACGGGTGCAGCTCGTACGGCCATGGCCATCAACGGCTCCGTGCCAGGGCCGATCCTGCGATGGCGCGAAGGCGACACCGTGACGCTGCGCGTACGCAACCGGCTGAAACAGGACACCTCCATTCACTGGCACGGCATCATCCTGCCCGCCAACATGGACGGTGTGCCGGGCTTGAGCTTCCACGGCATCGCTCCCGATGGCATGTACGAATACAAGTTCAAGGTCCACCAGAACGGCACTTACTGGTATCACAGCCACTCAGGCCTCCAGGAACAGTCCGGGGTCTATGGGGCGTTGGTGATCGATGCCAAGGATCCGGAGCCGTTTGTGTACGACCGTGATTACGTCGTCATGCTCAGCGATTGGACGGATGAAGACCCGGCGCGGGTGCTCTCCAAACTCAAGAAGCAATCTGACTACTACAACTTCCACAAGCGCACTGTAAGCGACTTCGTTGACGATGTGAGCGAGAAAGGCTGGTCGGCCGCTGTAGCGGATCGGAAGATGTGGGCTGAAATGAAGATGAGCCCCACCGACCTCGCTGACGTGAGCGGGTATACCTACACCTACCTCATGAACGGCCAGGCTCCGAACGGCAACTGGACGGGACTCTTCAAGCCCGGCGAGAAGATCCGCCTGCGCTTTATCAACGGCTCGGCCATGACCTATTTCGATGTCCGGATTCCTGGGCTCAAGATGACGGTTGTGGCTGCTGACGGCCAGTACGTCAAACCCGTATCGGTCGATGAGTTCCGGATCGCCGTTGCCGAAACCTACGATGTCATCGTCGAACCTGAAAACGAGCAGGCCTATACGATCTTCGCGCAATCCATGGACCGTACCGGGTACTCCCGAGGCACCCTGGCAGTTCGTGAAGACTTGCAAGCGCCCGTACCGGAGGTAGATCCACGCCCGATCATCGCCATGAGCGATATGGGCATGGACCACGGCAGCATGGGCGGAATGGATCACGGCGGCATGGCTGGCATGGACCAAGGGAACATGGCCGGCATGGATCACAGCAAGATGGCTGGGATGGACCATGGCAGCATGGCCGGCATGGACCACAGCAAGATGGCTGGAATGGATCACGGCAACATGGCCGGCATGGACCACAGCAAGATGGCTGGAATGGACCATGGCAACATGGCCGGCATGGACCACAGCAAGATGGCTGGAATGGACCATGGCAGCACGGCCGGCATGGACCACAGCAAGATGGCTGGAATGGACCACGGCAACATGGCCGGCATGGATCACAGCAAGATGGCTGGGATGGGTCATGAGGGCATGGCCGGCATGAGCGGTGCAATGCAGAGCCATCCGACTTCCGAGACCAACAACCCGTTGGTCGATATGCAGACCATGTCGCCGACCCCGAAGCTGAACGATCCGGGAATTGGCCTGCGCAACAACGGGCGCCGAGTGCTGACCTACGCCGATTTGCGGAGCACCTTCATCGATCCCGATGGTCGAGAGCCTGGACGCACAATCGAACTGCACCTTACCGGCCAAATGGAGAAGTTCGCATGGTCGTTCGACGGTATCAAATTCTCCGACGCTGAACCGCTGCGGTTGAAATATGGCGAGCGTCTTCGCATCACCTTGGTCAACGACACCATGATGACTCACCCCATCCATCTCCACGGTATGTGGAGTGATCTGGAGGACGAGAACGGCAACTTCATGGTTCGCAAGCACACCATCGACATGCCACCTGGCTCAAAACGAAGCTATCGCGTCACCGCAGATGCCTTGGGACGTTGGGCCTATCACTGTCACCTACTGTTCCACATGGAAATGGGCATGTTCCGAGAAGTCCGTGTGGACGAATGAACTGGAGATTTGAGATGAGCAAACCAATGAAACGAAGCGCCTTTTTCCTCTCTGCTGCGATGGTCGGCATGTTGGCTGTTTATGCCCCGTCGTCGTGGTCTAGCGACAACCACGATCAGCATTCCCAGAAATCCACCGAGGCCGGTAAAGCCAAAGGTTCGCAGGACAAGCAGGGCCAGGGCATGAACCATGAAGGCATGGACCATGGGTCCATGGAAGGTATGGACCACGGCTCGATGAAGGGGATGGACCATGGCTCGATGAAGGGGATGGACCATGGCTCGATGGAAGGCATGGACCACGACAAAATGATGGAATCGCATGGCAGCGACAAAGCTAAGGCAGGGAAAGATGGTCAATAGCCTTGGGCGGCCTTCGCTGCTGGCCCTGACTGTTTCAATCGGCATGCTGGGCGTAACGCCCAGCTTCGCCGCTGAAGAAATGGATCACTCGGGCATGGATCATTCGAAAATGGGGCACGGTTCCATGCAAATGGATGCTGCTCCGTCCGAATCGATGCCGGCGATGGATCACAGCAAGATGGGGATGAGCAAACAGCAGAAACAGCCTGCCCCTGTTGATCACAGCCAGATGGGGCATGCTCAAAGCCAGAGCAAATCCAGCCCGGTGGACCATAGCAAGATGGACCACAGCAAAATGGGCCATGGAAACATGAAGGGCATGGATCACGGTTCGATGAAGGGCATGGACCATTCCCAGATGAATCCTGGTTCAGCGACTTCTCCGACCACAACGAGCCGCACGCCGATTCCAGTGCTCACTGATGCCGACCGCGAGGCAGCCTTTCCGCCTTTGGGTGGCCACCAGGTGCACGACAGCGGAATCAACAGCTTCTTTCTGTTGGACCAGCTCGAATACCAGGACGCCGATGAGGGCAGCACCCTGGCTTGGGATGCATCTGGCTGGGTAGGTAGCGACATCAATCGACTCTGGGTTCGGTCGGAAGGCGAGCGCACCAACGGGGTAACCGAAGATGCTGAGCTGCAACTGCTATACGGGCGCTCGGTCAGTCCTTGGTGGGACGTGGTCGCCGGGGTCCGTCAGGATTTCAAACCGGAATCACCGCAGACCTGGGCAGCCTTTGGTATTCAGGGCATGGCCTTGTATGACTTCGAGGCCGAAGCTACGGCGTTCATCGGCGAAAACGGCCAGACTGCTGCGCGTCTTGAAGGCGAATACGACATCCTGCTGACCAATCGCTTGATTTTGCAGCCCACGGCTGAGGCGAACTTCTATGGCAAGAACGATCCTGAGCGCGGTGTTGGATCGGGTCTGGCCAATACCGAAGTCGGGCTGCGTCTACGGTATGAAATCGTCCGCCAGTTTGCCCCGTACATAGGCGTTACCTGGAGCCGCTCCTACGGCAACACCGCTGACTTCATCCGAGACGAGGGTGGAGATGTTGATGAGGCACGCTTCGTTGCCGGTATCAGGATGTGGTTCTGAGAATTCCAACATGAAAAGAACAATTACAACGCTGCTTGTGGCCGGTGCTGTCGGAAGTGCTGCGGTATTGGGCACCGCGTATTTCGGCTTGGTGAATGTCGGCGCCGATGATCCTCACTTCCCGGCTGTCCATTCGTTTCTCGCCATGGCTCGCGACCGGTCGATTGAGGTTCGAGCGCGAGACATTGAAGTGCCTGACCTGAAGAACGCTGCGTTGATCAAGGCAGGCGCAGGCAACTACAACGCCATGTGCATTGGGTGCCACCTCGCCCCTGGCGTTGGAAAGACAGAACTCAGCCAAGCGCTATACCCGTCGCCACCTGACCTCACCAAGGTGGGTGTCGGAGACGATCCGGCTGCCGCATTCTGGACGATCAAGCACGGCATCAAAGCCACCGGCATGCCCGCCTGGGGCAAGAGCATGGGTGATGAGTACATCTGGGGAATAGTCGCGTTCCTTGACCAACTGCCCCAAATGAATTCTGAGCAGTACAAGGCGTTGGTGGCCACGAGCGGCGGCCATCAGCACGGCGGCGGTGAAAGCGATATGCATAATCATGAGGGCCAGCACGGCGGGAGCGGTCATGCCGAGCGTGGCGATCACGACGAAGCGGCAGATGACGACCATGCTCAGACAGCTCACGACCATGGAGCTGCACCCGCAGGCGCCGCCCAAGCGGCAGATCATCACGGTGACCACAATGCGGCCGAAGCCCATTCGGACGCCCACCCGAAATCGTCGACAAAGACGCATGTTCACAAAGACGGTAAGGAGCACACTCATGCCAACTAACCGGATACTCGTTCGGCTAGCCGCAATCGCTGGGCTGCTGGTGGCCTCGGCGGCCTACGCCGCAGAGTCATTGTCCATCGACGTTCACCGAGATGCGAACTGCGGTTGCTGCAAGAAGTGGATCGCGCACCTGGAAGCCAATGGTTTCAAAGTGACCGACCATGTTGAGACGGACATGAGCGCAGTGAAACAGAAGCTGGGCGTAGCGCCACGGTTAGCCTCCTGCCACACAGCCGTGATTGACGGAAAGTTTGTTGAAGGTCACGTGCCAGCTGAGCAGATTCGAGAACTCAAGGAGCGGAACGATCTGGTAGGGATCGCCGTGCCAGGAATGCCAGCTGGATCCCCAGGCATGGAGGTTGATGGTGTAAGCCATGCCTACCAGGTTATTGGTTTGACCAAAAGCGGCGAGGACCAAGTAGTCGCCAACTATCCAGCCAAATAACCCACCGACCAGAAGGACGGCAGTAGGCTGACTGCCGTCCCATAAATCCCCGCTAGAAAGTTTCATCAGCTCAACACGACGACACAGAGGGCCTGCAAAGCGTAGCTAATCAGATTCACGGCGCTCGCGGACTGGCTTGAGTACGATATCGCCGTTGATAAGCTCGATGGAGAGTCTGTCGCCCGTCGTGACCCCGAGCTCGCTCAGAATGTCGTCGGGTAGTTCCACAATCACATCGCCGGAGCCGTCGCCGGGATCAAGGCACTTGACCGTGGTGCGCGCTGATTGAGTCATTGGGCTGTCCTGCCTGAGCTACCAATTCTCATCGTACTCCACCAGTCATGAAAGCCGGTAACCAGGCGATCAATCGCCGGAATTGACGCTTCAACCCGGCTTTTTATCAGCGTAAGTCCTGCCCGCTCGATCAGTGCTCAGTTCTGGCCCCGGCAACCGATACCAGCGGTCCGGTACTCAAGGATTTTCAGGTCTCCATTGGAATCCTCGTAGTTCATCTGTGCTGGCATCACGTCACAGCTCGCCTTGGTCGATGTCATGCTGATTACTCTCGCCACGTCGAGCCGCATCCCGTAGCGATAATGGATCACCTCCGGTGGCTTCATATCATTGACGGCCGCATAAGCTCGCATAGCTTGCTCATTGGCCTGAATCATCTTCCCGTATAGACGGTCGGATCCTCCTTCGGCGAGCGCGGTTGAGGAGGCCACTATGGCCAGGATGGCCGCGATGCTTTTGATGACTTTCATTTCAATCACTCCAATAGACGTGACTGAAGATTAGGATTTTGTCGCTGTCAATTGAGTGATACGGGGATTACAAGGTTGTAAGTCCGGCTTGCAGATGGAGGTAGCGTTGCGTCTACACGGCATACCAATTCCCCTCAGGCACACTACTGATAGACACCCAGGCGAAGACGCTCAAGATAGTCCGCTACCACGCTGAATCCGAGCGACGTGTCGAGCATCTCGAAGGGTACAAACCCCATCAAACGGCCGCACGGCCGACAAAGCCACTGCTCCGCGAGCATCTGAGAGCCAAATACCTTCGACGCAAGCTCCAGTCCTTTCGCATATTGAAACGCCACCGCGCTCTGCTGGGCATCCAGGCGATGGGCCTGAACGGAATGGCTCAGACGGTGAACGCTTCTGGTCGATATTCCTGTGATTCGCCTGACGAGGTTACGAGCCTTGAATAGGCTTGAGGACTCGACCATGCATTTCACGTCGCTGAAAAAAAATCCTGTTTGGACAAGACGCAGGAGCTCCAGCTGGCTCAACTCATCAAGGTCGGTATGAACCAAGTGGAACGTTGGTGCAAAAGCCTGCGATTCAACAGGTGGGGGCGTGCTTGTAGGATTCATTGCATCGACCTCCTCTTGTGCGTTGGCTGTCAGACTAGATCGAATTTGATTCCCAAGCACGCCCGACGCCCTTTAACCTTCACACCTTAGCCCAAAACGATCACTAATGTGTATGCAGTACCGGTGTCTTCTAACTAAAATGCCATACCACTCGTCTTCCAGAACATCATTGCATGAAAATTTTCACACCATTACCTGGAGAATATATCGCATCTGCGCTTAAGCGCGGCAATGAGCTCCTAGGCATTAAATCGTTGAAAACTGAAGATTTCTATATAAAAGCGAAACCTCGTATTGGGTTCGGAATTAATAAGACTTTGGGGAAGTTGCAAACAGAGTGGCGGCCGCATCAAGAATTCTATTACCCAAAGCTGCTAGACGAGCACAAGATTTCGGACCTAGCCTTAAGCGATCACACTTTGTATCCTATGATAGCTGCCCTCGGGCGTCATCGAGCGACCGCAATCGTCACACCGAAAACTTGGGAAAAGGTTTGTCCAGATTGTGTTCGCGAAGACTTGGATAATTGCGGAAGCCCCTATATTCATCGCAGGCACGTATTGGGTTCCGTACAGGTGTGCAGTACTCATGCCTGCGCTCTAATCGAGACATGTCCGACCTGCTCAATACCAATGAAAAAGCACGAGATTAATCACCTAGCCAAGTGCAGCAAGCTTAACACATGGTCAAAACGTCAAAAGCGAGAATTCGGATCAAACCGTCATATGTATGCCAAATTTGTCGCAGACCTTTTGGACTATAGCGGCCCTATGATCAAGGATGGAATGGCAGACTTTGTCGCATATGCAAGCCTCATGATAAATCGAACTAGCGCATTCGAAAAAACCCAGCTGAATATTTCCAAACTGATCAACGAAGAAATGGGCATAACTTCGAGACTCACCCATGTCAGTATCTCTACCAGCGACAAATATCCTATCTATGTGTTTCTTGGATGCCACACCGCTGAAAATTATTTCAACTTGCTAAATAATAAGGATGAGCAAGACGTGCTGCGGGAGAAGAAAACAGTCATATTCAATAAACTTTTGCACGAAGCCATGAAAACTAATCCATATCGTCACGTATCTGCGTAAAGACTTCATCTTCGGATACGCGAGATATTCTTATTCCTGCATAACGGTATAAAACACTCATCGCACAGTTTTCAGTCAGCGAGTATTCTCGAATTGCCCACCGGATTTTACGTAGCTGATGGTCATGAGTAGACTCAAGTAAACCCGCCATCAACCTAGTGCTCATCGGAAAGTGGTCCGGCATCTTGAGGAAAGCATGAGCGTTTAGGACACGCCTACATAGAGCAGCGCGGGTGACCTGCTGAGGCTTTCCGTCTACAGAAAGAATCATCGTCTTCGCTTTAGCGAGCTCCAACGCAAGGGCCGAGTCCCTGGATTGCCAATCGATCAAAATTCTTCGGTCTCTGTGGTAGGGGTTCCCAGCAACATAACGGGCCAACCATTCCCTGTCGTGGCGGTACAACCACTGATAGCCCGGCTTGTCATGACATTTGAGATTCGTACTCTTCGCAAACGCTATTCGCCGGGCGTGAAGGTCATCGTCAGGGATGAGGTTATTCGGTTCATCAGGCCGGACCACAATACCAGCGCGATTAACGTCCTCTAGACGGTAGGTCTTCAGGTGCTCCAGCTCTAGATCAAGGAGCCAGCAGAGAAAATAGAACTTGAAAGGCTGCACGGTTCGACCTTGTCGCCGCAATATCTGAAAGACCCACTCAGCGGATCGAACCATTTCTTCGAATTCGGCGGCGCTAGGACTGCACCGAAGTCGCCTGGTTAAAAAATCTCTCAGCATCTGCTCTCTAATTCGTCCAGACCTGATAAAACCCATCTCGTCCAAACGGTTCCTGAGCAAATTTCCAGCCAGAATCGTTTTCATCTCATTGGGATGGTCTAGCCCCCACAGCTGCATGTGGGCAATGGCAACGGCCCCGCTGTGGTCACCACAGTCCATAACCGGCGTTCCAGCAGATTCCCCCGGAAGCAACATACAACGCCAATCTGACCATCCGGGGAATCTAATCGCCTGTAGTACTTCGCTGTGGCGTGGACAAATGCAAGTGCCCGATGCTTGGTGAATACGATGCCAATAAGCTGAGCCGCACTCCAGAATGTCCTCTCTGACGCAGCTCTCGCAATACCTAAACGAGGCGTGTTGGAGGAAACGCGATGCTGTAATGCCCAAGGCCATCTTGAGGCCTGTACCTCGATTACCTCCCATTAGAACGGCAGCATCGCGGCCCTTCTCGTCGTCCAAAAAAGGCAGAAAAAGCGGTAAAAGCGTGAAGCGCTCGATCAGCTCTCCTACAGAGAAGGCGCCTCTGAGACGTTCAGACAGAGCCTCTAAGCAGCACGGCAGGATGGAACCGCAGGTACGCGAGTAGCTACCGAACAGCTCTTGGCTGGTCGCTCGGTATCCCTGATTCGCTGCTAGCTTGTGATAGCGCACGGCCAGGCTATAGAGCGACTCATCCGGAAACGGCTGGGGGAAGAACAGAAGGTTAGCCACTGCCCTGAGCTCCCCTGCGTCAAATTACCAGGAAGAATCCCTATCCACCCAGCCGCGCTGTTCGAGCTGAGCCTGAAGGTCTTCGTCCTTCGAAAAATGCACGTTAGTTAACGCGCCGTCAGCAACCGGTACGACCGTACGACTCGGAGCCTTCGGCACCGATTTTTCCTTTGCTAGAGGTGAAGGTGCTATTGCGGTCTGTGTAAGTAGCGAAAGATGAGCCCGGTCCGCCCGGCGAGCCAAGTCGTAGCTCATCATCTGAGCGATTTGGTCTTTTGTAGGCATCATGTCCTCGAAATCAGCAATCTGAAGAGGATCACCGCTTCGAAGGGCCTCGATGGGCTTGTGCAAAAGCCTCATTTGATTGTCATACACCTGCTGAAGCACGGCTGGCGTAATGGCGTCGATTCCTTCCCAAATAACATGACGCTGCGCAAGCATAAGCAGTTTCGCTAGGAAATCTGTATTGCCCTGGGTGAGATCATAGATCTTGGACAGGAGGTCACTCGTCAGGGGAGCGCAAGATTCCGTCCAGTCATAGGCCCAGAGTTGGGACACCAAGTGATGCCAAAACGGATCGTCTTCGCTGAAACGGTCAAAGGCGATTGGTCCCATCCCCGCCGCTCTTCGGGCATTACGCAACACACCAGAAAAAAGCGGAAGCATTGCGTTGGTCCCTACATAGACAAGCGGAACGCCCGCATCATTGGATAAAGTTACGAAGAAATTCAGTAACTTTTCCCGATCCTGCCCCCCTCGCGACGAGCAAAGATGCTGCATTTCATCAATTATCAAAGCACCGATAAAAAAGGTTTTGCACAGCTGACTGATGTGCTGGAGCATTACGCTGATGCTGTTGGCGGCACCGCCCCTGCGAGAGTATTTTTCGACACCTAACGCAGCGTCCAGTGCAGAGAAGAATGCTGCGCAAAAACCGCGCAACGAGCCATCGTGAGGGCACTCTGTAGTGGTCTACTAACCCCGGACACCCATTTAGGCGAGAATGCTCGCCACAGAGAGGTGTCTGATGACCAAGCAACGCCGTACCTTTACCCCTGAGTTCAAGCGCGAAGCTGCCTGCCTGGTGCTCGATCAAGGCTACAGCCATGCCGAAGCGGCCCGTTCGCTCGGCTTGGTCGAGTCGGCACTGCGCCGATGGGTTAATCAGCTTCAGCAGGAGCGCGGCGGCGTTACGCCGGCCAGCAAAGCGTTGACGCCAGAGCAGCAAAAAATCCAAGAGTTGGAAGCCCGGATCACGCGCCTTGAACGCGAGAAATCGATACTAAAAAAGGCTACCGCGCTCTTGATGTCGGAAGATCTCGAGCGTACGCGCTGATCCGCCAGCTCAGCGATCATGAGCCCGTTGATTGTTTGTGCGAAGTGTTTGAAGTCACTCGCTCAAGTTACTACGCACATCGTCACAGAAGGCGAACTCCGGACGTTGAACGACTGCGGTTGCGCAGTCGAGTGAATGAGTTGTTCACGCGAGGTCGAGGTGCGCCCGGCAGCCGTACCATCAAGGCAATGATGCAAGAAGAAGGTGAGCAAATCGGGCGGTTCAAGGTACGCAGCCTGATGCGTGAGCTGGCGTTGATCAGCAAGCAGCCAGGATCACATGCGTACAAAAAGGCCACAGTGCAGCGGCCAGATATTCCGAATACCTTGAACCGAGCGTTTGATGTCGAAGCGCCAAATCAGGTCTGGTGTGGAGACATAACTTACGTCTGGGCTCAAGGCAAATGGCACTATCTCGCAGTTGTACTGGATCTCTACGCACGCAGAGTGGTGGGCTGGGCCTTATCAGAGAAGCCGGATGCAGACTTAGTCGTCAAAGCGCTGGACGTAGCTTACGAACAGCGTGGAAAGCCTCAAGGACTACTGTTCCACTCCGACCAGGGATCGCAATATGGCAGCCGTCAGTTCCGCCAGAGACTGTGGCGCTACCGCATACGCCAGAGCATGAGCCGCCGAGGCAACTGTTGGGATAATGCACCGATGGAGCGAGTCTTCCGCAGCTTGAAATCAGAGTGGATACCGACCACGGGCTACCTGACCGGGCAGCAAGCTCAACGAGACATTGGCCAATACCTAATGGGCCACTACAACTGGATCCGGCCTCATCAGTTCAACGATGGACTAGCTCCAGCGAAAGCAGAAGAAAAACTCAAAACCGTGTCCGGGATGAGTTGACCACTACACTCAATCTTTAGCCACACAACCTGGGTTTCGATGAGAATCGCGTCTTTATATCTGCTGTGACTGATCACCTGCGGATAAAGCCTTGCTATGGAATTAAGCGCTGTGGTCTTGCCCATACCACTCAAGCCAATCAGGGTCATCGTCTCAGCGGTGGACATGAATCCATGGCGCTTGGCATCTGCTGAGGAAGGCAATCGATGCCTAACAGATGAGGCCAACAGCGGATTGCGGCCCGAATAGCCGTAGCGGATCAGCTGGCTGAATAGGTCTTCGAGGCGCAAGTGGATTTCGAATGGAACCACAACATCTTTGAGCCGGTTGATCCCATGGCCGCGAAGCTTCGGTGGCAACGCTCGTTCGGCCTCGTCGGGCTTCGGCGGAAGGTTCCCAACACGCCTCACCACATCAACATCCGAGAGAATTCTAGGCAAGCATTCAATCAGCGGGTTGCCATCATATTGAGGCATGCCTGTAGGAATATATTCTGCGGGGGAGAAGGTCAAATCGTTCATGTCTCTGTCTCGCTACCCTCGCTGACTACCAGTTTCAGAAACGCCGCGCTTCTTGTGGAACTGGGCCTGCCGGTGACTGGCCTAGAATTTTCTCCCGCAAGGGGCGTGTGATCCACAACGCGTAGCTGATTCAGATCAGCGGTATGGGAATCGCGCTCGGTCTGAGCTTCGGTCGCACGCTTGGCACGTTTGTCCCGCTTGAAATCTGCATTCGATTTCGGGTCACCCTGTGCGGCACGTTTGGCTTTGGCCCGGTCAAGGATTTCCTCTTGCCGCCCCCTTACCAGCGCCGCAGTATTGTCACTGTCATAACGGGCATCCGGCGATACTTGGTTCAAGACATGGACCATATCAAGAACCTCCTCCATACGGAGTCCACCATATTTCTGCCGTTGCTGCGGTACAATAGTTAAAGCCTCAAAACCTGCTTCGGACTTGATCCAACAATTTTCAATAGAGTTAGGATCGTAGAATACTCGAACATACTTCGTCCGCAGATTGTGTGAGCGCTCCAACCACTCCTCACGCAAGGCTGTTTGACATGTATATTGGACGCCTTGGAAAACAATACCGCCTCGACTGATACGACACTCTTGAGAGGGCAGTAAAGCAATTTTCAACTCAGCCGGAGAAACCACTTTAGAATTGATAGGACTATTAGCTTTAGACCAATTCCAAACTGCTATAGGCGTCGCTTCTATACCGTCGGCAATCATCTCGCGACTTAATAGGTGTGGTATGCGTAGGCTCTTATTGTGCGCCAAGACCCCTACAATAACCATTTCTGTGAACTCGTCGATATCCAAAATCGCATCGAGTTGGTAGTCCCTATCACCACGCTCCATTTTACGAGCATCTACTCCGCCTGGAACAAATTTCAAGTCCAGGTGTTCATTGATCAGACGGAAGCGGCTTTCGATGATCCCTTTCCAATCAGGCCTAAAGGGGGGCAAAATTTGCACCGCTAGTCCCAAGCTTTGCGACAGCGTTGCCCCAGCCTCACTTAGAAGTTCGGCCCGGTCAGCAACAATTTCGACTGGCAAGTGCGAGCACGGCCAGTCAGCCTCATCTATTTCAACATTGTATCGCTTGCAAAAATCGACCTTTGGGGTGCAAGCATTGTATATCGCGTGTCGAGCCCCATTCCAACTGGGACCCTCAAGGCCCACGTGAATCCCTACAATCATTCTAGTAAAGGTATCGACGACCACATAAAGTATGGGGCGTCCTATGAGCCATAGCCTGTTAACGCGATGCACTAAATATACATCAGCGATGGTGGAATCTATCTCATATCGATGGGTCGCACCCATCAGGCCTTGGGAAGCTGCGCCAACGATAGCACGATGATCTTTGTTGTATCGAACAGAACCGCCACGCACCTTAAGTTTATAAAGATCATCGAAAAAAAGCTTACCGTGATATCTGAGCTGGGTAGTAGTCGGGTAACTGCCGCGTACAATATTCCCTTTCGAGCCGTCTGGCAGAGTCTCTCTATAAAATTTGTTTAACATCCACTTATGTGCATCTTTCAGGGTGCCGCATTTGCCGCTAGCAACCCGCCCGTAAGCCAAACGGATATGAGAGAGATGGCGCGGTTCGAGCGTGATAGCACCACCATCATTGACAACGACACCACGATACTTACGCGGCCTACCGGGGATAATGCCTGAGGATCGATCCTTTTTCTTTCCCCGACCACCGCAAGCACTAGTGTTCCATAGAAACGCGTTAGGTGTCTGCCCCATGCTCCAGTAGCGGTATAGAAGCCGGTATATCTGTTTACGCTCTACTCCTGCCTCTAGGGCATGCCTAGCAACCAGCTTTCCAAAACCCGGTCCAAGAATTTCCAAGGCGGAGCGATCTTCTACTAACCCTCTTATAAGGCTCCAGTTACGATTTCGGCTCGATTTTTCATTTTCACTAATTTCATCATCACTTCTGAGCAGATGTAAGGGCACCATTTCTCGACTTAAGATTGCGCGCCCTGCGTCAATATCGTCAATCAAAACGGACCGCTCGATCTGCCACGGCTTGCTGGGATTCGTACTCAGCTCAATCACAATTACAGAAGCATCATCTATGCCTAAAATCCGAACCGCTTTTTTTAGTAGGCTAGGTTCTTCGCCAGGAGTGACAATGCTGTTGATTTTAAGATCAAGCATGATGGGAAACCTCGTTTGGCAGAGACAAAGCCGCTGACCTTTGATTCGGCCATACGTGCAACGGCTGCGACATGCTTATTATTTTCGAGGTAAGATCTGACTCTAAACGACCGTTCCATAGCAGGTGATGGAAGAGGCGCTTTACCCCCATATATTCAATGTAAAGGTCACGAGACGCTTTATCCAAAAGAATTTTTAACGGTATTTGATCCGTCTTTGCCTCCTCAATGTATCCAAGCAAATTGCCGATGTTCTTCTCCGTCGGTAACGAGGGATGAATACTGGCGTATGTCCTGAGAATCTTGAGGTTCGCTAATTTTATCTTTGAGAGGTTTTCATGCAGGACCAGCTTCCAGTCCACCCCCCTCATTGCCCAGTATTTTTCTTCGATGGCTAGCTTTTCTGCTATTCGATTACGCGCCTGAAGATCAGCTTGCTCAAACTCTTTTCGGTATTTCACTGATCGAGCAGCTAGCCTTGTTTCGCCAGAGGAATCTAAGAAGGTAACGAGAAAGTCCGTCGTCATAACGACAGGTATTTGCGTGCCAGGATATACAGGGTGGCGACAGTTAATACTTGAGGCAATTGCTTGGGTCTCAGCCTGTGTCAGCAGAGGATACTGCTCTCGGATATCGATGATCGAGGCATCGTGCTCAAGTACAGTTAAGTAATCTCGCTCTGCATTGGACAGCAGGTGGTGTGTGCGGTGAATTTTAACTCCCGCGATCATATGAGAGACACCCTTTGATTTGATCTCCCACACTTTGATCCATGGCTTATAGGAATCTCTGACTCCACACCCACGACCCGATTGAATTTTCTTATCTATTTTTGCCTGGGTCATCAGCTTGCGATGTGCAGCCTTGACCGGAGCTATGGGCATGGATGCCATTGTTCGAGTCGCTCAAAATTGGGCGACCCGCTCGACCGGGACGAGGACAGGTGTCGTGCACAGGGGACACCCCAGAGAGCGGGCTAAGCCAGGACAACAGTCACAGCGTTGGGTAGAGGATTGTCACCCGAATCTCCAAGGCCTGGCTCCGGCCCGATGTGCGGTCAGAGCCTGCCTTGTGACAACCTTTATTACGTTGTGACAACCTTTATTGTTTTGTGACAACCTTTATTATTCAAAAACACAGCCCAAGCCCCGCGCCCATCCGTTACTCAACCGTAACCGACTTGGCCAGGTTACGCGGCTGATCCACATCGGTGCCTTTCAGCACAGCCACGTAGTAAGACAGCAACTGCAGCGGAATGGTGTACAGGATCGGCGCCAGGGCATCGGCGATGTGCGGCACCTGGATCACGTGGGTGCCCTCGCCATTGGTCATGCCCGCATGTTCGTCAGCGAACACCACCAATTCACCACCTCGGGCCCGTACTTCCTGCAGGTTGGACTTCAATTTCTCCAGCAGTTCGTTGTTCGGCGCAACGGTCACCACCGGCATATCGTTGTCCACCAATGCCAACGGGCCATGCTTCAGTTCGCCAGCCGGGTAGGCTTCTGCGTGAATGTAGGAGATTTCCTTGAGTTTGAGTGCGCCCTCCATCGCCACCGGGTACTGGGCGCCGCGGCCGAGGAACAGGGTGTGGTGCTTGTCGGCGAACAGCTCGGCGATTTTCTCGACGGTGGCGTCCATGGCCAAGGCTTCGCCAAGGCGCGTGGGCAGGCGGCGCAGCTCTTCGACCAGGTCCGCTTCGACACCGGCCGGCAAGGTGCCGCGGACTTGGCCGAGCGCCAGCGTCAGCAGCATCAGCGACACCAGCTGGGTGGTGAAGGCCTTGGTCGAGGCCACGCCGATTTCCGGGCCAGCGAGGGTCAGCAGGGTCAGGTCCGACTCACGGACCAGCGAGCTGATACCCACGTTGCAGATCGCCAGGCTGCCGAGGAAGCCCAGCTCCTTGGCGTTGCGCAGGGCAGCGAGGGTGTCAGCGGTTTCGCCAGATTGCGAAATGGACACAAACAGGGTGTCTGGCTGCACCACCACCTTGCGGTAGCGGAATTCACTGGCCACTTCCACCTGGCAGGGGATGCCGGCCAGGCCTTCGAGCCAGTAACGGGCGACCATGCCTGCGTGGTAGCTGGTACCGCAGGCAACGATCTGCACATTGCGCACTTTGGCAAACAATTCTGCAGCCTGGGGGCCGAACGCCTGGACCAGAACGTGATCTTTACCCAAGCGCCCTTCCAGCGTGCGCTGAACCACAGTTGGCTGCTCGTGGATTTCCTTGAGCATGAAGTGGCGGTAGTTACCCTTGTCGGCGGCCTCGGCGCCTTCATGGTACTGCACGGTATCGCGCTGGACTTCGTGCCCGGCCTGGTCCCAGATGGTGACCTGATCGCGACGGATCTCGGCGATATCGCCCTCTTCCAGGTACATGAAGCGGTCGGTCACCTGGCGCAGGGCCAGTTGGTCGGATGCCAGGAAGTTCTCGCCCAGGCCCAGGCCGATCACCAGTGGGCTGCCGCTGCGTGCGGCGAGCAGGCGATCAGGCTGGTGGATGCTGACCAGCGCCAGGCCGTAGGCACCGTGCAGGCGTTTCACGGCCGCCTTCAGCGCATCTGCCAGGTTTGGCACGCTTTTTAGGGTATGGTGAATCAGGTGCACGATGACTTCGGTATCGGTCTGCGAGGCGAAGACATAGCCCAGGCCCTTCAGTTCTTCGCGCAGCTCTTCGTGGTTCTCGATGATGCCGTTGTGCACTACCGCTACTTCATTAGCAGAGAAGTGCGGGTGGGCATTGCCCTCGGTCGGTGCACCATGCGTCGCCCAGCGGGTGTGGGCGATACCCAGCCGGCCACTCAGCGGCTCGGCAGCAACGGCCGCTTCCAGCTCGCTGACCTTGCCGATACGGCGGCGACGCTGCAGCTGGCCTTCCTGGGTGAGCACGGCCAGGCCGGCGCTGTCGTAGCCACGGTACTCAAGCCGCTTGAGGCCTTCGATCAGGATGGCGGTGATATTACGTTCGGCGACGGCACCAACGATTCCACACATGAATTATTGCTCCTGGCTGATCGCGGCACAGATCAGGTTGATGCCGCGGGCTTGAATGTGTTCGCGTGCCGCTGGGGGCAGGCGTTCATCTGTAATAAGGGTATGCACGCTGCCCCAGGGCAGCTCGAGGTTGGGGATCTTGCGCCCCACCTTGTCCGACTCGACCATTACGATCACTTCGCGGGCGACCTCAGCCATTACTCGGCTCAGGCCAAGCAACTCGTTGAAGGTGGTGGTGCCCCGCGCGAGGTCGATGCCATCGGCACCGATGAACAACTGGTCGAAATCGTAAGACCGCAGGACCTGCTCGGCGACCTGCCCTTGGAACGATACGGAATGCGGGTCCCAGGTACCACCGGTCATCAGCAGTACCGGTTCGTGCTCGACCTCGCTTATGGCGCGAGCCACATTCAGCGAATTGGTCATCACCACCAGGCCGGGCTGGCGGCCCAGTTCCGGAATCATAGCGGCGGTCGTGCTACCGCTATCGATAATGATCCGAGCATGCTCGCGTATACGACCCACCGCTGCACGGGCGATAGCCTTCTTGTAGGCAGAGACCGGTTGCGCGGGTTCGCTGAGCATTTCCTGCGGTACCGGTACTGCCCCGCCATAACGGCGCAGCAGCAGGCCGTTCGCCTCCAGCGCGGCAAGGTCCTTACGAATGGTCACTTCCGAGGTTTCGAAACGCTTGGCCAATGCATCCACACTCACTTCGCCCAGCTCGCTGAGCATGGCCAGGATGTTGTGGCGGCGTTGAGGAGTGTTTCGTTTCGACATGATCGGTTAAATTTCGTTTCGAAAGATAATGATCGCAATCAAAACCTAAGATGAGCGATTCGTCAAGCTGTGCGTAACTTTACTGGCGGCAATTTTTCCTAGGGGAGCGGCGGTGTGGCAATCCGACTTACCCCGCAACGCCGGCACCGCGATGTATGGCACCGGCTTTGCCGGTGTTCGCGGGCTTGCCCGTTCCCACAAGGGCCGCGCCCACACATCGGGTTGCATAGCGCACAAAAAAGCCGACTTACTCACATAGGTCGGCTTCGAGGAAAGCAGCTGTGGATAAATCAGCTCTTCTTGATCTTCTCCGGCCGCTTCCAGCCTGGGATGTTGCGCTGTCGCGCTCGTGCCACTGCCAGGTCGCCCGCTTCCACAGCCTGAGTGATGGTCGAGCCGGCAGCCGTCGTTGCACCGGCTTTTATTTCCACAGGCGCCACCAGCGAATTGTTCGAACCGATGAATACGTCCTCACCCATCACTGTCTTGAACTTGTTGGCACCGTCGTAGTTGCAGGTGATGGTGCCAGCGCCGATGTTGGTACGGGCGCCGATTTCGGCATCCCCTAGGTAGGTCAGGTGGCCAGCCTTGGCACCCTCTCCCAGGTGAGCGTTTTTCAGTTCTACAAAGTTACCCACATGGGCTTTGGCATCCAGCACGCTGCCAGGGCGCAGCCGGGCAAACGGGCCGGCATCGCTGCCCTCGCCCATCACCGCACCTTCAAGGTGACTGTTGGCCTTGACCACAGCCCCTTTGCGCAGGGTCGTGTTCTTGATTACACAGTTGGGACCGATCTGCACATCGTCCTCGATGACCACTTTGCCCTCGAGTACAACGTTGATGTCGATCAGCACGTCACGACCGACGGTAACCTCACCGCGCACATCAAAGCGCGCCGGGTCACGCAGGGTTACACCCTGGGCCATCAGGCGACGCCCTTCACGCAACTGGTAGTGGCGCTCCAGCTCGGAAAGCTGGCGACGGTCGTTGGCCCCCTGCACTTCCATTGGATCGTGTGGCTGCTCGGTAGCCACCACCAAACCATCGGCCACCGCCATGGCGATGACGTCGGTCAGGTAATACTCACCCTGGGCGTTATTGTTCGACAGACGACCCATCCAGTCAGCCAGGCGCGCCGCTGGCAGCGCCAGAATGCCGGTGTTGCCTTCGTTGATCGTTTTCTGCGCTTCGCTGGCATCCTTGTGCTCAACGATGGCGGTGACATTGCCTTGCTGATCGCGAACAATGCGGCCATAGCCGGTCGGGTCGTCGAGGGTGACCGTGAGCAGGCCCAGTTGCTGGTCATTAGCTTTGGCCAGCAGGCGCTGCAAGGTCTCCACTTCGATCAGCGGCACGTCGCCGTACAGTACCAGCACAGTATCGGCAGTCAGCGCTGGCAGTGCCTGTGCAACGGCGTGGCCGGTACCCAGCTGTTTATTCTGCATGACGAAATTCAGGTCATCGGCGGCCAGGCGCTCGCGGACCAGTTCGGCACCATGGCCAATGACCACATGAATACCTTGCGGCTGCAGCTGGCGCGCGCTGTGGATAACATGGCCGAGCATGGAGTTGCCGGCGACCGGGTGCAGCACCTTGGGGAGCGCCGAACGCATGCGCGTGCCTTGGCCTGCGGCGAGAATAACGATATCGAGGGACATTACTGGCTACCAATCCTGGGCGGTCAGCTGCGTGACCAGAATAGAAATTCGGAAAAAGAAAAAGGGTAGCCGAGGCTACCCTTTAACTCAATCGCAGTGGCAGTAAGCGGCCTGGGCCGGATTACTTGCCTCTGCGCATTTGCTGGACAGTACGCAGCTGAGCAGCCGCCTCGGCCAGACGTGCGGCTGCAGCGCCGTAGTCGAAGTCCGAGCCTTTAGTGTTCAGCGCGTTCTCGGCAGCCTTGAGGGCTTCCTGAGCCTGAGCTTCGTCCAGGTCGGCAGCACGTTGCACGGTGTCGGCAAGAACCTTCACCATGTTCGGCTGCACTTCGAGGAAGCCACCGGAGATGTAGAACACCTCTTGAGTGCCACCCTGCTTGGTCAGCGTGATCGGACCTGGCTTGAGATTGGTGATCAGCGGCGCGTGGCCTGGAGCGATACCCAGATCGCCCAGGTTGCCGTGCGCTACTACCATCTCGACCAGGCCGGAGAAGATTTCTCCTTCCGCGCTGACGATGTCGCAATGGACTGTCATAGCCATCTGCTTGCCTCAACCTGATTAGCGCCCCTTGCGGGGCGCCGGGATTACAGTTTCTTGGCTTTCTCGATCGCTTCGTCGATGCTGCCGACCATGTAGAACGCTTGTTCTGGCAGGTGGTCGTAGTCACCTTTGAGGATGCCGCTGAAGCCAGCGATGGTGTCTTTCAGGGAAACGTACTTGCCTGGCGAGCCGGTGAAGACCTCGGCCACGAAGAACGGCTGCGACAGGAAGCGCTGGATCTTACGAGCGCGGGCTACCAGTTGCTTGTCGCTTTCTGACAGTTCGTCCATACCCAGGATCGCGATGATGTCCTTCAGCTCTTTGTAGCGCTGCAGAACATACTGAACGCCACGAGCGGTCTCGTAGTGCTCGTTGCCGATCACGTTCGGGTCCAGCTGACGCGAAGTCGAGTCCAGTGGGTCGACCGCTGGGTAGATACCCAGGGAGGCGATGTCACGGGACAGAACGACGGTGGCGTCCAAGTGGGCGAAGGTGGTCGCTGGCGACGGGTCGGTCAAGTCGTCCGCAGGTACGTATACGGCCTGAACGGAGGTGATCGAACCTTCCTTGGTGGAGGTGATGCGCTCTTGCAGAACGCCCATCTCTTCAGCCAGGGTCGGCTGGTAACCTACTGCAGAAGGCATACGGCCCAGCAGTGCGGATACTTCGGTACCGGCCAAGGTGTAACGATAGATGTTGTCGACGAACAGCAGAACGTCGTTACCTTCGTCACGGAACTTCTCAGCCATGGTCAGGCCGGTCAGCGCTACGCGCAGACGGTTTCCTGGTGGCTCGTTCATCTGACCGTAGACCAGCGCTACCTTGTCGAGAACGTTGGAGTCCTTCATCTCGTGGTAGAAGTCGTTACCCTCACGAGTACGCTCACCCACACCAGCGAACACGGAGTAACCGCTGTGTTCCATGGCGATGTTACGGATCAGTTCCATCATGTTCACGGTCTTGCCGACGCCGGCACCACCGAACAGACCAACCTTACCACCCTTGGCAAACGGGCAAACCAGGTCGATAACCTTGATGCCGGTTTCCAGCAGGTCGTTGCCGCCTGCCTGGTCAGCGAACGAAGGCGCTGGCTGGTGGATACCGCGACGCTCTTCTTCGCCGATCGGGCCGGCTTCGTCGATCGGGTTGCCCAGTACGTCCATGATGCGGCCCAGGGTGGCCTTACCAACAGGAACGGAGATGGCAGCGCCGGTGTCGACGACATCCAGACCGCGCTTCAGGCCTTCGGTCGAGCCCATCGCAATGGTACGAACCACGCCGTCGCCCAGCTGCTGCTGAACTTCCAGGGTGGTTTCCGCGCCTTGTACTTTCAGCGCGTTGTAAACACTCGGCACGACGTCACGTGGGAATTCCACGTCGATGACGGCGCCGATGATTTGAACGATACGTCCGCTACTCATAGCTGGATCCTCTGATTTTTTGAACCGTTAAACCGCGGCAGCGCCGCCGACGATTTCCGAGATCTCCTGGGTGATCGCAGCCTGACGCGCCTTGTTGTAGATCAATTGCAGCTCTTTGATCAAATCACCGGCGTTGTCTGTGGCGTTTTTCATGGCGATCATCCGGGCTGCTTGTTCAGCAGCGTTGTTCTCGACCACCGCCTGGTAGACCTGCGACTCCACGTAACGCACCATCAAGCCGTCCAGCAGCTCTTTTGCGTCGGGTTCGTACAGGTAGTCCCAGTGGTGCTTGAGTTCCTGATCCGGGGTTGCCACCAACGGTACCAATTGCTCGACCGTCGGTTTTTGGGTCATGGTGTTGATGAACTTGTTCGAAACCACCGAGAGGCGATCGATACGGCCGTCCATGTAGGCGTCCAGCATCACTTTGACGGAGCCGATCAGATCATTGATCGACGGCTCTTCGCCCAGGTGGCTGATCGCGGCTACAACGTTGCCGCCAAAGATGCGGAAGAAAGTCGCACCCTTGCTGCCGATCACGCACAGGTCGATTTCCACGCCCTGTTCGCGGTTTTCGCTCATGTCCTTGACCAGGGCCTTGAACAGGTTGGTGTTCAAGCCACCGCACAAGCCACGGTCACTGCTCACCACGATATAACCGGCGCGCTTTACAGGGCGCTCGATCATGAACGGGTGGCGGTATTCCGGGTTGGCGTTGGCCAGATGACCGATCACCTGGCGGATACGCTCCGCGTAAGGACGGCTAGCAGCCATGCGCATTTGTGCCTTGCGCATCTTGCTGACCGCCACTTTCTCCATGGCGCTGGTAATTTTTTGCGTGCTTTTGATGCTCGCAATCTTACTGCGAATCTCTTTTGCGCCTGCCATGTATCACCTATCAGGTTAGCAAGCGGGGGCCGGAGCCCCCGCTGCGGCTTACCAGGTCTGGGTGGCCTTGAACTTCTCGATACCGGCTTTCAGGCCTGCGTCGATTTCGTCGTTGAAGTCACCCTTCACGTTGATCTTCGCCATCAGTTCGGCGTGATCACGGTTGAAGAAGGCGATCAGTGCTTGCTCGAAGCTACCGACCTTGGAGACTTCCACGTCAGTCAGGAAACCACGCTCAGCGGCGTACAGCGACAGAGCCATGTCCGCGATGGACATCGGCGCGTACTGTTTCTGCTTCATCAGCTCGGTTACGCGCTGACCATGCTCCAGCTGCTTGCGGGTCGCTTCGTCCAGATCGGAAGCGAACTGGGCGAATGCAGCCAGTTCACGGTACTGAGCCAGAGCGGTACGAATACCACCGGACAGCTTCTTGATGATCTTGGTCTGAGCGGCACCACCTACGCGGGATACCGAAACACCGGCGTTCACTGCAGGGCGGATGCCCGAGTTGAACATGGCCGATTCCAGGAAGATCTGACCGTCGGTGATGGAAATCACGTTGGTCGGAACGAACGCGGAAACGTCGCCAGCCTGGGTTTCGATGATCGGCAGGGCGGTCAGGGAACCGGTCTTGCCAGTGACTGCACCGTTAGTGAACTTCTCGACGTATTCTTCCGAAACGCGCGATGCACGCTCCAGCAGACGGGAGTGGAGATAGAACACGTCGCCTGGGTACGCTTCACGTCCTGGTGGACGGCGCAGCAGCAGGGAGATCTGACGGTAGGCAACGGCCTGCTTGGACAGGTCATCGTAAACGATCAGTGCGTCTTCACCGCGGTCACGGAAGAACTCGCCCATGGTGCAGCCGGCGTATGGCGCCAGGAACTGCAGTGCGGCGGATTCCGAAGCACTGGCAACAACCACGATGGTGTTGGCCAGGGCGCCGGTTTCTTCCAGCTTGCGAACGATGTTGGCAACGGTGGAGCGCTTCTGGCCGACAGCAACATAAACACAGAAAATACCGGAGTCTTTCTGGTTGATGATGGCGTCGATGGCCATGGCGGTCTTACCGATCTGACGGTCGCCAATGATCAGCTCGCGCTGGCCACGGCCGACAGGGATCATGGCGTCGACGGACTTGTAGCCAGTCTGTACAGGCTGGTCTACCGACTTACGCCAGATCACGCCTGGAGCCACTTTCTCGACCGCGTCGGTCTGGGTGTTGCCCAGCGGACCTTTGCCATCGATCGGGTTACCCAGTGCGTCAACGACGCGACCCAGCAGTTCCTTACCAACAGGAACTTCCAGGATGCGGCCGGTGCACTTGGCGCTCATGCCTTCGGCGAGGGTGTCATAGGCACCCAGGATCACTGCACCTACGGAGTCTTGCTCCAGGTTCAGGGCCATACCGTAGACGCTGCCAGGGAACTCGATCATTTCGCCGTACATGACGTCGGCCAGACCGTGGATCCGCACGATACCGTCGGATACCGAAACAACGGTACCTTCGTTACGGGCTTGGGAGCTCACATCGAGGTTGTCGATGCGGCCCTTGATGATTTCACTAATTTCGGAAGGATTGAGTTGCTGCATTGCTCTGCTGCCCCTTCAAACTCAAGATTTCAATGCTTCGGCCAGTTTCGCGATTTTGCCGCGAACAGAGCCATCGATTACCAGGTCACCTGCGCGGATGACGACGCCGCCAATCAGGCTGGCATCCTCCGACGCGTGCAGGCGCACTTCCTGGCCTAACCGTGCACTGAGAACCTTGGCGAGTTTGTCTTGCTGTTCTTGGTTCAACGCGAAGGCACTGGTGACTTCCACGTCCACGGATTTCTCTTGCTCGGCCTTGTACAGGTCGAACAGGGCGGCAATCTCCGGCAGAAGCAGGAGACGGTCGTTTTCCGCGGCAACATGAATGAAATTCTGTGCCTGTGCATTGAACTTGTCACCGCACACGTCAATGAACGTGGCGGCCTTTTCTGCGCTCGTCAGTCGCGGGGCCTTGAGCAGGCGCTGCATGGTGTCGTCTTGCGACACCGCAGCAGCCAGGCCGAGCATGGCTGACCAATTGGCCAGTTGCTGATGGGCCTGGGCGTGCTCAAAGGCAGCCTTAGCGTAAGGTCGGGCCAACGTGGTCAGTTCTGCCATGATCGCCCTCGCTTAAATTTCAGCGGCCAGTTTGTTAACCAGCTCCGCATGCGCGTTTTGATCGATTGTGGCGCCAAGGATCTTTTCAGCACCGCCAACGGCCAGGGCACCCACTTGGGCACGCAGGGCGTCTTTAGCACTGTTCAGTTCCTGTTCGATCTCGGCCAGAGCCTGAGCCTTCACACGGTCAGCTTCGACGCGGGCCTGTTCACGGGCTTCCTCGACAAGCTGAGCAGCGCGTTTCTTGCTTTGCTCAATGATTTCGGCTGCCTGTGCCTTAGCTTCACGCAGTTGCTGACCCGCTTTTTCTTGGGCCAGCTCCAGGTCGCGAGCTGCGCGGTTGGCAGCGTCCAAGCCGTCGGCAATCTTCTTTTGGCGCTCTTGCAGAGCAGTGATGACCGGAGGCCATACGTACTTCATGCAGAAGAGTACAAAAATCAAGAAGGCAACGGATTGGCCAATCAGGGTTGCATTAATATTCACGCCAACACCTCGCTCGGTCTTTGGTTCATCACAGCTATCAACTCGTGGTTACGAGTGATTAGCCGGCGATTTGACCAACGAACGGATTCGCGAAGGTGAAGAACAGAGCGATACCAACACCGATCATGGTTACGGCGTCGAGCAGACCGGCAACGATGAACATTTTAACCTGCAGCATTGGAACCATTTCTGGCTGGCGAGCAGCGCCTTCCAGGAATTTGCCGCCCAGCAGGCCGAAACCAATGGCGGTACCCAGAGCACCCAGGCCGATCAGCAGAGCAACAGCGATAGCGGTCAGACCAACTACAGTTTCCATCTTTCCTCCCGACTTTTACGTCGTATTGGTTAGGTTTTTAAGTTGAAGCGGTAAAACAAATCGTTTGGTACAGCATGCCCTTGCGGACTTTTTAAGCCCTCCCCCCAAACGAGCGGGGAAGGCTATCAGACACGCCAGGCGGTCTTAATGGTTATCTTCGTGCGCCATCGACAGGTAGACGATGGTGAGCATCATGAAGATGAAAGCTTGCAGGGTGATGATCAGGATGTGGAACACCGCCCACGCCCATTGCAGCACGACACCCAGGCCGCTCAGCCACAGCAGGCCGGAACCGAACATGACCGCGATCAGGATGAACACCAATTCGCCGGCATACATGTTGCCGAACAGACGCAGTGCCAGCGAGATCGGCTTGGCGATCAGGGTGACGAATTCGAGCAGGAAGTTGACCGGAATCAGCAGGATCTGCACGAAGATGTTCTTGCTACCGAACGGGTGCAGGGTCAGCTCACCGATGAAGCCGCCCAGGCCCTTGACCTTGATGCTGTAGAAGATGATCAGCGCGAATACGCAGAACGCCATGGCCAGGGTCGCGTTCGGGTCGGTGGTCGACACGGCGCGGAACGGAATGTGCGGATCACCGGAGATCAGGATCGCCAGCTGAGGAATCCAGTCGACCGGTACCAGGTCGACGGCGTTCATCAGGAATACCCAGACGAAGATGGTCAGCGCCAGCGGTGCGATGACCGGGCTACGGCCGTGGAAGGAGTCCTTCACGCTGCCGTTGACGAAGTCGACCATCACTTCCACGAAGTTCTGCAGGCCGCCAGGCTGGCCGGAGGTGGCCTTCTTGGCCGCCATGCGGAAGATGAACAGGAAGATCAGACCCAGCGCGACGGACCAACCCAGGGTGTCCAGGTGGAACGCCCAGAAGCCCATTGCCTTGGCTTCTGCAGCCGAATGGGCAAAGCCCCAGCTGCCGTCTGGTAGTTGACCGTAGGTCAGGTTCTGCAAGTGGTGCTGGATATAGCCCGAAGCGGTTTCTGCTGCCATGGTTGCCTCAAACGCCCTAAGGTCTCGAAAGTCTTTTATTCATCAGCAGGGGCGCGAACCAGCTGACCAAAAGGGTCAACACGAAGACGCCGAATACTGCTAGCGGCGCCAGTGGCTTCACTCCTGCGAAGGTCAGTGCAAAAAGCACTGCCGTCAAAATCATCTTGCCTGCCTCGCCAGCGTAGAACGACTTGACGATGGCTTGTGCCGCCCGAGCTCCGCTAAAGCGAAAAGCCTTCCAGGCGAAATACACGTTGGGCAGCCAGGCAATCAAACCTCCGCAAAGGCCTGAATATCCACTGACCGCCCCTTTCCACTGCCACAACACCAGGGTCGCCAGCAGGAATACGACAAATTGAGCCAGCAGTACCGGAAAAACCGCCCAGCGATGGAAAGGCAGGCGGTTTGGCGTGCGGATTTCCATCACAACTGCTCCTCGGAAGTCGACCAACAAGTCAGTGATGACTTGGCATAATTTGTGCCGACAAAATGCGCGCAGAGTATAGGGGTGGTTTAACCCCTATTCAACTCTTCGGTAGTGATTTCCGACTGCCCGCTACAACAGCAATTGTTTCAGCGGATGTGTGCAAGCACACCTTGCAACTCGTCAAGCGAGTTGTAGCGAATAACCAATTGGCCTTTGCCCTTGTTGCCGTGGCGAATCTGCACAGCCGAGCCCAGGCGCTCTGCGAGCCGCTGTTCAAGGCGCGCGATATCCGGATCAGGTTTGCCCGGTTCGACCGGTTCAGGCTTGTCGCTGAGCCACTGGCGAACCAGTGCTTCAGTTTGGCGCACGGTGAGACCACGTGCGACAACATGACGCGCCCCCTCTTCCTGGCGATTCTCATCCAACCCGAGCAATGCGCGGGCGTGACCCATTTCCAGGTCGCCGTGGGCCAGCATGGTCTTGATCGCCTCAGGCAAGGTAATCAGGCGCAGCAGGTTGGCCACGGTGACCCGCGACTTGCCGACCGCATCGGCCACCTGTTGCTGAGTCAGTTCGAACTCCTGCTGCAGCCGCTGCAGGGCCAGCGCCTCTTCCAGCGGGTTGAGGTCTTCACGCTGGATGTTCTCGATCAGCGCCATGGCAATGGCGGCCTCGTCGGCCACTTCGCGGACCATGGCCGGGATGGTGTCCAGGCCGGCCTGTTGGGTGGCACGCCAACGGCGCTCACCGGCAATGATCTCGTAGCGGTTATCGCCGATCGGGCGCACCACGATCGGTTGCATCACCCCATGGTTGCGAATCGAGTGGGCAAGTTCTTCCAGCGCCTGTGGGTCCATGTCCCGGCGTGGCTGATATTTGCCACGCTGGATCAGTTCGACCGGCAGATGCTGCAGCTCCTTTTGGTCGATCTTCACAGCCTGCTCTTCGAGCGCGCTCACGGTAGGACCACTGAGCAGTGCATCCAACCCACGTCCGAGACCCCGTTTCTTGACGGCCATACGGATTCCTTAAGTTGTCTGTGCAGTGCGCGACTGACGGCGTTGCCGGCGAACCAGTTCCCCAGCCAGCGCCAGATAAGCCAGGGCGCCACGCGATTGCTTGTCGTAGGCCAGGGCCGGCATGCCGAAGCTGGGGGCCTCGGCCAGGCGAATATTGCGCGGAATAACCGTGTCGTAAAGCTGGGGCCCGAAGTGCTCCTTGAGCTGGGCCGACACATCGTTGTTCAGGCTCAGGCGGGGATCGTACATGGTCCGCAGCAAGCCCTCGATCTTCAGCTCCGGGTTCAGCCGGGCAGCGATGCGCTTGATGTTATCCACAAGGTCACTGAGGCCCTCCAGTGCGTAGTACTCGCACTGCATGGGGATGATCACCCCATCGGCTGCGACCAGGGCGTTGAGCGTCAGCATCGACAGCGACGGCGGGCAATCGATCAGGATGTAGTCGTAGTTGTCACGGATGGGCGCCAGCGCGTTGCGCAGGCGGCTTTCCTTGACCTGCATTTCCAGCAGCACCACTTCGGCGGCGGTCAGGTCGCGGTTGGCCGGCAGCAGCTGAAAACCACCGTGCTCGGAGTAATGCATGGCCTGGGCCAGGTCGCACTCCCCGATCAGCAGGTCGTAGACCGAGTGCTCGAGTTCGTGTTTGTCCACACCGCTGCCCATGGTGGCGTTGCCCTGCGGATCGAGGTCGATCAGCAGCACGCGACGCTTGGTCGCGGCCAGCGAGGCGGCGAGATTGATACAGGTGGTGGTCTTGCCTACACCACCTTTCTGGTTCGCGATTGCGAATACCTTAGCCATTGATGCGCGTGTTCCCAGTCATGCCTTGCGGCGCAGTATCAGCAGATGGCGCTGGCCCTGGCAACCTGGAACGGTCAGGGCCTGTTCGCTTTCCACTGTGAAGTCTGCGGGCAATGCTACCAGTTCATCGGCAGGATGCAGCCCCTTCATTGCAAGCCATTGCGTCCCGGTGTCGCCCAGGTGGCGGGTCCAGTTGGTGAAGTTCTCCATGCTGCTGAAGGCACGGGAGATGATCCCGTCGAACGGTTGTGCAGGTTGGAATGCCTCGACCCGGCTGTGGATAACCGTGAGGTTGTCCAGCTTGAGTTCCATTTTCACCTGGGTCAGGAAGCGGGTTTTCTTGCCATTGGCATCCAGCACGGTCACCCGCTTGTGCGGGTGCAGGATAGCCAAAGGGATACCAGGCATGCCGCCACCACTGCCGACATCCAGCCAGTTTTCCCGCGCGCTGTGGATAAACGCCATGACGCTCAGGCTGTCGAGCAGATGCCGCGAAACCATCTCGTCGGGGTCGCGCACGGCGGTCAGGTTGTAGGCTTTGTTCCATTTGATCAACAAGGCCAGGTAGCCGAGCAGTTTTTCATGCTGCTCGGCACTCAGGTCTACACCAAGCTGCCGCGCACCTGTGGACAACTCTTCAACATGTTGCGGGGTAACCAGGGCACTCAAGCGCTTTGCTCCAATTCGCGGCCAGCGCCGCGTTTTTTCAAGTGAATCAGCAACAGGGAAATCGCCGCCGGGGTCACGCCGGGAATGCGCGATGCCTGGCCCAGAGTTTCCGGGCGGGTCTGGCCCAGCTTGCCCTGGATCTCTTTCGACAGGCCGGAAATGGTCGTGTAGTCGATATCCACAGGCAACCGGGTGTCCTCGCTGGCACGCAGGCGAGCGATCTCATCCTGCTGGCGGTCGATGTAACCGGCGTACTTGGTGCGAATCTCGACCTGTTCGGCGACCTGCGGATCGATTGCCTCACCGCCGGTGGCTTCGATCAGCCCGGCGTAGTCGATTTCCGGGCGGGCCAGCAGGTTGAGCAGGCTGTACTCGTGGCTGAGCGGCGTGCCGAACTTACCCACAATGGCTTGGCCTTGTTCGGTATTGGGTCGTACCCAGGTCGACTTCAGGCGCTGCTCCTCGCGTTCGATGCCGTCGCGCTTGGCGCAGAAGGCCGCCCAGCGCTGGTCATCGATCAGGCCCAGTTCACGGCCCTTTTCGGTCAGACGCAGGTCGGCGTTGTCTTCGCGCAGAATCAGCCGGTACTCGGCACGCGAGGTAAACATACGGTACGGCTCCTGGGTGCCCAGGGTAATCAGGTCGTCGACCAGTACGCCGATGTACGCCTCGTCACGGCGAGGGCACCAGCTGTCACGGCCTTGTGCCCGCAACGCGGCGTTGGTGCCGGCCAGCAGGCCTTGGGCGCCGGCTTCTTCGTAACCGGTGGTGCCATTGATCTGGCCGGCGAAGAACAAGCCGCCGATGACTTTGGTCTCGAGGCTGTACTTGAGGTCACGCGGGTCGAAGTAGTCGTACTCGATGGCATAGCCAGGGCGCACGATGTGGGCGTTTTCCATGCCACGGATCGAACGGACCAGTTCCAGTTGCACGTCGAACGGCAGCGACGTGGAAATACCGTTCGGGTACAGCTCATGGGTGGTCAAGCCCTCAGGCTCGATGAATACCTGGTGGCTTTCCTTGTCGGCGAACCGGTGGATCTTGTCTTCGATCGATGGGCAGTAGCGCGGGCCCACCCCTTCGATCACGCCCGAATACATGGGCGACCGGTCGAGGTTCGAGGCAATGATCTCGTGGGTACGCGCGTTGGTATGGGTAATCCAGCAACTGACCTGGCGTGGGTGCATTTCGGCATTGCCCATGAACGACATCACCGGTATGGGCGTATCGCCTGGTTGCTCGGTCATGACCGAAAAATCCACCGAACGACCGTCGATACGTGGTGGCGTACCCGTTTTCAACCGGCCTACGCGCAATGGCAGCTCGCGCATGCGGTGTGCCAGCGCGATCGAAGGCGGATCACCGGCGCGACCACCTGAATGGTTTTGCAACCCGATGTGGATCAGGCCGCCAAGGAAGGTACCGGTGGTCAGTACCACCGATTCGGCAAAGAAACGCAGGCCCATCTGGGTCACCACGCCTTTGACCTGATCCTGCTCGACGATCAGGTCATCGCAGGATTGCTGGAATATCCACAGGTTTGGCTGGTTCTCCAGGATTTCACGAACCACGGCCTTGTAGATGGCGCGGTCGGCCTGTGCACGGGTTGCCCGTACAGCTGGACCTTTGCGGTTGTTCAGAACGCGGAACTGGATGCCGCTCTTGTCGGTAGCCAACGCCATGGCGCCACCGAGGGCATCGATCTCTTTGACCAGATGGCTTTTGCCAATACCGCCGATGGCGGGGTTGCAGCTCATGTGACCGAGGGTTTCCACGTTATGGGTCAACAGCAGGGTTTTCACACCCATGCGTGCTGACGCAAGCGCAGCCTCGGTACCGGCATGGCCGCCGCCGATGACGATCACTTCAAAACGGGAAGGGAAATCCACCACGCACCTCGTGCCTGTTTTTGCGAATAGAGAAGGTAAGCCGACAAGTATAGGGACTTACCCCCCCTTAAAGAAACCGTCTGAGCAAATTTTGACCAGTCTGTGGATGAGTGGCACACAACAGAAATCAAAGAAGAGAAATTTATAAAAGCTTTGTTTTTATGTTTATTCTTATGCGCAGTCTTATCTGTGGATAAACCTTTGCAGACCATGAATTACGGTATGTACAGAGAAATTAAACCCTGTGGTTGGAGTGCCCTGAGGGGTATGGATAACGTGATTTAGCCTGTGGATTAAATGCATGTTTACCCACAGGGGGTTTTGTCCTCAGAAAAAAAGCATGCTTATCAACGGAGCTGATGGCGGGTTTTCCACAGGGCTCCTGAGCGCATTTCTACGCTTGTGTATAAAAATTGTGAGCCTGTACTGGCCTCATATCAGGTAAACCCGTTCCCACTGGAGGGCGGAACAAGCATGGAAAGCAGGATGCTTGTGGGTGCTGGCAGGCGGCGATGGGGCCCGCACGGCCCATGCGTGAATTCCAGGCAAAAAAAAGCCGCTCCCGAAGAAGCGGCTCTTGGCGGTGCCCGGCTGTGGATTATTTGCCGATACAGAAGCTGGAGAAGATCCGCCCCAGCAAATCATCCGAACTGAATGCCCCGGTGATCTCGCCCAGCGCATGCTGGGCCTGACGCAGGTCTTCCGCCAACAGCTCTCCCGCGCCCGCCAGAGTCAGTTGTGCGCGGCCGTGCTCCAAGTGCTCACTGGCCTGGCGCAACGCATCCAGGTGGCGCCTGCGGGCGCTGAAACCGCTCTCGGCAGTCTGTTCATAACCCATGCAGGCCTTCAGGTGGTCGCGTAGCAGCTGCAGGCCTGCATCATTGCCCTTGGCGCTAAGGGTGATCGTGACGTGGCCATCATCGCATTGTTCCAGCCCTACCCGCTCGCCACTCAGGTCTGCCTTGTTACGGATCAGCGTAACCTTCGCCGGGTCTGGCCGCTGGTCGAGAAACTCTGGCCACAGGGCAAACGGGTCGCTGGCTTCGGGCGCTGTGGAGTCAACCACCAGCAATACCCGGTCAGCCTCGCCAATGGCCTTCAGCGCCCGTTCCACACCAATCTTTTCCACATGGTCATCGGTGGCCCGCAAACCGGCGGTGTCCACCACATGTAGCGGCATGCCATCAATGTGGATATGTTCGCGCAAAATATCCCGTGTGGTGCCGGCGATATCGGTGACGATCGCCGCTTCGCGCCCGGCCAGCTGGTTCAGCAGGCTGGATTTACCGGCATTAGGCCTGCCGGCGATAACCACCGTCATGCCGTCGCGCAGCAACGCACCCTGCCCGGCCTCGCGCTGCACGGTGGATAACTCACAGCGTACGGTATCGAGCATCGAAAGCACGTGGCCGTCGGCGAGGAAGTCGATCTCTTCTTCAGGGAAGTCGATCGCTGCCTCGACGTAGATGCGCAATGCGATCAACGCCTCGGTCAAACCATGCACACGCTTGGAGAACTCGCCCTGTAGCGAGCGCAGGGCGTTGCGGGCCGCCTGGCTGGAGCTGGCCTCGATCAGGTCGGCAATGGCTTCGGCCTGCGCCAGGTCGAGCTTGTCGTTGAGGAACGCGCGCTCGCTGAACTCCCCTGGGCGGGCCAGCCGACAGCCAACTTGTACACAGCGCTGCAGCAGCATGTCCAGCACCACCGGGCCACCGTGGCCCTGCAGCTCAAGCACGTCCTCGCCGGTGAACGAATTGGGCCCGGGGAAGAACAATGCGATCCCTTCGTCCAGTACCAGCCCTTCCTCATCGCGGAAGGGGCCGTAATGGGCGTGGCGCGGGGTAAGCGTACGGCCGGTGATCAATTGCCCGGCCTTGGCGGCCAGGGGCCCGGACAACCTGACAATCCCCACCCCGCCGCGGCCCTGGGCGGTGGCGATGGCTGCGATGGTTTCACGCACAATGTTCATGCTCGAAAGCCTCTACGACAACAACGACAGATAGCAAAAACGCCCCACTAGGGGGCGTTTTTATTCACAGGCTAGCGTAGCAGCCCGTCAGGCAGCAGCTTTTTTCGTGGCTGCTTCGATGCGACGTGTGATGTACCACTGCTGCGAAATCGACAAGCAGTTGTTCACAACCCAGTACAGCACCAGACCCGCTGGGAACCACAGGAAGAAGAAGGTGAAGATGATCGGCATCATTTTCATCACCTTGGCCTGCATAGGATCCGGCGGTGTCGGGTTCAGGCGTTGCTGGATGAACATGGTGGCGCCCATGATGATCGGCAGGATGAAGAACGGATCCTTGATCGACAGGTCGGTAATCCACAGCATCCATGGCGCCTGGCGCATTTCAACGCTTTCCAGCAGCACCCAGTACAGGGCCAGGAACACCGGCATCTGCACCAGGATCGGCAGGCAGCCGCCCAACGGGTTGATCTTCTCTTTCTTGTACAGCTCCATCATCGCCTGGGACATCTTCTGGCGATCATCACCGAAGCGCTCTTTCAACGCGGCGAGTTTCGGTGCAACGGCACGCATGCGCGCCATGGAACGGTAGCTGGCAGCCGACAACGGGAAGAACAGGCCTTTGATCAGCATGGTCAGCACGATGATCGACCAGCCCCAGTTGCCCAGCAGGCTGTGGATATGTTGCAGCAGCCAGAAGATCGGCTGGGCGATGAACCACAGGAAGCCGTAGTCGACGGTCAGTTCCAGGCCTGGGGACAATTCCTTGAGCTTGGACTGGATCTTCGGTCCGGCATACAGCATGGCGCTGGTTTCAACCTTGCCACCGGCAGGTACGTTCAGTGCCGGGCCAGTGTAGCCGATGATGTAGTTGCCTTGGCTGTCCTTGCGCGTCTGAACAACGTTGTTGTCCGACTTGGCCGGGATCCACGCGGTCACGAAGTAGTGCTGCAGCCAGGCTACCCAGCCACCAGACACATTTTCTTTCAAATTGCCCTTGTCCATGTCCTTCATCGAGACCTTTTTGTAAGGCTCGGAAGCTGTCCACAGGGCTGCACCCAGGTAGGTGGCGGTGCCGGTCGCAGTGCTCGAAGACGGATCGCCGCTGGCGTCACGCTTGAGCTGGGCAAACATATTGCCGCTCCACGGCTGGCTGCTCTGGTTGTCGATCAGGTAGCTGACATTCAGGTCGTACTCACCGCGCTTGAAGCTGAAGCGCTTGATGTAGTTGACGCCGTTGTCGCTGAACTTCAGGTCGACCACCAATTGCTGCTGGCCGTCAGCCAGTTGGTAGCTTTTCTGCTCGGCGGCATACAGTGGGCGGCCGCTGGCGCGGGCATCCGGGCCGTTGGCGCCGGTCAGGCCGCTTTGTGCCAGGTAGACACGCTCACCACCATTGTCGAACAACTGGAACGGGATGTCCGGGTGGTCCTGGCGGCGGGGGTATTTCGGCAGGTTCAGCTGGACGATGTCACCACCAACCGGGTCGATAGCCAGCTCAAGGACGTCAGTCTTGACGCGGATCAGGTCCTTGCTGAGTGCGACCGGTGCCAGTTCGGCAGGGCTGGAGTCGGCGTTGGCGCTCGGTACATCGGCGCTGGCACCGTTGTTACCGGCCGGCACGCCATCGGGCAAGCCCGGCGCAACAGTGCTGGCAGCAGTATTCTGAGTCGGCAAGGCAGCTTGGCCGTAGTCATCGTTCCACTTCAGGACCATGACGTAGGACACGACTGCCAGCGCGGCGATCAGGATCGTGCGTTTAATATCCATGATTACTCGGCTATCGAAGAAGTTCGGGAGGAAGGAGCGGGTGGAACGGGGTCGAAACCGCCTGCATTCCACGGATGACAACGCCCCAGGCGACGAACAGCCAGCCACCCACCACGCCACAAGCCATGATTTTCGATGGCTTCGTAGGCGTAACAGGAGCAGCTGGGGAAGAAACGACAGTGGCTGGCCATCAGAGGACTAATGGCGTAACGGTAAAACTGGATCGGAACGAGCGCCAGTTTACGCATCTTGGCTGTCTACCCCTGCGCAATTGGCGGTGACTACTGGTGCTGGGCGGCTGCGCGCCAGGCGTTTCCAGAGTTTGCCAAAGTGTTGGTGCAATTCCGGGTTTTCTACTTCACCCAATCCCTTGCGCGCGACGATCACGATGTCCAGGCCGGCGAGTAACTGCTGGTTCAGACGAAAGGAATCGCGCATCAAGCGCTTGAGGCGATTGCGTTGAACGGCGAGTTTGACGCTTTTCTTGCCGATCACCAGGCCCAGCCGTGGGTGATCGAGGCCGTTCTCGCGAGCAAGGATCAGCAGGTTTTTCCCTGGAACCTTGCCGGTTGGGGAGTCGAAGACCGCTTTGAAATGCCGGGGTGTAAGCAGTCGCTTTTCCCGACTGAAGTCCTGACTCACCACCTGTGCCGAAAAATCAAATGGCCAGACGCTTACGGCCTTTGGCACGACGACGCGACAGAACAGCGCGGCCGTTCTTGGTAGCCATACGGGCACGGAAACCGTGAGTGCGCGCGCGCTTGATGGTGCTTGGTTGGAAAGTACGTTTCATGGCGTGTTACCTGGTTTGTCGACGACGGGCCGGGATGGCCCCCTTTTTACGAGACCGGCGATTCTAGAGAAAGCAAGCCCGTAGGTCAATTTCCAACCAGTCTTTACCTATAGAGCACGTGATGGACGGCAACTTCTCGGCCATTCTCCCGAGGGTGCTTGATCGAAGGTACACGTTGGGGACAACATGAAAAAAAAGAAGAGAGATATAAAAAGCTTTTCTGATAAACCTATAAAGCTTAGGTGGATAACTTTCTGTGGATAACCATGCCAAGGCCACGGTTCATGGGATGTACAGG